>CAWFWK010000027.1:0-13073 GCA_963819425.1 uncultured Acidobacteriaceae bacterium | reverse complement strand
CGAATCGCGCTAGCAATCGCATCCGCGTGCCGCCGCATTGCCTCTTCGCTCTCGGCTTCGATCATGACGCGGGCGAGCGCCTCGGTTCCGGAATAGCGAATCACTACGCGTCCCGAATCCTTTAGTTCTTCTTCCGCAGCGCGAATTCTCTCTGTCACGGCAGGGATGGTTTCAAGCGGCTTCTTATCGCGCACTTTGACGTTGACGATCACCTGCGGAAATACCTTGAGGTCAGCTGTCAGTTCGTCAACGCTTTTGCCCGTGCGAGCAATGAGATCCAGAATGACAAGTGCGGTCAGCAGACCATCTCCGGTGGTTGCGAGGTGAGGGAGGAGAATGTGGCCGGACTGCTCTCCACCGAGCGCCGCACCGTGTTGCTGCATTTGCTCGAGTACGTATCGATCCCCGACCGGTGCGCGCAGCATGCGGATTCCGGATCGCTTCAGTGCCGCCTCCAGGCCCATGTTCGACATGGTGGTCGCCACGACAAGATTACCGGTTAGCAGCCCACGCGCCTTCAGGTCGCGCGCGGTCATCAAAAGAATGGCATCGCCGTTGATCACGTTGCCGTGTGCACCAGCCAGCATGCAGCGATCAGCATCGCCGTCGAATGTCAGGCCGATTGTCGCTCCGCGCTTTTGAACCTCTGCCGCAACCCATTGCGGGTGCAGCGCTCCGCATCCATCGTTGATGTTGCGCCCGTTGGGTTCAATGTTCAGTAACGCGAACTCGTTGCCAATCTGCGCGCCCAATCGCGCAAACAACTCCGGCGCTACGCCAGCAGCGGCGCCGTTGGCGCAATCGGCAACGACCTGCAAGCCATTTAACTCAAGTCCGGGAACAGATTCGATGAGGAACTGAATGTACTGGTCGGAGAGAGCCGCGTTATCTTCGACGCGGGCAATTTCTGATACGTCCGGCACGGCAGCTTCTTCAGCATGCCGGAGAATCTCATCCTCGATCGAAGCCTCCAGCGCATCCGGCAGTTTGAAGCCGTCTCCGCCAAAAAGCTTGATCCCGTTATCGCGCCAGGGATTATGCGAAGCGGAAATTACCACGCCCGCATCGAAACCACGGTTACGGGCGAGGAAGGCGACGGCGGGAGTGGGGACGACGCCAGCGCTCTCCACACGCACACCAGTTTCGCGGAGCCCGGCGGCAATCGTTGCAGCAATCCACGCACTCGACTCGCGCGTGTCGCGGCCCAGAAGTACTTTTGGCTCGGCGATACCGCGGAGCGAGTGACCAATGGCCAATCCGGTGGCGAAGATCGTTCTGACGTCCAGGGGCGGCTCACCTGCTACTCCTCGAATTCCATCGGTACCAAAGAGCCTGCGTTCAATTGTTGTACTCATAGCCTCACTTTTTGCGCTTCTTGTTCTCAGCTACTTCCTCAACCGTGCTGCGGAATGTGCCATCACTCAATCGCGTTCGGACATGATCGCCGGGTGCGAGTTGAGTGGCGGACCGAATCACGGTGCCGTCGCCGCTCAATACCAGGGCGTAACCTCGCTCTAAAACGGCGAGGGGAGAAAGCGACCGAAGACGGCCGTCCAGGGCCTCGAGCCGTGCCGCCCATCTGCGAAGCGTCCGTTCGAGCGAACGCTCCAGCCTGGTCCCGCCGACGCCGAGTCTTTCCCGCATCCGTGCCAGCATCTGTCGCGGTTCGTGATGCAGCACATCGGCCGCCAGTTCTGTCACCTCGCGTTGCCGGGTACGGATCAGCCCGTTGACGCCTGACTCCATCCGAAACCCAAGATCATCGAGCCGTTGGCTGAGCCTATGCAGCAATGCTGTTGTGCGTCGTTCAGCGCGATCCATCGCTACTCTGTCGAACAGCTGGCGTGCATGCAAGAGTTGGAATCGTGCTGCGCGCTCCAGACGGTTCGATTGTGTTTCAACTCTTTCGGCAACGCGATGCTGCGCTTCAGTGATTAGCTCGGCTGCTGCTGATGGCGTGGGCGCTCTCAGGTCAGCCACGAAATCTGCGATCGTGAAATCGGTCTCGTGTCCGATCGCCGAAACGACAGGTAACGCCGATGCAACAATCGCCCGCGCGACCCGCTCGGTATTGAAGGCGCTCAAGTCTTCGAGGGATCCTCCGCCACGGGCTATGACGATTACGTCCACCAGCCCGCTGGAATTCAGCTGAGCCAGAGCCGCTTCCACTTCCCCCGGCGCTTGTTCGCCCTGTACCGCAGCCTGGCACACCAGCACATTTAACCCCGCATGCCGTCGCGCGACGATATTGAGGAAGTCGCGAATGACAGCGCCAGTAGACGACGTTACGATTCCCACCGAACGCGGAAATGCCGGCAGAGGTCGTTTGCGGGCAGCATTCGAATAATCCCTCGGCTTTCAGGCGCTCTTTGAGCTGTTCGAAAGCCAATTGCAGCGATCCGGCGCCGACTGGCTCGATTGTCTCGCCAACCAGTTGCAGTTGCCCACGCTGGGCGTACACGCTTACGCGTCCCCGTACCAGCACGTGCAATCCATCTTCGGGTTTGAAGCGCAGCAGGAGCGCCTGTCGCCGAAACAGCACCACAGGCAACTGAGCATCCGCATCCTTCAGCGTGAAATACAAGTGCCCAGACGGCGCGGGACGGCAATTGGAAATCTCGCCTTCCACCCAGATGTCGGCGTACTCCTGTTCAACCTGTTCGCAGACGTGCTGCACCAGCTCGCGCACCGGCCAGATGCGGCGAACAGCTTGCGGCTGCTCAAAGCTCAGATCGAGTTGCCGCATAGATGTGTCCTGTCGAAGCACCACTACGAGTGTAATTGCTGAGGTGCCTGGCAAGGCGCTGCGCCGAGCGGGTCTAATGGCGGTTTGCGATCATCGTCTGCAGTTGTTCTGCAATCGCCTGAAGTCGCGAGATAGCTGCCGGATTCCCATCAAGTGAACCGCCGTACAGACTCTCCGCTTCGCGCGCCAGTTCCGTACCTTCTTTCAGTCCAAAGGTTCCCAGAACACCCGCCAGCTTGTGCGCGTCTGCCCCGGCCAGTTCCTGCTGAGGTGCGGTCAACGTTCCATTGGCCAGGCTTTCGGCTGCTTTTTTGAGAGTACCTACTCGTTCATCCATCTGGGGCAGGTACTTGGCCCACAGACTGTTCAGGGCTTCAGTCAGCGGAGATCCTTGAGCGTCGCTCACGGATTTGCCTTAACTCCAGCCCAGAATGCCGGCGACCTGCTGGGAAAGCGTTAGCGGGTCGAATGGCTTCACCAATACGGCTTTCACGCCCAGATCGGCGAAACGCGAGCGGTCAGTTGCCTGAACCTTGGCGGTGAGCAGCATTACGGGAATGTGTGCGGTTGCCGGATTTTTCTGCAATTCCCGAAACGTCGCCGGGCCGTCCATCCCAGGCATCATTACGTCCAGAAGGATGGCATCCGGCTGATAGGTTGCCGCGCGGGCTAGTCCCTGTGCACCTGAACTGGCTACCATTACTTCCCAGCCCGCCACTGTCTCGAGACTCAATGCAGCTATTTCGCGAATATCGTCTTCGTCATCAATGATAAGAATGCGATGCATGAATTACTTCTCCGGAACCGGCCTCAGGAACCTTGGCCGGCGGAAACCTCGGGTACGGAATCTTCGACCTCTTGCGAGCTGCGAAGCATTGTCAGCACCAGGGCTTCCAGTTGTTCTGGTTCAACACTGGCTTTGGCCAGGAAGTGACTCAACCCGAGCACAAGCTGCATCCGCTCGGCCTGTGTCAGGCCATGTGCAGAATAGGCTACGAGCGGCGCCCTATTCAAATCCTCGTGCTGGCGCAGCCAATCTACCACGTTGAATCCATCGCCATTCGGCATGCCGATGTCGAGCACAATCATGTGCGGCTGGAAGGTAAGGCAGTCGTCCATCGCGCCCTGACGGGTATGAGCCACCTTGCACGACAATTCCTTCGCGCCTGAATATCTCGGCCACAACCTGCCCAAGATCGAGATCGTCTTCCACCACCAGGATGCGTGCCTGTTCGCCGGGAAGGCAGAGCACCTTAACTAACTCGCCAAGCAAAGCATCGTCGCTCGGTCGTGGAAATAGCCGGTCCACCTTGTGGCCGGGTTCACCCAAATGCTGCGGATTTGCCACACCCAACAGCACGACGGGTGTATGCGCCTCGGGATCTTCGCGGCGCAGCAACGGGAGTATCTCCCAACCGTTGATGCCATCGAGGGTCGTGTCCAACACAATTGCCGAAACTCCATCGTGGGCCACGGCTACCGCCTGGTCTACGGTTGTCGCTTCTACGACTCTGTAGCCGTAGCGGGCGAGTTGGTCGGCAACCAGGGGCCGCGTTGTGCCGTTGGTGTCGGCCACAAGCACCGCGCCATGGGTAGCGGGGCTGGATTCGCCTTCCTCTGTCTTGGCGGCGACGGGCTGATAGGGAAGGAAGACCCTGAACGTCGATCCACGAACCGGATTGCGCTCCGCCCAGATGCGCCCGCTATGCTGCAAGACAATTGCGCGGCAGATTGCCAGTCCAAGGCCGCTGCCGCCCTTCTGGCGCGAATCTGAGGCGTCGACCTGCTGGAATCGTCCGAAGATTGCTTCCAGCTTGTCTGCGGGAATTCCGCGGCCCTGGTCGATGACCGAAAGAGTCACACCGCTGGCGCCGGAACGAAGCATTACGGAAATCGCGGAATTGGGAGGTGAGAACTTGATTGCATTCGACAACAGGTTGGTCACAACCTGCAGCAGGCGATCCGGGTCAGCCGTGATCTCCACCTGCGTTTTGTCGTGGATCAGCAGCACCCCGGCTTCATCTGCCATGGGCTGCACGCCGTCGATGGCCTGGCGCACGATCTCGCCGAGTTGAATGGGACGGAAGGTAAGGGGCTCGCGGCCGCTCTGCGTGCGCTCGAGATCGAGAATATCGTTGATCAACCGCACGAGGCGCTCTGAGTTGCTGAGCGCGATTCGCAGGAGGTTAGCTGCCTTTTCATTGATGACGCCGAGCATGCCCGACGAAAGCAATCCCAGCGCTCCGCGAATCGAGGTAAGCGGCGTACGCAGTTCGTGGCTGACCGTCGAAACGAACTCATCCTTCATGCGGTCGAGCGCATAACGCTGGCTGATGTCTCTGAAGCTCAGCACCGAACCCGAAAATCTGCCCTGGTCGAGAATTGGATTGAGGAAGAATTCAGCGGGGAATCCCGTACCGTTGCTGCGGAAGATCGTTCCTTCGCCGGTGACCGATTTGCGTTGTCCCGAGGCGCGACGCAGCGGACAATCTTCAGCGCACTTTTTGTCGTGTGGCGCCGAACCGTGCACGAGTTGGTGGACGGGCTTGCCGATCAGGTTTTGAGGACGCGCTCCGAGCAGGCGGGCAGCTGCAGGATTGGCAAATCGCACCAGGCCATTTCGATCGACGCCGCAGATGCCGTCTGCTACCGACCCAAGCAGAATCTCCTGTTGCCGGCTCAACTCTTCGGCGCGCTCACGTTCGCGGGTCCGGGCAAGCATCTGTGCGAGCGATCCGGCTACCGTTTCCATGGCAGCAGTGGTCTCGCGATCTTCGCGTATCCGGGCGTGGCAATAGAACTCCAACACCGCCAAAACGTGATTGCCAACCTGAACAGGAGCGGCCCAGCCTGAAACCATCTTTGTCCGGATGGCTGCCTGAACTCGCGGGCTCGTTGTGAGCAGCGACAAGTCGCTTGCCCACACCAGGCGGCCCTCTTTCCAGGCGCGTCCAGGTAGGCTGCCGCCTGGAGCCAGGGTGATGCCCATGCTTTCCTGGATCAGTCCTTCGGCGCTTTTGCCGGGCACTCCCCAGGCCGTATTGAATTCGAGACGGTTCTCTTCCGCGTTGACATCCCACTTCACCGCGACGTCCCAGCCCTGCGAGATGCAAAGGGCTTCGAGCACACGCTTGGTCGCGATTTCGGCTGAGATATTTTCGCCGACAATCTGGCTCACCACCAGTTGTAACGCCAGGCGATGTTCGCGCTGCTTCTGCTGGGTTACATCGTGCAGAAGGCATTGCACGGCCAAGGGCTTTCCAGCACGGCGCCGCTGGTGGAGGCTCATCTCCAGTTCCAACACGCGACCATCCGCGGTTTCGGTGCGCAGTGGAGCACGATCTACCGTCACGCCTTCCAGCGCCTTCTTCAACAAAGTCGCAACGTCATCGCGGCAGTCTGGCCCGAATATATCCGCAAACGAATCGCGTTCAAGGGAGGCATTTCTGTCGAGCCGGAATGTCTGCCTCCATGCGGGATTGGCATAGAGGAACTTGCCGGTCATATCGAGCGTTGCAATCATTTCGCTCGAGTTCTCAAACAGATCTCGATAACGGTCGCGTGGGATGCGTAAGCCCTCGCCAGGTGTGGAGTTGACTGATTGATCCAGCGCCACCGCGACCAGTCCCGTGGGCATACCATCGCGGTTGCGCAAAGTGGAGATGTGCAACCGAACAGGGAAGAGAGATCCGTCTTTGCGCCGCAGATGTGTCTCAAAGCTCGGAACCTGGCTCGGAGCAAGGGAGGTCACGACCTCTGCATAGGTGATCAGGCTGCCTTCCTGCCCTCCGTCCACCGGTTTGCTGAGTCCGTAGAGCCTCCGGACTTCGGAGACCAGACGATTCTCTTCGCCGGGCGCGAGAAGCTTTTCCGTGCTCTCCTGGTTGACCAGTTCCGCGGCGTGATAGCCAAGCAGCCGCTCCGCGGTAGGGTTCATGTACGTGAGTTTGCCGTCGAGGCCGATCGAGAGCACCATGGTGCCGGCGGAATCCAGGATGTCCTTCAGAGGATCCCCGGCATACCGGGCAGCTGCTTCGCGTTCGGCTGAGATGTCAGCCAGCACGCGCATCAGGACCGCAGCCGTCAGCCCCATCGCGGTCATCAGCAGGAGCCAGTCGAATTTTGGACCCGCTTCAAGCCTGGCAAGAATGAAGGCCGCTGCCATGGCTACCGCGAGCACCGACAGCGAAGACCAGAGCGCAGGAGAGGAAATCTCTCCTTCCTGGTCCGGCTTTTTCGGTTCGCGTGAGTCCATTGAGTTACCGCGCTCCTACTTCGTTACCCTCGCCGCTGCTTCTCGCCTTGCGGAAGCCATTCACGCACGGGTGATGGGTCTTCGCGCACGACTGGATCAATCGCACGCCCGGCCTTTGGGGGCTGATCGAACAATCTACAGCACACGTTGGTCTCGCACTGTTTAAGCGAGGATACATGCACACTGCTTCGGCTGTCCCAACGTGAGACCGCCTAATCTGCCCAATTCAGTACGAACACAATATGGCTTATCTTGCACCCTCCCATAAATCCGAGCGGGTTTTCAAGCGTATGTTACTGAACTGAAGTACTGTTGTACCCGAAACGGCACTGGGCCGGGTTGGCGTTCCGTATCGCGCCTTCCCTCTATTTTGAGAGTGATCGTCCCTTCCAGGACCCGCCGTATACTTGCTCCATGCCTCGGACAACTGGCCGTAACCTACTTAATCTGCCCGTATTCATTCTCCTTGCAAGCGTCTTTCTGCATGCATCTTTCGCCCATGCCTGGGGTAACGAAGGTCATCGTATTATCAATCGTTTGGCCGCCGCCAACTTACCTGCAGATGTGCCTGCTTTCCTTCATTCCGAAGCAGCCATCAACGAAATTGAATATCTCGGCCCTGAACCGGATCGATGGCGCTCACCCGCTGAACCTGAGCTCAATGCGGTGCAGTCGCCGGAGCACTTTCTCAACTTTGAACCCGCGGATGCCCTCGGTACTTTGCCTCATCGCCGGCTTGATTTTGAAGCGATGGCCTTCGCCGCGGGCCAGCGTCCTGAGAAGATTGGCCTTCAACCCTGGGAGGCTACCGAGGTGTGGGAGCGGCTGAAGGCGGCGCTCCGCGAGTATAGAGGGCTATCAGTCGCTCACCAGGACACGCGCGCCGTGGAGCAGGCCGCCATTTTCTATGCGGGGTGGCTGGGGCACTACGTGGGCGATGCTTCGCAGCCGCTTCACACGACGATCCAGTACAACGGCTGGATCGGGCCTAATCCCAATGGCTACACCACGGCGCACACCATCCACTGGCAGTTTGAGGGGCCGTTTGTGGGCGCCAACCTGCATGCAGCCGACATTCAACCGCGCATGACTCCGGCTCACGCTCTCGAGGGAGACGTTTTCACCGACTACGTGGCGTATCTTCGGCAGACTTCGAAATACATCGAAAAGGTCTACCAGTTAGAGAAAGTCGGCGGATTTGAAGGGCAGGGAAGCCAGGAATCGCGCGATTTCACTGCCGATCGGCTCGCTGCTGGAGCAAGTATGCTCCGCGACATGATTTATTCGGCGTGGTTGCAGAGCGGTAATCCGGTTCCGGACCCGCATGCTTCGGGGAAATGATTGAGCGGCACTGGCTAGACAATCGAGGTCGCAGCACAGATCTGTCAGTCACCGGCTTCGGCAGTCGCGAGGACCGGGACTCTGCGCAACAAGGCGGTCAGAACGAACGTCAGCAGAAGGACCATGGGAACCGCTGTGAGCAGCCACGCGGCGAGCGCTTCGCCGGCCAGGCTTCCAGAAGCCCAGATGAGCTTCATCGACGATCCGTGAGCGAGCATTCCGGAGTTCACCGCGGGGTGCGCACTGGACGAAAACAGCCAACCGCCGAGACGCACAAACGGGAAGATCAGCGCGATCTGAAATGGCATTGCGGCGTAGTTTGCTGCCTGAATCGCCGGCATATTCAGCCGCAGACCGAGCGCTACGACGAGGCACAATGCCGTTGGAATACCGATCACGGGAATGCAGCCGATGGCAAAACCCAGGGCGAGCGTAAGCGCGAGGCGCTGCGGCGAGATTCCCTGCCGCAACCACGCTTCCGCTTTCTGTCGCATCGCTCTGAGTGATCGGCTCATTTCAATTCCTACGTTATCGGTACGAAACCTGTTCCCATTTAGATGTTGCGTAAATGTTCAGTGAACGGTACCAAATTCTGCATCGACTTACAGTCTGGTACAGAATTGGGACGACCGCTGTGACTTTCATCAATCAGCATAGGCACGATTGAAGGTCACAAGCTCTTCCACTTTGGATGTATTTGCTACCCCAAAGTGGCAGGATTGCGGCGGATTTGGCTGTTTTTTGGGTTATCCAGGTAATCGAAGAAGACCGCGTTCCCGCATAGCAGACAGCACTTGCTCCACTTTCCAGTCCAGTGCCGCGGTTCCGTCGATGACGAGGTCGGCATGGGCCGCGGATGGTCTCACGAAGGCGATGCTGGAAGGCCGGACCGTGGCTTCGTACTGCCGGCGCACCGACTCCGGCGTACCGCCCGCGCTCGATGGTGTCCCGCCTCATGCGGCGATCGAAGCAGACGTCATCCGGTGTATCGAGATACACGCGCATCTGGTAAAGCGAAAGCAGCTCAGGGTAATACAGCGCGAACAATCCCTCGACAAGGACGAATGCACCTGCCTGCATGGTTTCGGTGCGGTCGGGAATTCGAATGTGCTGGGAAAAATCGTAGAGTGGCCGCTCGATGGTTTCTCCTCGCGCGAGCGCAGCAACATGCGCAGCCAGAAGGGAACTTTCAATCAAGGCCGGATCGTCGAAGTTCTCTTTCGCGCGGTCGGCAGCCGGCAGGTGCGATAGATCGAAGTAGTAGTTATCGAGAGGAAAGTGAATTCCATCGAGTTCGCGGGCCAATTCGGATGCGAGCCTCGTCTTGCCTGAACCGGAGGCGCCGGCGATGCCGATAACCTGCGGGGGAAACGGCAGCCGCGGCGTTACTGCATCTGCTGTTTGTACTTCGTTGCTCACGACTCTGCGTCCACCAGAGCCGCGATCCACATGGCGAGCCGTTCCAGCAACTCAGCCAGTTTTCGCTCCACCTGTTTGCCGGCTTCGAAGACTTCGGCATGGCTGAGAGGCGTGGGACTGAGGCCAGCTGCGAGGTTTGTGACGCAGGAGATGCCGAGCACTTCGAGACCCATATGCCTTGCGACGATGGTCTCCGGCACGGTGGACATGCCGACCAGGGTTGCGCCCATGGTGCGAAAGGCGCGAATCTCCGCCGGTGTTTCGAAACTGGGTCCGCTGACGGCGAGGTAGACGCCCTCTTCCAGGGCATCGCCCTCGAGTTCCGTTATCTGCCTGGCGACTTCGCGCAGCCGCTTCGAATAGGCGTCCGACATGTCACAGAAACGAAGGCCGCTGTTGGGCTGGTCGAAGGCGAAACGGGGTTCATTGGGACCGACCAGCGGATTCCAACCCATCATGTTGATGTGGTCGGCGATGAGGACAAGTTGTCCGATTTTGTATCCCTCAGCGATACCGCCCGCAGCATTGGTGAGAATCACCGCGCGCACGCCAAGCGCGCCCATGACGCGCATGGGAAAGGTGATGTCTTTGAGTGAGTAGCCTTCGTAAAAGTGCACGCGGCCCTGCATTACGACGACGGGCGCTCCGCCGAGCATACCTGCAACAAGGCGTCCCGAGTGACCTTCCACCGTAGATTTGGGAAAGTGAGGGATGGTTTCGTAGGGCACAATTACCGGTTCGTGCACGGCGTCGGCCGCAGCGCCCAATCCGGAACCCAGTACGATACCGAGGTGCGGTCGCAGCCTACCGAATTTGGCGCGCAGAAATTGTGCCGCCTCTGAAACGTCGTCAAAGTAGCTCATAGCTTGTACGGATAAGTCCGTTCCTGCGATTCTACAACTGCGCTTTCTCCCGGTCAGTGCGCGTGAGCGGGGTTGAAGCGCGGTCCTGAGCTTTTCGTCGGAGGCTGCGTCAATGTGCCGTAACATCAAAACCCTTTTCAACTTCGATCCTCCTGTCACACCGGAAGAGGTTCGCGCTGCGTCATTGCAGTTTGTGCGCAAGATCAGCGGTTTCGCGAAACCTTCAAAAGCCAATGAAGCGGCGTTTCTCGCTGCGGTCGACGAGGTTACGGCTGCCTCCGCACGGCTGCTGGCTGCGCTTGAAACAAACGCACCGGCTCGCACCCGCGAGGAGGAAGCGGCAAAGGCGCGTCTTCGCAGTGCACAGCGATTTCCTGGAAAAGTGACCCCATGAAAGAGATCGTCGCCGTCGTTTTTGGATTTGGACTGCTGTGCAACGCGTTGCTGTTTGTGCCGCAGGTTCTCGCCGTATGGCGCAAGAAGACGGATGAAGGAATCTCACTGATCACGTTCGGTGGATTCAGCGTGCTGCAAGTGATCGGTGTTGTTCATGGGGTGTATCAGAGGGATCTTTCCCTCATCGTAGGAATGGCGGCGAGCTTTCTGAGTTGTGGGTCGGTCACGGGGCTCACTATTTTCTATCGGCTGCGGCGCCTCAGAAACGCGGATTGAGGGCGAGTGACGCCGGAAACCGCCCTGCGGAACGAATCTGCATCTAATCCTTTGTTCGATCGTCGCTCGACCGGAGGTCCTCCATGATCAGGACTCGGTTTTTAACGTTCGCAACTGCACTGCTCGCGGCTTCAGGCCTGGCTGCGCAAACTCCCCGCGATGTGGTGAGGCAGGCTGTACAGACTGAGCTCGATGCTAGTCGCAACGACCACTCCCACTGGCTTTACTTCGAAATCAACCGACAGCCCAGCAAGACCGTCAAGCGATGGGTTGCCCAAGCGAATTCGGCGAGTATTGACCGTGTGGTTGAACGCAACGGGCAGACTGTGTCGGAATCGCAACAACGCCAGGAGATGGGCGCATTTATCAATGACTCTCGCGAACAGGCCAGACAGCGAAAGAGCGGCCAGCACGACGACGAGCAGGCGGCTGAACTTCTTGGAATTCTGCCCGATGCTTTTCTTTGGACGAGCGCGGGTGAGAAGGGCAGCAATATGCTTTTTCACTTCAAGCCGGATCCGCAGTTTCGGCCGCAGGATCTTGAGGCCCGGGTGTTCGCTGCAATGGAAGGGGATATGGCGATCGATCGCGAACAGCATCGTATTGTCAGTCTGAAGGGACGGCTGATCCGCGACGTAAAGATCGGATATGGAGTGCTCGGCTTGCTCAAGGCCGGTGGGACTTTCGACGTGGAACGTCGCGAACTCTCCCCTCACATCTGGCAGATTACGGAAACGCATGTTCACATTGAAGGCCATGCGTTGATCTTCAAAACGATCTCGGAAGAAGAGGACGATGTGAAGATGCACTTTGAACAGATCGCTGCCGGCACGACGTTGCAGCAGGCTCAGAACGAATTACTTCATCGAAATCCAAATCCCACGCAGGAGCAGGCTTTCCATCGGACGCCATAAGCGGGAATCGTACTGCGTTACTCCCTGGCGTTAGGGTTCGATCATTCTGAGGTCGTGTGTGGGGTCTTTGGAGTTGGTCGCCCGCAGGTGGGAGGCACATTCGCCATCTGCTGAACAAACACGCGGTATCCAGGCCACCCGGGCCGCAGGGTCGACCAATAACTGGACTTTGTCAAAAGCGGTCGTTTCTGGACGACAAGCTGATTGACAAGAATGTTTACGCCGCAGAGCAAATTATTCTCCGGCTGCAAGATCGTTTTGTCTGGATCGTGCTCCGCAAGGTGTTTGTCGGCATTCCAGTCGAAGTCGCATGCGTAGCGCCTTGCATCCTCGTACGTCAATTGCAGCAGGCCCTGGCTACGCACCATGCGATGAGTGACCCCATCTACGACTGCAACCTCTGGCTCAGTATGCTGTACATTCGAGGTCGCTTTCAATCCCGCTTCCGCGCCGGCAAGCGCCTGAAAGAAGTACGCCCAGAATTGGCGCTTGTCCACGTCTTTCATGGAGCTGTAACGCGGGCAAAATGGTTTAACGTTACTCGCCATTTTTGGTTCAAGCAGATCGTCAGGAAGAGCCCTTTCGATTGTGGCATCCCACTCGGGCTGCCAGGTTTCTTCGTCGCCGAGTGCCGCTTTTTGTTCCGCAATCGGTGTGGAGGGCGCCGGCTTCAGCAAGGGAGCGGAGGAGTCGGCCGGTGAGGTCGCAGCGGCGTTCGACGGGCCGGGCTCGCTGCGAAACGCGGCCAGCCCTACGGCCAGCCCGGTTGCGAGCAAACAAACTGCAATCCGAAATGTTCTCGGCGGGGACACTCTGAGGGAAAACCTCCAGAGGGTAGGATGCGAATTTGAGAATCTGGCGGT
>CAWFWK010000026.1:0-17239 GCA_963819425.1 uncultured Acidobacteriaceae bacterium | reverse complement strand
CGGCAAACTCACGTACATGAACCCTACCGCGGAGCGGCTGCTTGGCTATCACGCCGCGGAACTGGTCAACCAGGAGAGCACGGAAAAGCTTCTCGCGCCCGGCGAAGAGAATCGTCTGGTCTCCGAAGTCCGGAGGCTCTACGGACTCAGCAAACCGGTGGACGGAGGGCAGGAAGGCAGCCTGATCACCTATGCAGAGGTCGTGACCTCCCTTGCTCCGAGCCAGGTTCCGAGCTTTGAGACACATCTGCGGCGCAAAGACGGATCTCTCTTCCCTGTTCGGTTGCACATCTCCACTTTGCGCAACCGCGATGGTATGCCCACGGGACTGGTCGCGGTGGCGCTGGATCAATCAGTCAACTCCACACCTGGCGAGGGCTTACGCATCCCACGCGACCGTTATCGAGATCTGTTTGAGAACTCGAGCGAAATGATTGCAACGCTCGATATGACCGGCAAGTTCCTCTATGCCAATCCCGCATGGAGGCAGACATTCCGGCTCGACAGAAACGCCTCCCTTGAACGCGATTCGTTTGCGGATATATTCGGGCCAGACTGCCGCGATGACGTTGCGACTTTGTTGAAGAAGGCGCTGGAAGGCGTGACGGTAGATCGTGCTCCACTGCGCACCGAAACCGCGGATGGTCGCGTGTTGGAACTGGAGATGAGCCTCCACCAGCGGCGCCGTGCTGGAAAGCCCTTGGCCGTGCAATGCCTTCTGCACGATGTAACCCAGCAGAAGCAGCGCGAACATCGCCTGGCGTTACAACTGGTGGTGAGCCAGATTGTCGGCGAAAATATCTCAGCCGAAATCGCGACCAAGCGTGTGCTCGAAGCCCTTTGTATCTCGCAGGGCTGGGACGTCGCGGTGAAGTGGGATGTCAACGCGGAAGAGAACCGTCTCGAATTCAATACGGCCTGGGGAGTGCCCGGCAAAAGCGCCGAAGGACTGATCCAGGAAAGCATGGGCATCACCCTGGCTCCAGGCGGCAGCCTGCCTGGACGCGCCTGGAAAGAGGGCCGCCTGGTATGGGCAAGCGACTTGTCGGTGCTCACAACGAGCCCGCGAGTTCAGGCAGCCATCCGGACAAAGATGGTTTCAGGCTGGGCCGCTCCGGTTCAGGTTGGCAATCACGTTTTGGCGGTGTTGGAGTTCTATTGCCACGCCCGGATACGCGAAGATCGCGAGACCACTGCGGCCATGGAAACGGTAGCCGGATCGCTCGCACAGATGCTTGCCCGGACCCGCGAACGTGAGCGCGCCGAAGAGTTGAGCCGGCAACAGGAGATTCTGCTTGGGTCGGTAGCCGACGGCATCTGCGGCGTCGATCGCAATGGCCTGGTGCGATTTGCCAATCCTGCAGCGGCCCGACTGCTTGGAGCGCGTCCGCAAAACCTGATTGGCAAGCCGGTCCATCAACTTGTGCACGGTTCGGCGCCGCACGACAAAAAGTGCGCTGAAGACTGCCCGCTGCGGCGCGCATCGGGACAACGCAAATCGGTCACCGGCGAAGGAACGATCTTCCGCAGCAACGGTACGGGATTCCCCGCTGAATTCTTCCTCAATCCAATTCTCGACCAGGGCAGATTTTCGGGTTCAGTGCTGAGCTTCAGAGACATCAGCCAGCGTTATGCGCTCGATCGCATGAAGGATGAGTTCGTTTCGACGGTCAGTCACGAACTGCGTACCCCGCTTACCTCGATTCGCGGAGCGCTGGGATTGCTTTCGTCGGGCATGCTGGGCGTTATCAACGAAAAGGCAGCTAACCTGCTGCGAATCGCGCTCAGCAACTCGGAGCGCCTCGTGCGGCTGATCAACGATATTCTCGATCTCGAGCGCACCCAGAGTGGCCGCGAGCCCCTTACCTTCCGTCCTATTCAACTCGGCGAGATCGTGCGCCAGGCCATCGACGGCGTTCAGCCAATGGCAGATGAAGCCGGGGTGTTGCTGATCCACGACAAAACGCAGGTGGAGATCACGGCTGACCCTGATCGCCTGCTGCAGGTTGTGACCAACCTGTTGTCGAATGCAATCAAGTTCTCACCTCCCAATTCCGCGATTTCAGTTATGCTTCGTTCCGGCGCAAGCGGTGTGACTCTCTCGGTCATCGACCAGGGCCGCGGAATTCCCGCAGACAAGCTGGAAGCAATCTTCGGACGATTCCAGCAAGTCGACGCCTCAGACTCGCGCCAGAAGGGCGGCAGCGGCCTTGGACTGGCAATCTGCCGCGCAATTGTCTTGCAACATAGCGGGCGCATCTGGGCGGAGCGAAATCCGGTTCGCGGATCGACGTTCAGGGTCTTCCTTCCCTATCAGCCCGTCGCCGCCAAGACAGAGGAAGGCGAATCCAGCCCCGCTACCCATGGCGCGGTGCTTGTGGCCGACACCAACGGCACAACGCGGCCCCTGGTTGCCGATCAACTCGCCCGCTACGGCTACAGAGTCGTAGAAGCGACAACCGTAGACCAGGCGGTAGCCGTGGCCCACGATGGAGTTTCGGCAATTGTGTTGGATACGACCCTCGATGGCATCAACGGTTGGGAGATACTCCCGTTGCTGCGCCGAGAAGATCCCGAGGCGCACACACCTGTCGTGCTGTTGGGTGTGGCAAATCCGCAGCATTTGGGGGAACCCGGCACACAAGGTGGACCGCCTATTTCCACGACCGAGCGACGACGCTTTGCTTGGCGAGTTGGTTAAGGTGCTCTGCCTCCCCGGCGAACAGGCACGTATCCTGGTGGTGGAAGACGATCTCGATCTTGGGCAGGTTGTGGCCGAGATATTCAGGCGCGAAGGAATTGTCGTGAAGGTGGCTCATACCCGCCAGGGCGCGATGGACGACTGCCTTACCTTCCAGCCGCACATGATTGTGCTGGACATCGGCATGCCGAATGGCGATGGATTCAACGTGGTAGATTGGCTACGCCAGCACGAGGATTTGAATAGGGCGCCGCTGGTAGCCTATTCTGCACATGGCCTGACACAGGCCGAGCGGATGCAGCTTGTGCTCGGGTTGAGTCACTTCCTGGCCAAAGCCAGTGTTGAACCAGAACAACTGGAAGCCCTGGTGCTCACAATGCTTCGCAGCTCGCAAGAGGTCGAAGATTCCGTACCCGAGGTTTCCGCCGGCCAAGGTTCCTGAGGCCGGTTCCGGAGAAGTAATTCATGCATCGCATTCTTATCATTGATGACGAAGACGATATTCGCGAAATAGCTGCATTGAGTCTCGAGACAGTGGCGGGCTGGGAAGTAATGGTAGCCAGTTCAGGTGCACAGGGACTAGCCCGCGCGGCAACCTATCAGCCGGATGCCATCCTTCTGGACGTAATGATGCCTGGGATGGACGGCCCGGCGACGTTTCGGGAATTGCAGAAAAATCCGGCAACCGCACACATTCCCGTAATGCTGCTCACCGCCAAGGTTCAGGCAACTGACCGCTCGCGTTTCGCCGATCTGGGCGTGAAAGCCGTATTGGTGAAGCCATTCGACCCGCTAACGCTTTCCCAGCAGGTCGCCGGCATTCTGGGCTGGAGTTAAGGCAAATCCGTGAGCGACGCTCAAGGATCTCCGCTGACTGAAGCCCTGAACAGTCTGTGGGCCAAGTACCTGCCCCAGATGGATGAACGAGTAGGTACTCTCAAAAAAGCAGCCGAAAGCCTGGCCAATGGAACGTTGACCGCACCTCAGCAGGAACTGGCCGGGGCAGACGCGCACAAGCTGGCGGGTGTTCTGGGAACCTTTGGCCTGAAAGAAGGTACGGAACTGGCGCGCGAAGCGGAGAGTCTGTACGGCGGTTCACTTGATGGGAATCCGGCAGCTATCTCGCGACTTCAGGCGATTGCAGAACAACTGCAGACGATGATCGCAAACCGCCATTAGACCCGCTCGGCGCAGCGCCTTACCAGGCACCTCAGCAATTACACTCGTAGTGGTGCTTCGACAGGACACATCTATGCGGCAACTCGATCTGAGCTTTGAGCAGCCGCAAGCTGTTCGCCGCATCTGGCCGGTGCGCGAACTGGTGCAGCACGTCTGCGAACAGGTTGAACAGGAGTACGCCGACATCTGGGTGGAAGGCGAGATTTCCAATTGCCGTCCCGCACCGTCTGGGCACCTGTATTTCACGCTGAAGGATGCGGATGCTCAGTTGCCTGTGGTGCTGTTCCGGCGACAGGCGCTCCTGCTCCGCTTCAAACCGGAAGATGGATTGCACGTGCTTGTGCGGGGCCGCGTAAGCGTGTACGCCCAGCGCGGGCAGCTGCAACTAGTTGGCGAGACAATCGAGCCAGTCGGCGCAGGATCGCTGCAATTGGCTTTCGAACAGCTCAAAGAGCGCCTGAAAGCCGAGGGATTATTCAATCCTGCCCGCAAACGATCTCTGCCGGCATTTCCACGTTCGGTGGGAATAGTAACGTCGCCGACTGGCGCTGTCATTCGCGACTTCCTCAATATCGTCGCGCGACGGCATGCCGGGTTAAATGTGCTGGTGTGCCAGGCTGCGGTACAGGGCGAACAAGCGCCGGGCGACGTGGAAGCGGCTCTGGCTCAGCTGAATTCCAGCGGGCTGGTGGACGTAATCGTCATAGCCCGTGGCGGAGGATCCCTCGAAGACTTGAGCGCCTTCAATACCGAGCGGGTCGCGCGGGCGATTGTTGCATCGGCGTTACCTGTCGTTTCGGCGATCGGACACGAGACCGATTTCACGATCGCAGATTTCGTGGCTGACCTGAGAGCGCCTACGCCGTCAGCAGCAGCCGAGCTAATCACGGAAGCGCAGCATCGCGTTGCCGAAAGAGTTGAAACACAATCGAACCGTCTGGAGCGCGCAGCACGATTCCAACTCTTGCATGCACGCCAGCTGTTCGACAGAGTAGCGATGGATCGCGCTGAACGACGCACAACAGCATCGCTGCATAGGCTCAGCCAACGGCTCGATGATCTTGGGTTTCGGATGGAGTCAGGCGTCAACGGGCTGATCCGTACCCGGCAACGCGAGGTGACAGAACTGGCGGCCGATGTGCTGCATCACGAACCGCGACAGATGCTGGCACGGATGCGGGAAAGACTCGGCGTCGGCGGGACCAGGCTGGAGCGTTCGCTCGAACGGACGCTTCGCAGATGGGCGGCACGGCTCGAGGCCCTGGACGGCCGTCTTCGGTCGCTTTCTCCCCTCGCCGTTTTAGAGCGAGGTTACGCCCTGGTATTGAGCGGCGACGGCACCGTGATTCGGTCCGCCACTCAACTCGCACCCGGCGATCATGTCCGAACGCGATTGAGTGATGGCACATTCCGCAGCACGGTTGAGGAAGTAGCTGAGAACAAGAAGCGCAAAAAGTGAGGCTATGAGTACAACAATTGAACGCAGGCTCTTTGGTACCGATGGAATTCGAGGAGTAGCAGGTGAGCCGCCCCTGGACGTCAGAACGATCTTCGCCACCGGATTGGCCATTGGTCACTCGCTCCGCGGTATCGCCGAGCCAAAAGTACTTCTAGGCCGCGACACGCGCGAGTCGAGTGCGTGGATTGCTGCAACGATTGCCGCCGGGCTCCGCGAAACTGGTGTGCGTGTGGAGAGCGCTGGCGTCGTCCCCACTCCCGCCGTCGCCTTCCTCGCCCGTAACCGTGGTTTCGATGCGGGCGTGGTAATTTCCGCTTCGCATAATCCCTGGCGCGATAACGGGATCAAGCTTTTTGGCGGAGACGGCTTCAAACTGCCGGATGCGCTGGAGGCTTCGATCGAGGATGAGATTCTCCGGCATGCTGAAGAAGCTGCCGTGCCGGACGTATCAGAAATTGCCCGCGTCGAAGATAACGCGGCTCTCTCCGACCAGTACATTCAGTTCCTCATCGAATCTGTTCCCGGACTTGAGTTAAATGGCTTGCAGGTCGTTGCCGATTGCGCCAACGGCGCCGCTGCTGGCGTAGCGCCGGAGTTGTTTGCGCGATTGGGCGCACAGATTGGCAACGAGTTCGCGTTACTGAACATTGAACCCAACGGGCGCAACATCAACGATGGATGCGGAGCCCTGCACCCGCAATGGGTTGCGGCAGAGGTTCAAAAGCGCGGAGCGACAATCGGCCTGACATTCGACGGCGATGCTGATCGCTGCATGCTGGCTGGTGCACACGGCAACGTGATCAACGGCGATGCCATTCTTTTGATGACCGCGCGCGACCTGAAGGCGCGTGGGCTGCTAAACGGTAATCTTGTCGTGGCGACCACCATGTCGAACATGGGCCTGGAGGCGGCACTGAAGCGATCCGGAATCCGCATGCTGCGCGCACCGGTCGGGGATCGATACGTACTCGAGCAAATGCAGCAACACGGTGCGGCGCTCGGTGGAGAGCAGTCCGGCCACATTCTCCTCCCTCACCTCGCAACCACCGGAGATGGTCTCCTGACCGCACTTGTCATTCTGGATCTCATTGCGCGCACGGGCAAAAGCGTTGACGAACTGACGGCTGACCTCAAGGTATTTCCGCAGGTGATCGTCAACGTCAAAGTGCGCGATAAGAAGCCGCTTGAAACCATTCCTGCCGTGGCAGAGAGAATTCGCGCTGCGGAAGAAGAACTAAAGGATTCGGGACGCGTAGTGATTCGCTATTCCGGAACCGAGGCGCTCGCCCGCGTCATGATCGAAGCTGAAAGCGAAGAGGCAATGCACCGCCACGCCAATGCAATTGCTAGCGCGATTCGAGCAGAGCTGGGGGCTTAGTTCCGCCAGAGTATTGCAGAATCAAGTGACAACAGGTCATGCCCAGGGACAACCGGTAAGGCGTCGTTCCACAGAATGCGTGGGTAGCCTGGTAACCCGATCGCAGAAGTGATTGGATTTTGGGATCGGCCATGTCAATGGGAATTGCTGGCGTTGCTTGCCGGGTCTCAACGACGACAATCGGCGGATTGGACTTCAAGATCGACTCAAAGCGTTGATCTGTCTGATTCCTTTTGATTGCCCACCACCAGAATGGAGTCTGCCAGTTGGCGAAAATACCCTGATTGAAATATGGAAGAATTCCCACCGCGTTGAAAGAGTGATTATCATCCTGATCGATAAACGTGGTAACGATCGTCGAGCCGCTTTCGACATAGGGCTTCAGAAATTCAGCAGCGGCACGATCACCCGAATAGGAATGTGAATGGTCGTAAACAATTGCGTTGAATGACCACAGGATTTGCACAACGGCCACACCCGCAAATGCCACCCGACAGGCCTTTTCATAGGGCAATGTCTTCCCCGCCGTCGTCGGCCACGTAATCCAGAGAAGGCAGATCATCAGTGGGTTGAGCAGTCCGGCATGCCAAAACGTAAGATACATAACTGAAAAGACAGAAAAGAAAACCACGGGCAGCAAGTAGATAAAGCTGCGTCGTTCGTCAAAGCAAAGTGCGCACAAAACCCAGAACGCAAAGGCCAACCACAAGGGATCGCACAGTCCCCAAAGAAGAGATTGCCCCGCGATCATCAGATACGGCTTCGAATGACTCTCGACATCCCAGCGAGCGACATCGTGCGCTGGCCACGCCGCACCAATCGCGATGACGTACAAGATCGAAACAATGGATACAAATTGAATGAGGCGTTTGCGCCCTTCTGGATCCTTCAAGGCACCGCTGCGCAGTTGCTCGATGCAATAGACCACCGATAGTCCCCCCGAAAGGACTGCCGCGTGCATCTCGACGTTGGCAAGCAGCCCAAGAACAATGCGATTAACAATGGGTTCTTTTTCCATTGCCAGGCAATCAGATAGAACAGCGGAGGAACGAACACGTAGCTTCGCGCTACGACAACATACTGGAATAAAAGAAAATAGGTAAACGGCAGCAGAGCCTTCAAGTACCTCGGAAATGGCGAAAAGTACAAGAAGAACGCCGTTCCGGCAACCCCGATCGCTCCACCACCCAATGCATCCCCGCGTATGAAACCCCAATCAGACTGAGGAATCGAAGCAAGATAAACCAGAGAATCGGATGACCTTCATAGTGCAGGTAAGTGACCAATAAACCATGAAGCGAAACGTTTCGAGCCAATTGCCAAGCTTGCGCCTCGTCCGCCCACGGCTCATGGTGCGCGATCGCCGATGCAACGAGGACGGCGTAACCGGCAAGAATGACGGTTTCAAATCCTCTTGACCGAATTTGATTTATCAATCTCAGTACGGGTCCCCGAAATGCTTCGAGTCTAGCAGCCAGAGACACGCACGGAAGCTTCACATCTGCACGTATTTACCCCAAGGTAATTCGTGAGATAACAGCTCGGAACGCCGCTACAGATCGCGCCAGTTTGGACCGAAACCAAGGTCCGCAACCAGGGGAACATTGAGCGTGACTACGCTTTCCATCTCCGCGCGGACCAGCTCTTCCACTTCCTTAGTTTCGGCGGCGGGAACTTCGAAAACCAGTTCGTCGTGGACCTGCAGCACCATCCGCGTCTTCAGTTTGCGTTCCTCGAGCTTTCGGTCGAGCGAGATCATTGCAAGCTTGATGAGGTCGGCGGCAGTGCCCTGCAGGGGCGTGTTGACAGCAGTACGCTCGGCGAATCCGCGAGCGTTAGGATTACGGCTCGAAATATCGGGAATCGGGCGGACGCGGCCGAAGAGCGTCCGTACCGCGCCATCGCGACGCGTGTCTTCAAGCGTCTTCTCGATAAAACCTTTACACCCTGATAGCGAGCGAAGTAGCGATCGATGTAAGCCTTCGCTTCAGCTTGCGGAATTCCCAATTGCGCGGCGAGACCAAAGGGTGAAATGCCGTAGACGATCCCAAAATTCACAGCCTTGGCACGGTTGCGAGTCTCTTTATCCATGCTGCCCGCGGGGACACCGAAAACCTCGCTCGCCGTAATGGTGTGGATGTCCTCGTTGTTCTGGTAGGCGCGAACAAGAAGCGGGTCGCCGCTGAAGTGAGCGAGAAGCCGAAGCTCAATCTGCGAGTAGTCGGCGGAGAGCAGTTGCATGCCCGGGGCGGCGACAAAGGCCGCGCGGATCTCGCGGCCCAGCTCCGTGCGAATAGGAATATTCTGCAGGTTCGGATTGACAGACGAAAGGCGCCCCGTCGCGGTCGCTGCGGCCTGGAACGTAGTGTGGACGCGCGAATCGGCGTCGGCCAGCAACGGCAGTGAATCCACGTAAGTCGATTTCAGCTTGGAAAGATGACGATATTCAAGTACGAGGCGCGGAACCTCGTTCGATTCAGCAAGGCCTTCCAGCACATCCTGCGCGGTAGAGATCGTTTTGCCTTTGCCATATTTCACCGGAATCGGCAGGCCCATGTCCTTAAAAAGCACTTCACCAAGCTGCTTGGGCGAATTGATATTGAAGCGGCGACCGGCGAGCGAGTAGATGCTTTCGCCAACGCGCTCCAGTTCCCCGCCAAATCTCTTCGAAAGCCCGTCGAGAACACCGGCGTCGATCCGGATACCGCTCTTCTCCATGCGAAAAAGAACCGGAGCAAGAGGTAGATCGATCTTCTCGTAAACGCTGGCAACCTTGCTCCGCTCTGCCTCAACACGGAGATCGCTTACCAGAGCTTGTGTCACAACGGCTGCGGCTTGCAGGGACTGCGGCGCCGCCTGGTTGTGGCGCACCGCGACGTCAGCAAGACTCTGCGTGGTATTCGTCGGATTCAAGGCATAAGAGAGCAGCATCGAATCATCGACTTTGCCTTGCAAATTAACGCCAAGACCGCTGAGAACATGCAGCACTAGCTTCAGGTCGTGTATGCGCTTCGGCACATCCGGATGTTCAAGCAGCAACTTCAATTCGAGAGTGAGTGGAAGACAAAGACCTTTGCCCGCTTCGGCACTGACGCCAATGCTCGATTCCGTCTTCTTCTCGGCCTCTTCGACAATATCCAGCAGCGACATCGTCTGCGGAACCGCAGGCTCATCAGATTCAGCCTCGGGCCCTGTTGGCTCAGCCGCAGCGAGAGCAAAGGCGAAACCGTTCTTCCGGGCGGCTGCATAAAATGCCGCCGCTTGCTCCTCGGTGGCCTGATCGATGAGCTCGAACACAGGTGCCGACGCGGATGGTGCAAGCTCGCGAAGCATCGACGTAAACTCGAGTTCGCTGAAAAGGGTGCGGCATGCTTCAAGATCCGGCTCTTGCGTCTCCATCGCCTTCAGGTCGAGCGGAAGAGGAACGCGGCAGTCGATGGTGACCAACTCCTTCGAAAGCAGAACTGCATCGCGATTCTGTTCCAGCGATTCGCGGTAACTCTTGCGTTTAACTTCAGAGGCCCGATCAAGGACGGCTTCCACACTGCCGAACTCAACGATGAGATCGACACTCCCCTTGTCGCCGATACCCGGTGCGCCTGGGATGTTGTCAATGTTGTCTCCACGAAGAGCCATGACATCCACAACCTTCTCCGGAGGCACACCCAAAACTTCAGTGACCTTGGCAGCGTCAAGGATGAGGTTGTCTTTCTGCGGATTCAAGACCTTCACGCGGCCCGTGACGAGCTGCATCATGTCCTTGTCGCCGGAGACAATGAAGACCTCGTGTCCTAGTTCGGCAGCTTCGCGCGCCAGTGTGCCGATAACGTCATCCGCCTCGAATCCTTGAACTTCCAGGATGGGTATGCGTAAAGCCTCAAGGGAGCGGCGTATGTACGGGACCTGGCGACGAAGATCATCAGGCATTGATTCGCGCTTGGCCTTGTAGCCGTCGTAGCTTACGTCTTCAAAGCTCTGTGACTTGGAGTTCCATTTACGCAGGGTGCCGATAGCCTGGGCGCGCTCGTCGCGAAAAACTGCTCCGCTCGGGTCGAAGACCGCAGCGAAGTAGCGCGGCGCGAAGTCCTGGCGCAACTTCTTGATCATGTTGACGAAGACGTAGGTCGCCGCCGTGGGCAAGCCCGAGCGCGTTGACATAGGGCGGCTGCGCTGCATGGCGTGGTAGGCGCGAAAGATAAACGACATCGCATCGAGAAGAAAGACGGGCGGCTTTTCCTGGTCTGGCACGGTACGAGTTTAACAGCGGTGGCGAACTGGTCATGTGCACGTCGCGTGAGCAAGGAAGCATCGGTGTCCTCAGGAAGCTCTACTCCGGATTGCAGCCCCTTGCGACGAAGGCCTTCGCACGTAGGCCCACACGTAAAAAATGCTCATGGCGAGGAGAATCAGGGGAACTGGGCGGGCGATCACAACCGCGATTAGTTGGTTCGAAAGGCCAACGGGATAGGTTGGCACTCTCCTGCCCAGCGCGACCAGCAGCGTGGACGGAAAATCGCTTGTTACCAGGATTGCGGCAGAGGTTGTAACCAGCGCAAACCAGCGCCGCACTCCCCCTTGAGCCCAGATGGCGGCGCAAGCGGGAACGGCAAGAAGCAGAATCTTCGCGTCGTAGGGCCTGTGGTAAACGGGAAGCATCGAAAGCGGAGCTATAGCTGCGAGAGCAAGCCATATCTGCGCGTGTGCTGCGCCATTCCGAAACGTGCGCAGGAGCCACGCGATGAAGAGTGGAGCGCAGACAACCCAAGTTGCTGGACCGTAAAAGTGCGGATCGTCGCGGAAGATGCTAAATGCCGACTGCAATGAAATAATCATGCCGCCAGTGCCATTGCTTATTCCCGCGGGTCCGGGATCGGCTACGCCCCCTCTCGCGGAAACCAGTTCAAGATTGGAGCGGATCTCCTGAATCCAATGCGGGGACACCTGGTACATCCAGACAACTGCCAGAATGCCAAGTCCGCCGGCAACGATCAGCGCTTGCACGGCCCGCTTGCGGTACGCACCTCCGGCGATAAGCAGGTAGAACCACACCGCGGCCGAGTCGTGCGGCTTAATCGCGAGGCTTGCTGCGAGAAAGACCGCTCCCACAAATACAAATCGCCCGGTGTAAAAACACCAGACCGCAATCGCACATAAGCTGATGGCGACGCCAGCCGCATTCCCGAACGCAAAGAGCACCTCTGAATTGGCAAGCATCAATGCCAATAGACAGGTAGCCACCGGCAAGGAGTAATCCGCCGCAATGCTCCAGATGAGGCAGCACGCGAGAGTGAAGAGCGCTTATAGTCAAGATCGTCCACAGCACCTGAGCAGCGCCCCATCCGAGAGCGGCGAATGGCGCAATAAGCAACAATGCGGTTGGAAGATACACCACCGCCATAACTGCGTCCTGAAATTTCTGGCGCTCGACTAGGATCGGACAGGAACAAGTCCGCCTTCCTCCTGAAAGACACGAAGAAACTCAGTCTCGCTATAGGGATCGCGATGCTCAATCATGCAGCGGGAGGCCAGGTAGACGATCCGAAAATCCACGATTCCCGAGTGCGGCATGCGCTGAAGAAAGAGGGCAAAGCAAGCAGAGATGCCGCTCGCGAGCAGCAACACCATCAAACCGATGCGACGCGCTTTCGTCATCCCCTTCTCCACCGCTTGACTCTATATTCGAGCACGCAGGCGCGAAAGAAGCGGCGAATTCCGAACCGCAAACCCTCAGTTACCTGCAAAGGCACGGGGCAGAGCGGGCGCGAACCACCGGAGTTATCGAGCTCAGGATTTGGTTACTGAGGCTCGTCGCTCGATGCAAAGTCATTCTCATGTAATATCGAGAATCATGTCAGCATCCTCGGGATCCTACGGTTCGCGCGAGAACCATGTGTGGTCCCCGCTGCTCACCGTGCTGACGTGCATCTACGCAATTCTCTTCGGGTTCGTGTTTCGACACTTCGCATACGGCGAACCTGGTGGATTTCCGGTGTTCTATACCGCCGGAAAGCTCGCACGCTTCGATCTGCGCGGACTATACAACCAGCACCTGCAGGACGTCTTTCATCCGGCAAACGATGGCGTGGGCTACTTCTTCCACCTTCCCTACGAGACGATTCTCCTCGTCCCTCTCAGTTACCTGCCCCAGACGCTTGCCTTCGCCCTCTGGAGCCTTGCTCAACCTCGCCTGCCTTTTCGGCGTGGCCGTGATTCTCCGGCGCCACTTCCGCAACTTTTCCTGGCTCACGCCCTTTGCCTTTGGCCCGACGATTTCACTGCTGTTGAACGGCCAGGACCTGGGAATTCTGGCGCTGCTGATGGCCCTCGCGTTCGACCGCTTCGCCAAGGAAAAGGACCTTCAGGCCGGCGCCATCCTGGCGCTCGGTCTGTTCAAGTTTCCGCTCATCGTGCCGCTGGTCGCGATCCTCGCATTTCGCTATTGGCGAGTGCTGGCTGGATTCGTTGCCGTTGCTCTTCCGCTCTTGCTTGCCTCTGCCCTTGTTGTGGGGCGACAAGGCATCCATGATTACGTGGCTCTCACCCACGGAACCGACGCGAAAGAGGCGCCCGGAATCCTTATCAATCTGCGCGGTGTCGTTGGAGTGCTCTTCGGCACCCACCCAGCGGTCGTCATTGCGCTTTCAATCGCACTCATTGCGCTCGCCGCATTTATCAGAGGCAAGCGCATTCCCGTGTTTTGTGTTGCTCTGATCGTGACCCAGTTGGCGAGTTGGCACGCGCATCTGTATGATGCCCTGATCCTGCTGATCCCCATGGCCTGGATGTATGAAAGCAAATCGCCGTGGATACGCCACGCCCCGACCGCGCTGATTCTGATGACCGCAGCCATGCTCCTTGACCCGTCATACGGCTTCCTGCTCGCGATTTTCCTGTGCGGTCTTCTTCCGCTTCTTTGGAGGGATCCGATGCGCCCCAATGGGTCACTTGAGGGATTCCCCACCCGTACTCTGAAAGAACTAGCGCCAAGTCTTGACAGCCCAGATGTGCCCAGCCGATCTATTTCTTCACCGACCAGCCTTCGCGAAACGAGATGTTTCTGTGTGCGAAGAAGCTGAAGATGACCGTGAAAAGCGTCATGATTGCGCCCGCGAGGTAGGAAGCTTGTCCGGGATGGGCCAGCCGGACACGAAGGATGGGCACAAGGATGGGAAGGCCGAGCAGCCCGAGCAACGCCGTGGTGCCATAGACGCCAAAGCAGCGGAGCCATTCCATCAGGTAATTCCCGCGGGTGCGGAAGACGAACCACTTGTAGCCCAGGAAAGCGACTGTGATCGCAATCAGGTTCGATAAAACCGCCGCGTACATGTAGCTGAACGTGCCAAGGCCGGTAAACGACCAGTTCAAGAGCGCAAAAAGGCCGTAGCCAAACGCCGTGTTGAACCCGCCAACAAGCAGGTAACGCGAGAACTGCAGATACGGCTTGTGCGAGTCTGGCATCAGGAGGAAGCGCCTCAGCAGTTAATGCGCTCTTTCTCGGTGACCAGCGGACGCCTGAGCACCAGCGTGTGAATGGAGCCGATGTACTCCCCAATGATGCCCAGCGCGACCAGTTGCACCGAGCCAAGAAAGAAGAGGCCGAGGACAACCGGCGCCAGGCCCACCGAAAAGCTATTCCAGAAGACAAGTTTGTAAACGAGGTAGAACATCCCGGCGAAGAAGCTGAGAAACGCGGAGATAAAGCCGAAAAAGATGACCAGGCGCAGCGGAACCTTCGAGAGATTCGTGATCCCCAGCATCGCGAAGTCGTAAAGCGAGTAGAAATTGTTCGAAGTGATCCCGCGCTCGCGGCGTTTCTGGTTGTAGAAAACCTTGGCGATGGGAGCCCGAGTTCCGCGATCATTCCGCGAAAGTAAGGATAAGGGTCGCGGAAATTGTTGCGGATTTGCTCGATTACCAGGCGATCGTAGAGACCGAAGGAAATACAACTTGTGAAGAAGTAACCCGTCGACCTGTGCCCCACAACACAATTGGACGCCATAACTGCCCGCATTCGTGATCGCAAAATTTCATGGCAGTCTATGGGCGTACGCATCTTCGAGTTCCCTGCCGGAGAAGTAAGCGTACCCCTCTGCACGAACTGGCGATCACGGACTTGTAATCACGAACCCGCCATCATGAATTCGCGCCCAGATTGGCTAAGCGAAACGGCAACCCGAGAGCGGCCCAACTCACAGTTCCGTTCACTGGCCCATGTCTGTCCGTGTGGGGAAAGTGTGAATTGTCTCGACATTACAGTAGTCCAGGAGTTCACCATGCTCCGCGATGAATTGAGCTAACGCACGGAGTGGACAGAATCTATGCGCGAGATCCGACGGTTTCGGCATCTGAGCATTGTCTGTCCGCGCAGTAATCTGCTCGAGCTTGACCAGTCTGTGGCTCGTTTGAAAAAGTAAAGTCGGCAACCTAGACTCTTTGGTAGAGGCAATTATGCCGCGAACTTCAGCCAAACGCCCCCAAAAAGGACCAAAAAGGGGATTATATACATCGAAGCCGGTGCAGGCGCGCGTCATCGCAGATCACATCGCCGGGCATTCGAACCGCGGCATAGCCCGCAAGCGAGGAATGGATCGTAAAACTGTGGGCCGGATCGTAACGCAGCGGGAAGTTGTTGAGAGGATAGCCCAATACCGGCAACAACTCTTGAGCTTGGTTCCCAAGGCCATCGACGTATACGACGAAGCGCTTTTATCAAACGATGAGCGAATACGAGTCGCGGTGGCTACCAAGCTGGTGGAAGGCTTACAGGTGATGCCGCGCGGTAATGGACAATTAGGTGACATGGCCGATCGTTTGGCCCCGCCGGCGGAGGACCACTATCAACGCGTATTCGGCGAGATGATGAAGATGGTGTTGGAAAAGAGCGACAGGTTTGGCCTACCCCTTCCCGGTCCGCTGGCTCTTTTGAAAGAAATGGCAGAAGCCAAAATCGCGGGGCAGAGTAAAAAAGGGAGTGAGGAGAATGACCCAGCCATATCGGTAAATCCTGCAGAAAAGAAGCCAGCTAGGCAAGAAGTAGCGTATAAGCGAGGACAAAAAGACGCAACCATCCATCCCTATGAGGACGTTGCTCCTCGTCGTCGCTCATAGGGAGTCATCCGCCATCCGTTTGCTTCTTATTGCGTTCGCGTTTGCCTCGTACAAGAACTCTTCTCAGGTTGCTACCAGCCCTGCTGCCAACAGAAGCATCTTCGGTGCCGCGCTTCTATGTCAGGCCTCCGAGTTTACTGGCTCCGCGAACCGTTCCTACTGCAGATGTTCCATGGGGCAGCAGCCAAGGTTTTTACATCGGGCTGAACCTGCTTCGTTGCCTCGCACGCGCCGGCCATGCTAGGCATCCGAATACATACATTGACGGCGCGTTCGGATAAGCGAGTGACACCGGGTCGATCAGAAAACCGTTTTCAATCCGTTCCCGATGCACGATTGCGTGGCATGCAGCGCAAAGCGTGATGAGGTTTTGCTCTGCATCATCCCCGGACTGGCTGCGAAATTCTCGATGATGAACCTCTAATTCGACATTGCGCCGCAATTCTGGCACCTCCATCGGTCCCGGCGTAACACCTCGTGCCGCAGGGTTTCGTACAATTCGGGAGCGAGGCGTTGGCGAGAACTCTTTACCGGAATCCGGTTCATGACGCTTTCTCCGTGATTTGCTCCACAAACGCCTGGCGCTGTTCGCCGGGCAGGAACTGGAAAAACCGTGCGATCGAGGACAAGAGCACGTCTGGTTGTCCGCTGTCGAGGTTGGCTCCCGCCAGGAAATCCGCGCAGATCATCTCCAGACAATAGCCGCGGATTTGTCCGTGCCCAGCATTAGGGCTGCCGTCTCAATTGCCTGCTCAATCACGGGGATCTGGCTGCGGTAAAACTTGAAGTAGATGATCTCGGTTGGTTCGGTGTCCTTGCCGGTGAGGTGTTGGTCCACCTCGCGTTTGAACTGATCCCGAGGTAAGGTACGGGCTTTGTGCATCCATGCTGCACAATCGAAATCCTTCCCGTCCGAACGCGCGACCTTGGTCAACTCCGCCGCCTTGGTCCAGCCCACCTGCTTCAACTCCCGCCGGATCGCGGGCGGCAAGTGTTCGTGAATGGACATCAGATAATAGGCGGTGCGGCGCGAATCGGGAAAACGTCTTTGCAGAAACTCGTCGAACGACTTTAAGTTCTCGAGCCGCCAGTACTGACCCGCCCGCACCTCGCACAAATACCTGCCCAGATCGACGAAGCGCGTGTCGCGCTCCTCTACTTTCTGCTTTTCCCACGCCAGGATCTCGTCGATCTTGGTCAAAACAAAGAGAGCCCGCTTGCGATTGAGCTTGGGCGGCATCGGATCGGCCTAAAACGAAAGTTCGTCAAACAGACCAAGGTCAACTCCGGGCTTGCGCACCAGTGCAGTTTCGACCAAGTCGGGCTTATCGAGGCAGAGCCCGATAAAGGGGCACGTAGTGCAAGGATTTTGTGGAAAGCGGATGCCGCTATGCGGCAGGAACAATCCGGACTC
>CAWFWK010000025.1:0-26665 GCA_963819425.1 uncultured Acidobacteriaceae bacterium | reverse complement strand
GGTGCGGAGGAGGGGACTTGAACCCCTATGCCTCGTGGCGCTAGACCTAGTTAGTGCGTCTGCCGAGATCTTTGCGACCTCCGCGAGGTGAAACTGCTCAAGATATCAAAAACGATGTTTGAACAGCGGTGGGGCGGACTCGTGGAGATTTTGATGCGGTTTGATGCTCTGAAACACGCTTCGTCTTCGTCCGATTGTGAGCCGCCAGGATTCTCGACTATCTTGATCTTTCTTTGTTAAGTCCCGAAAGACCATGTGCTTTATGCTAACAGATGAGGCTTCGAACCACATGAAGCTGGTGCGGTTTTTATACTCTTTTGTTAAGGTACTCGCTGTGCACGACTTTTTTTACCGGAGAAGATTGTGGTGCCCGAGAATCGCCGATTCAGGGTCATTTCCAGTTGAAATATGAGCGATACAAGGCGAGCCAGAAGGCAATCGTGGATGGCGCAGGCCCCGAGCCGCGCTTCCGCCAGGCGGGCACCCAACTCGAGAGGAAAAGTGCCATTGATCACGTCTTTCCAAGATGCGCTGGAGCTCCGATTCGCATGTTGCGAAATGCTGTTGCAAATTTGTTGAGAGACCGAGCAGGAACAGGCAGAGATGCCATGAACATTAAGCGACGTGGGATTTCTTTCGATGATGTAAACCTCCTTCGGTTTGCCGAAAAATTGCTCGAGGCAGGATTTCGTGGTTCGATCGCATATGCTGAAACGATACGACTTCTGCTGTCGATCATGATGCTCAACGAATGAACGAGCACGCATTTATCGCATGCGGGCGCGCATGCGTTTTTCGGCGTCGTCGGTCGAGTATTCGCAGTCCAGGCGGATGAAGATCGAGGTGTAGGGGATGGTCATGGTGGTCTTGAGGACGAGCACGCGGGCATGGTGGCTCGGTCTGGTCGATCCGGCACATGATCTGCTCGTACGGCATGGATTCTATCGTGCATTCCGTGAGGATCCGGGCGGCGTGGGCGCGGTAGGCGGGGCGCCGGGGGCATCGTCGTCGGGGACGAAGGGGAGCTCGGCGTCCATGTGCATGTCAGGGCGGACGTGGACGGAGCGGTTCACGGCGCCGAGGACGAAGCGGGCGACTTCGAGCTGGTTGGCATTGGCCTCGATGGTTTCGACGCTGGGCGAGGACTTAGGGGACGGCGGAGTCGACGATGAGGATCCAATTGCGGTGGCCGAGGAGGGGCATGGGATTTTGGTCTATGTGTGCATTCCAGTTGGATCGGCTTTCTACCGAGATTGCAGGAGCGAGTGAGGGAAGAAGTAGCATGGCAGAAGCAAAGAGGAAAATCCGCGCATCGGAAATTCCGAGAGCTGAGAGAAATGCACAGTTATATGATCACTTGACTGCACTGGTCGAGACAAGTGCGGTGTCGTGATGGTAAGATCGCTGAACACTTCCTCCGCAACCCCGGGCCGAGATCCAGCGCTGGAGTTTTGTTTCCGCGATCCCTCTGCGAGCCAAAGGCAAATCGACGAAGTCATAGGTTGTTCCACAGTGTCGTCTGCTGCTGGAGTTTTTCGTTGGTGATGCTTATCAATTCTTCATTCTCTTCCACATGTATGGTACACATCTTCAATGAAGTCTATCGATGGGGAATTTTCCTTTGGTGCTGGTGCATGGGATAGCGATTGCGGCGTGGTTTGGCTCTTCCTTGCGCAGTCGGTGCTGATCGGTTCGGAATCGCAAGCTGCATATCACGTTGGGTGGGCAGCGATCGCATCGGCTTGCGATTGCGAGCACGGGAACATGTGCGATTCGATCGGTGAAACTGACGCCGGGTTTTCGTCTTCGATATGGAATATCCGCGGGTCTTGCTGGTGATGTTACGAGATGGCACTGTTTACGGATTCATTACCGCGGGAATCGTGACGAAGAAGCCGAAGATTCATCGGTCGATGATGCTGCTGACGGGATTGACGATTTTGCCGGGGGCTATCGCTCGCATGCTCGATGCTGATTCCATTTTTGGGCATAGCGGGTGGATGGCTTTATTTGGGCCGGCTTTCTGCCTGGGTGGATTGTTATCGCTGATCCGTGTTGTAATGACGCGCAGGTTCGATCCATGGTCTGCGGGAGGATTTGCCGTGGGTTGTCGCTTGCATCGGCTCGACACCTTTCGTTGACCGAGACGTGGAGTCGAATGGCTGCTGGGATTTTGAGGTCGCGATGTTTGGGGCATTTTGAAGGGGCATCTTTCACGGTTTGTTGCGACACCTGAAAAGCTGGAAATCGATCGGTCGGCCCTCCGGGACGCGAGAGGAAACTGGTGTGTTTTCCCCCGGGTTCGACCCGGGCTCTTCTCGGTTGCGCCTGACAGGGTGGGTCTCTCGCTCAATGTCTCTGTCGAGATTTTTCACACGATGAGGCGCTGCATCCAGGCGGCGAGCTCTTGCTGATCGGGGGTGCCGGCGGAGTGGGCGGCGTGGACAGCGCGGCGGTCGGCTTCGGGGCGGTTCTGGCTGATCTTGAATTTGCCTTCAATGCGGGCGATGGGGATGCGGAAGCCCATGATGCCGGCGAGCATGGTGCGGCGGAATCCGTCGGGCAGATTGCGCCACTGTTCTGAGTATGCGGGGTCGTTCGCCTGGATGAGACCGGCGAGGAGCGCGTCTTTTCCTGCATCGTCTTCGATGAGCTTGAGCGTGCCGTAGGCGTGGATCGCGATGTAGTTCCAGGTGGGGACGGAGAGTTCTTCGGCGTAGAGCGAAGGGCTGACATAGCTGTGCGGGCCGGGGAAGATAACGAGGGTTTCGCGGTTGGCGAGCGATTGCCAGTGCGGGTTGGCCTTGGCGAAGTGGCCTTCGAGGATGCCGTGCGGGCCTTCGTCTTTCACGACGAGCGGGAGATGGGTGGCGTGATGCGGGCCAGGTTCTCGGTCGAATCGAGCGGGCCGACGAGGATGGCGAAGGAATATGAACGCATGGCTTCGATGAGGATGGAGCGATCGGAGACCTGGTTGAATTTGGGTGTGTACATGGGACAATGTTCTCGAGGTGCAAGTTTTTGTTGCATCCCTCCCAGGTCTCAAATCGAGAATGGGCACCAGTTCTCTGGGGCACACATTTCAGGACGCAGGCGCGATGAATAGTGCGGTCTTGAATCCGTATGCGCGGTCGAAGGGGTCGAGGATGGGGATCGGAGACGTTGAACGTGCAGTACGTTCAGGTATTGCAGAAGAGACGCGGGATCTGGCCGGCGCTGGGTCTGATGTTTGTTGCGCCGCTGGTGGCGGAGTTTCTGCTGGGAAATTTGCCGATCAAGCTGCTGCCTGCGCTGATTGTGCTGGCGCCGATGTATGGCGGTGGGGCGCTGCTGATTCGCGAGACGGTGCGGAGAACGGGACGCGGATGGCCGAGCATTCTGCTGCTGGGAATGGCGTATGGGATTTTTGAAGAGGCGTACACGACGCAATCGCTGTTCAATCCGAATTATCTGAAGCTGAATCTTGGATTGCTAACGCCGGCGTATATTCCTTCGCTGGGGATCAGCGCGTGGTGGACGCTGTGGATGCTGATGGTGCACGGGATCTGGAGTATCTCGACGCCGATTGCACTGGTGGAGGCATGCGTGCCGGATCGCGCGCGGACGCCGTGGCTGGGACGCGTGGGGCTGGTGGTTGTGACGATGGTGTTTTTGCTTGGGGCAACGGCAGCGGGGGTAATGCAGTACAAGCAGGATCCCTTTCTGGCTTCGAGGGCGCAGTTCATTGGGGCGGCGGTGGTGATTGTGCTGCTGGTAGTGGCGGCATTTGTTTTCCCGGAAGCGGCAAGAAGCTGTGGGCGCGGGTCCTTCGGCATGGTTGGTGGGCGCTGTTGCGCTGGTGTTTGGGTCGGCAGCGCTGTTTGTACCAAAGGATTGGGGATGGGGAGCGGTGGCGGCATTGCTTGCGCTGGATGCGGCGATGCTGGTGCTGGTGATTGTGTGGTCGCGGCGTTCGGGATGGGGACTGCGACATCAGCTTGCGCTTGGAGGGGGTGCGGCGCTGGCGTATGGATGGCATGCTTTCTTGCAGCATCCGGCGGTGGGTAGGCTGGACGCTAGTGTGCGTGTGGGGAATGCGATTTTTCTGGCGGGGGCGGTGGGGTTGATTTGGTTTGGGGCGAGGCGGATAGGCGGGAACGAACCAGCTGCGCATCTTTGATCCAGATAAAAGAACAAAAGCAGGTCCTTCGCTCCGCTTACCCCACGAATGATGAACGTTCGCGGGGCCCCAAGCTGCTCCGCTCAGGATGACGGCCAAAAATTATGCAGCCGTTTGGGTGAGGATGACAGTTTCTTTTTTATGGCCACTACAACGCGCACGACTGAAGTCTCGCGCCCTGACACAAAGCGGTTGAGAGTCGTGCTTTCCCAAGTCTCAAAATCGAGACATGGGGCACCCAATCTCGTGCTGATACAGGAAAAGCAACCGCAGATCCTTCGACTCCCCTTCGGTCGCTCAGGATGACACATCTCTTGAATTAAAAATGAGTCTGTGGATTCGCACTGTGGTAACGACTGCTATTGAATTCTTTCGAAGCGGAAGCCGGCTTCGCGCAGGGCGTGGCTGATGGCGGTGATGTGGGTGGCGCCGCGGGTTTCGAGGGTTACGTCGATGACGGTTTCGCCGAGGCTGACGCCGTAGTAGGCGCGGTTGTGGATGGTTTCGACGATGTTGGCGCGTTCGCGGGCGAGGATCTGGGTGAGATGAAGGAGTGCGCCGGGGCGATCCTGCAGATAGACGCGGACGCGCAGGAGGCGGCCGTCTTTGACGAGGCCGCGCTCGATGATTTTGGCGAGGAGCGTGACGTCGATGTTGCCGCCGCAGACGAGGACGACGGTGCGGCGATGGCGGAGGTTGGTTTTGGATTGGACGACGGCGGCGAGCGCGGCGGCTCCAGCGCCTTCGGCCAATGTCTTTTCCTGCTCGAGGAGCATGAGGATGGCGCTGGCGATTTCTTCGTCGTCGACGGTAACGATCTCGTCGACGTAGCGGGAGACGAGGGGGAGCGTGACGTCGCCGGCGCGGCGGACGGCGATGCCGTCGGCGATGGTGGCTTCAGCGTTGATGGTGACGGGAGCGCCGGCTTCGCGCGCGCGGAGCATGGAGGGCAGGCGCTCGGGCTCGACACCGACGACGCGGATTTTGGGGTTGGTCTCTTTGAGAGCGCAGGCGATGCCGCTGATGAGGCCTCCGCCGCCGATGGGAACGACGACGGCTTCGATGTCGGGGACCTGCTCGAGGAGTTCGAGGCCGATGGTGCCCTGACCGCAGATCACTTCGGGATCGTCGAAGGGATGGATGAAGGTGCGGCCTTCTTCGACGCGGCGGCGGAGGGCTTCTTCGCAGGCCTCGTCGTAACTTTCTCCGTGAAGAATCACTTCGGCTCCGTAGGCGCGAGTGGCGGCGACCTTGATCTGCGGAGTGGCGAGGGGCATGACGATCTGGGCGCGGATGCCACGCGCGGCGGCGTGAAAGGCAACGCCCTGGGCATGATTGCCGGCGCTGGCGGCGATGACTCCGCGCTTGCGCTCGGTTTCGCTGAGGGTGAGGAGCTTGTTGAGGGCGCCGCGCTCTTTGAATGATCCGGTGCGCTGGAGATTTTCGAGCTTGAGGTGAAAGGGCAGTCCGGTGAGTTCGGAGAGATGATGCGAGAACTGGCAGGGCGAGACGTGGATGGAGTTCTCGATGCGCGCGCGGGCGGATTGAATGCCGACTAGAGATACGGGTTCCAAGACAATCTCCTCGTTCAAGAAAAAATGACTGAAAATGCGAAAACCACCAGCCGCGCTTGCGGGTGGTGGCCTGAGTGTTGCTGAACTACTGAATCCGGTTCGTCAGGCTTTTCCCGCGCACATGTTGTGGCTGCTAATTCGAATGGCGGGAATGGGGACGACAGCGGCCAACGCAGGGCAAGTGATTGCATGACCAGCGATCGCGTAGAGGCTGAAGTTGTGCATGACGTTGAATGAAGTAGAGCAGAGGCGAGGAGGAGGCGTCAAGCAATTACAGAACTCTGTGGTTCGGTTGCGAAGGATTCGTGCGAGGCTTCCCTCAGTTTTGAGATTTTGTTCAGTTTGAACTGGAAGTAGATGAAGGAGAAGAGAAAAGTGAAAAACCAATTCAAGCGCAGATTGACAGGTTCGCGGCGATTGTAGTGCTCAAGCAGTTCCTCTCGAAGCTCGTAGATGACGACGACCCAGAGAAGCCAGGAAAAGAGAAAGCCAAATCCAGTAACGAGGGAAGCGATGGCCCAGTAGAGCGAGCTTGAACGCTGGTCGATCTTGCGAATCCAGATGCAGAGGTATAGCGGCCACGCCACCGCAACAGCATAGACGGCGAAGTTGCGATACGGATCCGGAACGAGCCAGAACGCGAGTGCCTCAGCAGCAACGAGTGCCAGAAGCAACAGTGACCAATGAACCCTCGGTGGCGAGGGAAAGACGGTGCCGTGGTTCACAGCCTGCTGGTCGGGGGATCGAGGCATACCGTATCTTACCGCGAAGAGGGAATCGCTAAAAGATGTTAGCGAGCTTTGCGAAGGCATCGACCTCAAAAAGGTACTGTCCCTCGGGAGCGGCTGAAAGGGTCGCATGTTCAAGAATCCACGTGTGCTTATGGAAGAGAAACACGGCGTGGAGGCCAGCGGCGAGGGCTGGATTTATGTCGCTTTTGGGACTGTTTCCGATCATCCAGCTGGAGTGGGGAGCGAGTTGGTGGCGGGCGATGACTGCCTTGTAGGTGGCGGGGTCTTTTTCGGTAACGATCTCGACGGCGGAGAAATATGCGGCGAGTCCGGAACGGCGGACTTTGTCGGCCTGCTCGGCGTGATCGCCTTTTGTCATCAGGATGATCCGGTGGCGGGACGCGAGATCGCGGAGCGTCTCTTCGACCTGGGGAAGAAGTTCGATTTCCTGCTCGGCGATGGAGCGCGCGAAGCCGATGACGCGCTGACGCTTTTCTTCGTCCATTGGCTCAGGGCTGAGGCGTTCGAAGCAGGTAACCAGGGAGCGAGTGAAGCTGGGCAGGCCGTAGCCATGCGCGAGAATCGTTTCGCGTTCGACGGCGTTGAGCGCGAGGCGAACTTCAGCCGGCGTGTACTCGTGGTGATTGAGGAAGCTGATGAATGCGGCGATGGCGCGTTCGAAGTAGACGTTGTTTTCCCACAGGGTGTCGTCCGCATCGATGAGAAGCGTCTGGCCGGGGGGAAACTGGGGCATGGGACTATCTTACGAAATCGGGGCGGCGACTATTTCGTTGTGGGAGGGAGTTCATAGTCGAACAGATAAGAGTGCTTGCCGCTGACGATTTTGATGGTCATGGTTCCGGAGATGCCAGTGAGATCGCCGGTGCCTGAGCCGGGTACGACTTTGACAATGAGTTCGAACTTGTTGTCGACCATGGTTCCGCAGTGTTGCAGGGCGAAAGAGCCGGTGCGTCCGTGGAGGGTGCCGGTGACCTGCTCGATGGCGACATAGCCTGCGGTGCCGGTAGCGGGATTGCCGGCGCCAAGCATCTCACCTTTACTTGCGGCTTCGAGATCGCCATGGAACTGCTTGTCGAGACCGTAGCGGCCAATGGAGGTGGCGGTGAGCGCTTCATCTGAGGGCAGTGGTGCGGTCTTCACGTCGAATGTTCCTTCAGCATGCATAGAAACCGGACCATCCTTAGCTGTGGTTTGGGAGTGAGGAGCCTGTCCTGAAACTAGAGTCGGCATGAGAAACCATCCTGAAAAGGTTAGAAGGGTGATGACACCGATGTTGGTTCGACGCACAATTTCTCCTTCGGTTACGAAGAAATTGTACGGGGAGTGGTGCGTGACTGCACCAGGCAACCGACGAGGTGTCCTATTCGGCGAGTTTGAAGATGCGGATCTGAACCAGCTTCGCGATGGTGAGGTTCTTGAAACCACGCTCCTGCATGCGGTGAACGAAGTCCGGCGTGATTTTGAAGATGCGGATCTGGATGAGTTCATCGAGTGTGGGCTGGTAACCGAGCGCCCGAATCTGTCTTACTTCCTCGGCGTTGACGCCCTGAACTTTGAGGGCGATGAGCTTGTCGGCGTCTGGCTGTTCATAACCCATGGCAGCGAAGCTCTGCATATAGGCTGGATCGACGTTGAAGATGCGAAGGGCTATGAGGTTGTCGATGTTGATGCCGCGAATGTGCGCCTCTTGCAAGGAACGGGCGTAATCGGTGGTTACGTTGATGAACGCATAGGCCTGGAGCTTTTGGGAGTCGAAGCCGGTGAATCCGAGTTTGGCCATGCGATCGACGAAGGCGGAATCGGGGGTGAAGACGGAGTCGCCGCGAAGTTCGTGATCGTGGACGGCGCCCGTGCAGGTGAACGTGCCGGCTTCTGCGGCGAGGGTCGCGGTGAGGTGGGCACCATCATTCGCGAGGTCGGCGATGGTGATGCCGGTGAAGCGGCTCATGGATTCATTGCTGAAATTCATGCCGCAGTGGTGATCACCTACGCAGTCGGTATCCCCGATGCGGAGAGAGAATTGGCCGCCGGTATCGCTGATTCCGATGGTGCACCTGGCGTGGATGGGGGCGAGCGATTCCGCTTGCGTTGCGAGAAATGCAGTTGCAAACGTGATGGCGAGAGCGAGTTGGTTGAGCAGTTTCATTTCTAGCTCCTCGAAAGCGCCTCTCAGACGAGGCTTTCCTGTGCCTCGCCTGAGAGGAGCTTGGAAATACTGCGACGGATTGGATTATTTACTTCTTCGCGGACTCGTCGTCGAGCAGGCCGGAGATGCGCAACTGGACGAGCTTCTCGAACGGCAGATTGCTGAAGCCGTGACGAGCCGCCTGCGCGATGAACTCGTCATCGATGCTGAAGATGCGGGCTTTGACGAGATCGTCCGCTGTGACGTTGGGGAATTTCTGTTTGAGTTGCCGGGCGTATTCGGGCGTAACTCCCTGGACGCGCATGGCGAGCAATTGTTTGGAATCGAGGTTTGCAAATCCCGCGGCTTTCATGCCGGCAACGAACTCGGGCGTGACCTGGAAGATGCGGAAGGAGATTGCATCATGGACGTTATTGATCTCCAGTCCCTGCTTCTTCATCTCGACGATGGTCTCGGGTGTTACTCCCTGAATCTTGCAGGCGACGAGATCGTCGGCGGAGAGTTTTCCGAAGCCTGCCTGGTTCATCGCCTGGGCGTATTGAGGAGTGACATCCTGAATCTTCATGGCGATCAGCTTGTCGAGGTCGACGTCGTAGCCGGCGGCTTTCATCTGGTCGATGTAGTCACTGTGGGGACGTGCGGAGGGCGTAGCCTTGTCGTTGGATTGAGGTTCGGCTGCTGGCGCAGCCTCAGGCGTTGCTGCCTGTGGGGCAGGAGCCGGAGATGGCTGGGCGATATGGACGGCGACTTCAGCGGCGATAGCAGGAGCCACTGCGGGTGCAGCAATTGGAGCGACGACGATTGCGGTAGCGGCAACGGGAGCGGGCTCGGATTGCGGGTTGGGGTTGAGGCTGGCCAGCAAGTGCGGCACGGGAAGAAGGATGACGACGAGCCCGGCGCAGGCGGCGGCGAGAGAGAAGGGGCGGAGACGACGGCTGGGAATGCGAGTCATGGGTTCACCGAGGATGCGTGCAACACGCGTGAGAAGAGTTGCGTGAGATTGATGGCCGTCGAGCGCCATGGCGAAACGCAGGTGACGGGAGCGGTGCTCTTCGAGATGAACGAGAGCGTGCGCGTAAACGATGGGGTTGGGACAGATTTTGAGGGCGAGATCGTCGCAGCAGAGTTCGCGTTCGTGGCGAATGCGGGCGCTGATCCACCAGACAGCGGGATGGAAGAAGAAGAGCGTTTCGGCGATGGTTTGCAGGATGTTCCAGAAGAAGTCGGCGCGGCGCACGTGAGCGAGTTCGTGGGCGAGAACGACTTCGAGTTCGTCAGCGCCGAGTAGGGTGACGGCGCTGAGCGGGAGCAGCACAATAGCGCGAAGAGTTCCCATGGTCATCGGACTGTCGATGGCGGTGGAGAGACGGAGCGTGATCTCGCGGCTGAGTCCGAGCGTGGCGGAGATCCGCTGAAATGCGGCGAGCACAGCAGCGGGAGCCTCAATGGTGGAGGCGAGACGCAGGCGACGGAGATACCACCAGCCACCAAAGCTGCGCACGGAAAGCGCGAAGACACCGATGAGCCAGAGGCCGTCGATCCAGGGGAGCATGGACGCAAGCGTGATGCGCTCGGGAACTGGATGAAGGGTGGAAATGCCGGGCGCTGTGGTGCGCGGGAAGTCTCCGACGAAAGTGGCGCGGAGGTTCGAAGCTGAGTCCGCGATGGATGCGACGGCCGGGTCAGACCGCAACTCCCATGCAAAGGTGATGACTGCGGAGCCAAGCATGAGGAGTAGGGCAGAGAGCGCGACGAGATAGCGCGTCTGGCTGGAACGGCGGGCGATGGCTACGCTGATCAGGCGATACGCTGCGGCGATGAAGATGGCTTGCCAGCAGAAGTGAATCAGGGTCCAGGCGATGGCTTGGGGAATCGGGGTCATGGCCGGTCCTTTCCGGTGTGTTTGCGTTCGATGATGGCGCGGATTTCGGCGAGCTCGTTGTCACTGGCGGGTTCCATGGAGAGCGCGTGGAGGGCAAGCTGTGCGGCGGATCCGGCGAAGAGACGTTTGCTGAGGTCCTTGAGGATCTTGCTCTGCATGGAATCCTGGCTGAGCGCGGCGCGATAAACATGGGCGCGATTGGCTTCGTCGCGAACCACGAGGCCCTTGGCGGTCATGATCTGGAGCATCTTGAGGACGGTGGTGTAGCCGGAGGGGCGATCTTCATTGAGGGCGTCGTGAATCTCGCGGACAGTGGCCGGCTGCTTCTCCCACAGGATCTGGAGGAGTTCGAGTTCGGATTCCGTGGGGCGGGGGATGATGGTGCCGTGTTCCATGATGGACTGACGTTATACGAAGAGCTTCGTAATTGTCAACGAAAATCTTCGTAGATAACGGATAGACTGCCGAGAAGCTGATAAAGCAGGTCCTTCGACTTCGCTGCGCTTCGTTCAGGATGACGGTCGTTTTTAGATGATGATCGTTTTTGTGGGACGGCTTGTTCTGATTTTGGCAAAGTGAAACAATTGGCGCCAGCAGCGACTTTTGTGCGCTTTTTTCTTTTTGCCTCGAAGGCTCTTTTCGATCTGGTCTGGACATCTCTCGACGTTGCTGCCTGAGGGTACTGCGATGTGCGTGCCACCGAGGGCACGTTCGATTTTGATGTTGCTGGCAATCGTGCTGGTATCGATGCGGGCGATGGGAGCGAAGACGGCCTCGATCAGCGGCCACATCTTTACGGTGGGCTCAGACCGCGTGCAGACAGCATGGCCCAATGCACGGGTCGCGTTGAAGAATCTGGAATCCAACATCGAAAGTGCGACGGTCTCAGACGTTCTTGGGACGTACACGTTCAGCGGTATCTTACTGGGCAAGTATGAAATCACAGTAACTCTGGCTGGTTTTGAATCGGCGACGCGGCAGGTGTCGATCGACAAGGAGGGAACGTCGAAGATCGACTTTGAGTTGAAGCCAAAAGGACAGACGGAGACGGTAACCGTGAAGGCCGAAGAGTCGGGCGTAAATCTGAACTCCAGTTATGGCGGGTCTCCGAGTTTGAACGAGAACACTCTCAAGTCGGTGGTTCAACTGAACCAGGACTTTCAGGATGCGTTGCCGCTTTTGCCGGGCGTCGTGCGAGGACTGGATGGGCTGATTCGCATCAAGGGAGGTCGGACGAATCAGACGAACACGCTGGTCAATTCGGCGAGCGTGACCGACAGCTTTACCGGGCAGCCGGCCCTCACGCTTCCGGCCGTGGCGATTCATTCGGTGCAGGTGCTGTCGAATCCGTTTTCGTCGGAGTACGGACAGTTCGCCAGTGGAGTGGTGAATGTGGATACGCGAGGTGGGACGGACCAGTGGAAATTTCTTTTCGAAGATCCTATTCCGCGCTTTCGCTGGATCAATCACCGTCAGACTCATGGAGTTGAAAGTGCATCCCCGCACCTGACATTTGCGGGTCCGCTTGTGGTTGGGAAGGCGTGGATCTTTGAGACGATGGGCTACGGATACGACACGGTCACGGTGCCGTCGCTTCCCGATCCCAATAACGTGCGAATCGTGGAAAAGATCAACAGTTACTCGCAGCTTGATTGGAATGCATCTGCCGACCATCGGTTCAGCACGGTGTTCGCGCTCGATCCGCAGAATACCGAATATGCCAACATCAACACCTTCAACCCTCAGCCGGTGACAGCCAATGATCGCGAGCGGGATTACTTTCTCTCGTTGACGCATCGGTGGATTCTGGATAACGGTGGTTTTCTGCACACGCTGTTTGCATGGAAGCGGCTGAATTCAAACTTGTATCCCGCAACGTGGACGGGGGAGATGGTGCTTTATCCCGAGCAGAACTCCGGCAGCTTTTTCGAAGAGCAGGAAAGAACCACAGGAATATACCAGTGGTCGCAGACGCTTCATCTGCGACCGATAGAACATGCCGGGAGACATTTGCCGGTCATTGGATACTCATGGTGGCACTCTTCGTATGAGGGGACGGTCACGAACTTTCCCCTGCAGGTGTTGCGGGAAGATGGCACCCTGAGCAGCAGCATTCGGTACACCGGTGCGCTTGCTTCGCAGGATCGGGTGAACGATTTCGCGATCTTTGTGCAGGATAATTGGCAAATTCATCCGCGCTTGACTTTGGATATTGGTGTGCGGCTTGATCACAACAGTCTGGCTTCGGAACGCGCCGATGTTGCGCCACGGATCGGGTTTGTATTCGCGCCTACACGTGACGAAAAGACTGCAATTCGCGGCGGCTTTGGGGTTTTCTTCGACAAGATTCCCATCAATGTTGGTGTCTTCGACAGCTTTCCGGCGCAGACGATTTCAAGATATGCGGCGGACGGCATAACAGTGGTCGGCGGGCCGGCGACGTATGCGCACGTGACGCCGGCTCCGCTGCACGTGCCCTACAGCCTGGGATGGACGCTGCAACTGGACCACGAACTGCGGAAGAATCTGTTTCTAAGATTGGGGTATGAGGAGCGCTATGCGTCGAGGGAGTTCTACATGGAGCCATCGCAAACGCCGAACGGCACGTCGCAGTTGCTGCTGCTAAATAAGGGCCACCAGCACTATCGCGAATTCCTGACGCTGATGCGGTGGAAAGTGAATGAACGGACGACACTCTTTGCGAGCTACGTTCACGCGAGGGCGTATGGCGAGCTCAATGACTACAATCGCTTCTTTGGCAATTTTCCCTATCCGCTGATCCGCGCGAACCAGTACGGGCCACAATCGTCAGATGCGCCGGATCGCGGATTGTTCTGGGACATCATTGGGCTGCCGTACAAGCTCGACTTTGTGCCGATCCTCGATGTTCACACCGGATTTCCATACTCGCGAGTGGATGAGAACTGGAACTATATCGGCAAAGAAAATGAGGCGGGACGGTTTCCTACGTTTGTTGCGCTTGACACAAAGTTCCAGTACCCGGTTGACTTCACGTTTCACGGTCATCGGATTCAGTTTCGCGCCGGCGTGAGCGTGTACAACGTGTTGAATCACGACAACCCGCGCGATGTGCAGGAGAACTTCGCCTCTCCGAACTACGGCACGTTCTACAACTCGGTTGGACGGCTGTTTCGAATCGATGGGGATTTTGATTTTTGATTGAGGCCGGTATCCGGGCGGATGTCGACCGGGAAGTCAGAGACTTAGGGACAGAGGCTGTTTGGATCCATGGATGGTTTGGGGCGGGGCGGAAGCGGGAGGCCTCGCGCCTGCATTGCGGCTTCTAGGTTGTCGGGTTGGTCGGGGAGCGAGGGATCGATTGAGGTGGCATAGAACGGGTCGTTTTCCGCATCTTGGAGAGGAACAAAGGAGAAGCCCTTGTCGCGGTAGAGCTTTAGCAGCCGGGGGAGCATGCGGGCATCGAATGCGCCGACGTGCATGAGCAGGACGTACGGGATGTCGTGGTTGTAGAGGGCCTTTGACATGGCGCGACGGAAGTCGGCATCGTCGGTTGCGGCCTGGAGGTAAGTGGATTCGAGTTGCGCGATTGAGGCGGTGTCGTTTTTGGCGAGGCAGCGGGCGTAGGGTTCGTTCCACATGTAGTCGCCAAAGCTCATGGTGACGGCCGCGATTCTGTATCCGCGGTCGGCGAGGAATTTGCGGGCTTCGGTACGCTTTTCGGGTGTGTCGCCTTCGGCGAGAAAGGGATAGCGCAGCCAGTGCCAGTCGTCGCCGTCGGCGTATTTGGCGAGGATTGGCTCGTTCTTGACGAGATCGGCTTCCCAGTCGACGAGGGACATGGTGTTGAGATTCATGTGCGACCAGGTGTGATTGCCGAGTGGGAAGCCGGCATCGCGCCACTCTTTGAGCATGGGAGCGGAGGCGGGCTCGCGTTCTAATTGCACGCCATTCACAAAGCCGTAAACTGGGGGCATCTTCGCGTCTTTCATGGCGGCGATGAGTTTGCGGCCGATTTCGACTCGGGTTTCGCCGGCGGGGAGAGCGCTGTGTGCAGGGAGGTCGTCCCAAGTGATGGCGATTTGCTGGGCGGGTGCGGAGGAGACTGCGGCGAGGATGACCAGGACTGCGAGGACGATGCGCTGCGAGCGCGAGTTCTTCATGGGTCCATTATCTATCGGTGCAGGCAGGAAAATCCCCAGGTCTCAGAATCGAGACCTGGGGCACCCAGGTTTGTGGTGGTGCGGTCGAAAAGCAACTGCAGGTCCTTCACTCCGCTTACCCCATGGACACTTGGTGTCCATGGGCACCCAAGCCGCTTCATTCAGGATGACACAATTTTTATTGTGGTGGTATGACGCGGGATACTTGCTGTGGTCTGGACGCAAGGAAAAGCAGGTCCTTCGGCTTCGCTGCGCTCCGCTCAGGATGACAACTCTGTTGAAGTAGAAATCTGTGCTTGGCTACGTCGGGACTATTTGAGGTGGATTACGGGGTTGCGGTCGGGGTGGGCGGGGTCTTTGATGATGCGGCCGCCTTGCATGACGAAGGAGACGTGTTCCATTACGGTGATGTCGGCGAGGGGATCGCCCTGGACGGCGACGATGTCGGCGTAGTGGCCGGGCTCAAGGGTGCCGACGTCTTTGTCTTTTTCGAGCATGGTGGCAGCGTTGATGGTGGCAGCTTGCAGTGCGCCGAGCGGGGTCATGCCACCGCGAACGAGAGCGCCGAATTCTTTCGAGACTGACTCGTCAACGTCGGCGTCGTCCACCCCGTAGACGATGCGGATGTGATGAGCTAGAGCCAGTTTGAATGCGGGACCCTGTGCGGCCATGATCTCTACACCTTTGGCATACGAGTCAGGATCGCGGCCCTTGCTGAGACCGGTTTCCATGTCGTGCTGGAAGCAGTAGAGCGTGGGGACGAGCCAGGTGTGGTGCTGTTCCATTAATTCCGCACCTTCTTCGTCGAGCATGGTGCCGTGTTCGATGGAATCGACTCCGGCACGGACTGCGGCCTTGATTCCGACTGCGCCCTCCGCATGGGCCATGACTTTCTTTCCGGCGCGATGTGCGATTTCGACGGCGGCGGCCATCTGGGCTTCGCTCAATTCCTGGACGTGGTAATCGGAGATGGGATCCATGACGCCGCCGGTGGCCATGAGCTTGATCCAGTCTGCTCCGTATTTAATGTCGCGGCGGACGACGTGGGCGATGTCATCGACAGAGTCGGCGACGTTCTCGCCGCGGGGGAGCAGGATGTCTGGCGCGAATGGCGCGCCGTCACCGTGGCCTCCGGTGAGCGAGACGCAGCTGCCTGCAGCGGTGATGCGCGGGCCGAGGATGATTCCGCGTTTGACGGAGTCGCGGAGAGCGAACTGCGGGTAGTCCGCGGGGCCTTCGCAGGCGTCGCGCAGAGATGTGAATCCGTGATCGAGCCAGAGGCGGAGATTGTATGTGCCCCATAGGGTGGCCTGGGGAATGGAGGTGCGCAGATGCGCGGCGATGTTTTGCGTTGTGGGATTGGAGAGCGTGTGCGCGTGGGCGTCGATGAGGCCGGGGAGCACGGTGTATGCAGAGAGATCGGTGACGGGAACGCCGGCGGGGGCGGAGTCGGCGATGGACTGGATGCGGTCGCCCGCGATGAGGATGTAGGCGTGCGGACGAAGAGCGCCGGTGCGGACGTCGATGAGTTTGCCGGCGAGTACTGCCTGGGTGACGGCGGGGGGCTGGGTTTGCTGGGCGGGTGCAGTGCAGGCAGCACAAAAGACGAGAGCTGCGAGGAAGAGAGAATATATGCGCGTCATCTTCGGATCAACATAACATTCGCGCCGCGATTGACGAAGGAGAAAGTGCGCTTTGGAAAACAGCAGCGCCGATTCGACGGGGGATCGAATCGGCGCTGGGACGGAACGAGAATCAATGTGCGGTTTCGCCGGTGGAAGACCTGGGCTGGGATGCGAGCCAGGTCTTCAACTGCGGTTCCTGCAGGTTGCGCAGTTCGATACAGCCGTTGATGCGCTCGATGGCGTGCTTGAGTTCCTGATCGGCATCGGGCACGTTATGCGAGGCAAAGAACTGAGATACTTCGTCGCGGTCCGAGACCGAGCAGAAGGAGCTGGTGGCGCCGACGAGGACGGTACCCATCTCGGGAGTGAACTCCTTCTTCACTTCATCCCAGTGGGCCTGGATGAACTTCCAGGCTAGATCGCGATTCTTCTCGGCATCGAGCGAAATAGCGAGCTGGATGGCGGCGTCCTGGTTGCGGACTTTGTCGGAGACGGCGTATTCCAGAGCGCGCTGGGCGAGCTCGGGGTTTTCGAACACAGCAAGCAGCCGGAGAGCGCCGATCTGGATTTCGGGGTTGGTCGAGGTTTCGGCAATCTTCTGCAATTTATCGAAGAGCGCGGCGTCGCCGTTGCGTGCTGAAATCTGGAGGGCGGTCTGAGCGAGGTTGGGATCAACGGAATTCGCGTTGGCGAGGTATTGCGCACCGATCTCGCGTGCCTGCGCGATGATCTGCGGATCTTTGGCATTTCCGAGCGCAGCAAAGAGCAACGCGCGCAACTGCTTCTTGTCGGGCGAGTCTTTGTCGGAAGGGGGCCCGAGCTTCTCGTATTCAGGCGCGAAGGTCTGGCGGAACCATGAATCGAGCGCATTTTTCTCTTCTGGTGTGGAGGCGATGCGCGCATCGATGGCATCGAGGCCATCGAGTGCGGAAGAAACGACGTTGTAGTTTGAGTCGGATTTCAAGGCGGTGACGAGGTTAAGGTAGTCGCCGACGGTGGATTTGTTGGCGCGGACCTGTGCCCACTTGTCGCCGATGAGGCTGATGCGCTCGGTGGGGGAGAGAGCGGTCTCGACTTGCGAAGCGAGAGCAGCGTAGTCGGCTGGGGTGTAGGAAGTGCGGTAGTATCCCTTGCCGCCTGCGTTGGCGAAGAAGAGCGCGCTTTGCGGAACGGTCAGCGACGTTGTGTCGGGCGAGAGAAGCTGGCACTCCTGTTTGTCGCCGGTGGTCTTGAAGCAGACGGGGAGCGTCCATTTCTGAGCGGGTTGAGGTTGAATGCTGGGGCTGAGGTAGAAACGATTCTGCGAGACGGAGACCTTGCCACCGACGGGCTGACCGAATGTGAGCAGAGGCACGCCTGCCTGGGCGACGAGGCTCTCCATGATCTTGTCGACTGGCTTATGGCTGGTTGAGGTCTGTGCCCTCCAGAAATCTTCAGCGGTGGCGTTGCCGTAGAGATGGGCGGCGAGGTAGTTGTGCACGCCCTTGCGGAAGGTTTCCGGTCCAACGTAGTTTTCAACGCTGAGCAAAACGACGCCGGCTTTGCCATAGGAGATTCCGTCGAACATCTGCTCGATTTCGGCCGGAGTATCGGCGCGTGCGCGAATGGCGCGGGTGGTGGGCTGCGCATCGAGGTTCAAGGTACCGTCCATTCCGGCGGCGACAACCTGATCGATGTTCCATTCGGGATGCATGGCTTCAACGGGCTTGTTCTCCATCCACGTAGCGAAGCCTTCGTTGAGCCAGATGTTGTCCCACCACTGCATGGTGACCAGATCGCCGAACCACTGATGCGCCATTTCGTGTGCGATCACGAGGGCGACTCCGGTCTTGGCGTTGATGGAAGCTGTTTTGGGATCGATGAGCAGTGCGGTTTCGCGATAGGTGATGGCGCCGAAGTTTTCCATGGCGCCGGCTTCGAAGTCGGGCAGGCCGATGAGGTCAAGCTTCTTGAGCGGATAGGGAATGCCGAAGTAGGTGTTGTAGTAGTGAAGCACGTACTTGGCGACATCTACACCGTAGGTGGTGAGAGCGACTTTGTCGGGCGTGGAGCAGGTGCGAATGGCGACGCCGTCCTGTTCTCCGGAGGAGCATTGAAAGTCGCCGACGAGGAAGGCCACGAGATACGTGGACATTTTGGGCGTGGTGAGGAACTTGAGAGTGTGCTTGTCTTTGCCGGGGCCGGGCGTGTCGCTGACGATGGGGCCGTTGGAGATTCCGGTATCGCCGCTGTCGACGATGAGCGAGATGTCGTAGGTGGCCTTGAAGGCGGGCTCGTCGAAGGAGGGAAACGCACGGCGCGCGTCGGTGGATTCAAACTGGGTGACGGCGTAGTTGCGGCGAGCAGTCTTGGAGAGATAGAAGCCGCGGAGTTCGCCATTCAGGATGCCGGTGTATTCGATTGCTAAGGTGGCCTTGCCGGCGGGCAGGCTGTTTGGAACTGTGAAGGTGGCTTGTTGCTTTTCCTTGTCGAGCGAGACGGTTGCGGTTTGCACTTTGCCTGCAGCCTGAATCTTGACGGATTGGAATGCGAGGTCGTGGGCATTGAGAGTGATTGAGTTCGTCGGCTCGGTGAGAGTGATGTCGATGGTTTCAGAGCCGGTGAAGGTCGCGGCCTTTAGATCGGGCGCCAGGGTGAGCGAGTAATGCTGCGGGCGGACTGTGGTGGGAAGGCGCTGGGCTTGAAGGGAACGGGAGGGAGCGAATGTGAAAGCGGCAATTGTACAAACGAAAAGTGATAAGCGCACGATGCGCAAGGGAAAGACGGAATTGATTCTCATTTAATCCTCTGAAATTGAATGACCACCCGAAGCATCGGCCAATTGGGGAATCGGCAACCTATCCGACAAGCACAGTCGGCTGGGACTAGCGCGAGTCGATGTTGTCTCTTTCATTTTAGGGTACTAGAGAGCACAGAAGTAACTACGAAATGTGACCAAACCCGGTTCCCGCGTGACAGGCATACGGCGAGTTAATGGCTTTCGATCGTGGTGGAGGCTTCAACGGACTTTCTGGGGAGCAGGGAATCGAGGAGCAGGAGGCAGGCACCGACGACGATGGAACTGTCGGCCACGTTGAAGTCGGGCCAGTGATAGCCGAAGATGTGGACCTCGATGAAGTCGACGACCGAGCCGTAGAAGATTCGATCGTGAAGGTTGCCGAGAGCTCCGCCGAGCACCAGGGCGAGGGCAGTGGCGGCCAGGGTGATGTGGCTGCCGAGGCGGATCAGGGCGATGAGGACTGCGATTGCGGCGATGGCGGAAAAGGCAATGAGTCCCCAGCGGACGGCGTTGGGTGAGGCCGAGTCTGCGAAGAGTGAGAAGGCTGCGCCCTCATTGAGCCAATGGCTGATGCGCAGGAAGCCTGGGATAACTGGAATGGCTTCGCCGAGGGGAATATGAGAGGCCACAATCGATTTCGTGAGCCGGTCAGCGACGATGACGACCGCCGAAATGAGCAGGAGCCAGGGGAGCTTGCGTGGAGCGGGAAAGCTCACTGGGCGGCCTCACACAGTGAACAGTGAACAGTGGACAGTGAACAGTGAACAGTGGACAGTGGACAGTGTTTGCGTGGGGTGGGGAAGGTCATTTGGCGGCCTCCGGCGGTGGTTCGGGAATCCCCATTTCATGGAGGGCGGTGTGGCAGCGGGTGCAGACGTTTTGCCAGATGCCGTAGTTGGAGACTTCAGGCATGAAGTTCCAGCAGCGGGCGCATTTGTGGCCGCTGGCGGGCAGGGCAGTAATGGCAAGGGGGATGTCAGGCGAACTTTCGACGACCCTTACGCCGGAGACGTTGATGATTTCCTTCAAGCCGGCGGCGTGGCGCTGGAGAAGCTTGAACTGATCGCCAGAGGCGCCGATCTCCAATTCCGCTTCGAGCCCCTTTCCGATTCGCTTGGCCTGGCGAGCTTCTTCGAGGACGCGGAGAGCTTCGTCGCGGACGGCGAAGATCTGCTTCCATTCCTCGAGCAACTTCGCTGGGTTCTTGGGAGTAGATCTCTTCGGGTTTGGGAAAGAGTGCGAGGTGCACGCTCGCTTCGCGACCGGCAGTGTCGGGTAGATATTCCCAGACCTCGTCGGCGGTGAAGCTGAGGATGGGCGCTACGAGGCGGACCAGGGTTTCGGTGATTTGCCAGAGGACGGTCTGCGCCGAACGGCGCGCGGTCGATGTCGGCGCAAAGGTGTACATGCGGTCTTTGAGGATGTCGAGATAGAACGAGCTCAAGTCGACGATGGCGAACTCGTTGACGGCCTGATAGACGCGGTGGAATTCGAAGGCATCGTACCAGGCTTGGATTTTCTCGCTGAGTTCGCGGGTGCGGGCGAGCATGTATTGATCGAGTGGCAGCAGTTCGGCTTCGGGCACTCGATCGCGCACGGGATCGAAGCCGTTGAGATTTCCGAGGAGGAAGCGGAAGGTGTTGCGGAGCTTGCGATAGAGCTCGGCGCAGCGGGCCATCAGGTTTTCGCTGGCGGCCATGTCTTCGCGGAAGTCGATGGAGGCTACCCAGAGACGAACGATTTCGCCGCCCATGCGTTCGGCGATGTCGACGGGATCGACGCCGTTGCCGAGGGACTTGGACATGGCGCGGCCTTGCTCATCGAGCGTCCAGCCGGCGGTGGCGACGTGGGAGTAGGGCGCGCGGCCACGGAGAGCGACCGACGTGAGCAGCGAGGAGTGGAACCAGCCGCGGTGTTGATCGCCGCCTTCGAGGTACAGGACCTCAGGGTGTCTTATTTCCATCGCCCCTACGGGGCTCCGAGAGATTTCCTTTGCCGGATTCCCAGGACTGCGCTCCGCTTGTCCTGGGCTATTTTCCATGGCTCCCTCCGGGAGCTCGGAGGAGGGCATGAGCCCATGTGCTGCCCCGCCGGCGGATCGCGCGCCTGCGGAAAGTTCACCAGGGTGCTGGAATGCTTTGTAGATGGTGCTCAGATCGGGATCGGATTCGCAGACGGCGAACCAGCTTGTGCCGGAGTCGAACCAGACGTCGAGGATGTCGGTTTCTTTGCGGAACGTGACTCCTTCGCAATGAGAGCACTTTGTTCCTGTGGGAAGCAGATCGGTGATCGGCGTGGTGTGCCAGGCTTCTGCGCCTTCGCGTTCGAACAGGTCGATGATTTTGCGATCGAGTGCCGGGTCGATGATCGGCTGGTTGCAGCCCTCGCACATGAACACGGCGATGGGCACACCCCAGATGCGCTGGCGGCTGATGCACCAGTCGGGGCGCGTGGCGATCATGTTGGTGATGCGTTCCTTGCCCCACGAGGGATCCCATACGACCTTGTCGATTTCTTCGATCGACAATTGGCGGTAGGTGGTTTCTGATCCGTCGGCGCGCTTCATGGGCGTTTCAAGCGAGATGAACCACTGCTCTGTGGCGCGGAAGATTACCGGGTTGTGGCAGCGCCAGCAGTGCGGGTAGGAGTGTTCGAGATCGGAGACGGCGAGCAGGGCACGGTACTCCTCGAGCATGGCGACGATGATGGGATTAGCGGCCCAGACTTTTTTGCCTTCGAAGGGAGGGAGGGAAGTATGAGGCCACGCTGCCGGATCGACATGGAGATGCCCGGCAGCATCGACGCGGCAGGTCTGGTCGAGGTCATAGCGCTGACCGGTGTAGAAGTCGTCGGCGCCATGCGAGGGAGCGGTGTGGACCGCTCCGGTGCCCTGATCGGCGGTGACGTAGGTGGCGAGGACGCCGAGGATGCTGCGCTCAAGGAACGGGTGCTTGAAGGTGGTGTGCTCGAGTGCGCTGCCTTTGAAGCGAGCGAGTTCTGTGGTCGCGCCAAGCTTGCAGGCGGCGATGACAGCGGGGGCAAGTTCGGCGGCGACGATGTAGACCGGGTCCGCCTGCGAGCTGGGTGATTTAGGGTCGCCGCTTGCGGTGAACGCGACGTATTCGAAGTCGGGGTGGAAGGCGACGGCCATGGAGGCGGGGATGGTCCATGGAGTTGTGGTCCAGATGATGGTGTAGACTTCGCGGCCTGCGAGCGCGGGATCGAGCGCTTCAGGGGGTGAGGTCAACCGGTAGCGCACATATATGGATGGGCTGGTGTGCGACTCGTATTCGACTTCAGCCTCAGCGAGGGCGGTGCGGTCGTGGATGCACCAGTAGACGGGCTTGAGTCCGCGATAGACGAAGCCTTTCTCAAGGAAGCCGTAGAAGGCCTCGAGGGTGCGGGCTTCGTAGTCGCGGGCCATGGTCATGTAGGGCTTGTCCCAGCGGCCGAAGCAACCGATGCGTTCAAACTGGGCGGTCTGCAGGTCGACGTACTTCTGCGCGTAGGCGCGACAGGCGGCGAGTACGGCAGGAACGGGCATCTCCAGTTTTTTGCGGCCGAGCTGCTCGTCGACTTTGATCTCGATGGGCAGGCCGTGGCAGTCGTAGCCGGGGACGTAGGGGGAGTCGAAGCCAGCCATGGTTTTCGACTTGACGACAAAGTCTTTTAATCCCTTGTTCAGGGCGTGGCCGAGGTGGATGGGACCGTTGGCGTAGGGAGGTCCGTCGTGGAGCAGGTAGGCGGGGCGGCCGGCGCAGGTTTCACGCAATTTCTCATAAAGCCGGAGCGAGGCCCACTTTTTGAGGCGAAGAGGCTCATTCTGAGGTAGATTTGCCTTCATGGGGAAGGCAGTTTGCGGCAAGGTTAAGGTCGCCTTCAACTCCGGCGCTGGAGACATTGGAACTCCCTGAAACGGTAAAAAGATCGTGAATGTTTAGTGTAAAGGAGCAGAAGAGAATTTTTAGGGTAACAACTGCTGTCGGACTCCGTCTATCGTTTATGGGAGCTCCCATTTCCGAGAAATATGAGTCTGTGGAGAACACGACAACCCAAAACGCTTCGTCTGTTCATCTAAAGACAAAGACGGGCAATGTCGAGCATAATGGAGTGACGAACTGGGAAGCGTGGCAAGAGCCAACCAGGGCAGCCGCAGCCAACAGGGACAGCATCGGCAAATATGGCAAATGACGTGTTAACTCAGCCAGATCCGGAGACAATGGCCGACTTACCCTCGACGGAAGGTCACGAGCTTGACTCGTTCCTCGGGAAGGCGTTTGACGAGAAGCCGATCTGGAAGGATCTCTACGAAAATATCCACGACGTCTTCTTCCCCGCCAAGCTTCCACCTCTGGTTCTGACGTCGACACCGATTCCGGTGCCGGACCGGATGGCTGTGAAGGCGAATCCCTGGGCCGTTGGGACAGCGAGTTTTATTAACCTTGCAATTCTTGCGCTGGTGATCTGGCTCGGAATCACGTTCATTCGCCCGGTTGTGAAGCCTGCGGTGACCCTGACCAACGTGGATGTAAGCGACATTCTGAAGGCGCCCAAAATGGCTACGCCGGCGGGTGGCGGTGGCGGCGGCGGCTCGCATGACATTGTCGATCCGATGAAGGGCAAGCTGCCCCCGCGGATGAAGGATCCGATTACGCCCCCGATGGTGCCGATCCTGGAAAAGCCGAAGCTCGCGTTTACGCCGGCGATCAATGTGCAGAAGGACATCACGCTGCCGGATAACCCGCAGATGGTGAATTTCGGAGTGAAGAACTCCGCCAATGTGCAACTGGCGTCGAACGGCTCGGGCGGCGGCGGTGGCATGGGCAGCGGCTATGGCGGCGGCATTGGCTCGGGGAACGGCAATGGATATGGACCGGGCACGGGCGGCAATACCGGTGGCGGCGTTTATCACATTGGCGGTGGTGTTTCGGCGCCGATTCCGATCTTTACGCCAGAGGCTGAGTTTTCGGATGAGGCACGGCGCGCCAAGTACCAGGGTGTCTGCCTGATTTCGCTGATCGTGGATGCGCAGGGAAATCCGCAGAATCCGCGCGTGGTTCGGCCGCTGGGCATGGGGCTGGATGAGAAAGCGCTGGAAGCGGTGCGGAAGTACAAGTTCAAGCCGGCGATGAAGGGCGGAACGCCTGTGCCGGTGATGATGAGCATCGAGGTCAACTTCAGGCTGTACTGAGACAGGGATCAGGGATCAGTTGTCAGTGATCAGAAAAAGAGCGAGGCGCGATTTGCGCTTCGCTCTTTTGTTTTGCGTCTGCAACGGCCGAGTGGTCTGAAATAGTTAGAGCGACGTCAATCGATTTACTCAGGATGGTTTCGCAGTGGGCGCGTGATAATCTTCGGTGTTCTCATCGAGGAGGAATTCGGGATGCGTCTAGCGGGTGGCAGGGGTGTGTTTTGGGTGTTGGGGCTGGTGTTGGTGGCGGGTGTGACGACGGTAGCGCGGGCACAGACTGACTATCCTTTTCGAAACACATCGCTCTCTGACAGCGCGCGCATTCAGGACCTGCTGGGGCGGTTGACGCTCGATGAAAAGGTTCAGTTGATGTCGGACCATCCGAAGTTTCCGAGGCTGGGGATCGTTTTTTCGGGACAGGTGGAAGGGCTGCATGGGCTGGCGCTGGGCGGGCCGGCGAATTGGGCAGCGCGGGGACGACAACCGGCGCCGACGACGACATTTCCGCAGGAGAAGGGACTGGGCGCGACGTGGGATCCAGATCTGTCTGAAGAAGATTGGCGTCGCTCGAAGGGATACGAGGCGCGCTACTTCTACCAGAATCCGGTTTTCGATCGCGGCGGAGTTGTGGTGCGGGCGCCGAATGCGGATTTGAGCCGCGATCCGCGCTGGGGACGGACGGAAGAGTCGCTCGGCGAGGATCCCTATCTGGTGGGAACGCTGACGGTGGCGTTTGCTCAGGGGTTGCAGGGACCTGATCCGAAGCACTGGCAGGCGTCTTCGCTGATGAAGCATTTCCTGGCGAATGAGAACGAGAACGGACGCACGCATACGTCTTCGGATTTCGATGATCGGCTTTTTCGCGAATACTACTCCGTGCCGTTCCGCATGGGATTTGAAGAAGGCGGTTCGCGCGCGGTGATGGCTTCGTACAACTCCTGGAATGGAATTCCGATGATGATTCATCCGGTGCTGAAGGACGTGATGATCAAGGAGTGGGGTAACGATGGACTGATCTGTACGGACGGTGGCGCGCTGGGCTTGCTGATCACGTCGCACAAGAAGTTTCCGGACAAGGAGCAGGGATCGGCGGCGGCGGTGAAGGCGGGAATCAATCATTTTCTTGACACCTACAAGCCCGATCTTGACAAAGGCATTGAAGGATGGGCTGCTGACGGAAGCGGACATGGATGCCGCGCTGAAGAATCTGCTGACCGTCTATCTGAAGCTTGGAGAAATGGACCCTCCGGGAGTCGATCCATACGCGAAGATTGGGGTCGAGACGGGCGGGGAAGTTCCGCCGTGGGAGCGCGCGTCGAGCAAGGAACTGGCGCGGCAGGCGACGGATGAATCGATTGTGCTGCTGAAGAACGAAAGCAACACGCTGCCGCTCGACAAGACGAAGTTGAAGACGATCGCGGTGATTGGGCCGTGGATCGACCAGGTGTTGCAGGACTGGTACAGCGGAACGTGGCCGTATTCGGTGACGATTCTCGACGGCATACGGGAGGCAGCGGGCGCGGGTGTGAAGGTGGTGTTCGCGGATGGCTCGGATGTGGAGGAAGCGGCTTCGCTGGCGAAGAAAGCCGATGTGGCGATCGTGGTGGTCGGGAATCATCCGGAGTGCAATGCAGGATGGGATCAGTGCCCGATGCCTTCGAATGGAAAAGAGGATGTTGATCGCAAGACGATTGTGCTGGAGCAGGAAGAGCTGGTGAAGAAGATCTTTGCCGCGAATCCGAAGACGATTGAGGTGCTGCGGTCGAGCTTTCCGTATGCGATTGTCTGGAGCCAGCAGAACGTGCCGGCGATCGTGCACATCACGCATAACAGCCAGGAAGAAGGCCATGGGCTGGCGGATGTTTTGTTTGGCGATTACTCGCCGGCGGGCCGTCTGACGCAGACGTGGCCGACGGGCGATGATCAGTTGCAGCCGATTCTTGACTACAACCTGCTGGATGGCGAGACGTATCTGTACAGCAAGAAGAAGCCGCTCTATCCGTTTGGATATGGGCTGAGCTATACGACGTTTGACTACAAGGGCGTGAGTCCGAGCGCGTCGCAAATGGATCCGGATGGCAGTGTGCAGGTGCACGTGAAGGTGAAGAACTCCGGAAAGCGCGCGAGCGATGAAGTTGTACAGATTTATGTGCAGCACTATGGGATCCGCGGTAACGCGGCCGCAAATTGGAATTGAAGGGATTCAAGCGGGTGCGGATCGAGCCAGGCGCGGAAAAAGATGTGACGATGGAACTGAAGGCGCGCGACCTGGCGTACTGGGACGCTCCGGGGCATGTGTGGCGCGTGGAGAAGGAGAAGGTGCGCGTACTTGCGGGCGGATCGAGCGACAAGTTGCCGGTGCAGGCCGTCGTCGATGTGACTGGCAGCAAAGACTACAAGCCATAGGCGCGTGCG
>CAWFWK010000024.1:0-190152 GCA_963819425.1 uncultured Acidobacteriaceae bacterium | reverse complement strand
TATAGACCATATAATTAACAACTTACAAGCGAGATTCGAACTCTTAGTACCTTTTCGGGCGAATTCGCGAGAATTTTGATTGGAAGGGACGAGAGAAGATTCTCTGCCTATGATGAGCGCCCGAAGTATGGGCAATTTCTCTGTTTGGGAATTCGGCAGTCCCTTTCCAGATCAAAAAGGGACGAGAGAAAAGGTACCGAAAGTTCGAATTCTTCGCGCTCCGCCATCGATTCTGCAGAATCAGCAGTTTGAGAGAGAAAAGGAAGATTCTGTGAATTTCCGGGCGAGTTGCGCGATTCGAATATCCGAAATGGAAGAGAGAAACTCCGGTAATTCAAAATTCGAGAAGAACGGCCCGATTTCTCTGTTCGAAAATGTGGCAGTGCCATTTCGAGATGGCCGAACTTCCGCCGCTTCATTGGGAATTGGACGCTTAGGGTGATATTCCCCGCTCGATTCTCGCTTGGTTTCTGTTGTGAACGTAGAGCATGGCTTGCCGGGGATTCACTTTGACCATTCACATTCGGCAACCGGAAGCAGACCGAGGTCAAGCAAGCTTTTTCCCGCATTACACCTTAGAACTTCGGCAACATTTTCGGCCATTCCTGGATTTACCGCAAAAAATCGGAAGGTCACAACTTCTTTGCCGAACATGCAGGTCAGGTCGATACGTGTGCCCACAATCCTGTCGACCCTTTTCAAGGTCACTGATTCCGGACTGCGCGCAAAAGCTGCTTTGCGGGTATCAAATGGTCCAGCGCCACCCACAGGCGGCCAACCCGATAGACTCAACAACTGCTTCATTCATTGACTCCTAACCATCAGTGAGTTCGATATATCGCCAATCATAGCGATACAGCGGAAACCGACAATACCCCTTGCGTGGCAATGCCATCGGACTTCATTGCTATGAAAGGCCGTGACCATTTTTAGTGACGCTGAAGGATGCTCTGGAAGAGATTCAGGGTTTGAACGGCCTGTAAACCAGCCCAATTACAAGACCGACCAATACCCAACCAAACGCGTTACAAATAGCGATTTCCAAGCCGAGTTTCGTTTGCATGTTCATCGTGACAAGGTTGGAAATTGAATGGATGCAAGCGACAAACACTCCGATCAGAAGCCCGAATTGCAGGCCCCGGACAGCCCCGGATGCGCCACCGCACCAGCCAGCGTAGAGCACAACAGCGGCGAGCAAAGCCACTAGAGTTGCCACCATGCCCAATTGCATGTACTTCATCTGTAAATCCGATGTTCGATAAAGCGTCGCCGATGCCGCGAAATCCTTCCGCAGTAACCAACCCTCTGTCAAAAATCCCCAAGCGAAAAATGTGATCAGAGCCGCGACTGCGGCTAATACGAGACGTGAATAATTCATGCTTTCCCCTCGAAGCGTTATCTCGAGCCTTCGAAGGTGTTCTCGTCATGCTTTGCATCAGTCAACAATGCGGGCAGAACGGAAACGAGTCTCGAAGGTCGACAGTTGATTGCAGCACAACGAGTCGAAAAGTTCGACGGCGCTCTAGTCATTTCATTGTCATTTGAGGAACCAGAGGAAATTGTTGGCACGGCGTTCCAGACAAGGGCCGCGGCCGCTGCTGAAGCTGAGCCGCGAACACGTCGTTCGGGCGCAGAAGCTGGACTATGCCCTGGTCAGTTCGCTCGAACGTGACCCGCTGCTGCGAGAGAGACTGCAGCGGCTGCGGACGGTGCCCGGAGTCGGTCCGATCACCGCAGCTGACCTGGGCTTTGGAGATCGGCGATGTCTCTCGCTTCCGATCGATCAAACTGGCCATCAGTTATTGCGGACTGTGCGGAGCGGAGAAGAGCTCGGCCGATAAGATGCTGAGAACACCCATTTCCAAGCAGCGCAACAAACACATTCAGCACATGCTGGTGGAGGCCGCGAAACTGGCCCCTAGACAGTGCCATGAACTGGCCCTGATCTACAAAAAAGAAATGAAGAGAGGTAATCGCAACCGCGCCACGCTGACGGTGGCAAGGAAGATCGTTGCCTATTTGGCTCGCGGTCGAACGCAGACAACAGGATTTCGTGCCCACCGAGGAGTTCGGAGGCACGGGGGCAGCGAAAAAACCTGCCCTTGAATAAAAAGCATCAGGATTATTCTGTGCGCAGACTGCCAGGTCCTGCAAGTTGGCCACTGTGCGAAGGAGCTCAAACTCCGGAGGCTCACTACGAATTGTTTCGGGACTGGCAGAGAACACAAACTCAATCTTCGGCGACGGCTCTCTCCGAGCCCGAGGCTGCAAATAGAGGTTTGGTTCTGCTTGAGGACAGGAACCATCGGCCGAGAGGCCACTGATGCAATACGGCCATCCTGATCGATCAATGGGCGCTCCCGAGCGCGCTACGGACACCTGTGCCTTTCTCTTGACTTGGACTTACATAGACGTGGCCAACTCGGACCACAGTCGGTGTCGCTTGACGGAATCGTATGAAGTTTCGCGAAGCCTTGTCTTTAGGATCCCTCGCTGTGATTTACACCAAAGTGCCATTTGAAATGGGAACCTTTGGCTGCAAACTCGATTCTGGGTTGGCAATTTCTTGCCAATGCGGGGATTGGGCCTTGCAATTGGGGACTTGCACCGTCCTTTGTTTGTCTTAGTGTGCCAATGAATTCGCTAGTGGGGCTCCGGGGCATGGACATTTCGGGATTTCTTAAGAGGCTTATTGAAATTCGTCGTGCGGTCAGCGTCAAAGAGGCTCCGACGGTCAGACATATGGTTGGGGACGCGCAGGACTGTGTGATGGAGTCGCAAAAGCAACAAGCCAGCAATGCGCCGGTGGAATTGAGGACAACTAATGCCCCCCGCTAAAAGTCCAAGAAGAAGAGGACTCATTCAAATCCGATCGTCTGCTCTCTTCACCGGATGCCCAACTTGCAAAGAAGCTCCGGGCCACGCTTGTTCACGAAAGCCCCATAACGGAAAAAAGGTGAAGCTCCTGCACCCGCATTGGCAAAGATTCGCAGCGGCACGATCGCAAGCAGGGCCCGCGACTTCGTCTGCACTTTGACCACGCCTTGACCACGACACATGTCGCACATATGTTGAGTCACGCAGTCTGAACTGCAGCAGACGGCTTATCTCCATTGATGCCGTTGGCTTGACCCGTGAAGAGTCGAACCACGTGACCAACGGAATATCTAGATCTCTAATTGGGCAGATATTCCCTTTTCTGATAAGTCATAAGCGACATATAATGGTCGCACATCACCACATAGAGCGATTGGGCGAGGGACGGGTACATTGTCAAATTTGCGTTCAACGATCGCTCAACGTGCATACACCTCGTTGAAACCGCGGCTTCCCAAATGGCTAAAGAAGCGTATCGCCTCAGGGACGCGCACCTGGAGACATTTGCGTGTGCGGCCGTTTGCTACACGGTTGCTCGGCCCCCAATACAAACGGAGCAGAACTCGGATTGAACTGAACATCACCTATGCCTGCAATCTGAGCTGTTATAACTGCGATCGTTCCTCGCCGCAGGCTCCTACGAACCTGCAGTTGAGCGTGCAACAAATCCAACAGTTCATAAGCGAAAGCATTGCTGCTCGTGCGCACTGGTCCGAAATCGTCCTGATCGGCGGCGAGCCTACCGTTCACCGCGACTTTCTCAAGATCGTTGAGCTTGTAAGGACATACCGGGATCAATATTCTCCGTCAACTCGGATTGAGGTTTTCACGAACGGTTTTGGAAGTCGAGCTCAGCAGCTTCTATCACAGGTACCGAGCGATGTTCATATTGAGAACAGCTCTAAAACGCGTAATCCTTACGTCGAGTATCACGACGGATTTAATATTGCACCTGTAGATACGGCCCGTTATGCCAGTTCAGATTTCCGCAACGGATGCGAAATTACACAAGTGTGCGGTATCGGTCTTGGGCCCAGCGGTTATTATCCCTGCGGAGCCGCATCGAGCATGGATCGAGTGTTCGGGTGGGGTCTCGGCCGTCAGTCATTACCGGCGCATGATGATGATATGAGCGACCTACTGGAGCGCTTCTGCAGCGTCTGCGGACACTTTAATCGTGACCATGCCGAACCGCAGAACAGCCAGGTAAATTCGCCAACCTGGCGCGATGCGTATTCCAATTACCAACAAAACGCACCGACACTCCCAATTTATGGACAGAGTCTCAAACTCACCGGCGCTACATCAGGCCCCGATTGCGATGAGTAGCGAGCCACGGCTCCCTCTGGAGTAATCCTCCCCCTGCAGTAGTCTGTCCGCCCTTCCTACTGCACCTCATCGCAGAGTTCGTAAATTGCACGAATCTTTCGAACCATTGTTTCAGTCGAAAAATGCTCCATCGCGAATTGGCGCCCAGCTTCGGCAACTTGATGTCGCTCGCACTGGTTATAAAGCACTAATTGAATTTGGCGAGCCAGCGCTTCTGGATTTCCGGGCTCAACCAGCCAACCGGTCTTGCCATCAATAATTACTTCTTCCAACCCGCCCACACGCGAAGCGATAACCGGCAATCCGCTCGACATCGCCTCAACAGCTGCCACCCCAAATCCCTCTTGAAGCGACGGCAAGATGAAAAGGTCCCAACTGTCGAGGTAACTCTGAATGTCATGCTGCCAGCCGACAAACTCCACGCGTGACTTTAAATCCAATGCGACTACCAATGCCTCTAATTCTGCTTTCTGCGGGCCTGCTCCTACCACTACGAGTCTAAGCTCGGGAATCCGTTCGCGAAGCAATCCCATTGCTCTGATTAGGTACTTCGTTCCCTTCTCTTCTGAGAGGCGTCCGACGGTACCGATCACATTGGTCGATTCAATACCGCGCGCCTTCGTGCGCAGATTCAGTCCGGGGTATGCCACGATTATTGATTTAGCACGTATGCAACTTGCGACGGCCCGTGAACTAGCAATAACGTGATCTGCGAAAATCGAGGATCTCGACCAGGGACTCCATCTTTGTTGGGGGATCTGACTATGTGCGTGCAACAGTATCGATGGGACTCTGGAGAACCAGGCAACCGCGCGGCTGATAGGACCGGCGTAATGATCATGCAGTATTGCCGGTCGCATATTGCGAAGCAGCCGATAAAGCGAAAGTGAGGTGCGAAATCCGTGAAGATTTTCGCCACCCAGGTCGTATGTCGGCACGCCCGCCGATTCAAGCTCCTCTCGGAGAGGGCCGCGCCCATCTACAAAACAGCAGTGCAGTTGATAACCTTCTCTCAATTCCCCTGCGAGCGCCATCACCATCCTGGCCTGAGCAATAGACGCGGAAGCGCTGGTCACGAGGTGTAACACGACATGCATGCGTCCAGTACTCTCGGTCGGTCGCGGCGCGTGCATCACAGGGTCTCACCCACATAAGAAGGCTCCCTGTTGCCGCGATCACGAGTGACAGGAATGATGCGGCGCAAAACGTCCAGAGGGCTGCACCCGATCCTCAAGCGCGATAGAAATGCCACTCTACTGTCGCTCCCCAACACCATGGTGCGCTTTAGCATGTAATAGTCGGTACCGAGATGACTCCGTCCGTTCTCCACCGAAAATCCCGTGCTATAAGTCGCAGCTACGATCGCCTTGGCTTCAGGAGTGAATATTCCATAAGGGTAGGCGAAACTGCTGGGGCGGGCACCTGTGAGGGATTCAAGGTCATCTGCGCTTCCGACTATTTCCTGCACCAGTTCGTCGCCGTCGCACTTGCTCAGATCGCGGTGGGTTCGCGTATGTGCGCCAAACTCGATTCCCCTTCGAACCCAGTTTCTTATCTGATCGGCATCCAACAATCGTGTTTCTCTCATCCCTTTAACCCGATCCCACTCGTTTGTTCCGCCGATTTCGCGAGTTACGAGAAACACTGTTGCAGTTAATCCAAGCCTCTCGAGCACTGGGAACGCGTGCTGTTCCAGATCTGAGAATCCGTCATCAAATGTAAGAATGACTGGCTTCGCCGGCAACTGCCTGCCATCCTCACACCATGCACGCCACTGAGCTGGGCTTACACTCTCGAATCCAGCGTTGCGCAGCCACTCCATCTGCCTCGCGAACTCTTCTGTACCCACTGTATGTGGGCCCAGTCCCCTTTCTGGCCCGACGTGATGGTACATAAGGACTGGCAAGCGTTTCCAGAAATGTTCACGAAGAACTTCTGTGCCACCTAAGGCAGCGCAAGATGCCCGATGGAGAGTCGCTCGCCGCGAATAACTCATAAGGCGATGACCGATGCGACTTCCAATTCGCGAGCCGCTAAGCGGTTCTGACATTTGCAGTATTGCGGAGCTGATTTCACCGGTATAGGGAAATCGCAGCGCAGCTTCCTCAAGCAGATGTTGCACCTGTGGTAGAGGCACCAGATCAGAAAAATGCCGGTAATCTTTGTGCTTCTCGCATAAGAGGACTTCACTTCGACCGTCGAGCTCCGCCTCCAGAACGCCGACATCGACCGCTCGTTTACCAAACACTTGCATACAAGCGACTCCGCGCAGGAAGACGAAACGAAATTGTTTCTTCCACAAACGGATTCCGAGTTCGGTGTCTTCGTGCGCCCGGAAGAACCGCTCATCGAATCCGTTCAGCTCGAGAAGTGCACTTCTTGGAATCGAGCTGTTGGGAAGGACATGAATGTGTTCCGGATATCGAATCTCTCCGCCATCCTCGAGCTCTCCGTAGTAGATCCTTGAGAAGGAATCAGTATAGGAGGTTGCCAGCCCGCGCTGGCTCGATGGAGAGACATAAACTGCTCCGAAAGCGACTATTGAATCGCCAGATGTGTGAGCGGCGACGTGACTGGAAATGAAATTTCTAGGCACGAGGATATCGTCATCAAGGAATAGAATTAATCTTCCTTGCGCAGCGCGAATCCCCTGATTGCGCGCAGCTGCCTGTCCGGCATTCTTCTGCACGATGTAACGGAGACCGCACGCCGGCATCTTTGAACTGAGCATGTCCGCCGTATCGTCTTCCGACCCGTCCACTATCACGATTACTTCGTATAGATTCGAATCGCAATCCTGATCGAATACGCTGTCCAGGCATAGCGATAGCAGAGCCCTTCGATTGTAAGTTGGGATTACGACGGAGAGTCGCGGGGATAGTTCAGTCAGCTCCATCGAGTCTCACCCAGAGCCTTGCTAACAAGCGTTCCTTTAAGACGAGGACTCTTGCTCGATCACCTTCATCCATGCCGAACAGGAGCAGGAGGACCAGGTACGTCGTAGCGCTCACCATCAGCAACAAGATGTATCCTACTTTCCCGCCCAGAGAGGGCAGGAACTGTGGAACCAGGATCGTGGAACAGGTGAGCCCAACGAGCGGAATAGCTAATCCTGCAAGGACCTTCCCAAATGCCTTGATCACGTCAACACGGCACAGTCTTTGAATACCTGCAAGCGCGCCGACACTTGCAACCGAGCTAGCCCCGATCAGGCCAATTGCCGCACCGGCAACTCCGATCTTGTGAACCATTAATACGGTCACCGCCAGGCACACCGCAGAGGAGACCGTGTGCAGCCAAAGCAGGAACTTTGCGTATCCTCTTCCCCAGAGCATCTGGATTGCTGCGAGGCCGATAGCATCGAGGACGACAGCAATCGAGGTGAGGCGAAGGACGGAGATCGCGATTGGAGTCGGGCTACCCAACCAAAGACTGACGAGTGTCGGAGCCGAGAGGAAAAGAAAGATGCAGGAGGGCAAAACAAGCATTATGACGTGATGGGTGCCCTGCCGGAATAAGCTGTTTGACGAAAAAGAGTCGTCCTCATCGATTCCGACTGCAAAAGGAACCATCGTTTCTGCAGCTCGCCAGCTCACATCACAGACTGCCTGTGGAAACTTCTGTCCGACCGATAGCATTGCCATTCCCGCCCAACCAGAAAGCATTCCGGTCAGCAACATGCGCCCGTCATTAATGAGGCGCTGAAGAAGTCCAGTAACGGTAACCACCGCACCGAAGGTAAGCGAGGATTTCAATCGAGACCAGCGGCATAGTGCCAAACGAAGTCGAACATCGGCCAATCTGCAAGATATCAGTATCCCTGTGAGGGCCACTGCAAGAGAACAGGTCGCATAGGTTAGCCCCACGCCAATCAAACGTCCACCGGCACATAGAACGATAATCGAGATCGCTGCCCGCCCGATCACCAGAGCGGTGCTCAAAAAGCTCGAGACATCGAAGCGCTCCATGCCCGCGAGGGTCGCTAACGAGAAATCGAGGATTCGCTCCGTAGCGAATGCAAAGGCGAACAATAAACTGGCGACTTTGGCATCATGATGGGTCAACGACGACGCATCTATCACAGTACCGAATACCAGAATCGAAAGGGCTGCGACCACGAATGTGATTCCGCCGAATATCACATATGCCACCGCCGCCGATGAAAAAAACTCGGCGTCGGATTTATTCGCAGCGACTTCCCTGGTAACGGACAGGGATAAACCGCTTTCGAGACAGGACGGAAGAGCGGCAATCGCTGCAGTGGAGATGATTAGAGCGTAGCCCTCCACGCCAAGCCATCTCAGGAATAGCGGCACGGTGAACAGACCTGCAAGACCGGCAACCACCACTCCCGAAGCAGTGAAGAAGCCGTTCCGCATCAACCGACTGGATAATGACCGCGTTCCGCGGAACAGCTCCCGCTTCGCAAGAGTCTCGCTGTCCAATTCGTCAAGCACTGTCTTTTTGATCTCCCCGGAATGGGAACAGACACAGATTGAAGGCCACCTTTTCTCCGAGTAAATGTTCAGGCGTCGAGCTAGGAATTCGGGCCAGTCTTTCGAAAGATCGCCAACAGATGTGTAGGATAACTGTCGAAACCCTCATGCACATCCCTCCAAACAAGCGAAAAACCTGGAGTAGCCTGAATGTGTTCGAAATGGGCATCGGCTCCGCACGGAAACCATCTCTGCCACCATGCTCTTCGTTGCTGCTCCGGCATTCTACAGTCTGTCAGGATAAGCAGCCCATTCAAGTTGAGAGATCGATTTAATTGCTCTGTCAACGCAATCAAGCGACTCCGACTTCTGCACATGTAATCCCACACATCCATCGCTGCCACGACGTCATATGTCTCGCTCGGCTTCAGGGGTTCTCTGCAGATATCACGCTTCGAAACGGTGACATTAGAAGATTTTTCGCAGCGAACCTTCGCTCGTGAACAAGCTACGTCGGAAAGATCGATTGCGTTCACGCACGCGAATCGCTTTGCGAGCTCGGCCGTAAATACTCCCTCCGAGCAACCAATTTCCAGGACCTTGCTGTCGAATGAAACCCTCTGCGCATCCAGTGCCTGAAGGACGCGAACATTGCGCTCTTGGTGGGGTTCTGCAGTGTAATCCCAGAAGTTTCCGACATGAGCTTTATTGAAATATGCGCTTTTCGTTGAGATTGTGAGCTCAAGCATTCGCAAGGCGTGGCGGAAATCAAGCCAGAACCGCCACAGAGTCGGAACCCTTTGAACCCATTGTTTAGCGCTCAGTCTCGCCGTTTTAGCGAACTTGATCACTGCGCCTCACCATACGAACTCAAACTGCAGTCGATGCAAGTAAAATTCACCCCTGGCCATAGTTCGGCGGCATGCGAATAAAACCTTTTCGGGTCTACGCCTACCCGTGCCTTCCCCCTCAGACCCAGGTGATACAAGAAGCGCGATAGAAATAAGGACGGTGCGCGACAAAGAGCTTGAATGATAGCCGTCGACGCGAACAGATACTGATCATCCCCGATCGCAACTACCGCTTCTTTTAGCTTCGTCTGGTACGCGAGAGCACTCTCATCTACAAGCCGATCAATAATATGTCTTACATCGGAATATGGCCTTGGCGCCAACGATGCCACTTCCGAGATGAGCATATATTGCACGTAGAGGATGTGACTGGAATGCTCTCGCATGTCCTGCATCGACATGCTTTTCGAGTTCAACCGGTATCCCACGAGGGTCTTCGGGATAAACCTCATCGCGCCTGTTCGAGCCATGCGGGCAAACATGTCGTAATCCACATCGAATACACTGCGATACCCGCCGAGCGCTGTCACATGCGCCATGTTGTAAACCACCGACGAATGATTCACGGAGGGCAAATACCCGGACTGTGCAAGAGCTTTCAACTGAGCAGGGCTGCCTTCGGTCGTTTTCAACTGCCCCAGAATGACTCCTCTTTGATAGTGCGCCGCGCGCGAATAGAACATCCCTGTTTCGGGATAACGATGGATATACTCCACGATCGTTGCCAGCCTATCGGGAAACGAGATATCGTCTGCGTCGGAACGAACAAGCCACGGAGTCTCAATCCGATCAAGCGTATTGTTGAGAGCGGTGGTCATTCCCTGATTTGCTTGTCTTATGATTTCAACGCGTTCGTCGTGGATTTGATCCAGATATTCACTCGTACCGTCGGTAGAGCCATCATCCATGATCAGGACGCGGAAGTCTTTATAGGTCTGCCCCAGGATGCTCGCAAGAGTCTCGCGGAGCCAGGGCATACCATTGAAAACGTTAATTCCGACTGTGACAAGAGGTGCCATCTTCATCATCTTTCAGCGTTCTTGATAATCCTATGACGTCAATACGCGCCAAATAAATTGGGAGTTATAGATAAGGTAACGCTTCCAGAGTCTTCGCGGTTCGCTGCCGAAGCGAAAGAGCCACTCCAGCCCACGATCGCGCATCCACCGCGGTGCCTGTCTCGCGCGACCGGCGTGAATATCAAAAGCCTGGCCCACGGCTGCGATCACGGGAACCCGCAAACGCTCGCGGTGCTCGAAAGCCCACTTCTCCTGTTTGGGGCATCCGAGTCCGACCCACAGCACATCGGGTCGGGCGGAATTGATGAGTTGAACGATGACTTCGTCTTCACTTTGGCTCAATTCTCTGAACGGCGGTGAATACACTCCTGCAACTTCCGTTCCTGGAAACTTCTCCGTAAAGTTATTCCTCAGTGTTTCCGGAACCCCCGGTGAGCCGCCGTAAAAGAAATGCCGATATCCTTTGCCTGCCGTCCGTGCAATGAAATCTCGCATCACATCGGGACCGTAAACGCGATGCTTCAAGGGGAATCCTGACCAGCGCCCGAGCCAGACCAGAGGCTTGCCGTCGGGAACGATGAACGCGTGGTCTCCATCCAAGACAGAACGGAACGCCTTATCCCGTTGAGCCTCCATCACAACGTGAACATTGGCGAAGGTCACGCATTTCCCGTTGTTTCGCTCCGCGATCCACGTCTCCATTTGCGCAATCAAATCCGGGATCTGCACGGGAGCCAAAGGAATATCGAGCACGTGATAACACTCGTGATGGAACTCACTAGCCGGCATAAATGACGAGTCCTTTCCGGGAATGAATTGCGATTGCCTACAGTTGTCGGTTCGTATTGAAGAATCCAAGATGAGAAGGAATGAGTTATGCGGAATCGAATCCCGCAGGATAGTCACCTATCGCGAGTTGCTGCTGATTGCGAGCTGGTAAATATCCATAAGCATCGAATGGTTGCGATCTGCGCTGTACTTACGCTCGTACTCCTGGCGTGCTCGTTTCCGCATGCCGCCGAGTTCGCGAGGATGGTGAAAGACCCAATCAATCTGCTCTGCCAATGCGCTCGGGTCTCCCGGAGTAAACAAGCGTCCCGTTTCACCATGCGCAATGATCTCAGCGATCGATCCATGCCCGGAACCGATCACCGGGAGTCCTGCGGACATCGCCTCTGCAGCGACGAGTGGAAATCCCTCATAGCATGAAGATGGAAGTACCAATACGGTGGCCTGCCGCATGAGGTCGAGAGTATAAGAATTCTCCCGCGTGCCCAGCCACTCGATCTCTGCGATTTCCTCGGCTGCACTTTGAACCAGGGGACGCAGCGGACCATCGCCGACGATCTTCAGTGCTGGTTTTCTTTTCAATTTGCGCCACGCATCGAGAAGAACCTGAATGCCCTTTTCGTCGGACAGTCGCCCTACGAACAACACAAAGCCACCCGATCCATTCCCAATATCGAGATCGCTATCGGTTACGAAATTTGGCTTGACTACGATTTTCTCTTCCGGCACTCCCGCCGACGCAAACTTCCCCCGTGCAAATTCAGTTAGAGCGACAAACACTGAGACTGTTTTGTTCCAAGTGCCGGCAGCGCGATGGGCGAACGCCATGTTTGCCACCGCCAAGCTTGCGACGTGCCCCCGATAACATCCATGTTTTACTGCCGGCCAAGCAAAGGTCTTTCCCACGCATTCCTCACAGACCTTTCCAGCACGGTACATTATTGCCGGGGGACAAAGCAGCCGAAAGTTGTGAAGAGTCTGGACAACCGGGACTCCCGCTTTTGCCGATGCATAGTGGACGGCGGGTGATAGTCGGGGGAAAAAGTTATGTACGTGGACGACATCCGGGTGAAACTGCCGAATTCTTAGCTCCGTCGAGTCAAATGCCTGACGCGAATAGACACATCGCAGTGCGGTCTTGATTCCCTCAATTCGGCTGACAATATTGTTGTTGTCTTCTTCGACTAAATCGACGTCGTGCCCATGATTCCGCAGTAGAGCGGTTTCCAGGCGAACGACGGCATCTTCCCCGCCCGGCTGCTGATACCGGTTGTGCAATATCAAGATTCGCATAGTGTTTTTAATGGACCAGGATCGGAGATATTCCTATCCGCATCGTCGAACCTTGAATTCGAGATTCCTCGCCGGATAGGCTGGTAACGGAGCGTACTTGCCAGTTTGCGGGAATCGTGAAATTCACAGTCCCGTTGGCATTCCACACAATCCATTGGTTTGCGTTATTCCGATTGAGCTGGCATGTCCAGGTCTGCGCTGCATCGGCGCCGCAGAACACCATACGCCCGCCGACGAGCCATTGTTCGATTTCTCCATAGGCCGAGGCGCTTGGCTTGAGAGTTTTCCCGTCCGCCTCCGTCTGTCCCATGTATCCGTCGTCCCATGCATACCAGTAGAAGCGGCTAATCCCAGACGCCCACCCGACGATGTAGGCGCGTGCAACGTAGGCACTCTGCTGCGGCTCGTCGAGCACGAGATTACCGTAAGCGGGCGATGGTAGAACTCTCGTCATCCGGTCCTGCATAAGGTAGCCGGTTTCTGTATTCCAAAGCGGCTTGGCGCCCGCTCCATGGCTCTGCATGACTGCCCGCACTTTGACGCTCAAGGGAGCGATCGCTTCCGGTTTTTGTGGCGAAACATAGAAATGGAACGCGATCACATCAACGAAATTTCCCCCGCCTGCGTCCAAGAAATCGCCAAGCCACTGGACTCCTCGCTCGCCCGCTGTTGCCGACGGTGAGACAACGATGTTTTGTGGATCGATCGCTTTCAAAATTCCTTCGGCTTCGCGTGTCAGGGTGACCATTTGATCGGTGCGCCCGGTAAAAAATGCATTTGGCTCATTCCAGATTTCATACGCATGAATCTTGCCCTTGTAGCGTGTGGCTACTGTGCGGACATAGTCGCGCCAAGCGCCGATGTCGCTGGGCTCAGCGAGGCAGCCCGAACTTCCGTAGGGGCACTTTTCATCCGGTCTTGCGGAAGCCCATTTTGGAGTCATGCCGAGCGTGAGAAGCAACTCCACATCGTGTAGCTGGGCCTGCTCCACATCAAGATCCAACTTACTGAAATCCCATGTTCCTTTGTTTGGCTCCAGCTGCATCCACGCTACGTGAGCATCCCAGAGCCGCCAGGCATGGAACTGGATCTGAGGCCATGGCGTGCTGGAACCAAGATTGTGAATGTGCATACCGAAGAGAGTGCTAGGAATTGGGCTGGCTGGTGGGTTCAGCACCGGAGCAGGCGGAGCCGAGCCTGCCGGTTGGTTCAGCAGTGCGGCTAAGGCGAGTACGAACGCGATTCTCCGGTACACGTGTAGACTTCCCTTCCATCAATTCTGAATGCCGCGCAGTAAGTCAGAGTAGGATCCCTCGGTATAGCCCGTATGCCAGACACTGCTGCCCATAGCGGAATACCACACACGCAGAAGGTCGCGCGATTCGTCGTAGACAAACGTGGACCGATAGATCTCTCCGTGGTCCCATCCGGAGCCAGGAATTAGCACCGGCTTTGGGAACGTCTGCCAATTGATGCCATCCGGGCTCCTGGCGAGAAAAAGAATCGTGTGACCGCTGCTCGTGCCGGTAGGATAGGCCGCGGCAATCATCACTGTCTCTTTTCTCGACGGCAGATAGCGCGCTTCGATATGCCAGATTACGTAGCCCGACTGAATGATGTTGGCGGCTTGTGGATCCGACCAAGTCTTGCCATCTGGCGATGTCCGATATTCCACAATCGAACTCGCTGCCGATGATCCTGCTGGACCGGCATTGACGCACCAAAGGAAAAAAGTAGTCTTAATCTTGTCTACGGCCGGCGACAGGCACTGATTCGGGGGAACGCCAAACATATCGTGAGCCGCGCTCCAGTTAATCCCGTCGCTCGAGGTCTTTAGCATGACATGCGTACTCGTTCCCCGATAACTCTTATGGATGTAATAGAGCCACAACTGATCGGAGACAGGGTCGTAAAGCAGATCAGGGTCAGCGAGGTTCAACGGCGCCGAGTCGACTGGATTTGTAAGTCCCGGCGGGACTTCCCAATTCTCGCCATCGTTGGAGACGAGAATGGATGGATTCTCCTTTGACGCATCGTAGTTTGGATATGGCGTAACCGGCATCCAATACTTGTACCCGTGCCATCCCAATCGGAAGAAGGCAATGCCCGGGTGCATCCCCTGGCCCGAACCATCATAGGTCGGGGTTACCAATGCATTCGCAGCGTTGGGCAGTCGCTGCAAACTCGGCCGAGTAGTGACACTGGCACACCCGGCAGCGGCAATTAAAGCGGCCAATGCGAGCCACCTGCCACGGCACCCCATCTTTTGCGGATAATCCCGGATGATGTTAGCCATGTTCCCTCCAAGCGTCCTGATATTTCATTGACCTCAGTACGGCGTCAGCGATCTTGTCCCCGACCTCGACTATGGGAACCAACCGCGCAGCATCGCTCGCCGGTATTGTGGAAGTAATTCCTTTTCTCAAAGTGAGTACGAATTCATCTTTGTTTGCAGGATCGAAGATACATTCTGCATCAAAAAGCTCCGGAGCACACCCCGCATATTTCGAGCACAGTACAGGCAGGCCGCACAGGATCGCCTCATTGGCAACCAGGCCCCAGACATCGGCCAAAGTTGGAAAGACCAGCATATCGGCGCTGCGGTAATACGAAGGCATGGCCTCGCTTGGCTGAGTCGGAACGAAATGCGCGTTCCGCAAATTCAGGTCGGCAGCCAGTTGGCTCAGATATTCGGCGTCCTTGCCGCTACCCACCAGCAGGATTGAAAACTCCAACCCTTCGGCCTGCAGACGGCCTGCCGCACGTAGCAAAGCTTCGACCCCCTTGCGGGCAATCAACTGTCCGGCGTGCAGCAGGACTGGCTTCGGATACAGTTCCAATGCCGCCGGGACCTGTCGCAGATAGCTGCTCTCATCCACGCAGTTCTGAATCTGGAGAATGCGCTCTTTTGGAATACCCAGGGTCATCAGGTATTCCGTTGAAGTTTGTCCATAACTGATCCAATGATTCACCCATTTGGCGGCTACGCCGCGTACAAGCCTGCGAAGAAGACCAGTCCGCCGCTCAGTATGCACCGTGCCACCCCACCAGACCCAAACAGGAACGCGAAATAGAGCGCCGTAGGCCAACGCGGCAAAGGTGCGGAATCCGATCTCGGCGGTAATCACCGCCTCCGGGCGAAGACGCCATAACTCGGTGATGTAGCCGGGCTCGATATGGAGGAACTTTCGATCGAAGACTCTACCCTGTTCCCGTCGATTCGATTCGAAAGTCCAGCCGCCGACGGTGCAAAGGCGGGCGCCTTCGACAGATGGTACGCTCCACTGGCGATTCGCTTCCATTTCGCCGTGAAGGATCGAGAGATTAAACCGCTCCGCCAAACGCGCGTAGAGTTTCTCGCGATAAGGCGAGACCTGATTCACCAGGAGTGCAACAGATCGTCTCGCGACCGAAGCGCTCATTTTCTGCTCCCCGGCCAAATGCCAACCAACGCTACGCGAACGTACGGCATGATCCAGAAAGCGGGCCATAGAAACCCTCCGTGGGCCCGGAGAAAGCGCCCATATTCTCCTGGTGGCAGGCCTTTCACGGTTATCGCCTTGCGCAGCCGTTGGTACAAGGGGAGAGATCCATCCATCCAGGTGTTGGCCATCCTGTTTTGCCGGCATGTTCCGACATAGCCCGGAGCCACCCAGAGAGTGCACCCGGCTTTTCTGGCCCGCAGCGCATAATCGAAGTCGCCCATGCTGTGGGTGTAGTCCTGGCTGATGTTACCTACGACCTGCGCCACTTTTCGGGGGATCAGGACAACATTTCCGTTCATCGCCGAACAGGGTTGCGCCGTCGCGGCGGGAGTCACGAGGCGGTACTTCATCGGATGAATGCGGCTCCTCCGAGCAACTCCGCCGTAAGTCGGCAAGCCGGTCTCCGGGTCTCGTGTCGTCCCCACAACAATGATTTTTCCTCGGTCGCCGGCGGAAAGCGCGCGATGCGTGGCCAGCAATCCGGCGATGGCGGCGGAGTCGAGCACCGTGTCGTCATTCAACCAGAGATAGTGGTCGAAGTCCTCTTTGAGCGCTTCACCGAACGCCATGCGCATTCCGCCGCCCCAGAAGAGCGTGCCATCTCCTGCGAGCAACCTGACGTGTGGAAACTCTGCGGCTATTGCCTCTGCGGTTCCGTCGCTGCTGCCGTCGTCGACCTGGAACACGGTGAGCGACACACGCGGGGGCAGGGCCTGCGCAAAGAGAGCGCGCAGGCTCGAGAGCGTAGCTTGCCGCCGGTTGTGAGATGTGAGCAGAACTGAGACGTGCACCATTGACTTGTCGAGTGTGGCTGAATGGGCTTTAGATGCGCGGTTCAAGATAGTCCCGGAAGCAGGGTGCTTGCCACAGTCATCTGCCTCGCTTCTACAGCAACGGATTTCCGCACTGCATTAAGGCCCACGATCATACCAAGCAGAATGCATTGCTCATAGCCTGGGTAGTAGGTCATGAAATACATCAGATGAAACAGAAGAAAGAGTCGCCAGAGGCGCGGATCCAAGTAGGTGTTTTTGAGTTTGTGATTGAGCTTCAGGTTTTCCGATTGTCGAAGAAGAGAAAAATATAGCCAGATCAGTACCAACAATCCCAGGATGCCAAAGCGCAGATAGATTCCCACGTAGAAATTGTGAGGGTTAACATCAACGCGGAAGCCTCCAATTACCCGGGAGAAGCCAGTGCCGAATGGATCGCCCAGCAGAAAGTGAAACAGATTGGCATTCCGAAGAAAGATCAGCTGATACCAACCGCCAACGCGCCAAATAAAGGTATCAGGATTGGTAGCGGAATCCTGAAGCGATTCCATGACAAAGTCGTCTCGAAAGGCTGTTGCCAAAAGTATTCCGCCCAGGGCAGTCAATGCCGCACCAGCGATGACGAATCTTCGCAGAAGTCTGGTTTGTCCCCGGAACAACCAAAGCAAACCTAGCAGCGTCACCACCCAGACCGTTCTGTGTTGCAACAGCAAGAGAACAGGTCCAAGGAGGTAGCAGAGCTTACGTTCCCACGCGGAGCCTTTGTGCGAAGCTTTCAGAAGCAACGAGAAAAAAAATGCGACACAGAGAAACATCGCAGCGTCGGCTTGCAGAACCCTCATGGGCTGATTGTCGGCCTCTGCCCAGCTCAAGGAAATTGCAAGGCCAAGGGCAACCGCAATCCAGCGAAAAACAGCGATCGCGACCAGCGCGCAGGCCGCTGCCTGCCAGAGCCATACAATCCGTGCCTGGCGTTTTGAATTGTAAGTAAAGCTTGCAAAGTAGACTACCCCTGAGAAAAACCAGAAATAGGGCCGCACTTCCACGCCGGCTTGCTGAGATCCAAAAGCAGCAAAGCCGCTTGCAAGCGAGACGAGCAACAGCGCCAGCAGCACGAAGATCCGATTCCGATTACTGTCCAGCCGCGTTTGCCTCAGGCAATACCGCACTCCCGCGGCGCACAACAGCAAGACAAAAACGATGTCCTGGATGTAAACGTTAAGCCCAAGCGGAATCGAAGGTAGCCCGACCCAGAGGACGTCGGCGACATACGCCGCAAGCAGAATTCCTGCCCCGCGCGCCGGTGACTGGACGAAATATGTGCTCGCCAGCGCCAAGAAGGCCAAGGCGATCGGTAGGTAGAGAAGGGTCATGGATTCACGAAATCGAAGCGAGCGTTCCCGTCTCTTGAAGAATCAGAGGCGGCTTGATGACGCGCTTGTAAATCGCTTCGTACTGGTCAAAAACAACATCGCCTTGAAACCGTTTGTAGGCAGAAAGAAACGAGGATCTGGCTAACTCTCGCCTCAGGCCCTCTTCAGAGGCCAGCTTAAGCATCGCGTCGGCGACTTTACGCGGCGAAGATACGTCCACCAGGAGCCCGATCCTTCCTTCTTCGAGCAGATCGTTCATTCCACCCGTGCGCCGGCCGGCTATGACGGGTATACCGAGAGCCAGAGCTTCCATGACTGAAACAGAAAGGGCCTCTTCCAGAGAAGGATGGATCAGGACATCGACTTCGCGCGAGAGACGCTCCAGCAGAGCACGATTTGGCACCGACCCGACAAACTCGAGTCCGGCGGCTAGACCGCTCTTTATAGCCCACTGCTCCGCCGGTCCGCCCGGAGCGTATTCGCGCCCGAACAAGAGCAGACGCGCTTCGGGAACAGTCTTTCGCAGAAGGCCAAATGCCTCGAGCGCAACCGGTCCGTTCTTCAGACCCTTCCAGCCTGTCAGCACGCAGGCGGCTGTGAAAGGTCCTTGGCGAGGATCTTCCAACCGGCGCTTACCCAGTTCGAAAGCCTCGGGAGCGAGCGCGTTGGGCACGATGGGAATTGGGAAGGGGTAGCGCAGATAGCGTCGAAAATGTTCGGCCACGTGCGACGAAACGGCGGTGAGATGCCGCGCACGCCTGGCCACCGACCACGCCATACACAGTCGCATGAAGCGATAGGGGTCAGGCAGGTATCGCAGGATGCGAAACGGCGCATCGTGTGCGGTCACCAGGACCGGCTGCCCGCTATCCAGAGCAGCCAATGCAAACTCATAGGTCCAGTTGGCGTGAATGATGTCGCACGGGTCCGCCTTCATCAGGGCGACGAGATCCCGGCGTTCGTGCGCAAAGAAGTCTCGCGCCCTGCCGCGCGCGCGCTGCCGGCCTATGTGGATTGTGAGGCGGTCACCGTAATAGCTCTGCGGTTCGGTCACGCCGCGAGCATGGGTGAAGAGGACAACATGGTGACCACGCGCCCGAAGCTGTCGTGTCCACATCGACATGGGCGGATATTCATATCCCGGGGGCATGGTCTCGCCGTTCACTACGAGGTCAGAAAGCATGCGCAGCGAAGCCGGTCCTGCAAAGCCAATTTTCAAAGGCCCGCCTCGCTCCCAACCACACCATAGTGAATCAGGTCGCAGTAAGTGGGATGGCGCAACGCGGAGATGATTTCAAGATCGTCGTTGCTCAAAATGCCGTCCACTCCGATCGGTAGGCCGCGCGGCGCAGCATAGGGATTCTCGTCGGCTAAACGCGCGCTGCGACGGGTGGGGCTGGATGGGATTTGCTGGTCAGCCTGTCCACCCCACAACGACCGAAGTCCGGCTGCATCTACATTCAGCTGCGGCTCGTACCAGAGATAGTGTCCCTTGGAAAGAAACGCAGCAAGAAGGCTGAATGACGATATGGAGCAAACCAAAACATCGGCCATAGACAGAATGAGCACGTCGCTGATATCTCGGTGGTTTTGGGAGTGTGTGGTGATGGCTTCAAACTCGGTCGTCAGCGGATCGAGCACTTCAGACGGCGCGTCGGAGATGACAGTGAACTGTATATTCCTCTTGCCGAGAGCTTGCTGCAGGCAACGGCCAACGTTGAGATACCAGTCACTCGGAATCTCAACGCAGAATTTGTTGCGATAGTCCTCAGGAGCAATCGGAGCGAGAAAGTCTCCGCTGCGGATATGAAAAGCGATCTGCAATCGGTCCGGATCGACGAGCGACGAATACTCTGTGAGATTCTCAACGGTCCAGCGTGTACGCAGGAGCTCACTTCTCAAGAACTCTCGTCCTCTGCGTATCGCGGGATACCCTCCCCACATTCCCTCTGTCGCGCAACACCAGAAGGCTCGTTCCATGAATCCGTATTCCGCTGCCCAGACTTTAATCGCCTCGCCATAGTCAACAATCCCTGTGTTGTAATACGCCTCGCCAGTAAACGTCTCGCGGGGAAGCAAGCGAAGAAGCGCCTCGTTTCGCAGAATATCGAGCCGGCTGGATCGGAAGTACTTCCCGTAGCCGCGTGGATTGATCGCCCACGCCGGCGGCACACAAATTCCGCCGAGAGCCTTTGCCGCCAGATATGCCTTGGCCCAAACGATGAGCTCGTTCCCTAGCCCTGCTCGACCACCGGTTTTCGTGACGCACCAGCCAATACCCACGGTCCTATCGATCTCCTAATTCGCAGAATCGCTCACGCCGATCGTCTCGGGCTCGATAACCATTGGAATAGTCGCGATCTCGATTCGCTCATTCCTGCGCAGCTGCCTGGGCAATCCATCGAAGCTCTTACTGAGGAAAGCGATCACTTCCTCAGAAAGCACCAAGCGGGACGCACATGCAACGAGGCCGAGACTCACGACGAAGGCGAGCAACATATCGGCTCCGAGGCGGACTGGGGCTGCGAGATGAGGCAAGAGAAGGCGGTCCTGGATCCAGAGCGATGGAGCAATCACAGCCCCCAGCAGCGCAGCTCCGAACAAAGCACGAAACAGGTCTTCCCACTTCGCCGAGATGACGCGCAGGACCGCACGCGTCATGAACAGACTGCGAAGCGCATAGAGGCAAAATACCGACCAGGCGACCGCCAGGAGCGAATAGCGCGACGCCACGATCAATGTCGGCACAGCAATCGCGGCCATCGCCATCTGGACATGCAGCTCGCGCTCGACTTTCCCAACTCCCCACAGGAGCGGCCCACTCAGGGCCATGAGGGCGTGTAAGGGCATCGCCAATGCGAGAGGAGTAATCAGCGGGACCGCCTCAATCCAGCGCTGGCCGTACAGTCCTCCAATGACCGTCTGAGGAACGGCAGCTATTGCGAGAAAGACCGGCAGAATGCAGATTTCGACCACCGACGCGGACGTGAGGAAGCCGCGGCGAAGTGCTTCCGGCCTCCCCTGGGCGCGCGAATAAACCGGAAAGAGCACTGCTTGCAAAGTGGCAACAACAGCATTCATCGGCGTGGTCATCAGCGTCATGGAGCGGTTGTAGAGTCCGAGGCTAACCGCGCCGAAGGCCCGGCCGACAATCGCTGTATCGCTGTTGGTGATGGCCCAGTTGGCCAAGTTGACGCCGATCACCTTGCCGCCGAAAGAAGCAAGCTCATGATGATTGCGAGTGATTCTCGGACAAATCGAGTGACGAACCGAAGCGTAAAGAAGAGAGCTATACAGAAGAGTCTGCGCCAGCTGCGCAGCCACTAGACTCCAAACGCCAAATCCAAGGTATGCAAGCGGTATGCCGAGACTGAGATAACCAACTAAATAGGACGTGACCTGGGCGATCTGGATCTTTCGGAACGCAAGGTCACGCTTGAGCAAGTTGAAAGCGGTGAGACCGAAAGCCTGGAGCGCGAAGACAACAGACAGGGCGCGGATGACGGGCACTACGTCGGACAGACGGAAGACCATCGCGATGAATGGTGCTGCGGCTGCGACGATTGCGCTAAGTAGAACTCCCAGACCCAACTGAGCCGTAAAGGTGAACCGGATATCGTCGCTGCTCAGATCGCGGCTCTGCACCAGTGCGGCCCCAAAGCCGCAATCTGCCATCAGGTTGCCCAGTCCGATGATCAACGACGCAACAGCAACCTGACCAAAAGGTTTGGGACCGAGAAGTCGCGCCAACACGACGCCTACGATCAATCCCGACGCGGCACGAGTACCCGCGCCGAGATAGTTCCACTTCAAGGCGGCCATGGCAGGCCGAATGAGCCCTTCTTTGATTGGCTTTGACATTGAGAAAAACGAATTTCTGGATCGGCGACTACGCGCGGTTCGCAGTTGCAGCACGCGGACCGCGAACGTGACTCCGAAGACCGAGCAGGGGGAACAGAGATGAGACGCGAGGCTCGAGCAAGGCTTTCCACGGATTGTCTGGAGCGGCCGTTTCCCACCACTCTTTGAAAAGAGCGTAGGCACAAAGTCCGAAAAATACCAGGATGCCGACGGCCAGACTGATAAGTGCGCGATGCGGACTGGATTTCTTGATTGGCGGCACTGCAGGGTCGAGCACTTGAATGTCGCTGATGTGCCGGGTCTCCCGCAATTTCGCAATTTCGTATTGCTCGGTAAGTGTTTCGACGATCGCAGCCTTGAGTTTTACTTGTCCATACAAGTGCATGTACGAGGGCGCCGTACCCCACAAATGCGCGAGACTGGGGCTGGAATCCTCAGCGGAGCCTGGGGTTCCATTTCGCGAAGATCCCTTCGGTCCTCCCAACTCCGCCAACTGACGCTTCATCTCAGAAATCTGCGCTTCCATTTGCTGAACATTCGGGTTCTCAGCTGTATAGAGCGCACGCATCCCCTTGAGCGCGGCTTCCGATGCGATGATTTGTCCCTGCAGGATTCCGATGGCGTCGGCGATCCCTTTCCCCGCCGCGTCGACATCGAGCGCTCCGTTCTTGCGACCAAACTCGCCCAGCTGCTGCGTTGCCGATTGCAGATCCTCTTGCGCCACCTGCAACTGGGCTTCGAAATATGCGCGTTCTCTCTGACCAGCGGCAGACTCCATCTCCGCATTCAGCCTGCCCAGTTCTTCCGCGTAAGCATTGGCGAGTTGGGACGCTCGGTTTGGATCGCGATCTGTGACGTTGATTTCGATTACGTTACTCTTACGGTCCTCCGAGAACTTGGACGCAGCTGCGAGTCTCTTTCTCGCGTCCTCAATATGATTCGTCTTGTAAACGCGCTGGAGATCGAAGCGCTTGATCAGGGCGTCCGCGATCGTGCGCGTCTCCAGCGTACGAATGTATATCTGCCCTGGACTCGATAGCCCAAGAACGTCGCTCATCTGCGAACCGATTCCGGATGCCAGGCCGCTCTTCATTCCGATGAGCAGCGAAAGCCCGGAAATAGGATTCATATTGGGTGGATTCAGAACAGCTTCTGCGGTATAGCTGTTGGGGATGAGAAACAACGCCCCAAAGACGACAACCATCGTGGAGATGGTCGCGCCAATAATGATCCTTCGTTGAGCCCACAACACTGAGGCCCTTCGGAAAAGGAACTCTATCTGCAGGTAAACCGGTTGCTGCTGCTCGACCTCATCGAGATCGGCCTCTACGTCAATCACAGATGATTCTCCTGCATCTCGATCTTCTGATCCCGCTTTCTTCTGGACTCGTCTGCCTCATATGCCCCTCATTGCAAATGGCAATGTGTGCAAAAGGATGGCGAGATCCATAAAGATTCCGCGATTACGGATGTAGTAAAGATCGTATTGGATGTTTTCATGGATAGGGAACGCACGATCTGCGCTGAGTTGCCAGATGCCGGTGATCCCCGGAATGACATCGAGACGCTGCATCTGGGAGGGCGAATACTGTTTAACCACGAATGGCATCTCCGGCCGCGGGCCGACCAGAGACATATCCCCTCGGAGAACATTTAGAAACTGCGGGAGCTCATCAAGGCTGGAGCGCCGAAGGATCCGCCCGATTGGAGTGATCCGCGGATCCCGGCCATTGACCGGAGAACTGGCATACCGAGGAGCATCAAGATACATCGTGCGGAACTTGTAGATCGAGAAGTTCCGTCCATGTTTTCCGACCCTTTTCTGCACAAAAAGAGTTGGTCCCGGCGAATCAAGATGAATGAGCAGAGCGATCAAAGCAAAGAAAGGCGTAAGCAGCAGCAGCCACGCACCTGCGATAAGCAAGTCTAGAAATCTCTTTAAGGGATCGTAAATCGTCCAAGGACAAGTCACGCCGTAGAGGCCGAAGAGCAGACCGTCCACATCGATAAAGTTGACGGCCTGTGTCGGATCGGGACCGCGGGGAGGCAGAAATGCGACGCCGACGTGCGCATCATGTGCGGTTTTCACAACCTCTGCAAACCTCTCTGGCGGTAGTGAAGGAATCGCAACCAGGAAAAGGCTCGCATCGTAGTGCTCAAACAGAGACCGGGTTAAGCGTTCATTGACAACCGGAACCGCTCGCTTCCGCTGGTAATTCAACTCGAACAGTTCCGTTCCTGCAAGGCTCGGATCGTCGTCAATCACCGCTACCGGTCTTAAACCCAGCTTCGGAGATCGCACGAGAACGGAAAGAGCTTTTCGGCCGGAATCGCCGGCTCCATAAATCACAACATTGCGCGTTCCGATTCCCCTCGCGCACATACTTTCAACGGCCAGATAGAAGAGCTGTTTCGCGATCGTAAGAGAAACAGGAACAATTGCGAAACAAAGGCTGATTATCCAGAAGGGAACATCGTGCCCCGAGAAATATATAAATGGAATCAATAGCAATGTTGCCAATGTGGAGATACGCAGCACTCGCTCTGTCTCTCTAATTCGCAGCAGACCGTTGCCTCTACGGTATGCGCCATCGCGATCAAGGAGGAGAACAAGGATTGTGCCCGCTACCACGGCAGCCAATGCTATCGTCTTCGTCGGATAGTGAGTGTGGCTGGCTGGGATCAACATCTGGTGGAGAATTACCGCGCTCCAAACCGCCGCCGTCGACACGAACCAATCGCACAGCGCTTCGCTGACGTTCAGTAGCATCTCGAAGCGATTGCCGGCCGGAGAATGGAACGATGGCCGCGAATGTAAAGTAGCCTCGCGCGATATCCGTGTAGAAACATCTTCGAACGAACTCACGATTTGCCGACCTTCTTCTCGTCTTTCGTTATTTGGAGACGAAACGGAGAGTGATATATAGGAATTCCGGATCTAAACTTCAACCATGCGGCGCCGATTAAATTCAAATCCCGGCAGCAACAGCCGCGGTAAGCGCAGTTGCTGAGAGCATCTGAGTCATAGTCAGCAGACTCTTCCATAATGGAGATCCCACGATCTTTTCAGGAACGACGACCGAGTCCCCAGGGTTGAGGTGAATCGATAACACCGATCCCTCCAACTTTCCCCGCCTTCCAATAACTGAGCCGTCCGCCCGCACAATGAAGATGTTCTTCTTGTCGCCCATATTGGTTGCCCCACCGGCGTGTTCCAGATACCAGCCCGCCGTTTTACCGGGCAAATAAGTAAGCGCAGACGGGCTATAGACCTGCCCGTTCACGGCCACAAAGGCAGCCCTTTTGGGTATTGTGAGAACGTCTCCCTGACGCATCTCGATATCGGCCGGGGTATTCTCCCAGCTCGAAATGTCGTCGGAGATGCGAATGACCAGGCGGCCGCTCGCGGGCTGCCTCTGCAACGCGGCTAGGGCCTGTTGTTGCTGTTGATGTATGGTCTGCAGCATCTGCGTCTGCTCCTGCGGAGTCGTTGATCCAGAAACCGACATGGAGGTCAAATCCTGCGACTGAATGCGCTGGATGAGATTCTGTCGCGATTTCTCCTGCGTCTCGCGGACCTGCACACGTTCCAACACTGCTCCCGGCGGAAAGCTGCTACCGCGAAACCCTCCTGCGCGCTTCAGCACCGAGCTCAGACGTTCTCCCTCAGCGATTCCGTATACACCGGGATGACCAATTTCGCCGTTTACTGTAACGGAACTGCCGATATCGTTCCATCCCGTCAGCTGACGCACGCTGAGAACGTCGCCAGGCTTGAGCGCAACATTCGCACTCTTGTCCCCTTGAAGCGCCTTATCAAGTTCTATAGGTTGATGCTTAGTTAAGACTCTGGAGGCGTTTTGGATTTCGTAACTAGCCAAATCTGCGCTCTCTAGATAAGCGCTTCGCATAAAGCCGCCGGCCATGTTAATGAGCGCTTTTACCGTCATCCCTTTTTCGAGCGGGTAATCCCCGGGACGAATCACTTCGCCTTGAATTGTTACCATGGGCGGGTCGATTTCATACCGGCCAAACACCCGGATCATGTCAAAAGGTTCGAGCAGCATTGGCTCGTTGCCTTGCAACACATCGGGCAGGCTGAGATTGATTGTTACGGGCCGAAAGTCGGGCGCCTGCAAGCGAACTAACTCGAGATGGTCGGAAGGCTCAGGCAAAATATCCTGATAACGCTTGAGCAGGTCATTCAGCGTCATGCCGTCATAATATGGAAACTTGCCGGGATCGTAGACGTGGCCGTCTAGATAGACGACCTGCTGGTCATACGGCGCGATCGGAAGAATATTGATCTTATCTCCATCTTCGGCACGCATTCCCGCCAACTTCAGCATGATCCCCTCGTACTCCGCCGAATGAACGGACAGGATAGATTCGACGGGGTGATCGACCTTGATTTGAGCGCTGGCGTTACGGATGCCTGGCGAATTGGGGGCTGAAAGATCAGCCGAGTCTCCCGGATTCGCTGCAGGTTCGGCTTCGCTGTCAAGATGCTGTTCCTTTGCCGTCGAAGAAAGTGAAGAGAACCTCACGCTTAACATTGTGCGGCGGTGGTGGGCGATCACTCGTTCGATATCGACCTGCTCGAGGCTACCGGCGACCATGACGCCGCCAGCCATATCGACAACATCTTTCAGGTTTTCATTTCCCCTGAGTTCGTATACGGCAGGCCGGCGCACCATCCCGGTCACTGTGACCTGTGGACCTACAGGCGGGACGAGAATGGTATCGCCAGGCAGAAGGCGATCGACGTCCGAACGGACTCCCCTGAGCAGGAGATCGTAAAGATCAACTTCGCGGACGAGGTTGTTTCCGCGGGAATGCCTCACAACGCGTAACGAACCCTGGCTTGTCGGTCCACCTGCCGCGTAGAGAGCATTCAGCGGAGTTGAAAGAGAGCTTATGTCGTATGCTCCCGGTCTCTGCACATCTCCAACAACATAGACACGCACCGTATGCACTCGACCGAGCGAAAGCTCGACATGAACATTATTAAACTGCGCCTGCAGCGCCTTCCTGATTGCCTCTTCGCCCTTCGCAATCGTCAATCCTGCAACATTGACTGCCCCCACTGATGGCAGTGCAATTTGCCCCTGACGGTCGATCAACCCGGTCAATGTTTGCGGCTGCGAGCCCCAGATGTTTATTGAGAGTTCGTCTCCTGGGCCGAGAACGTAATCGGCACCGGCTGGAAGATCCATCGGCAAGCTGTCTGAATTCCCGGAGCCGAACATGAAGACGTCGCTCCCAAAACGCCTTGGGTTCTGCTCGAACGGCAAGGCCCGGGTATAGAGATCCTGCAGCGACGGCAGATTGACATATGGCATGGGCTGGCCTTGGTTTTGCAGATCTGAAGGCCATTCTGGTCCGGTCCTGGGTATCCCGTTGGGCCAACGAACTGGGGACCGGATGGAAGTTGTGGGTAGCTATAACCCTGTTGGCTATTTATCGGCTGCGAACTTCCCGGCCCTTGCGAGCCATAAGTGGGTTGAGCCCCGTAAAGTGGCTGTCCACCGTAAGTCCCTTGCGAACCATAAGCAGGTTGCGAACCGTAAGCGGGTTGCGGATTATAAGCCGGTTGCTGATTAGAGTAAGGCTGCGAACCGTAAGGCGCGGCAGAGTTCGTTGTCGGTGCGCCATAGGTTCCCTGCCCCCCATTCGGAAATGTCCCGCTCATCGGGGAGCCGCCCGGGCCTGCACCTTGCGTTCCGTAGGGGAACTGCGCTTGACCGCCAGACTGGTACGCAGCACCGGCCTGCATCGAATTGTCGATTCCCGATTGCACACCGGCTGATGTAGCGTAGCCACGCTTCTGCAACTGCACCGTGATCTGCTGGCGCAAGTTCTGATCCTGGCGAAGCCTGTCGAAAAGCATTTGGTCGGTGATTGTGGTGGGATCTACGCCCATGGCCTGAGCCATTCGGATTTTCGCTGCTCGCAACAGCATCGGCTGCTGCAGCAAAAGTCCGATCATGGCATCCGCTGGCATTGCTTGCGGCATAGCGGATCCGGCCGGACGGCCGGACGGAAAGCTACTTCCATTCGAGGAAGCAGTGTCCTGGCCATTTTGCGCTCTCGCTTGGACAGCGAAAATGGTGAGGGCAAGTCCTGCGACGAACACATGCTGAATATATTGCCGAAGATTCAATACACAGGTTCGGCGAAGGGAGACAGAAGAAATTTGGGAAGGCATATTACCCTTTGTCGAATTGATCCACATGCGAAGCTCCTGGTCGACGACCAGAGAGCGGATTGAAAGACAGATACCAAGAGACTTCCAGATCAGCTTGGTTCCGTTGGAACGACGGTATCTCACTTCTTAGGGCTACGAGAGCTTCCTCTGGGCGTAATGAAAGAGAACGGGCTTTGTCCACGCCGATGCTTGCCTGATATCAGCTGCCGGCGAGCTTCCGCGCGGGCATGGTCACCAGCGTCCCCTGCGAGGGGAGCATCAACGCGCTCAACCAGAAATCAACATACTCTTCGATTGCATTACGACTGTCCAATTTAGAACTGGGGTTACCTTTGATGAGCTTCGAGATCTCCGGTTGCGCAAAGGTTGTCAGCACCATTGCAGTGGTCATCAACATTGGATCAAGATTCCTGATCCTGCCGCTTTCAATGTTTGCCTCGAGGTAATCGGAAATGGATCGAAAGAGCGGTGCCAGATGTTCGCGGCATAGCACTTCAGATCCTCCCCCGACCTCAAGGAAGGCAACTGCGATGAGACGCACAAGTTCCGGCGAAAAGGCCGCTGCGTCGACGAGCAGGCTGAGAATTTTCGGCAGGACTGCCTCAGGAGTTTCTCCATTCGAGATCCTCTTGAACATGTCCAGTCGAGGTTTGATTACGGTGAAGCTAGACGAGAGCGCAGACGCGAAAATATCTTCCTTATGTTCGAAATATCGAAAAATCGTCACCTCGCTCACATCTGCGAGCCGGGCAATCTCGCGCGTAGTCGTGCCATGATACCCCTGTCGCGAAAACAGGGCTGCTGCGGCATGTGCGACTCGCGCGGGAACGTCTGACTTTCTTGACATGTTCGCTAATTATTCAGTGCGGAAGAAAGGAGCTCTTAACGACTTGGAGGGCTGCGTTAAAGGGAAAAATGAGTAGATAGGACGAAAGAGAAAGAGATCTACGCCAGGACAACTTCAACTTCATCGGCGCCGACCTCGACCGCCGCATTTTGGTTGATCAGCGAGACGTTTAAGATGAACCGAAAGCGGTTTCTAATCTCCACCAGAATCCCCTGCACGCCTTGCATCGGTCCACTTCGAATCTGAACCTTCTTCCCGATTGCAATTTCGCGGAAGGGCTGAACTTTCTTTCTACAAAGATCCGAGCGCAGAAACTCGATCTCCGAATCGGATATGGTGCTTGGCAATTGTTGGTTTCCAATGATCTTGAGAGCGCCACGCGACTGGAGAACGGTCGATCTCTCGGCGGGCCGGATTCGTGCAAATACGTACGACGGAAATAGCGGCTCAACCACCGTAACGCGTTGGCGATTCTTCCAGAGACGCGTACCCTCGCAGGTGGGGAGAAATGACTCGATCTGGTGATAGTCAAGGCTCCTTAGAACCGAGTGCTCGCTTTTTGGCATGGTATATACGGCAAACCACTTTCTATCCGGTTCCGGCCTTAAGTGATCCCAAGCCTGCTGTGCAGATTCACACAAATTTGCATTCGTCATCTGGAACACAGCCCCCATGCGTGTGATCTCAACCTGAGCCAAGTTAACGGGCTCACAACTCCAAAAGGCCTCTGCGGACTGCGCACCGCGGAGCGGGCAAGGCTTCGCCATAGTGACTTAGCAAGCCAAGTCACTTTAAGGCACAAAACCACTCGCATGAGCCGCCGCCTTGTTCTTTCAGAGGTGTGCGGGCCAGACGCAAGATCTCACAGTTGAGTAACCTGATCTTAAGCGAGAACTACAGAGACGCAACGGGTCCCTGGACGTCAAAACACGACAAGATGCGACAAATTATGCCATTTCAGACTCAAATCGCCGGATTTCAACGGAAAATGCGACGTCTGAGTATGGAATTGGGAGGAAAAGTCCGAGGAAATGTAGGTATGTGTTTACTTAGGTAACAGAAAAGCACTTAGGTTTGGGCTCGACCTTTGCTCGCGTGGGCTAAGATTCGAAAAGATTCTTCCCTAACTTGCACAGTTAACTTCCCCCTCCAGCCGAGCTGTCCATTTTTTGGCAAAAGTGTGGGTACGTAACGCGATCTCAGGATCGGGGGCACAATGATTGAGGCTGCACGGCGGCGTACCGACAGACGATTGGATGGTTGGAAGGCGGTCGCCGATTATCTAGGTCGGAGCTCACGGACGGTCCAACGCTGGCATTTAGGGCACGGCCTGCCAGTCCGCCGAATCGGTGCGGACTTGGGTTCGATTTTTGCCTATCCCGATGAGCTCGATGGATGGTTGCGAGCACGTAATCCGATAAAAAATGCGTCTCTGCAGCCCACACGTCCAGTACTTGTCCCAAAATTCAATATCACTACCATGCCTTTCCCTTCTCAACCGAGTTCTGCTTCACCGGCAGATGGCTGCGTCGAGAATCGCCGCTCTTCGGATTTAGTGGCGCAAGGCTACGCGCTCTGGAGACATGCTTCACCGTCGAACCTCGGCATCATTTCGCGGATTTTCCGCGAAGCAATCGATCTGGACCCGTTCAATTCGAGCGCATTTGCCGGGCTGGCGATGGTACTCATCGTTCAGGGGGGCCTGGGCAGCGTTAGTTCCAGCCTTGCCTTCCCTTCCGCCGCCAAAGCATTGCAACGTGCAGAGGAAATTAACCCGCACCAAACCCATTCAAAGTTGGCTCGGGCTTGGCTCAAGATGTTGCAGGAGCGCGACTGGTATGGCGCGGAGCTCGCTTTTGGTGAGGCGCTGACGCTTCCTGATGGCTGCGGAGAAGCTCAGGTTGGCCTGGCATTGCTGAATATTGCGGAAGGAGATTTGCCAGAGGCCTCAGATCTTCTTCTGGAAGCTGCGCGGCAGAATCCCTTGAGCGCGCTGACACTTCCGTTTCTCTGCTGGTGCACGTATCTGGCAGGCGAATACTCAGAATCGCTTGCTTTAAATTTGGAAGCGCGGGCATGTGGACACTCTGGAGTGATGCTGGATGTCCTGGAAGGGCTTGCGTCTCTGCAGCAGATGAACTTTGAGAAAAGTATTCCACGATTGGAGCACCTATCCTCAGAATCTCCACACAATCATGATCTCAAAGGCGTTCTCGGCTACGCATATGGCGCTAGTGGCCGCATCCCCAAAGCGCACAAGATTCTTGACGAACTCTTTGAAACTCGGAATCTTGTAAGAAAGAATTGTGCCTTTGCAGTCGGACTCGTCTTCATAGGCGTCGGTGACATGCAGAGTGCGGCGAAATGGCTCGAAGAATCCTACCGCGAAGGTTCGCTTTGGAGTCTCGGCTTTCTCCATGATCCAATCGTCGGGACTCTTCACAAAGATGCGCGCTCCCGGCTTGTGATGTCCAGAATGAGTTACCCCGTTGCTGATCGTCGCAGGTCCCCTGAGCGCAGGACGGGCAGTGTCTGAAAGCATTTGTCCCTTAAACCATTAAATGGTGGGCGGTTCCTTCGTGGCTATGGTTTCGAGTCTTTAGTGAAGCAGTTGCTCGAATCGTGACTCTTTCTGGGCTCTCCGCTGCAGCACAGCTTCTAAGGAAATCCAATTCTCTTCAATACGGACAGGTCGAGGTGATCCTTGCTTGACGCCGACATCGAGCGACGTATCAATCGAGCGCGCAATGCTCTCGTTCGGAAGGTTCCCGATCTCAAGTCTCAGATCGAGCAGATCTCAATCGCACTCATTTACAAGCTCATCAGCGATCCCAGCACCGCTTGGCCTCTGAAGCAGAACCACTTTTTCGTTAATGGGGGTGCCCGCTTCTGCTGGACGAAGATCATGCAGAGAGATCTGAGTTGTGCTCAGAGATTCGAGCTGTATTCGACCGGACTCCAAAGGATCGGGGGGAACTCTGAAATTCCCGCCGTAATCAGGAAGATTCTTGGCAACGCTCGGGTCCCTTACCAAGATGCGGCGACCCTGGCAAGGTTCCTCGAAGCAATTGATGAGTTTAGCCACAACCACATCGAACAGCTCGGCGATGCATTAGAGTATCTGCTATCTCTCCTGGGATCTCAGGGCTCTGGAGGACAATTTCGGACTCCGAGTCACATCCGAGAGTTCATCGTTTCAACCCTAGATCCCAAAAGAGGCGAATCCATCCTTGACCCTGCATGCGGTACGGCGGGCTTTTTGATTTCAGCGCACAAGCACATCGTTGGAGTGCCTCGCACATCTTCGGACGACAGCATCTCGTCTCGCGATCCAGAAGCCCTTCGAGGACAGATATGCGGCTATGACATTTCACCCGAGATGGTACGCTTGTCGTTAGCCAATCTTCTTCTTCACGGTTTCAATGATCCGCAGGTCTTTGAGCATGATGTTCTTGCCTCAGAAGATCATTGGGACACTTGCTTCGATGTGATCTTTGCCAACCCGCCGTTTACGACATCTCAAACCGGAATCACTTCCCATGCGCGGTTCTCTGTTGCGGCCAGACGCACCGAATTGCTCTTCCTTCAATACATCGCAGGTCACCTGACTGCAAATGGGCGCGCCGGCGTCATCGTTCCGGAAGGAATGCTCTTCCAGAATCGCGGCGCCTATCAGGAAATTAGGAAAATGCTCGTCGACAACGCTCTGGTTGCGGTCGTATCTCTCCCCGCAGGATGCTTCAATCCTTATTCCGAGGTAAGGACATCGATCCTTTTTCTCAACAAAAGTCTGGCACGATCCAGTGACACCATTGGACTCTTCCGAGCAAATCATGATGGGTTTCGGCTGGGGAAGTTAAGAACCAGGATTGACGAAGACGATCTGCCGCAAATCCAGACGGAGATCTGTCACTATTTCTCGGCACTCCGGCACAATCAGCCGGTTGACTCGATTGGCTTTCACCACGGGCAGATAGTTTCGAAAGCAGACATAGGGTCAGATGGGGAATTTAATTTGACTCATCAGAAATATCGCAGGCAGTATCAAACTCCTGCGACTGACCCTCGGGTGCCGCTTGGCGAGGTGGTCGAATTTCTTGACTACCGAAGACGACCAATACGAAGAGCCGAGCGTATTGCAGGTCCCTATCCCTACTACGGCGCCAGCGGAGTTGTTGATCATATCGATCGTTATTTGTTCGATGAACCTCTGGTTCTGGTCGGGGAAGACGGCGCAAAATGGGGCTCCGGAGAGGCCACAGCATATCGCGTTACCGGAAAATACTGGGTGAACAACCATGTTCATATCCTAAGACCGCGACGCGAATTGATCCTGGATCAATATCTCGAGGAAGTTCTCAACGAATGCGATCTCACGCCGTATGTCGCGGGTGTAACGATAGAGAAACTTAATCAGGAACGGCTGAAGGGCATTCGAATTCCGCTCCCACCCATCGAATTGCAGAGGAGAATTGTTCGAGAAATTGAGCAATATCGGAACGCGATTCAGGAGGCGCGAGACTCAATCGCTCAGATGGAACGAAAAATTCGAAAACTTCGTGCACGAGTTTGGAGCAGATGATCGATTATTGGCGCCTGAGCACGCGACCGACAAGACAGAGGTGCGGTAGATGCGCCATCCCGACTACGATACACGGCTCCCTCAGGGTGCGGGGCTTTTCAGCTTTTCTCGCCAGATCCAGCCCTCAAGTTTGATCACAATGAATTTGGCCGAGCGGCGCTCGGGCATACCACGAAACTACGGATGATTGCGGTGGACGATATTGGCTGGTTCGGCGCGCGCGCGTTCACCGACGCTGCTGCATTGAACCGTCGCGAGATTGATCTCGCCGGTGACGTGCGAACGATGCCCGAGGCCGCGGATACCTTGACGGAGGCGCTGGGTCGGCCGATTGTGTTTGCGCAGACGCCCATCGAACAGGTCCGGCAGTACAGCAAGGAAATGGCGTTGATGCTGGAATGGTTCGAACGCGTCGGATACAGCGCTGATATCGCTGGACTGCAACGAGAGTTCGGCCGCAGACTCACGAAGCTCCCCGAGTGGGCGCGCCGCCACAGCACTCAAGGAGGGCTCGCATGAAAGCTATCAGATTATTGGAATATGGTGGGCAGTTAGTGTTCGACGATGTGCCGACGGCTGCGGTCGCAACAGACGAAATCCTGGTGAAGGTCAAGAGTACCGCCGTCAATCATCTGGATCTCGTTAAGGCCTCCGGAACGGCAAGACAGATACTTCCGATTGACCTGCCGTGGATACCTGGTCATGAATCTTCAGGAATCGTCGAACAGATTGGCAGTGACGTTGCAGCATGGGCGCCAAGTGATGCCGTGTTCGGTGCCAACGGAACCGGTGGCGCGTACGCGGAATATCTAGCTGTTAAGCCGGCGGTCATCGCAAGGAAGCCATCCAACCTCTCCTTTGAGGAGGCGGCATCCGTGCCAGTGGCCGCCCAAACTGCATGGCAGGGAATCTTCCGTCTCCTTTTGCAGTTGGCCTTCTGGCCTCTGACAAATACGGTTGTACGTCTGTCGTCTTTCAAAGAGAAGTTCGTAATTTTCATAATTTGTTGATAAATTCTCAATAATGGAATTTACCTCACGGCAACTTCGAGCGTTTCACCTCGTTGCGGATCGGCGAAACTTCACTCGGGCTGCGGAGGCGCTGTTTCTTACGCCGTCAGGGTTGAGTGTATTGGTGCGCGAGTTGGAGCGTCAGATTGGGTTCCGGCTGTTCGATCGCACGACACGCCAAGTGGTGTTGACAGCGCAGGGCAGTGAACTTCTGGAGATCACGCGAGCGGCTTTGAACATGCTCGACGAGGGCATGTCTCGCATCGAACAGGCTGCCAAGCGAAAGAACCGACGCATCACCATTGGGACGACTCCTTGGATTGCGGCTCATGTGCTTCCGTTAGCGATTCGGGAGTTTCGTGACAAGCATCCTGGCCTGGAGATTCACCTGTTCGATGGCAACCTCAGTGCGCTGGCAAAGCGGGTGGAGGCCAACAAGCTGGATTTTGCGTTGGGTATCTTTGACCGTATTCTTGGAATGCGGCGTGTGCCTTTTTTTCGCTTTTCCCTCATGCTTGCACGGCCTGAGAACGGCAGGTCTGTTCGCTCGCAGACGAGCTCATGGGCAGACCTTGGGGGAGAATCGCTGATCTCGCTGACCAGGGACTATCCATATGAGCAGCTCATAGGGAAGCAACTGGAGAAAATGGGCGTCATTTGTAAACGAGGCCAGACGGTGAATGGATTGGATACTCAGCTCGGATTAGTCGAAGCAGGATTGGGAGTCGCGGTCATTCCCTCATTTGGGATGATGGCTTCACGCAATCGCAAGGTGAGAGTGACCAAGCTTGAGCCTGAAGTGACCTTGGAATTTTATGAAATTAGCAATCGGGGGAGAAAGCTTCCGCCCGAGGCAAGCGAATTCGCTGCCTTTCTCAAAACGTTTCTTGCCCGGAGGGTTGGGGAACACCACTGACGCGAGATTCAGCCTCGTCGATCAACTGTATAAGAGAATGCAGCGAGACGATTGCCCTCACTGTCCACGAATCCGAACCCTCTGGGAGCCCAGGAGAGGGAAGGCGGCTGCATCTCGTCGACGGCTGTGCCGAGAGTGGAAATGTGCGTGTGCAATGCTTCGAGATCAGATGCCTTGAAATCGATCACGCCATGATGAACCCCGCCAGAACCCAGAAACCCCAGTCGCACCGATTCTAACGTTTCAACCAGCAGCAGGCGCACTTCGGAGGAATTTGCTTTCACTTCGTCCGTTTGGTTGACGAGAAGCGCGTGTCTTTCGTCGGACCACTCGCAGTTAAATCCCAGTGCGGACTGATACCAATCAATTGCTCGTGTGAGTTTGGAGACGGGGATCTCGATCGTGTTGATCTGAAGCGCAGGCGTTCTCATGGCTAAGCTGCTTTCGAAAAGTCGTCGATCAAGCCGATGACAGCTTGGATAAACCTGCGCACGGGTTCAAGAGCGGCAGAGCTTCAAACGGATGGTTTCCCCAACTATGGGCTCCCGAGCGTGCACTTTCCATCACCATCAGCTTATCAAGTTTTGCTTTATAGGCATTCCGATCGCGAAGCAATAGATGATAGCCGTCTACGCGCCACTGACAAACCGCTTGCCTGACAGGACGGCGTCGATGGCCGGGAGCAGGTCGCCAGCGGCATGCGTTTTAAAGACGTAGCCCCACGCACCCAGACTCATGGCTACTTGAACGACGTCAGCTGAGGTTTCCTGGCTCAAAAAAATAATCTTGGATTCCGTCACAAGTGCGAGAATTCGCCGTGCAGCCTCGATGCCATTCAGTGTTGGCAGCCCGATGTCGAGCAGGATCAGGTCTGGCCTCAGTTCCCGAGCCTTGTGAACTGCCTCCTGTCCATCGGACACTTCGCAAATCACGCGCAGTTCGGGTCTTTGTTCCAATGCTGAGCAGACGAATTGACGGAAGGAATCGAAATCGTCCACAACCATTACGCGAATCGATGACGCCGCACGCACTGACACCTCCGCGCTCCGATTGCTCCACTGCGCGGGGGGACGAGCGTTGAGCCTTTTACTCTATCTTCAGCTATGACGTTGGTTCGGTAGCTTAAAACATAGATGCGGGGCAGGTCGCACCAGTTGGTTAAATGCTTGGGCAGATGGCGAGGATGCGGCTGCCGAGGCTTGTGGGGTGTTGGTTGAGTTGTGGTCACCTCTTCCCTTGCAGATTCTCGCGTCGCGCGTTGAAGAGTGCCGTGATTCGACCGCAATACAAGATTGAAGCCGCATCAGTTGCCGTGACGCGATATCGGAAAGTAACCACTTCTGATTACGTTGGTTGAAGACGAGCTGCACTCATAAACATATCGTTTTTACCGTTCGATATAGATTGGGAGAACCTGCGGGGCGTCCGATGGCCGCCGTCGCAATCGATGCCGAAATAGCGGCCTGCAAAGACGGGGCGCAACAAGCGGCATCGGCCACAGGAAGGCCGTTCGCGAATCGTGGCGGCGGTCACGAAACGGTGTGCTGCGCAGATGGATTCTAGTTTGTAAGACTCATTGCCTTCGGTCGCCTTTCTCGGAGAAGAGGTCACCGTTGAAAACTTCAAGTCTCCACCCGTTCTCTCATCGCTACTCGAGCGATTGCGTCGAATCGATTTGCACACAGTGTTTCTTCACCGTAGCGCGGGGGCGGCGGGAGACCGATCTGGAGCGATTCGAGCGCGAACACGTTTGCGATCCGGTAATGATGGATTGTTTTGAGCGTGTAGGCCCTTCGAATGGGATCGAATCATAGGTCACAAGCCAACGCGAGATGCGCTCTGTGCTCAAGCATCAGGCTTCCGGGCGGGTTGTGGGCAACCGGAACATAACCTCGGCCGAAGGATCTTCTGAAAAGAGCCTTCGTGCGATCCCGAGAGCGCAAAGAGGTATTCGTAGATCGCCGACCCCTATCCGTAGCAGGCCGATGGCCTGAAGCGATCCGAGAGCAGCAAGCCATTTCTGCGGCATTCGCGCAAGCAGGAAGAAATGGGCCGCTAAGACAACGGCGATTAGAAGTATTCTCCCGTGCAAATAGCTCATGAAAAGCCTGTGAAATGAGCGTGAATGGTGCCCTCTCTTAAGCTGCGCTTAAGACTTCTGCCACTACCTTCGCCTGAGATGTCTTTCCGTTCTCGATGAACAGATAGGTAAACAGGAGGCTATATGCGCAAACTTTTTCCCGCCGCAACTGTCCTTTCTGCGCTGCTTTCGATCAGTGCGGTCGCCCAGGATCACGACGATCACGACAATTCGGACAAAGGCCAGGTCAAACACGTATTGCTGATCAGCATCGATGGCATGCACGCTGTCGACTTCAAGAACTGCGCAAATGGCATCGCTGGGGCGAACGACGGGAAGCCATATTGCCCGAACCTTGCCGGACTCGGTGAAAACGGCGTCAATTATGTCGCAGCCAATACCTCCAAGCCGTCAGACTCGTTCCCCGGCCTCATGAACATTGTCAGCGGAGCAACGCCGCGTCTGATGGGCGTTTACTACGATGTTTCCTACGACCGGTCGCTGGACGGACCGACGGCAACGACGGGGAATGGCAATCCCGCGGCGCCATGCGATCCCAAATCCGCGCCGACTGGCTACACCACGGAGTATGAGGAAGGCCTCGATATTGATCAGACAAAGGTGAATGGCGGCGCACCAGGGGCAGCGCTCACAGACGGCGGCGTGGCATCGCTCGATTCGACCAAGATGGATCGCGACCCAGCCCGCGGTTGCGAGCCGGTCTTCCCTTGGGAATTCGTTCGCACTAACACGATCTATGGAGTCATCCATAAAGCCGGGGGGTACACAGCGTGGTCTGACAAGCATCCGGCATATTCGTCGGTTGCGGGCCGTGACGGCGTGGGGGTCCTCGACGACTATTACTCGCCTGAGATCAACTCCAATGTGATCGGTCTGCCCAACGTAAACGCGGCGGATGGAACGAACTGCAGCGCCGTACCAGACCCAAACTCAGACCTTACCGCATGGACCAACAGCTTCCAAAACATCAAGTGCTACGACCAGTTGAAGGTGAATGCCATCCTGAATGAGATTGCCGACAGAGATCACCTTGGTGCGCGGAAGACCAAGACGCCGACGATATTCGGTATGAACTTCCAAGCCGTCAGCGTGGCCCAGAAGCTCATCGAGAACGGCGTAAAGGGTGGATATCTCGATGCGGCCGATACACCAAGTGAAATCCTTCTCGGTGATATGCAGTATGTAGACGACGCTATCGGCCAAATCGTGGATGGTCTCCGTCATCGCGGCTTGCTCGAATCGACGCTGATCATCATCACTTCCAAGCACGGCCAATCTCCTATCGACCCCAACCTGTTTTTCCCGATTCCCGGAAAAACTAATAATGGACTGTCCCCGGCCACCATCATCTCCAATCAGCTTCACGCGGCCATGCCGCCGTCAGAGGATCCCAACGGTAGCGGAATCGGCGCAACGGAGGACGATGTCTCTCTGATCTGGCTTACAAATACTTCGTATACCGATCAGGCTGTGTCACTCCTTGAGGGCAATCTGAAGTCCATTGGCGCCGGCCAGATTTTTTATGGTGCAAGCCTTGCACTGAACTACAACTGGCCTGGCTTGGGGCCCGGTCTCGATCCTCGCACCCCTGACATCATCGTTGCTCCGAACGTAGGAGTTATCTACACCGGCAGCAACAAGAAGCAGGAAGAACACGGAGGGTTTGCGCATGACGACACCAACGTGATGCTGCTGCTCTCAAACCCGTCTTTCAGGCCACGCACGGTCTTCAGTGAAGTAGGAACGTTACAAGTGGCGCCGACAATCCTCAAGGCGTTAGGTCTCGATCCACTCAAACTGGATGGTGTCCGTCTGGAAGGTACTGGTGTTCTTCCAGGTGTGAATTTTGGAAGTGATCAGCACTGAGCGTGAGCACGGATGACCGGGATGCGGGCGCCCTTCGGTGCCCGCACTTCCATTGGCGATTTGGGAGTGATTTATATCGCAACAGGTCGAAGCGGTCGAGAATGTCGGCTAGGCGATACGCGTCAAGTCTCAGGTAATTTCAATGATGAATGTTGGGATAGGCGCGTCGCAATCTGGTCTAACTCTACGAGCAGATTTGCCTGCTCGCTTCGCATAGCATCCAGGAGGCTCCGAACTTGAAGCGTGGGCTCACAAGGGGTCAACGCTGAGTTGATTTCACGAACCAGAGCGGAATCTCGAAATCCACTAGAGCCAGTCGCGCTTCCAGCTTGGAGATCCTCATCCTGCAATCGATTTCGTCCAGCGCATCCATCACGGTATCAACGATCGTCTACGAGTGAGTCCGTGGCGGATAACTGAACAGGCACAGCACAACCCTCGCCTCAACTTGGTTCCCTCCCCTGTTCGCCAAATCGAGGCTTGGGTGTAGCAATTTGTGTTGGACCTAACCCTGGCATAGGTCCGCGCGCGGTGGGATTTCCTGCTAGGCGTAGGACTTGGTCGAAGCGGAAAAACGGACGGAAGCCGGAGGGCAGTTGGAGAGACCCGCCCGGGCATTGTCGATTTGGCGGGCGAGTATTTCGCGGAGCTTGCTGGCGTATTCATCGTCCAGGCCGAGGTGGGAATATTCTTCCATGACATCGAGAGCGTAGCGAAGGTCGGATTTGGTGTCCAACATCACACCAGTTTACTCGCGGCCCCGTAGGGAGACAAAGCGGTTTACCATTGACGTTTTGCATCAGCTTGAATAGGTTGCTGTTACAAGAGATCGAGGCAGCCTAACGCTTGCTGCGGTGGCGTTTGTGGGCGTCCCGTCAGGTGCCCTTCAGTAACGTCCGGGTTTCTCGGCAATACATCCGAAACGTGCTCGCTGCACCAAGTCGATAACGCATAGGCTAAGCGGTCGCAAGCAACTTCAATAATCACTCGGAGATCGGTAACGGCGGATCAGACGCTGGTTTTCATGCTATCGGACTGTTTACAAGGTCAGGTGGGGTCTACCCATGGAAGCCTCACCTGAAAGCGAGTGTCACCCGGCTTTGAACTGACGTGAATACTGCCACCGAGCTTTCTGACAATCGTGCGTACGGTATTCAGACCGAGGCCCGTTCCCTCACCAACTCCCTTTGTCGTGAAAAAGGGATCAAAGATATAGGGTTTTATCTCAGGAGGAATTCCAGGGCCGCTATCGCCAATTTCAACCACAACATACTGGTCCTCGCAGAAGGTTCGCACGCGAAGTTCACCCTCGCCCTGCATTGCTTCTATGGCGTTTTCGACGATGTTGGTCCAGACCTGATTCAGCTCAGTTCCCGGTGCATTCACAAGCAGCGGGACCGGTTCATAGGCGCGCTGCACTTCAATTTTGGATTGCAGAATGTGGGTCAAAGTGCCAAGCGTGGTCTCCAAGCTTCGCGCGACATCAACATTCTGTACCGGCCCCTGGTCTACGTTGGTATATTCCCTAAACGTTTGAACCAGCTTCGATATCCGCTCTGTTCCGCTCTCTATTGCGCTTAGAAGAGTCGACAATTCTGCAGAAGCCGCGATGCGCGCAAGCGCAGCACGAGCCGTGTTCAGATCGAGGTGTGTCAGCAGTGAGGTGAGTGTGTCTGGAGGCATATTGCGCCCCGCCAAGGCGGCCGACAGCTCCCATGACTTAGGGAGGCCGTAACTCTGCAGTATCGAGTCCAGTGTTTCTTCCAGATCGCTGAGAGTGAGTCCTTGTGATGGGGCCGCCTCGGTATGTAGCAACGAGGCTTCGACTTCTTCGATTCTGGCTTTGTCCGAATCATCGAGCGGGCGCCGCCACAATTCCGAGTTTGCGCTTCGCAGTTTTGCCAGCGCATCGCGCATTTGACTGCCTGCGCGCTTGGCAGCAGACGCGGGGTTGTTCAACTCGTGAGCAAACCCAGCTGACAGTTTGCCCAATGAGATCAACCGGTCGCGTTGCTGCTCTATTCGGGTTCCTTCGCGGATTCTGTCGGACATCTTGGCCACTAATCTGGTCGTCAGTTCCGGCATTCTTTGTATGAGCTCTGGAAAAAGCGCAGCCGGAAATCTGGCGAGGCGCCCATCCGTCAGGGCCCGCCCGGTCACAGTGAACTGTTTCATCCTGGAAAAGGGAAACGCTCCACTGACATCACCAGCTTGCGCCGGCAGGGAAACAGTTTCGCCGCCAAATTCCCCTCTCCACTGAAAGACTCCCTCAAGGAAAATAAACATCCAGTCTGCGGGATCACCTTGCCGTACGAACGCCTCTCCGGCATGGAGGGACACCTCCTGCAGATGGCTCAGAAACCATTCAATTTGGTCGTCCGGCAAGTCAAAGAATGCCTCGGTACGCCGCAATTCAGTTGAATTGATCAAGCATCCAGCCTTCCTGGGATTACGCAGACTCGGTGTAACGCTTTTAGAGGCAAATCTCGTCCTTCAATTCTTCAATTGCGTTTTTTATCGCAACACTTTCAGCAGATATCTTATTCCGTACGCAGTACCAGGTCTTCTAAACACATGCGTTCCAGGGTCTGTGCAACCGATTTCGCAGGACATAAGCCGAGTTTCAAGGGTGTCTCGGAAGATTTGGCGTCAACCGAGACGAATTTTGACCAGATCAGTTATCGTCGATGCTGGATGGTCATGTCACGCTCCACACCGAAACAGAAGCCCCCGCACGCATTTGTCTTGGAGGCGCTGGCGCCATTGAATCCCGAAGTACGACGGATGTTTTCCGGTTTTGCCGTGTACTTGGCTGACCGCATCGTTTGTATGCTCCGAGATCACGAAAAATCTCCTAGGGACAATGGTGTTTGGCTTGTTCTTTCGGACAATACGAATCCAGCGGATCCAAAACTTCGCCGTGAATTTCCCTCTATCCGTTCTATCGAGCTACTGGGCAATAAAATTCGCCATTGGCTTCTTATTCCAACTGACAGTCCCAGCTTTGAGACCGAGGCTCTTCATGCATGTGATCTTTTGCTGCAGCACGACCCTCGACTCGGCCGAATCCCTGCATCAAGGCGGTAAGGCCCCCCTTTCAGACTCTTCTTCCGCTTCCCGGATGCAGTCTCGCCCCGCTCTTTCCCGTTCAACGCCAAGTCGATCGCAAAGGGCTCGCCGCGTTTACTGAGAGTGAGCCACGAGGTCCCTCAATTCGAATCCCTATTTGCCATCCGCTCTGCCGGTATCAGGGAATGGTAATTCCCTGTTCGGTGCCCGGCATAAATTCGGCGATTAGGATCTCAACAAGCCAACTTAATTAACATGCGAATCCTGGGTGGCCAGAGTCTTAGGCTCAATTCGGCATTTTCCCTGTATTTTCCCCTGTTAGCAGGGAAAACCAAACCGGAGAGAGGGGTTCGTAGTAGACTCCAGGCACCGCCATAAAGTCCCTGTGATGAATCGATTGAGAGCAATATTTAAAGTTATAAAGTTGCTCGAGTGAACCTCGCGATAACGCCTGATCGAAAGGGGTGAGATACTTTCTCCGACTTGAAAAATCAGAACCTTTCTAACTTAACTTCTCCGTTCGCCGCAGCAACCACAGTGGGATAAAGGGGAGATGACTTGTGAATCAGGTCCAGGCGAAAGCATGCCGCATCCTTGAGAGTCGCATCGCGCTGGTCGACGTTTCTGTTGCATCGTCGCAGCGCACGACACTTCTCTTGATCCTTTCACTTCTGTGCATCTTCGCATGCAGATCGAAAGCACAAGAGCGGCCAGGTGAGTTGCGCTCGCAGTCGCCAAGTTCTTTGGCCGACTCTATCCGTCACGCTCAAGGCAAAGAAGTCCACATCTTCTACATCCATGGCATCGGTTCGGATGGCCCGAATGATTATGACTCCTGGACCTTGAGAAAGAGCATCTGCGATCTTGTTGGAGACTGTCTTCAACCAGCGGGTAGCCAGGTAGGGGAATGGGACTACGCCAACCAGGACGAATTTCAGCTTGACGCACCAGTTCCGCAACTCGATTATCTGGGTGAACAGGTCTGGAAGAATTCTCAGGAGTGGCGAGCAGCCGCACCCTACGCAATTCATTTCAAGCTTGATCGCAAGACCGGCCCCAGCCTGTACGTGGACGCACTGAACTGGTGGCCCTTGGTGTTTTCGCTCAAGTGCCGCCAGATCGTCGTGAGCGACGCACAATTTGTTGCGCCCGACAAAAAGAGGATTGGAACGTGTTCCACACGTGAGGAAAATGCCGGCGTTCCGCTGAGGTTTAAGTCATACGATTGGCTCGATGAGGCCAAAGCCAAACAACTGCTCAATCTGCCTTCAAGAGCAGTGCTCGCAAACAAAAACCTCAAAAAGAACACGCTGGACTGGGGCTTCTCGGACGCAGTGATAGCGCTCGGCCCTCTTCGCACCTACATACTTGACGGGATTCGGCAGCTCATCCTGAGATCTGTCGCCGCGTCGCCTGGCCTCGCGCCTGTAGATCCGAACACGCCGCGGGATAACCAGGAATTCATCATTGTTTCTCATAGTCTCGGAAGTTACCTGATCTTTTCTGCGCTTGATATCAGTCCGACAACGCAGAAGACTCCGACGGTTGAACAATCTGGAAACAACTTTGAGCAGGTACTTGCACACACATCCCTCGTGTATTTTTTTGCGAATCAACTCCGTTTGTTGGAGCTCGCGAATTTGGACAGCGGATCTGACAGAAACCTGGCTGCGCACTTGCAACAGTGGGGTCGCATTCGGTGCGACTATCTAAAGACTCAAGCGAAATCAATGCAGGGTTGCGTTCTTCCCCGGATCATCGCCTTGAATGACTCCAATGATTTATTAACCTGGACCGTTCCTGCTCTCTCGACAGTTGATGTTCGCAATTATCCCGTAAAAAACTCTATCCGGTGGTTCTGGCTATTGGAGAATCCGACCCAGGCTCACGACAATTATGCAAAGGACAAGCGAATAATTAAGGAAATGCTACAGCCTGCGCTTGAGTAGGATGGGTTTGACCTGATCTCTGCGCGCGCGAAAGCCCGCCGACCCCTTCGTCCCGAGCACCAAAAATCGCGGCCCATTGCGGCTGCCGGCGACACATCACGCTGGAGACTAGCGCATCACCATGATTTCAACTTTGCCCGTCCGCCGCAGAATGTTGACGCTCACTGAATCTGCATAGCGCTCAAAGGAGAGGTCGACACTCCCGCTTCCGACCTTCAGGTTGCGAATGCGAATTTGTTGGAGCTTCTCTGGCAGTGCGGGATAGTGCAGACATATCCGAGACTCTGTCGCGCGAATCTCAAGCCCAAGGCAGGCCTGCAAGAGCATAAAGACTGAGCCCGCAGCCCAGGCCTGAGGCGAACAGGCGACCGGGTAGAGTGTCGGTCCCTTGCCTTGCCGACGGTCAAATCCGCATATCAATTCAGGAAGTCGGCGGAACATCACTTCGGAGGAAAGATCGAACATTCCGGAGGTGATCTGCAAAGCCAGATCCTTTTCGCTCTTGCGCAGTGAACCGAGGGCGACGAGAGCGTTGTCGTGCGGCCACATCGACCCGTTGTGATACGACATCGGGTTATACCGGCGCTCGCCGGAAACAAGCGTGCGCACGCCCCAGCCGGAAAAGAAAGCCGGCGAAAGAAGCGCATCGCTGATCGAGCGGAACTGTGCGTCGGTAGCGATCCCGGAAAACAGGCACTGGCCTGCATTCGAGGTCCTCACGCTGCATTGTTTCTTCTCGCCATCGAGCGCCAGCACGAACATTCCAAGTTCGTCAGACCAGAACGCCGATTGGAACTTCGCACGCAAATCATCGGCTTGCACGCGAAGGCGTTCGGCAAGGTCTTTATGTCCCAGTTCGGCGGCTACCGAAGCGATGCCGTTCTTGGCTGCGTAAACGTAGGCCTGCACTTCGCAGAGCGCAATGGGGCCGACAGCCAGGCGTCCATCGCTGTAAAACACCGAGTCGCCTGAATCCTTCCACCCCTGCTGAACCAGGCCGTTATCATTCTGCCGCGCGTATTCGACAAAGCCGTCGCGGTCGCGGTCTCCGTAAACATCGATCCATTCAAGGGCAGCAAGAATGTTCGGCCAGATCTCGCGCAGGAATTCAGCGTCGGCTGTGCGCTCGTAGTAGGCAGCAGCAAGCAGAACAAACAGGGGCGTCCCGTCTACAGTGCCGTAGTAGCGGCCGAATGGCACTTCGCCAAGGCGAGCCATCTCGCCCTTGCGCGTTTCGTGAAGAATCTTGCCAGGGTCCGCATCGCGTGCGGCATCATGACTGGTCGCCTGCGTCGCAGCTAGATACGAAAGCACTCCTTTTGCGACCGAAGGCGTCAGCCACAGCAATTCGAGTGCGGTGATGATGCCGTCTCGACCGAACACCGTGCTGAACCACGGCACGCCCGCGTACGGATACGGCCCATGCGCAGTCTGCGTCACCATCATCGCAAGGTCTGCACACGACCGATGAATCCAGCGATTGAACTGCTCGTTAGAAGTCTCGATGTCCACCCCGGCAAGTGGTCCCATGCTCCTCGCACGACTCATCTCCTGCAGTTCTTCGCTATATCCTCCAGAGCTAACGCGGCCTTTTCCCTCGCTCTCACATTCGACATTCACCGTGAAGCTAACTTCGCCGTGAGCCTCGATATGAAGCGGAACTACGATGCCACCATCGTGCGGCTCACAGGAAGGGTGCGAGCATACCACCCGCGTCGCTCGCCGGATCTGATCCAGGCCAACGTACGTAAGTGTCACCGATGAGCGGTCGATCTCCTGCGGAAGTTTTTCCCCGCGTCGCAAACGCTTCTCTCCGCGCACCTCGAAAATATCGGCGAAGTCCGCTTCGAATGCGAAAGAAATTTCAACATCGATTGCCGCATCGCTGTAATTATTCAACGTAATCTGGTCGTAGCAAACCAACTCCGTCAGGAACTTCGTCCGATAGATGTGCACCGTGCCACGGGGCAGCGATGCACCGGATTCCATTTGGATATCGGGATTTGTGAGGTCGATACCGAACAGGACATTGTCTTCGCGGATCGTGGAACTCAACAGCAACGGCCGAAATCCGCAGAACAGCATCTCGAGGCGCGACAGGTGGCGAGTTTCGTTGTGGAAGATTCCCTGCTGGCCGAACCCTACTGGCTGAATGTCTCCACCGCGATCGAACACGGCAAATGTATCGCCATTCAGTAGAACCCTGGTTCGATCGTCGGCAAGCGCGGAAGATGCTCGAATGTAGAACTGTTGATCGACTTCAATGACGTCGCGATTCTGTTCTCGCTGCACAATTGGCATCATCGCTAGAAAGACTCCTGGCTTAAGCAGTGAGTGTGAGTCCGCCGCGAGCGGCCTGCTTCTTTTCCCAGATGCAGCGTTCGTACGCAGCCAAATATTGCTCACACATGCGTCGTGAAGTGAAGCGCTCCAGAAACCGCTGGTGGCAGGCGCGGCGATCGATTCTTTCGATTCGTCCAACAGCCTCTACGGCTTGTTCGATATTTTCCACGACAAAGCCAGTCACACCCGGATCAATAATTTCGGCAACCGATCCACCACGAAAAGCGATAACAGGTGTACCGCAAGCCATGGCTTCAATCATCACCAGGCCGAATGGCTCAGGCCAGTCAATGGGGAACAGCAGTGCAGCGGCATTCCCCAGAAAATCTGTCTTATCTTGCTCGCCGATCTCACCGACGAATTCTACATCGGAATTCGCCAGGAGATCACTGATCTCTTCTTCGAAGTAGTTGCGATCGGCGTCGTCGATTTTTGCTGCGACCCGCAGCGGCATTCCCGCCAGCCGGGCAATCTCAATCGCCCGGTCGACTCTCTTCTCCGGCGAGATTCGCCCCAGAAAAGCAAGATACTCTCCCCGTGCGTAGTTCGGCTTATGCAGATCCTCCGGGATCCCATGATGCACCGTAGTGAGCCAGCTCGCCCACGGCATCGGGGCGCGTTGGGCATCCGATATCGAGATCAAGTGCATATCGTCGAATTCGCGAAAAAGCGGATACAAATCGGGAATATCCAGCCGCCCATGAAGAGTGGTGACGGCGGGAATCTCGAGCCTTCGAATCTGTGAGAAGGGGAGGTAGTCGAGGTGAAAATGCACAACATCGAATTCGTCCGCATCCTGCGCAACCGTTTCGATGAGGTTCAGGTGGTGTGCAAGTGGCGAGAGCAACTTACCTCCATCCAATCGAAGGGCTCGTTCACAAACGGACCGAAGACGCGCCGCTGTCCGCGAATCTCCACTCGCGTAAAGGGTTATGTCATGACCCAGCCTTACAAGCTCTTCCGTTATGTACGAGACCACTCGCTCGGTCCCGCCATAAAGCTTGGGGGGCACACTTTCGTATAAGGGCGCAACCTGCGCGATTTTCATAATGGCATTCCCCCAGCGGATCTACCTTGCGGGTCAAACGGTTTGGATGCAGCGAGCACCAGACCGCGTGGTCTGAAGATGCGGGATCCGCACGAAAATGAAGAATCGTGCCGCCTTGTCATTCCAGTTGTCCCGACAACCCCGTACAATCGAAAGGAGATTCGCAAAGTTTCTGCGACGGGATGCTCATTATGGATGGAATCCGTGGCCTGCGCCTGCCACGCAACAGTTGCAATTTCTCCCCCATCCTGCGAATATCCATACATGGACCTTCGGACCTGTTGTCGCCGCTGTATGACGCCTCGCGCGCACAGGTGACCTTGGCCCGTTAAAGATTCTGCTATTCATTTCAAGGTTTCCTGAGAGCCCGCGACACAGCCCTAGCTGCCGCGGGCTTTCCGTTTTTCGATGAACCGACTTCCCCCTCGAAGAGGACATATGACCGAACCTGTTGAACCGAAAGAGACAAAAGCCCAGCGCGCCGAGCGCCTGAAGCGTTCTAAAAATCCGTGGGAAGCATTTGACGAGGTGCGGTCTTTTGCGCGCGAGGGACGTTCGAGCGTGGTTCCCGAGTGGGCAGGCACGTACTTCAAATGGTGGGGCATCTACACGCAGGGCGACGGCGTTGGTGCGACCGGCGGCAAGGGCGGCGAGGGCCTCGTCACTGACTATTTCATGATGCGTATTGGTATCCCGAATGGGATCATCTCATCGAGTCAGTTGCGCACGATTGGCGGCCTTACTCGAAAGTACGCCCGCAACCTTGCCGATATCACCGTGCGGCAGAACCTCCAGCTTCATTGGCTCACCATCGAGTCGCTTCCGGATGTGGTGGATGCGCTGGACGCAATCGGCCTCTCTCCGAAGGGCGCCTGCGGCGACGTAGTGCGAAACGTAACTGGATGTCCGCTGGCCGGCGTGGCACACGATGAAATCATCGATGCCTCGCCGATCGCGATTGAGATCGCCCATTTGCTTACCGCGAATCCTGAGTTCTATAACCTCCCGCGTAAATTCAAGATCTCCGTACTCGGTTGCCCCACCTGGTGCAGCTATCCCGAGATCAACGACATTGCGCTGACGGCTGTGAAGCACAACGGACAGGTTGGATTTTCAGTGCGCGTCGGGGGAGGGCTTTCCAACGAGCCTCATCTCGCAGTTCGACTCGATGCATTCGTTCTTCCCGAGCAGGCTGTGGCCGTTGCCAAAGCAATAACAGAGATCTTCCGCGATCAGCAGGTGCTGCGCGAGAGCCGCGATCGTGCCCGCCTGAAATACCTCTTCATGAAAGAAGGGTGGACTGCGGAAAAGTTTTTGACCGAACTGCAATCGCGTCTGGATTTCAAGTTGCTGCCGGGAGTGCCCGAAGAAGTGCCGGATGAAACCCTTCGCGATCACGTAGGCATTCACCGTCAACGGCAGCCAGGCCTCAGCTACGTGGGAGCTTCGGTACTACGCGGCCGTTTGACCGGAGAGCAACTGGAAGCCGCGGCCGATCTGGCGGATAAGTACGGCAGCGGTGCCCTGCGCGCTACTGTTTCGCAAAACCTGTTGTTCATCGATGTGCCGAATGAGAAAGCTCTCGATCTGGTTCGCGAGCTTGGCGCCATCGGTCTTCACGTGGAGGGCTCGGCCTTCTGGCGCGGAGCCGTAGCCTGCACCGGAACAGAATTTTGCAAGCTCGCCATCACCGAGACCAAGGGCTTTACCCGCTGGCTTGTCGACGAGCTCGAAGAGCGGGTTCCGCAATTCGACCAGCAGCTACGGCTGCACGTAACCGGTTGCCCTAACGGCTGCGGACAGCACTGGATCGCCGACATTGGCATCGAGGGCAAGAAGATCAAGCACGAGGGCAAGCTCGTAGATGCTTACTATTTCTGTCTCGGTGGGTCAGTCGGACAGAACGCGAGCATCGCGCGCCCGGTTGGCTACCGCTCTCCTGCGGTGCTGGTGCCGGAGGCGATTGCGCGCCTTCTACGTAAATACCTGGTAACCCGTGATGGCGAGGAGAACCTGCGCGCATGGTTCGCGCGCCATAACAACGATGAGTTGCGCGGGTATCTCGCAGGGGAAACTCTTGCGCCAGTTGAGCGTGATCTGCCCACTGGCCGCGTACCCCACGCGGTTGCGGACTGAGGTTGCCATGAGCTTGCTGCCGATTTTCTTAAAACTCGAAGGAAGACCCGGACTGCTTGTAGGCGCTGGTAACGTGGCGCTCGAAAAAATCAATAGTCTGCTCATTACAGGACTGCGCCTCCGGGTGGTCGCGCCCGAAGCGAATGCGGAGATCCGCCAGCTTGCAGCCGAAGGGCAGCTTGAATGGGTTGAGCGCAAGTTTAATCCGACCGACCTCGACGGCAACTTCGTTGTAATCGCCGCAACAGACGATCCCGAAGTCAACGCAACCGTCTATCGCGAAGCGGTCCACCGCGGAATTCTCGTCAACAGCGTCGACGATCCGCCGCATTGCGATTTCTACTTTGGATCCATTGTCCGCCGCGGCGATCTGCAGATCGCCATATCGACCGCCGGCGAAAGCCCTGCAGTGGCACAGCGCATTCGACGCGAGATTGACGACCAATTATTGACGGATATCGGCCCCTGGCTTACAGAACTAGGCCGGCTCCGGCGCGAGATACTTGCAACGCTTCCCGCAGGCGAAGAACGCAAAGCTCTCCTGCATCAACTAGCCGAACGCCAATTCTTCAAATCGAGTCCGACGCCCGCTCAACACCAGCAAGATGCCGAAGGCAAAGTCTTCCTTGTCGGCGCTGGTCCCGGCGATCCCGACCTGCTCACAGTAAAAGCGCTGCGGCTGATCCAATCGGCGGAAGTAATTCTCCACGACGACCTGGTCACGCAAGCCATCCTCGAGTTGGCTGGCGAAAGCGCAGAGATCGTCAATGTCGGCAAGCGCTGCGGAACGAAAAGCATCACCCAGGAAGAGATTCACGCTCTGATGATTGCCCACGCCGAAACAGGCCGCCGCGTGGTGCGCCTCAAATGCGGCGACCCGCTGATTTTCGGGCGCGCAGCAGAGGAGATGGCGGCCCTGACAGAAGCCGCCGTAGCTTTTGAAGTGGTGCCGGGAATCACGGCCGCTTTTGCAGCTGCAGCGGCAATTCCCTGCTCGCTCACCGATCGCAATGCGGCATCGAACGTGATCTTTTCCACCGGACATCACGCGCAATCGCACAATCATGCGCCGGTTCCAGAACTTGAAGACGCTACCCGCATCGTTTACATGCCGGGTCGCGATCTGAGCCTCCTTGCGCTGGAATGGCTGCAGGAAGGCCTGCCGGCCGATTTCCCCTGCGCCATTGTGTCCCATGCCGCGCAACCGGGCCAGCAGGTTCAGCGCACCACGCTTGGTGAATTGGGAAATGCGCATCCGACCCAGTCGCCCAGCTTGCTGATTGCCGGTTGGGCAGTTCGCGAAACCACCGACAATCGGATTGAAGCAATTAAGGGTACCGCTTTAGCGATGTAGCTCTTCGGCCGCTCTGCACCCGGCGAAAGCGAAACCGCCCCGCCCCCGACCTTTATACTGAGTGTTTGTTGAATCAATCAGGCAGGCCTCCTCTGGCCTGTTGATCGGAGCGGCATTGCCTCAGGCAGAGATCGGAATCATAGGCGGCAGCGGGCTTTACTCGATGCCCGGATTTACCAACGTCCACGAAGAACGCATTGAAACTCCTTTTGGCGATCCCTCAGACCCCTTCGTTCTCGGCGAACTGGAAGGACACAAAGTCGCCTTCCTCGCCCGCCACGGCCGCGGACATCGCATCCTGCCATCGGAACTGAATTTCCGCGCCAACATCTACGCCTTCAAGAAGCTCGGAGTAGAGCGCATCCTCTCCGTCTCTGCCGTCGGATCGCTGAAAGAAGAGCACAAGCCAACCGACTTCGTGATCCCCGATCAATTCATCGACCGCACGTTCCATCGCATCTCCACGTTCTTTGGCGATGGCATCGTAGGCCACGTCGCATTCGGCGACCCTGTATGTGCAACAGTCGCCGCGGCCGCTGAAAAAGGCTGCAAGAGTGTCGGCGTGGTCGGGAAGCTCGGCGGCACCTACGTCTGCATGGAAGGTCCGCAGTTCTCAACCAAGGCCGAATCGAATCTCTATCGCAGCTGGGGCGCTGACGTCATCGGCATGACGAATCTGCAGGAAGCCAAGCTCGCGCGTGAAGCAGAGATCTGCTATGCCACCGTAGCCATGGTCACGGACTACGACTGCTGGCGGGAGGGTCACGATTCCGTCACCATCGAGGAGATCGTCGCCGTACTCCACCAGAATGCGGAGAACGCGTGCAAGGTGGTAAAGGCCGCGGTAGCCGCAATGCCTGCGGAACGAAACTGCGCCTGTGCCTCGGCAGCGAAGTTTGCCGTGCTCACGCAGCCGGATGCGATTCCAGCCGCCGCGAAGGAACGGTTGAAGCTGCTCTTCGGCAAATATCTCGGCTGGTAAGCCGAAATCATCACCAACAAACGAATCCAGAGAGGTCATGCATGGCAATCACCGTTGTGGGCAGCGTCGCTTTTGACACTGTCGAGACACCCGCAGGGCGTAGAGAGCGCTGCCTGGCGGGCGCAGCAACTTACTTTTCGCTGTCTGCGAGCTTTTTCACCGATGTACGCGTGATCGCCGTAGTTGGCGAAGACTTCAGCGCCAGCGAGCAAGCCGTCTTTGATGCTCGCAAGATCGATACCACCGGCATCCAGCACGCTCCCGGCAAGACCTTCTTTTGGCAAGGCTCGTATCTCGACAACCTCAATGAAGCCAGGACTCTTCAGACGGACCTCAATGTCTTCGCCGGCTTCGAACCCAGAATCCCCGACGCGTATCGCGACTCGCAGTTTCTGTTTCTAGCCAACATCGATCCTGTTCTTCAACGGCGAGTTCGTGAGGCCACGCCGCAGGCCAAACTTGTAGCCGGCGACACCATGAATTACTGGATCAAGGACCACAAGCCTGCGCTCCTTGAAGTCCTCAAGGGGCTCGATATCCTCCTCATCAACGACACAGAAGCGCGCATGCTCGCAGGCAACAACAATCTTGTTCTTGCCGCTCGCGCCGTGATGGAGATGGGCCCGCGCATGCTTGTGGTCAAGCATGGGGAGTACGGCGCGACGCTCTTCCACAAAGCGATCCCGGGCGCGCAGGAGTCACGCACATTCAAATCTCCCGCCTTCCCGCTCGACCAGGTCACCGATCCGACAGGTGCGGGCGACAGCTTTGCCGGCGGTTTCTTCGGTTATCTCGCCTCCCAGGGCGAACTCACGCCCGGCGCATTCCGGCGAGCCATGTTCTATGGCTCCGTCATGGGTTCATTCACGGTCGAGCGATTTGGCACCGAGCGCCTTCAACAACTGACACGCGAAGAAATCGACCACCGCTTCAAGCTGTTCCGCGAGCTGACCCACCTTGACTGAAGAACCGATTCGCCAACCCATCAGCCGCAACGAGTGGCTGATGGTGGTGGCGTTTACGGTATCAGCATCCGTTCTCGCGAGCCTGTGGAGTTGGCATAACGGCGCGATGTTGAACTATGGCGACGCGGTGGCGCACCTGCACATCGCTCGCCGCGTTTTCGACTCGCATCGCCCGGGACTCTCTCAACTCGGCTCGGTGTGGCTGCCGCTGCCGCATCTGCTGCAGGTCCCCTTTGTTGCGATTTACGCATGGTGGGCAAACGGCATTGCGGGGATGATTCCGTCCGCACTCGCGTATATCGCCGGGTGCGCCGGAATCTATCGCCTTGCGCGCCATTGGCTGCGCCCTTCAGCGGCTCTGGTAGCACTGGCATTTTTTGCGCTCAATCCAAACCTGCTCTACCTGCAAACCACCGCAATGACCGAGCCGCTGTTTCTCTGCGAGATGGTCTGGCTGGCGGTGTGGCTGGTGGAATGGCGCGAAGCCCTGGTCAAGGATCAGCCGCGCGCGACGCGACTGCTCTACTGCATCGCGATGATTCTCGTTGCAGCGGTCTTCACCCGTTACGACGGCTGGATTCTGGCCGTTCTCGCATGGACTTCCGTCGGCATCGTCCAGCTTCGCCACAGCACCCTCCGCTCACGCAGTTTCTGGATCGCGAGCGCGGCCGTGGTTGCGGCGCCATTGCTGTGGTTTACGTATAACGCAATTGTTTTTGGAGATTGGTTCGATTTCGCGCGCGGTCCCTACTCCGCCGCCGCCATCGAGATGCGCACCGCGACTCCTGGATCCGGCCCTCCCCACCCGGGCTGGCACAATCCGTGGGTTTCGTTTCTGTTCTTCCTCAAGTGCGCCCAGTTGGACGTAGCGCCGGAAGCGTGGGGCAACTTCCTGTTAGGCCTCACCGTGCTGGGTACAGCGTGGGCCTGGATCACGACGCATCGCCGGGCCTTCCTTTGGACGTTGCTGCTATGGCTCCCGGTTCCCTTTTACGCATATTCGATTGCGTTCGGTTCGGTTCCGATCTTTCTCCCCGTTTGGTGGCCGCACTCCTGGTACAACACCCGTTACGGATTGGAGATGCTTCCGGCATTCGCGCTTGGGCTGGGTTTCGCGGCGCAATTCGTGCTCGCCGTGGCAAGAGAGTTCAAGCACAGTTCCACTCGATTCGCTGCAGCCGCACTCTACGTAATCGTCGCCGTCAACGCCTGGCAGGTGCTTCTCGCTCATCCTCTCACGTACATCGAAGGCACCAAGAACATCGAATCCCGGCGCGCATTCGAACGGGAGATCCCGCCTGTCTTGCGTTCTCTGCTTACTACACGGCCTGACGGCCTCGTCCTGATGGGAACATCGGTGTATCCGAACCTGGTCGCGTTTACCGGAATCCCGCTACGTCAGACCCTCAACGAAAGTGACAAGGAATACTACTCCGCCGCGCTCGCCGCCCCCGCAACTCACGCGGCAATCGTGCTCGCCTTCGACGGTGACGAAATCGACCACGCGGTAAAAGCTCACCCCGAAGGGCTTGAATTGGTGCGGCGATTTGAATGTCGCGGACAAAGCGCCGGAGCGGTTTACGTCTCCGATACCCCGCCCGGTTCGAAAGCTGCAAAGCGGTGATAGCCTTAGCCAAGGTGACAGCCATGTGTACGACATTGGCCAACATTTCGGCGCCCTTCGACTTTAGCTGGCTCCAGCAGGAGGTCGTGTTCAATGGCGCTATTCCTCGGCTCATCGTTGCCTCCTTGTTGGGCGGCTTAATCGGTTTGGAGCGCGAGTACAAGCGCCAATCGGCAGGCGTGCGCACCAACCTGCTCATCGCTCTTGGCGCGGCATTCTTCACATTACTTTCCGCCGTGCTCGCAGGAGACGGAAGCCCCAACAAGGGACAGGTGGCGTCGAACATCGTTCAGGGCATCGGATTCCTCGGCGCAGGACTGATCATTCAGAACCGCAGCCGCATCAGCGGACTCACCAGCGCAGCGAGCGTTTGGGTGGTAGCCTCAATCGGCATGGCGTGCGGCGCGGGGCTCCTGGCTCCGGCGGCAATGGCAACCGTCATCGTAATTATTGCGCTCGAAATCGTTGGCTTTCTCGAACGACGCGCCAGCATCAAAATCTATTCCCTCATCTATGAGGCGCGAGGAGCCGATCAGACGGCCATGCTTCGGTCTATCCTCGATGCGATGGATAAGGCGGGAGAACGGCTGGCAGACTTCGCCACGAGCGCAATCGGCGATCTGCAGCGCGTGAGTTTCACCATAACTGCAACCAAGAAACAGCACGAACATTTGCGCGGAACACTTCTCTCGGAACCGGCTATCGACTCACTGCTCAGCTTCCGAGATCCGGAGGAAGATTGATTCCCTTTACGAAGGCGCATGCGTGCGGCAACGATTTTCTCATTGTGACTGAAGATGCTGCGGCCAGGCGCGATTGGGCAGAATTGACCCGGCGACTCTGCGCTCGCAACACCGGCGTCGGTGCAGACGGCATTGAATTCTTCGCCTGGACAGGTTCCAAATCAGGACGCATCCGTCTCCACAACGCTGACGGATCTATTGCTGAGATCAGCGGCAACGGCACCCGTTGCGTAGCCGCGTGGATGAGCTCAATGACAGGCGCGAAGGCCGGCGACGAGTTGCGCATCGAGACGGACGCCGGCATGCGCGTTTGCCGTATCAACAATGTCGAAACCGATTCCGGTTACTCGGTAGAAGTGACGTCGGCCATGGGAATTCCCAGCGCCGCGCGCAAGAAGGTTGTTCTTGCCGGCGGCCGCACCGTAGACGGTGTGAACGTCTCTACCGGAAATCCGCATTTCGTAATTGCAGTCGATAACGCGGAATTCTCAGTCGCTGGTTCGCCCTGGCAGGAAATTGGAGCGCAAATCTGCGTCCACCCCGATTTTCCGCACCAGACCAACGTGGAGTTCCTGCGCATCGTTAGTCCGTCAGAGATTGAAATCCGCATCTTCGAGCGCGGAGTAGGTCCAACCACCTCATCCGGAACCGGAACTTCCGCATCCGCGACCGCAGCCATCGCCTTTCACAGTTGCAAATCGCCGTTGCGCGTCGTAGCGCCGGGGGGTGCTCAGACGGTCAGTTGGCACGGCGCAGGCAGCGAACTAGAACTCACGGGACCCGCAACCCTGATTGCGCGCGGCGAAGCGTGGTGCGGATGACTTTCCAATCAAAGCCGCTAATGTCTCTGTCTCCGATCCATGCAGGTGCCGGCGTGAGCGTAGTTTCCCCGGCCTCTTTCGCAATCCCCGATCGGGTTGACCAAGGTGTGGAACGATTGCGTAGCCTCGGATACCAGCCGCGCCTTGGTGCAAACACGCAGACACGCGGACCGCTCTTCTTTGCTGGCTCGCCGCAACAACGACTGGAAGACTTTCATGCGGCATTTGCCGATCCCGAGACTGCCTTTGTCGCAGCAGTTCGCGGAGGCTACGGGTCGAACTACTTGCTCGATGCCATTGACCTGTCGCTAATCGAACATCACCCAAAGCCGCTCTTCGGTTACAGCGACATGACAGGATTGCAGCTTCACCTTCTCGATCAGCTTGGCCTTCCTGCATTTCACGGCCCGATGGTTGCCGCGGATTTTTATCTTGAAGACGGTGTGCATCTCGAGAGCCTGCAGTCTGCGCTCTCTGGCCGACCATACTCCGTCGGAGAAACTGAGGGCCTACGCACCTTGAAACCCGGTACTGCTACCGGCACGCTCTACGGCGGATGCCTCAGCATTCTCGTCTCGCTCATCGGAACCCCATGGGAACCAGCGACAGAGAACAAGCTCTTGTTCATCGAAGACGTAGGCGCAAAGCCCTATCAGATCGACCGAATGCTCTGGCAAATGCGCCAGGCGGGCAAACTGAACGGCGTGCGAGGCATTGTTTTCGGAGAGATGCTCGACTGCACCTCTCCCGGCGCACCACCGAATCTGCTGGACGACACGATCCTTTCCGCCCTCGACGGCCTTGATGTTCCAATAGCGATCGGCCTTCGGAGTGGGCACGTCTCACGACAAAACGTCACATTGATCTTCGGTATCGAAGCGGAGCTTCAAGCAACCGATGAAGCTCAACTTACCTTGTTCGAACCGGCGGTGAAAGCATGACATCCTCCCGCAAACACATTCATCTCAGCGGCATTTGCGGCACCGCCATGGCATCGCTGGCTGGCCTGCTTCAACTGCAGGGCCATCGCATCACAGGTTCAGACAAAGCCGCTTATCCGCCGATGAGCGATTTGCTGCGCTCCCTCGGTATTCCCGTGCTTGAACCCTATTCGGAGTCAAACCTCGACCCAGCGCCCGACCTCGTCGTGATCGGCAATGCGCTTTCGCGAGGCAATCCCGAAATAGAGCGGGTGCTCGATGAGCGCATACCGTTCACCTCCATGGCCGCTCTCGTCCGCGAAGAATTCCTGAAGGGCCGTGAGTCGCTCGTCATTGCAGGCACGCACGGCAAAACCACGACAACCAGCATGCTGGCGTGGATTTACCAGGTTGCCTCGCACGATGACGCAGCGCATGAACCGTCATTTCTGATCGGCGGTGTTGCAGAAAACTTCGGCACCAGCTTCCAGCTTCGCCCCACGCGCACATTCATCATCGAAGGCGACGAATACGATACTGCCTTCTTCGACAAGGGACCGAAGTTTCAACATTATTTTCCGGACGCGCTGATCCTGACGCACGTCGAATTCGATCACGCCGACATCTACTCCGACCTTGAAGCCGTTAAAGTCGCCTTCAAACGCCTCGTCAATCTCGTGCCGCAGCGCGGTTTGCTTGTTGCCTTCGATGGCAGCGAAAACGTTACCGAGTGCATCAGCAAGGCATTCTGCCGCGTTGAGCGATACGGATTCAAATCTGAATCCCACTGGCAGATTCGCAATTTACGCCACACCGACGGTCAGACCCAATGGGAGATTTGGCACAACGGCGAGCTTTGGTCCGAGGCCAGCATGCGACTGCCCGGTGAGCACAATGCGCTAAACGCAACTGCAGCAGCCGCTCTCGCAGCAGGTCAAGGCATCAGCCGAGATGCGATCGTTACCGCGTTGGCCAGCTTCCAAAGCGTCAAGCGCAGACTTGAGGTTCGCGACGTCATCCGCGGCATCACCATCATCGACGATTTTGCGCATCATCCCACCGCGATTCGCGAGACCCTGCGCGCGCTGCGATCCGTCTACCCCGACGCGCGACTCTGGGCCGTGCTCGAGCCACGCTCGAACACTCTTAGACGTAAAGTGCTCGAAAACGATCTCGTTGAGAGTCTCCGTCTGGCCGATCACGTTATCCTGGCGGGCGTCTATCAGCAGCAGCGCATCCCCGACGCAGAGCGCCTCCATCCCGAAGATGTTGTCAACGCACTCAATGCCGCGGGAACGCCGGCCGAACTGCATCCTGATGCAACCGAAATCGTTGAGAGCATCGCGCCAAAGCTCAAATCGGGCGACGTCGTAGCTATCCTCTCCAACGGCGGCTTCGACGGCATCTATGAAAAACTTCCTGCGCGGCTCAGAGCCCGTCAGAACTAATCGCGAAAGCCGGACATGATCTCCTCACTCTTGCTGTTCTCCACGTTTGTGATTCTCGGTATTCCTGCTGCAATCATTTTCATTCCCTGGGCCATCCTTACCGGTAATGTTCTGCCGCTCTACAACGCGACGCAAATGATTGTCCGGACCGGCTACTTCCTCGCTCGCATCCGAATTGAAGTCAAGGGCCGCGAATTGGTTCCACCGAATACCGCCTGCATCTTCATGGCAAACCATGTCTCGAACCTCGACCCGCCGGCACTCATTCCAAATATTCCCGGACGCACATCCGCCTTTCTGAAACGATCGCTGATGCATGTGCCCGTGCTCGGCTGGGGATTTCGCCTGGGCGAATTCATTCCCGTGGAACGAGACGGACGCAAGGAAAGCGCACAAGAGAGCATCGCCGCCGCGCGCACAGTGCTCGCGAAGGGCGTGCACATCACTACCTTCGTTGAAGGAACACGCTCGAAAGACGGCCGACTACTGCCCTTCAAAAAAGGGCCGTTCTACCTGGCGAAGGAAGCGGGTGCTCCGTGCATTCCAGTTTCAATCTGGGGCACCGAGACGATGATGTCGAAGGGCAGTCTGCGAATTCGCCCAGGTATCGCGCACGTTACGTTTCATGCGCCCATCAATCCAGAGGACTACGAGACACGCGAAGAACTCCTGGCTGCTGTTCGCGCTGCGATCGCGTCAGGATTGCCCGAGTGGATGCGAAGTTAGAGCCGCATTTCCCATCTGATCACTGATCACTGACCACTGACCACTTTCCTTACTGCACAATGGCGTTGTAACCGTCGCTCAAGAGTTTTTGCCGCATCGCATTTGCGTCGTTGCGATTCACGAACGGGCCCGTCTGCACGTGGATGAGATTATCACCGACGTCGCGCCGCGCCGTGACCGTATATCCTCGTTTGCGAAGTGCGCCTACCAGAACCTCCGCATCTTCAGAATGCGAAACCGCGGCAATCTGCACCATCCAGCCCTGTACCTGCGCCATCGCTGGCTGCACATGAAAAGCGGAAGCGGGCTGCGCGCTCCCCGTTTCGCCGGCCCCCGCGGATGCAAGTGGCGTGGATGACGTCGAATTGCTGGATGAAACACTCGGGACACCAACCGCTGCCGGCGTCTGCGGACGAGTCGGCGCCTGTCCTGCAGCTCCGGGCTTCGAACCTGATCCGACTGGCCTCGTTGACGCTTTCGAACTCGACGGCGACGACACTGCCGCCACGGTCTCCGACGAACTCCGGTGGCCAACCAGATATCCAATGCCGAAGCAAACCACGCAGAGAAAGAGAAGCCCCCCGCCAAGAACCACGAGCGTGCTGCCGCCGAGCGTGATTTCGGTGTCGCGCTCGCCTTCGGCGGGTTCGAGCTCTTCCTTGCTAAAGTCCCGAATCATTCTTTGCCCCTGGGCTCAGGAATTTCCGGTCCGGTCATCGAACGCTGGCTTTACAGACGCTCGCCGCCAGCCTTCTCGGCCGGGGGTATCGATGTTGTCAGTTTATTCAACATCGACAGCAGTTCCATCGGCAGTGGAAACACGATAGTCGTGTTCTTTTCAACTCCAATTTCAGTAAGGGTCTGCAGATAGCGCAGTTGGAGCGTCATAGGCTGCGTGGCCAGCAAACTGGCTGCGTCAACCAGCTTTTGCGCTGCGTCGAACTCGCCCTGTGAGTGAAGGATCTTCGCGCGGGCTTCGCGCGCCGCCTCTGCCTGCTTGGCCATGGCGCGGAGCATTTGCTCGGGCAAATCCACCTGCTTCACCTCGACCGAAGTTACCTTCACGCCGAAAGGCTCAGTCCGCTGATCGATGATCGTCTGGATCTTCAGGTTCAACTTGTCCCGATGACTCAGCAGTTCATCCAATTCCACTTCGCCCAGTACGGAACGCAAGGTCGTCTGCGCAAACTGCGAAGTCTGGTAAACATAGTTCGCGACCTTGATAGCCGCGGCATTCGGATCAACCACGTACAGCGTCACGACTGCATTCACTTTCAGGGTGACGTTGTCCCGTGTAATCACATCCTGCGCCGGAACTTCCAGCACTTCCTGCCGTAACGAGATGCGTACGATCTGGTCAAATGGCCGGAAAACCAGGATGATTCCCGGGCCCTTGGGAACGGGAAGAGCGCGGCCCAACCGAAAAATTACGCCTCGCTCGTAGTCACGCAGAATTTTGATGGAATTGATGAGATACAAAGCTACGATGGCAACTGCGATTAGAACTGGAACAGAAATGTCGGGCATTGTGCTTCCCCCACTCAGCACGGATTGTACTCCCGCAACCTTTATGCAGCGGTCTGCGGCGGTGTGGACTGTTCGAGCGGCGCTACCCTGAGCAGATATTGCTCATGCCCAACAACGCGTAACCGCGTCCCTGCTGCCACAGGCTCGCTCGCCACCGCGTTCCAGATTTCCCCTTCAACCAGCACATGGCCCTCGGGCGCCAGGGCCTCCATCGCCGAGGCCGCGCTGCCTACCAGTGCATCAACACCCAATCGCGCTTTCATACGCCGTGCGCGCCAGGCAAGCCGCACCAGCAATACCGTGATACTGCCGAATCCCAAGCTCACCCCGATCGCCACCCACGGACGGATCCGCAACTCGGGAATCGGCGCGGCAATCAGCGTCAGCGTTCCGAAGACCAGGCACAGAATCCCCGCAAGAGCCAGCACGCCGTGACCGCCAAATTTCGCCTCGAGCAGCATCAGCGCAAACGCCGCGATGAGAAGCAGCACAGCCGTGAATCGAATGGGCAATAGATCCAACGCAAAAATGCCCAATAAAACCATCAACGTGCCCAGCGCTCCCGGCACAATCGTCCCCGGCGTATTGAACTCCAGATAGACCAGCAATGCCCCGCCCACCAGCAACAGCAGGGCGATATTGGGATTTACGAGCCATCCCAGCAGATTCTCTCGCAGCGTTGGCTGCACCACCTCAACGACCGCGTTCTTAGTGTGCAAAGTTTGCTTGCTGCCGTCCATCCGCGTGATCTGTCGCCCATCAATGGCGTCCAGCAATTGCGTTTCGTCCGCCGCAATCAGATCGATGAGGTGCTGATTCATCGCCTCTTCCGCGGTATAGGAATGCGACGATGCCACCGCGGCGATGGCCGCATCGGTATTGCGATTGTGCTTTGCGACATACGATCGCATGAAGGCTTCGGCATCGTTCTCGATCTTCTGGCTCAGCGTCTCGTCGGGTTTGCCGCCCTCGAACACCACGTGCGCCGCGCCCGCATTGGTGCCGGGCGCCATGGCCGCAATATCCGCCGCCTCAAGCAGAAAGAAGCCCGCCGAGCCCGCGCGCGCACCCGCTGGGGCAACATAAATAATGACCGGCACGCGTGAACTCAGAATCGCCCCAGCCATCTTGCGCATGGAGTCGACCAGACCGCCCGGCGTGTTCATCTCGATGAGCAGAGCGGAAGCGCCCTGACTGTTTGCCCGTGCAATCGCACGCTCAAGCAGTTCGGCGCTCACCGGTTGAATCGTCTCGTCGAGAATCAGCTTTTCGACAACAGGCCGCTGGGCGCGCATCGTCGCCGCACTGAGACACAGCAGCCCCATCATTGCAATAAAGCGGAATACCAAACGGAACCTGAATCCACGCACTTGCTTTCGCATGGCTCACTCCAATCGCTATTGCTTTTTCGCAGACCTCGCCTCGATCTGCCGGTCCAGTTCCTTTGCCGTTGCACTGCCGGGGTCAAGTTTCAGCGCTTCGTGAACATTCTTGCTGGCCTCGTCCATATGATTTGCAGCCATATCGAGTCGCCCCAGAACGAGGTACGCATCCAGTGACGGCGATAGTTGCAGCGCCGCGTTGGCCTCCTTGCGAGCCGCCGCGATGTCGCCTGTACGCTCACGCACGGCTGCCAATCCAGCATGAGCCTCCGCCAGTGAGCTGTCATTCGCCACCGCCGCCTGGTAAAGCCTCTCCGCCTCGAGCAGCAGCCCGCGATTGAAATAGTCCTTCGCCTGCTTCGTGAGTTTCACCGCCCGTTCGTGCGGCGAGAGCGCAGCTAGCTTCGTCGCCTCCATCTGGTCCATCATCAGCGCCGCCTGCTTGAATGCGCCGGCATCGAAGCTCCGCACGATGCGTTCCAGCGGCTCCCGTGCGCCGTCAGCGTCTGCGGATTTGGGAGCCTTCCACGCAGCAAGCAGCTGCTGAGCTTCTGTATCGTTGGGACGAAGTTTCAGACATTGATTCAGTTCGTTGATAGCGCTTGCCACGGATCCATGACGCTTGAGGCTGATGGCAAGATTGAAGTGATAGTCCGCATCGTTCGGGTCAGCCGCAGCCGCCTGCACAAACAACCCAGTGCCATCGTGATCCTGTCGGCTTACGGCAACGCCTTCGTTGTTCAGCACCTCGGCCAGGGGCAGTTCCCGCGCCACGCCGGCAAACGACTCCTGCGCCTGCACGTACGAGCCGAAGTATAAAAGCGAAAGCCCCCTGTAGAATCCCGCTTCGAGGGCATTTGAATCATTCGGGCTTACCTTGGCGAATGCCGACGCAGCTTCTTCGTACTGCTGTGCATTGAAATCCTCGCGGCCAAGCGCCATCCATGCAGGACTGTAGTTCGGGCTCAGAGCAACGGCCTGCTTCAAATGCCGCTCGCGCTCCTGCTGGTCTGGCTCGGAGATGCCTCGGATGTATTGCTCAAAGGCATCCAGCCGCAATCCCGCTCCGGCAGCGAGAAACGTATCCTGCGCCACACTGAATCCCGGATCCATAACTCGCGTGAGCCGCCACGCCAGCGAATCGAAGATAGCTATCAGGTCGTGCATTTCTCCCCGCGCCATCACGGGATCGCTCATCCGCAAACGCGGAACGTTCAAGACGCGCGCCTCGGCCACAATTCCCGTACCGTCCATCCGGTAACTGCCGACAATGATCGAATCAACGTCAAGCGTTTGCGCCAGCTTGAGAGCGCTGGCCCTTGAAGGCTGAAACTGCTGAGGCAAGCCGAGGTGATCGAGCGCATACATGCGATCGGCGCGGCTCATTGGCGCAAATCCGGCAGAAGCAAACCGCGCGTCCAGAATCTCCGGCGCTGCCTCGCGAACCCACTCAAGATTCGGTTGACCGGTTCCATTATCGAAAGGAAGGACCAGCAGTATCCGATTCTTGCCCGCGCTTGCCGCGTCAGTCGCGGTGGCCTGAGCGCCCATCCGTACGCCGAATGCCAGCGCCAGCAGCAACGTTATCCCGGCCCATGCACGCACCGGCTGCTTCCATCTGCGAAATTGAGTAAGGAAGAGCACGACAGGCTGATTATAGGTGTTCAGCCTCTTGCTTCGCAGCGTTCCGAAGGTGCTCCCGCTTCAACGCACCGCATCCGGCAAGCGCAAATGAGCGTCAAATTGCCGGTTAAATCGAATCAGCGCGATCCACTGCGCGTGATCTTCGCGTTGCCAGCTCAACGTTCCATGCAGGCGCAGGGCAATTTCCTCCGGTGGCAGATCATGATGCAATCCAAAGTACTTCTGATCGAGGCCTTCGCTCTTCGGACCGAGACTCAGCAGCATTGAAGGCGGATCGTACTTCGTTGAGAAAACCAGGGCAGTCGAGTAGCCGCCGGGATCATCGGCTGCGCGATCAATCTGCCCGGATGTGAAGTCTTCCAGCCGGTACACCTGGTACGGCGTCTTGACGTAGCCCAGCTCCGGCTTAGTCAGCTCGTCGGTAACCGGCCACGCTGAAAGCACAGTGGACCCGGGGTAGCGCTTATTGAGTTGCGCGATCCCAGCCATGTGCAGGCGAATCACCCGTGCATATTCCAGATTGTCCTCAGGCGCAAAACGATAGGGCGGATTGATGACGAGTCCCGCGAGAAACGCCACAGCTGAGAGTGATGCAAGCGTCTGCCAGAACGGCACCCGGCGCGAGAACGTTGACACAGCGACCAGAATCACCAGCGGAAACATCGGCAGCAGGTAGCGCGTCAGCAGCGCGCCGCCAAGCACACTGAACAAGACGGCATCCGCCAGCAGAATAAAAAATATCCGCCAGAGGACCTGCGAACTGATGCGTGGCCGCTCGTGGCCTTCGGGGTCGAGCCGGGGATTCAGCATCAATGCTGCGACAGTCAGCAGCGCCGGCACAAACATGTTCATGTGCGCCGTCAGGTGCAGCAGCCGATGCCCGAACGCAGCGAGGAATCGCGTCGGTTCAAAATTCGCTTGGGCGTTGTATTTCAGAAATTCCGGATTTCCGAAGACGAATCCGGTCTTCAAGTAATGCCAGCCATACCAGGCAATCAGAGGCAGAGCACAACTTGCGAACCAGCCAGCCTCCCTCCAACGGCGCTTCCGCAGCGGCTGCGCCATGCGAAATCCATCCACCACGGCAATCACTGCCAACGTCATCGGAACAACGATGGCCGTCTCTTTCGACAGCACCGCCGCAGTGAACCACAACGCGGCAACAACCGGCCTGCGATCTTGATCCGGAAGCGCGTACACCAGTCCCCACAACGTGAAAGCGGCTGCAAAAATGTCTGCGTGCGCCAGCGTGCTTTGCGCAAACCAGACCGGATAGAGGGCCGTCAGCACAACCGTCCAGAAGGCCACCGGCCCTGAGCCTGCAATGCGCTGCGCCAGTCGCCAAACCGCAAGCAGCCCGATAGAAGCCACCATCAAGACTGCTTCTCGCGTCACCTCGGGGTAGAAACCGGAAAGCTTCCACCAGATAGCAAGGTAAACGCTGGGCAGCGGCGGATGCGCATTCGACATCGTGGTGATGGGAATCAGCGATCCGGTGCGAAAGAAGTCCCATGCCGCCGGAATATAGTAGCCGGCCTCGTCCCAGTAGTAAGGCAACCGCAGCAGCGAGAAGTGGCTGACGTAGAGGGCCGCAAAGATAACCGGAAACACCATCCATAACGGAAATGGCGCATCCATGCGCGGTTCGATGATCGTTCTCAAACTCCGTCGCTTGTTCATGAACCCGTCTTCGTAACGCTACCCATTCTTATCCGGCGCGTAGCAGATCGGCGGCCCGCGTGGGAACCGCGTACACATTCTGAGACGCAGCTAGTTGACCGGGCCCTGGGGAAAGTTCACGTTCTGCGGCTCAAGATTCAGGTTGCCGAAGGCCTGCTCGTATTGCGACAGGTTCTGCCCGAGCACGTTCCACAGAGCTTTTGCCTGTTGCGGGCTCAGAAAAATAGCCTGGTGGTTGCGGATCGTCACCTGCTCAGGGCTGTCGCTCGAGGCGAGGCCGAACACCAGCGAGAAATCCCACACGCTCACGCGCACCTGCACGCTGTTGGCGTAAGTCTCGCGATAGTCCGGAGTCTGAACAACATTCATCTGGGGCTGTTGCGGGGTCTGACTCATAGTTTCTTCAGATTACCCTGTCCGGCCGACCCGACCCCAATGGACCAGAATCTGCATAAGCTGGGCACTATCATCCCACCGGCAGACAACCGCATTTTTCGTCGACGGCAGGAACAGAAGGCACTGCCCGAATACTGACAAGCCCGTGCGACCTGGCAAAACCCTGGTCGTCGCCCCCCTTTTTGCACGCTCAAACTGTGGATAGTGAATTCCACTGGTTGGGGTTTGAGGCATAACCGGTCTTGCCCGACTCCCCGCAGCGCAGGAGTGCAGAATGTGCGGGAAGCTTTACCAATTCGCGCAATGGTCGTTGAAGGTTTCAATCCCTTCCGCCGCCTTGTCTGCTCAAAGCTGAAAGAGAAGCCGGAATTGCAGGCCATTTGTGAAGTGTCCGATGGACTGGAAGCGGTTCGGAGTTGCAAAGCTGAGGGACTGAAGCCAGACCTGATCCTCCTCGCCATCGACCTGCCAACACTGAACGGCATTGAGGCCGCACGGCGAATTTGCGAGCTTTTGCCGGAATCAAAGATTATCTTTTCGACTTTGCACACCTCTCCTGAATTCGTTCAAGAAGGGATGGCTGGGTGCATCGGGTTACGTCTTTAAAGCACACGGCCGCAGTCGATCTGCTCCCCGCGATCGACGCCGTCCTGTCAGGCAAGCGGTTCGTCATCAGCGCGTAGCTGCGCCAATTCGGGCGCTGGTGTTGTGAACGAGGAATAGCCACAATCGAGGCAGACCAGAAGTTGCGGAAACACAAGGACCCCGAGTTTGTTCACATCCTTGAAGTCCGGAAAGTGAATGTCCACCTCGGCAGGAAATTCCTTCTGCTTACTGGATCTGCAAGATGGGCATGTCACGGCAATCCCTCCAAGGTACAGTCGCCACTCCAAATCGAGTGAAAATACGCTACTTTGGTTGTCACTAGTCTGACGGGTGCCGGGTGCACCCAAGTTTCGATTTTGAGACTCGTGACAGTAAAGAATCCGCGACATCGCCAGCGGCATCCTCGTCCCCCCAACCGCCTAACCTTTTTCGGCCCTCTCTGAACCGCTGGCTAGTCCCCGCCAACCATCCCGCCGCCAAAGCCGCAACCCCGCCACCGAAGCCGCCGCATGACTCGCCGAAACTGACGCCGCCACCAAACCAAACCCGCCGAAGCAAAGTCAACTGGGGCACAATTTTAGGCACAGAGTGAAACGGAGCATTTCTAGGCCTACTGTAAATTACTGGTGCGAAAGGAGGGACTCGAACCCTCATGGGTTTCCCCGCCAGATCCTAAGTCTGGTGCGTCTGCCAATTCCGCCACTTTCGCACTTAGGTCAATTTATCACCCCGAAAAGCCTGGGGATGGGTGAGCCCAACGACGCAACTCTAGGGCGCGGTGCGTGTCGTCTCTGATTAGACGGGAGATTCCAGTCAGGCGTATCCTGCGCACGAACGCCGGGCTCCAGATGAAACCAAATCACTCGTCCAAAGGAGAACGAGAATGCGCCTTCTGGCAGTGGCGGCAATCGCGGGTATGCTTGCATCTTCAGAGATCGCCTATGTCGGCCCGCCCGCGAAACCGCCGCAAATCCGCGGAGAGGGCTGTGTTGAGCCCGGTGTCGAGGCACGCTGCCTGGTTGTCAAAGACGTGCGCAGCGGCGTGCAGTTCGACCTGTTCGTAAAAGGCGTTCAACCGGAGATCGGTTCCGGCATCGATTTCGTCGGAGTGCCACACCACGGAATGACAACTTGCATGCAGGGAACAGCAGTCGATGTGCAGGCTTGGGAGCATAAAAACTTGAAGTGCACCCAGGGAACAGCTCCGAAGCCAAGGGAGTAAGCCGACATCCCGGCGTGCCCCCGCCTACTCCACGCCATAGAAGCGCATACAGCTCCCGCCGAGGATGTCGTCCGTTTCGTCAGCCATCGATTGACTCACGTAATCCATCACAATCCCCATCGTCTTCTCATAGCTTGCCGACAGCGTGCAAACTGGCCAGTCGGAACCGATCATGAGACGGCCTCTCCCAAAGGCTTCGCAAACTACATCCAGATAGGGCCGGAACTCCTGCGGCGTCCACTCTTTCCAGCGCGCCTCCGTCACCATTCCTGACAGCTTGCAGCAGACATTACCGAACCGTGCCAATTCAGAAATATCCCTTTGCCATGGCTCCAATAACCCATCCGCAATCGAGGGCTTGGCGATGTGGTCGAGCACAAACCGCTGCTCCGGAAACTCCCGCACCAGTTTCACGGCAACAGGAAGATGGCGTGGATAGAGCAACAGATCGTACGTCAGCCCGTGTTCAGCCAGCCGGGCAATGCCGCGCCGGAACTCTGTCCGAAGCATGAATTCATCGTCCGCCTCTCCCTGCAGGATGTGGCGCACTCCAACGAATTTCCGGTTCGCCGCAAACTCATCCAGTTGCGCCGGCAAATCGGCTGAGCACAGATCGACCCACCCCACCACGCCCTTCACAAACTCGTTCTCATCGGCAAGCCCCAGAAGCCACCGAGTTTCATCCAGATCCTGCCGTGCCTGCACAACGATCGATCCATCGAACGATCCGTCGAATGCCTGCCCGCCCAACAGCGGCTTCAGATCTTTTGGCAGAAAATCCCGCTTCAATTCCGCCATCTCGTCGCTGATCCAGCCGTACTGCGCCACGTTGTACATCCAGAAGTGCTGATGTGCGTCGATTCTCATCATTCAATTCCGTAAAAATCCGAGATCAGTCGCCATCCTAACCCCTGCCGTCAGACAGGTATAGTGCTGATATGCGTTCAACTTCCCTCTTGCTTGTTCCTGCGCTCTCCTTTTGCCTTCTTTCGAGTTCCTCAAGAGCACAAGGCCCAAAGCCCACGATCACACTCGATGAGTACCTCAACACGACCGACATTGTTGGTACCAGCTTCGCGCCCGACGCTTCCGCAGCCGTCATCGCCACCGAGACGCCCGACTGGAAAGCCAGCACGTATCGCCACGACATGTGGATCTGGACGGCGCAGGGCGGCCTCAAGCCTCTAACCCGCTCCGGTACCGACGAGCAGCCGCAATGGAGCCCCGACGGAAAGTGGATTGCCTTCCTCTCGGACCGTGCCATCGCCGGTTCCGCGGATGGCGAATCCGATTCCGAATCCACCCGCATCTGGCTGATCTCCGCCTCAGGGGGCGAAGCGTTGCCCCTCTACAGCGAAAAGCTGGATGCGCATGTGTTCTCATGGTCGCCCGACGGCTCCGCCATCTACTTTTCCGCCAAGGCCCCACTAAGTCACGATCAGGAAGACGAGCAGAAGGATGAATGGAAAGACGTGGTCAGGTGGCGCGAGCAGTATCGCGGCGACATGCTGCTCAAGCTCGCCATTGCACCAGCACTGGCCCGCGCGACCGAAGTGCTGCCTGCAAAGGAAGCTCCCACGGCGGCCAAAGCCGACGCTGAGCCATCTTCAAAGCTGCCGGCCGGCGCGGAGACGATAGCAAAGAGCGACCTCGCCATCAGCGAGATTGCGCCTTCGCCCGATGGCAAGCATGTAGCCTTTCTCACCGAGCCGATTCACAAGCGCATTGAGAACCCGGCTAACTACGAGGTCTTTCTCGTAGCGGCAACAGGCGGCAGCGTTCGTCAGGTCACGCACAACCAGGCCGTCGAATCCAATCTTCGCTGGTCACCGGATAGCCGTTGGATTCATCTCTCAGTAAATGCCTCGAGCGGATCGCTTGAGGGCAAATACACCGATGTGCAGGGCAGGTTGTATCGCCTCGATCCGGCCTCAGGCAAAACCGAGCGACTCGGCGCATCCTTTGACGGCTCGTTCGATCACTACACACTCCTCGCTGACGGGCGCGAACTTGCGCTTGGCCTCAAAGGCACCGAAGCGCAGGTATATCTGATCGAAGGCGAGAAGGCGACCAGGCTTCCAGGACTCCCCGGCAGCTATGCGGGCTTGGACTCGGCACACGCATCCAACGCCATCCTCCTCCGTCATTCCACCATCAACGATCCGCCCCAGGTGTATCTCGCCACCGATCCCCTCGCGCTCGACAAGCTGAAAAAACTCACCAGCTTCAATCCGGTTTTTGCCGATCGAGCGCAGCCGGAGTGGCAGCCTTACACATGGAAGTCTGACGATGGTCAGACCGTCGAGGGCGTGCTCATCTTTCCCCCGGCAAAAAAGGCGCGAAGCATCTGCGCATGTTCACATTTATTCATGGCGGACCTGCCGATGCCGATGGCAACCGGTTCGGCGCCGACTGGTACGACTGGGCAACCTTCGCGGCAGATAACGGCTGGCTCGTTTTCCGACCCAACTATCGCGGATCGACCGGCTACGGAGACGAGTTCATGCTCGGCATCGAGCCGCATCTGGTCTCAAAACCCGGCAGAGATATTCTTGCTGGCGTAGACGCGCTCGTGAAAGACGGCTACGCCGATCCCGACCACCTCGCCATCGGTGGTTACAGCTACGGCGGATACATGACCAACTGGCTCATCACGCAGACCACGCGGTTCAAATCTGCCGTAACCGGCGCCGGAGCCGTCGAGCACGCGGCAAACTGGGGCAACGACGACGAGACATGGGACGACGCATGGTATCTCGGCGGCCGCCCATGGGAAAACCCAAAGCTTTACCAGGACGAGGCCGCGCTCTTTCAATTCGACAAGGTGAAAACGCCCACGCACCTCGTTCAGGGTGGCGCAGACGTCCGCGTCAGCTACCTCGAAGGCGAGACAATGGAGCGAGCCCTCGAGTCACTGGGGATTCCGCATACATTCCTGGTTTTTCCGGGCGAGGGACACAGCCTCGAGAAGAATCCCTGGCACGGCTACATCAAGCTGCGCGAGGAGCTGAAGTGGCTGGCGAAGTACGATAAGCAGTAGAGGCTCTTGAACGTACGGCCCGTGAGCATCAGCTTTGCCACCCCGGGCGAGCGAGGATTGTGCTGAAGCCGCCCGCCTTCAAGGAGCATCCTATCCAGTAGGAACCAATGAATCCCGCCGTCGATCAAGCCCGTCAAACAAGATTTCAGCAAACCCTGCTGAGCGCGCGCCGCACTATGTTGTTGAGCGAGATCATGAAGCTCGCCATCGACAGCTTCCGCGCCAGCAAGCTGCGCTTCGCATTGACGGCACTTGGCATGGTCATCGGCACGGCTTCCGTGATCCTTGTCGTGACCATCGGACTGACCGGACGCCAATTCATTCTGAACGAGATCCAGAAGATCGGCACTAACCAGGTTGAAGTCGAGTATTCCGGCGGCGGCGCCATCGGAGTCGAGAAAGTGCAATACAACGACTTTCTGACTCGTGAGGATGAGAAAGCGGTTCTGGCGCAAGTGCCCAGCGTAGTCGCGTCCTCCCCGGTGCTTCAGGCCCACGATCGCATCAGTTTCGGCGGAGGCGTGGTCAAGGATACGCTGGCACTTGGAGTAAGCCCTCAATACCAGCAGGTGCGCAATCTCATAGTTCTCTCGGGGCGCTTCTTCGACGCGGAGGATGAGAACGCGCACATGATGGTCGCCGTGGTCACCGTGCCGTTTGCGCGCGACATGTTCGGCAGCGAGGATGCTGCTCTTGGCAAGGAGTTCTCAATCCAGGGACTCCCGTTCACCATCATCGGCATCTTCAAGGAGAGTGTCGACACGTTTGGTCAGACAGAGATCGCGGACCAAACCATCCTTATCCCCTTCTCAGTCGCTCGCTATTTCACCGGCACCGACGATGTGAAACAGATCTACTTCACCATCCGCAGCATGGACGAGGTTCCCGAAGCCACGCGAGAGATTCAGCGGGTAATTCAGGCGCGACATAAGCCGAACTCGGTCTACAAGACTTTTGACCTGCGCGAACTGCTTTCGACTGCAGACCGCATTTCGATCGCGCTCATTGCGGTGCTGGTGCTCGTGGCGGCCGTAACCCTTGCCGTCGGCGGAGTGGGCATTATGAACATCATGCTCGCCAACGTGCGCTCGCGTATTCGCGAGATCGGCATCCGCAAGGCGCTCGGCGCAACCTACCGCGAAATCAAGCTGCAATTCCTGGCCGAAGCGATAATCATCTCGCTCGCCGGCGGGCTGGTTGGCAGCTTCGTGGGGCTTGCAGCTCCCTTGTCGATCCGACTCTTCTCGGACTATCAACTGCCGGTATCGATATGGTCGGTGGTGATTGCGCTGGGGTCTGCGACCCTGGTGGGCGTAGTGTTCGGCACCGTTCCAGCCACACGCGCCGCGCAAATGGATCCCGTTGAGGCGTTGAAGTATGAGTAACGCGAAGAAGCCGGATCAGGAGCCGGATGCGACCAACGAAGAAGCCCCAGCCGGATTCAACCTCAAGTTAGCCTACAGCCTGCTGGCCCTAGCCATCGTCTCCGCAATCTGCATCGCCCTCTTCATAGTTCTGCCCTTCTACCATCGCCACTAACACACGCACCGAATCTCCAAACAAACTCATTCGGACACGAGTCTTGTATCAGGGCATGACTTCAGTCGTGCCGCAAGTTACGCAGAATAAATGAGGGCTTTAGCCCCTGAAGGATGCTGGTTCGACACATACGAACTTTTTCACCAAGCCGTTCGTCGAGCCGCAAAGGCCGCATAAACATGCGGGATTTACGGGCCGCAGAAAAACTCATTCGAACACGAGTCTTGTGTCAGGGCATGACTTCAGTCGTGCCGCAAGTTACGCAGAATAAATGAGGGCTTTAGCCCCTGAAGGATGCCTTGCAGACGCACTTGGCAGCACAAACACCAGCCAGAACACTCTACCGCCCCGCCACTGAAGTTCATATCAAAAACAAAAGCGTCATCCTGAGCCTTCTTCAGCTTGGGGGTGGTGAACGAAGGATCTGCTTTTGCACTTCGAACCGATCCTACCGTCCCGCCGTCGGATGCGCTTCAACACCTTCCACGGCAACAGTCGACTTCTTCGATTTCCGGTAAACGTTGGCTACTGCCAGCGTCCAGAACGGCACGAAATCGACCCCCGGTACAAGCTTGGCGACGAAAGACGGAGCAAATTCCCATTGCCAGCCGAGCAGAAAACTCAACACGCCCGCCATGCCAAGATCCAGCAGATCATCTGCCGGCGACGCGGCACCTTCAATGAACAGGGGAAAGAGCGCGATCTGCACAATATCGGCAACGACCGCCAGCGCGAGCGCCACCCGCATCCGGTTTCCCGGAGAAAGAACAGCTGCATTTCGGCTAACTTCAATCTCAGTCTGCAATGCGAATCTCCCCTTTCAGATAGACGCTACATCAGGCAGAGTAGTTTTCCGCCCTGCGAAATGCCTAGGCTCGGTTCCCCAAAATTCCGTCAACGCCTCGCTCCGCAAATTCCCTGTAAGCCGCTCAAATCATTGGCAAAAAACTTTCCTCACATTTGCCGATTATTTCTTCCATTAAGAGCATACTCACTGCAGAAACAAAAAACCGTCATCCTTCGGGACACCAAAACAAAGAACCGTCATCCTGAGCGAACGGAGCCCCAAACGTCTTTCAGTTTGGGGGTGGTGAGTCGAAGGACCTGCTTTTTGCACTTTGAACTTATGCCCATGAACCTTCGGGACAACAAAAACAAAAAAAAAAGCCGTCATCCTGAGCGAACGGGGGCCGGTGGTGAGTCGAAGGACCTGCTTTGCACCCGACTGATGGAAAAGTAAAAACCGTGGCCCGAAGCCGCACGATCAGAGTCAAAGCCTTTTAACTCCTTTGCTGTGACGACTCTGCGGGCTAAGTTCAATCCACAAAGGACTTTACAGGGGAGCCCTGATTCGCAAGCTCTTTAAAAAGACCACTTTGCGCCCAGAGTATGGGTATACACCCCCCCAAAAAACGCTCACCGAAACATCGCCGTCAGTTCCGAGATATACAGGGTCTCGTCCGCAAACTCGAATGTTCCGTCGTCAATTACCTCGCGCGCCGCGTGCAGAAAGGCCGTCAACGCCGCCCGGCTGAAACCCGACCCGAGGCTGATGCGCCGCACTCCCAGCGCGCCCAGTTGCTCGACCGTCAGCCGTGGAGCACCCTTCAACCCCATCAGCACATTCACCGGTTTCGTAACAGAGGCGCAAACAGCCTGAATATCCTCAGGCTGCGTCAGCCCCGGCGCATACAGCACTTCCGCTCCGGCCTTCTCAAATGCCTGCAGCCGCTTGATCGTGTCGTCCAGATCCGCTCGGCCGTGCAAATAGTTCTCCGCCCGCGCCACCAGCATGAAAGGAAATCCTAAAGACTTCGCCGCTTCGGCGGCCGCAGCAATCCGTTCCACCGCGTGGTCGAATTCGTAAATCGGCTTCGTCTCGTCGCCAGTCGCATCCTCAATCGACCCGCCAACCAGCCCAGCTGCGGCAGCCTGCCGGATCGTCTCTGCTGCGTCTTCCGGCGCATGTCCATAGCCGTTTTCAAGATCGGCCGCAACTGGGAGGCTCGTCGCGTCCACGATCGACTTGGCATTCGCCAGCGCCTCGTCCCGGCTCACTGCCGCCGTTCCATCCTTCCGCCCCAGCGAGAACGCCAGTCCCGCGCTCGTAGTCGACAGCGCCTCATACTTCAAGCTCGTAAGAATGCGCGCCGACCCCGCATCCCAGGGATTGCCGATCACAAACACCTGCTCGCGCCGGTGCAGCGCCTGAAAGATAACCGCCTTCTCAGCCTGGTTCATGTCCGCCGCCTCATTAGGAATGGAAGAAATGCATGGGGAATGGGAAGAAATCCCGTCAGCGTCGATCATAAAACCAACGACGCAGGCACTGGTTCCGTGCTGTTGGAGAATGGCGGTCTTCACCCAAAATTTCCCTGCCACCGGTTCCCTTGAGAAAAAGCGCCGATCAACGGAGGAACCTCTGCCCACACAGTTCCCGGAGGGAACTCGAGGAAAATAGCCCAGGGTGGAGCACAGCGGAACCCTGGGAATAGCCAAACAAAACGAGCCCCAGTCCCGGAGGGACGTCCGAATCCAGCCGCATTTTTCATGCTCTTCGGGTGACGCAACCCGCCACCAATGACAACGGTCAGTCGTCTTTCCAGGTGTCTGTTCCACAACGCGTCATTTTGCCGCCAGATGAACGCCTTCCGGATCTGAAAGCCGGAGTTTCACTCCCCATCCGAAGAAGTTGTTGGCGATTGCCACTGCGACCTCGTTGTCGCCTGCTTCCAGAGGCAACGTGAAGCTCGCATTCTCAAGCGAGCATCGCCCGTCAGGAACTTTTCTCTGAACATCCGACTCAAAGAGGTTCTTGTCCGCGTACACAAGTTTCCCATTCACGAATACCCACATCTCGCGCGTCCATCCGATATCAACTTTCCGTGACTGCTTGCTGTCTGAAGTGATGGTCGTCTTCAGCCACGCCACGGCCCGGTTCGGATCGGGCAGAGCCTTGCCATACACGCGGCTGATATTCACCAGCCCGCTGCGCTCCGTGCTGATCGTCTTCCAATCCTGCGAAGCACCGGGCATTTCGTTGTACGTGGGTTCCTTGCCGCTCGGCAGCGCGGAAGCTGGTGACAGACGCCAATTCCGCACCACGCCGCTGTCGCCATCCAGCGGATCTCTAGCTGGCTCTGGAGAAAGCCCGTCGACCGCACCAGGAGTGATCACGAGGTTTGCGAAAGTGCCGGGCCCCTGCAATCGCAAGCCGCCTCTCAGCGAATCCCCTTCTAACCTGTCCGACCTCCAATGTCGGGGCCGGCGCATCGTTCACGAAGACATTCATTCGCCGCCCGGATACGACCATCCGGATGTGATTCCATCCGTTCTCGCGCAGCGGCGCACGCGTTTGATATTGCGGAAAGAGATCCCAAAGCAGCACTCCATGTGTCTCAGGCGCGTACTGAATGCAGGCATGGAAAGCAGGACAGGCCGGATCAGGCCTCAGGTACAAGAGTTCGAAATTCTTTTCGTCCTGCTGACGAAAAGCGATTCCAGGCGCGCCCCGCCCGATCGTGTTGACGTCGAACTCAATCGTTCCATCGCTGAACGCGACATCTTTGAGTGCCGCATCGCCGCTGTTCAGTCGCATCAAGCCGCGATAAAAACCGAGTTGCTGCAGGAACTCCGCATTCTCTTTCACCTGCCACTGATCAGCCGACATCGCGATGTTGATCGGCTCCGCGCCCTGCGCAATCTGAAATGACAACAGGACGCATAGGAAGATTGCCATCCTGTAAATGGCGTCTTTGCTGACAATCGTCTTCATGGCCACAGCGTATGGGCACTGCATCCCAGTTGACGATTTAAACGTGACGAGACGGACTGTTAATGCACGGTCCCGGATATTGCAGGTTGGTTGTTGGCTCCGAAAAGAAGAGCAACCCCAGTTACATCCGATAACATCAAGCGGAGGATTCTGCGGCGCCTTTTTCCCCGGTTTTCCCAAGACTCGCCTGGCGTTGCCTTTCCCGAACTCCGCGTTGCTCATTTGAAGGAGATTCATGAGAGCTTGCTGCCGCGTGTTGTTTGTTGCTTTCTCGATTGGATTGATTGGGGTCTGCGTTGAGGCGCAGGTGGACGAGAAGCTCTACTCGGATATGAAGTGGCGGGAGATCGGGCCGTTGCGGGCGGGGCGGACGCGGGCGCTGGCGGGCGTGCCGAGCGAGCCGGCGACGTTCTACCTGGGTGCAGTGAATGGCGGCGTGTGGAAGACGACGGATGCAGGCTCGACATGGCACAGCGTGTGGGACGGCGAACCGAGCGGATCGATTGGGGCGATTGCAGTGGCGCTGAGTGATCCCAACACGATCTATGCAGGCAGCGGCGAAGGATTACAGCGACCAGATCTCTCGACGGGCGATGGCGTGTACAAGTCGACCGATGCGGGCAAGACGTGGACGCATCTCGAGGGGCTTCGCAACGGACAGCAGATTGGGCAGGTGGCAATCGATCCGCATGATGCGAATCGCATGTTCGTGGCCGTCGAAGGACATCCGTACGGGCCGAACCAAGAGCGCGGACTCTATCGCACGCTCGATGGCGGCAAGACTTTCAAGCGGGTTCTGTTTGTGAGCGACAAGACCGGCGCTTCGGAGGTGCAGATCGATCCGCAGAATCCTCAGATTGTGTTTGCAGGTATGTGGCAGCGGCAGGAAGCGCCATGGGAGAACGGGTCGTTCGGCGGCGGTGAAGGCGGTCTGTATCGCTCGACCGACGGCGGTGATACGTGGACGAAGCTCAAGGGGAATGGCTTACCGGATGAGATTCTCCAAGTGCAGGTGACGATCTCGCCCCCCAATCCAAAGCGCATCTACGCAGAGGTCGGGCCCGTGAAAGGGGCGGTTGGGCTGTATCGGTCCGACGATGGCGGCGATCACTGGGTGCACGCGCCGGAGGACGATGCGCGGCCGGAAGAACGCATTGGAGGCGGAGATGTTCCTGTGCCGATGGCCGATCCTAAAGATCCCGATACGGTGTACGTGGCAAGCATCGTGAGCTGGAAGTCGACGGATGCGGGAAAGACGTGGACGGCTCTGCGTGGATCCCCCGGCGGCGACGATTATCAGAACGTCTGGATCAATCCGAACAACACGAAGATCATTGCGCTTTCGAGCGACCAGGGCGTGGTGGTTTCGCAGAACGGCGGCGAGAGCTGGGCGGAATGGTACAACCAGGCGACCGCGCAGATGTATCACGCGACGGCGGACAATGCGTTTCCTTATCGCGTGTGCGGAGGGCAGCAGGATTCAGGATCGGCATGCGTACCGAGCCGAAGCAATGACGGGCGAATCACGTTTCACGATTGGCATCCGGCAGGAATCGAAGAGTACGGTTACGGGGCGCCCGATCCGCTGGATCCGGATATTGTCTACGGCGGCAAGGTGACGCGCTATGACCGGCGCACAGGGCAGATCCAGAATGTGGAGCCGAAGCCGCTGCGCAGTTATCGTGTGCTGCGGACAGAGCCGCTGCAGTTTTCGCCGGTTGATCCGCACAAGCTGTACTTCGCGACGAACACGTTGTGGCTGACGGAGGATGGCGGAAAGAACTGGAAGGAGGTCAGCCCTGATTTGTCGCGGGAGACGTGGGAGTTGCCGCCGGTGGTGGAGGACTATAAAGATTCGCCGGCCGCCAAACCGACGCGGCGGGGCGTGATTTATGCGCTGGGTTTGTCGCCGCTGGATGGGAACAGGTTGTGGGCGGGCACGGACGACGGGCTGATCTGGACGACGGAGGATGAAGGCGCGCACTGGACGAACGTGACTCCGCCGGCGCTGAAGCCGTTCTGGAAGATCTTCAACATGGATGCGGGACATTTCGACGCGCTGACGGCCTATGCGGCAGTAAATACGCTGCGGCTGGACGATATGCGGCCTCACTTGTTCCGGACGCATGATGGCGGAAAGAATTGGACGGAGATCGACAACGGGATTCCAGAGGGCGCGGCGACGAGCGCGATTCGCGAAGATCCGAATCGTAAGGGACTGCTCTATGCGGGGTCGGAGACGCAGGTGTATGTGTCGTTCGACGACGGGGATCACTGGCAGTCGCTGCGGCTGAACATGCCGGCGAGTTCGGTGCGTGACTTGGAAGTGAAGGGGGATGACCTGATCGCGGCAACGCATGGTCGAGGTTATCTGATCCTCGACAACGTGACGCCGCTGCGGCAGCTTGCGGAGGCTACGGCTCACGAGAGGGCGCATCTGTATGCGCCGCAATCGGCGATTCGGATTCGGAGCGGTATGAATCCGCCAACCCCTTGGCCTGCTGATTTTCCAGCGACCAGAAATCCTCCCGATGGAGCGGTGATCGATTATTACCTTGGGCCGCAGGTATCAGGCGTGGTGTCGCTGGAGGTTGCGGATAGCAAGGGGCAGACGATTGCGCGCTTCAACAGCGACGATCCGGTGCCGGCGTTGGACCCGCGTTATTCTGTCCCGCCGGTTTGGGCGCGACCCCCGCGCATTCTGGCAGTGACGCCGGGGCATCATCGGTTTTTGTGGGATCTTCAGTATCCGCAAGTGCCGGGATTGTCGACAGGTCCGGATGCTGATTTGGCGACGCCGCACGATACGCCGCAGGTTTCGACGGCACCGTGGGTGTTGCCCGGCGATTACACCGTAAAGCTGACGGCCAATGGGAAGACGTTGACGGCGCAGCTGAAAGTGGTGATGGATCCGCGGGTGAAGACGCCGCTGAGCGATCTTGAGCAGCAGTTCACGCTAGCCAGGCAGATGTACGACGACGTGATGAAGGCTACGGCTGCGATGCACGAGATCAGCGTGCTGCGCGAGCAGTTGAAGGCACGCAGTGGGCAGCCGGTGGTTGGTCAGGCTGGACCGGCGATCGAATCGAAGCTGGATGCGATTGCCGGACCGGAGCATGGCGGTCGCGGATTCGGGCGCGGGCCGGCTGGTCCGGCAACGCTGGGATCAGTGCGCATGCAACTGGCGCGACTGATGCATTCGATTCAATCTGCTGACGAAGCGCCGACCGCAGCACAACGTGAGGCTTTCGGGATCGCGGTGATGCCGCTGGATGGGTTGATTGAGCAGTGGCGGATCGTGAAGGAGTCAGATGTGAAGGCGCTGAATGTGAAGTTGAAGAAAGACCACCTGGCGTTGATTGACCTGGATACGCGAGAAATGGATCGCAACCTGGAGGATGAACTCGAGATGGGAGATGAGGAGTGATTGATCATTGCAAGGCTTGTGGCAGAAGCAGAATGACCACCCGATGGGCGGTCATTCTGCTTTGAATCAAAAGCGGGTTGATGGAGCTTGACTTGCTTTAGTGGTGCTTGCCGCCGCCACCGGAGTGTCCGCCTCCGGAATGCCCACCGCCGCTGGAGTGACCTCCGCCGCCGTCCCCGCCTCCCCGCCGAAATGGCTACTGCCGCCTCCACCGAAGTGACCGCCGCCGCCACTATTGCTGCTGAAGTGAGGCGCTTGGGAAGCTTTAAAGCCGCCGCCACCACCGAAGCTGTTGGCGCTCGAACCGCGGCTTCCGCCGAAGGGATGGAAGCCGCCGCCCGACGGAGCACGTGCGATGTTGGAACCGCCGCCATAAGCATTCGAACCGCCGTTCGTCCGCGACCCGCCGTATGCTCCATTGCTGCCGCCGTAGCCGCCACTAAAGCCGTAAGAGCGGCTCGCAGAGCCGGCGCTATAGCTTGGCGCGCGGTAAGACTGCGAGTTGCTGCCGCCAAAGCCCGGACGCATGCCGTAGTTCTGCAGCGGTCGATTGGAGGGGCTGGAAGTGCCCGCATAGGCCTGCTGACGGCCTGCGTATTCGCCAGAGCGACCTTGGCCATAAGATTCAGCTCCGCCGTACTGCTGCGGCCGGCCAACGGGCTGCAGCGAACGGCCGAACTGCGAATTGCCGCCGTATTGCTGGGGGTTGCCGGTTGGCTGCGGCCCGCGGCTGATGCCGTAGCCTGAACCGGAGGTGTTGTTGTTGTGGCCGGCTGGATTACCGTTCTGGCCGTAGCCACCACGATAGCCATCGCCGCCGCCGTATTGTGGGCCGCGACCGCCGTCAGAACCACCCATCGTCCGACTCGGACCTCCACGCGCGACTGTGCCGCCCTGGCCGAAGCCGTTTCCGCCATTGTGCTGTCCGTAGCCGCCATACGTATTGCCAGACCCCTGGTAGCCGTTGCCGTGGTTGTAGGTGTTGCCTCCGCCCGGGTTGTTGCGTCCGAAGCTGTTGCCGTAGCTCCCGCCATTGCCTCCGTTGCGATTGCCGTAGTTGCCCTGATTGCCGAAGGAGCGATTTCCGCCATTGAACGCATGTTGAGAGGGATGGGTCGCATTGGGGAAGTTGCCGCGATCGAGCCCAGAGCGGAAGGTGTTGTGCTGCCATCCGCCGCGCTGGCCAGCCCAGCCACCGTGATTGCGGAATTGAGCCATCTCGCCGTGTGCTCCCCAGTAGCGGCCGCCGCCATGGGCATAACCCCAGTCGTGGACGGAACCGCTGTGGGTGCACCAGACGTCGCCACCGAAGAAGATGGCGTGGGCGAACCAGTCGAGTCCCCAACCGAGCCAGCTGAAAGGATAGGCGACCGCGTTCAATGCAATAGCCGGGCCCCAGGAGAGAGTTGCGTCGATTCCGGCGCCGATGGCGCCAAAGAAATGAAATCCCGGATAGGGAGCGACAGGTCCGCCATATACAGCCCACGGATTGTATTGAGGCACGTAGACGACTTGCGGCGTCGGCGGTGCGATCTGGATGTTGCCCTGGTCCTGTATGACTTCCTGCTGCGGGGTGGTCTGGAGATTACCCGCTTGCTGCGCGCGATCGCGCATAACCTGGATTGTCTGCATCACGTCCATTGGCTGGTTGTAATAAGCGTTTCCGAGGTCGGTGGTCCACGCCAGGTTCTGCGCCATCTGGTCGAGAACCTGCGGGAAGCCGGTGAGTGCCTTTACGCTCGGGTCCCAACTGCCCTGCGCATTGGCTCCCGCTGCGATCTGCTCCGGCGGCGCCCCACCCTGCGTGTGTAGCCATTGATCAGCCGCGGCCACTTCAGCCGGGTAAGTGGAACCGGCGAGGACCATGGAGACGAGGTTGTCTGGGTAGAGAGCGATGGGGGCCACCATCTGTTCAAGACGATCAGGAGTCAGGGCCGGCGAGGGCTGGTAGGGAGCAATAGAGCCCTGCGTTGGGTCGGCGTACGCCTGCTGCTGTGGATATCCCTGTTGCGGATAAGCCTGCTGACCGTATCCCTGCTGGCCGTACACGGGCTGTTGATATTGCGGTTGACCATATTGCTGCTGATTCTGTGGCTGAGCATATTGCTGCGGGTACTGTGTCTGTTGGCCGTTGTCCTGCTGGCTCGGGGCATATTGGCCCGCCGTGGTGCCGGCATCGTCGGTTGGCCAGTTCGGAATCGGCGAAGGCTCCTGCGCCGCCACGGACACTCCGGCAAGCGCAATCCCGAGGAATGCCAGTGCAACGGCGATGCCTGAACCGGAAAATCGAGGCTGTTCCAGCAAATCGTGGAATGCCTTGGAAGGTAAGCCGGAAATCGAGGAAGCAGAGAGCGAGCGTGCGGTGTGCAATGCGAATCGGGGTTTCATCATCCCTCACTGGATTCGTGCGAAGCGCCGACACTCTCTTGTCCGCGTTGTCATCGCCGAATGCTCTTGAACCCCCGTTGTCACATTCGTGCGCTCGACCGACACGGGAGTACCTAACTTCGAACCCCTCCCCTGCCGGTTAGTTTCGCGGATGTAACGGAATTGTTAAAACCGGGACCAGGTCTGAGGGCTCAGAGTGGCAGGGAAGGCGCGCTATAACGTTGGACATATAATGCAATACGTTATACTCTCGAGTCATGATTCAGAGCTTTAAAGATGTCGATACACAGCGACTCTTTGAAGCGCGCGCAAATCGCCGCTGGGAAGCGATTGAAAAGGTTGCACTACGGAAGCTTGACCAGATTCAGGCATCTATCAATCTGAACGATCTTCGTGTTCCGCCGGGGAATCATCTGGAGGCGCTGGTTGGTGGCCGGAAGGGCCAGCACAGCATCAGGATCAACGAGAAGTACCGTATTTGCTTCATTTGGAAAGATGATGGAGCGCATGAGGTGGAGATCACCGATTATCACTAATCATTTGCGAAGTATTTTCGCTGAGGGACGAGCATTATGACCATCAAGAGACCAGCTTCCGGTTGGAACATTCAGCGGGTGACTACCCATCCCGGCGAGATGCTGCGGGAAGAATTCTTGATCCCGCTCGGGATCAGCCAGAACGCCCTGGCGATGAAGATCCGTGTTCCGGCAACCCGGATTGGCGAAATCATCCACGGGCGGCGTGCAATTTCAACTGACACAGCGCTTCGCTTGGCTCGCTTTTTCGGAAACAGTCCTGAGTTCTGGATGAACCTTCAGCAACAGCACGATCTTTCTAAAGCCAAGCAGGAACTCGAAAAGATCATTGAGCGCGAAGTTGAGACGTATCTGGTGGCGTAGGATCGGACGCGGAAAACACTGAAGTCGCATCCTCCTCCCCTGGTGGATCGCAGACCGAAGAAAAAGCCTCTTTGAGGACCCCGTTTGACTCCAATGATCTGGCGCCAAATTCCGCTCCAAGGACTAAACTAGTTTCGCTATGGCAACTGTGACTCTTCCGACCGAAATTCAGCCTCGCTCGCCTCAGGGCGGGTTCCGCAATGAGCCGTTTACCGACTTCAAAAACCCCGAAAACGCTCGCAAGATGAAGGCGGCGCTTGACCTGGTGGCAAGCCATCTGGGCCACGAATATGACCTCATCATCGGCGGACACCGCGTGAAGACCGAGGGCAAGATCAAGTCGTTCAACCCGGCGCGTCCTGCAGAGGTCGTGGGCGTACACCAGAAGGCCGCTGCGGAGCACGCTGAGAAGGCAATGCAAGCCGCCCTTGATGCGTTTGAGACGTGGAGCCGGACGTCGGTGGAGACGCGTGTCTCGTTGCTGCTGAATGCGGCGAAGATCATTCGCGAGCGGCATTTTGAATTCTGCGCGTGGCTCACGTATGAAGTGGGCAAGAACTGGGCGGAGGCCGATGCGGATGTGGGCGAGACCATCGACTTCCTCGAGTTCTACAGCCGCGAGGCGCTGCGGCTGGCGAAAGCGGAGACGCCCATCCAGTTGCCGGGCGAGTTCAATCAGCTGATGTACATTCCCCTGGGCGTAGGCGCGGTGATTCCCCCGTGGAATTTTCCATTCGCAATCATGGCCGGAATGACCGTCGCATCAATCGTCACGGGGAACACCGTGATCCTGAAACCGTCGAGCGATTCGCCGACCATTGCCGCGAAGTTTGTGGAAGTGCTGGAGGAGGCGGGGATGCCGGGCGGCGTAGTGAATTTCTGTCCGGGCTCGGGCGCGACTTTCGGCAATGCGATTGTCGAGCACCCGAAGACGCGCTACATCGCTTTCACCGGCTCGCGCGATGTGGGGCTGGAGATTCACGAGCGTGCGGCGAAGAATCAAAAGGGACAGATCTGGATCAAGCGCACGGTTCTGGAGATGGGAGGCAAGGATTCGATCCTGGTTTGTGCGGATGCGGATCTGGATGCAGCAGTCGATGGTGTTGTCGCGGCTGCGTTCGGATTCAGCGGGCAGAAGTGTTCGGCTTGCTCGCGCGCCATTGTTGAAGCGCCGGTCTATGACGTGTTCGTAGAACGAGTGCGCGAGAAGGTGGCGAAGTTGACGATAGGCGATCCGGCGACGAATCCCAACATGGGGCCTGTGGTGAACAAGGCGGCGATGGATTCGATTCTTGGATACATCGAGACAGGCAAGAAAGAAGGCCGGCTGGTCGCGGGCGGCACGGCCGTCGAGAATGCTGACGGCGGATTTTTCATTGAGCCGACGGTGATTGCGGATGTCGCACCCGACGCGGTGATTGCGCAGGAAGAGATCTTCGGGCCGGTACTTGCGGTGATCAAGGTTGCGGACTTTGACGAAGGACTGAAGGTCGCGAACAACACCGAGTACGGCCTCACTGGTGCGATTTATTCCGGATCGCGCGAGGCTCTGGAGACAGCACGCCGCGAATATTACGTGGGCAATCTGTATTTGAATCGCAAATGCACCGGCGCCATGGTGGGTGCGCATCCCTTTGGCGGATTCAATATGAGCGGCACGGATTCAAAGGCGGGCGGGCCGGATTATCTGCTGCTGTTTACGCAGGCAAAGAGCGTGGCCGAGAAGCTGTAAGGGTTCTTTCATTGGTGAAGAAATCCCTCAGGTGCGTTTCGCCTGAGGGGTTTTCTGTTTTTGAGCGAAGAAGCGCGGGTGGCACTCCGCTTACCCCAAGCCGCTCGGTTCAGCGATGACAGCGCATGGTAATGCTTTTTGTGGAGAATGGTGGCGATGTGTGGAAAGGGCAACTGCAGATCCCTCGGCTTCGCTCGGGATGACACATAGAATGTCTGGCCGACGGGTGTATGCGAGCAGAAAAGCAGATCCTTCACTCCGCTTAACCACGAACGCTGCTCGTTCGCGGGGCCCCAAGTCGCTCCGTTCAGGATGACACCCTCGAGGGAGCTAGAGTTGTGACATTCGGCCGAAGAAGTGCAAATACAAAGGCCGCTGAGATGATCAGCGGCGTGAGAATGGGGTATGGCGGTTGCTACGATCCAAGCTCTTTTGCCAGGCGCAAGATGTCTGCTGCCGTCCTGCTATCAAACATCGACTCCAACTCGATCTTGCTCAATGGGATCTCGATGACCTTCACCAGTTGAGGCGTTCCTGCAACCAATCGGTGGCACGACAGGCGTCCCGTTCTGTGGTTGGTCAGATGCAATTCGTAATTGACATCGTTAATTTTGATGACGCGGCTTCGGTCCGTTTTGGAGATCAAGCTGGAACGCAGGGAAGTTGATATCGAGAGCATGGGTTTGACCTCAAGTCGTGATGTTCTGGTATGCCCCGCAGAGATCATTCGATCTGCTGGTTCGCTCCAGGTATCCCGGAGACGAGCCATGATCTCAGCTTTATAAGCCGCATGCATTCGATTTCATGGGAGCCTTGGTTACTTCGGTCCCTTGACGGTTGGCGAGATCAGATTGTGCCGCGCTTGCGCTTAAGCTGCTGACGACATTTCACGGTCAGGACATTGAGAATCCACCGGAAATACGAAGGCCGCTGATTCGATCAGCGGCCTTCGTATTGAAACTGGTTTTCGCTTACGACTGCGCGAGCGCCGGAGAACCGGAAGCCATGGCTGCTGGGGCCTGCATCTCGGCTTCGAGCTTGCTGCCGACTTCTGCTGCGGCCTGCGCGAGGACGCGATGGTGGATGGTAAAGAGCGCAAGCTCTAAACGATCGCTGACGCCGGTCTTGTCGTAGATGGAGCGCAGGTAGTTCTTGATGACCTGCTCGGTGGTTTTGAGGCGCAGCGCGATCTCGCGGTTCTTGCAGCCCTGGACGATGAGCGCGACGATGCGCATCTCCTTGGGTGTAAGGCGGTCGCGGACGCGGGTGCCCACCATATCCTCTTCGGGTGAGTCGGGGACCTGGAGCTGGGGCGGAGCCCAGGTGTCTCCGGCGGCCACGCGGCGGACGCACTCAACGAGCGCTTGGCCGGTAACGTTGCGGAAAACGACACCCCTGAAGCCCTGCTGCAGATAGCTGCTGGCTGCCTCGGTGTTTTCGGCAATCACGATGCCGCGGCTGTTGGAGGCTTCGAGCAGTGTTTTCAGGCGGGCCATGTCAGGCCGCAATGAAGCTGCGAAGACCACGATGGACCCGGGGAAGGTCGTGACGGCGTGCATCATCCGGTCCAGGTCGGTACATTGGGCAATAATTCGCAGGTCCTCATCCATGGCCAGGACTTTTGCCGTCCCTGCCCGGAAGATTGCCTGTGAGTCAGCAAGAATGACCTTGTTCATGTTTTGCGCCTCTACGCCAGTGAAACAAACTTTGTCGGGCCGAAACCGGCTTCTCTTTCTCTCACGGGCCGGGTGCTGCTAGTACATCAGATGGCGTATATTCTGCCTGAGGATCATGGGCAGACGCCTAAAAAAGTCTGGGGTTCCCCTGCATTCGTGTATCAGAAATCATACACATGCCTTTCGTCACCCCTTATGCTCAGAGGTACCTGCACCTAGGTAATACCCTGCAACCTAGAGTACAGCGCAATTGACCGAGTCGTCACGGAGAATCCTTCAACGTTGCCAGCTCATCCTGTTTACCGACTTGGCACAAACGGAATTGCTGTAGGTTGTATATAACCCTGAATTGGCCGTTTGTGGCGGCCTTGACGACGCTGGATTTGATTGGGATGGAAGCTGTTGTAATCCCCTAAAAACCCTTGGATTGGGAAGGTTATGGCGAGGCCAAATTTACTGGCGGTAGATGACGACGTAAGTGTTCTGGAAGCGGTAGTACAGGATCTGCGGCGCCAATATGGATCGGAGTACCGGGTGATGCGCGCCGCCAGCGGGCAAGCGGCGCTGGACACGCTGAGTCAGCTGAAGGCGCGCCAGGAGCCCGTAGCGCTGCTGCTGAGCGACCAGCGCATGCCGGGGATGACTGGGGTCGAGTTCCTGGAACGGGCGCAGGAGTTCTATCCCCACGCCAAACGGGTGCTGCTGACTGCTTATGCAGACACCGAAGCAGCGATTCGGGCCATCAACACGGCGCGGATTCACTACTACCTGAACAAGCCCTGGGATCCGCCGGAGGAGAAGCTCTACCCCGTCCTGACCGATTTGCTGGACGATTGGAAGGCTGGATACACGACCACCGTTTGATGGACTTCGGGTTATTGGCAATCGATGGGCGCTCAATGACTACGAGGTGCGCAATTTTCTCTCGCGCAATCACGTGCCATATCGCTGGCTGGACGCGACCACCAGCGGGGATGCGCAGAAGCTGCTGGAAGAGCGGCAGTTAAAGCCCGAGCATCTACCGGTGGTGCTGTTTACGGATGGCAGCATGCTCGTGGAGGCGGATCTCAACTCGCTGGCGGCGAAGGTGGGGTTGAGCACCCATGCCACGCAGGAGTTCTACGACATGGTGGTGATTGGCGCCGGGCCGGCAGGGCTGGCGGCAGCCGTATACGGGGCAAGCGAGGGCCTCAAGACGCTGGTGGTTGAGCCCGAGGCGCCGGGCGGCCAGGCGGGCTCGAGTTCGAGGATTGAGAACTATCTCGGCTTCCCTGCCGGAATCACCGGCTCGGACCTGGGACGCAGAGCGCATACCCAGGCATCGCGGTTTGGGGCGGAGTTTGTGACGCAGCGGGCGGTCGCTCTGCGGATCGACGGGCAGTACCGGTTTGTAAAGCTGGGGGATGGGCGTGAGGTCTCCTCGCATGTCGTGCTGCTGGCCCCTGGAGTGCAGTACAGGAAGCTGGGGATTCCGGGCTCCGACCGGCTGACGGGGCGCGGTATCTACTATGGCGCGGCGCTGGTAGAAGCAACTTCGTGCAAGGACGAAGATGTCTTTGTGGTTGGAGGGGCGAATTCGGCGGGGCAGGCCGCTCTCTACTTTGCCAAATATGCCTGCAAGGTGACGATGCTGGTGCGTGGAAAGAACCTCGGAGCCACCATGTCGAAATACTTAATCGATGAGATCGAGCGCACATCCAATATTGTGGTGGAAACAGAGACACAAGTAACGGCCGCGGAGGGCGAGGAAAGGCTGGAGACCTTGCGTCTGCACGGCCCGAAAGGCGAATATTGCGTACAAGCCTCGTCATTATTCGTCTTTATTGGTGCACAGCCCGTGAGTGCAATGGCTCCCGGAGAGCATCGTGCGAGACGAAAAGGGCTTTGTACTGGCGGGACCGGATTTGCGGCAAGACGGGAAGATGCTGAACGGCTGGCATGAACAACGAGAGCCATACCTGCTCGAGACCAGCGTACCGGGAGTTTTTGTAGCAGGGGATGTACGACACGGCTCGGTGAAGCGAGTGGCATCGGCGGTGGGCGAAGGATCGATCGCGGTGCAGTTTGCGCATCAGTATCTGGCGGGGTTCTAAATGGGGATTGAAACGGCAAGATGAGCGTGGGCACACAATTGATGACGATCGAGTCGGTTCCGCTCAAGGAACTCGCTGGATTACTGGGCCACACGAGGCCATTTGCAGATGTTCCGGCGGATGCGCTTCAGGCGATCAACTTGGTAGATCGCGTGCACGCCAAAGCGGGAGCAACCCTTGCCGAACCGGGCCAGGGGTCAATTTACTACTGGCTGGTTCTTGACGGCGAGTGCCGCGCCGACCGTGTCGAGGCCGACGGGTCGCACAGCACCGTAGGAACCGCACAAGCAGGAGAAGCGTTCGGCGAGACTCCGTTTTTGACGGGAAAGATGCATGCCTCTTTTCTGGTGACGGCGGTGCAGGATTCGGACTTGCTGCGATTTACGGCGGATCAGTTCTGGGCCTTGATGGCCTGCTGCCCTCAAGCACGCAAAGTAGTGCTGGCGGATATGTCGATGCGGCTTTCTGCATACCAGGCAGAAGCCCTGCATCGGGAGAAGCTCGTGTCGCTTGGAACGCTGGCGGCAGGGTTGATGCATGAGCTGCACAATCCCGGATCGGCGGCAAAACGGGCGGCATCGCAACTACGCGAGAACCTGATGAAGCTGCAGGACCTGAGCCTCCGTTCCGCAGGCAAGCCGAAGACACCGGAACAAATGGAATGCATGCATAATCTGCTTCAGCATGCGATGAAAGGCTGTCGTTGTTCGGCGATGAGTTCGCTCGAACAGGCGGATGCTGAAGAGAAACTGGCTGAGTGGCTGCAGGATGCAGGCGTCGAACACGCCTTCACGATTGCGCCGTCGCTGGTAGAGATTGGATTCGAACAGGAAGAGCTGAAGTGCGCGCGGGAGTATTTCGATCCGCCCAGCTTTTCCGACGCGCTGAACTGGCTGCAGGCGCTGGTATCGAGTGTCGCGCTGGTGTGCGCGATTGAAGAGAGCATTTCTCGCGTGTCCGACCTCGCCATGGCGGTGAAGAAATTCGCGTATGACGATCGCTCGCCGGTGAAAGAGCTCGATGTACACGACAGCCTGCAGAGCACAATTACGATCCTTGGACACAAGCTGCGCATGAAGCAAATCGGCATTGAAAAGAGATTTGCAGCTGCGCCGTCTGTGATTCAAACGCGCGGCTCCGCATTAAGCCAGGTGTGGACCAATCTGATCGACAATGCCGCGGATGCTTCGCCGGCACAGGGACACATTGAGATCGCTACGTGGACCGAGCCCGCGAACGGCAACCCAGCGGACCCCGGGTGGCTTGCGGTTAGCATTACGGATCACGGACCAGGAATTCCAGCGGATGTGTTGCCTCGGATTTTCGAGGCATTTTTTACGACCAAGCCGCAAGGCTCCGGGACCGGATTGGGCCTCGAGATCGTGCACCGGATCGTGACCCAGAAGTTCGGCGGCAAGATCGATGTGGAGTCCGAACCCGGCAACACGCGATTCGTGGTGAAGCTGCCATTGAGCGGCACGACCGCCGCAAACAACACGACCGCTGCAAACAATGGGACCGCGCCCGGAACCCAAAAAGTTCCCGGAGGGAACGTAGGAAAATAGCCCAGGGTGAGCGCAGCGGAACCCTGGGATAGCCAACAAAATGAGCCTCAGTCCCGGAGGGACGTCCGAATCCAGCCGTCATCCAGACCGGAGCGGAAGCATCAGCAGTTGCCTTCGACGATCTTGCTTCTCAAAAAATCTGCGTCATCTCCGAATTCGCTGTTAATCCACCCGATTCAAATCCCTCTAGCACTGTCATCCTGACGCGCAGCGGAAGGATCCGCTCTGAAGATTTGGATGATCTACGGTGCATTCAAGCCTCAAGTTCCCGGAAGAAACGCAGGAAAATAGCCCAGGGTGGAGCGCAGCGGAACCCTGGGACAGCCCAACAAAATGAGCCCCGGTCCCGGAGGGACGTCCGAATCCAGCCGTCATCCCGACCACAGCGGAGCGATCCGCATTTGCCTTCGACGATCTCGCTCATCCCAAAACCTGCTTAATCATTCGAATCCCTCTAGCACTGTCATCCTGACGCGCAGCGGAAGGATCCGCGGTTGCCTTTCGTTCCTTCCGCCTCTTCAATTCCTCAGAAACCTCCTGCCAAATTCGCTGTCAATACCCGTCTTCCCAAGACCCCGTTCATCTCCCTCATCTCGCTCAAGATATCTTTCCCGTACCTTTGCAGGCTATTTCTCCGAATTCTCTACACTTCTAGTAGACAAATAAGACAGGACGACGACGGCCCGAGCGGCCTGGTGGGCAATCACCGGCCGCCCTTTTATTTGCGGAACAACGATTCTGCCTCAACAACGGTGCAAACCACCAAAACCCATCACCAAGTCCTTTGTTTTGACGACTTTGCATAATAACCTGTTTATTTTCAACCATTTACAACACCCCCATCAGAACCAAACTCGTCTGGAATGACAAACTTGACTCAAAAAGCGCGAAAAGAGGAGACGCATCCTGTGAGATATATGACCTGCAGACACATCAAGATGAACGGACTTCCTTGCGAGTCCCCCGCTCTCAAGAACGGCCAGTTTTGCTACTACCACTCCAGAATTCACTCCGTCGCCGTCGAAGTGAAGTTTGGACCGCTCCTGCTGCCCCCACCCGATGATCCCGCCGCCATTAAGCTCTCCGTGGCGCGCATCAACGAAGCCATCCTCACTGGCCGCCTCGACCTGAAAAAGGCTGCCAGTCTCTTCACCGGGCTCAGAATTGCTTCGCATTTCATAGACCGCGGGTGGTGTCTAGACCCGAGGGGAACCGTCCAGTCCGCCGATCAGACCTCGGACGGCGTCGAACTCGCTCCTCGCAACTACGTCTGCGACGATGACGACGACTGCAGCGATTGTCCCTACTCTGACGTCTGCTCCAACTGTCTCCATCCCGGCGACAAGGGCTACGACGACGAAGTAGATGAGGACAGCGACGACGAACAGAACGACTGATCCGCTTCTCCGCCAAATCCCCGATTCACCGCACCTCGAGCAGACTGCGGGCAAAATCAAGTTGCTCTCCTGTCCGCCGATGAACGGGGTGGAAGGACTGTGACCGTGGACCGCACCGAGTTGCTGGAGTCTGCGCTGGATGGACTGGCGGAGGGCATTGCGCTCGCGGATCACGATGGGCGCATGGCGCTCTGGAATCGCGCGGCGGAGACGATCACGGGGTTTGCAAGTGGAGAGATTGCAGGCCGCGGCGTGCGCGAGATGCTGGATGCGCTTGTGGTCGGCGGTGCGCAGCACTGGATCAGGCAGGCGGATAGGGAGACGTCGGGCCGCGGATCGCTGGTAAGTGTGCGGCACAAGGTTGGGCACGAAGTTCCCGTGATGGCGCGGGCGCTGGTGTTGCGCGACGCCCTGGGTGCGCAAATCGGGGCCGGCGTGGTGTTTCATCCAGCGGAGATCCTGGAAGCATTGCCTCACGGAGAACTCGGCGAAGATTCGCGCATTCGAGAGACCCAGACCGAAATTGAAGACCGGCTCTCGACAATGCATGAGGATTTTCTGCGGAACGAAATCGCACTCGGCGTGTTGTGGGTAACCGCGGACCAGGCGTGCGGATTGCGGCGCACGCACGGTGCACGGGCCTGCGAGGCGATGCTGGAAAAGATGGAGCGAACGTTGGCGAGCGGGTTGAAGCCGGCCGAAGAGATTGGGCGCTGGGGCGACGATGAATTCCTTGTGCTGTCGCACGAACGCAATCCGGCGATGCTGGCGGCACATGCGCAGACACTGGCCGGGCTGGCGCGCACTACGGATTTTCGCTGGTGGGGCGATCGTGTTTCGCTCAGTGTGAGTATCGGCGCAGCGCAGGCTGAGCGCGGCGAGCCGCTGTCCGCGTTGCTGGAGCGGGCGCAAGCCGCGATGTTCGCGAGCGTGCGTGCGGGAGGAAATCACATTACGGGAGCTCAGGGGAGAGCAGCATGTTTGCCATCATAGGCATAGTTATCGTGTTTGGCGCGGTGATTGGCGGCTTCCTGATGGAGAAAGGGCACATCGCTGTGCTGGTGCAGCCCGCCGAGTTGCTGATCATTGCAGGTGCTGCGACGGGAACGCTGCTGGTAGCGAATCCGCTGCATATTCTGAAGGGAATTCTCTCGGGGTTGAAAGGCGTTCTGAGCGGTTCGAAGTTTGGTAAACAGCGCTATCTGAATCTGCTGAAGATGATGTACATGTTCCTGAACAAGGTGCGCAAGGAAGGACTGCTGAGCGTTGAGAACGATGTCGAGAAGCCGAAGGAGAGCACGATCTTCAAGGCTTTTCCGGATTTTCTCGCCGACCACCACTCACAGCAATTTGTATGCGACACGTTGCGGATGGCGATCACGGGCGGCGTGGATCCCTTCGACATGGATCAGATGATGGAGCTGGATATGGAGGTGCACCATCACGAGGCCACGCAGCCCGTCGCCGCCCTCACAACGGTGGCGGATGCGCTGCCGGGATTGGGAATCGTGGCGGCAGTGCTCGGCGTGGTGATTACGATGGGCTCGCTCGGCGGACCTCCGGAAGAGATCGGCGAGAAGGTGGCAGCTGCGCTGGTGGGAACCTTTCTCGGCATCCTCCTGTGCTACGGAGTGGCGGGTCCGTTGAGTTCGAACATGGCGAAGACTGCAGATGAGCACAATGACTATCTGCATGTGCTGCGGGTTCTGATGCTGGCGTTTCTGAAGGGATCGGCTCCGATGATTGCGATCGAGCTGGGGCGCCGTGCGATCCCTGCGCGCGTGCGGCCGACTTTCGACGAGATGGAGAAGTTCTGCAAGGGGCAGGGCGGCGCTGCCGCGGCACCGGCGAAGGCCGCATAGAGAGGCGCGGAAGTGACGGCAAAGGCACAACCGATCATCGTCATCAAGCGCAAGAGCGGGCATGGCGGCCATCATGGCGGCGCGTGGAAGGTGGCGTATGCGGATTTTGTGACGGCTATGATGTCGCTGTTTATCGTGCTTTGGCTGATGAACTCGAGTGAGAAGGTGAAGAAGGCGGTGGCGGGATACTTCAACGATCCCAGGGGCACCGGCACGATGATGGGCACGACGATGACGGGCACCGGTGAGACGGTAACGATGCCAGCGCCGATAACATGCAGAAGCTGAAGGAAAAGCTGGAAGCAGGAGATCCGTGCAAGGAAGGACTTGCTGAAGCTTTCCAAGCAGATTGAAATCACCATTACGCCGGAGGGATTGCGGATCGAATTACTGGAGGACAAGAACGGAACGTTCTATCAGAGCGGCAGCGCGCGGCTGAGCGACAGTGGACAGGAACTGCTGGGACTGCTGGCCGGCAGAGTTGAAGACGCTGCCCAATTCCCTGCTGATCGAGGGACACACGGATGCCGCGCAGTACTCCGACGACACCAACTACAGCAACTGGGAGTTGTCTGCGGACCGGGCCAACTCCGCGCGGAGACTGCTGCAGCAGGATGGCGTGCGCGGGAACCAGGTGACGCAGGTGCGCGGATATGCCGATCAGTTGTTGCGCGTGAAAGCCAATCCGTACGATCCGTCCAATCGAAGAATTTCGATCCTGGTGAAGAACCAGGAGGGCACGTCGACGGCGCTGAAGGGAGCGTCGGAGGTGAAAGAAGCGCCAAGGTGGGACGTCGGAACCCAGGCGCATTTTCATACTCTTCGAGTGGCGCAACTCGCCATGAACGACTGCTCCAGAATATCCCGCGATCAGTCGCGGAGTCCGGATCACAAAGTTCCCGGCGGGAACGTAGGAAATAGCCCAGGGTGGAGCGCAGCGGAACCCTGGGACAGCGAACAAACCATCAGCCCCAGTCCCGTAGGGACGTCGGAACCCAAGCCCTCTTCGCCTTCGGGTGGCGGCGCGATACCTGCGTGGATTCGCAATTTCCGTTGCATCTCAGTGTGGTGTAGTCTGGTGCTCAAAGCAGGAAAGCGTTTACCGCGGGAGTTTCGAATGGCCGTAGTAGCCGGAGTAGATTTCGGCACGTTGAGTGTGCGCGTGACCCTGGTGGACAGCCAGTATGGACCGATTGGGACCGCGTCGGCTTCGTATCCGCTGCATCGCCGGCGCGAGGATCCGGATTTTGCGACGCAGTCGCATGCAGACCAGATGGCAGCACTGGCTGTGGCGACGAAGGATGTGCTGGCTGCGACAGGAATCAGCGGCGGCAGTGTGGAAGCCATTGCGCTGGACACGACGGGATCGAGCGTGATTCCGGTGGGCGAGGGGCTTGAGCCGCTGGATGAGTACTACCTGTGGTGCGATCATCGCGCGCACGCCGAGGCGGAGGAGATCACGACCAAGGCGCACGCGACGGGGCTCGAAGCGATCGAGTGGTGCGGCGGGGTCTACTCGCACGAGTGGGGATTTGCAAAGCTGCTGCATTGGCTGCGGCACAATCCAGGCAAGCGGGATTTGTTTGTGACGGCGCTCGAGCACTGCGACATGGTGGCCGCGACGCTGAGTGGCGTGAAGAACGTGCGCGAGCTGAAACGCAGCGTGTGCGCGATGGGCCACAAGTGGATGTGGAATCCCAAGTGGGGTGGATTGCCGCCGGAGGAGTTTCTCGTTTCGGTCGATCCGCTGCTCGCGGGTGTGCGCGCGAAGATGGGCGGCGAGTATCTGACGAGCGACAAGGTTGCCGGTCATCTATCGGCGGAGTGGGCCGAGAAGCTTGGCTTGCGCGCGGGAATTCCGATTCCGGTGGGAGCATTCGACGCGCACTGGGATGCGATCGGCTCGCACATTCGCGAAGGCGACGTGGTGAACGTGGTGGGCACGTCGACATGCATCATTGCGATGGCGCGTGATGCACAACTGGTGCCGGGAGTTTGCGGAGTGGTGCCGGGAAGCGTGCATCCGGGCTACACCGGGATCGAAGCAGGCCTGTCGGCGACCGGCGACATCTTTGAAGCGATCGCGCAGCGGGCGGGGACGCGGGTGTACGAGCTTTCGAAGGGGCTGGAGTCGTTCAAGGCTGGGCAGACAGGGCTGTTGCGACTGAGTTGGGATAACGGCGATCGCACGGTGCTGGTGAATCCCGAACTTGGCGGAGTGACGCTGGGCTGGAATCTGGTGCAGACGGCGCAGGATGAATTGTTCGCGGCGATTGAGGGAACGGCGTTTCATACGCGGATCATTCTTGAACGCATGGCGGAGCATGGCGTGCGCGTGGATCGCGTGATCAACGCAGGCGGAATTCCGCAGAAGAATGAAGTGCTGAACCAGGTGTATGCCAATGTGCTGAACAAGCCGGTGCTGGTGCCGGCAGGGGTTCCCACGAGCCTGGGATCGGGGATCATGGCGCTGATGGCCGCTGGCATTTACAAGACGATTGAAGAGGCGCAGAAGGCAGTGTGCCTGCCCTTGCGGACTGTTGAACCGGATCGGCGATCGGTGGATGTGTACGAGCGGCTCTATGCGCTCTACAAAGACATCTATTTCGCGCTCGGACAGAGACATGCACCGGCGATGGCCCTGGGGCGCGTGCTGCCGGAGTTGCGCGAGATTGCGGCGGAAGCGCGGCTAGCGGTTTAGACGATCACGCCTGCCGGTAACCGAAGATTACAAGCCGTCCGCGCGGGTCTTGCGCTTGCCCTATCGCGGGTTTACCGTGAACATGAATCCCTGTTCAATGAGGAGTGCTGTGCACTTTCCAGCGTTGCGCCGTTTTGTTCCTTGCTTTCTCGCCCTGGTGGTGCCTTGTGTGGTGGTGCTCGAATGCCGGGCCCAGGAAAATACACAGCCTTGGAATGCAAAGCATTTTTCACTTCCGGCCAAGGAGTTATACCAAGCCGCATCGTCGGGGGTCACAGCCGATGGAGCAAACATCGTGCTGTTCGATGACGACGAGAGCTTCACTTTTGATGAAGCGGGCAGGCTGACGCATGTGAGCCACTACATCTACAAGGTGCTGACCTCCAAAGGCGCGGAGGGCTGGGATACCTTGTCGGTGGGCTGGGATCCATGGCACGAGATGCGGCCGGTGATTCGTGCGCGCGTGATCGAGCCCAACTATACGGAACACAATCTCGATCCGAACGCCATCACGGAAGAACCGGCGCGCGGGGGCGACTACAAAACATACAGCGACGGCAAGAGGCTGCGAGCGCCGCTTGCCGGCGATTGCGCCGGGCGTGGTGGTGGAGGAGGAGTTCCTGGAGCGGGAGACCGAGCCCTTCTTTGCCCCGGGGCGCGTTGGGCGCACCTTTTTCGGACATGAGCAGGTACCGGTGGCGCACAGCACCGCGGTTTTCGATGCGCCCTCGTCCCTGCCCCTGCGCATTCAGGCACGCCTGCTCCCGGGAGTGACGCCGAAGCGTGTTGAGGTGAATGGGCGCGTCACGATCACGTACGAAATTGGCTCGCTTGAGGCTATCGAAGTTCACGACGCAAATCTGCCGTCGGATGTGTATCTCTTTCCCGAGATCGACTACTCAACCGGCGCATCGTGGCAGACGCTGGCAACCGAGTACTCGAAAATCGTCGACAGCAAGGCGAAGTCAGATTCGGTGCAGTCTATTGTGGACGAATTGATTTCAGGAAAATCAATCCGGACCGAGAAGGTAGATGCAATTGTCAATTATGTCGATCAAGAGGTGCGCTACACCGGAATTGAATTTGGCGAGGCAGCAATTGTGCCGCATAGTCCGGCCGATACGCTGGCGCTGAAATATGGTGACTGCAAAGACAAGGCGACGCTGCTGGTGGCAATGTTGCGCGCGGCGGGAATTCCCTCGTATGTGGCGCTCTTGAATGCTAGCTCGCGGCAGGATGTTCCGGCAGAACTCCCGGGCATGGGATTGTTTGATCACGCCATTGTGTACGTGCCGGGGAATCCGATGGTTCACCCCGGCAACGCGGACCTATGGATTGACGCGACCGATCAGTACGCCCGCGTAGGACAGTTGCCGATCAACGACCAGGGCAGGCGTGCGCTTGATTGCAAGGCCCGAGAGCACAGCGCTGACGATGACGCCTGAGTCGACATCGCGGGAGAATGTGCTGCTGGAATATCGGGAGATTCGTTTGAGCAACAACGGGCCGGCAACGGTAGTGGAGAAGACCGTGCCGACTGGGGTGTTCGAGTCGCACTACCGCGCGTTCTATGCGGATAATCCGAACAAGGAAACGCGCGAGGGACTGACAGCCTACGTGAAGGCGCAATACATGGCCGACAAACTTACGAGCGTAGAGCGAAATGACCCGGGAGACCTGGCGAAACAATTTGAGCTGACACTGGAGTGTGACAAGGCGAAACGCGGTTATACCGATCTGGACAGTGCGATTGCGGCTATTCGGGTCGACACGCTGTTTCAACAGTTGCCTGAAGACTTAAAGCGTAAGGAAGACACGGATAAGAAGAAGGACGACCAGGACAAGCCGAAGAAGCCGCGCACCGAGGATTGGGAACTGGATCAGCCCTTCACCGCGGAGTGGAGGTACAAGATCATTCCGCCAAGGGGATTTGTACCGAAGGAGTTGCCGAAGGACGAAAAGATCGCGATGGGGCCCGCGGTGCTGAAGGAGACATTCTCGCAGGCGAAGGATGGCATGGTGGAAGCGGACGCTGGCCTTCGACTCGGGAAAGCGTCGCTACACCGTGACGGAAGCAACGGAAGTCCGCAACAAAGTGGCGGAGATAGCTGCAGGACCGGCGATCTTTGTGAGTTTCGAACCGGAGGGTGAGGCGCTTCTGCACGAAGGCAAAGTAAAAGAAGCGCTGGCCAGCTATCGCGGTCTGATCTCCGCCAACCCAAATGACCCGGTGCATCATTTGCAGGTGGCACGGGTGATGATGCAGGCGGGCATGGGGGAGGCAGCTCGCGCCGAGGCAAGGCAGGCCGTGAAGCTCGATCCGAATTCGGCGCTGGCGGAGCGGACACTCGCTGACATTTTGAAGCATGACCTGGTGGGTCGCGAGTTGCGTCCTGGAACAGATTGGGCAGGTGCGGCTGAGGCTTACAAGGCCGCAGTGAAGCTTGATCCGGACGAGCATACGGCGCAGGCGAATCTGGCGATTTTGCTGGAATATGACTCAGCAGGACGGCGCTACAGCGGGCAGGCACATCTGAAACAGGCGGTAGCGGAGTACGAGAAGCTGGGGCCGGACAAGCTGGCCGAGTTGCAGATTCCGAATAATCTTCCCTTCGCGATGTTCTACGGTGGGGACGCAGAGGGAGCGATCAAGTCGGCGCAGGCGCTGAATCCGCAGCCAGTGGCCTTGATCGCGGCGAGCCGTGCAATCCTGCAGGGAAGCAAGGAGGGTCTGTCGGAGATTCGACAAGCTTTCGAATTCCGACTCGGCCTTCAAGGATACGGCACGCACGGCCGGCCAAATGCTGATGAACACGCGACACTACGCTTTGGCTGCGGATTTTCTGCAGGCAGGTGCAGGTGGCGACAATGCAGCCCAGACAATGGGGCTGGCGGGAATGTTGCGCGAAGCGAAGCGGCACGAAGATCTGCAATTCGCCAATACTCCGACAGACCTCGTGAAGCGAGCCTTTCTGTTGACCATGGATCCGAATCTGACGCAAGCCAGGATGGAAGCGATCATGAGCCGCAACGCCATGGTAGTTCTTCGTGCAGAACAACCCGAGGACCTGAAAAAGGAATTGAGTGTCGGCAAAAAACTGAATAGCCAGTTGGCGCGGCAAGGAAACTCGCTGGATGTGACGATCGACATTATGCTGCAGGCATTCGACCCCAAAGGGGACGGCGACGATACGAACGGATTTCGCGAGAAGGTCCAGATTCCCGGTGGCCCCAACATGACGTTCTTTGTGGTGAAAGAGAATGGGCAGTACAAGCTGCTGGATACCTCTGAAAAGCCGAATGCAGCAGCACTCGAAATGCTTGACCGCATCAAGGCGGGCAACCTGAGCGGGGCGAAAGTGCTGCTGGATTGGATTCGCGAAGATCAGCATCTGGGAGGCGGGGACGACTCTCTGGCCGGGCCGGTGTTTCCGCGGTTCTGGATCAAGGGCGAGGCGGCTGATGCGCAGAAAATGACGCTGGCCGCAGCCGCACTGTTGGCCGGCACGAAGCCGACGGCCGCGCAGGGCGTGAAACTTCTGGAGGATGCGCGCAAGGGCACATCCACAAATCGCGAAAAGGTGAACATCGAGATTGCGCTCGCCGAAGCATACGGAGAACTCGAAGATTTCGCAAAGTTGCTCGAGGTTGCGTCGGACTTGGTGAAGGAAGTGCCGGAATCACGCAGCGCGTTCATGACGAATGTGCAAGCGCTGATGGGGTTGAAACGCTACGATGATGCGCTGGCTCTGGCGGATGCGCGCCTGAAGCTGCTGGACGGTGATGCCGACGCGTTGCAGGCGAAAGTACAGATTGAAGCGAGCCGGGCAAACTATGCCGCGGCTCGAGCATGGATCCAGAAGCTGATCGATCAGGGCAAGGGCAATGCAGGCCTGCTGAACTCAATGGCTTGGTTTGCCCTCTACACCGGCAAGGTAGACCAGGCCGATGTGGCTACGGCAACCAAGGCGGCGCAAATGGATCAGAACAGTCCTGCGGTTCTGCACACCCTTGCATGTTTGTACGCCGAGACAGGCAAAACCAAGGAAGCACGCGACCTGTTGTTGCGCGCGATGGATGAACTGAACCTGGATGAGCCGGACGATGATTACTGGTACGCGTTTGGCCGCATCGCAGAGCAATACGGTGAACGCGATGTAGCGATCTCGGATTACGGCAAGCTGACGAAGCCAAAGAGTGCGATGGGGATTTCAACTTCGAGCTACCAGCTGGCGCAGAACCGCACCAGGGCGATGAGCACAGAAGAAACCGCGACGGGAAAATAGTTAAATGCCTGTTCGACTAATCGAAGGCGGAAAAGAAAACGCCGGAAGAGCAAAGGCTCTTCCGGCGTTCTGTTTGTGAAAGGTTAGAAATCGAACCGCAGGCCGAACTGCATGCGGCGGGGAACGGTGAGAGTCCTGGTTGCTACGCCCAGTTGGCCGCCGGTCAGACCGGTATTGATATAAGCGGCGTCAAAGCGGACGCTGTTGGTGACGTTGTAAACCTCCCATGCAAACTTGAGGCTTCCGTACTCCCTGATCTTCCAAGTCTTGGAGAGGCCTGAATCGATATTGAAGTATCCGTCGCCGCGGAAGGTATTGCGGTCGCCGGCTTCCCCTGGATAGGGCAGGCGCATGTTCCCGCCATTGCATCCGCCGCAGTAGACGTTAGCGTTGATGGCGTCTGGATTGTCAAAGTACTGCGCGTTGCCGTCCTTGTCGTAACGCTTCTTCGTCTTGATGGGACCGGTCTGCACGCCGAAGCTCTCGATCTCCCAGTTCGTGGTCCAACCGGGCTCGTAGAAGGAGAATGGAAATCCGCTGGTCCAGCGATTAAGACCGGACCATTGCCATCCGCCGATAAATGCGTCGACCAAACCGTTGCTGCTGCCGAGCACGGACTTTCCGCGACCGAAGGGTAGCTGATACACCCAGTCGATGGTAATGAGGCTGCGCGTGTCGAAATCCGACGCGCCACGGTTGAGGTAAGGCTTCCAGGTGTTGAGGATGTAGGAGAAGGCGCCGCCGTTGCGCAGAGTAGAGCGCTCGGCGTCGGAGCCCATGTCGATGGAGTGCGACCAGGTGTAGGCAAAATTCACCTGATAACCATGGCTCATGGGGTGCCGCAGCGTGAATTGGCCGGCGTTGTAATAGCTGGAGCCTACGCTGGCGAGAACATAGAGCGTCGAGAACTGATCCTGCCAGAAGTGCGGTTTCCAGCCGGGCGGATTGGGATACCAGCCGTTTTCCGGAAGGGCCGAGTAGAAGTCCACATCCGAGAGGGAGGTGGTTGCGCCGTAGTTGTAGCGGTATGGAGCCCATTCCCAGGAATACAGGGTCTGGGTTGCGCTTTCGCCCTCGTAGTCATAGTTGGCGAGGAAGGGGAAGACGTTCTCGAAGTACGGGATCGCGGGAACAGAAGCATTCTCGTCGCCGCCATTCTGATCCACGAGCTTGGAGAGTTGTGTTCCCGCGGCATAGTAATCGCCGCCGCCCTTCGGATCGACGTAGTCGACCGGCTCGGCGAGGTCGAGGTTTTGCAGAAGTCGCTTGCCGAAGCGGCCGACATACGCCATTTCAAGAGTGAAGCCGCCCGGAAGCTCCTGCTGCAAGGAGAAGTCCAGAGCCTCCGAATAGGGAGTCTTGATTTGGCTGTCGAGCCCGGACTGAATACTGAAGGAATTGTTCGGATACAGGTACGGAAAGCTGGTCGTACTATCAGGAATTGGCTGATTTGGAACGTTGGGCAATACGTTGCGTCCCACGAAGCGAGGTGCACCGGGGTGGGAGCAGCCTGTGGCGCAATCGCCTTCAATCTGGTAGATGCCTGCCGAGGGGTTGGTCAGGGCCGAACTCAGGCCGAAGGAGCCATGCGAACTCACGTCATCAGCCAGGGCTTGACCGAAGTGATCGTAGTACATGCCGTAGCCTGCGCGAATTGAAGTCTTCGGGTTGGGTGCGAAGGCGATAGCGAGACGCGGAGCGAAATTATTCCCATTCACCGGGTAATAACCCGGTTTGTTGTAATAAGGGCCGCTGGGAGCAAAGGTCAGGTCTTCTTCGTAGATCTGGCCAGCCTGCGCCGCTTTCTCGCGGTTCAGGTACCAGGCGTGGGTGTCGATCGTGGGGGCAATCTGCTGTCCCTTGGTCTCCCACGGCGTCTGCAGATATGAGTAACGAACCCCGGCGGTGATCGTCAGGTTGGGTAGCACACGCCACGCATCCTGAACATAGCCTTCATATTCATTGGCTTTGAAGTGGCGATCGATTGAAGTGCCATCTGCCAGCAGGGTGCCGGATGTGGCGCTGCTGATCTGGTAGTTAATAACATCCGTCCGCGACGGAACGGTGCCCACCATATTGGCAAAAGCGATGTCGTAAGAGTTGAGAAATCCGCCATCGGCCGCGTCAGCGCCAGGAGCATCGCCGTTCAACCAATAGGGGTTGGTGCTTGCATTGTTGTAGGAGTTTGCATCCGTAGAGCTGTTCTGGTGGATGAGCCGGTAGTTGAAGCCAAACTGCAGGGAGTGCCTGCCTTTGATCCAGCTCAGGTTATCGATAAGGTTGTTGACCGGAACACTATTGATCGAGGACCGGCTCTGCGAGGTCGGATTGTCAAGGAAGCGGAAAGAAGTGTAGTCGCCCTCGCCGACGCCTGCTGAGCTGTAACCCTGCCGGATGTATCCGTAGCGGATATCGTTGATGAGGTTCGAGGTAATGGTCCAGGCATCGCCACCGATGATGCCCTTGTTATTGGAGGAGTCAATTGTTGATGGGCCTTGTCCTGGTAGTTGCTCCACAGCGCCGCTGGTATCTTTCTGTAGCTGGCCACGCACAAAAATGTGGTGTTTGGCGGAAGGAACAAAGTCCAACTTCGCAATGTAGGTGTTGGTGTCGAATGGGTTAGGAGACGAAAACGAGTAGGAACCTTCGTTCAATCCGTCGCCAGCGGCTGTGCCATTGGCGGCTGGGTACGTATTGAAGAGGGCGACGGCATTTGGATTTGGCCCGGGAGGACTGGAATAAGGCGCGATGTTGCAGACCTGGCAGCCTGAATCGAGCGCCGTAATGTCGCTCGCAGAGAGGGTGGTGTTGCCGCCGTCAGCGTTGGGGAAGCTGATCTGGCCATTCTGATAGCCGGCGGTAGGCACGGTGCGGGTAACGGAAGCGGATTCGCGCCGCCGCAGCGCTTCCCAGTTGCCGAAGAAGAAGAGCTTGTCTTTGAGGATGGGACCGCCAAGATCAGCGCCATAGATGTTGCGGATGAGCTTGCCGGGGACGTTGGGTTCGTCGTTATTCAACTGCCCCTGCTTCACGAACCAGTCGTTGGCAACGCCAAGGCCGTTGCGGTTGTACCAATACCCCGCGCCATGAAATTTATTGCCGCCGGATTTGGTAACCATGCTGACCTGGGCGCCCGAGGAACGGCCTGAATCAGCGTTAGAGTTTGCGGTGACGACGCGGAACTCCTCGATGGAGTCCTGGGTCTGGCGGAGAACGCCGGTGAAGGCGTAGCCATTCACCTGGTCATTGTCGTCGATGCCATCGATGGTGATGTTGCCCTGGTCAGAGCGACCGCCATTGACGGCGCCACTGCGCGGATCGTTTGAATTTATGGGGTTCGTAGGAAGAAAGATCACGCCCGGCTGGAGCGAGAGGAGATCGGGAATGTTGCGCTCTTCAGAGGGCAGTGCCTGAATTGTCGCGTTGTTGGTGGAGTTGCCGAGCGAAGCGTCAGTGATATTGAGCGTCTGGGCAGCGGCAGAGACGTCAACAGTGACGGTATTGGCCTCTACCGTGAGTGCAAAATCGATCGTCGCGGGCTGGTTTACCAACAGTTCGGCAGTTTTGGTCTGATTTCCAAACCCGCTTGCCGTAACCAAAATCGTGTATTTCGCCGGAGCGATCTGCGCGAACAAATAGGAACCAGCGCTATCGGCAACTCTCGAAATAGAAGTTCCACTTGCGGGGTCGGTGATGGTGATCTTGGCTCCAGGCACCAAGGCTCCGGAGGGGTCCTTGATTGTTCCGCGGAGTGAGGTGGTTGCAGACTGGCCAAACAAGGGTGCGGCGGTGGAAAGGATACAGAGCAGTATCCATCCCAGAAGGGACTTTTTCACGACTGTTCCTCCAAAAAACTACCTTAGGTGGCCTTGTAAGCCGACCTTTTATTCTTTGCACGAACGGTCATAGCCGCCCGCGCAGTGCCTGAGTATTTCGTAAACCTCGACTCTCAGGGGGAAAGAGTAAGAGTGGACCGCGAGACCCAACGTACCGTTTTGGAGCTCTTTCAGCTTTGCCGGCATCGATCGCCCGGTGAAGGAATTTCACATAATCTATTAGGTCACCTAATAAGAATTCAATAAAAAAACGCAATTAATCTCTGGGAAGAGGCATTTCATCCTAGGAAAACTGCAGCTCATCTCATTGTTGCTGCTGCATCTGCTGCAAGTCGATGAGGGGTTGGGGTCGCTCGGGAGGCTGCTGGGCGCGTTCAACCAGGACTGACCAGTCCTCAGGAATGGGCATCTTGCGATCCAAGGCGGGGGGCTGGTCGCTGGCCTCGACATGTACTGCTACGTAGAGCTCGCTCGACGTTTTGCCCCGAAATATACCGTGTGTGGGGGGAACGTCGGCATAGTCGCGGCCGACGGCGGTGCGGATGTGGCGATGGTGGGCAACAAGGTTGTTGGTGGGATCAAAGCCGACCCAGCCGAGATGCGGGAGGAACACGTCGACCCAGGCGTGGGTTGCGTCGGGGGTGGAGCGGTCGTGGTCTTCGCGGCTGCGATAGAGATAGCCGGAAACATAGCGAGCCGGAATCCGGACGAGTCGGAGCAGCGCGATCATGGTGTGGGCAAAGTCCTGGCAAACCCCCTTGCCGCTGACGATGGCGTCGTCTATCGGTGAGTCCACGCGGGTCGAACGGGGAACATAGTCGAAGTAGTCGAAGAGGCGCTGGTTGAGTTCCCGCACGAGCATCAAGGGATCGTCACGGCGGCTGACTCCCATCTGCTTGGCCAGCAGGGTGAGCGCCGGGGTTTCGGCTACAAATTCGCTGGGCAACAGCATCTCCCAGTAATCGCCTGCTTCGATCATGGCGTCGAGGGCTTGCCACGCATCGGGCGACAAGAATCCTGGGACATCCGGCATGGGCTGCTGTTCGACAACGGATTCGGCAACTATGACGAGCTGATTATGGTCGCTGGGAATATCGAAATGGTGGACGTTGTTGCCGAAATGGTCGCGGTAGGTGAAGACGCGGCAACGCGGGCTGACGGAAAGCGAAAACGTGAGGCAGTGCTGGTTTGAATCGGAGCGCGGATGCATCCGCGTTTCCATAATGCTCTCGCTGACCGATCGGGAGTAGCGGAAGCGCGTCAGGTGCCGGATTGCATAGCAGTTCATGTGGTCAGAATCCTGAGATTAGATAGCCAGCGCGGACTGGATGGAGTACTGGATGTAGTAGCGGTACATGATTTCGTGAATGCGCATGCACTGCTGACGGATGGTATGCAGGAAAGCAGCGGCATCACCGTTGAGAATTTCGTTGATCGAAGTGAAGCTGAGCATGGCGTGCAGGCGGCCGATGCCGGCAGTGAGTTCGTCAGGCGGCCGGCGCCCCCCGGTGTGCTGGATGGATTGGATTGCCTGGCGGACGCCCTCGACCGAATAGCGGATGGCGTGGGGAAAGTCCCGGTTGAGCAGCAGAAACTCGAGAATGCGGTCGGGCGTGAGATCGGCGGTATAGACCTGGCAATACGCTTCAAAGGCCGTGCAGCAGCGAAGAAGCCCCACCTGCTCAAGATAGAGATAGCCGGAGTGCTCGCGCTCGGTTGGAAGCGAGAGCAGGGGCTGATAGACCTCGAGAAGCGTGGCGATGGCGTAGGCGCGCTCGAGGTAGCGGCCAAGGCGGATGAAGTGCCATCCTTGGCCGTGAATCATGGTTGTGTCCGTTACGCCCTTAAAGAGATGAACGGCGTCAATCAGCGAAGTAAGGACGTCGTTCATGTTGGATTTGAACTGCGTCTCGGTGTGCGGCGAGTGCATCTGGTGATAGAGGCGGTTGAGGCGCTGCCATTGCTCGGTGGAGATTTCCTCGCGAATCTGTCGGGCGTTTTCTCTTGCTGCGTCGATACAACACGTCACGGATGCAGGATGGTGCTTGTCGAAGACGAGTCTTTCGGCGTTGGCGTCAGGGTCGCCGGTCCACTCAAGTCCGTCCGGATTTCCGAGAGACGCAACCAGGCGTTGCCAATGGCTTTCTGCACTGGCGCCGCCTGAATCGAGCATGAGGCTCATCGCCACATCGAGCTGGCGCACGGTGTTCTCGGCGCGCTCGAGGTAGCGGCTCATCCAATAGAGGCTGTCGGCAACGCGCGAAAGCATCTTGGTACTCTCCCGGACCTATGATTTGCTGCTATTCCAGAACCCATGTATCTTTGCTGCCGCCGCCTTGCGAGGAGTTGACCACGAGTGAGCCCTTCTCGAGCGCCACGCGGGTGAGGCCTCCAGGGACGATGTTGATCTTGTCGCCAAACAAAATGTAAGGCCGCAGATCGACGTGGCGCGGCTCAAGGCGATCGCCGATGAGGCAGGGAGCGCGCGAAAAGTCGAGAGTCGGCTGGGCGATGTAATTGCGCGGATTGGCCTTGATACGCGTCGCGAATTCTTCGCGCTGCCGTGCGGTGGAATGTGGGCCGATGAGCATGCCGTAACCACCGCTTTCGCCAACGGCTTTCACCACCATGTTGTCGAGGTTGGCGAGGACGTGCTGGCGCTCCTTGTCCTCCGTCATCAAGTAGGTCTTTACGTTGTTGAGAATTGGATCTTCGCCGAGGTAGTAGTGGACGATGTCGGGCACAAATGCGTAGAGGGCCTTGTCGTCAGCGAGGCCTGTGCCGAAGGCGTTCGTCACGGTGACATTTCCAGCGCGATAGGCGTTGAAGAGCCCGGTGCAGCCGAGGATAGAGTCGCCGCGGAAGATGAGGGGATCGCTGAAGTCGTCGTCGACGCGCCGGTAGATAACGTCGACGCGCTTGAGGCCGTCGGTGGTACGCATGTAGACGACGTTGTCGTGAGTAACGAGATCGCGGCCCTCGACAAGATCTATGCCCATCTGGCGGGCGAGATAGGTGTGCTCGAAATACGCGGAGTTAAAGACGCCGGGAGTGAGCAGAACGATATTCGGCTCGGGCCGGCCTTCGGGAGCCAGCGAGCGCAGTGTGGCGAGCAGCAGTTGCGGATAGTGCTCGATGGGCCGAACGCCGTAGCTGTGAAAGAGCTCAGGGAATGTGCGTTTCATGACGCGGCGGTTCGTGAGCATGTAGCTCACCCCGGAAGGCACGCGGAGGTTATCTTCGAGGACAACGAACTCCCCAGTGTTCAGGCGGAGCAGGTCGGAGCCAACGACGGAGATGTAGACGTTGCGCGGTACCTGCAAGCCCCGCATCTGGCGTCGATAGTGTTTGCAGCTGTATACAAGCTCACGGGGAACGACACGGTCATTGAGGATTTTGGCTTCGGAATAGACATCACGGAGGAAGAGATTGAGGGCGGTGATGCGCTGGGTAAGGCCGCGCTCGATACGATCCCACTCCTGCGAGGTGACCAGACGAGGTAGCAGGTCGTAGGGAAAGATTTTTTCGGTGCCCTCATCCCGACCGTACACGGTAAAGGTGATGCCCTGCGTGAGGAAAGACAGCTCAGCGGATTGTTTTCGTCGCTGCAGCTCCTCTTTTGGCAGACGCGCGAGCGTCTCGGCCAAGGCACGATAGTGCAGGCGGACATCTCCCGCCGACTCACGCATCTCGTCGAATGCTTGATCGAGGGAATAATCCCCGTAGAGGGATTCCACTTCCGCCATAGGCCCGGCGCTCATTCTTTGATCGCTTCCCTTGATACAAAATCAGGATTGGAGAATGAGCGGTTTATGCAAAGCGCAGATCTGAATCGCCGCTGCCTGGAATCCCGTCCACCTGTACCTTAGCTTTATCACGCGAGACATAAAGGCACAATCAAGGAAACGGTCTGTCCCGGTTTCACCGCTGCCCTGGAGAGAAAATTCCTGCCCGCCTGCGACGCGAGTTGGGGCAACGGGATAGCATCACATCATGAGCTACGACCTGATGGTCTTTGAGCCCGGCGCTGTTCCCCAGGGCCACGCCGAGTTTGTGGACTGGTATGCCCGGCAGATCAAATGGGGAGAGGACCATGGGTATGACGATCCAGCACTCGGCTCAGAGCACCTGAGGGCATGGTTCGAAGACATCATTCGAATTTTCCCTCCAATGAACAGAACGGCAACAACGGTGCAGTTGCCGGAGGATGAGGCGTCAAGCACGGACTATGCCATTGGCGGAGATTTTATTTACGCGTCCTTTGCCTGGTCCAAGGCGGAGCCCGCTTACATGACGGTGGCGCGTCTTGCGGAGAAGCATGAGCTGGGATTGTTCAACGTGAGTTCGTCCGGGGAAGAAGTGTGGATTCCGAAGGACGGAAAAATGACTCTGGCGCACGACAAGGGCCCGACGGGCATCGTGGGGCGGATCATGGAATTGCTAAACATCAAGTAGCGCATAGGTGGCTGGCGACTTGCCGCCTTTGCTGTATCTGAGGACAATCACTTCTCGCATCGCGATGTTCGAGCCTGTGGCGTGGGATAATCTGAAATTCTTCAGGAGGCCTTTGTCTGGATGTTTTCGTTGATGCGCTGCGCCAAACACTTCCCTGCCCTCACCCTGTTTGCCCTTGTCGTTTCATTTGCAAATGCACAAAAGACGCCGATCCAGATCACGGCTGACCTTTCAGATGCGCCACGCAAACTCATCCATGCGGATATGGATTTTCCAGTGTCTGCCGGACCGCTGACCTTGATTTCGCCAGAGTGGATTCCAGGGCATCACATGCCTTCAGGGCCCGCATCTTCGTTTACCGGCGTGGTGTTTACGGCGAATGGGAAAACGCTGGAGTGGCGGCGCGACGACGTGAATCTCTTTGAGTATCACCTGACGGTGCCGAGCGGCGTAACGACAGTGCATGCGCACGTGGACGCGATTGTGACGCGGCGCATTTCGCAACGAATGGCCGCACTGGAATGGGAGGCGCTGATGCTGTATCCGGCCAACGTGCCGGTGAAGGACATTCCGATTCAGCCATCGGTGAAAGTGCCTGCGGGTTGGGGAATCGGAACGGCGCTGAAGCCGGTGAGCGGCGAGGCTTATCCAGTGCCGGCAGCGGGAGGCACGACGAAGTTTGCAGCGACGACTGTTGAGCAACTGGAAGACTCGCCGATTTTGACGGGCCTTTACTTCCACGAATATCCCTTGGCGCCGACGATCAAACCACAGCATTTTCTGGACGTGGCGGCGGATGCGCCGGAAGATGCGAATCTGCGGCCCGCAGCATTGGCCGAAGTGGCCAACCTGGTGCGCGAGGCAGATGCTCTTTACGCGTCCCATCACTACAACGAGTATCACTTTTTGCTGACTCTTTCCGATGTGGCAGGCGGGATGGGATTGGAGCATGGGCAGTCGTCGGATAACGGAGTCGGCGAGAAAGGATTCGCAGATGATACCCACCAGCTGCCCGAGTCGGACCTGCTTTCGCACGAGTTCACGCACTCGTGGAATGGCAAGTATCGCCGGCCGGTGGGACTGTATCAGCAGGACTTTTCTACTCCCATGCAGGGCGCCTTGCTGTGGGTTTACGAGGGCATGACGGAGTATTGGGGAAATGTGCTGGCAGCGAGGTCGGGCCTGAAGAATGCCCAGGAGTACAAGGATGTGCTGGCGGCCACTGCGGCCGAACTCGACTACACACGCGGGCGCGAGTGGCGGCCGACCGTGGATACGGCGGTGGGAGCGAGCATTTTGCGCGGAGGAAATCCGGCGTGGTCAAACTGGCGGCGCGGGCAGGACTACTACTTCGAGGGAGAAGTGCTGTGGCTGGATGCGGACACACTCATCCGCAAGATGACACAGAACAAAAAGTCGCTCGATGACTTCGTGAAGATTTTTCTGGGCAAAGGCGGCAATACGGGACCGCTAATCGTGACCTACAACTTCGATGAACTGGTGCGGGATTTGAACCAGGTCGTGCCTTATGACTGGGCAACATTTCTCCACGATCGCGTAGACAAGATCAATCCGCATGTAGATTTAGCGGGCATCGAGCAGGGCGGATACAAATTGGTTTTCAAAGACAAGCCGACAAAATCAGAACGTATGATTGCAGCCGCGGAGGGACGACGAGGCAGCGGAGTGAACTGCTGGTACTCGATCGGACTGAGCGTCGGAGCAGACGGGATGATTGTCGATGTGCTCTGGAATGGGCCTGCGGATAAGGCTGGGCTCGCGCCGGGCGAGAAGATCATGGCGGTGAACGACAAGGTCTACTCGGGCGACGCGCTTCGTGAGGCGATTCGGGAAGCGAAAGATCCTGCGAAACAAATTCGTGTGATTGTGCAGGCGGACTCATTTGTGTCGACGATCCAGATTGATTATCACGAAGGGGAGCGGTATCCAGCGCTGGAGCGCGTGGAGGGAACGCCGTCGTATCTCGATGACATCATCAAACCGCTGACCACGCCCGAGAAGGCGCCGGCGGAGAAGAAAGATGTCGAATGAGATACAAGATCGAAACCGAATTCGGCCCTCGTGTTAATCAGATAGCGCAACTCGCTGCGCTCGTTCGATTGCAGCCCAGACCCCGAGACCAATTCCTTGAGCCATCTGCGTCAAATTGACCATGTTGTGGGCGAGAAAGATAAAAATTGAATTTTTCTTCGGATCGGCCTCCCACCAGCCCCCAAAGGCGCCGGGCCAACTAACGGTCCCTTCGCTTCCGCGGCGCGCCATATCTGTGTCGTCCGTCTCGAGCACGATGCCAACTCCCAAGCCAAACCCTCGGCCGACCGCGAATATCTTGCGGCCGAGCAAAGCGGAGTTGGCGCGCTGGTCGTCCGTGAGCTGATTCGTCGTCATTTGTGTGAGCGTCTCCTGGCGCAGTAAGCGAACGCCATCTACCTCGCCGCTGCCGAGAAAGATGCGGGCGAATTTCAGATAATCATCCGCGGTGGACCATAGTCCGGCGCCACCACACTCGAACGCCATGTCCTCGGGCCTCTCTTCGACGAACACGCCCGCCCGCGCGCGGCACCTGATCAACCTGCCCTGCTCGTCGAAGCCGTACGCACTCGCACATCGATTTCTCTTCTCGCGCGGGACGAGGAAGCCGGTGTCTTTCATGCCCAGCGGTTCGAAAATGCGCTGTGCGAGAACAGACCCAAGAGAGGCGCCCTCGATCCTGGCGATCAGCAATCCGAGCAAGTCAGTCGACATGCCATAGGTCAACAATCTTCCCGGTTGAGCGATCAGCGGCAGACTTGCGAGACCTCGAATCCAATCGTCGGGCGCGATGTCGCAGTCGATCTCTCCGCCGAGAGCATCGCGATAGGCCTGGGCGATGGGGCCGCGACGGAAATCTGCGTAGGTCAATCCCGCACGATGCGTGAGCAGATCGTCGAATGTGATCGGGCGGTTCTCCTCTTCGGTATCGTCCAGCTGGCCATCGGGCGAACGCAGCACTCGAATATTCTCAAATTCCGGGGCAACACGTGAGATGGGATCGTTCAATGCGATTCGGCCCTCGTCAACCAGCATGAGCGCTGCAACCGAGGTAATCGGCTTGGTCATGGACGCAATGCGAAAAATCGTGTCGCGCTCCATGGGCAATTGGGTTTCGATGTCACGCCAGCCGGCGGCGGCAAATTCCGTTTCGCCGTTGCGATGGACCAACACGACTGCACCCGCTAGTTCCGCCTTGGCAACAGTCTCTTCCAGGATCGCTTTAAGCTGCTGTACTCGACTCATCTCGGCCACCCATTGCCTCTGATATTTTATAATTGATTTATAAAATAGATTGTCTATAAAATCAAGCAATGATTGTTAAACTCAGACCTGATCCCACGCAAACCAAGACGAAAGGCGAGAAGCGCGCACGAACGCGGGCAAAACTGCTTGAAGTCGCACGCATGCTCATTCGCGAGAAAGGGCATGAACATACGACGCTCGAGGAAATTGCCGAACGTGCCGGCATGACGACCGGGGCTATTTACGGCAACTTCAAGAACCGTGAGGATTTGTTCATTGCTCTGGGGCACACCTACTGGGCGCCGATCAAACCCCAGGTGAAGCCGGGAGCGAGCCTTGCCGACATCATGAGGGCAATGGCCGATGCAACGATCGCCGCGATCCCCGATCGAAGAGCGGCCGCGGTAGGCCGGCTAACCGGTCTGGCCTTTACGCTTCAGCACGAAGCGATGCGTAAACAGGTGGAAAAGGTCACTGCAGAAAGTTACGCATTCGGTGAGGAATGGCTGCGATCCGTAACAAAAAAGGACGAGCTTCCCATGCCCGCCGCCCAGTTCGTACGCGTATTGCACGCCATGATTGAAGGACTGGTCCTGGAGAGACTCCTGACTCCGGACTTGATCCCAGACCGTGTCATCCGGGCCGCCTTTGCAGCCCTGGCGCCAAACAGGTAGCGGGAGGAGCATCAATCGCCCTGACCGGTGTCACAACCAATCGTAGGCCCGGTCATTTAGTCTCGACTGTTCCCGGTTGAGATGACCACCGCTGAGGCCCAAGACCGATATCCCCTGACCCAAGGCGTCAACCCCTGGCTCGTCACCGCCTCGGTCATGCTGCCGACGTTCATGGAGGTGCTCGACACCGCCATTGCCTCGGTAGCGTTGCCCTACATCGCGGGCAGTCTCTCCGCCACCAACTCCGAAGCCACCTGGGTTCTCACCAGCTACCTCGTCGCCAACGCTGTAATCCTCCCGGCATCGAATTGGTTTGCACGCCGCTGGGGCCGCAAGCGCTTTCTGTTGATCTGCGTCGTCATCTTCACCATCGCTTCCTTTTTCTGCGGGGCAGCCCCATCTCTGGGCGTGATCCTTCTTGCACGCATCATGCAGGGTGCAGGTGGCGGCGCACTGCAGCCGCTATCGCAATCCATCCTGCTCGAGAGCTTTCCACCTGAAAAGCGGTCCATGTCGATGGCCGCATACGGCCTCGGAATCGTCGTTGCCCCGGTACTTGGACCCACGCTGGGTGGCTGGCTTACCGATACGTTCAGCTGGCGCTACGCCTTTTACATCAACATCCCTGTCGGCATCCTCGCCGTCTTAATGATCACCCGTTTTGTTCACGACCCGCCCTACATCAAGAACGCCAAGGTCGGCGCCTTCGATAACATCGGATTCGGACTCCTCATCGTCTGGACTGGCTGCCTGCAGGTAGTCCTCGACAAGGGCCAGGAAGATGACTGGTTCGGGGCTATCTGGGTGCGCTGGGCGGTTGCTGCACTGGCCTTCGGCTTTATCGGTTGGATCTGGCGCTCGTGGACCAATCCGCGCGGCCTCGTCGATCTGCACGTCCTCAAAGACCGCAACTTTCGCACCGGCTGCTTTCTGATTGCGCTGCTGGGGATGTGTATCTACATCACAATCGCTATCCTGCCACTCTACTACCAGGAGATCCTCGGCTACACCGCCTTCACCGCCGGCTTAGTCGTCGGCCCGCGCGGCATCGGATCAATCATCGGATCGCCGATCATCGGCATGCTCGGATCGCGGATTGACAATCGCAAACTGCTCAGCGCCGGCTTCATCGGCTTCGGCGTCTGCTCCCTCACCTTCGGCACCGTGAACCTCGACATCGGCCCGTACACGCTGCTGATTCCGATTTTGTTTACGGGCTTCGCGCTCAGCTTCGTCTTTGTCCCGCTGGCCACCATGTCCACCTCCACCATTCTCCGCGAAGAAATGGGAAACGCCACCGGGCTCTTCAATATGCTGCGCAACATTGGCGGGTCAATTGGGATTGCGATGGCCACCACCGCCATCATTCGCCGCGCTGCTCTGCACCAGACGGAAATCGGCGCCAATCTTTCACCGTCAAGCCCCATCTTCCAGCAGAAGTCGCGCATGATTGCAACCTACCTCGGCCACCAGATCGGCTCTCCCTCTGCGCGACCGGGATCGCTGGGACTTATCTACGGGCTCCTGCAAAGGCAGTCGGCACTGCTCGCCTATATCGATGTCTTTCGCTGGACGGCGCTGCTTGCATTCTTTTGCGCCGGAGCCGTCTGGCTCTTCGGCAAGCCGCCAAAGCACGCTGCCCCGCCACCCGGCGCCCACTGATTTCTCGCTGCAATCTACTCCGTCCGAAAATTCCGCATCTCAGTAACTGGATCAACCGAGCCTCTGCGGGTGCGGCACTGATCCAATACCAGGGCAGGGGCGTTGGGGTTTTCGCGATTTCCCCCACCCTGCTGGCGGCGAAGGAGAATCGCAATGGCAGCCGCTGGACCCTGCCCGAGTTTCTAATCCCCTTTACATGGAGTGTTCTCGATGTCATCGCCCTCAAAAGACTTGAAAGAAACCGAATCTTATCTGCGCTCAGTAATCCAGACCCTCATCGACGGCCAAGAAGGCTTCAAGAAGATCGGTGAAGAGATCAAAGACGAAACGCTAAAAGAATATTTCCTCGCCGAGTCGCTCACCCGTGCGCAGTTCCGTGGAGTGCTCGAGTCCATCCTGCATCAGGAGGGCGTGCACGACATAAAAGAAAGTGGCACCGCTGTCGGCACCGTCCGCCGCGCCTGGGCCGACCTCAAATCCGCACTCGGTGGGGGCGACCAGACCCTGCTCGCGACGGCGGAAGAGGCCGAAGACGAAGCAGTGGAAGCCTACAGCCGGGCAACGGAATCTTATCTGCCCTTACCCGTGCGCCAGGTGCTCACCACCCAAGCCGCGCACGTCGAAAAGTCCCACGAATTTATCAAGGCTGCGCGAGACACCAAGAAGTAGTTGCCACCCGCTCCTCAACTCGGTGTGCCCATAACGGGCACACCTTCCCTATGCGCGGCCGAAAAAATAATTTCATTTCAAAGCCTGGTGCCCCTGGAAAGAGCAGCGGTCTTCGGGCCTGGATCCCCAACCATTCACCCCACCAGCGGCACAAATCTTCGTGCATCCTCATCGAATCTCTCTATGCGTCCCGAAAGAATCTCGTAATACCAGCCGTGCACCGCAAGGCGTCCTTCCCTCATTGCCCGGCTCACCGACGGCTGCGCCTTGAGATTCAACAACTGCGCCACCACATTGCCCCGAATCAGTGATGCCAGCTCCGCATGAGGCCCATCCTCGGGATTCAACGGCTGCCGGTGTGAGAACGCCGCCTCTACGTGATGCAACCAGCGGCTCGCCTTCGGCAGTTTCTCGAGCCCCGTGCGATCGAGTGCCGCTTTCATCGCCCCGCAATCCGAATGCCCGCACAGAATCGCGTGTTTCACCTTCAGCACCTCGACGGCATACTCAATCGTCGCCGTGCAGCCGTCCACATCGTTCGCGGTCACCGGCACCACGTTCCCCGCATTCCGCGTGATGAACAAATCTCCCGGACCGGTGCCCAGGATCAGATCCGGCAGCACACGCGAGTCTGAACAGGTGATGAAGAGCCACTCCGGCGCCTGCGACTCTGCCAGCAGATGAAATTGGTCGCGCCGCCGTGGAAATACCTCGGCAAGAAATTTCTTGTGACCTTCAAGCAAGCGCTCCACCTGCATCCACCTCGCGTTGATTATGAATTCACCAGCACCAGCCTAACGCATCCGCGTGACCTGCCTTAGCCATCATCTCTTTGACAAATCGAGCCCGGCCTCCGCCATCACCAGTTTTCTGGCGACAAAATACGCCCCGTTTCATACACTGATCCAACATGTCCCCCGAACTCCCCTTGAAGATCGAGCCGATTCCCGGCAGTAAACCTGGAACAGTCGTACTGCGCCTCACTGGGCCCGTGACCCTCAACAGCGTCTCCCCATTGCGCGCTTTGTTCCGCGGCACGGAGCCGCCGAGTCACACCATTCTCGATCTGCGCGGAGTTCCCTTCATGGATTCCGCCGGCATGAGCGAGATCATCAACCACGAGGTGTATTGCCGCGACAAGCATGTCTTGCTCACGCTCGCCGGCGTCACTCCGCGCGTACTCAGCATGTTCCATATCACGCGCCTGGAAAGAGTCCTCACCCTGACTGCCACCGTCGAAGAAGCCGAAGCCCGAACGTAACCACGGGCTGCGATTGGTACTATTCGAACGGAAGGAGTTCCACGCACCCGACCATGACTTGCCGCCTCCTCGTCTCCACGCTCGCCGTCTTTGCCTCGCTCTCTCCTATCGCCCTCCAAATCCATGCGCAGACAATCGACAACCTCGACCCAGCTCTCAAATCTCGCGTCGACAGCATCGCAACCGACGTGCTGAAGCAGACCGGCGTTCCTTCCGCATCCGTCGCCATCGTCAAAGGCGGCAAGCTCGTCTACACCCGGGCCTACGGCAACGCTCATCTCGATCCGCCTGTCCCCGCCACACCGGAGATGCGCTATTCCATCGGCTCCATCTCCAAGCAATTCACCGCCGCCGCCATCCTTCTTCTGCAGGAGCAAGGCAAGCTATCAATCGATGACTCCGTCGGCAAATACGTCCCCGGCCTTACTCGCGGCGACGAAGTCACCATCCGCCAGATCCTCTCCCACACCTCCGGCTATCAGGATTACTGGCCCGAAGACTACGTGATGACGCCGATGCTGCACCCTGAAACCGCACAGCAGATCATCGACACATGGGCCAAGAAGCCGCTCGACTTCGATCCCGGCACGCAATGGCAATATTCGAACACCAACTTCGTCATCGCCGGCGCAATCGTGGAAAAAGTCAGCGGCCAGAAGTTGATGGATTTTCTCGGCGAGCGCATCTTCCACCCGCTCAACATGAAGTCCGTGTGGAACTCCGACGAAACAAAGCTCACCCAGACCGACGCAACTGCCTACTACCGGCACGCCCTCGGCCCTCTTCGCGTTGCACCCAAAGAAGGCCGCGGCTGGATGTTTGCCGCCGGCGAACTCGCCATGACCGCGCATGACCTCGCGCTGTGGAACGAAAGCATGATGGCGCAAACCGTCCTCAAGCCCGAAAGCTACAAAGTGATGTTCACCTCCGTAAAGCTGAAAGACGGCAAGGACACCCACTACGGCCTTGGCGTCGGCGTGCGCGACATTGACGGTCGTCGCGACATCGAGCACAGCGGCGAAGTCTCTGGCTTTGTCTCCGATAACCAGATGCTCGTCGACGATGGCGCATCCGTTACGGTGCTCACTAATCAGGATGCCGTCGGCGCCGCTTCCACCATCGCGCGTCTTGCCGTCCCGGCCGTGGCAGGATTTCCACCAAGCGAGTCCGAGAAGCAGGCCCTCGATATCTACCGTGGTCTCCAGCAAGGCCACATCGACCGCTCACTGCTGTCACCGAATCTCAGCGACTACTTCACGCCCGAGGCCATAGCCGATTTCCAATCCAGTCTCGCTCCTCTTGGTGAACCGCTCACCTTCCACCAGACCGGCGAAGCCCTCCGCGGCGGCATGACCTTCCGGGGCTTCAACATCACCTATCCCAACACGCGCCTGCGGCTCACCACCTACACCTACCCCGATGGCAAACTCGAGCAGTATCTGATCGCACCGGCCGATTAACCTCCGTTCGTTTTCGCGCAGAATGGGGGTGCCCCATCCGTTCGACAGCTTTCCGTCGAATGGGTGGGAAAGCACGAAATCATCTGCTTGGAAGCCACCTGACTGAAGAGCGCCCAATGCAGTTGCACAGATTTCTATTTACAGCCACGCTCACCTGCACGAGCCGTGTGGTTCAGATAAGAGATCGCCTTCTCGGTAGAATCCCGCGCACCCGCCTCGAGTGCGCAGGAATCGCCGTAGCAAAACGCCTCATTCCCAGCGGCAAAAATCAACTGGACGCAGTCTTCGTCAGACCCTCCAACACCCTTCCACAAGCGGCGGTCCTCATCTGCCACGGCATCGGCGAAGTCGTCTCGCAGTGGTTTCCCATTCAGCGAATATTCGCTGAGAACGGTATCGCCTCCCTTGTCTTCGACTATTCAGGTTACGGCCGCAGCACCGGATTCATCGATTCGACCCAATGCGAGCAGGACGCGATTGCGGCCTTCGAAGTTCTCCGACATTTAGCGCCCGCCATTCCCATTTCCCTTCTCGGATTTTCTCTCGGCACCGGGGTCGCGCCCGCCATCCTCGATCGTGTAGAAGCTGATCGCCTCGTCCTCTGTGGGGGCTACTCCTCGTTCCGCAAAGCGGCACGCGCCGCCTGGATTCCCGGATTTCTGTCTCCCCTCGTCCCGCCCATCTGGTCCGCAGCAGATGCCCTGCGCGACTGCTGTTTGCCAATTCTGATCGTGCAAGGCGATCGAGATCGCCTCTTTCCCATGCAAATGGGACACGATCTCTCTCTTGCTGCGGCAGCCAGGCCGAGCTGCTTGTCCTCCCGGCGCGCTCCCACAACGCACCCTTCTACAAGCCCGAAATGGCCTACTGGGGCCCCATCCTCTCCTGGCTTCTCCGGAGCACGATCTAGACACGAACAACCTGCTAACTTCGCTGACTCGCTAACGGCGCGCCAGCCTGCCAATCCCGCTAGTCCCGCTACTCCGCGCTCTTTTCGATACACTTGAATCTGACCTATGTTTGAGAACCTTACAGAAAAGCTGCAACGCGCCTTCAAAAACCTTCGCGGACAGGGCACGCTCACCGAAGAAAACATCCAGGAGGCGCTGCGAGAAATCCGCATCGCCATGCTCGAGGCCGACGTCAACCTCAATGTCGTCAACGAGCTCATCGAGCACATCCGCGCCAAAGCCGTTGGCAGTGAAGTGCTTACCGCCCTTTCGCCCTCCGAGCAGGTCATCAAGATCGTCCGCGACGAGCTCGTCGAGCTCCTTGGCCGCGACACCGCCCGCTTCAAATTTGCCTCGCAGCCCCCAACCGTAATCCTCATGGCCGGCCTGCAGGGCTCCGGTAAAACCACCACCAGCGGCAAGCTCGCCGCGTGGCTCAAAAAGGGCGGCCACCGCCCCATGCTCGTCTCCGTCGACGTCTACCGTCCCGCCGCGCGCGAGCAGCTCAAAGTCGTCGCCAAGTCCATCGAAGCCCGCCTCTACGAGGGCAAGATCAATGACGAGACGCCGGGCTCCAAGCTGGTCGAGCGCCTGGCAACCGAGGCCCGCCGCGAAGCCCGCATTCTCGCCTGCGACACGCTCATCGTCGACACCGCCGGCCGGCTCCACGTCGATGAAGAGCTGATGGATGAAATGGCCCAGCTCAAAAAGCTGCTCAACCCGCAGGAGATCCTCTTCGTCGCCGACGCCATGACCGGCCAGGACGCCGTCAACTCTGCTCAGGATTTCCACAAGCGCCTCGGCCTTACCGGCGTCATTCTCACCAAGATGGACGGCGACTCCCGCGGCGGCGCTGCGATCTCCATTCGCCACGTCACCGGCCAGCCCATCAAGTTCATCGGTACCGGCGAAAAAGCCGACGCCTTCGAGCCCTTCCATCCCGATCGCATTGTGGGCCGCATCCTCGGTATGGGCGACATGCTCTCGCTCATCGAGAGAGCCGAGTCCTCGCTCGACAGAAAGAAGTCCGAAGAGTTTGCGAAGAAAGCACTCCTCGGCGACGGCTTCACCCTCGAAGATTTTCGCGATCAGTTGAAGCAGATCAAGAAGCTCGGCTCGATGGAGAGCATTTTGAAGATGCTGCCCTCCGTCGGCCCCTTCGCCGGCCTGCAGCAAGCCGCCGGCCAGGTCGACGAAAAACAATTCGTGCGTCTCGAAGCCATGATCAGTTCCATGACGCCGTTTGAGCGCCGCAACCACGAAATCATCTCCGGTTCGCGCCGTAAACGCATCGCCGCCGGCTCCGGCACCTCCGTGCAGGACGTCAATCAGCTCCTCCGCCAGTATGCGCAGATGAGCAAAATGTTCAAGCAGATGGGCAAAGGCGGCCTCGCCAGGAACATGATGCGCGGTGGCATGAGTGGCCTGATGGGCAAACAGAAATTCGGGCGGTAAGCTTCCGCGTCTCCAAAGTGATTTGTCATCCTGAGCGAGCCTTGCGAGTCGAAGGACCTGCTTTTGCTCTTAACTCAAAGCGTATCGAGAATCCATGACCAGCCTGCAGGACCAACTCGACGAGATCACCTCCAACACGCGCAACCTCGTGCAGCCCGAGCGTCTCGCCATTAGTGAGAAGGCAGTTGAGGAACTCTTCGCCACCGGCGTTGAAGACCGCATTCTTCCCGCGGGCGCACAGGTGCCTGAGTTCGCCCTGAAGGACTCGAATGGCAAACTCGTCCGCTCCCGCGACCTGCTCGACCTTGGGCCACTCGTGATCAAGTTCTTTCGCGGCCGCTGGTGCCCCTATTGTGTGACGGAACTGGAAACCTGGCGCGATCTCTACGGCCAGCTGCGCGAACGCGGCGGACTGATGGTTGCGATCGGCCCGCAGATCGAGCGCCAGAGCGACTTCATGGCCAACCAGCACGGCCTGCCTTTCCCCGTGCTCATCTGATCCCGGCAACGCGGTCGCAGAGAAATTCGGCCTCGTTTACACCATCCCCGAGTATCACCGCGACTACTACCTCTCCATCCTCGTCAACATCCCCTTCGTCAACGGCGACAAAAGCTGGCGCCTGCCCCTGCCTGCAACCTACGTCATCGCGCGAGATGGGAAGGTCATCTATGCCGAAGCCCACGCCGACTTCCGCGTCCGCCCCGAGCCTGAAGAAGCCCTCGCCGCCGCCTGCGACATTCACCATCGCTGATCTCATACGACCAATCGATTGCATTTTGGGATGTTACTGCAGAAGAACTGGGTGCCCCAGGTCTCGATTTTGAGACCTGGGATTCACGGCTAGTTTTACTCCAGATTTGCGAGCTTGGATCGCGCTTGCTGAATCGTGACACCGCGCAACAGAAACACCTTGCTCCGCAAACGCTCGCCGCTCACGATTTCGACCGATCTTTTTGGAATGCCGAACGTCTCGGCCAGAAATGCAATCAGCGCCTCGTTCGCTCGGCCTTCCACCGGCGGAGCCTGAACCGCAATCTTCAACTGCGCTGCGTCGCCCTCGCCATAAACGCCAACAAGCGCCGTCTTCTTCGCGCCCGGCTGTGCCCGCACCGCCAACGTCACTCCGCCGGCAAATTCGCGCAGCATCGCCATACTCATTCGGGCGGTCCCTTATAGGGAGCGCGTTTTCCAAAAAGCGCCGTCCCAACACGAATCCGGGTCGCGCCCTCGGCAATCGCCAGCGGGAAATCGCCGCTCATGCCCATCGAAAGCACATCCAGATTCAATTTCGAATGCGTTGCCGCCCATCGATCGCGCCACTCGCGCAAGCTGCGAAAGCAAGCCCGCGTAACATCCTCAGGAGCGCCCCACGGCGCAATTGTCATTAACCCGCGTGTCTCAAGGCTCTGCAGATCCGGAAGCGCCTCCAGCAACTGCGCAGCATCCGCTGACTCCGGCTCCAGCCCTTCTTTTGTCTCTTCAGGACTGAGCTTGACCTCGATCAATATTGGCAGCCGCTTGCCCAGCTTCCCCGCCGCATCATTCAGCCGCTGCGCCACGCGCAGTGAATCCACAGCGTCCACCGCGTCAAACAACTCCGCTGCACGCGCCGCCTTGTTCGACTGCAAATGTCCGATGAGATGAACGACGTATTGGCTTTTCGCCCCGCGAGCGTAGCGTCTGCAGCTCGAGTGCCTTGCCCGCAAACTCCTGCACGCGATTTTCGCCAAACAGCGTCAACCCCAGCGCCGCAGCCTCGGCGATCGTCTCCGCCGGATAGCGTCTTCGAGACCGCCATCAGCTCGACGTCTTCGCGACGCCGACCCGCTCGCCGGCACGCATCCGCAATCGCTGCCTCAAGCTTTTCCAGGTTTTCCGCAAGCGGACTCATTGAGCCTTGCCGATGCGCTGGCGCGCACTCTCGAGCCGGCCGCTAACCGGCACAAGATCGGTCGCCGCTCCAAAGCCGAAGCGCGGCATGTTGACGTAAATGCACTCGTAGCCTCCGCGCTCCACAAGATAGCTCTCGTGCCAGATGCCTACCGACCCGTTGGCGCCAACCCGCCGGTTAAACTCCGCCCACGCCGGCAGGTGGTTGCTGTCGCGCATGTGCGCGTATGCATGCAGATGCTCGAAACTGCGCCAGTACTGCACCGTCGCGACGCCGCGCCAGTAGAGCATCTGTTTCCACGTGCAGCAAGCCCATCTCGGGATGCTTCTTCAGCTCCGCAATCATGGGCCCATGGCCTTTGCCACCGGAATCCACTTGCTGAATTGGAGCAGCCGATTGATCCGCATCCCGATAATGAACACCACAAATGACTCGTCAAACTTCGCTGTGAACCGGCCGGGGAAGATCTTCGACATGCCTCGTTCCTTTTCGCGATGAGCTCAACGCCCGTGTTCTTCGAGATACTTCTCTGCCTCAAGCGCCGCCATGCAACCCGTGCCCGCAGCCGTGATCGCCTGCCGATAGCGCCGGTCCTGCACGTCGCCGCATGCATAAACGCCGGGTACCGGGATCCCTTTGCGCGTCGTGATCACATTGCCCTGCGTCAGCACGTAGCCCTCGTCATCGAGATCGATCTGGCCCACAAACATCTTCGCGTTCGGCTCATGCCCGATGCCGAGGAACATCCCGTCGACATGCAGAGTGCTCGATACGCCGGTAGCTACGTCGCGCAATTTGAGCCCCTTCAATTCTTTCTCTTCCACGCCCAGCACTTCGTCCACCACCGTGTTCGTTCTGAACTCGATGTTGGGATGCGCCATCGCCCGCTCCAGCATGATCTTCGACGCGCGGAACGCAGGCCGCCGATGCAGCAGCGTCACCTTCGATGCGAAGCGCGTCAGGAAGAGTGCTTCTTCCATCGCCGAATCGCCGCCGCCCACCACCGCAATCGGCCTATCGCGGAAGAAAAACCCGTCACAAGTCGCGCAGCTTGAAACGCCATGCCCGATCAGCGCCTGCTCGCTCGGAAGTCCGAGCCAACGCGCGCTCGCACCCGACGCGATAATCAGCGTTCGCGTCATGATCTCGCCCGCAGACGTGTGAAGCCGGAACGGATGCGCGCCCAGTTCCACACGATTCAGGTGCGCCAGCTGAAACTCGGCCCCAAATCGCGCCGCCTGCTTCTTCATGTTGTCGATCAGCTCAGGCCCCTGAATTCCCTCAGGCCATCCCGGAAAATTCTCCACCAGCGAAGTAATGGAAAGCTGGCCGCCGGGCTCATGCCCTTCCAGCACAAGCGGTTTCAGATTCGCGCGCGCGCTGTAAATCGCCGCTGTCAATCCGGCGCAGCCGGAACCAAGAATTACGGTGTCACGAGTCTCTGTCATCAGGTTTCCCAGTAAATTGTAGACGGCACGCCCGAAAATCTCCCTATCGGAAATCAGCGTACAAATTCGCCGGTCTTTCCGTCGCAAACCGGCTGCCGGGCGGCTGCCACCCAAATCCAGCCGCACTAGATAAGATGATACCCATGGCAAATCTGACTCTTGTCTACGGAATGCGGCTGTTGCCCGAGGGCGAAGTGAAGGAGATTCACGACGCTACGCTCAAGCTGGTCAACGGCCATGAGGCGCACGTCACCATGCACCTGCTCGAAGGCTCGCGCGAACAGATCGAGGCTCAACTCAAGCAAAGCCTCGACGCTTTCTTTGATTTCTATCCGGAACTTTGACCTGGCAAGGCCGGCTCCTTGCCGGCTGGCTGGTCCTTGCGCGCAGACCTGCACCGATCAGATCCGCGCCTGCGTGACCTTCTTTGAAGTGCTCTGCCGAACGCGCAGATTGTCAATCGCGTAATCGATAAAGCGCGGTTCAAAGTGCGGGGCTTCCCGCATGAAGCGGCATGTTGCAATCACCTGGTCCACGATGAATCGCGGATGATATGCCGCAAGCTCCAGTCCCTTTTCCACCGTCACCGTGTGCACAATTTTGTCGAAGATCTCATCCGACATCTCGACCGCCTGCTTCTTGCACTCCGATTCGAAGATCTTCTTGTAATTCTCAATGGAAGGCGCACCTACCTCGATCTTGTAAGGCAAGCGCCGCAAAAACGCCGGATCCATCAGGTCTTCCGGCTCCAGGTTCGTCGAGAAGATCACCAGTTCTTCAAAGGGAATCGAGAACGTCTTGCCGGTGTGGAGCTTCAGATAGTCCACCTTGCTTTCCAGTGGCACAATCCAACGGTTCAGAAGATTTGTCGGGCTTACAATCTGCCGTCCAAAGTCATCGATCAAAAAGCATCCGCCCAGCGCTTTCACGTGCAGGGGAGCCTCGTAATAGTGCCCCGTTGTGTCATAGCGCAGGTCCAGCATCTCCAGCGTAAGTTCGCCGCCCGTAATGACAAATGGCCGCTGGCAGGGAACCCAGCGCGCATCGTAGCTTTGCGCCCTGACAACGGTAAACGCATCCTTCGTCCTCGATATCAGCCGTCGCCAGCGGAAGATGGATACTCGGATCGTGTACCCGGATGATCTGGCCTTCCACCACGACGGCATACGGAACGTAAATCACATCGCAGAAGACCGAAGCGAAGCGCTGCGCAACGGTTGTCTTGCCGTTTCCGGGCGGTCCGTAAAGCAGCATGGCACGGCCTGAATTCAACGCCGGACCGGCCTGCTCCATGATGCGATCGTCAAACTGCAGTCCGGTAGTCGCTGCCTTGATCTTCTCCGGCGTTACCAGTTCATTTGTCAGCTTCTGCAGGTTCACCTGATCCGTGAAATCGTCGAGCGTCACCGGGGCAGGTCCCGTATAGTGCTGACGGGTCATGGCGTCGATTACGTACCGCTTGCCCTGTTCCGTAAAGGTGTAAGCGAGATCGATCAAGCTATCGGAGCTGCGAGCGCCCAGGTTCTGCAGTAACGACCTGTCGACAGCCATGCGGACCAGTTCGAGAACGATGTTGTAGGGCAGCTTGATCGCGTCGCCAAATTGCCGGACCGTCTGCAGGCGGCCCACATAAATCAGCTTGAGCATCAGGCCCAGCAGATCGCTTTCATCCAGACCCGTGGCCGCAATATTCTCCGGCTCCCGCGGAGTGCGGTGGACGAACTTCTCCAGGGTTTCCTTCGAAATCGCCCCAATCGCGACCAGATTGTCCCCGAGGCGTCCGCCGCACATCGAAAGACGCTCCAGCGCCTTGGCAATGTCCATCTCGGTCACGAGCTTGGCCCGGACGAGCAAATCTCCCAATCTTAAGCGCGTGTGCTGATAATGGCCCCCTGTAACTGCCGTGAATGCCTGCTCTGGGTTGCAGAACTCATTGTAGTCAAGAAAGTAACTTTGCAATGAACTTAAGTAACTCTAAGCACGGTATTTATGGTTACGTGCGTGACCTAATCTGCCGGAGGTCAGAGTTGGAGCAGGTTTCGGCAATCCGGATAATTAGAAAATACTCACTCAACCCACGCCGTAGTGGACACACACAAGCAAGTGCTTGCAATGGGAGGCTTCTGTGTCTGCGCTGCGATTCGCCCTTGTTATCCTGGCCTCCGCTTGCGCCGCCGCGACAGCCCTTGCGGGCGGGCCCAAATACGTAGCCGGCACCGCCTACTTCAACCCAGCAGTGGTTGGAGAGCCTGTGCGCTGGTCCGGCGGTATCGTCAATTACTACATCGATCAGGGCCCACTCAACAGCCAGATCAACAACCAGCAAGCCACGGCCATGGTCGACTCCGCCGCTGCGTTATGGAACTCCGTACCCACTGCCGGCATCCTGCTCACTCGGTCCGGCTCCCTGAATGAAGACGTCAGCGGCGCGAGCGTCATCGCCGGCAATCAGGTATTCGCAGCGCCTTCCGACGTTACTCCCTCGGCGACGAACTACCCTCTCGCTGTCATCTTCGACTCCGACGGCTCCGTCATCGACAGCCTCTTCGGTGTCGGCACCAGCGACCCAACCAGTTGCCAGAACAATGGCGTCTTTACCTGGCTCGACAACATCCAGCCCGACGCCACGATCGCTCACGCCGTCCTTCTGCTCAACGGTCTCTGCGCCACCAACTCCAATCTGGTCGCGATGATGCAGTACGAACTGGAGCGAGCGTTCGGCCGCATTCTGGGTCTCGACTACGCACAGGTCAATCCCCGGGCGCTCAGCGACAGCGAGCCCAACGGCACGCGGGGCTGGCCCATCATGCACCCCATGAGCGGATTCTGCGGAGCGGCAGGGGGCGACTGCCTCCCCAACCCCGCGGAGCTTCGCTTTGACGATATCGCCGCCCTCAATCGCATCTATCCCATCACTGCGGCAAATATCGCCGGCTTCCCCGGAAAGCAGATCACCGCTGCAAACACCGTTTCGATCAAGGGCACCCTCAGCTTCCGCTCCGGCGCCGGCATGCAGGGCGTAAACGTGGTGGCGCGCCCTCTCGATGCCAATGGCAACCCGCTGTACGAGTACACCGTGACATTCGTTTCCGGCGCCTATTTCAGCGGCAATCACGGCAACCCGATCACCGGCTGGACGGACTCTGACGGAAATCCCGCTCGCACAATGGGGCTCAAACGATCCAGCCCTTCAGGGCTTCTTCGACCTCGGCGGTATTCCTTTGCCTCCCGGAATGACGACAGCGGACTACCAAGTCACCTTTGAGCCCATCAATCCGCTCTACATGCTCACCGAGTCCGTCGGCCCTTACGTTGCCGGCTCCTCAACTCCTTCCGGAACCATGCCTGTGTTCTCCGTCCCAAATATGTCCGCCGGCAGTGCCCAGACCCTCACCGTGACCATTGCCGACTCCGCCGTCAGGCAACGCAGTGAACGCGATCGCCTCGCCCGACCTGCCCCGAATGCTCCCGCCGGGCGGGCTTGTGGTGCGGCCGCCTCAGCCAGGTAGGTCAAACTGACTGGTTTGCCTTCCCGGTGCGGGCCGGCCACACCTTCACCGTCGTCACCCAGGCGCTGAACGAAACCGGCCTTCCCACCCAAACCAAGGCCCTCCCCGCGATCGGCGTCTGGGATGCCTTCAAACCCGTACCTCTGCCACTTCCTCAACTGGGCTCCCGCCCTGAACGGCTACGCCACCGGCGAAACCTGGCTCCAGGTCACAGCTTCCGCCGACGACATCGTTCGCCTCGGCATCGCCGATATGCGCGGAGACGGCCGCCCCGACTACGCATACAACGGCTGGGTGCTCTATGCCGATACCGTACAACCTCCGCGCCTGCCCGCTTCCGGCGGTCCCATCGTGATTCGCGGCATGGGCTTTCGCCCTTCTGACACCGTGCTCATCGGCGGCCAGAAGGCAATCGGTCACCAGCATCTCTCCCAACGAAATCACCGCCATCGCACCCGCTGCCGCTCCGGGCATCACCGGTTCGGTAGACGTCGAGGTCGATGACCTTCCCATCTTCTATGCGATGGCGATTGTCTCCGGCGGAATCAGCTACGACGCCGGCACCGGCGACTCGCTCACATTGAACACCGCTCCCGCAAACACCGTCCCGATCGGCGTACCGATTCCCTTCACCGTGACCGCGCTCGGCCCCAGCCTCACTCCGGCGGGCAATGTCACCGTCACCTTTTCCGTCGTGAGCGGCAACGCGACCCTCTCCTGTGGCGCCGCATCCTGTTCCACCACCGCATCCGGCGACGGCGTGGCCACCATCAACGTAACGGCGCCCGCCGCCGGCGCCTCTGTCGTCACTGCCTCGCTGACGAATGGTGTTTCCCTGCAAGCGCATTTCACTGGCGGAACGCCACCTTCCCTGGCGGCCATCACTCCGACGCTCTCCGTCGCCGCCGGATCCACCGTTAACTGGACGACGCAAGCCCTTGCTCTGATCAACGCCGCGCCCGCTGCCGGTCAAACCGTCGCCTGGCAAACCGGCGGCAGCATCAAGCCGACAGGCTCGCCAACCGCCACCACCAACTCCAGCGGAATTGCAACCAAGTCTCTCACCGTCGGGCCTCTTGCCGGGGGCCAGCAGACCACCTCGGTTGCTTGCCTCAACGGCACCAGCCAGTGCGTCAACTTCGTTGCCCTTGGCGCGCGTCCAGAGTACGCATGGCTTGAATCCATCTCAGGAACAGCCCAGACCCTCCCCTCCTCGGGGACTCCCGGCATCGTGACGTTGCGGGTTCGCGACATGAACGGCAATCCCATGGCCGGCGGAGCCGTCACGCTTTACCAGTCTCTCTATGCGTGGACGCCTCCTTGCCCGCCCCACGGCCGCTGCGGCGCAGGCTCCTCTACTCGCCACGCAAACCGCGACCGCCATCTCCGCCCTCGATGGCACCGTCACCTTTTCTCCGGCTTCTATCCCCGGCGTTGCCACCAACCTCGTCGGACTGGCCGTCACCGGAAACTCGAGCACCCTGACCATTCAGGTCGAACAGCATCCATAAACAACAATCAACTCAACCATTTGGGTAACATCTGTGTCCTCCACACCCTCTCGGGCATCACATAGGCTGAGAGCGAGGTTCAATGAGCGAACTGACAAAACCGCTTGAGACCGGTGAGCACGGAGGGCGTCCCCATGTGGTGATCGTAGGTGCAGGCTTTGCGGGTCTCCACGCGGCCCTGGCGCTGCGACACATGCCCGTCGATGTGACTGTGGTCGATCGCCGTAACCACCATACATTTCAGCCATTGCTCTACCAGGTGGCGCTTGCTGTTCTTTCTCCGGCAGACATCGCCCAACCCATCCGCACCATCCTGCGTCACCAGCAGAACACTGAGGTCCTCATGGACACGGTAAATGCCATCGATGTCCAGGCGCGTCGCGTGGGCCTCGCCTCCGGCGCGCAACTCTCCTATGATTACCTCGTCATCGCCACCGGCGCCACGCACTCCTACTTCGGTAAGGAAGAATGGGCAAAAAATGCCCCCGGCCTGAAAACCATCGAAGACGCCACCGAGATCCGCCGCCGCGTCCTGCTGGCCTTCGAACTGGCCGAGCGCCAGATGCAGGAGCGTGGTTGGCATCCCCCGCTCAACTTTATCGTTATCGGCGGCGGGCCTACCGGGGTCGAACTCGCCGGCGCCGTCAGCGACATCACCAAGCTTTATATGCGTCACGATTTTCGTCACATCGATCCCTCGAAAGCGCGCGTCCTGCTTTTCGATAGCGGTCCACGCGTCCTGGCCGCCTACCCTGAGGATCTCTCCGCCAAAGCGGAACGCGAACTTTTTCACCTCGGCGTTGAAGTTCACACCAAAAGCCACGTCACCAACGTCGGTCCCGGTTGGGTCGAAGTCAACGATCAGCGGATCGACGCAGCTGTGATCCTGTGGGCTGCCGGTGTCCAGGCATCCCCCCTCGGCAAGCTGCTCGGCGCGCCAACTGACAAGCGCGGCTGCGTCATCGTCGACAGCAATCTCAATCCGCCGGGGTTGCCGGAGGTCTTCGTGCTTGGCGACCTCGCCCACTTCGAGCAGGACGGCAAACAGGTGCCGGGCGTTGCCCAGCCCGCTTTGCAGATGGGCAACTTCGTCGGAAAAGCTATCGCAGCCGACCTCGCCCATCAACGCCGTCCCGCTTTCCACTACTTCGACAAGGGCGACTTGGCCACGATTGGTCGCGTGGCGGCTGTGGCCCGAGTGGAGTGGCCTTTCAAGGCGCACCTCAGCGGATTCCCGGCGTGGCTAACCTGGATGGTGGTCCACATCTTTTACCTCATTGGCTTTCGCAACCGTCTCGCCGTCTTTTCACAATGGGTCTGGAACTACTTCACATTTACGCGGAGCGCAAGACTCATCACCGGCGATCAGACTCTGCCAGGCTGGCAAGACCAGATCAACGCCGGGCCCGCCACCTCCGAAGAGACCCGCGCCGTCGAAGTGCGGTAAAACACTTCCAGCTGCTAGCTTCTAGCCGCTAGCCTCCGTTCCACTGATCGCGGCGACCTCGGCTTCTTGCGACCCGGATCGCTTCCTTAAGCTTGGCATGCTGGGCTCTGAATGATCCAAGTGGCGAGATGAGACCAGGGGCTACCGGCTAGAAGCTAGCGGCTGCCTCATCAAGTAAACTGTTAAGAGTCATGCTCGATCTGGGATTTGTCCGGGGCAACCTGGAATTAGTAGAGGAAAAACTGCGTGCCCGCGGCGCCGACCCCGTCGCGCTTCTGGGCAATTTTCGGCATCTGGATCAGACGCGCCGCGAAGCCATCACGGCTTCAGAACAACTCAAGGCCCGTCGAAACGAGCTAAGCCAGCAGGTCGCCACCCTCAAGCGGGATGGCAAAGACGCCACCGCCGTGATGGACGAAACGCGCGCCCTCAAAGACAAGCTTGACGAACTCGACAAGTCCGCTACCGCGCTCGATGAGCAGATGCGCCTTGCCCTCGCCGGTATCCCCAATCTCACCCGCGACGAAGTCCCCATCGGCAAGTCCGAAGAGGACAACGTCACCGTGAAAACCTGGGGCGAGAAGCCGCAATTCGACTTCACGCCTAAGCCCCACTGGGAGCTTGGCGAACAGCTCGGCATCCTTGACCTCGAGCGTGCCGCCAAACTCAGCGGCGCACGTTTTGCTGTCTACATGGGCGCCGGTGCCCGCCTCGAACGAGCCCTCATCAGCTTCATGCTCGACACGCACACCCAGAAACACGGCTACACCGAGGTGCTGCCGCCATTCATGGTCAACTCGAAGAGCCTCTTCGGCACCGGCCAGCTTCCCAAGTTCGCCGAAGACCTCTTCCGCTGCTCCGATGCCGACGCAGAGGCTGTCGCACGCGGCGAGTTCAAAGACAACGACCACTGGCTGATTCCTACCGCCGAAGTCCCCGTGACCAATCTCTATCGCGACGAAATTCTCGACGAAGGCCGTCTCCCCATCTGCTTCACCGCCTACACCCCCTGCTTCCGAGCCGAAGCCGGAGCCGCGGGCAAGGACACGCGCGGCATCATCCGCCAGCATCAGTTTCAGAAAGTCGAACTGGTCAAGTTCACGCGCCCCGAAGAATCCGACGCCGAGCACGAGCGCCTGACCCGCGACGCTGAAGAGATCCTTGAAGCCCTCATGCTTCCCTATCGCCGCGTCCTGCTCTGCACCGCCGACACCGGCTTCAGTTCCGCCAAGACATTCGACCTCGAGGTCTGGCTGCCCGGCCAGCAGCTCTATCGCGAAATTTCCTCCTGCTCCAACTTCGAAGCTTTCCAGGCCCGCCGCGCAAACATTCGCTTCAAACCATCGACCAAGGGCAAAAACGAATTCGTGCACACGATTAACGGCAGCGGTCTCGCGGTGGGTCGCACCTGGCTCGCGATTCTCGAAAACTATCAGCAGGCTGACGGCTCCGTCGCCGTTCCCGAGGCGCTGCGCCCCTACATGGGTGGTCTCGAACGCATTACTTCTCAGGAGCAGCGATGAACAAGCTCCTCAAAAGCTACTTCTACTGGACCTACCCTCGCGGTCACGTCCACTATGACGTCCTCGTAACGCTCATTCTGCTCTTCATCTTCGTCACGCCCCACCTGTGGGACTACGGCGACAAGCCCTCGCGCGTCGCTGGTCCACAGCATCCCATCCAGGTCGTCAGTGACGGAACCCGCGGAATTATCGTCACCGTGAATGCCGAGGACCTCTCCGTACCAGAGACCGACACAGTCGGCGAAGTTCGCAAGCAACTGCGCAAAGCCATTGAGCCGGTTACCGGCGACGCAGTCTCAGTAACCCGCTGGGAAACGGCACTCGACCCCCAGGGCAACCGGGTGTGGAAGATCTGGGCCCGCCGCTAGACCGTTGCACCATTCCAAGCATCTTATCCGTCGAATAGGAAAAAGGAAGTCTATGCCTTTGCGAAAGAAAATCTTGCTGGCAGCGTCGCTTGCGTTTGTCTTCGCGCTTATCCCACAGAACGCCGCCGCACAGGATCTGAAGTCGGTGCTGGCCAAGCTCGATGCCGCCGCGGCAAACTTCCACTCCACCAGCGCCGACTTTGAGTTTGACTCCATCCAGACGGATCCAGTTCCCGACAAGCAAGTGCAGAAGGGCACGGTGTATTACGCGCGGCGTGGATCAGACTTTCAGATGGCGGCTCACATCAATCAGGAGAACGACAAGCCCGTCCCCAAAATCTACACGTTTTCAAAAGGCGTGTTCCGGTTGTACGAGAAACTACCCAACCAAGTCACAACCTACAAGAATGACAAGATTGGCGGCTATCTTCTACTTGGCTTCGGCGCCAGCGGAAAAGAGCTCTCAGAAAAATGGGATATCACCTACGGTGGCCAGGAGACGTTGAACGGCGTCAAGACGGAAAAGCTGGATCTGGTGCCAAAGGATCCCGCAGTGCGAAAAAATCTTCTGAAGGTGACGGTATGGATGGATACCGAGCACGGCGTCAGCCTGAAGCAGGTATTCGACCAGGGACAGGGCCAGTCCCGCGTCTGTTCCTACTTCAACTTCAAGTTCAATCAGCCGCTGCCCTCAGACGTCTTCACGTTCAAGACCGACAGCAAGACCCAGTTCATCAACCGGTAGAGCGCAATCCCGCCGAGCACAAACAACATCGGAAAGCACTCCAGCGTGTATCGCGCCTCGGGCGCTTCCACCGTCAACAGCAATACACTGCGCAGCACGATGTACGCCAGCATCCACGGCCACATTCGCGGCCGCATGCACAGCCCCGCAATCCCCAGCAGCAGATAAAGCGCGTTCAGGCCCGCATAGAACCAGCTGAACCGCGTCTCCGCGTAATGATGCTTGTAAACCCACCAGTCCAGATCAATGGGTAGATTCTCCACCCTGGGCCGCAGCCACATATCCGCGACGCGCGCCACAGGCAGCAACACGTGCGACCGGATTGGATGCGCAGCGCTTCTCTCCGCGGCCAGCTTTGCGAAGCGCCCATCGATCTCCGGAGTCAGAGTCTGGCCGTTGTTGTTGTAATCATCCGCCAGCGCCACAGTCTCCGCATACTGCTCCGGCGAATCAAACGCCCGAGCTGGCAGTTTCGAAATATCGAGGTTGTCTCCCGGCACATTCCAGTACACCTGGTAGGTCGAAACAAAGTCCACGCACCACGTCTTCACCCAGTTCACCCATCCCGCCTGCGTCGACTCTCCAGGATCGGTAGCGTAACGCGGCGCAAGCGGCTCAAACACCTGGAAGGTGCTCCAGTTGCGCCAGGTCCACGCAGCAAAGGGCATCACGGCCAGCAAAACGCAGACCGCCATCATCCGCCTGACTCCGCCGCGCACCTGAGGTTCATGCTTCTTGCGCATCAGGGTAATCAGCAGTGCCGGCGCAAACGCCAGCGCCACCAATGCCCCATCCGGCCGCAACAGCGCCGCATAAGTCACTGCAAACGTGAATCCCAGTGCCGTCGCCCACCCCGGCCGTTCCTGAAACTTCGCAGCGCACCACATCGCAAGCGCTATCGCAAAAAGTGTCGGCCCCTCCGTAAGCGGGTTCGCCGCATACACCGCCGTAAACGGGCACAGCGCAGCCAACCACAATGTGGAATACGCCGCTCCCCGGCTCAATCGCGCAGGCGCCACTCTTCGCGCAAAATCCGCTAGCAGCAAACAGCCCGCGAGCTCCAAAACAATCTGCACCCCGGCTGCCGCGGCATAGTTCTCCAAGCCGAATAACTTGAAGCACACCGCCAGAAACAGGGGATACCCCGGCAGCCGTATCAGCGTCGGATAAGTCTCGCCTGTACCCACCGTCAGGGCATAGCGCCCGGAGAGAAGCAGGTTTTTGGCGATGCCCCCATAGATAAGCGCGTCCCCGGTGACCTCGTAGAATTTCTTCAGCATCCAAAGACGAAGCAGCGCTCCAGACAGAAGAGGAAACAGAACCCACAAACCAGCGCGCAGCCGGTCCGTTGCACCAACCGGCTGCATCGATTGACTCAGGGGTTCAGCTTCCATACGATTCGTACTGTATACCGTAGAAACGGCAATGCCCGATAAACAGATATTTTTCGATCCTCAGCGCACACGATGGAAGCGCCTTCGCCGCATATTCGATATCACGGCCGTCCTCTCCACGCTTGTGCTCGCCGGGTTTATCTTCAATGTACTCCGCGTCCAGCCCCTGCCCGAGCTCCTGCTGCCGACGCAGAAGCACACCTATCGAGGTTTGCAGAACAGGCTCCCTCTGGGTCGAGGCCAGAAGCCCGTCCACCCGGCGCGCCGCAAGACAGATCGCAAACCCTCCGACATTCCCTTCAACACCGGCGAAGGCCTGCGCGCTGCCTACTACATCCCGTCGGATGCCGCCAGCTACTCATCCCTCAAAGAGCACATCCACCAGGTCGACTTGCTGTTCCCGCAATGGCTGCACTTCGACGCGCCTTCGCTTGACCTTCAGGGGACCACGTCCGACGGCCACGAATTTCCCATCTTTGAGGGTGGCGTAATTCACGACCCCGACGAAAACAACAAGGTCAAACGCGTTGTCCAGCAGGCGCGGGAAGATACTGAAATCTTTCCTCACCTCGACAACTTCAATGCGCACACGCAGAGCTGGGACGCAGGCATGGGCGAGGTTATCAAGGATCCGGCAAAACGCAACCAGATTCGCCAGGAACTTCTGCGTCTTTTCACCGCATTCCCCGGCTATCACGGACTCTCGTTCGATTTTGAAAGTCTGAACGAGGATGCTCGCCCCGCGTACCTGGCCATGATCCAGGAGATGTACTCAGACCTGCACGCGCGACACCTCCACCTCTACGTCAACGTGCCTGTTTCGACCTCGACCGATGAATTGAGAATCATCTCTGCCAACTCCGATGGTGTCGTGCTGATGAATTACGACGAGCACGAAGTAGACTCGCAGCCCGGCCCCATCGCGAGTCAGGATTGGTTTATCTCGAATCTCACTCGCGTCCTCAACTCCAAAGCCGTCCCTCTCGATAAGCTGATCTGCGCCGTCGCCAACTACGGCTACGACTGGGAAATGTCCATCCCCGATCCCAAGGCTCGCGATCCCAAACAACGTAAGCCCCGCGTCGTCGATACCGAAGAAATGACGCACGTCTCTGACGTGTGGCAGCGCGCCAGCGACGCCGACGCCGACCTCGATCTCGATTACAACTCGCTTAATCCTCACTACGAGTACATCGACGAAGACACCCACACTCGTCACGTCGTCTGGTTTCTCGATGGCGTCACGCTCCTCAACGAAATGCGCGCAGCTCGCGGACTCGGCCTCCAGACCTTCGCTCTGTGGCGCCTGGGCTCTGAAGATCGCGCCATGTGGAGCGTGTGGGACAAACCCAGCAATCCCGCCTCACTTGACGCACTCAACACCCTCCAGCCCGGACGAAATGTGGACGTCCAGGGATCCGGCGACATACTGCGCGTTACCGGATTGCCGAAGACCGGCAAGCGTACGGTCACCGTGGACAACGATGAGATAGACCCCCGAAAAAGGCTCATTATCGACGAGCACATGGATGTGTTTCCACACACCTACACGGTGGAGTACTACGGCTATCATCCCAACCAGGTCGCCATCTCGTTCGATGACGGCCCCGATCCCAAGTGGACTCCCAAAATCCTCGACATTCTCAAAGAGAAAAACGTTAAGGGTACGTTCATGATGATCGGCGGGGAGGCTCAAGAGAACATCGGTCTCATGCAACGGGTCCAGCGTGAAGGCCACGAAATCGGCAATCACACTTTCTTCCATCCGGACATCAGCGAAATCCCGCTCGACCGACTTGACCTCGAAGTGAAGCTGACCGAACGGCTCTTCGCCAGTAAACTCGGCGTGCAGCCGCTCTATTTTCGTCCTCCCTACGACATCGACGAAGAGCCTGAAACCGACGACCAGGCTGCCCCCGTCGTGCGCGTACAACAACTTGGCTTAACCGTAGTCGGGAACAAGATTGACACCAACGACTGGGATGAACGCAATCCAAAGTCTCCTGCCGAAATTACCCAGTTCGTGCTTGACCAGTTGAACACCATGAAGGTTAAGCCGCAGTTTCGCGGCTCAATCATCCTCATGCACGATGGCGGTGGTGACCGCTCGATCACAATTGCCACTCTTCCCTACCTCATCGACGCGCTGCGTTCGAAGGGCTATTCCATCGTTCCCGTCTCTTCGTTGATGGGCATGACCACTGCACAAGTCATGCCACCCCTTACCTTCAGACAATTCCTCCGCGCGATTCCCGATTCCATCGCCTTCTCCGCGCTCTCTATCATCGGCCGCTTCATCGTCCTCGTCTTCTTTGTCGGCGACGTCCTCATGAGCGCGCGCCTCATTATCGTTGGTATTTTTGCCGTGATCGATCGTCTTCGCCGCCCGCACCGGCAGGCTTCGCCCGGATTCAATCCCCTCGTTGCGGTGCTCATCCCGGCCTACAACGAAGAGAAAGTCATCGTCCGCACCATCCGATCCGTGCTCAACTCCGACTATGCAAATCTGCACGTCATCGTCATAGACGACGGATCAACGGATCGTACCTTCGAAGTGGCGCGCGAGGCCTATGTAAAAGACATCACCGCCGGGCGTGTGCAGGTGCTCACCAAGCCCAATGGCGGAAAAGCCGCTGCGTTGAATTATGCCCTCGACCGCATCGACGAAGAATTCTACGTCGGCATCGATGCCGACACCGTCATTGCCATGGATGCAGTCTCAAAACTGATTCCGCACTTCGAAGATGAACGTGTCGGCGCCGTCGCTGGAAACGCAAAAGTCGGCAATCGCGTAAATCTTTGGACGCGTTGGCAGGCACTTGAATACATCACAAGCCAGAACTTCGAACGGCGTGCGCTCGATCTCTTCAACGTGGTGATGGTCGTGCCGGGCGCTATCGGTGCATGGCGCACCTCCGGAGTCAAAACAGCAGGCGGCTATCCCATCAACACCGTCGCTGAAGATGCTGACCTGACCATGAATCTTCTGGAGCAGAAGTACAAGGTCGTCTACGAAGACCGCGCCCTCGCATTTACTGAGGCGCCCATCGATGCCAGCGGCCTCATGCGCCAGCGCTTCCGCTGGTCTTTCGGAATCCTCCAGGCCGTATGGAAGCACCGCATGGCCTTCGTCCGCAACAAGGCGATGGGGCTCTTTGCGCTCCCCAATATCCTCATCTTCCAGATGTTCCTTCCCCTCGTCTCGCCGTTCATCGACTTGATGTTCCTGGCGGGCCTGGTGCACTACCTCGTCGATCGTCACTATCATCCAGAAGCAGCCTCAGCCGCGAGCCTCGAAAAGCTTCTTGCCTACTTCGGCGCATTCCTCCTCATCGATTTTGTCACCTCCACCATCGCCTTCAGCCTCGAGCGTCGCCACCCCGCCAACAAGGGCGATGGATGGCTGCTCTTTCACATCTGGCTGCAGCGCTTCGCCTACCGACAGGTCTTTTCCATCGTCCTCGCCAAAACGCTCAAGCGCGCGATCGACGGCAAACCCTTCAACTGGGACAAGCTCGAGCGCACCGCACAAATGAGCAAACAAACCGAAGCCCTCACGATGTGAACCAGCGTCAAAGATTTCCGATGATGCAGAGCACGAGCCCGCTAACTTGCTAAACCTGACACCCGTCGACAGTCTCGTCCCCACACCCCCTGTTAATCCCCAGTTTGCGCTCCAGAGACGTTAACTGAAAAAGAAACGGCCACCCCGAGGGTAGCCGTTCGTGTGTGCCGATAAAGGACGGTCGGATCTCGCCGAAGCGAGCTTTACCGTTCGTTCTTACGCCAGTTGATTAGGTCGCCAAGGGTTGTCGTACCGCTGGAGACGGGTTGTTTGTGGCTGCCGCTGCGAGCTTCCGCCTTGTAATCCTGAACTTCGGAGCGGCTGGCTTCGTGGCCGGACACAGCGCGCAGGCTGAGGCCCACCTTTTTCTCTTCGACGTTTATCTTGATGATCTTGAAGTCGTGCTCCTGACCGGCTTCGAGCTTCGAGGGCTCGCCGGGCACTTCGCTGGCTTCAGAGATGTGGCAGAGGCCTTCAACGCCCTCGGCGATTTCAACGAAAGCGCCGAACTGGGCGGTGCGAAGCACCTTGCCGTGGACCTGATCGCCAACGCGATGAGTAGCGAAGAAGCTCTCCCACACATCGGGTTGAAGCTGCTTGATGCCCAGGGAGAGGCGGCGGTTCTGCGGCTCGACGCCGAGAACGACTGCCTTGACCTTTTCGCCCTTCTTCACGATTTCAGAAGGATGCTTGACGCGCTTTGTCCAGCTCAGGTTGGAGACGTGAACTAGGCCGTCGATGCCATCCTCGATTTCGATGAAGGCACCGAAGTCGGTGAGGTTGCGGACGCGACCCTCGACAATGGTTCCGGCAGGATAACGCTCAGTGAGATTCTCCCACGGATTCTCCATCAGCTGCTTCATGCCGAGCGAGATGCGGCGGTCGGCGGGATTGACGCTTAAGACAACCGTATCGACCTCGTCGCCCGGCTTGACCAGCTTGGAGGGGTGCTTGAGCCGCTTGGACCAGGTCATCTCAGAGAGGTGAACGAGGCCTTCAATTCCCTGCTCGAGCTCAACGAACGCACCGTAGTCAGTAACCGAGAGAACGCGACCGTGGACATGTGCGCCAACGGGATAGCGTTCAGAGGCATCGAGCCACGGGTCAGGCGTGAGTTGCTTGAAGCCGAGCGAGACGCGCTGTTTGTCTTTGTCGAACTTGAGCACCTTGACCTGGATCTCGTCGCCGACGTTGACCAGATCGCGGGGGTGAGTGAGGCGTCCCCAGCTCATGTCGGTGATGTGGAGCAGGCCGTCGATGCCACCGAGGTCGACGAACGCGCCGTAGTCGGTGAGATTCTTGACGGTGCCGGTAAGGATGGCGCCTTCGCCGAGATGCTCGAGGGTAGTGGAGCGCTTTGCGTTCTGCTCTTCTTCGAGGATCTCTTTGCGGGAGATAACGACGTTGCCGCGCTTTTTGTTCAGCTTGATTACGCGGACTTCGATCTGCTGGCCGAGATAGCCGTCGAGATTGCGGACGGGACGAATCTCAAGCTGCGAGCCGGGAAGGAATGCTTTCAAACCGATGTCAACAGTGAGACCACCCTTGACGCGGCTGACAACCGTGCCGATGATCGGGGTCTTGTCGTTGGCGTGCTTCTCGATGGTGTCCCACACGCGGAGGCGCTGGGCTTTCTCGTAGCTCACGAGATAGCCGCCTTCGGGCTCTTCGCGTTCGATGACCACGTCGATGACATCACCGGGCTGGAACTTCACGGCGCCGGTGTGATCGAGGACCTGTTCAATGGGCACAAGGCCCTCGGACTTGAGACCTACGTCGACAACCAAGTGCTTTTCAGTCTGCTTGAGGACGGTGCCGGAGACGACTTTATCGCCATAGGCTTCGACGGCAGCAGCTTCAGCGGCCTGCTCGCGCTCAAAGGCTTCGAGGGCAGCTGAGAAATCATCAGCGGATTCGGGGCTGTGTTCGGCCGGCGCAGACGCAACGTGAGCAACGGGTTCTTTCGTTTGCTCTTGTTGTGCGGGAACGGCCTGGGCTACAGGCTCGGTTGAGGCATCGGCGTCCAGCGCTTGTGGTTCGACAGCAGGGTGTGTTTCGGCGGTCTCTGGGTTGGACGTGGATTCGGACGAAGGAGCGTCAAGCTCCGTCGCAGGGTCGAGGGTTGGAGTTTCGAGTTCGGTGTTCAGGGTTATGCTCTCGGGTTCGGGATTGAGGACGTTTGGCATGACAGCAGCTCCGATTCATTGGCCCGGCGACGGTGATGCTGTCGACGGTAAGCACGTGCGCGCCGCGGTGGCGGGCAATGCCTTTGGCCGGGACCTTGGCAACCGGGAACCATTGATCCGAGGAGTTTCACGAAGACGGGGCTTCGAGCCAGAGAGCTGGCGGTGAAGCGACTCGTCTCCTTGGGAAACACCAGGCAGGCAATGGCTGGCTGGAGGGCGACCGCAGCTAACTGCTGGAATCCGCGCAGGAAGCTACGCTTCTAAGTGTAGCAATGGTGCGTTTTTCCCGTCAATGCAACAGTTTGGCAGTTGTGAACAGGCGACGACAAAGTGCAGCAGAAGTTGGGCAAGTTGATGGGGATTCGATTGAAGTTAGCGATTGGGTGTGACGCTGAATACAGTGTTGCGAGATTTTCACGAAGAATTTGCCGAGCGCTGCCGTCGCGGTGATTTCGGGTCATGCGGAACTAGCACAATGGGCCACTATACTTGGTGCGACGGAGAGGTTAAGACGGAAAGGCGAGATGGATCAGCTCTGGAGTCCGTGGCGATTTGCATATGTGACGACGGCGGATGGGGCGCCTCGGCCGGGGGTACCGACGCAACTCAACGCGTGGCCGGGCGATCTCGGCTGCGTCTTCTGCAATTTGATTGCTAGCGTCGATTGGGCGATCAAGAACGGGATGAGCGTGGATGAAGCAGAAGAAGCTGGGGGTCTGGTGAAGCGCGGGAAACACTGCTTCATTTGCCTGAATGCTTATCCCTACACTTCGGGACACGTGATGGTAATGCCTTACGCGCATCTTGACCGGATTGCAAAGCTGGAAGTTGATGCTGCGCACGAGTTGATGGACCTGGCGCAGGGTACAGAACGTGCGCTGGAGCAGTTGTATCGGCCGCACGGTTTCAACTTCGGATTGAACCTGGGGCAGGCGGCGGGTGCAGGTGTTGCGGGGCATCTGCACATGCATGCGATGCCGCGGTGGATTGGCGATACGAATTTCATGACCACGGTTGCGGAGACGCGGGTGCTGCCTGAGGACCTGGGAACGACGTGGAAGCGGCTGAGGGCTACGTTTGCTGAGATAGAGACGGAGCGAGGTTAGCGGCGCTGCGTGCAGATTAGCGGAGTCAGGTTTGTCTAAGCCGGAGACCCGGCTCGAAGCAGCTTCCAAGCCTCAAGCTACTAACTTCTAGCTTTCCCAGGTCTCAGAATCGAGACCCTTCGGCTTCGCTCAGGGCAGGCTCTGGGGCACCCGAGGCTCGTGAAGGCACGAGAGATTCAAGGATGTGCAACTTTTGCGGTTGCACATTTTTTTGATGCACTTCTTTTCTTAAAACGGGCAGATGTGTGTTACTTCGATTGGCGTTTCAGGGCTTCGAGGGATGCAGCAAACTCCTGCCATTCGTCTTTTGCGGCTGGGCGCTGATTAGTCGCGGGTGGTTTTGCGGGCGACGGCCGGGTGCTTGCCTGAGTTGCGACTGCGGGCTGCGTTGCGGGTAACTTTGGCGGAGCGGGCGTGGCGATCTTCTGAGTAACGGCTCGAGACGGATCGTATGAAGATTGTGGCGCAGCCGGCCTCGGGCTCTGCTGAATAACAGCGGGAGGTGGTGCGGCTGGGAGCTTTGGGGGTGGCGGCTTCGGAATTTCCTGGGCAACTGCTGGGGACGTCTCTTCGGGCTGTTTGAGCTTCTCCTCCATCGATTTCAAAAGATTCTGGATAGTCGTTTCCGTTGCGTCGACGACCGGAGCAGGTTCCTGCTTTGCGGCAGAGTGCTTTTTTGTTCTGCCCGATTCGCCAGCAGCGGCACCACTGGCGGCGGAGGCGTTGATCTGCTCCAATTCCCCCTGCTCAGGTTGCTTCTGTGATCGAGGGCGTCCTTCGGTTCGGGCGCGTGATTGGGAAGTCTCCTGCATCCTGGAAATCTCCAGCATTTTTTGGTCAAGTTGTTCACGCAGGTCGAATTCGCGTGCGTCGGCGGACCTGCGCACCAGATCGACCGCGTCTTCGACTTGCGATTTCACGTTGGAGCGGCCCCAGAGATAGCCGCAAAGGAGACAGACCAGGCCAGTGACAAGCGCGACCGCACCGATGAGTGTGGCAGTATGGCCCATGAATACACGTCCCCTATTCCTAATCTAAGCGAAGCAAGGGGGTGTCTTGCGTGAGGTAATGGGCAAATTTCGGGACTAAAGTAACGAGGAAATTGGGGTTAGCTCGGCTTCGTCGGGAGTCAAATGCACTCGTTCTGAGACTTTTCTGATCCGGATGAAGTGTTGAAGATCGAGTTTGATGCCCCAAGCGTTCAATTTCTTCTTTGTGGGTCAGCCAGTGGATTGGTTTCCAGTGGGCTGTTCTCCTCAGCTTCGGCGGCGAGGGCGAGTTCGGTTTGATCGACGTCCGCGCGATCGAGCAGGTGTTTGGGAATTGATTTGTTGGTGCGAATTCCCAATTCTTTGAGCATCTGAACCTGACGGACAAGATTGCCACGGCCTTCAGACAACTTCTTCATCGCCTCTTCGTAGTGCCTGTCGGTTTTGCGGAGACTGTCGCCTATGAGATCCATGTCTGTAACAAATCCTGCAAACTTCTCGTAGAGTTCGGTGCCACGTTTCATGACTTCGCTTACGTTGCGGGCCTGGCGTTCCTGTTGCCAGAGAACGTTGATGATGCGAATTACATAAAGAAGCGTGGTGGGGCCGACGAGGAGAATTCCCTGCTTGTAGGCGTCGGCCCAGAGTTCGCTATCGCATTGCAGGGCCATGAGGAACGCGGGCTCAACCGGGACGAACATCACGACGAAGTCGGGAGCTTCGATTTCGGGAAGCTTGTGGTAGCCGGCTTTGGCGAGGCCGGTGATGTGGCCCCGCATGCTGGCCAGATGCGATTTGAGCGCAGCCTTGCGAGCGTCTTCATCGGTGGCGTTGACGCAGTCAGTGTAGGCAGTGAGTGAAACTTTCGAGTCGATGACCAGGTTGCGGCCACCGGGAAGGAAGAGCAGCACGTCGGTGCGGACGGAGCGAGTTCGTTCGCTGTTCTCAGTTTCGATTCCGGAGAAAGATTGCTGGAAGACGTACTGCTCGCCTTCGCGCAGCCCGGCCTTGTCGAGCAGGTCGCGGAGAATGAACTCGCCCCAGTCGCCCTGTGTTTTGGCGGATCCGCGTAGTGCTGTGCTGAGGTTGCGGGCTTCTTCGGTGAGCTGTTCATTGAGCGTTCCAAGCGCGCCGATGAGGGTCTTGAGTTCCGTAACACCGGTGGTGGACTCTGTCTGGACGCGTTCGACTTTCTCGCGGAAATCCTTGATCTGCTCCCGAAGGGGCGTGAGGAGGGTGCCGAGTTCTTTCTGGCTGCCTTCAGAAAAGGTTTTGGATTTCTGTTCGAGGATGTCTGACGCCAGCGCCTGGAACTGATCGGCGAGTGTCTTCTTCGCATTCTCGAGGAGTTCGACTTTTTCGGTCAGGCTTTTGCGCTCGTTGCTGAGGTCCGCTTCAAGCTGACCGATGCGGGCGTTCAAGGCAGACTCGTTGGTCGCTTTTGAGGCGAGATCGGCGCGCAGGCCTACGATTTCGTTACTCAACTGCGCGATGGCAGCGGCGCGTTCGGCGGCAAGGGACTCGTAGCCGGCGCGGGAACCGGATTCCGATTGGGATTGCGCCAACTGTTTTTGCAGAGCTGCAAGAGCTTCGAACGACTCGCGATTTCGCTGATCCAAGATGGCCAATTCGCGCTTTGCGGAGATGGAACGGATCCAGAAGCCCAGCAAGATTCCTGCGAGAACGGCAACAACGGCGAGAAGAGCTTGCATGGGAGCCTCCGAAGATCTCTTCGCCTAATGTACGCCTTTTAGATGTGCATTTCCGGTCCCAAATTGGCGAATTTTCCGGGATGGTTCCGGAAGATTAAAGGGGCCGCAAGTTGAAGGCAGGTAATTGATTTATTTCCACTCGCGGTTGCTTTACACACTCCAGAGCCTCCCGGTAGACTTGGAGTTTCGGGGCCGGGCGATTATTTGGTTGGCGCGGCGATTGTATTGGTGTGCCGTGTGCCGTTATTGTAGGCAGGCGGAATGGAAACCGTTCAATCCCCGGATAAGTTTGGATTTGTAAAAAAGAATTGAGGAGAATCAGGCATGGCGGTAGAAGAAAAGGTAAAGCAGATCATCGTCGAGCAGTTGCAGGTTGACGAGGCCGAAGTGACCCCGGGCGCGAGCTTCCAGGAGGATCTGGGCGCGGATTCGCTGGACGTGGTGGAGCTTGTGATGCAGTTCGAAGAGGCATTCGACCTGGAGATTCCCGACGAAGACGCTGAGAAGATCAAGACCGTCAAGGACGCGATTGATTACATCGAGAAGAACGAAAAGACCGCGAAAGGCAAATAGCCGGTGAACCGACGAGTTGTGATCACCGGCCTTGGGCTGGTGTGCGGTGTAGGCAACACCGCTCCCGAGGTGTGGGAGAAACTGGTAGCGGGCGCCAGTGGTATGGCTCCGATAACAGAGTTCGACACAACCGGGTTTCCTGTCACATTTGCCGCCGAGGTCAAGAACTTTGACCCGTTGAATTTTGTGGACAAGAAGGAATCGCGGAAGATGGGGCGATTCATCCATTTTGCCTTTGCGGCTGTGCAAGAGGCGATGGAGCAGTCTGGCCTGAAGATCACGCCGGAGATCGCCGAACGTGTGGGCGTGTTTATCGGCTCGGGAATCGGTGGATTCGAGATCATCGAGCGCGAGCACACCAACCTGCTGAACGGCGGCCCGCGCAAGATTTCGCCGTTCTTTATTCCTGCGGTGATCGTGAACATGGCGGCTGGGCAGATCAGCATTCGCTATGGGGCGCAGGGGCCGATTTCTGCGACTGCCACAGCGTGCGCGACGAGTGCCAATTCAATTGGCGACTCGGTGCGGATGATTCTGCACGGCGATGCCGACGCGATGATTGCAGGCGGCGCGGAAGCATCGGTCACTCCACTGTCCGTGGGCGGGTTTGCTTCGATGCGGGCGCTCTCGACACGCAACGACGAGCCTACCAAGGCGAGCCGGCCATTCGACAAGGATCGCGACGGATTTGTGATCGGCGAAGGCGCGGGCATTCTGATTCTGGAAGAGCTCGAATTTGCGAAGAAGCGCGGCGCGAAGATCCTGGGCGAAGTAATTGGTTACGGGATGAGCGCGGACGCCTACCACATGACTGGCATTGCTCCGGAAGGCGCAGGTGCGCAACGCAGCATGCGTGCGGCGCTGAAAGATGCAGGGATCAAGCCGGAAGATGTGGGCTATGTGAATGCGCATGCGACGTCGACTCCTGCCGGCGATGGCAATGAATCGCGCGCTATCGAGCTTGTGTTTGGCGAGCAGGCGTTGAGCGGCAAGCTGAAGATCAGCGGAACTAAGTCAATGACAGGGCATTTGCTAGGCGGCGCGGGAGGACTGGAAGCGGGCATCACGGTGCTGTCGCTGATCAACCAGGTACTGCCACCGACTATAAACCTGGACAATGTGGATCCCGAGTGCCGGCTGGATTACGTGCCCAACAAAGCCGTCAAGCATGACTTCGACGTTGCGTTATCGAACTCATTCGGGTTCGGCGGGATTAATGCGACGCTGATTATGAGGACGGTGGATGGAGTAACGTCAGCCATTAGCTTTCAGCTTAGTCACAACAAACGACGGCGCACATCTTGCGATGTGCGCCGTTTCATTTTTGTGGTTATGCGAATAAGTAATCGGCGCAAAGAGCAGCACTAGCCCATGAAGGCGGCCCATCCGGCGCCAACCAGGACTACAATCGCCCACCAGCCGAATGAGGAGATGTACCCTGAAGAGCGCTTGACCCCTGCAACGATCGCTGTCCCGATACCGACCAGTGCAAGGCACCAGATGGTGATGATATCGATTGAGGTTGCCAGGCTGTAGAGTGCTGGATTGATATCGGTGGGCAGAAATGCTCCGAGGTTGGTGGGGGCGAAGTTCTTTATGTTGAAGGTCTCCGGCGCGATCCCCACATAGATCACCACAATCCCCAGGATGGTTTTAAAGATCGAGGGCAGCATAGCGTACATCCAGACGGAGAAGATGCTTCCGAATTTTGCCCGGCCGCCGAAACCAAAGTTGATGGTTCCCCAAAGCACAAGCGAGATGATTGCACCGGTGGCCAGGAGAAAGACTGGCGTTGCAATGAAGACGACCTGGGTGATGGTGGTTGAGATCTTCATCTGCGATTCGCGTTGCTCGGGTGTCAGTGCCGACATCCGTTCTTCGCTTTTTGGACTAAGGCGAATTTGGTTATCGACGACCTGACGCATGCCGATTTTGGAATTGACCGCGGCATAGAACGCGAAGCCGAGAACAACATAAATGACAAACGGCAACCACCAGCTCTTGTGGCCGAGTTTGATGTCGGTGAAGGTCTTGGATGGTGCAGTGAAGGTATCAACGATGCGCTCCCACTGCGTGAGGCCGGGAGTGGCTTCGGCCGCAGGTTGCACTACCTGATCGCTCATGATTCGCCTCTCAAAGAAATCTGTTGAACTTCCGGTTTCCGGTATTGTGGCGGAGTGAGGAGGAGACCCCAGCCGATGAGCTTCACATTCCCCACGAAGACGGGGTCCAAAACCTAACGTCCAGAAGAAGTGCGCTCGCACGAGATTGTAGCGCGTCTGGTGCAGATTAGGAACGTATTTGCGGAAAGGATCCGGGAGGCGGTGGTTATTGGTTCGGGGAGATTTCGGCGGTGGGATTGGCGCTGATTGGATCATCGACCGGGGTTGAGGGCGCCGTTGCTACTTTCGAGGGCCGATGGGATTGCTCTCCTGCAGCGTAGTTCTTGTAAACGGTGATGTGGAAGCAGCGCTGGCGGAATTCTTCTTCGACGTCAAGGACGCCGGCGTTCTGATAGTTGAGAAGTTGATTGCGCATCCAGAGCATTTCCTTCTTTGAAAGCCCGGATTTGGCGATGTCGATGGTGGCGCCGGTGAGGTGCGGACTGACGATGTCGCCTTCTGCCTCAGCGGCGTTGTGATTGGTGCGCATGAGGCGCTTCTGATATTCGACGGTGCGCACGGCGGAGCTGACAATGAGCGGCTTGTGGAACTTGGCCTCATAGCCGCGACCGAGGTCGGCGAGGAAGCCGGCGGTCCAGGGACGGCAGTAACGACGATCTTCGGGCAGACCAGGATTCACGATCAGCCCGCCCGACTCGGGAACACGAACAAGCAAGCCGCGCGCGATGCGGTCCTGCAGGTCGGAGTCGTCTTCAATGCGTTCGAGGGAGTCCTGTTCAGCTCGGGCGTTTTGTCGGACGAGGGAATCGTGGGTTCCGCGAAGGGTGTAGCGGGAAACAGGGCCGGTAAAAATGGGCGGACGGTTGAGTTCAGCGATCTCGCCGTTGGCGGGCGCAATGATTTGTGTTGCGTGGGGGGCGGCAAGCGGGTTGTCGGCGGTGGCTATGGCCGCGCGATCAGTGCCGGGGGACGGCAGAGTGTCAGCTTCGCGCGGATTCTCCCGGTCAGCTGCCGAGAGTTCTGCCGCATCCGGAGCGGGCTTTGATGGGGAACGCAAATTGGTGGCTGAAAGCGTTCCAGATTTCGATTCAGGTCTTGAGGCAGGGACGGGAACGGCGGCGAGCGCTACGAAGTGTCGTTTGGAGTGGTACCCGTTATAACGGCTGCGTCGCAGGGTGGCCGAACGGCTCGCGGAGGATGTGGTGCGATGGCTGGAGGACGATACAGATAGCTTGCCGCGGCGCGCGGCTGTGCGCGAACTCCGCGTTGCTGTCGCAGTGCCGGACTTGCGTTTTGCCGTTCGCGGAGACCGTGATGCGGAGCGCGAAGGCGAATGCGCACGATTCACCGTCGACTTGGTGATGGTGGCGTGCGCGGGCGTTTGCACGGAATTGATGCGTGCCGCGCCGGCGGATGTTGCGACGAGCGTGGCCAGCGAAAGAACGATGAGAGCGGCGCGGACCATCGGGGGTACGCGGAGAAACCAGAGCATGCTTAGTGTAAGACGCAGCGGAGTGCATTTGGAGTACTGAGGGTGGTTCAGATTTGTCTGATAATTAGCGCAGTTTGGTGCGGGTTTGGCAGGAGATTGCAGGCCGAAATGGACAATCGTCAAACTACTGGCGACTGTGCCATTGCAGGGGCGGGATTTGGGGGTTCCACCGCTCAAGGATTGTCCCTTCATGGTAGAAGCTTACATGGATAAGCGGACGACGGGGGGCGTAATTACGCCACTATGATGTTTCAGATGCGGGTGTGATGGTGTTAGCGCTGTCTCGATCGTGCTTTTTGGGCACTAGCAGTGGTTTGGCGATCTCGTTATGTTGATTTCATTGTGGTTATTGGCGCCGCGGCGGAGCCGGATGCACGGGTGAGCTATGTGGCGGATCTCGAGGAGAAAATGGGGAAGCTTTGAGTGAATGAAGAGAGCCGACCGCTCGTTATGCGAGCTGGATTTGAAATCTGCAGACCTGCCCGCCGCGACGTGGAGATTCGAGCACTTTGACGGTGACGGCTTTTCCTGACACCGACTCGAACAGCGCCTGGTTGTTGGCTGCTGAACATTCACAGTAGGGATCGTTGGGGGTGGGTGGACGCTGGGGGCTCCAGCCACAGACGCATTTGCTGACTGGATACACAAGCGCAATCTGGTTGCCGGTGCGGGTGCAGTTTGCGGGGCCAACGATCTTTCCCATCAACTCGACGAGTTTGTCGACGTCGCCGTGACTGTTCGCAATCAAGTCCTGCCGAAAAGTGAGGGCACGGCAGCAGGCCTGACCGCGCTGCTGCATGAGCATGATAAGGGCGGCGTGGTCGAGAGTGGACTCTTCCTTTGCGATGAAATCCGAGAGGAACTGGCGAACGGCGCTGGAATCTGCTGCACACGAGGGCGTGCTGCAATGTCCATTGTCGGCTTTCGCGGTGATGGTGAGGATAGGGAGGGTGGCCGTGGTGGCGGCGAGGGATTTCAGGATGGCTCTTCGATCCATGATGGGATCCTTTCGTGAAGAGCGTGTTCAACCGGCAGCGCGAACGAGTTCAATTCAATGGACTGAAATGAGTGCGTGTGAATACGTTCTTCGATTGTGCATCGTTGAAGTTGAAACGAGATTAACGCTGTGGAAGCCGTACGTCGTGGAAATTGGTTTGAGAGGGTTCATAAGTGAGTCAAATGGGATGTCGAGTTGATATGCCGGTGAAGCATCCTAATTTCGCCTATTCGAGGGCGTAGAGGTTGCCATCGGCGCTTCCTATGTAGATTGCGCTCCCGGAAATCACCGGTGAGGACAGGAATGTGCCTACCGTGTGGGTCTTTGTGACGCCGGCAATCATGTCGTCGTAAAAGTTGGATTGAAAGACCGCTTCGTAATTGGGACTGCCATCGGGCTTGGAGAGGGCGGCGAGATTCTGTAGAGACGCTTCCGGCTGGAAGGTCCACGCGGGTTTGAACGATGTGAGATCGACGGCGATGAGCTTGCCATCCTGTCCGGCAACGTAGAGTGTGGTCCCGGCGATGGATGGCGAAGAGAAGATAGGCCAGTGGAACAACTTGAGCGAATCGATGGGCGTTCCGGTTTTTGCGTCGAGGACGTGCAGGAGGGCCGTATCGGACGTGGCGAAGTAGAGTTTGCCCGCGTGCGCTACCGGTGAAACGATGACCCACGATCCTTTGTTGTTGAACGACCATAGCTTTTTGCCGGTCGCCGCGTCGAGGGCGTAGAGGTTTGAATCGCGGCAACCGAAGTAGACGATGCCGTCAGCAACCGTGGCAGAAGACTGAATGCCGACCTGGTTGTGAATGTCGGGGTCTTCGCCGGTCTTGAAGCGCCACACCTCTTTTCCGGTAGTGGAATCGAGCGCGTAGAAGTAGCTGTCCCAACTTCCGATGTAGAGTTTGCCGTCGACGATCGCAGGCGAGGCATGGACGACATCGCCGGTTTTAAATATCCACTTGAGATCGCCGGTTGTAGCGTCGAGAGCGTAGATGTTGCCGTCTCCGCTGCCGAAGTAGACCTCGCCATTTGAAAGTGCGGGCGAGGACAGGTAAGTGTCGAATGGATCGGGCATGGTTTCGCCCGCAGGCAACGATCCGTGCAGATGGGTTGCCGCATAACGGCGCTCGCCAGCGTTGCGGAATTTCCAGCGGAGCTTTCCTGTTGCCGCGTCTACTGCGTAAAAGTTGCCGTCATAGCTCCCGAAGTAGACGAGGCCATGATCGACGGCGGGCGACGAAGCAACGCGCGCCCCGGTTGTGAATGCCCACTTCTTCGCGCCGGTTTGCTGGTCAATGGCGTAGAGGTTACCGTCGTTGCTGCCAACGTAGATGACGCCGTCGACGATAGCAGGAGATGAGACAACTTCGCCTCGCGTGTGAAAGGTCCACTTGACCCCTTTGAGCTTTGGGACGCCCGTGGCGGAATACACGCCAGAGTGGGCAAGATCGTTCCGGAACATCGGTGCGTCTTGCGAGAAGACGCATGCGGCAAAAAGAAAAATGAGAGTGGAATGGAGAGAAACTTTTCGAGCGTGCAAGTTGACTCCTCTTGGGTGAAAGCCAACTATAAAAGTTCTCGCGACCATGCGCGAGGCAATTTGGATGAATGAACAGTGAGGTGTGACGGACGGTTCGGGATCTTTGGTGTGTGATTTGAATCGGGTTTCGCAACAATGAAGAAGGGGTGCGTATTTCGCACCCCTTCTTGTCGTCGCAACATTGGTGGACCACTTACTGGATCAACGTGCCCTGATCGTCTTCCTTGCCGTTTACTTCGTCGGGCGGGATGATGACGGCGGCGGCTACCTTATCGTCTTCTTCAAGGTTGAGCAGGCGGACGCCCTGGGTAGCACGGCCGGCAGCGCGGACGGTCTTGGTGTCGATACGGATGATCTTGCCCCATTGGCTGATGACGACCAGCTCGGATGTCTCGTTGACTAACAGGATCGACGCACTCTTGCCTACCTTGGGTGTGGCTTTCAGGTTGTTCACACCTTGCGCGCCTCGGGCGGTGAGACGATATTCGTCGACGTCGGTACGTTTGCCGAATCCGTTTTCAGTAACTGTCAGGATGAGCGATTTGCTGACGCAGAGCTTCACGTCAAACTCTTTCAAATCTTTCTCGGCGTCGTCGCGACGCTTTTCAGCGGCCTTGACCGCTGCGGTCAAAGACTCAGTTTCTTTTGGCGCGGTGCGTAGTTCTTCTCTGGTCTTCTGAAGCTTCTCTTTGGCTTGCTCTAGAGCGGTCCGCAGTTCGGTGAGCTTCTTGGTGAGGTTGAGTTTTGCGGCACACTCGTCGCGTTCCTTGTCGCGCGTGGCGTCGGAGTCAGTGATGGCCGCACCGATGACGTAATCCCCCTTCTTGAGGGAGATGCCGCGATTGCCGGCAGCATTGCGGCCCATGGGACGCAACCCAATGCCACTGCGCTCGGGATCGTATTCCTCATCGAAGCGGATAGCCATTCCATCGCGCGTGCCGAGGAAAATTGTCTGCTTGCCGTTGGTGAGGCCAGCTGAGATCAGGTCATCATCTTTTTCGATGGCGATGGCGATGATGCCGCGCGACATGACGTTGGAGAAGTCCTTGAGGGGCGTCTTTTTGACGACGCCATTGCGTGTGGCGAAGAAGATGAACTTGCCTTCTTCTTCGAGATCGCGAACGGGCAGGATGGCGCGGACGTTTTCGCCGGGCTGCAGGTTGAGAAGGCTCTGCATGCTCTTGCCTTTGCCTGCTGCTCCGACGTCGGGGACTTCGTACACCTTGATCCAGTAGACGCGGCCGGTGTTGGTGAAGCAGAGCAAATAAGCATGCGTCGAGTCGATGATGAGCTGCGAGACGAAATCTTCTTCGCGGGTCTTCATGCCGGTGCGACCGGTGCCGCCGCGGCGCTGCTGACGATAGATGGAGATCGGCGTGCGCTTGAGGTAGCCCTGGTGGCTGACGGTGACGGCAACCTGCTCGTCGGCGATGAGATCTTCAAGCTGGAGTTCGGCGGACTCGTCGACAATTTGCGTGCGGCGTGCGTCGCCGTACTGGTCGCGAACTTTCTCGAGCTCCTTGATGATGACGTTGCGAAGTTTCTTGTCGCTGCCGAGGATCGACTCGTACTCTGCAATCTCTTCGCGCTTCTGCTGCAGTTCTTTCAGAATTTCATCGACCGAGAGCTGCGTGAGGCGGTAGAGCTGCAATTCGAGTATGGCATCAACCTGCTTGAGCGAGAGGCCACGTTCTTCGGAGGCCAGGCGTTCGCGTTCGAGATTGACGATGATCTCAGTTCCCTTGCCCCACGTGTACAGATTTTCGCGAGCCTCTACGCGCGAATTCGATCCGCGGATGATCTTGATGACCATGTCGAGGTTGTCGAGGGCGATCTTGTAGCCTTCGAGGATGTGTTCGCGCTCGCGCGCCTTGCGCAGGAGATAGGCGGTGCGGCGCTGCACGACGTCGATGCGGTGATCGATGAAGGCGCGGATGGCGCCATCGAGGGGAAACTCCTTCGGCTGACCGTTGAGCACGGCCAGGAAGATCATGGAGAAGCTCTCCTGCATCTGCGTGTGCTTGTAGAGCTGGTTGAGCACGATCTCAGGCTGGGCGCCGCGTTTGAGTTCGATGACGATGCGCATGCCGTCGCGATCACTCTCGTCGCGAACGTCGCTGATTTCATCGATGATTTTTTCGGTGACGAGTTCGGCAATGCGCTCGATGAGCTTGGACTTGTTGACCTGGTAGGGGATCTCCGTGACGATGATCGCCAGCTTTTCCTTGGTGATATTTTCAGTCGCAACCTTGGCGCGCATCATGAAGCGGCCGCGGCCGGTCTTGTAGGCGTTGACGATGCCGCTCTTGCCGTAAAGGAATCCGCCGGTTGGGAAATCGGGGCCCTGGACGTGCTTGAGAATCTCGATGAGGCCGGCCTTGGGGTTCTTGACCAGCTCGATGGTGGCGTTGACGACCTCAGTGAGATTGTGCGGCGGAATGTTGGTGGCCATGCCGACGGCGATTCCGCTGGAGCCATTGACGATGAGATTGGGAATGCGCGAGGGAAGGACTGAGGGCTCCGTGGTGGACTCGTCGTAGTTGGGAACGAAGTCGACGGTCTCCATGTCGATGTCGGCGAGCAGTTCACCGGCGATGCGCGACATGCGGCACTCGGTGTAACGCATGGCTGCGGGTGGATCGCCATCGACCGAGCCGAAGTTACCCTGTCCATCGACGAGCGGATAACGCAGGGAGAAGGGCTGCGCCATGCGCACCAGCGTGTCGTAGATAGCCGAGTCGCCGTGGGGATGGTAAACACCCATGGCCTGTCCCACAACCTTCGCGCACTTGGTGTACTTCTTGTTGTACTCGAGGCCCATCTCGCTCATGGCGTAGAGCACACGGCGATGGACGGGCTTGAGGCCGTCGCGAGCGTCGGGGAGTGCGCGCCCGATGATGACGGACATCGAGTAGTCAAGATACGAGCGGCGCATCTCCTCTTCGATATTGATCGAGATGAGACTGCCTTCGCGTGGTGGCGTACCACCATCGAGGGGGAGCTGGGGGTTCTGATCGTCTGGCATAGTTTTTTTGACCCGTCAGAGAGGCGGCAAAAAGGCACCGGTGAAGCGGGGCCGAAGTTCTCGCGGGCTACATATTCAGTTTACGCTTTGGCGGGCACTTTCATCAAGGCTGGAAAACCAACTTAACTTTAATATCTAGTTATATTTACATGTGTATCCATTTTATCCCATTTTGACGTCATTTAGCCTGCTCATCCGGGTGCCTCGGGGCCCTGATTTTGGCTCTCGTGCAAAAAACCCTCTGAGGAGGTTTGGAGGTTATTGCGCAACTCGCCAGGGCGACGCGTTATTCCATTTTTCGAGTTCCTGTTTGGCCCATTCGGGCGACTTGCCAATGTGGCACGAGGTGCATGGATTGGGTATGCCGGATTGCTCAGTCTGCTGTGGCGTGATGAAGCGGAAGGTGTGCGCCGCGACGTAGTTGTCTTTGATGGTCTGCTCGATTCGCGGCATGTGGCAGGCAACGCACTGGCTGCCGGCGCTGTTGGCAGCGTGATGAGTGTGCTGACTGACAGTGCCATGCAGACCGGCGGGATTCTGGCGAGTGTGGCAGCCGAGGCAAAGCGCGTTGCCGCTGACAGGGAGCGCGGAGACGGCGCTGCTGTGGACCTGATGGCAATCGAAGCAACGGATCTGGCGGTGATACATGTTGCTTTGCACGAAATCGTTGCCTTGCATGCGGTTTTTGTGCGCGGTGAGATCGGCGAATTGATAGAAGTTAGTTGCGCCGGGCTTGGTTTCCTCGAGTTGCCAGTAGTCGGCCAGCAGATCGCCCGCTGTATAGCCAACAGGCCAGTCGAAGTAGCGGCCGCTGATGGGATTGGTGAGCGGGCGGCCCTGGCTGTGGCATTGAATGCAGGTGTCGTTGGCGCGCACGAAGTCGAGCTTGTCCGGATTGACGATGTTTGCGCGGGTTGGATGAGCGACGTGCACGCTACCAGGTCCGTGGCACTTCTCGCAGCCAACATTCCACTCGGTGACTTGTTTTGTCTGGATGTCGTAGTTGACGGAGTGACAGCCGTCGCAGGTGGGTCCGGTGGGTCGGTCGAAGTTTGTGGGTCCGTAATAAGGCACCCACCAATCGCTGCCGGTCTCAACGTGATACGGGAGCCACCTATGCTTCTGAACATCCCATTGCGCGGGGAGGGGGAAGAAGTCGTCTCCGCGTTTGGTGAAATAGCGCTGCTTGAATCGTCCGCCGTAGGTAAACGCGACGTCATCGAGAGTGAACGTGCGAACGGGATCGGGATGAGCGAAGTCGCCTACGACGGCCTCAGGGTGCTGGCGGGGATCGAGCAGGATGTTGGCCATGCGGCTTTTCTTCCAGCCTTCATAGGCAGCGAGATGGCAGCGCTTGCAGGTTTCGGAGCCGACGTAGTGGCCTTTGCTGGTTGATTCACTTTTAGCAGAAGTCTGGTGGTGCGGATCCGGAGCCGGTTGCTGGGCGGCGACGAGGAGATTTGAGAAGGCGAGGAAGATGACGAGATATTTTCTGATGATGGAGAGCCGCAAGTGCAAAGCGAAATTCGAGAAGATCATCGAGACCTCAGACTTGACTCACAGTTACATCATGCCTCAGGGGAAAACTGCCGATCAGATAAGGCTGGGAAGGCTCATGATGCATAGGACTGCCTGCAGCACCACGATGGAAGCAGCCGCGGCTATGAAGAGCTTACCGCGCTGCGACTCGAATGCGTCTGCGAAGACTCCGCCAATGAAGGTGAGAAGGAATGGCAGAGACCAGAGCCAGGGTGTGGATTGAACGCCGGTTGTAGTGAGCGGAATCAGAATGAGAAAGCAGAGGAACGGTGCGGTGTTGCCGAAATATCGGGAGCGGCTCACGCCGAGATAGAGCAACGTTGCGGCACAAGCAGCAACAATAAGGCCGGCATTGGAGAGCGTGGAGAAGAAACGGCGAGCGGGGTCGAGAGATACGGAAAGAAAGCCGGCGCCGGAACGGAAGAGGTAGCTGAAGGCATCAGGGGAGAAGCCGTAGCAGGCGAATACAATCACCAGCGCACCGGCGGACGCGAGGAGGACAACGGGAAGAAGCTGGCTCCGGCGGCCTTCGGCGATCCAAATCATCAAGACAAAGCCAAGCAAGGCAGCAACGGGCAGGGCTGCGATGTGCGCTGCGGCGGCGATGCCAAAGACTGCGGTAAGCAGGATGATGCGTGGCCTCCATTTGCGACGCGGGCCCTGCATGGCATGTGCGACGCCAATGCAGGTGTAGATGCCGCCATAGACTCCAAGGGCCGCGAAGATATCGGGATTCGGTGAGACGCAGGCCTTCAAAACCGCCGGCGAGAAACAGTAGAGGGCCAGCGCGATGTACCCGCCCATGTTGCCGTAGAGACGCCGCGTGACCCACCAGAGGCCGGCCCCGAGAACACATCCACAGAAGAGGAACGGAAGGCGCAGAAGGAGGAGGACGTGCGTCATCTGGTGGCGGAGTTCCCACACACTCAACCCTGCGCTTCCCTTCCCGGTAGACGCCTGGACGACGCGATCTTCAGGATTGCGAAAGTGATCGAGGCCGCGCTCGAAAATCAGGTTGAGAGTAAGAGGAAGGCCAGCAACCCGGTAGGCGAGGATGCCGTCGTGAATGTTGCCGCAGGTGGTGTAATAGCCGGCGAGGGGCGAGGGTTTCTCCCAGGTCTCTCGACCACAACGTGCGTATTGGTAGTCACGATCAGAGAGGGTTTGGTGACTGGTGATCCAAAAACCCTGGACCAAAAAAAGGGCAAGAAACACCGCCGCTATGCGCTGCGGGAAGTTGAAGTGGAAGCGGCGAAGGCGGACGAATCGGTGAGTCATTAAGCAGACGAGCAAACTCATCCAGTCTAAATGCCCGGAATCGAGCGCAGAAAAACCGCCCCGAAGGACGGCCTCTGCAATGCCGGTTGAGGTCAGTTGAAAATCGCCCCAACGGTCACGTTTGAGGTATTCGGGTCGTTTCCGAGTGTGACTTGGCACGCATTCGGGCCGGCCTTTGTGACAGGGATGGTAGGCGTGCAATCCCAGGACCATCCGCCAAAATCAACTCCTGCCTGTGCAGGCGCAGTGATGGTGACCGTGGTGCCGAGCGGATATGTTGCGGTGCAAATCGAGGTTGGAGTGACGGCAGGGCCACAATTGATTACGTTGGGTGTTCCGGTTGCCGAAGGAGCTGTAAGCAGCCAGTTGGAGGTGTTGAGGCCGGCATTGAAGACGGTGAGAGTCACCAGAAGCGCTGATGCAACTGTGTGGTCGTTGCAGGATCCCAAGGTTGGTAGGACAGGTGGCGTCGCGGTTGGATCACCCGGAGTATACGCAGCGTAGGGACAATTAAATGTCACAGTTGGGCTCAACACGACGGTGCCGTCCGGGTTCGCAGCCACAGCATAGATATTTGCATTACCGGAACCTACTGCAGTTACCAGTCCACCCGTGGCACCTGTGGTACCGGTCGCACCGTAAGAGCTAACTGGGAAGATGAAAGGCGCGTCGGAAATCCATTTTACCGGGGCTACATATCCGTTGTGATTGATGCCATTGGTGATGTCCTGAACGAATGGCGCAGTCGAAAAGGTTCCATATGCCAGGAACTGTCCTGTGCCCAACAGATCGAGGGTGGTGATCGAACCCGGCAGCACTGCGATCGAAAGTAACTGCTGAGCGCCGGTGCCTCCGCCTCCGCCCCCGGAGGTCGGCTGCGTGACGTTGACAGTCATGGTGCCAGTGATAATGCCGTGAAATCCCTGTGAGCTAGCGGTGATCAGGCTATTGGAGCACGTGTTCGCGCCCGATGTAATCATTCCGGTCTGGCTTACAGTTACGCAATCATTCGTTGAACTTTTCCAATCAACTTCAGTGGTAATGTCCTTTGTGACATCCGCGTGGTTTGGACGCGAGTAGTGTCCGATTGCCGTCAATTGCGTCGTAAGTCCCGATCCGCTAAAGTCCATCGTATTGGGAGAGACAACAATCGAGGTCAGCGATGGAGAACTGACGCAGCTGGTGATTGGAATCAATACGCCAGTAATTAACAAGGCACCTAACAAAGAACGATTACGCATTCGAATCTCCTGGCGTTTCCGCCGAGCTGGCCAAGCTTGGCCTTGGCCAACCTGCAATTCCAATGGACCCCAGCACCTGGGCCATTCCCCCTGCCTGATACAGGTCGTTTTCTCGTGTAAGTTCAACTAGCCGCAGTCTTGCGCAAAGATGCCATTCGGGCTGTGAAGCCTTGACACGAATCTTTGCCCAATTAGCTCTCCACTTCGTGAAAGAACCGAGCAAACACGACAACATGCCTCTTGTGAGGTGGCCCAAGGATACGGCACTTTCAAGCGACGAATCAATAGCAATCTTGGGTCAGAGAGCCTGGAGTGTTACGCGCGTAACTTGCGAAATTCGGGAGGGTTGGGGGCGGAAGCGTCCGTCACGAAGCAATACCGAATGCTTCAATGCAGAACAAGGAATGTTTGCTCTCGAGTTACTGTCTTCCGGGCCGTTTTACCCGGTGTGCCTGCAACCGCTACACTGCTGGCAACATGGCGATTGCACGCGACAACTCACCGGACCGGTTGGTCAGCGCCTCGCGCGCTGAAGAAGAGCAGGGATTTGAGCTGAAATTGCGGCCACGGTGGCTGAAGGAGTTCATAGGGCAATCGAAGGCCAAGGAACAGCTTGCGATTGCACTGGAAGCGGCGAAGTCGCGCGGCGAAGCGCTGGATCACGTACTGCTGTTCGGGCCACCGGGGCTGGGCAAGACGACGCTGGCCACCATCATTGCCAATGAGCTGGATGTGGGCTTTCAGCAAACCTCAGGACCGGCGTTGCAGATTCAGGGGGATCTGACGGCGATTCTAACGAACCTGCGCGAGCGGCAAGTGCTGTTTCTGGATGAGATTCACCGCATGCAGCCGGTGCTGGAGGAGAAACTCTACACGGCCCTTGAAGATTACAAGCTTGACATCATCATCGGGCAGGGGCCGGCGGCACGGACCCACGTGATGGAGATCAGACCGTTCACGTTTATCGGAGCGACGACGCGGCCGGGACTGTTGAGTTCGCCGTTGCGATCACGATTCGGAATTTTGCTGCGGCTGGAGTTTTATACCGAGGATGAATTGCGGGTGATCGTGGAGCGCTCGGCTGAGGTGCTGGGTGTGCCGATCGATTCGGACGGGGCGGCAGAGATTGCGCTTCGGTCGCGAGGAACGCCGCGTATTGCGAATCGTCTGCTGCGGCGTGTGCGGGATTTTGCGCAGGTACGCGGAACGGGGTCGATTGACCGGCCGACGGCAAACGCGGCGCTGACGCTGCTGGAAGTGGATGCGCACGGATTTGATGAGATCGATCGGCGGCTGATGCTGACGATCATGCAGAAATACGATGGAGGGCCCGTTGGACTGGGTACGCTTGCTGCGACGCTGGCCGAGGAAGAGGATGCGCTGGAGGAAGTGTACGAGCCATTCCTGATTCAGATTGGTTTTCTGGATCGGACGCCACGCGGGCGAGTGGCGACGCGTCTGGCGTATGAGCACTTCGGCGTGGATATGCCGCGAAGGCAGCCTGGGCTGTTCTAACTTGGCGGAGTTAACGGTGTTAGGGACCGCTAGCGCGGCCGGTTACCGGAGTTAGATCGCAGTTTGGCGAGTTCGCGCCGCTTCGCGGCGTAGCAAGTTAGCGGAATCGGGCTCGATGAAATTCCTGGAGTAATTCGATGGCTTTGACTGAATCTACGATGTTGGAGTTAGGAACTCGGGCACCGGATTTTTCGCTGCCCGATGTGGTGACGGGCAAGACGGTACGGCGGGATGATTTTCGCGGGCAGAAAGGTTTGCTGGTGATGTTCATCTGCACGCACTGCCCATATGTGAAGCACATTGAAAAGGGGTTGGCCCAGTTAGGTGCGGACTACGCGGAGAAGATTCCGATTGTGGCGATCAGTAGCAATGACGCAGAGAGCTATCCCGATGATAGCCCGGCGGGATTAAGGCGGCAGGCGCAGACGATGGGGTTTAAATTTCCCTATCTCTATGATGAGTCGCAAGAGATTGCGCATTCGTACAAGGCTGCGTGCACGCCGGACATCTACTTGTTCGACGCCGAAATGAAACTGGTGTACCGAGGGCAGTTTGATGAGAGCCGGCCTGGGAATGGCGTTCCAGTGACGGGCAAGGATCTGCGGGCGGCGCTGGATGCGGTGCTGCGAGGCGAGAAGCCAGGCGGGGATCAGCGGGCTTCGATCGGGTGCAATATCAAGTGGAAGAGCTAGCGGATTTGGCAGTGTTAGCGGCTCATTAGCGGCGTTAGAGAAGGCGAGCGGAGTTTCGTGCTTTCCCACCCTTTCGCAAAGACGCGAAAGGATGGGGCACCCAGAGATCTGCGCATGCGGAGACTAGAGCGACAGGCTTTTGAGGTATTCGCGAAACTTTTCGCCAAATTCGGGGCGCTTGAGAGCGAATTCTACCGTTGCCTGCAACATGCCGAATTTGTCGCCGGCGTCGAAGCGCTTGCCTTCGAAGGTGTAGCCGAAGACCTTCTGCTCCTTGAGCAGTGCTTTGATGCCGTCTGTGAGTTGGATTTCGCCGCCGGCGCCCGGAGTGGTCTCCTCCAGCAGTTCGAAGATGCGCGGAGTAAGAACGTAGCGGCCGATGATGGCCTGCTTTGACGGTGCGTCTTCGAATTTTGGCTTCTCGACCATGCCAGTGCAGTCATAAATGCGAGGGTCGTCGGGATCCTGATGTCCAGCAAGCACACCGTAGGCGGAGATGCCGGGCCCTTCGACGGTTTGCGTTGCCAGCACCGAGCCGCCGCGTTCGTTGAATACGTCGATCATCTGCTTGAGGCAGGGGGTCTCGGCGTCGATTACGTCGTCTGGCAGAATGACGGCGAAAGGCTCGTCGCCAACGAGTTCCTTGGCGCAGAGAACGGCGTGTCCCAGACCAAGGGGCTCGCGCTGTCGCACGTAGCTGACGCGGGCAAGAGCAGAGACGCCGCGCGATACGGCGAGCAGCTCTTTCTTGCCGCGACGCTCCAGGGTAGCGTCCAGTTCGAAGCTGTGGTCGAAATGGTCCTCCATGGCGCCTTTGCCACGCCCGGTAATGATGATGATGTGTTCGATACCGGAAGCGACGGCTTCTTCGACGCCGTACTGGATGATGGGCTTGTCGACGAGAGCCAACATCTCCTTGGGAATGACCTTGGTTGCGGGGAGAAAACGCGTGCCGAGGCCGCCGGCGGGGAAGACTACTTTTCGTACTTGCTCAGTCATCAACTGTCCCTCAATTAAAGCTATGCGAGTGAGACGATAATCTGGATGAAATACTGTTCATCTTCAGAGCGCCGGAGAATCGTCGCCAAGAAGAGCTTCGCGCACGATCTTTATGGGCGGAAATCCCTGGCTTAGAAAATCATCGTGAAAATTCTGCAGTGAAAAAGCTGCAGGACCCTGTTTCTTCATCAAGTCAGAGCGCAGCTTCATGATCTCGAGTTTACCCAGGGTGTAGTAGAGATATGTGGGATCGCCCGCGCCGCGCTTGGCTTCCACGTTCGCGGTTTCTCTGGGCTGGTAACCTTCCTTCTGGAAGAATTCGACGGCCTGTTCGTATGTCATGTTCCCTGTGTGCATTTGGATGCCAACGATGTAGCGGGCGTTGCGCAGCAAGGCGTCCTGGAGTTGGCCGAGGCGAAAGAATTTGGCCTCGCGCTCGTCTTTGGCGCCCGTTCCGGGTTGACCATAGCCGTTGTCGAGCATCATCTGCTCGGTGTAGTGAGCCCATCCCTCGACATTGGTGGTCGCGCTGAGGATCTTGCGAACGCGGCTCGGCGCCTTGAGCGAATAGAGATATTGCACGTAATGACCGGGGTAGGCCTCATGGACCGATGTGGAAATGACGGTGCCAATGTTGAAGGAGTGCATGTAGCCCTCAACTTGCGCGGGCGTCATCGAGGGATCGGGCAGGGTGACATTGAAGAACGACGTGGTCGCATGGGTCTCAAAGGGGCCGGGCGAATCCATGCTGGCCTGGGTTGTGGCACGCATGAAGGGCGGCGTCTCTTCGACAACCGGGCGCACATCGGAGGGGATGGTGACGATGTTGTGTGAGCGAATGAAGTCGAGAAGGCTGGTAAAGGTTGCGGTGAAGGCAGGAATTAGCTGACCAGGCGCGGGGTGCTGGCTGCCGAGCTCTTCGAGGACCTCGCGGGGAGTCTTGTTGGGTTCGAGCTCTTTGGCGATTTCAGCAAAGTGTTGCTGATTTTGGCGCATGTCGGCGTAACCGATTTCGAGCAACTTGCTCAACGGAAGATCGACCATCTCGTCGTACTGCAGCTTTTTTGAGAAGGTATCGGCGCCGATGCGGAAGTCACCGTTGGAACGAGGAAGCAAATCGGTCTTGAGCCAGGCAAGATAGTCGTTCAACGCAGAGATGACGGCGGCGTTGGTTTGTGCGAACTCCGATTTCAGCGAGGGATCGCTAGCGTCTTGGAAGGCGGCGGGAACATCGCGCTGGAAGAAGCTGACGATGCCGGGAAGCTGTTCGATGGCGATCTCGGTGAAGATGCGTGGAGGATTCTGCAGGTTTGTGCGCGCCTCGGCGAGAAGGCCCGGCATCTGTTTCTCGCGGGCGATGAGCGAACGAAGCCGATCGTCGGCGGGGGCGAATTTGCGCTCCATGAGGGTGAAGGCGGCGTTAGCGCAGGCTCCGGAGTAGTGGTCGGCGTCCTTGGCCCAGGGGCGGATGGTCTGGAGGGTAAGCAGGCGCGAGTGAATTTGCCCCAGCACCATCGTGCGATCGCCGCGGGTTGTCTGGTCAAGCGAGACGGCAGGAACTCCCGACACTCGATCTGCGAAGTGCTGCAAGTCGGCGACTTCGGCATTGATTCTGGCCTGGGAGAAATCTTCGAGCTTTGAGTCGTATTGGTGATAGCCGGCCACAGTTCCTGATGTGGGCTGATTGGGGAAGTAGGCCTGGTCGAAGTACTCGTCGGAGACCTTCTGGAAGTCTTCTTTGGGTGATTCGGCGCGGACGGCAATTGCGGAAGACATACAGGCTCCAATGGCAAGAAGTGCGACGGTTTTTCTCACGATTCCTCTTGAATTGATTGTGAATTATACGGTGACTGCATCGGGAGCCAGCTTGACTAGCAGGTCGCGAATCTCCAGTAGAACATCGTCAGGGCGGGTTGCGGCCAAGGGAAATTTGAGCAGACCCTGCGGGGTAAATTGCGCACCGCGCTTGGCGTTGCGGGCGACGAGACGCATCAAGTGTTGCGGATCGATGCCGGCTTTCTCAGTAAAGCGGATCTGCAGCTCGGTCCGTTTGCGATCGATTTGCGCGATGCCCAGGCGCTCGCACTCAAGGCGCAGCGTGGCGGCCTCAAGCAGGTAGACGGTGGCGTCGGGCAATGCGCCGTAGCGATCTTCCATTTCGGCGCGAAGGTCGGCGATGGCCTTCTCGTTTTCGGCTCCGGCAATCTTTTTGTAGAGGCGGAGGCGCTGGTTTTCTTCGGCCACGTAGCTTTCGTCGATGCGCAGGGCGATGCCGAGATTGAGTTGCGTTGAGGGGCGCTCTTCGCCGCCTTCGCCCTTCATCTCTTTGACGGCGGCCTCGAGCATGGACGTGTAGAGTTCGAAACCGACAGCCTCGATGTGGCCGCTCTGTTCGCCGCCAAGCATGTTCCCTGCCCCGCGCAGTTCGAGATCGAGTGCGGCGATTTTAAAGCCTGCTCCGAGATCGCTGAATTCCTTGAGAGCAGCGAGTCGGCGGCGCGCGATATCGGTCAGTTCGCGCTCGGGAGGGATGAGCAGATAGGAGTAAGCGCGGCGATTGGAGCGGCCTACGCGGCCACGAAGCTGATAAAGCTCACTGAGGCCGTGGCGATCGGCGCGGTTAATGATGATGGTGTTGGCGAGCGGGATATCGAGACCGTTTTCGATGATCGTGGTGGCGACAAGTACGTCGAATTCGTGGTGCATGAAGGCGAGCATCACCCCTTCGAGGTCTTTCTCGCCCATCTGGCCGTGGCCGACTACGACACGCGCACCGGGAACAAGTTCCTGGATGCGCGATGCGATTTCGTAGATTGTCTCGACGCGGTTGTGGACGAAGTAGACCTGACCGCCGCGCTCGAGTTCGACTTCGATTGCCGAGCGAATGATCTTCTCGTCGAACTTGGCCACCACGGTTTGAATCGCCATACGATCTTTGGGCGGGGTCTCGATGACCGACATATCGCGCAGGCCAACGAGTGACATGTGGAGCGTGCGCGGAATCGGCGTAGCGCTCATGGCGAGCACGTCGATCTCTTTGCGCAGTTGCTTCAGGCGCTCCTTGTGGCGCACACCGAAGCGCTGCTCTTCATCGACGACGAGCAGGCCGAGGTCCTGGAACTTGATGTCCTTGGACAGAATGCGGTGGGTGCCGATGAGGATGTCGACTTTGCCGGTTTCGAGTTTTTCGAGGATGACCTTCTGCTCTTTTAACGTGCGGAAACGCGAGATCATCTCGACGGTAATGGGAAATTGCGAGAAGCGCTTCTTGAACGTCTCGAAGTGCTGGAAGGCGAGGACCGTCGTGGGGGTGAGCACGGCCACTTGCTTGCCATCCTGCACGGCTTTGAATGCAGCGCGCATCGCGACTTCGGTTTTGCCGTAGCCGACATCACCGCAGAGCAGGCGATCCATCGGCATGGTGGATTCCATGTCCTGCTTGACGGCTGAGATCGCGGTAAGCTGGTCGTCGGTTTCGCGGTAGTCGAAGGAGTCTTCGAACTCGCGCTGAAAGTCGTTATCGGGCGAGAAGGCGGTGCCTTGCGCGGTGTGGCGTTGCGCGTAGAGCTTGAGCAGTTCGGCGGCCATGTCTTGCATGGCCTTCTTGACGCGGGCCTTGGTCTTGACCCACTGCTGCGAGCCGAGCTTGTTCAGGACCGGCGCAGGACCGGTGTCGGTGGAGCGGTATTTCTGGATGAGGTCGAGACGCGTGAGCGGGACGTAGAGCTTGGCCTGCTCAGCGAATTCGAGAATCATGAATTCGACGGCGAGGCCGTCCTGCACGATCTCTTTGAGGCCCTGATATTGCGCGATTCCATGTTCGACGTGAACGACGTAATCGCCGATGGCGAGGTCGCGGAAGTCGGAGAGGAACGCGGCGGTTTTGGATTTCTTGGGCTCGGGACGGGCGGTGATATCGGCATCGTCCGACATATCGTTCGCGCCGAACATGACCAGGTTGGCATCGGGGAAGCTGACGCCCGAAGCGATTTGCGTGCGGACGATAACGGGCACACGCATGTCGCCGGCGAGATAGCTGGCTTCTTCGAGTTCTGCTCCGTGTTGAACGACACGACTCCCGAGACGATAGGGTACCTGGTACTCGCGGAGCATGGATGCGGTGCGCTCTACGTCGCCTTGCGTGGGAGCGGCGAGAACGATGCGCTGTTCCGTGGCGATGAGGTTCTTGAGCTGGTCAACAAGGGCGGGAATGGAACCGTGGAAGCGGAGAGTCGGGCGCGAGTTCACCGCAATTTCGCCGAGGGTATTGTCTTCATCGAGTACGTCGATGGCGCCGAGTTGATCGAGGTCGAGGCCGGGATGCGATTCGAGCAGGGCTTGCAGGACTTCGGGACGAAGATAAATATCCTCAGGCCGAATGAGTGAGCCGATGCCGCTGCGCTCGTGACGCTGTTCGACCTTGTTCCACCAGCGATCGATCTGGTTGCGCACCATGGCGGGCTCTTCGACGAAGAGCACGCTGCGCTGAAGCAGGTTGAGCAGGTGGTGTTCGGCGCCGGCGACGGAAGAGAAGAATTCCCACCCCGGAAAGACGCTGACGCCGCCCGCGGCAGCGGCTTCGATCTCCATTTCTTGTTCGTCGGAATCGCCGTCGCCTTCGGCGATCTGGACGCGCTGTTTGCTGAGGCGCGCGTGGACGGCAGCCAGCAGGTGTTCCGTAACCGGAGTTTCGGTTAGCGGCAGAAGTTGGGTTTCGTCGAGGCCGGATTGCGAGCGCTGCGTTTCGGGGTCGAATTTGCGGATCGTGTCGATTTCGTCGCCGAAGAACTCGATACGCACGGGGCGATCGGCTTCGGGCGAGTAGATGTCGAGGATGCCGCCGCGACGGGTGAATTGGCCCGGCATCTCGACGAGGTCCATCTGTGTGTAGCCGACGCTGGCCAAGTGGCCCGTGAGGATTTCGACGTCGACTTCTTCGCCACGCCGCACAGTGACGGCAAGGCTCGCGTAGTAGTCCCGATTGAAGAGCCGAAGCGCTGCAGCCTCGGCGGGTGCAATCAGGATTGAGACTGCTCCGGTTGCGAGTTTGAAGAGTGCGGCGGCGCGCTGCTCCTGCACGTCGGGGTGGGGAGAGAGGTTCTCAAACGGCAGCACGTCGTGGGCGGGCAGGCGGACAACTCGGCTGGGATCGACCGCACCAGTGAGTTCACATCCAGCGCGGAGCGTTAGCTCGAGAGCTTCGGCGGCTTTGTTGTCGGCCACAACAACGATCACCGGTTGCTTGGCAGCTCGGGCGAGAAGAGGAATGTAGAGCGAACGGGCGGTATTGGTGAGTCCGGACACACGCCTGCGACCGACACCGAGGGAGAGGTGCCTGCGAACGCGATCAAAGGAGGAGGACTGCTCCAGTTCCGCGAATATTTCGCGGACAAACGGGAGGATCATGCAGTTCCTAGTTTAACCGACTTCACGACAATCTAAATTCGGAGAAAGGCACCGACTAGTCGGCTGCCTGGGGCGTCGGAACTGGAGAGCGCACGGATTCGCCGTAAACAAGCCACCCGCCCAGTGCCATTGCTGCCGCGATGACCCAGAGGCCGGTGGTGTAGTGATGAGTAACGGTCTTGAGCCAGCCCATGGCGGAGGGTCCGGCGAAGGCGCCGACGGCACCGACTGAGTTGACGAGGGCGATAGCGGCCCCGGCGGCCTTTCCGCTGAGGCGGCTGGCGGCGAGGCTCCAAAACATGGGCAATGAGGCAAGGATGCCCATGGCGGCAAGGCTGAAGCCTGCCACCGCGATGAGCGCCGTGTGCGCCAGCCCTACGGTGATGAAACCCGCAGACGATGCCAGGAAGAGCCAGGGCAATGCACGGAAGCTGCGACGGCGGCTGGCCCATACCATTGCGAGTGCCCCGAAACCGAAGGTGATCGTGGCCCACCAGCCAGTGGAGAGATTGGAAGCTCCAACGTTGGTGAGGATCCGGGGCAGCCAGAAGGTGAGGCCGTAGTTGCCGCTGCTCCATAGGAAATAAATGACACAATCGCGAGCGACGTTGAGGGTTTGTTTGCCGGATTCTGGTTGCGATGACTCGTCGTGCAGCAAGTCGGTCGTGACCTGATCTTGCTCGACGGAGGAAAGCCACGGAGCGGACCAGGGGCCGTCGGCCAGCAGGAACCAGGCGGCGACTCCAAGAATCACGGCGGGGAGCCCCTCCAACAGAAAGAGCCACTGCCAACCACGCAGGCCGGAGACGTCGTTGAGCAGCAGGATGTGCGCGGAGATGGGCGAACCGATGGAGTTGCACAGCGGGACAGCGAGGAGGAAGAGCGCAAGAATGCGCGTGCGCAGAGTCCTCGGCATCCAGAAGGTGAAGTAGTAGATGACGCCGGGATAGAAACCCGACTCCGCGATACCGAGCAGGAACCGCATACCGATGTAGGAGGCCTCAGTGTGCACGAAGGCAGTGGCCATGGAGACAAATCCCCAGATGACCATGAGGATAGAGAGCCAGCGACGTGCGCCTAGCCGAGTGAGCACAAGGTTGGCGGGGACTTCGAATAGGCAGTAGCTGAGGAAGAAGACGCCGGCAGCGAAGCCGTAGACGCTCTCGCTGATGCCGAGGTCGCGGTTCATGGTGAGCGCGGCAAAGCTGATGTTGACGCGGTCGAGGAACGCGACCATGTAGAGCAGCATGAGGAACGGAACAAGCCGCCACGCGATCTTGCGGTAGAGCGGACTCATGGGTGCTGGGCTCACTCGCCGCGGGCTCCTCTATGTGCGGGAACAAGCTTACAGGATCGGGGTTAGTGAGATTTCATGGCTACCGGCATACGTCGAAGTGCAAAAGCAGATTCTTCACTCACCACCCCCGAACCTACCCCACAGAGCGATCGCTCTGCGGGGCCCCTGGTATGTTCGGGGCCCCGTTCGCTCAGAATGACACCGCTATATTTGATTGCGGTGTGTGGGCGTGGAGACTTCTGGAAACGAAAAGCAGATTCTTCGCTTACCACCCCCACACCTGCCCCAAGGAGCCACCCAGAGGGTCCCCGGCTCTTCGGGGCCCCGGTTCGTTCGGGGTCCCGTTCGCTCAGAATGACACTTTAACTTTTATCGTGAAGAACTTCAGGCGCCGCTCCCGGAAGTGAGAAATGACTCTAGTGTGGGCGTCCGGGTAGGACGAAGTGCTCGGCGCAGCGCGGTTCGTAGGCATCTCCGGGCATTTTGATGGGGCTGTCGTAGGGTGCTGGTTTGCCGTCGATGAGACGTTGAGAATAGAGGGCGCGAGCGCCGCAGGTGCAGTAGGCCATGCACTCGGTGATGCTGCCGCCGTAGGCGTTCACGAGCCAGGTGAGGTTGAGCATCTCGCCGAATGGCGTGGCGCGGAAGTCGAGATCGAGGCCCGCGACGAGAACGTCGTGATTGGCGTCGAGCAAGTTCTTGGTGAAAAGAAAGAGGTCGATGACGAACTGGCCTTCATCGATGGCGATGCATTCGACGCGTTTGCCGATTTCCTGTTCGAGGCTATCGATGACCGTGAGGACGGACCAGGGATTGGTTGATGGGAATTCGAGGGCAGTCATTTTGGCGTGGCCGTTGGGATTACGGCTTTCGACGAGGCCCGGGCCACCCTTGGTGTCGTCGCTGGGCTTGAGCAGGAGCACGTACTGCTTGGCATACTGGCGTCGCATGTCGGCGCGGCGCAGCAGCTCCGCAGTTTTGTTGCTTCGCATCGGGCCCAGCATCAGTTCGATCTTGCCCGCCATCCTGGCGACTCCGGTAGACGAATGTGGCTTACGGATTTCCATCATAATGTGCTAGCCGAGTCTCCGCATGTGATGCAGGCACGGTCGAGAATCATTCGTCACCAAGGGCTTTGGAGAAGGCGTAGAAGAAATCCAGGGACTTCCAGTAAGAATCAACCGGCAGGCGCTCATCCTGACCGTGGGCGCGATCGTCGTCGCGCTCAAGCGCGATGGCCGAATAGCCATAGCTGGGAATGCCTGCCTGGGCGAAGTAGATAGAGTCGCTGGCACCGTTTTCCATGACGGGGGATACGGAAACGCCCGGCCAAATGGCTTGCGTGATACGTGTGAGTGGCTCGAAGACCTCCTTGATGGGTGGAGGTGGTGCAATGGCCTTGCGATCGGGAGCGGTGTCAGAGACCTGGCCGGCGTCTGAGATGTATTTCACGCTGAGCTTGGAATCTGCGAAGAGCGCGATGAGCTGCTGACGAATTTCCTCGGGCGAGTGACCGGGGAAAATGCGGCAGTTGACGTTGGCTTTTGCGGTTTGTGCAAGCGCGTTGCGCGCGTGGCCGGCCTGGAGCATGGTGGCAACACACGTGGTGCGGAAGTTCGAATTGAAGTCCGGCTCTGCGCTGAGGCGTGCAGCGGCGGCAAGGTCGGGCGGGTTGGCAAGGACAGCTTTAATATCCGTCGTGGTTTTGCCAGTCTCCTGGGAGGCCAGATTTGTGAAGTAGGTCCGTGTCACTTCGTTGAGCTCAAACGGGAACGAGTAGACCGAGAGCTTGTTGAGGGCGGCGGTGAGTTCGTAGATGGCGTTGTCGTGGCGTGGGCGCGAACTGTGTCCGCCGGGATTCGTAGCGGTGATTTCGAAGTCGGCGTATACCTTCTCGGTGGCTTCGACATCTGCGACCACGATGCGGCCATGATCCAGTTCGACGCCGCCTGCATCCATGTTGATGACGAACGCCGCATTGACCAGGTCACGATGATTTTTCAGCAGCCACTGCGGCCCGTTGAATTTGCCGCCTTCTTCGTCGGCGGTTAGGGCGAGGATTAGATCGCGCTTTGGTTTGTAGCCCTCGCGATGAAGGCGCAGAAACGTCCAGACAAGAGCGGCATCGGATTCCTTCATGTCCTGTGTGCCGCGGCCGTAGAAGTAACCGTCCTTCTCGACAAACTCGAAGGGATTTGTATGCCAGTCGCTCGGCAAAGCTTCTACTACGTCGAGATGGCCAAGAAACAGGATGGGCTTTTCGCTGGTCGGCGCAGCCGCGGGGATGCGCACGATCAGATTCATCTTGTTCGGATCGGGGCCAAGCAGATGCATGTCCTCTGGCGCGAAGCCTGCGTCAAGAAAGCGCTTCTGCATCGCTTTTGCCGCTGCAGTCACGCTGCCCTTAGGCGTGTCGGTGGTGTTGATTTCGATGAGTTGCTTGAAGATGTCGCGGGCTTCGGCGCGGTCGGCGGGAGACGTTGTGGGCAGCGCCGACTGGGCGACAGTTGGCAGGGAGAGGATTGCGGTACTTGCGAGTACAGAAATGAATGCAGAGAGAGTCTGGCGGGGCATGGAGCGATTGTAAGTCAGGATTCTGTCTGACCGTGGTCAGTGACAAGGCAATGCAAGTTCAAAAGCAGATTCTTCGCTCCCCACCCCCGAACCTGCCCCAAAGAGCTTTCGCTCTTCGGGGACCCCTAAAACGTTCGGGGCCCCGTTCGCTCAGAATGACACCTGCAACTTTTGTGGAGCTTGGGGGACGGGACAGCACTTTCAACTTTTGGGGAGCTTGGGGGACGGGACAACACTTTCAACTTTTGTCGGAGCTTCAGGGGCGGAAGAGTAGTGGGGGCGGCTGCAGTCGAGCAATTGGCGATGCAGGTTTACAGGATGTGCCAAATCGATTTATTGTGATGCCGCTGACAATATGAGGTGCAATATGTATTCGAAGTTTTTCGTTGTGGCGGGAATGGCTGTGTTGGGAATAGCTGGTGTCGCGTTGACGGCGCAGGAACGGCCCGAGATTACCGGAATTTCGCACCTGGCTGTTTACACTTCGGACGCGGCCGCAACGGACCGCTACTATCGTGTGGTTCTTGGCGCGGCGAAGGAAGCAGATCCCGAGAATCCCCAGGGCGTGAAGTATGCTTTCAGCGCGACGCAGTATATCGAGGTGCTGCCGTTGCCGCCGAATTCGGGCATCAATCGGATGGATCATGCGGCATTCAATACTGTGAATGCGGAGGGCATGCGGAAGTATCTTGCCGCAAAGGGATGGAAGACGCCGGCCGCGGTGACGAAGGCTTCGGACGGGAGCCGTTGGTTCGAGGTGCTCGACCCCGAAGGCAACAGGATCCAGTTTGTGCAACCGGCTGCGAATGCCAAGGCACCGGACAATCCGAACGTGATCGGCCACCACATCATTCACGTTGGTTTCCTGGTGCATAGCCGCGCGGCACAAGACAAGTTTTATCGCGAACTGCTTGGGTTCAAACCGTACTGGTACGGCGGTATGCAAGACGACAAAGTCGACTGGGTGAGCCAGCAGGTTCCCGACGGACACGACTGGGTGGAGTACATGATGACCAGCGGTCCCTCTGGAACGGGCATTCCTGCGAATATGTCGCAGCAGACGCTGGGCGTGCTGGACCACTTCGCCATTGGCCAAAAATCGGTGGAGGATGCGTTCAAGGTGCTGCAGGCCGGCAACCGGCTGGAAGGCAGGCACGACGCGGCGCCCAAGATCGGCAAGGACGGCAAAGGGCAGTTCAACATGTACGACCCGGATGGGATTCGCGCGGAACTGATGAACTTCCATGCCACGGAGAAGCCGTGCTGCTCGGCATTCACTGCGGAGGATCCGGCGGAGTAGGAAACGGGATTAGCGGGTCAGCGTCCGCTGCGCGGAAAGCGAGTTAGCAAGTCAGCGGGTTTCAGTCTCGACGCACGCTTGCGCGGTAAAATCCAGCTATGGCTGCGACGGCGCTGTCCCCTGATGTTCTTGCCAAGTACGAGCCGGTGATTGGGCTCGAGGTGCACGTGCAACTGCTCACAGCGAGCAAGGTGTTTTGCGGGTGCGCGAACAAGTTTGGCTCGGAGCCCAACACGAATATCTGCCCGGTGTGCCTGGGGCTGCCCGGTTCGCTGCCGGTGCTGAACGCCAGGGCGGTGGAGTTTGCGGTGCTGGCTTCGCTGGCACTGAATTGCGAAGTGCGCGAGCGGTCGATCTTTGCGCGCAAGAACTACTTCTATCCCGACCTGCCCAAGGGCTACCAGATTTCGCAATACGACAAGCCGCTGGCCGAGCACGGCTGGATCGAGGTTCCAACCGCAGACGGCAGCATCAAGAGAATCGGGATTACGCGGTTGCACATGGAAGAGGATGCGGGCAAGAGCTTGCATGACGGCTTTTCCGATTCGGCGACGCGGACTTACCTGGATCTGAATCGTTGCGGCACTCCCCTGGCCGAGATTGTGAGCGAGCCGGACATTCGCACTCCGGACGAAGCTTTCGAATACCTGACGCGGCTGAAGGAGATTCTGCTGTACACCGCGGTGTCGGATTGCAACATGGAGGAGGGCTCGCTTCGCTGCGATGCTAACGTCAGCGTGCGGCTGAAAGGCGCGCCGAAGTTTGGTACGAAAGCTGAAGTCAAGAACGTGAACAGCTTCCGCTTCATTCGCGCTGCGCTGGAATTCGAGATCGAGCGGCAGATTGAGGTGATCGAGGAAGGCGGTCGCGTAATTCAGGAAACGCGACTATGGAACGCGCATGAAGGCCGTACGTATTCCATGCGTTCGAAGGAACAGGCGCACGATTATCGTTACTTTCCGGAACCGGACTTGCCACCGCTGATCGTTACGCCGGAGTTCATTTCGGCGGCGAAGGCGAAGCTTCCGGAACTGCCGGAGGCGCGGCGCGTGCGGATGATTGCTGAGTATGAGTTGAACCCAAAAGATGCGCACACGCTCACAGGGTCTCGCGAGTTTGCCGACCGGTTTGAGGCTGCGGCGAAGACGGCAAAGAATCCGCGGCGGGTGGCCAATATCCTGTTGAGCGAACTCGGCGGCCGCCTAAAGGCGCTGGGACTGGAACTGGATCAGTCTCCTGTTTCGATGGCGGGGGTGGTGTTGGCAGCAGATCTGCTTGACGAGGACAAGATCAGTTCAAAACAGATGAAGGGGTTGTTCGATATCTGTTTTGAAAAGGGCGAGGACTTCCCGGCTGTTTACGAACGCGAGAAGCCGCAGCAGCTTACTGACGCTTCGGCAATCGAGGCAATGATCGATCAGGTAATTGCGGAGAATCCAAAGCAGGTGGAACAGTACCGCGCCGGCAAGAGGACGCTTGTGGGATTCTTTGTTGGCCACGTGATGAAGGCGTCAAAGGGACAAGCCAACCCCGCGCTGCTGAATGAACTGGTGACGAAGAAGCTCGAAGGATAACGTCCGACGGGGAACAGGCGCGAGATTCATGCGCGATTTTTAATATGGCGTTCACCATCTCGCCATGGACTGCGAACCGTATACACGGGCGTCGCGGTCATGCTCTCTTTCTTGACGCCGAGCAGCTTACGCTTGATCAGCCAGCGGATCGCGGACTGGGCGGAGCTTTTTGATATGCCCACGGACTCGGCGACCTGCTGATAGCTCACGCGCACATGGTCTGAGGTCTTGGCCTGTTCAGCGGCCAGCCAGAGATACACAAGAAAGCTGACCGGCTTGCGATCGTGACCGACGAGATCGCGCATCAGGGTGTCGGTGATGTATTTGTCGAGGACGAGCATGACTATACCAACCGATACTACAGCAATTACTGGCTGATTGATTACAAAAATGAGCCGCGCTATTCTCGAACCACTGTGAGGGAGAGATGATTCGAGGAATCAAGTTTGTGGGAATTCCTGTGCACGATCAGGATGCCGCGTTGAAGTTCTACACCGAAGCGATGGGGATGAAGGTGCTGACGGATCAGCCCTTCATGCCGAAGCAGCGATGGATTGAGCTGATGATCCCGGGTGCGGATACCGGTATTGCGCTCTTCACGCCGGAAGGGCACGAGAAGCGCATCGGCGAGTTTCAGTCGATTTCGTTCTGGTGCGACGACGTGTTTGCAACGGTAGAGTTGTTGAAAGCGAAGGGTGTTGTGTTTACGAAGGAGCCGACGACGGAGCAGTGGGGCTCGGTGGCCGTGTTCAAGGATGTGGATGGAAATCAGTTTGTGTTTCGAGCCGGGGCAAGCAGAAGTAGCCTGCCCCGATTTCGAGTCGATGAAAACGCAGCTGACAGCGACAGGCTGTGACTACTTCAGCTTTAATTCCGTTTGAAAATCTTTTCGTGCATCCCACGAACTGACAGTTTTGACGGGACTTTTCTTGCCGTCCTTCTGGGCCCACAGATCGTAGTCGTCGGTCATTCCAACCTGGGCAAAGCGAAAGCTGCCATTGCTGGCAGACGTATAGCTGCGGATGGCCTTGGTTTTCTGATTTTGGAGAAAGACGGTAGCACCTTGCACGGGTGAAGAGTCGGCGTCTACGACGAGGCCGGCTACGTTGCGCTGACCCAGGTTTTGCGCGTAGGCCACGCCAACAGGTTGTACCGCTGAAATAATAACCACTGCGAAGGCGGCGAAAGCCAATCGTGCCACCAATTTTGAGCGGTTCCCTATCACTCTTCCTCCTCGTCCTCATTCAGAAAATCGTCTTCGTCTTCGTCGATTCCCTCTTCTACTTTCGAAATCTCGAGTGGTTCAACGCCGACGATTTCATACTCAGTTCCACACTCAGTGCAGGCGACCACGTCGCCCTCTTCCGCTTCTTCAACATCGATATCTAGATCGTTTTCACATTCAGGGCAGCTTGTCATGGCAGCCTCCTCTCCCAAGGCATTTCGTGATGTAGGATGACGGTACCTCTAGGGTACGGACTTGGGTTAGTTTTAGGCAAACCGATCCAAAGGTCAAGAGGCCGCTTCCCCCTCTTGAAACCGAAGTAAACCCTCCGGAGAATGAAGAATGAAGCGTTCTTTTCTGGTCCTGCTTTGCGGGCTTGTGCTCGCGTGTGGCGCTGCGATGGCGCAGCTTGACTATGCTTTTCACGCTACCCCCCTTGGCCCGGCACCTGTCGATCCGGCGATTGCCCGGGCTGTCGCGACGATCAAGCCCAGTCAAATACATCAGACGATAGAAAAGCTGGTTAGTTTCGGTACCCGCAACACGTTGTCGAGCATGGAGTCTGATCTGCCGCCCGGCCAGGGAATTAATGCAGCCGCGGACTGGATCGCGAGCCAGTTTGAAGCAATCTCGCAGGAATGCGGCGGCTGCCTCGAGGTAAAGCGCGATACATTCACCGCCGATCCAGCCAGCGGCGCGCGGTGGGCCCGGCGGATTCAAAAGTCGACACAAATCACGAATGTTTACGCCATTTTGCGCGGCACAGACCCGCAGCAGGCCAAGCGCATGGTTCTGGTAACCGGCCACTACGATTCCATCAATTCCAACGTGATGAAGAATTGGGCGGACACATCCGGCGCAGCCCCTGGCGCCAACGATGATGCATCAGGCGTCGCCGTTTCGCTGGAGAGCGCACGCGCCTTGAGCAAGCTGAAGTTTCCAGGGACGATTGTCTTTGCGGCGGTCGCCGGAGAGGAGCAGGGCCTGGTTGGCTCAGGACATCTGGCCAAGCTGGCAAAGGATGAGGGCTGGGATCTGGAAGCAGTGCTGAACAACGACATTGTGGGCGGCAACACGACGCCGGGCGATACGCTGCAGATGAAGGATCGGGTGCGGATATTTTCCGAGGGCGTTCCGGTGGCGGCCACTCCAGAAGAGGCCCAGCGGATTCGCGATCTGGGCAAGGAGAACGACTCGCCGAGCCGTGAGCTGGCCCGGTCCATCGCCGACACGGGGCGCACGTATTTTTCGCGACCGGCGCAGGGGAAGCCATTTTCGGCATTTCTGGTCGACCGGCCTGATCGCTATTTGCGAGGTGGGGACCATAGCTCATTCAACCATGAAGGCTTTGCGGCGGTGCGGTTCACCGAGTGGCGCGAGGACTACAACCATCAGCACAAAAATGTGACGCAACCTGCGGCGGGGTCCGGCGATCCCGTGATGGGCGACCTGATCGAGTTTGTGGATTTCAATTACATCGCCCAGGTGGCACGGCTGAATGCGGCGAGCCTGGCGACGCTGGCCGCTGCTCCCGGCTTACCGCTGAAGGTCGCCATCGTCAACAAGATGACGGAGAACGGTTCGACATTGACGTGGGCGGCGCCAGCAGGTGGCGGAGTGGCACATTACGAGGTGCTGTGGCGCGAAACTACTGCTCCGAACTGGCAATACGTGAAGGAGGTCGCGGCAGCTTCGCCGGGGGAGGCGGTTACGGTGTCGCTCCCGATCTCCAAAGACAACGTGATCTTCGGTGTTCGCGCCGTCGACGCAAAAGGCCATCGCGGGCTGGTTGTCGTTCCTTGAGAGAGGGTAGAAGTGTGAATGTTGCCGCCCTGGGTTGGGTGTGCCGATGACACGCCTAAGGCGTTCCATTTAACCTGTTCACTACCATGGCAAGGATTGGCGCCACACCGTTTGCATTCCCCGATTTTCACGGCGCCACCCGCCGACTGGTGCTGGTGAACCTTGGCGCCTATTTCCTGCTTGCCATTGCGGGGCTGACAGCCCCGGTGGCAACGCGATCGGCGCTTGACTACCTGCTTTTCTACCCAACGACGTTTTTGCATGGGTGGATATGGCAGCCTTTCACCTACAGCTTTGTGCACCCCACTGGCCTGGTCGTTTCCACGCTGTTTGAGCTGCTCTCTATCTGGTTTCTGGCGGGATTCCTCGAATCGTTCCACAACGATACGTGGGTCATGGGGCTTTACGCAGCGTCGGTGGTCGGGACGGCATTGGCTGCGGTCGCCATCTACGGCGCGAGCGTTGCGGTGAGTTCGACGCTGGTTACGTTTCCGCTGTACGGATGCTTCGGGGGAATCTTCGGTCTGCTGATGGCCATCGGCCTACTTTACGGCGACGTGCAATTCCAGATGTTCTTCGTCATTGGCATCAAGGCACGCTACATGGCGATTATCTATGCGCTGGTGGCAATTGCCATGATGTTCGGCAGCATGCGCATGTACGCCTTTGCGCAACTTGGCGGAGCCCTGGCCGGGTTCATTTTCATCCGCATGGCGCCGCGACGCGGAGTCTCATTTGTGCTCAGCGAAAGATGGTATGGGCTGCGCAACGGCTACTACCGCTGGAAGCGTCGGCGCGCCGCGAAGAAGTTCGAGGTCTACATGCGCTCCCAAGGCCGGACGATCAAGTTCGACGGCAGCGGAAAGCAGATTGACGAAGACCAGGACGACAAGAAGCGCTGGAACTGACGTCGGTTATAACAATTGTGAGGCAACCGAATCTCGGCCTTGAAAATCAGACCACAGGGAACTGTACCTGTCTCCGGAATTTTATCCGGCGGTGCCTTCGTCGGCTTTGCGCTCGGTGACGGTTTCGTCCATGGGCTCGTCGAGGTTTCCTTCAACTACCGCATCGGAACGCGCAATTGATGTGTTGGGGTGATGCCTGCGCAGAACATCGCTGGTGTCGTCGCCTGCAGGCTCTACACTCTCTGCTCCGAGATCAGACTGCATCGGATCGGCTTCAGTGAAGCGCGCGATGCGCTGTTCTGCCGTCTCGTCCACAATCAGGCCGGAGCCGTCGCGTGCGTTGGGACGTTCGTCTTCCTGGAGCAGGTTTACTTCGAGAGCGTCCACTTCTTCCTCGGTGCTGGCATCGAGTTCGTCGAACTTCTGTTCAAGCGAACCTTCGAAGATGAGGGGCTCGTCCGCACCGCCCGTAATTGCCTCCAGGCGATCCAGTTCCGCGTCGGTCGCAAGGTCTTCGGGACGATCAGTTGGAGGGTTCGATGTATCGTTGCCAAAAACAGAACTCTCGCTGAGGTCTACTTTCTCTTTCTTGTTTTGTTTCGCCATTTTTTCCTCTCAATGTTCGCCGCGATGATTCGCCGAATCGCCGAGTCCGCTTCACTGGTTGTGATGCGACTGGCAACCTTGCAGTTCGCCAGGGACCGTTGACCACATTGACGATGCTGGGCAGGATTTCTTAATTACCCGCGATGGATGGTTGGCATAAGTCTCACGCTCGCTCTCCAGTTCCGCGAAGTGCGAGGAGGAAAATCGCACAAGCTCTTCGCGATACAATCCTCAATGAAATGAACAAGAAGATTGCATTTCTCTTTCCGGGGCAGGGATCGCAGACGGTGGGCATGGGCCGCGATCTCGCTGAGCGGTTCCCTATCGCCAAACAAACCTTCGCCGAAGCAGATGAGGCTTGTGGATTTGCGCTGTCGAAACTTTGCTTTGAAGGACCTGAAGAAGACCTGAAGCTGACGGAAAACACGCAGCCTGCGATTCTGACGGTTAGCGTGGCGGCGCTGCGCGTTCTGGCAGAACATGGCGTGCAACCGGCGCTGGCCGCGGGGCACTCGCTAGGTGAGTGGTCGGCACACGTTGCGGCGGGGACGATTACGTTTGCCGATGCGGTGCGAGCGGTGAAGGCGCGCGGACGGGCGATGCAATTGGCTGTACCGGCGGGACAGGGTGCGATGGCGGCAATTCTGTCGCTCGATCCAGCGCAGGTGGTCGAAGCATGCGACGCGGCCGCGAAGGAGACGGGGCTAGTCGTGGCGGCAGCAAATTTGAATTCGCCTGGACAGACAGTGATTTCAGGTGCGACGGCGGCAGTAGAGAAGGCTGCGGCATTGTGCAAGACCCTCGGCGCGCGGCGCGCGGTGATGCTTCCGGTCAGCGCGCCCTTCCATTGCGCTTTGATGCAACCGGCGCAAGAGGAAGTGGCGCGTGTGCTGGCGGGATTGCAGCTTTCCGATCCGAAGTTTCCTGTCGCTTCAAACGCAAGCGGAACGATGGTGACGACAGCCGATGGAGCGCGCGATGCGCTGATCGAGCAGGTGACTGGGGCGGTGCGCTGGGTGGACTGTATGAGGACCCTGGTTGGTGCGGAGGCTGAATTATTTATCGAAGCAGGCCCGGGCAAGGTGCTGTGCGGACTGCTGAAGCAGATTGACCCGGCGCAGAAGTCACTGAATGTGGAAGACGCAGGAAGCCTGGAAAAGACTCAGGCGGAGATGGCCTCCGCCTGAGTGTCACGCTAAAAAAACTCTAATCGGCCTAGTAGCGAGCACTACGGCCCGAGATACAGCTCTTCGTCGGGTGGCGCGAAGTCGAGCGTGTGGTCTTTGGGGTAGTAGGTAAGGAACAGCGCCTTGCTTTTGCGGCCGTTGATCAACAGCCCAACCAACAGCACATTGCGGAATACACGGGCCGCGACAATCTTGTGGGTCTGGATAACTCCATATTCATTCTGGCTGCTGTTCGAACCCCAATCAGCTTGAAATCGATCGAAGGTGTAGGAACCATACTTCTCAGGGTGCTGCTGCCATTTGGGATCGTGCATCCAGATGCCGTAGGCCTGCTTGAGGTCGTTTTTCTCAACCGTCTCCATGAAGTGGTTGATCGTGTGCCGGCCCCGGAGATGCGTCCACCAGTTCCAGGGAAAGTCGGCAGGGTGGCCGGCAACAAGCCAGAAGACCACAATGACAAGGAACAACAGGCCGCCACCGCCATAAAGCACGGCGCGGTTGCGGTTTTCGCGGGCTTGGTCAAACTTCGGAGCATCGAGCAGGGTCATTGCAGACTTTCCTCGCTGTCAAGGATACGGTAAGACAGGGATCAGGGAATAGGGACTAGGGAATAACTTGCGGGAGATGTGCTTTAAGAGACTTTGGTTTGAATTCGGTTTTCAAAAGCGTAAAAGCTCCTCATCTCATTACTTAGACACCGGGGAGACAAGCGTAGTTCCCGGCTCCTTATCTCTTATTCCCGACTCCCGATTCCCTGTTTCTCTATTCCCTGCTGTACTTGTTCCGGTTCTTGTCCTTGTGGCGTTCGAGGGCAAGTTCGATGAGACGCGTGATCAGGTCGCTGTACGGGACTCCGGTCGCCTGCCACAGCTTGGGGTACATGCTGATCTGCGTGAAGCCGGGCAGCGTATTCACCTCGTTGAGATAGATGCGACGCTTGCCATCGGGCTCCATGAGGAAGTCGACACGCGCGAGGCCCGAGAGATCGCAGGCGCGGAAGGCGGCGACTGCCATCTCGCGGATCTTGCTCGCTTCGGTCTTGGTTAATTTGGCCGGAATGACGGGCACAGAGCCTTCGGACAGGTACTTGGCTTCGTAGTCGTAGAACTCCTTGCCGGGGATGATTTCGCCGACAACGCTGGCTTTGGGATTGTCGTTGCCGAGAACTCCGACTTCGAGTTCGCGTGCGCGCGATTTGCTGCCGCCTACCCCCTGCTCTATGACGAGTTTCCGGTCGTATTTGGCGGCCTCATCCAGAGCAGGACCGAGTTCCTTGCGGTCATGTGCCTTGCTGATGCCAACCGATGAGCCGAGATTTGCGGGCTTTACGAACAGCGGGTACTTGAGCGCTGCTTCAATGCGAGCAGTGATTTTGCGCGGCGATGCTTCCCACTCAGAGCGCAGGATCGTGACGTGTTTGACGATTGGCAGACCTGCCTGCGCGAACAGGCGCTTCATCGCGTCCTTGTCCATGCCTGCGGAAGAACCGAGAACGCCGGAGCCGACGTAGGCGATACCCGCCAGTTCGAAGAGCCCCTGGATAGTGCCGTCTTCGCCGAAGGTCCCGTGCAGAACGGGGAAGACGACATCGATTGCTTTCCCTTCAGGACCCTGGGGTCCGGGAACGGGCGCGAGCAGCGTCGGAATGCCCTCATGCAGGAGCTTTGCCCCTGGAGTCGCTTCGGGATCGCCGGCACGCAGGCGGCGCGCCACCGCGCTCTGATTGCCTTCGAGAAGTCCCGCGGCGTCCGCAGCGGCAAGCCAGCGACCTTCCTTGGTAATGCCGATCGGCACCACGTCGAATTTTTTGCGATCGATTGCCTTGAGAATCGATGCGGCGGAGAGAAGCGAGACTTCATGTTCGCCGCTGCGCCCACCAAAGAGAATGCCTACGCGAAGTTTTTTTGCCATCGGTCTTATTGTCGCTCAGATGAAGGCGGAGAAGGGTGACAGGCGAGGTTCATGCTTTCCCACTCATGCCGCGAAGAAACCGCGTCATGAATGGGCACCCTGATTATTGTTGAACACCTTCGGCCGAGGTCAGAGAATCTTTTTCCCGAATGCCGAGCAGGCCAGTTCTACGGCGAGGTCGGCGGTGCGGTTGTGCTCGTCGATCACGGGATTTACCTCGACGATTTCGAAGCTGAGCATGCGGCCGTGGTCGGCGAGAATCTCCATGGCCAAATGCGCTTCGCGATAGGTCGCGCCTCCGCGAACGGGTGTGCCTACGCCAGGCGCGTCCTCGGGGTCGATCCAGTCCATGTCGAGCGAGACGTGATAGCCGGCAGTTCCCCGCCCCGCGGCACGCAGAGCCTCTTCCATCACGGCGCGCATGCCTCGCTCGTCGATGTCGCGCATGGTGTAGACCTCGCCGATGCCGGCGCGGCGAATGTTGGCTCGCTCGGCCGAGTCGATATCGCGCACACCGACCAGCACTGTGTTTTCCGGAGCGATCTTGGGCGAGAATCCGCCGATGTTGGTCAGCAGATCGGGTCCCAGGCCGAGCAGCGCCGCCAGCGGCATGCCGTGGACGTTGCCGCTGGGTGAGGTGTCGGGGGTGTTGATGTCGGAATGGGCATCGATCCAGATCACGCCGATCTTCTGATTCTGGCGGCGATAAAACTCCGAGACGCCTGAGACCGACCCGACCGCGATGGAGTGATCTCCGCCCAGCACCAGGGGGGTCATTCCCTCTTCCAGGGTCTTTGAGACAGCGGCTGCGATACGAGTGCAGGTGTCGGCGATCTGCTTAAGATAGCGCGCGTTAGGGTTGCCGAAGTTCTGTGTCTCAGCGATGTCCACCGCCACATTGCCGCCGTCGCTCACGTGGTGGCCGAGGGACTCGAGGCGAGCTTCCAGTCCGGCAACACGCATTGCAGACGGACCCATGTCTACGCCTCGCCGGCTGGCACCCATATCGAGGGGTACGCCCAGCACGCGTATGTGTCGGGTAGGCAGAGATTGAGTCCCGCTGGGAGGAAACGAGGTGACAACTGGGGGAATTTCAGGGTTGCTCGCCATTGAAAGGTGCTCTCCCGAATCTGAGCCGCTGCCATCATACCTTGCGACCCCCGCGACATGCCTTGAGAACCGCCATCTCGCGCCGGAGTGTTATGACCTGTGTAGTACCGATTCCCCGAAAGGTGTAACTGAAGTAATCAAAGTTGAGCGTAGACTTTTATCAGTCTTGCCGATGTCTTTACTACATGCGATATCAGCTAAGTTCCGCAATTCGAGGAACTAGCAGGCAGCTCTAAGGACTCTAGGGAATGGCGTTGAGCGGTAAATCCCGGCAAATCCTGGCGCTAACGGTGGTGAGCCTTGCGCTCTCCGTGGTCGCACCACCGTTGCTCGCGGCGCCCGTTCAGGAAGGACGTGAGCGGTCGCTTACATCTTTGCGTGCGATCCACGCTCTCAGCAACGCCCAAGCCAGCCACCAGCTTCCAGTCTCGTTTGAGGCTACCGTCACCTACTATCGCGGGTATGAGCGCACGCTCTTTGTTCAGGATGGCGACCAGGCCATCTACGTTCAGCCGAAGGTGGAAACTCGACTTTCGGTTGGCGATCGTGTGCTGATCAAAGGAACGACTCACGAGAGCTTCCGGCCCATCATATCGGCCACCAGCATCAGCGTATTGGGTCGTGGGGACCTGCCCAAGCCGGTGCCGGCAACCTTCGACCAATTAATTCGCACCGAATTCGATTGTCGGCTGGTAACGGTTCACGGAACGGTTCGAAGCGTTGACCTTGTCCAGAGTTCTGACAGGCCCAGTATCTCGATTCAATTGCGCAGCGATGGCGGACCGATTGCCGCCGTCATCGACAGCGATAGTGTGGACGGTCTTAAGGGTATTCTTGACGCCGAAGTCGAGTTGACCGGCGCAGCTTCCGGCCGGTTTGACGGCAAAATGCAAATAACGGGAATCCTGCTCCACGCAAACTCGCCGTCTGCAGTCCGCGTGGTGAAAGCAGCCCCCAGGGACCCCTGGGATCTGCCATTCACCTCGATGGACGAGGTGCTGAGGGCTTATCGGGTGCAAAACCTGACGCAGCGCGTCAGGGTGCGCGGGATTATTACCTACTATCAGCCTGGCAGCGCAGTTGTGTTGCAGGATGGCTCAAAGAGCCTTTGGATCATGACGGCATCCGTTGCTCCCCTGCGCATCGGCGACCAAGCCGAAGCGACCGGGTTTCCCGACGTACACGATGGATTTCTGGCGTTGACCGCGGGCGAAGTTCTCGATCGGGAGATTTCAACGCCGATTGCACCGCTACCGGTAACGTGGACCGAACTCGCAACGAGCCATCACCTCTTCGACCTGATTTCAACTGAAGCCCAGGTTCTGGCAGAACACCGGAGCGCTGCACAGGACGAATATGTGCTGAGCGCGGGCGGGAACCTGTTCTCGGCCATTTATCGGCTTCCGCCGCCGCGAAGCCTGCAAACGACGGCGCTTCCGGCATTGAAACATCTGGCCCTCGGCTCGAAGGTGCGAGTCGCTGGAATCTGCATCATGGGAGCTTCGAATCCCTTTGACACGCAGGTGCCATTCGACATCCTGATGCGGACGACGGACGATATCGTCATCATCGGCGCACCATCTCTGTTGAGCGTGGGCAACCTGGTTCGCGTCGTTGTTATGCTTCTGGCAATCGTGCTGATCGTCGGAGTGTGGGGCTGGATTCTTCGCATGAAGGTACAGCACCAGACCGCAACCATTACGGCGCAATCCGAGAATGAAACCCGGGCAGAGCGGCATAACGCGCAGCTTGAGATGAAACGCAGCCGAATTCTCGAGGACATTAACAGTTCAAGGCCTATGCCCGAACTGATCGACGCGATCACGGAGATGGTCGCATTCAGCCTCGATTGTCCGTTCTGCTGGTGCGAGATGCCCGATGGCGTCCGTCTCGGAAACGCTCCTACCAATCCGGAGGGGTTGCGGACTATTCGACAGGACATCCCGGCACGAGCCGGTGGATCGTTGGGAACTCTATTTGCAGCTACCGAAGCCGGCGAGCCTCGTCCGCAGGATGAAGCATCCGCGCTGGAAGCGGGAATACGGCTGGCAACGCTCGCCATTGAAACCCGCAAGCTCTATAAAGACCTTGTCTATCGCTCGGAGTTCGATTTGCTCACCGATATCCATAACCGATTCTCCCTTGATCGCTATCTTGAACAATTGTTTGAAAAGGCAAAAGTCGAGGGTTCGATCTTCGGCCTGGTTTATATCGATCTCGATGAGTTCAAGCAGGTCAACGACTTCTATGGCCACCATGTCGGCGATCTTTATCTTCAGGAAGTCTCGATGCGTATGAAACGTCAGCTCCGCTCCGGCGACATGCTGGCGCGACTGGGAGGCGACGAGTTTGCGGCTCTCGTGCCAGTGGTGCGGAGCCGTGCTGCTCTCGAAGAGATCGCCCAACGCCTCGAGCGCTGTTTCGACGCACCGTTTGCGGTTGAAGGATATGTCCTTCGCGGAGGAGCAAGCGTGGGCGTTGCACTATATCCCGACGATGGCACATCGGCCGATAGCCTGCTGAGCGCAGCCGACGCGGCCATGTATGTCGCCAAGCACACGAAGCGGCATGGGGCAGAGATGCCGGATCGTCTGCAGAAGGCGCTCTTCAAACCTGAAGAGCAGAGTAGATAAAGCAACGCCGGTCGCGAAGAACCGGCGTGCTTTCCCCCCTTGAAATTGTCGGTCTTTGTCAACGCACATGCAGTTGCGAGATGTTCACTTTGCCTTTTACCAGTTCGGCCTTGCGCCACTGGCTCTTCTCGTTGAGAGCCACCCAGCGGCGTTCCTCGCTGCGGTAGTGCCAATCCTTGTCGAGCTGGTAGTAGATCAGCGTTCCGCTGGCTTCCATGACCTTGATGATGCTGTTGTCGTGCGAATTTTTCTCGTCGTAGTCGGTGGTGGCGCTCTCGCCCATCTCGGAGTAGATCTCGTTCAGTTCGAAGAGCAGTGCATTGATGCTGTCGTCCATGGCTTCGACATTGAGGCCAATCCGCCTGGCTTCGCGCAGCGTGATGGGGTAGTTGTGCGAGGGGTAGCCAGCGTTGAGGTTGTTGCTGATCTCTCTCGCGCGCTCCTTGTCATCCATGTGGTAGGAGAGAATCTCTTCGCAGATGCGGGTTGAAAGAGCACTGGAGCGATCGACCGCGCCGATGACCAGCGGATGCACGTAGGGGAACAGCGATTCGTATGGATTTGTGGTGGAGTCCTTGGCCTGTTCGGTCCAGAGACGAATTACGCGGAGCAGCTCATCGTTGCTTACGCTGACGCGGTCGTTGTCGCGATCGATCGGCGAGAGATCGTGGGTCAGAGATGTATCGACGGCCGAAAGATGCGCCAAGGGTCCCATCAGGATGCGATCGGCACCTAAGGCCAGCATGGTTGCGGCTGACTGGCACTCAAGAGGCGCAAGGACCGTGAGATGTTTCACATAGCGGCGCAGCAGGTTTACCATGCGCAGAGATGCCTGGCCAGAGCCGCCGTCGGACTTGACGAAAAGCGTGAGACGCTCGACGGTGCCGAGTTTACGCAGCAGTGCGTACAGGCCGGCGACATCGTTCTGGCAGATGGAACCTTTGTTGGAATTCCAGTAGGTGATGATCGGCTCGCCGAGCGTGCGGGACAGCTTGTCGAGCACCGGCTGGGTCCGCTCGATCAGCATCGGCGGCTTGGCCGCGCTAGGGCGGAGCACGGGAAATTCGGAGACGGATGCAGCTACAGATACAGATTGGTTAGGCAATTCTGGGTACCGCTCAAAATTGAATTGTCTTGATTTGTGTTGATATTAGCACGATGTTGATCAGGCCGAAATAAGGAAGGTTGTGATTTGGCGCACAGCTCAGCGGGCTCTTTGGGTCGCCGAGAAGGCGCCGAAGCGAAGGTCTCTCTCAGCAGAGACTTGCATGGTTTAAGAAAACCAATCAACCTGCAAACTTTCGTAAGCGTAACGTCTGTATTGGAAAGATTCGCGGTAATGTTCATCAAGCAATGACTGCCCGGTAGCTCCCTCTTCGTGCTATTGCGAAGTAGAAACCGGTCGTCGATGATGTGAAAATGAACTCGAAAACTAAAAGACCCTGCGTTGGGGACCAGGTTGGAATCGCAGGTTTCTTAGGGTAGATTTGAGGTTGTTCAGGTCGCACTCGATGGAGCGATGACCGATTTGAAACATCTTGGCGTTTCCGGTCCTGATTACATCGAGAGGGACATCCTCTCCCAAGAATTGATCTATCTCAACGCTCGGAAAGCGAACTCCTCCGCAAACTGCCTAGCGAAGTCGTCCTGACTCGTTAGGAGCCGGAATCGCGACTGCACATTTCAGCATCCTCGAATGAACGAGGAGGATGTTCCGAAGGCCCCTCATTCAATGCGCAAGGCTCGCACCGGGTCGATGGATGCCGCGCGCCTCGCCGGAATGATGCCGGCAATGGCAGCCGCAAGCACGAGCACTCCGATGGCGATGGCCATGACCGGGATGTTTACGCTGGTGATCTCATAGAGTTGCGACTTAACGTAACGCACGCAGAAGATTGCCACCGGGATACCGATCGCGAGACCGATGATGGTCTGGAGCATTGCTCCGCGCATGATGGTTGCGATAACGCGGCTGCGGGCCGCCCCGAGGGCCATGCGGATACCGATCTCCGGCGTGCGGCGGACGACGGTGTAGGAGGTAACGCCGTAAAGTCCGATCGCGGCGAGGAGAAGAGCGAGCAGGCCGAAGAGTGAGGTTAGGCGCGCGATCAATCTTTCCTCGATAAACCGATCGTCAATTTGCTGCTGGAACGTCTGGAATTTGACGATGGTGAGGTTGGGGTTGATGCTCGCCAGGGTGCTGCTGACGATCTTCTCAAAGCCGGGAACAGGGCGGTTGGTCTGAATAATCAGTGCTCCGGCAAACATGGACTGGTCTTTTTCGAGAGGGCTGTCGGGATCTTTCGCGTTGCCTGCGCGCTGAGTAAGCGGCAGGAAATACATGGCGTGGTCTTTCCAGTAGACACTTGTGTACGTAGTGTCTTCTACCACGCCGACAATCTCGTGCGATCCATCAAGGCCGACCTGGTTGGGTCCTGAAAAGCCGAAGCGATGGCCGATAGGATTGCGTTTGCCGAAGAACTGCTTAACGAATTCCTGGTTGACGACGGCGACCGGGGGCGTACTGAGTGTGTCCTGCAACGTGAAGCCGCGGCCCATCACGACGCGGGTACCGACGGAATCGAAATACTCTGGCGTGCCTTTCACCCATGACGCGCCTTTGTTGATGTCTGGGTCGCCCTGAACCTTTACGCCAGATCCCCAGTTGTTTTCTTCCATCGGGGTGTATGTGGACAAGCCCACTTTGATAACGCCTGGGATGGCGTGGAAACGGTCCACGATGGTTTGGTAGAGCGGCTCGACCTCGGTGTTTTTGTAGCCGGCGGCCTGGGGATTGATGTGGGCGATGTAGCGATTTGTCGCATCCAGCCTCATGTCGACGTTCTGGGCTTTGTTGAGACTTTGTGCGAAGAGGCCCGCGGCAACAAGCAGCACCAGGGAAAGCGCGGCCTGGAGGACAACAAGTGCGCGCTGGAGGAAGGATGCCCCTGCAGCGGTCGTACGCGCGTTGGCGCGAAGGGATTCCACGGGCTGCGTGCGCGCAGCCATCAGTGCTGGCGCGAGACCAAAGAGCATTCCCGTGACGAGCGAAAGAGCAAAGGAAAAGCTGATGACGAGGGGCGAAGGTGACGCCGTGACCGGCATGTTTTCCTGGTTCGGAAACGCGAGGGCCAGAAGTGCATGCGCTCCGAGATAAGAGACAGCGAGGCCGAGGAGGCCACCGATGCCCGAGAGAAGAATGCTTTCGGTGAGAAGCTGGCGCACGATACGACTACGCTGCGCGCCGAGCGCGGAGCGAATGGAAAGCTCAGCGCGACGGCTCATGCCGCGAACCAGCAGCAGGTTGGCGATGTTGGCGCAGGCGACGAGCAGGACGAGCCCGGCGATCCATTGCAGGAGTTTAAGGTGATCTTTATATCCGTCCTGCATATTCTGGATGCCGCCGCCTCCGGGCGTTAACACCACATGCGTGCGGGGCAGAGTCTCCTTCGCGCGCTGATCGGTGAATGTCTTCAGCGGCGTGTATGTCTGCTTGAGCAGGGCGCTGGCCTTGGCCTGAAGAGCCGGCAAGGAGGTTCCTGTCTTGACGCGACCGATGATGTAGGCCCATTGCATGTCAGGATCGTTGAAGTACGGTGCGCCGATGATCGGATCCATTGAGTTCATGGGAAGGAAGTACCTGGGCGGATTGGTATCAATGCGGTCCCCGTAGAATCCCTTCGGCGCAACGCCAATAATGGTGGCCGGCTTCGTATTGATGTAGAACTCGCTCCCCACAACGCTCGGATCGCCTGCGTAATCCTGCTTCCATGCGTCATAGCTCATCACGGCGGTTACAGGAGCACCCTTCTGGTCATCAGCGTCCACAAAGAGCCGTCCGGTAGCGGGCGAGAGGCCGAAAACGCGGAAGTAGTTGCCGGAGACGAACGTTCCAATGACGGATTTCGCCACGGTCTGGGGCCCGGCGCGGCGGACGGTGATGGGCCGCCAGGCGTAACCAGATTCCATTGCGGCAAGATCCTCGAACTCTGGCAAGTTCTTTTTGAACATGTAATAAGTGTCTGTGGCAAAGAGCGAGTAGTTCCCTTCCTTGTTCCAACCGCCATTGACGCAGCAGTCGTCAGTATTGCCGATGCGGACGAGTGTCTTCGGGTCGGTTACGGGCAGGTTGTGCAACAGGATGGCGTTCACCAACGTAAAGATCGCCGCGTTGGCGCCGATTCCAAGGGCGAGGGTGAGCAGCACGGTAATGGTGAACCCCGGCGTCTTTCGCAATTGACGGAATGCATAACCAAGATCCTGCAGCAGAATTCTCAACGCCTCACCTCCACACACACCTGTGCTTGCATAAGCGAAAGCATGTCAGGTTCCATAGAAATTACAGTCCAGATAGCTGAAACCAATATGGTTAGCCAGATGAAGTTCCCAGACATGCGTTCACAACTGGGACAGAGTGTTCAAAGTCGGACGCTTTGCGGCAGATAGGATCGTGTTGGCCCTTCAACTCAGGTGAACAGAAAAAAGAAAGGACCTCGCATTCGCGAGGTCCTTCTGGTTGATGAAAGCGGTTGAAGGGCAGGTTACTCGGCTGCCATCTCTTCGGCTTCGCCTTCCTGACGCATGAGTTCGAGTTCGCGTTCGGCGGCTTCGATCTCTGCCGAAACCTCCTGCTGGACGCGGGCTGCCGCTTCTTCGAGCTCGGGTGAGAGCTGGACGTTGCGGTAGTACTCGAGACCCGTGCCTGCCGGGATGAGCCGGCCGACGATGACGTTCTCCTTGAGGCCCCGGAGATTGTCGATGGCTCCGTTGATGCTGGCTTCAGTGAGTACGCGAGTCGTCTCCTGGAAGCTGGCTGCGGAGATGAAGCTATCTGTCGAGAGCGAAGCCTTGGTGATGCCAAGCAGGAGCGGACGACCGAGAGCCGGACGACCACCTTCCCTGACAACACGCTCGTTCTCTTCGCGGAAGCGGAAGCGATCGACCTGCTGTTCGAGAAGGAAGTTGGTATCGCCCACTTCGTCGATGCGAACCCACCTGAGCATCTGCCGGACAATCACCTCTATGTGTTTATCCGAAATGGCCACACCCTGCAGACGGTAGACTTCCTGGATTTCGTTCACCAGGTAAGCCTGCAGTTCCTTTTCGCCCAGCACGGCAAGAATGTCGTGCGGGTTCAAAGGACCGTCCATCAGCGGGTCGCCGGCACGAAGGCGTTCGCCTTCCTGCACGTTGACGTGGATACCGCGAGGTACCGAGTATTCCTTCTCGTCGCCATTGTCAGCCGTGACGTAGATCTTGCGCTGACCCTTGGCAACTTCGCCGAAGCGGACCACACCATCGATTTCGCTGATGATGGCCGTCTCGCGCGGTTTGCGGGCTTCGAAGAGTTCCACCACGCGCGGCAGACCGCCCGTGATGTCCTTGGTACGCGTGCTCTCCTTCGGAATCTTCGCGAGCACATCGCCCGGGCCGACGTCCTCGCCATCCTGGATCATCAGGTGAGCGCCGCGAGGCAACAGGTACCGCTTGTTCGTCTTTGCATTCTTGATCAGGAATGCAGGCTGACGCTTTTCATCGGCAGCATCGGCAACCACCCAGCGCGAGAGGCCGGTTACTTCGTCGACTTCCTCGTTGAGGGTGATGCCTTCCTGCAGGTCCTTGAACTGCACGGTGCCGCCGATTTCCGTGAGGATGGCGTACGTATAGGGATCCCACTCTGCCAGCAACTGGCCGAGCTTGACCGCCTCGCCGTCCTTCACGCGGAGACGCGCGCCGTACACGACCTGGTAGCGCTCCTTCTCACGACCGCGCTCGTCTTGAATGGCGAGCGAGCCGGAGCGGTTCATCGCGACGAGAGTGCCGTCTTTGCTCTCGACGTAGTTGAGGTTGATGAAGCGCACGAAGCCGTTGTTCTTGGCGTCGAGGCGCGACTTATCCTGCACACG
>CAWFWK010000023.1:0-9193 GCA_963819425.1 uncultured Acidobacteriaceae bacterium | reverse complement strand
TTACGTGGTTCAAATCCAAAACCCTTGGCTCGATTACCTGTTTGCGGCTGAACGCCAGCAGTTGCTTGGTAAGACTAGCCGCATGTGCACCGGCTTTCCCTATTTCCTCAGCGTAATGCCGGGGAAGATCGTCTGCAGTTAGTTCTTGGAGCAGAAAATCGGCATAGCCATTGATAACCGTCAGAAGATTGTTCAAATCGTGAGCTAAGCCGCCCGCTAGTCTTCCGACGCTTTCCAGTTTTTGAGCTTCGAGATATTGGCGCTCCAGCGCCAGCTTTTCAGTTACATCGAGATTTAGAGCGACAAAGCCCGATATTTCTCCAGAAGCATCGCGTATTGGCGAGATGGTGGAATCCTGGTCATAGAAAGTTGCGTCCTTCTTCCTATTTATTAGACGACCCTTCCACACACCTCCTTGCTTGATTGTGGACCACAATTGACGATAGAACTCCGCGCTATGCTTGCCGGACTGCAAGAATCGTGGATTTTTTCCCACCGTCTCGCTCTTGGAGTAACCTGTGATCTTCTCGAATGCGGGATTGCAATAGAGGATTTTTCCATCGCAGTCGGTGATGACAAGCATTTCGACCATTTGCTCGATAGCAGCCACCAGGGTCCTGATGGTGCCTTCGGATCTAGCCGGCTCTGTTGCGTTCGAGAACACTACTGCTCAATTCGGTTCGAGATCTTCACGAGACACGTTCCCTATTGCCGCCGTGCTCGCGGGGACTTCGGTGAGGTTCCTCACGTCACGCAGCCGTAAACCGCGACGTCGCGGGTGAAATGATGCCTGCAACCAGCGTGCGCAGTTGGGAAGGAATAAAGGGCTTAGGTAGAAAATGCCATCCTTCATTGAGCACCAGCATCCCTCCGTCGAACCCCGACATAAGCAGCACCTTAATTGCCGGTCGTTGAACCGTGATCCGGGTAGCTAACTCTATTCCGGTAACGCCCGCCATCTGCAGGTCTGACAAAAGAAGATGTATCTCTTTTTTGAAAACCTTAGACTTCTGAAGCGCTTCGTCGCCACTCCCCGCAGTAAGAATGTCATAGCTTCCAGCCAGACACTCAGTCACAAATTTTAGGACGGTTGGGTCATCATCAACAAGGAGAATTGTTTTTGTTTTATGCAATACCGGCGGATTTTCCATTTGTGCTCCGATAGTCTTGCAGTGGGCAATTCAGATACCAGACTTTAAATACAGAAATGTCAGATGTTTGTGGATGAGGGCCAATCGTGGGGCGCCGACCGTGGAGCGCCGGTTGACCAAATATGGACGTTGCGTTCCCGGCGGCGCTTGTCGACAAGAAGCAGCCGGCCCAGCCCCTCTGGGCGTGTGCAAAGATTGCGTTTCATTTTCCACGGTCTTGGATGCCGTAAGCCCGCAGACCAGGCGTTCCTCCGGGACTGCCGCGAGTCGCTTCGCTTCGTGTTCTGGAAACAGTTGACTCCATCGATGCTCTAACGAAGCAGGACGGGGGGTATGGACTATTTCGTTGAGTGCAAGAGTTGCCGTCAGAAGATCATGATTGACCGGGACACGCCAGCGGAAGAAACCGTGACCATCACCGGTGCGTTCACGGCCTTCCCGGATTGCCCCCACTGTGGGGCGGATCATCAATACGGCCCATCCGACGTTCAAACACAGGCAGGCGACTCTTAGATGGCCTGCTTCAAGTCTTCCGGCACGATCCCGCGAGAAAGATAGTTGTTTAAGCGGCTATGTGCATGCGCCATCGCCGTCTGAGCGCTATCCAGTGTTTTTTTTTTTTTTTCTTCGTCTGAGCACTTGACGCAGATCGCAACGCCGTTCTCGAAAAGAATGGTATCCGCGCCGCACTTGAAGCATTTTGGCATTTTCTCCTCTTTCAGTCCGGCAGGAAAGCGGAGTCCTGGCGTTTGCAATGCAACGGCTCTTTAGGATCGGACGCTACCATTTAAGCCTAGTCCTACGCCATGTAATATGCAACGCAAATAAGACGTAATCTTTGCACATGCTTAAATGTTCAACTCGAAGCTTGAGCATCGGATGAATTTTTTGTCAACAGCAATGCGCCATGACGTGATCGCGGTATTCTTCGATCAGCCGGGCTTTGCGCTCGCGAACGGCCTGGAGCGTCTTTTTGAGCTGGGCGACTCTATCGAAATCTTCCGCAAGCAAAGCGACCACTTCGTTGTTATCGATCGCCATAAGCTCACCCATCGCGGATTGGATATCTTTTAGAAATTCAATTTTTACAGGGCATTCTGGCATGGTTCGAAGGTAGTATATCGATAAAGACTGGAAGGGACTGCGCTAATTGCGTGTCCCTGGCTTTGTGGGGGGTTCAGGTTCCTTTTCTGGTGTCTTCTGGACCAAACGTTCATAATCCTCTGAGCATTTCGAGCAGATTGGGATGCCGTTTTGGTAAAGCTCAGTTTCGGCTCCGCAGAACGCGCACTTGTCCATGACGAAAGAGGGTATCACGCCTTTCGTTAGGTGGCACTCAAGCCGAGGCTGTATGAATCACGACCGCCCGGGCCAGATTTTTGTGACCGCGCGGCCCAAGCTCCTGGTTTAACCGGCAGCCTAGGCATCACCCGGTCCGCGTCAGGTCTTCCGGGATAATCCCGCGCTCGATGAAGTCGTTCAGTCGGTTATGCGCCTTCATCATTTTGTTGCGAGCTTCGGTCAGTTCGTGCGAGACGCTCTGTATCCGCAGTACGCCGTCCGGGTGCGGCAGCCCGCTGGGGATCTGTGAGGTTATTGCCGAAAATGCTTCCGTCGCCGCTTCCGCCCGCGCTACGGCTTCCTGCATTTCGCGGAACAAGGCGATCCTGGCTTTCCGGCGTTGGGGTGATGGATCGGCGCATTTAAGACAAACCGGCACGCCGCTTTCGTACAGCATGGTTTCTTCGACTTTGCAAAACTCGCAGAGTGCCATCTGAGTACCAGAGCCTTAACCCTACTCACGAGCTTGGCTGATGTCAATGACTATACGTAATAGGTCAATTGCAATCTTTGCACATCCGCTGGCAACTGATTTTCCGAGGATGCCGGTGCCTCCAGATCAGCATCGAATGTACTTGGCCTGGGGACGTTTGTACGAGGCTGTAACCTATAGAATTTTTCGTGATTATATACTTTACGCAAAGTAGGTTTCGTTGTACTATCACTTAGTGGCCTTTTTCTTCTTAGCTTTCGGCGCGTTTAGCTTCTTGACGACGGCCTTGGCGTGCGCCACGACCTTCGGGTGGAATAAATGCTCCATCGCTTCATCGTTCGTCATCTCTCGCGGGTGCTTAACTTTTGACATGGTGACTCTATGACCATCCAAGAAACGAATCTGGTAAATCTAGTTGCGAAGTTCGGCGGCGACAATGAGAAGTGCCGGACGTACCTAGAGCATTTGAAGTGGCCGGAAGGCCCCAAGTGCGATCTGTGCGGCTCCAAGGGCACCAAGATCGCCAATCGTCCGCAATATGACTGTGACTCATGCCATTACCAATTCAGCGTCACCGCGCATACGATCTTTCACGACTCCCACCTTCCGCTCTGGAAGTGGTTCCTTGCTACCTACCTGATCGTGGAATCCAAGAAGGGCATGAGCGCCAATCAAATGAAGCGCACGCTGGAAGTGAGTTATAAGACGGCGTGGTATCTCTGCCATCGCATCCGCAAGGCCATGCTTGAAGTGGACGCGCCCAAGTTGTCGGGCATCGTGGAGATTGACGAAACCTATGTGGGGGGCAAGAAACAATACGTTGGGAGCGGGAACCTGGACGCTAAGACTATGGTGCTCGGCGCGATTGAGCGCGGCGGCCAAGTTAGAATCCGTGTTGAACATCGCGGCAAAAAGGCCACCACTAAAATTCTCCATCGCTTCGTCGCGGAAATAACCGATCCAAAAACCGAACGGATCATGACCGATCAGTTCCCCGGCTACCGTGGCATCGCAGACAGCGATACGAAGCATGAGACGGTCAACCATAAGGCCAAAGAGTGGGTACGGGGTGACGTTCACACGAACACCATAGAGGGCGTCTGGTCGCTGTTTAAGCGGTCTATCATTGGTTCCTATCATCAGATCAGCACCAAGCATATGGACGCATACCTTGACGAATTTGAGTGGAGATTCAACCAGCGCGACAACCAGTATCTATTCCGCGATACCATGCTGCGCTTGCTGGCTTCACCGAAGATGGAGTTTAAGGAACTCATTGAGAAGTCAGCCTAGGGGGAGTTAATTTCAAAGCAGGCATGGCACGCGTGAATATTAACAGAGTTTGCCAATCGTCTATTCGCCCACACGTCTCGCAGGAATATTTAAACGAAAGTTGAAAAGAACCAACTCCGATTGGGGGGACTACCGAGGCTGTCATTTTTTCCAATAGAATGCCTGCATTAATAAAATCGAATGTCTTATGGCGCTGGTGTTCATCTGCTCCTTGGCGCTTAGAGAATCCGGTAGGATCTTTGGGGTAGGTGCATCCGGTGCAAATCAACATCCAAATATCGCCTCTCCCGGTAGATGTATCCTGAGATATGTTTTTGACGGTGAAATCAATATCCACTGAGCCGTTATCTCCCAGCGCGGCGTATTGCCTTAACAGAGGGTACTGTCTCTGATCTTCAACCCACGCGCTGAATTGCAACTTGGCATGTCCTAGGGGCGCAATCTTACCCAAAGCAGTGGTGAATGCCGTGTCGCGACCAGTAAGCTGATCGGCTAGTTTATTAACCCTGCCATCTACACCGTTAACTTCATTAGTTAGGGGCTCAAGCCTATTTTTAAGTTGCTGGTCTGCATGTTCATTTGTGTCTTTAACGACCTTGGCGAGCGCTTGAGCCTGCGCCTTATCCGCCAGCACTTGTTGCCTCCATAGCAACACGCTCCACGCTACCCCGATCCCCACTACAGCTATGCGCCAGCCCACGTGCGCCCTTCTGAGATCGGGAACAAACGCGATAAGAATCGTAAGCACCATGGGGATGCAAGCGACCGCGTAGTTGGTGATTTGAGGGTTATCCCACTGGATAACCGCCCACCTAGCCAACGCGACCACAAGAATCGCCACGAGGCTACCCATAGCCACAAACAGAGACCGACGATGCGACATTCTCGCCATAGTATCCACCACCCTAGCAGATTACTTTGCGTGAAGTAAACAATCACGGAATTTTTAATGTGCCATATGGCATAGAGTCGTGCTAGTATCTCAAGGGATATTTAGCTGCTTGGCATTGACATGTCCAAAGTGCCGGAACGCTTACATCTGGCCATCCACGCATCGTCGCTGGGAGGGACTCCTGGCGCTGATTCGATTAAATCCGTTTCGTTGTCAAGCGTGTTATCACCGATTTTTCGCCTTTAGAAGCCATCGTATTTAGGTTGCGTCGGTGCTCCCTGTCCACCAGGGGTCCCCGCACCGATGCTTAGGCGGATGTTCTTACCCGCCAGGTAGGGGCATCCGCTGTTTGCCGTTTGTCGGCGCTCGCTGCGGTGCTATTCCAGAGGAAAGACTGCTTTAGCCTGTGAGCGGCCGTGCTGAGTTACCCGCTCCGCTTCAGGTCTTCCGGTACGACGCGCTCGAATTCCCTTTGCGCCTGAAGCAGGTCGTCTTTGCACCTTCCCACAAGCTTCCTGAGACGCGCGTATTCCTTCGGGTCATCGGTGTGGATTCTGGCACCGAAAGCGAACAACGCATCCAGGCGCGCTTCGGCGGCGTTCTGGTATTTATCCAATATGTCGGACGGTGCGGGCAATCGACGATTGTAACAAGGCCAAGGCGTCCAGACATCCCCGCTGGACGTTATTCTAGGCTCAGTACTGTACCTGAAAGAAACCAATAAGGGTGTGGCCCTGGCTTCCTCCTTCCAGTGCGATCCCGCTCTTTGGCGAGTACACGGCTGGCTTTCCAAGGCCACTAATACCCTCCGAAAACTCGATTGCAGGGCGTCTAACCCTACTCTTCGGTGCGTTCCGTGTCAATTGGGGATTCCGGCGAAGCCGAACGCTAATCCGGGATGATTCCGAACGGCATTCCGGGATGATCCCGAACACCATCGGAGCGTAGCGACGCTGGCACCCTCGATTGTGCGATAAGTGTTCGGCTTCGTCAAGAGAAACCTGTCCGGAGCGCAGCGGAGGAAACCATGCCGCAAGCGGAGAAAGGGGCGCGGGGAAAGGGGCGGCAGCCCTTGTCCCCGCCCAGCGCTGGAGAAACCCTGTGATGCCGTCTCGAAGAAACGGATCACAATCTGCTAGGATTTGGGCGTGTCACAGTTGGGATGTTGCTGGAGGACTTGCGGGATAGCAGCAGTGCTGCTCAACCTTGTTGGCTGCTTGGACCCATGCGGGAACAGAATCCTTAGCGAGACGCCGACTCAAGGAAGCAGCAAGCGGGCTGTCGTGTTCGAACGTGATTGTGGCGCAACTACTGATTTCAGCACACAAGTATCCATTCTGAACGCCAGCGAGCCTGCCCCTCGCGAAGCCGGAAACGTGTTCATTGCTGATAGCGACCATGGAGCAGTGACCAATGTGAGAGTCAGCGTTCGGTGGGACTCACCAGACCACCTTGTCGTAGTTTTTCCGGCTCGGGCACGCGTCTTTCAACAGCAAGTCCAAGTTAGAGGCGTGAATATCTCGTACGAAAAGACACCCTGACTTCCCGGAGCACCTCACTGAAATCTAGCGCTCTGGCTTGTCTCCTCGCTTCTTGCGCATCGAATCTCCGCGCATCTCAATCCGGTGGGCGTTATGGACCAGTCGGTCGAGGATGCCGTCGGCGAGTGTGGGATCGCCGATCTGCTCGTGCCACCGCGAAACCGGCAGTTGCGAGGTCAGGATCGTCGAGCGGACCTGATAACGATCCTCGCAGATCTCCCAGAAGTCGCGGCGCTCAGGTTCACTCAGAGATGCCATGGCCCAATCGTCGATCACCAAAACGTCGATTCGGCTAAGCCGGGCCAGCACATTGCGGAGACTGCCATCGGCACGCGCCATCGCCAAGTCGCGGAATAGCGCTTGGGCGCGTGTGTAAAGTGCGGAGTAGCCGTCGCGGCACGCCTTCTGCGCCAGAGCGCAAGCCACGAAGCTCTTGCCCACACCCGTTGGCCCAAGTACGAACACATTCTCGTGCGTTCCGACCCAAGCTGATTCCTGCACCAGCGCGCGGATCATGCTCTTATCCAGGCCGCGTGCGCCGCGGTAATCGATCTCTTCAACACAAGCGTTGGTTCGTAACTTGGCGTTCTTCAGCCGCCGCCCTAGCGCCTGATTCTCGCGCCAGTTCCACTGCTGATCAACCAGCATTCCCAAGCGTTCCAGGAAACTCAGCTCGCGTGAAGCCGCATCCTGCTCCTGCGTTTTCAATGACTTCGACCATGCCCACAGAGATGCATGGCCATCAGCTTCTCGATCATTGGTTGTTTGAGCATCGCCACATCTCCTCAGTCGAAGTACTCCGCGCCGCGGATGTTGTCGTGCGGCGGAGGTGGTGACGATGGAGGAGGCTCTACGGTTGGCACAGCGTCGAGCGAGTTCTTCAGAATCGACTTCACGCTCTGATAGCGGCAGGCTCCAGTCACGAGTGCTCGCTCGGCGGCGGCTTCCATGCGTGCCGTTGAGTACTGCCCGGCTAGGCGAATGATTCCCAGACACGAACGGTAACCCATCTCCGGGTGCGGCTTGTCGTTCATGATCCGTTCAAACAGGAGCGCCGTGTGCGGACCGATGGTCTGTGCCCAGTGCACCATGCGCGAGGGAGTCCATTCCAGATGTGCCTGGTGGGAACGTGGACGGTGCTCGGCAACAGTGACGGTGTGCCCATGACCACGCGCGCGCAGATGCGAAGCCACACGCTGGCCTTTATGGAAGAGCTCGACGGTTGTTGGCGTCGAGCGTACTTCCACCAGCTCCTGCACCAGGTTGTAAGGGACGCTGTAGTAGTTGGTATCGAAGACGATGTGATAGTCAATGTTCACCCGTGCGCGGGACCACTGGCTGAGATCGAACGGCTCGGCGGGCAGAGGATTCAGCGCGGGCTTGTCGAGAGCCGCGAACTGCGACGCACGCGAGCCTTCTCGTTTGCGGAATGGCCGCTGGTTGATGCGGTCGCGCAGCTCGCGGATAGCTTTGTTCAGTTCCTCGATGGAGAAGAACTTCCGATGGCGCAGCGCGGCGATGATCCAACGTTCAACCAACTGTACCCCCGATTCGACCTTGGCCTTGTCGCGCGGCTTGTAGGGCCGCGCTGGAACAACACCCACCCCGTAATGCATGGCCATCTCCTGATACGTGGGGTTCAGGTCAGGATCGTAGCGGCAGGCTTTCGTCACGCCGGTCTTGGCGTTGTCGGGCACCACCAGTTTCGGTGTGCCTTGATAAAACTCGAAAGCGCGCACGTGCGCGCCGATCCAGTTCGCCAACTGTTCGTCGCCGGTGGCCTCAGCGTAGGTATAGGAGCTGGCTCCCAGTACGGCAACAAACAGATGCGCCTGCTGCACGGGACCACCGCTCGGGTCGTAGATCGGGATGGTGGTGCCCGCCCAATCGACAAACAACTTTTCGCCGGCTTTGTGCTCCTGGCGCAGCACCACGTCTTGCTTGCGGCGCCAGCGCTGATACAGCTCGCAGAAACGGGAGTAGCGATAGCCGTCGGGGTTGGCCTGCCGATACTCTTCCCAGAGCAACTGCTGGGTCAGGTGTCGATTCAACTGCCGCTGCTGGTGAAGCTCGGCGAAGTCGGGCATCGACAACACGGCCGGGCGAGCCCGTGGCGGACCGCCGAACAAAGCAGCCTCCAGCCGGTCGTCATCCCAGTCCTCGCCTAGCGGCCACGTGACTCCGGCGGCTTCGGCTCGTTGCAGATACTCGTGGACGGTTCCGAGGCCAATCGAGCAACTGCGGGCGATCTGCCGCAGCCCCAGGCCCACCTCAAACCTCAATCTAAGAACTTCTTTGGTCTTGCGCATGGACAATCTCCTGGCTGGCAAGCGATCCTCCCTTTCTTGGGGAGGCTGCCTGCCATTGTGTTGTCCAGCGCCGTTGGCCCTGTGGAAATTAATCCGGCGAAGCCGAACGCGTTTCCGGGATCGGCCTAAAACTGTTCGGCTTCATCCCGGAATCGGTGTTCGCCTTCATCCCGGATCACTGTTCGGAATCATCCCGGATTGGCGTTCGGGATCATCCCGGAATCGCGTTCACC
>CAWFWK010000022.1:0-16147 GCA_963819425.1 uncultured Acidobacteriaceae bacterium | reverse complement strand
GCGTTGGCCCGGCCGGTGGTCGGGGCAGAGCGGGAAGGAACTTGCATTGGGTGAGCCATCGCCGCATCCTGAAACGGAGCGGCAGTCAACGGAAGTAGGCCGTATTTGCAGTGGTGTGTTGTTTTGAACGCCGATCAATAGCGTGGTTCCAGGCTCCGTGCGCAGAGCAGTGGTTAACAGTTGGGGCAGTCCAGCTGATTCCGTTGGAAGAGTATCTTCGATTGCGCACCCTGGCCGTAATCTGCCGCTCAGGAAGGGAGCAAAGGATGAAAAAGCCAGACGAAGATAGTCTTCAGCAACAGCAGGAAACGAAGACCAAGCGGCGGAAGCGAAACAAGGGAATGTGTTTGGAAGACCGGCCTGTGTTGGAGCCTAATGCAGCCGGTATCGACGTTGGCGCACGAGAAATGTTCGTGGCCGTACCGCCAGGGAGAGACGGGAATCCGGTGCGGATCTTTGCTACCTTCACCGAAGACCTGCATGGCTTAACCGATTGGCTTGTTCATTGCCGGATAACTACGGCGGTTATGGAATCCACCGGTGTGTATTGGATTCCACTCTTCGAGATTCTTGAACAACGAGGCATCCGCCCCTGCTTAGTGAATGCGCGCCACATGAAAAATGTACCGGGGAGGCGCACCGATTGGCACGAGTGTCAATGGTTACAGTTTTTGCACTCTGTTGGATTACTGCGGGCTGCATTTCGGCCTGAGCAGCATATATGCGCCGTGCGGACCGTACTGCGCCATCGTAACGAATTGCTCCAGGCAGCCAGTCAACATGTGCTGCACATCCACAAGGCGCTGACGCAAATGAACCTACAAATCCATCATGTCATCAGCGACATTACTGGAGTGACTGGCCTTGCTATTGTGGACGCCATCCTAGCTGGGCAGCGTAACGCCACAGAGCTTGCCCACTCCGGGATCCACGCATGAAGGTCAACATCGAAACCATTCGGAAATCGCTGGAAGGCAACTGGCGGTCTGAACATCTATTTACCCTGGGGCAATCGCGAGATCTGTATCGCATCTACCAGCAACAGGTCGTGAAATGTGATTTGGAAATCGAGAAGATGCTGCAACAGTTCGAACCTCGCGCCGACCCTGCAGAAAGACCGTTACCACCCGACCGGAAGCTAAATCGAGACGGGCGCAAGAAAAGAAAGAAGAACGGGCATCCCCATCCAGAGTTCGATCTCCGTACGGAAACCTACAAACTCTTCGGAGTGGATGTGACTCAGATTCCGGGGTTGGATGAAAACGCGTTGCCACTGTTCAGTGAAGTTGGCCGTGACATGTCGAGGTGGCCCACCGCAGCCCACTTTGTCTCATGGCTTGCGCTCTGTCCAGACAACGACATCAGCGGCGGGAGAGTGCTCTGGCGGGGAGCGCGCAGAATCAAAAACCGGGCTGGCCATCTATTCCGCCTGGCAGCTTTTTCCCTCCACCATAGCCCCACGCCACTCGGCAATTACCTGCGCCGAATGAAAGCCAAGCTGGGTCCCAAAGCTGCAACCATGGCTACCGCCCACAAGATTGCCCTGATCTTTTACACCATGGTCAAGAACCAAGTCGAATATGACGAAACCATCTGGGCCACCCGAGACAGCCAGAGGGAGAAAAGGTTGGAAGCAAAAATCAAACGCCAAGCCAAACAACTTGGCTATGAACTTGTCCCCATCGTGCCCAAAGCCGCATGACACCGCTTCAGCGAGCGGAAACACATTGAAAGAACGGGACGCCGGATGCATCTGCTGCTGTCAGTGGAGGGGGGAGTTGTGCCCTTTGCAATCAACAGTTGCTGCCGAAATGCTCCTTTGGACATTCGTGCGGCCAACGAACTGCTTCAGCGGGCGAAGAGTTCCTTGGAAGCCAAACCGTGAACCCGTCTCCAGCCCCCGCCACATCGCACCCAGCGTGCGGATTTCCCGCACTGGGCGCACCTGTTTGCTTCGTGTCAAGATTTATGTGACATATGGTACTGGATCGACTTTCGCGCCTGACCATCGACGGAGTTTGTAATCGTTGAACAAGCCCAGTCGATTGTAGAACCATGCGCTACTCCACCGCTTCCAGCCCAAGCCTCTTTGTCCCCGGGCACGCATCAGATGACGCCTGACTTTTCTCTCTACCCATTCTTTGACCAGCGTGAAACAAGGACTCGAATGTCCAACCCGGAAATAGTTCACCCAGCCACGCAATATCGGATTGATCCTCTCAATCACGATTTCTACCGGCCAACTGATGAACTGTCGGAAGATTTCCCTGAGCTTTGCAAACAGCGCTGTACGCTTCTTCAGTCTTGGCGCATAGTGGGGCCGCCATTTCTTCCGAAGGCTAAGTACACGCCGAAATTCAAACCCGAGGAAGCCGAAGCTTTCTCCCTTAGCCAGATCAACCATCCGGCTCTTGTCTTCATTGATCTCAACGCGTAGTTTCGCAAACTCCTCGCGCAGACGTTTGTTAATCGCCATTACAAGCCAGTCACTCTGCCGTTCGGCATCGATCAAGATCACCAGTCGAGTCGCCCGGGGGAGTTGCACCCCCAGGCGCTCACAGATTCCGGACTTGAACGTCTCCGTTCATCCGGCTCTTATCGTCCAGTCGCCGCCTGATGCAACAACGGCCAATGAGCAAATAGCCGTGGGTCTCGTGACGCTGTCTTGCAGACCCAATGCCCTGCCCTCTGTCGATGTCGTTTCAAGCGTTTGTATTTCGCCATCGCCCAATACGCCAAGCATTGGTCCAGATAGCGCAATGTCGGATAGAGTGCTGATTTGTAGTAGCGACCGTAGTACGTGAGCCAACCCCGAATGACTGGGTTGAACATACGTGCCAGATCGTCTATCCACTTATCAATACGACAACGCAACTGCCACCTGCGAATTTCCTCTCGAATCGCTTTCGTTGCAGCCTTGCTTACCCCCGGACTGAAATTGACGAAGAACTTTCCAAAACGATTCTTCGATCTTCTCGCTCGAAAGCTATAGCCGAGGAAGTCGAATGATTCATTCTTTGAGTTTCCCCGCCGATCATCATCCTTGCAGTAGACGATCTTCGTCTTTTCAGGATGAAGCTGCAGTCCGCATTCAGCAAAGCGCTTCTCAAGCGCCTCTTTGAGGGTCTTCGCCTGCGCCTCATTTACGCAATGGCAGAGAGCGTCGTCAGCGAACCGCTCGAAGGGAATGTTAGGATGATTCCGAGCCATCCACCTGTCGAACGTATAATGAAGGAACAAGTTGCTTAACAGGGGTGAAATCACTGAGCCCTGCGGCGTTCCTTTTTCTCGAGGTTCAAGGGTGCCATCTTCCAACTGAACAGGAGCTTTGAGCCACCGCTCAATGTAGAGCAACACCCAAGGACAGTCGGTATGCTTTCGCACCGCACGTAGAAGCAATTCGTGAGAAATCGTATCAAAATAGGATTTTATGTCGAGGTCGAGCACCCAGGCATAACGCCAGCAGCGCTCTCGCGCAACTCCAACCGCATCCAATGCCGATTTCCCCGGTCTGTATCCGTACGAGTCGGGATGGAAGTGCTTCTCCAGTTCCGGCTCAAGATACCCCTTGACCACCGCTTGGGCGATTCTGTCGGAAACAGTGGGAATTCCTAATGGCCTGATTCCGCCTCCTCGCTTCTCGATGTTCACGCGCTTCACCGGCGGCGGGAAGTAACTGCCAGACGACATCCGATTCCAGAGTTTGTAGAGATTGTTTGCCTGATCCCTTTCAAACTCTTCGATCGTCTGATCGTCGACTCCGGCTGCACCCCGGTTCGCCTTTACCCGCTTATAGGCATCCCAAACATAAAGCTTTGGAATGCTCCACGACCTTGCTTTATCCAAAGGGCTCCTCCCGTTGCCGGTTGACCATTCGTTAAAGCTGAACGATGTCGCGCCTTCGCTCCAGTCCCGTTACAGGACCTTCCTCACTACTACACGCGACTCCGCCCCTGCACCCCGCTTCGGTACTCTAACTCTTACGGGTCGGCCGCTTGAGTCTCTCCCTTGGCATCGGTGTGCAGGTTCCCACGTTCCCCACAAGAGCCTAAACCGAGTTCACGCCGCCTTCGTGCCGGACGCCGACTGGGCAGTAAACAGGTAACCCCCAGACTTATCCCAGATTAACGACTACCCTCTGGTTCTGACGTCGTCCCTACGCTTTCGACAGGTCATCAGCGGTTCGCTTGCGCTCGTCTCCTCGGCCCTCACCTGACAAGATCAAGTCCTGCCTTTTGCCGGAACGCTCACCACCCCGGCCATTGTGCCGAAGCAGCTTCCGGTGGTTTGAACCCTCATCCTGTAATGCGGGTTCGAGAGGCCGTCTCTCATCTCTCGTGCGGCACGGCTCGAAGAAGTGTTCTTTAGTTCATGAATCCTCCTTCGCGCCTTCGTGGCGCACTGTCATCCGCAAATCTTGCGTACTGAACCTTGGTTGCCTTGCCCCTTTGCGTTGTGTCCGCCGCCTTCTCCAGCATCCGGTCCACCTCATTCAGATAGAGGTTACTGAGTAAAGGTGAAATCACACCGCCCTGGGGAACGCCTTTCTTCCCGGTCGCTTTCAGAATCATCTTGAGCAAATGCATGACCGCATCATCCTGGATTCGCCGCGCCACTTTCTCTAACAGCAGAGAGTGCTGCACGTTATCGAAATAGGAGGTTAAATCCAAATCAATGATGCGCGTCTTCTCTTCGACGATCGCTCGAGCTACACGGGCCACGGCTTCATGCGCGGTCCGTTTTGGTCGATAACCAAACGAACCTGCCTGGAAATCCGCTTCAAAGACAGGCTCCAGGATGAGCTTTAACGCACCCTGAACCACTCGATCACGGATTGCGGGAATCGAAAGGACGCGGACCTTCTTTCCCCCGTCCTTTGGAATCTCCTTCTTCCGTGCCTGCATGGGCCGATACGTGTTGGTAACTAATTCATCCTGAATCTGCACGAGAAAACCTTCGGCTCCGCTTTCCTCAATAGCTTCAAACGTGACCCCGTCGATACCCGGCGCCCCGTCATTGCTTCTTGCCATCTGGTAGGCTTCGCGCAAAGTCGCCATCTTGCAGATGTGGACGTATAGTCCCCAGAAACGCCAAGACGGTTCTGTCTTCGCCTTGACATATAGACTCCTTCTCAGGTCCTGCAAACTAATGGGCACTTTTGTCATCTCACCCTTGCCTCCCTTATGTTGGAGCCACTACAAACAGCAGGCCTCTTTGCTCCACGAACATTACTCCGCTTCGTCGCTACTACAGACCCAGCCGAATCCCTCTCGTCTTCCACCGACTTCCCGGGGTCACCGGTTATACGGCTTCCTGCTCCGCCGATTTCGCGACGGGACGAGGAGGGCTTCTCCAGTTGCTTAGCATGACCTTGTCACCGTGCCGTCCCTACCAACCCCGCCGAAGTGTTGCGCCGCATCAGTCCATGCGTCACTCCATGCTGCCTTGGCCCGAAATGTGAGGGCTCGGCCTTCGGGTTGCAGTACTTTCGAGGCCATATGAGTTCACTCACGTTACGGCCCGGTGACTCGCTCACCATCCTGAAAGATGGCTTCGTCAATAGGCTTCAGAATGGGAAGTTTCCTCCCCACCCTGCCATTCAAGCTACGGGGCTTGGACTCTTACCCCGGTGGGACTTGCACCCACTGGTTCATGCCAGCCTTCGCTGGACGCACACATTTCGATACTGATCTACCAAGGAAAGGCGCGCTTCAATTGGCGCGCTCAGTGGAGTCCCGCCTTTTTTGTTCCATTCTTAAGGCGTTGCAGCGTCAGTACGGGTCGCGATGATAACGGTGTTGATCCTTCAACGCGGTCACATACTCCTGGGCGCACTCGGTGGACATATTGCCTTCCGTCGCGATACTTTTCTGTAACGTGGCGTAGACGTCTTTCCCCATGTGCGACGCATCGCGGCAGACGTAGACGTTCGCTCCTTCCTGCAGCCAGTCCCATAGAAGTTGAGAGTTCTGCATCACGCGGTCCTGAATGTAAATCATGACAGCGGCAGTGCGAGTGAGACTTCTTCCATTTTTGTGTCGAGAAGTTTCGTTCAATCAGCGCTAGAAGCTGGATCAGCAAGAGTTGCTATCAACGCATCTACTTACGGACACAACGATCAGATTGGAGCTCATGTAGGTGGAAACAGCTCCTGAGTTTCGCGCTAGAAACATGAGCCACACAAGAGCAAAGTTTATGGCGGGCAAGAATCGCCACATTCCTAGCTCCCCTGTTCACCGTCAGGAGCGCCCAATAGCAGAGTTCGAGGAAGACCGAGTTCTATTCTCGATCCCGGAGGCAGGGGTCCTGCTGAGCGCAGAAGTGCACATTGATCGTCGTTTCAAATGCCGTCGGCTGATTGTTGACCATATAGGGCTTGAAACGCCAAGTATGCACGGCATTGACAGCCGACGTACGCAATATGAACTGGCCGCTAACGACCCGCAGTTTCTCGACGTTTCCAGTTTTGGAGACGGTGGCCGTCAGCACTATGGTGCCGGAGACTTGACCTGCCTTAGCAATCGACGGATAAATCGGCTTCGTCTTCTCAATCAGCAGGTCCGCGGCAACGCTGGACGGAAGATTGAGTATTTGCTGAGATGCAATCTGCACTCTGGGTTGTTTTGGAGTGCCGAAGATAGCTCCAATCGCTTTGACATTGTTTGATCCGCCGATGTCAGCTACGGCAATGCCACCCGGTGGCAGAGGGGTCTGTTCTGCGTGAGTCGCTTTCATGTGTAACTGGGTTGGCCTGTGCAGTTGATCGTCCATCATCTGTACTTGTTGCCGTGAGAGCTCTGAATTCTTCTGAACCGGCTGCTGCGCTGCTTCTTGAACTGATTCTGCGTCTCGCCGGAGACGGGTCGCGGCTGGGGTGGACGTCGGCACCCGCACTGTCTGCGTCAAATGTTGTTCGCGCGTGGGTGCCTTAGCTTCTGGCTGCTGAATCGTGGTCATCGCGGGCGCAGCAGGTTTCGCCGATGGCACTTTCGCGCGATTGAAGACGGGGATCATGGCTGCTGCGAGGATTACCACTAGAGCTGCGCATGCACAGGCAATGATGGGCCACTTCTTCTTGGCAGGCTTGGTTGTCTCAACCGCATTCGTCCATAAAGAGGGGAAGAGAATCTCATGGAACTCGGTCATCGGGGCGGCCGCTGCGGCACCGTTCGGGCGCGGCGCGGAGAGCCGAAGCTCGTCGATCGCGGGCACAGCTGCTTGGGGTTGTACGACAATGTCGCGCGAGGAAAGCAATGCTGGACTCAAGGACTGCGCCGGATTCGGAGCAGCTGCACCGCCTGTTTTTTCGAGAGCCAAGACTGACAGCGCCGCACCACGCGGCAGGTTTCCCGACGAAGCCCCGGCACGGTGTGCCTCTGCGGCCTGGGTAGCCGGATTTGAAACCACTCCAACTCCGGGGCCGGCTTCACCACTACCAGATTGGACCGGTTGCGCCGACGACAATGCTTCGTCCCATTCAACGAAATCCTGAGGAAGCGTTTCCGGTAATACTTCCCTTATTTGCGCTGGAGATGCCATTGGCCGTCGTCTCCCTTTGCATAAACAGCGCCTTTATAAAGGCGAGTTTCACGTTGAAGATTTTGGGCGGGTTGATCATCCCTTCTTACAATCTCTAGTTCCGCAGCACCGGGTGCGGCAGGATGACCAGTCACTCCTCGATCAAGCGGTCTTTGCAAGGTCGCCTCGACGGGCCTGTTCTTCTTGGCGGGCTGGGTTATCTCAATCGCTTTGGCTCCTAAAGAATGGACGAGCAGCGAGGCAACATTCGGCAGCTCCTCTACGATGAGCGTCACGTTGGTCTGCATCCTCGCGTACTTCTTTTCGTCGTTTGGAGTGAAGATAACTGAGAGTTTGTGCTTGCCTGCAGGCAATACCTCGCCAGCAGCCGGAGCATAGAGGAATGACCCAGGTATCGAGGAGCTGGCATTTAACTGCTCAGCGCTGAGAGCGGTTCCGTAAGAAATCGAGTGAGGATCTGGCCATGTGACGTTTGCCGGAATGATTTCGGCCACAGCCAGTGAGACACTCGCCTCTGCCGGCGTGTAATTCACGCTATCGGCAGGAGTGAAGCTCACCGAAAGCGTGTAGGTTCCAGGCCCGAGTTTCGCACCAGTTGCCAGGCTATAGGTAAATTTTCCCGGGACCGACGCACTGGCGTTCAGCTGGGCCGGGCCGAGCGGAGTGGCCGCATTAATGGGGTCGGGCATCGGCCAATGAATCACTGGGGTTTCTTTGATGACGCTGAGAGAAACGGCAGCCTGTGCTGGACCGTAGTCAGAGAGATTCAATGGCGCAAAAACAACCGAGGGCGTGTGTTCGCCCGCCGAGAGCAGGCAGCCGAGACCGGGCGTGTAGACGAACGTCCCGGGCACCGATGCGGTTGCATTCAGCTGGGAGTTACTCAACAGGGTGCCATATGGAATTTTTTCCGGGGTTGGCCACGAGATGGTCGGCGTTGCCCTGGTCACGGCAAGTGAAACGTTCACTTCGGCGCGCGAGTAGCTCGCGCCATCACTGGGAGTGAAGAGGGCTGACAGGATGTGGGTCCCGGCACTGAGCACCTCGCCGGCAGCCGGAAAGTAGTCGAACCTGCCCGGAATCAGTGCCGAAGCATTGAGCTGGGCGGTTCCGAGGGGTGTGCCATAAGGAATCGGATTCGGAGAAGCCCACTCGATGTTCGGGACAGGTTTGGCCACGATAAACGAGACGGTTGCCTGCGCGGTTGTGTAGTTGGCCTTGTCCTCGGGAACAAATGTGACGGATAGTGTGTGCGTTCCATCGGCGAGCACTTCGCCGGCAGCCGGAGAATACTCGAATGCCCCGGGGACAGTGGCCGAGGCATTGAGCTGAGCGGTACCAAGCGCGACGCCGGCAGGCATCTGACCAGGTGTGAGCCAGTGAAGGGAGGGGGTGTTTTTCGAGACCGTTATGGACACTTCAGCCAACGCCGGATTGTCTTCCTGACCCGCCGCATAGAACGTCGCCCAGAGCGTGTGCGTTCCGGCGGACAACACATAGCCTGGGCCCGGTGTATAGAGGAATTTTCCCTCTACCGAAGCTGCAGCATTGAGCTGGACGGAGCTCAGACGGGTGCCGTAAACAATTGGCTCGGGTGTCGCCCAGGAGACGATCGGTTTAACTTCCTCGCTGGAGGGAGCGGCCGGTATCGGGATTGCTGATTTCTCGATCATGGAGTCTTTATCGGATAGACGTCTTCCGAGCTCTCGAATAAGACTGAATCCTTCTAGTCTCTCGGAAGGCGGAGGAAGCCCCTCCGCAGAATCAACTCTCTCAACATTCACCTGTGCAACAGGCCACTCGCGCTGAGATCTATCCGATGCAGGCGCGAATTCGCGCACGGACTTGGTTTGGGGCAGGATCTCGGATCTAAGTTCAACTGCGCACCCGGCCCCAGCCGCAGTATCAGCGCTTGGGGCCAGGCGGGCGATCTCAATCGCAACATTGTCGCAGCCTCCAGCCTTCAGAGCAAGATCAAGCAGTGCTCGGGAAGCCTCTTCCACCGTGCGAGTCCCATCCGACAATTCGCGCTCAATCTCCTGCTCCGAGACGTAGCCCCAAAGACCATCGGAGCAAAGCAGCAGCGTGTCGCCGGCTTCGAGCTGCACATCGACTTCGAGTTGCACACCGCGCATCTCCAGGCGAAGGCCGAACTGCTTTCCCAAGTACGGTGCCAGCAACGCCGCATCCGGAGGGGCCTCCCCATCTTGTGGCGTGATCCCAATGCGATCGAGCAGATCCTGCGCCGCGGAGTCGTCGCGGGTAAGCAGAGTAAGTTTCTGGTTGTGCATCAGGTACGCGCGGCTGTCGCCGACGCGGCCGATGATCGCTTGCACGTGCGCATGAGCGTGATCGGCGTCCCTGCATAGCAGCGCAACAACCACTGTTATCCCCATGGGGCCGTACTGATAGTCTGGCTGCGCAGCCGCCGCCACGATCGCTGCATTCGCATGGGTTATGGCTTCCGCGACCGCACCCTCCGGTGGTAAAGACGGTGGCATCCCCTCGAACCACGACAAAATCGTATCCACGGCCAACTGCGAGGCTCGCCTGCCGCCGGCATCGCGGCCGACGCCATCCGCAACGATGAGCAGATCACCAAGGCGAGTGCTGGTGTGACGGACCGTTCCCTGGTTGTCCTCGCGAACCATTCCGCGATCGCACTGGCTGGCGAGGGCAATGGACAAGGCCTCTCGAGTGGACACACTGCTCATTGTCAATTCCTCTAATTTCTATCTAGTGGCGTGTCTGAATGAAAGCGTTACTACGAAACAACCGTTCAGGAGAGTCGAATGTTGCGACACCTTCCCTCAGCGGCTAAAGCCGGACTCGATTGACGCGACATTCGGCACGACTAAAGTAGTGCCCTTTCAAAACTGAACTTCAGCACCGGATGGGGAACGCAAGCACATCTGGTAACGGACTCTCTGCAACAGTCCACTAGCACTGTTCGTGGTAACCGCCCTGGTCCGTGCGACCGGTTGCACTTTAGGCTGAATGGGATTCTGGCAAGTTTCCCATGAATTTCCACACTTTAGCACGCCAATGGTACCGTCGAAGGAAAGAATAGTAACTATCTATAGTTACCAATCTAGTGGTTACGTATCTCAGATCCAGAGCGGGAATCCGAGCGAGCCTTCCTCTCCAAACATGGGCTCCTTATTCGATCATTAACACATGAGTGAACCGGCGGAGGCCATTGAAAGAACTACGTTAGGGAGATCAATACTTCCCCGACCCAAAGGGCCTGCGGTTGAGCCAGCCTAGGATTTAGGAATGCAGCGCTGCCCCTGGTCGAGAACCCCATCCGAACTCAGGGCTAAGGACAAGGGCACTCGAACATTTTTTTGAAGCGCACGGACTAGCGAGCTCAGAAATACTCTCAACCTTCTAAGTTGCTCGCAGCTAGCGGCAAACGCCATGGGAGTAGGATTGGTCCCGATAAACGCCCAAGGCTCCGGAAGCCTCCTCGGACCCAGCGCGGTGGGGAAAGCCCGAGATTCCAGTCGCCATGCCGACTAATGAGATGGTCCGCCGCTTTATTCACCCTCGATCGGAGGGTGACTGATATGGCAGCCTTTGAGAAGGAGGATCATCGACATGCAAATCCATTCGGTTGGCATCGATCTGGGAAAGACGACCTTTCATCTGGTGGCGCTCGGCGCAGCAGGCAAGGTACTTGTGCGGAAGAAATTCACCCGGAACCAGCTTCTGGCTTATACCGCGAACATGCCGACGTCTCTGATCGGGTTGGAGGCTTGCGCCGGAGCGCATTTTCTTGGACGCGCACTGCGAAATCAGGGCCACGATGTCCGGCTGATTGCAGCAAAGTTTGTGAAGCCGTTCGTGAAGTCGAACAAGAACGACTTCATCGATGCAGAAGCGATAGCCGAGGCTGTCGAGCGGAAGAACATGCGCTTTGTCCCGATCAAGACCGATGATCAGCTGGACCTCCAGGGCATTCACCGGGTGCGTGATCGCCTGATCTCCCGGCGCACAGCGGTGATCAACCAGATTCGCGCATTTCTGCTCGAGCGCGGTATGGTGTTTGCGCAAAGACCAGCGAAGCTCAAGGCCGCCATGGCTGACGTCCTGGAGAACGCAGAGGCCGACCTGACGCCGCAGATGCGGAACCTGATCGACATGCTGTGGGATGAGTGGAAGCTCGTTGAACAGCAGATCGAGAAGCTCAACCTGGAACTGGAACGGATCTCTGCTGCGGATGCAGGATGCACACGGATACGGCAGATCCCAGGGATCGGACCAGTCGTAGCCACTGCCATCGTTGCTGCCATCGGCAACGGCGCAGCATTCCGCAAGGGCCGGGACTTCGCCGCGTGGCTGGGCATTGTGCCGCGCCAGCACTCGACCGGAGGTAAGGCGAAGCTGCTCGGCATCAGTAAACGCGGGAACGTATACCTGCGCAAGGTCCTGATTCATGGCGCACGGGCCGCCGTGCTACGCATCAAGCGCGACCGAGCACCGATCGGAGCCTGGCTTGATGCACTCGACGCCAGAGCTCCCAAGAATGTCGTTGTGGTCGCGATGGCTAACAAGCTTGCGCGGATCGCATGGGCTGTGCTGTCGAGTGGACAAGAATATCGACCGACAGCGAACGCGATTGCCGTATGAAATAGTGCGGAAAAGACGCCTGCTGCTTGGAAGCGCTGAAGCGCCACCACTTTACCGCACTACTGCTGCGGCGATTTAAGATTTCCCACCGAAGTCTGCAAAGGAATTGCAAGGACGACAGAACAGTCACAACGGCGTGTCCGCAGCCTGATCCCGAAATTGGTCTCGAAAGAGCAACCGACCGACTTATAAGGACAGCCACGCGCGCAACTCATCCTGGCCAGGAGAGCTGATCTCCACCGATTAGGCCGAATACATTTGCGCAGACTTGTCTACTCGCCCCACGCTTTTTCCTTGCAGTCGCGCGGCGGACCATACATTTGGGGAGTAATCGGCCTTGGCGACCGCCTCGGCGATTACACAATCATCTGAACTTGTTCGTTGGTAGGTCAAGTCAGGCGACATGCCTACCGTCCAGAATCGCCGGCCCAGAGCCTGGATTTGACAGTCGCTATCGACTTTCGTCATACTGTGTCAGAAAGTGACATACTATGGCAAGCATAATCAAAGGCGTTGATGCACTTCTCCCGCTATCTCTCCCATTGTTCCATATGCTCCTTTCTCTTACAGAAGGGGAGCGACATGGATATGCGCTGAAACGCGAGATTCTGCAGCGAACAGATAAGCGAATCAACCTAGGTTCGGGCGCACTCTACGGAGCCATCAACAAGATGCTGGAACAAGGTCTCATTGTGGAATCAGACGAGCGGCCCGATCCACATCTTGATGACGAACGCCGTCGATACTACAGAATCACTCCTTTAGGCCGTCGCGTAGTTCACGCCGAAGCCGCACGGCTGCGGGCACTGCTGCAACTGGCAGAAGTACGCTTGGGGATTCCTGATCCTGTGTGAGGTGAACATGATTGATGTCACGAAATTGTACCGAAAATTGCTGAGACTCTATCCGGCGAGCTTTCGCCAGGAATATGAAGGAGCCATGGATCGTCATTTTCGTGACGAACAGCGCGATGCACAGGGATGGAAAGAAAACGTTGGGCTATGGTCGCACGCTCTTTCTGATGTTGCGATCTCTGCACCGCGAGAACTGGTTCGAGAGTTTGGTCAGGACTTGCGGTTTGCACTGAGGGTCTACCGGCGACGGCCCCTAAGTGCCGTCATCGCCATCGGCACACTGGCTTTAGCAATCGGGGCGAGTACCGGGGTCTTCAGCGTTACCAGTGCGCTGCTTCTTCGAACGCTGCCGTTCGGAGATGCATCACGATTAGTGGAGCTACGTTTTTCGCCATTTTCAGCGGGAAATGGTCGCGCCAATTTTGCAGAGTGGCGCAATCACAGTTCTTACTTGGAAAGCGCGGCGACATTCTCGACATCTGAAATGAACCTGAACTCGGGCCGCGATGCTTTGCGAGTTCGAGTCACAGAGACTTCTGCAAATCTGTTTTCCTTGCTCGACGTGCAGGCTCAACTTGGCCGAACATTTGTCCCTGAAGAAGATCGGACGGGCAAGAACCATGTGATCGTGATCAGTCATCGCTTGTGGCAGCAAGCATATGGCGGCAATCCATCCGTAATCGGCTCCGTTGCTCATTTGGATGGAGCGGCTCTCACCATCATCGGCGTCGCTCCGTCGCGCTTCGATTATCCGGGCAATGTCGATGTATGGGCGCCTACAGTTTTCGATTTTGAGGTAATCCCCAAACACGGCGCGTTCATATGGCAAACCATCGGCCGCTTGAGGTCCGGGATCACGATCAGTCAAGCACGTCAAGAATTCGAAGCTGATGTTGCTCGCGTAAACCCGAAGAGCTTTCGACCGGATAACCGTTCTATTCCGGAGTTGATCGGGCTGAGAGATCAACTTTCCTCACAGATCCGTGCGTCTGTTCTGATCCTTTCCTCGGTAGTTCTTCTGGTTCTATTGACAGCTTTAGCCAACGTAGCGCAATTGTTGCTGTCGCGCACGGCGGAGAGGCATCAGGAACTTGCGTTGCGCTCGGCTCTGGGGGCGAGCCGATCACGGCTTATCCAACAACTGACAGTAGAAGCGACTGCGCTCACTATGTCAGGAGCCGCCCTTGGCATGATTGTTGCCTTGCTTGTCGCTCGAGTCGCCGGCGCGGTAATGCCGGCGCAACTAGCGACACAGGATTACACCTTACTGGACTGGCATGTTCTGTGTTTTGCAATCGCTCTGGCTCTGATTACAGGCTTCGCTTTCGGAATCATGCCGACATGGCTGATCGGCCGCATCCAGCCTTCGACACAAGTCGCGCGTATGCATTTCGGCACCAGCGAGCCGGTGACGGGCAGTTTGCGTTCGGTCTTGGTCGGCCTGCAAGTCGCATTCACGCTTACTCTCTTGGTGAGCTCGTTCACTATTGGATCGGCGTTCCTTCGATTGGTCCATACCGATCTCGGATTCCGACCTGCCAACGCTGTCACTCTGAAGGTTTCTCTTGAAGGCACGAGGTACCAAGTAGGAGGCGCCAAGTGGCAATACTACTCCGCGGTCGAGGAACGTCTGCGATCAATACCAGGCGTAAAAGCAGTTGGCGCAGTAAACTATCTACCCCTTTCGAACAGTGTGCTTATGGCTGGCACGATACAAATGGAGTCTGGTCCAAAGGTTTCAGGAGTCGTGCTGAACGGGTCGATGCCGGGTTATTTCAGAGCCATGGGCAGCGAACTCATTGCCGGAAGAGATTTCGGATTTGACCTCAGCAACTCGCCGGAACCGCCTGTGATCGTGAACGAGGCATTTGCACGGGAATCAGGCTTCGGTCCGAACATCGTCGGTCGGAGAATCATCGCACCTTGGACATCCCGGCCATACCTCGTGGCAGGCATTGTCAGTACGGCGCGCATGGCTGGGCCGGAATACGAGGGAGGACCGCAAGCTTACTGGCCAGTCGAGGAAGAACCCCCGTCAGCTTTAACGTTTGTGGCGAGTGTGAGCGGAGATCCGCGCCATTACCTGACACAGTGTCGGGATGCTGTCGTTGGTCTAGATCGAAGTGTGCCCGTCTATGAAGTGAAGACGCTCGATCAGAGTTTGAGCGAAACAACGGAACGCCCAAGGTTTTACACGACTTCGGTGCTCTTCCTCGCGGCCCTCGCTCTCTTGATTGCCGTGGCGGGCGTGTACAGCACATCCGCACGCGCGATTACCCAGCGCGAACACGAGTTGGGCGTGCGCATAGCGCTCGGAGCATCGATGCAGCAGATCCGAACGCTGATCTTGCGCCAAGGCACTGTTCCGGTCGCCTTCGGCCTCCTTGCCGGGATTGCTGGGGCTGCCGGATGTGGACATTTCCTTCAACATCTTTTTGTGGGCATCAATGTGTCGGGCGTGATGACATTCGTCGTCCCATCGCTCTTTCTGCTCCTTATTGCCGTCGGAACCGCATGGTCGGCTACCACACGAGTTTTCGCTATCGATCCTATCGAGGCAATACGAGCGGAGCATTAGCAGAAGTGACTCAGCGTGTTTTCTAAAGCGCGGAATCAGGAGGAAGCTATGAAGAGTCGGCGTTCGTTAACTCACCGAGAATTTAGCGTGCGGTCTGCCGGTTGGTTCACAGTTCTGAAACCCGACGGGTGGTTTCCGGCTTTGCGTCTACCGGATAGATTCCGCGATCGCAGTACCCAGTCCGTGGAGACGACTGCGGTGGATCATGCTGTCAGCTTCCAAATGACGAACTCGCCGCAGATCATGATACCGACCACAAAAGATCGCCGCTTGATGCGGCCAGCCTTGATCGTTCTCACAGCGATGATGGCCACTTCCGGTCTGCTCTGGTGGATAATGCACCCGTAGAGTGGAAATCCATGGCCGCTGAAGTAGTAATTGTTTGACTTCAAGGCAAAGGCTCATCAATAGACCGGTTACGCGCAATTGTCAGGATTACTTCCCGGAAAAGCTGATTTGGCGACGCAGATTCTCCGGGACTGATGGTTCACGTGATTCGAGTCGCCATGCCGACTTCGCAATACTGATCGTGCCTCAGTGAGTG
>CAWFWK010000021.1:0-545768 GCA_963819425.1 uncultured Acidobacteriaceae bacterium | reverse complement strand
ATCGCTCTGAGTGATCGGCTCATTTCAATTCCTACGTTATCGGTACGAAAACTGTTCCCATTTAGATGTTGCGTAAATGTTCAGTGAACGGTACCAAATTCTGCATCGACTTACAGTCTCGTACAGAATTGGGAGGCCCGCTGTGACTTTCATCAATCAGGATAGGCACGATTAAAGGTCACAATCTCTTCCACTTTGGATGTATTTGCTACCCCAAAGTGGCAGGATTGCGCCGATTTGGCTGTTTTTTGGGTTATCCAGGTAATCGAAGAAGACCGCGTTCCCGCATAGCAGACAGCACTTGCTCCACTTTCCAGTCCAGTGCCGCGCTCCCTTCGATGACGAGGTCGGCATGGGACGCGGATGGTCTCACGAAGGCGATGCTGGAAGGTCGAACCGTGGCTTCGTACTGCCGGCGCACCGACTCCGGCGACCGCCCGCGCTCGATGGTGTCCCGCCTCATGCGGCGATCGAAGCAAACATCATCCGGTGTATCGAGATACACACGCATCTGGTAAAGCGAAAGCAGCTCAGGGTAGTACAGCGCGAACAATCCCTCGACAAGGACGAATGCACCTGCCTGCATGGTTTCGGTGCGGTCGGGAATTCGAACGTGCTGGGAAAAGTCGTAGAGTGGCCGCTCGATGGTTTCTCCGCGCGCGAGCGCAGCAACATGCGCAACCAGAAGGGAACTTTCAATCAAGGCCGGATCGTCGAAATTCTCTTTCGCGCGGTCGGCAGCCGGCAGGTGCGATAGATCGAAGTAGTAGTTATCGAGAGGAAAGTGAATTCCATCGAGTTCGCGGGCCAGTTCGGATGCGAGCCTCGTCTTGCCTGAACCTGATGCGCCGGCGATGCCGATGACCTGCGGGGGAAACGGCAGCCGCGGCGTTACTGCATCTGCTGTTTGTACTTCGTTGCTCACGACTCTGCGTCCACCAGCGCCGCGATCCACATGGCGAGTCGTTCCAGCAAATCAGCCAGTTTTCGCTCCACCTGTTTGCCGGCTTCGAAGACCTCGGCGTGGCTGAGAGGCGTGGGACTGAGGCCAGCTGCGAGGTTTGTTACGCAGGAAATGCCGAGCACTTCGAGACCCATATGCCTTGCGACGATGGTCTCCGGCACGGTGGACATGCCGACCAGGGTTGCGCCCATGGTGCGAAAGGCGCGAATCTCCGCCGGTGTTTCGAAACTGGGTCCGCTGACGGCGAGGTAGACCCCCTCTTCCAGGACATCGCCCTCGAGTTCTGTTATCTGCCTGGCGACCTCGCGCAGCCGCTTCGAATAGGCGTCCGACATGTCACAGAAACGAAGGCCGCTGTTGGGCTGGTCGAAGGCGAAACGGGGTTCATTGGGACCGACCAGCGGATTCCAACCCATCATGTTGATGTGGTCGGCGATGAGGACAAGTTGTCCAATTTTGTATCCCTCGGCGATACCGCCGGCAGCATTGGTGAGAATCACCGCGCGCACGCCGAGCGCACCCATGACGCGCATGGGAAAGGTGATGTCTTTGAGTGAGTAGCCTTCGTAAAAGTGCACGCGGCCCTGCATTACGACGACGGGCGCTCCGCCGAGCATACCTGCAACAAGGCGTCCCGAGTGACCTTCTACCGTAGATTTGGGAAAGTGAGGGATGGTTTCGTAGGGGACAATTACCGGTTCGTGCACGGCGTCGGCCGCAGCGCCCAATCCGGAACCCAGTACGATACCGAGGTGCGGTCGCAGCCTACCCAATTTGGCGCGCAGAAATTGTGCCGCCTCTGAAACGTCGTCAAAGTAGCTCATAGCTTGTACGGATAAGTCCGTTCCTGCGATTCTACAACTGCGCTTTCTCCCGGTCAGTGCGCGTGAGCGGGGCTGAAGCGCGGTCCTGAGCTTTTCGTCGGAGGCTGCATCAATGTGCCGTAACATCAAAACCCTTTTCAACTTCGAGCCTCCTGTCACATCGGAAGAGGTTCGCGCTGCTTCATTGCAGTTTGTGCGCAAGATCAGCGGTTTCGCGAAACCTTCAAAAGCCAATGAAGCGGCGTTTCTCGTTGCGGTCGACGAGGTTACGGCTGCCTCCGCACGGCTGCTGGCTGCGCTTGAAACAAACGCACCCGCTCGCACCCGCGAGGAGGAAGCGGCAAAGGCGCGTCTTCGAAGTGCACAGCGATTTCCTGGGAAAGTGACCCCATGAAAGAGATCGTCGCCGTCGTTTTTGGATTTGGACTGCTGTGCAACGCGTTGCTGTTTGTGCCGCAGGTTCTCGCCGTCTGGCGCAAGAAGACGGATGAAGGAATCTCACTGATCACGTTCGGTGGATTCAGCGTGCTGCAAGTAATCGGTGTTGTTCATGGGGTGTATCAGAGGGATCTTTCCCTCATCGTAGGAATGGCGGCGAGCTTTCTGAGTTGTGGGTCGGTCACGGGGCTCACTATTTTCTATCGGCTGCGGCGCCTCAGAAACGCGGATTGAGGGCGAGTGACGCCGGAAACCGCCCTGTGGAACGAATCTGCATCTAATCCTTTGTTCGATCGTCGCTCGACCGGAGGTCCTCCATGATCAGGACTCGGTTTTTAACGTTCGCAACTGCACTGCTCGCGGCTTCAGGCCTGGCTGCGCAAACTCCCCGCGATGTGGTGAGGCAGGCTGTACAGACTGAGCTCGATGCTAGTCGCAACGACCACTCCCACTGGCTTTACTTCGAAATCAACCGACAGCCCAGCAAGACCGTCAAGCGATGGGTTGCCCAAGCGAATTCGGCGAGTATTGACCGTGTGGTTGAACGCAACGGGCAGACTGTGTCGGAATCGCAACAACGCCAGGAGATGGGCGCATTTATCAATGACTCTCGCGAACAGGCCAGACAGCGAAAGAGCGGCCAGCACGACGACGAGCAGGCGGCTGAACTTCTTGGAATTCTGCCCGATGCTTTTCTTTGGACGAGCGCGGGTGAGAAGGGCAGCAATATGCTTTTTCACTTCAAGCCGGATCCGCAGTTTCGGCCGCAGGATCTTGAGGCCCGGGTGTTCGCTGCAATGGAAGGGGATATGGCGATCGATCGCGAACAGCATCGTATTGTCAGTCTGAAGGGACGGCTGATCCGCGACGTAAAGATCGGATATGGAGTGCTCGGCTTGCTCAAAGCCGGCGGGACTTTCGACGTGGAACGTCGCGAACTCTCCCCTCACATCTGGCAGATCACGGAAACGCATGTTCACATTGAAGGCCATGCGTTGATCTTCAAAACGATCTCGGAAGAAGAGGACGATGTGAAGATGCACTTCGAACAGATCGCTGCCGGCACGACGTTGCAGCAGGCTCAGAACGAATTACTTCATCGAAGTCCAAATCCCACGCAGGAGCAGGCTTTCCATCGGGCGCCATAAGCGGGAATCGCACTGCGTTACTCCCTGGCGTTAGGGTTCGATGATTCTGAGGCCGTGTGTGGGGTCTTTGGAGTTGGTCGCCCGCATGTGGAAGGCACATTCGCCATCTGCTGAACAAACACGCGGTATCCAGGCCACCCGGGCCGCAGGGTCGACCAATAACTGGACTTTGTCAAAAGCGGTCGTTTCTGGACTACAAGCTGATTGACAAGAATGTTTACGCCGCAGAGCAAATTATTCTCCGGCTGCAAGATCGTTTTGTCTGGATCGTGCTCCGCAAGGTGTTTGTCGGCATTCCAGTCGAAGTCGCATGCGTAGCGCCTTGCATCTTCGTACGTCAATTGCAGCAGGCCCTGGCTACGCACCATGCGATGAGTGACCCCATCTACGACTGCAACCTCTGGCTCAGTATGCTGTACATTCGAGGTCGCTTTCAATCCCGCTTCCGCGCCGGCAAGCGCCTGAAAGAAGTACGCCCAGAATTGGCGCTTGTCCACGTCTTTCATGGAGCTGTAACGCGGGCAAAATGGTTTAACGTTACTCGCCATTTTCGGTTCAAGCAGATCGTCAGGAAGAGCCCTTTCGATTGTGGCATCCCACTCGGGCTGCCAGGTTTCTTCGTCGCCGAGTGCCGCTTTTTGTTCCGCAATCGGTGTGGAGGGCGCCGGCTTCAGCAAGGGAGCGGAGGAGTCGGCCGGTGAGGTCGCAGCGGCATTCGAAGGGCCGGGCTCGCTGCGAAATGCAGCCAGTCCTACGGCCAGCCCAGTTGCGAGCAAACAAACTGCAATCCGAAATGTTCTCGGCGGGGACACTCTGGGAAAAACCTCCAGAGGGTAGGATGCGAATTTGAGAATCTGCGGTTGACCGTGTATCGCGCACGGTGTGCAAAGGCTTTGGATTCAACAGGAGGGCTGTTTATTTGCTGTGGGAAATATTCTGCGAGACCTGGTAGTGTCCGGGGGTTCCCGTAACGGCTATCGGCACCACCGCGCCGGCATTCTTCTTCTTGAAGAACGGTGCGAGCGGTTTCAGCAAGAATGATTTGAAGCCAGTGGCGGTGTGAGAAATGTCAGTATCCATTTTCAAATCCCCGGTCAGGTGCGCCACTTCGCCGTCGAATCGGAACGTGCCTGCCATTGTGGCTTGCGCTCCAGGAACTTTGAAAGTTAGACGCGACGTAGATACGACGCCGTTCTCGATCTTCACCGCTCCCTGCAGCGAGGACAGCGCATCTTTTGTCGCATCAGCGGACTTGTTGTGCGAGTCGTCGACGGTGCTAGGCTTGTCGTGTCCCTGCGCACGTTCACTGAATGCGGAGAGATTCTTCTCTGCCTGGCGATCCGACAACTTCTCTGCCGGCACGTTGAGTTCTCCGGTCACGCGGAGACGTTCCATGAATCCATCGCCCGGCGGCCCTACATAGGCATGGCTCTTGAGCCATACCGAGCCGGTGACTGGCACAACATCATGAATGAAGGGCTGCATCACGTCTTCGGCGCGACCGTGGTCAACCGTGATGTCGAGATTCGTGAGTTTTGGGCTGCCTTTAATGCTGCCAACGGCGTGGATGGTGGTCGAACGAATCTTGAGGTCGATGGCGTGAATATCCAGATCACCGTTGGTGCCAATGAGGGTGCCGCGCATGGTGCCTTCTACTGGAGTTGGTTTGCCGTCGGTCACGGCGAAGTTCCGAGTGTCTGTACTTGTTTCAATTTCCATCGAAGCCAGAGTGCCATTGAAGACACCACGTGCATTGAGCGTTCCGCTGATCTCTCCCACTTCATGCAGGTTGACCTCAGTGAACGCGAAGTTGCCACTTACCGGAGTGGAGGCGAAGTCATTTCCGTTCAAGGGTCCCATGCTGCCGTGCGCGAGGATGTGGCCCGTGGGTATTGCGTTTTGCATGTCGACAGCGTAGGCGAGTGCCTCGCCCTTATGCAGATTGCGAATCTCCAATTGCTTGATCGGAAACGATAGACGCCTCCCGTCAACTCGCATGATGTCGAGCAGGCTTTTGTGCACCACGAATCGCTCGATCATAGTGTCGGGACCGCTAAAGTCCTTGCCACTGCCGGGCGGAAAATCTTCGTGGTTTTCCCTGCTGCCTATGGGTGGCACAACGATGTGCAGGCCCGTGATGTCGACCAGTTCCACGCGTTGGCGCAGCATGATCAGGTCAGACCATGTGCCTTGGACAACCATGGTGTCCACGTGGCCCAGGGGAGGCAGATTGGGTGCGGACTTGCGCCGCATGGTGATCCCTGTAGCCACGAAACCGGGCTTCGGAAAGTAAGTGCGGTGATAACCGGTGAAAGTAACCTGGCTGGCCAGCATGTCTTCAAGAATTGGCGCCATCTTGCGATGACGGTAAGGCCAGTTGGCGCTGATGACGACAACGGCTACTGCCAATAGTGCGCCCGCCGCGACGATGACGACATGCACCCAGAGCGGCGCTTCCTGCCAGATACTGCGCACCTCGCGCCTGATTCGGCCGCTATTGGGCCGTGAAGACCGTTGAGCCGAGGAAGGCGCAGTCGAGGGATGAGCCATAATTTATGCCTTTCAAAAAATAGCGGAGAAGCGTGCAGATTTACCTGGTCGAGTTTGATTAAATGTCTAGTTCGTATTAGAAGCAGGGAAGATGACTACAAGCAGATCGTTCTATAGATAAATGGATTTGGCCCGCAATACCTGACCTTTGGAGTGCGGTAAGCCTGTGGGACGTTGCCCGATGTTGTTTGTGAGTTTTTGATTATCCCAGGAAGATACCGGCAATGGATGCGGAAATCAGGTTCGCCATGGTTCCGGCCAGCATAGCGCGGACGCCAAGCCGCGCAAGATCGTTGCGCCGTTCAGGCACCAGCGCGCCTATGCCGCCGATCTGCATACCGATGGATCCCAGATTTGCAAAGCCGCACAATGCGAAGGTCGCGATAGTAAAAGCTCTTGGCGTAATCATGGCTTTGTGTGCGCCCAAGGCGATATAGGCGATCACCTCGTTGAGGGCCATGCGCGTGCCGAGCAGGTTGCCGATCACGCTGCAATCTTGCGCGGGAACTCCGATGAGCCAGGCCACAGGCCAGAAGATGTAGCCGAGAATCTCGCCAAGGCTTCCTGGAACCCAATGGAATCCGGCATGGATATGAACCCAACTCAGCAACATATCGAGAAGCGCAACGAGCGCGAGAAAGCTGATGAGCATAATGGCGACGTTCAGGGCTAATTTTCCGCCATCGATGGTGCCGCGTGCGATGGCGCCGATCAAGTTCTCCTCTTTGTGCTGCTCATCTTTGGAATGACTACTTTGCCTTCGGTAGCCGGAACTTCCGTTTCCGGAACAAGCATCTTCGACATCAGGATGGTTCCCGGAGAAGTCATAATGACGGCGGACAAAAGATGCCGCGCCTCGATGCCCTGCGAGATATACATGGCCATGATGCCGCCTGACACATGCGCCATGCCGCTGGTCATGATGGTCATAAGTTCGCTGCGCGTGGCCTTGGAAAGAAATGGACGGATGGTCAGCGGAGCTTCGGTTTGCCCCATGAAAATGGATGCGGCAACGTTCATGCTTTCGGCGCCGGAGATGCGCATCGTCTTGAGCATCACCCATGCCAGCGCGCGAATGATGATCTGCATGACACCGATGTGATAAAGAACGGCGAAGAATGCCGAGATGAAGATGATGGTGGGAAGCACCTGGAAGGCAAAGATCGATCCGAGCGAAGTGTCGGGTGTGCCCAGCTTGCCGAAGAGTACAGATGTTCCTGCGGTGGTGGCGCTCAACATTTTGGTGACAACGCCGCCAGCCCAGAACATTGTACGCTGTCCAAAATCGAAACGAAGCACCAGGAACGCGAACACGATCTGAAGGCTAAGTCCCCACCCTACGGTGCGCCAGCGGATATGTTTTCTATCTGTCGAACCAAGCCATGCCGCCAGCAGAACGGCCAATATCCCCAGCACCCCTGTAAATCGCGCCAACTCTAACGCTCCCGGACAGCACCTTAGCTTTTAGCGCTTAGCCATTAGCTTGATCGTGCACATTGATGCACGGTGTCGGATGGAGATTATCGCTAAAAGACTGTTCCCTTTACCTTACCGTATCTCGCAGAAAGGCTTCTGCATTTTCGCGGGCAAAGATGTGGCTGACAAGAGGAACTTTCTCCGGTTCATCGTCGGAAAACGAGATCGCTCCCTTGATGAGTTCGACCGGTTCGGACAGCATCGATTCATTTGTCGCGTATAACGTGGCGAAGGGCTGGCCAGCTTCGACCAGCGCGCCGCGGCGGGCGTGAAATTCGATTCCAGCGTGTGGATCGACCGGCTCTCCGACCATCTCGCGGCCCGCGCCAAGGCGCTGAACAGCCCACCCTAATTCCATCGTGTCCATCGTGGCGACGTAACCGCTTCTCCAGGCTTTCAGCACTAGTGTGGCGCCCGGCTTGTGGGAGGCTTTCAAATCGTCAAAGACGGCCACATCGCCGCCTTGCGCCTTCACCATTTCAAGAAATAACTTCAGCGCTGTTCCGTCAGCCAGTGCGCCGGCCGCAGCCCAGTAGCCCTGCTCGGCGGTTTCCGTTTTGCCACCCAGGTGGATCATCCAGCCCGCAAGGCGCAACGAAAGTTCACGCAAGTCTGCACTCTCTGTCGGCATCTCTCCGCGCAGCAATTCGACGCACTCGGCGATCTCGATCCAGTTGCCGGCCGTCCGGCCCAACGGCTGGCCCATGTCAGTCATCAGGGCCACAGTACGGGTTCCTGCGGCTTCGGCGGTTGCCACCATCAACGCGGCCAGGAACTCCGCGTCCGCCCGCTTACGCAGGAACGCGCCGGAGCCGGTTTTGACATCGAGCACGAGTGCGTTCAATCCGGCGGCGAGCTTCTTACTCAGAATTGAAGCGCAAATCAAACCGGGACTTTCTACGGTTCCCGTACGATCGCGCAACGCATACAGAACGCGATCGGCAGGGTCCAGAGTCGGTGTCTGGCTTACGATTGCCGCACCACACTGCTGCAGCACCGCCTCGAATTCCGCCAGCGTCAATGCGGACCGGAAGCCCGGAATTGACTCGAGCTTGTCGAGAGTGCCTCCGGTATGGCCCAAAGCGCGTCCACTGATCATGGGCACGGCAATGCCGCAAGCCGCCGCGATTGGCGCGACCAGAAAGCTGGTCTTGTCGCCTACGCCGCCGGTGGAGTGCTTATCGACGGCCTGTTTGCCCAGCCGCGATGGAGCGAATTTTTCGCCAGAGTCGCGCATAGCCACGGCCAGCGCGCGCGTTTCGTCGATGTTGAGGCCGTTGAGCCACGCAGCCATCAGCCACGCCGAAAGCTGTTCGAGCGGAATTGACTCAGTGGCCGCACCCGCCACGATGAACCCGATCTCGCGTGCATCCAGGACACAGCCGTCGCGCTTCTTTCGAATCAGATCGATCATGTGCAGCGGCGCACCCGCTTTTTCAGACATACGAATTCAACCTCAATTCCAAGAACAAATAAAATTATCGCAAGGGACGACGCCGGGAGCCGGAATCGCAGAGGTCATCACAGGCGGGCCGAGAAGAAAGGTGATAGCGCGCGTCGCGTTCTTTATTTAGGATTTCCTAACTTCTTCAGTTTCATGTCGAACCCGAGAGGCAGAACCTGCTCGAAGGACATCGTCCTTATCCCATCCGAAGCGGGAAAAACTACGGGTACATCAGGGTGCGCAAACTCGGCCAGCATCTGGCGGCAGGCCCCGCACGGGGGACTGGCCGTGTTGTTCAGATTGGCCACGGCTACAGCTTCGATGCGAATGCCGGGGCCGAACTCGCTCACGGCCCGCACCAGCGCCGCTCGTTCCGCACAAATAGTCAAACCGTAGCTCACATTTTCCACGTTGGTGCCCGTGACGATCTTGCCGTTCGTCAAGCGGAGCGCTGCACCCACCTTGAACCCCGAGTATGGCGAATAGGATTGTTCCGCCGCCCTTTTGGCCTGTTCGAGAAGATTGTCGAGCGCGTCGTGCATTAAGTTTGTCATCGTCAATGCGGTCCTCATCTGTGAAACGAGTGAACCTTGAGGCTAATGCATGAACGTGGAATCTGCTGAGCAGCCACCGGAGCGGTAGGCGTCGGTTCTCGCGTGGCTACCGGCCTCCGCGGTCGAAAACTGATTGAATCGATCTTCAGTACGCGACCGATGAACTTGAGGTCCAGTCCGGGGATTCCAGGGCCGGTTTACAGACCCTGTGTCACTCGATGAATTACGATCAGTCCGGCGATGCAGGATGTTAGCAAGACGGATGACGCCACAAAGGCCGCGCGTAAAGGACTTTCGGGATAAAACCGGCGGTGGCTGCGGAGTGTGACCACGATATCTCTCCCTAACGGGGCGGGACGCCAGCCTGCCAGGCCCCTCCGGATCTCCATCACCATTACGACCTCAAGCAGGCAGCAGCAGGCGGCACTCACCAGGCTTCCTCCGGCGAAAACATGGGTTAAGAGCGAAAACGACACAAAAACCTCACAGCATGCGCCGTATAGTCCGACAAACAGGTTTACGGTCAGGAGTGTTCTTACAGTCTAGCGTACCCTGATTCGGCGACACCCAAAAGGGGGCTCTGGTGCCTAAAGTAACGCCAGCCAATACCACAAAAGTGGGATATTGGGGGTAAGATTGGGAATTGAACGGCGCGCGGGTGCAAATGGGGAATGAAGGCTCATACCCGTTCCGTACCCTACTTCCCGGGTTCGCGCATATGTCAACTGTGTCTCCGAGGGTTGCATGAATTCCACGACTTCCCACTCCGATGGATCTTTCGCGGCCGAACGTCGCAGAGCGGAACGGCGGACCTCGCCTTCGCTCGCCGCATATCACTGGAAAGGCTCGATTCCGCGCCAAAACACCGTTCGAGATATCAGCGCAACAGGAGCGTTCCTTGTTACCCAGGAGCGATGGGAACCGGGAGAGATAATTGCAATCTCACTGCAGCGCAGCGGACCCCTTGAGAGGGAGAACAGTTTTCCCGTTCATGCGAAGGCAGTTCGCTGGGAAGACAATGGCGTTGCTGTCTCCTTTGTCCTGCCTCAAGGCGCCGATTTAAGGCTGTGGCAGAGCCCCCTGAAGAGCGCGGCTGAGCAGAATGAACCTGAAGACATTCTGCGGGAGTTCCGCGTGGCCCAGGCCGTATCCTTCCTTTCCCGTATCGCTCCTGAAACAGGTGAATCCGTCAGCAGGCTTCTTCACGAAGAATTGAGCAACTATCGGCTTGAAAATGCGGTGGAAATCGCCAGAAAAGCAGAGAAGATGCTGGGCACATCCGTGGAGGGCGACCACTTGCGGGCACTGCCCCATGTGGTGATGCGCATCGTTGATGCTGGATCCTGGTCGTCGGACGACAAGTGGATGCTTCAATTCTGGGCAGGCCTCCTCGTGTCCTCCTGTACCAGCGCCGGCGGCGACGAGTCCAATCTGGCATTTGTCGACTTGCTCAGCCAGCTCAAAGCTCTTCACCTGCGGATTCTTTCCGCTGCGTGCGCTAAGGCTACCAAGCTCGTTACGGGCCTCGGGGCAATGTCGTCTCGTCCGTTGAACTGGAAAGCGGCGGACCTGATGAAATTCTCCGGTTCGCACGATCTAATCAAGCTGGATCGCGAGCTGAATTACATGGCTGAAATCGGAGTGATTGCAAGTCGTGAGAAGTCCGCATTCTTCCAACAAATGACCGATACAACGGTCGCGCTTACCGGTCTAGGCCTGGAACTCTATGCACGATGCAACGGTCACCGTGGCACGGCCCAGGGCTTCTACGGTGTTCCGGTAACGCTGGCCGGCGCTATTGCCCTTGAAGGTAAGGCCCTCCCATCCTGATCGCATCGCGAGCGAGATCAGGATGGAGGTCTAACATCAGTACAAAATCTGTTTCAGTCCGGCGTCTTGTCCCGGTCGGAATTTTCGTGCCTGGATGTGACGATGGGCACAAATGACCAGTCTTGGTCCCCCATAAAATCCCCTCCATAAGGGTGTGAATGCGATACCGTTCCTTTTTTGTCGGAGCCGGTTAGCGCGTCAGCTCCTCTTTATGCTGGGGGTTCCGTTGGGTTCATCCAAAAGCTGGTTTCGTCTTCCTTTTGTATATCGGCCGCGCGCCGAGCGGCGGGAGTCTCCCGCCCTTGCAGCCTTTCATTGGAACGGTTCTATCCCTCGTGTGAGCCGGGTAGTCAACATAAGTTCCAGCGGTGCCTATCTTCTGACCAGCGAACCATGGACAGCGGGCGAGATTCTGTCATTGTCTTTGCAGCGTTCCGGCGCACTTGAGACGGCCAACCAACGCCATTTCACCGTTCAGGCAAAGGCAATTCGCCGCGATCGTGAGGGGGTCGGAGTCCAATTTCTGATGCCACGCGGCGCGGAATTGCGCCTCTGGCAGAGTGCCATCAAGTCCCAGGTGCCACAGACTGAGCCGGAAGACGTTGTGCGCGAATTTCGCCTGGCTGCCGCCCTCGCCTTTATCCAACGGCTTTCACCTTGCGCGGCCGATCAAGCGAGGCTCTTGATGCGTCGAGGACTCAGCAATTTCCGTTTGGAAAGCGCCATTGAGATTGCGCTGCATGCAGAGGAACTACTCGCGTTTGAGGGCAGCGGAGAGAAGCTAGAGGCGGATCCCGCGGTCGTCCTGCGCATCCTTGAAGACGGTTCATGGGCTGAGAGTGACTGGATCCAGCACTACTGGGCCGGTCTTTTGGCCATCTCATGCGCGTCCGGCGAATCCGCGCAGTCGCATTTGAAACTTGTGTCTCTACTCAGTCAGTTGACTACGATTCAAGCTCGCATCTTTGCAGGATCGTGTCAGCTTGCTGACAAGACGGTTGATCGAAATGGTGAGGTGTCGGTTCTTCCGCTAACGTGTTCTTCAGCAAAACTGATTGAGATCGCAGACACCCATGATCGTGTTCATATCGAACGCGACATTCAGCACCTCACCGAACTAGGCCTTGTTGAAAAGAGCGTGAAATGGAAGTTTTTCTCACTTCTTGATCAGGCCGTCATCACACCAACGGCGCTGTCTCTCGAACTCTATGCCCGCTGCCACGGTCATGGCGGGGGCGTGGGGGAGTTCTTCGCGAAATATTCGGACGTGCAAGCGATCGCCGCCGACTGAATGTCGGCGACTGAATTCGGAAACCTATCAGATTCTCACGATTGTCGGCAAATTGTGTCCAGAGCCCGTTGTGCCGCGTGTACACTGCTGCCTAAGTAATTACCTCCCGATTACGAACCGGTAATTGCAGTAGTACGATGCACTCAGAGACAATTCTAGTTTGGGTCGAGTTCGCGGGCCTACCGAACCTGCCAGCTTGATCTCGTTGCAGATGCCGCTAGGAACTCAGGAGGGGCAGCATGAGGTCTCTGAAAAGCTGGTTCGAAAAAACGTTTCCGCAGGAAGGGCCCCAGTTGCCACGTGCTGAGAGGCGTGCTATTGCCGGCCTCGAAGCCATTCACTGGACCGGATCTTCCCCAGGCCTGGACATCGTGAAGAACATCAGCTCGACGGGCATGTACCTTGTCACCCGCGAACGCTGGCCACAGGGGGAAGTTAATCCAATCCGCCTTGTTTATCCCGAGCTTAGCGATGATGACCCCGATCGCCAGGTAACGCTGCAGACCAAGGCAGTGCGCTGGGGCGAAGACGGCATGGGTCTTAACTTCGTCCTTCCCGAAAGCATGGATCTGTGGCTTTGGAAGACAGACGGCCTGATCGAGCCCGAAGATATCCTCAGCGAGTTTCGTCTCGCGCGTGCTCTTTCATTTCTCCGCCGCATTTGTCCCTCGGCCACCCAGGAGCTCAAACTTTTGTTTCGCGAAGGGCTGAGCAATCTGCGCATTGCCAGCGCCATTGTCATCGCGCATCGCGCCGAGGCTATGCTTGCGGCGGAGAGAGATTTCGACCGCCTGCGCGCTCCGAAGAACGTTGTTATGCGCGTGGTTCAAGAAGGCTCATGGGCTGAAGACACAACCACGCATCAGCTCTGGGCTGGAGTTCTCGCGACCGCATGCACCCTGATGGGCGATGACGAATCCAATCTCCCCTATATCGACCTGCTCGCGGAACTGGCTTCGATTGACGGACGCCTCTTTACCACGGCGTGCACAAAGTCTCACAAAGTCTTCGCAAGTTCTGGCGCAGTTTCAGCGCAACCGCTGATCTGTTCTCCACAGGAGCTGATTGACATTGCAGGAGCGCACGATCTGATGAAGATCGATCGCAATATCTTTCAACTTTCTCTGCTCGGTCTGCTTGAGCCGAGGGTGAAGTCGAAATACTTCAATTTTGAACAAGAAGCGAATCTTACTCCGACAGCCCTCGGACTCGAATTGTTTGCGCGCTGCCAAGGCCACCGGGGTGCTCCGCACGATTACTACTCCGCACAGCCGGAAGGCAACGCATCCGGCTCGAAAGAAGAGTCAGCTCCGCAGAGCTGAGTCCTGCATTAGTGCCGCCACTCTCGCGTGCAGCGCCTCAGTGATAGCTGCTTCGCTTTCGAGCGGACCGAAGCGTACCGGATCTCCCACGCGGATTTCGAGCCTTCCTGAGCGGAACCATCCGCGGCCTTTTTCCTTCAACTCGCCCAATCCCAATATGGCTATCGGCAGCACAGGCGCGTGCGCCTGTTTTGCAAGCATGCCGATTCCCGGCCTGAACGGCGCGAGCTTACCCGCGACGGAACGCGTGCCTTCGGGAAATACGAGCACGTTGTACCCGCGGTCCATTGCCTCGCCAGCGTGGGCAAAGCTCCGCTGGAAATCTTTTCGGCGAGGCAGCGGGAAGACGTTGTATAGCACAGTAAGCAACAAATACGCCGCGGGACCGAACAGCATGAAGCGCCCCGTGTCCGGATTGCGGAAATGCCGGAAGTCCTCAAGCATTTCGCCCAGCATGGCTGCCGTGGTCCAGCGCCGGATCCGTCCCGGCAGCGCGTACTCAACCAGCGCGCCGTCGTAGGCCGTCACGTGGTTGCAGACGATCAGCATGGGCTCATCGGTTTGCAATTCGCGCGGGGCAGACACGCGCGGATTCCCCAAGAACCAGACGAGCGGTTGCGCTATCAACTCGAGGAATGCGTTGCGAAGCCATTGCACCGGCATCGACCACCGCCATCGGGGATAGAGGAATTCCGCCTTTTCGACTGGGAAGGAATTCGGAGGGGCCGCCCGCAGAGCGTTTGCACGGTTCTCGTTCTGCTGTTGCGTAAGATTCAGGTCTTCTTCTGGAGAGCCGGGCAGGGAAACGCGCCGGCTGTCGGACTCGGCGCCAATGGCTCCATCGGGCGAACTTGGCGCTTGCAGCGCAGAAAAATGAACGGCTCCGACGAGTCGCTTCAAGTCTCGAAGGGTTTTTGCTTCGTCCACCGCGCCGTCCTCCGGAGCATCAGCCAGACGCTCTTCGAGAGCTGCCGCAAGCTGCACCCGGCCAAGGCTGTCGAGATGGAAGTCCTCGCTCAAGCGCAAATCATCGCCGCCCGATGGACGCTCGCCGGCAATTTCTGATACCAGCGCGTACAGCCAATCTCCGCTACCTGGGCGTGCCGTTGGCTAGAGGCGCTGCGGCATCGCTCGAATGTGCAGAAGCCCACTCGGCGACCGCCTTCCGCCGCACCTTGCCGGTCGATGTTCTCGGCAGATCAGGCTCAGGCCACACCATCCACCGACGCATGCGCTGGAACTCCGCGAGGCGCGCATTCGCCCGATCTACTGCTTCCGCCGCATGACTATCGCCCCCGCGCACGACGAGTACCGCGCATGGTTCAGGACCCGCTGCCGTTTGCACAGCCACCACAGCACTGGCTGCGACCTCGGGCTGTTCTCCAAGTGCGGCCTCAAGGTCTTCGGGATGCACGTTGACTCCGGCAGCGGTGACGATTGTCTCACTCTTGCGGCCCATGAAGCGCAACTCGCCGGTTACCTGTGTCTCGGCCAGGTCACCCGTCGCGAGCCACTCGTTTTCTCGCTGGCGCAGTTCTCCTCCGCTCCAGGTCGCAGTCGAAATCATGGGGCCCTTCACGAGTACTTCGCCATCCGGACCAATTTTGACTTCGCGTCCGGGGAGCGGCTTGCCAATTGTGCCGCTCGCTACGTGAAACGGATGATTCAGCGTAATAAGCGCCGTTGTCTCCGTCATCCCGTAGCCCTGCACGACCACGAATCCAAGCGCGTTCCAAAACTGCTCCAGCGAACCAGCCAGCGCGCCACCGCCCGAAATCAATGCCCAGAACTTGAACCCCAGGATGCGATGTACATCGCGGAAGACCCACCAGCGTTTCCACGCTTTCAATCCTTTCGACGACGCAATGCGAGATGTCAGTTCTGGCACCGTGCGCTCAAGATGAGTCATCAGAAGGGCAATGACGCGGGGTACCGCAGCGAGCACCGAGATTTTTTCCCGCTTGATCGTCTCCACCAGACGTGGAGCCACGAGTCGCGACTCGAAGTGCACCTCCGCCGCAAAGATAGGCGGAATCCAGAGGCCCATCGTCTGTCCGAATACGTGACTTAGCGGAAGCGTATGCAAGAAACGCAAGGGGTGGACGTATTTCTCGTAGCGGAGGTATTTCTGTGCGGCATCTTCGATTGGCCCGACGCTGGCAAGCACGTTACCGTGCGTGTGCACAATGCCCTTGGGATCTCCGGTGGTCCCCGACGTAAACAAGATTTGGAGCGGCGTCTCAAGCGAAAGTCCCGCTACCGCTCCCGCTTCCCGCGCCGGCAGGGAACTGTGCCAGTCTTCGAAGGCGATGGCAGGAAAATCGAGTGTAGAGGACTGTTGAGTCGGAGTGTTTTTCTGGAGACTTCCGATTTCCTCTGCTCTCTTCAGTTTGTGGAGCAGAGTGGCATCCCCAACCGCCAGTTTCGGCTTCACGTCCGTGGCAATCCTCGCCGCAAATTCGGTGCTTCCGAATTCGTCCAGCGGAACCGCCATCGCCCCGCGCAGCATGCATCCATAGAAGGCGGCCACCCATTCTGCACCATTCTCGCCCCAGAGCAACACGCGATCGCCCAGGCCGATGCCGCAATCTTCGAGCAGCGCCGCAAAACGCCCGGCCATCCTCGCCAGTTCGCCGTAGGTGGTGACATGCCGGCGCACCCCGCGGTAGCGCACGATGGCAATCTCCCGCTCATGCTTTCTGAAGTCGTCCAGTAGCGTTGCCAGATGCGCGCGCACGTCACTTGCCCCTGCACCGAATCGTAGCAGCGGTTGCGTCATCGCGTTCACTTCGCGGTACTTCGGCCATTGCGATGACTGCGGTTGCTGGCGACGCGGAGCCATTTGAGGTTAGCTTCGCCTTTTCTTTCCCTTCCTGTCGCGTTATCCTCAAAGAGCGTCAAAGCAAATGATGTCCCCAGTTCCGCCCAAGTCGAGCCCTGAGACAGATGTTTTCGCGTGTTTCCACCCCGTGACGGCGGAGTGGTTCCGGGCCGTATTCGATGCACCGACGGCGCCGCAACGGCTGGGCTGGCCGGTGATTGCCCGCGGGGAGAGCTCACTCATTCTTGCGCCTACCGGGACAGGCAAGACGTTGGCCGCTTTTCTTTGGTGCCTCGACCGCCTGATGTTGCATGACGTCGTTGCAGAACGGAAGAAGGGCTGCAAGATCGTTTATGTATCGCCGCTGAAAGCCCTGGCCGTCGACGTCGAGCGCAATCTTCGATCGCCGCTGGCAGGCATCGCCAACATGGCCCGCCGTAAGGGTGTGCCGTTTCACGATCCGGTCATCAGCGTTCGGACTGGCGACACGCCACAGCAGGAGCGCGCCCGGTTCCGACGCGATCCAGCCGAGATTCTGATCACGACACCGGAGTCGCTTTACCTTCTGCTGACTTCTCAATCGGCTGAGGCACTGCGCACTGTAGATACGGTCATCATCGACGAGATTCATGCGCTTGTGCCCACCAAGCGGGGGGCCCACCTGGCGTTGACGCTCGAGCGGCTTGAGCCTCTGACGGGAAGGCGCCTGCAACGGATTGGCCTCTCGGCTACGCAGCGGCCGCTGGAAGAAGTGGCGCGATTTCTCGGTGGAGTTGAAGTCGCATCGACTACGCCAATCCTTGTTGGACGTGATGGCAATCAGGGGCTAAGTTCTACATCAACATCTGAACCGCAACTCGATGTTTTTAAAAAGCGAAACGATGTGGGCATCGTGCCCAGTGCAAGCAAAGAAGCTGCGCTGCCTCTTGCGGAGAGTGCGAGCCTTAGCCCGATGGAGATGCTTGATCCGATCGGGACGCCTGAGCAGGCAACTGACGATTGTTCAATTGGCGCGAGCGAGGTTCTGCGCTATCGTCCAGTCACAATAGTCAACGCGTCTGCTCCCAAGCAGTTAAAGCTGCGTATTGAAGTTCCAGTTGAGGATATGGCAAGGCTCCAGACCATGGAGGAAATCCCTACCGGGGCTGCCTCTCAGACACCACGACGGGTGTCCATATGGAATGCAATCCACCCACGGCTGCTGGAACTGATTCGCGAGCGAAATTCGACCATCCTTTTCGTGAACAGCCGACAGGTAGCGGAGCGGCTTGCGGGTGCGCTCAACGAGCTTGCTGGTGAAGCGATCGCGCGGGCCCACCACGGCTCGCTCGCTGCGTATCAGAGGTCGGTGATTGAGGAGCAACTGAAAGCCGGCCAAATCAAAGCGCTCTGTGCCACCTCAACACTCGAGCTCGGAATCGATATGGGAGCGGTCGATCTGGTCATTCAGATCGAGGCTCCGCCCTCGGTTGCGAGCGGCATGCAGCGCATAGGCCGCGCGGGTCACTCCGTCGACGCAGTTAGCGAAGGTGTGCTGTTTCCGAAATACCGCGCCGACCTGATTGCTTGTGCCACGGTGACCAGAGCCATGCACGACGGCCACATCGAATCGACACGCTACCCACGCAATCCTCTGGACGTGCTCTGCCAGCAACTGGTCGCCATTGTTGCCCTCCCACCCGGGTTCAAATCTGCCACTAGACCCAAACTCCTCAAGCGGCGAGTTGGCGCTTCTCGTTCTTCCAAGTTAGGCGCGCCTCAGGATTTCCAGGCATGGCAAAGCTCGAACCCATCGGAACAGGAGGCGAAGCCTGAGGTGCACGTCGACGCTCTTTACGATCTTGTGCGCCGCGCCGCGCCGTTTGGGGCGCTCACCAGGTCAGCGTTCGATGGCGTTCTTGATCTTCTGAGCGGACGTTATCCCTCCGATGAGTTTGCTGAACTGCGGCCTCGCCTCACATGGGATCGCATTCGCAATGTCGTGACGGCCCGCGAAGGCGCAGGCCGCCTCGCCATCCTGAATGCCGGGACCATTCCCGACCGCGGTCTTTACGGCGTCTTTCTCGCCCACACCGAAGGCAAGTCCGTCCGTGTCGGCGAACTCGACGAAGAGATGGTCTTCGAGTCGCATCCAAACCAGACGTTTATCCTCGGTGCCTCCACCTGGCGCATTGAAGACATCACCCACGATCGTGTCCTTGTTGTTCCCGCTCCAGGCGAGCCGGGCAAAATGCCCTTCTGGAAGGGCGACGGCCCTGGTCGTCCCCTGGAGTTTGGTCGCCGTATCGGGGCCCTGGTCCGCGAACTTCGGGCAATGCCAAAGCCTGCCGCGCTTACCCGCCTTGTCGCTGAGCATGATCTCGATCCGAATGCCGCTGAGAACCTGCTGCAGTTCCTCGCTGATCAGGAAGCGGCTACCGGGCAGGTACCAGACGATCGGACGATTGTGATTGAGCGGACTCGCGACGAACTCGGCGACTGGCGTGTCTGCGTTCTGACGCCGTTTGGAAGCCGGATCCACATTCCCTGGGCCATGGCGATCAGCGCCCGCATCCGCGCCGCCGGCGGACCGGAAGTCGAAACGCTCTGGGGCGACGACGGTTTCGTTCTCCGCTTTCCCGATACCGACGAACCACCCGATCCGGACTGGATCCTGATTGAATCCGCCGAAGCCATGCAGATGGTTCTGCGCCAGCTTGGGTCGACGGCTCTCTTCGCCGGAAGGTTTCGCGAAGCCGCCGGACGCGCACTGCTGTTGCCACGCCGGCGGGCCGACCAGCGTTCGCCGCTTTGGCAACTGCGCAAGCGATCCTATGACTTATTGAGTGTCGCTTCACGCTATCCGTCGTTTCCGTTGCTCCTCGAGGCCTACCGGGAGTGTCTGCGGGATGTTTTTGACATGCCTGCGCTCATCGAGACTCTGCAGGCCATCGAGCAACGCCAGCTTCGGGTGCATGTTGTCGAGACGCACAAGCCTTCGCCATTTGCTTCGTCACTGTTGTTCAGCTACGTGGCCAACTTTGTCTATGACGGCGATGCGCCGTTGGCCGAACGACGCGCCCAGGCATTGACAATCGACCAAGACCAGTTGCGCGAACTGCTTGGCGAAGCCGATCTTCGCGAATTACTCGACGCCGATGCTATTGCCGAAGTGGAAGAGACGGCGCAATGCCTGGTGGAATCTTATCGGGCCCGCTCTGCCGACGGAATTCATGACCTGCTGCTGCGCCTGGGTGACTTATCACGTGCCGAACTGGGTCGGCGTGTTGTCGAACCGGTTGTACTCGAATCGCTTGACCGCCTGCTGCGTGCGCGCCGGGTGCTGGAATTTCGAATTGCCGGCGAGCGTCGCCTGATTGCAGTGGAAGATGCTGCACGTTATCGCGATGCGCTGGGTATTCCCCTTCCGCCTGGACTACCCGCTTCTCTCATCGACCCAGTGGCGCAGCCTGTGCTTGAACTTGTCCGCCGGTACGCTCGCACTCACGGTCCATTCACGCTCCGCGAGGTGGCTGATCGGTTTGCCCTTGATGCCGCGGTCATTGAAAATACGTTGCGCCAGCTAACGGTGGAAGGGCGCATCCTCGAAGGTGGTTTTCGGCCCGGCGGGCTCCATCGAGAGTGGTGCGACACGGAGATTCTGCGGCAAATCCGACGCAAATCGCTGGCCAAGCTACGTCGTGAAGTTGAGCCGGTGGAGCAGTACACACTGGCGCGTTTCCTCACGCACTGGCAGGGGTTGCTGTCGCCGCGGCGAAGTTCTCATGCACGTCTCGACGTTTTGCTCGACGCAATCGAAAGCCTGCAGGGTGCACCGATTCCGGCGTCGCTTCTTGAGACCTCGATTCTTCCTGCGCGAGTGGCTGGATACGAATCTGCCGGGCTCGATACGCTAGTGGCCGCAGGAGAAGTCACCTGGGCCGGCATCGATCCGATTGGCGAGCGCGACGGCCGGATCGCTCTCTTCCTCGCGGACAAACTACCACTGCTCGCCCAGCAACGCCCGAGCACGGAGCCGCTGACCGAGCGGGAAGAGAAATTGCTTGCGGTTCTCGAATCGAACGGCGCCAGTTTCTTTGATCCGCTGCATCAGGCAACCGGCGGCGGCTATCCAGGGGAATCAATCGACGCATTGTGGAGCCTGGTCTGGCGTGGACTTGTCACCAATGACTCGCTGCACGCTTTGCGCGCCTATACCGCTCGCCCCGATTCCGCACGTCCGCAGCGGCGGTCGCACACGGGAATGGTCTTTCGCTCTCGCCGGACCACTCCGCCAAATGCGCAAGGCCGCTGGTCGCTGCTGCCTCTTCGTTCGCGAGAAGGAACTGACGGCGCTCGCAGCAACACTGAGGCCAGCCACGCCCTTGCACTGCAACTGCTCAATCGCTACGGCGTTCTCACGCGCGAAGCCGTCGCTGCGGAGAACATTCCGGGAGGTTTCAGCGCTGTTTACGATGTGTTGAAGGCGCTGGAGGAAAGCGGGCGCATTCGCCGCGGGTATTTTGTCGCCGGGCTTGGGGCAACGCAGTTTGCCCTTCCTGCCGCCGTTGATCTGTTGCGACAACTGCGAACGGAACCACCCGCTGAGAAGCCGGAGTTTGTCCAGTTGGCAGCAACCGATCCTTCGAATCCATACGGCTCAGTTCTGCCCTGGCCGGATCTCCCGGTGATGGATGAAGAATCTGAATCGGCACCGCGCATTCTTACACGCGCCGTTTATGCCGAAGTGGTTTTACGCAATGGTCAGCTTATAGCGTGGCTTCGCCGAAACAATCCCAACCTGCTCGTGTTTCTTCCGAACGACGAACCGGAACGCTCGCAGGTGGCCTCGGGACTTGCTCACTTCCTTTCCTCGCGAGGACAGGATCGCATGCGTACCAGCAGTCACCAGGGCGTTTTGATCACTACCATCAATGGCCAGCCCATCGCTGCGCATCCCATGGCGCGCTTCCTCATGGATGCCGGATTCCATCCCGGTCCACTGGGACTTCACCTGCGCCGCATTCCCATCCCGATCCATCACGACGCCCATTCCGCCGATGCGCCGAGTGAGGAACTTCAATAAGCCATGCCCGAGGGCGACACCATTTTTCGGACCGCGCGTTCCATGGGCCGCGCACTGGTTGGAAAGCCGATCACCGGTTTCCGTTCCAACTATCCGTTGCTGACGCGCTTTCACGATGACACTCCGATTACGGGCCAGACTGTTGAGCGCGTTGAATCCCGCGGCAAGTGGTTGCTGATCCATCTTTCCGGCGGCGCTACGCTGGTCACTCACATGCTGATGAATGGCTCATGGCATCTTTACCGCACCGGCGACCGGTGGCGAAGGCCGGCGCGGGACATGCGCATCGTGCTTGAGAATTGCGACTATCAGGCGGTAGCATTTGCGGTGCCGGTCGCCCGCATCTACACCGCACAGGCACTGGCGCGCGAAAAACGCATTCCACCACCGGGTTCCGACGTGCTTAGCGAAGACTTCGACCCTGTCGCTGCCGCCGTGCGGCTTCGCTCCTTTAGCTCCGAAGAAATAGGCGACGTGCTTTTGCACCAGCAGGTGCTGGCCGGGGTAGGGAATGTCTTCAAATCGGAGATTTGCTTTGTCGAAGGAGTGAATCCGTTCTGTCTTGTTTCAGCATTGAACGATAAGCAAGTCGCCTCACTCATCGCCACTGCTCAACGCCTCCTAGCTGCGAATGCCCTTGAAGATGCCAGCAACACGATCGTCACCTATCGCGGCCAGCAGCGTCGCACTACACGAAGCAGCAGTCCGCAGGACAGCCTGTGGGTCTATGGCCGTTCCGGTGATGTCTGCCGCAAGTGTGGCGACGCGATTCGTCATCGCCTGCAGGGAACGGATGCGCGCGAAACGTTCTGGTGCCCGATTTGCCAGCCCATGCCCGACGGCCGCGAGATCGACGGCCGATGATCAGTTTGCCTGAGTTGCAGCAGGAACAAGCTCTCGTTCCAGTTGAAAGCTCGCTTTGATGGATGTACTCGCCTTCAGCATGTTCCAGACCGGGCAAAGCCGCTCCTCAGAGAGTTGAAGCGCACGCGCCATGGCGCCAGAATCTACTTCACCTTTTACCGTGAACTCCAGTGAGACGTCTGTGAGGACGGTTGGATGCTCTGTTTGCCGTGTGCCTCGAACTTCTACGCCGAGTCCTGCGAGGGGCTGTTCCATTTTTTTCAGAATGACCGCGACGGAATTAAGACTGCAAGCTGCAAGGCTTGCAAGCAGCATGGTTAATGGAGTTGGTCCTGTCGTGCTTTCCCCGTCGACGATTGGATAATCCATCGCAACACGGAACTCCCCATCGCTTGCAAGCACGCGCATCGCGCCTTGGTGAATGGCATGAACAGTCAACTCGGTCTTCATCAGGACACTCCTATTTTGGTCTATCTTTCGAGACTTAAGAGAAGTGTAGCTATCCTGAATTCGAGGAGAATGTGCCAGCGCTCACCGAGCTATATAACGCGGCTCGAGTTAGTTCCCTGGTTTATTTACGCCGAAGATTTTTTGCAGAATGTTGCGATGATCTGTGGGATGGTCGCAGGTATCGGTGGGTGCAGTTCCCATGACGAATGCGGCTTCGTAGCTTTTCGGGCATGCTTCGTCGCTAACCAGGTTGCTGACTTTGTCGAGTTTGATCACTTCGATACCGTCGGGGGCCGTGAATTCGTGCGTATCAGAGTACTGCGGAAGCTTGACGGCGCGCTTCATGAACTCGGCCCAGATGGGCGATGCTGCCAGGGCGCCGGACAATTTGACGTCAGTGTAGTCATCGTTACCCACCCACACGATGCAGATCAGGTTTGTCGTGTACCCCGCAAACCAAACGTCGTGGGATGTGCCCGTCTTGCCGGCGGCAGGTTCCAAAAATCCGCGCTTGCGCACCTCGTAGCCGTAGCCGAAGTTCATCACGCCTTCCATCAGGTTCGTCGTCAGGTACGCCACGCGCGGGTCGAGCACCTGCTTTGACGTTGGAGTGAAGTCGGTAATCACGTCGCCAGTGGGAGTGCGAACGCTGGCCAGCATCCAAGGATCGATGTGGACGCCGTTATTGGCAAAGACAGTGTAAGCGCCAGCCATGTCGAGCGGTGTTGCGCCATACGATCCGATTGCCACCGAGGGTGTTGCCTGGGCACTCTTGACGCCCGCTTCGCGAGCGAGCGCAGCCACGTTATCAAAGCCGACTTCGGCTGCGAGGCTGATGGTTGCATTGTTCAGCGAGTGTGCGAGCGCATAGATTGCGGTAACTTCCCCGTGATACTCGTTCTTATAGTTGCGGGGCGTGTAATCATCGCTGCCGGGAACTTCGTAGGTAGTCTGTTCGTCGTTCAGTACGGTTACAGCGGTGAAAGGCTTGTCCTGGCCCGGCAAAGGCGTGCCGGCAATCGTCGTGTTGTATGCCGCCGCGAAGACAAACGGCTTGAAGATCGACCCTGTTGGCCGCTTCGCTACCGCGTGATTCAACTGGCTTGTGCCGTAGTTGCGACCGCCCACGAGCGCCAGCACCTGACCGGTGTGCGGATTGAGGGCGACAAGAGCGACCTGCGGATATTGATACGATTGGCCGAGCTTCTTCTGTCGCGCGTGGAGTTTATCCACCTGCTCATCCACATTCACCATGCCGGCATCAACGGCCTCAGACGCGGCCCGCTGCAGGTCTGGATCGAGCGATGTATAGATGTGCAGTCCCTCGCGATTGAAGTCCGTCTCACCGAGCTTCTGGACGAGCTGGTCGCGAACCAGGTCGACAAAATAAGGCGCCTCGCTTGCGTCCACGCTGCCCGCAACCAGATGCAGAGGCTCAGCCTTGGCCCGCTCCGCCTGATCCTTGTTGATGGCGCCGGTTTCGACCATGGAGTCCAGCACAAGGTTGCGACGGTCAATGGTGCGATCCGGATGGCGGAATGGATTGAAGTAGTTTGGCCGCTGGATGATGCCGGCCAGCATGGCGCATTCGGCCAGGTCCAGTTGCTGAACATCCTTGCCGAAGTAGGCCTGGGACGCCTCGCCGAAGCCATCAACCGAGAAGCTACCGCGCTGGCCAAGGTTGATCTGGTTTGCGTACGCCTCGAAAATCTGTTTCTTCGTGAAACGATGTTCGAGATGAAAGGTAATGAGAATCTGGGTGACCTTGTACTTGATGGTGCCGGTGTCTGCGAGGAACAGCAGCTTGGCCAGCTGCATGGTTAGCGTGGAGGCGCCGCCGCGATGCTTGCGATCGCCAACAATGTCGTGCCATCCCCAGCTGATGATGCTGAAGTAATTCACTCCGCCGTGTTCGAAGAATTTGCGGTCTTCGATGGCCAGGACGGCCTGAACCAGGTTGGGTGGAATCGAATCGTAGGTCAGCAGCCGACGCTTCGAGCGGTTCGCGTCTTCGCTCAATCCCGTGATCAGCTGCGGTTCCAACTCGTAGCTTGCGAGCGACTGCCCACGCTCGTCGATGATGGAGTCGACCTTGCCTGCACGCGTGTTGATGGTGGCGCCGTCAGGCGCGTGGTAAGACTCTGGTCCGGGCTGAACCGTGATCGATTGCGGGCTTTCGGCAAACGTACCCACATGCGACGGGTGCGCGAGACCATCGACGCTATATCCGGCGGCGCGCAATTCAGCGGCAATCAGGTGGGCGCTGATTTTTTGCCCGGGGCGCACTTCACGCGGGGCGGCGTAGATTTTGGCGGTGTTCGCAAAGAGTGGCTGCTTCAGGCGTTCATCGACGATTCGCGCGTACTTGTTGTAGTAATGAGTGAAAACCGAGAAGCCGATGATTCCGAAAAGCAGGACGGCAGCGATAACTCCGCGGACAAGCCACGAAGACCATGAGAGCCTGGGCCAGGAAAGCTTGAATTTTGGTTTCTGCAGCCTGACCTTTAACGCCATTCCTTTGTCCTCAATCCTGTTGCGAGTTATTCGAATCTTGCTGCTGCGCCGATCTTGGAGCGGTGAAGAATCACCGACCGCTAACTAGGAGCTCGCAGTTAAAAGCTATTCTTCAAGCACCCGCTGCTTCACTTGTGCTACCACTTCGCTGAGTGCGACATCGACGCTGCTCGACGTTGCTCGCGACACCAACTCAACCTGGCCGCTCGCTGCCTTCTTGCCCACATTGATTCGATATGGAATGCCCACGAGGTCGGCGTCTTTGAATTTGACGCCCGCACGCTCGTCTCTGTCATCAAGCAGAACGTCGAGGCCAGCGGCATCGAGCTGTGCAGCCAGCGTCTCTCCTGCTTCGCGCAATGCAGCATCCGCAATATTCGTAACCGTAACCACCACGGTGAAAGGGGCAATCGATGCGGGCAGACAGAAACCATTCGCATCGTTTGATTGTTCGATGGCAGCGGTGAGAATGCGTTCGATGCCGATGCCATAGCTGCCCATGATTGGCGTGACCTCCTTGCCGTTGGGATCAAGCACGCGCGCACCCATCGACTCGGAGTATTTGTAGCCAAGCTTGAAGATGTGGCCTACTTCGACGGCCTTGCCAACTACCAGCTTGCCGCCGCAGTTGTCTTGCGGGCATGCTTCGCCTTCGTTGACGCTGCGGATGTCAGCCGAAACTGTCCATTTGAAGTCGCGGCCGGGCACTACGTTGCGCAGGTGGTAATCGAGCTTATTGGCGCCAGCTACGAGGTTGTTGCGGCCCTCGAGCGACTTGTCAACAACGACCGTGAGCCCTTCTCCTAGTGGCTTCTCGTCGACCGTGAGTCCAACCGGCCCAAGAAATCCTGCTGGGCCTTTGAAGTATTGTTCGAGCTCTTCGGTCCCCATGGTACGAAGCTCCGCGGCTTTGATCGCGCCGAGAAGTTTCGTCTCGTTCACCTGGTGATCGCCGCGCAGGAATGCCGCCACGCCGTGCCAACTGTCCTTTGTACTGCCCTGTTTCGAACTCGACCCACGCTTTAACGCCATGTAGGCTACGCACTTGATGTCAGATGCCGGGGAAATCTTGAAGAACTCCGCTACGTCTGAGATTGCGGCGCAACCCGGCGTCGAGACCAGCTCAGGCATTCCGTCTGCCGTCGGCCTCATTTCTACGACCGGTTCGAGACTTAGAGACGGCTTTCTCCAGATTTGCTGCATATCCGCACACCGGGCAGCTTGCGATCAGGTCTTCGCCGGCTTCGGTATAGACCATGAACTCCTGCGACTGTGTTCCACCCATCGCGCCCGAATCGGCCTCGACGGCAACGAACTTCAACCCGCAGCTCTTGAAGATAGTGCGATAGACGGCATCGTGCAGATCGAAGCTCTGGTCCAGTCCTTCCTTGTTCAGGTCGAAGCTGTAGCTGTCTTTCATGGTGAACTGGCGCACGCGCAGCAGACCCGACTTTGGCCGCGGTTCATCGCGAAACTTGGTCTGAATCTGGTACCAGATCTGCGGCAACTGCTTGTAGCTGCGCAGTTCGCTGCGGGCGATCGTGGTCATGATCTCTTCGTGGGTCATTCCAAGGCAGAGGTCGGCGCCCTTTCGGTCTTTGAGGCGAAACATGTTATCGCCCATGCCGGTCCAGCGACCGCTCTCTTCCCATGGCTCCTTCGGCAGGATCGCGGGCAGAAAAAACTCCTGACCGATCTTGTCCATCTCCTCGCGTACGATGCTGATGACTTTGTTCAGCGAGCGTTGCCCGAGAGGAAGGTAGCTGTAGATGCCGGCGCCCAGCTGGCGGATATATCCGGCGCGCAACAGGAACTTGTGGCTGGCGACTTCGGCGTCTGTCGGAGCCTCGCGGAGAGTTGGGATAAAGAGCTTTGACCAACGATGCATAGAAATGGGGTTACGAGCTTTCCCGTCCGCTAAATCCTGGCGAGACACGCAGTTCCGACCAGGGTCTGCTGCGGACGCATGACGATTAAGTAGCAGAAACCATTCTAAATGTTCGGGGAGCCGACGCCTCTCCGGGCGCTGCGCTTCTGCGTCGAACTCCGTGGACGACAAACGATTTAACTGCGCCTGCATCGTGGCACTCCTGCATTCGGTGAATGCACGCGGCTGGCCAACGAGTGGCTGCTGAAAACATTGGAGTACTGTGCGAGCGCTTTGGGCCGCTGTGTCTGAAGACATACGACGTGTGGATCTGGTGACACGTCAAGGTACTGCGATGAGGAAACCGGTTTTCGGGTTTAGTCTACGCCGGACATCTTGACGAGCATTCGTTCGAAGATGCCGGCGGGCAAGATCCGGCGCATTCTTAGAGCCATGCGGGCGTCGTTCCCAACCACGTAGCGTAGTTTCGGGCGCGGTGTTTCGAGGACGCGGGCGATTACGTCGGCGACGACTTGCGGGTTCGCGCGGTCTTTTGCGCCTTGTTCGATGCGGTTGCGCCACCCCGGTACGCGGGATGCATTCGCCGACGCTGGATCCTGAAGGCCTGCGGTCTGTTTGGCATTGCGGGTCCAGATGTCAGTCGCGAAGGAGCCGGGTTCTACCAAAACGACCTGGATGCCGAGCGATTTCATTTCGTATCGCAACGTCTCGGTCCAGCCTTCGAGGGCAAACTTCGAAGCCGCATAACTGCTGACGCCGGGAAAGCCCAGCCTGCCTGAGATCGAAGAGATCATCAACACGTGACCGAATCCCTGTTTTCGCATCTGCGGCAGCAGGGCTCGCGTCACGGCTACGGAGCCGAAGAAGTTGGTGTCGAATTGTTCCCGGAGTTCGGCGTCGGTTGTGTCTTCGGCGAATCCCGGCACGGCGAAACCGGCGTTGTTTACCAGCGCATGAAGGGGCTCACCGCGCCTGGCGACCAAGTCGGCAACCGCCGCAACCTGTTCGGCCTTCTTGATGTCGAGTGCGTGAAACTCGATCTGCTCGAGTATTCCGGCGTTGCGCGCGGCATCTTCCAGATTTTCGCGTCGACTCAGATCGCGCATTGTGGCGATCACGCGCCATCCGCGCTTCGCTAACGTGACAGAGGTCAGCAAGCCGAAGCCGCTGGATGCGCCGGTGATGAGGACGGTTTTCATCTGTCGATCCTCTTCTCGCTATCGAGTTCAGTCCTCGCACAGATTGCCGATAGTCTCGGCGCGGTTATCTCCAAAGTTCGTGGCATCGATAGAGCGCCCAAACCGCAGATCCTTCGACTCCGTTTGGCGCAAAAAACGCGCCAAACTACGCTCAGAATGACACGGTGTTTCTTTTGTTTAGGTGACACCGCGTTTTTGATTCGAACTTCTGGGACAGTACATTTGTCCTTCAGCCTAGATCAGTTCTACGCCCCACAGATCGTGCAGGTGCACTACGCCTTCGACTTTGTGGGCTGCATCGACGACGACGAGGGAAGTGATCTTGCGCTCTTCGAGAATTGCCAGAGCTTTCGCGGCTAGTTCTTCGGCGGCAATTGTGCGCGGGTTTGTGTTCATGGCTTCGCCAGCCGTTTTGCCAAGGGCAGCACCGCCTTCGCGCTCCAGCAAGCGGCGCAGATCGCCGTCGCTGATTACGCCGAGCAGCTTGCCTGCTTCCTGCACTGTTGTCATGCCGAGCTTCTTTGACGACATCTCGTAAATAACATCGGTCATCAGCGTTGAAGGCGAAACAAGCGGCACATCGTCACCGCCATGCATCAGGTCGCGCACTTTCGCGAGTTGTTTGCCAAGCTTTCCGCCTGGATGCAACTCTGCAAAATCCTCCGCTTTGAATCCTTTGCGTAGGCTTACCGCTACAGCAAGGGCATCGCCCAAAGCCAGCATCGCGGTTGTGCTGGCGGTTGGCGCCAGGTTCAGGCCACATGCTTCGCGGTCCACGCTACAATCGAGCACTACGTCGCTTGCCTCGGCGAGTGTCGACTTCAGATTGCAGCAGAAACTTACAAGTGCATCGCCCTTGCGTTTGAGCGTTGCGAGAAGGCGCAGAATCTCCTCGGTCTCTCCGCTTGCCGAGAGCGCGATGACCACATCGCCGGGCATCAAGACGCCGAGGTCGCCATGCACTGCCTCTGCAGGATGCAGAAAGAGCGCTGCGCTGCCGGTTGAACTCAGTGTCGCGGCGATCTTCTGCGCGATGATGCCGCTCTTGCCCATGCCGGTGACCACGACGCGTCCGTTGCCCTCGCCGCAGTGCACAATCAGATCTACGGCGCGGTCGAAATCCGCTGCCATTGCACCGTCGAGCCGAGCGGCAAGTGACTCCAGTGCCGCGGCTTCGGTACGCACCAGTTCTGACGGCTTCAGGCACTCATTCTCGTTGTCGCGGTTCATTGGTTTCTGATGGTAACACCACAGTGGTCAGTGAACAGTCGTCAGTGGTCAGTTGCAGCGGCCTCGAGCGGCTATGACTGTCCGCAGTTCACTGTGCACTGTCTTAGCTCGTACAATATATCGAAGAGGTCTTGTTCCCTGTGAAGCGCAACACAATCGTAATCGGCATTACATTGCTCATCCTGGCCACGTTTGCGTGGGCGGGGTGGGCCAACTGGGAGTATCGCAAGCAGGCGGCGGAGCGTGCGCTTGGCATCTGCCGCACATGGCGAGCTGGTTCCGGTCGCTGCGGGCGATGTTCCGCAGAGTCAAACATCTCTTGTGGGCAAGCCGGCGCCGGATTTTGTTCTGCAAGATCTGGGCGGCAGGACTGTTGCGCTCTCGAATTTCAAAGGGAAGCCACTGCTCATCAATTTCTGGGCGACATGGTGCGGGCCGTGCAAGGTCGAAACGCCGTGGCTGGTTGAACTGCAGAACGAATACGCGTCGAAGGGTTTTGAAGTCGTCGGCATCTCCACGGAAGGCGAGGATCTGCAACCTGGCGATAAGGAAGGCCTGGCGCGCCAAAAGGTGGCCATCGCACGATTCGTAAAGGAAGAGCACATGCAGTATCCCGTGCTCGTGAACGGCGACAGCCTCGCCAGCACGTACGGCGGGCTCGATGCCATGCCGACGTCGGTCTATGTCGATCGCAGCGGAAAAGTTGTCGCAATGCAGCTCGGCATCAGTTCGAAGGAAGACATGGTGGCTGACGTCGAGAAAGCGTTAGCCTCGGGCAATTGAGGAGCGAGAGTTGAAGTTCGCAAAGAGCTGGCTGATCGGTACTGCTATCTGTGTGACGGCCTGTTCTGCGATCTGGGCGCAGGATTCACTCTCTGCATCTCCGCACAGGTCCAGTCATAAGGCTGAAGCCGTAGAGTATCTTTTCCCCGAACAAGTCACCGTACCCGCGGGCAAGCCGAGTGAAGTAGCGCTCCACTTTCGCATCCAGCAGAATCTGCACATCAACTCGCATGCGCCGCGCGCGGATTACCTGATTCCAACGGTGTTTTCGATTCCGGAGTCGTCTGGTGTTCGGTTGGCGAGCGCCAGCTATCCTGCGGGCACCGACTTTACGCTGCCAGTCGATCCCAGTGAGAAGCTTCTCGTTTACAGCGGCGAATTCACGATCCAGGCGCACATTGTTGCGACCTCCGGGGATCATCTTGTGGAGGCCAAGCTGCACTACCAGGCCTGCGACCAGAATGCCTGCATGCCGCCGAAGACGATCACGGTGCCTATCGATGTGGTTGGAAAGTAGACGGGGCATAACTCCTGCCGGTCTTGTTTCCAAACGATATGCAACCAGTTGGTTGCACGGGGTGTACCCCCCCCACTCCCCCACTCTGTGAGTAAATTTCCCAGCTTCAGCAGGTTACGAGTCGCTTAGCCTGCAGAAATCCTCTGTTGATTGAAGTTACTCCCAGAATCTTCTCAGTAAAGGACTTACGGTCGGCCGGACTGCAAGGTGAATTTATTGCTGCAGCCGGTGAGCGCGGTCAATCGACTCAAGTTCATTGTGCGCCAGAAGCTTGTAATTACCTGCAAAATGGCGGCAAGAATTTTTCGTTTGAAATCAGATACTTAGGTGAGGGGTCGAGAAAAGCATCTTGACTTCGCGAAGTCGCGAGGTCTCGATCGCGATCGATGGCGCCCTCCAGGGGTTTCGGAAGCGAGACATTCAGTCCATGAACGAAGACTCAGTCGTGGGGACCCCCGGACCTGGGCGCCGGCAAAGTCAGCGTAATTTAACGCGATAGAATCCACCTTCTTTGAAACGGAAAGTCTCGCGGCTGATGTCGTCGAGCGCAATCTCTTCGCGGATAATAGGTTCATTATCTTCATTTCCTGCCCATACACCGTAAAGCTCCATTTCGTCCTCGTCGAGTTGAGAGAGTAGCTGACACAGTTCCTCGCACTCTCGCTTGTCGCTTGCGATCTCTTTGGCATCTTTTACTGGATCCAGCCAGTGGGGCCAGTCCCCAGCTTGATCCCGCATTACCGATGGGAAGGCGCAACCACAGCACGTTGTGGACCCGATGTATTGGACCTCTGGTTTGCCGAAGACCAATCGTACCGATGACTCCGAATGAGCCAGATCACGCACATTTACGTGAGGATCACTCATGTTCCATTCGCTTCTGGGAAGCGGGCTGGTAGTTCCTGCGTAAAGGAGAAAACACATGGCTCTGGTCTCGCATTCATGGTAAACGCGCCGCATGTGAGGGGATCAAAGAGAGTCCCGGGCCTAAAGGTTCGACATATAGAACACATTTTTCAGAGGGCTGAGGGTCCCTGCGCCATCCGTAAGACCCGAGGCTAAAGCCCCAGGTTGGACCGAGTTGAAGATCAGGGCCTAAGGCCCTAGCTCACGGCTAAAGCCCAAAATGATTAGCTGAGATTCGAAGGACATAAAAATGCGGCTTGGGTTCGGACGTCCCTACGGGACTGGGTCTTTCTTTTTGCTTATCCCAGGGTTTCGCTGCGCTCCACCCTGGGCTATTATCCTGCGTTCCCTCCAGGAACTTTGGGTTCGATTCCCTCCATAGATCCCCGAATTTTCAGGCCGGTCCTTCGACCTCGCTTTGCTGCGCTCAGGATGACAGCGGCGAGAGTTGGGCAGCACAACACTCATGCGAGCGACAAGCGAGCGTTTGCCCCAACGCAGTGGTTATGATCCCGCCTTTTTCTCGATTTTGGCCCAGGAGTCTTTCAGGGGGAGGGTGCGATTGAAGACCAGTTTGTCCTGTGTTGAATCGGGGTCGAGGCAGAAGTAGCCGACGCGTTCAAACTGGAAGTGGTCCTCCAGTTTGGCGGTGGCGAGGGACGGTTCAAGCTTCGCCGTTGTAAGGATCTCGAGAGAGCTGGGGTTGAGACCGCTGAGGATGTCCTCGCCTTCTGCGACGTCGCTGGGATCGGCCTTGGTGAAGAGCTTGTCGTAGAGGCGGATTTCTGCGGAGATAGCGTGTGCGGCGGAGACCCAGTGCATGGTCGATTTGACCTTGCGACCATCGGGAGAGTTGCCGCCGCGGCTGGCTGGATCGTAGGTGCAGTGAACTTCAACGATACTGCCGTCGGCGGACTTCTGGACGGACTGCGCGGTTATGAAATACGCATTGCGCAGGCGAACCTCTTTGCCGGGGGATAGGCGATAGTACTTGGGCGGAGGAACCTCGCGGAAGTCGTCCTGCTCGATGTAGATTTCGCGAGAGAAGGGGACCTTGCGGGTGCCGGCTGAGGGATCCTCTGGGTTGTTGGCGACTTCGACGAACTCCTCCTGCCCGGCGGGGTAGTTATCGATGACGAGCTTGAGCGGATTGAGCACGGCCATGGCGCGGCTGGCGCGGCGGTTGAGGTCGTCGCGCTGGAAGTGCTCGAGCATTTCGATATCGACAACGCCGTTGGTGCGTGAAACTCCTGCCTGGGCGAGAAAGACTCGGATTGCTTCCGGGGTGAAGCCGCGGCGACGCATGCCGGCAAGGGTGGGCATACGCGGATCGTCCCATCCGGCGACGCGGTTTTCCCGGACCAACTGAATCAACAAACGTTTGCTGAGCAGGGTGTGGGTGATGTTGAGGCGGTCGAATTCGATTTGCCGGGAGGGGAAGATCCCGAGCTGCTCGATGAACCAGCGATAGAGAGGCTGGTGGTCGGCGTACTCGAGGGAGCACATGGAGTGGGTGACGCGCTCGATGGAGTCGGACTGGCCGTGCGCGTAGTCGTACATGGGGTAGATACACCACTCGTCGCCGGTGCGGTGGTGGGTGACGTGGAGGATGCGGTACATGACCGGGTCGCGCATGTTGAGGTTGGGCGAGGCCATGTCGATTTTGGCGCGAAGGACGCGCGAGCCGTCGGGGAACTCGCCAGCTTTCATGCGGGCGAAGAGGTCAATATTCTCTTCGACGGATCGGTCGCGATAGGGCGAGTTCTTGCCGGGCTCGGTGAGGGTTCCGCGGTGCTCGCGGATTTCGTCGGCGGAGAGGTCGTCGACGTAGGCTTTGTTGGCCTTGATGAGTTCAACGGCCCAGGCGTAGAGCTGGGGGAAGTAGTCGGAGGCGAAGCAGAGACGCTCCCAATCGAAGCCCAGCCAGTGGATGTCGTGCGCCTGGGAGTCGACATACTCCTGCTCTTCTTTTACGGGGTTGGTGTCGTCGAAGCGAAGGTTGGTTTTTCCGCCGAACTCGTCGGCGAGGCCGAAGTCGAGGGAGATGGCCTTGGCATGGCCGATGTGGAGGTAGCCGTTGGGCTCGGGAGGAAAGCGGGTCTGGATGATGGCGTCGCCGAATTTTTTGGTGCGCACGTCTTCGGCGATGATGTCGTGGAGAAAATTGGAGGGGGTGCGAGTTTCCTGAGTTTCCGGATTTGAGACGGTCATGATTGCGGTTCCTAACTTTGAAACATCCCACCGGGGCTAAGCCCCCGTGATAATTTTTTGGCAGTTACGGCCGGACTAAAGCCAGCCCAGCGACTAGGACCTGTCCCCGCGGGACCCCGGCAAATCGTGCCCTGTTACAAGGTTCTCACGGCGCGAGCGATGCGAGCTTAGCTTCGGCTTGTTGAATGCGTTCGAGGCAGACATCGCGGCCGAGGACGACCATGGTTTCAAAGAGCGGGGGCGCGTTTTTGCGTCCGCATACGGCAACACGGATGGGTTGAAACATTGGACCGGCCTTTAACCCCAGAGACGTTGCTGCGGCGCGTAAAGCCTGATCGAGCGAATCGTGGTCGAAGGGAGTTGTGGGCAGTACCTCGAGCGCAGTCTGAAGAACCCGGCGAGCCATGGTGGCGTCGCCACCCTTCGGCGGGATCAGCTCGGCGGGATCGTAGGGCGGGAGCTGGTCGACGAAGAAGAAGTCGGCGGCCGAGGGGGCCTCGCCGAGAAGCTTGATGCGTTCGCGAATGAGTGGGGTGACGGCGAGTAGTTTTTCGGGTGAGGCATGGATGCCGGCCTTCTCAAAGAATGGCTCGATATTGCTGGCAAGCTGGTCGACGGGCAGGGCGCGGATGTGCTCGCCATTGAGGTGCACTGCCTTGGCGTCAAAAGGGTCTGCTTCGGTGAAATTCACGACAGCGTTGGAGCGGTTGACGTTTTCGAGTGTGAAGGCGGCGGTGAGTTCTTCGAGGGTAAGAAACTCGCGGTCGTCTTTGGGCGACCAGCCGAGGAGGCAGAGGAAGTTGATGAAGGCATCTGGAAGGAATCCGGCATCGCGATAAGTGGTGACGCTGACGACGGGGCCGTGTTTGCGTTTGGAGAGCTTAGCGCCGTCGGGGGCAACCAGCAGCGGAAGATGGGCGAACTGCGGCGGGGCGGCACCGATGCCTTCAAAGATGAGGACGTGCTTGAAGGTGTTGGTGAGGTGGTCCTGGCCGCGAATGATCTGGGTGATGCGCAAGTCGGCGTCGTCGACGCAGGACGAGAGGTGATAAGTCGGGTTGCCGTCGCTGCGCAGGAGGGCGAAGTCTTCGATCTCGTCGGCAGGCTTGGACATGGGACCGTAGACCGCGTCGTGGAACTGGACGATGCGGTTTTCGCCGCGGGGTACGCGGTAGCGGAGGGCGAAGGGCTCGCTGGCGGCGGCGCGGCGATCGGATTCTTGACGTGAGAGTTCGCGCATGCCGGGGTTGAAGAGCCAGGCTCCCTGAACGGAGGACGCTTCGCCTTCAGCGGCGTGGGCGGGGGTGAAGTCGCGATAGGCGAGGCCGCGATCAAAGATGGACCAGGCGGTTTTCTGGTGCAGGTCGAGACGAGCGGACTGCTTGTATTCTTCGTCCCACGAAAGGCCTAGCCAACGGAGGCCTTCGAAGATGGACTGGACGCTGGCATCGGTGTTGCGCTCGACATCGGTGTCATCGAGGCGCAACACCATTGTTCCGTGGCTGTGGCGCGCGTAGAGCCAGTTGAAGATGAAGGTGCGCGCGCTGCCTACGTGAAGAAAGCCGGTGGGCGAGGGCGCGAAACGAACGCGAATATTCGCAGATTTTGAGGGAGTCGGATCAGGCATCGTGGCAATTACTTTCCATTCACGATGCTAGCATTCGCTCCCCGATGAATCAGGTGAGCTGTCTCACGCCTGGGGCGGATAGGGCGGCGTTGGCGGAGGATACGGCGGCGGATAAGCGGCCTGCGGCGCGGGCACGACCTTCCATTCGGCAAAGGCAAGCACGTAGAGCAACACGAGCGTCCCCAGTGAGGGAATGAGGCAAAGCATGCTGAGCCACGGCGAGAAGCCTGCCTTCTTCAGAATGAACCAGCAGGGAATCATGACGACTGCGATGGCAATGACGATGATGATGGGGACGATCGCCATCATGGCCACCACCATCTTCTGAATCATTTCGGGACTTGGCTGATTGTTGTCCTGCAGAAACATTGCAAGCAGATGCATACGAACGCTCCAAAAATGGAATCGGACTCTGAGCCAAGCTACGTCGAATCACGGATTTTCGCAATGGGATTCTTTGGGCAAGTTGGAATTCCGCAATCGTTGAAATGGATGATGCTCTGGAAAAAGCAGATCGAATGTCAGCGATGGTTTGTTCGAAAGGGGGAAAGGATTCAAATTGCCAAGGTCGCCAAAAGCAACCGCAGATCCCTCCGCTCCCTCCGGTCGGTCGGGATGACACGCGCATTTGGCGGCGCTGTCGGTGGTGTGTTGTTTCAGCGTAAGGGGTATGTGTCGGGTGTGGTTTCTAGGCGACTTCGGATTTCATGGGTGGGGTGGCGGAGACTTCGCCTTCTTTTTCCTGGGACATACGCGAAATCGAGACCACTGTGATGTCGTCTTCCTGGCCGAAGATCTCAGCGGCCTTGACGATGAATGCGGCGGGAAGGTGGCTGATGGAACGCGCGCGGTTGAAGCCGAAGAGCTCGTTCTTCCCGTTCTTCGCTTCGATAACGCCATCGGTGATTACCAGCAGCCTGTCTTTCTGCTTTAGCTGAATGGTTTCCTGGTCGAAGGTGATGGAGGCATTCAGGCCAAGGGGCAGATTGCCCGCCATGGCGAGTTCTTTGCCGTTCAGGTATGGCGCGATATGGCCCGCGTTGGAAATGGTGGTCTTGCCATCGGCGGAGACGTGCATGGCTACACAGGTTGCATACGACTGGCCGCGGCCGCACAGCCTGCGGTTCAGTGACTCGAGTACGACATGCGGCTCATAGCTTGTTTCCACGCTGGTGCGAATGGCGCCGACGATCAGTGCTACCTGCATACCGGCCTGCAAGCCTTTGCCGGTGACATCGCCGAGAAGGATGAGTACGCCTCCGACACCATCGGGCAGGATCTGGAAGAAGTCTCCACCCACCTCCTGCGCCGGCTTGTACTCGGTCTCAAGCACATATCCGGGAATCGTTGGAATCGCTTCGGGGATCAGCAACTGCTGAATCTGCCGCGCCTGGTCGATTTCCGCTTCCCATTGCTGACGCAGCTTCAAAGATTGCAGGAAACGTCGCATCAGGAGAATGGTGATGATGATGAGCGAAACCACGACGGCGATCTGACTGATACCCACTGCCAGGCCGAACGGGAAGAAGCTCAGCGGCACATGCAGAACCAACAGTTCCTGGCGGTAGAAAGAGACGATCAGCAGGCCTACTGCGGGCAATGCCAACCATGCGCCAGCGTGATCCTTGCGCATGCCTTCCCACGCGACCCAGAGCAACAATCCGCCCAGCAACAATTTCATGAAGACGGCGAGGGGTGACAGGAAGACGCTGGCAGAAATCGGAATGAAGTGTCCGTAAAGAGGCGCGCGCATCATGGCGATCATCAACATCAGAGCGATGGAGAATCCCCAAACCATTTTGTGCATCCGCGGCATCCGCCCCATGCGGAACCAGTAGGCCCAGAAGATGATCCAAAGCGCAATCACTCCCGGCTTTAGAACAGCATCCGATAACACGAAGAAAAAGGATGCAGGAATCAGGGCGGAATAGTTTCCGATCAGGTTCACGGTGGATTGCAGTGCAACCCCGGCACAGGCCAGACCAAGCCACAGATAGGCTTTCTCTTTGCGATCGAGCCAGTAAAGGGTCATGGCCACCAGGATTGCCAGCAGCAGCACGGCGAGCTCGAGGAAACTGCTTAATTGGGAACGGTTGACGGCATCCCAATCCAGCCGAAGCATTCGCTCGATCGGTCCTGCCTGGCCTAGTATCGGCGGCCCGTGCAGTCCGCCCGCATCCGGATTGGTCAGTTTCGTTGAAGGATCCATCCAGACCCGGATGGCAAAGGTGATCAGTCCGCTCTTGATTCCCTTGGGCAATGCGAACGTTCGTGGAAGGCTGAGATAGCTCCTCACGCCAGTCGGCGTAAACCGGCCAAACTCTCCGATGAGCTGCCCGTCTACGAAAACCTGGTAGGCGTCATCGACGTCGTCAGGCATTTTGATTTCCAGGCCGCCTTCCGACAGGCCGGGATCGTATTGAACGTTGACCTTGAGCCGGTACCATGCGTATCCCGCATAGCCCCGGTCACCCAGTGCGGTCCATCCAGGCACAAAACCGGACGAGCCCAAAAATGGGTCATAAGATCCGGGGGGCGGAGTCAGGTCCATTGACGGCCATCCGGCGTCGTTGAACTCCGGGTGAGCCCATTGCAGATTATCGCCCTTGTGGAATTTCCACGGGCCATTCAATTCAACGCTGGAAGATCCAAGGACAGCCTGCTCTGCCCAATTGGAGATGGATGGGGACGAAGCGCCGTCAGTTGGCGCGGCACCGCTCTGAGTTGCAGGCGGGGTATCTGCGCGCATGGATGCGATGACCGTGCCAATACACAGGGCCACGACGAGCATGGATATCTTCTTGCCTGTTACCGATCGCATCACGCGCATCTGGGAGTGGCCCCGCCCCACCGAGGTCTGTCCTTCGTTGGCCCAAGGGTATTCCGGGAGAATACGCGTCTGAGCCGCGTCCCGGCAATACAAATTGACTGATTCAAAAGTGCGTAGACAATATTTTGCCACGATTACAGTGAAGCGCGGCGCTTACGTGATGTCTTCAGTGTCGTAAACGGGATTGATGGGCCTTTTTTTCGGAACTCCGTGAACGGAAGCCAGCAGGTCATCCACCACGTCTTCCAGTTGCTTTTGGCTTTCGATGACGGCACTCATGCTTTTCAATTCGTCCGGTTCGATTGACCGCTCGACCAGCACCACGGCGTGGCACTGCGCGACGTGATCCAGCCCCAGGCCCTCTGGCGTTTTGGCCTTGATGCTCACCTGCTCCATCTCAATCCCCAGCAGGTCGGCAACAGATGAACGCATGTCACCCGCGACGGGAGCGATCTTCGGTGCGTTCATGATCAGGGTGGTGTCGACATTGACGATGCGAAAGCCGGCGTTTTGCAACTCTTCCATGGCCAGCTTGAGAAAGATCGCCGAGTTCGCATCCTTCCAGCGCGGGTCGCCCGGTGGGAAGAAGCTACCGATATCACCGGCGGCCACGGCTCCCAACAGCGCGTCAGTGATGGCATGCAGCAGCACATCGCCATCGGAGTGCCCGGCCAGACCTTCGGGGTGTTCCAGTGTCATGCCGCCGACGCGCAGCGGTATACCCGCCTTGAACGCGTGCGAATCCCAGCCAAATCCGACTCGTGTCTCCATGGTCTCCGTGCCTGTTTGATGATGATCGCGCCGAAACTAGCGACTGCGCTGGTGCAGGTAAAACTCTGCCAACTCCAGATCGCCCGGCTGTGTAATCTTCAGATTAACCTGAGAGCCGTGAACCACTGCTACCGGAAATCCGGCGCGTTCGATTACTGAGGCCTCATCCGTACCGACAAACCCGTCTTCCTTGGCAGCGGTCATTGCCTTCTGCAACATTCCGAAACGGAATCCCTGGGGCGTCTGCGCCTGCACAATGAACTCGCGCGGAATGGTGGAAGTGATGATTGCACCATGGGCGGTGCGTTCGACCTGCTTGATGGTGTCGATTGCCGGCATGCCGACAATGGCCGCGCCGTACTGGACAACAGCGTCAATGGTTCGATCGATGGTTGCTGTATCAATGAGGGGCCGCACCGCGTCGTGCACCAGCACAACGTCATCGGGATCGGCCGGGAGGGCGTTCAGCGCATTCAACACTGACTCCTGCCGTGTATCTCCACCCTCGACGACGTGGACGCGGCCGCTGAATCCGTGTTCGGCGATCTGTGCCTGAACTCGGTCCATCTCCGGTTTGCGCACGGCGACGTAGATGGCCGTGACGCGCTGGACCGCGGCAAATGCGCGCAGCGAGTGAATCAGAATGGGAACGCCATCAAGCGAGAGGAATTGCTTTGGGGGCGGCCCCGACGACGGGTCCTTGTCGATGGGGAATTTTGGCTGTGGGCCGGCCATTCGGGTTCCGAGCCCCGCAGCGGGAAGAATTGCAAAGACCTGCATAACTTCGCGAGTATACAACCTCGCATGTGCTTATTGTTGAACACCTGGCCCTCGGCGACCAAGTGAACAGTATGCGTTTCTGCTGCTCCGGCGGGGATAGAATGATCGCGTTGTCAAATCACTCTCTGGCGGAAAAGGATGAGCACGATGCGGATTCTTCCGTTCTTTTTTGTGTCAGGCTGTTTGCTTTTAGGTGGCGCCCTCACTGTCGTTGCGCACGCTCAGAACGACGCGCAGGCTTCAAATGACAGCTGCGAACGGCTCGCCAAATCCGAGTTGCCCAACGCGAGCATCACCTCTGCGAAGTCGGTCGCCGCAGGTGCATTCGTTGGACCACCCCAGGTCTTCAGTGGCGGCGATTTGTCAGCCTTTTACAAGAAGCTGCCTGCATTCTGTCGAATCGTGGCGAAGGCGACGCCCACGGCGGACTCCAACATTACCGTGGAAGTGTGGATGCCTCTGGCTGGATGGAACGGAAAACTGCAGGGGCTCGGGAACGGCGGATTCGCGGGAATTATCGACTACGAGGAACTTGGTGCAGCGATCACCAAGGGGTATGCGGCCACTGCTACGGATGCCGGACACACAGGATCGCCGATTGACGCGGGGTGGGCTCTGGGGCATCCAGAGAAAGTGATTGACTTCGGACATCGCGGCATTCACGAAATGACGCGCGTGGCCAAACTCGCTGTGCAGCAGTTCTACGGTTCTGGTGCGAAGCGCTCTTATTTTGCCGGATGTTCCGACGGCGGGCGCGAGGCACTTATGGAAGCGCAGCGCTACCCCGAGGACTACGACGGAATACTGGCCGGAGCGCCTGCGAGCTATTGGACAGGCCTGCTATCGACCTCAGTGGTTGACACCCAGGCTCTGACAACGACTCCCTCCAGCTTCATTCCGCAGACGAAGATTCCGAACATCGCGAGCGCAGTGATTGCTGCATGCGACAAACTCGATGGCGTTGCCGACGGCATCCTGAACGATCCGCGCCAATGCCACTTTGATCCCGCTTCAATTGAATGCAAGGCCGGAGAGGAGAATGACAAGTGCCTGACGGCGCCGCAGGTGACTGCGCTGAAGAAGATCTACGCGGGCCTGCAGAATGCCGAGGGGCATACGATTTTCCCCGGGTATCTGCCGGGTGCTGAAGTCGGCGGCGGTGGATGGGGACTCTGGATTACAGGGCCGGCTCCGGCAAAAAGCCTGATGGCGTTTTTTGGAATCGGCTACTACTCGAACATGGTCTACGAGAAGACTGACTGGAGCTACAAGTCGTTCGCAATGGATGGCGGAATACAGACGGCGAAGGAAAAGACAGGTGCTGCACTCGATGCAGTGAATCCCGATCTGGGGCCGTTCCGCTCGCGCGGCGGTAAGTTGATTTTGTATCACGGTTGGAACGATCCAGCGATTCCGGCGATGAACACGATCAACTATTTCGAAGAGGTGGTCGCAAAACTCGGACGCGAGAATACAGATGCTTTCACGAGGCTCTACATGGTGCCTGGTATGCAGCATTGCGGCGGAGGGCCCGGCGCGGACAGCTTTGGGACATCAGGGAGTTGGCTGGCGAAGGATCCGCAGCACAACATTCGGCTTGCGCTGGAGATGTGGGTGGAGAAGGGAACCGCGCCCGGCACAATTATTGCGAGCAAAACCAGCGACGGAGATTCGCAGGGCAGTGCGACGATGACGAGGCCCTTGTGCACCTATCCTCAGGCTGCGAAGTACAAGGGGAGCGGGGATACGAATAGTGCGGAGAGTTTCGTTTGCGCGAGTCAGACAAAATAGATCGGGACCCGGGAAGCACGCAGCCTATTCGGATCCTGCATCGACGGCGGGAGCATCCCGGTAGAGCATTTCATTGCTCGTCGTGAATCCGAGTTTTTCGTAAACTGGCTGGCCCTTTTTGGATGCGTGCAGCGCCACGATGCGAATGCCGCGTCGGTGCGCTTCACTCAGGCACTCTGACATGAGTGCCTGCGCCAAGCCACGCCTGCGATATTCGGGCTCGACGAATACGTTGAGGATGTAGCCGCGCTGGTCGCCTATGGGATCGAGGAAGTGGGGTGCCCAGTCGAGTATCAGGAGGCCGGCGGAAGCGATATCGCGATCTGCGTCGCTGATGATCCAGCCAGCGTATTTATCGTTGGCGAGCATGCGCCGGACCCAGGGTTCGAAGTGGCGGGCCATTTCATCGAGAATCGACTCGGGGGCGTCGCGCATATCTGCAAACATCGCTTTGCGGTGGCGGGTGATCAGGGCTGCGTCTGCCACCGTTGCTCTTCGCGTTTCCAGCATGGGTTGAGTATAGGAAATCCACGCTGGACGGCGCATCCTTCGCAATCACCGGGGCCGCTTCTTCAACCAGGCTTGCACGCCGTGGACGCCGTATCCCTCGCAATCACCGGGTATCGGCAGGCGTGCACCTATCATCCATTCGTGCGCGCATCGCAGACACTCCCGCTTGACACGTCTCTGCTGAAGGCTGGGATGCGTCTGGCTGTGGGGCTTTCGGGCGGAGCGGACTCTGTTGCGCTGCTGTGCGCTCTTGTTGACCGGAGCAGGGAACTGGGGCTCGTGCTGCACGCCGCGCATCTTCATCATGGGCTGCGTGGCGCGGAGGCCGATGGCGATCTTGAGTTTTGCCGCGATCTGGCAGCGGGATTTAGTTTGCCCTTCCATGAGGAGCGCGTCGACACTGCGGTGGAAGCGCGGCGCGGATCAAGGGCGATTGAGGGTGAAGACGAAGAGGACGCGCCGTCTGATTCGATTGAAGGGACAGCGCGCCGGCTGCGCTACCGGTGGTTTCGAAAGCTGATTTCTGACACTCCGCTGGATGCCGTTGCAACCGCACACACGCTCGACGACCAGGCAGAGACCGTGCTCGCGAAATTCTTGCGCGGTGCGTGGACGGAGGGGTTGTCGGGTATTCATCCGACTCTCGAAGGCGGCGGGCTGATCGTTCGTCCGCTACTCCATACGACACGCAGCGAGATTGAAGCTTTTCTGAAAGCGCGCAAGCAGCCGTGGCGCGAAGACTCCACCAACCGGCATCTGACGTTTACGCGCAATCGCATTCGTCACGAACTGCTGCCGCAGCTTGCGACCTGGAATCCTCAACTTCGCGATCATCTTGCGCAGATGGCGGAGCTGGCACGCGACGAAGAGGCCTGGTGGCAGGGTGAGGTTGAGCGTGCGGCCGAGCAGGTGATTCTTCGGGGCCGCCCCGTTCGCGGAGGGGGGCGCGCCGCAACTGCCGCCGAAGGCATCGCTCTGGATCTTGCACGACTGGCTGGCGAGCCGATTGCCATGCAGCGCCGGCTGCTTCGTTACGCTGCCGGCCAGCTTGAGGCCGCTCCTGACTACACGGCAACCGAAGCGCTCCGTGATCTGGCCCAGACCGGCAAGGCTGGCCAGAAGCTGGAACTGGCGCAGGGGCTGCGAGCCGACCGGACTCACCGCGAAATTCGGCTTTCGCGGGGTCCAAATCGCTCCTCCGCCGAGAATGAAATGGGAGCTGAACAGTACGAATGTGTTATCCCGGGCGAGGTGGCGGCGTCGGCGTTCGGATGCCGTATTCGGCTCGACCTGGCTGGCCATGCGACCGCCGAAGAACCGGTGAACGGAGCGGGGCGGAAGGCTGTAATGCGCTCCTGGAAGCCCGGTGACCGGGTTCATTTGCGGTACTCTTCGGGACTGCGTAAGGTGAAGGAAGTTCTTGAACGCATGAAGGTTACGGGCGATGATCGGAGCCATTGGCCGGTCATCGAAGCAGCCGGCCGGATCGTCTGGATGCGGGGAGTGGAGGTCGAGCCGGACCCGAGCCTTCGCGTTTCTGTGGAACCGCTCGGAGCCGACGTCGGCTAGCTTTCGATCCCGCGTCGACGACAATGAACTCCGATTTCGCGTTGACCGACGGGATTCCCACCGTTCCGCCCCGTGTACTTCTTCGAACTTTATTCCGCTTCGGAGTACAATCGAGGTTACTGCACATCCGCGCGGTGAGTGGTTCGTGTCTCCTGATAAAAGAACGAGCACTTTCTGTGACTTCAAGGACTGCAAGGGCGTCTAAAGGGATGTTGTAGGCGGTGCTGGAAGTTCCTAAGCGGCTTCTCCCCGCCGGGAAAGAGGATCCTGGTGAATTCGACCGTCAAAACGATCATGTTCTGGGTCTTTATACTCATCTGCCTGGTACTGCTGTGGGGCGTTGTCTCGCACGGCACTATCGGCCAGGGTAAGGACACGGAAATCAACTACTCCGAGCTGTACGACAAGGTGCAGCAAGGCCTGGTTCAGGACGCACAGATCCAGGGAACGGATCTTCGCGGGCACATGAAGGCCACGCCGAAGGAGCAGTTCCACACCACGGTCGGAGAGTCGCACGAGGACCTCGATAAGGCGATGTTGGCAGCCCACGTCGAGCTTCGGCAAGAAGGATGCGCAGAACAATCTGCTGCTGCCGATCCTGTTCAACGTTGGTCCTTTTGTCCTGCTAGGAGCGATCTGGTTCTTCATGCTGCGGCAGATGCAATCGGGTGGCAACAAGGCCTTGTCGTTCGGCAAGAGCCGCGCCCGCCTGCTCTCGATGCAGCAGAAGAAGGTCACGTTCAAGGATGTGGCCGGCGTGGACGAAGCCAAGGAAGAGCTGAAGGAGATCATCGAATATCTGCGCGAGCCGCAGAAGTTCCAGAAGCTCGGCGGACGCATTCCGAAGGGCGTGCTGCTTGTCGGACCTCCGGGCACCGGCAAGACGCTGCTTGCCCGCGCGGTCGCCGGCGAAGCCAATGTGCCGTTCTTCTCGATCTCCGGCTCTGACTTTGTTGAAATGTTTGTCGGCGTGGGTGCAAGCCGCGTCCGTGATCTGTTTGAACAGGGTAAGAAGAACGCGCCCTGCATCATCTTCATCGACGAAATCGATGCTGTGGGCCGTCACCGCGGCGCAGGCCTCGGCGGCGGACACGATGAGCGTGAGCAGACGCTGAACCAGTTGCTCGTGGAGATGGACGGCTTTGAGTCGAACGACGGCGTGATCCTGGTCGCCGCGACGAATCGCCCGGACGTTCTCGATCCCGCATTGCTGCGCCCCGGCCGTTTTGACCGCCGCGTTGTGGTGGGACTGCCGGACGTTCGCGGCCGCGAAGAAGTTCTCCGCGTGCACGTCAAGAAGGTTCCCGTTGCAGATGACGTCAACCTCAACATTCTGGCTCGTGGTACACCCGGCTTCAGCGGCGCAGACCTGGCCAACATGGTCAACGAAGCCGCGCTGAATGCGGCACGCGTCAATCGCAAGCAGGTGGTGATGTACGACTTTGAACTTGCGAAAGACAAGGTGCTGATGGGCGCCGAGCGCAAGTCAATGCTGCTGACGGATGAAGAAAAGCGGGTGACGGCGTATCACGAAGCCGGTCACGCGCTGGTTTCGTTCGTGCATCCTCACTCCGACCCCATCCATAAGGTCACCATCATTCCGCGTGGCATGGCCCTGGGTGTGACGATCTTCCTGCCGGGCGATCGCCACAACTACACGCGTGAGTATCTCGAAGCTAATCTCGCCATTGCTTACGGCGGACGCGTGGCTGAGGAGATATTCCTCAACCAGATGTCTACCGGCGCAGGCAGCGACATTGAGAACGCCACCGATCTTGCCCGCCGCATGGTGTGCGAGTACGGTATGAGCCGCCTCGGTCCGCTGACCTTCGGCAAGAAGGAAGAGCAGATCTTCCTGGGCCGTGAGATCGCACAGCACAGGGACTTCAGCGAGGAGACAGCGCGGCAGATTGATCTGGAAGTTCGCCGGCTCATCGACGAGGCTTACCAGTCGGCGCATGGCATTCTCGATGTCCACAAGGACGCAATGCACCGCATTGCCGCAGCTTTGCTGGAGCGCGAGACGATCGACGCGGAAGAAGTGAAGATGCTGATCGAAGGCAAGGAACTGCCCCCGATGCGCTCTATCCTGGCTTCGCCCAGCGACGGCAGCGGTGGCGGACAGCAAGTTCTCAAGCCAGATACGCGCGGCGGCTCCGGCTTCCCGGAAGGGTCACCGTCGCCGGCATAACCACCTTGCGCTCACAAACCTAATCAGGGCCGCTCCTAACCGAGCGGCCTTTTTCTTTGTATTGAAGCTGAATCAAGCGCGGGTAATCGCCCACTCATCGCGAAGAAGCTTGTTGCCGCGAATGGGGGCCACCTTAGACCGTCGAAGTCGGACTGGCAGTATTGACAGTGTCTCGAAAAGTACGATCTGCATAGCATCGGGTGATGGCTTCGAAAGAGATTTCACGCGCAGGCCGTTTCGAGCCCCGCTGGCCTGTCATCCTTCAACTGCTGGGCTTGGTGAGCATCGCGACTCTCCCCGCTCGCATCCGCCTGATACCGCACTGGCTCAGCCTCACGTTAACGTCTGTACTCCTGTTGCCCATGGTTGGTGTCTGGGTTAGTCGCGGGGCACTCCGGTGGCTGCGCCTGGAGCGCTGGTCCACTCTGGCGTTTTGCGCATGCGCAGAAACGATGGTACTGCTGTCGCTGCTTCACATCATCAGTGAAATGCTGAAGAGCCCGACCGTGTTTACAGGGAGGCAACTCCTCGCGTCCAGTGTTACGGCCTGGGCTACGAACGTCGTAGCGTTCTCAGTGGTGTATTGGCAGTTGGATCGAGGAGGTCCCGAGGCGCGGGTGAATCGACTGGGTAAGAAGGCGGAGTGGGCTTTCCCGCAAGCGAGTGGATCCGACGCAGAAGCCTTAGAATGGCTGCCAACGTCCGCAGACTATTTGTTTCTCGCGTTCTGCACCGCGACGGCATTCAGTCCTACCGATGTTGCGCCGGTGACGACCCGCGCCAAGATGCTGATGATGGTTGAAAGCACGATATCTATGATTACGCTCGTTATCGTTGCCTCCCGCGCAATCAACATACTCGGCAGTTGACCCCCTATCGACTGCAACTCGATTACAAACCCAGGTCCGCTCCTAAAGGAGCTGTTCCTGTTTTTAGGGTGATGATCACCGCAGGCGGGGACGAGTTGCAGCGTTCAGTGGAGGCGATTGTCGGGCACAGAACTTCCATCCGGAACGATGCCTTCGGCCTGCCGTTTCCCTGCAATTTCCAGTCATCAAATAGCAATCAGACGATCACATGATTGCAACTTCGCGGTGATGCTCCCGAAACATTGGCGGCCTATGGTTCGGTGAGCAAACGCGCAACGCGTTTCCCCGGAGGTAGGAATACTGTGTCTACGGATCGCCGAACATTTTTGCAGCTTTTGACTACGAGTGCGCTCTCTGCGGCCTTTCCATCCAGCATAGCTCGCGCTCTTGAGATACCCGCCCACAACCGCACTGGCAGCCTTGCAGATGTTGAGCACATCGTGATTCTGATGCAGGAGAATCGCGCCTTCGACCATTACTTCGGCACGCTCAGCGGCGTGCGCGGCTATGGAGATCCGCGCGCCGTCAAGCTTCCCAACGGTGACCCTGTGTGGAAGCAGCCGACCAGTTCGGGCGGATACGTGATGCCATTTCACCCCGGTGCGCCCAGCCTTGGTCTGCAGTTTCTCGAAGACCTGGCGCACGACTGGGACACAACGCACAATGCCTTGAACGGGGGCAAATACGACCAGTGGGTGCCGCAGAAGGGGACTACGACGATGGCGCACCTCACCCGCAGTGACATTCCCTTCCATTACGCGCTGGCCGACGCATTCACGGTCTGCGACGCATACCACTGCTCATTTCTGGGAGCGACCGATCCCAACCGTTATCACATGTGGACGGGCTGGGTTGGCAACGACGGCAGGGGTGGCGGTCCGGTGCTGGATAACGCAGAGGCCGGCTATGGCTGGAGCACCTACCCCGAGCGGCTCGTCAACGCGGGCATCACCTGGAAGATTTACCAGGACAAGGGCGCCGGGCTAACAGCGGCGGAATTCTGGGGCTGGGGTCCTGACGCATATATCGGGAACTATGGCGACAACTCGCTTCTCTATTTTCACCAGTATCAGAATTCGCTTCCCGGCAGTGCTCTGTTTGAAGCTGCGCTTACCGGCACCGACATCTCGGCGGGCGGCACATTGTTCGACGAATTTCGCGCGGACATAGCGGCTGGAAAGCTACCCCAGGTTTCATGGATTGTCGCACCAGAGGCCTATACAGAGCATCCAAACTGGCCCGCAAACTACGGTGCATGGTACATCTCGCAGTTTTTGGATGCCTTGACGTCGAATCCTGAAGTGTGGAGCAAGACGGCGTTCTTTCTCTGCTATGACGAGAATGATGGATTCTTCGATCACGTGGTGCCGCCTACAGTTCCTGCTTCAAAGGCGCAGGGGCTTTCGACTGTCGATACAATCAATGAGTATTTTGAGGGAAACTCCGAGTATCCAGCCGGTTCAATCGGCTTCGGGGTTCGGGTGCCGATGATTGTGATCTCACCGTGGAGCAAGGGTGGATATGTCAGCTCGGAGATATTCGATCACACGTCGCTCATACGATTTATCGAGCAACGTTTTGGCGCACACAATCCCAAACTGATTGAGTCGAATATTACACCGTGGCGGCGTGCCGTCTCCGGTGATCTGACGTCGGCGTTTAATTTCAAATCTCCGAACGACAAGAAAGTGGCATTACCCAGCACCATCGCATACATTCCGCCGGATACCAATCGCCATCCGGACTATGTTCCCATACCGCCCACGGAGCAGGCGCTTCCGGTGCAGGAATCCGGCACGCGTCCGGCGCGCCCGGTGCCCTATGAATTGCACGTTCATGGAACTGCCAACTTCGCCCACGGCACTTTTGAAATCCACTTTGCCAATGGCGGAAAGACGGCGGTTTACCAGGTTCGTTCCGGCAACAGTACGCTCGGTCCCTGGAGCTACACTGTCGGATCGGGCGCATCGCTCTCGGATACGTGGCAGCTCACTGCCAACAGCCTCAGCACGTACGACCTGTCGGTCAACGGTCCCAACGGATTTTTACGTTCATTTCAGGGAAGCGTTTCAGGTGAAGACAAAGCCAACGTACACGTCCGCACGAGCTATGAGCCGAAAGGCAACGGAATCACGCTGCACCTGACGAACCGCGGCGGTTCGGCTGTAGAAGTCCGGATCAAGGACATCTATGCTGATTCAGATCACAAGGTCCATCTGAAAGCAGGGGATACAGCGACCAGGCATTCGGAACGGCACCAGACGTTTGGCTGGTACGACTTTGTAGTCGAAGTCGAATCAGACTCGACGTTTGTCTACCGGTTGGCCGGTCACGTCGAAACCGGAGAAGAGAGCCGAACCGATCCGGCCATCGCTGCGGTGTAAATTGTTCGAGTCCTTCATCGCGGGGGCGGGTCCTTTGTTGGAACCGTCCCCCGCACGATCGTCTGAAGTCACAATTCTGAACTTGAAAAAACGACTTCGGAGCTAGAAGATTTTGTAGGCGATGCCGGCGCTGGCGCCGTACGGCTTCAGGGTGCCGTTGATCCAATTTGGCCAGAGCTGGTATTCGAAGTCGAAGGGGCGAACGACGAAGTGTTTGCCTGCCTTCCAATCCACTCCACCGCCGAGGGCAATGTCGGCGAACCGGCCGTAGGCGTCGTTGAATTCGAAATTCATCCTGCCCAGGCCGAAGAGGGCCTTGCCGTACGGCGTCAATGCTGGATGCTTGAATTCATGAATCGGAACGCGCGGCCCGATGAGGTAGTTGTCTTCGGTGATGTCGAGATATGCATTCTGGCGGAGCCAGCGCGCTTCGCCTTCAACCTGGATCCATCGCGTCATTTTGAAGTCGACATAAACGCCGGCGCCAAAGAGTCGCTGGGGACTGGTTTCTGGAACTCCACCACCGGCGTAGTCCGGCTGAAACACCGAGTACATTCCGCCGGCAGTGAGCGAGAGCTGGCCACGGTATGCCGAAGGGGCTACCTGCGCATGCAAAGAAGCAGCAGCAGCACAAATCAAGCAGCTGAAAACAAAAACAACAATTCGTCTCATGGGATGAGGGGCTCGTCCATTCCTGGTGTTGAATTGTCGACCTGTGCAACGCAAAATAGGCACTATATCGATTTCAAAATGAGGCTGCTTTGAAACCCGGTGAGTTCATGTCGGCGCGGCCAACAGAAAGCGACGACTTCTGAGGGACCAAAGCGCAAATCAACTTTGAAATTACCATGATAAAAGCTCAGGATCGGGTAACGAAGTTTCCGTTAGCCGATCCTGAGCCGGGTGAGATTGATTTACTGCTGCGGGTTCGGTGATCCGCCCGTCTGTTGCGGCTGAGGAGTCTGAGCCTGTGACGGAGCGGGCTGGTCGGTTGCGGCGGGTGGCTGTGTTCCGCCTGTTGTCTGAGGTGTTGGCGGGGTTGCCGGAGGGGGATCGCCTGCGGCCGGCTGTGCCGCCCCATTTGGCTTCGCCGCCGCGCTCGCGGCCTGGGACTGTGCTTCGTCGTACCGCTGCAGCCTGTAGTACACCGGGGTGACTTCGAGCGGCATCTTGTCGCGCGGATTGAGCGGAGCGTAGAGCTTGGCGTTCAACGGGTGCACGTGGTCATCCCATGGATCGGTCTTCAACCATGTTCCCAGGGGAGAGGCCGGGATCTGGGCCAGATCGTCCCAATTGATCTTGGGAGAGCTATGGGCCAGAGTGGTCATCCACGGGGTGCCGTCGGCCTTCAGCAGGGAATCGCCGAGTTTGGGCGTATTCAAAGCCTTGAGCACCGTGCCACGATCGGCGAGCTGTGTCCAGTACAAGCCGGCAGTCGGGAGACGATCCTTGTACATCGATGCGTCGAGAAAAAGCTGGGCCTTTGCGGCAGCTTCCTGGTTGTCGTGGTCGGTGTGGTTCATGTTGATGCGGCGGAAGGAAGACTCGTCGGGGAACATCAACCGATCATTGAATGCATAGCGGGTATCGATGTGATGGCCGAGTGCGATGTGCGCCAGCTCCATCGAGATGACAGAGGCGAGGGTCGCTTCTGCAATCGGTGCATCATTGCGCGGAATGGTGTCGATGAGTCCCTTGCTGAGCAGGATGGTGTTGCCGACGGTGGTAGTTTCGATCGTGGACGTCAGCATGATCCGGCAATGCACCGGCATGGGCAGCGCGATATTGTTCGGGACCACGAGGTTGGTCACGATCTGGTCGAGTACGGTGATTTCGAAACCGTTCGGTGTTAGCGGAGCAACGAGGCCGGCCTGCTCGAGGCGGTCGATCACGTTGTTCTCGGCCTGCAGCACCCACTGACGCGAAGCCTGCAAGGGGCTGACATCCTGCGAGTCGTCGCTTTTGTCCTCGGCGTCCTCAACCTTGACACTCACGCTTTCGCTGTCGCGCGTGGGCAGCTTGAGGCTGTAGCCCCAGAAGTGTGTCTGCGCTTTCAAGCCTTCCTGCTTGTCGCCGTTGCGGGTAGTCTCTTCAACGTAGATCGCAACCGGCAGCCAGATGTTTGGCTGCACATTCATACGCCAGCTGTCGAAGTGGAAGTAGTAGCGCGAATCATCGTCTGAGCGCGGCCCGGTGTAGGTTCCGTTGAAGCGGACAACGTTGCCTTCCTGATCTTCAATCCAGATGCGGCCATAGAAGCGTCCCATGCCGGAGACTTTTGGATGTACGTCGAAGACCCACGTCCTTACGGAGCCCAGGAATTCGCGCCTCACATAACTGAAGTCGTAGTGCTGCTGATCGAATCCGGTTGGGTCAAGAAACATCATCTGCATGAAGCCGGTGGGATTGTAAGTGAAGCGCTTGTCGAGTCCAAGCGCCTTGGTTAAACCGGTGATCGCACCCATTGAGCCCTTGAACCAACCTTTTTTGCTTGGGTCATCTTTGGGCTGATAGGTCTTGTCAAAGAAGCCCTTGCCGAAGTCGACGCGGCTGAGTGTGTATTGATCGCCTGTGGGAACCTGGTAGAGCTTTACATCGGGCCTTGTGTCCTGGATGTAGGTTTCAACGAGCGGAGTCCGCTGCTGGATCGCCTTGATCAGAACCTTCTCCTGACCGATAGACTTCTGCACGATTGCGGCCTGATCTGGGGTCAACTGGTGTGTCGGCTCGTATTTTGGAGCTTTCTTTGCATACGCCCACGAGGTACCAAGGACCAGGGTTAAGAGGGTCAGGGCGATCTTTCGAGACATCATGTCATCTCCTAGGATGATTCGTTCTTTCCGGTCTAAATAAGCCAGCGCTTGATTTTGCTACAGCTTATGGTGCTCTGTCTTGATCTTTGTGCAAATTGGACGCTATGCCAATTGAAACGTGATGGTGATGTTGGTTGTTAAATCCACTGCCTGTCCGTTGCGCGTAGCAGGGCGAAAACGGATCTGCTCGGCAACGCGGCGTGCTTCTTCATCCAGGCCATGACCGAGGCCATGGACCACGCCTTTAATAAGAACTTGTCCGGATGCGGTAAAGGTGACGCGCAGGATCACGTCTCCCTGGACCCGCAGCTGGCGCGCCTCCGGTGTGTACTGTACCGGGGGTTTTGAAATTACTTCGAGATTGGTCGGCGCTACTTCCTTGGGCGTCTGCGCCGTGGGCCCCACCGCGACCACCTGGGTCTGAATTCCTGCCGAGGCCACCTTGCCGCCTGTCGTATAGCCTGTTGTCGCAGTTCCCGTTCCCCCGGGAATTCCTGCTTGCGCAACCTTGCCAACGGTTCCGGCATTGGAACCGGACTTGAGTCCATTGCCAATGCCTGTCGAACCCACTACTCCATGAGGAGCGACGGCCGGACCCTGCATACCGCCATACGGATTGCCGATTGCGGCCACGGTTGCGGGCCGAGTGGCATTGGGGTTCGGCGTGACGCCGAAAGTTTCGCCCAGGTGCACCGGCGCCGTGGAGGGTTTCACAGTATTGTTCTGCGCAGGCATGGCCGCGGTGAGCGCAGCCTTGGGTTGTGGAGCGAGAATGATGGACGGCTTCGCCGCCTTGATCTGCGGAGTGTTGAGCTTGGCTTCCATCTCCAGCGGCTTCAGAGCGGGCTTAGGCTCCGGCTTCGGCATGTTGATTTTCGGCTGCTCCATCTGCACTTCCAGTTTGGGCTTGGGCAGATCAGGAAGCTTGGGCGGAGGCGGAGTCTTGAACTTTGGCTGAGGAGGCGGAGTGGTGGGAAAGATCAGCTCGGTTTGTTCGAATTTGTGTTCTTGAATTACGTGCTTGGCCGTCATTCCGATATAGATCATCAAGGCCAGAATGATTACGTTGACGGTTACGCTCGTGAAAAACGGCGCAGACCGCCCCTCAGGCTCGGGAAGCAAGCCGAATGTAGTGCGAGGAGGGTAGCCACTCATTTGCATCTTCATACCTCGGGGTTAGCCATGGAGACGGCGTTGAGTCGGAGCGGAGTGAGAAAAACACCGGAGAGGAGGGTACCGCAAAAATGACTCGAAGTTGTCATTCTGGCCCCAGCTTTTTCCGGTATGGGTAAATAATTTTCAATTGCCGCAAGCGATCCGCTTTCTTCGGCAACTGGTGGTTTTCCAAAAGGAAAATGTTGCAAGTTGTACGGGGGCTTGAGGCAGGGGATTTTTGCGCCTCTTAGCCCCGCTCGCTCTGTTTGACCACACCTCTCGCCATTCGGGATGGGGGAGAAGCGAAAGTCCTTACCTATGTTACCGAACGGGGACGCGCAAGCGCCAGTCTTGGTGCTTGACGTTATTATAATTCGACACTCTGCGGTAGATGCGCTTTTCTGAGATCGACCCGACTGCATGGAGCCACTCCCCATCAATGGCAAAAGTCTGGAAACTCAACTTGCAGATCCTCGCCTGGGCGAGAGGGCAAAAAGCAAAGCCTTCCAGCAAGCTGTATCCTCCCCTCAAACCCGAAAACGTGTCGCTTGACGCGTTTACGTTCCCATTAAGTTTCGGACAAGCCGCCTGATCGACGGTCTTCAAGTTGAACGCGCACACCGCTTTCACTTGCCTGCTGTAATAGACTCACGGTAACCCAATCCGCTCTGGAAGGACAGTATTTTTGTGAGAACTTTGGTTACCGGCGGTGCCGGGTATGTTGGTGGAACAGTTGCTACTTTGCTGGCCTCTCAGGGTCACGAACCGACGGTGTTTGATAACCTCTGCCACGCCCGTCGCGGGATGGTTCCTGAGGGAGTCGAATTCGTCAAAGGGGACCTTGCGGACCGTGGTCTGATCGAAAAGCTTTTCAAGGCGGCCAAAAGCGAAGGAAGACCCTTCGATAACGTGCTTCACTTTGCTGCGCTGATCGAAGCGGGCGAATCCATGGTGCGGCCGGAGATATTTTTCCGGAATAATACCGCGTCCACGCTGGCCTTGCTCGAGGCGATGATTTCCGAAGGCCCGCGGCGGCTGGTTTTTTCATCGACGGCGGCGGTATACGGAGAGCCGGAATCCGTTCCCATCAAAGAAGATGCGCGGCTCAAGCCCACTAACGTTTATGGCGAGTCAAAACTGATGGTTGAGACCATGCTCAACTGGTTCCACGCGATCCATGGGCTTCGGTCGGTCGCGCTGCGCTATTTCAACGTGGCGGGAGCGCCGGAAGGCCCAGGGGGCATTACGCGCGGCGAGGACCATGAGCCCGAATCGCATCTGATCCCGCTGATTCTCGATGTGGCGCTGGGGCGGCGGCAGTCAATCAAGATCTACGGTGACGACTATCCAACGCCGGACGGCACGTGTATTCGCGATTACATCCATGTCTCTGATCTGGCTGATGCGCATGTACTTGCAGTTAAGGCACTCGAAACGGATGAGGCTGCGAAGAATCGGCTGATTTTCAACCTCGGGAATGGGCAGGGATTCAGCGTGCGCGAGGTTATCGAGTCCGCTCGCCGCGTGACCGGGCACGCGATTCCCGCAGAGTTGCAACCGCGCCGGGCCGGCGATCCGGCAGTGCTCGTTGCAAGTTCTGAGAAGGCGATTCGCGAGTTGGGCTGGAAGCCACGATACGCGCAACTGGATGAGATTGTTCGCACGGCATGGGTTTGGCACCAGAAGCGGTATGCGTCCTAATATGCTGGCGGGAGACCGATGCCTTTGATGATGGAGCGATAACGCTCATCGGAATGAAGAAAGTCGAAGGCAGGCTCGGATTGTATCCAGAGAATCTGGGGAGCGTGTTTCCGGTATCCTTCCTCGAGTTGGGCAAGACTCTCCTCGCGCTGGCCGAGTTGGGCGTAAAGCCTGGCAAACTCGATTGGAGAGACATAGCGGGTCTGGGCTTCTTTCATGAGACCGCTCAACTGCCAGCGAACCACAGCTTTGTAGCCGCCCTGCTGGAAGGCACCTTCGATGGCGGCAGCGGAGACTGTGTCGTGGTTTAGTTGATTTACCCGGATGAGGGCCTGCACAGCTTCGCTGTCCATTCCTTTGCGGCGGTAGGAGTTGTACAAGTGCCAGACTAGCGAAACATCCTCAGGATAGGATTCGAGCCGTTGACGAACGTCCGCAATGGCATCGTCGTCCCGCCGCGCCACCTGGTAGGCCATCGCTATTGCCCAGGGGCGAGCAACTGGATCGAGTTCAGTGGCTTTCTTTTGAGCTTCGATGGCTTGGTCGTTGCGATTGAATGCGCCCAACACCTTGGCGCGGAGGTGGTACGCCTCAGCGAATTCCGGGTCCAGTTCGATAGCGCGAAGGCATTCCTGGTCTGCTCGCTTGAAGTCCCACTCGTTGATCAGGATGGTCGCGCACAGAGCCAGGTGGGCCTCGGGAAACGAATCGTCGAGTCGGACAGCCTTGACCGCAGCTTCTTGCCCAGGAGCGAGTGACTTGGCCGGATCCAGAGAGCCGCTGATGGCGCCGGCACCGTAGTACATGGCTTTCCCGCTCCATCCCGGTCCGTAGTCCGGCTGCAATTGCGTAGCTTTCTCGAAATACTCTATGGCTTTCTCGTTTTGGCCCGCATACCACAGGTAACGACCATGAAGGAAAGCATCGTGGGCTTCGGGATTGACATAGCGCGAAGGGGAAGCAGGTGTAACTAAGCTATGGAGGCGATTCGCGATGGCTTCAGCCGCTTCATTGGGAAGTGCTGCAGCATCGCTCGAATCACGGTCATAGCTTTCGGCCCACAGGTGAGTATCCGTAGGCGCCTGTATCAGTTGGATGTTCATGTGAACCCGGTTATCGGCGCGGGAGACCGACCCTTCCAGAATTCCATCGACGCCGAGTGCGCGGGCAATCTCAGGAAGGGGACGGTGCACACCTTTGTATTGCATCACCGACGTACGAGAGATGACGCGCATCGACGAGTCCTTGGCGAGCATGGTGATGAGCTCGTCTGTCATGCCATCGGCAAAATACTCCTGGCTGGGATCGCCGGAGAGATTATCAAGAGGAAGGACGGCGAGAGAGGTGATGGCGGTTTGCTGGTTGTTGCGTATATGGAGCATCGCCAGAGAATGTGGCCATATGGTTGTGGCAAGAAGTACGGCCGCAATTGCGGTCAACGATCCCAAAACTACCCAAAGCCTGGACTGCGAAGCGGTCGAAGGAGCCGGCGGAATCGACTCGGTCGCACTTGCGGGATGCACTAAAGCAGACGCCGGTGCTTCGGCCATCACGGGGTTGCGGATGAAGTTGGCGCGGTATCCCCCCTTGGGGACCTCGATGATGATCGGGTCATTCCGGCCCGCTTCGGCATAGTATTCGCGAAGGCGGGCCCGCATGCGCCCTGCCTCGACTCGCACGCTTGCGTCGATTGACGGATCGTAGGAGGTATTCCTCTCGAAAACGTCAACCGCGATTGCAAATTCTTTCAGCGACTCTTCAACATTGTTGAGCGAGGCTTCGACAACGAAACGGAGAAACCGTTGGCTCCGACGGGAATTGGCAAACGGCGCAGAAGCGAGAACGCGCTCCAGTTCACCATGGACTGCCTCTGGCGTGATTGTCGCCGTCCCCTCCATTGCATGCGCCTTCAAATCCGGCGAAAACCCGCTGGATAGTGTCGGGAATTGACCGTAAGTTACATGCCGAAACTTACCATACTTTCCCTTTGCCTCTAGGGTTTCGTCACGGGCAGCGTACCTTCAGCTGCGAAACATCGCGAGGTCACTCAAATGAAGCTCCAGAAATTTCTAGTCCTGGCAGCGCTGGCGTCAGCGTGGACTTTCCCCCTTCCCGTCCAAGCCCAACTCTCCCCCAACGCATCTGTGTATGCAACCGGATTGAACAACCCGCGCGGCCTGACGTTCGGACCAGACGGCTACTTGTACGTGGCCGAAGGCGGCGCCGGCGGCACAACATCCACGATCGAGATATGCCCCGATGACCAGGTTCTTGCCCCCGTCGGCCCGTATACCGGCGGGTTCACGTCACGCATCTCGAAGATTGACTCGCACGGCAAAGTCACGACCGTCATCAACGGCCGTCCATCCAGCGCGGCGCAAGGCAACCTGGTGAGCGGCGTTTCTGATGTCAAATTCATCGGCAAAGACTTGTATGCGCTGACAGCCGGATCGGGATGTTCGCACGGCCTTGAGGGCACGACCAACGGCATTTTCAAAGTGAACGCGAACAACACGTGGACAATGATCGCGGACCTGAGCGCTTATCAAAAAGCGCACCCGGTTGCCGACCCCAATCCTCCGGACTTCGAACCCGATGGAACCTGGTACAGCATGGTTGTGGTGCGCAACGAGTTCTACGCGGTAGAACCGAACCACGGAGAACTGGACGCAGTTTCACTCGATGGAAGGATTCGCAGGGTAGCGGATATCTCCGCGACGCAGGGCCACATCGTGCCGACCGCAATCGCCTACCACGGGAATTTCTATGTGGGCAATCTCAACACATTCCCGATTGAAGAGGGCGGCTCGAAGATCCTGAAGGTTACGCCAAGTGGGCAGGTCAAGGTGGTTGAGACCGGCGTAACCACCGTGCTCGGAGTGGCTTTTGACCATGAAGCCAACATGTACATCTTGGAAAACACCACAGACAACATGTTTCCGACTCCCGGCACCGGGAAGGTCCTCCGTGTCACCGACAGCGGCTTTGAGGAAATCGCGACGGGGCTGTCGTTGCCCACCGCGATGACCTTCGGGCCGGATGGCGCGCTGTACGTTTCCAATTGGGGCTTTGGTCCTCCGCCCGTCGGCATGGGACAAATCCTCAGAATCACGATTCCGCGAGACCACGGAAAATGATTGTCCGCTCAATCCGACACATCCAGACGACCGCGGAAGCTTTGGGGTAACCGGGCTTCGCGCGGTCGTCGAGCGACTCCTAGGCGGCTAAGAACTGCCTGGAACGGACTGCATTTGCGGTTTCTTCCAACTGCCGTTGAGGACTGCTTCGCCGGGAAGGTACACGCGCAGGATGCAGTAGAAGGGGCCGTCGGGCGCAGGCAGCCAGTTGGATTCCATTGCTGTCGTGGGCTTGTTGTGGGAGACGTGCAAGGTAAGTGAGCCGTCGGCGTCGTACTCGTAGGAACTGAGATTGGTGGAATTCAGCAGATATCGCTTGAGCGGATTTGCCACGAGCAACTGCGACTTGCCGTCGTACATGGTCAGAGACCAGAAAGCTTTGTTGGGCGGAAGTTGATCCTTGGCAAAGCGCAGCTCGTAGCTCGATTTCGAGGCATTGAGCGGCTGGTGGCTTGCGTCGGCGAAGTAAGCAAAGTAGAGAGCGTCTTGCTTTGAATTGCCGTAGAGGCCGAGCTTTGCTCCGACGTAACGATAGAGATAGTTATCTTTGAGAAAATCACGCGCTCCGAACATATCCCCGCTTGAAATTTCGTCTGCATTGATCTTCTTCACGACGCCGGCGACATCGGCGTCGGAATCTTTGATTCCATCTTTGATGGCCTGTTGAATCTCGGGCGGAAACTTGTTGAAGTCAAAGGTCTGGCCGGGGCCGATGCTTAGCCGTGCGAAGCGGGCCAGAAGATCCTTCTCAGAAGGGTTAGGAGGGCAGAATTGAAAGAGGAAGTTGACGAGCGGGAACATTGACGGCGACGTGCTCATGTCATCGGATGGCTTGGGCCAGTCAACGGCAGGAGCGGGAGGCGCGGCCGGTTTGTGGAGGAAAGAACTGAGCGGTTCCGCATGGTATCCGGCCTGAATCTTATTTACATTGGCAAGGTCCGGCAGGTTGAATAGCTGGGTTCGGAAGAGACCGTAAACGAACTGAGTCTCGGTGCGAATGACCGCTTTGATTCCATCCGGGGTGGGGCCATTCCAGCCAGGGCCTGCGATGACGAAGACGCCTCCATCGTTGTCAAAGGCGCGGGTGCCAAGATAGGCAAAGTTGTAGGTGTAGAGATCGACAAGCTGCGTGGTGTAGTAGCGACCAGCCTCGATCTTCGGCATGGTGATGACGAGAGGCTCGGTCCGCAGATCCATCCACAGGTAGGAATATGGAGTATCGGAGTTGGGAGTGACGACGAACTTGTCATCCGGAGTTGCAACGGATTTCGAACTGTAGACGGTGTTGAAGTCGCCACGATGATCTGGGCTATTCGCGTCGATCACCTGCTTGTACATCGTGTGATAGTTCATCACCATTGGGAAGGCGTAGATGTAGGCTTCTTTCGCAATGGCGCGGGCGTCGCTGGCGGAGATGGCAGAGCCGGATGATTTGTTAACTAAGCTTGTCGCAGATCCCATGATTCGCTCCTTGGGGGTTGGAGTTCCGATTGAAATGGCGCAGTTGGCGTTAGTCCACTTTTCGTGGCCACGGCGATTTTTACTTGCCGAGCCAGTCGGATTATCGAGATGGATTTGTGTCGGGACAACTGTAATTTGTGACAGGCGTTTTCATCGCGCGAGCGTCTGTGGCTGTGGTACTCGAATTCACTTGACTTAAGTGCAATGCGGCCAGCAGAGTGACGTTACGGTCCCGGTGCTGACCCCTCCAGAGTGCGGGACTGTTCGCGAGGTCGATAGCGAATGGCATCGGATGTAACCGGCTCTGTCATTGCGCGTCCCAAATCATTGGTGCGCGTCGTTCTAGGTTCTGCCACGGGAACGATGATCGAGTGGTACGACTTTTATATCTTCGGTTCGCTCACGTCGGTTCTCGCGGTGAAGTTTTATCCGCCGGGTAACGACACCTTCGCGCTGATTGCCTACCTCGCCACATTTGCGATTGGGTTTCTAGTGCGTCCTTTTGGGGCGCTGTTCTTCGGCTGTGTGGGAGATCTTGTCGGCCGCCGCATCGCATTCATTTTCACTCTCAGCATCATGGGAGGAGCAACCGCAGCGATTGGCCTGCTGCCGACTTTCAAAACCGCGGGCTGGTTCGCACCTATCGCGCTCATCACCATCCGGCTGTTGCAAGGGCTGGCTATTGGCGGAGAGTACGGAGGAGCGGCGGTCTACCTGGCTGAGCATGTGCCGGATCGCAAGCGCGGTTTTTATACCAGCTTTCTGCAGCTCACTGCGGGGCTGGGAATGGTGCTCTCGCTCGGCGTCATTCTGATCACTGAGAATTTCATGACCGGCTCGAGCTTCCAGCAGTGGGGCTGGCGGCTGCCGTTTTTGCTGTCGCTGGTGTTTGTGGGTATCTCGCTCTACATCCGCATCCAGATGAAGGAGTCGCCGATCTTCGCGCACATCAAGGCTACGGGAACACAGTCGTGCACGCCTTTGAAGGATGCCTTCGGCAAATGGGAGAACCTGAAGCAGGTGCTGATTTCGCTGTTCGGCGCAGCAGCGGGCCAGTCTGTCGTTTCGTATACAGGAATGTTTTTCGCGCTCTTTTATCTGCAGAATATTCTGCGGGTCAATGCTCACACGTCCAACGTCATCCTTGCCGTCGCCATGGTGAGCGCGATACCTCTCTATCCACTGTGCGGAGCGCTTTCCGATCGGATCGGGCGCAAGAAGATCATGATGAGCGGATTGCTGCTGGCTGTTATTTGTTTTCTCCCGATCTACAAGGCCATGCAGCAGGCGGCGGGAAACAATGTGGTTGCGGTCGGCTCGGCCAAGGACGCGGTCACAGGCGACATCCGGCTCACCTCGCTGACGCGCAGTGCTGACGACGGGTCTCTGGTTCCGGCTCCTGAGGCTACAAATCCGAACCAGGCGGCGCTCATTCTGCTTGTGTTTATTCAGAACGTCTTCTCGATCATGCTCTATGGGCCGCTGGCGGCTTATCTTGTCGAGGCATTCCCCGCGCGGATTCGTTACACGTCGGTTTCTCTGCCGTATCACATCGGCAATGGTGTCTTCGGTGGATTGCTACCGGTGATCGGTGTGAGCTTGTGCGCTTCAACGGGGAATATTTATGCCGGACTCATCTTTCCGATTGCGGTCGCCGCGGTCACCCTTGTCGTGGGAACGGTCTTCCTCAAGGAGAGTCACGGCACGATGATCTGGGAGGAAGTCACAAAGCCTAACGAAAATGTTCTGCCGATTTCCGCGGCGATTCCGCTCTCCGTGGAGTGATCTCCGATGCAGAACATCGCAATTTCGGCGAGCATTTCCTCTTCACCCGATGCAAAAATCAGCTTCCTGGCTTCGGGTTGTACATTCGGCATTGCCGGCACGGGGCCGGGATCCGCGTTCCCGCTTTCCAATCGGACCTCAGCTGAGCCAAGTGCGTACTATCCCACATCTCCATCAATGGGGTCTCTTCCACATTACCCAGGATCAGCTCTGTAGAAGCTTCGAAATCAACGCAATTACAAGCTCCGACTTTTCCGTTGGAATAAACCATCAAAGATTGCAACAAGCGGTTACATGGGCGATGCTTACGAGGGACCAGGGGAAACAACCTCAGGTAGTCCGGCAATTTCACCGATCCACCCCAGTCAAAAACGAAAAAGTTTTCGCGCTTCACCTTTGCGACAAGATTCTCGGCGGTCAGCGACTGTACTAACTGAAAGTGCGGGTGTCTCAGGATATCTTCGCGGCGCTCAGGTGTCGGTTTGATACTCAATTCCAGACGGATTGGCTGTCCTCGCCGATTGTTTTCCTTGAGCAAGGTAATCAAATTCGCGAGCATCTGGTCGTATTTATCGACGCCAAAGAAAGTTCGGTACTGCTCGCGCCCGGAGAGCGTTGTGGATACCACGATCCACTTGAAATCGGCGCGAAAGAAGTCATCCAGATCGAACAGATGCAGCCATTGCAGTGTTGTCGTGAAGCCCGTTTCCCGAACTTGCGGATACGTTTTGATATATTTCGCGCGCTGCAGCAATTGCGGATCGAGTAATGGATCTCCGATCATTACTGAGAAGTTGATGCTTGTGGACCCTGCAAGGACGGCTTCGTCCACCACCTTCTCGAACAATCCCATCTTCATGGCCTGGCGAGGCCGCTCCATAATTCCATTCGGACAGAAGACGCAGCGTGAATTGCAGACGCTGGTGTTTTCGATGCATATCTCAGGTGCCGAGGGGCGTATCCACCGGTCTGGTTGAAAAGACGCAAGGATATACCGCACGCTGAATTTCAGCGAGTGCTTCAACCAGGTCCACTTTCGCTGCAAGGGTTCGATTGCGGTTGTCATCGGGAGACCACAGTGCCTAATCCGCGATCTTCCGCCAGAGTATCCAAAGCCTAGCACGGAAGGGGATGACGCAAAACGGGTTGACATTGTGGCGCTCCGAATGGCCGTGAAATAACAACTCACCTCAAAGAGTAGGCTTGTAGTTAAGTCGATTGCTGTAAGCATTATCGATAGAAATTAACTTGACATTCACATTGCCGCGCCAGCAGAGTAGGCAGCGAACTCCCCACATCAAGCGTTGCTGAATCGCGTGGGAAATCTCTCGCAATGAAGCCCGCGACTCTATCCGAGGTCGAGAATCGAATGGCAACTAATCGCCCATCGAGTGCTGCCACTGCGGGCGCGGACAGTATCACCCGTGTGATCCTTGGGTCCTCTACCGGGACCTTGATCGAGTGGTATGACTTCTATATTTTCGGCTCGCTCGCGGCCGTTTTGTCCGTCAAGTTTTACCCGCCGGGCAATGACACCTTTGCCCTGATTGCGTATCTTGCGACATTTGCGGTGGGCTTTCTGGTGCGGCCCTTTGGCGCAATTTTCTTTGGCCGGATCGGCGATCTCTTCGGCCGTAGAATCGCCTTCATTTTCACGCTCAGCATCATGGGGGCCTCAACGGCCGCCATTGGCCTGATGCCCACCTACAAGACGGCGGGATGGTTTTCGGCAATCATTCTCATTGTCATTCGAATGCTGCAGGGCCTGGCGCTGGGTGGCGAGTATGGCGGCGCAGCCGTTTATGTTGCCGAACATGTGCCGGACCGGAGCCGCGGATACTACACAAGCTTCATCCAGATCACCGCGACACTCGGTCTGTTCGTTTCGCTGGTGGTCATTATCCTTACGCAACAGAGCATGAGCCCGGCGAAATTTCAGGATTGGGGCTGGCGTTTGCCGTTCCTGCTTTCACTGGTGCTGGTGAGCATCTCGCTCTACATCCGGATCCGGATGAAGGAGTCGCCGATTTTTACGCAGATGAAGTCGGCCGGCACGCACTCAACGAAACCGCTGACGGACGCGTTTACAAAATGGTCGAACCTGAAGCAGGTGTTGATCTCGTTGCTCGGGGCTACGGCGGGGCAGGGAGTGGTGTGGTATACGGGACAGTTTTATGCGCTGTTTTATCTGCAGACGATTCTCAAGCTCAATGCGCGCACCGCCAACATCATCGTGGCGGTTGCGTTGCTGGCATCCATGCCGTTCTTCACGGTCTTTGGCGCTCTCTCGGATCGCATTGGCCGCAAGAAGCTGATGATGGGCGCGCTGGTGATCGCGGTTGTCTCCTACATTCCGATCTATAAAGCGATGCAGCAGGCGGCGGGCAACAATGTTGTGTCTGTCAGTTCGGTAAAGGACAAGGTGACGGGCGCCATCAAGCTCACCCCAATGACGCAGGACCCTGAAACGGGGAAGATGGTTCCCGCAAAAGAGGCGGCGAATGCCAACCAGCCCTTGCTCATGTTTCTTATCTGGATTCAGGTCATCTTTGCGTGCATGATCTACGGACCGATCGCTGCTTATCTTGTGGAAGCCTTTCCAGCCAAGGTGCGGTACACCTCTGTTTCCCTGCCTTATCACATTGGCAACGGCGTCTTTGGAGGGTTGCTGCCGCTGATTGGCCTTTCGCTTTGCGCGTCTTCAGGCAATATTTATGCCGGGCTTTACTATCCGATGGCGGTCGCGACGCTTTCGTTCGTGTTTGGAATGATTTTCCTGAAAGAGACGCATGGCACGCTGATCTGGGAGGAAGCAGATCTGGCCGCGAAAGGGTCCGGAACTGCCGCGAAGTCCTAAACCCTCGCTAACAGGTTCTCGGCAGTGAACCCAGGCCGGCGGGCGTGGCTTGCCGTCTGTGCCCCTGCCTCGATAAAGTGACACCCACATGCAATTTCCAAGGGCGCGGCCATGTACTGACGTGCCGACGCCAGATTGCAACTTTGTGCTCTTCCCTGAAGGGACTTATTTCATGTCTTCTATGCACGTTCCCGCTGATCCCAAATCGGTTTCATCTCTTTCCAACCAGGATCTCGAATCGACTCTCCGCGAAAATCGTGTTTTTCCCCCGCCCGAAGAGTTCTCAAAACAAGCGCACATTAAGAGCCTCGGTGAGTACGAGGCCATGTACAAGAAGTCCATCGAGGACCCTGAAGCTTTCTGGGCTGGGATTGCGAAGGAGTTGCACTGGTTCAAGACGTGGGACAAGGTGCTGGAGTGGAATCTGCCGTCGGCGAAGTGGTTTGTCGGCGGCAAGATGAACCTGAGCTACAACTGCCTGGACCGCCACGTGAAAAGCGATCGCGCCGAGAAGACAGCGATTATCTGGGAGGGCGAGCCGGGCGAAGTGCGCCGTTACACCTACGCCGAGTTGCTTGCGGAAGTGCAGCGCTTTGCCAACGGTCTGAAAGCGCTCGGCATCAAGAAGGGCGATCGCGTTGCGGTGTACATGGGGATGACGCCTGAGCTGGCCATCGCGGTGCTGGCTTGCGCGCGGATTGGCGCCATCCACTCCGTCATTTTCGGTGGATTCGCCGCCAATGCGATCGCCGATCGCGTGAACGACTGCGGCTGCGTCGCCATCATCACGCAGGACACGAGCTATCGCCGTGGCAATGAAGTCCAGCTCAAGCGCACTGTTGATGAAGCCATGCCGGCCTGCCATACGGTTGATCACGTTATCGTCTACAAACGAAGCGGTTCACCCGTAAACATGGTGGAAGGTCGCGATCGCTGGTGGCACGAACTCGTGGCGAACGCACCGATTGAGTGTCCGGCCGAGGCGCTGGATTCTGAAGATCCGCTCTACATCCTTTACACCTCGGGGACAACGGGAAAGCCGAAAGGGCTGGTCCACACTACCGGCGGATATGCAGTCCAGACGTACATCACGTCGAAGTATGTTTTCGACTTGCACGATGACGACATCTACTGGTGCTCGGCCGATATCGGCTGGGTCACCGGACATTCTTATGTTGTGTATGGGCCGCTGCAAAATGGCGCCACTGTGCTGATGTACGAAGGCGCGCCGAACTGGCCTGATTTTTCGCGGTTCTGGAAGATCATCGACGTTCACAAGGTCACGATTTTTTACACCGCACCCACGGCGATTCGCGCGTTTATGAAGTGGGGGGATCAGCACGTTGAGAAATTCAAGCTGGACTCACTTCGACTGCTGGGTACTGTTGGCGAACCTATCAATCCAGAAGCGTGGATGTGGTATCGCGAGAAGATCGGGCGCAACCGGTGCCCGATTGTCGACACCTGGTGGCAGACTGAGACGGGCGCGATCATGATTGCGCCGCTTCCGGGCGCTGTTCCGACAAAGCCCGGGTCGGCAACGCGGCCTTTTTTCGGCATTCAGCCTGAAGTCGTTACAAAGCCCGATGCGGAGGGGAAGTTCCATGCGGTTCCGGCGGGCTCGGGCGGATTGCTTATCGTTCGCAAGCCGTGGCCTTCGATGGCGAGGACGGTCTACGGCGATCCTGAGCGTTTTCAGCGGACGTATTGGTCCGATGTGCCGGGCTGCTACTTTACCGGCGACGGCGCGCGGCAGGACGCTGATGGATATTTCTGGCTGATGGGCCGCGTGGACGACGTGATCAACGTCAGCGGACATCGATTGGGAACGATGGAAGTGGAGTCGGCGCTGGTCGCACATCCCAAGGTGGCAGAGGCTGCGGTTGTCGGGCGCCCCGATGCGCTTAAGGGGCAGGCCATTTCAGCATTTGTTTCGCTCGAGAGCGGGAACGAGCCCTCGAACGAATTGAAGGACGAACTACGCAAGTGGGTCGCGAAGGAAATCGGAGCTCTGGCGCGGCCCGACGATATCCGCTTTACCGAGGCTCTGCCGAAGACCCGCAGCGGCAAAATCATGCGCCGGCTGCTGCGCGAGCTTGCCACGCACGGCGAGATCAAGGGCGACACTACGACGCTGGAAGATTTTACGGTGATTGCTAAATTGCGGGAAGCGGAAGAAGGATAACGAGTCCGGAAATCTTTCGTGGAAGTCGACCATAAACGCTGAATCTTTTTGACTGATCGACCGCTCTATACGGAAGGTATCGGCCGATAGCTTCGTCCAGTCGATACAAGATGTTTCCCTTGGCTTAATCACCTATCTCTTCGACAAAATCGCGCGGTTCATCGCGGGGCCGAGGTGTCTGAGTGGCCTTGGCGCTCGAACCTTAGCCCGACACGGAGGTTTCACTATGACTGACCGTTCTGATCTTCGGCTGAAGAGACTGCCGCTGAACAACGGAAGTGGCCAGATGCCGGCGCTCGGGTTCGGCACTCTAATTCCCGACGCAGCCGCAACTGTAGCGGCGACCCGGAACGCATTGGACGCTGGATTTCGACACTTCGACAGTGCGGAGCGATATCGGAATGAACGCGAGGTGGGCGAGGCTTTGCAGGCAGGAATTGCGGCTGGGGCCATCGCACGCGACGACATTTTTGTTACAGGGAAATTGTGGAACACCAATCATCGGCCCGAGCGGGTGGGACCGGCTTTCGAGGAAAGCTTAAAAAGACTTAGGCTCGAGTATCTTGATGCCTACCTTGCTCACACTCCGTTCGCGTTCCAAGCGGGGGACGAGCAGGATCCGAGGGACGAAAACGGAAATGTCATCTACGACAAGGAAGTGACTTTGCTCGACACCTGGAGAGCGATGGAGGGTCTAGTTGATCGCGGCCGATGCAGGGCCATTGGGCTGTCGGACATTACCTTGAAAGACTTGTTGCCCATCTACGAATCAGCAAGGATCAAACCCGCCGTGATCCAGGTGGAAGCACATCCGTATCTGCCGGAGACGGAGCTTCTGGATTTCTGCAAGGAGAAGGGCATTGTGTTTCTGGCTTTCGCGCCTCTGGGACACGGAATGAGACCTGGGCCGCTCGATGACCAGGTTATTTCAGCGATTGCAGCGAGGGTTGAAAAGACGCCGGCCCAGGTGCTACTTGCGTGGGCAGTGCAGCGCGGCACGGCCGTGCTTACCACGACGAAGACTGCGGCTCGCGCGAAGGAGAACTTCGACATCTCCGCGCTGCCGGAAGACGCGTTTGACGAAATCAATCGCATTGAGACGAGACAGAGGCTCAACCCAGTGGTGACAACAGGAGTTCCGGGTTTCATCGCACAAGGCAGATAAGGGCTAAGGCCAAGCGAATATTTGCAATTGAACTCTGCTCGGGCGGAGCGGGTTCTATACTCAACAGCATCGTGGAAGATGTGGGCACACCGACGAATCCGTCACCGGGCAGACACTCGAGTTGGTTCAATTTCCGCTTGGTCGTGGGCGTGATTTTGCTTGTGCCGGCCATCTGGTTCAGTTGGAAGACGATTGACGGCCTGGCCGCACGCCGCGTTCTGCGCACCGACCTGGCCGAGATTACGCACGCGCGTTACGGGATCCTGAGCGCCGACCAATGGCGCGGCATCATCGGCCCGATGCTCAACGCGCAAGTCGACAAGCTTGACCTCAAAGGACAGAGCAAGAGTCTGCGGCCCATGGTTGAACGATCGCTCTATGCGCTGCTGGACAACATCAAGACGCAGATGACGTCGCCACCCAAGGGAAAGGCATCGGGCATGCCGGGCGGCGCACCCCCAATGCTCGTGAACATGATCGTCGCATCGCTGCGTCCGCATGTGCCGGAGTATACCGACGTGGTGATGAAGGAGCTCGGCAAGTCGCAAACGCAAGAGGGCTTCAAGGATTCCATCCGCGGCGTTCTGGACGATGCGGTGAAGAACACGTTCAGTTCGACGGACATGACCACGTACAACGCGATCTTGAAACAATATGGATGCGCGAGTGGAGCGGCATGCGAGGCGACTCTCGGCACCCAAATCGCGGAAGCGGACACGAAGCTGACTCGCTACTATCTCATCGTCCTGGCATCGGCGGCGCTGGGGTTCATCGTGCTGATGGCGGGGAAGCCGAGGCTCTCGCGGGGTGATGTCCTCGTTTTGATGTTGTTCTGCATTGCAATGCTGGCGGGCGGTGTGCTCAGCCCGATGCTGGAGGTGGAAGTCCGCATTACAAAACTGGACGCAACCCTGCTCGGCATGCCCATCGAGTTTCGCGACCAGTCGCTGTACTACCGCAGCAAGACCGTCCTTGAAGTGTGCCAGACACTGATCCAGATGGGACGGCCGGAGATGACGCTGGTTGGCGTGCTGGTGATCCTGTTCAGCGTAGTTTTTCCTGTGTTGAAAATGCTGGCACTGGGCGCTTCTCTTTTTCGGCCGGCGTTGTTACGCACCAATCGCCTGGTGAGGTTGCTTGCTTTCGAGCTATCCAAGTGGTCGATGGCCGACGTTATGGTGCTTGCGATCTTCATGTCATTCGTCGCGTTTAACGGGGTCATCGGAAGCGCCTGGGGCGGCTTGCGCGACATGCCGAACGTGCAGCAGGTGATGATTCCGACGAATGCTTCGAAGACGCTGCCCGGTTACTACCTGTTCATTGGTTTCTGCGTGTCGAGCATTTTGCTGTCGAGGAAGCTGGAACGCGGGATCGCTTCAGATCGCGAGAAAATGTCCGTCAGCGGCTAAAGCCGGCAAAGTGTGTTGCGCTTATGGCATGACTGAAGTCATTCCCTGATACAAAACTCGAGTCTGAATTGGTTTTTCACCAAGCTGTGAGTCATGCCCTGATACAAACTCTGTCCGGAATGAGCTTTTCCGCAAACGGTGAAGGACGCTTCACTTTCAGAACCCCGCAGATGCATCCGAACATCCAATTCAGGTCTTCATTGTCAGGAGAATCCATGGGTCGACGCTTCGCGGAACTGGCCTTCACGCCACTGGTGAAGGAAGAACAAAGAGTGCACGGCAGCCGGCATCTTTATGAGCGCGTCGAACACTCACCCGATCTCGGTGATCGACTGGGGCCGGACGAGCAGGCATTTGTTCGTGAGCGCGATGGTTTTTATATGGCTTCTGTCACGGAGACCGGTTGGCCCTATATCCAGTACCGGGGCGGCTACATCGGGTTCATTCACATCGTTGACGATCGGACAATTGGATTCGCTGATCTGCGCGGAAACAAGCAATACATCAGCACTGCGAACCTGAAGCACGACGATCGGGTTGCGCTCTTCTTTATGGACTATCCCACGCAAAGCCGGTTGAAGGTCATGGGCAGAGCGAAGATTTACGAGGGCGATGCGGAGGCCGAGGAGTTGATGCTGTCTTTGCGGGTGACTGAGGAGAAGACGCCGCCTGAGCGCGCCATTCTGATTCACGTAGAGGCTTTCGACTGGAATTGCCAGCAGCACATTACGCCGCGCTATAGCGAAGCGGAGCTGACGAAGATCCTGGAGCCGATGCGGCATCGCCTCGAGGCGCTGGAAGCAGAAAATCAGCATCTGAAGGGCAACGGTTAGGTTGCGCTGTGCTGGTTGAAGTCAATACCGGTTCGCAGGGAAAATTAGGCCCATCAAAAAGCAAACGTCAGCCAAAAATGAGGCCCACCGAGATTCAGTGGGCCTCACTAGAGAGAAACAAGGAATCGTTAAGCCCCAGGAACGCTAGCGGTGCTCGCATTGGAAGCAGAGCTTTCAGTCCCGGAGTAATCTACACTCTTCACGATGTAGACATAGGCCTTTCCGCTTGTGACCGCGGAATCTGTGTAGTTGGTAGATCCAACGGGCGAGGAGTTGAGACGCTGGTAGGAAGTGGTGCCGCCCGGCGCCCGGTAGACGTTGTAGCCCGCGACTGGATTAGATGTCGCGGCCGGAGCGCTCCAAGTCAGATTGACCTGATGCGATGTAGATGCAGATGTGCCGGTTCCGCTCAGCGCGAAATTTGCAGTTGGATTGGTGGAAGAGTTGCTGGTGATTGTGAGCTGGCCCGTAGCCGAACCAGAAGTGGTCGGAGCAAACTGCAAATTCAGGTTGAGCGATTGACCGGGATTCAGCGTGACAGGAAAGCTCGATCCAGACATTGAGAAGCCTGTGCCGGCCACAACAGCTGAATTTACGGTGACAGGCGCCGTGCCGCTGGACGTGAGAGTCACCGATTGTGTTGCCTTGGAGTTCAAGCTCACAGAGCCAAACGGGATGCTTGTTGCGTTGACTGTGAGAGTCGGAGTTGGCTTCGTCGTCGAGGCAGCCAGCTGGATTCCGTAGCTCGCTTTGACCGCCATTGCGACGCTTGCCTGCCCCGTGATCCATACGGTGCGCGCTGAAGGAACAGAGGCCAGATTCGCGCTGAATGTGACGGAAGATGCGCCCGCATTCACGTATACAGCGCCGGGGATCGTGAGGGCCGGATCGCTGCTATAGAGGTACACGGCGACTTGACTCTGCGCGGTTCCGCTGAGAGAGGCCGAACATATATCCGATCCAGCGGAGCTGAAGGAATTGGTTTGGCAGGAGATTTTGCTCAGCTGCAGTTGTGAAGGCGACGTCGAAGCCGGCGGAGCCAACTGGATTCCGTAGGTCAGGCCGGTTCCGCTTCCTGCCTGCGCCGTGATAACCACTGTGCGCGCTGAAGATACAGTGGCGAGGTTTGCACTGAATGCGACGGACGATGCGCCGGGATTTACATAGACCGTGCCGGGAAGCGTGAGGGCAGGGTCACTGCTACGCAGGCTCACGGCAGTCTGACTCTGCGCGACGGCGCTGAGATTGACCGAGCATGCATCCGCTCCAGCGGAGCTGAACGAATTGCTTTGGCAAGAAATTCTGCTCAACTGCGGTGACACGGATGGAGTGGAGGTTGACGGGGCCAACTGAATTCCGTAGCTCTGCCTGGTGCCCATTGAAGTGCTTGCTTGCGCCGTGATCCAGACTGCTCGTGCAGAAGAAACAGACGCCAGGTTCACACTGAATGCAACGGACGATGCGCCCGGATTTACATACACAGCACCAGGGACCGTGAGGGCCGGATCGCTGCTGTACAGGTAGACCGGCACCTGACTCTGGGCGGTGCTGCTGAGATAGACGGAACATGTATCGGTTCCGGCGGAGTTGAAAGAGCTGCTTTGACAGGAGATGTTGCTTGCAGACTGAGCTTTCGCACCAGTTGCGCTGAATGAGAGGATGCCTAAAAGTGCAATGAGAATGATTGGATAAGGCCGGAAAAACCAGGTTTGAACTGCGTTAATCGAATGATATCTGCTACTTAGAATCGAGTATGATTTCACTACTTTACACTCCTATGCAAGCGCACACCTTCCCCGATCCCTGGAGGAGACCTTCAGGGAACTCGCGGAACGTAACTCCGCGACCTCTTCGAGCTCGAGACTCAAAAGGAAGCGGAACAACGGGCGTCCGATGTAATTGATTGTTGGCTTAAGAGTAAATGTGGATCGGGTTCTATGTCTACTCTGCAATGGCTGAAAATGTGCCAATAGTAATGGTAAAAAACCGTTTTACTTGCATCGCGCAGCAGACGTGCGAGTAACTGATGCAAACAAGCGGATTATCTGATTTCACAATGTGACCAACACTTTCGCAGCACCAAAGAATCCGCGTAAACTGATGCGGATTCTCGATCGCGTTGCAGAGTTAACCATGCGCCATCTCGTGTATAGCGTAGCCACCAGTCTCGACGGCTTTATCGCCGGCCCGAAGGGCGAATTCGATTGGATCATCCAAGACCCTACGATCGACTTCGCCGAGATCTTCCGCCAATTTGACACTGCGGTCATGGGGCGACGGACCTACGAGTTCATGCTGCGGGAGGGCCGTTCGCCCAGAGAATTTGGCATGAAGATATTTGTGGCCTCAACGACCCTGGACCCCGCTCATCATCCCGATGTCACTGTCGTCTCTTCGAATCTCAGTGCAACCGTGGCCGAGCTGAAGCGCGCTTCAGGAAGGGACATCTGGCTGTTCGGCGGCGGGGCAACTTTTCGCAGTTTGCTTGATGAAGGCCTGGTCGACCGCGTTGAAGTCGCTATTATTCCTGTTCTTCTTGGCGGAGGAGTTTCCCTCGTTCCCGAAGGACAGCGCTGGCGCCTGCAGTTCAAAGACTCGCGCACGTTTCCAAGCGGGATTGTTTCGCTCAGCTATCTGGTCGCGTCCAAACCGCAACTCTGAGGCAAACGCAAAGGGCGGAAGCATGCGCCTCCGCCCATTCGCAAGTTCAAGAATTTTCAGATCAGAAGTGGTAGACGACACCGATACCCGCCCGGGCATTCCAGCGCGTGTGTGCAGAGAAACCGGGCTCGAAAGGAGTCAGCGTGAAGGACGATCCGATGTAGTCGCCATACGCTCGAATACTCCAGCGCGCAGTTCTGTTGTAATCCATGCCCACGCCGACGCCGCCCGCAAACGAAACATCGGGTTGAATGGACACGCCACCAGTGTGCACGCCGCCAATTAACCCTTCAGCATAGAGGCTCCACTTTTCGAAGAGGTTTCCATGAACTTCAGGGCCAGCCAGGAACATGCTCACGGACGGATTTCCGGGGTTCGTGGCGGTTATGTTCCAGGTGTAGTATCCGTAGTCCCCTTTGACTCCGAAATGATCGCCAAATTTGCGGGTGACTGAACCGGTGATGCCTCCCAAGCCGCTACGGGATTGGTTGACCTGGTTCAAGCTCGTGTAACCAAACCCGACAAAAGCTTCATATTTGTACTCCGGCACGGAGAGGTCCTTTGGAGGGCGTTCGGGAGCGACCTGGGCTGAAGCAGAGCACGGAACAACAATGGCCGAAGCCGCGGCCAGGACAAAAAACAATAACTTACTCTTCAATGCAGATTCTCCTCAACACCATAGTGGGGCGCATCAGCCATGTGGTGGCCTCTACCCTCAGGGTGTCGTCCTTCAAAATCGGTACTCTCATAGACTACCTTCTCGCCCCTGATTCTTTCATCTCAGAGGCCAAAAATCAGCCGCTGGGGACTCCGTTTCTCGAAACGCTTCAGCGCATCTGAACGGGCACGGGCGAATTCAAACGGAAGAGTGATCCTGATTGCGCTGTTACTGTGACGCTCGTACCGCCGGGAAGATAGCGGGCCATTGCTTCGGGGCTGGTCCAATCCAGCACCCACCCGTTTTCGATGGCAATAGCTGTGTAATCACCTGGCGCAACGTCAGGCAGCGCGAAACTACCATCCGAGTCTGATTGATCGCGGCGCGTTAGAGCCTTCCACAGTGCGCGATTCTTTGGCAGCAGCACGATCATGGCGCCTGCGAATCCCTTTCCATCTTTGCGTGCGAATCCTTCGATGCGAGTCGACGCTTCGCTGAGCGTGACGACAATCTCGGCGGCGCGCGTTCCGACGGTGGCGAGATTTCCAGCGCGCTGAACACCGCCGGAATTCACGGCGACGACAGGCAAAGCTCTGTCGCCGGTGGTTGCCATCACGGCCCACTCGCCCGCCGGCACGGCGTCGAATTTGAATCGGCCGTGTAGCGCTTGTACGGCATCGAGGCGTTGCCCAAGGCCGCTATCCGCGCGCTGCAGCGACACTGTGACTTCTTCGGGAACCGGCGCGCCTGAAGCCATGCGCACGCGTCCGTCCACTGCATTGGCAGAGCTGCCTGCATTCGCATCTACCTGCTGGCTGGCGGTGAGATCGAGATCCACGATTCGCGGCGGATTGCCCTGCGTGAGCGTGTAATGGCCCGGTGCGATGCCGCTGATCTCCGCTGTACCTGCCCCGGGGTCGCTCATTTCGTTCGGGACCTCTGAGGGAATCGTGTTTCCGAAAAGCGTCTCCTGCAGCAGCGGAATGAACGCTGATCCGTCTGGTTTTCGCGGAGTGGAAACCGACACGTGCAATGCCGCTACCGCGCTCAGGCTGATGTTAGCCTCCTGGCGGCTGCCGCCCGTGAGCAGGATGGGGGTCGCCGATCCTTCGTCCGTCGTCGAATCGAAATACGTGACGGGGTAAGCTACGTCGAGCACCGCATTCCGCTTTGCTGGAGCGCTTTCGTGGAGCGCGTACCATGGCTCGGCGACCACCGCCAGCAGATACTCCCCGGCCCCAAGATCGCCCAACTCGTAGGCGCCGGTATCGTCAGTGACTGTCCCACCTATCTGGATTGTCCGCTCACCGGTGGCTGGAAATTGGGGACGCTTGAACAACATCACGCGCGCGTTTGCCACGGGCTCGCCATCGTTGCCGGTTACGATGCCGTGGATCAATGCATCGGGCATCAGCTTGAATTCGAGCTGAGTTGTGTTCTGGTCGGGACCGGTGACAATGGCGCTCGAGAACTCATCGTGCTCATCGTAAAAGGCGGTGCGAAATCCGCGCTTCGATGCGGTGAGTTGGTATTTCGCTGCGGGCAGTCTTTCGAGGGCGAATCGTCCCTCGTTGTCGGTCACGCACAAAGCCACCGCCTGGCTGTCTTCGACCTTCAGCGCCTCGACAGTTGCTCTTCGTATTGGTTCGCCGGTTGCTGCATTCACCAGTATGCCCGCGATGCGATATGTTCCTGGCGTTGCATTGGCAGCAAGGGATTGCGATGTTGCTTGGGCTGTTGCGAGGACGGCGCCGCAGACGGTTACAGCGACAAGCCAGCGGGCCGCTTGGCGGATTGCAAGTCTGACGCACCTCACTGCTGTGGCACCTCAACTGTGAGTTCGGTCTCCACGCTGGGGGCGACTGCGACCGGCTGTCCGTGCAGCGCTGCCAGCACTGCGGGATTGCGATACTCCAGTGCCGCGGGTTTCGAGAACGTGTATACGTGATAGTTGCCGGGCGTAAGTCCAGTGAGCGTTATTTTGCCGCCGGTTGATGGCCGCAGCGTCTGCGGCACTACGTCTTCAGTTGAATCGAAATCGGGGACTGCATACACCGTGTAGAAACGCTCTTCGCCCGCGCCGAGTCCGACTGATCCCGGAAGCGAGAGCGTCAGCCGTCCGCAATCGTTGCGCAGGGCGAGGACCTGCGAAGCCGTGGTGCCGACTCCCAGTACCAGCGGTTCATGGGCAAGACTTGCGCCCCCTGCGGTGAACGAAGCTTCGCACAGCATTTTTGGGGAGATGCTGGTATGCACCCAATAGGAACCTGGCGGGACGCTTTGAGTTTCGAGCGGCGCGGTAATAGATCCCTCGGCAAAACTACCGACCATGCCATCTGCGAGACCTCCGCCTGCCTGGCTCAGGGTGACAAATATCCGTGTATCGTCCGACGCCGATGACCCGTTCGTTCCTCGTTCCACAGTCACGTGAATGGGATTGCCACGCACCTCCGAGATCGGAATGCGCAAGTTGGAGACCGCATGGCCCGCGACCGTAAAACTCGCCTCGCCTCTGGCAACTCGAGGATTGGCTGCACTGAGATTGACGGGACCTCCGCCACGAGCAGAGAGAACATGGATCTCGTTTGCCTGCAAAAGAGCAAGAAAGCTGTAACTTCCGTCTGGCAGCGCGGCCTGCACGGTACGTGTTGAAGCATCATATTGCGCCGTGTAAGGCAGTGGATGGGACTGCGCATCCATCACCTGAATTGCAACATTGTCGGCCGATCCGAAGCTGGCCCTTCGGCATCGATCACTGTCGCGGAGACCGATTGAAACGACTCCAGTGTGAGAGCGATATTTGCCTGCGCCTGCTCTCCTGCCGCCACCCGAATCCTTCCTGCGTCCGCCAAGTCACGGGCATCTGGATAGAAGACGCTGGCATAACCTTCTCGCACCACGTTGCTGCCGCTGCCTGAGGCGACAAGATTCATTGCCGCCTCGCTGTCCATTGTGGGCTCGGTGTAGACGGTATACTCGCCGTCAGAAAGCTCACCGAATCGATAGGCGCCTTCACTGTTGGTCTTCGCATTCGATTCGGATTGCCACACAGCGCGTCCATCTTGAATAACGCGCCGCATCAGCATGACAGTAATTCCCTGGGCCACGTCGCCGGTAGATAGCTGAATCTGCCCGTGGATTGCATTAGTCGGCTGCATCGTGAACACGACGTCGCCCATGGGTGCCGCGATGATGACGTTGTGCCCGTAGCCGTGCGGGTTTGGCGCGTCGCGGTTCGTGCCGGCTTCTGCCTCATCCATAAATCCCGGTTTCACGACCGTGAACTCCTGTGGGCCTTCAGGCACATCCGGAATTTCAAAGCGTCCTTGTCCATCGGTCAACACCCCGGCGGAAGCATCGCCAGTGATGCGTACGAGCGCACGCGGTAGCGGCTCACCGGAAGCTCCACTGCGCACGATACCGTGCACGGTGGTTGTTGGCTGACTCGTGGACGAGCTCGTTTGCTGGGGATCCTGCGCTGGCGCGTGCAGACCGACAGCAAGGGCAATCAAGCTGACGGTGAGAATATGTAACCCACGGCGCGTGGAAACCATTCGGCTTGATCGGCGCCTGACATCGCCGAACCATCGAGCGGTGCGCGCAATTGCTCCGTTGGACTCCACTCACCATTCTGACGGTTTTGGTTGGGGAAGGGAATCGCCGCAGCGCAACGCGGCCGCGTTTGTGAGTGTGGCTTAGCAAGTGCGTTTGCAGCTGCGCCAATCAGATTTCTTCGAGCAACTTGAGCAGCCTCTTCGGTGCCGTCTGCTGCGTAGCTGCCATGGACGAGTTCCTTTACTTCTACCCAGTCCACAGTAGAGCGATCGAGGCGCAGCCCGACCCATCCGCGAGGGCCGATGTAAGCGGGCATGATGAACTTTTGAGGATTGGCGGCGATGAGGCGTTCGTTGTCGCCGGGTAGAACCTTGCAGCAGACGGTCACAATGCCATCGCCGTGATGATTGTTCAGGTAGTAGACGAAGACTTTCTTTGTCACGCGGAAGCTTGCGTGGGAGAGCTGATTCTCGCGTACGGCCTGGGGAAGGGCAAGGCATATCGCCGAGAGTTTTTCCAGACGATCTTTTTCGAGTTGCTCTCGCTTCGTGGTAGCGTCCGGCATGCTTTGCCTCCGACGAAGATCAAAATCTGCCGGTTCTGGCAGCCTACGAGTTAGGCAGCTTGCAGCAATCGCCGGCGCCTGCTGGTTCGTTCGCGCCTGCGTCGAGTACGACCTTCCAACTTCCGTCCGGCTGCTTGCGCCAGATGGTGAGGTAGCGCCCGGTTGTCGTCACGGGATTGCCTCCCGCATCCTTGCTATGTCCTTCGAAGTGTCCCCACGTATATCCCATGTCGCCGGAAGGGCCCATCTGCGCGTCGGTCGGAGTCCACGTGAGTTGATAAACCTTGGGATCCCAGTTGGCTGATTTCGCAATTGCCACGCGGCCGATTGAGGGCGGCTGCCCGTTGCCGAGCGCCACCCCGTCGTCGGCAAACCATGATGCAAATCCGGCGCCACCTCGTGCGAGTACGTCCTTTGCAAAGCGCGCTTCCAGATCAAACAGGAGTACCTTCCCCGGCTTTGCGGTGGGATCCATCAAGGGGTTCGGCAGCGAATTCGGCGTAGCCTGCTCACCCGGCATTGGCAACTGCGCCCAGGCGGTTCCCTGGCCCGTGCAGCATAGAGTTACCGCCACCACCGCGGCACACAAAATCCGTCGACGCATTTCCCTCACGACTCGCAACCCAGTCATCAATACACCTATCTCACCAGAATCGTACACAATCGGGCCGAACCGCGCCCCGGGGGCGACCACGGGTTTGTCCCGTCAAAACAGCACCTTAGGGTCGTTTTTTGCGTCTAATGTTCCAGTGCCGGAAACTGCCACGTTGGTATACTTTTGGTTGGCAAAGCTGGCTTTGATTGCTGTGGCCCGCTACGGGCCAAGATTGCCAACGATTTGCCCGTCTTTCACGGGGAAGGGGTAAACATGGGTGCTTTGCTTGAGACGATCCAGTCGCCAGCCGACCTCAAGCGACTCAACCCCGCGGAAATGGTCGGGTTGGCTGAGGAGATTCGCGCATTCCTCATCCAGACCCTTTCCAAGACCGGTGGCCATCTTGGACCAAATCTGGGCGTTGTTGAGCTGACACTTGCTCTGCACACAGTTTTCGACACTCCGACTGACCGCATCCTGTTCGACGTAAGCCACCAGGCGTACATCCATAAAATTCTTACCGGCAGGCTCGATCGCTTTGCGACCATTCGTCAGCCCGGCGGACTCAACGGCTTTATGCTGCGTACTGAAAGCGAGCACGACTGCTACGGCGCAGGGCACGCAGGAACGGCGCTGTCAGCTGCCTTGGGCATGGCCGTTGCGCGCGATCTGGCCGACGGTAAGGAGAATGTGATTGCCGTCGCCGGAGATGCCGCTTTCACAAATGGCATCTCCTTTGAAGCGCTCAACAACATTGCCGATCAGACCAAGCGCCTGATTGTTGTTCTGAACGATAACGAGTGGTCCATCGACCGCAATGTAGGCGCCATTGCGCGCTACTTCCACCGCATTGTCACAAACGAGCACTACAACCGACTGCACGATTCAGCGCGTCGAATAGTGGAGAAGATCGGCGGCAAGACTGCAGTTGAAGTCGTGCGCCGCGCCGAGGAAGCTGCCAAGAGCATGCTGTGGCCCTCAATCATGTTTGAGGAGTTCGGCGTGCAGTACTACGGCCCCATCGACGGACACAACCTGCCGCTGCTGATCGAGACATTCAAGTTTCTCAAGGCTGAGAATCGTCCTGTTCTGCTGCACGTGCTCACGCAGAAGGGACGCGGGTTCCAGCCCGCTCTCGACGGGCAGAAAAAATTCCACGGCCTTGGTCCCTACGATCCTGAAACCGGCATGACCAAGCCTGCAGGCGTGCCCACCTACGCCGAGGTCTTCGCGAACACTCTGGTCAGGCTTGCCGACAAGGACGAACGGGTTGTCGCGATTACGGCTGCGATGCCGAATGGAACCGGCCTCGATCTCTTTCGTCCGCATCATCCCAAGCGCTACTTCGACGTTGGTATTGCCGAAGAGCACGCGGTCGTATTTGCGGCGGGCATGGCCACGCGTGGATTCCGTCCGTTCTGCGCCATCTACTCGACTTTCCTGCAGCGAGCCTTCGATCCGGTTGTACATGATGTTGCGTTGCAAAAGCTTCCGGTGGTTTTCTGCATGGATCGTGCGGGACTTTCCGGCGACGACGGTCCGACGCATCATGGTCTGTTCGACATCAGCTATCTCCGCGGAATTCCTGAGATGGTGCTGATGGCGCCCAAGGATGAAGACGAGCTTGCCGACATGATGGCTACTTCGTTGACGATCGATGGACCCAGTGCTATCCGTTATCCGAGAGGGGCTGTCGCCTGTGTCGACTGCAAGGTAGAAGCGCAGCCTATCCCGGTCGGCAAGGCTGAAGTTCTCAGCGATGGTTCCGATGTCGCGATTCTCGGACTCGGGCCAATGACGGCTTACGCGCGCGAGCTTGGTGATCGCCTCGAGCGCGACGGCTTCTCCTCCGCTGTGATCAACCCCCGTTTTGTAAAGCCGATTGATCGCGAGATGCTGGCCAACTATGCTCGTCGCGTGGCTGCATTCGTCACATTTGAGGATCACGTGAAGATGGGCGGTTTCGGTTCAGCCGTCATTGAAGCATTGCAGGAGATCGGCAGCGCGGTTCCTGTTGTCCGCATCGGCTGGCCCGATCAGTTTATCGAGCATGGCAAGATCGATTCGCTTCGCACGAAATACGGCCTTACCGTTGAAGAAGCGTATAGGCAGGTATTGCCGCTGCTGCATTCACGCAAGCGCCGCACGCTGGTTGCGAGCTGATCTTCAAAATAACGGTGCGTTAATTTACGCGCGCTCGCATCATATTCATTGCTCAGATCGAGCCAGTGCAACATCCAGCCCCGACATATCCGTGTGCGACAATCCTCTAGATCAAGTTTTTCATTATGCGATTTTTAATTAGAGTTCTGGCGTTGGTGCTCGTATCGCTGTCGGCGTGCATTCCCGCCTTATCGCAAGCTGCACCTCAGGTCGCGCCTCAGGTCGCGCCAAATCCTGCTCCCGTTCCGCTGGTTCTGCTCGGTGGAACCATCATTGATGTTACGGATTGGGGCCGTTCCGCTCTCGATCAACAGAACTCCATCGTCATTATTCAAAACGGCAAAATCACCGATGTTGGGTCGCGTTTTGTCATCCCGGTGCCCAAGGTCGCGCAGGTAATTGACTGTACCGGGAAATTCATTGTTCCCGGACTTGTCGACGGCTTCACGGGTATGAACAGCCAGGGACAAGCCGATGCACATCTCTATATGGGAGTGACCACGGTCGTTGCCAGCGGGGACGATCGCCGCGGTCACATCGACTTCTACGCGAATCCCAGCCCGCACCTTTATCTTCTCGACTCAGTTGGCTCTACAGACAATTGGAGTCTTCTGATGGGCCACGGCGACTGGACCGCGAAGCTCCGTGAAGGACCGCGCCCCGCCGAACTGAGTACGGAAGACACTGCCAGCCAGATCATCGCCACCCAGCATCTCGGCACGCGCGTTTTGTGGCTTGGCTGGAACATCAGGGCCGCCAACAGTCAATGGATCATCACGCGAGCGCATCAACTCGGCCTCATCACCTACGGCGAATTCATTTCCACGCCCTACAGCGTTGGTATCGATGCCGGCGTGGACGCGTTGCTGCATATGGGCCGATACGAACTCGGCGTGATTCCCGACGAACTCCAGCGCCCGCTCGTCGACGATCCCTACGGAGCAGCTGCGGTTACGGCCTACGACTATGCCGGGCATCTGCCGCCCGGTGATCCGCACTACCGTAACTACGGGCGCTTCATCGCTACTCATCACGCGGCGCTGATGCCCACATTCAGCCTCTTCTATCTCAATCTTCCCGGCCATCGCAACCTGTGGAAGGAGCCGGCGGCCGCCGTTCTCAATCCACTCGACATGTACATGCCGTCGAATCACTCTACCGGCGAGCTTGACTACCCCCTTTCGGCGTGGACCCGTCACTTGCCCAACATCTCGGTGCGGTGGATGCAAGAGAGCCAGCACAAGAAGGCCGATCTCGCGGCTATGCAGCTCTGGCGCATCAATCAAACCATCTTCAACGGCTCACCACATTACCTGGCGGCATCGGGCGCCGCAGTGATGGGCACGATGCCGGGCATTTCGCTGCATACAGAACTGGAAATGCTGGTGCGCATCGGTCTTTCGCCCCGTGAGGCGCTTGCGGCTGCCACCAATAATTACGCAATTCAGTTTGGCTGGACGGAGCTTGGACAGATTGCCCCGGGGCGCCGCGCAGACATTCTCGTCCTCGATGGCGACCCCACAATCAGTGTCTGGAATGTACGCCGAATATCGACGCTCGTCTTTGACGGCAATGTCGTCGATCGCGAAGCTCTGATTAAACCGAAGAAGTAGGGCATTCGGATGATCCGCGGCGCGGAGAGTCCTGGGCCCTGACTTGCGCGGCGTTGTTACCACTGCTCTGGAACTCCTGAGGCCATTCTTTTATGCGGCGGCGAATGGCGCGGCGGGGTTACCGCAGTCACGAACTTCCTGTCGCCTAAAGCGCGTTGGGATTGCTTTTGAATGGCCTGTTTGACTACCCTCATTGGACACTCCGCGCATCCAACCGATTCCAGGGTTCAGGTGGCACGATGACCCGGTCCACAAAACAACCCGGTTTTGCAGATCAGAACCCCTCCGCGGTGTTCCACGCCGATCTGGTTTCTCCGATTCGTGCAGGCGAACTAGCGGATGATCGCTCACGTAAGATGAACGTGACGGTTCGTTCAGGGTCCGAACTGCCGGAGAGCATGACTGATTCGAATCCGCAGCTCGACCAGGAGCGCCAGAAACACAATCGATGGCTCGTGGTCATCGCGAGCTACAAGTTTCTTTTGTCGTTAATGTTTGCTGCTGTTGGCATTGGCGCTCTCCGCCTGCTGCACCAAGACATAGATGACGTGATTGCCAAGATTGGCGATCTGCTTCGGTTCAACCCCGAATCCCGTTTCGTTAACTTTCTTTACGACAAGTCAACTCTCATCAACGATCCGCTGCTCAAGCGCATTGGGGCTCTGGCCTTCAGCTATTCGGCAGTGAGTCTTGCGGAGGGCATCGGCCTTTATCTCGAGAAGGCCTGGGGAGAATACCTCACCATTGCCATTACTGCTTCATTCCTGCCCTGGGAGATCTTTGAGGTCTTCCATCGCGTCACCTGGGTGCGGGTTGGGTTGCTGGTGGTGAATGCGTTTGTATTTATCTATCTGCTCAGGCTCGTAGTAAGTCGTCGTAAGCCTATTGAAAGCAAACTTGGCGAGTAGTTTCGCTTTTTATTCTCCTATAAAGCCAGACGACTCTTTTGAAAAGTGCCAATCCTTCCCAGGTACTCAAATTCGTAAACACTACATATTGTGGTCGAAGCTGCGATCTACCCTATTAGGAGATTCCTAAAAACGGAATTCGCCCTCGTTCCGTCCCTAACCCACTAAAGTACTAGGGTTTCAACAGATTTAGTCGTTGGAGTGGAAAACTCCCTGGGCTATTATCGTGTCTGAAGTGGAGTGAAGTGGAGTAAACGGGAGCTAGGAGCTCATCTGCAAAGCAAGAATACTCCGATTCAATCTCCTTAAGGACCAATTCCGAAACGCAGCAAGGAATCGGAACCAGCCTTTGCACCGGAGTACGAGGCGAACGACAAAGCATGTTTCGTGGCAATCATCCAGCGAAAGTTGATGAAAAGGGGAGGCTTAAGATGCCCTCTGCCTTCAAGCAGCTGGTTGACGCCAACACGGTTACCCAGTTTTATGTCACATCCACCGACGGTAAGAGTGCCGAGATTTGGCCTTTACCGGAGTGGGAGAAAAGGGAGCAGCAGCTCGCTGACTCCAGCACCATGGACGACGCAGTTCGGAAATACCTCAACGTGACCAGCTATTACGGCCAGCAGGTAGAGATGGACAACCAGGCAAGGCTCCTCCTCCCCCAGATCCTGCGCAACGCGGCCAGTCTTGACGGCGAAGTCACGGTGTTCGGCATGAGGACGTACCTGGAAGTTCATAACCGGGAGATCTTCGAACAGAATCTGGCGGCGAATCAGTTGACCGCCGACGATCGCAAGGCAATGGCGGAAATTCTTCGCCACAAGAGTTAGAAACCCAGAGTTTTTGGGCTAAACCCCTCAGGGGGAGCACATGTCGAAGCAAAGCGAACGTCATGTGCCGGTTCTTTTACAAGATGCGATTCAGTTTCTCAATGTACGCGCAGGCAGCGTCATTGCAGATTGCACACTCGGACTCGCGGGCCATGCGGCAGAGATTGCCCGCCGCCTCGGTCCGCAGGGTCGCCTGATCGGCTTCGATCGCGATCCTGAGGCACTGGAACTCGCCAAGAGCCGCCTTGACCAAGTCGTACAGGAACTCGGCAGCCAGGCTCCTCACATAGAACTTATCGGCGAAGCCTTCAGTTCCATTAGCAGCCATTTTGAGCCGGGTTCGCTTGACGGCATACTGGCCGACTTCGGGGTCAGCAGTCTTCAGATTGATGAAGCGCGCAGAGGATTCAGTTTTATGGCGGACGGACCGTTGGATATGCGGCAGGATACGCGATCCGGTCCCACCGCCGCACAAGTGGTGAATGAGGCGAACGAGCGCGAGCTTGCCGACCTTATTTACGAATACGGAGACGAAAGGAGGTCGCGGAGAATCGCCAGAGCCATTGTTCGCGGGCGGCCAATTTCAACTACCGGGCAGTTATCCCGGATTGTTGCTTCAGCCGCCCCGGCAATGAAACAGGACAAGATTCACCCGGCAACGCGGACGTTCCAGGCGCTCCGGATTTATGTGAATCGCGAGTTGGATGAAATTCGGACGTTGATGGAGGCCGCACCAAGGTTGCTTAAGCCCTCTGGACGACTGGTAGTCATTAGCTTTCACTCGCTGGAAGATCGCATCGCGAAAGACATTCTGCGCGAATATGCGCACAAGGGAATCATGCAGGTGCTAACCAAGAAACCGGTCACCGCAGATGAAGAAGAGACAGATCGCAATCCGCGCTCGAGGAGCGCCAAGATGAGAGCGGCAGAGAAGCAGGTAACAGGGAATAGGGAATAGGCAAGAGAAGAACGGCACAGCTTGTTGGCTGTTTACTGTGATGAGTCGAAAAAATGAAATCAGCAAGATTCCGGCTAGCAGCTAGAAGCTAGCGGCTAGAAGCTAGGAGAAACGACATGGCTGCATGCACGGCAACATTATTTGATACGAAACCCGGCTGGACCGCTCGCGTGGCCGAGCGCAATGCCGCCTTGTTGGCGCAGCAGCCCATGCGTCGTCGCGGAGTACGCACGCCGGAAGTGATCTTCACACACCACATCGACAACTCGCGCCTCGTCAAGGCGCCCGATCCGGTACGCGCGCGACAGATGCGTACCTTCTCGGCCGCGCTCACGGTGCTGTTCTCGCTGATCATGTTCTACGGCCTTCAGCATTTCAATGTCATCGAGAACTCCTATCGCATCGAGTCAGAGAAGCAGGTTCGCGAACAGTTGCGCGAAGAGAACCGCCAGCTCCGTTTGACTGAAGCACAGCTCTCGCAGCCGGGACGCATCGACGGAATGGCCCGCCAGCTCGGTATGACCGAGCCGCAGCCGGGGCAGGTTGTGCACGCAGCCACGCACATCGACAACAGTGCGCCGGTGCTCGCACAAGTCAACGCCCCGCAGACAAACCCGGCCAACTAACCAGTCTCATTTTCTTCGTCCGATTATTCAGGAGATACCCCGTCGAATACATCGGGTGATTCGTCGCGAGTTGTCGCGTCTCGATGCTCTAATCTGAAATTCGAATCGCTGGTCAATCATGCAGGCAGCTCTCCGCGCAACCCGTCTTCGCACTGTTACGTCACGCGCCATGCCCATGAAGCTGGCGCGTTTCTGGCTTGTGTGCGGCTTCTTCCTCGTCTGGGCATTCGCAATTGCGACGCGTCTTTTCTGGCTGCAGGTCGTGCGCCATAACGACTACGTGGAACGCGCGGAGAAGCAGCAACAGCGCACTTTTGAGGTCGCGCCCCGCCGCGGCGTTCTGTACGACCGCAACATGCACGAACTCGCGATGACCGTGCAGGTCGACTCCATCTACGCCGTGCCCTCGGAGATTGATGATCAGAAGGCTGCCGCGCGCAGTCTGGCGGCTATCGTGCATATCGATGCCGAAGACAAGCTGACTCGCGAAGACCAGATTGCCCATCGACTCGAGGTGGGCAGGAACTTTGCCTGGGTGGCCCGACGGGTCACCGACGAGGTTTCTACAAAAATTCGCGCCCTCAATATGAAGGGCATCTATACCCAGAAGGAATTCCAGCGCTTTTATCCCAACAATCAGATCGCCGCACAAATGCTCGGCTACGTGGGCCTCGACGACAACGGCCTGGGCGGTCTCGAAGGCAAGTTTGACGGGAAGCTCCACGGCGTCCCCGGCCGCATGTTCACCGCGATGGATGCGCGCCGCCATGTGCTTGGCTCTGTGGCACACGAGCCTGAGCCGGGCCAGAATTTGCAGCTCACCATTGATGAAAATATCCAGTTCATGGCAGAGCGCGCTCTCGATCACAACATGGAGCGTACGCACGCCGACAGCGGAACCGTCGTGGTGCAGGACGTGCACACCGGGCAGATTCTCGCGCTCGCCATTCGGCCAACGTTCAATCCCAACCAGTTTCGCCATACCACTGCCGGGCTTTTGAAGAATCACGCGGTGAGCGATGTCTACGAGCCCGGCTCGACTTTCAAGCTTGTCACGTACTCCGCTGCGCTTGACCAGGGAGTGGCGCACCCGGATGACATGATCGATTGCCAGGGCGGCCAGATCAAGATGGCCGGCGGTCGCATCATCCACGATGACAAGGCCGATCACTTTGGAGTCGTCACCGTCCACTATGCACTTGAGCACTCCAGCGACGTGGCTGCCGTCAAGCTCGCGCTCAAGATGGGCCCCGACAATTTTTACAAGTACATTCACGATTTTGGCTTCGGAGGCCGGACGGGTGTGGAGTTGCCTGGGGAAACGCGCGGGTTGTTGCGCACGCCCAATCGATGGGGATCTTCTTCGATTGGCTCGATTGCGATTGGGCAGGAAGTCGGCGTGACTCCGGTGCAACTTGTTTCGATGGTATCGACGATCGCCAATGGCGGAATTTATCTGCCTCCGCATGTGCTGATGACGCAGCCGGCGGGCGCGAACGGGCAGCCTTCAACCCAGATGAAGGCCGAACCTTTCAGGGCGGGCGGGGACCTTGCCGATCCGCTGCCGGCTGGTGCACATCGCGTGATGTCGACCATGACGGCCGCCCAGATGCGCAAGATGATGGAGGGCGTTGTTCTCTACGGCACCGGAAAATCTGCGCTTCTCAACGGATACTCCTCCGGCGGAAAGACCGGCACCGCGCAAAAGGTTGATCCGGTCACTCATCTCTACTCAAAGACGATGCATGTGGCCTCGTTTGCCGGGATCGCGCCGGTCAACAACCCTGTGATCGCCGTCGCCGTCATCATGGACAACCCCAAGGGGGCCTCCTATTACGGAGCGGCAGTGTCGGCGCCCGTCTTCGCTGAGGTCGCGCAGCAGGTGCTTGAGTATCTCAGCGTCCCGCATGATATTGATTTCCGTACGTCGAAAGCACCTTTGAAAGAAGCGAAGGCTGAGAAGCCCGTCGACGAAGACGACGCGAATGTTGACCAGGTCGAAGTGAACGCCCTCTTCGCTGCGGCCAACGACCTGCCTGCTGACGACCCGTTGCGTCAATCGCAGCCGGCGGCGGCTCAACCGGTGTCTACGCCTTCTGCTCCATCGGCAACGATATCGACTGGCGAACCCGCTGCCGTCACCGCCGGAGCGGAGAATGCGTCGAGTACGTCAGAGGCCGTTCCCTCTGCACCTCCAGAGCGCTCTAATTACGTCACGATCGGCGACGGGAAGAAGCTCAGCGTGCCAACTCTCATCGGCCTGCCCATTCGATCGGTGATTGAGATGACCGCCGCGGCTGGACTTCAGGTGCAAATCAGTGGCAGCGGTACTGTGCGGGAACAGGCGCCGGCGCCGGGAACGAAAGTTCCCAGTGGCACAAAAATCGTCGTGCGTTGCGGACGGTGATACCTCTTGAAAATAAAAGCCTATCCTGACAATCCACTCTTCCTTCCACTGACGCGAGTATACGTACAACTGATTTACATTCTATTGCGCCGATCCCCAAGAATGGTCACATTTGTCTTCATAAGTCTCGGCTTGGCCAAGGTTCATGTTGTATTCACAGCAAGGATGAAAATTTTCTCACGGTCTAAGGCTCAGTAAGATATCTTGAATCGCGTTTGCTTGTGATCGCATTCGGCAACTGCTTCCCGTACTTGGCTCGGATATTTTGACGCCAATTGCTCAAATCACTGCGCATGGTCACCAAGAAATCGTACTGTTTTGCCGAAACAAGGGCGCAGAAGCTCGAGGTCAACGCACGCCAAATGGTTTTGTAATCTTCCAGGGTTCAACTGCAGTCGTCGAAGAGCGTCCATCCACGGAGAGTTACCCGTATGTAGTCGCTCAACGTAAACAACTCATCGCAGATGGAACTCTTGTCGAAAAGAATGGCTTCCTTGTATTCACAAAGAATGCGGAGTTTTCTAGCCCCTCAGCGGCGGCCGTAGTCATCCACGGAGGTAGCGCAAATGGACTCACCGCTTGGAAGACATCTGAAGGAAAGTCGCTTAAGCAGCTCGACGAGGAAGTCTAATTTCGTCGTGGTAGAGAATAGCCGTCTGATCAGTCGTCTCCCACAAACTAATCACAATCCAACCCGGTAGGTTCAATCTACAATCATCCAGACATGAACTGGCAGGAACTCATCGCCGAAATTACTGTGGTCGGTTCATCCGGCTCTACAACACAGTCCGTGACCGGCATTGAATACGATTCGCGCCGCGTTCGGCCGGGCTCGGTCTTTGTTGCGATGAAGGGCGGGTCGACAGACGGCAACCGCTATATAAATAAAGCCATTGAGGCCGGAGCCATCGGCATCGTCACGGACTCGTCGCACTCCTTCGATCACCTGGTGGTTTACAAGCCCGACATCGCTGTCGCGGAAGTGGAGCATGGCCGTCGCGCGCTGGCGGAGGCCTCTGCGGCGTTCTTCGGGCATCCTGAGCGCGTGCTTGCTGCTACCGGAATTACCGGAACCAACGGCAAGACGACTACGGCATTTCTTACGGAAGCGCTGCTGAATTCGGCTGGGCGCAAGACTGTTCTGATCGGCACCATTGAATACCATCTCGCAGGTGAAGTGCGTCCCTCGCTCCATACCACGCCGGAGTCGCGAGATCTTTTTGAATTGATGGCGGAGGGCGTAAGCCGGGGCGCTACCGAACTGGTGACTGAGGTCTCGAGCCATGGGCTCGACCAGGGGCGGGCGTATCGGATTCCATTCGACGTTGCGATCTTTACCAACCTGACGCGCGATCACCTCGACTATCACCAGACGATGGAAAAGTACTTCGCGGCAAAGAAGCTTTTGTTTGACGGCACGATGTATCCGGCACCGCGGGTGGCGGTGCTGAATGCGCATGATGAACGGACTCCTGAACTCATTGAGGCAGCGCGTACGGTTGGCGCCGAAGTCCGAACCTATGGTATAGGCCTCGGCGATTTTCGCGCCGCGTCGCACAGGCTGACTCCCGGGGGCGCCGTCATTGAGCTCGATACGCCTGCTGGGTCAGCGGAGGTCCACTCGCATCTTGCCGGCGAAGTGAACATTTTGAACCTGCTGGCTGCTTTGACGGCGGCGCATTCCCGCGGCATTTCGTTTGATGACCTTGTGGCGTTTGTGCCGCAGCTTACACCGGTTCCGGGGCGCTTCCAGCCGGTGGACGGGGGGCAGCCCTTCACAGTGATTGTCGACTACGCGCACACCGACGATGCGCTGCGCAACCTGATCGCATTGGCGCGCCAACTGGTTGCGAAGACCGATGGGCGCATTATCACGCTCTTCGGCTGCGGCGGCGATCGCGACCGCACCAAGCGCCCCAAGATGGGCTACGCCGCGGGAGAGGGAAGCGATTTCGTGGTTGCGACGAGCGACAATCCTCGTTCTGAAGATCCGCGCGCCATTCTGAATGAGATAGAACCGGCGCTCAAAGCCAGCGGCGTTCACTATACCGTCGAGCCGGACCGCGCCAGCGCCATTCATCTAGCGCTTGGATCAGCCAAGGCGGACGATGTGGTTTTGATTGCAGGCAAGGGGCACGAGAAGGAACAGATTCTCGCTGACCGCACGATTCCGTTCGATGACTCACAAATTGCACTCGCCGCGCTGCGCGATTTGGGTTACGGTGGTGAACGATGAAGTTGACACTGGCAGAAGCGGCCATGGGCGCTGGCGCAGTCCTCGAAGCGCCTTCCGGCATCTCAAGCCCCGGCATGCGAACGGCCACCGGCTATTCCATTGATTCGCGGACCGCGGCGCCTGGCGATTTGTTTTTCGCCGTGCGTGGAGAACGGCTCGACGGCCATGACTATGTAGCCGCAGCCCTGGAGCGCGGCGCCGTTGCGGCGGTCGTGTCGCGCGCCAAGGTCGCGACACTGCCTGACGCCGTGCTGGCCGTTCCGCTTCTCATCGCGGAGGATCCGCTCATTGCGCTTCAGGCTCTTGCCTCACACGTGCGGCGGCAATGGGGCAAGCGCGTGGTTGCAGTTACGGGCTCTGCCGGCAAGACAACCACAAAGGAAGCCATCGCGGCTGCGCTCGCCGCAAAATTCAACGTGCTCAAGTCGCAAGGCAATCTCAACAATGCATTCGGCATGCCGCTGCAGTTGCTGCGCCTTCAACCTGAGCACGAGTATGCCGTGGTCGAAATGGGGATGAATCACCTGGGGGAGATCGCTACGCTCGCTCGAATTGCCTCGCCCGACTGGGGCGTTGTGACCAACGTCGGCACCGCCCACATTGAGAACTTTACCGAGGGTCAGGCTGGAATTGCGCGCGCCAAGTATGAATTGATTGCAGCGCTGCCCGCGAGCGGCGTTGCGTTTCTTAACTGCTCCGATGCCTACGTATCGCAATTCGGCCGCGACTTCAGTGGCAAGGCTGTTTACTTTGGCGTTGGGCCATGCGCCGATCCGCAGGTACTGGACATCCGGGAGGATATTTCGGGCTTGCATGTGCACTTCCGTGCCGGCGGGCGCGAGTCCACATTCACCCTGCATCTGCTTGGCTCGCACAATGCTTCGAATGCGATGGCCGGGCTGGCGGTTGCGCTGGAGGCGGGAGTTTCACTTGAGGGCGCAGTCGCCGCGCTCGAGTCGCTCACACCCGGAAACAAGCGCGGTGAGGTGCTGGAAATTGCCGGCGCTACGATTCTGAATGACAGCTACAACTCCAACCCTGAAGCTTTGCAATCCATGATTCATTCGCTGGCTGCACGCCCTGCACAGCGGCGCATCCTGGTCGCGGGCGAGATGCTTGAACTCGGCGAGCATGCGTCGATGTTGCACGCTGCCTGCGGAAAGACGGCTGCTGATGCGGGTATCGATCTGGTGGTCGGCGTGCGTGGCAATGCACAACATCTCGCTGCCGCGGCCTGCCTTTGCGGAGTCGCTTCAGTTTTCCTGCCGGATGCGGCCGAGGCTGGTGAGTGGCTCGTCAAGAATCTGCAGCCAGGAGACGTAGTGTTGGTCAAGGGCTCGCGCGGCGTTCAGCTTGAACGCGCGATTGAAATCCTCAAGAATCACATCTCTTCAACGGAGAACCAGTGACCCGCCGCAATCTTCCCCTCATCTTCAGTGCCGTGATCGCTCTGCTTTTCGCTTTACCAGTCGTTGCCCAGAGTAATTCGTTTCTACAGACCAACCCGACATGGGTCAAGCCATTTCCGCCCTTTCGCATTGCTGGAAATCTTTATTATGTCGGCAGTGAGGACCTGGCGGCTTACCTCGTCGTTACGCCGCAGGGCAACATTCTTATTAACAGCAATCTCGAATCGTCGCCACCTCAGATCAAGAAAGCCATCGAATCGCTCGGTTTCAAGTTCGGCGACACGAAGATTCTGCTCATCAGCCATGGCCACTTTGACCACTGCGCGGGAAGTGCGGAGATCAAACGCCTGACGGGCGCGAAGTACGAAGTGATGGATCGCGATGTGTCGGTTATCGAGTCTGGCGGACATACCGACTTTAATTACGCGGCGGATAAATCCATGTGGTTTCCGCCGACGAAGGTCGATCGCATTCTGCACGATGGCGATACCGTTTCGCTCGGCGGCACCACGCTGACTGCGCACCTTACGGCCGGACATACCAAGGGCACGACAACATGGACTCTCGACGAAAAGGAAAACGGCCAGACGCTTCATGTCGTAATCGTCGGTAGCCCCAACGTGAATCCCGGCTACAGGCTGGTCAACAACAAAACCTATCCGCAAATCGCCGACGATTATCGGCACGAGTTCGAAGTTCTGAAGAATTTGCCTTGCGATATCTTCCTCGGCGCCCATGGGGGCTATTTCGGACTCGCTGAGAAATATCCGCGCTGGAAAGCCGGGGACAAGAACGCGTTCATCGATCCGGCCGGCTACAAGGCCTACATTGCTGACCGGGAGCAGGCGTTTGAAAGCGAACTGAAGAAGCAGTCCCCATCGAAGCGCTGAAATCGCAAACCGCTGAACTGGCTGAGCCTCGCTTGCTGGATTGGCTGATCGTTCAGTCCGCTAGTTCAGCACCAGTCGACCCACACACGTCTACATCAAGCAGGCAAAGCAGCTTTTCGTCTCAGCTCCTGTTGCTTTCCAAAAGGAAATGTGCGAAGCTTCTGTTGGATACCTAAAGGTCCGAATCATGAATGAAAAAACGGATGTGAAACAGGGAACACTGGCGCTGATGGTGCTGAAGACACTGGACGTGCTGGGCTCATTGCACGGATATGGAATTGCGCGGCGCGTTGAACAGATCAGCGGCGACCTGCTCTCGGTCAACCAGGGTACCCTTTACCCTCTGCTGCTGAAACTGGAGCAGGAAGGCTCGATCGAGTCGGACTGGGGCGCATCGGAAAATAATCGCCGGGCACGTTATTACAGCCTGACGAAGGTCGGCAGGCGGCAACTTCAAAGCGAAGTGCAGGAGTGGCAGCAGACGACCGAGATCATGGAGCGGTTTCTTTCGGCCAAAGCGGAGGAACTCGGATGAAACCTTTCAGGCGGTTGTGGAATCGGGCGTGGAATTTTGTGAGCCGCCAGAGAGGCGAGCGGCGACTGCGCGAAGAGATGGAACAACATATCGCGCTCGACGCAGAAGCGAATGTTCGCGCCGGAATGTCGACCGAAGAGGCACGCCGAGCAGCGAGGCTCAAATTGGGCGCTGTCGAGGCGATCCGGGAAAGCTATCACGCCGAGAAAGGACTGCCCATTCTCGAGACCATGTTGCAGGACTGCAGTTACGCGCTGCGCATGTTGCGAAAGTCGCCGGTGTTCACGGTGGTCGCGGTGCTGACGCTGGCGCTGGGAATCGGCGCGAACGCGGCGATCTTCACGCTGGTGAACGCGCTGATGCTGAAGAGCCTGCCGGTGGCGAATCCGAAGACGCTGATACGGCTAGGAAACAACAACGATTGTTGCGTGGGAATCAACTATCGCGATAACGGCGAGTACTCGTACTTCACCACGGACAGCTACGAATATCTGCGGAAGAACGTGCCGGAGTTTGAAGAACTGGCGGCGATGCAGGCCGGCTTCGCGTATCGACCAGTAGTGATGCGGCGGGATAACACCGAGGACGCGCCGCGTTCCGTGATGGGAGAGTTTGTTTCAGGGAACTATTTCAGAACGTTCGGGCTGAGTTCAAGTGCAGGGAGGCTGCTGGAAGACAGGGACGATCGCGCGGGTGTGCCGTTGACGGCGGTCATGAGCTACGAAACGTGGAAGACGAGGTTCGATGGCGATTCCAGCGTGGTTGGCAGCACATTCCGCGTAAACACCAAGCCGGTGACCGTTGTCGGAATCGCGCCAAAGGGTTTCTATGGCGACCGGCTGCTGCCTTCGCCGCCCGAGTACTATTTCCCGATTGAAAGCATGCCGGAGATTGCAAATGTGACGTATGTTCACAACTCGGACATGCAGTGGTTGTACCTGATTGGGCGGGTTAGACCGGGTGTTTCGCAGGGTGCGTTGCAGCAGAAGGTGAGCACCTTGCTCCGGCAGCAACTTGGCGAGACCCAGCACTTCAGTGGGCGAGAAGGACAGACGAAGTTGAAGACCCTTGCACGTGGTGCTGACGCCGGGTGGCGCGGGGATCCAGGCCATGCAGGAGAACTACGACAAGCGGCTGCAGTTGCTGATGGTGGTATCGGGGCTGGTGTTGCTGATTGCGTGTGCGAACCTGGCGAATCTGCTGCTGGTGCGAGGCATGGCACGCAAGGCAGAGATGAATGTGCGCACAGCGCTGGGCGCCTGGCGAGGCAGAATTCTGCAGCAACTGCTCACCGAAAGCGTGCTGCTGGCTTGCCTGGGAGGGCTGGCGGGACTGGTGGTGGCGTATGTGGGCGCGCGGATGCTGCTGGCGCTGGCGTTTCCAGGAGCGGAGGGCGTACCTATTGCCGCAAGTCCCTCGGCGATGGTGCTGGCGTTTGCCTGCGGGTTATCGCTGCTGACCGGAGTGCTGTTCGGCGTGACGCCGGCATGGATCGCTTCAAAAGCGGAGCCTGCCGACGCCTTGCGAGGTGGAGCGCGCTCGGTGGCGGGTGGGACGACACTACTGCAGCGCACGCTGGTGGTAGTGCAGGCGGGGTTGTCGCTGGTGTTGCTCGTTGGAGCCGGGCTGTTTGCGAAAAGCTTGAGCAAGCTGGAGCACATTGACCTGAAACTCGACCCGGTCAACCGGTATATCGTCCATATCAATCCGCAGACGGCTGGATATCCGCAAGCCAAGGTTGGTGAGCTCTACCGCACGATTGAAGAACGGTTTCATGCCATTCCGGGCGTGGAGAAGGTAGGAATCAGCAGCTTCACTCCGATGGAAGATAACAACAACGGGTGGGGCGTGCGGATTCAGGGCAAGCCGGAACACAACGCAATAGCTACGTTCATCAAGGCCAATGCTGAGTATTTCGATTCCGTGGGAACGCGCGTGGTGATGGGGCGTGGTCTCCGGGTAGAGGATACGGCGGAGTCGCAGCACGTTGCAGTGGTGAACAAGGAATTTGTGCGGCAGCTGTTCAAGCCGGGAGAAAACCCGATCGGGCAGCACTTTGGCTGGGATCAAAAAGCGGCGGGTGACTGGGAGATTGTGGGGGTGGTGGAGGATACCGCGTACCAGAGCGCGACCTGGAAGGACCACATGATGTACTTCGTGCCGCTGATGCAGCGGCCGTCGAGTGCCGACTATCCGATCGACAAGGACGAGAACATGTATGCCGGGGCGATTGTGCTGAAGACGAGTCGGCCTGTTCCGGAGATGGAAGAACTGTCGCGGAAGACTCTGGCAGGAATCAATCCGAACCTGAGCGTTGTTAGATTCCAGACGTTCACGGCGCAGATCGCGGAACAGTTTAGCCAGGATAGGATGCTTTCGCGCCTGACGATGCTGTTCGGCGTACTTGCGCTGCTGCTCGCGACGCTAGGGCTTTATGGCGTGACCGCTTACGGAGTGGCGCGGCGAACATCGGAGATCGGGATCCGCATGGCGCTGGGCGCGGAGCGCAGCAGTGTGACGGCGATGGTGATGCGGGGAGCAATGGTGCAGGCCGTGATCGGATTGGCGCTCGGCGTGCCCACCGCGATGCTGTGCGTGCGGTACATCGAGTCGCAATTGTTCGAAATCAAGGGCATCGATTCCGGGGTGCTCACCGGGGCTGTGCTGACATTGATGGCGGCCGCGTTGCTGGCCGGATTGATCCCTGCGCGACGTGCTGCGTCAATTGAACCTGCACAGGCTCTGAGAACTGAATAGGCCCCCCTGCTTACCCGGTTCGCGAAAGGAGGGAATAAGCTCCCGATTGTCCTGAAAGGGCAGGATCGCTGAAGTCGGTGCCAGATATGCGAATTGGAGAACAGGTCCTTTACATCGGGTGCTAGAATCGCTGAAACCAGAACAATCAAAATCCCCGGGGTCGACGTCGAATGAGAACTTCTCCTCTCCTTGGTGATGCTCACATCAGCAAATGGCCGAACCCAAAGAGTTCGGCAGTTATCGTGATGGCAGCAATCGCGGCCGTGCTGGCTTTGGCGATGGTCGGGTGCAAATCGATCGCACCGGATGCTGGACACGAGGTTGTTCTCGTTGAAAAGCCGATGCTCTTTGGGCATGGAGGGATTGATCCGGAGCCTATTCGGGCGGGCCGTACCTTCGTGGCGGCCACTACCGACGGTATCGACGTAAATATGCAGCCGCTGGCTTATCAACAGGACTTGCAGGACACCATGACGGCCGACGGAGTGCCGGTGAGCTTTCACGCCATTATGAACATCCGGGTCACCGATTCCGTGAAGCTTATCAGCCAGTTTGGTACGAACTGGTATGCCAATAACCTCGACGCGCCGTTCATGAGTCTGGTTCGTCAACAGGTCCGCCAGCACGGTATGAATGAGGTCGCCATCAGTGCGAGCGCGATTGACGCTATTGACGCGGAGATTGCCAAGGGGCTTAATTCGTTCATTTCAGCGAAGAAGCTGCCCGTTGAACTTATCACTCTAACTGTAGGGCGTGCGATTCCACCTGACGCCGTCAAGAACCAGCGAATCGAGACAGCCACCCAGGAGCAGCGCATTCAAACCGAGCAACAGAAGAAGCTGGCCGAAGATGCGCGCGCCCAGTCGGAACAAAGCCGTGCAAAGGCCGACAATGCATATCGTGAGGCGATGCAACTCTCTCCCGAGCAGTTCATTCAACTCGAGACAGTCAAGATGATGGAGCGGGCGTGCGGTAACGGGAACTGTACATTTGTTCCACCGGGTACCGGTGTAATCGTCGGCAAACACTAAACGAGTTCCTCGGTCTTATCCAGAAACGAACACGTTTCCTATTCACTCCGCAGATTCAGCGACCGTCAACCCACGTCCATCCTTCCACCACCCCTAGTAGAATCAACCCTGAATCCATCCGATCCGGCATTGGAGTTTGTCTTGCTTTACTGGCTGCTTTACGAAAAGCTGTTCCCGTTCTTTCACCCATTCCGGATCTTCCGCTATCTCACTTTCCGTACAGTCTTTGCGTCGCTTACCGCGCTGCTGATTGCGATGTTCATTGGCCCCTACGTTATCCAGAAGCTGCGCGAATTCCAGATCGGCCAGTACATCCGCGAAGACGGGCCGCAGTCGCACCAGAAAAAATCGGGGACGCCCACGATGGGCGGCGTCCTTATCGTCATCGCCATCCTGCTTCCCACAGTGCTCTGGTCTGACCCTGCCAACCCCTTCGTCTGGATCGCGGTTTGTTCTACGCTTGCCTTCGGCGCAATCGGATTCGCGGACGACTACACGAAGGTCGTGAAGCGGCGGAACCTCGGACTCACTGCCCGCGCCAAGCTTTTCTGGCAAGCATTCGCCGGGGCCGGAGTCGCGATCACGCTGGTTACGCTGACCCAATTCAAACTCTTCGGCACGCAGCTTAGCGTTCCGTTCATCAAGGCCTTTCATCCCGATCTGCAGTGGCACATCTGGCCCAGCACTTTGCCGCATCTTGGCCTGCTGGCCTTTGTGCCCTTCGTCGCGTTCGTCGTCTTCGTGCTGATGGGCACTTCGAATGCCGTCAATCTCACGGACGGCCTCGACGGACTCGCTATCGGCTGCACCATAATCGCCGCGGGCGCGCTTACGGTGCTCACCTATGTCAGTGGCCACGTCGTGTTTGCCGACTACCTCGAACTGCAGCGCATGCCCCTTGTCGCCGAGCTAACGGTGTTCTGCGGATCGATGGTTGGTGCTTCCATTGGATTTTTGTGGTACAACGCCCACCCGGCTGAAGTCTTCATGGGCGATGTGGGTTCTCTGGCACTCGGCGGCGCCATCGGCACGGTCGCCGTCATCATCCGGCAGGAGTTTTTGCTCCCCTTCATTGGCGGCATCTTCGTTCTCGAAGCGGTATCCGTCGTCCTGCAAGTGGGCAGCTACAAGCTCCGCAAGAAGCGCATCTTCAAGATGGCCCCGCTGCATCACCATTTCGAGCAGCTGGGCTGGAGCGAGTCAAAGGTCATCGCCCGTTTCTGGATCATGGCGCTGGTCTTTGCCCTCTTCGCCCTGACGACGCTCAAACTGCGCTAGAGCCGGCGTGGCCGCGTAATGCCTTGCACAGCCAACCCAGGGAGCGGCACGATAAAGTATCCTTGGACTGATCCTCATGATGGAGCTCAAAGGCAAAAAAGTTCTTGTCGTCGGGCTGGGCAAATCGGGCCTGGCTGCGGCCATCTTCCTGCGTCGCCGCGGAGCCCAGGTCACCGTTTCGGATATCCGCTCGGCCGAGGCCCTGGCCAAAGACATTCCCGGCCTGCTCGAAGAGGGCATTAACGTGGAAGCAGGGGGGCACGGGCTGCTCACCTTTCGCCGCCAAGACCTTATCGTCGTCAGCCCCGGCGTACCGCTGGACACGCCTGAGCTGGTGCAGGCCCGCAACTTTCGGCCGCCCGATCATCGGCGAACTTGAACTTGCCGCACGCTTTTTGAAGGGCAAGATCCTCGCCGTCACGGGATCGAATGGCAAGACCACTACCACCTCGCTGCTCGGCGAAATTCTGGAGAAGGCCGGCGTGCCGACTCTCGTGGGCGGCAACATTGGCGTCCCTGTCGTCGCGCTTATCGATGAGTCTACCGACGCAACTTGGTCTGTCCTCGAAGTTTCAAGTTTCCAGCTCGAATCGACTGAACAGTTTCACCCGGCGATTGCCGTCATCCTCAACATCACGCCGGACCACCTCGATCGGCACGGCAGCTTTGAAAACTACGCCATTGCCAAGGAGCGCATCTTCTTAGAGCAGGACGAGAACGACTATTGCGTTCTCAACGCCGACAATATCCGTGCCGCGGCTTCCGCCCAGCGCTCCAAGGCAAAGGTCTACTGGTTCTCCCTCGAGCATCCGGTAGAGAGAGGCGCATGGGTTGAGGGGGGAGCCGTTCTTTTCCGCTCAGGGCCTGACGCCGCGCCCGAAACCGTGATGCCGCTCCAGAGCATACCGCTCAAGGGAGAGCACAATGTTGAGAACGTGCTGGCCGCCGTGTGCGCCGCACGCCTCGCTGGAGCATCGGCCGAATCCATTCGCACCGCCGTCGAACAATTTAAAGCGGTCGAGCATCGGCTTGAATACGTTGCCACGCTCAACGGCGTCGAAATCTACAACGATTCAAAAGCAACCAATGTCGACGCGACCGCCAAGGCCATCGCCGCGTTCGCCGGCAACATTCATCTGATTCTCGGCGGGAAGGACAAGAACTCCGACTACACTGAGCTCTCCGATCTGCTCCGCTCGCGCGTCAAGGCCGTCTACACGATTGGCTCGGCTGCGGCAAAGATCGAATCGCAACTGCGCGGTGTCGTTACCATCCACTCCTGCGAGACGCTCGCCAAGGCCGTCAGCGCTATAGCGGCTGCCGCTCATCCTGGCGACACGGTGCTTCTTGCCCCTGCCTGCTCCAGCTTCGATCAGTTTGAGAGCTATGAACATCGCGGCCGAGTTTTCAAGGAGCTGGTGAACGAGTGGCGCGGCTGGAAGGTCTGGCAAAACGCGTAGGCATGACGAATATCCATAGAGCGCGTCGAGATTGCCTCGACCAGTATTTCGAGCGCGGCCTGAGATGAATGCATATCAGCGTGGATGCAATAGCGACCATGCCAGATAAATTCCGATCGCGGTATCCAGCAGGCAGAGCAACAGTGCGCTCAGGAAGATGTTGCCGCTGAAGTAATGCGTAGCTTGCGGTGTCGTCACCGTAAATCCCTGTTGAATTGGATACCACTTCAGCAAGAAGCCACTCGCCAGGATGGCGATGAGGTTGAGCAGGAGACAGCGTATGAGTGTTCTTTGCATTCGCAAACTCCTCCGGAGCATTGTATCGGTGACAGCACGCCCGCTGTGACCCAAGGCACATCTCGCCGAGTCGAATCCGTGCGAATCTCCGTTTACGATGCGTCATTCTTCACCGATCAACATAGAGCGCGCCTTGCAACTGGCCCTCCGGTGCAGCAACGGGGATGCGGAGCTCATTGCGGAGACTATCCGGCATGACCTGAGCCGGTTTTTCGGCTATCGGCTCGCGGTGCTTGGAACTGCTCTGCGCCGTGTGGAGGAGTTGCGTCGCGTGGGAGCCAAGAGGTTGATACAGCCATGCAATCCGCCGATTCACTGATTCAGGACTATCTCGCCGCGCTCCGCATTTTGGACCTCGAGGGTCCTTCGATCCTCGGTCACGATGCAACCGTTGCGTACCGGCGTCGCCTTCTTGAGCGGATCGCCGAACTGGACAGGCACAGCTCAAATCCTGCGCCTGGACCACGCCGGCCAAAACCATAGCCACAAAGCACCGGCACTGGCGTTTACCGACTACAGTCATCTTTCATCAGAGTAGCGATTGTGGTTCACTGGAGTGTCTTTGTAGTCGTTGAGTTCTTAGAATGGATAGCAAGGAATGAAAAAGGGCAACGACAAAACCGATTTGTTTCCGGGCATTCTGCGGCGGGATGGAGATGCGGTTGAGAGCAAGTGCACGGTGGCACTGGTTACAAAGCTGACCCCTGGAACGTCTGCGAATGCCGTTTTTACAAGCCTCCGGATCGAGTCGACAGAACAATCGCCGCCGGATGGGATCTATCGCCTGAATGTGCGCGGCCGAATCTTCAAGATCCGGCGCGAAGGCGGTAAATGGCCGATCCTGCGCATTTGAGTGCAAATTTATTCGCCCTCCGCTAAGTCATATTCCACACAGATCTTGGTTAAGAATTGCGAGATTTCGCAGGCTGGTGCTGCCCAATCCCCAGGTGTAGCCCGAAGAGGCCCCCATCGAAACCGGCCATCTGACCAGCCAGATACCCATCAAAGCGCGGCGGACGCGATGGGAAAGTTGGGCCAGCTGCGAGAATTCGGCTAAAAAGCCATCTTGTGTGTACCTCCGTGTGCCGCAACCGGCGATCCACTTTCTGCCTTGCAACTGAGGTTGGGATGCGCTATGTTGATCGTCCCCGAAGAAGTCCCGGGGCCCACGGAGGCCCAAATGATCACAAAACGCAAGGAACTGCTGACTGCGGTTTGCACAGTATTCAGAAACATGGAGGAGGCGAGCAGCCCCACCGATCCAGCCGTGATCCAAGCCAAACGGGCCATTCTCAATGGTCTAGCCGAACTGCATCTGATTGACGCCCTGGATGACGCCCGTACACTCGCCACTCTCACCGCGTTACCGAATAAGTAGCTCTCTTGAGCGCGGACCAGCAAAGAGACGGTTGCAGGCTTTCCTCACACCATGAGCCGTGGCGGGATGGATTTGCAACGAATCTGGTTTAGGATCATCGGATAGAGTGAGATCAGCGGGTTGCCCCCTTTGCGACCCGATCAATGATCTAAACCCGGCAGAAAACTGGACTCGGCGTATGGCGCTTCCCACACACATTCTTCTTACTTACGGATATATCTTGCTCTTCGGCTGGGTGCTGGTGGAGCAGTTCGGCATTCCATTGCCGGCGACGCCGGTATTGCTGGCGGCGGGCGGTCTATCGGCGGACCACCAGATCAGCTTTGGCGCGGCGTTTCTAGCTGGCTTCCTGGCTTGCATGACGGCGGACACGAGCTGGTTCCTGATCGGAAGGCGCTACGGGCACCATGTGCTCCGCATTCTCTGCAAGCTCTCGATGGAGCCGACGATTTGTGTTCGTCGCACGCAGGATTCGTTTGGGCGGCGGCGCAGCGTAATGCTGATGTTCGCTAAGTTTGTGCCGGGCCTGGCGACGCTTGCCGCTCCGGTGGCAGGCGAGAACGGGATGAGCCTTCCGCGGTTCCTGTTCTTCGACTCCATTGGCGCGAGCCTGTGGCTGTTGACATTGCTAACGGGCGGCAGGCTCTTTGGCGATGCTTTGAAACGCAACCCGGGTCTGCTGGACTGGGTGGGGCGCTTCTCGGGAGTGCTGCTGGCGCTGGGTATCCTTGGGTTCTTTATTGTGCGAGTGTATCGGCGGCGCATGGTGCTGAAGAGGCTGGTGGCTTCCCGGCTGGAGCCGGAAGAGTTGAAGGCCCAACTGGATGCCGGCGAACATGTGTACATCGTGGATCTTCGTCATCCGCTGGAGTTGATGGCAGAACCATTCACGCTGCCCAACGCGATGCACTTTTCGCCGGATGCTCTGGCGGCGCGGCACGGGGAGATTCCACGGGATCGGGATGTGGTGCTGTTCTGCACTTGTCCAAGCGAAGCGACGGCGGCTAAGACGGCTATGATCCTGCACAAGCTGGGAATCGAGCGGGTGCGGCCGCTGCGCGGCGGGTATGACGAGTGGAAACGGCTAGGGTTCCCGCTGGATGAGATTCCGCCGGTGAACCCGCTGGTGCAGGTGAAGGTGGTGCAGGTGGGGCGCTGACGACAAACTGAACGCGGAGTGGCAAGCCGGGTTCACGTGACTTTCGTAAGTATTGGCATTTGCATGGAGTTGGATATACTTCGCTCACCAAACTTTCCGGCCGTTTGATCGGTGGAAAGCGAATCGGGCTGAACTTTTCCGATGTTGCATCGGTGGGGCGGCGCGAGGATCCGGCAAAGGTCCCGGATCGCAGGCTGAACGTGACGCCGACAAGCAGCGTTTACTTCTCCTTATCTATTGGTCGAAATCGGCCCCGAAGGTGAAAGCCTTCGGGGCTGATTTACGTTTGGGCATCGTTTCGAGTTCCCTCAGGGTGCTTGAGGTTTGAGCTCTCCCGCGTCTCAAAATCGAAATATAGGGCACCCAATTACGTGCTCAGACAAACAAGAGCAAAAGCAGGTCCTCCGACTCCCCTCACTTCGTGAAGGGTCCCTCAGGATGACGGGCTCAGGCGTAAGTCTCAGCTTTTCTGGATCTGGGCGTTGGGGTTGTGGCCGGAGGCTGGTGTGAACAGTGCGGCCAGTTTGTTGCCGATGGGGGAGCCGAGACCGGTGCAGGGATCGGGGCCGGGAGCGGCGTTGTAGTAGCCGTTGCCGCCGCTGGTGATGTCGTTGAAGTCGGGCTGGTTCTGGTAGAGCGAGGGCGTGACGAAGCCCAGTTTGTTTCCGAAGGCTGCGAACAGGCCGGCGTAAAGGGGAGCGACGGCGCTGGTCCCCCCGACGACGGTAGTCGATCCGTGGACGAAGACGTTGTAGCCGGTGTTGGGATCCGCATCGGCGGCGACGTCGGGGACCATGCGGCCTTTACCGTAAGAAGAGTCTACGGGTGGCTTGGGGATGCCGATCTGAAAACTCTGCGCGGGAAAGATGGTGGAGTATCCGCCACCGGTGCCCTCGCCATTGGTCTGCCCGGGGTTATCGTTCCAGACAGTTTCGACGGTGGATGTTTTGTATGTACCGCCGCAACCCACGACGTGCGGGCAGGACGATGGGGCGTCGACGTTCGCGGGAGTTGCGCTGCCATCGCTTGAATCGTTATCGCCTGAAGCCGCGAAGACGATCATGCCGAGGGCGGTGGCGTTGGCCGCGGCTGATTCCATTTCGTTGGCAGCCTCAGTGCCCCACGTTGATTCATCAGCGCCCCAGGAGATGGAGCAGACATCGCAACCATCGTTGGCGGCTTTCTCGACAGCCGTGGCGATGTCTTGCGACCAGTACATGCGGATGGTGGCGGGTTTGCCGGTGGCGGCGTAGTAGGCGGCTGCGGAGACTTGGATGTCGAGTGCAACCTCGTAATCGGGATCGCTGTTGGAGCCAGTGCTCTGGTTGGGGTTATTTTTTGTGCCGTCGACGGAGACGTCGGTGATGTCGGGGACGGGCTGGTTGATGGATTTGAAATATTGGTCGATGTCGGACTGGACCCATCCGCCGCCTAGTTCAACGATGGCGATGACGCCGCCGCCGGCGAGACCGGTTGGCCATTGGTAGGCAGAGCAGAGATTGGGGGTACTCCAGGGGGCGGGTGCCTGGGGACCGAGTTGGAAATGCGGAGTAAGACGCCGGAGACGGAAGTAGGGGTGGCACTTCACCTGTGGGGATGGAGGCATGAAATTTCCCTCGTCAGAGATGTGTGCTTTCTCCTCGATTAGATGCGGGATTTTGCGTTGGGTGGAATCCGGTAGAAACTAAAGTCACGGAGTCCAAGGCCTTAGTATGAATGGGGAAGAAGCGAAGCACCCTTTACAACGGTAGGGAGAACTGCGTTGGCATACGACGATCTGCGCGACTGGATCAAGACACTTGAGAAGAGCGGCGAACTGAAACGGATTCGCGAGGAAGTTTCTCCGGAACTGGAGATCACGGAGATCACGGATCGGGTGAGCAAGGTTGGGTCGAGAAGAAAAGCAGGTTCTTCGCTGCGCGAAGGCGCCGCTCAGCATGACGGCCATCCATATGCTCCTGGTGGGCCGGCGCTGCTGTTTGAAAACGTGAAGGGGCATCCGGGGCACAAGGTGTTGATGAATCAGTTCGGCAGCGAGCGTCGCATGGCGATGGCGCTGGGCGTGGAGCGGCTGGATGAGATTGCTGAACGCATCAAGGGGCTGATGAATGTGAAGGCGCCGGGGGGCGGGTTCCTCGACAAGCTGAAGATGCTGCCGCAACTGGCGGAGTTGGGGAATGTGTTTCCGAAAACGGTGCAGGCGAAGGATGCGCCGTGCAAGGAAGTAATTCTGCGCAGCAACTTTGATTTGAATGCGTTTCCGATTTTGAAGTGCTGGCCATATGACGGCGGTCGGTTCATTACGCTGCCGTGCGTTCACACGAAGGATCCGCGGACGGGGAAGCGCAACATCGGCATGTATCGGATGCAGGTGTACGACGGAAAAACGACGGGGATGCACTGGCAGCGGCAGAAGGTGGCGGCGGAGCATTATCGCGAACTCCTGCGGAGGGCAGCCCTTTGGACTGGAGAATTGGCCGGGTCAGCATCTGCAAGAGTGGCGGCGATGGCAGAGTCGGCGGGTGGGGCGGTGACGATTCCCGATGGGCCGATTGGCGGGTTGCCGCAGGTGGCGATGGGGAATCTGAAGGGATCACGACTGGAGGTCGCAGTGGCGATCGGCACTGATCCGGCGACGACGTTCGCGGCGATCGTGCCTGCGCCTCCGGAGGTTGAAGAGTTCATGATCGCGGGGTTCCTGCGCGGCAAGCCGGTGGAGATTGTGAAGTGCGAGACGGTGGACTTGGAAGTGCCGGCGAATGCGGAGATTGTGCTGGAGGGTTACGTCGAGCTGGGTGAGTTGCGGAGCGAGGGGCCCTTCGGCGATCACACGGGCTTCTACACAATGACGGATGAGTATCCGGTGTTTCATCTGACATGCATTACGCATCGCAAGGATCCGATTTATGCGGCGACCATTGTGGGCAAGCCGCCGATGGAAGATGCGTGGATGGGCAAGGCGGTGGAGCGGATTTTTCTGCCGGCGATGAAGCTCACGATTCCGGAGATTGTGGACATCAACCTGCCGGTCGAAGGCGTGTTTCACAATCTGATGCTGGTGTCGATCAAGAAGAGCTACCCAGGGCAGGCGCGCAAGGTAATGAACGCGGTCTGGTCGCTGGGGCAGGCGATGTTTACCAAGTGCATCGTGGTGGTGGATGAGGATTGCGATGTGCAGGACATTGGCGAGGTGGTGCTGCGGGTGACGAACAATATCGATCCGGAGCGCGATATTCAATTCACGCTAGGGCCGGTGGACTCGCTCGATCATTCTTCGCGGATGCCGAATTACGGATCGAAGATGGGGATCGATGCGACGCGGAAGTGGAAGGCGGAGGGGTTTGAGCGACCGTGGCCAGCGATGATCGAGATGGATGGGGCGACGAAGGCTAAGGTGGATGCGATCTGGGCGAAGCTGGGGCTGTGAAGGTTGTGGAGGCAACGATGTTCGAAGATGTCGCAGAGTTTGTCTCCGTGCAGCCGGGAGATTCGGCCGAGTTTATAGAGAAAACTCGGGCGATGGCGATTGGCGTTGCGCGCGACTGTGAGCCGGTACGACTGTACATCGTCCGAATTGACAACTGGTTTGGACCAAAGTGGATGCACTTTGCGGGAACGCACACCGTTGGAAAAGTTGGAAGATTCCATGCCATTGGCCTCGGCGTTCATAAATCGCGCTTGCACGTACCGCCTTTTGTTCCCAATCGAGTGGTCGGACAGCGAGTGTTGGTGGGGCCGGATTATGAGGAGACAGTTGATATGCCGCCGCTTCATATCGAGTGTCCCAGCAAACAAGCGCTTTCGCGTCGGATCGCGGACGTTGATAAGGACGCAGCCTTTGTGTGGTTCAGCGCGGAATCGGAAGCGCAGAAGCGCGGGTCGGTGATGGTCTATCTGCCGGTTCCTTTCGATCCGACAGCGCCTCGTCGGGGCAAGTTAGGCCGCAGGGGAGCGTTTTACGTGGGCTTCTTGCAGGGTGAAATCAACTGGGAGCCAGTGATGCTACGTGGGATTTCGCGTGGTGAGGTGGTGAGTCTCGAAGAGAGTGGTCGCGGCTGACGCGCGCAAAAGACGCGATTGATGCTGTGCTAAAGACAACCGCAGATGTTTCGACTGCGCTTCAGCTCCGCTCAACATGACAAAATCCACAGTCAAAGCGAACAAGTGAGGTCATTTGAGGCGCTGATCGAAAGGCCGCTCTCGCGTTTGATAGCCTGAATGCATGCGTGGTATTCCCCGTTGGGCTGTTGTCGGCTTGATTGCCTCGGCGATGGCCGGAGTGATTTCCCCTTGTATCGCGCAGGCTCCCGACACATTTCGATGGATCGATTTTCATGCGCAGAACGACCAGGACGTGGTGGTGTGGGTGACGCGTGCGCTGGATAACGAGAAGTGGACGGCGATCCGCGAGATCGGCGTGCAGTATGATGCCGCGTTAGTGATCACTTCGCTTCGTGGCACTCCGCAGTCCGCGACGACTCGGGACACGTACACGATATGGAGTATTTCGCTGAGCGATCGCAAGCTGACGCGCATTGTGGACTGCGCGAATTTGAGATTGATGGATTGGGTGCTGCTGAATGTGGGCCAGGGCCGGGAACTGGCTGCTCTCTACGATGACTGTAACGACTGCCAGGCGACCACGTACTTCACGGCTTTCCACTATGACCTGCGGGCGCGTACATGGGCGGGGCGGTGGATGGTGAACGGAAAGGCCGCACCGGTTTGGGCGCCGAATGCGGCTCTTGGAGTGACGCAGACGCAGGTGTTTGCGGTGATGGCAGATGGCAACGGCGTGGAAACTCTTGCCACCTGGAACCATCTGGACTATGGCAAGCAGAAGACGGCCGAAGAAAGTGTCTATCGCTACGACCTCGATCCGCAGAGCGACGTGGAACGGACGCAGCTGATTTCCGGTAAGGATTCGACGAGTATGAAGGACAGGTTGTGCCGTGCACAGGATGCGGTGCCGGGGCTGAGCCGGGGGCAGGATTCATCCCTCTGCCAGACCAGCCAGAAGCCGCACTACGAGCGCAAGCCAGTTACGACGCCGCCCGCAAATAACCAGGGGCAGTCACGGCCGCCTGGCACTCGGCATTAGAAAATCAATCGGCAGCCTGGACTTTGATGGAAATCACGTTGCGGACCCAGCGTGCGGGACGCCGTTCTCCGGAAGAGATGAGTTCGATGGGGCCGTTGTCGGCGAGGGGCTTGCCGTCGACGCTGTCGGCCAGCAGCACGGAGCCTTCGTGCACGTCGGGTGATACTTCGCCGAGCGAATACACGACTTTGTATCCATCGCGGCCCTCGGCAATAAGGTATAGGCGGAAGTCTTTCCCTTTGAGCTTCTGAGGAACTCCGAGCTCGACGAGCAGCGCCATGAGGGGAACGCCGGAGTAGGTTTCCTGCGCCTGGGTACGCTCGTTGGTGGTCTGAATGGTCTCATGGGGAAGCTGCGCGAGTTTGGGCGCTGTCCACTCTGCCGATTTTTTGCCAAAGCTGATCTTTAGGGGAGCGACCATTTCGTCACGATTTTGGTCGGCCTGCTGGCGGGTATGTGTGGTGTCCAGTGGGCCGGGCGGGTGAAATGTACGTCCTCCTGGTCCCATATCGGGGTTATCGGGGAGCTGGCTGAATGCCGCAGCCGGCACTAACGCCAGCGACAAGATGAGTTTGATGGCCATGCGGCGCATGGGTGGTCGCCTCCAGGCATACATCGTATACTGAGGGCATGTCGGTTGTGCGCAATATTGCTGCCATTGCCAAGGGTATGAGCATCACCTTCGGGGAAATGCTGCAGCCCACACAGGTTGAGAACTATCCCGATGGCAAGGGGCCGATGCGGGGCGCGAAGTTTGAGCAGCGCTTTCGCGGCGCGCATGTGCTGCAACGGGATGAAAATGGGCTGGAGAAGTGCGTAGCCTGCTTTCTGTGCGCGGCGGCCTGCCCGGCCAACTGCATCTTTATCGAGGCCGCGGAGAACACCGAGGAGACTCGGATCTCGTCATCGGAGCGGTACGCGAAGGTCTACAACATCGACTACAACCGCTGCATCTTCTGCGGATATTGCGTGGAAGCCTGCCCGACGGACGCCATTACCCATGGCCATGGGTTTGAGTTGGCCAGCCTGAACGCGACAAGCCTGGTGATGCGCAAGGAAGACATGCTGCTGCCGGTGAGTGCGATCGCGACCGCGAAGTAACGGCTCCGCCGTTTCACCCTTTGGAGTTTCGCTCCGCGGCATTTCAGGCCTTTAATCTCTCGATCCAATCCCCAAATGTTCCTGTTCCGTGCTTCGGACCGCCGTTCTGGTCCGTAAGCCTCTTACAATCATCAAAGAGATATGACGACGACACCCGAACATCCCTTGGTGGAGATTCTGAAGAGCCGCATCGCGATTATCGATGGCGCGATGGGCACGACCATCCGCACCTATGGCATGACCGAAGCGGATATTCGCGGCGAGCGCTTCAAGGACGCGAAGAAGGACCTGAAGAACAATGGCGACCTGTTTGTGCTGACGCAGCCGAAGATGATCGGCGATATCCACCGGCGGTTTCTTGAGGCCGGGGCGGACATCATCGAGACCAATACCTTTGGCGCAACGACCATTTCGCAGAGCGAGTTTTTTGTTGATGATCCGCGGGAGCATGGGGGACGGAAGGATCCGGAGTTCTACCAGAAGATCATTGACGACAAGTTTCTGAAGGACCTGGCGTGGGAGATCAACGAGGTGTCGGCCAAGATTTGCCGGGAGTGGGCCGATCGCGTTGGGAAAGAGACGGGCAGGCCGCGGTTTGTGGCGGGAGCGATCGGGCCGCTGACGGTGTCGCTTTCGAATTCGCCGGATGCCAATGATCCGGGCTTCCGGTCGGTGACCTTCGACCAGGTGAAGACTGCTTACGCGGAACAGGTGCGGGCGCTGATTGCCGGCGGTGTGGATTTCCTGCTGGTGGAGACGATCTTCGATTCGCTGAATGCGAAGGCGGCGCTGGTGGCGATTCGCGAAGTCTTTGACGAGGACGAGACGGAATTGCCGGTGATGATTTCGGCGGCGGTGGGACGCGGCGGAGAGACGCTGATTTCAGCGCAGACGACCGAGGCCTTCTGGAATGCGGTGGAGCATGTGAAGCCGCTGTCGGTGGGATTGAATTGCTCGCTCGGGCCGGACCTGATGTATCCGTTTTTGTCGGAGCTTTCGGAGAAGGCGAATGTGGCGATCTCGTGCTATCCGAATGCGGGGCTGCCGAATCCGCTGTCGGCGACGGGGTTCGACCTTGGACCGGAGGACATGGCGCGTTATCTGAGCGAATTTGCGAAGGCGGGTCTGATCAATATTGCGGGCGGATGCTGCGGAAATACGCCGGAGCATATTGCGGCGATTGCCAAGGCGCTGGAGGGGATGCCTCCGCGCAAGCTGGGCGATAGACCGCAGCCAGATTCGGATGTTGACGAAGGCGTGAGCGCTGGAAGTGTCGAGGTCAGTCGATGAAGCCTCTGCGCCTATCAGGATCGCAGCCATTTACGCAGCAGGCCGGGGTCTTCATCATGATCGGCGAGCGGACCAATGTGGCCGGTTCGCCGAAGTTTGCGCGTCTGGTGAAGGACGGCAAATACGAAGAGGCCGTGAGCGTCGCGCGGCAGCAGGTGGAGAACGGCGCGAACGTTCTCGATATCTGCATGGACGAGGGGATGATTGACGGCGTCGCGGCGATGACGCGCTTTCTGCAGTTGCTGGGGAGCGAGCCGGAAGTTGCCAAAGTTCCGTTCATGGTGGACTCGTCGAACTGGGCGGTGCTTCAGGCGGGGTTGAAGTGCCTGCAGGGCAAGGGCATTGTGAATTCGATTTCGCTGAAGGAGGGCGAAGCGAAGTTTTGCGAGCATGCGGCGACGGTGCTGAAGTATGGCGCGGCAGCGGTGGTGATGGCGTTTGATGAGAAGGGGCAGGCGGCGAGTTTCGAAGACAAGATTCGCGTTTGCGAGCGGGCTTACCGGATTCTTGTGGACAAAGTCGGGTTTCCGGCCGAGGACATCATCTTCGATCCGAATATTCTGACCGTTGCGACGGGCATGGAGGAGCACAACAACTACGCGGTCGACTTTATCAATGCGACGCGGTGGATCAAGGCGAACCTGCCGCATGCGAAGGTGAGCGGCGGCGTCTCGAATATCTCGTTCAGTTTCCGCGGCAACAATCGGGTGCGCGAGGCGATGCACTCGGCGTTTCTGTATCACGCGATTGCGGCCGGCCTGGACATGGGCATCGTGAATGCGGGGATGCTGGAGGTGTACGAGGAGATCGAGCCGAAGCTGAAGGAACTGGTCGAAGATGTGCTGCTGAACCGGCGGCCCGACGCGACGGAACGGCTGGTCGAGTTTGGCGAGACGCTGAAGGGCGAGGGCGCGGTTGTGACGGAGAAAAAGGCGGAAGAGTGGCGCAACGGAACGGTGGAAGAGCGCCTGACGCACGCGCTGGTGAAGGGGATCGACAACTATATCGAGATCGACACCGAAGAGGCGCGCGCGAAGCTTGGGCGGCCGCTTGCTGGTGATTGAAGGGCCGCTGATGGCGGGGATGAGCGTGGTGGGCGATCTGTTTGGCGCGGGCAAGATGTTTCTGCCGCAGGTAGTGAAGTCGGCGCGCGTGATGAAGAAGGCGGTCGCGTACCTGTTTCCCTTCATGGAGGCCGAAAAGGCGGCCATGGAGGCTGCGGGCCAGGTCGTGAAGGCGCAGGGGAAGATCGTGCTGGCCACGGTGAAGGGCGACGTGCACGACATCGGCAAGAATATTGTGGGCGTGGTGCTGGCCTGCAACAACTACGAGGTGATCGACCTTGGCGTGATGGTTCCGGCGGAGAAGATTCTGGAACGCGCGAAGGAAGTGAACGCCGACATTATTGGCCTGAGCGGATTGATTACGCCTTCGCTGGATGAGATGGTGCACGTGGCGCGGGAGATGGAGCGGCAGGGATTCAAGGTGCCGCTGCTGATTGGCGGGGCGACGACGAGCCGCGCGCATACGGCGGTGAAGATTGCGCCGCATTACAGCGAGCCGGTCGTACACATTGTGGATGCGAGCCGCGCGGTGCCGGCGACGACGAGCCTGCTGAGCGAAGATGGAAAGACGGAGTTCGTCGCGCAACATCGCGCCGAGTATGAGGCGGTTCGCAAGGCACACAGCACGCCGAAGCAGAAGACCATCTCACTTGAGGCCGCGCGGGCGCGGCATACGCCGATCGAGTGGCGTGCCGAAGATCTGCCCATTCCGGAATTTACCGGGGTGCGCGTGCTGGATAATTTTCCGCTGGCTACACTGCGGGAGTATATCGACTGGACGCCGTTCTTCCACACGTGGGAGCTGAAAGGCGTTTACCCGCGCATTCTCGACGATGAGAAGCAGGGCGAGCAGGCGCGGCAGCTCTTTACGGAAGCAAATGCACTGCTGGACAAGATCATTGAAAAGAAGCTGCTGACGGCGCGCGGGGTGTATGGATTGTTTCCGGCGTCGGCGGTGTGCGACGATGTTGAACTCTTCACAGACGAGACGCGCGCGAAGAAGTTGGACAGCCTCCATTTTCTGCGGCAACAGGCGAATAAGGAAGGCAGCGAGCCGTGCCGGTCGCTGGCTGATTTTATTGCGCCGAAGGCAACGGGGTTGCGGGATCACATTGGGGCATTCGCCGTGACGACCGGGATCGGGCTGAAGGAATTGACCGACAAATACCGCGCCGAGCATGACGACTATAACGCGATCATGGCGGAAGCGCTTGCGGACCGGCTTGCCGAGGCTTTTGCCGAATGCCTGCATAAGCGGGTGCGCGATGAGTGGGGTTACGGGCGCGCAGAGAGATTGAGTCCTGCGGAGTTGATTCAGGAAAAGTATCGCGGCATTCGTCCGGCGCCGGGGTATCCGGCGTGTCCTGATCACACAGAGAAGGGGACGATCTGGCGGTTGCTCGATGTTGAAGCAAAGACCGGAATCCGGATTACCGAGTCGTTTGCGATGTGGCCGGGCTCAAGCGTGAGTGGTCTCTATTTTGCGCATCCTGAGTCTCGTTACTTCTCGCTGGGCAAGATCGATCGCGAGCAGGTGGCCGATTACGCTGAGCGCAAGGGGATGAGCGTGGCCGAAACGGAGCGTTGGCTCGGGCCGAATCTCAACTACGATCCCGCCGCGTGAGAGATGGGCGCAGTCGAAAGTCTGGCAACTGAGGCGACCTTTCTCACGTCGCAGGCAAACGATCGTTCTCAGCCGGGAATGCGGTGTAGTTTTCCTCACGTATTGTGCCCTGAGTCACATCCCGTGACGGCGGGGATGTTTGACCCTATCAGACGCGCAGTGATTAGATGGCGGAGGTGTGCCCTCCGTTCGCGATCAGATAGGGAGTGTTCACGTGCAGATGAGGCCCGGAATGATTACAGCTTTATTTTTAGCGAGTGCTTTGGTTTGCGGTTGTGGTGGGGGGGGCGGCGGCAGCACCAGCAGTTCAGGTGGTGGCGGAACGACAGCAACGCCGGCCGCGACGCCCACAATCTCGTCTATTCCGGTGCAGAACGGCGCCGCGATTGTCACGCTGGCCGATATCACCGGCACTGCAACGATCTACTACACCACGGACGGATCGACGCCGACAACCACGTCCATGGTTTACTATGCGCCATTTCTGATTTCATCGAATGTGACGGTCAAGGCCCTGGCCGTCGCCTCGGGATACTCGAACAGCACCGCGGCCTCGCAGAGTTTCAGCCCGAACATCGCATCGGGCACGCTGGTCTGGAGCGACGAGTTCAATAGACCGGGCCTTTTGAATTGGGTTCCGAGTTCGACGACGTGGACTTATGACACAGGATTTCGCTGCTGCGGGAACAACGAACTTGAGACTTACTGCGCACCGAATTCGACAGCTTCGCCATGCGACGGGAGTCCGAATGCATTCATTGATGAATCGGGAATCCTTCACATTTGGGCAATGAATCCCTCGGGAACGACGTACACTTCGTCCCGAATGAAGACACAAGGGCTCTTCAGCTTCATGTATGGACGGATCGAGGCGCGTATGAAGTTGCCGGAAAGCCAGGGGATGTGGCCCGCGTTCTGGCTATTGGGCAACAACATTACGAAGGTGGGCTGGCCAGCATCCGGCGAACTGGACATAATGGAGCATATCAACGGTAGCAATTCTGCGCTGTCTGTCGGAGGCACCCCTCCGGGGTACGACTGGATCGCGGGGTCGGTGCACGGCGGGACCAGCGCCAGCGAAGCAAACGGAACGCAGCAATACCATCCCGCTGGATTCTCGGCTGCTGACTGGCATACCTACGGCATGATCTGGAGCAAGGGGCAGGTGCAGTTCTACGTGGATGATCCGGCGAACGTGTATGCCACGTTTACGCCTGCTAGCTTCCCGGGCACCTGGCCGTTCGACCAGGGGCCGCAGTTCATCATTCTGAATCTGGCGGTCGGCGGAGATTGGCCCGGTAACCCGGATGCGACGACGGTTTTTCCGGGTGACATGCAAGTGGACTACGTCAGGATCTATACGAACTGAAGCTCTCCTCAAAAACGAAAACAGAGTGGGCCCGTCAGCCGTTGTGCTGCCGAGCCTGTTCATTTGGTGCCGGTTCAAATTAGTCGCTGAAGCGCGGTAAGTATGCAGTGATATGATCCCGACGAGATGCGACGCACATTGGTATACCCTCTCTTCTTTGCCGTCTTGAGCGGAAGTTTCGCCGTGGCGCAGAATCTGGATACAGCCGTTATTCAGGTGAAATCGCCCGATGGGCAGATCGTGTTGAACTTGTCGGACGCGCCGACGGGTAAGACGACGGAAGCGCCGGGCAACGACATTCACTACTCCGTTGAATTCCGTGGCAAGCGGCTTATAGATGCCGGAGTGCTCGGGCTGAAGATGCAAGGACAGCCAGCGCTGGGACCCGGAATGCGCAGGGTGAACGCGCGGACGAGCGAGCGAGATGAGACGTACACCATTCCGGTCGGCAAGACGAGTACGGTGCGGGATCACTACAACTCAACGGTTGTGGACTTTGAAGATGCGTCGGGACGGAAGCTGTCGATTGAGATTCGAGTGTATGACGATGGGGTTGCGTTCCGGTACATCGTGCCCGCACAGCCAAGCCTGAGCAAAATGCGCATTGAAAGCGAGTTGACCGAGTTCTCTTTCGCCAAGGATGCGACGCTCTACCCACTCGTCGTAGATGGTTTTCAATCGTCGTACGAAGATGACTACCAGATGCGTCCGGTAAGCGGGATTCACCACGACTGGCTCATCGCGTTGCCGCTTCTGGCGGAGGTTCCGGGGACCGGCTGGGTGGCCGTCACAGAGGCCGATATTGAGAACTACGCTGGGATGTATCTGCGCAAGGCAAAGGCACGTTTTGCTTTGCAAGCGGAGCTTTCGCCGCTAGTTGGCAAGCCGGGAATCGCCGTAGAGGCAGACACTCCGGTTACAACGCCATGGCGTGTGCTGATGATCGGCGACGAGCCGGGTCGACTGATCGAGTCGAACATTGTGCTGAACCTGAACCCGCCTTCGAAGATCGCCGATACCTCTTGGATTCGTGCGGGAAAGTCGGCGTGGGACTGGTGGTCCGGCGAGGTCGCTCCCAGCATGCCCACGAAGCCGGGAATGAACACCGCGACGATGAAGCACTATATCGACTTTGCTTCACAGTCGGGATTTGCGTACATGTTGATCGATGCCGGATGGGCGCTGGCAAACCGCAAGGCGCCGGACGACTACGCGGCCGTGGCCGACATCACCAAGGTGGATCCGAACGTAGATATGCCGGAGTTACTGAGCTATGCGAAGGAGAAGCATGTTGGCATCTGGCTCTGGTCGCACTGGACATCTGTGGACAAGTACATGGACCAGGCGTTTCCGCTGTTCGAGAAATGGGGAGTTGCCGGCGTAAAAATCGACTTCATGAATCGCGACGATCAGCAGATGGTGGCCTGGTACCGCCACGTTGCGGAGCTGGCAGCGCAGCATCACCTGATGCTTGATTTCCATGGTGCCTTCAAGCCCGATGGTCTGCGTCGTACGTGGCCCAACGTGATGACACGCGAGGGCGTGATGGGCAAAGAATATCTGAAGTGGAGTGCGCGCACTTCTCCGGTGCACAACACAACGCTGCCTTTCACGCGCATGCTGGCAGGGCCGATGGATTACACGCCGGGTGCATTTGGCAATGTGACGCGCGGGGAATTTGTGCCTCGTGACAAGGAACCTATGGCGCCGAACACGCGGGCGCACGAACTTGCGCTCTACGTGGTGCTGGAGAGCCCCCTGCAGATGGTGTCGGATTATCCCGAACACTATGCGGGGCAACATGACTTCGAGTTCATCAAGCAAGTTCCGACAACCTGGGATGAGGTGCGCGTGATTGCCGGGCGGCCGATGGAGAACGTTACGATTGCGAGGCGGAGCGGCAAGGATTGGTATGTCGGATCGATTACCAACTGGGACGCGCGGACGGTGAAGGTGCCGTTGAGCTTTCTCAGCGATGGGAAGTACGTGGCGGAGGTTTATGCTGATGCAGCGGACGCGGGGACGAATGCGACTCACACAGAGTTTTCGAAGCAGGAAGTGGGTCGGAGTACTGTGATGGAGGTGCGGATGGTTTCAGGCGGGGGGAACGCGATCTGGATTCACCCGGCTGGAGCGAATCGACCCTGAATTGTCCGTTTCCACGTCAAATTCATCCATTCAAATGGTTTTGTCAGTTCGCGATCAGTGCGGATTTTCAGAGGGGCTCGCTTGAGGCGCGGGGTTGTCGGCTTTGCCGGTTGGATCGGGGGTTCCAATGTGGTCGGCTAACTCCGAGCCGCTAAAGCTATGCGTGAAGCTCTCGTCGATCTCCGGCAACATGGTCGCATTCCACGCAAGCCACTCCGCTTCCAGACGCTGGTATATGTCCTTGTGCCGGCGCTTCAGGTTGGCCCGCTCCATGGGATCTTCCGTCACATTGAACAGGAAAGTATTGTCGAGGATCTTGAGAAACTTGTAATCGCCGTCGCGTGCGGCGCGCTGTGCATTTGCCTTGTAGCGCCAGAACAGCTTGCGTTCGATCGTCGCTGCATTCGTGGCAAGGACGGGGAGCAGGTTGATTCCATCTGGTGGAAATGCGGGGTGGGGCAAAGCGCCCGCAGCGGCAAGCAGTGTTGGGAGCCAATCCATGCTGATTCCAACCTGGTTGGTGGTTCGCCCCTTCGGAATCTGCGCCGGCCACGAGATGATCGCTGGAATCCGGAGCCCCCCTTCCAACAGTTCAGTCTTTCTGCCGGTAAAGGGCCAGGTGTCCGCAAAGCGCTCTCCGCCGTTGTCGCTGGTGAAAATGACAATCGTGTTTTCGGCGATACCATTCGCATGGATCGCTCCGACGACGCGTCCCACCTGCAAGTCCAGATCTTCAATCATTTGCTGGTATGTTTTTTGTGTGCCGCCATCGAAGTCGATTAAGTTGCGCCCGGCAAGGCGCTTCGATTCCGATTCGTCTCCCGGCACTTCCCACGGCCAGTGCGGCGCGGTAAAGTGCAGGCTCAGCAGAAACGGGTGACCGGATCGCGCATAGTTATTCACCACGTTCACGGCGTGGCTGCCAAGCAAATCGGTCAGATAGCCGACCTGGTCCACGCGCACGTCATCATCCCACAGGTCTTTTGAATGTGTGTAGTAGTCCGCTGCACCCTTGCGAATCCCGTAAAAGTGGTCGTATCCGCTCTGGAGAGGGCCGTATTTTGGCAATAAGCCCAGATGCCATTTGCCCACGAGTGTGGTGCCGTAGCCTGCCTGTTTCAGCAATGACGGCAAGGTGGGCGCGTCCGGAGGCAGGCCTATCTTGCGATCAGTCAACGGCTCGTCCAGACCGACGGGGAGACGGTCCTGGTAGCGGCCGGTGATGAGGGCAGTGCGGGTTGCCGAACAGACCGCGGAATTGGCATATGCCTGCAGGAATCGCACGCCCTTTGCAGCCAGGTCATCAATGTTCGGAGTGCGGAGATCGGGGCGGCCATAGCAACCCACGTCGGCATAACCGAGATCGTCTGCCATGATGAAAACAATGTTGGGAGGCTGAGGAGCCGGCTTCCCGAAAACGGGATCAATGCCTGATGCCAGTGCAGCCACTCCAAGTGCTGCTCCGCGAAGCACCGAGCGGCGGCTGACATTGTGCGGTGCAAGGTTTTCGATCTTCTGTTGCTTGCGCCGGAAACTCCTCATTTCCCTTTGGCTTCTCTTCCGCGTAAAACATTCTCCGCCGGTGTTCTTCCACAATGCCATCGATGGCCTCACTTGCCTCACTAACGTGCTCTTCGGCGCGGTTGACGGTCAAGCAAAGAACCGCAAGTCCAAAATCGCGGGTTCCGGGCTAGTGACGGATATCGTTTACGAGGCAACGGCTCAGCATGTTGGGCGATGAGGAACTCCGGGCCCGAAATTGATCCATTCAAACGGGTTTGATGTCCATTCGCTGTTTGACCACTTGCGGGGTGACTGGGGCTGTGATACAAACTAAACATTCAAGTTTGCCCCCAAAGGGCAAGCCTGAGTTTCATGCAGAGTGGCTGAGGGACGAGCCCTGTGACGCCACGACAACCTGCCCGCGCAAAACGGGAGTATGGTGTCAACTCTTGCCCGGAGACGGGGAACATGAGATTCGGGGGTTGCTTCAGCACTCATTGCTTTAGCAGCTTCGCAGGCAGTTTCGAGTCAATTCACGTTCACTCATTCCTGGGCACGTCACGCGCTCGAGCTCCTCGTGTCACTCGCATACAGCGAGGGACCTTTGACGACTGCGTATTGGTTGCGATGTCGGGAATGCGGCAAGACCTATGGTCATCAGCCGCTTTCGATCTGCGATGAGTGTTTTTCCCCGCTCGAAGTGACCTACGACTTTGAGTATGCCCGTACCCGCTTTACCCGCGAGACAATTTCCCAGGGCCCGCTGGATATGTGGCGTTATCGTGCGCTGCTGCCAGTTGCGGACAGCTACGTTCCGCAGACGCCTTCGGGGTTGACGCCGCTGGTGAAAGCTCCGCGGCTGGGCGCGCAATTTGGCGCGAAGAATCTTTACATCAAAAACGATGCTGTCTGCATGCCTACGCTGAGCTTCAAGGATCGTGTGGTGGCGGTGGCGCTGGCGAACGCGCAGGATTTCGGGTTCGATACGGTTGGGTGCTCGTCGACAGGCAACCTAGCGAATGCGGTGGCGGCTCACGCGGCGCGGCTGGGGTTGAAGACTTTCATCCTGGTTCCGGCAGATCTGGAGCCGGCGAAGATTCTGAACACCCAGGTCTATGGCGCCACGCTGGTGCGGGTGGAGGGCAACTACGACCATGTGAATCGGCTGTGCTCTCAGATTGCCGATCGCTATAACTGGGGATTTGTGAACGTGAACCTGCGGCCCTACTACGCCGAGGGGTCGAAGACTGTGGGTTTCGAGATCGCGGAGCAGCTTGGGTGGCGACTGCCGGATAACGTTGTGGTGCCGATGGCGGGCGGTTCGTTGATTACGAAGATCAAGAAGGCATTCAACGAGCTGATTGAGCTTGGGCTGGTCGATGAAAAGCCAGTGCGGTTCTTTGGCGCGCAGGCTACGGGATGCTCGCCGATCGCGAAGGCGGTGAAGGCCGGGACGGACGTGATTGAGCCGCAGCGGCCGAACACGATTGCGCGCTCGCTGGCGATTGGGAATCCGGCGGATGGGATCTATGCATCACGCGTGATTCGTGGAACCGGCGGCTGGGCTGAAGATGTTTCGGATGTGGAGATTGTGTCGGCAATTCAGGAACTGGCGGAGACCGAGGGCATTTTTACGGAGACGGCAGGCGGCGTGACGACGGCGGTGACGGCGCGGTTGTATGCCCATGGTCGGATCAAGCCGGATGAGCTGACGGTCAGCTGCATTACTGGAAATGGCCTGAAGACCACGGATTGTCTGGACGGCGCATATGAACAGAGAGCGGCGATTCGTCCGCGGCTCACAGATTTTGAGAACTTCGTGGAAGAACGCAATGCAGCGAACCCTGCAAACTATCAGGCCCTGAGCCTGGCGGGAGAAGCCGATGGCCGTTAGAGTTTTATTGCCCAACGCATTTCAAAAACACACCAATAACGTGCGCGAGATTTCGAGCACTGCATCGAATCTTCCGGAACTTGTAACTGACATCGAAGGTCGCTTTCCTGCGCTTCGGCAACATCTGCGAGGAGAAGACGGGCAGGTGCGCCGGTTCATCAACTTCTATGTTAATGAGGAAGATATCCGCTTCCTGGGTAACGACAAATATAACTTCCAGGAAGGCGATGAAGTGCTGGTTATTCCTTCAATTGCCGGTGGTTGAGTATAAGTAGGTGAGATAGATCACTCGGATTGAATTAAGAGCCTGCCTTACTGGCGGGCTCTTTTGTTACTAAGTCATGAATTGCTGGTATAGATTATTCGCACTAGATTTGCAACCGATTTACTTTCCTCTTACAATTTGTGCCGGATACTACTCCCGTGATTGCGCAAGCAGGGCAGAAGGCTCCGTTCGCACTTTTACCTCCTCCCACCTCTCCGGTGGAAGCTCCCAAATCAGTTTTGCTCGAGACCGGTCCCGCCACTGCGGAGAGACCGCGTATCCACGCGGAGGTTGGCCGTTACCAGTTGCGATTGGCGAAAAGCGCCAACGATCGCGAGGCCGCGTACCGGCTGCGTTTCAAGGTCTTCAATATAGAGATGGGCGAAGGCCTGGAGCGCTCGTACGAGACGGGAATCGATACGGATCACTTCGATATTTTCTGCGAGCACCTGCTGGTTGAAGACAAGACAGAGGGGCGCATCGTTGGCACTTATCGAATGCAATCCGGAAGTACGGCTGGGGTGAACTTAGGATATTACTCGGCGCAGGAGTTTGAGTTTGCACCTTATGAGCCGTTGCGTCGCGACATATTGGAACTAGGGCGCGCATCCATCGATCGCGAACATCGAAGCCCAGAGGTACTTACGTTGTTATGGCGCGGCATTGCGCAGTATGCTCATGACATGGGGCTTCGTTACCTGATTGGTTGCTCTTCTCTGAATTCCAAGGATCCGGGCGAAGGCTGGCGGATGTATCGCGAGCTCGAGCGGTACAGGGTTTCGCCGGAATTCGAGACGGTGCCAACTCCGGCTTACGAATGTCCCAGCGAGCAGGCGGGTGTCGAGACACAGCTATCATCAGTCCCGGGAAATCAGTCTGAGCCACCGAAAGTCCCCAAGCTATTGAAGACCTATTTGACGATTGGGGCGCGCATTTGCGCTCCGCCGGCGTGGGACCGCGAGTTTGGCACGATTGATTTTCTTACTCTGCTCGATTTGAAGACGCTCTCGCAGGCAGCGCGTAATCGGTTTCTCGCGCCACTGACGCAATGAGTTTTCGGATGATCCGGCGCGCTGTAGCGCTGGCTGTGGTGCTGGTCGCGAGCATTGTTCGTTTCCAAATGCTGCGCTTGAGCGGTCCGCGCACGCTTGAGCGGCGTGCCCGCTGGGTGCAGAAAACCTGCGTTGGAGTGCTGTGGGCTATGGATATTGACTGCCGGGTAGAAGGGCAGCCGCCGAGCCACGGACTCGTGGTGTCGAATCATCTTAGCTATCTTGATGTAGTCATCTTGAGCGCGGCAATGCCGTGCTTTTTTGTTGCCAAGGCGGAGCTTGATTCGTGGCCCTACTTTGGTAAGGCGGCACGTGTGGGCGGCACGATGTTTATCGATCGGTCGAGCTTAGCTAGCGCGGAGAAGGTCGCCGCTATGATCAGCGAACGACTTAGATTACGAGTTCCGGTGTTGTTTTTTCCCGAAGGAACCAGCACGGATGGAACGATGTTGCGGTTTCACTCGCGGTTGTTTGAACCTGCAATTATTGTCGGCGCGCCGATTACAGCTGCATCGATCCGCTACTTAATCAGCGACGGCAGGCCGGAGAGGGAACTGTGCTGGTACGGGGACGAGACCTTTGTGACACACCTGTTGAAGACACTGAACACCCCGGGGTTTCGTGCAGAGCTATCGTTCGGCGAGCCGCGGATTTATCTGCATCGCAGGGTTGCGGCTGACGAAACATTTGCGGAGATTGCCGCTATGCGTGAGGGCGTGCGCGAAGGCAAGAGGCAGAACTGCTGCAGCCTTTATAGCCGGCAAATCGTAGTCAGGAATTCAGGCGGCCGGCGGTGGGGCGGTGGAGCCGCGCACTACGAGGCTGGTGGATACGAGGAACTCGCGCTGTAAATCCGCCTTGCCGGGGTCTTCTCCATGCTGCCGGAGCGCTTCGAATGCGGCCTTCGCCAGTTCAACGCGGGAGAGACGGATGGTGGTGAGCGGAGGAAGCGTGAACTCGGCGAAATCGATGTCGTCGAGGCCGATGACGGAGAGATCCTGCGGGACGCGCAGGCCCTGAAGGTAGGCGGCGCGCAGAACGCCGATGGCGGTCATGTCGTTCGAACAGATGATCGCCGTGGGTTGGACGCTGAGATCCTGCAGCTTGTTGAATCCGGCGACGCCACCTTTGAGGGTGTGATCGCACTCGATGATCCACTTCTTCTGGATGGGCAATTTGTTCTCCTGCATCGCGGCCTGGAAGTCGTTCTGGCGGGTGATGGCGGAGTGTAGTTTGTGCGGTCCAGCGAGGAAGCCGATCTTGCGATGGCCAAGAGCGACGAGGTGGGCGACGGCGGCGCGGATACCCGTGCTGTAGTCGAGGACGATGGTGCTGGCCTTTGGCTCGCTCAGCTTGAACTCGGCGAGAACGACAGGAACGTCGTGAAACGACAGCTGGTCGAGCACGGGTTCTTCTTCGCCGAAGGTCATGACTGCGACGCCTTCCACTTTGCGCTCGAGCATGCGGCGCACGCAGGTGGTGAGCACGGCGGGATCGCTGTTGGACGAACTGACCAGGATCTCGTATCCGTGGGCAACGGCGATCTCTTCGAAGCTCTGAATGAGTTCGGGGAAGAACGGATTGGTGATGTTCTCAACAATGATGCCGAAGAGGCGGCTGCGCCCGGAGACAAGCGTGCGGGCGTGGGTGTTGGGGAAGTAGTTCAACTGCTCGATCGCCTGCCACACCCGCTTTGTGAGCTTTTCGCTCACGACGGGCGAGCCATTGATGGTGCGGGAGACGGTAGCGATGGAGACTTTGGCCAAAGCGGCTACGGCCCGAATGTCGGGCGTTTTGTCGGCACTTTTGCGACTGGGTTTTCGAGCCACGTAGCGAATCCTAAGTACGGTCGAAAGTAGATACGAATTGAACTTCCATCATAGCTCCGACTGCCGATGGGGGATGAATCGAGACCTGAAGCCAGCTCAGGATTTGTCAGAAATCAAGAGGCGCAGGTCGCGCAGATTATGGCCGGTGGGTCCGGTGACCACGGTGTCGCCGAGGGCTGTGAACAGCGGGCAGGCGTTGAAGGTGCGAAGGGACTCTTCGGGCTCGAAGCCAAAAGCAACAGCGCGCGCCACGGTGGTGGGGTCGGCGATTGCTCCGGCGTTTGGAGTGTTGCCGTCGATGCCGTCGGAGCCGGCACTGAGAACTGTGAGCATCTCGCCGGGATGATGCGCAAGTTCAATGGCGCAGGCCAGGGCGAATTGCTGGTTGCGGCCACCCGCACCGGGGGTGCGATTCAGCGCGACGGTGACCTCGCCGCCGGAGATGAGGCAGAAGCGGCGGTGGAGCGTGCGCAGGTCGTGAAAGCGATCGAGCAGGTAACGAGCGGCATCCGCATAGTCCCAGTCGTCGCAGGAGTTGTCGACGGCGACAAAGTAGCCGGCTTTTTGCGCGAGGGCCCGGGCACTTTCGACCAGGTCGTGAGTCGACAGCAGCACCTCGAAAACCGAATCGCGAAAGGCTTCATCCTCGCCCGTGAGATTGACGGCGGAGGTAGATCGGCGTGCCTGCTGGGATCGGTTCGTTGGAAGCGGGCAAGAAACGGCGGCCGCCAGCTCTTGTTTCCGGGTGATTCCGGAAGATCCTTTCGCTCGAAGAAGGCGCGCACCGCCGGCGGAAGTTTCGCGTCGAGATTGTACTTCTCGATAATCTCGCGCACTTCGTCGACGGTGGAGTGATCGGGTGAGGTCGGCCCGGAGGAGAGGGCATCGAGCGTCCGCAAGGGAACGTCGGGCAGCAGGAACGAAACCTTTAGAGCTTCGGGTGCAGCAATGGCGAGGCGTCCGCCCTTGACGGCGCTGAAGTGCTTGCGCAGTGTGTTGATCTCGTTGATGGGTGCGCCTGAGCCGACGAGAGTTTCATGAAAGGCGATGGTATCGTCGAGCCCGATCTGCGGATCGAGAGGCAAGTCGAACATCGCGGAGCCGCCGCCGGAGATGAGGAAGAAGACCAGCGTATCCCTCTTCGCCTTCTTCAGCATGGCAAGGGCGGCGCGGGCTGCGGCAAACGACTCCTCGTTTGGCAAAGGGTGGCCGCCTTCAAAGTAGCGGAACCGCCAGTTGCGCTTTTTCGGCAGGTACTTGGTGCAGCAGATTCCACGCAGGCCTTTGCGGCGCTTCATCCGATCGAGCAGAATTTCGAGCATCGGGCCGGCGGCCTTGCCCAGCGCGATGACAAAAATGCGCTTGAACTGCGAGAGATTGATGACGTCGGGGCCGCTGCCGTCGGGAAGCAGGCGCTGGAGTGTGTTGCTCTCGAAGCGAATGCGCCGATCGAAGGCGGACTCGATGCTGCTTGCCTCGAGCGCGCCGGTGAAGAACTCAGTGGCACGGGCGTGGAGAAATTCAAGGGCTGTGTCGCTGGCCGGCGTCATTGCACGTTCTCCTTCAGCCAGTTTGCGAGCGACTGTTGCATAAGATCGAGCTGGCCTGTAAAGAAGTGATCGGCATCGGGGACGAGCACAAGTTGTTTGGGGTCAGCCGCGGCATCGACCACCTGCCTCAGGTCCTGTTGCGGGGCAAACTGAGTCGTCATCGCCGCTGAGGAAAAGCTTGGGGAGGATGCACTCCGAGAGCACGGGGTATCGATAGGTATTTCCGAACCCCTGGGTTGGAAGCCCCAGGGCAACGAGGGCGCGTAGACTAGCTCGGCTCTGTGTTTCCGTTTCACAAGATGCTGCGATTGCCATGGCGGCGCCAAAGCTGAACCCGACCAGGACGACGGGCAGTTTGTATTGGGCGTTGAGCCAGTCGAGGGCGGCGGAAACATCTGCCGACTCCGCGCGGCCATCATGTTGTCCTTCACTCAACCCTGTACCGCGGAAGTTGAAACGCAGTACAGGCCAGCGCAGGCCCCACTCGGGCGCATTCAGCACCTTCATGGCGTGATAGACGACCTTGTTGTGCATTGTGCCGCCACCGAGAGGGTGCGGATGGCAGACGAGCGCGACGAATTGCGAATCTGGCGCGCCTTCATTCAGCAGCGCTTCCAAGCCGCCCTGCGGGACCACGCAAATCAACGGTGCGCAGGGAGGGTCTTTCCGAATTCGTTTCAGATCCTGACAACGCAGCGGGGGAGGTCATTCCAGGGATTATTTTACGCCGTATTCACGTCGGGGCGGCTTGCGTTTCTGACGGTGTGGGCATGTCCGAATCGCAGGGGAGGCCCATGCAGGATCGGTGACTGCGATATTCTGGCAGGACTATGCACGAGTTATCGCCGCTTGATCCGGTTCGCTTCACCCAACAGCTTTGTGAGATTGAGTCCACGACCTACAACGAGGGCCGGGTGGGTGATTTTCTTGCGGATTTTCTGGCTGCACGGGGCTGGACGGTGGAGAAGACTCCGGTACCGCAGCCGGAAGAGAGCGCGGACCGAGGCGAGCGGTGGAATGTTTATGCCGGGCTCGCTGGGCAGACGCCGGACCTGGTTTTTTCAACGCACATGGATACCGTTCCTCCTTATATCGCATTCAGCGAGGATGAGGAGTTCATTTACGGGCGCGGCGTGTCAGATGCCAAGGGCATTATCGCGGCACAGGTGGTTGCAGCCGAGGCGCTTCGGGCGGCGGGATTTCGGATTGGGTTGCTGTTCGTGTCGGGCGAGGAACGGGACTCCGCCGGGGCGAAGGTAGCGAATGAATCGCCGAAGGGAAGTCGCTTTCTGATCAATGGTGAGCCGACGGACAATCGCCTCGGATTGGCGTCGAAGGGCTCTCTGCGCGCAGTATTCAAAGCAACGGGCAAGATGGCGCACTCGGCATATCCTGAACTCGGTAACAGCGCCGTGCATAAGCTTGTAGAAGTGCTGGCGCGCCTGTTGAAGCTGGATTTGCCGGTGACGGAAGATGTGGGGCCAAGTACGTTGAACATTGGTCAGATCAGCGGTGGTCGCGCGCCGAACGTGATTGCCGACCGGGCGGAGGCGCAGGTACTGGTGCGGCTGGTTGGCGATTCCGAGCCAGTGCGCGCAGCACTAATTGAGGCCGCGGGAGATCTGGCTGAAGTGGACTTTACCCTTGAGATTCCGTTTGTGCGTCTTCGCGCTGTAGAAGGATTGCCCACGATGATTGCGAAGTTCACCACCGATATCCCGCAGCTTACGAATTGGGGGGAGCCGCTGCTGCTGGGGCCGGGTTCGATTCATGTGGCGCATACGCCGCATGAGAAGCTGGCGAAGAAGGAACTGAAAGAATCCATTGAGTTGTATATCCGGGTTGCGAAGCAGTTGCTGGGCTGATTGACCACACGAATGCTGAAATACGGCATCCAATCGATTATCAAACCGAATAAATCCCAAGGAGACTTCATTTATGAGCACTGCTATCTATGACATTCCTGTAAACAAAATAACGGGGGAAGATGCATCCCTGGCTGAATTTAAAGGGAAAGTTTTGCTGGTAGTGAATGTCGCGTCGAAATGCGGTCTTACGCCACAGTATGAGGGACTGGAGAGCCTGTATGAGCAACTCCGCGGCCAGGGGTTGGTTGTCACCGGATTTCCAGCGAACAACTTCAAGAGCCAGGAGCCGGGCACGAATGAGGAAATTCAGTCATTCTGCACGACGAATTTCGGCGTGAAGTTTCCCATGTTCAGCAAGATCAGCGTGGCCGGCGACGACAAGCATCCGCTGTATAAGGCGCTGACAGCAGCCCAGCCGAAGGCGATCAGCGTGGCGGAAGTTCCTTTTCGCGAGAAGCTGAAGGGATATGGAATTGAGACCAATGCGGATCCCGAGATTTTATGGAATTTTGAGAAATTTGTGGTCAGCCGCGATGGTGAAGTTGTGAAGCGCTTCTCTCCCGACACGCTACCGGACGCGCCGGAACTGGTGGCGGCGATCAAAGAGGAATTGGATAAGGATTAACTGCGACCTGCCCCGACTTCGTGCGACCCCGGCTCCGACGAGTCGGCTGGCGAATCGACCTTGGGTGCGACGGGGAAGAAAATCCGAAAGACGGTGCCAATGCCGGACCGGGTGCGCACGGTAATTCGCGCATCATGCTTGTCGAGGATTCCCTTCGAGACCCAGAGCCCCAATCCTGTGCCTGCTTCGCCCTTGGTGGTGACGAAGGGGTGGAACAGGCGCTCGAACATGTATTTGTCCATGCCTGAGCCGCTGTCGGCGAGCGTCACCATGACACCTTGCTGTCCGTTGCGATCCTGCGCGGGGCGTACCACGACGGCGAGGCGCCCTTTTTTCGGCAAGGCATCGAGGGCATTTGAGACGAGATTGGTGAATACCTGCTGGATTTCGCCGGGCTGGCACAGGACAGCGGGCGCGGAGCGATAGCGGCGTTCGATCGAGATGTTGCGGAGCCGGATGGCGGGATCATGAAAGTAAATGACCGAATCGATGAGCTCGTCCAACGCGATGAAGGCTGGCGCAGTGCGTTGGCGATAGAACTTGAGGCTTCGCGCTGTGATGTGCGAGAGCCGCTGCAGTTCCTTGTCGGCAATTTCGAGCAAGTCCTTTGAGGCCGTGGAGAGCCCGGCATCGTTTTTTGCCAGGAAGAGCAGGTTGGTTACAGCTTCAAGGGGGTTGTTGATTTCGTGCGCGATGCTTGCGGCGAGCCGGCCGGCAGCGGCGAGTTGCTCAGACCGGCGCAGTGCCTGCTCGGCTTTACGCGCTTCGGTGGTGTTACGGCAGTAAAGAATAATGCCTTCGCCGGGCTGCGGATAAACGTAGAACTGAAACCAGGTCTCGTTGCCGGGGGTGGGGAAGAACTGCTCGAACTCTACGGGAACGCGCTCTTCCATGGCGCGACGCACGTTCGACTCCACGGCGCTCCCGATCAGTTCAGGATAGAGATTCCATAGACGCTCGCCCATGTGCGGTTTGCCTGAAAGCTCGGCAAGCTGCATCGCAGCGGCATTCATGTACGTAATGCAATATTCGCGATCCATGGTGCAGAAGGCGACAGGGACGTGCTCCAGAGCTTCGCCGGCAAACTGGCGGGCGCGATTGATCTCCATGGTCAGGGCCGCTTTTTGTTCCGCGGCTTCGCGACGCATGCGCGCCATCTTCAGTTGCGCCTCGACACGCGCAATGAGTTCTCGCGCGGTGAACGGCTTGGTGAGATAGTCGTCGGCGCCAGCTTCCACGCCTTCGATGCGGGCCTCTTCGCCGGCACGCGCCGAGAGCATGATGATGGGTATGGTGGCTGTGGCAGGATTGCCGCGAAGCGCGGTGAGCAGGGCAAAGCCATCCATCTCCGGCATCATCACGTCGGTCAGGACAATTGCCGGGGGCTTGCGGCTGATTTCCTCCAATGCCAGTCTTCCGTTTCCAGTGGTGACTACCTCAAATCGGCCTGCCAGCAGCGAGCGGACATACTCGCGCATGTCGGCGTTATCGTCCACGAGAAGCAGGACTGGTTTCGCAGCGGATGTTACCCGTTCGTCGCCCTGGTCGCCCGCGACAGAACCGGCGATCTGGTTTTTCAGTTGTTCGTGTCCCGACATCCAGCCGAGCGCTTCCTGCACATATGCCACGGCCGATCCCTGGACGACGAGCGGGCTGCTGGCATCCTTTGCTACCTGGCCCCGGGTGAGATGCTGGTGTCCGAAGGGGAGGCGAATCCGGAAGGTCGTACCCTCGTCGAGCTTGCTCTCGACGGCAATGGATCCGCCATGCATCTCGACGAGTTCCTGCACGAGCGCGAGGCCGATTCCGCTGCCTTCGTGGCTGCGACGGCGAGCTCCCTCAATGCGGCTGAAGCGCTCAAACAGATGAGGCAGCTCCTGCTCCGGAACGCCGGTGCCTGTATCGCGCACGGTGAGTTCGGCACCGGTTTCGTCGCTGGAGATTGAGACCTGGATTTCGCCGTCGAATGTTGCTTTCAGAGCATTGGATAGGAGGTTGAGCACAACCTTCTCCCACATTTCGCGATCAACGTAGACCGGCTCGGGCAAGGGAGGGCATTCGACGATTAGCTTCAACCCTGCACGTTCCACGGCTGATCGGAATACGCTGGCAAGTTGCGTGGTGAGGAGGGATAGATCCGTTGGCTGGTAGGTGGCGCGCATGCGGCCCACCTCGATGCGAACGAAATCGAGAAGGCCGTTTACCAGCTTGAGCAAGCGCAGGGCATTCCTGTGCAGCATCTCCAGCGAGTCAGGCGAAGGTGGGACCTGGCTGAGCAGCGCATCTTCAATCGGACCCAGAATGAGTGTGAGCGGGGTGCGCAGTTCGTGGCTTACATTGCTGAAGAATGCAGTTTTGGCGCGGTCAAGGTCGGTCAATTCCTCGGCGCGTTTCTTCTCCGATTCATAAGCTTCGGCGTTTGTGATGCTGGCGGCAATCTGGCCGGCAGCCAGGTCGAGAAAGCCGGCATAGCTTGCGTCAAATTGACGGTAGGGGTTCAACGCCGCGATGAAAACGCCTGCAGGCTTCTCCTGGCCGCGCCTGACGAGTGGAACTAATCGGGCTTGATTGGGTGGCTTGTCCCAGACGCCTGCCGGCAATTCCGGGAAGAGTTCGCCGAGCCGATCGATGGTCATGGCACGGTTGGCGCTGAAGAGGATGTCGACGGGCCAGGGACTGCTTAAGGATTCTGCGTCAATTTCGCGCGGTGCGGCGGAATGGTCGGAATCAATGCCGGTCTGCGCAACCAGGCGGAGAGTGGGGCCGCCGTCTTCGAAGCAATAGACCATGGCGAAAGGAATGTCTTTCTGATCTGCCAGGCCGCGCTGGATTGCTGTGAAGACTTCCTCCCTCGTATTGGCATCGACGAGCGCACCGGCCAATGTGCTGAGCGAGGTCAGCTGGCGTTCGCCGCGTACTCGTTGCGTGTCCTCCATTACGACGCACAACATTCCTTCGATCTGGTCGTTTGATCCAGCCAAAGGGCTGTAGGAGAAGGTGTGAAAAGTCTCTTCAGGGAATCCGCTGCGCTCAAGGATGAGGCCCAGGGTCTCGTCCCACGATGCCTCTCCGGTTGTCATCACCCGCTCAATCCGCGGACCGATGTCGGACCAAATCTCGTGCCAAACTTCCGATGCTGGCTTTCCGAGCGCCCAAGGATGTTTTTTGCCCAAGGTGACTCGGGCATAGGCGTCGTTGTAGAGCACTGTAAGTTCGGGTCCCCAGGCCATCCACATGGGGAAGCGCGAGGTGACGAGGATACGGACCGCCGCCTTAAGACTGTCGGGCCAGGTGGCGACGTGCCCCAGCGGAGTCGATGCCCAATCGTAGGCACTGATCAACTGGCTCATGGCAGAGGGCTGCACCGTGCCCGCCTGGCCGTGGGGCTGGGGTGTGCCTTCCTGCATCGGATCCTCTTTGGCTTTCATAAACCCCGTAACCCCGCTCAGTATCGAATTCGCGCACGGGGGAAATTGCAACCGTCGCTTTGATTGGATCTCCGGATCATAAATTTCGTCGTTAAAGCACTTAGATGCGCTTGTAACTCTCTCTGTTGCTTACACATTTCGGCGCGGCCGCCAACTTTTTCCGCATTGGTCGACGGTGATGATAGCTGGGACAAGACTGGCCGCGCAAGCTCATGCCCGTGTATTCTCGGCCCATGTCTGTGGACCACATTCCGGCAACTTTTGCGGCCAACCATCTGGAAGCGGCTTCATCCTCTTACCTGCGTTCAGCCCGGCATCAGCCGGTGCATTGGCACCCATGGGGCGAGAGTGCGTTTGCCCGCGCTCAATCGGAAAACAAGCCGGTTCTTTTGGATATTGGGGCGGTGTGGTGCCACTGGTGCCACGTGATGGATCGTGAGTCTTACGAGGATCCGGAGATTGCGCGCATTATCAACGAGCATTTTATTGCCATAAAAGTCGACCGCGATGAGCGGCCAGACGTGGATACGCGCTACCAGGCAGCAGTCTCGGCGATCAGCCAACAGGGCGGCTGGCCGCTCACAGCATTCCTGACGCCGGATGGCCGACCGTACTTTGGCGGAACCTATTTCCCGCGCGACGATCGCTACGGACGACCGGGTTTTGGGCGGGTTTTGCTGACCATGGCGCAGGTGTGGCGAGAGCGGCGCGACGAAGCGCTGGAATCGGCGGCCAGCGTAATGTCGGCCATCGAGCACAACGAGAGCTTTTCAGCGCGCGGGGGAGATTTGAACCTTGCGCTGGTCGACAAGATCGCTGCGTCCGCGATCGCGCAGTTCGATCCGCGCAATGGGGGCTTCGGATCGCAGCCGAAGTTTCCTCACCCCTCAATTCTGGATCTGCTGCTTGAGGTGGCGCTGCAGCGTGGCAATGCAGAGGCGCAGGAGGCTTTCACTGTGACGCTTGAGCGGATGGCGCAGGGCGGTGTGTACGACCAGCTTGCCGGAGGCTTCCATCGCTATAGCGTGGACGAGCACTGGGTCGTTCCGCACTTTGAAAAAATGCTCTACGACAACACTGAGCTGTTACGCAATTATGCGCACGGCTACCAAAGCTTCGTGCGGACGGATTTTCGCCAGACTGCGGAAGAGATTATCGCGTGGCTCGATGAGGTAATGACGGATCGGGAGCGCGGTGGCTTCTATGCCTCGCAGGATGCGGATATCAATCTGGACGATGATGGCGATTACTTTACGTGGACGCTGGATGAGGCGCGGGCCGTGCTCGATGCCGACGAGCTTGCGGTAGCCTCGCGCTACTGGGACATCGGCGAACTCGGCGACATGCATCACAATCCGGCGAAGAACGTTCTGCATTGCAAATTCACGATCGAGGAAGTCGCGGTGCAATGCGGCCGATCGGCGGAAGAGGCGCGCCGGCTTATCGATTCTGCGCAGGGGAAGATGCTCGCAGCGCGGGCGAAGCGTCCGACGCCGTTTATCGATCGCACGCTTTACACGGGTTGGAATGCGATGGCGGTGACTGCATACATCGAGGCAGCTCGCGCGTTGCGCGCGGCGGCGCCTCGGGCATTCGCGCTGCTTACGCTGGATCGCATCTTGTCGGAAGCATGGGATGGTGTGGAATCTCTCCAGCACGTGATCGCCTACGGGGAATCTGACAGCAATGCGCCCGCCGGAAGAGTCGCGGGCACGCTCGACGATTACGCCATGACGGTGCACGCATGCATTGATGGCTGGATTGCAAGCGGCGAGATGCGCTACTACCGCGCAGCAGTCAAGCTTGCCGATGCCATGACCGCGAAGTTCTACGACCGCACGGCCGGGGCGTTCTTCGACACCCCTTTCGGGACGGATGGCGCGATGCCTCTCGGCGCGCTTACCGCCAGACGCAAGCCTCTGCAGGATTCGCCAACGCCCGCGGGCAATCCAACAGCGGCCGCGGCGTTGTTGCGCCTGGAGGAATTGAGCGGGCGCAAGGAGTATCGCGAAATCGCCGAGGATACGCTCGAGTCCTTCGCCGGAATCGTGGAGCATTTCGGGCTGTATGCCGGCAGCTATGGGCTGGCATTGGAGCGGCTGCTGGTTGATCCAATGCAGGTGGTCGTTGTTGGCGACGGCCCCGAGGCAGACCAGCTTGAGGCCCTGGCGATGGCTCGTTTCGCGATCAGCAAAACCGTGATTCGCCTGACGCCGGAAATGCTGGTTGCCGGAGAGCTTCCAGAGGCGCTGGCTGAGACGGTATTGCAGGTGCCGAAGCCTGAGGGCAACGTAGCATGGGCTCTCGTTTGCCGTGGCCGGACCTGCATGCCTCCGGTGTCGGACTCGGAGGCACTGATGCGGGCTCTGGATAGGCGCTAAGCCGTGCGGCGGTCATCCGGCGGTGAAGGGATTGGACTCCTGCGGCTTGATGGTAGTTGGATCACGTGGAGGCTCTGACGGGTTCGAGGGAGGTCGCGAAGACGAGCCAGAGTTGCCGGTGTATACGCGGAACGGATCGCCCGGCAGCATGTTGTTTTCTTCAAGTGCCAGCCGGACGCGGCGTCGAAATTCGCGCACTGGCGCATATTGTTGCGTGGCGCGAGTTTTGAAAACCACGGGGAAGATCTGCTCCGAACCTTTCACCGCATCTACGCCCAGCACTTGCGGGTCGGCGACGAATACGCCCTTGAACTCCTCGCTGTTGCGGATATCCATCGCAATTTTCTTGAGCAGCTCCATCACCTTGTCGGGGTGCGCGGAGAAATCGACGCTGACGTTGACCGTGGCCACCGAGTAGTCGATGCTGAGGTTTGCCACGGTAGTAATCTGCGAATTTGGAATAACGTAGAGCGTGCCATCGCCGTCGCGCAATGTGGTCTTGCGCAAGGTCATGGACTCTACCACTCCGGATACACCGGCAATCTTGATCGTGTCACCCACGTTGAACTGGTCTTCCAGCAGGATGAGGGTTCCATTGAGCATGTCCCGCACGATGTTCTGCGCAGCCAGGCCGATGGCGACTCCGGCAACTCCGGCTGAGGCCAGCAACGGGGCTAGATTTACGCCCACCGCGGCAAGAAATTGCATGGTTACGATTGCGGCGATGATGGTGATCCCCGTAGCGCGAAGCACGCCTGCCATCGTCTTTACCTGCGCGATGCGGATGTGCCCAGCTCCATGTTTTTCTGCGATGCGGACCATGCGAGAAGTGATCAGACGGAGAATGCGGTAAAGTACGAACGCAATGAGGGCCTCGACGAGTAGGTGCGGAAGCTTCAGATGCAAGAATTCCTGCGTGTCGGAGACCCATTCATCCAGTATTTTCCCCATAAATCGGCCTTCAGCGAACCACCCAGACCGCACTGCCAAAAGAATTGCAAACATACAAGCTCCTCTTGTCTATCTATTACAAGCTCTTCTTATCTATCTATATCGTGCTGAATCGGGCACCGACCCTGTTTGCGGTACCTCAAAAGGCAGAGAAGCACGATCGCCTTGATCGGCGATGGGGCTATGAAGATTTGTGGATTTGCCCTTTCCGCAGGTTTCCTTTCCGGCAAGTTCTCCTGGATCAACGTTTGATGGATTCAAAATGGCGCGGGAGAAAGGCATTGCGAATGAGAGCAGGAAACTGCTTTCATTAGAGCGGCTCTGCAACTTGCCTGGGGCCGATAATGGAGATGCAATTCAGAGAGGAGGTTCCCGATGCGAACCTCTAGATTCCCCGATTGTTCAAAGTCTGGGACCCAAGCACATGGGTTTCCCTGGAGGCGGGTCAGCGCCGGGCTGGTGTTTGCCGCTGCGTTCGGATGTGTTGCCCAGGACGGGGGTCCTGCAGCAGTCGCGGGGGGACATACCAATGCCTCGGCCCAGGCACCCGGCAACCAATCAAACGATGCCAAACAGCAAGCCGACAGTCCCAAAGACTCGCGGCAGCAAAAAGCTGCCCAGGCTGACAGCGAGCGCAAGAAGCAGATATCCGACGAAAGCACGCGACTGCTGGCGATGGCCATTGCTCTGAAAGTCGAAGTGGACAAGACGACCAAAGATACCTTGTCACTCAACGTAATTCGGAAAGCGGACGAGATCGAAAGGCTGGCGAAGACTGTTAAAGAGAAGATGAAGCAGGGGTCGGGCCCGGGCTGACGGAAGTGCCACGTCCGATTTGCGTCCGCGACGAGCCGTTTCGCGGCCTGTAAAAGTGAGCCTGAACAACATGAGGTCAGAGCGTGCAAATGCTGCAGTGCCGAAATGGTCGAACAAAGCTTGTGGTTGGCAGAACTCTCTTCGGACTGAAGATGCGGATGCTTGCGTCGGGCTTGATTGCGGTGGCTTGCTTAGCCACCGGCAACGGATACGGTCAACAAGGCGCTGCGCAGGCCATTCCTAGACCGATTGTCATCCCCAATCGCACGCTTGATTCGCATGAGCTAAAGGAACTGGCCGAAAAGAATGAGAGAAAGAAGAACTACGAAGCGGCGAATGTGGAGAGAAAACGCGTCATCGATGATGAAACGAGCAAGTTGTTGATCCTGGCGCGGGATCTGAAGATGAAAACCGACAACCTGGGGAGCGCCCCTCTGACAGCAACTATGGTGCGCGAGGCTGAAGTGATTGAGCTACTGGCAAGCGACGTAAAAGAAAAGATGAAGCTAACGGTAAACACGGACTGAGAGACGGACTGAGGGGTTCGGGGGCCTGATGCAATGAAGTTCAGTTCGGTTCGGAATTCGATGATGGCTGGACTTGCCGGGCTGGCGTTTGCTGCTACCCTGTTTGGCTGGGCTCAATATACGCCTCTTGGCGGCGGAGTCATCCAGCCGAATTCACGCCCTCAAGGAGGGGCCAACAACGGAACCATCGAAACAGATCCCGTGTTCATTGCAAAGCGGGCACAAGCTCTCAACGCCGACCGGCAGAAGTCCATGGTGGCTGACACCAACAAGCTGGTAATGTTAGCCCGTCAGTTGGACGCAGAGATTGCATCTAACCCAACGGACCGTTTGACCTCGGAGGAGCTGCGTAAGGTTGGGGAGATCGAGAAACTCGCGCGTAGCGTGAAAGCGAAGATGGCTCAATCGTTTGCAGGGGGGCCACAATTTCAACTGCCGGCATCTCCAATCGGTAATCCACGGCTGCAATGACGGTTGCTACAATCTTTGTATAGAGATATATAGATTAGAACGGCTTGAAAGTACCCGAACCTTGGAGTGAGACAAATGGGACTTGCGGTTTCCAGCGCTCACGCGCCGACGGCATCAAATGCCTCTGGCAGCCTGAGCTCACAAGAGCTGATCAACATTTATCGGCTCATGTATCTGTCCCGCCGGATCGACGACCGCGAGATCTCTCTCAAGAAGCAACAAAAGACGTTTTTTCAGATATCCGCGGCCGGCCACGAGGCGCTGCAGGTGGGGGCGGCCCTGGCTCTCAAGCCAGGATACGATTGGTTTTTCCCTTACTATCGCGACCGGGCATTGTGCCTGGCATTGGGCGTAACGCCTACCGATATGTTTCTGCAAGCTGTGGGAGCGGGTACCGATCCCGCAAGTGGCGGACGGCAGATGCCGACGCACTGGAGCAGCCGCCCCTTGCACATCGTGAGTACATCATCGTCGACAGCGACACAGATTCTGCATGCAGTGGGATGCGCCGAAGCCGGACAGTACTTTACCCGCCATCCTGATGCTGCCGCGAAAGTCGAAGGCGATTATCGCGCTTATAACGAAGTCACGTTCCACGGCGACGAAGTGGTTCTGGCCTGCATCGGAGAGGGCTCGACTTCGCAGGGTGAATTCTGGGAGGCGCTGAACACGGCGTCAAATCGAAAGCTTCCAGTCATCTTCATGGTGGAAGACAATGGCTACGCGATTAGCGTACCGGTTGAAGTGAACACGCCGGGAGGCAATATATCGCGCCTGGTCGCCAATTTTCCAAACTTCCACTTTGAAGAGATTGACGGTACCGATGCCGAGGCGAGTCTGCGTGCATTCCAGAGAGCTGCAGAGCATTGCCGCGCAGGGTTGGGACCGGCTTTTGTCCACGGGCACTGCGTCAGGATTTATTCGCATTCGCAGTCGGACGATGACAAGCTTTATCGTTCTGCAGCAGAGCGCGAAGCTGACGCGATGCGCGACCCGATTGCGAAGCTGCAGATGCGCCTGCTGCGCGAGGGCATTCTGAAGGATGAGCAGATTACCGCTCTGGAAAAAGAAGCGGAGCGCGAGGCAGCCGAAGCGGCGGAACGTGCGCTGGAAGCACCGTTGCCGGAGATTGCGAGTATTCCGCGGCACGTGTATTCAGAGGATCTCGACCCGACGCGTGTGGCTTTTGCAACCGAGACGGCGCAGGCCGCGGGCATAGGACCGGGAAAGTCCGCGAGCGCCAAGGGCGGCGCGCCTCGAACGATGGCGGACCTGATCAACGCCTCTTTGCACGACGAGATGAACCGCGATCCGCGGATTATTGTTTACGGCGAAGACGTTGCCGATGCCAGCCGGGAAGAGGCTCTAAGCGAAGTCAAAGGCAAGGGCGGGGTTTTCAAACTGACGTCGGGCTTGCAGACGGAGTTTTGGTTCCGAGCGCGTCTTCAACTCGCCATTGGCTGAGGCCAATATTGTGGGGCGTGCTGTGGGGTATGCGGTGCGCGGAATGAAGCCGGTGGTTGAGATTCAGTTCTTCGACTACATCTGGCCCGCGGTACATCAGATTCACAACGAACTGGCGCTGATGCGGTGGCGGTCCAATGGAGCGTGGGCATCCCCTGCAGTGATTCGCGTACCTATCGGCGGATATCTGACTGGCGGCGCGATTTATCACTCGCAGTCTGGCGAGAGCATCTTCACGCATATTCCTGGGCTGCGTGTTGTTTTTCCGTCGAATGCGCTGGATGCCAATGGCCTGCTGAGAACTGCGATTCGCTGCGATGATCCCGTGCTGTTCCTGGAGCACAAACGGCTTTATAGGGAGTCCTACGGACGCGCACCGTATCCCGGGCCTGACTTTGCGATTCCATTCGGCAAGGCGAAGATCGTCAGACCGGGAACGCACATGACGCTGGTGACTTACGGGGCGCTGGTTCCGCGCGCCCTGCAGGCGGCACAAACGGCTAGCCGCGAGAACGGTATCGAGGTCGAGGTTATTGACTTGCGCACGCTTAGCCCGTACGACTGGGAAGCGATCGCGACCTCGGTTCGCAAGACAAGTCGCGTAATCGTGGCGCATGAAGACATGCTGAGCTGGGGATATGGCGCAGAAATTGCGGCCCGCATCGCCGACGAGCTGTTTGACGAGCTCGACGCCCCGGTCAAGCGGATTGGCGCGATGGATACCTTTGTCGCTTACCAGCCGGTGCTTGAGGATGCGATTCTGCCCCAGCCGGATACAGTGCTGAAGGCGATCAAAGAGCTTCACGCGTACTGACCTCGGGGGCCCGCGCCAGTCGAGCGGATTGTGTGGGACCCCGGATACAATGTTGGGATGGGTGTCCATCCTGAACATCGCCGACAGGGTCGCATGATCCGGCCGCTTCTCAGCCGGCGGGCGGAACTGGCCGCATGAGCAGTTTTTTCCGCCTGGTTCGATACGGACTACCCTACTCCCTGCAATGGGCGCTCGGGGTGATTCTGCTGGCCTTTGTCGGCGTTCTCGATACCTTTCGTGTGCTTCTGCTGCAGCCCGTGTTTGACCAGGTGTTGCGGCCCGATGCCCCGGAAGGGCCTATCATTCTTGGCCTTCCCAACAGCCGGTGGCACTTCGATCTCAGGACGTTTGTTCCGCACTTTCTCCACATGCACAATGCGTGGACCGTTGTGGCGACTTCGATAATCGCTGCCACCATGGCGAAGGGCGTCTGCGATTACCTTGGAACGTACCTGGTGAACTACGCCGGCTTCGGGATGATTACCGACCTTCGGAATCATCTCTACGAGGCCACCCTCCGCCGCTCTGCCAGCTTCTTTCACAAGCACGCGACGGGAACGATTCTTTCCACGCTGATTAATGATGTTGATCGCGTACAGCTTGCGCTTAGTTCAGTGATCGGTGAATTCCTTCAGCAGTTTTTCACATTTCTTGTTGGAATCATCTTCGTCATCCGGCTTGGCGGTCACCTGAGTTGGGCGCTCGTTCTGTTTGTTCCGGTAGTGATCACCTCGGCGCGCAAGATCGGCAGAGAAGTCAGAACTCGGACGCGCACCGGGCAGGACAAGCTTGCCGAGATTCAGAACATTCTGCACGAAACCGTGACCGGCAATCGCATTGTGAAGGCGTTTAACACTGAGATCTGGGAGATCCTTCGGTTCAAGCGTGCAGCGAAACGCCTCTTCCGCGCCAACTTGCGCAACGTGCGCATCCAGTCGATCAGTTCGCCGTTGATGGACACTATCGGCGCTATTGCCATCGCAATGTTTCTTCTCGTCGGACGAAATGAGATACAGCACGGCCGCATGACCATGGGGCTTTTCGGCGCCTTCATCTTTCTTCTGTTCAAGCTTTATGATCCGGTTCGCAAGTTTGCGTATTTCTATAACAGCTTTCAGCAGGCAATGGGTGCGTCGGCCTCGATCTTCGGTTTCTTCGATACCAAGGACGACGTGAAGGAACGGCCCCACGCAGCAGCGATGCCGCAGTTTTCGAACTCAATCCGGTTCGATAACGTCGGCTTCTCCTACTCCACCGAAAAAGGTGAGGAGCAGATCCTGCACAATGTCGATCTCGATGTCCACGCGGGCGAGTTGCTGGCGCTTGTGGGGCCGAGCGGCGCAGGGAAGTCGACGCTGGTTAATCTCATTCCGCGTTTCTTCGACGTGACCTCGGGCCGCATCCTGATTGACGGACGAGATATTCGCGAGGTGACATTAGGTTCCCTGCGTCGCCAGGTGGCGCAGGTCACGCAGGAGACCATCCTCTTCAACGACACGGTGCGCAACAACATAGCCTACGGTCAGCCCGATGTGAGGAATGAGTTGGTGGAGCAGGCGGCACGCAACGCGCTCGCGCACGACTTCATTATGCGCATGCCGCAGGGCTACGCGACGGTGGTTGGCGAAAAGGGCTTCCGGCTATCCGGAGGCGAAAAACAACGCCTGGCGATCGCGCGCGCCATTCTGAAGGATGCTCCGATTCTCATCCTCGACGAGGCCACTTCGGCGCTCGATGCCGAGAGCGAGTCGCTGGTCCAGGCCGCGCTGGCGAACCTGATGCAGAACCGCACCGTATTGGTGATTGCGCACCGGCTTGGCACTATCCGGCGCGCCAATCGAATCGCCGTGCTGGAGCGCGGGCGCATAACCGCAATCGGCTCGCATGAAGAGTTGCTGACAACCTCACCCACGTACCAGAGGCTTTATCAATTGCAGTTTATGGATTTGCCCGAGCAGGAAGATTCTTTGGAGAACGAATCACAAGCCCTCGATCGGCTGTTGCAGCCGACACTGTGGGCCCAGGCCGAGGAAAAGTAAGAATGGCTATTTATTCGATGACCGGATTTGCGCGTACGCAGGTGCGCGTGCACGATCAGCTTGCCTATACGCTCAGCGTCAAGAGCGTGAATCACCGATTTCTCGATATTCAATTGCGTTTGCCGGTTGGGCTTGATGCGCTTGAAATGGAGATGCGCCGCGTGCTGAAGGAAAGCTTGGTGCGCGGGCACGTGGAATTGACGCTCTCAGTCGATCGCACGGTGCAGCAGAAGGCAGGCTATAACCGCGAAATGGTCGCGGGGTACCTCGATGCCTTCAAGCAGGCGCGTACTGAATTTCGGTTGAAGGGTGAGCCTGATCTGAATGTAGCCCTGCGTATGCCCGGCGCGTTGCAATCGGAGACCCGCAACAACTCAGAAGAAGATGTTGCCGCGTTGACAGAGAGCGCCGTGAAGGCGATCGGGCCGCTGCTTGAAGAGCTTAAAGTGATGCGCGCTCGGGAAGGCGAATCGCTGGAGGCCATTCTGCGCGCGTGTCTCTCTCGCCTGGCGGAGGCTGTAGAGGGAGTGGCTACAATGCGCCCTGAGGTGGAACAGCGTTACCAGGAGCGGCTTACCCAGCGACTGACCGCGGCGACGGGAAACGAGTTTAACCGGCAGCGGTTGCTCGAAGAAGTGGCCGTACTTGTGGATCACAGCGACATTTCGGAAGAGCTGGAGCGCATGGTCACGCATATCGGGCATTTTCGCGAAGTCCTGACAGCAGGCGGCGAAGTGGGCAAGAAGCTGGATTTTCTGCTGCAGGAGATGAATCGCGAGGCCAACACGCTGCTGTCGAAGACCGGGGGTGTGGGCGGCAAGGGCACAAAGATCACGGAACTTGGGCTGGCCATGAAAGCTGATATCGAGAAAGCTCGGGAGCAGGTTCAGAACGCGGAATAACGGTTTCAGAAGTATGAGTTGATACAAGGACGAAGGGGTTATCGCACGTGGCAGGAATTCTTTTTATTATCTCGGCGCCATCGGGCTCAGGCAAGAGCACGCTCGTGAGTGAACTCCGCAAACAGGTTATCGGAGTGGATTTCTCCATCTCGTGGACCACGCGCCCGCCGCGGGGTTCGGAAGAACATGGGCGTGAGTACTACTTCACGAGTCGTGATGATTTTGAACGCATGATCGCCGAGGGCAAGTTTCTGGAGCACGCCGAGGTCTTCGGCAACTACTACGGCACGGCACGAAGTTCGCTTGAGGATGCCCGCCGCCAGGGACATGACCTGCTGCTCGATATCGACGTGCAGGGAGCGGCGCAGGTTCGATCCACGATGCCTGAAGCGGTAAGCATCTTTGTGTTGCCGCCCACGCCCAAGGTTTTGCGCACACGTTTGCGCAATCGAAGCCGCGCGGAAGGTGTTGTAAATGAGTCGGAACTCTACCGGCGGCTAAGCGAAGCCAGCAAGGAAATTGAGAATTATCGCGATTACAGCTATATTCTCATCAACGACATTCTTGACCGGGCGGTTGCGCAGCTGGAGGCTATCGTTTTAGCGGAGCGATATTATCGCAATGCCGAGCCGATTGCTTACCGTTCGAGCAGGGTGTTGGAGGTCGCCGCGGCCTGTCGTCAGTCGAACTCGCGGGAGCGGCTTAAACCTGTGCTGGAAGCCTTCGGGATTGAAGGCGGCTCTGGCCAGCAACAACTTCCCTTTGGAGAGGATCCCGATGACGATTGAAACAAGCTTCGATTCGAACTACCGCAAGGTACTCGTGGCAGCCCGTCGTGCACGTCAGATCCAAAGCGGCTCGGCCGCTCTTGTTCACACTCATTCGACCAAGGCATGCCGCATCGCACAGGATGAAATCGAAGCGGGCAAGATTTCTTACGTGAAGAAAGAACAGCCGATTGTTAAGCCGCTCGTGGCGGAAACAGGGATTCCGATCCTTTAGCCCGAGGCGGTTCGCTCGGAGATGTCAGTACATCCGGCGACCTCAGCCAACGTGTGCATTATGTGCGCAAGAGGGCGTGCCGTTTCGTGTCTAATCAGGTCGGACTACAATCTTATATATGCGAGTAACGGTCGGCGTCTCCGGGGGCATTGCGGCGTACAAAGCGGCAGAACTGGTGCGCGCTTTGCAGCGGCGCGGCATGGAAGTGCACGTGGCGATGACGGAGGCAGCGACCCGCTTTGTTCAGCCGCTCACGTTTGCCGCACTCACCGGCCACAAGGTGATCGCCAGCCTCTGGGATGAATCCGATACCAACGCGGACAGCTACGAATCCTCCATCGAACACATCGGCGAGGCGCAATGGACTGAGGCGCTTATTGTTGCTCCTGCGACTGCCGATATCCTTGCAAAATTCGCGCAGGGCATCGCCAACGATTTTCTGACGACCATGTATCTCGCCACCCGCGCGCCAGTCCTTGTGGCTCCAGCGATGAACGTGAACATGTGGCAGCATCCGGCGGTGCAAGCCAATCTCGACATTCTGCGCCAGCGTGGCGTCCGCGTTATCGACCCCGGCACCGGCGACCTGGCGTGCGGCATGGTGGGAGCGGGGCGCATGGCCGAGCCCGAGGCGATTGCCGACGTCGTGTTCCAGTCAATGGGGCGTCGCAATGACCTTGCGGGCGAGACGGTTCTTGTGACGGCGGGCGGCACGCGCGAGGCGCTCGACCCGGTGCGTTACATTGGCAACCGCTCCAGCGGCAAGATGGGCTATGCGCTGGCCGACGCGGCGCAGAGTCGCGGAGCCAAAGTCATCCTCATTAGCGGACCATCGGCGCTGCATCCGCCGGCACGTTGCGAAATGGTGCATGTGACTACTGCCGCCGATATGCGCAAGGCGGTGCTGGAGCGCATGGCCGAAGCCACCTTGATTATCAAAGCCGCAGCCGTTGCGGATTACCGTCCCGTCAACGTCTCTGATCAGAAGCTGAAGCGCTCAGGACCGATGACGCTGGAACTCGCGCCGACTGAAGATATTCTGGCCGAAGTTACGAAGCAGCGCCGGCCAGGTCAGCTCATCGTCGGTTTCGCGGCAGAGACTCAGAACACCATGGAAAATGGGCGCGCCAAGCTTCTGCGCAAGGGGGCCGATGCGATCGTGGTGAACGATGTCTCGGGCGAAGGTGTCGGCATCGACTCCGACCGTAATGCGGCGACATTTCTTACTCCTTCAACCTCTATCGAACTGCCGGAGATGACGAAGCGCAGGCTTGCCGACCGCATCCTCGATGAGATATCCGCGCTGCGGCGGCCGCGGCCGCTGGTTTTTGAAGTGGACGAAGGCACGCCGCAGGACAAGATTCTCAAAGAGTCCGTTGCGCCCACCACCTCACGCCGCCAGATCATCGTGGAGTAGCCAAATTGCCTGCGCTCGACCCCGCAACTCGCGAAGCGCTCGAAGCGCGTCTGCGCTTCTACCGCGAACTCGGCCTCACCGATTTCTATCGCAGGCCTGTCGATGCGTCGCAGATAATCAATTCAGCACCTGAATCCGAACCGTCAGAGCCAGCACAGGAGAACACTTCCATTCCACCTCGCAAGACTTTCCAAGCTCCTCCGCCGATCGGCGCTTCGGTAGCATCCACAGACCGCGCCTCCGCCCTTCAACTCATCAGGGAAGATATTGGTGACTGTACGCGTTGCGCGCTTCACAAGGGACGCAACAAGATTGTGTTTGCCGATGGCGACGCAAACGCGCGCTTGATGTTTGTTGGTGAGGGGCCGGGCGCCGACGAAGATGCGCAGGGACTGCCGTTTGTAGGTCGAGCCGGGCAGTTGCTGAATAACATGATCGGGGCGATGGGTCTGAAGCGCGAGGAAGTCTATATCGCGAACGTGGTCAAGTGCCGTCCGCCGCAGAACCGCACGCCGGAGCCTGAGGAAGCCAACACGTGCTCGCCTTTCCTGTTTCAGCAGATCGACGTTGTGCGGCCGGAAGTGATTGTCGCGCTGGGCGCCACGGCGGCAACTTATCTGCTGGGCCAGCGACAGCCACTTGCTGGCCTGCGGGGCCGCATACACGCGTTTCGCGGTAGCAAGCTGATCGTGACCTATCACCCGGCGTTTCTGTTGCGCGATCCGCGGCAGAAGAAGGAAGCCTGGGCTGATCTGCAGATCGCCATGCGTGAACTGGGGCTAAAGCCTGCAACCAAGACAGTCTCCTAAGAATCCTCGTGCATTCCGCATCCTTCTCCGCACATCGCAGGAGATACGGAACTGCTGATTCTCAAGGTTTATACTCGGGTCGCCATGTTGAGTAGATGTTTTCGTGTCGCCTGTTCGTTTCTCCTCTTCGTATCCTGGAGCTCTGTTCTTGTTGCCGAGCCGGGCTTCGTTCACACCTCTGGTACGGAGTTGGTTGACGGCTCCGGCAAACCACTCCTGTTGCGCGGAACGAACCTCGGCAATTGGTTCGAACCTGAAGGCTATATGTTTCACCTGGGAGAAAGTGCCCAATCTCCGCGTGAGATCGAAGAATTAAGCAACGAACTCATAGGCCCAGCCAAGGCCGACGCTTTCTGGAAAGAGTGGCGCGAAAACTACATCACTGAAGCAGACATCGACCGCATCAAGGCCATGGGCTTCAACTCGGTTCGCGTCCCCATCCATTGGAAATTCTTCGACACGGACAATGACGAAGGCTTCCGCCTGCTCGATCGCCTCGTGCAGTGGGCACGCAAAGATCACATCTACATAGTTATCGACTTGCACTGTGCGCCGAGCGGACAGACGGGCACCAACATCGACGACAGCGATGGATATCCCTGGCTCTATCTCAGTCCCGAAGCCCAGAAGCACACTATCGCGATCTGGCGGCGCATCGCTGCGCATTACAGCAGGGAACCGATCGTTCTTGGCTATGATCTGCTGAATGAACCCATTCCACACTTCCCGCAACTGCGCCGTTTCGACGGTGATCTTGAGCCTCTCTATCGCCGAATTTCCGCGGCTATTCGCGAGGTCGATAGCAACCATGTGCTCATCCTCGGCGGGGCACAGTGGGACACTGACTTCAAGGTATTCGGCAAGCCATTTGACTCGAATGTGATGTACACCTTTCACAAGTACTGGACAGCTACCGACGCCAGCGTAATCAAGGAATATCTGGAATTCCGCGATAAGAACAAAGTTCCGATTTGGCTTGGCGAGTCGGGCGAGAACAAGGATGAGTGGGTTACCGCGTTTGTAAAGACGCTTGAAGAGAATCACGTTGGATGGTGCTTCTGGCCGTACAAGAAAATGGATGCTGCTTCGAGCGAAGTCACGTTCGATCGTCCGCTGCACTGGGAGGCGGTCATCGCACTCAGCAAGATGCCGGGCGGAACAGGGAACGCGGAAAAGCGCATTGCCGCGCGCCCGTCGCCTGAGGATGCCCAGGCAGCATTTGACGATCTACTGATCAAAATCCGTTTTTCGAATGAGAAGGTCAACCCGGGCTACGTGCGGGCTCTCGGCCTCTTGGTGCCGGTTCCTGGTGCTGCGACTTCGCATGATGTCACTCGCTAAAAGCGCGTAGATGACCGCGTACAAGTCGGGGACGAAGCCGGCCACGATGCATGCGCGTATGACGAGCCAGCATTTCGTGCCGCTGGTGGCGGCCAAGCACCGCGAATAAATATAAATCACTACAATATCTGCGGCTGTCATTCGTCCAGCAGAGTAGATGGGTGGCCATCGAGCATGATCGCGATGATCGAGCAAGACCGTCAAATCGCGGATGTCATTGCCAAAGAGCGGCCCCGGCTGCGGAATTTTATCCGCCGCAGGGTTCCGAACGACGCGGACGCCGAAGACCTGCTGCAGGACGTGTTCTTTGAGCTGGTTGAAGCGCACCGACTGCTGACGCCGATCGACTTCGTGACCGGCTGGCTCTTTCGCGTGGCGCGTAATCGCATCACGGACCTCTTCCGCAAGAAGCGGCCGGAGGCATTCAGCGGCGCAGTGCGGGAGGACGAAGACGGCAATCTGCTCGACGTGGAAGATCTGTTGCCTTCGCCGGATGCGGGGCCTGAGGCGCAGTACAACCGGACACTGCTGCTGGATGAGCTACAGCAGGCCCTGGCTGAACTGCCCGCCGAGCAGCGCGATGTTTTTGTTGCCCACGAACTGGAAGGCCGCAGCTTCAAAGAGCTGTCGGCAGAGAGCGGCGTAAGCGTGAACACACTGCTCTCGCGCAAGCGCTACGCGGTGTTGCACCTGCGCAGGCGACTGCAAACCGTTCACGACGAGTTTCTCGAGAAATGAGGAAGGCTATGAAAAAGCTTTGGATTGCGTTGATTGCTCCGCCGGCGATTGTGCTGTTTGGGTGGCTGTTTGGCGAGCTTGTGATGCATTTGTGGAACTGGCTGTTGCCACCGCTCTTCGGCTGGCATCTGATCACCTTCTGGCAGGCGCTCGGGCTACTCCTGCTGTCTCGAATATTTTTCGGGAGCTGGGGTTCAGGCGGAGGTAATCGCAGGCAGCGTGGGCGCAGGGAAACGTGGGACAAGATGACGCCGGAGGAGCGTGAAAAGCTTCGCCAGAGCTGGGGAGCTCGGTGTGGTGGCTTCCCGAATGCGCCAAGCGAGAGCAAGGAGCCTGCCTGAAAAGCGATCGAATCTGCACCAAGGTTCGATGAGATGAATTCGTCGGATTAAAATCTCGAGCGTTTCCTTTCGCTCTGGCGCATGGGAGACGCTCGAAAAGTGTAGCGACTCGGCCTTCTTCTAGCCCGGAACATCTTCGCCGTCTTGAGCGTATATTCATTGCAATTCCCCGCATCGAGGTCACGAGAGGGTTGCGATGCGTACGTTGCGTCAGGATGTTCTCTATGCGTTGCGGCAGATGCGTTTGTCGCCGGTGTTCACGCTGACAGCCATGCTGACCCTGGCATTGGGAATCGGGGCGACGACGGCGATCTTCTCTCTGATTGACAGCGTGATGCTGAAATCCCTGCCAGTGGCCGATCCTTCGCGACTTTATCGCGTAGGTTCCGGGATGAATTGCTGCGGGCAGATTGGTCCGCAGAAAGAGTGGGGCATCTTTCCTTACACGCTCTATCAGAGGATTGCTGCCGCGGCGCCGGAGTTTGAACAGACGGCAGCGTTTGAATCATGGTTCTCGAGCTTCAGCGTGCGGCGCGCAGAGAGCAATGAGCCGGCGAAGCCGTTGCGCAGTGAGTACGTTTCCGGAAACTATTTCGCGACATTTGGAGTGAAGGCGTACGCCGGGCGCACATTGCTTCAGACTGACGATCAACCCGCGGCGGCGCCGGCGGCGATGCTGAGCCATCGCGTGTGGCAGCAGGAGTACGGATCGGACCCGAAGGTAGTGGGCTCTGTCTTTCTGATCGATGGACATCCCTTCACGATTGTGGGAATCACGCCGCCGGGATTCTATGGCGAGACCCTGCGCAGCGATCCGCCGGAGATATTTGTGCCGTTGCAGCAGGAGCCCGTGCTTGCCGGGCAGAACACGGTATTGAAGGCGCCACTGGCGTGGTTGCGTGTGATTGGGCGGCTACGGCCGGGAGCGAAGACAGATGGCATGGCCGCGCGGTTCACGACCATCACGCGCGAATGGCTGGTGAGCGAACTCGGCGCGGAGTATCCGCAATATCTGGACCAACTGAAGAAGGTACTGCCCACCGAAGTGGTGAACGTGGTTCCGGCGGGCGGCGGCGTTGCAGAGATGAAGGCGGGATACAAGAGCAGCCTGCGGATCCTGATGGTGGTCTGTGGACTGGTGCTGCTGATTGCGTGCGCGAACCTGGCGAACCTGTTGCTGGCACGAGGTTCAGCGCGCGGAACGCAGGCAGCGGTACGGCTGGCGATGGGCGCGACGAAGATGCGGATGGTGCGGCAGTCGCTTACCGAAAGCGTCGTGCTGGCGGTGCTTGGCGGCGCGGCGGGAATTCTCATTGCGTTTGGAGGGGTCAGGCTAATTGTTGCGCTGGCATTTCACTCAGCGCACTTCGTTCCCATCGATGCCAGGCCGTCGCTCGCGGTGCTTGGGTTTGCATTCGGCATGGCGCTGGTGACGGGCCTGATTTTTGGCACGGCACCGGCGTGGTTCGCATCGCGGACCAATCCCGCAGCGGTGTTGCATGGCGCAGGTCGCAGCACCCGCGACGGCAGGGCGTTGCCTCAGAAGGCGCTGGTTGTAGTGCAGGCCACGTTGTCTGTGGTGTTGCTGACGGGCGCGGGTCTTCTGACCCGCAGCCTGATGAAGATGGAGCACCAGAACTTTGGATTCGAAACCGATCACCGAGTGAGCCTGGGCGTGAATGCGCCGTTCTCGTCGTATTCGCCGGAGAAGCTGGACGCGACCTATCGTGCTTTGCGCCAGCGGCTGGAGCAGATTCCCGGCGTCAAGCGCGCCGCAATGGGTATGTATTCGCCATTCACGAATAACTGGGACGCGATGGTTGCGCGGCAGGGACAGGGCAAGATCGATGTCAATGGAGACAATGCGTCGTCCTGGGATCGGGTGAGCGCCGGCTACCTTGAACTCATGGGCCAGCGCATTCTGCGCGGTCGCAGCATCTCGGAACAGGACACGGCCTCGACGCCCAATGTCGCGGTGGTCGATGAGGCTTTTGTGAAGAAGTTCTTCAAGCCCGGGGAAGAACCGATTGGCACCCACTTCGGCATGAACGATGAGCAGTACAGCGGGATGTTCGAGATTGTGGGCGTGGTCCGCACGGCGAACTACACCGATCCCAGCGGCCACTGGAGGATGCCATTGCTCTTTGTGCCGCTCGCCCAGCGCGGCCATTACAACACCGCAATGTCGCAGATGATTGAAGACCGCTCGCACCTGATTGGATCTGTTGTCCTGGAACTGCACGGCAGCATGCAGGGGCTGGAACCGCAAGTACGGCGCGCGTTTGCCGATGTTGATTCGAACCTGACGCTCGTGAGCATAAAAACCATGGAGCAGCAGGTGGCAGACCGGATGGACCAGGAGCGCTCAGTCTCGCAATTGACCGGCCTTTTCGGCATTCTTGCCCTGGTGCTGGCCGCGGTGGGTCTCTATGGCGTGACGGCTTACGGCGTGGAACGGCGTACTGGCGAAATCGGCGTGCGCATTGCGCTGGGCGCGAATCGTGCGCAGGTAGTGGCGATGGTGTTGCGTGGCGCGTTTGTGCAGATCCTGATTGGGCTGGTTATCGGCATTCCGGTATCAATCGGGTGTGCACGGCTGATTGCCTCGCAGTTGTACGAGGTGAAGGGGTGGGATCCGGTGGCGCTGGGTGGTTCGGTAGCAGCGTTGGCACTGTGTGCGCTTGTAGCCAGCTTGGTGCCCGCACGGCGGGCCGCGACCATTAATCCTGTACGGGCGCTGCGGGTGGAGTAGGTTCCGGGGAAATGAGCGCAACCCGTAAGGTTTCGTCGCTTCGAGCCCAGGTCTCAACTTCGAGACCTGGGGCACCCAGTGTTGAGTATGATCTGCCTTTCGGTACAAACGATTTGCTACTCGCCGCGCAGGGCTTGCATCGGATCGATGGACGCCGCGCGAATCGCGGGGAGAGTCGATGCCACAAGCGTGAGCAGCAGGACACCGATTGCCGCGAGCGCCAGCACCATTGGGTCAAACGGGCTAACGCCAAACAACATCGATTTCAGAAGTCGTGAAGCCGCTACGGCTCCTGCCAATCCGATGACGCATCCAACGATGGCGAGTTTCGCACCGGACTCCAGCACAAGGCGCACGATGGCTGAACGTTGCGATCCGAGCGTCATGCGGATCGCCATCTCCTGCACGCGCGAGGCGACAGAGAAGGCGATGACGCTGTAGATACCGAGCACTGCGAGCAGCACCGCGGCAAATGCGAAGCTGGAGATCAGCACGGTATTGAAGCGGCGCGATGCCTCCGATTCCGACACCACCTGTTCCATGGTCTGTACCTGCGTCAACGGGAGCAGTGGATCGAGCGAGCGTACGGTGGAGCGCAGCGCATTTTCCATTTGTTCGGGTGGCAGCGCTGAGCGCAGCACGATATAGCCGCCGTTTCCGTTCACGTCCTCGGGCGCTGCCAGTGAGCCGATCGCCTGTTCCACCTGGTCGACCGGCATGTAGTACTGCTCGGTTGAGGGATTGTCGGGGGAAAGCAGCTGTGTATCGGACACTTCGCCGACCACTGTCAGCCACGGTGTCTGCATCTGCGCTGTGCCGACGCGGATTCGCTTGCCGATCGGATCCTGATTCGGCCAGTAGTGCTGTGCAAACTTGTGATTCACGATCAGCACCAGTTGAGAGCCCGCATGATCGGCCTCGGTAAACGTGCGCCCACGCAGCACACGAACTCCCATCGCCTGGAAGAAATTTCCCTCAACCTGCGAAACCGTTGCGAGGTTCATATTGGCGCCGGGAGGCGCCGTATAGCCATCCACCACGAAGGTCTGGTTGTTATTGACACCCTGCGACGGCAGCATGCTTGTGAGGCCAACGGACTCCACTCCCGGGAGTTGGTTGAGCCTTAGCAAAAGTTCGCGGTTGAATGTATTCACCTGCGGCTGTTTGGAGTACTGCAACTGCGGCAAGGAGTAAGCTGCAGTGGTCACATGCTGCGGGCTGAATCCGAGGTCAACTGCGCGCATCTTGTCAAAGCTGCGCAAGAGAAGGCCGGACGCGGTAAGCAACACCAGTGCGATTGCAATTTCTGCAACGACCAGAGTCGAGCGTAGACGAGCATGGCCGCCGCCTTCGCTACCGGATCGTCCGCCTTCTTTGAGGTTGCTGTTCACATTGGTACGGATCGCGGCGAAGGCGGGTGCGAGCGCGCAAGCCAGTCCAGTCACGATGGCGAGCCCCAAGCGCAAACACAATCACCTGCCAGCTCAGCGAAATCTCATTCACGCGCGGAAGGTTCTCAGGCAGCATGCTTTTGCCAACGCTCAAGGCGACGCCTGCGAGGATCAGCCCGAGCACTCCGCCGCTCACGCTCAATACGAGGCTTTCGAGCACAGCCTGCCTGATCAGTGCAGATGCACGCGCTCCGAGCGCCAGCCGCACTGCTACTTCACGCTGGCGGCGGATGGCGCGCACCAGCATCAGGCCGGCGAGATTGAAGCAGGCAATCAGAAGCACCACAGCCACAGCAAGGAACAGCGTGCGCAGGAGAGAACGCGACTGCTGTACGGTATCGCCCTGCAGCGGGCGCACGAGGGAGTTGATGTGCAAGCTGGCCATTTCAGCGGGATAGCCGCGCATAATCTCCTGCGCTACGCGGTTGGCATCGCTTTGTGCCTGTGCAGGCGAAATACCGGGCTTGAGTCGCCCGATCATCTGGTAGCTCCAGTTGCTGGCGCTTCGCGTGGCAAGCTCATCGGGGCGGAAGCTCATGGGCACCCACAACTCGGTGCGATTCAACTGGCCGGGCACGAGTGGGAATTCGAAGCCGCGCGGCATCACGCCGATAACGATGTATGGCTTTCGATCGAGGAGAACCTTGGCGCCGACGATCTGCGGGTCGGAGTGAAAACGTGTGCGCCATGTGGCATTACTGAGAACGGCGACCTGCTGGTGATGCTCGTCCTCTTCGGTGGTGAAGACGCGACCGAGTTGCGGAGCAACGCCGAGAGCGGAGAAGATTCCGGCCGTGATGCGCGACGCATTTACCTGTGCAGGATCGCCGTTGCCTGAGAGTTCGTAGGCTGCTCCCTGGTATGCACCCAGTGCGCTGAACGCGCGAGTATCGCGAGTGTAGGCAATAATATCGGGAACCGTGACGCCGACTTCATCGCCGCCCTGGCCTACTTCTACCCCCTGCAGATGATCAGAAAGGACCATCAGGCGATCAGAATCCGGGAAGGGCAGAGGCCTAAGCAGAACGCCCTCGACGATGGAGAAGATCGCGGTCGTCGCTCCGATTCCGAAGGCCAGCATCAGCACAGCCGTCAAAGCAAAGCCTAACGACTTGCTCAATTGCCGGAGGGAGAATTTCAGATCGAATATAAGCTTTTGCATAGGTATCCTCAGGTCTTCGCGATAAATGTTCCTGCACGCATCGAACCAAACCGTCTCCTGCCTAATTCACACAACCAAAGAGACTTGCGAAGTCGCGAGTAGATCACGCGCCGTTCGAAAACGGCCGCATGTGTCCGAATACGAACGGCGGCGATGCGGGGGTTCCTTGGTAGGAACGAAGTCAGAATCAGACGCGAACCCAAATCTTGTACCGGTACGACACCACTCGCTCTTCGCCGGGCTTTAGAGTCATCTCCCAACTGAGACGGGATCTGGGATTATCGCTCTCAATTCCTTCACCGAGTTGTACGGCTTTGCCTTCATCGGACTGGAAGTCGGTCTTGCCCCGCAAGGTCTTGCCGATCGACAAGCGCACGTCCTTGCTTTTGTAGTTCTTTACTTTCAGTTTGCCCTCCACCGTGACGAGGTCATAGTTGTAGCCGCGGCGATGCGTGACCTCCTGCTGTCTTGCAACCTCGCGCTCTTCGTGGCTGGCCCGAATGTCTGTCGCAATTGTGATCTTGAGATTTGATGAAGCGCCTTTCGGCGTATAGGGCAAAACATCCTGCGAAACCGGCTTGCCGCCGGACATTACCAGGGCGGGCGCGCTAGTCCATGGGATCTTGGAAGCGTTCTTTAACCGGATCGCGTGCCAGACACGATCCGCGCGGTTTCCGTCCTGCGCATTGGGATTCGGGGTAACCACATTTCCGAATCCATCGACGCGAGGTTGATCCTCTACCTCCCAGTCATAAAGATGTTCGTAGGTCACATCTCCTGAAAATACGTTGTAGCTGGCGCGTTCGCCTTTTGCCAACGTGACGTCGGATCGCGTGTAGAGAAAGAGATCTTCCTCCGGCGCGCCCGACAACTGATCGACTGAAGTGGCGAGGGAGATTGAAGGCATCGAAGCCTTCTCGTCAAACGAAACGTATTGTCCTTGAATGGCATTTGAAAGCGCGCCGAATTCTCTCTTGCGGCTGTCCTCCCGTTCTGCGTCCTTCATGAAATCCACCAAAGATTGTTGAAGGCTCATCGGCGAGAGTGTATCGGCATACGCGAAATTTGGAGCGCCAACCACGAAAAATAACTCCGCATTCTGAATGTCTTCGGCGTCGTTGGTCACGACCGCCTGCATGTTGAGCTGGGCATTGGTGTCATCGACAAGAGAAATGAGATACGAAGGGGTCCAGCCGAGGCCGTGTTCCAGGTATCCCATCGTGAGCTTTTCTTTTGCGGAACCGCCTTTCACCTTCAAGCGCAGTGCCTGGCCAGGCCGCTCCACGCTCTCGCGCAGAATTGCGTCTTCGGGCAGGCTTGCGTTTGAAATTCCACCCAGCGGAAAGGCGAGGAGTTTCTTGTCGACTCTGAGCAGAAGATAGTCTGTTCGAGGCCTGGCGTCGCTGGATGAATCGGGCGTAGGCGATGCGGGCGGAGCAGAGCGGTCTGAATCTCTCAGACCCACAACTTCCCCCGTGTATTCCTTCATCTGATAGGTGATCGTAACCGTTTTGCCCGCGTTGGCCTGAAGAATATCTCCGATCGATGGGAGAGTTCGCTCGCCTGGAATCCGGTAGCGATATGCGACCAATTCATCGATTCGCGATTCCGGTGTCCCAGGCGTCAGCCAAAGCGTGCCGAGAGTTGCATTGGGGATGGGGGCTATTCGGCCAGTTCCAGACGAGAGTGGAATTTCACCTTGCCGGATTACAAAAGCCAGGCCGTTTTTGAATGCTGCTACGGCAACGGTCTTCGGCAGCGGACTTGGCGTACCCGCATTTTCTCCGCCAAACAGAGCAACGGAAGGCACGAGAAAGCAGCAGAAAAATCGCGACGCGATGGGACTGAGACGCATGGTTCGTCCTCCAGGAATCTTCGAAATAGAAGTTCTACATCAGTTCCATTTCGATAGCTTTATTCCTGGAACGAGCCATGCCGAATTTCTTGCAATTTTCTTTGAGGACCCAATCGGATCACTGCATGATGGCAGCTGAGCCTACGTCAATCCCACTCTTTCCACAGAGCCACACCGCCGAGCAGTCCGGCTTCGTTTGAAACGATCTCTACGTTTTTGCCGGGCTTGAAGTCGATTTTTTTGGCATTGCCACCACCGAGGTAGAGGTGGTCCCAGTTGAAGAGCTTAGCGGTCTGCTGAATCGCTTCCTGAAGCAACATGTTCCAACGCTTCTTTCCGTACTTGTCGAGTCCACGGCGGCCGAGGTAGTCCTCGTATTCGCGGTCTCTCTTCCACGGGTGATGGCCGAGTTCCAGACCGGGGCACAAACGCCCATCTGTAAACAGCGATGAGCCGAGGCCTGTGCCGAGGGTGATGGCAAGTTCCACGCCGTTGCCCTTGATGCAGCCATAGCCTTGCACCGACGCGTCGTTGGCCACGCGTGTTGGTCTCTTCCAGAGTTTCTCGAGTTCCTTCTCCAGCGGAAAACCGTACCACCTGGGATGGAGATTGGCGGCTGTATAGGTGATGCCTTTCTTGATCACGCCGGGAAAGCCCACCGAGACGCGATCGAAATTAGGCAGCATCTTCCGGAGTTCCTCAAGGCTTTTCAGCACGGCGAAGGGCGTGGGTATGGCCGGGGTCGCGACCCGCTGGCGTTCACTGACAGGACGCCCCTTGGCATCGAGCAACATCGCTTTCAAGCCCGAGCCGCCAATATCGATCGAGATGGTGATAGGGTTGGAAGTTTTAGGCGAAGAAGTGCGGCCGTTTTTAGAGGACTTGATCTGTTGAGCGTGTCATCAGCAGGAATTGTACTGAAAAGGAGGGAGTCGAGGACAGCGATCAGGGAATAAAACCCTCTGTTGTACGAATTCTGCAGGCGAGTTACGCACAGAGGATGCGCGGGAAGGCCGCTAAACTGAGAGTTGCTCCCGATGCCTGTTTATTGCGAAGTCGCGTTGCCGGTGCCGCTCGATCGCACCTTTACCTACGCGCTGCGCGAGGATGAGCAGGTGGCTCGCGGAGCCCGCGTGATTGCGCCGTTTCGCAATGAAAAGCTGATCGGCGTAGTGACAGCGACGGAGGTGGCCGCACCGACAGACTTTGAGGCAAAGTACGTTGAGGCAGTGCTCGATGACGAGCCGCTTCTGAGCGAACATCTGCTGAAACTGGCAGAGTGGATTGCCGGCTACTACCTTGCTCCGCTGGGCGAGGTTCTGCGCGGCATGCTGCCGCTGATGGCCGAGGTGCGGCGCGTTGTCTACTACCGCGTCACCGATCTTGGCCGCGATGTGCTGGCCGGGAGTTTGGATGGTGATGAGAGGAGTTCCCAGGTCTCAAAAGCGAGACCTGGGGCACCCGCATCGCGGCGGGGAAAGCGTTCCGTTGAAGACATAGGCATGGAGCGCCGCGTGCTCGAGCGCCTGGCTTCCGGTGAGCCTGTCAAAGTTTCTACGCTGCGGACCTCCACTGCCGCCAGCCTGCCCGTATTGGCCGGAATGCTGCGCAAGAAATGGATTGCGCGCGAGACTGCCGCCACGGAGCGGGATGCGCGTCGGACGGAGCGATTCGCCGTCCTCATTCCGGATACTCGCCTGCCTGCCCTGACGAAACTCCAGCAGGCGATCCTGGCGGAGCTGGCCGCCAATGGCGGCGAACTGCCATTGGCGGAACTGCGTCGCCGCGATCTGCCTTCTTCCACCTTGCAAACGCTGGTTCGGCGCGAACTGGTACGCATTGAAGAGCGTGCGGCGGCTTTTCGACTCGGCGGGATCGAGTCTTCGGCGGGCCCGCTCACGCTCAACGAACCGCAAATGGATGCGCTTGCCTCCATCGTTTCGCAACTCGGGGGATTTCATGCTTTTTTGCTCCATGGAGTAACGGGGTCGGGGAAGACTGCTGTTTACCTCAAAGCGATGCAGCGTGCGCTTGATCGCGGGCAATCGGCCATCCTGCTCGTGCCCGAGATCGGGTTGACTCCGCAGATGGTTGGCCTGCTTGACGCGGCATTCGGACAGCGCGTGGCACTGCTGCACTCTGCGCTGACTCCCGAGGAGCGCACCGAGCAGTGGCGGCGCATCCATCGCGGCGAGGCGCCGATTGTGGTGGGGACACGGTCTGCAATTTTCGCACCGGTGCCGAATCTGGGTTTGATTCTCGTCGACGAAGAGCATGACCAGAGCTACAAGCAGGAGGAGACCCCGCGGTACAACGCGCGCGATGTTGCTGTGATGCGCGCGAAGCTTGCCGGCGCGGTCGTGGTGCTCGGATCGGCAACTCCATCGCTCGAGAGCTGGCAAAACACGGTGCAAGGTAAGTACACGCGCATCGAGATGAACGATCGCGTAAAGAATCGCCCTCTTCCCGAAGTTGAGCTGATCGACATGCGGCGCGAGTTTCAGGAGACCGGGCAGGATCAGCTATTCTCGCGGTCACTTGTTGACCAGACACGCCAGGCGCTCGAACGCGGCGAACAGGCCATCATTCTCCTTAACCGCCGCGGATATTCGTTTGCTGTGCTCTGCCGCGCCTGCGGGCAGAAGCTTGAATGCCAGAACTGCGCGATCGCGCTCACCCATCACAAACCGAGCGGCGAAGACCTGATTGCTCGTCCGGGCCAGCGACTCGAATGCCACTACTGCGGATTCAAACGCACGGTGCCTTCAAAATGCCCGAACTGCGAGAGTGAGCATCTTTACTATCTCGGGGCTGGTTCGCAGCAGGGCGAGGAACGTCTGACGGAGATTTTTCCCGGTGCGCGTATCGGGCGCATGGATCGCGACACGGTGCGTGGACGTCACGATCTAGAGCATTTGCTCGCGCGGCTGCACTCGGGCGAGATCAATCTGCTGGTCGGTACGCAGATGATTGCGAAGGGGCACGATATTCATGGCGTGACGCTGGTGGGTGTTGTGGGCTGCGATCACGCGCTGTCGATGCCGGATTTTCGTGCCGCCGAACGCGTCTTTCAGCTGATGACGCAGGTCTCAGGCCGTGCGGGTCGCGGCGAATTGCCGGGACGCGTCGTGGTGCAGACTTACTATCCAGACCACTACGCGATTGTGGCGGCGAGTACCCACGATTATGCGGGATTCGCCGAGCGCGAGCTGAAGTATCGGCGCTGGATGCACTATCCGCCGTTCGGCGTGCTGGCCAATGTACTGATTCAATCAGACAAGCTCGAAGAGGCTGCCGGGTGGTCAGCCGAGATCGGGAAGTGGTTCCAGAAGACGGCGCCGGAAGGTGTTCGCGTCCTCGGCCCCTGTACCGCACCGATCGCACGCATCAAGAACGTGTACCGCTTTCATCTGATTCTGAAGGCTGGGTCGCGGAAGGCTTTGAATGTGGCACTGCGGGGCGCGCTGGCCCATGCCGATGAAGCCGGGATTCCGCGACGGAACGTCATCGTTGACGTAGATGCGCAGCGGCTGATGTGAATGCGTGTGCGCGGAGCGCAGTTAGAAATCCTCAATTGTCGGTTATATTTGAAAGCCCGCGTTACAGCCTGTTTCGCTGGGCAGCGGTAGAATTTTGCCGCGCATCGAGGTAGCCAGATGGAATACATCAACGCATTTCGTGGCAAAGCGGCGCAGCCGGGCGATGACGAACTCGCCATGGCGCTTGGCCCCAGTGGAAAGCTCTGGAACGAATTCATCCAGTGGATGGCAGAAGAAGAGGGCGTGGCTGGGCAGGAGTGGAAGGGGATCTGCGTCAACAAATACGGCTGGAGCCTGCGCCTGAAACAGAAGAGCCGTAACATCGTCTATCTTGGGCCGGGCGAGGGCTGCTTCATGGTGTCGTTTGTACTGAGCGACAAGGCTTTGAAAGCGGCGAAAGAATCGCATCTGCCCAAAGCTGTAGCCGACGCTCTCGATGCGGCACCGCGCTATCCCGAAGGAAACGGATTGCGACTTATTGTCCACCGCGCTGCGGACCTGCCCGCGATTAGAAAAATCGCCGCGATCAAGATAGCGAACTGAGGCGGTGTCGCAATCTTCTACGCTGGACGCAGTCACTCCGCCCGCACGCACGTGATGCGAGCAGTGCGAGCACAAACACCACAGGCAGCGTCGGCTTGCCTAAGTCCTGCTCGCCGGTCATCTTTCGACATGGCGCGGATCAGGCGGTCGGGGCGGGTGTTCCAGTCTCCAATGTATGCAGTTCTTTACCGGGCTTGAAGCGCACGGCTTTTCCGGGCGTGATGCTGACCTCGGTGCCAGTGCGGGGATTGCGCCCGATGCCCGGTTTTGCGCGCGCGAACGCTGAACACGCCAAAACCGCGCAATTCAATGCGCTCACCTGCTGCAAGGGCTTCTTTCAAGCCCTCAAACACAGTGTCGACTGCCGCTTCGGCCTTGGTGCGGGGCAGGCCTGTGCGCTCGATCACATGGTGCACGATGTCTTGTTTAATCAAAGCGGTCACCTCGCTAGCGCGACTGTTCTTGACAGTACCACGCCCTACCGGACTGATGGTACAGCCTTTGTCTCGTTTGTGGAACTACGAGGCTGAGGATTTTTACACAATGTGACGAGGAAGACCTCGCCAATTCCGGTCGTTCCAGGTGCGCTAGATCACCATTTGACTCGAAATCGCGCTCCGAGTCGGCGGAAAGCTCGTCCTTTGTGACTTTGGAGATAGGGAACAGCACTTTCCTCGAAGCTAAAGGCTATACGAAACAGTGACTTTGCCGGATACTGTTATTTCAAGGTAATCAGCTGTCACGATGCCATCGGTAACCATCGTCTGGCAAAGTGCAACAAAAGATGAGGGATGGAGTCTTTCCGGGCCCAGGCGCGAGTCTGAAAGAAGCGCTGTGAACCTGGAAAGCCACAACTCCCGTCGCTCGTTGAACGCAGGCAAGGAGAGGGCTCGATGTCCGCGATGTTTAGCTTAGAACCAATCCGAATCGGTGTCGTCGCAAACGAACCGATGCGGCTCGAAGGCCTTACAAGCATTTTTGAAAACCATGCGAAGCCCGGTGAGACACCGCTGCTGCCGATCGTCGGAACGCTCGAGGAGCATCTGGACAACGATTCCATTGAATATGTGCTGATCGACTGGAGCAGTTCCTCCAAAGAAGCTGGGCGTTCTGGAAGGCATTCGGCGCAAGCGTCCCAAACCTTCGCATGGTGGTTATCGGTCCCGACAGCAACGAGCAGGTCATGATGGACACGATCATCGCTGGAGCCCGCGCCTATCTTGATACAGGCGCTGGCCCGCGTCTGGTACGCGAAGCCCTCGATGTCGTCATTTCCGGGTCGATCTGGGCTCCACGCAAGCTGCTGTCGAAGCTCATCGACCGCCTGCTTTCCGGCGAGGACGCCAGTGTGACCAGTCCGCGACCGCATCTTACAGCGCGCGAGGAACAGGTATTGCAGTTGCTGCTGTTGGCACGCTCGAATCGCGAGATCGCCGAAGAATTGGGCATCGAGGAACGCACCGTGAAGGCACATGTTGGCAAGCTCATGCGCAAAGTCGGAGCCGAAAACCGAATCGAGCTCTCCATGCGCGCACTTCACGGCTCCTACAGGCCGTCTCCCGCCACGATGCATGCGGCCGAAGCCGTCATCGCCTAACCGTCGCAGGTAACGTCGCTTAGTAACTAGTAAAATTACCTGCAAAAGCATTACTAAGAATCTAAAACCTTAGTACTCTTGTGCGATTTCGGAACATTACTAATAATCATTCCAGAAACAACGCAGATCTGGGGAAGGAGTTCCCAGGCACCATGTAACCATGAGGCCTGTGAACTCCTCTTTTTTTTGCTGCACGGCGATGTCGCCGCGGCTCTTCGATGCCAGTCAATCTTGCCGAATCCTCTTCCGAGCCGCAGTATTCCGCGTACGTAAAACCTGAAATTGCAGAGTAATCTGCAGGATTCGGCTAGAGCGATTTCTCGCCGCTCTGTGCATTGTGTGCGGGTTGGCGATGCTGTAGGCTGAACGGGATGTTGTTGCACACTGATGTTCCTCGGTGCGAAAGCCCTCGGCGCTTCGTGCGCGACTTTGGGCGCACATCGCTGTCCTAAATGTCAGCACTCTATAAGCCGCGCAGATCCATGTGCGCGGAAAAATGAAAGGACTCCCCAGAATGAAAAAATTCATTGCTTCCCTCTGTCTTTGTTTACTCTCGCTTCAGGAACAGCCAACGCGGCTTCGTCGAAATCGGATCTGCAGGACCGCATCGACGCCGCCAAGACGGTACTCGATCAGATCATGCAGGCAAAGGACAGTACGATTCCGCGGAATATCATTCAGTCAGGCAACCTGCGTCGGCGTCGTTCCCGGCATGATCAAGGGCGCATTCGTATTTGGCGCGCAATATGGACAGGGCGTGGTCACCTGCCGCACCGGCCATGGATGGAGCGGCCCGGTATTTCTTCCGCATGGCCGGCGGTTCATGGGGCCTTGCAGATTCGGCGGCCAAGTCCACCGACCTGATCCTGGTGGCAGTGAACAATCGCGGATTTCAGGACCTGCTGAAGAACAAATTCAAGATTGGTGGCGATGCTTCAGCCGCAGCGGGTCCCGTGGGGCGTGCCGGACAAGCCGCAACCGACTGGAAGATGAATGCCGAATTGCTGAGCTACTCGCGGAACAAGGGTCTGTTCGCAGGCATCAGCCTCGATGGCACCAGCGTTTCGCAGAACAAGGACGATACCGAGATCTACTACGGAGCCCCGCAGGATTTTCAAAATGTGCTGAAGGGCAACGTGGCAGTGCCGGCAGGAGCCGTCGAGTTCGTGCGCGCATGTTGCGCACTACTTCTCACAGAGCAAGTAAGACAAATAACCGTTGAGTCTCATCGAAGGGGGCGGCCTGACGCAGGGCTGCCCTTTACATTTGGAGTTCTTCGCGACTGAGCGGCTTCCGACAAATCTCTTCCCAATGCCCTACACTTGTTTTTGCCTCGAACGATGCAGCAGACTCTCGAGTACTGGCTGGTAGTTGCGGTCGCGCGCACTCTCGGATGGCATGCCGCGCTGGCTGGCGCGTCTGCTTGCAGGAGCGCTGGCCTGGGCTGTCTATCACGCCATGGGCCGTCTTCGGCGCGTGGGCGAGCGGAACCTTTCGCTCGCACTGCCCGATTGACGCCAAGAGCCCGCAGAGAGAATCTGCTCCGTTCACTCTATCGCCACCTGGGCTGGCATCTCGTCGAGTTTTGCCGGATGCCCCACTACACGCGAGAGAACACGCAGCGTTGGATTCGCACCGACGGCCTTGAGCACTACCTCGCTGCCGAAGCACTGGGAAGGGGAGTCGCTGGTCCTCACCGGGCACCTCGGCGCATGGGAACTTTCCAGCTTCTACCACTCGCTGATGGGACATCCCATGGGGATGGTGATTCGCCGACTCGACAATCGCAAGCTCGACGAATTCGTCAACCGCATTCGCTGCATGCACGGCAATCGCGTACTCCACAAAGACGACTTTGCGCGTGGCCTGCTGACGGCCATGCACGAGGGCGGCGCTGTCGGCATCCTCATGGACACCAACATGACGCCACCGCAGGGTGAATTTGTGAAGTTCTTCGGCATCACAGCATGCACCGCTTCAGGCCTGGCGCGCGTGGCGCTTAAAACGGGCGCAGCCGTTGTGCCTGGCTTCATGTTGTGGGAGCCTGCCGAGAAAAAATATGTTCTTCACTTCGGCCCGCAGTTGCATTTCAGCGAGACCGGCGAGAGCGAAGCCGACGTTCTTGCCGCGACACAGAAATGCAACGACGTGCTCGAGTCCTGGATTCGACGCTATCCGGATCAGTGGCTCTGGATTCATCGCCGCTGGAAGACTCGTCCGCCGGGGGAATCACCGCTGTACTGACACTTCAGCTCTTGGCGCCGGAGCTTGCGGCAACTTGTTTTTCCACGTCAGACAGCATCTGTTGGACTTTGCCTTTGCCTTCGTAGTTGGGATTGGCGGCAAGGAGCTTTTTCCATTCGGCGATTGCGCCTGCGCTGTCGTGCTTTCCCTGCCACATTACAAGTCCAAGATTGAATAGACGTGTTGGGATTGGTCGGCGCGTAGGTGAGCGCCTTGTTGAACTCCGCGATCGCAGTGTCAGCGTTGCCCATGTACCAGTAGGCAGTTGCCAGGTCGGTGCGCACTGCCGTATCAGAGGGTTTGATCTGAAGCTCGCGTCCGTAGTAATCGACGGCGCCAGGATACTGTTGCGCGTCGTAGTACAGGTTGCCAATGCTGGTAAGCGAGTTCCACATTCTTTGGATCCGCTTTGAGCTTCGCAATCATTGGAGCAGCCTGGTTGTCCGCCACCGCTTTCAACTGATCATTGCTGGGCGTTGAGCGCCACCGGGTTTGCGACCGAGGCTGTGGCTGGCGGACGCCGATTGGGCCTTCGCGGTGCCTGGTTGCGCAGAGAGGCGCGCTCCGCGGACAGCCCAACCGCCGGCAATTCCAGCCATCAGACAGACAGCCATCAGGACCAGGGCCCGCTGCGCTGGTCCACTGCTTCGAGAAGAATTATTCATGTTCGTCATTCCTCCGCGCTGTCTCGATTCCGTGCTGATCTCCCATCATGGTCATCGCATCGGCCATGAGTTTCATTACCGTAGCCTTGCGCTCCGGGCTCAGCTGCGGATTTGTCTTGAGCAGGCGCTGCCACGCAGCCAATGCGCCCTTCGGGTCGCCCTTGCCTTGCAGCTTGATCATGCCCAGGTCGAAGAGCGCATTCGCGTCCTTCGGGTCATAGGCAAAGGCTTGATTCAACTGTTTGATCGCGCCCTCGACATCACCATTGCGATAGAGGCTCGAAGCCAGCTTGGTACGAACTGCAACGTTCTTCGGATCGGTGTCCAACGCCCGGGTGTAGTAGTCGGCTGCTTCCTTGAATCGGTGGGTGGTGTGATAGATGGCTCCCACCTGTACCAGAAGCGAGCTGTCGTTTGGATTGCTCTTCAGCTTTTCGAGCAGGGGCGCCGCTTGCTTGTCGGCCAGCTGCCTCATCTGGTCGAGGCTGGGACGATGGCCCGCGGGCTTTTGTACCGGCGTTGTTGCCTGCGCAGTACTCTTCGGCGAGGGCACAGCGAGTTGTGAACCGCGCATCAGGTATCCGATGCCAAGGCCGACCGCCAGGCAGAAAGCTGCCATCGAGTAGACCTGAGCAGTCCGCAAGGTTGGCATCGCTGGCGCCTCCGCGGTTGATGTGTCTGTCATGCCGTGAACTCCCAATGCGAGAAAAACGCGAGAATTCCGCTTCAAAAGAAAGTTGCAGAGCAGCGAACAATCCGCAAGCACGCTTCCCGCCGAACGAACGATTTCATTGGCGCGCTGCACATCCGTGCTAATCGCGCGGCCAACATTAGTAGAGCAAGCTAACTCACATGATGACGTGATGTGCATCACTGGATTGCGCGCGATTCATCAGTAGTGTCCATAGGTAGATCACACATTTAAGCAGGCTGAACGCTCGAATTGTGATGGCTGTCACGAACGACTTGGGGCTTTTCACCAATGCACTGTGGGAGAACGCCCATCGACTCTGACAGATTCTGGGGCGGATACATGAATAGTTTCTTGCAGGAAATGTACAAACCGCTTCTCGACAATGAATTACGCGTGATGTCCGAAATCCGCACAGGTGTTAAAGCAACGGCACGAGGCGTGCTGATTCGGAAGGCTGGCTGGACTGGAAACGAGACAAGCAACGTCGATGTAAAGGTTCCGGCGAGTTGTAAGGAGTGCGCACTAGGAGGCTCCACCAAATGAAGAAAATTCTTCTAATTGCTCTTTTGTTTCTGGCAGCCGCGGGAATCGCGTCCGCACAGATTTATACGCCGACGACAGACGTCCTAGGCGCCCACCTTAACTACGGTCGCGGCTGCGCGGCCTGTCACGCACCACACAGCGGCGTCTACGGCAACGGCAACGCCGGAGCAGCCGATCCGACTTCGGGAAATATTGCTCTGTGGGGCGAAGACGTTTCGTCACTCTACGGAAAAACCATTACAACGGGTCAAAGCGAGCACGGCATTGCTGTTGAAGTTCTACCGACCTCGTTGACCGCCGGAACGCCCGATGTGGCGGGCGTGCTCATGTGCCTCAGTTGCCACGACGGCAACTATGCCGCAGGCGCCATGATGCAGAACAAGGTCTATGAGACGCTGCCAGCGACTTATGGGACCAAGAACAAGATTCCGACTCTACTCGGAAATGACGGAACCACAACGGGGAATTACCTCAACGATCACCCGGTGGGCCTCAATGCCGTGATGACCTGCGGTGGTACCTACGACTGGGATTGCACCATCGACGGCACCGGAAAAGTCCAGATGACTGGTGCGGGCTCAGCCAAGTTCGTCACGAACTACGGCTTCTTTGTCAGCCCGGGCGTCTACAACTTGAAGCCGGTTGTGATGTGCACGACCTGCCACAACCAGCACCTGATGAACGTGGTGAAAGTAACGAACGGACCGAAGTCTGGTCTGCCGAGCGGAACCTACGCGACCATGTTCTTCATTCGCGCACCTTACAACCCGGCCAGCGCAACCGCCGGCAGCAATCAGACGGCGCAGTTCTGCCGCCAGTGCCACGGTGGCGAAGCGAACGAAATGAACGGCAGCACAGCTATTACTACTTTCTAAATTCTCTATGCATGAGGGGAGGGGTACTTTCCCTCCCCTTCCTTTTAAACGGGGGTCAACTAAATGAAGTACAGAATCTTTATTCTTCCTTATCTTCTTCTGGGGATCGGTGCGGCCGTAGCCCAGGTGTCATCACACGCTCCCACCGTATTCGCGAATACTCCAGCGCAAAGTGCTGCAAAGCCTGCTCAATCGACCGCAAACAACAAGCCGGTCGCACGCGTGAACAGTGCGGTACTTACCGACGCCGAGCTGGTGCGCGAGGAGTACGCAATCTTTCCGTATGCGAAGCAGCATAACGGAATTCCAAAAGAGTTTGAGAAGCAGATCCGCGACGGCGCTTTGAAGATGATCATCTTCGAAGAACTGGTCTACCAGGAGGCATCGCGGCAGAAGATGACCGTACCGGCGGTCAAGCTTCAGCGCGCCGAAGCAGAATTTCGCAAACAATTTCCCACGCCTGAGCAGTACAACGCGTTTCTGCAGAGCGAATTCAATGGCTCACATCAGTTATTGCAGCAGCAGATTCAGCGCTCTCTATTGATTGAAGCCTATTTGAAGACCGCGGTTGACGAAAAAAGCGTGATTTCTCCCACAGAAGCCAGGGCCTATTACGACAAGAATCCGGCACGATTTCATCACCCGGAGACGTTCACGTTTCAGACAATCTCCATCCTTCCACCGCCTAACGCCACCGCCGCGCAGTTAAAAGAAGCCCGCACGCGTGCAGAGAGTGCGCAGCATCAAGCGAAGGCCACCAAGACGGCCGAGCAATTCGGGCTGCTTGCAGAGAAAATCTCGGATGACGATTACCGGGTAATGATGGGCCAGCACAAGCCAATGCCGGTGGATGAAATGGCGCCGCAGGTGGTAAAGGCACTTCAGGCAATGCACCCGAACGACATGAGTGACCTGATCCAGGTAGAACAGGCCTACACTATCGTGCGTCTGCAGGCGCACACGCCCGCGGGGCAGGCGAAATTCGAAGACGTAAAGGCGCAATTGCAGAAGGAACTGCAGGAGAAGAAGAGGAATCAACTCCGGGCTTCCCTGGACCAGAAACTACGCAAGAACGCAAAGATCGAGGAACTGTAACCAAGGGAAAGGAGCTCGGTTCGAAAGTCTGACCGGGGAAAGCAAGTGAATTTGGAACTCGGTGGGGATCCAAGAGAGTGGAATCCGACACCTGAGAACTAAGGATGGCGTTGAGTGTTTCGCTCTATTCGATTTTCGTGGCTGGTGACTGCAGGACTTCTGGTGTCGGCGATCCCTGCAAGCGCACAGATCCGGTTCGGTGAAACGAGCACGAGTGGGACCGGGACGATCTCGTCGGGCTACACCGCAACCTACGGGAATATGACTCCGTCAGCCCACGGGTGGACGGTGGGAGGCGCCGCAAATTTCACCGGGTCTCTTCACAGTCCGAATTTTCTCTCCTATAACTTCTCGCCCTATCTGAATCAATCGCGGGCCAACTCCAATTTTCAGTCCACTTCCAATGCCAGCGGACTCAACGTCAGCGCCAATATCTTTTCAGGCAGCAGGTTCCCAGGTTCGGTCACATATTCCAAGGCCTACAACAGCGAGGGGAATTATGCGGTTCCGGGACTTGCCAACTACGTGACTCACGGAGACAGTGATACGTTCGGCATTAACTGGAGCGAAAATATCCCCGATGCGCCCAGCTTTTCTGCGGGCTTTCAAGCCGGCAGCAGTCAGTATTCGGTCTATGGGGCAAACGATCAAGGTAAGAACTCGTTTCATTCCCTGAATCTTCATTCAGGTTATCGATGGGAAGGCTTCAACATGGGAGCCTACTATACGACGGGCGGTGGGAAGTCGGAGATTCCGCCAGTGGTGACCGGCGCCGCATTGGATCTACACTCTGACAACGCCGCATACGGTTTCAATATCTCGCATCTGCTCCCGCTTCAAGGCAATTTTTCGGGTGGCATAAACCGATCCACTTGGAACACGGATTATCTTGGCATTACATCCGACGGAGCCATTGATATCGTGAATGCAAACGCCGGAGTACACCCGGCCGAGAAGTTGACGATTACAGGTACGCTGAACTATTCAGACAACCTGGCAGGGCAGATCGCCGAGGCGATCGTCACGGCGGGAGGTAGTGTTCCGGGGTTGAATTTGAACCAATCCTCCGATTCGCTGGACTTGATGGCGGTGGCCACGTACACGCCGCTCTTGAATCTGCAGACTTCAGGCTTCTTTGAGCGCCGCACCCAGAGTTTTCTGGGACAGGATTACGGCGTGAGATCCTACGGAGGAGCCGCCACCTACTCACATAAGCTCCTGAATGGCACAATCAATTCGTCCGGGAGCTTGAGCGCAAATTCGTCCGACCAGAATGGCCAGGACACCATAGGCTTTTCAGCAGCTGAGAACTTTTCTGACCAGGTTCTCGGATGGCGCGTGAACGAGTCGTTCAGTTATGCGCAAAATGCACAGACTCTTCTCGTGACGTATATGAACTCGTACTACAACTACTCGGGCAGCGTCAGTCGAAACTGGGGAATGTTTAATCTCAGTGCCGGGGCAGGCGGAGCACGGAGCGCGTTGACCGATCAGGCCGGTACCTCAAGCAGTAGCGCGACCTATAACGGCTCGATCGGCTATGGTGCGCTGATTACAGCCACCGGCAGCTACTCAAGAGCCGATGGCCAGGCGCTTGTTACCGGCGCGGGTCTCATCGGCCTTCCGGTGCCGTTGCCAGTTGTGCCGTCCGACCTGGTGAGTCTATTCGGTGGCAAGAGCTATTCCCTTGGACTGTCGAGCGCGCCCACGAAGAAGCTGGTTCTCGCGGCTACATACGGTAAATCATCCAGCAATACATCCGGCAATGGCATTACGTCTTCGAACGAAAACAGTCAATATAACGCTCTCCTTCAATATCATGTTCGCAAATTGAACTTCATCAGCGGCTATGCTCGCCTGGAGCAGGGATTCAGCACCACCGGTTTGCAGCCTGAAGTGATTTCGTCGTACTACATGGGGATTTCCCGTTGGTTCAACTTCTTCTAATGCGAGCTCGGTGGTATCGGCGAAGCGCGACTTTGATGCTGGTTAGCGCTGTCATGCTTTCTACCGCAGCTTCGGCAGCCTCCAAAGCAAAGGTTCCTGCTACGCAAGATCTGTGGGAGATGTCCCTCGATGGCGGCCGAAAACTCACCTGGGAACGTAGTTTCACTTCTGAATCCGAGATAAAGCCGAACAGAGGTTTCTGGAACAAACTGGTGGACGTCGTCGCCGGCGCTCCAGATTTTCGCTTTCTTGTACGCCCTTACAGTGTCATCTCTGATTCACGCGGCCGGATCATCGTAACTGACCCAGGCGCTTCAGGGGTGCACATCTTTGATTTCGCCCAGCGAAAGTACAAGTTCATCGAGCGCAAGGAAAAAACCAAGGACGCGATGACAACGCCGCAGTGCGTCGCGGTCGATGACAAGGACAATATCTATGTAACCGACTCGGAAGCGGGCAAGATCTTTGTCTTTGACCCTGGCGGGAAGTACATCCGGGCCATCGGCAGCCTGAAGGGTGGCGAAGGATATTTCAAGCGACCCACCGGAATTGCCGTAGACTCAACGGAACAGCGGATTTATGTAACGGATACACTTCGCGACCAGGTGTTTGTGCTCGATATGCAAGGCAACATCGTGCAGACGATCGGCAAAACGGGGAATGGCGAAGGCGAATTCAATTTGCCGACTGAGTTGCGCTTGAGTGGAACAAACCTGTTGGTGGTGGATGCGATGAACTTCCGAGTGCAGGCATTTGACCACACCGGAAAATTCCAATTCGCCATCGGAAAGATCGGGGATTCCACCGGGGCCATTTTCCGGCCAAAAGCTGTGAGCGTCGACTCAGAAGGCGATGTCTACGTCGTGGACTCCTTGTGGGGTGTGGTGCAGGTTTTCAATCAGCACGGAGAATTACTCTATTACTTTGGCGCCAAGGGTACGCATGCGGGAGAATTCCAGCTTCCGTCAGGATTGTTCATCGACCATGGCGACAAAGTGTTCGTGGTGGATTCATTCAACCGCCGGATCCAGGTCTTTCAATTCGTCGGCGTAAAAAGTCAGGTCGCGGGAGCAGCGAAGTGAGAATCGGAATTCTGCTGGCCGCACTGACGATTCTAGTTACAGGAACATCGACACAAGCGCAGATTGCGGGTGACGCGATGGGCGTGCATAATCTGCAGCCAGGCGGCCCGTCGCCGGTTACAGGCGCCCGGTCTGATTCCTGCGCTTACTGCCATGCTCCGCACTCTGGATTGAATACCGGCCTCTGGAACCAGAAACTCACCACGCAGGTCTACTCGACATACAACAGCACCACTGCGAAGAACAAAGATACACAGCCCACACTCGGCACCGTCAGCAATCAATGCTTGAGCTGCCACGACGGCACAGTCGCCGTAGGAGCTACTGTGGCGTATGGCCAGGTAACAACGCGCGGATCGATGCTCTCCTCCGATGTGTTCGGCAGCAACATGCAGTCTTCGCACCCATTCAGTCTCGCGCTACCCCTGCAGGACAACATCACGCTGGCTGCTTCACTGGCGGCCAGCGGGACAACGGCCGACCCAACGAAAGCGGTGAAGCTGATTAAGGGAAACGTGGAATGCACTTCGTGTCACAATCCGCACGTCCAGGCTAAAGATCCGGTGTCGCTCAACTTCCTGGTGAAGGACAGCTCGAATGGGCAGCTTTGCCTGGCCTGCCACGATCCCACCCGGACGTCGAGCGGCCAGGCGAATCCGCTAGCTGACTGGTCAACCAGCGCGCACGCTCTCTCGGCGAGCAAGATCTCGCCGCAGGCCAAGTTGGGAAGCTATCCCACGGTTGCTGCCGATGCCTGCATCTCGTGCCATGCGCCGCATAATGCAAGCGGTCCAGCACGTTTGCTCCGTGGACAGAACGAGCAGGACTGCATTGCGTGCCACAACGGTGGAACGAATGTTTCGCCGATGCCGACCTACGCGAATGTGTTTCTGGAGTATGCAACTCCCAAGGTCGGCCATCCATTCCCGGCATCGACCAATCCGCACGATGCGACCGAAGGCGCTTTGCTCAATAACAATCGACATGCCACGTGCGTCGACTGTCACAACGCGCATGGATCGGAGCCGGTCGGAGTTTTTCCTTCAGCCCCGCAGCTTCGCTTCTCGCAGAAGAACATTCTCGGAATTAGTGCGAGCGACGGCACCACGGTGCTTACGCCGGCGGTGAATCAGTATGAGAATTGCCTGCGCTGCCACGGAACCAGCTCGGCCAAACAGGTGCTGCCTATTTATGGGTATTTCCCGGTGCGCGCGGTTTCGGGCGGCGATCCTCTGAACCAGATTCCGCAGTTTGCAGTATCTGCGACGTCGAGTCATCCGGTGATGCATACCAGGAGCAGCGTATTCGCGCAGCCCAGTTTGCTGACGAACATGCTTAACCTGGATGGAATCACACCCGGTCGCGCGATGGGAGCGCAGATTCTCTGCACGGATTGCCACAACAGCGACGACAATCGCGAGTTTGGGGGAACAGGTGCAAACGGTCCGCACGGTTCCCGGTGGACGCATATTCTTGAGCGTCGTTATGAATTCAGCCAGGCGGTCGTGCCAGGCAAGGCGATTTCAAATCTCTTTCCCAACCCCGATCTCAGCGTGAATGGCCCCTATGCGTTGTGCGCGAAATGCCACGATCTCGCCAACCAGATCGTGAAGAACACGAGTTGGAATCATCATGGCGATCACATCAACGCAGGCGTAAGTTGTTCAACGTGCCACACCGCCCACGGCATGGGAGCCGCAAGTGCAACGATTAGTGGCGAGCGGCTTGTGAACTTCGATTCGAACGTTGTGGCGCCGAATGGAGGTCTGCCGGTTTCCTATAACCGCGCGACCAATAGCTGCACGCTGGTCTGTCACCAGGTTGCCCACAATCCTGACGGGACGGTTGCGGCAGCCGCCGTGCGCAGGGCTCCGGGCGTGAACCGGTAATACCTCCTCGCTAGAACACGGTACCGGCGGTGCTGCCGTTCATCTCATTTGATTTGTCTGCGTGGCACTGACGGCAGAACTGTGCCGTCTGGTTCGACGCGGGGTTGGTGTCGTTCGGATTGTAGGGCGCGCGCAGGAAGAAAGTGGTCGCGTAGGTTCCAGGTGGCAAACCAGAGTTGGAATTGCGCCCGATTGTGACCACATTCATCGAATGCGGCTCATGGCATGTTGTGCAAACGACCACGGCTTTGTTGTTGTAGACACCGGGCTTGACGAAATAGCCGTAGCTGGTGACAAACCGGCTCGAGGCCAGGCCTCTCATGCTGATGAGGCCGTTTGCCTCGGTGCAATCCCAGCCGGAAGCTCCACCGCAATTGACCGTCGCATTCAATCCCATCGGATGCGCGCTGACGTAGCTTCCGGCACCGCTGTCGGTCATGAGCGTGGGGATGGTGTTGCGGTTTCCATAGGTCGTGGGAAGATTCTCATAGACCTTGTTCCTCATCATGGCCGCCGGAGCCATGTTGCCGTCGTGGCAACCCAGGCACGTGAGCATACCGGACACGTCTGGCGTATTGGCAGACATGCTCGTTGGCAGGACTTCAACAAATTTGCCGCCGCCTGTGGTGATGGTCTTGCCATAGAGACCGCTGACATCTTCGCCCCACAGCATCGTATTGCCCGAGCCGGAAGTCGCAAGCTTTCCGTTGCCGGCCGTGCCGCTATGCGGAGCGTGGCAGGCTGTGCAGCCGCGTCCGTAGTTGAGATGAGCGCCGAGCACGTCAGTGGATTGCTGCGTAATCTGCGCCATTGCGAAGCCTGCGAATGCCAGCAGAACGAAGACAACGAGGAGAATCCGCTTCATGGAACAAGGCCTCACTTTGCTTTGTTCCGTTCATCGGCTGGATTCTGATTGAGCTTGAGCCGGTTCGCCTCGGCCTAATAGATGGCGTTAGATTTCGTCTTCGGAGGGGGCCATGCTGAATTTTTTCAGCTTGTAGCGAAGGGCATCGCGGCTGATGTCGAGCAGCTTGGCGGCGTTCGTCTGGTTGCCGTTAGCCTGGCTCATGGCCAGCTCGACCATGGAGTGTTCCAACTCCTCCAGCGATGTTCCACCTTCGGGGATGTAGAGTCGCGGAAGAGCGCGCCCATTGGCCAGCTTGCGTCCGCCGTCTGCGGGCGAGGTGCGCTCGAAGAGGGTGCGCCCGCCCGATTCTCCCACGGAGAACGGCAGATACATGGAGCGCAGGAACGGTTCCTCTTCGAGAATCATTCCGCGCTCGATGCGTGTTCTTGAGCTCGCGCACATTTCCCGGCCAGTTATGGCGCGAGAATCAGATGACGAGTTTCATCGGTAATGCCGCGAACCGCTTTCCGGAAGCGGCGATTGTAGCGCTCGATGAAGAAGTCGACGAGAGGAAGAATATCTTCCTTGCGATCGCGCAACGGTGGAATAAAGATGGCAATGATGGCCAGGCGATAATACAGATCCTGCCGAAACGTGCCCTCGCGCACGGCTTTTTCGAGATCGCGATTCGATGCGGCGATGACCCGCACGTCCACCTGGATATCGCGCAGGCCGCCGACGCGGCGGATGACCTGGTCTTCAAGCACGCGCAGAAGTTTTGCCTGGAGCAAAGGAGAAAGTTCGCCGATTTCGTCGAGAAAGAGAGTGCCGCCGTCGGCCGCTTCAAACAGGCCCTTCTTCATCTGCTTGGCGTCAGTGAATGCGCCCTTCTCGTGGCCGAAGAGTTCGGCTTCCATCAGAGTTTCGGGAATGGCGGAGCAGTTGATGGCGACGAAGGGCTTTTCGTGGCGGCTGCTTTCGTAGTGAATGGTCTTGGCGATGAGGTCCTTGCCGGTGCCGCTTTCGCCCTGGATGAGGATTGTGGAGGCCTCGCAGGAGGCGACTTTCTTGACGAAGTTCATCAGCTCCGTCATTTTGGGCGAAACGCTGACGACGCTTGTCATAGCCCACGCCGGGACGTGCCTTGCCGCGCGCGCTCTGCAGATCGCCGTTGCGCGTACCGGCTGCTGCTGCGAGGGCGTTCTCCATGGCTTCGCGCAGAGTTTCGAAGTCGATTGGCTTGCCAACGAAGTCGTAGGCGCCGAGCTTGATCGCAGCCTTTACGTCATCGAGCTGCGGATCGGCGGTGATCATGATGACGGCGCGGGCATCCCCGTTCTTCTTCAACTGGTCGAGAACTTCGATTCCGGTGAGATCGGGCAGGCGCACGTCGAGCAGAACGAGATCGGGAGATTCGCGCTGGGCGAGGCGGAGGGCCGGTTCGCCGGCATCGGCCTCGATGACGGAGTAGCCCCACTCTTCGCATTTCTGGCGCAGGGACCAGCGCACCAGGCGCTCGTCGTCCACGATCATCACTTTCTCTGCAGGCATCATCGTCGTTCTCATTTCGAGCGCAAGTTCGGGGTTGTCGCTTGGATCGGGGATCTGTGCTCGGACTGTATCGAAGTGATCCCCGATACAACGCTGAAGATATTAAAGGGGCTATTGTGCTGCGAAGAATGTGATTGAAATCACGTAACTGATGGGAGAAAGGGAGAAGCTGGGAATAGGAAATGGGACCTCGGGCTCGACCGCGACAGAGCGGGCTATTCTGGCGGCCGAAAAGGTTGTTCGTGGAGGCTGAAGCCCCATGCCGCAATAGCCCTCCGGCCCACGCAGGATCAAACGAATTCGGCAGGGATGGCAGAAGGAGCGAACGGGAGCTGGACCGCGAAAGTGCTGCCTTTGCCTACTTCGCTTGTGACTTCGATGCGGCCGAGGTGTTCCTCCACGATGCGGCGGACGAGCGAGAGGCCGAGGCCGGTGCCGTTGCTGCGGGTGGTGTAGAAGGGGCGGAAGATCTGGGAAATCTGCTGGTCAGACATTCCGCGGCCGGTGTCCGTGACGGTGATGATGGCGAATCCTCTTTCGAACCGATTGCGACGGTGACGGTGCCGGCACCGTCGATGGCCTGCACGGCGTTGAGGAGAAGATTGAGAACCACCTGGTGAATCTGGTCGCTGTCGTGTTCGACTTCGCGGAGGCTGGGAGCCTGCTCGAGTTCGATCTTGATGGGACGGCTGAGGACCTGCTGGCGGGCCAGCATGACGGCGTGTTCGACGGTGGTGTTGAGATTGCTGCGCATCATCTGGGGCGGATGGGGGCGGGCGGTTTCAAGAAGGTCGGTAAGAATGCGATTGATCTGGTTGATTTCGAGACGAACATCCTTGACCATGGCGCGAGCGGGGCTGGACTCAGGAAGATCGCGACCGATGATGTCGATGACGCCGGCGATTCCGGCGAGGGGATTGCGAATTTCGTGAGCCAAACCGGTTGCCAGTTCGCCGAGCGTGGCCAGGTGTTCGGCGCGGGACATCTGTGTGCGATGCATGGTCTCAATCTCCCTACGACTTTCGCGTAATTGCTGCATCATGTGATTAAAATTTCGGCCCAGGTCACCGATTTCGTCGTTGCGGCTGGAGAAGCTGACAGCGACGTCGAGGTTGCCGTCGCTGATCAATGCGACCTTTTCCTGCAATTCGATCATGGGGCGCTGAATGAGATAAGCCAGCACCGCCGATCGACACTCCGCAGATGATGACTGCTCCCGCTGCCGGCCAGCATGATCACGGTGCGGCGATCGGTCTCGCCCAGGGATGACGGTCGCAACCGTGAAGAGGAGCAGGCCCGCCGAGGAGCACAAAGACTACGGGCACGATTGCCTTGATCTGCCAATTGACCCGAACCTGATTCACGATGCGATCCCTCAACAGACGAGGCCTTGATTTCGACGGAGATCCGGTGCCGCGATTGCAGACAGGCGGCCGATCCGCTGCAGGAATTCTGCGTAGTTGTCCGCGGAGCCTTGCCCGTCTCCATCTGTGGTATATGCAAGCGGTGCGCCACAAGAGTGCGGAAAGTGCTAAACCCGCAGATCGAAAAGACTTAAGCGACTGCGCCATTACTTTGGTGGTAGGCCGGTCTGGGCTAAATCGCGCAACGGGAAAGCGGATGCTCGGGAATTTGACGCATGGGGCGACACCGTCGATCGGGCGAAATCTTCCGGGCTGGGGGATTTGGCCGAAGAAGGTGAGGCAGAACGCCCATGGTGTGTTTTAAATCACAGTCATGCACTCTTGTTTCGATTTGTAATCAAGCCAGCGAACTTGCTGATGTGGAGAAAGTTGGGCGCGGTTTGGAACTGTGCGGGCGTTGCTTGTAGGTTGCGGCAATGTTCGTGCAAGCAGCATTGGTGAAGAGAGTTTATGAAATTGTTCCCTCGTCGCGCATGGTTCCGCAGAGTGGCTGCCGGCCAGGAGCGTCGCTGGTCCCGGCTGGGCGGCATGGTCGGCATAGTCTTGATGCTGTTGCTTGCGACTGCGGGCGATGGCGGCGGTGCACCCGGTTCCGCTGGACAAGAATACCGACGCCAAGAAGTGCCTGGAGTGCCACGACGACAAGGCCAAACACAAGTTTGTTCACTCGGCGATGCAAGGCGGGTGCCTGGGCTGCCATGAGATCCGGGTCACCAAGGATGTGACGCGGGTAAAGCTGATCACGGCGACGCCCGTTGCGCTTTGCATCAGTTGCCATGCGGACAAGAAGGCTGCGGATATCAAGGGAACGGTGCATCCGCCGGCGGTGCGCGATTGCCTGACGTGCCATGACCCGCACTCGAGCGACAACAAGAATCAACTGGTCAAAGCCGAAGTCGGGCGACGAGAAAGAAAATCTCTGCCTGAGCTGCCACAAGACAGGGCTGCATGTATCCGACAAGGGCAGCCGCCATGCTGCGCTCGATATGGGATGCGATACGTGCCACCTGACGCATAAGACGGGCGCGGAGCCGACGGCGGAAAATCGTTTCCATCTGACCAAGGCGCCTCCTGCGCTGTGCGTGGACTGCCACGATCCGAAGGATGCCGATCTGGCGAAGAAGCATAACTAATCAGCCGTTCGGCACCGCGAATTGCGTGCAATGTCACGATCCGCACCAGTCGGATTCGCCGAAACTGATGGCGAAGTTCCAGCATGTGCCGTTCCAGGGGAACGGTTGCGACACGTGCCACCAGCCGGCGAAGGATGGGAAGGTGGTACTGACGCAGACGGATGTGAAGGCGCTATGTGTTACGTGCCACGACGACGTGGCGAAGCAGATCGATTCGGCCAAAGTACCGCACCCGGGCGCGGCGGGCGACTGCACGGATTGCCACAATCCGCACGCCAGCAGCCAGCCCGGATTGCCGAAGACCGATGCGGTGACGATTTGCCTGGGATGCCACAGCGACATTGACGAGCTGCGCAAGAAGTCGGTGCATCATCAACCGGCGTTTGCGCAGGGATGCTCTACGTGCCACACCGCGCATGGCGGCGATAACGAACATCTGCTGCGAGTCAAAGGGAATGCGCTTTGCCTGGAGTGTCATGGGTCGGAATCCGTTGCGCAGAAGGACGAAGCGAATCACCTGCTGACGCTTTTCAACGGAACGGTGAGGTTGCCCGATGACTACTACGTGAAGAACAAGGTTGCGATTCTGCCGCTGCGCTATGGCCTTGGACATCCGGTAGAAGGCCATCCTGTTTCGGATGTGATGGACCCAACGAATCAAAGCAAGGTAAAGACGCCGCTCAGTTGTCTTTCGTGCCATCAGCCGCATGCTTCGGCGCAGCCCGACCTGCTGGTGAAGGACCAGGTGAACAACATGGCGTTTTGCGACAACTGCCACAAGAACCGGCTCAACATGAATGAAACAGTATCTACCCGGGAAATAAATGCAGCGTTCGGCGTCAGGTGCTGTGCGCTGCACATGGAGATAGAGATGTATCGCTTCCTCTTCAATTCGATTCGCAACCGCAGCTGGTTTGCTGTTTTGCTTCTGCTTGCGGTGGGACTGACGTTTCCGTCGGCCGCTCATGCGAGCAAGAAAAAGAAGGCCGATACGGCGCCTGCTGCCTGAGGCACGGCCGCGCAAATTTGGATTTGACCCAACGAAGCTGGTGTGGCCAAGCCCTCCCAACATCGGGCGTATCCGCTGGGTGGACTATTTTGCCGGGGCCAAGATCGATTACACCCCGACAGAGAACAGCAAGCCGAAGGCAAGCTGGATGGACCGGTTGGCGGGTGGGCAAACGGAAGCGGAAAAGGTCAATCCCAAGACGTTTCCATTCCAGATGATCGGACCCTATGGCATCGCGGTTGATTCGAAGGGCATGGTGTATGTGGCCGATCAGCGGGTGGGCGCGGTTTTCATTTTCAACACCGAGACACGCGACTGTCCAGATGATCCGCAACGGCATTGAAGCGCACTTCGGATGGATCAACGGTCTGGCCATTGACGATGATGACCGGCTGTTTGTTTCTGACGGAAAGTTGCACCGCGTTCTAATTCTCAATGCCAAGCACGAGGTGGAGAACCAGATCACGGAGGGATTGGTGGATCCGGTTGGGCTGGCGATCGACACGACGAATCGTTTTCTCTATGTTGTCGACACGCAGCAGGACCAGGTGATTGTTTACGACGCGGATACGCTGAAACTGCTGCGACGTATTGGAACCAGCTGGCAAGAATCACTTTCTTGACGACACCGGGAGATTTCGGAGCGCCGCAGGGCGTGGCTCTGGACGGGGACGGGAATGTGTATGTGACGGACACGCTGAACAACCGCGTGGAGATTTTCGATGCGGATGGGAATTTCATCAGTGAGTTTGGCAAACACGGCGATGGGCCGGGATACCTTGCGCGGCCAAAGGGAATCGCGGTCGATGGCGATGGGCACATCTGGGTGGCTGACCAGATGGAAGACCGCCTGCAGGTATTCAATCGTGAAGGGCAGTTGCTGACCTATGTCGGGATCGGGTCACGGTGAACTGCCTGGCCAGTTCAAAGCGCTGAGCGGAGTGGCCATCGACAAACAGAACCGGGTATTCACCACCGAACAGGAGCCGGGCCGTTTGCAGGTCTTCCGTTATGTGACCGACGCGCAGGCTGCGGAGGAAAAGGCGAAGAAGCAGGAGGAATTGCAGAAGGCCGCCGATCGCCGTCAGAAGGCCGCATCGCAGCCGCAGGCGAAACCGGCTGAAGCTCCGCCGCAGAAAGAGCCGGACACGACTCCCCAGAGTAGTGTTGCTCCGACGAAAGCTCCGGGCCACTAAGGCGGCGATTAGGTTTCCGGACACATATCCAACGGAACGGCAACGGACAATCGTCCGTTGCCGTTTTTTTGTGTGGGGACGAAAGATTCATTCAGGAATAAAAGTCGACTTTGTCCTCGCTTTCGTCGTGAATTCGATTCTGGAGCGTTACGAATCACGTGCCATTGGATACGGGCGCGGCGAGCAACGGTAACCTCCCAAGCGAATCGAATGAGCCACGGCTGATGCAACTCCCGGTGGATTTTCGGTTTAGCGGATGCGGAATAGGCTTCAACCATGGGACGGGGCCTCACGGCTTCTGTCTCAGCGAAGTTCGCTTTCCAGGGGGGAGCTTCGCAGGACACGGGCCGATTACGCGTCGCCTGGTGTAACGGCCCGGGTTCTGAATAAAACTGGAAGTTGAAGGGCCAAAACGATGAGTTCGAATGTGGGATGGCCGGAATCGATGCCGAGAAACGCCGCGATTGCGGAGAGCGGCATCCGTAGCAGGAGCGACGAAGAAGTTGATCTTCGCCGGGTGGAGTGCTTTCTCACGGAATCATTGTTCAAGCGCATTCTCAGGCGCTTGTTTCCCGATCAGCGCAAACAGCAGCGCCACCCGATACCTCCGCTGGTGGGCTACCTGGGAACAGCGCATTCGTCGAAGCCCTACGAACTGGGGGACATCAGCCTGACAGGATTCTGTCTGCTGACGGACGAGCGGTGGATCCCGGGAACCGAGATGCCGATCACATTGAAACGCACGAATCTTCCGCCCGAAAACGATCTCGATTGCTTCACCGTTCAGGCGACCGTGGTGCGCTGCGGCAAAGACGGCATCGGATTTTCCATCGTATTGTGCGAAGAGGATTCCGCCGCCATGTATGGCAATCAGCTGCGCGTGAGATGGGTAACGCGCACGGAGATGGAGCATTTTCTGGAGCGTCTTAAGGGGCAACCAGCCTCCCAGAAACTTCAAGAGAAAGTGTCGATTCCAGCGGAGTCGACTATTGGCGTGCCGGCAACGGCCAGTGGTCGGTTGAAGACTGCCTTTGAGGGCGGCCGCTGATTGCGCAACTGTTAAACATGCCAGTTTCGATGCCTGTTGATTATTGCCACACTCTTCGAGAAGCGGTTCGCTGGCCGTGACTTTGGACCTTTGGCTGTTCAGCATTCACACATTCCCAACCATTGCCATTGGTTATTGCATCTAAAATGGCACTATGACTCCTGGAATCCCCACGCGGCGACACGCGAAAACTCCCCCTCCGGGTGAAACGGGACAAGAAGCCCTCTATCTGAAATCACTGAGTGAACGGCAGGTTCCCGTGGCTGTGAAACTGCGCGGCGGTGAGGTTGTTCGCGGGTGGATCGAGTATTTCGATGATGGAATGCTGCGGCTGACACGCGACGGCAAACCCAACCTGTTCATCTACAAGCATCAGGTTGAGACGATTACCGAGACGGGCAGGCGCCGTGGACAGCGCAATGGGTTAGCATCGCCCGCGAAGGCTGCCGAGTGAACGAATCGGCTGTTGAAACGACCGAGAAGATGACGTGGACGCCGAAGGCCGCGGAGATTGCGCGCGAGGCGGGGGCGCGACTGCGCGAGTTCTTCGCCGAGGGGGTTGCCACCGAATACAAGGGAGACGTTGACCTGGTGACGGTGGCCGACCGGACGGTGGAAAAGCTGATCCGCACGCGGCTGGGCGAGGCGTTTCCTGACCACGGTGTCTATGGCGAAGAAGGCACGCGGGAGGGGATGGAGCAGGAGTTTCGCTGGTACGTCGATCCGCTGGATGGGACCACCAATTTTGCGCATGGGTTTCCACAGTTTTGTGTCTCACTGGGCCTCGAACAGCGCGGTTCCGGGCTGAAGCCGGATGAGGATGGAACGATCCAGGCCGCGGTAATCTACGACCCGATGCGCGATGAGTTGTACACCGCGGAGCGGGGACGAGGCGCCACGCTGAACGGGAAGCCGCTGCAAGTGTCGAAGACGGCGAGTCTCGCGGAGGCCCTGGTGTCAACGGGGTTTCCCAGCAGGAAGCGGCACCAAAACCCGAATATCCACTTCTACCACGAGTTCACACTGCGGTCGCATGGTGTGCGGCGAGCCGGGTCGGCGGCGCTTGGATCTGGCGTATGTGGCGGCGGGACGGCTGGAGGCATTCTGGGAATTCAACCTGAATCCCTGGGATACTGCGGCTGGAGTTTTATTGGTGACCGAGGCCGGCGGCAGGGTATCGGACTTTGCCGGCGGAGCCTTCCAGTTGGACAGTCATGAAGTCCTGGCGACAAACGGGCTCATCCACGATGAAATGGTGGGGATGTTTGAGGACCTTTTTGCGGGACGCGGGTTGTCGCCGATTCCTACGCCCGAGGAGTTTGCGGCGATGAGGGAACTGAAGGCCAAGGGACTGGAGTAAATCGCCGTCAACAGCGCTTGGTGCCTGCCAGTTAACAAGTTAGCGGCGGTGTGCTGCTGCCCGACGCAGTGGGGTGTTTCAGTGGTTCCCGCATGGCAAAACGCGGGCGGCCAGGGCTGGAGTCAGGCCTTAGGGCCGTGTGCTACTATCAGCGTCGAGACTTCAACTCTGTCGGAGAAATCAGAATGGCTTATGTAATCGCAGAACCCTGTATCGGCACCAAGGACACCGCCTGTGTGGACGCTTGTCCAGTCGATTGCATCCACCCCAAGAAGGACGAAGCCGATCACGGTGCGGCCGATCAGCTGTTTATCGATCCAGTCGAGTGCATCGACTGCGGCGCTTGCGTTCCGGCGTGCCCGGTATCGGCTATCTTTGCGCAGGATGATGTGCCGGAGAAATGGGCGCACTTTACGCAGAAGAACGCCGAGCATTTCGGTCGGTAGCCTGGTTGTAGCGCAGAGACGATTGCGCGAGTTCAAGACGCGTCCGCTGCGGCGGGCGCGTTTGTGCGTTTGAGAGCGGTTGAGGAATCACGCGTGGCGGTGTTGACGTCAGAAGCCGTGGTGTTGCGCACGTGGCCGGTGCACGAAGCCGACCTTGTGGTAAGTTTTTTTACGCGCGACTACGGGAAGATGACGGGCGTGGCGAAGTCGGCGCTGAAATCGCGCAGGCGGTTTGGCGGCGCTCTCGAGCCGATGACGGTGGCAAAGGCCTGGTTTGTGGAGCGGCCGAAGCAGGAGTTGGTGAGGCTCGATCAGCTGGAGATCATTCGCTCTCCGCTGTCGGCGCCGGTGGATCAGGCGCGATTGACGGTGCTGAGTTTTTACGCTGAAGTGCTGGAAGAGATGCTGCCGGAGCACGATCCGCAGGAGACCGTGTTTCGATTGATTGTTTCGGTGCTGGAACAGACGACCGTGGAGCATCCGTGGATGCCGCTGACGTACTTTGCCTTGTGGATGACACGGCTGATGGGGTTACTGCCGGACATTGCGCATTGCACGGCATGCGGCGAGGCCCTGGTGGCGGGCGAAACAAGTTTCAACGCGTATGCGGATGGGTTGTTTTGCCATGTGCACCGTGCGGGGAATGCAAGCGAATTGTCGGCGGACTCGTGGCAACTCGCGTTGAAGATGCTGCGTGCTCCGGTGGGGGCATTTGCGGGTGAGGCTTGGCCGCGAAGACGGGGGCAGGATCTGCGACGGTTTGCAATGCAGTCTCTGGAGCGGCACATGGAGAGGAAGCTGAAGTCGGGAGAGATGCTGGGGCGGATGTTGGGGTGACGGATTGTTGAGGTTGGTGCTCTCCCACCCATGCCGCATTGAAACTGCGTCATGGATAAGGCACCCAGAACCCTGACGAGTAAGCGAAGAGCAAAACACTAACAATTGCTGCGTTGTCATCCTGAGCCGACCAACGGGAGTCGAAGGATCTGCGGTTGCTTTTCGGCAGTGGTAGCGAATACCGCACGCGATCAGCCGACGAGGTCGGCGGAGAGTTTCTCTTTCCTGACCCGCTCGCCCTGGTCGATGATTTCCTTGATCTGGCCGGCGGCGTATTGTGCTCGCAGATTTTTCTTGTCGTACTTGCCAACGCTGGTTTTCGGAACTTCAGGAATGAAGGCCCAGCGCTCGGGTATCCACCATTTGGCTACTCGGCCTGCAAGATACGCGCGGAGGATCGCGATGTCGATGGATGCACCGCTTTTGGGAACGACACAGGCAAGGGGGCGCTCGTCCCAGCGTTCGTCGGGCACGCCGATGACTGCAGCTTCGAGCACGTCGGGGTGGTCGATGAGGGCGTTCTCCAACTCAACGGACGAGATCCACTCGCCGCCGGATTTGATGACGTCTTTGGAACGGTCAGTGATGCGCATATAGCCATGCGCGTCGATGTGGCCTACGTCGCCGGTGCGCAGCCAGCCGTCGTGAAAGCGCTCGGGAGCGGGGTTGCCATAGTACGACGCGGTGATCCACGGGCCGCGCACCTCGAACTCGCCAACGGATTCACCGTCCCACGGAAGAACAGTGTCGCCGTCGCAGACCCGCAGTTCAACTCCGGGAATGATGCGGCCGGTTTTTGTCGTCCAGTTGATCTCTTCATCTTTGGGACACTGACGAGGCGGCTGCGCCGATGCCGCGACGGGGCTCGTCTCCGTGAGTCCCCAGCCCTGCACAACTTTGACGTTGAAATGATCCTTGAACCCCTGCGCCAGGCTCCGGGGCAGTGCGGCTCCGCCGTTGAACAGAATTCGGAACATGGAGAGATCGACGGAGTGCGCAAGAGCGTGTTGCAGCATCCCGGCGAGGATGGTGGGCACGGCTGCAGAAATGGTAGGGCGGCACTCGCGGATGAAGCGGCAGAGCGATTCGGGCTGAAGGAAGGGACCGGGCATGAGGAAGTCGCTGCCGGCGAGCCAACCTGCGTAGGGGATCCCCCATGCATTCGCGTGAAACATGGGCACGATGGAGAGGACGCGGTCGTTGACGTTGAGACCGAGGCACCAGGGTGCGCAGATTCCGAGAGCGTGCAGGTAGATGGAGCGGTGGCTGTAAACCACACCCTTGGGGTCTCCGGTGGTGCCGGTGGTGTGGCACATGGCGGCAGCGGAGCGTTCGTCGAGATCGGGCCATGTGAACTCGGGCTGCTCGGCGGCGAGGAGTTGTTCGTAGCGGAGAAGATTGTCGGGAAGACCGGATGCATCGCCAACGACGATGATGTGTTCGACGGTGCGAAGGTCTTTCGCGACCCGGGCAAGCGCGGGGTAGAGCGATGCGTCGACCAGGATGATGCGGTCTGCGCCGTGATTGACGACGAAGGTGAGCTGATCAGGGAAGAGGCGGATGTTGAGCGTGTGGACGACGGCACCCATGGACGAGATAGCGTAGTAGGCTTCGAGGTGCTCCTGGGTATTCCAGCAAAAGGTGCCGACGCGATCTCCGGGGCGAATACCGAGGCGCTGGAGAGCGCACGCAAGACGACGGACGCGATCGCCCACTTCGCGGAAGGTGGAGCGACGTGCCTGGTCACCCGTCCACGTGATGACTTCGCTCTCGCTGTGGACCCGCACACCGTGCTCAAAGATGGAGCCGATGGTGAGCTGAAAATCAGACATCGTGGACTGCATGGGAAGCATGAGAATGACCTCGAGGATGGGGCTCGGCAATTCTATCTGACCTGCGGTTGCACTCTCAAAACAAAACCGAGGGAAGAAACGCCCCTGCGGGCTCATTGTAGAGACCGGTCGACATCAAGGTCATGGGCTCGACGACGCGGAGTCCGTTGGAAAGGCACCACCGGAAGAGTCCGGCATTGCGCGTGGGGACGAGGATGCCGGATCCTGGGAAGGAGTCGACCGACGCGATGAGAGCCTGCAGGTCGGCGTTGGATTCGGCGGTTGAATGGCCAAAGAAGGCAAGGTGCGAGGCGTAGGCTGTAATGCGGCCGCCGCGTTCGACGACAAGAGCGGTACCTTGCTGGATAGTGTGGTCCAGGTCTGCTCCGCGATCGAATCCGTGCACACGGTGTGAAAGGGCATTGCAAGCGGCCAAATCGGCGACAGTGGCTGCTCGTACCGTGCAGCCAGGTATCGACCGCTCGCGGGTGCGGCCTTGCATCACGGCGAGAGGTTCGCGAATGTCGAAGCCGAGCGAGGCGTAAAGGGAAAGGGAGCGATTGTGGAATGCGGCCTGCACGAGGCGCATTCCGCCGGCGCCGCGCTGGTGGGCGCGATCAATCACGGCCTCCATCAGCTTTCGGCCTACCCCGTGATTCTGCGTGTCAGGGTCCACGGTGATCGGTCCAACCCCGTGAATGATTGAGCGCTCGTCGAGGCAATTGCTGCCGACGATTCGGCCTTCGCGTTCGGCAACGACACAGTAGATGCCGGGCGCGCTGAACATCGCGTTGAGTACGCCAACTGCGGCTTCAGGATGGGGAAAGTCGCAGGGAAAGTTGTGCTCTGCGTTGATGGCGGAAAAGGCGCGATAGCAGATGTCTCCGCAAATGGGAGCGTCTTGAGCGTTTGCAGGTCGAATAACGATGTCGTGCTGGGGAATCGCTGGCATTTGGGAATCCTTTATAGAGTGGGAGGAAGTATAGCAAGGGCAGATGGAGATTGTAGATCGGAAGATGCATTGACGAGAATCCAGTTTTGCGAGGGCAGACTACTTCCCGTTCTCGATGATGTGACCGGCCGGCTGGAGCTTTGACTGCTTTAGAGAATCGTCAAAATCCTCGTGGCCTCGTCCTGGATCTACTACTTCGCGGGACGGTGTCATGTGGATCGCCTGGTCCTTCCCGGCTTTTTTGGCGCGATAGAGGCCACGATCGGCGTACTTGAGTACAACTTCGAATCCCACGCCGTCGACGTCTTCTTCAATCCAGGGAAACGCGGCCCAGCCGATGGAACAGGTCAGCTGTATCTGGTCTGAAATACCGACGGCGAACGGCTTCGCTCGAAATGCATCCAATACTCGCTCGGCAAGAGTTCCTGCTTTATGGCGATCTGTTCCGCGGGAGACAACCAGAAACTCTTCGCCGCCCCAGCGCACTAGCAGGTCGGAGTTGCGAATTGCGGAACCGATGCGCCGCGAAGCCTCTATCAGGACGCGATCACCTGCATCGTGGCCATGAAGGTCGTTTACTCTCTTGAAATTGTCCAGATCGATGAGATAGAAGATCAGGTCGCGCTCTGCGATGTCGCCGGCTTCAGCATAGGCGCGCACACACTCTCCGACGTCGCGCTGGATTGTCGCTGCAAAAAATCGCCGGTTGCGGATTCCTGTCAGCGGGTCGGTGGTCGAGGATTCCTCGAGCACTCGATTCGCACGCTTCAATTCTCTGTGCAAGAGATGCTGCTTCATGAAGACCAGGGCGGCCATGGCGAACATGGCCGCTGCAGTAATGAGCACTCTGAAGTGCATGATTTCGAGCGGCACTCCGCGTTCCAACACCGCGGCAAGAACAATGACCGGGAGAGAAAGAACCGCCAGGATCGCGAGTGCTGTCATCCATGACCCGCGCCTTTCGTTTTCGGTTGATTCCCGTGTCAACCGCAGTCTGCGGCCAAACATGGCGACCACAACGAAGAGAACGAAGGCCGCCATGCCGGGAGGGTCGTACCAGCTTCCGCTGAAATACGTGGAATGCTCGATGGCTCGGTTCACAAGCACGAAGCAGAGGTAATTAAAGAGCACCGTGCCAATGTAGAGCGCGTAAAAGCGTCTCCACTGCCCGGCACTTTGTCGGATGAGTAGGAGGAGCACAGACACTACAACCACGATCTGCATCATGTACAACCGGTCGTAGTTTCGGTTGTAGAGGCCCTCGTTGGGCGAGATGTACTGCCAGCAGGAGACAAGATATCCGTAGAAGTAGATCCACCAGAGAATGAGGAGCAGAAAATCGAGCATTCCCAACCGGGCGCTGCGCCTGGATTGTTCGAGGTGCGGACGGAGCAGGAATCCCGCGAGCATCAGCACTCCGGGAAGAAACAGGAGCACGTCGCCGGCAAAAAGCGTCGGAACCGGTTTTCGCAGGAATACATCGTAGAGCGTCCACAAAAGCTGGTTGCTAACGGTGATTGACCAGCCGACGGCCTGCAGTACCCAGAAGACTCGCAGGCGTCCATGTGCAGGAATGGCGTTCTTGGCAAACGCGATGACGATCGCGAGCAGCATGAAGACGGTTATCAAGTCGCTGATGGCGGTAAGGGCGAGGCCCCGTGACAGCGATGCCGATGCAAGAGTCTGCGCAAGGGTAAGAGCCACCGCCGCGCCGATCCAGCCTTTCGTACTCGTGCGCATGGGGTCTTCCTCTTGCCTTATCTATTTTAGGAACACTTTTGGCGCAGGAATAGATGCGGAATGGGGGAGGGAACTGCGACTTTTGGATCAGTCTGGGAGCCTTGATTCAGTTGATTTTGGGGGAAACGTGTGCAACTGTAGTTGCGAATTTGTGATCTGGCGCACGGAAGCGAGGCGCGCAGGCCATTTCGAACCCCTCGGCAGGCCGAATTCAACTACGGTGAGGAGAAATGAGTGAGCCTCTGAGTGGCTGGTAAACTGGCTCCAGTCCCTGTGAAAGAGATGAAGGTATTGTGGCTTCTACACCGGTAACATCTTCGAATCAAAAATCAGCGCTGACGTTTCAGGAACTGCTGTTTCGCCTCCAGGGGTTTTGGGCGGATCGCGGTTGTGTGCTGCAACAGCCGTATGACGTGGAAGTGGGTGCCGGCACGATGGCGCCGGAGACGTTTTTGCGGGTGCTGGGGCCCAAGCCTTACCGGGTCGGCTATGCACAGCCTTCCCGTCGTCCGGCAGACGGGCGCTATGGCGAGAACCCCAACCGGCTGTTCAAGCACACCCAGTTTCAGCTGATTCTGAAGCCGCCGCCGGTAAATGTGCAGGAGTTATATCTCCAGTCTCTTGAGGCGATTGGGATTGATCTTCGAAAGCACGACATCAAGTTTGAAGAGGACAACTGGGAGTGGCCGGCTGGCGGCGCGTGGGGCGTCGGCTGGCAGGTGATGCTGGACGGGTTGGAGATTACCCAGTTCACTTATTTTCAGCAGTGCGGCGGGATGGATCTGGATCCAATGTGCGCGGAATTGACGTACGGCCTCGAGCGCATTGCGGCGTTCATCCAGGATGTGGATTCCATCTACGACATTGTGTGGGCGCGCGATCCCGAGACTGGGGCGGAGATGACGTATGGAGAAGTCCGCCTGGCCGAGGAGCTGCAGTTTTCGGTTTACAACTTTGAAGAGGCCGAGGTGCCGAAGCTCTGGGAGCACTTCAGGCTGTATGAGGCCGAGGCGCACGATCTGCTGAAGCGCGCGAATGACTTGATGGGCAGCGAGACGGCGGCGACGGTAGAGAAGAAGCGGTTTCCCCTGCTGCCGACGTATGAGCTGGCGCTGAAGTGCTCCAACCTGTTCAACATTCTGGACGCGCGCGGCGCGATCAGCGTGACGGAGCGCGTCGGTGTGATCGGCAGGATCCGGGCATTGGCAGTGGGAGTGGCGAAGGCGTATGCAGTGCAGCAAAGTTGCGCTTAGTCTTCAGGTCTCAGCCTTCAGCTTTCAGTCAGGTTGCTGACGAACATGGTTGTGTGTGTTACCACGAAAGAAGCTGAAGGCTGATAGCTGAAAGCTAATGGCTTCAGGAAAGAAACGATTTCATGTCTGACTTTTTACTTGAGATTGGGCTGGAGGAAGTTCCAGCCCGGATGATTGCCGGGGCCGAGGCCGAGCTGGGGCGACGCGTGCATGAACTTCTAACGCGCGAGCGGCTGCTCGACGACGGCGCCAGCGCGAAGACCTTCTCGACGCCACGGCGGCTGGCCGTGCTGGTGACAGGCGTGCGCGCGTCGCAGGCCGATGTGGAAGAGAAGCTGACCGGGCCCTCGTGGAGCGTTGCTTTCAAGGATGGCAGTGCCACGAAGGCCGCGGAAGCATTCGCGAAGAAGGCCGGGGTTGGCGTTGATGCGCTGGAAAAGGTGACTACCGCCAAAGGCGAGTACGTTGGCGCGACGGTGAAGCGCGCAGGCAAGGTTGCTGCCGAGATTTTGACGACTGAATTGCCGAAGGAAGTTCTCGGAATCTACTGGGCGAAGAACATGTACTGGCGTGCGGGGAAGCCGGAGCGCTTTGTGCGGCCGGTGCGCTGGATTGTCGCGATGATGGATGCGGCAGTTGTGCCGCTGGAGATCGCAGGAATCAAATCTTCGAATGTGAGTCGCGGACACCGCATTTTGCATGGCGATGCTCCGGTGGTGATTGCCGCGTCGACGGAATATGCCGAGGCGCTGCGTGGTGCGAGCGTCATCGTTGACGTCGCCGAGCGGCGTCAGGTGATTCGCAAAGCGCTGGACAAGGTTACGCGGACGGTGACCGGTGCGCGGTGGCGCGAGGACGAGGGGCTGGTTGAGACTGTCACACACTTGACGGAATGGCCGTCGGTCATCCTCGGTGACTTTGAGCCGGAATATCTGGTGCTGCCTGAAGAGGTGCTGGTGACCGTGATGCGCGATCACCAGAAGTATTTTGCCGTAGAGGATGCGAACGGTAAGCTGGCTCCGCATTTTCTTGCGGTACTGAACACGAAGGCAGACGATGAGGGGCAGGCGATTATCCGGCACGGCAATGCGCGTGTACTGCGGGCGCGTTTCAAGGATGCGCGCTTCTTCTGGGACTTCGACCAGAAGGTGCCGCTGGTGGAGCGCGTGGAGAGCCTGAAGAACGTCACCTTCCAGAAGGAGCTTGGGTGCGTATTACTGGAAGACAGAAGAAAATCTGGAATCGGCGACCTGGTTGTCTGATGTTGCCGCGAAAGCCGGAGCGAAGCATGACAGCGTGGCACTGATGACTGCTGTGCGACTGGCGAAGACCGACCTGACGACAGAACTGGTGAAGGAGTTTACGGAGTTGCAGGGCGTGGTTGGCGGGCTCTATGCGCGTGCTCAGGGCCTGGGCGAGCGCGTGGCACTCGCGATCTACGAGCAGTACACGCCAGCTTCGACTGAGGATGACATTCCGATTTCTGTCGAGGGGCAATTGCTTGGTCTTGCAGATCGCATCCAGACCATTGCTGCGATGTTTGGAATTGGCCTTCAGCCGACGGGTTCGAAAGATCCGTTTGCGCTACGCAGAGCTGCGAATGCGATTGTGAAGATACTGGCTGAGTCGGATCTGCCCCTGAAGTTCAGCGACGTGGCGCATGCGGCGATGACCGATGATGTGAACGAGCGCGAAGTATTGGCGTTTCTGCGCGAGCGGCTTCATTTCTATCTGAAGGATGTACGCGGGTTTGCGTATGACGTAGTTAACGCGGTCCTGGCTGCCGATGCGGATGATGTTCGCGATGCGATAGCGCGGGCCGAAGCGTTGACGGCGGCGCGTACTTCGGCGGACTTCGAGGCAGTGTCGGCGGCATTCAAGCGGATCAACAACATTTTGCGGCAGGCTGCGGAGAAGGGATTTGCGGTTGGTTCGCCAGACGGGGTGTCGCTATCGCCCGAAGCCGCGAAATTGCATGATGCAGCGACGCTGCTGGCTCCCGAAGTTGCGAAGTTGCGGACCGAACGCGCTTATGGCGAGGCGCTGGCGAAGATTGCGACGCTGCGGCCCGTCGTGGATGCATTCTTCGATAAGGTGATGGTACTCGATCCCGATGCCGGGGTGCGCGGAGCGCATCTCGGACTGATTGATGGAGTGCTACACGGATTTTCGGGGATCGCGGATTTCAGCGAGATCGTGACCGCGTAGATCTCCGGGCCACGTTCTATCTTTCCCATGTCTCAAAAGCGAGACATGGGGCACCCGGCACGATCACCAACCCATCTGGCTCATCCGCTCAAGAATGCGAGCACTGTTGTGGTTCATGCGCTCCGGCCTTCGCTTCAGAGGACCCGGTAGAACGGCGGCGAGCCGTGCTGCCTGTTGCCGGCTGACGTTCCGGGCAGCGGTTTTGTAGTAGTAGCGAGAGGCTGCGTCCGCACCATAGATCGCAGGGCCCCACTCGACCACGTTGAGGTAGAGCTCCAAAATGCGCTGCTTGCCGAGCAGGAGTTCGGCTGTCGGTACCAGCGTGAACTCCGCGCCCTTGCGTAAGATAGAGCGACCCGTTCCGAAGAACAGGTTTTTGATGAGCTGCTGCGTAATGGTGGAAGCTCCTCGAGAGCGCCCACCTTCCATATCGTCTTCGGCCGCAACCTGGATTTCGTGCCAGTCGAACCCGTGGTGTTGGTAAAAGCGCGCGTCCTCTGATGCGACGACAGCGTGCTGCAGATCGGGTGAAATCTGGCTGAGGGGAACGAATGTGTAACGTTCGTGATAGGGCGAATTGTGAATCCAGGCCTGCAGGCGGCGCTGGATGTGCACCGCGGTTGTTGGAGGATCGATCCATCGGGCGGCGAGAAGTGTGAGGGCGGCAAGCGTCCAGACGAGCGCCGTCCCGATGACGAGCCATCGCACAAAGAATCGGAGAATACCGGGCCCGCCCAGGAGCCTGGGGTGAGAGTCTGACTTTTCAGTCACACTCCAGAATAAATGCCTGACGTGCGAACGCACCGATGCGCCCTCCGGTGCAATATCCCAATTGCCGCAACCAGATTGCCGCTTAGCGCGGCGGCGGAATACGGACGGTGTTGGCGCGGCATGAGCGGACATTCCCGCAGGCGATGGGATGGAGAGACTTGTCGAGGCAGACTTCTACGGCCGTAAGGATGTTGTGCCCGCAGCTGATGGCGACGCTGTCGCGGGATAGTTTGGGGTTGGCGCTGGTGAAGAGCGAGACGATTTCGTCGGGTGGCATCGAGGTTTGCGACGTAAGCCTGGCGAGAGTCGGCGGAATGGCGATGGAGTGGTAGGCCGTGCGAGCCGTCTCGAGGAAATCGTTGGCGCTGAGGCCGGAACAGGTGCCGTGGGTGCGCCATTCATGTTGAAGCAGGCCCTGGTCGGGATAGATGTCGCTGAAGGATGTTGGGTCGGCAGGGCCGGGAGCAGTCCGAGCAGTTTTCGGGATAGCTGCCGTTACTGTTTTGCGGCCAGAGGCCATGGAGGACGAACGTGGAGTGGGACGCGCACTCGGCGGCGCCGGGATGCGAATAGCAGAATTCCGGCGACCAGGATAGGTTGAGCAGGTAGTAGTCGAAGCCCGTGCCCTCGGCGACATGTGCCGACGCGCGATCTGAAGCCGCCGATCCAGTGGGAGAAGCGGAACTGCCGCTGGGAGCAGACTTGCAGCCACTGAGCAGGACGAGGAGCGCGAGGGAGGTGGCGAGGGACGCGTGCTTCATGCAGCGCAGGATATCAGGCAGGGTCAAAGCCGGTCGTGAAGGTTGCGCGACCGGCTTGATCGTTTACCGAAGAACGGCGTGCGGCGACTGCACCGCAGAGAGTTCGTTGAAAATCTGATCCGGCAGCTTCAAATTTGCGGCGGCGATGTTTTCTTCGACGTGTGCGACCGAAGACGTGCCGGGGATGGGAAGGATGACTTTGGAGCGCTTGAGCAGCCAGGCGAGGGCTACTTGCAATGGCGTCGCATGGAGTTCTTTCGCGGCCTTGTCGAGGATGTCATGCGCCTGACGGTTTTGCCCCAGTGGAGCCCACGGGATGAAGGCGATGCCCTGCTTCTCGCAGTGATCGAGGAGGAAGTCCCATTCGCGGTCGGCAAAGCTGTAGCGGTTCTGCACCGAGACGATGGGGACGATCTTGCGGGCGCGCTCCAGGTGTTCAAGCGTCACGTTGGAGAGCGCTACGTGCTGGATCTTTCCCTCTTGCGGAGGCGGGCGAGGGTTTCCATCGACGCGTCGAAGGAGACGGCGGGATCGGGGATATGGAGCTGGTAGACGGCGATGCGGTCGAGGCGAAGACGCTTCAGGCTGCCTTCCACGGCTTCCTGAAGATGCTTGGGGCTGGCGTTGTGGATCCACTGGCCGGGGCCGACGCGCTCCCACCCGCCTTTTGTGGCGATGACCAGGCCGCTCGGATAGGGTGCGAGGGCTTCGGCGATCAGTTCTTCTGAGACGTTGGGACCGTAGGAATCGGCAGTGTCGATGAAGTTGACTCCAAGTTCGACGGCGCGGCGCAGAGTGGCGATTGCGGCCGTGTGATCGGCGGGCGGTCCCCACACGCCTTTCCCGGTGATTCGCATGGCTCCGTAGCCGAGGCGATTGACGGTGAGATTGCCGAGCGCGATGGTTCCGGCGGCAGCGGCGGAGAGGGCGTGAGAGGTTTGAGACATGAGTGAATGCTCCTTCGCCTCTTAGGATGTGCGTTGGCAGGCGATGGTCGCAAGAGGTTAACGGCAGATCTTGGGTGAATCGAGCCGGGATGTTGCGCGTCTACAATCTATAGAGATGGCGGACACACTTTATCTAAGTTTGTGGTACCCGAACCTGCGACTGGCGGCAATGGGAGACAAGCTGGCGGCAGTTCTCGGAGCTTTCGCGAAACATGGCGGCGAGGCCCGCGTCTACTCGGCGACCGTTTGGCCAGTCAACTGGAGCGAATCACCGGTATTTCAGAAGATATTCGGGCTCGGAGAGCGCGGGCTTGAGCCACGGCAGGCGGTAGAGGATGCGCTGGAACTGCTGCATGAGGACTACGCCTACGAGTTTCAGATTGGGTGGAGTTTGTGGGAGCCCGAGATCCTGACGGGGACAGCGGATCCCGTTCGGCAAACTTCGACTTCGCCGCGCTCCGCCGAGAACGACACCGCAAATGATAGCGGAGAGCGAGAGGATGTTCCGCAGACGCGTTGGGCACGGGAGTCGCGCCTGGTGCGCGTGACGGGATATGGACCACTCTTCGACGAAGGCGCGTACGAACAGGATGGGCATATCCGGATCGACTTTGGCAGCGATGCGGCGTTTCTGGATGAGGAGATTGAGCTGGACGCGACCACGGCACGACATGTCGAAGAGAACGTGCGCCAACTGGTGGAGCTTACCAACGCGGTTGAGAAAGAATCGGGCGCGACGGCACGCCTGTTGTGGAGCGAGCTGGGAGAAAGCCTGGCGCAAAGGCTGGCTGCCCGGCTGGGCATGACGAATTAAGATGCGCTTCACGATCGAGCGGCTGCGTACGTTGGTGCTGGTGGCTGGAGTGCTGCTGGTGGTAGCGCTGGGCGTGTTCCTGGGGACAGCCAGGTTCCGAAACCGATTTCTTCGAAAGGATCTTCCCCAAAAACTGGGTCTGAATATTCAGGAGGAAGCCAGCGACTTCGTGTACACGCACGAGGTACGCGGGCACATGCTCTACAAAATTCACGCCTCGAAGCAAGTGCAGTTGAAGAGAGACGGCAAAGTGTTTTTGCAACTGCACAACGTGAAGATCGAGCTTTACGCCGAAGATGGAAGCCGGGTGGATCGAATTGAGGGCGATGACTTTGAGTACGACCCGAACAGCGGTATTGCGAAGGCGGTTGGGCCGGTAGAAATCACCTTGTCCAAGCCAAGCGTGGCACCGGCAATAGCACCAAAAGCAACGGCGAACGAGGCGCTGATTGCGCCGCGGAAGAACGATTCGCTGAGTTCGGCGGCACACACCGCGGCGAGCAGCGAGATTCATGTGAAGACGAGCGGCCTGAACTTCGACCGAAATACCGGTCAAGCCTCCACCGTGGAGAAGGTGGAGTTCAGGCTGGCAGAAGGCCGCGGCAGTGCTGTGGGCGCGAATTACGACGCGCATAATGGGTTGCTGGTGCTTGACCATGCGGTGCAACTGGATGTGCAGCGCGGCGCTGATCTGGTGAACATGTCGGCTCATCATGCCGTTTTTGTGCGAAACGAACAAATGTGCGAGTTGCAATCCGCCTCGCTGCACTATCGTGCCGATGTGTCGAATGCGGAGAGGGCGAAAGTGTATTTCAGAGATGACGGCTCGGCCGTCCGTCTTCAGGCAGATGGAGGATTCGCCCTGGTGACGGCAACGGGCGGACGCCTGGCCGCTCCCACGGGCACGCTCGATTTTGACGAGCACAGTCAGCCGCTCCGAGGCCACCTGCAGGGCGGTGTGGCGATTGATTCGGACAACAAGGGTCGCAAAATTCACGGAACTTCGCCAACCATGGATATGGTGTTCGTGGGGAAAGGTGAATTGCATAGTGCACACCTCGAGCGAGGAGTGCAGATTGTGAGTGATGAAGAAACGCCTTTAGCAAGCGGGCCGTTACACGTGCATAGAAACTGGGCTTCACCGGTGGTGGATATTGCCTTCAGAAATGCGGGCAAGAGCAAGGTGGAACCGGCGTCGATTCGCGGGACGGGCGGTGTGGTTGTGGAGGCGACGAGCCAGCGTGGAGACGGATCCGCCGCGCCGGAAAAATTGACAGCAGACGATGTGACGGGGGAGTTCGGAGCAAATGGCGCACTGACAAAATTGGTGGGACGCGGTCACACCGCAATTGCACAGACAACCGACACCGGAACGCAGCAGACGATGAGTGGCGACATTCTCGATGCGCACCTTGCGGTGGGGAATACAGATAAAAATGGCCAGAAACGCAACGGGCAGGCAAATGCAGATCGAGTCGGCCACGGTGGAGGGAATGTGGTGCTGACCGAGCAGCCGGCTGCCAAAGCTGGCGTTGCTCAACCAGTATTGCGCGCAACGGCGGGCCATGCCGATTATGACAGTGCCGGGCAATTGATGAAACTGACTCGAAGCCCGCGCGTAACGGACGGAGGACTGGAACTGACGGCGGACAGATTGAACGTGTCGCAGGAGTCGGGCGACGCCTTCGCGCAAGGCCACGTCAAGGCGACATGGACGGGCGATCCTGAGGGATGCGAATTCGGCCAAAACCGGCGGCTCGGAAAAGCGTAAATGCAAACTTTGGCGCGCAGGGACCGACGCATGTGATTGCGGAGCAGGCCGAGCTAAAACGTGCGACCGGAACGGCCACATTCAGGGGCAATACGCGACTGTGGCAGCAGGGGAATTCCATTGCTGCCCCGGTGATTGTGCTGGACCGGACGAAGCAGACCCTCACGGCTGAGACAAAAGACCCCAGAAATCCTGTGCAGGTTGTGATGGTGAGTGCGGTGGCGACCGTCCCGGGCAAGGCGGAAGCGCGGAAGCAGGGCGGACCGTCGGTGATTCGGGTGCGCGGGGGCGATCTGAAATATTCCAGCGCGGAGCGGAAGGCTGTGATGCGCGCGGGTGCGGCGGGCCACGTGGTCGCGAACACCGCGGATGCGACGACGGTGTCGAAGGAACTGGAGTTGATTCTGCTGCCTCCGGGTAATCACGCGGGGAAAGACGGCGCGGCTGCTCAGGTGGACCGGATGACCTCAACGGGCGGGGTGGAGATTTCTACCGAGGGTCGTCGCGGAACGGGCGAACAGCTCGTCTATACGAGCGAGACAGGCAACTATGTACTGACCGGAACTGCTTCATCGCCGCCGCGATTGACCGATCCAACGCGCGGCACGGTAACGGGGCAGGCTTTGATTTTCAATAGTCGCGATGATAGCGTCAGTATCGAAGGCGACGGACGCAAAACGACGACTGTAACAACGGCGCCAAAGTAGCTGGGGTGCTGAATAGCACACCCGAGAGATAGATGGAAACACTGATCGCTGAGGGAATTGGAAAGTCCTATAAGGGCCGCCAGGTTGTGCGCGGAGTGAACCTGCAGATCTCGCGAGGCGAGGTCGTCGGACTGCTGGGGCCGAACGGCGCGGGCAAGACTACGAGTTTTTACATGATCGTCGGGCTGGTGGCGCCAGAGACCGGGCGCATCATGGTGGACGACAACGATATTACGCGGCTGCCAATGTACCTGCGGGCACGCAACTACGGCATCAGCTACCTGCCGCAGGAACCGTCGGTTTTCCGCAAGCTGACGGTAGAGGAAAACATTCTGGCCGTGCTGGAGGCACAGGCACTCGATACGCGCGAGCGCAAATCGCGGGCCGAGCGTCTGATAGCCCAGTTGAGCCTTGGGCATATTCGCACCACGCGAGGATATGCGCTTTCGGGCGGCGAGCGACGGCGTGTGGAGATTGCTCGATCGCTGTGCATTCAACCGAATTTCATTTTGCTGGACGAACCATTCAGCGGGATCGATCCCATTGCGGTTCTGGAATTGCAGAAGATCATCTTCGACCTGAAGGCGAGCGGGATCGGGATCCTGATCACCGACCACAACGTTCGGGAGACATTGAGCGTTACGGACCGTGCCTATATCATCGCCGAAGGACGAATCTTTCGCGCCGGCACCCCGCATGAGCTGGGGAATGATGTTGAGGTTCGGCGCATCTATCTGGGAGAAGGTTTTTCGCTGAACTAGATCCCAGCCGGAATTGGAGTGAGCAAGGCAAACCACCGCTTTGGAAGCCGTTACGACTGCGGGGGTTGACAGGCGCACCGGGCTGGGACGGCCGGACCGGCAATGCTCCCCGGGGAAATAACAAGAAGCGGGTTGGCGTGCATCCGGCTTGCTACCCGATTACACTTAGGGCTAGTCCTATTGGGAATCGAGTCCCTTGTATGGCGCTGTTGCAACCTAGATTGAATCTGAAGGTGTCACAACGCCAGGTCCTTACGCCGGGCCTGATGCAGATGGTGAGCGTTCTTGCGCTCAATAAGCTCGAGCTGAAGGAGATGATCGATGCCGAGATGGTGGAAAACCCCGTCCTGGAAGAGATTGACGAAACAGTTCCGATGCTGGATGAGGTGGCGAGCCGGCAGGAGCACGATCTGCAGCCCCCGGAGCGCCTCGATGTTGGAACGACGGAGCCCGCGGCGCAACCCAAGGACCCTTTCGACGAGATTGATTTCGGGTCGTACTTTCAGGAGTACCTTGATCCGGGCTACCGCACCCAGCCGGAGTATGAAGACAGCGAAAAGCCCTCGTTCGAGAATTTCCTTTCGCAGCCTACGACCCTATCCGATCACCTGGCGTGGCAGCTGGGAGCTCTGACGCTGGAGCCGGAACTGGCCATCGCTGCCGAATTCATTATCGGGAACCTGGACGAAGACGGTTATCTTTCAGCTGGGCAGGAAGAGCTGATTGAGGCGTTCGAACATTTTGAGGAAAACAAGGAGAAGCCCAAAGAAGCCCTGATCGACCAGATCAAGCGAGGCATCGACCTGGTGCAGCATCTTGATCCAGCCGGAATTGCGTCAGCGGACCTGCGGGAATGCCTTCTGATCCAGATTGCGGCGCAACAGGCAGAACTGAGCAAGGTATATGCGCACCAGAATGAGAACGGTCATGAGGATCCGCATCGCAGCTTCAAAGCCGAGGCCGAGGCAAAGCTCGAAGAACGCCGGCGGGCGATGGAAGTAGCTGCGCAGATCGTGCAGGACCACCTGCAACTTCTGCAGAAGCGGGATGTGAAGGACCTGGCAAAGTCGCTGCACGTGACGCCGGAAGAAGTGCATGCAGGCGTGGAGTTCATTCGTACGCTTGAACCGCGGCCGGGCAGACTCTACAACCGCGAACAGACCCGGCTGATCGAACCCGATGTGGTTTTCGTCAAGCGCGGCGCAGAGTGGGTGGTCTCCATGAACGAGGAAGACCTGCCCAGCCTCCGACTGAGTGCGCGCTACCGCCGAATGCTCGTGGCCGAAGGTACTGAGAAGGAAGTCAAGGAGTACGTGAAAGAGCGGTTCCGCTCGGCGATGCAGCTGATGCGCAATATCGCACAACGCAAGAGCACGATTCTGCGAACCTGCGAAGTGATTGTGAGGCGGCAGCAGGATTTCCTCGACCAGGGAATCGAGGCGCTGCGGCCGATGATGATCAAGGAAGTGGCCGAGGAGATTGGGGTACATCCGTCGACGGTGAGCCGTGCCGTGGCCAATAAATACGCCCACACTCCCCAGGGAGTGATCGAGCTTCGCTTCTTCTTTTCGGAAGGCTCAAACGGGCCGGAAGGTGCCGATACACCGCTTCTGCTGCTGAAGCGCAAGGTGCGCAAGCTGATTGACGACGAAGATCCTCGCCACCCTCTCACGGACGACCAGCTTGCCGCCAAGCTGCAGGACCAGGGCATCCAGCTGACTCGTCGCACGGTGGCAAAATACCGCGAAGACATGAATATCCCCTCCACGCACCAGCGCAGGCAACGCGACGCCTAAGCGTCAAACGGCAGTTGCTGTTGCAATAGCCTTCCCTTGGGTCGTATCCTCACATACACCGCGTTCGCTTCCAGCTCGTTTCCCTGGTCGTCTTTGTATCTTCAGACCCAAAGGACGTGTTGAGGTCGGCCTGTGCCTGTGCTGAAGACAAGCTTCTCGGAAGGCGATCTCATTGCCGGCAATTACCGGGTCCTTTCCATCGCCGGATCGGGAGGTATGGGGGTTGTGTACCGCGCGCGCGACCAGCGCCTTGATCGCACGGTTGCACTCAAGTTTCTGCCCGCGGAACTGAATTCGAGTGAGCGCGAAAAGGAACGCTTCCTGCGCGAGGCGCGCACAGCTTCATCACTCGACCATCCCAACATTGGCGTCATCCACGGGATTGAAGAGACCGAGGACGGCTTCACGTTTATCGTGATGGCGTTTTACGAGGGATCTTCGCTGGCGCAGCGCATTCAGAAAAGCCCGATGAAGCCCCACGAAGCCGTCGGCATCGCTCGCCAGATGGCACAGGGACTTGGCGATGCGCATCGGCATGGCATTGTTCATCGCGACGTGAAGCCTTCCAACGTGATGCTGACGTCGTCAGGGCTGGTAAAGATTGTGGACTTCGGCCTGGCCCGCGCGATGACGGAGCAGACAGCTTCACAGACCGGCGTAACCGGAACGATTCGCTATATGTCTCCCGAGCAGGCGATGGACCGGCGGGTGGACCAGCGGTGCGATATCTGGGCTCTTGGCGTGGTGTTCGCGGAGATGCTGACGGGCAACACGCCGTTTCATGCCGAGAGCATCACGGCGATGCTGTTCTCCATTTTGAATGAACCGCCGAAGGGACTGGATGCCGTCCATCCGGCGTTGCAGCCGATTCTGTATCGCGCGCTGGCGAAGGATCCAGATCGGCGTTACGAGTCCTGCGCGGAGTTTCTCTCGGATCTTGATGCGGCGGAGAAGCAGATTCCAGTTGATGAGGCGAGCGCGGATGTGACGCAGAAGCTGCCTTTAACCGCGCGCGCAAACCGTACCAGCGCGCATACGAAGCGATTGATCGAAGAGGCTTCGCGCGGGGCGTGGGGACAGACTGCGAAAAAGGGTTCTCCCCTGACGAACTGGTTGCTGGGAGCGCTGGTCGTGCTGCTGGCCGCAGCGGCTGCTCTCGGCTTCATCACGCCGTTGCGGCAGAAGATGATCGCACTGGTTACCGGGGCACCTTCAGAAAAACATGTCGCGGTGCTTCCATTCGACAATATCGGCAGCAACCCTGAGAACACTGCACTGGCAGATGGATTGATGGACTCCCTGGCGGGCCGCTTGTCGAATCTCGACGTTGGGAACCAATCGCTGTGGGTCGTACCCAATAGCGAAGTCAGGCGGCGCAATATCAAAGACCCCGGCGATGCACTGCGGGAACTAGGCGCGAACCTGGTGGTCAAAGGATCGGTGCAGCGGGATGGGAACGATATTCGCCTGACTGTGAATCTGATCGATACGAAGAACCTGCGGCAGGTGGGGTCGGCCATGGTCGAGGATCCCGCAGGCGATCTGTCGACGCTGGAAGATGAGGCTGTTTCTCGGCTTGCCAAGCTGATGAATATCTCAGTGACCGCCGACATGCTGCGGAATACCGGCGGATCGCTGAATCCCGCGGCATATGAGCACTACCTGACAGCGTTGGGATATATGGAGCGTTTCGACAAGCCCGGAAATCTGGATCAGGCGATCATGTCGCTACAAAAGGCGATCCAGACAGATCCCGGGTTTGCGCTCGGTTACGCACAACTGGGCAGAGGCTTACCGGCTGAAATACATTGTCGAGCAGAATACGCATTGGCTCGACGAAGCGCAGGCCTATTGCCAGAAGGCGGCAGAGCTGGACAATCGCGTTCCCGCGGTCTTTGTGACGCTTGCGCAGATACATGAAGCTCTCGGCAAGCACGATCTTGCTCTGCAGGAATTCCAGCACGCATTACAACTGGATCCGCAGGATGCCGATGCGTTGAGTGGACTGGCTCGGGCTTATGAGGCATCTGGCCGCACGGCGGACGCAGAAAAGACCTACCAGCAGGCGATTGCCCTTCGGGCGGAGGATTGGACCGGATACAACAAACTCGGCGCGTTCTACGGCCGTCAGGGGAAGTATCCGCAGGCGATTGCCGCATATCAGCACGCGCTGCAGCTAACTCCCGATAACTCCGAAGTCTATTCAAACCTGGGTAGCGCGTATGTGGATGAGGGCGGAGAAAAGAATTTGCCGCCTGCTGAGGCTGCGCTGAAGAAGTCGATCGCATTAAGTCCAGGGTATCCGGCATACGCTAACCTGGGCTTGCTCTACATGCAGGAAAAGCGCTATCAGGAAGCCGCGGCAGCCACCGAACAAGCATTGAAGATCAACGGGAACGACTACATGGTGTGGAACAATCTGATGCTCGCTTACCAGGGAATGAAGCAGGATGATAAAGCCGCGGCGGCTCGGCGCAGGGCAGTCGATCTGGCGGAGAAGGTTGTCCAGCTTAAGCCACGTGACGCGCTGGCGCAGTCGACACTGGCGACTCTTTATGCGGCCGACAAGTTAAATGACAAAGCTCTGATGCGTATCCAAACGTCTCTTGCGTTAGCGCCGGACGATCCGAATGTGCTGTCAAATGTCGGGGAAGCATACGAATTTATTGGGGATCGGGCGCATGCCTTGGAATACATTCAAAAGTCAATTGCAAAGGGTTATGCGTTTGAAGATATTCGCAACATACCTGGCCTGCAGGCATTAATCGCCGATCCGCGATTCAAGCCTGCGGCCAAATAGCAAAAGCGAAACCCAGGCCTGCGATTCGTGGGGGCAGGCTCACGTAGTGTAAAGACGATCAAGGGGGTCAAACGAATGTCAACCAAACATCTCCACATTACCGGGAATATGCAAAACCAAACACTGAAGAAGGGCCAGGACGACCTCGATATCACCGTGAACCACGACTGCATATGGTGTTTTTCTGATCCGCAGGGTGTGTTCGGAAACCCGTCGACACTGTTGCCGCCCGGACCCTACACCGCGACAAACCCGCATACAACCTATGGCCCATACACACCGGTGGCTCCGGGAACCGTGCACTTTAACGCTGTCACTAGCGGCGATTGCAATCCGCTGGGAGTCACCGCGACCGGACATACGATCATCGTCACAAACTGAGCTGGAGGAACCCCGATTTCCTTAATCGGGGCTACTTCCCGGTATAGCGAATATCTAAAAGCGTCCAATCATCCTGTGCTTCGCTGGAAGCCTGAACCCTGGCGCAATGTTCGATAACCGCATCGAGGCTGGGCAGGTGGGCCAGTCCCGCAAGGCCTTCAATTCCGATTTGCTGGCCCGCTTTATCCTCGATTTCCGTAATGCCATCCGTCGTCAACAGAATGCGGTCGCCGGCCTGAAGGGTGAACCGAGAGGACTCGTAGGTCGCCTCCGCAATAATTCCGACGATCAGATTCGCATCTTCAAGGTATTGCGTTTTGGTTGACGTGACCAGCAGGGGCGGGATGTGCCCGCAGTTCATGTATTCGACACAGCCATTGGGAAACACCCTGAGAATGATCATGGTGGCGTATTTGCCCACCTGACGCGTGCAAAGGAAGCGATTCACCAGGTCGGCAATCTCAGGCAGGGACTGGCCGGTGAGCATGAGCGCGTGGATGATGCCCTGAAGCGTTGCGGCAACGATGGATGCTGGGACGCCCTTTCCTGATACATCGGCAATCACCACGCAGAGGCTGTCGTCCAGTGCGATGGCGTCGTAGAAGTCTCCGCCAATGGCGTGGCATGGGAGGCTGCGTGCACGAAGTTCTGCGTAGTCGATGCGCGGCATCGTCATCGACATCAGACCCGAATGGATAGAGGCGGCAACCGCCAGTTCATCGGCAGCGTGGCGGGCCTTGATCTCCGTTTCGGCCAGTAGCGCGTTATGCAGCAGAGTAGAGGCCTCGATGGCGAGCGTGTCGAGCACCTGGTGATCGATTTCGCTGAGGCTGCCGGCGCCAATCTGGCTGTCGAGGTAGAGCACGCCCAGCAGCCGATTCGGCTCCGCGGGCGAGATATGTTTGCGCAGCGGGATGCAGTAGATACTGCGAATGGAGTTCGCCAGAACACTGGCCCATCCGGATGCACTGTCGTCTGCAAGCGTGTCGCTGAGAAAGAATTTCGAGTCGCTTTCAATGGCTTTCTGCATCGCGCGGCGCGAGACGGATGGGTCTTCTTCGACGGTGCTTCCATCCGATCGAAGACCGAGGGCGAGACGCATCTCTTCGCCTTCAAGCAGGTAGACAAAACCGCGCTCGACACCGGTGAGTTGAAGCGAGAGTTGCAGCAGCGCGTGGAAGATGTCGGCGATGGCGCCACCGGCGTTGAGCTGGCGTGCGGCGTTCAGCAGAAAGCTGAGCTTCTCAAGTTCCCGCGCGGGCTGAGGGATATTCCTGTCAGTGGGCGCAAAAACGGAGAGAGCGGAAAGCAGCTCAGAAGCGACGCCACTTGAACTGCTGTCGGTAATGCCCGAGGGGTGCAGGAAACGGAAAGTGGCCGCATTCAGAGATCCGAACTGGAGGGTATCGCCTGATTTGAGTTTGGCTTGTTCGATCCGCTGGCCGTTGAGGAATGTGCCGTGCGAGCTGTTCTGGTCTGCCAGTTCAAAGTGGCCATTATGTCTCGTGATGATTGCATGACGACGGGAGACGTAGGCCTCTTTGAGCACGAGGTCCTGGTCAGGAGAACGGCCAATGGAGACGCTCTCTGTCGCAAGGGCGAAGCTGTGCTCGCCATCCAGATCAGCGTACTTCAGCGTAGGCAATGTGGTGGGAACAGCCATCGAGCACATTCTATTCTGCGTATGGCACAAAGAGCGAAGCGAAAATTTTGAGCGGAGTCAAAACGAGCTCGGAACTGCAGTGCTCATAGCCACCTTAAATCCCCCGGCAGGATGCTCTGAGATGGATGGGCGGCTTGAGGTCGCCGCCGGCTTTGCCGAGGCGCCCGGCACGCTGCCGCCCAAAATGATTGAGCTGCTTTATTCGACCTTCTCCTTCTTGAGCGAGCTGTACCAGACGTAGATGCAGAGGGCGACGAAGACGAGTGCCGAGATCGATTGCGAGACGGCGTTATTGGCGTAGAACGGAGTCTTGATGAGATCCTCGCGGAACCAGGGGAACAGCCGCATTGCCGCTCCAATGACACCGCCAAGCGCTCCGCCTGCCATAAGCCCCGAGGCAATGATGACGCCGCGTTCGCGAATGCGCTTCCCGGGCTCGCCGCCGGTTTTCTCAGAGCGTTTGTTGAGGAAATGAGAGAGGAATCCGCCGACGAGCGCGGGCGTGTTGAGTTCGAGCGGGAGATACATGCCGAGAGCGAAGATGAGCGAAGGCTGGCCGAGCATCTCGAGAATCAGCGTAATCATGGCGCCGATACCGAAGAGCAGATAGGCGATGGGCTGGTGGCTCATGAATCCCTGGACCAGCGCCTTCATGATGGAGGCTTGAGGCGAGGCGAGGACAGGCCGCATGTCGCCGGGAAGGGATTCGCCGAACTGGAATGCGTGGGCGAGCATACCGATGGTGAGGCCCACGGCGATGGCGCTGGCGGCGACGCCGAGGAATTTTACTTTCTCCTGCGCCGCCGGCGTGGAGCCGAGCCAGTATCCGGCTTTGAGGTCGGTGATGGTCTGGCCGGAGACGGAGAGCGCGGTGCAGACCATTCCGGCGATGGCCATCACGAAGAACATTCCAGCAGTTCCTGAGACACCGAAACGAAGAAGAACAGCGGAAGAAATGATGATGGTGAGCATCGTCATGCCGGAGACTGGATTGCGTGCGATGGTGGCAATGGCATTGGCGGCAACCGATGTGAAGAAAAAGGAGAAAAGCAGCGTCATTCCAAGGCCCACGGCGACGACTGTCCACGAAACGGGAAGCCGACCGAAGAAAGCAGCGACCGCGATGGCGGCGATGATGATTCCAAGCAGAATCCCAGTCATCGGCACATCACGGTCAGTGCGCGGCGGATGGGCGACTTCACCATGTCGGAAAACGCGGAATGCGATGCCGAACGACCCCGCGACGACACGGAGCGATTTGACGATGCCGATAATTCCTGCCGTAGCAATGGCGCCCACACCGATGAAACGGACATAGTTCCGGTAGATGTCGACAGCGGTCATCTGAGAAATGGGAAGAATGCCGGGGTAGACAGCCACCACGATATGGTTGCCGATAAACCATATAAGCGGGACGAGCACGAGATTCGACAGAACGCCGCCCGCACAAAGAATCATGGAACTGCGTAAACCCATGACGTATCCAAGACCGAGGATGAACGCGATGGCGTCGAATTTGAAAACCATACGTGCCCTGTCAGCGAGTGAATGCATGATCGGCACAAATTGAAAGTCGACGTACTCCTTCCAGATTTGAAACGTGGTGACAAACAGGTCGTAGACGCCGGCAATGGCGGTGGCCTGCAGCAGAAGGCGCGCCTGCGACCCGCCCTTTTCGCCGGTGACCAGGACTTCAGTGATAGCGGTAGCCTCGGGATAGGGGAGAAGGCCATGCATATCGCGCACAAAGTAGCGGCGCAGCGGGATTAGGAACAGGACGCCGAGGCATCCGCCGGCGAGGCAGATGAAAATGGTCTGCACCGGATGAGGATCGAGATTGAGGATGTAGAGCGCGGGAAGAGTGAAAATGGCGCCTGCCACCACACCTCCCGCGGCGCCGGCGATACCGGTAATGATGACGTTCTCAAGCAGTGTGGAGCGGCGACGGTAAGTGCGCGCGAGGCCGATGGCCAGGATGGACGTCGGGATCGCCGCCTCCATAACCTGGCCGACCTTCAGGCCGGAGTATGCCGATGCAACCGTAAAGATCACACAGAAGATCACGCCCCAAAGCAGCGACCGCGCAGTGAGTTCGGGCTGTGTGGCCTGCGCGGAGACAATGGGCGGATACTCCTCGCCCGGCTCAAGTGGACGGTAGGCATTTTCAGGCAGGGATTTCGGGTCTAACTCTGTTGCGAGCATCGCAAGGATGATAGCCCCGCCGGGCCAAGTTTTGGCTGTGACGTTCGTGGTAGCCGAGACAGGAACTCAGATTGTAGACTTACCGTTCTTTTCTTGTTCAGGGCATTTAAGGCGACGGCTTGATTGGAAGCGCCTGTCTTTACCAGGAACCGCCCCGGCACTGGCAATTTAACCAGTCGAAGGGGGAACGCTCGGAATCGTAGAATTCTCTACAGGTGGATCGGGGCATTTCATGCTGGCGGTGAAATGCTTTACAATCCCATCTCCGGCGCGACCGATAGCGTCGGGGAGCGAAGAGCGGAGGCTGACCATGGAAGTGGAGTTCACCGCAAGGCAAGTTAGCGTTCCCAAGTCCGTGCGTTCTCAGGCTGAAGATGGGTTGGAACGGGTGGGCCGAATTCTGGGCCGAACAGCTCGCGCCAGCATCACGTTTCGGGCACAACGCCATTTACAGATTGCAGAATTAACGATTAAGGCAAGACTGCAGACTATCGAGGCTGCCGGCAAAGCCGACACGCTTGAGTCCGCATTGCGCATTGCCATTCAGCACGCCGAAAACCAGGCGCTTAAATACCGCGATCGTCAATTTGAACGAAAACGCATGCCCAAGTTGGACAAGGTGCTGACCGCACCGCCCGTTGCGCATGCCAAACGCGGCGCGCAGCCTGAGGGCTTGGCCGAAAACGGCAAGCTGACTCGCGCGAAAGTTAAAACGTCAATTGCTGTGCATTCGTTCCCGGCAAGCACTGCCACCGTCGAACCCCACATTATGACAAGCGGGGAAGCGATTGCCATGAAGCCGATGACCATTGAGGAAGCCGTTAAGGATGCCGAATTCCGCGATCGCGATTTGCTGATCTTTCGCAACCGTTTAGGCGACTTGTATGTGCTGCATCGCCGGCGCGATGGACAAATGGAATTGGTTGAAGTGCCGTAACAGTCCGAATGTAACCTTCGTGTAACAGCTTGAGGGTTTGGTGTGCGCACCGATGGGTGTAGGATGGGCGCATGGTTCCTCCTCGTCCGACCCCCGGTGTGCGCAGCCGTCGATCGACGGAACAGAGACCTGCCGCAAAACCTTCAAAGAAGGAATTAGTCATCCTGACCGGGATCTCCGGCGCGGGCAAGGCCTCTGCGCTCAAGACATTTGAGGACTTGGGCTATCAGGCCGTGGACAATCTGCCGTTGGAACTGATGCCTGAGTTTGCCGGCATGGTGCAGAAGTCGAAGGATATCGATCGTGCCGCGATTGTGGTGGACATCCGCGAAGGGCAGGCGTTCGATCGACTGCCCGATATCATCAAACGGGTGAAGCGGGTACTGCCCACGCGTGTCGTGTTTCTTGATGCGCAGGATTCGGTGCTGGTGCGGCGCTACTCTGAGACGCGCAGGCCGCATCCCCTCAAGCGTTCCGAGACGGTGTCGCGTTCGATTGTGGAAGAGCGGCAGATGCTCGATTCCATTCGCAACGTCGCCGACACTCTTATCGATACATCACGGTTCAATGTTCACGAGTTGCGAGCTGAGATACAGAAACGGTACGGTCGCGAGGAACAGAGCAAGACCCTGTTGGTATCGTGCCTGAGCTTTGGATTCAAGAACGGCGTGCCGTTGGATGCAGACCTGGTATTCGACGTGCGCTTCCTGCCTAATCCGCACTTTGTACCGGAGTTCCATGACAAAACAGGTCTTGATCCGAAGGTTGCGGGTTATGTGAGGGGCTTTCCGCAGACCGAAGAGTTTCTGGCCAGAGTTACAGACCTGATGCTCTACCTGATGCCGCATTATGTGAAGGAAGGCAAGAGTTACCTGACCGTCGCGTTTGGCTGCACCGGCGGACAGCACCGCAGCGTGATGATGGCCGAGGAAATGACGAAACGGCTAGCGAAAGCCGGCTACGAGGTTAAGGCCGTACACCGCGATATGCCGCGTTGATCAGTGGGTAGGCAACTGATCGATCCAACTACTTAAAGCGGACTCGAACTGCTCCTGCTCGGCTAGTGAGTCGGTGAGCCAGACCAGGGTTTTGCGTGCAGGGACCTTTTCGTAGGCTTCAGGTCTGTCGTTTTTCAACTCGGCGCTGTGCTCCAGCGCAAAATAAAACCACAACGAAGGAATCAGCAAATTGCCAGCGGCGGCGGTTGTCTGCCAGCGGTCGCTCACCAGCAGACGCGCCGGAACGAGCCGCGCACGCGCATCATTGAAAATGGCTGCGGTTGGAGATTCGAGTGGCGCTTCGAGCACCACTCCGGCGAGTTCTGCATGAGCTGAGGCAACCTGCAGCGCCAGGTTGGCGCCGAGATCCTTTCCGACGAGAATGATCGCGTTTGCCGGGATGTGGCGGGTTCCGGTCAGGTAGGAGAGCGCCGACTCTGCATCTTCGCGCCAGCGCTTTTCGCTGGGATGCGCGAAGTGGCTTTGCCCGTATCCGCGATAGTCAAAGGCGAAGACGTTAAGGCCGGAAGCATGCAGGCGGGAAAGCGCATTTACGGTATCGGCCAGGTTGCCGTCAGCACCATGGAAATAGACCGCCGTAAATCGTGCACGCGGTGCTGCAGAAATCCACCATCCACGCAACTGCGGCTCGCCTGCAGCATTGGAAGCAAAGCCGACGGACTCGAATGCCAGATTTACGCTGGCAGGAGTGCGATTCACGGCGGAGGCCGGATGATAGAGCAGCTGCCAACTGCCTTGCCAGAAGAGGATGCACAGCGTACACCACGCGCAAATCAGTGCAGCAACAATAGCAATGGATACGGCACTGAGAAGCCATTTGCCCGAAACTGTGGGCGGGGCAGATGCGCTCTTAGAACCCTGCCTGGGAGCGGACCGAGCCGCAGACGACGCGCGGGCCTTTTGGGATGACTTTGCTTTCTTCATCTTTCCTTGCCCACAAGTAGCGGCACAGATTTATGCTAATTGGGCTATCGCCGTTCCGGCGAGGCGTTCAGCAAAAGACGGGAGAAAGTGTCATGTCAGAGTTTGTGCGGATATGTGCTCAAGGCGAACTGCCCGCGGCAGGAAACGTAAAGGAGTTCACGGTCGAGGGTCGTGCCTTGTGCGTAGCCAACGTGGATGGAGCGATCTGCGTGCTCGATGGAACTTGTCCGCATGAGGGGGGTCCGCTAGGCGAAGGATCGATCGAAGGCGGCAAGGTGGTTTGCCCATGGCATGAATATGCGTTCGACGTTCACACCGGCGCGAACGATGAGGATCCTGATGTGAATGCTACGGTGCTAGAGGCCAAGGTTGAAGATGGTGAGCTTCGTGCGAAGCTATGACGAACGCGCTACGGTACGCATTCCGTCAATGATCCCGTAGCGCGGATCGCCTATGACTTCTTTGCCGGGACCTTTTTCCCTTCTTTTCGCGCCTTCGATAGACCAATAGCGATCGCCTGTTTCCGGCTGGTGACCTTCTTGCCACTGCGGCCGGATTTCAGCTTGCCCTTCTTCATTTCGTGCATCTCGGTTTCTACGTTCTTGCCCGCGGATGGAGAGTATTTGCGGCTGGATGATTTCTTCGAGCTGGACTTCTTGGCGCTGGACTTGCTGGAGCTCGATTTCTTTTTGGCTGCCTTCTTCGTTGCCATAACTATCCTCCTCGGAGGTCAGATGGCGCCTGTCTTGGGGCAAGTTGTCTGGCAACGTTCGCGCTTCAACGCAGTGTCGCGATGCTGCGAGCGCGCAAGCTAAACGATTCGCTCGTACGCCGGGAATGCGAACCAGCGGATCGGCGATGAGCCACGTCGCGATACAAGTAAGCGTGCCGGTAACGCGAACTTGAGGAGTGCTGGCGCGACCCATGGATGCAGCAGCAGGCTGATGCCGACGAGGACAAGCGGATGAATGATATAAACCGCGTATGCGCGTCGATTAAGCCACGACCAGAACTGCGACGGCTTGTTCATGTATGCGCGCGCCAACAGGAGCCATGCGGCGATCAGTCCCCATGCGACAAACGGATCCCAGAAGGAATAGAAGATAGCTGGCCAGGTCAGGCCGCCGCCGAAGTTCGCCTTGCCCGGCCCGAATACGCGCATCGCGACAATGATGCTGATGGGCATGAGTGGCCATGCGGCGATGAGCGTGAATATCCATGGACGCGCGTTCTTCCATGTGAGCTGGCTGAGCCAATCGTAGCGCCATGATGCAATACCGACGGCGAAGAGAAAAATGTACGGCGCGAAATAGCCGAGTTGAAGACCGATGACATTTTTCCCGATCGGAACGAATTGCCGGATCGCGAGACTGATGGCGCCGACGATGATCGCGCTGAGCAGCCAGCGCACATAAGAGGGAACTGATGATGGTATGCGCGTGGATTGGCTGAGTGGCGTGCCGGATGCAGCGCGCCATGCGCAGTATCCAAGGCAGAACATAAGCAGCGCCTGCGCGAACCAGAGCGGGCCGTTGATGATGATGGTGTGATTCCAAAGGTACGGGAAAACACGCCAAAAGCCTTTGCCTTCGTGGAATGCGACTATGGCCGCGGTCAGCGGCCCGAGGATAAAAATGAAGGCGAGCAGCGGAATGCCCAGGCGAAGGAACCGATCGCCGAGGAATCTTGCATAACCCTTGCGTTCGAGGGAAGCAGGCGTGAAATAGCCTGCGAGCAAGAAGAAGAAGCCCATGAAATACGCCTGGTTGGTCGCGCAAAAGAGCGTGAGCAGAATGCTCGAAGCTTTTCCGGATGGATATAGCTCGTTATAAAACCAACCGCCCGCTGCGCCGTAGGTAATGGCGGTGTGATGCAGCAGGACGAGGGCTGTCATGACACTGCGGAGGCGATCGATATAGAAGTCGCGCGGCGGAGCTACGCCGGTAACAGTGGTTGCCTGCTCAGCCGTTTGGACGGGTAGTGAATCCGTGCTTCCGGGCATGGTCCATGATACGAACAGCACCCTGCTTTTGTTCGCAAGATTTGATGTCGTGATCTCCCAGGTCTCAAAGATCGAGACCTGGGCACTCAGACTTGTGCTGGCTAATACTTGACGATGGCGGCGAAGGAGTCGGGTTTCAGGCTCGCACCGCCGACTAGTGCACCGTCGATCTCTTCCTGGCCGCAAAGTGCTGTGGCATTGTCTGGCTTGACGCTGCCGCCGTAGAGGATGCGCATTTTTGCAGCGACGTTAGCGCCGAGCAGCCTTGCAACTTCAGCGCGGATGATCTTGTGCGCATCGACAGCCATTTCGGGCGTGGCAGTTTTGCCGGTGCCGATGGCCCAGACGGGCTCGTAAGCGATGACGATGGGTGCGGCGGCCTCGGAGGTGATGCCGGCGAAGGCTCCTGTGACTTGCGTCTTGAGCACCTGTTCGGTTTTGCCGGCTTCGCGCTCGGCCAGAACTTCACCGACGCAGACGATGGGAACGATGTTGTGCTTGAGCGCGGTGTGCAGCTTCTTGTTGACGATCTCGTCGGTCTCCGCGAAGTACTGGCGGCGCTCGGAGTGGCCGATGAGCGTGTGCGTTCCACCGACTGCGATGAGTTGGCCAACTGAGGTTTCGCCGGTGTAGGCGCCCTCTTCAGCGAAGTGGATGTTCTGGCAGCCAACAGCAACGTTTGATCCCTTGGCTGCGGCAATCACCGTGGGCAACAGAACAGGCGATGGGAAAAGTGCGATCTCGTCGCGGGTGTGGCCGGCGACAAGGGGTAGGAACGCATCGACAAAGGCCTTGGCTTCCGCAGGCGTCTTATACATCTTCCAATTAGCTGCAATCAGTTTCTTGCGTGACATGTTGTTTGGAGTCCTCAGTGTGATTTTATCGGACGGAATTTGAAGGAACGGGTGATATGGCGCACAGCCAGAACGAAGGGGTCCGCCCAGAAAAGGCGGAGGTTCTTAAGATTGTGGAATGAAAGGTTTGACGTCACGGAATGAATGCAGAGGTTGATACAGGTCAAATGCCTGTGCCATCCCGTTCGACCAGCAAGGAGTGGTTTGCGGAGGCTTCAACCTTGATGTAATGCAGCAGGACCGGCGCGAGGATCATGCCGGGAATGCCTGCCAGTCTCTCTCCCACGACCAGCCCGATCAAGGTGAGCCACATTGGACTGTTGATGCGTTGGCCGATGATCTTGCTGTTGAGGAAATACTCCAGTTTGTGAATCACCACCAGGAAGATCAGCGCATAGATTCCAGTTCTGGACGAGATCGTGAAACCCACAAGAACAATCAGGGTGTTGCTGATGATGTTGCCGACAATCGGCAACAAACCACACAGAAATACCAGTGCGGCCAGCAATGCTGCATAGGGATAACTGTTGAAGATCAGAAACGCCGCCGTCAGCACGGTATTAATGGCAGAGATGATGATCTGCGCACCCATTACCTTGGCAAAGCATTGATACAAGCTCTTGAAGCGCGTCGTTAGTTCCTGGGTAACCGCAAAGTAGAGATTCTCAGGTGCACTCGGCGCATGATTGTCGGCTGTCCAGCCGGAACCCAGAAAAATGCTGACCGCTACCACCAATCCTGCGACTACAAGGACGAACTGGAATGAGGCAACTCCCGCGTATCGCCCAACAACAGCGAACCCTTCCCTTGCTTGATCCAGAGCAGTACTCTTCAGACTCTCAAAATCGGTGAATGGCAATTCGATGCCATTTTTCTCGGCAAACGCCGCCATCGCAGGAATCGATATCTCGGCAATTCTCGGCAACGTGTGATAAGCGAGATTTGAGAAGTAGATCAAACCTACGCCAATGACGGCGACAGCGATCAGGTAGAGAGTCACGGCTAGCGGTTTGCTGCCGCGCACGACGAACGCCTGCAGCGCCAGATAACCCAACAATGAGGTAAAGAGAAATGTGCCGAGATGAAAAGCCGCGATCAGGATGAACGCAAGGACAACGATTCCATACGAAATGCGGGCTGGTTGACTCATAGCGAGATCATGCGTTCAGGCTACTGAATCATACTTGAACGTCCTCGTGGACGTTGGTTTCACGCACTGCCGTGAGAGTAATTGGGAATCGAGCTAGTCCTTCGTGCCAGAAAGCTGGATTGATGCCGCGTCAGAGGGGATTTCGCCGTTGAGGAAAGCTTCGCGATGGTCGGGGTCGCCAAGATCCATTTTGAAGTGATACCAGGTGCCGTCTTGCAGAATGCCCATATTCCAGGGGCCGGAAACGGAGTCAGAGAACTGCCAGACGATGTGGAAGCCTTCTTCGTTGGTGAAGCCTTCGTTGTCGGCCTGCAGGATGGAGTCGCCGCGCTCCCACAGGTGCGAACGAAGCGCGTGAAGGGCATTGCCCCCGTCAACTGTTTCCGATCCCTGCAGGTGCTGGAAGGCGTAGACGGTTTTGACTTCGGCCAGGAATTCGTTGAGCCATTGAACGCCGGTTTCTGGCTTGCAATCCTGAGTTTCTTCAATGAACTCGGCAATCTCATCCTGACCGATGGAACCGTTGGCGACGGGATTTCGCTCGAGGATGGCGACTTCGACCTCGTCATTCCCGGAGAGGAGGAGGGATTCCCATTCTTCTTCGGTGCCTTCTTCGACGGTGAGCTTGTAGTCTGGGTGGCTGGAACTGATGAAGTCAGCAAGTTCGTCGAAGGGCGGGAACTCTGCATCTTTGGATAGGACGCGGGTGTAGTAGGACATCGGCTTCTCTCGGTTCGAACCCTTTGAGTTTAATGGATGATGAAGTTTTGTGAGTTTTGTTGTTTCTTAATTCACATCGTCAAGCAGGTCTTTTCTGAGAAACGGAAACAGGTCCTTCCCGACGCTCAGGATGACACATTGACGGAGCGTTCTTCATTCTTACGGTTAAGATGCGGTCCGGGGGGAGACAGGCGTGAGCGTTTGCTCAGCGTCCGAAGATCACTCACTTTTCAGCGAGCACTATTAGCTCCGCACCGAGTTTGTTTCGGTGAGCCAGGACACGCTCAGTGGGGTGAGAGGTCGGGACTGAGCTGATTTCCCAGGTCTCAGTACCGAAACCTGGGAAATCCATTTTTTTGACCAAGCTGGAGATTCCAGCGCCGAAGGCGAGTTGGCCGCACCGCAGGTGCTATTTGTTGGTGAGGGCTTCAACGCCGGGGAGCTTCTTGCCTTCGAGGAATTCGAGGCTGGCGCCGCCGCCGGTGGAGATGTGGGTGACCTGGTCGGCATAACCGGCTTTGTTAATGGCGCTGACCGAGTCGCCGCCACCGATGATGGAAGTCGCAGCCTTGTTCATTGCAACCGCCTTGGCGATGGCGTTGGTTCCGACGGCGAAGCGCGGAAACTCGAAGACGCCTGCCGGTCCGTTCCACACAATCGTGCGAGCGGTTGAGACGACTTCTTCGATCGCCGCGACTGACTTCGGTCCGATGTCGAGGCCCTGCCAGTCGGCCGGAAAGTCCTTTGAGGTATCCCACGGCTGGGTCTTCGCGTCGGGCGAGAAGCTGTCGGCGAGGATGTTGTCGACCGGCAGCAGCAGGTTGACGCCTTTGGCCTTCGCCTTCTCAAGCGCGGCCTTGGCCATGTCGATCTTGTCCTCTTCGACCAGGGACTTGCCTGTGGCGACACCGAGAGCGCGCTGGAAGGTGTAAGCCATTCCGCCGACGATGACGAGGGTGTCGACTTTGTCGAGCAGGTTGTCGATCACATCGATCTTGCCGGAGATCTTGGAGCCGCCGATGATGGCGACGAAGGGCTTCTCGGGCGATTCGAGCGCTTTGCCGAGGTAGGTAATTTCCTTCTCCATCAGCAGGCCGGCGACGGCGGGCTTGAGGAAGTGCGTGATGCCTTCCGTCGAAGCATGGGCGCGATGCGCGGAGCCGAAGGCGTCGTTGACGTAGATCTCAGCCAGCGAGGCCAGCGCTTTTGAGAATGCGGGGTCGTTCGCTTCTTCTTCCGCGTGGAAGCGCAGGTTTTCAAGCAGCAGCACCTGCCGCGACTCGAGTTGGCGGGCCATCTCCCCGGCGATTTCGCCAACGCAGTCGGGCGCGAAGGCCACATTGACCGATTCGCCAACCTGCTTGTCGAGGAGCTCACGCAGCCGGTCGACGACGGGGCGCAGCGAATACTTCGGGTTCGGCTTGCCCTTCGGCCGGCCGAGGTGCGACGCAAGGATGACCTTGGCATGGCGGCGGAGTGCGTATTCGATGGTCGGCAGTGTGGCGACGATGCGGGTGTCGTCGGTGATTTCCTTGCCGTCCTCTGAGAGCGGCACGTTGAAGTCGACGCGGATGAAGACGCGCTTGTTCTTGAGTTCGATGTCGCGAATGGAGAGCTTGGGCATGGTGTTTTCCTTGAAAACAGTTCTCGGTGGTCAGCTGTCAGTGATCCGTATTCAGCTGTCAGTTGGAGATTTCAGACACTACCGCGTCAAATTCGATTTCGATGCGCCACGCGGGGTTGAGCAGGGCGGCGACGACGACCATGGTGGCGGCGGGGCGGATGTTGCCGAAGAATTCGCCGTGGACGCGGCCGACGGCTTCCCAGTCTTCAACGCGGGTGAGATACATGCGGGTGCGGACAACGTCTTTGAAAGATGAGCCGGCTTCCGTGAGAGCTTTCTCGGCGATGGCGAAGATGCGGCGGGTTTGGCCGGCAGCGTCTTCGTTATCCGCGCCCACGGGGCCGGTTCCAGCAACATGAACGGTGCTTCCCACGCGAACGGCGCGAGAGAAGCCGATGATGGGCTCGAAGGGAGATCCGCCAGTGATGTTTTTGCGCATAAACAGTGTTCAGTGTTCAGTTTTCAGTGATCAGGGGCCATGGCGGAAATCCGTGCTGACCACTGATCACTGATACCTGATCACTGTCTTTTACAGCCCCTTCTTGGTCAGGAAGCTGATGAGGTCGACTACGCGATTGGAGTAGCCCCACTCGTTGTCGTACCAGCTGAGAACCTTGACGCTGTTGCCGACGACCTTGGTGAGAGGCGCGTCGACGATCGAGGAAAGCTTGTTGCCCTTGAAGTCGGAGCTTACCAACTCGTTGGTCTCGAAGCCGAGGATACCCTTGAGCTCGCCTTCTGCGGCAGCCTTGAGTGCGGCGTTCACAGCCTTGGCGTCTGTCGTCTTCTCGCTGATGAAGGTCAGGTCGACGATGGAGACGTTCGGTGTTGGGACGCGGATAGCGAAACCATCCAGCTTGCCGGAGGTCTCGGGAATGACCAGCTTGAGGGCCTTGGCGGCGCCGGTAGAGCTGGGGATCATGCTCAGAGCTGCGGCGCGTGCGCGGCGCAAATCCTTGTGCGGCGTATCCAGAATGACCTGGTCATTGGTGTAGCTATGGATCGTAGTCATGATGCCGCTGACGATGCCACAGTGAGCGAGCAGAACCTTGACGACCGGTGCGAGGCAGTTGGTGGTGCAGCTGGCGTTCGAGATAACGTTGTGCTTCGCCGCGTCGTACTTGTCTTCATTGACGCCGAGAACGAGAGTGACGTCCTCGTTGGTGGCGGGGGCGGAGATGATGACCTTCTTCACGGTCGTGCCCAGGTGAGCCTTGGCCTTGGTGGCATCGGTGAAGAAGCCGGTGGATTCAACCACGATCTGCGCGCCGACGGAAGCCCAGTCCAGCTTGGCGGGGTCGCGCTCGGAGAAGACCTTAATCTGCTTGCCGTCGACGGCGATGAACCCTTCGCCTGCGGTGACTTCGTTCTTGAGATTGCCGAGGATCGAATCGTATTTAAGCAGGTGGGCCAGCGTCGCGGGGCTGGTCAAATCGTTAACGGCTACAAATTCAATCTCGGGATTGCCGAGGGCGGCGCGAAAAACGTTGCGGCCAATTCGGCCGAAGCCGTTGATGCCAACCTTAACTGCCATTGTGTATTCTCCTTCGTTATGCGTGGATCTTCTTGAATTGTTGGTTGATGGCATGCGGCGGGGGCAATAGGAGCACCAGGCAATTCCACCAAACTCATCAGGCTAACACTGTTGTCAACCAGAACCAAATGAACACTGCGCAAATTGCGACCCCGTACCAAAATGCGCTCAACGCTAGTTTTGCCGTTCAGATACGGGACTGTATGTGATGCGCGCCACTCTACAGCCGTGAGAGACCCCGAAACTGAGCAGCGTTCGTCAGGGTCCTTTGGGCAGTTCGCACATGACGCGTGTTTTGCTGCATTTGCAGTGGCTCCGGTGAGTGTGTTATCCCGGTATTGAAGGTGCAGAAAGCGGAATGAGAAGACGTTCCCGACGTAGCGTAAATAATTCAGAATCCACAGGCAAAATCGGCCAGGAACTCCCATCGAATCAACCGCGCCCGCTGGTGCCGCTCTATCCAGACGATTCACTGCCCGGCGAAAGCCGCACGGCGCGGCCGCCGGCAACAGCTACGGAAACGCGTGCCCCGCGACCAGCAGCAGTACCTCAGGAGGTTCGCGCGCCGCGACCCCAAAACCAGGCGAGGAGACCGGTTCCCGTTGAAAAGCCGTCGAGGCAGGAGCGCCCGGCTCGTCCAGCTCGTCCGGAGTGGAATGAACCCGCCGAGTCAGGGCGGCTGGAGATGGAAACGCAACCGGATATGCCGTCCGCTCCGTCTGCGGAGGCGCAGGCGATCGAACGCTCCCCACAGGCTCCCAAGGGCTACGTGGTGCTGGCGATCGGACTGCCGGGCTCGGGAAAAACTACGTGGTTTCGCCGTCGCGGTGTCACTCCGCTATCGAGCGACTTGCTGCGCAACATTCTTTTTGACGATGTGGAGGAGCAAAAATTCCAGGGGCTTGTGTTTTCGACCCTGCGCTCGCTGCTGCGCGCGCGCCTCATTGCCAAGATGCCATGGAACTATGTGGACGCAACCAACCTGTCGGTACATGAACGGCGTCAATGGATAAAGATGGCCAAGAGCTTTGGCTATGAAACCCAAGCGGTATTCTTCGATGTACCACTTGAGGTTTGTCTCGATCGTAATCGCCAGCGCGACCGGTCGGTGAGCGAAGACGTGATGCGCAAGATGGCAGAAAAGCTGAAAGCGCCGATGTTCGAAGAAGGATTTGCGAAGATCACGGTGGTCAGGGTGAAGAGCGCGGGCCAGGCCTGATGTAGGTGTCCCCCATGCCTGACGTTTTGCGGTACGTGTCCGGCGAAGAGATCTGCAAGGGAGATCGCGTACAGTTCCACGGCCATGCGGCACAGATCGAGTTTGCCGCTGCCGAAATGAGCGATCCTGAACATAGCTGCTTTGTGCGACTGTATGGTGGCGGGGTGATGGTGAATGACCCCGCGGTCTCGGCGCATACCTTCATTCCTGTCGATCAACTCAAGAACTACGAAGACCTGAAATTTGTTGCTCGCGATAACCTGGAGATCCCCATGAACACCTCTGCATCTGTTTCCTACGTTGAGCCTTGGCTGAGCGGAACGCACGCCGATATTCCCGCCGTCGGCCGCGCTGTGCTTCACGCATTCGATCTTGCCCTCGATGACATTTCCAAATGGACCGAAGGCCTGAGCGATCTCGAGGTCCATGCGCAGCCCCTCGGTTTGCCGGCGGTGTCGTTTCATCTGAGGCATATTGCGCGCTCGACGGATCGGTTGCTGACGTACGCCGAGGGTGGACAGATTTCCGCTGATCAACTGGCCGTCTTGAAAACAGAGCAGACGGGAGCCGAGACGCTGGCTGAGCTGATCGCCGAGGTGGAGTCTTCGTTCAGCAATGCGGCGGATCGGGTTCGCGTGTTGGCGACAGCGGATTTCAACACCTTTCGCGGAGTGGGCCGCAAGCAGTTGCCGACTTCAATTGGGGGCGCGCTGGTTCATGTCGCCGACCATACGCAGCGGCATGTGGGGCAGGTTGTAACCACCGCCAAGGTGCTGAAGGCTCTGCGCTAGCAATCTACACAAGTCGCTGGACAGCCCCAATTTCGACGACTCGCGTCGTAAGCGTCCGAATGAGCGCAGGCAATTTGCAGCCGGGAAGAGCACGGACTAGAATCCTCCCGACTTCAAAATTCCATCAGAGGTGCTCATGCAAGACTCGCAACCTCGCTTTTTGCCTTTGGCTGCCAAAACGGTGGCATGCCACTCCATCACTTACATGATTCTGGGTGCGCTCGCGTATCACTTCCTGCACTACGCGGATTTCATCAACAATCCGTGCTCCGGCATGCGGCCGATAACCAGCCTCTGGGTGATACTCGGCGTGCCGCTGCAGGTATTCCGCGGAGTGCTGTTTGCTTCGGTGTTTTATCTTTTCCGCGAGCAGTTATTCGGGCGAAAGAACGGCTGGCTGCGAATGGCATGGTTACTGATTGGCATCGGGATTCTGGGAACGTTTGCGGCACCGGCCGGATCGCTCGAGGGCTTCATCTTCACCACGACGCCGATCAGGATGCAAATGCGCGGCTACCTGGAGATCGTGACGCAGGCGGTGCTGCTTTCCGCGCTGCTGTGCTATTGGGTAAATCATCCGGAAAAGAAATGGCTGAACTGGACGCTCGGAGTCGCGTATGCGGTGTGCGTCGCGCTTCCAATGATGGCACTTGTGGCGCCGAAGCGCTAAACGAATCGTGCCATACCACTTTCTTAGACAAGCTATCATCGGATTGCGGTCCAAATTCGGCAGGCACCGGAAATCGGTGGCTGCCAGAGTGGAGGGCACTCGATGCGCACTTCTCATTCCGATGCTCTTGTGGTTTATGGCGTGACTGGCGATCTCGCCCACAAGATGATCTTCCCCGCGCTCTATGCAATGGTGAAACGCGGAACCCTGAACGTACCGGTCATTGGCGTCGCGTTTCCGAAGTGGTCTCTCGAGCGTCTGCAGAGACGCGTGACGCACAGCATCAAGCAATCGGGAGGAATCGATAACAAGCGGGCATTCCAGCAACTCCTGTCGCTCCTTAAATACGTGAGTGGAGACTACAACGACAGCAATACATTCATGGCGATCAAGAAAGCGCTGGGAAAAGCACGCCGTCCGGCGCACTATCTCGCCATTCCTCCTTCGCTCTTCGCAACCGTAATCAAAAACCTAGGCGCTGCGGGGTTAGCCGAGAACGCGCGGGTGATCGTCGAGAAGCCATTTGGAAGAGACCTCGCTTCGGCTCGAGCTCTGAATCGCGTGGCGCGATCCGTTTTCCCGGAAGATTCGATCTTCCGCATCGATCACTTCCTGGGCAAGGAAGCGATCATGAACATTCTCTACTTTCGGTTTGCCAATTCATTCCTTGAACCAATCTGGAATCGGAACTATATCTCCAGTGTTCAGATCACGCTTTCAGAAAGCTTCGGCGTCGGTACGCGCGGAGCATTCTACGAGTCCGCCGGCTGCTTGCGCGACGTGATCCAGAATCACCTGTTTCAGATTGTTGCATTGCTTGCCATGGAACCTCCCGCAGGCCGGCATTTCGCAGCGGTACAAACCGAGAAGGCGACCGTATTCAAGGCGATGCGTGCTTTGAAACCGGACGATATGGTGCGTGGTCAATACGTGGGATACCGCCAGGAGAAGGACGTTGCGAAGAACTCCGACGTCGAAACATATTGCGCCATTCGGCTTTTTATCGACTCATGGCGCTGGGATGGCGTGCCGTGGTACCTCCGCTCGGGCAAGTATCTGCCCGAAACGGTGAGCGAGATCCTGGTAGAACTGAAGCCGCCACCGCAGAAGCTCTTTGCGGACGCGGCGGTAGCCCCCGGCCAATCCAACTATCTTCGCTTCCGGGCTTCTCCCGATGCAGCTATCGCCCTCGCCGCCCGCGTCAAGCTTGCAGGGGAGGAGTTTATTGGTGAGCAGCGAGAGCTTTATCTGCTGGAACAGCAGGTAGGAGAAGAAACACCCTACGAGCGGCTGCTGGGCGATGCTATGAAAGGCGACGGGGGATTGTTTACGCGCGAGGATGCGGTGGAAGCCGCATGGGAAGTGGTCGAGCAGGTACTCAAGCACCATCCGCGCGTTCGTCCCTACAAGCGTGGCACCTGGGGACCGAAACAGGCTGATGCACTGATTGCAGCGGACGGCGGCTGGCATAATCCAACCAGCACGACTTGATCCAGATCGTCCATTTCATAGCTAGCAACAGCAGCCCTACTTCAGCGAATCGTAGGCACAGGTGCTGTTTTCAACTCCACGGCAATGACGTGGAGTTCGGCGTCGCCGACATTTTCCAGCGTGTGCGGGACGAGAGGCGTGGACCACACCGCTGATCCTGGTGCAAGCGCAGACACTGTCCGACTGTCGAGAATGATTGCGCCGTTTTCATCGCGACGAACGAAGTTGCTCCAACTGAGAATGTAGAGGGTGGCCGGCCAGCGGTGAGAATGGAGCGGAGTTATCCCGCCGGGTTCAACGTTTGTATCGAGCACACGCACGGCTTCGTTTTCAAAGAGCAGTCTGTGATGTGAGGGTGCTGCGGTCAGTGCATCCAAAGCATCGGGCCATTCATGCTGATTCGACATAGTCGTTTTCTCGATATCCGCTGCAAGAGCCTCTTAGATTCAGACCGTGCTGGTCGCCACCGAAGCTTTGCCCCATTGTGAGCTTCGCACCGCGACTTCGACTGGTTCCATGGCCCTCGCCACAGTCAACACAGTGATGTCATCGTCCTGGCCAAACTGCTGTGCGGCATCTGCTATTTTCTCGGCATCGCCGGTGGTGGCCAGCAATTCTGCGATGCGCGAAAACCCGAAGAGCTCTCCATCTGCCTTGCGTGCCTCAAGAAGTCCATCGGTGTAGAGCATCAGGCGATCGACCTCGCTTAGGTGGAATCGCAATGCTTCGTACTGCGCCTCTGGCACGATGCCCAGGGGCAGTGCGGATGGGGATTGCATCTCCGTGACATTGAAATATGGCGGCAAGTGGCCCGCATTGGCCAGGATGCACGTGCCGTCCCTTTTCATCTTTAGCGCCAGGCATGTTGCAAACCCTTGGGGCAGCCGTCCGTGCAGGCGACGATTCAGCGCCGAAAGAATTGCCGCAGGTTCTTCGGTCATCTCCACCGTGCTGCGGATGGCCCCAACAATCAACGCAACGGTCATGGCTGCATGCAGGCCTTTGCCGCTTACGTCGCCAACGACAACCAACGCAGCCTCGTCGCGCAGCGGAATGACCTGGAAAAAATCGCCACCCACCTCCTGCGCTGGTCGATACGCACCTTGCACCACGTATCCCGGCAGTGTCGGCATTGACTCGGGAATAAGCACCTTCTGCAGTTCCTGCGCGCTGCGATACTCCTGTTCCAGCACGCTTTGGCGCTGACTCTGCTCCACGCTGTAACGCCATGCGGCATACAGGATGGAAATCAGCAGGAAGGTATTAATGATGGCCTGGACATTGATGGCAGAGCCGCCGATGGTGAAGAGTGTGGTGCGCAGCGTTTCAGCAAGCGTCCAGTGGAACCATCGCACTCCCAAGCCGGTGGTATCCTGCGTAGCGGTGTAGAGATCTGTGAGCAGAGCCGCAAAGGCTAGCATCCACCGTGCGGCATCGAGCCTTTTGCCGAGGGCCGCGAAGACAATCACCAGGCCCCAAAGCTCCATGTAGATTGCGGGTACCGTCGAGGCCACATCGATTATCAGAAAGCGATTTTGGGGCCACGTGGTCCAGTTCAGCATCATGCAGATGGGATCGATGAGGTCGAGCCCAAGTGCGGTCAGCCCGATGATCCAGGTCCATCGCACCAGCCGCTTTCGCTGCTCGAGCCCGAGAAGGGCGATGAGGAGAAACCAGAGCGCGAGGTCCTTGACCGCGACCAGGGGGCCCACAATTGCATAGCTCACGACAAACGGATATGGGACAGGAGACTCGAGGAGGAGATACCTCGTGAGCGGCATCATCATCGCCAGCGACAGCCACGCCAGCATTTTCTGCTTGCGGTTTCGCAGGAACAGCAGGAATGCCATAAGGCCGACAACTGCGCAGATGCGCGCCACGGACAACGAGAACTGGCCCTGTTGAACGCGACGAAAGACTGACTCGCGCTGCAAGCTTGTCATTGCCTCGGCGCTTCCAACCACCGGCACTGCGACCAGGCCGCCCTCATGCGCAGCGTTGAGGAAGACGATGGGAGCTTTCCAGACACGGATCGCCAGTTCGCCGGATTGCGGAGGGCCAAGCACGACAACCTGGCCATTGCTGCCGCCCAAACCGTACCAAACCGGATGCGGCGGCAGCTTCCCGTAGCTACCCGCGTAGACGCCGTTCCAGTAGACTTCGCAAGCACTGTCTACACTTGGCAAATAAAGCGCGAGAGAGTAGTTGGCGCTTTGGCCGGGCGGCAGTTGCAGCCGTTTGCGATACCATCCGAATCCCGTGAGGCCTGGATGTCCCTGCTCCTCCCATGTGCGGCCGGATTCGATCGATTGCCAGGAGGAGTCATCGAAAGCAGGAGCGGCCCAGGTCAGATCGTCCCCCACGTGGAATCGCCATTGTCCGTCGACGGGGAGAGAAGTGCGCCCCAATCCTTGAAGAACGAGAGGCTGCGGCTCAAAGGCACGGCTCGCGTCGGCCAGCGCCAGAGAGACGCAGACCAGCATCATCAGAGCCCTTCCGAATCGCGCGGGGAACCACGATTGCGCCAGCATGACATCCTCCGAAGCGAAGTTGAACCGATGGTACAGTCTGCGCTTGTTTCCGCGCTATTGCTTACAGGCGACACTACTCTTCGTAGTCACTTATTTCCGCTGAGTCGCTCATTTCGACCACGGTGGCGCTACGCCCGTCATACGCGCATACGCGACCAGCTGACCCATGTGCTCGTTTGCATGAACGATAATGCGCAGGTACATGCCGTCCACGGTCGCATCGTGTCCCTCCACCTTCAACTTGCGCGACATGTCTTTGGCGTCGGCGGCAAGGTGCGCCTGCTTTACCGCATCGAGCGAGCGCTTCAGCCATGCGATGACCTCCGGCTTTGACGTCACTGTCTTTTCGTTGACCGTTTTTACCGTTTCCTCTTTCAGATCCGCAGGCATCTTCTGGCCCGCCACGCTGAGAAGCCAGAAATTCGTCATGACGATATGCATGTAGACTTCGCTGGTGGAGCGCACACCTGGGGCTGGACGCCATGCAAATTTGTCCGCCGGCGTAGCTTCGGCCAGAGCGATCAGCTGGTTTGAAACATGCCGCCACTCGCTGTCGTAGCCTTGCCACAGGCCATCCAGAGGATCCTGCGCCCGCAGGTTCGGAATGCAAAGAACCACCAGCAAGAACATCACTGTCCGCAGCTTCATCACCGTCAACCTCCTCGTTCGATAGCGACCCGAGTCTCCAAGATTACGCAATCGGGTTGTCGAATCGCCACAAAGTTTTTGCCGTTCGTTGGCCAGGGGACTGTACACTGCTGCCCTGTGACCCTGGAGACGAAAAGCCGGGACGCGAGCGACAGCGCAGCACTGCGCCGCTTTGCGCCCACGCTGATCCTGCTGGTTATTGCGCTGCTCATCAATTACGTCGATCGCGGAAATCTCGCGCTGGCTGCGCCGCTCTTGAAGATTGAATGGGGCATGACCGCCTTCCCAGCTCGGTATTTTGCTCTCGGCGTTCTTCTGGACTTACACCGCATTGCAGTTTGTCATGGGACTCTTTGTCGACCGCTGGGGCGCGAACCGGATGATGGCGCTGGGCTTTCTCGCGTGGTCACTGGCAACCGTGCTGACCGGTGCGGCTATGGGATTCGCGACGCTGCTGGCGATGCGCCTGGTGCTCGGCGTCGGCGAGTCGGTCATGTTTCCGGCCAGCTCAAAAATTCTGGCACAGCATCTGCCGGAACACGCCCGCGGATTCGCCAACGGGTTGATGAATGCGTCGATGCGCTGGGGTTCGGCGATCGGCACATTTGGCGGGGGCCTGCTGATGGCGCGCTATGGCTGGCGTTCGACGTTTGTTGCCATTGGCATTGGCAGTCTGTTGTGGCTGCCGGCTTGGTCGCGCTGGAAAGCGCCGGAGGCAAACACCGCCGCCCATATGGATGCAGGCAGGCCCGGCTTTACATCGATCCTGCGCAAGCGCGTGTTCTGGGGAGCGGCCTCTGGGCACTTCTGCGCAAATTATCTCGTCTATTTTCTGATGAGCTGGCTGCCGTATTACCTCGTGCACGAGCGACATCTCAGCATGTCCGCAATGTCGGTGGCTGCCGGTGCGCTGTGGGTGGTCGACTCGCTGTCGTCTGTTGGAACCGGCACCATTACGGACATGTGCATTCGACGCGGCGCCAGCCCAACCATCGCGCGTAAGTGGGCCATGGCTGTGGGATTCACGCTTGCAGCGATCTCCCTTGTGGGCTGCGCCTTTGCGGGAGAGCACTCGTATCTCGCTTGCCTCATCGCATGCGCGGTTGGGAGCGGCACTGCCAACGCCGGCACGTTTGCCTTTGCGCAAACACTTGCCGGCCCGCACGCGGCGGGGAGGTGGGTCGGGTTGCAGAACGGCATCGCCAACATGGCAGGAGTAATAGGCCCCGCGCTTACCGGATTTCTCGTCGATTGGACCGGACACTTCGCACCGGCGTTCGCGGTCGCAGCGGTCATCACAATGGGCGGCGCATTCGCGTGGTGCCTCGGCGTTACCCACCTCCGGCAGGTAGACTTCAGTTGATCGCGCGATGATCGTCGATCTTCTAAGCCGATTCAGCCCCGAACCGGACATTCTGCTCCGCGCAATCTCTGCGCACATCAGTGATGAAATGCTGGAGTGTATTTCGATGGCGGACTACGGTGATCGTGCAGACGAACACCTTGTGGCTTTGCGCCACATTCGCGATACCCTCGGATTCCCTGAGCAGATGTATTGGGTCCCGATGGAGGTTTTGGAACTTACACGGTGGTCCGATCCAGACGGGAATATAAAGCCAGGGAAAACCGCTGAGTTTGGGCATTGGATACGCGCATTCTCCTGTGCCGCCATTCTTCGTGCGGAGCACGAGCCTTGGAACTACAAACACAATGACGGCGGCACCAATTCGACGACAATCGAGTTGATTCTCAGCCTGGCTGCCCTGCCTTTCGATCTCAGTCGAGAAGCTGTGCGACACTTTGCGTGGCTGATTCTGAAGTCGGATCCGGAAGGCCTAGAAAGATTGAAAAACGAGTCGGTCCGTGAGTACGGCGTGGCGCTCTTTTGGTTTGCCCTGCATCTGCATCCGGAGTTGGAGGATCAAGATCTGATTTCCCTTGCGGAGTGGACGGTGAAACGTGCCGATGAACTAAGGTGGAATTCCTCCCTAGCGGATTTCTCTGGTCTTCGACAAATGGTGATTCGTTGCCAAGAGCGCTCTGCCTGGGAGCTATTCGGTGTCAGACTATCCGAACTTGATCTCAGCGATCGCTCGTCTGATCTGCAAACCTGGGTAAGGCTCATCGCCGAACAGCTTGTGGACTGACCAAAGACACGTTGGCCCTGCGAGTAGCGACCTTAACATCAAGGTTGCGCACCAGCAGGGCCAAGCTGATAGCTAATGGCTAAGAGCTAAAAGCTAAAAGCTGCTTTACCTCGTCTTCGCCACTTCCTCTACCGTGACAGGATCGAGGAAGGGCATGCTGGCGCGAAGTTGCTTCCCGACGATCTCGATGGGGTGCTTGGCTTCTGCATCGCGGAATGCCTGGAACTCCTTGCGGCCTGAGTTCTGATCGGCAAGGAAGCGCTTCGCAAATTCGCCGTTCTGAATCTCGGTGAGGATGGCCTTCATCGCCTTGCGACTCTCGGCATTGATGACGCGAGGTCCGCTGACGTAATCGCCCCACTCCGCGGTGTCGGAGATGGAGTAGCGCATGTAAGCAAGGCCGCCGCGATAGATGAGGTCGACGATGAGCTTGAGCTCGTGCAGCACTTCGAAGTAGGCGCTCTCGGGCTGATAGCCGGCTTCAACCAGTGTTTCGTATCCCGCCTTGATAAGCGCGCTCACGCCGCCGCACAGCACCGCCTGCTCGCCGAAGAGATCTGTCTCGGTCTCTTCCTTGAACGTGGTTTCAAGCACCCCGGCGCGCGTGCAGCCGATGCCCTTCAGGTAGCTCAATGTGAGCGGATGCGCTTTGCCGGTCGCGTCCTGATGAATTGCGATGAGGCCAGGTACGCCGCCGCCCTCGGTGAAGACCTCGCGCACGCGATGTCCGGGGGCTTTTGGTGCGGCCATGCCCACGTCGATGCCGGCTGCAGGTGCAATGGTCTTGAAGTGAATGTTGAAGCCATGGGCGAACAGCAACAGCTTGCCGGCGGAGAGATTCGGTCCAATCTCCTCGGCGTACAGTCTCGCCGCGGTCTGATCTGGAACGAGAACCATGACGACGTCAGCCCACTTGGTGACTTCAGGCACGGTGCCGACTTCAAGGCCGGCCTTCTGTGCCTTGGCAATTGATTTTGAATTCGCAGCGAGGCCCACCTTCACCTGCACGCCGGAGTCTTTCAGGTTGAGAGAGTGCGCATGCCCTTGAGAGCCGTAGCCGATAATGGCAACCTTTTTCGCTTGAATCAGGGAAAGGTCGGCGTCGTGATCGTAATAAGTCTTAGCCATGTTGGTCTTGATTTTCCTTTACATGCGGGGTTGTGAGATTTCGTTACGGGCTATGCCCTTAAGAATGTCGTTGTGCTGCGGCGTGTGCGTTCCCGAAGCTGGCACTCGCGCAACTCATCGGCGAGCGCCTCCAATTGCGGCACGCCATAAATGGAAAAGTTCTCAAGCTCGGCGTCGGTAGAGAAGATATGCAGGGACGATTGCCCCAGGAGACGGCTGCCCAGAGGCTTGCGCAGTTCAAAATGATCGATGCGAAATAGCTCCAGCGACTCCTGCACCTTTGATAGAACGCCGCGCTCCAGCTTGATCCGCTGAGTTGTGATCCTGTAAAACGTACGCCGGCTCTTCATGAAATACACAAAACCGATGACCGCGCACGAGACAAGAAAGAACACGCCGAGGTAAAGCGAGTATTCGCTCGATTGTTCCGGGAATTGCTTCGCAATGCCGTATCCCGCTGCCGCCGTTATGGCTGCAATGACGAGAAATGGCACCAACTGGCCGACGGTGTAAATCAACGCCGGGTGACCAACAAACAGGTCGCGCTCGGCTTCGACTTCCTTGGCGGCAGTGTAATTGGCAAGGTCGGTGTTGCAGAAGCGGCATTTGATTGCCGCGGCCTTGATGGTCTCTCCGCAAACTGGACAGGCTTTGCTATCTGGTTCCATGATCTTTCATCCTTCCAGGTGAGAATACCAATCGCGGGTTACCGCAGGTTGAAATCGGCCGATCCTATGTCGTGCTACGCCGGTTCGATATCCGCGCTCTCTTCCGCAGCATCTTCCGCCTCATCCTCGGTTAGAGCACTCTCGTCGGGAACTTTTCCCATCGCCTTCAGCACACTTGATGTGTGATGGCCCCGCCGCATCGTCATCTTGCCGCTGCGGCAGATCTCCAGAATCCGTCCATCGTCTTCGCGCAGCACCTCGATCAGGCCTTCGATCTTACTCTCTACCCCTGTCATCTCGATCATCAACGATTCAGACGTAAGATCGACGATGCGCGCACGGAAAACCTCAACCAGGTCGAAGATCTGGGCGCGGTTGCGCGGCGTGGCCGCGACCTTTATGAGCGCCAGCTCCCGCGTCACATTGGGGGCCTTGGCAATGTCGTCGACATCCACCACGTTTTCGAGTTTAAAGAGGCTGGCGCGAATGCGATGGCCCGCTTCTTCGGATGCCTCGCATACCAGCGTCAGGCGCGACAAACCTTCGCGCTCGCTTCGTCCCACAGTGAGCGAGCTGATGTTAATGTTCAACCGCCGGAATAGCGAAGCCACGCGCGTCAGCACGCCCGGCAAATCTTCAACGTAAGCTACGAATGTGTGCAACATAAATGCCTTTCAAGCGATGAGTGGTCCGTGAACAGGGTTCAGTAAAGCTTCGAGTATGTTATGCGATTCAGCGAGCGGAATGTTTCTGTCTGATCACTGTGCACTGATCACTGTCCACTGCTTTTACTCATCATCCGCCGACTCGACCAGCGGGTTCTTGCCGGGGCGGCGAATCATCTCGTGAATGCGCTGCCTGCCGGAATCATCGGATAGACCGAATCTTCCTTTTCGACCATGAAATTCAGCAGGAACGGCCCGTCAGTCTTACGCGCCTCATTTACTGCATCGGCTACTTCAGCGCGCGTAGTGACTGCGCGGCCTGCGATGCCGTGGGCGTCGGCCAGCTTTACAAAGTCGGGGCTTACAAGCGGCGTGGCTTCGTAGTTACTCTCGTAGAAGAACTCCTGCCACTGGCGAACCATGCCAAGGTATCCGTTGTTAATGACGGCTATGTTGATATTCAGCTTCTCCTGCACGATGGTCGACAACTCTGCTGCGGTCATCTGGAACCCGCCATCGCCCGCGATTACCCACACTTCCTTGTCGGGGCACGCCATCTTCGCGCCAATCGCCGCGGGCAGCGCGAACCCCATGGTGCCGAGTCCGCCCGATGTCACAAGCGACCGGGGCGTCTCGTGGTGGAAGTACTGCGCCTCCCACATCTGGTGTTGGCCCACATCGGTGGATACGATCGCATTGCCGCCGGTGATACGCCACAGGTCGTGCATTACATGCGCAGCATAAAGATGACCTGAGTCCGGCAAATTCTTAATGTCGCGAACCGCCACCGCACCCTTGCTCGCTTCGATTGTCTTGAGCCACGCCGATCCGTCGCGTCCGGCGATGCGAGGCAGCAACTCCTCGAGCACCGCGCGAAGATCGCCAACCAGCGCCACGTCAACCTTGACGTTCTTGTTGACTTCAGCAGGATCGACCTCGATGTGAATCTTTTTGGCTTTCAACGCGTACGTGCTCAAAGACCCCGTTACCCGGTCATCAAAGCGCATGCCGCAGGCAATCAGCAGGTCGGCTTCCTGAATCGCAGTGTTGACAAACGACTCGCCGTGCATGCCCATCATGCCCAGGTTCAGAGGGTGCGAAGCAGGGAAGTTACCGAGCCCCAGCAATGTGAGCGCCACGGGAATCTGGGCGCGCTCTGCCAGAGTTCGCACCTGTTCCATTGCGCCCGATTCTGAAATCCCATGCCCGGCAAGAATCACCGGCCGCTTTGCATTGCGAATCAATTCGGCAGCATGTTTCAACCCAGCTTCATCCACATGCAACATCGGGTGAGGACGGTAGGGCCGCGGCTTGGCTGCCTCGAAATCAAAAACCGCGGTACCTTGCTGTGCGTCCTTTGTAATGTCGACGAGGACGGGGCCGGGTCGGCCACTCACGGCTATCTGGAATGCGTAGCGGATCGCATGCGCAATGTCTTCTGTCTTGTTGACGAGGAAGTTGTGCTTGGTTACCGGAAGAGTGATGCCAGTGATATCGACTTCCTGAAACGCATCGGTGCCGAGCACCTTGCTCGAAACGTTACCGGTGATGCAGACCATGGGAATGGAATCGAGCATCGCTGTCGCGATTCCGGTGACGAGGTTTGTCGCGCCAGGACCACTCGTCGCCATCGCAACGCCCACCTTACCGGAGGCTCGCGAGTAGCCGTCAGCCATGTGTGCGGCGCCCTGCTCGTGACGGACAAGGACATGATGGATGGGAAACTTGCGCAGCGCATCGTAGACCGGCAGAATCGCTCCGCCCGGATACCCAAAGACCGTTGTCACACCCTCACCAACCAGCGTTGCCCAAACAATCTCTGCGCCCGTGAGGCGCGTTGGCGTGGTCAAATGGCTCTCTGCGGATTGTGCGTTTGCCTTGCTTCCCATGTTGTTCTCCTCGGTAGCTCCCAGCTTGTTCTGATCACTGTTCACTGACCACTGTTCTACGTTGTTGCCCCTTGCGATGCGCTTGTTACCCGATCGACATACTTGCGAAACACGCCGGCGGGCCAGCGCAGCGCCGGCGGTTTGAAATCCTTCAGCCGCTTCGCCATCTCTTCTGCGCTGATCTCGACATTCAGAGTGCGGTTCTTGATGTCGAATGCGATGGTGTCGCCCTCGCGCACCGCTGCGATTGGGCCGCCCACGAAAGCTTCCGGTGCAACGTGACCCGCCGTAAACCCGCGCGTCGCTCCGCTGAAGCGTCCATCGGTAAGCAGGGCAACCGTGTGGCTCAGCTCGGGATGTCCGCTGACCGCTGCCGTTACCTGCAGCATCTCGCGCATGCCTGGACCGCCTTTTGGCCCCTCGTAGCGAATCACCAGCACATCACCCGGCTTGATCTTGTCACCTTGTACCGCTGCGAAGCAGTCTTCCTCGGAATCAAACACCCGCGCGGGCCCGCGATGCTCATAGCGGTCGGCAGCGGCGATCTTCATCACGCAGCCTTCCGGTGCGAGATTGCCTTTGAGAATGACCAGCCCGCCGGTTGGCTTGATGGGCTGCTCGAAAGTCTTGATCACCACCTGCCCGGGTGTTTCTACGGCCAGCGCAGCTTCTTCAGCAAGCGTGCGGCCGCTGATGGTCAGCGTGGATCCATCGGCGTGGCCCGCATCGATAAGGCGCTTTGCCAGGAGACGCGAACCGCCGGCCGCCTGGAAGTGCGATGCCATGTATTTGCCTGCCGGGACCAGGTCACAAATAAACGGCGTCTTCTTTGAGATCGCATCGAAGTCGTCGATGGAAAGTTCGATGCCCATCTCGCGCGCAATCGCCAGCAGATGCAGAACAGCGTTGGTTGAGCCGCCGCTGGCTGCCACGCTGGCAATCGTATTCACAATCGACTGCTTGGTGATGATCTGCGAAGGACGCCGGTTCGCGCGGACAGCTTCCATCAACATCCGGCCCGCCTCGCGCGTTGCGGCGTGCTTGTCTTTATCAGTGGCTGGAACTCCGGATAGATGCATCGGAGAGATTCCCAGCATCTCGCCACTCATGGCCATAGTGTTGGCTGTGAATTGTCCGCCGCACGCGCCCGCGCCGGGACAGGCATTTGCTTCGAGCGCTTCGAGACCCGCCTCGTCGATCTTGCCGGCGGCATATGCGCCGATTCCTTCGAAGACATTCTGAATGGTGATGTCGATCTTTTCGCCGTTGGGGCCGTTCAGCTTTCCAGGAGCTATGGACCCGCCGTAGAGCATCATGCCCGGAATGTCGAGCCGGCAAAGCGCCATGATGATACCCGGCATATTCTTGTCGCATCCGCCGATGCCGACGAGGCCGTCAAACAAATTGCCGCGCGCAACCAACTCGATGGAATCGGCAATCACTTCGCGCGATACCAGCGAAGCTTTCATACCCTGCGTGCCCATCGTGATGCCATCGGAAATAGTGACGGTGTTGAACTCCATCGGCGTGCCGCCGGCTTCGCGAATGCCTTTCTTCAGAGCCTCGGCCACCTCGTGCAGATGCACATTGCAGGTGCCGATCTCGGTCCAGGTATTCGCAATGCCGATGATCGGCTTGTGCAGATCCTCTTTTGCAAATCCAGACCCGCGTAAGTAGGAGCGCGCAGCTGCGCGGCTCGGGCCCTCAGTCAACGGAATACTTTGTCGCTTGCCTTCGATGGTCATTTGCTCGCTTTGCTTGCAAAAGCTTTTAGCCGTTAGCTATTAGCCTTTAGCTGGTTCCTGATGCGTTGAATCTCCTGCCCTTGTCAATGCTCTTAACCTTCCATGCTTGAACCGCTCGCAGCAGCACTGAAAAGCTAAAAGCTGATAGCTAATGGCTAAAAGCTGATTCATTTCGCCTTCAGCCAACCAGCCTTGTCGTGCTCTGCTTCAAATGCATCGAGCTCTGCCGCGTGCCGCAGAGTCAGCCCGATATCGTCCAGGCCTTCAAGCAGGCAGAACTTGCGAAATGGATCAACTTCGAACGTTGCCTTGAAGCCGCGATCGTCCGTCACTGTCTGCTCTTCCAGAGAGACCGTCAGCTTGTAGTTGGAAATTTCCTTTGCATTCCGCAGAAGCGTTGCAACTTCTTCCTCGCTCAGCCGCGCCAGTACGATGCCGTTCTTCCCGGCATTCGAAAAGAAGATGTCGGCGAAGGTTGGCGCGATCACTACGCGGAATCCATAGTCGCTGAGCGCCCACGCAGCGTGCTCGCGGCTCGATCCACAGGCAAAGTTTTTGCCTGCGATAAGAATCTGCGCACCTTTATAGCGTGGATCGTTGAGCGGAAAGTTCGGATCGGGATCGCCTGATGCAGTCCGTCGCCAGTCGAAGAAGAGAAAGTCGCCGTACCCAGTGCGCTCGATGCGCTTGAGAAACTGCTTGGGAATGATCTGGTCGGTATCGACGTTGGTCCGGTCGAGAGGCGCGGCCAGTGCTGTCAGTGTCTTGAACGGTTCCATTAAGCCTTTACCTCCTCGCGGGCAGACTCATGAACTGGCCAGTTACGAATGTCGACAAAGTGTCCTGCAATTGCCGCTGCCGCCGCCATCTCCGGCGATACAAGATGGGTGCGTCCGCCGCGTCCCTGGCGGCCTTCGAAGTTGCGGTTGCTCGTTGAAGCACAGCGCTCTCCGGGCGAAAGAATGTCGGGATTCATGCCGAGGCACATCGAACAACCCGGTTCGCGCCAGTCAAAGCCAGCCTCTTTGAAAATCTGGTCGAGGCCTTCTTTCTCTGCCTGTGCCTTCACCTGCTGCGAACCAGGAACAACCATCGCGCTCACATGCGTTGAAACTTTGTAGCCCGGCCGCGATACGTGCCGCAGCGCGGAGATCCTCGATGCGTGAGTTTGTGCATGACCCGATAAACACGCGGTCGATTTTGACCTCTGCCAGAGGGGTTCCCGGCTTCAGCGCCATGTATTCAAGCGCCCGTTCCAGTCCCTTCCTCTCCTGTTCGTCTTTTGTCGCAGCCGGGTCGGGAACTGAGGCCGTAATCGGCGCCACCATGCCCGGGCTTGTTCCCCAGCTCACATAAGGAACCAGCGTTGTGGCATCAATGATCAACTCGCGATCGAACTTCGCGCCCGGATCGCTGGGCAGCTTGCTCCACTCGCGAACCGCTGCCTTCCAGGCCTCTCCCTTTGGAGAGAATCTCCGGCCTTCCAGATACGTAAACGTCGTCTCGTCGGGAGCGATCATTCCCGCGCGCGCGCCGGCCTCGATGCTCATGTTGCAGATCGTCATGCGGCCTTCCATCGAGAGCGCACGAATCGCGGAGCCGGCATATTCGATCACGCATCCTGTCGCCCCGTCGGTGCCGATCTTGCCGATGATGGCGAGAATAATGTCCTTCGCTGTCACGCCATGAGGCAATTCCCCTTCGACTGCGATGCGGAAGGTTTTCGGCTTCGACTGCGGCAGCGTCTGCGTGGCCAGCACGTGCTCCACCTCGCTGGTGCCAATGCCAAAGGCCAGCGCGCCAAATGCTCCGTGCGTCGAAGTGTGCGAGTCACCGCAGACGATGGTCATTCCCGGCTTGGTGATGCCCAGTTCCGGCCCGATCACGTGGACGATGCCTTGCTCGCGGCTGTCCACATCGTAGAGTTCGACGCCGAAGTCTGCGCAGTTTTTGCGAAGCGCATCAATCTGCGTGGCCGCAATCTGATCGAGGATATGCAGACGGCCTTCAATCGTTGTCGGAACATTGTGATCCACGGTGGCGATGCAACGGTCAGGACGGCGCACCTTCCTTCCAGCAAGCCGCAGTCCCTCGAACGCCTGCGGGGATGTGACCTCGTGCAGCAACTGCAGATCGATGTAGATCAGCGTGGGCTCGCCCTTCGGCTCAGCCACTATGTGCTGCTCCCAGACTTTCTCGAATAGTGTTTTCGGTGCGGTGTTCATCAGTTCCTCGGAACAAGCCTTCAGCTCTCAGCCGTCAGCTTTCAGCAATGTTTTGGTGATCGATGCGGGATCACCTTGATTAAGCAATTCGACTTCTCCCAGCGCTTGCCACGAAGAAGCTGAGAGCTAAGAGCTGACAGCTAATAGCTGGCTCTTCACCGTCTTCCTGACCTTCGCGCCCATTTCCTTCGTTGACAGCACAGGGAACCCTTGCGGATTTGCGCGCGCGAGATCCGGCGTCCGGAAGCCCTGCTCCAGCACTTTGCGGACGGATGATTCGATCGCCGCGGCTTCTGCCTCAAGTCCACCCGAATGGCGCAGGATCAGCGCCGCTGTCAAGATTGCGCCCAGCGGATTTGCCAGGCCCTTGCCGGCGATGTCCGGCGCAGAGCCGTGGACGGGTTCATATAAATTGACCTTGCCGCCGATGGTTGCTGAAGGAAGCATGCCCAGCGATCCTGTGATTACAGCAGATTCATCGCTGAGAATGTCGCCAAACAAATTCTCCGTCAGCACCACATCGTAACTGCGCGGTTGATTCATCAGGTGCATCGACATCGCATCGACATATTGGTGTTCAACCGTCACGCCCGGAAATTCGGTCGCAACCTCATTAACCGTCCCACGCCACAGTTGCGAAACCTCGAGAACGTTTGCTTTATCCACGCTGGTCAGCTTCTTGCGCCTCTTCATCGCCAGCTCAAACGCGATCCGCGCCACTCGGGCAACTTCCTCGCGCGTGTAGCGCATAGTGTTCCAGGCTTCACCGGTCGTCTTGTTCCACTCGCGCGGCTTGCCGAAGTAGAGACCGCCCAGCAGTTCGCGCACAAACAGAATGTCGGCGCCGTCAATGATCTCTGGCCGCAGCGGGCTGTTGACAGCAAGTTCCTTGAACGCAAAGGCAGGCCGCAGATTTGCAAATCCGCCGAGCGCGGCACGCAACTGCAGAAGCCCGGCTTCGGGGCGCTTGTCCGGAGGCAGGGAATTGAATTCGTTTCCACCGACCGCGCCCAGCAGCACTGCGTCGCTGGCGAGAGCCGCATCCAGTGTGTCTTTGGGCAAGGGCGATCCATCGTTCACAATCGCCACGCCACCGATGCGCTTCTCATCAATATTGATCGTGTGGCCGCCCAACTCGGCCACTTCGCACAGAATTGCGACGGCTTCGCCGGTGACTTCGGGCCCGATGCCGTCTCCGGCAGTGACTAGAATCTTCAGATTCATTCGCCTGTTTCCTTGACTGTTCCCGGAGACCAAAGTCCCGAATTTGGACCACTGCTATCGGCACTGCTGAATTCGTGCCTTGACTATAAGATTTTTCATTCCAAACCGCAGGACTCAGTCCAGCTCCGCCACCGGTTCATGCTTCCGGTCGCGAATCGGATCCGGCAAAATTCCAATCAAGTCCTGGTCGTAGATGTTCTTCTTGCGATCGGCCAGCGCTACAAAGCGGTAGTACACGTGCTGCAACTCCTCGCGCGAGAGCGCATAGCCAAGCTGCTCCAGCCGATGCCGCAGCGCCGCGCGCCCGCTGTGCTTGCCGAGCACAAGGTTTGTCTTCGAAACGCCCACGAGTCCTGGCGTCATGATTTCGTAGCACAGGGGATTGGCCAGCATGCCATGCTGGTGAATCCCCGACTCATGCGCAAATGCGTTCGCACCCACGATCGCCTTGTTTGGCGATGGCTTGAAGGTGATGATCTGTCCCAGCACCTCGCTCGTGGGATAAAGCTGGTCGAGCTTGATGTTCGTGGTGACGCTGTAGCGCTCGCTGCGCACATGCAGTGCGGCCGCAATCTCTTCGAGCGACGCGTTGCCCGCGCGTTCGCCGATGCCGTTGATGGTGCACTCCACCTGCCGCGCTCCGGCACTGATGGCAGCCAGCGAATTCGCCGCCGCCAAACCAAGATCGTCATGGCAGTGGGATGAAAGGATGATGCCCTCGGCATCGACCGCCGGAATGCGCTCGCGCACTTCGCGGAACATCTGGCCGTACTCTTCCGGCGTGGTGTAACCCACTGTGTCGGGCATGTTGATGGTTGTGGCTCCGGCTTCGATGGCCACGCGCACGATCTCGACCAGGAAGTCGCGATCTGACCGTGTCGCATCTTCGGGCGAAAACTCCACGTCCTCAACGAACGAGCGTGCGAGCTTTACCGATTCGGCCGCCTGATCCAGCGCCTGCTGGCGGCTCATCTTGAGCTTGTATTCGAGATGCAGATCGCTCGAAGCGAGGAAGACGTGGATGCGCGAACGCTCTGCAAACTGCAGGGCCCTTGCCGCCATTTCGATGTCCTCGGCTTTGGCGCGGGCGAGGGAAGCAATGCGCGGCTTGCGAACCGCCTGCGTAATCGTCGCAATCGCGGCGAAGTCGCCTTCAGAGGCCATGGCAAAACCTGCCTCGATGATGTCGACGCCCAGAGCTTCAAGGGCATGCGCCATGGTGAGTTTTTCCTGCGTGGTCATGCTGCAACCGGGCGACTGTTCGCCATCGCGCAGAGTGGTGTCGAAGAATGCAACGTGATTCGGATTTTTCATCATGTTCACGCCTGCCGGGGAAGACGTTTCCTTAACTCTTTTATTTTCTCGCATCGCGGGGCTATAAGGCAAAGTTATTCTTTTTGGGGAACCCATTACAATTGCTTATGAAGTGAGCAGTGGACGGTGGACAGTAAGCAAGGAACGGACAGGGCCAGGCCGGGGACACACCCCATCATTTGAAATGAGTAACGGAGCGTTTTGGTTGTCCTCGAATTTTGACACGCAGCATCCCCTAAGACCTTTGGAAGCCTCATGCCTACTCACCGCTTGTCCGCGGAACACTGGCCACTGTTCACTGCTCACTGTCCACTGCTCACCGCGGAGGCGTCATGGAACTCTCACAACTTGAAACCTTTCTTGCCGTGGCGGAGGAACGCAGTTTTTCCCGCGCCGCCGTTCGATTGCACCGTACCCAGCCGGCCGTCAGCCAGGTCATCCGCAAGCTTGAGGCGTCGCTCGGCGAAACGCTCTTCGACCGGGCCGCCCGCGATGGATCCCTCACCGCCTCCGGTGAGCTGTTGCGCGATTATGCCCAGCGCTTGCTCGCTCTACGCCGCGAAGCCAACAGCGCGCTGGATGAACTGAAAAGTCTGGAGCGTGGTCGTCTGCAACTGGCTGCTAACGAATACACCTGCATGTTTCTGCTTCCAACCATCGATCAGTTCCGGCGTCAATTTCCAGAGATTGGCATTTCTGTCCATCGCATGCTGGCCAGTCGGATTGCCGAGGAGTTGAGCCTGCGCACATTCGAGATCGGGGTGACGTCGTTCCGGCTCGACCCGGAAAAATTCCGCACCATCGCCGTCTATAACGACAGCCTGGCCTTCATCGTGAGTCCCAGGCACCGGCTTGCCAAGGCGGCCCACGTCTCCATCAACGATCTGGGCAAGGAGAACTTCATTGCCCACAACGTCACATCGCCGCTGCGGCGCAAGGTGATTGAAGCCTTCCAGCGCTATCGCACACCCTTGAATATGGGCATAGATCTGCCCACGATTGAAGCCATCAAGCGCTTTGTGGCCATGGGCAACGGAGTGGCCCTGGTGCCGCACCTGACCATCGCCCATGAGCTCGAGGCCGGTGAACTGGTGCGCGTTACGGTAGACGAGCTGGAGTTCAAGCGCGTGCTCAGGCTGGTACACCGGCGGCAAGCCACCCTCTCTTACGCGGGACTCGCTTTTCTCCGAGTCGTGCGCGAGATGGCTCAAAAGCACGGTCCGCCCTACTACTACCACGTTGAACGAGGTAATTAAGAAGAGAAGCAAGGCGCAAAAACCTTGCCCAGTGCTAAGATCAAGCTATGAAGAATGAATGGACCAAGTTCAACCCCAGAGACCCCAATACCCATCCCAAAGACAATTCGCGCGTGGAAATGAAGCATGCGGATGGGTCGCAGTCGTCTGGTGGTTTCCTGCGGGGCCACTTTCTCCAGGGCGGAGTCATCTCAGCCAGCGGTGTCGGCCTAACCATGCGCTGGCGCTATGTGTCATAGATTCAGCCTCCGCACAGCCTGAGTCCACTTGTTCGCCATGAGCCTTCGTGAAGATTCACGAAGCGTCATCACGTGCGGCCAGCAGCAGGCCAGCGCCTGTCAGCCGATTTCAGCAGGGGCTTTCCTCATCGCAAACTCAATCACCCGCGCCGTCTGCTCTTCATCCTCGCCCGATGAGACCATCAGGTCATAAAGGTGCGGATTGTTCCATTCCCTGCCAAAGCGCAGTTTCAGGTAGTGCGCCCGTTCCGCATCAACATCCCGAATCCGCTGCTCGATATTCGCGCCAGGCTCCAGGCGGGTCCGGAGCCGGTGAATCCTCACCCGCATCGGTGCATACACAAAGGCATGAAATACATCTGCCTTTGACTGCAAAATGCACTGCGCCCCGCGGCCCACGACCACGCAATTGCCGGCTTCATGCGCGTGCTCGATGATCTGACGCGTGAGATCGGTCATCACGTCCTGGTCAAAACACTTCTCTTCCTCTAGCGCCACCCCGGCAGCCATCGCTGCTCCACGCATCGCCTGCCGGTTCACGCGGCGCAGCCATCCCTCCACGTGTTCATCAAAGCGGCTTACAACACCCGCGTCCACGTGGGCCGCACAGGCAATCTCGTCGATCAATGCGCCGTCCAGCAACTTCCAGCCCAGCCTTTTCGCAATCGACTGCGCAATCCTTCCGCCGCCGCTTCCAAATTCCCGCGAAACCGTCAACACCCGGTAATCCATCCAGTGCCTCCTCGTCCCGCTAACGTCGCCAAGGCTACGCCGCCAAGTCAACTGAGGCAGTGATGCCCCTCACCGCCGCCGGCCCATTTTGGGCGGATGAACAAGAGGCAATTTCGATGGGAAAAAGAACCAGATTCAAACCGAAGGTCTGACTCGCAGAGGAGCGCCCCAGTCGGCTCGTCCCACACTTCGCCCCGCCAAATCCCTGCCGTACACTGTTCACAACGTTTGGGATTTGCAGTTGCTTGAGCGCTCACAATCCGGAGGTTCACGACATGAAAAAGATCGGCGTCCTGTTCGGCATGGAAAACAGCTTTCCCGGAGCGCTCGTAGAGCACATCAACGCCCGCAATGTCTCAGGCCTCACAGCCGAGTTCGTTGAAACCGGCGCTGTGCATCTCGACAAGCCCGCGCCCTATGCCGTCATCGTCGATCGCATCTCCCACGACATCCCTTTCTACCGCGCCTACCTCAAGCATGCCGCGCTCAACGGCACCATCATCATCAACAATCCTTTCTGGTGGTCAGCCGACGACAAGTTCTTCAACTACTCCCTCGCTGCCAAACTCGGCGTAGCGGTTCCAGCCACCGTCATCCTGCCTCACAAGAAACACCCCGAAGGCACGACCGACCGCTCCATGCGCAACCTCGAGTATCCCCTCAACTGGGAGAAGGTTTTCACCTACGTGGGTGAGCACGGATTCATGAAGCCCGTCGACGGCGGCGGGTGGCGCGATGTCTACCATATCCACAATCGCCCCGAGTTCTTCGCCGCATACGATCAGTCGCGCGACCTCTGCATGCTCTACCAGAAAGCCGTCAACTTCAACGAGTACTTCCGCTGCTACGTCGTCGGTCAGAGCAAGGTCCGCATCATGCCCTACGACCCGCGCAAGCCTCACCATGAGCGCTACGTGCAGAACCCGCCTGCCTACGATCCCAGGCTCCTCGCCCGCGTCGAGAATGATGCGCTCAAGCTTTGCCAGGCTCTTGGCTACGATCTCAACACTGTCGAATTCGCCGTTGAAGATGGCATTCCCTACGCCATCGATTTCATGAACCCCGCACCCGACGCCGACCTCCACTCCGTAGGCCAGGCCAACTTCGATTGGATCATCAAAGAAGTTGCCGACCTCGCCATCTCCAAAGCACAAGACGCGCCGAACCCACCCAAAGAACTCCGCTGGTCAACATTTCTCTCCGGCACTCCCGCCGCTCCTGCCACAAAAAAGTTCGCCGAAAAGAAGACATCAACAAAAAAGTCTGCCCCAAAAAAGTCGACCAGGATAGAGGCAGCTAAGTCACACGAGGCCGCCAGTTGAAACCCGCGTCGGTCCAGAATTGTAGATCTCGCAAGACGGAGGCTTTTTACCAATGATTGACGCGCCGGTAATCGCAAAAGGAACAGAAGAACTCTCGCTTCTTCCCGGAATGTCGAACCGCCATGGCCTCGTTGCAGGCGCAACCGGGACTGGAAAGACCGTCACCCTGCAGGTTATGGCTGAAGCGATGAGCAGCATCGGTGTGCCCGTTTTTGCAGCCGATGTCAAAGGCGATCTTTCCGGCATCAGCCAGCCAGGAAAAAACTCTCCCAAACTCGACGAGCGCCTGAAACTCCTCAGCCTTGGCGACTGGAAATTCTCCGGCTGCCCCGTCGTCTTTTGGGATGTCTTCGGCAAGCAAGGCCATCCGGTGCGCGCTACGGTCAGTGAAATGGGCCCGCTGCTCCTGAGCCGCATCTTGAATCTCAACGACACACAAACCGGCGTGCTCACCCTCGTCTTCAAAATCGCCGACGACCAGGGACTTCTTCTGCTCGACATGAAAGACCTGCAGGCCATGCTGCAGCACGTCGCAAACGGCGCAAAGGACTACCAGACCGAATACGGAAACATCTCCGCAGCAAGCGTCGGCTCCATTCAGCGCGGACTCGTTGCGTTGCAGCAGCAGGGAGGCGACCAGTTCTTCGGGGAACCCGCGCTCAATATTGAAGACCTCCTGCAGGTCGACAGCAGTGGCCGCGGCGTCGTCAATATTCTTGCCGCAGACCAGTTACTCCAGTCTCCGCAACTCTACGCAACGTTTCTTCTCTGGCTCATGAGCGAGCTATTCGAGAAGTTGCCGGAGGTCGGCGATCCTGAAAAACCTAAGCTGGTTTTCTTCTTCGACGAAGCGCATCTCCTCTTCAACGATTTGCCCTCCGTGCTGCAATCGAGAATCGAACAGGTCGTGCGGCTCATTCGCTCCAAGGGCGTCGGCGTTTTCTTCGTTACGCAAAATCCCATCGATGTGCCCGAGACCGTACTGGGCCAGCTGAGCAACCGGGTCCAGCATGCTCTCCGCGCCTTCTCTCCACGCGATCAGAAAGCAGTTAAGGCCGCCGCGCAGACCTTTCGCGCCAATCCGAAGATCGATGTCGAACAGGTGATTACCCAGCTTGGTGTCGGTGAGGCGCTCGTCTCGTTCCTTGATGAAAAAGGAATTCCAGGAGTGGTGGACCGCGCGATGATCTTCCCGCCGCACAGCCAGATCGGACCCATCACGCCGGAGCAGCGGGCCCAGATCATCCGCAGCTCCGTCATCGCCGGAGTATATGAGCAGGCCGTTGATCGTGAATCAGCCTACGAAAAGCTCAAGGGCAAAGTCGCCGCGTCCACAACAGCAGGCAATGCCCCTTCGCCGTCAGTTCAGCAGGGCGATCCTGCTCAGGCACCCGCAGCCGCCCATACCGACTGGCTCCAGGAGGCCGGCTCGGTCCTCGGCAACGTGCTAGGCAGCGGCACAAGCCGCCGCGAGACCCCAGCGCAGGCCATGGTCAAGAGCGCCGCACGCTCCATCGGAAGCACCGTAGGCCGCCAGATCGTGCGCGGCGTGCTGGGATCGCTCCTCGGTGGCAGCTCGAGGAGATAAGCAGGGAAGTAGCGGACCGGTGATCGAGTTCCTGCGACTTGGAACAGTCGATGCCCGCCGGATCATTCCGCGGATGAATCTTGCTCAGCTCGAATGCGGATTTCAATTGTCTTGAGTGCGACGGCGATTCCACCAAAGATGAGAGCGATGGAGACTGCATCGATCTCTCCGATGAATCTCTCGCCGTGAGCGAATGCGCTGAGCAGGCGTGTCGCGATCAAAAACAACAAGCCGGTGAATGTCATCGCGATAGCCGCAGTACTGCACAGCAGCAGGAGAGTATGTGGTGCGGTTCTCGTGGAAGCAATCATCGAGGCCTCCGGAGGGATTGGAGTGCCTCTTACGCTACACCCGGACCTGTCCCAAAACACGATTCTCTGGTAATCAGCCGGTTACGAATTTCCCGCTTTCAATTGCGACCAAAGTCATCTGTGCCGTACATTCGAGGCGCCCCAATCGGCCGAGCGAATCAATCCGTCTTCTTCTCTGCGCCTTCCTTGGCCCCGTGGACCGCACCGCTGGTCGTGCTCTTGGTCTTGTCCCACGCTTTCTTGGTTCCATCTGCGGTCGCGTGAGCAGCCTTTACGGTGCCATCAGCGGTAGCATTCGCGGCTTTCTTGGTTCCGTCCGCAGTTGCGTGAGCAGCCTTGACTGTACCGTCAGCGGTAGCGTTGGCCGCTTTCTTGGTTCCATCTGCGGTTGCGCGAGCAGCCTTCGTGGTGCCATCAGCCGTAGCGTTCGCCGCCTTCTTGGTTCCATCAGCGGTAGCGTGAGCGGCTTTTGTTGTGCCCTGTTTCACGCTCTGACCGGCGTCCTTGACCGCATTCTGGCTCCATCCGAAAACCGGTGCAAACCCCAAGGCTCCAGCGAGAGCCAATGCAGAAACAATCTGTTGTGATTTCATAGACCGAAGCATAATGCCCCCTCCGAAATCAGGCAACACCTCTGCGCACAGCCGGCAAAGGAATGACGCGCTCCAGAAGCGAGTTTCACTCGGGCTGCGTTCCATTTGCTGTTGTTTCGAAGGGATCCTCGGATGTCTGAGAGTCCGGCGTCTCCACGTTCTTCAGTCCTTGTTTATTTAAGCCACTTTGCGAAATGTAAGGTTGTACCGGTACGGCCCCGTCAGCGGATGGTGCCCGGGTTTCAGGGGCTGCACGCCATGAAAGCGCATGCGCGATGGTCCGCCCCAGACGATCACATCCCCATGCTCCAGCAGAATCCTCTTTGTTTTGTCGGTACGCTGGAAACCGCCCAGCAGAAATATGCACTCCAGCCCGAGCGAAATAGAAACAATCGGCTGATCCAAATCGAACTCATGACGGTCCTGGTGTATCCCCAATTTCGTGCCAGCCTGATAGCGGTTGATGTGGCAGGTGTCCGGACGGAACTGCGGAAACCCCGACCGAACGGCACAGCGCAACGCAAAATCCACCAGCACGCGCGGCATCGGCGGCCACATCCTCCGCACACTCGGGTTCTGCGGATCCCAACGTCGACGAAACGCCTCTGGGGTGCCGCAGTCCGACACCATGACCGACATCGGCAGTCCGCTGGGAGTCATCGCATGATGCAGCGGGGCAGCCTCAAGAATGCGTTCCATCGCCGCAAAAAACTCGGCATCCTGTGGGAGCGCCAGACCTCGCATCAACACCGCGCCCGGGAAGATCTCCTCATGCGTTGGCTCCGCCGCAAGTTGGGAAAAGAGATTCATCGCCCAAATTGATACTACCGCAAAGGCGAACAAAAAGCGAAACATTTAAGCTAGTCCCTAGTCTCTAATCCCTAGTCCCCAGTCCCTAGTCCCTAGCCCCTGCTTATCAGCTCCCTCACTTCTTCATCGCCAGTCGGTCCGAACTCTAGATAGAAAAGGCTAACCGCATCCAGCGGCTCCGGTGTCAGCGCGCACACCACTTGGTCCGCTTCCTGCACAAGCTCCTCGCATGTACTTTTCGCCCCCACCGGCACCGCCACAATTACCCGTCGCGCCCGCCCTTTCACGGCGCGTATCGCAGCGCGCATACTCGCGCCCGTCGCCAGTCCGTCGTCGACAAGGATGACAGTCCGCCCGATAATCTCCATCGCCGGCCGCCCATCGCGGTAGAGCCTCTCGCGCCGCTCCAACTCCTGCATCTCGCGCTCGATCACATGCTCAAGTTTCTTCTCCGACACATGGTGCGAACGCATGATGTACTCATTCAGAACCACGCCGCCGCCACTCGCGATCGCTCCCATTGCCAGCTCTTCCTGCCCGGGAACTCCCAGCTTCCGCACCACCAGGATGTCCATCGGCAATCCGCACGCATGCGCCACTTCGAACGCGACCGGAACACCTCCGCGCACCAGCCCCAGCACTACGCGCGTCCTTCAAATCAGGCAGCTCAGCGACAAGCTCGCCAAGCACGCGCCCCGCCTCCCGCCGATCCTGAAACAACATTTCACTCACGCGCAGGATTGTATGCCTGTCCACTGCGAACTACGAACTCAGAACTTTGAACTGCGGCTTTACAATTGCCACACGCTGTTCCAGGAGCCTCCATGCGGCCATCCTTCTCTCTCGGCATCGAAGAGGAATATCAAACCATCGACCCGGTCACTCGTGACCTGCGCTCTCACATCGAGACCGAAATGCTCGAGGAGGGCAAGCTCCGCCTGCAGGAGCGCGTCAAGGCCGAAATGCACACCTCCGTCGTCGAAGTCGGCACCCGCATCTGCAAAAACATCGACGAGGCCCGCGAGGATATCTACGAACTCCGCCGCGAAATGGTCAAGCTGGCTCGCGAACACAATCTCGAACTCGTCGCTGGTGCCACCCACCCCTTTGCCGACTGGCGAACGCAGGAAATCTATCCAGACCCGCGCTACCACCAGGTAGTCAAAGATCTCCAGCTCGTCGCCCGTGCCAACCTTATCTTCGGTCTCCACGTACACGTGGGCATTGAAGATCGCGAAGCTGCCATCCGCATCATGAATTCGATGCGCTACTTCCTGCCCCACATCATGGCGCTCGCCACCAACTCGCCTTTCTGGCTTGGCCTCAACACCGGCTACAAAGGCTACCGCGCAAAAGTCTTCGAAAATTTTCCCCGTACCGGAATTCCCGACGCATTCTCCAGCTACTCCGAGTTCGAGAACTACGTCAGCCTGCTCGTCCGCACCAACTGCATCGACAACGCCAAGAAAATTTGGTGGGACATTCGCCCGCATCCGTTCTTCAACACCGTCGAAGTCCGCGCCTGCGACATCCCCTTGCGCGCCGAAGAAACGGTCGCCATCGCCGCGCTCATCCAGGCCACCGCAGCCTACCTCTATCGACTCCACGCCGCCAACCAGGACTTCCGCCAGTACTCGCGCCCGCTTTTGATGGAGAACAAATTCCGCGCCGTCCGCTACGGCCTCGACGGCCACCTCATCGACTTCGGTCGCCAGCAGGAAGTCCCCGAACGCGACCTGCTCGAGGAATATCTCGTCCTCATCGACAGAGAAGTTGATGAACTCGGCAGCAGGGAAGCCATCGACGGCATTCGCAAAATCATGAAGACAGGCACCGGCGCCGACCGTCAGCTCAAAGTCTTCGAAGAGAGCAACGGTGACCTGAAAGCCGTAGTCGACTACATGGCCGCAGAAACGCGCGCCGGTCTCTAAAGCGCAACCATTTAGATGCCCAACCTAATACATCGTCATCCTGAGCGACCAAAGGGAGCCGAAGGACCCGCTTTTGCGGCTTCCATGTTATCTGCACTGATGTGGGTGCTTCTGAGTTTTTTTTTTTTTTTTTTTTTTTTTTTTTTTTTTTTTTTTTTTTTTTTTTTTTTTTTTTTTTTTTTTTTTATTTTTTATATTTTTTTTTTTTTTTTTTTTTATTTTTTTTTTTTTTTTTTTTTTTTTTTTTTTTTTTTTTTTTTTTTTTTTATTTTTTTTTTTTTTTTTTTTTTTTTATTTTTATTTTTTTTTTTATTTTATTTAATTATATTTTTTTATTAATTTTTTTTTTTTTTTTTATTTTTTAATTTTTATTTTTTTTTTTTAATTATTTTAATTTTTATTTTATTTTATTTATTTTTTTTTTTTTATTATTTAATTAATTAAATTATTTTAAATTTTTTTTTTTTTTAATTTTTATTTTTATTATTAATTATTATTAAATATTTTTTATTAAATTATATTTATTTTTTTAAAATTTTTTTATATTAAAATATAATATTTAAAAAAATTATTTTTAAAAATTTAATTTAAATTTTTATTAAAATTAATATTAAAAAAATATTATAAATATAAAATAAAAAAAAAAGTAAAAATAATATAAAATAAAAAAAAAAGAAGAAAATAGGATAGAAAAAAAAAGAAATATAGATAAAAAATAAAAAAGTAAGAAAGATAGAAAATTGATAGAAGAAAAGAAAAAATGAAGAAATGAAAGGGAAAAAAGGAAAAAAAAAAACTTGGTAATGAATTCTTGCAAAAGAGTAAAAAGGACCCCTACTTCGCCGCCGCAGTGACGATCCTCATGGTCGTGATCTCCGCCGCCGCGCAACCCTCTCAACAGTCCGCCTCCGCCATCATCCGCGATCTCGACGTCGCCAATCAGGCCCGCTTCGACAACGTCCTCAGCTTCACTGATGTAGAGCACTACGCCGTCTTTCGCGGCGGCGACCAGGTCCATCCCGCAGCTGAGATGACCGTGAAGACGACTTACAAAAAGGGAAGTGGCAAAGACTACGTGATCCTTTCGAGATCCGGCTCATCCCTCATTCAGAAGGTGGGACTCCAGCCGCTTCTAGACAACGAAAAAGCCATCAACAATCCCGCCAAAGTCGCCCAGTCCTGGTTCACCTCGGCAAACTACGAGATGCACCTCAAGCCCGGCGTCACGCAATCGATCGACGGTCACCTATGCGTGGCTCTGTCCGTTACGCCCCGCCACAAGGCTCCGAACATGGTTGACGGCACAATCTGGATCGATGCCGACACTCACACACTCGTCCAAGTTGAAGGCATCGCCTCCAAAAGCCCATCAGTTTTCGCAGGGACTACAAAGATGATGCGCCGCTATGCCAACATGCAAGGCTATGCCATGGCCACCCACGCCCGCGCCGAGTCCATCAGCCCGCTCTTCGGCCGTACAGTAATCATCATCGACTACAGCAACTACCACTTCGACCTTCCCGCAGCGCAATAAGCCCGCGCTTCTTAGGCCGTGTAGGGATATTGCGCCCATTTCTCGATGATCTGCTCCGCATCTTCGCAACCGACGATCAACGCAGGAGCATCATCCAGCCCGTGCTTCCGCCTTAGCGCCAACAAATTCTCGCGCTCCTTCCCCTCTTCATCCTGATAGAACTTTGCTTTCTCGAACTCATGATTCTCAATCGCACTTTCCGCTCGCTGTGCGTTGAATGCGAGTCTCTTCTTTACATCGGAAATCTCGCCCGGCTCCGCGCTGGCACGCAGCTTCACCGCCGCGCCGGCCGCATCCAGCAACTCCAGAGCCTTTCCCGGTAGCAATTTCTCTTTCAAATAGCTGTCGGCTTTTTGCACTGCGAGTTCCAGTACATCATCTGCAAACGTAACCTCGTGAAAGGTCTCAAGCCTTTCCTTACGAGCACGCAACACCAACATCGCGCCTTCTGCGTTCAGAGGTTTCACATGGAGCGGACGGAAAGCCTTGTCGAGTTCGGGATTAGCCGCGCAGACAATTTTGTATTCCTCTTCAGTTGTGGCTCCGATGCACTGCAGCTCCGCCTCCTGCATGGCAAACTTCAATATGCCGCCAAGCCCCTCCCCGGGAATTTTCTTCGCAGCCCCATCCGGTCCTCGCAGCCCGTCCACAAACAGGATCAGGTTTGCGGACTTCGCGACCGTTTCCAGCAGCTTGGTCAGGTCGTTAAACCTCTCCCGGTTCGGCGCCAATAGTGCGAGCCCCTCAGGCGATAGAGAAATCACTCGCATTTCCGCAAGCGCAGGAGGCACCTCGCCTTTCACGATTCGCTGTGACAGTGCCTCCACAATGGCTGTCTTTCCCGCTCCGGGTTGGCCCAGCAGCATTGGATTCCGGCGCTCCTTCTTGCAGAGCACTTCAATCATCGCCGCTATCTCCAGATCACGGCCCACCACCGGCTCCAGCACGCCATCCGCAGCCTTCTGCGTCAGGTCGGTATAGAGCCCAGCGAGACTCACCCCAACGGCGCCGCTTCTTGTCGAAGCGGCACCTGGGACTGAATGTTCCAGCGCCACCTGAGCCAAACTCTCCCGCGTGGCCTCCAGTTCCAGCCCGCGCTCCTTCAACATTTCTTGCGCAAAGCAGTTCTCCTCGCGCAGCAGACCGAGAAGCAGGTGCTCTGTTCCAATATGTTTGTGCCCCAGCCGCTCGGCTTCCTCCGCCGCATACGCCATCACCCGCTTGCATTCCTTCGATACAGGCAGATCCACGCTCGTCGAAATCTTCTCGCGAATCGTCGTATGCTTTTCAATCTCCCGCCGAATCGACTCCACTGCCGAATGCGAGCGAATGAACCGGTTGGTCAGCCCCTTGTCTTCGCGTAGCAATCCCAATAGCAAGTGCTCGGTCTCGATATATTGCGATCCAAACTGGCTCGCCTCGTACCGCGCAAAAAATATGACCCGCCTTGCCTTTTCTGTATATCGCTCAAACATGGTCTATTCCCCGCTCTGCTCAGATCGCGACACCCTCAGATCCGCTCGTACTCCGAGTCCCTTTTTCGCGCCCTGTCCATCGCATCCAGATCGGTCAACTCGTCATACCACGCATAAAACGCGGCATCAAACACGTAGAACTTCTGAAACCGGATTAACGGCAACAACAAATCGCGCGGAACAACCTGCAGATACCGGATGTAGCTTCCATCAAAATTCCGGTGCACGGTCTCGCGCCGACCGCGAATCTGCACGAACCGAAGGCTATTCGTTTTCAGTGGCGTTCGCTTTTCAATTGCATCGCCCGAAAGCACAATCACCGCGCTGAAGACATAGATAGCCCAGCACACCGCAAACAGAGTGATCGCCGCCCACTCCACCGTCTCGGCTGGGTTCCGTCTCTGTACTCCGGCATGTTGGCTCCAAAGCAGCCCCAGCAAGCCAAGCAGACTGAATACGAGAAATGCCACAGCAAACAAGCGGATCCACGGGCTCAGCCGGTAAACGCGCCTTGGCCGAGAAATTCCGCTTCTGCTTTCAAACGAAGCCATCCCTGAGATTCCTCTGATTGTCGGTCTAGTACCCCAGCCCCCGCACCACTGCACGAATCCGATCCGCGCTCTCCCGCAGCCCGCTCTCCTCATCAACCGTCATCGGAATCGGCAGCGGCGCCTCGATCCCACCGCGCCCCACAATGCGCGGCAGGCTCAGGCACACATCCTGCATACCCCTGAACCCGCGCAGCAACCCACTCACCGGCAACACGCGCCGCTCATCGAACAGAATCGCTTCGAGAATGTTGCACACCGCCAGTCCCACGGCATAATTCGTTGCGCCCTTGCCCAGGATCACCTGGTATGCCGCTTCCTTCACGTTCTTTACGATAGCGTCCTTGTCCGCCGAGGTGAGACGCCCGTGTCCCTCAACGTTCCACTGGCTCAGCGGAATCGACCCAATCGTCGCGCTTGCCCACAACGGAATCTCCGAGTCGCCATGTTCGCCCGCAATGTACGCGTGCACATTTTGTACCGCGACGTTGCAATGCTGAGCCACCAGGAACCGAAACCGCGAACTGTCCAGCACTGTTCCCGATCCCACCACGCGCTGCCACGGCAATCCGGTCAGCTTCAGCGCCACCTCGGTCACCACATCCACCGGGTTCGTGACCATCAGCAGCAGCGCATCCGGCGCAACTCTCATCACTTCCGGAAGAATCTTTTTGCAGATCTGCGTATTCGCCTCCGCCAGGTCCATACGCGTCTGGCCGGGCTTCTGCTTGGCGCCTGCTGTCATCACCACGACATCTGCGCCGCGCAGCACTTCAACATCGTCTCCGCCGTCGACCTTCGCCTGTGGTGCAAACAGCAGCCCGTGATTCAGGTCCAATACTTCCGCGTCAACCTTAGTCCGCGCGATATCAAAGAGACTGATCTCCCGCGCCACTCCGCGAATCAGCGCGGCATACGCAATTGTCGCGCCGACGCTGCCCGCGCCAATAATTCCAATCTTTCCCATGTGTCTCCCTCGCCCGACCGCGAGACGTTTAGCCCGAGTTCCGTTTCTCGCAATTGGGTGCCCCATTCATGACGCGTTTTTGCGCCATGAGTGGGAAAGCGCGAAACCTTACACCCGGTCCCCAATGACAGTCTCCGTCATGGGGTGGTTATCCGGGGTCCCCAATGACAGGTCTTCGTCAGTGAAGGTTTGGGTGTGGGGTGGCTATCCGGGGTCCCCAATGACAGGTCTTCGTCAGTGGGGTGGCTATACCCACTCCCCGCCACGCATCAACGGCTCCACAGTCCCCGTCGCAGTCACACCGTCGATGTCCAGCTTGTCCGACCCGATCATCCAATCCACATGGATCAGGCTTTCGTTCGCGCCTTTCGCCGCCAGCTCTTCCTTGCTCAGCTTGTCGCCATCGTGGATGGTCGACGAGTACGACTGCCCCAGCGCGATATGCGACGCCGCATTCTCATCGAAGAGCGTGTTCAGGAAAAGTTGCCCGCTCGAAGCAATCGGCGACGAATGCGGTACCAGCGCCACTTCGCCCAGTCGCCGCGCGCCATCATCCGTCTCAATCAGCTTGCGCAGCACTTCTTCGCCGCGCGAAGCATGTGCCTCGACAATCCGCCCCTTCTCAAACCGCACGTGAATCCCCTCGATCATCGTGCCCTGGTGTGACAGCGGTTTGGTCGCCGTGATGACCCCATCGGCCCGGTCCTTGTGCGGCATGCTGAACACTTCTTCCGTCGGCATATTCGGAATGCAGTAAATTCCATTCCCCGCCGTCGTACCGCCGCCCATCCACTCGTGATCGTCCGCCATTCCAAGCGTGAAGTCCGTTCCCGGCCCGCGATACTTCAGTGCCGAATATCGCTTCGCATTCAGATAGTCCGCGCGCTTGTGCAGACCGGCGTCGTGCCTCTTCCAATCGCTTACCGGATCCTCCATATTGATCCGCGTCGTCTGGAAAATCGACTCCCACAGTTTTGCAAGAGCCACTTCCGGCGCATCGTTTGGAAACATCTGCGCTGCCCACGCTGGCGTCGCGCTGGCAACAATCGTCCAGTTGATTTCGTGCCGCGTAATCAGTTCCAGTGCAGGCCGATAAGCCTGCGATACCGCTCGATTCGCACGTCCAACCTTGTCCGGATCCTCATTCGAAAGCAGCGCCGGATTCGCCCCCGCAATGGCCAGCCGCGCCGCGCCGCTCTTGAATGCCGCACCCATGCCGTCGTACAGCCACTTCGCCGCCTTGTCGAACGACGCATCCGGAGCATAGTGATAGCGCATCAGCGTGGCCTCGTCGTCGGCATAGAGCGTCGTCACCAGCGACGCGCCCGCCCGATACGCCTGCTCGGTAATCCGCCGTGCCAGATCCACCGCGTCCAGCGACGCTGTCATGACCAGTTCCTGACCCTCTTTCAGCCCTAATCCCACCTTCACCGCAACTTCGGCCAGCAAATCCAGTTTCTGTTCGAACGTCCGTTCCACAGCCGCCACTGCCGATCCCATCGTCTACCTCCTTGGATTTGAAACAATCTGTCCGCGGCCGTCACTATCTCACAGCCGGGACGCGTTCCACCATTCTAGGTCCCCGCCCGCCAGCTGTTACACAACAGGTGCAATGCAACCTTTCCCCGTTCTTTTGGGTCCCGCGCTTCTTTTGAAACCTCGATAGCTGTATATACATCTATCTTGCTATGAATGGATCGACTCTACCGGCGCTGGAGTGTCTATGCGCAAGCTTTCGGCGGGCCTCCCGGGCCCTCTCGCAGCACTATGACGATGCGATGCGCCCACTCGGTCTGACCCCAACGCAGTTCACAATTCTGCAGGCCCTGTCGATTGCGGGAACCGTGCATCAGGGAAAGCTCGGAGAGATTCTGGCAATGGACACCACCACTCTCACCCGCACCCTCGACATCATGGCCCGGCACGGCTGGGTTGAAAAACTTCAAGGAAGCGACCGGAGAGAACGCCGGCTCCGTTTGACACCTCCTGGAATCGATCAGTTCAACCGTGCGCTTCCTGTCTGGCAAAAAGTGCAGACACGCCTTAGGCGAAAGCTCGGAGGCGAATCCTGGCAAGCCTTGGCGAACCTAACCAACAAGGTGACCTCGGTGGTCACAGAATAGGAGACTTCCTCATGTCAAAATACGCAAAGCTCACTAGCGGTCTCATCGGCGCGTGGTTCGTCTTTTCCATCGGAGCCTCCGCGTCGCATCTTTATGTGAACGACCCCAATGCTCCGCCGTTGGCATTTGGACTGGCGGTTCTGACGCCCATCGCCCTGTTTCTGGCGTGGTTCTTCTCGTCGGCGAAATTCCGGCAGTTCACTCTTTCCCTCAGTCCTCGCGTACTGACACTCGTCCAGAGTTGGAGGATCGTGGGGTTTGCGTTCCTCGCCCTGGCCGCCTTCAGAGTTCTACCTGGACTGCTCGCGCTGCCGGCGGGGTGGGGCGACATCGCGATCGGAGCAACCGCACCGTTCGTGGCTCTCTCCCTGGCCGTTCCGGGACATCGCAAAAGCTTTATCCTCTGGCAATTCCTGGGAGTCGCAGATCTGGTGAGCGCGGTAGCTCTCGGCGCGCTTGCCGGGGTGCTCGACCCTCACGGGATTGCGGCAACTCCAATGACCATGCTTCCCATGAGTCTCATTCCCACCTTCGGGGTGCCGCTGTTCTTGATCTTCCACATCATCTGCATCGCGCAGGCGATCCGGTGGCCTAAAGTTGCGCCGTCTTCGTCTTCACCGCAGTTATGGAATGCCGCAAGTCCCGGTCAAGGTGCGTCTTCGTGATCGCCGAACCATGGAAGGGAGGAGTGCGCACCCATCCTTGACGCATTCAAGGATGGGTGCAGCGACCGATGCCAAGAGTCCCCTTCAATCCATCAGCTTCATCGTCAAGTACGTATACTGCTCGGCCCACGTCCGCGCCGCCTGCTTGTTATCCGCGCCCGCGCCGTGTCCACCCTCCGTGATCTCGTCGTAGTAAAACGGCAGGTGGTACTCCTGCATTTTTGCTGCAAACTTCCGCGCGTGTACAGGACCCACGCGATCGTCCGCGGTGGTCGTAAAGATGAGAGGTTCCGGATAATGTCCGTCCGGCTTCAGCTGGTTGTACGGCGAAATCGACGCCAGAAACGCTCTCTCCTCCGGCACCTTCGTAGATCCGTACTCGCCAACCCACGACGCTCCCGCCGACATGTGTTCAAACCCCAGCATGTCCAGCAGCGGCACCTGGATCACCACCGCTTTAAACGTCTCCGGATGCTGCGTGAACTGGACGCCCATCAGCAATCCGCCGTTTGATCCGCCCACGATTCCGAGGCGCGGCGTTGACGTGAATTTCCTCGTGATCAGGTCCTGGGCCACTGCGTAAAAATCGTCGTAGATGCGCTGCCGCTGGGTCTTCAGCCCCGCATCGTGCCAGGCCGGCCCAAATTCGCCGCCGCCACGGATATTCGCCAGCACAAACGTCCCGCCCCGCTCCAGCCAAAGCTTGCCCATCACCGCGCTGTAATACGGAGTATTCGAAACCTGGAACCCGCCATACGCGGTCAACAGTGTCGGCGTACTTCCGTCCATGGGCATATCTTTGCGATGCACCACAAAGTACGGCACCTTCGTCCCGTCCTTTGACGTTGCCTCCAGTTGCTGAACTACATCGCGCGACGCATCAAACAACGCCTTTTGCGTCTTGCCCGGCTTCAATGAACCATTCGACGCATCGCCCAGCAACACGCTCGACGGTGTAAGAAATCCAGACTGCGCCAGAAAGAACTTGTCATGCAAAAGGCTGCTCGTTGCAATTCCAATCGTCTGATTATCCGGCACTGGCAACTTCGCCCGCGTCCATTTCCCATCCTTGCCGTGAGTCAGAATGTACGCGCGCCCTTGCACATGTTCGAGCGTAGTCAGCAGCACGTGATTCTTCGTTGGCACTACCTCTTGCGCAAACTCCTGTGCAGTCGGCGCGAACACCACCGTCGGTTTCAGATGCGCCGGATCCGCCTTCGCCGTGGATGCATCGATCGATACAACAGATCCCAGCGCGAATTTCTCTGACCCGCCATCAGGAGTCCAATCCTCCTGCAAAGTCACCAGCAGCTGATTGTCCTGGAGTCCAACCACATTGCACTTCGACGGCAAGCCCAGCTTCTTGGGCCCGTCTGGCAGCAGCACATACCACTCACTCTCGAACGTGGTCTTGCTCCGCTCAATTAGCGCTAGACTGTTTCCCTGTCCATCCCTCAGCACGCCGGGATCGTCGCCGTATCCATTGTCTTTCGTGTCGCCACGATACACTTCCACAGAGCTCTCAAGTGGCGTGCCCCTCTTCCACTTCCGCACCGTGATCGGGTAGCCGGCCTCGCTCATCGTTCCCGGTCCCCAATCGCGCCCAATCAGCAGTGTGTCCCCGTCCAGCCATGCAAGCCGCTGTTTGCCACGGGGCATCACAAACCCGCCGTCCACAAACGTGCCCTGCTTCAAATTGAATTCCTTATAGGTGACCGCATCTTCGCCGCCGACTGACAGCGCCGCCATGCAACGTTCTTCTTCCGGCTCCATGCACGCCAGTCCATGACCAACCCAGCTCTGCTTGTCCTGCTTGCCGAGCGCGTCGTAGTCGATCACTGTCTCCCACTTCGGATCGTCGGTCAGGTAGCTTTCCAGCGTCGTCCGCCTGACTATGCCGCGCACGTGGTCCTTGTCGCGCCACGTGTTGTACACAAACTCGCCACGAAACTGCGGAGTCGCCAGCTTGTCCGGCGAGTCCAGCACCTTCAGGGCATCCGCGGCCAACGGCGCAAACGATGGCTGCTTCTCCATCGCTGCCGCAGTGCGCGCATTCTCCGCCTTAACCCACTCCATCGGCTTGTCGCCGTGAATGTCCTCAAGCCACGTGTATTTGTCAGGCTGCTCGGGCGCCGGCCCCTGTCCAGCCGCTGCTCGTATTCCCGCCGCAACTCCGCCAAAACACAATGCCGCCGCCGCGAAGGCCCGTGTCAATGCATGTTCAACCTCCTCCCAAAACATTCACTGCAGATTCCGAGGGAAGCCGTGGACCGCCTCATTGTCTGGTTGGAATCTCAATTTCCGGTCAGGAATTCCGTGTTCGCGATCACCTGAGCCGCAAATCGCATCTCCGTTCACGATTTTTGTTACCCTGAATAGATACGCGCCATCGCGTCCATCCCAACCGACGGAGCACAATCATCGCAAGCCTTACAGCCACCGCCTCGCACCTGCTTTCGCAGAGTTACCCATCTGAATTCATCCCCGGCGCTCGCTCCGCCGTCTTCACCTGCCTTCGCATTCAGCCCGACGAAAAGGTCACGCTCATCACCGACCGCGTCACCGAGCCGATTGCCGCAGCCATCGCGGCCCAACTCGCAGAGCGCGGCTGCCCATTCAATGCCTTCATCCTTGAAGATTTGGCGCCGCGTCCGCTCGACGACATGCCCGCTGCCGTTCTCGAAGACATGGAAACGTCTCAGGTTTCCATCTTCGCCGTACAGGTCCAGCCCAACGAGCTCCGCTCGCGGATGCAGATGACCGACGTCGTCAACCGCCGTCGCATGCGTCACGCCCACATGGTCAACATCACGCCAGAAATCATGTGCGACGGCATGCGCGCAGACTACGACAAGGTCGATCGCCTCTCACAGCAGGTACTTGACCGCGTTCGTCGCGCCGCGCGCATTCGCGCCACCACGTCCGCCGGCACCAGCATCGTCTCCGACATGAACCCCGCATTCAAGTGGTTCAAAACCTCCGGCATCATCTCGCCGGAAAAATGGGGCAATCTCCCCGGCGGCGAGTGCTTCACAAGCCCCGGCGAAGTAAACGGAACATTTGTCGTAGACGGCGTAGTCGGCGACTGGCTCTGCGCCCGCTACGGCTTGCTTGCCGAATCACCCCTCAATATCGAAATTGGGAAGAATCGTATCGTGTCTTGTTCCAGCACCAACAAGCAACTCGAGCAGGACTTCTGGGCCTACACTCACACCGACGAAAACTCCGACCGCGTCGGCGAATTCGCCATCGGTACCAACATCGGCGTCGCCCGCGTAATCGGCAACATCCTGCAGGACGAAAAATTCCCCGGCATCCACATCGCCTTCGGCAACCCCTACGGTGAACACACCGGCGCCCCCTGGCGTTCCGGAACCCACATCGATGTCGTCGGACTAGGCTTCAACATCTGGCTCGAATACGAATCTGGCCCAAATCCAGTGACTGAGCAGATCATGCGCGAAGGCCGCTTCCTCATCTCCGCATAGTCAGAGCCGAGTGGCGAGAATTCCAGACATCAACGGGCGTCTTCATTCACAGCGAAGAGCTGTAACCGGATTGACGTTCGCTGCCCGGCGTGCAGGAAGCCATCCGGCGATCACCGTCATCAGGCTGACAACCGCCAGCGCGGCTGCGAATGAAATCGGATCAATTGCCTCCATCGCAAACAGCTGTTCCTTAATCACCTTCGTAGCCATGATTGCGAGCGGCAGCCCTAGGCATGTGCCGATTGCCAGCAGCACGAGGGACTCTCGCAGAATCATGCGCAGCACATTCGCACCCTGCGCTCCCAACGCAAGGCGGATACCGATCTCATTGCTGCGCCGGGTAACGTTGTAGCTCATAACGCCGTAGAGCCCGATTGCCGCCAGCAGCAGTGCGAGTAGCGAAAAGAGGCTGGTCAGCGTGGATATCAGCTCATCGTGCGAGATCAGGTTTGAAACCTGATCGTGGATCGTCGTGATTCGCAGCAATGGAAGGTTGGGATCCACTTCCGCGACCGCCGCACGCAGGTCGGAGATTGTCCTGGCAGGATCGTTCGAAGTGCGAAGCAGAATCGTATGCGCATAACAATCTTCGTTCTCTTCACGAGGCGCGGGCTTGGCGGCGTTGCTGTTTGCAGATGCGACGGGAAGATAAGTGTCGATCTGCGATATCGGAATATAAGTCATTCGAACCGGGTCGCTGTCTCGCGGATCACCCGATTTCGTGTCCCTCGCGATTCCGACAATCTGCCATGGCCCCTTCACTGAGTCGACTCCAATGGTCAGTTGCCGCCCGATGGCGTCGCCCTTTGGGAAGTATTTTTTGGCCAGCGTCTGGCTGACAACCGCAACCTTGAGACTGTTTGCCGTATCCGCGGGGTTGATGGCGCGCCCCGCGACGATCGAAATCCCGGCCGTCTCAAAGTACTGTCCGGAAACTCGATTCAAAATCGAAACCATGTTTTCCTTCGGGCCAGGTGTGTATCCGGAAAGGGAAATGTTCGAACTCCACGAACCACCGCTGATCGGCGGAGTCGCAGAAAGCGCGGCCGAGCGAACTCCCGGTATCGCGGATAGCCGATCCAGAAGAGCCTGGTGAAGTGCCGATACCTGGTGCGGCTCATATCCGGCGAGGTGTTCCCCCACGTCTGCGAGCAGCAGATGAGTTCGCTCGAAGCCGAAATCCTGATCCTGAAGATTGCGCAAAGTTCGCAGAAAGAGTCCAGCTACTACCAGCAGCACCAGTGACACCATGACCTGAACAGTCACCAGCGCCTTCGGCCAGAATCTCGCACTTTTGCCGCCGCCGCTCTGCACGGTTCGCGCGCCCGCACTTAGAGTTCCTCGCGATCCAATGCGCGCCGCATTGATTGAGGGTGCCAGTCCAAACAGAATCCCCGTCAAAACAGACACACCCAGCGTGAACAGCAGCACGTCCAGATTCGGCGCCGGGCTCATGGCGACGTACGCATTTCCACGGCCGACAAACGCAATCAGCGCCCGCGTCGCAGCAAAAGCGACTCCGAGTCCCATCAGGCCGCCCACAATCGACAAGAGGAATGTTTCGATCAGCCCCTGGCGCACGATTCGCATGCGGCTCGACCCCAGCGCGAGTCGCGTCACGATTTCGTGCCGCCGCGTGGCTGCACGCGAAAGAAGGAAGTTGGCCAGGTTGGCGCAAGCGATCAGCAGCACCAGAGCGACAACCATCATCAGGATCTTCAACGACTCGCCATATTGGGTGCGAATAATGGACACGCCATTCGCAGCCCGAACCAGAGGAACGTTGACGCGACTAATCTCCAACTGCCGATCCGCTGGAATTGTGGATCCCTCGCGCTCACGTATCCCATTGCGCACTTGCTGGTTGAGCCAGTTCTGGCTCTGCGCAAACTCCGCCTTGTGCGCTGTTGCTCCCTCGCTCAGCCGTCCAAACAAATGCAGGAAGTACAAACCCGAATGTGGCGTGAGCATCGAAGGTTGCTGCAGCACCACTGCCTGCATACTGATCGGCGTCCAGAGTTCCGTTGGCTCCAGTTCCTGCTTGATGCCATGAAATCCCGGAGGCATGACTCCGACCACTTCAAACGGAGTGCCGTTGATCGAGATAGACTTGCCCACGATGTGCGGATCGGAAGACAGCGACTGTTGCCAGAAGTGATAACTGATCACTGTCACCGCTCCCACTCCCGGAGTCGCATCATCTCCGGGCAGAATCGTTCGGCCCAACATAGGTTGAGCGCCAAGAACGCCAAAATAATTTCCCGAAACAAGGTTGGCCGGCGCAAGCAGTGCAGGCGAATGGTCGTCTGCAGCACCTCCGCTGCCGAGAAGCCGGATGCTTACCTGATCTGAAAAACTGCCGTACGCCGCCACTCCCTGAAATGGTCCTGGATTCTCCTCCAGTTGCCGCGTGAAATCCCATGGGAAGTAACCGCCGAAACCGCCAAGATCAATGCCGCCCGCCACGCCGCCATACTCCGATTTGTCGAAAGCGACTAATTGCTGCGGGTCGCGGACCGGCAGATTGCGAAGCAGCACCTGGTTGATCAGGGTATAGATTGCGGTATTGCCACCGATACCAAGCGCGAGAGAGAGTAACGCGACCGCGGTGAATCCGGGACTCTTCCCAAGCGTGCGCACACTCACACGAAGATCCTGCAGTATGCCTTCAACAGTTGACTCCCAGCGCGAAGACCAGATTTGGTGCTTGACCGAATTGCTGCTCCCCACCTCCGCCTTTGCTGCCCGGCGAGCCTGCTCTTCCGTCATGCCGTTGCCCCGTTTGTGGGCCGCGGAAGCCTCAAGGTAGCCCTGCAGTTCCTCGTCGAGCTCGCGTTCCACACGCTGACGACCGAATAGAGATGCGATTCCCTTGGCGAAGTTTGTGAGCCAGTTCATCCTTGTCCTCGCTTGTGGTCGATCCGTGAATTCATGCTTCCAGAATGCGTGTGATCGCGCCCATCTGCCGTTGCCACTCTTCGGTTTCCGCTGACAGAGACCGGCGGCCCCTTGCCGTCAGAAGGTAATATTTCGCCCGGCGGTTCTTTTCTGTAGCACGCCACTCTGACTTCACATCTCCGGCGCGTTCCATACGGCTGAGTGCCGGCAGCAACGATCCCGCATTCACCTTGAACACGCCGCCGCTGATCTGCTCGATGCGCAGCCCCACCCCATATCCATGCATCGGCTCGAGCGCCAGGGTCTTCAGGATCAGCATCTCCAGCGTGCCCTGGATCAGGTCGCTTGATTTCAATTCTTCACGGATTAGGTTTCGATGGCAAGGATTGTTCCTCTAGACAATCTAGAGAATAGAATCGTTCCTCTAGACTGTCAAGAGATAGGTGCTCTTCTTCGACTCCTGAATGAAGGTCGCTGCGGTTTACTCGGAGGGACCCCCAAAAAGACTCGCCCCGGTATACTCACACCATCGCTCTCACTGGAGACCCCCGATGCCACCTCCGAGTTCATCCCACCTGCCCCGCAATCGCAGAATCATCGCAGTCGTCGTCTTCCTCGCCGCGCTGTTCGCTGCGGTTCGTCCTGCATACGCCGAGCCCGCCATCTGGGTCGTCAAGGGACCTCATGCCACCGTCTACCTCTTCGGCACCATCCACGCGCTGCAAAAGGGGGACCCCTGGCGCTCCGCCAAAATCGACGCAGCCATGCAGCAGAGTGGGACCCTGTGGCTTGAAATTCCCAACGTCGACGAAGCCGCGTCGATGCAGCCGCTCATCATGCAGTTGGGCATGGATCAGGCCCACCCGCTTTCCACAAAGCTCACTCCCGACCAGCTCGCCAAACTCACCAAGGCTGCAAACAGTAGTGGCATACCGGGTGGCGAAGCCATGTTCGAGAACTTCAAACCCTGGCTCGCTGCACTCACGCTCAGCATCGCCCCGCTCATGCAGGCGGGCTACGATCCCAGCAGCGGAGTCGAAATGGAGATCAAGCCCGAATTCGTCAAAGCCAACAAGCCCGTCAAAGGATTCGAAACCGCCGAAGAGCAAATGCGTTATTTCGCTGACATGCCCGAGAAGACCCAGATCGACTTTCTCAGCTCAGAGCTCGACGACTTCGACTCGGCTATGGACAAATTCAAGCAGATGCTTGCCGCCTGGTCCGCCGGCGACCTCGACGCGCTCGACAAGCTCAACAACGCAGACTTCCGCGACAAATATCCCGACCTTTTCCAGATCCTCGTCGTCAAGCGCAACCAGAAGTTCACCGCGGGGATTCAGGATTTGCTCAAAGGCGACGGCGTCAGCTTCGTAGCCATCGGCGCCGGCCACTTAGTCGGCAAAGACGGTGTCCCCTCCATGCTCGAAAAACAAGGCTTCAAAGTCACCCGCGAATAACTCCCGGCCAAGCCGGACAGAACTTGTAAATGGGGTTACGTCCGGATTGGCCAAGACACCCAGAACTCCGTGGATTCGGCTAAATCGTGGCGAGAGAAGGCAATGGTCCAAACACTGACGAAGTAGCCCCCGCGGGCCCGAGAGCATAACAACTCTTTGGCTCCGACACGAATCCAATTCCATATGACAATCACCCGTAACGTTAAACAGTTTGCACCTCTGCTCGTGGCAGCCGCGTTGGCTGTCGGCTCTTGCGGCATGTCTCTCGCACAGTCGACCGCATCGCAAGATATGAAGGCTGCCGGCACCGATACCAAGAAGGCCACGAAGAACGCGGCAAGCGGTGTCAAGAAGGGAACTGTGACCGCCTCCAACAAGACCAAGGAGGGCACCACAAAAGCTTACGACAAGACCAAGGAAGGCACGACAAAGGCAGTGGACAAAACCAAGGAAGGAACACAAGAGGTCTTTGCTCCCGACAAGAAGCCTGCAACCAAGGTGAAAGATACCAGCAAGGAAACAACTCAGAAAGCGAAGGACGCAAACAAAGAAGCCGAGCAGAAAGTAAAGGATTCTACGTCCCCCCACTAAATCAGGCCTTGGGGCCGGACTATTGTTTCTCCGCGAACGTCTTGCCAGCTCTCCCGAGGGAGGGGTGACAATGAGCACCCTTGGGGTCGCATCGCCCCGGAGCCCCGAACTGGAGGCTCCGATGTGGGCGAACATAAGGCATTGGGACAAACGTGGCCATGCCACAAACGACAGGTTTGGCCAGAGTCTCCCATGCGCCGTGAGAGCAATCTTCTGTTCAGCAGAAGTGAATTTTCGCGCTTGCGCGAGTGTAACCGCCAACCGGAAGTAATCCCGAAAATATGGTTATGTCCGAGTAGCCCGCCACACACTCGCAACTGAACTGAACCATATACCCCACGCCACATTGACACCCGCGTTACAATCGCGGCACATGCGAAATGGCACCGAGCAGCGTCTTGAGCGCTGCTCCGTTGCAGTGTGACAAAGTCGGTGACCTTATGGCGAATAACCTCTTGACGCTTATCAAACTGGATGCCGACACCATGGCCTTCATGAGCCTTCTTGTCAGTATCGTTGCTGCAATAGCTGCCACTTTTGCTGCTTTTTACGCGAACATTGCTGCTTTCTACGCTAAAAAGGCAGCAACCAGGCGCGACCCGCCACAGGTGGAGCAGAACACGCAGCACGTTGAGCATTTCAGCAACAAGACTTTGAGTATCGATACCCAGGTTCAACCGCAGCCTCAAGCCTCACAGGCTCAACCTCAGCAGGAAGCCCCACAGCTTCAGCCTCAACGGGAGGCCTCACAGGCTCAACCACCTCAGCAGGAAGCCCCACAGCTTCAGGTTCAGAGGGAGGCCTCACAGGCTCAACCTCAGCAGGAAGCCCCACAGCTTCAGATTCAGCGCATATCCATCTCGGTTGAGGGTGAAGCTATGGGAGAAGTTCCGCTCGAATTGTGCCTGACCCTGCAAGACTCATCAATTCGTGTCAGCCGCGTCGAGACGCTTAACGAAGTCGGGAAAACCCTTAGCTCATCGCCGAGCAAGGCAACTGACAATGCCCTTGTATTCAAATCCATTCTTACGCCGAAGAAGGTGAGGCAGTGGTGGAGTGCGGGTGAGTCACCTAGTGAAGGAGGAGGTAGAAGCGTTCTTAGGGTCTACCTGCTGGTCGATGAAAGCAGGAGAGAGGTCTACCGTGACATCCCGGTTTCTATCGTGGAGGAGTTGAGGAGTATCGGCATAGCCTCCTTGGTCGTTTGGACTATCAAGGGGAGCATCTAGCCAATCTGACCGAGCGACCGCCTAATCGGAAATATGGAAAAAATGGGAAGGCGAACGGGCGGCATAGGGAAGAGTAGCCCACGTCTATGTAAGTCCAAGTCAAGAGAAAAGCACAGAATTCCTGGGCGCGCACCGGAGGGCGCGCAATTGGTCTGATCAGGATCTGCCGTTACGCAACAGTGCCTCTCGGCCGATGATTCCTGCATCAAGCAGAACCACACATCCATTTGCTGTCTGAGACTCCGAAGAGTCCGCACAGAAGATTGAGTTTGTGTTCTCTGCCAGCCCCGAAACAATTCAACGGGAGCCTCCGGAGTTTTCACTCCATCGCACAGTGGCCTACCTGCGGGGCCTGGCAGTCTGCGCATCGGAATAATCCTGGTGTTTTTCATTCATGGGCAGGTTTTTAGGCTGCCGCCGTGCCTCCGCGTTCCTCGGCAGGCACGAAATCCTGTTTTCTGCGTTCGACCGCAACCATCCAGGCCACCATCTTTCTGGCAACTGCCAGCGTGGCGCGGTTGCGATTGCCTCGCTGCATTTCCTTTTCGTAGATCAGGGCAAGTTCATGGCTGTATCGCGGTGCCAGCTTCGCCGCTTCCACCAGTGTCTGCTGAATATGTTTGTTGCGCTGCTTGGAAATCGGCGTGCGCATGACCTTGTCTGCTGAGCTCCTCTCGGCTCCGCACAGTCCGCAATAACTGATAGCGTTTTTGATCGATTGGAAGCGGGCCACATCGCCGATCTCCAGAACCCAGGTCAGCGCCGTGATCGGACCCACTCCGGGAACTGTTCTCAACCGCTTCAGCCGCTCGGCCAGCAGGGGGTCGCGCTCGAGCGAACTCACAAGTGCATAGTCCAGCTTCTGTGATCGATTAATCGTGTCCCGGCTCAGCTTCAGCAGCGGCCTGACACAGTCGATCTCTTCGTGGCCCGACATCAGCTCGGTGAAGTAGCCCACCTTGTGCAGTCGCTGCTTGTTGTAGCTCACGCCGGTCTCCATCAACAAGCCCGAGATCCGGTTCTTCATCTGAACCATCTGCTTGACCAGGAGTCCGCGGTAACGCAGTGTGCGCCGCCGGTCGCGGATCTCGGTCGATGTCATGTAGCACTCCGGAAGGAAATCACAACGAAGACAGTCGGCGATCTTGCTGGCATCAATCTTGTCGTTCTTCCGCTTGGCTGCGGCAATGGCTCGCAGCATCAGTGGATGGGCAACCTTCACCTTCTCCGCATGCGGAACCAGGTGATCGTAGATCCATCCGGTAAAGATCGTCGCTTCCATCGCCATCATCCGGGGTTGGGGAAGGGTTTTGACCCAGGCATCAAGTTCACGCCGCGTCGATCCGATCTTGCCTTCACTCTGGATCTTGCCGGCCGCGTCCTTCACGCAATAGCTGATCGTCTTCTTGTGAACATCAAGTCCGATGTAATACATATGTCTCTGAGGAGCCTCCGTGGGTAGTTCTCTGAATCAGCGCACAGCTGAGTTCAGCCTTTGTAACACCCTCGTGCTCCTCCTCGACTTATCATTCAAACAACCCGACCGCGATGCAAAGCATGAGCGTCCGCACGTTTTGCGATAGGCTTTACCACATGCGGAACGTCGTCTTTCGAAAGGCAATAGATCTAACCAATCTTCCCGGCGTCATGGAATCTTGTCAGAATCGCGGCAGAATGGAATGGTTTTCCTCTGCTGCTCTTCGTTGATGGAAAGACCGCTCGGCCAAGTCAAGCAGCGATATCCGCCGATCCCTGGGTCTTCACCCGTTGGTATCAGGCGCCTCCGATAGCGCACTATGCCATGTATCTGCGCGGCAATGAAGTCCAGCACTGTGTGCTTTGAGCGGTCTCAGGGAGTATCAACCTTTCACCTTCAGCCCCTCGGAATAGGATGGCTGTTGGCAGATAGCCGCGGGGGTTGCGGGAACGTCTATGACGAGGCGGGACTGTTCCTTCGTTCGATTGATCTCGGTGATGCCAGCGAAGACATTCAAACGACGCCGGACGATCGTATTTGGGTGAGCTACTTCGACGAAGGGGTATTCGGCGGCGGAATTGGGAGACAAGGGGCTGTCTGTTTCGATTCGATCGGTAATCCCATCTTCCAATATCGTGATTTTGCCGAGCAGAATGGACTGCCATTCGTATCCGACTGCTACGCCTTGAACGTGACAGCTTCGGGCGACGTGTGGCTCAACTATTACACTGATTTTCCATTGGTTCAGCTTCGAGGATTTGCGTTGGAACATTGCTGGAGCGATTTCGGTGTGACAGGAAACGGCTTCGCCGTGAGGGAGGACGCAGTTATTTACGGCAAGGAAGCTCATGTGTTTTCTAGACTTCTCGACGCCCCCTACACAGAGGAGATGGTTCATCCAGAAGATGAATTTGGAATGGCGTTGGTACCGTTGTGTACACCCTCACCTCGGACATGCATTTCGGGGCCGCCACGTTGTGCTGAATACTGGGTCCGCAGTGTACATTTCAGTGTGAATCACGTTCTGCGTCGGATTCTGGATGTGTCACCGCCCACACTGACACTACCAATTTTGGTGCAAAACGAGTTGGGGAAGTGTGGGCCCGCCATCTAAAGAGCACCTGTCATGCAACGCACAAGGTGCTCTTGAACGGAAATTTGAGAATGCCTTTGGGATCCATAATTGGCTATCGGAAGTTCGAGGAAAGCCAGTAATGCTGCCCTCAGCGCTTGGGAGCACACTTTCAAAGTTCCTTGATCTCAGTCGGTGTGGCGAACCGATTCTGTCCACGATCCAAATCCGTTCAATGTTCTTGAGGTCAAGTCCCAGCAGACATCACGAGCGGTGACGCGCTGTCGCAATGCTCCCGCTTTCTGTTGACATGGCACAAACACGCGTGCTAAAAAGTTGCGTCAAATCTGGTGCGTGAAGGAGTCAACATGAAGATACGGCGATTTGCTGTCGCTGTTCTGGCATTCTCAGCGATGGCAGCTAATGCACAGACAAACAAGAATCATGCCTCGGCTGTCGGCACTTGGAAGTTGGATGTAGCACACAGTGATTTTGGGTCCGGACCAGCACCGAAATCAGTAACAATCACGATCCTGGCGGATACTCCACAGATGCTGTCATGGCGGGTGAATTATGTCGATGATAAAGGCAAGTCGTCCACCTATTCGTGGAGTGGAGCGGCGGACGGTAGCATGCATCCACTTAAAGTGCAAAGTGGTGCCGAAGACCTATGGTTGAAGGAAAGTGCAAAAATAGACCAGGACGGTTCGTTGCACCGCCATGGCGAGTTCAAGGATGGGTCTTCATTTGAATCACATATAGTACTCTCCAACGATGGAAATACCTTAACAGAGGTTGATGTATCTAAATCAAAGGAAGGCAAGGAGGAAACGAAAACAACTTCTGTGCTTCACCGGGTGCAGGGTGTCGAGACCAGCGGGGCTAAGTCTTAAATCGAAACAGCTTCACTTTGCAATGAGCACAATCCCCGTTTTTCTTTCGTCCTCAATGCGGACATAACCCGTTTTTCAGGCTAGGTGAAATATCGTCAACTATACATTTGAGATACCCTAATCCTGTGAAAGGTGAAGAAGCGCCTCGACAGATAAACCCTGACAATCCCACTGTCAAGCTGTGTGTACAGGGAATTAAGCACGAATCGAAGGGAAACTTCGAAGAAGCTTCAAGGCTTTTCTTTGTTGGCCTGGAGCCAAAGCACAGATGATTTCGAGCGATGTATTGCTGCTCACTATGTGGCCCGTCACCAGAAGAGCCCGGATGAGGCGTTGACCTGGAACCGGCGGTCACTTGACTATGCAAGGGCCGTTAGCGATGAAAAAGCTAGCAGATTCTTCCCCTCTCTCTATCTGAACATGGGAAAGGCCTACGAGGATTTGGGAAAGCGGGACGATGCGCATCGCTTTTACGCGATGACGGAGGAAGTGCTGAGCTCTCTACCCGACAATCAATACAGAGGAATCATTCGCGATGCCGTTGAAAGAGCTCTGGAACGAGTTCGTTAATCGCCGCCAAGTAAGATCCTAGGATCTGGCTACGCTCGCGCTTCGGGTTGACCACGCTTGTCCGATGTTCGTCCTGCTGCAACCCGGGCATCGTTCTCGCGCATCAATTTAACCCACTCACTCGTTGAGACAAATCCGCGCGATCGAGGACGCTTGCGAAAGTAGAAGCCAGCCGCGACGAGGGCGGCGAAGCCGCCGATACCAATACTAATTGCTGCCTTCAGCATGTAAGCCACCTCCTAGAAGAGAACGCATTCTGTTGCGGGGTAAGATGCAGCAACGCGGGAGAGACGTTTCCTGAGTCCGTCAGGCCTGAGCTGCATCCTTCCCTTTAGTCCAGCAGAAGTGAGAGTTCTCCGATAAATTGGGTTCCACAGAGCCCTTTGGAGGAGGACTTCAGATGCGGAAGAGCCGGTACACGGAAGAGCAGATTGTAGGGATATTAAAGGAGTCAGAGGCGGGCCTGGAGACAGCGGAGCTGTGTGCGCAAGCATGGGATTAGCGACAAGACGTTCTACCGCTGGAAGGCGAAGTACGGTGGGCTGGAAGTGAGCGAAGCACAGCGGCTTCGTCAACTGGAAGAAGAGAACCGCAAGCTCAAGCAGCTGGTAGCCGAACAGGCTTTGGACATCGTCGGATTCAAGGCGGTGCTATCAAAAAAGTGGTAAGCCCACAGGCCAGGCGAGAAGCCGTCGCGGTATTTCGGACCGCGACGGACTGTTCGGAACGGCATGCCTGTGGGCAGCTGGAAGTGTTAAGAGCTATGTTGCGCTACCGTCGGCGGGAGACGCGCTTTGCCGAAGCCAACGGTCGTTTGCGCGTTCGCTTGCGGGAGTTGGCAGAAGATCGACGCCGCTGGGGCTATCGCCGGCTACATGTTCTGTTGCAGCGGGAAGGCTGGACGGTGAACAGCAAACGGGTCTACCGGATCTACGTGGAAGAGAAGCTGATGGTGCGCAGACGCAAGCGGAGACGGCGGATTTGCGCCAAGGCGCGTGTGTTGTTGGCAGCGCCTGTAAGGAAGAACGAGACATGGACGATGGATTTTCTTCAGGATGCATTGGCCTCCGGCCGCAAGCTACGCACGCTGTCGATTGAAGATGCGTATACGCGGGAGATGCTGGCGATCGAAGTCGATACCTCGTTGCCGGCTCTGCGCGTAGTACGAGTGTTGGACAGGCTACGGCAACATCGAGGCCTGCCAGTACGGATTGTCATTGATAACGGCACGGAGTTCACTTCGAAGGCTCTGGACCAGTGGGCCTATGAGAACAAGGTCACACTGCACTTCATCACACCAGGACGGCCGATGGAGAACGGCTACATCGAAAGCTTCCATGGCAAGTTCCGTGAGGAGTGCCTCAACGAACACTGGTTCCTCACTCTGGACGATGCGCGGGAGACCATCGAAAGCTGGCGGATCGATTACAACCAGGTGCGCCCGCACAGCGCTTTGGGCTACCTGACACCTGAGGAATTTGCAACGGGCCATGTAAATGTGGAAAGCAAAAAGCGCTTCCCACATTTACACAGCCTCGACGGCGGCTGCGAACTGAATTTGCAGCTAAACTCAAACCCGAGTGCTCTCACTTACACGGACTAAGCAAAGGGGGCAGCTCACGAGAGTGTACATGATCGCGACGACGGCAAGACCTCCTGCTCCTCCGCCGAACTTGTATTCAAATAGGGCGATTGGTCCGTAAAACGCCGAGAAGGTGATTATTGAGAAAAGTATCGTGAGAAAAACCATCCCGACCCGTTTGCGAGAGGCTGCGTGCATGGTCATGCGCGGAACGTCAAAGCGAAGTTGCAGCCAGAATCGCCTGAAAAGATTGTTGGACATGACTGTTCTAGCCAGTCTAACGGCGCAGGCACACAACCGGAAGTACGAAGCCGAGGTTCTGGGCGAGTGACCGTCATTACCGGCCAATGAGTGCCCATTTTGCTTTGTGGAAAACATTGCGCATTGCGAGTCCGATCAGGCTATATCTTCACCAACCGGATGCTCCGAGATAGACCAAGAATTCCAGTTCTCATTTGCGCCTCAGCAACGCACCGTTGGATTCCAGGTATCAGAGGCCAGTCATGAGAGTAACTCTTGCCGCTATGCGGCACTGCAGTCTCAGCAACGGGCTGATCCCCACTCAAACATGAAGTGAGATCACTCAGTTTGAAGGTAAGAAATCCAGCTGAAAGATAATACAACGTCTCACCTGACCGCACCACGTCAAGCGATCTCGCCTTTGGGATGGGTCCAACTTATTGGCCGGTAAAAACCGTCATTCCTGACATTACACATTTTGGTGCAATTTCGGGTCTTCGAAAATCGGCATCCGGACGTTCTCTTGAACGTCTATGAGTGCATTGGCCCGCTATCGACAGTTGAAATTCGAGATGCCTAGCGTTCGGCAAAGCGCGGCTCACTGATATGCGCGCCGGCCGGCGATGCTTGTTTTGCCGGGAGGAGTGCAAGCAGCGTGCCTCCAATCACGACAAACATCACAATGTCCTGGGGACTATCCTGCCTGCGCATCCCGTGCGCCACGGCCTGCGCCGACATGATTGTCATCGTGAACGCATGGGCAAGGCTTGACCACGCCCCATAGGCGATCATCAAACGATGCTTGGCCGGCTGCTTAACGGCCAACAACAGACAGACCCCAAGCGCCGTGTTAAGGCTCAGGAACATCGGCATGACGTCACTATGCCCGCTAAGCCACTTAGCGTGCCACAGATTGTCGAACAGGAGATAGCCCCAAAAGCAATAAAGCAAACCCACCAACACCAACACTACCTGTAAGGCGCGTTCACGTTTCATACCGTCCTCCGTTTTGTGTGATCGTCAGCTGTGATGCGTTCGATACGAAGAACCCTGCGAGTATCCGCAGTGGCTGCAGAATGCTTCTCCCCCGCGAATAGGCTTGCCACAGGAGCTGCAAGGCCCAAGGAGAGGCCCTCGGAACAGAAAATAAAGGATGAATCCAATGAAATTGGGTATGAGGAAAGCGGCAATCACCCAGGCCCAGGCAGGCTTTTGACGCCTTTTTGCGTCCCCGTAGATATATCCGAGGGCAAGGAAAAAAGCCGCGGTGAAGACGCCAAACGTTAAGCCAAACCAAAGCGCTTCCGGCATCGCACTGAGAAATCCTTTGGTGGCAAGCAGGGAACGGCCCTGGCCGGAAGCAAAATAGAGCACCCAAATCGGGATCGCCAGTGTCGCGATGCCCATTGCAGATCGGGGTAGAATCTTCCGCGTTGCCGTTCCCAATAAGACAGCCGCAACTACAATTCCGGCCAAAAACGCTATCAAAAGCACCGCCGATTGCTGTGTCATGCAATACCTCTATTCTCACTAGGCGCCGCGAGCAGACATAAGGCCGCGCAAAGAGATGGCAGCAGCCAAAAGACGAGCACGCCTGCCTGGACTTGAGCAGTGACAAAATGCATTGGGACCGCCAGGCGCTCGGCCATCTGGTACACGAGTCCCGATCCGACAAATGACATCGAGAGTGCTAAAGCAAATGCAGCCCAGTTCTTGAATGGCACGCTGTGCTGTCGCATTGTCCCGGTGTCACGCGCAAGAATCCCACGGCCCTCTTCCGCCTGCAGCCTGAGGGCTGCCAGAACCCTGGCATTGAGGGTTGGATTTACCTCGAAGGAAAAACCGCTGAGGCCCGCGATAACCCGGTTGCTGGCGCTGAGATACTCCCTGCAGGTAGCGCAAGTGGAGAGATGCTCGCGAAGAGATTGTTCCTTCTCCGCTGAGAGGACGCCCGCGAGACTCTCGTCGATCATGCGTTGGAAAGTGTCGTGGTGGTCAATATTCATGCTGTGTCTCCCTCAAACTGCGGCCGCAGCGTTGCCAGTCCTCGATAAATTCTGGAAGCTACGGTAGAGACCGGCGCTCCCACAATCACAGATATCTCCTGTAGAGATAAATCTTCTTGAAAGCGCAGTACGAGGGCTTCGCGATAGACGGGCTCCAGAGTTTGCAGCGAGTGGGCAAGCCGCTCGGCATCTCGTGTCCGCGCCGCAAGCGTGTATGGCGAAGGCTCACCGGAAGCAGGCGATGAGCGAATACCATCCCCCTCATTTGAGTCCAGACTGAACATCGGTCGCTTACGCATGGCATCGAGAGCAATATTGCGTGCCACCCTGAAGAGCCAGGGTTCAAAGCGGGACTGCCCGTCGTACGACCCACCCCGCTCCAAGACTCGGAGCCACGTCTCCTGCACGAAATCGTCAACTCCATCGCGTCTGCCCAACAGGGAGACGAGATAACGAACAAGCCGGTATTGGTATTGCTCGACCAGAGCCTCAAGGACGACGACATCTCCCTGGCGCAACCCAAGTGCGATTCGTTGCGTTTCGCTTTCCATGGACGCCCTCGAAGTCAGCTCATAATCGAACATACGACGGGTATACGAACCATGGCCCCGAAATTACGAAAAGTAGAACCAGTGGCTATTGGAAACCCGAAACTTGCTTCTGGCGGTTCGATACATTTTCTGGAGAAATGGTCGGCAAAACCCGGTCAACCCGTAAATTGATATGGTGTGACCCTGTCAATATCTGCAAATCGCTGGGGTTGTTTTTTTGTCGTCGCACTTCGAGGACAAGGTCAGCAGAAGCCGATGGCAGGTAATGGCGACGATTGATCAAGCTGATATTCGCGGGTCGGAACCGCATAATCATGATCCGTCGGGAGCTGCCTCTGACTACTGACGCGAGTCCGGCTGAGCCTGTCGCAAATTTACGCCGAGGATTCTCCTTCGTGTTTGCCCCGGCTGCGGCTGACCCTGTCCTCGAATTGGATAACGTCATCATGAATTGATTTGTCTTTGCTTTTTCCTTATTTGGAAAGTTCTTGCTTTTGGTTTTCGATCTCTCTCATGCCGCCATTTGTTGTTTGCAGGCCGTCGCTTCGGCCTTGATCCCGATGGCCCAGATAAATCCCAACAGTTCGCGTGCGATCGCCGTCATAGTCTTTCTTTGTTCCTTGCCTCGCGCCATCAGCGTCATGTAGCGCTTGTGCAGACGGTTCTGCGCTTTCCATGCGATCTCGGTGATCTCTGCCGGAAGCCCTTCCTGTCGCTTGCGCAACCGGGCTCCGATGGCTGGTCGATGGCGATCGCTCCAGGCTGATTCGACGACGATGCGTCTGAGGTGTGCGTTGCCCGACTTGGTAATGCCTCCTCTTCGAATACGCTTGCCGCTCGAATCTTCGCCTGGGAATGCTCCGCTGTACCCCATCAGATCCCGTGCGTGCTCGAAGCGGGATGTGATGTTGCCCAGCTCCACAGCAATCGTGACTGCCGAGATGTGCGCGATGCCGCGCAACGCCTGTAAACCACGAATTACTTCCTGCATCGACGCGGGAGCCAGCTGAATCACTTCCACGATCGACTTTTCCAACCGCTTGACTCGTTCGGCCATGTGCTGAACTTCGTGCATACAATCGAGCAACGTTGCTTCCTGCGCCGGATGCGTGTAGCGGACTTGCTGGAGCCACTCCGCATGACGTTCCGTCCACGCCTTCACTCCCAGCGGAGGACGGCGGCCCGTACGAAGCAGGAACTTCGTCAGCCGATGCTGCGCTCGCAACTGATCGCACTTGGCTGCCTCTCGCGCCCGGACAATATCCCGTAATGCTTCCGAAGCTTCATCCGGTATCCACACTGCGGTCAGATCGTCGGAGCGATGACTCCGAGCTAGCTTCATGGCATCTCGTCGATCGGTCTTGACCTTGTCCCCGGGCTTCTTCGGTACCAGCGACGGCGCTATTACATCGCACTGTACTCCGAGTTGCGTCAGTTGCCAGTAGAGTACGAAGCCAGTCGGGCCGGCCTCATAGCAGGCCCGCAGTTGCTCTGGTGAACCCAACTTGCGGATGAACTTGCGAATCGAATCTTCGCGGTTGGCGATCGTTCCCAGGCTGCGTACCTCGCCATCCGGTTCCGCAACTGCAACAGCTATCGTTTCGGCATGGACATCCAAACCCAAAAATCGTACCTTTTCCTTCATGACCGGTTCCCTCCGCTTGTGGCTCTGGACTGGCGTTCTTAACAAACTCAGCCTAACCCACGACTAGCGCATCGAGCCGGTCACACCATAATGACTACTACTTGAGCAACAGATGACGCGACATGTTGCCGAAAATGTAACTTCAGGGTGGCCCACCTCTATGTAAGTCCAAGTCAAGAGAAAAGCACAGAATTCCTGGGCGCGCACCGGAGGGCGCGCAATTGATCTGATCAGGATCTGCCGTTACGCAACAGTGCCTCTCGGCCGATGATTCCTGCATCAAGCAGAACCACACATCCATTTGCTGTCTGAGACTCCGAAGAGTCCGCACAGAAGATTGAGTTTGTGTTCTCTGCCAGCCCCGAAACAATTCAACGGGAGCCTCCGGAGTTTTCACTCCATCGCACAGTGGGCTACTTGCGGGGCCTGGCAGTCTGCGCATCGGAATAATCCTGGTGTTTTTCATTCATGGGCAGGCTTTTAGGCTGCCACCGTGCCTCCGCGTTCCTCGGCAGGCACGAAATCCTGTTTTCTGCGTTCGACCGCAATCATCCAGGCCACCATCTTCCTGGCAACTGCCAGCGTGGCGCGGTTGCGATTGCCCCGCTGCTTTTCCTTTTCGTAGATCAGGGCAAGTTCATGGCTGTATCGCGGTGCCAGCTTCGCCGCTTCCACCAGTATCTGCTGAATGTGTTTGTTGCGCTGCTTGGAAATCGGCGTGCGCATGACCTTGTCTGCTGAGCTCCTCTCGGCTCCGCACAGTCCGCAATAACTGATAGCGTTTTTGATCGATTGGAAGCGGGCCACATCGCCGATCTCCAGAACCCAGGTCAGCGCCGTGATCGGACCCACTCCGGGAACTGTTCTCAACCGCTTCAGCCGCTCGGCCAGCAGGGGGTCGCGCTCGAGCGAACTCACAAGTGCATAGTCCAGCTTCTGTGATCGATTAATCGTGTCCCGGCTCAGCTTCAGCAGCGGCCTGACACAGTCGATCTCTTCGTGGCCCGACATCAGCTCGGTGAAGTAGCCCACCTTGTGCAGTCGCTGCTTGTTGTAGCTCACGCCGGTCTCCATCAACAAGCCCGAGATCCGGTTCTTCATCTGAACCATCTGCTTGACCAGGAGTCCGCGGTAACGCAGTGTGCGCCGCCGGTCGCGGATCTCGGTCGATGTCATGTAGCACTCCGGAAGGAAATCACAACGAAGACAGTCGGCGATCTTGCTGGCATCAATCTTGTCGTTCTTCCGCTTGGCTGCGGCAATGGCTCGCAGCATCAGTGGATGGGCAACCTTCACCTTCTCCGCATGCGGAACCAGGTGATCGTAGATCCATCCGGTAAAGATCGTCGCTTCCATCGCCATCATCCGGGGTTGGGGAAGGGTTTTGACCCAGGCATCAAGTTCACGCCGCGTCGATCCGATCTTGCCTTCACTCTGGATCTTGCCGGCCGCGTCCTTCACGCAATAGCTGATCGTCTTCTTGTGAACATCAAGTCCGATGTAATACATATGTCTCTGAGGAGCCTCCGTGGGTAGTTCTCTGAATCAGCCTCACAGCTGAGTTCAGCCTTTGTAACACCCTCGTGCTCCTCCTCGACTTATCATTCAAACAACACACTAGGAACTCGGCTACCGTTGAGGTTCGCCACTGAAGCCGATACATTATTCTCGAACTGTCGTGATGAGTCCGCTCGAAGACCTTTATCGAACCCGCACAAGGGAAGATCGAAATGGGACGCTCATTGACCAGTGGAACCATGTGCTTCTGCATCGCGACTTGGAGCGTCTTATCAGCGAAGGTCTGGTCGAACGCGTGACCAATATTCGCGAAATCTCTCCTGATCCACGGGAGATAACTTGGTACAAGGAACTCGCCACGGAAAATCTCTTTGTGTACGTTGCTCCCGACGAACGGAGTGGTCCAGAATTTCGGCGATACACAGCTTCAGCTCCGAATGACGAGTCGCCTTTGATCCAGTAGCCGCATTCCGGGATAATCACCGCCTACTCGGCAATCTTCCTTTTCTCTTTCCTTATTAGTAGTCGTAGAGCGAGTGCGAATCCCGCGGTGTGCGGTTGAGTGAGGGAAGTTTTTGGACTTTTCCTCGCACGTCTTTTCCACGCCTTGATTTGTTTTTTGGTCAGCGGCGTCAACAGCTTTCCTTCGCGCTGTGACGCGCGATGTCCTGCGATCAGGGTCAGTGTTTGGTCGAGGTGCTGATGGATGATCACCTTGACCCAGCCAGGGTGGGACGCCACTCGGCCGCTCGAGCTGCATAAGTACGTTGTAAGCTCACCGTGTTTCCCGATCAACGGTGCGCTCATAGCGTTCGGTGACACCATTTCCAAGTTCCTGTGCCGGCAGGAGAGGAACGCCGTTCCACGCTCGGCGCCGGGACTGTGGCGGCGGTTGAACTCGGCGAGTTGCTCGTTCAGAAACTGGTTGGCCGCTTCCAGGGTCGGATCCCGCGCAATCGCAGCTCCTGCGGTAGCCGGCCCTGCCAGGTGGAAGTTCGCTCCGAACGTCCCCGGCCTGGGGAGAGTCGGGATCATGTGCACTCCCAGTTCCTTCATGGCACGACCCACCTGCGTGGGACGCTCATAATCGACCTGCCGCCGCTCTTCGGTGTGTACCAGAAATGGCTCCGCGGTCGGAATGAGCGAACAGAACAGCCCTTTACGTTCGATCTGCCCGTAACCCGGCCATCACGTAGCGGTCGTCTCTCCTCGGCCAGTGCGCGTAATAGATCTCGCTGGTCTCGTCCAGGATCACGATCAGTCGTGCCGGCGCTCATCCTGAACCACTCGCTGCCGTCGATGTGCAGCATCACCCCGCAGGGACGCCGCTCTCGCCCTGCGATAACGCCCCGCTCCTGCGCTTCACCAGCCCGCTGCCTGTAGGCCTGCTACCCACTATAGCTCAATCCATCTGAGTCCTCGCAGAGCTTCTCATAAATACGCACGTCGATCGAAGTACTGTCCCGTAAAATCAACTCTTCGCCCGCTTCTTCGCCACTCTCTGCTGCTTGCTCCCCTTCGCCGTCCAGTACCAGCCTTCGCCTCAAGCCGCTCCCCACCCCGCCCTCGCTACCACCAGCTCCGCCCTCCACCACTACCCCCTCTCACAACACCCTACCCCCCCCCCACCACCCCCCCCCCACCCCACACACCACATAGGCTAACACACCGTCTACTCGGCATTACTCATTGATTAACGTTCCGACCCAACCAGGAACGCCTTCACGACACTTCCCGGCAACTCCGCACGATTCTTCGCAGTCATCAACTCATGCCCCGCACCGGGAATCATCATCAACTCCGTCCGCGACGGGATGAGTTTCAGCGCCGTCTCCATCTCTGCTCTCGTTCCAAATCCATCCCGCTCCCCGCTCACAAACAGCGCCGGTGTTTCGAGAGAAGGAGAAGTGCGCTGTCCTCATCTCCCCGGGGCCCCCGGCGACAGGTCCACGTCGCCGGGGTGGTTGATCCCCCCGCTTCGGCGGATGCAACGGATACGAAAGCAACAGCAATCGCTCCACGAGCCCTGGCGCAGCCGCAGCAAGCATCGATGCCTGCCTGCCGCCATACGAGTGCCCGCCCAGAAAAATCCTTCCCGGCGATTCACGCCGCATCGCCGCAACCGCCGCGCGCAATCCTTCCTGATCGCGTTCGCCTGCTCCGCGCATCGGTGGCCCGTGCGGCCGCGCCTGCCGGAAGGGCAGATCGCATCGCAACACCGTCACTCCCGCAGCACAGAATGCCTCCGCAAGCGCCTTCAGCAGCGGAGCCTGGCAGTTGGCACCGGCGCCGTGCGTCAACACCAGGCAATCCGAATCACTCCCGCTCGCCCTATGGAGAAACCCGCGCACCGGCGAATCCTTCACCGAATCATCATGAAACTCCGTCCATTCAGTCATGTCCGCACCTCCCTGACGCCGTTGGCCACAATTTCAATTATCCGCGCGACCCGATTTGCATTAAACTGTGTGACACATGGGGACGCCGCTCGCGCGCCTCCGTCCTTCCGATCTCCGGGCCGACCGAAAAAGGAGAGAACCATGAATATTGCCGCCAATTCTCCGTCTAGTGGATGGTCTATCGCTCTGGGAATTTTGCTCATCATCGCTGGCCTTCTGTCCATTGCCGTCCCGCTATTTGCCGGAGTCGCAACCAGTGTGTTCTTCGGCTGGCTTGTCTTGCTTGCCGGTGTCGCTCATCTGGTTTATGCGTGGTCACAACGTGGCGCCGGCGCTGTCATTTGGCAGATCCTAATCGGAATCGCGTATCTGGTCGCGGGCATTTACATGTTGTTCCATCCCCTTGCCGGAATGGCTTTAATAACTCTGGTGCTTGCGGTCTACATCATGTTTGAGGGGATCTTCGAACTTGTCGTCTTCTCCCGGGTCCGGCATCTTCCTGGCACCGTGTGGTTTCTTATCGACGGACTGGTCTCCTTGTTCCTTGCGGCCCTGATCTTCTTCCATTGGCCTTCCAGTTCCATGTGGGTCATCGGCACGTTGGTCGGAATCAGCCTCTTGTTCAGCGGACTTGCAAGAACATTCGGTCGTCCCCGTTCGGGGCTGGGCGCCCTCACCCCCGCCTGAACTAGGAACTCGGATACGGGAGACCGCATCGTCGCAGAACATCTGCAAACCGTGCATCACCCCGCAATGCATCCCATTTCGCGTCTGCAGGCAAGCTAGCCAGGTGTACGTCGTGCATCTCCACTGCACGATCTAGCTTGGCAAATGCGAGATCATGTTCGTCCAGTCCTACATGAACCTGCGCTATCGCGCACGGAGGGATATAACGTTCTCGCGACAGGGCCTCAAGCGTCTTCAACACTGCGCGGGCCTCTTCCTCGCGCCCCATCTTTGTCAGCACATACCCGCGCAGCGAAATCATCTTGCTATTCTCGCCACCCATTCCGCCCGCGCGGCTCAGCGCCTTCAATGCGAGTTCATAATCACCCAGCTGCTCGTAAGCCTGCGCCATCTGAAAGTTCGCAATCCAAAAGTCCGACCAGCACCACAGCCGCATGTCGCGCGAACTCGAGCGCGGCAGAGAAGTCCCTCCCCAGGAACGCCACCTGCGCTGAAAGCGCATGGTGCATTGCCTGCAACGGATCGATCGCCCGCGCCCTCTCCATCGCCTGCCGCGCCTCTTCTTCCCGTCCGCCCACATGTCCCAGCACGATCCCCAGCAGCCGATACACCAGCGAGTAGTTGGGATCGATCGCAATTGCCCTTCGGTACGCTGCTTCTGCTTCGCTCCAATCCCAGTCCAGCCAGAACTTCACAAATCCCAGCGAAGTCTGTGTCTCGGCCAACTCCGGCTCGGCCGCAACCGCCTGCTCCGCCGCCCGTCGCGCCTTCTCCCACACGTCTCGCGGTGCGGCATCCGCGTGGATCGGGCTTGATGCAAAGGCATCCGCCAGTCCTGTCCATGCCAGTGCGTAGTGTGGATCAAGTTGCGTCGCCCGCTGATAGCATTCGACAGCCTTGCGCGTCGTCGCAGGTGTAAACAGGTTCCAATAATATCGCCCCTGCAAGTACGCATCGTAGGCCTCGGGATTGTGCGCCTGTCTTCGTGCCAGTGCATCCAGTCGCCCCGGAGAAAGCCGCAGCCTTATTTGCTGCGCAATCGTCGAACTCAACTCGCGCTGAAACGCCAGCATGCTTTTTGGCTCGCTGTCGTAGGTGGCCGACCAAATCTGCACCTGGTCCTCCGTCCGCACCAGCTTCGAAGTCACCCGGATCCGTCCACCCTCGCTCCGCAGCGAACTCTCCACTAGAAATGCCGCGCTCAGTTCGCGACCAATCTCATTGAGCGACTTCGTCGTGCGCTTGTATCGCATGATCGTCGTTCTCCCGATCACGCTAAGCCGCACCGGATCGATCTGCCCCAGTGCCGCAATCACTTCCTCTGTCAATCCGTCTGTCAGGTACTCTCGATCGGTCTCCGGCCCGAGATTCTCAAAGGGAAGCACCGCCAGCACCGTTGTTGTTGCTACCGCCGCGCTCAGTTCCGTCGACTTCACCGGCGCCAGGAACCGGTATCCGCGCTTCGCAACGGTCTCGATGAACTCTGTTCCACCGCCTTCTGCGCGCAGAGTCTTCCGCAGTTCCGACACGCAATGCGCCAGCGTCGCCTCTTCCACAAACGTATCCGGCCACAGACCTTTCAGGAAGTTGTCTTTCTCCACCAGGCGCCCGTGGTTTTCCACCAGCATCACCAGCGTGTCAAACACCTTCGGCTGCAGCTTCACCGCTTTCTGGCCACACACCAACTGCTTCTCTCGCGGCTGCAGCCGAAAATTCGCAAACTCGTATGTAACTTGAGGTCCATCAATCGCGTTTGTCATTCTCGCCGCTCGCCGTAACGTGCCGAGATTCTAGCAGCAACCACCACCAACCCCCCTCAACATTTCCGGCATGAATCCTCAACTCATCCTCAAGACTTCGTTCTTCTCGTCAGGCTACTGTGTCCATGCAGTCGCAAACCATTCGTGCCCCAAGGAGATCCACCCATGCCCACGCGTACACGAAGCCGCATCGCCACCACCCTAGCCGTCGCCGCATTGCTCGCGTCGTCACTTGCAAACACCCCGCCTGTACGCGCGCAGTCCAGCCAATCCGCGTCCGCACGCAGCCTCGAAGGCGCCTGGTGGGTCACCGTCACGCTCTACAACTGCGCCACCGGAGCCAAGCGCCCGCCATTCAGCTCCATACTCCTTTTCTCCCGCGGCGGCACCGTCATTGAAACCACTTCCAACCCCGCCTTCCTGCCCGGTCAGCGCAGCATCGGAGTCGGCACATGGTCCCGTGACGACCACCGCACTTACACCGCCAGCGATGTCGCCTACATTGAGTTCACCGGTGGCGCCTTCGCCCGGGGCACGCAGAAGCTCACTCACTCCATCACCCTCGATCACGACGCCGATTCCTTCACCGACGAAGCCACTGTCCAGTTCTTCGATTCAACGGGCGCTGTTCTTATGTCGGCTTGCGCCTCGGCCACCGCCGCCCGCTTGCAGTAACGCCGCCAACTCCCTCAATTCAACGGGCGGATCCCCCGATCCGCCCATTCCCGAATCCCTAACCCTATTCCCTGCATTTTCCGCATCTCACTCTCTAGGGACCTACCCCTGGAGAGACAATGAACCCCTCAGCAACCGCACGCATGCTGTCGCAACTCTGGTTCATCACCATCGCAGTTCTGGCCATCACCGTCCTCTACATGGCCAAGGTTCTTCTGCTTCCCCTCGGATTTGCCATTCTTTTCGCCTTCCTTCTCGCCCCCGTCGTCGCCTTCCTCGAGCGTCTTCGTCTCCCGCGCCCTATCGCCGCTCTATGCGTCATCCTCGCCTTCGCTGGACTCCTCTGCGTCGCCACCTGGGCCATCTTCACCCAGCTCGTCGCCATCGCCAACGACCTCCCCACCTACGGCGGCAACATCGCGCAAAAAATGCAGGCCCTGCACAGCCCCAGCAACTCCGCCTACAGCCGTGCGCAGCGAGAAATCCAATACATCAGCGAGCAACTCGGCATCGCCAACTCCACCGGCGCACTTCCGCCCCCCGGCCAGCGCGACGCGAATCCCATCGGCACCACCCCCGACCACCCCATCCAGGTCCGCGAAGTCGGCCGCCCCACCGGACGCCTCGATCAGCTCGGCGGCATCATCGAGCCCCTCACCACCGCGCTCCTCTCCGTCGTCTTCACCTTCTTCGTCCTCCTCCAGCGCGAAGACCTCCGCAACCGCCTGATCCATCTCTCCGGCGACCGCAACCTCTCCCGCCTGACCCAGGCCATGAGCGAAGCCAGCCGTCGCGTCTCGCGATATTTCCTGCTCCAGGTCGCCGTCAACGTCGTCTATGGAACGCTCGTCTGCACAGCCCTCTACTTCATCGGCCTTCCCCACTGGTTCCTCTTCGGAGCCCTCGCCTTCCTCTGCCGCTTCGTGCCCTACATCGGAGCTCCCATCGCGGCGCTCACGCCCACCGTGCTTTCCCTCGCCGTCTTCCCCGGCTGGCGCCATTCCGCTGAAATCTTCGGTGTCTTCGTCGTGCTTGAAATCATCACCGCCAACTACGTCGAGCCTCACGTCTACGGCAAACACACCGGCCTCTCCTCCCTCGCCATCCTCATCGCCGCCGCCTTTTGGACACTCATCTGGGGCCCCGTCGGCCTCATCCTTTCCGTCCCCCTCACCGTCTGTCTCGTCGTCATGGGCAGCCACATCCCATCGCTTGAATTCCTCGCCGTCCTCCTCGGCGATCAGCCCGTCATCCCGCCCTACACCGCCTTCTACCAGCGCTTGCTCGCCCACGACGAGCGCGAAGCCTCTGACATCCTCCAGACCTGCCTCAAATCCGAATCCCTCGCCGCCGTCTACGACTCCATCCTTATCCCCGCTCTCACCCTGGTTGAAATGGAACGCCAAAAAGGAGAGCTCGAAGAACCTACCCTCCACTTCATCCGCTCCAGCGTTTCAGAAATGGTCGACGAACTAGGCTTCCGCGCAATAGAAGAGAAGAACGAGTTAAGCGAATCCACATCAAGCTCCCCATCCCCGACTAGCCCTGCTAACTCCGCAACCCCTGCTGTCTTTCCTAACCCCGCTAGCTCCGCTAACATCCCTAACTCCGCTATCATCCCCAACTCCGCTGGCATCGTAATCATTCCCGTCCGCGACGGCTTTGACGACCTCATCTCCACCATGCTCGTCCAGGTCCTCGACCAGGCCGGATTCCGCGCCACCTCCATCCCCATCCAGCGCATCGACGAAACCGTCTCCGCCGTCGCCGATCAGAAACCCGACCTCGTCTTCCTCTCTGGAATGCCGCCCGTAGCCATGGCCCGCGCAAACCGCATCTTCCGCAGCCTGCGCTCCGCCAGCCCGGCACTCAAAATTGTCATGGGAATCTGGCACTACTCCGAGGATCCGGCCCGCGCCGCGCAAATGATCAGCCGCACCGAAGATCTCCACATCACCACATCGCTCGCCGACGCCATCGCCGAAGCCCGCGCCCTCACCGAATCCCACCCAACCGTAGCCGAGCCATTAGACTCCAGCCCCCAGCTAGTCTCCACCCCCACCGACACCGCCGCGTAACCTCGCGCTGTCATCCTGAGCGACCCTGAACAGCGTGAAGGGGAGTCGAAGGACCTGCTTTTGTCTTTCGTCGGATGATCGCTTCGCCAATAACGTGTCATCCCGAGCGAAGCCGAGGGATCTGCGGTTGTCTTTCGCGCTGCTTGTATCAGGGCATGACTTCAGTCGTGCCAAAAGAATTGCAAAATAAAGAGCGGGCTTCAGCCCCTGAGCATCACATCGAGCACCGCTACCCGTGGGGTGCCCGTGTCTCGCATCTGAGACATGGGATATTGAACCCACCGCACTGTCGTCTCGCACGTAGCGGCACTCACTCCCGGTAGCGAGATAGAAGCCGTGTCATCCTGAGTGCACCAGCCACCTCGGCACATCTCACAAATGCTGTGTCATCCTGAGCGCCGCAAGCTTGGGGCCCCACGCAGTGGGGTAAGCGGCGCGAAGGACCTGCTTTTGTTTTTCATTGCACAAGCACGAAAGGGAGGTGACGACACCCTGTAACGATCTCCACCCCTCAAACACCATTAACAAAGGCGGAAGGAATATCCCCCTCGCGCGCATCGCGCGTGAAATTCCAATTCCCTCCGAGATGGTGTCCCTATGTTGATCAACGCTTACACGCGCTTTGGAATGGTCGAAGGCCTCGGCGATGAAGAAATCCCCTACTACCTCGCTCCGTACGTTCGCGATTTCGCCGCCCTCGCCAAAAGCTTCGCAGTCAGCGAAGGCCGCAACACAGCAGAAGTCGACCAGGCCCTCGCCTCGCTTACCCAGCGACTAGCGCAAACCGCCGCCGTCGCTCACGTCGCCGCCAACATCAAAGGCAACGAAGGATTCGCCGCCGGCGTCAGCGCCACCATGGCAGCCGACATCGAGGAATACTGCGGAACTCCGCCCCGCCCCAAGCACGTAAACCAGGCCGGCCTCGTTGTATCGCTCCTCGCCTCTGGCCTCGCCGCGAACGATCCCGCGAAAGCGGCCCTCGTATCGCAAGCCGAACGCCTCCAGAAGCTAAGAGGCCAGGCCTCCGCAGCCGCATAAACACGCCCTCCCCCTAAACCCGGCTGCGGCCAGGGCGCGAGTCATAACCAAGACTCGCGCCCCCGGAATCCCCACTGACAACCACTCTCCCACCACCGACCGTCATCCCGAGCGAAGCCGAGGGACCTGCTTTTTCTTTCGCCCCAACGCCACCAGCACATGATCGCTTTGCCAATGAACGTGTCATCCCGAGCGAAGCCGAGGGACCTCAGCTTTTCAGTTCGCCGCGACGCCACCAACACATGATCGCTTTGCCAACAACGTGTCATCCCGAGCGAAGCCGAGGGACCTGCTTTTTCATTCGCCGCCACGCACCACACATGATCCGCTCGTTGCCAGCACTGTCACTCCCGAGCAGCCGAGGGATATGCGAATGTACGTTCATGCTGCGCGCATCAGCGCATGACTTCAGCGTGCCAAAGCAATTGCAACATCAAGAGCGCGGCTTAGGCCCCAGCGTCAGCGGCGAGCGACAGGACCTGCTTTGGCCTTTCGCCCGCACCACCACAACCCTGGGTGCCCCATGTCTCGCTTCTGAGACATGGGATTTGCAGCCAACGCGCTGTCATCTCCTGAACGGAGCGACATCCACTTTCGATGAAATAGCAGCCGTGTCATCCTGAGCGCCGCAAGCTTGGGGCCCCACGTAAGTGGGGTAAGCGGCGCGAAGGACCTGCTTATGTTTTTTGGGGCTGCTCCACCCAGCCACTCACAAAGGTTTTGTAACAGGGCATGGCTAGACCGCAATTACGATAACTCAAGGACCCGCCTCCCATGCCCACGCCTCAGCACAAGTCATCAGCATCGCGCATCTTCGCCGCCAACGAGCGCCTGAACCAGCTCCTAATCGAGCATCTCGACCCGGCCGTCTGGACGGCGAAGCCGCCCGGCAACGTCCGCACCATCGCGGCGATCTTCACCCACATGCACAACGTCCGCACCAAGTGGATCAGGCTCACCGCTCCCCATCTGGGAGTTCCCGCACAGCTCAATCGCGCACATTGCACGCCGCAGCAGGCCCGTAAGGCGTTAGCCGAGAGCACAACGCGATGTGAAGAGATGCTCGCCGCCGTCGACGCCGAAACTACGCACAAAGGAAAGCCCATTCAACAATTCGTGCGCGACGGCTGGGCCAAGCCCTGGCCCGCAGGCCCCGAGTTGCCTACCCGGATGCTCAGCTACATGCTCACGCACGAAGCCCACCACCGCGGCCAGGTCACCATGCTAGCCCACCAACTCGGCCATCCACTGCCGAAGCAGGTCATATCCGACATGTGGAATTGGGAAAAACTCTGGAAATAATTTCGCCGTCAGCAATACGGAGGAAGCAGCGGCCTTCAGGCCGCTGAACAACGTCGTCCGCGCTGCTGGCCCTCAGGCCCGGACAATCCGGCAACTGAGAGCTGAAAGCTGACAACTGACTACTGACTGGTGCGGTTCGTTCCCTGGTAAACACTCACCAGGTCCCGGTGGGTGTCTTTGAGATCGGCGATGTTTCTTTCGATAGCTTTTCCCGTTGCCGCATCTTGGACCGGCTCTAATTTCGCGCAATAGATACTTGTAACGATAAGCATCTTCGTACCTCTTCCCTATTCCGACTTCTAATTACTCAACGTCCGCGTCAACTGATCACTGTTCACTGACCACTGTTCACTGACCACTGTTCACTGGGCTCTCTTCACCGCTCTCCGTCAATCGGCTCCACGCGGTTCTGGCCCTCATAGACGCTGATCCATTGGCGGTCTTTGTCTGGTAGATCGGCCAGATCGGCGGTGGTGCGCGGTCCGTCTTTGCGCTGGTCTCTAACGGAATCTCTAATTTCAGCAAAATAGATACTTGTAATTACGTGCATATCGACCTCACTTCTAAACATTCGATAGCGGAACAGGGTCAAATAGATGCAAATCCATTGGTAACTTACTTCTTTTTACGCTGTCTTTCGTTCCAGCTCGGCGATGCGCGCGGCAAGAATGTGCTTCAGATCGGCAATATTCTGCGTCTCCTCTTGCTCGGCTTCAAGCCCTTCCAGCGTCTTGCGCAGCATCGCGAGCTGGTTGCGATGCTGCTGCTCCCCTACAGGTTTACGAAATTCAAAAATGGACATCTACGCTGCCTCCGAATGGAGAAACTGCTCGCGCCTGGCTTCCGTCTCAGGCAGAAGCCAGACCGGGCATCGCATTGCACCTTCTGCTTCCCGGATTCGCAAAAGAAGATGCTGTCGGATCGCTTGAACTGCCTCCCCATCACCAAAATCGGGACTGTGATCGAAATGATGCAATTGCGCCCTTAGCGCTCGAATCATCTCGTCTTGAGGGAGCCTATTCACTGTGACGAAATAAAGAGTGCCACGACCGGCATTTTGAAGAAGTGATTTAAGTCACCCGACAGCCGATTTCAATTCGCAGTGCGCCAGGAGGACGCAGCCTTAGGGCGCGTATTTCCGGCTGAAAGTCGTCGACGTCGCTAGAGATGTCAAGCCCTTCGATTCCTTTGCCATCGCTAACGTCCTGATAACAAACACACAAAAATCTTTCAGCTTTTGCAGTCTATTTCGCGCATTTCGCTATGCTGAATCTATTCAGAAAAACCCTGAAAACCTGTTGTCGCACAAATCTGTTTTTGAAAGGGAAACTCTTCAGTCGGCGCAGGAATTCGCACATCGCTTCCGTTTTGAAGGGTACGTTCTTCAGCCCGTACATCACGCCTCCCTTTTGAAGGGTACGGTTTTGTAGGGTACGGGCTTTAGCCCGCTGCTCTCCGAACCGGGCTTTAGCCCGTACATTACGCTGCCGTTTTGGAGGGTACGGGCTTCAGCCCGTACATTAGCTGTTGCTCTACGAACTCTGGGCTTTAGCCCCTGAGGGACGTTTCTGCGGGCTCGCGTGGCGTTCTTCCGCAGCCTCTTCAGCCCAGTGCAGGAACCTCTTCGTCGCTAACTTGCTAACTCGCTTGATCGCGAAGCGATCGCTAACTTGCTGCATTTGTCAAAAGAAATCTCGTCCACCGGCCACCCACAAGCACGGCCACCCACAAGCAGTTGTTGGAGGGTATGGGCTTCAGCCCGTACATTAACTGTTGCTCTACGAACTGGGCTTTAGCCCCTGAGGGAACTTGTCCTCTGTAGCCGCCGGTCCTTTATTCTCATCACCGCATCGGATCTCCCGCGAGTGATTTGGAACACCGGTCGAACCTCTTTTAAGCCTGGAAAATACGGCCAAAACGTGCCAAAATGTGCCAAAAAACGCCAAAAGCACGTTAGGAAACTGAGTTAAACATCAGTCGTATAAAGACTTAGTACTTGTAACCCGCATTTTCGGAGACTGTGAAGCAAAAACGACGACAGACCTTGATCGATTGCTGGCGCATTGGACCTCCTAAGTCCTTTCCTGAGACGACTCTGCGAGTTAACTTCTTTGTGTCGAAGACATTCGAGCCGAACCCTTTCGCCAAACCGTTGATAGAGGCGACCTTGCTCCCAGAGTATGGGGGGTACACCCCCCCGGGGTGGAGCCCAGGCCCAGACCGCCCGGTCCCAAATCTTGGACCCTCGTCCCTGGTCCCTGTTTTTAAAGCGAACTCCAACAAAACACAAAGTGAAACCGCAGGCAGCGCCCGTCATCCAACACAGGTGATGACAACGACCACAGCAACTCAGCACCTCAAGGCTTTGGGCAACTCCGATCTCCACCTCACCGCGATAGGCTTCGGCGCATGGGCCATCGGCGGCGGCAACTGGGAATTCGCATGGGGCCCCCAGGATGACAACGAATCCATCGCCGCGATCCACCGCGCTCTCGATCTCGGCGTCAACTGGATCGACACCGCAGCGATCTACGGTCTCGGCCACTCCGAAGAGATGGTCGGCCGCGCGCTAAAAACGACGAGCCACAAGCCCCTCGTCTTCACCAAGTGCTCTATGCGCTGGCACGACGACCGCACCATTTACCGCTCGCTGACCGCCAAATCGCTCGAGGAAGAACTGCACGCCTCGCTCCGCCGCCTCGCCCGCGACACCATCGACCTCTACCAGATCCACTGGCCCAATCCCGAAACCGAAATCGAAGAAGGCTGGGCAGCCCTTGCGAAATTCAAAGAGCAAGGCAAGATCCGCTTCATCGGCGTCTCAAACTTCAATGTCGCGCAGATGAAGCGCGCGCAGAAAATCGCGCCCATCACCAGCCTGCAGCCGCCCTATTCCATGCTGCGCCGCGCCATTGAAGAAGAAATCCTCCCCTTCGCACAAACCAACAACATCGGCGTCATGAACTATTCCCCGATGGTTTCCGGTCTGTTGACCGGCAAGATGAGTGCTGAGCGCGTCGCCACATTCCCGCAGGACGATTGGCGTCGTCGCGCGGTCGAGTTCACCGAACCCCGGCTCAGCCGCAACCTGCGCCTGGTCGAATTACTCCGCGAGATCGGCCGTCCGCACAACGTTGAACCCGGCGTAGTGGCAGTCGCCTGGACTCTGCATCATCCAGGCATCACAGCAGCGATCGTCGGCGGACGCAGCCCACAGCAGGTCGAAGGCCTCGCGCCCGCACTCCACTTCCGCCTCACCGAGGAAGAGCACCAGCGCATCAACGCATTTCTAGCTGACAACCCCGCGTAAGCAGATCATCGCTGCTGCGGATTGCCTCGGAACGCTCCTCGAGACAAAGCAAAAGCCCCGGCATTCGCCGGGGCTTTTGCTTGAAAAGGGAACTGCGCGTTACATCGCAGCTACGAAATCGGGAACCAGTCCTGCTGCGCTCTCCTGCAACAGTTGTGTCATTCTCGCCGCCATGCCCGTGTACATTGATGCAGCGCGGAATGCATTCACTCGAACGCCTTCGCTCGCGTGGCTGAATGCATACTGTGCCAGCGCCATCAGTACGCAAACCCTGATCTGCATTGCATCGCTGCGAAGCGTCTCCACCAGCACGCGGTCGATGTTCTCGCAATTCCGGGTGGCATAGTCTGCCATTTCCAGCATGACCTTGGCATTCTGATACATCACCCACAAACCGTGCGGACCTTCCATCCGCGTCCAGGTATCCTCGGGCGACGCATTCAATCCTTCTTTCCAGAGGAACTGATCACTCAACTCGCGTGCGCTCCAGTCAGGCCGCAGCCGAGACATCAGCGACTCCCACGATTGAGAATTGCGACGACGAACACTCAATCGCCAGCGACCCAAATACAAGGCAACCAGGACAACTGCACCGAGTTGAAGCAGCGGGAAGATCATGAGTAGCCCTCAGTCCGGTCTTTAGTAACCATCATGTTGTTCTGTGAAACGCCGGACAGCATTTCACTGTTCCTAACACTTCTACCAGAAAAGACACACTTTGTGGATCTTTTTTCCTCAAATTCCCGCGATTTTCCCGAACAGGGGTAATCCACACTCATGGTCACATCAGTAACTTAAAGTAACCTATGTCCAGCAGTAAATGACACTTTTGGGTGTCCGAATGATCCATTGGGATCACAGTGAAGGTTTTTAGAATGTTGGCTTTCCGCCGCTCCAAAGGGATCTCAAGAGCCTTCTGGATTTGGTAGTCCAGCTCAATCTTGCCATTTCAGATCGAAATAGGTCAGCGCCGTCTGTCATTCTTAGGTGGCAGCCGGCGAATTCGCCAAGGCTATCCGCGTATCACGGGCATTCCCCGCCATTGCCAGCAGAAAGTTCTGCATTTGAGGTGTAAATTCGCGCCTCTCGGGGACCTTTTGAGCAAAGCTGAAAACCCAATAAACAATTGAGCACACATAACTTGCGCTCAGCAATTCTTCTAGATGCTGGTATTGAGCAACGAGCTCAGGCGTCTGGCTAGTATGGAGTATGGCGACGGTAAGGCTCACGATGGAAAAGAAGCCGAGTCCTGTTGCAATCTGCAGTTCCCGATCGCGCCATCCGATCGATAACAATTGACTGCACCCCGCGATTGCCAGGAAGAACAAGATGCGCATGACTGAAAACGTCAGCTTAAAATGTACGATCAGTCGGCTGTCAAAAGTGAGTTGATCAAGACCGGGAGTTTTCGCAAAGGGCCAGATGATCGCGCAGACCAAAGCGATCAGGATTCCGACAGCAAAAATTGCTCCGCGGGGAAGAGACGATCGCACCGGTCGCAGAACGGCCATCGAGACTTCCACTAAAACACCAAATTGGAAGAGGGAGTCGATGATTGTTGAAATCAGGTAGATACGGAGATCGGAACTCGGATAATGACGGACAAGAAAATACTGAGCGGTGTCGCTCAGTATGCCAACAGCTACATATGCGCAGAATACAGGAAAGTCTTTATAAACACGCTTATAGAAAAGCAATATGAGAATCGCTGCTTCCACGACGTACCCGGCAGCGAACAGTGCTGAATCCAAAACGGTCACCGCTGCCTCCCCAGAACGCAAAGACAGAAACACGACTTAACTCTAACAGTGACCGTCAATCTTCCCCAAAAGAAAAAGCTAACTAGTAACCGTCTTACGCAACGGCGGCTGCACAACAATCGGTGAGCTGGCGTTCTTGCGCAACGGCGGCTGCACAACGATCGGCGAGAGGGCTGCGTTATTACGCAACGGCGGCTGCACAACAATCGGTGAGCTGGCGTTCTTGCGCAACGGCGGCTGCACAACGATCGGCGAGAGGGCTGCGTTATTACGCAACGGCGGCTGCACAACAATCGGTGAGCTGGCATTCTTGCGTAACGGGGGCTGGACAACGATCGGCGAGACGGCTGCATTCTTACGCAGCGGCGGCTGCACAACGATCGGCGAGAAGCCGTTCTTGCGCAATGGCGGCTGGACAACGATAGGCGAGCTGCTCATACGCAAAGGTGGCTGCACTACTATTGGCGAGCTCAAATGCGTGGAAGGCGCTGCTACCGCACTAATTGCGGACAGAGCAAGAGCCGAACCAAGAGCCACGCATGAAATCTTCAACCTTGACGAAGACATTTGGCGTACACCTCAAAAAGGACAACGGAATCTGCAGAGAAGACTAACGCAAAGATGGCGAGGCGTTACAACAAAAGTACTGAGGTCACGCATAAAAACCTCGAGATAACGCTTACTTGTCTTATATTGTGGGAAATTGGAGGTAATACTAACCAAAAGGTCACGTTACTGTTACTTCCACGGTGATCTTTAGAACTCGATTAGAATCTGCCTCAGCCGGATCTTGTCGGAAGAGTGTGGGAGATGCACCGGGCTGGGTGTGGCTGCAACTCGATGCGACAATCACTTAACCTCAGGAGATGGCTTGATTCCCGAACTCCGCATTCCGTTCAATGAACGATTCACCGTCGAGTCCTATGCGCGGCTGCTGTCGAAGCTTGATGATCATTGCGGCGGCCCGATCCGCTTCCGGGTGGCGGAGACGCCAATCTTCGTGTCGAAGTCGCAGCTTGATGACATGGCCGAACAGGGAGCCCGGCTGACATTTCATCTCCTTGCCAGTCCGAAATATCTCGCCGCGGCGAGACGCGCGATCCCTCAAGGGTTTGATGTCGCCAATCAGACTCCGCATCCCCACTTCCTCACCGCCGATTTTGCGTGGGTGCGCTCCGATTCAGGAAAGCTCTTGCCGAAACTCGTCGAGATACAAGCGTTTCCGTCGGTCTTCGCCTACCAGGCGGAACTATGTTCTGCTTATCGCGAAGCCTTCGCTCTGCCGCAGTCGTTGGGTATTTTTCTTGGCGGCCTTAGCGAAGAGTCCTATTGGGATCTTTTCCGGCGCACAGTCCTTGGCAAGCACAGTTCTGAAAACGTCGTGTTGACCGAAGTCGATCCGCAGCACCAGAAGACCTACCCCGATTTCTACCTCACGGCGCAGCGACTTGGTATAGCCGTGGTCGACATAGCCTCGCTCGAGCCTGTTGGCAACAAACTCAACTACCGCGATGCCGCCGGGCATCTGACACCAATCCATCGCATCTACAATCGCGCGATAGCCGACGAACTCATAGCCCGAGGTATTCGCTTGCCCTTTGACGTCTCGCACCCTTGGGAAGTGGAGTGGGCCGGGCATCCCAACTGGTATTTTCTCGTCAGCAAGTTCTCAATTCCCTGGCTCTCTCAGGCTGAGAGGTTTTCTGTCGTCCCGCCCGCGGTGTTTGTGGACGATTTTCTCGCCGGGTCCGGGCGCGAGTTTCTTTCTGCTGCCGGAGTATATCTGCCCGTTAGTGATATCAGCGATACGATCTATTCGGATTTGCTTCTTAAGCCGCTTTTCTCTTTCGCGGGCAAGGGAATCGAATTCGAGCCTTCACGGGCGCGGCTTGAGGCGATCCCCCCCGAAGAGCGGTCCACCTATCTGCTTCAGCAGCGTTTACACTTCGAACCCACAATTGATACGCCGTACGGGCTCACTCAGGCCGAAACCCGCATCCTGTATATGTGGCCGGACGGGGGCGTTCTCACCCCTGCCTTATCCCTCGTCCGCTTGGGACGCGGGAAAATGATGGGGGTCGATCACAACAAGAATCAGGAATGGGTTGGCGGATCCGCGGCTTTCTATATATAGACAGGTGACTATATATATAACGCAGGTTACGATGATTTTCTGATATTCTCTGCACGCACTCGGATGCCGCTCCCCCCAGCGGAGTTACCTAACCGATTACTACTTTTAAACTTTCGTGCTCTAGGTTCTACTGCAGAAGTTGTATACAGTCAGCAGTGGGCGAATAAGCGGAAAAAGGAAATCGCATGATGGAGATCTCCAAGTCGAATCCTTCCGAGGAAATGAGCAAGACGGGACGAGGCACCTTTCTGAAAGAAGTGAGGTGTGCCGTGCGGTTCCCTCTTTCGTTGCCGGTCGAAATGGCTGACGACAAACTGCACGATCAACCTGCCGTTACGCGCAACGTTTCAGCGAACGGTGTCCTGCTTGAACTTACGGGGCCGATCAACGTCGGTGAGGAACTTGATTTCCATCTCCGCATGCCCGGAAGTGTGCTCGGCACTCCCCAAGATGTGTTAGTTCACTGTCGTGGACGTGTGGTACGCTGCTCCATAAGCCAAAGTCACTATCAGGCTGCTGCGACTATCGATGAGTATCATTTCGTAGAGCAGTAGCGGCTTGGATTGACGGCTATAGCAGCCACCTATGGAACTTCTCGACGAAACACCTGATGGCGAAATTCTTGAAGCGCCCGTGAAGCCGGGAACTATCCGCATTATTTTGGCGGATTCTCAGGCCATTTACAGGGTCGGAATTCGCAAAATCTTTGCGCTCGAAGACGATATCCGCGTGGTGGCGCAGGCCGACTCGCTTGACAATTTGCGATCAGCGCTCGAACGCCACCCTGCCGACGTGGTTCTCATCGAGGGCGGACTTCTCACTGGTGCCCCCAACGCAATTCCTGACGTGCTCCGCATTGCGCCGGATGTGAAATTGATAGTGCAAGCGCTCGGCAGCGACGAGGGGCAGACCGTCGACCTCTATCGCCGCGGTGTTCGAGGAATCATCTCCCGCTCTATTTCACCCGACCTCCTGGTTCGCTGCGTGCGTCGTATCGCAACTGGCGAGACCTGGATCGATAACCAGGCCGTGAACTGGGTTATCGATGCCTATCGCGCCCAGGCCGCAGCTCTTGTCAGCCCGCGGACTCAGCCCAGGCTCTCACCCAAGGAAACAGCGATCATCACGTGCATCACGCAGGGCAAGCGCAACAAAGAGATAGCTTTCCAACTTGGAACTACAGAGCAGGTCATCAAGAACTACCTGCGCAAAATTTACGACAAGCTGGGCGTCTCCGATCGTCTCGAGCTTGCTCTCTATTGTCTGCACAACAAGATCATCAAGTCCGATGCCGACGAAGTCGTTGTCGCGCAAAAGATCGTTGCGCGCTGAAACTGCAGAGATTCAAAGGGTAGCGTCGAAGCTTTTAGTAGGAGACTTCAACAACTGCCGAGGTCTCGCACCGCTCGCCCGTGCAGCTAACCGGCGCCTGCGTATTCAGGCAATTCTTCCGCGCTAACTCCAGCAGGCGCGTTAGCTCCGCGAGGTCCTTGTGGTCCAGGTGCCCCAGCAACTCTTTTGGGGCTTGAGTAACTTCCGGATCCATCTTGCCCAGAAGTTCCAGGCCCGCGGCGGAAATCTGCGTCCATACCACGCGTCGATCGTTCTTATCGCGCTGCTGCTTGATTAGCTTCAAGGCTTTCATTCTGGCCAGCAGTCGGGTAATGTCGGGCTCTGCCGTAATCATCCGGTCGCCGATCGAGGAACAGGTCAACCCCAGCGGTTGGGAGCCGCGGAGGATTCGCAGTACGTTGTACTGTGTCGAAGTAACGCCCCAATCACGTGTCTTGCGCTGAAAAGCCCGGTGCAGGCAGTCCGTCGTTCTCATCAGGTTCAGGAGAGCTTCTTCTTCGACGCTCGAAAATGGGCGCTCCTGTGCAATCTCGTGCTTTAACGCTGCCATGTCTTCCCCTCGATCAAGTTCAACGGAAATGGTCCGGATCTGTGACCCGGACCATTAGCAACTACTGCTTGACCACATCCAGGTCGATGTTCAACTTAACGTCGTCTCCCAGAACGGCTGCCGGATACTTTGTTCCGAGATCAAATTCCTTGCGGCTGATCGTGGTTGTAGCCGAGAAGCCGGCGTGCATTTTGCCGCCCATGCCCGCTGCAGGTCCGGTTGGACCCTCTACCTCCAACACCACCGGCTTGGTCACACCGTGCAGTGTCAGATTGCCGTTTACGGTCAGGCCGCTTCCAGTCTTGGCCACGCTCGTGCTCACAAAGGTCGCGGTAGGGAACTGTGCGACGTCGAACATGCTGGAACTTTTCAGATCGGTATCTCTCGGCGCGACTCCAGTGTCAACAGAAGCGACATCGATCGTCACGTTGACCGTGGATTTCGTGATGTCCGCCTCATTCCACTGGATCTGTCCGCCACTGACGCCAAATCGCCCATGAACCTTGGAGATGCTCATATGGAGGATGCTGAAGATGACCTCGCTATGCGCTTTGTCGGGAGACCAGGTGGAGGTTTGGGCTGCAGCCATCATCGGCAGAGCCATCGCCAAAACGCCAAGTACCATTACCAAACGCTTCATATCTCATTTCCTTTCGAGTTTTAGGCCGGACCGCCCGCGGCCAAGCAATCGGGTTAGTAGCTGTCGATGCGATCTCAACTGCGGCCGAAGTTCCTGCCAAGAATGAAGGCTTTGCAAATAGGGAAGCGAACTAAGCCACAGCTCTCTATTCAATTGGACGCGTGAGTGTGATTATTTGTTGCAACGAATATTGCATCGAATTATTTTTTCTTCTTTAGGTCAAATAATGACCGCTGAAAACTGACTGCTGAAATCTGCTGGGCGACGGCTGGTGCTAACCTGAATCTTCGTCCACAATGTTCGTCACCTCACAGCACGCACACTTCATCGGTATCGGCGGGATCGGCATGAGCGGTATCGCCGAAATCTTACTCAACATGGGCTTTCAGGTCTCCGGCTCCGATTTACGCCGCGGCCAGGTTACCGATCGCCTCGCTGAACTAGGCGCAACCATCTACGAGGGCCACCAGGCAGCCAACGTTGCCGGGGCAACGGTCGTCGTCACCAGTTCTGCCGTTTCAACCACAAATCCTGAGGTCGTTGAAGCCCGCGCGCGCAAAATTCCCGTGATTCAACGTGCCGAGATGCTCGCTGAGTTGATGCGACTTAAATACGGCATCGCTATCGCCGGCATGCACGGCAAGACCACGACCACAACGATGGTTGCTTCCGTGCTGGCGGCTGGAGGCCTGGATCCTACGGTCGTTGTCGGCGGACGCGTTGACGCACTTGGATCGAATGCAAAGCTGGGCACCACGCAATATCTGGTCGCCGAAGCCGACGAGAGCGACCGATCGTTTCTCAAGCTTCCGCCCATCCTCGCCGTAGTTACAAACCTCGACCGCGAACACATGGACTGTTATCGCGACATGGATGATGTGGAGCATGCCTATATCGAGTTCATGGATAAGGTTCCCTTTTACGGTGCTGTCACTGCATGCATCGACAACCCCGCCCTCGCGGCCATTCTGCCCCGTGTGCATCGACGCGTCTTCACTTATGGCATAGCTGCCGGGGCCGACTACCGCCTTGAATTTCTCGATGCACGCGCAGGCTGCTTCTCACACTTTCAGGTATATGCGCCGACGGGCATTCTCGGCTCCTTTGAACTGCACGTTCCTGGCCGCCACAACGCGCTGAACGCGACGGCTGCCGTGGCGATTGCCCATCAGCTTGGATTAAAATCGGACAAGATTGCCGCGGGCATCTCCAGTTTTCGCGGAGTCGATCGCCGTTTTCAGATTCGCGGACAGGCGTGCGGAGTTACCGTCGTCGACGATTATGGCCATCATCCCACCGAAATCCGAGCCACCCTCGCCGCTGCCCGCGAATACTCCAAGGGGCGCATCCATGTCATCTTCCAGCCGCATCGATTTTCGCGCACCCGCGACTTGCTTGATGAGTTTGGCGGCGCCTTTCAGGATGCGGATACCGTAATCGTGCTTCCTATCTACGCGGCCAGCGAAGAACCACTGCCCGGAATCACAGCAGAATTGCTGACCTCGAAGATCACTTCGCCCTTGGCGCAATATGTGCCCGACTTCCCCGCTGCTATAGCGGCTGTAGCCGCAACGGCTCGCGAGAGCGACATGATTCTGACCCTCGGTGCCGGCAGTGTGAGCCAGCTTGGTCCGCAAATTCTCGCAGCCCTTCAAACCACGGCATAGGGTGAACCACGACGGACAACCGCAGAGGAGTTTTCTCCCGGCGGTTTTCCGTGTGCGCGAGATTCGTTTGTGCCTGCCATCACAGATTGTGGTTAAACCGTTTACTGGCTGCTATCGGTGTGTGTATGATTCCGCGAATAAACAATTGTCATCCCTAAGGAGCACGAAATGCGTCACAGATCACGTCGGGACTTTCTGAAGACCGCGACCGCCTCCGCGGCGGCAATCGCCCTTACCCGCAGGGTTCCGGCCTACGCGGCTGCTTCGACGAACCCCGTAAAAGTCTGGGGCACCTTCCGTGATCAGCGTCATGCAGAGCGTCCCAGCCTGGAGTGGAAGCGCGCGAGCCAGGTCGCGGCAAGCGCTATCCAACTCGACATGTCCGCATCTCGACAGGAGATTCTAGGCTTCGGAGCGGCCATCACCGAGGCCTCTGCGTATATGCTTAGCCGGCTCACAGACGCTGAGCGCGCTCCCGTGATGCACGATCTGTTCGCACCGGATGCCATGGCACTCAATGTCTGCCGCACGTGCATCGGTTCAAGCGACTACGCCACAAAGGTGTACAGCTACGACGAAAGCACCGAGCCCGATCCTGATCTGAAAAAATTCTCCATCGATCACGATAAGGAGTTCTACCTTCCAATTCTCGGCGAGGCGCGCAAACAAAATCCCGATATGTTTCTGTTCTCATCGCCCTGGAGCCCTCCTGGTTGGATGAAGCCGAACAACTCCATGATCGGCGGCGCGATGCGTAAGCTAAGCTTCGGTCCGTATGCCAACTATTTCGTCAAGTTTCTTGAGGCCTATAAGGCAGAGGGCGTCGTTATCGATGCGGTGACAATACAGAACGAGACTGATGCCGAGCAGGAAGGGCACATGTCCGCCTGTCTGTGGGCACAGGAGCAGGAAATGGAGTTCGCTGCGCGCTTCCTCGCACCTGCAATCCGCAAGGCTGGCATGAATACAAAGATCTGGCTGCTGGATCACAACTACAGCTTGTGGGGGCGCGCTGTCGACGAGCTCAGCGATCCCTCAGTCTACGAGGCGGTTGACGGAATAGCCTGGCACGGATATGTAGGTGAGCCAACGGCGATGACGCGTGTGCACGATGCTTTTCCAGCAAAGAATGCCTACTGGACCGAGGGCGGCCCCGACATCAACCAACCGGACTACCAGACCGATTACGCGAAGTGGGCCGATCAATTCAACGGCATCCTCAACAACTGGGCGCGATCTCTCACTGCATGGAATGTCGCGCTTGACCAGAAGGGCAAACCGGATCTCGGACCGTTCTCTTGCGGAGGCGTCATCACCATTGATAACTCCACGCACAAGATCACAACCAGCGGCCAGTACTGGGCGTTCGCACACTATTCCAAACACATCAAGCGCGGGGCGAAGGTGTTCGCCACGAATGCACTTGGTAATCTCAGTATGGAGGGCGTATCGCACTCCGGCTTCTGTAATCCCGACGGCAGTTGCGTGGTAGTGCTCGCGAACAAGGGTGCAGAGAAGCGGGTGCAACTCCTGATGGGATCTCAGACGCTGGATGTGGATGTGCCCGCAGATTCGGTGCAAACGCTGCACTGGTCGTAAAAGGATTCTGGCATTACCCTGGGGCGCTTCTTTAGAAGCACCCCATTCCTTTTTGGACTTAGTAGACTTCGTTTGCCGTTTGCGTCGAGTGCAGCTTGCCGGCTTCCACTGAAAGCTTGTAGGTGATGCCGTCTCCTGCCCACGACTTGATGTAGAAGTCCGCGCCTGGCGCGACCTTCTGCACCGTGAAGGGCCCGTAGGTCAACGGCTTTCCCTTTTGCGCGACGCCAGATCCGCGGTCGGCATCAATGAAGTACGCTGCTCCGTAACCAACCACGTGTGCTCGTCCATCCGGTTCAAGTAATACCGCAGCGCGTTCGTCAATTCCAATGCCCCTGACTAAAGGCGTGCCGGAGGCAGCCGGTTTCCCGTCCGGTTCGTTGAACCGCGCCAGGAACACGAGCAGGCGTCCCATGCGATCTCGCCGCGCAAAATGGGTGTCCGTAACAATGTTTTTCAGGATTGGAATGGAGAGAAAATCCTGCACCACACGGATTCGAGCGCTATACGGATCAGCTAAGGCGGTCTTGCCGTCAAGGTTCGGGTCATCGGGCTTATCGCCTTGCGCGGTGTAGACATACTGGCCCATGACCGCCAGCCCCGCGCTGGTGCCCCCGATCGGAACTTCGCGGCGGATCGCATCGTTGAGCGCAGTTTGCACTGGCGTGTTCATCCAAAAGTTGATGTAGTTCGCCTGATCGCCGCCGGCGATGAAAATCGCGCTGGCATGCTTGATTGCGTCGCTCACGAATGGATCGGCTGCCGCTTCACGATTGGGAATGATGATCGTCGCCACCGAATTGAGATGACAGAGGCCGCGCACGTACGGGTTGTATTCGTCATCTCCAGTGGCGCGGAGCACCAGAAAATCTCCGCCCCCCGCGCGATCGCACAGAAACTTGAACGCCACATCGAGATCGGTACCGCCGCCCATCAATGCGAACCCAGGCCGAGGCTGTACCTTGATATTCGACGGCTCACCAGAGCGCATGTACCGGTAGGCAGGCGATTGCGAGAGCGAGGCAAGCGCACCCGCTGCAAGGAACAATCCCAAACTCAGTAATCGCAAACGCCTCATTTCGGTAGCTTATTCTATGACGCACTGCAAGCCCGTTACGCAACGGGTTCCCCTTCCGGAGTATGCGGAAAAAAGCCACTTTGGCGCGGGCTATAGTTGAGCCTGACGATTCTCCCGACCTACGGCTCAGGCGTGGCACAACGAGAAAACAAATCCCGGTCCCTTGTGTGGGAGGAAGACGCCCCTGCGGAACCGCGCTTTCGACGCGCGCAGCCCAGTGTGCCGATATCCGGCCGGGGTCTTCCGGGCATGCCTGTCGAATTGGACGACGAGGACGACGATGGTCCTCGAGGGCGCAGTAAGCCACGCAAATTTGGCGAAGAATCCGTTCGTCCGTGGTGGCGCCCTGGGACTACCCTGGGCCGCGTTCTGCTCGGAGCCGGCCTGCTGATTGTGTTTTCGGCCGTCGGCGTCTCAGCCTATGCAGTCAAGAGTTTTCTCGATCACGATGCGCGTTTCCGCATAGCAGGCACCAGCAACATTCAAGCCACTGGCTTGGGGCAAGTCAGCCGCGCCGAGATGCTGCCAGTTTTTGGTGAAGATATCGGGCGCAACATTTTCTTTGTGCCCCTCGGCGAGCGCCGCAAGCAGCTTGAACAGATTCCATGGATCGAGCATGCAACTGTAATGCGGCTGCTACCCGATCAGATCCGCATCTCGGTGATTGAACGCAAGCCAATCGCCTTTCTTCGTCAGGGTGCGCAGGTTGGACTGGTCGACGCCAATGGTGTTCTGCTCACCGAACCGCCGGCCATGATGGCGCAACATCACTATTCCTTTCCGGTGGTGACTGGGATCGACAGCCGCGATCCTATCACTTCGCGCCGCGCCAAGATGGAAACGTATGAACGCCTCATTGGCGAACTTGACGCTAACGGACAGCGCCTCTCAGACCAGATCTCAGAGATTGAATTGTCAGACCCGGAAGATGCGCGCGTGCTGATGCCTGAGCAGGGAACTGATATCGTGGCGCACTTTGGGTCAGACCACTTCCTGGAGCGCTACCAGCGCTACAAGGCACATATCGGCGAGTGGCGGCAGCAGTATCCCAAGCTCGCCGAGGTCGATCTGCGTTACGAGCAGCAGGTCGTGCTGCAGATGACTGGCGGCGCGAGTGCTGCGCCGGCAAAGTTGAATCCGAGCGAAGCAATCGACTCCTCGTTGGAAACTCCCAAACCCGAGGCAGGAAAGCCCGAAGTCAAGGCTGATACACCCAAGCCCACGACCTCAAAGCACGCTGAGACAGCCAAAGTCGCAAAGGCGCACAGCCAGTCCAAGGCGACTACGAAGGCTAAAGCCACGAAAAAGAAACACCCGGATCCGAAGCACACAGTGAAGAAGCCCACGCCGAAGCCACACTCTGCAACCGTCACCGGCCAGTGAGAGAACGATGATCGAGAAACAGGACGACAATCTGATCGTGGTGCTCGATGTGGGCAGTTCATGGACGCGAGTGCTGGCGGCCGACGTGAATGAAGGTGCACTTCGCTATCGTGGACACGGCCTGGTTGAATCAACGGGAATGCGCAAAGGGCTTATCTCTGAACTCGGCCCGGCAGCCAAAGTGGTGAAGGCGGCGAACGAGCAGGCGGAGTGGACTGCGCACGCCAATATCGACCAGTGCGTTGTGGGAGTAGGCGGTCCGCACATTCGCGGACTGAATACCAGCGGCGGCCTGGACCTCGGCAGCCGTATGCGCGAGATTACCCGCGACGATGTGCGCGCCGCCGTCGAGCGTGCACGCGCAGTCGAACGGCCTCCGGACCGCGAGATTCTGCATCTGCTGCCGCGTCAGTTCATTCTCGATGATCAGCCGGGCATCTTCGATCCGGTCGGCATGGTTGGCGCTCGGCTTGAAGTGGATTTGCACATCGCCACGTGTTCCGGCAGTGCATTGCAGAGCGCAGTGACATGCGCAAATCGCGCGGGGCTAGAAGTTTCAGAGGCGGTGCTGGAATCGATCGCGGCGGCCGAGTCGACCCTTTCAGCTGACGAGCGCGAACTCGGCGTCTGCCTGATCGACATTGGCGCTCACTCCAGCGACATTGTTGTCTTCTTCGAGGGCGCGGTAGTTCACACTTCATCGGTGCCCGTCGGCGGCAATCACTTCACCAACGACCTGGCCGTTGGCTTGCAGATGCCGGTGGCACAGGCAGAAGATTTAAAGCGCCAGTATGGGCACGCTGTTGTGACGGCTGTTCCGATTGAAGCCGAAATTGAAATCAACAACCCGGAGCCGCAACGTCTCGCATTACGCACACTTGCTGAGATTCTGGAACCGCGAGCCCGTGAACTTCTATATTTTGTGAAAGAGAGTCTTCGCCAGGGCGGCGTACTTGAAGCGCTTGGTGCTGGATGCGTGCTCACCGGCGGCGGCGCTATGTTGCCGGGAATGCTCGACGTTACCGAGAGCCAGCTCCGCGTTCCGGCCCGAACAGGTATGCCTGTGCGGCTATCGAATATGCCGGGCGAACTAGTTCATCCCAGCTTTTCCACTGCCATCGGAATGCTACTGTATGCACATCGCACACGTGTAACCCGTGCGGCAGAAAACAACAGCCTGCGCGCCAAGCTGCGCGCCATCTTCGCAGCGAGTTTCTAAGGCAAGGATCATGTCAACCACGAATGGGGAGGCGCCAGTAGCTATGGATCAGCAGAAGATAGAAGCCGCAGAGATACGCATTCAGTTTCACGATGAAGAACAGCGCGGAGCGCGGATCAAGGTCATCGGCGTGGGCGGAGGTGGCGGCAACGCCGTCAATCGCATGATCCAGGCAGGCCTCGAGGGCGTCGAGTTCATCGCGGCGAATACAGACGTGCAGGCGCTGAAGCTGTCGCTGGCTCCAATCAAACTGCAACTCGGCGTGCGGTTGACAGCTGGATTGGGCGCGGGCGCGAATCCCGACGTGGGCAGGCGCGCTGCGCTCGAAGATTCCGAGAAGATCATCGAGTCGCTCGAAGGTGCGGACCTGGTCTTCGTGACCGCAGGTCTGGGCGGAGGCACCGGAACCGGCGCGGCTCCTGTGATTGCTTCGCTGGCTAGTGAGATGGGGATACTTACGGTTGCCGTTATCACGCGGCCGTTCGCTTTCGAGGGCAAGCGCCGTTTGCAGCAGGCGGAGCGCGGATTGAAGGAACTGCTCGAGAGCGTGGACACGATGATCGTGATCCCCAACGAGAAGCTGCTGGCCGTTGCCAAGGACGCGGGGTTCTTCGAAAGTTTCCGCATTGCCGATGACGTACTGCGGCAGGGCGTGCAGGGTATCTCCGACATCATTACGATTCCCGGCATCATCAACCGTGACTTTGCCGACGTGAAGACCACGATGGCCGGCATGGGCCACGCGGTGATGGGGACAGCGATTCGCTCCGGCGACAATCGCGCGAAGGAAGCAGCACAAGCCGCGATGGCTTCGCCCCTGCTGGACGCGGGCGCGATCGATGGGGCGCGCGGCATCCTGATCAACATCACGGGGTCCAGCAACCTGAAGCTCTCCGAGGTCAACGAGGCCTCTTCGCTGATCCAGAGTTCGGCACACGAAGACGCCAACATCATCTTCGGCGCGGTGCTCGATGAGCGGATGGGCGACGAGGTGAAGATCACGGTCATCGCCACCGGCTTCCGCGACCAGATGCCGGAGCGGCGTGCGCGCATGCTGAACGTGGAAGAGATGGCTGTGGTTTCGGTTCCGGTGGTTGCGGCGGACGCGTGGATGCGTGAAAAGACACCCGTGCCTCCGCCAGCGCCGGCGCCTCCGCGGTTCATGAGCGAGGACGAGGACGAGGACGAATCCGGCGATAGCCTCGACGCTGAGCCCGAGTTTGTGGCGGCAGTGGGGCGGCCAAATCGTGTCGAGATCACCGAGGAAGCCTTTGCGCCTCTTCCGCGCGACTACGCTTCTGACTTTGGTAATCGCACGCGGACGCCTGCGATTACCGAAGAGCCAATCGCCCAACCGGCCGTAAGTCCTTTGACTGCAGCTTCCGGGGAAGAGGAGAGGGATCTGGATGTGCCGACGTTTATGCGGCGAATGAAGTTCTGAGAAAGCGGCCTCAAAACGGGGACTTGCTTTGAATCCAGAGAACGGTATAGTTCAAAGTAGCTCTCAAAAAACAAGTGTTCGAATGTGTAGTTCTGCAATGGTGTTGTCTTTCCCCGATTAAGTTGTGGGCGGTCAACATGAAAGTCAACGAGTGACTTTGCTCACATACGGTATCCAAAAGCGTGTGGGATAAGAAATTGGAAGTCTGCGAATGCATCGCACGCAATCCACCTGTTGAGGGGAATTTTCTGGAATGAGATTGTCTCGGTTTTTTGCCTTGGGGCTGGCGGTAATTGGGGCGAGCATCGGTGCTGGTAGTGCCGTTGCGCTCGACGTGCATCACAGCGTGCATCACGCGACGAGCAAGCATCTGACCGTCAAACACACCACGCATTCCGGGACTTCTTCGGCCGCGACTCATCGCGTGCATACCTCGGTATATTCGAGCGCCTCCCTTCATCACGCAGTTCTAGCCCATGGCCATCGTCGTCATTACTTTGGCGAGCGTTTTACGGCCAGTTCCTTCGCCAAGGGCGACATCTTTGCAGGCGACATCACGACCGGCGAAGATCCGGTTGTGCGCCAGGCCGCGATTGACGCGCTGGGCGACATGAACGGGACCGCGGTAGTGATCGATCCGTCGAATGGCCGCATTCTGGCCATGGTGAATCAGAAGCTGGCACTTTCGCCGGGCGCCGAGCCTTGCTCCACCATCAAGCTTTCTGTAGCCCTTGCGGCGTTGAGCGAAGGGCTGGTTACGCGTGATACGCCGGTGCAGCTCGCCGGCTTCCGCATGAACATGACGGACGCAATCGCCAAGAGCAATAACCTTTATTTCGAAGAACTCGGCCGCGAACTCGGATTCGAGCGTGTGCGGCACTACGCCACGCAGTTCGGACTGGGCGAACTGGCTGGATACCACATCGAGGGCGAACAGCTTGGCGAGTATCCGACCCAGGTGTTGCCCGCATCGGAAGGCGGCGTAGGCCGCATGTGCAGCTTCGGACAGGGCGTTTCAATGACGCCACTGCAGCTTGGCGCGTTTGTCGCGGCCATGGCCAATGGCGGAACTCTCTACTATCTGCAGCACCCGACAACGACAGAAGAAGTTATGGCATTCAGCCCGAAGGTGAAGCGGACCCTGGATATTGCTCGCTACGTGCCAGACATGCAGGATGGCATGGCCGGCGCCGTTCAATACGGAACCGCCCGCCGCTTGCGTGCCAACTTCCAGGAACTGCCGGTGTTCGGCAAGACGGGCACCTGCTCGGACAAGGGAACGCGGTTTGGGTGGTTCGTTTCGTACTCCGAAACACCGCAGGGCAGCCTGGTGACGGTGTTCTTCCTCGAAGGTGGGCGGCCGACTTTCGGTCCGCGTGCTGCCGAGTTGACGGGTGAGTTTTACAAGAATCTATGGGATCGCAACTATTTCGCCGAGAAGGGCACGCAGGCTCACGCCGCACTGCAAGTGACAAGCACAACGAGCACACGGTAGTCGTCCGCATCCTCTAACGGCAAAAGCCGCCCTCGGGCGGCTTTCCTTATGGAGCGAAGGGGATACGCAACCGTTCGGTTGCAGGTACCCTCCCCCCTCCCCTACTCTGTCGAGAAAGTCGCTGTTTTTAGAGGCTTGCGGGGGGAGTTTCGTTATAAAATCCTCCGCTAATTGAATTTAGTCGCAGGATATTCTTTAAAAAGGACTTACATTGGGGGCGCTGGATTAAGACGGCCAGCGGAGGTCAGGGTTCAGGAAAATTCCAACGTTGCGCCGGATTCACTTGTGTTTCATCGGTATCTCCGTCGTATTCGGGACCCTTCCATTCAGGAGAGTTTGCCCATTCGAGCGCTATGCTCTTGAACTTGCGTTTGCGTTTGCGTGGTGGAATTTTCTCGATGAGCGCTACCAGGAGTTTCGTGCAGTTCACATCGCCCTTGAGGGCCTGCGCGAACAGGGCGTTGGCAAGATTGTCGCTGTTGTCGCGCACGTGGCGCGCCGTGGCCCTAGTCAGCCTCTCGATGGCGTTGCCCCTGACGCGTTTCGGTTTCGGCTTCGGTGAGATTGGTGCCGGCGATTCGATTTCGGTTTCAAGGTCTGTCATTGGGTTATCGTTTCTGCTCCAGAGTCCTTCGCCCCCCGATTTTTCGAACATGCGGATGGCGAGAAGCCAACTCTCTGTGTGATCGATATTTAGCTATGTTCCGAGCGCGTCTTTTGGCATTTTTTGGCGCATTTTGGCACGTTTTGGCGGCTTTTTCCTTGCTTAAGAGAGATACGACCGGTGTTCCAAATCACGGTGCGTGAGAAATCCGATGCGGCATGGCAATGAAAAATTCTTGGGTTAGGTGCGTGCGTGATAACCGATTTCGGTAACCGGTAGGCTTGTTCGATTTTTTGACAAGTACAGCAAGTTAGCGATCGCTTCGCGATCAAGCGAGTTAGCAAGTCAGCGAGAAATGTTCTCACTCAGAAATAAAACCCCACGCTCCCACCGGCCCACGAATCTTGGCCATTTTTTGGCGGACGCAAGAGCCGCCGCGTTTCAAAACAGATATGTGCGACAAGGGGTTCTCAGGGTTTTTCTGAATAGATTCATATTAGCGAAATGCGCGAAATAGACTGCAAAAATGGGAAGGATTTTGCGCGTTTGTTTTTAGGGAGTTAGCGATTTTTTGAAGGATGAACGGGTTGACAACTTCCGGAGCATCGAGGATCTTCGCTGGTTCCTCGAGTATTTGAGGATCTTCAACTGGTAAAACTCCCAGTTGTCACGGCAGCTTAAAACATTCACTATCAAACTCGGTGGCTGATCCCCCGCGGCCCTCCCCCAGCCATCCATTGGGAAGATGGATGGATGGTAAAACGCCACAGGTTGTGGTTTCCGAGTTCCCCCCAACTCCTGCAACCTGTGGCGTCCTCACTTCGACCGTTGCAACTTCCGCTGCTCGAATCGTTTCGATATATTCCACAGTTTGGCAACAAATTCTCAATTTATGTGTTCGATATGATGCAGAGTCACTTTGCTGAAGAGGGTTAGAATGGGGTCACTTCCCCGTTATACAGCAGGTTTGGAGTACGAAAATACAGTGCATGCCACATCGCCCATTCGCGTAATGGTCGTCGAGGATTTCGTTTTCTTCCGCCGATTCGTCTGTTCGACGTTGGAGCAGAAGCCCGAATTGCGGGTCATCTGCGAGGTATCCGATGGCCTGGAGGCGGTTCAGATGGCTGAGGAACTGAAGCCCGACCTGATCCTGCTCGACATCGGATTACCCAATTTGAACGGCATCGACGCTGCACGGCGAATCCGCGGACTTGTTCCTGAATCGAAGATCATCTTTTCGACTCAGGAAACCTCTCCCGAGTTTGTTCAAGAGGCGATGAGGCTGGGCGCGTGGGGTTACGTCTTCAAGGCACGCGCCTCAGGCGACCTGCTCCCCGCAATCGAGGCCGTCCTGTCGGGTGAGCGGTTCGTCAGCAGCGCATAGTCTTCCCCCACCTGTGCGCGGGTATCGCTTAATCGGTTGTCTCCGGTTCTGTTTCACGTTTTGCTCACAGCCTTCCCCGACTTCTGGCTAAGGCAAGGCGCGCGTTATCACGCAGACGATGCGGTCATTGTGGAATGCGTCTTCGGCGGAACTCACCAGGGGGAATGGGCAGGCACTCCAGCTAGGGTCGAAAGATGGAAGTGGCTGCCGCACTCTTCTTCTTTTCGATGGCGAGGGGCTGGTTTGCGAGCGAGTGTACTTCGATCATGCGACGGTGCTGAAGCAGCTGAGCGCGATCCCATAGATAGAGCCTTGATACGCGTTGCGCCAACGAAGAGCATGCAAATGCGGGTGGACTCGGTCGTCCCTCCGGGACTAGGGCTCATGTTGTTTGGCTATCCCAGGGTTCCGCTGCGCTCCACCCTGGGCTATTTTCCTCGAGTTCCCTCCGGGAAATTCGTGGGCAGAGGTCTCACCGTTGATTCTCCGAATTTTCCAGGAAGATCCCCTGGCTTCGCTCGAGATGACAAGCTCTAATCAATCACCTTGGCCTAATTGATCAGTTTGATTCGCACTCGCGTTCCCCGCTGAATCTCCACAGCCTGCGCGTGAAACCATGAGCACAGGGAAACGATGGCAAAGCGCGTTGGCGTTGACAAGTGGATCTTCTTTACCACCCTGCTGCTGGTTGTTGCGGGGCTGGTGATGGTGTTCTCCGCCTCCGCGGTGGTGGCGCAGGAGAAATACAACTCTCCGTACGGTTTTGTCATTCGGCAGGCGCTGTGGGCTGTTGTCGGCATCTTCGCCATGATCGTTCTGTCGCGGGTGGATTACGCCCGCTACAACTCGCCGCGCTTTGTCTACCCAGCACTCACCATCACCACGCTGCTGCTCGTTGTGGTCCTCTTTTTTCGCGACTCGCACCACACGCATCGCTGGATCCGTTTCGGCGCATTTTCATTTCAGCCGTCTGAGATCGCCAAGCCGGTCATCATTCTGTTTCTTGCCTGGTTTCTTTCGACGCGGCTCGACCAGATGCAGGACTGGCGCAACACGTTGCTGCGCGCTGCCATGATGCCGGTGGTGTTTATGCTGCTGATCGTCAAGCAGCCCGATCTCGGCACGGCGCTGGTGGTCGCCGGAGTCAGCGCCATGATGCTGATCCTCGCGGGCATGGAGTGGAAGTATCTTTTCCTCGCCGTTGCGGCCGCAGCTCCGCCGCTGGCTGCGCTGCTTTTCTGGGTGCCATGGCGTCGCGCCCGCATGCTGGCCTTTGCGCATCCCGACCTCGATCCGCAGGGCGCGGGATTTCACATCAACCAGTCGCTTATCGCCGTCGGGACGGGCGGTTTAACAGGGCGCGGGTACATGGAAGGCATGCAGAAGCTCTTCTATCTTCCGGAAGCGCACACCGACTTTATCTACGCCAACATTGCGGAGGAACTCGGCTTCGCCGGGGCTATCCTCATCCTCGCGCTCTTTGTTGTTCTGGGGTATCGCGGCCTGCGAACGGCCCACCGGTCGACCGATCCGTTTGCGCGCCTCACCGCTTTTGGGATTACGACGGCGATTCTGCTGCAGGCTTTCTTCAACATCAGCGTGGTGCTATCGCTGCTGCCGACGAAGGGGATTCCGCTGCCGTTTATCTCTTCGGGGGGAACGAGCTTGTTCTTCACGCTGGCGGGGATTGGGATACTGCTGAATATTTCCAAGAAGGTGGATTGATCGCGAAAACGCGCGTTCGTATATGCGCGCGGGACGCTGAGAATCCCACTCATGCGCAAACAGCGCGCATGAATGGGGCACAGAGACTGTTCGCGAGCAGCCCAGTCGCAGCGGGCATTCATCCCCCTGAAAGCATTCCCGAAGGCGAAGAGCTTTTGCTTCGGAGAAATCAGCTCTTGCCGCCGAAGAGTTGGGCCAGCACTGGGCCGGCTTCTGCATCCTCGATCACGATTGAGCTGTGAAACTCCAGGATGTCGGCCCATTTTGCGGCGCCGGTATAGAGGGCTACGGGGTTGTCGGATTCGTAGAGTGCGAAGCCGCCGCTCATATCGACCTTGTGCCACCGGCCCAGGATCTTCACACCCGGTTCCGGTGCTGCCTGACCAGCAAGAAATCGGCTCGCGGCTTCCTTGATGGCTCCGGGACGCACGCTCCAAGTCAAAATGGTTTTCATACAGATCGCCTCCAGTTGAGAATGTTTTGGCGGGGAAAATCTTCGACGAGATTCGAAGGGGAAAAGTATATCGCAAGAAGGCAGCGGTCGGGAGTCCGGGACTGGCGTAAAGGGGCTCATCCTTCAGGGGCGGAGAGCGGGGTAGCCGTCCTTGGATAGGCTTGATCCGGGGAGGGCTCCATCCGGGATAGGCTACCTCGAATCGCTTCATCCCGAGATCGGCTTCATCCCGTCGCGCAGTGAATTGCGCTGTGATCAGCCTCACATTCGCCCACTCAAAAGTCATGTGACGATAGTCCAAGTCCACTCGAGATGCAGGAGCAGGTTGACGTCACGTGGCGTACCCGTGAGGGACCGGGAATGGGGTTGCCGGCTCTCGAACGAGTGTGAGGCCAGGATGCTGAGTAAACAAACAGAATATATATGTGCCACTTTGTCCATTCGAGTTATTGAACCGGAAGGAGCCAGTGGGGATGGGCTCTTTCAAGCGCAGCAGAACCGGGAAAATGACAGCGCAGAGTTTTGCGGCGGTCTCTTCGAATTCGCAGGAAATACCCCGGCGACCTTCGCCGAGCGGTTCCCGCGCGTGATGGTCTGCGCGGTAGCGATTGCGTTCATTATGGCGGCGATAGCCGTGGAGATCGAGTGCCTGCGAGGAGCAGGCTACTACTGGCCGTAAGCGCCTGTGCCGGACGCTGTGCGGCTCTCTTCCAAAACACGTTGTGTTGGGAAAAAGTCTGCGGAGAGCCTAGTGTGCCTTTGAACCGGTTGCGAGAGACACCAGCCGTTTGGCAATTTCCTCGGCCGCCTGGGGATGAGACTGGGTGAGTGCAGCCGCTGACATGGCGGCCAATCGCTCATGCGATGTGAGCAGTTGCACCAGGCAGTCGAGGACCTTGCCGTGATCGGCGAGATCGGATTCTTTCAGCATCACTGCTGCTTCGATCTTTACCAGCTCTTCGGCGTTGCGCGTCTGGTGATCGTCTGCCGCAGCGGCAAAAGGAACAAGCAGGGCAGGTTTTCCCGCGGCGGCAAGTTCGGCGACGGTGGAGGCTCCGCTACGCGCCATCACGAGATTCGCCTGGGCGAAACGCGCGGGCATATCGTCCAGAAATCCGCTTACCTGCCAGCGCGTAAAATCCGCGCCGCTGGCCTTGTAAGCGGCCTCGGTTGTCTCCTGATGTCGCAGGCCGGCCTGGTGGAGGATCGTGAGTTCCGGCACCGCAGCGAGCAGGGCAGGCGCGATCGTCGGGAGAGTGGTGTTAAACAGCCGTGCACCCTGCGACCCGCCGAAGATCAGCAGATGCGGAGCCTCGCGGGTTGCGGGTGGAAGACTGAAAAACTCCGGCCGCACCGGGATCCCGGTCACTTCCGCATTGTGGAAGAAGATTGCTGCCGCCGGAAAATTCACGGCTGCGGCCTGCACGTGCTTTCCCACCAGCCGATTTGCTAGCCCCGGCATGGCATTCGGCTCAAACGCCATCGTAGGAACGCGAAGCATCAGCGCAGCAGCCATTCCCGGACCGGAGGCATAACCGCCGACGCCGAATACGACATGAGGATCGAATTCACGAATCAAGGCCCGGCATGCAAACAGGCTGTGCGGAATGTCGAGCATGGTGCGGAGGCGCGTAGCGAGCGAAACATTTTTCAGCGGCCCCACCTGGATGAGCCGCAACTGGAAACCGGCCGCGGGAACCATGCGCGATTCCATCCCGCGCGGGGTGCCGACAAACAGCACATCTGCCTGATGCCGCGTGACCAGTTCGTGGGCTACAGCGAGCGCCGGAATGATATGACCGCCCGTGCCTCCACCCGCAATGAGCACGCGGAGATTTGCCTTGCCTTTGCCTTCCGAAGTTGGTGACGCGCCGTCCATTCTTCTATGGTATGGTGGGGCGCCGACCGGCCTCGCGGTGCATCGTCAGGCGAGAACTCGGAAGGTTAATAGCGCGCAATCGATTGAATATCGCGCTGCATTTGGGCTAAGGTGCGCTCCATTGCAAAAGCAGCGACCTGCGCGAGAAGCGCTTTGGGGTGCACCGGTTTGGTGAGAATCTCGAAATCATGCTTTTTATGGCGAGCGCAATCGAGGTGATGGGCGGTGTTGGCGTGTCCGGAGATGAGGATGACGCGGCATGCCGGAACGATCTCGAGAATGCGGATAGCTGCTTCAATGCCCGTGATTCCGCCCATAAGGACATCGCTGATGAAGACATCGGGCCTGGTCTTTGCGGCGACTGCCACGGCCTCTTCCCCACTGCAGACCGTGTCGGTTTCGTAGCCGCTGAGACGCAGAATCTGTGACATTGTTTTCGCGATGACGCGATCATCATCCGCGACCAATATGCGAAATCCCGGCAAGGCCTGCGACATGCACTTCTCCTGACAAAAAACAGTGGTTATACCGAGAAGCGTACGCTGCAGCTCTCTTCAGATTGTCATCGTGCTGTCAATCAAACGTCATTTTGACGGAGGGACTAGAGAGGGCCCGCCACTGGCTCTATCGCATTGGAATGACGATGCGATGACAGCTCTATGACATCTTCCATGGATGACGCGGAGCATCATCGTTTCATTGACTTGACCATGAGCCGGGACGGAAGAGGCTCGTGATTGCAAATAGCGTGCACTGGGGTGGTTGTTCGACTGGCATACGGGAGGTGCCAGCGAGTGCCCGCACGCGGCGAGAGGACAGGCGGCTCCGTGCGCACCTGCAGGACCGTCTGCCACTCGTCTAGAGAGAGACGAGGGCAATGATGATCTACCTGGTGGTTCGGCTGGCTGAAAAGTCGGTGAAGGCGGAGAGTAAATCTTCCTGGCCGGAAGAAACTGAGCAGATCTGGCTCGATCCCACGCCGCACAGCGATGAAGAGAGTCAAATTGAATTGCTCGGAGCCGACTTTGACGACAGCCGCGTGCAGTGGTATCGGTCTCCGAGGATCGCTTACGTTTTGCGTGCTCCTAGCTCAGATTGAGCTGCCAGGAGACGCCGAAGCGATCGTTGACCCAAGCAAACCTTCGGCTGAAGCCGTAGTTGTCGATTGGCATCAGGGTGCTGCCGCCTTCACCAAGGGCCGCGTAGAGCCGATCGATTTCCGATTCTGATTCGCATTCGACGAAGAGGGACACAGACGGTGTGAACGAGAAGGCATGCTTCACAAAGGTGTCAGTCGCCTTGATGGTTTGGCCTGCAACGGTAAAGCTGGCCAACTTGACGGTGCCCTCGGGTCCAGGTTCGCCGGCGGCATAGCGTTCGATGGAGTTCACCTGTCCGGAAAACGACGCGACGTAAAAGTTGATGGCGGCTTCTGCATTGCCTTCGAACATCAGGAACGGGCAGACAGCATTGGGCATCGGTGTCGACTCCTGTTAGATGCGGATAGATTTCAGCGGAGAAGTCGCCGGCCTGCGACGAATTTTCCGATCAACTTGTTCTAGCACGAAAGTAGTCTGTGGGGGCACGAAAGTGGTTGTCCGACGCACGATTCGTGCAATGTTTCTCGCGTCGGTCCGAGGCTAGACTCTTGCAATGGAGGTCGATATGAATCATCAAGCGTATGCAAGCAGCTATCGCGCGGCGCTGGAGACCGCGACCGAAGAGCTGGACAATTTGTTTGAGGAAGCCAAGCGGCTCCGCAATCGGATGGAGAATATTGATTCAGTCATCACCGCGCTGAAACCGCTGGTGGGGTCCACTATGGGAGTTCCCGCTCAGACATTGCCGATGGGTTCGCATTCTCAGGAGATGGGTAGCGAAGCAACCCCGATGAAGCAGCAGATCGACACGGCACTCGGACTGGTCTTCGCGTAGTGGCCGTGTCGCGCCCGCGGCTCCTCGATGCTTAGCTCAGCGGGCATGTCCCCGAAACTCGGGCCAACCGTGTCGGATTTCTGCAAGCAGGGCTAGTTTACGGGCCCGCCGCACATGCCGCCGCCACAGCAGGCTCCGGCTCCGCAGGGTAGTGTGGCCTCTTGGCTGGCACCTTTCGTGATGGCACCGGCGCCTCCGCTGATGAGGCGCTTGACGTGTCCGCCGCATTCCGGGCACTGGTCGATCGCGGCATCAGACATCTTTTGTCGCTGCTCAAATCGACAGGAACATTCATCGCAAAGATATTCGTAAGCCGGCAAGATATTTCCCCTCGTCTCATTTTAGTATTGTTCATTCCAGACGCATCGATCGTGCATACTGTTTTGCATGAGCAAGCCGCCGATTCCTGTGCTGATCGTCGCAATCCTCTACCTGCTTGTGGGTGGGGCTGGATTCGTGCACCATTTTCCGGAGCTGACGGCGGGTCACGGCGACGCGATTGGGATCGAGGTCACGGAACTGCTGGCGGTGGTTGCCGCGGTTGGGTTGCTTCTGCGGAAGAACTGGGGCCGCTGGCTGGCACTGGCGTGGATTGTCTTTCACGTTGGGCTCAGCCTTTTCCATCCGCTCAGGGAGCTTCTGATCCACGCTGCGCTATGTGTTCTGATCGCATGGCTGCTGTTCCGGCCGGCGACGGCGCGCTGGTTTAACGCGGTTAAGAGCCAGGAGTAAACGGATTCCCTGACATTCTGCATCTAACCCTTTCGATGCTTAGAATTAGAAATACCTATTTGCTCCTATCTACTGTTTGTATCCTGCTTGTCTGTGCGCCGAACCAGGGCAGCGCGCAGGATTCGACTAGCCTACCCGACGAACCCGGCATGGCGGCCTTTCACGCAGGTGCTGAAGGTATTCCTGCAAATCGGGCGAGAGCTGACGCGCCTGACGAGGATAGCCAGACGATGCGGCCCGCAGTGGACACAACCACCGGGATTCCGCAGCGGGAGGCCACGTGGCGCAGTATGCCGGGCGACTTTCTGCACGATCAGAAGGACATCTGGTGGACGTTTCCCAAGCAACTGGCGCACGGAAAGCACTGGGTGCCGACACTCGCCGTCGTGGGGGGAACTGTGGGGCTGATTTACGCCGATCCGCACGTGATGCCCTATTTCCGCACGAACGCGAAGAGCTGGGACTCGTTTAATGATGTGTTCGATCCGATGATTACTACTTCGGAAGTGATCCTTCTGCCGACTTCGCTTCTGGCAGCGGGATACATCCGGCATGATCAGCGTGAGGTGAATACGGCGCTTCTGGCGGCGGAGGCCTACGCCGACAGCCTGGTGGTGAATCTTGCGATCAAAGCCATCACACGCAGGGAGCGGCCATCCGATGTCCCGGAGGGCGCGCCGTTCACGGGAACATTCTTCAATGGCGGCAAGTCGCCGCTCCACGGCAGCAGCTTCCCGTCAGGGCACGCTATGGCGGTTTGGTCGGTAGCGACGGTTGTGGCGGAGCGGTATCGGCACCGGGGAAAGCCGTGGGTTCCGGTCCTGTGCTACACGATGGCCACGGTTATCAGCTTCTCGCGTATCTCTTCCAGCGCTCACTTTCCGTCGGATGTTTGGCTCGGCTCCACGCTTGGCTACTCGATCGCCAAGTACCAGACGTTGAGGCCGCGTGAAAGCCAGTGACGGAAACGGCTGGTGGGTGAGCCTGTGTTTGAGATGCTTCAAACGTCTTTCGACTAGCCCACGTTTCGGGCAATAGAAAAGCCCGGCTGCCGAAGCAGCCGGGCTCGCAGAATATATAGGTCCCTTTTTATCGGTGACCGCCACCACCGTGCGATCCGCCGCCACCACCGCCGTGGAAGCCACCACCTCCGCCGCCGCCGTGGAATCCAGCACCACCGCCACCATGGAAGGCACCACCTGCATTGCCGCGGTATCCACCGCCGACATAACCACCGTGAGATCCACCGCCGCCGGCTACATGGCCACCGTATCCAGCACCGTTAAAGGTACGTGGGGCAGGTGCGCCGTGGTATCCGCCGCCATATCCACCACCATTTCCGCCGTGGTTTCCGCCGTTGTATACGCCGCGATATCCGTTTCCACCGTGGTAGCCGTTTCCGCCGTGATATCCATAGCCGCCGTGGTACCCGTAGCCGCCGTGGTAATGTCCATACCATCCATGCCCCCAGCCCCATCCATACCAGGGACCGGCACCGATAAAGATGCCACCGGTAAACCAAGTAGGACCGTAATAGCCGTACGGAGCGCAGGCGTAGGGGTAATAAGGGTAGTAGCCCCAATCGCACGAGGGAGGGCCGTAATCTACCGGAGCCGCAACCACTGCCGGCCCAATTCCCACTCCCACCGCGACCTGAGCATTCGCAGAGACTGCTGCAAGGGGCAGCGCCAAGAGCGTCGCGAACAGGACTAACTTTAAGTTCTTCATATATGTCCTCCATGTGCTGCCTGGCCAGCGATTCGGCCCAGGGGTTCCAATCTCAGCACCCGCCGGTCTGCGTCACAATTTTTACCGGCTGCTGTACATTTGAACAACAAATTGGGGAATAAGTTGCGGTTACTTCTCAAGATTCCATTTCCCGCTGAATTTAAAGGCTTAACGCCACCCGCAAACGGTGGGGGTTGCGCGAACTGCACTCAAATCCGGGGATATTCTGGGCGCAATGGACGTATCCCGTCAATAGTGCTGTTCGGCGATTCGGAGAAAACAGTGGTTTGCAGTGGGCTGTTTCCGTCGCTTTTGGAAAGGCGAGTGTGCGATCGGAACCACTTAAAATGGGGCGATGCTGAAGACGGGAATGCGCATCGGGCGATCTCATCCGATTTGGTCGGCGGCCGGTATCGGCGCGATCATCGGCGCAGTGAATGCTGTGTCTCTGGAAATCGGTGGGCTTCGGCATCGCGCGATGACTGGGGTTCTTCCATTCCTTTTTCCCTCGTCTGCGAACGGGATCCAGATTGGTCAAATGTCCACCCTGCAGGTGACGTTGTTGCTGCTGATTGAAATCGCCGGCAATGTGCTGGGATTTGCCCTGCTGTTCGCAGTTCCCGTTGCAGTCGTTGTCGGTATTCGTCGCGTGGTTATGGGTCACAAAGGAGTGGCCCCTCCAGAGGAGAGGCCGTGAGGCAAGTCGGACAATTTGGTCAGTTCAATGGGCGAAGTTAAGACGCGCGGTTAGTGGCGGAAGTGATCGTCGCGGTCGTGCCGGCGGTCATCGCGGTCGTTGCGCCGATTGTCGCGATAGGCGTAAGCGCGATCATAGCCGCGACCAACGTAGACGCGGTTGCGGGTCTCAACAAATCCCCTGCCGACGTAGTTCCAACGTCCGGGAATCCAGTAGCCATCGTTGTAGTAGCCGGCAACCCATGTGTATCCGGGACCAGGGCACGGAGGAACGTAGGCCCCCGGCCCACCTATAACGACCCTGAATTCGGCTGCCTGGGCCGAGGTCGCTCCAAGGCCCAACCCGCCAGCCAACATCGCAGCACCCAGCACAAATTTGCCAAAGTTTTTCATAAATCCTCCGTTTAATCTATTTCGGCTGCCAGCCCTGGAAGCTTGGATCTTGCTGCTTTCCTGCCGCGCCGTTCATGTCGAGTACAAACACGGGCGCAGGCGAAGGTTGCGGAGTACCGTGCGAATAAATATGCGCAACTTTTGACGTTCTCGTGTGTCGGACGGCTGCTTTTAGTGATGGGGTCCACCCAAAAAAATGAGCGGCGCGGAGAGTACTGCAACGTGCATTGCGCATTTTCATTCGTGCGTTAAACGCAAAAGCGATAGGCCGGGAAAATCTCTCCCGGCCTCTCGGTGTGCAAGCGAAATTGCTCCTAGGTTACGGTGTTTGGAATCAGTCTCGGTCTTGTGAGCTGCGCGGAGATATTTCCAAATATGCCCTTGAGGCTGAGGTTTGGATTGCTTGCCGATGTGCACTGACCTTTGTTCTGAGATGCGGTGGCATCCGAAAAGAAGTTGGGCGCATTCGAGGGAGACACATAGCCACTAGACATCTGCATCATGGCATTGCAAGGTGAGATGGCGAGAGAACCGGTGTCGGTTGAACAGCCAGAACTCGATGCGCCGTAAGCGATCGTATACACTGTCGTTCCGTTATTTGAAGCGTATTTTGCCGCAGTAATTGCCTGCTGACACTGGTCATCGAGCGAGGGGTAGGTATTGCCGTTATGTCCAACGTTGGTCCCCGGGGGATTCTGCATCTTTCCGCTCGTGGTGCTGGCGTCACCATCGCTGAGGATGATCATGATGTTACGAGACCCCGGAGCCGCTGCCTTGGCAGCCACAAGCGATGACTGGGCGGCGTAGATGGCTCCCGCGTAGTAGGTTCCATCGCCGCCGACTGAATCCATGCCCGCGCAGGATCCGGTCGGTCCGCCCACACCATTTACCAGTGTCGAGGAACTGCTTAGTGCACCACCGACAGCGTTAGACGCGGTCCAATTGCTTACATAACTTGTGAGTTGGTAGGTGCCGGCCGTACCCGTGGGAGCCGCCCAAGTGGCTCCCTTTGCGGGAGTAGTGTAAGGAAGGATGGTTGGTGCTGACCCGCTGCAATCAGTGTCTAACGACGCAGTATTTGCCTGGACGGTCGGGAATGTAAACAGACTCACCTGGTCATAAGGAACGCACGTCGCGGTTGATTTTGCGGTCGAAGCCGTGCACGGCGCAAGAAGGCCCAGCATTGTTCGAACTCCCTGAAGCGCGCAGTAGATTCGCGTGTGTCCGCAGCTCGCGTCCGTGTCGTTGCTGTTCATGGATGCCGTGGCGTCAACGACCATGGCCACGTTCACCTGATCGTTCTGGCCGCTCGCCATGGTCGCAGAGGCGGTTGACGTCAATTTGAGAGACTTAGCTGACTTGATGCCGAAGAGGGACAACGCCTGGATGAAATAGGTGGGAATGGTTGCAGTTTGGGTAACGTGAATCACGTTATACCCGGTGCCCGAATCCTGGCACGACGCCTGAACCATTATGGAATCTGTCACGCAGCTGAAGGTCACGCTGACTGTGGGACTGGGAAGACTTGTACTGAAGTTGGCTCCGCCGGTCGTAGAGGCATATAAGCCAACCTGGCTCGTGACGCTCGACTGGGTTGCCGATCCACTACCCAGCTCGTTTGCACCGGCAAGCGCCGCAGAATCGGTCGAGGCCTGCAGCTGCCTGTAGCAGGCGTATGCATGACCAAGATCGATCGTGATTCCAGCAGCACCGAGAATGACCACATTCAGGAATGCAAGCCACGGGAGAATCTGGCCGTGCGTGTCTTCAAGGAATTGACAGATCGACGAGTAGATTGTTCGATTCATTGAATAACCTCCGTGACCTGCGTTGTGACGGAGCAGGCTCCCAGCTTGGTGTTATAGACAAAGAAGCTGCATGGGTATGTCGCCTGGATTTGCGCCGGCCAACCAGTCTGCAATGCGTTGGCGCCGCCGTTGCCCGCGGCTGTGCATGTGGGAGCGGCACCCTTTGTTCCGCCGTAGTTCGTGCCGCCGGTAACACTGCCTCCGGTATTTGAACCGCCCAGAGTAAAGGTGAGTGTCATGCTGGACTTCGCCAGCGTAGGTGCAGCCGCATAGATGGCATTCGCAGTCGTTGTGCAGGGATCTGAATCGCCGCGCTCCAATGCCATGACGCGACCGGCGTTGCTGACGGCCTCGCCAAGCTGGAGTTTCTGATAGAGAACGATGGAGAAGGAGAAGATGGCGGTGAGCATCGCGAGCATGATGGGCATGACAAGCGCCATTTCAACCAGAGCGCCGCCATAGTCTCGTCGGGTCCATCGGAGACTGCGAGTGAGTCTTGATTTGGAGTGTTGGAAGGCAACGAGGGAAAGCGGAACAGCGCGAACTGCCGGAGGCGTGGCAGCAAAGCCCGGGAAAAACATCGTGGCCCTTTCATTTCAGGCGTTGCGTTCGCCTCCAGAGGCAACGGTTGGAAGTGTTACCGCTGAACGCAAGCCTAGACGGATAGTAGAGAGAATCGGTTTATTGCGAAACGGCTCGAAGGTGCGGAGGCTACATCACTCTTCGGTAACCGAGAATCTCGGATTTCAGCACGAAGGTCCAACAAGTTCCACGCGAGGGCTCGACTGGCGCCTCGATTGCGTGGGTTTTGGATTTGTTCCTTTTGCTGCGAAAGATCTCGAAGATCGCCGATCATCAGGCGATTCTCGACAGCGGAGTCTCTGCTTCAAGTTTTGAGAGTGTTCAATCTCTTCAAAAAGGGATGAAGCAGGAACATATCCAAGGATCTTCGATGAGTCACAGCCGACGTTTTGGGTTGTTGCTGCCTGGCTCGCCGACAGTGACGCCAGTTGGGCAGTGGTCGCCGACGCGTTGCACGCCGGCTGTTGTATCCTCCCGCTAATGTCCTTCGTCCGCGACTTCAGGCGCTTGACCGCAGCGCAGCGCCACACATTCATAGCTTCCTTCCTCGGCTGGACGCTGGACAGCCTCGACTTCTTCCTGCTGATCTTCTGCGTCAAAGCGATCTCCTCGGATTTTCACGTCAGGCCATCGGATGTACTGAGCGCCGTTTTTCTGACGCAGGCATTTCGGCCGGTGGGCGCACTGCTGTTCGGCATGCTGGCTGATCGCTACGGCCGGCGGCCGGTGCTGATGTTCAACATCCTCAGCTTCTCGGTGATCGAACTGGCCTGCGCTTTTGCGCCGTCGCTGGGCGTGCTGCTGGTGCTGCGGGCGCTCTTCGGCGTTGCCATGGGTGGGGAATGGGGCGTTGGTGCGGCGCTGGCGTTTGAGACGCTGCCGACAGAGGGCCGGGGGGGATTCTCCGGAATACTGCAGGAGGGATACGCCTTCGGATCGATTCTTGCCTCGGGGGCATTTGCGCTGCTATTTCATGCGCTCGGATGGCGCGGATTGTTCATACTGGGTGCGTCGCCGGCTCTTCTTGTCTTTTACGTACAGGCGCGTGTGGAGGAGTCGCCGGTGTGGCTCGCAGCTGAGCGCAAGCGACGAGCCAATCCGAACCGCGAATCGTACGCGAAAAAGCTTGCTTCGCTGAAATCATTCGTGCCGACTTTTCTTTTTCTGATCGTGCTGATGACGGCGTTCATGTCGTTCTCGCATGGGACGCAGGATGTTTACCCGACGTTCCTTGAAGTGCAGATCGGGCTGACGCCGCAGGTGGTGGGGACTATTGGAGTGATTTATGGATTCGCGCAGATCGCCGGGGGCATTGTGTTCGGCACGCTCTCTGAGAAGTGGGGGCGAAAGCGCGCCATTATTGCGGCGGCACTTTTGTCGCTGATTGCCATTCCACCGTGGGCCTACGGACATTCCGCGACGACGCTGGCGATTGGCGCGGTGGTGATGCAGTTCATGGTGCAGGGCGCGTGGGGCGTCGTGCCTGCGTATCTATCAGAGCTCACGCCGGCACCGGTGCGTGCGACCGCGCCCGGACTGGCGTATCAGCTTGGTGGACTCGTTACGTCGTGGAATGCGAAGGCGCAGGCGCTGGCGGCGGAGAAGTGGGGGAGCTATTCCAACGTACTCGCGATTACGGTTGTGATTGTCGCGCTCTCGCTGGCGCTGCTGGCTTCGCTGGGGCATGAGGTGAAGGGCAAGGACATGGCGGCGGACTGAAGTAGCGCAGAACGATTCGCTGTTGTCGCCAGTGTTCAGCGTCCGTAGCGCGCCATGAGTTTGCCGCGGGCCAGGACGTGGGTGTTCATCGCGTCTTGAAGCTGGGCACGCGTGGCGCCGGCGGGCACATTCAAATTTGTGTCTAGCGCGAAGAGATCGAAGAAGTAGCGATGGGTCGTGCCGTGAGGCGGGCAAGAGCCGCCGTAGCCGATCTTGCCGAAGTCGTTGCGTCCCTGGCGCGCGCCATCGGCCAGTTGTTCCTGCTTCGAAACATTGGCCGGGAGTCCGCTGGTGTTTGGCGGCAGGTTGTAGAGCACCCAATGGGTGAAGGTGCCACCTCCCGCATCGGGATCGGTTTCGGTGAGGACGAGGCTTTTAGTGGCGGCCGGCGGGGCGCTCCACGCGAGCGACGGAGACTGGTCGGCGCCATCGCAGGTGAAGTCTTTGGGAATTTTGCCGTCTGGCATGCTTCCGCTGGAGAGCGTGATCGCCGCGTTTGCTGCTGCGCCTGAAGAGGGAGCCGGCTCGTGCGCATCGCTGTGGCGACATCCCGCAAGAAAGGGGGCAATGAGGAGGAGAGTGACGAGCAGGAGAATGCGCAACATGAGACCTGCCTGGTTTCCGAAATACGCGGCCGGGAAGATTGGTTCGCTGAGATGCATGACTGTGCCTCGATTGCATTTTCAAAAGTTCGGCCCGACGAAGTCGCGATCAGTATATCGGCACCTGTCTCGCGCGAGCGACTCGTTACTTCGGCCTTGTCAGTTCGATTCGATCGCGCGTTCGAACCCAGGTGTTACCGGCCATGCGGCCGACGGCGTCGAGTCCGGCCGGGTCGACTCGAAAGTCTTCGATGAGATCTTCGCGGACGTGGAAGCGTACCACTTCGCCGAGCACGATGACGCCGCTGCCGGGCTGGTCGCCGGTGTAGATGACCTGCATGAGCCGGCATTCCATCTGTGCCGGGGACTCGGCCACGCGCGGCGCCTTCACCAGTTCGCTTGCCAGGGGCGTGAGGCCTGACAGGTTGAATTCGTCCACCTCGGGATCGACCTCCGCCGCTGTCAAATTGGTTTGCGCGGCGATTGCCTCGCTAACGACGTTGATCACGAACTCGCGCGTCTCTTCGACGTTGCGAAGGGTGTCTTTGCGTTCGCCGGCTTTGCGAGTGCTGGCAGGGCGTAAGACGGGACAGAAGAGCACAGTCGGCGGGGCTGAGCCGACCCCGGCAAAAAAGCTGAAAGGCGCGAGATTGGCAATGCCTTCCGCGTCGACGGTGGAGACCAGAGCGACGGGGCGGGGCACGATAATGCCGGTCATCAATTTATAGATCTGGCGCTGGGGATGCCCGGCGGGGTCGAAGCTGACCATGGACTTTGGAGTCGGGCGGGGTTCGCTCATGGAATCGCTCATTCTGATAGGCTAGAACACCGGCCGGGAAGACAGTGCCGGCCGGCGCGGTGACGTTTGATCTGCAAGCCGTGTCAAATGTGATGCCTTGGAGGAAATTTGTCTCCCCGTAACATTGCCTGATGCACAATAAACGTTAGGAGAGGGCTGGCCTGTGCCGCGCATTCATTTTCAGCTTCAACTCGCCGAACTCAAGGACAAGCTCCTTGCGATGGCTGCTCTCGCGCAGCAAGCGGTGGAGTCCGCGGTTGATGCCTACATTCTCAGGGACAAGAATCTCTGCCAATTCGTGAAGCAGAATGAGACGGCGATCGACTCTGCGCAACGCGAACTGGACGAGATGGCCTATGAGTTGCTCGCCAAGGAACAGCCGATGGCGATCGACCTGCGCTTCATCCTGGCGGTGATCAAGATCAATGGCGACCTGGAGCGCATCGGTGACCAATCGATGGGCATTGCGCGCCGCACGCGCGACGTGATGAAGGTCGAGCAGGTTGAGTTGCCGGTGGACTTTTCGGCGATGGGCGAAGTGGCGGGCCGCATGATCCGCACGGCGATTCTGTCGTTGCTTGAAGGCGATGCGCGTATTGCGGACTCGGTCCGCGAGATGGATGATGAGATCGACCGGATGAATCGGAGCGCCCAGGCCGACCTGCTGAAGATGATTCAGGAGCAGCCGAGCGCAACTCAGCAGGCGATGAATGGGATGATGGTTTCACGAAGCCTCGAGCGCATTGCTGACCACGCGGCCAATATTGCCACGGATGTCATCTTCTGGATTCGCGGAGCTGACGTGCGGCATCAGCTTAGCCTCTCGATGGATTGAAGGGCAGCGGCTAGCTCGTAGCCAGCTAGCTGGTTTCAAAGCGCAGAGAAGCAGATTCTTCGCTCACCACCAATATGCAACCAAGAGCCTCTGGCCGCTTGCTGGGTCATAGAACTATTTAGATCGCGGAAAAGCAGATTCTTCGCTCACCACCCCCGAACTGAAAAGCGTTCGGGGCCCCGTTCGCTCAGAATGACGTTTTCAGGTAAATGCAACCATTTGGTTGCGGGGGGTGTACCCCCATACTCTGGGATGAAGTTCGCCGGAATGTGAGGTTTACGGTGAGACTATCGCTTTAAAGTCATCTATCGATGCAACTTAGCCGATCAAATGGATTTGGGCTGAGGTTGTCATGTTCTGGACTCACAGCTGACATGGAAAATATTTGTCACCCTGCCTCCTTCAATTTCTGCGCGGGCTGGTAGTTCTGTCAGTTTGCAGGAAGCTTTCGAGACTTCACAATCAATTGCGAATCCGAGTCCGAATGCGATCCGGCGGATCGCTGCACGACCAAGCGTCTCGAATTCACGGGATCGTGCGCAACAGGATCGGATCCATGGCCAGAGCGACGCAAGTTCGGATTCTATTCAACGCTCTTCTTCTAATTTCATGGTTGTCACCGAGCTGTGCCTTCGGTTCTGTTGCAGCCTCGCGGACTCCGTTGCTGGTCGGGTACTTTCCGCAATGGGGTCTTGATTTCGCACAACCTTACTATGTGAAGTCCCTGATCACCAATGGAGCCGTAAGGAGGCTGGATCAGATCAACTATGCGCAGGCGTCGGTTCGAGGTGGCCGCTGTTCCCTGGCATATCCTGATGCCGATCTCAATACGAGATTCATTCGGCAGAACAGCGTCAACGGCAAACCTGATCGCGCGCGTTCGCGGTTTCGCGGATATTTTCACCAGCTGCAGGAACTGAAGCGACAGTACCCGCACCTGAAGATTTTGATATCCCTTGAGGGGGATCCGAGGGATTTTGCGGAGGACGCGCAACCTGAAAATCGCGCGGCGTTCGTTGCCTCCTGCGTAGACATGTTCTTGCGCGGGCATTTTTCCCACGGCGTCAGAAAGCCGGGTATCTTTGATGGATTCGACATTGACTGGGAATCTCCACGAGAGAAGGACGCCGATAATTTTCGCGGCTTGTTGCAGGAGTTTCGGCGCCAGATGAACGTAGTGCGGCGTGGGTCGCTGCTCTCTATCGCCGTGGCGGAATCTCCCCAGACGCTCTCGGGTACGGATTTCGCTGCAATAGCTCCGCTCGTCGATGAGGTTGGCGTGATGAACTACGATTACACCGGGCCGTGGAGCCCGACCACCGGACTGCTGGCACCTCTTTTTTCTTCGGACGCTCAGCATCCACTCAGTATCGAGCGCAGCATTGCCAGCTACGAGGCGGCCGGCGTGCCCCGGGAAAAGCTGCTGATGGGGCTGCCTTTCTATGGTTACAGCTGGACCGACGTCAAGGTCGCCAACGGAGGCCTATTTCAATCGGGCCATCCCGTCAAAGAAGACTGTCCATATAACGACATACAAAGCGTTGCGGCCAACTTCGCTATATACCGAGACGAGCGATCACAGGCGCCGTGGCTCTTCGATGGGCGAACTTTCTGGACCTATGAGGATCCAACGTCTGTTCGCTTCAAAGCCAGCTACGCGTCGGACGAACACCTCGGCGGCGTGATGATCTGGGAACTCAGCGGTGATACCGCGGATGCCGAGTTGCTCGGTGTCGCGTACCAGTCACTTCGGGACCCGCTCGAAGAGAGTGTCTTCAAAGAGCGTTCATGGATGCCGCATGTCCGAGTCCCTTGACGGAACATTGCCGTTCGGCTGTGCGGACTCAGAGAATGGAAACCACGTCACAGTGGTTCTATGCCTTGCCGGTAACGGTTTCGGGGTCGGTCATCTCGGCTAGCGCGATGACTTGATAGGTGGCGTAGTTGTAGACGGGGGACATGGCGAGCAGGCGGTCGAGTTCTTCGTTGGAGTCGACTTTATAGATCCACGCACCGCCGTGGCTGCCGATGACGTGGTAACGGCACTCGAGCTTGCTGCCGAGTTTCTTTGCGTAGTCGGGCATTTTGAGGATGGCGTGGGAGACGTCGGAGTTGAGGCGGGAGAGATCGAAGTGCCAGAGGATTAGGAATTTCATGGGGACCTCCGTGGGGATCAGTTTGAAGATGGATCAAGGAACTAGCGGCTGGCCTTACTCTCCTCCAAGAATGCGTGCATTGTGTGTACGCGGTCCCAGAAGATGAACGCAAGTGTACGCGCATTTCGGTCGAGTCACCGCCGAACCGGAAATTACCTCCCTCAGGGGCTAAAGCCCGGATTGTTTTTTGAAGGCTTTGCGGCACGACTAAAGTCGTGCCCTGACACAGAACCGATGACGCGGAAGACTACCTGCCGATGCGGAAGCAAGAAAGGCAACCGCAGATCCTTCCGCTGCGCCGTCAGGATGACAGGGCTGGAAAAGGATTCGAAGCGCTAAACAGCGCCAAGGCGGTAATTAAAGTTGAGACATTTTTTCAGGGGCTAAGCCCGGACCGTTTTCGAAGGGTTTGCGGCACGACTAAAGTCGTGCCCTGATTCAGACCCGATGACGCGGAAGACTGCCAGCCGATGCGGAAAAAGCAAGAAAGGCAACCGCAGATCCTTCCGCTGCGCGTCAGGATGACAGCGATAAAGGGAATTCGAAGCGGGAGGGAATCGCCTATGCGGAAACCACGGGTGAGACATCTTCTCAGGAGGTGAAGCGCCGGTCGCTTTTCGCGGCGTTGCCGGCGACGGAACAGCATGGTGAAAAAGTCCAGCATCCCTCAGGGGCTAAAGCCCTGTTTATTTGACCAAGGTTAATGTACGGGCTGAAGCCCGTACCCTCCAAAGGCGCACCATCATTCGGGTTCTTCGCCAAGCTGTGAAGTCATGCCATGTCACGAAGCGGGTCGATGTTGTCCTATCACTGGCAATCGGGAGGTTGACGGATTTAAATGCGGGGCTGGTTTTAACGAAAGAAGGGCGCCGGTTCCGTTTGGAAGGGCGCCCTTGATCGATTGCGAAAATGGTTGAGCTATTCTGCGATTTCGATTGGGTGAGTTGCGTAGTGGAGCAGGCAGGCAACGGCGCAGCTGGTCAGGCGTGTTTCGGCTGAGTCGGCGCGGCTGGTGAGGATTACGGGAACGCGAGCGCCGAGGACGATTCCTGCGAGCTGCGCGCCGCCGAGGTATTCGAGCTGCTTGGCGAGCATGTTGCCGCTCTCGAGATCGGGAACGATGAGAATGTCGGCCTGTCCTGTAACGGGCGATTGGAGGTGTTTGATCTCCGCGGCGTGAGCGCTGACGGCGGTGTCGAAGGCCAGCGGGCCGTCGAGGATGCCGCCGGTGATCTGGCCGCGGTCGGCCATCTTGCAGAGGGCAGCGGCTTCCATCGTCGAAGGAATCTTGGGGTTGACGGTCTCGACGGCGGAGAGCAGTGCGACCTTGGGCTCGGGAATTCCGAGTGCGTGAGCGAGGTCGATGGCGTTCTGCACGATGTGAATCTTGTCTTCGAACTCGGGCTTGATGTTGATGGCGGCATCGGAGATGAGCAGGGTGCGCGCGTAGGCCGGCGTGTCCATCACGAAGACGTGGGTGATGCGGCGCGAAGTGCGAAGGCCGGTGTCGCGCGCCATGGCGACTTTCATGAGCTCGTCGGTGTGGAGGCTGCCCTTCATCATGGCCTGGGCATTGCCGCTGCGGCACATGCTTACGCTGATCTCGGCGGCTTTCACTTCGCTGTCGGCATCGAGGATGGGGTATTGCGAAATGTCGACGCCGATCTTTGCGGCGAGGGCGCGCATTTCGGCTTCGTCGCCGATCAGCGTGGGCTTGATGAGGCCTTCCTCCGCGGCTTCGGTTGCGCCTCTGAGTGCGACATCGGAAAGCGGCCAGCAGACGGCGGTGGTGATGGCCGGTAGGGATTTACAGCGATCCAGAAACTTGTGAAAGACGTGATAGTCGGCGGGGTGGCCAACCAGCGGATCGACGACTACCGCTTCGGCAAGGGGGGCGAGATCGCTCATGGTGTTCCTTCTCCACGGCCGGAGCGGGAATTCAACTCCTTCGGCCTGACGAGTTCATTCTTACCCGGCCGGGGAAAATGAGGTGTGCGGAAGGTCACAGTACGGGCGAATGTCGCGTAATGCGGGACGGTTATTGGGATCAAGGTCGGTGGGAGCGCGTGGGAAAAGCAGAAGCAGGTCCTTCGCTCCGCTTACCCCACTGACTTTGTCAGCGGGGCCCCAAGCTGCTCCGCTCAGGATGACACCCCTTCTATCTCACTACTGCGAGTGGGTGCGCTAATGCAGGATGACAGTGCGGTGGGTTCCATATCCCATGTCTCAAAATCGAGACATGGGGCACCCAGGCTAGTGCGGGCGAAGCGCAGAAGCAGGTCCTTCGCTCCCTCACCCCAGCGACATGGACCCGTCGCTGGGGACCCCCGACTCCGCTTACCCCACTGACCCTGTCAGTGGGGCCCCAAGCTGCTCCGCTCAGGATGACGCGGCCGTTGTGGATCACTCTGATCGGTTATTCGGCGCGCAGGGCGTTGACTGGGTTGACCTGGGCGGCGCGGCGTGAGGGCAGGTAGCAGGCCAGCCATGCGATCCCGATCACTGCGGCGGTGGCAAGCGAGTAGGTCCACGGATCCATGGGGCTGACCTTGAACAGGATCGACGCCATGAAGCGCATGGTGGCAAAGGCTGCGGCTACATTCCGAAGACGGCGCCGATGGCTGCGAGGACGAGTCCCTGACGGACGAACATGCTGGTCAACGCATCGCGCTGAGCGCCTAGCGCCATGCGAATGCCGATTTCGCGGGTGCGCTGCGAGACCGCGTAGGAAATCACTCCGTAAATGCCGACGATGCCGAGAAGCAACGCCATGCCTCCTGCAACGCAGAGCATGATGAGCGTGAAGGATGTGCGCGCCATCGACTTGGTATAGAGCGTGCTGACGGTATCGGGATCAGCCAGCGGCAGGTCTCCATTGACTGACCAGACGGCCTGCTGGACCTGGCTCATGAAAGCGGACGAGCCCGCGCGAGGCGAGCGGATGACAAACGATACGGAGCCTCGCACTGTCTCGGGTTGTCCTTCAAATTTGGCCATGTACACGGGCCAATACACCGTGGCTGGTGCTTTCTGGCTGACGCCGTCGTAATAAACGTTCTTTGCGACGCCGATGATCTCGCGCCAGTCGTCGATGTTGGCCACGCGAATATGCTTTCCCAGCGCGTTTTCAGGTGTGCCCCAGTATTCTCGCGCGAGATTTTCAGAAACCAGTGCGACTGGACGCTTCCCGTAAGTCTCAGCCCAGGTCAAGTCCCGCCCTGCAATCAGCGGAGTGCCCATGGTCGAAAAATATCCCGGGGAAATATTAACGAAGCGCCTGATTGGCGGCAGTTCGCCTTCGCGATAGGTGCGGTCCTGCGCGTAGAGGAGGTCGTTCGAATCGTTTCCGTCCATGGGGATGTGTGAGGAAAAGGCCACGGAGGAAACGTTCGGAATCGCGGCCAGTTTATCGGCGATGGCCTGCTCGATATGAACCACATTTACCTTTTGATTCTCAGGGAACAGCGTGTCAGGTACGTAGATGCGGAACTTGAGCAGGGAAGCCGGGTCGGCGAATCCTGGCGAAACATTTGCGAGAGCGCGGAATGTGCGGATCATGAGGCCGGAGCAAATCAACAGGACAAGTGCGAGAGCTACCTGCACGACGACCAGCGCCTTGCGTGCGCGATGGCGTTCACGGCTCTGGCTCAGGGCGCGTCCGCCCTCGCGCAGGCCTGTATTGATCTGCACGCCGGAGTATTTGATTACGGGGATCATGCCGATGACCAGGCTGACGAAGAGTACAGCCGCGGCAGCGAAGAGGAGGACGGGAAAATCGATGCCTATATCGTGAAGACGCGGTAGACCGGTAGGAGCGGACGATACGAGGATGCGCAGCGCTGCAAAGGCGAGTGTCAATCCGATTACGCCGCCTGTCACTCCGAGCACGGCGCTTTCAAAGAGCAGGCCCATCGTGATGTTGGCGCGTCCGGCGCCGAGCGCAGAACGGACTGCCAACTCCTGGCGGCGGCCTTCAACCCGCACCAGCAGCAGGTTAGCGACGTTGGCGCAGGCAACCAGCAGCACTACGACAATCGATCCCATCAGGACCCAAAGAACATTTCCTACATCACCTACGACATCCTTTTTAAGAGTGTGGAGATTGGTGTTGATCTTTATCTTTTCAAAGATCGCGGCGCTGAATCCCTCCGGCGCAGGGAAGCTATGAATTGCGATGGGCAGCAGGCGATCCAAATCTGCGTTGGCCTGGTTCATCGTGACGCCGGGTTTGAGCCGGGCGATTCCGCGAAAGCTGAAGTTGCCGAGCTTCGTTTTGCTGCGATCCATCTGCATCGGAAGAAACAGCGCGGCGTCGTAGTTGTCGAGGAACTGGAAATCTCTGGGCAGCACGCCGATGATCTCGCGGGAAGTGCCGTCAACATTGAGTGTGCGCCCCACGACGGAGTTGCTGCCGCCGAATTTTTTCTGCCAGTAGCTGTAGGAGAGAATGATGGTCTTGGGTGCGCTGGCGGTGTCGTCACGGCGTGTGAAAAGCCGCCCCAGGACTGGTTTGACGCCGAGCAGAGGCAGGGTTCCATCGGTGACATCCATGCCCGATACGTGCTCTGGTTCTCCCGCTCCGGTCACAGAGCAGGAGTCTCCGGTGTACATGCCGACATCTTCCAATGTGGAGCTTTGCTCACGGTCGATGAAGTAAATGAATGGCGCAATATTGAGGTCGCCCTGAAAGCCGATTTCCGGGGCCGAGTGCCAGATGCCGACAAGCCGATCGGCCTGGGGATAAGCCAGGGGCTTTAAAAGCACGCCTTCGACCACACTGAAGACTACGGTGTTCGCTCCAATGCCAACTGCCAGCGTTATCAGCGTGATGGTGGTGAAAAGAGGCGCGCGGACGAGCCGCCGGAAAACCTGCTTGAGCTGATCGGAAAAGAATTCCATGTGCGGCTCCTTATGCTCTGGAGGATATGTGAGTTTTCAGCGCGCAGCCGCTCGCGGTTGGCGACCGTAACCGGGAATACGCGACGAGCATAGGAAAAGTTCGCCAGCCCGGCACAAAACTGTGACGAAATGACGAATTGGCGGGATGAATGGAACGATGAATGGAACCATCCCGCCGTAAAAAGAAGAGTTACTTGATGCCGACGACCATAGAATCGGGGCCGACGAGGTGCTCGACGCGGGTTTCGCGGAACCCGGCTTCTTTCATCCAACCCACGCAATCGGCTCCGGTGTAGTCGAAGCCGCCCGGGGTTTCAATCAGCATATTGAGACTCATCAGCAGACCGAACGCGTTCTTGGAACGATCGTCGTCGATGAGGGCCTCGTAGACGATGTAAGCGCCGCCGGGCGGCAGAGCCTCGTATGCCTTGCGGATCAGCATCTTTTTCTCTTCGAGGTTCCAGTCATGCAGGATGTGGCCCATCATGATGACGTCGACGTTGGGCAGCGGATCGGTAAAGAAGCTGCCGGGCTGGAACTTCACGCGCGACGAGAGTCCGTTTTCCTCGACATATTCCTCGAAGATCGGGGCGACTTCAGGCAGGTCGTATCCGGTGCCGGCGAGATGGGGATTCTTGAGGGCCACTTGCACGATGAGATCGCCCTGCGCTGTGCCGCAGTCGGCGACGGTCTGGTATTTCGCCCAGCCGAACTTGGAAGCGATGGCGATGTTGGCGCCACGGCTGACGCCGGTCATGGCGCGGAGAAATCCCTTGAGGCGAGTGGGGTCGGCGTAGAGGGCTGCGAAGGTTTCATGGTCGCCAGCGGCTTCGTTCTGGTTTGCGCCGGTGCGCAGGGCGGTGGTGAGGTGACCCCAGTGATGGAAGAGGCGCTTGTTCGCCATCTCCAGGATCCCGCCGATGTAGGACGGCTTGTGCTTGTCGAGAAAGACGTTGCTGGAAGGGGTGTTGGCATAGCTACCGTTCTGGCGTTCTAGAAATCCGAGAGCAACGAGGGCATCGAGGAAGTCGCGCGAGGAGCGGGGGTGCAGGCCGAGGCGACCGGTCAGCGATTCCAGGCTCTCAGGGCCTTTGGCGAGTTCGGTAAAGACCTCCATCTCAACAGCGCTAAGCAGAGTTTTCGAGGCCCAGAAGGCCAGGCCGGTTTGCAGAATGTGTTCGGGTGATGGTGCAGACGTGGTCATATTGTCTCTTCCGTTTGGAGAATCTCGAATCGCCCTGAGGAGGAACCGGCCAGCATGGAACGGGAAAGATCTGATCGCGGCAGGGGAGCCGGGCTGTTGCGAGTGACACGAGTCTACATGAAGATGAGCTGGGCGGGGAACTGTCGAAGGCGGGACGCATAGATGTTTATCTGACCATTTCACGAAATATTTAATAGCGCGGTCAGTCAGGCCATTCCCTTCAGAGCGGGAACCCGAACTTCGGTTTTCCATCTCTGCCTGAAGTTATTTTTATCGGGACTTCGGTGCCCCAACCGTGCTTGCGCAAGAACGGGTCCACCGGCTTAAGGAGGATACTTTTCCATTTCGTTGCCACCATCTCTGAGACCTCAGCCCGCGTGCGCACCTTACCCACGAATTCGTATGAACGGCCGTCCATGTTATAGCGTCCGGTGAGATGCACATTTCCTCCCGGCAGAGTGTAGTCGAGCTGCGAAAATGCGAGTTCGCCAGAACGCATTGCGAAGTGTCCCGTCATTTTCGAAACCACGTCGGGAGCGCCGGGATTCAGGTCGTCGGTCTTGCCCTGGGCGCGCAGGCTCATCACATCGACCTTGTCTTCGATCAATGGGTTCGTGAAGTGGATCTGTCGCAATATGAACGCGCCTTCCAGCGTCATCTTCTGGCTGACGCTCTGCTTGCCAGGCGGGATCTGCAGCTTCGCATGAAGGTTGAGCCGGCCGGTCATGGGCGTGGGACTGGTTTTTACCGCGAGCCCTAGAAAGTCCGCGATCTGGCCATCGGGGACATCTGTTTCCACATTGATTTTGTGTCCCTGTCCTTTCACACCGATAACGGCGCCACGACAGGAGAATTCCGAGGTGCCCAACTTCGCCTGGATGTTTTCGAGGTAGGTATCGCCGCTGGTGCCATCGACAACTGCCTGGAACGTCGTCGAGAGCGGCAGGGGGTGATTCGCAGTGTCGAGAGAGAAGTCTGGAACTTCTGTTTTTCCCCGGACGCCGATCCGGTTGAGCTGGCCATCAAAACTGCCTGTAGACCTGAGGATGCCGGCGATCCCTTTGATGGTGTTCATGTCCGCATTCTCGAAGAGGTATTTGCCAGCCACGTTGGAATTCGCCGGGTCTTCCGTGATCCAGGGGCCGAATGTTCCCGATGCATGGATCTCTCCTTTTGGAATCGGGTTGGTGAGAATTGCGTCGAAGGGCCACGCTGTGTTCGGCCCCAGATCCCTTAAGACCACATGCTTCAGCAGAAAGACGCGGGGGTCTTTGTCCGGTTTGTCCGTCTCAATGACCAACTGCGAGTCATCGAGGACAATTTCATCGACCCTGACCTTGATCTTGCCGAAACTGTGTTTGGCTTTTTTCTGTCTCTGGCTTGCTGGAGGTATGTTGATCGCAAGGCCGCGAACGTTCACGCTGCCCACATGGGTTGGCTTGAAAAACAATCCGAGCAGCGAGGCTCGAAATTGGAAATGCTCGATGGCGATGAGCGGCTTGTCTCCGGCCATCTGCGGTTGGTTTTGGGGAAAAATGCGCAGCCCGGTCCCGGACACATCGAGGCCACGAGCGATGCTTACCTGCAGGGTGTCCAACTGGACGTCACCGTCGAATCGGGCGCGCAACGTTTCAAGTACTCGTCCCTTCAGAATTGGATTGGCGCGCGCCAATACGAACTGAACAGCGACTGCCAGAATCGCCACTGCCAGCAGGGCCGCGATTCCCCAGCGCCATACTCTTGAGGTACGCGCAGGCGGCCGGCCGGTGGAATGCAGAAATGGAATGAGTAGCCCCGGAGAAAGTTCTCCATTGGCTGGGATGCGCTCGCGGAGGGCTTCCGTTGTCAGTCACCTGAAATCGTTGGTATCGCCGGAATGGGCCGAAGGAGCGAAACTTCCGGTGGTTTGTTTCAGGCTTCGATTTCTTCACTTGCAGGCTGCGGGGCCTGGCTTGCCGGATGGTTTGTGACTCAATTACGAAGGGCACCGAGGATGGGACGCCTTCCCGCCGACGTGCAAAGCTGGTATGCTGCGTGCGCAGAGAAAACCGATTTACACGAGGAGTGCAAGGCGATGTGGTTCCTGGGAATGGATGTGGGTACGGGCGGTACACGCGCCGTTGTGGTTGACGCGAATGGCAAGCTGATCAGCGGAGCTTCGAGCGAGCACGCTCCCTTCCGCACACCGCATCCCGGATGGGCAGAACAGGATCCCGAAGACTGGTGGCGCGCCGCTCAGGAAGCGATCAAGGGTGCGATTGTCGCCTCTCCAGAACCGCGCGAGCCAATTGCCGGAATCGGACTGACGGGGCAGATGCATGGCGCGGTGATGCTGGATGAGAATGGCGCGGTGCTGAGGCCGTCGCTGATCTGGTGCGATACGCGCACGCAGCCGGAGTGCGACTGGCTGACGGCAAAAATTGGCTACGACAAGCTGATTGAGTTGACCTGCAATCCGGCGCTGCCGAATTTCACGCTGACGAAACTGCTGTGGGTGAAGGAGCACGAGCCGGAGATCTTCGCGAAGATTCGGCACGTCATGTGTCCCAAGGATTATGTGCGATACCGGCTCACGGGCGAGTTCGCGATCGACGTGCAGGAAGCGAGCGGAACGCTGTTGCTGGATGTAACGCATCGGCGCTGGTCGAAGGAAGTGGCGGAGGCGGCGGGGATTCCGGAGAGTTGGCTGCCGAAGGTGTATGAGTCGCCGGAAGTGTGCGCGCGGATCAGTGAGAGTGCGGCGGGAGTGACGGGATTGAAGGCGGGAACGCCGGTGGTGGCTGGCGCGGGCGACCAGGGCGCGGGCGCGGTGGGCATGGGTATTTTGCAGCCGGGCTCTGTGTCGGCGACGATCGGCACTTCGGGAGTGGTGTTTGCAGCGACGGCACAGCCAACGAAGGATTCCAAGGGACGGATGCACACGTTCTGTCACGCTGTGCCGGGCTTATGGCACGTGATGGGGGTGACGCAGAGTGCTGGCTTGAGCTTGAATTGGTTGAAACAGACATTCTTCGCAGGTCAGAATTATGACGGCATGTCGGCGGCGGCGGAAAAGGTCCCGGCTGGGAGCGAAGGCCTGATGTGGGCTCCGTATCTGATGGGAGAGCGGACACCGCATCTCGATCCGTATGTGCGCGCGGCGTTCGCCGGCATCTCGACGATCCACACATCGGCGCATTTCACGCGCGCAGTGCTGGAAGGCGTGGCTTATTCGCTGAATGATTCGTTCTCGCTGTTTTCTGAGTTGGGAATTCCGCTAAGTGCGGTCCGGCTGGGCGGTGGCGGAGCGCGCGGTCCGCTGTGGCGCAAGATTCAGGCGGGCGTGTACGGACAGGCGGTTGAAGTGCTCACTGCGGAAGAGGGCGGAGCATTTGGTTGCGCGTTGATGGCGGGCGTTGGCACGGGGCACTGGGCGAATCTCGATGCTGCGTGCGGACAGGCGATTGAGGTGGCGCAACGCATCGAGCCCGAGGCGGCGGACTTGGCAGCATACAAGGCGGGATATGCGGAGTGGCGGAAGCTTTATCCCGCTCTGAAAACTCTACGGTAAGCGTCGAAGTGTTCCTGTAGGATGTTGGGCAGCCGAACTGGTTGCGGTCGGCGACTTTCCACACGGAGCACATCAGCAGTGGTCACGAGCCAGGCATCAAACCCTTCCGTCGATGCGCTCTCGCCGCCGGAGCAGAGTTCTGCGCCGCCTCCGCGCAATATTGCGGTCGATGCTTTTCGCGGACTGGTAATGGTGTTGATGATGGGCGAGGTGATGCGCTTCGCGGATGTGGCGCGCGCGTTTCCGGGCAGCTCGTTCTGGCGGATTCTCGCTTACAACCAGACCCACGTTGAGTGGGCGGGGATGAGCCTGCACGACACGATTCAGCCGGGGTTCACGTTTCTGGCGGGCGTGGCGCTGCCGTATTCGATCAGGAGCAGACAGCGGAAAGGCGAAAGCTTCGCGCACATGCTCTTCCACACGATGTGGCGAAGCGTGCTGCTGATTGCGCTGGGAGTTTTTCTGCGGTCGACGGACAGCCCGATTACTTATTACACGTTTGAAGACACGTTGAGCCAGATCGGGCTGGGATATACGTTTGCGTTTCTGCTGACGTTTGTGAAGGCGCGCGTGCAGTGGCTTGCGCTGGGCATGATTCTGTTTGGCTACTGGCTGGCGTGGGCCCTGTATCCTGCGCCGGGACAGAACTTCGACTGGGCGGCGGTGGGCGTGGGGCCGGATTGGCACCGCTATCTTTATAGCGGCTTTGCGGCGCACTGGAACAAGAACAGCAATTTCGGGCAGGCGTTCGACGTGTGGTTTTTGAATCTGTTTCCGCGGACGAGCCGGTTTGCGTTCAACGGGGGCGGGTATCTGACGCTGAGTTTTATTCCGACGCTGGGGACGATGCTGCTGGGGGTGATTGCGGGGCGGTGGTTCCACGAGAATGCGCCGAAAATTCCGCTGCGGAAGTTTGCGATTGCTGCGATCGCGCTGATGGCGGCGGGGCTGCTGTTGCACTTCACGGGGATCTGTCCGATTGTGAAGCGCATCTGGACTCCGTCGTGGACGCTGTGGAGCGCGGGAGTGTGCTTTGCGTTTCTGGCGGCGTTCTCGTGGGTGACGGATGTGAAGGGCTACCGGAAGGTTGCGCTTCCGCTCGTGGTGGTCGGAATGAATTCGATTGCAGCGTATTTGCTTGCGCATTTTGGGAGGAGTTCATTCTGAACAGCTTCAAGATTCATCTGGGGATGCGGTTTCTGAATATGTTTGGGGCGGGATTGGAGCCGTTGTTTCTTGGTGTGCTGACGATGATGGCGTATTGGGTGATTTTGTGGTGGATGTTTAAGAAGAGAATATTTATTCGGATTTAGTCGTGGCGCATCTTTGGTGCGATCGGGCGGTTATGGATTGAAGAAAGACCCGGGCCTAAAGGCCAGGTTCAATTGAATGTCGGTGCTTCAGGGGCCTGAAGACCCCTGCTCCCTCCGATGTAGCGGTAGGATTTCGTACGTGCATCATTGGGAACGAGTGAAGCCGACCCTTTGTAGTTGTGCGAGCGACGGGCAGGATTTAGTCTTGCTGGAATTCAAACGTTTTTATTTGGGGGTTCTGATGCGTTTTGGGACGATCGCGGCTTTATGTGTTTTTGCGTTTGTGGTAGTGGGGGCTTCGGCGGAGAGTGCGCCAACGTGCGCGGATTTGAAGCTGGTGCCGGCGGTGCGGGAGTGCACTGCGGTCAAGTCTGTCGCGATCGGGTCTGGCGGGGTGCGCATTGTTTCTGGCAAAAACGGTGAAGACGCATTTGCGGCAGAGGATCTCGAGGAGTCGCTCAAGGCGCGGGGCATTGCAATCGGGAAAGCGAATGCGCCTGCGATTCGGTTTGAGCGCGTTTCCGCTGCGAGCGCGAAGGAACCAGCCGAGAAGAGGGGAGAAGCGTACAGGATTGGACTGACGGGTGAGCGTGGTGTGACGATCAGTGCGGAGACTGGGGCAGGTGTCTTCTACGGTGCGCAGACGGTGAAGCAACTGATTCGCGGGTCTGGTAAAGATGCAGTCCTGCTTGTTCCGACGATTCGGGACTGGCCGGCGATGGCGCATCGTGGGCTCTCGGACGACTGGTCGCGCGGGCCGCTGCCGAATGCGGAGTTCTTGAAGCGCGAGATTCGCACGCTGGCGGCCTACAAGTACAACATCTTCTCGCCTTATTTCGAACACACCTTTGCTTATGCGAGCACGCCGGTTGCGGCGTTTCCCGGTGGCGCGTTCACTCCCGATGAGGCCCGCGAGCTTGTGGCCTACGCAGCGAAGTATCACATCACGATCATTCCGGAGCAGGAGGCTTTCGGGCATCTGCATCATGTGCTGAAGTTCGAGCAGTACTCGACTCTCGCCGAGACGCCGCGTGGGACGGTGCTGGCGCCGGGCGATCCGGGAAGCCTGCCGCAGATCGGCGAATGGTTTGGGGAACTGGCCAAAGTTTTTCCGGGGCCGTATGCGCACATCGGCGCGGACGAAACTGATCAGCTTGGGCTGGGTCGCACACGCGATGAAGTGGCACAAAAGGGATTGGGTCCGGTTTATCTCAACTTCCTTACGCAGATTCACAAGCAGCTTGAGCCGAATCACAAGCGACTGCTCTTCTGGGGCGACATTGCGGAGAACTCGCCGGAGTTGGTCGGCACTCTGCCCAAGGACATGATTGCCGTCTCGTGGCACTATGACGCGAAGCCGGACTTCACGAAGAATCTTGAGCCGTTTATCAAATCGGGACTGGAGACGTGGGTGGCGCCCGGAGTGAACAACTGGAATCGTGTTTATCCCAACAACAACGAAGCGCTGGGAAATATTGGCGCGTTCGTGCGGGATGGGCAAAAGCTGGGCGCGACGGGAATGCTGAACACGGTGTGGAACGATGACGGCGAAGGCATCTTTGATGAGAACTGGTTTGGCCTTCTCTTCGGTGCAGCGGCAGCATGGCAGCAGGGTGAAAGCTCTGACGCGGCATTCATCGCATCGTACGGCCAGGCATTTCACAACGACCCGACAGGCAAGATCAGCCAGGCCCAGCAGGAACTGATGGCCGCACACGCAACCCTGAAGAAGGCCGGCCTGAACGACGTGCAGGATTCTTATTTCTGGGTCGATCCGTTTTCGCCTGAAGGGCAGCAGGTGGGGGCGAAACTGCTGCCGGTAGCATCGGAACTTCGGCTGCATGCGGAGCGCGCCATCACGCTGCTTGCGCAAGCCCGGGCTGCTGCGAAGCTCGACAACCCTGAAGCGCTCGACGCGATGGAACTCGGGGCGCGACGTATGGATTTCATCGGTTACAAATTTCAAGCGGCGCAGGATTGTGCGGTTCTTTATGCGAAGGCGCAGTTGCTCGCCGGCGACAAGAATCGCTGGAACGAAGTTTCAGATGCGCTCTACTCGATTGGATCGAATAATGGGCGCATGGAAGATATCCGTGACGGCTATTCGCAGATCGGCCAGCTTTTTCACGATGCATGGCTGCGCGATAATCGCCAGTACTGGCTGGCTAACAACATGGCCCGCTACGATCGCGCAACGCAGATGTGGGTGGGCCGGGGAAACGCGTGGCAGAACGTCATTCAGCACTGGTGGGACACGCACACATTGCCGGCGGCGAGCGAAGTTGGTTTGCCTGCGGTGATTGGCTGCGGCAGGGAAATGACGCAGCTTTGACAATTTCGCAAACAAGAAGGGCCTGCCGCGATGAACGGCAGGCCCCTTTCTGTTTAAGAGATGTTTCCAGAACGGGTCGGGGCCGGTTTGAAAGACATCCCTCAGGGGCTAAAGCCCCGGTTATTAAGTGAGGCTAATGTACGGGCTGAAGCCCGTACCCTCCAAAAGCCCGTACCCTCCAAAAGCCAGTACCCTCCAAAAGCCGCACCATCGATCGAGTGCTTCACCAAGTTGTGAAGTTGTGTCCTGACACGGAATTTAGGCGCCTCTGTGCGGCGAACGAAGTTGGTTTGCTTGTACCAACTGCTGCGGCAGGGAAATGATGCTGCGATAACGGTTACGCCAACAAGAGGGCCTGCCGCGATGAACGGCAGGCCCCTTTTGTTTAAGAGATGTTTCCAGAACGGGTCGGTGGCGGTTTGAAAGACAACCCTCAGGGGCTAAAGCCCCGGTTATTAAGTGAGGCTAATGTACGGGCTGAAGCCCGTACCCTCCAAAAGCCGCACCATCTTTCGAGTTTTCACCAACCTGTGAACTCGTGCCCTAACGCTTCTTGCCGGATCGAAAGGCGGCCGGATCCGGCCCATGCATCGATACATCGATACCGGTTCTGTCATGCTGCGGTGTGCGGTTTTGGTTCGGTAAGTTCCGCATTTCCTGTCATTTGTGACCACAGTCACAGGGGGAGGTGAATATGGTCACTGCTCCGTTCTTCTTGCAAGAGGAGACTCAGTAACCATCGGGCCCCGCATCGACCGGCGCACCATGCGCCAACGGCAACCTTGGCGCAAAGAAGGAAGTCATGAGTTTCGCATCCGGATTGAAGACCATCGTTGTTGCAACCGATTTGGACGGCCGGGCAGACGCTGCCCTGGAATACGCGCGCAAACTGGCGGTCGCTTACGGCGCCCGCATCGTGCTTGCCCACGGACTCGACCCGATGGACTATGCCTCGGTTGCGGCGGTTCCCGGGAAGGTGCTACGCAGTCTTACTGAGCAGGCCCGCGCTGCTCTCGATGAGATGTCTGCCGAGCTGGTTCGCGAAGGGATTCACAGCCACTCAGAGATTCGTCAGGGAGAAGTTGCCCAGATGCTCGTGGATGTGGCCCGGCAATACGAGGCAGGGCTCATTGTCATCGGTACGGAAGGAAAGCAGGGCGCGGGTCCGGTTGTTGTGGGAGCCGTGGCCGAGCAGCTGGTGCGCCTGGCGCCGTGTCCCGTGCTTGCTGTCGCGGCTGACTACAACGCGGGATCGTACCGGCCAATTCCGGGTGGTCCGGTGATGCTGGCCATGGAGCGCAATGACGCAACCGCAGAGGCTTCAGAGACCGCCTGCTCGCTTGCCGAAATCTTCCACAGAACGCTGATCGTGGTGCATGCGCGAAGGCCTGAAGAAGCTGTGGCATTTCTCAATCCTGTAGCGACGACGGCCGAACAGTTCGGCCTCGAGAATTCATCCCGCTTTCCACTGCGTTGCATTGTGAAGGACGGCAAGCCCGGCGATGCGATCGTCGAGGCAATCGGCCAATATCAACCAAGCGTGCTGGTGGTTGGAGTGAAACGAACCAGTGGAACTCCGGGACCGCACGGCACGGCATTTACCCTGCTGGCCCGGTCGCGCGTACCGGTGCTCTGCGTCCCGCCGTCTGCGGTTGTGTCGGTAGCGCGGGAATCTGAAGCTTTGACCGGCGTGCCCCACTGATCATCAGGCGCGTTGGGCGGAGTGAGTAGTTTTCTCAACCCGGCGAAGCGGCGGCAGAAATTCCAGGGCGACCGCTCCATGAATCCATTGAACCGTGACATGTTTCGAGGCGCTTTGACGCATACCGGATTGGACGAATCCAGAGTGTGAATGAGCTGCCGAGACGCGAGGACGCGGAAATGAAGATCGTATCCGATCAGATTCGACGCCATATGGCAAACAGGGAAGTGGTAAGAGGGGACGGGACCATGCAATCAGCAGCAATCTCAGAGCATCGCGACGCAGCCGCAGCACGTCCGATTGCAGAGTTGTTGGCCTGTCCGCCCGCAGTTGGCAACATGCTGAACGCGTCGGCCGAATGCATAGAGTTCGATGCGGGGGACGTTATCTTTCATCAGAACGACATGAGCCAAGGCCTCTACGTCGTGATCTCCGGTTACATGCTGCGAAAGACAGCGCGATTGGATACCCGGCTGACGCTGGGAACCGTTCGAGCCGGCGAGGTTACCGAATTAGCAGCAATGTTGGGTGATGTACGTCACACCTTTACGCTCATCGCGCAGACGAAGGGTACAGCGATGCGTTTGCCCAAAGAGGCGCTTCAGCGGGCGTTCCACCTTTATCCGCCGCTGCGAATGCGGCTGCTGGAAGAGCTAGCTCGTGAAGTATCAAGGGCATATGCCATCTGCGGCGCCACGAGGCTGGCGGGTATGCGGCGCAAATCAACGGGAGCCGCTTAGCGAGAGACGTGGAAGAATTTGAGCAAATCGAACTTCGCAGGGCAGGGAGTGTGACCCTAAAGAAACATGCCTTCGCCGGTACTAAGGATCTATACTCATACCAAGTGAGTTATACTCTGAATAATTCTTCGGAATAAGTATGGCTGGACTCCACTCTCATCACCCCCCGGAAGATTGCCTTAATTGCGAGCACCGCCATCTGCGGATGTTCTGCAATCTCACAACGGAAGCTCTGCAGGATTTCGATGGCATCGGGATCATGATGAGCCATGCGCGGGGCGCAAAGTTGTTTACCGAGGGCGATGCGGCACGGAATGTCTTCATCATTTGCTTTGGGCAGGTCAAGATCTCCTCGACCTCGCGCGATGGCAAGACGATGATCCTCAAGATTGCGGGCCCCGGCGACGTGATGGGGTTGAGCGCAGTTCTTGCCAACGTTCCGCATGAAGTGACTGCCGAAGCCATTGAGCCCTGCCAGGTGAAGACGATTCGCAAGCAGGAGTTCATCGATTTTCTGGGCCGTCACGGCGTGGCCAGCATGAATGCGGCGCAATCACTGTCCGGCGAGTACCTCACTGTCTTCCACGATGCGAAGAGATTGGCTCTGTCCGGTTCTGCCGCGGGACGTCTTGCCCGGCTGTTGCTTGACTGGGGTAAAGCCGCTTCCAACGGGAAGCCGGAGATCCGGTTCACGATGGCGCTTACGCACGAAGAGATCGCCAACATGGCCGGGACCTCACGCGAGACTGTGACGCGGTTGCTGAATCAATTTCGCCGCGACCAGTGGATCGTGATCAAGGGCGCCAGCTTGACTATCTCCAAGCCCGACCAACTCGAACGCCTTACCGCGTAAGCCGTTCTCCTCTGCAAAAGTAGAGTCACAACCGGGCGGCTACCGCTGCGTCAGAGATCCAGTTCTATTTCTGATACCGGGGTCGAGCAACAGATCAAGACATTTCCTTTGGCAGGGATGTCGATCGGGTCTGGCGCGTAGTTGACTCTCCCACCGATCAGCCCGCATTCGCATGTGTGGCAGACGCCAGCGCGGCAAGACCACCTGACAGGCACATCGCAAGCTTCAGCAAACTCAAGAAGGCTTGCATATTTTGAGTTCCAGGGAACAGTCAGACCGCTGCGCGTGAAGGAGACGGTTGGACCATTGGCGACGGCTCCGCGCGGTGGATGCGGCGGAGGTAATGCGGTGTTCGAAATGCCCGGTGTAATAGAAGGAGTCGTTCCGAAGATCTCGGTGTGAACGCAGGCATCGGGAACTTTCCAGGTCCGCAGAGCGCCTGTGATATCTGCCAGGAATGCAGAAGGACCGCACAAATAAAAATCAGCCGTCTTCGGTATGCTGCGCTCTTCAAGGAGCGATGGATTGAGGCGACCTTGAACGTCGTAATCTTCGCCCTTTCGATCATTGTCGTGGGGTTGACTATACGCAACGAGGGAATGGCTGTTGGGAAATTTTCTGAGCAGCGTCTGAACCTCTGCGCGGAACGGATGTTCCTGGCCATTGCGCGCTCCGTAACACCACCAGATCTCCCGTGACGGATTCGAAGCTGTGGCAGAGAGCGCATAAAGCATGGTTAGGACCGGTGTCACGCCAATTCCTGCGCTGAGCAGAACAACGGGACGATCGTTCTTCGCCAGAGTGAAGCTGCCTCTCGGGGCGCTGACCTGGAGCACATCGCCCGCGTGAATGCATTCGTGGAAGTAACGGCTTCCTTCGCCGTCAGAACGCTTGATGCTTACGCGATACGTACCGGGGACTTCCGTGCCGGAGATCGAATAGCTCCGGAGAATCGAAGCCGAATTTGCAACCGGTTCGAGTCTGAAGACAAGAAACTGGCCCGCGAGACATGGAGGCAAGGGATTTCCATCTACGGATTCGAGAATGTAGGAGAGCACGTCAACGCTTTCTCGCTGTATCGCAGCCACGCGTAATGGTCGAAATCCGCTCCACGCAGGGGGCGGCGACGCCGGCGCAAGACCCGCGTTTCCACTCTCGCTGTCGGCGCTGAGCAGAGCTTCGAGCGAACCTTTCCAGCCTTCACTGAGCGCCGGTATCTGTATCGCCCGTTTCAACAGCTCGCGCGAATGGGCCGGGAGGTAGAGAAGCGCGTCGATCTCTGCGACGTTGATCTGCTCGGGCCCGTCAGAGACTTTGACGATGTTATCGCCTGCGGCGACCTCGCCTTCCTCGATCACGCGGAGATAAAAGCCGGGACGCTTGTGCGAAACCAGAAGCGCTGGCATCTGCGCATTGTTCATTCGGATTCCGACGCGATAGCAGGTGACTCGCGGTTGGGTTACCTCGAAAAGCGCAGCGCCGATCCTGTAGCGGTCGCCGATGCACACTTGGTTGTCGGGGAGACCATCGACTGTAAAGTTCTCGCCGAACTGGCCGTATTCGAAGTCATTCCGCTGAAATTGTGTCTGCCAATAGCGGTACGAGTCGAGCTGATACACCATAACCGCGCGATGCTCTCCGCCATGCCCGGCCAGATCACCTTGCCCGTCACCATCGAGATTCAGGCGGCGCGCCATTACGCGGCCAGATACAGGTTTTTTCCAGATGGCGGTGCGGACGATTTTGCCTTGCCACTCTAGATCGCGCGGAAGGCCGACGTTCACGGAGATGAGCGACGCCATGGGGAACCTCCCTAGGTTTGAATTTAGAACAAATCTCAGGTACCGAACGCTGGTCGTTTCCCTTGACATCTAGGGTAGAGGGCAACTAATCTTTCTCTTACCCTTGATATCTAGGGGAGAAGACTATGGCTAAAAACGATCTTCAGGGTGCGCTCGACCTTCTCATCCTCAAGACGCTCGCGCAGCTCAACTCCATGCATGGATACGGCATTGTGATGCATATTCGCCGCGTCTCCGATGAACGGATCATCGTTGAAGAGGGCTCGCTGTATCCGGCGCTCCATCGCATGGAGCAGAACGGCTGGGTGCGCGCGAGCTGGGCGGTGACCGATTACGGGCGCAAGGCCAAGTGGTATGCGCTCACCAAGGCCGGCAAAGAACAGTTGGCCAGCCGCGAAAAGAACTGGGAACAGGTTGTCAAAGGCGTCGACGCAATTCTGCGTTTTGCATGAGGTGAGGGATGGCGCTTCTCCGTCGGATAGTGACGCTCGGCAGACGTTCGCGTGTGGAGCGCGAGATCCAGGCCGAATTGCAGGAGCACATGCAGATGTGCATCGACGACAACATGGCCGAGGGAATGAGCCGTGAGCAGGCAGAGCGCGACGCACGCGTGCGCTTCGGGAGCCCTGCGGCAACGCGCGAGCGCGTGTGGGCAGAGGATGCCGCGCTGGGACTGGAGAGCCTGGGTCGAGATCTACGAACGGCGCTGCGCGGATTTGTGAAGAGCCCCGGCTTCTCGCTTGTCGTTATCGCCACGCTGGCTCTCGGCATTGGAGCGAATACGGCGATCTTCGAACTGCTGGACGCGGTGCGGTTGCGCAGCCTGCCGGTGCTTAAGCCGGGCGAACTGGCTGAGGTTCGCATCGCGGGAGGCACCGGAGGATTCGGGATCAACAACGGCATTACCGGAAACTTCACCGTTCCGATGTGGCAGGAGGTGAAGGATCATCACGATCCATTCACGGGCGTGTTCGCGTGGCGCCCGGACAATATGCTGCTGGGAAAGCCGAGCGATTCGCATCGTGCGTATGGACTCGAGGTCAGCGGAAACTTCTTCAACGTGCTCGGGGTCGCGCCATGGCAGGGGAGGCTGATCGAGCCGCAGGATGAGGCTGGATGCGGCGTGTCGAAGGTGGTGGCGAGCTATGCCTTCTGGAAATCGCAGATGGGCGGAGCGCCGATCACTGGCGACTCCACCTTGGTGGTCGATGGAAAGACTGTGCAGGTGCTTGGAGTGACGCCGCCGTCCTTCTTCGGACTGGTGGTGGGTGATCGCTTTGATCTTGCTTATCCGACGTGTACGCCTCCCAATCCGCGGCGCGAGGTCTTTGCATTTTCCGTGATGGGGAGATTAAAGCCGGGCTGGAGTTTGCGGCAGGCGACGGAATACTACAAAGCGATGAGCCCGGGGCTATTTGAACGCACCGCGCCGGAGGGATACAGCGCGGAGGCGATCAAGACGTTCAAGGCATTCCGCCTGGCCGTGTATCCGGCGGGCGCAGGGGTGAGCTATCTGCGAGACCAATACAACACGTCGCTGGAGTTTCTGCTTGCCATAACCGCACTGGTGTTGCTGATTGCCTGCGCGAATCTCGCCAACCTGATGCTGGCAAGGGCGAGTGTGAAGCAGCGCGAAGTAGCCATTCGCATGGCGCTTGGCGCCTCGCGAGGCCGGTTGCTGCGACAGATGCTGCTGGAGAGCGCGCTGCTGGCGATGATCGGCGCCGCACTCGGGGTTGCCCTTGCGCAACCGCTGAGCAAGGCGCTGGTGAATACGCTGAACACGAGTCAGAGCTCGATTCACTTAAGCATTGCACCCGACTGGCGCGTACTGCTGTTCGCGGCGGTGGTTTCGATTGCAACCTGCGTCGTGTTCGGAACGCTGCCTGCGGTGCGGAATGCAAATACTGAGCCGATCCAGTCGATGCGATCAGGCGAACGCGGTGTAATGGGCAATCGCGAACGATTCACGGTGCAGCGCGCGATGGTGATTACGCAGGTGGCCGTCTCGATGGTGCTGCTCGTTGGTGCGCTGCTGTTTGTGCGCAGCTATCGGAACCTGATGACTTTCGATCCGGGAATCCGGGAGAGTGGAATCAGCGTTGGTTATTTTGGTTTCCCCGAGGCGAAGATCAAGCCGGAAAATCTCGCGGCGTATAAACGGCAACTGGTGGAAGACGTGCGCGCGCTGCCGGGCATTGAAAATGCGGCGGGCACAACCAACGTTCCGTTGAGTGGCAGCAGCTGGAGCCACCACGTGCAGGTGGACACACTGGAGGGAGCGAGCAAGTTCACTTATGTGAGTCCCGAGCTACTTTGCGACGATGGGCATTCCGCTATTGACGGGCGCAACTTCAATGAGCACGACACCAACGACGCGCCGCTGGTGCTGATCGTGAACCAGACATTTATCCGGAGATACATTCGGACGCCAACGCCGATCGGCCAGCATGTGCACGTGAGACCGGAGCCGCAGTATCCCGAGCGGACGTACGAGATTATCGGGACGATTCCGGACACGAAGTACGGCGATCTTCGAGATGAAGCACCGCCAATGGCATTCGTGCCGATCGACCAGTTTCCCGTCACCGCGCAGGGGCCGGGCATGGCCATGATGTTTGCAGCGCGCGATCGTGCGTCGGCTGTGGAGACGGTGCGGCATCTGTTCGAAGCGAAGCATCCGGGAACGATGATGCAGTTTTACGACTTCGAACAGGGAATTCGCGACAACCTCGTGGGCGATCGCATGATGGCCATGTTATCGGGATTCTTTGGTGTGCTTGCCGCGCTGCTTGTTGTGGTGGGGCTTTACGGCGTTCTGTCTTACTTCCTTGCGCAACGGCGCAGCGAGATTGGCATTCGCATCGCGCTGGGGGCGAGCCGCGGCCGCGTCATCGGCGATCTACTTCGTGACGCTGCAATGATGCTGGTGTTTGGGCTGCTGGCGGGAACCGCTCTCGCGCTGGTTGCGGGGCGCGAGGCAAGCAGCATGCTTTTCGGACTGAAGCCCTGGGATCCGATGACACTCGCGGTGTCGGCTCTGTTGCTCGGTATCGTGACGCTTTTAACCAGCCTTATTCCTGCGCTCAAAGCCGCACGCGTCAACCCGATCAACTCGCTGCGAGCCGAATGACCTGGGTCATTGCATTGCCGTTGAACTAAAGGCTGATCTTGTCGTGCTCCGACGGGATGGGAGCGATCTTCTTCTTCATCGCGCAGGGTAAGCACGGGGCAGCGCGCGTGCGCCAGTACACGGTACACGGTGCGATCGTGGGTGAGGTTGTGAAGCACGGAGCGATTTGTCGATCCTAGAACGATGAGGGCGGCTGCTAGTTCTGCTGAAGCTGCCAGAATTTCAATGGCGGGGTGGCCGTGCGCAACACGAGTCTCGACCTTGGCGCAACAGGACTCTGCCGCGCCAATCTCCGCAGCGAGAATGCTCAGTTCGTGCATCGCCGTTGAGTCCGGACCAGTGGGCAGGTGCTCGGGCCGCATTTCGTCGATCGGGGGCAGGACGTGCAGCAGAACCAGTTTTGCTCGCTGATGTGCGGCAATTTCGCAGGCAAGTGCTGCGCTCGGGCTTGAGGTCTCTCGTAATGTGGTGGCGTGCAAGACTACCCTTTGCCGGGCGTCGTCTGCCGCCGCGAGATGAGCCTCGGGTCCCACGGTAATGACCGGGAGGTTTACCGAGCGCAGCACTTGTTCTGCCACGGAACCGAGGAGCAACTTGCTCACTTTGCTCCGGCTCCGGGTCCCGAGAAAAAGACGGTGTGCATTGAACTGACGAGCCGCCGCGATGATCTGTTGTGCAGCCTGGCCTTCGCGAATCACGATATCGCACGCTATCTCCTGCGCGCGAGCCCTCATTCTCCATGGTTCAGCAGTCTTAGTAGCAAAGTCGATGGCACCGGCAGGGTCGTAATATGGCATTCCCACTGGATCGGCAGCAATGCTGGCGGCCGGGCCGAGAACATGGAGCAGGATGATGCGCCCGCCTGACTGCTGCGCGTTCTGAAGCGCGAACGGCATGAGCCGATCCAGATCGTTGAGATCGGTCGCGACCAGGATCGCGGTTGGCTGGGCCCATCGACTTTGTCCGGCGTCCTGCATGTCGTGCATCTTGCACGCCCAAAGCGTGGCACCGGCAGCGTTGTGGGGATGTGCCTGAGCGCACTGCCTGCGGTGAGTCAAATCACATCGGCTGAGATTATTTAGCGGGTTTCCTTATTGATTCTTTATTCGTTAACAAACTATTGTTGGGAATGGAACCCCAATCCCATACTTCCCATCCTTCTAAAGTTCCCAAAGAACGATAAGCCACACGTGGGCATTTGACGCCCCATAGCCTTCAAGGCATCGGCACTTTCCAAGGGGCGCAGTCACACAATTTCACTGAGTTTTCGGAGGTCAAGCGCCATGCTTAATCGACGTACCCGAAGTGTATTCGCCACCGTTCTGGTGGCGGTTGCCGCAATAATCGCCCTCCCCGTGAACAACGCTGCACAAACCTTTCGCGGCGGAATCAACGGAACCGTGACAGATCAGTCGGGCGCAGTTGTTCCCGGCGCTACGGTTGAGGCCACGGATCCTGCGACGGGTGTTACACGCAAGACCGTCACCTCGAGCGCCGGAGAGTACAGCTTTCAAGACATGCAGCTTGGCGCATACACCGTCAAGGTGTCTGTTACCGGCTTCAAAGCTTCGCTGGTGAAGAACGTGCCTGTAAGGGCTGGCGTGATCTACACATTGCCGGTAAAGCTCTCCATCGAGACGACTGGCGAAACGGTGGAAGTATCCGCTTCGAGTCTGGCGCTCGATACCACTTCAACCACGCAGACAACGATTATTTCAGAAGCGACCGTGCAGAACATTCCGCTGAACGGCCGCGACTTTACCCAGATGATCGGCATGGCTCCGGGCTTTGCAGGATACGCGCTTGGCGGCTTCGGGTCAGTGAATGGTACCCGCGGAAATCAGGTGAACTGGCAGATTGATGGCGCCGACAACAATGACTGGTGGCATAACATTCCCGCCGTCAACCAGGGCGGCGTCGAGAACATCGCGGGCGTTACGCTGCCGATTGACTCGATCGAAGAGTTCAGCATGCAGACCCAGTCTTCCGCTGAAGTAGGTAGAAATCCGGGCGGAAGCGTAAACCTTGTGACGAAGGCAGGCACAAACCGTCTTCACGGCTCCGCTTACTACTACGAGCGCAACCAGGCGCTGGCGGTGACCAATCCGTTCAACACGCTTGGCGATTTGCCGCTTGAGAATGTGCAGTGGGGAGCTTCGCTGGGTGGTCCATTCTGGAAAGATCACACGTTCTGGTTTGCGAACTTTGAGAAGCAGAAATTCAATATCGCGACCGGCAACTCGGGCCTGGAGCCGAACAAGTACTACCAGACGGCCGCGCTCCAGTTGTTGAGTGACGCGGGGGTTCCGGTCAATACGGCAACACACCAACTGCTCGGAATTCTCTGGCCTGCTGATCTCCTTGCTGGAACCACCCCGGGCTTCTTCCAGTCGGCGGCGCCCGAATTCGGATACAGCTACAACGGCGTGGCGAAGATCGACCACACGTTCAACTCCAAGCACAGCATCTACGTGCGGGCCTTCATGGGGCAGGGCAACCAGACGGCGCCAGTTGGAACGACGGACATTAACCCCTACTTCTTCGAAATTGGTCCCATTCATGTCTACAACTACTCTGCCGGCTGGAACTGGGTGATCTCCAACTCGATCAGCAACAGCGTCACCGCTGGGGTGAACTACTTCCACCAGACGTTCTCTGACGCCAACACAGACTTTTCCAGCGTGACAGAAGCCGGATTTGTTACCGGCTCTCCTTTCCCGAACGCGCCAAATATTCTGGTTGGCAACGATTTTGAGCCAACGGGCAATACGCCACCTGAGGGACGACAGGACATCACGGGAGTGATCGACGACGCGCTGAACATCGTCAAGGGGAGGCATCAGTTTCGACTGGGCGGCGAATTCCGTCGCGCACAGGTTGACGAGTTTTACTGGCGCCATTCCAACGGCAACTACCAGTTTCTTGGCGGCCAAGGACCGAACGGAGACGGTTCCGTGCCTTGGAATACGGATGATCAGGACATCGCAGCACTCGCTGACTTCCTTGCCGGTTACCTGACCAAGGCCTCGATCGCTGTCGGAAATCCTGAGCGCCTCGTGTTCTCGTACGGGTATACCGCATTTGCCCAGGACAGCTATCAGGCCACGTCGAGTCTGAACTTCAATTTCGGGCTGCGTTACGACTTCATGCAGCCGATGCACAATGGCGATAAGAACCTTTCGGTCTTCCGGCCGGGACTTACAACAACTGGCATTGCGTTTCAGGGTGCCGACATCAAGAACATTTACGGGCCTAGCTACACCAGCTTCAGTCCGCGCGTAGGCTTCAGCTGGAGTCCTCCGTCGTCGAAAGCAACTGTGATCCGCGGAGGCGCCGGAATCTTCTTCGACACACCGAACGCGAATCCATTCCTCGACAATCGTCCGGGAAACTCGGCTCCTAACGGACTTGAAGGCAATCCCGGCGGCACCAATCCGGTTTTCACACTCACCACACAAGCGAGCGAGGGAAGTCCCGCTTTGATCGTGCCGGGTGAGGAGATCATTCCGACGACGACGCTTTCGTGCGCGGTAAATCCCTGCGGCGTCTTCAGCGTCGACAAGAATTTCCGGTCGCCCTACAACATCAACTTCAACCTCCAGATTGAGCGGCAGGTCGGAAAGGCTTTCTTCCAGCTTGGGTATGTGGGAAGCCAGGGACGCAAGCTACTGAGCCTTCTGAATATTAACCAGCCTCATCTCGGTGGGGCCCCGGGCGCATTCGTGGGAGACGGAACCGAATTCGGCGGGAACTACTACTCCGACATCAACCAAATCGAGAGCATCGGAACTTCAAATTACAACTCGCTGCAAGCGGTCTTCCGCACCTCAAGCTGGCACGGCGTGATTGCCCAGGCATCTTACACATGGGGTCACAACCTCGACGAAGTGACGGCATATCGCGGTGCATTGCCCCAGGACAGCTACAACTTCAAGGGTGACTACGGCAACTCGGACTTTGATACGCGGAACGGTTTCAAGGGCTACGTGAACTATTCGATTCCCTCGGGGCCGACGATGAAGTTGCTGACCGGAGGGTGGGAACTGAACACGGCTTTCGCCTTTAACGGCGGACAGCCCATCACCATCTACAACGGCGACGACACCAGCGGTACCGACGAATTTACGCAACGCGCAAACCGTGTCTCGAATCCGTTTCAGGGAGTGAATCACAGCATTCAAACCGTGAACGGCAGCAAGTTCGTTCAGTGGTTCAACCCGGACGCTTACGTTGAGCCGCCTGCCAACACATGGGGAACTGAGGCTCGCAACAGCATCTACGGACCGGGCTTTGCAGACGTGGATCTCTCGGTGATCAAGAATACGAAGATTCCGATTAACGATTTCCCGCTGAACGTGCAGTTCCGCGCTGAAATGTTCAATCTCTTCAATCACGTTAACCTGGCAAGCCCTGGCTGCAACCAGCTCTGCAACGACTATCTCGGTGGCGGAAGCTTCGGTAGAACAGGGTCCACGATCGGTTCAGGAAACTTCGCACCGGGCATCGGTCCGGGAGAACCCTTCAACGTGCAGTTGGCGATGAAGATTTTGTTCTAACGAAGGGCCACGCCTCACAAATCGCTTCAACCAAAATGCCGACCGCTCACGAGAGCGGTCGGCATTTCATTGTCGGATCAGCACCTATGGGGTTGAATCGAAGCGAAGGTATAGTTACGCGCAACTATTTGCCTGCAGCGGCGGCGGCCGCCTTTTTTTTCTGCTGCTCTACGGTCCATGGGGGCACAATGCCATTTTGGCGAGCGTAGGCGACGAGCTGGCCGAGGTGTTCGTGCGCGTCAGCAACGAGGATGTAAACAACGTCGCCCTCGTTTGCCTGCGGGCCTAGCTTTGGAAGCAGCTTTGCGAAATCCGCGTTGTTCATGCCGTTGATCGTCCTGTTGGCAAAATCCCAGGACTGATTCAGTTCCTCGACAATGCGATCTTTGTCGGTTGTTGATTTTTCAAATTCCTTTGCTTTGAATCCTGCGGGAGGGGTCGCACCCATCATGCCGAGGATTCCGTAGCGCTCTCCAGCAACGTGCAGAAACACTTCAGCGAAGGACCGGGCGTCGGGGGAAGGGCGCCAGGTGAGCTTGTCGCCCGGAAGCGCCTCGGCGAGCGCAACACACTTTTTATTCACGGCCTGCAGGTCAAGCAGGGCCTGGGCTTTCATGTCATAGCTGGGAGCTGTACTGTCAGTGGAGTTGCCGGGAGTTTGCGCGTGCATTGCGACAGAGCCGGCATGCAGGCTGCACGCGAGGCAAATCAAAGTAAGGACAGAGGCTTTCATTGCGATCTCCGGTCAAATCGAGTGTGTGCAATCGCCCCGAGGCTAGAGCAGCGATTGGACAGATGCAAGATGTTCGTGACGGGCCGATTGTTTGGAGGGGTGAATCGCTGCTCAGTGGTTATGTCCGGGCTGGCGGCAACAATCGGGACTGTTCGTTCCTGCGTGGCGTCCGTTATTATCCGGACGCATGATCGATCGACGCAGATTTCTTGCCGCTTCTGCCGGATTCGCCACGCTGGCTGCCGTTCCGGGTTCGTCTCTCACGGCCGGCGACACCATTTCTCGCGAGCCCGGCGTAAAACTCAAGCTCGGCCTCAACGCCTTCTCGTTCAATGCGCCGCTTCTTGCGGGAACGATGACGCTGGCGGATGCCGTGGACTTCTGCGCAGCGAATGGTGTGGATGCGCTCGATGCAACCGGCTACTACTTTCCCGGTTACCCCAACGTCCCCACGGATGAGTACATCTACACCCTGAAGCGCAAGGCCTTTGTGAATGGAGTCGCCATCAGTGGCACCGGGGTGCGAAACAACTTTGCCGTGGCAGACGAGGCCGCGCGCAAGCGCGATGTGCAGATGGTGAAGGACTGGATTGTTGTGGCCAGCAAGCTGGGCGCGCCGGTTATTCGCGTCTTTGCCGGCCCGGAGCGGCCCGCCGGGTACACGTTCGACCAGGCGCTGGACTGGATGGTGTCTGACTTCAAGCAGTGTGCGGCATTTGGCAGGGAACACGGCGTTGTCGTCGGGCTGCAGCAGCACAACGACTTTCTCAAGACTGCAGCGGAGACCATCCGCGTGATTGAGGCGGTGGATTCGGAATGGTTCGCTTCAATTCTCGACATTGGCAGTCTTCGCTCCGGTGACCCCTATGCGGAGATTGAGAAGCTGGTGCCTTACGCCGTTTCCTGGCAGATCAAGGAAGAGGTGGGCCGCAACGGCAAGCCAGAGCCTACCGATCTCGTAAGGATCAAGGCCATCATCGACTCGCACGGCTACCGCGGATATGTGCCTTTCGAAGCGCTTGGTCCAGGAGATGCGAAGCCCAGGATCGTCCATTTCCTTGGAATGATTCGTGCAGCGTTTGGTCTGCAGGGATTGCACCCAAGCACCTGAATGAATTGGTTTGGATTGGCCTGGATGGCGGTCACTCGCGAACAATCACATTAGGCACCGGTCATGTGGAGCGGGGCGAAGCCTGAGTCGAAAGATATGCGGTGGTTCTTCGAGAGGACTTTCCGGCTAGAAAAATGCTTACTTCCGAGTAGCCGGTTAACCGCTCGGAACCGGAGGAATCGCGCTACATTTCGAGGAGGTCATACTCCGGTGGAGATTCAACCGCATACGTAAGACGCTTTCCGGCTCTGAGCTCTGCTAACGCTTCCGGCCCCACCCAAAAGCCTCGAATGCGTGTGAAGTGCCTCTTTATGCCCGAGTGTAGTGTCCGCATGAGCGACTGGGAGACAGTTGAATCCGAGATCGTTGTAGCGCTACCCGAAATGAGCGAACCATCTACCCACTCACCTCCCACATTCAAGATGACTGAATCAGGATTCCTCGCCTGCTCAAGATCATAGCGATCATCGCCGTTAAGCATCTCTTGCAAGACCACCGTGACAACAGACGCTCCGTCCACAATAAGAAATGCGTCGCAGGTAATGGCTTGGTCTCCTGCGGCACGACCAAGCCCCGGCAGATTTGCGCCGGACTCCCAAACCTGAAACTCAGGTCCCTCGATCCGGCCCGCTCGCGTGTATTTGATTTTCCTCTTTGCTTCAAGATCGCAAAGCGCCGAGAGTAAATCATTTTTTGTTGCGAAGAATGAAATTCTTTTCATCGGTTGTGCCGAGCTTTAGCGCGCAGGAAGGAATTCATCGCTTTCGATCTGAGGTTAACATCGCCGTTCTGGTCGAATCGTCGGCAAACCGGAGATCATTCTTGCGACAACACCGCCGAGGCATCACCCGTTTTCAGTCTGTGACCGCGGTTTCGACACCTTTGCGCCGAAAGAACCGCCAGGCGAAAACCACCCCGCGATAGCAGCCTTGTAGCAGCCTCCACAAAAGCAACATGAGCCAAGCCAGCCATAGAAATGGCGCAAGCATCGCCAGAAATATCGTGCAGGTGCAAATGGTGATGAGCGCGCCGGGCTCCCAATACCACCTGCGCGGACGAATCAGTGGAAACCCACCGATCAAAACCCACTGCAATGCAATCAGTCCGCAAAGACCGATCGAGAACTCTACCTCCTTGCGCCGACTGTCGTGGCTTTGCCATCCTATGCCAAGCTGGCCCGCAAGCGACCATATGGGCGGACAAGGCTCCCCCCATTGCGTTAAGGCGGCAGCGGGGAGCTCGCCCAAGATAATGACTCGCTCCTGCCACGGAATGTGACGCCATAGGCCGCAAGGGCCGAATGAAACCGTTTCGCCTTCATCGGCTGGTTTGGCCGCGTCTGGAGGAGGCGGCGGAACCGGGCGAGCCAACTCAAGAGGCGGCAGATTCTCCTGCGAGCGTACCCAGTCCCACCTGCTCGCTTGCTCCCACACAATCAACGGCACGCAAATGACCAGATGAATCCCCGCCAGCACCAACCCCCGCCGCCATTGAAAGACTCCACGCATCTGTGACTCTGTGGTTTTAGACACCCTTGGCCATGACATTGTTCCCCATTCAATGGGTTCTGAGCGAATTGTGGACAATGCGGAAGTTATATATGAAGCAACACCTCGCGGCTCGTGTTACTCAAGTAGTTATTTCCGTGTGGACGGCGGTGACTCAGTCGTGAATGCCAATCACCGTCTGATTTTGGCTCGTACTTCTGAATACCGGGCTTTGACCTCTCGAAGCGAATAGATGCTGCCGTGCCCTGTACGCCGCATCGCGAAGTACTCATCGAATTCAGCAGCCGATTTCTTCCACTGCCGCTTCTCACGCCAAATACACGCGATGCGATAATGACAATCTGCGATCAGGGACCGAGCTCTGCGGATTCCTTCCCCACATTCGCCATACGCCAGCTGTTCTTCTCCCCAACTCAGAAGCCAGCGGTAGAGCAAAAGAGCTTCGCCGTTCCGGTCGAGCATGGCGAGCGTCCCCGCATAACCCCAGATCAAGAGCGGGCAATAGGGAGCTTCCTGTAAAGCCATCACGTCCCAGTGAAGAGCCCTCTCGTACTTACGTTGCTCGTAGTACGTCAATGCCATGCGACCCAGAAGCCAGTGGTCCTTTGGATCGCGCCTGAGTTCTGCTTTAATCAACTCCCGCGCAGCAATCCAATTGTCGGCCTCAATGGCCCTCTCGATCCTCTTCCAAACGGGCGTTTTCATTCAGCAACAAGTGTACGGGAACTCCTTTTGAAACCGGACAAATGTGCCTCCGTCGCTTGGCTCCTGGTGAGTGGTGGACAACTCTTCCGTTACAAAAAATGGTGCAATTTCTCCATAGACGGTGATCCCACCGCCAGCATCAGATCTCTCTCACGCTTCCATTGAGTTCAATGAATTGCCAGTCAGAATAGATCGCTGCTACCGTGTGTTCGATGTCCCAGTCGGTGGTGAAGGCGATTTCAACTCTCCATTGCCCCTTGATGGGCTCAATCAGAATATGAGCGGGCTTAATGCGCGGCCATACTTCGACTGCATTTGCGATCTGAGGAGACGGATCGTTCGTCTCTATCCCTGCCTCTACTGCTTCCTTGTAAGGCAGATAGTGCTCGAACAAGCCCTGCTCGATCCTGGGCAACAGTGATGAATAACGCTCTCGTAGTTCTCTTAAAAGCTGAAGCGCATGGGGGTGCGGAGCGTGGTGATCTCCAGCCAAAGATAAGCTGAACATCCCTGTCGGTGCTAACGCGATCCCACCGTTCCAATGACCGCGAGATCGTGCGAATACTCCGAACTCGTGGTCTCTATATGGCTCTGATTTGAGTCCAAACACCAGCGAATACACCTCGGCTTCGAACGCCAGAAAGGATAACATCGGCGGTTCCGGCTGTGTGGTGGGGAATCCGGAAGTAACTCCGATCTAGACCAGCCGAAGAACAACTGCGGATTCCTCCACTCCGCTTTGCTCCGGTCGGAATGACAGTCTTGGGAAGGAACGAGTCGTTGATTGGAGCGGGTGGTGGCCGACTGGGAAGTTTCACCGGACTGGGAAAAGAGCAACCGCAGATCCTTTGCTGTGCTCAGGATGACAGCTCCTTTGACAAGCGAAGGTCGTGGTCACAGCGAAAATCCCGTGTCGTGGACTATCCGGACATGACACAATTTAGGGTTAATTGCGGGGGTGACACGCCGAGAACCGGGTAGCATGTAGTTTTCCTTGTCCGCATTTTCTCGACCCGTGCAGTGGCGAGGTCTCGCCAGTCATCGTTTCAACTACCATCTGGTAGTTTCGACAGTTGAACGGACTGGATGGGGTGACTAGGATCGGGGACGGTCTTTGCGGGAGTCGCTCATATGTGCCGATTCAACAGAATAGTGCTTTGGGGTACTCTCTGCAGCACGATTTGCCTGTGCGCATGCAAGGACCTGACACCGGCTGATCCGCAGAGCATTCTATTCTCGGAATTCAAGCGATCGGAGATCGTCGGGATTGTGGCGGGCTTTGGAACGACTTTTGCCGCCTTACCGGACTTGATCGCGATGTTCAGGCGCCGATCGAGCGCGGGCATGAATCCAAGGATGGCCGGGATCATGTGCGTTTTTCAGGTCCTCTGGGTTTATTACGGCCTGTTGATCGTTTCAAGACCGGTGATCATCTGGAACGTGATTGCCGTACTGGTCAATTTCCTGAGCGTTGGCGCATACTTTTACTTTGTGCACAAAGAGAAGGCGGTTTTGGCAAAGAGCAAGGAGTAGCTAATTGCCGCCCAAGATGTCTGGATTGTGGGCAGAACCATGTCGCTCCTTTTGCACCAGCAAAAAGCCCCGTCCAAAGACGGGGCTCTAACTGAAGACTGACAACTGAGAGCGTCTTACGACATGTGCGTGAATGGCGCGCTCTGCAGACGGCGCGGCATTTTGGGCAGAGCAAGGCCCGCTGTGTTGCTGCTCATCACCGCGGTGAAGTCCTTGCGGAAGGCCATCATTTCGTCGGGTGTGCCGACGGTGATTCGCACGCTCTCGGGCCATGCGGGCCAGATGCGGCCTACATACATGTCCTTCGAAGCCAGAGCCGCTTGAACTTGTTTTCCGGGTTTACGCACGTCGAGCATGAAGCAGTTGCTTTCTGACGGCGTGCAGCTGTAGCCCTGACTTTTGAGCCATGCGATGGTCTCAACACGCGTGTCGGCGATGATCTTCTTGCGCGTCGGAACCAGATCCGGATCGAGCAGGCTGGCCTTTGCGGCAGCTACGGCCGTGATGGGCAGCGCGTTCATTCCGCCGAACGGCGTGATCTTTGCCAGCAGATCGGGACGGCCGATGGCGAATCCCATACGGATGCCAGCCATGCCGTACAGCTTCGAGAAGGTGCGCAGGACGATGACGTTCTTGCCTTCCTTCACGAAGTCGATGGAGCGCGGGGCATCGCAGAGGTGGATGTACGCTTCGTCAATCAGGATCACCGTGTCCTTGGGTGCATTGGCCACGACGTATTCGATATCGCTGCGTGGCGTACAGGTGCCGGTGGGGTTGTTGGGGTTGCAGATGTAGATCACGCCGGGATTCGACGCGGCGGCAAGCATCGCCTTGACGTCGTGCTTGGCTTCACCCTTGGGATCGGCCAGCGGCACTTTGAAGATCTGCGCGCCGCTTACCTTGGCTGCCCACATTGGCGCTTCGTAACCGGGATCGGCCACAACCAGCGGCCGGTCTTTGCCGGTGAAGGCGAGGACTGTGAAGTGCAGCGGCTCGCTCGAGCCGGCGAAGGGTATGACCGACTCGGCGGTCAGGCCTTCCTGCTTGGCGAAGATCTCTACCAGCTCATCTTCACCGGTGAACAGGTAGCGGCCGCCGCGCGGAACGATCTCGATCATCGCCTGGCGCGCGCCTTGCGATGGACCCATGGGGTTTTCGTTGGCATCGATGTGGATGCCCTTGTTGGGGTCGGCAAATTTGGGGCGGTCGGCGTAGGCGAAATGCGCTTCGGTAAGGATGGGCAGGCTGGCCAGCGCGGAGGCTCCGGCGGCGAAACGGAAGAAGCTGCGGCGCGAAATTCCGGTAGGAGCTAGTGGATCGACGGTCGGGTACATCGGCAAGACTCCTTAGGTTGGGAATGGAATTGGACAGACCACCGCTTAAGGCGCGGAGAGACAAAGGGCCGGAAAACACGAGGATTGGGGAAGGGGAATCCCATATCCAAAGGTATCGTTCCGGAGCGGCAAAAACAAGGAGGAAATGCGGGTTCGCGCATGGCTGAATTGCTTATGGGAACCTTACGGACTTTCTGCTAATCTTGCGGACAGCGTTGGGGACGCATCCGATCCGCGGAAAGGGCTTTAAGCCCACCCGAAGTGCCCAAATCCAGCACACCTTCTTTCAGCCCGCAACGCGGACACCGGGCGAAGCATTGAAAGGAGGCCGCATGCCGACAGGATCAAGCGAATCCCCTCGCTCACTACCCGAGCACCCCAATCTTCGCCATCTCAAAGACCAGGCGAAAGCCCTGCTGAAGGACGGTCAGGCTGCGTCGCTGACTGAGGCGCAACTGAAGATTGCGCGCATGTACGGCTTCGCGAACTGGCGACGGCTGAAAGCGCACGTCGACGAGGTAGCCCTCGGTAGAGACGTCATGGAACTGAAGGAGGCGATCGATCGCAATGACCTCGATCGCGTGAAGCTCCTGATGACGCGGAACACCGCTCTTCATTGCGCTGCAATGGGGTACGGCAAGAATGGCCCGCTCACCTGGGTAGCTGAGTGTCGCGTTCCCTGGGAACCACCGACGCCAGTGCGGCTGGCAATGGCACAGTGGATGATCGACAACGGGTCGGATGTGCACCAGGGCGGCGATGCTCCGCTGATGCGTGCGGCGCTCAGGGATGATCGCATTCCGATGATGGAACTGCTGTTTCGCAACGGTGCGAATGTGAATGCTGCGTGGGGAGGTTCCTTTCCAATTATTTTTGCGCCATGCGAATCGCTGGCGCCGGGATCGTTGCGATGGCTTCTCGATCATGGCGCCAATCCGAACTGTCACGACCATGGGTACGAGATCAGCGGCCATCGCTATCCAGGAACAGCTCTCGACTACCTCATCGCGGGTTACGCGCGTTCTGTAGAACGACTGAGTGCCTGTATCGACATCCTGCTCAAGGCTGGTGGCGAGACCAAATACAGCGTGCCGGCTGTGCTGGAGTTGTTGCGAGGGCGGCTGGATGAGCTGACAGAGCTGATCGTCGCTGATCCAGGACTCGTGAACAGGCGCTTTGCAGAACTCGATTTCGGAATGAGCGGCGGGCGTTGCCTCACGCTTCGAGGGGGAACGCTGTTGCACGTGGCCGCGGAATTCGGGAATCTCTCTGCGGCGACTCTGCTTCTCGATCATGGGGCTGACGTCAATGCACGCGCGACCATCGATGCCTCCGGCGTCGGTGGACAGACTGCAATCTTCCATGCGGCTACGCAGTTCAGCGACTTCGGTTTGCCAATCGTCGAATTGCTCGCAAACAGGGGCGCCGATCTGTCGATTTTCGTAAGGATTCCCGGGCACTACGAGCGCCCCGCTGAGGTGGTGGAGTGTACGCCGCTTGAGTATGCGCGACTATTCCCAGGCGGCGAAAGCGAGACGACGGCTTTCCTTTTAAAAGCTGCTGCGCCTGGGTAGCCGATTGGCCGGGGAAGTGGCCCCCATTCGTATGTGTTGTGTCTACGGCTGACTATGGTAGACTCCGTCCCGGAAAACGTATCCCCTTCAGATGATTCGAATTTCGTGCCGGCGGCGGCGCACCGCCATTCCGAGCCCGGACTTTTTTGTCTGAAGGCTTGACAACCCTTGGAGTAAACCCATTTACTTATGGGCGAACGTCCACGTCGACACCGGATGTATTCACCCGATCGTAGGTGACTGAATGCCCGCTTTGGTTCCAGGTTTAACCGCCGTTGGAATGCCACAAACACCCGCCGCGCTGCTGGCGCTCGCCGCGCCATCGCTCGCACACCTGAGCTTCCTCGACATCGCGATTATCGCTATCTATTTCGTGATGGTGATCTGGATCGGCTTCTACCTCAAGGGGCAGGCCAACACCAGCGAAGAATTCTTTATGGCCGGCCGCGAGATGACGGCATGGATCGCAGGGCTGAGCTTTGTCTCGGCAAACCTTGGATCCCTGGAATTGATGGGCTGGGCCGGATCAGCTTACCAGTACGGTATCCTCGCTGCTCACTGGTATTGGATTGGCGCTATCCCAGCGATGCTCTTTCTCGGCATCGTGATGATGCCGTTCTACTACGTGTGCAAAACGCACTCGGTGCCCGGGTACCTCAAGTTGCGCTACGGACAAGGCGCCAGCATCGTCTCCGCGTTTTCATTCGCGTTTATGACTGTGCTGATGAGCGGCGTGAACATGTTTGCCATGGCCGAAGTGATGAAGGTCGTTCTCGGCTGGAATTTGAACTTCTCCATCATCGTGTCGTCGCTCGCAGTGGCGGCCTATGTTGCGCTGGGCGGCTTGCGGTCGGCGATCTTTAATGAAGTGCTGCAGTTCATGCTCATCTGGGGCGGCGCATTGCTGGTGCCGATCCTGGGATTGATTGAGGCCGGCGGCTGGAACGGATTCAAAGCCAAGCTCGCGCACAACATCGCTACGGGCGCAACCGCACCCGGCGACTATACGCACATGTGGCGCAGCATGGGCCACTTTACCGACAACCCGATGGGCATCCACTGGACCGGCATCGTGTTCGGCCTCGGATTCGCGATCAGTTTCGGTTACTGGACTACGGACTTCCTGGTTGTGCAGCGCGTTCTCTCAGCGCACAATTTGCGTTCCGCCCGCATGGCTCCGATTATTGGCTCCTTCTTCAAGATGGCGGTTCCGTTCATCGTCATTCTGCCGGGTCTTCTTGGACTGGTCGTCTTGCAGAATCCCGATGGAAGCTTGATGCACCTCGTGGGGCAGAATCTGGCGACGCCGGAGTCGGGGCTGCACAGCTACAACGAGGTGCTGCCGCTCATGCTGATTCGTTATTGCTCGCCTGGCCTTCTTGGCCTGGGTATCACCGCGCTGATTGCCGGGTTCATGAGCGGCATGGCGGGCAATGTCAGCGCTTTCTCGGCTGTTTGGACGTACGACATCTATCAGCCGCTGATCAAGAAAAATGCTCCGGATGAGCACTATGTTTCAGTGGGACGGTGGGCCACGATTCTCGGCGTCGTCGTTTCTATCGGCACAGCCTACCTCGTCATGAGCGCGGCCGGCATTATGGACTACGTGCAGGCGCTGTTCAGCTTCTTCATCTCGCCGTTGCTGGGCGTAGTGCTGGTGGGTATGTTCTGGAAGCGCGCCACGAAGGAAGGCGGATTCTGGGGACTGTTGATGGGCACGGTCACTTCGATCGGACTGTGGGGATGGGTGAAAGCTGATCCTTCGGCGCTGCGCTTCGTCGCAATTTCGCCGAATGCAAGGGACATGGCAGAGAACATGTATCGCGCGCTGTGGTCGGTGATCGTCGCCATCCTGGTCAACGTGATCGTGAGTCTCGCCACCAAGCCGAAAACGCTTGCGGAGTTGAATGGCCTCGTCTACGGCGCGACGACACTGCCTGATGAAGAGCCGGTGCCGTTCTACAAGAACGAATACTTCTGGCTTGTGATTGCCATCATCGCGTTCGTGGCCCTCAACGTTATTTTCTGGTAAGGAGGTCGTATGCATTCCGGGCACATTTCAATCTGGTTTTTCATCGGCGTTCTACTCACCGTTTACGGAGCGATGATTTTTTGCTACGGCCTGTATGAGTTGGCGACGCACCAGTTGGCGAATGTAGTTCTGGCCAATCTTCACGCGCCGGTGTGGTGGGGCGGTTTGATGTTGTTACTCGGTCTTTTTTACAGTTTGCGTTTTCGCCCGGGCCGCAACGGTTAACGCGGCAATTAAGGAGCAAGAAACATGGCAGCGGAAAGAAAGATGACATTTGGAGTCATTGTCGGAAACCGGGGCTTTTTCCCGGATCACCTGGCCAAGACCGGGCGCGAAGAAATCATTTCGGTGCTTGAGGGCGCGGGAGCCACAGCGATTGTCCTCGGACCCGAGCAGTCAAAGTACGGCGCGGTGGAAACGTACACAGAGGCGCAGCATTGTGCCGAGCTCTTCAAAAAGCATGCCGAAGAGATCGACGGCATCATCCTGACGCTGCCCAACTTCGGCGAAGAGCGCGGGATTGTGGATGCGATTCGCTTGTCTGGGCTGAAAGTGCCGGTGCTGGTGCAGGCCACGCCCGACCGCTCTGAAGCCATGACGATCGCCACGCGCCGCGACAGTTTCTGCGGAAAAATGTCGGCCTGCAACAACATGATGCAGTACGGCATCAACTATTCGCTGACGACGCTGCATACCGAGGCTTTGACGTCGGCGGAATTCAAGGCTGATCTCGAATGGTTCTCGGCTGTCTGCCGGATCGTGAAGGGTCTTAAGAACCTGCGCATCGGGGCTATCGGCGCGCGTCCCACGGCGTTCAATACGGTCCGCTACTCTGAGCGCATCTTCGAGACCAATGGCATCACGATCGAAACGATTGATCTGTCTGAGATCTTTGGCCGGATCAATCGCATGAAGGACAACGATGATGCCGCGCAAGGCAAACTGGCTGCGATCAAGAAGTATGTGACCACATCGGGTATTCCCGACGAAGCATTGATGAAGATGGCGAAGCTTGGCGCGGTGATCGACGGCTGGATGAAGCAGTCGCACATCACCATCAGCGCTGTGCAGTGCTGGACATCGATGGAGGAATTTTTCGGCGTCGTCCCCTGCACCATCATGAGCATGATGTCGAACGATCTGATTCCATCGGCCTGCGAAGTCGATGTGCCCGGCACGTTGAGCATGTACATGATGGCGCTGGCCTCGGGTACGCCCTCCGCGCTGTTGGACTGGAACAACAACTACGGCAGCCATCCTGACAAGTGCGTGTGCTTCCACTGCTCCAACCTGCCCAAGCACTTCTTCAACGATGTGAAGATGGACTACCAGGAGATCATCGCCGGTACGGTGGGCAAGCTGAACACCTTTGGCACCTGTGTTGGCCGCGTGAAAGCTGGCGCGATGAGTTACGCGCGCTACTCGACCGACGACCGGCGTGGAATCGTGCGCGGATACACCGGGGCGGGCAAATTTACCGACGATCCGCTAGAGACGTTCGGCGGTGCGGGTGTGGCGGAGATTCCGCAGTTGCAGAAGTTGCTGAAGTACATCTGCCGCGAAGGGTTCGAACACCACGTTGCTGCCAACTTCAGCGATGTTTCGAAGTCGGTGCACGAGGCTGCACGCTATCTCGGATGGGAAAGCCACTATCACCCGAATCTTGAGGACTGATTCATTTGCGATTCAATACGGGCGTTGACTCATGTGTCGACGCCCGTTGTTGTTTGAAGGAGATTGATATGGAGACGGCAATCATGACCAAGCGGATCAACAAGAGCCTGGTAGTGAACGGGACCACCATCGTAACCGAGGCGGCGTGGAATGAAGAGCTGAATGCCAAGCACGACAAGCTTGTGGCGTGGCTTCGCGAACGCAAGACCTGGAAGGCGTTCTGATCCGGCGCCACGAAAACGTCGCCTGGCTGACGGGCGGTGCAGTGGAGGTTCGCGTACTCACTCCGGGCGAAACCGGCGTGGCTTCACTGCTGGTGACCGCAATGGGAAGCGTTTCTACTTCACAACGGAAAACGAAGCGCCACGCCTGCACGATGAGGAATTCGGCAAGCTTGACTTTGAGCCTGTATTTTTCCGTGGTACGCAGACGATACGCTGCGAACTGCCCAGCGACTGGCTGGCGGTCCACTCGGCTCCGACACTCCGGGCCTGGAATGATACCGGTCAATCTGTTTCCGCTGCGCGATCTCTGAGCGAGACGCGAGATTGCGCGATATCGCTGGCTTGGCACGCAGACGGCTGACGCGACGGTCGAGTCGCTGCATCAGGTTGAGCCAGGACTGAGCGAATACGATCTCGAAGCTCTCACGGCTGCCAATCTTTTGCGACGCGGCATTCTTCCGTCGGTTTATCTTTTTGCGGTCGACGATCGCATCTACAAGTACAAGCATGCGGTGGCGCGTGGCGCACGGCTGAAGAAGTATGGGATGTTGAATCTCTGCTCGCGCAAATGGGGCTTGGCAATCTCGATTACCCGCTTTGTGCATTTCGGTGCGCTGCCGGCCGAGCTCGATGCGCGTTTCAAATCGTCTGCCCAGGTGAATGCTGCTTTGCTTGACGCCACGCGCGTGGGGGCAACTTCTGCGGAATTGTTCCGGGTGGCGCAGGCGGCGTATGCAGCCGAGGGATTCCCCGGCGAAGAGCGCTTTCATCACCAGGGCGGACCGACAGGATACGGCGAGCGTGAATGGGTGGCGACTCCCGAGGGCAAGGAAACCGTTGTCAACAACCAGGCCTTCGCATGGAACCCGAGCATTCGCGGCGGCAAGGCCGAAGACACGGTGCTTCTGCGCGATGGGAAGATCGAATGGCTCACGGCCACCCCTGAGCTGCCAGTCATCGATGCGGCGGTAAATGGAATGGTCTATCCGGCGGCTGGAGTGCTGGTGAAATAAAACAGGGACTAGGGAATAGGGACTAGGGGTTAACGAGCGTTGCTCTTAGCTCCGGCTCTTCCTGGTCCAAAGTTGGTTGGAGGGTTAATCGCGCGGTGAGGACCACGAGCGCGGCCCATAGTACATCGGCGCCGAGCAGGTGGGCAATCTGCAGCCACACCGGCGCCAGCATTACCACGTCGAGCACACCCAGCACATATTGTGCAGCCAGAAGCACCAGAACGAGCGCAGACAACCCCCGATTGTCCCAGTGGGTTGTGCGCTGCGCGGCGCGTACGAGTATCCAGATCAGAAAGATGCTTGCGAGGAACGCGATCGTCGGATGCGTCCAGCGCCATCGAACCAGCCATCCACTTGTCGGGGAGAAGTCCTCTGCCAGCGCAGAGCCGAGCGATGTGGCAGGAAACAGGGTGTCTCCCAGCGCAGCCAATGAGCCCGTTACGCCGACAATCATGACGACAACGATACCGACGGATGCGCCAAACGGTGCTACCACGCGAATGGTGCTCCGGAGGTATCCGTGATTGCGGCTGAGCAGGTGAGCGGTGAGTGTGAGCGCCGCCAGCAAGCAGAAGTGTGTTCGTCAGGTGAAGCGCCAGGTACCACGGTCGCAGGGGCGATTGGCTCTGTGCAGTCAGTCCGAGTTTGACGAGTAGTGCGCCGAGGATTGCCTCAACCAGAGTGAATGCGACGGATGCTACAGCAGCCGGGCGAGCCAAGTGCCCGCGAACGGTTCCGGCAAATGTCCACACCAGCAAACCAACGGCGGAGAAGAACGATAGCCCGCTGGTGATGCGGTGCGTGAACTCGATCATGGTGTTTGCGCTGGCCGAGTGCTGCAGAACGGTCCCATTGCACAATGGCCAGTGATTGCCGCATCCCGCGCCTGCACCGGTAGCGCGCACCAGCGAACCCCATAGAATCACGGCGATAAAGTATGCGAGCACCGACCAGGCAAAGCGGCGCAGAGCCGGCGAAGGCAGGCGTTTGAGGTCTAATTGAGTTGCAGCCGAATGCATGAATGAAAGCCCCGATGCGAACCCTCTAGTGTAGAACAATGGCACTGGCCCGGTGTAACCGACGGCTGACTGACCGTTGATCTCGAAAACTTCGGGCGCGTCTTCACTCTCCCTGATTGTTCAACAGCCGCACGACGTGATTGACGATCATCAGGTCTTCGGCTGGCGGAATCACGCGCACTTGAACGCGGGAATTTTCGGCGGAGATGATTGCTTCGCCGCGGACGTTGTTTCTCTCAGGGTCGACGACGATCCCGAGCGCGCCTAATCCTGCGCAGATCTCGGAGCGCGATGCGATGTCGTTTTCGCCGATTCCGCCGGTGAAGACCAGCATGTCGAGGCCGCCGAGTTCGGCGAAGAAGCTGCCGATCCATTTGGCGATTGTCCAGGTAAATTTGTCGACGGCGAGGCGCGCATTCTGGTCGCCACCCTTGATGGCCTCGCGGAGATCGCGCATGTCGTTTGAAGATCCACTCACTCCGAGCAGGCCCGACTTCTTGCTTACGACTGTCTCGAGTTTGTCGGCTGCGGCAGCTGCGTCAGTCGTGGTCTCGGCAATCTTTTTGAGGATGAAGATCACGACACCGGGGTCGATGTCGCCGGTGCGCGAGCCGCTGATGATGCCGCCGGTCGGAGTAAGTCCCATCGAGGTGTCGAGGCTCTCTCCGTTGCGGATCGCGGCGATCGATGCGCCATTTCCGAGGTGCGCGACGATCAGCTTTTCCGGAATGTTCGGCTGCAACTGGTAAATGATCGACTCGTAGGAAATGCCGTGGTAGCCATAGCGTCGCACGCCCATCTGCGCGTACTCTTCGGGAATCGGCATGCGCGTGACAACTTCAGGCATGGTGCGATGGAAGTACGTATCGAGCACCGCGAAGTTGGGAATGCCCGGGAAGAGCCGCAGAGCCTCGCGCATGATGTAGACCGCGATGGGCGTATGCAGCGGCGCAAGAGCAGAGTAGCTTTCGATTTCGTCGATGAGCTTTGGAGTAATGATCTGATTATCGCGAATGGTTGGGCCGCCGCACACGGTGCGATGACCGATGGCTTGTGGAGCAGGGAACTGGCCGGAGTTAAGCGCATTCGCAACCATTGAGAACGCAACGGAGCGGTTTGGTAGCTCTGGAGTCTGATCGACGAGTTTCTTGCCGTCGGCGTCCTTGATCCAGAACTTTCCGTTATCCGTGCCGATTCCATCGACCGCGCCTTCGAAAATCTTTGTGCGCTGGCCATCACCGGCTTCATACATTGCAAACTTGATGGAAGACGAACCGCTATTCAAAACCAAAACTGGCAAAGACGACATGAAAAGGAACCCCTTGCTGTTAATTTGAACTTCTCGCTTTTTTCCGCAGGGGCTAAAGCCCCGGCTCTATTGCTTCGCTTGCGGCACGACTAAAGCTCGTGCCCTGATACAGACCCTGCTTTGAATCTGGCCAACGCTTGCGGCGACGACCAAAGTCGCGCCCTGATACAGACCCGGCTTTCAGTCTGGCCAACGCTTGCACGACCGATTTCTTGCCCCGATAGAAACGTGCTCTGAGCTTGAGCACCTCCAAAACGCTTCTAGCTCTTTGTGGCCGGCTGCCATTGCCAGTCGCGAATCTCCGGCAGGTCCTCTCCGTTTTCAGATACGTACAAATGGTGCCGCTGAATCTCCTCTGAGTACCATTGACGCGCTTCGTCAGCCTTTGGCGCGAGCCGCTCTACGCGGGAAATCGCATCGAGCGCAAGCTGGAACCGATCGATATTGTTGAGCACGCACATGTCGAACGGCGTCGTCGTGGTGCCTTCTTCCTTGTATCCGCGCACGTGGAGGTTGTCGTGATTGTGGCGGCGATAGGTGAGCCGGTGAATTCCCCACGGATATCCGTGAAATGCAAAGATGGTCGGAACCTTCGGCGGAAAGATAGCGTCGTACTCTTCGTCAGACAGCCCGTGCGGATGCTCAGACGGTGGCTGCAATGACATAAGGTCGACCACATTCACGAAGCGGATGCGCAAGTCAGGCGCCTGAGTTCGAAGGAGCATGACAGCCGCGAGCGCTTCCATTGTCGGCACATCGCCGCACGAAGCGATCACCACGTCGGGATTACCATTGTCGTTCGAGGCCCACTTCCAGATGCCGAGTCCGGTGGTGCAATGCGCCACGGCTTCGTCCATCGTGAGCCATTGCGGAGCGGGCTGCTTTCCCGCGACGATCAGGTTGATGTAGTTCTTGCTGCGCAAGCAGTGGTCAGCTACCGAGAGCAGAGTATTGGCGTCGGGCGGGAGATAGATGCGTACGACATCCGCCTTCTTGTTTACCAGGTGATCGATGAAGCCGGGATCCTGGTGCGAGAAGCCGTTGTGATCCTGCCGCCACACCAGCGAACTCAGGAGGTAATTCAGTGATGCGATCGGCTTGCGCCACGGAATCTGCCGGGTCACCTTCAACCATTTCGCGTGCTGGTTCACCATCGAATCGACGATGTGGATGAATGCCTCGTAGCAGCTGAAGAATCCATGACGGCCGGTGAGCAGATAGCCTTCGAGCCAGCCCTGGCACATGTGTTCGCTCAGGATTTCCATGACGCGCCCGGTGCGTGAGAGATCCTCATCCACGGGAAGCGTCTCGGCCTCCCAGGTTTTGCCGGTTCCGGTGATTACATCCTGCAGGCGGTTTGAGGCTGTTTCGTCCGGGCCGAAGACGCGGAAGTTTTTTGTGTCCTTGTTGGCTTCCATCACCGCGTGCAGCAATTTGCCCAGCACGCGTGTTGACTCGGCGGTTGTTGCTCCGGGTGCGTCAACCTTAACCGCAAAGTTGCGGAAGCTCGGTATCGTAAGCGGCTGCCACAGCAGGCCGCCGTTGGCGTGCGGATTCATGCCCATGCGCAATCGGCCCTTAGGGGCGATATCGGCGAGCTCTTCCCGGAATGCACCCTTTTCGTCAAAGAGTTCTTCGGGCTTGTAGCTGCGCATCCAGTCTTCCAATAGGCGCAGGTGGTCCGGTTTCTCGCGGAGTTCTGCGAACGGAACCTGGTGGGCGCGCCAGGTGCCTTCCACTGGCTTGCCGTCGACTTCCTTCGGTCCTGTCCAGCCTTTGGGCGTGCGCATGATCAGCATGGGCCATGCGGGCCGGTCGGTCGATCCACCCTCGCGCGCTGCCTTTTGGATCGCGGCAATGCGGTCGAAGATTTTGTCGAAGACTGCGGCAGCTTTCTGGTGCATGGTCGCCGGGTCGTGGCCTTCGAGTGTGAATGGCTCGTATCCATAGCCGCGCATCAGGTTCTCAAGTTCTGCATGAGGAATGCGCGCCAGCACCGTGGGATTGGCGATCTTGTAGCCGTTGAGGTGCAGGATGGGCAACACGGCGCCGTCAGTCGCAGGATTGAGGAATTTGTTTGAGTGCCAGCTTGTCGCCAGCGGTCCAGTCTCAGCTTCACCGTCGCCAACCACGCAGGCGACGATCAGGTTTGGATTGTCGAACGCAGCGCCATATGCGTGGACCAGCGAGTAGCCCAGTTCTCCACCCTCGTGGATGGAACCCGGCGTCTCCGGCGCAACGTGGCTGGGAATGCCGTAGGGCCAGCTGAACTGGCGGAAGAGGCGCTTGATGCCGTCGCGATTCTGCTCGATGTGAGGATAGATCTCGGAGTAGGAGCCTTCGAGATATGTGTTGGCAACCAGGCCCGGGCCGCCGTGTCCCGGACCGATCACATAGATCATGTCGAGATGCCGTTCGCGAATCAGGCGGTTCCAGTGCACGTAGAGAAAGTTGAGTCCGGGGGTTGTGCCCCAGTGGCCGAGCAGGCGCGGCTTCACATCATCGAGCGTCAGCGGGCGTTCAAGCAGTGGATTGTCTTTGAGGTAGATCTGGCCGACGGAAAGATAGTTGGCGGCGCGCCAATAGGCGTCCATCTTGTTGAGGATTTCAGGGCTGAGGGGGCCTTCCGTATTTGCTTCGGCCCGTTTGATTTCGGTCGTCGCGCTGGTCATGGGGCACCTCGGGAGGGGAAGAATTCCGTACCACTTCAGGCTAGCAGCCGAATGTTAACGGCGGGGGTGATTGGAGTCACAAGGCGATGAGATGCCGCATCACCAAATGGGACTTTCCTGTCGCGGGGAATAGCGGGGGAAGCTTCTGCATTCTCGACCGTCTCGCTTTGGTGTGCGGAGGGCCGGACAAGTGGGGTATCACTTGGCGCCGGTGGTTAGGGGAATCTCGAGCGAGCCAACGCGGGCGCCGAGCCTGTCGTGAACTGCGATGCGCAGGGAACCCTGCCCGGGTGGAACGTCGATCGCCATCCGGACTGGGAGACCGGATTTCATAATCTGTGCATACTGTTCCGGATTGAGCGCAAGCTGAGCGGTGCGATCGAGATAGTTGATGCGTTTGCCGTCAGCGTCATAGGCAACCACGGCGAATTCGATCGAAGCGGTATGTGTTTCCGCAACCGTCGAGTCAAAGACCAGAGTGTGCGGATCGACGGCTAGATCGACGATGTAGCGGAGAGCCGGTCCTTTCAGCGATGGCGCAAGCTCGCCTGCTGGACCGGCAGCTACGCTGATGTCCTTGAATTCGGGATCCGTTGCCGGAAGAACCCGCGTTTGAAATAGAACCTGGGTTGAGAGTGGCGCACCGTGCAACGTTGCGCTGGCCATTGGGCTGGCCTGTGTGGTGCCGCGCGGATTCAGCTTTCCCGGGGGATCGGCATAATATCCGCTTCGATACTCGAGATCGTACTTGCTCGAATCGAGCTTGATCTTGATTCTGCGGAAAGCGCCGTTGAACTCGGTAGACTCCGGCACATAGCCGATGGTGTAGTAGCTCTCTCCGTTTGCGATGGCGCTGGCGATTGCGGCTTTGAATCCGTTGGTATTGAAGAAGGCCTTGCCGCCCGTGTCGCTTGCTATCTGTTCCATGGAGAAGCGCGAATTCGACATTGCCTGACATCGCTTGTGCGTTGTTTCGAGCAAAACTGGGTGTGCCATCGCCGCCGCCCGCGGTGGAACTTAGACCGTTGTCTGAGGCATCAAAGCCCGGCAGGTGCATCATGCCTTTTGCATCTACTGGGTAGACCGCGACACGCGCCGCAACGAGCAGATCGCTGGTGACGCGAATCTGATCCGCATAGCTGCGCGAGTTCTTCAGGGATTCATCTCCGGGATCGGGGCCGAGAGCGATGGGAAATGAAGCGGAAAACCAGATCAGGTTCTTACGTCCCGGGATCGCGTTGAGGTAACGAGCAAGTTGCTGCATCGCCTCAAGTGTCATTTGGACGCGCAGGTCCGTCTGAAACGCATTTACCTCACCCTGAAATGCCTGCAACGCAGCGAGTGCTTCTGCGGCACCTGGCCCGGATACGAGCCCTGCGTTGCCAATGGCAGAGTCGAAAGCGCCTCCTGCGCCGGAGTCAAGCGCTACGGATTGTTGAGGCAGTGTTTTGGCGCTGTTGAGGGCTTTGACAAGGTCGTCGATGTTTGAGGTAAATCCCTGAACCAAGCGTAGTCGCGAAGAGAGCGTGAAGACCGCCAGCGTTGTGCCCGGCGCGATGGTTTTGACGTATTCCACCATCTGCTTGCGGACGTAAGCTTGGTCGCCTAGCGGAGTATTGAGGCCGTCGAGCAGCAACACGTTTACGGCGCTACTCGGCGAATGCGTCGGCAAATTGTTGTAGTAGTGCGGCGGCATCGTGCGGTGCTGGACTGGAACCGCGGACTGATCCGGCTTGTGCTCTTCAAAGTAAGTGATCGCCTGTTCGCGGCCGTTTTCGTAAATATGGAAGCGCTTGGGATCGATTCCGTGGACTGCGGTGTTCTGGTCGGTGACGACGACGTCGACCAGAACCGAGAAGGCGTTGGTTCGGAGGACGGTTTGTGGCTGGTCCTGGCGAAGGGAGGCGGTTGCAGAGGTTGCGGCAGGGGGCGCCTGTGCTGCGGCGAATGGGACGACACAAGAATTCAACAAGCCGATCAGGAGCAGAACCGCAGCAGAGTGCGAAGATTGCATCCGGTGACCTCACCTGGGGAAGGAGCGCTTATCTATGCTGACGGGTTTTGGCGGGATTTGTTCTCAAAAAAACGCTTGAGGCGCAGAATTCTTGATTCGAATCCGTACCAGAGGATGGTGGCGGCGAGCGTGCAGGCTGTGAGGCGGAACGCGACCACCGCGAGATTGCCGAGCATTCCGTACTGATCCATGCGGGCGTCGAACCAGCCGAAGTAGATGAAGACCATGATGTGCGTCATGTAGAGGCCGTAACTGATGCGTCCGTAGAAGGCGAGGGGGCCGCGGCGGAGGATCGCATTCACCGGCGTGCGCGATCCGGTGGAAGCGATGGAGGAGAGCACTGCTCCTGCGAAGAGCGTGGTGAGAGCGGTATCAAGAAATGCAGTACCGCCGGCGATGGTGGCGGCGGCGAGGAATCCGATGGGCATGGCGGCAAGGCCGATCCAGAGCCAGACGCGGCGGCTGAGTGGCAGCGTGTACAGGGCGAGCGCCAGCAGGCTGCCCATGGCGATGCCATCGATGTGCGTAACGGTGTGCGTCGGCGTGATCCAGACGAAGTGCGTGCGGCGAAAGAGCGGGGATGCGATCAATGCGGCAACAAGCAATGTTGTGAGCATCCACGGCGCGCGCAGAAAACGCACGACGGGCGCCCAGAGAAAGTAGTACTGCTCCTCGATCGCCAGCGACCATGTGGGGCCGATGGCGGGCGGCAGCGCGAGGTGGAAAAGATTCTGCAGAAACAGCAGGTACGCCCACCATGGTGCTGTCCTGATTGCGTCCCAGATCGTCGGGCCGATAAACCAGGGAGCATTCAAATAGCAGACGACCAGCACCAGGACATACACGGGCCAGATGCGAAGGGCGCGGCGCGCGTAGAAATTGCGAAAGTAGTGGGGCTTTCCGCGGGACTCAAGCAGGATCGAAGTGATCAGAAACCCGGAGAGAACGAAGAAGAGATTGACGCCGGTCCAGCCCCATAACGATGCGGGATAGATCCACGTGCCGGTGAAGCGCGGGTGGCAGTGGTAGAGAACCACGGAGAGGACGGCGATGCCGCGCAATCCCTGCAGTTCGGGGATGTAGGGGGGGAGCCAGGATGGGCGTTGGATGGGCAAGGTCGAAGGTTAGCAGATCAGCGCTTCAGGATCGTTAGAATCCCAGGTCTCAGAAGCGAGACCTGGGGCACCCAGCGTTTCCGAGTCGACGCCGTTATCCAGCGGCCAGTTGTTTGGCCCGTTCGGTGGCGCGCATTACGGCTTTGATCAGCGTGACGCGGAGGCCGCCTTCCTCAAGTTCCAGAATCCCGTCTACGGTGCAGCCTGCGGGTGTGGTCACTTCGTCCTTGAGCAGCGCAGGGTGGTAGCCGGTTTCTAGCACCATCTTTCCGGCGCCGTAAACAGTTTGTGCGGCGAGCTGGGTCGCGGTGTCGCGGGGGAGGCCGACCTTGACGCCGGCTTCGGCCAGAGCCTCGATGATGATGTAGATATAGGCGGGACCGGAGGCGGAGAGGCCGGTTACGGCATCCATGTGCTTCTCGTCGACGATGACGGAGCGGCCCACCGTTTCGAAGATGCGCTGCGCCAGATCCATTTGCTGGTCCTTGACGAAGCGGCCGCGGCAAAGTCCGGCAATGCCTGCGCCGAGGGCGGACGGCGTGTTGGGCATCGCGCGGATGACGGGAATCTCGATGCCGGCTGCATCCTCGATGGCGCGCGTCTTTACGGAGGCAGCAAACGAGACGATGGTCTTCTCTGGAGTCAGTGCGGGCTTGATCTCGGCGATCAGGTCAGGTACTTGAAAGGGCTTGACGCCGATCAGGATGAAGTCGGCCTGGCGCGCGGCGGCCAGGTTATCCGTGCCGACATCAACGCCCCACTGCGCGGCGCGGGCGACTGCTTTTTCGGCGTGGGCGACTGTGGCGTGGATCAGATCCGCGGCAAAGAGATTCTGCTTGAGGAAGGCTTGAAGCAGAATTCCGCCCATCTTGCCCGCGCCGAGAACGGCTACGTGCAGGTCGGGCAGTTGCGCGGGAGTTGCAGTGGACTCAACGGCTATCTCCGCCATGTTGTTCCTTCGAAGTACAGAGTGGTGGTTCAGGTTCAAGGATAAATGCTGTCGGAAGCCTGCGGGGCAGAGTTTACGCAGTGATTTGTGGTCTGTCGCAGATCAGCGCGAGTAGGTATATGTACCGCAAACGTCGGTCGAGTTGGCCAGAGCGTCTGGCGTGATCACCGGCATGTCTGTTCCAGAGAAGAAAGCAACGCGCAGGATGCGGCCGTGGGCATAGGTTGCCATCCACTGGGTATCGTCCGATCCGCAGAGGGTGTTTTTGTGAAGGAAGCGTTTGGCTGCGGGAACGTTCGTGCGGTAGAGAAAGCCGCTGCCGCCCTCGTTGATGTCAGCATCGAATGCCGCGCTGGCTTCAGCCGGCTTGAGTGGTCGAATCTGCGCCATGATGAACGCAGTGAGATTGATCGATAGCTTGGACTCAGAGATGGACAGATCACCGGTGATGGCGACGGCATTGTTACTGGTGGCGCGCCAGTAACCTTTGTCCTGAGCAGCAGCGGGGAGAGAACAGAGGAGCAGGGCAGCGAAAGCACACACAAGGGCATTTCTACGCATAGTTCGAGCATGACATCCGTTGCAGTCCGGGAGCAAGCGGGCCAGGAAATCCATCGGCAAACAACTCAGCCAGGAGAGCAAACAAGGTGAATGAGAGATTGGCCACTTTTTTGAGGACTTTCATCGAATTCTTCGTCTTACACTAAGCCAATTCCCGGTTTCGGTACCTTGCTCTATCTTCGTTGGAGGTCTCCATCATGATCAAGCTGAAGACTCCTTTTGCAACTTCAATAATGATGATTGTTGCCGGAGCTGCTTTCTGTGCGGCCCAGGCGCCCACTGATGCGGCAACGTCGCCTGTCCCGGCCGCTCATACGGCGTCGTTTGAGGTCGCCGATGTGCATGTGAGTCCGCATGCGCTGCGTCCGTTTATGGACGGCGGCAATTTGAACGGCGACCGTTACGTCATTCACCAGACGACGATGGCCGATTTGATTGCCACGGCGTACAACGTCGATGCCGACAATGTGCAAGGCGGCCCGAGCTGGCTGGAGTGGGATCGCTTTGAGATTGTTGCCAAGGCGCCACCGGCAACTTCGAAGGCGGACCAGCGGCTGATGCTGCAGGCCCTGCTGAAAGAGCGCTTCAACCTTGTGACGCACGAGGGCACTGCACCGATGCCGGCATTTGTGATGAAAGCCCCGGCTGGAAAAGTGAAGATGAAAGAAGCGCAGGCCGCGGAAGGCGAAGCGACCTGCGAGTTTCAACCTCCGCCTGCAAACCAGGCTGCGGGTGCGATTCGGCAAATCGTGGTCATCTGCAAAAACGAAACCATGCAGAAGTTCGTCGATGATATTCGCGATCTGGCAGGCGGCTATCTGGACAAGCCGGTTATCGATTCGACGGGTTTGAAGGGAACATATGACTTCACCATTACGTGGACGCCGCGGGGGCTGCTAGGGGCGGCCGGTGCGGAGGGAATCTCCATCTTCGATGCCGTCGACAAACAACTGGGATTGAAGCTGTCTCTCGAAACTGCACCACGCACCGTGTTCATTGTCGACAGTGTGAACAAGACTCCTAGTGCGAATCCGCCGGATCTCGACAAGCGATTGCCGGCCTTGCCGCCGGCGCAATTTGAAGTGGCGACGATCAAGCCGTCGAAGCCGGATACACAGGCGAGGGGGCGCGTGAACAATGGCGAGGTGGATGTGCACGGGCTTACCGTGAAACAGATCATCGCATTTGCGTGGGATCTCAATCCGGTCGATAGCGAAGCAATTGCAGGCGCACCCAAGTGGCTCGATAGCAATAGATTCGACATTCACGCGAAGATCTTGCCGGAAGATGCGGGGGACCCGAAGGCGGTGCCTCCACAGGTGGATATCTACGAACTGCGGCATATGCTGCGCGCGCTGATTGAGGATCGCTTCAAGATGAAAGACCATTGGGAGGATCGTCCGGTCACTGCATACACCCTCAAGGCGGTGAGCCCGAAGCTGACCACGGCGGATCCGACGAAGCGTACGCGATGCGACGAGGGACCGGGACCCAACGGGAAAGATCTTCGCCTTGGAAATCCTATGATCAACAGGCTCGTCTACTGCCAGAATGTCACGCTCGAGCAACTGGGAATCCTGCTTCCAAATCTGGCATTTGGGTACATTTACTATCCGGTTGTGGATGGTACGGGATTGAAGGGGTCGTTCGATTTTACGCTGGCCTTCAGTTCGGTAGATCGTACGCTGGCGCCACCTCCGTCGAGCGCACAGTCAGCAGTCCAGCGGAACGCTGGCCGCCGATCCGAGCGGCGCGGTTTCGCTATTCGACGCCTTCAAAAATGAACTGGGATTGAAGCTGGAGAAGGAGAAGCGGCCTATGCCGGTCCTGGTGATAGACCAGATTGAGGAGCAGCCCACGGCGAATTGAAGTCGTGCTTATCAGGCGAGGGCTTTTCTCTTCTTCGCGCGCTTCTCTTTGTACATTGCCTTGTCTGCCCGGGCCACGACGCTTTTCAAGGTTTCGTCAGCCGCGTGGTCTGTTGCGGCGTAGCCCATGCTGAGGCTGAGAAAGAACCGGTTTCCGGCGAGCTGGGTTTTTGCCGCTGCGCCTGCACGCAAACGCTCAATGGCAACCGCGATCTCGCTTGAGTCGAATTGGCCGGCTACCACAAACTCGTCTCCTCCAAGGCGGCCGATTACGTCGGTTTCGCGGAAAGTTGCGCTCAGCAGCTTTGCTGTTTCAACCAGCGAAACGGATCCGGCGCTATGCCCTAATTCGTCGTTGATGATCTTCAGATTATCCATGTCGACGAACAATACGCCGAAGGGCATTCTGGCGCGGCGGGCAAGGCGAAATGCCTGATCGGCAAATAAGTTGAACCCTCTGAAGTTGTAGAGGCCGGTCAATTCATCGCGCAACGTCAAACCCTGGATCTCGTTTTGCATGCGGTTAATGAGCCGCACCAGAAGGAGGAGCAATGCGAAGGAGAAAATGGTCGCCAGCGATGTGAGAGCGGCGGTGGCATAGGGCGTGGGAACCAATCGCGCATTCAACATCCGCGCCCGGCCAAGTTCACGCAGAAATGGCAGGATGACCAGAACCGGTGCGATGATGCGTGCGATTCGTCCGCCAATGCCGTCTTCAAGAAATACCGAGAAGACGCCGTGTTCTGCCCGCCGAAGAATGGTAACCAAGGTCAGAAGGGCGAGGCAGACGATTGTAGGAAATGACGGAAGCCCCTCGGTGGACGAACCTGGGATATGCACCGTTCCAAACAGAAACTCAGACAGCACGATGAGGACCAGAAGCGCAAGCAGAGTTGCACTGACGTCTGCGATGCTGCCGAAAAGCGATTCGCGCGAACGAATCAGCAGAATCACGATTCCCAAAAGCAGGAAAGCGAAAGCGGAAGCGGAAATGTGGGAGGGAACCTGCTGCGATGAAAGCTGATCTCCGTTCAGGAATCTGTCGAGATGCGCGAAGGCTTGCTGCGCTGGCGTCCAGAATCTTGCAGCCGCAATCAATGTCGTCAAGCCCGCAAGAATCTTGCCCATGCGATAGAGTTGCTGAGGCCGGCCGGCTTCGGTGAGGAACAAGGCCACGGTTGCGCACAGCACTGCAAGCGCGGACGAACCCCGCATATGCAGATAGCTCGCCGGCAACAAACTGCCAACGAACGTGAAGACGTGCGAGAGCAAATTAATGAGCACAATCTGGATCGCCAGTACCAGGCAGATCTGCTCGACGAAATACGCCTTATGCAGAAGGTTCTGGTTGGGCTCGGGTGCGGGAAATGTCGTGGCTTCAATCTGCATAAGTCCCGCAACCATCTCCAAGTGCGGTCTGGTGAGGAGTGGATTAATTCTAAATTTCTTCTTTAGTTATAACAGTTTGGAGGAATGTCTCGGAATGCAACTTAGGTTTGAGGCATGTGACACGAAGCTGTGGGAATCGAGTTCATTTGGACGGGTCACTGCGGCTTGGAATTCGGGAGGCTGGAGGCCTCATCCACTGTTGCGGTTATGGGAAAGAGTTGGTCGGTCTTCGTGGTTTTGAGCAGTTGCAGAACGCGTGGCGTGACGCCGGCGGCGATGAGGTGGACGCCCTTGTTCTGGCAACGGACGAAGTGGCCGATGAGCAGGCCCGAGACCGCAGGAGTCCATGTAGGGAACTTCTGTGAGGTCAAAAATGTTGACCGATTTGGCGCATGATGCGGCGGATCGGTTTCGAAGATATTGCGCAATGCGACAGGGGAGTCAAAGACGAATACATATCCCGCGCCGTAAATGGGCCGGAGAAACGGAAAATGACCGCATCGGCAGCAGGATTCTGGCTGCGTTCGATGGTGAAAGTGGCGCCCCTCCAGATCTGATCCTGCATGGTGGACATGAAAATCTCCCTTGGTGAGTCTGGGCGCAACCTGAATCGCGCATGGCGACGCCAACAATGCTTTGGATTGTGACTGTTCTGCGAGGGAAAAGGCAAGGTTAATCTTGCGGCGGAAGTAATTAAAGTTCCGCTCTGAAGTGACTCCCGTTACCTTCAATTCCACAGTTTCTGTTGTGTAGAATCCAGCTAATTAATCAATCGCCAGAAAGCTTCGGCTGATCTGCGACTGCACGTTTCAGGTGACTGCCGTGGTGTGGTTCTGTTCGCTTGACGCCAAACGCGGATATCGCGTCTGGGGAGTTGTTCTTGTTGCCTTCGTTGCCTTGCGGATTCGTGTGCCTGCCGTGGCTCTCTGAAGTACTCAGTGAGAAGCCCTTCTAATCATCTTCAAACAGCCGACGGTCCGCAAGGGCAGAAGCCATCGCTGGCCGAATTTTCTTGCTTCTCGTTGTTTTGTGCGCTGCGGTGGCCTGCTGGGCTTGCGCAGTGCGTCGCGCGCCAGCGGGAATGCGTACTACATCAACAATCAAGCTGGCTCGAACTGCAGTGATGGCGGACCGCACAGCATGGCGCATCCCTGGTGCATCTTTGCGCCTGCAAATCAAATCAGGACTTTCCTGCCGGGCGATCAGATTCTGCTGGCGCGGGGCGGCGCATGGAATCAGGAATTTTCGCTCACGGGGCGCGGCACGGCGAGTGAGCCGATTACGTTGTCGGCGTACGGAACCGGAGCGAAGCCGAAGATTCTTCGCAACCAGGCAGGTCAGCGACATCGGCGTCCTCCTGACCGATGCGAATTTCTGGAAGGTCAGCGACCTTGAGGTGGGCAAGGCGAGCGTAGGAATTCTGTTGCATTACACGCAGCTCTTCAATAACGGGATCACCATCAGCAATATCGATGCGCACGACAACGGGGGAATCTGGGGCGGATATTCGACCGCCTATCCGGTGTCGCGTCACGTGCAGGATCCATTTGCGTCGAGTCTGAATATCAATCTGTCATCGGGGATCTTGTTCAATGTCGCTTCGTATGTGAGGTACACCAGCTCGCAGTATGTGCTGAAGGACGTGACTGTGAGCGACGTGCGGGGATCGAACAATCTGGATAGCGTGGCTTTTGATGCCGAGGCAAACACCACGACAACCGCGACGGACACAATGCTTTCCAGGACGTGGTTCTCAATGGGCTGATTCTGTCGGGAGATGGCGCCAATGCGTCGAAGACATACAGAGCCGCCGGGCTTGGGTGCAGCGACTCGCTGCGCCTTTTGGGGATGACGAATGTGACGGTGCTGAACTCGGTCTTGTTTGAAGAGGCAGCATGTCATACGCCGACCGGGACAGCAGCGGTGATCCTGGGGCGCATAAGCCAGGTGAGGTTTGTAAACAACATCATCTTTGGAGTGCCCGCAACCGACAGTCCGGACCAAACCGGTATCGACTTTGAATGGTCAGAAGATCATGTCAGTCTTCAGTCAAACTTCTTTGCGGCAAATGCGGGTCCAGCCGTGGAAATCTTGAACATTCACGGCGGCGACCACTCGAGTGACCTGGAGTTCGAAGGCAATACCTTCGCACAGAACGCGCACTCCCGTCAGCCGGGAGCGGCGTCGGTTTGGGAAGACAACAAAGGACGGGGATACGCCTCGCCCGTGGGGAAGATTCACAACAACCTGTATTTCGAGCAGCACGGCAAATTTTTAGGCGGCAAGAGTATCGGCTCGATTGCAGATGTGAACAACCTGCAAACGACAACAACGCCCAATTATGCGGCCGAACAGTTTTCGACAACGCAGGGAAAGAACCAGTGGCGCTACGTGTACGAGTCTTCTCAGGCGACCTGGGCTGAGATGCCGCACTACTCCGCAAGCGACAACAACGGCGCATGGGAGACGAAGTCCGGCCCAGTTTGTGAACGCCTTCAACATGGCGCCGGGAACCTGCACCGGCAGTTGCGATGGAAGCGGCGTCGCCCGGGTGTGGGTTGCGACGAATCCCGGGACCATCAGCATCCGGGGGCACGCACTCAATCCTAGCGGTCAGGGCGGCGAGATGACTTTGTCGGTCAATCTGGTTTCGGGTAGAAATGTGACGCAGATCTGGCCGAGTCAGGGTGGAAGGCAGTTGATTGCTGGTACTGATCAGGTGGGATACGCGACGAATGTCGACAACGTCCAGGTTGCAGCTGGCGACTCGATCCGGTTTGAGGTCCACGCAAGCGGCGAAACCTCAAACGGGTTGTTGAGCTGGACGCCATCGGTGGGCTACGTGGCGGACAAGACCGCTGGAAATAAACTGCTCCCGAACATGATTGCTCGGCGCTGACTACATGAGCAGCGCCTGATTTTTCAGGAACTCACTGAGGGCTTCGCTGCTGAGTTTGTTGATATCGGCTGGTGGCCACGCCGCGTTCCAGATCATGTAGCCTCCGGGAATGGTCAGCGTTTTCTGACGGGCGCCAACAGCGGCGAGCGCGGTTGTAACCCAGGCACGATTCTCCAGGGTGTACAGGGTTGCCGCCGAATTTTGTGTGTCGCGCAGGTTGGCGATGTGTTCGCCCACGTGTGCGGTGGCAAAGGCCATCGCGTTGCCCTTGAGCTTGCTGGAATCGAAGGTGCAGTTGTAGAGAACACCATCGGGCGAAGCGTGATCGCCCTTCTGCTCGGTCCGCGGTGAAGCTTCGTTCATTCCGCTGAAGCCAACGTTGACGCCGTTGTCCTCACCTTCTTTTCCGAATGCTGCGGCCGCGTGTTCGACCTGGTCGCCCAGAGCATTGCCGGCGCCGAATACCTTGGCAAATCCGTGCACAGCGGCTTTGGGATCGCCCGCGGCGTCGACGTTGGCTTCGCTCTTAGTGATTGCCGTGATCTTGGAGTAGTCGATTTCGTGCAGCGCAATATCAGAGACAGATTGCAGCACGAGGCGCGTGGGCCACGCGTTCAGATTGCCGAAGCCGGAGATGGCGGTGATCTTGCCTGAGGCATCGCGTTGCAGGGCGGGTGCTGCAAAATCCAGGCGCCCGGTTAGAGTTGCGCTCACCTCGTACTTGGAGCATCCGAGGCATACACCTCCACCTTTGTAGGCGGTGGCGAGCATGGAATCGAATTGCTTGAAGTCTTTGCTCTTGTCGAGAGTCACCGGCGCGCGATCAACCGGTGTAACGGTTCCCGTGAAATTGCGTGCAGGCTGAAGCTGCAGCAGGGCGGCAGGTCCTGACTTGGCTTTTGTGCCTTCGGGATACGAAAGCCAGATGCTGTCGATGTGATGCTTGCAGTCGTCGGCCTTGATGACGAATTCGTCGAAGCCGGAGGAAACCGTTCCCTTGATGCGGACGATTTTGCCATTGAATGTTTGCGGTTTTTCGAGGATGTCGCAAACCGTGGCGTCTACGGCCTGGGCGTGAACAGAGATTGCAAAGGTGCAAAAGAGGGCGATGGATAACAGGCGCTTCATCGTGGCTCCGAAAGCAGCCGCATGCCTTGATTCACTCGAAAAAGACAGCGAGTCTGCAGAGAATTTTGAGAACTGTCAAGGGTAGCATGCAACAGTTCCAAGTTCACAGTTTCGAGTTCACAGTCGATTTCGTTCGCCGGATCTCGGCGCGGGGACTTGAGCGGAGCGGCCAGACTTCACTGGGGGCGAACGCTGAACGAAGAACTACTCGACGCGGAGCGCCTCTACGGGGTTGATGGAGGCGGCGCGCCTGGCGGGCAAATAGCTGGCGAGGAGGGCCGCTACGGCTAGCACGAGCGGAACTGTGACGTAGGTGAGGGGATCGAGCGGCGTGATGCCGAAGAGAAGCGACTTCATCGATTGCGTCAGAGCCGCGGCCGCGGCGATTCCGATTACGACTCCGATCACGGTTAGCGTGAGGGCGGAGCGGACGAACATCCACTTCAGTTCGTTCTTCTGCGCGCCGAGAGCGAGGCGAATGCCGATTTCGCGGGTGCGCTGCGAGACGGCGTAGGAGATGACGCCGTAGATGCCGATGATTCCGAGGGCAAGCGCCATCGATCCAGCGATAGCGAGCATTGTCAGCGTGAATGAGGTGCGCGCCATGGACTTGGAGTAGATTTCCTGCATGGTGCCGACGGAAGCGAGGGGCAGGTTGGCATTGACCGACCAGACCGCACTCTGGATATCGGCGACGAGCGACTCGTTACCCGCACGATTGCTGCGGACAGCGAAGGTGACCGCTCGCTGAGAATCGATTGTCGGCTTGCGCGTGTAGGGGCTGTTGATCATCGCGGTCCAGTAGATGATCGCCGGAGCTTTTTCATCCACACCGTTGTGGCGGACATCCTCGGAAACTCCGATGACTTGCTGCCACGGCATGTTTGTGAATTGGCGGCCACGCTTGCCGATGGCTGCCGCTGCCGAACCCCAGTTTTCGCGGGCGAAACTGTCAGACACGATGATGTATTGCTGCACGCTGTAGATGTCGCTCCATGTGAAGTCACGTCCGGCGAGTAGTCGCGTGCCCATGGTGGAGAAATATCCAGGCGAAACGTAGTTAAACAGGCGCAGGGGAGGCTCGTTGCCATCATACTGTTTGCCTTCAACGCCGAACTCATCCCAATTAGGATCGATGCCTTCCATGGGTACACTGGCGGCGAAACCAACCGATTTCACACCCGGAACCGCAGAGATCTTGTCGGCAATTTCATTCTCGGTGCGCGTGACGAGGACGGGATCTGCGACGAGCAACTCGGGAATGTATATCCGCATGGTCTCGAGATGTTCAGGATCGGAGAAACCGGGCTCGACATTGCGGAGAGCAGCGAATGTGCGAATCATGAGAAGCGCACTGACGAGGAGGACCAGCGCCATGGCGACCTGCGCAACTACAAGGATGTTGCGGGAGCGCTGGCGAACCCTGCCTGCGCTTGCTGTCCGGCTGCTTCCGGAGAGTGCCGCGGCCGCTCGAGTGCTCGCATATTTAAACGCGGGGATAGAGCCGAAGAGAAATCCTGAGATGACCGAGATGGCGAGCGTGAAGGCAAGCGAACGCGCATCCAGGGCAACTTCGCTGATGCGGGGCAGATTGGCGGGACCGAATGCGAGTAAAAGGCGTAGCCCCCCATATGCGACGCCGAGCGCGAGCACACCACCGAGGAGACCAAGTGTGACGCTTTCAACCAGCAGTTCGCGCGCGATGCGGGCCCGGCCCGCGCCGAGTGCGGCCCGAACAGAGAGCTCGTGCTCGCGTGAGTCCGCGCGAACGAGGAGCAGGTTGGCAATGTTTACACAGGCGATCAGCATTACCAGGCCGACGGTGGCCATCACAACCCAGAGAATGTTGGAAATCTGCCCGACGACCTGCTGCTTCAGCGGGCGGAATTCCGGGGTGATCTTCCATCTCCGGTAGAAGAAGGGATTGGTGCCGGGGCCATTCGAGAAGGAGTGCATCCATGTCTCGATTAGCGTGCTTGCGTCAGCATCGGCCTGGGCCACGGACACACCGGGTTTCAGGCGTCCGATGCCGTTGTAACCGAATCCCGCGAGGATGAGTTTGCCGCGATCGAAGGCAAGCGGCACTAAAAGATCGAAATCGCGATCAACAACGCGGAAGCCACGCGGCATTACACCGACAATCTCGCGCGTTTGGGAGTCGAGCTGGATGGTTCGGCCGATTACCCGCGGATCGCCCCCAAAGCGCCGCTGCCAATAGCCGTAACTCAACATGACGGTTTTTGCACCGTTGGGGCTCTGGTCGATTGCGGAGAACGAGCGCCCCAGGGCAGGAGGGATGGCGAGCGTTTGCAGGACGCCGTCGCTGATCAGCAGGGTTTTCGCTTGCTCGGGCTGTGCGATGCCGGTGACGTTTGCCGTGTTTGGCACCCATACTCCGAGAGATTGGAACGTGTGGTTATGCTCGGAGAAGGTGACGTACATGGATGGAGAGAGGCGAAGGCCCTCTTCGAAATTCGAAAGCCCCGCGGCGCCTGGGGCGCTCATCCACAATGCGACAAGCTGGTCCGATTGTGGATAGGGAAGCGGCTTGAGCAGGACGGCATCGATCACGCTGAAGACGGCGGTGTTGGCGCCGATGCCGATGGCGAGCGTCAACAGGACGGTGACTGCGAACCCGGGCGACTTGCGCAGACGGCGAAGAGTGAACTTGAGATCGGCGAGAAGAGATTCGAGAGCGCGCCACTGCCACTGTTCTCGGCTGCGCTGCTCGACGAGAGCGACGTTGCCGAACTCCCGGCGCGCGGTTTGCTCGGCCTGTTTGCGCGGAACTCCTTCAGCCTCGAGTTCGTCGGCGCGCTCCTGGATGTGTTCCTGAATGGAGACGTCGATGTCGTGATAGCGGCGGGTGCGACCGAAGAGCCGGGGAAGTGGCTGCATCGTGAGTCTCCTTATGCCTGGTCGAATGCGAGGACGCGGGTGATTCCGGCGAACATCTTTTCAAAGCTGAGGACTTCTCGCTCGAGGTGGCGGAGGCCGGCTTCCGTGATGCTGTAGATCCGGGTGGGACGACCCTTCGCGGAGGTTCCTTCCTCTGATTCAAGCAGGCCTTCGCGGAGCATCCGCTGGAGGGCGGGGTACAGGGAGCCTTCTTCCACTTGCAGGAGGTTATCGGAGACTTGCTGGATGTGCTTGACCAGGGCGTAGCCGTGCATGGGCTTAAGCCGGAGCGACTTGAGGATCATGATTTCGAGTGCGCCGGGGAATAGGTCGCGGTCGTCGGGGTGTTTCGCCATGGACGGATAGTATCGTGCGGATACCTATTTTGTAAATAGGTATCCTTTTCGAGGCTTAAAGCACCGCATCGTTCTCTAACCAGCACGTGTCCAGGAATTTGCCTTTACTTCCGTAGAGGTCACTCGCCCGAGACTTCGAAAATGGATCAACTCTGCTTTTCCGTGGTCTTTTCACGAAGGAGAAGCAGGGTATCAATAGCTCTCCTGATTCTTAAAGCGGCGGAACGACTCTAACACGTCCGCCTCTTCCCGGGTGACGAGCACCATTCGTTCTTCTTCCTTTGACAGGCAGGCTCGGGCATAGTCCTCAAGCGTTTTTATGTCCTTAAGCAAAAGTGTCATTATCGGTATCATCAAGTGGTTTCGCCTTTCAGCAGATCTCCTTGAAGGCGGAGGTATGCAATAAAAGCTCTGCGCCCCAAAGGGATCAATTTGTTATGAAATGGATCTGCTGATAGTCGCATAATCTACGAATGCCGTCGTTGCGGCAGAGCAACCTCCCCAATTTGAAAGTCCACCCGTTGACCCAAGTCCGCATTTCCGACTGCCTTTTCTCTCCTGAAGATGTCTCAAAGCACGGCAAGAGCAAGTCGCTTGAGGTTTATTCGATTTGGACAAAACTTCGCGCCCTCTGTATGCAAAAGGGGCTGCCCTATCGCGATTATGTAAAGGAGGCCGGCTTATCCATTGCACTTCTATCGAAGGCGAAAACCGACTCGATGATTCCAACTCTGTCGGTTTTGGAATAACTTCCAATTGGGCGGTGACTCGATCACAACCGAAACGAGATACAATCCCGCACATACCCGATCCTGCCGTTTTCGCTGAATGGCCCCTAACAAGTACAAGAACCGCAGCCATTACTCTTTGTCCCGGAGGCAGCATGAACGTATCGGCCTCGCAATCCGTGGTCAATCGCTGGCAACACCAATTCCATGGCCAGCTTCTCGCGCCATCTCACAACGACTTCAATGCAGCTCGTCAAATCTGGAATGGAATGATCGATCGATCGCCTGCCCTGATCGCGCGTTGCGCCTCGAGTTCGGACGTCGTTTCCGCGCTCAGACTTGCGCGATCTGAACAATTGCCGGTCAGCGTGCGTGGCGGAGGCCACGGCGTCGCTGGCAACGCAATCTGCCAGGATGGACTTGTCATCGATCTCACCCGGATGAAGGGAATCTCGGTTGATCCGGTCGAGCGCGACATTCGTGCTGGTGCGGGAGTGCTTTGGGGTGAGTTCGATCAGGCGGCAGAGCAGCATCAGCTCGCCACGACTGGCGGCCAGGTCTCGCACACAGGCATTGCCGGCCTCACTCTCGGTGGTGGGCTCGGCTACCTCATGGGCAAGCACGGAGCCGCTTGCGATAATCTCCTCTCTGTTGAACTCGTCACGGCAGCAGGTGAAGTGTTGACCGTCAGCGATCAATCTCATCCTGATCTTTTCTGGGCGATTCGCGGTGCCGGAGCGAACTTCGGCGTTGTCACACAACTTCACTACCGCCTCCACTCTCTTCCTGGAGTTCTCGCCGGTCTTCTTATCCATCCCCGTGTTCGTGCCGCCGAGTTCATCGACTTCTATCGTGAATTCCTGCCGAACACTCCCGACGAACTCTACACGACTCTTGCTTTTTTGAACACCCCGGACGGCACACCCATCGTTGGTGTCATTGCGGTCTATAGCGGGCCGATTGCTGAAGGCGAGCGCGTGCTAGCGCCTTTGCGCCAATTTGGTCCTCCAGTTGCCGATCTCATTCGCCCGATGCGTTACACGGAAGCGCAACGCCTCGTCGATGATGCAGTCCCGATCGGGAACCGTTATTACTGGAAATCTAGTTTCGCTCAAACAGTAAGCGCAGACCTCGCCGGTATTCTGCATCGAGGCGCTGATGCCATGCCTTCACCACGATCAATGATTCTCTTGTTCGAAATGAAGGGCGAGATTCATCGTGTTCCAAAAGAGTCGATGGCATTCGATCACCGCGACGCGAATTTCGAAATGTCTATTATCGCCGAGTGGACCGACTCGGCAGATGATGCGGCAAACATCACCTGGGCTCGTGATCTCTGGGACGCGACCAAGCCCTTTGTCATGAAATCGGTTTACTCCAACCACATGACTGCGGACGAAACACCCGATCGGATCCAGGCCGCATACGGTGCTTCAAAATACGAACGTTTGGCGCAACTCAAGGCGCGGTACGATCCCACGAACCTCTTTTTTATGAACCACAACATTGCCCCGACAACGATTCCAGCCTGATTTTCGCGTCTCGCACGTCGAGGTATAGTGCGACGGTCGCAAGCTGCTCTAATCGCGGCTTGTTCTTCGCCCAGTAACCATGGCGGGATGAACTCTTCGTTGCAGACTCGAACGCGATTAAGATCGCCTCGGCTTCGTTACGTGATTCATTTAGCTGGGAGTCTTCGTTCGGTCTCTCGGTTATATGCCAATACTAGACTGCATCGCGAATACCCAGGCACCGCGGATTGGGCGCTCCGGGCGGGTGGTGGTCAATCCGGACATAACGCCATTTTCGAGTTCTGTCCGGATTTGGGGTACCACGCCTGCGAGGCAGCAGATTCATCGTCCTCGAAAGAGCTGATCTGCGTATGCTGCGCCTCGGCTACTTCTGCAACCTGACGTAGACTTGCCGCGCCTGGTCGAGCATCTGCAATACGGAGGCTCTCTCCGCAGTGGTATTCCAGTTGTTGTTGGCTTTTGTCGCTTGAGTCAGGCGGTCAATCCAGGCGATGAAAAATGCAGCGTCGTCTGCGGGCTTGGCGACAGACCCCTCAACACTCACGTAAATCGGGCTCGTCGTGGCGTAGACATAGTCGTCAAGCACTGGATGCTCCGGCTGGTCGCTTGAGGCTCGCAGTACACACCACCCGGTTTGCGAAATCGCGATCGTACCTTTCACGTCGGCCGTTTGCCGGTCGTTGTCGGTCTTCAAGTCGCGCAGCACACGCCCATTGCAGACCACTTCGAAGTGGTCGACAGGAACGAAAGAACGAAGCGAAGAAGTGAACATTACTTTGTTCTCACCCGCAGGGAGCTTCAGTTCTTCTCCAACGGCCTTGCCGCCGAGAGTGAACCCCAGCAACGGACCGTTGGTCACAAATGTACGTCCTTTCTTGAGCGACTGAAACCAAGGTGCCGTGCCAACCGCATTGTCTGGAACGCTGGCGTAGACGCGAGTCAAGCCAACGGGCCCGCGGAGCGATGCGTAGTTTGCCATGGTGTCGGATCCTGCACCGGCGGGCAGGCGAAATCCGCAATTGAGCAGGCGGTACCAGACAGACGCGGTCATGCGGTGATCGCTGAAGCCCATGACTTCGACGTAATCTACTTTGCCCAATGCCGCATCGACGGGCAGTTCGAGAGCCTCGTCCAGTTTTTCTCCGTGGGTGAGTGTCGGATCGCTGGCGGGGTCTTCCGCGATGTCGAAGGGATGGGCATAGCCGACGAGCGCATTTTGCTGGTGCGCCAGATCAGCCACTACTGCATTGGTGGGGAAAAGGCTCGCCGCCGCGGTGTTTCCGTATGAGGCGTAGTCCGGCAGCAGAAAGTTGTGTGTCAGATACAGCAGTGAAAGATGCCCCCAATAGCTGGTGTGAAACTCCTGGCCGTGTAGTAGCCAGTGGTTCGTGGTCGAAGCCTGGTCGGGCGACGTCCTGAAGTAGGCGATATCAGGAATCCGTTGCTCCTTGTTGACTACCAGATTTTCGACAAGAAAAAGATTCTCCGCCGTTTCTTGCGCAACTAGATCTTTTGGAGTGTTGCGGTAGGCCCCTCCATAATTCATGTGAACGTGGAGATCAGCACTTGCCCAATGCGAATGCTCTTCTTTGGGAATCTGCAGCGGTTTCAGACGGATGACCAATCGCGCGCGCGGACTGCAGATCACATTTTCCCTGGCTACGTGGTACTCGAAGCCCTTCGTGACTTCCACCTGGATATGCCCCTCTGGAACAGTCAACTCCGCTTTGCCCGGGCTGTGGAAGTAGTGTGATTCAAACTTGCTATCTGAACGAACGAAGTTGTCTTCAGCATGCATCCATGCATCGTCGGGTGCGTAAGCCTTGCCGTCTTCTCCGGTGACCGAGACGCGTGCGGACGTGGGCTTTCCTAAGGGATCGAGAATGGTGATGCTCAAATGTCCCATCGGCTTTAGATAGTGCTTCTCTTTCGCAAGCACCTGGCGCTCGGCTCCGCCCAGCATGTCCTGTATCCAAAGGGATGTGTTGCCACCGCGATTTGAGACGAATGCGATTCGCGTGCCGTCGGGCGACCAGCGGGGGTTTGTATTGTCGAAGTCTCCATAAGAAATGGGGAATGGATCGCCGCCTTCCGATGGCATTACCCACAGCTGATGCCACTGGCGGCCAAGATAGGAAGCGTACACAATGCGTTTGCCGTCGGGCGAGAAGTCCGGGCGGGCCTTCCACGCGGTTTCTTCATAATGAATCTCGCGTGGCTCTGAGCCGGGTGCAACCTTCATCCGCCAGAAGCCGCCGGTTCCGTAGATGTGTCCGCGATTGGAAACGAAGATCAGTTCTCCACCGTCCGGCGACCAGGTTGGGCTGATTTCGTGATCGAATTCGCTGTAGTAGAAACGAGGCAGATTGCTGCGGGATTCACCGGTGAGCTGCCGCACGCTGGTCAACTCTCCGCCGTTGAAATCGCCGACGAAGATGTGAAAGCGCTTGTTATACGAAGTAGAGACGAAGGCGAGGTGTTTGCCATCCGGCGAAAAGCGGGGCTCGACGTTTACCGCACCTCCGGAGGTGATCTGGTGAGACTCCTTGTTCTGAAGATCGAGCGCCCAGAGTTCCATCGCGTCATTCTGATACTTCACATAGGCGATCCAGCGGCCGTCGGGGGAGCAATCCGGCTGGTAGTCGTATCCCGGGCCTGCCGTTAGCTGTTCAGCAATACCTGAATCCACTGCCTGCCGCCACAGTGTCCCCAACATCGAATAAACGAGCGAGCGTGAATCGGGGGACCAGGCGGCCGCATTCGGCCCCGTGGTCAGCTGCGGAAGATACATTTCGCGGTAGTAGTAACGGTGCGGCAAATCGATCTGCTTGAGGACCGGTTCTCGCTGCGCGATCAGAGGCAGCGCGGTCAAGATGAGTATTGAAAGCAGGCGACCTTGAAAGGACGCAGCCTGAAGGTAGGGCTTCATAGGTATGCGAGCAGTCTACCGCGACTAAGAGGCCGCATGCTGTTCTAACTCATCAGTTGCGTTTCATCATTTTAGGTCGCGATCCAAATCAGATTCCGAGCGAATTGCGGCCTCGGAAGTTAGTGAAAGCCAGCTTCACTTCCCGGCAGATTTCTGGCTGGCTATCCATGCGAGGATGCGTTCGTCGAGGACATCGAGGGGCATCGAGCCGGAGTCGATGACCTGGTCGTGGAAGGCGCGAAGGTCGAACTTCGTGCCGAGCTCTTTTTTCGCGCGGTCGCGTAGCCCGAGGATTTCGAGCTGGCCGATCTTGTAGGCGAGTGCCTGGCTGGGCCATGCGATGTAGCGATCCACCTCGGCTTGAATGCTGGTCTCATCGATCGCGGAGTGGTCATGGAAGTAGTCGACCATCTGCTGCCGCGTCCAGTGCTTCGAGTGAACGCCGGTGTCGACGACGAGACGAATGGCGCGCCAGATATCTCCTTGCAGACGACCGTAGTCGGAATAGGGATCCTGGTAGAAACCGACGTCTTTGCCGAGGCGCTCGGCGTAGAGTCCCCAGCCCTCAGAGAAGGCCGAATAGCCGCCGAATTTGCGGAAGTCGGGGACGCCTTCGAGTTCGCGCGCAATCGAGATTTGCAGGTGGTGGCCGGGCAGTCCTTCGTGGTAGGCGATTTCTTCGACTTGATAGAGGTCGCGATCGGTTGGATTGTACGTGTCAATGAAAAGACGGCCGGGACGGCTGCCATCCGGCGTGCCTGCCTCGTAGTAGGCGGGTGCAGAAGTTTTCTCAAGGAAGTCAGGAACGGGCACCACTTCAAACGGAGCCTTGGGCAGGCGACCAAAAAGCTGGGGCAGCTTGGCCTGCATGGGGCCGAGATAGCCGCGATACGCGTCGAGGAGTTGCTCGCGCGAAGTTGCTTTCAGTTTGGTGTTGGTTTTGAGACTGGCCTGGAAGCTTTTTAGATCCTGGAAGCCGAGCTTCTGCGCAATGGCGAGCATCTCGGCTTCGTCTTTCTTCACTTCGTCGAGGCCGATCTGGTGAATCTGGTCCGCGGTCAGGTTGGTGGTTGTGGTGCGACGGATGAGGAACTGATAGTACTTCGCTCCATCGGACAGAGAAGAGATGCCGGGCTCGGTGCGGCCGGCGGGGATGTAGGCGACTTCAATGAAGCGGGCGAAACGCGTGTAGGCGGGAAGCACTTCTTTGGTGAGGGCTGCGAGCATCTCGGTCTTGATGCGGGTCTGTTCCGCAGCTGAGATTGATGCGGGGAATTTTTTCAGCGGAAGCGCGAGCGGCGAGTCTTCCGGTTTTTGCGTGGCAAGTTGCTTGACCTGCTCGAGAGTTTTTTCGAGAAGGTATTTCGGCGGCACGCGCTTGTCGTCGATGCCGATGGATATGTTGGCGGTGACCTGGTCAAAGGCTTTTGGAATCGCATGCAGACGCGCGATCCAGTCGTCGTAGTCCTTCGCGGAGGTGAAGCTGAGCTGGGCGACGAGTTGCGGATAGGTTGCGTAGATGCCGCCCATCTGGTTGATCGGCATCTCCCACGCTTTGAACTCGGCGGCCTCCTGGTCGTCGGTGAGGCGGCGAATGAGGATCTCGCGGCTGATCTTGTCCTGATCGGAGAGACCGGTGGGATCGATGGCGGCGAGCTTCATCAACAAGTCCTGTTCAGCGGCGAGCCAGTCGTTGATGGCACTCACGGAGTAGTCGGAGATCTTGTCGTTGTAGCGCTTGTCGCCGATCGTTGAGGCGAATTCGGGCTGCCGCTTGAGGTTCTCCTCCCAGTAGTCGTGAAAGAGGGCATGCAGCGCCTTGGTGCGATCTTCTGGCGTGGTCGGCACGGTCGCAGGAGACGTGAGTTGCGCGGAGAGAAACGCGGGAGCGAAGACAGCGGCGGCGAGGAAGAGGGTGGCGAGTCGTTTCAACAGGGCGATTCCTTGAGATGGAGTTGGGGAAAGAGGCATCGGCTTGAGTGTAGAGCAAGGGGGCGGCGTAGCGTCCAGCGGGGCCGTGGTTGGGTGATCAGATTGACGAATGAGAATCGGCATCGAGCAGACGGTAGAGCGTCGAGCGGCTGATGCCGAGCTGGCGGGCAGTTTTTAGTTTGTTGCCGCGATTCAGATCGAGAACGAGGTGGATGTGATTGAGGATAACGGCGTCGAGGTTGAGGACCGGGGGCGAACACGGATGGACATGCGATGCGAGCGATAACGGGGGAGTGATCGGGATGTCTTCAGCTACGAATCAGTCCATCGGGCGAACTGAGGACGGCGGATTCAAGGGCGCTGGAGAGTTCTCGCGCGTTGGCGGGCCAGTCGTGTTGCAGCAGGCGGGCCGTCGCGCCGGGCGCCAGGCGGAGTCGGGGCAGGAGATAGCGCGCGCTGATGCGTTCGAGTAAGCAGGACGCGAGAGGTGCGATGTCTTCGCGGCGTTCGCGCAGGGGTGGGATGACGAACCGAATTGCTGTGAGGCGGAAGGCGAGGTCGTGGAGATAGTGGCCCTCGCTTGCCAGGTCACGCGGCGATCTTTCTGACGAGGCTACTAGAGCAAATGTCCCGTCGGAGCGGTTCTGCAAAGCTTTGAGAACCCGGAGCAGTAGCGCCTGGCCGGGTGCGCCAAGAAGATCGACGCGATCGAGATATGTGAAGCCGGCAAGAGAATCGGGGATCGTCTGCAGTGAGGAGCCACTCACGCGCGTCGCAACGGTTGAAGTTTGAGCGTGCAAATGTGGATCGGCTGTGCAGCAGTTGCGCGAAGGCTTGTTTGCCCGCGCCGGGCTCTCCCTCGATGATTGCGAACTGCAGGTGGGGCGCGACGATCTCAGCTTGCTGTATGAGCTTGCGCCCTGCGGTGCTGATGGCGAAGAACGGAGCGGACCGGGTGCCAACAGTGGGGAGATCGCAGAGATTGGACAGCGCTTGCGGCGGCTTTACCAGATTCTGCATCGGCATCTATGCAGCTCCACCTTGCGTCCCGAAGTAGTTTCCGCGGGCTCGCAATGGATTTATCGGCTGGTAGAAGCGCGAACATGAGATTAGACAGTAGGGAATAGAGGGGAATCAGGTATTTCGCTGGCCGTTCCAGCATTATGCCGCCATCATGAGTGCTTTCACTAATCTGTTTACCGATTGACGGATTGTCCACAATACGTCTGGAACCAACCAACGGTTGTTTGCGTTCGGGAAGCATCTCGTAAACTCAAACCATGCTGCGCGTCTCTCAAAGTAAATGGATGAAGGCAGGCACCCAGACATCGCGCCTCCAATTTGAAGTCGAGGGCGGCGACCGCTTTCTGTGCATTGACGGCAAACGTGCTTACCACCTTGGGTTCGGGGGATGCCAGACCTGCTCGTTTCTATTTGAACGCCTATGGGGTGCAAATCAAGCTGTCCAGATTGATGCGACAGTTTCGGCGCTCAGAGATGGAGTTAATTCACTTGACGATGACGTCGTGCGCATGATCGGCTCCGGTCTTCCCGAAGGGGAGTACTTTGCAATCTTGGGAGAATCGCCAGTCACTATGGTCAAGCCTGGTGATGCGAATGACTACTTCATTAAGGAGCAGATTGCACTATGGGGCGAAAATACCTTTTGGTGCTTACCCCATGACCCTCGAGTGCCCTATTTTCGTGCGGGTGATTGCGACATCGGCGACTCCAAGCACTTCTTCAACTTCGTTGCTCCAATGATGCCGACTCAGTGGCTCAAGATGGCCACTATTGCAGAGTACAAGGAAGCACTTAAGACGAACGCGGGTGGCACGGCCGTGGCATTGGCCATACTCGACGTCAGAGGTCCAGCCGATTTCAACCCAGACCACCCCCCAAACCCGCAAGAGCATTGGTGCCTTACGCATTACTCGATTGATGGACATCACAAGTTGAATGCAGCTTCGGAAACCGGGAAGCCGCTCCGCTTGCTGAGCTTCATCAGCGGCGTACATGGCGTTTGTTGCCGCGCGGATATTGAGAAGGCGGTGTCCCTGTTGCAATCGCTTACACACACCTAAGTGACACCAGCCAGATTGGGCATGAACCGCCGACGAAATTGCCATTTTCGTCCGCCGTTCGGATTCCGGTCGAGTCACCGTCAACTCGGAAGTAAGCATTTTTGTGGCTGAAGAGCTCGCGAATGAACAACCGCAGATGTTTCGACTACCCCTTCGTCAGGCTCAGGGTGCGCTCAACATGACAAGCCTTTGAGATTGTTGGCGCGTCTCCAGAGCGCTTCCGCCGGCGCGGGCTACTTGCGGAATCGCTTGGAGGGCTCGTCGGAGTAGATCTGGCCGTCGCGAATGTGTACGACGCGGTGCGCATACTCGGCGATGTCGGGCTCGTGGGTGACGAGCACGATGGTGTTGCCCTTCGCCTGGAGAGTGTCAAACAAGGCCATGATCTCGTCGCCAGTCTTGGAGTCGAGATTACCGGTGGGCTCGTCGGCCAGGATGATGGAAGGGCTGTTGACCGAGCGCGCGGGCGATGGCGACGCGCTGGCGCTGGCCGCCGGAGAGCTCGTTGGGCTTGTGGTTCATGCGCGACTCGAGGCCGACGTTGATGAGCGACTGCTTGGCGCGCTCGATGCGTTCCGCCGCAGGCGTTCCGTTATAGATGAGTGGCAGTTCGACGTTGTGCAGTGAGGTAGCGCGCGAGAGCAGGTTGAAGGTCTGAAAGACGAATCCGATTTCCTTGTTGCGGATGCGCGCCAGTTCATCGTCGTCGAGTTCGCTGACGAGTTGGCCGTTGAGCCAGTACTTTCCCTTGGATGGTGTATCGAGGCAGCCGATCAGGTTCATCAGCGTCGACTTGCCGGAGCCCGACGGTCCCATGATGGCAACGTACTCGTTGGCCTTGATGCGAAGATTGACGCCGCGCAGAGCGTGGACCTGTTGCTCGGAACCCATGTCGTAAGTGCGCCACAGGTCTTCGACCACGATCATGTCGCCGTTCGGTCCAGCGGACTGCTGATTTTCAATCTCGGAGATGACGCTGTTCAGAGCCATGTGAACTTTATCCTTTGCCTGCGTTTGCTCTCCGCACTCTGCGGGAATCCTCGTCGATTAAATTTTCCAGTAACGTTAGTCCCAGAGCGTCAGGCCTTAGAATCTTGTGTTGCCACAGGTGTCGTATCGCGTTTCAGGAGTGAGCCATTCTTCAGAGTCCGCAGCGTCTTGTAGGGACCGATCACGATCTCCTCGCCGTCCTTGAGGCCGCTGAGAACCTCGATATCGGTGGCGCCTGTGATTCCCGTCGTGACGGGGGCGAATTTGGCGCGCTGCTTGCCGTGCGCATCCTTTTCGACGACGTAGACGCCCTGCACCGGAGCAACCTTGGGTCCCGTCGAACTTGAGGCGGCTTCGACATTCCCGTTGCTGGCTGGCGGGGGCGGCGTGTACATGGTCAGAGCCTGAATGGGCAGCGAAAGCACGCCTGGTTTCGACGCGGTAGTGATTTTGGCGGTAGTAGAGAGGCCGGGACGCAGTTCCGCGGTCGGATCATCGAGGGTGACGACGACCTTGAAGTCCTTTGCTTCTTCGGTGCCGGTGGTGGATTGCGAAGTTGCAACGCCCGTGGAGCGCAGCAGCGCCTGATCGCCAACCAGAGTGACGTGTCCTTTGTAGGTCTTGCCGGGAATAGCGTCGATCGACACCTCGGCAGGCTGGCCGATCTTGATATTCACGATGTCGGTTTCGTCGACCTTGACCTCGGCGGTAACAACGCTCATGTCGGCGATGGTCATCAACGTGGATCCCTCGGCATTTTGAATGCCGACAACAACGGTTTCTCCCTCACGGACGGGAAGGTTCGTCACGATGCCGTCAAACGGAGCGATCGAAACGGTCTTGCTGAGGGCGTCTTCGTTGAAACGGAGCTGAGCGACCTGCTGATCGAGGTGCCCGTGCGCCGATGCTGTTTGCGCCTTGGACTGGTTGAGCTGGGCTTCGGCCTGCAATACAGTTGCCATGTCGGTATCATAGGCAGCTTTCTTGGCGTCGAAATCCTGCTTGGCCATGATGCCTGCCTTGTAGAGGCTTTGCGCGCGTTCCCAGTCGAGCTGTTTTTGCTCGAGGTCGGCCTTGGCATGGGCAACGTTGGCTTCGGCGGTCTTTTCCGCAGCGAGGTACGAAGAGATATCGGTCTTAGCGGCGGAGATGGTGGCCTTCTGTGACTGAACGTTCGCCTCCGGCTGCACATTCTCAACGGTGGCAATCACCTGACCTCTCTTAACGTGGTCGCCTTCCTTCACGTAGAGGTGGGTAATGCGGCCGAACGAGGTGGCGCCCACGTTGACATAAGTCTTCGGCTTGACCTGTCCTGTGCCGCTCACGACTGTGGCGAGGTCCTGGTGGTGAATCTTCGCGGTCAGAACCTTGGTGTAGCCCGATTGCTGCTTGACGATGAATACGGCAACGAGGACGATGGCCACAATAACGGCAGAAACGATCAAAAGAATTTTTTTCATGGGCGCTGTTGGACTCCCCTGGGCTCCGAACTTATTCTACGCAAAACCTTCTCATTCGGTTCCCCAATACGGTTGAATTCCCAAGACTCATGAATCCTTGACATTGGTTCTACGGGGGAACGCAAATACCCTGACTGCATCCGTGATGGCGCATGCCCGGATCCACGCTGGGCCGACCGGTAGATTGAAAGAAGATTGCGCTACACCTAAGTGACGCAGAAGTGGGGGTAAATGTCTCAGAATTTGAGGTATTTTTGCCTCGAAAAGGCGTCATCCGGGGTGACCGAATGGTTACCCCGGCGTCCAAAGGAGAGCGACAGTTGTATGACGCCTTGCTACCCACGATTTGGGCCCGTAGAATAAAGGATTGTAGGGAGTTCTTCGACGCAATGATTTTCAATGGCCGTTCGATCTTATTTGTTGTTCTCGGCTGCGGCCTCACCTTTGTTCCCGCCTCCGCTATCCACGCACAACAGGACCCAGCGTTGCAGGCCAGACCGGCCTCCGGCCAGAGCCAGGAACCCGATCCTTTAAAGCGCGAACGCTCCGACGAGGACAAATTTAAAGCGCAGAAGGAAGTCCGGCAAGAGTTGAAAGGCGCCTACAAAACCTGGCTCGACCAGGATGTGAGCTACATCATCACGGACGAAGAGCGGAAGGCATTCAAGAACCTGAGCAACGACGAGGAACGCGAAGCGTTCATTGAACAGTTCTGGCTTCGGCGCAACCCCAACCCCGACTCGCCCGACAACGAATTTCGCGAAGAGCATTATCGCCGTATTCAATATGCCAACGACCACTATGCGGCGGGCAAACCAGGATGGAAGACCGACCGCGGCCACATTTACATTGCTTTTGGCGCTCCGGACTCTATCGAATCCCATCCCTCGGGCGGGTCGTATCAGCGGCCAGTGGACGAGGGCGGCGGCGAAACATCGACATTCCCGTTTGAGACCTGGCACTACCGCTACCTTGCAAGCGTTGGCGAAAACGTCGACCTGGAGTTTGTGGATTCGTGCCAATGTGGCGACTACCACTTCACCATTGATCGCAGCGAGAAGGATGCCCTGGCAAAGGTGCCTGGTGCGGGTCTGACCCAGTGGGAATCGATGGGAATGGCCAAGAAGGCCGACCGCTTCAAGGGCGGGCTTGAGAGCTTGGGTACTGGTCCAAATTCAAGCTCCAACCAATCGAAGCAGTTTGATCGGATCGAACTGGCTGCAAAGCTATTTGCGCCTCCGCCGATCAAATTCGCAGATCTGGAAAGCGCCATGAGCGAACACAAGCTCCTCCCCGGACAGATCTTTCCATTTGATGTGCGGACCGACTTCGTGAAGGTCACCTCCAGCACCGTTCTGGTGCCGGTAACCATCCAGATCAAAAATCGCGACATCACATTCGTGACCAAGGAAGGCGTTGCAAAAGGCGTAGTCAATATCCTTGGAAAGGTGACAACGCTGACCCACAAGACCGTGCAAACCTTTGAAGACACTGTCGAAGTGCAGCAGCCCGCTGAGCTGCTGGAAAAGTCGCTCGACCGTAAGTCCATATATTGGAAGGCGGTACCGCTTCTACCCGGACTTTATCGACTCGATATCGCGATCAAGGACGTGAATAACCCGGATCACATCGGTATCTACGGAAGAAGCCTGGATGTGCCCGCGTATCATGACGAAAAGCTCGGCACTTCGTCACTTATTCTGGCGGACCGGATTTATCCGGTCAGTTCGCACGATATTGGCCAGGGCACATGTGTGATCGGGAACATCCATGTATGTCCGCGCGTGACCACGAACGCCGCCACGCCGGTCAGCTACAAGCGCAACCAGGATCTGAATTTCTGGATGCAGGTCTACAATCTCGGGATTAACGACCAGACGAAAAGCAACGAAGCAAAGGTAACCTACCAGATCATCGATTCGGCAACAAACACAGTGGTTTTTGAGAAACAGCAAGATTCCAAAGACTTTGGCGAACATAGTGACCAGTTAACGGTAGAAAAGACGATGCCGATGGCTGGCCTGCAACCGGGCAAATATAAGGTGACGATCAAAATAAATGACGAAATCTCAAAACAAGAGATTGCGCAATCGGCACCTTTTGTCGTGGAATAGTAAGAGCGCTCCGCAAATTAGGTTAACCGGCCCTAGATCGGAAAACCTGCGGGCATTTGATTCCCAGGACTTAAGCCAGGACGCCGCCAGGTCACCTATACGAGTGATGATGCGCAGGCTCCAACTCGTTTCAATGATCGCGCTGTTCGTGGTGGCGTCAGCGCCGCTATTGGCAGCCACATCGGGCTCGGTCTCCGGCGTGGTTCGCGACTCCAGCGGTGTTCCCCAAATAGGGGCCGCGGTGCAGCTGTTGCGGCCCGATATGACCGTGATTGCCGCCGTCTACACCACCAGCAAGGGCACCTACACTTTTAACGACGTTTTGCCGGGCAAATATGCCGTCAAAGCGATGGGCGCAATGTTTCTGCCGTCGCTTCGAGAGAACGTGCGAGTTCGCACCAACGCCGTTGTCAACCTCACGCTGAATACCCTGTACGAGGTAATGCAGTGGTTGCCGACCGAACCGCGGGCTGCCAACGCGTCAAAAGACGACTGGGAGTGGACACTGCGTTCAGCCGCGAATCGTCCCTTGCTGCGCTGGCTCGAAGATGGGCCGCTGGTGGTGGTTTCCGATCGCTCCGGCCGTCCCAAGCTGAAAGCGCGGCTGATCGCAACCGGACAGGAAGGCACATTCGGCGAGAGCGGCGAGCGATTCACGACCATCGTGGAAGATACACCGTCGAACAGCCGCGAGTTGCTGGCGCGTGTGGACTTTGCCCCGGATACCGATGCCGGCATGGAGTCGATGCTCGGCTTCCGCCAGGATCTCGGGTTTGCTGGATCGGTTGAGTCGCTGGGGGCAATCTCGATTCATCCCGTAATCGAAGGAGCGGGCGGCGAGGGATTGCAGGAAGCCACTATGCGGAGTGCCGAGAACATGAACCTCGGCGACGAATTCCAAATTGAGGCGGGTGCGCAGCAGGTGATGGCCCGCTTCAGCCAGAATTCGCCCAACACAATTCTGACGAGTTTGCCCTTTGCGACGATAGCGTGGCACGGCGGGAATTCGACGGTGAGCTATCGGATGGCAAGTGCACCCTCAAGCTTGAACGGGAACGAATCGCAGGTGGGATCTTATCTGCCGCAGATTTCAATGCGCAACGGCCAACTGGCGCTGCAACACGGACTGCACCAGGAGATCGGCTGGGAGCGGCGCACAGAGGCCTCGGGTGTTTCCTTCCTCGTTTACTCTGACAATGTTCAGAACCCGGTGATCGAAGCGAGCGGCCGCGCTGTGGCGAGCAATGCGGTGCTGAGCGATCCGGTGAGCGGGTTGATGCGCGGTGCCGGACAGAATTATTCGAGCGCCGGAGTAATGGCGGCGGTCGAGCATCGCATGGCCGGCGGAAACCGGATTCGTGTGAGCTATGCCAATGGGGATGCCCTGGTGATGCCGGCCGTTGTTCGTCCCACGGCTCTCAGCCAGTTGTTCAGCGCCGCACGTCCGCGGCACTCGCAGATGTACGCCATATCTCTTTCGGGAACGCTGGAGGGAACGGGAACACGCTGGCGTGCGAGCTATCGCTGGCAGCCTGCCGATACCGTTACACCGATTGCGCCTTATTCCGTTGGGGCCATTGAACCGTATTTGAATATCCATCTGCGCCAACCGGTCTCCACCCATCACGAAGGCCTGAATATCGAGGCGCTGCTCGATATGAATAATCTGCTCGCGGAAGGATACAGGCCGTATCTGGTGAACGGCAGCATGGTGGTATTTGCGCAGGATCAGCGCAGCGTGGGCGCGGGTGTTGCGTTTACTTTCTAAGCGAGCTCACGCAATCCTCCAATCGAAAAACGAATTGCGACATGCCGTGGCCTGCCCGATGGATGATATGGACGAAATAGGCGCTGGAATGAGTCGCGATCGCCGATGAATTTTCCGCTTCAGCCCTGGCATTTGGTCGTGTTTGCGGTCGTGATGTTTGTTGGGTTCTTCACGATCGGCAAAATGTCAAAGCGACCTTAGTCGATTCCCTGAAACTCCCAGGAATGCAGAAACAGCGCTCTACGCAGCTTTGGAAGACTGCCGTGCACTGTGTTATATTCTTCAAGGATCAGTGATGATTTTCTCGCTGATTCGCGCCGCGCAACCTTCCCACTGTGAGGCGTTTTCGCACCTTCTGGACGCGTAGCTCAACTGGCAGAGCATTCGGCTCTTAACCGACAGGTTGAAGGTTCGATTCCTTCCGCGTCCACCATCTAATCAGGAACAAATCCGGCTAGGTGGGTCCTTCGCTGCGCTCAGGATTTCGCCTGTGGGCTCGGACGCCCACAAAGCGGCTCAAGTTCGATTCCTTCCGCGTCCACCATCAAATCAAGAACAAATCCGGCTAGGTGGGTCCTTCCCTGTGCTCAGGATTTCGCCTGTGGGCTCGGACGCCCACAAAGCGGCTCAAGTTCGATTCCTTCCGCGTCCACCATCTAATCGAAGAACAATCCGGCTAGGTGGTCCTTGCTGTGTGGAGGGGGTTCGGCTCGCAGCCTTCGCTCCCCAAAGATCAAAATCCAAGATACATTGTTGTGACAATGCGGTTGAAACCCTCTGGAGTCTGCACGCGCATCGGTCGCGGGATAAGCAATCCTCTAGCGCAACACCTGCCGGGAGGTTCCGCGAGCTATCGTGCGCTTTTCATTGCAATCGCAGGCCGCTTGAAATCGCATTTCCCGTAAACTCTCTCAGGGGCACAAAGCAAGCATGGCTGTCTGGTCCGCATTTCTTTTGGCATTCACCGCTCTTCTTCCGCTCATCAACCCCGTGGGCTCTGCCCTTGTGTTTCTGGGCCTTGTCGGAAGCGCGCCGCCGGCGGTTTATCGCAATCTTGCGCGCCGCATCGCCATCAGCAACGTTATCTTTCTTGGAATTTTCGAACTTCTCGGTTCTGCCATTCTCCACTTCTTTGGCATCTCTTTGCCGATTGTCCAGTTTGCGGGCGGCATCGTTATCGCTGCGATGGGCTGGGGAGTTCTAAATCAAAAAGAGTCCGCTACGAGCGTGCAGGGCAAGGAAGAAGAGCTAGGCGACCAGGGTGCCGAAAAGCTCAATCATCTCAGCGAGAAAATCTTTTACCCGTTCACATTCCCCATCACGTCTGGCCCGGGCACGCTGGTTGCGATGCTCACATTGAGCGCCCATGTCTCGGGTCACACCGTCACCTCTCATGTTCTCAGTCATCTGGGCGTCTTCGTTGCGGTAGCAGTTCTGAGCATCGTGGTTTACTTCTGTTACGGCTACGCACCAAAGATCACCAGCAAGATATCGGCGTCAACTGCACATGGGGTCCTTCGCGTAGTAGCCTTCATCCTCTTCTGTATAGGTGTTCAGATTGCGTGGAACGGGCTCTCTCTTCTCCTGAGAGATCTGCTCACAAGATGAATGCAGGCGAGGGCAACGGTGTTGCTGAAATCAGTTTTGCGCTGAAGGGCCGCCTAATGCCTGGTGCCGGTAGCGCGCGAGGTTGGCGCGCAGGGCAGTGGCAAGTTCGGGGTTCTGTTGCTTGTCGGCGATGTCGAGGGCCTGCTGGGCGATGGCCACGGCTTGCGCGTAGTTGCCGGTTTCTGAGTACATGGCGGCTAGCATCTGGAGAATTGCGGGCTCGCGGCTGCCGGTGAGTTTCGCGGCAGCTTCGAACTGCGGGAGGGCTTCAGGGAATCGGTCGGTTGCTGCATAGGCTCGGCCGAGGTTATAGCGGCATTCCGCGGAGCCAGGCGCTAGAGTGACGGCCTGTTGCAGTTCGGCGATCGCCTCGTCCATCTTTCCTTCGCGGGCGAGGATCACGCCGTAGACGTTGTGGCCGTCGGCATTCCTGGGTGCGATCTGGATGCCGAGCTTAAGCTGTTCAATCGCTTCCTGGCGATGGCCCGTGACTTCGAGCAGATGTCCGAGGTTAATGTGGGCAGCGCCGTTGTCGGGATCGAGTTCGATAGCTTTCTGGATCTGCGCCATGGCTTCATCGTTGCGGCCGCTTTCAGCCAGAGCACTGCCCAGGTTGTTGTGTGTCTGCGAGCTGTCGTTGTTCATCGCGAGCGATTTTTCGTAGGCGGCAACGGCGTCGGTGTTCTTTCCGCTGGCGGAGAGGGCCACTCCCATGTTGTTCCAGGGGCGCGCGTCGGTGGGATCCTTGTCGGCGGCAACTTTCCATGCAGGCACGGCGTCGGCGTATTTGTGTGCGTCCTGCAGCTGCTGCGCTAGATCGAATTCGCGATAAAAGTCGATGGCGGGTGTATCGATTCGGTCGAGACCTTCGGATCCAAGATTGAGAAATTCGGGGATATTGACGGCGCGATTGGCGGCGGTTGCGTTCTCCACCACCACTGGCGGACTGGCATGGCCCTGTTCGTCGATGTGTGTGAGATAGAGATGCGTGTAAAGCGACGGGCTTTTCGACGAGAAGGCAAGCCACCGGCCATTGGGGTTGAAAGTGTGCCATGAGTTCATTACCGGCAGGTTCGACTCCAGCGGATGCGCCTCTCCACCTTCGAAAGGGACGATGTAGAGCTTACTGTCGGGGCGCATGAGCAGGCCATTCTTGCACTGCACGAAGATGATCCACTTGCCGTCGGGCGAGACCTTGGGAAAGTTATTGCTCATCCCATTTTCAGAGGCGCCGACGATGCGTTCCGGAGTTCCGCCTTTGCCGTCGTTGAATGCAATCTTGTAGAGGTCGTACTGAATCTGCGTCTCGTTGGGATCGTTTGCGTAAGTGGAACGTTTGTATCCGGCCGGATAAGGATCGCGGGCTGGGGCGCGGGAGTAGATGAGGTATTTGCCGTCGGGGGTCCAGAAAGCCGAGGTTTGCACGAAGTTGGGATCGTCAGCGCCGGGAAGAGGCTGGAGTTTACCCGTCTCCTTGCTGTACCAGGCGAGAACGCCGCGCGTTGGATAGAAGACCTGGCCGAAACCGTAGCTCTCGTAGAAGCCGTTATAGAGGCGGTCGAGCACGCGGGTGCCGTGCGCGTGGGGCACATCGATGGAGTTGACTACGTATTTCCCGTCGGGCGAGACCTGGCTCATGAAGCCGAATCGTTTTTGCGAGTGCTCCTCTGAGAAGGAACTCCAGCGAAGGAGATAGTCGTTGGAGATGGTGCTGATCTTTTTGAGGGGAACGAGCGCATAAAGTCCCTTGTCGTTTGCGGGGCCGTCGACGTCGATGCCCATTGTCTTGCCGTCGCGCGAGAAGGAGTGGCAGTTGCCGCAGGTGGGCAGGTTGGTCATCATTACCTTGCTCTCGGTCTGGTTGATGTAGCGAAGCTGCCACTTGATCTTGGGCAAGACGGAGTCCGGGAGAGGCTTGATGATTCCGCGCTGTTCAGTGTCGGGATCGGGCGGGATGAGCGGGACGTCGCGATAGAAGATGGGTGCTCCGACAGGATCCTTGGAAGTGGAAATTGTGGCTTCGGAGCGCGAAAGGGGCCCGCGTGCCTGCTTGCTTTCAAATCCCGTGATGACAACTTTGGCCGGCTGGCCGACGGAGTGCTTTTTGATCTCCTCCCATGTTTTTGGATCGGGACGCCATGTGTGGTCGGCGGCTTGTTCCGCCGTGAGCGTGGGCGGGACGTACCCCGTGAGGGTCTCGTCTACGGGGCCAATCTGCATCTTCTCGCCGGCAGACCAGATCTGGATGGGGCGCGCTTTCTCGCCGAAGATGACTTCGATACGCCAAATGGTGACGGCAGAGTTGTTATCGCGCCAGGCGAATTGGGGCGGGATGATATCCGGAGGGTAGATCGTGCCGTTGATGGGGACATCAATTGTGATGGGCTCTGCGGCGGGCGCGGCGGCTGCATCCATCGGCACCGGCTTGAGATAGGCAGGGACCGGTTGAGGAGACGGCGGATTGGGGTTGGCTGCGACTCCTACGATCAGAGTTGTACCAGCGGCCAGCAGAATTGCGGCGGTCCCCATCAAAATGCGTTGCATGCAGTCTCCCAGTCGATTCTTGAGGACTGGAGGGGGTGTGTGCTGTGAGATAGCTCACATCTGTGGTGCTGAAAGAGGAAGTGGCAAGGGGGAATAACTGAGACTATCTCGGGGCGTCGGGTGAGGCGGATTCGACGATTTTGAGGGTCTGGTCGGCTGTGACGTTCTGGAGCCGCTGCACGATGCCGCTGGGCCAGGTGATTTCGACAGTCTGGGCAGCAGACTCAGCGCCAAGGCCGAAATGAACGGGACCAAGGCTGGATGAGGCGTAGCCGACACTGGAGGTCTGGTGGTTGTACTGCGCGGCTGCCTTGGTAACAATCTTGACCCGCGCTCCGATGCCGTCGCGATTGCTTTTGACGCCTTGCAGGGCGATGTTGAGCCAGTGACTATGGCCCGAGCTGCGATTCATCCACAACTCGGCTTTGTCGTCCATTGAGGTAACCACCGCGTCAACTCGGCCGTCTCCGTCGAAGTCGCCAAAGGCACATCCTCGATGGCGGGCGGAAGTGGACTCGGCAAAGCCAGCTTCCTCAGTCAGTGGCTGCCATTTCCCGCTGGCGCCGAGGTTGCGAAAGACCGTATTCGGCTGTTTGGGCTTGGCTCCGGGCGGATGTGTCGCCGAGACATGACCGCGGGAGACAAAAAGGTCCTTCCAGCCATCGTTGTCGAAATCGTAGAAGGCTGGGCCGAAGCCCGACATGCCAAGGCTCTCTGCGCCGAGGCCGCTCGACGCGGTGATTTCGACGAAGTCCCCCTTGCCGGTGTTCTGAAGCAGCGGAAACGTCTGCTTATTGAGCGCAACATATGCGATGCCGGGATAGCCATGGTTGTCGAAGTCGCGGAAGTCGAGACCCATGCCGGAGATGAAGGCTCCTTCCTCAGGCAGGGCCGCGTTGGCCTGAAAAGCCACTTCTTCAAACTTGTTGCCGACGTTATGGAAGAGGAAGTTGTACTCCGAGTCGTTGGTGACAAAAAGATCGGGTTTGCCATCGAGGTCGTAGTCGGCGATGCCCACGCCCATGCCCTTGCCGACGTGGTCGCGGATGCCCCATTCCTTTGAAACGTCCTTGAAGGTGCCGTCGCCCTGGTTAAGGAAGAGCTGGTTGGGCGTGCCTTTGTAGAAGCGCGGGTGGCAATACTCCGAGATGCTTTCGATTACGCAGAGGGGCTTGTCGCTGTAAGTCCATTGCATGTAATTGACGATGAATAGATCGAGTAAGCCGTCATTGTTGACGTCAACCCATCCGGCGGCGACGGACCAGAGCGGACCGTATTCCGGGTCGGTGGACTTGTCGAGGCCGGCTTTCCTGGTGACGTCGATGAAAGTGCCATCGCCGTTGTTGCGGTACAGCGTGTTGCCGTGCGCGCCGGCAATGAAGATGTCGGGCCGTCCGTCGTTGTCGAAGTCTCCGATGGCGACTCCGACATCAAACCCGGTTCCTTTCAGGCCAGCCTTTTCCGTGACGTCGGTAAACACGCCGTTACCGTCATTCCGGTACAGGCGATCCCAGTACTTGGGGTCGGACTTCTTCCCGGTGCTGAGCGGAGCTCCGTTGGCGAAGAAGATATCGGGTCGCCCGTCGCCGTTGTAGTCGAAGACGGCCACGCCGCCGGCCATGGTTTCGGGGGCATTGCGGGCTGGGCTTTCGTCACTCTCGAGGCGAAAGGGAAGCCGTTTGAGTTCGAAGGAAATTGGAGATGAGGGCGGCTGCTGGCCGGCTGAAGAAACGATGAGGAGGATGCCGCCGAGGATGACTGCGCAGGAGGGACGCAACAGATCGAGCAAACTGCGCATACGGTAGGCGTGTAAGGTGAATCGAGGGGATTGTACTATCCCGAAAGAACGATGGGACAGCGTTTTCTTGAGCAAGACCTGTATATTGCGCGAGGTGCTGAAGGTGCCTTGAGCGGATGGATTTTGGTACCCAGATAAATCCGCCTCATTGAGGCCTGAAAACCCCAGCGCGAGTAGAATTGCACGAGTCGAAAATATCGTTTTGCCCGTCTAGTAAACAGAGCTAAAGGGATTTTTCAAGGTGGTTGGCAAACGGGACAAGTGCGCGGACCATGCGCAGAAATCAGGCATTCCTATGAGCCAACGTCATTCTTTTGTTCGAGGCCCAAAGAGATGAACCGGGATTTTTATAAGTGGTGTATCGCCGCATTGCTAACCATCGGAGCAAGCGCCTCCCTGGGGCAAACTCCACCTGCTTCGCAACCCGTCCCGGCGACGATACCGCCGCCTTCAGCATCTTCCCCGGATGCGACGATGCAGGTTCCGAATCTCAGTTCGAATGTGAACGAGGTCACCCTCGATCTGGTCGTTAAGGATAAAAAACACAAACCCGTTCTCGATCTAAAGCCCGAAGACTTCGTAGTCACTGACAACGACGTTCCTGTCAAACTGACGGGTTTTCGGTTCTTGAGCGGAAATGCCGAATCAGACCACGTGGTGACGCTTGTTTTCGATCATTTCACGGGGCCGAGTGCAAAAGTCGCGCAGGTCATTGCTCTGAAAATTATCAAAATGCTGCCCTCAAAAGGCTATTCCTATGCGGTTTTGGATATTCCAGGGCGCTTACGTCTGATTCAGGGCTTCGCTGACCACAATACGGCAGCGGATGCAGTGAAAATCCTCACCGAAAAAGCTGCCGCAGATCGGACCCAGAGAATTCAGCTGACATACACCGGCGGAATTGTTGCCAGGGCTGATGAGGCTGATCCCGCGCTCGCCAAAGCGGCGGCTGATGCCGAGAAATACTTGATCGCAGTTGCGCGAACCGGCGCCGATACATCGGGCACGCACGTGGACATAAAGACGCGTGCCGAGTATCAGACCTTGCTGGCCGCGCTGCAGGATTCGCAAAAGGTGATGCAGGACCAGCACACGTTTCCAAATCTGGCAGGACTTTTGGCCTTGATCCAATCACAGCAAAAGATGTCAGAAAGAAAGTCACTCATTTACTTCACGCAAAACATGCAGATGGACTCCGCCGGCAAGGAAATGGTGAAAAGCATTACGGGGGCGGCCGGCAAGGCTGGGGTGAGCATTTACGTCATCGATCTGGACGCGATGAACAGCCAAGGGCGATATCAGATGGTGAACGCCCTCGCTAATAGCGGGAAAGCTTTCAATCCTGCTCCGATTGCAACTTCCCCATACACGAGCGTAATACCGAGTCAACAAGAAGGGATCGCAGGTGTACAGGGCACTCCGAGTCTGCAAGGACCGGTGTGGGGCGAGAAGCAGGACGTTGCGCAGATGGCAGACTTTCAGAGAAACGGGTTCGATTTCAAAGCGCTGGCGGCGCCGAAGAATCCTCTGTCCGACATGGCAAAGGATACTGGAGGCCTGTACATCGATGCGCAAGACACGGTCAAAGGGCCTCTTCAGCAGATGCTTCAGGATATGACGACGTTCTACGAGGCCTCATACATCCCTCCGATTCAGGATTACGATGGCTCATTTCGGACGATTGCCGTGAAGCCAGTCAATGCCCGTCTCGCCATAAAGACCAAGAGCGGATATTTTGCGCTGGCACCCGGGGCCGAGGCGGGAATCCGGCCGTTTGAAGTGCCGCTTCTCAAGCTCTTCAATCAATCGAATCTCCCGCAGGACGTCAAGTTTCACGCGGCTGTGCTGCAATTCGGCGAGCTGCCGGACGGAAATACCAGCACAGTGGCCATTGAAGTCCCGATCTCCACGCTCGAAATCAACAAGGATACGCACTCAAATCTCTTCACCGCGCACGTATCGATCGTTGCGGAGATCAAAGATAAAAGCGGGACGGTGGTGGAGCACTTCGGAGAGAACGTCTCCAAACGCGGTGCGGTTGAGACGCTTCAATCCGATCCTTCCGCGAGCATTGTTCTGCAACGGCACTTCCTTGCCATTCCTGGCCAGTACATGCTCGAGGCGGCGGTTTACGATGAGCAGGGTTTGAAGGCCGGCGCGCAGCGAGTGATTTTCGAAGTTCCGCAATCGCAGGCGACACCAGCCGTGAGTCCCATCGTCCTGGTTAAGCGCGTAGACGCGATCAATGACGATAACGAGGATTCGCTCGAACCGATGCGTTATGAAAAAGGCAAGATCACTCCGAATCTGGCTGGAGTTGTTCCTCCGGGTGCGAAGAATGTGTCGCTCTTCTTCATCCTGCATCCGGATCCGAAATCGACCGAGCCTGTCACCTTGGAGATGGAAGCAATTCGCAACGGGCATCCAGGTCGCCGGACGCCGCTCCCACTGAAGGTGAATAACCCACAAGAGGCTGTGCCATATCTCGCAAGCTTCAAGGGTGCTTCGATGGCCCCCGGTACATATGAAGTGAAGGCGAGGATCAGCCAGGGAGGAAAGACGGCAGTTCAGCAGGTGGCCTTCACGGTTCCTGGGGACGAAAACGCTGCTGCCGGCATGGGACATGGAGGCGAAAACCTTACGGCGACCAGTGAGGCAGACGATAGGTACAGTGGCGGCTTGCTGGCCATTACGCCTGTCACCAATCCTGTTCAGCCGCCAACGGAAGATGAGATTCAAAGCCTGATTGCGGATACACAGAAGCATGCCATGGGCTACTCGGAGTCGCTGCCGAACTTCATGTGCGTTGAAATTACGAATCGTTCCGTCGACGCGACTGGCACTGGAAACTGGAAACATCGCGACACAATCGCAGAGCTCCTCCGTTATCGCGACAAGGCGGAGACCCACACAATGCTGGAGATCAATGGTGAGGCGAGCACCACAGATCGGGAGGCCCTCCTGCGACAAAAGGGCAGTACGCTCTCAGGTGGTGAATTGGGCGGTGTGCTCAAAGCTGTCTTTGCGCCTTCAGCCAAGGCGGACTTCAAGTGGAAAGAGACTGACTCCCTGGGCTCCGGCACCGTGCAGGTATTTGACTATCACGTGGAGAAGGGCAACTCGATGTACTCGGTCGTCAGCTCGAACGATCAGCAGTTGATGGTCGCTTTCCATGGGCAGGTCTTCATCGACAGCGCTACCCGCAGTGTTCGTCGCGTCAGTCTCGAAGCGGAGGGTATGCCAAAGGACTTTCCGACGCAGGCTTCAGTGATGGGCGTCGACTACGACTACGTCGTGATTAATGGCCACGACTACCTGATGCCGGTCAGCGCCGAGGTGCGAGTGCGCCACAGTCATCGCCAGGCGGTGCTGAATACCATTGAGTTCCGGGATTATAAGAAATATGGATCTGCGATGAAGATCGTGGATTATAAGCAGGTTGACGAGAAGAAGTAGTTTGCCGGGAATCTGGCGCGGGTGACGGCGCTGCGATGGGAGTGTCATTGCGCCCTCCAGCGACGACGTTGCTTTATCCTAATGACATGCGATCCGTTTCAATTCTGTTGATTGCGCTTGCTCTTGAGGGAGCCTGGGCGCAGACAGGCAAACCTGCCTCCTTGAACGAGGCGGACGAGTATCTGCGCAAGGGCATTGCTGCGCAACAGCAAAATGATCTGAATGCGGCGATTGACAACTACCGCAAAGCCCTCGCCATTAATCCAAAACTGGGCGAGGCGCGAGCGAATTTAGGTGCGGCACTCTCTGCGGCGGGGCAATTCGATGCCGCGATTGCAGAGGATACGAAAGCATTGGAGTCAGCGCCGGACAACACGGGTGTCCGGATGAACCTGGGACTGGCGTATTACAAGAAAGGCGACATGGAAGGCGCGCGTGCAGCGTTTGCAGCGGTGCATGCTGCGCGGCCTCAGGACGTGGCCGCCGCAGTCCTGCTGGGTTACACCGACATCAAGCTGAACAAGTCCAGTGATGCGGCGGCGATGCTGGCGCCACTCGAAGCCGGTCATGAAAGCAATATGGATCTGCAATACGTGCTGGCCTACGCCCTGATCGATTCCGGCGAAGAGGCGGCGGGTCTGCCGCGCATGGAGAAAGTAGCGAAGTCAACGAAATCGGCTGATGCTTACTTCGTAGCGGGGACAGCGCGGTTGCATCGCCGCGAGTTTCACGAGGCCCGGGCTGATCTGGATGCTGCCATCGAATTGCACGGGAATTTTCCCGGTCTGTACACGATGGCGGGGCAGGCGCGCGACGCGCTGGGAGATACAGAAGCGGCCCAGCCTGCGTTTGAGCAGGCGTTGAAAGAAGATCCGCGGGACTTTACGGCAAATCTTTACCTCGGCACCATGCGGCTGAAGCAAAGGGATCTGGACAGCGCGAGGCCGATGCTGGAGCTTGCGCTGCAACTGCAACCCACGTCACCCATGGCTCGCTTGCAGATGGCAAAGCTGAACGCGATGACAGGAAAATACGCCGAAGCCGCCTCCACGTTTGAAGAGTTGGAGAAGGCCGATCCCAAGTGGATAGATCCGCACATTGAACTTGCTGCGATCTATTACAAGCTGCATCGTCCGGATGATGGACAAAGAGAGCGAGACATTGTGAAGCAGATCGAAGCCAGTCAGCAGCAAGCCGGGCCGCCCAAACAATGAAGGCTATTTTTTAGGGGCGATGGTTTCTGCGGGTTCGGTGACTTTCAGAATCTGATCAGCAGGGATGTTCTCGAGTGTCTGGACGATGCCGCTGGGCCAGCGGATCTCAACTGAAGCGGCTTTCGTTTCCGCGCCGAGCCCGAAGTGCACAGGTCCAAGACTTGATGAGGCATAGCAGACACTGGATGTCTGGTGGTTGTACTGTGTTCCCGTCTTCGTCACAATCTTGATGCGCGCACCGATTCCGTCGCGATTCGATTTAAGTCCGCGCAGAGCAATATCGAGCCAGTGGCCGATGTCGGGGCTGCGGTTCATCCACAGCTCTGCTGGCTTATCGAGACTGGTGGCGACAATATCGATCCGTCCGTTGCCATCGAGGTCACCGAATGCGCACCCGCGGTGACGTGCAGCGGTGGCCTCGGTGAATCCTGCTTCGCCCGTGAAAGACTGCCACTTGCCGGAAGTGCCGAGGTTGCGGAAGACCACGTTGGGTTCGGCAAACTTGTAGCCCGGGGGCCACACTGACGTCACCTGTCCACGCGTAACGAAGAGATCTTTCCAGCCATCGTTATCGAAGTCGTAGAACGCCGGGCCAAAGCCGGACATGCCCATGGTGAGTGAGCGCATGCCGCTGGGCGCTGTTGCCTCAATGAAGTCGCCTTTCCCGCTGTTGAGGTAGAGGGGAAAGGTCTGGCTCTTGAGTGCGACGTAAACAATGTCGGGGAGGCCATCGTTGTTAACGTCGCGGAAATCGGTACCCATCCCGGAGATGAATGCGGCATCTTCGGCCAGGGCGACATTGGTCTGGAAGGCTACCTCTTCAAACTTGTTGCCGAGGTTGTGAAACAGAAAAGCGTACTCCGCATCGTTGGTCACGAACAGATCGGGCTTGCCATCGAGATCGTAATCGGCCATTCCTGCGCCCATCCCCTTGCCGACGTGATCGCGAATGCCCCATTCCTTCGAGACATCTTTGAAGGTGCCATCACCCTGATTGAGAAAGAGCTGGTCAGGCAGCCCTTTGTAGTAGCGAGGATGACAATACTCCGCGACGCCTTCAATCACGCACTTGGGAATATTCGAATAGGTCCACTGCAGGTAGTTGACGACGAACAGATCGAGCAGGCCGTCGTTGTTTACGTCGACCCAGACTGCGGTGACGGACCAGAGCGGGCCAAATTCTGGATCGTTCCATTTGTCGAGGCCGGCCTTTTGGGTTACGTCGGTGAACGTGCCGTCGCCGTTGTTGTGATAGAGGGTGTTGCCGTGGACGCCGGATACGAAAATATCCGGGTGGCCATCGTTGTCGTAGTCGCCGATTGCGACGCCGACGTCGAATCCTGTGCCCTTCAGACCGGCTTTCTCAGTGACATCGGTGAAGGTGCCGTCGCCGTTGTTGCGGAAGAGACGGTCGTAATATTTCGGCGAAGATTTCTTGAGAGTCGCGATATCGGCGCCATTGGTAAAGAAAATATCGGGTCGGCCGTCACCGTTGTAGTCAAAAACGGCGACACCTCCAGCCATTGTCTCAGGCACATTCTTCGCAGCACTGAGGCTGCTGTTGAGTTGAAACGGCAGGCTTTTAAGCTCGAATCGGATGGGAGGGGGCGATTGGGATGCGGCATTTTGCTGACATTGCAGAAGACGGCAGGGGGCCAAGGAAGCAAGCGCCAGCGCCGCGAGATGGATGGGAACGAATGCAGACCTACGCATGTAAAAGGAAGAGATGCCGCCCCACTTGGATTCTACTATCTGCGCGGAAGAGTCGCTTAAGTCACCGATGTTCTATCCTGAAAGCAATGCGAGTTGTTCCGATCTTGTGTGCGGGTATCCTGATGCAGGCTGCTGCGGGCCAAGCAACAGCGGGTCAGGCCCCTGCGAGTCAGACCACGGCTGCGGATGCTGCGTCGGCGCTGCACGAAGGCAAGCTCGCGCAGGAGCACGGTGACCTGAAGACGGCCATTGCCGACTTCAGGCGGGCGCTGTCTCTGAAACCCGATTTGATTGAGGCACGTGCCAACCTCGGAGCTGCGCTCGCGGCCGCGGGCCAACTCGACGCTGCTATTCAAGAAGACAGTCACGTGCTGGAACTCTCACCGCAGAACGATGTGGTGCGGAGGAACCTTGCGATGGCCTACTACCGGACCGGCGATTGGAACCAGGCTCGCGTTGAGTTCGAGCGACTTCATGCCGCGCATCCTTCCGATCTGAATACCGCGATTCTGCTTGGTTATACCTTGAACAAACTGGATCGTTCAGCGGAAGCAGCGGTGATTCTGGCTCCCCTGGAGCCCGGGCATGAAGACGACTATCAATTCGAATACGTCTATGCCTATGCGCTGATCCGCGCAGGGAAGCAGGACGAGGGCCTGTCGCGCATGGAGAAACTGGCGAAGGCAAAGAACTCTGCCGAAGCGTGGCTGCTCGCCGGTTCTGCTCGATACTATCGCGACGAAATGGTGATTGCCTGCGCGGATCTGGATGCAGCGATTGACTTGAATCCGAAGCTGCCCGGGCTTTACACCATGTCAGGGCAGGCCAGGTATGCCATGCAGGACTATGCGGGTGCGGAAACCTCGTTCAAGGCAGCGCTGCGAGCCGATCCGATGGATTTTGTGGCGAATCGCGATCTTGGGGCGATGCGCCTCAAGGCGAATGAAATTGAGAGTGCAAGGCCGTTACTGGAACTCGCATTGCAGCTTCATTCCGATGATCCGCTCACCCGGTTCGAAATGGCGAAGCTCAACGATCAGACAGGGAAGTACGCCGAAGCCGCGGCAATCCTCGAAGATTTGACCAGGACGGATCCCAATTGGCTCGATGCTCACTGGCTGCTCGCGGCTGTCTACACTGAGTTGCATCGCACGGGAGACAGCAGGAAAGAGCGCGAAATCGCCGAACAGATCAGGATTAGGCAGAAGGCTCAGAAGCAGAAGAGCAACTAACTGCTCAGAAACGTGGCGTAAGCCGCAGAGGTATGCGACCACGGCAGCTCAAAGATCGGTTGCGGGGAAAAGAGAAGGGGTGGCTTTCGCCACCCCTTCTTGCTGCAGGCTTCTGAACTGAATCAGAAGTAGTACTTGGCTGCGAACTGCATCCAGCGATATCCATTTTTATTCTGCGGGATACCGGTTGTGGCGGTCTGCGAGTTGTAGACCATCGATGAAGGGGTACTTACACCTTTGAAGACAAGTTGGTTGTCAGAATTGCCGGCGATTCCGAACTGTGCGTTCGGGTGGTTCAGCCAGTTGGTAGCCGAGATGCGAATCTCGACCCGCTGTGAATCGTTGACACGAAATGCCTTGAAGAGTGCCAAATCGCTGCCGAAGTAATGCGGCGTGCGGATATAAGGCCAGACGGACTGACCGTTCTGTCCGAACGACGTTGCCGTTGGCGGCAATGGCGCTGCAAAGCAGTTGGGGTTGAAGTACTGGCCCTTCAGCAATCCCTTGCGAGGATCGCAAACAACCAGCGGCTGAATTCCGTTTTCGTACTGGTTGCTGCCGAACCACGTGTTTGTCGAGATTGAAGTGGTGGTATTGCCGCCCACCGTCGACGCGGGCATAGGCATCGTGAACACCTGGCCCGTGCTGTTGTAAGTTGTGTTCATATTCGGCGAGTTGGCCTGGTAGGGAGCTCCATCCTGATACGTCGTGTAGTTGGAGATCTGCCAGCCGTTGATCAACTGACCCATGGCCCAGTTGTTGTGAATGGGCTTGGGTAGCTTGTAGCTGAACGACAGGTTGAAGACCTTGGTGTGGTCATATCCCAGCGGTCCATAGTTGTCGTCGAGGCTGAACGGGTTGACCACCGAACCGTTGCCGTTTCCGTTTGAAGTGGAACCGTCGCGGGTACCGAGGACCTTGCCGAAGGTAAAGTTCGTGAACACGTACAGGTTGCCCGATTGCTTCTGTGCGGAAACCTGCAGCGAGTTGTAGTTGGCGTATCCACCGTGCGTCTGAAGCCACACGTGGCCGTAGTTGTTCAGTGGGCGCCAATCGTTGGTGTTCGCACCCGCGCACGGTTTTACGCAGTTCGCCGCTAGCGGAGCCGTGTTCCAGTACGTTCCCGTCTTCGGATCTGGCGTGAAGAAGGAACCGTAGGCGACCATGTTTTCATCTTCAATGTGGCCATTCGCGCCATTGAGGAGCTGATTGCGACTTGCGCTTCCCACGTACGAAACCTCGGCAACGGTGTGGCCAGGTAACGACTGTGCCACGCCGAAGCTGTAAGTATTCGCATAAGGAACCCTGTCGTCGCCTAGCTGGTCGGCTTTGATATCAGAACCGTTCTGATTAAGGCCCTTCGGCACAGGCAGTTGTTGTGTCGTGGCAGTTGTCCCTGTGCAGTTTGCAGCGAGACCACCGGGGGCCGGATTTGTGCAAATTAACCCGTTCTGGATGTTATAGCCGAAAAAGCCGTTGACTCCAGAGTTGCTGCTGCCGTAGCCGAATGAACCCATAGGGCCGTTCATTGCGCCGCTGGCATCGTTGGATGACACCTGGTACCGGTAAGTGCCGAAGCCGGCGCGAAGTACCGTCCTACCTGTGCCCGTGACGTCATATGCGAAGCCAAGGCGAGGGTTATAGAGGAACAACTGGCTCTTCCAGCCAGAACTCGGAACCTTCGAATCGAGCTCATGCCAGAGCAGGCCGGTATTGGCGGGTGCGTTGCTTGCGTTGCTGTAGGTAGCGGGATCCCAAACCTGGGTTCCAGCCAGTTTGTTGTACCACTGACCCATGTGGTCCGCACGGAGACCGATGTTGAGCGTCAACTTTCGTGATGCTTTCCAGGAATCCTGAGCCCAGATCGACCACTGGTGCCAGATGATATCCGGAACCACGTCGGTGTTGTTCTCGCTATAGTTCTGGACGCGGCCCATCAGGCGGTCAAGGGTCATGTTTTGAGTACTGGAACTGCCCCAGTCCTCGAAATCATAGGTGCCGTTGATGGCGCTGCCGTTGGCCTGTAGGTTCTCCTGGGCATCCCAGTAGAAGCCAGCCTTCACCGAGTGGGTCTTGATGATCTTGGTAAAGGTGTCGGCGATCGACGGAGCCGTTGAGGTTTTGCCGAACGTTCCCGGGCCGTAGATTCCGCTGTTGAAATCAAACTCATTGATTTCAGTCAGACCGGAATTCCAACCACCTTGCGAATTTTGCATCTGATCGGTCTTGGAAGCTCCAAACAGACTTTGATTCGGAAGTCCAAGCGTTTTGCGGCTGGATGCGGAAACATTGCTCAGGCTGTTGTTGTTGATGAACTGAGAGTACGCAAACACAACCTCGTTGGTGGTTGTGGCGCTGAAGACGTGAGTGAAGTTCGCCAGGTAGACGTGAGCAGTCTCCTTGCCGATCGGCTCGGAAGGATATGGAATGGTCCAAGTCGGAGCCCACCAGATGGAAAGGGGATGGGCATCGGTCTCCTGCTGGAGCGTATACGAACCCCATAGCTTGTTGTTGTCGTTGAACGCGTAGGTTACCTTGCCGGTAACTTCCCAGCGGTTCTGCGGAGTGACCGGCGCGAACGAATAGTTATTCCAGCCGTTGCTTGCGCTGGGCGTCTCATTCGGCTGTGGATTTAGACCGCTGATGATTTTGCCGGTGGGATCGAAATATTGAGACATGTCATGGAAATCCTGTCCCGGTTGATTCCATGGCGAAACCGTCTTGTCATCACAAGACGGAGCCCATCCGCCGTTGCTGCAAGGAAGCCTGTACGTGCTCGCATACGTGCCGAGAACGTGAGGATCTACACCGATGTTGCGGTAATCGCCCGCTTGCTGGGCCGTCGTGGGCACGTTCATTTGCACAGGCGAGTTGTATGGGTGCTGGTCCATGTACTCGTAGCCAGCCCAGAAGAACAGCTTGTCGCGGTTGTGGTTGAAATGCGGGAAGAAGATGGGCCCGCCGATGTTGCCGCCCACATAGTAGAAGCTCTGTGGTGTCAGAGAATTCGGTTTTCCGCTCGAGAGTTGCTGGTTCTTGTTGTACCAATCGTTGGCATATCCGACGGCGGTATTGCGGGCATAGAGATAAGCCTCGCCGTGGAACCTCTGGCCGCCGCTCTTTGAGAAGGCTTGCAATACCGCTGGGCCCTTCGCGTATTCGGCGCCATAGGAGGCCGACAGAAACTTGACGCTGTCGGTCATGTCCTGGTTGATATTCGCCACCTGGGTTCCGGCGTTGCCGGGATCGATCAGATTGGCGCCATCGAGGTAAACGTCCGTCGAACCGTTGGGCTGCGTGCCATTCGTCGAGAAGCTGCCTGCGGGACCGTTGTTGGTGCCGGTGACCTGGCTGTTGTAGCTCGAAGTATTACCGCTGAAGGTCACGCCGGGCATCATCTTGATCAACTCAGCTGCATTGCGCCCCGTGAGAGTGGCGGAGTCAACCAGTTCGTTGTTCAAGGTGGCGCTGATCTCAGCATTGTCAACGGGAATCTCGGCATCTGCGCCGGAAATAACCGTGACGGCAGTGGCTTCAGAGCCGATTTTCAGATGGATGTTTGAAATCGTGCGGCTGTCACCCTGGTTGAGCACGATGTCATTCATTTCCCAGCTAGCGAAGCTCTTTGCGGAAATGGTGACTTTGTACGTGCCGGGGATGAGCGCGGTTACCGAGAAGAACCCCTGCTCGTCTGATTTGGTTTCGCGAACGTCGCCTGTGGACGCGTTCGTTACAACAACCTTGGCACCGGGAACGCGAGCATCCGTCTGATCGGCGGTAATGCCGCTCAAAGTTCCGGTAAGTTGTTGGGCATTTGCGATGGTAAAGGCAAAAAACATGACTGGAATAACCAGCCATGGGACTCGCCTAAACCAATTTGACATCGATGAATTCCCCGATGTCTTAGTTTGGTTTGTAAACATTTACCAAGCCTCCTGGAGCGTTTGTTGTTCTTGTTTTTCTAATTTCTGGCACACAACTCACCCCGACGCGCCGAGGTTAGCCACTGCCAAAAACTCTTCTAAGTGAATCGAGTATCGATATCACACCCGATACATCATGAGCAAGCGCTTTCTGTGCCTCGAAACCGCGAGTAAAACGGTTTCCCACTATCACTCAGATTTCTCGAGATTTACCCGGTCTGCCTATTCTGGCGAATTGTCATTGAATTGTCACCGGGCTCGGTTTTCCACTTGTCGACTCAAATCTGCACAAAAAAAGGAACAAAACTACACATCAATCTAAACGGGAGGGGCCGGGTTCCGGATGTGACCCGAATCACCGGTTCTCAAGCCTTTCGGAACGGCCTCCCGGGCACGATTCCATGACCCTCGAGGATGGTTACCAGGCGGTCGGCGGCCTGCGCGGGGAACTTTTCGACGGCTCCCGTTGGCCAAACCACTTCAATGTCCGCCGTGGTTTCTTTTCCGAGTCCAAAATGGAGGCGGGGGTCATTCGCTGACATATAGCTTGCCTGGCTCATGACTGCCTGGGCCTGCGTCTTGCCACCGTAGCGAACTAGCACGCGGGCGCCAAGGGCGCTTCGATTGCTCTTCGTGCCCTCAAGGCGAACCTTGATCCAGTGGTTCTCCCTGGGAGCATCGTTGCGGAGCAGGGATGGCGCTTCATGCTGATTCATGATGACGATGTCAAGATCGCCGTCGTTGTCGAAATCACCAAAAGCGCAGCCTCGACTTACATGGCGAGCGCTGATCGCCGGCCCGGCTTCGTCGCCCAACCTGACAAACGTGCCATTGCCGCGGTTGCGAAACACCACGCGCGGTCCTTTATAAGGGAACTTCGGGTTAATCCTCTCGATTTCTGCGTAAACGTTTCCTGTCACCCAGAAGATATCGGGAAAGCCGTCGTTATCCAAATCGAACAGGCATGTACCCCAGCTCACGTAGGTGCGCTCTCCGGCTAAACCGGCAGGATGCGCCACATCGTCGAAATTTCCCTTGCCATCGTTTTTGTATAGACCGGATGGTTGGAGTTGGAAATGGGTCTTGATGATGTCGAGATGTCCGTCGAGGTCATAGTCACCCACTCCAATTCCCATTCCGGCCATCTCCTGTCCGTCGGGGCTGATCGCGACACCGCGCATCAGGCCCTCTTCGCGAAACGTGCCGTCGTGATTATTCAGCAGGAGAAGACTCTGGGTCGTGTCACAAGCTACGAAAAGATCTGGCCAACCGTCTTCGTCGATATCGAAGGAAACAGCAGTGAGACCGTAGGAACTCTTGATTGCAGCGATGCCGGATTCTTTCGAAACATCGGTAAACGTGCCGTCGCCGTTATTTTTGTAGAGGTAATGCTGCGGCGCTTTCAATCCCTTCGGCCCGCATGCCACCGGCACGCCCTCGTAGTTGCAGTTGAGAATGTTGAGAGACGGCTTGAGGGCATTTGCCATGTCGATGTCGACATAGTTCGAAACAAACAGATCGAGGAGGCCATCCCGGTTGTAGTCGATGAATGTACAGCCCGCTCCGAAACGAATGCCGTCGTGCAACAGGTGCGCCTTCTCTGTCACATCGGTGAAGGTACCGTTGCCGTTGTTGCGGTAGAGCTTGTTCTGGCCGTAGTAGGTGAGAAACAGATCTTCGAAGCCGTCGTTGTTGTAGTCGCCAACACAAACGCCGACCGCCCAGCCGGCGTCCCAAAGTCCTGCTTCCCTGGTGACATCTTTAAACGTGCCGTCGCGATTGTTTTTGTAGAGCCGGTTCGACGCATCCGGCGGGACCGCTTCGAGGGTTCGTCCCCCGAGGATGAAGATGTCCATCCAGCCATCGTTGTCGTAGTCAAAAAATGCGCAGCCGCCACCCATCTCTTCGATGATGTAGGTCACTGCTTCCGGAACACCGTAGTACATTTTCGCGGTTAAGCCTGCGGTCGCGGCGACATCGGTGAACGTTGAAAAGGGCCTGGCTGCAGGAGGTTCAGGTGCGATGGGGACTGCAGGGGCTGCAGATGTCTGCGCGGCCAGCAACCCGCGCTGTAGAACCGCGGAGGCGCAAAGAGCAGGCGCAGTTCGCAGCAGTTTTCGCCGGCTCCAGCCGGAAGTGGGGAAGTCCTTTGTCATCGTGTGAGTTTCTTCATTCTCCCATTGCCACGGCAAACGGCTGCGCGATTCGGTCACGGATTTGTTTGCCGCGCTGAGGCATCGTGCGACAGGTGATCATTCAACTTTTGAGCACGCTCGTTGTCCGGTTCCAGGCGCAGTGCCATTGCCACGGCATCGCGCGCCTCGGTGAATTGCGAAGTCATCGCGAGTTCCGCCGAGAGGTTGATCCAGGCTTCCACGTAGCCCGGCGCGGCGTGCACGGCGGCTCGGAAGTGCAGAATCGCGCCGGCAGAATCTCCACTGCGCGACATCAGGTAGCCGAGTTCATTCTGTGCACCGGCCAAGTCGGGATTCAACTTGACGGCCTGGTCCAGTTGAGCCCGCTCCGAGTCGGTATCGCCCGCCTCGTGAAGAGCGAGGGCCAGTTTGTATTTGAAGTTGGCGTTATCTGGCTGCGCGGCGACGGCCTCTTTGTAGTGGCCAATCGCGTCCTGCAGCTTGCCGCTCTTCAGTTCCTCATCAGCCTGGGAAGCCTTCATCGTCGCTTCGAGCTTGGCCTCTTCTCCGGATTTTTGATCCTGGTAGGCACGGAGTTCCTTTTGCGCGAGCTCAGACTCACCCAGCCCCCTCAATGCCAGGGCCAGCTGATAGTGAGCCTGCGGCTCGGTGGCGCCCATAGCAATTGATTTCTCCAATTCCTGTCGTGCAGGAGCCCAATCCTTGAGAAAGACCAGGACCATGCCGAGCTCGTAATGCGAGTTTGGAAGAGTCGGATCCACTGTGACCGACTGTTCGAGCAGGGCCTTGGCTCCGGGATAATCACCCACTGCGCGAAGAACGATGCCATTGAGGTAGAGCACTTCAGCGTCGTGCGGGCGTTTTGCGAGCAGCTTTGGGCCGATGGGACGCGCCGCATCAATGTGGTTGGTGAGAACGAGGATGCGGAAAAGCTGCAGTTCGGCTTCCTGACTGTTCGGATTGACCTCAACGATATGCTGCGCGAGATTGATCGCGTCTTGATATCGAACCTGCTTGACGAAGACAACAATGAGGGCGCTCGAAAGCGGCAGGGAAGCTGGGTGCGCGTTCAGCGCCTCGGTCAAGACGTCGCGGGCCTCGTCGAGCATGTTCATGTTTCCCAAAGCCCGGGCAAGATTGATGGAGAGCTTTTCAGTGCGGGGAGCGTCCCGTAACAGGACTACGACGTCGACGAAGGCGCCGCGGTCGAGCAGATCCTGGCTGAGACCCTCTAGGGCGATCGTTGACTTGGGATCGATGGCAATTGCCTGCCGCCATTGCTCCTCGGCTTCGTGACGCTTGCCGTTCTGATCAAGAACGAAGGCCAGCATCAGGTGCGGCTTGATGACTTCGGGATCGAGTTGCACAGCTTTTTCGAGTTCAGGGAGCGCATCGGCCGTCTTGTTGCCATTTACCAGGGCGAGGCCGGCAAGATAGTGCAATTGAGCTGACTTGGGATCGGTCTTCATGGCCGCCCGGAATGTCGTTACCGCGCAGTCGAACTGCTTGTGGCCGGCGTACCAGCTGCCGAGCAGGACTGCATTGTCGGTAGTGGGATGAGTTCTGAGCTTTGCGACCAGCTCGGCAGGCCCGTTGCACGCTGCGTGCGCAGTAGAGGCCAATACTGGAAATCCGGCCAGCACAAAAACAGCAAACTTCGCGCCCAGCCGCTTAACCACTGAAGAGATCTCCTGTGAGGTCAGGATAACAATTTCCGAGTCAATCGTCTCTGGCCGAGGAAGTGGCTTTATGCCAAACTGCATCTGAGGTACTGAGGATACAGCTATGGAATGGCAGGATCAGGGAGTTAGCTCGGACATTGAAGATCGCCGGGGAAGCGGCGGCGGCGGATTCGGTCTTGGCGGCGGAATGGGAATCGGCGGATTCATCCTGCTGCTGATCATCAGCGTGGTAACCGGGCGCAACTTCTTTGCGGGCAGCGGTGGGCAAGCAGATTTGCAGCCGGGACCGGCGAACGCCCCGGTTGCCGATTCGCCGGCCGAAGAACGCGATGTGCACCTTATCAGCTTTGTGCTCGATGACGCTCAGAACACCTGGGCGAAGATCTTTGCCGATCACGGACGGCAGTATCGTAAGGCGAAGCTGGTGCTGTATCGCGATATTACGTATTCCGGTTGCGGAACCGCGCAGGCGGCCACCGGCCCCTTCTATTGCCCCGAGGACGAGAAAGTGTACGTCGACCTCTCGTTCTGGCAGGAACTTAAGCAGTTCGGAGGCGACACCGGCGATTTTGCGCAGGCCTACGTGATCGCGCATGAGCTAGGGCATCACGTGCAAAAACTGCTAGGAATCGAACAGAGGATGCGGCGGTTATCGCAACAGGATGATGGAGCGCAGAACCCGCTTTCCGTTGACCTGGAACTGCAGGCTGACTGCTTCGCCGGCGTGTGGGGTCACAGTACCCAGCAGCGAAACATTGTGCATGAAGATGATGTGGCCGGCGCGCTGAAGGCGGCCGCAGCCGTGGGAGACGATCACCTGCAGCGCATGACCGGTCGTGCGGTGAGTCCAGAGAGCTGGACGCACGGATCGAGCGCGCAACGTACCGAGTGGTTCAAGCGCGGCCTCGATGGTGGCGAAGTAGGCAGTTGCCCAACGTTTAATGGCCAGTTGGCTCCGTGAGATAAGAAACCAAGGCGATTTTCCCGATCCTGAATTCAAACGGGAAGATCGGTTTCCCAGGTGCCACCTATGGCACCCGGGAAAGCGCCGACAACTGTTAGAACACCAAAACCTCTTTGGCTACCGACGGAATGCCGTTGGCTACAACTTCGAGCTTGCCTTTCCCTTGTTCCATCGTGGATGGAAGATCGAAGAAGGTTGACACTTCAGCGTCGGAGGCTACGGTCATGCTGCTGTGATCGTGGGTCCTGCAGTAGAAGACATGACCTGTCTTTTTCATCGTGATGCGGACCAGCGGATAGTTCGTCGCGGCTTGAACATCGTCGCCATACGCAGATCCCTGCGAAATCCCGTTGAATCGGCGGCCAGAAATCTTATATGTCAATCCGCGTTCAAGGACTTCGCTGCCTCTCTTGATCTCAGGAGCCCAGCCTGGGCGATAGGCGGGCGAGGGTGTGTAGATTTCGATGTCATCTGAGAAGTCGGTGGCCAGAATCTGTCCGGTTGGAAGCACGAGCATGTTCCCGAAGAAAGAGGGTTCATAGGGTGCGTTGGGTGTACCGGCAATCGGTGTAAGGGACTGACCATCCCACTCCAGGAATGTTGATGGCGGGCCCTCGTCCGGGCTAGCCATCATGAGCACCTTGCCATTCGGCTCAAGAGCGGCTGGGCCGTCCAAGATGCTGAGGTTGCCGGGAAACGATGGGCCAGGTGTCCATGTTCCGTTCGCCGCGTTATAGATCGACGTGTTACCAGGAGCGCCGGGGCAAGAATTCGATCCCGTGGCGAACACTGTGCCATCGGGTCGCAGCACTGCCGGCCCCAGCTCAAATGAGGGCTTATGCGCGCCGCATGCTTCCTGCGAATCCCATAGCTGTACGATCGTGCTGCCTGCGGTAGACCACGTACCCGTTGATGGATCATAGAGCTCCGAGTTCGTTCCAGAGGGTATGAACGGGAACGCAATCGGAACATATGCATCGACGGTGAGCACCTTGCCATTCGGTAGCAGGGTCCATCCTTCCTCATCATTCGGATCAAACTTGTTGAGTCCGGTGGAGGTCCACGTAAGCGTCTGTGCATTCAGCAGAGCAGCCTGCGTTGTGCAGCAGTTCGCCTGCATGTAGGTCCCGTTCGCCAGCACCACGCTTTGCGCGTCGCCGATGGATGACCATCCTGGCGGCGGTGCCACTGGAGTCCACGTATCTGCGAGCGGATCGTAAATGGCGCCCAGGTTGGTCCACACCGGGACAAAGAAATTGTATTCGCCGCCCTCGATGATGAGCCGCCCATCGGGCAAGACCGCGCTCGAGTGATAAAGCGGGGCATAATTGGAGGGCAACGAAGCGACCTCGGTCCACGTTCCGTTGATGTAGCTGCCGTTTTGGTCGGGCGTCAATTTCCACCAGTCCCGCGCTCCTGCATCCTGAATGAGCACGGTGCCATCGGTGAGAAGGATGGGATTTCCTGCACCCTCGACAAGAAACTCAGGTTGATGAGTCAGCGGAGTCCAAGGGGAACCGGCCGCAGGCTTCTGCCCGCTGCCCAGCCCGTGATGCGGAATTGGTTTGAGCCGGGGCTGCGCCCCCGCAAGGTTTGCAAAAGCGATTGCTGTGCAGATGGTCAAGGCAACGAGTCTGGGAATGCAACAACGAGTAAACATGTGATTTCCTCCCCATGGTGAACGGGTGAGCGAAGAGCGAGTTTCCGCCCGGGAGGAATGCGGGTGCGCAGAAAGTGCTTCCTGTGGGGAAGCGGTGGTGGCGCAGGCCTGCGGTGGGTTTCCTTAGCCCAGGGGAACCGCTGGAGAACTGCTGCAAGTTACACCGGTGAGTGGATCCTGAGGGACCCATAGAACGCTAGACTTGGGTCCGGCTGCGAAAAGTCGAACGAAGCGCCGAAGATTGGCGCGGGAAATTCGCCGGCTGCAATTTGTTGCCAGAAAGAATTCTTTGTCGTTTCGTGGGAGCCTGAGGGGCTCAATTCCACCGTACATCTATAGCACGAATCGATCAGCTTCGATAAGGGATATTTATTCTTTTAAGCGAAATTATTTGGACAGCAATTACGCGTCGACGCGAATTCCAACCCAACGACAATAAATTGCAAACTCAACTCTGGCCGGCACGCGGAACAAGTCTTTCAATTCTTGGCGACCGCACCATGGCCGGAGGGATCATACGCTGTGGGAACGGGCAGAAAAACGCGAACGGTCGTACCGTGCTCTTCGGCGCTTTGTCTGCTGTCAATCAGCAACCACGAACACAAGGAGCCAGAAGCCCTCAGTGAATCGTCTTCGACTTGCGATTCATGTAATCCATTAGCAGGTATTCGCCCAGCGTGTCGGGCGTTGTGAAGTAGGCTTTGCCGCGGCACATCTCCGAGACCTTGTGAACGAACTGCACAAGGCCGAAGTCCGACGCGAGCATGAAGGTGTTGATCATGATGTTGGAGCGTTTGCAGCGCGCGACTTCTTCCAGCGTCTCGCTGACAACCAGAGGATCGAGGCCGTAGGCGTTTTTGTAGATGCGGCCGTCGGGGAGCGTTAGCGCGGACGGCTTGCCATCGGTGATCATCACGATCTGCTTCATGTCCTTGCGCTGGCGAGCGAGGATACGCTGCGCGACGCGAAGGCCTTCGCGGGTGTTGGTGTAGTACGGCCCGACCTTGACGCGCGCCAGCTGCGAGACGGGTAACTCTTCGGCGGAGTCGTGAAAGAGGACGAGCGAAAGCGAGTCGCCGGGATATTGCGTGCGGATCAGATGCGACAGCGCCATGGCGACTTTTTTCGCCGGCGTGAATCGGTCTTCACCATACAGGATCATGGAGTGCGAGCAGTCAAGCATGACCACTGTAGCGCAGGAGCTTTGATATTCGCACTGGTGAACGTGCAGGTCGTCGTATTCAAGATTCAGCGGCAACCCGATGCCTTCGCGGGAGATTGCCGACTTGAGGGTGGTGGTGGTGTCGAGGTTGAGCGTGTCGCCGAATTCATACCGTTGAGACGCCCCGTGCGCTTCGACTCCCGTTGCCCAATGGCGTGTGTCGTGACGGCCGAAGCTTGACTTGCCGAGAGATCCAAGAAGATCGCGCAGCGTCTTGAAGCCGAGGAAGTCGAGGCTCTTGTCGGTGACTTCGAACTTGACTTCGCCCTGGATGTTGCCGGCCTGGCCCATCATCTGCGACATCTGCTCGGTGCTCATGTTTTGCGAGTAGGAGATGTAGTTTTCCTGCTCCATGCGCTTGATGAGCTTGTCGATCAGGTCGTCGATCTTGCCTTGTTCGCCCATTTGTTCAAGCTGCTGGCGGATGCGGTCGTCAAACATGTCGCCGGATTCGAGAAGCTGGCGCAGGGCTTCGCGCAGATCGTCGAGCGTGTGGTCCATCTCCTGAAAGCGCAGGTAAGGATCGCGAAAACCGGAGTCGAGCAGGTAATCGGAGAGAGCCTTGAGCAGGTCTTCGATGTCCATCTCGGAGGCCAGGTCGCCGGTGAATTTGGTATAGCGAACGCGCTTCATGGGGAGTCCTCTGGTGTTGCGATCTGTTTCTGGCGGAGCGAGAACAAAAGCAGGTCCTTCGCTTCGCTCAGGATGACGGCTCTTAATCAAGTGCGTGGCGTCCGCCGTGCAATGCAAACCTAGTTCAAGCCGCCGCCACGGCCTGACCGGCGGGCGCGCTGCCAGTCGTCAAATTCGACTTCAATATCGCGTTCTTCCTTGCGCTTCGTTCTTTCGGGTGCCGCGAATCCCCGCTCTTCGCTCCGGCTGAGTTTTTTGTGCGCAACCAGGCCTTCGAGCAGAAATTCCGCCGCGGCAACAGCCACAGGTGCTTCGTCGGTGACTTTTATCTGAAGCGGAGAAAGCTTTTCGAAGAGGCCTTGAATCTTTTTGAGGTCCGCGAGTGCCGCCGGGCTTGCCTGGTTGTCATCGAGCTTGACGGTGCCGCCGAGGTTGAACCACTGCTCGATCTGCTGAGTATTGATATCGGAGAAGTATCGATCGTAGATTTTACCCACCGCGGTGCGGATGAGTTCGCGGACAACCGTGTCGGCGCCGCGCATCTCACCTTCATACTCAAGTTCCAGCTTGCCGGTAATGCCAGGGAGCGCAGCGTAGATATCGCTGATGCGCGGCACGGCCAGCTTCTCGCCGTTGACGAGAGCGCGCCGTTCGGCGTTGGAGACGACCAGCTCCATGGTGGAGATCGGCAAGCGCTGGCTGACGCCGCTGCGCTTGTCCACTCGCTTGTCTTCGCGCGCGGTGAAAGCGACCTGCTCCACGACAGCGCGAACATACGCGGGAATGTCGATGGCTGCTGAATCGCGCTCGGCCCACGCTTCCTGAGCCGTGATGGCGATGCCCTCCTCGAGCGTCTCAGGATAATGGGTGCGAATCTCAGAGCCGATGCGATCTTTGAGCGGTGTGACGATTTTGCCGCGTGCGGTGTAGTCCTCGGGGTTAGCGCTGAATACGAGGGCGACATCGAGCGAGAGGCGAACGGGGTAGCCCTTAATCTGCACGTCGCCTTCCTGCATGATGTTGAAGAGCGCAACCTGGATCTTTCCTGCAAGATCGGGCAGTTCGTTAATTGCAAAGATGCCGCGGTTGGCGCGAGGCAGCAGGCCGTAGTGCATGGTGAGTTCGCTCGAGAGGTCCTCGCCGCCGCGAGCCGCCTTGATAGGATCGAGGTCGCCAATCAGATCGGCTACCGTCACGTCCGGCGTGGCTAGCTTTTCAACATAGCGAAGGTCGCGGCCGATCCAGGCAATTGGCGTGGAGTCGCCGCGGTCGGCGATGAGGTCGCGACAGCGCCTGCAGAGGGGACGGTAAGGGTTGTCGCGAATCTCGCATCCGGCGATGCAGGGCATCTGTTCGTCCAGCAGTGCCGTGAGAGCGCGCAGGATGCGGCTCTTGGCCTGGCCGCGCAAGCCGAGCAGGATGAAGTTCTGCCGCGAGAGAACCGCGTTGACGATCTGCGGGACAACCGTGTCTTCAAAACCGACGATGCCGGGGAAAAGCGTCTCATGCGACTGAAGACGGGCCAGCAGATTCGAGCGCAGCTCATCCTTGACACTGCGGGTCTTGAGGCGGGCTTCAGAAAACTGAGTGCTGCTGCGCAGTTCCCCCAGGGTTTGGGGAAGAGGGTGAGCTGGCATCGAATGGCTCCTCTCCCGGCCCGACCGAACCGGGTGTGTGTAATAGTAGACGCGCCCGGACCCGAATGCGGTTCGGTGAGATTTCACGTTGTTTTCATCGGCCCGAAGAATTGAGTGTTTGCATCAACCACGGACCGGTGATTTGGTGATTATCAAGGGCTTCAGAATGAGGGCGAAGGCGGAAGAAGGATCTGTTCCGCATAACAAAATATTGCAACGAAAGGCAGCCTAATTTGATTTTTGGCCGGCGCTGTCGTGTTCGTAGTGATCGAGAGCGTCCTGCAGTGTTTTGGCAGCCTGCTGATTGTTTTGCTTTGCCGCGATATCGAGAGCTCGACGTGCCAGGGGGATGGCATCGGCGGTGCGCCCTGTCTTGTCATACACCTTAGCCAACTCGGCGAGACAACGCCAGTCTTTACTTCTGCTGAGCGCGACGGCTCTCTCCAGCGGAGCGACTGCGCCGGCAAAGTCGCCCCGCGACTCTAGCACATAGGCGAGGTTAAATCTGTACTCCACAGAACCCGGATCGACGGCGATTGCTTTCTGCAACTGCTGAATGGCGCCATCCAGGTCGCCGTTCAGGGCCAGCGAGACGGCGAGATGGTCAAGGAAGTTGGGATTGGTGGGCATCAGGGCGACGGCTCTGCGGTATTCGGTGAGCGCCTCCTTCTCCTGGTCGTTGGCGCTGAGGGCGGTGGCAAGAATGTAGTGGGAGAGCGGGTCCTCGGGATTGGTGGCGATGGCTTTATGCATGGTGTCGATCGCCTCAGGGAACTGGTTGCTTTCGATTTGCGCGTAGGCCTGGTCGAAGAGACGATAGAAGTTAGTGGCCTCTGGATCAATTTTGTCGATGGAAGTGCCGGGAGGCAGGTTTACAAACTCGGGAATATTGATGGCGCGGTTGGCGGCTGTGGTGTCGTCGACGATGATGGCGGGAGTGTCGTTACCCTCAGCATCGATGTGGGTGAGCATGAGCCGCGTATAAGGGCCGCGAGCCTTGGAGGAGAATGCGAGCCAGTGCCCGTTGGGCGACCAGGTGTGCCACGAGTTCATAGGCGCAAGGTTGCAGTGCATCAGGCGTGGTTTATCACCCCAGCGACTTGGACCTGTCGCTGGGGACCCCGGTTTACCACCAGCAAAAGGCACGATGTAGAGCTTGCTGTCGGGGCGCATCAGCAGGCCGTTCTTGTTCTGCACCCAGACGATCCATTTGCCGTCGGGTGAGACCTTGGGAAAGTTGTTGCTCATGCCGTTGGCGGACGCGCCTTCCACCGGAACGGCCTTGCCTCCCCGGCCTTCGTTGAAGGGGATCTTGTAGAGGTCGTACTGGATCTGGGTTTCGTTGGGATCGTTGGCATGCTCGGGCTTGGGCGCTCCGGCGGGGTAGGGATCGCGCGCGAGGGCCCGGCTGAAGATCAGGTACTTGCCATCCGGCGACCAGAACGCGCTGGTCTGGACGTATTGCGGATCGTCGGCCCCGGGCAGCGGACGCATCTTGCCTTCCTTGCTGTCGTACCAGGCGAGAATGCCGCGCGTGGGATAAAAGACCTGGCTGAATTGGATGCTGCGGTAGTTGGTGCTGTAGATGCGGTCGAGGATTCCGGAGGCGAAGCCGGGCTCCTCGTTCTGATGCTTATTGGTATTGTTGGGCGGCCCGATGGACGTGACGACGTATCGGCCCGTGGGTGAGACCTGCGACATGAATCCGAAACGCTTGACCGCAGGATCGGCGGCGCGTGTTTCTTCATTCAGCCCGAAAGAACTCCAATGGATGACGTTGGAATTGCGGATGGTCATCGCTTTCGAGACCGGGACGAGCGCATAAAGCCCTTTGTCGTTGCGGGGTCCGTCAAGATCGAGGCCGAAAGTGGTGCCGTCGCGCGAGATGGAATGGCAGTTAGCGCAGGTGGGCAGATTGGTCATCACCAGGTGGCTTCTGGGTTGAGAGATATCGCGAATCTGCCACTTGATTAGAGGTATGGCGGAGCGCGGAAGGGGGGATATCGGGCCTTTTTCCTCGGGCGGAGGAAGCCGCAGAGGAACATCGCGATAGAAGACAGGCGCCCCAACTGGATCAGTCGAGGTGGAAATGGTTACGTGGCCGATGGAGACAGGGTCAGATCCATCCTGTGCCAGCCCTTTGATAGTGATGCGAGCCGGTGAGTTGACGGAGAGTTGCTTGATCTTGTCCCATGTGGCGGCGTCGGGCTTCCATGTGTGCGTTGAGGCTTGCTCCGGCGTCAGGGCGAGGTCGAGCCCCGCATCTGGATCGATTTCACCGCGCTGCAGTAGATCGCCAGGGGCATCGATGCGGAGAGTTGCCGCGGTTCCGGCAAATGAAATTTCAATTACCCAGTGCTTTGATGTTTCGTTCGCGTCGTGCCAGAGGAAAGTGGGCGGCGTGATCTCGGGAGGGAAGACCGAACCGTCGAGCGGATAGTCGATTCTGATTGCCGACGCCAGCGACGATGAAGGGTTCTGGAAAGGGGTGCCTGAAGATGGCAAAAAGGCCGCGCCACACATCAACGCCACCGAACTGGCGGCGAGAACTGCCAGAACCATAAACTGGGATGCACGGACCCGCATGGGCCTCCGAACGGCTGCGTTTTATCTCTGCCGTATCTTGAGAATGAATTGGCGGAGTCAATGCTTCGGTGATCCCGCTCACATCAATCGGATGGAGCTTTGAATTTCGAATGTGCCAAACAAAACGTGGCCGATCTTCAGCTCAGTCGACCACGAAGCTAAGCGGGCACCAGACCAAAACGACTGAAAGCCCGGAGAGCGGGAATTCCCCGACCAATCCAACAGAGTGTCCATGGAGTAAAACAATGGCTGAAATGAAGGCAATGGAGTTCACAGACGAACTCGCCCTGCGGCTGGTATGGCGTCCGATTCCCGAACCGCAAGAGGGCGAAATCTTGATTCAGCTCTCCGCCGCTGGAGTGACTCCAACAGAGAGAACCTGGTACCCCACCAGCCACCATGCGGACGGTACAGCCCGATCCAAGGCGATTCCCGGACATGAATTCTCAGGCACAGTTGCGAGGTTAGGTGCGGGAGCAATTGGCTACAGCCTGGGAGATGCTGTATTCGGCTTTAACGATTGGTTCGCGGAGGGTGCGACGGCCGAGTTCTGCTTAACGAAACCCTCGAATCTTTCTCTGAAGCCAGTTTCTCTTTCCCACACCGAAGCGGCCTCAGCCCCGATTGGATTGCTGACGGCGTGGCAGGGACTGTGTCTCCGAGCAAAATTACAGAAAGGCGAAAGAGTCCTCATACACGGAGGGGCGGGGGCGGTTGGACTCTTCGCGGTTCAACTTGCAAAATCGCAGGGAGCGTATGTGATTGCCACGTCGTCCAAGGCGAACCTCGATTTTTTAAAGCAGCTTGGAGCCAATGAGGTCATCGATTATCGAGAGCGCCCTTTTGAAGAGGCAGGCTCAGTCGATGTAATCTTCGATACCGTCGGCGGAGAAACCTTGGACAGATCCTGGGGGCTTCTCAAGCCCGGTGGCAGACTGGTCACGATTGCTGGGAATGCAGAATCGAGTGCCGATCCACGTGCAAAGAGTGCTTTCTTCATCGTCGAGCAGGATGGAGAACAACTAGCCGCACTTGGAAAGTTGTTCGATTCCGGGAAATTGAAAGCCTTTGTCAAAGCGGAGATGCCGATGGAAGAAGCAGACCGTGCCTATAGCGGCTCAATCACTGGCAATCCCGGAAAGCTCGTAATTCGAACGAGAGAGTTCCGCGCGTAACGCCCAGTCGTGCGCCTGTTGCTGAATTATCGGATTTCAGCCGCTCACTCGCATCTCAGAGCCACCGTTGGATCCACGTGCATTGCTCTTCGAGCGGGCAGATAACACGCTGTGAGTGCAACTGCTGCCAAGCCTGCCGTCACCGCCGTCATGGTCGCCGGATTGTTTGCGCCAATGCCGTAAAGCAGAGGCGCCAGCAGCCGAGCTGCACCCAGGGCTAAGCCAAGCCGGATCCCCAACCCATTCCAATGAGTCGCATTCCCTGGCCCATCACCAGCTTCAGCACACCGGCCCTGCGCGCTCCCAGCGCCATGCGTACTCCGATCTCGTGTGTTCGCTCCGACACCGCGTATGCGATCACTCCGAAGAGTCCGATTGTGGTCATTACAACTGCTGCCGCCCGTGGGCTCATCACAGCGTGGCGCTTCGTTGAGGTGGATAATGAATTCGGGAGAATGAGTTGAACCTTTTGGGGTGCACATCCGTCCTAGAAATAGATAAATCCAGGAGAGATTTAATGCGTTTTCATGGGGCTTTGCCTTTTTTCTTTCTGCTGACTGCTGTGACCGTTCCACGGCTAGCGCATGCGCAGTTTCCACCTGTTGCCAAGGAGGAGCTGACGATGACCGCAGATCCCAAGGCGCCAGGGGCGGCGGCAGTGTATCTCTATCGCGAAGAAACGGAGGACGATCCTCACGCATTCCGAACGATCTACGCGCGCATCAAGGTCCTGACGGACGAAGGCAAGAGCGCCTCAGTCGTTCATATCAGTTATCCCAAGACATTTGTTTTTAATGCTGTGGGCACCAACTCAAGCCGGATGGCGACGGCGAACTCAAACAGTTGGGATGCGCCGAGTCTCAACCACCTGGGCGAAGACCAGCCGTGGGATACGGACAGCTACGTAGGCAAGGTGGAGATTGGGGCGCTCGAAGGCCGGGTGATCCACCCGGACGGAACGATCGTTCCATTGACAGGAAAGCCGTCGGAATTGCTAAAGGCGACCAAGGGTTCCCGGGGCAGCGACACTTCCTTCACGATGCCCGGAGTTGAAGTTGGCAGCATCATCGAGTACCGCTACCAAGTTCGTTACGACCGCTATCTCACGGCGCCGGATTGGAAGCTGCAGAAGCAATACTTCATCCACAAGGAGCACTTTGTTTTCCGGCCATCCAAGCAATTTCTTCCGCAGCAATCGAAGGATGTGGGCGCCGGAGATAGCCAGCTGAAAGATGCACACGACAACATTCTGACCGACGTTCGGTTCAGGCCCGTTCTTCCCGTCGGGAAAACACTAACGGCCGATGCGATGGGCAACTATGTTATCGATCTCACGGATGTGCCTCCCATTCCTAACGAAAAGTATGCGCCGCCGCTGACCGATGAGGCATACGGGGTGGACTTCTTTTACACCTATACGCCGGATGTAAAGACCTACTGGCAGGCGCAAATGAGCTTTTGGACGAAGGCGCTGAACGCCTATACGGCACCCACTCAGGCTTTGCAGAACGCGGTGAAAGAGCTTGTGTCTCCGTCAGATTCGGCGCCGGACAAAGCAAAGAAGCTCTATGACGCGGTGCAGAAGATTGAGAACACCGATTCAAGTCCAGATGGCGCGCCATTGACTGGCAGCGAATGGATTCCGCGGGGCAAAGTGGAAACGGTTCTGCTAAGCAAGAAAGGATCAAGCAACCAGATCGCGTTTGTCTACCTGGCGCTGATGCGGACGGCGGGAATCAGCGCACGGCCGGTGAGAATTGCAAGCCGCAGCATTCGTATCTTCTCGGCGCAATTCATGGATAACGTTCAGCTCGATTCCGTGCTTGTGGGGATGCAACTCGAGGGGAAAGAGACTCTGGTCGATCCGGGAACGAAGATGGCTCCTTTTGCGACATTGCACTGGGCGCACGCGGGTGCGGGTGGAGTGGCGATGGGCGCCGGCAATAAGGCCGAGACCATAGTGACGCCTTTCCAGAAGAATACTGACAACAGTACGCTGCATGTTGGCACGCTCAATGTAACAGCGCAGGGTGCCGTCACAGGATCACTGAAGATCGGGTTTATTGGGCAGAAGGCGATTGAGTTACGACAACTGGCAATCAAATCGGGCGTCGAAGCGGTGAGCTCGGAGATCAACGCAATGCTCGTGCAGCAGGTGCCGGCCGGCGTCAAGGCTTCTGTCGATCACATGGTCTATCTCGATGACCCGAACAGGCAGCTCCTGGCCGTTATTCCCGTGTCAGGTTCCTTGTCGAAGAATGTCAGCGGCCGAATCGAGCTGCCGCGCAATTTCTTCGAGGCTCAGGAGAAGAATCCCTTTCCGGCAGAGAGTCCTCGGGAACTGCCCGTCGACATGCGGTATCCCGCGCAGGAGCAGGAACAGATTACCTATGTGCTGCCGGCCGGCTACGCGCTCGAGGGAACCCCACAGGATACGAACCTGAAGTGGGAGGAGAACGCTGCGTATCAAAGTCGCGCCAAGGTTGACGGCAATTCGATTATCGGTGCGCGCATTCTGGCTCGGGGTTTCACTCTGCTCGACCCAAAGGACTACGTGCAGTTGCACGACTTCTACCAGAAAGTGATTTCGGCAGATCAGCAGCCGCTGGTGTTGACCGCGGCACAGGCAAGCAAAGTCCAATGACTTCAATAATCGGATGACAACCGCATGCGTGAAAGGCTCTTTCACCGGCTCCATTTCATTTCGGCGCCTTGACAGCCCATTTCATCGCCTGCGAACATCGTTTAGTTTGACGCCACTCATTCCTGTCTTCCTACAGTCGTGCAATCGGGAACGATGCCGTCAATTCATCGCCAGTCAGACAAGAAATTCCGGGCTCCAGTTAGCATTGAGCGAACTGTAAGCGTAAGCAGCCAGTTTGCTTCATTGTTCCTCGATGCAGAGGCAAAAGCTCTTAGGAGGAACAGTGCATCGAGGTAGCAAAATCGCGCAGCTTTTCTTGAGAGCGCTTCGCCCGGGTCTCACGATTCTTGCCATCCTTCTGCTGGCGATCTTCCTGCCCACCGATAAACGAGGCCCGATCGTGGCTACCGTTTTTCCGCGTGCCTTCGCCGCCACCGCCGCAGCGCCTGTCCTAACGCCGATCTCCATCGACTATCCCGAAGAGGGCTCGATCTTTCCGCCGGGAATTACGCCTCCAACATTTCTGTGGCGCGATGCGTCGGGCACTTCATGGAACATCGACATTTCGTTTGCCGACAATTTCGCGCCGATTCACGCAACCTCAAAGGGCGAGCGCATGCAGCTCGGACCGATTGATCCGGATTGCGTGGCGGATTCGAACTCCCCGCCTGCGCTAAATCCGCAGCAGGCCTCTATGTGGACGTGGAAGCCGGATGCCGCCACGTGGGCTGCGATCCAGGCGCACTCCGCGCACAAGCCGGCGACGGTTACCATCACCGGATATCGCGATGGATCTGTAGCCTACTCGCAGTCGCGCGTCACTTTCACTACTTCAAAGGACGAAGTGGGTGCGCCGATCTTCTATCGCGATGTTCCGCTCATGCCGGCCTCTGGCAATGGCGGAGCAGTAGCGCCGCTGGCTCAATCGAATATTCACTTGATTCACTGGCGCATTCGCGACATCCGAAAGCCAGAAAGCCACACGGTGTTGAAAGACATGCCCACCTGCGCCAATTGCCATTCGTTCTCGGCCGACGGCAAGACCTTTGGCATGGATATCGATGGGCCGGCAAACGACAAGGGCCTGTACGCAGTGGTTCCCGGTGCAGAAGCACATGGTGATTCAGAGCAAGGACATGGTGCACTGGAACACTGACGGCAAAGTCGGCACAGTTCGGGTGGGATTCATGTCGCAGGTTTCGCCCAACGGACAATACGTGTTGAGCACCTTTGCAGGACCCGCCATCGATCGCCTGATCGACAGCTACTACGTCACCAATTTCATTGACTATCGCTTCCTGCAGGTTTTCTTCCCCACGCGCGGAATTCTCGAGTATCTCAACCGCGCTACAGGGCTGCGCGAGCCGCTGCCGGGTGCTGACGATCCCAAGTACGTGCAGACAGACGGTGTCTGGAGTCCGGACGGAAAGTACATTGTCTTCGCTCGAGCCGAGGCGCGCGATCCGCGTCCGCCGGGCCAGGGGCGCGCCACCCACGCCAACGATGCCCACGAAGCGCAGATCAAGTACGATCTTTACCGCATTCCTTTCAATGGCGGAAAGGGCGGAACGGCCGAGCCGATTGTCGGCGCTTCAGAAAACGGGATGAGCAACAACTTCCCGAAGATCTCGCCCGATGGCAAGTGGATCGTTTTCGTGCAGTGCAAGAACGGCCAGCTCATGAGGCCCGACAGCCAGCTATATATCATTCCTGCGAGCGGTGGAACGCCGCGGCGTTTGCGGGCAAACACGCGGCTGATGAATTCGTGGCATAGCTGGTCGCCGAACGGTAGATGGCTGGTCTTCTCATCGAAGGCGCGTTCGCCTTACACGCAGATGTATCTCACGCACATCGACGAGCATGGCAACTCGAGTCCGGCGATTTTGATCGATAATGCGACGGCCTCCAATCGCGCGGTCAACATTCCAGAGTTCGTCAACATCAATCCCGACGGCATCGATCAGATCGAAGTGCACGTGGCCGATGGCGCTGATGTTTCGAGCGGCGGCAAGTAAAATTCAAGAGCGAGGACAAAAGCGGCCGCTCCACGAGATGCATATTTCACTTCAATTCAGATCGGGTTGCCTGCTTGTGCTTTTGGTCTTGCTGTCTGGCTCCGCATCGGCGCAAACGCAAACCTCTGCGCGCCGCCTGAATCCATGAAGGCGCGATTCGCAGGTAAGCCTGATCCGGCTGCGCTGAACGACCTCGGCGCCTGGTTTGGCGAGCACAACAATTTCACCTGCGCGGCCGAAGCTTTTGCAACGTCGCTTCAGATGGACCCCAAGCAAAAGGAAATGCCGCATGTCGCTTTCATGTTTGGGGCAAGCCTGTATTATGCGGGCGACGTCAAGGAGGCCATTTCCGCGCTGCAGGTTTCAGAGCAGGCTGGGTACAACGAGATCAAGCTTCACCTGGTACTTGCGCGTGCGCTCGATGATACCCATGCGACGACCGATGCTGAAGCAGAGTGGCGCGCCGCCCTCGATGTCGATCCCGAGTATAGCTATGCGCTCGACAACCTTTCAGACGATCTGCTTGCGGATAATAACAACCAGGGCGTCATCGAACTGCTCGACAGGCCGCGGGTTGTCCCGCAACGGAATGTGCACCAGGCGATGAATCTAGGGAAAGCGTATGCGCTGGATGGGAAACTGCCGGATGCCGAACGCATGCTCCGCGACGCTCTGAACACCTATCCTGATTCCGTTGAGGTTGCCAACCAACTTGCCCAAGTGCTCACCCAGTCCGGCAAGAAAGCAGAAGCAGAGGCGGTGTTGCGCATAGTGAAGGAGCGGCAGGCGCAGGGCGGCAGGGCGGAACAGAAAGACAATTGATTAGTTGACCGTTGCATAGCGAAAAGGCGCGACCATCGCTGGCCGCGCCTTTTTGGTTTCGGATGAGCGCTCGTTCTAGAACAAGTTCCAGAGCGACTGGTTATAGATCTCGTGGTGGAACTGCACTTCAGGAGCCTTGACGAAGGTGCCAAGTTCGCGTGCGCAGCGGTTGGCCGAAGCTTGCTTCAGATCGGCAAAGCGTCCCTGCACGTCCGAACCGAGAATATCGGCGATCCACTTCGACCACTTGAAGTCGTCAATGGCTGCCTGGATGTGATCGGGCAGGTAGCGCTCGGCCTGGCGAAGGTTATCGATCTTCGCGGTGCTGCCATCAACGCCGGTCTTGAAGATCGAATAGAGAGCCAGGTAGGGATTCGCGTCCGGCGCGACCGAACGAACTTCCACGCGCATCGAGCGCGAGTTGCCGATCGGCACACGCACCATCGAACCGCGATCGGTGGCCGAAGCCTTGATCTGGTTTGGCGCTTCGAAGTGCGGGTCGAGGCGGCGGTAAGCATTCACGCTCGGGTTCAGGATCAGGCAGATGTCGAGCGCATGGGTCAGGATGCGGTCAATAAATTCCCAGCCGAAGCCCGAGAGCATTTCCTGGCCTTTCGGGTCCCACATCAGGTTGACCTTGTCTTTGGAGACAGACACGTTGGTGTGCATGCCGCTGCCGTTCACGCCGACCACCGGCTTGGGCAGGAAGCTGGCCGTGTAGCCCATGTTGTTGGCGATCTGGCGGCAGAGCAACTTGTAGAGCTGGATCTGGTCTGCGGCTGCAACCACTTCGCCGTAGCCGTAGTTGATTTCAAACTGGCTGGGCGCAACTTCGGGGTGATCCTTCTCGTTCTGGAAGCCCATCGCGCGCTGCACTTCGGCGGCGGTATCGATGAACTGGCGCAATGGATCGAGGGGCAGCACATGGTAATAGCCGCCGGTATTGATGAAGTCGAATTTGAGTGTCTCGTGGTATCTGCGTTCCGCATCTTTGCCGGCGAACAGGAAGCCTTCAATTTCATTGGCCGCATTCAGCGTGTAGCCCTTGTCCTTGTAGAGCTTGTCGGAATAGGCCTTGAGCACGCCGCGCAGATCGCCGGAGTAGGGAGTGCCGTCCTTGTCGATGACGCGTGCCAAAGACCAGCACCTTGCCGTTGCCGAACACGTCCGCCGGCACCCAGTAGAAAGCGCTCCAGTCGATGCCCAGGCGAAGGTCGCTTTCCTTTTGTGCGGTAAAGCCGCGAATCGAGGAGCCGTCGAAGGTCAGATTCTCGTGCGAGCCCAGGAGAAACTTCTTGTCATAGTCCAGAAGATGCAGGCGGCCTTCAAGGTCGGAGAACAATACCGTCACAGCCTTGATTTGCTTCTGGTCCGTCAGATACTTGATCCGTTTGTCGCGAACCTCCTCAATCGGCAGACGGTTCATGCGGTCTGCCTTGGCTTTCAGGTTCAGTTCTTCAAGCTCCTCGTACGAGAGGGCAAGAAAATTACGGTAATCCGGTGACATGGCTCTCCTTCCAGCTGACAAAAAAGTTGTTGGGGCGTTCAATGATCAGTCTAGGGTTTCCGGTATAAGGAACCCGTGAAGATTGCAGCCAAGAGATTGGCTACCGGTGCCGTGCTACGAGCACCATCAACAACAGGATAACAACTGGAATCAGGGCGAGCGCCCCATAGTAAAGCACCTGCCGCGTTGTGTGCGATTTTCGCTTGTTCCAATCGCGCAATTCAACGCGATCTTCCACACCCACCTCGTTCAAATGCTGCAGATCATGTGCAAATTCGCGAGCGCTGTGCATAGCGATTCTGCGGATCGCGTTCGAGTGCGCGGTAAAGGACCTCCTGCAGTTGCGGGGAGATCGATGGCTCGGCGATCGTGGGAGGCATCGGATAATTCAACAGCCGGTCGTTCATGATCTTCCATGGGCGATGCACCGGAGAAGGGAAGCCGGCCGGTCAGCATCTCGTAAAGGATGATGCCCATGGCAGTAGATGTCGGAGCGGCCGTCTCCGCGCTTGCCCTTGACCTGCTCGGGCGAGATGTAGTCGGCGGTGCCCAGCGTGGCGGTGAAGTTGGCGTAGGTAAGTCGTCGCGCCGCCGCGTCGCCTGCAATTCCAAAATCGATGAGCTTGATGTTGTCGTTGGCGTCGACCATGATGTTTTCCGGCTTCAGGTCGCGATGAACGATGCCCTGCTCATGAATGTATTCGAGTGCATCAAGCACTTCGATGGCGATGCGGATCGCTCGATCCTGCGGCATGCGGCCTTCGGAAAGGATCTCGCGCAGCAGCCTGCCCTCGCACCACTCCATCACCATGTAGATGCGCGAGCGTTTCTCTCCGCCGTAAGACCCGCATCACCATGGGGTGATCGAGCTTCTCGCCGATCTCCGATTCGCGCTTGAAGCGATCGAAGAGAATCGGGTCCGCTTCCATATCCGGGTGCGGAATCTTCAGCGCGACCACGCGATTGTCACGAGTATCCACGGCGCGAAAAATCGACGCCATGCCGCTGCGCGCCACCGGCGCCTCAATGCGGTACGAGTCGATTTGCGAACCGGCTTCTATGGTGTCGAGGATGCCCATCGGGCAGCGTTCTCCAGTGCTTGTGCTTCTTCTACTTTATCGAGATTTGAGCGCGCGTAACTCTAAGGATTTCGTAAGGTCTAGACGGGTCTTCTCAGGAGGGAAGGCGGTAGGGGCGGCCGCGATACATGCCCACCTGCTCGACCGAGCGGATGCGAATGACCTGCGCGGTCGTGTTGTCGTTGCCGTCGATTTCGACGGCGCGCGCAACCAGTTCCTGCGCAATCTCGTCGATTGGCTTGTTTTGCGAGACGATTGAAGCAATCGTCGATTCGGGCATTTCATCGTGCAATCCGTCGGAGCAGAGCACGAGAACGTCGCCGGGCTGGATGGTGAGCGCCGTGGTGTCGGGCGAGACAAACATTTCCGGCCCGAGAGAGCGAATCAGCACGTGTCGCGAATCGGATGTCGCCATATCGGCTGCTGAAATCACGCCCATCTTTCGTTGTTCGTTGACCCAGGTGTGGTCCTGCGTGATCTGCTTTGCGACGCCCTTGCGTACCAGATAGCAGCGCGAGTCACCCACGTGCGAGACGATGGCCTGATCGTGCCGTAGAGCGCATGCAACCGCCGTTGTCGCCATCTTCTTCCCGCGAAACTCTGGGCCAGCGTGCGGTCGTGAACGGCAGCGTTCGCATGCTGTACCAGGCGCGGCAACAGGCTGATGAGCATGGCGCCGCCCTGCGCCTTCTCAAATTCCTGAACGAGAACCGAAACCGCCGTGGATGGAGGCGATCTCGCCCAGGTCCAGGCCTCCCACGCCATCGGCTACAACGAATAGATAACCGTGGGAACGAGCCTGGTGGCGCGAATTGGGAATGAATGATCCCATGGCATCTTCGTTATTCGTGCGGATTTTGCCGGGATCACTTGCCTGGCCAAACACGACATCCAACATGGACCGGTAGCCTCATCGGCCTCGACGGGTCCTGCCGTGGAGTGATTCCCCACGGAACGGTGTTTTGTTCGCGGGGTTCAAGCCCTGAAAAACGCTGGGTCTTGCGCCTGACGCCGAACGAGACGCCGTTGATCTTCAGCACGGATTCAACCTCAAGGCGACCGTTGCCAGCAGGCGACCTACCTCGCTTCCAGCAATACGGCTTTGCCTTTAGCTTTTGACGATCGCAGGAAGTAGACGCCGCCGTAAAGGCCCCACACTGCGGAGATCCCAAGGGCAGTCAGCGGCTCCATTTTCGTACCAAGGTTGAAGAACGGGCCGAGCACGTAAACGGCCATGCAAGCCAGGTTGGCCAGCAGACCGAAGCCCGGGATCAAGGTGTGCCTCACAAAGCTGTGGTCGGGACGTTTGTGGAACGCCACGATGCAGAGGAAGCAACTGAGGGCGTACAGAATGAATGTGCCGAAGTTGGATGTGAGCGTGATGGTCAGCAGGGAATTGGGCATTGCTGCCAGCTTGTCGTGTGTGGAGTAGCCGAAGCTGGAGAAAATGCCATGCGGAAGAGCCGCAATGGTCGCATCGCTGGGCGCGCTCGCATCAGCGAAGACAAACGTCACGGCGAAGCAGCCGAGGACGGCGGAGATAGCTGCCAACGTCCAGATTGCGCGTCGTGGCGAAAGCGACTGAGCGTGCAGGATGCCGAAGTGCTCGGGCGCTTCATCGTCCTTGCCCATCGCGTAGGTCACGCGAGCCCCGGTGTTCATGCAGCTCAGCGTGGTTCCGATGAGAGCGAGGAACACGGTGACAGCTTCGCCAATCATGAAGTACTTGCCATGCCCCTGGCCCAGCAGAGCGTCGCCAACAATGATCATCATGTCGCCGATCGGAGCCGCCGATCCTGCTGCGCTTTGCATCGTATAACCCGAATTCAGGAAGTAGTTCGCAGCAAAATACTCGATGAGGTAACAGACCAGTCCCTGAATCAGCAACGAGGCGATCACGGCGATCGGAATGTGTTTGGTGGGGTTTTTAGCTTCGCCGCCCATTGCCGTCACGGATTCAAATCCCACCAGGATCAGAATGGCGACAGTGGCCTGAATGAATACCCAACTGAATTTATGCGGCGAGACTACCGACTTTGCGCTCGTATGCGTGAGCATATTGCCGCTGGCGTCGGTCGCCGGATAGTCGATCGTGAACGGAACCGGTTTGCCGGCCGCATCGAGTTGAGGCTGGGGAATGCCATTAGCGTCACGGACGATGGAGCCGTCCTTGGCAGTGGCAAACGTGTAGGTATAGGTTGCGAGCGACTGGCCATCATAGTCGAACGCCGGCGAACCAGCCGGGTGGTTGGCGCGATAGCCCAGTGCGAGAACACTGAACACCAGCAACGCGGATATCTGGATGACGTTGATGGCCATGTTCACTGCTGTCGAGGCGCCAGCGCCCTTCTGTGCGATCCACGCAACAAAGAACGAGAACACGATGGCGACCATGCCCATGAACACCGGACCGGGATTGGATCCGCTGATGAAGTTGGGGTAGAAGAATCCCACGACGTAGCCCACGAAGATGCCCGTCGTGGCCACCATCACACCGGGATAGACCCAGTAGTAGAGGTGAGAGCCCCAGCCGACAATGAACTTCGCAACACGAGCGTACTTGAAGGCCTTGTCTTTGGAGAGGAGAGCCTGTTCGGCGTAGTAGTAGCTTGAGCCTGTGCCCGGGTAAAGCTTTGAGATCTCCGCGTAAGCCACGGCGGTGGCTACGCAGAGTCCAAGCGCGAGCAGGATGCCCCACCACATCGCAGGCGCAGTGGAAGGCTGGCCCGCGGTGCCCGTGGTTGCCTGGATGAAGAACGTTAACCATAGGAAGGCGCCCGGAGCAATCAGCGCCATTGCGTTGCTGGTCAATCCGGTAAGGCCCAGAGTTGCCTGCATCTGCGGTGCTTTCTGATCTGCCATGATTTTCTCCTGGGAATTCGAGGTTCTTAAAGTCTTTTCCCGCTTGAGCTGTGGGATGGTGTAAAGCTCGCCAGATTGCTGCCCGGCAATCGCTGAGAGTTTTCTGGGTTAGAGGAAATGCTAAGAACTCTGCGATGAAGATGAAATGAAGAATCGGAAGCACTCATTGAGTGCATGAACTCATGAGTTGCAGGGCCGCCCTTGCGGAGAATTGGTTGTCACCGCAAGGACGGGAAGATTCGCAATAATCCGGCTATTTCTCGACAAAGTTCTTGCCGAAGATGAAACCGAATTCAAGTACGCCGCGGAATTGGTTGTCGTTCGTTCCTGTCGAGCCAAACACGCTTCCTGGCGTGTAGTTCGACGCATGCACCCACGCGAGATCGCCGCGAACGTACATGCCTCCCTTTTGATAGGTTGGCGTTGCGGTGAAGGTGGTGCCTGCACTGCCGGAGCCAAAGCCCAGCATATTAACGGACCCGTCGGTTGCATTCCCCGAACTCGAGAGGTACTCCACGCGCCCTGGCAGAGAGAAGCCGTTCTTAAAGGCGTAGCTGACGTTGATCGCGCCGCCGGTTGCGGATGTAGCCTTGAGGACACCTACCGTCGGGTTGGTCGGCAGGTTGCCATACTGGAAGTATGGCGAAATGATCCACGGTCCCTTGCTGTACGTGTAGATCACCGCGTGCATGTAACCGTTGTTCTGTATCGGCGTAGCCGCCGTTTCAAAGACGGTCTGTCCCAGGTTTCCCATCCCGTCATACACCAGGATGTGATGCCCCTTCGTAAAAGTCACCGAGCCCGAGAGCCACGAGTAGCGGTTGGAATAATAACCGTCGTTCCAGCTGAAAGATGCGCTCAGATATTTACCAAGGGCTTGATTCACCTGGATGCCGCGATTGATGGCGTTTTCCTGGTTCCAGACGATACCGCGCTCAACGTTAAAGTTCTGATACGTAAAGGTGGACTCCGCGCCCATAAGCGTGGGAAGAGAGCCGACAAGAAACTGGGTCGTCTTTCCAACCGGCAACTTCAGGTAGGCGACCGGAACAGGCCCGTAGAAATTGGTGTTAGTGGTTTGGGCACTGGCAAACGGCACTGACAGAGCCTGCATGGTGTAGACGCCTGCCTGGACGAAGTACTGTACTTTTCCGTCCGCTTTTTGAATGAAAATCTGTCCGTTGCTCAGAGTGGCCTGGGCACTTTCGTCTCCCGGCACGTGATTGCTCTGGAACTGCGAGAAACCGGTCAGAATGCCGTTAACGGAGAGTTTACCCAACGGTCCGGCATCGAAGGTCGCCGGCGGCAGCCATTGCAGCGGGCCCGTGAGAACGAACGTGGAAAGCGGGGTCGGAGCGGCTGCTTGGTCGGCAGGTGCTGCGGGAGACGTCGGTGCTGCTGTGGCTGGTGGTGTCGTCGCCGGAGCCTGTGCGCCTGCCGTCATCGCAACTGCGAGTGCAACTCCGCTAAATACCTGAAAAATGATGTGGCTCGACTTAGTAGCTATCGACACGAATCCTCCTAAACATGATTGAGTTATGACCCGGATTAAGTTTTCCTTCGAGACGTGAGGTGTTGACTCAATCTCCTGGGTGCGGACTACCGTTCAGTCAGGCCATGCCGGGACGCTTTGGGGACGCGACCTCGTCTGGCAAAGATTGTGAAGTCATGCGCGTTGAGCGCTGCTCCCTCTCTTGAATGCATCGCTGCGGCTTAAACACTAGTAATGCAAACGATGCATAAAGAAGAGATCAAGATTAAAGAAAGAAGATCTATATTTCGTATTTCTGCGTCGAACCGCAAACCTCGAATCGACGCGGCTTTGCATGAACTGCCACACCGCGCACAACCCATCCGCTGCGCGGTCTTGCATAAGGATCAGATAAAGAACTGTTAATATCTAAAAACAATCTCCCTGCGCACGATGCCAGCCCACCTGGGACGAAAACGAAAGGTGCACGTGGGGAGCTCTCTCTGAAATCCGGCGCTTTTCGATTGCGATCGGTGCGGAAATCAGAAGATCGAACCGAGTTGCAGAAAATCAGGTTCTTCCTGTTTGCCGCATGTTTTTTGCGCTTCCACGCCGGGGTGAATCTACCTCGGGGCACTCGACGGAAAGGTTGGTCACTGGTTGTCAGGAACCTACATCCCTCTCCGCGCAGCGTTTGCAGGCCGACGCTCGCGTGGCTCCGGGCTGCGGGCGCTGCTGTTCTGCACAGAGTGCGCGCTCGGCATCGTCTCTGTCGTGCTGGTGGGAGTCTTTGCGCACTGGCTGCAATGGCTGCTGCCAGTTGCCGTCCTTTTGTACCTGCTGATCATTGTGCCCACAGCTCTGTGGTGCGGATTCTGGCAGGCCGTGATCGTTTCTCTCTCAGCAGTCATTCAGCAAACCTACTTTTCCGTGCGCCAGGGCAGATTGAATCCGGAGGCGGACGCAACCAACTCCATCACGCTAATTGCTTTCATCCTGACTGCGCTGGTCATCAGTCGCCTCTCTGCACGCGTCACAGAACATGCGCGTGAAACCGATTCATGGGGCGGCCAGATGCAGGATCTGTATGAGTTCACGCGGCGAACGCTGCAGATGAATCTGCACATGGAACCCGGACCTCAACTAGCGGAACTCGTGCACGAGATTTTCGCGCTCGAGGCTGTCGTGATCTTCGACGCAGACCTTCACGAGATCTACCAGGCCGGATATTGGAGCGACGATCCGCAGGAACTAGCACAGAGCGTCTACTACTTCGAATCATCAGACGACGACCCTGATACCGGCGTTGCCCGGCGTGTGGTTCGGCTGGGAACGGTCCCTATCGGCTCGGTTGTGCTTCGCGGCGAAACCAGCCCGCTGACAAACAACGCCATCGCTTCTTTGATTGCCGTTACATTCGACCGCTATCGCGCCTTCGCGAACGAAAGCCGAATTGAAACCGAGCGCCAGACCGAGCAGCTTCGATCCACTGTGCTTGACTCGCTGGCGCACGAATACAAGACGCCCCTCACCGCCATTCGTGCCGCCTCTACCGGGCTCAACGAGATGGGCAAGCTTTCGCCGGGACAGAGCGAGTTGGTATCGCTCATCAATGAACAGGCCGATTTGCTGAACGATCTTACGACGCGCCTGCTCACGACCGCCCGCCTCGATGCAGGCGAAGTCACGGTTCACGCCACACCCGTGGGCGTTGCCTCGCTGCTGGATGAGGTTGTCGCAAGCTTGAGCGACCGCCTCGCCGCGATGAAGGTTGCAATCGACGTGCCCGACGACAGCCTGGTGCTGTGCTGTGATCGACGCCTCATGACGATGTTGTTGTCGCAATACATTGACAACGCCTGCAAATATTCGATCTATGGCACCACCATCACCATTCGTGCGGTCCAGTCGAAGGCGGAAGTCATTTTCTCCGTTCACAGCTTTGGCCCCCTCATTCCAATCGCCGATCGTGAGCGTATCTTCGATCGCTACTATCGTTCTTCCACCTCATCCAATCGCGCATCCGGCACCGGCATCGGATTGTCGGTGGCCAAGCGTGCGGCGACCATCCATGATGGGTACGTCTGGGTTACCAGCGACCAGGATGAAGGCAACACGTTTTATGCGGCTATTCCAGCCCAGGCAAGAAAGAGGGAATCGTAATGAACCAGCCCGCCATCCGTATTCTGATCGTTGATGATGAACCCGCGATTCGCCGCGCGCTCAGGCCGCCGCTTGCCGAGCTTGGATTCCAGTTCGGCGAAGCTTCGCGCGGAGAAGAGGCGCTGCAACTGCTCCACGCCACTCAATACGATGTGGTGCTCCTCGACATCAATATGCCGGGCATCGGCGGGATTGAAACCCTGCGCCGTATCCGCGCCTTTGCGCCGCGTCTTCCCGTGCTGATGCTTACGGTGCGCGATGCCGAAGAACAAAAGGTCGAGGCGCTTGAGCTCGGCGCCGATGACTACGTTACGAAGCCCTTCAGCATGCGCGAACTGATTGCGCGCATTCGTACCGCGGTGCGCAGAGTCCATGCGCCAGCACGCGCTGAAGATGCTCCGATCGAGATTGGGGAGATCCACCTCAATCCGCGCAAGCGTATCGTCACCAAGCGCGGCCAGGCCGTTCACCTGACACGAAAAGAGTTCGACATTCTCTACTGCCTGATGAGCCGCGCTGGACGCGTCGTGTCCTACGCCAGGCTGCTGACGGCTGTTTGGGGAGCAGACTGCCGTGAAGAAGTCGAGTATCTGCGCACCTTCGTTCGCCAGCTTCGCAAAAAGATCGAAGACGACCCATCCAAGCCGGTCTACCTGCTGACGGATGTTTACGTCGGCTATCGCTTCGCCGACCAGCAAATGCTGCAGGCGGAGTCGAGCGAAGGCACGCTCGTCGAGAATCAACACCAGCAGGAAATTCCGGAAAGCGCGACGTAGAGGGTTGCGGAGTCATCTAATTTCCCGCTCCTTGTACCCCTGAGAAAACAGTTGGGCGGAAATTTTCCTTTCCCATACGCTCGACACTCAATCCAGATTCCCTGCGCGGGCATGACGAGATACGGTGCCCGCTGCTGGGTCAGCCATTTTTGAACCTTCGATTGAACTCGGCAACGCCGTGCGCGGAGAGAAAGTAGTTTTGCAGGGCAACCTGCTTTTCCGCTGGAGTATCCAAAGCACGCGAGGTCGCTTATGTCCAAACAGTGTATTTGTGTCGCCTTCGCGTTTGCCGCGATGGCCTCGTTATCACCGCTGTCAGCCCACGCCGACACACCTTTTTCCCTTCAATACCATCCTCTGGGTCAATACCCGATAGACCAGATTCAAGTCGATCTCAACAACGATGGGATCCCTGATTTGTTGACGTCCGCCAGATCAAATCTGACCACTCTGCTGTCTGGGTCCGGCGGCAGCTTCACACTTCATAACTACGGTTACCCGGAGAGCGCATCCACTCCGCTCGCTTCCGGCGACTTGAACGGAGATGGAAAAGCCGATGTGCTCTTCTACAACTCATCGGGAGGAAGTCAGCTCTTCTTTGTTGCCTATGGCGACGGGCAGGGCAACTTCAGCAGCGTGCAAAGCGCACCAACTGTGCCCGGAACGGTGTCAGGACAAATACGCCAGGACATCCGGGCAGTGACGTTTGACGCTTCCGGTGACGGGCGGACAGATGTGGTGCTGTCCTACAGCTACAACGGCAAGTTGATTGTCGAGTTGTGGAAGAACACCGGAAGTGGATTGACGGACAGTGGCGCGCTTTACACTACGGCGCCGGCGGATACAGGTGCGAGCAATTCATCGGGAGTCCAGCTGCTTCTCGGCGACTACGACGGGGACGGTGTTGCGGATGTCGCGGTGAACTTCGCATCCGGGCTAACGGTCCTTTACGGGAAAGGGAGCGGACTTTTCGCCGCGGCTCCTGTTTTTGCAAATCGAACCATTGGCGGTGACATGAGCTCGGCTGACATGAACGAGGACGGACGCACAGACCTGGTTTCCGACAACCAGGACTCTACAATCCATATACTCTCCGGCCAGGCCAATCGAACGTTTACTGACAAGACGATTTCAAATATAAAAGCCTTCGCGACTCAGACCTATCCTCCGCAGTTGGCGGACTTCAGTGGAAATGGATGGAAGGATATAGCCTTCACTACGGAAAACCCAGCGGATTCCACCGCGCTCAATCCGAACGGATATGGATTCGGTGTTCGCGTGCTGTACCAGACAACGCCGGGAACTTACACGCTCGGGTCGTACAAGAATGTGGATTACTTCCGGATCACCGGGGTTGGAGATTTTCCGTTCACCGATCTTTTCACCGCCGACTATAACCACGACGGTAAACCGGATATCGCGCTTTTTACGACGGACAACGCCTCTGCCAATCCTGAGAGCGCGGTGCTCGACCTGAATGCGGGTACGCACCCGGTAGGCGCCTGCCCCACGACGAGGACTGGGATTCACGTATGCTCGCCGGCAGCCTCAACGTCGACTTCGGTGCAGTTCAGCTTCAGCGCCAGTGCGTTCTATCCGCTGCGGAAGATGGAGATTTGGGTAGACGGAGCCAAGCGCAGCGAGACGCATCACGTGTTCGGAACGCAGGCCTACGCTGATGTGACGCTCGCGGTGTCGGCGGGAACGCACAAGATCGATCTGTATGCGGTGGGTTTCTCGCATAGCATGCTGTACCACACGTCGCTTTCGATTTCAGCCCATTAAGTGTTCCTTGAAACATCCGTCGGAGTGGACGTTACATACCGCCCTGGCCTTGAAAGTAGGTCAGGGCGTTTCGGCCAGTGGAAGACAAGTGCATTCCTAGGGCTTCTCCTGATTTGTCACTCGAACATCCCCGCATTCGCCCGCACTGACGGAAGGCTTGAAACCAACCACTCAGAAACAACTGCAACCGATCGCTTCGAGCGCAACCTATCGATTCTTGGCGTGCACAGGAGTCGAAAAATGCCGCCGAATTCCTTCGCCGGAGTGTTCAGAAATGCCAATCACGAGAAGGAAGGCGCAAACGACCATCAAAAAACAGACGAGTACAAAAGCTCGGCAGGTACTATTGGCAGACCTGTTTTCGCTGCTCATATGTGAAGGCCCCAAAGTCTTCTTAGTCCAGCCATGACCTGCACAGGTCAGAGCAGCCGGCTCCCCAATTCCCTGCATAGACCCAGAATCTCCGCAGGAGTTGCGTTCCGCGTCTTTTCTACATTCGAAATTTATTCCCTACCCGGATTCACATGACAACGCATGCTGAATCCGGTAGCAATAAATCCGCACCACCTCGATTGCAGATTTATCGCGATTCCGCTTCTCGCTATTCGGCCTGTGCTGCGATTTCCGCATCGGCCGAAAATGGTCGGACTGATACTGCTTATTCCTTTGCTCTCGCTCTCGTCATGTTCTCTTCTGTTCACGGTCGCTTGAAACGGACCCGGTGCATCCATCGAACGCACGAAGCCACTGCGGGATTTTCAACTGGGAAACTGCCCGATCAGGCTTTTTAGATATGAATATGGCGGAGCATTGCGAGTGCACGGCATTTGGAACAACGGGCTCATCCTCCGGGCCTTTATATGGTCAGATAACTTGCGTTCTTCGACTCGGCCAAAAAGGCTTCTCTTGTGGAAGGATCCGACATAGTGAAGGTTCATGCGAGAGGCAATATGACAGCAATGATTATGAAATCGAAGAGGTCTACACGTTGAAGCATTGGGTCTATTTTTGAATCGAGCCGGCAGTGGTCGTTCTCCGGGGGGGTGTATACCCCCTACTCTGGAAGCAAAGTCCTACGCTGCTTTGAGTTACGGCGGCGGCGCGGCGCTAGAGTCGTCTTAGCAGAGACTTTAGCCCGCAGAGTCGTCTCAGGAAAGGGGTTAAAGGCGAGTGGTCAGTGGTCAGTGGGCGGTTGGAAGATTATCCGGAGCCGCGGAATAATTCGCATGGTTTAAGGATACGGATTTCGCGGAAATAGCCTGCAAAAGTATGGGCGCTGGAAGTGATTGCAAAGAAAAGTGGTTCCGAAAAAGTTTGGTAGGAGGGGATTGACAGCAGCTTCGAATAGATAAATCCAGGGATGTCGGGACGAGAATTGAGTTATGTCCTGGATGGCCAGAATCCGCTTCCGAATTCACAACTACATCGAACCTGACCAAAGCTGGGCAACGATCTGACGCATATCTCAGGCCAACTTTTGCGGCACGGAAGCGTTTATTTCTTCGCTTCCGGGGGATACTTTTTTAAGAGTTTCGCGATGGCTTTGTTGAGATTCTTTTGCTGCTTTTCGGGCTTGGCTTTCGGATCAATCGTCTTCGATGCAGTGCCTCGCCACAGAAGCTCCTTCTTCGAAGGCTCATACATATCCAGATCCAGCATACCGTTGTAGATGGTTGACGTTTGGCCGGTCGTTATACCGCCGGTTGGGCCATACCAGCCTCCTCGGTACCAGCCTGGTCCATAGCCCCAGCCAGTGTTGTAGGACGTGAACTGCTTCTCTGTTCCGAGACCAACTTGATAACCGATCAGCAGGTCCGGATTGTCATCTACCTTTGTCAGACCCTTTGTGGCCAACTGCGAATCCACCGCCTGTTTGATATCTTTGTCCACGATGTCGTTTGCTTGTGTTGCGCCTTTGATGACGACCCATTTGTAGGTCTTGAACTTTGAAAAGTCCGCGTCCTTGTCGTAGTTGTAGCGAATGTCCTGGCAAAAGGCGTTCACGGCGAGCTGAAACATCAGACCGATTGTGAATAACGTGATCTTCTTCATCTCCAGCCTCCTATCTGCGACGGTGATTGAATTGTGCCGATGCGAAGTTTATTCCGCACGTCTAAAACTCGCATTGCTCGAAACCGCGAGTCGATCCTAATGCATTGAAATTGCGTCGAGTACTGTCAGTTTTGACACGAGACGCGAGGCACAATAGACCTTGGAAACTCCGGTAGCACGATTCCAGTATTCCTCAAGTAATTATGTTAGATATCGGACATTGGAGAGTACTCTAGGTTCAGGTCGCATGCGTTTCCGGGCGCAGCGCAGGAATCTGGTATCTGTGCAGGCAGCCCGATCGATTCGCGTAATGGTCGTTGAGGATTTTCATTCCTTTCGGAAGATTGTTTGTGCACACTTGGAACAAAGACCCGAACTGCGGGTCATTTGCGAAGTGTCCGATGGACTGGAAGCGGTTCGGAAGGCTGAGCAACTAAGGCCGGACCTAATCCTGCTCGACATCAACCTGCCAACATTGAATGGCCTCGAGGCGGCACGGCGAATTCTGAGACTTGTGCCGGGATCAAAGATCATTTTTTCGACCGTGCACACCTCTTCTGACATCATTCAAGAAGCGATGAGGCTGGGTGCATGGGGCTACGTCAATAAAGCACAAGCGGGAGACCTTCTCCCGGCGATTGACGCTGTCCTGTCAGGCAGGCAGTTTGTCTCAGGCAGGCAGTTTGTCAGCAGCGCATCATAGGCGAGGTACCCTCTTCTGAAACACATGACTTATTTTGAGGGGACTGGGTGGGGGTCCTCCGACGCATCGGACAGGTTTTTACTCGTTGTAGTGCAGCAGGCTGAAGACGTCGTACTTCTTGAAGCGGTCGCGCCCCTTGAGGAAGTCCAGTTCTACGGCAAACGCCAGCCCGGCGATCTCTCCGCCGAGCTGATTCACCAGCTTTACGGTGGCCTCCATGGTGCCGCCGGTCGCCAGCAGGTCGTCGACCAGCACCACGCGCTGGCCGGCCTCGATCGCGTCCTTGTGAATCTCAAGCGTGTCGGAGCCATATTCAAGGTCGTAGGTGACGCGCGCGACAGGTGCGGGCAGCTTGCGAGGCTTGCGCACCGGCACGAATCCCGCGTTCAGGCGATAGGCGAGCGCAGGGCCAAAGATGAATCCGCGCGCCTCGATGCCCAGCACAAGGTCGATGTTGTGTTCAATGTAGTGGGCGGCGAGCAAGTCGATCAGCTTGGCGAAGCCGGTCTTGTCTTTCAGCAGCGTGGTGATGTCGTAGAACAGAATCCCGGGCTTGGGAAAATCGGGTACGGTGCGCACCAGCGCCTTCAGGTCTTCCACATCAATGGGCTTCGTTGCTTCGGGCATGCGTTCGCTCGCTCCTCGAGGGTTGTTCAAGCCGCAGCTTGAATGAAATGCAGGGAAGACACCGTCAAGATTGTCAGGTTTGCTTCCCTACAGATTATAGAGGACCAGTGATCAGTGAGCAGTGGTCAGTGAACAGTGGGCAGTGGACTGGAGCTTTGAGTGAAAACGGGTACTGACCACTGTGATCACTGAGAACTGACAACTGCGCGAAGCGCTCACCACGCGCCTTCGATGCGGAAGGCGTCAAGGCCTTTGGCTTCGCTGTCGTCAAGGTAGTGCTCGACGAGGCGGTCGACGCGGCTTCCGCGCGGCCCCTGGCGGAGACTCTTGCGCAGTTCGGCGAGGTCTTCGGTGCTTCCCGAAGCCACCACTTCAACGTCGCCATCCTCGGTGTTCCGCACCCATCCGCGGAGGTCGAGTTCGCTGGCCTCGCGATGAACGAACCAACGGAAGCCCACGCCCTGCACGCGACCTTGAATCAGAAAATGTAGAACCATGGTTGTTGACCAGAGTCAGTTTTTCAGATGCGCTCGGTTGCACGCAACCCGCGGAGATGTGGCACCATTGGCAGCGCTCGACGATCGATCTGAAGTAGTCCCTGGATTTGCAAGGTCTTGTCGCTCAGACGAGTGAACGGGGAAGTCAGCTTGTCTGCTCTCCTAACAGTTCCCTCAGCCGCCGGAGAGAAGCGGTGATTGTTGTCCGTTCCTCTGGCGTAGCCCGTTGCAAAGCATGGGTGAGCGGTCCGCGGGTGAGCGAAGGCAGGCGTTTCTGTATGAATTCGCTGACCGGTGCCGTGGGATAGATGCAACTCACGCGTCCGTCACCGGCATCGGCGCGGCGCTCGACCAGGCCGCGCTTTTCAAGCCGATCAATGATGCCGCTCACGGTGGAGTGGGCGAGGCTGACAGCGCGACTGAGATCGCGCAGGCTGACACCCTCGGTCCGTACCACTTCGCGCATCACGGCGGCTTGTGGCGCGGTCAACTCACCACGGGCGACTTCGGTTTCGAGCGGTTTGCGCAGAGCCCTGCGGATTCCGCTGAGGTCCTGCTCTATCTGTTCAGCCTGCGTCCGAATCAGCAGGTTCTTCTTCGAGGTATCAGCATGTGTCATCGCGGTCCTCAGCAACGCTCTCACAGCAAACCGGGAATGAGCGCCTTTACCCGCTGCCGATAGCGCGGATAGTCCTCGGGGAATGTCTGCATCATCAGCTTCTCTTCCTGGCCGATTTTAGCGGCGAAGCCCGATACAATCAGCGCAAGACCAAGGATGCAGCGCCATTCGGCCGTTGCCAGAGCAGTCCCGATTGAGGCCAGCAGCAGGCCGGTGTAAATGGGATGGCGGGCAAGGGAATACGGCCCAGAGACGATAAGTTCGTGGCCTGCTTTGACCGTGGCGCGCCCGCTCCAGTTGTTACCGAGAGTGACGCGCGCCCAGATGGCGAAAAGGCAGCCACCGATGGTGAGAAGGAGACCTGCGATCTGAAGGCCTCGCGTGGGGGCAAGAAAGTTTTCGCCTAACCATCCTCCGCTGAAACGCGTGTTTCCCAGCAGAGTGAACCCTAGAAGGATGATTGCTATCTGGAACAGCCGCGGCCCCATTGGCTCTGAGTGAACGGTGCGTTTGGTGAAGGCCAGCCCTGCCAGCCACACCAGGCCGAGGACTCCCCATGTGTAAGCGATCAGGGATGGGATTGTCAGATGTGCCATAAATAATCTCCGTCGCATACGATACGTCGTATACGTCATATATTGACGTCGACTCTCGAAAATGTCAAGCGATTTTGGATCGAACGCGTTTTCTGCCAACTTAATCCACGGGCGCACGGCGGCAGTACCTGTCGAACTAGGCAAACCCAACCGCACAATGCCGCCCGCGCTACACTGGTTTCACCCATGGTCTTCGTTCTGGATAACTACGATTCCTTCACCTACAACCTCGTTCAGTACCTCGGCGAACTTGGGGCCGACGTTGAGGTCCGCCGCAACGACGAGCTGACGGTAGAAGAAGTGGAAGCGCTGAAGCCCGAGCGCATCCTGCTTTCGCCGGGCCCTTGCACGCCGGGTGAAGCGGGGATCCTGGTTCCGTTGATCAGGCACATGGCCGGGAAGGTGCCGATTCTCGGTGTTTGCCTTGGGCATCAGGCCATTGGAGAGGCGTTTGGGGGGCTGGTAGTGCGCGCGCACAGCCTGATGCATGGCAAGACCAGCAAAGTGGACCACGATAGCAAGGGCATATTCTCGGGATTGCCGACGCCGCTCACGTGCACTCGCTACCACTCCCTGATCGTTGCTGAGGACTCGCTGCCCAGGGAACTGGAGGTTACGGCTCGCACGCCTGAAGCCGACAGCTCCGGAAAGCAGGGCGGGTCTGTCATTATGGGGCTGCGCCATCGCACCTTGCCGATAGAGGGAGTGCAGTTCCACCCCGAATCCGTATTGACCGAAGGCGGTCATCAGATGATCCGCAACTTCCTGGAAATGTAGGCGCAATGCACGATCCGCAAAGGCCCTCGAAACACTGGTTGCATTGGATTCTCGCGATGGCCGCTGCTTGCGCTGGAACTTCGGCGTGGGGACAAGCGCCGCAAGTGTCACCGGCTGCCCCGGTTCCGGCACCGCAGGCATCGCCTGTAGCTCCAGCGCACACACAACCGGCTCCGCCACAGCAGCCCTCGCCCATTGTGCCTCCGCAGAGTGAAACGACATACGGGCCCACGCAATCAGGTCCCCTCGCGATTGTTCCGCTGGACAGCAAGGATCCGGGAAGCGCCGCCGTGGTGACAGGTGCACTGCAGGTGGCGAATGGACGAGCAATGATCGCAACAAACGGGGCCATCACGTCTGGTACGAACACGACCGAAGTGACGTTGCCGCGGCGCGGTGTTCTGCGGGTGTGTGCCGCGACCACGGTGAAGCTGGCTGCGGATGCCAGCGTGCCGCAGGGAGAAGTCCCTGGGCTGATGATGGTGGTCGATCACGGGGCGATTGAGGCGAGCTTTGCTACGGGCCGCAACTCCGACGTATTGCTGACGCCGGATTTCCGCATCCTGATTGGCGCACAGGGCGCTGCGGATGTAAAGGTAAGGCTCGGCCAGCACGGCGACACCTGCGTGGATAATGCCGGTGCCAATGCGCCCTACGTGCTGGTGACGAGCGTCTTTGATGGCGGAATCTACCGAGTGCAGCCGGGACAACGCGTGATGTTCCAGCACGGCAGCGTGTACGCGGTAGTGGACCAGGAGAAGGAATCGTGCGGTTGCCCAGCGCCGGCGCATCCGAACAGCAACGAATTTCCCGAGGCGCAGAGCGCTGGTCTGGCTCCGCTGGCGCCCCCCGGGCCCACGGGCGCGGTTCCGCCGGGTGCGCCTACCGAAGCGACGGACACGTTTGTGCGCAAGAGCGGGGAGCCGCCTCCGGAGACTGTCACCATTACCTCGACCAAGGGAACGCCGACACCTCACGTTCAGGTTGCGGCGCAAAAGCCACCGAAGGTCAAAGGCGAAAAGAAGCCCGGCTTCATGACCCGCATGGGCCACTTCTTCAAGCGGCTCTTCGGGGCTGAATAGATGCGCCTATAATTCGCGGGCGCGTTCAATGGCGCGAATTACGGCCTGCGCTTTGTTGAGAGACTCCGCGTGTTCGAGTTCGGGAACAGAATCTGCGACGATGCCGGCGCCTGCCTGTACGTATCCCTTGCCGCCGGTGGTCATCAGCGAACGAATCGCAATGCAGGAGTCGAGGTTGCCGGAGAAGTCGGCGTAAAGCACGGCTCCGCCATAGGTGCCGCGACGGGAAGGCTCGAGCTCCTCGATGATCTCCATCGCACGGACTTTGGGCGCACCTGAGAGCGTGCCGGCAGGGAAGCAGGCGCGCAGGGCATCGACGGCGGTCAGCTCCGACTTCAGCTTGCCTTCAATGGTGCTGACGATGTGCATCACGTGGCTGTAGCGCTCAACGAACATGAGGCGATCGACCTTGACGCTGCCGAAATCGCTGACGCGGCCAACGTCGTTGCGGCCAAGGTCGACGAGCATCACGTGCTCGGCACGTTCCTTGTCGTCATGCATCATCTCTTCTTCGAGGCGAAGGTCTTCGGCTTCGTTTGCGCCCCGCGGACGCGTACCGGCGATCGGACGATATTCGACCTTGCGATCGTGCACGCGAACAAGCAACTCCGGTGACGAGCCAGCAAGCTCTATGGTGTCCGACGGCTTCGACTTTTTCGGGGAGCCCAGCGGACCATCCGGCGTGAAGCGGAGGAAGTACATGTATGGGCTCGGGTTCACGGTGCGCAGCGAGCGATAGACCTGAAACGTGTCCATGCCGGTGGACACATCGAGCCGCTGCGACAGCACCGCCTGAAAGATGTCGCCCGCAGCGATATATTCTTTGGTTCGCTCGACGGCGGCAAGAAAGTTCTTCTTGCTGGTGCGGCGCTTCACCTCGACCGGCTTTGCGGTGCGAGACGAGGGAAGCTTCGGCAGCGGCTTCGCCAGGCGCCTCTCAAGCGCGGACAGCCGCTTCACGGCTTTGGCATAAGCTTCATCGGGTTTGGCCAGCGTGACGTCGGCTGTGGCGACCATCCAGATCTGCTTGCGTACATGGTCGAAAGCCAGCACTTCGTCGAAGAAAAGCAGACAGGCGTCGGGAACGCCGAGCTCATCCTTGGCGCGGCTGGGCAGGCGCTCGATCTGGCGAACTGCATCGTAAGCGAAGAAGCCGACGGCGCCGGCCGTGAACGGAGGCAATCCAGCGATGCGAGCGGGCTTGTGGCCGCTGAGCGCTTCGCGCAGTACGTGGAAGATGTCGCCTTCTATGCGCGTGGTGCGTCCGGCTTCGGTGATGTCGATCTGCTGGCCTCGGGCGACGATGCGCTTGTACGGATTAAGCCCGATGAAGGTGTAGCGTCCCACTTGTTCGCCACCCTCCACCGACTCCAGCAGAAAGCATTCGCGCTCTTGCCATGCCGCGCGCAGAAATGCCGATACCGGAGTTTCGAGGTCAGCCGTGAGCGTGCGGTAAACAGGAACAAGCGTGTGCTTTTTGGCGAGCGCCAGAAATTCCTTGCGGCTGGGCTGGATGAGACTCGATGAAGGCTTCACAGCAACCAGTGTAATTGCAGGGCACGGTTAGATTCGACGTGCGCGGCCCTGTGGCCTTGGCAGCATAAATTAGTGTCATTCGCGTTGGCGTCGAACGGATGTGATGGGGAGATCCGGGCTGAAGAGGCCGCGGAAAAACGCCGAAGGACAGAGTGGATCGGCGAAAAACGTCCCTCAGCGGCTAAAGCCGACATTCATTCTTGCCCACTTACGGCACGACTGAAACAGCTTGGTGAAAAAGATCAAATCTTGAGCGACGCATCGCACAGGGGCTAAAGCCCCACTCTCATTTTGTTGCATTTGCGGCCTGGCTGAAGCCATGCCCTTGTTACAAAACCAGTGAGTTCGTCGAGTTTTTCACCAAACTGTGAAATTCGTGCCCTGACACGTCTTGCCGTTCCCAGTTGGTTTTTCCGCAGCCTGTGAAGCCCGCCGCAAGGGAGCCCACTTCCCAGGGGCCTGAAGGTCCCTGCTCCCTCCGACGCGTGGCCTAAATGCGGTTCGTGGGGCCGATGATGTGCCAGTGAATGGCGAACCAACTCAGGAAGGCAACCGCGAGCGCGACAAACGTGAACTTCAGCTTCGTAATCACGCGAATGTTCCTGCCCCATGAATCGATTCCGGCGATGACGGCGAGTGTGCTGATGACAATTGCCAGCATGGTTACAAAGTTTTCGAGCACGAACCACTTGAACCATGCTGGAGTGGGAGGCATGATGTCGTCGCCCTTTACAAGGAAATAGCCAAGAAGCGTGCCGAGAAACAGGATCCAGATAAAGGCCGCGAGTCGCGGAGTCGCTGTAAGCCAGATGGTTCCGGGTTGTGGTTCTGGCCGGGGGCGCCGCCGCTGAAAGAGCCGTCTCCATGTACGGATGAGACTCGCAAGCACGACGAGCACAAGGATTCCCAGGCTCGACCAAAGCGCGACAATTACCCATGTCTCGTTTTCGTACCAGGGCACGCGTTGAAGCTGCACGCCTGGGAAGTCGACAGCGAGACGTACAACCTTGTTATGGGTGTCGCGGATTGCGAATATACGCTGCTGGTCTTCATCTGCCTGCCATAGATCCTTGCCGACAGTCTTCCATTTGATTGGATGGCCCCGAAGATCCTTCACTCCCTCGATTGTGAGAACCGAGTCCTTATCCACCGAAGCGCCGCGCTGGCTAAAGAGCGTGGAGAGCTTGAGTTTTGTTGTGTCATCGCGGCGAGTGCTCTGGTAGGTGCCTTCGATACTCTTCAGGTCCTTCGCCGGCGTCTTCAGATACTGCACTTCGGGTGCGCCAGGGAAATAGCGATCGGAGAAGAAGTTGATGATCTCGGGGCGCGGCTCGCTGCCGCCGCCAGCGGAATTGAAGGAGACGAAGAGGACAATCTTCTGCGTCGGCTCAACGAAGAACAGGCTGTGAAAGGCGATGAGATCGCCCTCGTGGCCGATCCAGCGCAGATGATTGCGCCAGTCTTGGTAAAAGCCCATGCAGATCGGAGGCAGTTGATCGCTGGCGCGGAACTGCGGCGTCCACATCAGGGTGAGGGTTTCCGGTTTCAGGATGCGTTTGCCGTCGAGTTCGCCGCCATTCAGCAAAGCCTGCCCGAATCGGCCCATGTCGCCGGCGCTTGAGGAGATGCCGCCGGCGCCGACGGGGTTGAAGATCTCAAAACCGACGGCAGGCTTGGTTGTATTCGACCGATAGCCCTGGGAAGGCAGATTTGCCAGAGACTTCTGCAAAGGCTGGTAGAACGAAGAGTGCGTCATGCCGAGCGGCGAAAAGATGTGCTCCTGCACATACTGTTCGAATGGCTCTCCGCTGGTGCGCTGCACGATGTAGCTTGCAAGACCTACGCCGTAGTTGGAGTAAGCCGGAATCTCGCCCGGAGGATAAATGCGCATCGGCTGGTTGGCGATGAGAAAGTCGCGCAGGGAAAGGGCCTGCTTGGGGTTGGTGATGATGATGTCGTCGATTGTCTCTTCAAACCCAGCGGTATGCGTCATCAGGTTGCGCAGCGTGACGGGCTTGTTGAAGGCGGGGCGGATGGGGAAGTCGAGATACTGGTTGACGTCGGTGTCGAGGTTAAGCTTGCCCTGCTCTTCCAGTTGCATCACAGAGACCCAGGTGAAGAGCTTCGAGATCGAGGCCAGGCGGAAGATGGTCGAGGCTGGATCGACAGGTTTTTTCGATTTGACGTCAGCGTATCCGTAGCCCTTCTGGAGGAGCACATTGCCATCCTTCATCACAAGGACTGAGGCGCCTGCTATGTCGCTTCGCTCGAGCTGCAGGGGGAGAATGCCATCGAAGAAGGCGGTGAGATCGGCCTGGTCAAGCGGGTGGGCCGGCGTCGGAGCGCTGGTGCCCGGCTTGATGGCCTGCGGCTGTGCTATCGGACTGGGGGACGACGGTGCTTTTGCCGCCGGAATTTGAGCAATCGCAGTCAGCACCGTTAGCAGCAGCACGGCGGCGAGCGCCGCGCCTGCAAATTTACGCATAAGCCTCTCCAGTCGCCCAAAGCATCATTCGACGATCGCGAACAAAGCGCGTCACCGGATGCAAGCGTGTAGATGGGATTGTTTATGAAACCCTGAGATCCGTGTGAATGGCGACGGAATTACTGTACTTGCTGGGCGCGATGCGATTCAAGCCAGCGAATGATTTCGATGGGCGGGAGGGCACGGCTGAAGAGATATCCCTGGACGCCGTCGCAGCCCTTTTCTCGCAGAATCTTGTACTGTTCTTCGGTCTCGACGCCCTCGGCAATCACTTCCATGTCGAGTTCGTGACCCATTTCGATGATCTTTTCGACCATCACCAGGTCTGCATGATGATCGTGCATGTGCTGCACGAAGGTCTTGTCGATCTTCAACTCGATTGCCGGAACATTCTGCAACTGCTTCATCATGGAGTAGCCGGTGCCGAAGTCGTCGATGGAGAGCTGAAAGTTACGCATGCGCAGACGGGTGAGAACGTCGAGCGCCAGAGAAAACTCCATCAGGCCGGACTCGGTAATCTCAAGAACGATGCGCTCGGCGGGAAAGTCGTACTTGCGCGCGAGGTTCATCAGGATATCGGGGAACTTCAGGTCGCGGAGTGAGCTGACAGAGACATTGATGGCAAGCCGAGGAAGATGGCCGTTGGGGCCAGAAAACTGCTTTACTTCGTTAAGAGCGCGTTCGGCGGTAATCCAGCAGAACCGATCCATGAGCCCCAGGTCTTCAATCCTGAAGATGAAATTATCGGGGAACACGAGCCCGAGTTCGGGATGCTGCCATCGCGATAGAGCTTCAACGCCTGTGACGGTGCCGGTAGAGATGTTGATCTGCGGCTGGTAGTAGATCACGAACTCGTTGCGATCGAATGCCCGGAGCAAATCCTCGTCTGGAATCGCGATCCTCTCTTCGTCCTGGTGGTCGGCAGGCTTCTCGGGTGCGATATTCGCGCCAAGCAAATCCTGAAGCTGAGCGATCGGAAAAGGCTTCTGGAGGTGGCCGACGACGGTGAGACCGAGAGACTGGGCCAGCTTCTTGGCAGTCTCAATGACGCGGATGTTGATCCCGCTCATTAAAACGATGCGTGCTTTGCAGTTTCGTTCGCCCAGCAGGCGAAGGATTTCGATTCCATCCATCTCCGGCATGACAAGATCTAGCAGGATTAGCGTTGTGTCGGGCCCTATTCGTTCGAAGAAGTCTTCCGGCCTCCGGGTCACCTCGCATTGCAGCTCCATTGCCGTTGCCAGGGCGGAGACAATCTCGCCGACGACGCGGTCGTCGTCAATCAAAACGATCTTGTCACCAGATGACATCGGTTCTCCCGGTTTTGCGGCAAAAACAGCTTCCGGCACAAGCGCTGCCGGATAATTGTGATTGGAATAGGCCATGGGCTCAAAATGAGTCTAGCCCAGCGAGTTACAGAAGATGACGCTGTTGAACAAGCTCTCCATTACCAACGTTGTAGGGTATAGCTATCTTATCGTTAGTGGCATACATCGAAGTGTTTATATGCGAGATTGAAATACCTTCCGTACCCAGAAAATCAAGAAAGGTTTTCGCTTCTTGTCTATTGCAGGCCGTTCGGCAGGAAATTGCAGGCTCCATTTTCGGTCCTTCTGCCGGAATTCGGTCGCAGTACCTAGGGGTTTCCAGACTGGTTCCCACTGGCTTGACGGGGCTGTGCTGGAGGCCTAGACTCACATGGGTTTGGGCGAATGTTGGGGATTCGAGGGCCCAGACGAAAGCCTCAGGGGATTCCTGGAGCGATTGAAATTGAGAATTACCCCGTAACCGGGGAAATCCTGCTGCGTCTATCAGTTGGCACTTGAAAGGGCCTCAGGCCTTTCCGCGGCAGGCTAAAGAATTGGAGATGGTATGGCACCAGCAACAATGACATTGGACCAGGAGATTAACCCCTGGGAAGCGCAAAGCGCGCGGTTTGATTTTGCAGCACGCAAGCTCAATCTGGATGAAGGGCTTTGGAAGCTGCTGCGGACGCCCGCGCGCGAAATTATCGTTCACTTTCCTGTGACCATGGATGATGGTCGCATCGAGATATTTACTGGATTCCGGGTACAGCACTCTATTGCACGCGGTCCTGGAAAGGGCGGCATCCGTTACGCGCCGGAAGTCACGCTTGATGAAGTGCGCGCATTGGCGAGTTGGATGACGTGGAAGTGCGCGGTCGTGAACATTCCGTTTGGCGGAGCCAAAGGCGGAGTGATCTGCGACCCCAAGAAGATGAGCCATGGCGAACTGGAGCGCATGACGCGCCGGTACACCTCGGAGATCATCGACTTTATCGGGCCTGAAAAAGATGTTCCCGCGCCGGATGTAAACACGAACGAACAGACGATGGCGTGGATTATGGACACCTACTCCATGCATGTCGGCCATACCGTAACCAGCGTTGTAACCGGCAAGCCGCTGAATATCGGCGGTTCGCGCGGACGCGTGGAAGCGACGGGGCGCGGAGTGATGGTGGTGTGCGATGAGAGCCTCCGTTATCTGAATCTGCCCATCGATGGCTGCCGTGTGGTTATCCAGGGCTTCGGCAACGTGGGCTCGAATGCCGCTCGGTTGATGATGGAGCACGGTTACAAGGTGGTTGGGATCGCCGAGAAGGAAGGTGGGCTGTTCAATCCGAGTGGGATCGACATTCACCAGTTGGTCGAATACAAGTACCGCAACGGAACGCTGTTGGGATTCCGCGGAGCCGAGGCCATGCCCAGCGAGGAATTGATCGTCTCCGACTGCGATGTGCTGATTCCGGCGGCGACCGAGAACGTGATCACCAGCCGCAACGCTGACAAGATCAAGGCGCGCATCATCGTGGAAGGCGCAAACGGTCCGACCACAGCGGTCGCGGACGAAATTCTTGCTGACAAGCGCATCTTCATTGTGCCCGATATTCTGGCCAACTCCGGCGGCGTAACAGCCAGCTATTTTGAGTGGGTCCAGGACCGGCAAGGCTACTTCTGGAAGGAAGCTATCGTCAATGAACAGCTGGAGACGATTCTGCGCGACAGCTTTGACGACGTGGTGCGTTATGCCGAGGCCCACAACGTAAACAACCGGATTGCAGCCTATATGCTGGCGATCGATCGGGTAGCGTTCACCATCAAGCAGCGGGGAATCTACGCTTAGTTTCAAAATAGTCTACGAAAGAACGGGTCGCTTCGGCGGCCCGTTTCGCTTGGCGCTAATCCGCTGCGACGGGCGTAGCCTCGCCGACAAAGTCGCACACCAGAACCGTGAGGTCATCGTCCTGTGTCTTCGCCCAGTGCTGCACTGCGGCGATGAGGTGATCGACGGTCTCAGAAGGTGACATGCGGGCGCTGGTTTTCAGTTCAGTGGCGAGAGATTGTTCACCGAAGAGCTTGCCCTCGGCATTGCGCGCTTCAACAAGACCATCGGTGTAAAGCAACAGGCGGTCGCCGGTTTCCAGCGGCAGGGACTTGTTGTCGTAGATCGCTCCGTCAACCGCAGCCAGGAGCATGCCATTCTCCGCGATCTCGACAACGTTGCCGGCGCGCAACAGCAGCATCGCGGGATGACCGGCGGCCGAGTAGCGCAACTCTCTCGCCTGAGCATCGAGATAGACGTACGCGGCGGTTACATACTGTCCCTGGGTGTTGCCGCAGAGAGCATCGTTCATTCCGGCCAGCAGAGCCGCGGGGTGAGCGGCCTGCGCTCGCTGCGAAGTGGCGGCCATCTTTACCATCGAGGCAATCAACGCGGCCGGAACTCCGTGGCCCGAGACGTCGGCGATGAGGAGTCCTGCGTGCTGGTCATCAGCGAGCAGGAAGTCGTAGAGATCACCGGCAACCGATGTCATCGGGACATACTTTGCCGCAACTCGGAACGATCGAGACGCCGGAAACGATGCAGGGAGAATGGAGAGCTGTATGCGGCGAGCCAGCTCAAGCTCCTGCTGAACCTCGCTGTATTCGCGATCGCGCTGCAGCGCACGCCGGGCCGCAACGTAGCCAAGACAGGAAAGAAAAACTGCAAAACCATATGGCTCAATACTTCGGTGCAGCCAGAAATCTCCAAGGGTGTTATCCCACAAGGCAAGCAGAACAAAACAGAGCAGGCCGCGGCGCATGATGACGAAATCACGATTCACGGCACCCTGTAAGTAGGTCCGCACCAGAACAAAGGGAAGCGCTGCGATGACTGCAATGTTGTTCACGGTATGGAATACAGGCAAGCGGCCGAACAGTAATGTCGCAACCGCGAGGCCAAGGAACAGCGAAATCAGTGATACAGCGAACAGCTTTTGGCGTCGAGGCAGAAGGCCGGCGGTCTGGAAGAAAAGAAACGCCGGTATAGGGGTAAGGAAGTTGATGGCCCAATTGATGCGGCCGAAGTATGCGTTGCCGGCAAAAGCGATATTCACGATGTCGGTGACGAGCCATAAGCGGAAGCCATAAAGAAACGCGAATGCGGCCAGCCACAGCAGAAGAGGATCAAATTTGCGTCGAAGCAGAGAAAGCGCTCCACAGAGCATTGCGACTGTAGTAAATGCGGCACCCAGAAACAGGAACGGCGCGTCGTGATGAAATGCACGCAGGACATCGCTGCCGGAAAGTTGTGGATCGAGAGCTAACATTCGAGCCTCATGGTAAACGATCGTTGAACTTATACTTGTCCCAATGGAAAAGCGCAGCGCAGGATTGTTGATGTTTCGACGGAAAGATTCTGAAGTTGAGGTGTTCCTCGTGCATCCCGGCGGGCCGTTCTGGGCTAAGAAGGACGCGGGAGCGTGGATGATTCCCAAAGGGGAATACGTGGATGGCGAGCTTCCGCTGGATGCTGCGCGACGCGAATTTCAAGAGGAGACGGGATTCGAAGCGAGCGGTGAATTCATCGATCTGGGTACCGTGAAGCAGGCAAGCGGAAAGCTGGTGAGGGCGTGGGCGTTTGAAGGCGATTGCGATCCGCAAAAGCTGACCAGCAACTTTTGCGAGGTGGAGTGGCCGCCGCGTTCCGGACGGATGATCGAGATTCCGGAGGTGGATCGCGGCGCCTGGTATCCATTGACTGCCGCAAAATCGTCCATTCTGAAGAGCCAGCAGCCGTTTCTCGATGTGCTGAGGATGAAACTGCAAATCCTGTAGCAAGCGCGAGAAACGGTCAGAAATGAGCGGTACTGCGACGTTCCAGCGTTCTGAGGGACCGTTTGAGAGGCTCGTGCGCCGCGGTCTATAGTTGTAGTGGTGCGTGCTTTTCGGCCTGGTGAAGGTACAAAGGTTTCGGCATTTACAAACAAGCGGTTCCGAACGGGCACGAATTCAGAGAGACTTTACAAGGTTGATGAGAAGAACGTGAATCTTCCAAACTCCATCACGCTGAGCAGGATTGCCATGATCCCGCTGCTGTTGTGGATACTGTCGCCGCATTTCCCGTTGCAGGGACCGAACGGCGAACAGGAGATTCTGGCTTCAGTCCTATTCATATTGGCTTCGATCACGGATGGTCTCGACGGCTACCTGGCGCGTAAGCGGGCGCAGATCACCACGATGGGCATGCTGCTGGACCCAATCGCGGACAAGATCATGGTGACGGGCGCGCTGATCGCGCTGGTGGCGTATAACCCACAGGTCGTGAAGGTGTGGATCGTGGTGGTCATTATCGCGCGCGAGTTCCTCATCTCTGGGCTGCGTTCGATCGCATCGACCGAGGGATTCACGATCCAGGCGAGCGAACTGGGCAAGCTCAAAACGGTTGTGCAGATTGTCTGCGTTGTTTCTGCCGTGCTAGCGCACCGCTGGTACGAGTGGAAATTCGGCTTGCTGGTGATCCCCGTGCAATGGATAGCGATCGCCGCGATCTATTTCACGGTGCTGGTGTCGACCATTTCCGCGATCGACTATTTTGTGGCGTTCTGGAAGCAGATCGACCACGCGTCGAAAGACCGGCGGAAGTCGTATGTGCTGACGCGGGAAAAGGGCGCTGGAACCCAGGGCGCGAATTAGAAGAACGAGACGCTTTTTGACGGGGGCGCGTGTCCTGGACAGTGCTGCGATGTTCCCCATCTCCCTCCTTGGATGAATGAACAGCCGGGGGGGGTGTACCCCCCTACTCTGTGCGCAAGTGATGAGCTCAAATGGTTTACGGCGGCGGCGCGCCGCTAAAGTCGTCCTACCAGAGACTTTAGCTCGCAGAGTCGTCTCAGGAAAGGACTTATGGGAAGGGTTAAGTCTCTTAACACGAACGCAGGGTATTTTTTCTAGTTTGGTTGCTGCGAAATGGCGGTGCCTGGTGCCGAATCTTGGATCTATTATGCGCCGCAAGAGGGAAATAGCCTGCAAAACGGCTGGGGGATTTTGCCTTTCTGAATCAGTTGTTTAGAGAAAATCGATCGCGTGAGGGCCTTGACGGCTTTGCGGCGGTAGATTCCCAGGTCTCAAAAACGAGACCTGGGGCACCCAGAGTTGTGGTACTCGGGGCTGGGCAATACGTCTACCGCACTGGCTATCCACCGCGCGAACCTGGATGCTGACGTTGACCTTTCTCTATTGCGGGTTTTGCGGCAGGGGCTGCAAAGAGTCCTTCAGATTGACTTCTCGGGTTTGGGGCTCTATTCGCACCTGTTGACCGAGGGCCAGATAAGGCTTGATCGTATCGGTGTTGGCCCAATCGAGTTTCCAACCGTTCTCGATTGCGACAACCGCGTAGTCTCCTGGAGGAATGCGGCGGAAGTTGAACGTTCCGTCAGAGTCACTTTGGTTGGGCAGGGCACGATCTCCAATTTGCTGAGCACCTGTCGGGACCAGGAGTACGAAGACGCCAGAGGCTGGAGTTCCGTTTCTTTTGACGATTCCATTTATGGCCGCGATCGATCGGCGGACCACGATATTGAGTTGGACGGGTTCGCCGCTGACGGTGATTGAATGACCGCGCACTTGAGCACCTTTTGCGCCCAGGCGAGCAATGGGAAACGAACTCACACCCACGCTGTAGACGCCGGGGCGCAAAGATTGCATGGCGAAGGTTCCATCGGGGGTTATCACGGTGGCCTGGCTGGCGGCACTCTCTCTCGATTGGAGCCAAACGACCGAGCCTTTGGGCAGCGCCTCTCCGTTTTCAACCTGGATGGTTCCATTCACGATTGGATCCGGGTCCGCTGCCGTCATTGTCGGGGTTGGTGCCCCTGAATCGGCATTGACGGTCATGTGCCGACCAGGATCTCCGTTCTGTCCGGGGAAGCTGAACGTGTATTGCCCAGCAGGAAGCTCGAAGTCGGCGGTGTACGATCCCTGGGCGTCTTCCCTGGTGATTGAGAATTGCGTGGGAAGGGGCTCCGAAGTTCCAAAGATATCTGCGCTTACTCGCGGAGGCGAGAAGGTGGGATGGCCGTTCTCATCCCTCGCGGGAATGGGCACAGAAATGTGTATTCCAGGAACCGGATGCAACGTGAGGTTCAGCGATACCTGCTCGCCGGCGGCAACGGCGATGGGCTCAGCCTCGGCGGGGTCGGTGGTGCCGGGATAGCATGTGGGCGCATAGACCACGTCCAGCCGTGCGAGTCCGCTTGCTGTGGCTGAAGGCATTCCGGGGAATGAACGCTTAGGCAGCGCGTACCAGGGAGTTCCAATGACACAGATGACATACTTGCCGGGTGACAGAGTGCCGAGTTCGAAGTTGCCCATGGAGTCGGAGTTATCTCCCCTGATGGAGACCATTCTGCCCGTACCGCCGTTGGCGTCCTTTTGAAACAGCTTGACCTGGGCGGAGGGTACCGGATCTCCAGAGTCTTCCTGAACGGTTCCGAAGATGCGCCCTTGCGGCTCAAGCTGGAACAAGAGACCCGTTGAGACAAGCCCATCCCCGGTGACGATGGCGGTGTTGATGCCGCCGTCGTGCTGTTCGTATGCGGAGGTAACGTAGCCTCTGCGAGAAGCGACGAGGTCGTATTTGCCGTCGGCAATGTCGGAGAATTGGAACCGGCCGACTTTGTTGGTGAGCGTCTGCGCAATTGTCTTTCTGTTGCTACCTTGCAACACCGTGACGGATGTGTTCTCGAGCGGCTCGCCGGATTTCGCGCTGACAACGATTCCGCTGATCTCGTGGTGCCCGCTGGCGGCCGGCGCCTGCGCAAACAGGCATGCGGCCGACAAGGACGTGAACAGAAGCACAATTGTCCGGCGGGCGGGCGTCACGGAGTTGGCTCCTCGGCGTCGGGATTTGCGAAATCGACTCGGACGGATGTAGTCGCTCCCGCTTCAACGGTTACGCTCTTTCCTTGCGCCATGAGATTGGCAAGTTCACTTGGATCGGCAGTGTTGAGGTCTTTGAATCTGCTGAGAGCCACGACACGATAGACTCCGGGGGCGAGATTCTCAAACTGCGCATTCCCGTTCGGACCCCAGATTTGAGCTTGAGGGAACCCTGAGAGCCGTAGTCCAGTGGGAATGACGTAGACGGTTGGGCCGTTGAAGAACTTACCTGAAACCGGGCCCGCATTTCGTCCGTCTGCATTGGGAGGGTTGTTGACTGTGCAATCGATCGTGCCTCCGTCGTTGCGGACGGTTACTTCGATTGGCTGGACAGTGTTGCCGGGTCCGATGACGAGCGGCTCGCGAGTGAGATCGGTAGAGCCGCTGCTGATTGCGCTGATGTAGCCGCCCTGCACCCAGGATACGTGGATCCAGTAGCGACCTGGAACGATACCCTCTGCTTCGAAATGGCCGGGGGCCTCCTCTTCTGAATGGCGAAGGCCGACTCCACCACCGAATCCCTCCAGGTTGCGTTCAACTGGTATCAACTCCAGTTGAAGACCCGGATCGGCCTCGTTTCTCTGCTGTTCGTTGCGTTTGGCGGTGAACAATCTGTGAATGAGGACCTCAACCGGGGCCAGTGGAAGCACCGATAACCTGACTCCACTTACGGTGGTGTCTGCGACTTTGAAATCCACACGGCCATAGGACGGCGAGCCGTTCCAGGAGCGGGATTCTGCGTAATAGGTGCCGCTCGGTAGCCATGCCTCATAGCTCTGCTCCTCTTCTCTCCAGCGAAGTGACGCATTCACGTTGGGGCCGTTATAGCTGTGGACACTGATGCCTTGACGCTGGCCCTGCGGCGCGTTCATTGCGATGAAGACGCGGTAGAACGGCTGACGGGTGATGGAGATTTCTACGTCGGCACTCTGTCCTCGCGCGAGCGACAAGAGACCATCGCTGCCGGCGCCCATTGCGGATGGATAACAGGTGGTGGGATATCCGGAGGTGACGTTGGCGGTTGGGGCGACTCCGGACTGCTCCTGAGACTGCTGGCTGCACAGCAGATATTTGGCCGGGGAATCGAGTGCATACATCCTGAAGGTGCCGTTACTGTCTGTCTTTGCCTGCCCGGCAAAATTCCACTGGAGATGACCATTCCGGTACTCGGACTTGAAGGCGCGGATGTACAGGTCACTGGGGTCTCCACCGTTGGAGACCGAGACGTGTCCGGTGATGATCGCCATCGGCGTCAGTTTGAGGGTGATCTCAGGAGCGTCGGGTTCAACCTGCACCGGGTACGCGTCCGCTCCCTGGGCACTTGAATAGCCGGGGCGCCGCACCTGGAGTTGCGTGTATCCGCCGCACGGAAGGTGAAGCTCGAAGCGGCCCTCATTGTCTGTCAGAGTGGCATCCAACGAGCCGTCTACAAGGGCGCGCTCTATCGGCTGGTTTGTCTGGCTGTCTTTGACGACGCCGCTGATTTTGCAGAGTTCGGATGACTGTTGGGTGGGGAATATACGCTGTTGCGCTGGTGCGCTGGACGCGAGCATCGCTGCCATGAGGAGGAAGAAAGCGGGCGCAAGTGGAGATTTCGTTCGAACGGGCAATCCAGCAACTCCCAATCAGCGATTCAGAACAACCACCTGGAGAACAACTGGTACTTGCGAAAACGAAGGAAGACAGTGTTTGGACGTTAAACAACGAAAATCATAACCGAGCGGAGAGGGAAAGCGTGGTTGGAATTTTTGGGGCGTCTTCGAAGCGAGATGCGGCACCTCATGGTTGTGCGGACTTATCCAAAACACATTGGCAGCCGGATATGCGGCGAAGCGATACCTGAAGAGCATGAAAATGGGGGTCGATTCCGACGTCCCTCCGGGACTGGGGCTCTTGTTGTCTGGCTATACCCAGGGTTTCGCTGCGCTTCACCCTGGGCTATTTTCCAGAGCTCCCTCCGGGAGCTTTTGTGGGCAGAGGCCCCTCCGTTGATCACCGAATTTTCAGGGCAGGTTCTTTGACGTCGCTCAGGATGACAATGTTAAAGATGGCGTGTTCCTTGACCGATGTGAGTGATGCGGATCACGTGCGAGGTCGTGAAATGCGTACGTGGTTCCAAAACGGGAAAGATGGACGAGAAAATAGCGGTCGCAATTCAGGGGAACTGTGATCTGAGTGCAGCCGTAGTTAGAATTAGGCGGCCATCATGATGACAGATTTGAGAGTTGCGTTTCGGAAGTTGTGGAAGTCTCCGGGATTTGCGTTGACGGCGATTGTGACGCTGGCATTAGGCATTGGAGCGAACGCGGTGGTGTTCAGCGTGATGAACGCCGTGGTGCTGCAGCCGGTGAAATTGCCGAATGCGAAGAATCTCTACATGGTGCAGCGCTACGATTCTTCGCCTTCGCATTCCTATCCCGATTATCTGGATCTGCGAGACCGGAACCGGACATTCGAGAGCATGGTGATGACCCAGATTGTGGGCCCGGTGGGAGTGGATTCCGGGGGAAGCCCGTCGATTGCGTGGCCCTATCTGGCGACTGGAAACTATTTCGATGCGTTGGGAATTCAGCCCTACCTGGGGCGCTTCTATCACGCCAACGATGAGAAGGGTCCCGGAAGCGCTCCGTATGCGGTGCTGAGCTATGCGTACTGGCGCGGTCACTTTCACGGAGATGCGGGCATCGTTGAGAAGACGGTGCAGATCAACAAGCACCAGATCACGATTATTGGCGTGGCGCCTCCGGAGTTTCGGGGTACGGAGCTTTTCTTTGCGCCGGCGATGTGGATTCCGATGGTGGAGCAGCCCACGATTGAGGGCTACGAAAATCTCAAACAGCGCGGGAATCACAACGGCTTCATAGTGGGAAGGCTGAAGCCGGGAGTGACGGCGGCGCAGGCGACAGAAGACCTGAATTCTCTTGGAGCGTGGCTCGCGAAAACCTATCCGGCGGACGACGATGGTCTGAAGTTCTCTCTGGCGCGGCCCGGGTTGATCGGAGACATGCTGGGCGGTCCGGCGCGGGCGTTCATGGCCGGATTGATGCTTCTGGCGGGATTGATTCTGCTGGCTGCTTGCGCGAACCTGGGCAGTTTGTTTGCAGCGCGTGCGGCGGATCGCGCCAAGGAAACGGCGCTGCGGCTGGCGTTGGGATCGCGACGCGGGCTGATCCTGCGGCAGATGCTGACGGAGGCGGTGCTGGTTTCCCTTGCGGGCGGCGCGCTGGGGCTTGCAGGAGGCGTGGTTGTCCTTCGCTTTCTTAGTACGTGGCAGCCGATTCCGGATACTCCCATTAATGTGCCGGTAAATCCGGACGCGGGCACTTACGTTGTGGCGCTGTTGCTGGCGCTGGTGAGCGGTCTGCTGTTCGGGATGGTGCCGGTGCGCCAGGTGCTGCGGGCTGATCCGTGGCAGGTGATTCGCACGGGTGCGGCGAGTGTTGCGGGGCTGCGGCGGTTCACGTTGCGCGATGTTCTTCTGGCCTTGCAGATTGCGATTTGCGCGGTGCTGGTGACGTCTTCGCTGGTGGCTGTGCGGGGGCTGGCACGATCGATGCATGGCAACTTCGGATTTGTGCCGCAGAACGTGATGCTGGCGGGGACCGAGTTGCATATGTCGGGCTACACCGACGAGCAGATGGCGAAGATGCAGCGCCGCATGCTGGATGCAGCAGCGGCCGTTCCCGGTGTTACGGCGGTGGGCTACATCGACCACTTGCCGCTGGGCTTGTCTGGTGGCGATTCGTATGTCTTCTCCGATAGCACGACCGATTATCGGCCGACGAACCAGGCTGCCGACGCGATGGATTATCACATTTCACCCGGCTACATAAAGGCCGCAAGCACCAGCTTGCTCGCGGGCAGAGATCTGACCGAGCAGGACGACGCGAAGGCGCCGAAGGTGGCACTGGTTAATCGGCAATTTGCCGTCAAGGTTTTTGGATCGGTGAACAAGGCGATCGGCGGGCACTTCAAGTTCTGGGATGGCCAGCGGGCGGAAGTGGTGGGCGTGGTGGAAGACGGGAAGTATCGGACGCTGACCGAGAATCAGCAGCCGGCGATGTTCTTCTCGTATCTGCAGCAGAAGTCGAGCAACACATGGCTGCTGGTGCGGTCGAATCGCGATCCGCAGGAGATATCGGCGGCGCTGGAGAAGACGTTTCACGGGATGGATTCGGCAATGCCGCTTGCCGTAAGGCCGTGGACGCAGGAGATGAATTCGGCGTTGTTTGCGGCACGCGTGGCGACGGTGGCTCTCGGAGTGCTGGGGCTGCTGGGCGCGATGCTCGCGGTCACCGGAATTTTTGGCATGGCTTCTTATACGGTAAGCAAGCGACTGCGCGAATTTGGGATTCGTATGGCGCTTGGCGCGCGTCGCAAGCAGGTGCTGCGCACGGCGCTGGGGCGGGCGTTCATTCTGCTGTCGGTTGGGTCTGTGGCTGGACTCGGGTTGGGTCTTGCCGCAACGAAGGTGCTGTCGTTCATCGTGTACCAGGCATCTCCGAATGATCCGGTGGTGCTGGGCGGCGTAATTCTCGCGATGCTGATGCTGGGACTGGTGGCTGCGTGGATTCCGGCGCAAAAGGCGCTGGCGGTTAATCCGACGATTCTTATGCGCGAGGAGTGAGAGGGTCTTGCTTTCTCACCCGTGCCGCGGCAAAGCTTGCGTCATGGATCGGGCACCCGGCATCGTGCGGGTTGACACGTTTTTCCCATGTCTCAAAAGCGACACATGGGGCACCCAGCATCGTACGGTTGACTAATTTCTCCCATGTCTCAAAAGCGAGACCCTTCGACTTCGCTCAGGGGAGGCTCTGGGGCACCCATGGTCTCGGAGTGCGCTTCGTTCAGGAGGACACTTGGAGTTTTACGCGAGAAACGGGTCTCACGAAGCCAGGTAGAGATCAGAAGTTTACCTTGCGTGTGGGGTACCAGGTGAGCTTGATCGTAGTGTTGGTGACGGTTTGTCGGCCGGGGAGATAGATTGGCGCCTTCCAATGTTCGAAAGTGAAGTTGCCGTTGATCTCGAAGTTTTGGCCGATGCGCTTTACCACTTGAAAGTTGATGTCGTTGAGGGTGGTGCCGCCCTCAATGAGTCCGCCGGTGGCGGGATTGATCTCCGTGGCTGAGCCGGGGATGAAGTCTTTCGCGACTTTTTGATTTCTCATGCCGGCCTGAATCCACTCATTGCCGCTGAGATGCCAGGTGATCCACGCTTGTCCGCCCTTGGCTTCGCGACCGATCCAATCGCCGAAGATCTGGCCGTTGTTGGTGTAACCCTGCTTCTGAATAAATTCCCAGTACATGAAGCGGCCGGAGACGCTGTTCGAGACCGGCGGGTCGGTGTACACGGCTTCCGCGCGAACGTCGAGTCTCGGCACGCCGGGAACATGCGACAAGTAGAGGCCTGGACGCCATGCTGCGCGTCTTGGCGCGTCGATGGGCGACACATCGTCGTGTACTTCACCATCGGTGTAGAGGGTGAGCCACTTGCGCAGGAACGGCAAGCGATAGGAGAAATCGAATGCGCCAAAGCGTGCGCCGGGATCTTCGGGGCCGAGCTTCTCTCCATTGGTCGGCGAAGAGAGACTGAAGAAGCTTTTCAGAAATGTATGCAGGGTGATGGGCCCATGGCCTTCTCCGCCCCAGATGACTGTGCGCTGAAAACCGAATTCGAGGTTCTCCGTCGGCCGGAAGCTGATCTTCTCGAGATGCGTCCAGGGGTTTCCTGGATTGATGACGTTGGGCTGTCCGGCACCCGGATACAGCGGATTGGGAATATAGGTGTGGCCCTGCAGAGCACCGATCACAAATTCATAGCGAAACGGACCGGTAACGTAGGACAACCCTGGAATGCGCAACGGCTCGACGCGATTGATGCGGAATGAATAGAAGCCCTCCGCGTTGTTGGAGAACGCGAAACCCCCGCCTACTGCGGGTCCGAGCCAGTCATCCTGCTTTCCAAATGAAAATTCGTGATGGAGAACGTTGGCCGAGACGTAGGCTTCGAGAAAGTGGGCATGTGTTGTTGTGTCAATGGGTCCTAAAGGAATAGTCGGCTGGTGGTAGGGCTGACCGGTGGTCGGATCGATGAACGTGATGTCGTCTACTCCGGAGAGGGCCTGCCCCAGGTCTGCTGAGTACCCAGTGGCAGAAGGCGCCGTCTGAAACTCACCGCGTGCATAGACAAGGAAACGGCCAGCGGAGGCGTACCCGCTGATGCCGGTGTAGCTGTTGAATCCGTTCTCGTAGGGGCGGCCATAATCGTTGATGACCGTCTGGCCAAGGTGATAGCTGTCGTGGAGCGGAGTGCCACTGATGCCGCGGAACGCAGTGTAAATGGACTCAAGGCGTGCCGTGCCTTTGAAGTTGCGGCAGGGTCCCGACGTATCAGGGTGAAGCTCGCGATTGAGGGCTTTGTAGATTTCCTCTGCCTGCTCCAATGTCGGGTCGGGTGTGTCCTGGGCGTCATCGATGCGCGCACCGGCCTGCTCGAGCATGTGGTCGAGACTGGCGCGAGTCCATGGGCGCATGTTGAGAAAGACATCGTCGACATAGCCGAGACCGTAGAGCCGGAAGACAGCTTGATAGACCCAGCTGTCAACGGGAATGTAAGGGGAATCGAGGGCTGAAGGCTCACAAACGGGTACAGGGCGGCTGGGGTCGGGCGCTGATTGAGCTGCGCTTTCGCCGCCTCCGGGAGTCTCGGCTGCAAGTGGGGCTGGATTTAGGCTGAATCCGGCCAGCAAGATCGCACTTGAGATAACAAAAGAAATGCCTGGGCGTTTACAGACGCTCATTTCCTCACTTTACCATTCGGGCTAGTCTGGGTTCTGCTATGTCCTATATTACCCAGAAGATAGACAAACAAGGGGATAGTGTAATGATGTTTGGACTACTGATCGAGGAATCGGGTAGCCAACTCCAAGTCACGATTAAATGAATCAACAATATGCCGGCGGTGCTGCTCTGGTTCGATGCCTTTGCGTTTCAGGTAGTTTTCCATGGAAGAGACAGGATCGGCCGCATTTTCGTTAGTCTCGACTGAAGTGTTGGGGTGAGCCAGGCATTCGAGCAAAGTTGCGCCGCGACCTTGTCGAGCGCGGAGGATGGCCTCGTAAGCGACGCGATAGACGGCGACAGCGTCAAGTGCGTCGACGGCGATAGCGGGAACTCCGTGAAACAAGGCATCTGGATTTTTGCCTTTGCGATTGGCCGGAGTCTCGCTGAGTTGATCTGAAACGTAATGCACGAATATGATCGGGAGTCTTTTGGATGCAGCGTCGGCCAGGACGCTGTGCCATGGCTGAAGCAATTCTGCAGAGGGCAGAATGGCGGTGACGATGGCGCCGTCTTTGGCACCTTGCGCTGCAATCGCGCTTTCGCGAACGGATTGGGGTCGGTGAGCTTCATCGAAGGCGAGAGGGTTTTTAAGTTCAAGATCGGATGCAGGTGTTGCGGAATGTCCGTCGAGGTGTGCGGAAGGGCACGCCAGTGTTCGCAACAGTTTCTCAATCGGCATGCCTTTGACAAATGCGGGAAGCCAATCGCCGGACGCGATGCTGAGCGGGTCGTTGGGCTGGAGATCGATTGCGATGGCGGCGGACGCGGCCTCGCGGCGGGAAGATGAATGGAGATCGGAGGCGAGCTTGCCTTGTTGGAAGAGCTCGGTGGCGCGCTGTTCGAGCATTCGGCACTTGATCATTGCTGAATAAATGGCGAGCAGCTTCTCATTCGAGATGAGGGAGAAGGTCTCCGCTTCGTGCGATGGCTTTGCTTTGCGTGCCGACTTTGAATTGAGGATCTTGGTCATGGTGATTTTATTGCGTGTTGCCTGGAGTGGAGATGAAGGTGATGTAACGGCATCCAGTTAGATGCTAAGTCGTGTAGTCGGCGTTGATGCGGATGTACTCGTGGGTCAGGTCGGTGGTCCAGAATTTGCAGGAGCCGTGGCCGAGGTGAAGATCGATGGAGATGGAGAACTCAGGCTGCTGAATGTAGGCGTGTGCGGCGTTCTCGTCGTACGCAGGAGCTCGGCCCCCATTGCGGCAAATAGGAAGCTCGCCGAAGGAGATGTCGATGGTTTCGGGATTGATCTCGGCGCCGGAATATCCGATGGCGGCCATGAGACGACCCCAGTTGGGATCGCAGCCAGCCCACGCGGTTTTGACGAGCGGGGAATGGGCAATGGCTTTGGCGACGCGGAGGGCATCGCTATCGGAAGCGGCACCATTGATGCGGAGTTCGACGACGTGAGAGACGCCTTCACCGTCAGCCACGATCTGGCGTGCGAGAGAGGTGCAGACCTGGGTGAGGGCAGAGGCGAATTCAGAATTGCCCGGGCCGATAGCGGCGCCGCTGGCACCGGACGCGAGCAAGAGCACGGTGTCGTTGGTGGATGTGTCGCCGTCGACGGAAATGCGGTTGAAGCTGATTTCGATGGCTTCGCGCAGATATGCGTCGAGTACCGCGGGCTCGATGGCGGCGTCTGTGAGGATGTAGACGAGCATTGTGGCGTGCGGCACGAGTTGCGGGTGAATCATGCCGGAACCCTTACAGACAGCGGCGATGCGGACTTCCTGGCGGATTTCGCCGGGGCCATCGATTTCCGGCGCGAAAACTTCAAGGCGCGCGAAGGCGGTCTTCTCGACAGTGTCGGTGGTGATGATGGCTTCGGCGACCTGTTGGAAATGGTCGGACTGCGAGCCGATGGATTTGGCAAGTTGCGGCAGTGCTGCGATCAACTTTTCCGCGGGGAGCGGAACGCCGATGACGCCGGTGGAGGAAGGGAAGACTTCTTCTGGTTTGCAGGCGAAGGTTTCGGCGGTGGCTTTGCAGGTGGCGCGGGCTGCGTCGATTCCAGCCTGGCCCGCGGCGCAGTTGGCGTTGCCGGCATTAATGGCGACGACGCGGACCTTGCCGCCGGTAGCGCGGAGGTGTTCTGCGTCAATGATGAGTGGCGCGGCTTTGACGCGGTTGCCGGTGAAGGCTGCCGCAGCAGATGCGGCGGCGTCGGCGACGATCAGGGCGAAGTCAGTGCGTCCGCTCTGCTTGAGGCCGGCTTTGGCGGCTCCGAAGCGGAAGCCGCGTGGAATTACAAATTGGGAGAGGTCGCTCATTGATTTGATTTTGGTGGGAACTGTGTGTCGGGCCTTCACCGAGACAAAGGGGTCAATCCATTTAATCTAACAAACGAGGGTGCCTGGGGAGGTTGGATGACGGGGAGCCGGCGCGAAGAAACGGCTGGAAGCGACGAGCAGTTTCTTGAACTGGCTCATGTGAACGTGGCGCGGGGCGATCGTGTTGTGCTGCACGATATCAATCTGTCAATTCGCGCTGGGGAACATGTTGCGATTCTGGGGCCGAACGGCTGCGGCAAATCGACGCTGATTTTTACGATCACGTGCCAGATTTATCCGATTGTGCAGCCGGGGATGAAGGTGCGCATTTTTGGGCGTGAGCGCTGGGATTTGACGCAGCTTCGCAAGCACTTTGGCATTGTGGCCGCGGGGCTGATGGGGACGGAATTGCCGGGCGAACGCACAGCGGTGACGACGGGATTGGATGCGGTGATTGCGGGATTCTTTTCGGCGTCGACGCTTTGGCCGAATCTGCATGTGACGGAGGAGATGCGCGAAAGCGCCGTGGAAGCGCTGGAACGGATTGAGGCAGGGCATCTGGCGAGTCAACTTGTGGGCGAGATGTCTGCCGGCGAGAAACGGCGGATTCTGATTGCGCGAGCGTTGGTGCACCGGCCGCGACAGCTATTGCTGGATGAGCCATCGAATGCACTGGACCTGGCGGCGCAGCGCGAATTGCGGGACACGTTGCGTCGACTTGCACGAGAGGGAACAGGGCTGGTGCTGGTGACGCATCATCTTGGCGACATTTTGCCTGAGATCGAGCGCGTCATTCTTATGCGCGGCGGGCGCATTGTGGGCGATGGACCGCGCGTGGAGATGCTGACGGTACCGAGGCTGAGCGAACTCTTCAACACGCCGGTGCGGATTGGGCGCGACGAAGAGTGGCTGCATAGCTGGTAACCCAGTGATCAGTGATCAGTAGACAGGGATCGGAACACTCGACGCGCGTCATGCGCCGCCGGAGGCTGAGTCTGGTTTGGCGCCGGGGAGACGTTTGCGGAGGAAGGCGATCTGGCCTGTGTGATGGGCCTCGTGCTCGCAAACGTGGAACCACTTGCAGAGGTTGTTGGTTGGTCCCCATGGCCAGCCCTTGTCGGCGGCTAAAAACCAGGCGTCATCCTTCTTGCGGAATTCAGCGAGGGTTTTCTCGCGGACTTCGTGGAGGATGTTGACGTAGTAGTCGCGATCGTGTCCCTTGATGGTGGCGCGGCCGGCGTCGCCGAGGTCCATTGCGGGGTCCCACTTCTTCTTGATGTCGCCGGGCCACGAATCCCATTTCATGCCGTCGAAAGTATTCATCTGGTAGTAGGTTTCAGTGGCAGCGAGGTGGAGCATGAGTGCGCCGATGCTGTTGGCGTTCTTGTCGAAGAGGTAATCGAGATCGGCTTGCGTCAGGCCCTTGGTGGCGGTAAGGACGCCGTTGGCTTCGCGCATCCAGGTTAGTTGTGAGACAAACGTGCCGATTTGCGGCGAGTAGCCGGGCAACGGGCCGAGCATGTTGGGGCTGGTGGTATCGGCGAATGCGGTGTTGGGCAGAACTTCGCAGAATCCGATGGCAAGGGCTGCAGCGCCGGCACCGACGAAGTTTCGGCGAGTGGTGAAGGGGTTGGTGGGGAGAACTTCGGGTCGGCTCATGGGATCACCTCCGGGGAATTCGGTGGCCTATCGCACACGGAACGTTGGACAGCAGGAAAGCAGTGTACATGAAAGGCGGAGGTTGCTGGCAGGGCCTTGCGGTCGATCGCAATGATCAGAGTTGCGCGGTCTTGAACCCGGGCTTTGATGCGAGCTCTTCGCGCTCGACTGCGGGCCTGGCGGTGACGATTGCAGCCGCGATGCAGGCAACGATGAGGAGTTCGGCGATGACCGGACCGGAAAAGAAGAACGTGTAGGAGTTCACGGCCATCGCGAGATAACCCATGAGGAAGACGGCCAGGATGGGGCGCAGACGCGCGGGTTCGGATTTTGCCAGCGAGGCGAGCAGCCAGAGAATTGCGGCATCCATGGTGAGGAAGATGGTGACGGCGAGACCCATGCCGCGGTAGAAGTCGGCGTAGCTGCGCATTGCGCCGAAGGCAGGGAAGGTCAGTCGCATGGTTGCTGCGACCATGGTGGCTGTGCCGGATAAGGGTTTGCCGAAGACTCCGCCGATGGTGTGCAAGACGGAATGGATCAGAGTGAGGATGGATGCGATGCGCAGGTAGAGGACCGGCTTCATGGTGTCGTCTCCGTTTTCGAAATGAGCGAGAGCATGATGGGTTCGCCTGAGCGACGAACCCTCTCATGCGCGCGTTAGCGGGTTTCGATCTTCCTGGCGAAGCTGTCGAGAATTCCGGACCAGGCGCCGGGGCCGTCGAAGAGTGCGCGAAGCTGTTCGGCACCTTCGCCGTGGCGTTCGATCTTGCGATGTTCGAGTTCGACGAGGGTGCTGCCAGGGCCTTCGGAGTGAAAGCGAATTTCGACTTCGCTGGATTTCGACATATCGCCGTCGAAGATCCAGTCGGGCGAGTCGTGGCCGGGACCGACGTGCCAGGAGAGGCAGACGGCGTTAGGCGGATCCCATTTGAGGACCGTGCCCCAGTCGCATTGAACGCCTTCGACGTTTCGTTCGTACCAGCGGCCGCCAACGCGCGGTTCGATGAAGATCGATTCGAAGGGTGTTTTGGCAATGTGGTGGGTTGCGGGCCACCATGTCTCCATCTGTTCGACAAAAACGGAGAAGGCGCGCTCGATGGGCGCCTTGACGCGAATGCTTTTAAATACTCTTAGATCGAGTTCTTCTGCCTGGTTTGCCATTACGACCTCCTCTGGTGGGTTTTTCTGCGGCTTCCTGAAAGGCGCCGAGCGCGCGTGACCACATCTGATCGAAGTGCGAGCGCAAGCGGGCTACGCCTTCCGGGTCGAGCTGGTAGAGCCTGCGCGTTCCTGATTTGGTGTCGGTCACGAGGCCTACATCCTTCAGCACTTTGAGGTGCTGCGACACAGCGGGACGCGTAACGGGGAGCAAGCGAGCGAGCTCATTGACGGCAATGGGGCCAGCGGAGAGCTTTTGAAAAATGGCCATCCGCGTTGAATCGGCAAGGGCATCAAGGCCGGCTTGAAGGTAAGCGTCCACTAACGGTAAGTTAGCACGAACCGTTATGATGTCAAGAGGATTTTTGCAGATTTTTGCGGAACGCGGTTTACTTCTGCGCCTTTTGAAGAGGGAGAGAACCAGAGTCAACGACGGCGCCGGAGTGCGCGACGGTCTGGAAGTAGAGGGTTTCGCCGTCGATCTCTACAAGCATGAACGTCCGGTCGGTATCGGAGGCAGCAACATCAAGATCGCAGGACTTGCGCAGGTTGTGATAACGCAACTGGCCGGAGTCGCCCACGAGAAAGAAGTAGATTCCTTGTTGCGGTTTGATGTGCTCGAAGACGTGCTCGTGGCCGCTCCACACAGCGTTGACTCCGTATTGTGTGAACAGGGGCATCAACTGGTTGCGCAAATCGACGTCGGACCCATGGTATTTTGCGCACGTGTAGAGGGGATGATGGAAGTAGGCGATCTTCCATTTGGCGTTGGATCCCTTCAGCTTGCCTTCGAGCCAGGAGAGCTGTTGCGGCGTCATGTAGTTGCTGTCGAGTACGAAGAAATCCACGTTCTTTTTCTGAAACGTGTAGTAACGATTCCCGCCCATGTTGTAGGGCTTGTAATTGATCTCGAGCTGCGCGTCGTCGTGATTGCCCAGTGAAGCATAGAACTTGACATTCTCATCGAGCAGCGGCTTGTAGGGATCTTCGAATTTCTGTTTGAAGTCTTCTGGCGTGTGGCCGCCATAGATGTTGTCGCCATCCATGGTGACGAAATCGAATCTGACCTTGGACCAGTAGCGTTGCATCTGTTCGGCTATCTCGAATTGTGGGCGGTCGCCAGTGCCGTTATCTCCAATGACGGCCCAGCGGACCGAGCCCTCCTTCAAGGGCAACCGGATGTCCAGGTTATCTGCGGAAAGCGATGACGATGGCTTCTGTGGTGGTGTTTCATCGCCGGGCAGGCCGGGATAGAGAACCAAAAGAAGCGGCAAGAGAAGGAATTGAATGTAACGCATTGAGGTGAGACCTTTTTTCTTCACGGAAGAGCGTTGGGAAGATAATCAACCACCAGGTTAGCGTTGGAATCTCGCAACGCGAGCGCGTTCCCGGCAATGCAATATTCAAGGCCCTTGGGTAAGGCTGGCAACACCTCGAGCAGGGTAGGGGGGACTGATTGAATGGGTTGTCCGTTTTGATTGGGGAATTCGGCGTTCACTTTGAATAGTGCGGATGCACCGGGCTCGGAATGCCTGAGACTAGCTTTGATCTTAGGCCCCTCTGGACCATCGAGAACATTGGCCAGAACCTTGCGAAAGATCCTTGCGGTATCAGGGGTAAAGAATTCGCCCTGTTTCGCATTTGGCCGAGAGAGTTGAACCGCGTCGCGCAGTTGCTTGCGCTCCTGCTCCAGCTTGGCGACGTCGGTGGTCGGCTTCATTTTGTCGGCTGTGAGCGCGTGTTCTTTGTCGATGTAGTCCTTCGCCTTTTTTGTGAAATCGGAAAGCAGTTTCTGGTCGGCCGGGGAAGGTGATGTTTGCACGCTGGCATTAACGAATGGGGCAGGCGCCGCGGCCAGAAGGATCGCAGTGGCAGCAATGCGGCTCGCGATCAATACGAATTGAAACATCGGCAGTCCTCCTCGCGGACCTAGTTCTGCTTGCGCTTCTCAGCGGGCTCGGCCTTTTCTTCCTGGGCTGCTGCAACAACAGCTTCCTTCAATGCGTCCTTTACGGCCTCCTGCACCTCGGCATGGAACGCATCGCGCACGGTTTGGGAGACTTCATCGGGCTCGAAAGGTGCAGAGTCCTTGGTGTCGATCACTTTTTCGAGGACCTGCTCGATCATGGGCTTGATGGCGATCTTCTTGGCGACCTCTTTCGCAACTCTTTTTGCGGGAATCCCAAGTGCGGAGTCAAGCATTGTATCTTCGACTGCGGGTTCTGATTGCTTCCAGTCCTTCTCGAAAACCGCCTCCATTTGCTTCACGATCTTCTTGTCGCGAAAGATAACTCCGATCTCGCGCCTGGCCTCGAGTTCCAGTTTGCGAAGGCTCTGGCTGCCGAGAAAAGCCGAGTTGCCATCGCGCAGGATGGAGCGCAGATGCAAGCGCGAGGGTAGGCGCCGAACGGGGATCGTGCTGTTTTTGGCGGAGGCGCGGGATAACACACGGACTTCGACACCGGCGGAAATCTTTTTGTTCAAAAGTTTCAAGAAATCGCGATCGCTGATTTTCATCTCGTAAATCAGGAGTTTCTTCTTTGTGCCGGCGATGAACTCGGTGAGCCGCTTGCGCGCATTGACGGGACTCACGATCAGATCATCTTTCACCTTGGTATATGGTCGCCGTTTCGAATCACACTCGAACAAGCGGATAGCTTCTTTCACGATGCCGGCCTTGGTGACGACGGCGCCGAAGGAGCGGCTCAAGTCGATGTCCATGTGAGTGAAGTTGAAGCCGAGCAGGTAGAGCGTTTTGTCGTCGATGATGAACATCTTCCCGTGATAGCGGACCAGGTCGCCGGCAGTGCGAGTGACGGTGACGCCTTCTGCCAGCAGCCGCATTTCGAGACGGCGCAGGTTTTTTTCTTCGCCCTGGTTGGTGTGGGCAATGAGGGCTTGTACGGTCACGCCGCGACCTACGGCGTCGAGGAGCGCCTTTTCGATTTCAATGCGGTCGAAGCGGAAGATGAGAATACGGATACTTTTTCTGGCTTTTCGAAGTGCTTCGAGAATGGGCTTGATGCCATCGTCTGGCTGTACTAGCAGCTTCACTCGGTCTCTCCTTGAGAATGCTGCGGAATGCTGCAACGGATACCTTCTAGAAAAGATGCAATTTGCGGGCCAGGGGATGTTCAGCAGGACGGGCATCCATCGAGCGCGGTTCACGCTTCTAAAGCAACGTAGTTGCAGCAAGGAGCGCAAGAATGAAGTGCAACCGCAATGTGTCAATTGGAGTTCTGCTATTCGGTGGACTCCTGATCCCCTTTCTTTCGGCGACAGAGCAGAGTGCCGATCAACCGGCAGCGACATCGAATCAGCAGAAACACGATCACGATAAGGTTGTGGATTCCGGGATTGCTAATCCGGTCTTGTGGCGCGATCCCGGTGAAATTGCGAAGCTCGATCTCTACTATGGGCAGGGGAGCAAGGATGGGCAGCCATTGGCGCCATTCAAATTTGACGCCGAAGACAAGAGTGGATCAAACCCAAAGTTTGACGTGAGTGATGCGCATGGAACGAAGTGGAGGGTGAAGCTTGGCGACGAAGCGAGGCCGGAAGTTGTGGCTTCTCGACTGCTATGGGCTATGGGATATTTTGTTGATGACGACTACCTGGTGGCCTCGGCTGACGTAGATGGACTGGAGATTGAGCGTAGAGCGAAGGCGGCCAAAGATGAGCACATCACGGATGCGCGCTTTGAGCGAAAGCCGGAGGGAGCAGAAAAAGTTGGCATCTGGAGGTGGAAGGAAAATCCGTTCACCGGTAAAAGAGAATTCAATGGTCTGCGCGTGGTGATGGCCGTGATGAACAACTGGGATCTGAAGGATGTGAACAATGCCGTCTATTCGGATAAGAACGGGAATCGCGCGATCTTTTTGACCAGCGATATTGGTGCGACGTTTGGCACCAATGGACTGAGCTGGACGAAGGCACGGTCGAAGGGGAACCTGGAGAGCTTTGAGGGTTCGAAGTTCATTACACGCAAAACCGATACGGAAGTGGATTTCGCCACGCCCAAGGCACCGACGGCGGTGCTGATTGAATCAGCCGGCACAGCCGCAATCTCGTTTGAGGAGCGTCGAGCGATGGAATGGATTGGAAAGAACATTCCTATCGCTGATGCGCGCTGGATGGGTTCGCAACTGAAACAGTTGAGCCACGAGCAACTGGTGGATGCATTTCGCGCGGGCCATTTTCCGGAGGATCAGATTGAAGCGTACGTCAAAGTTGTCGAGGGACGAATCGACGAACTTTCCGCACTGTGAATGGTCGATGAGTGCGTCACGCGGCGGGGGCTTCTTCGAGATTTGCTTGAATATCGTGCAGCTTTCGATAGACGCCGTCTTCTCGCTGCAGAAGCTCTTCATGCGTGCCTGATTCTGCGACGCCCCCGTTTTCGATTACATAGATTTTGCTGGCGCGCTTGATCGTGGTGAGGCGATGCGCAATGACGACGGAGGTCTTGCCTTCCATCAGGTGGTCGAGCGCTTCGACGACCAGTTGCTCCGACTCGGAGTCGAGGCCCGACGTCGGTTCATCGAGAATGAGAATCGGGGATTGCCGGATAATGGCCCGTGCAATTGCGAGGCGCTGGCGCTGTCCACCAGAGAGTGTGACACCGCGTTCGCCGACGGCCGTGTTGAATTTTTCAGGGAGTTTGTCGATGAACTCCATTGCGTTTGCTGCCTGCGCCGCTTTGTAGATTTGTGCCTGGCTGGCATCGGGACAGCCGTAGGCAATGTTGTCCCAGATGGTTCCGCTGAAGAGAACGGTATCCTGCAGAACAAAACTGATCTGACTGCGTAGAGACTTTTGCGTGAATTCGCGGATGTCGGTGCCGTCGATCTTAACGATGCCGGAACTGGGGTCGTAAAACCGGGCGATGAGATTGATGACGGTGGTTTTTCCCGCGCCGGTTGGGCCGACTAGGGCCATCATGGTGCCGGGTTCGACGTGAATATTGACGTCGCGGAGAACAGGCTCGTTCTCCTTATAGCAAAAATCGACATGCTCAAAATCGATTTGGCCTTTGAAGCGGGGCGCTTTGCGCGCGCGTGGCTGGTCGCGCACCTCATCGTCGCTGCGAAGAATTTCCTGGATGCGATCGAATCCGGTGGCAGCTTTCGAATAGGAATCGATGGTCTTTGAAATGTCCTGCATGGGCTTGTACATCTTGCCGAGGTAGAAGACAAAAACGACCAAAGAGCCGGGTGCGAGGTGGCCGGACATGGCCAGGTGCGCACCAAACCAGAGCACAGCGCAGGTGCCGATGGCGGTGACGATATTGACAATGGGGACAAGGCGAGCCTTGAGCGAACGGGCGGCGAGTGCTGCTTCAACGGCCTCGAGGCTCTCGCCCTCAAAGCGGCGCACTTCGTAGTCTTCGCGCGAGAAGGCTTTGACGACGCGGATTGAGGAGACGACCTCGGAGACGACCGAGATCATCCGGCCTTCCTTTTTGCGCACTTCACGCGAGGCCTTCTTCACCTTGCGGGTATAGCTGTTCACGATGATGAAGAGCGGCGGCACGACGGACAACGCAATCAAAGTGAATTGCCAGTTGACGCAGAACATTACGACGATCATGCCGACAAGGGTGAGGGTATCGACCAGAATGCTGAGAAGGCCCGAGACGATGAAAGTCTGGATGGAATCGATATCGGTTGTCACACGACTGATGAGGTCGCCCGTGGGTTGCTGATCGTGATAAGCGAGCGAGAGGCGTTGAACGTGGGTATATAAGGTGCGCCGCAAATCGTGGCCGATCCATTGGCCTACGTTGGTGGTGAGGTATTTTTCGGCATAGGTGCAGAGCGCATCTGTCACGGCGATCACGAGCACGGCGATGCAGGCGAAGACGAGGACATTGATCGGAGTCGATCCAGCGACGCGGGTGATGAAATGGTGCAGCCAGCCGTGCTGATTCTTTCCCTGAAGCAGGTCGTCGAGAACGATCTTGAGGGGCCACGGTTCAAGGAGTCCCGCGATGCTTTCGCCGGCGATCGCGAGCAGACCGAGCCACAGTTCTCGCCGATGTGGGCGCAGTAATTCGACGATATTCAGACCTTGCTTAGTGTCTATAACTTGAGAAGCCACGACAGTTTAGATGCGGGACCGCGGCTGAAATGCAGATGCAAACAAAGGCGAAAGAGCGGATTTAGGCTGCAATCTCGGCGCGAATTGAGTTGAAACGGCGACGATGGTCACAATTGACCAGTGTTTTTTCCCTGATCGGCCCACGATGGAGATTCAACCGGCCCCGGGCCGAGTCTCAAAGGACCTCTCATGACATCGATCCAACGGTTCGCCGTTCTTGGCTTTTTGGTCTTCTCTGCGGTTGCCATAGCGCAACAGACCCCCGCCAACCCGCCTCCACCGCAACCCGGTTCTCAGACAACGACTACGACTACAACGACGCAGGATCCGGGCGTTCCAAGGCACGACCAGGACTCAACGGCGCCAGCCCAGGTGCACGACCCGACCCTTGATGCTCCGGTGCCTTTGACGAAAAAGGAATTGAAGGAGCAAAGACGGCGGCAGAAGCAGGAAGAGAAATCGGCGAAGGCACATGCCGAGGCTGCAAAACATAACGCCAAGGCGGCTGACGAAAATGCCAAGGCCATGGAGCAGGAAAACAAGGCGACAAACGCCACGCAGAAGGCGAAGACGCCGCAGTAGCGCAAAACCAGATCTCTTAGTGGCTTACGGTTGTTGCTGGAATTTCCCTTTCTTACGCCGTCTTGACGCGTCGCGTCTGTTGATTTAGTTTGAGGCTACACGGGAAAGGAGGTTGATCCAGCCTATGCAAAATGACTGTTCCAGTAGTTTCTTACGTGAGGTGACTGAGGCCTAGGGCATCGCGCCCCAGACCCCAGATTTGCCCCGGCGGAAAAGATTCTACCGGCCGGGTCACTGGCACTCGCGGCAGCGCGATGGCCTTAGTCCAATCCCAACAGATCACCGGCAGCGGCTCGGGAGACATCCCGGGCCGTTGTTGCGTTTGGGGGGAGAGCTGGTCCGTTACAATTCCAGACATTCCCCGCGCCGTTTGAATTTGCAGTTAGCGCAGAAAGTGGTTTTCGCAATGGCGAATCGCTGGGCCGGTTTGTCTTTTCACGTTCGGAAAGTGGTTGTGGGTTTACTGGTGGTGCTGGTGTGCTGTGCGCTGCGTGCGCAGAACGCGGAGAGCTACGGCATTGTCGAGAGCAGGGACGTGATGATTCCGATGCGCGACGGGGTGAAGCTGGCGGCGGATATATATTCTCCGGCGCGGGACGGGCAGGCGGCGGAAGGGAAGTTTCCTGTGCTGCTGATGCGGACGCCGTACAACAAGGAGAGAGCCAGCGTCACTGCCACAGCACTCGTGCCGCATGGCTACGTGGTGGTGCTCGAGGATGTGCGCGGGAGGTACAGGTCAGAAGGGCACTGGATGGCGCTGGCGACTGATCCGGAGGATGGATTCGATACGGCGAAATGGATTGGTGCGCAGCCGTGGTGCGATGGGGGCATTGGGACGTTTGGCTCATCGTATGCGGGCGCGACACAGCACGCGATGGCGATTGCCAATGCTCCGTATCTGAAGGCGATGATTCCGCGGAATGCGATGTCGGACTTTGGGCAGTATGGGGTTCGGCATAACGGCGCGTTTGAGCTGCGGTTTTTCAACTGGGTGTTCACGCTTGGGAATGCGACGGGAACGCCAGATGATCTGGTGGCGGCCAAGCGGGCGGCTGCGGATCCTGCGTCGGCAAAGGCGCTGGTGGATTTGGGAAATGATGTGCGGCAGTATGTGCATAATTTGCCGCTGCGGCCGGGGACGACTCCGCTGAAGTTTGCGCCGGACTACGAGAAGTGGCTGATTGAAGCGATGAGCCACGGCGACTATGACGATTTCTGGAAGAATGCGGGATCGAGCGTGGTGGACCACCTGGCTGAGTACAAGGATGTGCCGGAGTATCACACGACGGGCTGGTATGACTCGTGGGGCACGCAGGTGGCGAATCTGAATTTTGTTGAGTTGCGGAAGTCGAAGAAGAGCTTGCAGCGGCTGATTGTGGGCCCGTGGATCCATAGCAGTGAAAATCTGAACTACGCGGGAGAGGCGCAGTTTACCGACGATGCAGCGCTGGACCTGCCGGCATTTCATCTGCGGTGGTTCGATCATTTTTTGAAGGGTGTGGACAACGGAGTAGATCGCGAGCCGCCGGTGCGGATTTACGTGATGGGCGGCGGCGATGCGCACAAGACTGCGGAGGGCCGCATCTTTGTGGGCGGGCACTGGCGGGAGGAACAGGAGTGGCCACTCGCGCGCACGGTGTATACGCCGTACTACCTGCATGCAAAGGGCGTGTTGTCGGCGGAGAAGCCGGCAGGCGACGGGCCGATTACGTATCAGTTCGATCCGAAGAATCCGGTTCCGACGATTGGAGGGAATGTTTCGTCGCAGGGAACACTGATGTTTCAAGGCGCGGCGGATCAGAGGTGTCGTGCAGATTTCTGGCTGTGTTCAGACACGCGGCCGCTTTCAGCGAGGAACGATGTCTTGATGTTTCAAACGAAGCCGCTGGACGCGGATGTGGAAGTGACAGGGCGTCTGGTGGTGAAGCTGTGGGCTTCGTCAGACGCGCTGGATACGGACTTTACGGCGAAGCTGGTGGATGAATATCCGCCGAATTCGGATTTTCCAGGTGGCGTGGATTTGAATATTGCCGACAGCATTGTTCGAGCGCGGTATCGCGGCGGCCCGGGCAAAGCGGAACTGATGAAGCCGGGCGAGGCGTACGAGTTCACGATCGAAATGTACCCGACTTCACTGGTGTTCAAGAAAGGGCATCGGATACGGCTGGATATTTCGAGCAGCAATTTCCCGAGGTTCGATGTGAATCCGAACACGGGCGAGGCCCTGAACGACAATCGGCGGACGCAGGTGGCGCACAACACGATTTATCTCGACGCGAAGCATCCGTCGCAGATCATTCTGCCGGTGATTCCGGAAAAATGATCTGCGCGGGTTGCGGTGGGGCTGACTGCGACGATTTACGGATTTGCAATGACGCGAATGTGAGCCATCATGCCGCCGTCCTGATGCTCGCCGATGTGGCAGTGATAAACAAAGTCGCCAATTTCGGAGAAGGGAATCGACACGAGCACCGGCGTCACCTTACATGTGCCGTCTCGCCATTTCATCACCGATCCATCACACGATGCACTGCCGCTGGGCAGAGGCACGTTGTCCATCATCGCTCCGCCATCGCCGACCGGGGCGCCTTTTTGAAGCACAAGGAATTTGGTCTGGTGCATGTGGAAGTTGTGCGCTTCACTCGCCGTGTTGACCAGTTCCCAAACTTCGGTGGCAGTCTGATTGCCGGGAGCGAGTGGGAGGCACACATTGATGAATGCGGGGTTGAATGTTGAGATGTCCTCAAATGTGCCGGGAACAGGATTTCCCTGCGCATCCACCTCTTCGTAGCCAAGGCCGAAGCCGTCGGGGTTCGTTGAGGGAACACCAAAAAATACACGGCGATGATGACCAGCCGGAAGTGCGGCACAGGTGGCGGATGAGATGGACGCCACGGGTTTTGACTGGGATGCGAGGCGCGCGGCGAACTTCTGTATCTGCGGCGCCGTGAGCGCCCGCACCTGTTGTGTGGCTTCGGCATTCAGGGGCACGGGCAGCGAGGAAGTTTTTCCGGCAGCAATCTGCCTGGCATCGGCGATCGGAATCGGTTGAGTCATTCCGGGATACATGGCATTTACCGGACCACCGAGGGCGCCTTTTGCTGAGAGCGCTGTCGAGACTGCTGGTTTTACGTTTAATGCATTGACGGCCTTTGAATCGCTTCCAGAAAAGACGAGATGCGCCATTTTTGCGGACGGCCAGTCATCGCCCGCTGGGCCTGTGCTGAGATCGGTTGTGAGGAGGGTTGCGGAGGTCAGGTGTCCAGGCTGGAAGCCGCCGAGAAAGATGTCGGCGCGGGAGCTTGGATACATGACCAGGTGCGTGGCACACACTGGTTCAGACAGGCGATGAGGCTGCTTCGGGCCGGGACATGGAACGGGCTTGAAGCGCCCTCCGGTTCCCATTCGCGTCACGTCAGTGCCGGCGGTTGGCGCGAGGGCGACACCATCGAGCGACAAAACCTGAAAGAGGACCGGCGCACGGTTCTGATCGTTTTGGATCGTCAGGTCGTATGCGCGGGTCGCCGCGCCATTCAGCATTCTCCACACCTCGCCATTCTGGCGATCGACGTGGAGGGTTGGATAGACCTGTCCATTGAGGGTAAAGAACCACTTGCCTCCGGCGAAGCTGGGTCCGGGATCCGGCGACTCCATTGGTGGATTTTGTCCATCGCAGGACCCCTCGCGGGTTTCGCCGCGCTGCGGGAGCGGTGCGCAGAACTCTGCTTCTTCCTGATCCTGAACCTCGCCGTTGGGGAGCACCTGCATGTCGCGGAGGTCCATATAGCGCACAGAGTAATTAGGCGGCAGCGTGAAATTATTTGTGGTTGATGCTTCGTCCTTAATTGAGCCAATGACGAGGATGCCTTCGAGACCCTCGGATATCTGGTTGACGCCCAGCCCGTGCACGTGAGGGTGAAAGTAGAACAGGCCGGAGGGGTGATTGGTGGGGATATAGATGTCGTACTGAATGGGCTGATCGGTCGCGGTGAGATCGGGGTCGACCATGGGCGGCAGCTTGCCCGAGGGATAGCCGACGACGTAGACGTAGTCGCCATAGGTGGGGTCGGCCTCGTCCGCTTTGCGGGGTTCAACGATGAGGCCATGGGTGTGGATGTTGGTGGGATTGGCCATGAGCATCTCGTTCATCATCGCGTCGGGCCCGTGCGCAGATTCCGCATCAGAGGGCGCGGGCGGCAGATGGTTGACAAGCTTCATGCGCAGATGATCTCCGGGCTGCAATTGGAGAATCACGCCCGCATAGGAGGCCGCAGTTCGCGAGTCAGAGGGACATTGATCATCGACGGCCACGGAAGTTTGGCAGACTTCGTAGATCCACGCGGTGGGACTGAAGGTTCCGAGATGGATCGTGTCAGGCCGCGCGATGATGAGAAGGTCGAGGAGGTGATTGCTGCTCGAAAAACTGGGCGGGTTGTTAAAGGTTGGTGAAACGGACTGGGAAAAACAAACCAAGGGGCAGGCGCACAACAGCGCGGCCAAGAATTTCCGGATCATGGATTACCTCGTGCGGGCGGGTTACCTCGTTTGGATCACGCACGTTGGATGCTGCTTGTCGCGGATTCGGTTGGTTTGACGGCGCCACGAAGTTGGGGGAAAACTGCGTCACAACCAACACTCACGCAGTTCGCGGCATCTGAGCAGATGTCTACGCAGCCCCACTGCAAAATCGGACGGAAAAGGAAGTCTATGCCCGACGCAAAAACTCAGAGCCAAGATTCAAAGCAGACCGATAAGGCCATCGAGGATCTCATTAAGGCACTCAACGAAGACCTGGCGCGTGAATACCAGGCGATCATCGCTTACACCGTCTACAGCAACGTGCTGAAGGGCGCGCAATGGATGAACATTGCGGGCGAATTGAAGAAGCACGCCGGCGAGGAACTGCAGCATGCGCTGATCATCGCCGATCAGATTGATTATCTTGGCGGGATGCCGACGGCGACGCCGAAGGAAGTAAAGCTCTCAGAAAAGCCGGAAGATATGCTGCGTTTCGATCTTGATAACGAAACGGTAACAATCAAGAACTATCGCGAGCGGGTGAAACAAGCTGAGGTACTGGGCCACTACGCGCTGGCCGAGCAACTGCGCACGATCATCGCGCAGGAGCAGGAGCACCAGCACGACTTGGCGACGGCGCTCGGAATTGATGTGCCGAGGGTGCTGGGGCAGGGCGCCTAACCGCTGGTCCGAACAAGATCAGAAGACTTGATTCGAGAGCTGGGACCAATTTCAGGCTCGCTTACGCGCTGCTTCTTCGTAGACTGCGACGTATTCATGGGCGGGTTTGTCCCAGCTGAAGTCTTGTGCCATGCCATTCTGCATGAGTTGGGACCACTGTTTTTTGTCGTAGAAGGCAGCCAGGGCGCGGTCGAGGGAATCGAGTAGCGCCTGCGCCTCGTAGCGCTGGAACTTGAATCCGGTGCCGGTGTTGAGGGCGGGATTCCATTCTTCGACGGTGTCGTCGAGTCCGCCAACGGCGTGCACCACCGGCACGGTTCCATATTTGAGCGCGTAGATCTGGTTAAGGCCGCAGGGCTCGAATTTGCTGGGCATGAGGAAGATGTCGGAGCCAGCTTCGACCTTGTGGGCAAGGGCATCGTCGTAACGGATCTGCACGGCAAAGCGGCCGGCATTGGCAAAGGCAAAGTCACGGAAGAATTTCTCGTAGTAAGGCTCGCCAGTTCCAAGTGCGACCACGGCTAGATCGCGCTCTGCCAGGCGGCTGGCAATTTGTTCGAGCAAGTCGAAGCCCTTTTGCGAAGCAAAGCGGGAGCAGATGCCGATGACGGGCGTCTGTTCCGGGACTTCGAGACCGAAGGCGTGAAGCAGATCTTTGCGGCAATCGCGCTTGCCCGCGAGATCGGCTGGCGTGTAGTGCGCTGCGAGATTGCCATCGGTTGCCGGGTCCCATTCGCTATAGTTCACACCGTTCAGGATGCCGCGCAGGTCAGCATGGCGCCGCTGGAGCGCGCCATCGAGACCGCTTCCGAATTCCGGAGTTTGAATCTCTTCTGCATATTTGGGGCTCACGGTGGTGAGCATGTCGGAGTAGACAATGCCCCCCTTCAGGAAATTGAAGGTGTTGTAGTTTTCCAGCTTGTCGTAGGTGAAGAGCTCCCAGGGCAGGAGCAGTTGTTCCGTTGTCGCTGGCGGAAACCAGCCCTGGTATGCGGCGTTATGAATTGTCAGGACAGTGCTGCAATTTTTGAGCAAGGGGTCAGTGCTGTAGACGGTGCGAAGAAGGACAGGAATCAGCGCGGCCTGCCAGTCATGTACGTGAAAAACGTCAGGAACGCCGATGATCTTCGACGCTTCGAGGACCGCCCGGCAGAAGAGGCCGAAGCGTTCTGCATTGTCGCCATAGCTGTCGCCGTTAGTGCCATAAAGACCTTGACGGTCAAACATTTCCGGGCAATCTACGAAGTAGTACTTCACTCCATCCCGTTCGCCGCCATCCACGATACCGGCGAAGCGGTTGCCGTGCGGAAAGGGAATGGTGATGGACCGGATTACGTACTTCGGTTCGCCAGTGAAATGTGGTCGAACTGCTGCATATAGGGGTAGATAGACCGCGACTTCGTGACCCAGCTTTAAGATCTCCTGAGGTAACGCTCCGACTACGTCGGCCAGTCCGCCCGTCTTCGCAAACGGGAGGGACTCTGACGCGGCAAAGACAATCTGCATTGATGTTCTCCTGAGTTCATGAAGCCGTGAAATCGAATCACGCGGTTTTCAACGCCGGACCGCAGGCCAACCGGCAAGTCTACACGCTCATGCTTTGACGCAGATTCTCGCAGCGAGGATTCCGCATCTCTCTGTGCGGCAAGATCATCTTTGAAGTATGTCCGTTTCTGATGATGTTGACTCTGCTGTTGCAACCGGGGCGGACCCTCAGCGGGTTACCGGCGAAGCGCTACTTGATAACCCGATTCTGAATGCGCTGCTGACGGAGCATGGGTCACTGGCCCTGGTCGATGGGCCGGCTCGCCGCTATCCGGCGGCGATTGGTCCGCTGGCGGGTGCGCCTGATCAGTCGCAGGCGAGCTACGACGCCCTGCAGATTCTAGCGGGGCCAAAGGGGCTGCTCGGTTTGTTCCTGCATGATCCACCTGTTTTGGCGAAAGGCTGGAGCCTGTCTCGGGGCGGAGTTCTTACGCAGATGATTTGCCGGGAACCGCGGTTGGACAAAGTACACGAGCTTGGTGCGGAGTTGACGCTGCGAAGGCTTGGAAGCGCCGACGTGCCAGCCATGGTGGAACTCGCTACGCTCACCGAGCCCGGGCCATTCCGCGAGCGCACAAGCGAGTTGGGGATTTTCTACGGCATCTTTGATGGCGATCGTCTGCTGGCGATGGCGGGGCAGCGCATGCGGGTTCCGGGATTCGTTGAGGTGAGCGCGGTGTGCACGCATCCCGATGTGCGAGGGCGTGGATTTGGCGGCGTGGTTATGCGCGAGGTGATACGAAAGATTGTCGAAGCGGACCGGACGCCGTTTCTGCATGCATTTGCTGATAATCCCGCGGTCCGGTTGTATGAGAGGCTTGGGTTCACACAGCGGCGGAGCTTCCACCTTGCAGTGATCAAGAACGAAGAGTAGGTGCCTCAGGGTCCGAGACAGGAGCCCGCGTCGGCTAACATCGATGCGTGCCGTCTAAATCCAGACTGGGTCAGAATTTTCTTCACGATCAGCAGGCGATTCGTCGCATTGTCGCCGCGCTGGGCGATTGCAGGGACCGCACTGTTGTGGAGATCGGCCCGGGCATGGGCGCGATTACGCGGGAACTGGCCGCGTGCGCGGGAAAGGTGCTGGCACTTGAAGTCGATCGGGAACTTGCCGCTGGATTGTCTGCGGAATTTGCTGTGGGCGGAACTGAGCAGGGAAGAGACACCCCGGCGTCGAAGGTGCAGATTGAGACGGTCGATGTGCTTTCGTTTGATTTCAGGGAAGCTTCAGTTGCGTCTGGACAGAAGCTCATTGTTGCGGGGAATCTGCCGTATTACATTACGTCGCCGATTCTGCTGAAGCTGGCGGAGAACGCGGATGTGTTGGATCGCGCAGTGCTGATGGTGCAGCGGGAGGTGGCGGATCGCGTGGCGGCCGAGCCGGAATCGCGTGAATACGGCCTGCTGTCTGTCGCCGTACAGATGCATGGACCGGTCGAGCGGCTGTTTACGCTGCCGCCGAGCGCATTCTGGCCGCCACCCGAAGTGCACTCGACGGTGTTTCGCTGGCGATTTGCACCACGATTCGAGGAACTCGAATTGGATCGCGAACAGTTTTTGAAATTCCTCAAGCAGGTGTTCGCATTGAAGCGGAAAACACTGGCGAATAATTTGCGTGCGGCGGGGATCGATGCAGCACTTGTTGTGGATGCGCTCTCGAATGCTGGAATCGATTCAAAGGCGCGTGCCGAGGCTGTCTCTATCGAAGCGCTGGCCGCGTTGTGGAGGGTTCTCAATGCAAAAGGAGCCACTCCGACGAACGAAGTGGCTCCTGAATCTGATTGAGATGAAAACGAGCTAGTGATGTCCTCCGGGCGCAGCCGCTGCGCCGCCGCCGCCAGCGTGACCGCCACCTCCACCACCACCGCCGCCGCCACCGACGTGGCCGCCGCCACCTCCGCCGGGACTGACATGGGGAGCAGAAACGCCTCCGCCGGATGGGCGGCTCACTGAGCCTCCGCCACCCATCGCAGGTGCATGGTACGTACCACCTGGCGCAACTGGATGGTAGTTGTAGTTACCCCCCGGCGCGATAGGTGCTGGGTATGTGTTCGGGCGGCTTGTTGGCGAGTTTGCCCATGGAACATAGCCGGATCCGGATCTCGTCGTGTTGCCCAGCCCGGGATTTACAGGATGAGCAGGAACTCCGTAGACGGGAGTGCCATGACTGAGACTGCCGTAACCTGTGTTGGAACCTCTGAACCCAGAAGCACCGGACGGGTTGTAGGTTTGCCGCGGCGACAGCGGTCTGAGCGGCTGAACGGTGTTGCCGCCGATCATCACTGGTGTGCCGACAACGTGCACGGGATTTGCAGCCGGTGCGCGAGGAATGCGATTGACCGCAATGACCGGGTTGGGTTGGTAGAAACCACCGTGGTGGATCGGTTCGCCGGGCGGCTTAACTGGACCTCCATGGGGACGATGCGGCGGTTCATAGCGTACCGGTCTCGTCGCCACGTTCCAACCCCATCCACCCCTGCACCACCAGGGGTTGCCGTAGCCGGGTGCCCATCCCCAGCCGAAGCTGTCATAGTAATTCCAATAACCAGTGGTGTAGGGGAGGTAGCCCCATTGTTCACACGACACCCAGATGTAGCCGAATTGCGGCGTCCAGACCCAGTTGCCACATCCGTAGGGGTCCCAGTTGCCTGATGCTGCTACCGTGGGAGACCATACATAGCCCTCGCCCGGAACGTCGTACCAGTTGCCGTTGGCATCGAGATCGCTCCATGCCGGATTGCTGCTGTTGGGGGCGCTGCTGCTCGCGGCGGTCCTGGTGGCTTCCTGCGAGGTCAGGTCCTGATCTCGATCCGCGTTCCAGGCATCCCAGGAGTCGGGTTCAATGGTTTCCGCGAGGTTGTAGAGATTGGGGTCGGTGGCATTGAGGGCGAGGCTTTCTCCGCCATGCACGTCGAGTGAAAGCGTGTTGCCGCGCTCCAAGTGAACATTGCCCGAGAATACGGCGAGTTCACCCGGAAGATTGTCGAGATTCACGCGTAGCACTGTGAATCCGCTGGCGGTGACGGCGCTTTGGCCGAAGCGCACGACCATAGGGGTTGCGGTATCACCCTGGAACTCGAAATAAGCCAAGCCACTGGCGAGCAGCAATTCGGCCTTGGTGCCGGCGCCCTCTTGCCGGAGCGTCGCGATTTTGAGAGAGCTGTTCGGCGAGATGCGGGCAACGCTTCCGTCATCGAACTGCAGTTCAGCTTTACCGTCCTCTTTGGTCGTGATTTTGGTCCCTTCGAACAGGGGAGTATTCGCCAATGCTGGATCGGCCAAAACCTGGTTGCCCTGGGACAGCTGTACGTCACCTTCTACAAAGCTCAAGCGAGCTGCGCGAATGTTTGGATCCTGCTGCTGGGCAAGGACGGAAACGGCGCCCACCAAAAACAAAGCCAGCGCCAGAATGCCAGCGGCTGGCCTGAACCAAACCTTGTCTAATCTATTCCTATTCATGGAGCCCCCACCCTTTCGCCTTCGCCTCCGATGGAAGATTCTCATCGCGAGGAGTCCACACTTATTCAGACACCCAAAATGTATGAAAAGTCGCGCTAAATTTCCAATTAAAGATCGTTTTAGCTGCCTGAACGAGCTAAAAGAATCCGAGCTCTTTTTCTAACTCTTTCCAGCACGTGAGGGTCATCCTGAAGGCGCTCCAAGATGCCGCGAATCGTACAAATCTGCTGCATACGGCCGTCGTCTGAGGCTTCAACAATAAATTGCATGGCCTTATCGAGGCCGAGGGGGTCATGCTGCAGGAGCAGTTCCAGGCGCGCGCCTTCGATCAGGGTCGACCCGACCGCGACAAAAGAGTCGCCCAACTCCTGGATTTCCTTGACTGAGGAGTAGTTGAACTCGCAGCCCCACTCTCCATCGGGACCACTGTAGCTGATCTTCTTTGTTCCCTGAAATGCGACTTTCAGGTGGCTTTCGCACTTTCCGCTGTGAATGCCCTTGTTATGGACGGTTTGAAAGACGCGATTGGCGAAGTCGCTGCTCAAAGTCACATCGCGGTCCACTTTGGCAGGAAGAACCATGTCGCTTTCATTGTTTGGCTTGTTGCCGCCCTCGGCGTGAAAATGGCCGCTGCCGTCGGGATGAACCACGAGAGTCCATTGCGCAGGGAAGAGGCCGGGGTTGGAGTAGTCCACGCGCACAACCGGATCGGAAGCTCCATGCGCCGGGAGCGCAACCAAGGCTGTCAGAATCGCGAGCCACACCCCGAACTTCATCGTTGGCCCCCCTGGAGAGCTATGGTCTGGGCAGTGTGCAGGTGACAGATGGCAATTGCCAGCGCATCGGCCGCGTCGGCAGGTTGAGGTAGCTCCGGCAGGTTCAAGAGCCTAGCCACCATGAACTGAACCTGTTCTTTTTTTGCCAGCCCATAGCCTACAACTGACGACTTTATACTGAGGGGCGCGTACTCTGCCACGGGCAGGCGACGCTGCGCCGCTGCCAGCAACGCCACTCCGCGTACCTGTCCGAGTTTGAGCGCCGACTTTGCATTGACGGAGTAAAAGACTTCTTCGATCGCAACGACTTCAGGCTGCCAGCGTTCCAACTCCGCACAGAGGATGCGGTGGACCTCGGCGAGCCTTTCAGAGGTGGATAGGGATTTGGCGAGGCGGATGGCGCCGCAGGTTTTGCAAATGATGCGGGGCAACTGGCCGGAATCATCCGAATCCACCACGCCGAACCCGGTAATCTCGGTTCCACAGTCGATACCGAAGACACGCATTTGCTACAAGTTTAAACCCGATGAGGCGAAGCGCTTGCGGCGGGATCTTCTTTGTGAGGCTTGAACGCGCAGGTTTGCCATGGCTTCTCCGATTCGCTCATCCCAACGAAGCGGGCTGTAATTGTCTGCAACGACCCGATCGAAACTGGTGAATTGATGGGAGTGCTCGCGGAGGAATTCTTCCAGCTTGTTCTCCAGCTCGGGAGTCGAGGTATTGGCGTGAACGCAGATCGTCCAGAGTCCGGTCGTCTTTCTGACAGGCTCCCAAAGCTGTTGCGGAATCCACAGGACGTCTTGGCGCATGAAGGGGCGGTGGGCGAAACCGTCGGACAGGACAGCGAGACCCTCGGTTGCAAGCGCACTCAGGGTGTTGCGATCAAATCCATGGCGGGGAGCAACGAAGAGGCAAGGGTTGAGGCCGTTTTCGCGCAGGATTTCGAGGCCGGAACGAATCCATCGCCGTTGCTGCGATTTTTCGATGCCAGCGAATTCCGTTTCCCGGTGCAGGCCAAGGAGAGATTTGCCGCGACTGACGCAAAGGTGGCGATATCCATGCATGGCGATGGTGGCACCGGCTGCATCCAGCGTTCGCATCCGATTCCAGAAGGTTGGATCGGGGACTTGGAAGTTGAGTTCCGGATCGTGGTTGTCGGGGACGACGGCGAGAATTGGCTTTACGTCAAAGCGCGCGATGATCGAAAGGAAGGGCTCGAACCGGGCGCTCAACATGGTCGGGCACAGGTCATCGAAGCGGATAAGGAATTGGGCCGGCTTCGGAGTCATCTCAGCTGCCGGCACCCTTGCTCTATGCGCGAATTGATTGCGCATCGCAGAACATGAGTGCTGACGTGATCCAGCATCAAGAGGCGAGCGCTGACGTGATCCAGCATCAAGAGGCGAGCGCTTCCTCGATGGTCGATGCGGTGGGGATGAGCGTATCGACCTTGGTGAATTTGAAGAGCTGCACGACATTCGGGCTTGGAGCCACTACGACGACGCGGATCCCCTTGTTCCGGCAACTGATGAAGTGGCTGACAATCGTTCCTAGAGCGGATGAATCCATCTGCGGCACGGCTGAGAGGTCGAAGAGGTGGACTGTTGGAGTTTCGGCGCCGGGTGCAGGTTTGAAGTCGAAAATGTTGCCGAGGGCGACCTGCTTCATGGAGCCGTACATATCGCGGGCGTTGAAGGGGCCGGCGACACGGTAGATCAATGTTTTTGGAGCACGGCCTTCAATTCGTTCAATGGTGAATGTGGGGCTTTTCCAAAGCTCTGTTTGCGTGATGGACATTTCATTTGGATTGTAACGGGCGTTCATAAGGGCGCGAAAGGAGATTTGTTTCGCCCGATATGGAGTGCGCTCTAGGGCGGCGTCAGTGCGCGATTTCAGGATCGAAAAGGCGCGCGATTATCGGATTTTCCGATTCGATCCGTTTTTCGAATCTGTACACGGGGCTAGCTATGAACTCGCTTTGGATCCCGCGACATGATGTTCGATGATCGCAAATTTCTCACAGCAGACCGGGCACTCGTGCACCTTCCCGTCATCCACGCTGATCATTCGGGTGCCGCATGAAGGGCACTTCCCCTTGTGCTCGCCCATGCCCAACACCGGACCCAACAGCGGCGCCATGACGCCCAGCACGATCATCGGTACGCCAAGGAAAATGCCCCATCCCAACAGACAGAGCAAGACTCCCGGGATGATCAGGATCGGGGCCGCGATGAGGCCGTAGTACAAGCCGCCGAATGCGCCGCGCGCCGGATGATGCTGGTGCTCGCCTGGGTGTACTTCATGCACGATCGACGCACCACAATTCGGGCAGAAGGTCCACGCCATCGCAAGATGAGTTCCGCATTTTGAACAATCTGTGTCCATAGACCAACCGCTCCTCTCGTTTCACGCAGCCGACAGAGCAGGCTTCCTCGATGCCCCAGCATTGCTGCAGCCCGAAACGTTACCCCTGTCACAACACGGTTGCCCGTGACCCGCATCACGGCTTCTTTTCTCGTTATCGCTCAATGGATTGGAAGTGTCAGGCCGATGGAACCAATGCAGTTTCGGAGGATAGCGTCGCAGGCGTCGGGCCGCCGACGGCAGGCTTAGCGCCACCGCATGCGGCGTGCTAACCTCACATCACCGCATGAGCCAACAAGTCTCTCCCATTCCTAACCAAGCGCAAGCTCCAGCTGATCTGCCTCGGGTGCTCGGTGCCTCGCAGGCCACCGCCATCGTCGTCGGCACTATCATCGGCAGCGGCATTTTCCTCGTCCCCAGCGAAATGATGCGCGACACGGGCTCCTCCGCGCTCGTGTATCTTGCCTGGGTCGTTGGCGGCCTGCTCTCGCTCTTCGGTGCCATGACTTACGCCGAACTTGGCGCCATGCTTCCTTACGCCGGCGGCGAATATGTCTACCTCCGCGGAGCATATGGCGACACACCTGCCTTCCTTTATATGTGGACATGGTTCGCCGTCGCCAAGCCTGCCTCCATCGCCGCTGTTACCAGTGGCCTGGCTCGGACCCTCGGCGTCTTTCACGCGTTTCATTTCCTTACGGACCACGTGGCCGGCACGCCGATTCTCTGGTCGCAGGTGTTCGCTATCGCTGTCACCTGGTTCATGACCGGACTGAACTACCTCGGCATCAAGAAAGCGGGCGACTTCCAACTGGTCTTCACCGTCCTCAAGGCCGTATTGATTCTCATCGTCGCCGCGCTGTGCTTCGCGTCGGCCTCTGGCTCATTCTCGAACTTCTCCACGTCTCTGCCCACCGCCACCGGCGGCTTCAGCGGATTCATGCTCGCGCTTATCGCCACCCTCTGGGCCTATGACGGATGGAACGACCTCACCATGGTTGCCGGTGAAGTTCGCCGCCCCGAGCGCGCACTGCCCATTGCTCTTATCGGTGGACTCTTCATCGTGGGCGTGCTCTTCATGGCCACTAACGCAGCTATCCAATACATTCTGCCAGCAGCACAGATCGCGGCCAGCGAACGCCCTGCTGTCGCAGCACTCTCAGTGGTGGCCGGCCCTCGCGGCGCGGGGTTTGTCGCGGCGGCAATGGCTCTCAGCATCTTCGTTACGCTCAACGGAACGGTGATGTCCGGTGCGCGCATTCCCTTTGCCGCTGCGCGCGATCGCCTGTTCTTCCGGCAGTTCGCGCACATTCAGCCTCGCTTTCAGTCCCCATCGACGTCGCTCATCGTGCAGGGGCTGCTTTCGACTGTGCTGCTGCTGTTTCTTTCGCAGTTCCAGCAGCACTTCGAACTCGCGGTCTTCGCCGAGTGGCTCTTCTACATGCTCACCGCCACCACTGTGTTTGTGTATCGCCGCCGTCGTCCCGACCTCGCACGGCCTTATCGCGTCTGGGGATACCCCGTCCTTCCAGCCATCTTCGTCGTCTGCGCGGCCGCCGTTCTCGTTTATAGCTACGCGGGGAACCTCAAGGGATCGCTGATCGGCACTGCGCTGATCCTCCTCGGGCTTCCTGTCCTCTGGATCGTGCGCAAGGTTTACGGAACATCTGCGGTTTGAAATCGCTGACCTGTAGAAGATCTGGGTATCCACACGCAAAGATTATTCGTGCAATATTCGTGCAAGGCCGGTCGCTTTGCTGAAGTATGCTGAGCCTGTAGGACGTTCATTTTCCGCAACCGGGTGCTCAAGGGGAGACCGCATTGCCCACCACTCAAACACAGCTATGGCAGAGTCAGAAGTTCTCCATCGAACGCATCGAAGATGAAGAGCGAGGCGCGCTCATCTTCAAGTTTACTGGGGGATTCGCGGCCAACGATATGTACTCCGTCCTCAAGCCGCTCGCCGTGGTAAACATCTTCGAATTTGAACCGCCCCCGGGCAAAGAGCGGCCCACGCTAAACATCTTCGATCTCACCGACGTTCCAACGCTCGACTCTTCCGGTCTCGGGCTGGTCATCAGTCACTTCATCCGCTCTCGCGCCCGAGGTGTACGCGTGATTGCTGTCGGGGTGCGCCCCAATGTTCTGCAGCTTTTTAAATTCACAAAAGTCGATGCTTTGATCCCGATGGCCGCGTCGGTTGAGGAAGCTATCGCGGCTCCTCGAGCTTGAAGAGGTGGCGAAGCGGCGAATGAAGTCCCTCAGCGGCTAAAGCCGACATGGATTTCGACGCTTTTCGGCATGACTGAAGTCATGCCCTGATACAAACTCCCGACCCGAATAAGTTTTTCAGCAAGCTGTAAAGTCGTGCCCCGGATGCCTGGTGCCTAGGCGACGCGTGAGTCGGATGGGCTGCTTTTCCGTTGCGACAAGTGAATGATCAATGGGCACGACAAGGGTGCCGAGTCCCTCGAGTACGGTACTAATCGGCACTGGTACGCGCGTTGGAACTCCGTTGTTATCCGTTGGCAGGTTGCGGCTCGTGGAAATGGCGCCAGATGGTTTCGGCGGTTTTGCGGGGGACTACAGAGGCTAGCGAGTCGGCGGTGGCTTGCTGGACGTCGCGCAGGCTGCCGAAGTGGGTGAGCAGACGCTGGCGGGTTTGCTGGCCGACTCCGGAGATGTTGAGGAGCTCTGAGTCGCGATCGCGCATCTCGCGGCGCTTGCGGTGATAGCCAACGGCGAAACGATGGCTTTCGTCGCGGATCATCTGCACGAGATGGAGGACGGGTGAGCGGCGGTCCAGGACTACAGGCTCGTCTTCGTTGCCGTACAGGTAGATGACTTCTTCCTTCTTCGCGATGGAAGCTAGCGGCTGCGAGGTGAAGCCCAGAGATTCCAAGGCTTCAGCAGCGGCGTGGAGTTGGCCGAGACCGCCATCGACGAGGATGAGCGATGGCATTGGCTTGTCTTCTTCCTTGAGGCGGCGGTAGCGGCGGGTGACGACTTCACGCATGGAGGCGAAGTCGTCGACGCCGAGGACGGTCATGACTTTGAATTTGCGGTAGGCGGACTTGTTCATCTTGCCGTCTTCCCACACGACCATGGAGGCTACGGTTTCTGCGCCCTGAATGTGAGAGATGTCGAAGCACTCGATGCGCCGGGGGAGCTCGGGAAGCATGAGGGAGTCGGCGAGGGATTCCTGGATGGCTTTGCGCGAAGGCTCGAGGACGCGGAAGCGCTGGATGTAGGACTGCTTGGCGTTTTGTCCAGCGAGGTCGACGAGGGAGCGCTTTTCGCCGCGCTGGGGGACGGCGATTTCGACACGGTGGTTGATGCGTTCGCTCAGGAGAGCGGCGAGGGTTTCGCGGTCATCGAAGTCGACGGGGACGAGGATGGAGCGGGGGACGTAGTGCTGATCGATGTAGAGCTGCTTGAGGAGGGCGGAGAAAACTTGGCCGGCATTGAATGTGGGGTCTTGCTTTCCCACCCATGACTTCGTCATGGATGGGGCACCCGGCATTCCGGAGTCGGATGCAGATTCCCAGGTCTCAGAAGCGAGACCTGGGGCACCCAATTCATTGGCTCTGCCTTCTTCGCTCAGAACGGCGGGGGCTTCGATCAGGTCGGGCAGGTCCTCCCAGAAGAATTCTCGGCGGTCTACGATTTTGCCGGCGCGGACGTGGAAGAGGTTGATGGCGAGGCTGCCATCTTCGAAGTGGTAGCCGAAGACGTCGGCGTCGTCGCCTTGTTCGGCGGTGGCGATACGCTGCTTCTCCTGGAGCTGGTGAACTGTGGAGAGCTGGTCGCGGAGCCGTGCGGCGGCTTCGAATTGTTCGGCTTCTGCAGCGGCTGCCATGCGTGCCGTTAGTGAGCGCTCGAGTTCGGACTGACGGCCTTCAAGAAAGAGCTGCGCATCGCGAACTGCTTGTTTATAAAGCTCCGGTGTGGTGAGTTCTTCGACGCACGGGCCGAGGCAGCGATGGATGTAGTACTGCAGGCAGGCGCGGGGATGGTAGCGCGAGAGATCGACCTTGCAACTGGGGATCAGAAAGCTGCGATGGATAAGTTCGACGACGCGGTAGGCGAGATTGCCGGGGAAGTAGGGTCCGTAGTAGGCGGAGCCGTCTTTGCGGAGGCGGCGGGTTACGAAGACCTTGGGGAAGCGATCGGCCAGGGTGAGTTTGACGTACGGATAGGTCTTGTCGTCACGGAGCAGGATATTGAAGCGCGGCTTGCGCTGCTTGATCAGGTTGTTTTCGAGGGCGAGGGCTTCGTGCTCGTTGGCGACGAGAATGTAGTCGATGTCGACCGCTTCGCGCATGAGGGAGCCGGTCTTGGCATTGGCCTGGGAGGCTTCAAGAAGGTAGGAGCGAACTCGGGAGCGAAGATTTTTGGCCTTGCCGACATAGATGACCACTCCGTCGGCGTTCTTGTAGAGGTAGACCCCGGGCTGGGTGGGGAGAAGGCGGATTTTCTCGATGAGATCCATCAGGGATGCGGCGCAGAGGCGTCAGTTTCTAGGATACCGGTTGAGGCGAAAGCAATTATCTGGGGCTTTCGAAAGGCAAACCTTACCGCACCGGGTAAAAAGTACATGGTTGAAGGCTTTCGACAATTATCCACCAGTGAAAAGTAACTAGTTTGTTTGTATATATTTACAAGAATCGAACTGTTTGGCGGGAGGAATGCAATGAGGGAGGGTGACACGAAATGTCGCCGCCCGCCTGGTGGTGGTCAAGAAAAAGGGACAGGCAAAACCGAGGCGGTAAAGAAATGGGGAGATCATGAAAAACTCAAATGGATTGTTGATTGCAGCTGCCATAGCAGTCGTGGGCATGACGGGTTGCACGACCAAGAACTACGTGAAATCCCAGACGGCGCCCGTTATCGAACACACAAATCAACTGGATCAGAAAACTGCCGATAACAACCGCGCTTTGCACGAAGTGGACGATCGCGCAACGGCAGGAATCAAGCAAGCGCAGGCGTCAGCAGATACCGCTGCACAGAACGCTCAGAACGCTACGAAGGCTGCAGGCGATGCGGATACAGCGGCGAACAATGCCGTGCATCGGGCGGACTCATTGGCGTCGGTTGTAAGCGGTCTGGACAACTATAAGTCGCTGGCAAATGTCACGGTGACGTTCGGCTTTGACAAGGCAGTGCTGACCGACGACGACAAGGGACAGCTGGATACGTTCGCGGCGCAGCTTGGAAGTGCCAAGAGCTACATTCTGGAAGTTACAGGCGGGACAGATTCGATAGGCTCCGCTGCTTACAACTATGGCCTGAGCGAGCGCCGCGCAGATGCGGTGGTGCAGTACCTGGCATCGAAGTATGGCGTTGCCGCGCACCGGTTCTACCTGATCGGCATCGGCAAGGACAAGGAAGTTGCTCCCAACAATACGGCGGAGGGCCGGAAACAGAATCGGCGCGTCGAAGTTCAGCTGCTGAGCAATATGAGCAGCGGGCAAGGAACGACAGCGACTTCGCAGGCTGCGCCGCCACCGAGCAGCAACTAAAGAACGACAAGTGTGTTTATAGATTAGGAAGATTGAAGATTAAAGGCGAAAGCCGAAATGATTTGTAAAGGCGTGAGCCGAACTCGATAGAAAAAATTTCTAGATTAGATTAAAGCAACAAGTTTCGCGGGCCATCCGGGCAAACACCCGGATGGCCTGATTCTTTTTGCGGCTAATGTTAGCGAGCAGGTTCGAGCTGGCGAACGTGCTCGGCGCGGACCTGGACTGCGGTGAAGAGAGTGAAGAATGGAGCGCCCGCCGCAGCGGCTTCAACGGCGGGGCGGCCATTGGCTTCCTGGCGTTCGACGATGCAGACGACAGCGGCGACGATCATGCCGGCTTCGCGGGCAGCTTCGATTGCGTTGATGGTGGAAGCGCCGGTGGTGCAAACGTCGTCGACAATGATTACCCGGGCCCCCTCGCGGCAAAATCCTTCGATGCGACGGCCGGTTCCGTGGGCCTTCTCCGCTTTGCGGACGAGGAAGCCGTGGATGAGCGGAGCGCTGGGATTCGATTGAGCGCGCCAGGCGCTGGCGGTGGCGACATTGGAGACGATGGGGTCGGCGCCCATGGTGAGTCCACCTACGGCTTCTGCCTGGACGTTTCTTTCATTGAGAAGATCGAGGATTGCTTCGCCAGTGAGGCGACCACCTTCGGCGTGAAGCGTGGTGGTGCGGCAGTCGATGTAGTAGTCGCTGGTGCCGCCTGAGGAGAGCTTGAACTGGCCGAGTTTGAAGCTGGTGCGGGCGAGGAGAGAGAGGAGCTGTTGGGCGTGTGTGGGCATTGAGGGAATTGTAACGAGTGAAAGCTTCTAACTCCTAGCTGCTGCTCCGAGTCTCTCAATGACGTTCAGAAAGCGCAAAAGCAGATTCTTCGCTTACCACCCCCGAACCTACCCCAAAGAGCTAATCGCTCTTTGGGGCCCCTGTTACGTTTGGGCCCCGTTCGCTCAGAATGACACCGTTAATTTGGGATTCCGCCGCTCACATCTTGTCGAGGTGTTTGAAGCCGCCGGTGCCCAGGAGCATGAAGGAGAAGAGCATGAAGTTGTAGCAGGCATGGACCATGGTGCTGGCGGCGAGAGAGCGGGTGCGGAGGCGGACTGCGCATAGGACGAGGCTGACGAAAATCAGCAGGAGGAACGGGCCGAGGGACCAGCTGGTCTGTGCGCCGTGCATGAGGGCGAAGGGGATGCTGGTGAGGATGGAAGCGAAGATCATGGCGGATAGCGACCACTGAGGATTGTCGAACTCGTCGAGTGGGCGACGGGGTGCGCCAGTGAAGTGTTCGATGGACCAGTCGTATGCGGTGCAGAGAGCGGGAAGAACAAAGCCGCGGAAAGCCATCTCTTCAAAGAAAGGCGCGAGGGTGACGCCGAATGCGAAGAGGATCCACGCGGCACCGGGTGCCTTGAAGAGCTCGTCAATGGGCGCGTTGGTGGGGCCGGGCATGAGAACGCCATTAATCATGGCGACGAAGAAGCAGAGGACGGCGGCGCTGATGAGGCGTGCCTTGCGTTCAAGCGCGGTTGCGGCGTGCCAATGAATCCCTTCGAAGAAAGGCCTGCGCCAGATGAGCGGAAAGACGACGACGCATCCGGCGAAGGTGATGATGTACTGGATTGCCTGACTGCCGAGAGCGTAACGGTAATCGGTGGCCGCTAGCGCGATGCTGGTAACTCCGAAGAGGTGGAAGTGCAGGGCGAGCGGCACGAGCATCATTGTGCCGATCAATCCAAAGGCAGCGAGAAGGCCGAGTATGGCGAGGTGGCCAAGATGCGGGATACGCTCTTCAGGGAAAAGCGGTGCATGTTCGCGCAGGAGGACGGGTTCGCGGAGTATTTCGTCGGAGGTAGGAGGTGCATCGATGAATTGAGGCGTGGCGAGGTCGGATGTCGGATAGGAAGATTGGGCTTCGGCGGTCCACTCGGCGGGGGGCGCAGGAGTGTTTTCTGGCGCGAGCGGACCGGTTGAAGCTGGTTCGAGCGACTCAACTGCAGGGGAATCTTCAGGCGCGCGGGGAAGCGGCTCAGGGAATGTACTCATGCGCGCACCGGTTTCTTGTTGGTGGATTTTTTTGCGGGTTTCGGTTGTTTTGTATTGGGCCGTGATTGCCGGGGAGTCGCAAAAGAAGCAGCAGGTCCTCCCTTTGGTCGCTCAGGATGACGGGGTGAGGCAACAGCAGGTCCTTCGACTCCCTTTGGTCGCTCAGGATGACGGGGTGCGGAATTTAGATCCTCCCACGTCTCAGAAGCGAGACGTGGGGCACCCAGATTCTCTGAGATTGGCGCGAGTTTGCCGTTGTGGGAGGAGTAGTAGCGGGCGAGGAATTCGCCGGTGTAGGAGCCGGGAGTTTTGGCGATTTTCGCGGGTCGGCCTTCTCCTACGACGCGTCCGCCATCTTCGCCGCCTTCGGGGCCAAGGTCGAGGATCCAGTCGGCGTTGCGGATCACGTCGAGATTGTGTTCGATGATGATGATGGTATTTCCCAGGTCGGTCAGGCGGTGCAGGACTTCGAGCAGCTTGCGAACGTCGTCGAAGTGCAGGCCGGTGGTGGGCTCATCCAGTAGATAGAGAGTTCGGCCGGTCTGGCGTTTCGAGAGTTCGCGCGCCAGCTTCATGCGCTGCGCCTCTCCGCCTGAAAGCGTGGTGGCGCTTTGGCCGAGATGTACGTATCCGAGGCCGACATCGACCAGCGTCTGCAGCTTCTGGCGGACAGTGGGGACGTCGACGAGGACGGTGAGTGCGTCTTCGATGGTGAGGTCGAGGATGTCTGCGATGGAGTAGCCGTGGAACTTTACGGCGAGCGTTTCCTGGTTGTAGCGGCGCCCATTGCACACTTCGCATTGTACGTAGACGTCGGGCATGAAGTTCATTTCGATGCGTCGCTGGCCATCGCCCTGACAGGCTTCGCAGCGGCCTCCGGCGACGTTGAAGCTGAAGCGGCCGGGCTTGTATCCGCGCTCGCGCGCTTCGGGGAGCATGGCGAACAGGTCGCGGATGGGCGAGAAGACCTGCGTGTACGTGGCGGGATTTGAACGCGGGGTGCGGCCGATGGGCGACTGGTCGATGCGGATGACCTTGTCGATCTGCTCGGCGCCTTCCAGCGATTCGTGCACGCCGGGCTCTTCCCGCGAGCCGTAGAGGGCCTTGGCAAGCGAGCGGTAAAGAATGTCGTTGATGAGGGTGCTTTTGCCGCTGCCGCTGACTCCGGTGACAACCGTCATAACACCGAGCGGGATGCGAATGGTGAGGTCCTGCAGGTTGTGCTCGCGCGCGCCGTTGACGGTGATCCATTTGCCGGTGAGAGGGCGGGGCTCCACGCGGTGGAGAATGCCGCTGGCGCCGGAGAGATAGCGTCCGGTCAGCGATTCGGGGCAAGCCATGATGTCGGCGGGCGTACCTTGCGCGACGACGTGACCACCGAGACGGCCGGCTCCCGGGCCGAGGTCAAGAACGTAGTCGGCGTGACGGATTGTTTCCTCATCGTGTTCGACCACGAGGACAGTGTTGCCTAGATCGCGGAGGCGCACGAGGGCTTCGATGAGGCGGGAGTTGTCGCGCTGGTGGAGGCCGATGGAGGGCTCATCCAGGACATAAAGCACGCCGCGGAGGCGAGAACCGATCTGCGTGGCGAGGCGAATGCGCTGGCCCTCTCCGCCGGAGAGGGTCGCGGCGTTGCGATCGAGCGAGAGGTAGTTGAGGCCGACGGCGCAGAGGAATTCGAGACGCTCGATGACTTCGCGACGGATGCGGTCGGCGACGAGGGCTTCGCGCGCCGTGAAGTTGAACTCGTATGCAGCGGACAGAGCGCGGTTGAGCGGGAGCGCGGTGAAGTCCGCAATGGAGAGGCCGTTGATTTTGACGGCGAGGGACTCCGGACGCAGGCGCTTGCCACGGCAGGCGGGGCAGGGCGTTGCGGACATGAAGGTCATCATGTACTCGCGGTAGCCGTCGCTGCGGGCCTCGTCGATGGAGTCGCGGAGGTAGCTGAGGATGCCGTGGAAGCCGGTGCGGGGAGCTTCGCCTTTGGGCGGACCGTAGACCAGGATGTGCTGCTGCTTTGGCGGCAGGTCTTCGAAGGGCCTCTTCAGATCGATGTTGTAGCGTTCGGCCGCAAGGTTGACTAGCCGGAGCAGGTATTGCGAGGCGGAGCCGGGGCCGAGTCCGCCGTCAAGCAGAGGCTTGGACCAGTCGGTGATGACCTTGGCCGGGTCGAGATCGTAGAGCGAGCCGAGGCCATGGCACTCGGGGCAGGCGCCGAAGGTGGAGTTGAAGCTGAAACTGCGGGGTTCGAGTTTGGGGACGTCGAGGCCGCAGTCGGGGCAGGCCATGGAACTTGAGAAGATCTGTTCTTCGCCGTTCGCGAATCCAATGAGAACCAAGCCGTTGGCGAGTTGGAGGGCCTTGGTTACGGCGGCTTCGAGGCGTTTTTCTACGGAGGGTTTGTTGCTGGTTGGCTGTCCTGAGGCGACGCTGGCTTTCTTGCTTTCCCAGGTCTGAGAATCCAGACCTGGGGAACCCGGCTTTGTGGGCGCCGAAGCATCCGGGCGGTCGGCGGGCTTCAGGAGGATGCGGTCGACGATGGCTTCTATGGTGTGGTTCTTGCGCTTGTCGAGCGAGGGAGGTTCGGCGAGGTCTACGATCTCGCTGTCGACGCGGGCGCGAAACCCTTGCTGGTCAAGTTGATCCAGCAGATCTTTAAACTCACCCTTTCGCCCTCGGACGACCGGGGCCATGACGGTGACACGCTCTCCGGAGCCGAGCTGCAGGATGCGCTGGACGATCTGGTCGGCAGTCTGGCGGGTGATGGGGCGGCCGCAGCTGGGGCAGTGGGGAGTGCCGACCGAGGCGTATAGGAGGCGGAGGTAGTCGTAGATCTCAGTGATGGTGCCGACGGTGGAGCGGGGGCTGCGGCTGGTGGTCTTCTGTTCGATGGAGATTGCCGGCGAGAGACCTTCGATGGAGTCGACGTCGGGGCGCTCTATTTGATCTAAAAACTGGCGAGCATAAGCCGAGAGCGTCTCGACATAACGGCGTTGGCCCTCGGCGTAGATCGTGTCAAAGGCGAGCGAACTCTTGCCGGAGCCGGAGAGTCCGGTGACCACGGTCAGTGTGTTGCGAGGGATGCGCACGTTGATGTCGCGCAGGTTATGCTGGCGCGCCCCTCGCACCGAGATGTGAGTGATGGACATTAGTCAGGCTACGAAAAGGTGGTGGGTGAGGCGGAGACACTCTAGCGACATGCACCTGCCGCGGCGGCCCCGGTGAACTTTGGTTGTGGGTGTCGTGGACTTTCGTTACAAGCCAGGCCACAGGGATTACTGACGTACCAGGGGTATTCTATTTGCCAATAGAAACAAGGGTCAACGCGCGAGATTTTCTGCGACAATCCTTTAGACATAGCTTCGGCGTCTAAGCAGATAGCCGGGCAGGAATTAAAAGCGATAAGGAATTTTCCCCAGCAATTTTCGACGGGGGTCTAAAGAAATGGCTGACGCTCTTAACTTAGTGATGCTTGTATGCGCCGCGGTCGGATCGATGGCGTTTGGTGTACTCACCGCCTATGGCGTTTTTCGCGTCGCCTTTGCGCTGATGCGGCCCCGAACCGTGCGCGTGCCCCTGAAGGTCGGGGCGCAACTGGCTTCGGAATAAGCGTCCAATCTTAATCTTACAAAGAGTGAATACGACACGCTGCCTCCCCCTTCGCTGTGTGCGGTCGACCCTCTCAAATCTTCAAGTAGAAACGCCAGATTCAGGGGTATATGCCTGCTTTATTGCGGGTTAGGCTGAGGATTGGCCTGTTGCATTTGCTGCTGCTGCTGCTGCTGCAATAGCTGTCGCTGTTGCATCTCCTCCATCACCTGCTGCGGAGTACGAATGGGGCCGTTAGGACCACCAAAGCCCGGACGATTCGGAATCTGTGTCTGCGGAGGCAGAAGGGGTGGTTGTGGCTGCTGCGGTTCTTCCTGCTGCTCTGAAACATCGTCGTCCTGGTCCTGCTGTGGGCTATTCATGGCAGCTTGCGATCCGCGTGTGGCGCTCTGGCGAGGGCTAAGCACGATTTGCCTCGGGGCTCCCTGACCGATATCTCCAGCGAGCAGGACGTTGTATCCGGACCCTTGCAGCAGTTGCGAGAGCACATCGCGGGCCTGGCCAGGACCGTAGACTCCGTACACGCGCTGATCGGCACCCATGCCCTCCACTTTTGTTCCAGTCTCGGTAGAGACTTCGCTCAGGATCTGCTGAAGGCTGGAGTTGGAGGCATTGATGCGAAGACCGGTGGCATCCCACACGACCGACGCAGGACTGGGTTTGTCGTTCACCGGCCAATTGGGCATGGGAGGCGGAGGCGGCGTTTCGACGACCGCGGGCTCCTGATGCTTTTTCGCCTTTGGGTAGGTGGACGATTTGAGCACTTGTGTTTGCTGTGATTTGGGTGCCGCGGGAGAAGCGGCAGGCTGTGTTGGAGATTGCGCCGCAACGGAACTGATAGAGAGATGAGTAGAGGCAAGAAGCGCGACTGAGAACATCACACACTGCCACGCTGAAGATGGGAAGGTGCGGGATTGAAGTGTGGAGAATGTTCGCATGGGAATCTGCTCCCCGGGTTGTGCGCGCCCGACGGGACGGGTTTGGACCGCCCCACTGCATTAGACTATCAGTGGTCGTGGAACGCTCATACAGTTTTTAGAGCGTGTAGAGAGGAAACGCAAGCGATGCGCCTCTGCTCGAGGATCTTGATCGCCGCGCTTTTGGTTGCGGCTCCGGCGGCGGGATTTGCCGCAAGTTGCACAACGCAGTCAGAGTTAACGCAGGGGGACCGCACCAACCTGGCTTCGCTGGGCGAGCAGCTTTCCGAGGCCGTTCTCCGGCAGGATACTAGCGCCCTGCAAACGGTGTTGCTGCCGGCGGTGTCGGGCCAGTGGGAGGGGATTCGCGAGGCTGTGGAACAGGCTGCGCCACTGGTGAAAGGCGGCAAAGCTCAGCTTCGCAACGTGTACGTGCTGGATGCCAGTACGCTGACGGCGCCGTCGGACACGCAGTTCTTCTGCTCGAATGCTAACGGTTCGATGACGGTGACGATCAGCATGCACGCGCTGCCGCCGGGGAAGTATGCGCTCGTACTTTCGGATGCAGCAGGGGCAGCCCTGGCTGGGCAGATGGGATTCGTGCTGGTGTGGGATACGGCCGGTGCTTCGGGATGGAAGCTGGGCGGGTTTTCGGCAAGGCAGGGTTCCTTCGGTGGACACGACGCCGTGTGGTACTGGACGCGGGCGCGCGAACTGGCGCGCAGCAACTTGCCCTGGGCCGCGTGGTACTGCTATGACACCGCGCGCTATCTGGAACTGCCGGTCGACTTTCTCTCTTCGCCAAACCTCGACAAGCTTGTACAGGAACAAATGCGGATCAAAGGCGGCCCGTCGGAAGACACGTTTCCGTATTCGGTGACAAGCGGCGACCGCACGTGGAAGATCGACGGCATAAGGCTGGATGCTTCGCTTCATGAGCCGGACCTGGGCGTTACCTATGAGTCGACGGGATCTAGCGACCCCGCGGTGTTGCGCACGGAGGCGATTGCCGTGCTTGGTGCGTTGCTGAAGGCGCAGCCGGGATTGCGCGAGAATTTTCATGGAATGTGGGCATACGCATCGACGAATGGCAAGGCGACGCCAGTGATGGAATTGCCGATGGCGCAGATACCCTAGAAGCAGTGATCAGAGAAGGATCGAGGAGTTGGGTTTGGCTGAGTTGATTGATTTGCGGTCGGACACGGTGACGCGGCCTACGCCGGAGATGCGTGCGGCGATGGCAGCGGCAGAGGTGGGTGACGACGTGTACGGCGAAGATCCGACTGTCAATTTACTGGAGAAGCGGGCAGCGGAGACCTTTGGGCGCGAGGATGCGCTGTTTGTGCCGACAGGGACGATGGGGAACCAGATTGCGATTCGGCTGCTGACCCAGCCGGGGCAGGAAGTGATTTGCGAATCTCGCTCGCACATTCTCGATTGGGAGATGGCGACGACGGCCGTGTTTTCAGGCTGCCTGGTGCGCGCGGTTCCGACGGAACGTGGCTGGCTGAAGTGGGAAGATATTGAGCCTGTAATTTACAAGCGCGGTTCGTTTCGCGCGGCGACGGGTTTGATCGAAATCGAGAATACCGCGAATTTGACTGGTGGGCGCTGCACACCGCTGGCGGTGATGGAAGAGATCTGGGCAAAAGCGAAAGAGCGCAAGCTCCCGGTGCATCTTGATGGAGCGCGGATCTTCAATGCGTCGACTGCGCTGGGTGTGGATGTGAAGACACTCACGCGCGGGTTCGACACCATCATGTTCTGCCTGTCAAAGGGACTGTGTGCGCCGGTGGGATCGATGCTGGTGGGTTCGACAGAGCTGATGGATCAGGCGCGAATCTATCGCAAAGCACTGGGCGGCGGCATGCGGCAAGTGGGCATACTGGCGGCGGCGGGGCTGATTGCGCTGGAGAAGATGCCGGCGCGGCTGCATGAGGATCATTCGAATGCGCGGCTGCTGGCGGAAGCCTTGTCGCAATTCGAATGCGTCGACATCGATATCGAGTCAGTTGAGACGAACATCGTGATTTTCAAACTCACGGGTGGGCTGAGTGCGGCGGATTTGGTGGCGCGGCTCAAGAGGCGTGGCGTGTTGATCAGCACCGTGGGGCCAAATGCGATCCGGATGGTTACGCACCACGATGTAAGCCGGGGTGATTGCCTTGCGGCGATTGAAGCCATTAGCGCCGAGGTGGAAGTAGCGGCGTAGGATCGCGAAACTTGCTCTGGGACGAATGAAATGCCCTCGCCGATGAATCCGGCGAGGGCATTTTTCATGTGGGAGAGACGTTACTTTGGGCACGCAACTTTTTCGCAGAATCGATGTTGAAATGAGCAACGAGCCGGAAAAGCTGTGGAGGTCCGGCAATTCTCACTGCTGAAGGAGTTGAACGTGAAGAAGACTCTATTGACTGCTTTGCTTGCTTTTACCCTGATTCCCGGGGCAGCAAATGCGCAGGTTTATGTTCGGGTAGGTCCACCAGCACCGATTGTGGAGCGTCGTCCCCCACCGCCGGAGCACGGTTTTATGTGGATCGAGGGCTATCACCGATGGGATGGGCATCGCTACGTCTGGGTTCCAGGGCGCTGGGATCGTCCTCCTCATCCGCATGCAGTGTGGGTTGCGCATCACTGGGAACACCGGCATGGTGGCTGGGTTCTGGTCGAGGGACACTGGCGCTGAAGTGAGATCGACCTGCAGGAGAGCGAGGCTTCGGCCTCGCTTTTCTGTTTACCCGCTTGTGTGTTGCAACTCCATGCAAAGCGCCGCCGCAGGATCCTGCAATAGGGTGCTGGACGCCCACCCGGGTTGTATTTCCACACGATTGCGACCCAGCAGCTTGGCGCGGTAGAGAGCCTGGTCGGCGTGGGAGACCAGTGATTCCAGTGGGAGGTCGTGCGCGGTCTGCAGGCAGGCAACGCCGATGCTGAGGCTCACCTTGCCATTTTCCACCTCAAATGCGTGCGCGTTGAATAGTTGACGCAGTTCTTCCGCAAGCCGGGCTGCGTCTAGCGGGGAGACGTTCAGCAGCAGCAGGGCAAACTCGTCTCCCCCGAAGCGCGCGCAATGGCTGCCGGTGACTTTTGAGGCAAGGCTCTCGAGTTTTCGAGCGAGCGTGACGAGAACTTTATCGCCGTGCAGATGACCGTGGCGGTCGTTCGCCTGCTTGAAGTAATCGATGTCCATCAACAGGAGCGAGAGGCATTCGCCACGCTCCGCTGTTTGCAGACGGCCGTAGACTCCGGCGAGCGAGCGGCGGTTGCCGATGCCGGTAAGAGGATCGCGTATGGCGAGGCCTTCGAGTTGCTCGTTGCGACTCTCGAGGAGGGACTTCTCCTTTACCGCCTGTGCCTGGAGCAAGACGGTGCGAGCCACATAGCACAGGAGTGACATTGAGATAGCTGCGGCGGCCAGCGCGAATGAGACGCGCAACAAAAGGAGGCCTAGCATGAGGTTGACGAGCGCCAGGATGGACGGCATGAGACTGCGCACCATTACGCTGGGCGTGCGAAATGGCGCAGTCTCGAACGCATCCAGATCGGCAGATTGGCCGGTATAGACAAGGTAGAGCGCGAAGCCGGCGAGAAGCGCCTGCCCGGGAACATCCCACAGGCTGCAATGTTCGTAGTGCAGCCAGGTGTAGGAAACCTGGTTGGCCAGGAAGAAGTCGATGAGTCGAAGACCAAGGAAGCACGAGAGCGTACACAGGAACTTCAGTTCGGCTCGCGATGCGGCTCCGAGGCAGGCAACCGTCGCGACGAGGAACAGGAACAGCGCCATGAGCTGGCCGAGTGCAAGATGGTAGATGCTGAAATGGTCGCGCGTGACGGGCGAGTAGATGAGATTGAAGCGAATCACAGTGAACAAGAGCGCCTGGAGAATATCAACGACGACGATGGAACGGGAGACACCGGCAAAGAAAAGCACGGCCGCCAGCATATAGAGGGCTTCGCTGGCATTGAAGCATGCGGTTTGAAATTGCCGGGCGGGGACAGTATCCAGAAAGCCCTGGGTGCTGGAAGGGAAGTAGCCGATGGATGCCGCCAGCGCCGCGGCGGCGATGAAGCACCAACGAATGTAGAGTGTCGCCCTGGCGGAGCGCGCGCGCGTCCAGAATGCCGAAGCGCAGCCGAACATGACAAGCGTGAGACAGAGATAGCCGATACCGGCGGCGGGCGCGGTGTTCGCGCCTGCGACCGCTGCGTGGATTGAACACACGAGAAGGACTGCGAGCGTTGTGAGAGCGAGCGCCAAAGGCCGTGGCAGCCGTTGCGTCCATCCGCGGTAGGCCACGGAGATAGCGGGCGGAATTGCGGCGGGTTGGACGGCGTGCGATCTGGAAGAATCTTTCATATGCGGCGCTGTGAAATACGGAGGAACCAGGCGAAACAAAATTCAGGGGAAAACGATTGAATTGAAGAAACTTTATCCTAAGCAAGGCATGCGGAAAGTAGCACGAAAGGAGCATGCCGGGGGCACAAAGGATTCTCATCAGTTGTAAAGGCGGCACTCCGTTGGGCCATGAAGACTGGATGGCTTGTCGTTAAGCGCAGCTCGCCTGAGGGTGCTCTGAATGAGATTTGAAATCGGCGTAGACGAATCCATCGCGATTCACGATTTCTCCTGCTTCAAGTTCAATGGGATTCGAGAACATGGGGCCGTCGTAGGCGCAGGAGTGGAACTCGCCGCGTTCGCCGCAAGGATCGACGATAGAAGGCAGGTCGCAGAGCAGATCAATGTCAAACTCCCGGCCTGCGAAGGAGGGATCGAGCTGGCGGGAATCGACGCAGACAATCTTTGCGCGGAGGCCGCCGGCGATCATGGCGTGGGCGAGTTCGTGGGTGGGCAGGTCCCAGAGCGGAAAAAGAGGCTCTATGCCGGTGGAGATGAGCTGTTGTTCGCGGTAGGCGCGGACGTCGCGCAAGAACAAGTCTCCGAACGCGATGGCATGGACGTTGTCGTCAACAGCGCGAAGGCAGGCTTCGGCCATGCGCTGCTCGTAGACTTCGTTTGAACACGGCCACGGAAGAGGGATATCCCAGAGGGGAAGACCTGCAGCGGCCGCCTGTGCTTCGAGGATTGCGCGTCGGGTGCCGTGCATGGCGACCCGATCGAATTCAGCGTTGATTGTGGTGAGGAGGCCGACGATCTCGATATCGGGCTGTTGCCGAAGCAAGTGGAGAGCCCATGCACAGTCTTTGCCGCTGCTCCAGGAGAGAAGAACTCGTTTCATTGTCGTCCCATCGTGATCAAGCTAAGCGCTGCCGGATTACGTCAGAAGTTCTTGCGATAGACGACGAATCCGGATTTCTCCGCGACCTTGTCATACAGCTTCATTGCAGTTGCATTGGTTTCGTGGGTCAGCCAGTAGACCCGGGCGCAGCCTGCGTCTGCAGCGCGCCGGTAGACTTCGTGAATGAGCGCTCGGCCGATGCCTTTGCCGCGCGCAGCTTCGACGGTGAACAGATCCTGCAAGTAACACGTCGGCTGAATGGAAATGGTGGAGCGATGAAAAAGGAAATGCACGAGACCGAGTATCTGGCCTGACTGCTCTGCGACCAATGCATGAACGGGCTCGTAGCTGTCGAAGAAGCGAGACCAGGTGTTGTTGGTGATTTCGTCGGGTAATGCGGTCGCGCCCTTGCGGCCATAGAACGCGTTGTAGCCATCCCAGAGATGCTTCCATTGCTGGAAGTCATCTTTTCGGACTTGGCGGATGAGAAGTTCTGGTGACAATGCTTGCTCCGTTTTGGATGTACATCCAGAAGTTGAAGTCCCGAAGGAAAAAGCAGATTCTTCGCTTACCACCCCCGAACCTACCCCAAAGAGCTAAATCGCTCTTTGGGGCCCCTGGTACGTTCGGGGCCCCGTTCGCTCAGAATGACACGGCTGATGGTCGGGCGTGACAAATCGAGATACTAGCTGATTTCGATTACGTCGCTGCTGGCTGCCGCGGCGGCTTCGGCGCGCTCCATGAGCTTTTGGGCGATTGCGAAGAACTCCGAGGCTTGGGGGCTCTTGGGTCCGGCAAGGGCAACGGGGAGTCCGCGGTCTCCGCCTTCGCGGATGGCAGGGATGAGCTCGATGGAACCGAGGAATGGAATCTTGAATTGCGCTGCGGTGCGCTCGGCTCCGCCTTTGGAGAAGATGTCGATTTGCTCGTGGCAATGCGGGCAGGTGAAGTGGCTCATGTTCTCGACGATGCCGAGGACTTCAACGTTGACCTGGGCGAACATCTCGAGAGCCTTGCGCGCATCCTGCAGGCTGACGTCGCTGGGCGTGGAGACGACGACGGCGCCGGTGAGCGGGACGGTCTGAACGAGTGAGATGACGACGTCGCCCGTGCCGGGAGGCAGATCGACGATGAGGTAATCGAGTTGGCCCCATTCGACCTGCTGCAGAAACTGGCGAATGATCTGGTGGAGCATGGGTCCGCGCATGACCAGCGGTTTATCGCCGGGAGAGATGTAGCCGATGGAGATGGTCTTGATGCCATGCGTGTCGTTGGGCTGAATCTGGTTATCGGCGCCGACACGCGGCGATTGTGTGGAACCCATCATGAGCGGGACGTTTGGGCCGTAGATGTCAGCGTCAATAAGGCCCACACGCTGGCCGAGTTTAGAGAGCGCAATGGCGAGATTGACCGCGACCGTGGTTTTGCCGACGCCGCCTTTGCCTGATCCGATTGCGATGATTTTCGATACCCCTGGGAGCGGTAGAGGCTGAGGCGCGGCGGATGAATGAGCCATGACTGGAGTTACTCCTTGTGCAGGTTGTTTGTCTTAATTCTCAAGCCCTGGTGAGGCCTGTTGTGCGCCGCTCCTGCTTGCGGCGCGCTGATTCTGATTCGCGATGTTCGCGGCGGCGGAGCGCGTCGTTGTAGCGACGGACTTCATCGGTTGTTTCGGGCTGCACCTGTGGCAACTTTTGCCGGCGGCCGTGCTCGTCGACGGCAACGAAGACAAGGTAGGCGCTGGCGACGTGAAGGTGCGTTCCGGTCTGCGGGTCTTCGACCCAGACCTTGACGCCAACTTCGAGCGAGGAATGGAAGGCGCGATTAACGCTGGACTTGAGAATGAGCAGATCGCCGACGTGGACGGGCTGGATGAAATCGATATGATCCATTGCCGCGGTGACAACGTGGGTGCGCGAGTGGCGATATGCTGCGATGGCGCCGGTGAGGTCGATGAAGTGCATGAGGCGTCCGCCGAGCAGATTGCCGAGCGTGTTCGCGTCGTTAGGCAGGATGACCTCAGTCATCTCGGATTGCGTGCTGGCAACAGTGCGCACTAGCGGGTTGGCTTCAGTCGTACTCATTTTTTTGACCTGCTCCATCTTTCCCTTCCACCCCAGCGACTAAGACCTGTCGCTGGAGACCCCGGGGATCGCCTGGGCTTCAGGGTGAGTTCACTTCCGGCTACAATGAAAGAAGTGAACGCTTGCGCCGAAGCACCAGTTCCAGTTTCGGCAATCCACGCCATTTACGCAAATCGCCTTGGTGCAGAAATCTCCCATTATGAGCACAACTGACAAGATTGCAGGACTGAAAGAAATTCTCGCCCTTGACCCGAAGAACGCTTTTGCGCGGTACGGGATTGCCATGGAACTCGCGAATCGCGGCGAAGTGGAGAAGGCGCTGAAGGAATTCGACGTTCTGATTGAGCAGAATCCTGACTACACGGCGGCCTATTTTATGTCGGCCCAAACACTGGCTAAAGCCCAGCGAAACGGCGAGGCGGTGGAGAAGCTGAAGGCCGGAATCGCGTGTGCAGCGCGGACGGGCAACCGCCATGCTCTCAGCGAGATGCAGGGGATGCTTGACGAGCTAGACCGATAGCCTCCAGGACGGGCTTGGTTCGACTCCGCATGGGTACTTTTTCGTCCATGATGAGTAACGAATAAGTGCGCCTTTCACAATCAAGACGCGTCTATACTATTGATATGCCGAAGTATTCCATTGTCGTCCCCTTTCACAATGAAGAGGACAATGTCACCGTCTTATACGCTCGCCTGAAACAGGTTATGGAGCAAGTGGGCGACAACTTTGAGCTTGTGCTGGTGGATGACGGCTCGAGCGACCGCACCTACAAGCTGCTGGAAGAGATTGCGGCGGTGGACAGTCGCGTGCTCGTGGTGAAGCTACGCCGGAATTTTGGACAGACGTCGGCCCTGGCAGCGGGATTCGATCATGCATCGGGCGAATACATCCTGGCGATGGATGGGGACCTACAGCACGATCCGAATGAGATTCCGAACTTCCTCGAGAAGCTGGAAGAGGGATACGACGTGGTGTCGGGCTGGCGCAAAGAGCGCATCGACAACTTCGTGATGCGCCGGATTCCTTCGCGGTGCGCGAACTGGTTGATGGCAAAGCTTTCGGGCGTTGATATTCACGACTTCGGGACGACCTTCAAGGCTTATCGGCATGAAGTGATCCAGAACATTCCGCTGTATGGCGAAATGCACCGGTTCATTCCCGCACTGGCGAGCTGGTATGGCGCTTCTATCTGCGAGATTCCGATCAAGAACGTGCACCGCGAGCGGGGCAAAAGCCATTATGGAATCGGCCGCACGTTCCGTGTGTTCTTCGATCTGCTGACGATTCGCTTCCTGCTGAAATATATGAGCAGGCCGCTGCACTTCTTTGGCAGTTTTGGCGCGCTGGGAATTCTGGCGGGTAGCTTTATTTCAGCTCTGCTGCTGGGGATGAAGATAGTGCATCCGCATGTGAACGTGATGGACGAGCATGGTCCGCTGTTTGTGATCGCGGGTGTGCTGATTCTGGCCGGCATACAGATGCTGGCGATCGGTTTGCTGGGAGAGTTGCAGGTGAGGCACTTCCATACATCGCAGCAACGCGCGCCATACACGATTGATCGTATTGTGCGGCTGCGGACGCCGGAAGAGCCAAGCATACTGTCGGATCGGCACGACGACACGTTCTAAAAGCAGGGAACAGGGATTAGGGATTAGAAAGACGGAAGCCCCGCGCGGAGAGATCCTCGCGGGGTTTTTCTTTGACCGCCCTCACGAAGCGACAAATTTGTCTCTGCAATTCACGAGGAACTGTGAATATGGCGGGAAATACATTGCTTGCAGTTTGCGGGTGTAAGGGTGCATTCTTGCGCTTGTATGAACGCAATTCAGATTCAGAACACGGGTGGGCCTGAGGTCCTGCAACTCGCCGAGTTGGAGATTCCTGTTCCGGGTCCGGGACAAGTGCTGATTCGCGTTGAAGCGATCGGCGTAAATTTCATTGAGATTTATTTTCGCAAGGGCACGTACAAGGCGACGATGCCGCTGATTCCCGGCAGTGAGGCTGCGGGTACGGTGGAGGATCTTGGCTCGGGAGTCACGGGATTCAAACCTGGCGACCTCGTGGCGTCCGTTGGTGTGCTTGGAAGCTACGCAGAGTATGCGCTGGTGCCCGCTTCGCAACTGGTGAAGGTGCCGGATGGGTTGACTCCGGAACAGGCAGCGGCTGCGATGCTGCAGGGGATGACGGCACATTATCTGGCGACGTCGACACATCCTTTGAAGGCCGGTGACACGGCGCTGGTGCATGCGGGTGCGGGAGGCGTGGGGTTGCTGCTGACGCAGATTGCGACGCGGATCGGCGCACGCGTGATTACGACAGTGTCGACAAAAGAGAAAGCGGAGTTGTCGCGCGAGGCGGGCGCTTCAGACGTGATTCTGTATACCGAGCAGGATTTTGTTGCGGAAGTGAAGCGGCTGACGAGCAACAAGGGTGTGGATGTGGTGTACGACTCGGTGGGGAAGACGACGTTTGAGGGAAGCTTGAATTGCCTGCGGCCACGCGGGCTGATGGCGCTGTTTGGCGGATCGAGCGGGCCGGTTCCGCCATTTGATTTGATCCAGCTGAGCGGGAAGGGTTCGCTGTTTGTGACGCGGCCGACGCTGTGGCACTACGTTGCGACGCGCCAGGAACTGGAATGGCGCGCGGGCGAGGTGCTTGGCTGGGTGGCGAAGGGCGAGCTGAAGTTGCGTATGGAGCATATGTTTCCGCTGGCTGAGGCCGGGCAGGCGCAGACGGAGATGGAAGAGCGGAAGACGACGGGGAAGATTTTGCTGGAACCGTAAAAGCAAGCCCACAGCTTTCAGCTGTCAGTTGTCAGCTCATTTGTGCGGCTTGACACTGAGTCAATTTGCATCGAAGTCGAGAATATCGCTGAGAGCTGATGGCTGAAAGCTGACGGCTAGTGACGATCATGTCGAGTATTTCCATATCACCAAATGATCGCGTGTTCGTACTCACGGGCGCGGGGATTAGCGCGGAGAGCGGGTTGCCGACGTTTCGCGCTTCGGATGGGTTGTGGGCCGGGCACCGCGTCGAAGATGTCTGCACGCCGGAGGCGCTGGAGATGAATCCGGCGCTGGTTTGGCAGTTTTACTCCGAGCGCAGAGCTCAGGGCGCGACGGCAGAGCCGAATCCGGCGCACGTTGCGTTGGCTGATCTTGAAGCCAGGCTTGGAGAGCGGTTTTTTCTTTGCACTCAGAACGTGGACGATCTGCATGAGCGCGCCGGATCGAAGCGGCTTGTGCACATGCATGGAGAGCTGGCGAAGTCGCGCTGCGAGGATGAATGCGGACAGCCGCCGGTTGAGGATCGAACCGTATACAAGAGCCTGGATGAAGTGGGGCGCTGCGCCTGTGGGGCGCGGCTGCGTCCGCATATTGTGTTCTTCGGGGAAATTCCGCTGGAGATGGAGCGGATCCAGCGGGAGATTGATCGGGCTACGCTTATGGTGGTCATTGGAACTTCGGGGTCGGTGTACCCGGCTGCGAATTTTGTGAACTGGGCGCGACGGGGTGGCGCGCGGACGGTCTATGTGGGGCCGGAGGCGCCGCTGAATGCGCAGGCGTTTACGAATGTTGTAGAGGGCAAGGCAGGGGTGGTTTTGCCGGGGTTGTTTGCTGTTTCGTAGCGCCCAAGCAAGAACGCTCTCTAATCTACGCATCCATAAATGCAAAAGCAGGTCCTTCACTCCGCTTATTCACCCCACAAACGAAGACCTGTTTGTGGGGGCCCAGCTTACCCCACGAACGTTCCGTTCGCGGGGCCCCAAGCCGCTCCGTTCAGGATGACACCATGGGAAATTATGAAAATTGTGCGCTTCAGAAGTGGAAGCGGTAGCGGAGTTGGGCGGAGAACATTCTGGGGTCGTTGTAGTGGAAGCCGCCGATGGTGACGGAGTTATCGAGCAAAACGCGGTGGTTGGTGACGTTGAGAACGTTGGCGGTGACGGTCCAGTTTTCGCCAAAGGTATGGCCCCCGGAGATGTCAAAGGTGGTGTGGACCGGCAGGTATAGGCCGTTGTAGGGGCCAACGCCGGCATCCGCAAGGCCATTCGTGAAGCCCGATCCATAGTAGACGTTGCTTGCGAGCCAGGTGTGCAGCGGCAGGTTCGCGTTGAATCCTGTGTTGAGGGTGTTGCGCTGGTCGTGATCAACGGGAGTGTAGTCCGGGCCCAGATTGCAGGCCGGGTCATTGGGATCGGAGCAGGTGAATCCGCCGATGATGTTGCCGCGCTGCTCAGCAATCTGGTTGGAATAGGTGACGTAAAAGTGGACGACGCGCGCAAGCTGCGGTGAGCGCATCGACATCTCCCAGCCGCGAACCAATGCACCATCGATAGCGATGGGGAAGTACATATTGGATTCGCCGAGGTTGGAGTGATCGAGGAAGTTGTTGACGCGGGTCTGGAAGGTGTCGACGTCGAGGGTCCAACCACGCCAGGGAATCTCGATTCCGAATTGATGTTCTTCATCGCGCTCTGAAGGGAGAGGCGTGAAGGTGTTTTCTCCGCCGGGGAGCGAGCTTGCGTAGTTGAGCACGGAGGAGGAGACGGTCTGGACGGGGGCGGGCTGAAAGAAATGGCCATAGAAGCCGCGAAGCATCCAGTGGAGACGGGGAATCTCGACGGTAGCGCCGATGCGGGGATAGATGGCGGTTTCGTCGATGCCGGCGTGGTAGATGGAGAAGCGCTCGCCACCGAGGAGCGTGATGTAGCGTCCGAGGCGCAAATGGTCGGCCAGGTAGAACTCGTAGAGAGCGGCGCCGACGTTGGATTGCGTGTTGGGTTGAGAGGGGGCGGAGCCATCGTTGACGATCGTGCCGAAGAGATCTCGCTCCGATTGATAAAACGTGGAGAAGCCTGCGGAGAAGCTGTTGGGGCCGATTTCATCGTGGGCGTCGGCCTGTCCGCCGATGTAGTTGGAGTTCTGATGCCAGGTTGTGGCGACCGGCAAGTCGGACGAGAGCGAGTCGTAGTTCGATTGGTTGAAGTGGTAGTAGGGCGCAAAGGAGAATTGCGCTTTGGGTGAGAGCGTGTGAACCCAGTTGGCGATCAGGAAAGAGTCGCGCTCAGTTTGTCCGTCGCGAAGGCCGTAGGAGCAGTAGTAGTCGGAGGTGCATTCATAGTCGGTGCTGCTGGGGTCATAGGGGACCTGGAAAAAGTCCTGACGGTATTGCCCATCGATGCGGATCTGATCGTTGGCGGTCTGGTTGCGGATAAAGGAAGCGAAAGCACTTCCGGAGTTCGTGGCGTCGTGGAGGACTTCCGGAACCGGCGTGGCGAGACCATAGTTTGAACGTGAACCCGTGAGGCTGGTGTACCACGCATTCCGGGTGGAGTGATCGCCGAATGAAAGCTGCGCTCCAGCCGAATAAAAATTGCCTGCGTAGACGAGAATCTCGCCTTCGCGATCGCGTTCGAATCCGTTGCGGGGCAAGACGTTGAATACGCCATAGGTGCGGTCGCCGATATCGGCAGAATAGCTGCCTCGTTGAATCTCGAGCGAATCGATGTCCTTGGGGTCGATCTGCGGCCCAACATTGGAGCCAATTTTGGTGTTGGGTATGGAGACCCCGTCGATCAGCCAACTGGTCTGGTGGCCGCCACGGATGTGGAGCATGTCGTGCGTCATGTAAGAGCCGGGGACGTAGTTGGTAATCATCTGCATGCCATTGGTGGCGGAGGCTCCCGGGGTTTCGTCGATCATCTGGCGGGTGACCATTGTGGTTGGCGTGACCGAATCAGTGGAAAGGGAATTCGCGTCTGCCCGCACCACCACGGACTCTGTGGAATTCGGAAGTGGCAGCGGAATGTGCACGACGGGATTGGTTCCCGATGCAACCTTTATCGGTTGCGAGACACTCGTGAAGCCGGGAGCAGAGACATCGAGGCGGTAAACACCAATGGGAACCTGGGCAATGCGAAATTCGCCATTGGCGGCGCTGACGCCGTGGAGGACGAAGCGAGATTCGGCGGCCTCGAGAGTGATTTGCGCGTTAGCGATGGGCCGATGCTCGGGATCATGAACGATGCCGTGAAGCGTCGCAAAGACGGTAGCGTGCGCGAGGATGGGCACGACGATGAAGAGAAAAATTGAGATGACACGTAAGGACCGCATGCGGGGCGACCTCTCGACGGAAGCAATGGCTGTACTCGCGCGAGTGCGGGCCGCGAGTTGCCGGGGGAAGATTCTCAAGAATTGCTAGACGTGAGAAGAGGTCGGAGGACCGCGGAGTGTGGGGGTCTGAAGATAGATGCTGCCGAAGTCAGGGTTGCAAGCTCGCTGGCATTGAGTGCGCTCAACCGCATGAAGTGAATCGAAGGGCGAGCGGACAAGAGCCGCAATCGGCGCAGGGGTCGCGTTGCCTTTGGGGAACATTGGGCAATGCGATGGCGCGCTTAGTGCAGGACCTTGCGAATTCAGCTGTTTTAATAGTGCCGTTGAGGAAAGGGCGCAATGATGGGCGCCATGACGTCGACAGCAGGCGGGTAGCGACGCGTCGTCTCCGTCGATGGTGGCACCGAGGGGTGCCAGACCGAAGAGAAGGATAAACAGGATGGAGAGAGCGCGGCGCATCTGGAATTATGCTACATGAACGCTGGAGTTACGGGCGATGCGGGCAAGCGTGTGGCCTTCAGGTATCATCGATTCATCCCGATTCCCCGTTAACTGGTCGAAAGATTGGATGCTGCCTCAAGTGAAAAGTTCTGTCTCGGAAAGAGAATCTTCTGTCGTTGAGTCGAATGGGCGGCCGCCCTTGCGGATCGCATTGTTTGGATTCGGCACGGTGGGCAGTTCAGTAGCCAGGATCCTGTTGGAGTCGAAGCCTGAAGGGCTGGAACTGACGCACATTTACAACCGCAATATTGCGCGGAAAAAGGTCGACTGGATTCCGAAAAGCGTGGTGTGGAGCGACGATTGGGAGTCGGTTCTTGCTTCAGATGTGGATGTCGTTGTCGAACTTGTGGGTGGACTCGACCCGGTCGGCACCTGGGTACGACGAGCGATTGAGGCGGGAAAGAGCGTTGTTACGGCGAACAAGAAACTGATTGCGTATCACGGTGTGGAACTGGAGCGGCTGGCGGCTGCCAAGGGCGGGCATTTGAAGTACGGCGCTGCTGTGGCTGGTGGGATTCCGGTGATTCCAGGGCTGGAGCAGGGATTGGCCGGCGATCGCATTGCGCGCATGGAAGGGATATTGAACGGCACGTGCAACTTCATCCTGAGCAAGATGGAAGCTGGGGCTGAGTATGCCGCGGTGCTGGCGGAGGCCCAGACAAAGGGCTATGCAGAGGCAGATCCGACGGAGGATGTGGGCGGATTTGATGCGCGGTCAAAGCTTGCGATCCTGATGCGGCTGGCGCTGCGCGTGGTGGTGGATCCGGATGAAATTGTTCCGCAGCCGATCACCAGTGTGACGGCGGTGGACTTCAGCTACGCGCGAGACTTGAACTGCACAATTCGCCAGGTGGCGCGAGCGGAAGAGCGCGATGGAGCGGTGGCCGCGACGGTGGGGCCGATGCTGGTCGACCGGAATTCGCCACTCGCGTGGTCGCGTGGCACCGAGAACATGGTGATCCTGACGGGACACTATGGCGGCGACGTGGTGTTCTCAGGGCATGGCGCGGGCGGGCATCCTACGGCGGTTGCGGTGGTGAGCGATCTGCTGGCGCTGGCGCACGGGTCGCGCCGCGTGGCTATTCCTTCTGTTCCCGCGAAGATAGGGGCGGAATTTGAAGTGCCGCACTATATTCGATTCCTCGTGATGGATCGACCGGGAATCGTCTCCGAGATTACGGGCGCGCTGGCGCGGGAGCGGATTAATATTCGAGCGATTGTGCAAAAGCCCGGTTACCCGTCGGACGCGCTGCCCTTTGTTGTTACGGTGGAACCGTGCAAATCGTCGGCATTGAAGCGGGCGCTGGCGGAGATAGGAAAGATGGATTGCCTGCTGGAGTCTCCGCTGGATTTGCAGATGCTGGAATAGCAGAAAGCAGGGAATAGGGAATCAGGGAATAGGAAAAGCGGGGAACAAGGCGGAGGTTTTTGGTGATTGACACGATCTATCGATGTGAGATTTGCGGGGAGGAGAGCGAGAGGCCTGTCCGATGGATCGCGATCCACTGCAGCGACACGCAGCTTACGGTCTTCAAGTGGACGAAGGAAGCGGCGGACAAGCCTCATGCCCGCCACTACTGCGGCGAAGCGCATGCGCAGGTGTATATCAGCCGGTGGTTGGAATCCTTCTGCAAATAAGCTTGGGAATCAGATAAGGGGCCGGGCGCTTGCCTGGCCTGTGGATTCACGGACGACCAGCTCCGGCTCCATAACGATCTTGGTCGCATAGGGCGCCTCGCGATTGGCGATGCGTTCGAGCAGAATTTGTGCTCCGCGCTGACCCATCTCAAAGAGCGGTTGGCGTACCGTTGTGAGCGACGGTGTGGAATATGCTGCCGACTGAATATCATCGAAACCGACAACTGAGACGTCTTCAGGAACGTGCAGTCCGGCGTCTTTAAGGGCACGAATGGCGCCGATGGCGGCGATGTCGTTGAAGCAGAAGATGGCGGTGAAGTCGCGAGTTTTTTCGAGCAGGCCCTGCATGGGCTTATAGCCGATTTCGGGCGCCATGGGGTGCTGGCCGGTTTTCATCGACCAGCCGACGGAATCGATTCGAATGACAAGAGAAGGATCGATGCGGAGACCGATTTCGCCGGCGACCTGCTGGATGCTTTGCCAGCGATAGTCGGAGTCGGGGATAGCCTTCGGGCCACGCATGAACGCGATGCGGCGATGTCCGAGTTGGTAAAGATGGATGAGTGCGGTTTCGACTGCCTTGTGATGGTCGAGAACGATGTTGGTTACGTTTTGCACCTCGCTATGGGCCGAGATCGCAACGACGGGGACGGGAACTTCAATCTGGTCGGCCGGAGTGTTCAGAAGCAGGAAACCGTCGACGGCGCGTTCGACCAGCATGCGCGGATACTGCTCAATGAGCTCACTTTTCCAGTCGTGACAAGCGGTGAAGTAGAAGTAGTGTGCGCTGGTGAGTTCCTGGACGACGCCGCTCATGACGCGCGTGAAGTAGCCCTCGCTCAAATCTGGGGCGAGCACACCGACGGACATGGAGCGGCTCTGACGCAGCGAGCGGGCGAAATAGTTTGGGCGGTAATTGAGACGTGCGGCGGCCTCGAGTACGCGATTGCGGGTCTCCTGGGGGATCGACTTTGCCGATGGAGAGTTATTGAGAACCAGTGAAACGGTGGTCTGTGACAGCTCCAGGTGTTCAGCCAAGGTTCTTAAATTGACATGTCCAGATGGCGTCGAGTCTTTGCTTCTTGCCATGTTGGAAGTTGTAGCACGTTTAGGAGGCAACTAGGAACAGCCTTTGGATGGGAAATACATCGATTTTCCTAAGGAGTAACCCAAGACAGGGTACAGGGAACAGGGATCAGGGATTAGGTCAGGAGGAGTGAAGACAGCTCGGAACCCAGAGGCTTGATCCGTCGGAATTCGAGCCCTTCAGTTGGCGGTGATGCGGTTGATTCCAGGCTTGAGCGGCTGGGTTTTGCCGTTGAAAACGAAGGTTCCGGTGAGAGTGCCGGGGAGAGTGATGCTCGCGGTCAAGCCGGAGCCGTCACGGTGGTAGTCGACCTTGATTTCGCCAAGGGGATGGGGGAAGGTGGCTTTGAGGTGGTCGAGTGGGCCGAGGTGGGGAGCGATGCGGACGGTGGCGAAGCCGGGACTGGCGGGTTCGATGCCGGCGACGAGGGTGAGCATGTCGTAAATGGGGTGGGCAGACCAGGCGTGGGAGTCCGATCGGGTGTCTCCGGGGATTTCGGGCCAGGTGCTGAAGTGGAGGGGCAGGAGTTTGCGCCATGGGTCGAGCGATTTGAGATAGTCGTCGGCCATGCCTGCGTGATCGAGCGCACGGGCCAGGTAGAAGCGGAAGTAATAGGAGGCGGAGAGCATGCCGTCGGGCGTGGTGCCGGGTTCAATGGCGAGCATTCGGTGGAGGACGTCCTGCTGACGGTCCTTGGGAATTACGTCATAGAGGACGCCGAGAATGTTGGCCTGCTGGCTGAATATCTTTTGGCCGGGGTTGTCGGCGAGCAGGCCGCGCGAGGGCGCCCAGCATTTTGAGGTCAAGCCCGAGCGGACGTGGTCGAGGCGGGTTTTATAGCTTGCAGCGAGAACCGGATCGCCGAGATGCTGTTCGAGGTCGGTGGCCTCGATCAAGGCGCCGAGGTATTCAAGGGTGGTGACGCAGGACTCTCCATGTTCGTCGTAGGTAGGGATTTCGCCGGAGGGTACCCAGTCGATGAAGCTCCACCAGGGGAGCTGGCGAAGAAGGCCGTCGGGATTTTCGTATTTGGCGAACCAAGTGAGGATGCTCGCGTGTTCCGGGGAGTTCGTCGCTGACGAATTGAGGGTCGGGGCGATACATCCAGTAGTCGTGAAGCATGCCGATCCAGAGCAGGGAGAAGGTAGGGATATTTTGCGGAAGATTGCTGGGATAGCGGCTGCGCGTGATGCCTTCTGGAATTCGGGATTGGTCGAAGGCAGTGATGGCCTGGCGGCCAAGGCGATCGTCGCCGGCGACGGTGTAGGAGATGAGGGCCTGGATGCGCGTGTCGCCGACGTACTGGAGCTGCTCGTAGTAGGGCGTGTCCATGTAGGTTTCATGGGCATCGACGCGTGCGGTGCGCCAGCTTGTCTGCCAGATTTTGTCGAGGTCTGGATCGCCGGATTGGAAGTTGGCGCGTTCTTCGAAGGGGTATGCGGTGAAGTGAGCCTTGAGGGATTCGAGGGTGAGAGGGTCGGAGCCGGTGGTGATGTCGAGATCGAGATAGCGCCAGGTGCGCCACCAGAGGGGCATGAATACGCGGTGCGAGCCGCCGTCGGGGAGGAAGCTGTCGGTTAGGCCGAGGGCTTTGCGGTCTTCGACGGCATCGCGGTCGCCCTTATGCTCGTTCTTGTCGTAGAGGGCTTCGGAGTAGGTGAGGACGATATGGGAGCCCTTGCCGCCGGAGACGATGAGTTCGGGATAGGAGGTAGTGAGGGTTTTGCGGTCAAGCAGAAGGTGCAGTTGAGAATTGCGGGCAACTTGTACAGACTGCTCGGGAAATCCGGCGTGAACGGCGGCTGATTCTGGACCAGTGACATTGGCGCTTTCTTCTCCGCATCAGATGGCGACTGGATGACCGCTGAACTTCGTCGGTCGCACTGCCTTACCCACTGAAGTGTCGAATATTCCATGTGCGGCAGTTCATCCGGAATCAAACCCCAGGGGTTGTCGCCGGTAGTGTCGGCGGAGTGGGCGTGATTTGTGCCGGGGAAGATGCTGTCGCGCATCGGCGAGGCGGCGGGTACCCAGTTTGGGCCTGGGGTGTCGCCGTTCCAGTTCCAGTCGTATTTTGAGGCGTCGATCTCTTCGCCGGGGCCTGAGGCGAAGTACGTCTTGATCGTCACGGAGGAACGGTCGAGGGGGCGTTGGCCGGGTTCTGCTTCGACGAGCCAGCCATCGGGGGTGCTGATGCCGGTGGGGCCGGCAGCTTCGCTTTCGAGCAGGAAGGCGGTACGGTCGCTCATCTGGGCGACGGGGGCGTAGACGCCGAAGTTCCAGACGGTCGCGGTGATGAGGTTGTGACCGGGCTGGAGGTAGGGAGCTAGGTCGAAGCGCTCGTAACGCCAGTGGGTGAGGTCGCCGCGCGCAGGACCGTCGCCAACTCGTTTTCCATTCACGTACAAGATGAAGCGGTTGTCGGCGCTGACGCGGACTGTATAAGCAGCGGGAACGGATGGGAGATCGAGCGTGCGTCTGAAATGGAGAACAAGTGGCTCGCGCAGGGGTGCCGTTGGGTGGGTTATCCAGGCCGCCTTCCATTCATGGTGAGGTGGATCGGCCTGGAGAGTGGTTTGAGCGGCAACATTGAGCGGCGCGAGGGCGAGGATGATGGCGAGCGAGATTTGGCGCATGTAGTCGGCCTAACGGATTCCAACTGAGTAGCTTATAGGAATTTGGCTGAGCGGGCGTATTTGATTTGAATTCCGATGTCGATGCAACTTCGACTGGAAGCATCCAAGAGCAGGCAGGAATGATCGAAAAGCAAAGTTATGTGAGTTTTCCCTCCAGAAGTGCGTTATATGCGTTTGATTTAGCAGCACTGTAACCTTCTATTCATCTTTGCCCGGTAGCCTTATAAACAGTGTGAGCCTTCAAGTGCCTGAGATACGCGTCTCTCGACCTCCAACTCCATCTCCTCCAAAAGTTTCGGCCCCGGAGCGAACCGCAGAGGTGCCTCGGAACGAGGTCTCCGACGTTCGCAAGTTTCTGATTACGCGAGGGAACTCCGCTTTTGCGGACCGCGCCTTTCGCGTTTTGATGGTGGTTTGTGCGTTGAGCATCTTCGGCATTGTGCTGCTGATCTTGATTGAGTTGATTCAACGGTCGAGTTTGGCATGGCATAAATTTGGCATTCATTTCTTCTTCATGACGCCGGCGCACGATCCGTATTCCGGTCAGCCCAGCTATTGGGATCCAGTGAACGGACATTTCAGCGCGCTGCCATTTGTATATGGAACGCTAGTGTCGTCGCTACTGTCGCTTTTGATCGCCGTTCCGCTGGCGATTGGCCTGGCAATCTTTCTCACAGAGATGTGCCCGCGTTTTCTGCGCGGGCCGCTGGCATTTGTCACTGAACTGCTGGCGGCCATTCCAAGCATCATTTACGGACTTTGGGCGGTCTTCATCCTGGTACCTCTGCTGCGGGAACACGTAAACCCGCTGCTGGTGAAGTACCTGGGATGGACCGGACTTTTTGTCGACGACAACCCAACAGGGTTGGGCTATGTTGCGGCGGCAGTGATCCTGGCCATCATGATTCTGCCGATTATTTCGTCGTTGACGCGCGAAGTGATGACGGCGGTGCCGCACTCACAGCGTGAAGCGGTGCTGGCGCTGGGAGCGACGCGTTGGGAGATGATCCGCATGGGCGTTCTGCGCAACGCGCGGATCGGCATTGTGGGCGCCGTGATTCTCGGGCTGGGACGCGCGCTAGGCGAAACCATGGCCGTGACGATGGTTATCGGGAATACACCGGCGATCAGCAAGTCGCTGCTGGCAAATGGAAGTACGATGGCCTCGGTGATCGCGAATGAGTTTGCGGAGGCTTCGGGGGATCTGCATCGCAGCGCGCTGATTGAGATTGGACTGGCGTTATTTATTGTGACGATCCTCGTGAATGCATTGGCGCGGATTCTGGTTTGGGCTGTGACGCGCGGCGCACCGGCAAGAGCGCATTGAGGAGCAGGGACGCGGGACTAGGGACTAGGGACCAGAGAAGCAATGGCGAAGATGAACTCCAGTTTTAGATCAGGATGGCGGGCGGCGACCGATCACGCAGTGAGTGGGTTGGCGATGCTTGCCACGGCTCTAGTGATTGTGCCCCTCATCGCGATCTTCGTGTACTTGGTGTACAAGGGTGCGAACTCACTAAACCTGGCTTTCTTTACGCAGAATCCAGTACCGGAAGGTGAGTCGGGCGGCGGCATGGCGAACGCCATCGTTGGATCTGGCGTCCTGCTAGGAATCGCGAGCGCGATCGGAGTGCCCATCGGGATTGGCGCCGGAATTTACCTGGCGGAGTTCGGGCGCGGGACCAAGCTGGCAAATGCGATACGGTTCACAGCAGATGTACTGAATGGGGTTCCGTCGATTGTGATGGGGCTGGCCGCGTATTCGCTCATCGTGATTCCGCAGCATCATTTTTCTGCCTTTTCGGGGGGTGTGGCGCTGGGGATCATGATGATTCCTACGGTAGGGCGGACTACCGAGGAAATGCTGCTGATGGTTCCGAACAACATTCGCGAGGCAGCGCTGGGACTTGGGCTGCCGAATTGGCGCTCAGTGCTTTCAATCACAGTGAAGACGGCCTCGCCGGGAATTATTACAGGCTGCATGCTGGCGTTTGCGCGTGTGGCCGGAGAAACCGCACCGTTAATCTTTACCGCATTGGGCAATGCATTCTGGAGCACCGATCCGAATCGGCCGATTGAGGCTCTGCCTTTGCAAATCTGGGTTTATGCAACCGGCCCATACGAGGACCAGCACCGGCTTGCCTGGGCGGGTGCCCTGGTGCTGATTGCATTGATTGTGATTGCGGTTTCACTGGTGCGGTATGTGGCCAGCCGTGGAGTTCTGAAAGGGGCAAGCTAGGTGGGCGTAGGCATCGAGGTGACGAACCTGAATGCGTGGTATGGAACCAACCACACGCTGCAGGACATCAACCTGAACATTCCGGCCAATCACGCTACTGCTCTGATTGGTCCTTCCGGTTGCGGCAAGAGCACGTTTGTACGCTGCCTGAACCGGATGCACGAGACAAATCCAATCGCACGCGTAACCGGAACTGTGCGCATTGGCGAGATTGACATTTATGGCGATGCGAAGCCGGTGGAGATTCGCCGGCGCGTTGGGATGGTGTTTCAGCGGCCAAATCCGTTTCCGACGATGTCGATTTACGACAATGTGGCGTCGGGGTTGAAGTTGAACGGGTATTCCAATCGCCGCGCGCTGGATGAGATTGTCGAGCGCTCGCTGAAGAATTCGGCGCTGTGGGACGAGGTCAAGGACGACCTGAAGTCGAAGTCGGGCGCGAGCCTATCCGGTGGGCAGCAGCAGAGGCTGTGCATTGCGCGCGCCCTGGCGGTCGATCCAGAAGTGTTGTTGATGGATGAGCCGGCGTCAGCACTGGACCCGGTATCTACTTCGAAAATAGAAGACCTGATCTTTCAGTTGAAATCGCAGTACACTATCGTGATTGTGACCCATAACATGCAGCAGGCGGCTCGCGTGGCAGAGAAGACGGGCTTCTTTCTGAATGGGCGCATGGTGGAGTTCGACTCGACGCATAAGATTTTCACGAACCCCAGCGACAAGCGCACAGAGGATTACATCACGGGCAGGTTCGGATGACACGTATTCGGTTTCAACAAAGCCTCGATCAACTGAAGGAAAACCTGCTGGTGATGGCCGGCATGGCAGAGCAGGCCATTCAGCGGGCCATTGAAGCGTACCGGGTGCGCGATCTCTCGATCTGCGACCTGGTGAGCCGGAGTGAAGTTGCGATCAATCGGCTGGAGCGCGACATCGATCAGGCGGCGCTGGACCTGCTGGCCATGGAACAACCCATGGCCATCGATCTGCGTTTCATCCTGAGCGTGATCAAGATCAATGCCGATCTGGAGCGGGTGGGTGACGCGGCGAAGAGCATCAGCGAGCGCGTCCGCAACATGGAACAGATGGCGGCTGTGCCGGAGCTCCCTGTTGATATTCCACGAATGGCGACGCTTTCGTCTGAGATGGTGCGCAAGAGCCTGCAATCGTTCATCGAGGCAGATCCGGAGTTGGCACGCACCGTGCTGATGATGGACGATGCGGTGGATACGATGAATCGCGCAGCCTACAAAGCGCTGACCAAAGTGATGGAGGAGCAGAGCCAGATTGCTCCGCAAGCGCTCAATGCACTGATGATCTGTCGCGCTCTGGAGCGGGTTGCGGATCACGCTACGAATATCGCTGAGGACGTGATCTTCTGGATCCAGGGCGCCGATGTGCGACATCACAAGAGCGTAATGGCGCAAAAGAAGGCCGCCGAAGCGGCGAGCTGATCGCTGGCCTATCAAAACTACAGGATCGATCTCAAATCCAACTCCACTGCGTTAGTCTTGAGGGGAAGCGGCGGAGTGCGAAATGGGCGCGGACGAGACGACGCGGGACAACGCTGAACCTGCTGTGTTGTATTCCGAGCAGCTGCAGGAATTGAAGAATGCGCAAGACGGCGACCAGACGCAGGAGAGACGGCTGGGATACGCAAAGGTCGTGGTTGCGTTTGTCACGATTGCCGCGGCGCTGATCCTCCTCTATTACATCAAACTCCTTTGGCTGCTGTTGGTGCCCGCCGTGGCCTTCACCTTTCTTGCGGTGCTCCATGAGAAGCGGCTGCAGCAGATTCGACTGCGGCAACGGGCGATCGAGTTCTACGAGCGCGGCGTGGCGCGCATTGAAGATCGATGGGCAGGAATGGGAGAGTCGGGAGACAGGTTTCTTGATCCTGCGCATCCCTATGCGCGGGATCTGGATCTCTTTGGGAAGGCGTCGCTCTTTGAGCTTCTCTGCACCGCACGCACCCGAGCAGGGGAGGAAACGCTGGCTGCGTGGTTACTGACTGCTGCCCCGGTCCATGAGATTGTCGCCCGACACGGCGCCATTCAGGATCTGAATGGGCGGGTGAAGTTGCGCGAAGAGTTGTTCCGCGTGGGTGAGACGGTGCGAGCCGGCGTGCACCCGGATTCGCTGGCGAGGTGGGGAGAGCGCAAGCCTATTCTTGGGAGCTTGCGACTGCGTATAACAACCACAGCGTTAGGCGCACTGTGGATTGCAGGCATGGTGGCGTGGGGTGTGTGGGGGTTGGGTGCCGTTGCACTAGCGATTTCAGCACTGAATCTTGCCTGGGCGCATCGCTTGCACACGCGGTGGGATGAGGCAGCTGAGGCGATTGAGGAAGCTACGCACGACCTCGACGTGCTTGCCGGTGTTTTGAAGCTGATCGATCACGGACACTTTTCTGCTGCAAAGTTGCACGAGATTCAAGCGCGATTGAAACACGAAAACTTTGTGCCATCGGATGCGATTCGCAAGCTGGATCGGATTGTGGGTTATCTGGAGTCGCGCAGGAACCCGGCGATGCGTTTGCTGGATGCCGTGACGTTCTGGAGTGCGCAGTGCGTCTTTCTTGCGGAGGAATGGCAACTGGAATTTGGTCCGCACATTCGCAGCTGGCTGGATGCGGTGGGGGAGTTTGAAGCACTGACGGCGCTTGCGGGGTACGCATTCGAACATCCGCATGATGTTTTGCCGCAGTTTGCTGACAAGGGACCGCTCTTTGAGGCGGAAGGACTAACTCATCCCCTGTTGCCGGCGAGTAAGGCAGTTCGCAATGATGTGAAGCTCGGCGATGGGGTGCATCTCATGGTGTTGAGCGGGCCGAATATGGCGGGGAAGAGCACCTTCATTCGCAGTGTTGGTGTGAATGCCGTGCTGGCGCAGTGTGGCGCGCCGGTGAGAGCCAGCGCGCTGAGGCTGTCGCCTCTGGCGGTTGCGGCGTCGATTTGCGTGCTCGACTCTCTATCGGGCGGGACTTCGAGATTCTACGCGGAGATTCGCAAACTGAAGGTTGCCGAAGAGCTTTCTGAAGGGCCTGTGCCGGTGCTGTTTCTGATGGACGAATTGTTGTCAGGGACAAACTCGCACGATCGGCTGGAAGGGACGAAGCTGGTGGTGCGCAGTCTTTTGGATCGAGGAGCGATCGGCATCGTGAGCACGCACGATTTGGCTCTGGCGGAGATTCCAGCCTCGATGAGTGGTCTTGCCGAGAACTGTCACTTCGAGGATCGGATTGAGGATGGAAAGCTTGTCTTCGATTACAAACTCAAACCCGGGGTAGTGAAGACAAGTAACGCGCTGGAACTGATGCGCTCGATCGGTCTGGGTACTTCGACACGCGTATTAAATCTCCCACCAGTCAAATAGCGACATGCGCGGATAGTAAAGCCCGGCGCGAAACTGAAAGTCTGGCGAGTGCAGACTGCGCAACACCGCCGCGTACATTTGCAGTTGAGGAGCGAAGGTGGCGCGGAAGACTGGCAGGGCCGATGATGGATCGATGCCTTCATTGTGCGAAGTTTTATAGTCAATGATCCAAAGGGCGTCGTTGCGGGATTGCAATGGTTCGAGGCCGGCGCGGAAGAGCCTATCGACACGCACCATGCCGCAAATTCCCGCTAACGATTCCAGCCCAGCCGGATTCGCTAAAGGACTGCAGCGTGCGGCGAGAGAATCCATTGGCCAAAGGGATCGCGTGCGGCACTGACAGCGCATGCAAACGCCTGCTCAGCTACGCTTTGAGCCTCTGCGAGGGAGACGCCAGCGGAGCGGACCGAGGCGGTGATACGCGGGCGGAAATTCTCGAGGGCGGCCGAGGCGGAATCCCAATCAAGTGTCTCGCGCAAGCGGGCAAGTTCTTCGAGCAGCTTGTGAACAGCATTGCCAAGAGCGCGCGAAATCTGGCCGCCCTGGTGACGCTGATAAGAGATTCGCATCGCTCAGGCCAATGACATTTTCTTGAGCGTTGAGGGCCTGACCACTTGCGTGGCTGGTTTGAAAGTCTGGAGACAGGCGGCGCAGGAAGGTTGGCGGCGTGGGTGAGGGCATGAAGACGAGATTGCTCTGCCCTCCTGAAGCTGCGATTGTCTCGACGATCTGTTCTTTGCCTTCTTCGGAATCTTGAGGCGCGGCATTCCATGCGTCGAACCGAGTGCGGATTTCGTCGCCCAGAGCGGGCCATGCTGTTGCGAGCAGGCAAATGCGCGGTTCCTGTAAAGAGCGCGATTCGTCGTCTTCGATCTTGTAGGCGGGCTGAGCAAAGAAGTGCAACTCTTCCCGTGCGCGGGTGGCGGCGACATAGAGAATGCGGCGCGTCTCTTGCGATTCTCGTTCGCGGCGAATCCTGTCGACCCATTGCCTGGCTTTGCCGCGATCGTCGCCTTTGAACTGCAGAGGAGCGACGAGGAATTCGGTGAGGTCATCAGATTCATCCGGCTCTGCGATGCCGCGCTCAAGCCAGGAGAGGAGCTCGGGCTTGTTGTTGCCTCCGCGAGCATGAAGATCGGGAACGAGGACAACCTCGAATTCGAGGCCCTTGGATTTGTGAATGGTCATGAGCTGGACGCCGCACTCGCTGCTTGCAGCGGGATCGGGCAAAGCGAAGAGGTCTTCGAGAGCGGCCTCGAGGGCTGGACCGGTCAAATCCTGCTCGCCTCCCGGAAGTTCATCGAGGAGTTTCCAGAACAGATCGAGGTTGGCGCGGCCGGTAGCATCCACACAGTGGTCACCGCCGAGACTGAGCCAGAGCTGTTGCAGAAGCGTGCCGGTAGAGACAGCAGGCAGATTGCTTCGCAGACGTGGCACAGATGCGAAGGCGGCAAGCACACGTTCGGAGGCTTTGCGAGACTCGGCTGGAGAGCAGATCGAGCCGTTCGCGAAGCAGCCCAAGAACGGTAGCTACGGGACGCGATGCATCGTCTGCACCGGCGATAGCATGAAGTTCGGCGAGACTTAGGCCGCACCACGGCGCACGCAAAACGCCGAGCCAAGCAACGCGGTCTTCGGGATTGAGCAGGGCACGAGCAAGAGATGCTGCATCCAGGATTTCGGGACGGTCTTTTAGGCTCTCAAGCTCGACTGCACGAAAGGGAATCTCGGCTTTGCGAAGAGCAGCCGCGATGGGAGCCAGCGCCGTGCGAGCGCGACCTAGTATGGCGACTCGATATTTCTTGCCGGCGCTGCGGGCGGATTCCATTCGATCGAGATGGCTATGGATAAGTGTGACGATCTGGTTGGTTTGCCTCGTCCGCACTGCCTCACGCTCGTCGGAAATCTGCTGGCGTTGGCGCACAGTTTCAGGATCGCTGGAGTTTCCCGGTTTTGTTTGCGGCGAGAACTCGAGGTGAAGTTGAAAGCGCGCTTCAGGGCCGTCGGACGGATTACGTGCGGGCTCCGCTTGGGCAAACTCGATTCCGCTTCCATCGGGAAGGGCAAAGACTTTCTCGAATGCATCGTTCACGCTTGAGACAAGACGGGGATCGGAGCGGAAATTTGCCGTCAGCTTTATGGGATAGAGCGGGAAGGATTCCTCTTCACTGAATTCGAATCCCCTCTCTTCGACGCGGCGGAAAAGCTCGGCCTCGGCGTCCCGAAAGAAGTAGATGGATTGCATGGGATCGCCGACGACGAAGATTGTGCGGTCGGAGCGCTCGGGCCATGCGGCAATCAGCGCGCTGATGAATTCGTGCTGACGGCGGCTGGTGTCCTGGAATTCGTCGACAAGCAAGTGGCGAATATCATCGGCGACAGCGAGAGCAGCGTCGGTGGGGAGCTGGTCTTCGCCGCGGAGAACCCTTCGCGCGATTTGCGCAACCTCAATGAAGTCGACGGTGCCTGCTTCAGCAAAGACGGCCTTTAACTCGCCAGCCGCATGGCGCAGAAGAGTGAAGCTGGCTTGAATGATCAACCAGTCTTCCTCGGAATATCGGGCGGGAGGAAGATCTCGGACACCTGCAAGCGCCTCTTCGAGACCGGACACGGCTGCGAGTTGCTCTATAAGATCCTGCATACGCAGCTTTTCTTCAATGTGTTCTTTAGGGAAACCCAGACGCTTGCTGATTTGCCGGCGGAAGCGATCTTCCCCAGTCAGCATTAGATTTGCCAAACAGAGATATGCGCTTCGGGCGTCTTCGAGAGAAGCGGTGTCCTCATGCGGACCATAAGGGAAGTCGGCGCGTTCGGCGAGATCGCGATGCATCTCACCGGCGCCGTGAGTACACCCAAATTGCGCGAGTTCGATTGCTTCATCGCCCGCTCCGGGAACCTGGTTGAGTAGTTGAGCCAGGTTGTCGAGTGAGGCCCGTACGGTTTTTGCAAACGGCCGTTCGAGCCACTCGCGAATTGCATCCCAATCAGGCGCCTGGCTCAACACAAACGTGTGCATCCAGCGATCTCGCTGGCCCAGCATCTTGACCAGAAGCTCTTCCAACTCCTTCCAGTTGTTGTCGCGCCACAGTAGAAGGTTCTTGATTGCATCGCTCAGGCCTGCAGGTGCCGGACTGCCAAGCTTCTCAAGCGTGACGCGCGCAGCACGGCGGTAGAGTTCAGTCGGTCTTTCGCTGATTTGCAGATTGTTGCCGATGCCGGAGTAGATGGGCTGCTGGATGGCAAGGTCGCGGCAGAAAGAGTCGATGGTCGATATGCGGAGTTGAGAAGTGAGTTCGAGAAGTCGCCAATCAAGCTGCCGTGAACGCTCGAGGGCACGTGCGGCCAGGGATTCCATCGAAAATTCATCGGCAGGATGCTCGGTGGCGTTGCGGGCACTCGCCTTTTCAAGTTCGGCGAGGATGCGGTGACGCATCTCGGCCGCAGCCGCCCTGGTGAAGGTAATCGCGACAACCTGACCTGGATCATCGACCTCGGCGAGCAGGCGCAGGAATCGCCGCGTGAGGAGATCGGTTTTGCCCGATCCAGCCGGCGCCTGCACGAGAATCGAGCGATGCGGGTCGAGTGCCGAGATGCGCTGAGCCTGGTCGGGAGGAGCGGAGAGCACGGAGCTATTCTTCGGATCCATCGTTGGCCTCCGAGGTTTCCGCCGTCTCGATTCGGGTGCGATTTTCCGGCTCCTGCACGCGGCACACTGATTGAAGACCGCAGCGCTCGCACGTTGTTGGGTAGTCGCGCGGATCAACTTCGGCGCGGCCCTGGACGAATTCTTTAGCCAACTGCTCGATGTATTCCTTCCACTTTGACTCGTCGAGGCCCGTGAGCTTGCGCCTCACCATGCTGTTGTTGCCGGTGAGATTTGGGTCAATCGTCTTCTTTGCGTCAGCAACGCGGCCGGCGAAACAGGTATCGCCGGCGCGAATCCTGGCAAAAACGAGGCCTCCACTGGCAGCACCGCCGTAACTGTCAAAGAGCGACGGCTGAATTGGATCAAGTCCGAAAACTTTGTACAGTGGCAGTTGCAGATCGTCGGGTCGCGGAAGGTCCCATGACTTGGGATCGACGTACGCCGGTCTTGTAATCGATAACAAGGGATGAGTCATCTATAAGCTGGTCGACTCGATCGAGTCGAAGCTTCATACTGAGCCCGCCGATGGTGACCGCGCGTTCGGCTTCCGTCTCTTCGACAGTGAAGGGAACGCGCGTCGCCTCGTACTCAAGCCACTCAGTGACGAGTCGAACCAGCCGGGTTTCCTCAAGATCGATGTAAGGTGCGGGCATCACTTCGCGAACAGCATCGGGAACTTTAGCCTTGAGAACACTTCGAACATGCTGCCGGACAAATGAGGGAATATCGTCAAGCGCGACGAGGTCAGCATGGCTTCTGATGCCTCGCCGTGGGCCTGACCAGATCGAGTGAAGAACATCATGCAGGAGTTGACCGCGCTGTTTTGCGGAAAGCCCGGCTACAGCGGCATCCCAATCTCTGGCATCGAGACGCGCGGTAGCAAATGCCTTGAAAGGGCATTGCGATTGCGACGAGAGAACGCTCGACCCTCCACGGAGATGATTCGAAGAGTAAGCCACCCTGGTGGCATCCGCGAAAAGGATCGCGCTGGGCAGGTCGTGCGGTGGAGGAATCAAGTGGGATGGCAAAGGCTGTGGCGTGCCGGCGAGTTGGGTAATGAGACGGGAGGGGCGTGTCTCCGTGTCGTCTTTTTGGAGCGCAAAGCTGAAGTGCACTTCGGGTGCCGAGGCAAGCAAACGCTCTGTAATGGCTGATGCGAACTGCCAATCCAGTTGATGCGAGGAGTGGGGCATCGAAGCTTCGCGCTGCACATAGTGCGGCAGGAAGGGATGCTTGGCCGCGTTTCCTGGCCACGAGTCCTCGTCTGCACCCGAGGAACCAAAGGGCATCGGCGGTAAGGCCAGCGGATTCTGCGGGGCCCGCGATCTGGATAGGAGCATCGATAGACTGCGGCGCGAAGAGGATGTCGTTGGCTGCGTGTTCGAGTTCGGCAAGAAATTCGTGCCAGGCGATTCGACGTCCATCGAAGCCCAGGGACCCTGCTGTGTCCAATGCCTGCTGCCAGCGGCGCAGGGCTTGAAATTCAACGCTTGTTTGTGATGGAGTGGCGGGCCAGCCGATCGTCTCAAGTAGATGCGGCACCTTATCTGCCCAATCGATGGGGTTCTGGAAAGCGGCAGATTCCTTCAGGCTGCGTTGGGCAGAAATCATGCGGCGCTTCCACTGCTGGGGTACTGCGGTCGCGATTCGTCCCTGATTCAGGAAGCCTTCCAGCGGCCATTGCAGACGCTGCTGATCGAAACGGCGAAGGGTGCGCATGCACGTCTGCAACGATGAAGCTTCTTCGGATGTTGCGGCGAGTCCGCACGCGAATAGCCAGTCGAGCGCATTCTCGTCTACCGTGTCGCTTAGCCAGCGCAACAGCAACAGTGCGGATCGAGCCAGGGAAACCTGGCTGAGTGGAATACCTAGCGAGAATTCGAAGAGAGGGGCGGTGCCCGGATGGGTGAAGCGAAAGAAAGCGCGCTCGATTTCGCCGCGGCGCTCCGATAGATCCTGGGTGATGATTAGCAGTCGCTGGTCGGGATTCGTTGAGAGTTGCTGGTGACACCAGTTAGCACAAGACTCAAGCTCGGTCTGGCTTTCCCGCGCGGAATAGAAGCTGGCTTGTGCCGACGGACCTTCCGGTTGCAACTGCTGCCACGATCCCCACGCGTCAAAGAGCCGGCGTTGCGTTGGGAGCACCCGGTCGAAGCCGGAAATGCGGAGCGGTGGGCGCGAAGTGGAATCGTCCTCAAGAAGCGAGAAGAGTTCGAGCGGCAAGCGGCTCAGGGTGACATGGCCGTTCCGAGAACATTGTTCGTCGAAGTCGGCGAGCCATTGGCTGAAGGCGCCTGCATCCTGATCCCAGCTTGCCCGTGAGGATGTTCGAAGATACTGCGGCGCATAAGAGCAGAGCAGATCGTGGGCTTCCATCGCCATGGAGGCGAGGCGGCGTACGGATGCCGTCAGGGCGGTGGGAAGATTCTTTTCGCTGTGGATGATTCGGACCAGAGGGCCTGCTCCTGGGCAGAGTTGAGCAGGAGTCGTCCAGCGAGATTCCGTTCCTCCCAGGCCGTACGCACGAAGGTTTTCCAATCAACAATGTTGGGCGCTGGCCAGGCGGAGAGGCCTTCAGCGCGACGGCGGCGATGAAACTCCGCCTGGATGGCACGGGCAGCACGATCACTGGAGGCGACCACGAGTCCACCATCGCGCAACCATGCGTCGAGTTCGGCCCCAGGTTGAGTGCCCATATCTGCGTTATACGCCGTTGGGGCGCGGAGCGGAACGCGTGGATTCTGTGGGAAACAGGTCGGGTTGTAGACTGGGGAGTGATACGGAAACTGTTTGTTTGTGCGGTCATCGGGATGGTGGTAGTTGCGGGGTGCCATCGCCAGCAAAATGGGGCAGAAAATTCTGCGGGATCTTCGTCATACAAGGTCTACAAGCTGCGTGGGAAGGTTGTGACTTCGAACTCCGCAAAGGGCGAAGTTACGCTGAACCATGATGCGATTCCGGGCTTCATGGATGCGATGACGATGCCTTACAAGCTGAAGGATGCGAGCATTCTGAGTGAGTTGCATCCGGGCGATGTGATTACGGCTGATGTGCTGGTTTCGCAGGACGCGGACGCAGGTGTTCTGTTGGATCACATCGTGGTTATAGCTCAGGGCAAGCCGGACTATCGGCCGGCGGTGATCTATCACGTGCCGGCAAAGGGAGATGCGGTTCCCGACTTCAAGCTGCGCAATCAGGATGGGCGGATCATTCATCTGGATCAGTTTCGCGGGAAGAATCTACTGATTACGTTCATTTACACACGTTGCCCGCTGCCGAATTTCTGCCCGCTGGTGACTCGCAATTTTGCGGTGATTGACAAGCAAATCGCGGCTGACACGACATTGAAGGGCCGGACACACCTGCTGTGCGTGAGCTTTGATCCAGAACACGACACACCCGATCGGCTGAAGGCGTACGGGGAGCAGTACATCGGAAGCGATGCGAAGGCGGCGTTCGCGCATTGGGATTTTGCCGTGCCGGAGAAGCGAGTGCTCACGGAGATGGCGAAGTTCTTCAACGTGGGGATGAGCGATGCGGCCGATGGGACGATTACGCACACGCTCTCGACTACACTGATTGGGCCGGACGGCAAGGTATTGAAGTTCTATGCGGGGAATGAATGGACGCCTGAGCAGGTTGTTGCGGATTTGAAACAGTCGCCGGGATTGTGAGAGGAGCGGATGAAGAATGAGTGATGGGCTGAAGATTCGCAAGGATGGCGCGATCGATTTTCTTTCGCTGGGAGCTTTGGTGCATCGGCTCGACCCCGGCATTATTCCGTTTCGAAAGGCGACGGAGTGCCACATTCACGTGAGCGGCGGCGAGTTCAACGTTGCGGCTAACTTGTCGAATTGCTTTGGGCTCAAAAGCTCGGTTGTTTCGGCGATGTCGGATTACCCGATTGGCGACTTGATCGCCGAGCGTGTGCTGGCGATGGGCGTAAAGCCGGTCTACAAACATTTCAAGCACGATGGCGTTTCCGGGCCGAATATGGCGACCGTCTACAGCGACCGCGGCTTTGGCGTGCGCGGGCCGGTGGTTTTTTACAACCGTGCCAACGAAGCGGCGGCGCGTTTGAAGCCGGGAGATTTCGACTGGAAGGCTATTTTTGCAGGTGGCGTGCGGTGGGTCCACAGCGGAGGCATCTTTGCCGCTCTCTCCGCGACTACAGCCGAGCTTGCTGCGGAGATGATGCGCGAAGCAAAGGCCGCGGGCGCTGTGACTTCGTTCGATTTGAATTTCAGGGAGAAGCTCTGGAAGATTCATGGCGGCGACACTCGCGCTGTGGAGACGATAGCGAAGATTGTCGAGAACGTGGATGTGCTGGTTGGCAATGAAGAGGATTTGCAGAAGGGACTTGGCATCCCAGGGCCGGAGGTTGCGGCAAAGTCGAAGCTCGATCCCAGCGTCTTTTTCGGCATGATGGACCAAGTGGTGAAGAAACTGCCGCACGTGAAGATTGTGGCCACGACGCTGCGGGAGGTGCACTCCACGAGCCGGCATAGCTGGAGTGCAGTGGCCTGGCTTGATGGCAAGACCTATTCGGCGCCGACCGCCGAACTGGAGGTGCTGGATCGCGTCGGCGGCGGGGACGGGTTCGCGTCGGGTTTCATCTATGGGTTGTTGACCGGCGAAACGCCCGAGATGGCGCTCAAGCTGGGATGGGCACATGGGGCGCTACTGACCACGTTTCCCGGAGACACGACGATGGCGACCGTAGACCAGGTACGCGCGTTTGCGCAGGGCGGATCGGCGCGGATTCAGCGCTAACTGCAACGGATTCTTAGAATCAGAACAACGCGGCCAGGCATCTACTAGACTGATATCCTTTACGTCAGCCTCAAGGGAGAGGCTTTGCTTGGCCAAAGTAACACTGATCTTTGCGGTTCTGCTGGTTGCGCTTGGTTTAATTGGCTTCGTTGGCACTGGCAGTCAGCATTTAACCGCGCTGATTCCGACATGGTTTGGGGTGGCACTGGCTCTGTTTGGCTTGCTGGCCATGAGCCCGAGCGAGTCGAGACGCAAACTGTTTATGCACATTGCTGTGACGATCGGGCTGCTGGGATTTATCGGCGGCTTGATTGAGGCAATACGCGGATATGTGCATGCGAAGTCATCAGGCCTCGCACCGGATGAAATTGCGCTGGCGTCAAAACTGACCATGACCGGCCTGCTGCTGCTTTACGTGATCCTGTGCGTGCGGTCGTTTATTGCGGCCCGGCGATCGGGAAAGGTTTAACACATGAGTACCATGCGCGGCGGGGGAATGGGACTGAGCAGGGGAGCAGAGCGGTCGCCGCGTGCAGGCAGTTCGCGTGCAAGCGCTGCTGAATTGCCAAAGCGCAAGCCAAATCTCAAAACGCTCTGGCCGGAGATCAAAGCGCTGGTGGCGCCGCGCAAGAGTCTGTTGATCGCGGGGATGGCACTCATGGCCGTGAACCGCGTTGCCGGGTTAGTGCTTCCGTATACCTCAAAGACCTTGTTGGACAAGGTGCTGTCGCAGACCAATCCTCACCCAGAGTTATTGCCCAGGATCATCGCTCTCGTTTTTTCGGCCATGATCGTGCAGGCGATTACATCGTTCTCGTTGACGCAGCTGCTTTCAAAGGCAGGTCAGCGGTTGATTGCCGAGATGCGACGCCAGGTGCAGAAACACGTGGGGCTGCTGTCGGTCGCTTATTACGATGAGAACCGCACGGGCACACTGGTCGCGCGCATCATGAGTGATGTTGAAGGCGTGCGTAATCTGGTCGGGACGGGGCTGGTGGAGTTCGTCGGCGGGCTACTCACTGCAGTCCTGGCCTTTGTTTACCTGTTGCATCGCAGTGCGCTTGTTACGCTGACCGTCTTCTCCGTCGTTGGCTTGTTTGTCTTCGTTCTCCAGTATGCGTTCAAGAAGATAAGACCTATCTTTCGCGAGAGGGGAAAGATCAATGCCGAAGTTACAGGCCGACTGACCGAATCGCTCGGCGGAGTCCGCGTGATCAAGGGCTACCACGCTGAAGAGCGTGAGGCCAGCGTGTTTGGAGTTGGCGTCGAGAGGCTGCTCACCAATGTAATGAAATCGCTCACGATGACCAGTGTGCTGGGGTCGGCATCCACAACCGTGCTGGGGCTGGTTTCAGCGCTGGTGATGTGGCTTGGCGGTCACGCTGTTTTGAGTCATTCGTGGACCGTCGGAGATTACTTCAGCTACAACATGTTTCTGGCCATCATGGTTATGCCGATCTTTCAGATCGTGAACATCGGGACCCAGCTGACCGAGGCTTTCGCAGGGCTGGACCGAACGCGCGAAATCATGGCAGAGCTCGAAGAAAATCAGGATCCGAAGCGCAAATTGAAGATGCCACCCATCGAAGGCAATGTGCGCTTCGACAATGTAGAGTTTGCCTACGAAGCCGACAAGCCGGTTCTGCACGGCATCAGCTTTGAAGCGGAGCAGGGGACTGTGACAGCCCTTGTCGGCTCATCGGGATCAGGCAAGTCAACCGTCATTAGCCTCATTTGCGCATTTCATACGCCCACGAGCGGGCAGGTGCTGGTGGACGGGATCGATCTCGCCAGCGTGGACCTCAACACCTATCGTTCGCAATTGGGCGTGGTGCTGCAGGACTCATTCCTCTTCGACGGATCGATTCGCGAGAACATCATGTTCTCGCGGCCCGACGCAACCGAAGAGCAGTTCCTGTTTGCATGTCGCACGGCACGCGTTGACGAGTTTGCCGAGCGCTTTCCGGAAGGATACGAGACGATCGTTGGTGAGCGCGGCGTGAAGCTTTCCGGCGGGCAGCGGCAGCGGCTTTCGATTGCACGGGCATTGCTGGCACAGCCGCGCATTCTCATTCTGGATGAGGCGACCAGCTCGCTTGACTCCGAATCGGAGGCGATGATCCAAGCAGGCTTGGACCAGTTGATGGTGGGGCGGACGACATTCGTCATCGCACACAGGCTTTCAACGATTCGGCGCGCAGATCAGATCCTGGTGGTGGAGCAGGGAAGAATCGTGGAACGCGGCAATCATGCAGAGCTGTTTGCGCTGGGCGGCCGTTACTACGACCTATACACAAGACAACATGGCCTCGAAGAGAACCTGTTCCTTGCGCCAGGCGAAGGGGACGAAGTACCAGCGTAATTCTGCGCGCCCTTCAGAGGTTAGTCTCGCGAAATCCTCAACCGCCGCATCTATCTCATGCTCAAGGAGCTTCGTCTCATTTTCTTGACGTTAGTCCCATATTCTGAGAAACTAGAGCTGTACTTCTAGACGGAATAGAGGACCAAAATGCGAGACACCGCCCCTCAAGGGACATACAAAGTTCAAGCACTTGACCGTGCTTTTGCCGTACTTGATTGCTTGGCGAGAGCGAAGTTCCTCTGGGCCTCGCGCAGGTAGCCTCGTCGCTGCAACTGCACAAAAGCACTGCGCACCGTTTTCTGATGGTGCTGGAGCGTCATCGCATGGTGGAGCGGACAACGAGCGGGAAAGTTTCGCCTCGGCCTGCGACTCTTCGATTTTGGCAATCGTGCGATTGAACAATACGACCTGCGTGAGCGCGCGCAACCGCATCTGCGGCGCCTGGTGGCCGAGACAGAGGAGACCGCGCACCTTTGCATCCTCGAACAGTCGAGGGTGATTTATATCGACAAGATCGAGCCGGCGCGTTCGGTTCGCATGATTACCCGTGTAGGCTCCAGCAATCCTGTGCATTGCACTTCGGTAGGCAAGGCGATGCTGGCGTTTCTGCCCGAGGACCGGATCAACGAGATCATTCGCCGGACCCGGTTTGAGAAATTCACGCATCGGACGATCGCCACGGCCGAAGCGCTGCGCACCGAGATCGAAAAGACGCGTCGTCGCGGGTACGCCGTGGATGACGAGGAACTTGAAGAGGGACTTCGCTGCATCGCGGTTCCACTGCTGGATGCGCAACGGCAGCCTGTGGCCGCGGTGAGCGTCTCGGGGCCGTCGTTCCGGGTGACTGCTCAGAAGCTGCCTTCTATTGCCAACCACCTACTGCAATGTGTCCGGGGCATTTCGATGGACATGGGCTTCACAGCGGCTGCTCGCGGGAGTCGCCCGGTTGCGGCCTGGACAGCCTAGCGGCCGCAGTTTATGGCAATCAAGGCGTGAAGATTCTCCGGCGTGGCTCGCGAGGCTCCGCCGGAGAAGTGTGGACCACGGGGCTTCTCCAATCCCGGCGCGACCGGGGAAATGGCCGGCGCGGATGCCATGAAAACGGCGCTTTTCTGATACACTCAATGATGTTGCAGAAGCAAAGGTGCAGCTTAGCTTCCCGCGCTGAATGCGGTTGACTGCAAGGTGGAACGAGTGATAACTCCGAACCATCAGCAGCATGCAGTAGGTTTTCCAGATTCACTCTGGGGACGTAGCTCAGTTGGTTAGAGCGCT
>CAWFWK010000020.1:0-55187 GCA_963819425.1 uncultured Acidobacteriaceae bacterium | reverse complement strand
CTGCCGCGGCCGCGAACCGCAACAGGGCGGCATCCCCAAAAGAGAGGCTGCCGCTACGTTCGCCTTTTTCGTCCGCGAGTGCCAATGAAGTGCTGCTCACAAGTCCGACTCCTGCGGTCGCGAAACCTGCAGCCGTTAGTCCATTCTTGACGAAAGAACGGCGGTCGATTACGCCATCGAATTTATTTGTGTGCTCCATACAGAGAGCCTCCTTTGCCAGGAGAGTGCGCTTGGCTAACGCAGCATTTGTCAATGGAACGTAATCTCATTGTCATTTCTATGCGCGGCTGATGAATCTAGGCAAACTGAGGTTCGGGGCTATGTGGTGGCCAACCCGGACATAACCCGTTTATGGTGTTACTTCCTGTTAGGCGGTGATTCGCCCAGATCATCGATCTTCGAGGGGACGTGATCACTGTCAACATTGACTTTGCCGATCGGAATTTGTCTCAGCCACATGTTCAGTCGATTAACTGGAACCTGATCGTCGACTCGAGCGTACAGGATAGCGAGGTGTCCTATGTGTCGAGTCAGGCTTGCGGTGATGCCGACAATCGTTCTGATGGGTGCTGTTTCCTTTGCGCTTCCAACATTCGCGCAAGATTCGGACTTTAACCTGAACGTGCATGCTAATTCGCATGTAACGGCAAAGGATATTGGGCTGCCATCATATCCGGGAGCGACGCCGTTCAAGGAGAAAGACAGCGATTCATCGTCGGCGGACCTGGGATTTTTGCTGAACAGTTTTCACTTCAGCGTAAAGGCAGTGAGCTTTCTGACCCCCGACTCGCCGGAGCATGTTCTTGAGTTTTACCGGAAGCCGCTGGCGAAGTTCGGCGAAGTGCTGGAATGCAACCACGGCAAGCCGGTAGGTTCATTGACAATGGCGAAGAGCGGGCTGACGTGCGGCGACCGCAAGAGCGGGCATATGACAGTAAATGGGAGCGACAGCGATCACGAGCTTCGGGCGGGGACACCGGAGCAGTTCCGGATCGTGGGGATTGACAGCACCGAAAGCGGGAAGACTAAGTTTGGACTGGTCGCACTGGTGCTCCCGAAGGACAAGGACGGGAAGTAGGATCGATCGTCGTCGTCATGCCCGGTATCAAAACGGCGACGCCCAGGGCAACTTCAAAGCAGCCCATCCATGACCGGTCTGATGAAGCTAGTGCTGAACGATTATCGGATGGAGCGCGCCGGAGCTAACAACTCGTCTGCCCGCGGCCTCACTCGGATATCTTCGGTGAAATTTTCCCAGCGCACAGTGCCAGAGCGATCAATCAGGAACTCCGCCGGGCGGGAGATATCGGTTCCATCCGGACCTCCGCGTGGATGCAGGAGTTCGTAACGCCGAATCACCTCCGCCTTGGGATCGGAAAGAAATGGGAACGAGTAGCCACGTTTGTGGCGGAGATTTTCAGAAACTTCCGCAGCATCAACGCTAATGGCGACCGGCAAGATTCCTTGTGCTTCAAATTCCGGTAGAGATCTTTCGATGCCTCGTAACTCGAGGTTGCAATACGGTCACCAGTATCCTCTATAAAAAACCAGTAGAAGAGCTTTGGGCGGCTCCTTGCTTGCTGAACCAGAGAACAACTGCGTCAGCGAGACAGAATGACCGGTGCTGTCCGGCAACGTAAAATCTGGCACCCGCTGCCCTACCTGCGGAGCAGCTGCGGACTCTCGTGGGATGTGTCGTGCGCTCCAGAAGAAAATGATGGCTCCAGCCAAGAACAACAGGGAAAGCCCCGTTGCCAGGGCGCTGGAAAGCTTTCCTTTATAGACCGTCGATTGCCCAAACACCTGCCACAGGCCGAAGAGAACAACCACAAAGCCAATCAGCGAAAGCAGGAGGCTGATCCATGGAACCAGCGCTGCCGGAAAACCAGTGAACGGCAACCCGTTGCTCAAGGTGCCGAGCACCATTAACAACAAACCCATCCATGGGGCGAAGGTCCGCTTTCGTACCGTGGTATCCGCCATTGCGACTCAGTGTAGCACCGAGCGGAAGTGCTTCGTATCATCGAACGCCACCCTGCGGACGGCGACGTCGAGATTAGATCAGTTCGCCGGAGGGGTGGGAAAACCTGCTTTGCGTAGTTCTTCAAGTGACGCCGGAATTATTTCGATGCGAAAAGGGAGATTGTCGGGGAGTGGTTCGTTACACGATCTGCACGGGGATCATCCGCCCACGCAGCTTGTCTAGTCTTGTCCACATCCAAGCCCATACCGTAGTTAACGAAAAGCTGCTTACCGTGGCTGCCACAGCTTGGGCAAACGTATGTCAGGTCACTCCAGTCCAAGATGTATCTTCCATAGTGGCGAGAATTATACGGTTAAGGGGCCTAGGTATTTCTTGCTATGCCTTCCCTTATATGGCCAGCACGGGACAACGGCGGACCGCCAATTCTTACGTCTAGCTTCTCCAATCGCTCGGGATCGATTCGTTCGGACTGCGTCCACTTGCGTCACTGATGGACTTTCACCTCCACGATCACCATATGTGCCATCGCGACCCAATGCGTGGGTTTGCTGGGGGTTGATAACGACGATGTTCATACGTTTGTTCTGCATCATGCGCCAATGGTGAGCTGGTTGATGCGCTTTGGCTCGCCTCGGCGTTTGGCTGGCTTGGACTTTTGGTCGCTGCCAATATGGCGTTCAACGCTTCGTCCGATACACCAGCATTTTTCAAGAGAATCAGTGCTTGCGGCGATGTATCGAGCATCGCAGGTCCGCGCTGGACTGCGAGGATTATCGTTTGATCTCCGATTCCAGCGTTTGCCATTCTAATCAGGTCTGAGTTCGTGACTGCGGTTGGATTGGATTGGCCCCAAACGGCCTGAGAGAGTGAGTGGCAGAGAAGGAGCACTGCAAGTTTTCTCAACATGGTGTGGTCTCCTTGGCAAGATCGAACATCGACGCGCTCGTTCATCACTGGCAAACAACACGTTTTCCCCGATCTCAATCGGCTCGGCAGATTACAACCTCAATCGCGCCTGTTCCGTTGAGTTCAAGCCAATTATCCTGCAGAAAGCACGAATCCGAATTGTTCGATTGAAAAAATTGAAGTCAAAAGGACTAGAGGGTAGCGGACTTCTGGCCATCGTATGCGTTGTCGCAGAAAAAAACAGAGTCATTCGGCGAAGGCTCTGGAGCTGCATCGGCAGATCTTACCGCCTCGACCTACTGGGATGTGTTCGTTAGTATCCGAAAGGTTCGTATCATTGGGTATCGCCCCGGGCACAGTGATGAAGCTGGTAAAGGAAGGCGCGTAGGCGAAACGAATGGAGGACGAATGGCTACAACGGAAAGTCAGCAGGCAGATTATTTGGCCTAGTACACGCCGTGCTAGATCTCATTTGTGGACTCACGTCTGAACCCTTGAGCTTGCGCTTCTTTCCACTTGTCAGGAACAAGAAAACTGTAGTGAGCATTGGGGTCGAGCTTTTGAAACTCCCCGTTTTCTCCCTTGAGGGAAGACGCCCATCCAATCTCCCCGCCATATATCTGCTCGACGGGCTGGTTCCAGTAGTACCCGAGTATTCTGCAAAACATGAGCCAATCCCACTCCCGACAATTGACTCCCGGAGGCATTTGTGTGACGATCTGCATCTTCTCAGGGGTCTCAGCTATGGTGTATAGCGCAGTCGAATCCAGCAACATTGCCTTGTAAAAGGTCAATGCCGTCACCTCGCGGAACTGCACCGGGTGTAGTGGGGCGTCGCGGTAGTAGGGCTCGCCTAGGTGATCATGGAAGCCTTTGGTCATCGCGCCGTCCTGCAGAATGCAAACGATGCCGACGGAACCCATGCGGAGCGCGATTGATCGATTTTCATGATTGTCCAAGAAGTCGAATTGCGCCTCGACTCGGCTGGGCACGCTGGTTCCGAAGATGAAGATCGAGCCGGGTATGCCATAAGGGAATTCGAGCGAACGCCGTATACCTTGCATGAAGTCATGATGAAGCCGCAGTTCCTCTAAAATCTCTTTCGGCACGATTGGCCGTTTACCGCGTCTGCGGTCTGCTCTGAGCAAATTCTCTCGGTAGAGTATTCCGTAGAAAATCTTGCTTAGCCACATATAGACGGTCGCCGGGGGCAATTGATCGACCGCATCTGGCCCTTTGGCAACAGCTTCGCCCATCATGTTTTCAAGTTTGGAGAGATGCTCGTTGTTGAAGGTTTTGCAGCAAGGAATTGTGAGTTGCTTATAAGGAATGCTTGTCTGATTAATGAGATCGAGTCGCTGATTCCAAAGATTGAACCTGTGTTGGAGCCATTACGGAAATACGTGCTCGTCGCTACGGTTCTTCGAGCGCAGCGGGGCTGAACAAAGAAAGCAAGTGGAAGGACCGAAGCGCACCCTCCGGTTCAACAGGTGTTTGTGTGGAGTGAAGTTCTTAGTGGCTGCCACAACTGCAGATGATACAAGGCACGGAAGTCTGACAGATGATGGCATGGAAGACGTCATCGGTTCGACCCGACCAGGTACAAACCCAAACATCCCTTTCAAAATCAGTTGAACTGGTTCGCGGCAAGTCCGATGACGCGTTGTAGTACCTTGGGCCGATTGAGACCGGGTGGTGGATGTCCCAAGCCGCCTCTGTTCCAGCTGACCTGACCGACAAGAATTTTGGCTGTCGGGCGCGATGAAGATGGAAAGCAAATTGCATCGTAAATGGGCACCTGGATCGCATACCGCACTGTAGGCAGCTGAGAACTTACTCTCGGCCTTTAGGTGATGTCTTGGGAAAAAGGATGAACCACGATGACTCAAACCCCTACATTACAGTTCGTACATCGATTTAATGAGGACGGCACAATCGATTCCATCTGCCGTCAGTGTTTCATCACCGTCGCAACTGAGGCATCGGAATCTGCTCTTGAGCCCGAAGAGCGAAAGCACGAATGCTGGCCTTGGCTGATCGAGGAGTATAAGAAACGCGAGGTACAGTGAAATTTTTTCGCGGTGCTTCCCATGCGTCTGGCGCTCGATCAGGGCAAGTGATTTAAACAGGTTGCTTCCACAGGATCGAAGACGGGGGGCCGGTGTCCAAACCGGGGCGCATCGGCGGCTGACCTAACTAACAGAAATCCGTGCGGCGGAAGCGTTCAAATTTCCCCGGATGAATGCTTTCCGAAGCCTGGAGAGAGCAAGGTCTTGTTCACGCGCGGACGACAACAGAGAGTACGCCAATTTCACTGGCGGCGGCTGACCGGACTGACGTAATTCCACGCAGCGGGTCCCTCCACCATCCCCCAGATGAGAGACTCGTTGCCTCCGACGGCAAATCTTGCTGCTCGTGCGGATGCAACATCGTACCCCAATTTCACCCCGGCGGCTGACCGGACTGACAGGAATCTTGGCCGATCCTCACTCTCAGGAGTAGTTGATGTTCGTTTCAGCAGCAAGGAAAAAGCTCAACATCGCAATCCAGGCGGCGACCGATCCCGCCGACATCGTACAACTGACAATGGCGTTGAGCCGACTCTTCGATGCAGAGGGGAGAGCCAAAGGAAGGCGTCAGCGGCAGAAGGCGCGTGCCAATGACGCTAAAAAGAAACAACTGCCCGTTTTGGATCTCGAGGGCGAATTCATCCCGAACGAGCAGGGGGGTGGCTTAATCGTCGACGCGAAACGAGAATGCGATCCGACTGATTCGGTTTGACGATGGGTGGCGGCCCATCAATAAAGTTGGGTAAAGCGTAAACTTGGCCATGGGAACAGTCGCGCACCTCACCGCAGCCACCGACCGCAATGGGAGATTCTCGGGCTATTACAGATGTTCCCTTTGCCCAGCGGAATTTCGTCCCAGCCCCAAAAGCCCTGGAGATTTGTCGAAACACTTTGCTGCCCACGTCCGGCTATCGCATTCCGCACACGCTGAGCTGTTGGTCAAAGAAGACGCAAAGCCTGCGCTCAACTGAGGCGGTATGGACAATCTTGAGACATTGAATGCGTTGCTCGACATGACGAAGGAGGCAGAGGAAATGGCTTCAGATGTTGAGAAGTCAGAACGCCTCAGATCGCTAGTCGTAGAGATCAAAAGCAAGGCAAAGGAAGAGTGCAACAGGTTGAGAGGAGATCGAAAAATAGAAACACGCTATGCACTGTGCATGATTGAAATCCTTGAGGAACTCGATTTTGGCAGGGTGTCTTGGCAAAACGTGATCGGCCTGGAGGTAAGGTTGGGCCGTATCCGTGAGGAGATCGAGCGAACAATTAGCGAGATCAAAGCTAACCGTTTGATTATGTAGCCATCAGGTTGTCGCCTTCTTCCGAGCCTCCCAACTCTCCTTGGAGACGTCGGCTTCCGCGTTTACAGGACCAAAAGATATTCCGCGTTTGTTCGGTACCGAACATACTTTCAAGATGAAAAGGTATAGATTGTCCGGCACGCATCCAGTTCACAGAGGAACTGCTGTCCCCCACCCCGTTGACCCCTTCGCTGAATCTGCCTTTGCGTTGAGGAGGGCTCATGCCTTTTGCTGACCGAGAAGTCCTGTGCGTAGGTTGCGGTGCGCTGTTTGTGTTCTCTTCGGGAGAACAACAGTTCTTTCGGGAGAAGGGATTTGTCAACGAACCCAAGTACTGCAAGCAATGCAAGGCCAAGAGAGGAGCCGGGAACGGTCGGCTTCGATCCGAAACGCAGGTCATCTGCTCAGAATGCGGGAGCAACACAACTGTCCCATTCAAGCCGACTCAGGGCAAACCTGTAATGTGCAGAACGTGTTTCGCAAACAGACCCAAAGCACCCAATATTGTCGCTGCGTAGGGAAAGCCAACAACGTTGGAGGGGTTCTTCCGCTTCCACTTGGAGCAACCTCGAATGGCAGAATCTCCGAAATTCGCTCATCGTTCGAATCTGGACAGAACGATGGACTCCATATGTCGGCGATGTCTCGCGACCGTGGCAACGGTCTATGACCTGCGCGAACTCCTGAGATATGAACAGCAGCATGTCTGCGACCCCGTTCGGGTCGAGCGATACAACGGCACGAAGCCGCCGTCTGCTGAGACCGTTGAGAACTCCCAAAACTGGCAATCTCGAAATCTTGCAAGCGGTGAGAAATCGTGACGAAGGACCAAAAGGGGGCAGCCAATGAGACTGTTATCTCGTGTTGCTTTCTACCACAGGCTTAACGAAGACAACACGTGGGATTCAATTTGTATGAAGTGCTTTCTCACAGTAGCGACCGTCGCAAAAGAAGACGAACTCGGGGATGCTGAGCGACTCCACGACTGCGAAGAGCTAATGGTAATCGACACGTTCATGTAAGTACTTGGGGGGCGAATGGCCCCGCCTGCGAGATTTCCCAAACGACTCCCCCTTGGGACTTCTGAATCTGTTGAGTGTAATGGAGGGTTTGTGCATCACTTTTCGGACCGAGATGTCCTGTGTGTAGACTGCGGTTCGCAGTTATCAGGAGAGAAGGTAGCCTGCTTGAGCCGTGAAGACTGGCATCGGTCGAAGGTGTGAGGCGGAGGTGGGGGTATGGCTTTTGCTGGCGCTGGCGGAAGGCCTAGAGCTTTGCTTCGCTACAACGTTCATCTCAACCGTGGGAACACTAGGAACTGCGTCACTGAGCGTGCGATTTGTGGCCTACGACCAGCGAATATTGATTGGATTTGGATTGTCGAGCTTCGGAGGCGTGCGACACCGGAGGAAGTAATTAAGCTTTGCGATATTGGCGCGAATCGATAGGGACTGTGGAGGTCAGTGAGATGCCCCATAACCGGGATGATATGTATTACCACCCGCACGGAACGACTCGCTACGACGTGCAGTACAAAAGCGGAACACTGGAACACGGGGTTACCGAAACTGAGATTTGTGGCCGACGACCAGCGGATATACGGTGGCTTTTGGTCGTTGATCAGAATCGCTATGCAACATCGGAGGAAATACAAAATCTGTGCAAACAGGTATATCAAGAGCTTTGAGTATTAGGAATGAGCCGGAAGGGAAACGAGGATGCAGAGCGAATGAAAGGTGTGCTCCATCTGCAACTGTTTATGAATGACACCGTTTCCTTCATATTTGCACCACTAGGGAATCGTGGGGCATGGAGCAGGGCACTCGTCGCCAAGAACTGCCAAGCGGCGCAGGAAGACCTTGTTCGTACATGGGGCTTCGCCCCTAGTAAGGCGATAGCCACAATCGACGAGCTAAGGAGGAATGGTCACGCCCATCGGGACGCAGATGTTAACGCCGAAATGGTGGCAAGGCTCTTCCCGTCGTAGCTCGAATCAGCCTTTTTTGTTTTGTTGCGAGTCTCCGGTCAGCAGAGCACCGGCCTCGCTTGCCGAACGACTCGCTCTCATTCGCAAGGTGTGGCGGCTGCTGCTCGGCGATAGATGGATCGCCTGCTGATGACGAGCGTGGATGCAAACCAATCCTGCTTCTGCCTGTCGTCCCCTTCCCGTGCAATCGCCCTGTTCATCTGCCTCATGTCAGCGAAACCTCGGTTCTGATGCGTGTGAGTTGCTAATGCCAAATCCCCATCTGTTCCGCCGTTTAAAGAAGGAATAGGATAGATCCATGTCAGAGACAATGGGATCCGTAGTCAAGAAAGTGGTTCTTGCGGACGAGCGGATGGGATTGCGCGTAACCAATGAACAAGCACGAGAAGCGATCGCGCGTGAGAATGATGAATATGTTATTGATGCATTTAATCCGATGACGCCTGTGCCAGATCTTCCGAAGGAAACGGTAGATCGCTACGCCGAGTCCTTACTGGCCCTGTAATGGACGATCATGACCATTTCATCTTTACCGCTTTATTGATCGAATCTTGCCTGTTCATTTGCCCATTCAGCGACTCCTCCGTTCCGATTTCACCGGCTTGCGCGTGAGCAGTCGCTTCGACAGCCTGCCCCTGAAGATGTCAGGCGGGAGATATGAGCGACGTTCGCCGCAGAGTGGACACTGCGCGATGATCCAGGTGTCTGGCATCGTCTGCACTGGCGCTGGTATGTTCTCTCCGCACCCTTTGCAGATGACCGTGTAGTCACAGAGTCGGGTTTCAGGGAGCTGCCACGCGCAACCAGTATAGGCGAATATAAGGCGAAAATACGCCAAGTTTTCCAGATAGTTCATGTTGGGCTTCTGGCCCCTTGGTAACCAATGTGCACACTTTGGGTAATACATTGGATGGTTACTGTTGTTTACGATGAGCAAACTGGGGGCAGAAAGATGAACGGAACAAGCCATGATGCCTATCGTTCTGGGATGAATCAGGCGATGGATCAATTGGGCTCATCAACGAAGAAGGCGTGAGGGTGAGAAATCGAATGGAACAGCTCGACTTAGTCTTGGAGGCGCTGAAACCGTTCCTAGGAGCCGCAGAAGATCGTCGACCGATATCCAAATCGATTGAGTCACCCGCTGAACCGGTACCCGCACTGCAGATGGTTGAAACCCCCGTTCCCAATGCCGTGCCTCCGAAAATGATCGAATCTGCGGACCCAATCCAACGCCGGATTAATTCTATGCTCGGCTTGGCCGTCGCATAGTCTGCAATCCGAGTTGGAGTGTCATATGGAACGCTTAAAAGCACTCGATGGCGAAATTCTTGACGGACCTGTTGACCCGAGAACGATCCGCGTCGTTCTCGCGGACTCTCAGGCTATTTATCGCGTCGGAATCAGTAAGGTCCTCGCACTTGAAAATGATATTCGCGTCGTCGCGCAGGCGGACTCGCTGGAACACCTCCGCGCTGCGATTGAACGCCATCCTACCGATGTTGTCCTTCTCGAGGGTGAACTTCTGACTGGCGTCGACAGCGCAATCCCCGAACTCCTACGCATCGCGCCCGATATCAAACTCATTGTGCAAACCGTGGCCGTGGACAAAGACCAGACGGTGGAACTCTATCGGCGCGGCATACGCGGCATCCTGTCTCGCTCGATCTCTCCTGATCTGCTGGTAAAGTGCGTGCGCTGCATCGATGCCGGAGAGACTTGGATCGACAACCAGTCGACCAACTGGGTTATCGAATCCTATCGTGCCAGGGAAGCTGCGCTCTTAAGTCCGAGTACGCAACTGCACCTCTCTCCCAAGCAGACGGCGATCATCACCTGCATCACGAAAGGCATGCGCAACAAGGAAATTGCTTTTCAGCTGGGGACCACCGAACAGGTGATCAAGAACTATCTTCGCAAAATCTACGACAAGCTCGGCGTCACAGACCGCCTTGAACTGGCCCTGTATTGCCTGCACAACAAGATCATCAAGGCAGATGCAGATGATGCCTCCGTGGTCCAGAAGCTACTCGCCAAATAGCGCTCCAGCCAGCAGAGTCCACGGATCGAGGACGATTCAAAGTAAGGAATTGACCTTTTGGGCCGAAGGACGCACACTATGTGCAATCACCACATTCGCACTCCCCCAATGGATAGGACGCCCCATGGAATTCGTTGACAGGGAGCTAACGTGTGTTCAATGCAGCAAGACTTTCATCTTTTCGTCAGGTGAGCAGCAGTACTTCTTTGACAAGGGATTCAACAACGATCCGAAACGCTGCAAGCAATGCAACGCTTTAGGCGGCAGACGGGTCAGAGTTGAAACACGCGTGAAGTGCTCCGAGTGCGGAATAGACACGACAGTCCCATTCAAACCGACGGGGAAACGGCCCGTTCTCTGTAGCGCCTGTTTCAAGAAGCAAGCAAATCATCCCCAGACTTCCGACCAAACTGCTTGATGCAAATCACATCTTCTGAATCAGCTCTGCTTTGTTATTGAATAATGCCGATTCCTTCGTTGGAAACCATCATTGACCGTGAGCTGGCGGAAAAGATCGTTAGCCAGTCTGCGGCGATCATCCCTCAAGACGGAATTCTGTTCCGTCAAGGTGAACTCGCTGACTTCTTGTACTTCGTGAAATCGGGCGAAGCCAGCTTGACGATGCAGGTAGGAGGCAAGGACGTCAGGATTCGAGTTGGCCAGGGCTCGCTACTTGGAATTCCTGCAATCGTTGGGAATCAGCCTTACTCAATGATGGCTAAAGCATGTTGGGACGCAGAGGTGTTCAGACTCAGTTCAGTTGCCTTCAATGAACTGATCAAGACCGAACCGAAGATGCAACAAGCGGTGCTGCTAATCCTTGCTGGTGAGGTCAGGATTGCGCGTCAGGTGCTGTCTGACTTGTCGTTGTGGTCAGAGTGAGCGGAGTCTTCCCGCCTGAGGGCACTGATTCCTTCCGTTTTGGAATTCCTTGCAGTGCGCTAAGTGAAATGTTGTAGATTTTTCACTCTTCGCGATTCGAAAATAGCGAACCCCAAAACCGATTGAAGTCCTCGATGGACGATATTGTCATCAACCGGTCAGGGGGAGCACTCTCATATTGGCGTTCCACATAAATATGCCCCCCTTGCAGGAGGGCTTTCGTCGCTTCAACGACAACGCTGTCTACTATTTGCGGCCCGAAAGAATAATGCTCCTGCATGAATTCGAGTTCGGACATGTCAAGTATCAGATTCGGCATCGCCTCACCTTGAATTCGCTGCTTTTGGGATGAACGTACCCGAACTCGACCCCGACATCAATAACGCGAACTAGGGCAAACGACGCTGAGGTAAAGTTGCAGCCGAGTCATTCGGGCAGAACGAATATTGAAGTCGTTCCTTGGTGTGTATTGAGTTAGGGGATTTAATCCGCCCGTAACCTATCCTCGATCTTCAGTAACCACGATTCGTAATTTGCAAGTTATTGACAACGGGTGGATGATGAACTCCTTTCAACCTCCTACTGGGAAATCTGCAAGTGTTCATCTGGCGCCTGCCGTTTTTGGGGAACGGCGGGCGTCTCATTCGAAAGTCTGTTGTAACACTCATTGCCTTCGGTTGCCATTTTTGTAGAAGAGGTCACCGTTGAATACTTCAAGTCTCCACCCGTTCTCTCATCGCTACTCGAGCGATTGCGTCGAATCGATTTGCACACAGTGTTTCTTCACCGTAGCGCGGGCGCGGCGCGAGACCGATTTGGAGCGATTCGAGCGCGAACACGTTTGCGATCCGGTGATGATGGATTGGTTCGAGCGTGTAGGCCCTTCGCATCAGATCGAATCACAGGTCACAAGCCAACGCGAGATGCGCCCCGTGCTCAAGAATCAGGGTTTCAAGCGGGTTGTGGGCAACCAGACCACTTCCGGTTAGCGATGATTCGCGCGGAACTCACATAGTTTGCTCTTTAGGGTTTGAGCGGCCTGTAAACCAGTCCAATAACAAGACCGACCAATACCCACCCAAACGCGTTACAAATAGCGATTTCCAAGCCGAGTTTCGTTTGCATGTTCATGGTGACAAGGTTGGAAATTGAGTGGATGCAAGCGACAAACACTCCGATCAGAAGGCCGAATTGCAAACCCCGGACGGCCCCGGATGTACCACCGCACCAGCCAGCGTAGAGCACAACAGCTGCGAGCAGCGCCACCAGAGTTGCCACCATGCCCAATGGCATGTACTTCATCTGTAAATCCGATGTTCGATAAAGCGTCGCCGAAGCCGCGAAATCCTTCCGTAACAACCAACCCTCTGTCAAAAATCCCCATGTGAAAAATGTGATCAGAGCCGCGACTGCGGCTAATACGAGGCGTGAATAACTCATGCGTTTCCTTTCGACGCGTTATCTCGAACCTTCGAAGCTATTCTCGTCATGCTTTGCATCAGTCAACAATGCAGCAGATCGGAAACGAGTCTCGAAGGTCGACAGTTGATTGCAGCACAACGAGTCGAAAAGTTCGATGGTGCTCTCGTCATTTCATTGTCATTTGAGGAACCAGAGGAAATTGCTGGCGGACTACACCAGTTATAACTCCGGCAATAATGCGCCTCGGGTGTCAGTCAAGTAGTAAATGCCGCCGTCCGCCGCAGCCTTCTCGGAGTCACCTGCTCGGAATGGTTGTTCGAGTCGATACGAGCCTCTCATCCCATTTCTCCATCGCCCTTTTGTTTTATGAGGGCGATCATCACAAGGACGACGCCAACGACAATAGCCCACGGATGGAACACGCGATGATCCCACTGACGATTGAACATGAATGAAGTCCCGTACATAAGAAAAAGGAGACCAGCCGTTGACACCCAGAGCCATCCATTGCGGAATAGTGCCATGAACAATGAACGCCGCACAGGGGCGGGTGTCCGGTTCTGTTCTGCGAGGCTGTTTTTGCCCATTTCGTCCTCGGGAACATACGCTGGAGCAAGCTAATGTACAAGCCCCGAAAAGACCATAGATACAACCCACCGAGATAAAGAGCTAAATATTAGGGTCTATATGCCCGCAGTGTCCGCGCTCTGTCCTCGAAATCCGCCGCATCCGGGTGGAGCGCTTCGACAACATGGATTCCCACTCAAATCCAGGGACAACAGCGATTGGGAGTATTCTCCCATGCAAATAACTCATGAAAAGCCTGTGAAATGAACGTGAATGGTGCCCTATCTTAACCCGCGCTTAAGACTTCTGCCACTACCTTCGCCTGAGATGTCTTTCCGTTCTCGATGAACAGATAGGTAAACAGGAGGCTATATGCGCAAACTTTTTCCCGCCGCAACTGTCCTTTCTGCGTTGCTTTCGATCTGTGCGGTCGCCCAGGATCATGACGATCACGACAATTCGGACAAAGGCCAGATCAAACACGTATTGCTGATCAGCATCGATGGCATGCACGCTGTCGACTTCAAGAACTGCGCAAATGGCATCGCCGGGGCGAACGACGGGAAGCCATATTGCCCGAACCTTGCCGGACTCGGTGAAAACGGCGTGAATTATGCCGCCGCCAATACCTCCAAGCCGTCAGACTCGTTCCCCGGCCTCATGAACATTGTCAGCGGAGCAACGCCGCGTCTGATGGGCGTTTACTACGATGTTGCCTACGACCGGTCGCTGGACGGCCCCATGACAACGACAGGGAATGGCAATCCCGCGGCGCCATGCGATCCCAAATCCGCGCCGACTGGCTACACCACGGAGTATGAGGAAGGCCTCGATATTGACCAGACAAAGGTGAATGGCGGCGCACCAGGGGCTGCGCTCACGGACGGCGGCGTGGCATCGCTCGATTCGACCAAGATGGATCGCGACCCAGCCCGCGGTTGCGCGCCGGTCTCCCCCTGGGAATTCGTTCGCACGAACACGATCTATGGAGTCATCCATAAAGCCGGAGGTTATACAGCGTGGTCTGACAAGCATCCGGCATATTCGTCGGTTGCTGGCCGTGACGGCGTGGGGGTTCTCGACGACTATTACTCGCCTGAGATCAACTCCAATGTGATCGGTCTGCCCAACGTAACCGCGGCGGACGGAACGAACTGCAGCGCCGTACCAGACCCAAACTCAGACCTTACTGCATGGACCAACAGCTTCCAAAACATCAAGTGCTACGACCAGTTGAAGGTGAATGCCATCCTGAATGAGATTGCCGGCAGAGATCACCTTGGTGCGCGGAAGACCAAGACGCCGACGATATTCGGTATGAACTTCCAAGCCGTCAGCGTGGCCCAGAAGCTCATCGAGAACGGCGTAAAGGGTGGATATCTCGATGCGGCCGGTACACCAAGTGAAAGCCTTCTTGGTGATATCCAGTATGCAGACGACGCTATCGGCCAAATCGTGGATGGTCTCCGTCATCGCGGCTTGCTCGAATCGACACTGATCATCATCACTTCCAAGCATGGCCAATCTCCTATCGACCCCAACCTGTTTTTCCCAATCCCCGGAAAAACTAATAATGGACTCTCCCCGGCCACCATCATCTCCAATCAGCTTCACGCGGCCATGCCGCCGTCAGAGGATCCCAACGGTAGCGGAATCGGCGCAACGGAGGACGATGTCTCTCTGATCTGGGTTACAAATACTTCGTATACCGATCAGGCTGTGTCCCTCCTTGAGGGCAATCTGAAGATCATTGGCGCCGGCCAGATTTTTTACGGTGCAAGCCTCGCACTGAACTACAACTGGCCTGGCATGGGGCCCGGTCTCGATCCTCGCACCCCTGACATCATCGTTGCTCCGAACGTAGGAGTTATCTACACCGGCAGCAACAAGAAGCAGGAAGAACACGGAGGATTTGCGCATGACGACACCAACGTGATGCTGCTGCTCTCAAACCCGTCTTTCAGGCCACGCACGGTCTTCAGTGAAGTAGGAACGTTACAGGTGGCGCCGACAATCCTCAAGGCGTTAGGTCTCGATCCACTCAAACTGGATGGTGTCCGTCTGGAAGGTACTGGTCTTCTTCCAGGTGTGAATTTTGGAAGTGATCAACACTGAGCGTGAGCGCAGATGACCGGAATGCGGGCGCCCTTCGGTGCCCGCACTTTCATTTGGTTAAGCAAGGCTCTGGTTGTGTAGCGGGTAACCCGTCAGTGTCGTCAGGAAGTGAAAATGTCCTCTTTTCGCAGCGAGTGACCGACGAATAGACCGCGCTCATTTTCTTTGGGCTTCGTCGCGTTGAAGCGGAAATGGAGCCTTTCGTTAACACCCTGCGAATTCTTGGTGAATGGTCTGTGACGAAGGTGCCCTCTTAAGACCCGCTTAAGTTTCGCCATTCTAGCCTGAGTTTCAGGTCTTGGAGTCCCCTAGGAGGGCCATATTCGTGAAGCGAATTCTTGTTCAATCTGCGCTTGTCATCGCCGCAACTTCGATGTTGTCAGCACAAACACTTGTAAATAAGAACGGCGCCGCTGGTGCGGACACTTTGATTCTCAGCCGCACTGTCTATACGGGAACCGCATCGACGGTTACCGTGGGACAGACGTTGCCTCCCGGCTGCGTCGCAGGCACCGTCAAAGTGCCCACGCTCCCACTTTCCGCCGGTAAGACAACGAACGTTGCGGTTACGTGCGGCACGGCAGTCTCGGACGGGACTTACCCGGCCGTGTTCAACAACGACGGTCCTGACGCCAGTTTCGGTGTAACGTCGCCGATCTTCCTGGATAACATCTCGAAAAATGGCAAACTGCTTGGAACGTTCGCGGTTCCCAGCAACCTGATCGTGACCAGCTTCAGCTCGAAGTCTGAATTGGCGTTGAACCTGTCGCCGGACGGCAAATCGATCACGTTCGTGGGCTACAAGGGTGGCCCCGGATTCGTGACGGGGCCGAACCAGCTCGACGTGTCGAATTCGAACACACCCGGCGTCGTGGACCCGACCAACCCAGTGGGGTCGCAATATTACCGGGCCGTTGCCGAAGTGGATGCGGGCGGAAATATTCAAATCACGGATGGAAATGCCTACAGCGGAAATAACGGCCGCGCGGCAATCAAGGGAAGCACGGGAGATTACTACCTGGCAGGAAATAACAACAACGGCGGTCTTTCAAAGACGCAACTGCTCACGACGCAGGTTGGAGTAGATCTCGTCACATCGACAGGCGTCGAGCTTCTCGTGCCGGGGCAAATACCTCCGGTGCCGCCGAACATCGACAAAATCGGAGACTTCGAAATCACGCAGCTCGGCTACACGCCCGCGGATAAGGCGGGGAAGGACAACAACTTCCGCGGTATCACCATCTTCAACAACACGCTTTACGTGACCAAAGGAAGTGGCTCAAACGGCATTAACACGGTCTACCAGGTTGGCAATGCAGGTGTGCTGCCGACAGGAAGCACCGCACAGCTTGCGAGTGAGCCGATCACGGTACTGCCGGGATTTCCCACGACGCTGGCGAGCGGGGTAGCTCTTGATGGAAGCACAGGCAATCCGGTCGCGTTTCCCTTTGGCATATGGTTCGCCGACGCAAACACGCTCTATGTTTGCGACGAAGGCGACGGAACGCTGGTGACCCCTGCGGTGGATGGTAATGTCGCTTCTCCGGCAAGCCAGGCCACAGCCGGCGTGCAGAAGTGGATTTTTAACGGCACCACATGGCAACTCGCTTACGTTCTTAACAACGGTCTGAACATCGGCGTTCCTTACAGCGTCCCGGGATATCCAACTCCCGCAACCGACGGTTGCCGCAATCTTACGGGGAAGAATAACGGCGACGGAACCGTCGATCTGTTTGCCGTGACCTCAACGATCAGCACGAGTGGAGACCAGGGTGCCGACCCCAACCTGCTGGTGACGGTGAAGGACCAACTAAAGGCCACAACACCTTCCAATGGTCTTGGCAAATTCCAGATCCTTCGCGCAGCCAGGTTTGGAGAAGTGCTTCGCGGAGTGTCTTTCGCGCCCGGTAACTGAGCCGCGAAGACGATCACGAGGGGCTTAGTTTGTTATTTGATTTTCTTATGGCCGGATCGCGGAGATCCGGCCGTTTGATTGCACGCGATGACCTTCGCCAAACGGCAGTCGCATGTTCCGGTGGGGCTGTAGCCAATCCGGCATAACCCCATTTTCGAGTAAAGTCCGGTCAGGCGGTTACTCAACCGGAATCCTTTCCCCGAAGTCGTGTTTGCAAACCTGCTGGCTCTTTTAGCTTTGGCCTGCGTTTTCGGCTGTCACAGACCGGGTAGGTACTTGTATGCTTCCCGCATGTATCCCGGCGGTCGATGGTTTCGTGCGCTCGCTCTGGTTGCGCTTGCGATCCTTGTGCCAGCGGTTTCGGCCCAGCATTCGGGCAGCCCGCCAAATCAGACAACATCCGAGAGCCCGTATGCTGAATCAAAGTTTGAGCTTGCCACTACCGATCCAGTTCGAGATACCGCGTTTTATTCCAAGCTGGGATTTAGTGTTGTCGCGAAGACATCGTATGGGTACGTGACGCTCAAATCTGGGCCCGTAGTCATTGCTCTGAGTCCAGTCGCTACGATCAACTCCGGCGATGCCGCTTCGTTATCGAAGCTTCGGCACCCACCGGTTGGAGTGGAGATTGTTTTGTACACCACCGAGAATCTCGAAGAGCAGCACGCAAGGCTGAGGAGCCTGGGGCTGAACCCGACCGATATTCGACTCCAAGCATGGGGAGTCAGGGATTTTAGGATCACCGATCCCGGCGGCTACTACATCCGCATCTCTGAGGGGCATGCAATACCCGCCAATTGAGGACGGCCTTGTGGGACGCCGACAATAAATGGGACTCGATTCCGAGGACCTCGAATCCACACGTTAAAAGCAAGCGCTATGCGGTGCGTTGAAAAATGGAATGCCCAGGTTGCTCTCCGAGATCGGTGAAAAGGATTCCTTTGCATATGTCTTAAATCGAGAAGGGAGATGCGCCGGTCTGGTCCCATTCATAATCTGACTTCTTTATGTGCCTACCTTGCTGAAATGTCCAGTGCTGCGGAGCATTGGTGAAAAGCATATCGTCGGCAGACGCGGTAGACGCTGCTGCTGCGGTAGCGAAAGCGTCACGAAGCGCCTCCCGCTGCTCAGTTCCGACAGCGCCATGTTCAGGCGACACAATTAATGCGGTTCCGCTGCGTGCCACCGCGTCAAGCCACATACGAGTCTTCTGCCATTCGATCATTTTGGTGATAGGTACGCAGTCGGCATCGACTATGAAGAAGGCGCGGTTCTGCGGAAGGCGAAAGGCTAACGTATTTACACCCATGCGACGCGTACGCTCCCAGACTCTGCCACTCACGTCATCTCCGGTGCGATTAGCTTCAAACAGACCAGCCGCGAGGTGCCCTATGGTGTTGCAACCGATGATGATGGTCTGCTCACCCGCAGCTTCGCGTAGAGCGCGATAGAGATTGTGCACTATCTCGGCGTTCGTCTGGGAACGATTGTTGAAATGCCAGCCGCTCGTTGTGATTGATGGTCCCATCTCACTTCCCCACGCTCCAAAAAGCTCGTAGGTGGAGAAGTCATGTTTCACCAAATCGTTGCCCCATCGTACAGCGTTTCGCATCGCGTTGAGCGCAGCTTCAAGTGCTTCTGGAATAGTGGGATCGAAGGCGAGATCTTTGAAACGATCCTGGCGTCGTCCATAACGAGCTTCAGGAAGAAGCAGTTTGAGATTTGTTCCCTCCCTTGCCTGCAGCGGACGAATCCACAATCCTGGGCGTGCACCTTTCGAGCGAATCTGCCTTGTAAGCTTTGCCATGTCGGGAAATGTCTGCTGGTTCTGCCAACCGTCGTCGACGATGGTGAAGGGCCTTGGCCCCCCGTGGGGAGCAAGAGAAGCTGCGAGCTCCGCGTCGCGAAGGATGCCTTCCGCGGTGTTCTTACCGTATGCGTAGTACCAGTCGTTGGATCCATAGATGGTTGTTTTGGGCAGGCGCGGCGTTGGGGACATGATGCGGCAGAATGACGACAAGGCTTCGGGGATGGATTCACCTTGATCTCCGCGACGAGCGACCAGTGTTGCCGCCATAAGAGTACGCGAACCTAGGACAATGCCATCCCCACCATTTCTTATATCGAGCCAAAGCGTAATTCCCGTGGTGTCGATCTGCCAGAAGGCAAGGCTGGCTGCCCCGGTCTGGACTCCGTAACAATGGGTTGTCGCATTCTGATGGATGGCGGAGTACCAAGGCAATGGGCGCTCGGGAACGACGTTGCGCCATCCGAGATCTCCATAAGAGCGTTCCCATGCGTCACCCAATACCAAAATGTCCGCGGGATGCGGTGTGCGCCAACGCAGCCGCAGGTGGGTGAGTAAAAGAGTCGGAGATGCGATCGATACGATGGTTTTCGCCTGACTGGTATCCAGGAGAACGGCTATGTCTCCACAACTCCACTGGCTACCGGAATAAAGCAATTGGCGTGAGTCGTTCGTTTCAATGTAGGCCGTTACAGACGCCGGAGCGTCGCGAAGATCTGCGAACGGCAAAGATTCCTTCCGAGACTGCGCGATAAGAGGAATGGTAGCGAGTGAGGCGGCGGACGTTGCTCCCAGAATAAGGGTGCGGCGGCTTAAGGGTAAGTACGATCTTTCCATCACACCAGGATTCTATGCTGTCGATCAAGCTTCTCTGCAGGCTGGTGGCTGCGGACAGTTGCATTGCCATGTGCGCAAAGCAGGCATGCCCCGCGGTTCTTTTGGCCGTCCTCGCGGATCTGTCCGCGGCGATACTCCTAGCGGGCGCTGTCCATGGCCTGAGTGCTACAAGCGCAAATACGGTACCAGCTTTGAATGGCGAGTAGAGAGGAGGTTGCAACTTACGAAAGCTTCACAACGATCTTCCGGTCAATACATGCATCATCGCCGAGTCACTCGGCGAGCCAAGACTTATCAGGAAGTCGGCTTGCAGGAACTGATTCGAGCGGCGTCCGATAGGGGAGGGCAGTTGCGAATCCGCGACAGACTCAGCCGCTTCAAATGCGACTTCTGAGTGGATTGTGGCCCATCCGGAAGTTGATATGGTGTGACCTGTCAATATCTGCAAATCGCTGGGGTTGTTTTTTGTTGTTGTACTTCGAGGACAAGGTCAGCAGCAGCCCGTGGCAGGTAATGGCGACGATTGATCAAGCTGATATTCGCGGGTCGGAACCGCATAGTCATGATCCGTCGGGAGCTGCCTCTGACTACATACGCGAGTCCGGCTGAGCCTGTCGCAAACTTCCGCCGAGGATTCTCCTTCGTGCTTGCTCCGGCTGCGGCTGACCCTGTCCTCGAATTGGATAGCGTTGTTCATGTGTTGATTGTTTTTTGCTTTTCTTATTTGGAAAGCTCTTGCTTTTGTTCTTTCGTTATCGTCATGCCGCCATTTGTTGCTTCGAGGACGCTTCGGCTTTGATCCCGATGGCCCAGATGAAGCCCAACAATTCGCGTGCCACTGCCGTCATGGTCTTTCTCTGTTCTTTGCCTCGCGCCATCAGCGCCATGTAGCGTTTGTGCAGACGGTTCTGTGCTTTCCATGCAATCTCGGTGATCTCTGCCGGAAGTCCTTCCTGGCGCCTGCGTAACCTGGCTCCGACCGCTGGCCGGTGTCGATAGCTCCAGGCCGATTCGACAATGATTCGTCTGAGGTGCGCGTTGCCGGACTTGGTAATGCCTCCTCTTCGAATACGCTTGCCGCTGGAGTTTTCGTCCGGAAATGCTCCGCTGTACCCCATCAGATCTCGAGCGTGCTCGAAGCGGGAGGTGATGTTGCCCAGTTCCACAGCGATCGTGACTGCCGAAAGGTGCGCGATGCCGCGCAATGCCTGTAAGCCACGAATTACTTCCTGCATCGACGCGGGAGCCAGGTGAATCACTTCCACAATCGACTTCTCCAACCGCTTGACTCGTTCGGCCATGTGCTGAACTTCGTGCAGACAATCGAGCAACGTTGCTTCCTGCGCAGGATGTCTGTAGCGAACCTGCTGGAGCCACTCCGCATGACGTTCCGTCCAGACCTTTACTCCCAGTGGAGGACGGCGACCGGTACGCAGCAGGAACTTCGTCAGCCGGTGCTGCGCTCGCAACTGATCGCGCTTGGCTGCTTCTCGCGCACGGACAAGATCACGTAATGCTTCTGAAGCCTCATCCGGTATCCACACCGCAGTCAGATCACCAGAGCGATGACTGCGCGCCAGCTTCAACGCATCCCGCCGATCGGTCTTGACCTTGTCCCCGGGCTTCTTCGGAACCAGCGACGGTGCTGTCACATCGCACTGAACTCCCAGCTGTGTCAGCTGCCAGTAAAGTACGAAGCCTGTCGGGCCGGCTTCATAGCAGGCCCGCAGATGCTCTGGCGAACCAAGCTTGCGGATGAACTTGCGGATCGAATCTTCGCGGTTGGCGATCGTTCCCAGGCTGCGAACCTCGCCATCAGGTTCGGCTACGGCTACAGCTATCGTTTCGGCATGGACATCCATGCCCAAAAATCGTAACTTCTCTCTCATGACCGGTTCCCTCCGCTTGTGGCTCTGGACTGGCGTTCTTAACAAACTCAGCCTAACCCACGACTAGCGCATCGAGCCGGTCACACCATAATGACTAAATCTTTGACAACAGCATGCTGTTCACTTGGCACCCATCAGACACAACACGGCAATCGCTATCCCAGCAACGTCTTCAAGAAGGGCTGCGGGTAGATCGCGCCCAAAGACTGCAGCGAGTTTTGCGCGAGCTGTCGCGCCTCCGTAGGTTCCAGCAACCGCTCCGATGACGCCAAGGATCAAGCCTGCTACCAGCGAATGCCCGGCCGCTCCGACAGTTGCTCCCGACAGGGCACCAGTCACAATGCGAGCGACAAACCCTGACGGCGCTTTGCGACTGGGCGTCTTGGGCAGCTTGTCGGCGATCAGTTCTCCGACGGCAAATAACGTGAGGATAATAGGTGTGAACCGAAATCCCATGAATGCAAGCGGAGTATTCGCCACAGCAAGCACGCCATTGCGAGCGAACCAACTGACAGTCGCCGGAGCAAGCATGGAGCGGAGACCCGCGACAACCCCGAGAAGCAGAGCACAGAGCAGAAACATGTTTTCTCCTTTCAACCGCGCCGAGACTTTGAGGAGTTGTAGAGGCCCAGACTGAGGAGAAGAGGATACTACGTAACAGCATTATCATCCGCGACGGACGTTCTGACCAACCCACCCCGTCTTGCCCGTTATTCTCAAATGGCGGTCGCATGCCAATCGAGCGCGTCGTCAGGATGATTCGCAACGATTAGTCCTCGAAAACGCGTAGAGCCCACTGTTTTCCTGTGAGGGGCTTGCCACTTGGCCGAATAGTCGCTTATGCGTCCACATGGTTCCAACCCGTGCTCAGTTTGGGAATTCACTTCTCTCGCAGGCGGGTTCTCGGGCACTTTCTGAAGAGCGGTCGATCAGAATCGTTCAATGCGTGAATTGGCATTGGTCCCGGATCATGCCGGGCTAGCTCAGCCGAGGGCTTTGATCTAAAGTTTCTCTTATGGCAAATTGGACCCCGTATATGGCAAACACCCGAGGAATAGCGGTGTGCGTTGAGCCAACGTACCTTGAGACTAGGTCATCGCCGGACAGCTCGCAGTATTTTTGGGCTTATCGCGTGATCATCGAGAATCAGGGACGTGAAACGGTGCATCTGCTGAGCCGGCATTGGATGATCACGAATGCGCGCGGCGAATTGACCGAGGTCAAAGGACCAGGTGTTGTCGGAGAGCAACCGGTCCTCAAGCCAGGAGAAAGCTTTGAATATACGAGTGGCGCGTCTCTCAACACGCCATCGGGGATGATGGGCGGAGCCTACCAAATGGAGGGTGAAAGCGGTGAGCGTTTTGACATTGAGATCCCGACGTTCTCTCTGGATCGTCCGAATCTTGGCGTATTTCCGAATTGAGAAATAACGCCGTCCGAGCGGTTCGCGGCCCTGAAATGGCTCGCCAATACGCGATTGGGTAATCTTTATCTGCCTTTGCGGTAGCCGGCGTACACCTACCGATATCGGCCCGTACCGCATTGCTCGCAATCCGAGGTGGTTTCAGGTACATGTCGTTCACATCATAGACCGCCGTTTTTCTCCTCACAGAAGACCGACTTGCTCAGCTCACCGCCGCGCACGAGCGGCCTTCTTTGTAGGCTTCTTCACAGATTTCTTCGAGGCTTTCTTAGCCGCATTCTTCTTGGCAGGTGATAACTTGGCTACGGTTTTCTTAGCAGCTTTCTTCGCCGGAGCCTTTTTCGCGGCTGGTTGTGCCACCACTTTCTTTGCCACTTTTTTCGCTTGCTTCTTGGGAGGTGCCTTCTTCAGCGCCTTTGTCACCGTGGTCATAGCTGCGCCCACGGCCGTTTTGAGAGAGCCAGCCACATCTTCTGCCATCGCAAGTCCGTATCCCACCGTCTCCGCAGCCTTCTCGACCATCGTCTTCTCAGCCATTCTCGACCCCTCAGTCTTCAAATTCATATGTCGATACGAATTGTAGAGGCATACCTTGTTAGTCAGCGTACAAATCTTTCGCTCGTCTTTCAGAGAGGAGTCGTGCGCGGCGGGTTGACGGGTGGCCGCGGGGCAGCTCGCCGGGAATCCACTTCGGCGAATAGTCGCCTACGCGGCCCGTTGCTGAGTCACCGACTCACCCGGGTTCGATTCCAAGTCTGTCGTTCACAGCAACTCTCAAATGCTGCTTGCAGCCAATGTAGCGTTCTGTGGTCTGCACAGAGACATGCCCGAGAAGAAACTGAATTTGCTCAAGCTCACCTCCTGAATCGTGGCAGAGCCTCGCACATGACCTCCGAAGATCATGCGGCGCGAGACGTGGAATGTTCATGTTCGCGGAACTCTTCTTGACAACGTGCCAAACCGTCTTTTCTGAAATGCCGTCCCCCCATGGTTTACCTGCCCGACAGACACATCGGAATAGCGGACCACTCTCGATGCCGGCTGCGGTTAGCCACGCCTCCAGCGTCTCTTTCACCCAATTCGGGACGGGAACGGTTCGAATGTGCCTTCCCTTGCCAATGAGATCGACGATCGCCCAGCGCTCCTCCCGACGCTGCAAGCTGTCCAGAGTGAGTTTCGCAAGCTCGCGGCGGCGCAGACCGCAACCGAGCAGGATGGCGAGCATCGCTCGATTACGCTTTCCGGTGAGAGTCTGTTCATCGGGCACCTGCCAGAGTGCCGCCGCCTCGCTCGCTGTAAGCCAATTGCCCAAGCGAGAGCCCAGCTTGCGGACGCCTCTCACGCGGTGGATGCCGGCCGCCAATTCAGGACTCAACAGTCCACAGTCAGCCGCCTCGTAAGCCAACCGTCGCACGGCCGCCATTCGTACGTTGATCGTCCCGGGAGCGAGGCCGCGCTCTTCCAGGTGAAAGCGATAGCGCAAAACCACTGTTTTGTTGAAAGCCAATCGTGGTTCAGAACAGTACCAGGCGACGAACTCATCGATAGCGTGCTGGTAACCGCGCTGCGAGTCGGGAGAACCAAGGGTACGGAGGACTGCGGCTTTCGAGTGTTCCAGATCCGGTATACCCAGCTTAGTCTTTGGTCGGATCTTCTTGCCCTTTGTCTTAGTCGTAGACGTGTTCCTCATGATTGCCGCTCTCCACTGCGGTGGCTCATGAGGTTAACGGGTTATTGTCTCTGCTGTTACGCTGCGCTAGATCAGGTGGCCGCGAAGCCGGTTTGAACGAAGTCGCTGACGCGACGGACTGAGAGTTGTGGTTAGCTCAGCGATGCACGGCGTTTAGGGTGAGTGGTCATAGGGAGGAGGTTCCTATGACCCCACTTCGCCAGCGCATGCTGCACGAGCTTCAGCGGCGCAACTACTCACCAGCCACCATCCGCGGCTATCTCAACGCCGTCAGCCAGTTTGCCGAGTACTTCCATCGCTCGCCGGAACGACTGGGTCCCGAGCACCTGCGACGCTATCAGCGATATCTGCTCCAGGAGAGGAAGCTTGCCCCCAGCACAGTCGAGATGCGCATCTCGGCGTTGCGATTTCTGTACAAGCGGACGCTGAAGCGGAAGGACCTCGCCTTCGACGATCTCATCTTTCCCAAGGTGCCCCATAAGCTGCCGACCGTTCTCAGTCAGGAAGAGGTGGTGCGGCTGATCGATGCCGCACCCAACCGTCTGTACCGCATTCTCCTGGTGCTGCTGTATGCCACCGGAGCACGAAGGACGGAAGCCTCGCAGATCATGGTGGAGGACATCGACAGCCAGCGCATGGTGATCCGCATCCGCCAGGGCAAGGGAGCGAAGGACCGCGATGTGCCACTCTCACCGAAGTTGCTCGAGGAGTTGCGCAGCTGGTGGCGGTGGAAGAAGCCTCAGGGCTACCTCTTTCCCAGCACCGAGGGCCATCGGGGTACAGACCAGCCTATCTCCGACAAGACTATCTGGCACGCATGCCATGTAGCGGCTACGCGTGCCGGACTCACGAAGAAGATCCACCCGCACACCCTGCGCCATAGTTATGCGACACACCTGCTCGAGGCCGGCGCCGACCTGCGCACGATTCAGATATTGATGGGCCATGAGCGGCTCGAAGATACAACAGTCTACCTCCAGCTCTCGCGGCGTCACCTTCATGCAGCTGTCAACCCGCTGGAACAGATCGCGCTCCCCGCGGTAGAGGAGGGCAGGAAGCGATGAGCCGGCCATCCTTCGAGGTGGCCGACGTGATTCGTATTGCAGGCGACAGTTTTCGCGAGCGATACAGCGCTTCCTTGACCTGGCCGCAGCAGAAGGTGCTCGATGCCATTGCGCGCTGCCGCACCGCTGCCCTCGGCGGTCATCGCGACGCCTGCCTAAACTGCGGGCACCAGGCCATCTCGTATAACTCCTGCCGCAACCGGCACTGCCCCAAGTGTCAGACCGCTGCGCGCGACCGTTGGCTTCAGCAGCGCCAGCAGGAACTGCTGCCTGTTGGCTACTTTCATCTCGTCTTCAGCGTTCCACATGAGCTTGTGCCGCTGATCTGGCAGAACAAGCGACAGCTGTTTTCCTTACTCTTTGAAGCCAGCGCCGCCACGCTGCTCGAGGTCTTTGCCGATCCGAAGCACCTTGGCGCACACACGGGCTTCTTGTCCATCCTGCACACATGGGGACAGACGCTCACTCCACATCCGCATATCCACTGCGTGGTGCCCGGTGGCGGACTCGCGACAGACCACTCGCGCTGGATCGCGTCGCGTGCCAGATTCCTGCTGCCGGTCAAGGTGCTCAGCCGTGTCTTCCGCGGCAAGTTTGTCGCCGGACTACGACGTCTGTTTGCCCGCGATCAGTTGCGCTTCTTCGGTGAGTGCGTGCCACTTCACAACCAGAAGCGCTTCGCCATCTTCCTGCGCACGCTCTATCGCCAAGACTGGGTCGTCTATGCCAAGCCGCCCTTCGGCGGCCCCGAGCATGTGTTGCATTATCTGGCTCGCTACACCCATCGCGTTGCCATCTCTAACCATCGCCTGCTCTCGGTCTCAGCTGCTGAGGTATGTTTCCGCTGGAAGGACTACGCCCATCACGGCAGGCAGCGCACCCTGACACTTGCCTCCGAAGAGTTCTTGCGCCGATTCGTACAGCATGTGCTGCCGCGAGGCTTTCCCCGTATCCGCTACTTCGGTCTCCTCGCCAGCCGCAGACGAGCCCGCATGCTGCCACTCTGCCGCGCTTTGCTCCACCAGGCTCCGGATCAAGAAACGCCGCTCCTCGCAAAGCCTTTGCTATGGACGTGCCCGCACTGCCATGGGCTCATGCATCTCGTTGAGCGGATCACTGCTGCACAACTGTTCTTCGCCGAAAAGAAAGAGAGACACCTGCTTGATTCTTCTTAGCCGTCTCATCAAAGCGGTCTGCACTGCATGCTTCATGGCACGCTTAATCGAAGTGTGCACCGGCTCAGAAAAATGGCGTTTCCCATCCGAACCGGTTATCGTTCCACAGCGTCTACTTCATCCAATTGCGCATCCCGCAGGACCAGCGCGGCTCACTTACCAACCGCACTCGCTCGAACAACCGAGCCTGATGCGATGAAAAACCCATAGCCAACATCCTGCCCCGATCGCACCAGCGACTTCCTTCAAACCGCTCTATCCGACCTGCTCCGCGCTGTCTCTCTGCCACCCCTCGCGCCTTATCGCGCGGAGCAGCTCCGATAGAGTCCTGACGTTTTACGGCCACTTGCCGAGAACACTGATCAACTTGAATAGCGTAATAGCTTTGTCCTGCTATCGACAGAACGTGTTCGCAGGCCGCGAACTGGTGAAGGGCGCGATCTTCGTTGACCGCAAGAAGGAAGATGACCGAGCGACCCGTGCGCGGGCGACTTTGCGTTTGCCCATGCCGGGTTGGCGCAAATCTTCCATTCCTTGCAACGAAAGCTCACGGAGAATTGCTCAGGGCGCGATAGTATTCAGCGACTGAGTCCTGGTACCCGTCGGGAACCGCTAGTGGCCTTCCGGTGCGCGAGGCAAGTGAGGCAGCGGCATTGCGCACCAACTGAAGCTCAAGGCGGTCGATCGAACTGAGTACTTGGCGGTGCATCTCTTCAACCATGGCCGGATTGCCCGGAAGGCGGCGCGGGTCGAGATGCTGCATTTGCCGAGCGATATCCTGTGCCTCTTTCGAGGCCTGCGGATCGTCTTTGAGCATCTGTCGCAGTCGGTTTAATTCCCGCAGTTGCTGCTGAAAAGTGCGCTCGGCGTCATCAGGATTGGCGGATGGATCATTCGACTGGCGTTGCTGTGCGGAGGAACTGTAGCGATTGTTGCCGGTGTTGATGTTGCCCCGCTCGGCGCTGTCTGAATAGGGTGCGCCGCCAAAACGAATGTCGCCCACCGGACCGCCAACGTCGCCTGATCGGGTCGCAGCATTGCCGGTGCGTCCGGGCTGCGAGCCGCCGCCGCGACTCAACTGTTGTTGATTGTCCATTCCGCCTTGCGCCTGCTGATGGCCCTGAGCACTGGAGTGATCTTTGCCGGCACCGCCGTTGCGACCCGGCCCGCGCCTCATCGACTCAATCTGATTGCGCAGCCGCGCGATCGTATCGAGCGCGGCGGACTGGTCCGCAGGTCCGGATTTAGTACCGGAGTTGCGCTGGCCGGGTTGCTGATCGTTCATTGCCTGTTGCGCCTGCTGCAACTGCTGCTTGAGTGTGTCGAGTCCCTGCGCGATCTCGTTCTCCGTGCCATTCGCATTTGGGTTAACGCCACGCCGGAGCCAGTCTGCGGTTCGCTGGGTATGGTTATTGAGATCGGAGTTGTCCATCTCAGTGAGCGCATCGCGCAATTGTTTCGCGACGCCCGGTTGGTTGGGGGCCATCTGAAGCGCGCTGTCACGCATACTCTTTTCGAACTTTGATAGATCGTCGGAGAGTTGTTGCCTTTCCTGCGCGAGGCGGTCGCGCTCTCGCATTCGGGCCATAGTGTCCGTGAGGTCGAAAGCGTCGCCGTTCTGCTGCTGGCTCATCGCCTTGTCGATTCGCTCAGACTGCGCACCCTCTTCGTTTTTGAGACGCGTCGCCTCGCGTGCCAGAGAATCCACTTTGCCGGATGCGAGCTGTTGTTGCGTGTCGGCGAGTAAATTGGCCGCTTCGCGCAGTTGTTCGGCAGCCCGACCCGCCACATCGGTATTTTGCTGGGCCCCTCCGCTGCGTTTCATGGCATCCACCGCTTCCTCAAGGCGCCTTATGGCCTGTTGCACGCGCTGATCCGCGCGATCTTGAGAACCGGGCTGTGCCTGCGAACGGCTTTGGGAACCCGGCCTCTGCTGAGAATCAGCCTGTGACGACGAGCCAGCGGATGCGCTCGAATCCTGACGACCTTGCTGCTCATTTTTCGCCATCTCCTGCATCTGCCGCTGCAGTTGCTCGGCTTCGCGCCGGAGCATTTCCTGTTGCCAACGCAGCTCGAAGCTTTGCTGCGGATCGCGCTGTTGATTTGCCTGCTCTTCCGCGCGTTTTGCAAGAGCGTCAAGTTTCGCGAGCGCGTCTTCCACCTCTTTCGCGCGCTGCTCCTGGGGAGAAACGCTTTGGGCAGATTCGTATTGGTTCTTTTCTGTATCCAATTCGAGATCGAAGAGGCTGGCGAGATCGCGACCTGCGCTGCCGCCGGCCCCGCCTCCGCCGCTCTGGCCAAAGGCAACCTGGATTTTGCGGAAGGTGGCTTCCGCGCGCAGCAGGGCTTGCAGGGCCTTCTGCTCGAGTGGAAGGGCATCCTTCCATTGCGTCGCTTTCAGTTGGTCCGCTGAAGGCGCCATTGCCGCAGCAGCATCCTGCATATCCTTGTTGAAACCATTGAACTCCTCGGTCGCAGCCGAAAGGTCGCGGCTCTCCATTCGAGCCGACAAGGCCATGACCTGATCGCGAAGTTTCTGTTGCGCATCCGAGAGGAACTGTCCAGCCGACACCGCATCTTTTGGGGTAGCGCTCTTATTGTTCTGCTGCTTCCACGTAGCGGCGATCAGTTCCTTCTCGCGCTTGGAGATTTCGGTCTGATTGTTTCCACTTGCTCCTCCGGCGCCGCCCCCGCCGCCGTTCTCCTGTGACTGCGAGAACTCGCGCTCGAAGGGCTCCACCTGGATGAAGGACATCTCGGTCTGTGCTTCGGCATGGCCATCTCGCGCGCTGGCGTAGACGCTGACCACGTCGCCGGGCACGAGCTTGAAATCTTCAAGGGGTAAGGTGTGCGATCCGTCGGCGCTCTTAGCTCCGGGCTTGTCGAGCAGGCTGATCTCGCGCTCAGTGCCACCATTTACCGAATAATGAAGATGAACGTCGCGCAATCCGAACTGAGCGGCAGCCTTAACGCCAAGCGTCACTTCCTCGATGGGATTGGCGCGGTAATCGCCACGCGGGCGGTCGATCGAGATCTGGGGAGGTTGCGCCTTGTCAGTGGCAATGAAATAGTCCTCAGACAGCCGAACTGGTTGGCCTTCGTCCACCGCGGCCACGTGGTAGGCGCCATCCTTCTGCATGTGAACAGTGCCGCGATATTTGTTGCCGTCGCCGCCTTCGAGTTGAATCGTCTGGCCGTCATCGAGCGTGAGTTGGCCATTCTTCAGAGGATGATCCATTTCAATTTCAAGAGCAGCATCCGTTCCTTCAATCGCGCGCAGATCGCCTGAGTGTTCTTCCGTGGCCGGCACCATGCCCGTCCACTTTGGATAGTGATAGGTGGCGCGGATCTCCTTTACGGCCGGCAAATCAACAACGCGAACCGTGTAATGTGACGAGGCCAGTGGACCGGCGGCCACGTAATACTCCACGTTCTCGGGCAATCCCGCGACGACAAATTGATACTTTGCGATTCCATTCGTGTTCGACTGTCTCTGCATCGCAACGGGCTCCCAGCCGGGAGCGCTTTGATAATGCGCAAACAGCTGCACTTTCGCGGGCTGCATGCCAGTCACTTGCGCGGTGATGAGCTGATCGCTGTTGCGTCGAATCGCGACGTTGCCGGGCGTAACCGCTATCGCATAGAACGGCTGCGCATTTTTCGGCGGTCCCGTCCAGAGCAGCGACGCACCGTAGCCAAGATAGCCAGGTGCGCCCAGAATCATCCAGGCGAGTACGGCGAGGCAGGCAAGGCCCGCGCCGCCGAGGGCAAATAATCGCCTATCTTCAACAATGGACGATGGCTCAGCATGCTGCGTCACGGTGAGAGTGTCAGCCGCGAGCAGTTCAAGAAATGGATTGCTGCCCTGCATTTCTTTCTCGTAAAAGGTTGTGAGGCGATGCTCGAGCGCTGGATTTGCGGCTTCGGCTTTGCGGACGGCGCGTGCACGCGTGAGGCGCATCAGTGGAAATGCAATGCCAAATGCGGCCGCAGCCGCAAGGGCAAAAAACAACGCAAGTCGTGCGCCTGTGAGTCCGCGCGCAGGAAACGCGAAGTGGTTGAGCAGCAGGACAAGAGCGAGAGTCACCATCAGCGCGGTGCCGGTAAAAGTTGCTGCACCACGCATCCAGGCTGCGAGGAGCAGCCTCTGCCGTATTCGCTCGATATAGGAATTGAGCGCATTCCGGTTGCTCATATTTCCTCCCTCTGCGTGCTCATGTATCGGCTGGCGAAGAATATTTCTGCAATCGCCGTTATGAACGCCAGCAGCATGACGTACCACCACAAACTCACCGAACGATAACCCTCTTCGTGCGTACCGGCCTCAGCATGCGACGCGCCGCTGGAAGCACTCCCGACCCACAACCGCTGAACATCATCGGGAATCGGTTGCAGATCTGATTCGCGGCGGTCCGGGTTGACTCCGATGAGCATGTCCCGTCCGTTCGAGAGTCGAATCTGGTAGAAACCTGCCTTTTCGAGGCGCAGTGTCTGTGCGGTCTTTGCTTCGCTCAAAGAAAGCGGCCTGCGGCCATCGGGGTCGATCACTTCAACGCTGCCATGCTCCGACGCAGAATCGGTGGGTGCGCGGAGTTGCACGTAGGAATCTACGAGCTTGGAACCGCTGAGACGTTCGCTGCCGGAAAGATACCGCGCGACGCGGTCCGCGAATGCGACAAAGACCGGATGCAATGGCACATCGTTCGTGAGGTTTTCAAGGCCGGTTGTCAACAGGAGGACATGCCCCTGGCCTAACTGCTTGTCGAGCAAGAGAGGGGTTCCATCACTGAGGCGCGCGGCCATGCGCGCCCCGCGCGGATCGACGACAGCCGCGTAGAAAACTTTGACTTCAGCCCAACCGCCATTATCCCGCCCTGGCTGCGCGTCGAGAAGCGCGGGATGGGTGAAGTCGACCTCGCCTATGGTGGCGGCGCCTGCCATACGCGCATAGTCACGCGTGTCGCCAACACTGCCGTCCCACACCGGGATCCGCGACCGACGAGCCGCGTTGGTGCCGATTGCGATGAATACGCTGCCTCCCCTGGCAACGTATTGCGCAAGAGTGTGCTCGAAAATCGCCGGCAGTGCAGCGCTGTCAGACAGTACAACGAATGCGAAGTGCGACGGATCGAGATTGGTCGTCTCCTCTTGCGAGACAGACTGCAGGATGAAGGACGACTTCGAAGCCGCAGTCAGCGCGGAGCCGAAGTAAACGGGCGAGCGTGTGTCTCGAGAGGAATGTACGAACAGCACCCGTCGTGGATCCGAACGTCGGACAGTAAACACGGTTGCATCATCGGCGGGGAACGCATCGTCGCTTTCGATGCGAACCTCGCACCGATTGAAGCCGTAATTGACGTCAAGTGGAGTGAATTCAACAGTGGCACGGCCATCGGCCGGCACCTCGACTTTGCGGCTGGCGATAGTCTTGCCATTCACAACCAGCGAAACCGTTTTCGTAGCCGCTTGCGTGTCGAACCCAGCCACGACAGCGCGCACTCGCGAGCGATGCGGGTCCTTCGGATCGGATAACTCCGCGGGCGCATCAATACTCTCGATCGTCCAGTTGCCTGTTGCGGTCTTGTTTGCAACGGAATGAAGATCCAGCGTCACGTTGGCCGGCAGCACAAGGTCGGCAAAATTCGTGGGCATGGCGCTGCGCTGCATGTCGCTGTAAAGATGGACGTCGATAGGCATGCGTACATTTTCTGCAAGAGCGCGAAGGGCGCGGCCTAACTCACCATAGCCGGCGTGGCCATCGCCCGGTTGGATGCTCTCGAGCGCGGAGCGCAGTTGTGCGGCATCGGATATCGGCTGCGTGAGTATCTGAAGTTGACCGCCGAGCGAGAAGATCTGCGCCTTTTGCGATGGCTGTTTTGCGGCGAGCTTTGCCATCGCCTGCTGCCTGGCATCTGCAAATCGCGTACCGGCACGCATGCTGAAGGAGTTATCGAGGACGATGAGGAGCAGGCGACCATTCGTGTCTGCCGCAACTCGACGCACAAACGGGTTGGCAAAGGCGAGAACTACCAGAAGAACCAGCGCACAGCGAAGAGCAAACAGTATGAGGTGTTTGAGACGATGGTGGCGCGTGGAGCTCTGGAGGCCGCGCTCAAAAAACATAAGCGAACTTACGGGGCGCGGTATGGCGACGTGGCGGCGCAGCAGATGTACGAATACCGGTACGCCCAGCAGAGCGAGTCCACCGAAGAACCATGGGGCAAGGAAGCCCATCAATTCCGCTCCTGGCGTAGCGCGAGATATTGGCGCAGCGCCGCATCGAGAGGTTGATCGGTCACCAGCAGCTGATAATCCATGCCTGCTGCTCGCGTGCGAGAACCCAGGCGTTCGACGTGCGCATCGATCTTCGCCCGATACGAGGTTCTGGCATATTCAGGAACAACTTCGAGTTTGTGGTCGGTCTCGAGATCTACGAGGATGGTGGAGCTTTTGAGTACTGGCCGAATCTCCTGGGGATCGAGAATATGAAAGAGCACGACCTCATTACCGCGATAGCGGAGCGGCTCGACAGCGCGCACTATGCTCTCGGGATCCTCGTAAAAGTCGGAGATTACGATAGCGATGCCACGGCGGTGGAGAAGTTCCTGAAAATGATGGAGGGGCTTTGCAAGATCGGTGCGCGCGTGGGGCTCTGCGCGTTCGAGGGCAGCGAAGAGGCGACCAAGCTGGCCGGGTCGCGTGGAGGGCCGGACGATGTCCCGCACCTGTTCGTCGAAGATGATTAAAGCCGGCAGCATCGCGCTGGTTGTGAATGGCGAGATAGAAGAGGGACGCGGCGATGAAGCGTGCGTAATCGATCTTCTTCAACGGGGCCCCCGACGACGGGCCTTTATCGTTGGATATTTCGGCGGGCCGGAGCTGTATTCCATGGAGTTACTCGCGTCGAGAAGGACAGTGAGTTGACTGTTGGTCTCGCCACGATAACGCTTCAAATAGCAGCGCTCGGTGCGTGCGAAAAGATTCCAGTCGACGTGGCGCAGATCATCTCCCGGCGTGTAGGCGCGGTATTCCGCGAATTCCTGGCTGAAGCCGAAGTCGGGTGAGCGGTGGAGGCCGGCGACGAAGCCATCGACAACCGTTTTCGCGACAAGGTCAAGCGAGGAGATGCCTGCCAGCACTGCGGGATCCAGAAAGCGCTGCACTAGGCCTCCTTCGGGCGCGGAACGTGGGCCACGAGACGGTTCAGGATTTCATCGGTGTCGACGGAGTCGGATTCTGCATGGAAATTCAACAGCAGACGATGACGAAGAACGGGAACAATCACAGACAGGACGTCGTCGTAGGTGACGTGATAGCGACTGCGCGAGAGAGCGCGAGCCTTGGCGGCGAGCACGATGAATTGTGCGGCGCGAATGCTTCCGCCGTAGTTTACGTACTTCTTTACGAAGTCCGGAGCGCTCTCGGCTTTCGGACGGGTGGAGCGGACCACGTTTACGACGTAACGCGCCAGCAACTTCGGCGATGGGAACCATGCGCACGAGGTGCTGGAAGTCGAGCAATTCCGACGCCGAGGTGACGGCTTCAATTTTCGGCGATCGGTTGACGGTCGTGAGGTCGACAACTTTCAACTCGTCGTCTGCGCTCAGATATTCAAGCTTGGCGTTGAAGAGAAAGCGGTCCAGTTGCGCCTCGGGCAATAGGTACGTGCCTTCGAGTTCAATCGGGTTTTGCGTGGCGAGTACGAAGAAGGGCTCGGGCAAGCGATAGAGGTGGCCGCGCACGGTGCATGAGTGCTCCTGCATGGCCTCAAGCAGGGCGGCTTGCGTCTTGGGCGGAGTCCGGTTGATTTCGTCGGCGAGGATAATGTTCCCGAAGATCGGGCCTTCTACGAACGTCCACTTGCGATGGCCGGTGGTTAGGTCCTCTTCGATGATGTCGGTCCCTGTGATGTCAGACGGCATGAGGTCGGGCGTGAACTGAATGCGGCGGAACTGCAGACCTAGCGCGTCCGCGATCGTCCTGACCATCAGTGTCTTTGCCGTACCCGGCAAGCCAGTCACAAGGCAATGGCCGCCTACAAACAGCGCGATCAGCATCTGCTCGAGAACATCCTGCTGCCCGACAATCACCTGCCGCACTTGTTGTAGAATTCCCTCACGCACTGCGTGGAAGCGTTCGATGCGCTGCTGGAGATCTGCTGCATCAGTGTTCATTTCATAGACAGTAGCCATCCAGTTCCATCCTTGTCAGTTGGTTTTTGGTGAAGGTCCTTGCAGTTCGAGTAACAGCTTTTGTGCAGGGCGATAGCCGGGAGCAGTTTCAAGAGCAGCCAGCACGCTCTCCTGAGCCTTCTCTTTCTTACCCGCGCCAAGATAGGCTTGCGCGAGACTGAATTCGGCGCCGGCTTTGTCTACGGGGTTTGAATATACCAGCGCGTTGTATTCCCGAATGGCCCCGTCGTACTGCTTCTGCGCGTAGAGCAGGTCGCCCAGTTTTCGATGAAGCTCTTCGTCTTTCACGGGGTAGACATAATTCAGGCGCGCAAGCGTTGCAGCAGACTCGGCACGTTGTCCTGCGGATTCCTGTAGAGATGCGAGACGCTTTAGGAGAGCAGGCATCTGTCCGCCCTCGTGAACATACGCGGTCAGGGCGACCGCCTCGGTCTTTACATCTCCCTTGGCCTTGGCGGCATCGGCGATCAGTTCGTAAGGGTTGGCATCGCCAACATACTCGGGATACATCGCAATCAGGGCTTGTCCGTGTTGCAAGATCGTATCGTTGTCATTCTGTTTCGCAGCGGCGACGAGTGCTTTCAATTGCTCGCGCCATTGGTCGAAGCTCGCGACCTCTTTTCCATATTTCTCATTGATCCATGCAAGATATTGCTTGTCGAATTCTTCCGGAGTCAGTCCGAGATCGCCTTGGATAACCTGCGGAGTGGTTTTGAGTTGCGCGTAGGAGTGGACCATGTCGAGCAGCTTGTTGTCGTCCCATTTGGTTTTGATGAAGTCACAGATGCTGCCGGCCTGGAAATATGACACGAAGACCTGCGATGGATAGTCGGGGTATACAAACCCGCGATCCAGTCTCGTTACGGGAAGAAGTTTCTTGTCGCGGATTGCGGCCAGTATTTCCGGAGTTGGCTGGCTCTTCCACTCGAGTGAACGCTCGCCTTCTTCGTGGACCGCGAGACCCTCAGTAAACCAGCGCGGCACGCGGAAGTTTGTCGCCGTGAGGATGAATACGTGGCTCATTTCATGCCACAGCGTTGAGCCCCAGTTAAAGTCGCCGGGCTTACGGGCGGAAGGGCTGTCCATCGCGACGACCTGGCCGAAGGTTACGCCGAGCGCGCCCAGGCCGGGCATTCCCATGGTGCGCACGGCAAAGTCTTCGTGGTCGGGGTAGACCTCGACCTGCACCGGCCCCGGTAGTTTCATGTGGTATTTGCTCTCGTATGTCGAGAGAATGGCGTGCAGTTCCGATTGCAGGTACGGCAACAGCAAATCGGATTCGGTTTTGTTGAGCTTGAGTATGGTCGATTCGTCGCGAGTGGTAACGAAGTTTTTATAGCTGTCGATCAGGCGCAGACTGTTCACCGTGGCGGCATCACGATAACCGTTCTCATAACTCATTTCGAGTTGCTTGAGCGGCTCCTGCTCCATCGCCCAGACGCATCAGCGCGATGCCAAGTGCGGAATGCGCCGCCCACAGTCTCGGATCTGCTTCAATCGCTTTGCGGTAGTAGGTGACCGCGTCCTGAAATCGGTAGTGCAACTCAAGTTGATGTGCGACGCGTGCGTACGGTTCCCCGGCGCTGGGGTTGATTGCGTGAATCTTCGCCAGCCAGGCGTTTGGCGAGCGGTCGCCGATGAGTTCAAGCGCGGCATGAATTGCCATCGCGTCCAGCGCATCGTTCTCAAGCGCGATAGCCTTGTCGGCTTCGGCTGCGGCCGTTTCGCGATCATCATTGGCCAGCGCGAGATCCGCCAGAAGTTCATGAGGCTCTGCGAGCTTTGGATCAAGCTCGATGGCCTTGATTGCATAGGCAGAAGCTTTGCCACTGAAGCTTTCGGCTGATACTGATGCGAGTCCGATATAGGCATGCGCGTTAGACGGATCCGCAGCAAGAGCCTCGCGAAAAAGATCAGCGGCTTCGGAGTCGTTGAAGCGCTCGTGCAGCAGCATCCCCCAGCGCACCTTATAGAGAGCCTTGCTGTTTGCGGCCTGAGTGGCGAGACGAAATTGCTCGTTGGCCTCCTCCCATTGTTCAAGTCCCCAGAAGCCCTCTGCACGCAGGTAGGCGTCGGCGCTGCGGGTCATAGTTTCGAAACAACCGTGCGCCTCTATGTTTTGACCATGCTTGCGCAGCGACCAGCAGTCAGAAGGAGCAATTCCGCGCGCGGATGCTGAGAAAGCGCAAAGAAGTAGCAGGATGGCGGCAAGCCTCATTTGTCCAGTTCCTCCTGCACCTTGGCTAACTCCACAAGCGCGGCGGTCAGCTGCTGCTTGTAATCCGCGGGGTCCATCGCGGCTTTCTGATATTTGAGGGTGTCAATCTTCTGCTCCAGATCCTCCTTTTTCTGGAGCAGTACACGCTTGGCCGGGTCGCTCGCAGTCTGCAGATTGCCGCCCAGGCGCAACACGATAAAGCTGGAAAGGAGCAGACCTTGTCCGTTGCCCGCTTCGCGCACTGGTTCACCGCGGCCGATGTCGTCGAAGACGGGATGTTCCGTGGCGAGGCGTTTCTGCGCGTCGTAGAACGACGATGTTTTCTTCGCCGCATAAGTGAAGGCTTCCATGGCGCTAATGGAGTCGCTCTTGTCGGCATCGGCCGCCGGGTCCTGAAGCGCCTCGACCCAGTAGCGCGCAAAGATCGTCGCATTCTTTTCGGTGCCGGATTTTGTGGCGGCGATGACGGCGCGGCCTGGACGCTCCAGTGCTGCTACCGATCCACCGCTGGCGCTGGTCGTATTCACAACAAGCTGGCGCCGGGCGAGGATGCGGTCGCACATCTCCGCGATCTGTGCCGCCGTAACATCGGGACCGACAAGGTTGAACTTGTATTCGACTCCGTCAAACGACCCGTGGCCGATCAGAATGAGTACGAAGTCATCGTCAGCTTTGGTGTCACGCGCAATCGAATTCAAAGTGTCACGCAATTGGGCCGCGGTTGATTGTGCCCCTGTCAGGGTGTAGACGTGCGCCGACTCGCCGGAACCTTTGAAGACGCGATCGAGATCCTTTGCCGCCTCGATGAAGCGCTGCTGGTAGTCAGGCTCACCGCCAAGGCCGGCGACGATGACGTAGTAGGTCGCCGCGCGCGCGTGCAGACTCCACACCGCGATAATCGCCAACAGCATAGCGCGTTTCATACGACACCCCACTTGCGGCGCAGAAGCCATTCCGACGCGGGCAATCCTATGAGGAGCGCGAAGACGATGGGCATGTTCCAAAGTTCCTTGGTGTTGCGAACGGAGATGCCTGCTTCGGAATAAGAGATATCGCGTGGGAGATCCTTCAGATCGGCGGGCTTCCAGTACCGGCCGCCGGTTTGCGATGAGAGCTGTTCAAGAAACGCGCGGTTCTGGCCAGTGTGAAATTTCTCGGCGACTCCGTCTTCGCGCTGGAAAGTCACCACGTCGCGACCGAGTTCGTGCGGATCCTTACCCTCGGATTCAGCGGTGATCTCAGCAAGGTAAGCGCCCGGTTTCTCAGCCGTCCAGTCCAATTGATACGTGCCCGGAGCCTCCTGCGACGGCGTCATGTCGACGAACGCGTTCACGCTTCCCGGTCCCATTATGTGTGCTTCAACACGCGCTCCCGCCGAGGGTTGAAACTGCCGGTCATAAACCTGGGCTTTGACGTGCACGCGGCCTTCATCCATGAAGATGCGGGCCGGCATGGAGGCTACTACCGGGCCGGGGGTGTCGGCAACCAGCCAGCGGAGAAGCTGATTCCAGAAGAGGTCATGCGAGGGGTCGCCGAGGGCTTCGCTCATCTGCCACCGCCAGGTACCACCGGTCGCGAGAACGGCGGTGCGGCCATGGCCATAACTTTGAGTAACAAGCAACGGCATTTTGCGACGGCCGACATTGAGGCTGGCGAGTACCGTAGCTCCGGGCTTGGGAGCGCCGGCATCCTCATAGTCGGCGAGGTAGGTAAGCTTCTTCCAGCGCGCAGCGTTTTTTTTCGGATCGTCGAGGAGTCGCGTAACGGGAGAGTCCACTCCGGCCTGCGTCAATTCAACGGTCGCAGGATTCCGATGAAAATTGTTGCGGCCCGCAGGCAGGAGTGTGGGAAGGAGCTCGTTCAGTGCTGATACGGCCCAGCCCCCATCGCTCAACGCGGAGCGGCCGCCGAGGAAGAGAATGCCCCCGCCGCGCCGATCGACATATTCGCGCAAGAGCTCCTGTTGCAAGGGGGAGAAGTAATCGGCATCAACAGAACCGACGATGATGCCCGAGTAGGTAAACAGTTCTTCGGGGCGCACGGGAAAACCGTGGGCGAGTTCATTGGGATCGCTGATGCCCTGGCGATAGACCTTATTCTCACTGGTGCGCAGCATGGATACGATCTGCACCGTTGGATCGTCGTCTTCGGCACGGCGAATAAATTTGAATTCCCAACGCGGCTCGCCTTCGATATAGAGGATGCGGCGCTTTGCATCGGTGACCAGCAGGGGACGGGAGATGGCATTGTTGGCGAGGTTCTCTTCGTTGGCGAGAGGCCGCACAGAGAATTCAATGCTCTTTGCGCCCGCGGTCCCGGCGGGGAAAAACAGCGGTTCTGTCTGGAGGAGTCCGTCAGGTCCCAGGTTGACCTGATGTTCTTCCAGAACTTTATTGCCGTCGCGGACCACGAGGGTGGCCTTTTCGCCGGTGTAGCCGTGTTGCGAGAGGGTCACGTTGGCGGCTACACGCGCGTTCACAAAAGCCGTCTCCGCGATACTGACGTCCTCGATCTCTATATCGTGCGCGAGTTGTTCGCGACCGAATCCGATGGTGTGCACAGGCAGACGACGATTGAGCAGGGCCTGTAGAGTGTCGGAACTGATTCCCGAACCGCCGAGGCCGGCCGTGTTTTGTCCGCCATCGCTAAGAAGGACGACTGCACCGACTGGAAGATCTGAGGTGTCCGCGACAAGTTTCCTGAGTCCATCATTGATGCGGGTGGCGGTTCCCGAGGGCGTGATGCCCTGCATGCTGTCGATACGCTTGATGTCCCTGTCGAGGCGATAAAGACGCGTTTGGAAACGATTTTGGAGTCCGGCAAGTACTCCGCCGTTGAGGGCGGCAAGCACGGCGTCTTCGCGCGCACGACCGTTGACATCCATCGAGGCCATACTTTGCGAATCGTCAATGACAACGGCAATGATGTTCTGCTGCGAATTGAGTTCACCCACGGTCATCGCCGGTTGCCACAGGAGGAGCAACAGCAGCGCCAATGTAGCCGACTGCATGAGCCAGATGATCCACGCGCGCCAGTTTCGCTGCCTGGGCGCGGCGTTGCGAAGACGCCAGCGGATAAGCAGGGCGAGGGCGCCGACGGCCGTCACGATAAAGACCGGCAGCAGCCAGGCAGGCCATGTGCTCAGCAGCACGAAGCGGCCTTTGGTGAACACCGGAATCGGGTACTTGAAGAGGAACTGAAACATGGACGGCGACGAACCATACCTGAGTTCCGTAGCGGTTGATGTTGAGCGACCTCTTTGGTTTGTGAGGCAGCAGGAAGTGCTGATCGAGTTCAATTCGTGAATTGGATTAGCTTCAGGGGCTAAAGCCCGAATGATTTTTGATTGCTGGCGGCACGACTAAGTCGTGCCCCGTCACAAAGCATTTCAATGGGTCATGCCATAGAGGATGTAGTCGAGGCCGACCCGGAAGGCCATGGATGCGAAGGTCTCCGGGTAGTTCGGATCGTCTGCCCACTCCCATGCATCGCCCAGATGCATGTTGTGACAGATCGCGACCATGATGCGTCCCTTGTCATCACGAATGGCGCGCCATTTGGGCTGATAACCATCCTTCTCGTATGTGCGGCCAGTCCATACGTACTGTTCGCCGGGAATCTGCATTTTGTCGTCGATATCGTAGAGGGTGTGAAAGATCTCGTCGCCGCTCTGAAGGTCTTCAACAGGCCGATCGGGCAGAACCTGGCGCATACCGTTCAGAAAATTCTCCCAATCCTCCGTTCCATGAAAATCGTCGACCATAAGGAAGCCGCCTTTGAGCAGGTACTCGCGAAGCCGTTTGGCTTCCGCATCGTTGAAGGACCACGTTTGCACCTGAACGGCATAGATCCACGGGTAGTTGAATATTTCGTCGGAATCAAGCGTAACGACCTGCTCGGTGGGACGTCCGTCAATTCGGGTGAGACGGTGCATGGCGATGAGGAACTGTCGGTCGGCCTTGGGATAATCGCGAGACCAGGAAGGACCGCGCCAGTAGCCGCGACGAGTCGCAAAACTGGCCATATTGGCGGTGTAGGCCAGCCGAGACCAGTAGAACTCAGCCTTGACGTTAGAAGGGGAGTCCTCGTTTCCAAAGCCGAAGTCGGCGGTTCGCTGAAAAGCCCAAAGTCCGGCACAGCAAACTGCGGCCGTAAACATCGGCAGTGCCAACCGTGAGAACTTCATGGGGTGGACCTCCGCGGCGGGAAAGGTGCGCAAGAGAACCCGAACGCCGTTGGGGACGCTTGCCCGTTAGACGGAACGATTCTGAAGTTGGTTGCAGTCTTCGCCTGCGAGACTTTTGCGGATCGGGGCCGCGAGCAAGCATTCTTTGTTCGTTGGGGATAACTTGTCGCGGCGATTTTCGCATGAGACGATGCAGTTGAGCTTGACGTGGGGCAAACCGTGAACAGGCGCGATCTCCTGAAACTGGGCGGCATGGCTTTGGCGCAGGCTGGAGTGAAGGGCGTGCCCCTTCCCGCTCAGGCGGCCCCACAGGAGCCTGAGGGGCGGGAGACGAAGGCGGACTATTCGCTGCGAATCGCGCCGGTTACGGTGGAACTCGACCGCTCGCACATTCTATCCACTATCGGATACAACGGAATTGCACCAGGACCTGTGCTGCGCATGCGCGAAGGCAAACCGGTGACGGTAGAGGTGATCAACGATACCGAAACTCCGGAATTTGTGCATTGGCATGGCATGCTGATCCCCTCGGACGTGGACGGAACCGAGGAGGAGGGCTCGCCCGTGGTGCAGCCGCACCGGCGGCAGCGCTTTCAACTGACGCCCACCCCGGCCGGCAGCCGGTGGTATCACTCTCACGCCATGGCCATGGACGATCTGCACAAGGGCGCGTATACCGGCCAGTTTGGATTCGTTTACGTGGATGGCGGCAACGATCCGGGCCGCTACGATCAGGAGCTTTTCCTCGCACTGCGCGACTGGGAGCCGTTCTTCACCGGAACCATGGATGACCTCGACGACGATACCCATAACGGGCCGCTGCTTGAAAAGCCTGCGACGATGAACACGGCTCCGAACGGCCTCGAGGTGGGTTCCATGACCTACTCGATCAACGACAAGGCGCTTGGGTCGGGTGAGCCGATTCGTGTTCGCGAGGGCCAGCAGATGCTGATTCACTTCTTGAATGCCAGCGCGATCGAGAACCGCCGGGTCGCGCTCGCCGGCCACAAAATGAAGGTGATCGCCATGGACGGAAATCCCGTGCCAACACCGCAAATGCTCGACTCGGTGTTTCTAGGTGCGGGTGAGCGCCTGGACGTGGTGGTGCAGATGAATCAGCCTGGAGTGTGGATCCTCGGGGCGACCGAAAAGATGATCCGCGAGTCGGGCATGGGCGTCGTTGTCGAGTATGCTGGACAGCACCAGCAGCCGCAATGGATTGACCCACCGAAGGCACCATGGGATTACACAATCTTCGGCAGTCAGGCTTCGCATTCACCGGCTCCGCAACAGAACCTCGAGCTGATCTTCGAGAAAATTCCCGGTGGCGCCGGCAAATTCAACTTATGGCTCGTGAACGGGAAGCCGTATCCCCACGAACGCGAATTCGTTCTGCAGCAAGGCACGCGATATCGACTCACGATGCGCAACCGCACCGACGACGCACATCCCATGCATCTGCACCGGCACCTGTGGGAACTGATCGAGATCAACGGAAAGAAGACTGCAGGGATCATGAAGGACACAGTGGTTGTGCCCTATTTCGGACGCGCCGTGGTTGATTTCACGGCCGATCAGCCGGGCCTCTCGCTGTTCCACTGCCACCTGCAGCAGCACATGGACTATGGATTCAAGGCGTTGTTCCGATATGCCTAGTCGGCATCGCACGTTACCGATCCTCTGAGCTTCACAACCCTGGGCACAGGAGTACTGCGATGATTTCCCGCTTTCGGCAATTTGAACTCACCTGGTTTTGCGCGATGGCCTTTGTGTTCTGCTCCTCACTGTCGTTGGCCCAGAACACAAGCTCCACCGTTCCTCCCGTGCTCGATGTTCACGTCCACGCCATGGATGAATCCTTCCCCGGCATGGGACCAATGTGTCCTAACGAGTCGAAATTCCTGGCCTCCGACCCCGATACCAAAGAAGCTCCGTTTGGATGGAGTGTGGAGGAATGTACGCCCAAGCTCTATCCAGCTGCCAAAGGACAATATCTGAAAGATGTCGTCGCTGAAATGGAAAGGCTGAACGTGACAGCGGTGGTGTTCGGGGATCCCAGGAGTGTGCAGAAATGGAGAGATGCCGCGCCTGGCCGCGTGATTCCGGGCACAAGCTTTAATGAAGGAATGACACCTGGCAAGCGCGTTGCGCTCGATGAGTTGCGCAAGGACTTCACCCAGGACGGATTCAAAGTGATGGGCGAAATCGGCTTACAGTATGAAGGCCTTTCCCCTAGTGATCCATCTGTTGATCAATACTTCGCCCTCGCCGAAGAACTGGATATTCCGATTGCCATCCACATGGGCACAGGCGGCTCGGGCCGCGCCAACATCGCCATGCCGAAGTTTCGCGGCTCCATGGGGAACCCGCTTCTGCTGGAGGAACTGCTCGCGCGCCATCCCAAGCTGCGTGTGCAGGTCATGCACGCCGGCTATCCCATGATCGACAACATGCTCACCCTGCTCCAGGCAAACTCGCATGTCTACGTCGACGTCGCCGGACTCATCTGGAGCTACCCGCTCCAGGAAGTCAACCGCTATATCCAGCGGCTCGTTGAAGCCGGCTTCGAAGATCGCGTCATGTTCGGAACCGATCAATTGGAGTGGCCGAAGCTGATGGCCTACTCCATCAGCATCATCCAGAATGCCGACTACCTCACCCCGGAGCAAAAACGCGACATTCTCTACAACAACGCTGCGCGCTTCCTCAGGCTCGATACTGCAAAAAACAAATAGTGTCGGATGGCGGAGAGCAAGCGAGTATTGGTGACTCGTAACTTTCGTTGCGTCTTTGAACCTGGAATGATCGTCCATCTCTCAGGAACCCTTGCGGCGCAGATGATGGTGGACTTCGGTCAAGCGTGCTCGTATGCAGCACGTCGTTCTAGATTCCCGATTCATCAGACCGGGAGTGTACCTTTTTCGCGGCTGTACATTTGGGCCGCGAATCTGCTGGAAACAGCAGGAAGCGCCAGTCCTGAATTGCTCATCAAGAAAGGAAAGATCACCGTGAGTCAGTGTTTAGTAGGCCGGACCTGGGCGAGCGTTTTAATTCTCGCCGCCGCTTTTGTTGCAGTTCCACATGGATTCGCCCAGCCCGGTGGGCCGCAACCGCCGAAGCACTATCCCTGGTCTGACGCCACTTTGTCGCCCGATGCGCGCGCCGACATGGTCATCAAGGAACTCACGCTGGAGGAGAAGATCTCGCTGCTGCATGGACAGGGTTTCTCGTTCAATTCCACCGGCCCGACCGAGTCGAACGGCGGTGCCGGATATTCGGTTGCGATTCCGCGCGTGGGCATCCCCGCGATTCAGATGGCGGATTCGGCGTACGGCGTCACCCGCGGTGCCGCTTCCGGACGCTATTCCACTGCGCTGCCCAACAACCTTGCGGCTGCCTCCTCATGGGACCCGCAAGTCGGCCTTTGAATATGGCGCCCTGATTGGGCGCGAGTTGCGCCAGGAGGGCTACAGCATGTCGCTCGGCGGAGGCGTTAACCTGCCGCGCGAGCCGCGCAACGGCCGCACTTTTGAATACCAGGGCGAAGATCCGCTGCTGGCCGGCACGCTGGTGGGCAACTTCGTCAAGGGAGTGCAGTCGCAGCACGTCATCGGCGACCTGAAGCACTATGCCATCAATGACCAGGAGAGCGGTCGTAATGCGGTGAATGCCAACATCGACAAGCGGACGATGCGGGAAACGGATCTGCGGGCTTTCGAGATCGCGCTCAAGATTTCAGATGCCGGCGCGTTCATGTGCTCCTACAACCGCGTCAATGGCGACTACGCTTGCGAAAACAGCTACCTGCTCACCGACATCCTCAGGAAGGATTTTCATTTTCAGGGGTTCGTAGTTTCTGATTGGGGCGGCACTCACTCCACCGCCAAAGCCTCGCACGCAGGCCTTGACCAGGAGCAGCCCGGCAAGGGCTTCTTCGGCGATGCGCTGCAAAAAGCTGTCGAGAGCGGAGAAGTTTCACAAGACGAAATCAATGAGCACGTCCATCGCATCCTTCGCACTATTTTTGCTACCGGCCTGTTTGACAACCCGGTGGTCAAGCAGGTGCCGGATGTTGAGGGTGGATATGTGGTGGCTCAAAGGCTCGCCGAGAAGAGCATTGTTCTGCTCAAGAACGAGCACAATGTCCTGCCTCTGGACGCGGCAGGCCTTCATTCCGTGGTGTTGATCGGCGGCCATGCCGATGTAGGTGTGCTCACCGGGGGTGGATCTGCGCAGGTCGACGCGCCGGGAGGCTCCGTGGTTCCTCCGCCGCCCGCGCAGCCAGGCGGGAGTCCCATGGCAAACCTTCTCAGACGTCGAGTGTGGTTACCCAGTTCGCCTTTGCGCGCGTTGACGGCCAAACTGCCTTCCAGCAAAAGTGACCTACGTCTCCGGCGATGTCCTGGCCGCTGCCGCCGCTGCTGCTAAGGCTGCCGATGTTGCAATCGTCTTCGGGTATCAGCCGGAATCGGAGGGAATGGACTTGAAGACGCTCGATCTCGGCGAAGATCAGGACAAGCTCATCGAGACGGTGGCTGCCGCCAATGCGAAGACGATCGTGGTGCTTGAAACGGGCAGTCCGGCCACCATGCCCTGGATCGACAAGGTAGCCGGCGTAGTCGAGGCCTGGTATCCCGGCATCCGCGGCGCAGAGGCCCTGGCTAATCTGCTCACTGGAGAAGTGAATCCAAGTGGCAAACTGGCTATCACCTTCCCAAAAAGCGACGCCGATCTTCCTCACCCGACACTCGTGCTTCCGCCGCCAGCTTCACAACCTCAACGTCCAGCCCCCGGAGCCGACATTTCCAGTTTCATGGCCATGATGGCCAAAGGCCTGCCGCCCTTTGAAACCTATTACGACGAGAAGTTGAAGGTCGGATACAAGTGGTACGACGCGGAGAAAAAGCCGGTGCTATTTCCGTTTGGCTTCGGTCTCTCGTACACAAACTATGCCTACTCAGGATTGACCGTGAAGAACGGCGATACTGTTACCGTTTCCTTCACAGTGAGAAACACGGGCAAGCGTGCGGGTACAGAGATTGCTCAGGTCTACAGCTCGCTTCCAGATTCAGCGGGCGAGCCGCCCAAGCGCCTGATCGGTTGGGCTCGCGTTGAGTTGGCGGCCGGTGAGTCAAAGCTCGTAACGATACCGGTCGATCGCGATCACTTAACCATTTACGACGAAACAACGGATGCCTGGAAGCTTGTCCCCGGCAGTTACACGATCATGGCGGGAGGTTCTTCCCAGGCTCTGTCTCTCCACCAGGAGCTCACATTGCAATAGAAATCCACTTAGAGAATCATGTCAGTCTCGGAAGCCGTTCCTGTTGGCGCTTCGGTTCTTCTCGTCTCATTCTTGTGCGGAAGGACCGTTGGGCTTGGGGCGCACGTGAAGGATGCGGCGGTAGGACGTCAGTTTCGGCGAGCCTTCGTCGGTGACTTCGAGAATAATGTGTACAACGCCTTCACCGCGGCATGGAATAAGGCCGGGCAGCCAGGGTTGACGGCAGGGGGAGTTGACGGCAACTTGAGTCTGCTCCGCGGTGGGGTTGCAGATGGAAACGTCCGCGCCCTGCGTCCCGGTGAGACCGGCTTCCTCATACAGACGCCGTTGGGCCGTCGGATCTACACGGTGGGCGGCAATGAGCGCGCTGCGCGGCCAATCTAGCTATCGAACTGTTTACAAGGTTCGGTGGGGTCTACCCATGGAAGCCTCACCTGAAAGCGAGTGTCACCCGGCTTTGAACTAACGTGAATACTGCCACCGAGCTTTCTGACAATCGTCCGTACGGTATTCAGACCGAGGCCCGTTCCCTCACCAACTCCCTTTGTCGTGAAAAAGGGATCAAAGATATAGGGTTTTATCTCAGGAGGAATTCCAGGGCCGCTATCGCCAATTTCAACCACAACATAGTGGTCCTCGCAGAAGGTTCGCACGCGAAGTTCACCCTCGCCCTGCATGGCTTCTATGGCGTTTTCGATGATGTTGGTCCAGACCTGATTCAGCTCAGTTCCCGGTGCGTTAACGAGCAGCGGGACCGGTTCATAGGCGCGCTGCACTTCGATTTTGGGTTGCAGAATGTGGGCCAAAGTGCCAAGCGTGGTCTCCAAGCTTCGCGCGACATCAACATTCTGTACCCGCCCCTGGTCTACGTTGGTATATTCCTTGAACGTTTGAACCAGATTCGATATCCGCTCTGTTCCGCTCTCTATTGTGCTTAGAAGAGTCGACAATTCTGCAGAAGCCGCGATGCGCGCAAGCGCAGCACGAGCCGTGCTCAGATCGAGGTGCGTCAGCAGGGAGGTGAGTGTGTCTGGAGGCATATTGCGCCTTGCCAAGGCGGCCGACAGCTCCCATGAATTAGGGAGGCCGTAACTCTGTAGTATCGAGTCCAGTGTTTCTTCCAGATCGCTGAGAGTGAGTCCCTGTGATGGTGCCGCCTCTGTTTGTAGCAGCGAGGCTTCGACTTCTTCGATTCTGGCTTTGTCCGAATCATCGAGCGGGCGCCGCCACAATTCCGAGTTTGCGCTTCGCAGTTTTGCCAGCGCATCGCGCATTTGACTGCCTGCGCGCTTGGCAGCAGACGCGGGGTTGTTCAACTCGTGAGCAAACCCAGCTGACAGTTTGCCCAATGAGATCAACCGGTCGCGTTGCTGCTCTATTCGGGTTCCTTCGCGGATTCTGTCGGACATCTTGGCCACTAATCTGGTCGTCAGTTCCGGCATTCTTTGTATGAGCTCTGGAAAAAGCGCAGCCGGAAATCTGGCGAGGCGCCCATCCGTCAGGGCTCGCCCGGTCACAGTGAACTGTTTCATCCTGGAAAAGGGAAACACTCCACTGACATCACCAGCCTGCGCCGGGAGGGAAACAGTTTCGCCGCCAAATTCCCCTCTCCACTGAAAGAGTCCCTCAAGGAAAATGAACATCCAGACTGCGGGATCGCCTTGCCGTACGAACGCCTCTCCGGCATGGAGAGAGATCTCCTGTACATGGCTCAGAAACCATTCAATTTGGTCGTCCGGCAAGTCAAAGAATGCCTCGGCACGCCGCAATTCAGTTGAACTGATCAAGCATCAAGCCTTCCTGGGATTACGCAGACTCGGTGTAACGCTTTTAGAGGCAAATCTCGTCCTTCAATTCTTCAATTGCGTTCTTTATCGCAACACTCTCAGTAGATATCTTATTCCGTACGCAATACCAGGCCTTCTAAACACCTGCGTTCCAAGGTCTATGCAACTGATTTCGCAAAACATCCGCAATGTACAGCGGGATCGTTGAATCCCGCTAAAGCTATTCATAAGCCTTGGTTTTCGCGCTTACGGAAAAGATAGGTCCTCGGAAGCGCGCTGGCGTCCCTCAATCGCCTGCCACAGTTTGAAAATCAGATTTCGGGACACAAGCCCACTCTTCACTACATATCCAGTTTCAAAGGTGCCTCGGAAGATTTGGCGCCAAGCGAGACGAATTTTGAACAGATCAGTTATCGTCGATGTTGGATGGTCATGTCACGCTCCACCACACCAAAACAGAAGCCCCCGCACGCATTTGTCTTGGAGGCGCTGGCGCCATTGAATCCCGAAGTACGACGGATGTTTTCCGGTTTTGCCGTGTACTTGGCTGACCGCATCGTTTGTATGCTCCGAGATCACGAAAAATCTCCTAGGGACAATGGTGTTTGGCTTGTTCTTTCGGACAGTACGAATCCAGCGGATCCAAAACTTCGCCGTGAATTTCCCTCTATCCGTTCTATCGAGCTAGTGGGCAATAAGATTCGCCATTGGCTTCTTATCCCAACTGACAGTCCCAGCTTTGAGACCGAGGCTCTCCATGCATGTGATCTTTTGCTGCAGCACGACCCTCGACTCGGCCGAATCCCTGCATCAAGGCGGTAAGGCCCCCCTTCAGACTCTTCCTCCGCTTCACGGATGCAGTCTCGCCCCGCTCTTCCCCGTTCAACGCCAAGTCGATCGCAAAGGCTCGCCGCGTTTCGCTGAGAGTGAGCCACGAGGTCCCTCAATTCGAATCCCTATTTGCCAATCCGCCCTGCCGGTATCAGGGAATGGTAATTCCCTGATACACGAGTGATAATTCCCTGTTCGGTGCCCGCCGTAAATTCGGCGATTGGGATATTAACTCGCCAACATTGACTAACATACGAGTATTGAGTGGCTAGAGTTTTAGGCTCAAATTCGGCATTTTCCCTGTATTATTTCCTGTTAGCAGGGAAATCCGAATCGGAGACTGGTTCGCAGCAGACTCCATCCACCGCCATTGAGTCCGTAGAATCAGCAACCTGAGAGAAATAGCTAAAGATTAGGTGTCGATCACTCAGATCCCGTCGAATCGTGAGTATCCCCGCACACGCCAATAATCTTCCGGCTGGTCGGCAAGGAACGTGATTCCCGTTACCGCTTTCACATTTTTCAGACCCAGCTTTACAGGAATGATGAGGCGCAAGGGCGCTCCATGCTCCAAAGTCAAGGAATCGCCGTGGAAGTGCGTTGCCAAGAGCGACTGGGGATGCGCGGCCGACTCAATATCAAGCGAGACGTAGTACGGATCCGAGTTGCCGTTCGCGTCCAAATTCACTGAGGATTCGATACGTGCCCATTTCGCCTGAGACACGGGAGGAAAGGCTTGAATCAGGTCGGCAAAACGAATTCCGCCCCACCATGCAATTTCGCTCCAGCCTTCTACACAAACGAATCTAGTGATCTCTTCGTGCAGTGCAAAGCGCTTGAGCAGTGTTCGCAGGTCAAGCGATAACGTCAGGCCAGACTGGAGTCCACTCAGGGTCAGACTCCAAGTCGGGATGTAATCTGGTCCAGGAGTCGCGCCGTTGTAATTGTTCTTCAAGCCGGTCACCTGAGACTTGGAGTAGGTAGGAACACGGCGGTTCGAAGAATATAGAGCTTCGGCAACATCATCATCGATGTCAATTGCCTTATCGAGCAGCCAATCTTTGCCTGGCGGGTGGAGGTTGCGATGTACGCCGAGCCGCTGCAACGTCTCATCGGGAAGCAACACGGTTCCGGCTGTAAGGGCCGCAAGCGCACTTGCTCCGAAGATCAGGACATCACGACGGGTTCGACTTCTAAACGTCTTGGATGACACTTCGAAGCTGTCCCCCGGCATAGAAATACGCTTCGACACAGCAGTGGGCCGCTCTGCATGTGGAATGGGCTGCTTGTTATTCGTCGTCACGGGATCTGTCTCCTGCTGTTTCTGTTCTTAAGGACCAGCCAGTAATCATGCTCCGTAGGGTGTCCCATCCATCCGCCAGCACCAGAACGACATGTGGGACGACGAAGAGGATGAAGAAGCACATCAGGCAAAAATGCCAAACGCGCGCCGCGTTGTAGCCACCAAATGCCGCGGCCAGCCAATGGAGTTGCATGGGTTTGTGAATCGCCCATCCGGAGAGAGCGACCAGAACGCCAGCGATCACAACCGAAGCATAAGCAGCCTTTTGGAGCGCGTTATATTTGCCGCTATGCATCGGATGGACCAATGGCCTGCGAAGAACGAACGCGAAAGGGGCCAGCGAGTAGTAACGGATCATCTGCAAGCCCCCAACGACGTCGTCCCTTTGTGGAATCAATGCGCGCCAGCCTCCTCCGAGAGCGAGACCAAGCAGGTAAAGCACCCCATTGGCCATAAACAAGTAGGCGCAGAACCAGTGGAGGCGGAGCGCAACACCCAACATTCCTGGACCGAGGCTCAGATGGTTGTAAAGCCAGTCTGGCGGAGTGTTGTAGTGATGCAGGCCGGGCACGTGGGCGCACAGCCAGATACCAATGTCCGCGGCTCTATCGAAGTTCCCCGTCGCGTCCGTAGGATGCTGGAAGATGGGAGCTGACCAGTAGATGGAGATCCCACTCAGAATCAATCCCAGCAATAAAGGAATTGTGGTCCAGTGCGCCCAACGTACAAGCAGATGGTGCTTGGGCTGAATGCGAACAACTGTCACCGCATTGGGTGGAATTGCCGCGACGACAGGTTGAACAATCACAGGCAGAACACGTGGACGCTCCGGAACGATGAATTGAGGTCGCCGGTCGTGCGGATGCAGTCGTCGACGGGCACGTCGCTTGCCTCGATAGTCCCGCATGTTACGTTTCATCACCATCCCTCGTAGTTCCGCTATCGGTCCCAGCCGCAGCTGGGACCAAACTCACGGATTGAGTTACTTCGCTGGCAGGAGAAAAATACCCTGCCCATTGAAGCTGCCGTCTTCTCGTTTTTTCGCAGGAATCAGAACATGATCGCCCGGCTGAAGCGGCTTCGTTGTCGGGGCAATCAAAATGACAGGTGTACCCGCAGGAACCTCAATCTGCTGGTTACCGATCGTCAGTTCTGAACCGGAACCTGCGTTCGTAACAGCGCCATTTGTCATGCGTGAACCTGAAGCTGCCTTCGTCTTGGACGACGCCGCGACCGCGCCATTCGTCATGCGGCTGTTCGAAGGAGCGCCCGCTTGTGCAGGCTGCATGTAACTCCCTTCAGCAAGGCCACGAAACGCCTCAGGGAAGATCTTGATGTCGGTTGCGTGTTCTTTGCCATCCGCGCCTTTCACTGATCCGACGCCGATATAAGTGTTGGCCGATATGTGCTTGATATCGGAAGGTATCCCCGCATACACAGTCGCCGGCTGCACCAGGTGCACAGTTACAGGTCCCTGCTGCGTCTGAAGGCTGATCGCCGTAGGACTGACATTTACGACAGCGCCAGCAACAGGCGTGACTCCGGGAGGAAATGACTGGCTCAACGCTGCGGAACCCGGGATGGCGACTGCGAAAAGGGCGATAGAACGGAAAGAAACGCGCATGTTAACTCCTATGTTTCAGGTTTAGGTGTGGCGGTTACGCCTATGGAGGCTCTTATGCGAGTTGTTCCATAAGCTGGCGGTGTGTCTCAACCCGTGGTTGCGGGGAACTCCCCAGGCACACTGGATGGCTCAGGCGCTTCCAATCTCACTAAAGTTGGTCGACCTCGTCACGTCCTCCCAACTAGCGAATTCGGATCGGAGCAATTCCATCTCTTTCCTTACGTGGTCCGAAGCATCCGGACCAAGGAGCAAGTGAATTGGAGGATTGGGCGTGTTCAGGAACTCCGCAATCACCTTTGCAGCCTTTGCTGGATCTCCCGGCTGTTGCCCGCTTCTTGCCTTGCGAGCCTCACGGATCGGATCAAAGATCGCATCGTAGTCGGCGATCTGTCGTTTCGTACGAACCATGGATCGGCCAGCCCAGTCCGTGCGGAACATTCCGGGCTCGACGGCGGTGACGAAGATTCCCAGCGGCCGTACTTCCTTTGCGAGCGAGGAGGAGATTCCCTCGAGTGCAAACTTACTGCCGTGATAATACGAAAGCCCCGGCACCGTCATGAGTCCCCCCATGGAGGTGACATTCAGGATGCGGCCCTCGCGCCGCTTGCGCATGTGAGGCAAGATAGCCTTCATCATCGCAACAGCTCCGAATACATTCACTTCGAACTGTTGCCGCAATTCGTCCATCGAACTCTCTTCGAGAGTCCCTTCATGTCCGTACCCGGCATTGTTGATCAGCGCGTAAACTGGACCGATATTGCGCTCGATCTCCTCGACCGCATCGGAGAGGCGGGCAGGCGCATCCGTCACATCGAGGATTCTCGCAAAGGAGGATCCCGGCTGAATTGACTCGACTTCAGCCACCTCCTCCTTTCTTCGCACCGTTCCCACAACAACAAAGTCTGCACGCGTCAAAGCCGTCGCGAACGCTCTTCCCAATCCACTGCTTGTTCCGGTGACAATTACAACCCTCTTCATCTCTGGCCTCCTAACGATACCCACGGTATCGTTATCTAGAGATTCGATACTTGCGGTATCGTAGAAGATGCAGGTTTTTTCTCGAGGTACGCATGAAAAATCCGATCGGCCGCCCCCGGAGCGACGCAGCTCACGAGGCCATCCTTAGGTCGACTCTGCGTCTTGTTACCAAACGTGGCTTCCGGGCTGTGACCGTCAATGAGATTGCCGCAGATGCCGGTGTGGGAAAGATGACCCTTTATCGCCACTGGCCAAATAAAGCAGCGGTCGTCATGGATTCCCTGTTTGCGCTCATCGGAAGTGAGACGGCATTTCCGAAAGCTGGAACCGCGTTGGAAAGCCTCCGCCTCCAATTGAATCTGCAAGTCGCCTTCTTTCGAAGTCAAAGGGGAAATCTGGTCCGATCTCTGGTTGCGGAGGCGCAATCCGATTCAGAGCTTGCCGTCGCCTATCGCGAACGCTGGCTTAATCCGCGGCGTAAACAAGTTCGCCAAACGATCCTGCTGGCGATTGCCGAGGGTTCCATTCGTGAGGATGTCGACATAGACGCGACCATCGATATTCTTTATGGGCCGCTTTACTACCGGCTTCTGCTAGGTTCCGGTCCGCTTGATGAGCAATTCATCGAGAACCTATATCGACAGTTCCTGGAGGGTCACACAGCACATAAGACGCGCCGGGCAAGCAGGCGTGTTTCCAAGGAACGAAAAACGCGGGGGCCTGAAAGGCATTGATGATATTCGCAACGCATCTTTCCGCGCGAAATCGAGGGTGCTCAGTCCCCGACCAAACAGGCGTTTAATAGGACGAGTCCCCTGATCTTGGCGCGAAGCGTTGGCACAATCAGCAATATCAGAGCAGCGGGCGCTCTCTCCCTGACTTAAAGCATCCAAGCCAGTGAGATAGCAGAGTTGCATCTCCCATTTTCATATAAGAAACACTATTCCGATAGATCATGAGGTCCAAATGTTGATCCGGCTTGGATACGATATCCAGTTTGAAATTCCGACCAGTGTCGCAATGGTTGCGCTTCTTAGTGTTCACCCTTCTCGCGTGCAGGATCTTCGGGAGCCGGATGAATTGAGGACAGAGCCGGAGCTCAAGGTCAGCTACTACATCGACAGCTTTGGAAATCGGTGTTCGAGGTTCGTGGCGCCCCCGGGACGGCTGCGGCTATGGTGCTCAACTCTGATTCAACACACAGACGAGCCAGATGAGACGGACCTGTCTGCCCGTGAAGTTTCCGTTGGCGAGCTACCGGATGAAGTGCTCATGTATTTACTCAATAGCCGCTACTGCGAGGTGGATCGGCTCTCGGGCATTGCCTGTGATCTCTTCGGTAATGTGCCGCCCGGATGGGGCCGCGTGCAGGCCATCTGCGATTGGGTGCACAGCCGGATCACCTTCGACTACCAGCAAGCCCGGCCGACGAAGACCGCCCTCGATGTCTACACCGAACAGGTCGGCGTGTGCCGGGACTTTCAGCATCTCGCCATCGCCTTCTGCAGAGCGCTGAATATTCCCGCGCGCTACGCGACCGGCTATCTGGGAGACATTGGCTTTTGCGATTGCCAATGGATTTCAGCGCATGGTTCGAGGCGTATCTGGATGGCCGCTGGTGGACCTTTGATGCTCGCAACAATCAACCGAGGCTGGGGCGCATTCTGATGGCGACCGGCCGCGATGCATCGGATGTCGCGATGACGACTT
>CAWFWK010000019.1:0-11097 GCA_963819425.1 uncultured Acidobacteriaceae bacterium | reverse complement strand
CTCGTCTCTATCGACGTCTGAACCCCATCTATTATGTTGGTCATTTTCCGAGTCTGCATGATTCCGGTCGTCGATGGGAATCGCCAGGAATGCGTGAACGTCACCTGGTGCATTCACGCCGAAGCCTGCGATCTCTCCGCGGGAGTTGATCCCATGTGCAAACAGAAGATACAACGGGGAGTCTGGTGGAACAAGAGTATTGAGATCCACCATCTCGCCTTTGTGCCGGAGGAAAGCGCGGCACGCCGTTTGCATCGAACGACACGCCGGCAGACCTTGCCTCGGTCATTGATGCCGAGACCGGAGCTATCAGCGTCTCCGGGGAGTGTCCCGAGATCCTGGATGCGTCTTTCCCTGGTCCAGAGGAAAGCGTGGAAATTTGTGTCACCTTTCAAGTCCGAAACACCCACGACCTCGCCTTCATTGTTCATTCCAAGCGGCGTTTCCCGGCCCGAATCCGCCCGTTCCGCCGAGATTGCCCAGATCGGTCATCCCACCTTTTTCCCAAAGCAAGGCGTGACGAGACAAAATGTACACTCCCGTATCCGGATTGATGGGTGAGCAAATCCCCGAAGCCCCAACGACCTGGCCGTTACCGTTCAGCCCGAAAGCCCAACCATCGGGATCGCCGCGAGCTGTGTCGAGTTGCTTGACATGGCCGGTTTTCCAAACGACAGGCTTCTCCTGGAGCACTTGGGGGACGCCGGCTGGTCAATTGAATCCCACGTCGAATTCTCCGCATTTCCGGCGACTTCACCTCTCCCGTTGATCTCGCCTGCCTCGCCGTTGTTGCCTCCCAGCGTAGGAAGCGGAGACATGACGCCCTCATGCCAAAGGAAAGGAAGACATATGAGATGGGTACCGTAACCGCAGAAGTCCTCGCCGTTTGGGTCGCTGATGGAGGTTTCAGCTAAGCCGGCAACTTGGCCATTTCATGGGCACCGAATGCTCCGCTATTCGGACCACCGAGTCCCGGAGTGGCAAGATCAGCAATGGACTTCTCGTACCAAAGGACAGCATGTTGTGTGCCGTCGGGGCTGGCTGCGGCACCATTTACTAGGCCATGAGTACTCACACCCACCGCCTGGCTAATCGATCCGTCAGGCAACGTGCCGAGGTCCCTAACCGTATAGCGTACATGCTTGGACCATTGTTCCTGCTCGGATGACTGTTCCTGCGCCGTCAACAGGGCTGGTGTTATGAGCACCGTAAGCAGGGCCGTTCTAGCAAACCGCTTTGATAAGGGTGACATCTTCTCTCTCCTTGTTGTTGGGGATTGCCTTTAGCCACTGGCCAGCCAAACCTCGAACCTGTCCTTTTTGCAGGCCAGTTGCTTCCACGGAGCAAGAAGAAGCCGCCTTTCCGGTTGCGTCAAATAAACTCATGGTGAACGTTTTGTGAACCAATAACTCTCTGAAGTAGTTGGGGTAAGGCTGGACCTGTAAACACCGAAGCAGCGTGGTAGACTCCCAGCCAACGCCACTTCGAGGGCGAGCCGTGGAAACTCCTATTGCCAGCACGTATCAATTTGGCCCTTTCGAAGTGAATGTTTCCTCCGGGGAGCTGCTGAAACAAGGCAGACGAGTCAAGCTCCAGGAGCAGCCGTTCCGCCTGCTCGTTATCCTTCTCGAAAATGGTGGGCACGTGGTAAGCCGCGAAGAAATCAGGCTTTGCATCTGGCAGGAGAACACGTTTGGCGACTTTGACAGCAGTCTTCGAGTTGCCGTTCGCAAACTGAGAAACGCGCTCGGAGATGACGCCGAAGATCCGCGATACATCGAGACGGTACCAAGCGAGGTTACCGCTTCCTTGCCCCGACCGTTCAACCAGCAAATCCCATAAGCCAGTTTCCTCATTTCGACAAAACAACAGCTATCGCTGAAACCGACAGCATATCCGGATCACGAACCCGAGAATTCAACACATGGCTTGTAGGAGCTGTCGTTCTCACGCTTATCTGCATCGCCATCGCAGCATTCCACTTCGCCACTGCCACCGAAGTGTCCTATCCGAAAAGGACACGTTGGTGCTCGCGGATTTCGCCAATTCCACCGGCGATCCCGTTTTTGAAGAGACATTGCGCCAGGGTATGGCCGTGCAACTTGAGCAATCACCCTTTCTCAGTCTCGTTTCCGAGGAGCGCATCCAACAGGCGCTCCGCCAGATGGGCCGGCCGGCGGATGCGAGTCTCACTCCGGAGATCGCTCGCGAAATCTGTGAGCGCACTGCAAGTGCAGCTGTCCTCGAAGGCTCGATTGCAAACATGGGCAGCCAGTATGTATTGGGGTTACGCGCGAAGGACTGCCACACCGGAGACATCCTGGATGAAGAGCAGGCCCAAGCAGCAAGAAAGGAAGACACCCTGAAAGCGTTGAGTCTAATCGCGGCTAAATTGAGGAACCGAGTCGGCGAGTCACTGTCAACAATCGAAGAGCACGATACTCCGCTCGCGGAAGCTACGACTCCCTCACTCGGAGCTTTGAAAGCCTATAGCAACGGTATAAGGGTTATGTCCTCTTCGGGTTCTGCTGCTGCTCTTCCCTTTTTTAAAAGCGCCACCGAGATCGACCCCAAATTTGCAATGGCTTACGCCTACCTGGGGCGAGTGTATGGCGATATCGGAGAGTCTCTGCTTTCCGCGGAAGGCACCAGCAAAGCTTATGATCTACGAGACCGCACGAGTGATCGGGAGAAGTTTTTCATCGCTGCTTCATACGATGTACAGGTAACCGGGGACCTGGAAAAAGCACAACACACCTGTGAGCTGTGGGCGCAAACCTATCCTCGCGAGATGCTGCCTCACGCGCTATTAGCGGGTCTCATATACCAAGCCACAGGCCAGTACGAAAGGGCAGTCAAGGAATCCACGGCAGTCATCAAACTCGATCCGGACTTTGCGATTGGGTATGACATCCTTGCCTACAGTTACGAATCTCTTGGCCAGGTCGATAAAGCCGAAAACGCTCTCCAGCTAGCCTCTGAGCGCAAACTGGAAATTCCCTGGTTTTTGCTGCATCGATACCGGATTGCATTCTTCAGGGCGGACAGTGCGGAAATGGAGCGAATAGTGGCACAAGCCTCTGGATCAGGGGCAGACGAGATCGCCAACCAGCAGGCTTTTGTGTTCGCATATAGAGGGCAGTTGCGACAGGCTAAGAGAATGTCTGAGCGTGCGGCGGAACTGGCACTCCAAAATTCCCAGCGGGAAACCGCGGCTCTCTGGAAAGCCGGAGGTGCGTTACAGGAGGCTCTTTGGGGGTATTCGGCTGCCGCGAGGCGAAGCGCGATGGCATCACTCGAGCTCTCGACCGACCGGGAGGTAGAGTATGGTTCGGCTATTGCTTTGGCCTTCGCCGGCGATTCTACTCGTTCTGAAACATTAGCGAACGATCTGGAAAGGCGCTTTCCAGAGGACACCTCTGTCAGACTCAACTACCTACCGACACTTCGTGCGCAGCTCGCACTCAATCATGGCCAGCCTTTGAAGGCTATCGAACTGCTCAAGATTGCCATGCCGTATGAACTGGCTGTGCCAGGATGCAGTATCCATGGGTTCTTCGGAGCTCTCTATCCCGTCTACGTGCGCGGCGAGGCCTATCTTGCGGCACACCAAGGAACGAAAGCCGCTGCGGAATATCAAAAGATCCTTGATCATCGCGGGATCGTGGTCAGCGACCCCATAGGAGTACTTGCGCACTTGCAATTGAGCAGAGCGCTCGCATCGTCGAAAGATAGGACCAACGCTAAAGTGGCGTACCAGGATTTCCTTATGCTTTCGAAGGACGCTGACCCCGAAATACCCATTCTGAAGCGAGCCCGAGCTGAGTATGTAGCCCTGAAGTGACATCGTGTCTTCTTATCCAGCGTCACTCCAGTCACAGTAAATTCGCCCATGGATTGGTATCTACAACGTCAGGACCCTATTAGGACGGCCGGGTACGTTAGTGCGCGCACTCCGTTCATGCCCTCTTTTTTACGAATTTAATTGGACTCGCTCTCCGGCTCGAAGCTGAACCACATGGACGTATTGTTTGAATGCTAAGTCGAGGAGGAGCACGAGGGTGTTACAAAGGCTGAACTCAGCTGTGAGGCTGATTCAGAGAACTACCCACGGAGGCTCCTCAGAGACATATGTATTACATCGGACTTGATGTTCACAAGAAGACGATCAGCTATTGCATGAAGGACGCGGCCGGCAAGATCCAGAGTGAAGGCAAGATCGGATCGACGCGGCGCGAACTTGATGCCTGGATCAAGACCCTTCCCCAACCCCGGATGATGGCGATGGAAGCGACGATCTTCACCGGCTGGATTTACGATCACCTGGTTCCGCACGCCGAGAAGGTGAAGGTAGCCCATCCTCTGATGCTGCGGGCCATCGCCGCAGCGAAGCGGAAGAACGACAAGATCGATGCCAGCAAGATCGCCGACTGTCTTCGTTGTGATTTCCTTCCGGAGTGCTACATGACATCAACCGAGATCCGCGACAGACGGCGAACCTTACGCTACCGCGGACTGCTCGTGAAGCAGATGGTTCAGATGAAGAACCGGATCTCGGGCCTGTTGATGGAGACCGGTGTGAGCTACAACAAGCAGCGACTGCACAAGGTGGGCTACTTCACCGAGCTGATGTCGGGCAACGAAGAGATCGACTGTGTCAGGCCGCTGCTGAAGCTGAGCCGGGACACGATCAATCGATCGCAGAAGCTGGACTATGCGCTGGTGAGCTCGCTGGAGCGCGATCCACTGCTGGCAGAGCGGCTGAAGCGGCTGAGAACGGTTCCCGGAGTGGGGCCGATCACGGCGCTGACCTGGGTTCTGGAGATCGGCGATGTGGCACGCTTCCGATCGATTAAACAGGCTATCAGTTATTGCGGACTGTGCGGAGCCGAGAGGAGCTCAGCAGACAAGGTCATGCGCACGCCGATTTCCAAGCAGCGCAACAAGCATATCCAGCAGGTGCTGGTGGAAGCGGCGAAGCTGGCACCGAGATACAGCCATGAACTGAGCTTGATCTACGAGAAGGAAATGCAGCGAGGAAATCGAAACCGAGCCACACTGGCAGTTGCCAGGAAGATGGTGGCCTGGATGATTGCGGTAGAACGCAGAAAACAGGATTTCGTGCCCGCCGAAAAATTCGGAGGTACGGCGGCAGCCTAAAAACCTGCCCATGAATGAAAAACACCAGGATTATTCCGATGCGCAGACTGCCAGGCCCCGCAGGTAGGCCACTGTGCGATGGAGTGAAAACTCCGGAGGCTCCCGTTGAATTGTTTCGGGGCTGGCAGAGAACACAAACTCAATCTTCTGTGCGGACTCTTCGGAGTCTCAGACAGCAAATGGATGTGTGGTTCTGCTTGATGCAGGAATCATCGGCCGAGAGGCACTGTTGCGTAACGGCAAATCCTGATCAGAACAATTGCGCGCCCTCCGGTGCGCGCCCAGGAATTCTGTGCTTTTCTCTTGACTTGGACTTACATAGAAGTCGCCTACTCGTCAACTTGAACTTGGATTGGTTGCCTCGCGCTGTATAAGAGTCAAATCTACGACTAGCCGGTTTTTCGTCCACTTGAACCAAAGCCTTCTCCAAAAAACAAAGAAAGCGACCCGGTCAGGGCCGCATCTTGCTGACCCGCTAATCAGCTACTACTTGGCGCTTGCCGGCGGCACAATGCCGTTCATCCGTAGGTACTCCACCATCTGACCATAGTGATCATTCCCGTGGGCTGCCGCAAAAGCGGCAATCGTAACCCGCGTGCTGAACCCGTCGACCGGCTTGATGGCAACAAATGCATTTTCTGTCGTGATGGTTGCAATCGCCTTGTGCGCGTAGACGAACGATGCTTCGAGTGCGGCCACCGCTTCGTCCTTCGTCGTAATGGAGCCGATTGCCTTCAAGTCGCGGTCAGGCTTAATGCCGCTCCAGCCGAAAAAGAAGTAGTTCGCCTGCGCCAGGTGCGTCACCTGTGCAACAAAGGTGCGCACGGTATCGAACTGCGTTGTCTGGCCCGCAGCAAAGATGGCTTGCGCCGGCGCGAAACTGTACTTATCAGCTGGCATAGCCTTCGCCGCGCCCACTACCTGAAACTCCATCATGGAGAGCAAACCGTCCACCCCTTTCGCGGGGTCTTCTTTTGTACCCACCGGCGGCGACGGCGGGGGGCCCACTCATCTGCGCCCGCATCTGCATACCACCACCCACTATCACAGCAACTGCAAGAATCAGAGCACGAATACGCATTGTCTGTCCTCGATCCGAGTTCGTTTGAAGAGCGACCCTAGCTTACCAGACCTTCCTGGCCGCCGTTCGAAAGCCGTGAAGCAGGTCTCCTACTGCATTGGATACAGTCAACCACCGCCTTTGTGGAAGTCACTTGGCCGAGTAGTCGCCTGTGCCATGTGGTTTTGGCGGGAACCGGCCCGGACCCTATCCGCCGAGAAGGCGGTTTTGCAGACACTTGACCGAAAACACTAATCGACTTGAAAAGGCTCGATGGACGGCGCTAGGTTGTCTTGCGCCTGCATCCGCCACGGCGTCGAAAAGCCAAACATGAAGACGTCCGACCATTCTTGCACCGGAACCAGAAATACCGATGCTTTCAAAACAGGGCTATTTAAGCGATCGCGACGGACACTGGCATCCGCACCTGATGTTTTTCTTTTCACAAACGGCTCCGGCGACATGGGGAGCAGGCGCGCAGGGTTCCCCGATCTTTTGGTCTCAATCGATCCATATCTGATGGACCGCGATGCGCAGATTGCGCACAGCCCTACTCAACGATCAGCAGTTCCAATACAAGGAATCTTCGGCGGCCCATCACTTTCTCCTTTCGGGGTAGCATTCTTTTTCTTTCCTCTCACCTTCGCTCTTGCATGACAATAGTTCCTGCCTTGCAAGGCGTTGTTAGTGGCGAGCGGAGCTCTGAAACCGCGATGCCCGCCCGTTTCTCTCATGTGTCGGCGTACGGACCATCCTGTACCGAAAGGTCTACTGAATGCCGCGTCACATCCCCTTGCTTGCTGCTGACGGATAGCCGGCCCCGCCGAAATAACACTCAAGGGACTCCACCTTCCCGTCTCTGACCCGGAGATATTCCACGTTCCGGAATGATTTACCGTTCGTCGTGTGGCAAAGGTACTTCACAAATGCATCGTCGCCACTTGTGATCACGCGCTCAAGATCGGATCGCTCGATAAGCTTAGCCTGCGTATCCCAGCATTGCGTTTTGAAAGTGCTCCGGCTGATGTGGTCGTCGCCGGCCGCGCTGGTGAAGGTAAAGTTGTCGGTCATCAGGGCCTCGAATTGACCCTCGTCCTTTTCCACCCACGCCTTATACCACTTCCGGATGATTTCTTCGGTTGCCGTGCTCGACCCCGCTTCTGCGCGTGCCCTCGCCGTCACCAGGAGTCCCGCCGCTCCAGCCAGTGCGCAAGCTCCCGTTTTGAGCGCCTTCCGCCGTGATACTCCGATTCTTGTCATGTCCATTCTCCTCTTCCAGTTTCTTGGGTTAGTGGGCCATCCTGAGTGTTGAGAAGATCGCGCGCTTGGCGTTCTTGTTTGTACGTGCCATTCGTACCTTGATAAGTACAGACTGGTTGGCATAAACACCTGCCCATCGTTACGCCATCCGTTCAGCCCCGCTTGCGATTGTCCCGCGGCGGGCGCAAAGACCGCAGCCACTCCACGATGTTTTGGATTCCCGCTTCCATCACTTTCGCATCTTGGGCATTCTTGGCAAGTGCGCCGTATCCTTCGACCATGGCAATCAACAATCCAGCTGCTTGAGCGGGTTCCAGGTCGCGACGCACCTTTCCATGGTTCTGACCATCCCGCAAAGCAGTGGCAACTCCGTCCTGCCAGTCACGAAGTATTTTTGCGAGCCGTTGGCGGAATCCCGCATCAAGAGGGGACATCTCCTGCGCAAGATTGATCAAAGGACAGCCGCCGCGCACAGCCTCGGGCTGAACTGATAACTCTTGAACAGTGCCGATCAAAGCGTCGATAGGGTCCTTGCAGTTCTCAAGAGGACGCAACCACTGGCCGCGATTGTCGGGGGCGATGATCTCTTCGACGATGGCGTATCCCAATTGTTCTTTGCTGCCGAAGTGGTGGTACAACGCCCCCTTCGTGACCCCGGCTGCGGCCAGAATGGCATCCAGGCCGGCACTCTGGAATCCCGATCTGTACACTTCGCGGAATGCCGCCTGCAGCAAGCGCTTCCGGGTGCGCTCGGGATCGCGCGGTGTTCCCACGCTGCGTCTCGGTCTGTTTTTACCCACCAGCAGATCAATTGTACCCGGTAACATACCAGTCAGTATGCAACTTGCTGACTCAATTTGTCGAGTCAAATGTGATGAGCGCCGGGGGACTCTATTACATGGCGGGCCTGGGAACTCTTTCCGGCCGTTTCTCCAACTTTTCATGCAATCGGGCGAGAGATGACGAAATTCGAGAACGTCAACAGCCAAAAAGTCAGGCGGAGCAATTATTGACTTTCACCCAAACACCATGCAGACTGGGCGGTATGTTAGGGTCTAGGAATGCCATTGCGCATTTCGCTGCGGCAATCCACTTGAGCGTATAGTCGCCATCTCGTACAGTTGGGAGCCACGAGCTACGTCACAAGCGCTTCAACGGATAGCCGGCTTTACGTCCAAGTGGACCGAGTTTGGCTGACTTCAGCGTGGCAATCCATGATGGTGAGTGGTTGGGCGATTTGTTATAAATTGCAAATTCCGGCGGCGCGGATCGAGCTCGAGGGCAGAGCAGGCGAATTATTTACACGAAACAGTAATGAGCGGGCCCCCTCATCTTGAATGGCGTGAAGTCGGACATGCTCGAATCAAGTGTCCCATTTCAATGAGCTAGTGCCAGTGGGGTAGGACTCGCCACATGTTTCGCGAATTCCCCACCGCTTTACCGACCTTCCACGCCTTCATTTCCTCAGCCGGGTAGGGTCTCAGTAAGTCAAAAGGCAAGTGCTTGGGGTCTGTTGGAGCCATCCAACGCTCGTAATCCCGCCGATGAAGGATTACCGGCATTCGATTATGTATCGGCTCAATTAGCTCATTGGGGTCAGTGGTCATTATCGTGTACGTTCGCAGGTCTTGGCCCGTAGCCCTGTCCTTCCACGTTTCCCAGAGTCCGGCAAACGCGAACATTTCGTTGTCCTTCAGAGCGATAGCAAAGGGCTGCTTCGTTCTCTCGTCCAGCTTCTGCCACGCATAGAACCAGTCAGCAGGAACAAGACAGTGACGAGCCTTCCATGCCTCACGGAACGCACGACCCGTATCGACTATTTCCGAATCCGCATTTATTGTGCTGAACGATCTTTTGTCGTCATTCGACCAGTACGGTACGAGTCCCCATCGCATGATGGTGAGTTCGCGTTCACCGGTCTCATCGTTAAGCCGCACTACTGGCTGGAGGCTCTGTGGCGCAACATTGAATGATGGAGTAAGGTTCGTCTCATCGAATTCATCAAATACATTGGTGTTGCGCGTCTGCATCCATTCAGTGAGACGTTGCATGTCGCCGCGTCTGCCGTAGCCTTTGCACATTCACTTACTAGCCTCTCTTCCAAACTGTGGTAGCGAAATCAACCTTTTCTGAGGAGCGCTTCATCCCCGCCAGTATCCTGTCATTGCGTCTCACGTGATCAGTTGGTCTGGCACGGGGCATGACTTTCGGATCGACCTTCCAATATGGAACGTTCGAGATGCTGCTCGACTGCCAACAACTTGACATCAGTAAGGGCAAGTTCAGTGACGGGTCGGTCTCCGGTCCGTAGTACAGAGTCCTAGAGTTACCTCTCAGCGGCATTATCGCTGGGGCGAGACAACGCAGACTGCGCCGCAGGATTCCCATGCTTTGCGAGCGATCGGCGTAATCTATTGGCAGAAAAACGATTTCTCGCTCGCCGCGCAGGCATTCGTCGAGGAGGCACGCTCCGTGATATCCAGCGACGAGAAAATCCCGAATCATCATAGTCGTCAACAAGCCCCTTAGAAAAAAGTTAACTTATAGCCGACTTATGCAACCGTCAAGCTATTTTGGGATTCCGAACCGACGCTGTGACCTGATGCCCACGTGCCGTAAGTTCTTTAAGGGTTCGGCTCCCCGTTTTGCCGGAGGCGCCATAGGGATTCTCGCCAGTTGGCCGAATAGTCGCCATCTCGTACAGTTGGGAGCCATGAGCTACGTCACAAGCACTTCAACGGATAGCCGGTTATTCGGTCACTTGCCGAGAACACTGATCGACATGAATCGCTCGATGAGCGCTTATGACCTGTTTGCATCAACTGATGCTTGGACTCTGATGTGCGACCTGCTGGCACCGGTAAGGTACGCCCCATTCGTCGACCAGAGATATCATCCATTCTCGAATGTTTTTTGGCTTGGGTCCACGATGCTTTTTTTCCTATTCGTCGGTTCCCTCGATCAGCGAACTCGTGTGATGTCCTGCACCCAGTTTGTCTCCCAGGTCTTGCCCTCGTCTGGCGAGTCCGCTTGCTCCCAGTGGCACGATGTCGGAGTGATGTTGGACCAGATGAAGCGCGCCCGATCTCGCTTTCCCTTGACCGTATCATCCCCATAGAAAGTGCCCACGCCATTGCGGAAGCCTCCAATCATGGGCGGATCCAATGGTTCCGATGGTGTCCTGCTGTCGAGCCACCAGATTGACCACTGCTGGGTCTTCGGGTCGAAGGACCGCAGAGCGACACCGCGATAGAGAGCACCGGGAACGCTGAGCACTGTATCGTCCACATTGCTGTAACTCCCCATAAGCGGTTGATTCAACAACGTGCCTTCGAATTCAGTCCACTCGTGATTATTGGCGAGTCGCTGCTTCAGCTTTCGATGATGAGCCTGCCATTGACCAACCAGGAAGTCGAAGTCGTGAAGACCGGGGACTGCACTGTCTGTCTGATTCATCCCGGGGCCCGAATCCTGGTGCGATTCTGCGGCCAACTGTCCAGGCGCTGCCAGACACAGACCTAGCAGCGCGATCATGACTGAACGGTGATGAATACTCACGATGCCCCCTTTTGAATGGCGGCGGTACCCGATGACAACCAATGCTCAATTCGATCGGC
>CAWFWK010000018.1:0-147713 GCA_963819425.1 uncultured Acidobacteriaceae bacterium | reverse complement strand
GCTAATTCACGGATCGAGGCTGGACTTGTCCTGCAAGTCGGCCAGTGTTTACAAATCCAGTCCACCTGGACGAAAAACGTCAGGACTCTATCGGAGCTGCTCCGCGCGATCAGGCGTGAGGAGTGGAAGGAGACAGCGCGGAGCAGGTCGGATAGAGCGGTTTGAAGGAAGGCGCTGGCGCGATCGGGGCAGGAAGTTGGCTATGGGTTTTTCATCGCTTTAGGCTGAGCGTTTCGAGCGAGTGCAGCCGGTAAGTGAGCCGAGCCCTCTCTGCGGGATGCGCAATTGGATGAAGTAGACGATGGGGAACGACGACCGGTGCGGATAGGAAACGCCATTTTTCTGAGCCTGAGGCACACTTCCATTAAGCGTGCCGTGAAGCATACGGTGAAGGCCGCTTTGGTCAGACGGCTAGGAAGAATCAAGCAGGTATTTCTCCTTCTTTTCGGCGAAGAAGAGTTGTGCGGCCGTGATCCGTTCAACGAGATGCATGAGTCCATGGCAGTGCGGGCACGTCCATAGCGAGGGCTTTGCGAGGAGCGGTGTTTCTTGAGGCGGAGCCTGGTGGAGCAGAGCGCGGCAGAGTGGCAGCATGCGGGCTCGTCTGCGGTTGGCGAGGAAGCCGAAATAGCGGATACGGGGAAAGCCTCGTGGCAACACATGCTGTACGAAGCGGCGCAGGAACTCTTCGGAGGCAAGTGTCAGGTGCGCTGCCTGCCGTGGTGGGCATAGTCCTTCCAGCGGAAGCAGACCTCGGCAGCTGAGACCGAGAGCAGGCGATGGTTGGAGATGGCGACGCGATGGGTGTAGCGAGCCAGATAATGCAGCACATGCTCGGGGCCGCCGAAGGGCGGCTTGGCATAGACGACCCAGTCTTGCCGATAAAGCGTGCGCAGGAAGACGGCGAAGCGCTTCTCGTTGTGGAGTGGCACGCACTCACCGAAGAAGCGCAACTGATCGCGGGCAAAGAGGCGCCGCAGCCCGGCAACGAACTTGCCGCGGAAGACACGGCTGAGCACCTTGACCGGCAGCAGGAATCTGGAACGCGATGCGATCCAGCGCGAGTGGTCGGGCGCGAGTCCACCGCCGGGCACCACGCAGTGGATGTGCGGATGTGGAGTGAGCGTCTGTCCCCAGGTGTGCAGGATGGACAGGAAGCCAGTCTCTGCGCCGAGGTGCTTCGGATCGGCAGCGACCTCGAGCAGTGTGGCGGCACTGGCCTCAAAGAGCAAGGAAAACAGCTGTCGCTTGTTCTGCCACATCAGCGGCACGAGCTCATGTGGGACGCTGAAGACGAGATGATAGTAGCCGACAGGCAGCAGTTCCTGCTGCCGCTTCTGAAGCCACTGGTCGCGCGCAGCGGTCTGACACTTGGGGCAGTGCCGGTTGCGGCAGGAGTTATACGAGATGGCCTGGTGGCCGCAGTTTACGCACGCATCGCGATGACCGCCGAGAGCAGCGGTGCGGCAGCGCGCGATGGCATCGAGCACCTTGCGCTGCGGCCAGGTCAAGGAAGCGCTGTACCGCTCGCGAAAGCTGTCGCCTGCAATACGAATGACGTCGGCCACCTCGAAGGGTGGCCGGCTCATCGCTTCCTGTCCTCCTCTACCGCGGGGAGCGCGATCTGTTCCAGCGGGTTGACAGCGGCATGAAGGTGACGCCGCGAGAGCTGGAGATAGACAGTTGTATCTTCGAGCCGCTCATGGCCCATCAGTATCTGAATCGTGCGCAGGTCGGCGCCGGCCTCGAGCAGGTGCGTCGCATAACTGTGGCGCAGGGTGTGCGGGTGGATCTTCTTCGTGAGTCCGGCACGCGTTGCTGCTGCGTGGCATGCGTGCCAGACAGTCTTGTCGGAGATAGGCTGGTCTGTTCCCCGCTGGCCCTCGGTGCTGGGAAAGAGGTAGTCGTTGGGCTTCTTCCATCGCCACCAGCTGCGCAACTCTTCGAGCAGCTTCGGCGAGAGCGGCACATCGCGGTCCTTCGCTCCCTTGCCCTGGCGAATGTGGATCACCATGCGCTGGCTGTCGATGTCCTCCACCTTGATCCGCGCCGCTTCGGCCCTGCGCGCTCCGGTGGCATAGAGCAGCACCAGGAGGATGCGGTACAGGCGGTTGGGTGCGGCATCGATCAGCCGTACAACCTCCTCCTGGCTGAGAACGGTCGGCAGCTTATGCGGCACCTTGGGAAAGATGAGATCGTCGAAGGCGAGGTCCTTCCGCTTCAGCGTCCGCTTGTACAGGAATCGCAACGCTGAGATGCGCATCTCGACCGTGCTGGGTGCAAGCTTCCTCTCCTGGAGCAGGTATCGCTGATAACGTCGCAGGTGCTCTGGACCCAGTTGTTCCGGCGAGCGATGGAAGTACTCGGCAAACTGGCTGACGGCGTTGAGATAGCCGCGGATGGTGGACGGCGAGTAGTTGCGCCGCTGAAGCTCGTGCAGCATGCGCTGGCGAAGTGGGGTCATAGGAACCTCCTCCCTATGACCACTCACCCTAAACGGCGTGACTCGCTACGCTAACCACTACTCTCAATCCGTCGCGTCAGCGACTTCGTTCAAACCCGCTTGTCGGAAAGGTGGTCGCTGCAGATCGACTCGTAGTTGCCTTCCCAAAGCACCATCGCCAATGCTACGTATTGTCCCCAGATGTCTTGGTGCTGTATCTGAAGCGCCCGCCCGCCCTCACACGACGGTGCACGACCGATTGCTCTCATAGCGGGCGCTTCTGATAGTCAGCTATTCGGTTGCAGCCAGTTGGATTTCGACTCCGTTCAAATGGGGGGCCGGCACTCTCCGAAGTAGCAAAGGTGATTCTCGAACAGCTTCCCTGCCCTCCACTCCAAGTAAACAGTTCAACAGCCGCATCCTCGCCACCTGCCAAAGTTAACACGGGTCGTCCGCAACAGCATTGATCCTAGTCTTCGACTATTGAATGAAGATGCAAATCAATATGTGAACGGATCCATGAACGACTACTTTGAAAAGGGGTCTTCGAACGTCTCTGCAACCTTTATCGACCCCGCATCGATAGTTCAGTACAGATTCCCTTTTTGCCCGGCCTTGTGCCGGGCTTTCTTTGCAAGTCGACAGCTCCACAAAAAAACAAAAGCCAGTCTGCAGGTTCGCAGGCTGGCCGGAAAGACTGGTCACTACTAGGCAGTCCGAACACTACCCAGCCATCGCTCGACCCCCTGCCACTATCAATTGGTTGTAAGTATGTCTCGATAGTCGGATGATTCGCGGGGGTAGTCGTTGCGCTGGGGCATATATCAACCCAAAAGAGCCACGACTGATCGCGCTATCGCCAGCCTCGTCCTCGCCGCCTGACCGAGCGCATAGCGGCTCTCATGGTCTTGCCGGACTCGGTACCTACGCCGACCAGTTCCATTCTTCCGACTGCTTCTCGTGCGCTTCCAAATCACGGTGGAGCAGGCGCAAGTCTTTCTCGATGGAATCCATGCGCTCAGAAATCCACGCTAGGTCCACCTGGTAACTCGTCACCATCTCCAGTAGATGACGGCGTTCGGCCTCGCAGAACTCAATCCGCGCCTTGATAGCCGCGATCTTGAAGGGCCGCGAATCCATACACAAGGAAATAGCACTTGAGACGGTTTCATGCAACTTGGAGAACAGCTGTTTGCGAAAATCCACAATTCCCTCGGTTAAATTTCGTGCAGCTTTATCGGTGAAGAGAGGTCTAAAATGTCAAAGACACACTGCCCACACAGACAGCATTCTGGCTTCCTCGGAGTTCACATGAACCGCGATTGCAAAGAGGGCCTACGCCTTCGCCTGCACTTTGAATACACCTTGAAGCAATGGGGCTGGTTCGACGCATACGAACAGGCTCTCGAACTAATTCCGGTCGGACTTCCACAAGTCCACGAGTTTCAAGAAGAAGCGCACCTCGCAAACTTAGAGCTAATTAAAGCTCGTCATGCGTATGTCGAGCACATGGCGCATTGCCTCGTGTGCAGCAGACGGCTTATCACTTCTGACGCCGTGACCGCGATCCGCGAGAAATTGAACACGCCACAAATTCACTGACGGCGGAAGACCCGCTGGGCAAGAACGCCCAGCAGGCATTTCGCGATGCGGAGGCGTAGTTGCTTTCGGCGATTACCGCCGTCCCGCTAGAGCAATCATGCGCGATCATACGTCATCCCGTTTACTGGTGCGCACTGCTCAATGCCTTGCGCGGTCATAGCGCGCCGTGCGCATCAATTGCCGGGATCATCCCACCTCAGCTCCCTGCACGTTCGCAAAAACCTCCAGCAGGCTTGGTTTGCCCCTGCTGGGCGTGGTGTTAAGAGGCGGAGGGTTTTCACGCCGTCCTCTTTGGACAACGATGCGCGACTCTTTTGACATCCCGTCATCGTGCGCATTTGCTCAATGCTTCGCGCCCGTTACACAACAGTCGTCACGGCGTGCGCTGCGCACACTGGCCGGGGTCGCCCCCTGAAGGCCTTTAAGACACCGGCCTGCCAACGAGCTTTCTGCGCGGCGAGGACGAACCGCGATCACGGATCGCTGCTTGCTGGTGGATCGACGGAGCATTCGACCTCTAAGAGCCTAAAAGAGCGTTTCGAATGCCGTTAGCTCTTCGCAGTCGTGGTGTCGCTCAGCATCTTCGAGGTCGTCCTCTTGCGCGACAGTTGGTACCGTGAGAAAGCACTTCAGACAGACTGAATCCCACGTTTCGTCGTCGTTAAGCCTACGGTAGAAAGCAACACGAGATAACAATCTCATTGGCTGGCCCCTTTTGGTCCTTCGTCACGATTTCTCACCGCTTGCGAGATTTCGAGATTGCCAGTTTTGAGAGCTCTCAACCGTCTCAGCAGACGGCGGCTTCAAACGGTATCGTTCGACCCGAACGGGGTCGCAGACATGCTGCTGCTCGTATCTCAGGAGTTCGCGCACGTCATAGACCGTTGCCACCGTCGCGATGCATCGCGGACATACGGAGTCCGTGGTTCCATCCAAATTCCTGCGATGTGCGAATTTAGTATTCACCTGAGGTATCCAAGCCGGGGGAGTGATTATGGATAACTTCTCAGAGAGCTAAGCAACTGCAATGCTGTGGCGAATTTCTGTTTTGCGTCTGTTAAAGCAAGTCGCGCAAAGGACTGGTCTCTGTTGAGTAGGCTTGAACGGCACCGTCGTATGGTCTCCACATTCGGCGCATGTCACAGGCGTTTCGATTCGGGGAAGCTTCTCGCCGCCCTTTTGCAATTCCCTTTTAGCCTTGCATTCCTTGCAGTGTCTCGGTTCGTGAATGAATCCCTTCGCTTGAAAGAATTCTTGTTCCCCCGCAGAAAACACGAATTGCAGACCGCAACCTCCGCACCGGACATTTCGGTCAGAAAAAAGCATCGAGCCTCCTTAATGCAAAGGCTGTCTTTCGGCAAATCTCGCTTGAAATAGTAGGCTATTGCTTCTCCGAAGTATGTTCGGTACCGAACGTAAAGATTAAATTAATCTGTTACACCGATCTTCTCAAAGGCCGCAATTCAGTTAAAAGTCCCCATCCAGTTCAATTTTGATCTTAATGATTGCGGCCATTTCGATGATGGCGTTCGCCCTTGGTTTTTGAGATGATTTGCTCTCGAAAATACGCCTTTTTAGGGGCGTCTTTCACTCGCTTGAACAGAGCCTGAAAACTTTAGTACCAAGCATCAATAAGCTTTAAGGGCATCCGGGATGTCTAAGCCCTGCATCAGACCAAACAAGGGCACTGTGTCTCACCGACCGTCATCTGAACTCATACAGTCTCTTCGAACTACGTTGCAGAAGCTGGAGGAGAACTTTACCTCGCCGGAAGACCAGCCCCGGATTGCGGAACTGAAGCGCATCCTTCTTCATCGCATTGCCGACCTTGAATTCGTAGGAGCAGCCGTTGAACTTGCCGATGCCAAAGAAGCGGAGCATCAAGGCGCAGTTCTTCCATCGGTCGTTGAAGATGACCCCGAAGCTGCTTGAACTCGGGGTTGTGACGAACCTCTAAGTTTTAGTTGGGGGCCTTGTGAGATGAGCGCGACTTCGGGTGAGACCCGCAAATTGAATCTGCTTGTTGTCGATGACGAACGACTTATTGCCGACTCTCTTGCTTGGATTCTGAATTTGAGGGGGTTCAACGCCCATTCTGTCTATAGCGGTTCAGAGGCAATTAACCACGCCCTCATAAACCCGATAGACATCCTCGTCAGCGACGTTGTGATGGAAGGAATGTCAGGGATTGACGCGGCCATTGAAATCTGCAAACTTCTTCCGAACTGCAAGGTGCTGCTGCTCTCCGGAAACATTGGAACTTCTGACCTGCTAAAGGCGGCTCATGACCTCGGACATGATTTCGACATCTTGGCGAAACCCGTCCATCCGGACGTGATAATCGACAGGCTCAAGGCGATGAGCGTTGTGATTTGAAAAAGGTCTCCAAGATCTAGCTAGGTTGCGCCACGGGGCTCCCCGTGAAGAAGAATCCCGGCACTGCCGGGTGGGTAGCTCACACAAAGGCCGGATGCATTCGCACAGACCTACCATGTCATCTTCATTTTTCGCTTGCAATACGGCGCGGACCATACATTGCCCACTATTCGGGATCTATCGAAGCCGTCTGCGGAAACTGACTGGTTAGATTGCATTTAGAAAGGCTGTGTGCTGGACTGCGCGCCGGCCAGAAGACCCCGAATCAAGCCCAATTCAAAAACTGGAGAGAACATGAAGCTTTTGAAGCTCGCAGTAACCGTGTATACCGCTGGGCTCTTTTCCGTGGGTGCATCTGCTCAGGAGAAGCCCGGTAACATCGCCTCCCTAGAAACACCGAAGAACGGAATGGTGAAACAGTACGAGGAAGGAAGAAAAGCGAAAGTCCTGTGGCATAAGCAGCAAAAAGATACACAACCGCTCTACGTCTCCGAGATCCTCACCGGAGAGCAGACCGGGCAGTACATCGTAGGTCAATTCGGTTTGCACTGGGCGGACCTGGACAAACCTTCGGTTCCCGAGAGCGCCGACAAGGAGGAGTACTTCAAGGTCATAGGCCCAAGCGTGGAGAAATGACTGCCGCCTATTACGAATTCCTTCCTGATTGGAGCAATCCTTCTCCCGACAACAGTCCGAAGTACATTGAGGTGACCACTTTCCATATCAAATATGGAAAGGGTGACGATTTTGAAGCGCCGTCGCGAAAGTTCACGAGGCCAATCAAAAACTAAAATCGCCGATTAACTCCTCATGGTATCGTCTGGCGGACGGCGGGCCTGGAGGCACCTATGTTCTCACGACCCCACACGCCAATGGGGCCTCGTTCGAGAACGTGAAGCCCCTGCGGGATAGGCTGCGTGAAGCTTTTGGCGAACAGGAAGCGATGTCCATAGTCGAAAGGCTCAACGCTTCGATCGAGGGCACCTACAGCTATCTCATCCAGACTCGGCCAGACCTGAGCTACGTACCGGCCAAGTAATTCGGGCTCCTCGACATAGTCACTCGTTGCAACGATTCCCTTCTGTGGGACCTGCGGGCGTGGTCGATTCTCTCGCCGCGCCCGCGAATTCTTTCAGTCATCTCAACTGCTCGGATAAGTCCTTGGTCTAACCGGCCAATCCGGAATGACATTCGTGCAGTGTTTTTCGCCACTCTTGGGACTCCGAAGTAAGGGTACGCTTCTAGCCAGTAGCCAGTCCCACCCTGACTCCACGCAAGTGGGCCCCTCCCACCAGAAAGAAAAGCTGGAAACATTGTAACCATCAAGACCCTCCTCTCAGAGACAAGCTGGCAAACAGCCGGAAGGAATTCCGGCGTGCTCAAGATGCTAGTCGACCTCCTTTAATCTCCCGATTCCAACTAATCAAAAGATGAGATTGGTCGATACGATCCCATCAAGAGCTCATTTTCGCTCTGTGCGATACCCGACACTTTGCATCGCGCAAAGCATGTTAGGATCACCGTCGTTTGATTTTGCAGTCGTTCCACCACAGGTGAGTTCGTGGAAACCCTCGGGCCCTCGGTCCTGGTCATTGATGACGATCAGACCATTGCGGACACACTCGCAATGGTGCTCAACATCAGCGGCTTCCAAGCCACAGCCGTATACAGCGGAGAGCGCGGCCTCGAGCTAGCGCAGCAAAGCACCTTTGACCACCTCGTCACAGATGTGGTGATGAATGGCATGAACGGAATCGACACTGCGATTGCCATTCGTCAGGTGCTTCCGAATTGCCGCGTTCTGCTCATCTCCGGCAACAACAGCACCTCTGAGCTTCTCGACATCGCCGCCGAAAAGGGTCACGTGTTTGACATCCTTGCCAAGCCCGTTCAACCCAGCTATCTACTCCATCAAATGCGTGCCCAGTTTACGCCATCCGAAAGACAACAACAAGACGCCGACTAAGGAGATACAACCCACCTAGATAAAGAGCTAGATAGAGAGCCTAGTCGACGTCCTAGACCTCCTCGACCCGCTGTGATTTAGCGCACATCCCCACGCACAACTTCCGTGTGACCATCTTTGAACATCATGACGCGGCCGTATCGAAATAACGTTCTCTTTACTGCCCAAGTGGTGATTCTAGGCGACGACCAGTGGCCGACCATTTGCTCTAATTCTGAAACTAGCCGGCTTCTCCACAAACGCCTAGAGGTGCTTTCGGCTGCATTGCGCGAACTCGAAAGACTTCAAAGCGATGCAGCCAACACACTGAAGTAGAGAGGCAGTCATGAGGGCAGCAAATACCATCTTTCTCACCACACGCTCTCCGCCATTCTCGAACACGTCGAACAAACCCCAGACCTCGACCCCGATCTCCCCGGACTGATCGAATTCCAAGAGACGCTGATTCAGAGAATCCAGCAACTTCGCAACGAAGATCAATTAGGACTCTCCGGCGAGGGCGCCTGCACCGCATGAGCATCCAGCCAAAGAATAAAAGACCATAGATACAACCCGCCTAGATAAAGAGCCATAGCTTACAAAGTGTTCCGGCTCTTCCATCTCTGTCCTCATCGTGCGTGGACACTTAAGGAGGGATCCCCATCCAAAAATCGATGACGTTCTCTTGCCAGATCGACCTACTTCGCTGTCCCACCAAGTTGCAATCGGTTGCGCACTGATCATTCGATCCCGGTGTGATCCAGCTCCTCAACTCCTTTGATCCGCGCCAATTCGGGCGCTGGTGTTATGAAGGAGGAAGATCCGCAATCAAGGCAGACCATAAGTCTCGGGAATATAAAAACTCCGAGTTCATTCGCACTCTTGAGGTCCGAAAAGCAGATGTTCACCTCGGCAGAAAACTCCGTCTGGTTGCTGGAAGCGCAAAATGAGCAAGCCAATAGCGTTCCCTCCAGGGTCTGCAGGTACGTAGACAAGATTGCAAGAAGAGGCACAAATGCACATCGGCATTTCGGTTGAGTCACTCCAATACGGAAGTGACTCCAAAACTCCAAAACCGCAAAACGAGGGTTATTTTCGGATCGCCCACAAACCTACCGCGATCGCGTCATTGAGTGAGTTGCCTATGGGCAACACTCGACAGTCTGCGCCTAGCAACCGGTCTCGCGCCAGCGAGTCAGTAGAGCTCCTCATTTTTACGGAACTTCATCCATTCCCAACACGAAAATGCCTTCGCCCCCGCAGATCCGCGATGACGAAGGCAGCTTCGGACTCAAATTGCCGTCGGAACGAAATCGCATACACCGAATTTCGCCTCAATGCACGTTGAACCGCAGGATCTGCCCTATGGGAGCTTCCGCTGCGCCCCAGTTCGATACATACAATGCCCCATCCGGCCCAAACGTCATCCCCGTCGGCACGGACAATCCGGTGACCACGTCCTCGGCCACTCCATTCCGCACGCGCACCACCTTGCCATCCCCCGGCGTAGGAAAGTACGGCGGCATCTCCGTCGTCGTTTGCGGATCCGACAACTCGAGCGCATACAGCAAACCATCCGGCCCCCACGCCATCGACACAACCGTCGTCAGGCCCGGCGTCGCCGCCGCCGAAAGGTGCAGCGTTCCCGGCCCGCAGTCCTCAACCGCGTATCCTATCCCCGCCCCGCATCCAGGCCGCAGGGTCAGCAGTTGCGATGAGTCCGGCGTGATCGGAAACACCCCCAGGTTGCTCACCAGCAACCCGCCGTTGCTATCCACCACCGCAGTTGGCACAATATGGCCCTGAGGTTTGGACACATCGGTCACCATCTCCACCTCGCCCTTCGTCGTCACCGACCACACCTGCCCGTGGTTCGGCTCCACTGTGTACAGTTTTCCCCGAGCCGCAATCAGGCTGTAGAAGTCTCCGTCCGGCTGAAAGTCATCGTCATCGATATTCGCCGCCGGATGTGCCACCACCGCCGCGCTCATATTCGCGATCATCGTCCACTTGCCGTCACGGTATCCACCTTCGCCACCATGTTTGGCTGATGCGGGTTGCCGTGTCCGCATCCGCCGCCCGCCGTCACGGCGTATAGCTCACCGTTGAGAAACGCCACGTCCCCTACACCCCACCCCCCGTTCGTGGGCGGGTTGAAGGTCGAAGGAAATCCTGTCGCTAGCGTCGTTACTTTCCCGTGCGGGTCGATCTTAAGAATGCTCGCTGTAGCGCCTCCGAAGTACGGGCCGCCGGGTACGTCAGTACATGTGGGAGTCGTCCCAGCCGTTCCCGAGGTCGCAACATAAAGGTTTCCATCTGGACCGAACTTCAGTCCGCGCGGTCCGAACAGCCCTTGGGCCACAGCTGTCGCCCCAGCAGGAACCGGCATCTGCGCATTCAGCTCAACCATCCCCGCCACGCAGACTCCAAGCATTGCGCAGCCCATCGCAATCCTTCCATTCCATTTCATTGCACTTTCCTCCGACTTCACAGTGCGGCCGGAGCTCTCTTTGCGTCCTGATGGAACTCGCATGGAACCATGATTTTTCTCAGATTTACCGCTCTGCAATAATGGAGACCAGCAAAACTTTCCTACCAGGGGCCAAAGGAGCTCCGCGGTGATCTTCCGCTTCGATCGCTTCCAGGCCGACGACACTGCCTTCCGACTCATTGCAGACGGCGCGCCCATCTCCGTCGAGCCTAAGGCCCTCCGCCTGCTCCTCTACCTCATCCAGAACCGAGGCCGCCTCGTCCGCAAGCAGGAACTTCTCAACGCCGTCTGGGCCGACACCGCGGTAACGGAAAGCGCTCTCACCCGTTCCGTCGGCCTCCTCCGCAAAACCCTTGACGACGACTCCCGTGAGCCCCGCTTCATCGAAACCGTCCCCACCGCCGGGTACCGTTTCATAGCCCACGTCGACATCACCGACGCCACTGAACCCACCACCGTCCAAACCAGCATGCCACCTGGCCCAGGCGTGCAAACACAACGCTCTCCCCGGCGCCGCACACTCATCCGCTTCGCAGCCATTCTCGCCGCTTGTCTGGGCACCCTTGCCACTTGCCTGGTCTCTCGTAACTCATCTCCGCCCCGTACCCATCCGCTCCCTCGCCGTGCTCCCCCTCGACAACCTCTCCGGCGACCCAGGCCAGGAGTACTTCGCCGACGGCATGACCGACGAGCTCATCACTGAGCTAGCGCGCATCCCCAATCTTCGCGTCGTCTCACGCACCTCTGTCATGGCCAACAAGGGCTCACGCAGCCCACTCCCCGATATCGCCCGCCAGCTCGGCGTCGACGCCATCGTTGAGGGCTCCATCGTCCGCTCCGGAGATCGCATCCGCATCACCGCCCAGCTCATCGATGCGCGTACCGATCGCCACCTCTGGGCCCAGTCCTTCGAAGGCCCTGCCTCCGACGTCCTCTCCCTCCAGGACGGCGTTGCCCAGCAGATCGCAGCGCAAGCCCGCCTCGTCCTTGCCGCTCCCTCGCCACGCGCGCCTGTCAACCCCGCCGCGCACGACGCCTATCTACGCGGCCGATATTTCTTTAATAAGCAGGACTTCTCTCACAGCCTCGAGTCCTTCCAGCAAGCCATCGCTCTCGACCCCGGGTACGCCTCCGCCCAGGCTGGCTACGCCTCCGCACTCGATGCCGCTACCACCTACAACATTGGCACGCCCGAACAACTCATGCCCAAAGCCATCGCCGCTGCGGAGCGCGCCATCCAGCTCGACCCCCAGAATGGCGAAGCCTACACCGCGTTCGGCAGCGTCCAGACTATTTATTCGTGGGATTGGGCGGCAGCCGAACAGAATCTCATCCGCGGCATCTCCCTCAATCCCAGCGACTCTATCGCCGAGTTCAAGTACTCCATCTACCTCGACGCTGTAGGTCGTCCGCAAGATGCGGTCACTCACATGCGCCGCGCACTTCAGCTCGATCCGCTATCCTTCCTCGTCAACCGCCGGCTGGGCGTTGCTCTTTACTATGACCGCCAATACGATGCCGCACTCGTTCAACTACAGCGCTCCGCCGAGATGGAACAAGGTTCCGGCTCCATCGAACATTACGTTAGTCTCATCTACGAGCAAAAGGGCGACAATGACGAGGCCGTTCGGCACAATCTCACAGCATTGCGCAAGGACCAGCCTCAACTCGATAACGCCGCGCTTCTTGTCCTATATCAGCAGCGCGGGTGGGAGGCCTATTGGCGCGCGCACACCCGCGCTCTCGCTCACCACATCAGCCGGCCCCTGCACCGCTTATCAAATCGGCCTGGATGATCTTCGCGTCAATGATCTCGACCATGCCTTCGAATCGTTCCAGCACGCAATCGACAACCACTGCTTCAGCATGGCATTCATCCGCGTGGACCCGCTCTTCGACTCAGTACGCCACGATTCCGGCTACGCCGCTCTGCTGACACGCATGCACAACTAGATGATCGGCGCCTTGGAGATTGTCGCTGGCAAATAGGCCTCAGCCCACAGTCTGCTGGGTTGTCAATGAGCACATTATCGCCAATGCACTCATCGACCCCAAAAATCGGGGCGCGGGTGGATTGCTGATTACAATCAATTCCCCCACCGAATGCAACGAAATGCAACCACTCTGTACAGAGTTATGCCCCCATGGTTTACAACGTTATGCCACCAGTAAGAGGGGGATTGTATTCGATGTCATCCGCGCCGAAGGCATGTAGTCTTGTTTCATCCATGCCGAAGGCATGCTCGCATTTCCATCATCCGCGCCGAAGGGGCGAACGCCTGAGGATCAAATTGGCCGCCCGACCCAGGACGCCGCCCTTGAACTCCTCGTCGTGGGCGTCATCCCTGCGATGATGCTGATCCTGTCACTGCGGTAGGAGAATGCGGTCCGAGACACACGCGCGGGGGCGAGTGCGTAGCGCGTGGAGAAAAGACCAGGGATGGGTAGGCCCGGTGAAGTCTTACCGGTAGTCCTGCAGTTCGATGCCAGTGCGCATTTGGGCTCTGAACAGCATCTGAATGAGCCCAAGGCGGTTCGCGGCGTTGATGGTCGCGTTTCGCAGCCACAGCCCGTAAGCACTCCTGGGGACGAAGCTCGCCGCGAAATCGCGCGCCCCCTTCTGCTTGCGCTCCACATAGGGCCGCAGGCGTTGTTCATAGATTTCGAATGCCGACGCGTGGCCTCCCTGCGCGACAACCAATTCCCCAGCGAGCGTGTAGGCTTCGGCCATCGCCATCGCTGACCCTTCGCCGGCGAGCAGGCTCGGACACGCGCACGCGTCGCCGATCAAGGCGACGCGGCCCTTGGTCCAACTCGGCATGACGATCTGACTGACCCGGTCGAAATAGAGATCGGTGCTTACCTGAAGCGCGTGGAGCATCTCGTCGGTTTCCCAGCCACCGCCAGCGTAGAGGCGGGTCAGGACCTCTTTCTGGCGCGAGGCATCGTGGACGGGAGCTGCGTGGGAATCGGACTCGGCGAACACCAGCATGAAGACCGTCGTGTCCTCGTCGACAGTGATTCGCCAAATCTGCCGGCCAGGTTCGCCGTAAGTCACGTATGCGTCCGGATCACGGAACCGGTAGCCTTGGGCGGTGAACGCGGCAACGTAGTATCCAAGAAAGTGTTCGAATCGCGTTTCTTCACCAAAGCAGAGTCGTCGCACGCCGGAGTGGAGGCCGTCGGCACCGATGACCAGATCGAACGTCTGAGCCTCACCTTCGCGAAGCGTCACCTCCACGCCGCGTGGGCTGTCTTCGAGGATGGTCACGCTGTTCCCGAACCGCACGTCGACTCGGTCCTTGACCGCTTCGTAGAGCGCAGAAGCCAGCGCCGAACGCGGAAGGCTCATGCCCCGGCCCTTGATGAGCTTTTGCACCGCGCCCTGGTTGAAGCCGCTGATCCGCCGGCCCACGCGATTGACGATCCGGAATTCCTGAACCTTGAGGTCATGCCGGCGGAGTTCGTCCAGCACGCCCATCTTTTCGGCCACGTCGTAGCCGAGGCCCCAAAAGTCGATGACGTAGCCGCCTGTGCGCGGTTCGGGCGCCTGTTCCACCAGGGTCACCGCATATCCGTATCGATCGAGCCACCAGGCCAGACAAGAGCCTGCCACCCCGGCTCCTGACACCAGAACGCTCCCGGGCATCCGACATTCTCCTATGGACCGCTTCTCTGATCGGGAATTCAACCCGGCGATTGAGAAACGAGAACAGGTACACCAGTGTAACAATCCCCAGCACGTACCAGGCATAGTGGGGCCGGGGATCCGGTAGCGGCAGCAGGTCGGTGATCATCAAGGTGGGCAATGCGCTGCGTCGGGTTCGCGTAGGTCCACCTAATCGGCTTGGGGACCTTGTTGAAATGCCGGATGTACTTCATGGTGGTGGGATAACGTTGTAGCCGCCGGCGCCTTAAAGCTGAATTGGGTGGCGGCATTTGTGCGTATTCAGACCTCGGAGGGTGGTGGCATAACGTTGTATTCGGTGGGGGCATTAGATTGTAACCAGCATGGATTACCCTTAACCCGGAAGGAATCCCAAAATTGGATTATGTCCGTGTTGAACACTACCCGACCAAAAGTCGGAAGGAATTCCTTAGCTCCTCCAAGATGTTTTGATCTGTTCTTGATCTGATATTGTTAGACCGATTCCGGGAGGAGACTCACGAGCGAAAGGTTCAGATTCCCAGCAACCCTCTCCGTAGTTCCAATCATCGAACCTGAAGAGAGGCAGTCTGTGAACATCTTCACATTAGGTTTGTGGGGCGCCGTCGATCAGTCTCTTCAATGGATCGGGAAAGGCGCCGCCCGACTTCTAACGAGAAGATCTGGTTCTGCAGAAGAGAATGCCATCATTGGCGGAGCTGTGGTAGGTGCTGTCTTTGGTGCAGTCACCGGCTTTGCACTCTCAGAAATTCCGCCAAGAATGGCGGTCACTGCGGGAGCCATCATCGGCGGTTTGTTGGGCGCCTCCTCGGGAGTCGTCTTCGGATCCTGCGTCGTAACCATCGACGACACGATCAAACACACCCTGGCATCTCTCAAGTCGAAGTAGCTTTCCCTGGTCCCTAGTCGCCAGTCCGTTCTTCGCTCGCTCCCTGCCCTTCTCACTCGCCGCGGCAAGGTGGCGCCCGCAAACAGACCCTGCATCTCCAAATTCACTTCTTCAACCGCATCTGGTTTAGCGTCACTGATTCTCGGCCCGCAGCCCACCATGGCCCCTTCACGGTCCTTTCTAGAGGAGATGACTCGTTTCGCTGAACCGAACAGTCAGGATGAGCTTGAGTGATAACTTCCTGAAGGATGTCCTCGATCTGATCGACAGCGTCTCGGACTGGATCCGTCATGTGAGGGTTGATGGAGAATGCGATGCATTCAATGGCCTGCAGTGAATTACGGATCCGGTCGTTCATCCACTGGATTTTCTCGAACCGCTGCAACATCTCGATCTTCTGTCTGCGCGTTCGAAGCTTCCAACGATAAGCAAACGCAAAAGTCAGAACCGACGCCAGCGCGCTTCCGACGAGGCGGAGTGGACCGTTCCTGTGCATCCAGTCGTCATAAACGAGCCATTGAAGAAAGATTGCAAGGAAAAACACAGCGAGTCCCAACATCAGAGAGGAAGCGCATATTCGCGCGATGGAGGGTGTTTGAAATGAAAGAGAAGTTTTCGCTTTCATTGACGATCCTTTGCCCCCTTTCGACGTTATGACTTATTAGCTAACCTCGCGCACAGGTGGATCCTTGTTGGCCAAGCACACAAGAAGCCAACCACTACTGCTCTGCACGTTTCGCAATCCGCGAGGTGCTCTTATTTCTCAGCCTTATTTCTGTCTGATGAAGAGCACAGTCGGGATCCCGTTCTTCATTGAACTCACCAGCCGTACGCGATCTCCCTTGTCGATATCGAATTTCGATCCATCGACAACTCCCATGTATGTCTCCGCCACGGTTTGCGCGTCAACTTTGAAAGAGTGCTCGCCGCCGTCTTTGTCGCTCACTGAGAGCGTGTGATCGTGCCCATTCCATTTCGCGACCTCGCCAGTTATCGATGAAAAGGGTCCCGCCCCGAGACTCTTTACAGCGACGGCAGTCCTGTTCTCTTCGCTTCCAAAGTAAAAAACAATCACATATGCTCCCTGTTTCCCGAAACCGTTTGCAGCGACGGTATTCTCGGCAACCTTCTTATCGAAAGCTATGTGCGTCTTGGACGAGGACATCACTTTGAAAGTGCCTTGTGATCCGCTGTCCAGGAGCAATGTAATGGTGCCGTTGGCGGTATTGATTGAACTCACGGATCCAGTGAGAGCGTGAACAATTTCTTGCGCTGCTCCTTCTCGAGCGGCAAGGAAAAGTGAAGTCACGAGAACACAAGCACTCAGGCAACTTTTCAGCATAATCTCCTCCAATTGTCATGGGTTTTGGATTTACGAATAGCATTCTCCCGTTCATATTCGGCCTTCGTGTCGCCATTAGCTCGACAGGCCGCGATCCAACCACGGAGAAACTTGAGAAGCGCCTCCGGAGGCTTTATCCATGCATCAGCGAGAGTGGGACGATACTCTTCTCGGACCAGGATGTTAAGACCCCGGTGAGTCAATGCTCCGAACGCATCTTCGTCGGTAGCATCGTCACCGAGGTATGCCATGGCCACATCTGGGCCCATTTCATAGAAAATCGCTCGGACGGCGTCTCCTTTGTCTTTGCTTGCGGGCCGGATCTCTATGCCGCCTTCGAAGGGAGCAAAACGAAGATCGTCTCGGTCGGGGATCATTGACCAAATGCGACGCATTCTTCGCATGACATGTTCTGCGATCGTCTCTCTGCCGCGCCAATGAATTGCAATGCTGGCAGTCTTACGTTCTGCGAAGCTGGACAGCCCTTCGCATGCAATCAGCTTGCTGGCTGTCTCGATCGCTGCCAGCACCCGTGCATCAATTCTCGCAAACTCGATGGAACCGTCGGCTCTGAGTCTCTCCAGGCCATGACATCCCCATACCTCAACATCCGTCACCTTCAACAATCTCGGGATATCGGATGCTCGGCGGCCTGTGACGATAGCCAGGCGAGTGTCAGTTTCACGTTGAATGCGATGGAGTGCCTTGGCAATCTCGGGATAGGGGTAGGCTTGTTCAGGATTACAACTGAACGGCGCGAGCGTGCCATCGTAGTTCAACAATAGCGCGCGGGAACGTGCCTTGGAGAGACGGGAAAGAAAAGCGGCAATTCTCATGTTCGCCGCTGAAGGGGCCACCGATTCGCCATCGTTCATCGCTTTTGCCCTTTGGAATTGTCCGAAACCAATGTCGCGACGGAACCAATCGGCTCACGTCATGGGAAAGGATTCTGTCCAAACGGAAAAACGCTCTAACAGAGGAGGCAGCAGGGCACATCAACCAGAAATACTCGTCGCAGGCATTCTGCATCACTGCTTGTCAGCGTAATTCCGACAAATGCCGACAGAAGGCAAACAATAATCTGCACACTGAACGAGAACATCGCGAGGATGAGGCTTAACCACTGCTGTGCGCGGAGAGCAGTGGGCTGGAGGTCGACGAAAGGCGAGATAAAGATAGCGACAATGAACAAAATGACAACAACCACAAGAGCAATTGTGACAATCCTGTTCATCGTCCAGAAGTATAGCATCGACTGATATTTGATGGAAACCGCACAATTCATTCGTGCTTTAGCGTGCAGGTTTCTTGCTTCTCTGCCCCATTCTTCGTTGAGCTTCACGGGCGGTGAACTAGCTAATCTTGCTCGGTTGCCTCTCTCACGATCCGTACGATGGCTTGGTTCGCATCTTCGAACTTGCAATGGCGAATGTGCTCGAGCAGGAGAGTATTCAAGCGTGTTTGTCGCTCGCCCGCACTTGTCCCTTTGAAGGGGGCAAGGTCGATCTCGAATCCACAGGCGGAACACTGATACAGAAGCGCCCCTATTTGCATTAATTCTGGTTTGCTCATCATGCCTCAAATCTGCGCCGTTAGCGGGCTCCTTCGACGTCCATGCTGGGTAGGTATTCGTTGTCGCCTGGGTCAATTGGACTGTCTCGGTGTGGCAGGTAAATGTCGTCCTGAGCCAGCAATGCCTCATAGATCGGGGTGTGTCGCCAGTGGCGTGCTAGAGCGAAGGCGCTCATGTTGGCGATCATCAGCGGCAGAACCAAGCCGTAACCGCCGGTCATTTCAAAGATGATAAGCACTGAGGTCATGGGGGCACGAACGATTCCTGCAAAAACGGCGCCCATGCCTACCACTGCAAACGCGCCGACGGAGTCTGCAGGATGGTGGAAGACGATGACGTCCAAGTAGCCGACCGCGCCGCCCAGCATCCCACCCATGAAGAGCGACGGTGCAAAGATGCCGCCTGAACCGCCGCTGGAGTAGGACGTAACCGTGGCAGCAAGCTTGAGGACACAGAAGACGGCCATTGCAGTCGCCGTCATTTTGCCTGTCAGCGCAAGGGTGAGGGTTTTGTAGGGGTCGCCCGCGATGCCATTGAGATGGAACAGCGCCAGCGCTGCGACCGCCATGCTGCCTGTAGCGGCGCCGCCGATGGCCGGATGCACCCAGCACGGCACGCCGGTGAGCCGCCTAAACCAAGCACGAACGCCCAGTAAGGAATCTGTGAATGCGACAGAGACAATGGCTGCCAGCAGGCCCAGCAGTGCATACCACACCAGAGAAGAGTACTTGCCGAGAGTGTAGTTGCCCGGCACGTGAAAAACAGGGTTGGAGCCAAGGATTGAATGTTCGACAACTGCGGCCAGAGCGGCGGCGACAATGACGCCGGAGAGCATGGTCTGGTCGAGGTCGCCGATCAGTTCCTCAAGAGTGAATGTGACGGCGGCGATGGGCGCATTAAAGGCAGCGGCAATGCCCGCCGCCATGCCTACGGAAGCCATGCGGCGAGAGTTCTTCGGGCCGAGTCGGGCAAGGCGTGCTAGCATGCTGCTGACGCCCGCACACACCTGCACCGTCGGCCCTTCAAGGCCCAAGGACGCGCCCGAGCCGATTTGAAGGGCGCACAGAACAAACTTACCGACAGTCTCGCGGATGGTGACCATGCCGTACCGCAGGGTGTAGGCAACCTTCACTTGAGGTATGCCGCTTCCTGCAGCAGCGGGGACAAAATAGGTAAGACCTATTCCGGCAATGAGACCGCCGATGGTGGGAGAAACGATCGTCCACCATATCCATCTATGGCCCGGGGCGGCGTTAGCACGGTCAATGAGCACGGCCTCAAGCCCCATAATGCTCAGGTGGAAGGCCACTGCGGCCAGTCCGCAAATCCCGCCAGCCAGTATGGTCACGGCCAGCAGACGCTGGCGTTCGCTGGGTATTCTGCGCAACAGCCAGGCGTAGAAACGTGCATACAGTCTGTGGAGACCCGCCCAATAACTTGGTTTCGGCACTCCCTCACTGGAAGGGGAAGTCACAGATCAAGTATAGGAGCAGAATTCGAACGAGTTCGAAAGCGACAAAATCGGGAAGCTGAGATAATCGATTCCGCCCTTCATCAACGCCCGATCACTGCAATTTTGTACGCTAGTAGAATGGCTACGGTCGTTAGCGAGATCCAGGCGGACAGGGTGTAGCGTCGGAAGAAATACAAGGTCACTCCAACCCAACAAGAGCAAGCAGCTATTAAATCGCCGCGGACATACGGCATAGCGATTGCGACCGAGAAGTTCGTACCATGAACGTGCCGGAGCCGGAAGATTTCACCTAGCGTTCTGACAACGATAAGGAATTGAATTGTGATTCCTATCTGAGCCCAACGTTCTCTTGTCATGGAGAGAATTCTAGCTGGATGTGGGTGGGATCTGTTCCGACTCTACCGCCAAAGGAGAACTACCAGACCGCCGATGATGATCAGAATTCCACCAACGATTACCGGTGCTGTGGGAGTCGTGCGAAAGAAAATATAGTTTGTAATCTGGAACACGACGAAAAGTGTTGCTATGTAAATTCCAGTCACTTGCGCGAATTCCACGGGCGCGAGATTGAGAGAAGTTCCGTATAGTGTCAGGGCAATTGCGCCGCCCAAAAATAGCGCGATCCGAATGGAGACATGGTTGTGCGTATGCAATGCAATCCGAACGACAGCGTCGCCGGTCGCTTCCAGGACCGTGGCGCCAAGAGAACGAAGAGAAAGATTCTCATTGGAGCCTAGGCTCTCATAGAAGATTGACACCTTAGCCTTCGGCGGGGCGATTTTGGTCAGAGTCCTGTACGCGTTCGGGCGATCCAGTAATCTCTTGGGGTGATGCGGCACGTCCTGCTTGGCTTCATCATGTCTTGTTCTTTGGTCGCGGCGTTTTCTTTTTGAAGTACTGGCGAGACGCGCGAGATCCGCTGTTCCTGGCTTTCGATGTGCTCTCTGGAATTCAGGTATAGTCCACACCGCCGTTCTTCTGCTCTCTCATCCGGACGAGGGAAACTTATGGTTATTTGTGACGCGCTTGTTTGCAGTCCGCGCGGAGGTCGGAGCGATTCTTTAGAAGAACTTCGCCAAGAGTTAACAACTCAAATCGCGAGTCTCGCACAATTCTTGGTCGCAACCAGGATGCCGAAACGATTGGAACGAAAGACTCCATCATCCGCCTTCATTATCATTAACCGGCATGATGTAAGGGGGCTGAAGAATACGGTGGCTGAATCTTCCTGACATTCGGCAAGTCGGGCCGCTTTTTGCGGAGCGAAAGGCGCGAGCAACTGGCCGCACGATTAACAGGCCATTTTTCCACGGTCCGCGAAGAGATCATGCAACCATCTATTTATACGTTCTTCTCATCCACTCAGCAGGCCCATCTGCCGTACTATCACGGCTTCCGCCTGAATTTTATGGATTCGCCAGGTTCAACTTCAATCTGCGCATGTGCAAACCTGAGGCGCGCGAGCCGGGCCGTCTGTCATTTATACGACTTGGTTCTCGCTCCAACCGGCCTCAAGGTGACGCAGTTCGTCATCCTCGATGCGATCTATCAGGCAGGGGTTATCGCCCATTGTGACTTGGCTCGCCAACTCGTGGCCTCCGAAGAAACTCTTTCGCGCCGACTCGCATCGGCTCGCGCAGCAGGCTGGTTGAACATGAGCATGGGTGGCCGCTCTCGACGCCTCTATTCGATGTCAGATGCTGGCCGCGCATTGCTCGAGTCTGCAATGCCGTATTGGGAACGCGCCCAGGAGCGGATTAGACGGGAGCTTGGCGAAACCGACTGGCAGAACTTGGGTGGCTTTGCTGAGAGGGTAACTCGCGCAGCGTTGCGGGCAGAAGCCGCTCCAATGCGGAACTACCGAGATGACTCGGCGAAGCGTCGTAGCGATGAGCGGACGAACGGAATTCGCTGACCGCCCCCGCCATTGCTATAGCAACAGGTTCTCCGCCAATCGAAAACCAACCGTCCCAGATGCACTGTCATCTACTTAGCCGACAAGAAGGGCTCGCGATAAAACGCTTTTGAGCCCGCATGGGACTCGTCTTCTTACAACGGAGAACCAATGAGCACAACCTCGGTTGAAGAACGGCTCACTTCCCTTTGGGAAACGCCAAAAACGGCTCGAGGCTGGTTCTCTACCGTCGACCACAAGGAACTCGGGATTCGCTACCTAGTCACCGCCGTCATCTTTCTCATTGTGGGGGGCTTGAAGCGCTGCTCATGCGCATCCAGTTGTCTCGATCTGACCTCGCCGTTTTATCCCCTGAAGGCTATAACCAGATCTTCACCATGCACGGCGCCACCATGATCTTCTGGTACGCGTCTCCCATTCTGTCCGGATTCGCTGTTTATTTGGTTCCGTTGATGATAGGGGCGCGCGACATGGCCTTTCCACGCCTCAATGCATTCACGTATTGGACCTACCTGTTCTCAGGCATTCTCCTCTACGTTGCGCCTTTCCTGGGGCAGTCGCCGCATGCAGGTTGGTTTGCATATGCGCCATACACGCTTAGCCGCTATTCCCCCGGGCTTGGCATGGACCTTTACGCGCTCTCTTTGGTTTTTCTGACGATCTCAACAACCGGCGGAGCTGTCAATTTCATCGTCACAATCCTGCGTCTACGTGCGCCGGGCATGGCTATCAGCAGAATGCCTTTATTTCTATACAGCACCTTAACAACTTCATTCGTAATTCTTTTTGGTCTTCCGGCCCTTACCGCCGCATGCATCTTTCTGGAACTTGACCGCCGCTGGGGCACACACTTCTTTCACATCGCCGAAGGCGGAAGCACGCTCTTGTGGCAGCAACTCTTCTGGTTTTTCGGCCACCCGTGGGTCTATGTGATCTTCCTGCCCGCAACAGGGATGCTCTCTCTGATCATCCCTGTCTTTTCACGCCGCCCTATTGTCGGCTATCCGTTTGTTGCCATTGCCACGGTGCTCACAGGCATCGTCGGATTCGGTGTCTGGCTTCATCACATGTTCACCGTTGGCATGTCGGACATCGCGATGAGCTTCTTCTCCGCCGGCAGCATGATGATTTCGGTCTTCACCACGATCCAGGTATTCGCGTGGCTCGCCACCATCTGGAAAGGTCGTCCTATCGCAACCGCATCGATGTACTTCGCCGTTGGTTCGGTAATGATGCTGGTAATCGGCGGGCTTAGCGGTGTCTTCACCGGTGTCATCCCGGTCGACTGGCAGGCACACAACACCTACTACGTCGTAGCCCACATTCACTACGTACTTATCGGCTCGAATGTCTTTCCCGTCTTCGCTGGCTTCTACTATTGGCTACCAAAAATGACAGGGCGCCTGATGAACGAACGCCTTGGCAAGTTGAGTTTCTGGGTGATGTTCATCGGCTTCAACGTCGGCTTCTTCCCTATGCATATTCTGGGTCTGCTCGGAATGCCCCGCCGCATCTATACCTACCGGCCGGGCCTTGGCTTCGATTCATGGAATATGGTCGTCACGATCGGTGCCTTCGTGCTCGGCATTGGCATGCTCATAAGTATCATGAATTTGCTCATCAGCCTTCGTACGGGCGAACTCGCCGGGCGCAATCCATGGAACTCCGACGGCCTCGAATGGTCGAGCGACTCTCCACCTGCCCCATATGGCTCGGTACACATCCCGCTCACCGCGTCGCGTCATCCTCTGTGGGACAACTTCGATGAAGAAGATGACCCTGACAACGATCGCGTGCTTGATTGGGGTCGTCTCACGCCGGTCACCACCGCGCTCGACGCAGACCCCATTGGTCTCGCAACGATTCCGGGTGACTCTCTCCTCCCGCTGTTCATGAGCGTTTCGATGTTTGCCTTCTTTGTCACGCTGGTGTTCCAAATGGCCTTCACCGCTCTGGGAATGTTGCTTATCGCTTTTGTCATCGGTTGTGTATGGATGTGGCCGCACGATATCAAGGAGGTCATGTGAGCACGACCGCACAGATCGCGCCGCCACGCACAAGTCTTGCCACACTTCCCATCGACCAGCGCCGCGGTATCTGTGCCATGTGGGCCGTCATCGCCACTGAGGCAATGCTCTTCATATGCATGTTCGGCGCTTACTACTATCTTGGCAATAACAAGGATCGCTGGGCGCAGGAGTCTGCTCCAGAATTACGATTCCCATTGATCCTTCTCGCGATTCTGCTCAGCAGCAGTTTTGTATTGCACTGGGGAGAGCGCGAGGTCAAGAGCGACCACTTCAGCCTGGCACGCGCTGCTTTGTGGATCACAGTGTTTCTCGGCCTTGTGTTTCTCGGTTTGCAAGGTTTCGAGTACTACTACCACTGGAGCGAGCTCGCACCCTACTCGGATGCCTACGGTTCCATCTTTTACACCATCACGAGTCTGCACGCGGCTCACGTCATTGTAGGTCTGATGATGCTGGCCTATATCGGAATCCAGCCTCGCTACGGCACAACAATCCGTACCCCTCACAGGCCCTATTCCACCGTCGCGCTCTACTGGCACTTCGTCGATGTGGTCTGGGTGTTCATCGTCATCATGCTGTACCTCATCCCAAATCTACAGAGGATGCATCATGTCCACTGAGCCCATCGCTTCTTCCCCACCGGTGCCAACGCGCAAGCTGTGGTTCGGCTTTGTCGCCTCAGCCATTGCGTGGACTTCGCTCGGCTGCCTGGACATTCTCATCACCTGGCGTGCCTGCATGCACCAGGAAGACTTTGGGATACCGAGCCCGCGACCCGAAATTCGCATTCTGTTTGTAGTCGTAGCTTTCACGTTGTTTGTGCTCACTGTTACAGCAGGCATCACTTCTTATGGAAACTGGCGCCAACTCTCGTCGCAACGCAAGCTGCTGCACGCGCAAGCAGTCGAACGACAGGAGTTCATGGCTCTATTAGGCGTCATCATCAGCGTGACCCTTGGAATGGGTATCGTGTGGCTTGCTTTACCGCCGCTGTTTCTCGATGTCTGCTGGAGGGCGCGATGACTCCGAGAATGCGTCTGTTCGCGATCGCCACCCTGGTTGCTTATACAGGTCTTTTCGGTTGCGACGCGGGCCAGGCCCGGCGTTCCTATTCGATCGGCGCTATCGGCAACGCACACCATGGCAAGGAACTCATTTCCTCCTATGGATGCGGAGCTTGTCACATGGTTCCGGGAGTTCAAGGTGCGCGCGGGTTGGTCGGTCCTCCACTCTATTACCTGGCTAATCGCACCATCATCGCAGGTCAACTGCCCAATACGCCGGACAACCTCACGCGCTGGATTCAACACCCGCGATCAGTCGAACCAAAGACGGCCATGCCTGAGCTCGGGGTTTCCGGTGCAGAGGCTTACGACATTGCAGCCTACCTCTACACATTGCGAGGCGAGGAGAGACTCTCATGGACCGACTAGGTCGTCCTGTTTTATGCACGGCATTCGCGTCGCTGGCCGCGTTGCTTTCTATGGTCGCATCGGCACAAAACAATCCCGGTGGCGGGATGACGACAAACGTGCCGGGGCTCTCCCAAATTTGCACCTGGTATCTCCTGTTGCAAATGGTCAGTGGACGATGCCAGCGGGCGACTACGGCAATACACGATTCAGCACGCTGTCACAGATCAACACAGGCAACGTGCAGAATCTTCATGTTGTAGCAACTTTGCCACAGGCATCCCCCATGGTCACGAGGGCCGTCCGCTGGTTGTGGGCAACACGCTATATTGGTTACGCCGTTTCCCACAATCTGATTGCTCTTGATTTGACAAAGCCGGGATTTCCGCAGAAGTGGATTTTCCATCCCAATCCCGACATAACGCGCGTGGGCATCGCTTGCTGCGATATCGTGAACCGCGGCGCGAGCTATGTTGACGGGAAAATTATCTATAACACGCTCGACGCCCACACAGTAGCCGTCGACGCCAACAGCGGCAAGCTTGTGTGGAAGACGCAGGTGGGCGACACCCATTACGGAGAAACAACCACGATGGCGCCCATCGTCGTGCGCAATGTGGTTTTCGTGGGTAATAGCGGGGGCGAGCTGGGTGTGCGGGGACAGCTTACTGCGCTTGACGTAAAGACTGGAAAGATTTTGTGGAAGGCATACAGCACCGGCTCTGACGCCGATGTCCGCATCGGCTCTGACTTCAAGCCGTTCTACGCGAAAGATCGCGGCAAAGATCTCGGCCTTTCAACATGGACTCCAGGCCAGTGGAAGCTTGGCGGCGGCACCATCTGGGGTTGGATCTCTTACGATCCCGAACTGAATCTCATCTATTACGGCACAGGAAATCCCGGTGTCTGGAATCCGGATATGCGCCCCGGCGACAACAAGTGGTCAGTCACCATCTGGGCACGTGATCCCGAGACCGGCATGGCGAAATGGGCGTACCAGGTCGCGCCACATGACGGCTACGACTACGACGAGATCATGGAAAATGTCCTCGTCGATATGCCATGGCAGGGACGGATGCGAAAACTGCTCATTCATCCTGGCCGCACCGGATTCGTCTTCGTGATGGATCGGGAAACCGGCGAACTGCTATCGGCGGAAAAATTCGAGCCGGTGACATGGGCGAGTGCATACGACCTGCGCACCGGCAAAGTCAGTGAGGATGAATCGAAAACGGCCGCACTTCGGCAAATTCGGGAGGGACATCTGTCCCTCTTCTACCGGGGCAAAGGACTTCACGCCCTCCTCCTTCTCGCCAAGGACGGGATACCTCTATATTCCAGCGCATAACACCTGCATGGATTATGAGGGCACCGCCGTGAACTACATTGCCGGGACACCTTACCTTGGCGCGAGCGTGCGCATGTATCCGGGACCGGGTGGCTACCAGGGTGAGTTCATCGCATGGGACGTGGCGAATGCAAAGAAAGTGTGGAGCATCAAGGAGAAGGACTTTCCGGTCTACAGCGGCGTCCTCACGACCGCGGGCGATCTGGCGTTTTACGGCACGATGGACGGATGGTTTCGAGCCGTCGACGCTCGTTCTGGCAAAGTGCTGTGGCAATTCAAGACTGGCTCGGGCATCATCGGCAACCCCATGACCTTCACCGGTCCGGATGGCAAGCAGTACGTCGCCGTCTATTCAGGCATAGGCGGCTGGATGGGCGCCGCAGCGTTGCCTTCTCTCTCCACCGATGATCCGTACGCCGCGCTGGGTGCGGTCGGCACCATGCGCAACATCAAATCTGTGACTCAGCCGGGAGACATGCTCTATGTATTTACTTATTAGAATTGCGACCCTCTCGCTGGCTTTCGGCTGTATGCCGGGTATTGTCGGTGCAACCACGCTACGTGTTTGCGCCGACCCCAATAACCTCCCGTATTCCAATGATCAACGGCAGGGCTTCGAGAATAAGATAGCTGACCTGATCGCGAAGGACCTAGGCGCTGAACTTACCTACTTTTGGTTCCCCCAGCGCGAAGCCTTCTTTCGTAAGACACTCAATGCCGGCGTATGCGACTTGGTGATGGGAGTGCCCTCCAGTTTCGGCGAAGCGGAGGCAACGCGCCCCTATTACCGCTCGACCTATGTTTTCATCTCGCGGAGTGATCGACGCCTCAACATCACCTCTTTCGACGATCCGCGTCTTGCGCACGCTCAAGATCGGCGTGCACATTCTGGGAGAACAAAACGACAGTCTCCCTCCTGTGCATGCGCTCATTAATCGGGGCATCGTAAACAATCTCGTGGGATTCAGCATCTTCGGCAATCTGGATGAGTCCAATCCAGCCTCTGACCTAATCAAAGCCGTCTGCGATGGCAAAGTGGATGTCGCTATCGCATGGGGTCCGCTAGCCGGCTACTTCAGCCAGCACTCCGCAATCTCGCTGAATATCTCACCTGTCGCGGATGACTTCAAAGATCCAACGCTGCCCTTCCGTTTTGACATTGGTATCGGCGTTCGCCCAGGCAACGTCGCGCTGAGAGTAAAGCTTGATCAGGAAATTCTTCGCCGGCGATCTGAGATTACACAGATCCTAAGTGCCTATGGTGTTCCACAAATCACTCTGCCGATCGAAACGGCGCAATCCACGGAGGACTGAAATGCGAATCGGCATATTCCTGCTGGCAAGCTCGCTTCTGGTCTGCATGGCCGGCTGCCGGAGCGCGTCCGGCCCAAACACCGTGGCCATGAACGGACCCGCGATCACCGCGAATCCCGTTGGTCCGGTTCCGGGCGATCCGCAGCACCTGGTGTATAGCACCAATCCTTATACCAACGACCCCGTCGCTCTTCAGGATGGACGCAGACTATTCAACTGGTACAACTGCTCAGGCTGTCACGGCGGACACGCCGGCGGCGGCATGGGTCCGAGTCTTAGAGATGAGGTGTGGCTCTACGGCAATCGTGACGATCAAATATTCGATACCATCGCCCACGGCCGTTCGAATGGAATGCCAGCATGGGGCACCAAAATTCCACAGGATCAGATATGGCAGCTGGTCGCCTACATCAAGTCCATGCGAACTCCCATGGAACCTGATCCGCCCGTGGAACCTTCCAACGAAAAAACCGCGAATCCCCGTGACAATACAGTGCTCGGTGTAAATACACAAACGCGCGAGGGGAGGCGCTAGATGCGTACCCCTTTGCGTGGCGCGGCGTCGCTGACAATCCTTATCTGGTTTGCTGGTTGCCGGTCTGTGCAATCCACCTTCAACACAAATGGACCAGCCGCGCACCGCATTGCCGAGCTCGCAGGGTTCATGACAGTCCTTTTTATTGTCATCACGATTGTCATGTGGATCCTCTTCGCTATTGCGCTTTACAAGCGCGGTGGCACTTTAGCCGAACATGCGCCGATTGAAACTGGCGGCGGCCAAATGTGGATCGCGGTGGGCGGAATTCTGATTCCTTTAATCGTTCTCACGGTGATCTTTGTCTTGGGTCTGGGCCTATTGCGCGATTTCCCGATCCACGGTATGCACGGGGCGAGCGCACACGCAGCCATGGCGCACAGCATGAAGCCTGAGATCAGAATAACGGGGCACCAATGGTGGTGGGAAATCGAGTATCTCAATGACGATCTTTCGCTGCAGTTCACAACTGCGAACGAACTGCATCTTCCCACCGGCCGTCCCGTCAACATCGAGGTCGAGACGCGCGACGTGATGCATTCTTTCTGGGTGCCTGCGCTACATGGAAAGGTGGATCTTATTCCTGGTCAAGCGAACTATATTCGCCTCGAAGCAGCCGAGCCCGGGGAGTACACCGGGCAATGCGCCGAGTTTTGCGGCGCCCAGCACGCGAAGATGCGCATCCTCGCCATCGCCCAGACTCCAGACGAATATGACGCGTGGCTCGAAGGCCAGCGCAAGCCTGGCGCCGAGCCCACGGATCCAGACGCAAAGAACGGCCAGCAGATATTTCTTTCCGGCCCTTGCTCCATGTGTCACAGTATCCGCGGAACGATTGCCGGCGGCCGTGTTGCTCCAGATCTCACTCACATTGGAAGCCGCAAGATGATTGCCGCAAACGTATATCACAACAACGATGCATATCTTGAAGCGTGGATCACCCACGCTCAGTCGCTCAAGCCCGAAGCTCAAATGCCCAACCTGACACAGTTTTCGGGTCAGCAACTCACTGATCTAGTCGCGTACCTTCGCCAGTTGCAATGATTTCGCCTCAGGAGAAACAGATGTCCATCTGTCTAAAACCCCATTACAGTGTTCGAACATTTCTGACAATCTTTGCCCTTTGCGCGGCAGTCCTTCCTGCTCGCGCACAAAACAAGCCCAACTGCGAAGGGTTGCCCGATGCGGGACGGCTTCGTTCAACCGTGCAGCAGATCGTGCGCGAAGGCGCCGACAAAAACAGCGGCATGGGAAATCAGGAGTGGGCTGCCGTCGTTAATCGCGACGGCGTGGTTTGCGCGATCGTCTTCAGCGGCAATACGCGGGCTGATCAATGGCCGGGTAGCCGCGTTATTGCGGCGGAGAAAGCCAACACCGCCAACGGTCTCAGCGGGCACAATTATGCACTTTCGACTGCCAATGTTTACGCGGCTTCACAGCCAGGCCAGAGCCTCTACAGCCTTGCCACTTCTGCGCCGCCAAATCCCCAGGCGGTCTTCGGCGATCCATCCACCTTTGGCACTCCAAACGACCCAATGGTTGGAAAGGCCATCGGCGGAATCATAGTATTCGCCGGCGGCCTCCCCTTGTATGAAAGTAGCGGTAGGCTAGTCGGTGCGCTCGGCCTTAGCGGCGATACCTCCTGCGCAGATCACGTCATTGCATGGAAAGTCCGTCACGAGCTTCATCTGGATGCTGTACCCATGGGCCCCACTGCTGAACATAATGACAACATGATCCTCGATTTTCAGAATGGTGTAAGTGCAGGCGGGTTTGGCCATCCTTCGTGCAAGGGGGGAACACAGCCCGAGAACATCGTCAGAGACCTATCGAAGGAATTTCCCACCGGACCTCATGCGCGGTAATAGTGTGTCAATATTCATTCTGCGATTCGATTGATCTGGAACGGCAAATTCACATGTAGATGACCCAGGAAGTTGGGACTAAATCTCGTCAAACGATTCTCACCACCCACGAAGAACCACCTTCACGGAAATGATGCCGCCGGATTTCGTTGTTCGCTCTTAGACAACTCGCACCACTTTTCGTCCAAGTGGAGAGTCACCCAATTGAAATCGGTAAACACTACGGCATCTTCCATTACCAATCGGATCTTTGAACTCTAAGCTGTGATCGATGAGTGGCTTGATCACGGAATACCAATTAGAAAACCGCCGCTCATCCCTATCGATTGCCGGTGACCTCCTGCAAAACTGTTGCCGTAGGCGGGTTCGAGAAACCAGCCGAAACGGTGTTTGCCGGTCGGCCAGAACATGAAGTCTCCCGCCATCTCTCCAGCAATGGAATTGGTGACTTTCCCGTTTTGTTTGAGGTGAACCCATTGGGGACCGACGCCCAGCATGAACTCTGCCTTCGGGGATATGGTCCACGGCTTCTTGAAAAGTAGGTCGGTGTCCCATTCCGTTGACTTGGAAGTGTAGAACGGAGACACGCCTGCCTCAAGCTCCAGCCAGTTCTCGATTGGTGTCACCTCTGCGGCAAGATTCGGCGCGAACGTTGCTGCGCCTCCGCTGACGTTCCAGCTTGTTGCTGCGCCAAGCTCAACCCCAGTATTCAGGGCGTCCACTTCGACAAAATTCCCCCAGTTCCTTCCGCCATAGGACAGGTCAAATCCGCCGGTCACCGAACCGAACGATCCATACGACGCAGTTATGCTGCCCGTCGGCTTGGTCACGCCCTGTCCGGAGCGCGTCGTCGCCACGATGACCAGGCTGGTCTTGTCGCCGTACTCCGCCGGCGGGGCACCCGAGATCACTTCGATCGATTGAATCGAGTTCGAGGGCAGTTGGTTCGAGAACACTTTACTTTGCTGGTCGGTGATCGACTGTCCATCGACTGAAAACGAATTGGACGCGTGATCGCCCAGCCCGTGAAAGAGGCCGTTCGAGTCGGCCGCGACGCCGGGAGTGGTCAGCGTGACCAGCGAACTCAGCGAAGAGGATTGGCTCTCGAGCGGCACCTTGATAAACAAATCGCGATCCACGTCGGTGTGGAAGGTTGAATCCGTTTCCACCAGGTCGCCGCTGGCTTCAACCGTCACGGTAGAACTCGCCGCCCCAACCTGAAGACTCAACTTCAGGTTTGTTCCGATGACGGAGCGGATTTCAAAGCTCTGCGCGAGTTTCGCAAACCCCGTGGCGGTAACCGTGATCTGGTAGGGATTAAAAGGAATGTTAGGGAACTCGAATTGGCCGGTGGCATTCGTAGTCCCAGATCGATCAAGCCCGCTCACCTCGTTTGTCAGGTGAACCGTTGCGTTCGGAACCACCGCGCCAGTATGGTCAGTGACCGTGCCGCGCACTGTGCCGGCGTTGCCACCCTGCGCGTAAGCGCCCAGCGCCGCAAAGAACAGGACGAATGTCGGGAGAATGCGAAAAGTCGTGCCGCTATGAAGCGACATAAGAAGCCTCCGAATTTTGGCTGAATGATATGAGAAAACTGGACCGCGGCAGGAACAACTGCGGTCATCTCGGTGCCGTGAGAGCATCGTTCCGTTTGAAATCAGCCTAAGGAGAAACGACGGGGTCTCACCCGCCGAAGAATCCAGCGAATGAGAGGAACCAGACTGAAGTGGGAAGTCGGAACGATGCTTTAACAGCCTGCGGGCGGAGGGCGAGTAAAGAGGTTCGGATGCCAGTACCTGATAATTGCGCGAAGTTCAAGTAGCTGTGGTGCGTGAGTTTCGATTCGGATCAAGGCCATTACGACGGCCATGATGACGAACGGCACCACAGAGTGCATCACAACGCAAATTGGACAACGGTCGGCGGCACCTGCGGTCGAATGTCCATCTGCCACATGAACAAGTGCCACAAGCATCAGCACGACAAGGCACACCGCAAGCGCCATCTGCAAAGCGTTTGACTTTGCATGGTGACCGTCTCGCCCGTGTGCCAGAATCGCTGTCAATCGAACATCCTGAACAAGATGGTACACAGAAATGGCGTCCGCGGGAAGAGTCGTTGCAGTGACCCTATTTCAGTTTAAGGCGCGAAATTCGGAGAGAGGAGGTTCTTGGAGATCTCCGTAACTTGTTTGGATCCTGTCGACTCCTCGTTCGGACACGGCCGGATCGAGACCAACTCTTGACCGTGAGTCGACGATTCCTCGTATGCCGACCAAGCCGTAACACTTGCCTCTCAGTCGGTGATTGTGCCGGAAAGGCCGGTTTAACGCCGATCTTGAAGATGGGGAATCGGTGGCTCCTCGGAGCCATGAGATATCACCCAGAGACCGACCATCACGGAAATCGTCAGTGTTACGAGCAGGAGCAGGACCAGACTGATGATTTCGATGTCTCCATCGGATCCGTCGCATCTTCCGCTTGCTGCCTTTGTCGAAGTTGATTACTTCCACGACATGAATCCTCCCGCGATCAGACTCAGCGCCAGGGCTGCAGCCGGTGTTCTTTAAATTCTCGCGGCAACTCCAGCAAATATCCGACTTCCACGGAGCGCACCGCCCATTCCACCAATGATCGGTACTGATTGAAGTCATCCAAGTTGCCCAACCATTGCGAGCCGCTCTCCGAGTTCACAACGACAACATTGGGAACATCGCAGGGGCCAACACAGCCGCTCACGCTGAGTTGAAATCGCTTTAGGAGTCCGCGTTTGCGCCATTCATCCTTGAGCCATTCCACCGGCACACTGGGCCGGTCTTTATGTGTCGCTCCGCAACAGCACCACTTGCTAACGACACGTCCGAGTAGTTCACAACACGCCCAACGAACGAAACTTGGTGAGGCTTTAATCTCAATCGCCCGTGATGTACAGTGTCTTTTCACTGCTGTTTCGATGAAGGAGACCGATTCAATGACAAGTTTCAGATGGATCCCCGTAATCGTTGGCTCTTGCGCTGGTATGCCGCCTCACGCTAAAGCAGTTCGCATTTGGATTTGCGACGACGGCAAGTCCAGGGTGGCATCGCGAGATCTTTTCGGTCACTCCGGGAGTCGTGCTCTTCTCGCTTCGCTTTCCGTGAGTGCGACCTTGATCGAAGACAGCATCAAAGCCTGAGCGCGAGGGTGCTCGTTGGATGTCTCGTTCTGAGCGAGTGACCGCCTGCTCGGAAATAACCCGAAAATTGGGATTGCTTCCGGCTTGCCCACAACCCCGATTCTTGGGCACAGAGCGCGTCTCGCATTGGCTTGTGACCTTATGATTCGATCTGATGCGAAGGGCCCACACGCGCAAACCAATCCATCATCACCGGATCGCAAACGTGTTCGCGCTCGAATCGCTCCACATCGGTCTCCCGCCGCTCCCGCGCTACGGTGAAGAAACACTGTGTGCAAATCGATTCGACGCCATCGTTCGAGTAGCGATGAGAGAACGGGTGGAGACTTGAAGTATTCAACGGTGACCTCTTCTCCGAAAAAGGCGACCGAAGGCAATGAGTCTTACAAGTTACAAACTTTCAGCGCAGCCCACCGTTTCATGACCGCCGCCACGATTTGCGCACGGCCTTAGGGTGACAGATCCCGCTTGTTGCCCCGTCTTTGCTGGCCGCTCCTTGCTTAGCGGATACAGCCTGCCTTTTCCAAGGCGCCATTTCAGGATCGATTGCGGCGGCGGGCCATTGGACCGCCCAGCAGGTTCCCCCAATGTATATCGAACGGAAAAACGGTATGTTTACGACTGCGGCTCATCTTCAACCAACGTAATCAGAAAGTGGTTACTTTCCGATATAGCGTTACAGCAACTGATCCGGCTTCCATCATGTTTGCGATCGAATCTCGGCGACTCTTACCCTAGCAACGTGCGAGGCGGAAATACCAACCGCCCAGCACGCTACGGGTCATTGGCTCGTCTTCAACCATCAGATTTCCAATTGAAATCATGCGAACGGCGGTCAGAGAGCCGATCCTGCAAAATGCCCATCCACCGGATACGGCGTGCAGTGAGAAGTCGCGCCCCTGGATTGCATCAAGCTAACTTGCGAGCTCTCAGGACTACGGCGAGCTCATCCGCATCTGCCTTGATGAGCTTCTTGTTCAGGCAGTACAGGGCCAGTTCAAGGCGGTCTGAGACACCTAACTTCTCGTAGATTTTGCGCAGGTAGTTTTTGATGACTTGCTCAGTGGTTCCCAGCTGGAATGCAATTTCCTTGTTGCGCTTGCCTTCCGTGATGCAAGTGATGATCGACTTTTCCTTAGTGGAGAAGCGCAGCTGCGCCCGCGGACTTAAAAGCGCAGTTTCTTGCGCACGGTAGGCTCCGATGACCCAGTTCAACGCCTGGTTATCAATCCAGGTTTCTCCAGTGGCGATGCGTCGCACGCAGCGCACCAGCAGATCAGGAGAAACCGAGCGCGAGACGATGCCGCGAACGCCGCAACGATAGAGTTCCACAGTCTGGCCCTCGTCAGTGGATACCACCTGAGTAATGAACTTGACGCCGGGAGCGTTGCGCAGAAGTTCCGGGATTGAGCTTGTGGCGCCGGTCAGAAGTGCACCCTCGACAAGGACCACATCGGTAGGATGCCGTTCAATCGCAACACGGAGATTTTCCAGTGAGTCTGCCTGCGCAACCACGCGAATATCTTCTTCAAGTGCTAAGATTCTGCTAATTCCGAAGCTGTAAATAGCCTGAGAGTCCGCGAGAATAACGCGGATCGTACCCGACTTGGCCGGTCCGTCCGGAGCCTCGCCATCGCGTGTTTGATCTAAGTTTTCCATCAGTGGGCGCATTAAGCGACAGCTCGGCCGAACATTGAGTCAATCCGGCGTTGGATCGGGTCGTGAGACTCGCTTGTTTTCTGGGGAACGAGTTTAGGAAGCTCGATCTCAACCGTTTGCGGGATCAACCCATCGGCTTGCGCAGGTTCAGCTGCCGTCTCAATCGATTCGGATATGAGCAGACGATCTTCTTCGAATCTTTGCTCGCCCAAGCCAATCATCGGCTTCAGCGTTTCTACGGCGGTGTCGAGCTGATGCAGCCGGTTCGTCAGCCAATTTGATTCCTGGCAAATGAGGTCCAATTGATCCATCGCCGCGTTCATCGCTGCACGATAAGCATCAGCATGGTCATGGTGTTGGTTCATCTTTCCGCCTCCATGGTGCGAATGTAAGCGAGAGTGACCACCAACAGGCATTCCACAAAATGTGCACCGTGGTTACGATTGCGGTAGAAGCTCACTCTGTTGGGCTATATCCGATGCACTCCTCGACAGAAAACGGGGCGAATTCTCGCCTACACCGTTCTCGTCGCAGCCATACCGCGCTAATCCTCTGGGCTGTCATGTAGTTAACAGATAATCGCTTCTTATCGGTTTAATGGCTTCCCCGCGTCGACCCGCACTTTCGCATTGCGCCAGAGACGTCGGTGTGGTCGCGAGTTTGCCAGGTGCCATGTTTCCAAGGCAGCGATTGCGGTCGAGTCACCATCAATTCGGACGGAACTCGAAAATTGGATGCAGCCAAGTCAATAGATCGACCAGACACCGGGCGTTGCGATTTCTATCAGGTGCCGGTCCGGATCGCGAAAGGACACGCTCACGCCCCCCAGCTCCGAGTCCGCTCTCTTCCACCGCGATTCCGTTCTCCGCCAGCCAGCTTCCCAACTTGACAACTCCGAATTCGGAATCGCGAAGGCGACGTGAAGCTCGCCGTCTCCGTCGTGCGGAGATTGAATCAGGCGCGAACCGCCCTTCTTGAATAGCAACAAGACTTGGCGGTCGCCGGCTTGCATTGCGCACCCGCGTTCTCCGAAATCGCTGATCGTGCGAAAGCCGAAGATCTTCTCGTAAAACCGAGCCGAAGCGACCACATCATTGACGTACAGAGATGACTCGAGGAGTCCTTCGGACTTAGGATTCATATCGAACCTCCAGTGGACTGCTCAATCGTATCGCTGTCCTCCGGGGGAGGGTCAGACTCGATCATGACATTTGCCTTCCTGGCTGATCGAGGCGCTGCGAGAATTAGAGCGCAGGATCTCCCTAATCACATCGGCAGGTGACCGGGCACACTGAAGAGATTTGCTTTTGGTTGTCTGATATTTTCGTGCCTCGCCTCCACGAAGAGCGGTACGCGAGTACTTCGTACCCGTTGCCAATCGGTTCGGGGCGTGTCCGTGCCCTCCCCTTGCTAACCACGACACGCGCCGTGCAGCCTGCGCTTGCTCGATGATTTCGCTCGGGCAGTCGAGCGACCGATTTATCGCAAGCATTACAATGGTCTCTGCATGGATGAGCTGGACGAAATTAGTTTGAGGATGAGGATATCCAATCTCGAAGCGCGGCTGGCTCTAGTGGATATGCGATTTCTGATTTGGTGCGCGAAATCAACTCTGCGTCGACCTCTTATGAGCGAACGATCGAAGTTCGCAGCTCGCTTGATGCAAAGCGAAGTGAACAGGCAAATCTGCTCACACAGTTGGACCAGATGCGCCGTTCTCATCCCAGCATTCAGCATTAAAATTTCCCGAACTTGATCAGTACCAGGTAGTCGGCGCCATGTAGGACAGTGTTCGCACGCTGCAACCTAACGCGGCGGCGGTGGCGGCGTGTCCTACGCGGTCGCGGTAGGTGAGCACCAGTGCAAACTGGTGCGCAGTGTCCAACGTACCGGGACAAATGGCGGCTTTTCATCACTCCTGGATGGGTTATTCAGGAGGACAGGTGACGATATGGCGACGATTCGTCCACGTGGAATGTTGACCTCTGCCGTGACAGGGCAGAGGTGGGCAATTTGCCAGAAATCGCGGCAGTCTGACTGACGGCGACTCAGCCAGACACAATGCGGAAACCCGCGCCAGGCCAGGGCTTCCACAAACCCCAGTGTGCCAGTTGTGTGCATGATTTCAAGAAGTGGCTCTTCCTGCTCCGCTGTCCCCTGAGGCTTTCGCTGAACGTCGGCATCCGACGACAGCATATAGACTCAAGCCATGGACGTGAATCATATCCTTGCCACCATCGACCAAGAAATCAACCTGCTCGAACAAGCCCGCAAGCTGATCGCGGGAACGGGTTCCAGGCCCTCTTCCCCCGAAGTGCAATCGGCAAAGCCCGCGAGGAAACGACGTCGCCTGAGCGCCGCGGCAAGAAAGAAAATCGCCGATGCTCAGAGACTGCGATGGGCGAAGCAGAAAAAGGCTGCCCAAAAGGACTGACCCGAGAAGCTTCAGCGTGGCGCTATCGGTCGACCCAAGATCCATTCATTCGCGAACAACCTTGCGGGGATCCTTGTCCTCACGGAGTGAGACGAACTTGATATGCCGAACGTGGTTCGAATCAGTCCACTCCAAGAATTCGAAGTTCGCCACCAGCTCAGGTTTGACCCAGACGCACTCCTTCATCTTGGCAGCAGTCAATCCCTGTCCCCACCTTCCGCTCTTTGCTTCCGGAAGGTTCACGAATGGACAATGCGGCACGATGACTGGTTGCAGGCGACTATATAGGTAGCTACCCTCCTTCGCCTTAGCAGCCTCTTCCCGCGCACCAGCGATCCAACGGCAACCAGCAGCAGCCTCGGCTAGTTCCAGAGGAGAAAGGAGCCACTTGCACTCATCAGTGTTGGGGTCGGTGGAAATGTACTTAAAGCGCGCGAGGGGTGTTACCCACAGCCACGTCAACCATGCACGCGATTACGTCCTGAAAGTTTGATCCGCTGCGGTAAACAAGGTCGGCTACCGAAATGTCCATCAGCATCCGAAGTTCGGGCTTGAAATGATCCCACACAATGTCCCGCAAATGTTCAGGAGTTGGTGGTTCAGGCCGCACACCGGGCTCCCATCCCACCGCAGTGAGGCTCTCGACCTCGCTGATTAGGCTTTCCCTCACCTGCTCCGGTTCCCAGCAGCAGTTCTCGACCAGCGTGATGTTGGGGAGAATCTGCTTCAGTGCTTCAGCGGGTGTCAGGCCAAGCTTGCGGCATATCCAGCGCAAACCTGTGTAGGGGTATCCCGCGATGAAGTCGATGATGCCATCCTGTAATTCAGCGCCCATCATCTTTGGGTCATTGAACCGCACATCGTCATTCGCACAGCGGAAGCACTCGCAGAACCCATACTCCGGGTCCACTCCATAGTGGGGTTCAACGACCTTATAGTCGGCGAATCCAATCTCTTCTTGCTCTGCCTTCTGCTGCTCCTCAGTCTCATCCATGGATGAGCTAAAAAGGTTGGCTCCGACAACCCATTTGGTCTTGTGTTCGTTGCACACGAACCAATGATCGTTACCCAAATTGAGGTAGCCAGCATTGGTGTGACAGACCGGGCAGGTTCCAAAGCGTTCATCCGTGGCCTTGCAGGGCTTGCCGGCGCAGGTCGGACAGGATCCCATTTGCTTTTGATCACCACGTTCACGCGCGCGAGTCGGATGGAAACTCGTAGAACGATCGATCACAAACTCGACCGCTTGTGCCTCCACGTTCCAACGCGTGAGATACGCGCTGTTAGCTTGCACACCGCCGGCCTGGAGCTCATTGCGAAGCCAACTTTCGGCCCGATGCAGATCATCATCTAAAGAGAGATAACGGGCGACGAAGGCGCCGCCATCGTGGGCGCGATAAAACAACGCCCCAGAGCCTTCCGTTACGGTGTGCTTCCATTTAACCGTGCCGTCAGTGTCCTCGATCCGTTCGACGGCTTCGCTATAGCCGCACATTCTGCAATCAACGCTCTCTTCACTCGTCGAACAATCCAATTCATAATCTGCGCTCTCGAATCCACATCGGCGACACGGCTTATAGTCGGTCACGATTGTCATCTGCGTTATTCTCCCCTCATGGTGGCTGAATTGCTGCCGTTCGAAGACTTCGAACACTCGGAAGGTTTTGTGGATATCCGGCGGTAATTGAATTCAGTCTGAAATCGGTGGTATGTTTTCCCCACCTAGCGAGCTGCTCAGGGCTTTATGGATCAGGTCACGCCCTTCGTGTGCCAGCGCAGATCGCAAACTCTCCGACAGGCCGCTGGCCGCGACAAACAAGAATTGGCTGGCCTCATCACGCTGTACTTTTGCGATCGCAATAGGCGAGAAGCCCATCGCCCCCAGCTCACGCATCCGAGGAGTGACAATTAACAGGTCGGTCTCCGAGTTGGTCGTGTGACAGAACGTCAACTTAGCGTCTTCCGAAGCGCTCGTGATCTCGCCGACTGTGCTCAAACACCTTCGCCATGATGCATCCGAGTGTGATCATGCCTTCATTCATCGCGTGCTCCTCTCGATGCGTAGGTTGCGTAATTTGCCAGCGGCTATTCGCGCGTCCCAATTGGCAGTGCGTCCACTGCGATTCGATTCGCTAATGACCAGGTGATTCGCACCGGCCTTGTTTAGTTAGGCTCTTACGTGCAGTGCATCAACCATGAGAGCCGTGATGGAGGCGTTTTGGCACTTGATGATGTCGTCCTGAAGCTTGGCGACCGTGCGCTGACCCTTAATGAATTTGCTCTGACCCTTGATGATGTTGCCTTGAAACACGATGGTATTGCTCTGACCAACGATGCTGTTCACCAGATTGTTGTGGCTGTTTACCTGATTCCTGATGATGTCGTCCTGAAGCCTGATGATGCCTAGCGCATTCTTGGCATGTATTCCCTGTTCCCACTCGCTCGACGCCAATAAGGCGGCGTTCTCAAGCCATGTGATGGCCGCTTGCTCTCAGCCTCCGTAAGTTTGGTCATGATATTCCTGCTCTTGACTGCCATTTGTTGCTAGCCCCTCCGGGCGTTTGCCAGGTTTAACACTGCGGTTGTGGCCGGTTGCGATACCGGCCGTGGTTGGTCATCATTGAGCTCACAGTCGGCTCCTCAAAGGGCGCAGCTTCGAGCAGCCATAGCTGGCTCTTCTTTGCTTTGACTTGCTGTGAGGTTACCCCGCTCTAAGGACGGGCAAGAGGTCACGGTCTATGCCGCCTATAAATTATTGATCTTGACGGAAAGTTAAAAAGCGCTATCCTCGTGCGCCGTGGCCGCTGTCGCGCCCGACGATGAACCAATTGATGTCGCTCGGAGTTCCTGCGTTGGGAGTCTTCCCATGATATTCATTCTCCTCTTGCGTACGACCCGGAATATCTCATATACGTGAATCGATGTCATCGGACAAAGTAAGTACGCAGTGATAGTTGCGATTGACAATTTTCCATGCCTACTCTAGTTAGATAACTTACCTATGTAGTAACCGCCTCTGCATAGCATCTGTCATAACCACTAGACAGTGTGTGCAACCCCACCATGGGTTCAATGTGCAATCCGTCGAACTGACGCCAGTGATTTTTCCTATTTGCGGTCGTTCCGATTTTTATCAACGCCCCTTTCGTCTCCCCTGTGGCGTTACGATCCTGACTTTCCCACAAATACAAATGAAATGCACCGGACAAAATACCCATAGAGTTCTGAGTGTGATTGAATTTTGTCTTACGGAATCGATTGCAGCTAACTAACTGTAGAATGGTCTTCAGGTTTTCAATTTGGTGGTGCGGCCTGAATTGAGCCCTAGGATGTAGAAGGGAATGTGATATGAGGAGTATGGACGTAGATGAACTCCCTGACCTCAAGAGTTTCTTTGAATCAATGGAGCAGTGCTCGGAGTTGCGCGTACTTGAGCCGGAGGCACGGGCCTCTTTGTTGAAGATGGTACTTGAGATTGCCAAAGTGAAGATATGGCATGAGCGTACGGCAGAACTTACTCGCGACCTTCCGCCGGCCACGCGATACGTTAGGAAGAAATTCTCCGGGCTTCGAGGACATCTTGAAGAAGCAACTAACCATCTGCAGAAAGTCTCTGAGCTGGCGCCAGGACTGCTTCCTGAAACTCTGCGGCACTCACCACCTGAGGTTCAAGTTAGCCATGACGCTCAGCCCTGGTTGTCGCAGGAAGGATCTTCTCATGCTCATGGTGATTTTGACCGCATCGCGATCATGCTCCGGGCTGCTGTCAACTATGCTCGTAGGCGTGAATTTCTTTGTGCTGAGGCGGTCCATCCCAGCCTCCGAAACAAGGCTGAGAAGGAAATTGTACAAGAGGGGCTCCGGAGTTTCGCCTCTGCAGACCATGAGCGGCACACACCCATTGCACGCATCGGAGAGAAGTCTTCTGCAGCGTCTCATTGGTTCATTGGCAATGTGCACTTGTGCGTCGTCGAGGCAGAGAGCGCGTTAGGCCCAGGGCATAAACTCAGGAACGAGGGGCGTATCATCGCTCGGATGTTCGAGGTTTTGTTTCAAGACAAGATGAAGACTCCAGAAGGCATTCGAAAAGAGTTGGACAGGCAGAGGACGGCGGGCATTCCTGAATTGTAATGGCATCTATCGATCGACACTCCGCCATGCACTAGCGTCCCTATGTCCCATGTCGCTCCACAGCGCGTAAGGGAAAAAATAGAGCCATCCGCTTCTCCCCCCCCCCGCACGGATAATGCGCCGGCTTCACTCGGCGAGCGCCAGTGAACGCAGGCTAAGCGACCGCAATAATTCGGCATGATTCCCGCGGCGGGTCCAGAGGACAGTCTCCTGCTGAATTCTCTGTCTTTAACGCAAAATTTTCCCTATTCTTCAACTCGACCTTTAGTCAAACTGTTTCAAGTTGGGCTTCATTCGAACTTGTCTGACCGCGGTCGTCTTATAAGTGTCTGGGATTCGAGAACGAGTCTACAGCTGCAGCGCCACCGCCTAAGTAGCTTTGGCCGTTGCCGCCATATAGGCCGAATTCCCCGGTCGTATGCGTCGGTGGGTGCAGCATCGCCGCTCCTAAATGATTTTCCAATTAATGCACAAATCCACGTGCGAGGCGACCGAGGTGAAACAAAATGTTTCGCGAAAATCCGGTTGAAATGGTGTCAAATGGACTTATCGGTAGGCGGCTCCTGAATGTCAGGGAGGCAGCCCAATATCTGGGGCTCGAAGTGGACACTGTCTACAAGAAAGTCCAGGTTGCGGGAGGTTCCCTGCGTCAAGGTCGGTCGTGCGTTGCGGTTCGATGTGAAGGCGCTTGAACGCTACATCGAGCAACACACAATCGAAACCATTGACTAAAGGAGAAGCAATTTTGTCCATTCAGAAGAAATCGATGGCATCTTTGAAGTTCGTTGGAGAGAAGGAGGCCGAACAGGAGCCTGAGGTTCACGGCGGGTTCTGACGCTGCGCGAAGAAGGTCGAACGAAAGAAGATGTCGGTCCGGGATGAAAACCGGCATCTTGACGTTAAGAATGACATCAACTTCAGGATGTCTGACTTGATCGATCGTTACTGGACACACTACGGAAGCAAGAAAGCTTCCGCAGATCGGAGAAGAGCGTTGTGGAAGGCATTCGATCCGAGCTGGGTCGGAAGTTCGTACGCGAGGTTGACGGTGTTGCTGTTCAACAGTGGTACGAGAACCTTACTGGCAATCGCAGTCTCGCGGATAACACTGCTGTGCGTCACTTCAATGTCATGCACCACATGATGGAGAAGGCATCGACCATCTGGTCCAAGGAAACCGGTATCGACCGGAATCCGGCCGATCAGGTCGAGGTGCGACGTCCAGACGATTCAAGGGAGCGCTACCTGTCGGAAGACGAACTCCGCGGCTAAAGACGGCTCTGGACGAAAGCATGTTCCGGAAAGGCACGAACGATCTCAACCAGACGATTCGCCGGATGAGGCTGATTGTGCTGATCGCGGTCTCGACCGGGATGCGCGCGGCGGAGATTCACCGGCTCCGTTGGTCTGACGTGATGTATAGCGAAGGATTGTTGCGGTTCGGGCGAAGCTGAAGGGCGGCAAGATGCGTTATGTCCCTATGACGCCCGAATTGGCCGAGGAGATGCGGCGGTTTCCCGACGAGATCAGACAGGATCGGATTTTTCCGCCGAAAGGGGGCCCAACCAGCAAGCGTCAGCGACTGGAGGGAAGTTTTGAGGGCTTGCTCGAAAGAGCGAATATCCATGACTTCTGGTTCCACGATCTGCGTCACACCTTTGCATCCTGGTACATGATGAACGGCGGCGATCTTTACGAGCTAGCGAAGCTCCTTGGCCACGCGAATATCAAGATGACCGAACGCTACGCCAAGCTGGGACGGCTCACATCGCCAAGACTGGCAACACGGCGAGGGTGATCTGGAACATGTTGGAGAAAAAGATGGCAGAGCAGCATCAAGGCGGCAAAGCGAACATCGCTTGGGCGATGTTCGCGTATTGTTCGCGCGATTGAAACTTTAACTCTTTGGTTGCCGCTAAGTTGTTTAGAATGTGGTGGCCAGGGACGGGATTGAACCGCCGACGCCGGCCTTTTCAGGGCCGCGCTCTACCACTGAGCTACCTGGCCTCAGTGCAGACTTTCAGTTGCATTTCCTGCGCGGAATCCGGCGCTGCCGGAGATGGGTGGGCGGCTCCACGGACAGTGTGTTGCAACGACTTGAGTAGTATACCAACTGACAATCGCCCACGCCAAACCGGGCAGACTGCTCGCTGACCGAACCCGAATTGCCTATTTGCTGGCTACGCTGTCTTTGACCGAACTGAGAGGAATCTCCAGCGTTCCCACCTTGTGCGAATCCTCGTCATAGACGCCCGTGCGAAGCCAGTATTGACCCCTTGGCACCATGACCTGGCCATGCACTTGCAATCCGGTCTTCTTGAAGACCGAATAAGCGTCCGGCTTGATGTCGAGACGCACAAGATGATCCTCTCTGCTCGAAACTTGACCGTACTTGTCATAAACAATCATCGACAGGTTCAACGTGCCCGTATGCAATCCATCCGGCTGGAGCTTCAAGTGCAAGTCATCCAGATCCACCGCAAAGTCCACGGAATAGCGGTCGGTCGGGCCTTTCAAAGCCTGCTTTGCTTGCGGCGTTGCAGTTCCCGTCGAGTCCGAGCGCTGTACAAGAGTCTTATACAAAATCTGTTCTGACTGCGGCATACCGAAAGCCATGAAGGGTTCCAGCGGATCAACCCTCGTCGGGTTTTGAGCTGCGCTCTGCGCGGCTTCCGCCTGCCTTGCCTGCGATGCTCCCGGCAGATCCTCGTCGCGAGCAAAATATCCACGGCGATACGACAGCGTATAGTGCTCGCCGTCTCCAACCTTCACTTCGATCTTGCGGTAAACGCCGTCCATCTTCGTATCGCTAGGCGAATACGAAAGGGTATAGAAATCGCTGCTTTGATCGGTGACCTTGCCAATAATTCCCGACAGATCATTCTGGTTGTAGAACGCCTTGCCGCCGGTTTGCAGGGCCAGCATGTCCATGGTCGTATCGCTTGAATTCTTTTTCTCGCTCTCGTCCTGCAGCATGCCAGACAGTCCGCCTTGTCCGGCGCTCGGATTTTCCGCGGTCACCGCCGGCGGCGGACCCAGCAACTGCGGCGCACTTGTGATGGTGGGGTCAAACGTATTCTCTGCGGTGTATAAGGCGGGAACATTCGTGCCGCGCACATCCACCGGATAGATGGCCACACGCGCAGCGGACAACAGGTTTACTGTTTTCTCGATTGAACCCTCAAAGCGCATGGCTGTCTGTCCGAACAACTCCACAGGGAACGATCCGGACATCCAGATCACGTTCTTGCGCCCTGGAAACGAGCCGAGGAAAGCCGCGAGTTCGTTCAGATTTTGCAGCGTCCGGTATTCGCGGTCGCTATCCTGGGCGTAACGCGTCTCCTGTAGAAACTGCTGAAAGGCCGCGATGGAATAGGGAGACACGGAGAATACAAGTGAATTCCCCCCCGACGCTTCCATTTCGACCATCATTTCGATGGTTTTGCCCTGCGCATAAGTCTCCGCTTGTGACTGCAGCAATACCGCCGGCTCCGACCTGTCATTCTTTCGATAGCCCAATGCCGTGGCCAGCACCACCGGGTCATCCGAGAATCCCTGGATAAAGCTGAGTTTCATCGACATCGTGAAGATCGCAATCCGGGATCCGGGCTTAAGAGTCTTCAGATAGTGCTGTGCCGCTTTCTTCAGGTACATCTGGTCGCTCATTGGGCTATTCAGAGCATCCAGCAACAGGATGTTGACGGCGGGAGGCGTCGCCAGTGGAGAAAAATTCGTAAAGACGTTCGGCGGCATCGGCGGGAACGCCCGATCTTGTCCACGCCTGGCCAGCAAATCGGCAGTGTGTTCTTCGAAATAGGAGATCGACTGCTTCTTGCCCTGTTCCAGCACCCGGAAGTCGCCCTGCTTCAGACCCTTCACCGCATTACCGTTCTTATCGGTGACGATCACATCGACCAGCACTGCGCGACTGTTCACCTTCAGCGTGTTCTCACCTGCATTGCTTGTTGTGTCGGTGCTCTGACCAATCAGAGCCGTCGCGAACACTGCCGTCAATGCGGTGATTCCCAGGTTGAATAGCTTCATGCGGGGCCTCCAGAGTACTGAAAAGACTAGCACTTCGTTGTTACTACAGTCGCGATAAAAGCTTTCATCAGGGCCGCCTGTTCGGCTGGCTGGCTTCAGCAGTAGCTGGGACGGTCTTTTCTCCGCCTGCCACCGGCCTTTCAGGCGAGGCTTCAGGAGCTCTGCGGCCGTTCTGCGCCTCAACAGAGATGATCGTCGCGCTCGAACCAAACCGGTGGTAATTGGAAAAGATCGTCTGGTTGATCATCGCAACGGGTTTTTGTAATTTGTGGTTTCCGCGGGAACAACTGTTCGCTTCTTCAACCATGAAAGTGAGACTTCGTAGAGGACAGATCGAGCGATGGTTTCCCAGGACAACCGGTCCGTATTCAATCACGCTCGCCACATGCGATACCGGGTCGCCCGGCTTTGATTCCGCCACGAGCGTCATACGCAAAATGGCGCCTGACTTGGGGTCCAGCGCGAGTTCCCCGGAGTACCCCGGCGTGTCGTGAAACGAAACGTGCTCCTGGCAGACGTTCGTGACCTCGTAGTGAGACGATTCCCGGGGTAGGGAGTATCGATATACAACCGCCGGACCCGCCATCGACAACTCCCAGTGGTCAAACACGACGCTTCCCTTCTCCACATCCATCAGAACGACGGCTGCTTCGGTTCCAAACTCGCCTCGACTCTCCAGGCCATTGTCCTTTCGCTTCGCGTCGTTCCCTCCGGATGAGCCGTCCGTGACTTCTTTTCCGTCTTGAAAAGTGATCTTGCGTTGCACGGTTCCAACTCGATGGAATCCGGCGTGATCGCTTGTCGTCTGAAAATACTTGAGAGTCGTGGGAGTGTTGTCGAACCTTGTCGTGGTCTGGCTGGCCACGAAGTTGGGCAGGTGGGATAGTTCGCCCAGAACATAAGCTCGTGACCGCTTGAGGATCGCCTGCTGTGCCTCTGCATCTGGCTGAGGCTTGTTGAGGTGTTCACTGAGTGGTAGTTTCAGCAACGCCGAACGATCGGCCAATTGCTCCAGGGCTTGCTGAGCATGCGCACCGAGGTTGTATTTTCCAACAAGGTGATACATGGTGAGCGTGCTCAGGCGTTCGGTCAATTCGATCCCGGCTATGCGCGGAACGAGTTCCTCGTCCTGATCCAGTTGCTGCAGCAGGTCTCCGTCGCTGATGTCGATAATTTCATCGGATGCGGCGTTTTGCTTTTTTGCGGGTTCGTGAGGTCGCGCAGTATGCTGTGCAACCATCTGCTCAAGCTGAGCCACCGTCAGCTTCTCGGCGGGATAACCGGCCTCCGCCAGCGCCACGAAAACTCCGACGAGTACAAGCCATCGCATCAAAGATGACCTCTTCGCTCCACAGGAGCACTGCCCGAACCGACAAGGTTAAACCTGATCGAAGAATGACGGGACTCGGCCGCGCCCTTGTGATCGTCAGGCCTCGATTCTAGCGCAGTTCCAGTGCGCAATTGTCTCGGAATCGTCTCCAATCCGCGGGATATCTCCGGCGGGTGTTACCCTTTTCACAGCTTCAGTTGCAACGTTCTATGTCTCTGAAAAAGCCAACTCGCCGCGAATTTCTCGTAGCGGGTTCAACCGCGGCCTTGGCCGCTGCGGTTCCTGCTACTAATTCCGATGCGGCCTCGCCGGCAAATGCAGCCTCGGCCGTTGACCGCGAACCGCTGCCCTTCTCCGCCTCCGAGCTCCTCCAGCCGAGTGCGCAGCGAACTTTCAGCGGAGACAAGGCCACCCAGGTTTCGCTGCCCGTTGGCGGGCTCGGCGCGGGTTGCATCTGCGTCAATGGCTCCGGCGGATCTGCAGGACTTCTCCATCCGGACGCGGCCTGAAACGACGGCACTCCCCGTTGGCTTTACCTCCAACTCGCCTGAAGCTGCCTTCGCCATACTCCATATAAAAGGCGGGACACCCGGTAACAAAGCTGATTGAGGGTCCATTTCCGCCCTTCAAAATCTTCGACCAGGGATTGCAGGGCCAGGGTCTGCGCCGCAGTGGATCGGAAGGATTTCCGCGCTTTGAAAAATGCAACTTCCGCGGCGAATTCCCATTCGCCGAGATCCGCTTTGCCGACCAGGCAATTCCTCTCGATGTATCCCTCGTTGCATGGAACCCTTTCATTCCCCTCGATGACAAGAACTCCGGAATCCCCTGCGCGATCCTCGAGTACACCTTCCACAATACTTCTTCCCGAGCGGTCGACTACGAATTCTCCTATCACCTCTCGCACCTGGCGCCAGGTTGCCGTCCCGATCAGGCGGCCAGCGCCAACGCGGTCATTCCCGGCAAAGGAGCATTTCTTTTCAATCGCGAGGCGCCCAATGCCGAGGGATATGGCAGTGCCACGCTAACCGTGATTGGCGGCAAGCCAAAAATCAAAGCTATGTGGCTGCGCAGCCCCGGCTGGGAGTTCGATTCGCTTTCAGCGCTATGGCGAGAAGTCTCGACCGGGACGTTCACGACGAATGACGGTTCAAATACGGTAGATAATGCCGGCCGCAACGGTGCTTCCATTTTGTTGGAAGGACATCTTGGCACCGGTGAGTCGCACACTTACCCCATCCTTATTACGTGGCACTTCCCCAACTGCTATCTACGCGAGGGTGGAATCGCGTCCACGCAGAACGCTGGCGTTATTGAAGGTCCTCCGGGGTGCCGGACGGTTCCGGCCGATGCGCCGCCCCCATGGCATCCGTACTACTCCACACAATGGAAAGATGCCCGCGAGGTCTCTGGCTATGTAGAGCAAAACTACGCAAGCCTGCGCTCGAGAACTGTCCAATTCAAGAACGCGGTCTTCACTTCAACTTTTCCGCCGTACGTGCTCGATGCCGTCTCCGCCAATCTCGCCATCGTGAAGGCGCCGACCATCCTGCGCGAGGCAAATGGCAATATGTGGGGATGGGAAGGCTGTTTCCCTGACGCCGGTTGTTGCCACGGATCGTGCACACACGTGTGGAACTACGCGCAGGCACTACCGCATCTTTATCCTCAACTCGAACGAACCCTGCGCGATCTCGAACTCAGCCGCTCCATGGATGACCGCGGACACATCAACTTCCGCGGCGCGATTCCCGATGGCCCCGTCGATCATACCTGGCACGCGGCCGCCGACGGACAGCTTGGCGGAATCATGAAAGTCTTCCGCGACTGGCAGATCTCCGGCGACACGGCATGGCTGAAGCGAATGTATCCGCTCGCCAAGCGCTCGATCGATTACTGCATCGCTACGTGGGATCCCGAGCATCGCGGCGCCCTCTTCGAACCCCACCACAACACCTACGACATCGAGTTCTGGGGACCCGATGGCATGTGCACCAGCATTTACCTCGGCGCCCTCTCTGCAATGGCAGTCATGGCGACTGCTGTAGGTGCGTCTGCCGATGCGACTCTCTATGCCGATCTAGCACAAAGCTGTGCGAAGTTCATGGATGAAACGCTCTTCAACGGCGACTACTACCAGCAGAAAGTCGAGTTTCAGAATCTCCGCGACAAGTCGTTCGCGCAATCTATCGCCCAGGTCGACGACAAGAGCAGCGAGATGCAGCAACTGCTCAAACGCGAAGGACCGAAATATCAATACGGGACGGGTTGCCTCTCAGACGGCGTGATCGGCGCGTGGATGGCCGGCCTCTACGGAATCGACACACCACTGGCGCAGAAAAACGTTCGGTCCACGCTCCAGGCCATCTTCCGCAACAATTTCAAGACCGACCTGAGCCAGCATGCCAATGCGCAGCGGCCCGGCTACGCAATGGGCCACGAGCCCGGCCTATTGCTTTGCAGTTGGCCACGCGGCGGCAAACCGACTCTACCCTTCGTCTACTCCGACGAAGTATGGACGGGGATCGAATACCAGGTCGCTTCGCACCTAATCAGCGAGGGGTATGTCGACGAAGGCCTGACAATCGTCAAGGCTCTCCGCAGCCGCTACGACGGCCGCACGCGCAATCCGTGGAACGAATATGAGTGCGGCAACTGGTACGCACGCGCTATGTCGAGCTTCGCTCTCGTCGGCGCGCTCTCCGGTTTCCGCTACTCCGCAGTCGACCAGACATTGCACTTCGGACCAAAGCTGAAAGTACATCCGTTTTCGAGCGTCTTCTCAACAGCATCAGGCTACGGAACGATTGCCCTCGACGGTCATACCATTACAGTGAACATGATCGAGGGCGAACTCGCTATCCAAAAACTGCAGTTCACCGACGCTGACGGCACCCGCTCGCTGGATTGGAAAGCAACGGCCCGGCCGAACGCACCGGCCACCAAATCCCTCTAGCCCCAAATCATCTTTCATCACTGACGCGCGACATCACGCGCCACTATCATGATGCCGTGCAGACCCACTATCGCCTCGGCGACATTCTTGCCAACTCCATCACACACGGCGTAGGCGCGGCACTCTCGATCGCTGGTGCCGCCTACCTGATTGTCGTGAGCACACGCGGATCGGCGTGGGTAGTCGTCAGCTGTTCCATCTTTGCGGTGACGCTGGTGCTGGTTTACATCTGCTCAACCCTATACCACTCGCTGGTGCGGACCCGAGCCCGCCACGTCTTTCATGTGCTCGATCACAGCGCTATCTACCTGCTGATTGCTGGAACATACACCCCGTTCACGCTCGTCTCACTCCGCGGGCCGGTCGGGTGGATTCTCTTTGACGTCGTCTGGACACTCGCAATCGCCGGTGTCATCTTCAAGAGCTTTGCTGTTGGCCGCTTTCAAGTGGCGTCCGCAGTTGTCTACCTCTTTCAGGGATGGGTTGTGATTTTCGCGGTGCGCCCTTTGCTGCATGCGATAGGCCCGCAGGGCCTGATCTGGCTGGGTGCAGGAGGATTGGCTTACACCCTGGGAATTGTCTTTTTTGCCCTTGACCGAATCCCTTACTTCCATGCCGCCTGGCACGTATTTGTTCTGGCCGGCAGCGTTGCGCACTACGTCGTTATCCTCTTTTTCGTAGTGCCTCAGGCGTAGAGAATGGGTCCACGGCCCCCTGTTCCACAATGAAGCAGAGCACATTACTTTTGGGTTGGATCGTGTATTAGACCTTCGATTTATTCAAGATGACCAATGCTACACTTCGCGTGGAGTGAACATGAGCATGACACCCGATCCCTATCGCAGTGCATACGAAAAGGCCCTTGAAGATCTGTCCATCATCTCCGACCGGTTCGAGTCGTTAAACACCCGCAAGAGACACGTTGAGAATCTCATCTCCGCGCTTCAACCCGTCTTTGCCTCGGACCACCAATTCGCGCCTGAGAACCCTATAAGCACAGCGGCAATGGTTCAGACGAGTACCGAGGAGATCTCCGCGGAAACACAAGAACCCACATCCGGGGCCGAAGAGAGCTACACATTCCTCGATGTTCCCGCTCCCCTGCCCGCGGGCGACGGCGATCCGTTCGAGCGCCGCGTGAAAGCAAACTTCCGCTTCAAAGGGCTCTCCGCGCAACGATCGTACTGAGCGTATCGAAGTCCGTCTCACACGATTCCTGAAAGAACCCTCGCAGTTCGCAGACCAAGGCCGACACCGACTACAATCGCGTGTCGGCCAAAGTGTTTGCACGAAGAGGGTGGTAAATGGAAGCAACACGCAGGAAATTTTTGCTCGGAACATTGGGAGTGGCTCTCACCAGCAAACTGGATGCCGCCTGGCTCGCGCCACACGCAACGCAAGCGGCAGATGCCCGCCAAGCACCCTATGGCTCGAGCAATTTTGGGACCTGGATTGAAGATGAATTCGGGCTTCCAGCTTTCCAATACACCTGCAATCAAACCACCGAGGCCCGCGCCGTAACCCAGCTTCAGCCAGGAATCCTGGCTCCCAACGAGCACATTCACCAGGTAGGCAACGATCGAATCACCGCGCTCGCTTCCAATTTCGGACATGTGCGCGTTCGTCAGGATGAAGGTTGCCCGAAATTTCTGAATGACGTAGATGCAGAGATGAGCCAGTTCGGCGGCGGTCTCGGCTATCTCACCGACGGCCACGAATCGCTCACCACCTACTACGACGGGAGCAATGCCGCAGTTCGAGCGGATTTTTGGCGTGGGCTACTTCCGCAAGCGAGTCACTGGGCACAAAGCTACTCCATTGAACAGATAATCAGCGCGCCCTTCGGCGACGATCCCGTTCTGATTTCGCAAGCGACAATCACCAACCACAAGCGACGCAAGCCGCAACCGTTGCGTTGGGTGGAGTATTGGGGCATGCCAGCCCTATCAATTTTCCTTTCGCGCAGCCATCGAGGCGATGTCCGTGATCAGCACGCAAACGAAACTGCGTCGCGACATGGGCCGCCGATTCAACCATCGAGTTTCCAAGATCACAAGTGGACTGCTCGAATCCAAGCACTTCGAAGGGCGAACGGCTGAGGAGGAAGCAGCATGGCAACGTGCAAAAGCCATGCTGCGCGCAAACCCAAACGGATTCATCGCTCAGGTCGCAGAACTCAGGCCGGGCACTGATTTCGAGAGCTTCGACCTGCCGCAGACATTTCTCGTTTCGCTCGACGGACCTTGAGCGCATTCAGCGCCGATGCCGGAGCTTTTTTTGGCGCCGGTGGCCCGTCAAATCCCGCCGGTTTGATGCAAAGCCTCGACAGCAAAATCAAAGATAGCGGAGCACACACAGGCTCTCCTGCTCGAGCGCACGCTGCAGCTGGCTCCCAAGGAGAGCCGCACAATTCGTTTCCTCTACGGTTATCTTCCCGAGGGTTTCGCGCTCGAAGCCCTGATCGCGAAGTACGAGAAGTCGGCAGAGTACCGTCTTGCAGGATTCGAGCACGATGTGGAAGCAGAAAGGCATGCGTTTCGATGTGCCTGCGGAACCGTGGGTAAAACGCGAGGCAACATGGAACCACTACTACCTTAGAAGTAGCCAGACCTTTGACGATTTCTTTGGCGAACACATTCTGAATCAGAACGGCTTTTATCAATACACCATGGGCTTCCAGGGCGCGCCGCGCGATCCTCTTCAGCACTGTCTTCCCTTCCTGTTCAGCGATCCGGAGATTGTGAAGAGCGTCATGCGCTACACGCTTGAAAGAAGTGCGCGACGACGGATCGCTTCCTTACGGGATCGTGGGACATGGCGTAGTTGCTCCGATGGCTTCAGACAACGCCAGCGATTTGCCGCTGTGGCTGATATGGACGGTGAGTGAGTACGTGCTGGCCACGCGTGATGTCGATTTCCTGACGAAAAAATCCCCGCGAGTTTGTCGGCGACCGCAGGCCGCACCGACACCGTCCGCAATCTGCTCGAGCGCTGCTATCGGCATCAGGTGAATGACGTCGGAGTCGGTCAGCACGGCATCATGCGCATGCGGGTTGACGACTGGAACGATGGGCTCATCTACACATGGGCGCAAAAGGATTTTAAGGAATGCGTCGAAACCAGCGAGAGCGTTTTGAACTCCGCGATGGCTGCGTGGGTGTTTGACGAGTATGCCCGCTTGCTCGACTACGCCGATCCGAGTTCAGCGCTTGCGCAAGAGGTCCGCGCAACCGCAAATCTCCACCGCGATGCTACCCGCGCACAATGGAATGGCAAGTGGTTCAAACGCGCATGGATGGGCCCCGAACTGGGCTGGCTGGGCGATGCAACGCTGTGGATCGAACCGCAGCCATGGGCCATTCTGGCTGGCGCAACCACAGATACGCAGACTCGAGAACTCGTACAAACCATGAATGAACTGCTTCGGCGCGGGCCGCTCGGTGCCACACAGATGAGTGACGGCCCCGACATGAGAAGTGTTGGCGGCACGAATGTTGGCACGTTGGAGTTGGGAGCCATTTGGCCGTCTCTGAACCAGACCCTGACCTGGGCACTGATGGGCGTCGATCCCGCCTTGGCGTGGGAGGAGTGGAAGAGAAACTCGCTTGCCTGCCATGCGGACGCCTACCCCGACACCTGGTACGGCGTTTGGAGTGGGAATGATTCATACAACTCTCCCTTGAGCCAGCATCCCGGCGGAGCAGCCAACGAGCCGTTCTTCCACGGCACCGACTTTCCGGTTTTAAATCTCCACTCACACGCATGCTCGCTCTACTCAGCGACCAAACTGGTGGGACTGGAATTCACCGGCGAAGGTCTGAATCTAAACCTCACCTTGCCGCTGGAATCCTATCAGCCTCGACTCGCCGCTCGTTGGCGTCATCAAGAATCAGGCACGAATGGAAGGCTGGTACGCTCCCTCGCGTGCAGGAAAGTGGACGGTGCGCATCACTCTTCCTGCGGAAGCGGCCGAAAAGCTCTCCCATGCCGATGTGAATGGGAAACGTGCTCCGCTCAGGAAGCTGCCCAATGGAGTGATCGAGTTCGCCGGCATTGGTTCCTCGCAAGAACCGATGCGCTGGGCAATCGACAAAAGGTAGGTTCATGAAGACAGAACCACGATCAATGATTCATCTAACACATTTAGGAGCAACAACATAACCCGTTACCCAAGCGACTGACGCGCATCGAAGCGAATTTGGCCCGCGGCTCCCGACCGACCGGATGAGTTTCCACGGTCGAGACTACGGCGCTCACATTGACCCCGCCCCTCAAACCCGGTAAACTACTCTAGTTTGGCGATTCCTGCCTGTCGCCACGGAGCCAACCGCTCGCCCAGGTTTTTATCGGCGCTCGAGCGTACCGTGGACATGGAAGTTTTGCCCGAGCAATTCAAGATTGGGAGCATGCACCCGCAGTTGCGCGTGCGTTTGCCCTGGAGGGTTTATGTACGCGGTCATTCGTACCGGGTGGCAAGCAGTATCGTGTCGCGCCAGGCGATGTAGTCAAGATTGAGTCAGTGGCTTCAGACAACAAGACGGTCGAGTTCAGCGATGTTCTCGCCTACAGTGGCGAAGAGGGCAGCATGGCCAAGCCGTCGAGCGCCAAGGTCACAGCGGAAGTTGTCGGCGAGGGCCGTGGCGACAAGATCCTTGTCTTCCATCTGAAGCGCAAGAAGCAGTACAAGAAGATGCAGGGACACCGTCAGAATTTTACCGAGGTGCGCATCAAGGCTATTGAGGCCGATGGCGTCACCTACACCGCTGAGAAGAAGTAAGCGGATCAAAGATCTAGAAGGGGATCAAAGGCAATGGCACATAAAAAGGGTGGAGGCAGCTCCACAAACGGACGCGATTCGAATGCACAGCGGCTGGGCGTGAAGGCTTCCGCCGGACAACTCATCACCGGCGGGTCAATCATCATCCGCCAGCGCGGCACCAAGATCAAGCCGGGCTCCAATGTCGGCATCGGATCGGATGACACGCTTTTTGCCAAGGTGACAGGCCGGGTAAAGTTCACCGACCACGGCAACCGCGGGCGGTACGCCTCTGTCGAGCCAGTCACGGCCGAATAACCAGTTTCACATGCAAATACAAAGGGCCACGGTTCGCCGTGGCCTTTCTGTTTTTCGCGGAGAACCAGCTCTAAGTCAGCCGTTGCGGCTCCAGAACTCGATTGATCAACGAATCCAGTTCCGGTGCCCCATATTGTATGGCCAAAAATGAATGCGAATATCGGTAAATCGGATTGATCATCGATAACGTCTCGTTGATGAAGATAGCGGGATGAGAGGCCACGCCCTGCCGCAGAAATCGCCCGGGCATCGTTTCGACGTGATACTGGCAGACGCCACCCAGTTGCGGGTTTTCACGGAAAAACTCCTCAAGCCTCCACTCGTACTCAACGAGCTTTGAAAAGTCTTTGTCGGGACCGAGTTCCCATGTCATGTCCCCCGTGGCCCACAGCCCTCTGCAACCTTCGTCCAGCGCCTGCTTCAAGGCATCTTTGAGACTCTGCATCATTCGCACCAGGTCGAATTGGCGGCCGTCGATCAGATGATCGCGCCCCGATGAGAGTACGAGACGTTTTCGGGCCGATTCCTCAGCGACGTCGACTCCCGCAGCTGCCAGGTACGAGCGCATCCCGGCAACCATGGGCTGGCTGTCGAGGTAAAGACAGCGATGGTTCTCATTCAGCTTTTTTTGGATCACCGAGGCCAGCGCGGCAAGATGCCGTGACGGAGATCCCTCGTAGATCAGGCAAGAGTGGCGGGGAATCTGGTCCATGCGAACAAAAGAGATTATAGCGTTTGCCTGGCATTTCGTTGCATGCAACTTTTCAGCGGTGCGGATTCAGCAAAAAGAAAAGGCCGAACTTTTGAGTTCGGCCTTTCCCTTCTAAGAGACTCAACCAGGCTTACGATTTCGATTCGTTGCCCTGCAGATTGCGCGTCAGCACCTTCTCCACAACGCGTTCCACATCTGTAAGGAAGAAGCCGTTTGCCGGCTGCTGCACCGCAACTTTCGTGCCGTGTCCCAGTGCAGAGGCAATCTCATTCCAGCGGTAAATCGTAGAGTTGGCCGGCATGACCAGCGGCTTGCGGGCGCGCTCCGGAATCCACGCAGTACGCCACCCACATTCCGAGCGTGAACAAGAATCACGCCTTCGTAGGCAATACTGCATCGGGGCGATCAACGAGGAGTTCCCGGACGATCATTGCGGCCTGATAGAAAGTCGTTTGCAGACATCAGGCCAAAACCAAGTCCGAACCCGAACGCAATATCCCTGATACGAAAGCTGAAGCGCATTGATGCACAGGCAGAGAAAGCCAGTAGGCAGAGCTCCAGGATGCTCACCGATCGCATCAGCGCAATTGCGATGTCCGGAATGAGCATCACGCTCAGATGCGAATAAGAAACCGTACTCCAAGCTAGCGATCACGGAAACCAAAGCCACCCAACGAAAGACGACCGTGCCCAGCCGCATCAAGCCGGAAAATGCGAGAGCACAGAACGGAAGATCTCCAGCGTGACAAAGAAGAGCGAAATCGGCGCTGCACGATATAGACCGCCCAGTACGGATAGAAATATAAAGGGAAAATATCTGATGGCCCCAGGGTCTGGCTTGAAGATAAAGAAGACCAAGAAGCACGGGCATCGAGCCAACGCGCAAAGCAGATATACGCTTAATGCGGGAAAGCGCTTCTGCAACCCCTTCTTACCAAAACATGAAGCCAAGGGTTGCCCACAGCAGCGAATTCAACCCCGCTCATCAGATACATCTGAAAGCTCAAAGGCATGAAAGACCTTTCCATCCTGAGGGTTCTCTCAGAATAGACTGTGCGGCCTTTGGATTCAAATGAAAACTAGGCCCCCGCGTGTAGCACTTTGGTGCTACGCTGGCCAATCGTTTTACCTGGTTGTGTTGGTGCACCCCATGCCTGGGTCCACAAGTCGGAATCGGCAGTCCAGATGTAGCCGACTGGTGGCTGGCGAAGGTGTGTTTCGGGCTCGAAGAGACCGAAGCAGCGGCGGCACCGGCGACGACAACGGACAGAACGAAAACGCGGAAAGCGAGTTTCATAGTTGGTTACCCCTCACAGAGAATTCTGTACAAGATCTTGGACTAATGACACTTTTATGGTAGTGCGAAATCGCCACTAAGTCCAGCTTTTTCAAGTACATCGAAAGTATCGCACACATTGGTGACAAAAGTAACGTTATTCTTCGGTAATCTACCCCGAAGTACTCAATTTAGTTACCTACCCTGCCCACTCGTAATGGGGGTTTCGACCCTCTTTTTCGAGGGTTCCGCATGGTAAAATGGATCTTGGCAGAGCTCTCACAAAACCCTCGTGTTTCAGGCGGTTAATCCCCAAATTTGTGCCCGAAAACGGGCTCGGGCCCGGCCTCAGGACGTGACCGCCAAAGGCGAAGATTCTGCGAATGGAAAAATATGGCGACTGAACCACGCGACGTAACTCCGCTCCCCGAAGGCAATAGAAATTACACCGGCGAAGACATCACTGTGCTGGAAGGCATGGAGCACGTGAGACTTCGTCCGGCGATGTACATCGGCTCGACTGGTGAAATGGGTCTTCATCATCTTGTTTACGAAGTAGTAGACAACTCCGTCGATGAGGCCCTCGCGGGTTATGCCAAGAAGATTGACGTCACAATCCACGTTGACAATTCGATCACGGTCGTCGATGATGGACGTGGCATCCCCGTCGATATGATGGTGTTGGCAAACGGTGAGAAGATGCCTGCTGTTCAGGTAGTGCTCACCAAGCTCAATGCGGGGGGGAAATTCGATTCCTCCAACTACAAGGTATCCGGCGGACTGCATGGCGTCGGCGTAAGCTGCGTAAATGCGCTCAGCCAGGAATTGAATGTTGAGATCTGGCGCGATGATCATACCTGGGAGATGGATTTCAGCTGCGGCGTCGCCACCAGCGAGTTGCGCATGGCTGGTACATCCAAGCGGCTTGGTACCAAGATTCACTTCCTGCCTGACAAAAGCATTTTTACCGCGACGGAATATAACTACGACACCCTTGCGCAGCGTCTGCGCGAACTCGCATTCCTCAACAAGGGACTTGAAATCACGCTCACCGATGAGCGCACGTCCGATCCCAAGACAGGCGAGGCTCGCCGCGCCGAGTTCCGATACGCAGGCGGAATCGCGGAGTTCGTCAAGCATCTCAATCGCGGAAAGTCTGTGTTGCACGAGAAGCCGATCGTCATGGAAGCTCAGCGCGATAACGTCGAAATCGAAATTGCGCTGCAGTACAACGACAGCTACTCTGAAACGGTCTTCAGCTTTGCCAACAACATCAACACCGTAGACGGCGGCACTCATCTGTCGGGATTTCGCACTTCCCTTACACGCACCATCAACGCCATCGGCCAGCAGCTTGGACTGTTCAAAGACGTCAAGGAAAACCTGAGCGGCGATGACGTGCGCGAAGGTCTTGTGGCAGTGGTAAGCGTAAAGCTGTCGCAGCCTCAATTTGAAGGACAGACCAAGGGCAAACTCAACTCCGATATCGCAGGGACGGTCCAGGCATTCGTAAACGAACGTCTTGGCATGTTCCTCGAGCAGAATCCCCCGGTGGCTCGCAAAATCATTAACAAGGCAATTGAGGCTGCGCGCGCCCGCGAGGCTGCCCGCAAAGCCCGCGACCTTACACGCCGCAAGGGAGCTTTAGACGGCGGCGGTCTGCCCGGCAAGCTTGCTGACTGTTCTGAGCGCAATCCCGATCGCTGCGAGCTGTACCTGGTCGAGGGTGAGAGCGCAGGCGGCACAGCCAAGCAAGGGCGCGATCGGCGCTTCCAGGCCATTCTGCCGCTGAAGGGCAAGATCCTGAACGTGGAGAAGGCGCGCTACGACAAAATGCTGGGCCACGAAGAAATCCGCGCCATGATCACAGCGCTCGGCTGCGGAATTGGCAAGGACGATTTCGATCCAGCTAAGATCCGCTACGGCAAGATCATCCTCATGACCGACGCCGACGTCGACGGCTCGCACATCCGTACGCTGCTGCTGACGTTCTTCTTCCGCCATATGACGGAGTTGATCAAGCGCGGCAACATCTACATTGCTCAGCCCCCGCTATTCAAGATCAAGAAGGGCCGGTCAGAGCAGTATGTAAAAGACGAGCGCGAATTGAACCGCGTCGCCATCAAGCGTGCCTCAGAGGGCATGATCGTGCGCCACGGTGAGAATGCCAGCCACATCGAGGGTAGCGAGCTTACGCGCTTCATGGGCTACCTCAACGAGTACCTCGCCTTTGTCGAGAAAGTTGACAAGCGCATCCGTAATGAGAAACTCACTGAACTGATTGCCCGCGCAGAGCTGACCCATCGCGCCGACTTCACGTCGAAGAGCGGTAATGACGTGCCTGCGAAGCTGGCCCAACTCCACGATCAACTCGTCGAAGTCGCGGATGATTTTGGAATCAAGGTCAGCAAGCCGGTTGAAGACGACGAACACCACACCTGGTCGGTCTGCTACAGCGACTCGCAGGGAGCCTCACGCTGCATCGACTACGCGCTGGCATCGAGCCCAGAGTTCCGCCAGATGATGTCGAAGTACTCGCAGATCAGCCAGTACCTTGAGCCACCGTTTCTGATCGAGTACGCTGCAAAGTCCACGCAGGATTCTGCGGCTGACGAGTTGGAAGGCACGGAGTTCGAAGAAGGCCAGACCCCGCCCAAGGTGAAAGCCGAAGCCAAGGCAGCACGTCGCGGATCGCGCATCAATCACGAACCGGTAGAAAAGCAGACCGCTCGGGAACTCTTTGCCTACATCGTCGAACAGGGCAAGAAAGAGTACGATGTGCAGCGTTACAAGGGATTGGGCGAAATGACCGCGCCGCAACTCTGGGAGACCACGATGGATCCCGACCGGCGCACATTGCTTCAGGTCAAGCTCGAAGATATCGCCGAGACCGAGGCAATCTTCACCACCCTCATGGGCGAGGACGTTGAATCACGCCGCAAGTTCATTGAAGACAATGCGCTCGACGTGAAGAATCTCGATATCTAAACCGCAACATCATTATTATTATTTCTTCTTTCTATCGCTGCTATACAAAGAGGCGAACTCCCGGTTGAGTTCGCCTCTCGTATTTTGCGTGCCCTCAATTGTTGGTGTGCACTGACGTACTGCCACGCCTTCAATGCATTCAAGTTGATGAGGCACCGCAACCGGTAGAATTATCCCGAACCTCGGACTCGAGTCCTGACCCCTTCCGAGAAGCTTGCACATCGTCATGGAAATTGAAATCTGCGTAGATTCTGTTGAGTCAGCAATCGCTGCCGCGAAAGGCGGGGCGCAGCGCATCGAACTCTGCAGCGCACTCAGTGAAGGCGGTATAACCCCGAGCGCTGGCCTCGTCGATGCGGTTCGCGCCGCGGTCGATATCGAAGTCTTTCTAATCATTCGCCCGCGTGGCGGCGATTTTGTGTACTCAGACCATGAACTGGACGTCATGCGCCGGGACATTCTGGAGGCCAAAGCCCGCAAGGTCGATGGTGTGGTCCTGGGCCTCCTGACCCATGCAGGCTCGGTTGACGTTGCACGCATGCGCAAGCTTATTGAAGTCGCGCGGCCGCTCCAGGTCACGTTTCATCGCGCATTCGATGTCTCCAACGATTTGGATCAAGCGCTGGAAGATGTGATCGCCTGCGGAGCAGACCGCATCCTGACCTCGGGCGGCAAATCCGATGCTCTGCAAGGCGCGACAACAATTGCAGGGCTGCATCAAAAGGCGGGCGATCGCATTAGGATTGTGGCGGGCGGCGGAATCCGTGCTTCGAATGTGACAGCCATCCTTCTCAAGACAGGCGTTGGTGAGGTTCACACTTCCCTGAGTGAAGCTCAGCCTCCCGAGGACGGAACAGGGCTCGAAACCTGGCAAAGTGGCCGAAAGAGATTCGTTGTGCTCGAGCACGAAGTCCGCATCTTCAAATCTGCGCTGGATGCAATTACCCAGAAAGCCTAGTCGGACGTCCCGTACAAACCTGTGCGAGTGCTAACGGCTCCAGTCGTAAACCTGAAACTCCCTGATATGCGCTTCCGACGTGCTCGAAAGAATATTCAGCCGAACGCGCTGCGTCGTTACAGAAGGAAACTGATCGATCTTCTTGTGGCCGATAGCCTGCCCTTCCGCAATTCGTTTCCAGGCCTTGTCCGATTCGTTCCAAATCTCGAGCGCATATTTCTGAACATGCTGTCCGTTGTTTAGCCACTCCATCGTAACTGCATGGTCGAATGTCACAGGCTTTACGAAATCTACCTCCACCTCCGCGTGACGTGAACCCCCGGGTGCCGACCAAAACGTATCCGGATCGCCATCGAGCGCAGCCTCAAAACCGGCCTTGGCCCGATCTCGCTGAAGAACCAGATTGTTCTCGGCTCGCTTCCGAAGAGCAGCCCCGAACTCCTCCAGTCGCCTAACGTCAGAATCAGGCAGCAACCCGCGGTTGTCCGGTGCTACTCCCAGCATCAGTTGCGCACCGCGGCCCACTGTCTTCTCGTAAGTATCGAGAAGCGCATCGAGACTTTTCAGCGAAGCTTCATCCTTGGGATGCCAGAACCAGTGCTTGTTGCGCAGCGGCGTATCCGCCTCAACGGGACGCCACCGCCGATAGCCGTGCCGATCGATTACGTTCCAGTTCTCGTAATCGACAATGCCGGCCTCATTGCCCACCCAACGCGCATCGCCGTACTCAAACAACCCCGTATCGGCAAACACAACGGTATTAGGCTGGTAAGTTCTGAGGGTCTCAATGATCTTCTTGAAGTCGTAAACATGCCCGGCGCTCCCCGCACCATCGAGCCAGAACTCTACAAGGTCACCGTAATTCTGCGACAGTTCCTCTAGTTCTGCGTTGTAGTACTTGTCGTATTCCGTAGAGTCTTTGTAGCGCGGCTCGTGCCGGTCCCACGGAGAAAGGTAGACACCAAACCTGAGTCCATATTTCCGCGCCGCCCGCGCCACTTCGCCAACAACATCTCCCTTCCCGTCTTTCCATGGACTGCTTTTCACACTGTAGTTTGTCTGTCCCGTTGGCCAGAGGCAGAAGCCATCGTGGTGTTTCGCGACGAGCACAACGTATCTCGCGCCAGAATCGTGAATCGCCTTCATCCACTGGTCCGCGTCGAATTGCATGGGATTGAAAACCGAGGGACTGGCGGTACCATCTCCCCATTCGCGATCAAGAAATGTGTTTGTAGAGAAATGGAGGATGACGCCGAACTCCAGGTCTTGCCACGCAACCTGGTACGGAGCGGGCCGAATGTCCCCCGTTGAGTCCTGGGCTGTCGTGGTCAGAGCAGCGGCAATCACCAAAGTAAAGAGAACAGCCATCGCCTCCCATTTCCCCGCCCATCTTCCCATGAGAGATGCCCTCGCTTCCCTGATGAATCATGGTACTTTACGCGATTAACACCAGAGTAAATGTTCCGATGTTTTAAGTAAGTATATGTCGTGTTACGATATATATATGAGACTCGAAACGGAGCAATCCGATCATCTGCTCACCACGCTGGCCGAGTTCAGATTTGAACTGCGTCGGTTTTTGCAGTTCAGCGAAAACGCGTCGCTCGAGACCGGTTTACAGCCGCAGCAACATCAACTTCTGCTTCAGATTGCCGGCGCTCCCGACGGAACAGCCGTCACCATCGCCTATGCGGCAGGCCGTCTCGGCCTCAAGCACAACAGCACAGTTGAACTGGTCGACCGGCTGGAGCGAGAGGAACTGATCGCCAGAATTTCCGACAGGGAAGACAAGCGCCGGGCGCTCCTGCACCTGACGCGCAAAGGCCGTCAGGTTCTCCATAAACTTTCGGGCGATCACGCGCGCGAGCTTAACGAAATGGCCCCAAGATTGGTCCAGGCCCTGATGCGTGTGCGGCGTCATTCCAGGCGCTCCCTCGCGGCGGAGGTCCAATGAGATCCCGACCATCCGCTCTGCGTGACTTCACCGTCGATCGACGTACATGGTTTCTCTCCGGAGTTTCAGTCGTGATCGGCACCGGCGGAGCGGCCCTCGCGGTGCTACTCCTTGGCGCCATTGCCCTGTCGACAAACATATTCTTTTATCACCGCTTAAGCCTCGCCATGGTCGGCCCAGCCGGCTCGAATGAGCCCCACGCAGCGGTGCTGATTGTCCCCGTAATCGGTGGCATTATCGTCGGCCTGATAGCGCGTTACGGTTCAGACAAGATTCGCGGCCACGGAATTCCCGAAGCCATCGAAGCCATCCTTCTGCGCGGCGCGCGTGTCGAACCGCGCATCGCCGTGCTTAAGCCCATCTCCGCGGCAATCGCCATCGGATCCGGCGGTCCGTTCGGCGCAGAGGGGCCAATCATCATGACCGGCGGAGCGTTCGGCTCCCTCGTCGCGCAATGGCTCAGACTATCGGATGCAGAGCGCACCACGTTGCTGGTAGCCGGCGCCGCTGCCGGAATGTCAGCCACGTTTGCCGCACCAATTGCCGCCATCCTCATCGCCGTCGAACTGCTGCTTTTTGAGTGGCGGCCGCGTTCACTCGTTCCAGTTGCGGTAGCGAGCGTCACGGCTGGAGCATTGCGCATCTGGTGGCTGGGCGCGGGTCCGCTGTTTCCCGTCGAACTGCCGTCAAACATTCATCTCGAGCAGTCACTCTTGATTGCCGTTCCCCTCGGGATTCTTGTTGGCCTCGCAGCCGCCGGCCTAAGCCGCTTGATGTACGGACTCGAAGATGCTTTCGAGCACTTTTGTGGGCGAATGCACATTCACTGGATGTGGTGGCCGGCAATCGGCGGCATCGGAATCGGCATTGGTGGATACTTCTTCCCGCGCGGACTTGGTGTGGGTTACGACAACATCGCTGAATTGCTCCGGGGCAATGCACCCGTCACACTTCTGTTGGGTCTGGTGATCGCCAAGTCGCTGATGTGGGCCTTCTCGCTAAGCTCCGGAACTTCAGGCGGCGTGCTGGCTCCGTTGCTTATGATCGGCGCAGCCATCGGCGCATCTGCCGCGCACCTCGCGCAGCTTCCAGGACCTACACGGGCGTTGTGGGCGCTTCTGGGGATGGGTGCCATGCTTGCCGGCGCGCTCGGCGTGCCGCTCACAGCTGTGCTCTTCTCGCTGGAACTCACGCATGCGCTCCCCGCCATCCTGCCGCTTTTGCTCGCCTGTACCGCGTCCTACCTTGTCACCTCGCTCATCATGCCGCGGTCGATCCTCACAGAAAAATTGAGCCGCCGTGGCTATCACCTCTCGCGCGAGTACGGTGTCGATCCGCTGGAATTGGTGACAGCGGCAGAAGTAATGACGGAGTTGCCTGCTGGCGATGAGGTGAAAATCGGCAAGCATGATCACCTGCCAGAAGCCTACGTATTCTCTGACGAAACCTGCCGCGCAGTCGCCGAAGAGATGGCTACAACAGGATTGTTAAACCTGCTGGTCGTCGACCGGGAAACAAACACCCTGCTGGGAAGCGTAGGCGCTGCAGAACTGCTCGCCGGTCGTCGCCGCGCTGTAAAGCGCGAGTCCGAACGCAGCGTTGCATTCCAGTTCGAGGTGCCAGGGTCCTGAATGTCGAACGTTACACAGCTCGCAACGCTTCAACCGGGTCGGCAGAAGCTGCGCGAGCAGCTGGCAGGGCCGAAGCCAGCAACGCCACAGCGATCATCACCAGGACGCTTCCCGCGTAAATCGCCGGGTCTGTGGCGCTGACTTCGAAGAGGAACGCACTCACCAACCGCGAAACGGCGAAAGACCCCAGCAGTCCGATTCCACAGCCAACTACTGCCAGCCGGGCGCCAGAGAATAGAACCATCCGCGCGATGTTGCCGCGTTGCGCGCCGAGAGCCATGCGGATTGCAATCTCCTGCGCTCGGATGGAGATTGAAAATGCAATTACCGCATAAATCCCGGTAATCGCCAGCACAAGCGCTCCAATCGCAAACACCGTGATCAGGTCGGTATTGAAACGGCGTGGTGCCTCCACGTCCGACATCACTTCCGACATTGACTGGACCTGTTGCAGAGGAAGCAACGGATCAATTCGGGCAACCGTTTCACGCACCATTCCAATGATCTGATCCGCAGGCATCGTCGAACGCACGACGAGAAATCCGCCGGCCGGGTTCACAAGATTCGCAGAAGGGGCCGTACCGTAAAGAATCGCCGGCTGTTCAATCGGAACGTACCACTGGTCCTCGTCGGGACTCTCGAGAGAGCCAACCTTGGTATTGGCCACAACCCCAACAATGGTTGCCCACGGTAGCCCTTTCTTCGGATTGCCGACATGCATGCGCTTGCCGATCGCACTCTGACCCGGCCAGTAGTGATCGGCCATCGAGCGATTGACGATTGCCACGAGTGGTGCGTCGGCGCGATCTACTGGCGTGAAGGTCCGGCCATCCAGCAGCGCGATTCCAAGTGATTTGAAGTAGTCGCCATAAACTGCGCCGAAGACTGCGAACTGCACCTTCCATCCTTCGGCCGGCAGGCCTTCGATCGTGTAGGCAGCACGTCCGTACGAGCTAGAACCGGGAACAAGATTGCTGATTCCGACGGCGACAATTCCTGGCTTGCCCATTAACCGATCCACCACTTCACGATTGAAATTGTCCGAGGCCGCGTATGTCTTGTACTGATTCAAAGGCAACTGAAAACCAGCCACCAGAACCCGCTCTGGCTTGAATCCGGGGTCTACCGCCAGCATCTTCTGGTAACTGCGCAGAAATGCGCCGCATGTTGTCAATAGAACGAGGGCAATGGCAATCTCCGCCGCAATCAGCGAGGACCGAAGCCACGCATGATTTCTGCCACTTGTGCCCGCCCTCGATCCATCCTTCAACGTATCGGTAATGTTGGCCCTCGTAGCTGCGAACGCCGGCGCCGCGCTGGAAATGATTCCAGTCACGATGGCGAGGGCGAATGCGAATAACGCAACGCCACCGTCAATCGAAACCGAATTGAGGCGCGCGATCGAATCGGGAAGAAACCCCAGAGAAGTGCGCACAGCAATGGCCGCCAGGGCAAAGCCCAGCAAAGCACCCGCGCCACTCAGCAGAAGGCCCTCGACCATTGACTCGCGAACAATGGTCGCGGCTCGCGCGCCCATGGCCAGCCTCACGGCCGATTCGCGACGTCGGCGAATGGCACGGACCAGCAGCAGAACAGCAACATTGACGCACGCGATCAACAAAACGATCGCTACCGCGACAAACAGCGCGCGCAGGATCGGCCGCGTCTCCCCCACGACATAATCATGCAATGGAGTCACAGCACCGCGAATACGGATCGCCGCCATCGCAGCCGGATAGTTTCGCATGATTTCGTGAGCCACGCGATCCGCATCTTGCGTTGCAGCCGAAAGGGTCACACCACCCTTGAGGCGCGCCACCATGCGATATCCAAAAAATCCAGCGGCCTGGTCAGTGAGTTCGTCCGGCGTAAGGCTCAGTGGCACCCATAGCTGCGCCTTGTTCAGCCTCCCCGCGTCGAGTGGAAATTCGAAGCTTCGCGGCATCACTCCTATGATCGAGTACGCTTTGCGATCCAGTTCAATTGCGCTGCCCAGCACATTTGCATCGCGGTGATATCGGTTCTGCCAAAGCGCGTCGCTGATTACCGCGATAGGTTGGTGCCCATCGTCTTCCTGCTTCGTGAACACCCGCCCGAGTACGGGTTGGATACCTAGCGTGGTAAACACACTTGCGTTGAGCCTGGCACCCGAGATCTCTTCCGGCGAGTCTCCTCCCGATAATTCATATGTGCTATTTGCGAAGCCCCCCAATGAAGAAAATGCGCTCGTTGCATTCGAATACACACCGATGTCTCGCGCAGTCACCGTCATCCCTGCACCGTTGCCAATATGGTCGCCCAACACGACCAGTCTTTCAGGATCAGAGAACGGTAGCGGCCGCAGCAGAATGCCCTCGATGAGAGAAAAAACCGCGGTCGTGGCTCCAATGCCCAGCGCCAGCGTCACAACCACCGTCAGCGTGAAGCCCGGAAACTTCCGCAATTGTCTAAGCGCAACCCGAACGTCCTGCGAGATTCCGACCATGCTGTGATCGTAGAGCAATGTCAGCCTTGCGTCATCAAGAACCTCGTTCATCCCGCAACGTGTCTCGTGACACCCCGTTCTCCGCCCTCCAGTGATAGCCTTCCCATGGACTAAAAACAAAGGAGAAATCCGTGCGTACTTCTTTGCTTCACTTTGCCGCAGTCGGAATCGTAACTGGATCAATCATCGGGATTTCAGCGCAGGAGCCTCAGCAGCAGGCTCTATCGCGCTCGCTTGAACAGCCCCTGGCGCAAAGCGCAGCACCGCCAGCCGCGCAGCATATCGCAACAGAAGCTGCCAACAACCCCGTTGCCGATCCCAAGGCCGTGGTCATCCTGGGCAATGCAAGGTTCACCGTCCTCACTCCTGAGCTGATTCGGATGGAGTGGGCAGCCAACGGCAAATTCGAGGACCACGCCTCGTTCGTCTTCATTAATCGCCGCCTTCCTGTGCCGAAGTTCGAGGCAAGCAAAGCTGGGGCCGGCAGTGCTCAGGCCGTGACCATCAAGACAAGTGCTCTCACCCTTCATTACTCTCCCTCGGGCGATGGCAAGTTCACACCGAATAATCTTTCCATCGAACTCACCGTCGACGGCAAGCCCGTGACCTGGCACCCGGGCACTACCGACACCGAAAATCTGCAAGGCACAACCCGCACACTCGATGGCGCTGTCGGATCCAAGACGCGTGAGCCGATCGAGCAGGGTCTGATATCCCGCTCAGGATGGGCCCTCGTTGACGACTCAACGCGACCACTCTTCGACTCTGCAAATTTCACCTTCCCTGCGGGCGAGAAGAGTCCGTGGCCATGGGTCATCGAGCGGCCTGCCGGCGAGCGACAGGACTTTTACTTCTTCGGCTACGGCCATGACTATCGCAAAGCTCTGAGCGATTATGTCCGCGTGGCCGGCCGCATTCCTCTGCCGCCCCGTTTCGCCTTCGGCACCTGGTGGTCGCGTTATTGGGACTACAGCGATCAGGAGATCGAAGAGATCATTCACGACTTCCACCAAAACTCCACCCCGCTCGATGTCTTCGTGATCGACATGGGGTGGCACAAGAGCCTCGAACAGCTCAAAGCCATGGGCGAAGGCGACAAGAACGGCGAGGACCAGTCGAAGCATCGTCTCGGCTGGAGCGGCTACACCTGGAACGATGTGCTGTTCCCTTATCCACAACTGTTTCTTGAGCGCCTCCACGGCGAACATCTGAAAACCAGCTTGAACCTGCATCCGGCTTCCGGCATTCAGCCATGGGAGGCAGCCTATCCGGCGATGGCAAAAGCTATGGGCATCGATCCGGCCACAAAGCAGTACGTTCCCTACGACATCACCAACAAGAAGTTCGCCGAGAACTATTTCAATCTCGTCCTTCATCCGCTTGAGAGACAAGGCATCGATTTTTGGTGGCTCGACTGGCAGCAGGAACAAAACACAAAAATGGCCGGCGTAACTCCCACCTGGTGGATCAATTACGTGCATTTCACTGACCAGGAGCGCGAGGGCAGGCGCCCAATTCTCTTCCATCGCTGGGGCGGCCTCGGCAACCATCGCTATCAGATCGGCTTCTCCGGCGACACCGTCTCCGTGTGGGACTCCCTGGCTTTCCAACCATGGTTCACTGCGACGGCAGCCAACGTCGGTTATGCCTATTGGAGCCACGACATCGGCGGGCACATGCCCGGCGCGGTCGATCCGGAGCTCTTTACACGCTGGGTGGAGTTCGGCGCATTCAGCCCCATCCTTCGCACACACACCACCAAGAATCCTGAATCAGAGCGCCGCATCTGGGCCTATCCGGAACCATTTTCTTCCATTCTTCGTGCAACCTTCCAGTTGCGCTATGCAATGCAGCCTTACATCTACACCGAGGCGCGGCGTACCTACGACACAGGCATTGCGTTTCTGCGCCCGCTCTACTATGACTGGCCCGAAGCAAATGAAGCGTACGACAACAAAAATGAATATCTCTTCGGAGACGAGATGATGGTCGCTCCCGTTGTCACGCCAGGAGACAAAGTGTCGGGCCTGGCGACGGAGAAGGTCTGGCTGCCAAAGGGTGAGTGGATCGAGTGGCCGAGTGGCAAGCACTTTATCGGACCCATCTCGACCGATCGCAGCTTCTCAGTTGAGCAGACGCCGGTGTACCTGAAAGCCGGCTCCATCGTGCCCATGCAACCCGAGATGAGTTACACCGGTGAGAAGCCCGTGGATCCGCTCATCATAAACGTCTGGCCGCTTGGGCCCGGCACGAGCACCAGCTATACGCTCTACGAAGACTCCGGTGTGGCCGAGCAGTATCAGCACGGCGCCTTCACCCGCACTCCCATCATGGCCACACAGAGTGGCGACACGCTTCGCGTTGAGATTGGGCCAGTGGAAAGCAGCTTTCAGGGTATGCTAAAAGCGCGCGGCTACACGCTCAAGCTGCCTGCAGACTGGCCGCCTGCATCCGTAACCATTAACGGCGTCGCGGTCAAGCAAGCAGGAGCGACCGGTAAAGGCGGTTGGAGTTTCGAAGGCAACTCGCTCACTACCATTGTTCCGGTTGCCAGCCTGAGCACCAAATCGAAGGTGACCATCGAAGTCCGTCGCGCTGCCGGCCTGGCCGCGCGCCGCGACGAGCTCGACGGCTTTAACGGTGCGATGGCGCGTCTGCGCGAAACCTACAACGCGCTGAACACGACTCCGCCGCTCGCCGCCCCGCCTGACATCCTTATCGATGCGATGCAGACCGGTAATCGCATCGGCTATCACCCCGAACTCGCGCAGAAAGAAATCGCGCACTTCCACGAGGTGCTGCCCAAAGCTAAGGATGCAGTCGACAAGGCCGTCGCCGATGGGCTGAAGCGCCTCGACAACTTTGCACCACGGCATGAGGCAGGACCGATCGACATGCAGGCCGAGAAGCAGAAACGCGCTGACGCACTCAATCGGGCTGAAAAGCTCGTGGCTGAAACAGGTAATAAATAACAACGGAGGCAAAACAGCGGGACCATCACAGACAACGTCGATGGTCCCGCTTCATTTTGTCCAGAAGCTATCCGTGATGTTCGCCCGAGCAGCAAGACCCTTGCGCGGCCGCCTTCGGCTCTTCCCATTTTGCAGTAGGATCGACAAAATAGCCGCCGTCATACTTGTCGTGGTGGCGAACCCACGCCATCGTATGCGCCAATCCATCTTCGTCCCGTCCCTTCGGCACAAGATCAAGAAAGTTATACGCGCCAACCAGTATGTCGAGCCCCCGCGCATAAGCTGAATACGTGTGGTAGATCTCGCCGGTTGCATCCTTGAAGAAGACGCTCGCTCCGGGCCGCTCCTCGCTTGGAAACTCCGTAACCGTATAGTTGTAATCAACCGTTCCCGTCGCGCGTTCGGCCGGAGTTGCCGAAACATAGTAGTCGTAATTGAAGTCCGTCTCAAACGAAGAGACCCAATGGAATTTCCAGCCCATGCGCCTTTTGAATGCCTCGATCTCGCCATACGGAGCGCGCGAAACCACGGCTAGCGTCACATCGCGATGCGCTAGGTGAATCGTCATGCCATCAAAGTGATCCGAGAGGTAAGAGCAACTGGGACAACCCGCAGCCCAGCCGGGGCCAAACATGAAGTGATAAACGACGAGCTGACCCCGCCCGTCAAACAGACTCGCGAGCGTCTCTTTGCCGCGTGCGCCTTCGAATGCATAGTTCTTCTCAATCTTCTCGCATGGCAATTCCCGTCGTTGCCGGCTCAGTTCATCGCGAAGCCGGGTAAACTCCTTTTCTTTCTTGAGAAATTGCTTGCGGGCTTCAATCCACTCGCTGTGCGACACCACGTTCGACAGCTTGGGGCCCGTTGTCATCGTGGCCATGTTGAACCTCCTTCGTGTCGGTATCCTGGCTGAAATGTTTTCGAGCAGATTGGCGCAGCAGCTTTACGCCAACCAGTGCTGCAAGGCCACCGCTGCCGGTGGCGCTTGCTGCTACAACTGCCGCTGTCGCAAGACAAAACGGGCACATACGCTTCTCCTTGAACGAACCCGATCAAGCTCTCTGCATGAATAACGGAGGCTCATCGGCACTCGGTCCCCAGCTTGCGGGCACCGGCACATTCAAGATGCGCAGATAAACGCTGAACTGCCCGCGATGCTGGTACACGTGGCTGAACATCACATCGCGCAGAAACAAACCGCGCGGCTGCGCCAGCACTTCCTTCTCGCCGGCCATCAGCCGCCATGTCTCCGCCATCTCCGCATCGTCAATCGTCGGGAGAATCTCACGGACCACGGCAACGCTTTCGTCAAAGGCCTGCAGAATCTCCTTGCTGCTCGCAGGTTGCGGAAACTTGGCGAACTCCGGAACCTTCGCGGGACTGGTTTGCGCGAAACGAACCACGCCGCCAGGCGTAGAGGCAATGTGATATGCCAGTTGGCCCGCGGTCATCGACCTCTCATGCGGTTTCCAGGTGAGTTTGTCTTCCGGCAGCCGTTCGAGGAACCTGCGCGTGACAGCAGCCTGCATTTCGAATTCAGCGAGCATAGCCTGTGCAATGGAATCGCCGACGAGCGTTTGTGTAATCGACATAAAACCTCCTTGTGTTATTTGGGGAATTTGAATCCTTGTCCAATCGGGCTTACTTCTTATGCGCCCCCTCCGCCCGCTTGCGAATTTCATCGTTGATGTGTCCCCAGCCGCCGGACACTCCCTTGCGATGGTCGTCCTGAACCAAACCAAATCCCGAGTGACGAAACTTGATCAGCGTCCCACCCGGTTCTTCACTCAGTCTGTACTGCACGTTGTTAGCCACCGGGTGCGACATCATCAGTGGCCCGCTGAATTCCAGAAGCGTGGGCCGTTTGATGGCCTGCACGTGAGCCCAGAAGTGCCCGTTGTCCGCTCCGAGGTCACGATACCAACGGCCTCCAGGCCATGCCTCGAGCACCATCGGCATAGCACGCCCATCGTTCACTTCGTTCCCGGGACCAAGTTGTTCCAGCAACGCGGCGAAAGTGTCCTCCAGCGATGCATGTACATGAATCTCCTGCTCCACGAGCAACGTGAGATCCTCAATTCCTGCGATTGCATTTGCGATCATTCTTCCTCCTTGGGGTTTACAGTTTTGTTTGCCGCAGATGCCTTGTCTGCAGCGACCTTCTCGGCCCGCTCCTTCACGCGATTGAGCTGGTGCCTCCAATAGCGCTCGAATTCTGAAGTCCACGCGTGCAGCGGCCGAATGGCATCCGCATTTGTCTGGTAAAGCTTCTGGCGCCCGCTGCAGCGCATCCGTACGAGCCCCACGTCGCGCAACACGCGCAGGTGCTTCGACACCGAAGGCTGATCGACACGAAGGCTCGCCACAATCTCGTTGACCGAGTACTCTCGGGCCGCCAGCAGCAGCAAGATTTCGCGCCGCCGCGGCTCCGCTACCGCATTGAACGCATCCGAGGTTGTTGCCGCTCGCGCCATGATGAAATCAAATATATGCCTATATGGGAATATGTCAAGTACCTTTTTCCATATGCAATGGCAGTTCATCTCCTGCAGATGCCGGTTCGCAACAATTTCATGGGGTTGTTCCCCTGCAGGGCAAAGAATGGTCATCGTGCGACTCATCAAGTGCGTCTTCTGCTCCCTCATCGCTCTTTGCGCATTTCAGGCAGTGGTGTTTTACGCCCAAGCCACGGCCAATCCGGCAAATCTTCCACAACGCGACGGTTCGCACGATTTTGATTTTCTAATTGGCAATTGGAAAGCTCACGTGCGCCGCCTGCCGGACCGCTTGAACAACTCCAACACCTGGATCGAGTACGAGGGCATCTCGAATCACAAGAAGATCCTCGACAGCAACGCCAATTTTGAAGAGTTCGACGTCACCAGCGCGGACAAGAAACTGCGCATTAAAGCTCAGACGCTTCGGCTCTACAATCCCACGTCGCGCCAGTGGAGCATCTATCTCGTGGATGTCGATAACGGCACGCTGGGCCTGCCGCCTGTTGTGGGTGGGTTCAACCGGAATCGTGGCGAATTCTTTGATCAGGAAGAGTACAAAGGTCGCGCTATTTTGGTGCGCTATGTCTGGCTCAATATCTCGCCAAAATCGGCACGCATGGAGCAATCCTTTTCACCTGACGGCGGAAAGACGTGGGAAGTGAATTGGATTTGCGAGCTCTCTCGATAGCGAAACGCAGATGGGCAGGAATCGGCGACGGGCAAATGAAAGCGTTTGCAGCCTGCTCCCTAATCAATTACGATTCCGCCGTATGAAAATCCGCTCGTTTCTTGTGTCTGCAATTTTTTCCGTTGCCTTCCCTCTTCTCTTCGCCCAAGCTCCGACGCAGAATTCCGACTCTCTCGCGCCAACCCAGGACGTCAAATCCGCCGAACAGATTGATCGCGAGTGGCAGCAGTCGGTAAGCAAGTACGACTCGGAACGCAAACGTCTTCTCGCTGAAGCCGACCGCCAGGCAAACGACGGCCCTTATCGGCCCGACTGGGCCACGCTCATCAAGTATCAGCAGCCGCAGTGGTACAAGGACGCAAAGTTCGGCATTTTCATTCACTGGGGAGTCTATTCCGTCGCCGCCGCCGAAAACGAGTGGTATCCCCGCAACATGTACGACCCCAAGAACGGCGCCGACAAGAATTTCAAAGAGCACTTTTCGAAGGGTGATGATGCTCGAGGGTACAAAGATCTGATTCCTCTCTTCCGCGCGGAGAAGTTCAACGCGACTGAATGGGCGCAGCTCTTCAAGGCCTCTGGGGCACAATACGTCGTCCCCGTCGCCGAGCATCACGACGGCTTCTCCATGTACGACTCCCACCTTTCCGACTGGACCGTCGTGAAAATGGGACCGAAGCGCGACACATTGATGGAGTTGGCGACTGCGGTTCGTGGAGCGGGCCTTCACTTCGGACTCAGCTCGCATCGCGCCGAGCACAACTTCTTCTTCTCTTACGGCCGCGCCACGCGCTCCGACGTCAATGATCCCAAGTACGCCTCGCTCTACGGCCCGGCTCACCAATGGTTCAATGCGCCCGGCGATGCACACGGCCTCGACGACGACTGGACATGGGTCAGCGAGGCATGGACTCAAGACTGGCTGGCACGCGACACCGAGCTTGTAGAAAAATACAAGCCCGAGATCGTCTACTTCGACTGGTGGATCGGCCATCCAACCTTCCGACGCGCCGTAACGGAGTTCACCGCTTTCTACTACAACTTCGCCGCCGCCAACGGCTACACCGGCGTCATCGATTTCAAGGACTACTCCCTCAACTGGAAGTCAGGCACGCGCGACTTCGAGCGCGGCCAGCAAGACCACATCATTGCCGATCACTGGCAGACCGACACCTCGATCAGTAACGCATCCTGGGGATACATCGAGCACGACACCTTCAAGTCGCCCGAGTTCCTCGTGCATCAGCTCATCGACATCGTGAGCAAGAACGGAAATCTGCTGCTCAACTTCGGCCCGCGCTCCGACGGCACAGTCCCTGATGAAGTCCGCACCACGCTGCTCGAAATGGGTGCTTGGCTCAAGGTGAATGGCGAAGCCATTTACGCAACCACGCCGTGGAAGACCTTTGGCGAAGGACCGACACAAGTGAAAGGCGGCGCCTTCCACGACACCGACGTGAAACCGTACACTGCCGCGGATTTTCGCTTCACCGTGAAAGGCAACACGGTTTACGCATTCGGCATGGCCTGCCCCGCAGATGGCAAGGCGACTATCCACGCTCTCGGGACCACGCACGAAGGCTCATCGATCTCTATCGCCAACGTGGAGTTGCTTGGCTCCGCAGACAAGGTCACCTGGACCCAGACCGCCGACTCGCTCGACATAACTCTGCCCTCGAATGCCGCGTGCAAATATGCCTACACCCTGAAACTCACTGCGAAGTGAGGCGGAGAGTCCGGGCTCAAGAGGATCTGCCACTTCTCAGCACGGCTCTTTCAGCGGCGATCATCGATTTCAATATCCACGTGAATCGCCACGAATTGCGCGCTGATAACCTTCGCGAAATCCGTGCCGATAATCGTCAAAAGCACGCGACGCCACAGGCGGATTACGAAAGCGTTCATGACGATCAACATCCGGCCTCACTCCCCTGGCCATATCGTGGCGGGCAGCGTCAAATCCGTCATGAAAGCCACGCTGTGCAATATCCGCGTAGGCAGACGGTGGCGGCGGGGCGTAATAAGCCCTCTCCGGGTGCGAACAACCTGCGATGGCCAAGGGTAAGGCCACTACTGCAAGAGCAAGTCCTCTGCGCATGTATTCATCCTCGAATTCTGGTTTGACTTCGGCGTCATTCAATCGAACGCTCAGGTCTTGCAAACACAGATCCACGCGAAGTGTTGCATCCCGCATTCAGTTTTTCGCGAATTCCCAAGCATCCACCGGTCTTGCCACACGCGTTATAGTTTCTTGGGAGCACGCTGCCTCAAATGAAGCAGAATCGTCGGACCTTTCTGAAGTCGGTAGGCATAGGAACAGCGAGCGGCCTGTTGCTGACCCGATCTCGGTCCGCTCTAGCCTCGACCGACGCAACGCAAATCGCGCATGATCCTCTCCGTCCGGAATATCACCTTCTTCCCCAGCACAACTGGATGAACGACCCCAACGGCCCAATCTGGTGGAAGGGACAATACCACCTCTTCTATCAGCTCAATCCGCACGCCGCCGTCTGGGGCGACATGCACTGGGGACACGCCATCAGCCCCGACATGATCCACTGGCATCACCAGCCCATCGCCCTTGCCCCCACGCCCGGCGGCGCAGACAGCGAAGGATGCTTCAGTGGATCAGCAGTTATCTTCGACGGCAAGCCAACTTTCATCTACACCGGAGTGCAAAATGCACCGCCGGCAGAGACCACGATCCGCGACGGCAACGACAAGCTTCGCGAAACCCAGCTGCTGGCTATTGCCGAAGACGATGACCTGCTGCACTGGAAGAAACTCGCAACGCCGATCATCGCCACTCCGCCCCAGGGCATCTACGTTACCGGCTTCCGCGACCCGTGCCTCTGGCAGGAGGGCGACGAATGGTATCTCGGCATCGGTTCGGGGGAACGCACCATCGGCGGCTGCGTGTTGCTCTACCGCTCCCACGATCTGCGTCACTGGGAATATCTGCACAAACTCGTGCAGGGCAAGCCAAACGGTAAGGTCGCCGTCAATCCCTGCGACAGCGGCGAAATGTGGGAGTGCCCAGACTTCTTCACCGTGAACGGCCGCCACTGCCTGTTCTATTCCACCGAGGACAAGGTTCTCTGGACCACCGGAGAATACGATGCGGTTCACCATCGCTACATCCCCGTGCGGAACGGCGTTCTCGATCAAGGCTCCGCATATTACGCCCCGAAGAGTTTCCTCGCTCCAGATGGCCGCCGAATTCTCTGGGGATGGATTCGAGAGACGCGCCCCGAATCTCAATTCGCCGCAGCCGGATGGTCCGGCGCCATGTCGCTGCCGCGCGTACTCACGATGAATCAATACGGTGAACTCGAAATGAATCCCGCAGTTGAAGTGGAAAAACTACGCGGCGCCGAAGAAACATCGACGCTGCAAACCGGCGCTTCTCACAAGCAGACCATGACCACGCTCCGCAGAGAGATTCAGATCTCGCTGGGCGAAACGCAGCCGGAATTCTCAGTGCGTCTCCTCAAGCAAAACAAAACGGTGTGGGAACTCGACGTTGATGTTCCCGCCAATCTCGTGACCTGTGCCAACATCACGTTTGCATTGCCGCCCCAACTCAAACCCGACGACGCAATTCGCATCTTCATCGACGGATCGGTGATCGAGTCGTTCGTCGCAGGCCGGGAAGCGCTCACCAGCCGCGTCTACGATCTCGCGCCGGGGTCAACAGAACTGCAAATCGAATTGGTGAAAGGGCAGAATCTCAAACTCACCCAGTGGCCGCTCCAGGCAATCTCGCCTGACCGTCTGACGACCTGAAGTTTTCGGGCTCACCCGAGGCCCGACTGAATAATAGACAACGTCTGATCCTCCAGATCACTCTTCAGATTCACCGGTCCGCGTCTTCGCGATTCCTCGCGCTTTGCCCATGTACCATTTCTGCATGGCGCTGGTTCAAGTCGACGCGGTCTCCAAGAGCTATCCCCGCCGCGCAGGTCTCCGTACGGAGTTGCGCACGGTGGTTGAGAATGTCTCGTTTGAGATCGTCGCCGGCGAGACGCTCGGCCTCGTCGGTGAGTCCGGCTCGGGCAAAACCACCGTCGCGCGCATGATCCTCGGCCTCGTTCAACCGACCGGCGGATCGATCCGCGTCGAAGGCATCGATGTCGCCAAGGCCTCAGGCGCTCAGCTCAAAGCTCTACGCCGCCAGATGCAGCCCGTCTTTCAGGATCCCTACGCCGCGCTCAATCCGCGCATGAAGGTGTTCGACATCATCACGGAACCATGGGCGATTCACGGCATCAAAGCCGGAAACACCGCCCATCATCATCACAATCCCAACACTCTCCTGCGCATGCGCGCCAGCGAACTGCTTCGCGAAGTCGGCCTCGATGATTCAGCGCTCGGTCGTCATCCGCACGAGTTCTCCGGTGGCCAGCGCCAGCGCATCAACATCGCGCGCGCCCTGGCATTGCGGCCAAAGCTGCTGATTCTCGATGAGCCCGTCTCAGCGCTCGACGTCAGCGTAGGCGCGCAAATCATCAACCTGCTGCGTTCGCTGCAGCGCGATTACGGCCTCACCTATCTGTTCATCTCCCACTCAATGCCATTGGTCCGCTATCTCAGCACGCGCATCGCGGTAATGGAGCACGGCCGGCTCGTCGAGATCGGCGAAGCTGAATCGCTATGCGCCCATCCTCGCGAGGCTTACACGCAGAAGCTACTGGCAGCCACGCCGGAGCTGCCCACCAGCGCAGCCTGACTTCACCAAGCAGCCTGTACCGTCACTTCGATTGAGGCTTGTCCGTAGGCGGAGTGGCCGGCGGCGGAGTCGCAGGTGTGCCCGCCGGCGCCGGCGTTCCTGCCGGGGTCGAAGGATTTGCCGGCGCTCCAGGCGACGCAGGCGTACCCGGTGTTCCCTGTGTCAGAGGATGCGGCTTCATCCGCATCGGCTGGCCGTTCGGCCCGGTTCCCATTCCCGGATGCCCCGGTGGTGTTTGCATCTCGCTTATGTCCACCAATTCAATGTCGAAGATCAAATCAGCCTTGGGTGGGATGCCGGGATTGGCCGCATTTGGACCCGGCCGTCCGCGGGCGCCATACGCGAGCTGCCACGGGATAAACAAACGACGCTTGCCGCCGACCTTCATGCCCTCGAATCCCTGGTCGAATCCGGGGATCACGCGACCAAAACCCTGCGGAAAACTGATCGGTTCCCCTTCGTTCATCTTTGGCTTGCCGTCTGCATCCATTTCTGGCTTGCCGTCTTTGTCTACCACCGGTGTCTTGTGATCGAGCGACGAGTCGAACTTGTGCCCGTCGGCCGCCAGCCATCCGGTGTAATGGACCTTATAGATTTTGTTCGGCTCGACGTCAGCCCCGGCGCCAATGTGAATGTCCTGATAACGCAGGCTGAATGCGGTCTTCAGAATTCCTCGCACTGGAGGCACGCCAGGCGGCAACTTTACACCACCCGCCGGTGTGGCTGGTCTGGCTGCAGCAGTCTTGGGAGCCGCAGGTTTGGCAGGGGTTTGAGCGAGACACACGACTGCGGACGCAACGACAAAAAGACTCAGAATGAATTGTTTCATTGCAAAAAGAGGCTCCGATTTGTTCTCATCGGGAGTGTAACAGCCTTCCGTTCCCCGCCCTTGCGGTTCGAAATCCCGAAATCTTATGGGGGCTTTATGCCCCTCTCGTTAGAGTGACTCATGGCCGAAACCTTATTTCGACTTCTTTATGCTTCATGGCTCCCCGCCGGCTCCTTTCTTGCCGGTGTTTTGAATTCGATTGCAGGCGGAGGATCATTTCTGTCGCTTCCCGCTCTATTTGCGAGCACGGCCGCGGTCGGCGTCGGCGCTGTAGCCGTGCAGGCCACAAACACCGTTGCGTTGTGGCCTGGCCAGTTGACCGGCCTTATCGCCTTCCGCAAGGAACTGCGCGAGTACCGCTGGGAACTGCTTCCGCTGGCCATTTCGTCGGGACTCGGTGGTTGGCTGGGTGGCTTCCTTCTGCTTAGAACTGGCAACCATATGTTTCGTCAATTGCTGCCGTGGCTGTTGCTTTTTGCGGCCATCATGTTCGTGCTCAGCTTTCCGTTGGGCCGCTGGTTGCAGACTCTCTCTGGAGGTAAGCGCCACGGCAAACTGCTCATCGTCGGCATGGTCATCGTCAGCGTCTATGTCGGCTACTTCGGCGCAGGCGGCGGCTTCCTTGTCATGGCGCTGTTCGGCCTCTGCGGCGTTCACGATATCCATGAGATGAATGCGCTGAAAGTGCTCACGGCTTCGATCTCCATCGGCATCCCCGCAGTGTCCTTCATCCTCGCAGGACGCGTAGAGTGGCGCTTCTGCCTCGAGATGGCTCTTCTGGCGGCGCTCGGCGGCTACATCGGCGCACATTACAGCCGCCTCATCAACCAGGCCATCATGCGCAGAACCGTCGCCGCCATCGGCTTTATGACCGCGGCCTACTTCTTCGTGCAAAACTACGGCTCACACCCCGTTCGCTGAGCTAGCATCTCGCCCTTCAATCTCAAAAGCAGTCGCGTAGGTTTGGGGTAAACGAAGAATCTGCTTTAGCATGAAGATCCAGCACCCCATTGCCATGCCGCCAGCGGAAGCCATACACTCACATCCATCCCAAGACCTTCCTGATCGTGAGTAACCGCGCAATGAAAGACAGATCCTCGTCCCTGCTGTTCCTCTGCGCTATCGCCGTCATCTTCGCGGGCTGCCACCACATTCAATCCCCCTGGGATGGGCAGTGGACATTGAACACGGCCAAGAGCCATTACGCCGCCCCAACATTCTTAGTCGCACTTTCTCCTTCGGGCGAATACCGGGTGGACAATGGCGCATTCAGCTACGCATTCCGCTGCGATGGGAAAGATTACTCCGCAGCTTCCGGGCACACGACTTCCTGTACACAGATCAGTCCGCGTGCCATCGCGTTGAAGGGGCTTGCGGACGCGGTATCCACGAACGCCCGCTGGGAATTGTCGGCCGATGGAAAAGTACTAACCATCACGGCCGAGAGGATTCAAATCGATGGGTCCGGCGAGGGCGACGCGGGACGCGGCGTCAAGGATCAGGAGAAAGTCTTCGAGCGCATCTCCGGGGCGAGTGGATTCACCGGACAGTGGAGAGAGATGAATCCCCTCGAATCCCTGTCCAAGACAGTGGTGCTGATTTTGAATTACAGCGCTTTCCATTTTGAAAATGCTGAAACAGGCCAAGTCTCCGATTCTCGCGCCGACCATCCCGCCACTCCCATCCGAGGCGCCAACCAACCTGAGGGATTCACGCGTTCCGTCCAGATACTTGGCCCGCGAGAGCTACAAACTGAAGATACCTTCGAGGGTCGAGTCATCGGGCGCACCACTTGGAAGGTCAGTGACGACGGCCATACTTTGTATGAGGAATCGTTGGCGCCGGAACGCCCCGCGCAGAAAGATCTGCTCGTGTATCAGAAGCCCTGAAGTCTCTTCTGGGCGAGTAGTGGCCCAGCCGGAAATACTCTTTCGACGCTACGCGCTTGTATTGACTACTTAGTGATTTCCGAGTTGGGGGTTAATCGCCCGGAAACAATTTGAATTTGATTATGGCAGGGTCATCGGCAGGTAATTGTCAGCTTGACCTTTAACCGGCTTAGCGCTACGCTTGTGGTCCTCGTCCTTCATTCGTCTTCCTTTTCCTGAACCGACAAAAAGGACAGTGCCATGAGAAGCGCAACTCTACTTGCAGTCTTGTTGTTCGTCGCCTCCACTCTAAACGCTAAGAAAATCACCACATTCGACGTTCCCAACGCACGCGAGACAATCCCCACAGCCATCTCCTCGTCCGGTGAAATCGTCGGCATCTACGTCGACGCAAAATCGGTATCCCATGGGTTTCTGCGGGACCACAATGGCAAGATCAGCACAATCGATGTCCCGAATGAGGTCGGAACTCATCCAACCGCTGTAAACTCCGGTGTGATCGTTGGCTATTACGACGTGGCGAACCCTCCTTACCCGGGACTTTCTAAACCAGGCTTCATTCGAAGTGTCAACGGTGCATTCACAGAGATAATTCCAACTATCGACTTCACGAATTCCGTGTTCCCTGCTGCAATCAACTCTGCCGGTGAAACTGTTGGCTATTTTGTTGACGTAACAGGCCAGGCAGCTGGCTTCGTGCGGAGTCCCGATGATGGCTCAATCTCTGTGTTTTACCTAGGTTTTCCGACAATTATCAATGCCATCAACTCCGCAGGTGAGTACATTGGCCTTCGCAGTAATCAGTTCGGTTATTTTGACGGGTTCCTGCAACAACCGAATGAAGTGAATCCAACCTTCTTCGACATCCCCAACGCATTCGATACAGGTCCCGAAGCCATCAACAACAAAGGACAGATCGCAGGGTCATGCCTCATCCTTAACAACGGGAGTGGACACTCTCATGGATTTGTGCGAGATGTCGATGGCACGATCACATTGGTCGATGTTCCCGGCGCGACAGATACTGGGATCGCTGGGATCGATTCGAAGGGCGAGGTCGTTGGTTACTACGTAGACAGCGGTGGCAACGCCCACGGCTTTGTGCAAAAAGCGAGCGGGACAACGACAACCATCGATGTGCCTGGATCAACCGACACCAGCGTAGTTGCCATAAACCCCAGCGGCGAGATTGTCGGCATGTTCCTCGACTCGAAAGCCAACATTCACGGTTTTGTGCTGAAGGCCCATTGATTCAGGCCGCAATTCGGCAATGCGGAAGTATCGCGATTTTGAAGCTTTCAAAAGCAACCGCGGATCCTTCGCTGCGCTCAGGATGACAGTTCCTTTGGCAAGCGCAGGTCGTGTTTATATCGAAACTCCAGAGTCGTAAGCTAAACAGAAGTTGTATTTTCCACAACTTCACTCGTTACCCGTTCTCGACGCGCGCCTTGATATCCGAGTACGCCGCATCGATCAGGCTGCTGAGAGCCCGATCGTTCACGGCCGTTCCCGGTTTGAGCTTTACATGGCGCATGTATTTGCCGCTGCCTTGCAACAAGGCAGCCGGATCGGACAGGGATGCGCCCTGGAAAAAGCCGACGTTGACATGCGAGGTAAACACATTCACATAGCCGAAGGGCACATCTCCCAGGCACGCCACCGGACAGCCGTCGTGCATGAGTTCGCGGACTTCGTCGCCGCACTTGCGCATCACTTCGAACCACCGATGCGCGATGGCTCCCAGTTCTCCGCCATGCTTTTTCATCCACGCATCAATCGCGGGATCGCGCTCAACAGCACCGTCGAATCGCAGCAATTCCGTCGTCTTCACGAAAACAAACTTATCATCCAGAAGATTGTTTCTGTCGTTGATGCTCGAGGATCGCGTGGCTGGAATTTCTGCCCGACCCTTCCGCGTTTTGAAGGATTGCTGTGTCTGGATCGTGGCCGAATTTCGGGCGGCTTGCAGTGCATGAGGGTGCGCCTGTCCCTTTCTCGGCGGCATCTTTTTTCTAGGGGGGTGTACCCCCCTACTCTGTGAATAAACCATTTCGATTCATACGTTTGATACGAACTGGCACTCGCAAAGTCATCGAGGCAAGGAACTTAGACCGCAGAGTCGTCTCAGGAAAGGAGTTAGGGGCCTTTTTGGGGGCCGGATTCTCCCAATCGTTCCACATTGTGGATGGGAAAGGTGCGGAGCAGTTTGTCCTTCGGGCCGCAAGCACTTTCATCAAACGCTTCGGCCGGTCGGAACTTGTTTTCTGTGGGACTGCTCTCGAATTCTGAGTATAGCGATTCGCGAGAAATAGCCTGCAAAGTTCAGGAAAGTTTTTAGCGCGTGTTTCGAGGGAGTTAGCCGCGAACGGGAAAGGCGAGGCATTGACAGATGCAAATCTGGAAGATGACGCACTGACCCGCCGACACGCTGTAAGCTGGAAAACGAATTCACTTCGATGGAGCGCCTATGCTCGTATTGGTTCTAGGCAAAGGAAAAACCGGCTCACTGGTTGCGGAGGTAGCGCGCGAACGCGGCCACGGCGTGCGCGCACTCGACATCACCGAGAATCAGCATGCCTCGGCACTCACCGCACCCAGCCTTGCCGGCGTCGACGTGGTCATCGACTTCACCACTCCCGATGCCGCCGTCGAAAATATTCGCGCCGTCCTCGCACTCGGCTGCCGCATCGTGGTCGGCACCACCGGCTGGTACGCGCACCTGCCTGACTTGAAAGCCGTCGCCGAACGCCGCAACGGCGGCTTGCTCTACGGGACCAACTTCTCTATCGGCGTGCAAAAGCTCTTTCGCCTTACCGCCGAGCTCGCACACATCGAAGGCTACAACTTCGCCATCAGCGAGAAGCACCACACGTCAAAACTCGACGCGCCCTCCGGCACCGCGATCACCCTCAAGCAGATCATCCATTCTGTACAGCCCGGCATCGAGGTACCCATCGAGTCGCATCGCGTGGGCGATGCCAACGGCGAACACATCGTGACAGCGAAAAGCGAATACGACGAGCTGGTGCTGCGGCACGACGCTCACTCACGCCGAGGTTTTGCCGTCGGCGCAGTGCGCGCTGCCGAATGGCTCAACGGCAAATCAGGCGTCTGGGAGTTCCGCGAAATCTTCGACCAGTTGTAGTCCCATCCGAGTTACAATTCTCGGTTCACCGTTTCAAGTAAGAGTCAGCCGTGCATCCGTCCTTTGCTGTCGTCGCAGTCTGCTTCGCACTCACCGCTGTTCCCGTACTCTCGCAGCTACCCGAACATTCTGCTGCCGGGCCGCCGGCACCTCTCACCTGGGACGTAGTTTCCATCAAGCCCCATCGCGCCCTAGACAACAGCGGTATGACGCGCATTCTTCCCGACGGCTTCGAGATGCAGAACATGACAATCCACTCCCTTTTCGGGAACGCTTTCCCCTTCAGGTCGGGAGACGAGATTGTCGGCTGGCCGGCGTGGACCAACTCCGAGCACTTTGATATCCGCGCCAAAATGGATGCCGAAACTGCCGAAGCCTTTCACAAGCTGCGTGGCAATGATGGCGGGGACATGTGGCGACTAATGATGCGCCAGCTTCTCGAGGACCGCTTGGCACTGAAGTATCACATCGAGAAGCGCGAGCTTCCGGTTTACGAACTCGCCATCGCGAAGCACGGCCCGAAGATGAAGACGTCCGCTCCGGGCGAATCCGGTTCATCGGTGATGAGTCCCGGCAAGCTGACTGCACATCAGTGCCTGGCAAGCAGTCTGGCGGGTACGCTTTCGGGAGTTGTGGGGCGTGTGGTCATCGATAAGACCGGCCTGACCGGTGTCTATGACGTTGACCTCACTTGGGCGTGGCACGATGAACCCGGCTCTGGCGACAACGGCCCGTCCATATTCACCGCGCTGCAGGAGCAACTGGGGTTGAAGCTGGAACCTGCAAAGGCGCCCATTGATGTGGTTGTGATCGACCACATCGAGCGCCCTTCCGAGAACTGAACTGTCTCGATCTTTGGCGGACTATTTGCCGCCGGCACCAAACACCACGGTGATGTTCGTCTCCACCGCTATCGGCTGGTTGTCGAGCATGTAGGGCTTGTACTTCCAGGTCCTCACCGCATCGACTGCGGAAGGAGCCAGAATCTTGGGCCCGCTCAGCACCTGCACGCCTTCAATTGTCCCTTGCTTCGTGATCGTCGCCTTCAGAACCACCTTGCCTGTGATGTGGGCGTCCTGGGCGAACTTGGGATAAACGGGGGGTGTCTTGTGGATGATCATGCCGTCAGCGACGCCAGCGGAAATCGCGGACACATGAGGCATAACCTTCTCTTTGTTTCCACCACCGAACACCGATCCCGGAACCACGTTGTTATCTTCGAGAGACACTTGCCCCGGAGCACTCGGCGGAGGCTCCTCTGCCGGTGCCGCCTTCTTGATCTGCCCGGCGATCCGGGTCGGCGCAACAAGCTGCGCTGCCATTGCGTCGGGAGAGGGCGTCGGCGCAGGGCTGGTGTCTTCAGCGGTATCGACGGGAGTTCGTGCAGCGTTTGCGATTGTAGTTCCGGCGGCCGGCTTTGGAGCAGTCTTCGCAACGGGACTTTCAATCGTCTCCGGTTGGCTTTGCACCGGTGCTGAAGTCACTTTTGCAGGTGACGCCGTATGGTTCTGAGGTGCGGGACGAGTAAAAACGACCAGCAGTACAAGCGCGAGCACCAAAGGTCCCGCGGCAATAAGAATCCACTTGACCCAGTTGGCGCCCTGTTTCTCGGCTGCCTCGTTGGGTCCGGACTCGGAATTAACATAGGAGGAACGGAAGAGATCGACCGAAACCGGGGGCCGCTCAATCGCGGGGGTCGGTGCTGCTTCCAGGCTTGGTATCGGGCGAGGCGCGGCAGCTTCAGTCTTTCTGCGCTCGGGAACAAGGGCAGGGCGCGGGCGCGGTTCCGACCGCTTGGCAGGCTGCGGCGGAGCTACCGGGGCGCGACGAAGATTAGCCGCATCCCATTCCGCAAAATCAGACATGGGCTTCTCATTTGCGGAAACCTCTGGCGATGCGGTAACCGTGATCTCTTCGATGACCTGCGCAATCTCAGGATCTTTGTAATCTTCCTTGACGTGCTCGTTCCACTGTTCCTCAGCCGGCACAAGCCTCTCGGGAACAATCGGTGTGACGCTGGCACGGGCAGCGGGTACCGGTGGCAATGGGGCCGGCTTCGGCTCAACCGGCTTCGCAACTACCTGTGCTGTAGCAACAATCGGTGGCGCAACAACCGGCGGCGCAGCAACTGCGGCTGCAGGCCTTGCGGCTGGTTGTGATGAAGGCTGACTCTGTTCCTGCGCTGGCTCCGTTGGTAGCGGTAGAAAATCGCGAGCGCCGGCACGCATGCAGCTCATCAGCAATTCCTGGTCGGAGCGCGCGGAATACGCCATTACCGGCTGCCCGATCTCGGCCAGCTTCTCAATAATTTGCAGCGCGTAGCTCTCGTCGGTATCCACGTCAACGAGCACGACATCGAAATTCTGCTCGACCATCCGCGGCAAGTCGTTCAGCGAGGCGGGATAGTCAATGAACTCGTGGATTTTGCGCCCCTGGCTAGTTGCAAGGGCTCTTGCCACAATCTGGCGATGCGCGTCATTTGGGCCGATCAGGGCAACAGCCATGCCCTTCGAAACGCTCTTTTCGGCTTGCGGGCTCTGCGCGTTGTTCGATATCTCAGCTCTGGCGCTCATGATCCTCGATCCTTTACTCGGTCAATGTCGATGCCCAGGTTGCTGCAATTGCCAAACTGCTGCAGCTCTAAGAATCGACATGGTGCAAGACCGCAACGGTCGCGATTGGCACGGATTGCCCATCCGAACGATCGGCTTTGCAAACGGATCTGGGAAGAAAAGCGAAACGCCCTGCGAATCGACTTCCGAGTCTCGCAGAACAAGATCCTTTGGATTCAGCTGAATGCGCTTTGCTATTCCGGACGATGCCGGGGATGATTGCGCACGCTGGATTCCGGTCCTGTAACGGTGATGGTATACGGGTTCCTATCCCCTTTGGAACTATTAGGTACTAGACGGCACATGCCTTTCGTCACGTATCGCGGCAGGACATCTGTGTCTTCTGCAGCAAACAATGACAATTACCTCGTTCAACCTCCCCGCCAGAAACCGGGGCCAACAATATAAGGAGTCAGCTCGAGCTAAGGAGTCAGCTCGAGCCTTCTGCTCCAGCACTACAATGAATCCGATGATTCTTCGCCAAGCTACCCCAGCCGACATCCCAGCCATTGTCGCGATTGAACGCACACCCTTTGCCCGCGAATTTGTTGGCCAGTGGAGCGAAGAGCGCCACCGCGCCACTCTCACCGGGGGTGATGCGCGCTACTACGTCAGCGAAACCGAATGGGGCGAGATTCAGGGATATGTCATCCTGCGCGGCATCAACGAGGACTCCCGCGCCATCGAGCTCAAGCGCATCGTCGTTGCCGTTCCCGAACGCGGACTCGGCCGCAGCATGCTCAAGGAAGTCATGCGGATCGCCTTTCGCGACTTCGGTGCGCATCGGCTGTTCCTCGACGTCTTCGAAGACAACGCACGCGCGCGTCACCTTTATGAGAGCCTCGGCTTCCAGTACGAGGGCATCATGCGCGAGGCGGCCCAGCTTGACGGACACTGGTGCAATCTCCGCCTGATGTCCATCCTGGAGTCAGAATTTAGCGGATTCTGAGTTTCACTTGTGCGAAAACGACGAAACGTTGGCCGAATGGCCAAGATTCGCCAGTTTCAAAAGTCGCAGGAGATTCTGAGTCGGGAGCAGCAAGGCGATGTTGCTAAGTAGTTATTTCCAGGGTTGGCGCGAATACGACACCAAGTCGTCCATCATCCACCTACCGCACCTTTCTTGCGAGGTGTTTTGTTGGTGCGCTGCTGTCACATCTGACAGTTGAAGACGGAGCACAAGCCCCGTAACAATCTTTATCGTTTTTCGGTGCACTCCACATGTCTGCCCACCACATCCTTTTGCGAGGTGTTTTCAATGAAGTCGAGGCTCTTTTCCATCATTGGAATCGCAGGCTTAGCGGTTCTCGCATCAACGGGTGCCATCACCGTTCAAGAGACAGGTAAAGGACAAGCGAGCGAAGACTCTGTCGACAGCGGCATAGAGATTATCGAGCTGATCGGTGTAGACATACCGCTGAAGCATCGAAACGTGCGGTGCGTGTATACCTCCCAGTGTGTATCCCTTGGGAAAATTCTTGAGCAACCGGGCATTGTCGGCCGTCGCGTGCTCAATCATCGTCGCATCAGGTTCCAGCAACGTGTCAATGGCTGTAACGGATCTCTCTTGTGTTTGCGTCATCAGAAGAAGACCCGGCAAGCTGGAAGCTGAAAGCGTTCAAGTACTACTACATTCCATCTGGCCCCCTCGGGCTTGGCGGCATCGTAATCGAGCCGACCCCTGACCTGTTAAGGCTGCAGCAGAAGCTGATTGATGCGGAAGCACCTTTTGAAGCCCCGAATGGCACGGCTGCCGCATTCGTAACGACCCCAGAAGATCCCGAGATCGTCGCGCCCCTGATTGAATACGTTCGAGTGTTCGTTCCCGAGCACAGCGGCACACACTTCAGCCCTCACGTCACAATCGGACTTGGCACCAAGGAGTTCCTAGATGCGATGCTGGCTGAGCCGTTCGCCACCTTCACGTTTTCACCCGTGGGGGCGTCCGTCTACCACCTGGGCAATTACGGAACTGCAATGAAGAAGCTACATGCGATCCCGGTGAAGCACTGACTCTCAGCGAGCGGTTTCGGGCAAGACGTGGCTACTCGGACATAACCCAAATTCTGGGAAATAGGGTACAGTTCTCCAGCGCGGACGAATCAGCGCGCTGCTCGATAACAGTGCCGCAGGTCACACTGAATTGAATATCATTCACCGCCTCGCGATATACACTTCTCAGTGATGGACACTACGGGTTGTGGCACAGCAATCGTCACGCCTTTCCGGGCTGATGGATCGATCGACGAACCAGCGTTGTGGGGGCTGGTGAACTGGCAAATCGACGCGGGCATCGACTTCATTGTTGCGTGCGGTTCGACAGGCGAAGCTGCCACGCTCGAAGAAGAGGAGTGGCTGCGCACGGTTCGTATCGTGATCGAGGCCGCGGCGGGCCGCGTTCCCGTTTGGGCCGGCTGCACGCACAACTCCACCCGCACCCTGCTACGGATGGCAACGATGTTGCGCCAAATTCCCGGCGTCGATGCCGTGCTTTCCGCCAATCCTTATTACAACAAGCCTACGCAGGAAGGTCAGTTCCAGCACTTTCTCGCCCTCGCAAAAGTTGTCGATCCCATACCCGTTTGCCTTTACAACGTGCCCGGCCGCACCGGTGTGAACCTGGATCCGCTCACCGTGGTTCGCCTTGCCGCGGCCGCGCCCAACATCCAGGCCATTAAAGAAGCCAGCGGCAAGCTTCCCCAGATCGCTGAACTCGTGCACACGCTTCCATCCACATTCAAAATCTTCTCGGGCGACGACAACCTGGCCCTGGCTGCCATCGGTGTAGGCGCTCAGGGATTGATCAGTGTGGTCTCCAACGAGATTCCCGGCGAGATGGCGCGCATGATCGGAGCCGCTCTGCACGATGAGTGGGCCGAGGCACGCGAACTCGAACGCCGCTATTGGCGTCTTTTCGAGGCAAACTTCTGGGAGTCTAATCCGGGACCGGTGAAGACTGTCCTCAATTTGATGGGTCGCGCGTCTGACACGGTACGCTTGCCGCTTGTAACGCCCATGCCAGCCACGCGCGCCAGGCTCGAGCGCCTCGCGGGCGAACTGGGCCTGCTGAAGTTGGCTCCGTTACCTGCCGGCGACTTGCGAATGTTCTGAACTTCCACATCATGCATGCTCTTTTCGTTTGCAGCAGAAACCGGCTGCGTAGCCCGACCGCTGAGGCGGTGTTTTCTAACAGGCGCAACGTCGAAATTCTTTCCGCAGGCACGGCGCCCGATGCCGAAAACCCAGTCTCCGCCGAGGACGTCGATTGGGCAGATATCATCTTCGTCATGGAGGCGGTTCACCGTCGGCGACTCCAAAAGCGGTTTGGAAAACTCCTCGAAGGCAAGAAGCTCATCGTGCTGGGAATCCCTGACAAGTATCAATATATGGATAAGAACCTCGTGATCCTTCTGCTCAAGAAAGTGACGCCATTCCTACCCAGCTCATGAATTGTTTTCTTTGAAATTGTCGTCTGCTGATGTCGAAATCTCGGTTCGTCGCGCGTCATCGTGTTGACGGCGCTTTCAACGATCGCCGTAAAATCACAACGGAGGATTTCCCCATGCAGTATTTGTTAACCATCTATTCCAACGAATCCGGCTTTCAAAACCTGACTCAGGAACAACAGAAGCAAGGTCTGGCGGCCTACATGGCCTATACTGAGGCGCTCAAGCAGGCAGGCGCATTCAAAGGCTCAAATCGCCTTCAGCCTGTCGCGACCGCAACCACTGTACGCACGGTAGACGGCAAGACACAGGTGCTCGACGGCCCCTTCGCCGATAGTAAGGAACAGCTCGGCGGCTATTTCCTGATCGACGTGGCCGATCTCGATGCTGCTCTTTCGTGGGCTGCGCGTTGCCCCGGTTCTCAACACGGAACCATCGAAGTCCGTCCGATCTGGACAATGTAAAACCATGAGCGGATGCGAAGAGTCTGGAGCGCGCGACCTGGCCGAGCAGGTTGCGCGCCGCAGTTATGGCAAACTCGTCGCATTTCTCGCCGCCCGCACTCGCGACGTGGCCGCCGCTGAAGATGCGCTTTCTGAAGCTTTCACGGCGGCGCTCGCCGACTGGCCGCGCAACGGCTGCCCACAAAATCCTGAAGCCTGGCTGATGACCGTGGCGCGCCGCAAATTTCTCGACGCGAGCCGGTCCACGCAACGCGAAACCACCTCGGATGAAATCGAAACGGTTGCGCCAACCATTCCTTTCGACGAAGATGCAACGGAGATTCCCGATCGGCGACTCGGCCTGATGTTTGCCTGCGCGCACCCGGCCATCGATCGGCCCATCCGCGCTCCGCTCATGTTGCAGGCCATCCTCGGACTCGACGCTGTCCGCATCGCATCTGCCTTTCTGATATCGCCGGCGACCATGAGTCAGCGGCTTGTGCGCGCCAAGAACAAGATCCGCCAGGCCGGAATTCCGCTCGACATACCGGAGCGCGACGAACTCCGCGACCGGCTCGACACTGTGCTCGAGGCTATCTACGCCGCGTTCGCCGAGGGTTGGATCGACGCGGCCGGCACGGATGTCGCGCGTCGCGATCTCGCCGAAGAAGCCATCTATCTCGGGCGTCTCGTCACCGAGTTGCTGCCAAATGAACCCGAGAGCCTTGGTCTGCTCGCACTGATGCTGCACGCTGAAGCGCGCCGTCGTGCGCGCCGAACCAGCGAAGGCGACTACGTTCCGCTTGCGCAGCAGGATTCTTCCCTCTGGAATGTGGAGATGATCGCGGAAGCCGAATCACTACTGCATCGTGCTGGTGCCATGAAGCAGGTCGGCAGGTATCAGCTTGAGGCCGCCATTCAGTCCGCACACGCGGTTCGCGTGCGCACTGGCCAGTCCGATTGGTCCGCCATCGTGCAACTCTACGATGCACACCTGGCCCTCAGCGGATCGCCAGTCGCCGCCATCAATCGCGCACTCGCAATCGCGGAACAGTTTGGTCCGCGCCAGGCGCTTGAAGAATTGGACTGCGTTGCCGGCGATCCGCGGCTCGTCGAGTATCAACCCTACTGGGCTGCGCGCGCAGATCTGCTCGCCCGCTTCGAGGCCCGCGAGGAAGCACGTCACGCCTATTCAATTGCAATCGGCATGGAACGCGACCCTGCGGTACGCCGTTTTCTCGAACAGAGACGAATGTTGGTGGATGAATAAGCAATGCGAAGGGGATGTAATCGGTTCGGGTTCCGTCAATTTTTCAGGTCGAAGAATTGGGGCCGTACGTGCGAATCAGAATCCGTTCTTGAGCGCGTGGCCCGAGTACATCGCGTTCTGCAGCTTCGCCTTCTTGTCGTTGGAATCCTTGTCCTTGTCATCGCCTTTTTTGTCGTCCTTGCCCCATGTCCAGTAGAGACCGAGATAGGCGTAGTTCTCCGTTCGGCCCGCAATGGAGTGCCCATAAGCAAAGAGAAGTTGCATGGCTTCTTCGCCCTTCAGGTGCCAGTAGCCACCGGCGTCGATCATGGTTGAGCTCTCGGCCTGCGGTGTAACGGGGCCTTCACCGCCGTGGGCGAAGATCTCCGCCGCAAGATCCAGCTTCTTGTTGATCTCGCGCTTCACCAGAAATCCGCCGTAAGGAAAATTGTGGAACCCGTCCTGCGAATTCACCGTCTCGCCCGCGCCGCCGTCGAAGAGCCACTTGCCTTCGTTCTTCTGCAGCCACAGCGGAAGCCGGTACCAGACCTTGCCTACGCCCAGCCCTTTATCGGAATCGCCCGTCGGTATCTCAATCATCGTGAAGGTGCCAATCTGCGGAATCGCCTTGGTCTCCTTGATGATCGCCAGTTTCACTCCCAGTTCCATATCCAGGAGCCCATGCGCGCTCGAACCTGATCCGCTCGGCAAGTAGATCGGATTGTTCGAGGGATAGATTCCTCCGAACGGCAGGATTGCATGAATCTGTACGCGCGGCACTGCGCCCCAGTTGAATTCGAATGACGGAGCGGAGTAGTCCGTCTCTGCCGGTGTCCCGTCCGTTGAGCCGAAGATGTAAAACTCGTAATGCTTGAAATCCACCGGCACCGGATCGTCCACCTGAAACGGCGGACCCTGCGCCCAGAGCATCGTTCCGCTCAAGCAGACGAACAGGAAAATTGTCGCCCTGAAGCAAAGAGAATTCATCCGCATCGACCAGCGCTTCGGGAGACGGGGAATTTGTACCAGAGAGGAGGCCATCTGCAGCCGAAGTTATATCGAATGCCGATGCCGGTCAAGGACAGTTCAGCGTCGCCGGGCTTGGCTGGACGCACTAATCGGCGGCGTGTAACCTCACTCCAAGGTAGCTGCTTTGAATGCAACCGGGATCTCAGGCATCCTCGATTACGTTCTTGTCGTTTGCATCCTCGCGGCTCTTGTTGCCTCAGTGGCCAGATGTGCAGCCGACGCTAAACGCCGTGGCAAGTCTCCATGGCTGGTCAGTCTGATGGTGATCGTGTTTTTCCCAGTGGGACTACTGGTATGGCTCATCTTTCGGCCAAAACTAGGCTCCCCTGATCAGCAAAAAGAAACTTAAGATCGACGATTTCCGCGTAAAGTCAGACCGCAGCGTAAAACTATCCAGCCAACGCCTGCTTCACCAAGTCGCTCACCACGCGGCCCTCGGCGCGTACCCCTGCCTGCTGCAACCGTGCCTGCACCGCCTTGATCACAGGCCCCATGTCCTTCGGCGTCGGGGTATGTCCGGTCGCATTCGCGTGTTCGGCGATCACCTCGATCAGCATCGCGCGCAGACCAGCTTCATCGAGCGCCTTGGGCAGGAACTCCTCGATCACGCCAATCTCCGCAGCTTCCTTCGCTGCCAGCTCCGGCCGATTCCCTTTGGTGAACTGCTCGATTGAATCGCGCCTCTGCTTGATCATCGTGGCCAGCGCCTGCTGCTCTTCGGCTGGGGTCAACGGCGCGCGCTTCTCAATCGCCTTGTTCTTCAGCGCGTTCTTGATCAGCCGCAGCGTCTGAGTGCGCTCCGCGTCGTGCAGCTTCAATGCGGTAATTACCTGCTGGCTGATTAGGGCTTCCAGTGCGCCTGCGTCCATAGCTCCCTCGCAATCAATTCACTCTTGAGATCTTTTGACTCATTCAGTCTATCGCTTGCAGAATCGCGATGTCGGATCCTCGCTGACATCCTTACCGCAGCAAAGCTGTTCAACACAATTCTTAAGGTTCCGCCTCATCAAAACATCTTCCAAAATCGTTTTAGTGCCCCCTTTCCGCGGGCAGGGATGGAAAACTCGCCCGCGACTTTTAGCCCGCATCGCAATCTAACGCGTAGAGGTATTAGAAATGAAAAGCCGATCAATGACGTTGCTTGCTCTGCTCGGTTTGGGGCTCATGGGGTCACCATTGTTTGCTGCGGATCAAGGGGATCAAGCCAGACAGGCAATTCCTGGCACTGTGAATTACGTAGAAGGCGCTGTTTATCTAAACGGATCGCAACTGAATGCAAGAGATGTAGGAAATGCAACCCTGGAACCCGGCCAGGAAATCCTCACCGGCAAGGGTAAAGCGGAAATTCTACTTACTCCCGGCGTGTTTCTCCGCCTCGACGACAACAGCACGGTGAAGATGGTCGCACCCGGCCTCACGCTTACCCAGGTTGAACTCGAAAAGGGACGCGCAGGAGTTGAAGTCGACGAAATTCACGACCAGAACGATCTCCAGGTGATCGATGCCAACGTGACCACGCGCCTCAACAAGCGCGGCTACTACGAGTTCGACGCCAACAAGCCCGAAGCAATGGTCTTCAGCGGCGAAGCACGCGTACAGGTTGGCGACAACAAGTGGCGCGAGATCAAAGGCCACCACGAACTAGCCCTGAACGACGATCCCGCTCTCGCGAATGCGAAGCCGTCCGGCTTCGACGAGAAGGACGCGAAGGATGAACTCTACAACTGGAACAGCTTGCGCTCCGAATACATGGCCGAAGACAACAACCAGATGGCCGCGGAATACTCCGGCGCCTATGCGGGTCCTGGCTGGTACTGGGATCCGTGGGCTTATAACTTCGCCTACATGGGCTTCAGTCCCTTCGCCAGCCCGTTCGGATGGGGTTTCTATCCCTATGGATGGGGCGGATACTACGGTGGCTATTACGGACCCCGGCGTGTTTACGTCGGACATGGATACGTTGGCCATGGATACGTTGGCGGCGCAGTCCGCGGAAACTCCGGCCACTCCGAAGGCTTTCACAACAGCGGCGGCTTCGGCGGATCCCACGGTGGCGGCGGGCATCGCTAACGGCGATGCTGCCCCCATCGCCAACCTGAATGGCCTCCGGGAGATCCCCCGGAGGCCGTTTTTTTCTGGCTTTGGCCAGCGCTTTTTGTTTGTTCACGCAAACGATTAGGCGCCAGGGAATCTCGCCACAGAAGTACTTGCGTCTCTACGCGTCGCAGCAGTTTTGGAAATAGCAAGAGGCATATCTGCCAAAGAGCGCAGCAACGTCAATCAAGCGCCTTGCGCTGCCTTTAGGCGCATAATGAATTTCCGCGCGCACTGTCACAATTGACAGTGGCGGGACTTCTCTCTGGGGGAGGGGGAGGTCCCGCAGCGCGGGAAAGTTTCAGTCCGTCAGGGTATATTATCACCACTTTTGCACAGACCACATTTCACAAATATCACATATATGTGTATTCTGTGATTTCCACGGGCATTGCTGTTTGGCGGCCCCAAATCGATTTCGGAGGCTAAGTCTATGATTCGCAAGACTCGTCTTTTTACACCGGGTCCAACACCGCTGCTGCCCGCCGCCCAGTTTGCCATGGCGGCCGCCGACATGCACCACCGGACTCCCGAGTTCCGGGCGCTGTTTCAGAAGGTGCTCGCCCAGCTCAAGGTCTTCGTCGGCACCAAAAACGACGTCCTCCTGCTCTCCTCCTCGGGCACCGGCGCCATGGAAGCCTCCGTTTCGAATCTCACCTCGCCTGGCGATCGTGTGCTGGTCCTCACCGCCGGAAAATTTGGCGAGCGCTGGACTGGACTTGCGAAGGCCTTCGGCTGCGAGCCCGACGTGCGTCACGGCTCCCTACGGCCAGACCTTTAACCTCGCCGACATACGTGCCGCCCTCAAGCCCGAGCATCGCGCGGTTTACATGCAGGCGACTGAGACTTCGACGGCTGCCAGCCATGATGTTGAGGCGATCGCCAAGCTCATCCACGAAGCCGCACCCGAGGCGATTCTGGTCGTCGACGGTATCACCGGTCTTGGCACCACGCACTTCGATGTGGATGCCTGGGGTATCGACATCCTCATCGGCGGATCGCAGAAAGCCGTAATGATCCCGCCCGGCCTCGCCTACCTCAGCGTCAGCGAGAAGGCCTGGGCCGCGATGGAGAAATCGAAGAACCCGCGCTACTACTTCGACCTCCGCAAGGAGCGCAAGAACGCTGTCAAGGGCGAGAGTGCTTATACGCCCGCAGTCGCTCTGGTGGCCGGACTCGGCGCAGCGCTCGACTACATTGCCGGACAGGCTGGCGGGGATCTCGAGAAAGGCCGCGTCGCCCTCATCGACAACGCAATCACCAACGCCGCTGCCACGCGCGCCGGCCTTGTCGCTCTCGGCTTCACACTCTTTGCTCCGACGGCCCCTGCTGCTGCAGCAACCGCAGTCGCAGTTCCTGAGGGCATGGATTCCGGGGCAGTCGTAAAAGCGCTGAAGTCGAAGTTCGCATTGGTCACAGCCAACGGGCAGGGTGAGATGCAAGGCAAGATTTTCCGCGTGGCGCACCTTGGCTTCTTCGACTACCTGGACACCGTAGCCTTTCTCGGCGCCATGGAACACATTGCGAAAGACACGCTCGGTCTCAAGGTCGAGTATGGGCAGGCGGTAGCGGCGGCGCAGAAGGTTTATGCGGAACAAGTGAACAGTGGACAGTGATCAGTGAACAGCGCAGCGGTGTAGTGACCTTTAGTTGAATCAACATTTCATTCTGTCCACTGCGCACTGAACACTGTTCACTGCTCCACAGGAGCTGACATGGCCGAACTCTCATTTGGCGAAAAACTTCTTATCGCGCGCAAGCAGCTCGACCTCTACTCCTACCAGATGGCCGAGTTGCTCGGCGTGCATCCAAATTCGATAACCAAGTACGAACGTGGCGAAGGCAAACCGCACGCCGCCGTAGTGCGCATGTTCGACCTGCTCTGCGAAAAACACAGCATCCGTTTCGATGAATTTGAAACCGGGTCCGCCACAGCGGCCAAGGGAGACAAGATGAAGATCGTTCTGGCGGAAAAAGTATCGCCCGCAACCCTCGCCGTTTTCGCAGCCGAACCTGGATGGGAAGTTCTCACGCACGATCAGTTACCTGACGGCCTGCCCGCTGCACTTGCCGATGCCGACGCTCTCGTTGTCCGCAGCGCTGTGCAGGTTGACGATGCGCTGATGGAGCACGCACCGAAGCTGCGCGTCATTGGGCGCGCCGGTGTAGGTGTCGACAACATCGACGCCGAAGCCGCTACGCGCCGTGGTGTGGTGGTGATGAACACCCCCGGCGCCAATGCTGTCGCCGTTGCGGAGCTCACCATTGGCCTCATGCTGGCGCTCGCCCGCAAGCTGCCCACGGCCAACAACACCATGCACGCCGGAAAGTGGGAAAAGAAGAGCCTCCAGGGAGCGGAACTGCGCGGCAAGACTCTCGGCATCCTCGGCCTCGGCCGCATCGGGCTTGAAGTTGCTCGCCGTGCCCGCGGCTTCGGTCTCGACATCATCGGAAGCGATCCGTTCGTTTCCGCCGCCATCGCCCGCGAAAATGGCATCCGCCTGGTTGCACTTGATGAAGTCATCGCAGGCTCGGACTACATCACGCTCCACGTCGGCCTCACGCCGCAAACCGCCGGCGTCATCAACGCGAAATCGCTCGCCCTGATGAAGAAGGGTGTACGCATCATCAACTGCGCACGCGGCGAACTGGTTGACGAAGCGGCACTCGTCGCAGCGCTGAAATCCGGCCACGTGGCCGGCGCTGCGCTCGATGTGTTTACCGTCGAGCCACCCGAAAGACTCGCCCTACGCTGAGTTCGAAAACGTCATTCTCACTCCGCACATTGCCGGGTCCACGGCAGAAGCGCAGGAGGCCGTCGGGATACAGATCGCGATGCAGGTGCGCGAATATCTCAAGCTCGGCGTAGTGCAGAATGCCGTGAACCTGCCTTCGCTGAGCCACGAAGAGTACGTCCAGCTCGCGCCCTACATCGACCTCGCCGGCCGCCTCGGATCGTTCCTCGCCCAGGCGTGCAAATGCGGAATCGAGGCCATCGATCTCACCTACGGCGGCGCACTTGCCGAGGCCAAAACCGATCTTGTCCGCAACGCTGCCATCGAAGGCCTGCTGCAAGGCTCAGAAAATGTGAACCGCATCAACGCCGCCGCCATCGCTCAGGAGCGCGGCATCCGCGTGCACGAAGAAAAAGAGGAGAGCCATCGCGGCGGAGCGGCAACCGTGCTTACCATCGAATCTGCACACATCTGCGGGCGTCAGCCACGCCACGGCAACCGTGATTCACGGCGAGCAGCCACGCCTGCTTGAGTTCGATGGCATCGACATCGAAGCGCCGCTCGAAGGCAATCTCCTCGTCTGTCGCAACCTCGATGTTCCCGGCGTCATCGGCAAGATCGGCACCATCCTCGGCGAACAGGGCGTAAACATTGCCAACTTTGCCCTCGGCCGCGAACGAACAGGCGACAAGCCCGTCAAGGCTCTCGCCGTAGTTCAGGTGGACGCCCCCGTTTCAAGCGCAGTCCTCGATGCCCTGATGACCATTGAGGCCCTGCTCGAGGCCAAGCTGGTCCAACTGCAATAAGCAACCATATGGTTGCACATTATCCCATCACACCCGGCTTACCTAATAGCGACCGGATGTAGGCACACTGGCCCAAGTGATAGGTCTCGTGTAGCGCCATGAAATTAACGATTCCAGTCAGCTTGCCATCTGCGCTGGGTGGCCCGGGCTTTGTAGCTGGCGTGTCCAGCAACTCTTCGGTTGCCGATTCCATTGCCTTGTTGAGCCTGCTGCAGCTCTCATCCCAGGCCTGCATCACCGCCTTCGGCGAGGGAGCATCCGGACATTCCACGCATTTTTCTCCGCGTGCATATAGCCGCATCCACGGTAACGTCCACTTGTCTCCCAGCCGAGCCAGCACCATCGATCGCGACCACGTTATGTGGCCAACGATCCACAAGAGGTGGTTCGTATGATCGTTCGGGCGCTTCAACCAGTCCTCATCATCCAGGCCGGCGACGCCCTGTTTTAGAAAACTGGAATTCGTGTTGAAGCTCTGCGAAGCTACTTCGAGTCGTGGAGAGAGAGGCATGACAATCGACCTCCTGATTGCCCCATCAGGTTACACGCCAACATCAACGGATTGAAATACCCATCACGCGGGTTCAGCTACCCAGTTGCAGTGCCGTGGCATGCCGAGGCTGATACAACCCTAGTCCGCCGCCGCCCGGCAGCCGAACGGTTGTGGTGGTGCCCCAGCCGGCCTGCACCATCGCCGTGGTTTCCGCTCCCTTCTTCTTGAGCATCTCCATCGTCGCGGGCAGATCATCGCACATTAGGTAGACCAGGCTGCCGGAGAGATCGTGATCTGCATGGTGCTCGACAAGTTTGCCGTCTCCGGGATGAATGCCTATCTCCGCCGGTGGCAACGCGAAGATCAGCCAGCCCTCCCCAGCATCCACCGACTGGAAGCCGAGCACATCGCGAAAAAAAGCGCGATCCGCTTCCGGATCGCGACTGTACAGGAGTAGATGAACGCCGTTGATCATGATGGGCGGGATTCTAGCGCTTTTCCGCGGCCCCGCCCATCGAATTTCTCTACTGCACCGGGTGCGCCTTCCCGTTCTGCAGGCTCTCATTGATGATCGACTTCACCTTCTGGTCTGCTTCCTGAGCAATTCTTCCCTGCTCCGCTCCCAGGCGACCCTGCTGCGCTCCCAGTGCGCCCATTTTTTCGCCAAGCTCGCCCATCCTTGCGCCGAATTCCCCTTGCCGCTCGCCGATCCGCCCTTGAATCTCACCGATTCGGGATTGCAGTTCTCCAAGCCTCTCCTGGAGTTCGGCGAACTGTTCCTGCGTCATATTCTTTCCCTGGTTCGCCTTCAACTTTGCCATTGCCTCATCGATCTTCGCGATCTCCTTGCTCATGTCCGGAGTCGGAACGCTCGCGGCCTCCTGCTGGCGCCCTATTTCTTCCTGCTGTTTGCCGAGTACTTCCTGCTGCTTGCCAAGGGCTTCCTGCTGCGCTCCCAGTGCCTCCATCGGCTTGTACATCGCTTCGATCTGATTCAGGATCGCCGGGTCATCCACGTAGTACTCTTTGCCGTCGCGCGTGAACCAAAGAAAATCGCCGTGCGCCTGCTTGCTCGCCTTGGCGATCTCTTCGCGCTGCCCTTCGATCCAGTCGCCTGAAAAGGTCATATGCGCCGTGTCGCCGCCGCGGATCACCGCATACGACTGGCCGTTGGAGGAATGGTAGTAGCGATAACCGGAGTGCTTTCCGTTGTTGCTGTATGACGAGTTCCCAGTTTCAGTGGTGGTGCTCTGACCCACTCCGTATCCGTAGCCCACGCCGTAGCTGGCGCGCGGCGCAATGATCGCCATCGTCGGCGCCATCGGCGCAACCATGATCATGTTCTTGCGTGCGAGTTGGCTGTCTTTGAGCGCCTTCATCATCAATTCGCGACGCGCGGGGGTCAGCGGCGCGATCGCCAGCACAGGTGGAGCGGCTGGCGCACGCGGAGTAATCGTGAGCACGGAAGGGCTTCGCGGAGCTGCTGGTGCAACCAAAGCTGCCGGCGTTCCAACCTTCGCAGGCGGCTCTGGTGCAATTGCAGCCGGAGGCGTCGCCGGCTCATCGAGAATCTGCACAGGCTGCGACACGCCGCTCTGCGGTGCAACCGGCGCAACCGCAGGGGGCGGAGCTGGCACTTCGCCGGCGCCGTAGCCGGAGCAGGCGGGGCGGGAACTTCGCCTGGCGCCTGTTGTCCCGCGGCCTGCACACGCACCAGCGCCGTAGCTGCAAACAGCGCAACCGGCACTATCAGCACGGCCACCAGGGCGCGGCGCGAACCTGCAAACGCCTGCCGGAAAGAAACGTCGTTCAACAGCCGCTCGATGCGGCGCGAGAGAGATCCACTGTTGGCCATGGCAACTCCTGTCAGGGTTGGGCGCGGCAACGCCGCGAATTCGAGCAAGATCTGCGCATACGAAGTCCGGTCGGCCGCTTCTTCCAGTCCTGCGCGGTCGCTGATCGCCTCGGCCAGATCTGAAAGCTTGCGTTTGAGCCACCAACCCAGCGGGCTCGGCCAGAACGCGGCGGCGTAAACCCCCGCCAGCAACTGCAGATAGAAGTCCCTCTGCCGGATGTGCGAACGCTCATGCGCCAGCACCACGCGCAGCTTCTCGCTATCCCAAGTCGGATAATCGGTCGGCAACAGGATTGCCGAGAAAATGGTGACCGGCGACGAAACCTCGGTGCTGCAGCGAAGGTCAACGGGAGTTGCTGGAGCCGCTAACAAAGCGCCGGAGATCGGCTTCGCACGGCGATACAGCCGAAGAGCTGTCATCAATCCGTAGGCGAGTCGAATGAGGAATACGCCTGCGACGGCGAGATAAACCGCAAGAATGATCTTCGATAGCGAGAACGCTGCACGCTGCGGCGTGGCTTCACGCGCCGGCACGGCTCCATGCGCCGGCGGCACCGCGAGAGGGGTTGCAGATTCGGTTTGGGCCGTCGGCTGAGGCTGCATATACTCGATCGCCTTCGCAGAGGAGCTTTCATGCTCGGGCGACGGGAGTGAGCTGTTTCCAGCCGCCCCGCCTGCCGATAGCCCCGACTGCTGATCGATATGCTGCTCGCCAGTGCCAGTCGCGGCTACATCCGCTGCTACGGGCTGATCGGGCGATGTCTTGGCCTGAATCCTCGCCTGCAATTCCTCAAGTAGCGTCTGCGGGTCAGCCGGAAGCACGACTCTCACATTGGCCGGCAAGACGGTCCAGTGCGACGCCATGGGAAGCACCATCGGCATCGAGAGCGCCCCAGCCAGCACCAGTCCCCATGCGCATTTCTGCGCCAGTACGTTGCGCACGCCAAAAATCCGCAGACCAATCCAGACGGCAACGGCCAGAAGTGCGGAACGAACCGCCGCTTCAACCAGAATTGAGGAGATCATTGCTTGGCCTCCTTTTTCATTTCGACAGGAGTGATTTGGCCGCCCGCCCGCTTCTGCGCTTCGAAGATACGCGTGGCAAGGCGCTGCAGTTCGGCCTGGTCGAGGACTTTGGAGTCCACCATGCCCACCAGAAGCTCTTCCACCGATCCTTCACAGAACCAGTCGACGATGCGCTTTGCCGCCCGCCCAGCCACGCGCTGCCGCGATTCCGCAGGACGATAGAGAAAGGTGCGGTCTTCGACGCTGTGCGCCAAGTAGCCTTTTTCCTCGAGACGCCGCAGCACCGTACGTATCGTTGAATCTTTCAGGGGCCGGTTAAGCTCCTCGCGCGCCTGCTCGGCCGTCACCGTCCCCAGCCGCCAGACAATCGAAAGAAGATCCCGCTCCAGTTCCCCAAGTTCCGCCGGGTCGTGAGTGTTACTCGCCATAATGTTACAGACTGTAACACACAAAGGAGGTGAGCGCGCAAGTGGAATTTTATTTGCTTTCCGCTCCCCCTTCTGTTTTCTGCCAAATTCCTGCGCCGCGCCCGATCGAGCCAGGGCTCAGGTCCTTTGTTCCAGCCCCCTCCGGCTAGTTCGCATCGAACTTTGAGGCTATTTTGGCGCCGCGATGGAGACGTTTGAATGAACAGGTGGAATGCTCGACGGGAATTATTCACCACCATGCCGCTGCGTTCATTCCTGACTTTCTGCCTTGCGGTTGGGTTCACATTTGCGTCTGTCGGAGCTGTTAATGACCTCTTCGATGTGGAGCACTCTGACGCCCATCGCCTCGCCGCGAAGATCCTGACATCGGCGGTGTTTGCTGTGCTGTGGATTTTGATTCTCCACCGTCGCATGTCACGACGCATGTTCGTCATCTTCGCCACCGCACTCGCCCTTGTGCAGATGGCGTGGCTCATAGCTCTAGCGCGCATCCTTCCGCCTCTTCCAGGTACATTTACATCTGAACAGTGGCGAACGCATGTGGACGTGCATGGTTTGCTGATCATCGGATTGATTCTCTTTAGTTACGGCTGGTTTGGCACCTTCTTCCAGATGGAGGGAAAACGGTATTTCGCTGCCCACACTGAGATCGAGCTCGCTTCTCGAATCCAACAGCAACTGGTTCCTCCAATCGATGTGAAGTCTGGAAACATCGAGACATACGGCATCTCCATTCCCAGCGGAACCGTGGGCGGCGATCTCATCTGACCTTGCGGAAGCTGGAGACTTCACCTGCGCTTATGTTGCCGATGTCGCGGGCCATTAGCTGGCAAACCACCGCCGTCAGTCCCCAGACAAAGCGGAGCCGCCGCTTGGCAAAACTGAGGCACCACAGCAGCGAATAGCCGAAGATCAGGATGTTTGAAGCGCGACTCGGTCGCATGCCCGCACGCGCAAGCGGAGTGGCGGCCGGCGTGTTGATGAGCATGGTCAAGACCGCAGTTCGCATGCACCATCTTTCGTTTCGCCCACACGGCTGCCGACGCCGTCAGCACTTTTGATTCGACGGTCGGTCGCAACAGCGCTGCAAGGATCAGTGCGAGCGGCAATTCGAGAACCGTCCGAAATATCAATGGGGCCAGAAGCGCGTTAAACAAGCCGCCAAGCACTCCCCCGATAGAGATGCAAAGGTAGAACTCGGTCAGTCGGCGGACGGCGGCCTCGTAGCGGCGAGATCTCCGTGGCATACCATGGCCAAACCGCCAAGCGGCGAGGGCCTGCTGGAAGCAGTAAACGATACGCTGGCGCCATTGACGGAGACGTCTGCCTACGCCACCTTTGCCTATCTGCTGATTTCGCCTCATGCGCAAGTGACCTACTCGGTCGCAGCGCATCCGCCGATTTTCCATTTTCAGCGCAATACGGGTGCGGTTGTTCGGCACACAGTCGAGAATCTTCCTGTTGCGATGTTTCCCGGCACACGTTTTCAAACTGGCACCATCCAATTTCAGCCTGGTGACATTCTTGCAATTGTGACGGACGGCCTGACTGAGGTTTTCGATTCAAGGAACAGTGAGTTGGGAGATTCCTATGTCGAAAGTGCATTGATTCAACTGGCCCCTCTTCCACTCCCGGAAATCGCCGCCGGGATTTTCAAGTCGGCCAGAGACTTTGGAAAAACCTCAGACGATCAGACTCTGCTCCTGGTCCGCCGTACCCGAGGTTAGCTGCGGCCCTGATTGGCCAATCCTAGTAAAGAAGCTTGAAATTTCAGCGGAATAACGCGATCAAGATTTCTCTTTCGTTCCTTATGCAACAGGAATAGGCCGGATCACATCACACCCATGTCTATCGCGCCCCGTTGACGATTACGGACCGCGGTAACCATTTTCGATAAAAGAGGGCTAAATCTAATGACATCAAGCTTATTGGAAAAACAGGCTTCCGTGGACGATATCCTTCGCGAGGTTTCTAAACTCAAGGCAGTCGTCACCGATGCGGTCGAAGAGGGAGTGGAGTCGGCGGTCAAGGCGCTCAAGCAGGGCCGGGATGTCGCGGGGGACGCGATATACGAAGCACGGCGCACCGTAAAACAGAAGCCGTTCCAGGCCATGGGCGTTGTCTTCGCTGCCGGGGTCCTTACGGGGAGCTTGGTAGCGTGGCTTAGCTCTCGTCGTAGTTAAACGGGCTAGCCGCGGCCACGAAAAAGCGCCGGAACCAAGGTCCCGGCGCTTTGATACATTCCCAAATGAGCGAGCCTACGCGCGGCTCATGTAAGCGCCCTCGCTCGTGTCGACGCGGATCTTTTCGCCTTCGTTGATGAACGGGGGGACCTGCACCACAAGACCGGTCTCGGTCTTGGCAGGCTTGGTCACAGACGACGCCGTCGCCGATTTCAATCCGGGTTCCGTCTCAACTACGGTGAGTTCAACAAACGTCGGCAGTTCAATGCCCACGGCCTGTCCGTCGTGGTAGCTGACCTTGATCTGCAAATTCGGCGTGAGGTACTCAACCGCGTCGCCAAGAGTCGACCCCTTCAGCACCGTCTGCTCATAATCCACCGGATTCATGAAGTAATAGTCGTCGCCGTCGGCGTAGAGAAACTCCATGGAGACCTCGTCGACCACGACCTTCTCAATGGCGTCGCCCGAGCGGAAGCGGTGTTCGAACATGGCGCCGGACTTCAGATTGCGAAGTTTTGCCTGGATGAAGGCGCGCAGGTTGCCCGGGGTACGGTGCTCCACCTTGAAGACGAGGTGAAGATTGTCATTGTGCTTGATGATCATGCCCGGACGCATTTGGGTGGCGGGAATCGCCATAAACTTGAAACTCCTTGCTCTACTTGAAAAATTCGGCCTCGGCCCAATCTCCATTGTAACTTAGCAGCACATCCGCACCGTCTCCCGGCTCGATCCTGACGCAGGCGCTCCATTATGCTCTGATCGAAGTCAGAAAGGACCACCTCTGCCCGGACTGAAGACGAAAATGGCGCCCATCCTGGCATTGCTTTTCCTTTGTTTGCTCTGGGCTTCCGGTTCCCTGCGCTCCGATCTGCTGCCTGGCTCGACACCCAGCGGGAGTTCATCCTCGGTGGTGCGGCAGGCAATACCTCTGGCGATATTAGCCGGAATTTCGGCGGTCGCTGCATTCGTTCGCAAAGCATCGTGGCCGCACGGAAGCGTGCTTGGTTCAACCATCCTGGCCGGCATAGGGCTTTTTGCCGCGCCCTCGCTCCTGATCGAAATTGCGAAAGGAAATATCGACGACATTACGCGCGTGGCGCTCTTCTCACTCACGCCAGTCTTTGCCGTGGTCTTCGAGCCTTACCTCGGTTCAGGGTCGGCGTCGCAGCAACGCGGCGGGCTGGCAGCGTCGCTGATTGCAGTTTGCGGCACGTTGCTTGTTTTTCCGTTCAACGTCCCCCAATCCGGGGCCGCAGTTCTTGCTTTCAGCGGAATTCTGGCAGCGGTCGCTTCCGTCGCTGCGGCCAACTGCCTTTCCGTGCGCCTCGTTCGCGAACAACCCGCCAAATCTTCGCTGAGCTTCGCGGCGGTCTCAGCGGGATCCGCCGCAGTCGCCCTCGGCGTTTGGAGCGCCGTCTTTGAGCGGCACGCATGGTCTTCTCCGCGCGTAGATGTGTGGACGGTGCTCGACCTGCTGGCGCTCGTGCTGCTCTTCTGGCTCATGCGCCACATGACGGCCATGCGCATGACGACGCGATTTCTGATCGCGCCGCTGCTGGCGAACCTGGCTGGGCTCGCTTTCCTGCACCCCGGAGTTCAAGCCCGCGGCTGGTTGGGCCTTTCGCTGATTGCGGCGGGATCAGGTTGGCTGCTGTTCGGGCCTGAAGACGAGCCAGAGCGGACCGGCTCGTCGCTCGGGATCAACTAACTTTGAGCCAGAATTATGGCCGCACTTCATACACCAGGTTGAAAGGCGTCTCTGCCGCTCTGCGGAAACGCTTGAACCCCGCTGCCGTGACCACGTCGTGAATGCGCTCTTCGCCTGCCTGTGCCCCAAGCGCTGCTCCCACTTCCTGCGCCAGCGACGCAGGCGTGCAGATCATCGTTGAAGCGGAGTAGAAGATGCGGCCGACAGGGTTGTGATTCTGTTCCGGCGCGTCATTTGCAAACGGCTCCACGATCATCCATGTTCCATCGGGCTTTAACGACGACAGCACGTGTTGCGCGGCTCCGGTGGGATCGCCCATATCATGCAGGCAATCGAAGAACGTGACGAGATCGTAGCCGCCGTTCACGGGATAGCTCTTCGAACTCGCAACCTCGAAGTTGATCTGATCCAGAAGCCCATCGCGTCCTGCAACATGACGCGCGTACTCGATAGACCCACTGTGATAATCGAATCCGTTGAACCGCGACTTCGGAAACGCCTTGGCCATCAGCATCGTCGAAGCGCCGTGCCCACACCCAACATCGGCAACCGTAGCGCCCTTGGCAAGCTTGTCGCCAACTCCTTCGAGGGCAGGGATCCATCCGCTCAGGAGATTCTGCTCATAGTTGGGCCGGAAGAACCGCTCCGTGCCAAAGAACAGGTTGGCATCATGCTCGTGCCAGCCAACGCCGTCGCCGGTCCGGAAAGCCTGCGTGATCTTCGGCTCGTCTTTAAAGCAGGCTGAAATGATGTGGAACGCGCCCGGCAGGTCGACGGTGGTGAGGGCGAATGCCTGCTCGGGCGGCAACTCGAATTTCTTTGAGGCGGCGTCATAGGTGACGTAACCGCTGGCGGCGTTGGCATTAAGCCACTCGCGAACGTAGCGCTCGGTTGTCTTGGTCTTTGCTGCCAGTTCTGCCGGCGTTAATGGCCCCGCGCCGGCCATCGCTTTGTAGAGGCCCAATTTGTCGCCAATCACGATGAGCGCTGCGTGCATTGCAGCGCCCATATCCATAACGGCCTTCCCCATGAAGGCATCGAACTTTGACTGTTCAAAAGCGGGTGTAGCTGTAGTGGTTCCCATTGCTGACCTCCAGATTTTTTATCGAGGGGCCGGTGTTGCGGCATGATGCTACGCCCGTTCAAAAAGCGCTGTCAAAGACTTTTCGGCCGTTCTGCGCATGCAAACGACAGCGCCGGCATTTGTTCGGATCGACCATCATCCGCTACTATTGCCGCAACTTTAGGGCGGGGGCTCCTCCCGCCACAGGAGTTCCAGTCCATGCGCTGCGCCGTTCGTTTGTCCTTGTGGTTGCTGCTTTCCTCTGCATCGCTCAATGTCGCATTTCTTTGTGCACAAAGCCCAGCGCCGGCTGCAACGCAGGCTGCCCCACCGTATAAGAACACGGCTCTTCCTATCGACCAGCGCGTGCGGGACTTGCTGAAGCGGATGACGCTGGAAGAGAAGGCGACCATGCTTGCCGGTTCCGGCTGGATGGAATCGGCTCCGATCCAGCGCCTCGGCATTCCATCCATAAAGATGGCCGATGGGCCCATGGGAGTGCGTTCGTGGGCGGGCAGTTCGGCAATTACCAACTCGACGGCAAATGCAGTCAGGGTTGAGACAACGTCCTTCCCGTCAGGCGTGGCGATGGCGGCCAGCTGGGACACCGCGCTCGTGCAGCGCGAAGGCCAGGCCATTGCGCAGGAGGTCAAGGCGCTTGGCCGCGATATGATTCTCGGCCCCACCATCAATATCAACCGTGTTCCCTTGTGGGGTCGCAATTTTGAGGGCTACGGCGAAGACCCGTACCTCTCGGGCCAGCTCGGCGTTGCATATATCCGCGGCGTGCAGGGCGAGGGCGTGATTCCGTCAGTAAAGCACTTCGCCGCAAACAACCAGGAGTTCGAACGCCATCGGATTGACGAGAATATTGACGAGCGCACGCTGCGCGAGATTTACCTGCCCGCATTCAAGGCAGCGGTCCAGCAGGGAGACGCATGGTCGGTAATGTCCTGCTACAACCTGGTGAATGGCCATCACTGCGCTGAGAGTGATTACCTTCTGAGCGTCGTGCTGAAGAAAGAGTTCGGCTTCAAGGGCTTTGTAGTTTCGGACTGGGCCAGCACATACTCAACTGCTCCCACGGTGAACGCCGGCATGGACCTGGAAATGCCCGGCGGGCCTCCGGCAACGGCAATGTTGGCGCGGCCGCGTGCCCAGGAGCAGGGTAGCAGCGGCACTTGGCTTACGGCCGACAAAGTGCTGGGCGACGTGAAAGCCGGCAAGATCACCGAGGCAAGAATCGACGACAACGTGAGCCGCATTCTGCGCGTCATCCTGCTCGCTGGCATCATGGACTTCCCGCACACCGCGCTCGGAGAAGTGGACACGCCGGAGCAGCAGAAGACGGCACGCGACGGTGAAACGGAAGGCATTGTTCTCTTGAAGAACCAGAACTCGTTGCTGCCGCTCGATCCCGCGAAGATTCATTCCATCGCAGTCATCGGCCCCAACGCGGTCGTCGCGCGCACCGGCGGCGGAGGCAGTTCTCTGGTTCGTCCGAAGTACGCGATCTCTCCGCTCCAGGGCATTCAGAAGCGCGCTGGAGCAGGAATTCAGATCACGTCTGCCCTTGGCGTCGGTATGGAGGGCGAGGATGCAGCGCACGATACCCCGGAAGCGCGGGCGAATGATCTGAAAGCGGCGACAGATGCTGCAGCGAAAGCCGACGTTGCGGTGGTTGTGGTCGGCCGCTACAACAAGATCGAGTCTGAAGGCTTCGACGTAAAGACGATGGACCTGCCCGCAGGGCAGGATGAGTTGATCGCCGCCGTCGAGAAGGCGAATCCGCACACCATTGTTGTCCTCAACACCGGCGATCCGGTAACGATGACGAAATGGATCGACACCACACCAGCGCTATTGGATATGTGGTATGGCGGTCAGGAGGGTGGCAACGCGCTCGCAGCAATTCTCTTTGGCGACGCCAATCCGTCCGGCAAGCTCCCGGTCTCATTGCCGAAAAAATTCGAAGACTCTCCGGCTGCAAAAACTTACCCCGGCAAGGATCTCAAAACCACTTACGCCGAGGGAATCTACGTCGGCTACCGCTACTACGACACGAAGAATGTGGAGCCGCAATTTCCGTTTGGCTTTGGTCTGAGCTACACAACGTTCGAATACAGTGATCTGAAATTAGCCAAGGGAGCGAAGTTTACTGGCAACAACCCGAATGAGGTTGTTGGTATCACTCTGAAAGTTCGCAACACGGGCCACCGTGCGGGCGGTGAAGTGGTTCAGCTCTACGTTCGCGACGGCCATGCAAAAATCGACCGCCCGGCACACGAGCTCAAAGCCTTCAGCCGCGTGGAACTGAAACCGGGCGAGACGCAAACAGTCGAGTTCAAGATCGATCGGTCAGCATTCGAGTACTGGAGCCCGGAGACCAAGGCGTGGACCTTCGATCCGGGCACGTTCGAAATTCAGGTGGGGGCATCGTCGCGCGATATCCGCTTGAAGGGGTCGCTGGAAGTAGCCCGCTGAGTTGGTATTCCTGAAATGCCGTAAACTCGGGGAGAGATGCCCAGGCAGGTTCACTACAACGCGGCGGAAAACATTGCGGCTGAAACGGCGGCAGATCCTTATCTGCGGCCGGCCTTCTCATTCAGCAACCGCATGCGGCGACTGATGTGGAATCTCTGCTGGGCGGTCTTATATCGCTTCTCGCCGCGCCCGTTTTTTGCGTGGAGGGCGATGCTGCTCCGCCTCTTTGGCGCAAAGCTGGGACCCACTTGCAAGTTCTATCCATCGTCGCGGGTGTGGGCGCCGTGGAATCTTGAGTGCTCTGACCTTGTAGCCGTGGGGGATGGCGCCGAAATCTACAACCCCGCACCGGTCCGGCTTGGTTCACATGCGATTCTCTCGCAGAACTCTTACCTTTGTGGCGCAACGCACGACTTCGATGATCCCGCTTTTCCCCTGCTGGCTTACACGATGGAAGTGGGCGCCTATGCATGGGTAGCCGCGAGAGCTTGTGTTGCACCCGGGGTAAACGTCGGCGAAGGTGCGATTCTTGGGCTGGCCTCCGTGGCAACGCGTGATCTTGAACCGTGGGGTGTGTATGCGGGATCGCCCGCTGTGAAAGTGAAACAGCGCAAACGGGTCATCCATTAGGACAAAGTCAAAAACGACAAAGCCCGCCAAAGCATCCGCTCGACGGGCAACTTCGCTTTGCATTACAGGTCATTGCCGCGGCGGTGCGTACGGTTCGACCTGCAGCATGTCAGACAGGATTCCACGCTCTTCCGGGCTGAACTGGCCCTGGTAGCGGCTTGAACTCAGAACGATCGATCGCTGATCGGGCGGAACGGCCTTCAGATCGCGGAAGGCATTGCGCATCATCGCCTGCCGGTCTTGCGGCATCGCGGTCCAGCGACGTGCTGATTGCGAAACCCGCGCACGCTCCTCCGGCGACAGCTTTTCAAGGTTCTCTGCTCGTGCCAGGCGCCGCTCGCGTTGAGCGTCGGGCAGCTGGTTCACCTGGTTGAGCTGGTTCATCACGCGCTGCTGTTCGCCCTGCGGCAATTGACGGAAGCTGGGATCGCTGCGCAACATCTGCTCCTGTTGCGGCACCGGAACATTGCGATGGGTGTTGAGCCACGCGCCAAGATGGCCCGGAGGCGCGTAAGTCTGCCTGGCAGTACCCGGATACGTCTGTCGACCGTAGGTGTTGTAGTTCGAACTCGGGTAAACGCCGCGCGCACCCGCCTGCGGAGTGTATGGATTCTGCGTCGGACGCTGGGGCTGTGTTCCCGCCGGGGGCCGATACTGTGGCGCCGGCCGATTCTGGTACTGCTGCTGCGGCGCACGATTTTGATATTGCGGCGCGTTCCCTCTCTGGTTTTGATACTGCTGCTGCGTCGATTGTGGATGTGTAGATTGCGGGCGGCTCTGTTGCTGAGGAGCAGCAGAATGCGAAGGAGCCGAGGGATGTGGATTGTTTTGATGCTGCGCGATCAGAGGGGCGGCAGGCACGCAAAGACAGACCATCGCCACGGCGGCCATAACCGCCAGGCGCGTCTCCCTCACAGTCCCTCTGTGTGTTGCCCCATTCATGATCCTGGCCCCCGCCATTTTTTCTTGTACTTCCCTCAGCTATTGCGATTGAGGATCATCCGAGTTCGGATCGTCCATAATCGCGTCGTCCGGATTGTCAGAGATTGCCTCCAGCTGATCGAGCACTTGCTTATTGTTGTCAAGCGTCTGCAAATCGCGCACCACCGCAGCGTTATGGTCTGGTGGCTGCGGCTGCTCAATATTCGTAACGCCGAGGTATGCTCCGCCGCCCACCAGCAGCATCACCGTCAGCGCCATCGCAGCCAGCGGACGAGCGTGCACTGGCGGGCCATAGGCAAAGCGGGCGCGGATGCGCTGCAGCCATGATTGTGGAGGAGCTTCCCGTTCTTCGCGCATCCGCGCACCAAGCCGGGTCATGAAGTAAGGGCTGGGCTCAGGCACCGACCAGGCATCCATCGCCGCCATGGTCGCGCGCACCTCTTCAAGCTCTTTGCGGCAGTTTTCACACGCAGCAACATGAGCCTTAACCTCGGCAGGCGCCGCTTGAGGATCGAGCAGCATATCAGCCAGCTTCTCTTCCATCGCGGTGCATTTGTTCATCGTTTTCATCGCTACTACCCCACTCCCGCCGGTGTCGCCCGGCTTTCAATCCTCAGATGAATTCCTTCAGCTTATCCCGCAGTGTCTGGTATGCCCTGAAGAGCAGCGACTTGGTCGCCGACTCGCTCAGTTTCAGAACGTCCCCGATCTGCCGATAATCCATCCCTTGATACTTGTGCATCAACACTGCCATGCGCTGTCGTTCCGGCAGTGCCATTACATGTGCCCGAATCGCCGCCATGCGCTCATCGCGCAAAATACTCTGCTCCACTGAAGGAGTATCGTCGGCCACATCCGGCGTCGTGCCCGATTCCTCGTCTGGCGCGTCCAGATAAATCGTCGACGCAGAGCGTTCGTGCCGGGTATCGCGCGCGTGATTTACCGCAAGATTCGTCGCGATGCGGTAGAGCCATGTCGTAAATTTTGCTTCCGCCCGATAGCTCTCACGCGAACGATACACCCGCAGGAAAACTTCCTGCGCTAATTCTTCGGCAACCGCCTGGTTGTGCACCATCCGAAAAAGGAAACTGATCATTGCCCGGTGGTACTTGCCCACGAGGTAATTGAAACCGGCCTCATCGCCTGCTGCCACCCGCAGCATAACCGCCGCATCACTTGACTCGTCCATCGCATAATTGATGGGCTTTTGCGTCTCGGCTGGGTTGCGCGGTGTGCCCTGTCCCAGCGCCGGATTGTCCAGTACCAGGGTTGCCATATCTTCTGGAACCCCGTCTTCCTCGGAAGGTTGCGCGGATTCGTCAGTTTCAGGCTCTGAATTTGCACCGTTTACCGGCTTTTTAGCCCCGGAACGGCCAGAAACAGAATCGGATCGCCCAGAACCGGAACCCGCCGAATCAGTGCCGATCTTTCGGGCCGGCTCATCGTCTCCCGATCGGCTCGACATAACCGCCAGATGGGCACTCGACAGCCCGTCTGCTGCAGCAAGCTCGAAAAACGGCAAACCCATGCCTCCGCCTAATGGCCATGGGGGAACCAATGGCTGGTCCCCGGGAGCGGATTCGCGTGCCACTCGGATTGATCGTACTCGCCAGCGCATCAGTAACTTGGAGCGATTTCAGCTGCTTCCCCGGCGGCCGTGCAGCAGGGTTGGCCGAGGAGTGTCGCTGGTGTTACTCTAACCTACAGCGAGCCCCTCCGGCGCACCTTGCGCCCACCCGGGGTGCCCCCTCCAGGCCGGGCGCTTAACTCAGCGGTAGAGTGCCACCTTCACACGGTGGAAGTCGCAGGTTCGAATCCTGCAGCGCCCACCATAATATTCAAGAACTTACATCAGGTTTCCAGCCCCTCTCTTTCCGAGCGTGGTGACAGATGGAATGCAAAGCCAAATTCCTATTTTCTGAGTGAAACTACCCTCAGACTTATCCCGCGTTCGCTAGTGGCCGGGCTGCTTTAAGAAGCAGCATTTGAAGCGATCGTGCACAACCTTCCCATCCGCCCCGCAGGATCGCCCACAAGCTCAGAATGTGCAGAAAGCCTTAAAGGACGACACCATAGGCAATATCGAGCCTTGCAACCGGAAACGTTGCTCGCGTCGTCGGTTAAACTACGGCTTTATGCTGAAACTCAATTTTGGCTGTGGAACGAGGTATGCAGAAGGCTGGACGAATATCGATTTTCACAGTGAGGGCAAACACGTCACCAGCGTCAATCTGCTGGCCGGTTTTCCTTTTCCTTCCAACAACTTCGACGTCGCATATAGCAGCCACGTCTTAGAGCACTTCACTGCTCAGCAAGGCGCTTTCCTCATTAAGGAATCAGGGCGCGTTCTTAAGCCCGGCGGGATTCTTCGCACGGTGGTTCCCGATCTAGAGGCTTCATGCCGGGAGTATTTCCGCGTCCTTGCAATGAGCGATTCTGACCCAGAAAAGGCGAAGCTCTACAACTGGATAAAAATCGAGTTGCTTGACCAGCTCATCCGCACAACACCAGGCGGGGATATGGGAACGCTCATTCGTACGATAGCGGATGGACGTGACCAAACGATGCTTGCTTACGTTCAATCGCGGATCGAAAGCGAACTGTCAGCTTCCACCGCGCCTGATGGATTGGGGCGAAGGTTGGCGAGAATCACGTTCCAGAAAGTAGCCACAAAGCTTACTTATGCCTATCTGGGAGTCGTGAGGCGCCTCATTCCGGGTTCTCTTCGTCCGATGGTTTGGAACGGCACTTCGATCGGAGAAAAGCACCGCTGGATGTATGACCAATACGGCTTGAAGCTCCTGATGAAGGAATGCGGGTTCGGAGATGTTCGATTTTTGACTTTCGATAAATCCGCCATTCCGGAATTCTGTAACGATTTCCTGGACTCGAATCCGGATGGCACGCCCTACAAGAATGTCTCGATATACTGCGAGGCCCGAAAGCTTTAAATTACGCATTAGAAGAATCGCGGGCGGATCCCAGATCCTCAATCGAACAGATTTGGTTGGGCATCTGTCCCGACAAGGCCGGGGCTTCTATGCGCTTCTGCACAGCGGAATTCATCCACTCCTGCAGACTGAATGCCAGGACTAGCAGAAACGAAATAAACAGCAAGCTGAGGTCGCGAAATTCTCCCGGTTGGCAGAAAAGCAGGTAGAGGGGAATGTTGATAACAGCTGCAATCTGCGCGTGGCGCTTGAGCCAGCCAGGCAGAAGGCGCCAGCTTCGCCAGACAACCCAGATCAGCAGCATAAGAGGGATGGGAGCGCTCAAGGCCGGGAACATGAGGTCGTAGGTCCTGTCGATCCACGTATCCACCTGGAAAGGATGCAGGTAGAAATCGATCTGATCTTTCAAATGCCACTCGACGGTTCCGCCGGGATTATGCGCGAAGTGATGCCGAATGGGGAGGTAGACCGCGACACACACCGCGACCAGAACGCAGACTCCGACAAGCGACTTCAAACGCGAACTGCGGAGGCGGAAGAGCGGATACAGCGTGAACATGAAGAGCAGGAAAGACTCCTTGTTCCAGGTTCCCAGCGCTGCAATGGGGATGATCCACCACCATTCAATCTCAAGCGCCATCCATGCCGCCACCGCCAGGAAGAACAGTTCCGGATAGTCGAAGAAGTAGCCGCCTTTGATCCCGATCAAGGGAAAGAGGAGCATGAACACGACGGTCGCAAACACTGCCGCGGGCTGCGACAGGTTCACGGCAGTACAAACCCGGTACAGAGCAAAGGCCGCAAGCAAAGCAGACAAATAGGTCGCGATATACACGATCAGGTATTGAGCAGGATATTTCTTTGAAGAAAGATTGAACGCAACTCCGATTCGCTCTTTGGCCCTCGCCGGTACCCGGCGTGCAATCGCATCGACCGGCAAGAGGCGGGTAAGTGAGTTGGCTATGTCGGGCAGCAGTTGCCGGTAGATATAGGGCCGATTGGCCGTGCCATCGATCATTTGGTCGAACTGGGCTATCGAGTCGAAGCCGCGCACCCCTGCTTCGCGAAAATGCCACTTTTCATAAAAGGCGCTGAAAGACGCCGCCGAAGCCACGATCAGCAAGACCGCCAGGCACATGCCATGGAAGAGCCGGGTGCTGAGTGGTTTTTGACGTCCGGGTTCTGATCTTTCCGGAGGTAGCGTGATCGGACCTTCGTAAGCTGACGAAGAACCTTCGCGAGTAGGGGAAGAATTCATCGGAGTTCTGGAGATTATAGCGGACACCTATCTCGAAACAGCTTAACTTCTCATGCGGTTCGGAAGAAACCGAGCCTGGGTTAACGCGCGGGTTCTTCTTTTGCATGACAACAGCCTCCCGCTTATCAGAGACTAGGTGCGCGAGAGAGCTGTTCGAACTCCAGGTCCCGGCATTGCAATGAACAAGGCAATCATCAAGGCGCGATCAATTGCGCGACGCATTGGCCTTAAACGGCTGTATTACTGCCTGGCGCCCCAACGCAACTACGAAGAGAGGTTTCGCCGCGAGATCTCCGCGGAAGTGCGACCGGGCGATTTGATCTGGGATGTAGGAGCAAACGTTGGTTTCTACACAACGATATTTGCCGAGGGGGCCGGCAGTACCGGACGCATCTTTGCCTTCGAGCCAGTGCCGGATACTTATGAGAAGTTGTGCCATCACACCAGGCCTTACCCCTGGGTGAGGAATGAGCAGATCGCCCTGAGCGATTTCGATGGGTCGGGTCGGTTGCTCGTTCCCGAATCGGACACAGTTGGCCATCTCGAGTGTTTCGCTGGACAATCGTCTTCCGGAATAAGTTTCCAAGTGCCCATCATGTGCGGAGATTCATACCGGGCAAAATCAGGAATAACTCCTAACCTGCTTAAAATCGACGTTGAAGGCTTCGAAGAAGAGGTGCTCATCGGGATGAAGTCTCTTCTCGCAGCGCCGGAATTGCGTGCCGTTTTCGTGGAAGTGCACTTCGAAATCTTCGAATCGCGAGGTCGTTCCGACGCTCCGTTGCGAATCGAAAAACTACTTCGCCGCAATGGTTTGATACCCGTTTGGGTTGACAGCTCGCATATCGTCGCCCGACGACACTCTGCCTGATCGCGATTCTGCAACGAGCACGGCGCAACCCCGGCGCACGTGAACCTTCTCTAACGCAGCCGATGTGACCCGCTCTGCTTGTATCATGGCTGCCATGTCGAAGAAGCTTCGTTGGGGCGTCCTGAGCACTGCCAGCATCGGGATCAGAAAAGTCCTGCCGGCCATGCAGCACGGCAACTTCACTACCGTGGACGCAATCGCCTCGCGCGATCTTGCCAAAGCCAAAGAAACGGCGGCGAAGCTGGGCATCCCCAAGGCCTACGGATCGTACGAGGAGTTGCTTGCCGACCCCGACATCGACGCCATCTACAATCCTCTGCCCAACCAGATGCATGTGCCTTGGACCGTGAAGGCCGCCGAAGCCGGCAAGCATGTTCTCTGCGAGAAGCCCATCAGCATCACCGTGGCCGAGGCCAAGACGCTGCTTGCCGTCCGCGCCCGCACCGGCGTCAAGATCGGCGAAGCCTTCATGATTCGCAGTTACACTCAATGGCTGCGCGTGGGCGAGCTGCTCCGCTCAGGGCGCATCGGTCAATTGCGGTCTGTAGCGGGATTTTTCAGCTACTTCAACAACGATCCCGCCAACATCCGCAATCACATCGAGAGCGGTGGCGGCGCCCTGCTCGATATCGGCTGCTACTGCATCCAGGCTGCGCGCTACGGATTCGGGCAGGAGCCACGCCGCGTTGTCGGCCTCATCGATCGCGATCCCAAGATGAAGATCGACCGCCTGACTTCTGCGCTGTTGGATTTCGAAGGCGGACAGGCGATCTTTACCTGCAGCACGCAGTTGGTCCACTATCAGAAAGTCCTGTTCTTCGGCACCACGGGACGCATCGAGATGCAGATCCCCTTCAACGCGCCCAAAGACCAACCCACCCGCATCCTCATCGACGAAACCGGCGAGCTCTTCGGCAGCGGCATCAAGGTCGAAGAATTCCCCATCGCAGATCAGTACACGATGCAAGGCGATGCTTTCTCCCGTGCCGTCCTTGAAGGCGGCGAGGTTCCCGTCCCGCTGGAAGAAGCAATCGCCAACATGGCCGTGATCGAAGCAATTTTCAAATCCGCCGAGACTGGCCAGTGGGAGATACCCACAGCAAGCCCTAACATGCGGTGTCATTCTGAGCGAACGAAGCGCAATCGTATTTCAGTCTGCGGTTCTGAGGACCAGTCAGCGAAGACATTCTGGGCGAACGGGACCCCGAACGTACCAGGGCCCCAGAGATCGATAGCTCTATGGGGTAGGTTCGGGGGTGGTGAGCGAAGAATCTGCTTTCCATCCGCAGTGGGCATTCCCTCATTTCCGCCAAGACGCCCTCGCATTCAGTTTTTCTGAATGTGTGCTGGATCACATTTTGGACATGTAAAGCGCGGTAAACTGCCCATTTGGAATTGTGAGCCTGCCCATGCCCGTCGATGAAGACCTGCGACCCTGAGTTACACCCGCGGAGAAGACCGCCCCCTCCTGGACCTCACTATCGGCGAGCTTCTTCATCGCACCGCGAGCCGCTTTCCCGATCGCCTGGCCGTTGCCTCGCGCCATCAGTCCGCAACGCATGACCTGGGCAGAACTCAGCGATGCCGCCGATCGCGTGGCCCGCGGCCTATGGTCGCTTGGCATCCGTCGCGGCGACCGCGTGGGCCTTTGGTCCACCAACTGCATCGAGTGGGTCATGTTGCACATGGGCTGTGCGCGAGCAGGTGCAGCGCTAGTCAATGTCAACCCCGCATATCGTTCGCATGAGTTGCAGTACACGCTCACGCGCTCCCGGATGAAAGCGCTGTTCCTCTGGCATCAGGACAAGCGTGCCGACTATGCAGAAATTCTCGAACGCGCCCGTCACGGTCTGAATCTCGAACTCGCCCACACTATCTACTTCGATTCCCCCGAGTGGCCTGCGCTCCTCGACGCTCCCGGTCAACTGCCCGATCACGTTGCCGTAGAAGATGTCGCCAATATCCAGTACACCAGCGGCACAACCGGCCTGCCCAAGGGCGTAATGCTGACGCACCACAACGTGGTGAACAACGGCCAGTTCCTCGCCCAGGGCTTCCATTACAGCGAGCAGGACTTGATCGTCGTCCCGGTTCCGCTTTTCCATTGTTACGGCTGCGTCATCGGGACAATGAGTGCGTTGAACTCCGGCGCCGCTCTCATCTTTCCCAACTGGACCTTCGACGCCCGCGCAACCTTACAGGCAGTGCACGACGAAAGAGCCACCTCGGTCTACGGCGTTCCGGCGATGTACGTGGCCGAGTTCGGTTTGCCAGAGTTCTCCAGCTTCGACTTCACCAGCCTCCGCACCGGCATGATGAGCGGCGCACCGTGCCCCGTCGAGCTCATGAAGCGCGTGCTCAACGAAATGCATATCGGCGAGCTCGTCATTGCGTACGGCCAGACCGAGACTTCGCCCGTCGTTACCATGAGCGACGCCGGCGACACGCTCGAAATCCGCGTCAATACCGTGGGCCGCGCCATGCCGCAAACCGAGATTCAAGTAATCTCAAACACCGATGGCGCAAGGCAGCCCATCGGCATGCAGGGGGAAATCTGCGTGCGTGGCTACGCCGTGATGAAGGGCTACGACGGCGACCCCGTCGGAACCGCAGACGTGGTCAAGCCCGACGGCTGGCTGCATACGGGCGACTTGGGCGTGATGCGCGCAGACGGCTGCCTGCACATCACCGGCCGCTCGCGCGATGTCATCATTCGCGGCGGTGAAAACATCTATCCCCGCGAAGTGGAAGAGTTCCTATACACACATCCGAAAGTCGGCGAAGTGCAGGTCGTCGGAATTCCCAATGAACGCCTGGGCGAAATTGTCGTTGCATGGATCCGTCTGCGCCCCGGCGCCGAAGCTACAGAAATCGAAATCCGCGAGTGGTGCAAAGCGCAGATCGCATACTACAAAATCCCCGAGCATGTGCGCTTTGTCGATGAGTTCCCTGCAACGCTCTCCGGAAAAATCCAGAAATACAAGATTCGCGAATTCGAAATCGATGCGCGCGGTCTGCAGACTGTTGCGAAGACAACCACTGCCTGATCGAGTCTTAATCGAGACGGCTACGAGAGCTTTCGCGCGCATACTTGTTTTTCGTGTCTGCTTCTTTCCACCGGAAAACCATCTCAATCTGGCTGCATCCTAAGACAGCAGCACGACCTAATCTCGAAAAACCAAGCTTGGTCCTGCGGCGCGTGACTCCACCGCTGTTACTGATTCTTATCTCCCGTTCAACCCAGCGAGGTATTTATGGCTCAGACAGAGTTTTCTACCTGCACAATCGCCGCCTATTTCGAAAACAGCAGCGACGCCCGCAAGGCAGTGGATGCCCTGCAGAAGGCGGGCTTTACATCCGCACATCTCGGCATTGCGCACCACGGTTCTTATACGGGAGAGTCTTCGACCTTCGGCAACACAACCGTCTACGAAACCGAAGACAAGGAACCGTCGACCTGGGACAAGATCAAGGCATGGTTCTCAGGCAATATAGCTGAAGTTCGTTCCGAAGAGCGCGCCCCTGGGGATGCTGCAAGCCGCGAATTCAGCGAACGGGTCGACGAAAACGACGACGGTGCCTCCGACCTTCGGGGTTCGTTCACAGCCATGAATATCCCCAGGATCGAGCTCGTTACTTCGCGCATCGTTTCGCGCGCGGTAAAGATGCCGCTGTTGTCACCATCGAGGCCGGCGACCGGGCGGCTGAGGCGGAATCGATCCTCGCGCAATACAACGCCGATCTGGGCGAAAGCGCCTCGACATACGAGTATGCGGTGGAAGACGAATTGCTTGCTGATGATCTTCGCGAAGAGAGCCGCTCCAACACACCCCGCAACGTGCAGTTGCTTGGCGTATTGCGAGTACAAACGGTGCGCGTAATTCCTGACGACCAGGTGCTTGGGAGAAAGGAACCGGCAAGCGACCTGCCGGGCGATATCAATCGCGCAGACGTCGCTGAAGAAGAGAGAAAGAGGCGAGAGCGGTCCGCGTAGCCTGCGCAACAGGGAAACTAGCGCGTTTCGCCGGTGCGAAGAATCGCCTCAGTCGGTTTGCTGTATCGTCCGGTCAAGGCGTTCCACCGGACGATGGCAAGCTCCTTCAGCATCTGCAGGCCGTCGCGCAGATAACTCATCCGGGTGCGCTCGTCGTGTGCCCAGCTTACCGGCACCTCGACCACACGAAATCCGCGCTTGATGGCAATAAACAGAATTTCAGGGTCGAAACCCCAGCGCTCGATGGTCTGAAGCTGGAATACCGTTTGCGCCGCCGTTCGCGTAAAAGCCTTGAATCCGCACTGCGTATCAGCGAACGGCAACTGCATCACCATGCGGCAAACCGCGTTGAAGCAGCGTCCGAAAATCTGCCGATACAGCGGCTGGCGATGGGTCTGGCGTCCACTCTCAAGCCAGCGCGACCCGATTGCAATATCGGCCCCATCAGCGATCGCGCCAAACAGCCGTCCGGCCTCGTCCATCGGGGCTGAAAGATCGGCATCCGTGAACATCAAAATGTCGCCCTGCGCATCGAGTATCCCCGCGCGCACACTGTAGCCTTTGCCGCGATTTCCGGGGTTTTCAAGCAAGCGGACTTCGGGAGCGCGCAGCGCAAAATCCTGTACGAGCCGTGCCGTGGAGTCGGTTGAACCATCGTTGACAACGATGACCTCGGCCAGCCACTGGTTGGCCCGGATCGCTGCCACTACAGATTCAAGCGTCGCCGGAATGCGGGCACTCTCGTTGTAGGCCGGGATGACGATACTGTACTTGGGATGCTCCACCAACGGCTTGCTCCTTCCCTTCTCGATGACGCAGCAGCGGGGGAAGACTCAGACATCATACCGCCTCCCGGTCATCACGACATCCATCCCGAAAAAACGACAGCCGTCCCGGGCCCTCAACCAGTCATAGGACCGGCCTATTTCACAGAAATTCGGTTTTTTCTTAACTCCATGTGCTGAATGCGTTTATCCTGTGGTACGGAGGCCAGAGGACATGACGAAGGCAGATCTGGTGGAAAAGGTCACCCGCCTGGGCGACTTGACGCGCCGCGATGGCGAAGTCATCGTGGAGACCGTTTTTGATTCGGTGATTTCCGCATTGCAAAGCGGTGACAAGATCGAAATCCGCGGATTTGGTTCCTTCCGCATTCGCCAGCGCAATCCCCGCATTGGCCGCAATCCCAAGACCGGAGAGCGAGTGGAGGTCCCAGCCAAGCGCGTCCCGTACTTCAAGCCCTCAAAAGAATTGCGCGACCTGGTCAATCCCGGCGAGGCATCAACAGCAGCCTAGCAAATCCACTCACGATTGATTTCGAGTCTGCTGCATGCCATTTGCTTCTCAAGGCGACACGCAGCAGACGAACCTTGTACGCTGCGAGACCCTTCACGATCAAGTGCTTCAAACGAAAGCTGCGACCTACTGGCCGCAGCTTTTTGCGTTTCTATGTTTTGAAGGAATTCGATCTTTGCCCAGAAAAAAGATGTAGATTCGGCTACCTTTTAAGCTAAACGGGCTTCTCAAATGTTTTAATTCTGGCCAAAGCCTCAACCGGTTCGTTTAGTCATCTAGTGATTCTGCGATGTCATCGTTGCAATAGAAGGAAGCAGGATTTCCAGCGTTCCTGCCTTGCCAGATCCCCAGTCATAAACGCCAGTGGAAAGAAACACATCTTTATCTGAAGGAACGTCGATTTCAAAGTGCGCGGGAACGCCGGAGCGCTGAATTGCGGCATACACATCGGGAGCCAGGTTCATTGCGAGCGTTCCTCCCTGCCAGTTCAGTGCATGTCCATCGCGATCGTAGGCGAGCACCTCAACCTGGACCTTGCCGGTGCGCTTACCATCGACGGCTAGTTGCAGCTTCACGTCGGTCCAGCGAATCATCAGATCCACGGCGTAGCGTTTGGTTGGCCTTGCCAGTTTGGCGTTCTTTCCGGCGCGGGCTGCGTTTGGAGCCGGCTGCGGGTCTACAGGACCCACCCGCGCTCCGTAGAGGATTTCAGTGGAACTTGGCGCACCGCGCATCATCAGCGGCTGCAGGGGATTCGGAGTCGCCGCTGTCTTTTCCTTTGGCGGATTCTTCGATCCGGCCGGAGCTTGACCAGAGTCGAGTGCGTAGTATCCCTTCCGATAGGCCAGCGTGTATTTCGCGTCCGGGATACTCACACTAATGCTCCGAAATTGTCCGTCCAGATTTTTATTACTCGGCGTGTAGCTCAAAGTGTAGAAGTGCGATCCATTGTCGATGGCGCGCGCAATGGCCTTGCTGAAGTCATTGGTGTAGGGAATCGCGACGCCGCCCGTCTCCGACGCAAGCTCTGCCATCGCAAAGTCGCTGGCGGTGCGCTCCGCTCGCTCCAGCAAATCTCCGGCGGTACCGCCCTTCAGGTCCCATTCTTGAGCGAAGGTCGAATCCCCTGACACCAAACCGGCCGCACCAACGGGATAGATGGCGACTCGTGAAACTGTCAGAAGGTCAGCCGTCTCTTTTAACTTGCCGCTTTCGAGTCGAACCTGCTGCAACGGCTCCACGCCGCCTGTCTTCAGTCCCACCGGCAAAGCGCCGTTCCCGTTCGCAACCGGAAAAAACGCGACCGGAAACCGACTCGCGAACCAGATCAAATTCTTGCGACCGGGAATCCTTGCCAAATAGCGAGCGAGACTCTGGAGGGCCTCTGCCGTCAGCGCAGAGCGCTGGACCGCTTGATACATTTTCTCGTTTTTCTGGTGCTCTTCCATTGCGTCAACACCCGCATCCCTGCGGCCGTTACCACCTAACATCGCAACCTTCATGTCTACCTGGTGGCGGTCGTCCATGTCGTCGCTCGGCGAACGTGAAAACGCGGTGGTTTCATGCCACACTCCGTTCTTTTTGTCCTGCAATGAAGCCAGCAGAGTCGATGGGGTTCCGGTAAATCCTTGCACCAGGTGCAGATCGGCAGCCAGGGAAAAGACGGCGAGAGGCGTGCCGGGTTTCATGGTCTTAAGGAACTCGATAACCTGTGAGCGAACATAACCCTGATCCGTTGTTCCCGGCGTATTCAAAGCGTCCAACAGAATCACGTTAAGCGCGTCCGCCTGTGGTGCGACCGGCACATTTGTGAAGACATTCGGTGGCATCTTCGGAAGCTCAATGGGAACCACCGCTGCCCCTTTGTGCTCTTCAAAGAAGACGACGGATTCCGGCTTCCCATTCTCTGTCAACTTGAAATCCTGTTGACGCAACCCGCTCACTGGATTGCCGTGGCTGTCGGTGACGACGACGTCGACCAGAACTGCTCGCGCATTCGCTTTGAAGACGGGTACCTGGTCCTGCTCCGGCGATGGCGCAGTCTGTGCCAAGCTCTGGAGTGCGAAAACCGAGAGGATGGTGATCGGGAACAGAGGAAGAGAGAGCAGCCGCACAGCCACCTCCGCAAGGTACACAAGTATAGACGGAGGCAGTGCCAGCCAAGATTTGTCCCCGACGTTTTGGGGCTCAATATTTCAGGCTGGCGGTCGAATCACTCCGTACATTCCTGACGATTCGTCCGCCAAACCTTAGCCGCGAATCCCGATCATGCTCATCATCCGCCCCGCATGTCCATGCGATTCGCGATGCGAAAAAAACAGATTCGAATGGCAGCTGGTGCACCCGCCCGTAGCGCTGATAGAAGCCGCCTTTAGTCCGGCATCGAGCAGTTGCCTGCGGTTGGCCTCAATCAGATCGAGATGCAGCGCCGGCCCAATCTGCGAATGACCCGGAGCCCGCTGCGTAAGAAACAGCATCGGATACTTCTTGCGAATTGGATCAGAATCGTAAACCTCGCGAAACAGTTCCCGCCCATAGCTGAATTGCGATTCGAATTCCGAGATCACTTCTTCTCCGACCGCATAGCAACACTGGCCAACTCCGGGTCCGATAGCGGCGATCAGGTCTTCTGGGCGCGAGCCGAACTCGAGCCGCATCTTCCCCACGCCCAGTTCCACGATCCGCTTCACTGTTCCCCGCCAACCCGCGTGGAACGCGCCGACAACACGGCGCTTGCGGTCTGCAACCAGCACTGGAATGCAATCGGCCGTCTGAATCGCGAGCAACAATCCTGGCTCAGCGGTGATCACTCCATCTGCCTTCCGCGGACGATCTCGATTCGCATCGCCGCCGTCGGCGATCACCACCAGGTTCGAATGAAACTGCCGCAGCGTCACCATCGGCGTCGTTTTATCCCCGGTCACAGCTTCCGCCAGAAGCCTGCGATTCTGGACTACGATTTCGCGGTCGTCGGCAGCGGTAAAGCCCAGATTCAACTCGCCCGGACCGTTTTCGGCACAATACGCCCTGCTCCCACCACCCAGGCGCGTGCTGAATCCATGCCAGAGCCAGTTGCTGATCGTCGTCCGGTCGCGCCAGCTCGGGATCTGAAGCAGACCGACTCCGCTCCTTGAAAAGCCCGGCACCGGGGCAGGCAAAGCCAGTTCCTGCTTTGTCGCTGCATCCTGACGATCTTTTCGCATCTGTGTGGTGATACTCGCCGGAGATTTGCGCCGGTTACGCACAAGGCCCGCTATCTCGAAAAGCTCATCGATGGGCTCCAAGCTTTTATCCGGTTCTTTTTGTGGGGAAGATCGAGACCGCTTCACAAATCTGATTGTATCGATGAGGCCGATTGCGTAGCAGGGTGACCAATCACTCAGCTAAAAGGGAATAGGCCCACCTTCCGGTGGGCCCGCTCGAGAGGCATTTTATTGGGAGGGAGGTCCTGAAGGGGTCGAGAGAAGGGGTCTAGTTCAGACCCTCAAAAGGGAGTAGATACCTTTCTTGGAAGGGTCAAATTCGAGGAAGCCTCTGCTAATTACCTAGTCAGATGCGCGACGAACAAAAACGTTGCTTCAACCGCCGAAAATTATCGAATTCTGCTCGTTTACCTGTGGAAATCTCGATTAATGGTCTGAATAGTTCCGAATCGAACCAAAAATGGTGCAATTCAACCGGCCTGGGACGGCTTAGCTCTTCAATCTGAGAGATTCTTCACTGGCTGGGAGGTTTTGGCGCCTCCTCCTGTTTCACTTCCGGCCCCTCGCCGGGGAATGGCCAGTTCTTGTCGATCAGGAGTTCCTTTTCCCTAAGCTCATTAGGAACCTTGTTGACCTGCAGATTCTCAAGGAAGTGCACGCCTGTCTTCCCCGCGACAACAATATCGATGTCCCCGTCCTTGTCCAGATCCTCGGTGACAAATTGCGTTCCGGCTCCGGCAGTCCCATTCACGCTGACGGGATAGCGGTTGAACGCCCCTGTCTTGCGATCAATCTTGTAGTAGTAGATGACCAGCGGATCGTATGATCCCGGATCTTTCCCGTTGTGTCCGCGATACCGCTTCCCCGCCAGCAGTTCCGGCTCGCCATCGCCATCAATATCCACCAGCTTGAGCGCATGCACCTGCGAGAAGGACTCGTCGATCGCACGGCGCACCCAGTGGCGATTGTCTCCCTCGCCGATTTGCTCGAGCCAGTAGAGCCCGTAGCTGTGCCCCTGCCCGTAAATCACGTCCATCTTGCCGTCGTTGTTCACGTCGTAGCCAACGATCGGGAATCCCGCATCGCCCATTTGCCAGTCCGGATGCCATTCCCAGTCATTCTTGTTGGCATCGACCTGCTTCAGCCATCCGTTCGGTGTGAGTATGTCCGCCATCCCGTCACCATCAATATCGGCAACGCCCACACCGTGCCCATCCTGCTCTGCTCCGCCCGCGTGATGAACCTTGGGCTCAGGACCTGCGAAATCAATCCAGATCATTCCCGAGTGGTTGTAGTGGGCGAAGACCAGATCCGGAACACCATCGCCATTAATGTCGGCCATCACCCCGCCCTCGGTGTCGTAGCTGTCTGTGATGAAATGCTTCTTCCACACGCCGCCGGGCTGCTTCGGGTTCTCGTACCACCAGATGCCGTTCAGTTGCCATCCTGCGGTCACTACGTCGGGCGCTCCATCGTGATTCACATCAATGGCCCACTCGCCGCAATCCGCGACAAATTCGCCGAGCGTGCCGGCCTCACGATATTGATGGCGCTTCCATTCACCGCCGTTGGCGCCGGGATTTTCGTACCAGTACGCGCCGCTGAGAATATCTGGATAGCCATCTCCATTCATATCCAGTGTGGTCACGCCCTCCGCGTGATCCGTCCCCAGGCGATGCGCGAGAAACGCAACCTGCGGCAACCCGCCGGGGCCGCCGCCAGCTGTGGTCTTTTTTTCCGATTGCGACAAGACTGGAGCGGCTAAAGATACAAGAAGAACTGCGACAAAAACCAAGCGCACTTTGACTCTCATGGCAAGGACCTTTCGATTACCTACACCGGCTCCGGCTGCCTCGATTGGAACAGTTGAATCTTGCTCGCCATTGTCATGCAGCCGCGAGCCCATTGCAAGCTGTTCGCTCGCGTCTCCTGCAGTTCGTCACATCCCTCTTGCCAAAACACCGCGAAAAAGCGTATTTGTTCCCCTAGATCATCTTCTGGAACCATCTTCCCGGGCACTCCGGTCGATGATCTTGGGGAACCAATTCATGCCAAAACGAGGCGCACCGCCACTTGAGGCCGATCTCTTGCAGGGCACTCTGGATCTGCTCATAATGCAAACCCTTCTGCTTGGCCCTGCCCACGGTCACACCATTGCCCACGTTATCGAGCACCGCTCCGATGAGATTCTGCAGGTCGAGCACGGCTCACTTTACCCTGCCCTGCATCGGCTGCAGGGCCGCGGCTGGATCAGTTCGGAATGGGGGCCTTCCGAGAACAATCGCAAGGCCCGCTTCTACAAGCTCACCGCCGCTGGGCGAAAACAGCTCCTCCGGCAGACAAGTCGCTGGGAGCAGCTCGTCCGCGCCGTCAACCGTGTCCTGAAGCCCGCAGTGGAGTAGACCATGAGTTGGAACCGTTTCTTTCAGCGCCGCGCCCGCCGCGAAGAGTCCACCCGCGAACTCGAAGCCTACCTGCAAACAGAGACAGAAGAAAATATCCAGCGAGGTATGTCTCCGCAGGAAGCGCGCCGCGCGGCTCATATCAAGCTGGGGAACGTCACCAACATTCTCGGTGACATTCGCCAGCAGGATAGCCTCGGCTTGCTCGAAACGCTCTGGCACGATGTGCGGTACGGCATGCGCGTGCTCGTCAAGCATCGCGGATTTGCGGTCGTCTCCGTACTCACACTCGCGCTCGGCATCGGCGCGAATACGGCTATCTTCACCGTGGTCGATGCAACCTTGATTCGGCCCCTGCCTTTTCCCAATGCGAATCGTCTTGTCATGGTCTGGGAGCGTCGCATGCCCGACGGCGAGCAGCAGAATGTGACTTCGCCTGCGACATTCCTTAATTGGCAACAGGACAACACTGTATTCGATCAGATGGCCGCAATCTTCAATGACTCGTCCGTCCTCTCTGGTGGAGACACGCCGGAACAGATCGCAACTGCCTCAGTTTCACCCAACTTTTTCTCGTTGCTGGGAGTCAATGCCGCCGTCGGTCGCGTCTTTGTTCCCGCGCAGGACGGGAATGCCGGATCCAATCGCGTTGCCGTTCTGGGCTTTGACGTATGGCAGCGCCGCTTCGGATCGACCCCGAACATACTCGGCAACCAGATCACGCTCGACGACAAGCCGTACACGGTGGTTGGAATTCTGCCGCGCGATTTTCAATTCTTCATCAAGCAGCAATCGTTCTCACAAAAAAAGCCAGAGATCTGGGTTGCGATGAATTTTTCCCCCGCTGATCGTGCGCGTCATGGCAGATGGCTTCAGGCAATCGGGCTTCTTCGAACTGGGGTCACGCTTAAACAGGCCCAGAGCGCCATGCTCGGTCTCACCACGCAGCTCGAGGCGCAGGATCCCGCCTCCATGAAGAACTGGAGCGTCAATCTTGTTCCCCTGCGCGCGCAGCTCACCGGCGACGTCGCCCAGGGATTGCGCCTGCTGCTCGCCGCGGTCGGCATGGTGCTGCTCATCGCCTGCGCCAATGTAGCTACGCTGAGCCTCGCCCGCGCTTCGACGCGCCGTAACGAGATCGCCATTCGCATGGCCCTTGGCGCCAGCGCAAAGCGAGTCGTCCGCCAGGTTCTCACAGAGAGTTGCATGCTTGCCCTGCTCGGTGGAGTCGCCGGATTCTGCCTCGGCTATCTCTGCCTGACGCTTCTGAAAACGATCGCACCAGCCAACCTCATCCCACTCGAGGCCCTGCAACTCGACTTCCGCGTCTTTGCTTTCGCCACGGCGGTCTCTCTTCTCGCTGGTCTTCTCTTTGGTGCCATGCCCGCCATCGACGCCGCGCGCACCGCCCCTCGTGAGCCTTTGCAGGAGGGATCAGCGACAGCGCGTGGCGGCGAACGTCGCGGATTCGCGCGTCGCATTCTCGTGATTACAGAAGTCGCTCTCGCCCTGGTTCTACTCATCGGCGCAACCCTGCTCATTCGCAGCTTTCAACGGCTTGTCGTGGTCGATCCTGGATTCCGCCCTCAGGGCGTGCTCACGGCCTGGATACAATTCCCAAACGCGCGATACGAGAAAGACGAACAGAAGAATCAGTTCTTCGCCAATCTGCTCGACTCGGTTCGCGCTATTCCAGGTGTGCGCTCGGCCAGCGCTGATGGCTTTCTTCCCTTCGCCGGCATCATTGCCGGGACCGGCGTACAGGTCGAGGACCAGCCGCGGCTTCCTGAATCTCAATTGCCCGTCGTCAATGTGTCCCTCGTTGAGCCGGACTTTTTCGAGACGCTTGGGATTCCACTCATCAGCGGCCGAACCTTCAATCGCAGCGAGGCATTTGCCGCGACCGGCAACGTTGTCATCAGCCAATCGATGGCGCAAACGCTCTGGCCTAACGAGAACCCGATCGGCAAGCGCGTCACCATTCACATGAAGCGCAACAACACCCCCAGCACGGTAATCGGTGTTGTCGGCGACGTCAAACATTCCGGGCTCGCCACGGCCGTTCGCCCCACGGCATACTGGTCGTACCCCGAGCTCGGTTTTCAATTTATGACGCTTGTCATCCGAACGGATGGCGATCCGCGCTCTTTGATTCCTGCCCTGCGCGAGGCTGTGCTCCGCATCGACAAGAATCAGCCGATCACCGACGTCGTGCCCATGGAGACTCTTCTCTCGATGTCGACAGCACGCACGCGTTTCGCCACGCAGGTCATGGCGGCATTTGCTTTCCTCGCCTTCATGCTCGCTGTCACCGGAATCTACGGAATCATCTCGTATGACGTGGATCAGCGCACTCGCGAGATCGGCATTCGCATGGCGCTTGGAGCGGAGCGCGCAAGCATCATCCGTCTCATGCTGAATCGGGGAATGGCGCTTGCCGGCATTGGAATTGTTTTTGGGATCGGGGCATCCCTTGCCCTCACGCGATTGCTCGCCAGCATCCTCTACGAAACGCGACCGAATGATCCTGGCGTCTTCGTGCTCGTCGGCATCACGCTTGCCCTGGTGGCCCTGTGCACAGGTTTCTTCGCGGTTCGGCGCATCAGCCGGATCGAGCCAATGGCCGTGCTGCGCCGCGAGTAGTCCCGCTTCGGCCGCGACGTCGCTATCGGCTCAGTCGTTCAGTCCGTAACGTCTCTTCACGCTCTCCAGCATCTCCGGAGTCGTAAGACGGGCACGGATCTCTGCTTTGCGCCGCTTGTCCTTCAGAATCGTTTCAGGACTTTTCGTGTTGGCTTCGCTACGCCTTCTGGCCGCACTCAATGCACCCTGGCGAGCATTCAGGTTCTTCTCGATGCGGAGTTTCCACGCGCAACGCAACGCCCCTGCCAGAACGTCCTCGTTGACTTCGCCAAGACGCACATGGGTCGCGCCATTCACTCCCCACGTGCCAGCTACCGGAAGAAAGATCTCCGGCTGCTCCGCGATGAATTCAGCCTGCCGCTCAGGATTCAGCATGAGGTTGCCGTATCCATGTCGTTCCGCGGCCAGAGTCGCAAAGATCCGTCCACCTACACGAAAATCCGCAGCCCCCATGTGCGATCCTTCTTCCGCACCTTCCAGGCTGAGAGCGATGCGGCGAAAATCAGATACAGTCACAGTCATTGTTCCTCAAGTTTTTAGAGTCTCTTATCGCGGGGTCTTTCGGAGGATGACGGCGTCTTGCATCATGGAGCTCTCAAACGCGTCGAGATCGCAGCGCTGAGGGCTTCAGAAAATCTTTATCTTCGTCAAATTTCGCTTCCCACTCAAATCCTGGTTCTGCCTCATTACGGCATATTGGGTTGGATGCTCAATCTCTGCTTCCGGCAGCCCGGCAGAATTCGAATTCAGACGCTACGGTAAGAGACTTGGTGACTCAGTGCGCGCGACTCATATAGCGGGGCAAGGCCGGAATGACGCCCAATCAATCCCCCGCTGGAACTCTTCGCTCGGTGGGACAATCGCCTGAAACGTAAATGCGAACTCCGTCGGCCCATGCGCCTCAAGATGCTCCAGCCGCCTCTTCGCCTCATCAACACTCGGAATGTGCCCTACCGGCAGCCACCATAGTGCCGTATAGACATTGGTAAGCTTTTCAAACCACGCATGCCGCTCGCGAAGCAATTCGATATGCACCGTCTTATAAACGAAGTGACGGAGTTGCTCCGCCGTCTCCCACACCGACATGTTCAGCAGCATTCGGGGATCTCCGAATGGACGCAGATAGGTGGCATTTCCGTCTTCCACAATCAGCCGCCACACGAATCCCGGGCTGGCATCGGCGAGGGCATTGATCTCATCGAGCCGATTCACAAATCCCGCCATCACGGGATCGTCCAACTCCGCAAGAATGCGCCCGATGTTCACCTGCGCAATGTTGTATCTGCTCATCGCCAATACTCCGCGCTTTTTTAGTCCCTAGCCCCTATTCCCTGCTCTTCGAACTCCTCATTCAACCATTTGCTGAACGCGGAGAACTCCTCGTCCCGCCCCAGAAAATCGCGAACCATCTGCCGACCCGGCTTTGATCCGCCCTGCTCCAGCACCAGCTTGCGATAACGCGCTCCCGCATCGCAGCCCAGCGGATCGGCAGCGTCGAACTGCCCAAAGAAATCGAGCGCAATTACCTTGTCGAACGCATAGGTGTAGTAGTTCGACGAGTAGCCTGTAAGGTGCCCGAAGCTCGCGTACATGCGATTTCCATCGAGCCACGTCCACGGCACCAGCGATGTGTAGAGCCGCTTCGTAATCTCATCGAAGTCAATCTGCGCTGGATCCTGGTCGTGCAAATCGAGCGAGAGCGTCGTGTAATAGAGCTGCGTGCGCGTCCAGTCTGCGCGGCCAAACGCCCCGGCCGTTTTCATCTTGCGAATGATCTCCGCCGGAAGCACCTCGCCCGTCTCATAGTGCTTCGCGAAATTCTGCAGCAGCTTTTCGTCGCGGAAGAACTCCTCAAGCATTTGCGAGGGCACTTCAATAAAGTCACCCTCGGTGGAGAAACCCGAAACGCCAGCCCACTCTGTCTGTCCCCCAAGAATCGCGTGCATCAAGTGTCCAAATTCGTGGAAGTACGTCACGACGTCGCTGTATTGCAAAAGGCCCGGATCGTCCGCGTCTCCTGCCGGGAAGTTACAGATCAGCGCGGCCTCCGGCATGTAGCGCCCGCGAACCCCGGCCACGATCGGCGCGGCGGAAAACCACTTGTCCTTCCCTTCGCGCGGATGCATGTCGAGATAGAACCGCCCCACCGGGATGCCCTCTTCGAGCACATCGAACACGCTTACCGCCGGGTACCATGCCGGCGCCGACGATTTGCGGAACTCGATCTTGAACAGCTTCGCCGCTGTCTCCAGAACGCCGGCTTCCACCTGCTTGTACGGGAAGTACGGCCGCACCGACTGCGAATCGAAATCAAACGCCGCCCGCCGGAACTGCTCGTACCAGTAGCCGCGGCTCGTGATATCGATGGTCTTCAAGTCCGGCTGTTTCGTCCGCACGAATTCCATCACCTGCTCGAACTCACGGACCGCCCCATCCCGGCTTGCCTCCTCCAGCTTCGCCAGGAACGTGCGCACGTTAGCGGCCGAGCCCATCATCTGGTCCGCGGTTGCAAGGTCGGCCCAACTGCGAAAGCCCAGCACTGACGCAATCTCCTGCCGCGTCGAAAGCAGGTCAAGCAGGATCTGCTTGTTCGCCGGATAAGCGCGGGTGTTATACGCCAGAAACATCCGCTCCCGCAGATCGCCATTCGAGGCAAACGTCATCACCGGCTGCATGTCCGGCTGATCCGTAGTCAGCGTAATCTGCCCGCTCGCATCCGGCTGATGCCGACCCAGGTAATCCGGGGCAGACCGTCGAGTTCCGTCTGCGTCGCGACAATGGTCTTCCCACCTTCCTGGATATTGCGGCTGAATTCAAGCGACGCCATGGTGGCCTTTTCATGCAGAGCCTGAATGCGATCGCGCGTCTCCTTGTCCTTGTCGACGCCGGCAAGCCGATAGCCCAGCAGCGTACGCTCCACAAAGTGACGAGTCGCCGCGCTCGCATCTTTCAGGTCCATAGCCACAAGCGCGTCATACACCCCGCGATTCAGGCTCAATGCGCTGGCCGTCATCGCCACGCGCTGTGCTTCCATCTGCGCCTGATCGCGAACGGCCTTGTCGGAGGCAACAGAGTTCAACACGCCTGCCTGCGCTCCAGCAAGCGCCAGATGCTCGATCGCCGCATCGTAGAGCCGCAGCGTGTTATCGATGGTGCGCGGACCCTCTACTGCCAGCAATGCAGCGAGTGCAGCCTCATGCGCCGCAAGCCGCGCACTTACCCAGGCCGCAAGCGCTTCAGGAGACGAAGCTCCGCCTGCCTCCCACGCGTGAATATCGTTGGTCACTTGAGCGGCAGCTACGGTTTCAACAGGCATGATGAAGACAACCTCCAGATCTAGGTTGCCACATCCGGCCGGGTTGCAGTTTCCTGCTGCCGCTTTGCTCAGGCGACCGCTTCTTCCATCACGGGGGCAGTACGTGTAACGGAGATGACGCTGATGTCGTCGGCCTGGCCGAATCTCTGCGCTGCGCCTGCCACCTCGGCGGCGCTGCCCGCGGTGCGAAGCAGTTCCTCCACGCGTTCGAAGCCGAAGAGATGTCCATCTGCATCCGTGGCCTCTGCAACGCCGTCGGAAAGCAGAACAAGTCGATCGCGGTCTTTCAGATCGAAACGCATTACTGAGATCTCAGCGCCATCTTTCATCCCCAGCGGCAGCGTGCCTTCCACCGCCAATGGGCGGCCGTTCAAGTAGGGCGGCATATGCCCTGCATTAGCCAGCGTCACTCGTCCATCCGCATCAATGCGCATCGCAAGGCAAGTTGCCTGGGCGTCGCCGCGGCCCATCAGGCGGCGATTCAGCGCACGCAGCACAAACTCTGGCTGGGCGTTCAACTCCGCCGTGCTGCGGATCGCCCCCACCAGCAGCGCCACCAGCATTCCCGCTTTCAGACCTTTGCCGGTTACATCTCCAGCCACGATCAGCAAACTGCCGTCCGTCGTGTGCGGAATGATCTGGAAGAAGTCGCCACCCACTTCGCGCGCCGGCAGATACTCGCTCTCAATCACCAGGCCCGGCAACGTGGTGCGTCCTTCCGGCAGAATCACCTGCTGCACTTCCTGCGCCTGCCGCACATCCAGCGCCATCTGGCGTTGTATGTTCAGCGACGTCAGCAAGCGGCGCAGCAACAGCACCGCCACCGTAGCCACCAGCATCAGACTGGCCAACTGAGCCAGGTTGATCTCTGTGCCGAAGATGAGCCAGTTCAGGTGAATGTGCGCGTAGCCCAGTTCCGCGCGGAGCCCTCCAACGGCTGCGAACAGGGTTGCGGGTAGAACCAGCCACCCCTCCAGACCTTGCTCGCGAATTCCGAGTACAACATTCATCAACATCAGAATCGCCAATACGACTCTGACTCCAATCGCCGTCAGATGAAAGGCATGACTCACCGGCTGGGAGACAAAGTTGTAAAAGATGTTGTCGCCGAGCGCACTTGAGATCATCAGCAGCACTACGAGAGCCGCGAGCAGCCAGGGCATCCAGGTAGGCCTGCGCAAGCGAAACCATACGCGCCACACCATCACCCATCCCGCATAGGTGAGGGGAATAAGGATAACGTCTGTGAAGATCGTCAGGGTGAGCGCTCCCACCCACTCCGTCCACGAGCCGATAGCCGTCACCGCGTAGTTGACCGCCGAAGTAAGAAGGATCATTCCGATCCAGAGATAAACGCGATCCTTGCGATCAAAGAGAATCAGGCTGCAGGCGACCACTCCGAGAAGCCCAAACACAAATGCCTGAATGGGAGACAGAATGTAAGACCGAACCAGTTCAAGCCAGCGCATCTGGTGCCGAGCCGTCACTGCTCCGGCCTGTCCCAGCAACGGCGCGGTGTGCATCCCGCCCACATCGTCCCCTTGCAGAAGGGTGTTCGCTTCCATCCAGAATCGGAATGCGATCACCTGCCCGTCCGGGTTCGCTGCGTTCTGCCCGGCGGCACGATTGTCCGATGTGTCAGGCAACGTCAGCATTACGGGCTGCGTGTAATAGATCACCGGCCTGGGGCTCGAAAAATCCCCGAAACTCCCCACCAGTGATCCATTGAAAAATGCCTGGTAGGCGTCATCCACATTCGAGGGCCCCGCAATTGCCAGCTTGACTCCGGGCCTGGTCTCCACGTGTACGTGAATCCGGTACCATGCGTAGCCCCAGTAGCCGCGATGACCTCTTGCGGTCCATCCCGGTACAAAATCTGACAATCCAGATATCGGATCGACAGCGCCGCTCGGCGTCAGATCGACAGTCTCCCAACGCGAATCATCAAATCCCGGCTCCGCCCAAAACGGTTTGCCCGTTGCGGGATTCATCAGCGAATCGCCGATCGTAAACTTCCATGGCCCGTTCAGCGCCACCACGCTGTCGCCCAGATGAACCTGTTCGATGGGCGCCGCAGCAGGCTGCGCTTGAGACAGAATGCCGAATCCGCAAACCGCCATGAATAAGACGAAGCAACGAGAACGTCGCGCCATTGCCGAACCTCTTGGATTGCAGGGAAAGCCGCTGCTCGCACTATACGCAACAAATACTTTGCTTTGGAAGCATTTAGATCTCGCCGCATCAAGGGTTGTCACTCTTGGCAAACGGAGTCGAAGCTTTCCTACGGTCTGCGGTCCATTAAAGAGCCAGTCCAATCCCGCACACCAGGGTCACTCCAAAGTTACTTGCTCAAGCAACCTGTTATTCGCAAAATAGATTCACAAAAACAAGGCAACTGGCCTGGAGGGACCTCCCATTCCTCTTGTCACCATAAAAACGGGCATTAAAACGCCGGACGGCCACGAAGAGATTCTCAGCGAATACCTCTGCGATCATCCAGGTTGTCCGCAGATAGCTACACGCCTGCTCGGTTGCGTTGTGGAACTCGGCGCATTCGCCGTGGTTTGCGAAGAACACGCTGGCCAGAAATCGCGTTAGCATTTCGCTGGTCGGCAGTACTCTGCCCCGCAACCCGTCCACTACTCTGGAACTGCGGCAGCCGTGCAGACGTAAATAGCCCTGTTCGGATTTTTGTCCGGATTGTTCGTTACCGGACAGCGCGACGCGGTCAGAATGCTCCTCCGCGAACACCAGTCTCACAATCCATTCATGTTATGCGAACCTTGTTTTGGCATTGCGAGTGCTGCAGGATCTTCACCGTTATCCCCGTCGTTCTCAAAACTGGAGGCCTGACCGATGACTTCCCTTGGACAGAATCTTCGCTTCGCCGTGCGGCAACTCGGCCGCAATCGCGCTTTCACGTTCACCGTCGTCGTCACGCTGGCCCTTTCTATCGGGGCCAACACCGCAATTTTCTCCGTTGTGAACGCGCTAATGCTGAAGAGCCTGCCTTATTCGCAGCCCGATCTGATTGGCACCATCTTCCAACGGACAGAGGGTCCCAATCCTTCCGACGAACTCCGCTGGATCGACGGAGCGCAATGGGAGCAATTGCGCGACTACGTCCCCTCGCTCACCTCATCCGTATTCAGTCCGTTGTCCAGCGGCGTCAACCTGAAGGCCGGTCCTCATGTGGGCTACGTTCACGCCGGCCGCGTTTCGGCGCACTACTTCGATGTGCTTGCGATTCGTCCCGCCCTTGGGCGCAACTTCTCGGAGGATGAGGATCGCCCCAAGGGTCCGAAGGCGGCAATCCTTGGCTACAACCTTTGGCAAAGCACGTTTTCCGGTGACCACGATCTCATCGGCCAGACAATTCACTTGATGGGCGAACCATATATCGTCGTCGGAATACTGCCGCAAGGTTCGACGACGCCCCTGAACGCGGACCTGTACACCCCGTTGCAGCCTAGTCGCAACGGCGAAGGTCAAGGTACGAACTTTGAAGTCATCGCGCGCCTGCACAACGGCTCAACCTGGCAGCAGGCCGACGCAGAACTGAACCGCGCGTGGGCTGCGCGCATATCTCAAATCGTCAACAAAAATCCGGGCGCCAACGTGCACTTCTACACCGTGCCTTTGCAGAAGGGCAAGACCGCCGAACTGCGCCCTCGCGCAATCGCCCTCATGCTGGCTGCAGGCTTCATCCTGCTCATCGCCTGCGCCAACCTCGCCGGTCTCACGCTCGTCCGGATGTCGCGCCGCCTGCCCGAGATTGCCACCCGATTGGCTCTCGGCGCCTCGCGCTGGCAGATTCAAAAACAGCTTTGGCTTGAGAATCTGCTGCTCGCCTGCCTCGGCGGTGCCGCGGGAGTAGGCGTTGGCTTCCTGGCCCTGCGCGGATTGCTTTCGCTGCTTCCGGTCGGCTTCCTCCCCGTCGCGAGTGTTCCGCTCGACGGACGGGTCCTCACGTTCACGACCTGCGTCTCCCTGCTCACCAGCGTGCTCTTCGGCATGCTGCCCGCTCTCGTGATGAGCAAGGTCGATCTACGTGCATCGATGACCAATCGTGGTGCCTCCATTGGCCAGTCCACGCTCCTGCGTCAGACCCTTATCGCCGGTGAAGTCGCTCTCACAGTGGTGTTGCTCGCCGGGGCGGGCTTGCTGATTCGGAGCCTGGTTCATCTCGAAACCCTGCCCCCCGGGTTCAATCCGTCGGGTGTCATGACGGCCAAAGCTTCGCTCAATGACGCCCGCTATCGCGATCCCGCGGCATTCCGGCGCTTGATGACGAACAGCGTCGACGCAATGCAGCGCATTCCCGGCGTCAAAGTTGCCGCCGTCGGATTGAGTCTGCCATTCGAGCGGTCCCTGAACGGCGGCGTCGTGCTTCACGATGGTCCTCAGGCCACAAAAGAAGTCGGAACTGACCTGGTTTACGTGACGCCCGGCTTCTTCGAAACTCTCGAGATGCCCCTGATTGCCGGTCGAACCTTCACCAATGCCGATGGTCCCGATACTCAACGGGTAGCCATCATCAATTCGTCATTCGCGCGCAAGTTCTTTCCCGGGGCCAATCCGGTTGGACTTACCGTCGACAAGGGCACCCTCATCATTGGCGTTGTGTCCGATGTTCAGATCTCATCGGGTCTGAATCCGATTGCCCCGCTGCAGAGTGAGGAGACTATGTACGTTCCCACCGCACAACTGGACGCGCCGATGCTGTTCGTCCACGTGTGGTTCCAGCCGAGCTGGATCGTGCGTACCGAAGGCCGCGTCGAGGGCCTGACCGAACGGATGCAGCGCGCGCTTGCCAGCGCTGATCCTGGTCTGCCCTTCTCCGGCTTCTACCGCATGAGTGATCTTCAGGCTGAAACGCTCTCGATGCAGCGAATCGAAGTTGCCCTGCTGACCACCATGGCAGGGTTGGCTCTGTTGCTCAGCGCCGTAGGGATCTTTGCGCTGGTGGCAAACCTCGTAACGCAGAGAACCCGGGAAATCGGCATCCGTATCGCTCTGGGTTCGACCATCCGGCAGGCGATGGCTCACGTGTCCGGCTCCGGAGTGCGAGCGGCGGCGGCCGGGCTGGCTCTCGGCCTGGTGCTCTGCGTCGGCTCTCTGCGCGCCATGCGTAGTCTGCTCTACGGAGTCGGTGCCTTTGATCTCCCGAGCATGCTCGCCGTATTGGGCACTCTGGCTGCGGTTACGCTGCTGGCTGCGATCATTCCGGCCTTGAAAATAGCTAGGATTGACCCCGCGACCACCCTCCGCGAGGAGTAGGAAAGAGCTTCATCTTGTTACCCATTCAGCGGCGACGGAGCCGAGAACTGACAACTGAAGGCTGACAGCTCTTGCGGAAGAAAGTTACGAAAGGGCTTATCTTGCTGTTGCATACGAAACCCAAGCCATCTAAGATGCGTCAATTAAACGAAAATGCCGCAGACCCTCACAATGTCGACCCACTCCCCTGCTCCGCCCCGGCTGCGCCTCGGGAAACTGTGCGTGGCAATTCAGGGAAGCTCGCCGGCAGAGTTATTGGACCGCGCCGAATCGGTAGTTAAAGATTTTAAATTCATAGAATTACGACTCGACTCCCTGTCGAAGCCCGCCAACGCACTGTCTTATCTGAAGCAGTTTCTCGGCGAGCATCGGGATACGACCGTGATTGCCACCTGCCGCCGCAAGGCGCATGGCGGAGGATTCGACGGACCGCTCGCGGCACAGCTCGAAATCCTCACCAAGGCGGCGCAAGCCGGGTGCCAGATCCTTGACCTGGAAGTGGAATCGGCGGAAGAGGCCAAAGCCATCCAGATCAACAATCTCCGGACTACCGGTGCGGCCCTTCTGATTAGTTTTCATGACTTTAGCCGAACAAAGGGTCTCGAGCAGGCAGCGGACCGCATTGAGGTGTTCAAGCCGGATTTCGTGAAAGTCGTCTCCACTGCCCGGACCCTCGGCGACAATCTTGCGGTGCTCCGGCTCATTGAGGACCGTTCGCTGGCCTCGAATGTCGTCGGCATCGCCATGGGAGAAGAAGGCCTGGTGAGCCGCGTGCTCGGTCCGAGAGCCGGAGCAGCGTTCACCTTCGCTTCCTGGTGCGACGGTGGCGAGACTGCGCCGGGACAGGTGAAGGCCGAGACCCTACGCGACGTATATCGTTTGGAGCACCTCGATCAGGCAACCCGGATCTTCGGCGTTGCGGGCAATCCGATCACCCACTCGCTCTCGCCGCTGCTGCAGAATGCGGCGTTCCGCCGGGAAGTCGTAAATGCCGTCCTGCTGCCGCTGAAGACGAAGTCCGTGCAGGACCTTCTCACGCTCGCGTTGGAGCTTCCGCTGGCCGGCTGCGCCGTCACCATGCCGCTCAAGACTGAAGTCCTGCCGCATCTTGCCAACATGGATCCGCTCACGGCTCGCATCGGCGCCTGCAACACGCTCCGCATGGGAGCCGACGGAAAGCTGTACGGCTTCAACACGGATGTGGCCGGAGTTGTCAGGCCCCTGGAACGTCGATTGAAGCTCAAGGGCGCGCGCGTCGTTGTGCTTGGGGCCGGAGGGGCCGCTCGGGCGGCAGTCTTCGGGCTGGTGGAGCAAGGCGCGGAAGTGCTGGTGGTCAATCGCACGCACGAACACGCAGTCACTCTGGCTCGCCAGGCAAAAGCCAAGTCGCTGAAGCACGAGTTGCTGGCCAAGCAACGCTTCGATGTCATGATTAACGCCACGCCGTGCGGCATGGCCGGAGCAAAGCAGGCGCTCCCCATTGCGGAAAATGAGCTGAATGCCAGTCTCGTTTTTGACATGGTCTATAACCCGCTCGAAACGCCTCTTCTCAAGCTCGCAAAGTCGCGCGGCATCCCCGTCGTTAGCGGGATCGAGATGTTCGTGCAGCAGGGTGCGCGTCAGTTCGAAATCTGGACAGGCAAGCCCGCTCCCGAATCGGAGATGATGCGCGTTGTTGAGCACGAATTACGCAAGCGCGGATGAACCGGGTTCTTTCCGTTCGTCAAAAGGCTCCCCATAAGCACCCTTCTTCGTGTTCTACCCGTCAATAGCTTCAGCGCTCTTCCCGTTCTATTTGCTTGAGAATTCCGTGCCTGTTTAGCTTGAGAGAGGCTGATGCGAACTTCCCCCGAGGTCGACCGCAATCCCGTGCGCAGTCGGATAGCGCGTTGCGGCGCGAGCCACGTTAAGAATCGCAGCGTCCATCTCTTTCTCCTTGGCCTTGCGGTCTTCTTATCCGGCTGCGGATACTTCATCAACCCGAATGCAATTGTGCCCAGCGGGCCCGGCACCCCTTCCCAGAGCGGCTCGGTCACCATTTCACCAACCTACGTTGCGCTCTCACCGGGCCAGAAGTTCCAATTCACTGCGACGTCCGCAACGGGAGGAAGAATTGAGTGGCTGGTGAACGGCGTCGTTGGAGGAAAACCGCAGACAGGCCAGGTGGACACCGCGGGCAATTACACCGCTCCGGCCGTGATCACGCAAACCGTAAACATTTCAGTCACGGCTGCGTTGGTTTCTACTCCGCAACGTGACTATGCGACAGCCGTAGCAGCCATCGTTCCCGGCGCCCAGGTGTCGTGCCCCGATGTCACGGGAAGTCCCCTGGTGGCCGCGTATTCGCTGAGTCTTCCTTCATCCGGCAGAATGATGATCGAGTTTGGAAAGACCACGGATTACGGCTTGAACACGTGGGAGGTTCAGAGCGGTGCGACAGGCGGCCCCGTGAAAGTGCTGGTCGCAGGCATGATGGGCAAGACGGTTTACCACATGCGCGCGAGAGTCACGCTCGATAACGGCTCCACCTACACCGATGCGGATCACACCTGCACAACGGGAACTCCGCCGCCGACACCGGCGATACAGGTCTCCGCGATGAATGGCGGAACGCCTCAGCCGGGCATCGAGATCTGGAACACAGTCATCCCGTCAAACGTGATCCAGGCTTATGCCACCGATCTGCAGGGCAACGTGATCTGGTCCTATCTCTACCATGGTTCGCTGGTCGACCTGATCCAGGGAATCCAGCTTATGCCCAACGGGGATATGTTGATGTTGATCTCCTACCTTTCGTCGACCACGGTAAACGGAACCCTGGGGCTCGTGAACGACGTTCGCGAGGTCGATCTGGCGGGAAATATGGTCCGCGAGATCACCATGGACACGCTGAATCAGAAGCTGGCCGCATCTAGCCTGCGCGATGCTGGCGGGCATGTCTACGCGTTCAAGAGCTTTCATCATGGCGTAATCGCATTGCCCAATGGCCACTGGGTAATGCTGGCGGCTTATAACAAGAGCTACACCAATCTTCCGGGTTATCCCGGAACCACGTCGGTGATTGGCGATGCAATTGTCGATGTGGACGCGAACGGCAATCCAGACTGGGTATGGAACACCTTCGATCATCTCGACATCAACCGTCATCCGATGAACTTCCCTGATTGGACGCACTCGAACGACATGGTGTATTCGAGCGACGATCACAATCTTCTCCTCTCGATACGCCATCAAAACTGGATCATCAAGATCAATTTCCTCGACGGCACCGGCTCCGGCAACGTGATGTGGAAGCTGGGCGAGGGCGGTGACTTCAAGCTGGTGGGTGGAACTGATCCCACTGACTGGTTCTATGCGCAACACGGGTTGAGCTTCTTTTCGCCGAACACCACCGGGGTGTTTCGGATGGGCTTGCTGGACAACGGAAACGATCGGATGTTTCCAAGCGGGCCGGTGCTCTGCCAGCCGCTCAAGCCGCCGGTGCCAACCTGCTACTCGACGGTTCCCGTACTTGAACTGAACGAAGGGGCCATGACCGCCACTCTGGTTACGCACTACGAGCCGCCTCCGAGCTATTTCTCATTCTTTGGCGGCAACGCAGAGATACTGCCGAATGGCAACATTCACGCGAACTTCAGTGCCGCTGTGAGTGGTGCAATCGTGCAGGAACTGAATCCGCAAGCCACCCAGGTAATCTGGCAAGGAACCACGCCAAATGCCTACCAGTTTCACGCTTACCGGTGGCCAAGCCTCTATCCTGGCGTACAGTGGTAATTCCACCGGAAACATGTTTTACGACATAAACAGGGTTGTGAGCGCTGGATGATCTGCTGAAATTGGCATTACATTTGGATGACACTTCCGGGCCCAATGAATCTAACAATGTCTACAGCACTTATTTTGTGTGCCGAGGTATACCGTGACAACTGCCTACATTAATCGGATCGCGACATCGGTACCCCCACACGATGTGCACCGTCCCTTTATCGCCTTTGCCGAAGGCATGTTGCCGGAAGGGACCACGCGGTCGCTCTTCAAGCGCATGGTCCGGATGTCGGCGATTGAACACCGCTACTCCTTTCTCCAGCCGATCGAAAGCGACAACGGAATGTGGCGAGATGCCGAGGATCTTTACGCCACGGGAAATTTTCCGGGAACCGCGCGGCGCATGCAGGCCTTTGAGAAATTCGCGCCGCAGCTGGCCGTCTGCGCCCTGAACAAGCTGGGATTGACACCCGAGGATCGCCGAAGCGTTACCCACGTGATTGTGACTTCGTGTACCGGGCTCTACGCGCCGGGCCTCGACTACGACATTGTGAATCATCTCGGATTGAATCCTTCGGTGGAACGAACCATGATCGGGTTCATGGGCTGCTACGCGGCAATCAATGCGCTCAAGTCTGCCCATCACATCGTGCGATCCGAACCGGAGTCTGTTGTGCTGATCCTCAACCTGGAGCTTTGCACGCTGCACTTGCAGGAGACGGTTGAACTGGAGCAGATGCTGTCGTTCCTCCTGTTTGCCGATGGCTGCGCAGCCTGCCTGGTCAGCGCCAAGCCGGTGGGTCTCGGCATCGACAGCTTTCTCGCGCTGCGCATTCCGGAGACGAGTCACCTCATCACGTGGAAGATTCGGGAAATGGGATTCGACATGCATCTCTCCGGGCAGGTGCCCGCCGAGATTGCGAAGGCCATGCGAGCGGTAGGAGGCCAGATCACTCCCGGCAAAAATCCGTTGGAGATCGATCTCTGGGCCGTGCACCCCGGAGGAAAAACAGTGCTGGATGCCGTCGAAAAAGGACTGGGGCTGCATCAGGATTCTCTCCGTCCATCGCGCGATGTTCTCGCGCAATTCGGCAACATGTCTTCTGCGACGGTGATGTTTGTGCTGCAAAGCATCCTGCGCGCGGCACGTTCCGGTCAACAGGGCTGTGCCATGTCGTTCGGCCCCGGAGTGACTGCGGAGACAATGCTCTTCCATGCCGCCTAGCACGCTCGATTTCAGTAAGCGCGCCGATCTGACGGAAATGATGGACGAGCCGTGCAGCCGCGAAGAACTGCGAGCGTGCCTCAAAGATTTAGAAAAGCTGAACCGCTGGTTTCTCGGGTACAGGCCTGTCCTCCGCTGGCTTGACTCTCTTCAATTGCACAAGGTCAGCACGCCGGTGCATATCGTCGATGTCGGTTCCGGCTATGGAGACACTTTGCGGCGCATCGAAAAATGGGCGCAAGAGCGTGAGATTCGCGTGCAATTGACAGGGTGCGATCTCAATCCGGACACAATCACTATCGCGGCACAAGCCAGCTCAAGCGCAAGCCGAATCGAATGGGTGGTCGCGGATGCCTTTCACTTCCAAAGCAGCGAACCCATCGACATCGTCATCAGCTCTCTTTTCACGCATCATCTGGCGAAGAACGACGTGGTGCGTTTTCTCAAGTGGATGGAAGAGCATGCGCGCCGGGGCTGGTTCATCAACGATCTCTCCCGCGCGCGCATTCCCTATCACCTCCTCAACGCGTTCTCAAAGCTGGCGGGTCTGCATCCTTTTGTGCAGCATGATGGCCCCGTCTCCATCGAGCGTGCATTTGTGCCGGAGGATTGGCGCCAGATGTGCGCAGCGGCGGGATTGAGCGACGCAGACGTGGTGATCGAGGGATTTACGCCGGCACGCTTGTGCGTGGGACGAAAGAAGCAACAGCAGTGACGATGCGAGACTCAGTGGAACACGTTGTGATTGGCGGCGGTCTGGCGGGCGCGATGGCCGCTTTGCGCCTCGCATCAGCCGGGCGCGATGTCGTGCTGCTTGAGAAGGAAAAAGAAGCCCATCACAAGGTGTGCGGCGAGTTCCTCAGTCGCGAGGCAATCCATTATTTGCGACAGGCCGGGATTGAGCCGCTCCAGCTTGGCGCTCACACCATTCAGCGCGTTCGGTTGCACGCTGGCAAGCATGCTGTTGGAGCGCCGCTTCCCTTCACCGCACTCTCATTGTCGCGGTACATTCTGGATGAAGCGTTGCTGGTGAAGGCACAGGACACGGGATGCGAGGTTCGCCGTGGAGCATGTGTGGCGCGGCTCGAAGCCGCCGGGGACGGCTGGTCTATCTACCTTCGGAGCGGACAGACGATTCGGAGCAGGACTGTCTTTCTGGCGACAGGCAAGCATGAAGTGAACGCGTGGGAACGCGGCGGAGCAACACAGCCTGACCTCGTCGGCTTCAAGATGCATTGGAGGCTTGTGCCGGCGCAATCCGAGATCCTCAGCGACGCTATGGAGTTGTTTCTATTTCGCCATGGCTATGGCGGCCTGGCAATGATCGAGGGCGGAACGGCAAATCTCTGCCTGGTCGTGCGGCGCAATACGCTACGCCAGCTCGGAGGATGGACAGCTTTGCTGGAATCTATACGGAATGGAGTACCCGCCCTCGGGGAGCGATTGCGCAACGCTACCCCCTGCTGGCCGAGGCCGCTTGCGATTTCCCCGATTCCGTACGGGCATCTCGGCGGGCCTTCCGATGGCGTGTGGCGTGTGGGCGACCAGGTGGCGGTCATCCCATCCTTCACCGGCGATGGGATGTCGATTGCACTGCACAGCGCAATTCTCGCCACAGACATGTACCTCAACGGCGAAGGTGCGGAGGAATATGTGAGCCGCCTGACGGGCCAGCTTCGCGCCGGAATGCGCTTCGCGTCGGGTCTTTCGCGCGCGATGGTGACGCCTGCTGCTCGAACCATCGCCCCTTTTCTGTTGTCGCTTATGCCGAATGCACTGGGCCGGATTGCCTCGTCGACGCGGATCCCCGATCGCGCGTTGTTGACTACGGGCATCACGGCTGGCGCGCACATCGTTCGGCACGCCGCGCCGATCGCCTGAGGCACCCGTCAGTGCTTCTTCTTCGCAGTTTTCCCGGACTTTGATTTTTCTCCTGGCAGATGCGTTGTGGGAATAGGAGCCAGGTCGGGACCAATGCGTCGCACTTGGGTGTCGCGCATCGCGTAGGTGATCGTGCGTGGATTCAGAGGCTTCGAGATTCCGGTCGCCGGATCGATGGCGACATCATGAGAACTCGAAATCTGAAAGCTGAACACCGGTTCGGTTCCGTTCTGTCCGGGCTGCGTCCATACGCGAACCGGCAAGAATCCCTGGATGGGGTGGATCCGAAATGCTGTCTCATAACGATGCCGCTTCATGCTCCACGTGAAGACGCGAATCTGATCGAAATCGTAGGGAAGTCCCGATTTTGGCGGACTAAGCGCGGTTACGTATTCCGGAACCTGGTGATTGGGAACGTTGGCTTCAGAGTCGGTGACCCGCGTAAGCACATAGGCACCCACAATGCGCTGGCCCTCAGCATACTGCCCCACTTCGTCGGGCACATCGACGTCTATGCGGCCGCCAAGCAACCATCCGGTACGACCCTGACTGTCGCGGACAAGCCACCAGTCCTCCATTGGGATTTCGGGCTGATCCGATTGCTCTGCGGGTTCTGCGGTGGGCGGCACCGCAGAGGCCGATTTCGGCGGCTGGGCGCCCGGTGCCTTGGTTGATTGCGGATCGGATTTGGAAGCACTCGCAGGCGCCTCTACGGGACGCTTTGCCGGTTTGGCGGGCGAGCCGGGCGCCGTTTTCGGTACAGAAGCGCGCACCAGCATCTGGATCTTGTCGTTTTCAGGAAGCAGGTAGAAACGATCGGAGTTGCGACCCGGAGTAACGTGCAGATAAATGTCGTCGCGCACCGTACCGGTTGCAACCACCGGATCCTGCTTATGCTCTGTTCCCAGGTGCGCAAAGCCGTTGTAAGTCTCGCTGTCGATGACGGCTCGCTCTTCAATCCAGCCGATCTCGTTTTTTTCCGTCTTCACCTTCAGAAACCGGCGTCCGTGTTCGAGGACTTCGAGCGGTTGCCCATTCTCAACTTCGCCGACGCGGTTGGATACGGCCGCAATGCGATCTTTAAGATAAGTTTGCCGGGCAGAGACATAGACCGTCTCATGCTTTTCGTGGTGCAGGCGGTTGCAACCTGTGCCGAGGAAAAGAATGCCCGCTACAAGCAGAGCCGGAAATCCAGCCACATAGCGAGAGATAGATGAGACGAAAAAATTTGGCAATCGTGTGGACACAGCCAGGAGGATCTAATTGAGGATAGCAGCAATGCACCGCCGGGAAACAGCGCGCCGCCTCAATGAAGCGCAGCCATGGCCCCGGCCTGGGTCGGAGCGGTCCCTGTGGCATTGGATGTCACCTGGTCCAGATAGCCTGCTTTGGTTGTGTCGATCACATAACCGGTCAGGTCAGGGTTGCCGCCGAAGTTCACGGCAAAAACGAACTGATGCGTGTTGTCCTCGACGATCGCCTGGGGATTGGTGCCCGCAGTGAAGGTGCTTCCCAGCGCCGTAAGAGTGAAAGTGCTATTCGCCGCAGCAATCGAGAAGCCCGCAATCACGCCAGTTTGGCCGCTGCTTGTTTGCCGATTCACCACGTACACGAAATTCCCGGTTGAGAACGGCAGAATGGAATACGGCGCCAGCCCGCCGATCGCGAAAGGCGACCCTGAGATTTCCGCCAGTGTGCTGTAGTTGAAAGCGCGCAGACCTCCGGTGTTCGTCCCGGAGGTCGCAACCGTCTCGCCGATATAGAACAGGCGGGGCGCGGTTGAACCCGTGGGAATTGGATCGAAAGCCACCGAAAGCGCCCCGCCCGAAGCGTTCTTCACAGCGATATTTGACACTGTCCCGAAGGGATTGGGGTTGTTGGGATTGAATGGAATAACGGCCGTCCCCTGAGCGCCCATCGCGGCAAGAACAAAGGCATCGGTAGGCGAGATCGCAACTTGCTGGAAGGTCGTTGATGGCAATACCACGTTTTCGACCTGGTTGGAGGCAAGCGACCCGTCGGTCGCGTTCACATGAATCGCATTCAGAAACTGAGTCGCTGAGACACCTTCCACAAGCCAGGTATTGGTCGCATCCACCTGCATGTTTGTGGCTGGGTCCGACGAAATGGGCTGGCCGGAATTTCCCAAAGTGAGTTGGCCGGTCGAAGTATTCACCGTGTAAAGAAAAATGCCTCCGACCGTGCTGACATAAAGGAACGCGTTGTTGGGCGCGACCGCAATAGCGATCGGAGCAGCGGACAGAGCGTAAGGGCTTCCCGGCAGAACAGTCATCGTGCCGGCGTTGACATACAAGGCAACCATCTGGCTGGTCGCGTTGTTCAGGACATAGATATCGCCGCTGCTCAGGGTTGTCTTGCCGCCTCCGCCTCCCGTGCTTGGCTTATCCCAAAATCCCGAGCAGCCCGTCAGGCACAGAACCACAATCGCCAAACACACCCAATAACGAGTCCTCATGGCCGCTCCTTCGTCCATCCTGGTTCGCTTTAGTCCGCCACCCTTATCCAATGTACTGGTCTGCTCTCAGAGTAACGCCTTCCAGCGTATCTGCCCAATTCAGCTTTGGACAAGGGTCTCCTGTTTTTTCGATCTGGCAGGAAGGACGC
>CAWFWK010000017.1:0-124216 GCA_963819425.1 uncultured Acidobacteriaceae bacterium | reverse complement strand
GGGGTGTTGCTGATCCACGACAAAACGCAGGTGGAGATCACGGCTGACCCGGATCGCCTGCTGCAGGTTGTGACCAACCTGTTGTCGAATGCAATCAAGTTCTCACCTCCCAATTCCGCGATTTCAGTAATGCTTCGTTCCGGCGCAAGCGGTGTGACTCTCTCGGTCATCGACCAGGGCCGCGGAATTCCCGCAGACAAGCTGGAAGCAATCTTCGGACGATTCCAGCAAGTCGACGCCTCAGACTCGCGCCAGAAGGGCGGCAGCGGCCTTGGACTGGCAATCTGCCGCGCAATTGTCTTGCAGCATAGCGGGCGCATCTGGGCGGAGCGCAATCCGGTTCGTGGATCGACGTTCAGGGTCTTCCTTCCCTATCAGCCCGTCGCCGCCAAGACAGAGGAAGGCGAATCCAGCCCCGCTACCCATGGCGCGGTGCTTGTGGCCGACACCAACGGCACAACGCGGCCCCTGGTTGCCGACCAACTCGCCCGCTACGGCTACAGAGTCGTAGAAGCGACAACCGTAGACCAGGCGGTAGCCGTGGCCCACGATGGAGTTTCGGCAATTGTGTTGGATACGACCCTCGATGGCATCAACGGTTGGGAGATACTCCCGTTGCTGCGCCGAGAAGATCCCGAGGCGCATACACCCGTGGTGCTGTTGGGTGTGGCAAATCCCCAGCATTTGGGTGAACCCGGCCACAAGGTAGACCGCCTATTTCCACGACCGAGCGACGACGCTTTGCTTGGCGAGTTGGTTAAGGTGCTCTGCCTTCCCGGCGAACAGGCACGCATCCTGGTGGTGGAAGACGATCTCGATCTTGGGCAGGTTGTGGCCGAGATATTCAGGCGCGAAGGAATTGTCGTCAAGGTGGCTCATACCCGTCAGGCCGCGATGGACGACTGCCTTACCTTCCAGCCGCACATGATTGTGCTGGACATCGGCATGCCGAATGGCGATGGATTCAACGTGGTAGATTGGCTACGCCAGCACGAGGATTTGAATAGAGCGCCGCTTGTAGCCTATTCTGCACATGGCCTGACACAGGCCGAGCGGATGCAGCTTGTGCTCGGGTTGAGTCACTTCCTGGCCAAAGCCAGTGTTGAACCAGAACAACTGGAAGCCCTGGTGCTGACAATGCTTCGCAGCTCGCAAGAGGTCGAAGATTCCGTACCCGAGGTTTCCGCCGGCCAAGGTTCCTGAGGCCGGTTCCGGAGAAGTAATTCATGCATCGCATTCTTATCATTGATGACGAAGACGATATTCGCGAAATAGCTGCATTGAGTCTCGAGACAGTGGCGGGCTGGGAAGTAATGGTAGCCAGTTCAGGTGCACAGGGACTAGCCCGCGCGGCAACCTATCAGCCGGATGCCATCCTTCTGGACGTAATGATGCCTGGGATGGACGGCCCGGCGACGTTTCGGGAATTGCAGAAAAATCCGGCAACCGCACACATTCCCGTAATGCTGCTCACCGCCAAGGTTCAGGCAACTGACCGCTCGCGTTTCGCCGATCTGGGCGTGAAAGCCGTATTGGTGAAGCCATTCGACCCGCTAACGCTTTCCCAGCAGGTCGCCGGCATTCTGGGCTGGAGCTAAGGCAAATCCGTGAGCGACGCTCAAGGATCTCCGCTGACTGAAGCCCTGAACAGTCTGTGGGCCAAGTACCTGCCCCAGATGGATGAACGAGTAGGTACTCTCAAAAAAGCAGCCGAAAGCCTGGCCGATGGAACGTTGACCGCACCTCAGCAGGAACTGGCCGGGGCAGACGCGCACAAGCTGGCGGGTGTTCTGGGAACCTTTGGCCTGAAAGAAGGTACGGAACTGGCGCGCGAAGCGGAGAGTCTGTACGGCGGTTCACTTGATGGGAATCCGGCAGCTACCTCGCGACTTCAGGCGATTGCAGAACAACTGCAGACGATGATCGCAAACCGCCATTAGACCCGCTCGGCGCAGCGCCTTGCCAGGCACCTCAGCAATTACACTCGTAGTGGTGCTTCGACAGGACACATCTATGCGGCAACTCGATCTTAGCTTTGAGCAGCCGCAAGCTGTTCGCCGCATCTGGCCGGTGCGCGAACTGGTGCAGCACGTCTGCGAACAGGTTGAACAGGAGTACGCCGACATCTGGGTGGAAGGCGAGATTTCCAATTGCCGTCCCGCGCCGTCTGGGCACTTGTATTTCACGCTGAAGGATGCCGATGCTCAGTTGCCTGTGGTGCTGTTTCGGCGACAGGCGCTCCTGCTCCGCTTCAAACCGGAAGATGGATTGCACGTGCTGGTGCGGGGCCGCGTAAGCGTGTACGCCCAGCGCGGGCAGCTGCAACTAGTTGGCGAGACAATCGAGCCAGTCGGCGCAGGATCGCTGCAATTGGCTTTCGAACAGCTCAAAGAGCGCCTGAAAGCCGAGGGATTATTCGATCCTGCCCGCAAACGATCTCTGCCGGCATTTCCACGTTCGGTGGGAATAGTAACGTCGTCGACTGGCGCTGTCATTCGCGACTTCCTCAATATCGTCGCGCGACGGCATGCGGGGTTAAATGTGCTGGTGTGCCAGGCTGCGGTACAGGGCGAACAAGCGCCGGGCGAGGTGGAAGCGGCTCTGGCTCAGCTCAATTCCAGCGGGCTGGTGGACGTAATCGTCATAGCCCGTGGCGGAGGATCCCTCGAAGACTTGAGCGCCTTCAATACCGAGCGGGTCGCGCGCGCGATTGTTGCATCGGCGTTACCTGTCGTTTCGGCGATCGGACACGAGACCGACTTCACGATCGCAGATTTCGTGGCTGACCTGAGAGCGCCTACGCCGTCAGCAGCAGCCGAGCTAATCACGGAAGCGCAGCATCGCGTTGCCGAAAGAGTTGAAACACAATCGAACCGTCTGGAGCGCGCCGCACGATTCCAACTCTTGCATGCACGCCAGCAGTTCGACAGAGTAGCGATGGATCGCGCTGAACGACGCACAACAGCATCGCTGCATAGGCTCAGCCAACGGCTCGATGATCTTGGGTTTCGGATGGAGTCAGGCGTCAACGGGCTGATCCGTACCCGGCAACGCGAGGTGACAGAACTGGCGGCCGATGTGCTGCATCACGAACCGCGACAGATGCTGGCACGGATGCGGGAAAGACTCGGCGTCGGCGGGACCAGGCTTGAGCGTTCGCTCGAACGGACGCTTCGCAGATGGGCGGCACGGCTCGAGGCCCTGGACGGCCGTCTTCGGTCGCTTTCTCCCCTCGCCGTTTTAGAGCGAGGTTACGCCCTGGTATTGAGCGGGGACGGCACCGTCATTCGGTCCGCCTCTCAGCTCGCACCCGGCGATCATGTCCGAACGCGATTGAGTGATGGCACATTCCGCAGCACGGTTGAGGAAGTAGCTGAGAACAAGAAGCGCAAAAAGTGAGGCTATGAGTACAACAATTGAACGCAGGCTCTTTGGTACCGATGGAATTCGAGGAGTAGCAGGTGAGCCGCCCCTGGACGTCAGAACGATCTTCGCCACCGGATTGGCCATTGGTCACTCGCTCCGCGGTATCGCCGAGCCAAAAGTACTTCTGGGCCGCGACACGCGCGAGTCGAGTGCGTGGATTGCTGCAACGATTGCCGCCGGGCTCCGCGAAACTGGTGTGCGTGTAGAGAGCGCTGGCGTCGTCCCCACTCCCGCCGTCGCCTTCCTCGCCCGTAACCGTGGCTTCGATGCGGGCGTGGTAATTTCCGCTTCGCATAATCCCTGGCGCGATAACGGGATCAAGCTTTTTGGCGGAGACGGCTTCAAACTGCCGGATGCGCTGGAGGCTTCGATCGAGGATGAGATTCTCCGGCATGCTGAAGAAGCTGCCGTGCCGGACGTATCAGAAATTGCCCGCGTCGAAGATAACGCGGCTCTCTCCGACCAGTACATTCAGTTCCTGATCGAATCGGTTCCCGGACTTGAGTTAAGTGGCCTGCAGGTCGTTGCCGATTGCGCCAACGGCGCCGCTGCTGGCGTAGCGCCGGAGTTGTTTGCCCGTTTGGGCGCACAGATCGGAAACGAGTTCGCGTTACTGAACATTGAACCCAACGGGCGCAACATCAACGACGGATGCGGGGCGCTGCACCCCCAATGGGTTGCGGCAGAGGTTCAAAAGCGCGGAGCAACAATCGGCCTGACATTCGACGGCGATGCCGACCGGTGCATGTTGGCCGGAGCACATGGCAACGTGATCAACGGCGATGCCATTCTTTTGATAACCGCGCGCGACCTGAAGGCGCGTGGGCTGCTAACCGGTAATCTTGTCGTGGCGACCACCATGTCGAACATGGGCCTGGAGGCGGCACTGAAGCGATCAGGCATCCGCATGCTCCGCGCACCTGTGGGAGACCGATACGTACTAGAGCAGATGCAGCAGCACAATGCGGCGCTCGGTGGAGAGCAGTCCGGCCACATTCTCCTCCCTCACCTCGCAACAACCGGAGATGGTCTGCTGACCGCACTTGTCACACTGGATCTGATTGCTCGCACCGGCAAAAGCGTTGACGAACTGACAGCCGATCTCAAGGTATTTCCGCAGGTGATCGTCAACGTCAGAGTGCGCGATAAGAAGCCGCTTGAAACCATTCCTGCCGTGACAGAGAGAATTCGCGCTGCGGAAGAAGAACTAAAGGATTCGGGACGCATAGTGATTCGCTATTCCGGAACCGAGGCGCTGGCCCGCGTCATGATCGAAGCTGAAAGCGAAGAGGCGATGCACCGCCACGCCAATGCAATTGCTAGCGCGATTCGATCGGAACTGGGAGCATAGAGCACGAAATTGCGCCCGGCAACGAAACAGATAAATCACGGATTTCTGAATGGCACGCGGGAGGAGACATTCTGCTTTACAGTCGGTTGGGTTTTGGGAGTTCCAACTGCCGCTTGCGCTGTTGAAGACCCTGGCCCGTCCGAGTATTGGAAGACCATGTGGCACATGCGCATCCCCAGAATTGTTCGATAGGGAACAACTCCACAAAAATCATTGGTGAAGTGATATCCGGATCGAAAAAGAGCCTGGATTTTGGGGTCTACGAGGTTTACTGGATCCCCTGAGGTTTCGCGGGTTTCGACAATGACCATGGCCGGATGCTCAGCAAGCATGGCTTGGTACTCACCTTCGGAGTTGTTCGCCTTGCTTGCCCACCAATACGGCGCATGCCAGTTAGCAAAGATGTTCTTTGTAAAGTACGGGAGAACCCCCACGGCGTTATATGTTCGATTATCCGGCTGCCCGATGTAGGTGACAGCGATGGTTGTATTGCGTTCGACATATGGCTTCAAGAAGAGCGCCGCGGCAGGATCCCCTGAATAGAAATGGGAATAGTCGTACTCTATAGCCTTCACCGACCAAGCGATCTGCACGCAGCAGATAATCGCAAACATCAAACGACACGCAAACTCATAATGGGACCTTCGATGGGTAGATTCCGGCCATGTCACCCACATGACCGTAATGACGAGCGGGATCATGATTCCCGCATGCCAAAACGCAAGGTAGTTTGTGGCGAACATCGCGAAAAATAGAATCGGAAGAACAAAGATGAGGCCATGACGTTCATCCAGGCAAAGCAAAAACAAGACCCAGAATGCAAATGCGAGCACTAGAGGATCAGACAGACCCCACACCAACGCTTGGCCGGCAATGATGAAGATCGATCGGGAATGCGCGGTAATACCCCAAAGCTGCAGGTCTTTTGCTGGCCATGCAGTGGCGAGAGCGATGGCAAAACAGCAGGCGAGCATAGCGGCGGAAAGCATGAGCCGGTTGCGGCGCCTGGCGTCTTTGTGGGCACCGGAGCGGATCTCCTGAATCAAGTAGACGATTGCAAATCCGCCGGAAATCGCGGCGGCATGCATCTCCACGTTAGCCAGGAGCCCTAGGAGGATGGCGAGCGTGACGGGGCCCTTCTTCCAGAAGATTGCTGTGAGGTAAAGCAGGATCGGGATAAGCGTATAACCACGTGCAACGACCACATACTGAAAAATCAGGAAATAGGTGAAAGGCAATAGAATCTTAAGGTAGATAGGAAACGGCGAGCGAAACAGCAGAATCGCGGTTGCGGTGATACCAACCATTCCGCATACCCAATGCATTCCCGTGTAGGATATCCCGACGAGATGCAGTGTCCGCAGGAAAACATACCAGATGATTGGGTGCACTTCGTAGTGCAGGTTGAAAAGAAAAAGCTGACTAAATTTAAGATTGCAAGCCAATTGCCAAGCCTGGGCTTCGTCGGCCCATGGCTCATGGTGTGCGATCGCCGAGGCAACGATGACTGCATAAGCGGCGAGAATGACGAATTCGAAAATCTTTGGCCGAGTTTGATTCAATGATCTTGTCATTATCTCAATGCGTTCAACCAGCTCCGAAGCAGGAAATATTCATTAATCGGCTGGTCATCAGTGGCCGAAGTCCGGCGTGTGAGAACCCCACACCCCATGAGCCTAAACCCGGGCCTGCCATGAATACCCACAGAACGATCCAGACAAGTGCCGTATTCACGCCGATGCTGGCCATTGCCAGCCGGATCCACACCACTTCGTAAGCCAACCCACCGAATCCTGAGATGATGAAAAAAGCGAAACACCATTTCAGAGGAGGATATTGTCTTTTCAGAGCGATCACGCAGTGTACGACCTGAATAAGACATTTCTCTCCGACTAGACAATAACGGACGGCCGCTTTGCTGGTCTTCGCTGTATGGTATTCCAAGCGCCGTGCAATCGAGAAAAAATGCCGCGCCAAGGTAACCGATTAGTTGACTCCGTTAATCCATCCATTACGGCGTGAATGGGATTGAAAGCGGCTAACGCCCGGAAGTCTCGTGAGGGGTTGCAGGCCGACCGGAGCATTTAGCGAGGTTGTTTGACCGGTACACTGTATGTGCGCTCGCATCTGGCGTCTGTCCGTTGTATTAGGCTGCTTTCTACATCCATGGGGGATTGTTTTTGCCTAGGATAGCCCGTGGCAGGATATCGTCTGGCACAAGGTTGGATGGGCCATCATCGTCTGCATCCGTTTCAATCCCGAGTTGTCTGGTTCAAGAGATAACAGCGCGGGAACCCGCTACAGGTCGCGCCAGTTCGGGCCGTAGCCAAGATCCGCGACAAGGGGCACATTGAGCGTGATTACGCCTTCCATCTCCGCGCGCACCAGCTCTTCCACTTCCTTCGTTTCGGCCGCGGGAACTTCGAAAAGCAGTTCGTCGTGAACCTGCAGCACCATCCGCGTCTTCAGTTTGCGATCCGCTGAGCTTTCGGTCGAGCGAGATCATCGCCAGCTTGATGAGGTCGGCGGCAGTTCCCTGCAGGGGCGTGTTGACAGCAGTACGTTCAGCGAATCCGCGGGAGTTAGGATTGCGGCTCGAGATGTCGGGAATCGGGCGGACGCGACCGAAAAGCGTCCGCACCGCGCCATCGCGGCGCGTGTCTTCAAGCGTCTTCTCGATGAAGGCCTTCACACCCTGATAGCGAGCGAAATAGCGATCAATGTAGGCCTTGGCTTCGGCTTGCGGAATCCCCAATTGCGCGGCGAGACCAAAAGGCGAAATGCCGTAGACGATTCCGAAATTCACAGCCTTGGCACGGTTGCGCGTCTCCTTGTCCATGGTGCCCGCGGGGACGCCGAAAACCTCGCTCGCCGTGATGGTGTGGATGTCCTCGTTGTTCTGGTAGGCGCGAACAAGAAGCGGGTCGCCGCTGAAGTGAGCGAGAAGCCGAAGCTCAATCTGCGAGTAGTCGGCGGAGAGCAGTTGCATGCCCGGGGCGGCGACAAATGCAGCGCGGATTTCGCGGCCCAGTTCCGTGCGAATAGGAATATTCTGCAGGTTCGGATTGACGGACGAAAGGCGGCCCGTCGCGGTCGCTGCGGCCTGGAACGTGGTGTGGACGCGCGATTCGGCAGTCGGCCAGCAGCGGCAGTGAGTCCACGTAAGTTGATTTGAGCTTGGAAAGATGGCGATACTCAAGTACGAGGCGCGGAACCTCGTTCGATTCAGCAAGTCCTTCCAGCACATCCTGCGCGGTAGAAATCGTTTTGCCTTTGCCATATTTCACCGGAATAGGCAGGCCCATGTCCTTGAAAAGCACTTCACCAAGCTGCTTGGGCGAATTGACATTGAAGCGGCGACCGGCGAGCGAGTAGATGCTTTCGCCAACGCGCTCCAGTTCCCCGCCAAATCTCTTCGAAAGCCCGTCGAGAACAGCCGGCGTCGATCCGGATGCCGCTCTTTTCCATGCGAAAAAGAACCGGAGCAAGAGGCAGATCGATCTTCTCGTAAACGCTGGTAACCTTGCTCCGCTCTGCCTCAACACGGAGATCGCTTACCAGGGCTTGTGTCACAACGGCTGCGGCTGGCAGGGACTGCGGCGCAGCCTGGTTGTGGCGCACCGCGACGTCAGCAAGACTCTGCGTTGTATTCGTCGGATTCAAGAGCATAAGAGAGCAGCATCGAATCATCGACTTTGCCTTGCAGATTAACGCCAAGACCGCTGAGAACGTGCAGTACGAGCTTCAGGTCGTGAATGCGCTTCGGCACATCCGGATCTTCAAACAGCAACTTCAATTCGGGAGTAAGGGGAAGACAAAGCCCTTTGCCGGCTTCGGCACTGACGCCAATGCTCGATTCCGTCTTCTTCTCGGCCTCTTCGACAATATCCAGCAGCGACATGGTCTGCGGAACCGCTGGCTCATCAGATTCAGTCTCCGCCTCTGTTGGTTCCACCGCAGCGAGAGCAAAGGCAAAGCCGTTCTTCCGTGCGGCTGCATAAAATGTCGCCGCCTGCTCCTCGGTGGCCTGATCGATGAGTTCGAACACGGGCGCCGACGCGGATGGTGCAAGTTCGCGAAGCATCGACGTGAACTCGAGTTCGCTGAAAAGTGTGCGGCAGGCCTCGAGATCCGGCTCTTGCGTCTCCATCGCCTTCAGATCGAGCGGAAGAGGAACGCGGCAGTCGATGGTGACCAACTCCTTCGAAAGCAGAACTGCATCGCGATTCTGTTCCAGCGATTCGCGGTAGCTCTTGCGTTTAACCTCTGAGGCGCGATCGAGGACCGCTTCCACACTGCCGAATTCAACGATGAGATCGACACTCCCCTTGTCGCCGATACCCGGTGCGCCTGGAATGTTGTCGATGTTGTCTCCACGAAGGGCCATGACATCGACAACCTTCTCCGGAGGCACACCCAAAACTTCAGTGACCTTGGCAGCGTCAAGAATAAGGTTGTCTTTCTGCGGATTCAGGACCTTCACGTGGCCCGTGACGAGCTGCATCATGTCCTTGTCGCCGGAGACAATGAAGACCTCGTGTCCTAGTTCGGCAGCTTCGCGCGCCAGTGTGCCGATAACGTCATCGGCCTCGAATCCCTGGACTTCCAGGATGGGTATGCGTAAAGCCTCAAGGGAGCGGCGTATGTAGGGGACCTGGCGGCGAAGATCATCAGGCATCGATTCGCGCTTGGCCTTGTAGCCGTCGTAGCTTACGTCTTCAAAGCTCTGTGACTTGGAGTTCCATTTGCGCAGGGTGCCGATAGCCTGGGCGCGCTCGTCGCGAAAAACTGCTCCGCTGGGGTCGAAGACCGCAGCGAAGTAGCGCGGAGAGAAATCCTGGCGCAACTTCTTGATCATGTTGACGAAGACGTAGGTCGCCGCCGTGGGCAGGCCCGAGCGCGTTGACATCGGGCGGCTGCGCTGCATGGCGTGGTAGGCGCGAAAAATAAACGACATTGCGTCGAGAAGAAAGACGGGCGGCTTTTCCTGGTCTGGCACGGTACGAGTTTATCAGCGAGGGTCCGGTGTCATGGTTGCTCGGCCTGCCGCGCAAGTAGACCCACACGTAAAAGATGCTCATGGCGAGGAGGATCAAGGGCGCGGGACGGGTGATAACAAACGCCATAATTTGGTTCGATAGGCCCATGGGATAGGTTGGCACTCTCCTGCCCAGCGCGACCAGAAGCGTGGACGGAAGATCGCTGGTTACCAGGATTGCGGCGGAGGTTGCCACTAGCGCAAACCAGCGCCGGACTCCACCTTGTGCCCAGATGGCGGCGCAAGCGGGAACGGCAAGGAGCAGAATCTTAGCGTTGTACGGCCTGTGATAAACGGGAAGCATCGAAAGCGGTGCCATAGCTGCGAGAGCAAGCCATATCTGTGCCTGCGAGGTGCCTATCCGAAACGTCCGCATGCACCACGCGATGAACAGTGGAGCGCAAATAACCCAGGCTACCGGATTATAAAATCCGGGATCGTCGCGGAAGATGCTTACCGCCGACTGCAATGCGATGATCATGCCACCGGTGCCGTTGCTTATGCCGGCAGGCCCGGGATCGGCGACTCCACCTCTCGCGGAAACCAGTTCAAGATTGAAACGGATCTCCTGAATCCAATGCGGAGACACCTGGTAGATCCAGACAAGCGCGAGAACGCCCAGTCCGCAGACAACGACGAGAGATTGCAGAGCCCGCTTGCGGTACGCACCTCCGGCGATAAGCAGGTAGAACCAAACCGCAGCCGAGTCGTGCGGCTTAATCGCGAGGCTTGCAGCGAGAAAGACCACTCCCACGAATGCAAATCTGCCGGTATAAAAACACCAGACCGCAATCGCACATAAACTGATGGCAACGCCCGCCGCATTTCCAAATGCAAAGAGCACCTCCGAATTGGCAAGCATCAATGCCAATAGACAGGTAGCCACGGGCAGAGAGTAATCCCCTGCAATGCTCCAGATGAGGCAGCACGCGAGAGTGAAGAGGCTGATCGTAAATATCGTCCACAGCACCTGCGCAGCACCCCATCCGAGAACGGCCAATGGGGCGATAAGGAGCAGCGCGGTCGGAAGATAAACCACCGCCATAGCGGCGTCCTGAAATTTCTGCCGCTCGAGAGGATCGGGAGGAACAACTCCGCCTTCCTCTCGAAAGACCCGAAGAAACTCAGTCTCGCTGTAAGGATCGCGATGCTCAATCATGCAGCGGGAAGCCAGGTAGATGATCCGAAAATCTACGATTCCCGATGTGCGGCATGCGCTGAAGAAAGAGAGCAAAGCAAGCAGAGATGCCGCTCGCTAGCAGCAACACCATCAAGCCAATGCGACGCGCCTTCGTCATCCCCTTCTCCACCGCTTGACTCTATATTCGAGCACCGAGGCGCGAAAGAAGCGGCGAATTACGAACTGCAAACCCCCAGTTACCCGCAAAGGCACGGGGGCATCTCAGCGTGGGCCGTGGCCATCGTAAAAGCCGGAACCAACCTCATCCGACGTGACCATTGAGTGCCTTTCCCAGATCAAGTGTTTCCGTTGTGATTGAAGGTGTGCCAATCTAATCGTAAATGTCAAAGAAAAAGGTACTAGTCACCGGATCCTGCGGCCTGATCGGTTCCGAGGTGTGCATCCATTTCTGCCGTGCCGGGTATGAAATGCTTGGTGTGGACAATAATCAGCGCGCTGTATTTTTCGGGCCAGAGGGAGACACATCGTGGTCCCTTCGAGCGGCTGAGCGATGAGATCCCAGGGTACGAGCACCATCGAGTCTCGACATACGCAACCGTGAAGGATTCTTCGGCTCCTGCAGGAAACCAAGCCAGACGTAATTGTTCACACCGCAGCACAACCTTCGCACGACCGCGCAGCCCAGATCGTCTTCGATGACTTCGACACGAATGCCGGTGGAACGCTGAACCTGCTTGAAGCTGCGCGACGATATGCGCCCGAATCCGCCTTTCATTCATATGTCCACGAACAAGGTATATGGGGACGGGCCCAACAAACTCGATCTTGTCGAGAAAGGAAACACGCTGGGACTATGCTGATCCGGAGTTTCAACACGGGATCCCTGAGACATTTTCTATCGATCAATCTCTGCATTCGGTATTTGGAGCTTCTAAGGTGGCAGCCGACGTGATGGTGCAGGAGTATGGGCGCTATTTCGGCATGTCGACGTGCGTTTTGAGAGGAGGCTGCCTTACCGGACCGAATCATTCCGGAGTCGAGTTGCATGGATTTCTGAGTTACCTGGTTCGCTGCAACTTGATGGGCAAGGAATACAAAGTCTTCGGCTACAAAGGCAAGCAGGTACGAGATAACCTGCACTCGGAGGATGTTGCGAGGTTCATGCTGGCATTTGCGCAGAGTCCCCGGTGTGGCGAGGTATATAACCTGGGCGGCGGATTCGAGAACTCCTGCTCCGTTCTGGAAGCCTTTCGACATGGCCGAACAATTCACTGGCCGCAAGCAAGCCTGGACCTACGTTGACAGTAATCGCATCGGGGACCACATCTGCTATTACAGCGATCTCAGGAAGATGAAAGCTCATTATCCAAGTTGGGAGATCACAAAGACCCTGAAAGAAACTTTCGCGGAGATCGCAGAATCATGGTCGTCGAGACTCGCTGCTGCGAAGTTTTGAAATACTGACTCCAGGAGGTACGGACTTTGTGGACAGCCGCAGTGCGCGAATCCTAAGCGACAGGTTTTTTCTGCGAGTGACTATGCCCCCGTTTTTTATCCATGGAGCATCCGCCATGCGCTATGGCAGATGCGGAGCATCCGTACTCCATTCCAGAACACTCGCGTCATCTTGGTTACACCATATGTGCGCTCCTGATAGTGGACTGGCATTTCGACAATTTCGAGATGCAGCTTGGATGCACCGAAAATCAACTCGTAATCGCCCCAGAGATCTCGAATGCCCCAACTTCCAAGTCCTTTTTCGATCCTCTGCCAATCTTTCCGCCAAAGCACCTTGGTGCCACACAAAGTGTCTTTAAATCGCTGATTCAGCAGATAGGAAAAAACAACCCCGAAGACACGGTTGCCAGCCCGATTGAAAAACTTCATAGCCGTTTTTGGCACAGGGTACACAAGGCGACTACCGTTGACGAACTCCCCGGTGTTTTCCACGATCGCCGTGAAGAATAAAGGCAGTTCCTCGGGCATGACAGTAAGGTCCGCGTCGAGAATCATCAGGACGTCACCCTTGGCGCCCCGGAATCCCGTCCACACATTTTCAGCTTTGCAGATTCCCGGACCATTCAGCAGCCTGATATCGCGATCCGGGTACAGCTGCCTGCATCCGCCGAACTTCGTCGGCTGTCCCATCGGTAGATTTGTCGTCGCAAAAAATAATCTCCGTGTGCTCGCCCATGTCAGGAATTCGTTCAACGGCAACCTGAATATTGCCCTTCTCATTCCGGCAAGGAACGATGACCGATACAGAGATTTCGTTTTCATTGTGCGCCACGGGTTTGAGACGCGCGACGGTGACTTGAATCATGCAAAGTCGGCGCAGGCCTGGAAGCTTGGCCAAGAACTCGTTCAGAAATGAAGATATTAATGGAATGTATTTCGGAAATAGTAGAATCTGGTGAGTACGCAGCGGCGTGAAGCCGGACAGAACCAAGAATCTGTTCACATCTTCAGAACTTACCCAGTTCGGCTCAACGTAGGGGGAACGCAATCCCAATGAACTGGCGAGTTCGAGAACAGGCTCCCATAGCTGGTTGTAGTTAATGATCAATAAGCGCGTATGCTGCGTGCAGTGAGCCCTAATCCGATTGAGAGCCGCGAGAATATCGACGGTATCAAAGATATGCCCAACGATGACGTAGTCAAACGTCTCGCCAGTGGCCAAATCTTCAGGATCGACGCAAATGAAATTGAGATCCGGATGGTTCTTCTGAGCGACGTCTACCAGCTTCTGACTAATCTCAACCCCGACGCCGAAAGACGGTTCCACTGCGGCTAGCAAGCCACCCGTCTGGCAACGCACTTCCAACACTCTCTTATTGGGCTCGATGATAAAACGCAGCAGGCGTTTGATCCGATCGTAATAATAGCGATTTCGCTCGATCCATCGATCCCTTTTCAGAGCGATGCTGTCTTGTAATTCGCGGCGTGCCTGGCGGGTGGATTGTAATGCTGCTACGCCCCAGGCACCCTTCTCAACCGCTGTGGCTGGCACCTGAAACTCCTTGAGGCTCGTCGCAGGTTCGTTTAGGCATCCTCGTGTTCGTAAGAACCTCCCTGTTCCAATACGACTAACATCCGTGAAGCAAGCTTAGGAAACCTCGATAATATCGAGTCGATCTGATTGAAGAAAGGCCACAATGCGGCCGGATACAACTGCGGCCCCCGGAACCCGCCGCTTCCAACGTAGGCGAGGCCGGAGAAATACTTGATCTCGATGACGCGCCACGATCCAAGGCCGTCTTTGAATGCCTCAGATCCGAAGACCGGCTCGCATTCCCCTGAGCTGCATAATATGAGGTTCTACTCTCAGAAAAACCGTCCGGTGCATTCCATTCAATTTCTTCTTTCAGGCCCAATGGCTCATGGTGAAAATGACCAAAGACAAACCGGCCGATAAGTCCCATGGCAGGATCAAAAATGATGATCCGCCCGCCCGGCGCAAGGACCCTTGCAAATTCCTTAAGCGCCGTCCCGGGATATTCGAAGGTGGTGCCAAACGTCGAACAAAATCAAATGGCCTACTTCTGCCCTGTTCGAAAGATAGATGGTAGGCATTCTCAACACGATCCAGCCATGGATTCGGGAAAATATCGGTCGTAATAGATTGCGGTATGTGTTCCTTGATATTACCCATGCCCGATCCGAGTTCCACGATCAGACCGGGCACAGCCGGCTTTAGCCTGCGCGCGATCTCACGATAAAACTGCGAATATACCTTGCGTAGGAGAGGCTTTTTCTCCCAGAACTCGCGGTTCTCCAGGATCTCGATATTGTGCTGTTCAATGCTTAGGGACACGGTAGTAACGATCTCGTTCGACTCGGGCTGCTTTTCGGTGTTGAGTTAAACTACCATCTAACCAATGGAGCGTCAATCCTTCCCGAGGTCATGGAATGCGCACTTTCGCGCACCTTCGTAGAGACCGCGCACAGGAATCCGGCCATTCAGGATGATCGGATGAATCTTTCGACTGAACGGGGAAATCCACTCCTGAGTGCATATTCTCTGGTGAGGCGTTCCGGTTTTCTGCGAACCTCCCTCGGCCGCAGGTTATTCAAGTCCGCCTACTTCCTCTACAAACGCTACATTGAAGACGATCTGCAGGACTTGGTGCTTGCCTTTCCCGCCCTCGTCGGTGAGGGAGAATGTCCTGGATATCGGCGCGAACATCGGCTACACCGCCGCCGTTCTGGCGCGAGCCAGCAGAACCCGGATCGCAAGGTCTACGCCTTTGAGCCGGAGCCTTTCAACTTCAGGATTCTGCAGCAGACCGCGCTTCAGCCTGAGTTCGGAGGCAAAATCGTCCCGCTGCAATTGGCTGTCGGGGCTGAGGACGGGACCGTTGACCTGTGGATCAACGATCGCCACCATGCGGATCACCGGGTCGCGACGGAACAGTTTCGTTCGGCACATCCAGGGTCGAAAGAAGTCAGCGTATCTCTGGTCAGCATCGACAGCTTTCTCGAGAGCAAGCCGGGGCAGGTCTCTTTTGTCAAAATTGACGTTCAAGGCTATGAACTGGCGGTCTGCCAAGGCATGCAGGATACGCTGCGGCAGAATCCCGACATCACCATCGTTCTTGAGTTCATGCCCTCAGCGATGCGCGAGTTGGGTTTCGAACCGTCGCATCTGATCGACTTTCTTGTTGAGCGAGATTTTAAGATCTATCAGGTCCATCCACGAGGAAAGCTGTCGCCGGGCATGCCGGCCATCACGAAGGATTCAAGCTATTTCAACCTTTTGTTCAGCCGCCGTCCCATTGCATGAGGTCGCGAAAACATGAAGACCACTTCACGGAAACAAACATGAAAGCGGAAGTCACGAAGGATCGCGTCGCACCCGGGCAGTTTCAGTCGTCGCTGTGCTGGCCTGCGCGTGGCCTGCATTGCTTCTCGCCACCGTTTGCCTTCTCCCCTACCTGAACAAGCCTTTCCTCATAGACGATCCGCATTTCCTGACGATGGCGCGGCAGATCGTCAAGCATCCGATGCATCCGATGGATTTCGATATCTGCTGGAACACCATTGATGACTGCACAAAAGCCTACCAATTTGACGCCTGGAAATGCCCTGATGGGGTATGTACTCGTGCCCACAGTTCTGGCCGGCGCCCACGAGTGGATGGCCCACCTGACGCAATTGGTGCTCGTCTGGATTGCAGTCGTGGCGATGACTTCGCTGATCTTTCGGTTCGGGTGGGACCGGTGGCACGCAACCGCCGGCGCTCTGCTTCTGGTGGCCATCCCTCCTTTTCTCCCCATGGCCAGCACCGCGATGCCCGATATCCTCGCGACGGCCGTCGCGCTGGTGGCAATGGAACGGCTTGCAGCGTGGAAGGCAGAGCAGAAGTGGAGCCAGGGCGCAGCAGCCGCTATCGCGCTGGGGCTCGCAGGCTATGCACGGTCACACCTCGCGCTTCTTCTACCTCTCGCGGCATTTTTTCTGCTGGAAAGCGTCAAACCCAGGGAGATTCTGGGGCAGATCCGCCGGAAATTCTGGCTTTGGACTCCGGTCTTCGCCGGCTGTGGTTTACTGTTGGCAATCATTTTCGACTGTCCGTGAGCATAACCTGGCCATCAGTCCCCCTCCCGTTGTCTTGGGGCCGAGCACACACCGGCCAATCTTGTTGCATATCTGCTGTACTTCGCGTTTCCTCTACCACTTGCCGCCTGCTGGCTGGCGAACCGTTTGAAAGCCGGACGGCTGCGTGATCGTTTTCATCCTGGCTTTGCGTGGCAGTCGCTCCCTGGCTCTTGCGATTGCAGATCGTTCGCTTGTCTCTGTTCTTAGCGGTTTTTGGGTTCGGTGTGCTGGCCGACCTGCTTTTCGAAGCAGTGAAAAGGCGCGAACATACCGGTCTCTTCCTGGTGCTCTGGATTCTGATTCCTCTTCCCATCGTCTACTACACTCACCTTCCGATGAAGTACTTGCTTCCCTGCATGCCCGCCGTCATTCTTCTCTGCTTCCGGTTGATAGAAGGTCTTTCGGTGCAGGTTTTCCGAGTCGCAGCCGTTGTATTGATCGTTGCCAGCACCGGCTATTCTCTTCTGATCCTTCGCTCGGACGCGGAGTTTGCGGATTTTGGCCGGGACGCCCTCTATCGTTTGATCAGGCCGCACGTTGCAGCAGGCGAAAGAGTTTGGTTCGGCGGGCAGTACTGGTCATATTGGTATGCGCCGCTGGCTGGGGCGACCCTTACATTCCCGGGTGGCCCTCAACCAAAGCCCGGAGATCTGTTGGTGGTGGACGTGTTCGCGGCGGAAGGCCATTCGCCTCTGAAGCGCTTCCCACATCGGACATTGGTGGAAACGATATCCCACAAGTATCGGTTCGGAAGAACCATGGGAGCTGGAATAGGCCTCTACTCCAATGGGTATGGTTTCTGGCTGTGGGGGTTTGGTGAGAGTGAGAACGACCGATTTGAACTCTGGAGAATCGACTGAGCCAACTGCTTTGCCCATTGAATTCCATACCGATGTCTCCGGCGATGCCGAGGCGCCGCGAAATGCGAAAAGCAAAGCCGCAGTTGCCAGCAAAGGGCAAGAGGATCGTGCACGAACTCGGTTGAGGTCAAGTGAGCGCAGGCGTTTCGGATTCGAAGCTTGCGAATCGGTGCAGAGTGGCTCTCATGTAATATCGAGAATCATGTCAGCCTCCTCGGGATCCTGCGGTTCGCGCGAGAACCATGTTTGGTCCCCACTACTCACTGTGCTGACGTGCATCTACGCAATTCTCTTCGGGTTCGTGTTTCGACACTTCGCATACGGCGAACCTGGTGGATTTCCGGTATTCTACACAGCCGGTAAGCTCGCACGCTTTGATCTGCGCGGGCTGTACAACCAGCACCTGCAGGACGTCTTTCATCCGGCAAACGATGGCGTGGGCTACTTTTTCCACCTTCCCTACGAGACGATTCTCCTCGTCCCTCTCAGTTACCTGCCCCAGACGCTTGCCTTCGCCCTCTGGAGCCTTCTCAACCTCGCCTGCCTTTTCGGCGTGGCCATGATTCTTCGGCGCCACTTCAGCAACTTTTCCTGGCTCACGCCCTTCGCCTTTGGCCCCACGATTTCACTGTTGTTGAACGGCCAGGACTTGGGAATTCTGGCGCTTTTGATGGCCCTCGCCTTCGACCGCTTCGTCAAGGAAAAGGACCTTCAGGCCGGGGCCATCCTGGCGCTCGGTCTATTCAAGTTTCCGCTCATCGTACCCCTGGTTGCGATCCTCGCATTTCGCTATTGGCGAGTGCTGGCTGGATTCGTTGCGGTTGCTCTTCCGCTCTTGCTTGCCTCTGCGCTTGTTGTGGGGCGACAGGGCATCCATGATTACGTGGCTCTCACCCACGGCACCGACGCGAAAGAAGCGCCGGGAATCCTTGTCAATATCCGAGGTGTCGTTGGAGTCCTCTTCGGCTCTCACCCTGTGGTTATCATCGCTCTGTCAATCGCACTCATTAGCGCTTGCTGCTTTTATCAACGGCAAGCGCATTCCCGTCTTCTGTGTTGCTGTGATAGTGACCCAGTTGGCGAGCTGGCACGCGCATATGTACGATGCCCTGATCCTGCTGATCCCCACGGCCTGGATGTATGAAAGCAAATCGCCGTGGATACGTCACACACCGACCGCGCTGATTCTGATGACCGCAGCAATGCTCCTTGACCCGTCATACGGCTTCCTGCTCGCGATTTTCCTGTGCGGTCTTCTTCCGCTTCTTTGGAGACGATGCCCACCCAATCTCTGTAAAGGAGCTTGAGCGCCCAAGTCTTGACAGTTCCAGATGGCTGCCCAGCCGATCCTATTTCTTCACCGACCAGCCTTCGCGAAACGAGATATTTTTGTGGGCGAAGAAGCTGAAGATTACCGTGAAAACCGTCAAGATTGCTGCCGCGATGTACGGAGCTCGTTCGGGATGCGCCAGTCGGACGCGCAGGATGGGCACAAGGATGGGAAGCCCGACCAGCCCGAGCAACGCCGTGCTGCCATAGACTCCAACGCAGCGCACCCATTCCATCAGATAGTTTCCGCGGGTGCGGAAGACAAACCACTTGTATCCGAGGAAAGCCACTGTGATCGCGATCAGATTCGACAAAACCGCGGCATACATGTAGCTGAACGAGCCGAGGCCGGTAAACGACCAGTTCAGGAGCGCGAAAAGCGCAGTATCCGAAACGCAGTGTTGAATCCGCCCACCAGCAGGTAGCGCGATAAACTGCAGACACGGTTTGTCGCGAGTTTGATTTCACGAGGATGGAAGTCGCCTAGAAGTTTATGCGCTCTTTCTCGGTGACCAGCGGACGCCTGAGCACAAGCGTGTGGATGGAGCCGACATACTCCCCGATGATGCCGAGCGCGATCAGTTGCACCGATCCAAGAAAGAAGAGGCCCAGGACAACCGGCGCCACGCCAACCGTAAAGCTGTTCCAGAAGACAAGTTTGTAAACGAGGTAAAACACGCCGAGCAACGAAGCTGATCAAAGCCGAGATGAATCCGACAAAGATCACCAGGCGCAGCGGCACCTTGGAGAGATTCGTGATCCCCAGCATCGCGAGATCATAAAGCGAGTAGAAATTGTTCGAAGTGATCCCGCGCTCGCGGCGTTTCTGGTTGTAGAAAACCTTGGCAATGGGCAGCCCGAGTTCCGCGATCATTCCGCGAAAGTAGGGATAAGGGTCGCGGAAATTGTTGCGGATTTGCTCGATCACCAGGCGATCGTAAAGACCGAAGCCGGTGAAATGCTCCAGGACCTCCACGTTGGTCAGGCGAGCCACCAGCCGGTAATAAGCAGTTCGAACGCGGTACATCAGGCCGCTCTCGTCGCTGGAGTTCTTGATGGCGGCAACGATCGGAAAGCCCTTCTCCCATTCGCGAATCATCTCGACGAACAACTCAGGCGGGTCCTGAAGATCCGCAGCCACGCTGCCCACGGCATCTCCCTGCGCCTGCAGAAGGCCATTCATTCCCGAACGGTCGGCGCCAAAGTTGCGCGCATTCACGATGACCTTGACGCTGGGATCTTCGGCGGCCATCTTGCGCAATTCGTCGACCGTCCCGTCCTTCGAAGCATTGTCGACAAACAGGTGCTCGAAGCGATATTCCGGCAGTTGCGCCGCCATCGCCATCACCCGCCGATGCACCTCGCGCACATTCAGCACCTCGTTGTAACAAGGCGTGATGATGGTGATCAGCTTGGATTTGACTCCGTCGCCATTCCGAAAAAACCTTTCTCCACGTTTCGCTTTGGATCAAATCAGCACCACATGGCCCTATCGAGGGAAGTCTAGCATTGCGCAGCGTGTAGCAAACATTGCTGCGAACCCTAAGTAATACGCGCAGGTACCATGGCAGGCTGTTGGAACTACAAGCACGACATGTTGACTATCCCCCATTGCGTAATGGAAGATGCGATCGTTTCGTTACGTCCTAGTTGATGTGCTCTTTCATCATTAAACGATGGCGAGAGAGGATAGTGGCACACAGATATGGCTGGATTGAGAATGATCTGAATAGATATACCGATGAGCGGGTCTTGGGAGACAACATGAGAACTGAGGCGAAGACTACTACCGTCATCAATTGGGAAAGCCCCAGGTTCGCTCGGTTTGCGCCGGAAGCCAGAATGACGGCCCCCAGAAATACCAGCAGGTGGTTTTCACCAAATACCGGGGACAGGACTGCAATAGAAAGAGACCAGGAAAAACGGGGCCAGGGGAAGTGGCCAACCGCTTGAGACGGAGGTGGTTTTGGCATGAACCTCAACGGATTTCCTGTTTGAACCCGATTCCTCTTCATCACCTGTTTTCCGGCTTCTGCCTCCGACAAGGGAGCACCAGTACGCTAGACACCCGTCGTGGCCACGATGATCAGCGCCACAACGTAGAATATCCTCATCTCGGCCGGGAATGTACGCGATGACCGAACAAAAGATTCAGGATTCGGAAATACGCAGAGAGGAGCCCAACAGGATGCCAGGTCCCCTCCCAATATAGATCTTTCCGTAAATGCCAACCCCCAAGACAAATCTGTGCAGGGTATAGTCCGGGCATAGCTGGCGCGCAGCAATGTATGAGATCCAAAAGATTGCTGTTGAGATCGCAGTGAATTGGAGGAAAGGTCTGATCGCTTTACGGATTCCCAGGACGAGCGGCAAAGCTATTACAAAAATGATTGCGTTTGGGTGAATATTCACGGCAATTGCCAGCGCCATCAATGGCAAGATGCCAGCCTCCTTTCTTGCGAAAGTCGCAACAAGAAAAGTAACGATGGGAATAGTAGTAAGGCCTACGTTTACATAATTTCCTCGCCCAAAAAGCACCAGTGCGGGATATGAGGCCAAACAGAAGAACCAGATCATAAGAGTAAGGTCGCGCGTTCTATTGGCACGCGGAATTCCGATCCAGATGATGCTCCAGACTTCGAGCAAATAGGTACAGAAGAACAGTCCTAGTGCCAGGGTGGGGATTCCGGTCCGGACGATAAACATGCCGCACAAAAGGAAGAGCAAAGTCGAAAGTGGGGGGTGATGAAAGTGAGTCAACTCGCCGCGCGACAGGCTTTCCACCCCTCCGTAATCAGGATGTTCGTAATATCGCTGATACAGTGGCTGCCAACTCCGGAATGCTTCTGTTTTGTCCACTCCTTGGGTAACACTGCGAAAAGAGAGCGATAGCTTGACTATGTCGGCGAACCTGTCGTCCGGCCCCGCAAGATAGGTCCGAGGGCCCATCCCGAACTCATAGGCAAGGACGCAGTAGAGCATATTCAAGAAGCTGAAACTGATGAGTCCAATTACAGCGATTCCTAGATACTGATTTGACCGGATATCTGGAATTAGTCTCATCATTTACTCGTATCGGGTGGCTGCTTCAATCATTAACTTCTTGAACCCATCGTCGGAAGTCATAGTGTCGTTTCGCAACCCAAGGCCAGTATCCATCGGGAGACACAAGAGTCCGGCACCATCGTATTAATCAAATTGGTACCATCGTAACTTCGTATGCCGCTCGAAGAGCGGCGCAGTTCTCTGCTTCTATTCGATTCTCTAGAACGATCGAGTTTGAACCTCGCATACAGCGCGAGTCAAAACCTTCAGTTCTGGTATAGTCTGGGCAGATTCCCAACTGCTCAGGATTGTTTGGATGTCCCATTTCAATTCGAACGACGCGATAGAGCCCTGCCTGACCGCGGTAATGCCGGTCTACAACGAGTGCAACACGATCGTTGAAATCGTCAACGCAGTGCTCGCGCAACGTCCGGTGCGCCAACTTGTCATTGTCGATGACTGCTCGCAAGACGGCACGTGGGACAAGCTCCTGGCGCTTGCTCAAAACGAACCGCGCCTGAAACTCGCCAGGCACGAAGTTAACCAAGGCAAAGGCGCTGCACTGCGCACAGGAATCGCCCTCGCGACCTCAGAAATCGTCATCATTCAGGATGCGGATCTCGAGTACGACCCAAGCGAATATTATCGGCTTCTTGGGCCCATTTTGTCAGGTAAAGCGGATGTAGTGTTCGGGTCTCGATTTCAAGGTGGTGGAGATGCGCATCGTGTCTTGTACTACTGGCATTCCGTTGGAAACAAGTTTCTGACTCTGTGTTCGAACATGGCCACGGATCTGAACCTTACCGACATGGAAGTCTGCTACAAGGCGTTCCGTCGCGATGTGATCCAGCGGATCCGGATCGAAGAGAATCGCTTCGGCTTCGAACCGGAAATCACGGCCAAAGTTTCCAAGGCCGGCGTCCGCATCTACGAGGTCGGCATCTCCTACAGTGGTCGCACTTACGCCGAGGGAAAGAAGATTGGCTGGCGAGACGGTTTTCGTGCGCTGTGGTGCATCTGGAAGTATAACCTTCGGAACAAATGGCACGATCCTCTCGGATTCGTCGATCCCGCGCCTTCGATGTCTGATTTCGCGGGCACGCGGAAAACGTGGCCTTGTCTCGCTGTGAAACGCCCTATATCTTCCGCCGATCCATTTGCCGCGAGACAATATACAAAGGCCTTCTGCGCACTTCATCGTAGGTTCGGCTCAAGTATTCCCCGATGATGCCGAGCACTCCCAATTGCATACCTCCCATGAACAGGACAATTGAAACCATCGACGCCCAGCCCCATGGGGTGGGGTGATTCATCAGCTTTTCCAGAATTGCCCAAAGCATCAATCCCAGCCCCGTGAGTGCCGAAATGATACCCAGGGCCGACGCAAGTCGGAGCGGCATCGCCGAAAACCCGATGTAGCCCGAAACAGCCAGACCGAATAACTTTCGCAGGGTGTACTTGGGTTCCCCTGCTTGCCGTGCTTGCCGCTCGTACTCCACTCCAACTTGGCTGAAGCCAATCCAGCTTCGCAAACCGCGAAGGAAGCGATTCCTCTCTGGCAGGGCTATCAACGCGTCTATGACTCTTCGATCCATCAGGCAGAAGTCTCCAGCGTCCAATGGAATTTCAATGTTCGCCACAAGCTGAAGGCTTCGGTAAAAAGCTCTGTAGCACGCGCGCTTGAATATATTTTCTTTCCGCTTCTTCCGGACCGCATACACGATTTCATGTCCCGCCTTCCAGTGCGCCACGAATTCCGCGATCAGCTCAGGGGGATCCTGAAGGTCAGCGTCCATGAACACAAGTGCATCGCCTCGGCATTCATCCATACCGGCCTGCAACGCGGCTTGATGACCGAAGTTTCGCGAGAATCGAATAACGCGAATGTGAGGATCGGCATCATGGAGATCCGCGAGAATTTGCGGAGACGCATCGCGGCTGCCGTCGTCAACAAAGATGATCTCGTAGTCCTCAAAACCCAATGCGGAGACAGCAGACTTTAACCGCGCGGCGAGTTTGGGCAGATTCCCCTCTTCGTTGTAGACGGGAATGGCGATCGATAACGAGGACATCTCAATCACATTGACCGCCCGGCGCGCGAAACAATCGAACTCCGTTCTTGAGTAGTTTCGATAATACCCGGAGAGGACTGCTGGCTTGATGCTTCCTGTCCCGCATTTGGTGACGGAGCAATCGACGTTGATGGCAAATCCGGCTGCATCAACCATGCATTTCGGCCCCTGCCATACTGAGATAGGGCGCGATTGTCTGCTGCGTCCGGCTTTGGTGACCATAATTCGTAATAGAAGTTCTCGGGCGTCGCGGGAACGGCGAGAACGTAGTGATCGCGGATGAAGTCGCACAACGGTTTCCGGACACTTTCGTGGTGTACAACGCGTGCGGCGTATGGGAAGTCAAGCACCATGCTGACCGAGACTCTTTCGGTGTGATCGTGAACTTCACATACGCCCAATACACCCTTTCGGAGCAATAGGTCTCTATCGGGTGTTGAGCGAGTTCTGCAATTTTTCTGCGATAGGACTCTCGCGAACATGCGTTGAGAACGTCTTTGTAATATCCGTAATCAATTTCGGGCGAAACGAAGAATCCGGACGCCTCCGGCCAATATCCGAAGGGAGCTTGGAACATTCCATCTCCTCCAGGGTTGGTTTTCGTCGGATAAAGAGAACGGAGACTAGCGACCGCAGGAAAGCGAGGTCTAGCCGGCTGCAAGAAGAGATGTATCAGGCCTGCAATCCCAAGAGCAGGTGAGATTACGAAAAAACAAACGATAAAGCTCCGATAGAAGAACCGCCACATGCGCTCAGAAGCAGATGCGTAAAAGAGGACAGCCAGAAGGATTCCCATTCCGTTCAGCAGCAGGTGTCCGGGATCGCATCTATTCAATGCGGCGGCAGTCATCGGAACCGAGAAAATAATCAACGCAATCGTATTGTCCTGAATCTCGGCCCTTGAGGCCCGCTGCACTACGTAGCAGGCGCAAACAAATAATGACGCTAAGAACAGCAAGGTTGACGGTGCAGAAATGATTGGAAAGCTAGTACTTCCCTGCCCTTTATCAAGCACCGCATCAAAACTGTGCGATATGAAGCCGTATGCAAAAACGCCGGCGAAGCTTATCAGCGTCGCGAAGTAAATACCAAATTGCTTTGCTAGAGACAGGGCCGATCTCGTTGGGAAGAGGCAAACTGCACTGGCAAAGACAAACGCGATTGTCACTTCCGGGGAAATCCACGAAAGTATCACGGCAAATGCGACCGCTAGAATGCCAACGCGAATTCTCGCTGCTAAGCGCAGACTGCGGCGGTTGAGGCGGTAGATATGCAGAATGAAGTAAAGAGCGCAAATGTAGCGAAGCAACGCATAGTAAGTGCCCATATTCGGTACGCCAAGAACCGCACAAGCGGTGAAGACCAAAAATATCTTGGTCTTATGTCTGCTCGGAAAGTCGATCAAGTTGATAGTGGCGTAGAGGAGGACAATGCTGAACACGGATATCATTGTCCAAAAGAGGAAATAGGCATCGAACACGTTGATATGCAGGAAGAAAGCTATCCACTTCGGGCCATAAAGTAAGCCGCTTCCGTAAGACCATTCAAAATCGGTGAAGGGATGTTTCCCCTGAGAGAGAAGCCAGACTCTGGATGCTGGATACACCAATTCTCCAAGGGGACCGTAACGCAAAACGCCTAGCCACATTCCTATGCAGGCTGCAAGCTCAATTGCGAGGCCGAGCCATAAGTATTTCTGCGAGACTTTGGAGGAGGGACCTGAAGGTGTGAAGTTGAAATTTAAGCCCTTTGTCCAGGTCGCTCCCATGGAAACCAACATCAGCAAAAGAAGCATCCCGACGGTGTTGTTGTATCCGAAGATGTAGGAGTCGGAAGTCGAGGGTCGAACCGGGAAGAAGTAAGGTATGTAAAAAATGGCAAACAAGGAAAGAGCGAAATAGGCAACAAGCACACCTTTCCCGGGGCGCTTTAAGAGCGAGAGACTTGTTATAACTCGACGTTCAAAGACAGTATTCATAGCGGGATTCTGTCGGTCCGTGTTGCGTTGAGTCGGGCCAGTTGGACAATAGTTTACGCTCATTGTCCGCAATCCAGCGCGCGGAATTCCGTATCGGATACAACTGGTCTAAGAGTCCACACCCAGCTCTGTTTGTCCTGCCACACGGGGTCGTAGATGCGGGAGACCAGGTAGCCAATCTTGTAGGTTTGGCAGGTTGCGCGCGCCTGTTCCGCGTTGGCTCCATTGAAGAGAGAGTCGATTGCGGCCGCCATGGGCTTGCAGCCGCTCGGATCGCCGCCGAGTTCAGCACCGCACCAGGGCTTGTCGCTCGCGATGGCTCGTTGCCGATCGATGTTTACGTCGTCAACCAGCGACCAGAATGCATTGGGACTGGCAGGGTTGGGTTGAACCAAGGCTTCGCGGGGAATGGACGCGTTCAGGTGGGCATAGCCAATCGCAGAGATGTAGGTGTTGTGGGGCAGGTTGGCAGCCACTCGATCTTTAACGGGCCGCATGTGTGTCACAGCAAGTGCAATTGGAATTGTGAACCTAAAGATGATGGCCTGGTGGATCGTGGTAATTATTCCTAGCACAACGGTCAGTCGCACAATGAATCGGCACCAGCGTGGACTCTGAAGCAGTCCAGGAACTCCGTCGGTTGCGCCGCGGTCCCTGATGGCGGATTTCCAGGCAATGATCAGCTCCGATGCCATAAGAAGGGTTGCGAATTGCAGAAACAACGCTGATCTGACACCGAAATCGTTGATGTCGAGAACGTTCGACCGGACAAATGACGAAATCAACAATGTCGACACAGCGATGAATACCAGCGACTTTCGAGCCGGGGTTAGCGGAGCGCGGCCTCGCAACGCGGGGACAACGTAAATGACAAGCGCAATCAGGAATACGCCAAGCTCGATGGCGACTCCCGGCAGCAGCAAGACAAACCTGCTCAAGCTCAGCGCCGCCCAGGGATGGCTGTCAGGGAGGCTCTGCAAAAGACCGGACGACAGAATTCCCTCAGCAGGAAAAGTCTCGCGAACAGCGAATCCAAACAAGCTGCCGCCGTGCATCCCGGAAGAGCCATGCCTCAATTCAGACAGATAAGGCAGAAGCAAAACAAGAGCGCCTGCGCCGCCGAGTGCCAGAAGTGCGACCGGACGATACACATGCTCCACAGTGACCTGCCAGAGAGACCAGACCAGCATGGTCAGGAAGAACCCGAATGCCACATAGATCGAAAGACCAAAAGAACTCGCCAATGCCGCGGCGATCAAGAGAGCGCTCGCTATATTTCCCCGGATGCCGTTTTGCCGGTTTAGCCATGCCAGCAAAAACGCGAGCATGCAGCACACCATGCTCGAAATGTGGTGCGGAACGAAGAGGAGCGAATCGTACCAACTGTTCAGTTGGGCCACGGCCCAGATTTGAGGCGCCCCTGGCAACCCTCCATGACGGTAAATTGTTTTCCAGATAACGACTACGGAACCAAGCCCGGAAACAAGCAGTAGAGAGATAGCAATCAGAAACTGCCTGCGCAGGCGAGCGCCGACCGCAAGGAAATATTTCAGATAGAGTCCAATGGTGGCAGTCAGAATGAATCCGCCCCAGACGCAACTTGCAACATATACAGCGCGCACAGGAAGAAACGACATTCGCGCTACGGCTGCGCAAACCACATTCCAGAAATAGTAGTACCGCATGCTTGCCGGCTGCTCGTAAAAGTAGAGCGGATTGGCCGGTGGCACGCCGGTGCGGAGGATACTCTCCGTCCAGTTGACCCGCGAAGCGTGATCGAAGATCGTGAGGCTCATAAAAAGTTGGTGGTCGCTCTGGAGATCAATCAAAGACAGAACTGCCAATACAATCCAGGCCAAGCACAGGGTGAGTGCTTCCCTCCCCAATGGGCTCCATCCGCCGACCCACTTCTTCCCAGACCGGGCTAGTTGCAAACGTTCCAAACCAACAACGACAAGAAAGAGAATGGCGCTCCCCAGAAAGAAGCCCACTACGGCAGTGAGGGAGAACGCTTTGCCAATCAGCACCGAGGAAATGGTCGATACAGCCACTGACAACGGAACACTCCAGAGAAGCCGGTCGGCTACAGAGCGGTTGCGGAAGTCATGGAGATTCGTGAACCACGCAGCCAGGTATCCGGTGCACAGGGTTGCAGGAAGAAATGCCGGAACCGCCAGAAGGCTATCTACCGTTTGCCCAACTGGGATGGATGTCAGGTCTAAGATGCAGCCTCCTCAGCACTCACCTCGGCGTTCAGACGGTTAGCGCTGCCGAAGAACGCTGTCGCAAACGATGTTGCCGGATCTTCTTGAAGAAAACCGATGCTCACACCACTCCCGGCGATCATGATCTATGTGTTTCAGACACGATCTGCGTATTGCGAGTAATACTGCTGATTGACTTTTCTTCCGTTGGCATCGAAGCGCGCGAGATGGATTAGACCGAGTTTGTGCGCGGAATAGCTAAGGGTTGTGGCAAGAACGCCTAATGCCATACTCAACGCTGCGTTTGAAGTTGATCGAGGAGGCCTCCTCGAAATACTTCGTCGGGCAGGAGATTTCGCCGATGCGGAAATCGAACATCACAGCTTGCGCAATCATCTGGTTGTCGAAAACAAAATCATCGGAGTTCTCGAGGATGGGAAGTGTCTCGAGCAGTTGCCTTGAGAATGCGCGGAAGCCCGTGTGATATTCCGACAGTTTCACTCCCAGAAAGAGATTCTGGAACGCGGTGAGAAAGCGATTCGAGATGTATTTGTACAGCGGCATCCCGCCTCTCAGCGCTCCCCCACCGAGAATGCGCGATGCGAGCACCATGTCGTAGACGCCGCTAGCGATCATGCCTGCCATTGCAGGAACCAGCGACGGTGTGTACTGGTAGTCAGGGTGAACCATGACTACGATATCGGCGCCGGCGGCGAGAGCTTCCCGGTAGCAAGTCTGCTGATTGCGGCCGTATCCGTAATTGGAGTCATGGACAAACGTGTGCACGCCCAACTGCTTTGAGAGAACGACCGTCTGGTCTTTGCTTGAGTCGTCGACGAGGATCTTGATGTCCACCAGGTCTGACAGTTCGCGCACGGTCATTTCGAGGGTCTTCTCAGCGTTGTACGCCGGCATGACCACAGCGATGCGCTTTCCGTTAATCATCGATTCACCACCTGTATCGTTCCATTCTCAGGCATGCGGAGAGTAAACGCACTATCGTCCGCTGGGTGTTACCTGCCCGGGTAACGGGTACGGAGAGACCGCTACCGGCTGCGTATCGGGCTGCACCAACCAGACTTTGCGATCTTTATAGTATTGAAACAGTTCCTGGTTGCTGGCGGGATCCATTTCGCGCGCCCAGATTACCTTGGAGTTGTCGATATCCGCGGCATTGTAGATCCACTCGTCTTGAGGATTGTGCAGCGACGAGTAGCGCACGATGGCAATCTGGCCTCCCTGCAGCCGCTCCAGCTGTTGTGCCACGTTCACCCGGTCCTTCCCGAAGACGTCTGGACCATACCAACTGAAGTTCCAGGTCGAGGATGGCCATTCCGGGAAGGAGAGACGAAGTGGCACGGCATAGAGTCGAAATCCGCACATAATGACCAGGACCACGATCGTGAGCCTGGTTAGCGTCTTGCCCACAGGCTGGTCGCCGGGCCGAAAAACCCGCATGTGGCGCATACCTTGCAGGCCGAGCGCATAGATAGCGCCGGTAAACGGCGCCATGTAGTGAGGAATCAGAAATATCTCCAATATCATTCCCAGCGTGAGCGCGCCCAGGCAGATCACGAGGAACCTGACCCGTCGGTCCAGCAAGACTCGCCTTGTCATGAAAATGAATGGAAGCAACGCAAAGCCGGTAAAGAAAAGTGTCCCGCTGACCCCTTTGATCAATGTCATCTTGATGAACCCGCCGAGGGAATGGGAACGCTGGTAGTCGGCTAGCTCATCCTCGTGATAGAAGCGGCGCATCTCCTCGTGGTGGTAAGCAGGCTCAGGGCGCGGCTTCTGCCAGGCAAAATAGGGTGCCATGGCATAAGTAGCACGATTTACCGCGTAGGGCAGCGTCAGCGGATTGCCAAAAACGCGGTAATCGTAATATCCCATCCACGCGGCCGTGCCAACGACGACCACCAGCGGAATGGCAGCGCTCCGGAAGAGTGCAGCGAGGCTGGGCCGGTTGGCTGCGGCCAGGTACCAGCGGACGAGCGAAACCGCAACGGGGATAAACAGCAACATGCTCTCGAATGGCCGGGTCGTAAACATGATCGCGATGCCCACAGCCATCAGCAATGCATACCGAAAAACGGGCCGATGCTTGAACCGAGGCAGTCCGCCAAGCACCAGCGCTCCTCCGAGTGCCGCGATTGACCCGGCGGCGTGAAACGTGTTGGTCCAATAGCTGAACAGGCCAAGGTGGATGACGGCCAGCATGCCGCCCAGAAACGCCCATGTCGCCGGAAGCCAGGCTTGAAGCATCCAGCAAATTGCAGCGCACATCAGGGCGCTCATGATCACGATGCCAAACCATGGGTTACCGAAGAGCACCTTCCCCGCCGCCATCGCCATGCCCTGGGTCGGGAAGTACATGGACATGTAGGTCGGCAGCATGTCGATGTGGATCGACTCAAAATGGATCCACATCGCAGGAGTTGGGTTGGTAAGCCGACCATGCGAAAAGGTGTCCGAGGCGAGCAGAAAGCTGAAGTCGTCCGGGACAAACGGAAGTGGAATGGAACACCAGGGAAGGATGGCAAGGCGCAATAAAAGCCCGGAAAGGCCAACCACCAGTACCGCAAGGCCTTTCTTCCGGGCCAACTTGCTGAAGAAGATTTCCGCGCGAGAAAACCAGGAGGCCCCCAGACGAGGCCAGGCGAAAGACAGTCCCAGAACGATGGCGGTGAGGCCGCCCTCAAGCAGTGTCAGGGTGACAGCTTGCTCGTGGGACACAGGGCTTGAGAAGGACATACAGATACTTTGCCATAGCCTGAAAACAGGTGCTGTGGCGGCACTCGAAAAAACGTGAGCGGCTACCAGAGTTGGTTAAGCTCCGGAGATCGCACTAGACATCAATGACTTGTCGATCTGGGAGTCACTGGCTGACGGGAATTCTCTGAAGTCTCGAGGATGTCATGAACAATCCGAAATCAACCTCCGACAACTCCTCCAAAAACAGCGCAGCCTGGGAGTGGATTCACTTACCAGGCTGCAGTTGTGTCTTTCTTCCGGCATAGCCGGGTTCGAACTATGTGATGTTGGCTGGTGAGAACCTGCGCAATGTCAGAGAACGCGTTGTTCAGGCCGGTGGCAAGGAACTTCATGCCGGTGATTGCGCCAAATGCGATCAGGGCCACGACGAGCGCGTACTCGACCAGATCCTGACCTTCTTCCCGAGCAATCAGAGACTTGAGAGTGAGGTACATCTTGATCATCAGATCATTCATTGTTGTAAATTCTCCATTTCCTGGGTTGGGGTTCCAGTCATTGACTGGTGGTAGTGCATTGTGAGCAGGTGTTGTGCCATTGTTTTTAGCACTTCATTTCATTAGAAGTCAATAACCTACCGAAGGGGATACCACGAAAGGTGTACACCGGCGTACAAGGGCAGTAATTGACCATTGCCCTCTGGTAACTTACCACCAAAGTTGTATTTACAGCTTGAATCACGCAATCGAATTGATTCCGCTATCCTCACGGTATCTGCTCCGGACTTCTTCCATAATTTGACCGCAGGATAGCGATAAACACCAGACAATTTGCGCGGAAGATGGTACGAAAGTAAGGCGCCGCGTCGGGAATTCACCGATAATCGACTTAAGTCAATTATCAGCAAATGCAATATCTGCGCTCGGCAAATTCTTGTTTACCAAATGTTTCAAGATATTGCCTTGCGTAAGTCCGAGAAGCAAAATCAAGATTGTCAGCGGTTGAATCCCATGATTCTGGGCGAGAGTCTCTGCTTTCAGAGAAACCGCCGAGATCCCGATAGCCAGAAGAACAATCCATCCTGTGGCCCTCGAGCCTTTAACTTCCAGCAGCGCACCAATCATAAGTGCCAAAATAACGGCGATCAGAAGTGTGTCGTAGACAGGCACATACACATTTATGACCAGGGTCCAGGTCAGCGTCGTTGCCCAGGCCAGGTTTTGCGCTGCGTCGCCGGCGCTTATAGATTTATGCAAAAGTCTCACAAGCCAGATCCCCACCCCCAGCAACACGAAAGCGATAATTGTGAGCCCAAGCCATGAGCGGCCGCCCGGAACGACATATGAAACGGAGTTGAAGTCGACATACTCCCAGCGTTTTATCGCCAACTCTCCACGAATGCCCGCCGTGCCCGCAAAGGAACTAAGGAAGCGGGCATATTCCGGCCAGATCTCAAAGCCTGCAAATGCTGTCGATGCCGCGATTAACCCTATCGTCCCAGCCGCAAAGCCGAAAAACGTTCTGAATCGCCGTGTGATGAGCAGCATTGGAACAATGAGCAGCAGGAGCGTTGGCTTGTAGGTAAGTATGGATAGAGCCAGCCCGCTGAAGACGGGCATCGAGCGCCTCTCCAGATAGATTGCCAAACCGGTTGCGAAGACAGCCACTGTGGCAAGTTGTCCGACCGCAAGGTTGTAGTAGAGAAACAGAGGGGAGGACAGCGCAAAGCAGAAAATGAGAGAACCTCTGAGCGAATCTCTGGGCAAAGCCGCCTTCACAGCCGCGGCGATCCCGGCAATGTAAAGCGCGAAAGAAGTTCCCATCCAGAGGAAATACGCCTGTTTGAACGAAAAGTGCGCATACATGCTGAAGAATTTGGCCACGAATGGCGGATAGGGACTTCGCCCCCAGACCTGGTGATTTTCTGAAAGCGGATAGATATCGTTGAATGTCTTCAACTGCAGCCCGTAATCATAAAGCTGCGCAGCTGGATGCTGATTCAATATGTGGCCGATGCCATAGAAATAGATAAAGTCGACCGGAAGCAGGCTGGAAAACCGAGTGCCCATCTTCCATCGGACGAATAGAACGACAGAGAAGGGAAAGACCAACCCAATTACAAAGAGGCCCCAACAGAAGACATTCAGCTCTTTAAGTCCCGGGCGCGGACCGAGAATCGATTGAGGCCATCGCAACAGACCATTGTTTTCATGCCCACACGCCACGGCCCCATTAGTCCGTGCCCCGACCGCTTATGGCTCACAAAGTTGCGGCATCAAGTTTCAAGTTCCGCCGTCTAAACCTCGCGGTATCGCCTCAGAGAGTTCGAACCGGTCAACGCCGAGCATACACCCATAGATAAAAGGCACCCAGCACTAGAAGGATGAGAGGCATCGGGCGAGTAAGCAGAATCGCAGGAATTATTGCCGGCCCCTCCATGGACAGATGCAGACCCTTCGTCGATTGAGCAAGCAAGGCGAGGGGGAGATCCGAAGTAAGCACGATCGCTGCAGAATTAAGCAGCAGCGCGATCCGGCCGATTGCGCCTCCCTCGTGCAGCAGCATCGCGCAGGCAGGAAGCGTGAGGAGCAGCAGCTTCGCATCGTGAGGACGGTGATAAACAGGCAGCATGGAGAGGGCCGAGATAGCTGCGAGTGCGAGATAGTGTTTCGACGGAGTTGAACGGGCCCGCAGGCTGACGATCATCCACACAAGCAGTAGAGATCCGAATATCAGATACGTAACCGGGTTATAGAGACGCGGATCATCGCGAAAGACGCTTATCACTGTCTGAAGAGCAATAATCATGCCGCCGCCACTTCCGCTCATTCCACTCGGGCCAGGATCGGTGATTCCACCGCGGGCCGACGTTCCGGAGAGATTGCCGAGCAGCTCCGGGATCCAGTGGGGTGAAATGTAAGAGATCCACAGAATCGCCGGTAGCGCCAACGCGAGTGTCACGGCAAGCGCCTGAAGCGCGCGTTTTCGCAACAAGCCGCCAGCCAGCAGGAAGTAGAGCCAGACAAAGGCCGAGTCGTGGGGCTTGAGCGCGAGGCTGACGGCGAAGCAAAACACGCCAACATATGCATGCTTGTCTTTAAGGAAACACCACACCGCAATCACGCATAAGCCGATGGCGAGCCCAGCCGGGTTGCCCCCCGCAAAGAGGATTCCGCAGTTGGCGAGGAGAAAGCAAAGCAAATAGAAGGAAGCGTTCGGCGCAAGGTCTTGCGCAAGAGTCCAAATCAAAAATGCGGCGAACGTGAATATGACCACAGTTAAGCCCGACCAGGCCAAATGCGCCACTTCCCACGGGAGCAATGCGAACGGCGCAACATAGATAAATGCGGTGGGAAAGTAAACCTGCATTGCGACCACTTGTCGCACTTTGTAGAGTTCCCCAGAGCTCGATGGGCGCTTTCCTCCCTCTGCCAGGTAGATACCCATCAACTGGCTCTCGTTGTAAGGATCATGCTTCTCGAGAAGGCACCGGGCACCGAGGTAGACAACCTTGAAATCAACGATTATTCCGCGCGCGGCTCGTTCTACGCCGAACCCCCAGAAGACGGAGAGTGCGCTGCTCACCGAAAGCAACAAGAGTATTGTGAGGCGCGTTTTCGTCATGCTTGATTTCTCGGTCTCATGGATAGTCAAAGATATCCCAGCAAGTCGAATGATGAAATGCCGAGTACCCACCTTGTCATGAATTTTGTATGCAGGTCGCAGTCTTGGTTTGATTCACGAACCGCGGACTCATGGCAACGAGATAAGTAATCAACCATGCACTCGCGGTCCACCACAGAAACATATATCCAAAGCCGAATCTTCCCGCGGCATTGGAAATGTAGAATGCAAAACCGAGATCCGTCGCGATAAAGACAGCTAGAAAAATCCGGCGATTGCCATTCGCGAATGCCGCCATCAGTGCCGGAAGCACCACGATTTGGTCGAAGGGGAAGCTGTAATAACTCGACGCCACTGAGACAAGCAGTACTGCCATGCCATGGGATTTCCAATCCCAGTGAACGCGATACTTCCACCAATAAAAGGCAAGCCATATCAGCCCTGCAATCTGCGGCAAGAATGCCAGGTTCCGATATCCGGATACGACGTAGAGCAATCCGCCCACATTGGGGTAGGGGGTGGTTTCTCCGGCGAACTGGTGGGCAAATGCGAGATATTCAGGAAAGATATGCGGGTTCAGCAATACTGCGATAGCGCTGGTCGCGACAAGTGAGAGAGCCAAAGACGCGAGGACGGCCCATCGTCTGGCTCTGATGGACCAGAGAGCGACGGCAATCAAAAACAACAGAACAACGTGAGGTTTTACGCATACCAGCGAAAGAAGTGCCCCTGCAAGCCAATCGTGTTTCCGTTCAGCCATAATCAAGAAACAAGTGACTCCGAGCAGAACCAGGACAGCTATCTGCCCCAGCATGAGCAGGACCACCGTCGGGCCGAACAAAAGACATAAAAATGCGGGAGTCAGAGAAGCATCCGAATTTCCACTCAGGCTCGAAGACGCACGCGCACAACCGGCAACCACCAGAATGCTCAAGAGCGTCCACACGGCGAAAGCCAGGTTGTAGCTCATGTAGCGAAAAGGCAATACGAATACGAGGGCTGATGGCGGATTGCGCATCACCATCGCAGGTGCATGCATTGAATATCCGAACGATCTCTCAAAGTCGGTAACCAGTGTTTCAGAGTATGGGTTCTGGCGTATGAGGTGTGCGGCTGCCCAATACTGGGCGAGGTCTTGCACCTTCATCGCAGAAGACGCGATAAAAGCAGCCAGCAAGAGCATTCCGGCAGCGAAAAAAATCAGTAGAACGCTCAAGACCTTCTGAAAGCGCATCGATGAATTCCCTCTCGCCATCTCCGTCGATTTACGCGCCTCGGTCAGCATCAAGAGCTTTCAAAGCTTTGGCAATTCCGTCGATTCGGTGAGCGGCGTGAACTCTACGAGATCCCCAGGACGAGATTGCGAACTTTGAACCGTGCCGGTGGGCAGTTCAAGTACGGAGTGCGCGGATAGGCAAGCTGACATCCGCCACGGCGGCACGTTGCTTACAACTTTCTTGATGTGATTTCTCCTGTCGAGGTATACAAGGTCGATCGCGAATTGCATGAAGAAAGTGTGAATCGCCTCACACGGCAAGATCCACAGGCCCTCTCCCGCAGCCAGGCCTCTGCGACCCAGGAGTCCTTTCGATCTCTTGCCTCCGCTTTTCGCAACTTCTGCCTCGCTTGCGAGTTCGGTACTTCGCGTAACGTTAATCACACGCAGCCGATCGGTTTCACCCGACATCGCACCAGATTCGGTGCTCCGCTTCGATGGAAGAAATGACCAATTACGCGGCTTCATCGAACGCTCCATGACTCCATGAGGGTGACACGAATAGAGTCCTGCGTTGCCTTGCAGAATTCGCAGCCCACGTTAGCAAGTTTTGGAAATTTTATATCTTGATCGATCGAAGAATGGCGATGATAAAAAGCGTCCCCAGCCGGAACCGCAGGCTGGGGCCGCATATTGAAACTCAAATCTCCATTGAGCGATCGAAACGCCACACAGGTACTACTGCGGAGCAGGCTGGCTTGAGGCTGAGCTTCCGCCACCCCCGCCGCCTGCGGACATTCCACCTTCGACTTGCAACGGAATCTCCGGTTTCTGGCTCTCAATCAGCTTCTCCACGGGGATCGTTGCCGGAGGAGGCGCTGCCGCAGCACCGGCAATCTTCGTGTCCGGCGTGTGCATCGGAATTGGCGAATTCGGAGGCAGGAACCCTTCCGGAAATTTCAACTCTGGAACCGGAGTACCGGCATCGATCGGATTCACGATCTCGGGAGTCACAATGACAATCAACTCCGTATTGGATTTTTGCCTCTGCATCGTTGTGAAGAACTTGCCCGATAATCGGAATATCGCCGAGAAAAGGAATCTTCTGGAAATTGTCTGATTCGCGGTTATCGAGAAGATCCGCCAATCACGAAGCTCTGTCCATCAGCGAGTTCGACTTCCGTCTTGACGCGTCGGATCGTCAGGGCCGGAACCTGCGCGCCGCCAATGTTCACTGAATTTGCATAGTCAAGAGAGCTGACTTCTGGGGCAACCTGAAGCCGGATCGTCCCGCGATTCGTGATCGTTGGCAGAAAGGCGAGCAAAATGCCGTACTGTTTGTACTGAATGGTAATGGGCGCCGCCCCTCCGCCCGATGGCACCACTTTGTGCGACCGGATAAGGATATTCGCCGCCGGCCAGAAAGCTGGCCTGGTGTCCGTTCTTTGCCATAACGTTTGGTTCTGCCAAAACTTCGGCGAGTCCCTTGGACTCAAGCGCTGCGATGGTCACGCCGAGATTGATGCCCGGATAGAACGCAAAGAGATTCAATGGCGAGACGGGACTAACAGTTCCACCTGCCCCGGCGATCGTTGGGATCGTGGGCGTGAACTGGTTTGTCGAGATCGAACCGATTGTGTTCCCGAACCCGGTACTGAAAATGTTTATCCCAAGCTGCTTCTCTTTGGTCCGATCGATACTGGCGAAACGGACCTTGAGAAGAATTTGCGGCTCGGAAGCCGGCACATTGACGTTGAGCAGGTTCACCACTTTGCCGGCGGTGGCAGCAATCATCACGGCGCGCTCTGAATTATTCAGATTGCTTACAGTGCCGCGCAGAAAAATCATCCCGTTATCCTGGGAGACTCTGACGTTTTGCCCCGGCAGCTCTGCTCTCAACTCCCGACGGATACCTTCCAGCGAGTCATTGGACGCGAACGTGCTCGGCCGGACAGTCACATTGAAAAATTGCCTGCCGCCGCTCTGATCCCAGATGATGAGGCTTGTTTCCCCAGGAGCCTTGCCGCTGAGCAGAATCTGCGTCGGGCTAACTGCCTGTGCCATCGCATAGTCGCCCAGTCCCACGACAATCCGAGTTACCGGACGAGCGAGGTCAAGCACAACAGATTTGCCTACAGCGAGCGACAGGTCGTTGGTTGAGTCCTGACTTGTCGCTGCCGCCGGCTGGGTCCCCTGCGGGGGTGCCTGCGCCGACACGGACGCTACGGCACAAAATACTAGTGTCAAAGCACTGACACTGGCGATGGCGATCCCAGATTTCGCGTTCACTGTTTCCCCCCGGGCGCTGCAAATTTATCTTCGGTTTTGGTATTGCCGTTGATCACGGTAACCGTGAACGTCTCCACCGGCTTCTTCGGAGCCGCAACACGGCCGGTGAGTTTGGGCTTGGTCGCCGGGGCGTTCTGATCCAGGAACAGGTTTGTCATCGCAGTTCCCTGCACCGAAGCCACCTTCGTATCGAGTGGATTCCGCAGCACGAGCTGGATGCGGGTTTCATTGCTGGCAAGAGCGAGTACTTGCGCCTGTTCGGGAGTTACCAGCAAATTGACTACATTCACTTGTTGTGGCTTGCCTTCGGCATCCTTCTGAATATCGGTACCAGCGGAAAGAACTTCGATATTCTGCAGAACAGTTCTCACTTGTGTGTTGTTCCCCCCGCCACCTCCACCGGCAGTGGTCGGAGGTACGCCGGAGATGAGAATATCGACGCGCATTCCCGGAAGCACGAAGCCGGCCACGCCAACGACCTGGTCGACCCGAATTGCGATCGCCCGCATGCCATCCTTGATGGTTGCGGCCATGCCGCCTCCGGAACCCACGGGAGCAAGACGACTTTCCAGGATCGGCTCGCCCGCATACAGCGACGAAGTGACTCCGCGGCCAATTGCGTTCTTGGCATCGAGAATCGCGTTCTTCGGGGGCGTCCCCATGATTTGAACTGTGGTCAGATCCGGGGCGCTCAGAACCGTGCCGATCTTAATGTCTGCAGCGGCCGCAACCACGCGTGTGGATGGTTGCGGTTTAGCCGCTGCAATGCGCATGCCGACCAGCCGGTAGACGAGCACGGAGCACAGTGCTGCTACGACGAATGCAGCAAGAAGGATGGTTACCAGTCTTCGGTTCATCAGAATCCTGTCTTCGCGAGGTGAAGCGCCCTGGTTTCTGCTTCCTTTGCCTCAATTTCCCGGCGTAGGAAGAAGCGGCCTCTTCACACAGAGTTAGTGGTCGAGATGGTGTAACGTATGCACGGGTGAATGCCGCTAGAGTATAGCATTGTGAGACATTTCGAGTGCACCGAATTTACCCCGCCCAAACCGAAGTACCTAGAAAGCCACTTAACGAAATGAAAGCTCAAGATTTGGTCTCGTCGCGTTCAGTTTCTTTGGTTTAGTGATGGTATCTCCTCATGCCTTGCGTGCCCTGTCAACAGTACCAAAGCGTTTAATTTGCTGAATGAAAAAAGCTCCAGTCGTCGGCCGCCGGGATAACCATCAACTGCCTGACCAAAGTGATTCTCATTACTTAAATGACCTTGTAGAGCTAGCCATCCTCGCGCATACTTGAAGATACGTTTGCCTCGCAGACATGGATCACGCGAATTTACAGCTGTGACCTTTTCCGGGTGTAACTCTATCGCCTTTGAGTTAGGGCGCCGTAAGAGCGACACTCAACCAGCAACACTTCCTGTTCCCCAGGCAAGGTTGGAGCAGGCTTCCTAACAGGAGAGGGGATCACCCGGCGAATGAGGTCATCGCGCACGATCAGCCTATTTACGGTGCAGCCGGAACCCCGTCGTGGGCCTTCCGCGCTGGTGGCGTCCGCTGTTGTGCATGGCTCGGCGATCGCACTCGTGCTCTCGGCGTTCATGTACTCTCCGCAATTCCGGCTCAACACACCGAACGCGTACATGATGCAGCATGTCGATCTCAATATGCCGTATCCGCCGATTCACAAAGACGGCGGAAGCGGAAGCATGTATCCGAAATCGTCCTCATCGGCTGCCGAATCTTCGGCTCATGAGAACCTTGCGGCTCCCGCGTCAAGCCGAGTCCATTTCATGCACCGAAAACTGGCCCCGCAGACATCTGATCGATCCGGACGTCGACCCGAACAAAATGCTGCCGAAGGAAACACCGCTTCCGGCGATGTTGCTCTGGTCAGGTCATCGGCCGAAGGTCGAAGTCCTTACTCCGCCACGGCCGAAACCGCCATCGATCACCCTTGATAAACCAAAGCTGAACTTCCCGACCAAAGAAACACAGATCGCCGACCTCAACATATCGTCCACGCGCTTCCAATCGAGCCGCCCCATGCCCATGCCCAGCAACACGTCTCCGGTTGTATTGAAACGTGACCTGGACGTTCAGCGAATTCCAGAGACCGGTTCAGTTTCAAGCATTGACGCTACGCCGGCGGCAATCCTTTCTGCCTCTGACCTTCAAATGAACCAGGGCCGCGTTACGATGCCCGGCGCAAACCAGTCTGCAGAAGGTACGGAACAGGGCGGACTCGGGACCGGCAAGGCAGCAAATTCGTTGGAGCATGGCGCTGGAGATTCGGGCAGCACTGGTTCGGACAAGGGTGCAGGCAAAGGACAAAACGCCACCGGCGGAAAGTCCGCAGGACCAGGAACTGGCGGCACTCAAAAGGGCCCTGGAAACGGCACCGCGGGAAATGGTACGCAGGCAGGGATCGGCGGCGGAAAAGGCACGGGACATAGTGCGGGCGCGGGATCAGGATCAACGGACGGACACGGCTCAGGAGAGGGTGACGGCGGTTCCATGACACGCATCAACGTGGCTAAGAATGGCACGTTCGGCGTCGTTGTGGTGGGATCGTCGCTGGATGAACAGTATCCCGAAACTTCAACGGTTTGGAAGGGACGCCTCGCATACTCGGTATACCTGCATGTCGGACTGGAAAAAAGTTGGATCCTGCAATATTCGCTTCCGCGCGCCGCTGACTCGGCAAATGCGGGCAGCGCGCGTCTCGAGGCGCCATGGCCTTACTATATTGTTCGTCCGAACCTAAATCCCGACGACGCATCTTCCGATTCGGTGATGGTTCACGGATTTGTCAATGAGGCGGGTCATTTCGAAAAGCTCTCTGTTGTTTTCCCGACAGACATGGGATTCGCACGGGAGCAGCTGGTTCTGGGGGCACTCCAGCAGTGGCAGTTCAGATCCGGCACTCGTGACGGTCAGGTTGCCAAACTCGAAGTGCTTCTGATTATTCCCGAGGTTAGTCAGTAGCTGCCTTTCGCGGCGCTCTAAAAGAGCTGTTGAGTGTTGCCGGCCCATTGTCCGCTGGCTCTCCGGATAAGCCGCAGGCTCTCAAGCGGATCTCTTCAGCAATGAGTTCAGGAAGGCTGCTGAACGCGCTGGATAAATCGATGCAGCGCCTTCTTGCCGACTCCGGTTTCGGGTAGCGCCTCTCCGCTGTTCAAATCGACGGTATTCGACGGCACGAAAGAAAGCCCGACTCCGTCAGTGCCCCAGCGAATCACCTTCGTCAACACAGAGATGAAGTCATCCGGATCGTCGCCGTCCGTATTTGTACGCTGCAGCGTCATCAGGATCATTGTCCCAGGGAACCAGCGTTCGTCTGTCAGCAGATACAATCCGTTTGTGCTGATATCAGCAATATGAAAAGCTTGAGGAGCGCCGCCAGTCCAGTAATAGGCAACGAGACCTGGCAAGGGATGACGCTTCGATCCACGCCGGTCCGTTGAAAGCCAGCGCAAGAAACGGATGAACCACGAAGCATTCTGGACGGCATCGACGTCGACTCCATCCTTCTCAGCGAGCCGCTGCTGCGCAATCTGCAATTCAGCCGCCTGATCTATCTGTGAAGATGGCTCTGCGACAGCCGCGGAAGAAGATTTCGCTTCTCCTGATCCCCTCGCAGCTGCATTCAACCCGGCTCCATTCGATGCCCGGGCAAGGCGCTCTTCCATTTCATCCGCAGCGCAAATGAGGAGCATATCGCCAGGCTGTGTCTGGGTTGAAAATATCGTATGACCCGCAAGCACCAGGGCGCTTGCCGGCTGCTCTCGCGTCGGCTCTATGGCATGGTTTGGGAATGACTCTATCGCTTGAATGACCCGGTTGTCCTCGTCCAGGTAGATCAAATCGACCGGCGTCAGCCCCTTGGTGGCCGGAACACCCCGAAAGGGCGTCAGCCACAAGCCCGCATCGGCCTTTATGGTCAAGTTTTCCATGAGAACTTTCAGTTGCTTGGCGGCGGTATCGGCCACCGCAACGCCTAGACTGAGAAAGCTCTCACGGGTCTGGTTGTAAACACAGTACTTGCGGGTTTCCATGATCTGCGCCTCTTCAGAAAGCTGCCCATTGGGAAGGTTAGAACGAATTAGACCAGCTTTCGACCAGACTCACAACTTGCCACGTGACGCAGTCAACTCTCCCGCGTCGGTGTCACCCCGAATGATACCCGCCCAATCGACAAAAAGCGCGTGATCGAACGAAGAGAATAAGCGATTGAAGCCTGCCCTCAAAAACCCATGCTGCGCAGACGGGACAACACTGGTATCACCGCCCAACAACGGTGCCCTGCGAGGCAAAAGCGCCGGACGGAAACGCCAAAACCATGCGTACTCCGCCGGCCCCCTTGATGCAGACCGGGTTACTTAACCCGCGTGCGACGACGTTGGATCAGGATGACCAGCACGATAACAAAAAGCACCCCGGCAACAATCCGGATAATCGTGGTACTGTCCATATCGATTCTCTCCCTTCATGAAATGGTTGAAAACTCAATGACCGAAAAACTCTTTGAACGAATCAATCATGGTCAGCACGGCAGGGCCGAGCACGACCACAAACAGTGATGGAAAGATAAACAACACAAGAGGAAACAGAAGCTTGACCGAGAGCTTTGCCGCCTTTTCCTCAATCTCCTGCACACGCTTCGTGCGCAACGTGTCTGAGTGGACGCGAAGCGTCTTGCCGATACTGGTTCCAAACTGCTCGGCTTGCACCAGCATCGATACCAGGTTGCGCACCACATCGACATCGGTGCGTTCCGCAAGATGCTTCCACGCGTCAGAGCGGGCACGACCCGCGCGCTGTTCGAGTGCGACGATTCCAAGCTCATCACTGAGTGCGGGTTGCGATTTGACTAACTCCTGGGCTGTACGTGCCGTCGCCTGATCCAGGCTGAGGCCGGCCTCGACGCAGATCACCAGCAAATCCAGAACGTCCGGCAATCCCTTTCTGATTTCGGCTTGCCGGTTTGAGATCTTTCTTCCCAGCCAGAAATCCGGCAGCAGGAATCCGACTCCAGCCGCGAGCGTCAGGATGAAGAACGGGCTGAAGTGAATTGCCCCTGTGACCCACGACAGCAGAATCAGAAAGGCGGGCGTCATCACCTTGGCGCTGTAGAACGTCTTGACGGCGGTATCGGAACGGAATCCCGCGCGGACCAGGCGCTGCTGTACGACCGAAATCTCGGCCTGGCTTCTCGGCAGGATCTTCTCGAATTGCTCAACCACACCGCCGATCACATGGCGTGTCTCTTCGAGCGTTGTGGAGATACTTTTCTTGTTGGCGCGCGGATACAGGGCGGACGAGATGCGCTCCTGGATCCTGTCGCGATAGAAAATCAGCAGGCCGCCGCTACCGATGAGCAGGAATGCGACCAAAAACGCAATAATTGCAAATGCCATTTTCCCCTCGCTAGACGTCCATGTTCACGATCTTGCGAATAATCAGTCCGCCGACAACAATCATCCCGCTGGCGGCGTAGAGAAGTTTGAGTCCCATTTCCTTCTTCCACAGCAAGCTCATCAGTTCCGGGTTCACAAGGTACAACAGGAAGCCCAGAACCACGGGAAGCAAGGTGAGAATCCATCCAGTCAAACGTCCCTGGGCCGTATGTGTCGCCACTTGCCGCTTCAACCGGAAGCGCTCACGAATCACCTGTGCGGTCTTCTCCAGCACTTCGGCGAGATTACCGCCGCTTTCGCGCTGGATCAGAATCGCTGTGCAAACAATCTTCACGTCCTGAATGGGAACGCGCGTCACAAGATTGTCGAGTGCCGATTTCAGTTCGAGACCATAGTTCATCTCGTCAAAAGTTACGCGAAACTCTCCCCCCACGGGATCAGGCACATTCGCGCGATACAAGACCCATCGCAGCATTCAAACTATGTCCCACGCGCAGCGCACTCACGATCAGTTCCAGCGCCTCCGGGATTCCTTCCTCGAACTTGTTCATGCGCATTTTCCGCTTCTGGTACACCCAGCCAAGCGGAGCCGCCCCGGTAACCAGGCCAATAATGATGCTCAGGATTATGGAATCTGTCCGTAGATATATCAGGTATGCCGGGCACAATGAAACACACACCGCAGAAAAGACTCAGGCCGCCAACCGTCCACTTCACATTTGCCTGGTAAAGAAACCGGCGAATACGAGGCGCAAGCTCAAGCTTCGACAGGTAGCGATCCAGCCATGGAATCGAACTCATCAGCTCGTTCTTGCGAACGTCCACGATAAGTTCGGCCATCTCGGGCTTGCCCACAGCGATCGCGGACTCAAGCCTGGTCATGATCGCACGGGTCTGCTCCGTCGCCCCGGTACCGCTGGCGGCGGCGATCAGAACAACTACCCCGAAAACTCCCAGGAACACGAGTACGACAATAATTGCCATGCTTCCCTCCGCAAACGCTCCTGCTTAGCTCACTTCCGTTACTTTCTCAAACAAACTGGGCGGCAGGAAGATGCCGGCAGTACGTAGCTGTTCGAGGAACTTTGGACGGATGCGACTAGGCACGAAAGCGCCCTGTACCCTGCCATTCGGCCCGATGCCCTTCTTCTGGAACGCGAAGATCTCCTGCATACTGATGACGTTCTCTTCCATACCCGTGATTTCGTGAATACTCACGCATTTACGGGAGCCGTCACTCAAACGGGAAGCCTGAACCACGATGGTGAGCGCCGACGCAATCTGCGCCCGAACCGTCTTCTCAGGAAGATTCAGGTTGGTCATTGCCACCATCGATTCCAGACGGGTCAGCGCATCGCGCGCCGTGTTGGCGTGGACGGTAGTCATCGATCCTTCGTGACCGGTGTTCATGGCCTGAAGCATGTCGAATGCCTCTTCGCCACGGCACTCACCGATGATGATGCGGTCGGGGCGCATACGAAGGCAGTTGATAAGCAGTTGCCGTTGTCGAATCGCGCCCTGGCCTTCTACGTTAGGCGGCCGCGTTTCCAGACGAACAATGTTTTCCTGCGCAAGTTGCAATTCGGCAGCGTCCTCAATCGTGATGACGCGTTCGTTTTGCGGAATGTACTGCGACAGAATATTCAGGAAGGTCGTTTTACCGGCGCCGGTACCGCCCGAGATCAGAATGCTGAGGCGCGCGCGGACCGCGGCCGAAAGCAATTCCATCATCTCCGCGGAAATACTCTTCAACTGCACCAGTTGGTTCGCAGCCAGTGGACCAGTGCCGAAACGGCGGATCGACATGGAAGGGCCGTCGAGCGCGAGCGGCGGAATGATCGCGTTCACACGCGAGCCGTCGGGCAAGCGAGCGTCCACCATCGGCGACGACTCATCCACGCGGCGCCCTACACGCGAGACGATGCGGTCAATAATCTGCAGCAGGTGACGGTCGTCGCGGAACGATGCGTCAGCCCGCGTCAGCAAACCGCCTTTTTCAATGAACACATGGTCCTTGTCGTTGACCATGATGTCGGAGATCTTCTGATCCTTGAGCAGCGGTTCCAGAGGTCCAAGACCGAACACTTCGTCAAGCAGATCGGTCTGGATCTTCTCCTGCTCGTCGAAGCTGAGCGGCACCCGGCGATCACTGATGATCTCGCTGATGATGCTCGAGACAGCCTGCCGCGCCTGACTGGAGTTGATGCGGGAGAGCTTCTCCAGATCGAGCTTCGACAGCAGCGTACGGTGTACTTCTGCCTTGAAGTTTTCCAGATTCATTGATTCCACGATGCGCCGTCCTCAATTACAAAATCCGTCAAATAACGGGGGATTATTTGAAAAGGCTGAAGCCTTTTCGCTTTTCCGGCTTGGGGGGCATCCCGCAAGCCGATCGTGCCATGTCCTGGATTACCCTTGCAATGCTTGAATCATCCAATGCCAGCGGAACAGCCTCGTTCTGCATTCGGCGGACGTTATAGTAGTCGCTTGGAATTTTCCATGCGATAGGCTTGGTGAGCGCCTTCTCAATATGCTCTTCATCCACTCCCATGGAACTCTTCACATATCGATTCAGAACGATTTCGAGTTTGGGAGTTCCAGACTTGAAAAACTCTGAGATAAGCCGGTGCGAATTGCGCAGTTCGGGGATGCCCGCCTGCATGACCAGATAAGCCGTATCAGCCTGTTCGAACCATGCCGCATCGGTCAAATCGAATCGCGAGCCGGCATCAATCACCACGAAGGCAAAGTCCTGTCGCGCGACATTCAGCATCTTGTCGATTGAATCGTTGCTTGCCTGAATCTGAGGAAACCTGCCCGGAGCCGCCAGCACCGGAAGACCGGAATTGTGCGTCGTGAGCAGTTTCGAAAAGAAGTTCGTATCCATGCGGTCGGCATTTTGCAGTGCATCGGCCGTGGAGAATTGCGTGGTAAGTCCGAGGCTGAGCGCAGCATCGCCGAGCGGCAAATCGAGATCGATCAGAACCGCGCTTTGCTGGCACTCCTGCACCAGTGCGACCGCAAAATTGCAGGCCACCGTGGTTACGCCCGAGCCACCTTTTCCGCCCAGAAAAACGAGAATCTTTCCGCCCGTCTTCTTCGAAGATTTGCCGCCCGAGCGGCGCTGCGAAGCACGAACCAATGCATCTGAAAGTGCCCCGGAGTCGATCGGATCAGACAGAAACTCGCGCGCTCCGGCCCGCATCGACCGGACCATCAGGTTCGGATCGACCCGCGAGGTATACACCATCACCGTGGTTGTGGTGTTTGCGGCAACATACTCTACCAGTTCCAGGGCGTATTCGACGTCAGACTCGAGGTCGATAATGACGGCATCGAACGCCTTCTCGCCCAGCATCCTGGGAATTTCTTTCAGAGTCGGGGGATAGGAAGAATACTCCCGCACAATCGCGGCATGCGAGTTATTCAGTGCGCTCGCAATTGTCCTCTTGCGCTGCTCACTGGGGCAGATCAGCGCGATGGACAGTATATTGCCGCCCAGGGGATCAGAGTCGTGCGTGTTATCAGTCACAGAATCAAAGCTCCCAAGTTCTTTCGCCAGAGCTGCGGTGTCGCCGAGTTCGGGGCATTGTCAGCATACTCTAGTCGTTTTTTAAGCTCGTTCTCAATGAGAAAAGAAGGAAATGAGAGTACCAATGGCAATTGCCGGAGCGTAAGGCATCTTACGTGCCTTTGGATTGGATAGCTTGAGGTCTTCCGGCGCATGCAAGCCGCGTTCCTTCCAGCCAAAAACTAAATCCCCCGCCCCTGTAAACATCTCTCCCAGAAAGCCTCCGAAAACGGCCCAGGCAAGCGCCATGATTCCGCCGGCAACTGCGATTAAAACCAATGCGAATACAAGTTGGTGCCACCAGATCCAGGCTCCGATCGCGGCGCATAGCTTTACATCTCCCATCCCCATGCCGCCCATCGCTGCCAACAATCCGTAAGTCAGGCCGCCAAGCAACATCCCGCCAAGACTTTCACCAAGGCCATGCCACCCCGCCACCCATGTTGAAACCACCAGCCCAGCCAGTAAAAACGGAAACACCAGCCAGTTTGGAATCCTCCGGCTGCGAATGTCAGTTATGGTCGCCACAACAAGCACGGCCAAGGTTGGCCACCAGGCATAGGGGTGTTGCAAATGTTGCAAACTTTTCTTCCTCCGTTCCCTATCCAGATGGATGACAGTTAAGAGCCATTCTGCCCTCATTTTCACGCATGTCAACTCTCGCTGGATTCAATGCGTTACCTTGGGGGTATCGAGAGAAGTGTACACGGAAGTGCACGTAGGTAGTACCCCTGTGCAATAAAGGGTATACACCGGAGTAATGCCCGGCCCGTGGCATTTCAAAGGAATAAAAAACCGGGTGCGACCATTCTTTCATCTTCTGCCATCCTCGGACATCAATTTATCTCCGGTAGCAACCCCACGATGGGTTAAATTGATTTCACTTTCGTGTTAACACCGCTGAAACGCCATCTGGTAACTCAAACCTAACTCCCTGGTCCCGCAAGTTACCCTGTACCTCTGTTTGCTTTCTGCATTCGAGCTCATTCCGGCATCCTCCTGTTTGGCCTTGGGCGTTGTATCCTTCTTCTAATGTTCAGGCGACTCTGTTTTTTTCCCTTGATCCTGATCCTCGCGTTCGGGCTATCGCCTGCTCTCAGTCGCGGCCAGACCGATCCCGAATCCGTGCCGCAGTCTGTCTCCGGCAGTCCTAGAACAACGGCTCGGCCCGGTGCTCCATCCACAAAGGCCACTCCCGCTGTTGATCCACCAGCCGCGCCTGTGCCGCAGATTGTCGTTACTCCTGCGCCTGCTCAACCCGCTCCGTGGACATGGCACGATCGTGTGCTTTGGGGAGCTCTTCTTGTTCTCGTCATTCTGGGCTACATCGGCGTCATATTGTCCTTGCGGGTCTTGAAGAACATCCAGCGGCAAACTGAATTCGGCGTCTCTGCCGCGCAAGCCGCCCTGCAATGTGCCAATGCCGCACTTGAAAGCTCTCAGGCGATCGTCGACTCCGGACGACCCTGGATCGTTGTCACCGTCGAGCCTTTTCTCACTGTCGAACACGGTTTCAAAGTGATGGCCACCAATCGCGGACGCACCCCGGCCCGCATTCTGGCCAAAGCCGACTGCGTCAAGGTGGCGGCAGACGAGACAAAGCTACCGGCGACGCCCGATTTTGATAGCGGAAAATCCGCCACTCCCTTTGAGCCAATCATCCTGCTCCCCGGCGAATCCGCCGGAATCCGCCCCTTTCGCCGCGCCGATGTGCGCTCCTATTGCGCATCCGATGAGCAATTCAAGCGCGTGGAAAAATGGGAGGAAAAGCTCTTCATGTACGGCCGGGTCATCTATCGCGACCTGATTTCGCCGCTCGATCAGCCCAATCATGAAACAGATTGGTGCTGCTGGTACGTATACGGAGACAAAGACGCGCTGGTCATCGCCGGTCCCCCGGAATACAACAAGCACAATTAGCGCTCTATTTGGTTGGAACCAGACGATCCTGCAATTCGTTAGGATCAGTAGTGCCGACGAAGACAGCGATAGCCACACTTCGGCTGGACCCATCCCATGGTCCCGCCAAAAAACCGAAATCCGAACTCCAGGAGCATCAATGCCAGTCGTTGAACTCGCAGGGGTAACCAAGGCCTACGAGACCAAGGTTGCGGTCCGCGATCTGAGCCTCTCCATCGATGCTGGACAGATGTTCGGGCTGCTGGGCCCGAACGGCGCCGGCAAAACCAGTTCCATTCGCATGATGATGGGCATCACCATGCCCGACTCGGGCTCCATCAACCTTTTTGGCAAGCCGTTTGAGCGCGCCAGCCTGGAACGCGTCGGGTACCTGCCCGAAGAACGCGGCCTCTACAAAAAGATGAAGGTGCTGGAACAGCTCGTCTTCTTCGGCGAACTGCACGGGCTCGCCGCCGCCGAAGCGCGCAAGCGGGCGACCGACTGGGCAAAACGGCTCGACATCGATGAAGCCCTTCCCAAGAAGACCGAAGAGCTTTCCAAAGGCATGCAGCAGAAGATCCAGTTCATTGGTTCCTTGCTGCACGATCCCGGCCTCATTGTGATGGACGAGCCATTCAGCGGTCTCGATCCCGTCAACGCCCAGTTGCTCGAAAAGACCCTGCTCGAACTCAAGGACGAAGGCAAGGCCATCGTCTTCTCCACCCATCGCATGGACCAGGTGGAAAAGCTCTGCGACTCCATCTGCCTTATCAATAAAGGTGAAGCGGTGCTCACCGGCCGCGTACGCGAGATCAAATCGCGATACGAGCGCAATCACGTCATTGTCGAGTTCGAAGGTAGCGCCGACTTCCTCAAGAGCTCTGAGATTGCCGAAGCGAAAAATTTCTCCGGGCACGCGGAAATCCGGCTCAGGGAACACGGAGACGCGCAGAAGCTTTTGCGCGAAGCTTCCGCCGGCGCAAGAATCTTCCGCTTCGAAATGGTCGAGCCATCGCTCGAAGAGATCTTTATCAAGACAGTCGGAGGCAAAGTCGATGCGTAACATCTGGCTGGTTGCAAAACGCGAATACCTCGAACAGGTGCGCGGACGCGCCTTCAAAATGACTACCTTTGGCGTGCCTGCCATCTTTGCAGTGCTCATCGGAATTGGCTATCTTTCCAATCTCGGCCTCGGATCAGGAAGGCACCTTGCCGTCGCTTCGAATGATCCGATCCTGGCCAACGAAATCAAGTCTCAACTGCTGGGAGACAAGGACGCCAAGGCCAGGGTCGACATCGTGTCACCGGCATCCGCCGCCGACCACGACACGCTCGTCAGCGAAGTGCGAAACAAAACGATCGATGGCTTCCTCTGGGTCGAAACGCCGACTCAGGGCAGGCGCCCACCGCGACCTATACATCCCAGTCTGCCGGCGATTTCATTACCGGCGGCCGCCTTCACGATGCCGTCAATCATGCCATTCTCGATGCGCGGCTGACTTCAGGCGGAGTGCCGCACAGTGACGCCGACAAGCTCGTCGATGGCGTGCACCTGCAGACCTACCAGGTCAAGAAAGACGGCAGTGTCGTCAAGAGCAACGCCGCGGCATCCTTCTGGAAGGGCTACGTCATGGCCATCCTGCTTTCGATGACAACCATGATTTACGGCATGAACGTCGCCCGGTCCATCATCCAGGAAAAGACCTCACGCATCTTCGAAGTCATGCTGGCAATTACCCGCCCCACCGACATGCTGGCAGGCAAACTCATCGGCGTCGGAGCTGTGGGGCTCACGCAGGTCGGGATCTGGCTCATTGCCGGCGCAATCCTCATCGGCACACCCTATGCCGCGTCCCTGCTTTCTGGCGACTACGCTGTGCACATCTCCGTGCTTGAGACCGTGCTCTTCCCCGTATATTTCCTTCTCGGATATCTGCTCTACAGTTCCCTGTTCGCCGGCCTTGCTGCCTCCTGCGAAACCGAACAGGAACTTCAGATGTACATGCCGCTCGCGGCAGCGCCCACCTGGCTGAGCTTCTCATTGATCGTGGTGGTCATGAACGATTCGAATTCGCTCTGGGCGATTGCGGGTTCGTTATTTCCTCCAACCGCACCCATCATCATGTTTCTGCGCATGGCTTCGCAGGTTCCACCACTATGGCAGCTCGTAGCCTCCCTCGGATTGCTGGTGCTGAGCATCTGGGTGGTTCTCTGGATTTCCGCCAAGCTCTATCGCGTCGGCATCCTGATGTACGGCAAGCGCGCCACGCTGCCGGAACTGGTGCGCTGGCTCCGCTATAGCTGAGAATGCCTGCAGCAGGCTTACGAGCATCTACCAGCGGCCCCTCGTTACCGGGCTTCCAGCTTGTCTCGCCACAACCCTGCAAAGACTCGCGCACAAAGCACACCTCAGATGAGGCGGTAAGCCACTTTGGCAGGTTTTCGCTGGCTTTCTGGGTGGCCCTTTTACCGAAGCCGAACCGCTTCCAACGGGTAATAGTCACCGTAAGGTGAATGCCCCACCCTTTTCGTTTATGCGACTAACCCGTTCGTGTGATTGAATCTGCGGCTCGGCCCCCTATGATTGCAATGACCTAAGTAATGGCTTGCTTCCCGGGTTTTCAGCCAGATATTGGACCTTCGTCACACGGCATTGACGTTAGCTGCCATGCCAGATGTAGGGGGCGGCTATCCTACAGGTTGCGTGAAACCTCCAGAGGGCTCGCAACCTGTAGCCTCATTTTCCCCCACAGCATTTTGATAGCCGCGAGTTGAGAATACTCCAGCTTCAGAGCCCATGCCTGTGACTGACGCCGCGTAGAATCAGGAAAGTGACCGACCGGGATAGGACCAGATTCACAGTGGGCCAGCGAATCATGCTGGCGGTTGTGCCGCGGATTGTGTGGGCGCTGCTGAGAATTGTGGAGCGAACGTGGCGCTTTGAGGTGATCGCGGAGGAAGGCGTAACCCCGGTGGTATTCGGGCAAAGGCCGGGACCCGAGATCTACTGCTTTTGGCACCAATGCGTGCTGCCCTGCACCATCTACTTCCAACACGCCCACGCAGTGATCCTCATCAGCCAGAGCTTCGACGGCGAACTCATCACGCGCATCCTGCGCATGTTTGGCTTCGACGCGGTGCGCGGATCGAGTTCGCGAGGCGCCCGCGGAGGCCTGCTGGGACTTAAACATGTGATCGAAACCGGGCGCACGGCAATCTTCACAGCTGATGGGCCGCGGGGACCTATCTACCAAACCAAGATGGGACCCATCAAATTGGCGCAGACTACCGGCGCACCGATCGGCGTCTTCCACCTGCAGCCGGAACACGCCTGGACGTTGAACTCCTGGGACCGGTTTCTGATTCCCAAGCCTTTTACGCGAATCGTCGTGAGTTGGGCGCAGTGGACGCGCGTGCCGCCTGATCTACCGGCTGATCAGTTCGAAACCAAAAGGCAGGAGCTGAACGACGCCATCGAACGCGCGCGCCTGCGAGCCCTCGCGCACCTGGGACAACAGGCATCATGAGCGATCTGCGTGTCGCCGATTTCGACTTTGAGCTTCCAGAAGAACTGATCGCTCAGCAGCCGCCTGCGGAGCGCGGGCAGAGCCGGATGCTGGTCATGGATCGCGCTACCGGCGAATTGCGCGACAGCCACTTCAACGAATTCCCTTCCCTCCTCCGCGCCGGAGACCTGCTGGTGCTGAATGACAGCCGCGTGATCCCAGCCCGGCTCTACGCACGTCGAACCCTGCGTCGTGAGAAAGAAAAGCCCACCGGCCGCATCGAAGTCATGCTGACCGAACCAGCGGGCGAGAACCGCTGGCACGCACTGGTGCGACCCGGTCGCAAGGTGGCCATCGGCGAGCGCCTCGTGTTCCCGGCACAAGACGGCCAGATCATCCTCGAAGCCGAAGTGCTGGAGCGCGGCCAGTTTGGCGACCGGCTGCTCGAGTTTGCGCCCGTCGAGGACTTCTTCGTAGTCCTGGACCGCATTGGCCACATGCCTCTGCCGCCATACATCCATCGCGACGATGCAGCTGCAGATCGTGAACGATACCAGACCGTCTTTTCGCGCGAACGCGGGTCTGTCGCTGCGCCCACGGCCGGCCTGCACTTTACTCCGCAGACGCTCGACCGCATCGCCGCGCAGGGTGTCGAGATCGCGCGCGTTACGCTGCACGTGGGGCTGGGCACTTTTGCTCCGTTACGCGTAGAGCGCGTCGACGACGTGCGACTCCATCGGGAACACTACAGCGTCGCAGCTGAAACTGCCGACGCCGTAAATCGCGCCCGCAGCGAACGACGCCGAATCGTGGCCGTAGGCACAACCGTGGTACGCACCCTCGAAGCTGCGGCTCAACGTGCTGGATCCGCACCCCTGGCGCCTCACTCCGCCCAAACAGACATCTTCATCTCGCCCGGATTTGAGTTCCGCGTTGTAGATGCACTCCTAACCAATTTTCATCTGCCGCAATCGAGCCTGTTGATGCTGGTAAGCGCCTTTGCGGGGCGGGAGCACACGCTGGCCGCCTATCGGCACGCTGTCGAAAGCCGCTATCGTTTTTTCAGTTACGGTGACTGCATGTTTCTGGCATGAGCCGCATCAAAGCTAATGCAGCTAATCTCTCCTGTAGTGCAACTCCGTGCCTCAGACCGAAGGTCATCGCATGAAATACGATAGACTTACGCGCAGTGCGGTTACAGTGGGGCCCCAACCCATCACCGGCCAAGTCGATGGCAGATAGCGTGGCCGGTCCTACTGACTCCCCTCAACTTTGAAGGAAAAAGCTCTTTGATGACAGACCCCAAAAACACGATCCTCGTTACCGGCGGCGCCGGATTTATCGGTTCAAATTTTGTACTGCGCTGGATCGAGACGGTCGGCACGCCGGTAGTGAATCTCGACCTGCTCACCTACGCCGGCAACCCGGCAAACCTGGCCTCACTCGAAGAAGACAAGCGCTACCAGCTTGTGCGCGCCGATATATGCGATGCCGAAAGTGTCGCCGCCGCACTCCAGGCGCATCGTCCTCGCGCCATCGTGCACTTCGCGGCTGAGAGCCACGTCGATCGGTCCATCGTCGATCCCGGCGCATTCATCCATACCAACGTGCAAGGCACCTACACGCTGCTCGAACAAACGCGGCGCTACTGGTCGGCCCTGGATGACGCAGCAAAGTCGGCTTTCCGCTTTCTGCACGTTTCCACTGACGAAGTGTATGGCACGCTGGCGCCCGACGATCCCGCATTTTCCGAGACCACTCCGTACGCGCCGAACAGCCCTTACGCAGCGTCGAAGGCCGGCTCGGATCACTTGGCGCGCGCTTACTTTCACACTTTCAAACTGCCGGTGCTCACCACCAACTGCTCCAATAATTACGGCCCTTTTCAGTTTCCGGAAAAGCTGATCCCGCTCATGATTCTTGCATGCCCTCGAAGGCAAGGAACTGCCAGTCTACGGCGATGGCCAGAATGTGCGCGACTGGCTCTTCGTCGACGATCACTGCTCGGCAATCCGCTCAGTTCTGGAGCGCGGCACACCGGGCGAGACCTACAACATCGGCGGCAACAGCGAGCGCAACAATCTCCACGTCGTAAATACGATCTGCGACCTCGTCGACGAACTGCGACCCGATCCATCTATCGGCCCGCGGCGAAAGCTGATCAAGTTTGTTGCCGACCGTCCGGGTCACGATCGCCGATATGCGATCGACGCGCGCAAAATCGCCGGCGAACTTGGCTGGACTCCATCGGTCGACTTCGAACACGGCCTGCGCAACACCGTTGAGTGGTATCTCAATCACGCGTCCTGGATCGAGAATGTGCGCAGCGGCGCCTATCTCACGTGGATCAAGCAAAACTACGAGGAGAGGATTGCGCAATGAAAGGGATCATTCTTGCGGGAGGCTCGGGCACGCGCCTTTACCCGGTCACGCACGTTGTTTCAAAGCAACTTTTGCCTGTATACGACAAGCCGATGATCTACTACCCGCTGAGCACGCTCATGCTCGCCGGGCTCCGTGACATTCTCATCATTTCAACCCCCGAGGACACACACAGGTTTGTCGATCTGCTCGGTGACGGCAAGCGCTGGGGCATCAACCTGACCTATGCGGTACAGCCAAGCCCCGACGGGCTCGCGCAGGCCTTCACCATTGGCCGCGATTTCATCGGCAACGACACGTGCTCCCTCATTCTGGGCGACAACATCTTTTACGGCCAGTCGTTTTCTCGCGACCTGCAGCACGCGGCCAAGTTGAAGAACGGCGCGCTGGTCTTCGCATATCCTGTGCATGACCCCGAACGCTACGGCGTTGTGGAGTTCGACGACGCAGGCAAAGCGATCAGCATTGAAGAAAAGCCCAAGCAGCCAAAGTCGCGCTATGCCGTGACGGGCCTCTATTTCTACGACAACGACGTCGTCAGGCTTGCAACCGATCTCAAGCCTTCGGCGCGCGGCGAACTGGAGATCACCGATCTCAACCGTCTCTATCTCGAGGCAGGCAAGCTGAAAGTCCAGGTGATGAGCCGCGGCATGGCGTGGCTCGATACAGGCACACACGATTCGCTCTTCGAGGCGGGCCTCTACATTCAGACCATCGAGCGCCGCCAGGGATTGATGATTGCATGCCCCGAAGAGATCGCGTATCACTTCGGATACATCACGGCCGACCAGCTTGAAGAGCTTGCGAAACCCGTGGCAAAGAGCGGATACGGACAGTATCTGCTGGCGCTGCGCAATGAACGACAGATTCCCGCAGGAACCAGCGAGCTATGAATATTGAAGAAACCTCCCTGCCCGGCGTGCTGCTGATTACGCCGAAGATTTACAGTGACAATCGCGGCGCCTTCTGGGAAACCTGGAATCACGATGCCTTCGAGGCAGCAGGATTGCCCTGCACCTGGGTGCAGGACAATTTCTCTCTGTCAAAGAAGAACGTTGTCCGCGGCATCCACTATCAAACCATCAATGCACAAGGCAAGCTGGTGCGCGCAACGCATGGATCTGTACTCGACGTTGCCGTCGATCTCCGCCGCCACTCGCCGTGCTTCGGCGAGCACGTTGCCGTCGAGCTCAGCGGAGAAAATGGCCGGATGCTCTGGATCCCCGAAGGATTTGGCCATGCGTTTCTAGTGCTGACCGACGTCGCGGGCTTCGCCTACAAGGTCACGGATTGCTATAACCCCAAAGGCGAGCGCACCATTGTGTGGAACGATCCGGACCTCGCAATTGCCTGGCCCGTTGTGCCCGAGGAAGCAATCGTCTCCGACAAGGATGCGAAAGGGGCAATGCTCGCGACCGCTGAGGTTTTTGCGTGAGCGTCTGGCCGCGAGTTCTCGTCACCGGCGCCGATGGCCAGGTGGGGCGAGCACTGCTCAAGAGCTTTGTCGGATCCGCTGAAGTGATTGCCTGCAATCGCAATTCGCTTGACTTGGCAAACGCCGATCAGATCCGCAAGAAGGTGCGTGACGTAGCGCCGGACATCATCGTCAACGCCGGCGCCTACACAGCCGTCGACCGCGCTGAGAGCGAGCGGGAGTCAGCCTTCGCCGTCAACGGTCGCGCCCCCGGCATTCTTGCGGAAGAAGCTCAACGCGCCAGTGCCCTTCTGATTCACTATTCCACCGACTACGTTTTCAACGGCTCCAAATCCGGGCCATGGGTTGAAGACGACGCTACCGATCCGCTCAGCGTTTACGGCGCCAGCAAACTCGCCGGAGAAGACGCGATTCGCAATGCCGGCGGCCGGTACCTGATCTTCCGCACCAGCTGGGTATATGCGCCCGAAGGCAAAAACTTCGTGCTCACGATGCTGCGCCTCGGCCGCGAGCGCGACTCACTGAACGTAGTCGACGACCAGGTCGGCGCGCCCACGACTGCCGCGGAACTGGCGCGCGCCACGCATGCCATTACTACAGGAATCCTCGCAGGAAAATTCGGCGCGGCCGCTGAGTGCGTGGGCACATACCACATGACCTGCTCCGGCAGCGTCTCGTGGTGTGGCTTTGCACGCGCAATCTTTGAGCGGGCACCCGATCTTCTCGGCGGCAAGACTCCCGTGGTCAACCCGATCGCGACGAGTGCCTATCCAACTCCGGCAAGACGCCCGCAAAATTCCGTGCTCTCAAACGAAAAACTGAATCGCACTTTCGGTATGCGGCTGGCTCCCTGGGAGACAGCACTCGACGAAGTTCTGAAGGCAATTCCGGCACCGCCAAAAGCCTGATCACCGTCCCTCATCTCGCCATGTAGACTCGTTTGCGACCCACGTTTTACTGGGAGGTTCTGTGTTTCTAAAGAAAGCCATTCCCGCCGCGACCCTGGCTGTGCTGGTGTTTCTGTCTTCCGCAAGCGCCATGGCGCAGAACTCCACCAAAGGCCTCACCGCCGCCGAAGTGATGCAGCGCGTCATCACCGCAACTGGAGCCGTCCCGCCCGTCGGCACCGTCGATACGCTCAAGGCCGGCGATCCCAACACCGTGGTGACCGGCATCGTCACCACGTTTATGGATACCTATTCTGTCCTCGAACAGGCAGTAGCCAGCCACCAAAACCTCATCATCACTCACGAGCCCACCTTTTATAACCATCCCGATGATCAGGCTCCGCTCGCCGCCGATCCGGTACAGCAACAGAAACTCACCTACATCCGCGACCACCACCTGGTCGTTTGGCGGTTCCATGACACATGGCACATGCGCCAGCCCGACGGCATCCTGGCCGGCATGGTCGACAAGTTCGGATGGAAGGCTTATCAAAACAGCGAGAATCCGCACCTGTTCACTCTGCCGCCCACCACCGTCGGTAAAATCGCCGTATCTCTGCAGGCACGCACCGGCGCGCGTTCCATCCGAATCGTTGGCGACCTGACGATGCCCGTCACCCATGTGGCGCTCTTGCCGGGTGCCTCGGGCGTCGAAAAACAGATCAAGATGCTCGAAGAAGAAGACGTCCAGCTTCTTGTCGCCGGAGAATCGCGCGAATGGGAGACCGTCCCTTACGTGCAGGACGCCGCCGCTCAAGGCCGCCACAAGGCGCTCATCCTGCTCGGCCACGCCATCTCAGAAGAAGCCGGCATGGAAGAGTGCGCCCGCTGGCTGCCAACGATCCTTCCCGGAATGCCCGTGAGCTTCATCCCCGCTGGCGAGCCATTTCAAACGGTATCGGTTTCGCCACCTCATAAACGATGACGATTTGCGAAGCCGCCCACAGTACCACGGTGTATTCATCCGGGCCGCCTTCCGCTTCCCCGCATCATCGCCCTGCAGGTAACGTAGAGCAATGGACTCCACCGCCGCCACTGAGAGCCCCGCGCACACCGAGGCCGCACCCATCGAATCTGCCGGCTCCCTAAAGCGCGCATTCAACCGCATCTTCACCCGGCATCTGATGAACATCGCTGTCTTGATGGCGCTGCCGGTACTCTTCACCATTACGCTCAATCCGACCCTCGAATGCGTGCGTGACCCCGATCTCTGGTGGCACCTGGCAGATGCCCGTCAGCTCACCTCAACCCATCACTTCATGTGGACCGAGACCAACTCGTTTACGGTTGGCGGCCAGCCATGGGTCAACCCGGAGTGGCTCGCTGAACTTCCCTACTGGTTCAGCTACCAAACCTTCCACCTGCGTGGAATCTACCTGGTCGAATGGCTCATGATCTGCGCCAATCTTGTCTTCATGTACTGGCGGGGCTACCGCCGGTCAGGACATGCAGGCGCCGCATGGTGGGCTGCCGGACTCGCATTCCTGCTCATCTCGGTCAACTCTGGGCCTCGCACCATCGCTATGGCATACGTGGCCATGTCGGCTGAGCTGTTCATCCTCGAAGCTGCAGAGCGAGGAAAAACGCGCGCACTCTGGTTCCTGCCGCCCCTCTTCTGCATCTGGATCAACCTTCACGGCAGTTGGCTCATCGGTCTCGCGTTATTTGTCCTCTACATTCTCTGCGGAGCATTTGGAGTTAAGAAAGGCGTAGTCGAGCAGGAAGCTTTTACCCCTGCCGAACGCAATCGCTTTCTCGCCGTTCTCGGCCTCTGCATCGGTGCGCTTTTCATCAATCCCTACGGCTGGCACCTCGTTTGGAATCCCATTGACATGATGTTCAATCAGAAGCTGAACATCTCCAATGTGATGGAGTGGAAGCCGCTGGACCTGAGCACTATTGCCGGAATCGCCGCCTTCGTCGCCATGTGCCTCATGGTCCTTTGCAATGCAATCCAGGGCCGCAAATGGCGGGTCTACGAGCTGGCGTTCGTCTTCTTCGCATGGTACGCGGCACTCGACCACATGCGCTTCCTCTTTATGGCCGCGGTTCTCACCACGCCCATTCTCGCGGTTGATCTTCGACGAGCCTTTAATCTAGGATCCGACGAAAAGACGATTCCGATTGCAAATGCTTTCATGGTTACCGCAGCCGCCGTGACAATTCTGGCAATTTTTCCCAGCGAAAAGAAACTGAACGACAAACTCGGCACCTTTTTCCCCATGCAAACGCTTCAGGCCATCCAGCCCTCGTGGCGCACCTTCAATTCCGATCACGTCGGCGGCATGATGACCTTCGAGTCCAAGCCCGCTTTCATCGACTCGCGATTCGACGTCTTCGAGCACCATGGAATCCTGGCCGCTTATCTGCAGGCTATGTACCTAGTCCGTCCGCTCGAAATCTTCGATCAGTATCAGGTTGACCATGTTCTGGTAACCGACACGATGCCAATCGCCTATCTCTTGAAGCGCACACCCGGCTGGACGATTGTGGAGAAGGAAGAGACTGGGAAAGATCTTTACGTGATGTTTGCTCGAACGCCGGGAACGCCGGCGGGCGCGTCGACAAGAGACGCAATTCGGCCCTCGAACAAATAAGGGCCTTCGCGCTAAACCGACGGGCAACCAGCGCAAATGCAACTAAAAGGTTGAATTCGAGGATACTTTCACGGCCGCCTCGGTCGATTCAAATTTGGTAACTCCTCCCGTTTCATGCGAAATTCGGCTGGGCAAAAATTCTTGCGGCAGGGCCAGGGCATAGGGACATCTAGATTGACCGTCCAGAGTGACTAGCGTCACAGGGATTATGCCTAACCCCATGGAATCATCTTCTCCAAAGGTGTTTCTGTGATCGCCATGGCCACACGTACGTTTTGGAGTGCTTCAATGAATTTTGATTCCTCCTCATTCATTGCAGAAAAGGAACTCATCGAGGCCTTGGAGAAGCGCTCGTCCACGGTGGTCTGTTCCGAGCCACGTTGCCTGTTCGTGCAGGGAGGCAAACCGGCCGGTCTGTATATTCTCCGCAAAGGTAGCGCCAGCCTCACCATGGAGTCCCCAACAGGCGGAAACTTGATGTCGATCACCCTCAATCCCGGGTCGCTGCTGGGTCTGCCGGCGTTGATCGGGAACGAGCCCTACACGATGACAGCGCTCGCCGAGAAGGACGCGGAACTCGGCTTCGTCACCCGCGAAGACTTCAACAGCCTTATGCTCACTGACCCTTCGCTGGCGGTCAGGGTGCTTCGCGTCCTCGCAGCCGAAGTGCGTACGGCGCGGCACGCCATCTCCGAGTTCTAAAAACCCTCTAAATCTGGGCCAGCTCAACAGCACAATGGTTTGCACTTTCCCCACTCGCCCCATCTTCTCCTGCGCGTTTGCGGCATGGTATGCGACGCACCGGAATGCGTTAGCATCCTGAATGTGCCCGGCCTCGATGATCCAGTTAAATTTGTGCGCGGCGTTGGTCCGCAGGTTTCAGAGATGCTCGCCGTCAAAGGCATCCAGACTGCCGAGGATCTGCTCTACCATCTCCCTTTTCGATACGAAGACCGCCAGAACCCGCGCAGCCTCGACGAGCTGAAACCCGGCGAGACAGCCAGCGTAATCGCCGAGGTGCGCGGCGCTGCTCTTTTGCGCACGCGGCGCATGCCGCTCTTTGAGCTCACCGTAGGCCAGGGCCGGCACGCGCTCAAATGCATCTGGTTTCACGCTACCTACCTCGAAGGCAAGTTCCACGCCGGCCAAACGGTAGCGCTCTACGGCAAAATCGAGCCCTCCCGTTCTTCCAGCAACTTCAAAATGATCCAGCCGCAGTTCGAAATCCTCCCCGACTCCAGTGACGATGCCGAAACACGCCTGCTCGAAGTCGGCCGCATCACGCCAGTCTATGAATCGCTGGGTGGGGCGCGTCTGGCATCTCGATGGCAGCGCAAGGTCATCTTCAATTTACTTGAGAGCGTCCGCGGCAACGTACCTGAATGCCTGCCAGCATCGATGGTAGCCCGGCTCAACATGCCCGATCGCGAAGCCGCGCTCCGTGAAGTACATTTCCCGCCGGAAAGAACATCGCTCACCCAATTGCAGTCATGGGCAACTCCGCCGCACCGCCGTCTGATCTTCGAAGAATTGTTTTTCCTCGAGTTGGGCCTCGAGCTGAAACGCCGCAAAATGCGCGAACGAGCCGGCATTGCCTTTGAGACCAACGACAAGGTGCGCGAGGCCATCCGCGAAGTGCTGCCATTCCATCCCACCGCCGCACAAAAAAGAACTCTCGGCGAAATCGTAACTGACATGCGCGGGTCCAGCCCTATGCGGCGCCTGCTGCAAGGCGATGTGGGATCGGGCAAAACCATCGTGGCGTTGCAGGCCATGCTCGTTGCAATCGAGAACGGCTACCAGGCCGCGCTCATGGCGCCCACTGAGATTCTCGCCACGCAACACTTTCTCGCTGCACGTAAGCTGCTCGAGCGATCCTCGCGCAAATATCGCATCGTCCTGCTCACTGGTTCACTCGATGACGACCGCAAGCGCACCAACCGCGGCTTGATCAATCGCGGAGAAGCACAACTCGTCATCGGCACGCATGCTCTGATCGAAGAAAAAGTTGAGTTCGATCGCCTCGGCTTGGTTGTGGTCGATGAACAGCACCGCTTCGGTGTGCTTCAGCGTTTCAAATTGATGAAGAAGCCAAACCAGCCCGAGCCCGACGTACTGGTCATGACCGCAACCCCGATTCCGCGCACACTGGCGCTCTCCCTCTACGGCGATCTCGACGTGAGCATCCTCGACGAACTGCCGCCCGGCCGCACCCCCATCGCCACCCGTCGCGTTCCCGAAGAGCGCTCCGCCGATGTCTGGGATTTCGTGCGCAAGCAGGTGGCGCAGAAGCGCCAGGCCTACATCGTCTATCCCGTTATCGAGGGCACCAGCGACGACCAGCCCGAATTGGACTTCTCGCACGACGAGCCGTCCGCAGCCACTGCTGAGCCGGCAATTCAAACCAGCAAAACTCGAAAAGGCAAAACCGCCGATCTCTTCCCCGGCATTTCCGGCCAAAAAACCGCCCCGAAAAGTAAAGGGGCGGAACTCAAGTCTGCTGTGGCCATGCACGAAAAACTGCGCACCGGGCCGCTTGCCGGCTTGCGTCTCGGCCTTCTCCATGGCCGCCTCGACCCCGACGACAAGGAAGTCATCATGCGCCGCTTCCAGCGCGGCGAAATCGACGTGCTGGTGGCGACGACCGTAGTTGAAGTCGGCGTAGACGTTCCCAACGCAACAGTAATGGTCGTCGAACATGCCGAGCGCTTTGGCCTCGCGCAATTGCACCAGCTTCGCGGCCGCGTAGGCCGTGGCGCAGCCAAAAGCTACTGCATCCTCATCACCGGACCGCGCGTGTCTGAACAAGCTGAAGAACGCTTGAATGCTATGGTCCGCACCCAGGATGGCTTCGAGCTCGCGGAGCTTGACCTGTCGATGCGCGGCCCCGGCGAGTTCTTCGGCACACGCCAGGCCGGCCTGCCTGACTTTCGAGTCGCCAACCTCGTGCGCGACCGCGCCCTGCTCGAATTGGCCAAGCACGAGGCCGAACGCTTCGTCATCGTTAGACCGGGCGAAGGCACTGAAGCTGAGCGTGCCCGCGTCTGGGCAAGACTGCGAGAAGCCTGGCAGCGCCGCTACGGCCTGGTCGAAGCGGGATAGCCCTTAATGCGGCAGAAGGTGGGCGTCCCGTTGCTCTTCAATCGGAGACGTCTGAACCTCGAGATCAATGCTCACAATCTCTTCCTGGCACTCTTTCTGCACCATGCGCGTACATTGGCACAGCTCCGTAAACCGAATGTGGGCACCCTGGCTCAGTTCCAGGCCCGCCGCAATCAGAATGCTGTAAATCTCGAGACACGACCTCCTTTCAAACTCGAACAGGATGTCGATCAGGCCCGTGTCACTTGCACTCCTGCTCAATACCCAGCCTCCGCAGGCGAGGATAGCCCCCGTAAGGGACTTCACTGCCCGGCTCGGCTCGTCCCTCGAGATCGCCCTCATCTGCAAAGCCCATGGAATCACTCCCGGCTGGAGTGGATCGCGGAAGGTAGATGCCTGTCTCATATCCGTCTTATCGACTCCGGCGCAAGAACATTCAAGCTGTTCCGTAGTAGATCAAAAGCTGCCGAGACGCACCGAAGACACGTCCTTCTCACTTGATGAATGATCGCGTCCAACCACTCAGGCACGGTTTCCGGAATCTCTGTATCGCAGACTTTCCCGAGCCTGCGATTCGAGCGCCTGTTCCGGTTGAGACAAGGAGGTGCGCCAATATATCCACAGATAGAAGGTACCGGTAAACAGAAGAATCAGTGGGGCCGGGAAAACCGCGAAGGCGCCGAGAACCCACTCAACCAGTTCTTTGGGGCCAGAACGGAGGCTCGGGATCGATTGCATAATCAGCCGATGCGAAATATCCCCGGTTATGAAGAAGGCGCCGGCGGTGAGCGCAAGCGCTATCCATGAGATGCGGTCTCGGCGCGCCCATAGAAGCGCAAACGCGGGTATCGTGAGCATCAGCAGCTTGGTGTCGTAGAAGTGGTGATAAATAGGCAGCATTGAAAGAGGCGCGATAGCTGCAAGCGCATACATGGTTTTTACGTGAGAGACGCGCGTTCGAATGGTGATACCGAGCCACGCAAGGAATAGCGGAGCCAGGATCAAATAGCTAACCAGGTTATAAACGATGGGCCGATCACTGAACCTGCTTACGATGACCTGAAGTTCAACCAGGTCGTTAGCCGTCTTCGATGACGGTCCCGGATCGGTGACGCCACCGTGGACAGAAAAGTAAACGAGGTTGGCATGGAGTTCGTCATTCCAGTGCGGTGCCGCGTCCCATACCCAGAGAACGAATGGCACCGAAACCACCGCTGCGACAAGGAGCGTTTGCAGGGCGCGCTTACGAAATACAGGGCCGGCAAGCAGAAAGTAAAACCAGATCAGGATCGAAACCTGAGGCTTGATAGCCAGGCTCAGTGCCAGACATAAAATGCCGATGAGCACGAATCGTTCCCGGATGAAACACCAGACCCCGATGACACACAGGCCGATCACAAGCTCCGCTGGATTCGAAAGCACAACGATCACATAGCTGTTTGCGAGCAAATATCCGATCATGGCGCCAGCCAGGACCGGCGCATCCTGGGCACTGAGATCCCAGGCCAGGAAAGCTGCAATGATCAGAGAGCACGAACTGAGAATTGCCCACAATAGATGAGCCACACTCCAGGGCATCAATGCAAACGGGACTGTCGCCACGAACGTGCTGGGCGGATAAAGGTAACGCGTGATGATATCGCGAGTTATCGGGGAACTCAGCGAATGCTCTCCCCCTTCTGCGCGATAAACACGAAGGACGTCGTTCGGGTTATAAGGATCGCCATGGTGCACCAGGCACCGCGCCGAGTAGTAACCGCCAATAAAGTCATGAACCGCGTCAGGCGCGTTGTTGCTCAGGACAAACACCTGAATCAAGAGCACAATAGCGGCTCCGATCGAGACAAGGATCAGTCCTTTCCTTCGTCCTTTGCTCATGGTGTTCTCAAACGGACTCCACCCCAAGTGAGCGCAGCCAATAGGCTTAGATATGGTGGCGCTGCCGTAGTATTACACGCGAACAAAGACCCAGCGGATGAGGGTCACCGAGTGCACGGTGCATGTGGACTCTGACAAATAACCTCTTCGCGGTCCCGGTTTCTCGCGGAGTTCTAATCGCACATCCGATGCAGGGCATTTCAAAGGTTGATGCCGCGGATGGGGATAGGCGTTCCCGCCTGCTTTCACGCCGCCTCCGGATGTTAGGTTGGTACTCAACATGATTGTCGGCAGCGGCATTGACCTTGTTGAAATCGCGCGCATCCAGCAGTCGCTTGAGCGCTTTGGCCCCCGGTTCTTAAATCGTGTTTTCACACCAGCCGAGCAAGCCTACTGCCTGCGCAAACGAAACGCCGCCGAGAGCCTGGCCGCACGATTCGCCGCGAAAGAGGCAGCCGCCAAGGCCCTCGGCACCGGAATCAGCCGCGGGGTGAACTGGCTCGAGATCGAAGTTGTGCGCGAACCCGGCGGCCGCCCCAACCTGCGCTTCTACGGCCGCGCCGCAGAGATCGCCGCACATCTTGGCGTTGCCCATGCCGCTCTGTCCCTTACCCACACCGCAACCCTCTCCATGGCCAACGTGATCCTTGAAAATCAAGGCTAGGCTGGTAGGTAAAGCCTTACGCCGGCAAGGCTCGTTGCCGGTTTTGCGCCTCTTCCCTCCAACCCCGTATCCGGCCCATGCACTTGAGCTAAAAAGCTCGGTAACCCCTGCCCTTTCTGCTATTCTCAAGCGAGATGAGGTGGGCCGGTCGGGCCGACTTCCTCCAGGGGAATAAGTGCCGAGCCGCAAAGAGATTCAGTGGTCCCAGCTGAGAGTTGGCGCATTGGTCCTTGCGGCCATGGCCGTTCTGATCCTTGTCATCCTTCTCATGTCCTCCTCCGCCGGCGGCCTGTTCGCCCAGAAGCTCACCCTTCGCACCTATTTTGAGAACGCCGGCGGCCTGAAGAGCGGAGCTCCGGTCACGCTCGAAGGCGTAACCATTGGAAATATCACGCGAATCCGGGTCGTCCCCGAACGCTCCCCGAAGCCCGTTGAAGTCACCATGCGTGTGGGTGGCAAGAATATTCCGCTTTTGCACGTTGACTCCACCACCTCCATCGCCCAGGCTGGAGTTTTGGGCGACAGCTACGTCGACATCACCTCTCAGAAAGCAAGGGGACCGCAGCCGACGAACAATACCGAGCTCGCCTCTGTCGAAGCATCAAGCCTGCAGGGCGTTATCACCGCCAGCCAGGTCTCAATCGACGAAATTACCCGGCTCATGCGTAACGCCAACAAATTGGTGGACACCCTGAACTCCACCCGCGGCACTCTTGGCGGACTGATAAACGATCCCGCCTTCTACGCCAAGCTGAATCGAATCGCCGAAAACCTCGACAAGATCACGGCCGCCATTGGCAACGGGCACGGAACGCTTGGTAAGTTGGTCACGGACGATACTCTCTACACGCACGCCGACTCCGTAATCGACAAGCTCGACAAGATCGCAACCGGAATCCAGGACGGTCAGGGCACAGCCGGCAAGCTGATCAAGGATGACACCCTGTACAAGAACCTGAATTCCACCGTCTCCAATGCCAATCAGCTTCTTGCCGACGTCAACGGCGGGAAAGGTTCAATTGGCAAGCTGGCCAAAGACCCGGAACTCGCCAAAAAGCTGGATAACACCATCACCCGCCTCGATTCCATCCTCACCGGCATCGATGAAGGCAAAGGCACCATCGGGCAGCTCATGCAGAACCGTTCGCTCTACGAGCACACCGACCAGACAATGGATCAGGCGCAACAGCTCATTCAGGCCATTCGGAAAGACCCGAAGAAATACTTCATCATTCGCCTCAAACTCTTCTAGGTCGACTGCCCGGTTGCGCCGGGCCCGATCCGTTGATTTTTGAGGAACTCCTGCCAGCGCCCCTGCGTTCTAATTGCATCGGAGGTCAGAATGTTCCCTACTGCACGACTCTCGGCAGGTGTTCTCTGCCTGCTAACCGCCGCATGTGCTCTCACGCTTGTCTCGCGCTCCGCTCAGATCGTCCACGCCGATAACCAGGCTGCACCCGCATACGCCGCGAACGGCGACCTCCTGCCCCCGAGCGATTATCGCGAGTGGATTTACCTGACTTCCGGCATCGATATGAGCTACTCCCCGAAAGCCATGGAGATGGACCACTCCATGTTCGACAACGTCTTCGTGAACCCCGCCGCTTATCGCAGCTTCTTGGCCACCGGAACCTGGCCCGACAAGACCGTGATGGTCCTCGAAGTTCGCGGAGCAAAGTCGAAAGGCTCGATCAACCAGCGCGGCCATTTCCAGGACGCAGACGTCATGGGCTTCGAGGTCCACGTCAAAGATCAGGCGCGCTTCCCCGGCAAATGGGCTTTCTTCGAATTTGATACGCCCAGCAAGAACGGCACCCTCGTTCCCCAAGCCGCTCCCTGCTACACCTGCCACGCCGCACACGCCGCCGTCGACACAACGTTTGTCCAGTTCTACCCGACGCTGCTGCCCATCGCCAAAACCAAAGGCACCTTCGCCGCCGCGTACCTGAAAGAAGAATCAGCAGCAGACTCGAAGTAGTCGCCTGCAGTGGTCGCATCTGCTGACTACGCAGATTGAACTACTGCGGCTGATCGGTGCCATCGGACGACGCAATCCTCATCTCTCCGCGGAACTGGTGATAGTTGTCAAAGACCACATCATTGATCGCGACCACGGTGGATGTCTTCAAAAGAGAGACGCTCCGCGTCGGCAAGATGTAGCTGCGGCCTCCGATATCGACCCGTTTGTAATCGACCGCCAGATCTGCGCGCCTCAGATCAACAACATCGTGCGAGAGAGCCGTCTTCAGCACGATTCTCAAGACCGCGCCCGTGGCCGGCTCCAATGCAATCTCGCCGTGGTAACCAGGAATCGACGTGAACTCGCTGGACTTTCCGCCCTTGAAAACGCAGCAATAGCGGACAATGTAGCTGGATTTGTCCGCCTCCACCGCGAATTGAAATACGGCTGCAGGACCATCGATTGTTTGTTCCCAATGGCTCCAGCTGATCTTGCCTTTCAGTATGTCTGCGACGACCACACCCAGCAGTGGTCCGAACTCCCCCCACGAATGAAGTCCGGGTTTCTTGTTGATGTCTCTTCCGGCCTCGTCGCCTTCAGACCCTGGTCAACTTCCTGCCCGTCTCGATACACCGCTGTGACTTCGTGGCGATCGATGAACTGGAAGCCCTCGATGGCAATCAGGTGCTTCTCGATGGAACGCATTACGTACGCATCGCTGAAGCGCGTTGTGGTGCGCGTTGCGATAAAGTCCGGCATCCTCGAGACGGTCGTCGCCACAAAAGCGGAAGCTCGCGAGACCATTCGCCCTTGCGCAGCGCGATTTGGTGTCGAAAGATCGGGCAGGTCGGCCGGAGGCAGGTCGAGAAAGGCGGCTTCGTCAGCGATCGCCAGTAATGCTTCCCGTGTTTCCTTGCTCGGCAGTTTCGAATTGAGTCGTTCAAATCGCGCCGCTGTCAGTCGCTGCATCAGATGACGCCCGTCAAGCTCTCGCGCCAGATCTCTATCTGATTTGGCGAGCAACACAGCCACCACATGCTCAAGCTGCTCCACAGTAAGTTGCTCATCCGACCAGGGCGTGACCGGCTCAATCTGTGGGGCCGCGTCCTGCCCCAGCAGAAACACCGGCAAGACGCACATCAACGCCGCAACGAGAAACAAGGGACTTCGCATTTCGATGGCCTTTCCCGAGTGCGAAGACAAACTATACCACCGCGATCCCACCAGCAGCGGTGTCGGGAATCAAGACCGTGCGCCGCGAAAAATCTTCCAGAACTCCACAAAGCACTTCAGTCGCACCAGCTGAAAGTAGTCGTGCGCCACTAAATAAAACACGGCGGCTCCCGCCCACACCACGTGCAATGCATCGGCGCCAAGCTGATCGCTAAAAGGCAGCGGCGCGGCCGATAACACCATCGCCAAAACAATCAGCGCAAGATTCACGATGCCCATCACCATGCCGATCTCAAACAGCTCTGAGGTAAAGGTCTTTCCCAGCCTCGTGGTCATTCCAAGAGCTGAAACCGCGGAGCGGCCTTCCAGCAGCATCAGAACGGGAGCGACAGATACAATCCATCCCAGCAGCGCCCACACCGTGAAAAACGCGAGCGAAAGAAAAATAAGCCAGATGGAAAGGCCGATCAGGTCAGGCTCGGAGCCCGCCGGAAAATGCGCTACCGCAGCCCAGCTCACTGCGCGAAACCATCCCCAGCACACGCCGCCAAACAGCGCCAGCCACGCAGTCTGCAGCACCATCATCGCCAGCGGTCGCAGGCGCACCCGGGCATCCATCTGTTTCAGTGCGAGGTTGCGCCCGAAACTCGAAATGACAATCCAAGCGAGTACGGCGATCGGTACCAGCCAGCGCAGTTCGTGCACGACCAGCGGCTCGTACTTCGCCAGAGCGCGACTCAACTGCCCTGCCGCGATCCACGGATTCTGCGCATCGATGTTCCTGAGTCCCGCCGCCTCAGGCGAAAGCTGGGCAACCACGCGCTGCAGGCTTGCCCGGCACGCCAACAGAAAAGGCACGCCGAAAAGCCACCGCCAGGCAACTTCCACAGCAACAATCGCAGGCCGGCGAATCATCCAGCCCATCTGGTCCACCAGCGTCTGCGTTCCGCGAACCTGCGCCGCTCTGCGGTCTGCGATCACCTGAGCACCAACTGCATCGCGCATTACTTAACAACCAGGTTCACGGCGCGTCCCGGCACAACGATGGTCTTCACCATCATTCTTGCCCGCAATGCGCGCTTTAACCTTTTCCTCGGCCAGCGCCGCAGCCTCGATCACCTTTACGTCAGAACCCGCAGGCACACGAATCACGCTCACCAGCTTGCCGTTGATCTGCACCGGAATCTCGATCTCATCTTCCTTTGCCAATGCTGGATCGCTCTTCGGCCACGGCTGGCGAAGTACCGCGCCTTCCCCGCCAAGTTCCTCCCACAACTCCGCCGCCAGGTAAGGCGCAAACGGAGCCAGCAGCAACACCAGCGTCTCCAACAGTTCATGGATCACCGGTGCGGAAACTTCTCCGGCCGCCAACTGGGCGTCAGCCGCCTGAATCTCATTCACCAGTTCCATGATGGCCGCGACGCACGTGTTGAAGTGCCAGCGCCCTTCAAAGTCCAGCGTGATCTTCGCCGTAGTCTGATGCAGCTTCCGCAGCAGTTTCTTCGCCACGGCTCCGCCCTCTTGTGTTTCAGACCGGCCTTTTGCGGCCGTGCGAGCCACCGGCGCGTACTTCGTCACGATCCGCCACACGCGCCCCAGAAACCGGCTGACCCCGGCAACTCCATCTTCCTGCCAGTCCAGATCGCGATCCGGCGGCGCTGCAAACAGCGCATACATGCGCGCTGAATCGGCTCCGTAGCGGGCCACCATGTCGTCCGGCGAAACCACATTGCCCTTCGACTTCGACATCTTTGCGCCGTCCTTGATCACCATTCCCTGCGTGAAGAGCCGCTCCACAGGCTCATCGTTGGTGATCATGCCCAGGTCGCGCATCACCTTCGTCCAGAAGCGCGAATAGATCAAATGCAGAATGGCGTGCTCTACGCCGCCGATATATTGATCGATTGGAAACCAGTACTGCGCCGCCTCCGAACCAAATGGGGCGTTCGCATTTTTCGCGTCGATGTAGCGATAGAAATACCAGCTCGAATCGACGAACGTATCCATCGTGTCGGTCTCGCGCTTGGCCGGCCCTTTGCACTTCGGGCAGGTCACGTTCACAAAATCCGGCACACGCGACAGCGGCGAACCGCCCTGCTGAGTAATCTCGATGTTCTCCGGCAGCAACACCGGCAACTGCTCATCCGGCACTGGCACAATACCGTCGCGCTCGCAATGGATCATCGGAATCGGCGTGCCCCAGTACCTCTGGCGGCTCACTCCCCAGTCCTTCAGACGAAACGTAACCGTCGCCTCTCCGAATCCTTTACTTGCGGCAACTTCCTGAAGCTTCTTCTGGGCCTGCGCACAACTCAGCCCATTAAACTCGCCCGAATTTACCAGCACGCCATCTTCCGACGACCATGGCAACTCAGGCTCTTCAACACTCCGATCAGCCGGAGCAATCACACGCCGCACCGGAATCGCATACTTCTTCGCAAATTCAAAGTCGCGCTCATCGTGGCCCGGCACGCTCATGATGGCCCCCGTACCGTAATCGCTCAACACGTAGTTCGCCACCCATATCGGCACCTGTTCGCCGCTATACGGATTGATAGCGAATTTCCCCGTCGGAATACCGTGCTTCTCTATCTCGCCGATATCGCCCGATTCGCGCGCCTTTTTCTGCTCCTCCAGCAGCTTTGCTACCTGCTCGCGCAACCCCGCGTCATCGCGGGCCAGCGCTTTCACCAGCGCGTGTTCCGGCGCCAGCTGCACGCTGGTCGCGCCAAAAATCGTATCCACCCGCGTTGTGAACACGCGGATTCTCTTCAGATCCACTCCCTGATCCGTGACCCCTGATCCCAAGTTGATTTCACCTTCAAAAGTGAAATCAACCTCCGTGCCTTCACTGCGGCCGATCCAGTTGCGCTGCATGGTGCGCACCTTCTCCGGCCAGCCTGGAAGCTTATCGAGCCCGTCGAGCAGTTCCTGCGCATACGCCGTGATCCGCAAAAACCACTGCACCAGGTCGCGCTGCTCCACGATCGTGTCTTCGTGCCGCCAGCAGCGCCCGTCGATCACCTGCTCGTTTGCCAGCACCGTGGCGCACTCCGGGCACCAGTTCACCTTGCTCTTTTTGCGATAGGCCAAACCCTTCTCGTACATGCGCAAAAAGAACCACTGGTTCCACTTGTAGTAATCCGGAAAACAGGTCGTAACTTCGGTAGCCCAATCGAAGCCCATGCCGAGGCGCTCGAACTGCCGTTTCATCGCGGCGATATTTGAGAGAGTCCACTCTCGCGGCGGCGTATTGTTTTTGAGCGCGGCGTTTTCCGCCGGAAGGCCAAACGCGTCCCACCCCATCGGATGCATCACGTTGTAGCCGCGCATCCACATGTGGCGCGCGAGAGCATCGCCGATGGAGTAGTTGCGTACATGGCCCATGTGAAGCGCGCCGCTCGGATACGGCAACATCTCCAGCACGTAATACTTGGGTTTATTGGACGAGTGGGGCTCGGCCGCGTACATTCCGGGGTCCGCAGCCCAGCGTGCCTGCCATTTTGGTTCAATCGTCGCCGGGTCGTAACGTAGTTCTTTTTCTTCTGCCATCACCTCTCAGTGTAAACGGGATGATGGCCCTGGCGAGGATACAGCCCGGACTTCACAAGGGGCTTGATGCATTGTTTCGGTCACGACAATGTAGCCGCTTGGCGGATCAAACGTGGACGGATCCGGATCACCCAGCCTTAGGTTCGTTACCCGTCGTGTCCACTTGCTGTTGTGCTTCGGAGACGGAAAGTAATCAACTTCCTGCAGGAGCCAAAACCCCAGGAGAGACGAGGCCCAGTGCTCTTCGGTCAAGTAATCTGGCTCCGGCTCGGAACCGCTTGTCGCCGGCGGGTGCGTCGTTCGAGTGCCGCGAACCTCGACGCCTTGTAATGTCATGGTTCCGAGGTCTTCAACGAGTGGATTGGAATGATCCTGGTCCTGACTCGCCTGGTTCAAGCGGTTCGTTCTGTCCTGTGTCTCGGCGTTGACCCGTCGGGCTTTGTCGAAGTTGACGAAGAAGTCTCCCGCGTCTGATTCCCAGCATCCCTGGCGTTCTTCCATCTTGGGCATCTTCAGCACGACGAGGCTTCGTTTCAGCGAGTCCCACTGATACTGCGTATCTGTCGTGGGATCGCACTCCAAGCCAGTTGTCTGCGGCGGTCCCTTGTGATTGGGGTCCGGAAACGTCGAAGTTCCCAGGTATCGTCCACGCGAGTCGAACGCCTCAGTGTCTGAATAGTGGTAGACCACCGGGTTGCCGTCACTCCCGGGAGAGGTGTTAGTCATACTAAACTCGGCCGAGTACGGCAGATGGCGCACTGGATCCGGCAGGCAACTCATCGCAGAACGAGGCTTGGGTTTCGGCGGCTGTTCGGCAGTCCCTGACTGCGTGAGTATCACGGCAACAATCGCAACGGCGATCTCACTTTTGCGCATGCGTGTCTCCGGCAGCCAAAGGCGAAATCAGTTTCCCCCGGAAGGCCTGCTTGCGCAAGTCTTTCTTTGAATCACGCCACCAGGCTCTTCAGCACCTTCACGTTCCGCTCCTCGTCGGCCGGATCATCGTTCGGCGTCTCCGCAATGAACGCACAATCCGCAAACCGCGGGTCATTCAGCAGCCACCGAAACGGCTCAACGCCGATATTTCCCTGCCCGATGTGTTCGTGCCGATCCAGCTTCGACCCACGCGCCGCCTTGGCGTCGTTGCAGTGCCACACCCGCACTGCGTCTACTCCGAACGTAATATCAGCCTGCGTGATTGTGTCTGCGTAGCCTTCAGCCGTAACAATGTCGTAGCCGGAAACATGCGTATGGCAAGTGTCCAGGCACACTCCCACTGGCGCGTGCGTCTTCAGCCGTAGCACCAACTCCGCCACCTGCTCGAAGTTGCCGCCCAGCGAGCACTCCGCACCGGCCGTGTTTTCAATCAGGATGCTGAAATCAGTTCCCTGCCAGGGCAGTCCGTCCACGGCCTTCGCAATCGACTCCGCCGCCAGCTTCAGCCCTTCGTTCCGCGTCATGCCTTTCCACGATCCCGGATGCAGCACGAGGAACTCCGCGCCCAGCGTCAACGCACGCTCAATCTCCCCGCGAAAACAGGCAACACTTTTCTCACGGATATCCGTTGTCTGGCTGCAAACATTCACCAGGTAGCTGGTGTGGATGACCAACGGCCCAACATCATACTTCGCCCGCAGCGCCCGCATCCGCTCGGCCTGCGCAGCATCCACCTTCGGCGCCCGCCACATCCTCGGACTCGACGAAAAAATCTGAAACGTGTTCGCGCCAATCTCTTTCGCGCGCTCCACTGCATTGGAGGCGCCACCCGCCGTCCCCAGGTGAACTCCGATCCGCTTTCCCATTCCCCGATTTTAACCGGCGGAGCAATGCCAATTCCTTCGACCGCATGACGCTTCGCGATCACGAAGATCTGGGTGCCCCAGGACCGGGTCCCCACGAACAGGTCTTCGTTCGTGGGGCGGAGATCTCGATTCCGAGACCTGGGTTCGAAAGCCTGCTCTCGAACGATTTCGGGCGCCCCATCCAAGCCGCGCTTCTTGCGGCAACCGGGGTCCCCGGCGACAGGTCTTCGTCGCTGGGGTGGTCATGGGTGGGAAAGCAACAAACCTCAGCCCGCCAACCGACGTCCTGACACCGCTAGCCCCGCTAACGCGCGAAGCGCGCAAACCCCGCTACCCCTCCTACGACAACACCTTCATCGCATCCGGATCCCACTTCACGATCGCGCCCTTCTCAATGCTCAGATTGCTCAGCAGCGCCGCTCCGGCCGCGCGGTATCCGAACACCGCATCCTCCACCACCGGCTTGCGCGTGCGCACCGAGGCGAAGAAATTTTTAAAGTGGTCGTACTGATCGCTGTACCCCTTCGGCAGCATGAATTTCTCTTCTCCGCCGAGCGCCGCATTTCCAGAGTGCGGCGGATACTTCTTCCGATACTCCGCCTCGATCTGCGCCTGCATCGCCCTGGGAAACGTATCGATCGTAAGCCCCGGCTCCGTCTCGCGCGGAACGCGGTTCAACGTCAAACCTGTCCACCCAATTTGAATCGTCCCTTCAGAGCCGGTAAAAATCAGGCTCTCGCTCTCTTCGCCGCCATCCACAAAATTCACACGCAGGCTCAGATTGAATCCCTCGCGATAATCGAACAGCCCCAGCATCACATCCTGCGCATTGCGTCCATCATTCCAGAAGCGGATCGCCCCCGTAGCCATGCCCCGCGTAGGCCCATGCGATCCGGTTATAAAATGCGTACCGCTGAACAGATGCACAAACAGGTCGCCCGCCACCCCGCTGCCATACGCATTCCACTTGCGCCACTGGAAAAACTGCTCCGCGCTGAACGGAATCTTCGGCGCCGTGCCCAGAAACCGCGGCCAGTCGCAGGTCTCCGTCGAGGCATCCGGCGGAATCGTGTAGTTCCACGCGCCCAGCGACGAATTGCGATCCCAGCTCGCCGTCACCATGTTCAGCTTGCCAATCGCGCCCGATGCCAGCAGTTCCTTCGCCTTCGCATACAGCACCGAACTCACGCGCTGGCTGCCGATCTGGATGATGCGATTCGTTGCGCGCGCCGTTTCGATCATCACCGGCCCGTCGCTGTAAAGATGAATCATCGGCTTCTCGCAGTAAACGTCCTTGCCGGCCTTCATCGCGTCAACCGAAGCCTGCTTGTGCCAGTGATCCGGCGTTCCGATAATCACCGCATCGATGTCTTTGCGCGCCAGGATCTCGTTGTAGTCGCGCGTCGTAAACACGTCGTCGCCCCAAACTTCCTTGCTGCGCACCAGCCGCCCGTCATAGCAGTCCGCCACCGCCACCAGCTTCACGCCCGGCACCTGCACTGCAGCGCGCGTATCCCCCATGCCCTGCCCGCCCGCGCCAATCAACGCGATCTGAATATGATCGTTCGCCGCCACCGGCTCGGCTGGCTCATCCTGCGCCACCAGCGTGTGGATTCCCTTCCCCGATACTGCCGTGGCATGAGCAACCCCCGCCAGCGATGCCGCTGAAGCCGCTCCCGCAACCTTAAGAAAATTTCTACGATTCCAAATCTGCACAGCTCCCCCAATAAGCGATGATTTCCGCCGCATATAACCATACACGTACGAACGACGCGGGATGCCGTATTTCCACCAACGATTTGTCATTCCGACCGATCCTGAGCGAAGCGACGGGGTTGGAGGCACCTGCAGTTGCATGTCTGTGACCGAAAAGCGAGCGCCAGTTTACTTCGTCACGGAATATCGATGCACGGGCTCTAGTGCCCCATCCAAGCCGCGCATTTTGCGGCTTGGATTGGAAAGCGAACCCATTCCTAACTAATCGTCATCATCCTTCCGCGCCTTCGCCCTCTTCTGCGTCAACATCGCCGGCACAGGCGCCGACCCCATCGCGTCCTTCCACAGGATCACATTGAGCTTCTGGGCATCCGCGCGATCCGCATGGCGGAAGTCCATCTTCATGCTCTCTTCCGCTCCGCGTGCCCTCTTCGAGTTCGCTGTATAGATCAACCCGTTGTCGCGATTCGCATAATCTGCCGAATATGCCGGCTGATCGCCCGCGCCCGTAAACAGCGTGGAAATCAACGAGCAGAAAGCATCGTTGTTGTTCATCGGCGGCAACCCCAGCAGCGTCTCCATCGTCCGGATCACGCTCACCGTCGAATAAAACCGGCTGTCGACAAACGGACCGCCGCCTTTGCCGTGCGGCGCATACTTGCTGATCACCAGCGCGAGGCTGCGATGCGCATCCACATGGTCGCCGCCATCCTGCGCATCGTCTTCGAGAATGAAGAACGCCGTGTCGTCCCAGAATGGCGAATGCGAAATCGCATCGACGGCGCGGCCCACCGCCAGATCGTTGTCCGCGACTGAGGACTTCGGCGTTGGTTTTCCCGGCGTAGTCCCAGCGGTGTGATCGTCCGGCAGGCGCAGCATCACAAAATTCGGCATCGTGTCCTTGCCCTGCTGCTTGTCAGCCACCCACCCCTTCGAGATGCCGCAGAAAAATTTCCACGCGAATCTGATCGGGAACCGCAAGATTGAAGTCCGGTGACTCCGCTGCAAAATGGCCCACAAGCTCCGGCTTCGTCGCCGTATTCGATCCAATCAGCGGAATCGCCCACGGCCACTTGTTCACGCCACCGCCCCACTCCGCCGGCAGCGGTTCACCCGGCGCCACAGCTTTAGGCGAGCATGCCTGTCCGGGCAGCACGGGCCCCTGCTGCGGATTCGCTGTCTTCTTCTCATCGCAGAAGACAGTCGAAATAAATTCGCCAAAGTGGTAGTAAGTCTTGCCGTGCGCGGCCAGGTTGCCCCACAGGTAGCCGCTGGCCGGCTCGTTCACGTCGGGAATCTTCTGCAGCAGCGGCAATCCTTCCGCCACCACGCCCTCAAAATCGTAGCTGCGCTGGCCGCCGCGATACGACTGCTGCCAGGTCTTCTCCAGATAGTCAGTCCCGATCGCAGCATTCGACCACACGTGCCCGTCGCCCGATACCTCGCCCGAATCGTAGAAGTTGTCGAGCACGCCGAATTGCAGCGCCAGCTTATGAATGTTGGGAGTCGTGGACTCGCCATACATCGTCAGGCTCGAATCGCCATTCCCGACTGGCTTTCCGCCTTGAGCAAGGTCGCCAAGAATCTGATCATAGGTGCGGTTTTCCTTGATGATGTAGATCACGTGCTTGATCCGATCTGTCGCACCGCCCGCAAATTTGATCTTTTCCGCCGCCGCCTTCATACGGTTCGACTCGAGCACCACTTCGGTTGATTTCGGAAGGTCCCTTTCAATCTCTCCAGCGTCAAGCGCAGCCAGCGAACCATAAAGCAGTGTCGCAATATAGGTCGGCCTCTTCAGCGGCCACGTCCTCTTCTCTGCCGCTGTATCCGCCCGCTGAATCATCTTGTTCGGCCCGGTCCCTTTTCCTTTCGCAGTGGCAACATAAAGTGTTCCCCCGGAGGGCGACGGCAGAAACGCCATCGACATCGGCATCCATTCGGTTGGGACAAACCCGTTTGGCTCGATCATTCCCTTCTTCGCGCTCTTTCCGGTCAGCTTTCCGGTATCGATAACCGCAATGGCATCGCTGATTGCATTGGCTACGTACAGGCGACTCCCATTCGTGTTCAAAGCCAGCGCTTCAGGCTCCGCTCCGAAATAGCTCTGCCCCGGAAGCCGCGTGTCGAAATAGCCCTTCACGCAGAATTGCCCTGCGCCCACATTCACCGCCGCAACCACATCGCGATTGGCCAGGGCAACGTAAAGCGTCTTGCCTTCAGGCGACAGAACAAAGGCGCACGGATGCGTCCCCGGCGCGATCGGGCTCGACGGCTTCAGTAACGCCAGCTTCCGACCGACAACATTCCTGACCAGGTCCAGCTCAACAATCTCTGAAGCATTCCACAGCGCCACAAACGCACGTCGTCCGTCCTTCGACAGTTGCAGTGAGATCGGATATGTGGAAGGCACCGCGTCACTCTCGGCAAGATCGAAGCGATGTTCGATTGCCCCGGTCGCCGCATCGAGCAGCAGGACATCGTCAGAAAGATTTTCCGCCACCAGCAGCTTCTCAGTTCCCTGCCCGCCAACTACCACAATGGCCGCGGGAAAGGGCACTCCCTTGTCCCCTTCCATGTCGCCGATGAGCTTTGTCTTATGACCCGGTGCCAGTTGCTGCAGAGGCAAACGAATGAAACGCTCTGGTTCAATCTTTCCGTTGGCGAATCGATAAACCACCACCCCACTGCCAACGTCGGCGATACCGTGCGAAGGTGCGGCGGTGCCGAGCGGATCATCAAGCGACCCCATGCTCGCGTACAGATGGCTGCCATCGCGGCTGAATGCCAGCCCGGAATAGAGCGTCTGCTTCGCATGAATCGGGGTACGCGCATCGGGGAAGTCCTCCACCGAGCCGCTCTTCGTATCAAGAACAGCTAGCGACTGCTGATAGTGCGACTCGTATGTGCCCAACCCGGCATTGATTGTCGCCACGTAGCGTCCGTCCGGCGAAATCGCCATCGACATCGGCAGGCTGTTCAAACGCTGCGGATTGCCCGGCACCGGTTCAATCAACTGCTTACTCGTAGGCAAATCAATGCTCTGCGCAACGTTCGTCTGCGCTCCAACTATCAACAAACCGCCAGCCGTCAGGAACAACGCCGAATTCCGCATGGCAAAACAATAACAAACCCGGTCAGTTGTCGCGTTACACAGCAATGACAACCCCTTGACCCGTCATCCGCAACCAGCGCGTCCTCCCATCCACCTGCAATAATGGATAGCCATGCAAACGGTAGTGACCGCAGAGAGGCTCTGGGACGGAACCAGCCTCCACCAGCATCCGCTCATCCTTATCGAAGACGGCAAAATCGATTCGATTGCCAGCCGTGAAACAACTCAGTTGCCTGCCGGCGCACGCGTGCTCGATTTTCCCGGCGCCACGCTCGGTCCATCATTCTTCGACGTACACATCCACGGCGCCGCCGGCCACGACGTGATGGAAGCGACCTCTCAAGCGCTCGACACCATGGGCACGTTTCTCGCATCGCGCGGAACCAGCGCCTACCTCGCCACCACCGTCACCGCACCACTCGACGCCACACTGCGCGCGCTCGATGGCCTTGCCAACGAAATCGCGAAGCTGCAGGAGCCGGGACGCGCACGTCCCCTCGGCATCCACCTTGAAGGTCCATTCCTCTCGCACCAGAAACGAGGCGTGCAACCTGCCGAACATCTTCTCGCCCCCAGCATCGCCACATTCGATCGCCTCATCGACGCGGCCCATGGCCATGTCCGCCTCATGACGATTGCGCCTGAATTACCCGGAGCCATCGAACTTACCGCACACGCCACTTCGCGCGGAGTCCGGGTATCCGTGGGCCATTCCAATGCCACTGCCGCCGAAACGCGGGCCGCCATCGCCGCGGGTGCGGTCAGCGCCACGCACACCTTCAACGCCATGCGCCCGCTCGATCATCGCGAGCCCGGCATCCTCGGCACTGTGCTTACGGACGACTATCTATTCTCCGAACTCATCTGCGACGGTATCCACACCGATCCCGAAATTGTCCGCCTGTGGTGGAAAGCCAAGGGCCCCGAGCGCTCCATCCTCGTCACTGATGCCATGGCTGCCGCCGGAATGCCTGAAGGTGAATACCAACTCGGCGGATTCCCCGTCGAGGTCAAGGATGGCCGCGCAACAGCCCGGGGCGTTCTCGCCGGCAGCGTCCTCACGCTCGACCGCGCTCTCGGCAACTTCATCAAATTCACCGGCGCAAGCGTCGAGCAGGCTTTGCGTCTGCTTTCTTCAAATCCCGCCGTGATGGCCGGCCTGGCTCATCGCGCAGGATCCCTCGCACCGGGAAAATCCGCCAACCTCATTGCAGTCGATGCAACTGGAAAACTAGTCAGCTCCATCATCGGTGGCCGCCAGGCAAACTGAGTCCTGTTCGTTCACTCCGGCCCATCGCTTGTACAGCATCGGCGCTACCGGCCTATTTCGCCTTCGCCAACTGCTGCGCACGCCAAACCGCACCTTCAATGCCCGCAACTTCGGTCTCGCGAATAGGCATCTCCGGAGCGCCGGCACGTAACCCCGCAAAAAACCGCTCCCGCACCAGCCGCGACTTGCCTACCACGCTGCCGATCCACGCCACCGGAACCTCTGCAGACAAATTATGCTTGCGCCGCAACTTCGCACGCACCAGAAGCACGCTCTCCACCAGATCAGCCGCGGCCTGCTTCAAAACGCCGAGCGCCACCGCATCGCCCGCCTCGGCAAGCTCGCTGACCGCCGGCGCGAGCGCTGCAAAATCCGGCCCCGGCGTGCTGTCACCCAGGTTCACCAGCTCATCAATCGACTTTGTCCCCCAGATCCCGCCGACAACTTCGAGAATCCGCGTCGGCTCTTCGCGATCCAATGCATTCAGCCCCCGCCGCACCGCGTGCAACCCAATCCAGTAGCCCGAACCTTCATCGCCAAGCCGCGAACTCCATCCCCCCGCGCTTTCGCGGCCACCATCCGGCGCGCGCCCAATGCAGTTCGATCCCGTCCCCGCAATTTGCAGAATGCCCGGCCCACCTTTGAAAGCCCCATCCAGCGCGATCACTTCGTCGCCCACAATCTCCGATCGCTCCACGCCGAAATCGTCAAACACCGCCGTGATCCACTCCTTCACGCCCGGCATTGAAGCACTCGCCACACCCGCCGAGGCCGCCTTCACCCCGTGCACTCCTGCCTGCGCAAACACATCCTTGAGCAGCGCGCGCAGATTCGCCTCAGCCGCCTCCGCGCCAACCCGCAATCGCTTGATCGAACCATTCTCAGCAAACGCCAGCACTCTTTCGTCATCAACGATGGAGGCGCGCGTCCTGGTGCCTCCGCCGTCAATCCCCAACACTGCGTTCCCCAATACTGCACTCATCGCCCGCTTACTCCTGTTTTGACTCCCCCGCGCCGGCCGCATCGCCGCCGTTATCACGCAGCGTTCCCGCAAGCACGTTGAGACTACCGTCGATCTTCCCCGTCTGCAGTCCAAGCATGTGTGCGATCCACGGATACAGACTCACGTTCGCAAACGGCGCCACCGTCTTGCCGCGCACAATGTCGGGACCAGCCGCGAAAAAACTCGCCTTCATCTCCGGAATCTTGTGCGGATCGAAACCGTGCATTCCCAGCTCCGGCGCATGGTCGGGTCTGTCGGCCGGCGGCTTGTGCGCTCGGATCGCATAGGGCCCGGTCGCAATAATCACCGGATCGCCCTCGCGCGGATTCTGGTTATAGTCGAGCCCTGCCGGCACATCCTTGCGCCGATATACGACGAACTCCGACGACGCATGTTTCAGCTTGTCATAGACGCGTGCGCGGTCTTCTTCCGTTTTGCCGTAAAGCAGCGGCCCAGCAGTTTCAAAACCACTCAGATCGGCAAACTCATCCAGGTTGATCCAGCCGCCTTCTTCTTTCACCATTCCGTGATCGCTCACGACAACAAGGTCAATCGGCAGCTTCGTCGAGTCCAGCGCCTTCTTAAGTTTGCCGATCATCGCATCCATCTTCAGTGCGGCGGCTTTCGTCTCCGGCGCATCCGGTCCATACTGATGTCCCTCGTGATCCGGCTCGGAGAAGTAGATGGTGATAAAGTGCGGGCGTTCCGCCTCCGGCATCTTCAGCAAAGCCACAGCATCATCGATCCGCGCCTTCTCCACGTCGTCGCTTGCCTGTGTCTTGTTATCGAATACCGCATACCAGCTTGGCCGATGCCCCGCAATCTCCGCTTCAGAACCCGGCCAATACAGGCATGCTGCGTGCATCCCCTGGCTCTCCGCCAGGCTCCACAGCGGCACCCCGCTATACCAGCTCCCATCCTGCACAGCCTTCGTATCGGAGATCGCATAGCGCGCCTGCTTCGTCTCGTCGTAAAACCCGTTAGCCACCAGCCCATGATGTTCGGGATACAAACCAGTCACGATCGTGAAGTGATTTGGAAAGGTAAGTGACGGATAGCTCGGCATCATCCCTTCCGGAGCCCACACGCCCTTCTTCGCCAGCGCCAGCAGATTCACAGCGCGATCATTCTTTGCATAGTCCCAGCGAAATCCATCCAGCGAGACCAGCACAACGTAATGCGCCTTCCGCGCCGCGGCCGAATTCTCGCCATTCTCAACATGCACCAGCGGCAGCACAGTGTTGCCACCCGCAATCGGCTGCGCCTGCTGGGCCGCGAGCGGGACGGCCCAAAACAGCGCCAGACAAAACCTCGCGGTCCGCCTCAGAGCCCTCAAAAACATTGTTTAATCTCCCGCATCAGCTTATCGCATTGCATGCGCCCACACGATGCCGCGGACACCATCGCAGAGGTGTTCATCGGCACAGACCTTGGCGAAGTGTTGACTCCCGAATTGCCACAATTCGCCCGGGCAAGAAACACAGAGCACGTCGGCGAGGTCATTGCGCCTGGAAACTCATGACATTATCTTCGTCGAGATTTCCAGAATCACTCCGGGTGAGCTGATCAGAAATTCTCTATCTGCCATACGTTTTTAGGCCCGCCGGCCTCAGCGATCGCCAGCATTCGTCCGTTCGGTGAGGGGACTGCATGCCAGATCTCCGGATTACTGGACCTGAGCAGGACAATAGCTCTGCCATCCAGCGAGACATTCAACAAGGCACTGTCCCGCTCAAAGTTGTGCCAGCCTACCAGGAGCCGCTTCCCATCGGCGGACCAATTAACGCCAATTAGACCATTCCATCCTTTTACAATCAGATCGCGCGTTTGGCCAGTGGAGGTAGAACGGAGTTGGATCTTGTCCTGGCTCGAACCATAAAGGACGATCGCTCGTTCCGAGCCATCGGGAGACAAACTCCAATTGAATGCTGATTCGATTTGCGGAGGGACTGCCATCTTGCCGCTCCGCACTTCGAAGCGGAACGTTTCCGAACTTTCTCCCTTGGCTACGCTATATAGGCAAATCGTTGAGGGCAAGCGAGCACACTGCACATTCCAGATGCCAATGTCTTTGAGGATGAAACGGGGAGTCCCACCGCCTATCGGAATGGCAAAAATGGAGGAAGGGTTTTCGCGGCTTGTGGATGTAGTCGTGGAAATATACAGAATCTCTGAACCGTCGGGGGATACTACGGACTGTGAGACCTGGTACGGGCTAGTCACGAGACTCTCCGCGATGGTCTGATCAATCGCCTGTTTGAATATCTGCCGGGTGCCGTTTCGGTCCGAGCTGAAGAGAATAGCTGTGCTATCAGGTGTCCAGGACCACGGGATATTTTCATTGTCATCCATCGTCAGTCGTCTGCTCGCGAGCAGTTGTTCGCCGTTCAACGACAGCGTCCCAATATAAACGCTCGGTAACCAATTGCCCCTCAGGAAGAGCACTTTCTTCCCGTCGGAGGTCGCAGTAACCTGCGAAATCCACCCATTTCCTCCCGTGATGCGCCTGGGCGCCGAGGATATCTTCGCTGTTTCTTGAAGCGATACCAGCCACAGGCTCGAATCCTGATGGTTTTCAGTGGCTCCAAAGGCGTAGATCAGGCGACCATCGGGAAGCCAATGCAGCGCAGAACTTAGACGACTATCGGAAAAAAGGGTCTCCGTATTTACTTTCTGCCACTCATTCACCTCAACGGAATTCGTCCGGACGTTGTAGGCCCAATTCGATCGGACGTAGGCGATTCTCTTGCCGTCGGGAGACCACGTAGGCGCTCCCACCTGCGAGTCATCGGGCCTGGCGGTTGCAACCTTGATCGGATCTGTCCCGTCCGAACGCATCACCCACTCTTCCCGACCCCACCGGCCATCGTAGGTTAACGAACCGCGGCGGAATGCAATGTGAGATCCGTCCGGCGACAGCGATCCTCCCGATGCGTCGTCCACTAGTTGTTGGGGCGATCCTCCGAACACTGAAATACTCCACAAGCTTGCCTTCCCAGGCTGTTCCCCGCGTGAAACAAGCAAGCGGGACCCGTCCGGAAACCAATCGTCCACCCGGGCATGGAAATCTGGCGGCAAAGGAACAGGATGGGTCTCGCCGCTGTGAATCAGTTTCAGGTAGATACCTGTATTGTCCGCATAGGAGAGGTATTTGCCGTCGGGGGAGACGGCCATGCTTGTCACGCTATTCTCCGCTGAATTGGCGGTCAGCTTTCGTTCGACAATATCCGTATGCCGCCATAGGTTGAGCCACTGTGTCCCTACAATAAGGGCTATTAGTAGCGCCGCGGCCGCAAACCATTTCCAGCGCCCTGACCTCTGCAATCTCGGCGCGATGATCTGTCTGCCAAGCTGCTCTTTTTCCAGGTCGGCACGCAGTTCCGCAGTTGTCCGGTAACGTAGATCACGGTCCTTCTCCAGCGATTTGTTGATGATCGTTTCAAGCCCAGGCGGAAGGGTGGAGTTGAGATTCCTCACTGGTAGCGGCGCCTGGTTCAGAATGGCGTCGTGAACCGCAGCCGCAGTCTTGCCACCGAAAGCCCGATGACCGGTCGCCATTTCATACAACACCAGGCCGAAGGAAAACAGATCGGTACGGGCATCAAGTTTCTCGCCGTTGACCTGCTCCGGCGACATGTAACCTGCTGTCCCGATCGCCAAGCCTGTTCGCGTGAGATGCGACACAATACTGCCAACGTCCGACGGGGCATTAGAGATGCCGTCCTTTGACTTGGCGGCAGTGTCGGCTTGTGGTGCAGCTTCTTCTGGCTCTCCTGCCTCCAGCAGCCTCGCCAGACCAAAGTCCAGAATTTTGCATACACCCTTGTTGGTAAGGAAAATGTTGGCCGGCTTGATGTCGCGATGAATGATCCCCTTCTCATGGGCGGCTTGCAGACCATCAATAACCTGGATGCTGAGGTCCAGCAGTTCCGCGAGCGGAAGGCCCTTCTCACCCGCCATGGACAAGCGGTCACGCAAGGTCTCGCCTTCCAGCAATTCCATCACGAGGAATGGCAGCCCATCGTGCTCTCCGAATTCGTAGATTGCGCAGATGTGGTGGTGGTTCAGCGACGAAGCAATGCGCGCTTCGCGCTCGAATCGATGCAACGCCGGCGAATCGTTGCCCAGTTCTTCCGGCAGGAACTTCAGAGCGACGCGGCGGCCCAGCTTCAGATCCTCAGCACGGTACACCACACCCATGCCGCCCCCGCCAATGATGCCCAGCACGCGGTAATGCGAGACGGTTCTACCGGTCAGCGCTCCAGGCTCCAACCGTGTGCGCACCGCAGCCCCATCGTCCCTACTTGAAACCTCGCTGCTCGAGGACTCGTTGCCAGCGGGCGTCTCCCATTCGACCGGCACCATCAGCCGATAGCCCCGGCGCGCCACCGTCTGGATGTATTGGGGCTCCGCAACCGGGTCGCCGAGCGCTTTTCGTAGCTTATTTATCGCCGCATTAATGCTGTGCTCAAACTCCACGATGGTGTCGTTCGGCCAAAGTCTTCTTCTGATCTCCTCGCGGCTGACCAAGGCACCTTCATTTTCGACCAGGATGCGCAATACCTGGAGCGGCTGTTCCTGGAGCAAGACGGCCGTGCTTCCGGAGCGCAACTCCCCCGCCTTCAGGTCGAGGCTAAAGGAGCCGAAGCGAGCGCGTTTTGGGAGCGTTTCCTCCATTGGAAGGTCAGCAGTGTTGGCGAATTGTACTGCTGGGGCCACTTTACCATCCACCGAATTTGGCGTCCCTCGGCCGGAATTCTGTCGACAATGCGGCCGGCCAATCCCGCCGAGCGCTCAGCAAGTGGCTTAGGAATTAATTGCTTGTGGCAGTTGATAGTCGGATGACATTTAGATGACCGCCAGAGCATCGACTCTGGCGTGGTTCTGACTCACACTCGCCGAATCCTGCGGCCTCCCAAGATCGCCGCTGCAGCGGAAACCCAATCTCAACACAAGGAGAAACCAAATGTCATCAATGAAGGCGAAGCGCCTTGCAGGTTCACGTTGGATAGCAGCCCTGGTTCTAGCCGGCGTGCTGGTTCTTGTATCTGGATTAACCGCAGCAGCCCAGTCGGAAGGCCGGTCGGCTGGCCTCGAAGGAACTGGCGCGCGCAGCTTACGGTCAGCGACTGTTCAGAATCCGAACGTGGTTCTGAGGCCACCTTCCCAGCCATATTCTCTTAGCAAAGGGGGTGCACGCTCACCGTCACGACCGCAGGCCAACTCCCCTCGCTGATTCACTGCCGGCCTGGGTATCTGGAACACACGAGTACGGCCGCAACTACAGCGCGGTGTCCGAGGCCTTCATTTTTAGCTCCGCCGGAGTCTGGACGTCGACACAAAGTCTCATGCGCGTGATTGTGGTCAGTAATGACGGGAAAAGGTATACGGATAAATTGCGCTTGAAATCCTCGACACCAACGGAAACGTGATTGTAACGGGCTGCGGCACGAGCGTAGCGAGTCGCATGGAATGAGTGAGAGAAAAGATGGGTCAGAGTGAGCCCAATGAAAGTCATCGAAGGGGCGGATGTGGTTCGCCCCTTTTCATCCCAGTAAGGACCAGCTGCTTCAGCCTCCCCCCAACCTCACCAGAGCCCGCCACAAATACAAAGCCACCCACCCGCATCCCCTCAGCGCGAAGAACGCAACCACCAGCCCCAGCAAAACCTCCACGACACTCACCGACCACAACAGCAGCGGACCCATCCACGCCTTCTTTTCGACCGTGGGAGTCGGCGCCCTGTGCAGGTACAGAATCGGCTTTCCCGCCGGATCCTTGGGCCCAGTCGCCCACTCCGTCAAGTCCGCCACCGCCAGGTTCTTCGGGGAATACCCGGCTCCCGAATCTTTCAGCCGCTGCACCACCGACGAATGCACCAGCGCGCCATCCGGAATCTGTCGCCACGCCCCAAAGGGAATGCGATGCAGTTCCTTGCCGCTGTCTTTGTCGTAGAAAATATGCGGCAGCACCTCCAGCGCCCACCACAACCCTGTCAGCGATTTGTGAACGGTCGCGCTCTTCGGCTTCTCGTAGAGCGGCTGGCACGCCGGGTAAACCGCCGTCGGCTCGCCCAGCACCAGCTTCACCCGATCCGGAGCCAACCTGATCCCTGCTTCATGCGCCTGCACCAGCATCCACTGCAGGGGAATGTTCGAGAGACCGCTCGACTCCTGCGGATAACTCCCGCCCACATCCGAGTGCACTCCGGCGAACCACACCTGCACCACATCCTGACCCGGCAGCGACTCGCCCCACAGGTTGTCCTGGTAAAAACACCGCCGCTCGTCAATGCTCACCGCCTGCCGCCCCGTCGCGATCGTCTTGTTCTTCGCAACATTGAACAGCCGCAGCGGCGTGTACACCCACCCCACCGACGACACCGTGTCCCACACGCCCACAAAGTGGATCCTGAAATTCTCGTGCGAGAACGTCTCCTTGAACGCCGCCGCCGAATCCACCATAGGATTGATCGCATTCCGCGTCCGCACGTCGTGCTGATTCACGTAGAGTCGCCACGCGTACGGCAGGTGTCCTTCGTTGCCCCGGCACAGCAGCCCGTAGCCATCCAGCAGACCCAGCCAGCGCACGTACCGTATATGCCCCGCGCGAAAACCCGATCAGGTACACGCGATCGCCATCGCTGTACGACTCCATCAGGTACCGGTACGCGTCCAGCACATTCGCCTTGAATCCCGCGCCAAACGCCAGCCCTTTGATCCGCGACCACTCCCGCCCAAGCCGGTGCTGCTGGTTCGGATCGCCCATCGTCCCCACGCCGGGGTGATAGTACGCCACCTGTGCAGCATCCACTTCCAGCGTCGTATACAGCTTCACCACGTTCGAGTTCGAATCGCCAAACTCGTTTCCGGTTCCGTCGCAGCAGATAACAATGTTTCTGGGTTTGCGCACGGTGGCGCCAGAGCCGTTGCCCCGCGTTTCCGCTTCAGACAGCGGAGGATGGATAGGTTGCGCGCCTGCGGACATAAGGGGAGTCTCCGCCCGGGCCGTTCGATCAATCGTCGGACGTCCGCCATCGTACCAATACCCGCTCCATCATCCAAGTACAAACCATCTTCCGGGACTGAAATGGTTACCCACTCGCCAAATCGATCCCCTCCTGTTGGCCACGATAATCCCGGAATCCAGGTTGTACTCTCCTATCAGATGCTTGATCCTCTAGCCTGCTGGATAACTCAATGACCACCGTTCGAATCTCCGGAGGAGTCGTACATGCCCTTCCGACTGATCTCCGAAAGGCGCTCGCATCCGACGCAAAGGCACTCGCGGCGTGGGAAGACATAACGCCGCTCGCGCGCAATGAGTGGATCTGCTGGACCATCTCCGTCAAGAAAGATGAGACAAGGCAGCAGCATGTCGAAAGGGTTTGCTCGGAACTCAAAGAAGGGATGAGGAGGCCGTGCTGCTGGCCCGGCTGTCCGCATCGGTGAACATCCTTCTTTGAGCGTTTGTTGGACGTAGCGGAGTCTGCCCGCGCCAAAACCCTGCGGCCCCGGCAACCACGTTGAAGAATGCGAGCCCATAGGCGTATGCCTTTCGAATTGCATCCAAAAAATGGATGGAGGCTTTCGATGGCAGACGCACCAGCGCTCATTCCCTCGCAGCAGCTAGCTGGCAAAAACAAAGTGCACTTTCCCAACGAAAGTCCGCAGTATCGCACCGCTCGTAATGCGCTGCTTGCCGAAGAGATCGAACTGCGCCGCCACATAGAACGTGTCGCGAGTCAGCGACGAGCGCTGCCCGCGGGTGGCGAAATTCCGCAGGACTTCGAATTCTTCTCGGAGGCGGGCCCCACCCGTTTCTCCACTCTCTTCGGTGGCAAAGACACGCTGATGATCTACAGCATGATGTACGGACCGCAGCGCAAGTCGCCGTGTCCCATGTGTACCTCCTTCTTGAATACCTGGAACGGGACCGCCGTGAATCTTCGTGAGCGCGCAGCCATCGCCGTGACCGCGCGGTCGCCCATCGAGAGGCTGCAAGAATTCAAAACGCAACGTGGCTTCGTAAACCTGCCCTTCTTCTCTGATTCTTCCGGAGAGTACACGCGCACCTACGTCAGTGCCGAAGATGCAGATGTCCCAGGATTCAGCGTCTTTGCCAGGCGAAACGGAGTCATCTACCACTTCTACAGCGGTGAAATGAGCGCTGAAATGTCCGACCCAGGCCAGGACCCGCGCGGGGCTCCTGACCTCGATCCTCTGTGGTTGATGCTCGATCTGACGCCGGAAGGCCGTGGTATCGACTGGTATCCAAAGCTCGACTACGGGAGCAGATGATCTCCAGCCCCGGCATAGTGACTGAATGACAAGAGCGATATTCCTCCCACCACCCGCACTCAGTTGAGGAGTTTTCATATGACTCATGAATTCATCGATGGCACGTTCCGGCAGACGAATCTCACAACCGAATCCGAGGAATATTTCGCGAAGCGCGAGGAATTGCGCCTGGCGGAAATCGAACTGATGAAGCATCGCGAAAAAGTGGCGGAGCTACGAAGAGCGTTGCCCAGGGGCCCAGCCCTGCAGGATTACGAATTTCTCGAGGGACCGGCTGATCTCGATGCTGGAGACGAGCCGATCCGCACCGTAAAGCTCAGCGACCTTTTCACTGCGGCGAGTCGCCCGCTGATCATCTATCACCTGATGTACGGCAAGAAGCAAACAAAGCCGTGTCCCATGTGCACCATGTGGATCGACGGCGCCAATGGTGTGGCCCACCACATCGCGCAGAACATCGATCTTGCGATCGTCGCAGCTGCTGACCCCAGGGCACTGCGCGAACACGCCCGCGCACGCAGCTGGAATAAACTTCGCCTGCTCAGTGCCGGTTCAAACACGTTCAAATACGATCTCGGCAGCGAAGACGCCGCCGGCTGGCAGGACTCCACCGTATCGGTCTTCACCAGGGACGCTGACAATACTGTCCGGCACTTCTACAGCGCGCACCCCAGAATGGGACCGGATATCAAGGAGCGCGGCATCGACCTGCTTGCGCCCGCATGGCACTTTCTGGATCTGACTCCAAAAGGCCGCGGGGACTGGGTTGCATCCCTTGCGTACGAAACAGCAAAGCCTGCGGAAGTTAGATAGCGGCAATTTCCGTCATTCCGCTTCAACAAACTCCGGGCCAGAAAGGTGATTGCGGCTGATTGACTCGTGATTGCCTTCTTAACCCTGGAGATGTGTCCTGACTCCTGTCGGCTCTTCCGCTTCGATTTCGATATATAGAGTGAGCCCATTCGGCGGATTGGGCCGTCGCCTGTCACAACACTGAGTTCAGCACGCCTGCACAACCTTCGTTCGGAACCAGTGCGGCACGCGATTTGAGTGCACAGCAAGTAGTGCCGTGTATCTGCCGAACCGAATGAATAGGAGAAAAAATGGCAAGTTTCACCAGCATCCTGACTGGAGTTGCACATGGATTCAAGAAGTTCTTTGGAGGCGCTGTGAAGGTCGCACAGGCAGCAGAGCCGTTCGTTGACATAGCATTCCCCGGCATCGCCATGCTCTATAACACGACAGTCAATGAGGTAGCCAAAGCGGAGGCGGCTGCAATTGCCGCTGGATCTCAGACTGGAACCGGTGCACAGAAGCTGGCAATGGTCGTGGCGGCGATCGAACCGGCCTTCACCGAGTACGCAACGCAGACAGGCATTCCTTCCACACAGCGGGCCCAGGTTATCGAGAATTGGGTGAACGCAGTCGTTGCCAGCCTGAATGCAATTCCCGCTCCGCCTTCGGCTCCCTGACAAGCAGGGCAACCACCATCATCAACCCGCCCCCGTAAGAAACGCCCCAAATATAAACGCCCCTTCGCCGCGGCAGAATCTCAACCGCGGCAAGGGGCGTTCAAACCAGCCTGAACCCGGCTTAGCGGCTAGGCGCCGTTGCCGGTGGAGGTGTTGACGGTGCAGCTTCAGGAGCCGGTGTTGCTGCCGGCTGAACTGCGGCTGGAGCTGCGCCTGCGGGTTGGTCCTTCCCAAACTTACGGATATACAGGACGAGATTGTGCACGTCATCATTCTTGGCGCGCGAATCGTCCTCCGGCGGCATCTTCCCCTTGCCTTTGCGAATCGCATCGAAGAGCGCCTGATCCGACATCGAGGACAGCGACTTCGGATCTGTCCAGTCCATCATCGTCAGTTGCATATCCTTGCCCAGGTCAGTCTTGCCGTCTCCGTTCGACCCGTGACAAAGTGCGCAATCCAGCTCGTACAGCTTCTTTGCCTTGTTCGTCGCATCAGGAGCCATCTTCTTTGCGGGTGAAGCCTGGAATGCCTCCTGCGGTGGACGGGCTGGAGCGGATGCGGCTGCTACCACAATCAAGACAACCGCCGCGAAGAGCGAGAACGACTTAAGCATAATCAACTCCCTCAGTTGCAGGTGTCGGGGGATTGGCAACGTGCAGCTGTTCAGTGTTTATTCGACAGCATTATAGGCCCATTTGAAAGTGAGTTGCATCACGTTGCTTTGTCGACATGGTTACCGCTAATGGCACTCCCAGGCCGTGTACAGGCTTTTGGCCCCTCGTTGTGGTATACGTTTCCACATGTTTCGACCCGGCTTGATCCTCTTTCTCTGCATTGCTTTCGCTTCCGGCGCCCTCCGCCCTTCGTCCGCTCAGAGTCCCGCCCCCACACCGCCAATGGGCTGGAATAGCTGGGACGCCTACGGCCTCACCATCGACGAAGCCGACTACCGCGCCAACACCACGGTCCTCGCCGGCATCCGCCAATTCGGCTGGCAATACTCCGTCATCGACGAAGGCTGGTACATGCAGGATCCCTTCGCCCCCTCACTCGAAGCCCGCAAATACCTCTGGGATGAAAACGGCATCCTCGTCCCCGACCCTGCCCGCTTCCCTTCCGCCGCCAACAATGCGGGATTCAAACCCCTCGCCGACTGGGTCCACTCCCAGGGCCTCAAATTCGGCATCCACATCGTGCGCGGAATTCCGCGCCAGGTAGTCGCGCAGAATCTGCCCATCGCCGGCTCCAGCTTTCACGCCGCCGACGCAGCCGATCAGCAATCGCCCTGCCCGTGGGACCAGGGCAATTGGGGCGTCGCCGACAACGCCGCTGGACAGGCCTATTACGACTCCATGCTCAAGCTCTACGCCGGTTGGGGCCTGGACTACATCAAGGTCGACTGCATCAGCGACCACCCTTACCGCCCCACTGAAATTCGCCAGATCGCCGAAGCCATCCGCAAAACCGGCCGCCCCATTGTGCTCAGCCTCTCACCCGGTCCCACGCAACTCGCCAACGCCGTCGAAATCGCCAGGTACGCGCAGATGTGGCGCATCACTGACGACCACTGGGACGGCTGGACCTTCCAGAAGAAGCCACCATCCGAGTATCCCTTCGGCCTCCGCGACGAATTCGACCGCATCGCCCAGTGGGCCCCTTACGTAAAACCAGGCAACTGGCCCGACCCTGACATGCTCCCCGAGGGCTACCTCGGCCCGCATCCCGGCAAAGACCAGCCTCGCCAGTCCGCATACACCCACGACGAGCAACGCACCGAATTCACTCTCTGGGCCATCTCGCGTTCGCCCCTCATTCACGGCGCCAATCTCACAAAGCTCGACGACTTCACCCGTTCCCTCATCACCAACAAGGAAGTCACCGATCTCAATCAGCAAGCCGTGGAATCCAAGCCCGGCCTCCTGCCCAAATCAACAACCCGGCAAGCAGCCCTTCCTGCAGCGCTATTGGTATGCGCACACCGGCGGCGCAAATCCCAGGCGCTACATCGCCGTATTCAACCTTGCCGACGCAACCACATCGTCCAATCTTCCCTGGATGCTCTTCCATCTCGACAACAAGCCCTACGCCCTTTACGACGTCTGGAACCAGAAGCACATCCCCCGCGCCAAAACCTTGCGCGTAGTCCTGCCCGCCCACGCCTGCGCCCTCTTCCGCATCGAGTAGCAGCAAATAAAACACGACGTTAGCTTGCCAAAGCAGTTGTAATCCTGAGCGCAGCGAAGGATATGCGTCTGTTCTTGGCAGTCTCCGAAATCGGCGCGAAACTTTCCCATCTGCCACTAAGGGAACTTCGGCTATCGAGCCCACCTTCGCATACCAACTGAGATGTCATCCAGAGCGCAGCGAAGGATCCGCAGTTGCTTTCGGGACTTTCAAAATCGCGATACTTCTGCATTGGCCACGATCCGATCAGGACTCTGTAAAGCGAGGCATCCAGCGTCTGGCGATTCGACAAACACTGACGACGACGCGAGAATAGATGGAAGCCGCAGTCTCAGCTTCTATCATCATTCGATCCGCGTTTTGAGAACGAGCGACATACGCAGCGTGGCGACCTGGGAACAGCTCTTCGTAGAAGGGATAACCAATACCTAGAACGTGAAGCTCGATGCCTTCGGCTCCGAGTTCCGGAGAGTAATCGACAATTTGCAGGCCACCTTAGGCAGGAAGCACCTGACCATCGGTTGTTCGAACAGTGAGCGCGAGGTGATCTTGGGTATTGTCCCGAGCGGCAATGATCGAAGGTTGCGCTTCTTGATATGAAGGCAAGGGAGGAACTTGCCACTCGCCACACCCATCGGCGTGTCTCCGCTTTCAAGCTCGGAGTGTCCGATCGGTGTCGAATTGAAGAACACGGTGAATCGTGACATTCGGGGCAGACCCTCGAAATGTAGCTACCACGGCGCTGGCTGGAGTGGCGGTCGAGTAACCGCCCATGCTGAGCTTTGGCTGATTTCGCTTTTCCGGTCCGGCCCGCAAACCAAGGCAGCGAATGGAAAGAGACCCGTGGCCCCATCCATGCAGTTACACCGGCCGTGGATTCTGTGGCTGCACGGGATCGTGTTTTCGGGCTGGCTTTTCTTCTTCATTCTGCAGTCAGCGCTGGTTCGGGCACGCAGCGTCCGGTGGCACAGAAATGTGGGCTGGTTTGGTGCAGCGCTGGGCGCAGGAATCTTCGTGCTTGGGATTTCGACTACGCTGACGATGGCGCGCTACTACGTGCACGAGTTACACCGCAATGAAGCAAACCTTCTTGTAATTCCGCTTTGGGACATTAGCTGCTTCGCGGTGTGCTTCGGGCTGGCGATCACGTGGCGCAAGAAACTGGAGCACCACCGGCGCCTGATGCTGCTGGCCACCTGCGCATTGTCCGCCGCTGGTTTGGGACGGATTCCGCTTCTTCCGCCGGGAACATTCTATGCAGGCGTGGATTTTTTGATTGTGTTGGGCGTCATTCGCGACCTGATTGTGAACAGGCGGATTCATGCGGTGTACAAGGTTGGTCTGCCTCTGTTCGCTGCCGGACAAGCTATTGCTCTCTTCATAGTGGTGACCAAGCCGGAGTGGTGGTCGAAAATCGCATTCGCAATCGTCGGATAGCAGCAGGTGCCCATCCATGGCGCAGCTTCATCGCGGCATGGGTGGGAAAGCAATAAACCTCGGCGTGCCAGGGCTCACAGCGTTTCTCAAATCCCGATCAACCCGCCCCCTGCGACAAACCACACGTCCTTCGTACCTAACTGAGTGCGGCACCTCGCAGCCCCTGCCCCGCCTCATATGCGAAACTAAGTAGTCCCGCGCGAATACCTTACCCCAGGACCTTCGCCGGCAAGGTCAACTGATGCCCGTTCTTCGTTCCGCTTTTATCGCACTCTCCCACAATCGGTCTCTTCGCAAATTCGCTGAGCAATCCAGCATCGGTGGCAAGCTCAGCTCGCGTTTCGTTGCCGGACTCGAAATTGAAGACGCGCTCCGTGTCTGCGCCCAGGTCAACAAGCAGGGTATGCACGTCACGCTCGACTCGCTCGGCGAAAGCGTCTCCACCGCAGCCGAGGCCGAACGCGCCGCAGACGTCTATCATCAGCTTCTCGATCAGATCGCCGCGCGCAAGCTCGACTCCAACATCAGCGTCAAGCTCACTCAGATGGGCCTCACGCAGGACCCCGCGCTCGCCGAAAGCATCGCTCTGAGCCTCGCTCAGCACGCGAAGTCTACCGGCAACTTCGTCCGCATCGACATGGAAGACTCGGGCCTCACGCAAATCACGCTCGACATCGTCCGCCGCATCCACGCGCAGCCCGAGCTGCGTGGCTCCATCGGCATCGTCATCCAGTCGTATCTGTTCCGCTCCCAGGCCGACATCGAGCAGCTCATAGCCGAGGGCATCCGCGTTCGCCTCTGCAAAGGCGCCTACAAAGAGTCGGCCGAAGTTGCTTTCCCCAAAAAATCCGACGTCGACGCCAACTATGTGAAGCTCGGCAACATGCTGCTGCAGAGTCCCATTTATCACGGCCTCGCCACGCACGACGAAAAAATGATCGCCGCCGCCAAATCCTTTGCTGCGGAGCGCAACATCGACCGCAGTCACTTCGAATTTCAGATGCTTTTCGGCGTCCGCCGCGATCTGCAGCGCAAGCTAGTCGCCGAGGGATACAACGTTCGCGTCTATATCCCGTTCGGCCGCGAGTGGTACCCCTACTTCATGCGCCGATTAGCAGAACGCCCCGCCAACGTCTTCTTCATCGCCAAACAAATGTTCCGGCAGTAACGCTGAAGCGCGGAGCCGCTTTTCAAAATATCGGCTCCGCCAACAGTGGCTTCACTTCACCGTGACTTTAAATCTCATCCAGGGATGAATGCAGCACTGGAAGTAATGATCACCCTTCTTCAGGTTCGTGATCTGCAACTGGCTGCCCTGAAGAATCCGTGTCCTCGCCACCGCGAGGTTCTTGAAGCCACCCGCACACTCGGGAACGGTTTCCTCGCCCGGTGCATTGAGGGGCGCGATAAAACCGCCACCGAACTTCGCAACCTCGGTAAACGTGTGTGGCTCGCCGCCCTGGTCGACAACGCTCAGAATTGTTCCGTCCTTGATGTTGGCTGAATCAGGCTCGAAGTCCCAGCCCGGGTCGGGAGTACCCGCCGCCGCACCGGCAAACAAGTCCGAAATCGTCGTGAATGCTCCAAGCGTGACGTTCTTGCAGAAGTCCGGCCCGAGCGCGCCATTGAACGTGGTCGGATCGCATTCATCCAGGGCCACTACCTGAACAATACCGGGCGCTTTTTCCGGCGCCTTTTCTGACCCCTTTTCCTGGGCTGGCACACCTTGGGTAAAACCGAGAGCAAGAGCGGCAAAGAGAGGGGCTGTGACGCGGCATACAAAGTGCATTTTCATCGGGATCTCCTTTTTGAGGGTGAGCAATGGTCTGCTGGCGGATATCGCCACCAAATCGCGATTTACAAGATAGGATCTTGCGTCCGACAACACCTGCATTCAATAGCGAACACCTGTCGGACGTCTTAATTTTTCCTGTCTTTTCAACCCCAGCAGCCTGAAAGGGATGTCGCACAAAACCGTGAAAAGTGTAGAATCTGTCCACCTTGAGGGGGGCGTAGTTGTGGGAATCAGCCCGGCCGGAGCGCAGGAATCTGTCAGATTCGGGAAGGATTTCGAGGTCGATCTGCGAACCTTGGAGCTTCGCCACGCGGGGCGTGTCCTCAAACTGGAGCGGCTTCCCCTCCAGGTCCTGGTCATCCTCCTTGAGCAGAAGGGCCAGCTCGTTACCCGCGAAGAAATCGCCGAGAAGATCTGGGGCAAGGACGTCTTTCTCGATACCGACAACAGCATCAACGGCGCTGTCCGGAAAATCCGTCAAGTCCTCAAGGATGATCCTCAACAACCCCGCTTTGTCGAAACCTTAACCGGCAGAGGATACCGTTTTATCGCCCCGGTCTCCGACGGGGCGCCGCCTTCGCCTGAGGCTACCTCCGCCCCCGCGCAGCACGTTGACCCAGCGCCGATGCGGCCGCATCTGGTTTCTGAACAGAGCCACAACAAGTGGGATCAGCCCGCAGTGGTCGCCGCCGCGCCGCCAAAGCAGCAACTCAGATTCTGGATAACACTCGTTACCTGTTGCGCGATAGCCCTCGCAGCCTGGTTTGCCGGGCACTATTTCTACGGCCCCGGCGCCGCTCAACCCATTCGCTCCATCGCCGTTCTCCCCCTGCAAAATCTCTCCGGAGACCCTGCACAGGACTTCTTCGCCGACGGAATGACCGAAGAGCTCATTACCGAGCTTTCTCGAATCCAATCCCTCCGCGTCATCTCTCATACCTCCGTCATGGAGTACAAAGGCACAAAGAAGCACCTGCCCCAAATCGCCCACGAGCTGGGTGTCGACGGAGTCCTCGAGGGTTCCATCATCCGCGAGAACGACCAGGTCCGGGTCACCGTACAACTGCTCGATGGCCCCCACGACCGCCATATCTGGAGCGAAACCTACGAGCGCCCTCTCCATGGAGTTCTCAGCCTCCAGCGGGAAGTGGCCGAGGCGGTCGCTCGCCAGATCCGCATTCAATTGACCCCGGAACAGCAGGCCAGGGTCGGCTCTGCCCGCTCGGTGAACCCAGAAGCATATGACGCCTACCTGCGAGGCCGTTATATCCTCACCAACCAGTTCACCATGGGGCAGCCACTGTTCCAGGCGAAAAGCTACTTCGAAGAAGCCATCCACAAAGCCCCGGACTTCGCCGAAGCCTACTCCGGTTTGGCGGATGCATATCTTTACCTGGCTCTCTTCCGCCACACACCCCAGGAAGCAGCCTTTCAGTCTGCTCACGAAGCGCTTCATAAGGCGCAGCAACTCGACGACAGCATCGGCGAAGTCCACGATACGTTGGGCACAATCAATTGGCGGCACGACTGGAATCTCGCTGAAGCCGAGCGCGAATTCAATCGTGCAATTGCCACTGCCCCAAGTTATGCCTGCGCCCACGAAGATCGCGCGCAGTTCCTTGCATTTCTCGGGCGTCGCGCAGAAGCTCTGGCAGAAATGACCAGGGTTAACCAGATCGAAATCGGTCCGAGCGCGGGAATGACCGAAGCCAGTGTCTACTATCAGCTTCGCGATTTTCCCAGGCTGGTCGAAACCGGACAACGGGGGATTGCGTCGAACCCCAACGAGTGGGTCGAACATCAGAATCTCGGCACCGGCTATGCTGCCACCGGAAAGCTCACCGAAGCGATTGCCGAGTTTCAGAAGTCTGTTGAGCTATCGAACGGTGATCAGGATGCCTACGCATCCCTCGCACATGCATACGCTATGACAGGAAGAAAAGCCGAAGCAGAAAAGATCCTTCACGACCTCGAGAATCGATCGAAAGACAGCCCCGCTTCGCCTTACATACTCGCAACCATCTACGCGGGACTCGGCGAAAAAGATAAGGCAATGCAGCTCTTGGAAAAGGCGTACGACGAGAAATCCCTCGAGCTCTCGTGGCACGTCAAAGCCGACCCCCGCATCGACAATCTCCGCTCCGATCCCCGTTTCCAGGCATTAGTGCAGCGAATGGGCTTCCCCGCCTGACGCCCCACTACTTCTCAATCGGCCGCCCGAAGCACAGCACGTACCCGTTGTTGTCCACGATCTCGAACGCCCTCAATCCATCTGCAGTATCCGCCAGTTCCCGATGCATGGGAACATTCTTGCCAACAAACTCTGCATAAAGCGCGTCGGGATCGCTCGCGCTGATATAGGCGTCCCATCGTGCCCACTCATGGCGCGTGTGATTCGGTTGCGGATGCACCTCGGGCGCGATCGCCTTGAAGTTCAGCATCACCTGGTCGCGCCCCACAAAGGCCCAGAAATCCTCTTCCGGCCTCTCACCCCCGCCCTTATACAGAACGCTGAATCCCAATCGGGACAGGTAAAACTCCAGCGTAGCGTTCAAGTCATCGACGATGAAAAAAGGAGAAACGCTGTTCAACATGGCGAGGACCTCTCCAAGTCGAGTGTACCCACCCCGAAAACCCAGCGCCAGGAATAACAGGTGATGCGGCAGAGGCGTTTCGGCGAAGGCTCTCGGCTTATGGAAGCGCCAGATGCGCCTTCGGTGCCAGCACCACAAAACGCCGATTCCGTTCCACTGGAACCAACCAGTCCTGGTGCTCCAGCACTGTGGCCTTCTCCGCGATGTTACGCATGTTGAGATAAAGGATGCGAATTTCTCGCTCTCCGCTCTCGTAACGAGCGCGCCAACCGTTGAAGACAGCGCGTAGTGTTGCCTCGTCAAAGGGATTGCACATGAAACAAACGATCGGCCCAGCCGGCGGCGTGTAATCTAGAACATCGCCCAGGATTGGTTCCAGCGAATGGCACTGCTGGTTCGCGCTGTGATATCTCCGGCAATTTTCGGCGGCAATGTCATGCAGCCGCTTCGCATACTCAAGACCAATAATCGTTTTGAAGGGGTAGTCCGAGGCCATCAGCATAGCCTTGCCCTTGCCTGAGCCGTAGTCGATGAAACTGTAGCGACGGGGATCGATGTCCAGCTGCGCCAACGCCTTTTTGATCAGCGAGCCCCACGTCACTCGATATACAGCGTTGCCGCGCTTGACAGCGTCGGCGGCCACGCCCATTTCTCCAAGTGGCTCTTCCCGGGCGGTCTCCACGCAGTGTCGCCTGTCAAAAGCGCGACTGAGTGGATCTTCAAACGCCAGACGGGCCTGGAACAGCCGCCATTTAACCCTGCTGACCACATTTACCGAGAAGTCTGTATCCATGCAGCTCCTACCTGAAAAGTGATTGCCTCTTCCGTCGCCCGTGCGATCCCATTACAGGCTTCCCGCCAACAGTGAGTAACGTGTCCTGATTTGGAACGATGTTAGCCAAAATCACGCAATTCCCAACTAACCCTGTTGGAGGATTGACTTTTGCAGTCGTTTAGTATTAAGCCAATTTGGCAAAGCTCTAGTGTTAGTCGGGTTGTGGGCAACCGGACATTAATCCGCAGTCGCCCTGGTCATGTCACTTGATCTTCGCCACCCGTCCCTCGGTCGGGAATTTCTGGAACTGCAGATTGTCGTGCCCCGGCACCACGCGATCAGGAGACCCGGCCAAGTCGATCATCCGTTTCTGCTGCGCGATGTTAGCCGCATGGTCCGCGTCGCTGAAAGTTGCGCTCGCCAGGTGCGCCGACAGATTGAGGTAGAAATACACATTGTCCGAGGCCAGCACATACGTCGGAGTTCCAGCCACGCGCAGATATTGTGACGCATAAGTATGGCGCGAACCGGTGTATGCCGTGATGCCCGGCAGGATCTCCACGTCATCGCCTTCCACAAAGCGCAAACGGTGTTCCGTATTCAGCTTCACCAGTTCCTCGACATCCTCGGCATCGATGCCACCATGTTTGCCGCCCTTCTGCCACGCATCGCCGGTGTAGTAGCGATATTCTTCGCGCTGAATCCACACCGTCGCCTTCGGAAAGAGATCGATGCCGCCCATGTGGTCCCAGTGCGCATGGCTGATCACGATGTCCGTCACGTCTTCAGGATTCACTCCGGCAGTCTTCACCGCCTCATCCGGCCGCAGGAAGTCCTTCATCGGAAATTCCTTCAAATGCGTGTCGCGATGAAAGCCGCTGTCGAACAGGATCGTGTGACCGCCGCCGCGAATCAGCCACACCACCATCGCGATGTCGACCTTCTGATCCTTCGGCCCGTTCACCACCAGTTCGGCCACCGGAACGTCGGGCGAAATCGCATAACGGATCGCCTCAATCGAATACTCAGGCGTCTGCGCTCGCGCCCCGATCACAAGCACTACCGTGCACGCACACGCCAGAAAGAACCTCTTCATTCCTGAACCTCGTTGGCGAATTCTACTGCTTCGCTACTGCGGCAACCTCGTCCTTGTACACCTTGCCGCCCTTCATTACAAACGACACGTGTTCCAGCACCTCGACGCGATCGAGAGGATTCTCCGTGACCGCAATCAAGTCCGCGTACTTCCCCGCTTCAAGCGTGCCAACATCCTTCGCGCGATCGATCAGGTCAGCCGCGGACGAAGTAGCCGAGCGAATAGCACCCGCCGGCGTCATGCCGAACTTCACCATGTAATGAAACTGCTTCGCATTGTCGCCGTGCGGATACACGCCCGCATCCGTACCGAATGCGATCTTCACACCCGCCGCAACCGCCTTCGCAAAGTTCTCGCGCTGCAGCCGGCCCACCATCTTTTCCTTATCGACATTCTCCTTCGGCAGTCCGAACTCGACTGCTTTACCGAGGATGTAATCGTCGTTGTAGATATCCGCCACGAGGTACGTCCCGTGCTGCTTCATCAACTCGATGCCTTCGGCATCAACAAGACTTCCATGCTCAATCGAGTCCACGCCCGCGCGCACCGCATCCTTGATGCCTTGCGTGCCATGCGCGTGCGCAGCCACTTTGCGTCCGGCCGCATGCGCCGTATCGACCGCCATCTTCATCTCTTCATAGGTCATCTGTTCCGCGCCCGGCTTATCGCCTTGCGAAAGTACGCCGCCCGTAGCCAGTATCTTGATCACGTCCACGCCGTACTTCACCTGCTCGCGAACCGCATGCCGCACCGCCTCCGGCCCGTCGGCAAGCGCGTAATCGCGCTCTGCCGGATACATCAGGTTCTCCACGCCGGGAGCAAACCCATTCATGTCGCCATGCCCGCCGGTGATCGAGATTGGCGGTCCGCTCGCGACCACGCGCGGTCCCGGAAAGTAGCCCGCGTCGATGGCCTTGCGCAGATCCACCGCAAAGAACGGCTGCGAGCCCACGTCGCGCACACCGGTGAACCCGGCCATCAGCGTCTTGTTCGCATTCAGCACCCCGTTAAAGCCGCCGTCAAACGGTGTCGTCTTCACGTCCCAGATGGGATCGTAGTGATCGGATCGCGACTCAAGATGCGTGTGGCAGTCAATCAGGCCCGGCAGCACCCAGTCCTTTGAAAGATCCACCACCGTCGCCCCCGCCGGAATCGACACCTCCCCTGCCGCCGCGACCTTGCTGATCCGCTCGCCCTCGACCACCAGCACCACGTTATCGCGTAGCTTGTCGTCGGTAGCGTCAAACAGATGACCGGCCTTGATGTACACAGTCTGCTGCGCGGTTGTGGTGTTCTTCGCCGCCTGTCCACGAACAGCGGCGGCACTGCATCCAAGGGCGAGCACCAGCAAACCGGCGCGTTGAGCTGCAACACAAACAGGGAACAAGCTGGCCTCCAAAAGATGGAAAGATGTTCTGGACATTATAGAGATTGGGAATGCGCGACATTCAATCGGCGCTGGATGATCGCGGAACGCGAGCGCCCTCTGGTAGCCGCGCGCTCCGGCAACGGAGGAATCTCGGCTTTCTGCAAATCGGACACTCCCACGGGAAATATCCGAAACAGGGCCAGATGTGTTGCTGCAGAAAGCCGGCGCGAGGAAGACGTCGCATGCGCGGCCTCCCACAGTCCGGACAGGATATCGAGGGGGAATGTGAATCGTTCAGGAAGAACTTGCCAGGCAATATCAACGGCCTTTCGTCGCTTGGCTCAGTACATTGTTGCCGCCTGAAGGCATTCGGAACGTTGGAAACCCGCTAAAGACCTCAGACCAATGTCCAGTTCATGCGATCGGAAAATCGGGGATGTTTATCCTTGTAACCGAGCGAGCCCACGTTTCGCAAGTTCCGCAATCGCGCGCGCCAAGGTAGGCGATGCATTCAGTGACTCCGGCCGTTCCAGGCGAACACCGAGTTTGGATGCATATTCCCTGAAAGCGATGTCCACGTCGTACAGAATCTCAACGTGATCGCACAAAAATCCGATGGGTTGAAGAAGAACTGTCTTCACCCCTGCCTCGGCAATGGCAGTGAGCGTCTCCTCAACGGTTGGTCCAATCCACGGACCGCCGCTCGCACCCTGGCTCTGGAAGGCAAACCACCACTTCGGAATCCCGGGAATGCGCTCCGCCACAAGCTCCGCGGTTCTCCGGGCCTCCTCCGCATAAGGATCGGCGCCCTCGCCCGGCCAAAGCCGCGGACCGGCATTCTCGCCCGCCGACACGTCGGGCGGCTGCACCGTGCGCGTGGGAACGCTGTGCGCCGTAAACAGCACTGGAACAAACGCGCCCGTTTCATCCTTCATTTTTTCCTCGGCAGATCGCAGCCGCTCTGCGAATGCCTCTGCGAGAAGAGGATCCAGTGCCCAGCCCTCGGTGAAATCGATCTTCAGCGACCCTGCCTCAGCCTGCACCGCCCGCTTGTAGAGCCCAACACTGGTGCGTGAGTTCTGCGGAGCAAGGCAAATTACTGCAGCCTCCTCCACGCCATCGGCGCGCATTTTGCGGACAACATCCGGAATATACGGCTTCCAGTTCCGCATGCCAACATAGACCTGCGCCTCGACGCCATCCATCACGAGATCAGCTTCCACGAGCCGGCCCTGCTCCAGCGTGATCTCGGTCAACGGACTGCGCCCGATCAGCGAATACCGGTGTTTGATCTCCTCGACCACGTGCTCCGGCAGCGGCCGCCCGCTCACCACGTTGCGCAGATACTCGGGAATCTGCTCAACCGTCTCCGGCGTGCCGTGTGCCAGCAGCAATACGGCCTGCTTAGACATTCTGGTTCTCCAGCCGGAACTCACGCACCATGCGAACGACGGCCTGCACATTCTCCACCGGCGTCTGCGGAACAATGCCATGGCCAAGGTTGAAAATGTGGCCCGGCCGGCCTGCGGCGGCCCGCAGAATCTCCTTCACCCGCAGTTCCAGCACCTCAATCGGCGCGAACAGAGTGATGGGATCGAGATTGCCCTGCACAGCATGCGCGTGGCCCACTTCCTTCCAGCCAACATCGAGAGGCTGGCGCCAGTCGAGACCGATCACATCGGCCCCAGTCGCGGCCATCTGCGACAGCAGACCCGCCGTCTCGACGCCAAAATAGATTACCGGCACGCCCATCTGCTGTACCGCGCGCACCAGTCGCATCGAGGCCTCAAAAGCGTAGTCACGATAATCCTGCAGCCCCAGCGATCCAACCCAGCTATCGAAAATCTGGATCACGTCGGCGCCGGCCTGCACCTGCATCCGGCAATACTCGATAAGTACAACGACAATCTTGTCCAGCAGTGCACGCCAAGTCGGCGTATCGCTGTACATCATCTGTTTGGTGAAGATGTAGTTTCGCGATCCGCCGCCCTCGATCATGTAGCTGGCAAGCGTATATGGAGCCCCGCAGAAACCAATCACGCCAAGCCGGTCGCCGAAATGCGCCGCAACCTTCTCAATTGCGCGTGCCACATAGGCCAGATCGGCCGCACGATCGATCCGCAGAGCCTTCACATCCTCGGCTGTACGCACCGGGTGATGCACTACCGGTCCTTCTCCCGCCTGAAATTCAAATGGCAGCCCCATCGGCTCCAGCGGCAACAGCAGATCGGCAAAAATGATCGCCGCATCTACGCCCAGCTTTTCGGCCGCCGTGATGGTCACTTCGGCGGCCAGTTCCGGCTGCTTGCAGATTTCTACCAGCGTGTGGTGTTTGCGTACGTCGCGATACTCCTGCATGTAGCGCCCGGCCTGCCGCAGAAACCAGACCGGAGTACGATCGACCGGCTTGCGCAGGCAGGCTCGCACAAATCGCGTGCCTGCGAGAATTGTCTCCTCGCCGGCGGATGTGTTCTCAACGATATCCATGTAAACAGATTCTAAACGGGCCGGACCAAGCTCAGAGATGCAGCGTCGGCCATTTGCCTCCAACGCGTTTCACGTCAAAAGTCCGCCCGTGCACTTCAAGCTGATAGGTTCCATCTGGCGGAGTCTGGGTCGCCCCCATGATTCGCAGGCTGGTCCACACTGCAACGGTAGGCTTCTCATGATCCAATTTGGTTACAAGCGCCACTGTGCAGTCGCTCTCGAAATTGTCCCCCCGCAGAGTGCCGCGCAGGTGATCGGTTGTATGTTTCTCTTTCTTGCCCTTCTCCATACGCTCCTCTGGATTGAAACCACAAGCCGTTTAAGGGGAATACAAGCTGTCAGATTTCTGGTTCCGGCTATCTTACTTCAATCGGCTCAACTCTCGATATGCCCAATTGCTTCGATGTCAGCCAGCCGGAACGGACCGGCCGTAATTCAGGCCGAATCTGGAAGCGATTTCAGAGGCTTTTCAGGGCGAACGTGGCCGGTTTCAAGCAGCGCGACTCCGCCGATCCAGGCTCCGGGGAAGCCAATGCGGCAGAATGCAGGGTCTCTAAGAATCAGCGATCGGGTAGTCCAGGTTGAACGGAAAGATCAACTCCGCCTCAGTCGCGACAGGCTTGCCATTCAAAGTCGCAGGCTGAAAGCGCCACGTTCTTACGGTCTCCAGCACGATCTTGTCCAATCGATTTCCCAGCCCTTTGACGAGTGTTTCGCTCACCACCTGGCCGAAGGCATCGACACTGACGTCAACTACGATCTTCTGCTCGGACGACGGAAGAAGCGACCGGTCGGCGACAGGCGGATGGGGAGAGTAGACGGGAAAGGCCGGGTGAATGTCTGTGGGATCTGTTCCATTGCCGGTCATGGCAGTCGACGATCCATCCCCATGATGAGGCGATCGCGTTGATCCGCCGCCTGACTTCTTGAGAGCAGGCACCTGCATGGGAATGTCCGTCTTCTTTGCCACCTCTGCCTTCGGCACAGGTTCGTGGGTGTGTGCTGCGAATTGAGATATGGGCAGCTCGATCCGTATGGCATGAGACCCGCCGGAGAAGGCAAGTTTGGCAACGGTCTGGGTTTTGACCGGCTCAACGACCCTGATAATTACATGCGTGCCAAACAGCAACACCGAGGCAAAGAACGAGCCATGCAAGGCCAGAGAAACCAGGACCGGGCGGACGAGCCGCTTTGAGCGTTCAGATGGAGATAGCATGTTGACCTCGCCTGGGAAAGGGACGGTCGGTAAACCGATTGTCGCACAGGTGCCGGCCTAGGGGCGCTGGATACAAAAGGACTCCACAGGACGTGGTAAGGATTAGGATTGCCACCCTCCGCCGAGCGCACTGTAGAGCTGGACGAGGGCCAGTGCTTCACCCTGCTGCGCAGTCACCAGGCTGAGTTCGGCAGCGAACAGGTTTGAATCGTTGGTCAGCACTTCGAGATAGCCGGTGGAGCCGCCCTGGTACCGAATGCGAGCCAGACGTGTCGAATCCTTTGCGGCCTCGACGAGCTTTTCCTGCTGTTCGCGATAGGCCCTCTGCTTATTCAGGGCGATAAGGGCATTGGAAACATCCCGGAAAGCGCCTGAGATCGTCTTTTGATAGTTGAGGACCATCTCGCTCTTGGTTTCCTCCGAAAGCTGCAGCTGCCCCCGAAGCCGTCCGCCTTCGAAGAGCGGCTGCGTCAGTGTTCCCAGGCCATAGATGGTCTTCCCAGCAGGGACGAAGATGGTTGCAAGACTGTCGCCACCGACGCCTCCCGCTGCGCTGATGGTCAAGCTGGGAAAGAACTGCGCACGTGCGACGCCGATCTGCGCGTTGGCGGCAATAAGCGTAGCCTCTGCCTGCTGGATATCCGGCCGCCTCTCAAGCAGCCGCGAAGGCAAGCCGGTGGGAAGATCCTGCGGAGGGGGCGCGAGCGCATTTGGGATCGCGGTGAACGATTGGACCCGGATTTTCACCGAGCAAAAACTCGATCGCGTTTTCCTGCTTGCTGAATCTGCTGTTCGAGTTGAGGTATCTCTGAAGTCGCTGCGTAAAGCAGTTGCTCCGACTGCCGCACATCCGAGAGTGGAACAGACCCTCCGCTCTCGAGAGTCTTGGTGAGATTGACGGAGTCTTGCCGAGCTTTGATGGTTGCCTTCGTGATCTCCACTTGGGCGTCGAGCGCACGTATCTGCAAATAGGCCGTCACGACCTGTTGCACCAGCGTCATTTGCACTGCGCGCTGCGCCCAGACCTGCGCCAGCATCTGCGCGCGTGCAGCCTCGGTCTGTCTGCGATAGAGACCCCAGAAATCCGGCGTCCATGCAGCCGAAACATTGAACGATCCGTCCACCAGCGGACTGGCGATTTGAGTACCGAGGGAGGATGGCAACGTTGCGCCGATGCCGGTTCCACCAACAGTGATAGTGGGAAACTCCTGTGACCGCGTGATCTTGACCTGTGCCTGCTGCTCGAGGATTTTCTTGGCAGCGATGCGCACGTCGTAGTTATTGGCAAGAGCCTTGCGGATCAATTCCTGAAGCTCTGGCTCGCGATACACAGCAGCCCACTCTTCGTCGCCCAAAGAGTTCTTATCAACGCTTGAAACCGTAGTGTTATCCGCACCACGAAAGGTCGGTGGTGCTGTCACGTTTGGCCGAGCATACTTGGGACCGACATTGCAACCTGCAAGGAGTCCGACCGCAGTCAACGTTAACCACAGTCGTGCAGATTTCGAGAAGGTCTTCATGCCTGGCCTCCTTCTGTGCCGGGCTCCGTGCCGATTGGCACAGCCGGTTCGCTCGACGTCGCATCGGGACCGCACATCGAATCCATCGTGGTCCCCCGTCCGCCTCTTACGAAACGATGCGAGAGAAATTCGACAACCGCAAATGTCACGGGAATGAAGATAAGGCCCAGTACGGTGGAGAGTGTCATGCCGCCGACGACGACGGTACCGAGGATCTGTCGCGAAGCAGCGCCCGAACCACTTGCCGTCCATAGCGGCAAACAGCCGACTATGAACGCCAGGGCCGTCATGACGATTGGACGGAAGCGGAGGCGCGCTGCGTCTAACGCTGCGTTGCAAATGCTTTCGCCGCGCTCATAGTTCATTTTTGCGAACTCGACAATGAGGATGGCATTCTTCGCCGACAGCCCGATGAGCATGACGAGACCGATCGTGGCGAAAATGTCGTTCTCGAAGTGCCGGGCATGCAGCGCAAGATATGCTCCCAGGATTGCCACAGGCGTGCTCAGCAGCACACTGAAAGGCAGCGTCCAGCTTTCATAGAGCGCAGCGAGAATCAGGAAGACAAAGATGAGCGAGAGACCGAACACGGCCCACGACGGCACTCCCTGCTCGGCCTGCTGTTCCTGGAACGACATACCGGAATAATCGAAACCTGCTCCGGGCGGCATCGTCTCCTTGAAGACTTCTTCAAGTGCCTTTCGTACCTGGCCTGAGCTGTAGCCAGGCGCGCCGGCAATGTTGAGCTGCGCCGCATTGAATTCGTTAAATCGATAGATGAATTCGGGGCCGGTAATCTGGCTGACTTTGACAAGGGTGTTGAGCGGGACCTGGCTGCCGTTGGCGCTGCGAACGTAGAACTGGTCGATGTTTGCGATGTTCGTTCGCGATGTGCCTTCAGCCTCGACATAGGTCTGCCACTGGCGGCCGAACCGGTTGAAGTAATTGACGAGGTAACCGCCCATGAATGTCTGCATCGTTGTGTAAATGTTGGTGAGGTCCACCTGCTGTTGGAGCGCCTTCTCCTTGTCCACGTCAACAAAGAGTTGAGGAACGGCCGGTTGATACGACGGAATGGCAGCCGCGATCTCCGGTCGCTTTGAAATCGCGCCGAGAAACGCAAATACATTTTTGGTCAAGGTTGCAGGATCGTCTGTTCCAGAGCGATCTTCAATGATCATGGTGACGCCGCCGGATGTCCCAATTCCTGGGATCGAAGGCGGAGGAAACGCGAAGGCGATGCCGTCAGGATTGCCCGCAAGTTGTTTTTGCAAATTGCTCTGGATGTATTCGAGCTGCTCTTCTTTGCTCTTGCGGACAGCCCACGGTTTGAGATTCACGAAGAAAAATCCCGCATTCGTGCTCTGCACCTGCGTGAGAAGCGAGAAGTTGGTGACGGCGATAACGCCCTCGATACCGGGAGTCTTGAGTAATGCACTGGTGATCTTCTGTTGTGCAGCGTCAGTGCGCTGCGCCGAGGCACCGTCCGGAAGCTGCAACGCAAGGAACATATATCCCTGGTCTTCCGTAGGAATAAATCCACCCGGCAGGCTGCTTCCCAGGTAAACGGCGATAACCCCCACCAGCACGAGTCCGAGCATTGCGAAGAATGACTTGTGAATCAGAACACGGGATGTGCCGACGAACGCGTCCGTATTGCGACGGAAGAACTTATTGAAGAGTGCGAACCCCCTGCCAAGCAGGCCAGGCTTGCGGCCTTCCTCACGAGGTTTGAGAAGCAGCGATGCCAGCGCCGGGGATAGCGTAAGCGCGTTGAATGCCGAGATCAAAACAGAAATCGCAATCGTCACCGCGAATTGCTGGTACATGCGACCCGTAATTCCCGGTATCGCCGCGGTAGGAATGAAGACGGCCGCGAGGATCAGGGCAATGGCAACCACAGGGCCGCCCACTTCCTCCATCGCTTTCTCGGTCGCGGACTTCGGATCCATGCCTTCGTCAATGTGGTGCTCGACAGCCTCGACCACGATGATGGCGTCGTCAACTACCAGGCCAATGGCGAGCACAAGCCCAAAGAGCGAAAGCGTGTTGATCGAAAAACCGAGTGCTGGAAAAATGATGAACGTGCCGATGAGAGAAACCGGAACCGCCAGCAAAGGAATGAGAGTGGCCCGCCAGCCTTGGAGAAACACGAAGACGACGATTACCACAAGCCCCAGCGCTTCAAGCAGTGTGTACACGATCTCGCGAATACCGGCCGTCACGGCCTTCGTGGTGTCGAGCGGGACGCTATAGGTGATGCTTGGCGGGAAGGTGGCTGAGAGCTCCTTGATGCGCTTGCTTACGGCCGTCGCGGTTTCTACAGCATTGGAGCCGGGCAGTTGATAGATCGCCATGACGCCCGCAGGCGCCTGGTTATAGCGGCCTGAGATTCCGTAGGCTTGATCGCCCAGCTCTATTCGCGCCACGTCCTTCAGATGAAGCACCGAGCCATCGGGATTGGCACGAAGGACGATTTCGCCGAATTCCTCAGGCTTGACCAGTCGGCCCTGCGTGCGCACCGTGTAGGTGAATTGCTGCCCTTGCGGAATAGGCTCTCCACCAATCTGGCCCGCAGGGTTCACGTTGTTCTGGGTTTGGATCGCGGTGATCACATCCGTTGCTGTAACGCCCAGCTTCGCTAATTTGTCAGGCTGCACCCACACGCGCAGCGCGTACTGCCCGCCGAATGTCTGCACACGAGAGACGCCCTTTACACGCGCGATCTGGTCCTGGAGATTGATGATGGCGTAATTGGTGAGAAAATCCTGGGCTAATTTTCCGCCGGGAGAACTGACGGCGATAAGCATCAACGGCGAGGTGAGCGCCTTCTGCACCGTGAGCCCGGCGCTCGTGACCTGCGCCGGAAGCTGCGACTGTGCCTGGTCAACGCGAAGCTGCGCAAGAACCTGGTCAATGTTTGGATCCGTCTTGACATCGAAGTCCACAAACAACTGCACCACACCGTTGTTCGCGCTCACCGAGTTCATGTAGATCATGTTGTCAACGCCATTCATCTGTTGCTCGATCGGCGTTGACACCGCCTGGCTAACGGTCTTGGCATCGGCGCCTGGGTAAGTCGCCGTGACCAGGATTTCCGGCGGAACAATGTTGGGATACTGCGAAATCGGAAGCGTGAGCATCGACACAACGCCGATGACCACGGTGAGGATGGCGATGACAATCGCCACGATCGGACGGCGGATGAAAAATTTGGACATGATTTACCTGCCCGCCGGTTGTGCCGAAGCCAAAGCTCCAGCATTTGTGGCCGCGGGTTGTGGGCTGATCGGCGCGCCTTCGCGAAGCTTCTGCAGATTGTCGACGATCACAAGGGATCCTCCAGGGAGGCCCTCTTCCACAACCCAGCTGTCGCGATACTGCGAACCAAGCTTCACCGTATTCACGTGAACCGTGTTGTTTGCGGCGACTGTATAAACCTGCTGCTGCCCCTGAAATTCGGTCACTGCCACCTGCGGAACTAAAACGGCATCATGTAGCGTTTCTGTCTCGGCCCTTACGCGGCCAAACTGTCCGGGCCTGAGAACGTTCCCGGGATTTGGGAAGGAAGCCGCAATGCGAATCGCTCCAGTCTGCGAATTGAGCTGCCGATCAACAAAAACCACTCGACCTTTCTGCGGATAGACTTCGCCATTCGACAGCGTCAAGGTCAGGGGAATCTTTGAAGCGCCATGGAGCAAGCCACTGCCGCTGAAGCCGGCGCGCTTGGCCAGCGCAAGATATTCGCTATCGCTGATCGAGAAGTACACCTTGATCGGATCGAGTTGTGAAACCGAAGTCAATACGGATTGCGTGCTCACGAGGTTTCCAACCTGCGTTGTCGCCTGACCTGCGACTCCCGTGATGAGCGACCGGACTTGCGTGAAGCCAAGATTGAGTTTTGCCGTTGCCACCGCAGCCTCCGCCGTGGCGACTCCAGCTTCGGCCTGCGCCTTCTGCTGGATTTCGTTGTCGAGTTGGCTCTTGGCGATTGCACGAGCTTCGGCGAGCGGCTTGTCGCGGTTCACGTTGATCTGGGCGAGAGCGAGTTGCGCTTGCGCCTGGCCGAGTTGTCCCTGTGCCTGTTGGAGTGATGCTTCAAATGGGCGTGGATCGATTTCGAAGAGGACCTGGCCCTGTTGGACTTGCGAACCCTCGCGATAATTCTGCCGAATCAGATACCCGTTCGCCTGAGGCTGGATCTGCGCATTAACGTAACCGTCGAGCGTACCAACCCATTCACCGGTGAGCGGCACATCGGTCTGTTGTGCCTTGACAACCCCCACCTTCAGCGCTGGCTGTGCGCCGGTTGGCGCGGCACTTGCCCCTTTGTCGCACCCCGCAAGAAAGCCCGTACCAGCGAGAAGCAGGCCAAGAAAAATAGTTGCGAAGGCAGCATTTAGAAACGGTGGAACGGCTTTGTATCCTTGCCGCAGAATCATACGAGTCTCCATTTGATTGTTCTCTGCGAGGGGTCGTTCGCGCCGCGAGAGCACATAACGCGTGTTGACCTTTGATGAGCCAGTTCCGTTTGCGGATTCACAAAGTGAACCGAACGGCTGTTGCGAAGGCTTCAAAATGCGGGGCACTGCATGAGCTCAGGAGCGACGCGATTTTATTTGGACCAGACCAGAGGCGTTCTGCATCCGCCCAACGCGTCCGGTACACAGTGCACCAAACCTGGCCCAGCTCAACTGATTAGATTTATGAAGGAGTGCCGGGGGTTCTTTATTGAGCCTTTCAAATGCGATACCCTTTAATTTTCAGGAGAACCCAGCCCAACAATGCTCACACTGCGGAGACTTCCCTTCACTGTTCTGGCCACAATTGCCCTTTTCTCCACTTGCCTTATTGCACAACAACCTGCGGCGCCCCCAGCCCCGGCCGAAGATTACGTTCGCGCCCACTACACGAAGTATGAGTTTCGGATTCCTATGCGGGATGGAAAGCGGTTGTTCACGGCCGTGTATGTGCCGAAGGATGCGACCGGCGGTCCATATCCCTTCTTGATGGATCGAACGCCCTACAGTGTGGCTCCCTATGGCGAGGATCAATATCCGAAGACCCTGGGACCCTCTGACGAGTTTCAGAAGAGCGGATACATTTTTGTCTACCAGGATGTTCGTGGGCGTTGGATGAGCGAAGGCGACTTTCTTGAGATGCGGCCGCACATCGATAACAAGAAGGGGCCGCAGGATGTGGACGATGCTTCGGACACGCACGACACCATCGACTTTCTGCTGAAGCATGTCGAGAACAACAACGGCAAGGTTGGCATCTGGGGGATTTCATACCCCGGCTTTTATACGTCGGCGTCCATGATCGATTCGCACCCAGCGCTGGTCGCGGCGAGTCCGCAGGCGCCCATGACAGATCTATTTCTCGGCGACGACGGCTATCACGGCGGTGCGTTCATGTTGTCGGCGAACTTCGGATTCTACGCGTCCTTCCGGCCGCAGAAAGAACCGCAGTCTCCGAAGCCGACCATCCCGTTTGATTTCGGAACACCAGACAGCTACCAGTTTTATTTGAAGGCCGGGAACATCGCCAACCTGGACAAGCTTTATCTGAAGGGGTCCAACTGGTTGTTCAACGACCAGGCCAAACACAATACCTACGACGCTTACTGGAAAGAGCGGGATCTGTCGCAGCACATGAAGAACGTGAAGTGTGCAGTGCTGGTCGTGGGCGGATGGTATGACGCGGAGGATTTAAGCGGGCCTTACCGGACCTTCTATGCGACTTCGAAGTTCAATCCGGAGACCCCGACGACGCTGGTAGAAGGGCCGTGGGTACATGGCGGATGGGCGCGCGGCGACGGATCGCATCTGGGCGACGTCCAGTTTGGGGCGAAGACCAGCGACTATTTCCGGCAGAACATTCAGTTCCCTTTCTTTGAGCATTACCTGAAAGGCAAAGGCGCGGCGCAGCCGAAGGCAGTGGTATTTGAAACCGGAACGAACGTGTGGCGTCACTTTGACGAATGGCCGCCAAAGGCTGCCACGGCGAAAATACTCTACTTCCATGCGGGCGGAAAACTGAGCTTCGATCCTCCGACGGAAGTGCAGAGCAGGGATGACTACGAGAGCGATCCGAATCACCCGGTGCCATTCGTTGGCTATACGACAGACACGGTTCCGCAGCGCTACATGGTTGACGATCAGCGATTCGCGAGCGAAAGGCCGGACGTACTGACCTACGTGAGCGATCCACTCGAAGAGGATGTGACAATCGCGGGCCCGATTTCGCCGAAGTTGAAGGTAGCGAGTTCGAGCACCGATTCTGATTTCGATGTGAAGCTGATTGACGTGTATCCCGACAACTACTCCATCGCTGGCGAAGAGGGCCGGCCCAACAAGCGAATTCTGGATGCGCCACCGCTCCTCATGGGTGGCTATCAGCAGTTGCTGCGAGGAGAGCCGTTCCGCGCAAAGTTCCGCAATAGCTGGGAGAAACCGGAGCCCCTGGTGCCGGAGAAGATGACCGACATCAACTTCACCATGCCGGATCTGTTCCATACGTTCCGTCGCGGACATCGCATCATGGTGCAGGTGCAGAGCAGTTGGTTCCCGCTGACAGATCGCAACCCCCAAATTTTCGGCGATATTCCCAACACGCCGCCCGAGCAATTTACGAAGGCGACGGAGCAGGTATTTCATCAGAAGGACGCAGCTTCGGGGATCGAGGTGCTGGTCCTGCCGAGGATGCAATCAGCGGAAACTAAGGACTAGGGATTAGGATTAGAAACTTGGGACCAGAAAGCCCCAGTATCCGTTGATTGAGTTTCGTTTTCACGTTGTCTTGAGGTGTTTTATGTCTTGTCGTTCGTATCGCTCTATTGCATTTCTGTCGGCGGTCCTCTTGACCGCCGCGCCTGTGATCCGCGCCGAAGAGGGAATGTGGACCTTTGACAATCCGCCGTTGAAGCAACTGGCGGCGAAATACAACTTCCATCCCACGCAGGAGTGGCTGGATCATCTGCGCCTGTCGAGCGTGCGCTTGAATGACGGCGGGTCGGGTTCGTTTGTGAGCCCGGATGGATTGCTATTGACGAACCATCACGTCGCGCGCGGGCAGTTGCAGAAGAACTCGACAGCTGAGCACGACTATCTGCTCAACGGATTTTATGCAGCGACGCCAGCCGAGGAGATGAAGTCTCCGGACCTTGAGGTCAACGTGCTGGTGGGAATGCAGGATGTGACTGCGCGGGTGCAAGGCGCAGCTAAAGGCATTGCAGATGATGCGAAGGCACTCAAGGCACGCGAAGCAGAGGTCGCGGCGATCACCAAAGAGAGCAAGGACAAAACAGGCCTGCGGTCGGATATCGTGTCGTTCTACAACGGCGGAGAATACTGGCTCTATCAATATAAGGCGTACACCGACGTGCGGCTGGTCTTTGCGCCGGAACAGCAAGCCGCTTTCTATGGCGGCGATCCGGATAACTTTACTTATCCGCGATATGACCTCGACATGGCGCTGTTTCGCGTCTACGACAATGGGAAGCCTCTTCACACGGACAACTACCTGAAGTGGAGCGCGAAAGGCGCCGCACCGGGCGAACTGATTTTTATCCCCGGACATCCGGGTTCCACATCGCGCCAGGACACGATGGCGGAACTGCTGGTGGAGCGGGACGTGGTGGAACCGGCACTCACAGACTACCTGAATCGGCGCATTGCGGCCGCACAGGCATATGCGGCGCAGGGGCCAGAGCAGGCCCGGCAGGTTGGCTCGACTATTTTTGGTCTGCAGAACAGCCTGAAGGTGTACATCGGCCGCACCGAGGCGCTTGCCGACAAAAACCTGATTGCGAAAAAGCAGGGTGAGGAAGACGACTTCCGCAAGAAGGTCGCTGCTAATCCGGAGTGGGAAAAAGAATACGGCAGCGCTTGGGACACCATTGCCAAGGCGGAAGAGCAGGTGAAGCCGGAGTTTCGGTATCAGATCTATCGCCGGACAGACAGCCGGTTATTTGCGATTGCGCTCTTCCTTGTCCAGTATTCCGCTGAAATCAAGAAGCCGGATGGCGAACGCCTGCCGCAATTCCATGACGCGAATTTGCAGTCGCTCAAATTTCAAATGCTCTCGCCGGCGTCAATTACTCCGGGCACGGAAAAGCTGTTCATGAAGACAGCTTTGAATCTTGGCGAAGAAAAGCTGGGCAAGGACGATCAGTATATACAGGCCGTCCTGAATGGCGGCCCCGTGGACGCAACGGTGGATTCGCTGATTGACGGCACGAAACTGAACGATGTGGCTGTACGCAAATCGATCATGGATGGCGGCGAGCCGGCGATTGCGGCCTCAACGGATCCGATGATTGTAGCCGCGCGACGCGTTGACCCGGTTGTGCGAGAGACCCAACGCAAAATGCGTGACACGATCTCGAGCGTGCTGACTCCGGCAGGCGAGAAGCTTGGGTAAGGCGCGATTCCTCGTGTATGGAAAGAATGCTTATCCCGATGCGACATTCACGCTGCGGTTGAGTTACGGAACGGTAGATGGCTATCCCTACAACGGAACGATCGCTCCGCCCTTCACGACGTTCTACGGGCTGTACGACCGCGCCTACAGCTTCGGCAACAAAGCGCCCTTCAATTTGACTCCCAAAGAACAGGCCGGGCAGAGCAAGCTCGATTTGACGACGCCTCTGGACTTTGTGTCGACTGGCGACATCATTGGTGGAAACTCCGGTTCTCCAGTGGTGAATCGTGAGGGCGAACTTGTGGGCCTGGTCTTTGACGGCAACATCGAATCGCTGGCAGGAGACTTCGTTTACGACGGGACGAAGAATCGTGCAGTCGCGGTGCACTCGTCGGGAATGATTGAAGGTCTTCGCAAGCTCTATGGTGCAGATGCATTGGCGAATGAGCTGGAGGGAAAGAAGTAAGGCAATGGTCAGTTATCGGTGATCAGTTTTCAGTTCTGAGCTTGCAGACTGGACGGGAGGGGAGCCTTGGTGGCTTCCCTTCCCTTTTTTGCTCGAAGAGATTGAGGGCTATTGCGCGGCGGAACTTCGCTGAGGCTCGCGAAGGGTTGGCAGGAGAAAGGCCATAATCAACAGTGCAGCAGGAATCGTGAGCATGCCGGCACGAAGGCTCCCCGCGTGCGTGGAAGTAAAACCAGCGATCCACGGAAGTACAGAACCGCCGAAGCCGGCAGTGAAGAGTATCCAGCGAGAATCTGCGGTGTGGCGGGCGCGGGCGAAAAAGCCGGCGAGAACCAGCGGATAGGTCGGCGCCAACGCCGCTCCAAGCAGGAACATCGCCACGTTCCGGGCGGCAACGGATGGCGCAATCTCCAGGAGCAACGCGGATGCGAATGCAACAGCGATGGCGACGCGGAAGACGCGCATAGGCGCCGCGCGCATGAGCAGTAGAGACGACAACCCGCGAGAAGCTAGAAATCCCGCCCAGTAAAACGAGGTAGAGGCAGCAGCCAGAACCACTCCGCTGCCCGCCATGCGAAGCGCGTAGGTCGGCAGCCATGCGGCAACGGTGTTTTCGATTCCAACCTGGAGAAATGCCGCGAAAGCGAAGACCGCGATGAGACGAAATGCGGTGGTGGAAACCGCAGAATCATCTAAGTGGTGCGTCGGTTCAGGACCGTCGCGGAGCATAAGGCTGCAGGCGATGGCGGCCAATGCAGAGGCGACGGCGAAGACGATGTACGCTGTGCGGTAATCGTGGTGCACGAGAATGCGCGCGGCGATGAGCGGGGCTGCGAGAGCTCCAATGCTCCAACTGAAATTAAGAAACGTAAGCAACGGTGCGCATCGATCCGGATATGCGCGACCCACAAATAGCGTGACAGCAGACATGGGCACGCCGACGCTTATACCTAACAGCAGGAACACGGGAGCGAGCAACGGACGCGGGCAGGCGGCGACACCGAGGCAGGTACAGATCATCGCGACGAAGCCGAGCGTCATGAGGCGCGCGTAGCTGCCACGGCATAAAAGCGCGCCTATTGAAGTACCGGCAAAGTAGAGAAGAAACAGCAGCCCGGAGTCAGAATCGCTGAGGTGAAAGCGAGCCGCGAGAGATGGAAGCAGCGCCCCGCCAACGGCGTGGAGAACACCGGTCAGCGCAAAGACCGGATGAAGGACCGCGAGGGATCGCGCAGGAGAAGTCTTGAACGCAAAAGGCATCGAGAGGCTCAGGCGCGCTTGATGCGGCTGCGTTTTGGACTGGGCGGACTGGTGGATTCGCGAATCACGAGTTCGGGGTGAATGGGAACGAAGTCAGGAAATACGGCCTGTGCGCGAATGCGCTGCAGCAGAATGCGCGCAGCGGTAGTGCCCATTTGATAGAGCGGCTGCCGGATCGTGGTGAGACTTGGATTGTGGAACGCGGCGCCCTGAATGTCGTCGAAGCCAACAACTGAAACGTCGCCCGGTACCTGGAGGCCATGGTTCATCAAAGCGCGAATCGCGCCGATGGCTGCGACATCGTTGTAGCAAAGCAGCGCTGTAAAGTCCGCGCCTCGCTGGATCAGTTCGTTGGCGGGATCGAATCCGAGTTGAGGCGTCGAAACGCGGAGTTGGAGCTGCACAACGAGTTCTGGAGGTACAACCAGCTTCAGATCTCGCGCCACGGCCATCAGGCAATTCCACCGATCGTCCGCGTCGGAACTGTGGCTGCCACCTCGCATGAATGCGATTTTGCGGTGACCAAGCTGGTAGAGATGGCGCAGGGCAAGCTCGGCGGCGCGCTTCTGGTCGAGGACAACATTTGTTACGCCTTCAATCTTGCGATGACCGGCGACAATCACCGTGGGAAGAACGCCGACATTCTTTTCAAGGGCGGTATCGATGAAGATAAAACCTTCGACAGAGCGATCCATGAAGAGACGCGGATACTCCTCGATTAGATCGGGCTTGCGGCGGTGACTCGCAGTGAGGTAAAAGTAGCCCTCTTCGATGAGGTGCTCTTCAACCCCGCTGAGAACCTGCATGGCGTAGCTGTCGCTGAGTTCGGGAACAAGAACGCCAACTGTGAAGGTCTGACGCTTGCGCAGCGAGCGCGCGAAAAAACTGGGGCGATAGTCAAATTTTGCGGCGGCTTCAGTAACGCGATCACGGGTGTCCTGCGGAATGGAGCGAACTCCAGGAGCATTGTTTAAAACCAGCGAGATCGTAGCAGGCGAAAGGTTGAGGTACTCGCCAAGTGTACGCAGACTGATGGGCTGACCGGGCTGTGGCGCCGCTCCTGGTTTGGGTCGCTTGGGCATGCACTCCTGTTTTAACACCGCGGAGGCGGAGTGCGCTGTGTTTTCGTGCTCGGTAAACCGGTTGGTGAGCAGGCGCGCGCCGATAGTGTGGTCCAACGGGAGACGCAACGAGGGCCCATGCGCGAGAATGATTCCGCCTGTGAATTGTGTTGGAGGATGGGTATGAATCGGCGTTTTATCTTTTGCGGCATCTTATTTGTCTTTGTGTTGAGCGCGAGGCATCTACTGGGTCAGGCGGAATCTAGGCCCGTGGGGATTTTTGAGGGGCACCAGGATGTCGGGACCGTGCTGCATCCGGGTTCAGCGAGCTACGACGCCGCTAAAGAGAGTTACACGGTGACTGGAAGCGGCGACAACATGTGGTTCGGCATCGATGATTTTCAGTTTGTCTGGAAGAAGGTAAGCGGGGATGTAGCGATCTCGGCCGATATCGCATTTGAGGGCGAGAAGGGCAACAACCATCGCAAGGCGGTGTTGATGATCAGGCAGAATCTCGACGGGAATTCGCCCGCAGTGGATATCGCCCGCCATGGGGATGGGCTAACCTCGCTGCAGTTTCGCGATGCGGCAGGCGCCGACGATCACGAGGTGCAATCGAATGCCGTGGGCCCGAAACGCGTGCGGCTTGAGAAGCGTGGAGACTACTTTTATGCGTTTGTTTCAGGCCCGGATGGAAAGCTCACTCCTTCAGGCGCGTCGACGAAGCTCTTGCTCAACGGGCCATTTTACGTAGGCATCGGTGTTTCTGCACATGACAAGGATGCGACGGAAACAGTCGTCTTCTCGAACCTAAAAATCGAGGCCATGCAGGCTGGCGGCGAGAAGCCCGTGCTTTATAGCACGCTCGAGACGGTGCCAGTTGCGTCGGCAGACCGCCGCGTAGCCTATGTGGCCCAAGCGCATTTCGAAGCGCCGAACTGGTCGCGCGACGGATCGTACTTTTTGTTCAACCAGGACGGAGGGATTTATCGTCTCGCGATCACTGGCGGCGAGCCAACACGGATTCCCACTGATCCCCAGGTAAAGTGCAATAACGATCATGGAATTTCACCCGACGGCACCATGCTGGCTATCAGCGACTCGACTGAGGCAGGAAAATCCTTGGTCTACACGCTGCCGATTGCAGGCGGAACGCCGAAGAAGATTACGCCGGTTGGCCCATCATATTGGCATGGGTGGTCGCCTGATGGAGCGACGCTGGCATTCGTAGGTCAGCGCGGAGGCAACTTTGACATCTACTCGATACCGGTAAATGGCGGCGAAGAGAAGCGGCTAACGACCGCGCCGGGACTTGATGATGGGCCGGAATACTCGCCGGACGCGCAATGGATTTATTTCAACTCGGAGCGCACCGGTCACATGCAAATCTGGCGGATGCACCCCGACGGAAGCGACCAGCAACAGGTCATCACCGACGAGACAAACGACTGGTTCCCGCATATTTCTCCAGATGGCAAGTGGATGACGTTCGTCGCATTTGAGAAAGGCGTAACGGGCCATCCGCCCGATAAAGACGTGACGCTGAACGTAATGTCGCTCGCAGATAAGAAAGTGAAAGTACTCGCCAAGCTGTTCGGCGGCCAGGGCACAAACAACGTCCCGTCGTGGTCGCCAGACAGCACGAAGGTGGCATTTGTCAGCTATCAGTATTTGGTGCCGGGAGTCAGGGAGTAAGTGGTCGAAATTCGAAACAAGAAGGTGAGTGCTGGATGGATGCAAGAGCGTGGCTCCGATCGGGCGGAATGAAACTGGGCACAATCGTAACGATTGATCATCCAGCCATTGTGGAGATCGCCCGGTTGTCGGGGTTTGACTGGCTGTGGATCGACGGAGAACACGGGCGCTTCAACGAAATCAGTGCAGCCACTGCGTGCGCAGTGACAGCAGGCGGACCGCCAGCGTTTGTGCGACTTCCAGACCGTTCCCCGACCGCAATCAAGCGCTTTCTCGACATTGGCTGCGATGGAATCATTCTGCCCCAGGTTTCCTCGGCGGCCGAGGTGGACGAAATTGCCCGCGCCGCGCTCTATCCGCCTCGTGGAGAGCGCAGCGTGGGGATTGCGCGCGCGCAGGGGTATGGAACCAGATTCGCAGCGTGCCTCGAAAGCCAGGAATACGCAATCGTAGTGCAAATCGAAACGGTTGCCGGAGTCCGGAATGCGGAGGCAATCGCAAACCACGCTGCCGTCGATGCGGTTGTGATTGGGCCGTATGACCTGAGCGGATCGTTCGGAATTCCCGGCAAGATCGAATCGTCCCAGGTGGTTGAGAGCATCTCCTCGGTCTTGGCCGTATGTAAAAAGGCCGGCAAGCCGTGCGGAATTTTTGCGGCCACCACCGAGAAAGCCAAAGCATACGCCAAAGAAGGATTCGATCTGATCGCGGTCGGAATGGACTGCGGCACCCTCTTAGATGGCTACAAGGCGGTGCGCGCCGCGCTCCCGTGAGCGGCCCGCGCGTCCCCTTTATTTGACAAGTGCGTCGGCTGTGTTGGCTGCCAGAACTCAGTCGCTGACGACATGATGACGTGTTCGTCTTCAAATCGAGGCACGTCCAGATCGTGCGCAAAATGGCCCGCATGGCGCAGGCCTCGTACCGCCGGCCTTTCGGCTTCGCGATAAAACGCTCAAAAATCGAGCCTAGCCGAAGTTGCGGTAAACTAATGAAACCGTATATCGTTCCAGCCCGCGGAGGGATGGGTGAGCGGTTGATACCGGCGGTCTTGAAAACCGTTGTGCCTGAAAGGGTACCGGGGGTTCGAATCCCTCTCCCTCCGCCATATAGACCATATAATTAACAACTTACAAGCGAGATTCGAACTCTTAGTACCTTTTCGGGCGAATTCGCGAGAATTTTGATTGGAAGGGACGAGAGAAGATTCTCTGCCTATGATGGACATGCTTCCGCTCTTGGCCCGGGCTCCTTTGGTAGGTCCCTGCCGATTTTGCTCCAGAAGTTCCTGCGCCTGGTCCCAGACCTCGCGATCGACGATGCCCTCGTGTTCACCCGAAAAGGTCGATTGGCTCGGAAGTTGATGTGGCTCGTAAAATCGCAACCACTCGCGTTTAATCAAGCCTCCTTCGAGGGGTATCGGCTGCTGCTGGTACTGGCTTTGAAATACATATTCCCCCACAGTTTCGCGGATCTGCGCGTAGATCTTTATGGAATCTCGTTGTGGATGAAGAGCTTCCCCCCGTTTACGAGAAAATACTCCAGGGCCGAAGACAGTTTCAAAGGAATGAGACTCATCCTCGGCAGCGATGGCCGCCAAGAGAGCAATTCCCAAAGCTCGCGGTCCAAGACCTCGCCAACCAGATCTCCCTGGTGCAGTCTTTGCATCACGATAATGATCCGGCCTCGAGCCTTGCTGTTCAGTCGACTGAATAGCGTGTTGAAATACCAGTCGTTGGCGAACTTTCGTCGAATCTCTGACAGCGCATCCTCAGGCTTCATAATGTCGTCGAGAATGATGAAGTTTGCGCCGCGTCCCGTCAGGGCGCCGCCTACAGATGTTGCCATGCGAAACCCCTGGGCGGTGGTCATAAAGTCATTCACGGCGAGCCTCTGCTGGGAAAGGATTGTGTTCGGGAATAGGCGTCGGTAGAAATCAGAGTTCATGAGCGTGCGGCAATCGCGAGCATGTTTATCAGCGAGATCCTGGCCATAGCTAGCGCAGATGATCTGCGTCGCTGGGTTGTGGCCCAACAGCCACGCAGGAAACGCAACGCTCGTTGCATGAGACTTTAGCGTTCTGGGGGCAGGTTGATGATTTGACGCTTCACGTCGCCGGTGCGGCATTTCTCCAGCACCGAGGCCATCAAATCGATGTATTGTCCCGGGATGAACTCCGTCTGCGGATTCAGTTCATGGAAGCTGCGTTCAACGAAGCTCGCAAGATCATTGCGCAGGATGGCGTGATAATCAGAGACGGAAAGCGGATGCAAGATGCTCATTTCGGATCTCCTTCTGAATCGATTTGGGATGTTGATGTCTGTGACGCGCTTAGGCTCTCGAGGCGCCGGCGAAGATTTTCAAGGACACGTTGATCAGTTTCCTGAAAGTTTTCCTGGGGCGAGCCTGAACCCAATTCCATTTCTGACCGCTGAATCAGGTTGAATAATTCACGAGCTGCCCGCAATTCTCCTTGCGCGGCCTTGTTACCGATTTGCATTACAGCAGCTTCAAGTTTGGTGATCGTTCGATTACCCTTTGGCCCATTTACCCTCACACGTTGACGGCTTTCGCGATGCACGACGGTTGCGAGATTCTTCGACCCCTTCGGACGTCCTCTGGGATTCCCTGATTTCCCCTTGGCAAACTGACCGAACTTCGGCGGCTTGCCGTAGCCCACTTCATATTGCGGATCATCGTTTAGACATCGGCGCCCTCCATTGACGCAACGGTTTCATCGAATGACCTGCCGGTGACCGCATGCACAGCGCGTTCTCCGGTGCAGGATTGCCAGCGGCGAATAGCGACATCGACCTAGGCGGGATCAATCTCAATCCCGTAGCAAACGCGTCCCACTCGTTCGGCAGCCATGACAGTTGTTCCCGAACCCAGAAACGGATCGAGAACAATTTCATTGCGCGCTGTCGAGTCGAGGATGGCGTCGGCCACCATGGCGATGGGTTTTACGGTTGGATGAAGTGCAAGCAGGTTCCCTTCCGGCCCTGCTTCGACATCGTCTGGACACCGGGATACTGCCAGACATTGGTCCGATTTCGGCCGAACTGCCCGAGCTGAATGTTGTTCCAGTGTGGGCCCTTGCCTTTGCGAAAAACTCCGACGAGTTCGTGCTGGGATCGGTAGAAGCTCCCATGCCTCCGTTGTCCTTTACCCAGACGCACAGGTTCGCGAACTCGTCGTAGGATTGCAGCGCGGGACCGATGAGGTTGCAACGTGCCTCCAATCCATACAGACATAGGCAATGGCCTTGAGAGTTGTGTAGCGGCTTGTGAGATCGACGGCGTTGGTCAGGAACGAGACGAACTCCGCCTCGCTCATCTCCCCCGATGCCATCGCGAACTCGCGGTGTTGGATTTGTCCGTTTCCCTGGCGTGCCCATCAATCCGCACATTGAAGGGCGGATCGGTGAACACCCCAGACGCACGCTTGGTTCCCATCAGAGTGCGATAGGTGCTTTCGTGCAAGGAGTTGGCGCAGATGATTCGGTGTTTGTCGAGCTTCCAGACCATCTCCAAGTTGAGTGATGGCCTTGCACATCTCTGTCTGGTTCTGGCGCGGGTGCTTCTGGCTCGGAGGAATCACTCACTGCAGCGATCACCGCATCCACTTCCGGAATTTCAAATCCGGTGATCGTTACGTCAAAATCTGCGGAATTGAGTTCGACCAGGTACTGGAATTCGATCGCCAGTATCTGCGGATCCCAACCAGCATTCTCGGCCAGCTTATGTCGGCAAGAACGTAGGCTCGGATCTGATCCTCATTCAAACCTTCAAGCCGAATGGTCGGGACTCGCTCCATTCCCAGAAGCTTGGCCGCTTCGAAACGACCATGCCCTGCGATGATGCGATTGTTGCTGTCTATAAGGATTCGATTGGTAAAGCCGAATGCAACGATGCTATCCGCGATTTGTCGGATCTGATGTTTGGTGTGCGTTCGTGCATTGGCTCGGTAGGGTTTCAGCGATGAGGCAGGCGTCTCCTCTACAACGATCGAGGAAACGCCTCTCCCAATTATTGGAGCGGAATTCGTTGGGATAGTCATATCTATCCTAACGAGGTGGGTAATTCTCGCTCAGTTGAGCATTTTCAAATTGTTAATTGGGATTGATTGGATCTTTTAATTGGTTCTATTTCTAATCAAGTTAATTTTAACACAGTCGCTATTTTCGACCCACCTTGG
>CAWFWK010000016.1:0-64452 GCA_963819425.1 uncultured Acidobacteriaceae bacterium | reverse complement strand
TTCACAACTTTTTGCAATTTGTTGCATTGTTGTGACATATCGCCAAGTTTCCTCGGCTTATTCTTCAATCCGATGGAGATGGGGCGCCTTTCTCCGAAAACGCACGAGGCCCCCTCCGAAAGCGTACATATGTTGAAGTTTCTAGTTCGACGTTGGTCCGAGCGCCCGCGCATGTTGGTATTCATGCTCGGAGTTATGCTGCCCGCGGCCGCGCTCATCGTGGCTTATGCGTGGCACCTCAGGACCATACAGCGCGAAAAAGCGATTGAGGCCATCTTTCAACGGGAGTATCAACAGGTCTTGTCTATCGCCGAAAAGCGGATTGATGCGCGTGCATATGAGATCGCCGAGGAAGCCAGCGCGCAATTTCCCGATGCAGAGCATGGTGACGAACTCGAGGCCTTCATGGCGGCACACCCAGACATTGCACATGCGTTTCTGTGGACCGGGAAAGGCCGCCTTAAGATTCAATCTCAGCCTGATCGGATGAGCGATCCTCAATTTGAGGAAGAAGGCAAGAATGTCTCATCCATGGTCGGACATTGGTTTGATCTGGAGACCGACGACTACATTGCCAAGCTGAAGAAGATCAAGGCGACGGAAGGACGGCACGTCTACGTCACCCCCAATTGGGTACAAAGGGGTGACAAATGGCAGTATCAGTCTTTGGTGTTATTCATGCCTCGCGGTTCGACTGCGGAGCATCCTGCGCTGGCAGGATTTGTCTACGATACCGACTATCTTGCTAACAAGTTCTTTCCGCAAGCGCTGAGTGAAGTGCTGCCAAATCAGAACGCAAACGATACATCCCATTCTCAACCAGTGATTATGGTGCGGACTGCAAAGGAGCATGCTCCTTTGGCTGCTTCAATTTGTTGGGATGGGGGTTCGCCTGAAGTAGAGCGTAGTTTTGAAAGTGTATTCCCTGGGCTGATTTTGGGAATTAAGCTGCGCGGGACCACGATTGCGAACATCAGCAACCAGTTTGCGCGGACGGCCTACATTATTCTCGGAGCGCTTTCGCTGCTGATGGGTGGAGGAATGCTCCTCGCCTACCGAAACATTGCGCGGGAACTTGCACTGGCGAAATTGAAATCCGATTTTGTCTCTAACGTCTCGCACGAGCTGAGAACACCTCTGGCGCTCATCCGCCTTTACGCGGAGACGCTCGAACTGGGACGCATCTCCAATCCAGGAAAGCGTCAGGAATATTACGAGATCATTCGCAAAGAGAGTGAGCGATTGACTTCGCTGATCAACAATATTCTGGACTTCTCGCGTATCGAGTCGGGCAAGAAGGAATACAGCTTCCGCGAAACCGATGTGGCCGATCTGGTGCGGGGCACGCTGGAATCTTATCGTTTTGAAATTGAGCAAAACGGGTTCCAGTACGAGCAGAAGATCGACAGCAATCTGCCACAAGTGTGGGTGGATCGTGAAGCAATCGCGCGTTCGCTGCTGAATCTGGTGAACAACGCGGTGAAGTACTCGGCGACAGAGAAATACCTTGGGATAAACCTCTACCGGCACAATGGCGGCGTCAACCTTGAGGTCGTCGATCACGGAATCGGCATTCCCGCGAAGGAACAGCCCAAAATCTTCGAGAAGTTCTATCGAGTGTGCGATCCCCTGGTGCATAACACCAAGGGAAGCGGACTGGGGCTGTCTCTAGTGCGCCACATCGTGCAGGCGCATGGAGGTGAAGTTGCGGTTGAGAGCGAGCCCGGCCACGGCAGCAAGTTCATCATTACTCTGCCGGTGCAGACTCCAGAGGTCCAGCAGGCGAAAGGGATCGGCATGAGACAGCGAGAAAAGGCGAAGATAGCTGAAGTACCGAGGCCAGCGAGAATTCTTGTCGTGGAGGACGAGCCCAATATGGTGGCTGGACTTCGAGACAATTTCGAGTTCGAAGGCTACGAAGTGATTACAGCGGGCGATGGGATCGAAGGCCTTAGACGAGCCCTGGAGGAGTCCCCTGATCTTGTGGTCCTGGATGTCATGATGCCTCGGATGAGCGGACTGGAAGTATGCAAGCAGTTACGCGCTCAACGCGGTTCCATCCCGATCATCATGCTGACTGCCCGCGGCCAGGAACTAGACAAAGTGGTTGGGCCTCGAACTCGGCGCGGACGATTATGTGACCAAGCCGTTCTCAATCCGCGAGTTGCTGGCGCGAGTGAAGGCCGTGCTGCGACGCACGGCAGTCGTTCCCAAACATCAGGATCAACACTCCTTCGGCGACGTGGAAGTCGATCTGCGCCGTCAACGAGTGCTTAGATCAGGCAAGGCTCTCGAGGTTTCCTCCAAAGAGTTCGAGCTGTTGAAGTATTTCATCTGCCATTCTGGCGAAACGCTCAGTCGTGATCGTCTTCTGGAAGAGGTTTGGGGATACGAGAATTTTCCAACTACCCGGACTGTGGATACGCATCTCGTACGTCTGCGCCAAAAACTCGAGCCCGATCCCGAGCAACCGCAATATTTCCTCACAGTGCATGGAACAGGTTATCGGTTCGTCGGCTAAAGCAACGCTCAGAATCTAGAAGGTGTGAATGATGAGCGACAGGGGAGTACTACCAAGAGCCGAAGGCAAGTTCCGGACTAACGGCGCGGGCCGACCCTCGATCGTGGCGTCGATGCCGCTACCGCCATCGAGTGTGCCATTGCGGGACGAGGTTGACTCCCTTCTGCGAGAGAAACTTCATCTCCATTCAGAACTGTTTGAGGCCGCCCAGATCCAGCGCAAACTAAGCGGCCCGCGTGAGTTTCGCCACGGAGGTTTACAGTTCGCAAGCGAGGTTTTCGCGGCGCGCTTTCTCTCCGGGGATTTCACGACGTTCCTGAAAAGCGGTTCCAAGGTTCTTATGGCGCATGGAGACATTGCCGGTAAGGGAATTGCGGCTGGAATGTGGTTCACCAATCTGGCAGGACTTCTTGCAGCGTTACGACCGTCCCTATTCTGACCCGGCTAAGATCGCCTCGGAAATCAACCGCCACCTCTGCTATCTGCGGCCGGTTGCGCCGTTCGCCACGGCATTTCTCGCGCGAATTAACTGCCGTTCTGGAGAACTGACCTACTGCAATGCCGGCCATTGCTCCGCCAATATTGCTTCGCGCGGATGGTCGGGCCGATCTGCTCGAGAGAGGCGGCCCATTACTGGGCGCTATCGAGGGTGCGGAGTTCGAGTTGGGCGAACTGAATCTCGAACCTGGAGACACGCTGGTCGCATACTCCGATGGTGTTCTTGAATGCCGCAACGCTTCAGAGGAAGAGTTCGGGGTGGATCGGATACTTGCGGCATTACGACACGCTGATTCGTCATCCGCTCAGGCCACGCTCATGATGCTCCTCGCCACCTTACAGGACTTCGCGAACGGTAGTCCGCTTTGCGACGACGTCAGTTTGACAGTGATTCAGCGATGATTTCGTATTTCCATAGTTCAGGTACAACTTAGGTGCTTTAGCACTTCAATGAGTGGCTCGACCTATTAGCGTCGTCCGCCGACAAATCGACATCGGCATAGCGTGGCCCTCGAACGGCATTGCGGCTTTCATTGACGAATTGTCCGGCTGGGTTTGCGGATTGGGACGCTGGAATGGGGTAGTGCTCACCCATTCTCTTGGCGTGTATGCGATGCGTATCAGTGCCTACTCATTTCTTTGACTTGGCAGGGATGAGTTGTTCCGACTTTAGTATCTTGCCGCCTTCTTCGAGCACGTAGAGCTTATTTGAGTCGAGATTGTGAAACTGATCGACCTGTCCGCTTAACCAGCGCACCTCTACCGACTCGACCTTTTTCGCTTCGTCCAATCCAAAATGAAGCCGGAGATCGTTTTGCGAGAAATAGCTTCCGCCGCTGCGTAATTCTTCAATCTGCACGAGAGGATGCTCGGCGGTCGGCGAAGTTTTGGCAGTAATAATCACGCGGCTGCCAATGCCGGAGCGATTTGACTTAGTGCCGACAAGCTTGATCTTGATCCAGTTTCTAGAGAGGGTTGAGTCGCAGCGCAGAAGTTGAGGTGGTGCATTGATGCAATTCACCACGATATCGATGTCGCCGTCGTTGTCATAATCGCCAAATGCGCAGCCTCGCGCCGGCGCATTTTCGAGGATGCCTGGTCCGCCTTTGTCTGTAACTTCTTCGAACCGCCCGTTGCGCAGGTTGCGATACAGATACTTGTGCTCAGCGTACTTCAAATCCGCGTTGGAATTATCGACTTCGGGATAGACATGTCCGTTGGACATGAGAACGTCGAGCCAGCCGTCATTGTCCAAATCGAAAAATCCTACACCCCAGCCAAGCAATCTGGTGTTGACGCCAAGGCCGCCTGGATAAGTGCGATCTTCGAAGTTCGCGTCGCCCAGATTTGTATAGAGCGAGTCAGTGTCGCCGGCAAAATTTGTCTTTACGACGTCGAATTTACCGTCTCGGTTGTAGTCGCCGATCGATACACCCATACCAGCCTGCGGCTTTGCTTCGGCAGACAGGGCCGCACCGGCTTCGATGGCGATGTCGCGAAATGTCCCATTTTTCTGGTTCAAATAGAGAGTGGCCGGGGCTGAATCGTTCGCGACGTAGATGTCGGGCCATCCATCGTTATCGAGGTCCGATGCAGCAACACTCAGTCCGTAGGTTCCGACTGCCGTCCACATCCCGCTCTTCTCGCTCACATCTTCGAATGTGCCGTCGCCCTTGTTGTGGTACAGAATGTTCTTTCCTCCCGGCAGTCCGGGAGGTCCGCAAGCCACGAGGATGCCCTTATAGGTGCAGGGGCCGTCTTGCGGCAATGGGGCGGTCTTCAGATCGAAGTCGACGTAGTTCGCCACGAAGATATCGAGATGGCCGTCCTTGTCGTAGTCAACAAAGGTGCATCCCGAATTCCACCGAATCTTGGGTCCCGGCTGAATAAGTCCGGCCTCGCGAGTTACATCGGTGAAGGTCCCGTTTCCATTGTTGCGATAGAGCACATTCTGCCCATAGTAGGTGACGAACAGATCGTCGAAGCCATCGTTGTTGTAGTCTCCGACGCAACATGCCTGGCCCCAGCCTGTTTTGTGCTCGAGGCCGGACCCGATCGAGACGTCGGTAAATGTGCCATCGCGATTGTTCTTGAAGAGCCGGCAATGCGGCTCCTGGCCTGCGGGAAATCCTTCTAATCTCCATCCATTTACGAGAAAGAGATCAGGCCAGCCGTCGTGGTCGTAGTCATAAAACGCAAGTCCGCACCCTGTCGTCTCCAGAAGATACTTGTTGTGCAACTCCCCGCCGTAGATCGTCTTTCCGATGAGGCCCGCTTGTGTAGCGACCTCGACAAAGCTGACTCCAAGGGGAGTGCCTTCTATTGGAGATTTCGGTCCGGAAGGCGGAGGCGCCGGTTTCGCGTCATAAGTTCGCTCCTGTGGACCGATCTTTGGTGCTTGTGAGGGTTGCGGCTCTTGCCAGCTGGACGCAAGTGCAACCACATCTGCGAACGGCAAAACCAGCGCGGTGCGGCTAAGGGAACGAAGAAACGCACGGCGATTCAGATATCGACGACCCATTTTTTTCCTTTTTATGGAGTTCGCGGCAAGTCCCAACCGGGACATCGGTTCAGTCAGGGATCAGCGCAAACGTGCGGGCGCCGGCGATGTGAACAGGGAAGAACGCCGTGAGTGCCACGGAAAGTATAGTCCGGCAGCTTAACTGACGTACATCGAACCTTTGATGGAGTGCTTGCCTTAGGGAGACCGCTTGCTCAATGTATCTGCCAGTGCTCGCTCGGCTGCGGCTTCGGCGGTCTTTCCCTGCTTTTCCAAGGCTTCTGCCAGCTTCGAGTGTGCTTCAACAAATTTCGGATCGAAGGTGAGGGCTTCGCGAAACTGGACAATCGCATCGTCCAGTTTCCCGCTTTGCAGAAGCGATTTCCCCGAGTTAGTCGCAACTTCCGCGCGCTGCAAGTCCATGTGCTGTCGCATCAAATCTGCCGCGACCTTGCGCTCCTGTGCTGCGCCGGTCGTGTCCTTTTGCTTTACAAGCACTGTCGCCAAAATCAGGTGGGAATCTGCCTGGCCGGGCATCTGCTTGATCGCCTCTCGGAGGGCCGTTGTAGCTTCCGGCAGGCGATCAAGCTTGTTGTAGACGCTCCCGAGAGTCGCCCAGGCTTCGCCATTCTGTGGATGCAATTTGAGCGAAGTCTCCAGTTGTTGTGCCGCTTCGGCATAGCGCGCCACCTGCATGTAGAGCAATCCCAACACGTAGGCCGGTTCATACCCCGCGGGGTTCAACTTCTCGGCAGTTTCCAATTCTGGGATCGCATCTGCCGCGTCATCCTGCAGTTTATATGCTGTCCCAAGATCGTAATGCAATTGCGGTGAATCCGGCGCAAGCTTGATTGCCGTTTTCAACTCGCCGACGGCATCGTCAATCTGGTTGACCTGGATGTATGCGGCAGCTAAATCCTGGTGAGCCGTCGCGTCCTTTGGATTCAAAGCGACGGCTCGCTTCAGAAAAGGAATGCCACCTGTGGCGTCATGTACCTGGGCAAGAGCCATCCCCAGATTGGTCAATGCATCACTGTTTTTCGGCTCGGCCTCAACCACCTGCCTTAGCAATTCGATCGCATCCTTCACCCTGTCTAAACGCTGCAATACAAGTGCCAGCTGATAACGCGCTCGAACTGAATTCGGTTCGAGTTGAACTGCATGCTCCAGCATTGGAAGCGCCTTGGCATCATCACCGGCGTTGGCCATCGCCGTTCCCGCTTCAATTGCAATGGCAGGGTCATCAGGCGCAAGGGCATAAGCCCTCGTCCACTCTTCTTCCGCACCCGGCTTCTGCTCTGCATTCAGCACCAATCCAAGGTGCAGGTGCGCGGGCCCGCTATTGTTCTTCAAAGTCACAGCTTCTCGGAACTGTTGTTCGGCGGGGGGCCAATTTTTCTGGATGGCGTACAGCGATCCAAGCTCGTCATGCAATTGTGCATTCCGGCTTTCCTGCGCCACTGCCTGCTTCATCTGAACAAGCGCGGAGTTCGTCTGACCGGCGGCCTGCAATGATCGCGCATAGACTTCCAACACAGTCGCGCTCAGTGGCTGGTGTTGGGAACGAGAGCCGGCCTCAAGCCTGGCAAAAATTGGAATCGCCTTCGCATGCGCACCGGTCTGCGCATACACCATGGCCAGATTCAGTTGCGCCGCGCGATCGTTCGGCGTTATCGCGAGCGCCTTCTCAAGCTCCCGGATTCCGGCTGACCATTGGCCCTCCCGTACGAGTACAGCGCCAAGCGCGCTGTGACCCTGCGCCGCCGTGGGAGAAAGCCGTATTACCTCCTCAAACTTCGTCCGGGCTGTTTCCAGATCGTTGCGGTTGAGCGCCGACACGCCTTCGCGATAATCCGCATCCGCCTGCCGCAAGCTCGCAGATGGCTCCTGTGTTTGTGCCGCGCCAACAAACGACGCGCTGAGGAACAACAATTCAAGGGGAAGAATCAAGCGCATACAGAATCGCAATGATGTTTATCGTATCGCGTTTACGCAAATCGGCAATCTGCGTCATGCGGCGGTCCGTTACGCTTCGATGAATCTTCGTAGGTCAACCAATAGGAGGAAGACAGGAGCCACTCGACGGCACGAAAATCGGGAACCGTAGCTCTTCCCCTTTCACACGAGGTCACTGTTTGATACATTTCCATGGGTCCCGGGTATCCGACTGCTCATTTTCGGCCACGGTCTTTCTTGTAATCGCTTTCCTTTGTGGAAGCGCCGCCACGGCAGCACAGTCGCCGGCGCAACCACCGCTCTACGGCGGCAGTTCCGCTTCCGCTGCGCCGCGAACACAGAGCGGATCATCAACCGGAGGCATCTTTGCGCCAGTCCTGGATTCGGAAAAGCGGCCGATCACCGCTGGAGGTTTCGTCAAGACAGGACCCGTGATCTTTCAGGACATCTCAAAGAAGGCCGGCCTGTCGGGATGGCAGCACAAGATGGGTACGGCGCAGAAGCCGTTCATTCTCGAGACAATCGGCTCCGGGGTAGCGCTGCTGGATTACGACAATGATGGCTGGCTCGATATCTATCTCGTCAATGGCTCAACATACGACGCACTAGATGGGAAGGCAGAGGCACCGCATGCTGCACTGTTCCATAACAATCATGACGGCACATTCACAGACGTTACCGAAAAGGCGGGCGTGACCAATGGCCGGTGGGGTTTTGGCGTGGCCGTAGGGGACTATGACAACGATGGCTGGCCGGATCTTTACGTCGCCAATTTCGGCAAGAACCGCTTGTATCACAACAACCACGACGGCACATTTACAGATGTTGCCGAAGCGGCCGGGGTGACGCTCGGCAACTGGTCCACGGGGCCAAGCTTTGGTGACTACGATGGCGATGGGCGGCTCGATATCTTCGTTCCCGGCTATATTCACTGGGACATGAACAATCTGCCTATTTCGGGAAACAAGGCCATGGGCTTTGCGAACTGCTCGTTTCGCGGTACACAGACGATGTGCGGCCCTCGCGGGTTGGCCGGCGAACCCGACCACTTATTCCATAACAATGGCGACGGTACCTTTACCGACGTAAGCGAGAAAGCCGGCGTGAGCGACAAGCGACATTACTACGGTTTCTCCTCGACGTTTGTCGACATCAACAACGACGGCAAGGTGGACCTGCTGGTAACCGATGACTCTTCGCCCAACTATCTTTACCTGAACAAAGGGGACGGAACGTTTCAAGACGCGAGTTTCTACTCCGGTTTCGCGCTCAACCAGGACGCGCGTGAGACTGCCTCGATGGGGATTGCGGTGGGCGACTACGCAAACAACGGCAATCTCGACCTCTACACCACCACATTTTCCGACGACTACAAGACTCTGTATCGGAATGAAGGCGAAGGCAACTTTGTGGACATCACCCCACAGATGGGTATTGCCGAGCCCACTTATCCCTTCCTCAGTTGGGGTACACAGTTTTTCGATTATGACAATGACGGTTGGAAAGACCTGATGTTTGTCAGCGGTCACGTCTATCCGCAGGCGGACACGCACAACTGGGGGACTTCGTTCGCTGAGCGTCCACTGCTTTTTCATAATCAGGAGCATGGCAAGAAATTCGAAGTTATGCCCGCGGTGGAAGGCACAGGCCTAGCCGATGTGATTCCAGCTCGCGGTGCAGCGTTCGGCGACCTCTTTAACGACGGCAAGATTGACGTGGTCATTAACTGCCTTGATCGAACGCCGGTTCTTCTGAAGAATGTGAACGACGATCACAGCCACTGGGTGGGATTGCTGTTGATCGGAAGTGCGAACAGCCCTCGTGACGCGGTTGGATCGACGGTGTATCTGACGGCCGGCGGCCAGCGTCAGCGCGGGGATGTGATGAGCGGCGGAAGCTTCGAGTCATCCAGCGACATGCGCTTGCACTTTGGTCTCGGCGAGACCACAATCGTGGATAAGGTGGAGATACGCTGGCCGGATGGAAAACAGGAGTCGGTCACCTTGCCTGGTGCAGACCGCTACTTTGCCATTGAAGAAGGTAAGGGCCTCGTCCCCAGCGTCTACGATGCCGTCGCCGCAAAACGCATGGCTGATGGCAGTGCGAGCGCCCATGCGGGAAGTAAATGAAGACCCTTCACAAATGAGCTCACTTTGTTGAACTCGCATTCAATATCTGGCAGGGAGTTTCTATGAAGATGAACGCGAGCGGATTCCTGGTCGCTTCGGGGGTGTTGTTGATGGGCCATTGGATGGCTCCTGTGCGCGCGCAGCAAACTGGGGCACAACAGAGCACCTCGCCGCAGGATGCGCTGAGCCTGACTCCTCCGCCGGCCTATACTCCTCTGCCTAAAGGCGTCTCGTCCGCTGAGGATACTCCGGCGGAGCGCGAGGCATTGGCGAAATGGAAGGCAAAAGCAAAGCAGCGGACGGAAGCGGATCGCAAAGCATACAACGCTCAAGTGACCTCGAGTTATAACTTTCACTACGGCCCGAAGAATCCATTTACCCCGGGTAATGTTCAGGTACAGGGTGAAGGCTTTCTGCAACCGGGGGCGTATCCCACTGCAGAGTACTGTGGGACCTGTCACCAGGAGGCATACAGTCAGTGGCGTCAGGCTCTGCACTCAAACGCATTTCGTACGCCGTTTTACCGCACCAGTGTGAACCTTCTCATCCGCGACAAGACGCGCGGCATTGCCTTCGCTCGCCACTGCGACAGTTGCCACAATCCCATCGGGGTACTGGGAGCGGCGCTGACCGAGGACTCGAAGGTTGATCGGGCAAGATTCGATGCCGATGGGCTGACATGCACGACTTGCCATTCTGTCGTGGGTCTTGACTCGACCAACGGAAACGCCAGTATCAAGATGGGCGTGCCCGCGGTAATCGTGGATGAGAAGGGAGAGCGGATCCCCGGCGAGGTCCCGTTCTCCATGATTCTGCGTCATCCAGAGCGACACTCGAAGGCGGTCATGCATGACTTTCTTCACACACCAGAGTTCTGTGCCGCCTGCCACAAGGCCAATCTGCCAAGCCCGTTAAACGACTACAAATTCGTTCGCGCTTTCACTGCGTACGATGAGTGGCAGCAATCAAAGTTCTCGCAGCGCAATCCGCTCAGCTTCTATACGGCTGACTTCACTACCTGCCAGGGCTGCCACATGAAGCGCAACCCCACCACACTGCCCGAGTACGGCGCCAAAAACGGCACATTCGTCTCGCACAGGTGGCTGGCGGGAAACACGGCTGTGCCTTTCTATTACGGATTCGATCAGCAACTGAACAAGACGATTGAGTTTCTGCGCACGGGCAACTATCTGAACGTCGATATTTTTGGGCTGAAGAAAGCAGGCAGCGACGATCTGATCGCTCCGCTTGGTCGAGCGTCGTATAACCTGTCGCCCAATGACGTAGTCGAAGCCTTAGTCGTGATCCAGAACAAGAATATCGGTCATTCGTTGATCCCTGAGGTGCGCGACCTGTACGAGGCATGGGTCGAGTTTACGGTTACCGATAAAGGTGGCAATGAGATCTATCACAGCGGCTTCCTCAAACCCGATGGCATGTTGGAGCCGCGGGCTCACAGCTTCACCAACAGGCCCGTCACCAACGAGGGAGAGTTTGTTGACAACCACAAAGTGTGGACGATTCACTCCGTGGCCTACGACAACACTGTGCCAGCCGGACGTTCGGTGCTGGTCCGCTATCAATTCCGCCTGCCTGCGGACATTACCGGTGCGGTCACAGTCAGCGCGAAAGTCAATTACCGCCATCTGCGCCAAAGCTATCTCAACAACATATTCGGCAAGGATCACCCCGCTTACCCAATCGTGGAGTTGGCCTCGCGGAGCCGCGTATTGAAGATCGGCGAGAATGTACCGGAGTCGCCCGACCCTGCGGACAATCCCGATTGGATGCGCTGGAACAATCTCGGCATCTCCTTGCTCGATCAACTCCAGTACGCTGAGGCTGTGCAGGCCTTTACCGAGGTGATCAAGCTGCGTCCTCTTTATGTCGAGGGCTACACCAACGTCGGGCTTACCGAAATATCCTGGGAGAAGTATGATTCAGCTCGCACGGCAATTCGGCGGGCTCTTTCCCTTGATCCCAATAGCGCGCGAGCACTTTACTACGATGGCCTGCTGCAACGGCGCGCCGGCAATACCGAACAGGAAATCGCTGACTTCCGCAAGGTAGTCGAGATGTTCCCGCAATCGCGCGATGCCCGGCGCGAACTGGGCATCACCTACTATCAGCAGCACAATAACGTAGCCGCGCTGGAGCAGTTTCAGGCGCTGCAACAGATCGATCCTGACGATCTGGCCGCGCATTACAACCTTTCCATCCTTTACCGCCGTATGGGCAAGCCCGAGCAAGCCGCCATTGAACAGGCTGCGTTTGTCGAGAAGAAAGTCGATCCGGGCGCGCCGACTTACTCCCTCAATTACCTGCGCTTGCATCCGGAGATATCGAATGAAAGCATCCCCTGGCACATGCATTCCGATCTGCAAACCGAAAGAGGAACACCGGCGAATGGCAGGTAAGCTCATTGCGAACGATCGACTTTGGCGGGTAGCCGGAAGGCTTATGGTTGCGATCTGCATCTTCGCGCTTCCGGGATCCGCACACGCCGCCAATAACTGCCCCTGGATCAATGAGGCTACAGTTTCCGGATTGCTCGACGGCCAGGCAGTTGGATCGTTCACACAGGGGCCGGCGGGCCAGCCAGCAACATGCAGCTTCGTCTTCAAAGAAGCCGGCGGGGCTCGCACGGTTGATATCACCGTTGAAACGGTACAAGACGCACACGCCCGAGTGATGAGCATGACCAAAGGCTGTAAGCAGCCGCGTGAGGTTCTTCCGGCAATCGGAAATGAGGCTTATGTCTGTGCGACAGAACATGGCAAAGACGCTATGGCAGAACGTGTTGTAGGCCGTGTGCGCGATCAGTTTTTTACCATCTCGTTCAGCACAACAGGCAAAGGGAACTTGATCCTCAGTCCTCAGGACCTAAGAACGCGAATCTCAACTGTGTCGGAGCAGGTTTCGGGAAACTTGTTTTAAACACAATCAGGATCGCGAAAGACTCCAGATTCAGATTGTGCGGTCCATTTTCTTGCCTGGGCTCGAGCCGCGCATCGTCGGCTCAGTTTATACATTGCCATGACGCAAGTTAGTGGCTCCCCCCTGCTGTATGCCAGCATGGGCCACTCTAAGACGAATGAACCGTGCGCGAGGCCCCATGTATCGCCGAGACGGAAATTAATCGTTCCTGGAGCGAGTTGCCGCGCTTCAAGGTAACTCCGATACCTGAGAACCATTGTTCGATGAAATGCAAGCGCGGCTCTGAACATACCAATCAACGAACTCGTCAATGGCGTTTCGATACCCACGTTGGCCGTCAACGCTGTTTAAGCTATTGCGATGGTGTTGTTCTCGATTGCACGGGGACGACGGACGTGCTATGCATGAGAGACCAATCGGAACGCTTCCGAAGCCGAATTGAGCTAGTTGACTGCAAATGCAACTGCCGCATCAAATTGTCGCGCTCAACAAGGCGGTCGCAGAAGATCGTTGGCGCAGCCGGGCATTTGAGTGGAGCTTCCTCGGTCTCTTCGCCCTGCTTTTAGGCTTGGTTACGGCTCGGCATGAAATGTGGGAAGACGAGCTGCAGGCTTGGTTGATTGCCCGAGATAGCAACTCCCTTCCCGAACTGTTTCGTAATTTGCATTACGAGGGCCATCCTTTGCTTTGGTACCTCATCTTGTATATTCCTGCTCACATTTCCTGGAACCCCATCAACATGCAGGTGATTAACTATGCCATTGCAGTGGCCGAGGCTTGGTTGATTCTCTCCGCACGCAAGCTTAACTGGGCAATTCGAATACTTTTGATTTTTTCGTTTTTTGTTTTCTACCAGTATGGGGTCGTGGCGAGGAACTACATGCTTGCGATGGTGTTCCTTACCGCTGCGGTGCGTTACCTGGTGGGAGAGCACCAACACCGAATACTTGCCGCTGTTCTCCTCGCGCTTGCGATCAACACTCACTTCTTTGCATTTCCAATTGCAGCAGTTTTTGCCCTTCAATTGCTCTTTATCAAAAGGCTCTCACACGGGAGAAACGTCGGGAAGTTGTTCCGGGAACACGGGTTTAAAAGTTGCCTGCATCGTGCTTCTTGGAGGCGTTCTAAGCGCCTATTTTACGATTCGGCTGCCGGCGGATGCCTACAAGCACCGTGGCGTCGAAGACCATTCCGCTACGTACAATCTCCTTTCGACGGAGAGTCGAACATGGCAAGCATTCATCCCAGGAAATAGCCTGGCGGCGAGGGTGCCATGGCTTAGGTTGTATTGGAGCCCTTCCAACCCCTATTTGTTTGGCCCACCCGCGGGGTTCTCGCTTGCTCTGTTCCTGCTCTTGGCTGCCACTCTGCGGACAGTTCAGGCCCGTTCTGTATTTCTCATTACTTCGTTGCTCGAGGTGATCGTAATGGCCTTCGTTTATCGGCCGGCCTTGTGGCACTTTGGCCTGATCTTCGTCACCTTCATACTCGCACTCTTGATGGATGCTTATGAGGTGACCGAGAAAACAAGCAGGCCATGGCTTCCCCGGCGGATTGCCTTTGCGGTCATTCTCGGGATTCTTCTCCTACAGGCGAAGAGGGCGGTGACTGCATCCTCCGATGACTGGAATGGTCCTTACTCTTATTCGAAACAGGCAAGTTTGTGGCTGATACAAACGGGCCTCGACAAGAATCCATTGGTGGTCATGCCCTATACTTACGGTGCTCCACTCCTTGGTTACATGCAGCGTCCTTCGGCATATTACCCGGCCTGCAAGTGTTTCGGTTCCTTCCGGATTTTTAAGAACGCAGAGCTGAATCGAGTTGTAACGGAGGAGGAACTCGAGAACATCTCTCGCTCATCTCATTTGCCTGTCATAGTTGTCAGCGGTTGGGAGTTACCTGTTGAAACGGTGCAGAGACTGCGCATGCAGGAGATTCGCGCTTTTTCAGGAGCGGTCATGGCAAGGGAGACCTTTTACATATACCAAAGATCGTCGCCGTGACCCTCGACCGAACTCACGAAGATTTCGGAGCGGGCGTCTCAGATTAAAGAACGCTTAGAAGCAATCGACACGGCCGAACGCGAAAGGCCCGTCTGGGAAACTCGGGCTACCCCAGCTTGTCGCTCATCTGTTCGAACGCTGGATTCTGTGCTTATAACCGCCTGTGCGGAAGTAACCCCGAAAAGGGAGTTGGGATTTGGGAAGTGTGGGCCAGAATACGCTCAGAAGTGGAAAATTCAACTCCCGCAAGACTGCGATCGGCAAGCATCGCATGGGTGCGTTGAGTGAACGAAACTAGAATCTACGTGAATGCCATAAGACTGCAGGTATCAGGTCGCAAGCCGGTCTTTTGATGTCGCCTGCAACGGGCAGAGATCGACCTCGATGTGACCCTTGCCGACGATTGACACCTCGACCTCCGTTTCGCCGGGTGCCAGTGAGTAGCTGCGGCTTGTAATGACTTCCTGACCGCCGATGAACGACTCGATCACGGAGTTATCGACGAAGATGCGCAATCCCAGCATTGAAGATGGAGCAGAAGGAAGCGGGAAGCTGACGTCGCCGGTTCGGATGGAATCGCCCCTTACATTGACCACGAGATGCCAGACTTCGGTCCCTTTGGTAAGCAGGCGTACAGTAATCGCGCCCGTCGAGAGGTCGATCGGAACTCGCAACTCCTGTCGCAGATCAGTCAGTTTCCTGCGGAATGGCGTCTTTGCCTGCACCGTTGCCTTTTCTGCGGTGCCTCGAAGCTTCGCCATCTCCGCCGCGGGCCGACTCTCAAGCTGGCCCTGCTCGCCCACCGTCAACACGCGTGGAAGCGACATCGCGCCTGCCCAGCCCGCTGACGCGAATTCGGCTTCAGAGCGGGTCTCGCGGATCCATCCCCAGAGGATTCTTCGCTGGTCGGGAGCGAGAAAGCTTTTGGGCGCGTAGTAGGGCCCGTGATCGAGAACGCCGCTCCGCGTGGGGGTGTAGATATGTTTTTCAGCGTCGTACTCTCCCGTCGTCCAGATCACCTTGTTCTCAGTGGAGTAGAGCAGGCAGTGCCTCTTGTTTATCTCAAAAAAGTCCGGGCACTCCCACATCTCTCCGCTGTCACAGGGATTCGCTGCCTGCTTGCCATTGGGTATCCCTTGGACCAATTTGTGCAGGTAGTCCCAATGGCGCAGATCCTGGGAGCGATAAAGCAACACGCAGCCGCCTTTGCCGCGTTCTCCTGAGCCGATTCCCAGATACCACCCGTCGCCTTCACGCCAAAGGCATGGGTCGCGAAAGCCGGTTACAACCATATTCGCGGGTGGCGAAGGAATGACGGGTTTATCAAGCTTCTTCCATCGGATGAGATCGTCATCGAGCGCCGTCGCAAGGAGTTGCGATTCGCGCAGCTTGTCGCTGCCGTCGCGCAAGGTGACGAGAGGCGGAGGCGCGTTCTGCACTCCCGTGTAGATGAACGTGGGTACGCCATCCGCGACGACAGCCGATCCGCTGAAGCAGCCTTCGCTGTCGGGGCCGCCTGGTGTGGGAGAAAGCGCGATCGGCTCGTGGCGCCAATGCAGCATATCGGTGCTGACTGCGTGACCCCAATGCATGTCTCCCCACACGGCAGCATGCGGGTTGAGTTGATAGAAGAGGTGGTATTTGCCCTTCCACCAGATCGGCCCATTGGGATCATTCATCCAGTTGTGCGGCGGAAGGAGATGGTATTCGGGCCGAAGCGGGTCGCGGGCCGGATCGAGCTCACCGCCGTTGCTCGCAGCGTATGCGTGCGCGAAGCGGGGGATAGCGGCCATCACTGCGCTTGATCCGATGTGCGCAAGGAAGCGTCTACGGCGGAGAAGCATCGCGATTACTCCCTTCGACCCCCACGGTCCCGCCTTCGGTCATGAGTGAGTGAGCTGCTTTTGGATAGCGGGCAAACCCACAGGCTCGTCCACTGACGGAATCTTCTCATACAGCATTCAGATATGAAGAATCTGCAGTGAGTTGAATCCGAGGTTTCGCTCTGCGCAGACTGGTGTTTTTGACAGTGGGGCCTTCGAACCCAACGTTGTTACAGTGATGTAAAGTCACATCAGACTTGAGGCCAATCGATCAAATGACTACGACCGCTATTGTTTTGATTGTTCTGCTTCTGTTTGTCGGAATGCTTGCGTTTCTGGAGATTGGCCTCCGGCTCGGGAAGCGCACAGACGGCCCGAGCAAGGCATTCACGCCGCTATCGGGCGCCGTTTTCGGCCTGATGGGGCTGCTGATTGCGTTCTCATTTTCCGGTGCGTCCACGCGATTCGAGACAAAGCGGCAGTTGATCGTAGCTGAGACAAATGCCATTGAAACAGCCTATCTGCGAATTGACCTGCTGCCTGAAGGCAGACGGGAGAAGATGCGCGAAAGCTTTCGCCAGTATCTGGATTCGAGGCTCGCCTTCTATCGGATGATCGGAGATCGTAAGGCTGCCGCAGCGGAGATGGCCCGAACCGAGGAGCTGCAGCGCGACATCTGGTCTCAGGCCATTGTGGGATGCAGGGAAGTGGGTGTGAACCCCACGAACACACTGGTTCTGTCGTCGATAAACTCAATGATCGACATCACAACCAATCGGATGATAGCGCTGCAGATGCATCCGCCGGGTGCCGTTCTCATCCTGCTCGCTGTTCTTCCCTTGATCTGTTCGTTGCTGGCTGGGTATGACGCCGCAGACAAGGGGCGCAGTTTTGTGCACATGCTGGGCTTTGCTGTGATTTTATCCATCGCCATCTTCGTAATCCTTGATTACGAATATCCGCGAGCGGGCTTGTTCATCCACCTGGACACCACTGACCAGGTTCTGGTGGATCTTCGTCAGAGCATGGACCACTAGGTGCAGCGGGAATGAAATGCTCAGCAGGCCAACCGCTGATGGGTCTAGTCGGTCGCGATGTTGTGCTTTATCGGTGAAGGCGACGGTTGCGGAACCACTTGGCGATGCCGAGCGTCAGCAGCAGACCGCCGAATGGGAGGCACATGAGCGCGATGATCAGGGCGAACCATCCGGTGTTGGTGCTCGCGCCGGTAGGCCCGAATCCGCCGAGGAGTGTCTGGAGGAGGATTGCGGCCAGCACTCCCGCACCCACCATGGACGAACCCCATTGCAGAAGCTGACGCGTGCCGTCATCGGGTGTGGCGAGACGCCTTGCCGATTCGGAGATGCGTTCGCTCGCGGGCATGCTGCTCACGATCCCTGCGCGAGGCGCAGCATCACGTAAGTGATCACGCCGGTGACGGAAACATAGAGCCAGAGCGGAAATGTCCAGCGCGCCACTTTTCGGTGTTGTGGAAACCTGCCCGTGAGCGAAAAGAAGAACGTCACCAGTACCAGGGGCAACGCGATCACCGCGAGGACGATATGACTTGCCAGTAGCGACAGGTACTCCGTGCGCATTGCTGCTTCGTGGGGGTAGCGTACATCGCCATGCAGGTAATGGTGCAGGATGTAGCTGACCAGGAAGAGCGTCGAGAAGATGAATGCGGTGATCATGGACGCGCGGTGGGCGGCAATTTTGCGCGCGCGGATGAAAGTGTAGCCGATGAGAAGCGCTGTTGCGCTGAGGCCATTGAGGACAGCATTGAGCGCGGGAAGAAACGGCAATTTTGTGCTGGAGACATCGGCAGCTGGGTGCTTGTAGATTAGCCAGAACAAAAACAAAGATGCTGCTGCACTGATGGCCAGAATGATGAGGATGGCTGGTCGCGTGTTGGCGCGGGATTGCGATGTTGATGCCGTGGCGACCATTCGTTCCTCAGTGCCTGGCGATGGCGCAAACCATCAGGGTGGTCAGCAGCAGGGGCAGATAAATCACGCTTACCTTGAGCAGATCGCGGGCTACCATGCGGCTTTCAGTTTCGCTGGTGGCGCGCAGGATGCGGCTGAAGCGGATGGTGTAGGCGAGATAGAACAGTCCCAGTGCTGTTGCAGGAAACGCGTAAACCGTGCCTGCCATGCCGAGTCGCCATGGGAGCAGACTAACCGGAATCATGACGATGGCGTAGAACAGTGCCTCGACAAACGTTGACCATCCGTCTGGCTGGACGACGGGGAGCATGCGGATTCCCGCGCGCGCGTAGTCTTCGCGGTAGAGCCAGGCAATGGCCATGAAATGGGGAAACTGCCAGACGAAGAGGATGGCGAAGAGAGCAACGGCGGGCCACTCGATGCGGCCGCGGGCAGCGGTCCAGCCGAGCAGGGGACCCATGGCTCCGGGAAATGCGCCGATGAATGTGGCAAGGGAGGTGACGCGTTTGAGCGGGGTGTAGATGGCGACGTACGAAAACGCCGTGAGGAGCGCCAGAGACACGGTGAGCAGGTTTGTGTGCAGAAGCAGCCACCATCCGCCGAGTGCGAGGGCGCCAAGGCCGGCCACGATGCCTTGAAAAAGCGAGATGCGTCCGGCGGCGATGGGGCGGTCGGCGGTGCGTTTCATCTTGGCGTCGCTGGTGCGCTCCAGAGCCTGATTGAGCGCGCTGGCTCCGGCGGAGACGAGGCCGATGCCGATGAGGGTGTCGAGTAAACCGCGTTGAACGCTGGAAATTCCCGACTGCATCGATCCGAGGTAAAACCCGGCCCAGCCTGTGACAAGCACCATTCCGGTTACGCGGACCTTGAATAGCTCGCGGAGATCGTTGATCAGCGTGGCTGTGGTGCCGGGGCTCGGCGCATGGATCGAATGAGGCGCGTGCGCAGTGACAGGCCCATGAGTGGTACCTGCGGCGGACGTGGCCAATTCTGGCTGTGTGGCGACCTGAGAAACGGGATTCATAGGTGTGAATGACGATCCGAGCGGGCCAGAAGGCAGTCCCGCCTTCTTTGATGATAGCAAGCGCCATTGTGCCGGATGGGGCGGAAGATTTGAGGGCTGAGCAGCGCTCATTTGACTACAATTCTGAAAACAGGAGCCCTAAGTATCGAATTGTTGGTTTCGCGCGCGACCGTGCGATGCTGGGGTGTCTCCCATAGTGTAAGGAACGGATTTCAGGGCGATTCCATTCGATCTGAGACTGGGGTGCGGAATGGAGGCTCGGCGATGTGCATTTGCTGTTGCGGCATTCTTTCTGGGTATCGCTCAGACGTGCGCTCAAACACCGGCGTCCGAGGTGCCCTCGGCCAATCCGGCTCGTCCTACCGTTTCGACTCCCGCAACGCTGACGCCGGTGGGCTATTTGCAATTCGAGAATGGTGTACAGTACGCCAACGGGTCGCCGGAGTTCAACAGCCAATTCTCAACCAACCAGGTGACCAAACTGACGATTACGTCTCGGGTAGAGTTCCTCGGCCTGTTCGAACCATTCGCCTATTCCCACGAAGTAGTTGGAGATGCTTTGCCAGGGATTCAGCCGGGGAGTATCTCGGCGGGGGTGCAGGCAGTTGTCTTGCCGGGGGAGGGAAACAAACCCACGATCAGCCTAAGCTACATTCGGATGCTGTATGCCGGTTCGGCACCGGACATCGACATCGAGAGTTCCAACCGGAGTGTGGCCTTTCTGTTAAGCGAGGACATTGGCGCCTTTCACGTCGATACCAATGGGATATTCAACGAACAGATACAGGGGAGTGTCCGGCGTGCACAGTACGGTCAGACGCTATCCGTATCTCATCCGCTGGGACCATTCGTGCTTGCAGGAGAGATATGGCATTTCACGCAGCCTTTCACCAACAGCAATGCGGTGGGCAACCTATGGGCGCTGTCGTATGCCGCTCATAAGAATCTTGTCATCGATGTTGCATTTGATCATGGCTTCACCTCTTCTTCTACGGATTGGGAAGGGATCGCGGGATTCACCTATCTGCTTCCTCATCGGCTTTGGAAGTCGCACCAGTGATGAGAGCAGTTCTCGGAATTGCGGTGCGCGAAGGAAATCATTGCGTTTTGCTTCAAGGTTGAGGAGCAGCCGGTTGGTTGGGTGAAAGGCCCGCAGCGCTCAGGATGGCATCTGCCACCTGGTTGGGCGTGAGGGCGTCGGCATGGATGGAAACGTGCGCCATGCGATAGAGGGGCAGGCGTCGCTCGTAACGTGCGGCTAGGTTGGCGTGATCGGCGAGAACGGGGCGCGTGTTCTCGGTTCCGCTGCAACGGGTCAGCGTTGTGTTGAGCTGCACTTCGAGATGCACTAACAGGGTGCCGGGAGCGTTGAGCAGGAGCACGCGCGTGTCTTCGCGCTCAATGGCGCCGCCGCCAAGGGCCAGAACCAGGCCTTCTCCGATCGCAAGGCGGGAAATCGTGTCGTGCTCGAGATCGCGAAACGCGGCTTCGCCGTGGCGCGCAAAAATGTCGGCGATGGCGGCGCCCGCCTCGGCCTCGATCACATTGTCGACGTCGACGAATCGCCAGCGAAGCCGCGCGGCAATGAGTGGACCGACGGTCGACTTGCCCGAGCCCATGAAGCCAGTTAGAACGATTCTGCTCGGCGGTGGTTTTTGTTGAAAGTGTTCGGTGTTCATCATTTCATTTCGCATCCCGAAACGCGGTCCCCTTTGACGTTGCTTTCTCGAAAATTCGAGAAAGAGAGGCAACCGCAGTCATACACGCTCTTCGCGCCACCCGAAGACCCATGAAGATGCGGCCAGGTTCGGACGTCCCTCCGGGACTCGGGCGAATGTTGTTTGGCTAACCCAGGGTTCCGCTGCGCTCTACCCTGGGCTATTATCCTGGGTTCCCTACGGGAACTCTGTCGTGTGGGACCTCACCATCAATCGCGGAATTTTCAGGGCAGATCCTTCGACTCCCTTTCACTCCGTTCAGGTCAGCTCAGGATGACAGCTCTGTTTTAACTCATTCCTTCGTACCAGAATAACTGCACCAAGCTGAGCATCACGGCTCAGCCAAGGACCATGACGACAGCGCCGGCGGTGATGAGCAATCCACCGGCGACGGTGGGTACAGTCATCTTTTCACCGAGGAGCAGCCAGGCAAACACCATCACCAGGGGTACGCTTAGCTTGTCGAGCGGGGCGACGCGCGAGGCGGGTCCGAGTTGCAAGGCGCGGAAATAGCAAAGCCACGACAGGCCTGTGGCCATTCCTGAAAGAACAAGAAACAGCAGCGTGCGCCGATCGAGCATACGGATCTCACCGTGTTTGCCGAGTGCCAGGGCAATGGCCCATGCGAATACCAGGACGACGGTGGTGCGTATGGCGGTGGCGAGGTTTGAGTCGACGTGTGCCACGCCTACTTTTGCCAGCAGCGCGGTGGCAGCGGCGAAAACTGCTGAAAGAAGCGCCCATCCAATCCAGGTCATGCTCATATGGTATGCGGGTGGGACGTTTGCTGTTCATCTAGACTTGATTTGATGGAGACTGGCCGGGCAAGCAAAACTGCTTTAGGTGTGGCGATTCGACGCGCTGCGCACCAGCTGATCGACAAGCCTCCGGTGTTGGATGACCCAATCGCGACACGGCTGGTTGGCGATGGATTTCCGCGGCTTATGGAGCGCGCGATGCACCCGGTGGGCAGGGACTTTCGCGGGTTCATGGCTGCGCGCAGCCGCTATGCCGAGGACCGGCTGGCGAACGCGGTTGCCAGTGGCGTGACGCAATATGTAGTTCTCGGGGCAGGGCTGGACACGTTCGCCTATCGCAACCCATTTCCCGCGTTGCGGGTATTTGAGGTGGACTTTCCGGCTACACAGGTATGGAAGCGTTCGATGCTTCAGGATGCCGCGATCGCGCTGCCGTCGAATCTCGATTTTGTGGCGCTGGATTTTGAGCACCAGACGCTCGCTGAGGGGCTGGCGGAGGGAGGATTGGAAATGGATAAGGCGGCGTTCTTCAGTTGGCTGGGCGTGGTGCCTTATCTGACGCTCGAAGCCTTTCGCGCCACATTGAGCGTGGTCGCGCGAATGCCTGCCGGAAGCGCGATGAGTTTCGATTACGCGGTGGCTCCGGAGACGCTGAGCCCGATCGGCCGCATTGCGTTCGACAGGCTGTCGGAACGGGTCGCAGCAGCCGGGGAGCCGTTCCGGCTTTTCTTCACGCCGGAAGATCTGGAGGCGGAGATTCGTGTGGCCGGGTTCAAACGAATCGAACAGGTGGATTCTGCTCAACTCAACGATCTCTACTTCAACAATCGCGCGGATGGGCTGAAGCTATCGCCGCTGGGACTGGGCATGCTGGTGACTGCCTGGGTGTGAGTCGCCGATGATTCGCGACGATACAATGGGGCAAGCATGATCCGCAGGTTTATGGGAATAGCGGTTGCGATGGCGCTGGGCGCGGTCTCCGGCTGCGGATACCACACGGTTGGCGCGGCGACACATCTGCCTCCGGATGCGCGCACGCTTTCCGTGCCAATGTTCTTGACGCGTACGGAGACGTACCACACCGAAACAGCCCTCACCGACGCGGTGATTCGCGAGTTTGCGGCGCGTTCCAGGTTGCGAGTGTCGCCCGCGAGCGGTGGCGATCCAGACGTGGTTCTGCATGGAACCGTTCTGACTGAAACGGTGGTGCCGCTGACCTACAACACCACGACGCAGCAGTCCTCGAGCTACCTGATAACCCTGGTGATCTCCGTTACGTTGACCGACCGCGACGGCAAAGTGCTTTACGAGAACAAGAACTACGTCTTCCGCAATCAATACCAGGCGACGTCGGATTTGCATACGTTTCTGGATGAGAGCCCCGCGGCGGTTTACCGCATGTCGCGCGACTTTGCGCGAGCGCTGGTGGCGGATGTGCTCGAAGGAATGTAATAAAGCAGGGAATAGGGACTAGGGAATAGGGACTGGGGTTGCAGTTGAGGTTTCAGCCCCTTAATCCTCAATCTCTAGGTCATGTTGCGCTGGTAGTCTGTATAGGCATGCTCGCTGTGCGGCCAACCTGGAGCTTTGTGCGATGACCGGTTCTCGCTGGGGTGCAGGTTTCAGCGCCGTGGGGCGATTTGTCGCAGAGATTGAGGCTGCGGCGACCGGCAAAGGGGCGCTGAGGCCAGGTTATGTGCTTGCGGGCGACGAGATTTTTCTCCTCGATCGATGCCGCGAGGCGGTTCTGAAGGCCTTCGTGCCGCCAGACCTGAAGGACTTCTGCCTTTCCGATCTCGACCTGAGTTCGACTCCAATCTTTGATGTGCTTGATCGTGCCCAGACGCCGTCCCTCATGTCGCCCTTCCAGGTAATTTTCGTGCGCAATGTGCGGCAGCTCTACACGCGGGGAGCGAAGAAGGACGAATTTGCCGCGCTGGATCGGTATTTCAAATCGCCGAATCCGCAGGCGCTGCTGATCTTTATTGCTGATTTTCTGCGCATCCCTACGGATACGCGGCGCATGGAAATGGATGACAAGAATCGCTTCGAACGGCTGACCGAAACGCTGGGCGAACACTGCGGGATGGTTGAACTGGCGCGTGTAGGCGACGAAGACGCGATGCGCTGGGCCGTGGCGACCGCTCAAGCCGCGGATACCAAGCTGGAGCCAGACGCGGCGCGCGAACTGGTGGATGCGCTCGGCGCGGACATGATGCTGATTGCGTCGGAACTCGAGAAACTGCTGCTGTACACGTTCGGACGTGGCCGCATCACGCTGGGCGATGTGGAGACGATGGTGCTGGCTGCCAAGCAACGGTCGCTTTATGAATTGACCGATGCCATCAGTTCCCGCAATACGGCGCGAGCGCTGGCATTGCTGCACGGGCTGCTGAACAGCTCGGATGCGGGCGAGGATGCGGCGATTGGGCATCTATATATGTTGGCGCGGACGTTCCGGCAGATGCTGGTGATTGTCGAGAAGAATGTGCGGGATTCTCGTGCGATCTGGCAGGCGTTGTGGCAGGGATTTCGCATGCCGCCTTTTGCGGCAGACGATCTAATTCGGCAAGCGCGCCGGTACAAGAGCCGGCGTGAACTGACGCGTGCGCTGCGGCTGATTGCGCGGGCTGATCTGGAACTGCGCTCGTCGCCCCCCGATAAGCGGTTGGTGCTGGAGCGCCTGGTGTACGACCTTGCCGCGGAGCCGAAAGCGCTGCTTTCGCCGTGGGCTACGGCGCAGTTGTCGCTCGAAGTCTAGACAAGATGAGCTGCAAGGAATCCGCGCGCGGACTTCTTCGACAGATCCATGTCTACGTTGGAAAGAACTAAGACCGCAAGCTGGCCTGTGCGAGCCATCCGCTATAGGCGCGATCTTCGCGCAGAATGTGTTCCCCGAGCCAGTTGCGCAGGAATTGAATGAGGTGCACGCTGATTGCGGCCTCGCCGCGCTTGTAGCGTTCAGCGTATTCAGCGACCTGCGCCGTCAAATTTTGTGCTTCAGTCGATGCGCAGCTAGATCAGGATATTTCGCCCTTGCCAGCATCACCTCTTCGGCTGAAAAGTGGCTTCGGGTGTAGGCGAGAAGATCCTCCAACAGAGGGCCTATCACGGATTTTGCCTGGCCTTTGAGCATGGCCGCATGCAATTCGTTCAATGAATCAAATAGGCCGGCGTGCTGATCGTCAAGGGACTTGATGCCTACCGAATATGTATTGTTCCAGGTCAAGAGAGCCATCCCGATTCTTCTCCTGCCGAAATTGCCGGGCAATGTAGCTATCGGCGCTTTTGAGATGGAGTTGAGAGAGGAATCCGGCGGTCGCCTTTGAGGTTCTTAGAATGTAGTACGAGGTGCCTGTTAACTAGTAGACGCCGCGCTCGTTCAGCCAAATGCCGTAGGGCCTGTCGAGTTGCTCCACGTGCTCGAGGTACCACGCAGGCAGAAATTCGAGTAGCGAACTGAAGTGGACGAAGTCATCGTCCTTCAGCTGTTCCAGGGCTGCATAGAGCCTTGCCAGCAAATGCTTGTGTGCGGTCTGGTGTTCGACGACGCCGGGGAAGCCCTGCTGTTGCAGAAGGTGTTCTTCGCACTGAAAGTGCATCTGGGTGAACTCGATGAGTCGCTCAAATTGCAGGCAGATGGCGCGGCGATCGACTCCGTGGACGAGTGTGCTGCGAATCTCGTTCAGGGTATCCATCAGGATTCCGTGCTGATCGTCCATGGCTTCGACGCCGACGATGCACTCGTGACTCCATGTCAACAGGCTCACAACCACCTCCATGCCAAGTGCGAGTCTAGCCCCGTGGCTGGAGCCACTCCAATGGCGCTATGGTGGCGTCGGCATGGGACTTTGGGTTCACCTGGGATGTGACTTCAGACCTATTACCCCGGTGCTTTCACTCCAGGATTACGTCGGGCTGGGGTTCGTGGCCTCGCATGGTCAAGACGATGGCCGCGCAAAGGATGAGCGCCCGCCGAACCATGCATAGGGACCGAGGTGTTCGCCGAGCAGCTTCACGCCAAGGTAGGAGCCCAGGGCGGGTTCGATGTTGAGGAAAACGCCGGCGCGCGAAGCCGGGACGTGATGGATGCCCCAGTTCCAAAGGAAAGTTGTGGTGGCGGTGCAGGCCAGGCCGCTGATGGCCAGCGCCACCCAAGCGGTTATGCTCACGTGAGCGAAGGGCGGCGGCGCAATTTTTTCGGCACGCCAGGGATTGAAGAGCATCGGACCGAGAATCCAGATGACCAGCATGATGGTTCCGACGACGATGCTGTAGGCCGTGACCACGACTGGACTGTGCGTCTGCATCAGCTTCTTGCTGAGGAGAATCCAGCTAAGCGCGGTGCAGAGGGAGAAAACCACGAGCAGGTCGCCATATAAAGTTGGCTCGCCTTGCGTCGCCGGACCCCGGTGTCCGCCGAGCACGATCAAGGCTGCGCCGATGGTGGATGCCACCAGCGCAGCCCAGCCGATGTAGTCGAGGTGTTCACCGGCGAAGATGGCAGCGGCAACGCCAAGGAGGACGGGCATGGATCCAACCATCAAGGATGCGTGGCTGACGGTGGTGTGGGCAAGGCCGTGAAACTGAATGAGGAACTGGATGGGGATACCAAATGCGGAGGAGATAAGGATGATGCGAATCTCGCTCCATGTGAAGCGCACCCGGTTGAGCAGCGCAACGGGCAGCAGGCCGATACAGGCGAAGAGGAAGCGGTAGAGCACCATATGCTCCACGCTCATCTCGTTCAGAGCCAGGCGGCCGAAGTAGAAGCCAGTCCCCCATAGGGAACCGGCAACCGCGCATGCGCCATAGCCAAGGAATTTGGTGCGCGGGCTCAATATTGTGGGTTCGGCCATGCTTACTTTTACTGTCGCACGGCGCAATGCCTTCAGTTGCACTGCTCAAAGGCGGATTTTTCGCTGAACAAGGAAAGCTGTTGATTCGCGGCTGTTTTTCTTGGCTCGCGAGCATCGTCGAACACGGTTCTGCCGCCGACGGAAGATGAGATATCGCGCTCGTGAGCGATTGCAGTGCTGAAATCGGCCAAGGGCTCCATGTTGCATTCGACATTACGGGTAAGGCGGTCGAGCCGCCGGAAACCTTCGAGTTTTTCAGTGTGGCCTAACTTTGCAGCATCGAGGGCCCTGCGCAGCACGCCAAGCGATTCGTCATAAGTCTTGAGCGGAACGGGGAAGGGGTGGCCGTCCTTTCCGCCATGGGCAAAGGAGAAGCGAGCGGGATCGGCGAACCGGCTGGGCGCGCCATGGACAACATCCGCGATCAGCGCGAGCGATTGCAGGGTGCGCGGGCCGAGGCCTTCAACCAGCAGGAACGACGCGAAGTCACGAAGTTCCTGCTCGTGCGCGACGGCAAGCACAGCGCCAAGACGCTTGAGATCGACATCCGCCGGCCGCACGTCGTGATGCGATGGCATGATCAGACTGCGAATTTGGTTGAGGGAGGTTTGAATTGGTTCATGTGCGATGGTCAGCAAAGCCTGTTGCGCATGGCCGGCGCGGTGGTCCACGAGGTTCTGAATCGTTCCTTGGGGCTTACCCACGATGGCGGTATGCGGTTCAGAGACGAAGTCGCGCACAGCGGAAGAATGCCAATGATAGCGCCTGGCGAGCCGGCTTTCCTCATTCATGCCTTGCTGAACAACGGCCCATTCGCCGGTCTTATCAATGATGAAGGAATGCAGGTAGAGCTGGAAACCATCGCCGATGGCATTGTTATCAATGCGGGCGGTGAGACGGCTGGTACGGGCAAGGTCGTTGCCGTTCAGACCGGTGCGGCCGGCGAAATCAAGAAGCTCGGCTGGCGTGCGTCGAGAGTGTTTGCCGCGACCCCCGCAAACGGTGATTCCGAGTTCGGGGAAACGCGGATTGAGCCCTCGTTTCAATGCGCCCATCACCGAGGTTGTGATGCCCGAGGAGTGCCAGTCCATGCCCATCACGCAGCCAAGCGCCTGGAACCAGAAGGGATCGCTGATGCGCGTCAGGAATTCATGCGGGCCATAGGACTGGACTACACACTCAACGATGGCTGTACCGAGTTGGGTCATGCGCTCGGCCAGCCATGCCGGGACACGGCCACCGTGCAGAGGGAGATCGGCGGTGCCAGAGCGTTTCACTTAACCATTCTCTCGCAGATGCTCCTTGACCGGATAGGGATGGAGTGCTCTGCATCGAGCCGGCAAATGTCATTGCATTGTCAGGGGAACTTTGAGTCTCGTCAGACCGTCCAAGTTCGTGCTAGCATCATTGCCACGGTGCGCCTTGGGCGATCTCCTTCATCCAAGGCGTTTTCAGGACGTTCGCTAACGAAAAAGAGGATGCGAACATGAGATCTACTCTACTTTTCAAGGCCATCACACTCTCTTCGCTTTCGCTGCTGGCATCATCAGCGGTGCTCGCACAGGCGAATGACGCAACGACTTCAAATCCCGGCGGCTCCAAGGTACGTATTGTCCGCCTAAGCCAGATAAAAGGCGCGGTCGACATTGACCGCAGCATCGGACGGGGTTTTGAACCGGCCATTGCCAATCTGCCGGTCGTTGAGCAAAACCAGCTCCGCACCGGCGAAGGCATCGCCGAAATTGAGTTTGAAGACAACAGCTCGCTGCGACTGACGCCGAATTCAAGCGTGGAGTTTCCAAGTCTTGAGCGCGCAGCAACCGGCGCCACCATTTCCTCTGTGCATGTCATACGAGGGACAGCCTATATCAGCCTGGTGAAGCCGCAGAACAGCAAGGCGTCTCCCAATCAGTTTGAACTGATATTTGGGACGCACAAGCTGGCTCTCGATCCCGCAACGCATGTGAGGCTGGAACTTCTGGGCACCAAGGCAAAACTGGCGGTGCTGGATGGATCTGTTCGTGTGACCGATGCGAACGGAGAGACGATTGTCTCCAAAAAGAAGACCGCAACCTTTGAAGTGTTTGATCGGGGTGGGCCGGTCGTCGCGAAGGATGTTGAGCAGACCGCGTTCGATCAGTGGGATCATACGGCTGCTTCCTACCACTCCAATGTAGGAGCTATGAGTGCGTTCAATTCACCGTACGCGTATGGCACGAGCGACATGTCGTACTACGGGAGCTTTATGAACGCGGGCGGCGGATGCGGGTCAATGTGGCGGCCGTACTTTGCCAGCGCTGCGTGGAGTCCCTATTCGAATGGTTCGTGGGCGTGGTATCCGGGCACCGGCTACTCCTGGGTGTCTCCGTATCCGTGGGCGTGGACTCCGTATCATTCCGGCTCATGGTCGTACTGCGATAACGTCGGCTGGGGATGGATGCCCGGAGGCGGATGGAATGGCCTCAACAACGCAAGCTTTGCCGGGCTCACGGATGGGAGTCAGAACCCCGCGATCCAACACGTCGTTGGGAGCGGTCCCAGGACTCCGCACATGCCGGCTCAACCGCCGCTTCCTCACGGAGCATCTGTGATTGCGGTAAACACCAAGCCGGTTGCGGCATCGGAGATTGCATCGCCCACTTCCTTCGTCTTCCGGAAGGATTCGGCAGGGTTGGGTGTGCCGCGAGAGACGCTTGGGCATCTGGGCAAGTTCTCGAACCAGGCGATCAGCCACGGCATTGCGACGACTCCCGTTTACACGCGTGCCCCGGAGACGGGAAGGGCTGACGGCCGGATGTCGATGTCGGAATCGATGGCGACTTCTGTTCATCGGGGTTCTGCGCCGCCGCCGAGTTCGATGCCATCCTCCGGAGGATACAGCGCCTCGTCGGGTATGGGACGCAGCGGTGGAGGGCCAGTCGCGTCGCCTGCTGCACCGGTCAGCAGTCGGGGCATGAGTGCGGGCCCATCAGCTCCTTCCGCACCTGCCACTGGCGGTGGTGTCAGAAAATAGGGTCAGGGTCTGAATTTGCCACGCCCGTTGGGTGCGTCCGCTTTGCGGATTGCATGCAACGGGCGTTCCTGTTTGCAGCCGATTATTCTGGTTCGGGCCCGCCGCGACGCAGTGTCTGCTTGCGCAGCCAGTATCGACCGAACTCCTGCCGGAAGAAATTGATGTCTTCGTGCGGTCAAAGCGCGGGAATCGGCGAGAATAAGTAAAGAGATGGTGAAGCAATTTTGTGGGTCTGATCGGTGCGCTGCTTATGCGCGCCTGGGTATAGTTTTGGGAATCGCTGCAGTGTTATCAACTTCTGCGGCGCACGGTCAGCTTTTCGGACACCATCCCAAGGATGCCAAGGACCCGTCTTCGGCAGAGCCGGCCAAGCCCCAGCATCCGGCATCGCAGCCGGCCGCAATTACCATACCCGTCGAACCGCTGGGGTTCTTTGCCCCTGGCGCGATTTATCAGGGGCAGCGAGAGAGTCTGGTTTCGCTGGATTTTGTCGATGAAGACCATCTACTGTTTACGTTTCATGCCCCAGGTCTGATTCGCCGTGAAGGCAACCCAGCTGTTGAGAATGAGCGCCAGATTCGTGCAGTCGTGCTTTCTCTGCCCAGCGGTACGGTGAGTGCCGAGGCTCTATGGACCGTTCACGACAGGGGCCGCTACCTGTGGATGCTGAAAGACGGTCATTTTCTTCTGCGCGATCAGCAAGAGTTGCAGCTGGGGGATGCGTCGCTAGAGTTGAAGCCGTCGTTGCGATTCCAGGGCCCGCTGTTGTGGCTGGAGATGGACCCGGCTCAGGATCTGGTCGCGACCGATTCGCGCGAGCCAGTGGGCTCGAAGCCGCAGGCGGGCACAGCAACGAATCCAGCAACAGCTTCAGCCTGGGTTACGACAGATGAAGTGAAATCGTACGCTCAACCCGACATCGTCCTTCGCATCGTGCGTCGTACTACGGGTCAGGTGATGCTTTCGAGCCGCACTCGGACGACGGTGCATCTGCCGATTAATTCTGAGGGGCTGGTCGAGACGCTTCGCGGCAAGGGACATGAGTGGGTTTTGAACCTGAACTACTTCAAGGGCGGCAATCGCGTGATTGGTAGCCTGGACTCGATGTGCGCTCCATCGGTGGAGTTCATCTCGGATGCGGAGATTCTGGTCACGACCTGTAATCCCGACAACAGTCGCTGGATGGTGGCTATCTCGACCGATGGCAAGCGTCTGTGGAATGCCGCAAAGCCGCCGACGCAGATCTGGCCGCGCCTGATCATGGCGCCTAACGGACTTCGGGTTGCCCGGGAGACTCTTCTCGCCACACACGAAATAAATTCCTTCGCTCCGCTCAGCTTTGACGATGTGAAGGGACAACTCGTGGAAGTCTACGATGCCAAAACCGGGAAGGTGGATCTGACCGCACCAGCGAGCCCCATACTTGATGGCGGCGGAAACGTAGCTATTTCCCCGTCGGCCCAGCGGGTGGCCGTTCTTGATGCCGGGGCCATCCAAGTATATGAGCTGGCTGCGCCAGCGGCTGGTCCAAGGCCTGCCCACTAATTGGGGCAGGGTATTCAGGGCTTGCTTAAGACGTGTAAACTTGCCTGCGGAGGTTTTTCTTGGCCACGGCTGTCGTTCGGTACACGGCTGCGGCGGTCTCCGACCGCGGGCGCAAGCGCCCCTCGAATGAGGATGCCTACGGCTTCTCCGTCGAGGCTGGTGTCTACGTGGTATGCGACGGCATGGGCGGTGCGGCTGCGGGTGAAGTTGCCAGCACGATCGCAGTGGACGAGATCCTTCGATTGCTGACTGGCCGCAGTCCCGAGAGCGGCTCTCCGCTGCCGGAAGCGGCTCAGAGTGCAATCTGCGCGGCGAACGAAGCCATCTTTTCGCGCGCGCAACGGAATCACCGCCTGAACGGCATGGGCACGACCCTCGTGGCTCTAGCCACTCTTGAACATCATGTATGGGTGCTGAACGTCGGAGATAGCCGCTGCTACCGCTTGCGGCAGGGCCGACTGGAACAGCTCACCCGCGACCACTCGCTGGTGGAAGAACAAGTGCGACTTGGCCGGATGACACCGCGTGAAGCATTGCATTCCCCGCTGAAGAACGTGATCACCCGTGCACTTGGAACACAATCTCAAGTAACGCCGGATGTCTTTGAACTCGAAGCGGAACCGGGCGACCTGTTCCTGCTTTGCTCCGATGGGCTCACACGCGAGCTGGCTGACCCGACCATTCAGACGTTGCTCACGGGCGATCTGACGCTTGAGGCGCTCTCTGCGCGACTTGTGGAAGCGGCGAAGAAGGCAGGCGGCCACGATAACATCACCTGCCTGCTGGTGCGCGCACAAGCCTAGCATCGGCTTCCATGCTTGGAACGGCCCACTCTGATCGATACCAAACGTTATTCTTCAAACCTAGTTGCAGCGTTGCGGGTTGTTTTGACAAAGCAGGCTTGAGATCGCGTCAAGCATGACAGACGGGTGGACCGGCTTCGCCAGAATCTCAAATTTGTGACCTTCGCTTCTGGCTTTTTGCATGAGTCCCTCGGCGGAAGGTTGCCCCGAAAACAGCAGAACCTGGCATTCTGCGAAGCGACCCTTCAGCGTGACGGCAAATTCCACTCCGTTCATTTTTGGAAGGATCACGTCAAGGATGGCAACGTCTGGCTTCCATTGCGCGATCGTCAGCATTGCGGCTTCAGCCGAATAGTCGACGCGAATGTTGTAGCCGTTGGCCGACAGGATTTTCCCCAGCGTATCGGCGACCACTTTTTCATCATCGACGATGAGGATTCTTCCTTCTCCCACGTTTTCAGGCATAGCTGGCCTCACTTGTGGGGAGACGCCGTGCAGCCCACTGCTTCTGACAGGGATGCCGCCTTGCACAGGCTTGGTTGGCTCTCGGGGGTTAAGCGAAGCAAGGAGGCGAGAGCAACGATGATCGCGCGCGTGTTCGTGGCAAGTTCGATACGCGCCTATTAACCGAGTCGATCGCCTAGACCGATCTCATCTGGAGCGCCAATTTCCACATTCATTGGAGTCGCCTCGGTACTTACTTTTTGTCTCGCGGTAATGAAATCCAATTACTGTTTTGCTGGATTACCTATCTCGAAGGTGTGAGTGTAAATCATTCAATCTGCGTCGTTTGCAGTATTGTCGGGCTATAGTGAACGGAATAGGGTTCAAGCATGAACAGCGGCCCTGCAGAGTACCAAATCCCAGCCGCGTTTGCGAGGACACATGCCAACTAAACAAATCGAAAGCCGCATTGAAACGGGCAATACGGGTTGGATCTCAATCCGTATCAACGAAGCTCAAATTCCCCACGTCAGCGGAGTTCAAACGCCACTCGATTTTGAGATGCGGTACAGCGAAAACGTTCAACAGGAAGTATCTTCGCGCGCGCCTGCGACATTCCGCCTTTTCGAGTATGCCCAGCAGATGCCGGCTACACTCCCGGAGCGGTTTCCGCGGCTTACGTTTTTTGCAATCGCAGTCGCTTTGCTTGTTTCTGCCGTTGCGGTAGAGCTCGATTATTTGCATGGGGCCGGTTATTACTGGCCATGAAATGAGGGTTCTCTTTGATCTCACAGGGTACGGGCAATGCGGCTACGGATACCGGCAAATGCGCTTCAGCTCCGTTGAGCCGCATTGAAGTGGACAGGAAGACCGAACGGATCTTGAAAAGCAGTGAGGCAAGCTTTCTGCTGGATTGGCTCGCTGGCGGAGAGGCATGCCGCAGGAATATCGAGGGATTCTGCTTCAAATTCGAAAGCCTGAACGTTGTTATCGCGGATTGAGCGAAGAACGCAAGCAGGGCGGGAAGAGAATCCGGTGGGGCTTGGAAATGAAGCCCTGCAGTAACTTCTGGTCGGGGCGGAGGGATTCGAACCCCCGACCCTCTGCTCCCAAAGCAGATGCGCTACCAGACTGCGCTACGCCCCGACGTGATTCTCTGATTGTATCGCGGAACGGGCTGAGCCTCCCACTCCGCGCAGAGTCTGGCTTCATGGATGGATGGCCCGCTCGAATAGCCAGAGTAGAAGCACGATGGGAATCGCAAAAACGAGTCCGATAAGGCATGCCAGCACGAGAAGGAACACCCAGTCCTTCCACGTGTGACGCCGCGGCTGGCCGAGATGACGTTGCAATAGGTTGTAATTGCGAGCATTCGTTTTCCACGCGATGTCGAAGGCGTCTCCCACAATTGGAATTGTGCCGACGAGGACGCTGATGCAGATGTTCGCGGTCATGCGAGCGAGGGTGACATAGGGAACGCCGCGCACCCAGGCGGCGATGGGAATGATCAAGGAGAGCAGGCCTGCGGCGACGTCTCCCAAGCCCGGGAAGAGGCCGACGATGCCGTCTATGCCGAATCGAATCCGAGTGAAGGGAATGCGGAACGCTTCATCGAGCAGGAATTTCAGCCTGCGTAATGTCTCATCGCTAAAGATTCCTGTGCCGCGGCTCCAGCGTCCTGAAGGCACAACAACACCTCCAATTTCGGGAGAGTTCGGCGGGATCAAGCGAGGCGTATTGGCTTTAGAATTGGGCATCGACGACCTTGCGAGGCCCGCTTCGGGCCTGTTGGTTCGATGCTACAATCGTATAGGTATGGCGGCTATAGTTCAGCGGCAGAACGCCTGACTGTGGCTCAGGATGTCGTGGGTTCGATCCCCACTAGCCGCCCCAATCAAAACAAATATTAAATGTGATCCAGCGTGCAAACGCTGCCAGGGCGTTGTTCAGAAGGCATACGACCTCAGATTTGACGGAAACGGGGCTGCCGGGCAATCTGCTTGCCGTCAGCAACCCCGAGGTTCTTCTTCCAATGTTCCTGTGAGTTAATGCGAATCGCTGGTCGAGGCTAGAGATCTCCTCCGAAGATATTCTCAATCGCCGCGATCGTGCCGAAAAGACCATCCTTCTCATCATTTAGTCCGGCCGCGAAATAGAGAGTCGTTGCTGAACCGGAGTTTCCACCGCTGCCAAATGCGATTCCCCACAGACCATTGATGGAGATCGGCGCATTATTTGCATCGAGCAGATTTCCCTTGAAGTCTCCGGTCACGGGATCGAAGACAAGGATCTGGCCGCTACCGAATTGCCCAACAAGAATGTCGTGGCTGTAGATGCCAAAATCGCTGGGCGCCTGGGCCATTCCCCAGGGAGCGTTAAACCATTTGCCCCACTCAAGCCGATTCAGCAGACGGCCGGTGGGTGAGAAAACGTCAACGAAGCCGAGGCCCGCACCGTCCACCTCATCGTGCTTCGCGCCGTCCTGCTTCGCGAAGGCCACGTAGAGGTTGCCACCGATGTTCTGGATATTGAATGGCGCGAATCCCTTGGGAATGCGCTCATCCCGGAAGGCATCTCCATGCATGGAGATCGGGTAGAAGTTCGTGTCGTAGACTTTGATGCGTCCTTTTCGAAAATCCGCCACGTATAGATAATTTGCTGAACCTGCATGTCGATCATCGACGGTTGCCACAGCCATACCTTTGAAGACCGATGCGCTGTGGGTGTTGACTTTCACGACAGCCTTTGTCGCTTGAACCGTAGGATTCCAGCCAGAGAGAGTACCGTCTTCCGTGACGAAAAGGAACACTGCCGGCTTGTTTGGTGCAATTTGAAAATCCTGACTGCCGTTGAAGATTTGTCCAGTTGGTGTGCCTGCGCCGTCGTCGGCTGCGGGAATTGTGACGACGAGCGAATTGATGGCGCCGGCACCCGTGTATAGGGTAGCAACGCCTTGTCCGTTGTCAGAAACCCACCAGGGTGACCCGGAACTGCGGGAGATGCCCCAGGGATTGACCAGGTTCGGATCGGTTGCCGCTGCCATCCCGGGGATGTTGGAGATGAGGTTTGTCTGCTTGTAATGTTGAGCCTGTTGCGCCGGCAGCATCGAGCAAATTGCGAGAAGACCGACGGATGCGAAGCGCGAGAGCTGAGGGAAGGATTGAACTCGAATTGTGTTCATGGGGACTCCTTTAGATGCGGACCGATGTGACACTCGAATGGGCTGGAGGAGGGATCGAGCGCTCCATCACCTTAGAGCGTGCGCTAAAGAAAACTTGTCACCCAATTGTCACCGGGTAGTCATTGCATTGCTGGAAGAGAAACTGCCGTTGGGAGGCATGTGACGCGCGACTGGCCGTTCGCGTCATTCTCCATGGGTTGAATTTTTCTTTCACGAATGGAGTTGACTTTGTGAGGAGCAAAGGTCATGCATCAGCCCATCCGAATGCGCCCAAGCAAGCGCTTAGGGGAACTGACAATCAAATGACAATCGCCTGACCGAGGTCTGACACTTGTCATCGCCCGTCCGCTTAGCGTCGAAGCATGCCAGATGACGCGGGAGGCAGATGAGGCGGCAGATCTCTAACTTCGTTTATGGTCTGCTGGACTATGCGGCTTACCCCTTCGGTATGCTCGCTTTGGCGCCACTCGTATTGCGCCATCTGGGTGCTGCGCAATATGGCGTCTGGGCGGTTGCAACCGCAATCGTGAGCTTCGGTTCAATCGTGGCTTCGGGATTCGGCGATGCCAACATTCAGCAGGTCGCGACTCGAAGGGGTGCTGGTAATGGAGATTCCTTACTCCGTGCGGTACGGGCCTCGTTTGGAATCCACCTCATTCTCGGAACCGCGATGGCCCTGCTGCTATGGGTATTCGCGCCGATTCTGGCGAATCGGCTCTCCATCGCCGATGCCGCGTTGAATCAGGCGTGCTTGTCTTGTATTCGCATCGCAGCGGTGCTTACTGTAATTCGAGCTGTTGAAACCGTATGCATCAGCACGCAACGAGCGTTTGAGCGATATGGCGCAGCGGTAAGAATCAGCATCGCAGCGCGTCTGCTGAGTCTCGCCGCCGCTGCTGTGCTCGCCGCTTTCACGCGGGACGTCGTGTACATCATGCTGGCAACGACGGCTTTTGCGGCGACGGCTTTGCTGGCGCAGTTCATCAGGCTGCGGCAGTTGCTGGATTATCAGAGTCTGACACCGTCGTTTGATCCCGTGGCCACCAGGGAACTGATTCGATTCGGCATCTTCACGTGGTTGCTTTCGGCTACGGGAGTGATGTTCAGCCAGGCCGACAGACTAGTCGCTGGAGCGTCGATGGGCGCGACTGCCGTTGTCTCCTATGCGCTATGCGCGCAGATGTCGCAGCCGGTTTACGGGTTAACTGCTGCTGGATTGCATTTTCTGTTTCCGCATCTTGCAAGCCAACGCGCAAAGGCCGCTCCTGCCGCGCTGCGGAAGGCTCTATTGGCTGCCTTCCTTATCAATGCTCTCATCGTGTTCACCCTGGCAGGTCTTCTGCTTGTCTTTTCGGGCAGACTTCTTCGATTTCTGGCGAGTGAGGCCATCGCAGCTACTTGTGCTCCTCTCTTGCCTTCTGTGCTTCTTGGCTCCGTGCTTCTCGCACTCAGCGTATCCGGATCCTATGCCATGCTCGCGCTCGGCCGCGTGCGCCCAGTGACCTTTATCAATTTGGCAGGGACAGCTGCCTTGATCATCGTTCTTGTTTTCTTCCTGCGTGGTTCAGGGGTGATGGCAATCGTCTGGGCCCGCCTCTCTTTTGCGTTCATTTCATTGCTCGTCTATTTTCCTCTGCTTCGCGAATTGCGCACCGGCGCATTCAGGCTTGAAGGTCTGGCTTCTCGGGAACCAGCCGTGGAGGAAGCATGACTGCACGAACCAAATACCTGGAGCCAAATGCTTCGGAGGAGGTATTCGATCTGATTCCAACTGCTGATTCATTTCCGGCAAGAAACCTCGAGATTGCAAATGTAGCGCCGGCGCGGAGACTGTATGCCAATGTGCTGGGAGTGCAGGTCGAGGCAGTCGACATGGCAGCGGCATTGAGCCGAATTGAAACCGCGTTGATCACTCGCCGGAAGGGCTATATCTGCCTGGCCGGGGTGCACGGCATCATGGAGGCTCAGCGCAATCCGGCGGTTAAGGATGCATTCGCAGATGCTTATATGACGCTCCCCGATGGAACTCCGACGGCATGGGTTGGACGGATGCAGGGTTTGCGATGGATGAGCCGATTGACGGGGCCCGACCTGATGCTCGAAGTCTTTCGCCGGAAGCAATTTGCTCAATACAGGCATTTTTTGTATGGGGGCAAGCCCGGCGTCGCACAAGAACTCTGCCGCAAACCTTGCGCGGCGGTTCCCCTGGATTCAGATTGCGGGCACCTACACTCCGCCATTTCACGACTTGACGGCTGCGCAGGAGAGGGAACTGATTCGGACGACATGCAGAACGAAGCCAGATATCGTCTGGGTCGGCATCAGTTCGCCCCGTCAGGAGATGTTTATGCGGAGGTATCTCCCTGAGCTGGACACGTCTCTGATGTTCGGCGTCGGTGCGGCATTCGATTTTCATACTGGGCGCATCAGGGATTGTGCCGAATGGATCAAGCGAGCCGGCCTGCAGTGGCTTCATCGGCTGGTGCAGGATCCGCGTCACCTTTTATGGCGCTACGCGCGGAATAATCCAGCCTTTATTTGGCACATTGCTTTGCAACTGGCGGGCCTGAGGACCTATGAGCCTTCCGGCCATTCGGATTCATTCCGCCGAGATTTCCAATGCCTCAGAGAGCCGAATCCGGATTTGTGTACGGGAGATTATGACGGTTAGCGGAAGCTTGCCTAGTAGGTGGGTTTGATATCTCTATCGTAAGGCTGTCCGTACATGTTGGTGTGAGTCGTCGAATTCAGAAGATCAGCAGGAACCTGAATTGCACCCAGGTCTCCGGAACCCGACGTGAGATGAACATGGCGAGCCATACGATTCAAGTCGGGCTGCGTCACTCCTTCAATCCAAACATGCATCTCGTAATCGCCTGTCGGCACATTTGCGAGGTGAAACACCCCGCCTGCGTCGGCCTTGGAATAAAGGGCAGTCGAAAGCGTCAGGATGACTCCGCTCATTTCCGGATGGATGTTGCAAAAAATGTAGGAGACGCCCTCGCGAGAGAAGGTGACAGACTTTGTCGAACCTGCTTCGTAGAGGCCGAGGTCAAATCGCTTTCCATCGAAGAGCGAAAAAACGTTATGAAAGAAAGGGTCGGCGTTGGGAAACTGAACGACACTGCCGACCGGAATAATCAGCACATGCGGTTTAAACATGCGGTTCTTCTGCAGGAGCGTGTAATGATGTTCGGGCAGAAATGGTGCCGGCGGAGTTTCCTGCAATGGCTTCAGCCAGAAGACAGCGGAGGGCGGAGTGTGTCTTGCCGCGGCTTTGGGAAATGCAAGCCGCGCGCTCACGTCGACCGTCGACAGGGACTGCGCCCGGGTGATTGTCGCGGCGAATAAGAGAAACAAGAATAACCGCGGCATGTGTCTTCTTCTTTTCATCAGAACCGGTACCCAGTCGCGATTCCAATGATGTCCCCTGTCGCGGTGTAGTCGTTCACGGGAGAACTTTGAAGATGCCGATACTCCAGCGAAAACATCAGAGTAGGCACTGGGGCGATAGATCACGTTGCCTGTGTAAGTGCGATTGCGCGCGAGATTCAGGTAGTACGCGGTTGGAGGGCCGGCGTACGGTCTTAGCTGGGCGGCGGGAACCTGGTCAGTTCCGAAGGCAACATTGAATTCAAGATGTTCGCTTGCTCGCTCCTTCCACTGAACCCATCCGCCAAGATCGTCGAGCGTGCGGAAGGAATAGGCGGGAATCAGATTAAATACATAGTCTTTGTAGCCACCTCCACCAAGTCCACCCAAAGCCTGTCCCCAGTATCCGCTGCCGCTGAGTTCAGCGCGCCCTGGAAGCGGAATAAGGAAATCGTAGGTGGCAGCCCATGAATTAAATCGTGTCCCTCCCGATGTGCGATGAGGAGCATAGAGACCGCCAAAGCCGATTTGAAAGCCGGATTCATCTTTGCTGCCAAGAAGCGCGATTCTGCCTTCCGCTCCGGGCCAGCGACTCATCTCGGCTGTCGTAGGGACCACGATGGTCGAAGGTGTTGCGACCGCCCCGTTGTAAATTTGCAGCGGGTTCATAACGTCAATGAGTGCACCCTGAATCCTGAAGCGCTGCGAAGATGCGAAGGGAATATCCTGCGTTAGACCTACCTGGGGATTCCATGTCCACAAATTGCCGGACCATGCCAGCGCTGACACGGCAACGGCGGTAAGCGAACTGGGAGAATTGGGGGCAACAATGGCCTGGTCGAGGGAAAAGAATGCCTCAGTGTGCTGCCAGTTTAGAGAGGCATGGGCCGTGCGCAGCCGAAGCAACCCTCCCGCGTAGGAAGAGGCCGTGCTGTTGGAGAGGGATGCACCATCGAAGTCGATCCGGAGGTCGGCATGCGATCGGGCGTTGAACACATGCGGTCCGCGAGCGTCGATACCCAGCACTGTTTGCCGCAGCGACGCACCTGTGGCGCCCGGCCCCTCCAGGACAAGTGTTGGTGTCACCGGATCGTCAACTTGAGCTGTATTGACGAATCCCGTCAGCAATATGAGGCCGCTCAGCTTTACGGGATACTTCGACTCGCTCTCAACCTTGGCCTGCTCGTGAGTTGCAATCTGGGCTTCTTCAAGAGCCTGCTGCTCGCGAATCTGCTCGACCGCGGCGGAAAGTTGCGTCGCTGATGAGGAGTCTGCTTCTGGAGCGTGACCCTGTGCCATCTGCTGTTGCAGAGCCGCTAATTGTGCCCGCATCTGCTCCATGTCGTGTTGCGACTCATCGAGCCGTTTTTGAGTCTGGCTCAAAGCCTCGGTCAGTTGCTGCACTTTCAACGCGAGCGATGCATCCGGGTTCTGCTGGCCTAAGGCCGCTGAACTTGTTACGCAGAACACGCCGAGCAGACCGGCGATTACATGCGGCCGTAAGGTGAATTGCTCTTGATTTACCGATGCGCGCTGCTGGATCATCCCGCTGCCCACCTTTTCTGATTGGCGCTCTCGGGCGCTACGTGCTGTACGATTCCCCTGGCGATGGTCATGCGAAAGATTGTTTTTCCCGGGCTGGTGGCTACCAGGATCACCTCGCCGCCGTGTTCAGCAGCGATGCAGTTCGCAAGAGTAAGTCCGAGCCCTGAGCCTTTCTGTTTTCCTTCGCTGACGAACGGCTGAAACATGCTGCTGCGGACGCTTTCAGCCACACCGGGCCCGTTGTCCTCCACTTCGATTGAAATCACGCTGTCTCGTATACTCAGTCGCGCCTCAACGCGTGCTTCGTCGGAGCCGGTACGCGCGGACTGGCACGCATTCAGCAGAAGATTATAGATCGCTCTCTCGATTTGCTTGCCGTCGACTAATGCCGCCGAGTCTGCGGGGTCGCCAAATTGAGCCGTGAGGGCCACTCCGGCTGCATCTGGATGTGCGTGAAGCAAGGTCATTGCACGTTCCAGCAAGGTCGCGACCAACTCGTGAGATCGGCGTATGGCCGCGCCAGTGCGGCTGAAGATCAGCATCGATTCGATCAGTTCGGTGGTTCCGTGAACCGCCATTCGGATGTCGCACAGAATCTCGTTTCGCTCGTGCTCTGAGAGAGGTGACGATGCGAGAAACTCTGAATTCGCATAGACGCTGGCGAGATAATGCCGCAGGTCATGCGAGACGGAACTTGCCATCCGGCCGATGGTGGCGAGGCGCTCAGACTCGAGCAATGCCTGATTCGTCTGCATGATCTCATCGCGCATCCGGGCGAATGCGAGGCTCAATTCCCGGACCTCGCGCGTGCCGTCGCTGGGTAGCAGGTGAGAACTGTCTCCCTCTCCAAAGGCGCGCACACCGGTCGCCAGGTCTTCAAGCGGCCGAGTTACGACCCTGGAAAGCCAAATCATCGAGACAGTGCCGATGATCAAAGCGATAAAACCGGCGAAGAGGACGAGGTGGTCGATTTGCCGAATGGACTGCTCCGCCTGATCGAAAGACTTAAGCACAACAAGTTGGAGCGGAACCGGGGCGCTTGCCGTGAGATCGCGCGTGGCAGCGAGATAACGCGCGTTGCCAAGCTTCAGCGTGACGGGCGTATTGAGATCGTGTCCAACCACGATCGAGGTATTCGTCATTTGGCGCACTGTCGATTCGTCAAGTGTGCTGGCAAGGGAGTGACCCTGACTCAGAAACACCGCATCGACAGCAGTCACCTGGCTTATCTGTTTGAGAAGATCGGGACCGATCACGAATCCACTGATCACGTAGCCGAGCAGGATGCTGTCTTTTTCTCTGCCGAAGTAGAGCGGATGGACGGAACAAGCATAGAGGCGATTGGAACTGACCAGATAGCGGGGCGTGGGCGTTTTGAAAAGCTGTGTAAAGTCCGCAGATAGCTGCTCGGTTTCGCGCATGTCCCTTGCATAGGCTGCAACCACGCGGCCCTGGTTATCTGCCAAGCCAAAGAGATCGCTTTCGCTCACTTTCCAAAAATGAACTCCGGCATCCTGGATCGTAGCTTTATCGCTGGTGGTCATCAGCGCTTTCAGAGTAGGCAGATCAGCGAGAAGAGCGTTCTCGCGCTCCAACGCATTCAGGCGTTGCGTCTCCAGAGTCTGAAAGGTTGTAACTGAATGCGACAGATCGCTGGTAAAGTCGTTGGTGACCTGGCTCTGAAGCTGATGACGAACGATAAGCAGGCTGCCAAATGTGGCTCCGGCGATAATCAGCGCCATGGCGGCGACAAGCAGCACGCGAGTCCGAATCCCTCTGTTCTCGCCCATGCCCGCTACTCCCGCTTCGTTCGGAGTTCCATTCGATGCAGCTTAAGGTACAAACTTGTATCCAGCTCCGTAGATGGTGAGCAGGTGGGTTGGATTCGCTGGATCCGGCTCCAGTTTTTGCCTCAGCTTTAGTATTTGATTATCCACTGTGCGCGTGGTCGGGTAAGAATTGTAACCCCACACCTCATTCAGCAATAGTTCGCGGCTCAGCACACGCTCCGGATTCTCGGTAAAGAATCGCAACAACTTGAATTCGTGCGAAGTGAGAGCGACAACCACTGCAGCTCTTTTTGCAGTCATCTTTTCAAAATCAATCTCGCACTCACCGAATCGGTACACCGCTGATTGTGTCGGGCGCTTCCGTCGCCGAATGGCAGCCTGGACACGGGCCATGAGTTCCCGAGGGCTGAAAGGCTTGGTGACATAGTCGTCAGCGCCGAGTTCCAGAAGAAGCACCTTGTCCACAACTTCAGTGATCGCACTCAGCACGATCACCGGAGTATCCGGAGCAATCGACTTCATTGTCTGGCACAACTCTCGCCCAGAGATCTGCGGAAGGATCAGAGTCGAGAACGACTGCGACCGGACGGTGAGAACGGAAAAGCTCCAGTCCAGTTTTGCCATCTCCCGCGACGTCAATCGAGTAGCTCTCTTCGGTGAAGATTCGCTTCAAGACCTTTTGCATGCGCGGGTCGTCTTCGACCACGAGGATCGTTCCCAATTCAGGCTTCGTTGCCTGTATCTCTCCAACCTCGTCCAGAAGTAGCTCCTCACTGTTAACCATATGGTTCATTTTGCACTCCGATTTGAACGTAAACAAGTCCGAACGGAGAAATGACAATTGTTTGACATTTCCAGTTAAGAACGCAAGGCGGCTGGCACCTCATCTGCAAGGGATGACTTGGCTTCAATCGTCAATAGGTTGTCCTTCAATCCCGATGCGGCGAGCAACAACTGATAGAGCCGAACGTATTGCTGCGAAACATAGCCTGGAGCAAGGTTCGGCAAATGGGCCGGCGCCGGTCTGGGTTGACGAAGAGCCGAAACTACGGCTTGTGCAAATCGCTCTTCGGCAGCGGGGCCAAGCTCTACAAATATGCCGCCCGTTCCGCCCGCTTCACGGAAAGCAGGAATGTCGGAACATACGATGCGGCATCCGGCGAACTGAGCCTCAAGCACGGGCAAGCCAAAGCCCTCCAAAGTCGACGGAGCCAGCAGTAATTCGCAATTGCGATAGCACCACTGCAACTCTGCATCCGAGATGCCGTTCACAAACACAACCTGCTCGGCGAGATGTGCGTCACGAACAAACCTGTATAGATGCGCAGACTCCGGACCTGGCATTCCAACGACAATCAGTCTTGTATTTTGCGAAACATTATTGCGGGTGATCAGCCGCCGGAAAGCCTGCAAGGCAACCATGACATTCTTGTTTCGTCGGTGCTGTGCCACGCAAAGTAGAAATGGGGCATCGTGCCAGGTCGAGACGAATGAAGGCTTCACCGGTTTCGGGCCGCCCTCGACACAGTTGTTGATCGTAACTGCCTTGAACATGGCCTCGGGCATCTGGACCCCAAGCCGAAGTCGGGTACTGTCTGAGACGCAGGCAATTGCATTCGCGCCTCGCAGGCACTGCCGCAAAATCATTCGATTGACGAGCACCTTCGGAAATCCAAAATTCGACGGGATGTCGTAGGGGTAAAGATCGTGGAGCGAGACAACAGTGGGACACGGAAATGCTACCGCGCGGATTGGCGATGGATAAGCAAAATGTACGACGTCGGCCCGCAATTGTTCGGCGATTCCAGGAAGCGTGCGGTAGTACCAGAGATTTCGATGCAGTGTCCCTGCGCGAAGCGGAACAGCATGGACATGAAGCCTTGAGTCCGCGCGAGCAATAGAATCGCAGACGTACTTGTGTTCCCAGGGAGCGACCAGGAGATGGAGCGCAGAAACCTCTCCGCGCATGAGAAGGCCGTTTACCAGGTTGGCCGCATGGCGAGATACTCCCGACATGCTGCGATTCGAAGAGACGGCGGCAACGACGATTCTCATTTTTTTGATACCTCCAATCGCGAGAATCCCGCGAGAAGATTCCGTTTCATACATGAACCTCGGTTCCGGTGTTCTGGTTTATCACCGTTGAACCAATCAGCGCGATGGCCCACAAAGGCAGAGACAGGTCAAACACCTCTGTATCCGCTAGTCCGCGGACCAGGACGAATAGAAGCATGGCGAGAAAGAGCGTCTTCAAGGAGCCTTCGGAGATCTTGCGTATCTCGCGGTAGACGTTCCAGTACAGCGCAAACAGAATTGCCACGCCCACAACTCCGTAGGCATAAAACTGCTGCAGAAGCTCGTTGTGCGCGTGTCTCGCTTCGAATGGGCCAAACGGTGGAATGACTTTCCAAACCGAATGAAAGCCATGGCCGATCCATGGTTGCTGGAGGGCTTCGGTAAGAATGTATGCCCAGATTCCGATTCGGCCAGTTAAAGTTTCAGATTGATTTCCGGCGTGAGTGTAGACGTCGTAGTACGCAGTAAGAAGTCCCCAGAAGACAGTTACTACAAGAACTCCGGAAGCACTGATGTACAACTTCGCCTTCTTGCTAAGTGAGCGATCTCGAAACAGAAGTAACGCCTGACCGGCGACAAAGGCAATGAGGGTAGTCTTGCTGAGGCTGCGTAAGAGAGTGACTGCCAGGAATAAAGCTGGAATCACGAATCCCTTCTCCCCTCGCCGCATGAGATATTGCGCAAAGAAAACTGCGAACGCGCAGGCATATCCGATCTGATTTGGACCAAGATAGTCTTCGTCGCCAAGGCGAAGGTCTGATTGAGAGGGAAGGATCCATGCGAGGAAGGCAATCGTGCATGCGCCCCAAACATACCCGTTCATCAACCTGGCAACTGTCTCCTCAACAGAGCCAATGCGCAACAGCATTATTACGGTAATAAAGTCGCATGCCATAGCACACCAGAACGCGGTTGCCGCTGACAACGATGCACTGCTCGTCCATACAAGACTGCAACCGGAAAAGATCAGAAATGCAAACGCCCAACGAAGACTCCCAAGGGGAAAGAACCATGAATACCTGCGCAGACCGGGGCCAAAGGAGAGGAAAGCCGCTGACACCAACATCAGGTAATTCAGTGCCAGGCTCGTGACGACTCCAATCTGCGGGTCAGCGTCAAACAATCTTACTGAGATGACAACTGCAACCAGACGAAATGCCAGATAGAAGCCAACGATTGAAGAAAAGGTCGTCAGCGTCCTAGGCTTTGATGTTCTCTGATCCAATGCCAAAGTCGTCATGGCCTGTACCCCGGCGCCTGTCTGAATCGTTTGACTTGACGATTTACATCCGCTGCGATTCGGCCAATGAGTTCCTTTCGCGGATCGTGCACGCTCAATTGATTCCATCGGTTGAGAATCAGAAGTCGAGCGGACGCGGCAATCACGATGAGTGCGGTGATAATTACCATGAACATGGCGCGTGGCGGGAAGGACTTTTTCTCGGGAATTCCCGGCAGATCAATCACTCGAACTACTGGAACATCCTTAGCCTCCTGGATGCGCGCCAACTCGTACTGCTGAGTGAGCATTTCATACAGGGTCTCCTGGATACGCACGCGACGATAGATGTCCGCATAGGGGACTGCGAGCCTTGGAATTTGGCGAAGTGAGGGATAGTCGGCGACGGTGTGATCAAGGGTTGCCACCGAGTCCGGGTTTCCGGACTTATCGTTTGCCAGCGGAGTCGAGGTACCGCTGATCATCTGCAGTTGGCGCTGGAGTTCACCTACCCGGGCACGCGCCGAACGTACACGCACGTTTTCGTCGCCGTAAACTTGCCTTAACGAGTCCAATTCGGATTGCTCGAAGATCAGCTGTCCTTCCAGCTTGGCCGCGGCCTCTACTGTCGCCCGAGTTTGTTCTTTCATGTCTATTGCGGTGTGCGTGCTTGCAAATTCGCTCATCTCCTGCTGAGCTCTTTCGAGATCCGAATGCGCCCCCTCCAGCCGATGCTCGATAAACGTGCGCTCCTGTCGAGCCGAGGATGTGTTTGTGCGATTGACCAGGAGATTCAGTTCGTCCAGGTACGCCTGTGCCAAGTCGCGCGCGCGGCGCGGATCGGAATCTTCTACCGTGATGGCGATGACCCCGCTTTTCTTGTCCTCGACGACGGCCGTTCGGCGTGCCAGCTGTTTCGCGGCGTCGACGCGGTAGCGTTTGTGGTAAATCGTCTGCAGCTGAAAACGATCGATAAGATCACTGCTTACCGTTCCGCTCCGCAACAGATCCACGAACAGCGGACCACTGGTCCGAGCGCCTAACAGGCTGCTGGCCAGCCCACCCAGTCCACCGAACTCACTGCGGCCAGTGATTGCCGCAAGCAGGGCGGTGGTGCCGCCGCCAGTTTCTGGCGGCATGATGCGAGCCGTCGACTCATACTTGTTGGGAATGACAAGCGCGATCGCAAGGGCTAACAGCAATGCTACAGCAGCAGTACGGCCGAGAACGCCGCGATGCGCCCACAGCACAGAGGCGTTCGTCACCCAATTCGGGGTGACTTCTCTGCCTTCGTATTCTGGTGCTATGAGCTGTTCCGTTTGCATCGAATCCTCAATGTGCCGAAAATCTAAAGACCTGCTACTGCCGCGGTAATTGCGATGGATGAGGCGATCTGTGCGGTGCTCAACAGGTTTCTCCAGAACAACGACGCGCCGATGATCTTTTGCGGCACAACCACAACATCCCCGGGTTCAAGACGCGTTGAGAGCACGTCAGGCTCGTACCACTCGTTTGAACGCCTTCCGACGACTGAGCCATTTGCACGAATCACAAAGATTTCTTTTCGTTCGCCGCGCTTGTGGATCCACCCGCATGCTGCAGATACCAACCGGCTGATTTTCCGGGAGTGAAGGTGATGGCTGAAGCGTTGTAAACCTGCCCGCTCACAAGCACGAATCCTGGCCTTTTGGGAATGCGGAGCACATCGCCTCTACGCACTTCGACGTCCGCAGATGTTCCGGCCCACGAGTCGATGTCGGACGAGATATGAATGACAAGCCGCCCCGTCGCCGGCTGGCTCTTGAGTCGCGAAAGGATCTGTTCCTGCTGCTGTTGTACCAGCTGCGCCTGCCCCTGTCCGGATTGGTCTGTCGTTGAAATGTTCGCGGACAGGCGAGCGGCCGCGGCGCTGGATTCGATTTGCCGGACCAACTCCACACGACTTTTCTCTTCGAGATCACGAACCTGTTCGCGGATCAGGACCGCGCCAGCTGGGTAAGCTGTCTCGCGAAAGCCTCCAGTCCTTCTCAACACATCGCTGAGGCGTTCGCCTTCGAGAAAGCCATAGCTACCTGGGTGGGCCACCTCACCATCAATCGTGATCGAGGCGCCGATGTCATTCCATCCCGTGATCTGATGAATGGTGAGCACATCGCCCGCCTTCAGTTCGCGGTCTGCCGTGCTGTCGCTGTGATCAACCGCGTCACCAATTCGTACGTCCGAACGCTGGCTCTCCACCTTCGTGCCGTTCACGATGTGGTAGCTGATCAGGTCTGCCGTTTCGACCAGGGCGTCCCGTTTAAATCCGCCCGCCATGCGAACAAGTTGGGCGGCGGTCATGCCTACTGAAAGCGGATAGGAGCCCGGACGCAGCACCTCGCCCTGGATATCGACTTTGGGCGCATCGACGTCGTATCTGCCAAGCACACGGATCGTATCAAAAGGCCGCAAGGGAAGATTGCCGTTCCCAATCAGTACGTCGGGAACATTGAAGTCGATGGTTTCGACGTGCAGATCAGGTGGGACAAGTCGAACGATCTCGCCCTGTGCGGCCGGTTCGGGTAAAAGGTCCTGATAGCTCTGCAGGAGTTCGCTAAGGCGCATGCCGTCGCGATACGGATGCCGGCCGGGCCGCACTACGTGCCCCTCAAGGTAAACGACGCGCTCACTATTCGGAGCGATTGGAGCAATGCGTATGCGATCGCCGTCCTTCACTACAAAGTCGGCGAGACCCTTCTGATCCTTCGCGACCGAACCGATGCTGATTGTTTCGCGAAGCTGGTTGGCATCAATTCGCTCAACGGAAATATGCTCGAGCGAAGCCGCAACCGTAAGTCCGCCCGCGTCTTGAAGCAGCGCTGCGAGATTGGTTTCATCTTTCAATTCGTAGATAGCTGGCCGCTTGACCGCACCCCAGATCGCGACCTGCGGACCTGCGGCAGGCACCACGAGCGTGTCGCCGGCTTGCAGGCGGTCCTCGGTCTCCCGCACACCGCGCAGAAGAAAGTCATAGAGGTCGACAGTACCGATGATCTGCTTTCCGCGATAGTGCTTGACGATGCGCAATGAGCCAATTGCCGTCGGCCCGCCCGCGGCATACAGGGCACTCAGCGACGATCCAAGCGAACTGATCTCGTATGCACCGGGCCTTTGCACATCGCCAACCACGTAAACGCGAATGGTTCGCAGTCTAGTCAGCATCACAGAGACCTGGACGTTGCGGTACTGTTTCTTCAAATCTTCCTGGATTAGCCCTTGTGCCTTTTCGAGTGTCAGTCCAGCGATCTGAATGTCGCCTGCTTCCGGGAGACTGAGGTGTCCATCAGGCGACACCACGCGTGAGAGCGTCTGCGATACTCCACCCCAGAGGTTAATCGTGAGACTGTCGCCCGGACCGAGAACATAATCTGGTCCAATGGGCACATCAAGAGGAACGGACCCGGCAACCGCCCGATCGCGGCGAACAAATGCCTCCGATCCAAAACGTTTTAGTTTGTCTGAGGAATCCGGGATCTGGGTGTAGAGATCGCGAAGCGACGCAAGGTTATAAGGGGCTGGACGGCGAAGAACCGGCGGTTCGTTCGTGATGATGTTGGCTTCGCGGTTAACGCCGGCTTCGCGATCAGGTTGGCTTGGGCTGCTTTCAATCCGCGATGAAGCTGACGCCGACTGACTCCGCGGCACGGAATTGGAATATCTGTCGGACTGCAAATCGGCAAGCTGTCCACCACCGAGTTGCGCATTTGCAACTTGTCCCGCGTCGATTCTGTCGCTCGTTGGCCCTAGCTGACTGGGTGCCGCCTGGTTATCGATGAGGCTGCGGCTGCGCGTCATTCCACGCTGCAGATCCTCGTCGTTTACATATCCTCGGGCTCTCAGAAAGATCGTGATGCTCTGGCGCAGATCCTTGTCCGAGATGATCTGTGCGTACACCATCTGATCCGTTATGGAATCTGCCTGGACTGGGTTATCCGTATGTTGCGTCTGCGCGATTAGATCTTTTATCTCCACCATCAATTCTGGCCGGCTCTGGAGAATTGAAATGATCTGCGATGCTGATAACGAAACCTGCAGTGGAGCGGCTCCAAAATCAGACGTCTCGGCATTGGCACTTCGATCCATGGCGTTGGTATCCGGTGCGGCAGTCGTTGATGTATTGGGTAGGGATTGCGCGTGGCTCCCACTTGAAAGAAGGCACACGCAGGCGGCAGTTGCGGACAAGAGAGCTCGACGGTAGATATTGCTTCGCCTTTCGTTCATTGCGAAACACCTCCAAGCCGGCGCTGCCAGCGCAGTGATTCGATAGCCAACCCAACGCCCTCTGCGACGTGAAAGCGCAGCCGGTGAATCACAAATTGTGCCTCATATTTGTAGCGACGAAGTCGTGTCCAGAGCCCTTCTTCGCCGGCTGCGCGAGTAATCCGCGGTGGCCGGTGAAGGGGGAAGATCAGTCGCCTGCGTGCAACGTACTCCTCCGGCGAATTTGGATTCAGTTCCTTACGCAACAAAAGATAGAGCTTGCTGAATGGCGTGTCCGACATGAGAACGCGGCGCCCATAGAGCTGGATCCAAAGGCAGACCGCAGGAGGTAGCCGGTCCATCGACCACCGCGAAAGTTCTGGCGGCGCGAAAGTTCCAAAGAGGAGCGAGGCTAGTAGAGTTGTGGCGCCGATCGCTATGTCAGCTCCGGGCTCCTGTGCTGCGATTAATTGCACCTCGTCCCAGAATGCTGCGTCATTTCGCCGCGCACAAACGTGTCTCCAATACTCCACAAGCCAGCAGCCCCGGGTGTGTTCGCTGCAGATGTGCTTGAACAGATGTTGGCCCTGCAACACGAAGATATCTGCGGGTGAGAGCGCAGGAAGCTCGTGGCCACGTATGGGCCGCAGATGTGTCCGAGTCAGGCGATCCGATTTAAAAGCTGCATCCGAACCGGAAATGAGCTGTACATCAACTGCTCGCTCGGTGCGCACCTGGTACAAGTTCTTAAGCGATGAGGTACCCGACGGGCCGGCCTTGAACTCCCACGTTAATCCACTCTTGGCCATCAAACGGTAACCGAATTGAGCCAGGCATTCCCTGGTCGATTCCGCGTCTGACTCTCGGACGAGCAAATCAAGATCCGTCTGGTTGCGCAATGCAATTTCAGGGACGGACTCGGGGGGAAGCGTAGCGCCTTTCAGCACGCAGCAATTGATATTGCGCTGTTGCAGTGCGCGAGTAAGGATGAGTATTTCGTCGAAAAGAGAGTCGGCACGCTTGCGGTTGTCTGCCAGGTTCGTCTGAAGTTGATTCAAGAAAGGGGCGGGTATGCAATTCTCCAGGTTCAACGTAATTAGTCGATCGAGAAAGTAGAGAGCGAGACCGCTAATGTCGAGCCAGTCTTTTGCACGCTCCCAGTCACGGGAAGTGAATTCACCTAAACGAGCGCGAATTGAGGGCGCTGGTTCGTGGAAGCTCGCGAACACGGCTTCCTTCAATCGCAGAGACCGAGTTTGCTGCTTGCTTTCGATTTCGATCAGGCCAACGTTCATAGAACCTCAGTGGCTGTACATTTCTGGCTCGCCCAGGCTGCCGGCTGCTGGAAGATGGCGCAAGTAAATCACGATGGACCAGATCTCCTCGTCGCTGAGTGTCCCCTTTGACCCCGGCATGCCCGACGGCCAGATGCCGTTATCGATCACCCACTTCAGCTGGCCGTCGGTGTAGCTTTGAACCTCCGCAGACGAGAGCAATGGAACTGGAGGCGACATCCTGTCTGCAAACGGCACTCCTGTGTTCTGCCCATCCAATCCATGGCACGCGACGCAGTAGTGTGAGAATGCCTCCTTCCCATCCGCCAGCGAGTCCGGGGTTGTCGACAATGGATTCTTCACGTTCTTGTCTCCAACAAATACGCTGTGCTTTGCTCTCCGCAAGATGCTTGTCTCAACCTTGCCGGGCTGTCTCGCCTCGATTCCATGTAGCAGAATCAACAATGGCGCGACCGCGAGACCGAGCACAAAGGCCAGCGCTGCCAAAAGGATCCACCGACGCATTTCTATGCCACCACGTGAATTGTCAGCATCATCTTGCCGTGTCCAGAACCGCAGAACACGGAGCAATGGCCGACAAAGGTTCCCGTCGTAGTCGGAGTGAGAGTGACATCCGCGCTCTTTCCTTTTCCCGCGCGCAGGTCGAGGTGCAACTCGCGAATACGAATCCCATGATCCACATCGCTGCTTGTCAGCACAAAGTCAACCGCTTCACCTTTCTTTAGCGTGATCTCAGCCGGCTCAAACGCGAATCTCTTTGCCGTCACTTCAACACGGCGGGGACTTGCCGGCTTCGCGGCGGATGTACACATGCAAACTACGAGCAACGCAGTTCCAATTACTCGCAACGCGAAATTGATTTGTCTGTGAACTTTGTTCTTTGTAACCGAATAGCCTTGTCCAGGACTGCAGAGCTGCTTATGGATGTTGATGAACACGAAGACTCCAAATCATGAATTGTCTTATTGACTAACTACTGCCATTAAGCTAGCGAGTCGCCAGATTTGGCGTGTCATACATGTGTCAGTGGATTGTCATGAGATTGTCGCGCCGTGTCCAAATGCCAGATTCGCTTTGATTCCCGCGCATCCCGGAGGCTCATTTGAGGCAGAAAATCACAACCGGTGACATTCCGCTGACAAAGAGAAGACTCTCCACTGACACATGGGAAATCATCGGGCGCTACGTTGAATGCATGTGGTCACGCATGCATCTATGTATTGGTACTCGTCTCCGTTCTCTAGCGGTAGTGGCTCTATGGACGGTATGTATCTTTGGGGGTGCGAAGCTATCGGCTCAAGACACGCCTCTGATTTCTGGAGGAGTCGGCTTCATCACCGTTACCAACGGCGGAAATACTACTTATCTGCCGACTATTAATCCTTTGCTCGCAGCGCCGCTGGGCGATCACCTGCTAGTGGAAAGCCGCGCCACCATCCTCGATTCCATTTCCCCGAAGGGCAACGGGCAAAGCGGATATTCGAGTTCATGGTTCTTTGGCCTCTCATATCTGCAGTTGGATTACCTCGCGACCCGACATCTGACGGTTGTCGGGGGTGAGTTTCTAACTCCTTTTGGCACGTACAACGAGAGACTCACACCGATCTGGATCAGCAATTTTGAAACCGCTCCCATAATTCTTCCGCTTGGCACGATGCAAACAGGTTCTAGTGTTGGCGGCATGTTGCGTGGATCTGCAATGTCAACTGGAAAGGTCTCGCTCGATTACGCGGGATACTTTTCTGCCGCGAGTACGAACGAACAGTTCAACTCTCAGCGTTCCACTGGAGGAAGGGCGGACCTTTACTTTCCCCAGGCCCGCCTGGAGATAGGCAGTTCCTATGGTCGCCTGTTGGAGGGCCAACATCAGAACTTCGAGGGAGTGCATCTGTGGTGGGAGCCGGCAGATGCCCTGATCAAGTTTCGTTCAGAGTACGCACACGGCGAGCACTCGCAGGGTTATTGGATGGAGAACGAATTTCACCTCACCCGTTCACCCGATGCGAATGTGGTCAAACGCGTACTTGTGCCGGTGGTTCGGTGGCAACAGGCATTTCGCAATAGCCCTGACTCCAGCGACGGTCTGCCACCTGTAGACACAAATCGTGTGGATTTCGGTCTCAATTTTCTCTTTCCCCATAACGTCCGAATCAACAGCAGCTATTCGCGGCAGTTTGCATCCACGGGCAACCTCAACGCGTGGGGAACCGGGATCATCTATCGATTCATGTTTCCGACTTGGAAAGGCAAATGAAGATGCAAAAGCACAGAACTGTACTCCGCATCGCACTGATAGCTGGGCTCGGAATTCTCCCCACTCTGCCGACCATCTTCGCCCAGCAGTCGCAGCAGCAGGACTCTAAACCTGCCGCGCAGCACCCCGAAAAGACGCAGGCCCCGACCGCGGACGCGAGCGAGGGAGAGAAGAAGTTCAAGCAGAACTGTTCCCGGTGTCATGAAGCACCGCAGAGTTTTTCTCCGCGAATTTCGGGATCGATTGTGCGTCACATGCGCGTGCGGGCCTCACTGAGTGAGAAAGATGCACGCGAAATCCTCCTCTTCCTCAACCCGCAATGAACGACCTAAGAGCATAATTGCATCGTTGACCGATGCCCCTTCCTGCCGAGAGGACTGAAATGAAATCTATTCTGCAGCACCGCAGCGCATACGCGATCATAGCCGCTGGTCTCCTCGTGAGCACGGTCCTGGGACAGGCTCCAGGGACCGGTGCAATACGCGGAACGGTGTATGACCCATCGGGTTTGGCCATTCAGAATGCGCGTGTGACGGTGGTAAGTGAGACCACCGATGCTACGAGATCCGCGTCGACAAGTTCCAGCGGAACATTCACTTTCCCCCTTCTCAATCCCGGCCCGTACACGGTGACGGTTCAGTCCGCCGGATTCGCCGAAAAAGCCGCAAAAAGCGTTAGCGTTGTGGTCAGCGAGACTGGCGTGGTTGATTTTCACCTGTCCATCGCAAGTGTCGGAACCAGCATCCAGGTTGAGCCAAGCCCTGAACTCGCGCAGAGTGAAAGCTCGACGCTAGGCCGTGCAGTCGATCTGCAGACCATTGAGGCTCTCCCCCTTTCCAATCGGAATTACACGCAAATTCTCTCGCTCTCTCCGGGGATCGTAGTCGAACTGCCAAACGCAAGCGCGCTGGGGCGTGGAACCCAGAACGTGACGGCAAACGGAAACAAGACCACCGGTAACAACATCCAGTTCAATGGGGTCGACGCCAACAATCTCCAGGAAAATTCAGCCGCAAATGCCGGAGAAGAGGTTGGAGTCGCCACACCTGCCCCCGACACGATTCAGGAATTCAAGGTCCAGACGGGCAACTACGATGCGACTTACGGGCGAGGCACGGGCGCGAATGTTGACGTGATCAGCCGGAGCGGCACGACAAATTTTCACGGAGCAATGTGGGAGTTTCTTCGTAACGACATGTTCAATGCAAACAACTTCTTTTCGAAGCTGACGAATCAGCCTCGTCCGGTCCTGAAGCAGAACCAGTTTGGAGGCGCGATCGGTGGACCGATCCTGCGCGACCGACTGTTCTTTTTCGGAGCTTATCAAGGCTTGCGTTCCAGCAATGGGGAAGGCGACCAGGTCACCGTCAATTTACCGCAACTCACTTCAGACAGATCTGCGCAAGCCATTGGCGCTCAGTTCTGTGCTTATCCCACATCTGCGGGAGGCGCGCAGATCGCGTGCGATGGATCGAACATCAATCCTGTGGCGTTGGCGTTGCTCAACTTCAAGTTCCCGAATGGCCAATACGCCGTGCCCAGTCCACAGATATTGCTTCCTTCGAGCGGTCCCGGTCAAATGCCAATCGGAGAATCCACGTTTGCAACTCCCGCTTCCTACAACGAAGATCAATTCACGTTGAACGTCGATGACAAGATCTCAGAGAAGAACCAGTTTGCCGCCAGATTCTTCTATTCGCGCGCCCCAACGATCGAGCCATTTTCTCCAAACGCTGCGACGGTTCCTGGTTGGGGAACCACCGAGCTTGATCAGAACACGATGCTTGTGCTCTCCGATACGCATGTCTTCAATCCGCAGCTCGTGAATATTGCGCGCTTCGGCTATATGCGATTCGACGGAGACTCCGCTGTTGCGAACCCGATTCTTGCGTCGGACCTCGGCACGCAATCCCCCACGGGCTCGTCTGGCGCGAAGGTTCCTGCACCCGGAATCACCATCGACGGCTTGTTTACTGTGGGCGATGCCGGCACTCCATTTCAGTGGCAAGTGACGAACAGCTTCATCTGGCAGGACACGGTTTCGCTCACCAAACGTAATCACGCTTTCCGCTTCGGTGCAGAAGCAAAGAGGCACCAGGTGGATGTGACAGCGCCTTTTTCAATCGATGGACTGCTCGACATCCGCACGTTCAGCGATTTTCTCCTTGGCCAGAGTGCCACTCAAAACGGCAGCCCGATTGGCAGCAGCAACGTGAGTCTCAGCAATGGGAGCTCGGGCCTCTTTCGCAAAGATGAGCGTTACATTGACTTCGCAGCTTTCGTTCAAGACGACATCAAGCTCTCAAGTCGCCTCACACTAAATGCGGGGCTCCGCTATGAAGTCTTCGGTGCCCCCTCTGACATCAATGGCCGGCTCGTCACATTTGATCCCACCATTGCGACCAAATCGGCGCCACCCGATGGAACCTTGAGTGGTTTTGTCGTTCCTTCCAATTTCAAGGGAGAGGTCCCGGACGGAGTCTTAAAGTCGTCGATCCCGGGCTTGTTCCCGACGCGGTATCTCGACTTTCAACCTCGCATCGGGTTCGCCTGGCGCCTCGCCGATCGTCCAACCGTGCTCCTTCGCGGTGGCTACGGTCTCTACTTCGACAGGCTCTCTGGAAATCTTGCTGTGCAGTTGTTGGCTGTCGAGCCCTTCGCGGTCTTTCAATTCTTTACAGGCTCATCAAACGGTGGCGCGACCCTCGAGCAACCATTCGCTCCCCAATTGCCGCCCAACGAGTCGTACCCCATGTTTGTGCCGCGCATGGCCGGCGGCGGCCCGAGCCTTACCGCAATCTCCAGAAATATGGTCAACCCCTACACGGCGGAATACAACCTGAATCTGCAAACCGAACTCGCTCGAAACTATCTTCTTGAGATCGGATATGTCGGCACGCACTCTTTTCATGTGGCTGGATGTACCGAATTCAACCAGGCACTCCTTGCCAGTCCGACAAATCCGGTGAACGGAGAGACGACAAACTCCGCAGCGAATGTTATCCAGCGTCTCCCCTATGCAGGAATCAGCCCGGGTTCACTTTTCTGCGAATCATCCTTTGACGCTAACTACAATTCCCTGCAGACCAGCCTCACCAAGCGAATGAGCCACGGTCTCGAGTTCCTGGGGAGCTATACGTGGTCAAGGAATTTCGACCAGACCAGCGGATCGAATGGAAGCGGATTGTATGAGACTCATCTCATCACCAACGACCAGACCAACTTCAGGCAGGCATGGGGACCAACGGATTTCGACCGCACCAATCGAGCCGTGTTGAGCCTGGTGTACAAAACCTCATTCGCTCATCGGATGTCTCCCACGATGTCACGCATCATCGGAGACTGGCAGGTCTCAGCTGTCGCGGTGGCGCAGAGCGGCACTCCCATCACCATCGTCGATGACAGTGCCGGCACCGTTTACGGGAATTACCCCTTCGAGAATCGTGCCCAGCTTGCAGGTGGAATCAAGCCCACGACCTCCGGCTCGATGTATTCGCGCGTACTGAGCAGCTATCTCAACCCAGCCGCATTTACTTTGGCTCCTGAGGCTCCGAACGCAACCGGTCCTGGCGACACCGATTTCGGGAACAGCAGTGAGGGCCTCGTGCGCGGGCCGTCTCAACGCAACATTGATATGGCTGTGGAGCGGTCAATTCCGATTACGGAACGTTACAACTTCCGTATCCGGGGTGAGTTCTTTAACCTCACCAATACTACGAATTTCAATAACCCCAACAACAATGTGAGCAACGGTCCGGCCTTTGGAGTGATCACCTCGACCGCGACCAACCCACGCATCATTCAACTAGCTTTGAAGTTCCAGTTCTGAGACCAAGTCAGCCCGAGAGAAATCGTAACCATGCTCAGCATCGAAGAAATACGAGCCGCGTGTGCCAGATCAGAACCGGTTCAGTTTGTCGATCCTTACCTCTCGCAGATCAAGATGCCGCTGCGCGAAACCTTTTATCCTCTCGGCTTCCCGCTCCAGATCGAGACCAACTGCGAAGAAGTGTTGATCTCCGCAGCGGCCAGCTGGCGGGGATTCGTCAAACTTTTCGATACCGTTCCGATTCGCGTCCGTGTCCATGTGTCAAGCGGTCGCTCATCAGATTGTCCTCCAACTCCGGTTTCCCGTATTCAGCAGCATCTTGTCTCGAACGTTGCGGATTCAGAGAATTTTTCCACGGCCGATATTTCCCAGGGATTCGTCACAATCTGGCTCACCGAGGCGGCCGTCGCTAATCGCGGCTACCTTCGTTACTTTTTTCTGGAATCTACGGCAATGGCAGTTCTCGCCGCTTCGCACGCTACGGCGATTCACGCTGCATGTGTTGAACATGAAGGTTGCGGCATGCTGCTCTGCGGGGACTCCGGGGCAGGGAAGTCGTCGCTCTCTTATGCGTGTGCTCGTGCCGGCTGGACATATATCACCGACGATGCGAGCTTTCTCATTAACAATCGCACTGACCGCCTGGTTGTCGGCAACTGCAACCAGGCCCGCTTCAGGCCCTCTGCGGTGGAATTGTTTTCCGAACTGACCGGAAAGGAAATTGTCCGAAGATCGGAGGTAGGCAAACCGTCGATCGAATTGAACATTCAGCCCGTCAACGGCATCTCTGTCTCCTTCACTTCGCACATCAACCACGTCGTGTTTCTCAACAGGCGCAATGTAAAGCGCCAGGAGCTTGTCGAGTTTCCCACCGACGTGGCGAAGTACTCGATGCAGCAGGTGCTGTTCAGCTTACCGCCGACTCGAAAGGTGCAGAACGCAATGATCGATCATCTTCTCAATGCCGGCGCCCTCGAGCTTCGCTACACCGACTCCAGTTGGGCAATTGAACGACTGACCCAGCTTGCCGAGAGAGGCTGTTAGTGGATTCCTCTGTCGAATGCGCGGGCCTGCCTTCTCAAAAAACATCGGGGTTGATGGCGCGGCTACGTCCAAATTGGTCATTCGCCACACTTGGCCGTCCGTTCTGGACGTTCTTTGTGGCGGCGTTTTTTTTCGATTTGGGTGTCGGCCTGTTTTTCTTTCTGTTCAATCTGTTCTTGCTGAATCTGCGCTTCAATGAACGCGCGATGGGGATCATTGCTGGCACGCTTATGATGGGCAACGTCGTCGGAACGATCCCCGTGAGCATCGTCGCTCGGCGTATGGGACTGCAAAAGCTGCTGCTCTTTTGCTTCATTGTGGCGCCGATTGTTTTCATTTGCCGCACCGCGTTCCTCTGGATGCCGGCGCAGATCGGTCTTGCGTTTCTTGCGGGGGCTGCATTGAGCATCTGGCCGGTGTGCTTTTCGCCGACGGTAGCTGCCCTCACCACCGAAAGCAATCGTGTCTTCGCATTCAGCATTGTCTTCGCCACTGGCATCGGAACGGGAGCGCTTTCCGGGTTGGTCGGCGGGTCAATCCCTCAAATTGTGTCTCATGTCCATGGCGTAAACAGCACATCCGACGGAATGCGACTGGTTCTTATCGGGGCCTGCATATTTTGGATGCTTGGCGTGTGGCCCATCGCGACGCTTAAACTCGCTGCCCCCGCAAAGGCTGAGCGCCACAGCCGTCCTCTGTTCCATCCATTTCTCATTCGCTTCCTGCCCCCATTCGCCATGTGGAGCATTGTCAGCGGGTCCTTCATTCCATTCGCACCGGTTTTCTTTCAGAAGCATCTCAACATGTCGCTGCAGCATGTCGGGCTTCTATTTTCAACTTCGCAGCTCGCTCAGGTCTGCGCGGTCCTCGTCACACCGCTGCTCTATCGAAAGGCCGGATCAATCGTTGGCATCATCTGTGCGCAAATCGTCGCGGGCGCCGCGATGTTTGCCCTGGGCTTCAGCCACAGTCCACCATTTGCCGTTGCGTGGTACCTCTTTTACACGGCCGTGCAGTTTTCTGCTACTCCCGGCTTCTACGGCCTGCTGATGAGCCGCGTGCCCGAAGCAGATCGTAGCAGTGCTTCGGCAGTGCAGAACATTGTTGGGGCACTCTCAGGTGCGGGCTCGGCGGCGCTGACCGGCTCCCTCGTCGTTCGCTATGGATACGGCCTTATCTTCAACTTCAATGCGGTTCTTGCTGGATTTGCGGCATTGCTCTTATTTGCCCTTCATGGATCTCTCAGGAGTTCCCAAACATCGAACACTCTCACTGAGACAGTCCCTCACTGAATCTCGATGCCCCACGTGTCAGATTTCCAACTGTGGTAATGTAGACTCTGCAAGTTGCAGATGGCTAAAAGGCTCAAAGGACTGATCCCACTAGCCATCTCAACATGCACACCCAAAGCCCTGGGTAGTCGGACTTTCGAGCCTGCGTGAGCCTTCAATCTCCCCAAAATGAAATCCATGCCAATGCAGCCGCGATGTTGAAGGCGGGATTGCGCCCATTCGAGCCGCGCAAAGGATTAAGAAACGGACACCTTCAGACCATCTTTGGCAATTATCTGCCGCGACCACCGTTTCTATGTCCGTCTGTGGCTGAGTTGGTTGAAGTCGATTCTGCGGATGGCAGCCGCGTGAAATGCTTCTGCAACTGGCAGCCGGAACCGGTTCGCGCAAATCGACTGACAGTGATCCTGGTGCACGGACTTGAAGGCTCTTCAGAATCGCGCTACATCAAGGGAATTACAGCCAGGGCTTGGGGGGCCGGGTTCAACGTCGTGCGCATGAACATGCGCAATTGCGGCGGCACAGACGAACTCACGCCAACGCTATATCACTCCGGACTGTCATCCGATGTTGGCGCGGTGATGCGTCATTATGCCGGACAGTTTGAGCTGGAGCGCGTGGCGCTGATTGGCTACTCGATGGGCGGCAATCTGGTGCTCAAGCTGGCTGGCGAGTGGGGAAACGCGGCACCGCTGTGCGCCGTCGCGACGGTGTGCCCCGCCATCGATCTAGCCGCGGGTTCCGACGCATTGCACGAGCCAGCAAATCGTGGGTACGAGTGGCATTTCCTTCGCGGGCTGATGCGGCGATTCCGTCGCAAGGCGGCGCTTTTCCCAGATATCTACGCGACAGATGGCGTTGGCTCCATTCGATCTCTGCGGCAGTTTGACGACAGGATTGTGGCGCGTTACTGCGGATTTCGCGATGCCGACGACTACTACTTCCGGGCAGCGAGCGCTCGGGTCGTGGACAGGATTGAAGTCCCCGCGCTGATCATTCGTGCGCTGGACGATCCTTTCGTTCGCATGCTGCCCGAGACCCGCGCCGCACTGCTCGCAAATCCCAACATTCTGCTGATTGAGACACAGCATGGCGGTCACTGTGCCTATCTCTCCCGCGACCGAGGCAACGACATTCACTGGGCCGAGGTCAGCGTCATCAGTTACCTGATGCAGTATGCGGGTGCAACCGAAGCCGCAACCGAGTCGCATGGAAGCTGATTGGGAGTTTGAGATTGGCGGCGATGCTCCGGTAATCGAGCCGCATTGGGCTGGATTTGTGGATTTGCGCGCCGACCCGGAGCGCGCAAGGGACTTCACTGAAGCCCATCAGCTACCGGGTCTCGCAGACGTGCTGGTGCGGCTGAACGGCATGAACTCGCCCGTGTGGACAAGCAAGACGGACGTCTTTATGCCTGACAAGGTTGATCCAGATGAACTCGACGCGGCGGATGCGGAGGCGTCGCATGCGCTTGCTTGCTATGTCGACTTTCTTACGCGCGACGACCGGCAATTGGATTCTCCACTCAAAGCGGAGATGGCCTGCCGCGAGTTGTGCGTCCGGCTGCGAGACATGCCGCTCCGGCGTTGCAGAGTCGATATGGTTGTTCGCCGTGCACATATCCGGCCCGATGCGAATGAGCTGGGCGTGACGGCATACTTGACGGCTTGTGGCGAAACGGAGAGTGATGCGAAGTCCAAACTCGCGGAGTGCCTTTCGGTGTTTTCGCAAACCATCGTGGCGTTGCCAGGATGAGTAATCCGACCGCGGCGGACCCAGTTTCCGCGTGTCGTCATTCAAAGCTACAATGAAGAAAAGCGGGCGAGTAGCTCAATCGGATAGAGCACCGGCCTTCTAAGCCGGGGGTTGTGGGTTCGATTCCCGCCTCGCCCACCATTTTTAAGAAATACGTTTATTTTGTATAACTTACGCGAAGGTCAAACCCAAATTTGACCTGTCGCCCCCGGCCGAAATTTGTGCAGGACAATTTCACGCGATTCCCCAAGCCTGCTCGTTTTAAATTTCGATCCGCGCAGGCCGATGCCCGAGACAACTTTTGGAATTGCAGATTGCCGAAACAGAATCTCGGCTCAGCTTATTGCTAGAGGATCAGCACGCCCTCGCTGCACATGATGCGCGAGGATGAAGAGCGCCTTTCGATCTCCGCCGCCGAAGAATGAGTTGGAACGAACGCTCAGGCACATCGATCGCGCGATCTGCTTTCTATCCGGCGAGCAGACGAAGAGCTGGCCGTTGGGCACATTCGATGACGGATTCGTGGCTGAACGGGGAACAACAAGCCCCTGCCTAGGTGGTGGTGATGGCAGCTACTTCGTAGTCTCCGACAGACGGAACGGTGAAGTGCAGGATCTGATCTTCAAAATGAAACGGTGTGGGGTGTTCGGCCTTGAGGAGCTCGACCGATTTAACACCGACGCCTGCGGGAAGCTTGATGGCAATGCGCTGTTCGCCGATGGGGTCGACCGACTGCAGCCAGCCGTGAAAGGCGTTGGCGTTGGAGTAGTTGAGAAGGTGAACGGCGTAACCGGGGCGCGTCTCCCAGCAGAACATTTCAAGGAAGCCGGCTCCGTCGACGCTGACGGGAGACTCGTTGTGTGTAAGCCAGCGAATTGTGTTGTCGAGAAGGCGCAGGAGATCGCCATGGCCGGTGAGCCAGAAGGTGCGCTCGACGTCGCCGGCGAGCCAGGCGGTACGGCTGTTGCCGGACTCGCGCAGCACAACTGCTGGCTCCTGTGTGCGGGAGACGGGCGGATAGGCTAGCTCCGGGGGATAGCGCACGAAGCCGGGAACGACGGTGAGCAAGGGATCTTGAATGGGCATGAGGGGGATGCGGTTTTGAGCGCCGGGGAGCCAATTCGTGCCTGTGAAGCCGTTGAGGATGGGATGCTGCGCGGCAAGTTTGGCGGCCGGATCGGAGATGCGCGCGTAGTAGGGATTGCCGTTGGTGCCGATGGCGTCTCCGGCCTTGCTGGCGCCGAATAGATCGGCCAGTCCGAAGTCCGCGCGAGGGGCAAGGTTTTCGTCATAGAGGCTGGTTTCGAAGGTGGCCAGGAGTGAGCCTCCGGCACGCGCATATTCGCGAAGCTGGTCGCATTGACGATCGCTGAGCATGGCCACGTTGGGCAGCAGCAAGGCGCGATATTTGGCGAGACGCTCGGGTTCGAGGCGGTCTTCGTGAACAAAGTCGAATGCGAAGCGACCGCGCAGCAGGATTTCATAGATGCCCTGCGTGGTCTCTTGCATGTAGTCTCGCGAATGCGAAGTTTTTGGGCCGGGGTAGAGGAGCTGCGTACTCTGACCGATGACGACGCCGATGTTGGCGATGGAACGCGTGGTGGCGAGATGGGCGTCGTGGCGGGCGGTCCACTCGAAGTATTCGGCGCCGACTTTTTGCCAGCGCAGGTCTTCGCCGCGGCCCGTCTCCGCACCCACGAAGTGGAAGTACGGCACCATTCCGCTGGCCGAAGTTTGGCTGAGCCACATACGAGCTTCCTCGGGATTCTTGGATAGGTTGCGCCAGCCGGGATTGCCGGTTGAATAGGCGGCGGTGACGTTGGCAGCAAACTTGCCGTCGAGCACGGCATTGCAAACGCGGCCCTGCAGGCTGCAGCCCCAGATGGCGGGCTCTTCCCAGGTGCGTCCCTGGTTGTCGGCTTGAAACCATGCAGTGGTTTTGCCCAGACGGTCGAGGTTGGGACCGCCGCGCACATTGCCGCCGGAGTTGGCAAAGAAGAAGCTGTCGGGTTTCTTCTCTTTGGTGAGCGAGTCGTAGCGTGTCCACAGTGAGAGGACACGATCGGTGAAGGCGCGCCAGTAGGCGGGCGTTGTGGGCGGCGGAAGATTGGCGCAGATGGCGCAGTGGCATTCCGGCAGGCTGCCGAGAGGTGGCCATCCATTGGCGTAGAAGCAATCCACGTCGTATTGCGAGTTGACTTCCCGGATGATGGCAGGGATGTAGTCATCCATGTAGGAAGAGAACATGCAAGTTTTGAAGAGTCGCGGTTCCTCGCCGCTGAACTGGACGGAGCCGTCTTTGTGGCGCATGGCCCACTCGGGATGCACGGTGAGGGCGTCGGACCAGTTGAGGTCGGGGCTCATGCGGGCGACGACGCGCATGCCACGCTTTTTTGCGGCTGCGACGCATTCTCCGAAAAAATCGCGGTTGTTGAGGAACTTTCCATGGCGATGAAAGGGGACCTTGGATGGGTAGAAGGCAAGGATGCCGGTAACGCTGACGAAGACGATGTCGGCTTTGATCGAATGCCAGTAGCCGGCCCATGCGTCGATGTCCATGACTGCCGGATCGTGCTCGGTCATGTTGGTTTGGCCCACGCGGCGAATGTGCTTCTGCCACGGTTCCTCTGGCGCCGGCGCGACTGGCAGACGGGAGGGAAGAGCAATGAGATTGGTGGGCGATGGATCAGCGGATGTGAATGTGCGATCGACGGCGATGCATTCGGCGGCGGCGCTTGATGGCAAGGGAAGGATGGCTGCTCCAGATACAACGCCGGAGCGAAGAAAGTCGCGTCGAGTGATCATTGGGCCAATGTCTCCACTGAGGGAGCAGTGTATAGGGCGGGTAGGAAGGCAATCCAGAACCGCGGTTGGCGTCGGCAATCCGCCCAATTCGCTGATGCCCGGGAAGGCAATCTTCCCGAGCGTCAGGAGAATCGCCGTCCACTTTCATTCCAGCACGAGCCTACGCTCCCTGAAATGCAAGAACGCTTCTTTCGGAAGTCCGGAATGAGTTCCTGCTGTGTTGTTCCACGGCCCTTCGGAGATCGTCACCGGATTGAGGCTGGTATCTATCCG
>CAWFWK010000015.1:0-13851 GCA_963819425.1 uncultured Acidobacteriaceae bacterium | reverse complement strand
TTGGGCCTGAAGTCGGAGTAGTTGCCTGCTGAGCCCGCAGCGAATTGAACGCAATCGGCACGGCAAACGCAAATAGAGCGGAAATCTTTAGGGTTTGTAAAAGGGACACGCGGATACGCCCTCCTTCATGGTTCCGGAGCGCGAGAATCGCACCAATTGCGATATCCGGAAATCGACTTGCAGAACAACTTGTATCGGAAGCAATGGGTGAGCACAACTAGCTAAATCCCTAGGTTTGCCAAAAAATCGAGACCGATTACAATCGCTAATTTTTATGCCTAAGAACACGACGACCGATCCCTACAGTTTTTCATATGAAACTCACCCCCTATCAGTTCTCCCAGTTGCACCCTGCTTCTCAGGGTTAGAGCATATTTGAGTTTCTTCTTGGTCGACATCCGTCGACCGATCCAACAACCGAGTTAAGCAACCCTGAGGAAACTGCAAGTACTCCACGTGGTGCCTAACCCAAATCAAAATCCCCAAGGAGAATTGTTATGTTGACAACTGATGAACGCGAGCAAGTGGCGACTGAATTGAAGCGTTTCGCCGCAGACCTCAAACTAACTGACGAGCAGAAGGAAAAACTTCAAACCGCTATGACGGAAGCGCGGGAAAAGATCGGGGAGTACCTGAAGAACAATCCCGGCACAACCAGAGCCGACATCATTGCAAAAGTGAGGGCGCACCGCGACGAGATTCGTCAGCGTGTTGTTAAGTTTCTAAGTCCTGAACAACTGACCAAGTGGGACAACGAAATAGCCAAGGCCAAGGAGTTCCTCGGCCAGAAACTCGATGCATAGTTTCCCACTTTGAAGAGGAAACGTAGGCTTGGTGGCGGACGCAAAACCGTCGGCCACCGACCTCTAGCCATTCCATCCAACAGGCACGCACATGATGCGCCAACCCCAAGAGTCGTCATGATCGGACGATGGTTTCTCGCAGGCGCGGCTCTCCACCGACTTCGTGTCCGACACTTCAGGCACTCAGCAAGTGTCTCGCATATTTTCCCGCATTTTCTGGTACTTGGCTGTCACGGTTGCCATGAACTTCGCACGTCGCTCATCCGTCCTACCCAGTGCCTCCAGAACCTAGGTATTTCCCTAATTGTCTTCCTTTGTCACTCGGCATAAAAGAGTGTGTAGCCAATTCGCTGAAGGAGGCTCCTATTGAAATCGAGTCTTTACGCAACGCGTCAGACATACAGTCTCACTGCATTGTTGCTATTCGTCTCAGCTCTTTCAATACAGCCATCCCCTGCTCAATCGCAGGACTCGCAAGCGCAGGAAACGCAACAGCTAAAGCAAACGCTGGGACAACTCGAGCAAACGATTGGAGAGCTGAAAGCTCGGATAAATGCGCTTGAGTCGAAGCAGGCTTTGGACAGCGAAGTGGCATCGTTGAAAGCGGTTGCGCCTCCCTCGTCTAACGTCAAGACTTCCTCAGGCGTCATGCCTCTCATAACGGTTACCAAACCCACCGCGAAACAAGAGCCACAAGAAGACCCCGCCAAGCAGACCATGGAACACGAGATCAAACCGGCCCCTGAAGGAACTTTTCAAATGTATGGCTTCGCCATGCTCGATGCCGGCTACAACTTTGGGCAGATCAACCCGGATTGGTACGACGTCGTGCGTCCGACCAAGTTGCCGGCGTTTGAAAATGAATTTGGACCGAGTGGCAATGTCTTCTTCAGCGTTCGGCAGACGCGGTGGGGGGTCAAGACAACGGTGCCAACGGGCATTGGCGACCTGAAGACAATCTTTGAGTTTGAACTGTACGGCACAGGTGTAGATGCGGGTCAGACCACATTTCGCCTTCGCCATGCCTGGGGCGAGTTGAGGCAAATCGGCGCAGGTCAAACCTGGAGTCCGTTCATGGACCCGGATGTCTTTCCTAATTCAATCGAGTATTGGGGTCCCAACTGGAATGGTCTTCTTCCGCAACATCCAGGCACGCTGGACCCCTTGGCAGAAGGGCGATAGCAACTTTATGATCGCCGCCGAACGGCCGGGAGCAAGCGCCGACGGCGGTCCGTACGCAGGCCGAGTTGAGTTGGCAGGTGTCACCCCCCAATTCACTTTGCCTGATATTTCTGCACACGTCCGTTGGGCGGGCGAAGCCGGACATGTGCAGGTTGCAGGCATTTTCAGAAAGATCAGTTGGGCAGATCAAAATGCGACGCCGACACTGAACATCCACGGCACCGTATATGGCTGGGGCATCAACGCTAGCGCCAACGCCAAGTTCGACAAGGCGGATACAGGACGGTTCTCCGTGGTCTACGGGCACGGCATCCAGAACTACATGAACGATGCCCCAATCGACGTGGGCGTCAAAAACAATTTCGGCAATCCTTCCAACCCAATTACAGGAGAAGCCCTGCCCGTCCTTGGAATCGTCGCGTTCGACGACCACAACTGGAGCAATCGCTTCAGCAGTACCGTCGGCTACTCCTACGAAAACATTTCCAACTCGGCCCAGGAGCTTGGTTCTGATTTTCATCAGGGGCATTACGCGCTGGCCAACCTCCTCTATTACCCCACCAAGAACGTCATGATGGGCGGCGAATTTCAGTTCGGCCGGCGCGTGAACTTCTACGACGGATGGAACTACAACGACTACCGAGTGCAGTTCTCCTTCAGATACAACTACGGAAAGACCGTTCCCTATACGGTGCAATAAGGGGCGGTAATTCCGAGTCCTGCGGCCTCCACTGACTCTCTGTCGTCGGGCTTTTCATTGGGTTACCCTCCAGGCGCTCACCGGTGAATTGTGCGAGATCCGACGGTACGCCTCGATCGCCAAACATGTTCCTTGCCAAGTTTTCCCGCAAATTTTGGTACTTGGCTGTCACAGTCGCCATGAACTTCGCCCTACGCTTCTCTGTCCAGGGCGCCCGCGTATACGGCGCTCGCTTCAATCCCGTCTTCCGTCGACCATCGCTAAGGCCGGAAATGCTTCGCGCCATCTCTCGCGCTACCAATCATTCTTGGTGATCCTGCGATTTTCGTGACCCTAACCGATCTCATTGAATCTCTCAACCGATGTCCATAGACTCAAACTCGCTACGCCCTTCGGAATACCCTTCTAGAGATATTCCGGACCTGCCGCTTTTGCAACGACGGCTGACGTCTGTGCTGAGTGCGGTCGCAGGCGCAGTCGACGTGATCGGCTTTGTGAGCCTCAAACTATTCACGGCCCACATCACCGGGAACCTGGTCGTGATCGCGGCGCACCTGGTGAGCGGCGGACCTCCCAACATGGACCAGATTATCGCTGTACCTGTTTTCATGGTCGCAGTGGCGGTGGTCTGGCTCATCGCCAGAGTATTTAACCAACCCGGTAATTCCCGTGTGCGGGCTCTTCTTCTGGTTCATCTGCTACTGCTCACCTGCGTTTTGATTTACAGCGTCATCAACCATCCCGACGCGAACCCGCGTGGATTGCACGCCGACGTCGCGGCAATGATCGCCGTCTCCGCCATGGCATGCCAGTTCGCCCTTTTGTGGCTCGCTGTGCCCGGTGCGCCTTCCACCGCCGTGATGACCTTCAACGTTACCAAGACTATTCTTTCGCTTCTGGATAGCTTGGCGCAGAGTGAGCGGAGTCAAGAGGCGCGGGAACAACTAAAAAGAAGTCTGGAACTTGTCCTTCCATTTTTTGCAGGCTGTCTTGCCGGGGCGGCGGCAGTTTCATCGCTTGGAGACTGGGCGTGGTCACTTCCGGTTCTGCTGGCCGGGGTAGCGTTGGTATTGGTACCCCGACGCCAAATTGGGGTTAGGGAAGAGTAGGCGGTGATTCGCCCAGAACTCGGAAGTTTGAGCATCTCCCCGGTAATTAGCCGGGCGGATTCGCGCTCAATTGGGAACTGGAATCGTGAATGATCAAGCCGCGGTCCAGTGCAAATAAGACCAGATCGGCATTACTCTTAATGTTGAACGCACGCATCACTCGATGCTTATGATAGTCTATCGTCTTTACGCTCAAGTTGAGGATTGAGGCAATCTCTTTCTGGCGCCGACCGTCAGCAATTAACCGCACAATATCTCGCTGCCTTTGCGTCAGCTGTTTTGTAAACTGGCGCTCCTTGAGTCTTAGCCTTCCCCCGATCTGGGGCTTTCAGCTTGGGCGTCAATTTTGATTCCCTCCATGATCCACTCAATTCTTGGCCTGCCCACAGTTCCAGGCAACTGGGCAAATCCCTAGCAAAATCGTCAATGCTACTCTTGCCAATCGAGCCTGATACTGCTTGTTTTCCGACTATTGCGGGAGCAGTTGGTGTGTGGCGGCTTAACCGGAACTAACCCTCCTTTTGGAGTTACGGCATGGTCCGCCGCCTTAACCTCCACGGAGGTATATGGCAACGGTCGAACCCGGCACTCTTGAAACCTGTAATTCGGAAAAGGCTTCAAAGCCCGCGTTACTAAGTAGGACAAGAGTGCAGCGCATTCCATTCAGGGCCAGAGCACTCGCTCACACAAAGACCGGATACATTCGCGCAGACCTACCGTCATTTTCATTTTTCGCTTGCAATGCGGCGGCGGACCATACATTCCGGGTTGGCGGTGACACATCCAGAATCCCGGGCCTTGTACAAAAACAGCGACCCATCGTTAGGAACCAGATTTAAGTTCCTTGCAAGACTGCGCGGCTTGACGAATGCCATCCACGACTCTTTTGGCAGTCTGCTCATCCGCAAATGCGATCCTCGCTTCGCGGTCGCTCGGTGGCTTGGTTTCCGATTTCAGCTTGTTCTTGTGGTACAACTCCCTGTGCCTCACAAGTGGAGCTTCCGTTTTCATCTCAACGACGTAGACATCCGGCGAGACCTCGACTTTCATCGAGGCTTGAGACTTCATATACTCTGAGTAGGGCTGCACACGCGCGCTGGAAACCGCCCCAAGCCTGACCAAATACGTTTCTACCAACTTGTCATCGGATGAAGTGTAGGTACTTGTCCACCTCAGTGAACATGCCGATGAATTCGCATCGACCTCACTCAGACTACTGGTCATCGTATAGCTAGCACCAAATAGTTCAGGAAGTCTTTCAGTCCACGAAATAGTTCCACGGCTGTTCAGTACATTTGCGATGGATTTCATTGTGTTCACCAGCGTAGATTCCGTGCCTTGAGCTGATACATGCAGTGCAAGCAGAAACCAGAGGACCGTCAGAATTCCCGCCTGTCACTCGGTCTCGTCATATTTCATTCCCCTTCTTCGAGAACAGTGCACTTCGTCATATTTCATTTCTCTCCTTCGAGACAGTGCACTTCGCAGGGCATGCTGGAGTTTGAACTCCCAGACCCACGCTGCGAATGAGGCAGATCTGCCAGTGGCTTCTATTGTCGTCGACGATCCGGCCCGAGTCAGCAAGTATTTAGGATCGGTAACAAAATGTCGGCGTTAGTGGTCGAATAGTCGGCACAGCGCACTTCAGGCAGCCTGATAAAGGCCAAAAGCAACTACGGATCCAACTGATCATCCGTCTTGATCGGCACGAAGCGCATCCGAGGTCGATCGACGGCTTCTGCGATCGCCTCTGCATCGATGTACTCGTTCTTGTTGGTTTTTACATATGGCTTCACGTACTGGGTCGGCATCAGACGTACATCGTGCCCTCGTTCGCGAAGAAGCCCGGTCTAGAAAGTGAGCCCCTCCGCACGCCTCCATGGCGATTAGGCACACTCGGAGGTTCGAGGTAAAGCGAAGCAGCTGACTGCGCGAACACTTCCTCTGCACCACAACTTCACCCGCGCTGTCGTCGATGCAGCAGTATTTTGATGAAGTGGAAGCGCGAACATCTCTGCGATCAGCTCAATCCAACCTTGAAAAGGCTCCGTTCCACACGGGAGCAGTCGGAGCGCGTCATCACCTCATGCTTCAAAGGACTGACCGACCATCAGCCTATTCGAGCTGACTATGATCGGCGCTGCGACCGATGCTACTTGGACGGAAAACCCTGCTCGGACAAGTGATCACTGCCAATGAGACGGGCCAACGTGGGCACAATGGCGATCCAAGTCTGACGCCATCTGTGTTGTCCGAGACATTCGGTTACGGTGATAGCGAATTCCGGATGGTCACCCTTCAATCACTTGTCGCTTTTGCCGATGGAGGGATACTTTTTCTTCACTGCACGCTTGACCTTTGCCTTTTCTGTTGGAGTTCCAGATCGCGAAACGCGTGATAAGGCGTTCCTGGCGTGTGCCTCATTTTCGATCGGGTATTTCCGTTTTTCAGGCTCCGCGAAATCCTTGGTAGGGATTGCTTTTCTTTGGGCTGTTGAAAGTTTTGGCATCGGTGACCTCTTTTGCAGAGTGGATTAGGCTGACGGCTCGAGCAATGCGCCATTGATTACACAACGCGCCCGTCGGCTATTTGTAGGATGTGCGATGCTAGCCGCGAGGTTTTTTCTTCGATCGCAGTCCAGGTGATTGATTACGACTTGGTGGGCGAGCTACGTACCTGCATTGCGTGGTCAGAAACACAGTTGTTCGGGCAATCTCGCGACCATGGCATGCGGTCTGCCAGCTGCCATACTCAGCGAGTGACAAAATACCATGCGCTCATCGAGGATGGAACGTGGAGCACATGGCCGTATAGTCGCCTACTCGTCAACTTGAACTTGGATTGGTTGCCTCGCGCAATATAAGAGTCAGATCTACGAGAAGCCGGTTTTACATCGAGGTGGATTGGATTTGTAAACACTGGCCGACTTGAACGAAGCCGCTGCGGCGGCGGACGCTTACGCGTGCATCTGACCAACATTTGAGGCTACCGGGGTAGCTTGGGACGCAGAGAAGGAGGATTTCTCTGTGAACCAACTACGTCAGCTCATGATTGAGGAGTTGCGTCGCCGCAACTTCGCCGATACAACCATCCGCACATACCTGCACGGTGTTGCCCACTTCAGCCGGTACTTCCGGCGTCCGCCCGATCAGCTCGGCCCTGAGGAGATTCGCAAGTACCAGGCGATGCTCTTCACCAAGTTGAAGTTTAGTCCGAACACCGTGATTCTGCGGTTGGCGTCTCTGCGGTTCTTCTATATTCACGTTTTGAAGCGCGGGTGGAGTATCGCCGAGACACCCTATCCGAAGAAGGTGCGTCACCTTCCAGGTGTACTCAGCCAGGAAGAAGTCGCGCGATTGATCGACGCCGCGGATTCCCCCTTTCATCGCATCCTTCTCATGACGCTTTATGCCACCGGTGCACGACGCGCAGAAGCGGCTCACCTGAAGGTCAGTGACATCGACAGCAAGCGGATGGTTGTCCATATCCGAGAGGGTAAGGGCGGCAAGGACCGCGATGTCATGCTCAGCCCGAAGCTGCTCGAAGAGCTTCGCCTCTACTGGCGCGGACTCAGGCGCAAGCCCAAGGAGTGGCTCTTTCCCGGCAACCGCTGGCACACGGCAAGTTACCCTGTCACCACCAAGGTCCTCTGGACGGCCTGCCAGATCGCCGCTGAACGGGCCGGCCTAACGAACAGGCACATTCATCCGCACACTCTGAGACATTGCTTCGCCACACATCTTCTTGAAGCCGGCGCCGATCTGCGCACTATCCAGATACTGCTCGGCCATCGCGACCTCGAGGTCACCACAGTCTACCTGCATCTATCCCAACGGCATCTCAGCGCAACGGCCAGCCCGCTCGATGCACTCACGTTCGCACAGGGAGGACAAAAGCACAGCTCATGAGACGGCCTCTGCTGGAGATGGCCGACATCGTTCGCTGTGCGGGACAGGCATTTGTGGATCACAGTCGCAGGTGGATCAACTGGCAACACCGAAAAGTGTTGCTGGCGATCGAGCGCTGCCGCACCGCCGCGCTCGGTGGACATCGCGATCGCTGCACCGGCTGCGGACAGACGACTAAAATCTCCTACAACTCGTGCAGGAATCGGCATTGCCCACGATGCCAGGGCAACGCACGCATGCGCTGGCTCAAGGCGCGGGAGCGGGAACTGCTGCCCACCCGCTATGTTCATGCAGTCTTCACCCTGCCGCACGAACTGGCCCCGCTGGTTTTGCAGAACAAGCGCATCCTCTACAACCTACTCTTTCACGCCAGTGCTGAGACCCTGCTTGAGATCGCGCGCGATCCCCGGCATCTCGGTGCCGAGATCGGCTTCTTCGGCGTGCTGCACAGTTGGAGTCAGCGCCTCGAGTTTCATCCTCATGTCCACTGCGTAATTGCCGCTGGCGGCCTCGCACCGGATCACGCAAGCTGGATCAGCGCCCGGCGTTCCTTCTTTCTGCCCATCGGCGTGCTCAGCCGTGTCTTCCGCGGTAAGTTCGTCGCCGGACTACGCAACGCTTTTCACCGAGGTGATCTCAAGTTCCACGGTAGACTGCTGCCTCTGGCTGAGCCGCGTTCTTTCAAGGCGTGGCTGCGGGTACTGTACCGCCAAGACTGGGTCGTCTATGCAAAGCCGCCCTTCGGAGGACCGCAACATGTGCTGCGCTATCTCGGCGCTTACACTCACCGCGTCGCCATCTCCAACTCCAGGCTGATCGCTCTGGCTGATGGCAAGGTCACCTTCCGCTGGAGAGATTCCGCGCACGGCAACAGAAAAAGGCCCATGACTCTTGAAATCGATAAGTTCCTGCGCCGATTTCTGCTCCATGTGCTGCCGCCCGGCTTCGTGCGCATCCGCAACTTCGGATTCCTCGCCAACAGACGACGTGCCACTTTGCTGCCGCTCTGCTTCCATCTGCTCGGAAGCTCTCAGCAGGCAACCGATTCGCCGGCATCGACGCCTGCTGAGAACACCCATTCACTTTGGAGCTGCCCCGTATGCGGCGGCACCTTGCATGTTGTCGAACGTCTATCAGCCGCGCAACTCCTGCTTCGGTCTCCACCTCAACCGGGCAACTGTGCAGCATGAACCCTTGTTCCCATCCGCGCCTTTTGAACGTGTTCCGGCACGCATGCAGACTCGCTGTCTCGTATCAACCGAAATGCACGGTCTGCTATCTGTTGGGCCCTCACCTAACGCACTATATCCAGCCTTCGCTGCTCTGTCCCATATTCAAAGCGGAAAAAGACGCCCATCTCCGCATCCTCCGCAGACTTCTGCACCCGAGCAGACCCATTCAAAGTACATAGGCTTCCATGAGGGCGGCTTCCTTCAAGTCGCTGTATCAGAAGCGCCCTCTTTGACACCAGTCCTCCGCGCGCGAGCAGGGCGCTCCAGATACAGCACTAGGACTTATGAGGACCGATCCGACGTTAATGATTGCCTCAGCGCTGATGAACAACTTGAAACCTTGTGTTGAGTAGTTGCGAGGTCTCGACTGACTTTAGCTAGGATCATAGAGCGAGAGATGGTCAAGAGCAGCGCCTCGCTTTCGCTCGAGGAAACGCCTGACCCCGCTACTGTTTAGCAACCGAACCACGAACTCCCGGCAAATGACGAGGGCTAAATGATCAGTGGTTGGAATAAGCCGCCGCCAGAGCACGTCAGGAATCCTAGAGGAACCCTGTGCTCGTAGGGTTTCTGAAATCTTCATCTAGGAGCAATTTCGCCATCGCCCTTCGGAGAGCCTCGAGTTGGCCTGGGTGCTTTGTTTCGGGAATTGTGACTTCTCGATCAAGGGTTGTCATCAAACCCTGGTCTATCAACTCTTCTACGTCACGAGATCGCAGAAATGCGGAAATGGCCACGAGGCTGTCGAAGCGATAGGCTTCGAGCTCGTCTGCGTTGCCTCTACCAATGCTCAAACGAGAGTTTCTGATGATCCCATTCGGGAAAAGAAAGAAGTCCAGAAGGCCATCGTTTGATTGTGTCAGGCGCGCGACTAGATGAAGTTGTGCGGGGAGATCTTCACGACGCTGGACATGCCAGCATTTCCGTCCATTGCTATATGAGCTACATCGAGTCACTACAAGAGACAATGCAATGCCGAAGGTCGTTGTGAAAACATTGGTCTTCTTGCTCATATCGGTTCTTCCATCAACGGCGGAGAATCCCTGGAGAATCTGCTTGATAATCTTAGATTGAATCTCACGGATGGCCCGATCGGTGCCTAGGAACGCATTCTGCGCATCTGGTTGCCAACCTGCTAGCGCGTAAGCGCTCCGAAGCGATCCAAACCGCAAGGCGTAGGTTGAGGCGTTCGGAATGCCTCTGGTTCGGTCTATGAGTCGCTGGGTCGGCCGCCCCTCGCGCTCTATCAGCTCTTTCAAGCCATCGAGGATGTCTTTCGTGGAGGGGTGATGCGCGCACGCGCGCTGAATGAAGACTTCGTGAGCTTTGGCGAATCTCTCTGCCGAGACGACGGGCTCAAACGCGCCATCTCGCCAAATCCACTCGTTGCGCGGATTCTGCACGCGCTTCGTCTGCAATTTACAGGAGGTCCGATTGTAAACACTTGCCCCGATATATTTCGGGTTCGTGAGGATGTGGCGGACGCACAGCCTCGTCCATGGTTTAGAGCCGATCCATGGAACTCCCTCGAGATTTAGCTCTCTAGCGATGTCCCGCTCGGTCATCGCTCGATCGATGTACATGTCATAAATTCGATGGATCACTTTGATCTCATTGGGTGGGCCTGGAACGAGGATCACATGCTCAGACTGAAGGTTTTTTCGCTCTCCCGGCTTTAGCATTTGCTTGAATTCGCGATTGGGTGTTACAAGCTGACGTCTGAGACCATATCCTGCGTATCCTCCAATCTTGAATCCGAGTTCGGTGATCCGACGATGCCCTAGCCACACCTTCGTAGAAAGCTCACGACTGTACTCGCCAGCCATCCCTCGCTTGACGGTTTTCAGGATGGCAGATGCCAAACTGCCATCGTTTTTGAATGACTCCGCGCAATAGTGGATCGGGATGTTTGCAGCCTGAAGCAAGTATTCGTAAGAAGCTGCCTGATCCGGATTCTGGAAGCGTCCCCAGCGGCTTACGTCATAGACGAGCACGGCCCGGAAATCGACGTCAGGCGCAACGGCCTCTCTCAGGAGTTGCTTGAGCCCCAGACGCGTCGTAATACCGAGACCGCTCTTGCCGTGATCTGCGTAAGTGCGGACGATCTCCATATTGTGATCTTGGGCATATTGCAAAATCGCGACGGACTGGTGAGCGGTCGAGTATTGTTGGTGCTCCGTCGACATCCGTAAGTATTGTGCAACTGGAAGAGCTACAGATGAGGCCATGGTGGCTATTGCTCCTCTCCATCGAGGGCGCGCCTAATTTATCGGCGATCCAGGTGGCCCGAAATCGGAACCCCAATCTTGTCGGTGGGCCGAGTTTAGCAAAATAGCCGCTCTAATTCACGACAAGTTCGGGGCTGCTCTCGGCGTGAAGCCTCATATTGAATAAATTCGTAGGAAATGGGAAACGCCTCAGTGTGCGATGGACCGAGACGGCGGTCAGGATCATGCCTTTTGGTGTGGCGAATGGAGGCTACAGCTATGGCAAAGAGAAAGATGAGTCGCAAACGGACGCCGAAGCATATTCTGAAACTCCCGGACCTTGAACAATCGAAATCAGCCGTTCTAAACAGCCTGACGTCTCAAAGCTCCCAACGAACCTACGACCACGCGATCCGAGAATTCATCGAATGGTATTGCTCGGAACCCAGGCTGGCTTTCAACAAGACAGTGGTCACTCGTTACCGAATATCTCTCGAGCAGCGACACTATGCATCGACCACAATTAACCTGCGTCTTGCAGCGGTTAGGAGGCTAGCCTACGAAGCCGCAGATTGCGGTCTCCTCAGTGCCGATTTGGCTGCAGGGATTCGCCGGGTCAAGGGTGCCAAGCGATTGGGTGTGCCTGTTGGTAATTGGCTCACAGCGGAGCAAGGCAAGCGCCTGTTGCTGACGGCAGACAGTGCAAGCCTTCGAGGCAAGCGCGACTTTGCCACACTTGCGATCCTGCTAGGCTGCGGCCTCCGCCGGGCCGAATTGACGGCGTTACGCGTCGAGGATATTCAACAGAGAGAGGAACACTGGGTCATTGCCGATCTTGTTGGGAAGGGCGGCCACATTCGTACCATTCCAGTTCCGGACTGGGTCAAGGCTGGAATTGACGCCTGGTCGATTGCCGCCGGAATCACGACTGGCACTCTCCTTCGTTCGATCAATAAGGCTGGCAGGATTTGGGGAACCGGATTCAGCCCCAAGGTGGTTTGGGGTGTTGTAAAACAAAAAGCAAAGGACTGTGAGATTCCATCTCTTGCGCCGCACGACCTAAGGAGGACTTGTGCTCGGCTGTGCCATCAGGCTGGCGGTGAACTGGAGCAGATTCAGTTCTTATTGGGACATGTTTCAGTACAAACGACGGAACGCTACTTGGGCTGCAGACAGCGATTCCGGAATGCTGTGAATGATCGAATTGGGCTGGAACCCGACCCGAAGGGCACTCCATAAATCCGGCACCACTGGCCGACTTCCTGTTACCAATGCTGTCGATAGAGCATCAAGGCGGATGGCTCGTCGCAAAGAGGCAAAACACCGCCAATCTAAGCCGCTCGTCTTGTGTTTTTCCCTGAGTCAGGTGCACATAGAGCTTTACCTTCATTGAGCGAGGTAATTACAATCCGGCCACACCGTACCCAAGGAGCCTTATGCCTGAGCACCCGCCTAAGCGAACTTCTCCATCCCGACCGTATGATGTGCTGTTCCAGATGATCATCAGCAAATGGATCACTCAGGCGCTTGGGACCGTAGTCGAACTCGGCATCCCAGACCAACTCTCAAAAGGAGCGAGGCAGTGCAGCCGTATTGCGCGGGATGCCGGAGTATCCGAGGATGGCCTCTATCGATTGCTGAGGGCTCTCGCGAGCGTCGGGTTGTTTGCTGAAAGTGCTAATCGCCAGTTCCGACTGACTGCGATGGGACAGTTGCTTCGAAGTGACCACCCGGAGAGCCTCGCCGGATTCGCGCGCTTCACCGCCCATGACATCACCTGGCGGCCCTGGGGAAAGCTCGCCTATAGCGTCAAGACGGGCATGCCAGCATTCGATCATGTCTTCAAGGAGCCAATCTTCGAGCATTTTGCAAACAATCCGGAGGCTTCAGCAATTTTTGATGATGCGATGACCTCAATCAGCGCTGTTGAGGCACGCGCAACCTCCGATGCATACGACTTTAAGGGAATCAAGACGCTGATGGATGTAGCTGGAGGACACGGAGTGCTACTTGCCACCATCCTGCGTCATCGTAAGACCATGCGTGGTGTGCTCTTCGATCTTCCCCATGTTGCAGCCGGAGCCGCAGGGACATTCGCTCGGGCTGGAATCAGCAGTAGAGTGCAAATCGAAACCGGAGATTTCTTCAAAGAGCTGCCGAGGGGCGCCGACGCGATCATCTTGAAGCATATCCTTCACGATTGGGATGACGATTCTGCGACGAGGATTCTTCAAACATGCCATCGAGCTCTCGGCCAGCAAGGGAAGATGCTAATTGTGGATCCTGTTGTGCCCCCTGGTAGCACGCCCCATTACGGCAAACTTCTCGACTTGGAAATGCTGGTGCTTACGCCACAAGGCCGTGAACGGACGAAGATCGAATATACAGAGCTGCTTCGCGGTGCGGGGTTCCGATTGTCCCGGGTCGTAGCGACCAAGGGTCCATTGTCAATCGTGGAAGCCGTGAGAGCGTGAAGGACTCCTACCGTCAGTTACCGCCCTTCGACCGGAGGGCCTCTGGATTGTCCGTCCCTAAGCATACACAGCCCTATGGAGCCTTGAGATTCCGCAACACTCGCCGACTTTTTGGGAGTAATCGAATTGCGATGAATGAATGAACAGTCTGGCGTTCATTGAGAACCGGCGCTAAAGACATCACTAATACTTCTACTTCGCATGGGTAGGGGCATCTTCGGATTATCTCGGGTCGA
>CAWFWK010000014.1:0-258399 GCA_963819425.1 uncultured Acidobacteriaceae bacterium | reverse complement strand
CCCTGTCACGGCAGAGGTCGCGGGTTCGAGCCCCGTCGTCCCCGCCATAAATTCCAAAAGAGTTATGGAATTTATGGCCCCATTGTGGCTACCCACAAACCAACCCACATCTGCTATTGGATCGTTTTCATCCCCATTTCCTCGAGGAATGCCCCTTGAGCCGCCTGCATCTCGGCCAAGTCTGACTCTGTGTAGAGATCCAGAGTTGTCTGTATCCGAGGATGGCGGAGAATGCCCTGGACAGTCTTCGGGTTCTCCTTTTTCTTGTTGACGAGCCAGTTGCTCAGGCTGGCTCGCGGATTGTCAAATCCGAAGCGAGCTCCACGAGGGATTCTGACGCCGACGGCTATTGCTGCCTGTCGCAGGTAATCCGCCACAAAAATGGATGCAGAGAGCGGGATCTTGCCGAAACGTTTGAACGACGGAAACACAAAATCGCTCCTCTTTCCGTAGGGAGTCTGTTTGTGCCAGTCTTTGAGGCTCTCACGCAGCACAGGGTGCATAGGGACGTAAGCATCCGGAGCCTGTGTCTTCGTATCCCCATCCTTTCCTTTCGCCCAGCGCTTTGAAATTCGAATCCTTAGATCCTGGGCCCGCCAATGTGCATGGCCTGATAGCTCACCCACCCGCGCCTCTTTTGTCATTGTGTTGACGTATTGAGCAGAGTCTCGATCTTCGCGTCGAGGTCCTCGGGCACCGCGAGGATTGCCACACTCGCGCTCTTCGACGATTGCGGTTCCTCATTGACGCGCAGCGCGATCGGGGTATTGGCCGGAAGCTCGACATTCGAGCCTTTAGCAATGAAGGCCTTGTAGATCTGCAGTGCGGCCCCGTAGTAGCCGAAGCCAGCGGCAGTGGCTACGGATGCTTGCGCCGCTCCGGCGCCAAGCAGCCCGAAACCTCTATCACCATTTGCCGCTCGCGAGAACGCCGTCGAATCAGTGAGCGCCGTTGACGGGCCGATGAGAGAGAGAGGCGCTCGCAGCTGAGTCAAGATCGATATTGTTGCCTTTATGTCTCCTTCCTGGCCGATAGTAAGGCCTTGGGAACTGATGGCCTCCACTTGGATGACAGTCGCGCTCAAGCTGCTGGTTGTCCCATCGGGTGTCAGTACTGAATGAAAGGAGAAGAGAAGAGCGCCATTTCTCTTCATCCAGCCAGCGGATTTAGCTTCGCTCACGGTGCCTTCGAGCTTTGTGCCCGCAGGTAACGAAGAAAGTGATCCGCACTGTAATATGGCCGTGAGACAACTGCTTCGATCGGCTCCCCGCGTGCGATCATCTGCGACTTCAAAGGCGTCAAAAGACGCAGTCGAAGGTAGTTTTCGCCGGATGGCGGATCGACATCGGCTTGTGACTCCAAAGGCGTGGGCGCCGCAATCGGATCGAGTAAAACCGCATCGAAGATCGTACCCTGATCGAGATATTCGGGATGATACGGCAGGCTCCTGATGGCTGCTTCGCGGAGTCGTTGCAACTTATATGGTCCCCGGAGAGGCTCCGCCGCGTCCTTTACCTTGTCGCGAGCGCCAGGGCGCTGAGACTTCGGAAGATATTTTGCTGTCTTCACGCCGCTTATCCCAATCGTTATGTCGGTATGAATCGGCAGCGAATTTCCGTCGGCGAAAACCAAGTGGTCGAACGTTACATTCGCAGTCCGCGGAGGCGTTAAATCACCGTTTAGAAGTCGCCCGGTTCGCTTGCTCCAAGGCGCAGTAGAGACGGACGAGACGTGTCCTTGAATCGTCAATCCCCTCGGGATTGCGACGACGGTGCCTACGTATACCGGCTCCGCTAGCCTCGCGGTAATTGGTTCGCCTGCCTTGGTGATGCGCAGACCCTTATCAAGCCTGCACCGAAGATCACTACCCGAATCCACAACGATCGTGTTAGGGGAAGGTTGAACTTCTTGCGCGACCACCGGTGTTGTAAACGCGGTCGATAATGAAAACGATAAAAGCGTACTCGTGATAATAGATTTCACAATTCTCCTATGTAGCATTGGAAAATGCTACGCATCCTTATTGATTTCGAGCGGTTGAGCATCGAGGGTTGATAGGTCACTCTTCAGAACTGTGGCCCGTCACCTGGCGTGCTGTTGCAAAGAGTCCGAGACGGCACTCACTACCGAGCTGCCGCGTTCGCGCCAACGAATTCCGAATCTATCAGCGACTCGGCAAGGGTCCAGACCCGTGGGTCATTCTCGATTTCGTGATGTGGCTTGTTGAACGTTCGAGCGTACCAGGGATAGTTGTCGCAATTTATCGTGTGGCCCTTTGCTGGCCGATGTAGTCGGCGGTTTGCCGGATTTGCAATTCGGGCACTCCAGATACATCTAGGTTTGCAATTAGAACGCCATTCGTAAGTTCTGATAGGCAATGACTTATATCTCGAATCGAGGCCTCGCTTTCAGCAAGATGCCGGGGAATCAGTAGACAAGACAGGAAAAGTAGCCATCCCGCCTTGAGATCGGCTGTTCAGTTACTTCGACTAGGCAGACACTGCGGTCCGACGACCGTGTTCCGAAGGTCCAGGAGATCCAGTAACCAGGCTTGCCGACGTCTTGCCAGTCGCGAGAGACCACAGCCATTCGTGCAGCACCGAACTTCGGCTGCGAAAATCGAGCAACAGAGCTGCATGGACTGCGGCCCAGATCAGCCATGCCAATGTTCGGGAAAGGTGTAACCATCCCCATTGAACAACCGCTGCACGCTGCCCGATGGTAGCCATCTGATCCCCAATCCCTATAGCGAAATGGTTTCCGCTGCACCTGCCGAATGTCGCGAGCGATGTTTCTGGCGACTGCGGCTCCTTGCTGCTCCGCTACTGAAGCGAGACCCGGAAGGATCTTCCCATCACGATCTTGCGCGGCTGCCATGTCGCCGATGACAAATACATTCCGGTAATCGGGTAGAGACAAATCAGTCGTCACTGGAACGCGCCCAGCCTTGTCCAACCGACTGGAAAGCTGCTTCGCGAGCGGCGACGCCGCCACGCCCGTAGCCCAGACCGTAACCGCCGCCGATACCATCTCGTTGCCGATTCGAACGGACTCAGGGCCAATGTCGGTGACACGGCTCGAAGTCCGAACTTCAACTCCCAGCTGCCGAAGTTGCGCCTCTGCACTGCGCGAAAGATCCTCCGTATACGAAGGCAGCACTCGATCGCTTGCTGCGGCAAGGATGACGCGCACCCGATCGGGATCGATGGCGGGGAAGTCTTTCTTGAGTTCATGCGCCAGGCTCGCGAGAGTGCCGGCTATTTCAACACCCGTAGGACCTCCTCCGACAACAACGAAGTTGAGCGACGCGGAATCTGCATCGATCTGACCTGAGTCCTTAGCAGCAACGGCCTCGCGTTCGGCCAGCTCAAGAGCGAGCAGAATTCTCCGGCGAAGTTCAAGAGCATCTTCGATGGTCTTAAGTCCCGGCGCGTACTTTTCCCATTCATTGTGGCCAAAGTATGAATGACGGGCTCCAGCCGCAACGATGAGGTAGTCATAACTCAGCTCGATGTTGTCTGCGATGATGCGCTGGTTTCGCAGATCGATGCTCGAAACCTCTCCAAGAATCACGTCCACGTTTTCTTGTTCCCGAAAGAGCGGCCGCAGCGGGGTTGCAACTTGCGCCGGAGATAACACCGTAAGTGCTACCTGGTATAGAAAAGGTTGAAATGTGTGGTGATTGTTGCGATCGATCAGGGTCACGTGGACCGGCAGCTTCGCTAGCTTTTTGGCCGCATGCAGTCCGCCAAAACCTGCCCCGATGATTACGACTCGTGGGTTTGCTTTCTTCATAGTGTTTTTAACCTCTGAAAGAGTGCTGGCGTTTCTTCTGAACTGTGAAGGCGATTTGCACTCGTCTTCGCTGCACTGCAGATTGCATTTCGAGCGCCATTCGCAAATTACTGACAGGCAATGGCTGAGACGTCGGACCCCACGCCTCGTGTTCAGCAAAATGCCGAGCGTTCAGCAGAACGGCATGGCTGCGCGAGGTCGATCAAGCACGCGAAGTTCTTTGCTTTGAGTCCGCGGCAGATTGGTCACTCGTGTGCATTTCGATTTGCACCGGGCTTCCGGCAGACATGAGCAGAAGCGGCAAGGGAGAAGGCCATGGAAGGTATACGAGCAGAAGTACCACGCACGCCGGACTGGATCGAGGGGTGGAGCGCGGATCGTCTTTTGCGATTCAGAGATGAATGGGTAAGGAATAGAGCGCGGGAAATTCGGCAAGGAGAGAGTGCCTCCTTCAAGTCCTGCTCAGGAGACACTGCATCTGTCACAGCGCTGAATGAGTTCTACCGGTGGCGAATTGTCGAGGATTACGCCTCTCGATCGCAGAAAGGGCATCTGATCCAATGACACAAGCGTCAACGCCATTCCAGAAGATTCTCGTCGCCTATGACGACTCTCCAGCCGCTCGTGATGCACTGAGCACAGGTATTGAACTCTGCAAGCTGCTTGGCACGCCCCTGCAGACGATCACTGTTATTGAGCCACCTCCCATCTATACCGGATTGGTCCTCACGGTTGATCCAGATGTGGCGCATGGCATCGAATCGGATCGGACGCGACATTACGAGGAACTCATGGAGTTCGCCGTCGCCGAAGGGCGACGTCATTCCGTTGAGGTAACGGGCCATTTGATCGAGGCCGAAGAAGTTGACGGGGTTATCTCCTTTCTTCGCGCCACCCGAGCAGATCTGCTTGTCGTCGGGCTGCGACAGCATAGCACGCATATAGCTCGGCTCTGGAGCACCGTCTCAAGTTTGGAGCAGCAGGCGCCATGCAGCGTTCTGGCAGTTCATGCATCTCGCGGCCGCGCTGCAGGAAGCCTGGGAGCAATCCCCGCGGCGGACGCCAACAGGATTGGACAGTAACGATGCCGAAGAAGTGGCTTCTGATGATCTGCAAGAAACAGAAGTAAGCTTCTAATACAGATTCGCGATCGTGAGGCGTCCAGTGGAAAGGCCGGTGCTAGTCGACCCTGTGGCGGTTTTCAACCAACTCTGGTTTGCGGACCTCCGCCAAAAAGCTTGGCGGTCAAACCGAGTGTCGCAAAGATCGCGATGTGCGTAATCTTGCAACGTTCACGCTATCCCTGAGGAAGGCCGCGACGCAACTTGATATCAGTCAACGAATGCGCGGATGGCCGGGAGATGGATCGGCCTTTCACGCGATCGCCACGGCTTGAAGGAGGCCATCGCGATGGCAAGAACGAACGAATCGGGGGCGGCCTGAAACTCCCCGATTCGGTGGCCGGCTCACTGCTGGCTGATTTCGTAGTCCTCCATCGTCACGCCCCATGGAGCATGATGCGGGATCACTGAAACGACCAGGTCGCTCGAGTCGAATATCCACACGTCGAATTTCTCGACGTTTTCAGCACTCATCAGTTCAATCGGTTTGTTGTTCATGTTCATCCTCCTGCCAGTTGAATTGGCCTGGTTGTTCCTCTTTCACACTTGGCTACAGCAACTTTCATGCCAATGCATCCGAGGTTTTAAGCTATTGATTTACGAGGGTGAGAGTGAGAAAGAGGGGTATCCACGCGAAGTCTCGTTTTCGGCAAAGTGCCGAGCGTTCAGCGGAGCGCATGACAGAGTCTGGAATAGATGAGTGCGACCACCAGGGCGCGCAGAGGGAACTTGGCCCGGAAGGCTCTCGATTGGTTCCAAAAGCGCTCAAAGGCAGTGGAGAATTTAGTCGCCATGTCGTACACCTGCCAACCAGAGCAATGCTGAGATTCCACCTTGCAGGTTTGGCGTTTAAACAGCCACTTGTCGACGACACTTATCGACTTGAATAGCTGGATCAGGACATTACGCTGGACGCACTAACCGAGAAGGCTTACTTCGACGGCGTCAGGTTCAACGGCCGCATCATCGCCAACTTGGTCATCGATGAGACCGGACCAGCCCCAGCCCGTAACCATTTTCGGCTTTCTCAACCAAATGTTGCGTCTCTCAAGATGCGCCAGGTGAAAACACGCACGCGTTACTTTTGCAGGAACATCCTTACTGCTATTCCGGCCAGGCATACAGCAAAGATACGCCGGAGTTGGAACCCGGTCGCGAACTGGGCAATGGAACCTCCGAAGTAGCCACCAACAAAAAAACCTAGCGCCAACACCGCTGCCAGCTTCACGTTGACGTGGCCGGCACTGTAGTACTTCCAAAACGCCAGGGCGCCAATCGGGAGAAGCAGTGTCGCGAGCGAGGTTCCTTGAGCGCTCTTCTGGTCCATGCCGTAACCGTACACCAGGATCGGAATGAGGAAGATAGCGCCTCCCAGTCCAATCATTCCGGAAATGGCGCCAATCACTCCTCCGATTGCGAGGGATACCAGCAAATTCATAGGAACCTCCACTTTCTTCTTGACTCAGTCTGCAAACGAGCATATACGTCGTATTGCGTAGTAGTACACCGTATGACATGCGATTGCAACGGGAATATGACAAGGGTGCGGAATCGTGATGCAGTGAGCGCCTCGATTCGAAATGAGGGGTGGTTTAGTTGAGTAAGAAACGGACGATTGAATCCTATTTGCCGCTGACTCCGGCGCTTTTCCATGTCTTGCTGGCGCTCGCCGATGGTGAGAAGCACGGTTACGTGATCAGCAAGGAAATTGCGCGAAGGACCAACAACGAAGTCAACCTGAGCACGGGCACCTTGTACGGCATCATCAAACGGCTGCTCGAAGACGCCATGATTGAAGAGTCGCCACAGCGACCGGATTTCAGCCTCGATGACCAGCGGCGCCGCTACTATCGCCTGACCAAGATGGGCAAGGCGGTGGCCGAAGCGGAAGCGGAACGGATGGAACGCGTATTGGCCCTGGCGCGCTTAAAGAACGTGCTGGGTCCGCAGAATGCCTGAGGCGTGTATGGCAGACCGAATTGTTCCAGATACCGGACCACAAGAGCGATTATTTGGCGCACTTCTCCGCCTGTTTCCAGCCGACTTCCAGGATCGATTCGCGGGTGAGATGCGGACTCTCTTCCACGAACAGCAAAGAGATGCGCTGGGGGCGGGGCGCGTGGCCTACGTCCGGTTCTTCTGGGACACGTGCTGTGGCCTGATTGCCGCCGCGTTCCGGGAGCATCGGGAGATCTTGTTTCAGGATGCGGGTTATGCAGTTCGGCTGATGCGAAAGGACTTTTCATTCACGATTGTGGTGATCGCGATTCTAGGAATGGCGATCGGGGCAAGTACGGCGGCGTTTCTCGCGGCAAATGCAATTCTGATTCAGCCTCTACCGTTTTCGGGCGGCAATCAACTGATACATCTGCAACAGCGAAGGCCCGGAGTAGGCGTAGAGGACATGCGATTCTCCGTAAAGGAAATCGACGACTATCGTGCACAGAACCATACCCTGGACTCGTTAGTAGAGTTCCATGAGATGACGTTCAGTTTGCTGGGCGGCAGGGAGCCGGCGCGTGTGGATACGGGAGTTGTTTCGGCAAACTTCTTCCGCATATTGGGAGTGACGCCACTGTATGGCCGCACGTTTATGGATGAGGACGACACGCCGAATGCGCGTCCGGTGCTGATACTCAGCTACAACTTCTGGCAAAAGAGTTTCCACGGCGATCCCAATGTGGTTGGTCAGAAATATTCCATGAACGACAAAGAGCATGTCGTCGTGGGTATCCTGCCGCCAATCCCGCAGTTCCCCACGGAAGTTGATGTGTATATGCCCACGGTGGCATGCCCGACGCGATCGGGAGAGCACGCGCTGCATGAACGCCAGTGGCACATGATGAACGTGTATGCCACGCTCAAGCCAGGGGTCACGCTGGCCGAGGCGCAAGCCGACCTTAACCAGATCGCGAAGCGTCTGCAAATTGCGTACCCAGATGATTATCCCAGTGCGAAGGGCTATGAGATAGGTTTGCGGCCGGTCCATGAAGAACTCTCCCACAATATCCGGCCTGTGCTGATCGTTCTCTCGGCTGCCGTTGGCCTGCTCTTGTTGCTGGCATGCGCGAACGTGACAGGAATCATGGTTTCGCGAATGTTGTCGCGCACGCGCGAGCTGGCGGTTCGGACGATCCTTGGCGCGGGTCGAAACCGAATCCTGCGCGGCATGGTTACGGAAGGGGTCATGCTCGCGATCTTCGGAGGCTTAGCCGGATTGATATTCGCCTACGCGAGTGTGGGACTGCTGGTGAATTTTACCGCGAAGTTCACGAGTCTGGCCTCGCAACTTAGCTTTACACCGGAGGCGATTGTTTTCTGCCTCCTGCTGTCGTTGGCATGCGGTGTCGTGATCGGGACGGCACCGTCAATCGGAGTCCGTTTTATGCCACCGTTCGCGATCGAGAGGGGCAACGTCGGCGTCTCCAGTCGAATCAGTTCGAAGACCCGAGGTGCGCTGGTTGCGGTGCAGCTCGCATTTTGTGTGATCCTTCTGGTCGGGGCCGGGCTGGCGCTCCGGACCGTACTCCACCTGGAGCGGGTCGATGCCGGGTTCCAACCGAGCGGAGTTCTTACGGCTCGAATATACATTTTGGACGGATCGCAACAGGAATTCTTCAAGCACCTGCTGGAGCGCATACGACGACTGCCCGGAGTGGAAGCTGCCGGAATGGCCAGCACGATCCCGCTGCACGACGCCACCACGGACGGGCCCGCGCCGATCGAGGTTCGCGAAGCCAAAACCACCCAGCTTAACCAAACCAGGCCAAGTCCGCCGGTGATTCGAATCGTGACGCCGGATTACTTTCGCACGCTGGGAACTCACATCCTGGCCGGGCGCGATTTCAACGCAGAAGACACGAACGAAACGCAGCCGGTCGTCATTGTCAACCAGCACCTCGCCAACCACTATTGGCCGGATGGCAGCGCGGTAGGCAAGCAGATCGCGTTCTCGCCGGACAAGTGGCTTCCAATTGTCGGAGTGGTGAGTGACATCCGGCACATCGGCCTCGATCAGGATCCCGTTGACGAGATATACGGATCCCTGGCGGAGGCGCCCCAGGCTGCAATGAGCCTGGTTATCCGGAGTCCGCAGACCTCTCCGGAACTCGAACCGCGGCTCAGGTGGATCGCACACGACATCGATCCAAGCGCCGTGGTGGCGGATGTGCGCCCGATGATGCAAGTGCGTAAAGAATGGCTTGCATTACGGCGCACGACCGCGATGCTCCTGAGCGCTTTCGCGGTGATTGCGTTATGTATTACCGCATCTGGCATCAGCGGCATGATGGCACTCACCGTTGGAGAACGGAAACATGAGATCGGCGTGCGGCTGGCAGTGGGAGCAACGCCGAGATCCGTCATCCTGTCGATGATGAAGCAAGTTTTGGTTCTCATGAGTATCGGGTTGGGAGCAGGATTCGGTGCGGCGTGGTTGATGTCTGCTGCGATGTCGCACGTCATTTCTGGTGTCGCGCCCCGCGATGCGATCACATTCGCACTTTCGTCAACGCTGCTGATCGCGGTGGCGGCCGTTTCATCCTTCCTGCCTCTAACGCGAATAGCCAAGTTCGATCCGGTTCTGTTGTTGAGGGCAGAGTGAACTCATGCCCGACGAGGAAGTGATGTTCAAGGATGTGACAAGCAAGACCGCCGCACTTCCCTTGATTGCTGCGGCGGTTCTGATCACGGCGTTTCAACGGGTTTGCGCACAAGAGCAAAGCCCGGTGACCACACGCTCGGAGATGCTCGTATCGACTGCGTGGCTGGACCAACACCTGAAAGACCGCGACCTGATTATCCTGTGCGTCGGTCGCGATCGAAGCCAGTTCGATTTCGGCCACATACCGGGTTCGCGTTTTGTCCGGCTCGACGATTTGGTTGAACAACACAAGCATTCGTTGAACGAACTTCCATCGGTCGCGGATCTGCAGACGACTTTCGAAAACCTCGGCGTGAGCGATCGATCACGCGTGGTCCTTACTGACGATGCCGGAGGCGTCCTGGCGGCGCGTGCTTACTTCACTCTCGACTATCTCGGGCATGGCGACCAAGCTGCGCTACTGGACGGCGGTTTGAAAACGTGGATTGCAGAATCGCGAACAACATCGAGAGAAGAACCTGCCGTCACTCGCGCGGAGTTCAGTCCTCGCGTTCATTCAGCCATCCTGATCAGCACGGCGCACATGCGACAACTGAGCCTCAGTGCCGAGAAGGGCCAGCCGGGCTACGCACTGCTTGATGCAAGGCCTGTGGCCGAGCACGCCGGCGTAGTGAATTCCGAGTCCGTAGCTCAGGCAGGTCACATTGCGGGATCGCAAAGCCTGTATTGGAAAAAGCTGATTCGATCCGATGAATATCCGCGCCTGCTCGATCCGGAAGAATTGCGGGAGCAATTCGTACGCGCGGGGGCCACTCCGGGCAAGTCGGTCGTCACCTATTGTAGGACGGGCATGCAGTCTTCGTTTACATATTTCGTCGCCAGGTACCTGGGGTATCGGGCTGCTATGTACGACGGCTCAGTGTACGAGTGGGTTCGCGCTGCGGGCAACCCACTTGTGATCTCGCCCGCACGGCAGGGCTTGGTCAAGGCTCATCAATAACGGATTTCACCAATTAGGAGTTCAACCATGAAAGGCAATTGCATTCTCTCGATATTCGCCGCGTGTTTGTCGGTGACCCTTGTCAGTCCGGCCACCAGTCAAACCCCAAAGGCGGCCGCGGGGGCCGCCCATCCAGAACTGGTTGTCTCCACCCAATGGCTTGCTGACCACCTCGGCGATGCAAATCTGGTGATTGTTCACATCGGCCATGACGAGGGCGACTATCGCGCAGCCCATATCCCCGGCGCGCGGTATCTGGCAATGAACAAATTCGCCACAGGTCAAAACCCGCCGGGAACCGAGCTACTGCCGCCGGAGGAGCTAAAGAAGAACCTGGAGGAGATCGGAATTGGGGATAACTCTCGCGTAGTTTATTACTCTCCTGATTGGGATCCAATGGCAACTCGACTTTTCTTCACCCTGGACTACCTAGGGCACGGCAACCAGGCGGCGCTGCTGGATGGCGGCCTCGACCAGTGGACACGGGAGAAACGGTCTACCTCCACCCAGGCCACCGATTCGAAACCCGGCAGCCTCACTGTCCATCTCCATCCCGAGGTCCTCGCGAAGATGGACGATATGAAGAAGCTGGTGAGCGATCCCGATAGCGGCGTCGTGATTGTCGACGCTCGTCCGTCGAAGCGATACCGCAATGGTCATCTGAGCGGCGCTGGATCGTTCTACTGGGAGAATGCGCTAGTCAGTGAAAAAGAGCCGCTGCTGAAATCGCCCGCAGAAATTCGGCAGCTATTCTCCGCCGCCGGGGTCACCGGCAAGAAAAAGGCGGTCTCGTATTGCGAAGTCGGCTATCAGGCCACGTATGTCTATATGCTCGCGCGTTACCTCGGCTTTGATGTCGCGATGTACGACGGATCCTACAGCGAATGGAGCGATGCCAAACAACCGGTGGTTCGGGGAGACTCCCCGCAATAACCTGACTGATTCTAAAACTGACGGACGAACATGAAGCTCGGTAACGTTCGCTCTATCGGTGGTCGAGTAACAGTAGTTGGATTATCCCGATCAGGTCCACTTTTCGATCAGTTTTTCCACCCACAGTCCAACCCACACCTGATGCTGGTCTTCTACGACTTGGCGCGTGCTTAGGAAGTCCCCGCAGGTTTGTAAGTCGTTGAAAAGCTTAAGGGTGGTGCCCTGTCACGGCAGAGGTCGGGGGTTCGAGCCCTGTCGTCCCCGCCATCCTTTCCTCGATCCAAGAGGGATGGCAATAGAAAACAGACAGCGATTGCCTGTTCTGCAGGCGATCTCCCAGACGGCTCCCAATTGGGGGCCTTTTGTTTTGCCGGAAAATTGCGTGGTCCGGGTTGATCCACAATCTGCGGAATCGCAAATGGCGATTCAGAACATGTACCGATTTCAACTCGTCGGAGCGAAGGGGATGAAACTCCGAATCAGCTCTGAGAAGATTGTCCGCTGTCTTCGAACGCAGAAATGCTTGGTGAGTCTCCCAAACTCATCCTTCCTTCTTGGAAAAGTTGAGATGTGATGACGCACTTCATCAACTCACAAACGCTGCGCGCTGCGACTATGCGCCAACAATGGGATGCCTGGCGCTGACGAAGTACCTCGTAAGTAATTAAGTTTGGATGACTCTCGTAAATGGGTGTGCATAGATAGATTGTTGAACCTAATAACTGAGACGCTATTCTTAGGACAATTCATCAATCCAAGCATGATCCGAGAGCACGGACTTACTTAAGTACTGGGTGTCTTTCCAATACAAAAGTGTCGTGAAATTGGACACCGCGCTTTTGAGATCTGTTATTTCGAGCTTTGGCAGGCAGGTGGTAAATGGCTCACTTAACAGTGCTATTACCAGGTGAGCCGCGATACACCAAGGTTGTATTTACCCTGCCTATGACAGCCTTCCACACTGGGTATCGTTGCGCATTACGGAGGCAGCGCAGCAGATTCCCTTTCCCGCTTCCAATAACTGCGCTGCAATCCCCGCGCGCACCGAAGGATTGAACCGCTGTAACCGTCGTCGGATCGCACAAATGACGATGCAGCGTTTCGAAACAGATTCCTGTCTCAAAAGCCCATCAAGCTTTGGCAGGAATGCGCAGATGGGTCAGCAACGAATCATTTAGAGGAAGAGGTTCGCACTATGAAGAAGTTTGGCGCATTGGTCGGCTCGATTTTGATTGTTTGTCTTGTTCTCTCGGGTTGCGGCGGTGGCAGCAGCAAGTCGAAATCGCAGAGCTCTAGAGGCACCAGGACTCTCGCCTCGATCACCGTTACGACCCCGAGTTCTGCAACGGCGGTCGCCCTGGGAGCGACGCTCCAATTTGCGGCTCAAGGCAAGTTTAGCGACGGATCTGTTGCGGACATATCCTCACAGGTAACGTGGAAGTCTTCGGATACCACGATGGGAATTATGAATTCGGCCGGCGTGCTGACAGGCGTAAAGGCTGGGTCAGTCACGGTCAGCGCGACCCAGGGTACGGTCAGTGGTTCGATGGCAATCACGGTAACAAAGGTAACGCTTGTTTCCATTTCGATCGGCGGCAACGGTTCGCTGTCGGCAGGAGCGAGCGAACAGTTATCCGCGCAGGGATCCTACAACGATAGCAGCACGCAATCGATTACAGGCCAGGTCACATGGAAGAGCAGTGACACCTCGATTGCCACGGTCAGCAGCACGGGAATACTGACAGCGCTCAAAGCCGGCACGGTGGCGATCACGGCTACGATGGGCTCGGTGACCGCGAACGCGAGTGTCACGGTCACAGCGGCGGTTCTCACAACAATCAACGTGGGTACGCCCTCTCCTTCATTGGCGTCGGGCGGCACAGAGCAACTGACGGCAACGGGCGTGTATTCCGATAACACCACTCAGTCTCTGACTACCCAGGTAATCTGGAATATTTCAGACTCCAAAGTCGCCTCGCTCAGCAGCGCTGGATTACTGACCGCTTTGAAAGCGGGAACTGTGACTGCCACGGCGACGTTGGGATCGATCTCCGGAACGGGAAATGTAGTCGTGACCGGACCTTCGCTGTCGTCGATCACGATCGCCCCTGCGGTATTTTCTATCGCCTCGGGGCAGAGCAAACAGCTCTCTGCACTTGGCGTATACAGCGATGGCTCTTCGCAGGATGTAACCGGCCAGGTTGTGTGGACTTCGCTCAGCAACTCCTATGCGACGGTAGACTCGTCGGGACTGGTGACGGGCGTTTCCGCGGGCAGCTCGACCATTACCGCGACCCTTGGATCTATCCATGGGACGGCCGCAGCGACAGTAAGCTCGGCGCTGCTGACGTCGATTGTCATTACACCGGCGACGGCTTCGATCGCAACGGGCCAGTCGCAATCGTTTACGGCCAGCGGCATCTTCTCCGATGGCAGCACAACGGATATCACAAACAGCGTGACGTGGAACTCGAGCGTCACAAGCGTCGCCACAGTTGATGCATCGGGTCTTGCAACCGGCGTCAGTGCGGGCGCTGCTAACATCACCGCAACTTCTGGAAGCGTTACATCATCCCCCGCAGCTCTGACGGTGACAGCGGCGGTGCTGACTGAAATCGACATTGCTCCCGATGATCAGTACATACCGGTCGGAGGCCAGTATCCGCTGACCCTGACGGGCACCTTCAGCGACAGCACGACGCAGACAATTACAAATGCAACGTGGTCGTCGTCCGATTCATCGCTTGCTTCCGTCGATCCGAACACCGGTATCGTAACGGGTGTTGCCAACAGCAACGACAACCCGGTCATGATCACGGCCAGCTACGGCGGGATGACGAGCACCACGAATGTCTACATCACATCGGCGGTGGCGGAATCGCTGCAACTAACACCAGTGAGTGCTTCGATTGCAAGCGGAACCACGCAGCAATATCAAGTGAACCAGGTTTACAGCGATGGCAGCATCCAGCCGGTGACGGCTGGCCTGTCGTGGCTGTCGTCTTCGGCTTCGGTAGCCGGAATCGATTCGAATGGATTGGCGACGGGGCTTGCTCCGGGCCAGACGACAATCACGGTCGCGTACGGTTCGATGACAGCTACGGCTTCGTTGACCGTGACGACCGCGACATTAACCAATATCGTGGTGACCCCCATTACAACGGTGGTTGGCATCAATGGCAACGTTCAGTTCACGGCGACCGGCGTCTTCTCAGACAACAGCACGCAGGATCTGACCTCTCAGGCTGTGTGGAGCTCTTCTAATGCGAGCTTCGCTCTGATCAATGCAGGCGGTTTGGCGAGTGGGCTCAGTGCCGGAACGACCACCATTACGGCTTCGTACGGCAGCGTAAGCGGCTCAGCGACGCTGAATGTGACGACCGCGACGTTGGTGTCCATCAGCATTACTCCGCCAAATCCGATCGCGCCGCCACGCTCGAAGATCCAGTTGACGGCTATCGGTACATTTAGCGATGGCTCGCAGCTCGTGCTCTCCGGTGTGTCATGGCATACCAGCTCCGCGAAGTATGCAATGGTGAACGGAAATGGTGTTCTACGCACGAAGAAAGCCACAAACCAACCTGTGCCGGTGTACGCAAGGCTCAACGGGATCACCGGGCAGACCGCACTTACGATTACGTCGATGACGATTCAATCGTTGGCGATCACTCCGTCGACACCGTCGATCGCCGTTGGCACCACGCAGCCTTTCTCGCTGATTGGTACCTTCAGTGACGGCGTAACCACGGTGGATCTGACAGCTTCTGCACGCTGGCAGACTTCGAACTACCAGGATGCGGTGATCGACCGACAAGGCGTCGCAACTGGAGTAAAAGCCGGATCGGTGACAATCACTGGTTCGGTCAGGGGACAGACGCCCGCAACGACGACGCTGACCGTCTCCAATGCAACCATTCAAAGCATCACGGTGACGCCGGCGACGCCTACCATCGCCCTCGGCGCATTGCAGCAATTTGCAGCGAGCGGCCTATTCAGCGACGGCTCGACGCAGGACATCACATCGGTTGCGACCTGGACCTCTTCGACTCCGATCGTCGCAGTCGTCAATCAGAAGGGTGTAGCCTCGAGCGCAACCCACGGCCAGACAAACATCAACGCGACAGTCAAGGGCGTGACCGGATCGACCCTCTTGACCGTTAATTAACCTCGACGTTGTGCGCGTTCCCTAGATCGCGTTCAAATGCAGGAAGGGCTCACCCAAACCGGAGTGAGCCCTTTCTGTTGCTTGCGGATAAGATGGATCGCTTTTGGGGGTGGCGATATCCGAGACTGGATACGGTCCGCCGAGAGAAGGCGTGCTTCGACTTATACGACTAGCCATTTCGTTTGATGCGTCGCAGATCGTCGGCAAGGGGACAGTGCTCGCAATCCGGAATCTTTCCGCAGTGTGCCTTGCCCACGGCCACCGTCAATGCGTGGAACTCATTGAAGAGCGGCTCGTGATTCGAGCGCGGGTCAGACGCGAACGCGTGACTGGTAAGTTCGACTAGGGACTCGTATCCCTCGCGGCTCTTTACTGGCGCGGGATTGATCAGTCCGTGCCGAGTTACGATGCGGCGTAGATACTCGTCTGCGACCGGAACAGCGTGGTTAAGTGCGTAGAGCAGAATCGCGTCGGCGGTTTCAGGGCCTACAGCCGGCAATGCGAGAAGTCGACTCCGCAGAACGGCCGTGGGCGCTGCAGCCAATCGGGTAATCGACCCCCCGAATTCTTCGTCGAGCATTGAAACGAATGCTTTGAGCGCCGGCGCCTTACGAGTGTAAAAGCCGGCCGGACGGATCAACTCCCGCAACTGGTCGACCGAGACGTTGCGAATTCCCTCGATATTAAGCACGCCCGCCTTGCGGAGATTCGCTAATGCGACCTCCACGGCCTTCCACGACGTGTTTTGCGTGAGATAGGCACCAAGGATCACCTCAAAGGGTGATTGGGCGGGCCACCAATGCTGCGGACCGTAAGCTTGGGCGAGCTGATCGTGCATCTGACGGAGTCGGTGTGCACCATTGTGCGGAGACTGCTTCTTCACCGCGAGATGTCTCCGCCTGTGGGCGCCTGCAAGTCGCGCTTCCACTCCAAAATTCGGGCACGAGCCGTTGCGGCTTCGGCCTCAGGAATGTGTCCAGCCTGCTGCAGCGAGATGGACAAGGCGGTGTGGGCCAGCGGATCATTTGGCGTTAGTGCAGTGAGGGCCAGTGCAGCCGCAACGGACTGCTCCAGCCTGCCCGCATCGCGAAGTGCACGAATAAGCCCATGGTGCGCTTCAAAGAAGTCTGGATCGGCGGTGATTGCCGCACGGAAGCTCTGAACTGCCTCGGCAGCAGAGCCTTCGGCGAGTTGGTTAAGCCCGCGTTGCGAGAGGGTCTCAGCCTCGTTTGAACTCATTCGGGTCACGACTTTCTTTAGGATAAAGGTTAAGTGCCAGCGCCGCCAATTCGCGGCTGTTGCCAGGAGTTAAAGATGAAAAGCTATACGGAATATTTGACATACGAAACCAGGAAGCGTCGTGAAATGGTCCACATCACCGACGAGGTGGAACAGATCGTCAAGCGCAGCGGCGTCAAAGACGGGCTGTGCTTTGTTTCTCCGATGCATATCACGGCTGCAATTTACGTAAATGACCTGGAGAGCGGACTGATAGAGGACATCGGGAAGTGGCTGGAAGAGATGGCTCCGGCACGGCCTGACTACAAGCACCATCAGACGGGCGAAGATAACGGCGACGCTCACCTCAAGTCCCTTCTGTTGCACCACGAAACGACACTTCCGGTAACAGGCGGACGGCTCGATCTCGGCACCTGGCAGCGGGTGTTTTATGCGGAGTTCGACGGGCAACGGCGCAAGCGAGTCATCGTGAAAGTGCTGGGCGTTGCATAGCGTGCCCGATTACTATTCGGCGATCTTGCGCCACGCGGTCTTGTCTGTCGAATTGTCCGGCGAAGGAACGTCGAGAAACGCGCGTGGCATCACGACGAGGTCAACCCGCCGATTCTCCGCCCGCCCATCTGCTGTGTCGTTGCTGGCTACCGGGTGGTACTCCGCATAACCGGCGGCGGAGAGTTGTTGCGAAGGAATGGTGTGCATCTCCAGCAGCAGACGCGCGATGCGAACGGCCCGAGCGGAAGAAAGCTCCCAGTTCGAATCAAACTCTGCGTTGTGGATTGGCATGGTATCGGTGTGACCCTCTACCCTGACGTCATACGGACTGGCGGCAAGGGCCTCGGCTATCTGGCGTAAGGTTGCCTCTGTCTCCGGATGCGGAATCGCGCTGCCCGAGTCGAAAAACCCGGCTTCGCGCAGACTGATCACCAGGCCGTCGCTGCCAAGTTCAATTGAAACGGCGCGGTGCGCAATCTGGACAGATAGCCGTCTTTGCAGGTCTTGCCGCATGTGTTCGAGATCGGCCTGGACTTTCTTTGCCGAGACCAGTTCGGTTGCACGATACGAGGGTGCGGCCGAAACGTCCGACTGCATCGTCGCATTGGCCGGCGTGATTCGAGTTAAGGCGGGCGCGATACTGAGCGACCGGAAAGCGGAGTCGATTGCCGTCGAGACTTGAATCTGCCTCTTTTGGTCGGCCTTGGCAAAGGCATAGAGCACCACAAAGAAAGCGAAGAGCAGAGTGATGAAGTCGGCGTAGGAGACCAGCCAGCGTTCATGGTTGACTTTCGAGCGTGGAATCTTGCGATTCATGCTGTCTGTTCCTTCCTTTCGACCTTGGCATCATTGAGGAATCCAGACAGCTTGATTGCGAGCATTCGAGGATTCATGCCTTCGAGAATCGAGATGACTCCTTCGAGCATCATCTCGCGGCGCTGTTGATCGTCGCGCAAATGAATTCGGATCTTGCCGGCGAAGGGCAGAAAAAAGAGGTTTGCGATGCCGACTCCGTAAATGGTGGCGACAAAGGCGACGGCGATCCCCCGGCCAACCTCCTGAATGTTGTCCAAATGCTGCATAACCTGGATAAGCCCGAGCACAGCGCCTAGAATTCCGATCGTCGGCGAAAACCCACCGGCAGATTCGAACACCAGCGGAAGGCGCTCTTCGCGCTCCGAAGCGCAATCGAGTGCAACCCGCATGATCTTACGCAATTCGGCGGGTTCGGTACCATCCACCGCAAGCATCAGAGACTGCTTGAGAAATGGGTCGGTGATTGCGGCCAGATCCGCGTCCAGCGAGACCACTCCGTTGCGGCGGGCTTTGTTTGCAAAGGTGATTAGCAGCTGAATGAGTTCTTCGTTCTGCTTCTGCGGAGCAACAAACACATGCGCCATGCTGCGGAAGGCAGATGTAACGGTGCTGATCGGAAACTGCAGGAGAATCGCTCCCATGGTCCCGCCAAAGACGATCAGAGCGGCAGTCGGCTGAAGAATCTGAGTGATCTTGCCGCCCTCAATCAGGAGACCCGCGATTATGCCGGCAATGGCGAGGATGACTCCGCCGATGCTTCCCTTGTCCATGGACTAGGCCTCAGCAATTGGGATCTGGTTGTGCGTATTCATCGACGTTCATCCTCGTTCCCTAGCTCTTTAGATGAATCATCAGACGTCAACTCCCCTCCAAATTCAATGCTAGCCAGCGAGGCTGCCCGGCGGAGGGCGTCGTTCGGCGACAGTTTGCGAGCGACAGTGGCAAGCAACGTGGCCCGGTATGCGAGGACTCGATCGAGAACCTCGCTCCGTTCCTCACGCACGATCAGCTTCTCGCCGTTGATCAGCGTGAGCATGGTATCCGGCGAGGCTTCAGCAGTTTTGATCAGGTCGCTATTCAACAATATGGGATTGCCATTGAGGCGCGTGAGTTCAATCATGGCCGGTCGCTCCTCTTGTGGTCCTCTGATTCTTATCGGCGTGAGAGCGCAGAGGATGATTGGAACGGGAATTGCTGACATCTTGAAAAAATCTGTAAAGTCCACCAACGCGTCGCCGATGAAGCCAGTGAGCAACGTGGTTCCTACTCCAAGGTGAACCGGGCGTCGGGAGAGACCTCGACCGTCTCGGAAAGACACCCGAAGCAGGGAACCCGAATCAGTTAGCTCAAAAGGAGAACTTCAATGGCTTTGGGTGTCCTGAATAACATTTCTGCAATCAATGCGCAAAACAATCTGGCAAACACGCAGGCGTCTCTCTCTAAGACTCTTCAACAGTTGTCCTCTGGTTCGAGAATTAACTCTGGCGCCGATGATGCAGCCGGCCTCTCTTTGGCCAATGGTCTGCAGGCCTCGTCGACCGCCCTTTCGCAGTCTGCAAAGAACGCATCGGAAGGCGTGGACTTTTTGCAAGTCGCTGATGGCGCACTCTCGCAGGTGACGAGTCTCCTCAATCGCGCGATCACGCTGGCAACTGAGGCCTCAAACGGCACACTGAATTCGAGCCAGGTTGCGGCGGCCAACTCGGAATATCAGAAGATCCTTACCGAGACCGACACGATTAACAACAATACTGAGTACAACGGAATTAATACGTTTGCCAAGAATGCTGCGTACACGGTTGCGAACGCGAATGATGTAGTCAGCATCGGCACCGCGTCTACTGACACATCCACCGTGACATATGGTAACCAGAGCCTTACGTTCGTGAACAATGGGCAGACTTGGTCGGGCGCTGGGAAATCATATGTACTGGCGGCTACGGACACGATTACCCAGATGGCCAACGCAATCAATCAGACCTTCGGCGCCAACGTGGCTACGATTCAGGGAAATCAAATGGTCCTGAGCGGTGGCGCGGCAATAGGTAAAACTCAGAGCTACTCCCTCGCCCTACCTGCCGGAGCCGCGCTTACGGTCCAAGCCGCCGGCGACATTATCACGCCAGGCAGCACTGGTATTTCAATTACTCCGTCAGGCGATGCTGACGGTGTCATGACCGACTTCCAGTCGGGCGGCAAATGGGCGGCCGGCGGGACTGGCGGAACACTTGCCGATTTGAAAGCTTCCATCACGGCTGCAGAGGGTACAGGCACCTTCACCATTGGTGCTAGTGGGACTACTTTGACCCTCACCGGTGTTTCTATTACGGTGCCGAGCACAGCAACGGAGACTGGCACAGGTGTTACGGCTGGCACGGTAGGCGTGATAGTAAGCCCAAACGCCGCTACGGACCTCACGGACAGAGTCGCCATCCCAGTTTCTGGCGCGGGCAGCACATCCACTCTGACCGTCGGAAATGCCGCCGATACGCTTGCTCCTGGCGCCCACTCTCTCCAGATTACCTCGACCGGCGGTACGGCACTATCGCTCACGGGAGCATTCGCGGGCAATGGCGCTGGCGGTAACCTTTCTGAATTGGCTGCAGCCATCAACACGCAATTCGGTTCTGCCGGGGTGAGTGCAACGATCTCAGGGAACACAATGAAGATTGCAGGCGGTGCCCTGTCGCAAGTAACGGGTAGTACCACGATCGAGTCGGAGGTTGCCAACACTAAGGCAAATCAATCCGTCGCCATCTTCACATCGGACGGCACGATCTCGCAGTCCTACAACAACTCGGCGTCCGATCTGGTACAGGCCAGTTCCAGTGCATTGTCACCTTGCCGGAACCGATCTGACAAGCACAGCCGGCGCACAAGCTGCCTTGACCGCGATCAATAGCGCCATTACGTCCGTTGCGGCCGCTCGCGGCACCATCGGCGCCAACATCAACACACTGACTGCAGTTGGCAATGTCATGACCACGCAGTCAACCAACACCTTAGCGGCCATGAACGACGTCACCGCAACCGATTACGGCCAGGCGACTTCGGACATGTCGAAGTTCCAGATCCTGAGCCAGACCGGCATTGCCGCTCTGTCGCAGGCCAATCAGGCGCAGCAGCTAATCACAAAACTGCTCCAGTAGTCTCGGAGCTTCAACGTTGAAGGAAGAAGCGAAACGGGGAAGGCTGGTTGTTGAGCTTCTCCGTTTTGCTTTGGCGTACGATCGGGTTGCGTTTGCGTTTTCTAATCTTCTGTATGCCAAGTTGGTCCTTTACTTGATGTTCAATAACCTCGGAGAAGCTGTATGGGAGCAGTGGGACTGAATTTTGGCTCGGCTACTAGTGGTCAGGGTTTTGACGTCACGAGCACGGTGAATCAGATTGTGACCAACCTGCAAGCGGTAGAGACGCCGTGGAAGACGCAATTGACGGCACTCACGAGCAAGGACACAGCGCTCACCAGTCTGGGCACGCAGTTATCTACCTTATCGACAGACCTGCAGAACCTAACGGACTTCACCGGGACAATGGCATATAAGACGGGGTCCAGCTCCGATACGAACGTGCTGACCCTGTCCTCGGCTAGCGCGCTCGCCGTTGCCGGCACGCATACGATCTCGGTTCAGAATCTTGCGCAGACATCGAGCGCAGCGTCGGATGCGGTGAAAGCATCAGACACACTCACCGGCGGCATCACCTTCAAGGTGGGGACCGGCAGTTGGAAAACGGTCAATGTGGGGGATGGTTCCACTGCGGCCACGCTTTCTGGTCTGTCTGCGGCCATCAATAATGCGGGCCTGGGAGTAACTGCCAGTGTGCTGACCAATGCGGACGGGACTCAAAGACTCTCGCTGGTGAGCCAAACCAGCGGCTCCGCCGGACAGATTACGATTGCCGACGCGACGAGCAACCCGGCCAGTCCCACGACGCTGGCGGACTCGACAACGCCTGATAAGAATACCGGCCTGGGGCTGGCTACGATTCAAAATGGAAGAGATGCAAAGATTACGGTGGATGGAGTCACAGGCATCACCAGTGCCTCGAATACGGTCACGAACGCTATTCCGGGCGTGACCTTTCAGTTGCTGTCGACCGGCACTGCGAGTTCCGACGGAACTGCTGAAACGGTGCAGGTGGTCATTGACAACGATACGACGAGCATCGAGACCGCAATCAATACGTTCGTAACCGACTACAACGCCACGATGAAGGCCATCAACGCGCAGGAGGGCAAAGACTCTTCGGGCAATCCCGAGCCCCTCTATGGCACGTCAGTTCTTTCACACTTGCAGGAGGGCTTGCTGTCGGCGATGAGCGGATCGTTCGGCACTAATGCCATCAATTCGCTAATCTCTCTTGGCATCACAGCAAATGCCAGCTCTGACGGCACAATCAGTCTCGATGCAGACAAGCTGAGCAGCGCGCTGAACAGCAACTTCAACCAGGTGGTTTCGTTTTTCCAGGATACGGGCAGCTTTGGTTCGACCTTTACGAACACGTTGAACGGCCTGAGCAACAGCAGCGCCAAAGGCGGCGCGATCAGCCTTGCACTCAAGGAAGACACTAGTCAGGAATCTACATTGAACGACAACATCTCCAAACAGGAGGCTCTGATTGCTACGCAGAAGGCAAGCCTCACCGCGGAATTGAACATGGCAAACCAAATATTGCAGGCAATTCCCGAGATGATCAGTCAGGTCAATGAAATGTATAGCGCAATCACCGGATACAACAGCAATCAGAACGGCTAGGAGCATCAGAATGGATACTTATCGGTCTCACGCGCTTGAAGGCGCTACCGGCGTCGAACTCACCATTGCACTCTACGATGGCATCATTCGTTTTATGCACAATGCAATCGACGCCATAGATCGGAAAGATGTTGAAGCACGCCGCGCCGCCGTGAAGCGGGCCATGGATATTGTGATTCATTTACAAGCGACGCTGGATATTGACATTGGCGGGGATCCGGCGAAATCGCTATCGGAATTCTACGTTGCGATGTTTGCTCTCATGCTTCAAGGCTCGCAGGCGCAGTCAAAAAAGAAATTTGAACAGGTGATCGCCAACGTCCGAAATGTACGGGACGCCTGGAAGCAGGTCGCGGCAGGTTCCGCGACGAATCAGACGCCTCAGAAAGATGATAGTCAATCGGGCGTTATCCCGGAAGCGGCATGGATGCAAACTTCTGAGGCGATCACTGCCAGCGGCTGGACAGCTTGATCATCCAGCGACTGTCAGCTCTTCTTCAAGTTGCTGTTTTTGGTAGAGGCTCGCATAGTAACCATCGAGCGCGAGCAACTCATCATGACGCCCGACCTCAACAATCTTGCCGTGAGCAAGTACGGCGATTTGGTCGGCGTTACGCACGGTGGATACGCGATGCGAGATGAGAATCGTGGTGGCTGTGGTGGTGTAATTGCGTAGTCCGCCCAGGATGCGTTCCTCGGTGTAGGTGTCGACGCTCGCCAACGCATCATCCAGGATAAGAATGGCAGGGCGACGAAGCAGAGCCCGTGCGATCGCCAGGCGCTGTTTCTGGCCTCCGGATAATGTCATACCTCGTTCGCCGACTGTCGTTTCAAATCCTTGAGGAAACTCTTCGAATTCGCGGCGGATGTGGGCAGCCTCAGCCGCCTCGAGAATATCTTCGGCCGAAGTGGAAGGCACGCCAAAAGCCAGGTTCTCTCGAATGGTCTCGCTGAAAAGAAAAGTTTCCTGTGGCACGATTCCCATATTTCGACGAAGCACCTCCAGCGGATATTCGCGAACCGGGCGGCCATCGATGAGCAACGAGCCCTCGGGCGCTTCGTAGAGACGGGAAATCAAATTGACCAGCGTTGTCTTTCCTGAACCTGTCGGGCCCACGATCGCAAGACTGGAACCCGCGGGAATTTTAAGCGAGATATTGCGGAGCACCGGCGTGTCGCCGTAACTGAAATTGAGATTGGAAAACTCGATTTCACCGCGAAGGACCCTGTCCGCCGGAATTGACGAGTCCGCATGGCTGTCGTCAATTCCCGGTTTCGCGCGCAATATCTCGTCAATGCGCGCGACAGATGCGGTTCCGCGCTGAAAGAGATTGACCACCCAGCCCACTGCGATGATTGGCCAGATCAGCAAGATCATATAAGTATTGAAGGCCACAAAGTCGCCAGCGCTAATGCGATGAGCGATTACCTCATGGCCTCCCACAAGCAAGGTGATGATCATGGCGATGCCCAGGATGAATTCGAGCGTCGGCCAAAGCATTCCCATGAGCTGAACCAGGCCCTGGGCCCTCGAGATATATTGCTGGTTCAGTTTTTCGAAGAGGCTCATCTGCGACTGTTCACGGCCGAAAGCACGCACCAGGCGCGCGCCTGAGTAGTTCTCCTGTGCTTGAGCTGAAATTTCGGAGAAGCTCTCCTGAATCTTCTCAAAGCGATCATGAATCTTTCGGCCGAAGTACTGGACGAGGATACTGGCCAGAGGCATGGGGGCCCAAGCGACAAGCGTGAGCCAAGGACTGATGCGGAGCAGAAAGTACAGCGCGCCCACCGTGAAGAAGATTGTGTTGGCGCTGTACATGAGGGCTGGTCCCAGCAACATTCGAACCGCATTCAGGTCGTTCGTCATGCGGGCCATGACGTCGCCAGTGCGGTACTTCTGGTAGAAGTTGGCGTCCTGGCGTTCGAGTTGAAGGAAGAGATCGTTGCGAAGGTCGAATTCGATTTCGCGCGAGATTCCGATCAGAATCCAGCGCTGGGCGTAAAGGAAGATGCCTTTGACGAGGTAGATAGCGACGAAAATGCAGGCGAGAAAAATGATGCGTTCGCGCGAGACGCCGCGCTGCAGTTCATCGATTGCTTTTCTCAGAATTTGAGGACCCTGGACGGCAACGATATTTGTCGCTATGCACGCCAGAGTACCCCAGAGGTACCCCCATCGATACCGGCGCATGTAGCTGAGCAGCGGGCCCAGTTCGCGAAACATATTCATATTGTACGGGTATTAATGAGTACCGTCGAAACCCTTGAATTATGAGCGGAATCTCAGGTAGGCGTTCGAAGCAAAAGGTAGCCACCGGTAAGCCCGAAGAGCACGTCAGGAGACCATGCCGCGAGCGCTGCAGGCAAATAGTTCACATTGCCCAAGGCGCCGAACAGGCCATCGACTACCCAATAGGCGAGAGCGACCGAGATAGCAACCGCAATTCCCGATAGCGAACCGCGACGCCCCATGGAGAGCGCAAAGGGAATTGCAAGAACCGACATGACAATCGCTATGAGGGGATACGCGAGCTTATGCCACAACGCGACTCGCAGGCGCATGGTGTCGAAGCCGCTTTGACGAAGGTCGCGAATATAACTATCGAGCTGCCGGAAATTCATCTCTTGGGACTGCCAGTTCTCTTTCTTGAAGTAGCCGGGGTCTTCTTGGATCTCGGCGAACGTCGTGTCTTTGAATTCGATATATTCCGAGTTGTTGCCTCTGATATTTCTTACCCAACCATTTTCAAAATGCCACGTCTCCGTCTCGTCGTTCCATTCTGCGCGGGAAGCGAATATCCGCCGAGAGAGGGCAAAGGTTGCCGGATTGAACTCGAAGATCGAGAGGTTGGCGAACGCATTGCTGTCCGAATCAAAGAACTGGTAGTAGAAGATGTGTCCTTGTTCGCCGGGATGGGATTGCCCGAACATCCATTTCTCTTCGGGGTGCAGAAAGGTCTGAGGCGGGTGTCCCTTAATCGTGCTCCGCAATGCTTCCTGTCGGCGATTGGCCGAGGGCAGGTAGTAGTCGTCAAACAGGAACAGGCAGACGGCCAGGATCGCCGAGATAGAAACGATAGGCACGACGAGACGATAAAGGCTGATTCCCGTGGCTTTCATGGCCACGATTTCGCTATTACGATTGAGAACGCCAAAGGTCACCAGGGCCGAAATCAAAACGGCGAGCGGCGTAATGGTATAGATCATGCTGGGGGCGAGGTTGAACAGATAGGCGCCGACGGTCGCAAGCGCGATATGATTGCGAACGATATCTCCGACGAGCTCGAAAAACGTGAAGACCAGCATGAGCATCACGAAGCTTGCGAGCACCAGGACGAACATTCCGAAGAACTCGCGCACCACATAGGCGTCGAGCAGGCGCGGGAAAAGCCCTCGCGAAACTATGCGGACCGTGCGCGGCTGGAGCTTTTCGAGTAACTCGGCAAGATGCGTTCCATTTGCCTTAACGGTGAACCGTGGCTTGGGTGTTCGCGACACCAGGCTTGCGATTGCGCTCAGCACGCGTCCGCCACTTGACATCTGCCAAAGCAGAAAACCACCAACTACGGCGAACAGGATGTTGGCCATCCACACGCCCAGAAATGGCGGGAGTTTGCCCTGTCGGCTGAGCGCGATTCCGGTATACGAGAGGATGTAGTAGAGCAGAACCAGAAGAACGGTGAAGACCAGGCCAGAGCTCTTTCCGCCTCGGCGCGAGACAACTCCAAGAGGCACTCCAACCAGCATGAGAACGAGGCACGCAACCGGATACGAGAAACGGGTGTGCAACTCGAGAAGGAATCTTCTGGCGTCTGGGCCGTGCGTGCGTGCTTGCAAGGCGGACATCGGCAGTGCATAGATTGCGGTGTCCATGCGCCCCAGATGCATTTCGTTCTGCGGGCTTAACGACAGGGGCAGGTCCGTCTTTTCAAATGTGGAGATGTTGTACTGCTGTGGCTGTCCGGCAACAGTTTCGTGCCGGGAGCCATCGCGGAGCCTCATCAGAAGTTCCAGAGCGGAATCGTTGACCACCGTTGCCGAGGCGGCCGTTGTGATGATCGGATTGGCGGGATCGGAAACGTCCGCCATGAAGACCTGGTCCCAGTTCGAGGCGCCAGTACCGCCACGCACATTCTGCACGTAGAGTACGGCGTTACGAAAATCTTCATAGAAGACGCGCGGCTGGATCTGATAAGACGCCTGGGACGTCTCGAGTTCCCGCTGCATGTCGAGAATGGCCTGGTTTGCACGGGGAGTCAGGTACAGCGAGTTCACCAGTCCCAGCAGAGTTCCGCCGATGGCCACGACGGATGCGACACGGACGAAGTAACCAATGCCGAGTCCAGAAGCGCGCATCGCGATGATTTCGCTGTCCGCTGCGAGCCGGCTGAGTCCGAGCAGAATGCCGACGAGCACAGCCATCGGTATGGTGACTTTGAAGGTGTTCGGAAGGCTGTAGACGAACACTTCCGCAACACTTATGAGCGTCGAACTGTTGCGAACCACTGCCTCAAGGATCTGATTCAGGTCGCGCATGAAGAGAATGAAGGTGAAGACCGCGCAGCCGATCAGTGCGTAGGAGAGTATTTCGCCGAGGATATACCTGGTGAGGATGCGCACGATCTAGGCTCTGCCGCTAGTTTAGCTTGCCTGTGCGGGGGGCAGCGAGAGTGGCTGCCATGTCCGGAGCCGCAAGCTGTTGGCGAGCACGCTGACGGAACTCAACGCCATGGCCGCAGCGGCAACCCAGGGGCTCATCAAGACGTGGAAGGCCGGATACAAAACGCCCGCGGCAAGTGGTATGCCGAGCAGGTTGTAGCAGGCGGCCCACATCAGGTTCTGCCGCATTGTGCCGACAGTCGCCTTCGCGAGATCGAGGGCAGAGATAATCGAACCTGGTTGTGCCCGAAGGAGGAGGACGTCGCCGGCTTCCTGGGCGAGATCGGCACCGCTACCCATGGAAATCCCTGCATCGGCTTGCGCCAGCGCCGCCGCATCGTTGATGCCGTCGCCGACCATAGCAACGCGCAGTCCTTGCTGCTGCAGGGCACGGATGCGTGCGAGCTTGCCTGCCGGGTCCAGTCCCGCCTCAACCTCGCCGATGCCTGCTTGATTGGCGATCGGAGCCGACGCCGCGGCGGAGTCTCCCGTAAGCATCAGAACGCGCAAACCTCTTTCTTGCAGAGCCGCAACGGCTTGTCCTGCATCGGGGCGCAATGAGTCGCGCGCATCGAAACAGCCAATCGATTGATAGTCGAGGGCAATCCAAAGTCGCGTCACCCCTGGTTTTACTGGCGGAATGCTGTCGGGGAAGCGAATTGCCGACTCCTGGAACAGCACTTCATTTCCCAGGAGGCAGTGGTAGTCCTCGACGCGGGCGGCAACTCCACGGCCGGGAATAACTACGACTTCTTCAGCAGGCTCCCACTTGATGGACCGCGATCGCGCGAAGTCGACGACCGCATGAGCCAGCGGATGATTCGAACGCTCCTCGGCGGCCGCCGCCATCCGCAACAAGTCATCTTCGCTGTATCCCTTCACCGGGCGCACGGCTTGCAAGACGGGGCGGCCGATGGTCAACGTACCGGTCTTGTCGAGGACGATGACGTTGAGATTCGCCAGCCGCTCCAGGGCCTCTCCACCCTTGTACAGTACCCCCAATTGCGCTCCGCGGCCGACGGCGACCGTAAGTGCGGCCGGAACAGCAAGTCCCATGGCACAGGGGCAGGCGATGACGAGCACAGAAACGGTGCTGGCTAAGGCCAGCGAGACGGAGTGCGTCGTTGCCATCCACGCAAGAAAGGTGACCAAGGATAGCACCAATACGACAGGCACAAAGATGGAGCTCACGCGATCAGCAAGTCGCTCGGTGGGAGCGCGGGACGATTGCGCCTGCTCAACCATACGCGTAATTTGCGCGAGCACCGTGTCTTCGCCCAGCGACTCAGCCTTGCACACAACGGCGCCATCATAGTTGAGGGAACCGGCCAGCACGCGTTCTCCGAGTTCCCGGGGCAATGGGATTGCCTCCCCTGTCAGCATTGATTCATCCACGCTGGTGCGGCCTTCCAGAATCGTTGCATCCACAGGGAATCGCTCACCGGGAAGCACCAGGACCTCGTTCCCGATCCGCACTTGCTCGAGAGCTACCAGTTTTTCAACACCGTTTACAACCAGGCGGGCTGTAGCAGGCCGCAGCTTGCTGAGGGCGTTGAGGGCCGCCAGAGCACGCCGTTTAGCCCGCGCCTCGAGTGCTTTGCCGAGCAGCAGAAAGCCAAGGATCAGCAGAACCGCGTCGAAGTAAACCTCGCGGTCCGGAGCCGGCGAGATCGTCGCATAAGCCGAATAGGCAAATGCGACGCCCGTTCCCAGGCTGACCAGCGTGTTCATATTGGTGCTTCCGTGCCGCAGGCCGCGTGCAGCAGCCACGAAGATGTCGCGTCCCGCCCACATCATCAGGATGGCGGTAACAGCGAGGAGACCCCAGCGGAGATAATCCGGCGGCACCTCGTAGAGCCAGGGAAGACCCCGCATCATCAGGCGATCCATCGCGCCCATCTGCATGCCGGGAGGCATTGAGAGGAACATGGCAATCGCGCCCGCAATAATGGTGACCGCTGCTTTCGTCTCAGCCTTGCCATACCGATCTGCCGGTTCTTTAGAGACGCTACCCTGGTGGGGAAGCACAGCATCGTACCCGGCGCCTCGGATCGCTTCAACCAATCGCGCAGCCGATGCTTCCTCTGGATCGAAAACGATGCTGGCACGATTCGACATCAGGTCGACATGCGCAGATTTCACCCCGGCTGTCTCGTTGAGAGCGCTTTCAACGTGGTGCTGGCAGGCAGCGCACGTCATCCCAATAACCGGTAATGTCAGCGACTCTGTTTCAGACGAGGCCATCTTGCGGTTTATTGCTCCAATCGTGCGGTGTATCCGGCCTTTGCAAGAGCAGCTATAGCCGCATCCACTGGAGGATTCTCCTCGGGCGACTTCAGACGGGCGGCTCCGATGCGTACCTCCTCAACCTCGACATTCCCCGCTCCGTTCAGTGCCTGTGTTACGCGGCGAACGCATGCGCCACAGTGCATCCCATCAATGCGCAGTATGAACTCGGCCATGAAGTTCTCCTGTTTGTTTTGATGATACTCGCGTTGTTTCGATGCAGGGCGCAAAGAGTTGATCTGACGGGCCTTGACCGGTTACGCAAGTGTTCAGGCGAGGTCTATGCTAGAAAGCAGACAGGTGACAAAAGTCTTGCAACGAGAATTTCCCGAGGGTCCAATCGTCGGCGTCGGGGCAGTGGTCGTCCACCAAGGTCGCGTGTTGCTGGTGCAGCGGGGCCGCGAGCCATTAAAAGGGAAGTGGTCACTGCCGGGCGGGATGCTGGAACTAGGCGAATCCCTGACGCAGGGGGTAGTGCGCGAAGTTCAGGAGGAGACTGGACTGGATGTGGAAGCCATTGAACTCATCGAACTCATCGATCGGATTCACAAGGAGAGTGGTCCTTCGGGCGAGAGAGTACGGTATCACTACGTGATCGCCGACTATCTTTGTCGCGTTGTCGGAGGGACGCTGCAGGCTGCCTCGGACGCAGATGCCGTTCGCTGGGTGGAACGAACCGAATGGAACAGCCATAGTGCATTGGCACTCGATCCAATTACAGTGAGAGTGATTGAGGCTGGCTGGCAGCGGGCAAGAGCACTGAATCAATCCGAGCAGGAGCTACGTTGAAGCACGCATTGAAATGGATCGCGCTTGTGGTCGTTGCTCTAATTGCAGTTTTTGGCGTGTCCTTCTGGCTTCGTCCGATCGCAGTCTTTCGCCTGTTCAGCGCAGCGCAGATGTATCAAATCGGCGGCAGGGGCAATTTCGTCGATGTCGAGGGATACCGCATCCATTACTACGCACTTGGACCCGCGGATGGTGCAGTCGTGGTGCTCGTGCATGGCCTTGGAGGGCGCTCGGAGGATTGGGAGAAACTTGCACCCTACCTGGCGAAGGCTGGCTATCGTGTCTATCTGCCCGATCTGCCCGGCTTCGGCCAAAGTGAAAAGCCATCGGACTTCTCTTACTCTGTCCGCGATGAAGCGAAGATTGTCGCAGGTTTTTTCGATGCGCTGGGGCTGAAGCAAGTTGACCTTGGCGGCTGGTCGATGGGCGGATGGATCGTGCAGCTTGTGGCGACACAGCATCCTGAGCGGGTGCGTCGTTTGATGTTGTTCGACAGCGCGGGCCTTTACGTAAAGCCCGAGTGGGACACAAAGCTGTTTACGCCTGTATCTGCAGCGGAACTCGAAAAGTTCGACGCACTACTAATGCCTCATCCGCCGCAGCTCCCGGGGTTCGTGGTGAAGGATATCCTTCGCACTTCTCTCGAGCACTCGTGGATCATCCGTCGCGCGATGGACGCGATGCTGACGGGGCGCGACACGACGGACGGTCTTCTCCCGAACCTAAAAATGCCGGTGCTCATCGTGTGGGGCGATGTTGACCATATCACTCCCTTGAGTGAAGGCCAGAAGATGCACCTACTCATTCCGCAATCGCAGATCAAGGTGATTCCCGGATGCGGACACCTCGCACCCAATGAGTGCGCGGATCAGATTGGCCCAGGGGTTGTCAGCTTTCTGAAGTAATAATTGACAAAAACAAAAGGCGAGGCATGCTGCCTCGCCCTCAAGAGACATTGGCTTCTTAAAAGCTAAACCGTGCGCTGAGCTGAATTTCGCGTCCAGGGGTTGAAACCTCGGTGATGCTGCCAAAGCTGGATGTGTTCACAAACCGGTTTGGAGTGCCGAGGTTGGTGTGATTGAGCGCGTTGAAGAACTCTGCGCGTGCCTGGAAGTGAGCTTTCTCGGCAACCGTGAAATCACGAGCGACAGCCAGATCCATGCTGACCAACGAGGGACCGTACACGGAATTGCGGCCCACGTTGCCATAGGTATAGGCAGGGGGAGCAGCAAACGCTTTTGGGTTAACCCAGGTGGTGGAGTTGCGTGTTCCGGCGCCAAAGATGTTCTGGCTGGTATGGTTCGCCCGAATGGGATTCTCGCCAACCACCGTTCCGGCATTGGCGGTGTCGCCAAAGACAGACACGGTAAACGGGAAGCCGGATTGTGCCTGGAACACCATCGAACCGAGCCAGTCACGGCTGAGCGCCCGCATCAGGTGGTTTGAACCCATGGCATGAGAACTGTACACCGCGCTGAGGGCGAAGCGATTCCGTATGTCGCACCCCGGCCCCTTCTCTGCGTCCAAATCGTCGTTGTTCTGAGGCGTTGCCGCTTCAAACATCGGCGAACGGAAGTCCGGCGCATTCTCCAGTGCCTTGGCAAACGTGTAGTTCGCAAGGAAGCTGAAGCCATTTGAATATCGCTGCCGCACGTTCACGTATCCCGCGTCGTACCAACTCTGCGACGTGTTCTCAAGCAGGTTGATGGTGCTCACCGGGAACGTCGAGCTTACAACGGTCACGCCTGGCGGAAATACGGTGTCTGGAACAAAGCTGATCTTGGGATGGGGACGCCGTGGCTGGATGAGGCCTGGACCTGGCTGTGCGTTATTGATCAGGTGTGAGCGCTGCAGGTGGAATCCGCCCGCTCCCAGGTAACCGACTTCGACGGTGCTCGATCTCCCCACTTGCTTTTCAAGCGAGGCGCTCCATTGCTCGACGTATTGCGCCGGCGCATGCAGTTGCAGGGACGTGAAACTAACGACGCTCGTGCCCAGCACAGGCGGAGGAAAGTTCAGCGTGTTAATGCTCGGCAGGTACGGATCGCTCTGTGAAGTGAGGGGAAAGACATACGGGACGTTATGACGCTGATTGCACCAGGTATTCATGTCGACCGGTGTGAAGAAGTTGCCATACGCCACATGTGCCACTAATCCCAGATGAGGCATGTTGTATGCCAGCCCAATGCGAGGAGCGAAGTTGGTGTGGTTCGCATACATCAGGCCTCGCGGATAGCCGTTCTGCCCGCCGATAAATGCCTGAGGTGTGCCGGTGCTTAGATCGAGGTTGCTGTTCGTATAGCGAATGTCGACGAGCGGGCTCATGAACTCATAACGCAGCCCATAGGTCAACGTCATGTTTGCCGTCAAACGCCACGCATCCATTGCATAGGCGTCCGCATACCACTGCCGAAGATCCATCTGTGGCACGCCGGCCTGACCCTGTCGCGCCGCTGGAAGGCCGAGTTCGAAGCTGGCTAGGGAAGATCCTGTTCCATCGTTGAAAGCATTTTGCGTGGTGAAGCCATTGGTGAACTGATAGTAGCCGCGGTTCTGGAAAAAGCCCCACATCGGCCAGATGTACCACTGGTATGCGCCGCCGAACCTCGCGCTATGCCGGCCGATCTGCCAGTTCAGCGTGTCGCGTCCTTCGATTACGGTGTCCCATGCGTGCATGGGCGTGGCGATGTAATTATCCCCCATGGGCGAGTAGCCTTGAACGTTGAAGTAGGGAGCGCCCCAGGCTGCGGGGCCACCGAATCCGGTGCCGGTAATTCCCAGCTCCGAAACAATGTCATTCTTGTTCGCGCTCTCGGTGGTGTGCATCATCGACAGGCGCGAAATTGCAATGGAGGCCGAATTTACAAGCTGCGATGAGAAAACGTGATTCCACGCCAGGATTCCGTTCTGCGCGAGATCGTCGTGATAGAAGCCGAAACCCGGCAGGCCCTCTGGCATGAAGCCGTACTCACCGGAACCCGAGTAGCGGAAGTAGGCGAGATCTCCATTGTGGAAGTTGTGGTCGATACGAGCTGTGCCCTGGTTGTTAGTCATGCGCTGCTTGCGCAGGTCGAGATAATTGTTCGCATCGTTGCCTGCGCCAACCACCGTGGGCTGCCCCATCATCGTCATCGAACCCATGTCCATGGTGTTGGGCAAGGGCGTGTACTTGTTCAGCATGATTGATGCGGCCTGGGTGAGTCGGCTCGGTGGGATCACGTTCTTCACGCCGTTGTATTCAAACTGCTGGCGGATGTACTGCGGATTCGCCTTGCTGACCGGCAGGCTCGGGTTGAAGCTGGGATTGGTCGTCGTGGTTGCAGGATCGTAGATGTCGATACCGCTCTGGCTGAAGTCGCCAGCGACTTCTTCAGCAGTGGGCACGGTGTCGACCATGGCCATGGTCTCCACGTTGGTCAAACCTTCGTAGTTGAGAAAGAAGAATGTCTTACCGGTATGCTTGATCGGGCCGCCCACTGATGCGCCAAAGTTATTCTGCACCAGAAAATTGGACATGCCCATGTCGTTGAATGAGTGAGCGTCCATCGCGCCGTTCCGAAGAAACTCGTAGGCCGTGCCATGAAAGCTGGCTGTACCGGAGCGGGTAATGATGTTGATTTGGCCGCCGCCTGCACCGCCCATGTCGGCGGAATAGCTGCCCGTTTGTACCTGGAACTCCTGCACCGCATCGGGTGAGGCGCTCACGTTCTGGGTGCTGAATGTGGGATCTGTGTTGGTCGCCCCGTCGAGCAGGAAGTAATTCCCATTGGGGCGGCTTCCGCCGATACTCACGGCAGAACGCTGACCGGGACGCCAATAAAGGGGATTCATATCGCCAGTTCCGGCGCCATGACTGACGTGCGCTCCTGGGACCGTCAACACGAGATCGATCAGCATACGGCCGTTCAGGGGGAGGGAATCGACTGAATGCTGATCGACAACTTCGCCAACGCTGGCATCCTGCGTCTTGAGCAATTCGCCAGAAGCGGCTACCTTGACCGTCTGAACATCTTGAGTCACGCGCAATTCGATATCAAGCGTCGCCTGCTGTCCCACTTCGAGGTTGATGCTCTGCTTTGTTTCTGCGAAGCCCTGGCCGTCTACCGTCAGCGTATAGGCGCCGGGCTGCAGTCCGGCGATCTCGTAAAGCCCGCTCGCATTCGAAACCACTTCGCGCTCGGCACCGGTGCTCACTTCATTTGCATGAATGTGCGCACCTGGAATCGCGCGATGTTGTGGGTCGAAAACAGATCCGCGCACAACCGCGTAGTTGCTTTGTGCATTTGCTGTGGCAATGGCTGCGACGAGACAGAATGAGGCCATCCATAATTTGCGCAACTTGAGTCTCCTAAAGGGTCAAACTGGTGTGCGTGCAAAATGGGGTCACGACATAACCTGGCTCGTGACGCACGGGGATATGCGCTTCTTGTTTGCCTGATGGAATGCAAGCATCAGAGGTAGTGGCGCTTAGCTACATTGAGAATGAGCTTTCAATGCGTGGCGGGCATCGGAGAATGGATGGGCGGGACTCTCCACCCTTCGGTTGATCCGCAAAAAGGCCACCCGTCGTCGTGCGAGTGGCCTTTTTGGCTCAAAGAAATCCGAATGGAGAGAAGCTATACTCCGATAACTTCGCAAAGCTCCTTGACCGCGGCGGCGCTCTTCTTCAGTGCTGCGTCCTCTTCAGGCGTGAGCTTGATCTCGATGATCTTCTCGAGGCCGGCCGCGCCGAGCTTGCATGGAACACCGATGTAAAAGCCCTCGATGCCGTATTCGCCATTGAGGTAGGCCGCGCAGGGCAGGATCTTCTTCTTGTCCTTCAGAATCGCTTCGACCATTTCGACAGTGGCGGCGGAAGGTGCGTAATAGGCGCTGCCCGTTTTCAGATACTTCACGATCTCGGCGCCGCCGTCGCGAGTGCGCTGGATGAGCTGTTCGAGACGGTCCGGCGCGATAAGCTCTGTGATCGGAATGCCGGCAACCGTGGAGTAGCGGGCAAGCGGGACCATGGTGTCGCCGTGGCCGCCCAGCACGAACGCCGTCACATTCTCCACGCTGACTTTGAGTTCCTCAGCGATAAATGTGCGGAACCGAGCTGAATCGAGCACGCCGGCCATGCCGATCACGCGTTCGCGATTGAAACCAGCCTGACGGTATGCCGCCTGCGCCATCGCATCCAGCGGATTGGAGACGATGATGAGGATGCACTCGGGCGATTGCGCAACTACCTTTGCGACCACGTCCGACATGATTTTGAAATTCGTATGCAGCAGGTCGTCGCGGCTCATGCCGGGCTTGCGCGGAATGCCCGCCGTAATGACGACGATGTCAGAATTAGCGGTCGCCGCGTAGTCATTCGAACCGATGACGTGCACGTCGCGCTTTTCAATCGGCATCGCTTCGAGCAGATCCAGCGCTTTGCCCTGCGGCACGCCTTCCACAACATCAACCAGCACCACGTCGGCCAATTCTTTCGCCGCAATCCAGTGTGCTGCCGTGGCGCCCACGTTGCCGGCACCGACAATCGAAACTTTTTTTCGCATCTTCTTCTCCAGTGATCAGTGTTCAGTGATCAGTGATCAGTCTTTCCGTCCCCAAGAGAGTGGAACTGAATCAGTTCAGCATCCTTTGTTTTTTGCTGACTACGACCACTGATCTCTGACCACTAGTTTTTTCTTACATGTTTCCAATAATGCGCGTGGCAAACTCGCTGGTGCCCACCTTGGTGGCCCCGGCGGTCTGGCGCTCGAAGTCATACGTGACAAACTTCTGCTGAATGGTCTTCTCCATCGCGTTCTCGATCATCTTGGCCGCCTCTTTCCAGCCGATGAAGTCGAGCAGCATCACGCCAGAAAGAATCACCGAGCCGGGATTGATGACGTCCTTGTCGGCGTACTTTGGTGCTGTGCCATGCGTCGCTTCAAAGACGGCATAGCCATCGCCGATGTTCGCGCCCGGCGCAATCCCAAGTCCGCCTACCTGTGCGGCAGCGGCATCGGAGATGTAGTCGCCGTTGAGGTTGGTGGTTGCGAGAATGCTGTAATCGGACGGGCGAATGATGATCTGCTGGAAGATGGAGTCGGCGATGCGATCGTTGATGAGAATTTTGTTCTTCCACGCGCCGTTGCCGTGTGTCTTCCCGATGGAATCGAGGACGCCTTTGATTTCGGCGTAGAGCGAATCGCGAAATTCCTGGTTGCCAAACTCGAGGCCCGGCTCGATCAGCGCCGCGTTCTCTTCAACAGTGATATTGGGGTTGGCATCGACGTTGCCGAGGATCCAGCTTTCGCGCTCGGTCACGGTCTGGTCGCGGAATTCCTCGACGGCAACCTCGTATCCCCACTCGCGGAACGCGCCCTCGGTAAACTTCTGGATATTGCCCTTGTGGACCAGCGTAACGGTCTTGCGGCCGGTCTCGAGCGCCTGGCGAATGGCATAACGGACGAGGCGCTTGGTGCCGAAGATCGAGATCGGCTTGATGCCGACACCCGAGTCGGAACGAATCTTTTTCTTGCCGCCCTTGAGCAGATCTTCGTTGATGAACTCGATGATCCGACCGGCGTCGGCTGAGCCCTGCTTGAACTCGATGCCCGAATACACGTCCTCTGTATTCTCACGGAAGATCACGATGTCGACTTTTTCGGGGTGCTTCACCGGGCTGGGTACGCCCTGGTAATACTTCACCGGGCGAACGCAGGAGTAGAGGTCGAGAAGCTGGCGCAAAGCGACATTCAAGGACCGAATTCCGCCGCCCACCGGAGTCGTCAACGGCCCCTTGATCGAGACGCGCAGATCGCGCGCCGCACTTACTGAGTCATCGGGCAGCCACGTGCTGAACTGGCGGAACGCCTTCTCGCCGGCGAAGATCTCGAACCACTTGATCTTTCGTTTGCCGCCGTATGCCTTCTCCACAGCGGCGTCGAAGACACGCTGCGAGGCTTTCCAGATGTCACGTCCGGTGCCGTCGCCTTCGATAAACGGGATGATTGGATTGTCGGGAACCTGATATTGGCCGTGGCTGTACTCGATAGGCTGGCCGTCGCGCGGCAATTCCAGCCCGTTGTAAGTCTTTTGCATGTTGTTTAAGGAGTTCCTTCCCTAGATACGGTGTATGGGAAGGCTAACACCTGCAATTTAGGGGTGGCAACGTCGTTCGAAAGGCGCAAATGAACGCAAAATGACGGCGATGGGATTTTGCGCGTGTGTACTGCGACCTTATTACTGCTATTGAACGGGAGCGTTCTTGAAGTCACCCGCGTCGAGTTTCGGAATGCCGAAGTGCCCGCGCAGATGCATCAGGTCCACCGGACTCAGGTTTCCGGCTACTGTGACGAGTGTGAGGCTCCGTGGCGTCTCCGCCAGAACCACTGCGCCGCGCACATTCATGCCGTCGAGGACAACCCAGACATCCGTGGTTCCGTTGTGCACCGGGCCTCCGTGGTTTGAGGATGTCACGAAGTGCTTCCATCCGCGCAGGTGGTACGAGGCGCGGACTGCCTCAACCGCTCTTTCATCGGGAACCCCCGCTTCGTTGAAGCGCATGGTGTGCACGCTTACCCCGTCGAGCTTGTTGATGGCCTGTCGCGTCGGAGCGTCGTTGTCCGAAACCAACCCGGCCGCAATGCCAAGCATGGTTCGATCGAGGGTGAAGTCTGACTTCACCGGCGCCTCCAAACTTAGTTGTGTCAGCGCCGTGGGAACCCAATTCAGGGGCACGGGGTCGGCATCGGGATTCGCGGCGCGAGCCGGAGGCGAACCAGCCGGTGCTACATACGCTTGAGCTACCGCCAGCGCGCATCCAAATGCGGCACTGAGCAACGACACGCTGAGAAGGATAGACAGCCTCATCTTTGTGCAAACTCTGCCCTCCGGGAAAAGTTCCGTCTCCTGGCATAAAAATGCTGAGATTGGCCACGAAGAGATCCGGATGTGGCCGACGATCGTAACGCTTGTGACTTCCAGCGTGTGAACTCCGGATTAAATCGCCGCCGCCGCCGTTTTCAACCTTCAAGATGCGGTAAACTCATGCGGGAACGTCTGTAGACTCAACGTCGTGACCTTACGGAGGACACATCGAAATTGGGAAAAAACATGGTCCCGAAGAAGCTTTTCTTCACCAAGGGTGTAGGCAAACACAAGGAGCGTTTGACCTCTTTTGAGCTGGCACTTCGGGATGCCGGGATCGCTTCGCAGAATCTGGTGCGCGTTTCGTCGATCTTTCCGCCCCGCTGCAAAGTGGTGTCAAAGAAAGAAGGGCTTAAGTACCTCGATCATGGCGAAGTCGTCTTCGCGGTTATCGCTGAGAATTCCACCCGCGAACCGCACCGCCTGGTCGTGTCGAGCATCGGCGTTGCCATTCCGGCTGATCGAGATACATACGGCTATCTGAGCGAGCATCACAGCTTCGGTGAAACGGAAGAACAGGCCGGTGAATACGCCGAAGAACTCGCAGCCGAGATGCTGGCCACGACCCTTGACGTTGACTTCGATCCGGATAAGAGCTGGGACGAAAAGAAGGAGATTTACCGCATTTCCAACAAGATCGTGCGGACCAGCAACGTTACTCAGTCGGCGGTGGGCGATAAGCGCGGCCTTTGGACGACAACCATCGCGGCCGCGGTCTTGATACTCGAAGAATAGGCACAGCGTGGAGCAGGCTTTTGAGGCCAATCCCACGATCCGGGGTTGGCCTTGTCGCGTGAAGCACACAGCGGAATCTCTCAAAAAGGAATCTTCGTCAACATGGAAAATGCCCGCAAATACAATGTCGGCCTGGTGCAGATGCGGATGGGCTCCGACCCCGACGCCAATCTTGAGGCGGCAATTGCGCATATCCGCGAAGCGGCCAAGCGCGGCGCACATATCGTCTGCCTGCCTGAACTTTTCCGCGCCCAATACTTCTGCCAGCGCGAAGACATCAAGCTCTTTGATCTTGCTGAGCCAATCCCCGGGCCTTCCACAAACAGGCTCGCCGAAGTTGCCCGCGAGACTCGTGTTGTCATCGTGGCGTCGCTGTTTGAGCGCCGCGCTCCGGGGCTCTATCACAACACGGCCGTAACTCTTGGGCAGGACGGCAGCATCATCAGCGTCTATCGCAAGATGCACATCCCCGACGATCCGCTCTACTACGAGAAGTTCTACTTCACGCCTGGAGATCTTGGATTCAAAGCTGTCGACACGGCGTTTGGCCGCGTGGGCACGCTCGTTTGCTGGGACCAGTGGTATCCCGAAGGTGCGCGCCTGACCGCGTTACAGGGCGCCGAAGTGCTCTTTTATCCGACGGCTATTGGCTGGCATCCGGCGGAGAAAGAAGAATTCGGCGCGGCCCAATACGATGCCTGGCAGACCATTCAGCGAGGGCACGCCATTGCCAATGGCGTTTACGTTGCCGGAGTAAATCGCGTTGGCCACGAGAATGGTGATATTCTCGGCGATCGCGCCAGCGGGCCGGGCCTTCAATTCTGGGGCGGTAGCTTTCTCGCCGATCCTTTTGGCCGGATCGTCGCGAAGGCCTCGCACGAGGAAGAAGAGATTCTGATTGGTGAGATCGACATGGCGCTCCTTGAAGATACACGCCGCAACTGGCCGTTTCTTCGCGATCGGCGCATCGACGCTTATGCGCCTATCACCAGCCGCTTTCTTGATCCGGCCATTGGCGGGCCGGCCAACGGAGATGGCAAGTAAGTATGCACACTCAGCCGGAACAAACGCCGCGCGAATTTGGTTACCGCATGCCCGCCGAATGGGAGGCGCACGAAGCAACCTGGCTGGCGTGGCCGCACAATCCCGAGGATTGGCCCGGCAAATTTCAGGCGATCCCATGGCTGTACGCGGAGATCATCCGCCTGCTCGCCGCGCGCGAGCGCGTTCATCTCCTGGTGCAGGATGAAAAAGAACAGCGCCGTGCAATCAGCGTCCTCAACCGTGCGCACGTCAATCTCGATAACGTCAGCTTTCACCAATGGCCAACGGACCGCGTCTGGACCCGCGACTCCGGCCCGATCTTCGTGCGCAATTCGCAAGGCAAGGTCGCGATTACGAACTGGCTCTTCAATGCATGGGCCAAATATTCCGACTGGCGCCTCGACGACCAGATTCCTGACCGTGTCGCAGAACTGCTCAACCTGACTCAATGGCAGCCTGTTGTCGATCTCGGCGGCGAACCGCGCCGACTGGTTCTTGAAGGCGGCTCGATCGACACCAACGGGCAGGGCATTCTGCTAACGACGGAAGAGTGCCTGCTCAGCGAAGTGCAACAACGCAACCCCGGCGTGAGCCGCGCGCAGCTTGAAAGCGCATTCCACGATTATCTCGACATCGAACAGGTGATCTGGCTAGGGCGGGGAATTGCGGGCGACGACACGCACGGCCACGTCGACGACATCACTCGCTTCGTCGGGCCTTCAACCATCGTCACCGCTGTAGAGCCAAACACAAAAGACGCCAACCACGAGCCGCTGGCCGAGAATCTCGCTCGCCTCAACGGCGCGCGGACGGCTGACGGAAAGCAGTTTACGATCGTCGAATTGCCGCTGCCTCGTCCGGTTGTCTTTCGCAATCAGCGCCTCCCAGCCAGCTATGCCAACTTCTATATTGCGAATGGGCTGGTGCTCGTTCCCACGTTTCATGATCCCAACGATCGAGTTGCGCTCGGTATCCTTGGAGAGCTCTTTCCGGATCGCGAAGTTATCGGCATCCATGCTGTCGATCTTGTATGGGGACTCGGCACGCTGCACTGCATGACCCAACAGCAGCCCGCTGCTTCACAGCCAAGCCAGGGGTAACGTCGCCGCAGAGCAGACCAAGGGACGAACGGCAGGTTTTGCCGTACCATTCAAGCCATGATCTCTGACCTGGAAGCAATGCGAGAGGCTCTTGCCGAAGCGCGCAAGGCCAATGCGGCTGGGGAAGTGCCAATCGGCGCCGTCATCGTCTGCCGAGGCGAGATGATTGCGCGCGGGCAAAATTCCGTTATCCGCACCAGTGATCCAACGGCACACGCGGAGATCGTAGCCTTGCGCCAGGCAGCCCGCACCTTCGGGAATTACCGCCTCAATGGCTGCTCCCTTTACGTGACGCTGGAACCGTGCGCAATGTGCGCAGGAGCCATGGTTCATGCGCGCCTCGACCGGCTGGTCTATGCCGCCGCCGATCCGAAAGCAGGCGCAGCGGGATCGGTGCTCTCCGTCATCAATCATCCGCAGCTAAACCACCAGATGCAGGTGGAGCAGGGAGTGCTTGCTGACCAGTCCTCTGAGTTGCTACGCAGCTTTTTTCGCGACCGGCGATAGGATCACAACCGGACGAGGACGATATGCAACCATTTGGTTGCGTTGGGGGGTGTATACCCCATACTCTGTGACGAAAGTCGCTGTTTTCAAGGGCTTGCGCGAGTCTCGTGGTTCCAATGTGCTCTGCATCAGGAACTTGCGCCGCAGAGTCGTCTGTGGAAAGGACTTACGGGCGTTTTGATCCGCTAATTTCCAGGATCGTTTCACATTGTGATTACAGATTGTGCAAAGGCTCAAAATAAGTAGCTCGGTGGATAGTGTTTTTTTGACAATTGCAGCAAGTTAGCGATCGCTTCGCGATCAAGCGAGTTAGCAGGTTAGCGCGAATATTACAGCCACGTCTATCCGGACGTTATTCGTGAGGCTGAACTGAAGAAGAGTCCCCCAGCGGCTAAAGCCGACATTCATGTTTGCCCACTTGCGGCACGACTGAAAGTCGTGCCCTGACACTTCTTGCCGTTCCGAGTCAGTTTTTCCGCAGCCTGTAAGCCCCATTTATTGCCGGCGGTCGATGTATGGGCTGAAGCTTCTACCCTCCAAAGCCGCACTCATCATTTGAGATTTTCGCCCGAGCCGTGAAGTGATGCCTGATACAAACGCGGTTCGGAGTTACTCCCGCCCGATGTGAAGCCCACGCTCCCTCCGGGCGCACGAACTGAATTCCTACCGGAATGTTCTTTTAACTCTGAGTATAGCGATCGGCGAGAAATAGCCTGCAAAGTTGCGGAGATTTCTTAATGTTTGTTTCGAAGGACTTAGCCGTAACCGAGGAAGCTGGGGTGTTGACATCTCTTTGAGGTGAACCCGGTTTGCTTCGGACACGCTCGCCCAAGCAACACGGACGGACTCACCTCCGCGTCAAATCCTTTATTCGTTCCTTCTGCTCCGGCCACTGGACCGCTAGTTCGTCGAAGCTGGCGTTGCGGTAGTCGGCGAAGTCGAACCCCGGGACTACCGTGCAACCCAGCAGCGCGACTTTTCCGCCGCTGATGAGCCGCGTCCCTTGCCATACCCCTGCTGGAACCAGCATCTGCACGTGCTGTCCGGCCTGCAAATCGGGTCCGAGAGTGATGACCGCGGAGCCGCCTCCGGGAAAGAGCTGCAGCATCTCTACCGGGTCGCCTAGATAGAAGTGGAAGATCTCGTCGGAGTCGAGCGCGTGCATCTCAGAGAACGTTCCTGCTTCGAGCAGGTAGTAGATCGCTGTTCCGGCCGGCCGAACGCCGCGCGCCAGATCGAGAGCAGAAGCGGAAGTGTATGTGCGCCTGAAGTACCCGCCCTCGATAGGGTGCTGGACAAGCTCCAGCAGCTTCTTGATTTCCGCGGATGTCACGAAAAGAGGTTATCAGGCAGACAAAGTAAAATGAATTTATGAAGGTGCAGGTTTATACAGCTGCCTGGTGCAGAGATTGCAGGGCGGCCAAGCAGTTTCTCGAAACACACGGGATCGAATACACAGAGATCAATGTCGATTTAGATCGGGCGGCCTCGGATGAACTCATCCGCCACGTCGGCAAAAGGGCCATTCCTCAACTCGTGATCGATGGCGAGTGGTTTCAGCCCTACAAACCGGGCCGTGGGCTTCTTTACGACGAGCTCCACAAGCGCTTCGGCATTCCCCGCACCTAGGCTGCTTAACCTCGTACAATCAAGAGTTGGCGAAGGCTGCATCGATGGCCTGTTGAGGAGTGTGTCCTTGATCAAGCGCTACACCCGCCCCGCGATGGGCCGCATCTGGACCGAGGAAAACAAGTACCGCTGCTGGCTTCAGGTCGAGGCAGCGGCCAGCACCGTTCTCGCCGAGTTCGGCGTGATCCCGGCCAGCGCTGCCGAAGACATCGCAACAAAAGCCACTGTGGATGCCGGCCGCGTCGCTGAAATTGAGGCCGAAGTAAAGCACGACGTCATCGCTTTCACAACGGCAGTGGCGGAGTCTCTCCATAAGCAAGGCCTGGACGCCAAGTCGTCCCGTTGGCTGCACTACGGCCTCACGTCAAACGACGTTGTCGATACGGCCCAGGCGCTGCAGGTGAAAGAAGCTTCGGCGATCATCCGGACCGGACTTGCTGGGCTGCTTGCCGTCCTCAAGCGCCGTGCCATCGAGTTCAAGCACACGCCCACAATCGGCCGCACCCACGGGATCCACGCAGAGCCCACGACCTTCGGCCTCAAGCTGCTCAACTGGTACGCGGAGATGGAGCGCAACGTCGCCCGTTTCGATGCAGCCGCAGAAGATATGCGCGTAGGCAAGCTCTCCGGAGCCGTGGGCACGTTCGGACATCTCAAGCCGGAGCATGAGGAGCGCATCTGCGAACGCCTTGGTCTCAAGCCGGCACCTGTTGCAACGCAGGTTATCCAGCGCGATCGCCATGCGGCATACATCGGCACGCTCGCCATTCTTGGCAGCACCCTCGACAAGATCGCCGTCGAAGTCCGCCACCTGCAGCGGACGGAAGTTCGCGAGGCGCAGGAGTACTTCAGCGAAAAGCAGAAGGGCTCCTCGGCGATGCCGCACAAGAAGAATCCGATTACGTCGGAGCAGATCAGCGGACTCGCGCGCGTTCTCCGCTCAAACTCCCAGGCAGCGCTTGAAAACATCGCCTTGTGGCACGAGCGGGACATCTCACACTCTTCGGTGGAGCGTGTGATCTTTCCGGACTCGACGATCCTGGCGGACTACCTGGTGTTCAAGACCACCGATCTTATCGATCGTCTGCTGGTTTACCCCGCGCGTATGAAGCGCAATCTCGAAAGCACGGGCGGCCTGATCTTCTCGGGGCAGTTGCTGCTCGATCTGGCTGAAGCAGGTATGTTGCGGGAAGAGGCGTATCGGCTGGTGCAGTCTCACGCGATGCGTTCGTGGAAGGACGATCTCGTATTCCGCGACGAAGTTTCGAAGGAGCCGGCAATTACTTCGTTGCTTAGCGAAGAAAAGCTCGCCAGCACCTTCGACTACACCCGGCAGCTCGACAATGTGGACGCCATCTTCAAACGAGTGCTGGGAGAGTAGGCGTGAGCCAGATTCCAGATCACGCGGCGGAGCGGGTGCTGAACACGATCGAGGAAGTCGTCAACTCGGCGGATGAGGAACTCGAGGATGCCGAAAAGTGGATGAGGGCACTTGTAGAGGAGTTTCCCGAAGCGTCAATGGTGCACAGCTATTACGCGTGGGTGCTGTCGCGGGAAAGGAAGCATCGCGAGGCGATGGAGCACGGCCGAGTGGCGGTGAGGCTATCGCCGGAGTCGGAGTTTTCTTCGATCATGCTGTTTCGCGTGCTGTGGAACGCCGGCGAGCATCAGCAGGCGTTCGATGAGAAAAAGCGGCTGGAGAAACATGGGGTCTCGGATGGGTATGCGCTTTTGATGCAGGAGTGGCATGAAGGAAAGCTGGCGGACGAAAATGTTGAGGATTGAAAGGAAACGCCCGCGCCGCATCATCGACCACAACCGCACCGCGCAGAGATGCGCCGTCGGCGCAAGGTTTGTTAGCCCCGCGCTTCAACGTGGGGTATGAGTTCGTAGTTATAAACTAGAAGTCCCGTAGGGACGGTGCAGGATGGCGCACACATACGCAAGCAATTTCATCCATTGTGTCTTCAGCACCAAGGATCGCCGACCCCTTATTCCAAGCGCCCGCAAAACCAAACTGTATGCCTACCTGGGCGGCATTGCGCGGGGAGAGGGATTCTCGTTGATTTCTGCGGGCGGAACGGCGAATCACGTGCATCGGTTATTTGTCTTTCCTGCGGCTTGCTCCCTTGCTCATGCGGTTCAAAAGCTCAAGGGAAGTTCTTCCCGGTGGATGGGGGAGGACTTTGCCTGGCAGGAAGGATATGGCGCATTCAGCGTCAGCCCTTCCCAGATTGCGGTCGTCAAAGGATATATTCAAAAACAGGAAGAGCATCATCGCGAACGCGATTTTGAGCAGGAATTTGTCACCCTCCTGCGCCACTGCGGAATCGAATTCGACGAACGGTATGTCTTCGGGTGATTGGACGAGCGCTGTCCCTACGGGACGCGGTGGGTTTTATACGCAGCAAGCCCCACGCTGAAGCGCGGGGCTAGCGAACATCGCGCCTACGGCGCGATTGCTCCAACGGCGCGATTGCTCCTACGGCGTGATTGCTCCAAAGGGGGTGATTGCTCCAACGGGGTGATTGCTCAACGCTGCGAAACGATGCTGGGCGAGGGCGATACAGAGGGGCAAACGGGGTGAGTACCAGTAACCGCAGATCAACGATTCGGTGCACGAATTTTTCAGCCGCACATTATCGGAAGGCCAGGAGCTAGAAGCCGAGAATGAATCTCACCGTTGCAATCACTGGAGCATCCGGCGCTGTTCTCTGCTGCGAAGTACTTCGCGCACTTGAGACGGATGCACGTGTGGCCCGAGTACATTTTGTCGCTTCAGAAAATTCTCTGCGTGTTATCGCGGAAGAACTTGGCATCTCCGGCCGCACCAGTTTGCTTGAGAAGCTTCTCGGCTCCGCCCCCGCGAAGATCACGCAGCACTCCGACACCGACATTGGCGCGGCCATCGCCAGCGGCAGCTATCCCTCGCACGGCATGATCGTGCTGCCGTGTTCCATGGGAACGCTGGCGGCGATTGCCAATGGCCTCGCAAATTCGCTCATCGCCCGCGCTGCCGACGTGACGCTGAAAGAGCGGCGACCGCTTCTGCTCTGCGTGCGCGAAACGCCGTTCAATCGCATCCATCTGCGCAACATGACCCTGGCGGCCGAAGCCGGGGCGACTATTTTTCCTGTGATTCCTGCGTTCTACAACAAGCCTGTCGATTCGGCTGAGATGGCACGGCAGTTCGCATTTCGCGTGCTGGCACATATCGGCTTGCCGCAACCCGGAGCTTATGTCTGGAAGGCCGACGAATAGGCACCGGCTCCCGATTTATCCCCTCGGGAATGACAATTTGCTGACAAATCGCGTTTGACATCGGGCTCGGGCGTCCGCGATACTGCCTTCTATGCTGAACTCAGCTCACCACCGGATTGAGGTCATGGCCATGTGCATGTGTTGCGCATGCGGATCCATCCGTGTGGCTTCTGAGAGGCGAATGCGCTAGTCGCAACCGATCAAGAACCAGACGGCCCGGATCCGGAACAGGATTCGGGCTTTTGCATTTCCGGCTTGGGCGGCTCCCAGAAATCCCGTCCCCGCCGCACCTCAAACCGATACGAAATCTGAAGGAGATCACGATGTCCGAAGAGAAGAAGCAGCACCTCGCCACCCTCGCCGTTCATGCCGGCCAGTCGCCCGACCCGGCGACCGGTTCCCGCGCCGTCCCCATCTACCAGACCACGTCGTACCTGTTTCAGGATGCCGATCATGCCGGCCGCCTTTTCGCGCTCAAGGAATTTGGCAACATCTACACGCGCATCATGAACCCCACGACAGACGTTCTGGAGAAACGCGTGGCGGCTCTTGAAGGTGGCGCTGCGGCTCTGGCAGTGGCATCCGGCCAGGCGGCGGAAACCCTCACCATCACCACGCTTGCGGCTGCCGGCGATGAAATTGTCTCGACCACGTCGCTTTATGGTGGCACCTACAACCTCTTCCACTACACGCTTCCGCGCCTCGGCATCAATGTGCGTTTTGTCGACGCGGATGACTTCGACGGCTTGCGCGCCGCCATCAATCCCAAAACCCGCGCCGTCTATACCGAAACCCTTGGCAACCCCAAACTCGACATTGCCGACATTGAAAAGCTTGCCGCCATTGCCCACGAAAACGGTCTGCCCCTCGTTATCGACAACACGTCAGTCTCCCCGGCCCTTGTCCGTCCCATCGAGTGGGGCGCCGACATTGTCGTCAACTCGGCGACGAAGTTCCTCGGCGGCCACGGCACCACCATCGGCGGCGTCATTGTCGATGCCGGCAAGTTCGACTGGGCCGCTTCCGGCCGCTTCAAGGAGTTCTCAGCTCCCGACCCGTCGTACCACGGCCTCTCGTATACCGAGGCGTTTGGTCCGCTGGCCTTCATCCTGAAAGCACGCATCCAGGGACTGCGCGATACCGGCGCCGCACTCTCGCCGCACAGTGCCTTCCTGCTGCTGCAGGGGATTGAGACGCTGCATCTGCGGCTCGAACGCCACTCGCAGAATGCGCTTGCTGTTGCCCGTCATCTCGAGCAGCATCCTGGCGTCGATTGGGTCAACTATCCGGGCCTCGAGTCCAGCCCTTACCATGCACGCGCAAAGAAGTATTTGCCCAATGGCCAGAGCGCACTTATCACCTTCGGCATCAAGGGCGGGTATGAAGCTGGCAAGAAATTGATCGACTCTCTGGAACTGTTCTCGCTGGTCGCGAACATCGGCGACGCCAAATCGCTGGTTATTCATCCAGCGTCTACCACTCACCAGCAGTTGTCAGTCGAAGAGCAGGCAGCAACCGGTGTGACGCCGGAACTGGTTCGCCTCTCCGTCGGTATTGAAGACATCCGCGACATTCTCGATGACCTCGATCAGGCAATCGCCACCGCAAACGGCCACACCTTCGCGGGTGCTGCCGTGACTGAGGTCCGTACGGCACAATGAGTGTTATGAACGAAGCCGTTACCGGGTCGGGCCCAGCACCGGCCCGGTTGCCTGCTCTTGAGCCCACGTACGAAGGGGATTTCGTGCTGGACCAGCACCTGATGCTGGAGAGCGGGCGCACGCTTGCGCAGGCCACTTTGCACTATGCCGTTTACGGTCGTCTGAACGCGGCGCGCGACAATGCCGTGCTGATCTGCCACGCACTGTCCGGTTCGGCGCGGGTGGGCGACTGGTGGCCTGAGATTTTCGCTCCGGGTGCTGTTCTCTCGCTGGAGCACGACTTTGTGATCTGCATCAACCTGCTGGGCTCCTGCTACGGGTCAACGGGACCCGGCTCGGTCGACCCGGAAACCGGCCTGGTCTATGGCCCAGACTTTCCACTTGTTTCCATTCGTGACAACGTTCGGGCCCAGTCCCAGCTTCTCGACTCCCTGGGCATCCAGAGGCTCAGGCTGATCCTGGGCGGTTCGATCGGGGGGATGCAGGCGCTGGAATGGGCCATCCTTGATCCAGCACGTGTTGAGCAGGCTGCAATTATTGCAGTCGCTCCGTTGACGGCCATGGGGCTGGCCCTGAATCACCTCCAGCGTCAGGCAATCCAGAATGACCCGGACTGGGACAGCGGCTACTACCTGCCGCAGCGTCAGCCGCGCCTTGGGCTCGCTTTAGCCCGTCAGATCGGCATGCTCAGCTACAAGTCTGCCACCCTGTTTGATGAGCGTTTCTCCCGCAATCCCAACCGGAATGGCGAGAACCCGTGGAGCCTCGACAACCATGGTGGAGGCCTCATCGGCGGCCGCTTCGATATTGCCGGCTACCTCGATCACCAGGGAGAACGATTCATCCAGCGATTCGACGCCAACTCGTACCTCGCTATTTTGCGCACCATGGATACGTGGGATCCCCTCAACGGCCGTTCGGCAAAGGACGCGTTCGGCGGTATTCGCGCCCGCCTTACCTTCATCGGCATCAGCTCCGACTGGCTGTTCCCTCCGGATTCTGTCCGCGACTTTGCCGATCTAATCCGATCCGCCGGTGTACCGGCCGAATACCGCGAAATGACAAGTTCCCATGGGCACGATGCCTTTCTCGCCGAACAGGCCGAGTTACTTCGGCTCCTGCAGTAACTACTCGAACCTTACTGAAATGCTGCCCAGAAACAACTGAGGAAACACTTTTCAGCTTTTCGGTGTCTAAGCGGTGTAGGCGATGCGCTGTGGGGGCAGTCATCGTTCCCCACTGGGAGGCAGAAAGATTCCCGCAAGACATCCAATCAGGCAAATCTCTAAATCCCGGTCGGCGCCTCGGTATATGCTTGAGCCCGCAACTCCCGTATTTCGCCCTGATCGAACACGTCTGGCGTTTTGTCGAATCAGCGCCTTGTCACATTGGGTTGGGCTTTCTATAATCCTCCCAATACCGCATTGGACATCGTGGGAATGTCAATCCGCCGAATTATGCAAGATCGCCCCTCAGAACGGATTGAGAGATACCGCGAGCGAGTGCTTGAGTTACCATTACACTTCCGCATCTCCCAGGAGCACTGAATGAAGAAGTTTGTCTTTGCATCTGTGATGGCGCTGGCGAGCTTGAGCCTCGTTCCCGCACACACGCTGCGCGCGCAGGATTCCACGATTCAAATCAAGGACCCCGCCGAATATAACGCCTATCAAATGGCCACAACACAGTCCGACCCCAAGGCCAAGGCCGCAGCTATTGAGGACTTCCTGACCAAGTACCCGCAAAGCGTGGTCAAAAAGACCATGCTCGACATGCTGATCGATAGCTATCAGCAGCAGGGCGACATGGACAAGACAGTGAGCGCTGCCTCACGGTTGCTGCAGATCGACCCGACCAATCTGAAGGCGATCTACATCTCGGTATTCATCAAAAAGGGCCAGTGCGCAAAGACCTCGGATCAGCAGACCTGCGATGATGCCGCGGCTCTTGCTCAAAAGGGGTTGGCGGCAACCAAGCCAGCCGGCATCGACGATGCTGCCTGGAAGCAGCAGACCGATGCTGTGTTCCCGTTCTTCCATTCGGCACTTGCCGTCGACTACCTGGTGGCCAAGAAAGATCCTGCGGCCGCTGTCGAAGAGTATCGCAAAGAACTGATGATGTATCCGCCGGATAAAACCAACAGCGGGCCAGCTCTTGGCGACACCCTCCAGCTTGCACTTGCCTACGTGAAATTGCAGCTTGTGGATGCCCAGGCGGCGAGAGAAGCCGCCGACAAGGCCAAGGCTACTCCGGGAGATGCGGCACTAGCCGCAGCCGCCAAGGCCGCAAAAGACAAGGCAAATCAGGATTACCTGCAGGCAGTCTGGTTCTTTGCCCGTGCCTGGAACTTTGCTCCCGCCAATTACAAGAGCCAGATTGAGCCTCAGCTTGAGTATTACTACAAGAAGTACCACGGCGATCTGACAGGCCTGGATACGCTGAAGACCCAGTCCGCAGCAACGCTCTTCCCGCCGGGAACGCTGAACATCGCCCCCGCCAAGACGCCGGAAGAACAGATCCACGATCTGCTCGCCAGCACCTCAGACTGGAACAGCTTTGCGCTCGCCGACAAGGAAACTGTACTGTCGGTCGGGAGCAAGGAAGACGCCGACAAACTCTGGGCTCTGCTTCAGGGTAAGCAAACGCCTGTCCCGGGTACCGTGATCGAGGCCAATCCCAACCAGATCAAGGTTGCGGTAACGCAGGATGCAAAGGATGCCAAGACAGCAGACTTCATTGTCAACATGAAGGAACCGATTGCGGATAAGGATGTTCCCGCGGTTGGCTCTGAACTCAAACTGCTGAAGGATGGTGGTCCGGAGTTGGATGGAACCTACGATACCTACACCCAGGTTCCAGCCTCGGCAACAGCCGCAGCGAGCGCCCAGATCTCGCTCAAGGACGGAATTCTGCAAACTGCGAAGAAGGCTCCGGCTCGCAAACCGGCGGCCGGTCATCGCCCGGCACCCCACCAATAAGCGCAAGTTCGCCTGATGTCCAGGCGAGTTAGATGGGTGAATCAGAAGGGCAGCCTCTCAAGGCTGCCCTTCTTGTTTGAGCGTAATCTCCAAATCGTCCCGATGGTACTCTTGAGACAGCATGGCGCCGTTCCGCATTTCCCCTTTCGTATTGGCCGCGACCTTGCTCGCAGCGGTGTTTGTTTTTCCCGTGGTGTCTCGCGGTCAAAACCAGCCTGAGGATTCAAAACACACACGCGTTGTGCCGGATCCGGTCCCGCCTAAACCGTTCTCGACGCGCGCAACCCGCCAGACGCCCCTGTACACGGTCGAGTTTCGATCCGCGGACCAGCTTACGGAGAAAGATCGGCTTCTGCTTGCCGATGCGGAGTCTTCCATCGCGGAACATGCAGGATTCGCCGGCCTCGAGTATCAGCAGAACAACTGGAATTACCGCCAGATTGTCTGCCCCACCTTTCCGAATCATCTTTTTCTCCGCTACACGCGCAACAACGGCGCCGGCGACATGAGCGTCTTCTCCGCTTCGATTCCTCGCAATGGCGAAGGCCGGGTGCGCATCGTTCCCATTCTCAAGCGTGGCTACTCACTTTTTTCGCCGGCTCCCATTAACGCGCTCACCATCTCGGCTTTCAACCATATTCGAGCTGAAGAGGGCGAGGCAGCGAACTCCGATTGGCTTGGCAACGCGCTCTGTTATGCGGCTCTTGCCGGTTCTCAGCCTGAGATACTTCCGCGCGACGCAGAGCCCGCTGTGCACAAACCCATCCCCGCGCTCACTGCGGCATTGGACGTCGAAACGCAGGCGCACGGAGTACAAGTGATTCGCTTCGATGACTCGGCTGCGCATCCGCATGCGATGGAGTGGACGATGACTTTCACTCATCAGGGAAGGCTGACCAAGGCCATGCATAAGCCGGCGACCATGCGGACGGCAAGGCCGGCATCACAGCAGTCGGCTGTTACTAAAACCTCGCAAGTGCCACAGAACTAGCGGAGAGCCTTCAGACCTGGGTTCTTCGGAAAGCCTTTGTTACTCTCCAAGCATGATGCGCTGAATCGCGGACGCTCGCCCTGTGGCTGCGTCGCATGTAATGAGAGCGGCGCACATCTTCGGATTCCCCTTGGCTGCTTCGAATTTGCCGGGCATGCCGGTACGAAACCGGTGCAACACCAGGTCCTTTTCCACGCCGATCACGCTGTCGTACGGTCCGCTCATGCCTACGTCGGTCTGGTAAGCAGTGCCGCCAGGCAAAATGCGCTCATCGGCGGTGGGAATATGCGTATGCGTACCCAGCACCGCCGTCACGCGCCCGTCAAGATGCCAGCCCATTGCGACTTTTTCGCTGGTGGCTTCGCCGTGGAAGTCCACCAGGATCACTTTCGCCTTGATGCCGGCCAGCAGGTCATTGGCCGCGCTGAAGGGGTCATTGGTGCCGCTCATGAAAACCTTGCCCATCAGGTCGATTACGGCGTACTCCACGCCGCTCTGCGTCACGCCTTCGAAGACGCCATATCCGGGCAGCCCGGGCAGCATATTCGCGGGCCGCAGCACGCGGCGCGCACGATCCTGGCTCTCGGCTCGCGCGGAATTCAAATAATCCAGCAGCTCGCGTTTATCCCACACGTGATTGCCGGTGGTGAGGACGTCGGCGCCGAGGTCAAATAGCTCTTCGGCGATCTGGGGAGTAACTCCGAAACCGCCCGCTGCATTTTCGGCATTGATGACGACAAGCTCGACATCATGCGCCTCGCGCACGTGACCGATGTGCTCGCGAACGATGCGGCGTCCAGCACTGCCGAAAATGTCGCCGACGAATAAGAATATTCAATGAAGCTCCAGTGAATGGCAATTAGTGAACAGTGGACAGTGATCAGTGGTCAGTAATAGCTTTGTGCATCGTTGATCCTTGCCGGCAAGAAGAGCAAAATCGGGAATTCCGAACTCATGCCCATCGTTGCTCCCTCTGACCACTGTTCACTGATCACTGTTCACTGCATTTCTCATCAGCGGGAACAGGATCACGTCGCGAATCGACTTTGAGCCGGTCAGAAGCATCGTCAGGCGATCGACGCCGATGCCTTCGCCTCCAGTTGGGGGAAGGCCGTAGGCAAGGGCGCGGACATAGTCTTCATCCATCTGGTGCGCTTCGTCGTCGCCGCGGTCGCGCTCTTTAAGTTGGTCTTCGAAGCGTTTGTGCTGCTCTACCGGATCATTCAATTCGCTGAAGGCGTTGCCCAGTTCGAAGCCGCCGGCGAAGAATTCGAAGCGCTCTACGTGTTCCGGGTCGTCGGGCTTGGCCTTGGAAAGTGGCGAGACCACTGTTGGATAGTCGTAGATGATGGTTGGCTGAATCAGGAATGGCTCAACCACCGCCTCAAACAGGTTGTAAATCAACTTGCCCAGCGGCGCGCCCTTCATCGAGTCGTAGTAGACCGCGCTCATTGCGGATCGGATCGTCTTCAGCGAGGATAAGCGCTCTGCGGTCGGCTGTTGCGGGCCCGGTCCCTCAACCGTCTCGAGAGAGTCAACTGCCGCACGGATGCGAGCCTGCAATACCTCTGCCGATTGAAACGCGGTAAGCGCCGGTTTGGGCCCGGCCTCTTCCGGCCAATACTCCTGGATCGCTTCGCGCATTGTCAGGCGTGTCCATTTCGCAAGGTCGATCGTGTTCCCGTTGAATTCGACGACGGTGGTTCCGTTTACTTCGCGCGCAACGTACTCGATCAGGTCTTCGGTCAATTGCATCATGTCCTGATAATTCGCGTACGCCTGGTAGAACTCGAGCATCGTGAATTCAGGATTGTGCTGTGTGCTCACGCCTTCATTTCGGAAGTTGCGATTGATCTCGTAGACGCGATCGAGCCCGCCGACCACTAGCCGCTTTAAGTAAAGTTCCGGCGCGATGCGCAGAAAAAGATCCATATCGAGCGCATTGTGGTGTGTCGTGAATGGACGCGCATTCGCTCCGCCGGCAATGGTCTGCATCATCGGCGTTTCCACTTCGAGATAATCGCGCTCATCAAAGAATCGCCGTAGCGCCCGCAGCACCTTGGCGCGCTTCACAAACACTTCGCGCGCTTCGAGGTTTGCGAACAGGTCGACATACCGCTGCCGATAACGCAGTTCCACATCGGCCAGCCCGTGAAATTTCTCTGGAAGCGCCAGCATGGCTTTGGCCAGAAAGGTCAGCCGCTCGACGTGAACGCTCAATTCGCCGGTCTTGGTGCGGAAAAGATAGCCACTCACTCCGACGTGATCGCCGAGGTCCAACAGCTTGTAAAGCGCCCAACCCTGCTCGCCGACGGCATCCATGCGGACGTAGATCTGCAGCCGTTGGCCGCCTTGCTGGAGCGTTGCAAAGCCCGCCTTGCCCATCACGCGAATCGCCATGATGCGGCCCGCGATGGCCACGGTCGCGCGCTCTGCATCCAGCGTCTCCGCGGTAGCCTCACCCCATTTCGCGCGAATCTGCGGAATGGTATGCGAGGCAGGGAACTGGTTGGGATATGCGGCCTGTCCGAGCTTCTCGATCTCGGTTAGTTTTCCCCGGCGCAACTCAAAAAGATTGCGCTCAAATTCCGAATCAAACACGGTATCTACCTTCGTCCGAATCAATGAGTTCTAGAGGTCAGTATATCGTTCGCATCATCGCGCCTCCCGGCGTCGTTCGTGTATAACGACGAAGGATGCCGTTCCACCGTCCAATCCCGGATTCTCAGAAGCCGCAGAGTAAAAGCTCAGGCGGAGTCAAGAGCCTCGTTGAGGCGGAAAAGCTGATTCAGATTGCGATCCTGCTGCCGGCTTCTGCATTGGTCGGTTGGCTGGCCGGGGCCTGGATCGGTCACAAACTGAACCAGTCGTGGCCTCCGCTTGCGGGGATTCTGGTGGGCGGGATCCTGGGGTTGATTTACGTTGTGCGGCTGGGAATGTACAACTCCGGCTCTCGAACCAAGCCCGATGCAGGGGGCGACGGCAGCAGCCAATGACAGAGGAAATCCCCGCAATCGCAAACCTGTCGGAAGAAGCGCTGGACGCGCTGCTGAAGAGGGCGGTCCGGAATACGGCTTTGCTCGGCATCCTTCCCGCTTTGATTGTCTGGGTTGCGTCGGGCTGGCGGAATGCCGCGATGCTGATGACGGGGGCACTCATTTCCGCGGCCAGCTTGATGGAATGGCAACGGCTGGTGCGGCTGATGAATGCCAAAATGAAAGCCAAAAAAGCTCCTGGCGGTGCCGTTTTGGCAATTGCATTCTTTCTGGTGCGCCTGTTGATCTTTGCGGCGGTCATTTATGGTAGCCTGAAGTGTTTCCAGGGCTCTGTGATTCCTCTGATGTGCGGCCTCAGTCTGGCGGTCGTTACATTGATGTGGGAAGCCCTCAGGATGTTGAAAAATTGAGCTTTATGCTCTGACATCAGCGTCTTCCGCGCCGTGGAAACGGAAAGATTTTCAGCCTACATGCAGGAATCGCTGGCAGTCACAAATTTACTGAACAAATTCTTTGCTGCTCCCGTAGATGCACTTCTTCGGCTTGTGCACGTGCAGCCTGCCAACCCGGCTGCTCCCATCGACGACAAGTTCGCCCTGGAATTGTTGGTTGTGCTGGGCTTTATCGCGTTCTTTGCGCTGGTGCGCATGAGCTTGTCGGTGGAGAAACCTGGCACGCCTCAACAGATCGCCGAGATGATAGACGAGTTTATCGGCGGGCAGGCGAAACAGATTATTGGTCACGACTATCGCAGCTATCAGGCCTTTGTAACCTGCATTTTCCTGTTCGTTCTAGTCTGCAATCTTCTCGGCTTGATCCCGGGTCTTGTTTCCCCCACACAATTTGTGGCGGTTCCATTCGGTCTCGCGGTTACGACATTCGTGTATTACAACTTCCATGGCGTACGCGAACAGGGGTTGATTCGCTATCTGAAACATTTTGCCGGTCCGGTCTGGTGGATTGCGTGGCTTCTGTTCCCGATCGAGGTGATCTCCCACGTCGCGCGCATGATGTCGCTCACCATTCGTTTATGGGCAAACATGTTTGCGGGAGACCTCGTAACCCTGGTCTTCTTTTCGCTTATTCCTGTCGCCGTTCCGGCGATTTTTCTTGCGATGCACCTCGGGGTTTCAATCGTTCAGGCCTTTGTGTTTATGCTCCTGAGCATGATTTATCTCGGAGGGGCGGTCGCTCACGATCACTAGAGTTTCGATTTTTTGAATTCCGCCGGAGGCGCTTCCATTCCGGATAAACGGTGGACCGCAAGCGTGAGGGGGCCAGCTCGGTGAGCCTCAACCACCCACTGGCGGTCAATTTTCAGGAAGCTGGAGAAACATGCGCAAATTGCAGAACGTTCTAATGGCGGTCGCGATGCTTTGCTTCGCGGTTCCCGCATTCGCTCAAGGCACCTCAGGTGTCGTTGACCTCGCACCAATCGGCATTGGCCTCGGTATCGCACTGGCTGCCGGCCTTTGCGGTTTGGGCCAGGGCAAGGCCATCGCTTCGGCGACTGAGTCGGTTGCGCGCAATCCAGGCGCTACCGGCAGCATTCAGTTCCTGCTCATCCTTGGATTGGCCTTCATTGAGTCGCTTACTCTGTTCACGTTTGCGATGATCTACGTGAGAATCAAGTAGTAAGGATTGCTACGTTAACACGTCAGCCCCGCTAGTTTGCGGGGCTGAGTTTTTTGAGCGTACTGATTGATCTAGTGGCTTTGCTCGGCGGTTTCAGTTTGCATCATCTGGATCGCCTTCTGATAACTCAATCCCACGGGCAGCGGAGCAAACTGGCTTTCGTCAATGTTCGTATCGAATACCTTGGTTTTGAAAACGACGCGGCCGCTCACGGCCATCTTGAAATGCACGATGCGCCACTGATGATCACCCACGTCTTCCTGCTCGAGCACGACCCATCCGCCTTTGTTTAGCCGTCCAAGAATCCCCCATGCAAAATCCACATCCTCATGGAGGTGGCCTTCGAGCCGCGCCACGCGTTCTTGGGCGATATCGATCCAGATCTCGCCCGTCATTTTCGTCATGGCATCTGTTTCCAGATCTGGAGGATCGAATTTGGGGTTAGGAGTAAAGGCGAACTTTTCGACTTCGCCTCCAGCAGCTTTGCCAGTGCCCGTGTAGTGATATAGAAATGCGTCTGGAAGAAGTCGCACCAACTTCATCGCTCTTGCTGCGTCCTTTTCTTCTTCTTGTTTTCGACGCCGTTGTTCGCTCGGGTCGCTGAGCAGGTCGGCTAGTCGCGCTTGTTCCTTCTGTTCGTCAGATGCGCTCAACGGGGAGTCGTTGATAGCGATCAGGTGAGCTATCGCCCCATCCTTCGTCTCGTAAATCTCTTTTGTCGACGTCAGTGCAGGGCTGGACTTTCGCAACCGAAAGCGCATCGGGTGCTGCGCGTCTCGCGCCAGGCGAACTTCATTCGCGAGCGCCCTTTTCACTAGCGCCTCATCAGCATGCGCACGGCTGTCCTGGCCGGCTGCGGCCAGCGGCAATAGCAGAATGAACATCGCGATGAGGCGCACTGTCACTAGTTTATCGTTCTTCAATTCAAGTCCCACGGCTGGGAGGGTTCCTTTAGTTTTGGACGCGGGTGCGCGGCCCCGGTTTCTTAAATTGAGAGGCTCCGCCCCGATGCTATAGTTCGATAAGGGACTTTCGCGTTTCCCATGGCCTCGGGACGGCTTGGTTCGCAGGACGCTCGGATAGCGATTGTTTCAACAAAATGGACGCCAGTCAGGCGCCGGTCGAATTCAATGAATTTGGAAGGGAATTGATCCATGGCAACGGAAAATGGTTCTGCTCGGATTGGCAAGTCTGTCGTGATTCGCGGCGAAGTAAAAGGTGGAGAAGACCTTATCATCGACGGACGTGTCGAAGGAACCGTAACTCTGCCGGAAAGCCGCCTAACCATCGGCCCCAACGCGAATGTTGCCGCAGACCTCACGGCGCGCGACATCCTGATCCAGGGAGCGGTCCAGGGGAACATTGTGGCCACTGGCCGAGTGGAACTGCGTGCCGGCAGCGTTGTGGAAGGCGATGTGCGCGCGCTGCGTCTTGCGGTGGAGGACAATGCCATGTTCCGCGGCAAAGTCGATCTTACCCAGGGTGCCAAGGCGCCTGAAGCTGCGCCTGCAACGAATGCTTAACATCGGCGTGCGACCGTGCGCTGCATGGCAGCACGTGTCCTATCACAAGGGGATTCTTAGGTGATTCGCCGTTGGTTTGACAAGAAAGAAGGCGGTCCGTCTGCCGGTTCGGGGGCGAGCGGCCCGCGCATCCCTCGCCACTCGGGAGGATGGGCAGCGTTGCGCAAAAGGCTCCAGGCGGAGCCCGGTCTGCGCATTATCGACTCTGGCGCCACATCGCCCACCAACATCAATTACCTCACCAGCCTTGGGCATAGTGTATTCATGACTGACCTGGCCACTGAAGCTTGCACTGGTTCGTGGCAAAAGGGCGTGGATGAGGACGACAAGCCGATCTACGATACCGAGGGCTATCTTAAACAGACTCTCGACTTCGGCGGGAAGATGTACGACATTGTGCTGCTCTGGACTGCACTCGACTACCTGCCTGAGCCCTTCGTACCCGCGGTAGTCAGCCATTTATATGCGTCGTTGAATCCAGGCGGTCAGGTGCTAGCCTTCTTTCATACTCGAAAGCAGCCCGAGGAATCGGCCCATTGCCGGTTCCACATCACCGACGGCGACACCGTTGAAATGCAGCTCGCCCAGCCGTTTCCCATTCAGCGGGCTTTCACGAATCGAATCATTCAGGACCTGTTCAGTCAATGGTCGGGCTTCCGCCAGTTTCTGGCGAAAGACAGCATTTCTGAAGTCATCATCACGCGATGAGCGGGGGTCCCCGGCGGCAGATCGACGTCGCTGGGATGGTAATGTCGAACCAACTTCGTTCCGTCGCATCTAACCATCTGTTCTTTTTCTGAGACATCCCCAAATTGGAGTAACTATGAATCTCTTGAAAGGCACACGCATCACGTGGCTCGGGCATGCCACTGTACTCGTCCAAACCCCCAAGGGCACCAATGTCCTCATCGACCCCTTCATCCAGCACAATCCCAAATACCCCAAGGGCTTTACATTACCCGAGAAAATTCAATACATTCTTCTGACGCATGGTCATGGCGATCACATGTCCGATGCTGTGCCGGTCGCACAAAAGCACAAGTCCAACGTCGTCGCGATCTATGAGCTTGCCGCCTTCGTCCACAAAGAAGGGGTTGAGAACATTACGGGGATGAATATCGGCGGAACTGTCCAGTTAGACGATGTGGCCGTCACGATGGTGGAGGCGAAGCACTCCTCTGGCGCCGAGGGCAAAAGCGGTACGCAATACGCTGGGGTCGCGGCGGGATTCGTGCTGACGATTACGGATGGCCCGGTTCTTTATCACTCGGGAGACACCACCGTCTTCAGTGACATGAAGCTGATCAAGGAGCTTTATCATCCCGAGATTGCCATGCTTCCCATCGGTGGTTTCTACACCATGGGACCAAAAGAAGCAGCGATGGCCGCGCAGTTTATTGCACCAAAGGCGGTCCTGCCGATTCACTTCGGAACGTTTCCGCCGCTGACGGGGACACCGGATCAACTCGCCGAGCACCTGAAGGGCTCCATCGAGGTCATTCGGATTGCGCCCGGAGAGTCTGTATAGACAGGAACAAAGCAAAACGGCTGGGGAACTTCCCCAGCCGTTTCGATAAGCAGGCTATTTTCCGCCCGCCGCTTTCCGTTGTCTCTCCCACCGGCGCCTCACGGCCTCTGCAATTCGCTTCCGGCCTTCAGGGGTGAGGTTCCGCTTCTTCTTCCGGGGCTTTTTCGGAGCTGTAGTCACCGGCGTATTTGAACTATTGGCTTTTCCGCCATTCAGCATTGCCCTCGCTCGCTGCAATTGAGCGATCTCCCGATCAATCTGTACCAGTATTTCTGCGACCCCCACCGTGCCTCCTTGGACGAGCCGGGCGCAGCATCGCTCAGGATGCGCGTGGACTCTTATCGACCTGAAAATTAAGTTTCTGAGAAGAGACGATACCGAATTGGCGCAGCTTTGACAAACGAAAAAGCGTAACCACTCATGACCCCGGTTAGCTAACTCCGGATATAAGTAACCCAACATCCCAAATCAAGCAATCATTTGATGTTGGGAGCGGCTAAGACCATGTTTGGAGGGGTTTGTAGCTATCAGTTATGCGAACTTACTCGATGTGTATTGTCCTAAAGTAATGTGTGTTGCCGGTCTGTGAGCGCAAAGCGGGAATTAGTAAATCATCGTGTGAAGTTACTTTGCGGGAGGGGTGTCTTTGAATAAAGGCCCGCAGAAGGCTATCAACCTTACGAACTAAACGCCGCGCGGAGCCTTCGTGGGCTGGGTAGCTGGTTCGTGGACGCCGGATGGGGAAGCAACTCCCGTAAGGTCCTGCCCACCTATGCGAAGTGTGGGGGACTCAGAGGCACGATAATTCCGCAGATCGCGCAGAATCTCCACCTTCTCGCGGGCGTACTGGCCGGCGAGGCGCGTCAGCGCGTAGGTGATGATGTCGCTGTGATGCAAGTCCTGCACCGACGGATCGCGTCGCATGTTCAGCCACAGACGGTGTACAAGCTGTACATCGTCGGGACCAAGCGTCGGTGCATGCGGGCCGATGTAGAACACCTTGGTCTCGCCGTTTGCGCCAACCACATAAAAATTGAACTGGCGCTTAGGTTCCGGCAATGCTTCCCACGCCTGACCCATGTGGAAGGCCTGGTCCTCGGCGGTCATTGAGGTCGATTGCCCCGAGACCACAGAATCAACCTCCAGCGAGTTCGCGCCTTGAACCAGCGCAGCAAATACATCACCAGCCGGAACCACCAGCAGGGATACTTTTTTTCCGAAGCTTTCCGCGACGGAGACAGCCTTGGTGAAAAGCATCTGCTCGTGCTCGCTGAAGCTTTGGTCCTCAGCGCTGAGATATTCCGGGCCGCCTGCACCCATCATGCGCACGCTCATCACTACCACGTCCCGGTCTTCCGTCTTGGTTCGAGCCAGCACCCACTTCAGTGCGCCAGGGTTGTTGGCGTCGCGCATCGTCACCATCACGCCGCCCGGACGAACTGCAACCGATTCCCGGCTGATCGTGTCCTGGTGCTCCAGCTGGAAATGATCCTTCATCTGACGCGCTGTCAGAGCATGCTTGCGAAGGTTGGCGCGCTCAGACACCGTGAAGATGACGAAGAAGGCCGCGGCAAAAATGATGCCACTGACGGTTGCGATCGATTTCGTGAACAGGTTTGTAATTGCAGTGGATAGAAGAACAAGAAAAACGCAAAACAAACCGACCGGTATTTCGGTCTTTCCGATCTTGATATTTGGCGGGACCTTCCAGCCGCGTTCGCCGTGGTATTTGTAGCGCAGCACCAGCATGGCGAGGCTGTTGAAGGTGAACGACCAGATCACGCCGAATGCATATGCTTCGCCCAGGGTGATCACGTTGCCGCGCGTCGCGATAATCGTGAACATCTGCAGTCCGAAGACGAGGTTCACGATGCGATGGCTGGTTCCGAACTTAGGGTGCGGCTTGCGGAACCAGTCGGTCAGCACGCCGTCTTCGGCCACGCGCATCAGCACGCCGGTTGATCCGATCATCGACGTGTTGATTGCGCCGGAAAGAATCAGAAATCCGACAAACACCACAAAAATGCGGAACGCCACGCGCCAGAACATCGGGCCGACCATGTACATTGCCAGGCCGGCGATAAGGTTGTTCTGGTAGATCTGCGTACGTGGTCCATCCGGGATAAGCATCGAAGCCAGCAGCGTCGCGCCGCCCGTGAAGATCAGGCTATAGATCGCGATAACGATGGCTGCTCGCTTCAGGTTTTTGAGCTTCGGATGCTCGATCTCGCGATTGACCTGGGCGAGGCTCTCTTCGCCGCTCATGGCCAGGATGGAGTGTCCGAAGGCCATGATGATTCCGAACAGGCCGAAAATAGGCAAACCGGAGTTCTTCAGGAAACCGAGTGCATCGGAACTAAATTTCAAGTTCGACGGCGTCGGAGGCGGCGGAAGGTGGACGCCCCGAATCATCACCGAGTAGGCGCCCCATATGAATAGAACGACCACCATCACCGTGACGATCTGCATGACCCGCAGTGCTTTGTCGCTCGACTCCTCAATGCCCTTGATGTTCTGCCACCAGTAATAAATGGTGACTGCCGCCGCGAATACCGCGGAGGTGTAATTCATGTCGAACTGGAAAGGCTGGCCGTGCTCCAAAAGTGCAGGGGGCAGCCAATGGCTGTTGTTGGCCACCACCATCATTTCGTTCATCAGGCCGGTGATGTACTGACCGGCCGACACACCCGAGATTGGTCCCGTAAGGATGTAGTCGAACATCAGCGCCGATACGCTGATTTTTGCGAAGGTGGAGCCCAGGGCTTCTTTCACCACGCGGTAAACGCCGCCACGCGTGAACATGGAGCAGCTTTCGACGTACACGGCACGTACGGCAAAGCTGAACAACATGATGCCGAGAATGAACCAGGGCGCAGCTGCGCCAACAGCCTGCTCGGCGATGCCGCCGGCGTAGAAAGCTGAAGAGCCTAAGTCGTTGAGGACGATGGCGGCGGCGCGCCAGAAGGATATGAACGTGAGCATCACGGAGGATGCCACGATGAGCCGGACGCGGTCTGACGGTGGGGCTACGGTCGTTCTAGTGGATGCCATTACTTATTGCGCCAGCAATGTGTTTCTGCCGCTCAGTGTCCCAGAGGGCCTTTATCCCGTGCGCCCTTGGCTGAGTTTAGTGCTGAGCGGAGCAGCCGTCAACTGCTAAACGGAAATGCTTGTAAATACGGTGAAAAAGCAATGTGCATGATCCGCTCCACGCTCCGCCGAACAATTTCCTGAGATATTCGACGAAGCCGATCGGGGTGAGGAGAGCCGCCTTTTCCGAGAAGCCTGTGGCAAGTTCTCGGTCATGCGACTCTCAGAATCGAGCAAGTAGCCCGATGCATTAAACTCCACCCTGTATGCGCTGGAATTCAATGAGGATGTGGGCTGCGGCCGTGCTCTCGGCAGCGCTGCTGGAATTGCCGTTCCCGATAGCCGGCCCCATGCCTCCCTGGCGCAGCATCTTCGCATGGTTCGGACTGGTGCCGCTGCTCTGGGCTGTTCTCAGCCCCGGCACTCTTGATCATCCCCGCCCCTTCCGGCGCGCGTTTCTGCTTTCGTATGTTTGCGGCGTGCTCTGGTACATGGGCAACTGCTACTGGATTCGCGACACGATGATGCACTACGGGGATATGCCGGCCGCCGCGCCGATTCTGCTGCTGATCGCTTTCAGCCTTGTGCTGGGCTTGTATTTCGGGTTGTTCGGCCTGGGTGTGATGCTGGTTCGACGGGCGTCCGGCAACCGGAATCTCGCCCTCGCCGCCGCGCCTTTTCTCTGGGTTGCGCTCGATCTGGCCGCTGCGCGCATCACAAGCGTTCCATGGGATCAACTGGGGTACTCGCAGGTGGATAACGCGGTTATAAACCAGCTCGCCCCTTGGACCGGGGTTTATGGAATCAGCTTCGTTCTTGTGGCAGTGAATGCAGTTATTGCGTTTGGCTTGATTTCAGAGGGCAGCAGCCGCAGTTGGACCTGGAGCGCAGCAGGTGCGATTTTGCTGATCACGGGTTTTGCCGGAATCGTTTATCAACCCGCGAAGCCTTCAACATCGGCGACGGCGGTTCTCCTCCAGCCCAACCTCGATGTTGCCGGGGACAACGACTGGCTGAACCCGTCCGACTGGCAACAACACATCGCGGGCATAAAACTGTTGGCCAGCGAGCAATGCAAGAGCTACATTGCAGGAATTCCGCAAACGGGCGCTCCCAATGGCGAAATCATTTGCCCGCCGTATCCAACCCATCCGGATCTCGTCGTCTGGCCAGAGGCTCCTGCTTTCTCGTTCCAGGAAGCCGATTCCCGCTTTCGCGACACCATGTCCTCCATCGCCCAGAGTGAAGAAGCTCCGCTCATCGTAGGGGGCTATGGCATGGACCGCTCCGAGTCGGAAAGTGGTTGGAACGACTACAACTCCGCCATGATCTTCGCGTCCGACGGCCAAGGTCTTGGGCGCTACGACAAGATCCATCTCGTCCCCTTCGGCGAGTACATTCCTTTTCAGCAGTACCTCACCTTCGCGCATAAGCTTACTGGCCGCGTTTCCTCGTTCTCGCGCGGCAAATACCGCAAAGTGTTCTTATTGCACACGCTGAACGGATCGCCCCACCGGTACGGTATTTTCATCTGCTACGAGGCGGTTTTTGCCGATGAAGTTCGCCACTTTGCCGAGCTTGGCGCAGAAGTGCTGGTCAACATCAGCGACGACGGCTGGTATGGCGACACCAGCGCTCCCTGGCAGCACCTGAATATGGCTCGCATGCGGGCTATCGAAAACCGCCGCTGGATCCTGCGTGCCACCAACAACGGCATCACGGCCGTCATTGACCCTTACGGCCGCGTTCGTCAGAGCATTCCGCGCCACCAGGTTGACGCTCTTCCCGCGCAGTATGGATTCCGCGACGACGTTACCTTCTATACGGACCACGGCGACGTCTTCGCGTGGATGTGCGTTCTGCTTTCGATTATCGTTCTCGTCTGGTCTCTGAAGGCTGAAATCAAGCAAATCGCAAGCAGAGCCGGCCCGTCACACCAGCGCCGCTAACCCCGCTAACCCCGCTAACTCCGCTATACTTACCTCAGTGCAGTCGAAGGTCGCTCCCTCGACCAATTGACTCGCCAACTTGCTACAAGTCAGGTCCTGAGAGCAAAGCATGGCATTAACCGATCTCGAATACGCCTACGCTCCGGTACGCGATCAAGTCCGCGACCTGCGGGAGTATCTTTGACCCTGCTCGCCTGCGCAGGGAACTCACTGCAATCGAAACCAAGCTAGCCGACCCCGCAATGTGGTCGGACACCGCTGCCACAAAGCCGCTGATGCGCGATCGCAAGCGACTGGAATCCCTTATTGCCGACGACGAAGAGCTCCTCCGCCGCACCAGCGACATCGATGCTTACTTCGAATTGGCGAAAGAAGGCGAAGACGTGCTCGCTGATCTTGAGCGCGACATCAAAGCTCTGGCCGTTTTTACTGAAGAGTTGGAAGCCCGCACCATGCTCTCTGGTGAGGCCGATCCGCTCAACGCCATCGTCACCGTGCATCCCGGAGCGGGCGGCACCGAAAGCCAGGACTGGGCCGAGATGCTGTTGCGCATGTACCTGCGCTGGGCCGAGCAGCAGGGCTTTAAAACAGAGATGAACGACTACCAGGATGGCGAAGAAGCGGGTATCAAGTCCGCGACCTTCACCATCATGGGCGAATACGCATTCGGCCAGCTCGCGGGCGAAAGCGGTGTCCATCGCCTTGTACGGATCTCTCCGTTCGATTCCGCAAAGCGCCGGCACACGTCATTTGCATCGGTGTATGTCTCACCGGAAATCGATGAGACCATCAACGTCGACCTCAAGCTTGAAGACCTGCGCATCGATACGTACCGCTCCGGCGGCAAGGGCGGGCAACACGTCAACACCACCGACTCTGCCGTGCGCATGACGCACCTGCCTACCGGAATTGTGGTGCAATGCCAGAACGAACGCTCTCAGCACAAGAATCGCGAGAAGGCGATGAAGATGCTTCGCTCGCGTCTGTATGAATACGAACTTGAAAAGAAGCGCGCCGTCAGCAAGAAGCTCGAAGACTCCAAGCTCGACATCAACTTCGGCTCGCAGATTCGCTCCTACGTGCTGCAGCCCTACCGCATTGCCAAGGATCACCGCACCAAGGTCGAAGTGGGCGACGTGGACAAGGTGCTCGACGGCTACCTTGAGCCGTTCCTGCGCGGATATTTGTTGGCCAAACGCCGCGGAACCGCCGTCTCCGCGGGCCCTGAAGATGAATTGGACGTTTAGAACGTGTAGAAGAGGAAGCTGGTCGCTTAGTGCTAAGAGCTGAAAGCTAACGGCTCAGAGGTGACGGCTGAAAGCTGTTAGCTTTTAGCTAGAAACTGGAAGCCAGGAGATAGTAGCTGAACGATGAACGATCCCGTCATCATTAACGAAATGCTTCGCAGCGCGCAGACCATCGCCGTCGTCGGCATGAGCGACAAGGCCTGGCGTGCCAGCCATAACATCGGCCGCTACCTCGTGATGCAGGGCTATCACGTTTTTCCCGTGAACCCGGCGCTCACTGAAGTGCTGGGCCTCAAGTGTTATCCCGACATCGAATCAGCGCATGCCGCCGCGCAAAAGGACTACGCCAAAGGCATTGACCTTGTGGATGTCTTCCGTTCTTCTGAGAACGTGCCGCCGATTGTGGATGATGTGATCCGTCTCGGCATTCCTTATCTGTGGCTACAAGAGGACGTAATCAACGACAAGGCCATCGCCCGCGCGCGAACCGCCGGTGTGAAATGCGTCCAGGATGTCTGCATTTTTCGCGAGCATGCGCAAAGGGTGGGCTGAACACGTGGTTTGCTCCCTCGCAGACGCAGTTTCTGTAACAAACGCCGCCCCAGCCGCGTCCAATAGCAGGGTCTTCGTTTAATCGTGATGAGAGTTTTTCGCCACATTGCCGCCCTCGTCATGCTGCTGGTCGCCCTGCCAGCTTTCGCGGCGTCCAGCTCGGCCGATCTGCCCCACGTACACGTCCAACTCATCAGCCCCCATGCCCAGCTTCAATCCGGCACGGCCAACAACGCAGGCCTTTACTTCAAGCTTGAACCGGGCTGGCACGTCTACTGGAAGAATCCTGGTGACGCAGGCGAACCGCCGCACGTCAAGTGGACGCTGCCGCAGGGCATCACCGCCGGCCCGCTTCAGTTTCCCGTTCCCAAACGCCTTCCCCTGGGCCCCTTGATGGACTTCGGGTACGAAGATGAGGTGCTGTTTCCAATTCAACTCAACGTAGCCGGCGGAGCGCCTTCTGGCCCGGCAACGCTTCACGCCAAGGTTGACTGGCTCGTCTGCCGTGGAAGCTGCATCCCTGAAAAAACTGAGCTCGACCTTAGTCGCTCAATCGGTCCGGTCAATGCCGGTAACACGCCCGTTCAACCCGATCAAGATATATGGGCCCGCCTCGCCAACAAACTTCCCGCGCCATTGCCAACGAATCTCAAGATCGGATTCACGCCGGCAGCCGGCGGGTTTCGGCTCACGGTAGTGACCGGCAAGCGCGAAACCGAAGCGTCGTTTTTCCCGGCGGAACCCGACATTCTGTCGAACCCGGCACCGCAAGTTGCCAAGCCAACAGGGAACGGCATCACCCTCGATCTCAAGAAGGATGAAAGTCTTGCCGCCAACCCTAAACAGTTGCAGGGCCTGCTACAGCTCTCCGGCGGTCGCGCCTATGAGCTGATTGCGCTCGCTGGTCCACCCACGACGGCCAAGGCTCCCGCAACTCCCGCTCCGCAAGCCGCGGCCACAGCCGTGACTTCTCCGTCGAGTGCTGCGACGCAATCAGCTACAACAGTTCCCGCGGAGTCCTCAGGCCCGGGACTGCTGCAAGCTGCTGGCCTGGCCTTTCTCGGGGGACTCATCCTCAACCTGATGCCGTGCGTTTTCCCGGTGCTCTTTATCAAGGGGTTGTCGCTGGTGCAGTCGGGAGGGGAAGAAAGGCACAAGCTCCGCACCCACGGTTTTGTGTATGCCGCCGGAATTCTGGTTTCGTTCTGGGTGCTCGTCGCGGTTCTGCTCGGCCTCCGCTCTGCCGGCGCTCACCTCGGCTGGGGATTCCAGTTCCAGTCGCCGGTATTTCTTTCGCTGATGGCCGCGTTGCTTTTCTTCCTCGGGCTCTCGCTTGCCGGCCAGTTTGAGATCGGACTCACGCTGACAAGTGCGGGCGGCTCGCTGGCGCAGAAGCAGGGCTACACGGGCAGCTTTTTCACCGGGGTCCTCGCCGTCATTGTCGCCACTCCATGCACTGCGCCATTCATGGGCGTTGCCCTCGGCTATGCACTCGCGCAATCTGCTATTGTCACCTTCGCTATCTTCACCGCGTTGGCCCTCGGACTCGCCGCACCCTACGTTGCACTCACGCTGCAGCCGGCATGGACGCGCATCTTGCCGCGCCCCGGTGCGTGGATGGAGGTCCTCAAACAGGCTGTCTCCATTCCGATCTTCGGCACTGTTATCTGGCTTGCGTGGGTGCTTGCCAACGCGTACGGTGCGGCGGCACTCGCAGCCCTGCTCGTGGGCTTCTTGCTCCTCGCGATTGCTGGATGGTTCCTGGGGCGCTGGCCCGCGAAGAGTTGGTCGACAATTGTCGCGAGCTTGATCGTTATAGTAGTTATCGCCATCGCTGCCACTGGTCCGGGTCGGCTCGTCACGACTGCGACGTCATCAGTTACAGACACCAATGGATCTGGCTGGCAGCCCTGGTCCGCCGAAGCTGTTCAGAAGTATCAATCCCAGGGCCGGCCCGTCTTCGTCGATTTCACCGCCAGCTGGTGCCTCAGCTGCCAGGTGAACGAGCGCGTGGCCTTTGGTAAACCTGAAGTCCAGAAGGCCTTTGCTGATGCCAACGTCGTGCTGATGCGAGCCGACTGGACACGCTATGACGACTCCATTACGCAGACGCTGACATCGCTCGGCCGAAGCGGTGTGCCGACTTACGTGCTTTATGTCCCGGGGGAAAAGAGCCCGCGGCTCCTCCCCGAAGTCCTTACGCCGGGAATTGTGACGAATGCCATTTCTCAGTTGACGCGCGGCACAACACAAACTTCTGCCTCTTCGTCCAATTAAGGTAGTGAGATCCCGGCCCGCTCCCGGGCTCACCTTCTGACATTTCCCTTCAGGAGGTCTTCATGCGTCCTCGCCTTTACTGCGCGTTGCTTGCGGCCGCGCTCTTCCTGCTCCCGATTTCGACTTTGGGCCAATCCACTGCGCAGTCTGCCCGCGTCAACGCTCCGGCTCCTAGTTTCACTGCCACCGACTCGCACGACCAATCCCATTCGCTCGATCAGTACAAGGGCAAATACGTTGTGCTCGAGTGGCACAACCAGGGCTGCCCGTTCACACGCAAGCATTATGAGTCGGGCAACATGCAAAATCTGCAAAAGGAGTGGACTGGGAAAGGGGTGGTCTGGCTCACCGTCATCTCTTCCGCGCCAGGCCACGAAGGATATGTGACGCCGGCGCAGGAGAACGACTACCTTGCGAAGATGCACGCCGCACCCACCGCGGCGCTGCTCGATCCCGATGGCAAGGTTGGCCGTCTTTACAACGCAAAGACGACGCCTGACATGTTCATCATTGATCCGCAGGGGAAGCTAATTTACTCGGGCGCGATTGACAATCGGCCAACAGCAGATGCGGGAGACATTCAGGGTGCGGATAACTATGTCTCCGACGCTCTCAGTGCGGCCATGGCCGGAAAGCCGGTCGCTAATTCTTACACGCGCGCTTACGGCTGCTCGGTGAAGTACCGCGATTGAAAGCGGCAACGGCATTCGCGCCTACCACTCGAAGTAGTGAAGCCCGGTGGCCTGCAGACTCGGATGAAGCGGCAAGCCATCGCGCCGCATGAAAATGTACTGCGGCGCCGAGCTTGATTCGTGGTCAAGCTTCTTCAGTTCCTTCACCATCTCAGGTGACATCATCCGCAGGCTGGTATGTACGCGTGCGGGGACCGCGTCAGAGGTGCCGCGAAGATTGCCTTCGAACTGCTTAGCGTAGGTGAATTCATTCCCATTCGGCGACATAAAAACCTCCTAGTCCGTTGTTCGTTCCCACGGCTGCCGGGCACACCAGGTTCGGTCCAACTCGGCATCTACTGGTCCGTCGGGAATCGCTCTTCCACATGGTGCGTAACGTTGGTTTTGCGTTACGCCTCGCGATTTCCAGCAGACCCATCCGCGCTTACTTACTTAAGCGTATAAACAGCAACTCGCGTGCCAAAGTTGCGTCGGCAGAATCAATCCTTCCTGATGTATGAAACGAGATGATTTACAAGTTTGTTCCCGGATAGATGGAGAATGACGAAGCCTGAAGTGACGAACTCCGATGACGAAATCTCGTCTCCGAAGCCAACATTTCGTCAGTTGCTTAGATTTCTCTGAGAGCAGTACGCATTTTTTGGGGATTGCGCTGCTGGAAGGATGGGTTGAGGTACATGTGGATTTGGATCGCTTCCCGTGATCTTTAGCTTTTGGCTACTTTGCTCGCGCGAATGCGCCGAATCTCGTCCATCCGCTGTGCCAGCGCCTTCTCGCGCCCTTCCTGGGTGGGATGGTAGTAGCTGCGCCCCTTCAACGAATCAGGCAGGCAATCCATCGCCGCCACCTTGCCGTCTTCGTCATGCGCGTAGCGATATCCCTTGCCGTAGTCCAGTTCCTTCATCAACCGCGTCGGCGCATTGCGCAGATGCAGCGGCACGGGTTCCTGCCGCGTATGCTCGATCTCCTGCTGCACGGCGCCGTAAGCTGTGTACACCGCATTCGACTTCGGTGCGAGACAGAGATACACCACCGCTTCTGCCAGCGCGAGGTCTCCCTCCGGCGATCCCAGAAAATCGATGGCCTCTTTCGCCGACAGGCACAGATTCAGGGCTTCTGGAGCCGCCAGGCCGATGTCTTCGACCGCCATTCGCACGACGCGCCGCGCCAGGTACAGCGGATCCTCGCCGGCCGCGAACATCCGCGCCAGCCAATAGAGCGCCGCATCCGGGTCGGAGTTTCTTACGCTCTTGTGCAGAGCTGAGATCAGGTTGTAGTGCTCCTCGCCTGATTTGTCATACATCAGCACGCGTTGTTGCACGGCTTCGGTCGCCAGCGCCTTGTCGATATGTTTTGTCCCTGTCTGATCGGGTCCAAGCGCCAGCTGCGCAGCTACCTCGAGTGTGTTGTAGGCGCTGCGGCAGTCTCCGCTTGAGTAACTCGCGATCAATTCCAGCGCATCGTCATCCGCCGTCAACTCCAGCGCACCCAGCCCGCGTTCCTTGTCTTCCACGGCTTTTCGCAGCAATTCGACAATGCGATCCTCGCTCAACGGCTGCAGTACGTACACGCGGCATCGCGACAGCAGCGCCGAAATAATCTCGAACGAAGGATTCTCGGTCGTCGCCCCGATCAGCCGGATTGTGCCGCGCTCTACATACGGCAGAAATGCATCCTGCTGCGCCTTGTTGAAGCGGTGAATTTCGTCCACGAACAAAATCGTCCGCGAGTGCATCTCTGCCGCCTGCGCGGCCGCGGCCATCACCTGCTTGATCTCCTTGATGCCCGACATCACCGCGGAAAACTCCACGAAATTTGCTTTCGTGGTTTCCGCAATGATCTTCGCCAGCGTTGTCTTTCCCACGCCCGGGGGCCCCCAGAAGATCATCGAACCCAGGCTTTGCCCGTCCTGCGCATCCCGCTCGATCTGTACCCGCAGCGGCTTGCCCGGCCCCAGCAGGTGCTCCTGCCCGCTGTACTCCTCAAGTGTGCGCGGCCGCATCCGCTCCGCCAGCGGCGCCGCTGCGCGGGGCAACCCTTTGGAGGAGAGAAGTGCCCCTGGTGGGCCGTCCGGAACGCCATCGAACAAGCTCATCGCGTTCCTCCGCGCCGATCCTGTGGGCCGCCGCTTTTCGCGGCTCGCTGTCGAGCCGCCTCATACAGCAGCACACTCGTCGCCACCGCTGCATTCAGGCTTTCCACCGGCCCGGGGCAGGGAATCGTGATCGCCCCATCGGCCTTCATTGCCAGATCTACCGGCACCCCATTCCCCTCGTTGCCAATCACCAGCGCTACCGGCATCGCCAGGTCCACCAGATCGGCCGGCTTCGCTCCCTGCACCGTTGTCGCCAGAATCCGCACGCCAGCTTCGCGCAACCGCTCCATTGCTTCTCCGTCGCTGGCGTGCAATACGGGCATCCGAAAAACGCTCCCCGCCGACGCCCGAACCGCCTTGGGATTCCACTCGCTTACCGTGCCCTCAAGACACAGCACCCCATCGGCCCCAAACGCCTCGGCCGATCGCAGGATCGTTCCCAGGTTGCCGGGATCCTGCAGTCCCGACAGCATCACAATCAGCGACGCCGATTGCTTCCGGTCTCCCAGCATGTGCGCCCATGTCCAGTCCGGCGGTTCTACCAGGGCGGCCACCGGCTGAGGCGTCTCTGTGGCCAGTGCCGCGTCCAGCAGTTCGCGGGGCATCGCCAGCACCTCCAGGCGATCAGGCAGCTTGAGCGCTTCAACGAGCGGTTCCGATCCCTGCGCCACAAATACACACGCGATATGCAGCCCCGCGCGCACCGCCTCTGCCAACAGGTTTGGCCCTTCAATGCCCACAAGTCCGCTCTCGTTCCGCCCCGGACTTGCCAGCGCCCGCCGCAATTCCTTCAACCGCGTGTTCTGCTTACTCTGTACAATGCGAATAGGCATACCTGCGAACCGTCTTTCGCTTAGCTGATTCTAAGCGGTTTTGTGGGATGTCGCTGAATAGACGGCAGCCCTCAGGTTGCACCGCAGCCGGTGCTATGATAGCTTCCGTCTTTGTGGCGTCCGCAACTGCTTAAGCGATGTCTGCGTCGGTCCGCGCTTTCAGAGGCGAGTCCAACGCTTTCGCGTGAATGCGATCTGCTTGCAGTCACCACGAAGAGTCGGCAGTCGTAATTGCCTGAGCGAACTGAGGTAGACCTTCTTGTCCGCGGAAATCTTGCGCGTCCATCCCGACGAGCCCCAAACAGACCGGATTGATTACATCGTCTCTTGTCTGCGCAAGGGTGATGTAGTCGCGATGCCCACCGACACCTTTTATGGCCTTGCCGTGGACCCCGTCAATCTCCACGCCGTCGAAAACATCTACCGCATCAAGAGCCGTCAGAAGCAGAAGCCCCTCTCGCTCCTGATTGCTTCGCTGAACCAGGCATATGAACTAGCGCGCGACACCGATCCTTTGCTTGACAAGCTTGCTGACCGCTTCTGGCCGGGACCGCTCACCATCATCGTTCGTGCGGGTACCAAGCTGCCCCTGCGTTCGACAGCCAACACCGGCAACGTCGCCCTGCGCATACCTGACTCCGCCATTCCACGCGCCGTCGTTGAGCGCTTCGGACTACCCATCACGGCGACAGCCGCTAATCTTCAGGGCGCGTCAGAGTGTACTCATGCCGCCTGCGTGCGTGACCAGATTGGCGACCGCATTCCCCTGATCGTCGACGGCGGCCCCACCGGCCGCGCTCTGCCCACGACCATCGTCGATCTTTCGCTCGGGGATGGACGCTGGGAGATCCTCCGCGAGGGCGCCATTCCTACGCACGAAATCGTCATGGTGTTGCAACGCTGAGAGACGAAATGAACGAGCAGTCGCAGCCAGCATCGGACGAGAGGAAATCGAAAAAGCCGCTTCTCCGATGGTTCCTTGTCCTGCTCGGTCTATTCGTCTTCGCCAGCCTCATCTGGTGCCGCTGGGTCTACATCCAGATCCAGCATTACGCGGCCAATGATCAGTCTGCTCCCGCGGACGCCATCGCTGTCTTTGGAGCCGCCGAATACGCCGGCCGCCCCTCGCCCGTTTTTCGAGCCCGCCTCGATCACGCTGAATCCCTCTATCACCGCGGAATCGCTCCGCTCATCGTCACCCTGGGCGGCGACGGCGGAGACCAGTTTTCAGAGGGCGCCGTGGGGCAACAGTACCTTGTAGGCGTCGGCGTCCCCGCGTCCGACATCATCGCCGAAACCGAGAGCACCAGCACCGATGAATCCGTCAAGCGCCTCGCTGTCATCGCTCGAACCAACGGCATGCGTAGCATCGTCGTGGTTAGCGACGGCACTCATCTCTTTCGCATTCATCAGATCTGCGCTGCCAACGGCCTCAACGTGCTTACGTCGCCGCGCCCCCGCGTTCCGATTGAGCGCAACGCCGGCGAGACCGAGCGCATACAGCACGAAATCCTTAGCTATACGCTCTGGCGCCTCCACTTGAATTGAACAATTCGATTGGCGGCACGACCGGGTTTGCAGTACTGCCGAATCGGGCAGGCTCAAAATACCCAACTGGCCGATGCGAAAGCGCCAGCAACTGTCGCAATGTAGCTCTAACGGCAACCGCCGAAGGAGCAACAAATGCCCGGTTCGTCTCTCGTTGATTTCTCTCATGAACTCGCAAATACCGTGGAACGTGCCGGAAGCTCAGTCGTCTCCGTGCTGGAGGGCGGACGTTCCGGAGTAAGCGGCACCATCTGGCAGGAAGGGATCGCGATCACCATCGCCCACACGATTCACGGTTTGGAAGAAGTCACCGTGGTCCTTCCATCCGGCGAAGAAGCCAAGGCGGTAGTCGCCAGCCGTGACGCGGGGACCGACATTGCTGTCCTCAAGCTTGAAACGGGCACCAAAGCTGTGACCCGTGCAGACGATTCAAAATGTCGCACCGGAGAGATTGTGCTCTCCGTTGGAAGGCGAGGCAGTGAAGGACTCGCCGCTGCTTATGGCATTGTCGGCGCGATTGGTGGTCCATGGCGGACGAGGTCAGGAGAACGGATTGACCGATGGCTTCGGCTCGACCTTAATCCCTTTCCTGGATTTTCGGGTGGTCCGATTATTAATGCAGCCGGCGACGTCATCGGAGTAGCCACCTCTGGCCCCGGCCGTTCCGCGGCCGTTATCCCGACATCGACGCTGAACCGAGTTGTTGAGCAACTGCTGAAACATGGTCGCACCGTCCGCGGCTTCATCGGCGTCGGTGTGCAGCCGGTTGCGTTTCCTGATAATGCCTGGCAGGCGCTGGGCATCGCCAGTGGCCGCGGCCTGCTGATTACTGCCATCGCACCAGGCAGCGCTGCAGAGGAAGCAAAACTTGTTCTCGGGGATGTCATTGTCTCAGTCGAGGGCAAGCCTCTTCGTTCGGGCGCAACCTTGCAATGGCTTCTCGACGCAGAAACCGTTGGGAAATCGGTCTCGCTTGGTATCGTGCGAGGCGGCCAGTTGCTGAACGTAGCGGTGAACGTCCGCGAGAAGCCTGCCGGCTAAACCGATTCGGCAGTTTCCTGTGTTCCGAAGCCGCTATTGCGAAGTGGCTTTTTTCTTAAAACAGAGCCGCCTCCAATACGGCTGGAAATGGCTACACCAACTGCGGAACCGGTCTAACGGGGCTGATGAATCGAAAACATCGCGTCGACATCCATCTGAGTGGCGCAGTCTCAAGGGTGGCTGCGCGATTGAGCGTGATGCCTTCCCCAGGAGGTTTCACCTCGCGGAGGCGGCGTGATTCGGGTTCTGGTTCGTTCTACCTCGCCGTTCACGAGGGCCGGCCTTGAAAGCGCAATCTCCGCTGATCCGCGTTTCGAAATCGTCAACGTGATTGAAAACTCGTCGCTCGATTTCGAACAGGATCCGGATGTGATTCTTCTCGACGGGGCAGAGCCTGATCTCGAGAAACTCCGCCCGGCGTCAGTTCTCGCGGCTCACGCCCCTCGGTGCGTTCTACTGGCGGATGGCGTTACTCGTTCGGAACTGGCGCGTCTCGTCAAACTTGGGGTGCGCGCGGTTCTGCCGCGCGACTCCTCTCCACAGGAGATCGCGGTAGCCCTCGAAGCTGCCACCCAGGATCTGGTCGCGATCACCACGGAGTTTCTTGAGAGCCTTCTGCCCGCTGGATCCGAAGATAGCGATGAGGAGGATGAATTTCTTCAGGAATCACTCACGGCGCGGGAGACTGAAGTCCTCGCCCTGTTGGCAGAGGGTGCTGGAAACAAGGAAATCGCAGCGAAGCTCAACATCTCGGAACACACCGCCAAGTTCCACGTCAGCTCCATTCTGGGTAAGCTTGGCGCTACCACGCGAACCGAAGCCGTAACGCGGGGATACCGTCTCGGATTGATCTTCATCTGATCCAACCAGACAAAGGCGCGAAACGTCCTGCGACCGCCAGCATCGCCAACGCAAACGCTGCCGCGCTCGCCGTCGAAAGAAAATTCACGGCATCGTTATTGATCCAGCCGCGCCGTTCCAGCGTTGCGCCCAGAAGGCTGTCGAAGAACAACCCAAACACGCCGCCACTCCAACAGACCGCCAGCATCCACCAGCCGCCGTTCAGCGCCCAGGTTCCGGAAGCAGCCACAAGCGCGGCAGCAACGATCCCCACGGCTGTCCCACCCAGGCTGATGGCTCCATCTGTGCCCGGGGCAGCCGCTCGGAGAGTCGTAATCATTCGCGGAGACCCGCTGAGCACCTGACCAAGTTCTGACGAAACCGTGTCTGCAGCCGCTTCCGCGAGCGCAGCCAAGCCGAGACAGAATGCTGCGGCAGGGAAGACCTTCGCCTCCGGGAGCCATGCTTGCTTCACCATCCACGAAAGCACCAGCGCATTCGACACAATCGCTGCCACGCCCAGGTTCGCCGCCACCTGCGCAGCAGCGCGTCCGCGCTTGCTCTCCGCCGTCCCCAGGCTCTCTTTGCGCTTCCGGCCCAACCGGGTTGCGAGGGCAGTCATCACCAGCAACACCAGCACCGGGATCAGTCCCGTGGTCCACGGCACGTACGGAAAAGAAACCGTCGCATACATCAGGCTCGCTGTAATCGCCGCGCCGCCCAGGGCAGCCCCAGGCGTGGCCGAACGCACCTTGAATGCGACCAGCCCCAACAGAATGCTCAAGCCCAGCGTCCAGATTGCGACCGTGGGCATCTGCGTCGCCCACCACCGCGTCTCCAGGACTACGTCGGCGCCCACAAAGGGAAACACCAGCAACAAAATCGTCTTCGATTGCCACTGCAACTTTGGTCGGGCCACGAATCAATCGTATCGTCCCGACCAAAACAACTAAACTTCCACCGGATTGGCGAGTCTCAAATCGCCCCACAGGCGGCTCTCATCCTGGCGCGAAGCGGAAGGATCTGTGTTGCTCTTCACACCTTAAGAATGCCAAGGGGCGGCGGCAGAGTTGATATTCCGATTTGGCCCCAATACACTCAGAATCGAAAAACTCACACTAGGATGGACCGACACTTAACGCACTAGAGAACAGGATGCGGCCGGTGATGAGCACTCAGCGCGGGGTTAACTGGATGTTCTCACTTCTCTTACTCGGAACGATGTGCAGAGCCGTCTGTGCGTATGGGCAGGCGGAGTCGCCGCGGTTAGTACCGCGAACTGCAGAGGAGCGGAAGGCTCAGTATGAAGCCCATCGGCGTATCACATTGGCAGCGGTCATAACCGACGACTCAGGCGTCGCAGTGACTGGCCTAAAAGAGAAGGACTTCACCGTTTTTGAGAACGGAATCTCACGTCCCATTGTCAGCGTCCATGAGATTAGCAAAGGCGATGCCGCACAGGTCCACGGTCTCGTCGTTGTGGATGGAATCAATAGCAGCGCGTCTTCTCTTCACAGAGAGAAACGGAGATCAAGGAATTTCTGAGCCATGCCAAAACCTTACCTTTCCCGGTCGCAATCGTTGCTGTGTCGGATGGTGGCGTGAGTGAAGGGACTGCATCGACCAATCCTGAAGCGATTTTGCGCGACTTGGACATGCATACGAGTGACCTGCAAGGACACGATTGCGATGCGACTAAATCAGGATCCGACCTGGGCAGCCGCATGGGCGGCGGATTGCAGACGATCACCTCGGGGTTGTCCGAGGCGGATTGCCGGATCGGACAATTCAATGCGTCAATGAAGGCGCTGCACCAACTGTTTGGCCTGGAAGCGAATGCTCAAGGAAGGGCGATCGTCATATGGCTTGGACGGGGTTGGCCAATTCCGCCCGAGCAGGATCGGGGCCAGATCACGTCAGGTTCAAGCAACGGACGTGCCGCTCAGACCATTACCGTATTGTCGGCAGATATTGTGGAGGGACAGGTCGAGTTTGATGCCGTGTCCTGGGGCGAATTTGCGCATCCGAAGGGAGTGCGCCGTGTCGATGCAGCAGCCAATATCAAAATGACATCCCAGACCGAGCAGGAAGCCATGCTGACGATTCCGGCGTTGGCAGAACAGAGCGGCGGCATCACCTTTGCAAGGTCCAGGAATCTTCCAGGTGCCCTCGAGCAGCTTCTCAGCGAAGGCGCATCTTTCTACAAGATAGTATTCGACCCCGCAACAACAACCTCGCCGGACGATTTTCGTACGGTGCTCGTGAAAGTAACGACTCCGGGAGCGACCGTTCGGACGTTGCATTCCTATTTCGAGCAGCCGTGAGTGAGGTTCAGAGCGAATAACCGTCCACTCGGAAATTTAGCGAAATCGAGAAATCTGGAAACACGCGCAGTCAAAATCTTTGCCGTTTTTCGAATTTGCGGCAGGTGACCGACGCCTCGCTCGGAATCTGTGCTCCGTTCATCGCATCGCGACGAGCGGGGCTCGGGATGAAACCGTCACATTCTTACTACCCACCTGTTCATTTACACTCATCCCGCGTACCAATCCGCGCATTTTTATAGCCTTTGGAGTTCAGGATGAAAAGGTATTCATCGCTCGTGTTGTCGTTTGCCGTAACACTTCTAGCGCCGGCAATCAGTCCCAGCCAGGCCGCCGATCAGCGCCTCGAAATCGATCGCAACGGCGAGACCATCATCCTCGAGCCGTATGCCCCCAACATTCTTCGGGTGACTCTCAGCCTGCAGCACGAGAACGCTCTCGCCAAGCCCGGCTACGGTTTCGTCGGCGCTGCCAATGCGGAAGGCTGGACCAAGAGCCAGAGTGACCTCAACGACATCTACCAATCCTCGCGCATCATCGCCACCGTCGAGCGCGATCATCCTCCTCTGCATCCGAAGCTCTCCACCGAGCTTGATATCGCGAAGTTCTTCAATGGCTCGACGCCCGGCGCGCACATCACCTTCACCACTCCGGAAGGCAAGAAACTGCTTGAGATGACCGGTTGGCAACAAGCTGTCCCCAACCACAAGGACGGCACGGCCGACATCAACAACGATCGCCGTCCGACTGATCCCGAGTTCTTTACCGTCGGCGCCACTTTTGTCTCTCCTGACGACGAGCACTACTACGGCCTCGGCGACAATCACGAAGGCTTCCTCGATCATCGCGGCCATCCCGTCCGCTGCTGGAACGACTACCTCTCGCCCGCTGCGCCCACCACATGCGTCCCGTTCCTCATCACCAACAAGGGCTACGGCCTCATCTGGGACAATCCGTCGAAGACCACCATCGAGCCCGGCTTCAACGAAGAGACGAAGTGGACGTCGCAGGTTGGCGACCGTGTCTCCTTCTTCGTTATCGCCGGCAACACCGCCGACGAAATTTACGCGGGCTATCGACTCCTCACCGGTCCCACGCCGCTGCTGCCCAAGGCCGCTTACGGCTACATCCAGTGCAAGCAGCGCTATACCAGCCAGGATGAAGTTCTGTCTGTTGCAAAGGGATATCGCGACCGCCATCTTCCTGCCGACGTCATGGTTGTCGACTGGTTCTACTACACCAAGATGGGCCAGATGGACATGGACCCGAAATTCTGGCCCGACCCGGTGGCGATGAACAAGCAGCTTCACGAAATGGGATACGAGACCATGATCAGCGTGTGGCCACGCTTCACTCCCGAGAGCCGTTTTTATGCGGAACTCGAAAAGAACGGCTGGCTGATCCACACGGCTGACGGCAAGCCCATCAACGGTCTTCCCTACGACCGCGCCGGATCCGACATCGACACCACCAACCCCGACGCCGCAGTGTGGTACTGGAACACGATTCGCGACAACATCCTCAGCAAGGGATTCGATTCACTCTGGGCCGACGAAACCGAGCCCGATCTGCCGCCTAATGGCTCCTACTACAAGATCGGTCCCGGCACGCAGTTCTATAACGTGTATCCGCTGCTTCATACCGGCGCGCTCTCCGATGGCTTCCGTCGCGACCTGCCGCAGAAGCGCGCGCTCATTCTCTCCCGCGACGCTTATCTCGGCGTGCAGCGTAACGGCGCCATTGTCTGGTCCTCCGACATTTATCCCACCTGGGACACCTATCGCCGCCAGATCCCCACCGGCCTCGACTTCACGGCCTCGGGAATTACCTACTGGTCCAATGACACTGGTGGTTGGCAGTATCTGCCACCTGAGCATCACCCCGCGCATCCGCCGCTGCTCGACCCCAGCGACGCACGCGACAACGTCGGCGGCTACGACGACTACCCGGAACTCTATACGCGCTGGTTTCAGTACGCTACCTTCTTGCCGATTATGCGTGCACATGGCAGCCGACGCACCAACGAAGTCTGGTCCTACGGCAAGCAGGCCGAGCCCATTCTCGAGAAATACCTTCGTCTCCGCTACGAGCTGATGCCTTACATCTACTCGCTTGGCTACCAGACCTGGCTTACCGGCGCGCCGTTCATGCGGGCACTGCCGCTCGATTTTCCCAACGACCCCAATGTTGCCGATCTGCGCGACGAATACATGTTCGGCCCCGCCTTCCTCGTCGCTCCAGTTACGGAGCAGGGAGCCACCAGCCGCAAGGTCTACCTGCCCGGCGGCACGGACTGGTACAACTACTGGACAAATGAAAAGGCGAAGGGTGGCCAGACCATCACCGTCGCCGCGCCAATCGATACCATCCCGCTCTTCGTCCGCGCCGGTTCCATTATCCCGATCGGCTCTGTTGTCGAAAGCACTCACCAGAAGCAAGCGATCGCGCAGGTTCGTGTCTATCCGGGAACAGACGCCAATTTCACGCTTTTCTCCGACGACGGCACTACCTACGCCTACGAAAAAGGCGCCGGCTCGGTGACACATCTGCACTGGAATGACGGAAGCCACCAGCTCACGCACGAAGGGCCTGCGGCTTGGAGCGAACCGGACTCCACGGTTCTTAAGGTCTTTTGACCCATCGCCGAGGTGGTTGGGCATTGATCTTGCGGCGGTCATCTCTGGATACCGATCAAGATCTTGATCCGTCTAACCCCAGAAACACTGGCCACGTGTTAGTGCGGTCCCTTGCGCATGATGAGACGCCTCAATACCTTCCATGGAACCGGCCGACTGGGAACCCCGGATTCAGCCGCTCGCTGATTTACAATCGCTTAGTAAGCAGGAAAGAACTGAATGAGTCTTTTTTCCAACGTTTTAAGCCAGGCGCGCGTGCGGTTGGTCCAGGCGGGCGCAGCAGTTGCGGTCACAGCCTTTATTGCCGGTTGCGGGAACTCTTACCGGCCGGTTATCACCCCGATCAACCCCACCGGACCGGGGGCGCAGCCGACTTCCTTCGCGGTCGTGGTTTCATCTCCCGGTGCGAACGCCCCGGGCGTTGCCACGGTAATCGACTACTCGGGCGACAGCATTTTGACCCAGGCCACCATCGGGCCAAATCCCTTTGCGTTCACGCTCGATTCCAACGGGGCAAACGGGTACACCGCCAACAGCGACCATACCCTCACCAATTTTCAGGTCTCCGCTTCGCAGCCGCAGCAGAAGAACATCAACTATTCCACGCTGCCGACGACCGCGCAGACTGTCGGACTGTTTTCGCCGACGTCCGGTCTCTGGGCTCCCGACCTGTTCCAGAACGAAATCAATGTTCTCGCCATCAATGGAGCGGCAGAAGCCTTCAAACTTGCCATTCCAGTTGCGACCACCCCGATTGCCGTAGTTGGTCTGGGCTCCCTCGGACAGAACATCTACTCCATCAGCCAGAACGTGCCTTTCGACGTAACTTGCAACAATGCGGCATCGTCCGTCTCGCAGGTTGGCGAGGCCGACTCGATTGAGGTCTCCAGCTTCACGATTTCGGCGCGTATCCCGCTCGGCAAGTGCCCTGTCTATGGCGTCGCCAGTACCGACGGCAGGCGTGTCTATGTGCTCAATCGCGGCAGCGACACCGTGACCGTGATCGACAGCCAGAACAACACGCTTGACGATCGTTGTCCGCCGCCGACTGGATGCACGAACCAGAACGGCCAGCAGTACTTCTCGCATCCATCGATTCCGCTTTCGACGGGCGCCGGCTTGACGGGACCGAACGTACCTGCGGTCGCTGGACCTGTCTATGCCGAGTACATTACCGCTACCCAGCAGCTTGTAGTCGCCGATTACGACGGAGGCACGATCAGCTTGATCGATGTCAGCCTCGATGTCTTCGGGAATGACAGCCCGACGTTTGGCACCACGTTTACCATTCCGGTGGGACGAAATCCCGCCAGCGTTACCGTTCTGGCCGATGGCAGCCGTGCCTACACGGCAGATCAGGCCGACAGCACCGTGCACGTCGTAAACCTGAGCAGCCACACTTTGATCAAAACGCTCACCGTCACGGGCCACCCGCGTACGGTGGTCTCAACTTCAAATTCGCTCTTCGGCAAGGTTTATGTGTCTTCGCCCGATAGCACCTTCCTTACCATCCTCCGCACCGATCAGGACATCGTCGATACAACAGTTCTGATAGAAGGCAACCTCGTGGACGTGCGTGTCTCAACCCAGAATGGCAACAGGGGCAATCCCAACATCTCCAGCCGCATTCCGGGAGCAGGGCAGCCCTGTTACCTGCCGGGAATAACACCTTCGCTGGCAGCCTGCCAGAATATCCATCCTTAATTCGGCGCCTTATGCGCATAACGAGGGCCATCCTTTTCCGGATGGCCCTTTCACTTTGTGTGTGTTGCGCTTGGAACACCTGCCTCACTTGTGACTCGAAACACAGACCACGGCACGCTCATCCGCCGAACATGATGGGTAACGTGCGTTGGCTTGCCCGACCCGTTCTTGCTCTCTCATCTGTGTCCGAGGTCGGCCCATGCGCAGGCCTGCATCAAAGGTCGTTCTAACTCGACGGCAGTTTGCAGTAGCTTCAGTGCTCAGCGGCGCGGTTGCGGTCATTGGCTGTCACAAGGGCGCTGGCTCCGCGTGGGATGTCTTGAGCGACAACGAGGCACGTACTCTCTCTGCTCTCTGCGATCAGATCATTCCTGCTGACGATTTTCCCAGCGCCTCGCAGGCCGGTGTCGTAACCTACATCGATCGCCAACTCGCGCGCCATTACCGCCGCCATCAGGACGCGTATCGCGTTGGTATCGCGCAAACCGACGAGATGAGCCGAGGGCGTTTTGGCCACGCATTCGCCGACGCAGCCACGGCACAACAACTTCAAATTGTCACCGCGATCGAGAAAGAGAACCGCGCCTTCTTCGAGCTGCTCCGCCAGCACACCATGGAGGGCTACTACGGCTCTCCGCGTCACGGGGGCAATCGCGACGCAGCGAGCTGGCGCATGCTGGGCCTGGCCGAGCCTCCTCTGCGCGGGCGCGCCCAGTACGACCTGCGCACTGCGCCGCCGCGCAGCAACGGGGACCGCTCGTGAAGCGTGTCAACGCAGTCGTTATCGGCGCCGGGGCAGCGGGCGGCATCGTCGCCAAGGAGCTATCCACCGCTGGTCTCAGCGTCGTTCTGCTGGAGCGGGGAAAATGGTACACCCCCGCCGACTGCCGCAAAGACGACCTTCGCAACCAGCGGACGACTCTTCTCGGAAATGCATTCGGCCCCGAAGATAAAGGCAACCCCCGCGTATGGGTCGACAAGAATGGTGTAGCCCACACGGTGCTGCCCAGCGAAGGCGCCTACCAGAACAACGCAGCCTGCGTCGGCGGAGGCACACTGAGCTACGGCGCGCAAGCCTGGCGCTACATGCCGCAGGACTTCAAAATGCGCACGACCTACGGTACGCCCGCTGGCAGCTCGCTTGAAGACTGGCCGATCACCTACGACGATCTCGAACCCTTCTACGACAAGGCCGAATACGAGATCGGGGTCTCCGGCGATTATTCCGGCACGCCCTTTCACGGTCCGCGCCGGCGCGATCTGCCCATGCCGCCGCTCCCGCCCAATCGCGAATTCGGCATTCTCGAGCCGGCGGCAAAGCGTCTCGGCCTCCATCCATTTCATTTGCCCATGCTGCGCAACAGCGTGCCTTACAACGGCCGCGGCCCCTGTATGCGTTGTCGCTGGTGCTGCGGGTTCGCATGCGAAGTCGATGCCAAGAACGGCTCGCAGAACACCGTAATTCCCGTCGCCCTCAACACCGGCAACTGCGAATTGCGCACCGAGTGCATGGCAAAGGAAATTCTCACCGACGATCGCGGCCGCGCAACCGGCGTCGCTTACTTCGACGAGCGCGGACGTCTTCAGCAGCAACCCGCAGACATCGTCATCGTCTCCTCGGCTGCCATTGAGTCCGCCCGGCTGCTGCTTAACTCGCGCAGCAGGCTCTTTCCCAACGGTCTCGGCAACCGCTACGACCAGGTCGGCCGTCATCTGCAGGGACATCACTACACCGGAGCCGTCGGCTACTTCGACTTTGAAACCTACGACGACGTTGGCCCCGGCGCCAGCATTGCCATCATGGATTACAACCACGGCACGCCCGGCCTCTGCGGCGGCGGAATGCTCGCCAACGAATTCATCCGCCTGCCGATCCACATGGTCGACCGCCTGCCGCCCGGCACGCCGCGCTGGGGAGAAGCCCACAAGCAGGCCATCCGTCACTGGCACAAGCGTTCCATCGTCATCATGGGCCCTACGCAGCAGATTCCTACCGCAACCGGCCGAGTCACCATCGACCCCGATGTGCGCGACCAGTGGGGTCTTCCCGTCGCCCGCTTCGAAGGGAACGTACATCCGCACACTTACGAGATCGGCGACGTTCAGGCCAAGCGAGCCGAAGCATGGCTCAAGGAGTCCGGCGCTATCAACACCGCTCTCATGAACTGGCATTCTGAGAGCGTTTCAGCAGGCCAGCACCAGGCCGGAACCTGCCGCATGGGCAACGATCCGCACGGGTCAGTTGTCAATCGTGACTGCCAGCTTCACGATGTCGACAACGTCTTCGTCATCGACGGCAGCGTTCACGTCAACAATGGCGGATTCAATCCCGTACTCACCATTATGGCCATCGCCTATTACGCATCAGCCTCGCTTGTCCGCAACTGGAAAGGCACGGCGTTCCGCTCATGATGCGCTTGCTCAAGACGCTTGCACTCTTGCTCGCATGTATGGCGCTCCTCGGCGTTGCAGGCGTCTACGGAGCGTCGTACTACTACACTTCGCAGCACGGGCAAGGATGCGCCAGTTGCCACGAGATGGCCGCCTACACAAGTGCCGTCCACACATCAGCGCACCGCACCGCCACGTGCCTCGATTGCCACGAAGCGAGCCTTGCAACCAAGCTGCGCCACATCCGTGTGCATCTCTTCTCACAACCGGCTGAGTCCATCCGACTCCGTGATGTCGACGTGCTGGCAATGACCACGAGTTGTCAGAAGTGCCATCAGCATGAATATGCATCCTGGCGTGCCGGACCTCACAGCGCTACCTACGCGCAGATTTTCGCCAACCCCGTGCACAACACTGAGCGCCGGCTGATGGACGATTGCCTGCGCTGTCACGGCATGCACTTCAATGGCGCAGTACGCGATCTTGTGCAGCCGCAGAACGCTACCGGTCCCTGGCACATCACGCGCACCAATTTCGCGGACCAGCCCACCATGCCCTGCATGGCTTGCCACCAGATGCATCGCGAGGGCCCGGTGCAGTCAAAGCCTGCCGAGCGCATCGCAGCTACCGCGCCGCCATCGGCAGAGTCTCTGGCCATCTATGATCGCCGCGAGCAAATGCATTTCGCCGTCAGGCTGCTCTCAATCCCACAATTGTCAGACGGCGCGCGTCTGGTGAAAATCAGTCCCGACCAGCGCCAGGCACTCTGCTATCAATGCCACGCGCCACGCCAACCTGAGACTGCCACCGTAGCCGCGGCAAACCACTGGGGTCCGCAGATTGGATCCGGCGACGATCGCACGCCCGTTGGCGTACACGAGGGCATCAGTTGCCTGGCCTGCCACGCCGGCCACAATGAGAACGCAACTGCCTCCTGCAAAAACTGCCATCCCCAGATGTCCCACTGCGGCATCGACGTCGAGAAGATGGATACGACCTTCGCCAGCGCGAAAAGCGCCCACAACATCCACTGGGTCCGCTGCACTGACTGCCATCAGCACGGCGTGCCCAAACCAAAGGCCACGGTGCAACGAACTGCAATTCCCGCCGTTGCTCCCTTAACGGGCTCTGAGTGGGGGCAGGGAACTGATCAAGCAACTGTGGATAACCAGTCTGCAATCCGGGCGCGAAGTCTAACTACCGGTGGAAAGTGATATAAATCATTTCAGTTCTCCCATATGAAATGATATTGAGATAAGTGATGCCACAACAATCTGGATTTGAGTCCTTCCTTCGCCCTTTCAATCGTCGTCGTTTTCTCAAGACTGCCGGATCTGCAGCCATTCTTCCCGCAGTCCTTCGCGGCGCCTCAGCGCAAACCCCGACGCCAACGCCGCCCAATAACCGCATCAATCTCGGTGTGATCGGGATGGGGTGGCAGGGGCCTGGCAACACTGAAGCCTTCCTGACGCTGCCGGACTGCCAGGTAGTGGCCGCGTGCGATATCGATGCCAACCATTTGCAGGCTGCCGTCAAGAAGATTAATGACGCTTACGGGAACGAGGACTGCAAGGCCTACCACGATTATCGCGAACTGCTGGCTCGTGACGATATCGACGCCGTTATGATCGCGGTGCCCGACCACTGGCATGAGATCGTCGCGACCGAAGCTGCCCGTCGCAAGAAAGACATTTACGGCGAGAAGCCTCTGGCGCACACCATTGCCGAACAGCAATCGATCGTGCGGGCCGTCCAGGAGAATCAGATCATCTGGCAGATGGGATCATGGCAGCGGTCCGTTCCCATGTTTCATAAAGCGGCGGAGATTGTTCGAAACGGGCTGATTGGCGAGGTGACCCACGTTGAAGTTGGCTTGCCTGGCGGCAACTCGGACTTTGACGACGTGGGGAAGGTGGCGCTCGCAGACCTGGCCCTCAAGGGGCAAAACGTGGCCAGCCTCGAGCAGATTGTGGCAGGCACGCCTGCCTGGAACATGCTCGTCACCGATCCTCCCAAAGAGCTGGACTACGAGATGTGGATTGGCCCGTCGAAGATGGAGCCATACATCCGGGCTCGCTCGCACAAATCATGGCGTTGGAACTACAACTCGGGCGGTGGCGAACTTCTGGATTGGATCGGTCACCATTGCGATATCGCGCATTGGGGCCTCAACTTCGATCACACCGGTCCGTCGGAGATCGAAGGCACGGGAGAACTTCCACCGACGAATGCGGTGTGGAATACCGCGCCGAAATACCGGTTCGAGCTGAAGTATCCGCACGGCGTCACCATGACCATTGCCGGTGGCTATCCCGATATCAAGACGGGTGTGAAATGGATTGGCACCGAGGGCTGGGTATGGGTCGATCGCGAGGGATTTGACGCCTCCAATCCAGCGTGGAAGCAAGGCAAGTACCTGCCGCGGGAGTTGCGCAAGGTCAAGCTATATACTTCAGCCGATCACCAGCAGAACTTCCTCGATTGCATCAAAACTCGTCAAGCGACCGTCACGCCCGTGGAAGTGGGACACAACTCCGCGCTTCCGGGACACCTCTGCCTTATCTCGATGCTCACTGGAAGAAAGATCCGGTGGGATGCGAAGACGGAGAAGATCATCGGCGATCCCGAAGCGAGCAAATTGATGACGCGCGAATACCGTGCGCCGTGGAAGATGAGCTAGGAATTCACTGGCCGACAATGGAATGGTTGATTCAGTTGGAGGAGCAATGCCCGTAACGCGCAGGAACTTCATTGTCGGGGCAGCAGCACTTACGGCAGTCTCATCAACAAAATTCTCATTTGGAATGCCGTTGGGACTGGCGCCGGGCATCCAGCTGTATAGTGTGCGGCAGCAAATGGCGCAGGACTTTGAAGGAACGCTGGCGGAAGTGCGCAAGGCGGGGTACCTTGAGGTGGAATCTGCTGCGCTGCCGAAGAAGTCCGCGGCGGAGCTTCGCAAGGCACTCGACCAGGCGGGGCTGAAGTGCGTCAGCTCCCATCGCTCGTTTATCGATGTCACCAAGGACCTGGACGCCACAACCGAATTTGAGAAAACCATGGGAGTGAGTTACATCATCTGCCCGGGACCAGGACGCAAGAACCCTCCTGCTCCCGGCCAAAAAGCCGGGCCACTCACGTTAGATGACTGGAAGTACAACGCCGAGGAATTTAACAAAACGGGTGAGAAGCTGAAAAGTGCAGGCATCACCTTCGGCTACCACAACCACTGGGTGGAGTTTCAGCCGGTCGATGGGAAGGTGCCGTACGAGGAACTGCTCGCCCTCTGCGAGCCGGACAAGATGACCTTCGAAATGGACTGCGGATGGGTGAAGGTCGCAGGCCAGGATCCGGTCGCCTTGATGAAGAAGTACCCGCAGCGCTTCTCCATGTTGCACGTGAAAGACTTCCACCTTCCGCCGAACATCTCGTTCGCGACGCATGAAGAGGCGAAGGTAACAGAACTGGGCCGCGGATCGATCGACTACCGGCCGATCTTCGCGCAGGCTGCGGAAAACCAGAAAATTACACACGCCTTCGTCGAGCAGGAGGCTTTTGATATTCCGTGGCAGGAGTCGCTGAAGGTAGATGCGGACTATCTCAAGAATCTTGCATAGAGCTTCAACGCCTGAGGATACATGGCAGCTTCCACTGAAATAAAAGTGCTTCCTGTTCAGAAAGTCGCGTGGGATTTCACCTTCGCCTTCCTGGCTTTGCGCCTATGGCTGGGCGTTCGCGCCCTGTTCGTTGGCATCGAGAAATATGCAACTTATAAATCTGTTGCAATGCCGCTCATTGATCCTTCGACCGGCCAGCCGGATGCAAGCGGCGTGATGGTCAATGTCAGCGTGAAGTCCTATGCACTGGCCAACTATGCAGGGATTCCCGTTGGGCTCAGAGACAAGTTCGCACATGATCCAATGTTTCCGAAATTCGCGTTGACGCTCTTCGACCGCATGCTCGGCCCGGCTTTCATTCTTACCGGACTCATGCTCATCGTCGGACTGGGCACGCGCGTCTCGTTGCTCGTACAGGGGCTGCTCTTCATCGCACTGACGGTCGGCCTGGTTCTGATTGATTCCAACGATGGCGTGGCTTACCTTGGCATTCATATTGGATTAGTGGCTGGCGCGTTCATGCTGGTCCAGCACAACAGGTTTGCGGTGCTTAAGAGATGGTAGATAAGTTGAATCGTCGTGAATTTATCAGCGCGACTGCGGTGGCGAGCGCCGCAATGCTGTTGGAAGCCTGCAAGTCTGATTCGAACGAGCAGAAGGCCGCCGTCAAGAAGTCTTCCCTGAACACCATTAATGTCGCCCTCGTCGGTTATGGCGAAGAAGGCAAGATTCTCCTCGAGTCGTTACTCAACATTGAAGGTGTCCGGCTCGTCGCCCTGTGCGACATCTGGGACTATCACCGCGGCGAAGGCCAGCGCTATCTGCAGAAGTTGGGGAACGAAGTCCGCGTTTACGAGAATTTTGAAGACCTGCTCTCCAAGGAAAAGGATCTTCAGGCGGTTCTCATTGCGACTCCGGACTTTTGCCACGCGCCGATGACCAACACCAGCCTCAAAGCCGGCCTGCATGTGTATTGCGAAAAAATGATGAGCAATACGATCGAGGGTGCGCGTTCGATGGTGCAGACCATGCGCGAAACCGGAAAGCTGTTGCAGATCGGCCATCAGCGCCGCAGCAATCCTCGCTATGTATTCACCCTGAACCGGCTGCTTCACGATGCCAAGTTCTGTGGTCGACTCACCGCGGTGCAGGGACAGTGGAACCGCGCAGTCAAAGAGGATTTCGGCTGGCCCAAGAAATTCGAGATGCCTGCCAGCATGCTTGCAAAGTACGGATATAAGGACATGCATCAGTTCCGCAACTGGCGCTGGTACCGGGGACTTGGCGGTGGTCCTTTGTCTGATCTTGGGGCGCACCAGATCGATATCTTCAATTGGTGGCTCGGGACGACGCCCAAATCTGTAGTCGCCAGCGGTGGCCTGGACTACTTCAAAAACCACGACTGGTACGACAATGCGATGGTCATCTATGAGTATCCGCTGGCCCAGGGTGTCGCGCGCGCGTTCTACCAGGTGCAGACGACGACCAGCGCGGGCGGCGGTTATTTTGAATCGTTCTCGGGCGATGACGGAACCATCAAGATGTCTGAGGACCCGGCCATTTGCGCCATCTATCGTGAGGCTCGCGCGGATGCGGTCTCATGGGACGATCTGGCGCAGAAGGGCTACGTGCGCGCAAAGCAGACGTCTGCGGACGCCACCAGAGTAGACGTGCGGGAAACCGCGCAACTTGCGGAATACGAGATTCCCGTATTCTTCAACAAGCCTCCGCATCAGCCGCACCTCGAAAACTTCTTCAACGCGATTCGGGGCACGGCGAAATTGAACTGTCCCGCGGATGAGGCTTTCACCAGTGAATACGTCATTCACAAAGCCAATGAAGCAGTGGATGCCGAGAAGAAGATTTCCATCACCAGCGAAGAAGTAAAAGCCTGAGATTATGAAAACAATCCTTTCGCACAAATATCCCCTGGTGGCCCTCTTGCTCGTTGCCACTGCCGCCCTGGCGCAGGACAAAGTCCCGTTGAAGACCCAACTGCCTCGTCCTCTGTTCGTCGGCACGCCCGTTCCGCTCAATGTGCCGAATCTTGAGCCGCCGATGAAGGGCAAGCGCCCCGACTTTATGGTTCCCGCGGGCACCGTCAACCTTGCCAAGGGCAAGAAGGTTACGTCCAGCGACAACAATCCTGTGACTGGAACCCTGGACCTCGTTACCGATGGCGACAAGGCCGGCGATGAAGGGTCCTGGGTCGAATTAGGGCCGGGCAAACAGTGGGTACAGATCGATCTGGCGAAGAGCGCAAATGTCTATGCGGTTCTCGTCTGGCACTTCCACTCCCAGGCTCGCGTTTATCGCGACGTTGTGGCCCAGGTGTCGGATGATCCGACTTTCAAGTCCGGCGTGACGACCATCTTCAACAGCGATTTCAAAGGCGAGCTCGGTCTTGGCGCGGGCAAGGACCTGAACTACGTCGAGACCTACCAGGGCAAGTTGATCGACGCCAAGGGCGCGAAGGGCCGCTACATTCGGCTCTACAGCAATGGCAACACGACCAACAAATTGAACGACTACATCGAGGTTGAAGTATGGGGCAAGCCTGCAGCATGAGTTCCCTCGTTCCGGCAGAGCTCTAATGGAGAAGGCGCTCCCTCGTTCGCGCTGGGCTCGCTGGATACCTTTTATCCTCGTTACGCTTCTGGGAATGGCGGTGCGCCTCCCGCAACTAGAAGCGCGACCCATGCACACCGACGAGGCCGTCAATGCCTACATCGTCGGGCAACTACTTGCCGGAGATGCATTCACCTACGATTCGAAGGACCGGCATGGCCCTGCGCTCGCAGCCCTGGCTCTGCCCCTGGCCAGGATGCAGGGAGCACGATCATTTTCTGATCTGACGGAATCAGAACTCAGGCTCACGTCGGTCGTGGCTGGGACGATCACGATCCTCCTCTTCGGCGCTGCTGTCGACATGTTCGGCTACCTGCCAAGCCTGCTCGCGGCGATGCTGTTCGCCTTCGGTCCCTTGCCTGTCTATTACGACAGGTACTTCATCCATGAATCACTCTTCTGCGCAGCAACATTTGGACTGATCCTGTCCGGCTGGCGAACCTTTGAAACGCGCTCCGTTGGCTACGCCGCGCTTGCAGGGGGGTGCGCTGCGTTGATGTGCGCCTCAAAAGAAACCGCGATCCTCCACCTGTTTGCCCTGGTCTTCTGCAGCAGTTGTGTTCAGGATCTGGAATCTGCGCGGCGAAAGGCCTGCTGAGTCGTCGCGCCCCTGGCCCTTTCTTGCCGCGGCCGGCACCTTTCTGACCCTCCTCGTGATTCTGTTCACGTGGTTCGGCAGAGCCTGGAATGTTCTCCCTGCCCTATTGCACGCGGCTCCGGATTTCCTCGCGCGTGCGGCGGGTCAAGGCCATCAAAAACCACTTTGGTACTACGCGCGGCTTCTCGCCGGCGGGTGGTCGGGTGGACTGCTGGTCGCCCTCGCGTGCCTCGGGTTCCTCATCAGCATCAGAAGGCGCAGCGTTTCACCCTATGTTCTATTGGCGTATTACACGTTCCTAATCGCCGCACTCTACAGTCTCATTCCATACAAGACACCATGGCTGGCGCTGAACATCTGGCTTCCGCTTGCATTATTTGCCGCAAGTGCGGTCGCATCAGGGTGGAACTGGGCCGTAAAGAAGGTGAGCTTCCGCATAGCAATCCCAGCGGTCTGCGTTGTCGCAGTGCTCGCCGGAGTGCTGATTGCCTATGACACCCGCCAGCGAGCCTTTCTCCATCCGAGCGATGAAAATAACCCATATGCCTATGCGCACACTTCCGACGACATCCTCGGACTTCCTGCGGAAATAGCAGACTCTGCCCGCCGGAATGGCATAGCCACTCCTCGCATCGCGGTGATTGCTTCTGACCCATGGCCTTTGCCGTGGTACCTGCGGCACTTCAGTCAAGTGGGATTCTGGCAGCCAGGACAAAAGGTCACAGATGCAGATTTTTTCATCACTTCAACCGAGGCTGCCGAGCAATATGCGGATCAACTCCGAAATTTTCGCCCGGAGTTCTTCGGAGTTCGTCCCGGCGTTCTCATCCTCTTGTGGTCGCCGGCGCCTAAATGAAATCCATGGCTGAGATTTATCAATTCAACCACCACGCCATGGCGACCTACTTTCAGGTGCGCATCGCCAACCAAGACAAGACGTATGCAGGGCAGGCAGCACAGGCCGCGCTAGATCTTCTTGACGGACTGGAAGCGCGGTTGAGTCGTTTTCGCCCAAACAGCGACATCATGCAAATCGCTCGTCTTGCGTCCGGGGAGAAGATGCGCTTGAGCGAGCCCGCCTTTGCCTGCCTGCAAATCGCGAAGCAGATGGAACAGGCTACACACCGTGCGTTTTGTCCAACGCCCGCCGCATTGAAAGCTCGGCAATCCCTTCCTCGGTGGGAGCTACTGCTCGACGAGCAATCAATCCTCTGCGTGAGCGGCCCGCTCGAGTTCGATCTCGGAGCGATCGGCAAAGGGTTCGCCCTCGATCGCATGGGTGAACTCCTGCGTCAGTGGGATTGCCCCTCATTTTTGCTTATCGCCGGCGGCAGCAGCATTCTGGCTGGAGATCAACCCGGCGATGTTCCCGGTTGGTCCTGTGGCCTGGGAGAGGACGATTCATCGCAGAGATTTCTTCTGACCCACGCTTCGTTGAGCGGTTCAGGATTGGCGGTAAAGGGAGCCCATATTCTTGATCCGCGTACAGGTCTCCCCGCGTTGCGGCAAAACCGTGCATGGGTTCTCGCCGATACTGCAGCCGAATCGGATGCGCTCTCAACCGCGTGCATGGTCCTGACTGAGCCGGAACTTGAAGAGGTGTTCGCCCAGAACCATTCCTGGCTTTCTTTTCTCAAAACAGACGAGGGATACCGGTCGCTTGGAAGGCGCGTACCCCCGATTCAATCGTAAAATTTCAGTAACGAAAAGATTACGGACGGCGCTCGAGTTCCAGTTGGAACCGGCGCATCTTTGATCCCGGGGACGAACTCAAGCCTTGGCTGCTAACGGAAAAACCCGCATTGATCTACTGCTCGTCGACCGAGGCCTGGTGCAGAGCCGCGAGCGCGCCCGTGCCCTTATCCTTGCCGGTCGTGTGCTCGTCAACGAACAGAAAATCGACAAACCGGGCGCTTCCATCGCATCTGATTCCGCTATCCGTCTCCTCGGCGACGACATGCCCTATGTCAGCCGCGGCGGACTCAAACTTGAGGCCGCCCTCGACCACTGGAAGATCGACGTCGCCGGTCGATTCTGTCTCGACATCGGCGCCTCCACCGGCGGCTTCACGGACTGCCTTTTGCAGCGCGGAGCCGCGCACGTCACAGCGGTCGATACCGGCTTCGGCCAGATCGCCATGAAGCTCCGCAACGACCCGCACGTCCGTCTAGTTGAGCGCACCAATGCTCGCTTTCTCGCACCCAATGCACTCGCAGAAGACGGCCAGCCCGTGCTCACCCTGCTCGTCATGGACGTCTCTTTCATCTCCGCAACTCTTCTTCTCGCTCCGGTCTTCGCGGCCGCGCCCTCACTCACTGAAGCCGTTGTCCTCATCAAGCCGCAATTCGAAGCCGGACGCGGAAACGTTGGCAAAGGGGGAATCGTTCGGGACCCTGAAGTGCACAGACTTGCCATCGAAAAAGTCTCAGGCAGCATCACTGAGCTAGGCTGGCAAGTTGTAGAGGTCATCCCGTCTCCCATCACCGGCGCCGAAGGCAACAAGGAGTTTCTGCTTTACGCACAATCGACAACCAAACCGCCGGGAATCTGACAATTTTTGCTCAAAGATTTCTTGTCCGCACCGGTTCTTCTGACTACTGTCACTGTTCACTGACCACTGATCCGATACACTGAGACCGCATGACTTGCGTCGCAATTGTAAGTAAGCCGCGAAAGCAGGAGCTCGCCCAGTTGCTTCCCGAACTGATCGACTGGCTCTGCAAGCACAATTACAAGCCGCTTCTCGACCTCGAAGGCGCGAGCTACACCGATGCCGCCCCTGCCGTTGATCGGGCTGACTTGCCTGCGCACAAGCCACAACTCGTCATCGTCCTTGGGGGCGACGGCACGTTGCTCTCTGTAGCGCGCATCTTCGCCGCAACCGGCACGCCCATTCTGAGCGTCAACCTCGGCTCCCTCGGATTCCTCACCGAGGTGCGCCTTGGCGAGCTCTATCCAACACTCGAAAGCTGGTGTGAGAACTGCCATACGCTCGACGCTCGCACCATGCTTCACTCTGAAGTTGTGCGCGACGGCGCTACGGTTAAGGTTTTCGAAGCGTTGAACGAAGTTGTCGTCTCCAAAGGCGACATCGCGCGCATGGGCGAATTCGCCGTGGAACTTGATGGCAAAAAAGTCGCCCGCTTTCGTGCCGACGGCGTCATCGTCTCCACGCCCACCGGTTCAACGGCCTATACGCTCGCTGCCAACGGCCCCATCCTCGCGCCCGACGTCGACGCACTCGTAGTTACGCCCATCTGTCCCCACCTGCTCACTCTGCGTCCCATCGTGGTGCGCGGAGACGCAAGCCTTACCGTCCGCGTCGAGGGGGTCCCGACGCAATGTCTGCTCACCGTCGATGGTCAGGTTGGATTCGAGCTTCACGTTGGCGACGAGGTCCGCTGTCACCGGTCGGATTACACGGTGAACCTGATCCGTCTCAGCGAAAGTGGTTTCTTCGATGCCCTTCGCAGCAAGCTCAGCTGGGGTGAGCGATAGCGGAGAATCGCAAGAAACGCGCTCCGTGCTTTCCATGAGTCTTTATTGATGAGTGAGGAAGGGAACTCGCTCGTCCTACGGGTGCAACTCGTCCAGCAGAACCTTCGCCTTGAGTGCCAGCGTATGGGCACCGTCCACATCACCCGCTGTCAACGCATCGCGCGCCTGCTTTAGAAACTCGCGAATCTGCGCCGACGTTTTCTGCTCCTGATCGTTCAGCTTGCGCGTGATTCCGTTGAGGGCCTTTTCAGTCGACGCGATCGAGTCATCTGTCTGCTGCCGCATGTTCGGCGGATCGCCTGTAGAGAGTGTCCCGATCGCCGACACGGCGGGCGTGCCGTTTGAAGCGATCTGGGTATTCGTATTCGCAGGTTTTTTGTGCCGCGCGGGCTTCTTCACCGGCTCCGGCGGCTGCGTGATCTTCAGGGGCTGAGTCTGCTCGGGAAGCGTCACCTCTGGCGGAGGAAGATTCGTGGGGGCAGGATCGGGCTTGGGCGGAGGCGTGTCCTCTATCGGCGGTGCGAGGGGGAGATTTTGCGCGACCTGGGTCTTATGGAAACACCCGGTCAACAGCAATAGCAACAGCCCCGCAGCGCTCATGGCGCTCAGCTTCATGTTTCCAACCCCTTTGTTTCTTCCACAATTGCCGGTTGCAGATGCCGGCGTCCCCATTCCGTGGCTGCGAGTGGAATGCGCAATGAGAATTCTGTGCCACGGCCTACCTTCGATTGTACGTCCACGCTCCCGTGGTGCAACTGCAAAATGCGGTAGGTCATGGCCAATCCGATGCCGCTGCCCCCGCTCTTGGTCGTGAAGTAAAGATCGAAGATCTTTTCCCGGATCTCCGGCGGAATTCCCGTTCCTTCATCGGCGATCCGCACCACGGCCATCTTGCGATCCTCCTCCACTGAAACGCGCAGAGCCCCGCCGTCGGGCATCGATTGGGCGCCATTCAGAATCACATTGATCGCAGCCTGCTTCAGCAGGTCCGCATCCACATTCACAATTAGCGGATGGTCGGGCAGGCGCCCCTCCAGCTTTACATTGCGCGTTGAGAGTTCTTCATCAGCCAGCGCCAGCACATCGCCAATCACTTTACACAAATCCTGTTCCTGCAGCCGCAGTTCCACCGGCCGCGAGAAGTCGACCAGCGTCTGCACCACGCGATCCAGGCGGTGAATCTCCGCGTCAATTACTTCGAGATGACGCGTGGCCGGTGGGTGATCTCCACCCAGCTTGTTTTTGAGCAGTTCAAGATGCACCACGATCGCATTGATCGGATTCTTCACTTCGTGACCGACGCCGGCAGTCAACCTGCCGATCGCTGCCATGCGACGTGAAAGCTCAAGCTCCGACTCGATCTGCTCCACCGATTCCAAGTCGTGCAAGGTGACCAATGCGCCCAGGCCCATCCGCGTGTGATCGTCATAGATGAAATCCACCGAAGCCTGTATCCGCCGCCCCGTCTCGGTTTGAACCTCTTCCTGCACCAATGTGACTCCGGCGTCGAAGGCCTCGCGAAGCGTTCTTCCCAGCACCGTGGAGTTATCGAAAATTTCTCGCGCCTGCAAACCGAGGATGTTATCGCTCTCGATGTGAAGAAATCGCTGCGCCGCCTCTGACACCAGCACCGCACGCCCATCGCCCGTGAACAGCAGGATGCCGTCCTGCAGATTACCAAGGACCTGGTCGAGGTTCTCTTTCAGAGCAGAGAAGACCTCCTCCACATTACGCATGCGCTGGCCGATCCGCTCGATTTTCGTTGATACCCTTTCCGCAGTGTCGAGACTCAGTTGCTCGCCCCCATCGGGTAAGCTTTCCACTGGGACAGGATTCCAGTAATCCAGCTGTATGCTGATCTCTTCCATGGGCCGCAACGCCAGGTTGCTCAACAGGAATGCTGCGATCAGGGCCGTTCCTGCGGCAAAAGCCATCAGAGTCATGGCCTCCTTCAACGAAGGCTCATACACCGCCTGCAACAGCGTCGTCCGCACGCCCACATGCACGCTCAGGAATGGCTGGCCGTTTCGAATGAGCGGCACCACGATGTCAAACACCTTCGCGGGTCCGTAAATTTCGCGCATCTTGGTGACTGGATCGGCGGCGAGCAGTTCTCCGTAATTAGGACGCCACGGCATCAGCTTGTTTTCATTGCCGGGAAACGTGCTCAGCAGGACCCGCGATTGGGTATCCACGATGTTCACGTCATATTCCGTCGTGGAGTACATGTTTGCCGAGTCAAGGGTTGCACTCAGAGATTCGCTGTCTTTGATGACCGATTGCACAAGCTCCCGCAGCTTTTCCGCATCGTTGGGGTCAACGGTCTGATCTTTTAGCCCCGCCAGCAGAGCGCTCTGCAAGGCAAATCGCACCTGGTTGGCAACCATGCGATTCGAATCGTACGACTGCTGAATTGCCGCATCCACCAGGTGGCTTACGTACACCAGCGACAACAAGCCCGCTATCAGAAACACCAGCCCGGTAATTGCGAGCACGAGTTTTGTCTTCAGTCGCATCGTTCACGTACACAACTTGTCCCAAGCCGGTTTGATCTCAGCGCACAATCAGAAAGCTTGAGCCCTGCAGGGACTTCTGTCGCTAAAATCACCGTGCTAATTAGCTCGTCCGCCCCTATGCCAACTCACGCCGGTTGATCCTCCCGCGAGTGGCTGTACTCCTTGAGCTTGTTATGCAACGTCTTCAAGCTCACCCCCAGAATCTCCGCCGCACGAGTCTTATTCTGCCCGGTCGACTCAAGCGTTCGCAGAATCAGCATCCGCTCCGCCTCATCCACGGTCGTCCCCACGCGTACCGGCACTACGTTGGCATCGGTTAAGCGCGCCGCCACCGGCAATTGCGGCGTGCCGAACGTCCGCGGCAAGTGCGAAATATCCAGCGGATGTCCATCGGGGCAGAGAATCACCGCGCGTTCAATCGAGTTCCGCAGTTCGCGCGCATTTCCCGGCCAGTCATAGGCCAGCATCCGATCGAGAATCTGATCTGACAGGCCCGAAACATGCCGGGTGTGCTTCTGATTCATCTCGTGCACCATGGCTTCGGCCATCACCTGCAGGTCTTCCATGTGTTCGCGCAGAGGCGGCATGTGAATGTGAAACACGTTCAACCTATAAAACAAATCTGCGCGCAAATGCCCGTTTGCCACCGCATCCTGCGGATCGCGATTGGTCGCCGCCAGAACACGCACATCTACATCCTGCTCTGTGCGTGCGCCGAGTCTGCGCAGCTTCCGCTCTTCCAACACGCGCAGCAACTTCGCTTGCGTGCCTATTGGCATTTCGCCCAGCTCGTCCAGCAGGAGCGTACCGCCCGTAGCAAGTTCAAAGCACCCGGCACGCCGTTCCACAGCTCCGGTAAACGCACCCTTTTCGTGTCCGAAGATCTCGCTCTCAATCAGCGTTTCGGGAATCGCGGCGCAATTCACCGCCAGAAATGGCCGACCCTTGCGGGGGCTCAGGTCATGCAGTGTCCGCGCGACCATCTCTTTTCCGGTACCACTCTCGCCGGTAATCAGAACTGAAACATTCGACGGCGCAATTTGTTCGATCAGCGCGAATATCTCCCGCATCGCTTTCGAACTGCCCACCATCGTTCCCAGGATGCCGGTGTTTCGCAACTGCCTGCGCGTAACCTCCAGCTCGATTTCGGTAGCGCGTTGACGTACCGCGTTCGTCAAAATCGACCGCAAACGCGCCGCATCTACCGGCTTCTGCAGAAAGTCGTATGCACCCAGCTTCATGGCATCCACCGCCAGCTGGATCGACCCTTGTGCCGTCAGCAGCACTACCGCCACATTCGCATTCGCATCCTCGGCGAGCTTGGTCAGCAACCCGATGCCATCCATCCGAGGCATCTTCAAGTCCGTCACCACAATGGCCGGACTCCAGGCGAGCGCTTTCTCCCATCCTTCAATGCCGTCGCGCGCGGTCTCCGTCTGGTATCCCCAGCCGGAAATCAGCTCCGCAAGCCCCATTAGGGCATGGGGTTCGTCTTCGACTATTAAAACCTTGACAGGGTTCTGCATATCATCTTTGGATGCAAATATTTGGCCTCGAGTCGCCGAGGTTCAAATTTCGTAGTGCGCGCTTTTTGGTGCCTGCACTAGTTTAGACTCCCTTCTCGGTCAATTCAGCCCAACGGGCGTAGAGAAGGTCATTTTCCTCCTGGGCCTGATCCAGTTCCACCAGGGCTGCCTGCAGTGCCGCCGCATCTGACGCAATGGCAGGGTCTTCCACCCGGTCCCGAGCCGAGGCCAGGCGGGCATCACTCTCCTCCACCCGCCGCTCAATGCCGGCAAACTCCCGCGCCTCCAGGTACGAAAGCTTCTTCTTCGTGGGCTTTAGGGCGTCTGGTTCCCCCGCCGATGGACCTTTCTGTTCTCTAATCCCTAGGTCCCTGATCCCTTCTCTTTCTTCTTCCAGCCACGCTTCCCACTGCCCAAAATCCGCGAAAAGCCCGATGTGTCCCTCGCCGTCCAGCCCGACCACTGTTGAGGCCACGCGATTCAGCAGATAGCGATCGTGCGTAACCAGCACCAGCGCTCCCGGAAATTCCAGCAAATTGTCCTCCAGAATCTCGAGGGTTGGAATATCCAGGTCGTTTGTAGGCTCGTCCAGCAGCAGTACGTCCGCCGGCTCGAGCATCAGTTTGGCAATCAGGACACGTGCCCGCTCGCCCCCGCTCAAATTCCGCACGGGCTGATTCAGTTGCTCCCCGGTAAACAGAAACCTCGCCGCCCAGCTCGCCACGTGTACATTCCGGCCCTGGTATACCAGCCCATCGCCCTCGGGCGCCAATGCCCGCCGCAACGTGAGAGTCTCGTCCAGCTCACGCATCTGGCTGAAGTACACCAGCCGCAGCGCATCCGCCCTTCGGATTGTCCCTTCAGCGGGTTCCAGTTCGCCACGCAGGAGCCGCAAAAATGTTGTCTTTCCACTTCCGTTCGGGCCGACAAGCCCTACCTTCGATCCGGCCGTGAGAACGAATTTCAGTCCGCTGAAAAGCCTGCGATCACCCATATCGCAAGCTACGTTGTTGAACTCCACCAGCCGTTTCGTCTTGCGCTGCGTGGCCTCAAAATCAATGCCAGCGGAGTTTACCGTAGTCCGCGAATCCATTGCAGCCAACTGCCCGATCATCTCGTTGGCGGTATCGATCCGCGCCTTTGATTTTGTCGTCCGAGCCTTCGGTCCACGCCGCAGCCACTCGATCTCAGTCCGCACGCGGTTGCGCAGACTCTCCTGCTGCTTGCTCTGCGACTCCAGGTACGCCTCTCGCTCCTCAAGAAACCGGCTGAAGTTGCCCTTCACGCGGAACAAGCCTTCCGCGTAGACCCGGTTCAGCTCGATGATTTCGCTCGACGTCGCTTCAAGAAAATAGCGGTCGTGGCTCACGGTCACCACGGCAAAATTCGCTGCGGCCAACAGCTCCTCCAGCCACTCGATCCCGGCCAGGTCAAGGTGATTTGTCGGCTCATCCAGCAGCAGCACATCTGGATGACTTACCAGGGCCTCCACGATCGCGAGCCGCTTGCGCCAACCGCCCGAAAGCGATGCCGCCTCTGCCGCAAGGTCCTCGAATCCAGCCCTGCCACTCAGCTCCCGCAGTCGCCCCTCGCGCTCGCCTTCATTCACATGTGCCGCAGCCAGCGCAGTCTCCAGCACCTGCCTCAGCGTCAGCCCGGCTGCGAATCGCGAATCCTGCGGAACATACGCCGCCCTTGCGCGCTTCCGAACCGCCAGTTCGCCCGCATCGGGCTCGACGGCTCCCGCCAGAATAGCCAGCAGCGTCGACTTCCCGGCGCCATTCGGCCCGATCAGCCCAATCCGTGACCCATCCTCTACCGTGAACGAAATGTCCTTGAAAAGAGGCTTGGCCCCAAATTGCTTCGTGATCGTCTGTGCATTCAAAATCGGCGGCATCTCTTCCAGACTACTTTCCTCGGGGCTGTTTCAGCGACCCGCCCGTCCCACTAAACTGTTCTCATGCTCGAATACGAAATCTCTCCAACCGAAGCGCAGGCACTCCTCCGCGAAAACAAGACCCGCCTCATCGACGTTCGCGAACCGTGGGAATACTCGACCGCACATATCGAACCAAGCACCCCCATGCCTATGGGCGACGTCCCGGCCCGCGCACATCAGGAGCTCGATCCCGAAGAGCACCTCACGGTTCTCTGCCATCACGGACAACGATCCCTCAATGTCACTGCCTGGCTGCGCAATCAGGGATTCGAAAGCGTGCAGTCTCTTCGCGGCGGCATCGACGCCTGGTCCTCCGAAATCGACCCTAAGGTTGCACGCTATTGATCGTTCTCGCGTCGGCGGCACTGCACCATCTGAGCCCAACCGCCTATACTCTCCTCTGTCGATTTCGTTGAAAGGGAACACACTCATGTCTTCGCAGGCCGTAGATTTTGCGACTAAGAACCACCCGCGCTTTTTGAACGAACTGAAAGATCTCCTTCGCATTCCATCCATCTCGACCCTCCCAGATCACAAAGACGACTGCCGCCGTGCCGCTGAATTTCTTGCTTCCGAACTCAAGCGGATCGGCATGGAGAACGTCCGCCTCATCGACACCGCAGGCCATCCTCTCGTTTACGCCGACTGGCTGCACGCAGCTGGTAAGCCGACAGTTTTGATCTACGGCCACTACGACGTCCAACCCACCGACCCGATCGACGAATGGCTCTCGCCGCCCTTCGAGCCGGCTGAGCGCAACGGCAACATCTACGCGCGCGGCGCCGTTGACGACAAGGGCCAGGTGTGGATGCAGGTGAAAGCCCTCGAAGCCTTGCTCGCCTCCAACAAATCTCTCCCGCTCAATGTGCGCGTCCTCTTCGAAGGGGAAGAAGAAGTGGGAGGGGAGGGAATTGCAGAGTATGTTGCCTCCAAGCCCGCCAATCTCAAGGCCGACTTCGCCCTCGTCTCCGACACAGAGCTTTTCGCCCCCGGTTTGCCCACCCTCTGCGTCGGCCTGCGCGGCATGATCTACACCGAACTTGAAGTGCGCGGCGCGAAGTCTGATCTGCACTCCGGCATGTACGGCGGCGCCGCTCCCAATCCGTTCACGGCCATCGCACAGATCATTGCGCGTTTGAAAGATGACAATGGCCACATCCTCATCCCCGGCTTCTATGACGACATCATTCCGCCCAGCCCCGAAGAACTCGCTGCATGGAAGAGCCTGCCCTTCGACGAAGAGCACTACCGCATCGCCGAAGTCGGCTCACGCCGGCTCGTTGGAGAAAACGGCTACAGCGTCCTCGAGCGCACCTGGGCCCGTCCTACGCTTGACGTCCACGGAATCCCCGGTGGTTTCACCGGCGCCGGCGCAAAAACCGTGATTCCTGCCAAGGCCGTTGCCAAAGTTTCCATGCGTCTTGTCCCAGGCATGACGCCTGCAAAGGCGTTCGCCCAATACAAGAACTACGTCGAGAAAATCACCCCCGCCGGCGTCGACATCGATGTCCGCCTCATCCACTCCGGCGACCCCTGTCTTATCCCCGTGAACAACAAATACATACAGGCTGCGACTCACGCTCTACATGAAGTCTGGGGTAAAGACACTGTGTTCATCCGCTCCGGCGGCTCCATTCCCATCGTTGGCGACTTCGACCGCCACCTCGGTCTGCCCAGCGTCATGATGGGCTTCGGCCTCCCCGACGACAACATCCACGCCCCGAACGAGAAGTTCAACCTCAAGAACTTTGAGCTGGGGATTCGCTCCCTGATTCGATTCCTGGAGGAGGCAGGCCGTTGAGTCTGCACCACCCGGGCACCGAAATTTTGGCCGCCGAGGGATTCATTCTCGCCGGCGGCCGCTCCAGCCGCATGGGCTGCGACAAGGCTCTCGTCGACCTCGCTGGAAATCCCCTCATCCAGCACGCTCTCTCCATCCTGCGTTTCCTCGGGGCTCGAACCTCGCATCGCCGGCGCAATGAGCGATCTCTCCGCGTTCGCTCCGACCTTGCCAGACGATCCTTCACTGACCGGTCCCACCCAATCCGGCCCCGCCCAAGCGGGTCTGGGTCCGCTCGCCGGCATCTGCGCTGCGCTCGTATCCAGCACCGCCCAGTACGCAGTGTTTCTTCCCATTGATCTGCCGCTGCTGCCGGCAAGTCTGATCACCTACCTTGTGCACCACGCCTTGGTCACTGAATCCGCAATAACTGCGGTCTCGGTCGCCGGATTCATCCAGACCTTCCCTGTGGTCATCCACCGCGCGGGATTGGGCGTTCTGCAATCCAGGCTTCGTTCCAACGATCGCAATTGCCTCCGCGCTTTCCGTGCTGCGGCTGCGGATCTCTCGCAGCCCTTCTCCATCCAGCCCGTCGAGTTGCTCATCCAGTCCGGCCACGTCTCTCATCCCCAGGGCCTTCCGGCTGCCGATTGGTTTCTCAACATCAACTCATCCCGGGAACTCGCTCGCGCGGAAACCCTCCTCGGCCAAAAGCGTCTTCAAGTAAGCTGATAGGGTGGCTAGATTCGATTTCAGACCGAAGCGCCGGATCGATCATTCCATTGATCCCGAGATCCTCGAGGTTCCCGAAATCTCCGAAGATGTCCTGGCCGACATTGCTGGGGATAAACCCGTCCCTGAGGAAGAGGAACAGACGACCTGGCCGCTGATCTCCTTCAGCCATGTCTCGCTGTGGTTCGGCGAACGCAGAATTCTCAATAACGTCAGTTTCGTTGTGAATAGAGGAGAAACCCTCTGCATTCTCGGCCGAAGCGGTGTCGGCAAGTCTGTCGCGCTCCGGATCCTTATGGGTTTCCTGAAGCCTGAGGTTGGCTCCATCCGTGTCGACGGCCAGGAGATCAATCGCTATACCGAAGAAGAAATGCAGGTCGTCCGCAGGCGCATCACCATGGTCTTCCAGAACGGCGCCCTCTTCGACTCCCTTACCGTTCGCGAAAACGTAGCTTTCCCATTGCGAGAACGAGGTGGTCAGGAGGAAGACCAGGTTCTGCAGGTCGTAGATCGTTTGCTTGCCCTTGTCGGCGCGGACGATGTACCTGATGAGTTACCTGCGAGCTTGTCCACCGGCCGCCGGCGTGCCGTGGCCATGGCGCGCGCGCTCGCCTCGCAACCGGAAGTTGTTCTGTACGACGAACCCACCACGATGGTCGATCCCATCATCGCCCGAAGGCTCGGCGGCCTTATCCAGAGACTCAAGCAACAACTTGGATTTACAAGCATTGTCGTCACTCATGACATGCGCTTCGCCGAACGTCTCGCGGATACGGTGCTGTTCCTCCATGAGGGCCGCGCTGCGTTTTTCGGGCCGCTCAAAGACTTCATGGCATCGCCCGACCCTAACATCCAGCAGTTTCTTACGCTGGATGCCTATGTGTTACCTTCGGCATAAGAAATTGATGACTTTATAACGTGTCTTCGTTCATAATCATATTAGTAAGCGGCTCCCAGCGTTGAGCTAAAACTGAACTCAAACCCGCTTGAGGTTCTCGAACGAAGAGATCCCAACCACGAATTCCTGAAGTACCTTCTCTACTCGTTGCCTTGAAAGACAGACCGTTCGCCCGGCAGATTTCCTGGGTGGCTCCCACGTGGTTAGCATGTGAGCACTGTCCCGTCATTTCAATGAAGTGTCCGCAGAGATAAGCACTTCGGTATCATCGATTTGCGGGTGAGTACGTCCGTGAAAATCGGCCCGCAAAAATCGCGTCCAAGCGGCCAATCCTGGATGAAATATTTCCAGGAGATTGCCCACATTTTTGCAGGCAACCTTCCGAAACATCAGCGACTCTAACCAGCAAGCCTGCGCGTACCGCACGTCCGTCCGCTCCTTCTTCTTCAGTTCAACAGGAACCCCCAACTTCCAAGATGTACATGAACTCCTGAGGTTTGCGTAGAGCATATGGCGACATCGGATTTCTGGCAAAGAGTTTCCGCTTCAGTCGCACCCTCGTCAGATTGGGTCGCCGACACGGCTGCAAGTTCATCCCGCAGTTCCCAGGGCAAAGTCAAGCTCTGGATGTTGCTCGACGTCCTCACTGTCCTAATCTCGGCTGCTCTGGCCACCTTCTACGAACGCCACATTAATCCCGTTGTTGGAGCGCGAGCTTTCTATCACGGAACGCTCTTCTCAGGCCGCCCCGTGTGGATACTGCTTGCCATGTTGTTCGGTTTTGCCGCGGTTCTGGTCATCAGCAGCCGCCGGATGCATCTCTACGCGCCCACGCGTTTGAATTCCTTTCTGAATGAGCAGAGGCTCACCGTGCAGGTCTGTTTTACTTCCGGCCTCCTGCTTACGGGATCCCTCTATCTGGTTCGCGCTGAAGATATCCCGCGTGGCATCGTCATACTGACGCTGACCCTGGTCACGGTTTCCCTGTGCCTGCGACGCCTCATCTACCGAATACTGCTATACCGCAGATTCGAGCGCGGCCAGGATACCCGCAACGTCCTCATCGTCGGCACCGGACCCGAAGCATACGCACTCCGTCATCACCTCGAGAGCATCCGCCATCTTGGCTATACCTTCAAAGGTTTCATTGAGTTCCCCGGCGCACCGCCGCACATGATGTCCTCCAGCGGCGACGTGGTCGGCACGCTCGACACGCTCTTCCAGCATGCGCGCAAGCAGTTCATCGACGAGATCCTATTCACCACTCCCTGCGAGCGCGGCATCGTCCAGGAAGTCCTCGAGAAATCCCGCATGCATGGGGTCGATCTGCGCGTTGTTCCCGATCTCTATGCCGGTCTGGCCTGGAACAGCCCTATCGAGTACATCGGCCAGTTTCCGACCATCCCCCTCCATCGCGGCCAGGTTCCCGAACTTGGCTTCATGTTGAAGCGGGTCCTCGACGTTATCTTTTCCAGCCTCTTTTTCCTTTTTCTCTCGCCCTTTCTTCTTGTCATAGCCATCGCCATCAAACTTGAATCGCATGGCCCGGTCTTCTACGCCTCCGAGCGCATCGGCAAAAAAGGACGCGTCTTCCGGTGCTACAAGTTCCGCACCATGGTGCGCGACGCGGAAAAGCGCCGTACTGAAATCATGCATATGAACGAACGCGACGGCGTGCTCTTCAAGATCACTAACGACCCCCGTATCACCCGCCTTGGTCGCTTTCTGCGCAAGTACTCCCTCGACGAGTTGCCGCAGTTCATCAATGTGTTGAAAGGCGACATGAGCGTCGTCGGGCCGCGTCCCCCCATCGCCAGCGAAGTCATGGAGTACAAGCCCAGCCACTTACGCCGCCTCGACGTCACCCCGGGAATCACTGGCCTCTGGCAGGTACAGGGCCGACAGGATCCCTCGTTCGACAGCTACGTCTCACTCGATGTGACCTACATCGAAAAATGGAGCATCTGGCTCGATCTCAAGATCATCGTTCGCACCATCGGCGTGGTCTTCTCCGGAACCGGAACCTAAGCCCGGTCCCCGTCTCTTCTGCTTTAAACTGGAACTGTGAACATCGCGCTGGCCCAGATCAACCCCACGGTCGGGGATTTCACCGGCAACCTCGAAAAAATTATTGCGGTAACCCATCGCGCTGCGGATCAGGGCGCTCGCCTTACTGTCTTTTCCGAGCTGGCCATCTGCGGCTATCCCCCTGCCGACTTCCTCGAGAAACCAAGCTTCCTCGCTCGCTGCCGCAAGGCTGTCGACGAGCTCGCCGCAGCCACGCAGGACCTGCCCACCGCTCTTGTCGCAGGCGTCGCCTTACCCGCCCCGCCTGATGCCGGCAAGCCCGGGGTCCCCGGCGACGGGTCCTCGTCGCTGGGGTGGAAACCCGCCGTTAACGCCGCCGTCTTGATCGACAAGGGTAAGATCCTGCTTGAACAACACAAGCGTCTGCTGCCGTTCTACGACGTCTTCGATGAGCAGCGATATTTCCTGCCCTCGAGCGGACAGCAGGTTGTCGAACTCGACGGTCTGCGGCTCGCCATCTCCATCTGCGAGGATGCCTGGAACGATAAGAACTTCTGGCCCCGCCGTCTCTATTCATTCGATCCGCTGGAAGACCTGGTGCGCCAGAACCCGGCCATCCACATCAATCTCTCTTCGTCGCCCTTCTGGCATTCCAAGCGCGAAGTTCGCCACCAGATGCTCGCTGCCATTGCCCATCGCGATAGAGTCCCAGTCATCATGTGCAACCAGGTCGGCGGCAACGACAGCCTCATCTTCGATGGTTCGTCTATCGCGTTTAACTCCCAGGGCGAACTGATAGCGCAAGCGAAATCCTTCGAAGAGGACCTGGTCGTGTTCGATCCGTTCCACGCGCCGGCAATCTCCACTCCGATTGAAGACGACACCGAAGCTGCCTATCGCGCTCTTGTCCTTGGCACGCGCGACTACGTGCGCAAGTGTGGATTCAGCAAGGTCCTCATTGCCTTGAGCGGTGGAATCGATTCTGCTTTGGTCGCCGCGATTGCCGCAGATGCACTCGGCAAGGGGAATGTGCTTTGCATCGGCATGCCCAGCCCTTACTCCTCGCAAGGCTCGATCGACGACAGCCGCGCCCTTGCCGCTAATCTCGGCATCCGCTTCGAACTCATTGGAATCTCCGACTTGTTCCATGAATACACGCGTGCGCTTGAGCCGCTGTTCGCCGGAACGAAACCCGATCTCACCGAAGAGAATCTGCAATCGCGCATCCGTGGCACGTTGCTCATGGCCCTCTCCAACAAGTTCGGTTCGCTCGTGCTCACCACCGGCAATAAATCTGAAATGGCCGTCGGCTACTGCACCTTGTATGGCGATATGGTAGGTGCTCTCGCAGTTATCGGCGATCTCATTAAGACGCGCGTCTATGCCATCTGCCGCTGGCTCAATCGCGATCGCGAAATCATCCCACTGCCGATTCTTGAGAAGCCTCCGTCCGCCGAACTGCGGCCCGATCAGAAAGATACCGATTCGCTTCCGGCCTACGAAGTCCTCGATCCCATACTGGAGGCCTACGTCGAGCGCTATGAAACCCCGGAATGCATCGCGCAGAAACACGGTTTTCCACTCGCGCTCGTCCAACAAGTGGTGCACCTCGTTGAGCGCTCAGAGTACAAGCGGCAGCAGGCGGCTCCCGTTTTAAAGGTCACTTCGAAGTCTTTTGGCATGGGCCGCCGCTTTCCCATCGCCGTCAAAGTGCAGGTATAAGCTAAAGGTCGGGAGTCTTCCCGCCTCTGAAGGAGAATTTCGCTTGATTCGTAACTCAGCACGACTGGCCACTGCCGTAGCGATGGCCCTTGTTTTCTCTCCAATCCAACATGTCTTTGCGCAGGATCAGCCGCCTTCCTCACCCGGTTCCGACACAGCTCAGGCCCCCGCAGCGCCAGCCGCTCCTCCCAAGTTTCCTGCTCCCGATCCAGCCGACTTTACTGCCGATAGTCCTACGAAGGAGGTCGTCAATGCCTTCATGCAGTCCAACCTCGGCTTCGATCCCAACGCCATATGGCAGGTACAGGCTATCCAGAAGACCCAGATTCCCGGTATGAACAAGGTCGTCATCTTCATTGGCGACAAAGCCGGAAAGCAACAACCCTATCGCCTCGCCTTCTTCACCACTCCCGATCAGAAGCACATCATCGTGGGCGAAAAGATCATTCCATTCGGCGAGCATCCATTTGCCGACTATCGTGCCTTGCTGCAGCAACGCGCGGATGGCCCCTTCCGTGGCTCTCCTTCCAAGGATTTCCAACTCGTCGAATTCGCCGATTTCCAGTGCCCGCATTGCAAAGAGGCGCAAGCCAACATGGATAAGCTCGTTGCGGATTTTCCCAAGGCGCGCATTGTCTTCCAGAATGATCCGCTCCCTTCCATCCATCCCCAATCGGTAATCGCCGCGGCCTATGGCCACTGTGTTGCGAAATTGGCAGGCAGCACCGCCTTCTTCCAGTTTGCTGCTGCGGTATTTGAGGCGCAGGACGGTTTGGGAACTGCCGATGGCGCAACCCTGACTCTGAACAGCGCTGCCACCAAGGCCGGACTCGATCCCGCAAAGGTTACTGCCTGTGCGGCGTCACCCGAGACCAAGGCTGCCGTCGAATCTTCCATCCAGCTCAGCAAGGATCTCGACATCACCTCGGTGCCAACGCTCGTAATCAACGGTCGCCAGGTTCCTGCGAACACGCCTTACGAAACCTTGAAACAGATCATCGAATTTCAGGCAAGGATGGACGGCGTCACACCATAGTTGTTGCTTCTTCGATTGCCAGGTCGGATCAAATACATAAGAAGCCCCCGGAGGTCTCATCGATCCGGGGGCTTTCTTTTTTGGAATTGGAATCTACGGAGTCGTCTGGCCCCGCTCGATACGAAACATCGGCGAGTGTCCTGCCGCCTGCGTCCCGCGAATCACATGCGGCGTAACGATGATTATCAGGCTTGCATAATTCCTCTGCACGTCGGTGTTCGACACCGTGTTGAGTCCTGGAATCTCTGCCAGCCCGGGCCATCCGCTCAACGCGTGGCTCTCTTCCTTGTCAACCGCGCTCACCAGCACCACCCCTGAGCCTTCTTTCAACCTTGCTACGCCCGAGTAGCTTCTGTTGTTCAGGACCGGTATGCCATTCAGGGCAGTTCCACCCAGGGCCGTGATCTTCAAATCCATGGTCAGCGCTACTTCGCCCTCGCGGGTCACCCTTGGCGTAGCCTTGAACGTCAGCCCAAGATCCTGATATTCAATCTGCGGTATCGTCTGCTGACCCAGATTCGCTTGCGACAGCAGGGAACTCAGGCTTCCCGAAGTCCCCGATGTCGTTAGTCCTGGAATGGCAATACCCGCAGTGCCCAGGTTCGAATACTGCGAGGTCGTGATCGGATAGCGCGATCCGGCCTTGATTGTGCCCTCTTCGCCATCGCCTAAATGCAACTGCACTTGATCCAGCTCGCGCGATTCCGACGAATTCAAACTGAGATTCAACGTCACGGGCGGCACCGTTATACCGGAGAGGGTGAGCCCGCCGCCAAACAGCGCTATTCCGCTCTGAAATATCGAATTCGAAACCTGACCGGAGGCCAGCAGGATTCCGAGAATTGCCAGCGTGTCTCCCGGCGCCGCCAGCCCCGACGCGATAATCTGCTGCACGAGTTCGGCGTTCTGACTCAGAATGGCCTGCTCCTCCGAGTACACGTTGAAGGCCGTAATCTGCTGCGGAAATTGCACTCCGGTATTGCGTCCGTGGGTGTGCGCCAGTTGAATCAGCCGCACATCCAGCAGCACCTGGCTACGTCCATCCAGCAGCAGGCGCAAGGTCTGGTTGAATGCGTCCAGCTTGTCGGTTGTCGAGCGGATCGTCAGCGTGCCCGTGCCCGGCTGTACGGCAACCTGCTGCACCTGGAATACGTTCTTTGCCAGGTTTCCGACGTCCGTCATCTCGGTTGACGTTAGTCCGCCGAGATAGATGGTTTCAAACTCCTCCCGCATGTACTGCTGCCGGTTTTCGCGCGTGTCCTTCGCCACCAGCGCGCGATGCGCATCGAGCGGTACCGTAAACGAATCGGTCACCAGGTTCACGGCCTGCATTGCCTGGTCGAAGGGGGCGTCGTCCACATCGAACCGCACCGGCGGCCCCGACACGGTCTGATCGACCGACGCTTCGATTCCATACGATCGGAACACCGTCTGAATCGCCGTGCGACGGTCCGTCTTCAAATGGAAACTATGCGTTCCCGCAACCGGCGTGAGCGTCGGCGCAGGCCCCAGTGAATCCATTCCCGCGTCGTACAGCGGTTTCACGCGGGCCGCCGCAACATCTGATGTCATCTCGTCCAGATGTCGCGCGACCTCGAAGTTATGCGGATCGAGCTTCGAGGCCTTCTCCAAAGCCGCCCGTTCTGCAGTTTTGTCCCCGCGTATGCGAGCCTTGGCGGCCGTTTGAATCAGTTCCGTGACTTCATGACTGCGTGCAATCACCGTCGCGGCCGCATAGTTGGGATTTTCCGGATCGAGGTCCGCAGCTTCCTGGTAAATGCGCAATGCCTCGTCATACTTCTGCTGCTCGAAGAGCTTCGATGCCTGCAGGTAAAGCTTCGTCGCGTGCCTGCGTTCTTTATTGGTGACTGTCTTCGGCGACGCCTTGTCTTTCTCCTGTGCGGTCGCAGGGTTACTCGCCGAGCTCGGCGTAGCGACAGGCGGTGTTTGTGCAGGCGCCTGTGGTTGCTGTGCCCCGGCCACGGCCGCCGCCAACAGCATTGCAATCGTTGTCGCGAACTTCGCGCGAGCGTTCTTCATGCTGTGCCTCGTGTCGCATGAAGAAGATCGGCAAGCGTCGTCGCGCAAACCTCCGGGTTGTGCGCTAGCAGTTCGTCGAAGGAGAAATGCCCGGTTGCCACGGCAATCACCGGCAGATCGTTCGCATGGGCTGCTTCAATGTCTCGCGGTGTGTCACCCACCACGCACACACTTGCCTGCGCGTTCGTCAGTTCGCGGGCCTTGACTGCCGCATTTCCAACCAGATCGGAACGAAGAGGGAAGCGATCGCTGAACCCGCCGAAGCGAAACCACTCCCGCAGACCCGCGCGCTCCACCTTGATCCAGCCAATCATCTCCAGGTTTCCCGTGGCCACACCCAGGGTTGCACCGCGCTCGGCCAGGTACTTCAGCGTCTCTTCAACGCCCGGCATCAGGATTGGCTGCAACTCATGCCGCCTTCCTGCCACGTTGGCGCACATGCCCTCGAGAATCGCCGCCATCTGCGGTTCCAGCACTTCTGATGGGACCCCCGCCAAGGCGCATGCCTCGCGCAAAATCGAAGTGTCGGTATTCCCGGCAAGCGAGACGCCTTCGAGCGAGACTTCGATTCCCATCACCGCGCGCACCGACGCGGGAAGGCTATCCATGTGGACGCGGTCGCGGCTTCGCAAAAGTGTGCCGTCGATATCGAACAAGTACGCGTCCTGCGCATCCCAGGCAAATCCGCTTTCAATAGCGGTACGCGCTTCGTTGTTCTGTTGAGTTGTCTGCATGCTGTTGCGGAGCTTGCTTCAGCCCTGGCGTATGCCCTGACGTGCTGCTCCAAATATAGGACGTTCGCTGCGTGGTGGACGCTTGAGCCCGGCGCGTATTTCCGCCAGGCTGATGCCCAGTTCAGCCATGGTGCGGCTGAGCGTGTTCCGGTGAATACCCAGTTCCTCCGCGGCCTTGCACTGGTTCCCCTTGTTGGCGGCCAGCACTTCGCGCAGATATTGCCTCTTGAACTCTCTTACCGCATCCTCGTAGCGAATGCCGGTGGAATGCATCTGTGTAACTAGGCTGTCCAGGTCTCGTCTCACGTCAACCTCTTGCTCTACTAGATTGCCACAACCGGCAGGCTTCAGCCCGCGAAAAATTATTTGCTCTTCTCTTCGTGAATCAATTTTTCCGATTCCGATTCGAGCACCTGCAATTCCTTGCGCACGCGCTCTGAAAGCTGAGGCGGGGTAATGCGAATGCTTACATGGAGTGCACCGAAGAAATACCTTGGCAACCTTGCTTCAGTCAACCACACAGTTTGAGGAAAGAATGCCACGGTAACAAGAATGGCCACCATCACGAAGACCAGGCCCTCAACAAAACCGAAGATCCCTCCCGCCAGCCGGTCCAGGCACCCCAGCCCCACCTTCTCGAAAAACTTTGCCAGAAGTGATCCAAGGATAGCCGCTACCGCCATCACCAGCAACGCAATCACCGCGAACGCGATCGCATTGGCGATTTCGACTGAATGAATCATTATCTTCAGCACGCCTGCGAGGCGCCAGTAGTTCCACGCCGCGAGCATCAGCCCCAGCACCAATCCGGCTAATGAGAAGGCCGACCGGAAGAAACCCCGCGCAATACCAGTCAGCACCGCCGCCGCCAGCACCACCACAATGATCCAATCCGCTATCGTCATCCCTTCACCGAAACATCAAGGTCGCGCCCCGTTAACCGGCGAAACGCCTCGAGGTATTTCTCGAGTGTACGCTGCGCCACGTCATCGGGAAGACTGGGCGCGGGAGCCTGCTTATTCCAACGAATGCTCTCGAGGTAATCGCGCACAAATTGCTTGTCGAAACTTGGTTGCGCCCCGCCCGGCTTCCACGCCGATGCCTCCCAGAAACGGGAAGAGTCCGGCGTAAGAACTTCGTCCGCCAGAACGATTCCATCTTGTGTTCTGCCAAACTCGAATTTTGTATCCGCCAGGATCAATCCGCGCGACTCCGCATGCTTGCCGGCCTTCTCGTAAATTGCCAGCGTCAACCTCCGCAGTTCCTTCGCCGCGTCCGCGCCCACCGCTTGTTCGACGGCCGCGAACGAAATGTTCTCATCGTGCGTTCCGTCCTGGCTCTTGGTCGATGGAGTAAACAGAGGCTCCGGCAATCGCGATCCGTCCTGCAAACCCGGCGGCAGCTTGATCCCGCACACGGTGCCGGTGGCCTTGTATTCCTTCCAACCCGATCCCGCGATGTAGCCCCGTGCCACGCACTCCACCGGAAACATCTGCGCCCGCTTCACCAGCATCGACCGGCCCTCAAGCTGATCTGCATATTTGTGCAGTTCCACGGGAAAATCCGCCACCTCTGTCGCAATCAGGTGATTCGGCACTATATCCCGCACCAGGTCGAACCAGAAAAGCGATATCTGGGTCAGGATCTTGCCCTTGCCGGGAATCCCTGTGCCCAGCACATGATCGAACGCCGAGATGCGATCCGTGGCTACCATCAGCAGGGCATCGCCCACCGCATACAAGTCGCGAACCTTGCCTCGCCCGATCAGCGGAGTCGTACCCAGATATGTCTTCAAAAGTGTTGTCATGGAGGGGCTTACCTCGGCGCCGTGAATCTCCGATTTTCTTGCCCGCGCCTCGCTTTGTCAAACCTGCTCTAACCGTCAAGTTGACTCGCACGAAAACCAGATCAGTTCTTGTCCACGTTTCCCACAATGCCCTGTGATGGCCGTCACGGAGCGCCGAAAGAAGTTAGGCGAAACTTCATTTGTCACCAAGGTTCGGGAGCCCGTTAGAAGGCGCCTTTGAGCCGGGTGATACGAGGCGGCAGTGGAAAGGGGAAGCCGCGGCTAGCTTCGTTTTATTGGGATCGCCAGTAGCTGCGTACTACCGACCTCCAGTGCCAGCTACTGGTCCCCGTTTTATCTTGTATTTTTTGGTTCTTTCAAAAGCAAGGCGCCTCCGAAGCGAAGATTTCCTTTGGAGGCGATTTTTTGTCTTGATATCACCTTGATCATCTTCAATGCTCATTCGTTCAAGACCCGACGCCCGATCCCTTCGGCCGATCTGGATTCAACTTCTCCGGGACGCTCGCTATAATTCAACAATCAATCGAGAGAGGCCAACCCATGGGCTTGAAGAGATTCCTCGCCGCAGTCTCCTGTGTCTTCGTAATCGCCGTTTCGTCCCTCGCACAGTCGTTGCCCCCCGGCGTGCAGAAGATTACTTCCATCGAGGGTGTCACGGAATATGCATTCCCCAACGGCCTCCACGTCCTTCTCTTTCCCGATGACTCCAAGCCCAAGATCACGGTCAACGTCATCTATCGTGTCGGTTCACGCAACGAAGGATACGGCGAAACCGGCATGGCTCACCTGCTTGAGCACATGGTCTTCAAAAGCTCCACTTCAGGCCGCGAGCTTTTCAAGGAACTCACCGATAGAGCTGGCGGGAACTTTAACGGCACCACCGATTACGACCAGACTATGTACTTCGAGACCTTCAATGCCGGGGATGAAAACCTCCGCTGGGCTCTCGATCTCGAATCTGATCGCATGGTTCGCATGACCATGCAGAAGAAGGACCTCGACACCGAGATGACGGTCGTGCGCAACGAAATGGAAGCCGGCGAAAATAGCCCCCAGGAGGTTCTCGAGGAGCGCGTCCTCGCCGCCGCATACAACTTCCACAATTACGGCAAAACCGTCATCGGTAACCGCACCGACGTCGAGCGCGTTCCCATCGAGAATCTTGCCGTCTTCTACAAGAAGTACTATCAGCCGGACGACGCGTACCTCGTCATTGCTGGCCAGTTCGATGAGTCGAAAGCCCTCGCCCTCATTGCCCAAACCCTCGGTGCCATCCCCAGGCCGGATCGCGTGCTCAAGCAGCCCTACACATCCGAACCCACCCAGGAGGGCGAGCGTTCCGTCACCCTGCGCCGCGTCGGTAACATCCAGGCTGTCATGGCCGCGTATCACATCCCGGCCGATCTTCACCCCGATGCTGCGCCGCTCGAGGTTGCCGCCCAGATTCTTGGTGCGAACCAAACCGGCCGCCTCTACAAAGAACTCGTCGACACCAAAAAAGCAGTCTCCACATCCATGAACTCCAACGGCATGCATGACCCCGGGTATGCCCTTGCATATGCGCAACTCAAGCCTGACCAGTCCATCGACGAGGCCAAGCAAGCCCTGCTTAAAGTCGTGGAGAGCCTGGCCACCACTCCGCCCACGCAGGAAGAAGTCGATCGTGCCAAGGGCCGCATCCTCAAAAACATTGAACTCGCCCTCACCAACTCCCAGACCGTCTCGATCATTCTCGGAAGCGCGGTGGGAGAAGGTGACTGGCGCGCCCTGTTCCTCACGCGAGATGAAGTGGGCAAGGTTACGCCCGATGACGTAACACGCGTTGCCAAGGCCTACCTCAAATCCTCCAACCGTACCGTCGGCGAATTCATTCCAACCACAGCACCCGATCGCGCCGAAATTCCCGCCACCCCCGACTCCGCCGTAATCTTCAAGGATTACAAAGGCGGCGCAGCCATTCAGCAGGGCGAAGTCTTCGACCCCACGCCACAGAACATTGAGTCACGCGTTATTCGCGCCAAACTGCCCAACGGCATGAAGCTCGTCATGTTCCCCAAAAAGACCCGCGGCGGCACCGTGGTGGCCCGCGTCAGCATCCACTTCGGCGATGAGAAGTCCCTCTTCGGCAAGGGTACTGACGCCACGATCGCCGGTTCGCTCCTGATGCGCGGCACGAAAAATAAAAATCGTCAGCAGATTCAGGACGAAACCGACCGCCTGAAAGCACAGATCAGCGTCACAGGGGGCGTGACTGAGGCCAATGCCAGCGTCCGCACCCTCGAGGCAAACCTCCCCGACTCTCTACGCCTCGTTCGCGAACTCCTTCGCGAACCCGCGTTCCCCGAAACTGAATTCGAGCAGGTCCGCCAGCAGCGCATTGCCAGTGCCGAAGCCGGTAAGACCGAGCCCAATAACCTCGCTTCCCTCGATCTCAATCGCCACCTGAATGCCGAGTATCCTCGGGGCCACGTCCACTATGTCTCCACGCTCGATGAACTAATCGAGGACAACAAGAAAACCACGATCGAGGACGTTCGCGCGTTCTACCAGAAATTCTACGGACCCGGCGACGGAGAAATTGTGATCAGCGGCCAGTTCGATCCCGATCAGACGCGCAAGCTCGTCACCGAACTCTTCGCTGACTGGAAGAGCCCCAGCCCCTACCACCGTGTCCCTGATCCCTACGCAAAGGTTGATGCCGTCAATCACAAGATCGAAACACCCGACAAGCAGAACGGACTCTTCCTGACCGGGATGCCGTTCAAGATGACAGACACCGATCCCGACTACGCTGCACTCACCATCGCGGGAATGGTCTTCGGTGGCACACCCAATTCGCGCCTCTTCCGCCGCATTCGCGTCAAAGATGGTCTAAGCTACGGCGCTGGCGCGCAGTTCCAGATTCCCACCGACGATGATGCAGCCGTGCTGAGCGGCTACGCCATCGCAGCACCGCAGAATATGCCCAAAGTGGAATCCGATTTCAACGAGGAACTAGCCCTCGCCCTCAAAGACGGATTCACCGCAGACGAAGTAGAGAAAGCAAAGAAAACCTGGCTCGATGACCGCGCCGTTCAGCGTTCTGAAGAAGGCTCCATCGCATCCATCCTCATCAGCCGGGAGTACTGGGGTCGCACCATGCAATGGGACGCAAAACTGGACGCCGCTGTAGCCGCGCTCACCCCGCAGCAAGTCAACGACGCCTTCAAACATCACGTTAACCCGGCAGGAATCACCATCGTGAAAGCCGGCGACTTCAAAAAAGTAGGAGCCTACCAATAGCGTGTAACCGCAGCAATTGCAACAACCGCAAGTTCCCGGAGGGAACGCACGAAAATAGCCCGGGGTGAAGCGCAGCGCAACCCCGGGTAGCGAACAACATGACCCCGTCCCGTAGGGCCGTTCGAACCCACCCGGATTTCTCTTCGGGGAAACCGACGACCGGGTCGCAAAACACAACTTAAAAGTCTCGATGAAACCGCAGCGGCGAGAACAACCCGATCGGATGAGTCGTCGTGCCACTCGTCGCCAGGTCCGCGAGGATCTCCCCCACCACACTCGCAAACTTCAACCCATGCCCCGAAAAACCGCACGCCACCGAGCACGATGCGAACTGCGGATGCTTCCCAATCACGAAATGCTCATCAGGCGACATCGTGTAAAGGCAAGTCTTCGCGCGCAGAACTTCGCCATCCAACGCCGGCATCCGAACCTTCAGCTTTTCAATAATTCTCTGCACATCTGAGTCGTGAATTTCGCGGTCGACGCTCTCCGGCGTACACACAATATCGCTGCCATGAATCGCTGCCTTGATTCCGCCCCGCGGCCCATCCATTGCTGGAAAGCCGTATCCCGGAAATCCGCCATCCGGATCCTCGCAAAGAAACACCGGAAATCTCTCCGGCAAAAACTGCGTCACTCCAGTCGTCGGTTGAATCCACGCCATCACTTGTCGTGTCACCCGAAGCGGAAAAATCCCCTGCAAGGCCGCATTGGCCCACGGCCCTGCTGTGATGACAACATGCCCGGCACTGTACGCGCCCTTACTGGTCCGAACTTCGACCCCTTGTCCCATCGCATCCCATGACAGTACCTTCTCTTCGAAATGGAGTTCAGCCCCTGCCGCCGACGCCAGCGCAAGTTGAGCGCAAATGCATTCTTCGGGAAACAGGTATCCCGCGTTCCTCTCGTGCACCGCAACATCCCCATGCAACGGCGACACAACAGGGAAGTGCTCGCTTATGGAACTCCCCTCCAACACCTCGAAGGGAATCGAATGCTGCTGCGAGGCCGCGATGGTGCGCTTCACCAGCTCGCCGTCGCGCGAGCCGATGTTCAAGCCGCCGGTGATGTGCAGCAATCGAGAGCCTGTATCCCTCTCGATCTTTCGCCACAGCTCGTAGGCTCGCAGCACCAGCGGGATGTAGTCCGGACTTTCAAAATATGCCTGGCGAATCATGCGCGACCCGCCGTGCGACGAGCCCTGGTCGTGGGCCGCCGTGAACTGCTCAATCCCCAGGACCCGCTTGCCCCGCTCAGCAAGATGCTGCGCAGCCGCGCTTCCCATCGCTCCAAGCCCAAGAACGATTACGTCGTAAGCCATGCAGCTCTATTCTGACAGCCAATATCAAAAGAAATGTTGGAGTGTGGGCTCTAGCAGTTCTGGTATTTCCAGTTGCGCTGCTTGCCCTCGCTGATCCACTCGATCGCGGTCTCGATGCGCTTGTCGCGCGTCTCCGGCCGCTTGGCATCGGCAATCCACTCGACGTATTCCTTCTTGCAACTCGGACTGAACGCATCGAAAACCGCGCCGGCCTTCTTGTTGGCCTTCAGTGCCTTCGCGAACTCCGGCGTGGGCTTTGCCGGTGGCGCCGGAGCCTTTACCAACTTCTGCCGAGCTGCAATCGGGCTTGTGTATTCGCCCTTGTCGATAAATGCAGTGGCCTGTTTGAGCAGCCCCAGCATTTCTTTTTTGGGAGGAAGATCTTTCACGCTGGTCAGGCGGCCCAGCGAACCCATCGCGCCCGGCTTCAGCAGCTCCATATCTCGCAATACCGCGGAGATCTCTTCGCCCCAGAAGCCAAAGCTGCAATGCTCATTGAACGCCGACATATTGCCGACGATGGCTCCCTTGTATTCGAAAAAAGGCCGGCTCCACTTAATGGTTTCCACCACTCCGGGACACGCCTTGTGAACCAGTTCACGAATCTCGAAGAGAATCGGCTGGGCGAAGGGCTTGGACTTGGCAATGTACGCATCGACACGTTTATCGAACGAGGAAGTTGGGCTCACAGTTCCGCTCCTGTCAGGTTTGGAAAACAGTGTAACGTCTTCTGATCAGCCTGATCGAGCAAGAACCTGGGTGCCCCAAAGCCTACCCTGAGCGATGTCGAAGGGTCTCGACTTTGAGACCTGGGAAGGCACAGACGCAATCCCATTAGGGTTGGGAAGTTCTACGCTGTAGCCCGCTGTTGCTCCAGCCCCGTCAGCTTTACGCTGATCACCTTCGACACACCTGGCTCCTGCATGGTCACGCCATAGATCATGTCGGCTGCATGCATCATGCGTTTCGAGTGCGTCACCAGCAGGAACTGCGTCTCCTTGCTCAGCGAGTGCAGCAGATCGGCCAGACGGCCTACGTTTGTTTCGTCCAGCGCCGCATCCACTTCGTCCAGTACGCAGAACGGGCTCGGCTGGAACTGGAAGATGCCGACCAGCAGCGCCAGCGCCGTCAACGCCTTCTCACCACCCGAAAGCAGCAAGACACTTTGCAGCTTCTTTCCCGGAGGCGAAGCCACAATCTCCAGCCCGCTTTCCGCCTGGTTCTCCGCATCCGTCAGTCGCAGGAAAGCCTGCCCTCCGTGGAACAGCCGCGTGAACACCTGGCCGAAGTTTTCGTTGATCCGCGCGAAGGCCTCGTCAAACTTCTCCCGCGAAATTTGGTCGATCTCCTTGATCGTTGCCTGCGTGTTCTCAATCGACTCCATCAAATCTGTGCGCTGCGTCTCAAGGAAGCTGTGCCGTTCGGCCGTCTCCTTGTACTCCTCCAGCGCCATCATGTTCACGGGGCCCATCTGCTCAATCTTCTGGCGAAGAGTCCTGCAAGTCTCTTCTTCAACGGCCAGCATTTCATCGGCGATGCGCACTATCTCGGCATCCGCGCGCAGAGTGGCAGCCTCTGCATTCACTTCTGTCAGGCAGCTTCCTTCCAGATGCTCCAGGTCTGACCGCAGCTTCGCTACCTGGCTCGACCGGCCGCTCCGATCCTCGCGCAACTGGTCGAGCGCCGCACGCGCGGACTTCAGTTCCGTCTCCATCGTCGCCAGCTGGTGCCGCAACTCCAACGCCTGCGCCGCGATGGTCTCAGCCTGAGCGAGCGCTTCAGCCTTCAGCGTCGTCAACTCCTGTTCGCGCTGCGCCAGTTCCGCACTTTCCTTAATGCGCTGTTCGCGCTCTGCCTCTGCCGCCGCGCGCTGCTGCTCAATCGCCAGCACGCGCCGCTCCAGATCGCTGTGCAACCGGTCGATGCGCTGGAATGCCGCTTCTGCGCCGCGCCGCCGCTCTTCAAGCCCCGCCAGTTCTGCCGTCAGCTTTGCTGCTTCGTGCTGCAGCGTCTCCCGCGTCTGCCGCATTGTCGCCAGCTTGCTCTGCTGCTCTTCGAGGGTTGCTTCGGCCGTTGTGCGTTCCGCCTCCAGCCGCACTGCCTCTTCGCGCTTCTGCTCGATTACGACGTGCTTTGCTTCGCGCGCTTCCTTGTTGCGCTCCGCCTGCAGCATCCACTCCTGCAACCGCCGCTCGATGCGCTGCGCCTCGTTCTCCATCTGCTTCAGCGCCGCGCCCTGGTCAGCCGCATCGCGCTCAGCCTGCCGCCGCTCTTCGCTGCGCGTCTCAAGCTGAGCTGTCAAATCCTCGATTTGTTTTGTGAGCGTCGCTGCTTCCAACTCAGCTTGACTGAGATCCCGCTCCAGCAATCCAAGCCGCATCTCCGTCTCGCGCAGTTCACGCTTCAGCACGAGTGGACCGGCACTCGCAGGCTTGCCGCCCGTCACCGTCGCGTTGTGGAAGCACTCGCCCCCGGGCGTCAGGAAATACGCATGCGTATGTTCGCTTGCCATCGCCTGTGCTAGCGCCGCCGTCTCCACAAGGTAGCCGTCGCGCAGTTTCGGCAAAATTACTTCCAGGGAACGCCCAAATCCGTTCAGCACGCGCACAGCATCCTTCAGCGGAGTCACGCCTGCCCTTGAGATCGATTCCGCTGTCTCGTTAAACAGTGCCGCCTGCGCAGAATCGTGGATCAGAAACGTAGCGCGTCCATCCACGCCCGATTTCAGCACCCGAACGCCTTCTTCCGCAGCGTGCCAGCTCTTTACGACGACATAATTCAATTCTTCCCGCAGAAACTCGTCGACCACGCCTTCGTGCTCGCCGCTCACTTCGATAAAGTCTGCCAGTGTGCCCACCGGCGTCGAGCCATTTTGCAGCGCTCCGGGCTTAAGCAATCGCCGGACTGTTTCTGTGGAATAACTGTGATCGCGAATCAGCGACTCCAGCGATTCCTTCCGTCCCACTGCCGTTGCCTGTTCGCTGCGCAGTTGGTTCGCCCGCGCCCGCACCGTGCCTTCATCCGCGCGCCGCGCCTGCAATTGCTCACGCAACTCCGCAATCTCCACCTCGAGCCGCTTCAGCGTTTCCGCTGCCGACTCAAACCGCAGACGCGCCTGTCCGCTTTGCACACCCAGGCTCTCCTGCTCATTGCGCGCCTGGCTCATCTCCGCGTTGAGTCGCTCGGCCTCGCGCTCCAGCGCCGCAAGACTCTCTTCCGCCTGCGCCGTGCTGTTTCGTGCGTTGCCCGCCAGCGTCAACAAGTGCATCGCATGTCTGCGATCCGCTTCCAGCTTCCGCTCCGCGTTGAAGACTTCATCCGCCGCTGAACGCGCTTCGTGCTGCCGCTCCTCCACCTTCTCGTGGAACGCCCGAGCCTCGCCCGCCGCCGTCTCCAGAAACGCCCGCTGCTGCTGGCGCTCTTCGGCAATCGTGCCCAACTGCGTCTTCGTCTGCTCAAGCTCGCCCGCCGCGGCCGCAATCCGCGCGACCAGTTCCGTCACGCGTTCCGCATTGCTGCGTTCCCGCGCCGCTGCACGCTCCAGTTCAACAGCGGCGGAGTTGGCGCGATTCTGCGCGTCTTGTCCTTCACGATCAAGTTCATATCCGCGCTCGGTCAGCGAATGCTGGCTGGCTTCCATCGATCCGATCTCGGCAGCGCCACTCGCAATCTTCTCCGCGATCGCGGCAATCTCCTGATCCAGCCGCGCCTGCTCCGCATCCATCAGTGTCATGCGGCTCGCCAGCACCACGCGCAACCGTCCGCGCAGCTCATCGCGCACCTGCGCAAACCGCTCCGCCTTTGACGCCTGCCGCTTCAGACTGTTCATCTGCCGCGTCACTTCTTCGAAGATGTCATCCACGCGTGCCAGGTTCTGCTTCGAGCTCTCCAGCCGTAACTCCGCCAGCCGCTTCTTCGTCTTGAAGCGCGTAATTCCCGCTGCCTCTTCGATAATTGCGCGCCGGTCGTGCGGCTTCGAGCTTAGCAACTGCCCAATGCGCTCCTGCCCGATAATCGCGTAGCTCTCCGGTCCCAGGCCCGTCCCCATAAAGATGTCCTGGATATCGCGCAGCCGGCACAGCTTCCCGTTCAGCAGGTATTCGCTCTCGCCCGTCCGAAACAGCCGCCGCGTGATGACCACTTCACCCTTCTGCGGGGTCCGGTTGAACTTCCTGCGACGAATCTTCAGCATCACCGGCTGCGGCCCGCCTGTGCTTGCCTGAATCCCACCTTCCGCCTCGGGTGCCTTCGACTCAACACCCGCATCCACAGATCCCTCATCCTCGTCCAGAACCTGCCCCGGCTGCTCCGACGCAATAATCTCCTCGGCCTCGGCTGCTTTCTGTCGGCGCAAGGCGTTCTCGTCCCAGTCCGCTGGCCCGTCGTGATCGACCACCACATCCGGCTCTACCGGGATCGGCCCCTCATAAGCCTCGGGATCGACCATGGTGATGGTCACCTCGGCCATTCCCAGCGGCTTCCGCTCCCGCGTGCCGGCAAAAATCACGTCCGCCATGCTGCCGCCGCGCAGGCTCTTGGCGCTCTGCTCGCCCAGTACCCAGCTCACCCCGTCCAGGATGTTCGACTTCCCGCATCCGTTCGGCCCTACCACCACCGCAATGCCTGTTCCCGGCACGGTCAATTCCGTGCGGTCGCAAAAGCTCTTGAAGCCGAGAATGTGGATTTTTTTCAGTTTCAGCATGCTCACTCCGGGTCAGCGGGATACGAACGGGTACAACTCAGCATCGGCGATCGCGGCACCTGCCGCACACGTGTCAGAAGGGAAGTGACCCTTCTCGATTACAGACTCTAAGGAGCCTAAAAGTAAGGGTCAATCATGCGAAGAGGTTCTTTTGTGGATAAGGGGGGCCCGAATCCTACTTCTACGATTATTTTAGGCTTTTTCCCGGAATCATCCGACTTTTATTGAGTTTCACCCGAGTTTTCCACAGCCGCGATTGCGTCCAGAATTCAACGCAAATTTGCCGAGAAGCTCACCGCCTTCCGGATCACCTTCTCGATTGCCCTGAGCGCCTGTGCTCTCGGAAACCCCGGCCGGCTCGCCAAACGGATCGTCCGCCGCGACTTTCCCGCCAGCGGAAGAAGCACGATCCCCCTCTGCCCCAGCGACCCGGCAGCCAGCGCCGGAATCAGCGTCGCCCCGTACCCCGCCGCCACCAGGTTCACCAGCGTCTCCAGCGTGGCCGCCTGCATAGACCCTTGCAGTCCACTCCGCACATGTCCGGGTCCCATCCCGTGCGCGCCATGCTTCGCTCCACAAGCCGCCAGCGCCTGCGTCGACAGGCAATGCCCACCGGCCAGCACCAGCAACTCATCCGTCAGCGCTTCTTCGTCGACTTTCTTTGCACCCGCCAATCTGTGATTTCGTGGCAAGCGCCGCCAGCAGCGGCTCTTCGTACAACTTGATCTCCGTAATCTCCGGCGCATCCGCCTCAGTCGCCAGCAGTGCAGCGTCCAGCTTGTGATTACGCAAGCCTTCCACCAGCGCGCGCGTCTGGTCTTCCCACAGCTCGATCGTCAGCCCCGGATATCCCTGCTTCAGCGGCTCCAGTATCAGCGGCATCAAATAGGGAGCAACCGTCGGAATCACTCCCAAGCTTTAACGGCCCCACCAGCGGATCGCGAGCTGCCCGCGCCACCGCCTCCATCTGTCCCGCCTCAGCCAGCGCCCTCTTGGCATGCGCCAGGATCTGGCTTCCAACCGGCGTCATGTCCACGCGCTTGTTGGTCCGCTCCAGCAGCGTCACACCCAATTCGTCTTCAAGCTTTTTAATCTGGCTGCTCAGCGTAGGCTGGCTTACGTTGCAACTCTCCGCCGCCCGTCCAAAATGCCGGTGCTCCGCAATCGCCACCAGGTACCGCAATTCCTGCAAATTCATTCAAGACTCCAAGGTTCGCAGTTCAAAGTTCGAGTTCACCGTCCCCGTCTGCGATGCGTACGCCAACTGTGAACTCAAAACTGCGAACTGTGAACTGCCTTTTCCAATCATAGACTCCACCAATCATCATCAAAGAAACAATTGATTTGTCATATCGATCCCTGCGGCGATAACTTAATCTTTGAATGCGATGTTTATCTGCCGGAATTCTCCCGGAAACCTCCTTCTCAACCAGCAATCTTTTGCACACGACCTATAGGAGACATCATGTCTAGCGAAGCAAAATGCCCGTTCTCAAACGGCGCAATCAAGCACACATCCGCAGGCGCAAAGGGCAACCGCGACTGGTGGCCCAATCAGTTGAACCTCGGCATCCTGCATCAGAACTCCTCGCTCTCCAATCCGATGGAGAAGGAGTTCGACTACGCGCAGGAGTTCAAACAACTTGACGTCGACGCTGTGATTAAGGACCTTCACGCCGTCATGACCGATTCGCAGGATTGGTGGCCGGCCGACTTCGGCCACTACGGCCCGCTATTCATTCGCATGGCCTGGCACTCCGCCGGCACCTACCGCACCCATGATGGTCGCGGCGGCGCAGGGAGAGGCGCGCAGCGTTTCGCACCACTCAATAGCTGGCCCGACAACGTCAATCTCGACAAGGCGCGTCGCCTGCTCTGGCCCGTCAAGCAGAAGTACGGCCGCAAAATTTCCTGGGCTGACCTTATGATCCTGGCCGGCAATGTCGCGCTGGATTCGATGGGACTTGAAGACCTTCGGATTCGGCGGCGGCCGCGCAGATATCTGGGAGCCGGACGTGGACACCGATTGGGGTCCAGAGACCGAGTGGCTCGGCGACCAGCGCTATAGCGGCGATCGCGAACTTTCGAATCCTCTTGCAGCGGTTCAGATGGGCCTGATTTACGTAAACCCCGAAGGCCCGAATGGCAATCCTGATCCGGCTGGCTCGGCGCGCGATATCCGCGAAACCTTCGCCCGCATGGCGATGAACGACGAGGAAACCGTAGCTCTCATTGTTGGCGGCCACACCTTTGGCAAGACGCATGGCGCCGCCCCGGCGAGCCACGTTGGTGCGGAGCCCGAGGGCACAAGCTTTGAGGAGATGGGACTCGGCTGGAAGAATAGTTTCGGTACCGGCATCGGCCCCGACACCATCACCAGCGGCCTTGAAGTCATCTGGTCCCAGACGCCGACCAAGTGGAGCAACAATTTCCTCAAAAATCTATTCGGCTTTGAGTGGGAGCTGACCAAGAGCCCCGCAGGCGCACATCAGTGGAAGCCGAAAGGCGACGCAGGCAAGGACACTGTGCCAGACGCGCACGATCCAAAAAAGCATCACCAGCCCATGATGCTCACTTCCGACATCGCTCTGCGCGTTGATCCCGTGTATGAAAAAATCTCGCGCGACTTCCTCAACAACCCTGACAAGCTCGCCGACGCATTCGCGCGCGCCTGGTTCAAGCTCACGCATCGCGACATGGGCCCGATCTCGCGCTATCTCGGTCCGCTCGTGCCTAAGGAAGAATTGATCTGGCAGGACCCGGTTCCCGCCGTCGATCATGAACTCGTTAACGATAAAGACATCGAAGCGCTGAAGGCCAAGATCCTGGCTTCCGGCTTGTCTATCTCCCAACTCGTCAACACCGCGTGGGCTTCGGCTGCAACGTTCCGCGGCAGCGACAAGCGTGGCGGCGCCAACGGTGCGCGCATCCGCCTTGAGCCTCAGAAAAACTGGGAAGTGAATCAACCCGCCGAACTGGCCACGGTGCTTTCAAAACTCGAAGCCATTCAAAAGGACTTCAACGCTGCGCAAAAGGGCGGCAAGAAAATCTCTCTCGCCGATCTGATCGTTCTCGCCGGGGATGCGGCCATCGAGTCTGCTGCAAAGAAAGCAGGGCACGACGTCAAGGTTCCGTTCGACCCCGGTCGCACAGACGCTTCACAGCAGCAAACCGACGTAGCTTCTTTCGCGGTGCTTGAGCCCGTTGCTGACGGCTTCCGCAACTACGCCCGCAAGGGAACCGAAGAACATGCTGCGGCATTGCTGCTAGACAAATCGCAACTCCTCGGCCTCACTGGCCCCGAAATGACCGTCCTCATCGGCGGCATGCGCGCCCTGGGCGCCAACGTTGCGCACTCACCGCACGGCGTGCTTACAAAACGCCCTGAGACTCTGACTAACGACTTCTTCGTGAACCTGCTCGACATGGGCACGAAGTGGGCGAAGTCAGAAAAAGCTCCGGATGTCCTTGAAGGACGCGATCGTCACACTGGCGAACTCAAGTGGACCGCCACCGTGGTCGATCTCGTCTTCGGATCAAACGCCCAGCTTCGCGCCATCGCCGAAGTCTACGCCAGCAGCGACTCGAAAGAAGCGTTCGTGCATGACTTCGTGGCTGTGTGGAGCAAGGTCATGAACGCTGATCGTTTCGATCTGCTCAGGGAAGGGAAGATCGAAGCTGTTCCTCCGTCAACCCACCCCGTAGCCGAAACCGTAGCCGGCGACTAACCAAAATCCTCAACGAGTTGGTGTGACTCATAGAATAATCGGGCTGGATCGCTTCCGCGGTCCAGCCCGAACTGTTTCAATTTTCGTCCGACCCGCTGACCTGCTAACTTGCTACCTCCCGCGTCAGCGGGAAGCTAACCCGCTGCTTCTGTTCTAAGAATAGGCAAGCCCGACCTACTGACGAGAACAGCAAACGAAGAACTACGAACCGTGAACTCTCTTAAACTCCAGCGTCGCATAATTCATCTGCCCCTGCGCCACCGTGTGCACCGTGATTACATTCCTGCCCTTGTTCAAATGAACTCGCGCCAGATCCTTCGCCAGATTCCAGTGATGCCACTGCCGCCAAGCCACCGAATCGGCCGCATCGTACGTCGACACAATCGTCAACGGACCCGTTGCCACGACCCCATTCACATCCAGCGAAATCGTTCCTCCGCGATTTGACGTGTACAGCAAATCGGCCGTGTAATCGCCCGTCTCCGACACATCAACTGTCACGTTGAACCACTCGCCCGGCTCCGTCCATCCCACGTAAAGCAGCCCCGCCGGCGGAGTCACCTTGTCATACGGGTTGTCGTCAATCTTTGGATCGAGCCCGAACTTCGTATACGAAGTATCCACGCCCTCGCTCATCCGAAACTCGTTCAGATAAGTTCCATTCGCCGGATTCAGCGCGCCGCTCCCATTGTTCTTCGCGTCAGTGTCGTGATACGCCACGCCCTCGCCACCAAGGTCGTAGTAAGCGCACATCACCGTCCCCGGAATCTTCTGCGCCCCGCCGTTGTACTTGCTGTCATGAAACGGCGTCCCTTTGTAGCTCTTCAAAAAATCCGAAGTCTGCCCATTAGCCGCACCAGCCATCATGAGCGCGACCGCCGAAGCCATCAACCAATACCGATAAACAAAAGGACGCATCAATACATTCACCATTCTTTCCTGAGGATTATGCGAGTCACACGAATACTAACTGCGCACCCACGAATAGGGAAGTGATGGAATGTTCTCGCTCGTTTTCCTGGGCTGTCACGAGCCTGCCGCTGACCAAAGATTCGAACAATTTACAGGGTCCAATTTGCAGAATATTCATCAACGAAGACACAATCACCGCCTGCGCCCGCCTTGACATACACTTGCTTTTTCCGTACTCTACGAAAACTCGGTATGCGCTAAGTGATCAGCTGCTCCGACACGAAGGATTCAATGGCTCACACCTTCACCTCCGCGACTTGTCTGTGCTGCTGTCAGGCCGGCTCTGCGCGGGCGTGTGCTGTGGGCTAGATTCCGACTCAGGATTCAAGAACCCAGTGACCCACCCGCCAGATGGCGTTGGTGGGTTTTTTATTTGTTGGTGATCAAACGGTCTTCGAGCGATCACCGTTAACTCTTTCAAAGCGCGCCGGTGGCGAAGTGGCAAACGCGCGGGTCTGCAAAACCTGTATTCGCGGGTTCAATTCCCGCCCGGCGCTCCAAGTTTCAAATCGATCCGTAAAGTTTCTGGGAGATTGCAAAATGTCGAATCGCACAACTACCTCTCGCAAAAACTCTCTCCTCGATGTCTATGCCGTCGCTCTCGCACTCGCCCTGGCGCTGCTTGTTCGCTTCAATCTTCTTCCAGCAATCAAGTGGTAAATCTCAAGGAGACCGCCATGGCTTCTTCAAATCCCGCAGTCACTTCGCACAACATCGAAGAGGCGTCTCCGTTCGTCCGTCGTCTCCTTGCGCTCATTCCCGGCATTCTTCTGCTGGCGGCGATCGGTTACGCAGGAAAGTTCATCGAACAATCCATCGCGGCCTACACCAAATCTCACCATGTCACGTTCCCCAATATCGAATATGTTCTTTGGGCAATCGTGATTGGCCTGGTTATCTCCAACACCGTCGGAATTCCGCGTGTCTTCGAACCCGGTGTGGCGACCTACGAGTTCTGGTTAAAGGCGGGAATCGTTCTGCTGGGCTCGCGCTTTCTGCTGGGCGATCTGCTTCACCTCGGCGGCATCTCCATCGTGCTCGTCGGTATCGCCATCACCCTCTCCCTTACGTTCATGCACATCCTCGGCCGCGCATTCAAACTCAATCCCAAGCTCACTTCGCTCCTCGCTGTTGGCTCGTCCATTTGCGGCGTCTCCGCCATCATCGCCGCCAAGCCTGCCATCGACGCTGACGATGAAGACGCGTCCTATGCCATCGCCGCCATTCTTGCCCTCGGCGCGATTTCGCTTTTTACATTTCCATTGATTGGCCATTCATTGCATCTGAGCGACAAAGCTTACGGCCTGTGGGCGGGCCTCGCGGTAGACAACACCGCCGAAGCCACTGCCGCCGGCGCTCTTTATTCCGACGCTGCCGGCAAAGTTGCGGTGTTGGCCAAGACCACGCGAAACGCCTTGATCGGCTTCATCGTTCTCGGTTACGCCCTCTACTGGTCCTCCCGCGGACAGGCGCAAACTGTCAGCAACAAAGCCGTCTTCCTGTGGAACAAATTTCCGAAATTCGTGCTGGGTTTCCTGCTGATCTCGCTTCTCGCCACATTAGGATTCTTTGCCAAACCACAGTTGGCCAGCCTCGCGAATCTCTCCCGCTGGGCATTTCTGCTGACATTTGCGGGAGTAGGTCTGCGCACGAAGATTGGTGAACTCGGAAAACAAGGCTGGCGCCCGTTCGCCGTCGGAGCAATCGGCGAAGTCTTCATCGCGGTGCTGACGCTCGCGCTTGTATACGGCGCGGATCGCTATCTGGGACTGTAGTTGAAAGTGTGAGGGCCAAAACGCGTTGTCAACTGCCCGACGACTCAGATGAGGCGCAAATTACTCAATCAACGGCAAATAAAAACTGCCGCAGATTTGCAGGTTATTACTGCTCTTTGGAGCACAATGGAATTGAACTCAAAGCCCACTCCGCCTCTGCCGAATGGGATGAAATGTTCAGAATCGTTGAGCATGGATCGGCTCTTTAAGTCCTTTCCTGTAACGATTCTGCGGCTAAGTCTTTCGCTGAGAGGATCCTGGCGCCGAAGGCGGCGCGTAAGTCATTGAAATCGGCTAATTTCATCCCAGAGTAGGGGAGGGTACACCCCCCACGAAGAACCGAAAAAATGGCGCTAGCTTCCACTCCAGCACCACTTTCACAGTGCTGCTACGGTGGCCAGCCCATCAATCAGCGCAAGGTTTTTCATCAACTCGGGCGGCACCCGGTGCCGTCCTTGCAGATACTCCGCGCTGTTGTACGAAATCCAAACCTTGCCCGCCTGCATCCTCGGCGACCAGGATTTTCAGCGGCAAATCGATCGCGATACTTGGCGCCGCCAGCATCACCGGCGTCCCCGCCTTTGGACTTCCGAAGATCAGCAGTTTCGTATTCGGCATTTGCAAACCAGCCTTTGCTGCCTCACCGCTGTGATCCACTACGGCGAATAGCGTCACGCTCTTTGCCGCCAGAATGCCCTTCAGTTTTTCCACCGTTTCATCCACGGTATGCGCTGCTGCAATGGATACCAATCCATTTTTTGGCTCCGCCATAATGCCCGACCTCCGCTGAAAATCACTCCACGGCTTTGTTGTACCAGACTGGTCACTTCATACTGTGACCCCTGCCGAGACGACTTCCTCCGCGCTTCTGTAAAGTTGAAGCAGGGAATCTTCTCGCGCTTTGGCCACTTTTTCAAATCCGGAAAACCTCGCCCAGCTTCTGCAATCGGTCTTTGGCTTCACGCGCTTTCGCGCCAATCAGGAGCCGGTCTGTCGCGCTGCGATCGAGGGTTGTGACCTGCTGCTCGTCATGCCTACGGGAGCAGGGAAGTCGCTTTGCTACCAGCTTCCCGCCATCGCTCTCGGCGGAACCGCGCTCGTTATCTCGCCGCTCATCGCGCTCATGGAAGACCAGGTTGCGAAACTCGCAGCCTTGAATCTGCGCGTTGCGCGTATTCACTCCGGACTCGACCGCTCCATCTCGCGTCAGGCCTGCGTCGACTATCTCGCCGGCACGCTCGACTTCCTTTTCATCGCGCCCGAACGCCTGCGCGTTCCCGGATTCCCCGAGATGCTCGCCAAGCGTCCGCCCGCACTCATTGCGATTGACGAGGCACACTGCATCTCGCAATGGGGACATGACTTTCGCCCCGACTACCGCATGCTCGGGCAATATCTGCCCGCGCTGCGCAACGGCTCCGCGAGCGTCCCGGTGCTCGCGCTCACAGCCACAGCCACGCCAACGGTCCAGGCAGACATCATCACGCAACTCGGCATGACGGCGCCTGCCCGATTCATTCACGGATTCCGCCGCGACAATCTCGCCATCGAAGTCGTCGAGCTTTCCGTTCCTGAACGCCCGCGCGCAATTTGCGGACTTCTCGCACAACGTGAGCGTCGGCCCGCTATCGTCTACGCCACCTCGCGCAAGCAATCCGAGAGCCTGGCAGAAGAGCTCTCGCAACTCATGCCTGCCGCCGCTTACCACGCAGGCCTCGACGGCGAAACCCGCGAGCGTGTGCAGAGCGCCTTTCAATGCGGACAGCTTGAAGTTGTCGTCGCCACCATCGCCTTCGGCATGGGCATCGACAAATCCGACATCCGCACCATCATCCACGCCGGCCTTCCCGGCACCCTCGAAGGCTATTACCAGGAAATCGGTCGCGCCGGCCGCGATGGCGCACACAGCCGCACCTTCCTCATGCACTCCTACGCCGACCAGCGCACGCACGACTTCTTCCATAATCGCGACTATCCGCCAACAGACCATCTTCACCAGGTCTTCCGTATGCTTGGCGAAGACGCACGTTCCATCGACGAACTCCGCGCATCTTCAAAACTCACAGAAGAAGAATTCGATAAGGCCCTTGAGAAGCTCGAAATCCACGGCGGCGCGCGCGTCGACTTCGCCGGCAACGTCACCGTTGGCGCATCCGGATGGAAGAAGACCTACTCCATCCAGGCACAGCACCGGGCGGAACAGTTCGAGAAGGTCCTGCGCTTCACCTCATCCAGCGAGTGCCGCATGTCCGCGCTCGTCCGCCACTTCGGTGACGAAGAGGACGCGGCGCAATCCTGTGGTGTTTGCGACATTTGCGATCCTGCCGGTGCCATCCTCCGGATGTTTCGTCGCGCCACAAACGCCGAGCGCACGATGGCTCAGGTAATGATCGATGATTTGCGGCCTGTAGATTACAAAGCAACCGGAACATTGCAACGCAGCGTCGATCCATCCGGCAGAATCACGCGCGATGATTTTGACGCGTTGCTGGCCGCCCTTTGCCGGGCAAAGCTCATCGCAATCGAAGATGCCGAGTTCGAGAAAGATGGCGAAGTCCGCCGCTACCGCAAAGTCCGCCTGACAGAAACCGGCCTTCAGACCCGTAACATCGCGCAAATCGACTTGCTTCTCGACGACGGCATCGCCGACGAATTCGCTGCGACAGAAACTCAAAAACGTCTGCGCAAGGTTACAAAACGCGATACAAGCCTGCACGCAGCGGATACGAATCGTACCTCTACGCGCGCCTTGCGTTCCATCGAGAAAGAAGCATCGCCGCAAACTTTATCCGCAGATGGAGAAGCATTGATGGCGCGCCTCAAAGAGTGGCGCACAGTCGAGGCTAAACGGCTTCGCGTTCCCGCCTATTGCGTCATGCACGACCGCACGCTGAATGCAGTCGCATTTTCTCGTCCCACCAATCCGCGCCAGTTGCTCGAGATTGACGGCATCGGCCCAACAAAAGTGGAAAAATTTGGCTCCGCGATCATCGAGATCTGCGGAGCCAAACTGATCACTGAACACTGATCTCTGTCGTTACGCCGCGCGCTCAATCGTCACCGACTGCAGCACCACCGGCGTCTTAGGCTTGTCCTGCCCACCGCGCGGAACCTTTGAAATCTTGTCCGCGATGTCTTGTCCCTCGACAACCTCACCAAAAATCGTGTGATTGCCTGTGAGCCACGGCGTTGGCGCAACCGTGATGAAGAACTGGCACCCATTCGTTCCAGGTCCGGAATTCGCCATTGCGAGCTTGCCCGGCTTGTCGAACTTGTGGGGCGAACCCTTGGTTTCATCTTCAAAGCGATATCCGGGGCCGCCCATGCCTGTGCCCGCTGGGTCCCCGCCTTGAATCATGAAGTCGGGAATGACGCGATGAAAAATCGTTCCGTCGAAGAGCTTGTCCGTCGACTTGGCGCGCGTCGTGGGATGTGTCCACTCCCTCTTGCCTTCCGCAAGATCAAGAAAATTCTTCACCGTGATCGGCGCTTCGGATTCAAAGAGGCGGACAACGATCTTTCCTTCGCTTGTGTTGAACGTTGCGTAAGTTCCTGGTGCCAGTGCCATAAATTAACTCCTGATTCTTTGTGGGAATGTCAGTCTCGAAAATTGACCGGCGTTCGAGCCGGCTAGGGTTGAGGGGTAGTTGAAGGCTTGGCAACAGCGCCGGGATCTGGCGGCACAGGTTGGCCTTCAGGAATGATCGTGACTTTCTTCAGCACCACTGGTGTCACGGGCTTGTCGCCTGGATCGCGTTCCACCCGGGCGATGGTCTTCACCACATTGACGCTCGCATCATCGCACTGCCCGAAAATCGTGTGGTGATGGTTCAAGTGTTCCGTGGGCACTTCGGTGATAAAAAATTGGCTTCCGTTGGTTCCGGGTCCGGAGTTCGCCATCGCCAGCCGACCCGGCACATCGAAATTCAGGTTCGGGTCAAACTCATCCTCAAATGTGAATCCGGGATCGCCCGAGCCTGTTCCCGTCGGGTCGCCGCCCTGGATCATGAATTCCGGAATGACGCGATGAAACACCGTCCCGTCATACAGCGGCTTGTTGTGCATCTTCTTTTGTGTTTGCGGGTCGGTCCAGTCCTTTGTTCCCTGCGCCAGCGCTACAAAATTGGCTACTGCCTTCGGCGCCTGCTTCCCGAAGAACTGGCACGTGATCCGGCCCATCGAGGTGTCCATGATTACGGTTGGCCCATTGGGTTGGATCATCACCGCAGCTGTAGCTTGCGGCGCATCGGGCAGCGCCGGTTCTGCTGGTTTTGGGGTGTCCTGTGCGAGTGCGGTCGCTGATGCGACTGCGATTGCGAGAGTAGATGAAAACAACGTGGTTCTGAATTTCATGCCAGCTTCGAGGGTAAATCATCGCACGGGATCGTTGCCAGCGCCCGCGACCAGCCATGTATGTTTAAGAAATGAGGCTTACACATTTGAAAAATTTCCCTGGGCGCGTCGCTATCCTCGCGTGCGCTCTTTTGAGCTTAGGGATCGCACCTGTGCGCATAGCGGCGCAGGCTGAAAAGACGCCGTCCGCAACCGATGCCGCAGCAGCGGGCAAAGACAAACCCACTGCAAAGCCCGGCGACGATAAAACCGGCTTGCCCCCGTTGCCCGCTGAGGCGCACGCCCAGCAAACCATCCAGCTCGACGGCAAGACATTGCATTACACCGTCACCGTCGGCGCACTTCCTGTCCGCGACGGCGATGGCAAAGTCGCGGGCGAAGTCGTTGTCACCGCCTACACCATGGAAGGCGCCAACCGTCCCGTCACCTTTGCCTTCAATGGTGGTCCCGGCGCTTCTTCGGTCTACCTGAACTTCGGTGCGATCGGCCCCAAGCATCTCGATGCCGGCAACGAGGGCGACAGCCCTTCCGACCCCACCAATCTCGTTGACAATCCCGGCACGTGGCTCGACTTTACCGATCTGGTCTTCATCGATCCCATCGGCACCGGTTTCAGCCGATCCAAAGTGCCTGAAGCCGACGCCAAAAAACTCTTTTACAGCACCGTGCCCGACATCGAATATCTTTCGCGCATCGTCTACGACTGGCTCGTCAAAAACGACCGCCTCAGTTCGCGCAAGTATCTTGTCGGCGAAAGCTATGGTGGATTTCGCGGACCCCGCATTACCCACTACCTTCAATCCCAGCTCGGCGTTGCGATGAACGGCATCGTTCTTGTTTCTCCCTATCTCAATCCCACCATTGAGAATGATGGTGACATATCTCCGCTTCCGTGGATGATGACTCTCCCCTCCATCACTGCCGCTCATCTCGAGCGCGAAAAGAAGCTCACTCCGGAAGCCATGGCCGAAGTTATCGCTTATACCCAGGGCGAATATGCAACAACGCTGCTCAAAGGCCGAGCCGACGAAGCCGCGACGCAGAAGATGATCGCGCACGTTACTGAACTCACCGGCCTCGATCCCGCATTTGTAAAGTTCTCGGGCGGTCGCATCGAAACGGGCGCATATCTTCGCGAAGTGCATCGCGAACAAGGGAAACTCTCCTCTGTGTACGATTCCAACGTGACCTCGTTCGATCCCTTCCCGTTTGCGCCCGAACAGCGCGCCAACGATCCCATCCTCGCCAGCATTGTGGCTCCGCTCACCACCGCCATGGTCGACTTTGTCACGCGCACTGTCGGCTGGAAAGTTGATGCACGCTACAATGCCCTCTCATACGATGTGGGCCGCCAATGGGACTTCGACAGCAAAGCTATGCGCACCGGATCCGTACCCGACTTGCGCGAAGCCGTAGCCGCCGACCCCAAGCTGCGCGTCATGATTGTCCACGGATGGAACGACCTCTCGTGCCCCTTCATGGGCTCGGTCCTCACTGTCAATCAAATGCCCGTCATGGGTGACCCCACCCGGGTCTCCGTGCGCGAATTCCCGGGCGGACACATGTTCTACACCCGCAACGACAGCCGTGCAGCTCTCCGCAAAGACGCAATGGAGATGTACGCCAAACACTAAAAGCAGGGAATAGTGGATATGGACCGGGAATAGAAATCGCTGAAAGCGCAGAGCTATTCCCTCGTCCCTGCTCTGTCAGCGTTCGTCACTAATCCCTGCCCTGCCATTGACTTCCTATCCATAGATAATCTATACATAGACCCATGAAGAAACCGGATCTGCTTCCCGGCACTCTCGACATGCTTATTCTCAAGACTCTTACCCGTGCCCCCCTTCATGGCTACGGCATTGCCCAATCCATCAAACGAATGTCAGACGATGTGTTGACGGTGGAAGAAGGTTCGCTCTATCCGGCTCTTCAGCGGCTCCTTCTCCAGGGCTGGGTCAAAGCCGAGTGGAAGATGACTGACACGAATCGCCGTGCGCGCTTCTACACGCTCACCGCAACTGGCCGCAAGCAACTAGGTCTGGAAGTTTCGCAGTTCGAACAGATGATCGCAGCGATTGGCAGGGTTTTGAGCGAGCCAGCCTGACGGGTTTGCAATAGGAAGTGTACTCCCGATTTGAATCGTTGTTTGCCAGAAACATGGAGGTCAAGATGAACCTTTTCACCGGTTTCGCAGGAAGGCTCTCCATTCTCTTCCGTCGCAATCGTTTTCGCAGCGAGCTCGATGAAGAGATGGCATTTCATCGCGAACAAGCTGAGAAAGATTTCGTTGCCTCCGGCATGGCTCCCAGGGAGGCTCGTTTCGCAGCGATGCGCCAGTTTGGCAACACCACTCAACTTCACGAGCAGAGCCACATGTTCGTTGCCTTCCGATGGGAATCGATCGCCCAGGATCTCCACTTCGCATTCCGTCAATTGCGCCAGAATCTTGGATTTTCCCTTACTGCCATCTTCATCCTCGCTCTCGGAATGGGAGTAAGCGTCGCGATCTTCGGTTTCGTTGATGCAGCCCTGATTGAGCCCTTGCCCTATTTCGCTCCCAATCGCCTGGTCGACGTCGGGGAGAGCTCCGCGACAGCTCCGCGCACCAACCTGTCGCGTGCCGACTACGAAGATTGGAATCGCCTCAATCGTTCCTTCAGCTCACTCGACGTCTATACCGGAAATGGTTATTTGCTGCGCACACCAACAGGTTCCGAGCCTGTCCCTGCCGCGCGGGTAACCGACAGCTTCTTTCGCACACTCGGCGTTCAGCCGATGATCGGCCGAGACTTCCGCGCCGGCGAAGACCGTCCCGGCGGCGCGAAGATCGCCATCCTTACCTATGGCGCGTGGCAGAGAAGATTCGGCAGTAGCGCCAATGTGGTTGGTCAGTCAATGACACTCGACGGCGAGGCTTACACGATCGTCGGGGTTCTGCCACGCGACTTTTCCTTCGCTCCGAACGCTACTGCGGAGTTCTACGTCCCGTTGCTCGACAAGAACGGCTGTGAACGACGCCGGAGTTGTCACAATCTTTTCGGAGTCGGCAGGCTTCGCGAGGGAGTCAGCGTCAAGGCCGCGCTTGACGAGATGAGTGCCATCGCAGCCCAGTTGGCGATTCAGTATCCTGGCTCCAACAAGGGGCAGGGCGCAGAGGTGCAGCCACTCTCCCAACTCATTTTCGGACAGATTCGGCCGGTTCTGCTTACCTTGCTCGCCGCATCGGGTCTTCTGCTTCTCATCGCATCGGTCAACGTAGCCAGCCTGCTTCTCGTCCGGTCAGAGTCGCGTCGTCGCGAAATCGCCGTCCGCGGAGCCCTCGGCGCGACCTCTGCTCGCCTCAGCCGACAGTTCGTCACCGAAGGGCTGCTGCTGGCCTCTGCCGGATGCCTGGCTGGAATGCTTGTATCTATTTGGACGATGACGATACTGAAAAGCCTGATTCCAAAAACCGTCTCCGATAACGTCCCCTTTCTTGGTCACGTCGGCTTTAACGTGCATGTCGCGATCTTCGCAGGCGCCGTTGCTCTGCTGGCGGCTGGGCTCATGGCGTTGACTCCCATTTTGCGGCTGTCGTTCCAGGACATCCGCGAGGGGCTTGGCGATGGTGGCCGCTCCGCTGCAGGACGCTTCTGGCAACGGATGGGCGCGAATCTTGTCGTCGTCGAACTCTCCATCGCTGTCGTACTCCTGGTTGGCGCAGGACTTCTCGGCAAGAGCTTTTATCATCTGCTTCACGTCGACCTGGGCTTCGACGCTTCGCATCTCGCAACACTACAGATCGCAGCGCCGGAAAGCTCCTATCCCAAGCCCGAGCAGAAAGTCGCCCTGCTCCGCGAGATAAATCGTCGCCTCTCGGCTCTGCCCGGAGTAGAGTCCGTAGGCATCACCAGCTACCTGCCCGTCCAATGCAACTGCAACACCGATTGGATTCGCGTTGTAGGCAAGCCCTTTCATGGCGAACACAATGAAGTGGATGAGCGCGACGTAACTCCCACATATCTCCCCACACTCAAGGCACGGCTTATTCGTGGCCGCCTCTTCACTGAAGATGACGATGCTTCGAAATCTCAGAAGATCGTTATCAACGAAGCGCTCGCGAAGAAGTACTTCCCCGGTGAGGACCCCATCGGACAAAAGGTCGCTGACGGCGATCTCGACCCGAAGTCGGTCCGCGAGATCATCGGCATCGTTGGCAACGTGCGCGAGGTTGGCCTCGATGAGGACATGTGGCCGGCTGAATATCAAGCACTGTTCTATGGCCCTGACAACTTCAATGCCATCGTCGTACGAACCTCAGGTGATGAAAAAGCCATTCTGCCTGTTGTTATCAAAACCCTGCATCAGATCGATCCGAATCTGGGCACCTTCCGCGAGATAACCATGAATGACCAGATTCACACTACGCAATCGGCGATCCTCCATCGCTTCTCTACCTGGCTGGTCGGCGGCTTCGCTGTGATTGCGCTGGTGCTGGGAGTGGTCGGGCTTTACGGCGTCATTGCGTACTCCGTCAGCCAGCGAACCCGCGAGATTGGCGTTCGCATGGCCCTCGGTGCGCAACGCGGCGCGGTCTACAAGATGGTGATGCGCCAGGCAGGATGGCTCACCCTCGCTGGTATAACCATCGGGCTTGTGTGTGCGGTCGGCGCCTCGATGGCGATGGGCAAGCTGCTGTTTGGTGTTCAAGCATGGGATGCTGCGACGCTGGCTACCGTCGCCCTCGTGCTCGGTTCGGCGTCGTTGGCAGCAAGCTTCCTGCCCGCGCATCGAGCTGCCTCTGTCAATCCAACAGATGCCTTGCGCGCCGAATGAAAGTCACCTGAAGTACATTTTGTGTACAGGGCGTGTCTCTGAATACCTGCCCTACACCAATTGAAGAAAACGATCTGACCCGATTCGAGCGCCTGGAAATACGAGGTCAAGATCGTTAGCCCCGATCGTTTTGCTCACCACTTCGCCCAGCACTTGCCGGTAATCGGTGGTCAGCGCCAGGTCGCGGCCCTCATTCAGTTGGTGATTCTCAAGTCCCGGCCACTTTCCGTAAACCTTGCCGCCCTTCACATTCCCGCCGAGCACAAACATCGCATTCGCGTGCCCGTGATCAGTTCCGCCGGTTCCGTTCTCGCGCGCCGTGCGTCCAAACTCCGACATTGTCACCAGCGTCACATTCTCCGCGCCATCGCCCATGTCGCGCCAGAAAGCGGCTATGCTCTGGGAAAAATCGCGCAACCTCTGAGACAGCTGCCCCTCTACGTTTCCCTGGTTCTGATGCGTGTCCCATCCGCCAATATCAGTAAATGCGGCCTCAATGCCAAGGTTTGACTTCAGCAACTGGGCAACCTGTTTCATGCGGTTGCCAAATTCCGAGTTTGGGTACTCAACTCCCGCCGCCGGTTGGTACTGTGCCGGATTCGCCGCGCGCAGCATTTTCACCGCTTCGAATGTCTCCGCGCCCGCAGCATGAAAGATATGGTCGCCACTGCCGCCATACATCGCCTCAAACGCGCTCGCAGCCGGCGAGGGCGCGGGTCCGCGTCCGGCGACGGAAAAGTTGTTTACATTGTTGAGCGCAATCGCAGGCACCTTGCCCGCCAGCGTGCGTGGTACTTGCGCGCCAAGCGCCAAAGCTCGAAATGCTGTCTCCTGGCGCCTGCGATTCTCATCCTCGGCCTGCAGCGCGCGATTCAACCAGCCGTCTTCGGTGCTCTTGAGTCCCGGCGTGCCTGACTCCATGAAATCCTGCGCATCAAAATGTGAACGCGACATATCTGGCGAACCAGCCGCATGCACAATCGCCAGATGCCCCGCATCGTAAAGCGGCTTGAACGACGTCAGAGAAGGATGCAATCCGAAGGACCCGTCAAGATCAATCACCTGGTTCTGTGGAATAGCGATGTTCGGCCGCATCGCGTAGTAGTTCTTCTCGCGATAGGGAACTACGACATTAAGACCATCTGCCGCGCCGCGCTGAAAGATCACCACCATCCGGCGATTGGGTGCCCCTGCCGTCTCCGCCAGAACCGAGCGCACCAGAAAACCGGGCAGGGCGGTCGTGCCGGCAACCGCCAGCGCACCTCGGTGAAGAAAAAACCGCCGATTCATGTGCATCGTTGCTCTCCTTCAGCGTCTCTGAAATTCCGGTGACCCAATCAGCAATCCAGCCAGCACCTGATCCTGCCTCTCGGCTTCCGTAACTGCTCGTGCGCGGAACTTCTGCCGATCGCCTGTCGCCATCACCGGCATAGCCTCCGCACCGTATTGATTCTGATTTCGTTGCTGCTCAAATTGCTGCAACACCGCGGTTCGTGTCGATTCGCTCACGCCACCGGTCACCAATAAAGACTCAAGCCGCGTCTCTTCAACCTGCGGATCGGGCACAGGGATTCGCTTCAATCATCGCTGAATCGTTACTCATGCTTTCCGTGGGGTCCCAGGCGATCGAAATCCCTGGCAGCCGGTTCGCTGCAAGTGACAACGCAAAATTCATGCGATTGACGAGCGCATTGGTGCTCACCCACGCATCCGATTTCCAGCTGTATCCGTTCGGAGTTACGCAGCCATAAAGCGGCATGCCCATTTCGCGCACTGCATTGGCCAGCGGTTGCATATTCTCAATATCGGCGTTACTGGCCCGCGCCGCGGAGACAACGAATTCAATAGGAGTCTTCACCTTCGCGCGATACACGTTCGAGTCCCAGAACTCCGGGGAATGAAACAGCATGCTCAGAACCGCGGCGATGTCTCCGCTTGTGCTCAGAAAAGTCTTGGCCATGCGATCAATCAGGGCCTGCGGCGGATCATCGCTTACAAATCGCACTGCAAGCTTGTGCGAGATAAACTGTGCCGTCGCCGGACGCGTCGCCAGCATATGCAATAGTTCGCGTCCCTCCTGCTCGCCGTGTTCCTTGAATTTCTGACCCATCACGACCTTCGTACCGGGTTCGTGGCGGTTCGGCTCAAACTGGAACCCACTTCCGCGTTGCGGGCGCTCCACGGTCCATCCCGTCAAGATGCGCGCCACCTGCGTCACGTCCGCCTGCGTGTAGCCGCCGTTCACGCCCAGGGTGTGCAGTTCCATCAACTCTCGCGCGTAGTTTTCATTCAGGCCTTCGCGTCTTTTCTTGTTGTTCGGCCGCCGGTCCACCCGCTCCGCTGCGAGCGAATCAGGTCCAATGCTGCTGGCGTTGTCGAGGTACAACATCATCGCCGGGCCGTGTGCCGTTGCCTCGAGCAGATCCTCAAACTTCCCTAGCGCCCGGGGACGAATCACATCGCGCTCAAAGCTGACCATGTAATACGGTGTCGCTTCGTTCTTGTGCAGAAACACATTGAAGTGATTGAGCCAGAAATCCGTCATCACTTCCTGGAGTTGCGCATTGGCATAGATGTCGTGCGTCAGGCGCTGCGCAATGATCTCATCGTTTACCAGCCGCTGCGGGTTCTCGAGATCGAGAACCGTTTCTTTCTGATCCGGCGAAAGGTCCTGCAATAGTGCGCGGCGTTGTTGGGGCCTGAGCAACTTGAAGAAGTCATCAAACAATTCCGACTGCATCGCCACAAGGTGCAGCACCCGTTGCTGCGGCGCCAGATCCAGCATTCGGTGAAATTGTCTCTCATCTACGGACGCTGCCGGCGCCACTTTCGCAACATCCATCTGGTTTGAATCCATCGCGCCCTGCGGCGGTGCAGTCGCCTGCATCTCCATCTCAGAGCCGCCGCCACTTCCAGCGGCAACCGCAGCCATCATCTGCGGCTTCGATTGCTCTTCCGCCTTTTTCTGTTCTTTCTCCTGCCGCTTCACGCTCACGCGATACATCTGGTTTTCATACACCGCATGCAGCGCTCCATGCTCAGGAACAGCAATCTTGCCATCCAACGTCTGCCGGATGATCGCATTGCTTGGTACGCGGAAAAGCAGATCCTCCGGATTCCATTGCATAGCAGGGAACTCAGCTAGGCGGTTTTGCAGATCCGACTCATTGATGGTTGCCGGATGCAACTGCTGATCGAACCACTTATCTATTCCCTTTGCGCGCACAGCATCCACATCTCCCGGCCGGGGCCCAAAGGTGAACCGGCTCAAAGCATGAAGGATCCGCGCATCGCCTTGAAGTTCCGTCGAGTGGTATACGGCGCGACCGGAATTGCGCCTGGTCGGCTGGTCTGAGTCTGAAAGTGTAGATTGGGCAGGCGTATCCGGACAGGTAAGGCAGAGGCATAAAACTGCAGTCATCGGTGCATGGAATGCCTGCATGACGGCTCCTCATGTGAAAAATGGGTTGCAACGTCCCAGCGGATCAGACTTCTATTTAAGAATGACTCCATTTTTCAACGGAAGTTGTGGTCCATGTTCGTGTTTGTCCCCTTCGTAACCATTGAGATAGCCGGATGATCGCCAGAAAGACCGGTTCTAGCACAATCGAGTCATTTCTCCCTGCAAAACGCCATCCTAGAATTGATTCAGTATATAAACCATAGTCTGCGCATCTCCTCCCCACGGTGGCGGCTGTACGAGGTAAGAGCCAATGCACCCAGTCGAGTCTGGGCCCTACGGAGGGAAGCGCCCCCGCGTGCTCATCGCGGAAGATGACACCGTTACCCGGCTCATCCTGAAGCACTGGATTCTTCGCTGGGGCTACGAAATCTTCGTCGTCGACAATGGCCACGACGCATGGCAGATGCTTCAGCAGGAGCGTCCACCCGAGATTCGTCATCGTCGATTGGGCCATGCCGGGAATCGACGGCATCGAGCTTTGCCGTCGACTTCGGGAAAAGTCCCGTTCCTATTACCACTACATCCTGATGGTCACCAGCCGCACCGATGAACAAGACGTAGTCAATGCGCTCGAGTCCGGCGCAGATGACTGTCTCGGAAAACCATTCGGCGAGCCGGAATTGCGTGCCCGCCTGCTCGTAGCGAATCGCATCCTGGCTCTCCAGAATGAGCTGATTCATGCCCGTGAGGAACTGCGCGCACAGGCCATGCGCGACGGGCTTACCGGCCTCTGGAATCGCACCGCCTTCCTCGATCTCTTTCAGCATGAATTGGAGCGGGCCAGACGTTCCGATGCGCATACCGGTCTGCTGCTGCTCGATCTCGACAACTTCAAGCACGTCAACGACACCTATGGCCATTTGACCGGCGACCTGGTATTGAAAGAAGCTGCCAACCGCCTCCGCCAGCACGTTCGCTCCTACGACTTTGTCGGCCGCTACGGGGGTGAGGAATTCTTTATCGCGTTGCCGGGCTCAGACAGGGAACAGCTATGCCGGCGCGCTGAGGCCATTCGCAAGTCGATCTGCGAGTGAGCCAATCCGAGTTCCGCAGGGCAACGTTCCAATTTCATTGAGTATCGGCGCAGCAGTAGCTGATGCCGGCGAAACATCAGCGACAGATTTGCTCGCGATTGCCGACATTGGGTCTCTACAAGGCCAAAGATTCCGGTCGTAATCGTTCTGTCTTCTGCGAAAAGCGCGTAACTGAGATCTTCCGCTCGCTCGGCTACTCATCGCGACATCTGTTCTCAGTGCGATCCGGACCGAAAGGCCGCTTGTGTTCTCACAGGGTCCTGACTAAGAGCGGTTTTGGCTGACAGCCACATCCCGTGAGACCCCTGTCTCGACCGTAACTGCAGGCCTGTTCTCGCGCTGCTCCCAACCCTCAAGAAGTTTGTTGCGTCCAATGCTCACAGCGAGGCAAATGGTGAGCAGATTCTTGACATCAGGTTCGAGCCGCATCTGCATTCTAGCCGTCGTTTGCATTGTCAGCGGCTGCGGCGGTGGCAGCAGTAGCAGGGGCTCCCAAACAAAGCCGATGGCAGACTTCTCGCTTTCTTCCAACCCCGCCAGCGTTAACCTTAATGCAGGCGGACCTGCACAGGCGGTAACTGTGACCGCTGCCGCACTCAACGGGTTTGCCGGCACGATTCAAGGTTCGGTCACGGGACTTCCCACGGGAGTTACTGCCTCCCCCGCAACGGTCTCCTTAACCCCAGGCGCCCCGCAACAAATTAGCTTTTCGGCCGCGGCCACCGCAGCTGCAAGTTCCGTCACAGCCAGCATCGCGGCAACATCGGGCACTCTCAGTCACAATGTGCCCATTACCATCGCGGTCACTGCCGCGCCGCCCGCTCCACCCCCGGCTCCACCCCCCACTCCACCAGCTCCGCCACCGGCATCCTCAGCCGGCATCGACATAACTACCTACCACGACGACGTTGCGCGCACCGGTCTCAATCCGAACGAGACCACGCTCACTCCCGCCAACGTTACATCCGCAAGCTTTGGCCTGCTCAGGACTCTCCAGGTTGACGGCAAGGTGGACGGAGAGCCGCTATATCTTTCCGCGCTGAATGTCGGCGGCCAGACTCGCAACGTGGTCTTCGCCGTTTCCGAGCACGACAGCGTCTACGCCTTCGACGCCGATTCCGGCACGCAAATCTGGAAGACGTCCATCCTCGGCGCGAATGAAACCACGAGCGACGATCACGGATGCAGTCAAATCAGCCCTGAAATCGGCATCACATCGACGCCCGTCTTCGACAGAAGCGCCGGCGCCCACGGAACGATATTTGTCGTCGGAATGTCGAAAGATGCCCAGGGCGCATATCACCAGCGTCTTCACGCGCTCGACATCACCACCGGCGCGGAAGTTTCCGGAAGTCCAACCGAAATTAGCGCCTCTGTCTCCGGCACCGGATCCGGCAGCTCAAGCGGAAAACTAACATTCGACCCCGGTAAATACGCTGAGCGAGTAGGTTTGCTTCTCTTGAATGGCGTCATCTACATGGGCTGGACATCGCACTGCGACTTTGGGCCATACACGGGCTGGTTGATGGGGTATAGCGAAACCTCACTCGCGCAGACCAGCGTGCTCAACCTGACGCCCAACGGCAGCGAGGGTTCGATATGGATGTCGGGTGCGGGCCTTGCCGCAGACACGTCCGGCAACATCTACTTTCTCGATGCCAACGGAAAATTTGACGCGACACTGAATTCAAGCGGCTTTCCCGTGAACTCCGATTTCGGGAATGCCTTCATGAAAGTGTCCACGAGTGGCGGAACTCTCGCCGTGGCTGATTACTTCGAGCCGTTCAACACCGTCTCCGAGTCTCAAGGGGACATCGATCTTGGCTCTGGGGGAGCTCTTCTTCTGCCCGATCTGAAAGACGCGACAGGTGCGGTGAGGCATCTCGCAGTCGGGGCAGGGAAGGACAAGAATATCTACGTCGTGAATCGAGATGATATGGGCAAGTTCAGCGCGACGGACGACAGCGCTGTTTATCAGGAAATCGATGGCGCCATCGGCGGAGTCTGGTCGATGCCAGCCTGGTTCAACAACACCGTCTACTATGGCGCAGTCAACGACACATTGAAGGCATTCCCGATCACCAACGCCAAACTCGCAACCACGGCGGCGTTCCATAGTGCGAACACGTTCCAATATCCCGGCACCACTCCGGCAGTCAGCTCCAACGGAACCACCAATGGCATTGTCTGGGCCGTGGAGAATTCCTCGCCCGCTGTGCTGCACGCCTACGACGCAACAAATCTGAGTGAGCTTTACAACAGCAATCAGGCAGCAGCCGGTCGCGATCACTTTGGCAATGGCAACAAGTTCATCACGCCCTTGATCGTCAACGGCAAGGTCTTCGTCGGAACTCCGAATGGAGTGGCCGTCTTTGGTTTGCTGAATTGATGACGTGATGATCGGCGCGCGCTTGAAAATGTAGCCAGGGATCCGTGCCCTTCAGCAACCCTTTTTGCATCGCTCCATGATGGCCTTGTGCAGCCGCTCCCGCAACCCCACGGGCATTTCATACACCTCGTGCGAGCGATATATCTGGATCGTCTTGCGGGTCGTGCTCAACGTGACTTCGCAGTGCTCGCAGCCGCGCAGGTGTTCCTGCAGATCGGCGCGCATCTCGGTTGTCACCGAATCGTCGATCAAGTCGTCGAGCATGGCCAGAAACTCAGTGCACGTCACTTTTGACTCCCTTTTCCTTGCGAACCTTTTTCCGCTTGAAGTAACGGCTGAGGCGTTCGCGCAACTGGAGCCGTGCCCGTAACAATCGTGATTTCACGGCAGGCACGCTCAGTCCCAGCGTCTCCGCTGTCTCTTCCGTAGACAGGCCGTCCACGTCGCGAAGCACAAAAACGATCCGGAATCCCGGAGGCAGGCCCTGAATGGTTTTGCGCAGAATTTCGGCAAGTTCCGACTGCGTATAGTTCTGCTCCGGATCGGGAGCCCAGTCCGCCAGGTCGCGCGGAACGCTGCCCTCTTCCGTATCGATATCCTCGTCGATCGAAACCATTTTGCCGGTACGCCGCTTGCGCAGGCGCATCAGACTTTCGTTTACTGCGATCCGGACCAGCCATGTGTAGAACTTCGAGTTTCCTTGAAATTGGTCGAGCTTCTCGTAGGCCTTCAGAAACGCGTCCTGCATTACGTCTTCGGCATCTTCGCGGTTTTGCGTAATGTGCTGCGCAATCCTGAAGATCTGCCGCTCGTATTTGTGAACGAGTTCGTCGTACGCCGAGATATCTCCGCTGCGGACCCTTTCAACGAGGGCCACATCGGGATGTTGCTCGTTTTCGCCTGCTATCGATTGGATGGTCGCCATGGGGGTTGGTTGCGGGAAATCTGCGGGCCTGCCCAAACCGGGCCAAATCCCTACGTCTAAGTGTAAAGGACGGCGGTGGCCCGGCCAATGGGGAATTCCGCCGCCGGGAACAGCAAATCCTTTCATTCCCGAAGGAACGTAACGGTACGGGTACTTCGCTGTTCTCCACAGCCATTTCAGGCTTAAAGTGAATCTATGGCCCCTGTTTTTCCTCCTCTTCCGACCCATGTACCAGCCCGCATGCTGGCCGCGACGCTCTGTGCTTTACTGGCGGTCTCGCCGGTTGAGGGAAAACGGTACGACGCGCAAACCGCGTCTTCCTCTGACACGTCAGGTTCTACGACCCATAAACCTAAATCCGGCAGCGCATCCACAAAGAAACCCGCTGCAAGCACAAGTCACGCCGCGACTTCATCCAAGAAGCCGGCCCCATCCTCCGCCAAAAAGACATCAGCATCCACGCACCACTCAGCCACCGCGCCCCGCGGCAAGAAGAAGTACGTCACCCCTGCCGAGCGCCGCCGACGCGCAGCCCGTGCCCATAAAATCAAGCTGGCCTTCGTTGCCTCCACCGAACTCCGGCCAATGGCCCAGCAACTCGCCACCCTGCGCACACCGGCCGCTTACTCCGGCGTCACGTCTTATGCTCACTCGCATACCGGCGAAGCTGCCGCCGCTGCCTATCTTGCCCTGGGCCACGCCTACCTCCTCGACAAGCGATATACAGATGCCATTGCAAGCCTGCATCAGGCAACGGAGACGGGGGAGGCGCTCGATGATTACGCCGCCTTCCTTGCCGCTAAGGCAAATCACGAAGCCAATCAAGAAGCCCAGGCTGAAACTTTACTGAAGGGCTTCAAAGAGAAATATCCCGACAGCATTTTTGTCGACGAGGTTCCCGAACTCGAAGCCAACGTGCTGCTCGACCTGCACGATCCCGCCGGAGCCAAACGGGTTCTCGACGCATCAGCCAGCGATCCCGCCGCTGGCCGCGTCGGCTATCAACTCGCCGCCGGGCTTGTGGCCCAGGCGCAGAATGAAGATCAGGAAGCCATCCGCATCTTCAAGGCGCTCCTTCTCGCTTACCCTCTCTCTACTGAAGCTGCTATCGCACGCGCCAAGCTCACCTCGCTCAATGCTGAAGACTCCCTGACCAGTGATCAACTGCGCAGCCTCGGGGACGCCTATTACAAGGCAGGGCGCTATGAAGAAGCTGCCGAGGAATATCGTGCCCTCACCTTGAAGGCCAACCTTGACACGCAATCCCGCAACGCGTACGCAGTTGCCGCGGCGGCTTGCGATTTCAAGTTGAAGCGCCTCACCGAGAGCCAGGCGTCAGCCCTCGCCGACACCCCTGACGAAAACGGTGCGCGCCGTTTGTATCTGCTCATGGAACTTGCCCGCAATCGGAACGACCTCGACGAGCAGACGCGCATCGTTACGCGCATAGAAACCGACTTTCCCCAAAGCCAGTGGCTGGCTGAAGCACTCTTTTCCAGCGGGAACATGTATCTGCTGCGCAAAGACTATCTGCGGGCAGCCGAATACTACAGCTACCTGGCCCAGCACTTTCCTTCCACCAAGAATGCCTCTGCCGCACACTGGCGTGCCGGTTGGCTAAACTACCGTCTCGGAAACTACGACGTTGCCGCGCGCATCTTCGACGAACAGATTCACAACTTCTCCGGCACACCCGAGACCGCTTCAGCCTTGTATTGGCGCGGACGTCTTTACGAGACGCAGGATCACAATCCAGCCCAGGCTGTAGCCAACTACCGCACCATTGTCCGCGTCTACCAGCATTTTTTCTACGCACAGATGGCGCGTCAGCGCCTTGCGGCGCTTGGCAGCACGATACCGGCTGCCGCTCCTGACCTTGACGAGATGAAGGCCGCTGATCTGCCGCCCCTTGCCGAAACTTTTCCTGAGGACAGCCCGCACCTGGCCAAGGCAAAGCTGCTCGCCAACGCCGGCTTGAATGACTACATCCCCCGCGAGATTGCCGCCGATCCCGACTCAGGGTCGTGGAGCGCCCTGGCGGAAGCGCAAATCTACACGTCGTACGGAGAAGCCTACCGTGCCATGCGCGCTCTCAAGCGCGCTTTGCCCGGCGCCGCAAGCGCATCCATCCAATCCATTCCGCTTGCCTACTGGCGCATCCTCTTCCCCGCGCCGTACTGGAATACCATCAAGGCCGAGTCTGCAAAAAACAATCTCGATCCCTATCTCGTTGCGTCCCTCATTCGTCAGGAATCCGAATTCAATCCCTCGGTGATCTCTTACGCTAACGCCTGGGGCCTCATGCAACTCCTGCCATCCACTGGCAAATCACTGGCGCACCAGGAGGGAATGACCCACTTCCAGACGTTCCAATTACTTGATCCCGAGACCAACATCCGCCTCGGCACCCGCTACCTCCGGCAGACGCTGGATAGGTTCGGCGGAGTTCCCGAGTACGCTTTAGCCGCCTACAACGCCGGCGAGAGCCGCGTGGAAGACTGGCAGGCAGCGGGCCCTTATAGCGGCATTGACGAGTTCGTCGAATCCATTCCGTTCACCCAGACTCGCGACTATGTGCAGGCAATTCTGCGCAACATTGAAATTTATCGCGAGATCGACGCAAGCACTACCACGACGACTGCGGCATCGAAAGCTCCGAGTGGCAGATAGAAAATCAACCATGGGAATCCGATTTGCAAATAGCCTTCTCCGATTCTCATTGACTCGAAGCTGGCAGCACGTAAACACTACGAGGCAATCGGACACCTCATTCGCAGCACGTTGTTGAAAGACGGACCACCCAGCACTACCGAACGAACGCTCTGCAACGTCAGACTCTCGGAGGGCAGGATGTCTACCGACTTGCAATTTCTCGAAGAATGGATCCCCGAAAAAATGGACCCCGGAACGGTTTTCCTTCTGGAAAACCAATCCAAGCTTGGCCATGCGCAAAATCCCTACATAGCCGTGATGTCCTGCCCCCGCTGCGGCACGATGGGGCTAATCACGCGTCGCCAGCTTTGCGAAAAAGAAACCATGATCTGCGGAGGCGACACCTGCTCGGCAGAATATAGGCTCGAAGGCGAAGACATCCGCTTTCGACATCCGCAATAGCTTTCGAAGACAGACATCCAGTCCGTATCCAGACTTGCTGCCAGCTAGGACCCTTTCCTTCGCCGCTACGACAGGTCGCTGGCCTGCCGCGGCCGCCCCATTTCGATTTACCATTGATCTGACACCCATCCCACAAGCCCGGATGGCGAAATTGGCAGACGCAGCGGACTTAAAATCCGCAGGCCGCAAGGCCGTGGGGGTTCAAGTCCCCCTCCGGGCACCAATAAAATCAATAACTTATATAGATAAATCTCGGAAACTGGCAATCCTAAATATAGCGCTGGTGCCACTCTTGGTGCCACTTTGTTCCGACTTTGCTAGGATCGCATTCAGGAGGCAGATCCTATGCCGAGGAAGGTGGTTCGCAAAGAACGCGGAGTCTTCGAAAAGGTGCCAGGCTCAGACATCTGGTGGATACGTTTCAAAGACGCTGGTGTCGAGCATCGGGAAAAGGTGGGGCGCCGCGGCGACGCAATCAAGCTCTACAAGATTCGCAAGGCGGACATTCTTCGTGGCGTAAAGATGCCAGCGAACATGAAAGACAAGGGCATCAAGTTCTCCGTGCTTGCCCAGGAAGCCATCGACTGGTACGTCAACCACGACCGCAGAGATGTTCGAAATTTCAAAGGCAGGATGAAACTCATTCTGGAGGCCTTCGCCGACCGGGCCGCTGAAGAGATTAAACCTTCTGACATTGATACCTGGATCAGTTCTCACAAATGGTCAGCCGCGACGAAGAACCGTTATAAAAATGTGTTTGGAAAGACGTTCAAGATTGCGCTGGCAGACGGCAAGGTCACGAGCAATCCTGCGCGGCTGGTTGAGCAACGGGCGGAGAACAATGCCCGTATTCGGTTCCTGTCAGCAGACGAGGAAGCGAGATTACGTGCAGCAATCAAGAAGAAATTTCCGAAGCACATGCCGGAATTCGACGTAGCTCTGAACACTGGGATGCGAAAGAGTGAGCAGTTCAGTCTGGAATGGTCCCAAGTCTCGCTGAGTCGGAAACGTATCAGATTGGAGAAGACGAAGAATGGAAGTGATCGAGAGATTCCGCTGAACAAAACCTGCCTCAGCGTTCTCGAAGCGTTACATGCCACCCGGCCGCACAATGGTCGCGTGTTTCTTTCAAAGTACGGACGTGATCTCAACAACCCTAGGGCTTGGTTTGAATTGGCCCTCGAAGAGGCCAAGGTGAAGAACTTTCGCTGGCATGACCTTCGCCATACCTTCATCAGCCGATTGGTCATGAAGGACGTAAACCTGCGAACAGTGCAGGAACTTGCTGGTCACAAAACAATTTCGATGACGACTCGCTACGCTCATCTGGCTCCGGAGCACAATCAGGCCGCCATTGAAAAGCTTGATCCAGCAGCTGCGTGAAGCCCGCTAATCAGTAGCGGCCGTTTGCCCTCTTAGGCACAGTTTCATCAATACCCTGACTCTGTGGCTGGAAGCGGCTTATCGATCCTTCCGAAGAGTGTTGGCCAACCTTCATTTGATCTGACGAGAGCGCGGGTATGCCGGAGCGCACTGAATCTGGGTGGTCTTCCCTTGCGAAGCGCCGGACAGCACTTGCTGGAATAAGAATCTTGCCACCGACCCGCCGCGCGGTGAGCCGTCCGGTTGTGATGAGGTAATCAATCGATCGAATGCTTAAGCTCAGTGCTTCGGCGGTGTCGCGCCGGGAATAGAGCAATTTTTCTACAGATCGATCCATGCATAATCTCCTTCTCAAGCCTCGACTCAGCGAGTAGCGCGCTCAAGCTTCAGTGACAGGGCCGGCCCGCTGTTCAGAGAGTGAATCAAAATCGATTCGGCGTCCAAGACCTTTTTCGTCAAGACTGATGCTCGATGGGCATCAACAGGGCACTTCCGGATACTCGCAGAGACTGAAGGGAGTAACGAGTTACTCGAGAGAAGCACATTTCAAAGATGCATTACTTGTGACGCCGTATTCATTGCAGATTTTCGGGAAGATTAACGACAACCCTTGCCGTCATTGAATGGTCGAATGCTGAATGGGACCAGTGACAAAAGTTGCAACCATTAACGCCCGCGCTAGTGCCGATTGAGGTAGTACTGCGGCGAGAGGCTGCGCATCTCGAATCTCTTCCTTCACAGGCTCAATTAGATCATTGACGATATATTCATTTCCTAGTTGGTCATTTGACCGAATGAAGTCTAGGAATCTCGCCTTCTCTGCCGGAGAAGAAAATGAAAACAAAATCTCGTATGCCATCAACTCTGGATCGCCGATGAGCGCTAACGAACGAGTGTTCGTCAGCTGTGAATAGCCAAGCAGGTAACCGATCGTATCCGCAGCCAAATCCCTACTCTCTGGGTCTGCGTCGTTTAGAAATTCCACCGCGCAAAGCCAATCGGGCTCATTGATCCAAAGCGGTTCAGGTGTATGATCGACAGTCATCAGATTTCTCCTGGGATGAGATTTGAGTGCTGCCCTGTCACGGCAGAGGTCGCGGGTTCGAGCCCCGTCGTCCCCGCCATACATTTTCCAGCTGTCATTCCGCGATTCGAGCCCACTCGCATGGCGAAGCTGGGTGTCACACCACGAGCAATCAGGGTGATCTCAGCCCCAAAAAGCTGCACGCTGCAATTTCACAGATCGATTATCCGGACCTTCCCTGCAGGCTCGAGGGGTTTGTAGGTCTCATTCAAATAGGCGGCATTAACAAATTGAGTGCTTCCGTCGAAATAGGTTCCGGCGCCTCCGTGAATATGGCCAAAGACATGCACCTTGGGTCGCTTCTGTCGTACGGCTTTGAGCAGCTCTTCGCAGCCCAGATGGGGTCCGTCAGAAGTTGTCTGATCGAGGATTCCATAAGGAGGACCATGCGTCACGAGTACATCGAGGGCATCTGGAATGCGGTCCCAATGCACATTTGCTTCTTCACAGCGGGGATACATAAAAGCCCAGTAAAGGAATGCGGGAGTATAGGGTGATCCCCAGAAAGAAAATCCCGCGATCGTTGTTCCGCTGTCTTCGAGGTAGATTCCATTAGACAGGAGCGGGCGTGCCAGCTCCGGGGAGTTCTCGAACAGCCGGTCATGATTCCCGCCACAAACAATGCGATGCGCGAACGGCTGTTCTCCAAGCCAGCGATTGAATGAGACAACTTCCCGCAGATCATAACCTGCGTTCATGAAATCGCCAGCATGCACGAGAATGTCACCTTGCGGCAATTTCGGAACTCGATCATGGAGACCGTGGGTATCTGAAATCAAAACGAGACGCATCCAGCCAAACACCTCCGAGTCGTCACTTCACGCGTTAGGCAGATTTCACTGACTTAGAGAGAGCAATTCGATCAGACGGCCCTGTCTTCCTCGATGGCTTCAATCCATAATTGAAGCGTCAAGTCTTCTCGCTTCGGATTGCCGAGATAGGGACGAAGCTCTTGCTGGTAACGATGGCGAAGCAGCTCCAGATCAAAAGGAATGGCACGAGCCAGGTATCGCACATCGCTTCGGTCTCGCTCTATATTGCGTTCGAGCTTGGTAAGCGCGAGATCGTATGGATCAAGTGCCATCAGGCGCAAGTTTTGAAATGCTCCAGGAAACATTTCCTGAAGGCGACTTTCGTATTCGTAGGGTGGCTGCGCAATAGTCACTCGATCCAAATAGACGCCATATTTCTGGAATAATGGCCCGCCCAGCATCGCGACCTGAGAAAAAGCGTCCGCCACAGCACGTGGGGCGATTTCAAGCACATCCACGTCGGCAGTAGGCCGGCTCAGCCCGTAAAGCATCGTGACAACAAAACCGCCAATACAATCGAGACGCACCATCGATATCGCAATTCGGTCCAGTTCGTTGAGGAAGGACCGCCACGGTTCCGGTATCGCTTCACGAGGGCACATAAGCCAAGTGTTTCACGTCGAGGTCCGTGAGCAGGTTCCAGTGTCGCGCCTTTGGTGGGCGATTCCGACGAAGCCACTTGCGCTCAGCTTGTGTCATGGAGTCGTTGGAGAGCGTGTCCTCTCTTGCGAGTCGCGAACGTTCTAATTTGAGCCTTATTCTGGTCGATAGGCTTTTTCTTCGTGATGCATCGCCGATCTTCTCTGCGTACTTCCTCGGCAAGATCCACCACGAACCCAAGCCGGTTCTGACGGTCGTTCAACTTGGCGTTTCGTGTGAGCCACTCCCAATCCATGCCCGGATACGTGTAGGCCAGCCAGGGAAGTGCCTCCACCACCCTTCGATCGAGGCTGTCTTGGTCGAGTGCAAGGAACAGCAATCGAGCAGGATTGTAGTGAGACTTTCCGCGCAGGTAGGAGAAGCCCGGGTAGCCCAGTGCGCCGAGTTCCGCTTTGAACGCATTCTCATCCAGAGTCGAAAGAAATTCCGCTTCCAAGGGCAGGGCCGTTGGCGGGAGATGAAATACCTTTATTGCTTGCGCAGCGAGTTCCGTGGTCACAGGCCGACGCCCTCGTTCGAGCATTGACAGGTAAGCTTGCGTGAGACCAAGCCTTGACGCCGCTTCTTGCTGCGTGAGTTTGGCTTCCTCGCGTCCAGTTCTTAGGGCATTTCCAGTCACAGAATCCTCGTAGAATTCGAATATAACATTATTTGTTATATTACAGTGGATTTTTGGCGCATGCAGCGGCACGCGGCCGTCGACAGCAAAGCACAACTACGTTGCATGCCTGCCGCCTAGATCTCGCTGCTCTCGCCTCAACCTTAGAATCTGGTGCCGCTTTTGGTGCCACTTTGTACCGTGTTTTGGTTCCTTTTTGTGCGATCTTGTGCAATGTGGATATCGAATCCAAATCATTCATTCTGCTATCGTTATTCGCTGCGGTGCAAGGGAGTGCAAGGCTATGCTTTGGCCCGTAAAATAGGACTTAAAATCCGCAGGCCGCAAGGCCGTGGGGGTTCAAGTCCCCCTCCGGGCACCACACAGTTGACAGTCCCACGTACATAGTTTTAGGCCTTCGGCATCACCCGCTTGCGCCCCGCAACACCAGACTTGGCTGAGAATGAAGCCTGTATCCGTCACCACTCGATGGGGCACCGAAGTAATCACTGCTGCAGTCAAACGGGCCACGCCGGCGGGACGGAAGTGGCATTCCCGAATTCTCCAGCGGCTTTATGATCAACGCTAACTTTCCCGAAGGAGGGGCATGTGAACGCGTTGATCACCAGTCTGTACTTCCACTTACGCAGCTTTGTTGAACGCGAGGAGGGTCAGGACCTCGTTGAGTATGCGCTGGTCCTCGGGTGCATCGCCTTTGGGTCAGTTGTGGGCATGCAATCACTTGCGACGGGTCTAAACAATGAATTCTCAAATGTCGCCGTGACCCTCAGTTCCAGCATCTCCTAGCGAGTATCGCGGAGTCCCCGGGCCGAGTTCGTAGCTCGAGAGCAGTTCCTTGTCTGTCTCCAGACACAGGATCGTCACGCCAAACTACAACCTCACCGGTTGATTGGAATGGGTCGCGCCGATCCGGAATTCTTTCGTTGTTGATGCGCAGGGCCCTGACTCGCAGGGAAATTCAATCCATAAAACTTCCGCAGCGACCCTCTTTGCCCATTGCAGTGCGCAAATAGTTGAAGTCCGAGACAGGTGGGAGTTATAAAAACCTCGTCGTTCTGCAACAAGGCTGAAGAACTGGCGCCTTTCTTTTCAATCAATCCAAGTTCAGACAAACGTCTGAGATCGCGTTCAATCTGCAGTCCGCGCGAACCTGTTGTCTGCATGAGTTCTTCCATTTTGCATGCCAGCGGTTTCGCGAATATTAAACCCGACTCTGTCTCGACCTTCGTTGCCCTCGTGCATACAACCACCAGGATGCGGACAGGATAAGTGGTGAGTTGCGAGAACAGCTCAACCAAAACGCTGCTCAATTCGCCTATTCCATCCGTCGTGCACGATGTGGCCAGCAGCCCGCCCCAGAAGTGCTTCAGCCAGCCTTCCTCAGTACATGACCCGTTTTCAAGAATGCGTACAACAAGGCTCGTTTCCGCCCGTATTTCCTCCGTTGTTTGGTCGGCTGCCAGCAGGCTTTGAGCTTTGAGTGCAATTTCTATGGCGTTCGCTACCTTATGATTGCTCAGTCTTCCCCGCAGCAACTGTCCAATTTCTTCTGCTCCTGCTGGGCAAATCCGACTCAGCATCGAGATAGCTTCCGACAGCCGTACCAGAGTCAACATGTCTTCTGGCTTTCGCTCCGCAATGAGGCTGGTTCTCAAGCTTTCCCATTGACGCGATGCAGGGTCATTCTTTGGAAGAACGAACGCCAGGCCTACACCATCTTTTCCGCATCGGGCGACCTTAGCCTGCACATCGATCCGGCGTTCCGAATTCATTTCCAGCGGACCTTCTCTTTGCAGCGTCAAAGTGACTAAGGTGCCGGGCTGCCAGCGGTCTTTCGTAAGTATGTAAACTCCCGAAGGACTGACGTCCCTCACAGCCTCTTGCACCACGTCGGTTCCGTTCCAGCGGTACGCAGCAAACTGTTCTACTGTTCGCCGCTGCGCTCGCTCGGCTTCGGGCTCCAAAAAGCTCTCAAGCCAACCTTTACGTCTCGTCATAGAGTCTCCGCTTCAATCTTGATGTGCAGATTCACCCGAGATTCTATCGGCCTTTGAAGTGATTCGAAATGCCTCGATCGTCTCTGGTCGATTCGGAAGTACCGCGTGGATGGGACTTTGAGGTGGAAGATGCCGACTGACCTTTGAAATTCTGCGAGGCGCGTGGCGGAGGGGCGAAAGATTCGCCAACGTCTGATGCCTTTTCACGTTGTTCCAGTTGCCACTGCCGTGGGCCGAACCAGCCAATCTGATACCTAACTTTTAGAGAAAATAGAAGGTGCATTCAAATGCGAACAAACTTACCGCGCTGGATCCAGCCGCCTGCTACGCACCAAAGTCTAACGTCTTTTGCCCTGCATCAGGTCCATAAGTCACAAGGTCGCAATGGTTTTCAATTGAACGTGAAACAAACTTCGTGATATCCCGGTGTCAGTAACAAAAACATTGCACCGCAGAACGTGTGTCCGCAGCAGTCGACTCGAACCGAAAGGGGTACGCATGGACCGCAGCAAGTTCACGATTTCAGTCGTTCCAGACTCCAGCAACCGTGCCACAAACGGTCCGCGGATCGTCCCCGACAAAAGCGCGGAATGGGATGCGAAATGGCTTCATCCCATTCGTACGGCGGCAAAAACGGTCGAGATACCAGCGAAGGTCGCTTCCCAAGAAGACGCTGCTGCCGAAGAACGGGCGTCCGATCCGCTTACGATCCGATTCCTGCGGTGGCTCTTTCCCGATGTCAATCAGCGTCGAGCCAAACGCTATTCAACACCCGGCGTCGTCGCCTACTACTGGACCGGAGGGGCCCCGTACTCCTACCACGTTGGCGACATGAGTGCCACTGGACTCTTTCTTCTCACCAAAGAGCGGTGGGCGCCAGGTACCCTCATTCAGATGACGCTCCAGAGACAGGATGGCAGAATCAACAACTCGGACGGTTCGATCTGCGTTCTCTCAGAAGTCGTGCGCTGGGGCGAGAATGGTGCCGGTTTCAACTTCATTCTCTCCGATTACGACAACGTCTTCGACTACGGAATTCTGCCCGGAGAGGCGATTGACAGAAAGTCTGTCGAGCGATTTCTCAACAAGATCGGTGTACCCGGCGCCAGGTGAGATCACTTGGGTAAGCGGCCAGCCTGCACGCAACGCAAGCAGCTAACTTGGACTTCCCCGTTAATGTGTATATACGCAGGCCTTCGCCGCGAATCGCGCAACTAGTGCTCAAATATCTGCAGAAGGAAGAGAAGACGCAGTTAAGCATGTGCTTCACTGCGTCTCTCGGGGCCAGTCTCTAGAACAGGAACTTACCACCAAACTGCCAGGTACGTGGATCGGCCGTGGAGGTTACCTGACCAAAGTTTCCATCGGTAAATCCCGTGTCGATCCCGTTGAACTCCGTATGGTTGAAGGTGTTATAGGACTCGAATCGAAGCTGGATTCGCGGACCCTCGGCCGTGGTTATCCGAAACTCTTTGAACAAGCTCAAATTCCAGTTGAAAAGACCCGGGCCCACAATGGAATCCTTGCCCGCTGTACCATAGCCCTGGTTGGGTCCTCCATCCCACGGAGCGACCGGAGCTGAATAGGCTCCAGTGTTGAACCATGCGAGCTGCTTGTGGGGATAGCTCCTGCTGCTGGGATCAAAGTTCGGACGATTGGTTGTGCCGCCACCCAGCCCCAGCGTGTCCGGGGAATAGGTGACGTTGACGGGGTTTCCACTTTGGGCTACGGTAACGCCGGAGAATGTCCAACCACCCAGCAAGATGCGCATGAACGCACCCCGATCCTCGAAAGAGGCGAAATTGTAGATGTAGTTGGCGTTGAATACGTGCCGGCGGTCGATGACACCCGAGCCGCGGTCGTACTTTGTGTTAAACGGATTGGAGAGCAGGCCACTGGAACCCTGCTGGTTTGTCGAACCCAGGTCGCCGCTCTGAATGTCGATCTCATGGCCATAGGTATACGACAGTTGGAGAGACAACCCATGACGGTTCTGCATGCGCAGGCCCGCCTGGAACGAGTTGTAGTTGCTGTTCGTTGTGTTTTCAACTTGCGTGATCCCGCCGAAACCCTGATAGATCCTGTAGAGGTTTGAGTTTGCTCCGCTGACGGCCACCCTTTCTCGGTCCGCGATGTCATTGATCGGCAGGGTGTTGATAGCGCGTTGAACGTTCTGGTGCCATGCGCTCATGCCGACGTACTGGAACTGAGCGACGATGGATCGGGCAATTTCGTGCTGAATTCCCAGGCTGTATTGCTGTGTGGCCGGGGATGGGTAGGCATACTGAAGGGCGCTAAAGCCGCCAGGGAAGAACGGAACCGAGGCGGTTTGCCCCGTTTTGTTGCTGGTATTCGGGTCCGAAAAGTAGACCGCGCTCACATTGGGCTGATATGCATTCGGCGGATTCACGTCTGTGCCGTAGATATCGTTGCCCTGTACGCGCTCGAAGAACAACCCATAACCGCCGCGGACGACGGTCTTGTTGGCCTTGTCGACGTTGTAGGCAAAACCGATTCGCGGCTGCCATGTCCCGTAGTGATTCTCCACCAGGCCTCGCGGAAATCCATCGACGCCCGCCAACTTGACGCCATTCAGATAGAACGGAACTGGCGCGCCGGGCGGCTGGCTGAAGCCCGGACCGGCAGGATTCAAACTGCCTGTGACGGGATCCGGCGTTTGTGCGTTCGTTACGCTGAAGTCAGCCGGAACGAAGTTTGACGTGCGGTTGTCCTTTTCATACACGTGCGGCAGGCCATCAAAGCGGATACCCAGATTCAGGGTAAGCCTCTGTCGAACGTGCCAGTTGTCCTGCGCATAGAAGGAAAATGTGTTGTTCAGCCAGTGAAAGACGTCCTGCTGGTTTAGCTGCTGGTACGTGCTGGCAAAGCCCAGAAGGAAGTTGGCATAGGCGTCGCCAGAATAAGACGACTGGTTGAAGGTATAGTCGCCCTGGGTATTGGCCTGCTGCTGCTGGTTCTTGTCGTTCCGCATGTATGCGGCTCCGAACTTGAACTGATGGCTTCCCTTGCTCCACGACAAATCATCGCGCGGCTGGTAGTTGAGATACGAGTTCCGCCATGGCCAGTAGTTCACATTCCACTCTGTGTTCGGCGCGCCGCTGAAGGTTATCGAGGGCATGCGATCCAACGTGTTATTGCCCTCGAAAATGCCCACCGCGGACCAGCCGGCGGGTTGCGCATAGATGCCGACCGGCGAGATATTGATCGTGTTTCCGTTCACATTGAAGGATGTTTCATTGAGGATCGTGGGAGAAAGCGATTGGGTCAGCTTGATCACCGTTCCCCATGTCGGGTTGTTGAATACATCGCCGACTGTGACATAACTGTCGCCGTCCCACATGGACGGGTAAATCGTCTGGTCCATCGAATCGTGAATCCAGTGACCCATCAGGTGATACTTGTCGTTGAAATTATGGTCGATGCGAACCACGTCCTCGCGAACATCTGTTGGTTGCTTCGGTGAGGCAATGTACTGTGTGCCGTTCGCCGTATTCGGCTTGGGAATCGCACCAGTACCCATGAACAGAACCGCGTTGGGATCAAGCAGGTTGGCAGGAATGATGTAGCCTCCCCTGCCAGGAGCGATGTGAAATGGCTGTCCTGGGACCAGTGAGTCCGCCTGGTAAATCGCAAGCTTGGCCGGGTCCAAGGTTGCAGGAACAATCAGCGGATTCCCACTGAGCGGGATGTAGTTCAAATCGCTTCCTGCGGTGGGGAAAAACTGGGCCGGGATTGTATTCGCAACGCTCGGATTGGCGCCCTGGACCAGCTTGCGCCACTCTTCGTTCACGAAAAAGAAGGTCTTGTTCTTGATAATAGGGCCGCCGACATTTCCGCCAAAAATATTCAGACGAAGCTCAGGCGTCGGCACGTCCTGCTGTTTGAAGAAGTAGTATGCGGCGTTATACGCATCGTTGCGGTTGAACTCCCACAGAGCGCCGTGGAATTTTTGCGTCCCGGATTTGAGAGCCATCAACACGGTGCCGCCTGAGTTAATCCCGTAATCAGGCGTGTAGTTGCTGGCGAGAGTCTGGAACTCGGACAACGCGTCAGGACTGACTGCTACATCCAGCCGGCCGCCGCTGCCGCGGTCATAAACTTCACCGCCGTCAATCAACCAATTGTTGTGGTCCCATCGCATGCCGTTGAAGTTGATTTCAGCGCTGCTGCCTTGGGCGCTCACACCGTTGAAGGAGGGTAGCGTATTTGTGACCCCAGTCCCCGCAGTGACCAGGGACATCATGCTGCGGCCGTTTGTGGCCAGTTGCAAGACCTGCTCGCCGGTGATCAGCGAACTGACTTCGCTGGTATCCGTCTGCACGGCAAGCGCGGTCGCATTCACTGTGACGGACTCGTTTGCCGAACCCACTTGAAAAGCCACATCGGCCCGGACGGTCGCCGCCACATTGATTATGATGCCGGTCTTTGCGAAGTTCTTGAATCCGGCTTTTGATGCTTTGAGGTTGTATGAACCGATAGCAAGTCCGGGAATCTCATACAAGCCGGATGCGCTCGATTCTGTAGCGCGTACTGCGCCTGTAGTGGCGTGAGTGACGGTAATCGTAACGCCCGGTACCGCGGCTCCGGTTGGATCGGTCACTTGGCCAGTGATCGTACCATTCTCCTGCGCCGTCGCAATCGCGAACGTGCCCAGAAGAAACACACAAATTCTCCAGAGATTTTTCAGCTCTCTCATCTTGTTCCTCCGTGAAGTCGACGTGGATTTTCCAGAGAGACAGTGCTCTCCCTGCAAATCAAACTAACTTTGTGTCAACACCGGAAGGGCTTACAAGACAAGCGGTCGTCTAAACAATGGCGCTCAAGGATGCAATCTTTAGCGCCGTCAGCGTCTCTATGCGGGTTCGAAGATGGTCAGGGCTTTATGCCGGTCGAACGCATTATTCTCCGACCCACCGGAACATTTAGCCCTAATATTTGTTCGCTGTCAAGCACAGCAACTTGATGTGGAGTGTTTCCCAGACATTAATCCGGCACTGCCTCAGGCACCGTTATGGTCCTTCGCCGAACTACGCCTGCTCCTCTACGCGCTTACCAGATAGTGCGCAACCATCCGGAGGAGCCGCTCGCAAAAATTGCCTCGCGGATTGTGTGAATGAGGATCAGCATCCTTCAGGTTTTCGAACACATCACGTAACGGTCCAGCTCTTCCGAAAACAATGCAGTGGTCGGTCTGACAATGCAATCCGAGGTTCAGTTGTCGTTTGGCTATAACTCAAGCCTCGGAATCTACGGCTCGCCTCAATATCTCGGGGACTATGTCGGTGGCAAAATTGCCTACCACGTCACCCCAGAGTTGGTAGTTTATGAACCCTAGCTCGAGGGAGACGCCGATTTTACCCAGTACCTGCCTGTTGATAAAAAAGCCCCACCGGGCTGAGCACGGGTGAGGCTATAAAGCGAACTAGAAACTTTAAATACCTGATGAAAATCGTCACAGGGAAAGCAGAGGAGACCGCTAGTACTTCCCTGTGACAGAAATGAATATCCTTCTATCTTTGTATGGGTCGATATTAGGTATCCACACGCGGAAGTACGTTGCGCCAGAGCACGCAAGCTCTATTTTTTGCCTGAATTGATGAATGGGAATGTAGGGTTAAATGGTGCGCCCGGAGAGATTCGAACTCCCGACCTACTGATTCGTAGTCAGTCGCTCTATCCAGCTGAGCTACGGGCGCACACGTATGGCTTCTAACGAAACCATCATCAGATTAACAGGCTTTTCGCGGTGGTGCAATCTCAGCGTCAGGCCGCTGGGGCAGGTTCCGGCGCCGGCGCTGGAAGCGCAACCTGCACCTCTTCAATAACCTGCAGTCCGGCACTTCGCACCAGCCCGATCACCGCTGCCGCATTCAATCGCGTCGCATCGTACTCAACCCGCAGTGTTCGCGCTTCGCGATCGAAGCAGAGGCGCCGAATCCCATAGACCTCGCGTGCCTTGGCCAGCGCAAACGCAGTGCCCTCGGTCGGCGGTGTTGCATAGCGAAGCACAATCTCCACCGTAGTCATGCAAAAAGCATAGCAGTTTCTCGCCGTGCAGTTCCTGTAAGAGCCATCACACCGCTACGCCAGACGGGCGTCCCTTTGGGATTTGCTCTTTGTCATCATTCCCGTTACAACACCTGTTTTGCCAAGGATGCCGTGGCCAGCGATCCGTTGAACCCCATCGTCTCCACTACCGACGACGGCACGATCACCATCGACCCGCGCTCCTTGATTGCCTCGTATAGCATGTTCATCGCGCGCAGCTGCAGCGCCGTCGGATTCTCGCTGTATGCCGCCGCGGCCTGGACAAACTTCTCCGAAATCTCCGTCTCCGCCTGTCCCAGGATGATGCGCGCCTGCCGCTCTCGCTCCGCCTGCGCCTGCCGCGACATCGCATCCTGCAGCCCTGCGGGAATTCGCACGTCCCGTACTTCCACCGACTGAACCGTGATCCCCCATGGATTTGTCTTCTCATCCAGAATGCGCTGCAACTCCCGTCCCAGCATCTCGCGTTCTGTAATCAACTGCGCCAGCTCATGCCGCCCAATCGACTCGCGAAGCGCCGTCTGCGCGCTCAGCATGATGGCATCCATATAGTTTTCTACTTCCAGAATCGCCTTCTCCGCATTCCACACCAGCCAGAAAACGATGGCATCCACATCCACCGGCACCGTGTCGCGCGAAAGAGTCGACTCCGCCGACACGCTGCTCACTCGCACGCGCTGATCCACATACGGGCTCAGCGTTTCCAGCACCGGCACAATGAAAAATATGCCGGGCCCACGCAGCCCCACGTACTGACCCATGCGCAAGAGCGCTACCTTCTCCCACTGCTGCACGACTTTGATCGCATTCAACAGGTACAGACCGACCAGTATTCCGAGGTAGAGAGGAGCGGGACCTTTCGTGATCGCGCTCAAAACCAATCCCGCCGCCACGCAAATCACAAACGCTGTTATAGCCACTCGGTTATATTGCAGATTTCCTGTCCTGGTCATCGCTCATCTCCTGCGGTTCGGCTCGTTGGCCGCATTCCGCATCTGCTCCAATACATCCTGAACTGTGAATCCCGCTGCCCCCGCGCGCGCAATGGCATCGGAGACAATTTGCCCCAGTTGGCGTTGCCGCTCATCCCCTGCACGCGGAATCTTCTGATCGCTGATAAAAGTTCCCGTCCCCTGATGTGTTTCGAGCAAGCCTCCGTACTCCAGCTCGCGATACGCACGCACCACCGTGTTCGGATTGACCTCAAGATCGACCGCAAGCTGGCGCACCGTCGGCAACTGGTCCCCGGCGCGCAATGCACCCCCAGCAATCGCCCCTCTCACCTGGTCTACAATCTGCCGATAGACCGGTACCCCGCTGTGCAGGTCGAGATGGAAGTGAAAGACCGACTTGGAAGCTCTGATCATTTGCGCGAATTAATGTACTAGAGAACTAATACACCAGTTCAATCTTGGCGTCAAGCACATTTTTCAAACGGGATGGGATCAGAATTTCGTCGACTTGTGCATGCGACGTGATTTATTAGAGCGAGTTCTCACTGAAGCTTGAACATGAATGAACGTGGTTCAACATTGCAATAGCAAGCGAAATTATTGTAGGTTCGATTGATGAGCAGCAATTGGAGTGTGATTGTCTCGGATCCCCGAGCTATTAAATTTCTGTTAAAAACCATAGCGAAAGCTTTTATAGACAAATATGAAGCGGTAAAAGTTGTTCTCCTTCGCGCCATCGGCGTGGTCGACTTCCCGGTACCGCCAAATTCGAGAATGCGCGGAACTTCGTCGAGTACGATTCGGCATTACTACGAATCGGGCCTCACCACGACACTGCCGATAGTCACAGCCGCTTACATTGAGGGATTGGATTTGCGATCCTCCGCCGAAGTGCTTGATTTCGGATGCGGAGTTGGCCGTCAAATTCTGCACTTCAAACGAAACTACCCCGACCTGAAACTGCATGCCTGTGATGTTAACAATCGTTCAATCGAATATCTTCAAAGCGCTTACCCAACTGTCGAGTCATATACCAGTGCGTTTTCGCCACCCCTGAAGTATGCCGATCTCAAATTCGACCTGATTTACTCTGTTTCCATCTTCTCCCATCTGAATATCCTCGACCACGAACAGTGGATGCAGGAACTGGCAAGAATCACACGCCCAGGCGGCCTTTGTTGCCTGACGATTCTGGGAGCACATGCACGTTCGCTTCGTTCGAAGGCTTCACCCGGCAAGTCTGTTCCGGATGAAGTCAGAGCGCTTGAAGAACATGGCTTCGTCTATGAAAGCAATTTTGACGGAAAACCGAAGCCCGACTACATAAAAGCTGTGGAGCAGTTATGGAGCCTTGGGAGCAACCTCATCGGAATCGACGGAGACTACGGCCGAACCTACTACTCTGAAAAGTACGTGCGCGACCACTGGAACAACGACAGTTTCGAATTTCGCCAGTACGTCCCCGGTGTCATCGACAACCTGCAAGACCTGGTAGTGCTGAAGAAGCGATAGTGCCTTTGGTTGCTTTCGACGTCAGCACGCGTCCTACGACACAGGTATGCTGCCGAACCTGCCAGCCGTCAACTTGCTCAGTTCGGTTCGAATGAATCCTCGTGTCGAAAACAACCTCACGATTTTGATGGCGCAGATATGACCCCAAGCTGCTGCATGAGTCCGAAGGTGTCCATCAAGATCCGGCTGTCTGCCATCTTGCCGGAGTTCAGCCGATCGATGACGACTCCGGGAACTGTTACTTTCCGGCCCGTAGCAGGAATGCCGAGAAAATCGCCTCGTTGCGTTCCCGACCATTTGAAACGCGAAACCACCTTATCGCCGGAGCTGATCGTTTCCTCCACGACCCAGTGGAGGTCCGGGAATGCAGTTCGCATCATGCCGATAACGTCCTTCAACCCTTCCCGGCCCTGACGTTGACCCGGCAGAGGGTCTAGTTCGACGAAGTTCTCTTCAACAAGTTCATTAGCTGCTTCCAGGTGTCCCTGATTGATTACTTCGTCCACAAACCTTTCAAGTACTGCGACATTTTTAGTTTCCGACAAGTCTCGATCCTCTCCAATGAATCTTCCCGACCCGAAAATCATATCGTCTCACTTGGGAAGTCTCTCAATGAATTCTTCCAGCTGGCTCCGCTCTCTTAAGAAATCTGCTCTCGCAATATGAGGATACCGCAGCACGATCTCGTTTAATCGCCGTCGAGATTGCGAAGCCGCTCCGCCGCGCGGAGCGCCAGCCCATGAGCAACCGACGTAAACTCATTCCCGCCACGAATCCGGGACGCTCCAAAGCGGCTTTCGAAGATGCGGCGCACCGCCGGCACAAACGAAGACCCACCGGTAAGGAACACGCGGTCGACGGTGCGTGGATCGACGCCGGAACTCTGCAGAAGCGTGTCAACCGCGCATTCAATCGCCTCGAGCTCTTCCTCGATCCACGATTCGAACTTCGCTCTTGTCACCGGAATGCGCAAGTCCATGCCCCCTCCGCGAAACCGGAAGTCCGCATCCTCCGCGCGCGATAGCTCGAACTTCAACTCCTGCACCGACTGGTGCAGCTGATACCCAAGGTCCTCATCCACAATCGCGATCAAGGCTTCAATCTTCTCCGGTTCAAGCGCTCGAATCCGTGCGCTCTTCAAAATTTCGCGAACGTTGTTCGTGCGTAGAAACGAGAGGTAGTGCCAACGCTCAAGATTTGCGTAGATCCACGCCGGAACCGCGGGCAGGAGCTTGTTGAGTGATCGCGCCTCCGAATCCGATCCTAAGGCAGGTGAAACGAGCTTCCGAATAATCCGCGCATCGAAGGCATCGCCAGCCAGTCCCACGCCGCTGTTGCCCAGCAAATCTGCCGCGGTTCGCCCGCGGCGTCGCACCTCTGGTCCAACCCGCAGCAGCGAAAAATCGCTTGTGCCGCCGCCGAAATCACCGATCAGGATCAGCTCTTCGTGGTCCAGCGTTGCTTCGTAGGTGTAGGCAGCCGCCACCGGCTCCATCTCAAAATCCACGTGCTCAAAGCCCGCCAGCGCGAAAGCGGCACGCAACCGGGAAACGGAAAATTCCTGGTCGTCTTCGGTTTCCGCGCCGACAAAGCGTACCGGCCGACCCACCATTGCGTAGCGAATTGGCTTTCCAATCTGCGATGCGCTGTGTTTTCGAATATCGCTGAGCATGCGAGAGATCAGCTCTTCAAGTTTGTAGCGACGGCCAAACACTTCAGTCCCCGTAAGCGTGCGACTCGAGAGGTGTGACTTCAGGGACTGGACAAGCCGCCCCTTTTCATCCGCCTGCAGATAGTGTTCAATCGCGGCCGGTCCGGCAAGAGAATGCGTGCGTTTCGAGCCTTCGCTGTTTTTGTACTGCTCGAAATACAGCACAGAACGAAATGAGGGTGTCTCCGTCCCCGCCGAGGGAAAGGTGGCAAGCTGCACCTGTGAAGCCCCGTCGACAATTGCAACAGAGCTGTTCGTCGTTCCAAAATCAAATCCGACGGCTAAGTGGCGATCTTCCCCGGTGCGCATAGACCCATTATTTCGTATTCGCCATGGCGGCGGTCTCAATCCGGATCAGCGCCACAGGTGCGCGCTGCCGAGTGCCCATGTGCCGTGCGCAGATTTCGCATAAGTGCATTCAAACCGGGCGTAAACTGAACCCTCAGGTTTCTACCGATCCCCCCGGAGGACCGCATGAAGATTCAAGTCAATAGCGACAAGGCGATCAACGTGGACGCAAGCCTGATGCGCTTTGTCAAAGAGAAATCGACGAGCGCGTTGGAGAGGTTCGCAAAAGGGCTCACTCGCGTGGAAATTCATCTCAGCGACATCGACAACAAGAAGACAGGTCCGGCGGATAAGCGGTGTCTGATCGAGGCTCGTCCCGCGGGAGACAGACCACTCGCTGCTAGCGCATTGGCCAAAACCACAGAGGAGGCAGTTGACGCGGCACTAAGAAAGATGAAGCGGTCACTCACCACCTTCTTTGGCAAGAAGGGAGGGCCCGCCGCGAAGGTCGCGGCAGCACCTGTGTCGAACACAAGGAAAAGAGGAGTTACGGCGAAGGAGGACGCAGTGAAGCAAGGCGCGACAAAAAAGGCAGCGGCGAAGAAGCCGACAAAGCTCAGCCCTCGCGGTCCAAAGAAAAAGATGGTCTATCAGGGCCGCCGAAAGTCCTGGCCCAGATAGAGACCCGGTTCACTTTGTGCCTACAGGCTATTCAGGTAGTTTCGGATCTCGGGATTTGACCAGTCAGGATCGCCAACAATTTTCCTGCGAATCACGCCCTTGCGGTCAATGATGTAAGTCTCTGGCCAGCCCTCGGTGCCATACATCTTTGCAACCGTTTGATCCGGATCGCGCACCGTCTCCAGGTTCACGTGATAGCGGTTGAGAAACCTGCGGTAAGATCCGGGGTCGGAATCGATGCTGACCGCGAGAATCGCAAGGTCTGGCTTTTCGCGATGCAGTTGCTCCAGCGCAGGCGTCTCCTGAACGCAAGGCGGACATTGACTCCACCAGAAATTCAATAACACCACCTTGCCGCGGTAGTTTGCCAGGTGGATAGTGTTCTCTCCATCGCTCACCGTAAAGTCAGGAGCGACCTTGTCGGCGTTGGCAGGACGCGCGCCGCGGTCACAGCCGCAGGCAAGCGTCAGCGCGAAAAGGGAACCGAGGGCAATGCAACCAGGAAAGCGCACATCTTTATAATACGGAGCGACGGGTACTGAACGAAAGGCCGAGGGCAATGAAAGACAGACCGGATTTAGTCAAAGAGGGCGGGCGCGCATTCAAGCCCGTCCTCGGTCTATCCGATGACCCCGGCGAGCCTCTGGCAATCCCTGTCCGAACCGGCACAGTCTTCGATCAGCCGGAGCCGGAACAACTCATCGAGCTCACCGTCATCATCCCGGCCCGCAACGAAGAGCTGAATCTTGCAGCATGCCTACAGTCATTGGTCGTGCAATCCGAAGACATCTTCCAGCTCGGCCGCGACTGGGAACTTATCGTCGTCGATGATCACTCCACCGACCGCACCGCCGAAATCGCCCGCAGTTTTCCCGGCGTCACGGTGATGCCGGCCGCCAAGCTCGAAAAAGGCTGGACAGGGAAGAACAATGCCATTTGGACCGCAGCCCGCAAAGCGCGCGGGCGCTGGATTCTCTTCACCGACGCAGACACCATTCACGAGCCCGGCGACATGCCCCGTGCGATGCACGAGGCTGCCCGCCACAAAGTTGGAGTCCTCAGCTATTCGCCGCGCCAGCTTGTCACCGGTTTTGCGCAACGTGCGCTGATGCCACTCGTATTCTCAGAACTTGCCCTGGCTTACCCGCCCGCAAAGGTCTCCGATCCCAACCAGCGCATCGCGGCGGCCAACGGCCAGTTCCTTTTGGTCGAACGCGAAGCGTACCGCCGCCTTGGCGGACACCCCTCCGTCGCCGACCGCGTACTTGAAGACGTTGAATTGGCTTTCCTCGCGAAGCGCCGCAAAATGGGCCTCCGCTTTCGCTATGCTCCCGATGCCCTGAGCACGCGCATGTACCGCACAACGGCGGCCATGTTAGAAGGCTGGACCAAAAACCTCGCGCTTTTGTTTAACAATACTCTGGCCACATGTCTGTGGAAGATTTTGGATATTTTGCTTCTTGTCGGCCTGCCCTGGCTCGCCATCCGCTTCTGGCATGGCCGCTTCAGTCCTCATTCCCTTGAGTGGCTCGGCGCCGGCTGGGTGCTGCTCCTTCTCTGGGTGCGAACTCTCTTTCGTTTCTACTCCCGGGTCGCCAAATCGAACTTTCCGTTCGTCGATTGCGCGATCTCACCGCTTGGATTACCCCTCTTTGTCGTTCTCTTGTATAGAAGCTGGTTCAAACACCGCGTTCTCAAGCAGGTAAGCTGGAAGGGAAGAACGTATCCCGGATGACTGGCAGCAGACTATAAATCCATTCTGCTGAACCGCATAGGCTCAACGAAGACGCCCTGTATTTGTAACCATAAGGGCCTTTTGGCATCTATTAAATGAGGGCTGAATGATCGAACTTACGCGCCGGGCCACATTTTCCGCCTCACACTACTACTGGAACGACGCCTGGTCGCAGGAGAAGAACGAAGAGGTCTTTGGCCGCTGCGCTCGACGCAACGGGCACGGCCACAACTACACCCTAGAAGTAACGGTTTCCGGCGATCCCGACCCGGTCACAGGTTTTGTCGTCGATCTTAAATGGCTCAAAGACGTGATTGAAAATGAGGTGCTGGCCGCCTACGATCACCGCCATCTGAACCTTGAAGTTCACGAATTCTCAAACGGAAAACTGATTCCGACCACGGAAAACATCGCCATATCCGCCTGGAAGAGGCTTGAACCGGCCGTCAACAAGGCTGGCGGAGCAGGTCTCAGTCGGGTGCGGGTCTACGAGACGCCCGAAATCTTCGCTGAATATCGGGGACAACGCTGATGCCGACCGCCTACTTCGGCCGCCGGTACATGTTGAGTGCCAGCCACCGGCTTCATTCCGACGCGCTATCGGCCGAGTCAAATCGCCAGATCTATGGCAAATGCAACAACCCCCACGGCCACGGGCACAACTATGTAGTTGAGGTGCTCGTTGGCGGTCCCGTCGCAGCCGACACGGGCATGGTAATCAATATGGCCACTCTTGATGAAGTGATGAAAACATCTGTCCTTGAGCGGTTTGACCATACAAACTTGAACTTCGATCCCCTATTTGTGAATCAAGTGCCGACAACGGAGAATCTGTGCAGGGCGGTATTTAAAGTGCTGAAAGACGCGCTCCCATCCGACCGGTTGGAGTATGTGCGCGTAGAGGAAACCGAGAACAATTTCTTTCAGTTCCACGGTGACTGAGCCTGGCAGGATATGAACAACGCCCAGTTCCTGGGCAAAAGGACGACACAATGGCGCAACCGATCGCAGTAAGCAAATCAATTCGCAGGACAGTTGCAGGGAATGCCGGGTTAAGCGGCTTCAGCACGCAGGAGATGTATCGCGAGATACTGGAGCGCCTTGGCGAGGACCCCGATCGGGATGGCCTGACGCAAACCCCCGCGCGTGTCGAAAAATCCATGGCCTTCCTCACCAAGGGATACAACGAAGATCCCGCAAAGATTCTGCGCGACGCCATGTTCGATGTCGACTACGACGAGATGGTGATCGTGAAAGACATTGAGATGTTTTCGCTCTGTGAGCACCACATGCTGCCATTCTTCGGCAAGGTGCACGTGGCCTACATCCCCAAGGGAAAGGTGATCGGCCTCAGCAAGATTCCGCGCCTCGTTGAGGTTTTTGCGCGCCGCCTGCAGGTGCAGGAGCGCCTCACGCGCCAGATCGCCGACACCATTCAGGAAGCCATCAATCCGCAGGGCGTTGGTGTAGTCATCGAGGCTCGCCATCTCTGCATGATGATGCGCGGCATCGAGAAACAGAATTCGTCCACTGTCACCTCGGCCATGGTCGGCTGCTTCCGCCAGAAAGAAACGCGCACCGAGTTCCTCTCACTGGTTCGTCAAAACTGAAGGGACCGGCGCCCGCGCTTCGCTGCAGTGCGTCACTGTGGAACTGCGCTGATTCGTCTAGAGTAGTTAGGTGAACGGTCTCCTAGTCATCGACAAGCCAGGCGGCATTACGAGCCACGACGTAGTAAGCCGCTTGCGCAGAATCACCGGCGAACACTCTATCGGCCATCTCGGCACCCTGGACCCCATGGCAACCGGCGTATTGCCGCTGCTAATGGGCAAATTCACCCGCCTCGCGCAATACTTCTCAGCTTCCGAAAAGAGCTACACCGGAACCATCCATTTTGGCTTCGCCACCGACACCTACGATGCCGACGGCGAGCCAACTGGCGCGCAGATTCATCCGCCACTCAAGCTCAAACAAGTCCGTGCCGCTGCAGCCCGTTTCCACGGCGACATGGAACAGACGCCGCCGCCATTCTCTGCGAAAAAAATCGCCGGCACTCCAGCCTACAAGCTCGCGCGCGCCGGCAAGCCTGTTGAATTGAAACCCGCGAAGATTTGCATCCGGTCTTTCGCGATCACCGCACTCGAAGGCGAAGAAGCATCGTTCGCGATGAGTATCAGCGCCGGCGGCTATGTTCGTTCCGTCGCGCACGAACTAGGGCAGGACCTCGCCTGCGGGGCTCATCTCAGTAGCTTGCGACGCACCCAAGCGGGAGTGTTCACGCTCGCCGACGCCCACACACTCGAAGAGCTGGAGCCGCTGTCAGGCAATCTCGCCGCGCTTGAACAATACTGCCTGCATCCGCGAAGCCTGTTAGCGGAGATGCCTTCCGTCGCTGGAGACGACTGGTCCCTTGGTCGAATGCGCAATGGCGCACAAGCAAATCTGCCTGAGTTTTCGCAGGCTCCGCTGGTGAAAGTTTTTGCCGGTCAGCGAGAACTCGTCGGCATTGCACGTCGCGTTGCGGGAACGCTGTTTCAACCTGTAGTAGTGATGGGCTAGTCATTCGAAGGCGTCCGCGAACTGCGCAGCTATCGAATGCCTACCTGTCCGCGCACCGATTCGATCAGCTTCCCGGAATCAAATCCAATACCGGCCTTGAAGACGGTTTCAACTTTTTCGATGTCCTCGATGTTCTTTGCAGGATCGCCCTTGATCAGCACAATGTCCGCCTGCTTTCCCTCAGCGATCGTGCCGATGCGATCTTGCTGGCCCAGAAAGATCGCGCCGTTTTCCGTCGCAATGTGGATGGCCTCCACCGGCGTGAATCCCGCCTCTACCAGCAGTTCCACTTCGCGCTGATCTCCAAATCCCGGCAGTACTCCGCCGTTTCCAGTTGGATCGGGCCCTGCCAGTAGCAGACCGCCAGCCTTCACAAATGCGACCTCAAAATCCATCTCCTTTTTCATCAGCGAAGCCATGGGTGAAGTTGCCGGAATCCGCGCCCGCGCGGTCAGATAGCTCTGCGCCGACTCGGCAGACATCGCCTGAATCACGCGTGCCTGCAACCGCGGCCGCAACGGTACAGAGGCTTCAAACACCGGCAGAGTCGAGGTAACTGCAACATGATGTGAAACCAGATTGTTGATCAAGTCCTTCACCTGCGGGCTATCCACTGCAATCGTGCTCCACGCATTTCCGCGGCCGACGCCCTGCGGGCAAAGATCTGGCTTCTTCTCGGCAACAAACTCCGTATCCGCAAACACTGGCCCATGTTCAAGATCATCAATGCCCAGCGCAATCGCCTCCGGCCACGTAACTGAGCAAAGATGTCCCGTAAGCTTCATCTTGTGCGCATGTGCCTGCTGGATCGCCGCGCCGAGATCCTCGCGCGTAATGTTCATATACGCCTTGAACGACGTCATGCCTTCAGCGGCCCAGTAGTCGACGAACCGCCTGGCATCATCAGGCCCACTCAACTCGTGCATCTGCGCGAAACGCGTGTGTGGTCCTTCGAGATACGGCGCGCTTGCGTCGATCTCCGGCCCGGGCATCAGGCCCTCGTCAATGCGCTTCTTCACCTTGAGATCGGTATAGGGCTCGAGGCTACCGGTGGTACGCATTGTCGTGACTCCCGCCGCAAGATACAACCGCGGCGCGGTGTAGGGAATTTCGGCGACAAATAACCCCGGCTCCCCCAACTCTCCGTGTTCACTCAACTGCACAGAATAGGAATCGGTGTAATACAAGTGATCGTGCATCCCCACCAGCCCCGGAATCACCGTATACCCACTGCGATCGAGCACCTGCGCACCGGTAGGCGCTTGAAGAGATGCAGCCGGTCCAATCGACTGGATCTTGCCGTTGGCGATTACGACTGCCTGATCTTCCCTCGATGCCGCGCCGGTACCATCGATTACGGCCACGTGATTGAGAACTACAACGGGCGCGTTCACGCTCACGAATGGCGCAACATCGCGAGCAGCTTGCGCAGAGGTTGAAATGGCAGCGGAAGCAACGACGGAGCACACCAAAATTGAACGCCTCATCGCGTTTGCCTCAGAGAAGGAATTTGTTTGGATATCTTAAAGGCTGCGGCAGGGCCGACGATACAAAATCAAGCCTTCGATCGCTATTTGCGTAAGAGCGGTGTTAGCGCCGGCAAGAGCGTCTTGGCGATGATCTCCGATCCCTTGGCGGTTGGATGAATCCCGTCTTCCTGGATCGTCCCCGGCACGTTGACTAGATCCTTGTAAATCATCGGCACGAATGCTGCGTGGTGCTTGGCCGCAAGATCGCGAAACACCTTGTCGAAAGCGCCGATGTAATCGGGTCCGTAGTTCGGCGGAAGCGTGATTCCGGCAAGCAACACCTTGATGTGAGCACCATCCAGCGCTGTCAACACGGCATCCAGGTTCTTCCGCGTCTGATCCAGCGGAAAACCGCGCAGGCCGTCGTTGCCGCCAAATTCGACGATCACGACCGCAGGTTGGGCCTTCACGACCGCCCCAACATTCGCCACGGCGTCCTTGGTCGTCGCCCCGCTGGTACCCATGTTCGATACCTTGTAGGAGTAACCGCGCTGATCAAGATCCCGCTGTAGCGCATCGGGATAAGCCTGTCCGGGGTTCAGGCCGTGTCCCGCAGTGATGCTGTCGCCATAGCAGATGATCTGCGGCCGACTGGCGGCAAGCAGCGGGAAAGAGCTAATCAGTAGACAAAACGAAACGAGAATCCTGCGCCAAACGTCCACATCAACAGTGTAATGTCGCAAAAGGGAACGGTCGCTGGCCGGCAGTCGTACATACACAGGAGGGCAATCCCGGGTGATTGAAGTCCGTAACGTAAAGCGCTGGATTCAGAACGGCGCGCGGCGCGTGGAAATCTTGAAAGGAATCTCCCTGAGTATCCCCGCCGGTCAGTTTGTGGCCATTGTCGGAGCCAGCGGCAGCGGGAAAAGCACCCTGCTCGGGCTGTTGGCCGGTCTAGACACGCCGAGCGAAGGCGAAATCTGGCTCGACGGCACTCCGATTCACAATCTGGCTGAAGGCGAGCTCGCCGCAGTTCGCGGTCGTAAAATCGGCTTTGTCTTTCAGTCGTACCAGTTGATCTCGACACTGACAGCGCTCGAAAATGTTCTGCTTCCGTTCGAACTCAACGTGGAAGGAAATGGTCTGAATCAGGCGCGGGCGCTGCTTGAGGCCGTCGGTCTAGCGGAGCGCATGGACCATTACCCTGTGCAGCTTTCCGGCGGCGAGCAGCAGCGCGTTGCTTTGGCTCGCGCCTTTGTTGTCGATCCACCCATCGTCATGGCCGACGAGCCCACCGGCAACCTCGACTCTGCCAACGGACGCCTCGTGCTTGATCTTCTTCTCGAGCACAACAGCCGCGCCGGCGCGACACTTGTGCTTGTCACGCACGATCCGGAAATTGCCGCTCGCGCCGATCGCAAGATCGTTCTAAAGGATGGCATGGTTATTGAAGACACATTGCCGTCTCCTCAGCCTGTCGGGGTCCTTGTCCAAACCGAGGAAAACAATGGCTGAGCGTGCACTGAGTTGGCAGCGAGCGGGGGCCATCGCCTGGCGCGACCTCAAGTCTGCCCCCGGCAAGTTCGCGTTTGTGGTACTTTCCGTCGCGGTGGGTGTGGCAGCCCTCGTTGGGGTGCGCGGCTTTAGTGAGAGCTTTCGATCAACGCTGATGTCAGAAGCTCGCTCCTTGATGGCAGGAGATCTCAGCGCGCGCATCTTTCGCCAGCCCAATGCCGATGAGGTGCAAAAGCTGGCCAACCTTGAGAAGGGAATTCCCGGGAGCGATCTGACCTGGGTCACGGAGACCGTTTCGATGGCGTCGGTGCCCCCCGATCCTGTACCAATCCTCGTCACGTTGAAGGCTGTTGAGCCGGGCCGGTATCCGTTCTACGGATCGGCACAAATTGAGCCTGCAATGACTTTGCAGCAGGCGCTCGAAGGCGATTCAGCCGTAGTTGCCGAGGAATTTCTGATTCGGTTGAATGCGCACGTTGGTGAGATGTTGCGCCTGGGGGGCAAGAATTTCAAAATCGTCGCAGTCCTCAAGCAGGAGCCGGATCGAATTTCTGCAGGTGCCGGGATGGGGCCGCGCGTGATGGTGTCGCGAGCTTCTATCGAAAACACTGGGCTGCTGGCGCCTGGAAGCCGCGCTGCACAACGTATGCTGCTGAAACTGCCGGCAACAGCGGACGCTACGGCCGTACGCAAGCAGGTTGAAGCAATTTTGCCGGATGCGCAGGTCATGGATTTCAAGGAAGGGAATCCGGCTCTCAGCCAGGGCCTCGACAATGCGACCGCGATCCTCAGTCTCATCTGTCTTGTCGCCATGGTGCTGGGTGCGATTGGTGTTGCCATGGCAATGCATGCGCACCTTGAGCAACGCATGGACATGCTCGCGATTTTGAAAGCGGTCGGCGCGCGTTCTTCCGATTTGCTGCGCATCTTCCTCCTGCAGACCTTGGCACTTGGGCTCCTCGGAGCATTGATTGGCGTCGCCGGCGGAGCGGCCGTGATGGAGGCGCTTGCCCGCCGTATTCGGGAAGCTCTTGCCGGTGCACACCGTCATGCATTTTCCGTGGCGCGCAGTGGCCGCAGGCCTGGGCACGGGCCTGCTCACAACCCTGCTGTTCTGCCTTCCGCCCTTGCTCGATGTGCGTACCGTGAGACCGATCCTGGTTTTGCGCCGGTTGGTTGAGCAAGGGCCGAGCACGGTCCGCGAGTGGTTCGCGCGTTGGTGGTCGCGCCGCTTGCAACTAGGAATCGCCGCAATTGTCATTGTTGCCTTGGGTGCAATCGCCTGGGCGCTGTCAGATTCGGTAAAAGTCGGCGGCTGGTTCGCGCTGCTATTCACGATTGCGCTAGTGGTGCTTCTAATCCTGGCAGCGGTTGCACTTCGCGTATTGCGGTTCGCCCTTAATCGCGTCAGGCTGCACCTGCCGTCCTCTTTGCGCCATGGCCTCGCGAACCTTTATCGCCCCGGCAATCAATCCGCGGCAGTGCTTGCTTCACTGGGCACCGGGGTTATGCTGATTCTCGCGGTCTACCTGATGCAGAGCACATTGCTGCGCGAAATCCGCGAGACCGCATCTCCGAAACTGCCGAACGTCTTCCTTATCGACATCACGCCTGATGAAGTCGATGGAGTGAAAGCATTTTTTCAGCACCAGCCCGGCGTCACACAACCACTCGACCTTCTCGCCGGAGTGCAGGGCCGCTTTGTTTCGCTCAATGGCAAAAAGCTCGACGAGATCAAAGAGCAACATTTTCCGCGCAGAATGTTAGAGAGCGCCGAATTGAGTTGGGCAGATGCTCTGCCGGCGGGTGACAAAGTGACGCAGGGCAAATGGTGGACTGATGCCAATGCCGCAGAGATTGCGATAGGCGAGGGCACGGCGCAGCGGCTGCACCTAGGTGTTGGTTCATCGGTGGAGATCATGATCGGCGGGCGTGTGCGTACGCTGAAAGTCGCAGCTCTTTATAAGCCTGATGGCCAGCACCTGGCCTCCCGCGTGTCATTTATGCTCCCGTCCGGTCAACTCAAAGGCGAACAGGCGACATGGTATGGAGGCGCACATATTGACACCAAACAGGTGGCAGCGATGGAGCGGGCGCTCTTTGCTGCTTATCCCACCGTAACTGTCATCAATATCGCCGACGTTCTCGATCGCATTGAAAGTGTCGTCGACCAGATTACTTTTGTTGTTAGATTCCTTGCAGGATTCTCGATTCTCGCGGGTCTGATGATCCTTGCGTCAAGCATCGCCAGCGCGCGCTTCCGCCGGATGCGCGAAGCCGTCGTTCTGAAAACATTGGGAGCGACACGCATGCGAATCGTGCGGACGTTCAGCGTCGAGTTCAGCGTGCTCGGCTTGCTCGCTGGTTCGGTCGGCGTGGTGTTTGCCAATCTGCTTACGCGTGTACTGCTGCGAAAGCTCGAGGTCGGCTTCCACATCGACTGGAGTGCGACGGCTATCGCGCTGGTCGGGACGGCGATTCTCGCAACAGGCACTGGCTGGATCGCAAGCTTCCGCATTCTTGGGCTCCGTCCGCTCGAAGTGCTACGGGAAGAATAGGACGCCCGCTGCGCAAGGGCCGGCTTTCGATGCTCGGTCTATATGTGTATGGCGCCCCAATATCAGTCCGCGACGCCGCTCTGGAATCTCTTGCCCGCCGCCCGTTTGACCGACCAAAAATTTGCCCGTATGATGAAGGGGTTGGCTTTCAGCGCCGGATCTCGTCTGGCCGGGCCTGCATGGCTGCAAGATGGCCGTTTCCGCGCTTGTTGCCCCCTCGTTCAATGGTAGGACAGCTGCCTCTGGAGCAGCCTATCGGGGTTCGAATCCCTGGGGGGCAGCCACGAACCAGTTCGTTCCCGTTCGTCCCCGTTTCGTAATTATCCTCTAAATAGCTAATATTCAAACTCTTGCGACCGAGACTCATGTTCGCCATCGTTCGATTGAGTTCTCCGGCAGCCGGTGGAGTCACCGGGTATTTTCCGGGTACCGTTGGCACAATTCGCCGCCTATGACCTTAAAGTGATACCCGGCGATACCCGGTTTTACACTATCCTATCCGTATACAAATAGCTGAATCGGAGCACGTATGAAGCTGACAGACGTGAAGGTGCGCAACGCGAAAGCGAAGGTCAAGGACTACAGGCTCACGGATGGTCATGGCCTCCATCTTTTCGTGAAGGAGAACGGCAGCAAACTCTGGCGGTATCGTTATGAGTTCAACGGTAAAGAGAAGCTGATGTCCTACGGAGCCTACCCCGACATCACAGTGGCAACGGCTCGCGAGTTGCACGAAAAAGCGCGAAAGACCTTGTTGAGTGGCCGCGATCCCATGCTGGAGAAGCAGTCCGACGAGCAGCTCGGAAACCCGGTGGTCTCTGAAGACACTGAAATAGCCAATCCCTTCGTCGACGTTGCGAACAAATGGTACGACTGGTGGAAGTCAGCCAAGGATGAGCGTTACGCGTCCAACGTCAGGTCGCGGCTGGATGGCGACATTCTTCCGCCGCTCGGCAATCTCGCTATCTCATCGATCACACCAACACAGGTCACAAACATGGTATTGGCCATCGAGGCGCGGGGTGCCGGCGACATCGCTCGTCGTGCGCTGCAGACGGTCGATCAGATTTACCGGTTCGCCATCCCGCGCAGCCTGACCACTTACAATCCGGCGAGTACATTCAAGCCCAAGGACATTCTGAAGCCGATAGTGCGCGAAAACTTCAAACGCGTCGCACCGGGGCAATTACCGGGGCTGATAAAGAAGATTCATTTCTACAATGGCTCGCCGGTCACACGACTGTGCATGAAGTTGATGGCGCTCGTATTCCTGCGCACCAGTGAATTGATTGAGGGACGTTGGCCTGAGGTGAACCTGAAGGACTCGCGATGGGACATTCCCAAGGAGCGCATGAAGGGGCCCGAGGCAAAAAAGCAGCCGCACATCGTGCCGTTGTCCAGACAAGCGGTCTCCGTGTTGAGGGAGTTATGGGAGTACCGGCAGAACGACAGGTGGATGTTCCCTGGTGAGCAGGGCGCAGCTCACCTCAGCAACAACACCATCCTGAAGGCTCTGGAGCGCATGGGCTACAAGGGGGAGATGACTGGTCATGGCTTCCGCGGTGTTGCCTCGACCTATCTCCATGAAGCCGGCTACGAAGACGACTGGATTGAACTACAGCTTCACCACGTCCCGGAAAACGAGGTGAAGAGCGCGTACAACTGGGCGAAGTACCTTCCGCAGCGCAAGAAGATGATGCAGGACTGGGCAGACCATATGGACAAGCTTCTGGCTCAACAACTGAAAGGGCAGCGCAAGGCGTAGCGCAGCCCTCGGCAACGCGATCACGGCACAATGAAAGATCTCAGCTTCGACCCAGGCAACCGCCGTTTCCTCGAATTCTTGGGGCCGGATATTGTCAGACGAGTCTCGACGATTCCGCGATTTCTTTTGAGAGCGATCACTTGTCCGACCAGCTGGTTTCGGTTAGTGGACTGGATTTGAAATACTGGCCGACATTTGCCACAAACCGAATTTAATCTGAAAAATCGACAAGCTTTCGGACGTCAAATGTTAGGTTTTCTGAAGCCTCTTACAGAAACCTCGCACCTATTTATGGATAAGTTATTAACTGAAATATAACTTCCGGGTAGTCCACTGTCGTTAGCTAATAATATGTCCGGTGTTTGTAGCAAGTGATATGTCCGCTTTTGGGGCGGTGAGGATGGAGCCATGCGCGAGAGCATGGCGATCTATCCGATCACCGCGATGGAGCGGGCGATGAAGCTACAGGAAGTGTTGTTACGGGCCACATCGGGGAAGATCAAGTGGTGGCAGGCAGCGGAGCTAATCGGCATCAGCGAGCGGCAGCTGCGACGCAGGCGGAAGCGCTATGAGGAAGATGGCTACGAGGGCTTGCTGGACCGGCGACGTCGCAAGCCAAGCAGCAGACGAGTGGCGAAGAAGCAGGCCGATGAGGTTCTGGGTCTTTACCGGGACAGGTACTTCGATCTGAACGTGCGCCACTTTCATGAGAAGCTCGGCGAGGAACATCAGATCGGTCTGAGCTACACGTGGGTGAAGCAGGCTTTGCAGGCAGCCGGCCTGGTGAAGCGCAAGTCCAGACGCGGGGTTCATCGCAAGCGGCGTGAGCGGCGTCCACTGCCGGGGATGATGCTGCACATCGATGGCAGCGAACACCATTGGTTTCAGGATGAGCGTAAGCACGACCTGATCGTGATCCTGGATGACGCCACCAGCGATATCTACTACGCACAACTGGCGCCGGAGGAATCGACCTTCACGGTGATGGCCGGGCTGCGGGCAGTGATTGAACGGAAGGGATTGTTCTGTTCGCTCTATTCCGACCGCGGAGCCCATTTCTGGCTGACGCCGAAGAGCGGCGGCAAGGTCGATTATGACCGTCCTACACAGGTGGGCCGTGCCATGAAGGAACTGGGAGTGAATATGATTCCGTCCTACTCTCCGCAGGCGCGAGGTCGCTCGGAGCGCAGTTTCTCCACCTGGCAGGGACGGCTGCCGCAGGAGCTGCGGCTGCGCGGAATCCGCACCCTGGAAGAGGCCAACAAGTTTCTCAGGGAGCACTACATCGCCGAGTTCAACCGCCGTTTCACCGTTCCCGCAGCCGGGCGCGGCACAGCGTTCATGCCCTGCCGGCACAGGAACCTGGAGATGGTTTTTACGCAACGCTACGAGCGCACCGTTGATCGGGACAACACCGTGCGCTTTAACAACCTGGTGATGCAGCTCGAACGCGCTCACTGGCGCGATACCCTGGCTGGTTGCAAGGCCATCATCCATCAGCACCTGGACCTGACGCTGACCCTCATGATCGCGGGGCATCGGATCGGGCACTACAGCGCGGAAGGAAAGCTCCTGACGCCGCTGAGCAAAAAACAAATCAAGGCCGTGGAAAAGACGTTGAGAGGAAAAGTTCCTTTCCCTCTCAACTTGCAAATCCCGCACAATACGCGGGATTCGCACTTTACCACCGCCTCTACGGCTACTAATTTATGAAACCGGACATTTCACTTGCTACGAAAAGCGGACATTTCTACTTGCTAACGACATTTCCGGGTAGTCCACGACACTCCCAGAATGCTGCTTTGCGCCATGAGTGAGAGGGCCATCTTCACTGATCGAGTCGGAAGAACTCAAGCGGATAGATTGCGCTTTGGCGGGGATCAGAAGGCAAGTAAAGTATCCAGACGAATGAGCCAGCCTTGCGAGGATACTCGCTGGGACAGGTGCCAATTTCCACCTCATCGTTTACATTCCTGAATGTGTAGTCGACCATGATCGGCCCTCTGGACGGCTTTTTCCACTCGCGCTCAGTGATACAGGCACGAGCGGCCACGCCCTCATTTGCAAGTCGATGCTGGAGTGGGAACCGCCTAACGAGGAGGACCCCGAAAATCACCACCCCTAACGGATAAATGATCGACCACAATTGCAGGGAACGAAACTGACGCAAACACGGTTGGAATTTCGCCATCCCCTGCGAGCAGACAAGACACTTTGTCGACCAGGTGCCATCTGCATTAGCTGGCGGCCTGTTGAAGCAAGCTGATGACTTTCTCATCCAGGTCCCTCGCAACTTCCAGCGCCGGCGCGTCGCTGTAAGGAGCCAGATAACTGCTCATAGAGTCATAGGAGATGTGCACCCCGTCCTCGCGTTCACTCACCAGGATCGTGACCGGGGCGTAGGAGCCAGCATCAGGAACTCGCTCAGCCATTTTTTTCATGATGAGCGGATTGCCTGCAATGATTCTCACCATCTTGAATTGTTTTGCAGCCGCGTCTTTGCGAAGCACTGCTCCTGGATCAAGGCGCAGAAATTCCATTAGATCAGATGGGCCGAGGGCCCCTTCTATAAGCCGCTCATACTCTTCGAAAGAATGAGCGGCGTCTTTCTGCTCGAAATATCTGCTGCCGAGCGGGCGTCCGATACCCTTGTCCAGCTCAAGAAGTACCTCTTCGAATGATTTGCTGGACACCAGATCGAATCGTTCAACTGCAATCCTTATCGATTTCATGGCACATATCCTTTTTCTTAGATTCTTATTTGCTCATCTTTCTTGTCGTGGCTGAAACATATGCAGCACTGCGACACGGGGACCCTAGACGCCGATCTCCTCCAATGCAGCAACCTCGGTGAAGCGTTCGTTTCGCCCGTGAACATGAGCGACCGGGGTGCGATCGATCATGAGGCTCAGGAGTTCAGGGCGGCTATAGTGGCCACGCGAGTCCATCAACTGTTTCCGTCTGTCGATCAAAGAGAGATCGAGATCAGCAATCACTACGCCCTCTCCCGAGCGCAGAGGCTTCCCGATTAGCTGACCGTCGGGTGCGACGATTGCGGTAAAACAGCCACTCGAAATCGGACCAAGTTTGTCGGTACCGGTATCCTTCAGGATCTTCGCCTGCTGCTCCGCATCAAGCCAGGCCGTAGCATTCACAACAAAGCAGGCTGACTCCAGCGCGTGCTGGCGAATATTGATCTCTGTCTGCTCAGAGAAAATGTCTCCCCCGAAGGACCCGGGATACATTGCCGAATGAATCTGCTCGCCGTCAGCCATCAGTGCGTAGCGAGCTAATGGATTGTAGTGCTCCCAGCAGGCCAGCTGACCGATGCGCCCGACGGCGCTATCCACTGCGCAGAGTCCTGATCCATCCCCCTGCCCCCAGACCATACGTTCGTGGTAGGTTGGTGAGATCTTGCGTCGACGCTGAATCAGTTTACCGTCTGCGTCGAACAGCAACTGTGTGTTGTAGATTGTGCCGCCGTCGCGTTCGTTCACGCCAATGGAGACCACCATCCCCGCCTGTCTGCAGGCCTCACCGATGGCGTCTGTGGTGGCCGACGGTACAGTCACTGACTGCTCCAGCAGGCGATGACGTTCCATGCCCGACTCATAGGGTCGCTGGACAAAGGAAAAATAGGGGTAATACGGCACTACAGTTTCCGGAAAGGTCGCAAACTGCACGCCTTTGCTGCCCAGGTCGAGGATAGTCTTCACGACCTTTTCCACGGTACCTTCCCGGCTGTAGAGGACAGGGCTCAGCTGTACGGCGGCTGCTTTGATGATAGTCATTTTGAATCTCCTTTAGGGGCGATGTCGTTGACGTTCAGTGGAATTGCAGAGTCCCGTTGTGGCAGAACGTAGTGGCTTAAGGGAGTTGCTTGAGTCCGATCACGCCTGCCAGAATGAGGACAATACAAAGAATTCTGACCGGCGCAGCCGACTCACCCAGGAGTGCTATCCCTAAAATCGCAGTGCCCGCAGCACCGATCCCGGTCCAAACCGCATAGGCTGTTCCTACCGGCAGTGTGCGCAGCGAAATGGAAAGAAGGAAGACGCTCGATAAACCGGCGCCGACGGTAAACAAAGCAGGTATCAAACGGGTGAAACCTTCAGACCGTTTCATCGCAAAAGCGAAGGCGATCTCGACGATGCCGGCAATACAAAGTATTGTCCATGCCATGTGACTGTTCCGTTCCTTCATTCGCCAAGTGGCTCGCTGGCGTGGCCTGATGAGGGCAGTTATCATGCACTCCCGCTCGATAATATGCGTAGGTCTGTGGTAGCAAAGGCTTCAGAGCATGTCTTGAAGCGTCAACGAAAAGGGCGTTTCTGGATCACTCGCTGAGCCACTCGCGTTTACGCGGTGTGAAGCGAAGCTCACGCTTTGCCTTCGCATTTGAGGCTCCGCACAATTTCGTCTGGTAGTAGACGGCATCCTCACCCGCAGTTTGCGGCACCTGATCTTCTGTAATGAGCGGTGGAGGTGGAGCACCCACAAAGCTCGCAAACCTGGGCAGCCAAACATTCACCGACGAGGTGTCGTCGTCCACCACAACATACTTACCTGGCCCAGCCGTCAGAGCCGCAACCGTCGCGCGTGCCGCGTCCTCAATATGAACGAACGACCATTTCGCTTTGCCCCCTTCAATCACCGGAAAGAGCTGTTTGCGAATCTCATCGGCTGCCCCTCCGTCCGGGTTGTACCAGGTGTTAGGCCCGTAGAAGAATCCGTAACGCAGTGCGACGCCTTCGATCGATGACTCAAGCGCCCTCTGCTCCACATAGGCATACATCTGCGCATATCTGGCGATACCAGGGCTTGCCTTCAAAGCAAACGGAGAGCTCTCATCGGCCAGCGCTTCCTTCGCATCGAGAAAGAATCCACTCGACTGCTGGATGTAACGCCGCACACCGCAGGCAAGAGCAGCGCGGTGCAAATTGTTCCCGCCATCAATGCGCAGCTTCTGGTCAACATGGGCGTGGGCAGAAAGCTCCGACGGCGTCCTCGGTATCGCTGTCAATTCATCGATCACCACCTCAGCATGAGAGGCTCGCAGCACTCCTTCAACCGCGTCGCCATTGAGGGCGTCTGCAATCGCCACATCCACGCCAGCCGCTCGCAGTCTCCTTGCTCCAGCTTCAGAGTGTGTCATACCCGTCACCGTGTGACCCTCGGCAATCAGCTCTGCGATGAGCGGCTGACCGATCGCTCCAGTTGCTCCCGCAATGAAAACTTTCATGTTTATCTCCTTTTATTTCGCCGGAACTAGATTCGGCGCATTCTTGCTTAACGATGACGTTGGTCCTAATCCGTCACTGGACTAGTTGGAACATCAGTACCGGTCGGTTTGAAATGAGTTCGGCGGGACAGCAGCTCATCCACGCTGAACGGAAAACTTTCGCAATTTGCCAGGAGAAAAGACCCTCCTATCCCGGTGAGAACGGCGTAGTTCAGGACCGACTTGACTCCCAGCGAAATCATCATTGTCGTGGCGAATACGATGAGAAGACCGCCACTGAGCCGTGCGGCAATGCGTGTATGCCAGCCGGTAAGGATAAGAAGGCCGAAGAGAATTTCGGCGCCAGTGGCGACTGCTCCCAGGGTCGGGATCAAACTTGTCGGCCAAAACGCATTGAGGGTTTGCGTGTAATCGAGAAACCGTGAGTAATTTCCCCACTCGACATTCCGCTCTCCAAACGGGCCCCAAAGTCCAAACCTATCTGCAACAGCTGACAGAAAACCAAGACCCAGCCCGAGTCGCAAAACCACCGAGCTTACGTTTCTATTTTGAATAGACATTTCATTCTCCTCGTGGACACCGCCACTCTCTAATGCCACTTGCACATTGGCATGCTGCCTTTGCTTACTTGACTGGTATCACCAGAGGGGTACCGTTCTTATGGATCAAGAAAACGAGGAATTTTGCAGGCTTTGAATTACTGGCGTTCCGGCTAACGACGTGGATATCGTTGGGATTTTCATAAAAGCTCTGACCGGGACCTAGCGTGAGTTCTTTTCCGCCTTTGACCTGCATTACGACAGAACCCTCCAGCACATAGACAGACACCTGCGCGTCGTGGCGGTGAATGGAACTCGAAAAACCTGGAGGAAAGTCCACGGTATACATCAGAGCTTCGCTGCCGGGAGCGGCCGCCAGAGCATGCGTCATGATCGGCGTGATAGTTTCCTGCGCCATCAGGGAGCTGGTTAAAACAAGGGTGCAGGCGGCTAGAAAGGACAGTGCCAGGACTCGTTTGGAAGTCGCGATGGTTGTTTGCATGGGTGTTGTCTCCTCAACTCCACACTAGGCGTCGTGTGGTGTAGGTAAAAGGTCCATAATGCAAACAAGGGATGGTCCACTTGCGGCGTTTTTTGACGGAGACACAGCCACGCAATGTCTAAAGAAGAAACATTTCAGGACCTCTCACTCAACCTGCCATCCGGCAAGCAGGAACTATGGCGTTGGCTGTATGCGGAATTGCGTGGGGCTATCCTTGACGGACGGTTGAAACCCGGCGCTCGCATGCCCTCCACACGTAGCCTCGGCAAGCAGTATTCGCTTTCGCGGGGAACGGTGGTCATTGCGTTCGACCAGCTACAAGCTGAGGGATATACCCGCACCGAAGTGGGGTCAGGAACCTACATTGCTTCAGGCGTTCCTGAAGGATTACTGCCCGCAATGCGTAAACCTGCGACTGCCGCTTTGCCAACCTCGAAGGCCGTGTTCTCCAGCCGCGCACGAGAATTTCTGAAAGGTGTGGAAGTAACCCCTGCGTCTCACTCCATCGGCAAGGCGTTCCGCGCCTACGAGGCGGCGATCGATCTCTTTCCGGTGGATCTTTGGGCGCGCGTTGCCTCTAGGGTCTTACGTAAAGCCCCGCGTTCCCTCTATGGTCACGGTCACGCTGCAGGCTACCAACCCCTGCGTCGCGCCATCGCGGAGTATGTTGGTGCGTCACGCGGAGTCCACTGCTCAGCCGAGCAGATAGTCGTAACCTCGGGCATACAGCAGGCCCTTACTCTCGCCGGCCATTTCCTGCTGGGCGCGGGCGAACAGGTCTGGATGGAAGATCCCGGTTACTCCGGCGCACTCCAAACACTCCGCGCCACAGGTGCAAGCATCGTTCCAGTACCCGTGGACAATGACGGTATCGTCGTCAAGGCAGGTCGAAAGCTTGCGCCCAAGGCAAAGCTAGCGTACGTCACACCGGCCAATCAATTTCCTTTGGGCGGTACCATGTCCGTGGAGCGACGCTTGGAACTCCTGCGCTGGGCCGCTAGCGCGAACGCATGGATCATCGAGGACGATTACGACGGCGAGTATCGCTATTCCGGCTATCCCGTTGCTGCGCTTCAGTCGCTCGATGACACAGGTTGCGTGATCTACGTCGGCACCTTCACGAAGGTGCTTTTCAACGGGCTTCGTCTCGGGTTCATGATTCTGCCCGAGCGCCTCGTCGAGCCGTTCACATCTGCCCGCAGTCTGGTTGACCGCCATCCGCCTACGCTCGAACAAGCCATCCTGGCGGAGTTCATCACTGAAGGCCATTTCGGTCATCACATCCGCCGCATGCGACAAAACTATGCGGAACGCAACGACGTTCTCAAAATCGCTGCCGATAAACATCTGAGTGGGCTGCTCGATGTCGAGCACGCTGCCGCAGGCATCCGCACATTGGGCTGGCTCAAAACGTGGAAGTCCGATATCGAGGCAGCATTGCAAGCGCGGAAATTCGGTCTTGAAGTAGAGCCACTCTCGGCGTTCACCGTGAAATATGAACGTCCTCCGGCGCTGATGCTGGGCTTCGCAGGCTGCAATCCGGCAGAGCTGCGACGCGGCGTGTCTGTTCTTGCGACCGTCTTACGTTCACGCTAGACGGCGCGGTCAGTTTCACAGCATCTGCGGTTCTCTCGTTTGCCCCTCCGTTTCTCCGATGCAGGCGCGGAACGGCCCGGCGCTGGTAGTTGTCGTCGTGTTGTGTCTTGGACTGGGTGGACTGCTGACAGGCGATTTTTCTCTTGAGATTTATAAACAAATCCAACGACGCACAATCCTGCGGCAGGAAGGGCGCGATGCGGTCGGCAGTGTAACAGCGACACACGCAGGGCACGGTTCCCCCACTGTCACTTACGCGTTCAAAGCCAACGGACTCAACTATTCAGGAAAAGCGGAAATTACGGACTATCGACGGGTTCTACACGAATCGGATTCAATCGCTGTTCGTTATCTCCCGGCAGACCCAACAATCAATCACCCGTCGGATTGGGAATGGTCAGCTGAGGGGGATTTGATTCCAGAGGTGTTCATACTGGCTTTCACGTCCGTAGGAGTCGTAGCGTTGGTAGCCTTGATACGAAATCGCAGGTTGGCGCGGGCAGAAGGCTAGCCAAAAGCGGTTGTGGTCCAATGACCGCCTACTCTTCCCTAGCCCGTCTAGGGAAGAGTAGTTCACGATTCGCCCAAAGCACTGTACGAGCGGTCGTTTCAGTTTTGGAAGTGTCACAAATCGACCTAGTCGCCAATCTGCTCTGCGCTAGAATGATCGGCATGAAAGTCACAAAAAGTATGGCAACGCGACTTGTCCATGTCCTGCTGACCGCCGTCCTTATTCTCTGTGCCAACCTTGCTTGCGCAGACGATCGGAACTTGTTGCCCAAATACGGTGGCTTGCCAGAAACCGCGATCGAGAAAGAGATCAACGCAAAATTCATCTCTGGTATGGACGAAGATTATCACGGTGATCGGAAAAAGGCCTCAATGGATATGGCCATGCGTGGTTGGCAGTATTTGGCGGCTGGAGATCTTGACGATGCCATGCGCCGCTTCAATCAAGCCTGGTTATTAAACAAGAAAAACGGCACTGCGCTCTGGGGGATGGCGGCTATCGAGTCCAGCGCAGAAAAATATGACGACTCCCTGAAGCTCTTTACAGAGGCTGAGAAGCCCCTTCTTCAACTTCAGCGCGCGCCTGGGTCCATTCCCAGCATTCGTGCGAAAGTTCTACGCGGATAACCGACTAGCGGAAAGTAACTCCAAAACGGCAAAACGAGGGTTGGGTCCGGATCGATCACCATCCGCTCGGAACGCAAGGTCAATAGGAGCAGATGGCGAGTGGCCTTCCGATCTAGTGAAAGTTATCCACGAGCATAATGTCGCTGTAGACTTCGCCAGCCTGTGAATAAAGGATCCATCGGCCATCGGGAGAAATTGACAACGTCCCACCGAAATTGTTGTCCATTTCAAAAACTGGGTGGATCTGCCCGGTGGCGAAATCAAAGTAGCGGAGTGATCTGGGTGCCTCGGCAGCAACAAAGTAAATACCGCCTGGAGAGAGCGCCCAAAGGCTGGAGCCGCTCACGTGAGGCAATCCATCCACTTCTGACTCCGTGCCGGGCTGGGCCTGCAAAGCAACCTTCTTCAGCGTCAATTCCTGTTGGCGGCTTGCAAAATATACTGTCTTCCCGTCGAAGGACTCCTGCGGACTAATCCCATCGGGGTCTTTGGATATCGCAACGGCATCTCCACCGGACGAAGGGCAGCGATAGACTCCCGTCTTGCCAGGTTCCTGGGATCTGAAATAGATCCACTTACCATCACGCGACCAGTGAGGTCGAACTAAGCCGAAGACATTGGTGACCAGTTTCCTCGGCTTCCGATCGGCCACGTCGGCCACGTATATTTCCCAGCGGTCTAGGGAAAGCGAGTCATGCGAGTCAAACGCTATCTTGTTTCCGTCCGGCGACCATTGTGGACTGCCGCTCATATAAGCGGGGTTTGAGATTTGTACTAGGTTGCTGCCGTCTTCATTGCTGATCCAGACTCCCTGCAAGCCAGATCGCAGCGACGCCAAGGCGATGCGCTTTCCGTCCGGAGAGTATTGAGCGTCGAATTGTGCCCGCGAGGAAGGGATGAGTTCTACGGCCGGAGACGCCGGCTGAAGCAGGTCCCTGCGCAAGATCTTTGAGCTTAAGTATGAAGTCCTGAATGCCAGCTTGTCGCCCTTCGACGAAACTGTGGGCTGCGATGCATTTCCGCCGAAATCAAGTCGCTTTACCGAGCCATTCGCGACACTTACTTCGCTGAGTATGTATGAGCGAGCATTCCAGACGGAATAAATAAGTCTCTTCCCGTCAGCCGACCATGTAAGCCCACTCGGGAAACTCGGGTACTCCCGAAATGTCGCAATCATCTTCGGCTCTCCGTCAGGAAGGGGTAAGGAATACAGCATGGCTTCGTCATTCGGATGTTGAAAGCACCAGTATGCGAGATACTCGCCGTTGTGGGAGAACGAAGGCATACCTTGTTCATCGCACTTCGGACCGATTGGAGCCTGTTTGGTCTCCAATGTTTCGGTGGAGAGGAGATACATCCTGATGACATCGCCTCCTTCTGACAATTCGTCGGCGAAAGCGATCCACTTGCCATCCAGCGACCAACTGACCGTCGAGTAGGCAAGGGCCATAGTCTCCGGCGAGCGCATTAGGGTAGAACGTAACTTTCGCTCCGGGCCGCCCAGCGCGGGCACAACGTAGAGGCCCGTGTCAGTACCGGCCAGGCGGTGAAACACGATCTGCGTGCCATCGGGAGACCATGCCCCGCTAATCCAATCCGAGGGATGCTGCGTCAGGCGGAGAAGAGTCTCGCTCCCTATGACCTTTACATACAGGTCGAACCCCTTAGCCCCACCCTTTGAGTCCCCGTTCCAGGCAAAAGCGATTCTCGAGCCGTCGGGAGAAAAAGCCGGGGAAATCGCATCTCCGGGCAGAGCCGTAAACGGAACGGCACTCAGCACCGCCTGCTCATGCGGACGCTGGGGTTTAGACCGTAGATAGATAACTCCCGCCACAACGGCGATGATCGCGATGCCTGCCGTGACCTTCCACCACAATTTGCGAAAGTCTGAGCGGTGAGCCGGTTCGGCCATACTTGCCATTACCGGCTCCACCGCCGGTCCTACAACTGGCTCTACCGGTCGCTCCAGTTCACCGATAAACCGATACCCCCGCCGCGGCAGAGTCTCAACAAAGCGCGGACTCTCGGCCGAATCGCCGAGAACCTCCCTGATCTTGTTGACGGCCGTGTTAAGGTTGCGCTCGACATCCACAAACGTGTCCGGCCACAGACGCTTCTGCAATTCCTCCCGCGTGAATATGTCTCCCGGACGCTCCAGCAGAATGGCCAGAACCTGAAACGGCTGCCCGCTGAACTTCAGCTTCACGCCATCCTTGCGCAGCTCGCCCGTCCGCAGGTCGGCCTCAAACACGTCGAAGCGGATGCATTGAGCCTGGGGATGTACCTCAGCCATTCCATCGACCTCGCGGCTTCTGATCCGGTAGCAATTTAGTGATCCACGTTGTCCAGCACCCAGATATTGCCGGACTCTTGCGCCATGGTCAAAACAAATTTGTCCTGGGTGAGCGAAAACCCGACGGACGGTATCCAGCGAGGAATCATCAACCGCGGTCTATCGAATTTGGACAACTGAAACGGCTGGCCAACAGGCTTTCCAGTGGCCGGATCAAAGCGGATCCCCCAGACATTAAAGAAGCCATCGCTTCCAGAAACAAAGTAGATCGTCCTTCCATCCGAAGACCAGCGGGGCTTATCGTCCCAATGCCGGCCATCGGTGATGCGAGTCCAGGTACCACCCGCCGCAGGCATGACATAGAGCGCGGATTCCAACTTCGATGCGTTCGCGACAGCTTCAAACACAATCCATCGGCCGTCAGCAGAAAGGCGGGTCTGGTAGACAAAGTACGCAGGGCCATCGTAAGGAATCCTTCGCATGACGGTCTCGGCATGAGGTGCTGCAGCAACGGGAGCCAGCAGAATTTCATTTCCCGTAGCATCCAACAGCCACTTGCCGTCTGGAGACCAATCGTAAGGGCCGCCAACAGTGTTTTGCGCTGCGATTGGTTCTTCGTCGTGAGTCTGCTTGGACCAAACCATTAGCTGCCGCTCGTTTGTCTTGAGATTTCGACGCTCATAAGCGAGCCGCATACCATCGGGCGACCATCGCGGAAACCAACGTGAATATTCCTGGTCGGCGATGACCGGCGCCTCGCTCCCATCCACCAGTGACTTCACCCAAACTTCGTTTCGGACGTCACCGTTGCGCAATCCGCCAGTCTCCCCGTGAGGAACGTAATAGGCTACATTCATCCCGTCACGCGATATGTCCGGCTCGATCGAGGTTCGTCCGGGCGAAGTGATGGCAGTGCCATCGCCCAAGATCTGGCCGGCTCTGGCATCAAACGGAAACAGCCAGGTCTGAATCCGCTGCGACTTCGCTGAGAACGCAAGCCGCTTGCCATCCTTTGAAACCACGGCGCCTGCATCCGGTCCCGGGCCGGTGGTCAGTCGATCGATGCTCGTGGTGCGCAGTGTCTCGAGATCGATTTGCAGCTTCCAAATGTTCCTGGCCCCCCGGTAACCCCTCTCGAAATAAATCGCGTCGCCTGACGGTGACCAGGAGAAAGAGTACTCCCCCAACTGTTGACCGGCTTCACTCTCTCCGGAAGCCTGGGTAAGTTCCTTCTGGACCGCGGTTGCAATTTCGAGATTGATTCCGGGTCCACCCGCAATCGGTATCGTCCAAAAACTTGGAGTGGGCGACGAATCCGCAACCCAGACGGTAATCTTCTTTCCGTCTGGATACCATGCGGCTGCACTCGCCGATAGTTTCTTTTGAGCCAGAAACTCGGTCAGGACTTCGCGCGGCGGGCCGCCATCCAGTTGGGCGATGTAGAAGCGGTTGTAACCAGTCTCAGTAAAACAAAGTTCGAACAACACCTGCGAGCTGTCCGGCGACCACCGAGGATGGTAACCAAACGTTGCGATCTTGCGTTCGAGTCCTGCACCCCCCAGGGCGGGAATCACGAATATTCCCCCATCCCCCTCCTCGGAACGATACGCAATGTATTTGCCATCGGGTGACCAGTCAGGCTGCCAGTTCTGGCCGGGACCTTTGGTGATCTGCACAGGATTGCCGCCGCTTACCTGCTGTGCCCAGATGTCGAACTTTCCGCCCCGATCGGAACTGTAGGCAACGTAACGAGCATCAGGTGACCACGTTGGTTCGGTCTGCAGGCCGTCATCAAAGGTCAGCCGCGTGAGAGTGCGTTGCTCCTTGGTCAGGTGAGTGCTCGATCGCCTGTAGGCAAAGAAACCTGCGCCCACGGCCAGAATCAACACTCCCAACATCACCATCCCCTTCGGGACGAGGGACCGTCTGACTGATTTGTATGGTGGGGCCGGGCTAATCTCGACGGCCGGTTCCGCTGAAATCTCACGCTCTACCGGCGCGATGAACCGATAACCCCGTCGAGGCAGAGTCTCGACAAACCGCGGAGTGTCGGCCGAATCCCCCAGCACCTCCCGGATCTTGTTGACAGCCGTATTGAGGTTGCGCTCGACATCGACGAATGTGTCCGGCCACAGGCGCTTCTGCAAGTCCTCCCGCGTGACAACCTCCCCAGGCCGCTCCAGCAGGACGGCAAGCACCTGGAACGGCTGGCCGCTGAATTTCAGCTTCACGCCTTCCTTGCGTAGCTCTCCCGTCCGCAGGTCTGCTTCGAATGCACCGAAGCGTACGAGCCGAGGCGAATGGGTAGCTTGTTCCAAAACATTTTTCCTCAAGCGAAGTACGCGACATCGCTAGTGAAAGTGATCGACGATCATGATGTCGCCGTTTGCTTTGTAATTTTGGGAATAAAGGATCCAGCGGCCATCGGAGGAAACCGACAGACCAGAGTTGAAATCCGTGTCCGCTTCAAAGACTGGGTGTATCTGCTTGCTAGCGAAATCAAAATACCGGAGAGATCTGGGCGAATCTGCGGGAACGAAATAGATACCCCCTGCAGTGGGAGTCCAAGCCGTATCGGAAGGCAAGTGAGGCAATCCATCAACTTCAAACGCCGTACCAGGAAGCGCCCGTAGAGCCACTCTCTTCAGCACTGGTTTGTTATATCCGCTTGCATAATAAATCGTTTCGCCATCGAAAGACTCCTGCGGATCGAGCTCCAGCGGCATCTTCCGATATTGCTACAGCATCTCCTCCCAGTGCGGGACATCGAAAGATCCCTTCTCGCCCAGGTGGATCGGACCTGAAATAGATCCACTTCCCGTCTCGGGACCAATGTGGCCGACTAATGTCGGAGCCGGAGACATTCGTGGTCAACTTTCTAGGAACCCCTTCGGAGACATCAGCCACAAATATCTGCCAGTGGTCCGAGGGGAGTGAATCAAACGCTATCTTCCTTCCGTCGGGCGACCACTGTGGACTACCGCTCATATACCGGGGATTCGAGATCTGAACCAGGTTGCTGCCATCCTCGCCGCTGGCCCAAACTCCCTGCACTCCGGACCGTTCAGATACAAAGGCAATCCGTTTTCCGTCTGGGGAGAACTGAGCATCCTATTGTGAGCGAGTGGAAGGCACGAATTGCACGGCGGGAGACTCAGGGTGCAGTAGATCCCTACGCCAGATGCTGGCGATGCTGCTGGATGTCAAACTATAGGCGAGTTTGTCACCTCGCTGCGAGACAGTTGGCAGATGGGAATTTCCTGTAAAAGCAAGCCTTCTGAATGAGCCATCCGCGACGGTGAAGTCGATGAGTTGGCCTTGCTCGCCCGATACCGCTGAAGAAATCAATCTCTTGTCGTCCGCCGACCAGGTTAGCCCACTTGGAAAATCGGGCATCGTTGCAATCATTCGCGGCTCACCACTCGGAAACGTAACGGAGTAGAGGCCGGAATCGTTCATGCTCCGTAAACACCAGAATGCGAGGTACCCGCCGTTGTGAGAGAACCTCGGAGTGGATGTGTTAAAGCAGTTCGGAGGGTTTGAAAGCCGCCGGGTTTCCAGCGTGTCCATCGAGAGGAAGAATATCCCAACGTCCTCCAGGCCTGCCTTGCCCGCTAAGAGATCGCTATAGGCAATCCATTTGCTGTCCGGTGACCAACTGATAATGGAGAAATCCGATAGAGCCCTTCCGGCTGATACAAGCAGTCTGGTTGATACAAGCTTTCTCTCTGGCCCGCCAAGGGCAGGCACAACATAGACACCCGAGTCAGCGCCGGACAATCGGTGAAACGCAATCTGGGTTCCGTCGGAAGACCATGCTGGACTAATCCAGGTTGCGGGCTGGTGTGTGAGCCGCAGAAGGGTTTCGCTTCCAATCGCCTTCACGTACAGATCAAAGCCCTTTGCCCCTGATGCGGTATCTCCGTTCCAGGAGAATGCGATTCTGGAGCCGTCAGGGGAAAGCGCGGGGGCGGTTTCCTGCCCCGGGAAGGTCGTAAATGGAACCGGCGGGAGGGACTCGAGTTCCGACCGACTTTCCCGTTTAGACCAACGAAAGACGACAAAAACTCCCCCAGTCAAGACTGCGATGGCGAGAACGCCGGCTGCGATCTTCAACCATATTTGACGAGAGTGCCGCTCATGACCGTGTTCGACTGGGACTGCAGTCGGAGGCGGAGATTCAACCTGACCAATGAACCGATAGCCTCGGCGGGGAAGAGTTTCTACGAAGCACGGGTTTTCCGACGAGTCGCCGAGCACTTCGCGGATCTTGTTGACGGCCGTATTGAGGTTGCGCTCGACATCCACAAATGTGTCCGGCCAGAGACGCTTCTGCAATTCTTCCCGCGTGACAACCTCCCCAGGCCGCTCCAGCAGGACGGCAAGCACCTGGAACGGCTGCCCGCTGAACTTCAGCTTCACCCCATCTTTGCGCAGTTCGCCCGTCTGCACGTCTGCTTCGAACGCGCCGAAGCGTACAAGCCGGGGATGGGATTGCGTTTCAGCCATCGGGGAAGCTTCCTTGCGATTCAAAGCTGGCCATGGTGTGCGTCCCTCACCTTACGCTTCACTTATTCAAGTTCAACAACCCCCAGAAGTTATGCCAATCAACATCTTTTCCATAATTCATTGACACGCATTCTACCCCCAATCCATTGAGGTAGCCAGATATAGCCGCCAATGTCGCCTTCGGCTCGCACCCCGCGAGTGGAGGCCGACATGAAACTCTCATCGCTTCGCAGTTCCTTCTGTGTTCTTCTCGCCGCCGCATTTGCCTTCACGTCCATTTCCAGCCAGGCAGAAACGCGTTGCCCCGGTAACATCGCAGGCCTTAAACCGCGAATTGTCGCCCGGGCACTCCTCGTGATTCCCGTGAAAATTAACCAGTCCGGCCCATTCGACTTCATGGTCGACACCGGCAGCCAGCTCAACGTGATCGATCCCACGCTCGCGGCCCAGCTTAACCTGAAATCGCAAGGTACGGTCGGCCTGGTCGCCACCGCCGCCTATTCCCAGGCGTCTGTCGGGGTATTGGATTCGTTGGAGGCGGGTTCACACCGGGTATTGAAACCTCTCGTCGTCGTCCAGGATCTGGGGCCGATTCAGGCGGCAGATCCACGGATTCGAGGCGTCCTTGGAGAGAACTTTCTCGCCCATTTCGATGTGCTCATCGACTATGAGCACAAATTGATCTGTCTCGACGAAGCGACGCTCATTGAAAAATACCTGCGCGGAGAACGGATTCCGCTGGTGACTTCAAAACACCCCGAATCCGATTTGCCGTTCTCGGAGCGCCTGGTAGTCTCGGTCAATCTCTCCGACACAGGAACGCGACCGATCCTTCTGCAGGTCGACTCCGGGAGCGATGGCCCGATTCTGTATGCGGGCAACAGGGAACTCGAACAGCCGCTACTCAAGCGAGCCAAGCTCCAGGGACCAGAAGTGAGCGATGCGCGCAGGGCGTTCGCTGTCCTGCCTCCGCAAGACATGAGGCTTGGTAACCGCACCGTTCGGAGAGTTCCCTTCGTGACCCCAGCCAGCGGGTTGCAGAACATTCCAGATCGTGAGGAGGATGGGATATTGGCTACGGAGCTCTTTCAGCGTGTATTCGTTAGCCACTCAGATCGCTTCATTATCTTCGACCCAAGATAATCCGAGGACGCCCGTCGTTCGGGAGCGAACGCAATGGATTGTTTTGACTGACCCGGTACTCGACGAGTGCCAGATGGCCAAGAGACTCATTAGCTTTTTCATCGGAGAAATTCACGGATTTCTGAGCTCCGGTCGGATTACCGCCCAACAGGAAATAGCCCCAATTTGGTGAGAACACAGTTGACGTGAGGATCGGCGGCAGTAAACTCAGCTTCGGAATGATCGTCCAGAGTCCAACCACGAGCGCGTATCCAGGTAAGTACGTAATGTTCGCATTCGCGGCGTTCTGTGCCGTGCTGGCTTGGCGTTCGCTACGTTCCGCAATCAGGGCGTGGACTGAGCAGAGAAACAGAGCCGAACTCCGTATCGCAGTTAAGCCCGACCCAAAGAAGAGCGTGTGAGCCAACACGGTTGTCGCGTTAACAGCGATCTCATTGCTCGTGACGGCGCTGGCTACGATATACACTGAGTGGCCAAAATGAAGTTTGGGACCGGTCCTCCTGTATGACCGCCAAACGAGACATTACCCTGAACAGTAGAAGAAATAGAAAAGGAAGGGTTGATCACTACACATTCGGAATCAAGGTTCAGGATCGCGGCACACCCAAATAAATCTCACTAGTCGCGGAGTGCGATCATTGGTTCGACTCGAGCGGAGCGGCGGGCAGGGATCCAGCAGGCGAGCGCTGCAACGGCGAGCAGGAACGGGGCAACCAACGAGGTGCTGGGAAATCCGGAGAGGCATCAGTAGATTCCGGCCTATCATCTGCACTAACATGCCGAGCCTTCGAGTACCGATTGTGCGCTTTGTAGACGAGTATCAGCCGGGGATCAGTCAGGCCAACCCAATGGAACTATCGCTCTCCATTCCCCATGATGGATACTTGTCCATTCACATGTGACAACATGACGGTTCTGGTCGTATCACGCTATTCATCAGTAATCACGGCGGAATCTCTTGTTGACACAGGCCATCGCCTAAGATAGAGTTCTCCGAAATCCATAGAGTTCTCCGGCAGCCCAGGCATGGGCCAGTCAATCTCTTCGACACTCCGCCTATCAGAAAGTCAAAATTTGAAATCTTAGTTGGCCAGAAATTTCTGCAATGAGTGATCCCTCCAGCAAATCGACGCGGCGCGACTTCGTAAAGGCTGTTGGCGGAGTTCTCGGAGGAATATCGCTCCTCGGGCATGGATCTGCGCGAGGGCAAGCCCTCGGCCCCATTCCGAACGGCTACAAGTTCTACCGTGTTCTCTCCGCTAACGAAGGAGGAACGTTCAATTCAGTACAAAACTTTCTGGGCGATATCACAGGCTGCGTGATGATGGCTTCTCCGCCGTCTGGTACGGGAATCGGCTACGTTTACGTAAGAGGAATAACGAATCCCAAACTTGATGCCCCCGCGTCGCCTGCCGTCTTCATGGTTGTCATCAATTTCACTCCAACCCCACCGGTCGTGATGAGGGTGGTTCCGATAGCCGCTGAGGGCCGTGTTCTTCGCGGCAACACCGTTACCATCGGCCATATTGGGACTGGAGCAAGCAACGCACTGGGCGAGTATGTGACGACCATTTCGCCCGGCGAGCGGTCCGGGACCGTCGCCGTTGAAAACTCGCCAGGGGTGTATTTGTTCCGGCCGTCCAGTGACATAGTCGGCAACCCAGCTTATCGTCTCCAATGGCGAGAATTCTGAAGTTGTGCTGCAAAGCAGAGACCCTATCGAAGGCAGAGCTCCCGAAGGGAAGTTGGAAGTCAGCGAGATTTTATTCGGGCAGCACCCCTCCCAGGTTGATGCTTCTGGCCGCCTTGCGTTCACCGCAGAATTTTTGCGCGACCCCTCCAAGCCTCAAAGTTCTACGAACGTGATAACAGCTTTGGTGATTGGGATTCCCAGGTAGAGGAGCAGCTCTATGAGCACAAATCCGTTCAAGATCCCAATCGGCACTTCAGATCCTGTCGATATTTGCAGTGGACTTCCTCTCTATCCCGGGCTGGGAACGGCGCGAGCGGGCGCTACAGGTGCCTCGCGATCTAACAAGCTCATTGACGAATCAGCCACCATTCTGATCACTCGTCTGACGGTTGGCGCTTATTACTCATGGGGAGTCGGAATATGCGGCCCCGCGATCGGATTCCTCGCTTCAGACGTCGATGTACTAAGAGAAAACATCGGTGGTAAAGGGCAGCTGACGCTGACGTTCAATGAAGGGCTGGTGATGGAGGCCGGACTCTTCGTGGGCGCGTCGATCGGATTCGGACTTAACCTGAGTCTTCAGGTCTACTTACCCCAGCCGTGGTACAAGGTATGGAGCCTTGCCTGGCGTGATGCATTTGCGGTTGATCTGGTCTTCAACCTCGATATCCTTGCTCTTCTGATCGAACTCATTCAGTATTTGTTGAGCAAAAGCTCCAATACTGCGTTCGCAGCTGACAGCCGAAACAGGCTGAGGGATACTTTGCCCGATTTGAAGAGAACTTTTGGAATGGTTGATAAAGCGGGCAGCCGCAGCTCGATTGAACCTGATCTATCGGCTACACCTAAATTGACTCTGCCGTTTAACCTCGCCAACTACTTTGCCCCATTCAAAGCTGTTAACGACCGTCTCAGCAAGGTCGGCGGTGAGATCTCCGTTGGCCCGTCTCTTCACCTGCAGTTTCCGGTCAAATTCAACTTCAAAGGGTTTACCGTCATAGGCGGTCTCGACGGGGCTACCAGCGCTGATTATGGGAATGTGAACTACTCTGGCCCTCGAGTCTCAGCCGTCGGAAACACTCGGTTCAACACGGGGGTAAAGCCGACAAGAATCACCTCGCACGTTGCCTACCAAACTAGCTTTGTGCTTGGTATCTCATTCCATTTCAAGGTTGCCCTGGCGAAGTTTTTCTGCTTTGATACAAACTCACCATCGCTCGACCTTACCTATCTTCTAACCCGCACAAAGGAATCAGATCGCGCCGAGGAGGTCCCCGGCTCGGTTTCAACATGCGTCGAAGGCGGCTTTGTGCTGGTACCCAGCATGATCCTGACCTTCACTGGGTCCAATGGCAACAGCTCAACATTTCCCACCGGCGAAGCAGTGAAAGGGACCTTATTTTTGCCGAGACATCAGTCGCTCACCACCGCAATCGTCGACATTGTGATTGAACCACCGGTCGCCGGCTTTCCTGCCCAGGTGCCAATTCCTGCAAATTCACAAACCGGTTCCTTTAGCTTTACCTTCAAAAATGAATGCCTGGAAACCGGCAACCGGAATGACCCTTCCGAGATGGCGCCACCAAGTGCCCTTACGCCGCTTAAGACCTACACAGTAAGCGCGACGCTTCAGACAGGTTCGACTGATCCCTGTTCTGACTACGAAGTTGAGATGCCTCTCAAAATCGAAGAGCGCTTCCTTCGCTGCCAAAGGGAATCCACGGGCTTCACCACGCCGGGAGCTGCGCCTCCGTGGGATCCACTTGCAGGTGGAACCATTAACGCGAATCCGAAGCTGACGGGCGGGGAAAGCAAGACCAATGTCCTCCCACTGTCTTTGTGGTTTCCCAGCAAACAGCCTGTGACGGGCGTTCCAGTAACGGTGACACTTTTGGATGAATCCCGGCGCCCCCATGCAGGAAGCGACGTCGTTTTCCATGCCAACGAGGGGTTTTTGCCTCTAAAGCCATCCGCTACCGGCACCGTCACGCTTGCCACAGGTCGTGAAAAGTCTCCGGTCTACGGTTTGATCTGGCGTTCCCAGGGACCGTACACGGAATATTCCAACCGATTTTTCCTTGTTGTGGATGCGGGTTGCGAGTATGGCAAAACCGAATTCTGGATCGATATTTGGAATTGGTCATGAGCTCAGAAACCCGGGCTGAAGAACAGCGGCAGGACGCTAGTCCGCCAATTCAAGTCCGATGCGCTCGGGATTTGTTCCAGGCGCTCGAATCTAGCGATGGCGCCACCCGCCTCGCAGCGCTTCAAGCCGTACAGAAGGCTCCGGAAACGGCCCTAACCTTTGGACTCCACTCCAAACGCGACCTTGTTGATGTTCTGATTTCGCAGGCTCAGCGCTTTCGCGGAGATTTGGAGTGGCTCTCCTGGATCGGCGCACTCGCGACTTTTCGGGACCTACGCGTCGTTCGCTTATTTGCGTCCCTAATCACGACTGAATCGCACGCCGAGCTCCTGTTTGCTCTTGCTCATTATCTGCGTCATGAACCCTCGGACTCGATCAATATTCCACTCGGCCCGGCTCTGATGCAGAACCAATGTGGGGCACGGGCGCGGGCTATTGCTTCAATTCTCGCCACATGCCCTAGCCTTCCGGTTGATGAAGCACTGCGCATCAAGCTGCTGGAGCCAGAAAGCGACGTCCCACTTCCGGTTTTCTCCGGAGCCCCCAGAGAATGGCTATACGAATTAGCAGGCCCTTTCCAATCGGAAGCGCGACTCGCACTGCAGCGGCAAGGCCCATCGACTCTGGCTACGGTAGTTGGGCGTTGGGACCAGCTTTCGGAAAGCACGAAGAAGTGGCTCCTGGAGTGGGGGGTCGAGACGAACGCTGACCTGATTCTCGATCCGATTCGAGAAGTGCTCGTAGCGAGATCTGACGCGTTGATATTACCGGCGCTTGAGGCCGTGCCGAGGTTGAAGCATTCGCCTGCTCATCTCGACGAGCTGATAATTCCATTCCTTGACGATGACGAGGAACTCGTTCGGCGCGCGGCAATCCTGGCCATCCGTTCGGCACTGAATTGGCAACTAATCTTTGAAAACGATCGGTCCGTGCTGGTTAGACAAACATGCATCTCTAAAGTCATGGATCAAGGGGGCAGTGAGGCAGTTTCGCTTGCAATGCAGCAACTAGCCAATCCAGATTGGCGAATTCGTGCCGCGGCGGCAGAGGCTCTCCTTTCGCTTGGAGAATTTGGAGTTCGGGCGGCGTTCGAGCTTATGCCTCAGGCTAGCGAACCTGTCCGGATTGGCATCGCACGAATGGTAATCCACTGCGCCGACGAAGACCTGCTTAATGAATTCATTCAATGCTGGCACCGGACGGGTCGGCAGTCAGAGTACGAAAGCTAGGTCACAGGTGCATCCCCAGTTCTGATCAAGCTAACAATCGAGGAAGATTTACGCCCTGGCAGTAGCGGTCTTGAGCTCGTCGAATCCAATGGTTGCTGATGGCCACGCGCGGTATGACGGCCGACATTGTGCAGCCCGTGAGTAGGGCTCTCAAAGGCGGCCTCGGCATAGATTCTCCAGACCGGTTAGTTGTACCGAGCGCTCCACCGCCTGGAGCTGCCGGGTCCTCAATGTTTCAGCCACGACACCCTCCGAATAAAAGACCATAGATACAACCCACCCAGATAAAGAGCTTAGAGGGTTCCAATACTGAAGTGGCTAATCCAGCGCCTAGAAGAACGCCATGTTTTCCGGAGTTCCGGACCACCGCAAGCTGGGAAATTACTCGAAAGGCAACAATCGCGCGAGTTGTTGCTCAACGAGTCATTTCCGGATTGTCCGACCAGAACGTTTGGAGAATACGGTTTTAAGGCTTCTCAACCACAAAGGGAAGGCTCGAAATCCTTCTGCCCTCTGCAGGGAGCACGATTCGTGCGCAAGGCTTTCGTGGGACTGATGCGCGCGGCGCGGCGCCTCGAAGAAATGTAACCGGAGATCAATGCAACGATGAAGAGAATCACAACCATCACGGAGTAAGTGGCCGCATTCGATGAGGAGGTGTTGAAGAGGAGCGGCGAACAACGCCCCGACGGGCGACCATCCGACCGCGCGTGACGGGCGACGCGGTAAACTGAGTGCCCCGGTCTTTACTATGGCGGTCATGACGGATCTAGAGCTTCGCGCGCAAATCGACGAGTTGTTTTTGTTGCAGAGGGTTGCGCAACGGATCGCGTCCCTGCTGGATATCGATCTTCTACTCGAGGAGGTCGTGGGTGACGTTTCCCAGACTTTTGGCTACTCGCGTTCGGCGGTCTTGCTGAAAGATGACCTCTCCAATGAATTGGTAATTGCGGCCGTTCGAGGCTGGACGATTAACTACCACCAAAAGGGAGAGCGCTTCAAGATCGGAGAGTATGGAATCGTTGGCCACGTCGGTGCAACGGCTGAAACCCATTACGCTCCTGACGTGCTGCAAGATCCCTACTACCAGCAGAGCGAACCGCTTACACGTTCTGAATTGGACATCCCTCTCAAGCGGCACGGCGTGCTGATTGGCGTCTTCAACGTTCAGAGCACTTCCGTGGATGGATTCGCTCCTTCCCGCATTCGCGTGATGGAGGCGCTTGCCGGCCACCTGGCGATCGCGATTGAGAATGCCCAGTTGTTCCAACGCGAGCGACTGGAAAAGGAAAGGATGCGGGCCGAACTGGAGGAGGCGCAGCACATCCAACAGCAGTTGCTTCCCGCGCGAGACGTTACGCACTCCGCATTTTCAATTCACGGTGTTTGCCTGCCATGCCGCACCGTAGCAGGCGATTGGTACGATTACATCCTGCTTCCAGATGGTCGTATAGCCGTAATCGTGGCCGACGTCGCAGGCAAAGGGATGGCTGCGGCGCTGCTGATGTCATCAACGCGTGGCATTCTCCGGCTCCTGGCCGAGCGAGTCATTGAGCCTGCGGCGCTACTGGATCGTTTGAACAAGAGCTTGATTCTGGACTTTCCACGCTCCAAGTTCGTCACGATGGCGTATGTCCTTCTTGACCCCAGCGACATGACGGCGTGCATTGCTCTTGCCGGACATCCTCCTCCGGTGCTGGTCGATGGCGCGCCGCGACTGCTCGAGAAGGCGGGTGGTTTGCCGCTGGGAATGATCGATGCTGGATATGTGGAAGAGAAGATCGCTCTAACCCCGGGTGCGCGGCTGGTTCTCTACTCTGACGGAGTACTTGAGGCTGAGGGACCCACGGGGGAAGATTACGGAACCTCCGGCATCGAACAACACTTCGCGGATCCGAACGCATCGGCCGAGTCCCTGCTTAACCACGTCCGCCAGTTTGCAGGGGGCGCGCCGCTGGAGGATGACGCGACGGTTGTGACAATTTACGTGCGGAGTGTGGTCACGTAACGATTTGTGATCCCTTTCGGAATAAGCCGAAGACGCGGAGTAGCGGACTGGCGGCTATCGAAGATGGCTTTCGAGGTCTGGATGTTTGACCTCGACTTTTCGCTATTTTCAGTAATTAAAGAGTTGGCTACTACCCGACCGCAACTCAGAAAGCGCACGTTCACATCTTCATCATTCACACCTCAACGCGACCATCGGATCGACGCGCGTGGCTCTCCGACCGGGAATGAGGGTCGCAACGAAGGCCACGGACAACAGAAAGACGGGCACGGAAACGAATGCGATTGCGTCGTGCGTCCCAAGCCCAAACATCATGCTCGAGAGCACATCGGAGACGGCTGCACACAGAACCACACCAACGATTCCGCCAATCAGGACCGGGCGCATGGCCTGCCAAAGCACATCGCGCATGACCTTAACACGATCAGCGCCCAGAGCCATACGAATGCCTATTTCACGTACTGATCGGCTAACGCTATACGACACCATCGTACACGCCGATCGAGCAGAGTAGCAGTGCGAGAGCGCTCAGCGCCCCTGAGAGTGCGGCCACGATTCGCGACGGTGCGCGCCAGGCTTCGAGATAGTCTTCGAGTGGGCTCACATTGACAGACACATCGGGGTCGATCGCTTGCGCCAATTCGCGAATGCTTTTTGCTACGTCGGTGAACCCGGTTGCGTAGCGAACAAGCACGTAACTTCGTGAGTCCTCTTCAGGTCCGGCTGGAAAATAGAGATAGCTCGTGTCAGATCGACCGAGATGCGCGACCTGTGCGTCTTTCGACACGCCGATCACATAGTATTCGTGACCGGACTCCTCGCGCAATGCTTTCTCGAGTGGGTCTTGGCCCGGCCACAATCTGCGCGCAGTCGATTCTGTGACGATGACCCCCCGGCGCGTTATGCGCTTCATCCGGTCAGAAGTTTCGTCCCCGCACGATTGGAATGCCAAGCAGGGAAAGATAGTCGGGCGAGATATGGTTGTATTCGAAAGGGAAGGTTTCCGTTCGGCCTGGAATCGTGAACTGTGAGCCGCTAAAGTCGTGGCTCAACGGCGCGCACTCCGCTTGCGCAACTGCCGTCACTCCAGGAAGATTTTGAATCCGCTCTCGGAACTGCCGCATAAACTGGGTGGCCCGGGTTTGATCGTAACCCTGTCTGCCCAGATACATGAACATCGTCGCAACGCCCTTGATTTCAAATCCAGGATCGACGGTCTGTGCCTGGTAAAGGCCGCGGAGCAGCAATCCAGCAGCAAGCAACAGGACCATGCACACGGCAACTTGAGAGCCGACCAGCAGATCGAGAACAAGGCGCCCGCTCTTCTTACCTGCGCTCCGGTGAATGTACCCGCAACGCCAGAGTGGGCGGACAAGCTCAATCAGAAATTGCCCGGTTTAACTCTCACCGTCAAACACCTGTTCGATGAAAGCTCAGAAACAGGCCAGAGTCGGCCTCAATAGTGCGTGACAAACGTGAGTTTCGCTTTTCACGCGCTTTTTCGTCTTTACTAGTGGCTGACCGCGCATACGGAAAGATTTCGGAAGACGAAGATTTGTCGAGGTTCGATCTAAGTCAGCAACAAACGGCGATCACCTGGCATAGGGCCACAACCTATACGAGATCTGAGCTTCTATTTCGATTGCGCCTATCGTCAGGGCTCTGATACCATCCGCCTCACTTCACATCTCCCTCTTCTTGTGAACGGAGGTAGCCCTTGTCCACCACGTCTGCTACGCGGATCACCGTGCCAGTGCGCGGAGGCTTATTCACCCGCCTCCTCGACCGCTACTTCTACTTTGCGATGTCAGTTCTCGTGGCCGGCATTGTCGTGTTTGGATTCAACCGCACTGTTGATCAGCGACTGTTCCATGCTCCTTACAAACCACCGCTCCTGCTGTGGGTGCACGGCGCCGTTTTTACTGCATGGTTGGGGCTCTTCATTCTTCAGTCGGCGCTGATCCGGGTGCATAAAGTCAGATGGCATCGAATTTCCGGCTGGTTCGGCGCTGCTATGGGAGTTCTCATCCCCATCCTCGGAGTAGCCATCGCAGTCATCATGGCGCGTTTCGAAATCGTCGAACTCCATCGCGATCGCACCGAAAGGGCTGGATTCATGATGATCCCGCTCTTGGACATGGTGTGTTTCACCTCAACCTTCTGGCTGGCAGTCCTATGGCGGAAACGGCCCGAATATCATCGTCGTCTTGTTTTCATGGCCACGTGTGCCTTGTCCGCAGCGGCATGGGGGCGAATGCCAGAGATCCTGCCCGGCAACTACTTCTATGCCGGGGTAGACTTCCTGATCTTGTTGGGAGTCGTGCGCGATTTGTTCGTCAACCATCGCGTTCATCCTGTCTATCGGTGGGCAGTTCCCGCATTCATTATTAGCCAGTCGTTCGTGATCTACACACTCGGTGTCAACGCGAAGTGGTGGCTGGACATCGCAAATTCTATTATTGGTTGATTGTGTATGGCGCGAATTTCCTGCCGCATCACGACTCGACGAAAAAGCCGGCGTCACCTGAGCCGGTTTGCACCCGAGCCAACGGGCCGCCTCCGTTCAGATTGCCCGTGAGGTGATGTTGATTGAGAGATCCCTTTACCAGCATTTCGTGATCACTCGTCACAGAACCCGATCCGGTGGAGCTTACCCTTCAACCGCAACACGGTTCGATCACCACTTCCAAGACCCAACCGACCCTAGCCGGGCAATGCGGCTCAAAACCGAGGTTCTCGGAAACCCCCGAACAATTAGCCCTAACATCGTTCCTCAATCTTCCATCTGCTTCGGCTTTGGCGACGTCACCTTCACGGCATCCGACTTTCCGCTAAGGCCATCGGTTCCGACCGCAACGATCGTGTACGTCGCAGACTCGCCTCTCTCTGGTACGGGTTCTGTGAACATCCGGGTCGTCAACCCTAACGCGACAAGTTTCGACTCAGGCTCAAGCGCACTCGTCCGCGAAACTCGATAAAATTGTGCGCCGGGTACAGCATTCCAGGTAAGCGTCAGAGTGGCGTTGCGGAGGGTAATTTTTACGCCGTTCGGAGCAGCCAACTTCGCCCCAGCTCTTCCGGGCAGAAGGCCGTAGACACAGAACTGGCCCGTTCCCACGTTCTCTGATCCGAAGCTGGCTAGATAGACTCGTCCATTTGCGATTGTAGGCGGAGCCATCTTTGAGTACTCCCCGCAATCATCGCGGCTCGGAACCTGAAGAGAGTTCCATAATTCGTGGCGTATGTCATCCGCGTCATAGGCATGCAGAACTCCCGGTCGCGACTCATGCCAGGAATCTCCTGTCGCGTGGATCGCCGCCCACAGAATCCCGTCCTTGTTCCCATTTGCTGAAAGCGACAACATGGCGCCTGGATGTCCTTCATTCGGTATTTCCAGCATGATCAATGGTGTTTCTCTGATCTTTTCTCCTTCGAGCTTATAGACTTTGGCTTTGTCCCTCTGCCCCCACACATACAGCAGGTTGCCTGCTTTTGCACTCTGCCAGTAAACGAGGCTGTGCAGATGAGACGCAGTCGCCTGAAAATGCTGTAACGCATGTTCATCGCCGAGATGCCCGAAGTTTCTCGTATCCAGGGCGTAGAGCACACCCTCCTTACCCCCACCGAGAACCAGGTGTGTGCCGGGAATGAGGGTCGCGCCCGAGGAGTTGAGGTCTGTGTCTTCCTGGTCGAGTTGAACATGGTTCGTCGGAGTAAACCAGTCGAGCAACTTGAGGCGCGGAGTCAACTTCAAGAAGCTCTCGCTGAAGTTATTGATGCCGTCCCAACTGCCGTTGCCAGTCACTACGTATACGTTGCCTTCTGCGTCAACTGCGGGTCCCTGGCCGGACTGCCAAATACTTGCGGCAGAGCCCGTCGGCGACGTATTGAAGACACTTACCTGCGCCAGAGTCTTTGCATCATACGCCATCAGAAACCCGTGATAAGGCTGCTTGTCACAATGCGACGCATAGCCCACGTACACCATGCCGTTCGCCAGCATCAACGCGGGTCTTTGGTTCTGCATGAGCGCATTGAAGTCAGGCGCGCTGATTAGCACTGGGCTCTCCGGCAGGTCCGCGCCCGTCGCAAGATCCAGTGCATGAAGTCTCTGAATGAATCCCGTCCGCGGACCATTCACAGCACCCGCGCGCGTCAGCGCAACTACGTATAGAACTCCTCGTGCCTTGTCGATTGCGGGCGTGCCAATGATACCCATCTGCCCATTGATGTCGAGGCAACCGAAATCTTCACTGTGCAAGTTAGCCGGCGTTCCAAAGTTTACATGCCACACCGGCACCGAGCCCTCCGCATCGTTGGCATCGAAGGCATAAACGCTATTGTTCACCGTCGTGACATACACAAGATCCCGGGTGCCTCCACCAACCATCACTCCAGTTACAACCAGCGGTTGTGTATAGAGCTGGTCGTCCACGACCCGCTTGAATAGCATCCCAAACTGGGCCTGATTCACATTTGCCGGAGTCAGTATCGTTTCTCGCAGATTCACGCCCGTCCGAAAATTGTCATTGTGCTGCGTCAGTACATCGACTTGTGCATGGACACAGGCGCTCACGGACATAAAAGACAGGCACAGCAGAACTGAGATCAAAACGCATTTCAGGGTCTTGCGGGACAATCGCATTCTCCTAACTTCGAACTCACCATTTTTCACAGTCACTGTAACGACGAGGAACAAAAGATGTAGAGACAAAACACTACAGTACATAGAACATTTATGTCAGCCATTGCGCTATGTTAATTAATACTCGCGTGACTCGCCTAGAACCGATATGCTCGCTTTCGAGGATTGACTGGAATGACCGAGGTTTGAGCCGCTTCGTCGCGCTGTACCCGACTCGTCGCGGTGTTGCCGCCATACTGCTCTGCTTCGGACTGATGCTACCGGCGTTGGGGCAACAGCCTCTCCAGACGCTTCTCGTGGGCATCGACCACAGAACCGTCACCAGTCTAAACGGAGACTGGCACTATCTTGTCGACCAATCTCCCGGACGGGCTCTATATGAAGGAAATGGTGCGATCAATGACAGATCCTACGCCTTGAACGAGCATCCCAACATTGTTGGCAATCACAACGAGGAGTATGATTTCGCTACTGCGCCCGCATCAAAGTCCCAGGCGACTGGAACACACAGGTGCCACAACTGTTCAATTACGAGGGCGTACTCTGGTATCAGCGAGACTTCGACGCACAACCCAAACCCGGTACGCGCACCTTCCTCCATATCGGTGCCGCCAACTACCGTTCTCATGTCTGGGTCAATCAGAAACGAGTCTGTGATCACGAGGGCGGCTTCACTCCGTTCGATTGCGAAGTTACCTCGGTCCTACATGGTGGATCCAACTTTGTTGTCATTGCCGTGGACGCCACGCGGCTCGTGGATGGCATTCCGTCTGTCGGCTACGATTGGTTCAACTACGGCGGCCTCACCCGGGATGTCTCGCTTGTAACCGTTCCGACCGCCTTCATCGATGATTACGACGTGCACCTGGCTCATGGCGCAAGGTTTGAACCCGGCAATACAGAACTCACCGGCTATGTGCATGTGCTCGACGCTCCGGCAGGAACGCCCGTGTCAATCGACGTTCCCGGAAGCAGGCGCCAAAATTGCCGCCAAAACCGATGCCAATGGCAATGCCTCCTTCCGCGTCAAGGCCGCAAAGCTCACCCTATGGTCGCCAGAATCGCCGAAGCTCTACAAAGTCAACCTTGCCACCGGCGATGATAGGCTAAGCGACGATATCGGCTTCCGAGACATCAGAGTTGAAGGAACCCGTATCCTGCTCAACGGTAAGGCCGTCTTTCTGCAAGGTGCCAACGTGCACGCTGAAGCACCGGTTCGCGGAGGCCGCGCCTACACCGATCAGGATGTCGCAACCCTCTTCAGCTACCTCAAAGACCTCAACGCCAACTTCGCTCGCCTCGCACACTATCCCCACGACGAACGCATGGAACGTGCGGCGGATCGAGACGGCATCATGATCTGGTCTGAAATTCCCAACTGGCAGCACATCTCCTTCGACAAGCCAGAGGTTTATGCCAAAGACGTCACAATGCTCAGGGAAATGATCCGTCGCGACAGGAACAAGGCATCAGTTATCCTCTGGTCCGTCTCCAACGAGACATCCAACAATCCCGCCCGCACCAAGTTCCTCACTGACCTCGCCAATGAAGCGCGTAAACTTGACCCGACCCGTCTTATCACTTCAGCAGTGCTCGGACCAACACCCAACGGCAACGAGAGGGTTGTGAACGATCCACTCTGCGATGCGCTCGACGTCATTGGCCAGAATGAATACATCGGCTGGTATGAACTGACTCCCGAAGACGCCGACAAAATCCAATGGATCTTTCCGCAGAAGCCAGTTCTCATGAGCGAGTTCGGCGCCGAAGCCAAATTCGGCAACCACGGAGCGTCAACCAGCGTTGGACCGAAGAGCAGCAGCTGGAAGTTTTCAAACATCAGCTCGTCATGTTCAACAGAATCCCTCAACTCCGTGGCACCGATTCCATGGGTACTCATGGACTTCCGGTCTACCACCAGGAATATCCCAAAGCTTCAAGATGGCTACAATCGCAAAGGTCTCGTCTCGGAAGCTGGTCAAAGAAAGCTATCCTTCATGTATTTTCAAAAAGTCTATGAAGAGCATTCAGTAGGAAAAGCTGAGTAGCGTTACACAGCCGTAGCAGGAAAAGTAGTTCGCTATGAGAATTCCGGGTGGATGACCGTCCATACTTCTCTTACCAAATTTGGTGCAAAACCGGGTAGGGGAAACGTCGCTGAAAACCGGGATCATCTTCTACTCGACGTGGCGGAATTTCTGACCAGACAGCGCAACGGATGGCAAGAGGAGTTGAAGACGTTCCGCAACGAATACCTGGAGCATCGGGACGAGGACGTGGCAGCACAGGTGGAGAAGTTCTACGAACCTGTATGGGCCGAAACAGTATTCGTCCACGCATGGCGGACTGCCGCTGAATTGATCGTCTTCCTGCTCGAAACAAGGTTCCCACCACAGATGTCGATCATGCACCGCTCCAAAGAGCGACAGTTCCCCAATCATCCGCGCCTTTATGAGATCTATTTGTGCGACTCAACGCAGGTGCAGCGCCGCAGCTTCACAAAGATCGTTGTGTGAAATAAGCTCGGCGATGGGATTTGTAAATCCTGTGATCAAATTCTGATATCAGGGCAAACCACTCATCGAGAGACGGTTACGGGCAATCAGCGAGATTACTCCCGGAACACGCCCATGTGGCCGGGCGGAATTCTGGGTTCACGCATTATCGCGAACCCACTCACCGATGAAAGCATCCGAGCCAATGGCCGTGCAGTCGCCATATCTGACATCTGGGGCGGTCTGAGCAGCTTGTCCGAGCAGCCGGTTTGAACGAAGTCGCTGACGCGACGGACTGAGAGTTGTGGTTAGCTCAGCGATGCACGGCGTTTAGGGTGAGTGGTCATAGGGAGGAGGTTCCTATGACCCCACTTCGCCAGCGCATGCTGCACGAGCTTCAGCGGCGCAACTACTCACCAGCCACCATCCGCGGCTATCTCAACGCCGTCAGCCAGTTTGCCGAGTACTTCCATCGCTCGCCGGAACGACTGGGTCCCGAGCACCTGCGACGCTATCAGCGATATCTGCTCCAGGAGAGGAAGCTTGCCCCCAGCACAGTCGAGATGCGCATCTCGGCGTTGCGATTTCTGTACAAGCGGACGCTGAAGCGGAAGGACCTCGCCTTCGACGATCTCATCTTTCCCAAGGTGCCCCATAAGCTGCCGACCGTTCTCAGTCAGGAAGAGGTGGTGCGGCTGATCGATGCCGCACCCAACCGTCTGTACCGCATTCTCCTGGTGCTGCTGTATGCCACCGGAGCACGAAGGACGGAAGCCTCGCAGATCATGGTGGAGGACATCGACAGCCAGCGCATGGTGATCCGCATCCGCCAGGGCAAGGGAGCGAAGGACCGCGATGTGCCACTCTCACCGAAGTTGCTCGAGGAGTTGCGCAGCTGGTGGCGGTGGAAGAAGCCTCAGGGCTACCTCTTTCCCAGCACCGAGGGCCATCGGGGTACAGACCAGCCTATCTCCGACAAGACTATCTGGCACGCATGCCATGTAGCGGCTACGCGTGCCGGACTCACGAAGAAGATCCACCCGCACACCCTGCGCCATAGTTATGCGACACACCTGCTCGAGGCCGGCGCCGACCTGCGCACGATTCAGATATTGATGGGCCATGAGCGGCTCGAAGATACAACAGTCTACCTCCAGCTCTCGCGGCGTCACCTTCATGCAGCTGTCAACCCGCTGGAACAGATCGCGCTCCCCGCGGTAGAGGAGGGCAGGAAGCGATGAGCCGGCCATCCTTCGAGGTGGCCGACGTGATTCGTATTGCAGGCGACAGTTTTCGCGAGCGATACAGCGCTTCCTTGACCTGGCCGCAGCAGAAGGTGCTCGATGCCATTGCGCGCTGCCGCACCGCTGCCCTCGGCGGTCATCGCGACGCCTGCCTAAACTGCGGGCACCAGGCCATCTCGTATAACTCCTGCCGCAACCGGCACTGCCCCAAGTGTCAGACCGCTGCGCGCGACCGTTGGCTTCAGAAGCGCCAGCAGGAACTGCTGCCTGTTGGCTACTTTCATCTCGTCTTCAGCGTTCCACATGAGCTTGTGCCGCTGATCTGGCAGAACAAGCGACAGCTGTTTTCCTTACTCTTTGAAGCCAGCGCCGCCACGCTGCTCGAGGTCTTTGCCGATCCGAAGCACCTTGGCGCACACACGGGCTTCTTGTCCATCCTGCACACATGGGGACAGACGCTCACTCCACATCCGCATATCCACTGCGTGGTGCCCGGTGGCGGACTCGCGACAGACCACTCGCGCTGGATCGCGTCGCGTGCCAGATTCCTGCTGCCGGTCAAGGTGCTCAGCCGTGTCTTCCGCGGCAAGTTTGTCGCCGGACTACGACGTCTGTTTGCCCGCGATCAGTTGCGCTTCTTCGGTGAGTGCGTGCCACTTCACAACCAGAAGCGCTTCGCCATCTTCCTGCGCACGCTCTATCGCCAAGACTGGGTCGTCTATGCCAAGCCGCCCTTCGGCGGCCCCGAGCATGTGTTGCATTATCTGGCTCGCTACACCCATCGCGTTGCCATCTCTAACCATCGCCTGCTCTCGGTCTCAGCTGCTGAGGTATGTTTCCGCTGGAAGGACTACGCCCATCACGGCAGGCAGCGCACCCTGACACTTGCCTCCGAAGAGTTCTTGCGCCGATTCGTACAGCATGTGCTGCCGCGAGGCTTTCCCCGTATCCGCTACTTCGGTCTCCTCGCCAGCCGCAGACGAGCCCGCATGCTGCCACTCTGCCGCGCTTTGCTCCACCAGGCTCCGGATCAAGAAACGCCGCTCCTCGCAAAGCCTTTGCTATGGACGTGCCCGCACTGCCATGGGCTCATGCATCTCGTTGAGCGGATCACTGCTGCACAACTGTTCTTCGCCGAAAAGAAAGAGAGACACCTGCTTGATTCTTCTTAGCCGTCTCATCAAAGCGGTCTGCACTGCATGCTTCATGGCACGCTTAATCGAAGTGTGCACCGGCTCAGAAAAATGGCGTTTCCCATCCGAACCGGTTATCGTTCCACAGCGTCTACTTCATCCAATTGCGCATCCCGCAGGACCAGCGCGGCTCACTTACCAACCGCACTCGCTCGAACAACCGAGCCTGATGCGATGAAAAACCCATAGCCAACATCCTGCCCCGATCGCACCAGCGACTTCCTTCAAACCGCTCTATCCGACCTGCTCCGCGCTGTCTCTCTGCCACCCCTCGCGCCTTATCGCGCGGAGCAGCTCCGATAGAGTCCTGACGTTTTACGTCCAAGTGGACTGGATTTGTAAATACTTGCCGACTAGTCAGGACTAATCTGCCGTCAACGAGTGGTTTGGCGATTTGCACTAACCCGCTAGCGCGGGAGGGGATGCATTTGTGGCATTTGGATAGAGTGTTGGACACCCGAGGAGGTGTCCATGACTCATCTACGCCAGCGCATGCAGGAAGATCTCCGGCTGCGCAACTTCTCCGAACGCACGGTTCGACACTACACCCACACCGTTGCTGAGTTCGCCAAGTATTTCCGCAAGTCACCCGATCAACTTGGCCCAGAGCATGTTCGTACATACCTGCTGTTTCTGCTCAACGAGCGCAAGCTTGCATGGGGAACGATTCAGGGCGCTCGCTCCGCGCTGAAGTTCCTCTATACGCGGACACTGAAGCAGACCTGGTTTGATCAGGAGGTCATCAAGCCCAAGATACGGCGCAAGCTGCCCACGGTTTGGAGCCGCGAGGAGGTCTGCGCTTTGCTCGATGCGGAGATGAACACCAAGCATCGTGCACTGCTCGCCCTGTACTACAGCGCAGGTCTTCGTTGTCAGGAAGCGTTGGATCTGAAGGTGACCGACATCGACAGCAAGCGGATGATCATCCACGTCCGCGAAGGCAAGGGCAAGTTTCCCCGTCAGGTCATGCTGTCTCCGAAGCTGCTGGAGATCCTGCGCGTGTACTGGCGGTGGCGCAAGCCCAAGGACTGGTTGTTTCAAGGGAAACGGCCGGGCGAGCCGCTGAAGGCGAACGCAGTCCGGGTGGTGTGCCAGAAGCTGCGTAAGCAACTTGGTATCAAGAAGCCGCTGAGCCCGCATGTTCTGCGCCACTCGTTCGCGACACACCTGCTGGATGCCGGGACTGATCTGCGCAGCATCCAACTGCTGCTCGGCCATCGCGATCTCGAGACGACATCGCGGTACCTGCATGTTTCCGAAGCCAGGCTCCGCGCCACACCGAGTCCGCTCGACGATCTGCCGATCCAGACCTCGCCAACTGCTCACGGAGGGAACAGGGCATGACCGGACATCGGCTTGAAGTGGCCGATGTCTTCCATGCGCATCAACATCAGTTCCTTCAACGCTGGGGCCACGCACTGTCGGACCAGCAACGGAAGGTACTGCGCGATATCGGCCTGTGCCGCACCGCCGCACTGGGTACTCATCTGGAACGCTGCGATCGATGCAGCTACGAGACTGTCGCATACGACTCGTGCCGGAACCGGCACTGTCCCAAGTGTCAGTCTTCAGCACGCGATCGCTGGCTACTCAAGCAGGCCGCTAGCCTGCTGCCGGTGCCCTACGCCCATGTCGTCTTCACCGTGCCGGAACAACTGGCGCCGCTCGCACTCAGAAACCAGCGTCTGTTTTATAGCCTGCTGTTTCGAGCAGCATCGGAGACGTTGCTGGAGATAGCGGCCGATCCCCGCCATCTCGGCGCACGTATCGGTGTGCTCGCCGTTCTGCACACCTGGTCGCAGAACCTGAGACATCATCCGCACCTGCACTGCCTCGTTCCCGCCGGAGGCCTGGCTCCTGATAACTCCCGCTGGATCGCAACCAAGCGCCACGGGTTCTTCCTCCCGGTGCGCGTGCTCAGCCGCATGTTCCGCGGCAAGCTGCTCAGCTTTCTAAAGCAGAGCTATCGGCGTGACGAGCTATGCTTCCCCGGCAAGCTGACTGCACTCTCAACACCGCGCGCCTTCTATTCTCTGCTCGGAAGCCTCCGACGAAGAGAGTGGGTGGTCTACTCCAAGCCTCCTTTTGGCGGACCCGAGCATGTTCTGAAGTATCTGGCCCGATACACCCATCGGGTCGCCATCTCCAACGGAAGGCTCATCAGCCTCGAGAACGGACAGGTGCGCTTTCGCTGGCGCGACTCCAGGCACAACAACCGCAGTAGCACGATGCGACTTGAGGCCACGGAGTTCATCCGCCGCTTCCTGCTCCACGTACTCCCTGCCGGCTTCGTGAAGATTCGGCACTTTGGACTTCTTGGTAACCGGAACCGCCGTCAGGCGTTGGAACTGTGCCGGATGTATCTCCAGTCCGCGACGACCGACATCGGTGCATTGTTAGACGAACAGCAACGGTCTGCACTGAACCGCTCCTGCCCACAGTGTCGATCCGGAACCTTGCACGTCATCGCACGTTCCGGTCAACGAGTGGGTGCAACGGCTATGGCTTGCGCCGCCAGAATCGACTCTTCTTAAGGAAGCCATGATCATCCACGGTCTCAGCTCGACCTATTCCAGCCACGGCGTCTTAACCAGCCGCTTGCAGATCTGTGCTTCGATCCTGCTCGCCGATGTCAGTCAACCGGCCCAGCACCACGATCAGAAGCAGTACCGGTCTCAAAGACTACCCAACCGTGATCGACGGCGCTGCGTTCCCGGCGCGATCCAACACATCGGCTCCCTGCAAAGTCCATTCAATCCCCATACACCCACCGCACTAGCGGGTTAGCGCAAATCGCCGTACCAACACCGCTCCGCCTCAAGCTTCCAGGCCGACAAGGAGCCTCTGCGTGCGGAGCGCTGTCGATACGGCACTAGAGATTTTGCTCCATTCCAGGGTTGCTCCCGGTACCGTACGGCGTTTCGACTATCTTTCGGCTCGGGCTCTGATCCCGTCGGCTGTCGCTCAAAGAGAAAACCTGTGTTTCGTCCAGGATGCTAGACTGCCGGATCAGGGACAAGTAACGTACTCCTAACCCGTTACTTCTTTCGCTTCCTCACATCTGTACCTATCATCGCGCAATGATGTTCAACGAGATTCTGACCGAATTCGCCACGCGGCATCCTGCAAAGGCTGCCGTGCTTACCAACGAACGCACGATCACGTTTGGAGAGCTTGACCTTGCAGTCCATGGTCTAGCCCGGCATCTGGCCGATCGCGGGCTGCGAAGCGGCGATCGAGTGGGATTGCACTGGCACAACTCCGTGGAGTTCGTAACAGTGATGCTGGGCGCGTGGCGCGCGGGACTGAATGTTGTGCCGATCAACCCGCGGCCTAAGAAGGCGGAGATCGACTATGTTTTGGGGCATTCCGGCGCTCGTCTTTGTTTCAGTGAGCCGGGGCTGGCTGAGCTGGTAAGCGGCGCCGAAGTTGTAAAGCGAACTGCCGCTGCTGACAGCTGGCGTTGACCCCCTGCCTGCCGCGGACCCGGATATGGCGGCGATGATTCTGTACACGTCCGGCACGACGGGACGGCCAAAGGGGGTTGTGCATACGCAGCGCAGCCTGTTTGAAGGGGCACGCACCATCGCCGGAATTGCAGTCGGTATTGAAGGGCGTCCACTCGCTATCACGCAGGTGTCGCACATGGGCGCACTCGGGCTTGTGTTACTGCCTGGCCTCATCATGGGCGCAAGCGTGGTGCTGCTACGGGCGTTTGAGGACCGAACGGATCCGCGCGGAACAACAACATCGTACATCAGCTTGACTGCGATCCCAATCCAGTCAGAGAGCACACCTACGCAAAGCCAACGCTCGAACACTGCAGCGGTGGTTCAGTGTTGCCGACAGCGTCGGGCGCGGCGCTTGATTGTATTGAGCGCTTCGGTTGCACCAATCTCTTCGGGTTGCCGGCCTGCCTGTTGCGCGAGTTTGAGAGCGGCAGCCTTTTGCGCTCTTGTTTCGTTGGTTTCCTCATCACATCGGCCTTGCCGCTGACGCCCATTCCAAACCGGACCGCCGGGTCTATTTTGCAGCGGCGACTTTGGCTTTGAGACGATATCGCGCGGGCGGGGCATCAAACTGGCGCTTGAAGGCGCGGTTGAACGCCGGCTCGAATTCGTAACCGACCTCACCCGCAATCTGGGCGACACCGCGGCTGGTGGAAGTGAGGAGTTGTGCACCCAACAGTAGCCGCCAGCTTGTCAGGTAGGCGATAGGAGGCACCCCCAGAAAGTGCCGGAAACGCTCGGCCAGTACGGACCGAGACACCCCAACCTCGGTAGCCAGTTTGGCAATGGTCCACTGTTCGGATGGTTGCCGATGCAGCAGGGCCAGCGCCTTGCCCACATCAGGATCGCGCGCTCCGGCCAGCCATCCGGTGTGGCCTGGTGGCAAAGAATCCACGTAGCGCCGCAGTGTCTCCGCGAATAATGCTTCGGACAACTTTGCAACTACGATCTCGCTTCCTGCCTGCGAGCCAACGGCTTGCCCCACAGAGTAAAGGATGGAGTTTTTCAGCCATTGGCCTGAGCTGTCGTTGCCAATATTGATCTTGAACACCGGCGGCAGGCCGCCCAGAAAAGCTTTGCTGAGCTGTGGATCGCATGCCAGCTAGCCACAAACGAATTTGGTGAGCTCACCTCCGCCTCCCATACTCGCCGGCTTCAGCCCCTGCGACAGAACATCCTGCAGCATTTTCTCGTAGTCCCTCGCACCTCGCGCACTTGTTGCTTGATTCGCGGATCGGCGGGATAGCGATGCCGTATCATAGCGCCCACCTCAGGCGTGACCGATGCGACGACGTCGTCTTCCTGGATCTCCACTTCTTCGTTCCTGCTGTGCCTTCTTATTTCACATTGCCCGCTTCGGCTCGGACGCGGACTCCCAGAGGCTCGAGCAGGAACTTGTATTCGTAGCGGGTTGCAGGGAGAGAGAACTCTTTGTGGACAGGTGCTCCCCAACTGTCGTCGCCAGCGACGCCCATCTGTTGTTGATCCAGATTGACTGTGATGTCGTCAGATGGAACGATCTCGGAGGAATGTCTGTGTCCGAGGTTGACTGGAGTTTTCTCGTGCTCCAACTCTGACATGCGGAAAGGCCACGCGCTGAAGTTCAAAAGCGGCATACCGGTCGCTTTGAGACCGAAGCCTTGATCATCGGTGAACGAGACCCAGCGGATGTCGGTGCGGTTTCCGGTCTCCTGCGGTTCGACATAGGGGAACCAGAGGTTGTCGACTTTGTCCTTGTAAATGCCGACGGCAGCGCCCAGATTGCGGTCCCAGTAATTCTCATGCGGGCCGCGGCCGTACCACTCCACATTGCGTAGAGAGTGGATGACTCGCATCTGCATTCCGAAGCGAGGGAGATCGGGAAGCGGAGCGTCTCCCTGCTCGAAGACGCTGTCGATCTCGATGGAGCCGTCGCCATGGATAGTGTAGACGTAACTCTGCGTCGCGTGGCCCGCGGATAATCTTGACGTTGCAGTCACCTTGACGACATTCGGGGCGGGTTGTTCGCTCTTGACGCTGGTGGTGAGGCGATGGAGGGAAGCGAGTTGCCAGACACCTTGACGCTGCGGCATGGCGTTGCCGCGATCATTGTCAGTGGGAGCGCGCCAGTAGTTTGGCTCGAGCGGAGCGGAGAGCAGTTCACGCCCACCGACGTTATATGAGGAAATGGAACCAGAGCCACTGCCGATGGCGACAGAGAACGAGTCGTTGGAGGCGACCAACTCTCCGGGAACCTGGCTCAAGGTGATTGCCGGAAGGCTATCTACGACGCGGACCGAGGCTGACGGAACTTCAAAGGGGATTTTGAATTGATCCCAGCTTATAACGTGGCCCTTTGAAGCCCACGGTGTGTCGTTTGCCAACGCGAAGCTAACGGTTAGAAAGTATTCAGCCCCGGGAACCGGTGCGGGCTGCTTGAGATTGAGTGCGACCTCACTGGCCTGTCCAGGCACTACCGTTCCGAGCGGAACATCGCCGCTTTGAATGGTCTTTCCGTTTTCCTGAAGGGTCCACGTGGCGTGAACAAAGCCGAGATCGATGAAATTGTACTTGTTGCGAACCTTAGTTTGCCGTGCATCAGGTCAACCGGCTCCACCTTGATGCTGGCATAGGACTTTTTCACCTCGGTCAGCCCCGGGTGTGGAGTGCGATCGGGCAGAACCAGTCCGTTGGTGTTGAAGTTGTCATCGTTGGGCTTGTCGCCGAAATCGCCGCCGTAGGCCCAGAAATCCTTACCGTTGCTGCCTTTCTTTCGTATGCCCTGATCGACCCAATCCCAGATGAAGCCGCCGTGAGCCCATGACTCCGACTCGAACAGATCCCAATACTGCTGGAAGTTGCCGGTGCTGTTGCCCATGGCATGCGCATATTCAATCTCAAAGAATGGACGGCCCTTTCCGTATTGGTTGTAGTAGGCCACGATGTTCTGCGGCTTCGCATACATCGGCGTGAGCGCGTCGCCGTGAATGCTGTTTCCGGGTTCATAAATAATGTAGAACTCAGGATGATTCGACTTTGCCCACTGTTTGGCTGCAGTGAAGTTTGCCCCGAAGCCTGCCTCGTTTCCCATCGAGAAACCAATGATGGAGGGGTGATTTTTGTCGCGCTCGATAGTGCGCCTTAGGCGGTCCACAATCGCGTCACGATATTCTTCGCCATTCGAGATGGGCTGAACTTCGTTGGAACCATAGCCGTGGGATTCCACATTGGATTCATCGAGAATGTAGAGGCCGTATATGTCAGCCAGTTCATACCACTCGGTGACATTGGGATAATGGCAGGTTCGAACAGCGTTAATGTTGTTCTGCTTCATCAGCTTGATATCTGCGATCATCATGTCGCGAGTCATAACCTGGCCAAGATCGGGATCAAATTCGTGCCGGTTCACTCCTTTGATCATCAACTTTTTGCCGTTGAACAGAATTTGATTGCCTTTGATCTCCGACTGCCTGAAGCCGATGTTCCACGGAATCACTTCGAGAATTTCGCCCCTGGAGTCCTTCAAGGTGAGAATGAGCTTGTAGAGGTAAGGAGATTCGGCAGACCATTTCTTTGGGCTCTTCACGGGCTGCTCAATATCGAGGTTCGTCTCCTTGCCCGCTGCCACGTTCAGTTTTTTTGTCGTGCTGAAGACGGTGCTGCCATCGGCGTCGAGTAGTTTTGCCTCCAAGGATGCAGATGCGCTTTTGCTCGCCAGACTCTGAATCGCCGCGTGCAATTTGAAAGTGGAATTCTCATAGGCGCCGTCGAGCGGCGTCTGTACTTGAAAGTCGCGAATGTGCACGGGATTACGCGAGATCAGCGTGACATCACGGAAGATGCCGCTCATGCGCCAGAAATCCTGGTCTTCGATATAGCTTCCGTCACTCCACCTGTAAACCTCTACTGCGATCTGGTTTGTGCCGGGACTCAGGTATTTGGTGATATTGAACTCCGAGACCATTCTGGAATCCTGGCTGTATCCGACCTTCTGGCCATTGATCCAAACGTAGAACGCGGAGTTGACTCCGTTGAAGACGAGATAAGTCTGGCGATTGATCCAGTCGGCGGGCACGGTAAATTCCCGACGATATGAGCCGACCGGATCACGCTGGTCAAACGCCGTCCAGGAATGGTCGTCGGGCGTATCGGTGACGCGGGGATAATCGCGCTTAAAGGGATAGGTAATGTTGGTGTAGATAGGGGTTCCGTAACCTTCCATCTCCCAATTCGATGGAACGCGAATGTCTTTCCAGGAACTGATATCGAATTCAGGTTTGTAGAAGTCGACAGGGCGAAGCTCTGGGCGCTTGACCCAGTGGAACTTCCACATCCCATTGAGAGACTGAATGAAAGCCGATGCGTGTCCGTCTTTGAGAACTGACGCCTCATCGGGGAACGGGGTATAGGTCGCGCGCCCCAGCTCCTTGTTGATTCCGAATACATGAGGATTTTCCCAATCGAGAGCCGTAGACCCGGCGTCTTGAGCGAACAGCATGGGATCGAGCGTAAACACACAGACGAGCAAGGAAAAGACGATGGCTTTCACTTGGACCCTTGCGAATTGAGATGGTTGTTGCCACTGGAATTCTACGCCATGTTGAGGACGCCGTTGGCGGCGCAGACCCCGATGCCTACTCCGCGTGCATCGTTCCTCACGCGATTTCAGAGTCGGCGTTGGGCGGGAATTGGGAACTTCTCAATACACCTGGAATTCTTTCCGAAGTCGAAGAAGTTGAAGAACGCTTCTGACAGGCTCAAGTAGACAGCCTTTCGAACGATTTCGGGATCGTGGATTAGTCATTGCCAAAGAAGAAATTGCACTGTTTTTTGTAAGGTCCGGTTTGCCCACAAACCACCACAATGCGTGATGCGCGACTTGCACACCATATAATCGCGGCTTATGGGCGGCTTCTTCATCGATAGTGTTGTTGCCGGGATCATACGCAGTGTGCGCAGAGAGAGTCGGCGCAACCAGGCTCTTCGCTGGAGTATTGCAGAAGGAAGGTTCACCAAGTTTACCACGTCCTACGGAACGCCAACCCTCCCACTGGTGGACTATGAGTATCAGGTAAATGGACAGGCTCACGACGGGTCGGCAACAGGGCTATCCATCAAGGATGATCGAATCAACCAAATCGGAGATGTGATTGATTCCTTTCCTACACTTCGCGTCCGGTACGATCCGGTTAATCCAGAAAGAAGCGGGATTTTGAATGAAGACAATCCACGAATACCATTCGAGATTGATCACCTAGAGCATTAGAACTGACATCGTTGTGCCGTTCCGGGCCAATCACCGTCGATTGAGAAGTAACCCCTATAAGGCCAAACGGTGGTTATTTCTGTAGTGTCAGGATCCTCTCGGAACCTGATGTGGCAAGCAAAGTATTTTACTCAGCACGGTGGTAGGGTACTCTTGCGAGCGAGATTGGAGATTGCGTTGAAAACGATTCAGCTGATCTTGGTTATGTCTACCTGCGTTGTTCTGGGTTTAGACGTATGCGCTTTGCATGTCGTGGCGGCCTTGGCGGGTTGCGCATTGAGTGCAAGTGCTGGGGCGCTAGAAGCGCCGCGCACAGCAAAGGGCAACGGCCGTCTGCACGTCCAGTTGCAGGATGCGGAAGGCAAGAGCATTGCCCACGCGGAGTTCGAGCCCGGTAAGTCGAATCCTGCCGTTTTGATCGTTGAGAGGGCATACCAGCCTGGAGACCGGCTTGTTTTTGGTGGCCAGCCCTGGATCGCCCTGCAGGTGGACAATACTATGCCGGAATGCTTTGTCTTTGCGCCGCGCGCTGCGTCTGAGGACGTTGTCTACCAGATTCCATGGGGCCGCGAGGAGAAGGAAACGGGAAGCGCGTATGACCCTCAGAGCTTTGCTGGAACCTCTCATCGCATCACAATGCGTGCGCTAAGCAAGCGGGAGATCTCGACCTATCGCAACCTTGCGCTCAATCCATGCGACTTGGCGCGAAAAGACGACGTCTCGGTGCAGTTCTACCCTCACGCGAGTTCCAACAGTGTTTCGCGAAACCTCTTCGACTTTGAAGCGCGCAACGCGATCGATGGTCGCAGCCTGAACGGACATCATGGCGTTTGGCCTTATCAATCATGGGGTCCGGAATTGCGCACAGACATTTGGTGGAAGCTCGACCTCGGCAGGTCAGTGCGCGTGAACAAGGTTCGGCTGATGGTACGCGCGGATTTCCCGCACGACAGCTATTGGAAGAACGCCGACCTGGAGTTTTCCGACGGAAGCCACGTTCCGCTGCACATCAATTCTTCGCCCGAGTTCCAGGAGTTCTCATTCCGGCCTCGGCGTGTGGAGTGGATGCGGATCGCGAACCCGGTTCCAGCTGACCCAGCCAAGTGGTGCAGCTTGATGGAAGTGGAGGCTTGGGGCAAAGAGGGGCCTTGACTTTCCTTTCAATGGAGCTCCGCGATCACATCGGCGGATTCGATTCTCGAACGGAGAGAGACAGATGATGAGAATTCTGGTCACAGGCGCGACAGGCAAGGTGGGCAACAATTTCGTTCGCGGGCTTCTAAACGATCCTGCTCACAAGGGCACAATTGTCCGCGCACTGTGTCACAATCGGCGGCTCGAGCCGCAGTCGCGCTTAGAGGTCGTAACCGGAAGCATCAGCGAACGAGCCGTGGTGCGTCGGGCCATGCAGGGTGTCACACATGTCGTCCACTGTGCTACTTGCAAGGAAACAGAAGACCTTGTGATGGACGTGACGGTGAAGGGACTCTTCTGGCTGCTGGAAGAATGTCGCAGCAGCAGCACGTTTCGGCAATTCATTCTGATTGGCGGCGATGCCGCACTCGGACATTTCTTCTATCCTCATCCGGTCCCTGTTACAGAGCTGCAAAAGCACAGTGCATATCCCGGCTGCTACGCGCTCTCAAAGGTACTAGAAGAGGTGATGCTGCAGCAGTACTACGTGCAGTACAACCTGAACGGCTGTTGCCTGAGAGCTCCATGGATCATGGAGAAAGACGACTTCAAATACTCGCTCAGCTTTGGTGAAGATGTATTTGGTGGCCCACGCTGGCGAGACTTGGTTGGGGCGGAGGCAGCGGACGCATACCAGGGAAATCAGACGGTGCCGGTGATGCTTGATCCTGAAGGCGCGCCGGTAAAGCGCAACTTCGTGCACGTGACGGACCTCGTAGACGCCATCCTGATCGCGCTCGATCATCCCAGGGCGGGGCAGCAGACTTTCAACATCTGCATGGACGAGCCGGTGGACTATCGGGAGGTGGCACATTATCTGAACACGACGCGCGGATTGCCGAGCATCGACGTGAAGACTCCATATCAGTCCACTTGGCTGGACAACGCCAAGGCCCGATTTCTGCTGGGTTGGAGACCACGCGTGGACTTGTCTCTCCTCATCGAAGACGCGTGGGCGTTCCAGCGAGCTCAATCCGACCCTCGTAGAGTGTGGTATGTGGGATAGATTAGGTGGCCAAGAGGAAGTGGAAACGCGATGTTATCTAACGCAGCAGCAGACAGCGGCATGAGGGAACTGCAAGAGGGCCAATCGGAGCCTTGAAGTTTGCGCCGTCGCGCGCTCTTCTGACGATGGGCCTGTATCACCGTTGATCGTAAATTGATATGGTGTGACCCTGTCAATATCTGCAAATCGCTGGGGTTGTTTTTTTGTCGTCGCACTTCGAGGACAAGGTCAGCAGAAGCCGATGGCAGGTAATGGCGACGATTGATCAAGCTGATATTCGCGGGTCGGAACCGCATAATCATGATCCGTCGGGAGCTGCCTCTGACTACTGACGCGAGTCCGGCTGAGCCTGTCGCAAATTTACGCCGAGGATTCTCCTTCGTGTTTGCCCCGGCTGCGGCTGACCCTGTCCTCGAATTGGATAACGTCATCATGAATTGATTTGTCTTTGCTTTTTCCTTATTTGGAAAGTTCTTGCTTTTGGTTTTCGATCTCTCTCATGCCGCCATTTGTTGTTTGCAGGCCGTCGCTTCGGCCTTGATCCCGATGGCCCAGATAAATCCCAACAGTTCGCGTGCGATCGCCGTCATAGTCTTTCTTTGTTCCTTGCCTCGCGCCATCAGCGTCATGTAGCGCTTGTGCAGACGGTTCTGCGCTTTCCATGCGATCTCGGTGATCTCTGCCGGAAGCCCTTCCTGTCGCTTGCGCAACCGGGCTCCGATGGCTGGTCGATGGCGATAGCTCCAGGCTGATTCGACGACGATGCGTCTGAGGTGTGCGTTGCCCGACTTGGTAATGCCTCCTCTTCGAATACGCTTGCCGCTCGAATCTTCGCCTGGGAATGCTCCGCTGTACCCCATCAGATCCCGTGCGTGCTCGAAGCGGGATGTGATGTTGCCCAGCTCCACAGCAATCGTGACTGCCGAGATGTGCGCGATGCCGCGCAACGCCTGTAAACCACGAATTACTTCCTGCATCGACGCGGGAGCCAGCTGAATCACTTCCACGATCGACTTTTCCAACCGCTTGACTCGTTCGGCCATGTGCTGAACTTCGTGCATACAATCGAGCAACGTTGCTTCCTGCGCCGGATGCGTGTAGCGGACTTGCTGGAGCCACTCCGCATGACGTTCCGTCCACGCCTTCACTCCCAGCGGAGGACGGCGGCCCGTACGAAGCAGGAACTTCGTCAGCCGATGCTGCGCTCGCAACTGATCGCACTTGGCTGCCTCTCGCGCCCGGACAATATCCCGTAATGCTTCCGAAGCTTCATCCGGTATCCACACTGCGGTCAGATCGTCGGAGCGATGACTCCGAGCTAGCTTCATGGCATCTCGTCGATCGGTCTTGACCTTGTCCCCGGGCTTCTTCGGTACCAGCGACGGCGCTATTACATCGCACTGTACTCCGAGTTGCGTCAGTTGCCAGTAGAGTACGAAGCCAGTCGGGCCGGCCTCATAGCAGGCCCGCAGTTGCTCTGGTGAACCCAACTTGCGGATGAACTTGCGAATCGAATCTTCGCGGTTGGCGATCGTTCCCAGGCTGCGTACCTCGCCATCCGGTTCCGCAACTGCAACAGCTATCGTTTCGGCATGGACATCCAAACCCAAAAATCGTACCTTTTCCTTCATGACCGGTTCCCTCCGCTTGTGGCTCTGGACTGGCGTTCTTAACAAACTCAGCCTAACCCACGACTAGCGCATCGAGCCGGTCACACCATAATGACTACTCGCCGGTTAACGTCTAGATCGTCCTGGTATCGCAAAAGTAATCTCCGGTTGGCCCACCATTCTTCCGTGACCCTTCGATTGAACTGGGTTGTCGTTGCGAAGAGCGATATATTGAATTTGATCGGGAGCAGATATCTCCTGAGTAAAGTGAAATTCCCCAAGACAAGAAGAACCATGAGACTCACTCGCGACGGCCAACCCCTCAGGTTTCAGGAAGATCCTGGTCACCTTAGACTGACACGATGAACACTCATACGAGCGACACCACCGCTGCCGTTAGCCCATTCACCACGAGAGGCAGTTTATTTCGGACTGCGGACGGCAAGAGCCTCGCCGCTACCTTTGTGTTGATCACCTCGTTATTCCTGCTGTGGGGCTTTTGTAACGGGATGATTGACATTCTCAACAAGCATTTCCAAGACACGCTGCGAATCACCAAAGAACAGTCGGGACTGGTACAGGCGGCCAACTATCTCGCGTACTTTTTCATGGCAATACCCGCCGGTCTGATCGCGAAGAGATTTGGGTACAAAGGCGGCATTCTCGTGGGGCTGACGCTGATTGCAACCGGTGCTTTTTGGTTCATTTCGGCCGTCAATATCGGTGCGTATTGGGCGTTCTTACTGGGCTTGTTTATCATCGCTGCGGGTATGACGTGTTTGGAAACGATTGCGAATCCCTATGCGACGGTGCTGGGAGCACCGGAGAGTGGCCCGATACGGATAAACATTGCTCAAACGATCAACGGAGCCGGGTGGATTCTCGGCCCGATTGTGGGTGGGCATTTTGTCTTTTCCGGCGGCGACAGTGCCCAAACCAACCGCGGCCTTTCCACTCCCTATATAGGCATTGGCATTTTTGTGGTTTTATTGATCGCGGTCTTCGCCAATTGGCGGGTCCCGGATCTGCACACCGAGGACGAGAACCGCGGGGCCATCGATGAGACCAACTGCCTTCAACCTTCAAGAGCTCAATTGGTCGCCATCGCTGCCGTTTTGGCGGTTGTTTGCGGACTGCTGTACTTCTTTATAGCTCCGATTCTTGGACTGATATGGACGTTGCTTCACATGGACGAAGGATTGCTCCAGGCGACGAAACTCTGCCTGCTGGTAGTCGCATATGTCGCGGCGTTCCTTCTGGTTTCCAAGACCTGGGACATGTTCCGACGCAGGCATTTCACCTTGGGCATTGCCGCGCAGTTTTTCTGCGTCGCCGGGCAAACTGGAATCTTCAGCTTTTGCGTCAATTACATTCTCGAGAATGATCCGGGAGTGACCCGCTTGCAGGCATCTAAATGGCTTGGTGCCATCGGTTTCGTGTTGTTCATGATTGGGCGATTGTGTGGCAGTGCGGTAATAAGCCAGTTCAAGCCCGAACGCGTGTTAACGATCTATGCGGTTTTCAATGTGGCACTGATCGCGATAGCAATGGGCGGCGGCAAAGCGGGACTGTATGCAATGTTTGGGACTTTTTTTTTCATGTCCGTGATGTTTCCCACTATCTTTGCGCTGGGCATCCGCGGGCTGGGCGATTACACCAAATTGGGTTCGTCGCTCATCGTAATGTCCATTGTCGGAGGTGCAATTGCAGCGCCGTTTATGGGACACATCGCGGATGTGCATTCTATACGAACAGGATTTGTGGTGCCGCTGGTCTGTTTTGCGTTTATCGCTCTCTATGGTTCGACCTGGGCGAGATTCAGCAGGCTGGATTCGTTGCCTAGCGCGAGATAGGGAGACGTTTTGGACTATCGTCGCGTTCGAATCGTGCGCAAATTTCTCTAAGAACCGGGCAGCATCATTCAAGTTGAAGCTGCCACCATCGACCCGCAATATCATCCTGCTTCTACCGCCCCGCAGACAAGCCTGAACCCGACACAGCACTCTTTATCGGCAAGTTCAGTGGTGGAGGAATCGGCCATGTCCACTACGAGACGGCAGTAAGGGCTGATCCGGCCGTTTCCGAGTGGTCGAGTAGCCCCGGGGAATTTCACCCCGAGGCTCTCACAGAACCGTGCGTGAACCTCTCGATTCACACGGCTCTTCATAGCCGTAGTTTGCTCTCTCAGTCGAGAGCAAACCGTCTCGGGAGGAAAGGGCTCATCCTGAAAATCCAGTTGACCGCACCCTCCGTTGAGCTATGTCATCTTCTTCGCTCCGCGTCCATTACAGACGCTTCAACGCTACTACAGGATGATCCGCCATCTTCAAGTGCATCGATATTTCCCTTTCGTGGTGCTCACTTATAGGTTTTCTCTTGGCATCACTTGAAGACTTCCCATGTTCCGCTTAACCGCTTCGTTGGCAAGCTCAGGCCACCTCTATGCCGGATGCCGCTACGCCCGTAATCAGGTACCGTCGCAGCTTGTCCCGCAGCAGTGACAACACCGCGGTTTTGACATCGTCTGATAGGTTTCGACACTTTATCAGTGGTTTCTTTGCAGTCCTCTTCTTGCCTGACACCTGACCTGGTCATCGCCAGGCCTTTTCCTTCTGCGCACACAACCAATGGCACTTAACCACAGCCCCCGAAGGTGGTTTGAAGCCCGCTCCTGCAAGCCGGCATCAGCCCGACATTCCGCCTGCTTATTCGCGAGGTCGCGCGGTAGTCGGTGTGCGCGTGGTGTGCTCGGAAGACCGGTCGCGCGTATTTCCAGATTTCTCTGACCGCGGATAATCGCCCGTTCTCAGCGGTCAGCATGAATCTAGCTTTGCCGTGACTGGACTGCTGATCCGGCATCACCATCCTCGAAAAGCTATTTGGAGACCCATCCAGGTTAGGTTCAAGCATTTGCCTGGTTGTCGTCGAGCACGGTTGGCTGCGAATTATGCCGCGCGTTTAACGCGTTGCGAATGATTTCCCGTTCCGGGTGCTGGTAGACCATGGCGCTTCTTACATCACTGTGACCCATTTCGTTTATGACAGCTTCCAGGTTCCCGATTTTTGCCAAAACGAAGCTGCCGAAGTCATGGCTGCCACCAATCCCCCGGCGGTGTTCCCCTGCCTGTTTCTTGACTCGGCTCAATTCGCTAGGTGTTAGAACTTTCCAGTTCTATGGCGCGCGGAAAGAGGATGTTGTTCTCGAGGTGGATATGTTGATGCAGGTCTTGTTCGAATTCTCTCAACCCGTCGTAGAACGCGTGAAAGGTCGGGCAGGCATCTTCTGGAGTGGTGAAGGTTCCACTGAGGCGGTGGATCTCTGCCATCAGAGTGCCCGCAGCATCGTGCTCCCGCGTCATCATCGCGATCGGATTGGCAACGGTTCCGAAGCAGATATGGGGCTTGGCCGTTCCAAGGGACACTGATTGCTCCAGATCGGCTACGTATGGAAATAGGACCGCTTCTTCCTTCGCGAGATGCTGAGTGAGTTCTTCGTCCAGCCGCGTAAGTGTGGCAGCAATCACTGGCAACTCCGCCTTCGTCGAGGCGTGACGATTAACGACCTTCTGAGCGAGCTTGGCCAGCCTCGGCAGTTCTCGTTTCACGTATGCGTGGTGTGTGGCCACGATGTGTGAGCTCAAGCTCTCTAATGATTTGCCCGCCCAATTCTCGACGTCCGGACCGGGCTTTTTTGCAGCCGATTCCAACGCAGCAATAACCTTGTCAACTTCCAGGTTTCCCGCAACACAGGCATCCGCAAGAGACCTTCGGCCTCCGCAGCAATAGTCGATTCCAAATTGTTCAAACACTCGTATTGAAGAAGGCTGTTCCAGTGCGATTTCGCGAACGGTCTGTGTGGTTGCGGTCATATCGATCTCCCTTGAATCACACATTAGAGATCTCACCAGACCGTCTACAGCGACTTTCGTCACTCGAAGTCCAAAAAAGCGGAAAAACTGTAAGTTGGGAGAAGCGGTGACTAAAGTCGCTGTGGTCTCCGTTCTGCCAGCCTACGCTTGACATGCAATCAATTTGAACGGAGAAGGTGCATTCGATGTTCTGTTACCAGTGCGAGCAAACGTCAAAAGGTGAAGGCTGTCAGACCCTCGGCGTCTGCGGGAAAGATGAAACAACTGCGACTCTACAGGATCTACTGATCCACGTGATCAAGGGGGTCGCGATGTATGCGCATCGGGCGCACCAGCTTGGCGCGTCCGATCCAGAAATCGACGCCTTCACAATTCAAGCCATCTTCTCAACGCTGACAAATGTGAACTTCGATCCAGACCGCCTGGTTGGATTGATTCATGAGGCGGTCAAAACCCGTGATGCGGCACGCGACATGTATGAGCGCGCCAGCGTTATAGAGGGCATTGCGCCCGCCTACCTCGGTGGCCCGGCTGCCTGGATGCCGGCCTCATCATTGGAAGACCTCCTAGCTCAAGGGCAACAGGCCTTGTTGCCAGCCCGATTCCTTACTGAGGGCAAAGAGGTCTCGAACCTACAGGAGCTCGTTCTTTACGGCCTCAAAGGCGTCGCTGCTTACGCGGCCCATGCGCTCGCATTGGGCGCAGGAGATCCGGTTTCGTTTGCAAAAATTCACGAGCTACTCGATTTCGTTACGAAGCCCGCGCCTACCGCGGATGAACTCCTGACCAACGCCCTTGCCGTAGGTGAGCTGAACTATCGCGTGATGGAGATTTTGGACAAGGCCCATACGGAGACTTTTGGCCATCCCGTACCTTCAAAAGTCAGGCTTCATGCCCGGAAAGGCAAGGCCATCCTGGTATCCGGCCACGATCTGCACGACCTCTACGCGCTCCTCGAGCAGACCAAGGGGCTTGGCATCCAAATCTACACTCATGGCGAAATGCTGCCGGCGCACGGTTATCCAAAGCTCAAGGCCTATGAGCATCTCGCGGGCAACTACGGCGGAGCCTGGACCGATCAGGCCGACGAATTCGCGGAATTTCCCGGCGCAATCCTGATGACCTCAAACTGCATTCAGGAGCCCAAGATGAGATATAAGGACCGCATCTTCACCTCGGGTGCCGTCGCTTGGCCAGGTGTTCTGCATATTGCTGACCAGGACTTCAATCCCGTCATCGCCGCTGCACTTCAGGCGCCGGGCTACGGAGAGGATGGCCCCGGCGAAGAGATCACCGTCGGCTTCGGCCACAACGCTGTTCTCAGTGTCGCCGACCGCGTGATTGATGCGGTGAAGGCGGGCGCTATTCGTCACTTCTTTCTGATCGGCGGCTGTGATGGCGCGCGTTCCGGTCGAAGCTACTATACGGAGCTAGCCGAATCCATTCCCGCTGATTGTCTGATCATGACGCTGGCCTGCGGAAAGTTTCGCTTCAACAAGCGTGACTTCGGAGAGATCGGCGGCCTACCTCGACTGCTTGACATCGGCCAATGCAACGATACTTACTCCGCTTTGCAGATCGCACTGGCACTTGCCAAGGCATTCGAATGCGGCGTGAATGACTTGCCCCTCTCGCTCGTTCTCTCCTGGTATGAACAGAAAGCAGTTGCCGTGCTGCTCACGCTCCTCCACCTGGGAGTTCGCAACATTCGTATCGGACCGACACTCCCGGCTTTTCTATCGCCTGGAGTACTCGATATTCTCCGCGAGAAATTCAACCTCATGGCAATCGGCACTGCAGAAGAAGATCTCGCAGCAATGCTTGTATGAGCTGTTCTTGGCCGGGCAATGAACATTTCGCCCGGCGCTTCCCAATCAGAGTTGCAGAGGTGCGTCCTTTTCAATAGGGCAAGTCGGTATGAACATGGAAACGATGACGCCAACCCACAAGCAAGAAGACAGGAAAAAGCTTGTCCGCCGTTCGAGCCCCGATGGCTCGCAGCGGGTCAGGCGAGTAGTTCAATGGTTGTTCGTAGCTCTGAACGGTTGGTTGGGAATCCAATTTCTTCTCTGGGTCCGCTACTGCGAGCGCGGAGGCTCTGGATTAAATGTTCCCAGGCCCGCTGGAGCCGAAGGCTAGCTCCCCATTGCAGGATTGATGAACACGAAGTATTTCCTGCTAACGAGGCACGTACCTGAAGTCCATCCAGCCGCGATGGTCTTGTTCATCGCGTTCATGCTCATGAGCATTTTGCTCAAGAAGGCATTTTGCTCCTGGCTCTGCCCGGTTGGAACCCTCTCCGAGAATCTCTGGAAGCTTGGAAGGCGCATTCAGCCGCAATCTGCACCCACCGAAATGGCTCGATCTCCCGCTTCGAGGGTTGGAGTACCTGCTTCTTGGTTTCTTTGTGTTCCTGATCGGCACCATGTCCGCCGAGGCAATCCACGACTTCATGGCAACGCCTTATGGCTTGGTTGCTGATGTGAAGATGCTGAACTTCTTTCGCGATATCGGGCCGACAGCGGCAATCGTCATTGGTTTGCTGGTCCTTCTGTCCATGCTCATTCAGAACTTCTGGTGCCGATACCTCTGCCCTTATGGTGCGCTGCTCGGAATCACATCGCTCCTCAGTCCGGTAAAGATCCGCCGCGACGTCGAGGCGTGCATCGATTGCGGAAAATGCGCGCGAGCCTGCCCTTCCAGACTTGCCGTCGATCAGCTCGCGCAAATTCAATCTGTTGAATGCACGGCTTGCATGGCGTTTGTCGCCTCCTGCCCAGCCGAAGGCGCTCTGCAATTTTCGTTGGTGCCGAGAAAGGCAGCAACGGCGACGGAGAGATGGCGTCGTCGTACACTCTCACCTGTTGCCGTCGCGGCCGTTATAGTTTTTCTCTTCCTGGGCATGGTGGCAGCAGCGAAGGCGACCGGGCATTGGCAGACTAACTTACCAAAGGAAATGTACATGGATCTGGTTTCCCATGCGAGAGAGGCCAGCCACCCTGGCCTGGAATGAACCCGAGCCGGGTCGCCTCTGCCGCGACGGCCTACTTCCGTCGAATCCGAAATTCCGTTCCGATCGCAGCGATGGCGTGACTGTCCAATACCTGAACCGCGCGGGCGAAAACAATCGTTTCCTCAACTTGGATGTGGTCGGAGTAGAGCTGCTTGAGGCGTGCGGTTTGGGAGAGCAACTGCTGTATTTCTTCTGATCCTAGGACGCCCGACTCAATCCATGTTGAATAGAGCCCCTCGACCGTTCCATGCAAATCGCTTGCTTCGTGATGATCACCCTCAAGCCGGTCGATCTCTTCGAAGGATTTTGCATTAGACTTTCGCAGTCGAGGAAAGAGTGATTCTTCCTCATCCGCTGTATGACGTTGCCCGCCAGTTCGGAAATACTGAAGCGCAGCCTTAATCGCATCGCGTTCCTCATCGGAAAGACTCCTGCCCTGCGCCCGATTAACCACGACGCAAAGAATACCGAGGAAGCTCTCAATGCGCCTGTGGCAGTCCTTGAGCATGCCAATTGGATCGTCAAAACCACTGTCCGGCTTCGCGCCAATTTGAATCGCCATTGCTTTCCCTCAATTCCCACTATTCTTACGATTGTCGTCCATTCAACGCGAAGGCGGTTTTATGCGCCCTGGAGAACATGAAAATTCGATGCTGTTTTCATCTGTATAGGCGGTTTTACGTACCCCGTCGGAACGTACGAGCAGCACGGCTCTTCGGCATGCGGATTGCCCGTCAAAGCATGTGCGCGAGCTCGCGATCCGCCACAAATCTCCTTGAATTCGCACGACCCGCACTTTCCTTCAAGCATCGACGTATCTCTCAGATCGCGGAAGAGCGGAGAATCCCGATAGATTGCAGCCAGTTCCTGTTCGCGGATATTGCCAGCTGAAAGTGGTAGAAAGCCGCTTGGGAATACTTCCCCCTTGTGCGAAATGAAAACGAACCCCTTGCCGTCGTTAAGACCGCGTGGCGCACGGCCTATTGCATCGACGGACCTCTCACTCGCGCTATCGGGACCCAAGCCCAACTTCCGCTCGGCGACTCTCTGCTGCAAGACAAAGCGCCTGTAATGCTGCGCCTCCGTCGTCTTGATATCGAAGCTCGCGGTCTTGGATAGACTGTACACTTTTTGAAAGACTGACTCGAACTCTTCCGCACTCAACAGATCGTTCAGCTTTCCACGTCCCGTAGGGACGAGGAAGAAGACACTCCACAGAGTAATCTTCAGGCTTTCCAACAATGCGACGATCTCGTCGATCTCATCAATATTCCTGCGACTGAACGTCGTATTGATCTGAACTGGCAGGCCAATCTCGTTTGCCCAGCGAACGGCATCCAGAGTTCGCGCAAAGGATCCACTCATCCCGCGGAATGCGTCGTGGGTCGCGGCGCTCGCGCCATCCATGCTCACCGCAAGCCGGGCAAGCCCAGCCTCTTTGAGCCTGATGACAATATCCTTAGTGAGCAAAGGCGTAGCACTCGGTGTTAGTGAAACCCTGACTCCGACGGAGCGAGCATGGTCGATCAAGTCAAAAAGATCAGGCCGCTTGATCGGGTCTCCTCCTGTCAACACAAAGACTGGTACCTTCAAGGCCGCAATTTGATCTATGAGATGTTTGCCTTCATCAGTGCTAAGTTCAAATGGATCTCGATCAGGCTGGGCGGAAGCGCGGCAATGCACACACGCGAGGTCGCAAGCCTGGGTCACTTCCCAGATGGCGATGAATGGACGTTCGTTGAAGTCGATGGTGTTGATTTGCGGATTCATAGATTCATAAGACAGCTTGCGCCCGCCTAATGCAGTGACCAAAGTCCCAGGCTGCTAGAATCCCACAGTGAACGCTGAACGGACTGACCTTGCAATTGCCCTCGGAAAAACAGCACTGTTGTCGAGTCTGACGCCGGCAGAGTTGAAGACCCTCGCTGCGCGTACAGTGCGCAAGCTATTCAGTACAGGTGAGTTGTTGTTCTCCGAAGGCGAGCCTTGCAACGGCTGCACATTATCGCTCAAGGAAAGGTCCGCATATTCAAGACCTCAGTGGGTGGCCGCGAGCAAGTTCTGGCGGTGAACGTTCCGGGCGAGTCGGTCGCGGAATTACCTGTCTTCGATGGTGGCCCATTTCCAGCGTCCGCGGTGGCGATTGGGGACGCAGAAATTGCTTTCATTTCGCGCAGCGATTTCCAATCGTATTGCATGGAGCATCCGGAAGTTGCACTTAAGGTGCTTCAGGTGGTTGGCGCTCGGTTACGGCGCCTGGTAGGAATCATTGAAGAGCTTTCGTTCACGACCATTCGACAACGCTTGATTTCGGCATTGCTCAAGCTCGCTGATAGCGAAGGAAAGAAGACTGTACGCGGCATCGAGTTTCAACTTCCCGCAAGCCATCAGGAACTTGCCAATCAGCTGGGAACAGTGCGCGAATTGGTTTCCCGCAACCTTATGCGTTTGCAGGCCGAAGGGCTCCTGGACGTTGATGCACGACAAATCGTAGTGAAGGATCTCGGCGGGCTAAAGTCTCTCCTGGAAACGACTTCTTAGAAACGACTTTTAGACGATTCTCGCTCTGAGTGACATAAGTTACTGCTCGGCTCTCGGCAGATCGATAGGGTTCGAGATGGAGAGTGCTTATGCCAACCTCAACCCAGTCCATCCGCGAAATCGTAACTCAACATCCATCTTCTGCTAAAGTCTTTCATCGATTCGATATTGACCTGTGTCTGCAGGCGGACCTCTCGCTCGAAGGAGCATGCCAGGAACTGCAGCTCTCGGTCGACCAAGTCCTTGAAAAACTCGCAGATTCGGAGGCCAAGGAGCTCGGCTGCCTGGCACTAGATCCGGCAACTCTTCCGCTTGCACGCCTGATCCAGCACATCGTCCGCATTCACCACCATTGTGTTCGTCAAGAACTTCCGAGGCTGGCGGAGATGGCTTCAAAGGTTGCAACGACGCGAGGCGATCGTGCGCCTGAACTCGCGAAGGTTGCCGAGCTAATTGAGAAGCTGCGAAGCGAGATGTATGCCCATATCCAGAAGGAAGAGCAGGTTCTCTTTCCTTTCATTTCGCAAATGGATCAGGAATCGATCATTGCCTATCCGCCTGCCCATGCGTGCTTTCGCTCAGTCTCCCATCCGATCTTCATGATGGAGCAGGATCACGAGTCTGCCGACCACATTGTGGCAGAGCTCATCCGGCTGACGAACCATTTTGAGCCGCCCTCATGGGCCTGCGCTACGCATGTAGCGCTCTTTTCAGGGCTCCGCGATTTCGAGGCCGATCTCAGGCACCATGTTCAACTAGAGAATGATGTCTTGTTTCCCCGCGCCCTTCAACTGGAGACAGAACTCAAGGCAAGGAGTTAGTTATGGCTACGGTTCCATTGTTTGAACCTTTGGCTTCCTCAGCCCGCATAGGGGAGAATGCGGCTTTCATTACCCGTGAACGCCTGAAGAGCCTGATGCTCCGCGCCTGGATATTGGCCGGCCTTTTCTTTATGGCGCTGCCTGGAACACTGTTGGGATTTTCGAACCTGATGGCGATCAGTGCACATCACGGTCTCGGTGCATTGCCGGCCGCATGGATGGAAGGACACGGCCATGCTCAAGTGTTTGGTTGGATTGGTAGCTTCATTCTTGGGATCGGATTCTATTCACAACCCGCACATGGACGATCTGTGGTTCGTCTGCCTTTATTCTGCTTCATTCTTTGGGAATCCGGCGTCGCGATGCGTTGGTTCGCAAACATCTACGGATGGCATTGGCGCGCGCTTCTTCCGGTTTCCGCAGGATTTGAACTAATCGCTGTCATTTTGTTTCTCTATGCGGCGTCGCACCATAAGCTGCCTGCGTCAACTCCGGGAGATGGCGTAAGGCCTCCAATGGAAGTCTGGATGGTTTCCGTCCTGATAGGCACTGCGGGGCTTACGTCCGCTGTCATCTTCAACTTCGTCGAGTGTGTCCGATTGGCTTTGGAGGGCGGCCTCCGTTCTTTTCCTCTCTCACTCGATCAGAAATACCTCGTCGTGCTCGGATGGGGATTTGTCGCTCCGGTGGTGTGGGGATTTTCAGCGCGATGGTTGCCGGCCTTTCTCGCTATCTCCCAGCCCAACGTTCGCTGGTTTCGGGCCGCGCAATGCCTGGATTTGGCAGGCGTTCTCTTCGGAGTGACTGGATCACCGAGATGCGCCACTATCCTGTTTGCAATAAGTGCTGTGACGATCGGGTTTGCATTGCACTTTTGGGAACGGCCCCACGGAGCAGCTAAAACTCAGGGGATCCATCCAAGCTTCCCGGCCTTCGTTCGTTTGTCGTATGCATGGTTGATTGTGGCGGGATCGATGAGTGTCTGGGCTGCATTTGCCGACGTACACGGCGGCATCTGGGGCGCCTCGCGTCACGCCCTTACGGTCGGATTTGCGGCAACCATGGTGTTCGCAATTGGGCCGCGTATCTTGCCACTCTTCGCCGGTATTCAGAGTATCTTCAGCAAGCGTTTGATGCTTCTCAGTCTGCTGTGTCTTCAGTCAGGATGCCTGCTCCGTGTTTCTTCTGAACCTCTCGCCTATGAAAGTCTAGCCTCGTTCGCATGGAAGGTATTGCCTGTCTCAGGGATGCTGGAGCTGGCCGGAGTTTTAATCTTCGCAGCGAACCTTGCGCTCACATTTGCGATTGGGCGCTCAGCATTTGCCGTGTACAAAACGAATGAACGGGCTGCTGCGTAGTCAAATATTGTCGAAGGTGCGAGGCATCAACGTATTAGCTCCCGGTGCCCTAGTCTTCTTCAGGGTGTGCCCAATCATAGGTTGCTCCCATCCACGACGGTCCGCGAGTGGTCTCCTCAAGATGAGGAAGAAGCGCCCACATTCCAATCAGCGCCAGCCCTACGAGGTTAGGAAACAGCAAGGGCGCCATCGGCGGAGCGCCATTGACCAGCCTGTCGAATAGACTGTGACCCGGTTCAACGAGATTTGCTTGAATATGAAACCAGAATCCCAGTACGCCGACGAATGCTTGCGTCAACATCACAATCAAGCAAACGTCCATGAATCTCCGGGTCACGGTAAGGACAAGAGGAACGATCAGGAAACCTGTTGCTAGTGCCGAGGAGAAAACAGGGATCCATTCGGTTTTCGCGAAGAAGCCATTGGAAGCATGGTCGGTCAAAGACAAGACAAAATTTCCGAAAAAGCCGCCTAACGCCAGAAAGATCACCCAGCGAGCCCACTCCGCGCTACGTGCCGTTACCATTCTATTCATCAGAAGCAAGAAGCCGAGTCCTGTGTATGCCAGCGGTGCGGCGAAAGGTGCGGCGTAAGTAAGGCTTTTGAGCGTTCGATCAAGAAAGAATCGGCTCTCTAAATGGTAGAGAACCCCGCCTAACCCAACAAGAACAGAAAGCCAGCCGACCATATAGCCGACATCGCGCCACGGTGCCTCAAAGTGGCCAATCCAGCGCAAACCGATGATCAATGCCAGGACCAGCGGGGCTCCGATAGAAAAGTACAGTGGAATGTACTCGGCGGCTTTCTGGAAATGATTCACCGAGTGCGCAATGTAGATGTCCGCAGCGAGAATGGCTAGGTTCGCAGTCACAAAGAGTTCGGCCCAAAACTGAGGGTCATGAACCCACTTGAGACCCGGAGCACCAAGGATGCTTTGCAAACGAAGCAACAGCTTACTTATGGGCATGCTCCCTCCGCAGTTCATCAGCATCATGCTGTAACTCAACGGTCTTCGACAGAAGCTCGTAGTTGCCATGCCACTGCACAAAATCGGCGCCGCCCATGAATGCACCGTGCTTCGATGTTCGGCCGTCGTAGTGCCAGAGATTGAAGTAAGTGAAGTCTATGGTGTGCGTGAATGGCGGTCCGGAGAGCGAGCCATCCTTGTGAAGGTCGTCTATGATCGCCTTAGCAGCCAGGATCTTTGCATTGGTGCTTTCTACGACTTGTTGGCCTTGTTCGTAAACGCGGTCGACGAGAGGTTGGGTGTGGCACTGTGTGCAAACCTGCTTCATGTTGACCTGGGCTTGCAGGTAATTCGGACGATGAGTAGTAATTGCGTCGGCAAGGTACCAGCCGAGCCGGTCCGATGGATTGTGTGTAACCTTGAGGCCGTTGATGCCGCTCATGTGGCACGTGGCGCAAGTGGGCACAAACATGTCGCGAGTCGTAAGTGTGCGCGGATCGGCGTCTAGTTTCAGCAGATTGCGCTGAGCGGCGAACATAACCCCGTGCTTCGATTCGTTGTAAATCTCTATTTGCGAGTGATCGGGACCCATGTGGCACTGCCCACACGTGCTTGGCAGCCGCGCAAGTTCCACTGAACTCGTATGCCGAGAGTGGCATTGAGTACATGTGCCAATCGTTCCGTCGTCGTTGGGCTTGCCGACTGCATGGCACTGCTCACAGCCGGACGTGGCTGCAGGATGACCTTCCGGAAGCACGAGAGGATTCGGAGGGCGTTTCGTCCCTCCTGGTTGGAACTGTTCGCTGAAGGAGACTTGCTCCGGACTCAGGCCCTTCTCGCCGCGCACGGCGGCCCAACTGGGGGCGGCGTGGCGGCTGCGAAGAAATTCCTGATAGATGCCTTCGTGGCAGGAACGGCAATTCCCAGCTGTCAGATGTGTGCTGATGGTAAAGCCATGGTGATCTACCTTCTGCTGGCCCGGCCCCGCCTGGTGGCAGTCGAGGCAATTTACACCCTTCTTCGCGTGGGCAGACATCTCGTATTCATGGACAACTGAGTACTGAAGCCGCGCATGACATTCGGCACACTTTCCTGACGCGCGGACGAAGTCGGCCGTGGGCTGAGCCGTTTCAAAGCTAGGACGCTGCCGGTTAATCAGGAACGCAGACAGGATGAGCGCAAAAGCTATGACGACAGCCAGAAAGACTGAGCGAAACGACATGGGATGGACCCCCGGGGGAAATGGCCTTAAGTGCCGCCATGGAGGCTCGCGTTTACGTGCTGGACGGAACCAATGCCAACTGTAGCAGGAGTGGCAGACGATTAGCATCAATCGGTGCATGGCCATCGAGCCAGCCTCTCAAGAAATTCTTGAAATGAATCTCCTTCCAGTGACCAAAGTCCCTGCATTGCTTACCGGGAGTCTCTACGGTGTTTCTAGCGCGGAACAAAGCGCGCGATTCATCGAGGAGAAATCATGTCCTACAAGCGTTATTGGGTGGCACTCGCCATCGTCATCATTGGATCTTTCGCCGTTCTCGGAGGAGTCGGCAGGAAGATGATCAGCGAAGCTCCGCCTATCCCAGATGTGTACAACACTGACGGGCAGCTTCTCTTCACCGGCAGTTCCATCACTGATGGACAAGGAGTCTGGCAGTCCATCGGCGGACAGGAGATCGGTACAGTCTGGGGTCACGGCGCCTATGTCGCGCCTGACTGGAGTGCAGACTGGCTGCACCGGGAATCAGAGATTCTGCTCAAAACCTGGGCTCTCCGAGATGGTGCGCCAAGCTTCGACGCGTTGAGTGTTGACCAGCAGGCCGTGCTCAAGGCTCGCCTGATTCGCGAGATGCGGACCAATACATATGACCGTTCACGCAATCGAGTTATCTTGAGCACCGATCGCGCCGCGGCCTTCGAGCAACTTCGCGCTTACTATACCAACGTCTTTGCCACTGGCCGGTCAGAGTATGCCATCCCCAGCGGGGCATTGGTGAATGCTGCAAAACAGAAGCAACTGGCCGCGTTCTTTTGGTGGACTGCATGGGCCTGCGGCACGGATCGCCCGGGGTCTGTAACGACCTACACAAACAATTGGCCGCATGAGTCGCTGATCGGCAACGAACCAACTTCTGGCGCAGTCCTGTGGAGTGTCCTCAGCTTCGTCGGTCTGCTGGCGGGAATCGGTGGCCTTGTCTGGTGGTATGCGTCGCAGGAGAAGGAACTCGTTCATGGACCCTACCCAGAAAAGGATCCATTTCTGGCCTTCACACCCACCCCGTCGCAACGCGCGACTCTGAAGTATTTCTATGTGGTGGTCATCCTCTGGGGCGTCCAAATCCTGATGGGAGTCCTGACGGCTCACTACGGCGTGGAGGGACAATCCTTCTTCGGCTTTCCGCTTGCCAAATACCTGCCCTATGCCGTGACGCGCACATGGCATCTGCAAATTGCCATCTTCTGGATTGCCACTTCGTGGCTTGCGACAGGTCTCTACGTTGGCCCGGCTGTCAGTGGACATGAGCCAAAGTATCAGCGTCTTGGTGTCAATGCACTCTTCGGTGCTCTAATTCTCGTCGTCGGCGGATCGCTCGCAGGTGAGTGGCTCGGTATCCAGCAGCGCTTGGGCAACATGTGGTTCTGGTTCGGCAGCCAGGGTTATGAATATGTCGATCTTGGAAGATTCTGGCAGATTCTGCTGTTCATCGGCTTGGTTCTTTGGCTTGTCCTGATGGTTGCGGCTTTGAAACCGGCACTCGTTCGCAAAAGCGAAGACCGCTCTCTTCTCATCCTGTTCCTCATCTCCAGCATTGCCATCCCGCTCTTCTATTCCGCAGGACTGATGTATGGTCAGCGCAGTCACCTTGTCACTGCCGAATACTGGCGGTGGTGGGTAGTTCACCTCTGGGTTGAAGGCTTCTTCGAAGTGTTCGCGACGGTTGTGATCGGATTCCTCTTTACACGTCTCAAGCTAATCGAGATTCGCACCGCAACCAAGGCGGCGTTGTTCTCGACGACCATCTTCCTCTCGGGTGGAATCATCGGCACGTTCCATCATCTCTATTTCTCTGGTGCCACGCCCGCCGTCATCGGCCTTGGCGCCATCTTCAGTGCATTTGAAGTTGTGCCGCTGACGCTGATTGGCTACGAAGCTTGGGAGAACATTCGTCTCGCGCAACCAACAAAAAAGTCTCAGTGGATCGCCAATTACAAATGGCCCATCTACTTCTTCGTCGCAGTTGCATTCTGGAATCTGGTTGGTGCAGGCCTATTCGGCTTCCTCATCAATCCTCCGATCTCTCTTTACTACGTGCAGGGACTCAATCTCACACCTGTCCATGGCCACACGGCTTTGTTTGGGGTTTACGGGATGCTAGGTCTTGGCCTCACGCTCTTTTGCCTTCGCGCGCTGAAACCAGGCCGCAAGTGGAAGGAGACTCCGTTGAAGATTTCCTTCTGGTCTTTGAATTTCGGCCTGATCTTCATGGTTATCCTGAGCATGCTTCCCGTTGGACTGCTGCAAGCCTGGGCATCCATTGAACACGGTACCTGGTATGCTCGGTCTGCCGAATTCATGCAATCCGGCACCATGCAAACGTTGCGCTGGATGAGAGTTCCCGGAGACATTCTGTTCGCAATTGGAGCTGCGTTGTTCGCCTGGTTCGTGCTTGGACTGCTTACCGGGCATTCCTACAGTAAGGAAGGACAGCGCGGAACAGGTATTTCGTTGCACGACCGTGACGAAGAACGCTCCGCCGCATTCGCGGGTCGCTAACCAATCTACTCAACACTTCATGCGGCGCCTCTGTTGCCCACTCGCACCAAGGGCGCCGCTTTCAACTCTCGTGAACACCAACAAATTACATGAAGGAGCAGCACATGGACTATAGAGTCTTTGCAAATCTACAAGAGGAATTCACCCTTCCGGAAAAAGGCATCCTGAGCCGTGTTCTTCATAAAGACGAGAAGGTCAATGTGACACTGTTCGGCTTTGCGGCGGGCGGAGAGCTCTCACCGCATTCTGCGCCAACACCGGCTGTTCTCTACTTCCTGGAGGGCGAAGCCGAATTAGAGTTAGGAACGGACAAGGTCAGCGCTAAGGCCGGCTCCTTCGTCTACATGCCTCCAATGTTGCCTCATGGGATCTCAGCGAAGACAGGGCTCCGCATGTTGTTGGTTCAGATGAAAGACCAATCTTAACTACGAGTCGAGAGTTTTGTCGCGTCGCAAACGGATATGAGCTGTTTGTTCCGATTCCCGCACAACCGCGCGTTTCCGTCCCGCCAGGAGGTCCTCTGCGTTGACATTCCCGCAAAGATTTGAATTCTTGCGGGCGTTGTAACTTAAGTCGCTGCGGCGAGGCCTCTGCATTTGTACTCTTGAGCTGTAGAACAGATGGAGTGATCTCAAAATGTTCCTTAGCCAAACCGTAGAATTCTCAGCATGGGTGTCCCGCCGAAGGTCTAGATCGATTCGTGCCGTCTTTTTGATGGCTTTGGGAGTGATGTCCGCGTGCTGCATTTCCTCTGCAAGTGCGCAAGGAAACTTCTTGAAGTCGTGGGAACGCCGCGTTAACAAGACTGTCTCCGAACAGCCCGCTTGGCCGGTTCCCGTTGCGACCCCTCCCTCGGGGCTGGTACAACTCGCGCGTTTTGATGCGATTCGTCAGACAACCTCAACCCATACTGAAACCTGGATTTACGGTAACAGCAAAGGGTTTGACCTCATCCCTTGGTACAAGACCGAAGTAGATGTCACGCTGCCGTCCTATATTGAGCACAATAGCAAAGTGCGGGACGGCGCCGGCGACTGGCTCATGCTCGCCAAATATCGATTCATTGCTGCTGGACCAAAGCATGGAGACTACTCCTTCAGCTGTTCATTGAATGGAACAGTGCCGACCGGAAGCTATAAGAATGGCAGCTCGGACGGCTCACTTGCGCCGGCACTCTATGGAGGCAAGGGCTTCGGTCGGTTCGATGCTCAATCCAGTGTGGCAATCACTTTGCCGACCGGTCACACGTCCAAGTCGGGCAGACCGATTGCTTGGAATACCGTGGCTCAATACAAAGCATCGCGGCTGTTTTGGCCGGAAGTTGAATTCAATTCGACGTTTTATCGCGGCGGCCCGAATGACGGCCGAATCCAGGCTTTTGTAACGCCGGGCCTCATGATTAGCAAAGTAAAGTTCAGTCGCGAGTCAAACAGCCGGCTAGCGTTCATTTTTGGAGGCGGCATGCAAATCGCGACCTCCGAGTTCCATAGCTACAACCATGCCGTCATCGCAACCGGCCGAATCTCGTTCTGAATATTTCGAAGATAGCATTGGCGAGGGAACGATAAAGAACACTGGCATCGGTCAAGCTGATGGCCGACGCGAACTGGGCGCTCGCAACCAGCGGCCGTTCTCAGCCAGTGATAGACTCAGTCGTCTAAGACAGGCTGCCTATTCAGATCGAATGGGACTTTTGGCAAGTGGCTGTAAAACCATCTCATCGGACCGTTGAAAGCGGACCTGTTCCGGGGTTGCCGACGACATTCCTTGCGATAAGGCCCTTTGTCGGTTGTTGAGTTGGGTGTTTTGAGGCGTGGAATTAGGTGTGCCGTGGACTGTGCCATGCCGCGCGTGGCCGAATACGTCAAATCAATGTCTTAAATAGGCTAGGCGAGAGTGCTTCCGTGCGGGCCTATTCTAAAGGCAAGTACTTGATTCGATAGTGATGGTCCCCCTGCAGTCGAGCTCCGGAATGCTGATCCGGCATCAGTCTGCCCTAGGCGCGTGATTTCGCAACGCCGTGGCTTGCCACTATGCGGAAGGGGTGCCGAGAATTAGGGAATAAGGAGGGCACCCCGTCCCGCTTCGCAATTGCCCGACAAGTCCTTCTACTCCTACCGTTCGGATCATGATCGTATCTGACGGGCGAGCCAGCATCGGTTTGCGAGTCTCCCCAGCGTTTGTTGGGACTGCAATTAACCGAAGCAGTTCAAAGCAGTTCAGCATTTCGTCTGAGAGAACCACGCCCGTTCTGACAACCGATAACTTTACTTTCTCAGCGCTCAGAAATCCCCTCATCGAGACAATCCCAGCGAGTCAATTGGCGAAGATCAGTTGTCCGCGAAGGCGTGCGAGTTGAACAGGTTGACGCAACAGCGGAGACGGTATTGCGAACCGGGGAAATTGCGGGACCCAAGTTGTCGGACATTGAAGGCGAAAGCCTGACGGTGAGCCGGACAATCGAAACGCGAAAGCTTGTCTAGTTCCTCCGATTGGTCTTGCCCGGGTATGAAGAGCTGAAGAGTAGCAATAGTCGGACGCCCGTGCGAGAACGACAACACATCTTCGGAGATATATTGTGCCGCACCACCCACTATCTCCATGCGAGACTCCACGACCTGAGCCGAGTCGACGAGCGTTCCATCCGTATCGAACAGCACGGCTCTGCATCTCACGCTGACTAGTCATGATGTCTATACCCAACCACTGCGCCGCCGTGGATGTCCGAAGTTTGATTCCTGATCGTGACGAGCGCCGTAACCCCAGCGGAAGCGGATGCGGTTGCAGCCAGCAGAGCGATCAGGCGAAACGCATCAACAAATGCGCGATCGATTGCCACCCTACCCTTCGGGTCGTCCGTTCGGATTGCGCCGAGTAGAGTTTCCTGTCCTTGAATTTGTTGGACCACAGGTGGTGAAACACCTGCAGCTTTCATCTGATTGGGGAGCGCAATACGGAAGCATGCAAAGAAGATTGGTGCGCTGACGGCGATGGCCAACAGAGCAGCTGTCTGCGATACAGCATTATTGATTCCTGAAGCGGCGCCAACGCGATTCTGGGGCACTGAGTTCATGACAAGAGTCGTTAGAGGTGCCACGCTGACGGTCATCCCGAATCCCAACATGAGTACCGCTGGGAAGTATGTAATCCAATACGATCCTCCAACTCCTGGAATAGCGAAAAGAATAAAGCCGCCCGCCGCGACAACAGGGCCGATGATGAGGGGCTTTCGCAGCCCGTATCGCTCTACAAGACCACCAGACCAACGGGAGAGTAGGAACATCAACAGAACCATCGGCAAGGTCGCAGCCCCAGCGCGAGTTGGGGAATAGTTCTGAGCCTGAATGAGGTTTAGAGGAAGATAGAACAGCGTTGCAGAAAGGGCACCGTAGAGAAACAACGTCAGGAGATTGGCCCCAGTGAAATTCCGATTCAGGAAGAGTTCCATGGGCACGAGGGGCGATCGCGTCCGCCTCTCGACCAAAGCAAATAGCACCAGCAAAAGCAGGCCGATCGCTCCACAAAGGCGAGATTGGGTCCTGAGACTCGACCACTCCAATAGCCCAAAGGTGAGGCAACTCAGTCCGATTGTCGCTAGAAGCATTCCAGGTAAATCGAGTCGCCTCCCGTTCACTCTTGTCTCTCGATTTCGTGTCCTCGTCAGGATGATCCAAGCCGTTGCCAGCGCTATGGGAACATTCAAGAAAAATACGGCTCGCCATGACCTGTGTTGCACCATCCAGCCACCCAGCACAGGACCAAAGGCGGTCATGATCGATGCGAACCCGGACCAGATTCCGATAGCTCGCCCCCGGGCTGTTCCTTGAAAATAGGCGCTCAGCAGGGCGAGACTGTTCGGGACAAGCAGTGCTCCCCCGATACCTTGAAGACATCGCCCGATGAGAAGCTGCTCAATTCCCGGTGATACACCGCACCAAATCGAGGCGCAGGTAAACAAGACGACGCCACAAAGAAACATTCTTCTCAGCCCAAATCGATCGCCGAGCGATCCACCGACCAGCAATAGAGAAGATATGAAAAGCGCGTAGGCTTCTACCACCCATTGCGCCTGTGCGCCTGTTGCCCCGAGTGAACTCTGCAGGTTCGGTAGAGCTACGTTCACCACGGTGCCGTCGATGAACTCCATGCTCGATCCCAGAATTGTTGCCGCAAGCACCCAGGTTTTTGAAGAGTCGCGTGGCCCCGAAGCGACCGCTACGGATGTGTCGATCTCTTTGCACGGCATGGGGCCACAGTTCATAGATCACCCTCCAGAAGGGCAGGTTCTCCAAAATCTCATGGATAAACTGTACCGCCATCGTCGAGTGTCTTGCGCGGTGCTGCCCGCACACTTCTTAGAACCTGGGACACTTGAGTCCCGCTTTGCGGCGCTGATGTGCTGACCTGACAATTTCCGGAATGCGCGGCAACCTTCTGCAGGCGGCGAAACCTTTTGTTTGGCGTGCAGCCGATGAAGTCATGGGCCGCTAAGGAAAGGCGCAAAGCCGTATAGACCAAAGTGTTGGCGATACCTTCGTCCAATTGTGTTCGCCCGCAGCTTCCGGCTTAATCCAAGGACGGGAGAGAAGAGGATGAGCCGTGTTAGCTGCGAAGGAAGAATGGGTTCGTTCGAGAATTGGAATGAGGCCCATGGAGGGATGCGGGCACGCGGTCCCGTTTCGGGATCCTCGGCGAATCATAGAATCGCTGCTCTCCACGCAAAATATAGCACTGTCCGATCGATGACGGAGTCTCTTATGGCTGGGTTATCCGCCGAAGATCAGATGGTTCAGTCGTGCCCCGATGCCAGTCCTCTGAAATGGCACCAGGCCCACACAACATGGTTCTTCGAGACATTTGTGTTACGGCCGTTCCTTGCCGACTACAAACCCTTTCGCGAAGAGTTCCATTGGCTCTTCAATAGCTATTACATTTCTCTCGGAGAAGAGATTCCCGAGAAGAGGCTACGATCGTCATTTTCTCGGCCATCACTTGGTGAGGTTGTCGCATTCCGCGCTCATGTGGACCGGGAAATGGAACGGTTGTTTGCGCTCTCAATTGATGCCGAAGTATACCGGCGCATCATCCTGGGTCTGAACCATGAACAGCAGCATCAGGAACTGGCGCTTACCGATATCAAGCATGCATTCTTCTCCAATCCTCTCCGCCCGTCATACCGGCCCTGTGCTTTACCCAAAGATCGATCTCGCGGAGTGCCCAGACTCGAATGGCAGAATCATGAAGGCGGAGTGACCGAGATCGGCTATTCGCCGAATGCCGACAATCCTCTGGATTTTTCTTTTGACAATGAAACTCCCCGTCATCGGGTTTATCAGCAACCATTCCAGATCGCGAAGCGAAGCGTGACGTGTCGTGAGTATCTGGAGTTTATGTCTGATGACGGATATACCCGGCCCGGACTCTGGCTTTCTGACGGCTGGGAGCTTGGAAAGCAGTCTAGGTTGGAGGCGCCGCTTTATTGGGAGCGAGACGCTGATGATGAGACGGGTTGGCGGATCTTTACCCTGAGGGGCTCACATGGGCTGTCGGACCTGCTCGATACGGCGGTGTGCCACATCAGTTTCTATGAGGCCGATGCCTTTGCCAGGTGGCGCGACTGTCGACTTCCGACAGAGGCAGAATGGGAATCCATCGCGAGCAAGGAGCCTCTGCAAGGGAATCCGCTTAATGCGGGTAGGCTACATCCTGCAGTGGCGAGTGGGGCCGCGAGCGTCGAGCAACTGTTTGGCGACTGCTGGGAATGGACAGCAAGTGCCTACACGGGCTATCCCGGATACAAATCTCTCCCGGGTGCTCTGGGCGAATACAACGGCAAATTCATGTCTGGCCAGATGATCCTCCGGGGAGGGTCGTGCGTCACTCCGGCGGATCATATTCGCGCGACCTACCGGAACTTCTTTCCTCCCGCAACGCGTTGGCAGTTTTCAGGAATACGTTTGGCAAAGTGAGGCGTCGATCGTGACTACGATTTCCCCAGCTTTCGATCTTGCGTGCCGGTCTTCTCTTGGAGCGCGCACGGAACTCATCCGAGAAGTGCAAAACGGACTTCATTCGCGCCCGCGTTCACTCAAACCGTGGATGCTTTACGACGAGTTGGGTTCGCGACTTTTCGAACAAATCACGGCGCTGCCCGAGTACTATCCGACGCGTACCGAGCGTTCACTGCTTGAGAGCCACGCTGATGCGATCGTGGCTTCTGCTGGTGCGGATTCGCAACCGTTGCGTGTTGTCGAGCTTGGCGCAGGCACAGCCGCGAAAACGTGCCTGCTGCTCGCAGCCGCTGCACGGAGGCGGATTGACGTAATCTACATGTCCTTGGACGTCTCGGCGGATGCACTGGGGATCGCGTGCAGGGAAATTGAGAGGGCATTTCCAGAGGTACTGCTTGAGCCCGTTGTCGTTAATTACGTCAACAGTCCGCCAAGACTCGAAGAGTTCGATGGCTCAACCCTCGCGCTCTATCTTGGCTCTAGCATCGGCAACTTTATGCCGCAGGAGTCGCGAACAATTCTCCGAAACATCGGTTCGCAGCTACGAAACGGAGATGCGCTCGTTCTTGGAACGGATTTCGTGAAAGAGGAGTCGACCCTGATCGCTGCTTATGACGACAATGAGGGAGTGACCGAGGCGTTCAATTTAAACGTTCTGAATCGGCTCAACAATGAGCTCGGTGCGGATTTTGATCCTGCCGGATTTCGGCACCGTGCCCGTTGGAATCCTGTCGCATCCCGGATCGAGATGCACCTCGAATGCGTGCGTGACCAATACGTTCAGATTGCGAGTGCTGAGCTCGAGCTTCACTTCAGAGAAGGTGAAACCGTCCATACGCAAAACAGTTACAAATTTACCGATAACACTCTTGACGCGCTCCTTTCCGACTCAGGCTTCAAGATTGAGAGCACTTGGAAAGATGGGCGCAATTGGTACGCAGTCACACTCAGCCGGCGGCTCGACGAGGATCAGTGCGATTGAAAGTGAATGTGACGCGAATTAATGCCGAGGGGCAGCGATGATTTCAGCTTCTAATTTTCGGACTACAAAACTACCGCTAAGCCACGGTGCAGGGCTTATGCCGGCACTCGGATTTGGCACGTTGATTGCAGACAGGGCCGAATCGATAAGCGCAACCAGAAACGCACTGGCGGCAGGGTTTCGACACTTTGACTGTGCGGAACGGTACCGCAACGAGGGTGAAGTTGGCGAGGCGTTGCAGGCAGGACTTGCCGCTGAAGGAATCGCGCGCGAAGACATTTTTGTTACCACGAAATTGTGGAACACGAACCATCGGCCTGAGCGCGTGGGACCAGCATTCGAGGCGAGCCTGAACAGACTCCAGCTCAACTATCTGGATCTATATCTCATTCACACGCCTTTTGCATTTCAGCCTGGGGAGGATCAGGATCCGCGCGATCAGAACGGAAACGTCCTGTACGACCACGGAGTGACTTTGCTCGATACCTGGAAGGCGATGGAGAGTCTAGTGGATCATGGCAGATGCCGAGCCATTGGACTTTCTGACATAACCCTGAACAGGCTGCTGCCTATTTACGAATCGGCGAGAATTAAGCCGGCGGTGATCCAGGTTGAATCACATCCCCATCTGCCAGAAACGCAGCTTTTGGAATTCTGCAAGGGGAATGGCATTGTCTTTTTGGCTTTTGCGCCATTGGGCCATGGTGCCAGGCCTGGACCGCTTGAAGATCCAGTCGTTATAGCAATCGCCGGGCGAGTTGGAAAGACGCCGGCGCAGGTGCTGCTGGCGTGGGCTGTGCAACGGGGTTCTGCTTTGCTTACCACGCCGAGAAGTGCGGCCCGGGCGGCGGAGAACTTTAACATCTGTCCCCTTCCAGAGGACGCGTTTGATGAAATCAATCCTGGCTTCATTCCACGAGTTAGAGCCACATGAGGCCAAACAGCACCCGGAGATCAACACTTCGACTTCCTGACTTACTCCGCAAGGACCTTGATGTTGTGTTTTGTGGGATTAATCCGGGGCTGAGCGCAGCCCGGGCGGGGCACCATTTCTCGAGCCCGAATAACCGATTCTGGCGCGTGCTTTACCGGGCAGGATTTACTCCACACTTGATTCGACCTGAAAACGACAGCACGATTCTTCAATTTGGATGCGGCCTCACGGCTGCGGTGGAGCGACCGACTGTGAGCGCCAGCGAGCTTACGAGTCATGAATTCCGCGAGGCCGCCGGGGAACTCGAGCGAAAGCTTCGGCGTTATCGCCCGCGGTATCTGGCGTTCTTAGGTAAACCTGCCTTTGCAGCTATTTTTCGAAAGGGAAGCGTCAACTGGGGACAACAGTTCATGAGGTTTGGTGGCGCTGATGTCTGGGTCTTGCCCAATCCAAGTGGACTCAATCGGGCATTCAGTCTCGAGGAACTCGTATCCACATATCGGGATCTTCGGACCGCTTCCAAGCGAACCCACCTCGAATTGCGATAGATGCAACCCTTCTCATTTCAGCGAGAGGGCAATTGGGCCGCTAACGAAGGGGCATCCCACCTCAAAAAATCTCAGCAACCGGTCGACCTCTCGGGTGATGCCGATCCGGGTGCTTGTGCCAATGTGCCCGGTCTTACGAACCGCAGTGCCCAGCCAAAGTGGCCCCTCGGCGCACATGTCAATTCCATCCAGACGTCGGTCGATTTCTAATGCGCGTGCAAGCCGCCCCGGCCCTCTCGCCAGGTCCATCAGCTTGTCGGTCTTGCGGCGCCGCTCCATCAAGTTGGTTCCCTCAAGAGGCTCCAATGCCCGGAACAACACACCCGCACCGACGCCCGGTTCTCCAGCAGAGACATTGAGCATGTAGGACACGCCATAGATAAAGTAAACGTAAGCAAAACCGCTGCCCAGGAACAAGGAGTGGTTTCGTGCCGTTTGTCCGCGGAAACCATGCCCGCTCGAATCGCCTGGTGGGTACGCCTCCGTTTCGACAATGCGTCCGCTGATCCGGCTTCGTCCTACTTTGCGAACGATCGTCTTCCCGATAAGATATCGGGCCAGCTCCGTCGTATCGACGGGCAAGCGAGCCCGCGACAGCGGCCGGACATCTTGTTCAACATGCAATCTCAAACTCCTCTTCTCGAGTGTTTGCGATTTAGCGCTCGCGGAGGAGCAAGCGCTTTGCGACTGGTCTCGCTGATGTGAAATGCACTCTAAGCTTTCGCACCGATCGCTTCGCCTGCCGCACGGAGAGCGGCCAGGGCGGAGTCAGGCTCTGGCGACACGCGGTTACGTGCACTAGCGAGATAGCGGTGAACATCGGAGATCACCACGGAGCCTTCGCCGACAGCCGAAGCCACGCGCTTGACCGAATTTGCGCGGACGTCTCCGACGGCGTAGATGCCGGGGACGCTGGTCGCGTATGGGCTGTTTTCAAAGCCGCCGTCCGCTCCGGTGAGGATGAACCCCTTTTTGTCAAGCTGTACTGTCCCATAGAGCCAGCCGGTATTCGGCTCAGCTCCAATCATCACGAAGACGTCTTCAATCGCCTTTTTTGTGCGTTCACCCGTACTGCGGTTTACCCAGGTGACAGACTGCAGGTCAGGCTGACCCTCAAGCGCGACAATTTCAGAGTTAGTGCACAGAGTGATGCGTGAGGAGTTCTCGATCCGTGACACCAGGTACTGCGACATTGTTGCCGCAAGCGACGGCCCGCGGACGATATGGTAGACATACTTGGCGATGCCCGAGAGGAACATGGCAGCCTGACCGGCAGAGTTGCCTCCGCCGACGACGATTACATCCTTCTCCCGGCAAAGCATCGACTCCATCGTGGTCGCGGCATAGTAGAGGCCGCGGTTCTCATAGTTCTCGTAGTTCTGGACCGTCAGTTTGCGATACTGCGCTCCGGAGGCAACGACCACGGCGCGTGCGCATACCGGAATGCCGCCAGCGAGAAGCAGCCTATGGATTCCATCCACCTGCTCGACGCTTACCGTCTCTCTTGAGATCGCGAATTGAACGCCAAATTTCAACGCCTGTAATTGCGCGCGGCTGGCGAGTTGCTGCCCCCCGATGCCGGTTGGAAAGCCAAGATAGTTTTCGATTTTAGAGCTTGTTCCCGCCTGGCCTCCTGGAGCCAGGCCTTCGATGACGATAGTGCAGAGCCCTTCCGATGCAGCATAAACAGCGGCCGCCAGGCCCGAGGGGCCGGCACCCACCACCGCTACGTCATAGATCAGTCCCGGGTCCGGTAACTCGGTAATGCCCAACTCATCCGCAAGCTGAGGAATGGTCGGCTGGTGCATCACTCGCCCATCCGAAAGCCGCACTGCGGGCAGCCCGCTGACAGTTCCACCCGTAAGTTCCGAACCGACCTCCTGGATTCTATATGGATAACTATTGCGTACAAAGAAGCGTTGCAGCAGCGTCGTCTGTGCGTCATTCGGCTGTCCCATCAGGACTACGCCGCTCGAAGCATCCCTCATAATGCCGATGCGACGCCAAACCGCTGCTTGCACGATGAGGTTTGCGATGTCGCCCTCTGCGCGCATCAACTGTCGCAGCTGGCTGTGATCAATCCGCAGCAGTCGGCTTTCACTGGCGGTACGCGCCTCGACAACAACCCGCTGGGAGTTAAGAAGATTAAGTTCCCCAGTAAAGTCAAAAGCGCGATGCTGCCTGTAGATCTTCGACCCGGGGTCAGACGCAGGCAGGAAAATATCCACCCCACCTTCGAGGATGACGAACATATCAATGTGCCGATCACCATAGGTGTAGAGCGTTTCATCTGCAAGAAACGTTTCTTCATGACCGTAGGGCTTGAGCCGCTCAACCATTTCTTCGGTAAGCTTTGGGAACGCGAGATCGGGACGAAAATCCGTTCCCGTCCAGTCGACGACCTGTGCCTCTCTGAACCGAGTGGCCTGATTTTGTTCGAGTTCTTCGCGAGCATTGTTCATTGTGGCAACCTCCCAGGATCTGATCCACGGGCCTTACATTCTACCGTCTTTCCCGGGGCGATGGCCGGCCCACGGTCAGCGGGGGATCTATGCTGATCAATCGACCCTTGGTAGTCACTGAAGGCGATGAATGAAGCACACATTTGTGACAACTCTTCGCAGCGGGCACGAGCCCGAAGTTTCAAGCGGTTTTGTTCCGCGGATCGTCCTTCGGCGTGAGGTAGTCAATACCGAGTGGCCCGATCGCGGTGATTTGAGTCATGTATTCACTGGATTTCGCCCAGTGGAAATGCGACGTGTTGCCAGGTAGCACAATAACGGCTCCAGGTGGATAAGCCTCCAACTTATCGGCATCGAATTGATCCCCTAACCCGATATAAAAGACTCCCGATAACACTGTGTAGACTCGATCCTCCGGGTGCCTGTGCGGCATCAACTTGACGCCGCGTGGAACTTTGACCCTGATCGTGTACGGGCCGCGCTCTGAAGGAGTGCCGACAACAACAGCCAGGCGCACCGAAGGTGGAAAGGCCGGGAACGGCTTCCAGTCGATTTCTTCAGGCAGAATAGATTTGAAAACCGATTCGCCAGGCTGGTGCGGCCGAGCCATACCTTTTGGCGCTTCGTCTTTGGTCTCCTTCCCCTGCCGGACTGTTGCGTGCTCGATGATCACTTCGCTCATTATTGCTCCCCTTCGAAGACTCGACTTGAATGCGATCAGTTCGTCGCTCGCGCTGTTCCAATTAGGCTCGAATCGTGGAAGCGAAACAATCGGACATTGGTATCGACGATACCTTCGTATCGACCTCCTCGTGGAAGTCGTCGGTGCTCAAGAAACCGTTTAAACGAGATGAATTCACGTGAGCCTTTAAAGTGATGGTTGGTGCCTTGGCTCAGACGACATGACTCAACTCTTGTAGCGTAGATTGACCGATACCAAAGTGTGACCGATACTATCGTCCAATTGTTTGTATTCCGCATTGTTGTTGAGATTGCCTGTGTAGGCCCGCGTCGATTCGGGGCAGGGAGACGTTCGTTGAAGGTTGAAATCAAGCGAGTGTATGAAGAGCCTCGCCCCGCGGATGGGACGCGTATACTTGTCGACCGGTTGTGGCCACGGGGCCTTTCCAAGGAGAGGGCGCGGGTCGATCTTTGGCTCAAGGACATTGCGCCAAGCACCGAGCTTCGCAAGTGGTTCAGCCATGATCCGAACAAGTGGACAGAATTTCAAGCTCGCTACCGCCAGGAGCTCAAATCGGAGGCTGATCTACTTGATGTTCTGAAAAAGAAGGCAGCCAAGGGGCCCATTACGTTGCTCTATGGAGCGAAAGATGAAGTCCACAATGAAGCTGTCGTCTTGCAGTCACTGCTTCAGCCGAAATGAGAAAGTTTGTCGTGGGAGCTTTCGGGCTTCTTGCGCGGTCAGGATATAGTTTTTCTTGGCGGCAATTCTTTCTGACAGGTGGCGACTTGAATGGCATCGGACTCGCAAACAGCGCAGGCTTCGGCGGTCTTAACCCTTCCGCAGCTCGTTTCGTCTCCGCTCACTAAGGTTGCAATTTTTCTTGTGGTCACGATCAATTCCGGAAACGATCATCGGGCAGCTGTTCTTTCCCTCTGTGCGGATCTCTCCGGGCTTCTTCGAAGTGTTGGTTTTCGCGATCTCGATGGCGCCTTGTCCTGCATTATGGGGATCGGTTCCGATGCCTGGGACCCGCTCTTCGGCCCGCCGCGCCCTGCGGAACTTCATCCTTTCCGGGAGATTCTCTCGGGGCCGCGACATGCTGTTTCTACACCGGGTGACATAATCTTTCACATTCGCGCCAAGCGAATGGATCTGTGTTTTGAACTCGCGATGCAGATCATGGCTCGTCTCAAAGGCGCCGTAAGTACCGCCGATGAAGTACAGGGCTTTCGCTACTTCGATGAACGGGATGTTCTTAGGTTTTGTCGACGGCACCGAGAATCCTACAGGCAACGCGGCCGCAGACGCCGTCTTCATTGGCGGCGAAGATCCGGCCTTCGCCGGCGGAAGTTACGTCATCGTCCAGAAGTACTTTCACAATCTCGAAGCCTGGAATAATCTCTCTACCGAAGCTCAGGAGAGAATCATCGGGCGCTCAAAAGTCTCTGATATTGAACTTGACGATTCCGTCAAGCCCACGTCTGCACACAATGCCCTGACTACCATCGAAGAGAACGGCAAAGAAATAAAAATCCTGCGCGATAATATGCCCTTCGGGAACCCTGGCCGTGGCGAGTTCGGTACTTATTTCATCGGCTATAGCCGTTCGCCTCGCACGATCGAAGAGATGCTCGAAAACATGTTCATCGGGCGGCCGCCCGGCAACTATGATCGCATCCTCGACTTCAGTACTCCGGTCACTGGAAGTCTATTCTTCATTCCCACGTCCACGTTTCTCGACAGTCTTTCCCCTGACCAGCCGGCGCACGCAGCGAGTTTCGCGCAGAATCCCGCACCGATCTCGGTCGCAGGCTGAAATTTCCGGCCCTTCTGCAATGCGAAGGATGGTTCTCTCGGAATAGGTTCCCTCAAAGGAGAAGATTTCAATGAATAACTTGTATCGCGAGCTGGCTCCGATCTCTGAGGCTGCGTGGTCGCAGATCGAAGAAGAAATCTCACGCACGATCAAGAGGTATCTTGCCGGCCGTCGTGTTGTGGATGTTCACGGTCCTGAGGGCACAGCGTTGGCTGCAGTGGGCACAGGCCATCAGCGTGCGATCGAGGCGCCCGGAGACGGCGTTACGGCTCAACAGCGCGAAGTAAAGTCCGTCGTCGAGCTGCGCGTGCCTTTTGAGCTTGAGCGTCAGATGGTGGACGACGTAGAACGCGGTGCAAATGACTCTGATTGGCAACCCGCAAAGGACGCTGCGCGCAAACTAGCCTTTGCCGAAGACCGCGCCATTTTCGAAGGCTACTCCGCGGCTGGAATTGTCGGGGTCCGCCAGGGGACCAGCAACCCTAAAAAGCCTTTACCCGCTGATGTCCGCCAATATCCTGAAGCCTTTGCGCAGGCTTTGAGCCAGTTGCGTCTCGTGGGTGTCAACGGCCCGTACTCTATCCTGCTTAGTGCCGATGCTTATACCGAACTTGCCGAGACGAGTGATCACGGGTATCCGGTTCTCGAGCATGTGAAACGCCTGGTCGAAGGCAAAATTATCTGGGCTCCCGCCATCAACGGCGCTTTCGTCGTCACCACTCGCGGCGGCGACTTCGATCTTCACCTCGGGCAGGACATCTCCATCGGCTACTCGAGTCACACTGACACCAGTGTTCGACTCTATTTGCAGGAGACCTTTACCTTCCTCTATCTGACGTCGGAATCTGCCGTGGCTTTCGAGCCACCGAGCAAACCGCCCTCGTCATAATGCGTGCCGTGGTCGACACGCCCTGACAACCATAGAGGAGACAGAGCGACGTCTTGGACTCGTACTCCCGGGATGAAGCCGCTCACAATTTGGCGCGTTTATTCCACCCGTGGAAATTTGAGAAATCGCCGGAGTTCCAGGCTTCACGGAGTCCAGGTTTGCCTAGATCCCAGTCCGGCCGAATTTCACTGGTGACGGCACGCAGGTCTTGCCACAAATCTGCGATCGACGGACGGCCCCAAAACCAATAGCCGTTATAAATACTGTGAATCACCAGGCCCGGCTTGAGGACGAGTGTGTGCGGAATCATCGGATTGTGCTCGGGATCTGTGTACTCCTGGATGTCGAGGTCTTTCTGAATGATTCGGTCAGGGTCGGAAAGAAAGGTCCATTGGGCTCCGACCGATGCCCGAAACTCCTGGAGCGTGTGGTGGTCATCCGTTGAGATGGTGGCGATCTGTGTGTAGGCCACGGCGAACTTGGGGTAAAACGCGGCGAGTTCCAGATGCTGCTGGTGCTCCTTCGGACAGTAGTGGCCGCGGGCGAGCGTAAGCACCAGCGGGTCGTCGCCCTGGAGTTCGCTGAGCTTGCGCAGTGTGCCCATGTGATCCGGCAGTTGGTAGTCGGGAAAATGGCCTCCGGGCAAAATGTCGGAACGCATGATTTCACTCCTTCTATTTCGGGAACTCCGTGCCGTGCCGTTCAGCGGTCATGTAATTGGCGTACCAGTCCGGCCAGTTTTTGTCGGATTGCCCCGTCAGTGCTTCATGTTGACCGTGAGCTGCCTCAGCCCTGCGCAATGCGTCGGCCAAGTCATTCGGTGACGCGTAGGTCGTTGCTCCCGCTTCAATCCTCCCAGGCAAGCGCGTCGTGATCTCCTGGAGTAGCCAGCCGTTGCCATCCGGGTCACTAAATGTTGCAAAAGAACTGTAGCTGGCGTGATCCGGCGCTGGGCCCACCACTCGCCCGCCAGTGCTCGCCGGTTGAAACTGCGCGCCCGGTGTCACTGCGTGGAACACATCGCTGACTTCGACTCCGCGCGCGACGAGCTCGCTGCGTGCGGCGTCAATGTCAGAGACGATCAGGTAGGTGCCCTGCATCGAGCCGGGCGCGGTCGAAGTGATCTTCGTGCCAAATTGCAACGAACAACCCGAACCGGGTGGTGTGAACTGAACGACTCGGAAACCATTATCGAACTTGAAGTCGGCATCGAGTCGCCAGCCGAGTTTGGCGTAAAACTCCCTGGCGCGGTCAACATCGGAAACCGGGATGATCACTACCTCCAGGTTCATTTCCACTTTTGCGGGACCGGGCGCCGTGAGCTTTTCGTAACTGTGAACTCCACTGACAATTGCCATCGTTCCCTCCTATTTGAGTGCGACATCCGTAAGCGTTCGCGTCTACAGCCGTTCCCGCCAGGCTCTACCCGTAAGTAAGGTTCGTGCTCTGTCCAACCTCGATAATGTAGCCGTCGGGATCGCGGATGTAACAGCGGATCTCGCCGTATTTGGGGATCGGCTCCGTGATGAACTCAGCTCCCCGACTCTTCCATAATTCGTAGCACGCCTGAATATCCGCAACGCGGAAATTCATGAAGCTGTTGATGTGATTCGGGTCGGGGGTGCTGAGCGTTACTGTCGGCTTGTCCGGAGTCGGCCCGCCCCCAACGTTCAGAATCATCCATATATTCGCAAGCTGAAGGTACCCAGGCGCGTTGCCGTCGCCTCTGCTCAGAATGCGACCGCCGAAGACCTTCTCGTAATAATCGAGCGATCGGTTGATGTCCGTCACGGTGAGAAAACACGCGATGCTGATCCCGTCCTTAGGGGGCATCTCATAGC
>CAWFWK010000013.1:0-41576 GCA_963819425.1 uncultured Acidobacteriaceae bacterium | reverse complement strand
ATGTACCTGAAAACACCTCGGATTGCGAGCAATGCGGTACGGGCAGATATCGGTAGGTGTACGCCGGCTACTGCGAAGGCAGATAAAGATTACCTAATCGCGTACTGGCGAGCCATTTCAGGGCCGCGAACCGCTCGGACGGCGTTATTTCTCAATTCAGCAATGTGCCCTGATTCGGACGATCCAGAGAGAACGTCGGTATCTCAATATCAAAACGCTCACCGCTGTTAGTCTCCATCGGCAGGCTTGCCTATCATCCCCGACGGCGTGTCGAGAGGCGCGGCACTCGAGTATTCAAAGCTATCTCCTGGCTTGAGGACCGGTTGCTCTCCGACAACACCGGGTCCTTTGACCTCGGTCAACTCGCCACGCGCATTCGTGATCATCCAATGCCTGCTAGCAACTGCACCGTTTCCCGTTCCTTATTCTCGATGATCACTCGATATGCCCAAAAATATTGCGAGCTGTCCTGGGGTGATTGATCTGTAAGTTCAAGGTAAGTTGGCTCAACGCTCACCGCTATTCCTCGAGTGTTTGCCATATACGGTGTCCCGTTCGCCATAGGGAGAGTTTAGATCAAAGTCGTGGGCTGAGCTAGCCCGGCATGATCCTGGACCAATGCCAATTCACGCATTGAACGATTCTGATCGACCGCTCTTCGGCAAGTGCCCGAGAACCCGCCTACGAGAGAAGTGAATTCCCAAACTGAGCACGGGTTGGAACCATGTGGACGCGTAGTGCGACTATTCGGCCAAGTGGCAAGCCCCTCACAGGAAAACAGTGGGCTCTAACGCGTTTTCGAGGACTAATCGTTGCGAATCATCTCGACGACGCGCTCAATTGGCCTGTGATCGCCATTTGAGAATAACGGCAAACCCGGGGTGGGCTGGTTAGAACGTCCGTTCCGGATGATAATGCTGCTACGTAGTATCCTTTTCTCTCCGGTCTGGGCCTCCACAACTCCTCAAAGTATCGGCGCGATTGAAAGGAGGAACTTGTTTCTGCTCTGTGCTCTGCTTCTCGGGGTGGTCGCAGGTCTTCGCTCTATGCTTGTTCCGGCGACTGTCAGTTGGTTTGCTCGCTATGGCGTGCTTGCTGTGGCGAATACTCCGCTTGCATTCATGGGATTTCGGTTCACACCTTTTATCCTCACGTTATTTGCAGTCGGAGAACTGATCGCCGACAAGCTGCCCAAGACGCCCAGTCGCAAAGCGCCGACGGGGTTCATCGCTGGCATTGTGACTGGTGCACTGTCGGGAGCAACTATCGGTGCGGCCGGGCATTCGCTGGCGGCAGGCCTGATCCTTGGCGTCATCGGTGCGGTTGCTGGAACCTACGGAGGCGCGACTGTTCGCGCAAAACTCGCTGCAGTCTTTGGGCGGGACCTGCCCGCTGCCCTTCTTGAAGATGTTGTTGGGATAGCGATTGCCGTGTTGTGTCTGATGGGTGGCAAGTGAACAGCATGCTGTTGTCAAAGATTTAGTCATTATGGTGTGACCGGCTCGATGCGCTAGTCGTGGGTTAGGCTGAGTTTGTTTGAAGAACTTTAGTCCAGAGCCACAAGCGGAGGGAACCGGTCATGAGAGAGAAGTTACGATTTTTGGGCATGGATGTCCATGCCGAAACGATAGCTGTTGCTATAGCCGAGCCGGATGGCGAAGTTCGCAGCCTGGGCACGATCGCCAACCGCGAAGATTCGATCCGCAAGTTCATCCGCAAGCTTGGTTCTCCGGAGCATCTGCGGGCCTGCTACGAAGCCGGCCCAACGGGCTTCGTACTTTACTGGCAGCTGACGCAGTTGGGAGTACAGTGCGATGTGATAGCACCGTCGCTGGTTCCGAAGAAGCCCGGGGACAAGGTCAAGACTGATCGGCGGGATGCGTTGAAGCTGGCGCGCAGTCACCGCTCCGGTGATTTGACCGCGGTATGGATACCGGATGAGGCTTCAGAAGCATTACGCGATCTTGTCCGTGCGCGTGAGGCGGCCAAGCGCGATCAGTTGCGGGCGCAGCACCGGCTGACCAAGTTCCTGCTGCGTACCGGTCGCCGCCCTCCACTGGGAGTAAAGGTCTGGACGGAACGTCATGCAGAGTGGCTCCAGCAGGTTCGCTACACACATCCTGCTCAGGAAGCAACATTGCTCGATTGTCTGCACGAAGTTCAGCACATGGCCGAGCGAGTCAAGCGGTTGGAGAAGTCGATTGTGGAAGTGATTCAGCTGGCTCCCGCGTCGATGCAGGAAGTCATTCGTGGTTTACAGGCATTGCGTGGCATCGCACACCTCTCGGCAGTCACGATTGCAGTGGAGCTGGGCAACATCACATCCCGATTCGAGGGCGCACGAGATCTGATGGGGTATAGCGGAGCATTTCCGAGCGAAGACTCCAGCGGCAAGCGTATTCGAAGAGGAGGCATTACCAAGTCCGGCAACGCGCACCTCCGACGTATCGTGGTCGAATCGGCCTGGAGCTATCGACATCGACCAGCGATCGGAGCCCGGCTACGCAGGCGACAGGAAGGGCTGCCAGCAGAGATCACTGAGATTGCATGGAAGGCGCAAAATCGTCTGCACAAGCGCTACATGACGCTGATGGCTCGAGGCAAGGATCAGAGAAAAACCATGACAGCGGTCGCACGCGAACTGCTCGGCTTCATCTGGGCCATCGGGATCAAGGCCGAAGCGATGGCCTGCAAACAACAAATGGCAGCATGACCAGAACGAAAGAACAAAAGCAAAACCTTCCAAATAGGGAAAAGCAAAAAACCAAATCGTGAACAACGTTTTCCAACTCGAGGACAGGGTCAGCCGCAGCCGGAGCAAGCACGAAGGAGAATCCTCGGCGGACATTTGCGACAGGCTCAGCCGGACTCGCGTGAGTAGTCAGAGGCAGCTCCCGACGGATCATGATTATGCGGTCCCGACCCGCGAATATCAGCTTGATCAATCGTCGCCATTACCTGCCACGGCTGCTGCTGACCTTGTCCTCGAAATACAACGACAAAAACAACCCCAACGATTCGCAGATATTGACAGGTCACACCATATCAATTTCCGGATTGACCACAACCCACCCGGAAGTCGCATTTGAAGCGGCTGAGTCTGTCGCGGATTCGCAACTGCCCTCCCCTATCGGACGCCGCTCGAATCAGTTCCTGCAAGCCGACTTCCTGATAAGTCTTGGCTCGCCGAGTGACTCGGCGATGATGCATGTATTGACCGGAAGATCGTTGTGAAGCTTTCGTAAGTTGCAACCTCCTCTCTACTCGCCATTCAAAGCTGGTACCGTATTTGCGCTTGTAGCACTCAGGCCATGGACAGCGCCCGCTAGGAGTATCGCCGCGGACAGATCCGCGAGGACGGCCAAAAGAACCGCGGGGCATGCCTGCTTTGCGCACATGGCAATGCAACTGTCCGCAGCCACCAGCCTGCAGAGAAGCTTGATCGACAGCATAGAATCCTGGTGTGATGGAAAGATCGTACTTACCCTTAAGCCGCCGCACCCTTATTCTGGGAGCAACGTCCGCCGCCTCACTCGCTACCATTCCTCTTATCGCGCAGTCTCGGAAGGAATCTTTGCCGTTCGCAGATCTTCGCGACGCTCCGGCGTCTGTAACGGCCTACATTGAAACGAACGACTCACGCCAATTGCTTTATTCCGGTAGCCAGTGGAGTTGTGGAGACATAGCCGTTCTCCTGGATACCAGTCAGGCGAAAACCATCGTATCGATCGCATCTCCGACTCTTTTACTCACCCACCTGCGGCTGCGTTGGCGCACACCGCATCCCGCGGACATTTTGGTATTGGGTGACGCATGGGAACGCTCTTATGGAGATCTCGGATGGCGCAACGTCGTTCCCGAGCGCCCATTGCCTTGGTACTCCGCCATCCATCAGAATGCGACAACCCATTGTTACGGAGTCCAGACCGGGGCAGCCAGCCTTGCCTTCTGGCAGATCGACACCACGGGAATTACGCTTTGGCTCGATATAAGAAATGGTGGGGATGGCATTGTCCTAGGTTCGCGTACTCTTATGGCGGCAACACTGGTCGCTCGTCGCGGAGATCAAGGCGAGTCCATCCCCGAAGCCTTGGCGTCATTCTGCCGCATCATGTCCCCAACGCCGCGCCTGCCCAAAACAACCATCTATGGATCCAACGACTGGTACTACGCATACGGTAAGAACACCGCGGAAGGCATCCTTCGCGACGCGGAGCTCGCAGCTTCTCTTGCTCCCCACGGGGGGCCAAGGCCCTTCACCATCGTCGACGACGGTTGGCAGAACCAGCAGACATTTCCCGACATGGCAGAGCTTACAAGGCAGATTCGCTCGAAAGGTGCACGCCCAGGATTGTGGATTCGTCCGCTGCAGGCAAGGGAGGGAACAAATCTCAAACTGCTTCTTCCTGAAGCTCGTTATGGACGACGCCAGGATCGTTTCAAAGATCTCGCCTTCGATCCCACTATTCCAGAAGCACTTGAAGCTGCGCTCAACGCGATGCGAAACGCTGTACGATGGGGCAACGATTTGGTGAAACATGACTTCTCCACCTACGAGCTTTTTGGAGCGTGGGGAAGTGAGATGGGACCATCAATCACAACGAGCGGCTGGCATTTCAACAATCGTTCCCAGACGAACGCCGAGATAGTGCACAATCTCTATCGCGCTCTACGCGAAGCTGCGGGTGAGCAGACCATCATCATCGGTTGCAACACCATAGGGCACCTCGCGGCTGGTCTGTTTGAAGCTAATCGCACCGGAGATGACGTGAGTGGCAGAGTCTGGGAGCGTACGCGTCGCATGGGTGTAAATACGTTAGCCTTTCGCCTTCCGCAGAACCGCGCCTTCTTCATAGTCGATGCCGACTGCGTACCTATCACCAAAATGATCGAATGGCAGAAGACTCGTATGTGGCTTGACGCGGTGGCACGCAGCGGAACCGCATTAATTGTGTCGCCTGAACATGGCGCTGTCGGAACTGAGCAGCGGGAGGCGCTTCGTGACGCTTTCGCTACCGCAGCAGCAGCGTCTACCGCGTCTGCCGACGATATGCTTTTCACCAATGCTCCGCAGCACTGGACATTTCAGCAAGGTAGGCACATAAAGAAGTCAGATTATGAATGGGACCAGACCGGCGCATCTCCCTTCTCGATTTAAGACATATGCAAAGGAATCCTTTTCACCGATCTCGGAGAGCAACCTGGGCATTCCATTTTTCAACGCACCGCATAGCGCTTGCTTTTAACGTGTGGATTCGAGGTCCTCGGAATCGAGTCCCATTTATTGTCGGCGTCCCACAAGGCCGTCCTCAATTGGCGGGTATTGCATGCCCCTCAGAGATGCGGATGTAGTAGCCGCCGGGATCGGTGATCCTAAAATCCCTGACTCCCCATGCTTGGAGTCGAATATCGGTCGGGTTCAGCCCCAGGCTCCTCAGCCTTGCGTGCTGCTCTTCGAGATTCTCGGTGGTGTACAAAACAATCTCCACTCCAACCGGTGGGTGCCGAAGCTTCGATAACGAAGCGGCATCGCCGGAGTTGATCGTAGCGACTGGACTCAGAGCAATGACTACGGGCCCAGATTTGAGCGTCACGTACCCATACGATGTCTTCGCGACAACACTAAATCCCAGCTTGGAATAAAACGCGGTATCTCGAACTGGATCGGTAGTGGCAAGCTCAAACTTTGATTCAGCATACGGGCTCTCGGATGTTGTCTGATTTGGCGGGCTGCCCGAATGCTGGGCCGAAACCGCTGGCACAAGGATCGCAAGCGCAACCAGAGCGAGCGCACGAAACCATCGACCGCCGGGATACATGCGGGAAGCATACAAGTACCTACCCGGTCTGTGACAGCCGAAAACGCAGGCCAAAGCTAAAAGAGCCAGCAGGTTTGCAAACACGACTTCGGGGAAAGGATTCCGGTTGAGTAACCGCCTGACCGGACTTTACTCGAAAATGGGGTTATGCCGGATTGGCTACAGCCCCACCGGAACATGCGACTGCCGTTTGGCGAAGGTCATCGCGTGCAATCAAACGGCCGGATCTCCGCGATCCGGCCATAAGAAAATCAAATAACAAACTAAGCCCCTCGTGATCGTCTTCGCGGCTCAGTTACCGGGCGCGAAAGACACTCCGCGAAGCACTTCTCCAAACCTGGCTGCGCGAAGGATCTGGAATTTGCCAAGACCATTGGAAGGTGTTGTGGCCTTTAGTTGGTCCTTCACCGTCACCAGCAGGTTGGGGTCGGCACCCTGGTCTCCACTCGTGCTGATCGTTGAGGTCACGGCAAACAGATCGACGGTTCCGTCGCCGTTATTCTTCCCCGTAAGATTGCGGCAACCGTCGGTTGCGGGAGTTGGATATCCCGGGACGCTGTAAGGAACGCCGATGTTCAGACCGTTGTTAAGAACGTAAGCGAGTTGCCATGTGGTGCCGTTAAAAATCCACTTCTGCACGCCGGCTGTGGCCTGGCTTGCCGGAGAAGCGACATTACCATCCACCGCAGGGGTCACCAGCGTTCCGTCGCCTTCGTCGCAAACATAGAGCGTGTTTGCGTCGGCGAACCATATGCCAAAGGGAAACGCGACCGGATTGCCTGTGCTTCCATCAAGAGCTACCCCGCTCGCCAGCGTCGTGGGAAATCCCGGCAGTACCGTGATCGGCTCACTCGCAAGCTGTGCGGTGCTTCCTGTCGGCAGCACACCTGCATTGCCAACCTGGTAGACCGTGTTAATGCCGTTTGAGCCACTTCCTTTGGTCACGTAAAGCGTGTTGTTGAAGATGGTGATACCGCGGAAGTTGTTGTCCTTCCCCGCCTTATCCGCGGGCGTGTAGCCGAGCTGCGTGATTTCGAAGTCTCCGATTTTGTCGATGTTCGGCGGCACCGGAGGTATTTGCCCCGGCACGAGAAGCTCGACGCCTGTCGATGTGACGAGATCTACTCCAACCTGCGTCGTGAGCAGTTGCGTCTTTGAAAGACCGCCGTTGTTGTTATTTCCTGCCAGGTAGTAATCTCCCGTGCTTCCCTTGATTGCCGCGCGGCCGTTATTTCCGCTGTAGGCATTTCCATCCGTGATTTGAATATTTCCGCCCGCATCCACTTCGGCAACGGCCCGGTAATATTGCGACCCCACTGGGTTGGTCGGGTCCACGACGCCGGGTGTGTTCGAATTCGACACGTCGAGTTGGTTCGGCCCCGTCACGAATCCGGGGCCACCCTTGTAGCCCACGAACGTGATCGATTTGCCGTCCGGCGACAGGTTCAAGGCCAATTCAGACTTCGAGCTGAAGCTGGTCACGATCAGGTTGCTGGGAACCGCGAACGTTCCAAGCAGTTTGCCATTTTTCGAGATGTTATCCAGGAAGATCGGCGACGTTACACCGAAACTGGCGTCAGGACCGTCGTTGTTGAACACGGCCGGGTAAGTCCCGTCCGAGACTGCCGTGCCGCACGTAACCGCAACGTTCGTTGTCTTACCGGCGGAAAGTGGGAGCGTGGGCACTTTGACGGTGCCTGCGACGCAGCCGGGAGGCAACGTCTGTCCCACGGTAACCGTCGATGCGGTTCCCGTATAGACAGTGCGGCTGAGAATCAAAGTGTCCGCACCAGCGGCGCCGTTCTTATTTACAAGTGTTTGTGCTGACAACATCGAAGTTGCGGCGATGACAAGCGCAGATTGAACAAGAATTCGCTTCACGAATATGGCCCTCCTAGGGGACTCCAAGACCTGAAACTCAGGCTAGAATGGCGAAACTTAAGCGGGTCTTAAGAGGGCACCTTCGTCACAGACCATTCACCAAGAATTCGCAGGGTGTTAACGAAAGGCTCCATTTCCGCTTCAACGCGACGAAGCCCAAAGAAAATGAGCGCGGTCTATTCGTCGGTCACTCGCTGCGAAAAGAGGACATTTTCACTTCCTGACGACACTGACGGGTTACCCGCTACACAACCAGAGCCTTGCTTAACCAAATGAAAGTGCGGGCACCGAAGGGCGCCCGCATTCCGGTCATCTGCGCTCACGCTCAGTGTTGATCACTTCCAAAATTCACACCTGGAAGAAGACCAGTACCTTCCAGACGGACACCATCCAGTTTGAGTGGATCGAGACCTAACGCCTTGAGAATTGTCGGCGCCACCTGTAACGTTCCTACTTCACTGAAGACCGTGCGTGGCTTGAAAGACGGGTTTGAGAGCAGCAGCATCACGTTGGTGTCGTCATGCGCAAATCCTCCGTGTTCTTCCTGCTTCTTGTTGCTGCCGGTGTAGATAACTCCTACGTTCGGAGCAACGATGATGTCAGGGGTGCGAGGATCGAGACCGGGCCCCATGCCAGGCCAGTTGTAGTTCAGTGCGAGGCTTGCACCGTAAAAAATCTGGCCGGCGCCAATGATCTTCAGATTGCCCTCAAGGAGGGACACAGCCTGATCGGTATACGAAGTATTTGTAACCCAGATCAGAGAGACATCGTCCTCCGTTGCGCCGATTCCGCTACCGTTGGGATCCTCTGACGGCGGCATGGCTGCGTGAAGCTGATTGGAGATGATGGTGGCCGGGGAGAGTCCATTATTAGTTTTTCCGGGGATTGGGAAAAACAGGTTGGGGTCGATAGGAGATTGGCCATGCTTGGAAGTGATGATGATCAGTGTCGATTCGAGCAAGCCGCGATGACGGAGACCATCCACGATTTGGCCGATAGCGTCGTCTGCATACTGGATATCACCAAGAAGGCTTTCACTTGGTGTACCGGCCGCATCGAGATATCCACCCTTTACGCCGTTCTCGATGAGCTTCTGGGCCACGCTGACGGCTTGGAAGTTCATACCGAATATCGTCGGCGTCTTGGTCTTCCGCGCACCAAGGTGATCTCTGCCGGCAATCTCATTCAGGATGGCATTCACCTTCAACTGGTCGTAGCACTTGATGTTTTGGAAGCTGTTGGTCCATGCAGTAAGGTCTGAGTTTGGGTCTGGTACGGCGCTGCAGTTCGTTCCGTCCGCCGCGGTTACGTTGGGCAGACCGATCACATTGGAGTTGATCTCAGGCGAGTAGTAGTCGTCGAGAACCCCCACGCCGTCACGGCCAGCAACCGACGAATATGCCGGATGCTTGTCAGACCACGCTGTATAACCTCCGGCTTTATGGATGACTCCATAGATCGTGTTCGTGCGAACGAATTCCCAGGGGGAGACCGGCGCGCAACCGCGGGCTGGGTCGCGATCCATCTTGGTCGAATCGAGCGATGCCACGCCGCCGTCCGTGAGCGCAGCCCCTGGTGCGCCGCCATTCACCTTTGTCTGGTCAATATCGAGGCCTTCCTCATACTCGGTGGTGTAGCCAGTCGGCGCGGATTTGGGATCGCATGGCGCCGCGGGATTGCCATTCCCTGTCGTTGTCATGGGGCCGTCCAGCGACCGGTCGTAGGCAACATCGTAGTAAACGCCCATCAGACGCGGCGTTGCTCCGCTGACAATGTTCATGAGGCCGGGGAACGAGTCTGACGGCTTGGAGGTATTGGCGGCGGCATAATTCACGCCGTTTTCACCGAGTCCGGCAAGGTTCGGGCAATATGGCTTCCCGTCGTTCGCCCCGGCGATGCCATTTGCGCAGTTCTTGAAGTCGACAGCGTGCATGCCATCGATGCTGATCAGCAATACGTGTTTGATCTGGCCTTTGTCCGAATTGTCGTGATCGTCATGATCCTGGGCGACCGCACAGATCGAAAGCAACGCAGAAAGGACAGTTGCGGCGGGAAAAAGTTTGCGCATATAGCCTCCTGTTTACCTATCTGTTCATCGAGAACGGAAAGACATCTCAGGCGAAGGTAGTGGCAGAAGTCTTAAGCGCGGGTTAAGATAGGGCACCATTCACGTTCATTTCACAGGCTTTTCATGAGTTATTTGCATGGGAGAATACTCCCAATCGCTGTTGTCCCTGGATTTGAGTGGGAATCCATGTTGTCGAAGCGCTCCACCCGGATGCGGCGGATTTCGAGGACAGAGCGCGGACACTGCGGGCATATAGACCCTAATATTTAGCTCTTTATCTCGGTGGGTTGTATCTATGGTCTTTTCGGGGCTTCTACATTAGCTTGCTCCAGCGTATGTTCCCGAGGACGAAATGGGCAAAAACAGCCTCGCAGAACAGAACCGGACACCCGCCCCTGTGCGGCGTTCATTGTTCATGGCACTATTCCGCAATGGATGGCTCTGGGTGTCAACGGCTGGTCTCCTTTTTCTTATGTACGGGACTTCATTCATGTTCAATCGTCAGTGGGATCATCGCGTGTTCCATCCGTGGGCTATTGTCGTTGGCGTCGTCCTTGTGATGATCGCCCTCATAAAACAAAAGGGCGATGGAGAAATGGGATGAGAGGCTCGTATCGACTCGAACAACCATTCCGAGCAGGTGACTCCGAGAAGGCTGCGGCGGACGGCGGCATTTACTACTTGACTGACACCCGAGGCGCATTATTGCCGGAGTTATAACTGGTGTAGTCCGCCAGCAATTTCCTCTGGTTCCTCAAATGACAATGAAATGACGAGAGCACCATCGAACTTTTCGACTCGTTGTGCTGCAATCAACTGTCGACCTTCGAGACTCGTTTCCGATCTGCTGCATTGTTGACTGATGCAAAGCATGACGAGAATAGCTTCGAAGGTTCGAGATAACGCGTCGAAAGGAAACGCATGAGTTATTCACGCCTCGTATTAGCCGCAGTCGCGGCTCTGATCACATTTTTCACATGGGGATTTTTGACAGAGGGTTGGTTGTTACGGAAGGATTTCGCGGCTTCGGCGACGCTTTATCGAACATCGGATTTACAGATGAAGTACATGCCATTGGGCATGGTGGCAACTCTGGTGGCGCTGCTCGCAGCTGTTGTGCTCTACGCTGGCTGGTGCGGTGGTACATCCGGGGCCGTCCGGGGTTTGCAATTCGGCCTTCTGATCGGAGTGTTTGTCGCTTGCATCCACTCAATTTCCAACCTTGTCACCATGAACATGCAAACGAAACTCGGCTTGGAAATCGCTATTTGTAACGCGTTTGGGTGGGTATTGGTCGGTCTTGTTATTGGACTGGTTTACAGGCCGCTCAAACCCTAAAGAGCAAACTATGTGAGTTCCGCGCGAATCATCGCTAACCGGAAGTGGTCTGGTTGCCCACAACCCGCTTGAAACCCTGATTCTTGAGCACGGGGCGCATCTCGCGTTGGCTTGTGACCTGTGATTCGATCTGATGCGAAGGGCCTACACGCTCGAACCAATCCATCATCACCGGATCGCAAACGTGTTCGCGCTCGAATCGCTCCAAATCGGTCTCGCGCCGCGCCCGCGCTACGGTGAAGAAACACTGTGTGCAAATCGATTCGACGCAATCGCTCGAGTAGCGATGAGAGAACGGGTGGAGACTTGAAGTATTCAACGGTGACCTCTTCTACAAAAATGGCAACCGAAGGCAATGAGTGTTACAACAGACTTTCGAATGAGACGCCCGCCGTTCCCCAAAAACGGCAGGCGCCAGATGAACACTTGCAGATTTCCCAGTAGGAGGTTGAAAGGAGTTCATCATCCACCCGTTGTCAATAACTTGCAAATTACGAATCGTGGTTACTGAAGATCGAGGATAGGTTACGGGCGGATTAAATCCCCTAACTCAATACACACCAAGGAACGACTTCAATATTCGTTCTGCCCGAATGACTCGGCTGCAACTTTACCTCAGCGTCGTTTGCCCTAGTTCGCGTTATTGATGTCGGGGTCGAGTTCGGGTACGTTCATCCCAAAAGCAGCGAATTCAAGGTGAGGCGATGCCGAATCTGATACTTGACATGTCCGAACTCGAATTCATGCAGGAGCATTATTCTTTCGGGCCGCAAATAGTAGACAGCGTTGTCGTTGAAGCGACGAAAGCCCTCCTGCAAGGGGGGCATATTTATGTGGAACGCCAATATGAGAGTGCTCCCCCTGACCGGTTGATGACAATATCGTCCATCGAGGACTTCAATCGGTTTTGGGGTTCGCTATTTTCGAATCGCGAAGAGTGAAAAATCTACAACATTTCACTTAGCGCACTGCAAGGAATTCCAAAACGGAAGGAATCAGTGCCCTCAGGCGGGAAGACTCCGCTCACTCTGACCACAACGACAAGTCAGACAGCACCTGACGCGCAATCCTGACCTCACCAGCAAGGATTAGCAGCACCGCTTGTTGCATCTTCGGTTCGGTCTTGATCAGTTCATTGAAGGCAACTGAACTGAGTCTGAACACCTCTGCGTCCCAACATGCTTTAGCCATCATTGAGTAAGGCTGATTCCCAACGATTGCAGGAATTCCAAGTAGCGAGCCCTGGCCAACTCGAATCCTGACGTCCTTGCCTCCTACCTGCATCGTCAAGCTGGCTTCGCCCGATTTCACGAAGTACAAGAAGTCAGCGGGTTCACCTTGACGGAACAGAATTCCGTCTTGAGGGATGATCGCCGCAGACTGGCTAACGATCTTTTCCGCCAGCTCACGGTCAATGATGGTTTCCAACGAAGGAATCGGCATTATTCAATAACAAAGCAGAGCTGATTCAGAAGATGTGATTTGCATCAAGCAGTTTGGTCGGAAGTCTGGGGATGATTTGCTTGCTTCTTGAAACAGGCGCTACAGAGAACGGGCCGTTTCCCCGTCGGTTTGAATGGGACTGTCGTGTCTATTCCGCACTCGGAGCACTTCACGCGTGTTTCAACTCTGACCCGTCTGCCGCCTAAAGCGTTGCATTGCTTGCAGCGTTTCGGATCGTTGTTGAATCCCTTGTCAAAGAAGTACTGCTGCTCACCTGACGAAAAGATGAAAGTCTTGCTGCATTGAACACACGTTAGCTCCCTGTCAACGAATTCCATGGGGCGTCCTATCCATTGGGGGAGTGCGAATGTGGTGATTGCACATAGTGTGCGTCCTTCGGCCCAAAAGGTCAATTCCTTACTTTGAATCGTCCTCGATCCGTGGACCTCTGCTGGCTGGAGCGCTATTTGGCGAGTAGCTTCTGGACTACGGCGGCATCATCTGCATCTGCCTTGATGATCTTGTTGTGCAGGCAATACAGGGCCAGTTCAAGGCGGTCTGTGACGCCGAGCTTGTCGTAGATTTTGCGAAGATAGTTCTTGATCACCTGTTCGGTGGTCCCCAGCTGAATAGCAATTTCCTTGTTGCGCATGCCTTTCGTGATGCAGGTGATGATCGCCGTCTGCTTGGGAGAGAGGTGCAGTTGCGTACTCGGACTTAAGAGCGCAGCTTCCCTGGCACGATAGGATTCGATAACCCAGTTGGTCGACTGGTTGTCGATCCAAGTCTCTCCAGCATCGATGCAGCGCACGCACTTTACGAGCAGATCAGGAGAGATCGAGCGAGACAGGATGCCGCGTATGCCGCGCCGATAGAGTTCCACCGTCTGGTCTTTGTCCACGGCCACGGTTTGCACAATGAGCTTGATATCGGGCGCGATGCGTAGGAGTTCGGGGATTGCGCTGTCGACGCCAGTTAGAAGTTCACCCTCGAGAAGGACAACATCGGTAGGATGGCGTTCAATCGCAGCGCGGAGGTGTTCCAGCGAGTCCGCCTGCGCGACGACGCGAATATCATTTTCAAGTGCGAGGACCTTACTGATTCCGACGCGATAAATAGCATGAGAGTCCGCGAGAACAACGCGGATCGTTCTCGGGTCAACAGGTCCGTCAAGAATTTCGCCATCGAGTGCTTTTAAGCGTTCCATATGACACTCCAACTCGGATTGCAGATTATGCGACGGCCAAGCCGAGCATAGAATTAATCCGGCGTTGGATTGGGTCCGCAGATTCGATCATTTTCGGAGGCACGGCATTGGGAACGGGGGTTTCAACCATCTGCAGTGCGGGTATCGGTTCAGCAGGTGACTCAATCGATTTGGATATCGGTCGACGATCTTCTGCGGCTCCTAGGAACGGTTTCAGCGCCTCCAAGACTAAGTCGAGCTGTTCCATTCGATTTCTCACCCTCACGCCTTCTTCGTTGATGAGGCCCAATTGATCCATCGCCTGATTCATCCCAGAACGATAGGCATCATGGCTTGTTCCGTTCATCTTTCTGCCCCCAGTTTGCTCATCGTAAACAACAGTAACCATCCAATGTATTACCCAAAGTGTGCACATTGGTTACCAAGGGGCCAGAAGCCCAACATGAACTATCTGGAAAACTTGGCGTATTTTCGCCTTATATTCGCCTATACTGGTTGCGCGTGGCAGCTCCCTGAAACCCGACTCTGTGACTACACGGTCATCTGCAAAGGGTGCGGAGAGAACATACCAGCGCCAGTGCAGACGATGCCAGACACCTGGATCATCGCGCAGTGTCCACTCTGCGGTGAACGTCGCTCATATCTCCCGCCTGACATCTTCAGGGGCAGGCTGTCGAAGCGACTGCTCACGCGCAAGCCGGTGAAATCGGAACGGAGGAGTCGCTGAATGGGCAAATGAACAGGCAAGATTCGATCAATAAAGCGGTAAAGATGAAATGGTCATGATCGTCCATTACAGGGCCAGTAAGGACTCGGCGTAGCGATCTACCGTTTCCTTCGGAAGATCTGGCACAGGCGTCATCGGATTAAATGCATCAATAACATATTCATCATTCTCACGCGCGATCGCTTCTCGTGCTTGTTCATTGGTTACGCGCAATCCCATCCGCTCGTCCGCAAGAACCACTTTCTTGACTACGGATCCCATTGTCTCTGACATGGATCTATCCTATTCCTTCTTTAAACGGCGGAACAGATGGGGATTTGGCATTAGCAACTCACACGCATCAGAACCGAGGTTTCGCTGACATGGGGCAGATGAACAGGGCGATTGCACGGGAAGGGGACGACAGGCAGAAGCAGGATTGGTTTGCATCCACGCTCGTCATCAGCAGGCGATCCATCTATCGCCGAGCAGCAGCCGCCACACCTTGCGAATGAGAGCGAGTCGTTCGGCAAGCGAGGCCGGTGCTCTGCTGACCGGAGACTCGCAACAAAACAAAAAAGGCTGATTCGAGCTACGACGGGAAGAGCCTTGCCACCATTTCGGCGTTAACATCTGCGTCCCGATGGGCGTGACCATTCCTCCTTAGCTCGTCGATTGTGGCTATCGCCTTACTAGGGGCGAAGCCCCATGTACGAACAAGGTCTTCCTGCGCCGCTTGGCAGTTCTTGGCGACGAGTGCCCTGCTCCATGCCCCACGATTCCCTAGTGGTGCAAATATGAAGGAAACGGTGTCATTCATAAACAGTTGCAGATGGAGCACACCTTTCATTCGCTCTGCATCCTCGTTTCCCTTCCGGCTCATTCCTAATACTCAAAGCTCTTGATATACCTGTTTGCACAGATTTTGTATTTCCTCCGATGTTGCATAGCGATTCTGATCAACGACCAAAAGCCACCGTATATCTGCTGGTCGTCGGCCACAAATCTCAGTTTCGGTAACCCCGTGTTCCAGTGTTCCGCTTTTGTACTGCACGTCGTAGCGAGTCGTTCCGTGCGGGTGGTAATACATATCATCCCGGTTATGGGGCATCTCACTGACCTCCACAGTCCCTATCGATTCGCGCCAATATCGCAAAGCTTAATTACTTCCTCCGGTGTCGCACGCCTCCGAAGCTCGACAATCCAAATCCAATCAATATTCGCTGGTCGTAGGCCACAAATCGCACGCTCAGTGACGCAGTTCCTAGTGTTCCCACGGTTGAGATGAACGTTGTAGCGAAGCAAAGCTCTAGGCCTTCCGCCAGCGCCAGCAAAAGCCATACCCCCACCTCCGCCTCACACCTTCGACCGATGCCAGTCTTCACGGCTCAAGCAGGCTACCTTCTCTCCTGATAACTGCGAACCGCAGTCTACACACAGGACATCTCGGTCCGAAAAGTGATGCACAAACCCTCCATTACACTCAACAGATTCAGAAGTCCCAAGGGGGAGTCGTTTGGGAAATCTCGCAGGCGGGGCCATTCGCCCCCCAAGTACTTACATGAACGTGTCGATTACCATTAGCTCTTCGCAGTCGTGGAGTCGCTCAGCATCCCCGAGTTCGTCTTCTTTTGCGACGGTCGCTACTGTGAGAAAGCACTTCATACAAATTGAATCCCACGTGTTGTCTTCGTTAAGCCTGTGGTAGAAAGCAACACGAGATAACAGTCTCATTGGCTGCCCCCTTTTGGTCCTTCGTCACGATTTCTCACCGCTTGCAAGATTTCGAGATTGCCAGTTTTGGGAGTTCTCAACGGTCTCAGCAGACGGCGGCTTCGTGCCGTTGTATCGCTCGACCCGAACGGGGTCGCAGACATGCTGCTGTTCATATCTCAGGAGTTCGCGCAGGTCATAGACCGTTGCCACGGTCGCGAGACATCGCCGACATATGGAGTCCATCGTTCTGTCCAGATTCGAACGATGAGCGAATTTCGGAGATTCTGCCATTCGAGGTTGCTCCAAGTGGAAGCGGAAGAACCCCTCCAACGTTGTTGGCTTTCCCTACGCAGCGACAATATTGGGTGCTTTGGGTCTGTTTGCGAAACACGTTCTGCACATTACAGGTTTGCCCTGAGTCGGCTTGAATGGGACAGTTGTGTTGCTCCCGCATTCTGAGCAGATGACCTGCGTTTCGGATCGAAGCCGACCGTTCCCGGCTCCTCTCTTGGCCTTGCATTGCTTGCAGTACTTGGGTTCGTTGACAAATCCCTTCTCCCGAAAGAACTGTTGTTCTCCCGAAGAGAACACAAACAGCGCACCGCAACCTACGCACAGGACTTCTCGGTCAGCAAAAGGCATGAGCCCTCCTCAACGCAAAGGCAGATTCAGCGAAGGGGTCAACGGGGTGGGGGACAGCAGTTCCTCTGTGAACTGGATGCGTGCCGGACAATCTATACCTTTTCATCTTGAAAGTATGTTCGGTACCGAACAAACGCGGAATATCTTTTGGTCCTGTAAACGCGGAAGCCGACGTCTCCAAGGAGAGTTGGGAGGCTCGGAAGAAGGCGACAACCTGATGGCTACATAATCAAACGGTTAGCTTTGATCTCGCTAATTGTTCGCTCGATCTCCTCACGGATACGGCCCAACCTTACCTCCAGGCCGATCACGTTTTGCCAAGACACCCTGCCAAAATCGAGTTCCTCAAGGATTTCAATCATGCACAGTGCATAGCGTGTTTCTATTTTTCGATCTCCTCTCAACCTGTTGCACTCTTCCTTTGCCTTGCTTTTGATCTCTACGACTAGCGATCTGAGGCGTTCTGACTTCTCAACATCTGAAGCCATTTCCTCTGCCTCCTTCGTCATGTCGAGCAACGCATTCAATGTCTCAAGATTGTCCATACCGCCTCAGTTGAGCGCAGGCTTTGCGTCTTCTTTGACCAACAGCTCAGCGTGTGCGGAATGCGATAGCCGGACGTGGGCAGCAAAGTGTTTCGACAAATCTCCAGGGCTTTTGGGGCTGGGACGAAATTCCGCTGGGCAAAGGGAACATCTGTAATAGCCCGAGAATCTCCCATTGCGGTCGGTGGCTGCGGTGAGGTGCGCGACTGTTCCCATGGCCAAGTTTACGCTTTACCCAACTTTATTGATGGGCCGCCACCCATCGTCAAACCGAATCAGTCGGATCGCATTCTCGTTTCGCGTCGACGATTAAGCCACCCCCCTGCTCGTTCGGGATGAATTCGCCCTCGAGATCCAAAACGGGCAGTTGTTTCTTTTTAGCGTCATTGGCACGCGCCTTCTGCCGCTGACGCCTTCCTTTGGCTCTCCCCTCTGCATCGAAGAGTCGGCTCAACGCCATTGTCAGTTGTACGATGTCGGCGGGATCGGTCGCCGCCTGGATTGCGATGTTGAGCTTTTTCCTTGCTGCTGAAACGAACATCAACTACTCCTGAGAGTGAGGATCGGCCAAGATTCCTGTCAGTCCGGTCAGCCGCCGGGGTGAAATTGGGGTACGATGTTGCATCCGCACGAGCAGCAAGATTTGCCGTCGGAGGCAACGAGTCTCTCATCTGGGGGATGGTGGAGGGACCCGCTGCGTGGAATTACGTCAGTCCGGTCAGCCGCCGCCAGTGAAATTGGCGTACTCTCTGTTGTCGTCCGCGCGTGAACAAGACCTTGCTCTCTCCAGGCTTCGGAAAGCATTCATCCGGGGAAATTTGAACGCTTCCGCCGCACGGATTTCTGTTAGTTAGGTCAGCCGCCGATGCGCCCCGGTTTGGACACCGGCCCCCCGTCTTCGATCCTGTGGAAGCAACCTGTTTAAATCACTTGCCCTGATCGAGCGCCAGACGCATGGGAAGCACCGCGAAAAAATTTCACTGTACCTCGCGTTTCTTATACTCCTCGATCAGCCAAGGCCAGCATTCGTGCTTTCGCTCTTCGGGCTCAAGAGCAGATTCCGATGCCTCAGTTGCGACGGTGATGAAACACTGACGGCAGATGGAATCGATTGTGCCGTCCTCATTAAATCGATGTACGAACTGTAATGTAGGGGTTTGAGTCATCGTGGTTCATCCTTTTTCCCAAGACATCACCTAAAGGCCGAGAGTAAGTTCTCAGCTGCCTACAGTGCGGTATGCGATCCAGGTGCCCATTTACGATGCAATTTGCTTTCCATCTTCATCGCGCCCGACAGCCAAAATTCTTGTCGGTCAGGTCAGCTGGAACAGAGGCGGCTTGGGACATCCACCACCCGGTCTCAATCGGCCCAAGGTACTACAACGCGTCATCGGACTTGCCGCGAACCAGTTCAACTGATTTTGAAAGGGATGTTTGGGTTTGTACCTGGTCGGGTCGAACCGATGACGTCTTCCATGCCATCATCTGTCAGACTTCCGTGCCTTGTATCATCTGCAGTTGTGGCAGCCACTAAGAACTTCACTCCACACAAACACCTGTTGAAGCGGAGGGTGCGCTTCGGTCCTTCCACTTGCTTTCTTTGTTCAGCCCCGCTGCGCTCGAAGAACCGTAGCGACGAGCACGTATTTCCGTAATGGCTCCAACACAGGTTCAATCTTTGGAATCAGCGACTCGATCTCATTAATCAGACAAGCATTCCTTATAAGCAACTCACAATTCCTTGCTGCAAAACCTTCAACAACGAGCATCTCTCCAAACTTGAAAACATGATGGGCGAAGCTGTTGCCAAAGGGCCAGATGCGGTCGATCAATTGCCCCCGGCGACCGTCTATATGTGGCTAAGCAAGATTTTCTACGGAATACTCTACCGAGAGAATTTGCTCAGAGCAGACCGCAGACGCGGTAAACGGCCAATCGTGCCGAAAGAGATTTTAGAGGAACTGCGGCTTCATCATGACTTCATGCAAGGTATACGGCGTTCGCTCGAATTCCCTTATGGCATACCCGGCTCGATCTTCATCTTCGGAACCAGCGTGCCCAGCCGAGTCGAGGCGCAATTCGACTTCTTGGACAATCATGAAAATCGATCAATCGCGCTCCGCATGGGTTCCGTCGGCATCGTTTGCATTCTGCAGGACGGCGCAATGACCAAAGGCTTCCATGATCACCTAGGCGAGCCCTACTACCGCGACGCCCCACTACACCCGGTGCAGTTCCGCGAGGTGACGGCATTGACCTTTTACAAGGCAATGTTGCTGGATTCGACTGCGCTATACACCATAGCTGAGACCCCTGAGAAGATGCAGATCGTCACACAATTGCCTCCGGGAGTCAATTGCCGGGAGTGGGATTGGCTCATGTTTTGCAGAATACTCGGGTACTACTGGAACCAGCCCGTCGAGCAGATATATGGCGGGGAGATTGGATGGGCGTCTTCCCTCAAGGGAGAAAACGGGGAGTTTCAAAAGCTCGACCCCAATGCTCACTACAGTTTTCTTGTTCCTGACAAGTGGAAAGAAGCGCAAGCTCAAGGGTTCAGACGTGAGTCCACAAATGAGATCTAGCACGGCGTGTACTAGGCCAAATAATCTGCCTGCTGACTTTCCGTTGTAGCCATTCGTCCTCCATTCGTTTCGCCTACGCGCCTTCCTTTACCAGCTTCATCACTGTGCCCGGGGCGATACCCAATGATACGAACCTTTCGGATACTAACGAACACATCCCAGTAGGTCGAGGCGGTAAGATCTGCCGATGCAGCTCCAGAGCCTTCGCCGAATGACTCTGTTTTTTTCTGCGACAACGCATACGATGGCCAGAAGTCCGCTACCCTCTAGTCCTTTTGACTTCAATTTTTTCAATCGAACAATTCGGATTCGTGCTTTCTGCAGGATAATTGGCTTGAACTCAACGGAACAGGCGCGATTGAGGTTGTAATCTGCCGAGCCGATTGAGATCGGGGAAAACGTGTTGTTTGCCAGTGATGAACGAGCGCGTCGATGTTCGATCTTGCCAAGGAGACCACACCATGTTGAGAAAACTTGCAGTGCTCCTTCTCTGCCACTCACTCTCTCAGGCCGTTTGGGGCCAATCCAATCCAACCGCAGTCACGAACTCAGACCTGATTAGAATGGCAAACGCTGGAATCGGAGATCAAACGATAATCCTCGCAGTCCAGCGCGGACCTGCGATGCTCGATACATCGCCGCAAGCACTGATTCTCTTGAAAAATGCTGGTGTATCGGACGAAGCGTTGAACGCCATATTGGCAGCGACCAAAAGTCCAAGCCAGCCAAACGCCGAGGCGAGCCAAAGCGCATCAACCAGCTCACCATTGGCGCATGATGCAGAACAAACGTATGAACATCGTCGTTATCAACCCCCAGCAAACCCACGCATTGGGTCGCGATGGCACATATGGTGATCGTGGAGGTGAAAGTCCATCAGTGACGCAAGTGGACGCAGTCCGAACGAATCGATCCCGAGCGATTGGAGAAGCTAGACGTAAGAATTGGCGGTCCGCCGTTGTCCCGTGCTGGCCATATAAGGGAAGGCATAGCAAGAAATACCTAGGCCCCTTAACCGTATAATTCTCGCCACTATGGAAGATACATCTTGGACTGGAGTGACCTGACATACGTTTGCCCAAGCTGTGGCAGCCACGGTAAGCAGCTTTTCGTTAACTACGGTATGGGCTTGGATATGGACAAGACTAGACAAGCTGCGTGGGCGGATCGGTCCCCGTGCAGATCGTGTAACGAACCACTCCCCGACAATCTCCCTTTTCGCGTCGAAATAATTCCGGCGTCACTTGAAGAACTACGCAAAGCAGGTTTTCCCACCCCTCCGGCGAACTGATCTAATCTCGACGTCGCCGTCCGCAGGGTGGCGTTCGATGATACGAAGCACTTCCGCTCGGTGCTACACTGAGTCGCAATGGCGGATACCACGGTACGAAAGCGGACCTTCGCCCCATGGATGGGTTTGTTGTTAATGGTGCTCGGCACCTTGAGCAACGGGTTGCCGTTCACTGGTTTTCCGGCAGCGCTGGTTCCATGGATCAGCCTCCTGCTTTCGCTGATTGGCTTTGTGGTTGTTCTCTTCGGCCTGTGGCAGGTGTTTGGGCAATCGACGGTCTATAAAGGAAAGCTTTCCAGCGCCCTGGCAACGGGGCTTTCCCTGTTGTTCTTGGCTGGAGCCATCATTTTCTTCTGGAGCGCACGACACATCCCACGAGAGTCCGCAGCTGCTCCGCAGGTAGGGCAGCGGGTGCCAGATTTTACGTTGCCGGACAGCACCGGTCATTCTGTCTCGCTGACGCAGTTGTTCTCTGGTTCAGCAAGCAAGGAGCCGCCCAAAGCTCTTCTACTGGTTTTTTATAGAGGATACTGGTGACCGTATTGCAACCTCGAGTTACGAGGCATCGAAAGATCTCTACCGGAATTTGAAGCACAAGGAATCTTGCCGGTCGCCATTAGCGTTGATGCTGCGGAAGTTTCTGAAAATCTCCGCCACAAACGTGGCTACTCGTTCCCATTTCTTTCCGATCCCAAGGCGGAGGTGATTCGGCGTTACGAACTCCTGCATCCACGCGGAGGTCCGGATGGAACCGATATCTCCCGCCCGGCGGAGTTCCTGATTGATCGCTCTGGCACTGTGCGCTGGGAAAATTTCACCGAAGATATCCGAGTGAGGCCGCGGGCAGACGAGTTGTTAGCTCCGGCGCGCTCCATCCGATAATCGTTCAGCACTAGCTTCATCAGACCGGTCATGGATGGGCTGCTTTGAAGTTGCCCTGGGCGTCGCCGTTTTGATACCGGGCATGACGACGACGATCGATCCTACTTCCCGTCCTTGTCCTTCGGGAGCACCAGTGCGACCAGTCCAAACTTAGTCTTCCCGCTTTCGGTGCTGTCAATCCCCACGATCCGGAACTGCTCCGGTGTCCCCGCCCGAAGCTCGTGATCGCTGTCGCTCCCATTTACTGTCATATGCCCGCTCTTGCGGTCGCCGCACGTCAGCCCGCTCTTCGCCATTGTCAATGAACCTACCGGCTTGCCGTGGTTGCATTCCAGCACTTCGCCGAACTTCGCCAGCGGCTTCCGGTAAAACTCAAGAACATGCTCCGGCGAGTCGGGGGTCAGAAAGCTCACTGCCTTTACGCTGAAGTGAAAACTGTTCAGCAAAAATCCCAGGTCCGCCGACGATGAATCGCTGTCTTTCTCCTTGAACGGCGTCGCTCCCGGATATGATGGCAGCCCAATATCCTTTGCCGTTACATGCGAATTAGCATGCACGTTCAGGTTAAAGTCCGAATCTTGCGCGAATGTTGGAAGCGCAAAGGAAACAGCACCCATCAGAACGATTGTCGGCATCACCGCAAGCCTGACTCGACACATAGGACACCTCGCTATCCTGTACGCTCGAGTCGACGATCAGGTTCCAGTTAATCGACTGAACATGTGGCTGAGACAAATTCCGATCGGCAAAGTCAATGTTGACAGTGATCACGTCCCCTCGAAGATCGATGATCTGGGCGAATCACCGCCTAACAGGAAGTAACACCATAAACGGGTTATGTCCGGGTTGGCCACCACATAGCCCCGAACCTCAGTTTGCCTAGATTCATCAGCCGCGCATAGAAATGACAATGAGATTACGTTCCATTGACAAATGCTGCGTTAGCCAAGCGCACTCTCCTGGCAAAGGAGGCTCTCTGTATGGAGCACACAAATAAATTCGATGGCGTGATCGACCGCCGTTCTTTCGTCAAGAATGGACTAACGGCTGCAGGTTTCGCGACCGCAGGAGTCGGACTTGTGAGCAGCACTTCATTGGCACTCGCGGACGAAAAAGGCGAACGTAGCGGCAGCCTCTCTTTTGGGGATGCCGCCCTGTTGCGGTTCGCGGCCGCGGCAGAAATTCTAGAGACCGATTTCTGGGTGCAGTACAACGAGCTGTGCGGCATTCCGGATAAGGAAGTCCCTGGGGGGAAAGGAAATCCTGCATTCACTGCAGCTCTCTCAGTGTTGGACTCCGACATGGCGCAGTATGTTCATGACAATACCGATGATGAGTTCACGCATCAAAACTTTCTCAATGCCTATCTGGTCTCAAAGGGTGCTGATCCGGTGAATCTCGAACCTTTTCGCACTCTCATGGGCAGCACCGCGACAGGCTCCAGCGGTAAGTTGCGGCTGACCAATTTAATGGAACTCACGCTCGACACGAGTTGGTGGACCCGTTATCGCAGCGACTCACATAATCCGGACCTTGATGCGACCTTTACCTTCCCTCAGGCCGTTCCAACCCTAGCGGTTGGGAAGCATACTGCAATTCCCAGGACGGATGCAGACACGACGGATGCGAATTTCCTGCAGGCGATTGCGAATACAGCTGGTTTCCACATGCCAACCATTGAACAAGGCGGCAACAGCCTGTATCCGGCGATGGCGCAAAGAGCCAGCAGCGTTGAGGTGTTGAGAATTCTAATCAGCATCGGGCCCACCGAAACAATGCACTTCCAGACCTGGGCCGATAAGGCGGGCAATGCGCCACCATTAACGGCGGTGGATCCGGTGACCGGAGTCTCGGTGACTTTTCCAGATCTGAATTCTTCGCCGTTTGGTGGCGAGGACTTCCAGACAAACCTGATCATGCCCGAGCCCTGCCCCTTCATTAGCCGCAAGCTTCCGAAATGCTCTGTGATTCGACCGACGGAGACAAAGGGGAGTGCGATGGGCGTCGTCAATTTCCTGACGGGGATGGGGTTATTCATTGGCCAGTCGCCAGCTTTCTTTAGCCTGATGCGCGATCTGGCAGAGGATGCGGACGAGGCGACGCGAGAACGCGGCTAAGAAGACTGACCACGTGCAGATCTAAATCGATCAAGGCTTGCGGCAAGGCTGCATACCTTGATCGATGCGGCAAGAACCGACGCGGAACTGCGCCTCAAACATCAATAGTTGACTGGCCAACCGGAAGTAGCTCCCAAAAAGCCGGATTGCTTCCGAGTAGCCCACATCTATGTAAGTCCAAGTCAAGAGAAAAGCACAGAATTCCTGGGCGCGCACAACCCATTGATCTGATCAGGATCTGCCGTTACGCAACAGTGCCTCTCGGCCGATGATTCCTGCATCAAGCAGAACCACACATCCATTTGCTGTCTGAGACTCCGAAGAGTCCGCACAGAAGATTGAGTTTGTGTTCTCTGCCAGCCCCGAAACAATCCGACGGGAGCCTCCGGAGTTTTCACTCCTTCGCACAGTGGCCTACCTGCGGGGCCTGGCAGTCTGCGCATCGGAATAATCCTGGTGTTTTTCATTCATGGGCAGGTTTTTAGGCTGCCACCGTGCCTCCGCGTTCCTCGGCAGGCACGAAATCCTGTTTTCTGCGTTCGACCGCAATCATCCAGGCCACCATCTTCCTGGCAACTGCCAGCGTGGCGCGGTTGCGATTGCCCCGCTGCTTTTCCTTTTCGTAAATCAAGCTCAAGTTCATGGCTGTATCGCGGTGCCAGCTTCGCCGCTTCCACCAGTATCTGCTGAATATGCTTGTTGCGCTGCTCGGAAATCGGCGTGCGCATGACCTTGTCTGCTGAACTCCTCTCGGCTCCGCACAGTCCGCAATAACTGATAGCGTTTTTGATCGATTGGAAGCGGGCCACATCGCCGATCTCCAGAACCCAGGTCAGCGCCGTGATCGGACCCACTCCGGGAACTGTTCTCAACCGCTTCAGCCGCTCGGCCAGCAACGGGTCGCGCTCCAGCGAACTCACCAGCGCATAGTCCAGCTTCTGCGATCGATTAATCGTGTCCCGGCTCAGCTTCAGCAGCGGCCTGACACAGTCGATCTCTTCGTTGCCCGACATCAGCTCGGTGAAGTAGCCCACCTTGTGCAGTCGCTGCTTGTTGTAGCTCACACCGGTCTCCATCAACAAGCCCGAGATCCGGTTCTTCATCTGAACCATCTGCTTGACCAGCAGCCCGCGGTAACGCAGTGTGCGCCGCCGGTTGCGGATCTCGGTCGATGTCATGTAGCACTCCGGAAGGAAATCACAACGAAGACAGTCGGCGATCTTGCTGGCATCGATCTTGTCGTTCTTCCGCTTGGCTGCGGCAATGGCCCGCAGCATCAGAGGATGGGCTACCTTCACCTTCTCGGCGTGCGGAACCAGGTGATCGTAGATCCAGCCGGTGAAGATCGTCGCCTCCATAGCCATCATCCGGGGTTGGGGAAGGGTCTTGATCCAGGCATCAAGTTCGCGCCGCGTCGATCCGATCTTGCCTTCACTCTGGATCTTGCCGGCCGCGTCCTTCATGCAATAGCTGATCGTCTTCTTGTGAACATCAAGTCCGATGTAGTACATAGTGTCTCGAGGAGCCTCCGTGCGTAGTTCTCTGAATCAGCCTCACAGCTGAGTTCAGCCTTTGTAACACCCTCGTGCTCCTCCTCGACTTATCATTCAAACAACCCACCCAGAACTCGCAAGCAAATCGCCGTTTCGAACAAATCATGAACCTGCATCGGAGAAACGGAGGGGAAAACCGAAAGAACTGCAGACGCTGTGAAACTGACCGCGCCGTCTAGCGTGAACGTAAAGCGGTCGCAAGAACAGATACGCCGCGTCGCAGCTCTGCCGGATTGCAGCCTGCAAAGCCCAGCATCAGCGCCGGAGGACGTTCATATTTAACGGTGAACGCCGAGAGCGGCTCTACTTCAAGACCGAATTTCCGCGCTTGCAGTGCTGCATCGATATCGGACTTATCTTTCGATCCATGTCGAATTCCCTGGTTGCGCACTCCGATGCGGATGCCGTCTTCAGTTTCAATCACATATTGGGCGCCAACAAACGTCAGACCGTCCGGTTCAACGAACTGCGAATCTGCCCCTCCGGGCAAATGCGACCTGCTATTTGCGGCCCGCTGAATGTTCCACCCGTGATGGGGACATTGCGCCTGGTACCGAATGAGCCCTGCCCGAGTTCGAGTGTTGGGCCAATGTTTACGCGCAACTCGAGGGTGAATTCCAGTTGCGGAGATGACGTTGAATCAACCATAAGCTAAGCCCTCGCTCACTGCGCTCAACCCCAGACCTGTCGGGCGGTTTCAACAACAAGCTGCAACTTGGCCCACTGTTGGTCCTCGGTCAACAGGTTGCCTTCCATGGTGGAAGCGAATCCGCATTGAGGGCTGAGCGCGAGTTGCTCGAGCGGAAGGTAGCGGGATGCCTCGTCGATTCGCCGAAGAAGATCGTCCTTGCGCTCGAGTTCGGGCCGCTTGGTGCTGACGAGGCCGAGGACAACGACTTTGCCATTCGGAACAAGACGCAACGGCTCAAACGTGCCGGAGCGTTCGTCGTCGTATTCGAGCAGGAAGCGGTCAACCGCAAGTTCGTGGAAGAGACGCTCAGCGATGGCGTCGTATCCGCCTTCTGCGTACCAGTGGCTGCGATTATTGCCCCGGCAAAGGTGGATGGCGAGAGTGATTTCTGATTGGCGTGCGGCTGCGAAGCAGGCGTTGTCGGCTTTGAGCGAGGCGGAGAGCATCTGAGCCGGATTAACGCGCAGTTCCTTCTCCATCCACGCGGTCCATTTGGGATCGAGGTAGTAGCTGTATCGCGGAGCGTCGATCTGCAGATACGAGATGCCCCCGGTGGCGAGGGTGCGAATGTCCTCACTCATGATGGCGGTGATGGCGTCGAGCATTGCGAATGGATCGCGATAAACCGTGTCCGTGATGCCGTATTTGAACGAGATGGCGGGAAACTGTGTTGCGCTGGGCAGAGTGATCTTGATCGGGCCCGGGGCATGTTCCTTAAGGAAGGGAAGCTCGCGGCCGGTGAGTGGTTGGCGTTGCCGCAAAGGGGCAGTGACGATGCCGTTGATGCTGCTGACCTTGGCAGGGGCAGTTTGTGCTTCGTCGTCATTCCCTTTCCACTCGCGCGATACGGTGCCCCCGAAGTCAAATCCTTCCACGGCGTCTGTGAAGTCGCTCATGAAGTTGGTGCGCCGCAATTCGCCGTCCGTATAAATGTCGAGGCCGATCTCTTTCTGGCGCTGCAGAACCTGGAGGACATGACGGTTCTCGATGGCCTCGAGTTCTGAGGCGGCCAATTGCGATGTGCGCGCATGCAGAAGCTCCGCTGGACGGAGAAGGCTGCCGACATGATCTGCGCGAATGAGAGCTGGCATAACCGGAGTCCCTTCATGATCCCATTGGTTAGGATTCAGATAAGGATATTGTGGAGGTTTCGCGCACCTTGCTGGAGAGCAGGGAGGCAGCGTTTCAAGAGTGTTTCGCGGTCGATGCGCGAAGCGTGGGTGCCGACGTTGATGGCAGCTACGACGCGATTATCGCGAGTATTAATCGGAACGGCAATGGGTTTTGAGCTTGTAGACCTGGCGGCTTCGCTCCACGTAGCCAAGCAGTTCGAGGGTAAAGCAGAGACGCCCGATCGAAGCGCGGGAGAGTCCTGTTGATTGAGAGATCACGCTGATACTGCGACCCCCGTAATGCCCTTCAAAGATCTCAATGACGCGGAGGCCGAGCGCGAGTGAAAGAACAAAGTCGGGATTTCCTGCTTGCGTTGAGAAATCACCTGCCGCGGACGCGGGTGATGCAGCAGAGGCGAATTTGGCAGGGCTCATCATGGTTTCTTTGCAGAGATCATGACCCTAACTTTGAGCGATTATTGTACATCATGTACAACTATGAACCCTCAAGCAATAATACGACGTTCAGTGAAAGGGCGGCGAATGGCGGAGTGGATCACGTTGGCCGAGGCGATTGCTGCGCACGTTCACGATGGCGACTGCGTTGCGATGGGGGGGCACCAACCTCATTCCATTTGCTGCCGGACACGAGATTATTCGCCAGGGCCGGCGAGACCTGTCTCTGGTTCGAATGACTCCGGAAATCATCTATGACCAGTTAATTGGGGCTGGGCGCGCAAAGAAACTGACTTTTTCGTCGGGCGGAAATCCTGCCTTCGATTCCCATCCGCGAGTTGCTGAAACGCAACGACGGCGTTGATTGGAACGCGGTAGATGAGGTGATTCTGGGATGCGCCAACCAGGCAGGTGAAGATAACCGGAATGTTGCACGAATGGCATTGCTTTTGGCATGTCAGCCTGAGAGCATGAGGAGCGTTATGCTCGATTCGTCGATGATGGAATTAGCGGAACCAGGCACGCAGCCTGAATATCACTTCCCTCCCTACGTGTCGACGATTGCGCGTTCACCGCGCATGCCGCTGATCTTGCTTCCCAGGACGCAAATGGAGCGAGGCGGGCCGGTATTCGGGCAGGGGCTGATTGGCGAGCACGACAACGATCTGACAGGACATCACGCTGGCGACCCTATAGGTGAGCGGATCCTGGTGCATGGCCGGGTTCTGGACGAAGATGGGAGGCCGGTGCGCGGCGCACTCGTTGAGGTGTGGCAGGCGAATGCAGCGGGCCGATATCGGCACAAAGTTGACACATACGATGCTCCGCTCGACCCCAACTTTACCGGCGATGGCCGGACACTGACCGATGGGAATGGATACTACTGGTTCAAGACGATCAAGCCCGGGCCGTACCCGTGGGGGAATCATCACAACGCTTGGCGGCCGAGTCACATCCATTTTTCACTCTTCGGTTCGGGGATCCTCTCGCGGCTTGTGACGCAGATGTACTTTCCAGGAGACCCGTTGCAACCATTGGATCCAATTTTCAACAGCATTCCGGATGCAGCAGCTAGAGCGCGGTTACTTTCAAATCTGGACATGGATCGCTCTGAGTCCAACTACATGCTGGCTTACAAATGGGATATTGTGTTGCGGGGTCACATGGACACTCCGTTTGAAGAGGGTCATCGATGAGCGAAAACTCCGCACGAACTCCTTCCAGTTCCCAGACGGTTGGGCCGTATTTCCGAATTGGCCTTGAGTATCTGATGAATCGCACGCCTGTTTCGAGCATTATGCCGCCGGGGATGATCGAGATACGAGGCCGAGTTTTGGATCGCGATGGAATGCCGGTCACGGACGCGATGCTGGAGTTCCTGAGTAGCGCGGGTGTTGGAAGATCGCTCGATGGGAAGGAAGTTGAGAGCGGCATTCCTGAGGGATTCAGACGCGTCGCGACTGATGAAAAGGGTGAGTTTGCTGTGGCGATTTCAAGGCCCGCTGCAGAGACGTCCTCAGATGTGCATTTCACGGTGCTGGTGTTTGCACGGGGCCTGCTGCGTAATTTGATTTCACGGGTGTACCTGGGAGATGAAGCGAGGAACGACAACGACGCAGTGCTTTTGCGGATTCCTCTGGACCGGCGTGCCACACTCATTGCTCGCGCGGATGAGAAACAGGCGGGATTGTATTGGTGGGATGTCGTTCTGCAAGGAACCAACGAAACCGTATTCTTCGCGTGGTAGAGGAAGGGAATGCGCAGATGAGTCGTGACGGGCTGACTTCGTTTCTCTTCTCGACGCCGGATATGACGAACGTGTTTTCGCCTCAGGCTCAGCTACGCGCGATGACTCGTTTTGAGTGGGCGTTGAGTTCTGCACTAGAAGCCAATGGCCTAGCTGAAGCAGGCTCTGCGGCGACACTCGAGAAGTTGCTGGACGCGGACTTTGTCGATCTCGCATCGCTTCTCAGAGATGCGAGGGATGCGGGGAACATCGCAATCCCGTTCGTGCGGCAGCTAACCGCAGCGGTGAAGGCTCACAGCGAAGCTGCCGCTCGTTCAGTTCACTTGGGTGCCACGAGTCAGGATGTTCTCGATTCGGCGCTGGTGATGCAGATGAAGGAAGCCCTGCACTTGCTTGATGAAGCGCTAACGCGTTTAGACGCGGCCCTGACGGAGAAGGTGAGAAGGTATCGAGGCACTGTGATGTTGGGCCGAACGTGGCTTCAGGCGGGACCTCCGATAACACTTGGACTGAAGCTGACGGGAGTCCTGGCGGCTTTACGCCGGGATCGGCAGCGGATTCGTCAAGAGGAAGAACGAGTGCTCGTGTTGCAGTTTGGCGGGGCCGTCGGAACCCAGGCTTCACTTGGATCGTCGGGCGGCGTGGTCTCGGCGAAATTGGCGCAGTTGCTGGACCTGACTGAGCCTGATTTGCCGTGGCACGCGCACCGCGACAGCTTGGCGGCGATTGTTCAGTTGCTTGCGCTGGTCACCGGCAGTCTGGCGAAGCTCGGACGAGATATCGCTTTATTGATGCAGTCGGAAGTGGCGGAAGTGTCGGAGGGCGGGGTCGATGGCATGGCGGCTCGTCGACGATGCCACACAAGCACAATCCTGTGGGGTGCGCGGCTTTAATCGCGATCCATGCGAAGATGCCGGGGCTTTCCGCAACGATGCTCCATGCTATGCAACAAGAGCACGAGCGAGGGCTTGGGCTATGGCAAGCGGAGTGGGATGCAATTCCAGAGGCGTATCGCCTGACATCGGCTTCCGTCAGTTATGCGACTGAAGTTATCGACGGACTGAAAGTTGACTCAGATCGAATGCAGGCGAATCTGGACGCCACGCATGGATTGCCGCTTGCGGAAGCTGTGAGCGGTGCCCTGGCTTCGAAGATTGGCCGAATTGAAGCACACGAGGTTCTGCGTAAGGCTGTGGATCGGGCTGTGGCGGAGAAACGGCCACTATCAGATGTGTTGAAGGATATGCCCGAGGTGAAGACGCACCTGAATGGTGTAGAGATTGACGGATTGCTCGATGCACGCAACTATCTGGGCAGCACTCGGCGATTCATTTAGCGAGTATTGGGAGACGATGATGCCCGCAGCTGACAGCAACGGCGTGCAGTTGCACTACGAGGTCAGCGGAAGTGCGGACGCGCCGATTCTCGTGCTTGTGAATTCGCTGGGATCCGACATGCACATGTGGGACAGGGCGCTGCCTGAATTCGAAGGAAGGTTTCGGGTGCTGCGCTCGGACACGCGCGGTCATGGACGGAGCGAAGTTGCAGCGGAAGCATTCACGATTGAACAGCTGGGACTTGATGTGTTGAAGCTTCTGGATGAGTTGAAGGCTGAAAAGGCGAGCATCTGCGGTGTCTCATTGGGAGGGCTGATTGGCCTCTGGCTCGGAATCTATGCACCGGATCGCGTGGAGAGGCTAATTCTTGCAAACACTGCGGCGAAGATTGGGACCAAAGAGATCTGGGAGCAACGAATCGAGACTGTGAATGCTAATGGCATGGCTGCATTGGCCAAAGCGACGCTGGAGAGATGGTTTACGTTCGACTATCGCAACAAGCATCCAGAGGAGATGGAGAGGATTCGTGGAATGATCGCGGCGACAGATCCTCGAGGTTATACAGCTTGCTGCGCCGTGCTGCGAGATGCGGACCTTCGAGGGGCTGCGGTTCAAGTCAAGGCGGCGAGTCTGGTGATTACCGGGACACATGATCCTGCCACGTCTCCAGCAGAGGGTCGTACGCTCCACGCGTCGATCCCTCACTCGAGTTATTTGGAGCTGAACGCATCGCACATGTCGGCGTGGGAGTGTGCGGACAGGTTTGCGGGTGCAGTGGTGGAACATCTGACTGCAGCGGAGGTCATGCATGGATGAGCGAGAACGACACGCGACCGGAATGCAAGTGCGCAGGAGCGTTCTGGGAGAAGCGCATGTAGATCGTGCAGAAGCCAAGAAGACCGAACTGGATTCGGAGTTTCAGGACCTCATCACTCGGTATGCGTGGGGAGAGATCTGGTCGCGCCCGGGGCTACCCAAGCACACGCGAAGCCTGCTCACGATTGGGCTGATGGTGGCGCTCAACCGCGGCGAGGAGTTGCGGCTGCACCTGCGCGCTGCCGTCAACAACGGCGTAACGGCTGAAGAGATTCGCGAAGTTCTTCTGCAGTGTGCAATCTATTGTGGTGTTCCTGCTGCGAATGCCGCTTTCCATACGGCAAAAGAGATTCTGAACGAAGAATCCCAGACGAAATAGAGGTGGTCCCATGGCGCGGTTTGAAACACAGGTTGGGATCGTAGGTGCGGGCCCGGCCGGACTGATGCTCTCGCATCTGCTGCATCTCAGAGGAATCCACTCCGTTGTTCTGGAGGCAAAGCCGCGCGCCTATTGCGAGAAGCGAGCGCGAGCCGGAGTCCTGGAGCATACCAGCGTTCAAATGCTGAACGATGCCGGTGTGGGCGCGCGAATGGAGCGCGAGGGATTGCGCCATGACGGTATAGAGCTGGGGCTGAATGGTGTGCGCCACAGGATTCCATTCGTGGAACTGACGGGCAAGTATGTGACGGTGTACGGGCAGCAGGAAGTAGTGAAGGATCTGATTGCCCGCAGACTTGCTGATAGCGGCGACCTGCGATTCGAATGCGGAGATGTTTCATTAGAAGAAATTGACTCGGACAACCCTCGGATCGTTGCGAGCCTCGATGGGCAGACGGATGAGATTCACTGTGATTACATTGCGGGTTGCGATGGGTTCCACGGAATCTGCCGGGACGCATTCCCGAACAGTGTTTTGACCATCTACGAGCGCAGCTATCCTTTTGCCTGGCTTGGAATATTGGCAGAGGCCGCGCCGTCACAAGAAGAACTTGTCTACATGCATCATCCCCGAGGTTTTGCGCTTTACAGCATGCGTTCGCCGAAGGTTACACGGCTCTATATTCAGTGTAAGCCGGACGAGGATATTCAAGAGTGGAGCGATGACAGGATCTGGACGGAACTGCAAACGCGCTTGACCTGTGTTGATGGATGGCGGCCGAATGAAGGGCGGGTGTTGCAGAGAGGTGTAACGGGGATGCGAAGCTTTGTGGTCGAGCCTCTTCAGTTCGGCCGGCTATTCCTAGCGGGAGATTCGGCGCATATTGTGCCACCGACCGGAGCGAAGGGAATGAACCTCGCGATGGCGGATGTGCATTATCTTGCGATGGCGCTGGGGTCCCACTATGGCACGGGAGAGGGCCGGCTGTTGGAGAATTATTCGGGGACTTGTTTGCGAAGAATATGGAGGGCGCAACGCTTCTCGTGGTGGATGACTTCGCTGCTGCACAGATTTGAGAATGAGTCTGCGTTCGACCATAAGAGACAACTCGCAGAACTGGAATATGTGATGAGCTCGCGAGCGGCTGCGACGTCACTGGCTGAGAACTATGTTGGGCTTCCGCTGGACGGGGTTTAGCGGGGAACATGTTGATTGCTAGATCGCGAGAGGACAAATGTCGAGTTACGAGGGACGTCGGATCACCGTGCGGGATAGGCGTCCCACGTCGGAGCGATCCACCGCCTCAGATGATTCTCGTAGCCCATCTTGGTCGCATGCGAATTCCATGTATTGTCAACGGAAAGTTTTCTTTGACTATAATGCTCGATCAACTGAGACATTGTCAGCAGGCTGGCCCACAAACGCGGATCGCTTGAATTGATCTCAATCTGCTGTCGGTGTTCTTGAGTGAATGGCGACGGTTTCTTGATAGATCACGAGGCATAGACATGGAGTGCGCTTAGCTCCTTAGGACCTGCGCCCCGATGAGCCGTCCAGTGTCCAATGCGTCTTCCCCAAGGTTGGCGTTTGTGGCCGGCTCAGTTCGACCGGAACCGGTCCTGCGGGATGCCTGCCGCCGCGAAGATGTCGTCGCGCGAAGCGTCGAGCTGCCGGCGCAGGTGGGGAAGGTCCACGTCGAGCAGTTTCCCTTTCCACTTGCGCACCTTGCCCGCGACCATCACGGTCTCGACGTTAGAGCGATCCATCAGCGATACGACCGCACCCGGCACCTGATTGAGCGGCGCAACGTTGATTGCTTCGGCGTCGAGGATGATGATGTCGGCCTCTTTGCCCGGAGTGAGTGAGCCGACCTTGTGGTCAAGCCGCAGGTGCTTTGCGCCGTTCATCGTGGCGTGGCGCAGGACGTCGCGTGTCGTGAGCAGGCCCGGTGTGCCGGCCGGCGGTGTTGGCCACCAGTTGCCTGTTGCAAATCCCGGATCGAGGATCATCTGGTTCACGAGCACGTGCTGCAGATTCATCATGGAGCGCATCTGGGTGAAGAAATCCGCAGTCAGCGTGCACTCCACGTCCGTGCTCAAGGACGGCTCCATACCAAGGCTTTGCATCTTAAGGATAGGCGGCATGCCGTGCCGCATATTCATCTCGATCGGGACGGCAAGCGAGACCTGCGCGCCGGCGTCTTTGACGCCTTGCCAGCCGAGGTCGGACATTCCGGTCATGTGTATGAACAGATTGTCGGGTCCGAGCCTCGATGTCGTTGTTGACGCCACCTTGGCCCTGGGCTAGCAGGTCCAGGATCGGACGGATCCCGAACGGAGAGAGGATGTGCGCCGCAATTTGGAGATCCAGTTGGCGTCCGATGGTCCAGGATCGCGAGTAGGTTGGAGTTCCAAGGTAGACCTCGCCGCCCATTATCATGGTCACGAGCTGGTCACTCGAGGAGAACCACTGCTTCTTGATGCGAACCGCGTCGTCCGGGTACTTGTTGCTGGCAACGCCACCCGCACTCTCGAAATAGCCGAAGGCGGCCCGGCGCCCCGAATCCATGATGCCCTGGATCGCGGCGTCGGAATGTTCGGGCGAGTGATTGATCTGCGAGACGTCGTGCACCGTCGTGACGCCCGCGTCGAGTTGGCTGAGCGAGCCGAACAGCTCGTTGATGTACACGTCCTGCGGCCTGTACACGGGGGCGAACGTCTGGAGAATGTATTCGAGGTAGGTGACGTTCCCGCTCGGCGTGTTCGAACCATCGTTGATAAGTATCCCGTCGGCGAGAAAGCTGCGCAGTGCCGTCTCGAACTGGTGATGATGCGTATCGACGAATCCGGGCATGACGATGCGGCCGCGGCCATCGATCTCTGCGGCACCGCCTGCGTGGAGGTGCGGCCCGACGGCGATGATCTTGTTGCCTTCGACCAGCACGTCGGCCTGGGGAAAATCACCCACTTTCGCGTCCATCGACATCACGGCAGCGCCGCGGATGACGTAGCTCCGGCCCCGTCGGCCGCTATCCTCGGGAGGGTCATCGCCCCCGTTTGTGGCCGCGCCAGACGGCTTCAATAAATTGAATCCCGCCGCTACTGCGGTCGTCGTCGAATTCTTCAGGAAATCGCGCCGCGAACCGTATAGTGAACTGTTATGGTCCAGCGATTTTTCTTCGTCGCACATCTTGGACATTTTTCTTCCCCTCTCGGCAAATGGAGGGCCTACGACTCGGACGAATCCGGCCAGCCTCAAGTCTATATTCAGGCGGTTCCACCCATCGGATCCAAATGGCAAGTTTCCAATGCGGGCGGTCTTAGTTCTTGTGCAAACAGGTGGCAGGACGAAACCGGTCATGTCCGTGGTCGCCGGCAAGATTGTTCACGATACCGGAGCGCTTCAGAACAACCCAAAGCCGGTTAACAAAAAGAGTTGGTGGAATGCCGCTATGTGTGCCAAAGGAAACGATTCACCAGATGTCAAGATCCCGGCCTTCCCATGACCATAGGCGACCAACCCTTTCTCTACAACGCTCTCCCCACGCGAGTGATGTTCGGATTCGGTACCAGGTCCCGGACGGGAGATGAAATTCGTCGCCTCGGAAGCAAACGGCCGTTAGTACTTTCGACGCCTGGGCATCGAGCTGAGGCGGAGGCGCTGGGCGCCCAACTCGCAATGGACTTTGCGGGTGTGTTTGCGGAGGCAACCATGCACACGCCCATTGAAGTTACGGAGCGGGGTATCGCGGCCGTTCATGAGACACGCGCGGACGGACTAATAGCGCTTGGCGGAGGTTCCACCACAGGGCTGGCGAAGGCAATTGCCCTTCGTGCAGATCTACCGCAGGTTATCTTGCCGACGACCTACGCGGGATCGGAGATGACCAACATTCTTGGTGAAACCAAGGAGGGGAAGAAGACGACCCTTCGTTCGCCCAAAGTGCAGCCCGAATGCGTGATCTATGACGTGGATCTCACGTTCACTTTACCGCCTCGCGCGTCGGCGACCGGCGGGATGAACGCCATTGCTCATGCGGTGGAGGGTCTCTACGCTGAGGAGAACAATCCAATTGTGTCGCTGCTGGCCCTCGAAGCGGTCCGCTCTCTAGTCGAAGGCTTGCCGGCAGTTGTTAATCAGCCGCTGGATCGCGCAGCACGGGCTCAAGCGCTTTACGGCGCCTGGTTGTGTGGCACTGTGCTGGGTTCGGTTGGTATGGCTCTTCATCATAAGCTCTGTCATGTGTTGGGCGGCTCGTTTGGCCTGCCGCACGCAGATGTTCACACCGTTATTCTTCCGCATGCGGTAAGCTTTAATGCCGGCGGGGTCCCGGAGAAACTGGCGCCTGTCGCCGAGATTCTTCATAGCCCCGGTCGCCCAGGTCAGGGACTTTACGATCTAGCCAAGCGAATGGGGGCTCCCCTTGCTTTAAAGGATATTGGCATGCCGCTCGAGGGACTCGACCGGGCGGCCGGGCTGGCGACGGAAAGTCCTTACTATAATCCGCGCCAGTTCACTCGTCCCGAGATTCGAGCGCTACTCGAGCAGGCATTTGATGGATGCCGGCCCGAGATGTAAGGGGAATATGAAGCGAGTTGTATGCGGCCTCTGTCCTCGTCCGCTTCCATATCATCGGTTCTATACGAGAAGGTGATCAATGAAGGTTTCGAATCAGGAACAAACTCAGTATTTTACCGAGGAGAACTCTATCGAGGCCGTGCTGGCGCGCATGAACAATTGCTCCGACCCGCGGTTCCGCCAGATCATGACCTCGGTGATTACGCACCTCCACGCCGCGGTAAAGGAAATTGAGCCCACGATGGAAGAGTGGTTCGACGCAATCCAATTCCTGACTTGGACTGGGCAGATATGCACCGACCGCCGTCAAGAATGGATCCTGCTGTCCGACGTCCTGGGCGTGTCCATGTTGGTTGATGCTATTAACAACAGAAAGCCATCCGGCGCGACTCAATCGACCGTGCTCGGCCCATTCCATGTGGCCTCGGCGCCCGAGCGCGCCCTCGGAGACAATATATCTCTGGATAGCAAGGGCATGCCGCTTGCGGTTTCGGGACGCGTCACCGACATCAACGGCAGCCCTATCGCCGGCGCTACCCTTGATGTCTGGATGACGAACGAGGACGGCTTCTATGATATTCAGCAGCCGGAAATCCAGCCAGATATGAACTTGCGGGGTATTTTTCGTACCAATGACGATGGCCGCTACTGGTTCCGCTCGGGCCGCCCCCGCTATTACCCGATTCCAAAAGACGGCCCGGTCGGGCGCCTTCTCGACTTGTCAGGCCGCCACAATTTCAGGCCAGCGCACCTTCACTTCATCGTAAGCGCCACCGGCCACGCGAGTGTAACCACCCATTACTTTGACCGAAAGAGCCCTTATCTAGATTCCGATACAGTTTTTGGCGTCAAAGAATCCCTGATTCTCGACTTCGAAGACCATGACGACCCCACGCGGGCCGCTGAACTCGGCGTCGGCAATCCTTTCGCCATGGCTACCATGGATTTCGTCCTTGTGCCCACACGCTAAGGCGAACTTAAGGCAACCTACATGCGTGGTTATGACTATTTCGCTTGATTCAGACATTGAGTCATGCGAAAAGCCGGAAGAGTTTACGAAGTGTCGGTGAAGCTGCCGCAGATAGCATTTTCAATTTGTGTGGACAAGCATTTCTCATCTCCGAATCTCAGGGGTCGGCTAGTGACCGACCCACTCCGCGGCTTGCGGTTGGCACAACATTATCAATTCGAAAGATCGAGTGGCCACCAGGAGAACGCGATCTGTAGAGTTTTCATTCAATCCTGAGCCATCCGGACAATGGGCTTTACGACCGTCCCTGACTCGGAGTCGGAGATCGCTTGATTGATGCCTTCCATATCGTAAAAAGTGAGCAGGCGGTCGTAGGGAAATCGACCTTGCTTTTGAAGTTCGATCAGTTGCGGGATAAAGACATCGGGCGCGCTATCGCCTTCAACAATGCCGCGCACTTTGCGGCCCGCGGTCATGAGGTGCATTGCGTCGAGCCTAATCTCAGAGCCAGGACCCGAAGCCCCTACCAATCCACACTGGCCGCGCAGCGTCAGCGAATCGACTGCCTGGCGGATGACCTTAGAACTGCCGGTGGTGTCGAGGGCATAGTGAACACCAGCCCCGGTGATTCGCATGATGCTCTCCACAACATTTTCCTGAGAGCTCTTGATTGTATGCGAGGCTCCGAGTGGCTCGCCAATTTCAGCCGCTGCTCATTGAGATCAACTCCAATTATCACCGTCTCCAACGACGCGAGCTGCCATAATGGCTGCCAAGCCGACCGACCCGGCACCGAACACCGCAAACGACTTTCCAACGTCCACTTTCAAACTGTTGATCACGGCCCCGGCTCCTGTCTGAATACCGCACGCAAGCGGGCCAGACGCTCCAGCGGAGCATCCTTCGGAACCTTCACGACGTTGCGCTCGGTGCACAACGCGTAGCTGGCGAAAGACGACTGGCCAAAGAAATTGCCGTAAATCCTTTCTCCACCTTTCGAAAGCGGTGAGGTGCCATCAGATCGGCTGCCGGCGAAATTACGGCCAAAGAAATCGTGGCAGTAAGTTGGTTCATGTTCGTAGCAGCTCTCGCATGCTCCGCATGAGTTGTACGTCATCACGACATGGTCACCGGCTTGGACCTTGGAGATGCTCGATCCTACCCGTTCCACAATCCCTGCGCCCTCATGCCCGAGGACAATCGGTTGTGGGACCGGAAACGTTTGGTCACGCATAGCTACATCGGTATGACAAACCCCGGTGGCGACAACCCTACGGGGACCGTTGTCCCGTGGTTCCGCCAGGTCAATAGTTTCGAGCGATTGCGGCGCGTGCGGCGCGCGGTGACGGCTGCCGTTATCTTCACGGTGATCTCCCGTTGAAATGAACTGCTAAACGCCGTTAACAGGCGATCTGCGATTCGTGCTTTCTTAACTGCCAGAATTGAAGGAACTCAGCGTAAAAAATCAAAAATGGGAAAGTGACGCCGAGTAGCGCAGACGCGAGCCAGATCTCGAAATCATTTGCCGGTGGACCTGACCTGAGCGGGCCGCTGATGGACCGGCAAAGGGCGCCATAGAGCAGCGCAAGCACGGTGCCTATTACGGCTGAGGTCAGGGCATTCAGAACACCTCTCACCGGCTGCGCGAACTTGCTGAACAGGGTTCCATGCAGCATGTTCATGACGATAATGGTCCCGAAGATGAACGGGATGGGAACGCGGACCATGAATCGGAGCGGGTCTATTCCCAGAGCGAAGATTCCGACGTAAAAAACGATTCCTCCCAGCACTAGGCAGAGCAAAGTCCAGGCGAGACCCAGCACCGGCTGCCTCATCAGGCTCTCGGACAGGGTGAAAGGCCAAAGGTCAAAATTAAGCACAAGAAACATGATTGAGTTAAAGGTGATGTAGAAGACCAAAGCGAGGTTCGCATTAAAGAGCCCGTGGGGATCGAGGGATGCGACGTAGACGGGCGCGCCCTGCATGAAGGCATAGTTAAAAAACAGTCGGAACAGCAGAAAGTTTATGGCATAACAGGCGGCCAGCATGATCAGGCCGGCAGCGACGGGATCCTTGATGAATGAGCTGAAGGGCCAGCCCCCAAACATGATGGTCGACGTGAAAGTCACCACCACCATTGCAATCGTGCACATCATGAGCATTGGCACCGGGGGATTGACATTACCGCCCACGACGGCTCGCGTTGCCGCTCCGCCAACTGCTCCTACCACGAGTGTCAATAGGATTAGCAGAAATCCCTTGAGCGGTTGGGGGCACGAAGCTGCGAATTCCGGTTTCTTGCATCCCCAGGCGACGCCGACAACGATCTCCATCGGGATGACCGAGATGAGGCAAAAAGAGACCCAGCCCATAAACTTTGGAGCATCAAAGAGTGAGATGAAACCAAGTGAAACCGCGATGACCAGCGCGGAAGCGGCGATACCGGCAATCGGCTGTTTGAGGTTTAGCATACAGTTCGTCTCACTTATGGAACGCCCATTTGTTCTTGTGGTTTCTGCGTTTCACTTCCTCACAACGGCAGTAACGGCCTCGACCTTCGCCGTTTAAAGGGTTAAATCGGGAAATGCCCGCCAGTAGTTTGGATCGTGACCCAGCGGAGATTGGTGAATTCGGCAATTCCAGCTTTCCCTCCGAAGCGCCCATAGCCGCTGGCCTTCACCCCGCCAAAGGGCATTTGCGCTTCGTCCTGAACCGTCGGACCATTGATATGGCAGATTCCTGACTCAATCTGCTTCGCGACTTTCAGAGCACGGTTCACATTGCGGCTGAACACCGCGGCGGAGAGGCCATACTCGGTGTCGTTGGCGATACGAACCGCGTCAGATTCGTTCGTAGCTCGAATAACAGCGACAACCGGACCGAACGATTCGTCCGAATAGAGCTTCATCCCTGCCGTGACGTGATCAATCACAGAAGCGGACATCAGCACGCCGGAGCCCTCGCTCCCCACGACGCGACTGGCGCCCTTGACCAGGGCATCCTCGATCAAGGCATTGACTGTTTCAATGGTCTTATGGTCGATGACTGCGCCTAGCGGGGTCTTACCTTCGCGCGGGTCGCTCGCCAGCAGGGTAGATGCTTTCGCAGCCAGCTTAGCGACGAATGCATCAGCGATGGCTTCCACTACGATAATGCGCTCGGTGGACATGCAAATCTGCCCTTGGTGCATGAACGCTCCGAAAGCCGCGGCTTTGACGGCTTCATCGAGGTCCGCGTCTTCCAGCACAAGCAGCGGCGCCTTGCCGCCAAGTTCCAGTAGCACCGGCTTAAGGTGACGCGCGGCACGCTCGGCGATGATGCGGCCGACCCGCGACGAGCCGGTGAAATTGATCCGTTTTACGCGCAGGATGATCAATCAACGCCTCGACAATTGCAGCAGCATCGGGCAGGGAGTTAGTGACAACGTTGACCACTCCATCCGGGAAGCCGGCGTCACGGAATGCCTGCCCGATCAAGATATGAACTCGAGGACAAAGCTCAGATGCTTTCAATACGACAGTGTTGCCGCATGCCAGAGGCATGGCAATTGCACGCACCCCTAAAATTAGCGGAGCATTCCATGGTGCAATGCCAAGGACTACGCCGACGGGCTGACGAATTGACAACGCGAGAAGTCCTGGTTTGTCAGAGGGGATCACTTCTCCAGTGATCTGGGTGGTCATCGCCGCAGCTTCG
>CAWFWK010000012.1:0-806777 GCA_963819425.1 uncultured Acidobacteriaceae bacterium | reverse complement strand
CGCGTAAAGGCGGATGAGCGCCAGAGGTGTTCTCAGCTCGTGCGAAACGTTGGAGACAAAATCGGATTTCAGTTTCGCCAGTGCAAGTTCCCGCGCAATGTTTCGGTATGCGAGCAGCATTCCTCCACCCATCAGCAGCGAAAGCGCTCCGAGAATAATGTAGGCCGTCCGCGCAAACTGGTTGCTGATGTTCGCAATCGTGGTCCCGCGCAGCTTAATTCCCAAAATCAGCCCAGGGAATACACTTTCAAAACTACGCTCTACTTCAGGCGAACCCCCATCCCAACAAATTGAAGCAGCCAAAGGAACATGCTCCTTTGCAGTCCGCACCATAATCACTGGTTGAGAATGGGATGTATCGTTTGCGTTTTGATTTGGCAGCACTTCACTCAGCGCTTGCGGAAAGAACTTGTTAGCAAGATAGTCGGTATCGTATACAAATCCTGCCAGCGCAGGATGCTCCGCAGTCGAACCGCGAGGCATGAATAACACCAAAGACTGATATGCCATTTGTCACCCCTCTGCACCCAATTGGGGGTGACGTAGACGTGCCGGCCTTCCGTCGCCTTGATCTTCTTCAGCTTGACAATATAGTCGTCGGTCTCCAGATCAAACCAATGTCCGACCATGGATGCAACATTCTTGCCTTCTTCCTCAAATTGAGGATCGCTCATCCGATCAGGTTGAGATTGAATCTTAAGGCGGCCTTTCCCGGTCCACAGAAACGCATGTGCAATGTCTGCGTGTGCCGCCATGAACGCCTCGAGTTCGTCACCATGCTCTGCATCCGGAAATTGCGCGCTGGCTTCCTCGGCAATCTCATATGCACGCGCATCAATCCGCTTTTCGGCCATAGACAAGACCTGTTGATACTCCCGTTGCAAGATGGCCTCAATCGCTTTCTCGCGCTGTATGGTCCTGAGGTGCCACGCATAAGCCACGATGAGCGCGGCCGCGGGCAGCATAACTCCCAGCACGAATACCAACATGCGCGGGCGCTCGGACCAACGTCGAACTAGAAACTTCAACATATCTATGCTTTCGTAGGGGGCCTCATGCGTTTTCGGAGAAAGGCTCCCATCTCCATCGGATTGAAGGATAAGCCGGGGGAACTTGGCGATATGTCACAACAATGCAACAAATTGCAAAAAGTTGTGAACTTACGAGGTCATCGAAAGAGCATCCTGGGCCAAAGCGCTCTTCACCTAAGCCCCTGATTAAATACACCTGGTCGATCTCTTCGCAAGATGCAATCCAAGCCAGGTGGATGTGCCCCGCGTTCTTCCGGTGTGCACGATTCTGATTGCCTGACTTCATTACCAGCAAGATCGCCGTCGAAGGTGACGAATACTCGTCTTCGTCGAAGCCGCTTTCCGCATCGCGTACATCTTCCAGGTTCCAGTGAGGTAAGTTTTCCAATACGCCTGACCAAACCCACACCAAGCGTTGATCCTGCTCCCCGCCGGAGCTCGTCTAAACTCAACGCAGGATGCTTCTGCGTAATCTCGATCTCGACACCCTTCGGACTCTCGTCACGACGCATGATGTTGGTGGTTTCGCGCAGGCCGCAGACCGTCTTGGACGCACACCATCTGCCATCAGCCTGCAGATGAAGCGTCTCCAAGAGGAACTGGGAACACCGCTCTTTCGCAAGCACGGCCGGGCACTCAAGCTGACAGAGGCCGGACAGACTGCGCTCGGATACGCTCGCCGTATGCTTGCTCTAAATGATGACCTGTTGCAAACCATGCAGGGAGTCACATTGGCCGGTACCGTTCGCATCGGTGCTCCACAGGACTTCGCGTCTGTGCTGCCTGACGCCTTGCGGCAGTTCAAGGCGCTCTACCCGCGAACACAGGTGGAACTTCGTATCGAGGGCAACGGAGCGCTTATCGAAGCCATGGACAAGGGGCAGCTTGACCTCACACTGACAATCGGCTTCGCAGACCGGAAGCACGCGCTGCTCCTGGGCGAACTCCCCGTGCTCTGGATCGCCAGCCGGACCTTCCGCATGCAGGATGTTTCACTCCCGCTTGCTGTATTAGGTCCTCAATGCGCCTTCCGCAAGGCTACGGTGCAACAGCTGGAAGCCGCTGGCATCCCGTACCGTATCGCGGCCACCAGCCCAAGCCTGGACGGACTATGGGCAGCACTTCAAGCGGGACTTGGCATCACCGCACGTACCGCGATGCAATTGCCAGCGCCTCTCATGGCGAATAAATCGCTGCATCGCCTCCCCGTTCTCCCCAGTTTTCCCGTTGCCCTACACCGTGCACAAAACGCCACCGCTACACCCGCGGTCGACGCTCTGCATTCTTTGCTTTGTATGGCGACACAAGGCGTTCTTGCCGAACTCACATATCCGCAACGCTCGCGCATCCTGCGAAAAGCATAAGCGTCACTCACTTCATCGGTAAAAATAATCAAATTGTCTAGCGTCTATGGAATTGATACGGTGCACTCATGACCGCTCGCATTCTTTCGCTCATCGCTACCGCGGCGTTGGCTGTCTCCTCCATGCATGCTCAGGTGGGAACCACGAATCCGTTTGTCGGTAGCTGGAAACTTATCGCTGCGGACAAGCTCCTCCCAGACGGCACTCGCGTGGCCGACTATGGAACTCAGCCACACGGTATGGCCATCTTTACTGCCGACGGCCACATGATGATCGAGGTCTTCCGCGACGTCCGCATCAAGTTCGCCGGTAGCGATCGAACCAAGGGCACATTCGAGGAGTACAAAGATGCCTCCCTTAGCTCCAGCTGCTCGTTCGGCACCTATAGCGTCGACCCGGCAACCAGCAAGGTTACGATGAAGATCGATCGCTCAACGTTTCCGAACTATGACGACACCACTCAAGTGCGCGCATACGAACTCAAGGGCGACATTCTCAGCTGGAGAGTTCCCGCTCGCCCCGACGGCTCCATTCCCATCACCGTCCTCCGCCGCATCCCTGAGTAGAAAACGAAAAGGCTCCCCCGAGTAGAGTTGATTTAGCTACCCGGCTAAACGTCTCCCGGTCTGTCAGATTGGTAATGACGAGTCGCCTTGTGTTTATCGAACCGCTCTATTTCATGTGGATGTATAACGTCAGGACTCTATCGGAGCTGCTCCGCGCGATAAGGCGCGAGGGGTGGCAGAGAGACAGCGCGGAGCAGGTCGGATAGAGCGGTTTGAAGGAAGTCGCTGGTGCGATCGGGGCAGGATGTTGGCTATGGGTTTTTCATCGCATCAGGCTCGGTTGTTCGAGCGAGTGCGGTTGGTAAGTGAGCCGCGCTGGTCCTGCGGGATGCGCAATTGGATGAAGTAGACGCTGTGGAACGATAACCGGTTCGGATGGGAAACGCCATTTTTCTGAGCCGGTGCACACTTCGATTAAGCGTGCCATGAAGCATGCAGTGCAGACCGCTTTGATGAGACGGCTAAGAAGAATCAAGCAGGTGTCTCTCTTTCTTTTCGGCGAAGAACAGTTGTGCAGCAGTGATCCGCTCAACGAGATGCATGAGCCCATGGCAGTGCGGGCACGTCCATAGCAAAGGCTTTGCGAGGAGCGGCGTTTCTTGATCCGGAGCCTGGTGGAGCAAAGCGCGGCAGAGTGGCAGCATGCGGGCTCGTCTGCGGCTGGCGAGGAGACCGAAGTAGCGGATACGGGGAAAGCCTCGCGGCAGCACATGCTGTACGAATCGGCGCAAGAACTCTTCGGAGGCAAGTGTCAGGGTGCGCTGCCTGCCGTGATGGGCGTAGTCCTTCCAGCGGAAACATACCTCAGCAGCTGAGACCGAGAGCAGGCGATGGTTAGAGATGGCAACGCGATGGGTGTAGCGAGCCAGATAATGCAACACATGCTCGGGGCCGCCGAAGGGCGGCTTGGCATAGACGACCCAGTCTTGGCGATAGAGCGTGCGCAGGAAGATGGCGAAGCGCTTCTGGTTGTGAAGTGGCACGCACTCACCGAAGAAGCGCAACTGATCGCGGGCAAACAGACGTCGTAGTCCGGCGACAAACTTGCCGCGGAAGACACGGCTGAGCACCTTGACCGGCAGCAGGAATCTGGCACGCGACGCGATCCAGCGCGAGTGGTCTGTCGCGAGTCCGCCACCGGGCACCACGCAGTGGATATGCGGATGTGGAGTGAGCGTCTGTCCCCATGTGTGCAGGATGGACAAGAAGCCCGTGTGTGCGCCAAGGTGCTTCGGATCGGCAAAGACCTCGAGCAGCGTGGCGGCGCTGGCTTCAAAGAGTAAGGAAAACAGCTGTCGCTTGTTCTGCCAGATCAGCGGCACAAGCTCATGTGGAACGCTGAAGACGAGATGAAAGTAGCCAACAGGCAGCAGTTCCTGCTGGCGCTTCTGAAGCCAACGGTCGCGCGCAGCGGTCTGACACTTGGGGCAGTGCCGGTTGCGGCAGGAGTTATACGAGATGGCCTGGTGCCCGCAGTTTAGGCAGGCGTCGCGATGACCGCCGAGGGCAGCGGTGCGGCAGCGCGCAATGGCATCGAGCACCTTCTGCTGCGGCCAGGTCAAGGAAGCGCTGTATCGCTCGCGAAAACTGTCGCCTGCAATACGAATCACGTCGGCCACCTCGAAGGATGGCCGGCTCATCGCTTCCTGCCCTCCTCTACCGCGGGGAGCGCGATCTGTTCCAGCGGGTTGACAGCTGCATGAAGGTGACGCCGCGAGAGCTGGAGGTAGACTGTTGTATCTTCGAGCCGCTCATGGCCCATCAATATCTGAATCGTGCGCAGGTCGGCGCCGGCCTCGAGCAGGTGTGTCGCATAACTATGGCGCAGGGTGTGCGGGTGGATCTTCTTCGTGAGTCCGGCACGCGTAGCCGCTACATGGCATGCGTGCCAGATAGTCTTGTCGGAGATAGGCTGGTCTGTACCCCGATGGCCCTCGGTGCTGGGAAAGAGGTAGCCCTGAGGCTTCTTCCACCGCCACCAGCTGCGCAACTCCTCGAGCAACTTCGGTGAGAGTGGCACATCGCGGTCCTTCGCTCCCTTGCCCTGGCGGATGCGGATCACCATGCGCTGGCTGTCGATGTCCTCCACCATGATCTGCGAGGCTTCCGTCCTTCGTGCTCCGGTGGCATACAGCAGCACCAGGAGAATGCGGTACAGACGGTTGGGTGCGGCATCGATCAGCCGCACCACCTCTTCCTGACTGAGAACGGTCGGCAGCTTATGGGGCACCTTGGGAAAGATGAGATCGTCGAAGGCGAGGTCCTTCCGCTTCAGCGTCCGCTTGTACAGAAATCGCAACGCCGAGATGCGCATCTCGACTGTGCTGGGGGCAAGCTTCCTCTCCTGGAGCAGATATCGCTGATAGCGTCGCAGGTGCTCGGGACCCAGTCGTTCCGGCGAGCGATGGAAGTACTCGGCAAACTGGCTGACGGCGTTGAGATAGCCGCGGATGGTGGCTGGTGAGTAGTTGCGCCGCTGAAGCTCGTGCAGCATGCGCTGGCGAAGTGGGGTCATAGGAACCTCCTCCCTATGACCACTCACCCTAAACGGCGTGCACTCGCTAAGCTAACCACAACTCTCAGTCCGTCGCGCCAGCGACTTCGTTCAAACCGGCTTCTCGGACAGGTGTAGAAATCTTCCGGGTATTTGCCTTTGTGGTGTCTGGTCTTTGCTAGGGTTCTGCCCGGTCACATATACTTTGGACCAGATATTAAGGGGAAAGGAGAACTGTTCCTGACCAGCCTGGCCACAAATCCTTGTGTTGCGACGATTTAGAAGGGCGCGGACACGAGATTTTGGCAAGATACCTAATATTGGTCGTGCCGGACACGAAATTCAGGCACGGGACCCCAAAAATTACCAGCGGACAGCAAAGTAAACCATATGGCAAAGTCGGTAAATAAAGTCATTCTTTTAGGCAATGTTGGCAAGGACCCTGAGATCCGTGCCACAGGCGGCGGCACCATGGTCGCTAACTTCACGCTTGCAACCAGCGACCGCCAAAAAGACGCACAAGGCAACTGGCAGGACCGTACCGAGTGGCACAACCTCGTCGCCTTCACGCGTCTCGCCGAGATCGTCCGCGACTACGTGAAGAAGGGATCAAAGCTCTATGTCGAGGGCAAGATCCAGACCCGTAGCTGGGACGACAAGGAAACGGGCGCGAAGAAGTATCGCACCGAAATCATCGTCAACGACCTCTCGCTGCTGTCCGGCCGCGAAGATGGCGGGGCGACTTCCGGCGGATACAGCCGCCAGTCCGGCTCCTCGAACAGCGTCGACCAACGCCCACCCGCCGGCCACGACGACTACAGCCAGGCCGCCGAAATCTCCGACGACGACATACCCTTCTAGGCTCGACCTGCCTTAATCTGCCGCGTCAAACCTGGTTCCGTGGTATAGAACTCTGAATAGCCCTGTGCGCGATTTCGAGAAAACCCGAACGGAATTTCAGGAGATACTCGCTAAGCCCATCCGCGACCTCGGGCTCAAACTCGAGGGATCGCCGCTGGAACGATTCGTTCACCAGCTTTATCGCGAACTCGAAGCCAAGGGCGTCCATAAGTTTCGTCCGCAGTGCTATCTCACCGATGAGTGGGGGTGCCCCTCAGGCGAGCCGGTCATCGGTATTCCCTTCTATCTCGCCAACCCCGACCTTGCTCAGCTCGAGCGCGATATGAACGACCTCGAAGACGCTCGCGAAATCATGATGTATATGCGTCACGAGGCCGGACACGCATTCAACTATGCATATCAGCTCTACAAGTCGGCTGAGTGGCGCGATCTCTTCGGCCCCTTTCGTCGCGCATATCGCGACAACTATCGTCCTATTCCCTTCTCGCGGCACTTTGTTCGCCACATGGCCGGGTGGTACGCACAGAAACATCCCGATGAAGATTTTGCTGAAACGTTTGCCGTCTGGCTTACGCCTCGCTCGCAATGGCGCAAACGCTATGAAGGCTGGGGCGCGCTTGCAAAGCTCCAATACGTCGATCGCGTCGCACGAAAGGTTGGAGATCTCGAACCCACTCGGCGTCGTGGCCGCACCGACATCACCGTCGATGAAATGGAGTCGACCGTCGGTGAGTTCTATCGTCTCAGTCTGCCGGAGGAAGTTCCCGTGCAGGAACTCGCGCTGGATACCGATCTGGCGGATATCTTCAATGTCTCTCCCAAACGTCACAAGGGCGTTCGATCCGCTGTTGAGATGTTGCATCAGCATCGCAAGCCCATTATCGACAAGGTCGCCTATTGGAGCGGAGTCCAGCGTCCGATCGTCAAAAGACTCGTGGAAGCCATCTGCAAACGTGTCGAGGAGCTGGGTCTGCGCGTGGATGTTAAACGCGAGTCCGATTACCTGACAGAGTTCACCGTGTACACAACCGCACTCTCAATGAATTACCTGCTCCGCGGAAAGTTCATTCATTCCTGAGGAGTACGGCAGCTTCGTCACTCCGATTGGAGGCCGCATGACTGGATCGAAATTGAAAGTCACCGTGCTGTACGACTTGTGGGAAGAAGAACCTGCTGAAGTCGAAGAAGAAATTCCCCCACCGCGCAAGCGGAAGGGCCAAAGGATACGCAAGAAGAAGCCGGTAAAGCACGACCGCGAAGAGATCTTCGAAGCGCTGGAGAAGCTCGGTCATGAGCCTTCGTATTACGTTCTCAACGGCCGCCCACAGTCCCTTCTCGGACTCGCTAAATGCGGCGCCGATCTCGTCTTCAACCTCACGGAATCCTACGCGGGTGACGATACCAAGGAGATGCAGGTCACCGCATTCCTTGACCTCCTTGATATCCCTTACACCGGCGCCGGGCCGCACGCCCACATTCTTGCACAGGACAAATCCATCGCCAAGAAGATGTTTGCTTTTTACGGAATTCAGTCGCCCTACTTCGCGACAGCCTATCGCGGCACCATCGACCACGCGCACGACATCTCATTCCCACTCATCGTGAAGCCCACTTCCGAAGATGGATCCATCGGTATCGATGCCACTGCCGTTGTCACCAGCGTGAAGGAGTTAATGGAGCGCGTCGCCTATATACAGACCGAATTCGATTCCCCTGCGCTGATCGAAGAGTACATCGAAGGACGCGAAATCTACGCCTCCATCCTCGGCAGTTACGAGAGCGCACATGCTCTTCCGCTTGTAGAGCTCGACCTTTCCAAACTTCCCAAAGGCATGCCCAAAATCGCCAGCCAGGATGTGAAATTCGAGAAAGACACTGAAGCCTACAAGCTGACCAAATCTGTGATCGCCGAAGACCTCGATGAAGAAACAGCAACCAGGCTCACCGAGACCGCCATCAAGGCTTATCGCGCCGTCAAGCTTCGCGACTACGGTCGTATAGATATGCGCGTATCGAGCAAGGGCGAGGTTTATGTCATCGAAGCGAACCCCAACCCCTGGCTCTCCAGTGGACAGGAGTTCGCCATGGCCGCTAAGAAATCCGGCCTCTCCTACACCCAGATGATCGCGGAGATCGTGGAGCACGCGATGGCTCGCCAGACCTAGCAGATGACATAAAGAAAGCGGGCCTCGTATCGCGAAGCCCGCCTTTTCTTGTGAAGCAGCAACGCCTCGGCTACCAGCGAGAGATAGTGAGATTATCCACGTACACCGTGGCCGATCCGTATCCGCCCAGCCCGTCAATCTGGAAGTTCGTCAGCAACGTCGATCCCCAGCCCAATGCAAAAGCTGAAGGCGTGGTCTCGTTCAGCGTCTTCTTCACGCCATCAAACGTGACGTATTTGTAGGTCACATTTCCTTCATCATCGCGCGAGTATGCAATCTGGATATGGTGCCACACACCGGTCGCCCACTTCCTCGGATTGCAGGGCACGCTGGAATGCAGCCATTGGTCTATCGGATGTTCTGGTGTACCGGCATTGGTCGTGTAGTCCCACGTTTCGGTGTAGCCGTCGCATTGAAATCCGTAAATGACCGTCTGTCCATTGGCCATCACCTGGTTCATATCTATCTCGATATTCGCGATATCGCTGGAAGGCGAGGCGATGTATATCTGCGCGTCATACAGAAAATTCTTTGCGTTTTTATCGGCACCAAACGTGGCCCAGAAGCGTTCTCCCGCGGAGTTCTTGTAGCTGATCGAGAATCTACGGGCGGCTCCGCTCTGCGCCGGCGCTCCAACCAGGCTCGTGCCTCCGCTTGCGAGTCCACTGCCGGTCGCTGTGTCGTATACTCCCTGCCACACATACTGCTTCTGGATGCCGTAAACGGCGATGGCGTTCGACGGTGCGGCCGCCTGTGCTGTTGCAACAACATTAATCGCCACATTCGTCACGCAGGAAGCGCCCTGGTTGCCCCACGACTTCACGTGCAACACATGCGCGCCCGCCGGAGCCGCGACCGCTACGTTCACCGAGGTTGCATACACGATCGTCGTGTTTGTACTGTTGTCGAGCGAATATCCCATCGCCGAAATCGACTGCGATGAACAAGGCGAGGCCGTGGCTTGCAGCGCGAACGGCGAAGACACCTGTGCGCCAACCCCTGGACTCATCACGGTAACGTCTGAAAACGCGGGCGCTGCGCATGCCAGCAGCAAAAGAGGAATTACACCAACTCTATTTCGCATAAGCGATCTGCCTCTAACTCCGAGCTCACGCGAAACGGCTTGCAAGATCTCTCTTGCTTTCGAGTCAGTCGGGCGCACCACCACTTGCAGGTGCGCCAGGCAGCCCAAAAAAGATCTACTCGACCCGCAATCTCAGGATTCTTGTTTTGAAGTTAAGGCAGCGCGCGGCACGCGTCAATGCTGAAGACAACGAATAGGTCAACACGAGTGACCAACGTCACGTGAGAGGCGAAATCTGGGAGAAGATGGGTGCCAGGGCCCGTGCGAGAACCCCATCGCGGGGCTCAATCGCGTAATAAAATCTCAATCTGTGGTGTAGCGAATCTCCAGTCGGCGCATTCGATAACACGTGTACGTCAGCACCAACACAATCAACGCCAGCAGACCAAGCACTGCCACCCACGCCGACACCGGCTCAGTCTCAACAGTGAGCAGCGCGAATATGCCCTCCGCTGGAACACTCACTGGCATCAGATGACGAAGATACGAGGCGACACTGAACTTCTGCAGCAGAGACGGCAGCACCGGATTGATCGCCTCCCAACCCAGCAGCAACATCGCGCCCGGCATGGGATTGCGAAACATCAGGCTGAGCAGCAGGAAGATCGCGCCGTATCCGAGGCACGCCAGCACCACGATCAGTAGGTAGGCTTCGAGCTGTCCCAGCCCCGGCCCGTGCAACATGAAATCCTGGCCCGCGGCCCCGAAGCCCGCATACATCAGCACAAAGTCAGCAATCATCGCCGCGCCAAACAGCACCACCGAGGTCACCGCTCCCGCAAAAAACTTCGACAGCAGGATCACCTCACGTCGCACCGGCGACAGCAGGTAGTAATGCAGGCTCCGCTCGATCATTTCGCCGCGGATAAGCCTCGAAAAAATCCCCAGGCACCCAAAGAAGATCCCCAGCCGCACGTAATACAGTTGCACCACGCCGGCCAGCACCGTCGTGTCATCGCTCATCCCAGGCCCGGAATGAGAATCGATAAGCAGGTGAAGAAGGATGATGACCGCCGGAATGAATGCAAGAAAATAGATCCACCACGCTCGCCGCGTAAACAGGTTTCGCCGGATCTCAATGCGCGTCATCCGCCGGGCCTGAATCCACCACAGAGACCAAGGCTGCTGCCGCAGCATCGTGATTGCATGACCAAAACTCTGCTGCGTCATGATGCGCTCCCGTCTGAGCCGATCAAGTACTGGTAAATGGCATTCGCGTTATCGTCCGCCGGCGCAACCGCATCGATCTTTACCAGTCCTTCAACCGCAATCTCGTTCAGCAACCGATAAAACTGGTCGATATCTCCAGTGCGCAAAAACACCCCTTGCCCGTCTGCGTGCAATCGCGCCTCGACGCAATGATTCACCGCAAACATCTTCGATGCCAGCAACTCCGGATTATCACAGCGGATCAGCACCTGCATCGGCTTATCCCGCACCTCCCGGCGCACCTCGTGAATATTCCCCTGTGCTATCAGGTAGCCGCCAGTGATCAGCACTACGCGATCCGAGATGCGGTCGACCTCGTCGAGAATGTGGCTCGAGATCACCACGTGCATGCCCTGCCGCCCCAGTTCTTGAAACAGCGCCAGGGATTCCGCGCGCGCCATCGGGTCCAGCCCGTTCAGCGGCTCATCCAGCACCAGCACACGCGGGTGATGCGCGATCGCCTGCGCCAGCCTGATCTTCTGCCGCATGCCCTTGCTGTATCCGGCTATCTTGCGATGCGACGCTTCGCCATCCAGTTGAACGCGCTCCAGAGCCTCAGCCGTCAAGTGAAAAGCATCCTCTTCGCTCATGCCGTAAAGCATCAGGCTGTCGAGCACAAATTGAAACCCAGTCAGGCCGCGCGGAAACGAGTCGAACTGGGCGCAATAGCCCACGTTGCAAAAAAACTGCGTCGCATTCGACGGCTCCAGCCCCAATACTGAGATAGTCCCGCGCGAAGGCTGCACCAGCCCCGTCATCAGGTTCATCAGCGTGGTTTTGCCTGATCCGTTCGGCCCCACCAGCGTCGTGATTCCCGGCGAAACCGTCAGTGAAATGCGATTTACACCAAGCACTTCGCCGTAAAACTTCGAGACATTCTCGAAACGAATCGTGTCGTCCGCTGCGTTCATCCGCGCACCACCTCTCGCGCACGAATGCGAGCATTCAACACCGCAACACATCCGAGGCATGCCAGCACGAGAACAGCCGCCATTGCAGAAGTCGGCAATTCCATCCGGGGATTCATAAAGGCTGGCGCGCCAAGTATCCGCTGCCACAGTTCCGACATCACCACCGGCAAATTCAACAGGAGTCCCCACTTGGTCCGCAAAATCGCACTCGCGATACCCCCCACACCGGCCGGCACCAACACCACGGCAAAAATCGCGCCCGTCGCAATCACCCGCCACTTCACCCACGCCGACACCGCAAGCCCCACCATCGAAAGCAGCACGATCCAAATAGCCGAAGCGACAAAAATGCCAACGCCGAGCGATAGATGCGCCATCCCCCACGGTTGAGGCGACGCGTAGCACTGGTAAACAAAGAGCACGAGGCAAGGAACCCAGGTCACATACGACAGCGACAAAACCAGCGCCAGAAACTTGCCCAGCAAATATCCGAATCGCGAAACGGGATGGCTCAGCAAAATCGGCAGCGCGTTGTCGCCCAGGTCAAACGATACAAGTCGCGGCGCAATCCAGGCAGCCAGCACCAATGCGAACCAGCATTGAGTCTCCAGAACATTCAGAAAAAACCGCTCGTTGATGACTAACACAGAGTCGCCACCACGCATAATCAGCGTGCGCGCAATAGGATTGTCCGCGACATAGATAATCACCAGCTCCACCAGGCATGGCAAAAGCGAAAGCACGAAGAGGCCGACGGAGATCTTCGACGACCACGCTTCATGCAGCGCATACCGCGCCAGCACCAGCGGACGCGACTTCAACGGCGTCAGGCGGCCTTCATACGGCCGGTAGTCATGATTAAACACCGACATGGTCTACCCGGCCTCCTTCGTACTCCATCGCCCGCAGGAAGATGTCTTCCAGCGAATCGCGACGCAGTTGAATGCGCCGGATCTGCACGCCAAATTCTGCTGCCGTCGTGTAAAGATCGCGCGAACTCAGCGCGTCCGGCATCACCAGCTTTACGCGGCCGCCGGCAAAGCTCGCGCACTCGCATCCCAGCGAGCGCATCTTCTCCGCAAAACCCTCGGTGCTTCCGGCCATCTCCATCTCGATGAAATTCCGATGCGATCGCCTCTCTTCTTCAATATTCGAAATCGCGGCGATGCGTCCCTTATTCAGGATCAGAACTTCATCGCACGTCTCATCGATGTCCCGCAGCAAATGCGATGAGATCAGAAGGTGCGTTCCACCCTGCTTGCGAATGTCCTTGATGAGTTGAATCATGCGCTGGCGCGCCGTGGGATCGAGACCGTTAGTCGGCTCATCCAGAATCAGCAACTTCGGCCCGTGCGCCAATCCCTGCGCCAGCTTGATCAGTTGCTTCATCCCCAGCGAATAAGTACTGATCTTGCGGTAGCGCACCTCGCCCAGGCCGACATAGAAGAGCGCTTCGTGTGCGCGTTCCAGTGCTTCGGCCGGTGGCAGCCCTGCAAGTTCCGCCATGTAGCGCACAAACCGCACGCCATTCATATTGCCGATGAAAGAGTCATTCTCCGGCATGTAGCCGACGCTCTGGCGGATGCGCATCCGATCCACGCGCGCGTCAAGGCCAAGCACCCGTGCAACACCGCTGGCAGGCTCATGAAATCCAAGCAGTGTATTGATGAGCGTCGATTTCCCTGCGCCATTTGGACCGAGCAGGCCGATGGCGTGTCCGCGCATCTCTCCCGTCAGTCCATTGAGGACGGTGCGGCCGCCAAGCCGCACCTCCAGTCGATCAAGTTCAATCACGCCCATGTGTTCTCTTACGTGCTAGTCGTTACATTTGTTCCGGAGTAACCGCACTTCCCTTGTTCTCAGAATGCAGCAGCCTTCCAAGAGTAAGGAAATCAAACCCGAACAGGTTGCTGTTGCTCGCCGCTTCAATCCCGGCATCCTTGCCCCATGCGCAGATCGCAGTGGGATGCGAGTCCGATGCCAGCTTCTTCAACGCGTCCGCTGACGGCCCGCTCATTTGCGACAGCAGCGGCGTCAACACCGGTCCGAGATTCTGATACGCCACTGCAGAGTAGTTCTCATTCTGATCCACCGGAAGCAGCGCCTTAAAGCTTGCGGAATGCCCCAGCGAGTCGCCCGTGGCGTGAACGCGCAGCGCATCCATCAGCAGCGCCCGCGTCGGAGCAACAATCATGTAGCCATTGGCATATGTGTACTCGGCGACCACGATGCCGGTCGACGAATTGTGCACGGTATGAAAGGTCTGTCCCCCTGCCTGGCTTGCTTCAATCGTAACGCCGTGCGCATCCTTGCCCTGCAGATGGCTGTTCACCGCCTGCGCCAGGCGTTCGAAGGTTGCTTCGAACCGCTCGGAGTCACGCACCTCAATCACTGCTTTCCACGACGGCGTAGGCAGCACCGGACCATCCAGGGCAAAGAGGAACTCGCCGCCCAGATTCCCGGCCAGGTCATTGCGAATGTCGATGCCCAGTTCCGACTGTGTCTTGTTAAAGTTCTCCATTCCGTTCTTATCCGCCGCCATCATGGCCATCAAGTCATCCACGATTGCCGTCGGATCTTTGGAGACGCCGGCCACGGCCAGCGCAGCATTCGTCGAAACAAAGTCCAGAGAGCCTACCGGTGCAGGAGCGCCCAGCCACGAAGCCACGCGCTGACGAGTGCCAGAGAACTGCACATTGAGATGATTCTCCGGTGTCCCGTTCGTCTCGCGATGCTCCGCAATCAGGTAACGCACGTCCGCGAGACCCGACTGCTGCAGGAACGCATCGCTGTGCTGTCCGCCATGATTTGCAACTCCGCTCAGCATCTCCTGCAGATTGGCAGCCAGAATCACGCCCGCGCCACGATCATAAGCAGCCTTGATCCGCTGCCCAAAGTCCGAAGCGGCAAATCCGCTCGAACCTGCATTCATCTGGGCATCAATCGTCTTCAGCGTGTCGATGCTGTTGGAGAAGATAACCACCTTCGTTCCCACCAGCGCATAGGCATTCTTCCCCTGTGCGTCACCAATCGTGTTATTCAGTGTGCTCTCATCGAGAACTGTTAACTTGCCATGCGCCTCCGTGGCAAATTGCTGTTTCAACAAATCGGCCAACCCGCTCCGTTGCACATCGGCCACCACCGCGAATCCGCCGCCATTCTGTTGCTTCAACGCCACAACCACCATCTCGTCCCCGAGATACTGGCTCAGATCGTGAACCTTGTTCACCAGCGCATCCAGTTCAGCGGTCTTGTTCTGCTTGCCGTTGTTCCACCACTGCTGCAGCACCGGACTCTGCTTCAGCTGATCTTCAAAAATGGCCTTCGCCTGGCTCACGAAATCCCCGAGATTCGGAATGCTGACATAGAGCTCGGTGTTCCCGGGCATGCGATCCAGAAGATCGCTACCATAACGCTGCGGCAAAGCAATCTGCCCAATGCGATGCTGCAACACCGAAAACTGGGCCAGCAATTCAATGTACTGATCGCGATTCGGGCTCCATGCAACCTGCTCGCTCACCGGCTCGGGAGCCAGATTCTGAGTGGTCGTGAACTCGTTGCCCGCCTCGATCGTTGACTTCACGCCGGCATGCGCAACTTCTACTGCGCCTTGCAACACCGCCACGCGCGACCCCTTGATTCCCGAATTCACCGAGAACACGGTGCCCGTCACCGCAACGCTGCAATCGTCAGTCTTCACATACAAATGACCCGAACGTCCGATGCGCGGCCTTTACAATCACCGCCCCATGATCGAGGTCCACCGTCATGTTGCGTCCGCGCGCGCCAACACTCACCGCGCTGCGCTCATTCATCTCCACCGTCGAACCGTCCGCGAGAAGCAGAACCGCATGTGATCCGCCCGATGTCCGCAGTTGATCGCCTTCCTTCAACTCTGCGCCCGCCGTAAGCAAACGATCCCCTGAATCCGTAATCAGTGAAGCCGATCCATCAATCGATTGCACCGCGGCACGCACGCCGGCTGGAACCTGCCAGTATGCCTTGTAGAGAAACAGCCCCGTTGCTGCCAGCGCCAGCGACGCCGCCATTGCCCAGCCCATCGCCCACGGCCGCACAGGTTTCCGCGCCGGCATCACCTTGGGTGCCGACCAGTCCACCGCTCCAGATCCCGAATGGAATCGGCGCAGGCAAACTCCGCACTCGCGCAAATGCGCCTTCACCAGCAACGCCCGATCCGCGGGAAGGCTGCCCTCACGATATGCGGTCAACAACAGCCGCACATTCTCGCAGCTCTCAATGGCTGCGTCTTCCGCAAACGCGATCCCCAACCTGCCCGCCACCTTCTCCGCAGATGCGGAAATTGCATCGGCTCCCGGATCGGTCGCGCGCATCGTCTCGATCCCCTTGTCCAGCATTTCGTCCTGGTTTTTCATCGGTTCCCCCGTTCCATCTCTGCGAGCCGCTTCTTCAGCTTTGCTCGCGCCTGGTGCAGCGTAACTGCCACCACAGCCTGCGATGTGTGCATCAGCGTTGCAACCTCGCGATTGTCCAGCTCTTCCACATACCGCAGCGTGAACATCTCCGCAGCCCGCGGGCTTAGTTCGCCTAACGCCACGCGCAACCATTCCACCAGCTGGCTGCTCGCCGCCTCTGCTTCTGGCCTCGATCCGCGTCCTTGCGAAGCCACGCCCGACGCCGAATCCAGAGGTTCGCTTGCCGCGGCATTTCTCCTCCGCAGCAGGTCGAGCGCTCCGTTGATGGCCGCGCGATACAGGTAGCTCCCTGCATTGCTGACCACGAATTCGTTGCCGCCAGCCATACGCAGAAACACGCTCTGCGCCACATCTTCCGCGTCCGCCATGCTGCCCGTAATCCGGTAGGCAGCCATCAGAACGCGGCGATGATGCATGGCAAACAGCTCGGAAAGACGCTCTCGCGTTTCCACCGGATGCATGGTTGGGCTGGCGATTGCCACGGGCTGACCTTTCTGACTGTTCATAGAGATGACGTTGGAACCAGCCGAATATTAATCCGGCTGAATGCAATTACGCGAAAGAGCTCCGAAAGGTTCAGAACACGCATAATTCAGCCTCTATGAGCTTCGAACGGTCCCGTGCCCGGAATCTAAGATCGAAGAATCTATTGCACCTCTGAAATCAGAGAGCTGGAGGCTAAAAGCTAGAAGCTGGAGGCTGTCCTGCCCTACTCCGTCTTCGCCAGCGTGCCAATCAGGTTATCCCGGTTGCGATTGGCAAGGGAGTCCGCGTTCCCCAGTACTCGAAGCCACCCCACCAGCGCCACGCCCGCGAGGATCAGAAGACACGGTGCCGCCAGCCAGCGCTTGTCGAAGTAGGTGCAAAGCTCCAGTATCCCAAGACCGCAACCGATGACAAAGGCCTGGATCAGCATACTCACCAGTGCACTTGCCTGCGATCCGCGCTGCCGCGAGATGCGACCAAGATTCACGCGGTACGGCATGATCAGCGAAAGCACATTGCCCGCTGCCAGATTCATTGGCAGCGCAAACAAGACCCACGCTGCGGTTGTCGCTATCAGCGTCAAGTCCGGTTCACCCAGTCGAAACGCAGCCAGAACCCCCGCAAGAAATGCGACCAGCGCAAAAAGGAGTCCATGCAGCAGATTCTTCGCCAGCAGCACCGTCCTGATCGGTGTAGGCGCAAGAAAAAGCATCTGAATTCCAGTTCCCTCCGCCCCCAGGTTGTTGAAGATCATCTGCGTAAAGCCCAGCAGGGCGTAACACACGCAAAGTGGAAACGCCAGCTGAAACGGGCGTCCACCCATTGCTCCATTACGAAAGACCGTACTGATGACGAGTACTGTCAGAAGAGGCGCCCCCATCGCAAACAGCAGAGGCATCGATCTCGGAATGGTACGAAGCTCCTTCTCCATCACTGCGGCAATCGGACCCGATCCATCAATCAGCCATTTGCTGTCGCTTTCGTTTTTCTTCCGGGCAGCGGGCGCGTCGCTCAGCCTCTCTCCACGAAATTCCGCGCGAAGCCGCACTCCCAGCACAACGCCAGTGGCCAGGATGTAAAGCCCTAGCACGCCCAGTGTCTCCAACGCCGCGGGCTTCTCCTCATTCGCATCCAGGTAGACACCTTCGGCGGCTACGCTCGGCGGCAACCACGGCACCACAACAAGTGCAGCCTTGGCCACGGGTTCTATTTCCTTCGTAAATTTCTGCCGGCTGGCTTTCGCCGTTTCGCTGTTTGGTCCTTGAAAACGTGAACCGCTCCGTAACGCCGGATTCAGCAGTTGCAGACTAAGCATCAGCAGCAGAAAAATAGCACTCACCACTTCGCGAGTCCTGCGCTTCGCCAGCCAGCGATCCACCCATGCCAGCACCGTACGCGCCAGCAAAACATTGAAGAGCGCGTAGACCGCCAGCACAAGCGCCGTCGAACCAAACAACGCCGGCCTTGCCAGCGTTACGCCGCCGAGGATTCCAAGACAGCAAGTCACGCCCAGGATCGTCGACACGTCCACTAGCCCGAACACAAGGTTCAGCAGATAAAACGAACCGAAGTTCATCGGAAATCGCAGCAGACCGCTTAGATCGAATTGCTCCTGGAAAGATGCCAGCGCAATGGGCAATACCTGCCAAACCAGCAACACCGTCCAGAACAACGCCGAAAGGTATTCGAGATGCCCGTGCGACACCAGCGAGTACGCGCCTGCGCCCAGACCAAAACCCAGCGATAGCCCCATGATCGTGTAGACGATAAAGGCAATTCCGCGCGCGCCAAACTCGAATGCCCCTTGCACCGAGCGAACGCTATTGGCCACCATCCGCCAGCGCATCGCAACGAGCGCGCTGTACTGCCGCCGAGCCATTCGTCCGAACGGGCCGCCCGAAGCCACGACAGCCTTTTCAGCTCGCGCTACGCCAGCCATGACAACTCCTGCGTCGATTCCTGTCCGTTCGCTCCAACGATCGACAGAAACATCTCCTCCAGCGTCAACCTCTGTTCGCTCTCCGCACCCGGCAGAGTGCTGGCAACGCCTGCGCGCAGTTCCTCAAGCGATCCATTCGCCACCAATCGCCCCTGATGAATGATGGCCACGTGGCTGCAAAGCCGCTCTACAATCTCCAAGACATGCGTCGTCAGAAAGATCGTTGCGCCGCGATTGATCATCCCCTGCAGCATTGTCTTCAGCATCCCCGCCGCGATCGCATCAACGCCTTCAAAAGGCTCGTCAAGAAACAGCACGCGCGGCCCGTGAATCACCGCCGCGGCCAGCGCCAGCTTCTTCTGCATGCCATGGGAGAAATCCGTCACCAGCTTGCGCCGCTCATCCGCCAGTTGCATGAACTCGAGGAGCTCTTCTGTCCGGCGGTTCACCGTCTCTCGCTCTAGCCCGTACATGCGGCCAACAAAGCGCAGATACTCCGGCGCGGTCAGCCGCCCCAGCAGCGCCATCCCTTCAGGGACAACACCGATTTGCCGCTTCAGGTCGAGTGCTCCGGCTGTGAAGGGTTTGCCTAGAATTTCAATGGTGCCCGCAGTCGGTTCCAGCAGGCCCGTCAACATCTTGATCGTGGTGGACTTGCCCGCGCCGTTCGGTCCAAGAAAGCCGAAAAACTGGCCCGTCGCTACCGTAAACGTCACGTCTTCAACCGCGGTCAGCGCGCCGAAGCGCCGCGTAAGCCCGTGGGTCTGAATTGCCGCAGTTTCCATGTTGGGCAAGGATAACAAGGTCGGCGCATTGAATATAGGCCACTCAAGTCGTAGGACCTCAGCCTTGTGAAACCTCCGCGCCAGATTCCGGTGGGCTTAGCGGATCATTGTCACGATCAGTCACATCCACAATCGCCGCCGCCTGGGCCGCCAGTCGCGGCTTCCAGCTTCCTTCCGGAACGCGCCAGCTCCAGTTCCCGTCGGGCACAGCTGGTGTGTTCATCCGCGCCTCAGATCCAAGTTCCAGAAGATCCTGCACAGGCACAATCGCGATCTCCGCCACGCTTCCGGCGGCCGCTCGAATCAACGGCCACGTCGGCCGATTCTCCACCGGACCAATGAGCGCCTCCACGGCCGCTCGCTCTCTCTTGCCCAGGGTTCCCCACCATCCAAGAGTCGTATCGTTATCGTGCGTGCCGGTATAAGCCACCATTCCCGGTACATATTGATGCGGCAAATGCATATGCGCGCCCTTGTCTCCGAATCCAAACTGCAGCACGCGCATTCCCGGCATCGCAAGTTCGAGCCGCAGCGCATCCACCTCCGGCGTAATCAGCCCCAGGTCCTCCGCCACCAGGGGCAGCGGGCCTAGTGCCGCCTCAAGTGCCCGGAACAACTCCAACCCCGGCGCTTTCACCCACTCCCCATTGATCGCCGTCTCTTCATCGGCGGGAATCGACCAGTACGATTCAAACCCCCGGAAATGGTCGAGCCGGACCAGGTCATACAATTCGCGCGAGCGGCGAATGCGATCGATCCACCAGTCAAAACCGCGCCCCGCCAGCACATCCCACCGGTACAACGGATTTCCCCACCGCTGCCCCGTCGGCGAAAAATAATCCGGCGGCACTCCAGCAATATGAATCGGCCGCAGATCCTCATCCAGCTCAAAAATGTCAGGATGCATCCATACATCCGCCGAATCCATGTTGACGAAAATCGCAACGTCCCCAAGAATGCGAATCCCATGCTTTGCCGCAGCCGTTCGCAGATTGCTCCACTGCACCGCGAACGCAAACTGCAGCGCCTGCTCCTGCGCCAGCATGCGTCCGGACTCAGCCGCCACCTGTGCCAGCGCCTTCGGCTCGCGCTTCCGAATCGCCTCCGGCCACTGGGTCCACGCACCCGTATTAAAACGCCGCCGCAACTCCGCATACATCGCGTAATCCGTCAGCCAGTTCGACTCCGCATTGCAAAATTCCTCAAAGCGCTTCCACTGCGCTGCAAGCTCAGGATCATGCGGGCCGCGATCAAGAAAATTCCCCGCCGCCTCATGAAGCAGCGGAAGCTTCTTCGTCTCCGCCTGCCCGAAATCCACGTTGCCGCCGCGCCCCGCAAGCCCCGCTATCCTCTCTCCCGCAATCCAGCCCCAGTCCACCAGGTACTCCAGGCTGATCAGATAAGGATTCCCCGCAAATGCAGACGACCCCGCGTAGGGCGAATTCCCGTATCCCGTGGGACAAAGCGGCAGCACCTGCCATACATGCTGTTTTCCCGCCGCCAGAAATTCGATGAACTGATGCGCCGCTGGACCAAGGTCCCCAATCCCCCCATAGGAAGGCAGAGAACTAATATGCAATAGAACGCCGGACGAACGTTGAAACTCCATAGCCGTATTATCTCCGACGTTGTGGAAGGAAATGGTTGTGTCCGCGCGAGAACCTCTTCTTTGCTAACCTGCTAACTCGCTTGATCGCGAAGCGATCGCTAGCTTGCTGTATTTGTCAAAGAACCTCGTCCACCGGCAACACCCAGGACAGTGCATCCGCGATTTCCCCCTGCTGTTCAGCCGCAAGCGTCGCCGTATCGTCATCGGCATATCTGCCTGGGAACTCCCGCTGCCAATCCACACGCAAACACCAAGGCCCGCTCCCAACATCGGAAGCGGGCCTTTCCCCTGAGGATGAGTGCCTGAACTACTCGCCCGGAAGCGGACCCTGCGACGACTTCGCGTTGATCCGCACACGATTGTTCTTCTTGTATTCCGAGATAATGTTGTTCGCAAAGATCCCGAAAGCTTCCTGCCGCTTTTGATCCAGAAGCTGATCGCGCATCTGGTCGAGGTTCTTCGCGATTTCCGCATCGCTCGGCTGCTGCTTATCCACCAGCTTCACGACCACTCCGGTGCGGCCCGCATTGATCGGTCCGCTGATTGTGCCCGGCGTCATCTCGAACAACTGCGGAGCTACCTGCCCCACCGCACCCAGTTCCGGCACCTGCCCGGTCTGGTCGACAAGGTCGCTGGTCTTCAAGCTCGCGCCCATCTCTTTGGCTGCTTTCGCAAGATCGTTCTCTGCCTTGGCCTTTGCAGCCAGTTCCGCGGTCTTCTGGCTCATCAGCGCCGGACCCTGCTCGTTGCGATAGTCATCGGCAACATGGCTCTTCCAGTCTGCAAACGTCGGCGCATGTGCCGGAATCACGCTCTTTATCTGGAAGACCGCAAAGCCTTCGCCCGTAGGCGCGGACTGCGGCGGATCGCTCACCTTCGCTCCAAATGCATGCGCAATCACCTGCGAGCCATCCGGCAGTGCCGGAATCACACCAGAGGCATTCACCGGCGGAGTTGTGACCACTTGCAGCTTGTGTACTGCCGCAGTCTTTTCCAGTCCGCTCTTCATTGCTTCCGAAGTCAGCGCGCGCGCAAAGGCATCCTGCGCCGCGGTCGACTTCTGGCGCATCAGCGTCGCCTGGATCGTGGGTAGAACCTCAGCCAGCGATTGCGCATGCGCCGTCGTCCGCTCTTCCACCTCCACAATGTGATAGCCGTACTGTGTCTTTACGATCTTTATCTCGCCGATCTTCTGCGTGAAGATCGCCTTGTCAAACTCCGGCACCATGTGACCGCGCTGCGCAAAACCAAGCTCGCCGCCCGTATCCTTGCTGCCCGGGTCGTCGGAGTTCTTCTTCGCCAGCTCCGCGAAGTTCCCGCCCTTCTGGAGCTGCTTCAGAATGTCCTCTGCCTTCGCCTTTGCCGCCGCATCCGCCTGCGCATTCGCCCCCGGCGCAACCTGGATCAGGATGTGCCGCGCCTTGGCCTGCTCCGGAACCGAGTACTCGCTCTTGTGCGCGTTGTAGTACGCCTCGATCTCCTGCTGCGTAGGCTGCTGCACGCCGCCCGGTACATCATTCGGCGTAAATGCAAAGTAGCTGATCGTCCGCTCTTCCGGCACGGCGTTCGCATAACGGGCCGCGTTCTTCTTGAAGAATGCTTCCAGCTCTGCATCTGTCGGATTGATCGACTTGCGAATGTCGTCCGCCGAGATTACGGCGTATTCAAACTTGATCTTCGTGCCACTCTTCAGGAACTGCTCGCGCGCTTCCTTCTCGCTCACCGACTGTCCGGCCGTAACATACGCTCTCAACCGCTGAATCGTAATGTCGTGGCGTACGCTCTCTTCGAAATCGGCAACCGACATGTCGAAACGGGTGTTGATCAGCGAAGCGTATTGATCCTGCCCGATGAACTTGCCATTGGGAAACAGCACCTGCCCCGCCTGTCCCTGGTGAAGAAACTGCGCCACATCGTCGCTGTTTGCTGAAATGCCCAGCTTCGCCGCTTCGGCCAGCAGAATCTGCTGCTGCACCAGTTGCTGCCCAACCTGCTGTTCAAACAGGTTCACGATCATCGGATTCGAAGCATACTGCGGATTCCGCTGCTGCAGCTGTTGCCGCGCCTGCGCCGACACCTTTTCCTGGCTGATTACGTCGCCGGTGGCGAAAAACTTGCTGTACCAGTGCGGGTACACCACGGCATACGTGCCAGTCGATACCCCGCCCTGCCCTGTCAGGCCGGGAATCAGGTAAACAACCATCGAAACCGACGCGGCGGCGATGATCACGACAAAAAGTGCCTTGACGACGCGATTGTCTTGCTGAAGAAAACGAATCATGGGTGGGTTTAAGCCTTCTACTCTCTACGCGCATACAGTGAGAGCCTCGCCGCCCGCTGCTAAAACGTCAGCATTCCAGGGGGCACAACTCTCTCAAAAAGCGCAATTCTCGCACGTTGCGATGCACTCCCATTATAGACGAACAAGGACCGAAAAACGGGAACTGGCAAGCTGCTTCAGGCCTTGAACAATCAGAGGCAGGGTAAAGCCCAAGATACTGAGCGGACGAGGGATCCCGGAGGGAGCGTGGGGCTTCAGCCCCACGAATAACAGCACAGAATCAGCGGGCTTTAGCCTCGGGCTTTCTCAGAAGCAACGCTCCATCTGTTTTTCCCGCAAGGTCGTCAAATCCCCAAATTGCGTTGGCAGACGAGTGTGCGGGCGGCATTCCGGAGCGTCCCGTCGCCGTAGCCGAATTTACGAAATCGAGTGCTTGGTTCGGCGCGCCTCAAGCTCGTCCGCAATCTTGCGGCTCACGTCGCGGCTGACGGGATAAAAGAACATGCACGCAGCCACAGCGAGAAAAGCCAGCCCCGCATAGATGCTCGCGGTCAGCAGAATGCCGGACTGCGCTTCCGCCGTCTGCACCTGAGCATCCGACACGAAGCCATAGAACGAGAACAGCCAGCCTGCGATAGCTCCGCCCAGCGCGAGCCCTGCCCACAATGCGAAGACAACCGCGGCAGTTACAGTACCGCTCGCTCGCCGGCCGGTCTTCCACTCGCCATAATCGGCCACGTCGCCCATCATGGCCCAAAGAATCGGCCCTGATAATCCGAAGGAAAACTGGCGAAGTACCTCGACTCCGATAATTAGGACGGTTGCGTGCGTCGGAATCACGAACAACGCCATATTGAAGATGCCCGCGAGAATCATGCTTCCCATGAAAAGCTGGCGCTTGCCCACCCGCACCGAGACCGCCGTCGAGCAAGCGACCCCGATCAGCAGTGCCGCCAGCCCGAATCCGTTGAACCATGCGAACAGGTCAACATTGCCGGCGACAAACCGGAAATACGGCAGCATCACATTGCCGCGTATCACGATCGCCGCAAAGTAAAACAGCGTGGCCAAAAAGAGCATGATCCACGGACGATTCTTGAAAAGGTCCGAAAGATCCTGCGTGAGCGACGTCTTCTGCTGCGGATCCGGTTGAATGCGCTCCTTGGTGCAGAAGAACGCAACCACGAAGAAGATAACGCTCAGCACTGAGAGCAGGCCCATCGTGAACTGGTAGCCGCGCGCGTCATCGCCGTGGCCGAAAAACTTCACCATCGGAATCGCAAGACTCGCGACAATGAAACCAGCGGAGTTGGCTGCGATCTGCCGATAAGACGCAATACTCGTCCGCTCGTCAGGATCCGATGTCATCACCGCCGTGAGCGACGCGTACGGCACATTGTTCACGGTATAAATCACGCGGAGGAGGATGTAGGTGACCCACGCGTAGATGATCTTGCTGGCCGGGCTGATATTCGGAGTGGTGAAAGTCAGCACACCAATTATGCCGAATGGCAGCGCCGTCCACAGCAGCCACGGACGGAACTTGCCCCAGCGGCTGACCGTGCGGTCGGCGATCATCCCCATCACCGGATTGAGAAATGCCACACTGAGACCGACAACCAGAAACAGCGTGCCCGCCTGCGCCGCCGTCAGTCCAAAGGTGTGCGTGTAAAAGTCCAGCTGCAGGGCTAGCATCGCCTGAAAGATAAAGTTCGCCGCCAGATCGCCCAGGCTGTAACCGAATTTCTCTCCGAATGTGAGTGTTTGCCGCATATGTGCCTCGTCTTTCGCCGGCGCCTTTTACTTCGTTACCTGCAGCTTCAGTTTCGTCAGATCGGCGTCACGCGATGACGTGCCAACCATGATTTCAAAATCGCCCGGCTCCACGACGTACTTCATGTTCACGTCGTAAAAAGCCAGTGATCCCGGGTTGATATCAAGTGTCACCGTTGTGCTCTCGCCAGGCTTGAGCCACACTTTCTTGAAGGCCTTCAACTCCTTCACCGGCCGCGTCACAGAACTAACCAGGTCGCGGATGTAAAGTTGCACCACTTCGGACCCTTCGCGACGTCCAGTATTCTTCACATCCACAAGGACCTGCGTTGCCCCATTGCGCGCGATGCGCTGCTTCGTCAGCCGCGCGTTCCCAAGCTTGAATGTCGTATAGCTCAACCCGTAACCAAACGCATACAGCGGCGACACATCATCAAACAGATATCCGCGCCGCGCCGATGGCTTGTAGTTGTAAAAAACAGGCACATGGCCGGCTGAGCGCGGCACACTGATCGGCAGCTTACCGCCCGGGTTATGGTCGCCGAACAGTACGTCAGCCACCGCGCGTCCAGTCTCCTGCCCCAGGTAAAAGCACTCGTAGATGACCGGCACATTTTCCGCCACGTAGTTGATCGACAAGGGACGGCCATTGAACAGGAAAACGATCACCGGCTTGCCCAGCGCGACCATCTCCTTCACCAGTTCTTCCTGCTGTCCGATCAGGTCCAGGCTTGTCCGGTCGCCCATGTGCTGCAGATTCCACGCCTCGCGCGATGTCTGTTCGTTGCCGCCAATCGCCAGCACGATGACGTCAGCTTGCTTCGCCACTCTTACGGCCTTCGCAATCGCTTTGCGATCCTCTTCAGGATCGCTTGCCGTCACCGCATCCTGGTTCCACGAGCCGCCGATGGTGATCTTGCAGCCTTCGCTGTAAAGCACCTTCGCACGCTTCCCAACCTTTTTGCGGATCCCCTCGAGGACCGTCACCTCCTGCTTCGGAACCCCGCTGTACCCGCCCAGGAGAGTGCGATCCGCGTTCGGCCCAATCACTGCAATCGTCTTGATGGCATTCAAATCGAGAGGAGCGGTCTGGTTATCGTTCTTCAGCAGCGTGATGGCCTCGTGGGCAGCGGTCAGCGCCAGATCGCGATGCTCGTCACAACCCACCACCCGCTCTGCCTCTGCGGCATCCACGTAGGGATCGTCGAACAACCCCATCTCGAACTTCCAGAAAAGCATCGGCGCGACCAGTTCGTCGAGTTGCTTCTCCTTGAGCACGCCCTTCTTCACCAACTCGACAAGATGCAGGTAGCAGTCCGGGTCAGGCAGTTCGATGTTGATACCCGCTTCCACCGCGAGCCGGCAGGACTCCTTCTTGTCCTTGGCCACAAAGTGACCATGCGTGTCCGGCCTGTAACCGAGTTCCCAGATGGCGTAGTAGTCCGAGACCACAAAACCCTTGAAGCCCCATTCCTTGCGCAGCACATCGTGCATCAGCCACTTGTTGGCATGCGAAGGCACGCCATCGATCTCGTTGTAAGACGCCATCAGCGTCACTGCACCGGCCTCGCGCAGCGCTTCGCGGAAGGTATAGAGGAAAGTCTCCCGCAGCACGCGCATCGAAACATTTGCCGGGGCGCAATTCATGCCCGACTCCGGCTGCCCATGCCCGACGAAATGCTTCAACGTGGCGAGCACATGCCGCTTGTCCCTGAAGTTCCGATCGCCCTGGAACCCCTTCACTGCGGCAATTCCCAGCCGCGACACCAGGTAAGGATCCTCGCCATACGTCTCTTCCACGCGTCCCCAGCGCGGCTCGCGAGCCACATCGACAACCGGCGTCAATGCATGATGCGCGCCGCGAAGACGAGCCTCCAGTGCGGTCATCGTAAACAGCCGCTCCACCAGCGCGGGGTCAAACGTCGCTCCCAGCGCGATCGGCTGCGGAAAGCTGGTCCCGTCCGGCGCCGCGTGTCCGTGCAGGCACTCCTCATGGAAAATCACCGGGATACCGAGCCGGCTGTTCTCGAGGAAGAAGCGCTGGATGGCGTTGGTAAGCTCCGCCATGCCTCGCGCCTTCTTGCCGCCGCCCGCATCGCTGGGTCGCCCCACCTGCCCCAGCCCACGCTTGTTGCGGAAGGCCTTCTTCGCCTTCGCCAGATCGAAGTTCCCTTGCGCGTCGACAAGCGTCTCTGCTTTTTGCTGCCAGATGCAAAGCATCTGTGCGGCTTTCTCCTCCAGCGTCATACGCGCAAGCAGATCTTGCGTTCGCTTGGCTGAAGGTGCTTTGGGGTTCTTATAGACAGGCGTTTCATTCTTTGACCGAGCGGCAGCCGGAGATTTCTTCATGGAAGGACCATTCTTTCGCTAAATCGAGATTGCTCTTGCCATGGAATCGCGGGCGGAAAATCCGTAGCGCACAGACATCTCCCGCAATTCCGTGACGGGCAATTCTTGCATAAGAGAATCGATTTAGCTAGCCTCTGTGACCACAATCACGAGCGACCAGCCAAGACCCCCATTGACCCGGGGTCAACCAGGATTTCTTGAACATCTGAAGGGGTCAGGCCCCCAGCGGATCCGCCCGCAGAGAGGATGACAAACGCCTCCGCGTCTTTTGGCAAGACGGATGCGAAATTCCTACTAGGTTGCGCAGAAGTGCAGCCGTTTATCTCGACACTTCCGTCGCGGTTGCCTCGGTCTTTGCTCTCTCGAAGTTGAATCGCAGTGTCCATACGCTGCGCTCAGGAGAGCCGTTGCGTGTTGGCGGCTTGAATGTCCAGGATTTTGCTGCCTTCTGCGCAAGCCGCGCAAAGTAATTCCCTGGGCCAAGTGACCCATAGGAAGCATCTGAAACCGTGCCGTCCCGGTTCACTGAGACTCGTATCGAGACCTCCACCGGCCTTCGCATACTAGCCCGGGCGCCGGGCGATACATCGGGTATTACGCGCTTTTCAACGAGCCCTTCCGTATTACCTCTGGCCTGCGGATGTTTCGCCGCGGGCGGAGTCGGAGCCTTTCGTTGCTCCTGAGCGGGCGCGCTCTGCGGTTTCGTTTTCGGAGCCTTTTGAGGTTCCGGTTGTGAAACAGGCGGACTGGATGGCGGAGCCTTTTGAGCCTCGGTCGGCGCAGCGTTTTCTTGTTGCGCTGGTGGAGGCGGACTTGATTGAGACTTGGCTTGTGGCGCGGCCTGATTCTCGACCGCCGGAGCCGGGGCCTCTGATTTCTTCTCTGGCACTGGCGAGCTGGCCGCAGGCGCATTCTGACCAGTCACTCTGGCCGGAATCTTGACCTTGCCTCCCCGAACCAGCAGAAATGATACGAGCGCAAGCACAGCGAGTAAAACAAATCCATATCCGACAATCCGTAACGGGCCCCCACCCGGTTCTTCGAAGTGCGATAGCGGCTTGGAGAAGATGACCGGTTCAGAAGGCGCTTCAGTTGCGATCTTCCTTACCGGTGGAGGAGGAGGGGGAGGGGGAGGGGGAGAAGGAAGTCCCTCCGGCCTTTCCGGAATTCGAGGTTCTACGGTTTCGATCTTCTCTACCGGAGCAGGAAGTCCTTCCGGCCTCTGCGGAACTCGAAGCTCGTCCGTCCATATCTGAGGTTCTGCTTTGGGGGGACTAACAATCTCAGCTTGAACCGGCTCGTCGAAAAGCGGGAGAGTCTTGCCCTCCTTCAATCGCTCCTGCTTAGGCTCCTGGACGGGCTCCTGCACGCGCTCCTGCTTAGGCTCCTGCACGCTCCCCTGCATTCGCCATTGAATGTTCTCAATCGTCGGCCGCCGCTGCGGATCTACTCTCAAACAATCCCGCACAATTTCGAGAAAAGGACTGGGCAGTGACTTTGTCACCTCAGGTTCGTCATCTCTCGACCGATCCCACGACGGCAGTGCCTCGGTCATTGCTTCGCAAAGCGTCATCCCAAACGACCACACATCGGATGCCTCGGTTGCCACGCCTTGCGTTAACTCTGGTGCATCGTAGTTTCCGCGTCGAGAGATGCTCCTCTTCCCTGTGCCCGCTATCAGTAAATCGGTCACCGATAGTTTCAGTTTCATCTCAGCCAACCGAATGTTCGATGGATTCACGTGTCCGTGCACAATGCCGTTCTTGTGGAGATAGGAAAGCGCGTTGAGGATCGGGTCGAATGTCTCTCTCGCCGAATCTGCTTTGAGCGTTCTGGTTTGAATGGTCTGCGAAAGAGTTGCGTAAGGACGTTCCGTGGCAACATACACCAGGTCACGTTGATCGATGACGCATCGGCCCGCGGCGAGTATTTTTGCAAGATGCGGATGGGATAGAGTCTTCACGAATTCCCATTGAGCAATGTACGCGTCCGACTCCGCCGCATCCGTTGAAATCAGTTGGATGACGGCTTCCTGTAAACCCTGCAGGACGGTGAGAAACGATACGCAATTCTCTGAGCCTTCCAACCGCTCAAGGAGCGGAAACCGCCCCTCGACAACGCGCCCCTCCCACCCGTTGCCAAAAGCAGCTGTCTCCATGGGAACCAATTCTATCTAACGGCACACTTATTTCCGGCCCGGTCTGCCTTTATTTCAAACAGTACTTCGACCATGCCTCATTTGAAATTTCGAATCTCAAACAACAAGATTCGCGTGACTTGGTCGCCTCTCGAATCCCTGTATACAAGGGCCCGTCACACCAAAAAACCAACGGGCACCCGAATCCAGGGAGCCCGTCGTCTTACATTTTTCATTAAATGTCTTACAAAAACCACCGAGTGTCTGACAAGTTTTTCCCTGTCCTACCTGGCGTCTCACACCGTCTTACCGCCAGTAGTAGTAGCCGCCCGCGGAGTAATACGGCCTGTAATACACCGGGGCATACGCATACGGGTAAGGACGATACCCATACGGAGGCGGATATGGCGCGCGACGATACAGATTTGGACCGCCAGGATTAAGACCCTGCGCCAACCGCATCGCCTCCTGCGCCGAAACAGGCGCCACCGTCACCGGCATTGCCAGGTGGAAGCTCACCAGCGCTTCTGCCGGAATCCATACGCCCGGCCCCGAAGAAGCTGCCGAAGCTGCTGCACCCGCACCACCGCCTGCCACCGCACCGATCGCAGCACCTTCACCGTGGCCAATCGCGCCGCCAATAATCGCACCAATCAGCGCGCCGCCCACCACGTTTCCAGCCGAGCGTCCACCCTTGCCCGGTCCCTTCACCTTGAACATGTCCGACTGCAAAGGATAGCTCTGCCCCATCAACTCCAGCGAAGTCAGTTCCAGCGCCAGTTCGCTGCTGCCTGTAAGCGAACCGCTGTCAGGACGCTTCACCTCCGCAATTACTCCGCGCACTGTTGCACCGCGCGGAATCGCCAGCACCCCGCCGAACGCCACGTCCTGGATCACCGTGAATTCCATCGGCTCTCCCCCTCTGGCGCGCTTGCTGTCCACCGGCCCATTCGTCCGCACTTGGATCAAAGTTCCCGGCGGAATTGTGATCGGGCGCTCTCGGCATCGCGTAACGCGGAGGAGGAGGAGCCTGCGCATAATCCGGCCGCTGTCCGTATCCCGGAGGCGGAGCCTGTCCGTATCCCGGGGGCGGAGCCTGGCCGTATCCCGGAGGCGGAGCCTGGCCGTATCCCGGGGGCGGAGCCTGCTGCTGTCCATAGCCAGGAGGCGGACCCGCCTGCCCGTAACCCGGGGGCGGAGCCTGCTGCTGTCCATAATCAGGCTGTTGCTGGCCGTAGCCAGGCTGCCCGTAAGCAGGCTGCTGCTGCTGACTCTGATCGCCCCAGTTCGGCGGCGGAGCCTGGTTCAGATTCGGCGAATTCTGCTGCGGCGCATTCTGCTGGGCATACTGCCCGTTATCCTGCGAACCCTCCGCTGGGCCGCCTGCGCGTCCGCCATATCGTTGCTCGGATCATTCGCCGCGGCACCCTGCGCATTTGCGTCGTCGGCAGGATTGCCAACCTTTAAATTGTTGTGGACCTTCGAAACGCCCGGAACTGTCTTCGCAATCGACTCCGCCAGTTGCTTCGAAGAGTCGCTCGAAACCGTCCCCGACAGCGTCACTTCGCTCTCGATCGTCGCCGCAGTAATCAGATCATTCTTCAGAGCCTGCGAAGCGTCCAGCGCATGCACTACATCCATTTCGATTTGCCCGTCAGTGCGTGGGCCATTCGACGGCGCGGCATCCTGTGCCACTGCCATCGCCGCCGCCAAAGCAATCACTCCTACCGACGAAAATAAGCTGAATATCAATGATCTTTTCATTCTTAAATCTCCCGCACGCCGATCTGTGCAGCCGTGGTGCCGATGTCCTTTATTTTGACGGTGAAGCACCTGCCCCGTCATTGTTACTGACACGGGTTCCAGGGAAAAAGTTCCGCCTTTGGTAATGGATATTCGGGGTCCGCTCCGGCCGCACATATTGATTCGACGCGCCTTAGGCCTTGGCCGTCGCCCGCTCCTCTGACGTCACCCCGCCGATCAACTCCTCGTTGTCAGGAAAGAAGATCTGGAAAACCGTCCCCGAAGATCCTTCCTTCGACGCCGGACGGCTGCGCAGGTGGATGATTCCATGATGTTTCAGAATGATCTCGTGACTCACCCAGAGTCCCAGTCCGGTCCCCGTCGAACCCTTGGTGGTAAAGAACGCCTCAAACAGCCGGTCCCGCACTTCCGCCGTCATGCCGCTCCCCGTATCGGCTACGGTGATCCGTACCCCGTCGCGTTGCGGATGTACCCAGTCCCGGGAACGCCGCGCGCGCACCAGCAATCGCCCTGGGCCCGCAGTCGCATCCATCGCGTTGCTCACCAGGTTCGAAATCACCTGGCGGATTTCACCCGCAAAGCAGTAAAGATCCATGTCCGGCTTAAATTGCCGCTCCAGCGTCATTCCCAGCGTCGTCATTCTCGCGCTGTACAGGTTCAGCACTGAATCCAGCAGCTCCTCCATCGTCGCGCGCGCCGGTAGCGTCGACTGCCGGTAAAAACGCAGCGTCTGCTGCGTGATCTCCGACATGCGCTGCACTTCCTTTTCCGCAATCGTTACGTAATCGAGCGCCGCATCATCCAGGTGACAGAACCTGCGCAGCAGGTATAGCAGGTTCGTAATCGCCTCCAGCGGATTATTGATTTCATGCGCGATCGAAGCGGCAAGACGCCCGGTCGCCGCCAGCTTTTCTGTTCGGCGCAGCGCATCTTCACTCCGCTTGCGCTCGCTTACATCGATCACAATCGCACCCACCCAGCGCAACTGATCAGGGCTCGGCCGCACCGGATAGGCCGTCACCAGCCATGTCCGGGCCGGAAAGCGTTCGTCGGCTGGCGCTTCCAGCTCCAGGTCATGCACCGTCATTTCCGACTCGATCACGTGCCCTACCGCTTCCTCCAGCCGTTTGGCAATGCGCTCTGGCAGCACCTCCTGCAGCGTACGCCCCAGGTGACGGCTCAACGGCACGCCCGCCATCTCTGCAAACACCTCGTTCACGCGCACAATCCGGCATTGCCGATCGAAAAACACAAGCCCGATCGGCGCATTCGCCAGCATTGAGTCCAGCAGCGAAAGCGTATCGTTCAACCCCGACCGCTGTTCCTCCAGGGCCGCCACCATCCGGTTAAAGGCCTGGATCAGATCGCCGAATTCGTTGTCCACTGTTACCGGAAGAGGAAACTTCGCGCTTGTTCCCGGCCCTTCCATCAACGCTCGCGTACCAGATTGCAGCAGGCTCAAGGGCCGCGCAATCGAACGCGACATCAGCAGCACCAGCAATCCCGAAGCGCCAATCCATATCAGCCCGAAGGAAAATGAACTGCGCAGCACCGTGTCGAGTTGTTCGCTATCCCACGTGCGATCGGTTTCAACCCACGCATAGCCGCGCAAGTTCGCGCCATCGTAAATGGCCTTCACGCCTTCCCATCGATGATCGCCAAACGAAAACACCAGCGGCAGGTGATCGTTAACCTGCGCTATCTGCGCCTTCTCAGCTGCCTCCAGCGGAAATTGGGTCGCGTCTCCGCTGCTGACAAATATCACCTTGCCGGTCTTGTCCGTGATCTTGGCACGGGCTACACTCGGAGCTTCCCCCATCATGTGCAGAGAAGGAAGTACCATCTCCGGGCGCTGCTGCCGATAAGCACTTTCCGCCTGCAACGCAACTGACGTAGCCTGGTGCGACAACCTTTCCAGCGCGTGTCTGCGTATCTCCCGGCCCTCGACCTTCACGAGGACCACTGCAAACAGCCCGACAGAAAGCGCCTCCAGCAGCATCAACCAGAGAATCAGCTGCCATCGGACGGTGCGCGGCCACCATCGCATTATTCGACCTCGATCTCGTTGGAAGAGCTCGTGTTCCTAGAGTTTACCGGAAATGCAACAAATTGCCATCCGCCTATGTCTCCAGCAATGCCCGCGCAATCTGCCCGCCGTGGAATCTTCCATTCTCAATAAAGATCTCGTTCGTCCGCGATCCGGCCACAATCACGCCAGCCAGATAAATGCCGCGCACATTGCTTTCCAGCGTCTCCGCATTACACACCGGCAGCTTATCCGGCCCCTCGAATCGAACCCCCATGCTCTCTAGAAAACTGAAGTCGGGATGATACCCCGTCATTGCGAAAACAAAATCGTTCTTGATCGTTTCCGTTCCCTGCGGAGTTTTCACCACCACCGCGTCCTGCGTAATCTCCACCACATCGGTGTTGAAGTACGCTTTGATCTCGCCGTTCTTGATGCGATTTTCAATGTCCGGCTTGATCCAGTACTTCACGTGCCGATGCATCCCATCGTGCCGATGAACCAGCGTTACCCGCGCCCCGCTTCGCCATAATTCCAGCGCCGCAATCGCCGCGGAATTTTTCCCGCCGATCACCACCACGTCCGAATCGAAATACGGATGCGGATCGTTGTAGTAGTGAAACACCTTGCTCAGCTTCTCGCCCGGAATGCACATCATATTCGCCAGATCGTAGTAACCCGTTGAAACAATCAGCTTCCGCGCCTTCAACTCGCTCTTGCGACCGAACCGATCCTCCGTGTGCACCGTGAATCCGCCATCCGCACCCGTCACCCGTTCCACGCGCTCATACTGCCGCACATCCAGCTTGTAGTGCGCCGCCACCAGCCGGTAATACTGCAGTGCCTCATTGCGGGTGGGCTTGGGGTTGGGGCTGGGAAATGGAATGTTCCCGATCTCCAGCAACTCCGGCGTCGTGAAAAACGTCATGTGCGACGGGTAGTGAAACAGGGAATTGCAAATGCACCCCTTGTCCACCAGCACCACGCTGAATCCGGCCTTCTGCACCTCAATCGCGCACGCCAACCCGGTCGGCCCCGCGCCGATCACGAGAACATCAAACAATCCGTCCGAAGCCTTCGCCCCAACGCGCTCCATCAACGACGAGGGTTTCGCATCCGGAACAGAATCCGCAGGATAATCCGCCATACCTCTAGCTTAGGATATGCAGCCAGACATCAACCGCGGACGCGGCACGGATTTGGGTGCCCCGGGTCTCGCTTTTGAGACCTGGGAGACTAAGTTGTCCGACTCCTCATTCACTCGAAGAAGCCAGATCATCCCCGCTCGTCTCCCGAATCATCAGCAACCCCACAAACGACACAATCGCAGATGCCGTCAGGTAGTAGCCGACAAACTCGAGCCCGTACTTGTTCGCCAGCCACGTGGCAAAGTAGGGCGCGACCGACGCCCCCAGGATGCCCGCCAGGTTGAATGCCAGTGACGACCCGGTGTATCGCACGGAAGTTGGAAACAGCTCGCTCACCACTGTCCCCAACGGCCCATAGGTGAATCCCATCAACCCAAGACCAATCACCATCGTGGCCAGTGCGCCCCCAGGACCGGCCTCAAACAGCCGAGCCATGAACAGTCCGAATATCGCAATCAGCACCGTCACCCCAAACATCACAGGTCTGCGACCGCGCTCAGCCAGCCATGCTGACAGCGGAATCGTCAACCCGAAGAACAACACCCCAATCATTTGAAGAAGAAGAAAGCTCGACCTTGGGTAATGAAGCGCAGTCGTTCCCCACGAAAGCGCAAACACCGTCATCAGGTAAAAGAGGACGAAGTTCGCCATGCAGACCAGAGTCCCCGCAAACATCGCCCGGGCATGATGGCGAAACACTGACGCAATCGGAAATCCCACCGGCTTGCGGAGTTTCAGCGCCGCTTCAAAGACCGGGGTCTCTGTAATCGACAGGCGAACGTAGAGACCCAGAAGCACCAGCACCGCGCTGGCCAGAAACGGTAGCCTCCATCCAAACGAGAAAAACTGCGCATCCGTCAGCCATCGCGAAAGCAGAATAAAAATTCCGCCCGAGAGCAGGAACCCCACTGGAGCCCCCAGTTGCGGAAACATTCCATACAGTGCGCGCTTCTTCGGCGGAGCATTCTCCACCGCCAGCAGCACTGCCCCGCCCCATTCGCCGCCAAGCCCAATCCCCTGCCCGAACCGGCACAACGCCAGCAACACCGGCGCGGCCAAACCGATGCTGTGATACGACGGCAACGTTCCAATCACGAACGTAGAAATGCCCATCGTCAGCAGCGCCAGCACCAGCGTCCGCTTGCGTCCGATCCGATCTCCAAAATGCCCAAACAGCGCCGACCCAATCGGCCGCGCCACAAACGCAATCGCAAACGTAGCCAGCGATGCCAGCACCGACGATGCCGGATCCGTCGCCGGAAAGAACAACCGCGGAAACACCAGCACCGCCGCTGTCGCATAAATATAAAAATCAAAAAACTCGACAGCAGTCCCCACCAGGCTCGCAAACAACACCTGGCGTGGCGTATTGATGCGCTTTTTCTGTACAGGGGAGAGGTTCATTCGGCTTGTTGCATTCTAATCAACCAACCCGTGTCTCAATGATTGCCTTCTGAACGCAAGCCCACAAACCACCGTGTCATTCTGAGAGAACGGGGCCCCGAACGCACCAGGGGCCCCGAAGAGCGTCAAGCTCTTTGGGGCAGGTTCGGGGGTGGTGAGCGAAGAATCTGCTTTTCAGCTTCAATACCCTCAACCTGATCGGAGCTACGATAGGGCTGTGGCGATCAAAGTCCTCTTCACCATCGGCCACTCCACCCACTCCATCGAAGAGTTCATCGCATTGCTGAGCGGGCACAACGTGCAACATCTCGTCGACGTCCGCTGCATCCCCAAATCCCGCCACGTTCCGCAATTCAACACCGACGAACTCGCGTCCTCACTCCGCGCCGCCAACATCGAATACACCCATCTCAAAGCCCTCGGCGGCCGCCGCTCCACCCGCAAAGACTCCATCAACACCGGCTGGCGCAACGCATCCTTCCGCGGCTATGCGGACTACATGGCCACAGCGCAATTCGCCGAAGGCCTAGCGACTCTCACGCAAATCGCAAGCACCACCCCAACCGCCATCATGTGCGCTGAAGCCGTCCCCTGGCGCTGCCACCGCTCCCTAATCGCCGATGCAATGATGCTCCAAGACTGGCAAGTTCGCGACATCCTAACGAAAGCCCCTGCCGCCGAACACAAACTCACGCCCTTCCTCAAACCCGTAGACGGCCAACCCACCTACCCCGACCCCAGCGAATCCGGCGCGCTGTTCAGTGGACCCCGCTGACTTGCTAACTCGCTATGCGCGAAGCGCACGCTGACTTGCTAAACCCAAACCTGACTTGTCACTTTGAGCGGAGGTCGACCCGGCGACCGGAGATCGAAAGCCATGCAGAGCGCGTTAGAAATGAATCGCGCCCTGCACTTGGATGGAGAAGCCTTCGTAGGTTGAGCGATCTGCGAATTCGTCGAAGAACTTAAATCCCAGGCTTGCCCTTTGCCTGGGGAAGGCGGCGTTCAACGCGAATCCGAGGGAATTGATGGCGTAGCGAGTTTCCGAGTCAGCGGGAGTGATCGGCGGTCCGGTTTTCGCGGTCACTTGTCGCGCCTCGTATCCGGCAAGTCCGAATTGGAGTTTGCGGTTTGTGTGCGGAATGAGCGTCATTAGCGAGTAGTCGAGATCGAATGTATCGCCGGGGTGAACCTGGGTCCCTTCCTGACGAGTGTGGAATTCGTACATCTCGAATGCAGAGAAAGCGAGTGTCTTGCCATCGGTTAGATAGAACGTCTGCCCTGATGAAAGAGCGTTGGTCCAATATCCTGACCCGACGTTGTCGGTACCTCCTGCAACGTAGCGGCCGGTCGGGGCGAGGAATCCATAGATGGCGCGTGCGCCGAAGCGGTCGCCGCTCCAGCCGAGGATCAGCGGCATGTAGTAGGAGTCTGCGAAACCGGCGCCGCCGCTGATGTTTCCCTGTACATCGCTTGTAAGGTCGTTTTTAGCGAATGGAAGGGTTGCGGTTGCAGAGTAGCGAGCGCCCAATATGGGTTTGATACTCGTGACCCAGACCAGCGAGTTCATATCCATGGCAACGTAGTTCTGGCCGGTGACCGGAAGCGTGTTGCCGTGGTCGTCTGTGGCTTCGTCGCGCGAGTAGTAGAGAAACTGGTTCGTGTAGGTGAATCCGGGTGCGGGCGTGATGCCGGAGTTGAGCGCGCTCATACCGAGCGGATAGACGCCTCTGTTCTGCGCGTGCGCCCCACTGGCGGCGAGGAGGACGCATGCTGCCACGAGGCACCGCCGGCCAATGTTGTTCCCGCGCTGAGTCAATTGATTGCTAGATTTTTCCAGAAGCATTCCAGGCTCTTGTCGCCGCCGAAAAGGGTGGTGAAGATGGTCGAGTCCGCCAGCAGAATGTCGCCTGCGCGATCGCCCTCGGGAGGCATCCAGAGGAAGCAATTGAATTCCTTGTTACCTGCTTCAATGAAGGGGTGCGGCCTGGAGAGATCAACAGGCTGCGTGGCGAGGAGTCGAACTGATTTTGCGTCGCTAGTGGTGAGCGCGTAATGAGGCAAGTGCGGATGAAAGTTGAAGGTCGGAACGTCTTTCAGCCAGTGGCGGGTATCAAGGTCTCGCGCTGCGTTGAGCGGCTCAATCTGGTTTGCGCTTCCCTTCACCACGGCAGGGCGAAGCCCATAGCGATTTTCAACCGGGACACCGAGGCCTTTCATCACGGAGCGCGTGTACTTGCCGAAGCGCTGCTGCCGGGGTACGAGAGGATCGCCGTGATGGGCGTACTCCATTGCGCGCTCTTTCAGGTCAGGCGAGACCCCGACGTCATGGTGGGGACCGATGAGGAGACAAGTTCCCTCGCGCTTAAGAAAGTGCCGAATGGCTTCGATTTCTTCAGGGGATGCTTCCTGCTCAGTGACCATGTGATCGAGGCCGAAGATCATGAGTGTATCTGTGTCCGCGAGGATGCGCTCATCGATCGGCAATCGCTGGCCAGCCTGGTCGATGCGCTGAAAGACGGCGACCGGCTGTGTAGTGGCCTCGCCGACGAGTTGCTGGAAGCTCAGAGTTGACAGGTGGAAGAGCTCAAGCGTGCCGGCGATGCCCTGCAGGAACATCCTGTCTGCGTACTCCGGGGTCTCGTAGGCCGGCCACGCTACGCGGCGAACCTCAGTGATGGTAGAGAACCGGTTATCCATCTCGGTTACGTCGCGATTGGCTTCCCATGGGTAACTCCACGTCCAGTAGATGCTGAAGCGGCGTTTGCCCGGGGCATATTTTCTGGGGAGCTGGGTCTGGTTGTATGTACGCGCGCCCGCTTTTGAATCGCTCATACGGTTGATATTCCTTTCAGTGCTCTATCGTTCATTGGAGAGCGATGTTAGATAGTGCATCGCTTTGATACCGGGCATAAAAAAGTAAGCGCCGCCACGCACGGTGGTAAAGGACGGCAGGCCGCGGATCTTCATCTTGATGGGACGCTTCGGGATGGTCATGTCGAAAGTGCCATCCTGTGTGCCGAAAATCGGGTCGCGCTCATTCCCAAGCTCATGAAAATTGGCATCGTTGGCCCAGACATTCATAGCGAATTCGAACTGGCGGACGAGGCTTGCGCAGCCGATGAATGCGGCGATACCGCGTTCGATGCCGTCGTCGGGCTTGTCTTCCGGCAGGAATGGGCCGTAGGTTCCGCCGCGGCGGATCATCTTTCTGCGATTCATGTTGTGCGCCGTGTCTCGCGGGTTCATGCGGCGAATGTGTGCACCGAGCGGGCAGCCATATCCGTAGGGGTCCATGGCGCCATAGTTGAAATCGTTCGAGCGCTGCGGATCCTCTGCGAGCTGGGGATCAGGTTTGTCTGGTGAGAGGACGAGCGGCGTGCCGTCGCGCCATCGGCCCATCAGCTTGGCGGCGATCCACTCCTGCTTTTCAGGTGTGTCGCCGTTCTTGCGCAGGAACTCGCGAAACGCCCCTACGTGTTCCTCCAGCCTGAGATAAGCGATGAAGCTTCCATTACGGGAGAGTATCTCCGGTTGTGGCAGATTAGAGGGCGGTCCGATCTCGTCTGGATAGCCGAGAAAGAATTCGCCGGGCTTAACCGCTGGGCCCGAACCGGGAGGCGGCTCGGGATCTACACCTTCAATATGGGGTTGCGTGAGACGGTCGCGATATCCGAAGTGTTCGTGGGGAAGGGTATGTTGGGGAATGGCTTCGAGGTCCAGAGAGGATAGGACGGTGACGCCATCGCAACGTTTAACATGCGCTTCGTGCTCGCGCCTGCATCGCTCACGTTCCTCAACGTCGCGGGCAAACAGAATGACGATGGCATCGAGGTCTGGGCTGGCGAGGCCGCCCACCCAGTGATCCGGATGGCTGGCGCCCGTGGTGCCGATAATGCCGGCTCGGGCTGCCATACCCTGGCGGAACTCCTCAGGAAAGGTCGCGAGCGAGGTCTCATCGACGCCGAGCGTCTGGAGACCATGCCACGTGAAGGCGATGCTTATCCATCGAGTGTACGATTCGTCGGCTCTGAAGCTTTCAGCGGTACCGACTTTATCCAGGAGCCCCCTCAACCATTCGCGGCCACATTCCGGATCCTCAAAGGAGAGGAATTCGTATCGGGCTGCGAGTGCGCGCGGGCGCCTCATCAGGAAATGCTGAATGTCATCCAACTCGAGCATTGCCGCTCCAAAGTGAAACCGCTTATTTCATGCCGAGAACGCAAACTACCTTTAGCTCAGGCGGCCCCAGGCTTGCGCATCGATCTTCCACTCGCCGCCCTGATTTGCAAGGGTGAAAGTGAGGATTCCGGGCCGACTGTGGGGTTGGCCCTTGAGTTTGAATGAGAGTGTTGCAGAAAGCGCGACATAGGCACGTGCGCCCGCTACTTCGGCGTGAACAACCTTCTCGTCGCCGAGAAACTCGTCGGCGACACCAAGTTCGTGCGCCCATTTTTCCGCATCGGCGAACCAACGGCCCGGAGAATTGGCACCCGTCCAGCGGTAGGGAGCCATTCCATCTACGACGACAGCGTCGGCAGTAAAAGCGCTGCTATACAGGGCGGCGTCCTTCTTGTTAAAGCCGCCCAGCAACGTATCGATCGCAGCTTTGATTTCGGCGGGTGGATCCTTTGGCATTTTTGCACTCCCGTTGTCTGTGCCTATTGCATCTGGTCGAGCATTTCTGAAAATGCAGCCTTGAGTTTCAAGGCCTTCTTGATCTCGTCGGCCGTGACGTACGGGTACTCGCCGTATTCGAGGAAGCTTGGGCGCTGATGATCGCGCACAAACTTGACGAAGGCAGGGGCGTTCGTCTTCCAGTCCGCAGGAAATCCTTCGAGGTTCTCAAATATGGTGTTGATGCCGTATTTGGTGAACAGCGCGACCGCGTCCTCGGTGTACTTGTCGAAGTCGGTGTCGAAGATTCCCTGATACATAAAGTAGGTTTCGTTGCCGATGTCGAAGAGGACCCAGCGCAAATAGTGAAGCTTGAGTACTTCGAGAGCCTCGGGCAGACCGGCAATCGTGTCTTCGATTTTCTTGCCATAGGCGCGGATGTCCTGCTCTCTGCCGGGAATGATTTTCGCGATGATCGTGAAGCCGTAATTTGCGGGCGATCGCGGATAGGTGGGACCGTAGCGGCCAGGAGTGAGCTTGAAGTAGCCCTCCTTGGGAATTGCCATCGCGGCGGGTTTTGTGCTGTCCTTTGCCGCTGGAGCGTTTTGCGGCGACTTCTGATCGGATGCGGGTACGGTCTGCGTGGCCATGTAGTGCTCCTTTACATACTTGGCAGAGGCATATCGCGTGAGCGGCTGGAGTCGCCCCTGCATTTAGGGCCAATGGTAGGCAAGCCCCCCAAAGACGTCTACTAGGTAAAGTGACAGGAGAACAGGTGGTGAATGGCGAGTCAGGTCTCCGAGGAAAGACACCAACTGCGTCAGGTGTGGAGTGCAAGACCGTGCACCGTGCAACCGGTTCCAGCGAAGACAACCGCCGTAAACTGGCGATAACAGAAGGCGCTCATCGAGCCCAACCTGGCGCGCGCGATTTTTAGAGGTCCGAGTGTGGTGGCCAATCCGGTAGTAATCCCGATTTTCGGGCTACTTCCGATTCGCGGTGACTCATCAAGAACCCGCGCTCGCGACCAGATTGTCGAGGCGGATTTCAATATAGATCACGTTAACGGCGAACTGGATGAACACTACGCCGAAGTTGTCGGCGGTTGAAACGCGAGAGCTTTTACGATCCCGCACAAATCGACCAGCCGGAAAACAGGACACAAGAGAGCTGCGAACGGGAGGGACCAGCGCGGCAGTTTCAGATCGCGGTGGCCCAGCGCAAGCCGCTGCCAGTCCAGTCTGACCGCTTCGCGATAAAAGAGAGGAGCTGCGAAAATACTGAGCCGCAGCCATGCGTTTTCGCGTAAATCGGGATTCACGCGGCAGGCGGCCACCTTGTCGGAACCCTGGCGGAAACGTTCGCCGAAAAAATGCGGCGTCTTATGACGTACGCGGGCCTCGGGAATCAGTAGGACGGGCTTCCGCGCCTGCATCAGGGCCTGCGCATGGGCGTAACAGTTGCAGCGCATCTCGCTTTCACACATTGGAATTTCGAGCAGCGTCGAGCGATGAAATCCGGAATTGTTGGACGCGTAACAGCCCAGGCTGCGGCGCTCCAGCGGGAGGAGAAATCCGAAATCGAGCAGTGTGCAGAGCGCGGCGAACCACCCGCCCTCATAGCGAGTGAAGCCGCCGGTGGCCATCGTTTCACCGCTCCTGAGTGCGGCGCAATGAGCGTCGAGCCAGCCGGGTTGTGGCATGCAGTCGCCGTCGAGGAAAAGTACATATTCGCCGCGTGCCTCACGCACGGCCCGGAACTTGGCCTCGTCGTAGCTCAGGCCCGAAGCAGCGACGCGGCGGACCTCCGGAAAGTCTTTGAGCAGTTCGGACAGGGCGCCGGGCGGCGCGGCATCCGTGAGGATGACCTCGCGATTCGCTGGGTCTTTGAGGAGCAGATCGCATGCGGCGCGCAGTGCGCGCCTGAGCAGCGTGGCATCGCGATCCTCCGTGAAATTATAGGATTCGACGATGATGGTGACTGAGGAGTCCATGTTATCTCGGGTTGGCCCATCATCTCAGATGTCGGCCATCCTCCGGGATTCTAGTTAGACTGTGGCCAACCCGTCAGTGCCGAAGTAGTAATCGACGGTTAGGCGGTTGCTCGACCGCAACTTCCGAAAAATACCATGGAATCTCAGTGGCCTCTTTCGAATGGTTGAAATGCCTCTCGCACCGCAACTGAAGCTTTCTCCTGACGAGACGAATGGCGTTCGGCTACTAGCCACTTTTCATTTCGAAAGACCCAAATATCTGTAATCAGAAAGTTGCCGCTGATGTCGCGACCATTCAGGGGCTCTGCAACTTGGGTAATGGCGAGCGTCACGACTGCCAGGTCGTTCCAGATAGATACATGCATATCCGTAATTTCGTGGTCATGGATTACATAACGGGGTAGGACTGAGAGCCAAAGCTCTTTCGGTATCACCTGTAGAGGTTGACCCTCGACCCCAATGACTAATCTAAATTCTGACGCCTGAAAACTTGCAGCAGAGCCAACATCCCTTCTCAGAATGGCATCATTCCACAACTGCTCCATGTTTTCGATATTCACGACCTTTGCATCCCTTGACTGCGCTATATCTGCCATGGTGACAGCCTCCGATTCTGAAAGGGATGCCAAGAGTCCTCCCTACAACGACTGTTTGGATTCTCAGCTGCTTTTCGGGAGCCTGACCCGGATCATACACAATGCATAGCAATTCGCGGCTGCTGGTCAGCTGCTGTCAATTGTCGGCCATTCAGACATACCTGAAAACGGGATTACTTCCGGTTAGGCGGTGATTCGCCCGGAACAAAGCTCGCTGGTGGAATTGCTCAAGTAATCCAGTCGTCATAACCCTCCAAAATCGTCACCAGAAAAGCTCAACCGGACTTATACGCGCCTGTCACTTTGAACAGTTGCTGCAGGCGGATTTTCTCCTCTAGTGTCCGTGCCAAGGGCTGGAACAGATTTCCGGGCTCGAAGAGGAGCACAAACTATGGTGACAACGGCATCTCCGACGGCGGTCCCGACCGCACAACTACCGCAAGTTCTAATCCCAACCACCGCTGCCGAAGTGCCCGGCCCGGTTCCCGGCAACACGATGACCAAGGAGTATGTCCAGATGGTCGGACGCATGGCATATGTCTGGGGCTATCCGATGGTCAACGCCCACAACCGTCGCATAGCTTTTTCCATGGCTCCAGTGCCCTGTCTGGTCGGGGGCATTCTCCCGTTTGCTCCGGTGGGCTCCAATGCGATGCTGGTTAATTACATTGCACCGGAACAGAGGTTCATCGTCTGCCCTAATCAGGATGTTGTGTACGGCGCGGGCTTCACCGCGCTCGACAAGGAGCCGACTGTGTTTCAGGTGCCGGATTTCGGCGACCGTTTCTATGTCTATGCGCTGTACGACCAGCGGACAGACGAGATCGCCAGGATCGGCAAGCAGTACGGCACCAAGCCGGGTTTCTACATGATGGTAGGGCCAAACTGGAAGGGCAACGTTCCTGAGGGGATCAACGCAGTAGTGCGTTCGTCCACCGATCTTGTGTTCTGCGTTCCCCGCATCTTCAAGGAATCCAGCGCCGAAGACACTGCGGCTGTCCAGCCTCTGCTCAACCAAGTTGTGTTCTATCCCTTGAGCAAATATGACGGGAAGACGAAGACTACGGACTGGAGCAAGCTTCCGCACGTTCCGGCGCCGAAACAGGATGGGAAGGGCGAAAGCAAGTGGGTGAAGCCGGAGGCCTACTATCAGGAGCTTCCCGTCATCATGAAAGAGGTTCCGCCGCTGCCCGGTGAGGAGGCCCTTTACGGCTGGATTCAATCGGTGTGGGAGGCCGCGTCCGCAGACCCGGAGACGAAGCAGGCACTTACTGACTCCTTCGTTGCCGCCGACAAAGAACTCATCGATCCGTTATTTTATTTCCGCTACAACGGCAGAGCCATCGGCAAAGGCTGGACCGCCCCGAAGAACGCCTCGCAGTGGGGAACGGACTACCTGAATCGAACCGCCATCGCCAAATCGAGCATGTATCAGAACACGCCCGAGGAGACCCAGTACCAATTCAAAGAAACGGACAGCAAGGGCGAAACCCTAAATGGAAATAATCAATACACGATTACATTTCCAAAGGGAAAACTCCCGCCCGTCAAGGGATTCTGGTCGTTGACTGTCTATGACGAGTACCACTTTTTCTTCGCGAATCCATTGGACCGTTTCTCGCTCGGCACGAAGAACAAATCGCTGCAATTTGGCGCGGACGGGTCACTGACGCTCTATCTCGGCTTGAAGTCGCCGGGCAGCGACAAGGAGACGAACTGGATTCCCGCACCTGGCGGCACATTCTCGTTATTGTTGCGGAACTATTGGCCGGAGGAGTCGCTCCTCGACGGAACATGGCTGCCACCGGATGTCGAAAAAGTTAAGTAGTTGCAGTTCGCGCTCAGACTTGGACCGGTCACCCAAAGGAGATAATCATGACGACGACAGCTATTCCCACGGTCACTGCGCAGAACACGCAGACAGGTGCCCAGAATATCCCGAGAGAAATCGCTACGCCTGACAGTGTCCAGACCAGCATCGGTACGTTGGAGTACAGGAACGGCGCGCCGAGCAAAGAGACGGTAGCGAAGGTTTACGACTACCTCGATCTGATGCATGGAGTCGAAGCATTCGTGAATGCTTATCAGGGCGTTTCGGTTGCATCCATCTTCAAAGGCTGCAACGATGCCGGGATCCCGAACAATACTGCCCTCATCTTCTCGGAACCGATGGATGCGAAGTCCCTGTTCCTGACGGCCAATGCGGACACCATCTATTTCTGGGTCAATCTGGACGTCACCGATGGGCCAATCGTACTGGAGACGCCGCCGTTATCGCTCGGCGTTATCGACGACATGTGGTTCCAATGGGTGACCGACTTCGGTCTGCCCGGCCCGGACCGGGGCGAAGGGGGCAAATACTTGTTTCTGCCGCCCGGGTACGAAGGCGAGCTACCGGACGGCGGTTACTTCGTGCAGAAATTGCGCACCACCGGAGCCACCATGCTCGGGCGGGCATTTCTCGACAAGAACGACCCCAAGCCGGTCGTCGCGCTGATCAAGAAGACGCTTAAGGTCTATCCCTACCTCCCCGGCGGATACGGCACGAGCATCGGCGCTGCGTTACAGGGCAACGCTACCTTGGCACGCACACCGGATCACAAAATGAACTGGGCGTTTCTGCGGCCCCAGCAGCCAGTGACGTTCACCGAAGGCACGGGCAAGGTGATGAATACTATTCCGCCAAACGACTTCAGCTACTTCGAGATGCTCAACGACGTAGTGCAAAAGGAGCCGGTGGGTGGGCTTGACCCGGAGATAATGGGATCGCTGGCTGCAATCGGCATCGTGAAGGGCAAGCCATTCAATCCCGACGCGCGAATGAAAAAGATTCTCACCGACGCAGCCGCCATTGGGACCGCCGCTGCACGGACGCTAAATTGGAATGACCGTCCGTCTGAAGGCGGTTTCTACTACCCCAACTCTGCATGGTTCAACCCGCTCTTCATCGGCGGGTACAACTTCGAGACGCCGCCGCCCCAGGTAAGTGCGGAAGGAGTCATTACCCCCTATTCGCCTACCGGCGCACGCACGCTGCACGTGCGGACGGCCTTTTTCTTCGCCTATACCTTTATCACGCCAGCAATGATCATGCGCCTGACGGAAATCGGCTCGCAGTATCTCGTCAGCTTCGTCGATTCCAAAGGCGAATATTTTGATGGCAGCAAGACTTACAAGGTCACGCTGCCTGCGAACATCCCTGCGGAGAAGTTCTGGTCGTTCACCGTTTACGACAACCAAACGCGCTCGATGCTCGATGCTCCGCAGCGTTATCCTCGCCCTGGCAGTCAAAGCTATCCGACACCCGCCGCAAAGGCGAGTGCAGACGGCTCCACCACTATCTATTTCGCTCCCGCCAAACCCGAGAGCGTGAGCGATGGTAACTGGATACAAACCGATCTGAAGAAAGGCTGGTTCACCATCCTCCGCCTTTACAGCCCGCTCGAACCATTCTTCACCAAGGAGTGGAGACCGAGTGAGATTGAGTTGGTGAAATAGCCGGTCGGATCGTGGACCACACTTCCCCAACTCGATTTTGCACCAAAATGTGCAATGTCTGGATTGGCGGTTATCCAACCGAAGCACATTGTGGGGTTCGGTCCGCAGTCGATTGCGACAAGCCTCGATTGTTATTCAACCGCTTCTGATGATTTCGGATCCAATTCATTCATACATCTTGCGGTGTAACTCTCACCGCGTCACCGGGCGTGGCCACACCTTTGATCAACAGCCACAGCGCAAGCGCGGTTTGTGCAACGAGGGCAGGCAGCCATTGGTAGTACCCGGTAATCCGCCACGTGGAGAAACCGGCGACTTGCAGGGGCAGTACCAACGCGAGCAGCCCCGATGCGAACAGGCTCAGCCCTGCGATCCAGACAGGCACCATCCGTCCGCGCAGCAGGAGATAGGAAAAGATCGTACTCCCCACGGCGAAAAAGACTGTACCGACGGGCACGCTCGGCACCGGCATTAACAGAAATGTGCGCAGCGCGTTCGTTGTAGACAAATCCAGCGCACCCGGCCCCGCCCCTGCCTTCGCCAGCCACACCATTCCCAGGTAGCTCTGAATGCTGAGCGTGCCGAGCACGCCTTCCGCAACGCGACACACCATGCCCAGCATTGCAAGCTCATGGTCCTCGTCGCGCGTGATCCCGTATAGCGTAACAGCCAGCACGAGGGCCGAGAGGGCTTCGAGCAACTTGATCAGAATGTCGATTCGCACTTCCGTCGCGTACTCGCCAAAGCGCGCGAGAGTCGTGGCATCGTCCGCGCCGCCGAACGCATTATGCATCAACAGATCACCGCATATCCCAATCGCCGCGTAGAAGAGGAACGTGAATCCCGCAATCCTTGCGTTCGCTGCCCGTGTCATGTCAACTCCTCTGTGCTCCGACTCACTGAGTCAACTTGCGAAGTCCCACAGGCGGTAACCCCTTTACAAGCAGCCAGAAGCCCATTGTCAACTCGAAGAAGAAGATAGGAGCTCCATAAATCTCAACCGGGATGACCTTCGCAAATTCCGGAAAGATGATGAACGAGAATGCGCACGCTCCCATCAGAAACGACGCAACCATTCCCCATCCCGCCAACGCTTTTGGAATGTAGCCGGACTTGAACCACAGATAGCAGAAGGCAGTACTTCGAAGCCCGGCGAGCACCAGGCCGACGTTATACGTATCGGCATGCGCACTGAGCGACAGTCTCGCCAGTGCCTGCAACTGGTTCGCTTCGAATGCATGCAGGTAGTCGGCGCCACTCAGTATCCGTAAGACTTCGAGATCACTGAGCGTGACGACGACGAGGGTTGCCGTCTCGATCAGCCCCCAGCCCGTGGCCAGTAACGCGAGGCCTCGATTCACCGGCATGAGGACCACGCAAAGAGACATGATCAGGACGACATCGACCGCGAAAACCGTGAGATTGCTGGCGATGCCCAGACGAAAAAGCCGTCCGTGGGTCATGACGTTCTGCGCCGTTTGAGCGACGTTGCCGGCGGCGATGAGATGGCTGCGTACATAGAACTCGGCGAAGATGGCCGGTGGCAGCGCAAACAGATAAGAGAATCCCACAACTGTCGCCGCTTTACGTTGTGATTCGTCGATGGCGCCGATTGTCATTCAATCTACCGTCTGAATGCCGCCTGAATAGTAATGGGCCAACCAGAATAATATTTGTTCACAATATCCGCCTCTAATCTGAATGGATGTGCAATTTAGCTCTATTCGAAGGAATCGATGTGATTGCTATTCAAACAGACCACGACTGCATAGTAGGCCGCTCAACTGCGGCTTCGCACAAGCAAACATCCGCCTGATCTGGCATCGCGGGCCGTTTGTGGTCAACCCGTAAATAACTCCCAGTTCCAGACCGTCCCTGAACAAAAACCTGAACACCCGCACCAGCACCCGCTTCGTTTCGCCAGCCATCCCTCCCGTCCTTTACCCTAGAAGGTTCGAGGAGCTTCACCCATGACCGTCATCCGCCAGGAAGATTTCATCCGCAGCGTAGCCGGCGCGCTGCAATACATCAGCTACTACCACCCCGCCGACTACATCACCTGCCTCACCAAGGCCTACGAGCGCGAGCAGTCCCACGCCGCCAAAGACGCCATGGCGCAGATCCTCATCAACAGCCGCATGTGCGCCGAGGGCCACCGCCCCATCTGCCAGGACACCGGCATCGTCAACGTCTTCGTCAAAGTCGGCATGGATGTCCGCTTCGAAGGCCCCGACGGCGGGCCGCCCACGCTCGACATGCAAGGCATGTGCGACGAAGGCGTCCGTCGCGCCTACCTCGACCCCGACAACAAACTCCGCGCATCGCTCCTCGCCGATCCCGCCGGCGCTCGCAAGAATACGAAGGACAACACCCCTGCCGCCGTCGTCGTCGACCTAGTCAAAGGCGATAAGGTCGACATCACCGTTGCCGCCAAAGGTGGAGGCTCCGAAGCCAAAAGCAAATTCGTCATGCTCAACCCATCCGACTCCGTCGTCGAGTGGGTCCTCAAAACCGTCCCCACCATGGGCGCCGGATGGTGCCCCCCCGGAATGCTCGGCATCGGCATCGGCGGCACGGCTGAAAAAGCCATGCTCCTCGCCAAGCAAGCCCTCATGGACGACATCGACATCCAGGACCTGATCGACCGCGGCCCCCAAACCACTGCCGAAAAACTCCGCGTCGAACTCTACGACAAGGTCAACCGCCTCGGCATCGGCGCACAAGGCCTCGGTGGCCTCACCACTGTCCTCGACGTCAAAATTCTCGACACGCCCACCCACGCCGCCAACCTTCCCGTCGCCATGATCCCCAACTGTGCCGCCACCCGCCACGCCCACGTTGTCCTCGACGGCTCCGGCCCTGCATACCTCGACCCGCCATCGCTCGATATCTGGCCAAAGCTCACCTACGACGTCTCCCGCGCCAAACGCGTCAACCTCGACACCGTCACCCGCGCCGAAGCCGCCACGTGGAAACCCGGCGAAGTCCTGCTCCTAAACGGCAAACTCCTCACTGGCCGAGACGCCGCCCACAAGCGCATGACCGATATGCTCAGCCGCGGCGAAAAACTCCCCGTCGATTTCAAAGACCGCTTCATCTACTACGTCGGCCCCGTCGATCCCGTCCGCGAAGAAGTCATCGGACCCGCCGGCCCCACCACCGCCACCCGCATGGACAAATTCACCCGCCAGATGCTCGCCGAAACCGGCCTACTCGGCATGATCGGCAAAGCCGAGCGCGGCCCCGCCGCCATTGAAGCCATCAAGGAATTCGGCGCCGTCTATCTCATGGCCGTCGGCGGCGCCGCCTATCTCGTCTCCAAAGCCATCATCAGTTCGCGCCGCTTGGCATTTGAAGATTTGGGCATGGAAGGCATCTACGAATTCGAAGTCAAAGACATGCCCGTCACCGTAGCCGTCGACTCCAAAGGCACCAGCGTCCACCAGACCGGCCCCGCCGAGTGGCAGCAGCGCATCGCTAATATTCCGATCCTGCAGTGAACAGTGGACCGTGAGCAGTGAACAACACAAATAAAAGCGGCTCACCGCAAAGGTGAGCCGCTTTCTGATCACTGGTCACTGTACACTGACCACTGTTTTCACTGCTTTCCAAACCGATACACAAGCCCGTACGTAAACCCGATATCGTTTTGCCACGACGACCCGAACCCGGTCGCCATATACTCCGGCGCCAGTCGCAGCGAAATATTCGGCGTGATATTCGCCTCACCGATAAACGTGCCTTCTAACGCATACGTCGTTCCATCCGGAAACAGCCCCAGCACTTCGGTTCCAAATCCGTTCGTGTCGCCCGAGAAATTGCCAATGGCAATTCCGCCCTTCACGCTCCCAGCCAGCGAGTACTTCGGCCGCATCCTGAAGCGGTAGACCGGCCCCACCAGTACGTCGTACATGCTGATTGCCGGCCGAGTCAACGATGTTGAGTTCAACCCAACGTAAGCGGTCCCATAATACCCCCGGCCGTCAAACGTTATTCCCAGCTTCTCGCTGTAGTAGCGCGTAATCGCCGCGTCCCATGAGTACATCGTGTTCCGCTGAAGGGTCGGCCCCGGCAGAAAACGTTGATACCCGCCTCCCACAAATACCTCGTACAAATTCGCATACGTGTCGCGGATAACCTGCGCACGTCGCGCTTCACGACGCGCCCGGATGCGTCCCTCCACTGTCACCGGAGCCTGCTGGCTCTGCGTGGTCGCTGGGGCTGTCGTGGGGGCTTGCGGCTGAGCCTGATCCTGAGCCGGTGGATTGCTGCTGGAGCCCGTGCTCTGCGCCAGAGCACCAATAGAAACAAGCGAAATAACCGCCAGAATACCTACAGAACGGCGAAAAGAATACATCGGTCTAGACTTACCTCCAGCTCGGGTCCCCGCGGACAGATTTTCGTCCATGGGGCGGAGCAACGATCCTGCGAACAGATTTTTGTCTGTGGGGCGAAACACTCTACGGAGCCGAGCGTTACCCCTTCTGTTATTTAAACATCTCAAACCGGCTATGCACGGGGCTGACATCCTTTGGACGCACGACGCTGCTTTTCGCCGTCATCACCGCTTCCATGCAATACGATGAAAAACGACGGAGGCAGCAATACTTATGAGATTCCTGCTCGGACTCATTTTCGGCATTGTCCTCGTTCCCCTCGCAATCCTCGCGTACCTAACCTATGGCAGTGTCCCAGTGGCGGTCTCCGATCCTCCCTTTCCCAACGAAAGCCAGCTGGTGCACATCCCTCTCAATACCCGCGTTCAAAAAGAAATGGTCGGCACCCACATGGAGCCGGATCAGCCCACCCTTACCGCCGGCGCGCGCATCTACGTTGAGCGCTGCTCCTTCTGCCATGGTCTTCACAACAGGCCCGCCGCCGTCGGCAACCACATGTATCCCGACGCACCGCAACTGCTCCAGGCGCACCAGGGCGACCCCAGCGTCGTCGGTGTCAGCGACGATCCGGTTGGCGAAACCTACTGGAAAGTCCAAAACGGCATCCGCCTCACCGGTATGCCTTCCTTCAAAACCCAGCTCAGCGACACTGAGATGTGGCAAGTCAGCATCTTCCTCGCCAACGCCAACAAACCCATGCCGCCCGTCGCGCTCGATATCCTCAACCGTGCCCCAGCCCCTCCCGCTGAAGCCCCCTTCCACCCGATCCCCAAACCTACGTCCCAATCCGACACCGAGCAATAACCGGGTCACGCGCCGCCCCGCGTGCGGTTGCGCTATCGTTAAGACAGGTACCCGAATGAGCTTGGCAGATTCCCTTCGCAAAGGCCTCCGCTTCCTGTTAATGAGCTTCGGCGTCTCCAGCCCTACAAAGAAGCCCACTTCGAAGTCCGCCCCAAAACCCGTTACTCCTCCACATTCCTGAACCGCAAGGCAAGCTCGCACTATCTAATGAGCGATAGCAAGACAAGGTTCCGCTATGCCGCAGCCATCCAATAAAGGCCTTCTCCGCGCATTCTGGGACTGGTTCGTTCTCTTCAGCGGAATCTCCACCGCTTCGAACCTCTCCCGCACCCGCCCCGACCCCGTCCAGCAGCGCGGCCTATTCCTCTTCCGCAAATCCAAACGCCACTGATCCATGTATTTGGGCACTGCGGCGCCTCCCGGGGTCCCCATCGGCAGGTCTTCGTCGATGGCGTGGTAGCAACGCGGCCTATTCCTCTTCCGCAAATCCAAGCGCCACTGATCCCCATTTCCCTGCACTACCGCACCGGAACTGTGAACTTAGAACTCCAAACTGTAAACTGTATTTATGTCGCTGACCCGCCAGCAAGCCCTCGACTACTTCAACTCCCCTGACCTCATCGGGCTGGGCTTCGAGGCCGATGCCGTCCGTCGCCGCCTCCACCCTGAGGGCGTAGTCACCTACATCATCGATCGCAACATCAACTACACCAATTTCTGCACTGAATACTGCACCTTCTGCGCCTTCTACCGCCCCCTCCCGAAAGAAGGCAAAGTCATCCCCCGCTCCGACGAGGGCTACATCCTCTCGCTCGAAAAAATCTACGAGAAGATCGCCGAAACCCAGGAGATGGGCGGCACCGGCGTGCTCATGCAGGGCGGCCTTCACCCCGATCTCAAGATCGACTGGTTCGAACGCCTCTTCACTGGCATCAAACAGCGCTTCCCGAAAATCTGGCTCCACTGCCTCAGCGCCTCTGAAATCCTCGCCATTGCCGAATACAGCGAGCTCGACCTCCGCACCACCATCGCCCGTCTCCGCGATGCAGGACTCGACTCCATCCCCGGCGGCGGCGCAGAAATCCTCGACGACGACGTCCGCAAGCGCATCGCACGCCTCAAGTGCCGCACCGCCGACTGGGTCGCCGTCCATCGCACCGCGCACGAACTCGGCATGCGCACCACCGCCACCATGATGTTCGGCGTCGGAGAAACATTCGACCAGCGCATCAACCACTTCGAAGTGGTCCGCAACCTGCAGGAAGAAACCGGCGGATTCACCGCCTTTATCCCCTGGAGCTTCCAGCCTGGCAACACCGCCCTCGGCGGCCGCGGATGGGAAGAAGCCACCTCCGTCGAATACCTCAAGGTTCTAGCCATCGCCCGCCTCTACCTCGACAACATCGAGAACGTGCAGGCCAGCTGGGTAACGCAGGGCCTCAAGGTCCTCGAGCTAGGCCTCCACTTCGGCGGCAACGACGTAGGCTCCGTCATGCTCGAAGAGAACGTGGTCAAAGCCGCAGGCACCTCGAACTGCACCACCGAGGAAGAACTCCGCCGCATCATCCGCGACGCCGGATTCAAGCCCGTCCAGCGCGACACCCTCTACCGCACCATGTTCCTCAACTAGCGCAGCCTCACCCCGCACGAAAATGGGTGCCCCATGTCTCGCGTCTGAGACATGGGAAAGCAGGCACCGTCATGCTGAGCCAAGCCGAAGGACCTGCCTTCCCCCACAACTCGTCATCCTGAGCGAAGCGCAGCGAGTCGAAGGACCTGCTTTTAACCGGTCATCCTGAGCCAAGCTGAAGGACCTGCTTTCCCCCACAACCCGTCATCCTGAGCGAAGCCGAAGGACCTGCCTTCCCCACAACCCGTCATCCTGAGCGAAGCGCAGCGAGTCGAAGGACCTGCTATTAACCGGTCATCCTGAGCCAAGCCGAAGGACCCGCTTTCCCCCCACAAACCGTCATCCTGAGCGAAGCGCAGCGAGTCGAAAGACCCGCTTTTCTACCCCTAGTAGCAGCAATCCGGTTCGGTGTCTCCGACGTGTAGTTGAAGAGTCTGAAATATGGAAACCTGCAACACGCGCGATTCGTCGACCATCATCGCACCGGTATAGCCCTTGTCGAAGGCACCTCGAAGAGTCATAAACGCCCGACAAAGTACAGACAGAGACCCAGACATGCATCAGAATGAATCATGGACATCAAGCCACCACCTCTCCGAGTAGTGACCGCAGAAAGAACCGGCGGCGGCGTGCTCATCGAGTTCGACAACGGCGACACTGCAATTTATCCTGCATCGCTCCTGGCTTCCATTTTTTCCCAAGCCATCGAATTAGAGGAAACGGACTTCGACGAGATATAGCATCGAGCCTTCGGGGCTCAGAAGACGAGCATCTGTCGATAACCGTCAACACGGACGTAACTCCAACAACGCATTGAATCAGGGCCAAGTCGTGGCGAGAAGCCAAAATGCAAGCGTTCCGGCTGCTCTCGCCGGGGATGCTGCAATAAAGACTCGCAGCTTCGGATGAGACCATAACAGCAGGTTTACATCCAATGGATATGAGTTCACGGGACACCCCTGCGATCGACTCCCTCGACACCTCCGAATCCCGCCCTCCCTCCGTCCATTTCAGCTTCGAAAACACCTACGCCCGCCTGCCGGAGCACTTCTACGCCCGTCTCGCCCCCACGCCTGTAGCGGCGCCACAGCTCGTCAAGCTGAATGTGGAGCTTGCTCGCAGCCTTGGCCTTGATCCGAACGCGCTGACAAGCACGGAAGGCATCGATATTCTGGCTGGCAATCGCGTGGCTGAAGGATCCGAGCCCATTGCCCTCGCCTACGCAGGTCATCAGTTCGGATATTTCGTGCCACAGCTCGGCGACGGTCGCGCCATCCTGCTCGGAGAGGTCATGGGCCGCGACGGCGTGCGCTACGACATTCAGCTCAAGGGATCAGGACCGACTCCCTTCTCCCGGCGCGGAGATGGAAGAGCCGTGCTCGGACCCGTCTTGCGCGAATACATCGTCAGTGAGGCCATGGCCGCGCTCGGTGTGCCCACCACCCGTTCCCTGGCCGCCGTTATCACCGGCGAACGCGTCCTCCGCGAAACCATCTTGCCCGGTGCCATATTCACGCGCGTAGCAGCGAGCCACCTCCGCGTCGGCACATTCCAGTTTTTCTCCGCCCGTGGCGACACCGAAGGTCTCCGCACCCTTGCCCACTACGCAATCGCTCGCCACTATCCGCAGATCGCGCACCTTGAGAATCCATTTCGCGCTCTCCTCGACGCCGTGATCTCTCGCCACGCGCACCTCGTCGCGCAGTGGATGCTCATCGGATTCATCCATGGCGTGATGAATACCGACAATACCTCCATCTCCGGCGAGACTATCGACTACGGCCCCTGCGCCTTCATGGAGGCATATGATCCCGCCACCGTCTTCAGCGCCATCGACGAGAACGGACGCTACGCATACGCCAACCAACCCCGCATCGCCCTCTGGAACCTGACCCGGCTCGCCGAAGCAATGCTCCCCCTGCTTGAGCAGGATTCGGCTAGCCAGAAAACAGGTAGCCCGGCAACGGGTGAATCACGCATCCAGGAAGAAGCAGTGACTTCGGCCAACGAAGCCCTCGCCGCCTTCGATCCCCAGTTTCAGGCAGCCCGCATCGCCGGTCTGCGCCGCAAACTTGGCCTCTACACCGAGCGTGACGAAGATCTTGCGCTTGCTGAAGATTTGCTCGAACGCATGGCCGCCAACGGCGCCGATTTCACACTAACCTTTCGCCGCCTTTGCGATGCCGCCGCCGGCGTCGAGGGCGACATTGGTGTCCGTGAACTCTTCGTCGTCCCGTCCGCTTACGATGAGTGGGCTGCGCAATGGCGCAAGCGTCTTGCAGACGAATCCATCTCGCCCGATGCGCGTGCCGCGGCCATGCGAAAAGCAAATCCGGCATTCATCCCGCGCAACCACCTCGTAGAGGAAGCGCTCAACGCTGCGATGTGGAATCAGAACTTCCACCCCTTCGAGCAGTTGCTCGATGCAGTGTCACGTCCCTATGACGACCGGCCCGATCTCGACCGTTACACGACCCCAGCCCGTCCCGAAGAACGCGTCCGCCAAACCTTCTGCGGAACGTAAGCAGCGGGTACACGGAAATCGTTGGAAGCAATTCAGCATATCCTCGAAGGGCTCACGTCTCTGGGGTTCCTCATCCTTGTGAATCATCGCCAACAAGAAAATTGCACCATTTTGGGTAAGGTCCGAATAGTCCACTACTCGATAGTTTGGAATTCCTTGGCGGGCCAAACGATGTCGCACGGCAAATAAGCGCGTTGCAGAGGCGATGTAATGGGTGGACCTACAAACTGGTCACGCAGAGTGCCGGATAGCACTCCAATATGGGTACTTGGTGCGCTTTTCTCGAGAACGTTGAGCGTCTCAACAAACTGAGAATAAGGAATATCAGGAGACGGAACTAAGAAGACCACCCGCTCCGCTCGGGACTGCATCAATCCGCCCACTTTTGCAGATAGGTCTTGCTTCGGTACCAATTCTGAATTGACCTTGGCTGTGCCATCTGTCAGCAGTTCGACAAAGACCCAACGCCCGTCGCAGGTAGGTTCTTGTCCGGGCGACTTGAGTCTCACAAGAGGCATCCGAACCCCCAATGAAGCAGGCCGTCGCATCGCGAACACGCATACGAGCAAGATCAGAAAAAGGCTCGCCAGGGGCAGAGCCAGCAACGTGCGAAAGCGTTCAAGACCCATATCGTTATGGACACATTATGGTCTGCAATTGTTCCCTCCTGTAATGCCGATCACAGATCCTTTGAGGTTCCGAGCCAATTACCGTCTATCCGGAAATTACTACTTGAACAACAGGGCAGCAGAACTGTTATCGAAAGAGTAATTTCCGGATAGTCCACATCTATGTAAGTCCAAGTCAAGAGAAAAGCACAGAATTCCTGGGCGCGCACCGGAGGGCGCGCAATTGGTCTGATCAGGATCTGCCGTTACGCAACAGTGCCTCTCGGCCGATGATTCCTGCATCAAGCAGAACCACACATCCATTTGCTGTCTGAGACTCCGAAGAGTCCGCACAGAAGATTGAGTTTGTGTTCTCTGCCAGCCCCGAAACAATTCAACGGGAGCCTCCGGAGTTTTCACTCCATCGCACAGTGGGCTACTTGCGGGGCCTGGCAGTCTGCGCATCGGAATAATCCTGGTGTTTTCATTCATGGGCAGGTTTTTAGGCTGCCGCCGTGCCTCCGCGTTCCTCGGCAGGCACGAAATCCTGTTTTCTGCGTTCGACCGCAACCATCCAGGCCACCATCTTTCTGGCAACTGCCAGTGTGGCGCGGTTGCGATTGCCTCGCTGCATTTCCTTCTCGTAGATCAAGGCTCAGTTCATGGCTGTATCTCGGTGCCAGCTTCGCCGCTTCCACCAGCACCTGCTGGATATGCTTGTTGCGCTGCTTGGAAATCGGCGTGCGCATGACCTTGTCTGCTGAACTCCTCTCGGCTCCGCACAGTCCGCAATAACTGATAGCCTGTTTGATCGATCGGAAGCGCACCACATCGCCGATCTCCAGAACCCAGGTCAGCGCCGTGATCGGACCCACTCCGGGAACTGTTCTCAACCGCTTCAGCCGCTCGGCCAGCAACGGGTCGCGCTCGAGCGAACTCACCAGCGCATAGTCCAGCTTCTGCGATCGATTGATCGTATCCCGGCTCAGCTTCAGCAGCGGCCTGACACAGTCGATCTCTTCGTTGCCCGACATCAGCTCGGTGAAGTAGCCCACCTTGTGCAATCGCTGCTTGTTGTAGCTCACGCCGGTCTCCATCAACAGAGCCCGAGATCCGGTTCTTCATCTGCACCATCTGCTTCACCAGCAGTCCGCGATAGCGCAGTGTACGCCGCCGGTCGCGGATCTCGGTCGATGTCATGTAGCACTCCGGAAGGAAATCACAACGAAGACAGTCGGCGATCTTGCTGGCATCGATCTTGTCGTTCTTCCGCTTGGCTGCGGCAATGGCTCGCAGCATCAGTGGATGGGCAACCTTCACCTTCTCCGCATGCGGAACCAGGTGATCGAAGATCCAACCGGTAAAGATCGTCGCTTCCATCGCCATCATCCGGGGTTGGGGAAGGGTCTTGATCCAGGCATCAAGTTCACGCCGCGTCGATCCGATCTTGCCTTCACTCTGGATCTTGCCGGCCGCGTCCTTCACGCAATAGCTGATCGTCTTCTTGTGAACATCAAGTCCGATGTAATACATATGTCTCTGAGGAGCCTCCGTGGGTAGTTCTCTGAATCAGCCTCACAGCTGAGTTCAGCCTTTGTAACACCCTCGTGCTCCTCCTCGACTTAGCATTCAAACAATACACTCGTAGCCCGGAACCTAGGCCCGTACCATGAGAATTGAATATCGTGGGGCCCAATGAAACGCAAAACAGCAGTGATAGTTCTGGTCGTTATGGCAGCGATTCCATTTGGGTACTACGCTCACCACACGCGAGTTGAGAGCTTCAACTACGTTTGGTACCCCGACGACACGTATGGGCCCGCTCAGGAATGGCCGAATGTTGATGTGAAAGGGCACCCTAGAGTGGTGCTGGTTCGCTCCATCGGAAATCTTCAGTGCTATGCCGTGTATTACGACAGAAAACTTGCAGACATTATTGAACAGAATCCGACCAGGCCAGTCCGAGTTACGTTCCGGGTCAAAGTGCGGTTTGGCTGGCCCTATTGGATAGAAGTAATGGAAACCGCTGGCGTTTCCGGCATCGCATGGGGACAACTCGGGCAGCATGGGCGCGGTGAATGCTTCTAGCCGCTACTCTTCAGTTATCGCCGAATGGGCGATCACATGCCCAGGTCGCTCAGGTCGCATAATAGGGCACCTGGGATCATTGCGGGCGAATCACCGTCGATGCGGAAATTACTCGCCGGTTAACGCCTAGATCGTCCTAGTATCGCCAAAGTAATCTCCGGGTGGGCCACCACTCGCCCGTAACACATATGTAGCAATCCCGAGTCGTTAGGATTGACGCATGGATCGATGTGTTCAGTTGACATACTGGTATCACGACACCGATGTGGTCGAACTCAAAGTATCCGCTTGGAATGGAACGTTTGCCGGGTCAACTTGCCTTTACATGGGGCAGGGTGATTTGGCCGATACAGCGACGGTCTTGGCCGGGTTCCCAGTGGGTCTGGAAGACCAGCGTGAAGTGACCCTCGGCGCGTTCGGTCCTAAGTTTGCCGGTGGAGCGATGAAACTGAACTTTTCGTGCATCGACGGCGCAGGACACTGCCAATTGCGTTTGGTCATCGAAGCTGACTACCGTCAAGAGTCGCTGGCACAGCGCGTCGAGATGCTTTGCGCCTTTGAACCAGCGGCGCTCGATCGGTTTGTTCAGCAAATGCGCGAACTGAACTCCTCGCTCACGGGTTCAGCCGTGCTTGCGCTTCTATAGCCTTAGACTGAAGCGTTGTTAGCGAGTGACCCTCCAACCGGAAATGACCTCCATTCGCGTATGCTCAACTGTGATCTTCACTCAAAGTGCGACAGGAGGATGAAGGATGGACCCGCTAGACACTCTCATCGATTTCGTGGTGCTCCATCCAGCCGTTTTGTTTTACATCATTTTGGGGATCGCGATGATTTTGTATTCGTGCTTTGCGAAACGTTTCTCATTTCAGGGAGATTTTCCTTTGATGCCCGATGAAGGACAAACGTATGAAGCGACTCCTCGAATGCGCCTATATGGAATTGCCCTCGGTGCCCTACCGTTGCTCTACGGGCTGTACACGCTTGTTCATGCGATGACCGGAAAGTGAGCCGGAAAAACACATTCCGCAGAAGAGAACCCGTTTCGCATTTGGCTAGGGTTGGGTCATCCATTATCGGATTAGGGGCAGGTCATTTGTTCCGAGCGGATCACCGTCTAACCGGAAGTAATCCCAAAATCGGGTTATTTCCGGGCTGGCCACAAACCGATAGGAGCTAACAAAATAGCGGAATCGTAGATCCAAGTTCTCGAAATCAGCAATTTGAAGAGAGCTGCGCTGAACTGCACACAGAGGATACGATCTGGTTGACGATGCTAACAGGGTCCGCACCATCCCTATTCACGAGCACTTCCACGGTAAAGCCACTGTCAAGGAACACCTCAGAGTCGGCGTCGAAGCCATTGATCGCACCACCGTGCCAGATGATGGGCCTGCCGTTGATGGCGCTAAGTTCTAATCCAAAACCGTATGACCCCGAGCCATTCCCAACGATGAGAGGGATCGGCGTTGTCATTTCTTTAAAGGATGCAGGGGAAACCACCTGCCCGTGGACGAGCGCATTATCCCAATTGACAAGATCCGTGACACTCGAACTCAACGCTCCGGCGGCGAACGGAGCCGAACGATTTACAACCAATGCCGGAACGAGGTCGGTCGTGCCCATCGTATATCCGATCGCGGATTGAGACGACGGAGGAAGAGCATAGTACGTGCTCGTCAATCCCAGCGGTTGAATGATGTATTGGTTGAGATTCGTCTCGTAAGACTGGCCCGTTACATTCTCTATCACCGCGCCGAGAGCGAAATAATTGCTGTTGGAGTACGAAAACTGAGTGCCGGGTTGAAATAACAAGGGCACCTGACTCACGGCCGTGAGCAGCGTTGCTTCTGAAACACCGTTTGTCGCCCAGCCCGGGTATGAAGAAAAAGTGGTGTAGTCTGCAAGTCCTGAGGTGTGGGTCAGCAGCATACGCAAAGTGATGGCCGATGGGAACTTGTACACAGGGAGGTAGGCGTTAAGGGGATCATCCACATGCAACTTGCCTTGTTCCTGCAACTTCATGATCAAAGCAGCAGTGAACTGCTTTGTGATCGATCCGATTCCAAATATCGTGTTCGTCTGCGTTGTCAGCTTCGTGGCCACATTTGAAACACCATATGCCTTGACGTACAACATGGTTCCGTTTTTCGCAAGAGCTATTGTCATTCCTGGCAGGCCCTGTTGCTGGATTGCGGCGTTCGCAAGCGCGTCTACTGTAGAACCCAATGACGCAGGGTGCGCCCCCGACGCTGGAGAAGAGGAGCCTCCGCCTCCGCAGCCGGCGAGCCACGGACCCAACAATACAAGCGAGAAAAGCCGCAGTTGAACTTGAACCATTTCCTCACTTCGCTGACGAAGACCTAAAGACCAGAGCGAAACAGAAGAGAGAATACGGCGTGGCCGCACAGGCACCCTTCTGAGAAATCCAAGTATATGCTTGCGTCGTATTCCAAGGTTGTGGTCGGATAACCGTCGATACGGAAGTAACTCCAAAACGGCAAAACGAAGGTTATTTCCGGATCGCCCACTACACCTTCGGAACGGCACTATCACCCAACAAGGCAGGCGTTCTCAGAAAATACGACGGTGTGCAACTCCATGCATGACAAAAGCTGTTGATGTGGACATCCCCGTACGGCGACATGCGCGAATCAGCAGGATTGAAAACTTCCCAGAACGTGTCCGCTCCATTAGCTACCATTGCTCCCCAGTAGTCCTCAATGAGTTTCGTCGCCTCCTGACGCTGGCCGCATTGGAGCAACGCACTGACAACATAGTGATACATGTATGGAGCGCCGGGGCGAACGCTCTTCGCATCCGCCATCGCATTCTTCAACGCGGTTGCCGCCGCTTCCTCCGTCACCACTCCCGCCAGCACGAGCCACGCCTGCGAAGCCCACGACACCTGCCGCTCGGACCCGCTCACAAAGACCTTCCGCTCCTCGTCATAAAAAGCTGCGCGACCCGCTGAGGTCATCTTCGCAGTGACTCCCGTGTATTCGCTCACCGCGTGATCGTCCTTCATCACATGCGCCAGTTCCAGACCGTGTCGGTAGCAGCAGAGCAGAATGCCGTGCATCGACGCCGTATGCTCGAGCGCCGGCTGCCAGTCGACAAAGATCCACACATTCCTTGGATCGACAAACAGCCCATCGCCATTGAGATTCTTCGAGATGATTTCAAGCTGACGCTTCGCCACCGGCCACAACTCTCTGCCCGTAACAAGGTCGCCCGAAGCTTTCACGTAGTCCGCCAGCACTGCAACAAATAGCGCGGCATAATCCAGGCAGACATCGCCGGACGCAGTCGGCTTGGGCTTTTCAAACACGTCGGCGTGTAGCAGCCCGTCCTCGCGCGGAAACGCAGCCAGAAGATACATGCAGCGCCGCACCAGCGAGAAATTGCGATAGGTTGCATAGTTTGCGAGTGCTTGGAGCCGCAGATCGCCGATCCACAAGCGCTGGTCTCGGCGGGGACCATCTTCAAACACGGTCTGCATGCAATCGCGCAATGTCGCGATACTCACTTCATCGATGCGTCTCAGTTCTTCCGAAAATGAATTCGGGAGGGGTGGAATCGTTCCAGAGGCAGAAGTCACCGCATGCGCTTCAAAATTACCGAACCGTGCTGCATAGTTCGGGGAGGTCGCTATCACCTCAACCTTTACATAGCGAAAGGCGTAACGCCGGGGCATGCGCACCTTCTGCGGAAGAAAGTCGACCGTAATGATCTCCTCAGGTAGCCATCCCTCGCTGAGTGACCCTTTATAGGGATGCAAGGACTCAGAAACGTCGCCGGGCACTTCGCCGAATATGAGGCGCAGCCGTGTAGGTGCATCGACACTCCGGCCAACCCCTTCGAGAGCGAACGACAAATAACCCGTGCGATGTCCGCCAAAGTCTACGATGAAGCTGTCACCGGCACGAAACGTTTTGCTGGTGAGCGACTCGGGTGCGCCGTCACTCTCCATGCGCCAGCGGAGAAAATACGTAGGGTCTGCAACCGGTTTCACGAGTCTAACGGGGGGCTGCGCGAGTTCGTGCAGGTCTGGCTTTAGTCCTTCGGCTCGGGCAACATAATCAGTCGCCCTTTCCTGAATCTGCGTAGGACCGTTTTTCGTCTGGTCCTGCTGAAATGCACCCAGAATCGCAGGTGAGGTAAACTCCGCCCCTAGTACGTATCCTGCATTCTTGATTAGTTTTCTGCGCGATAACATCGACTTTCACTCCGTATCTAGACTCGGATGTTATCTCAGTGTCCCGCCGGCCACTTAGCCGGGTGCCCCAGGTCTCGACTTTGAGACCTGGGAAAGGCAAGACACGCGATCAACCGACATTCTCTTGAGCGCGAGGTCTGAACCCGCCGGCAATAATTCCGAAGTCATCGGCCCGCCATGTGCTATCCTCCCCGCGTGCCAGCCATTTCATCGCCACAAATCCAAGCCACACAGCGGCACACCGCGCTCGTGCGCATCACGCATTGGATCACCGTCATCGCCTTCCTCACCCTCCTCGTCACCGGATGCGAAATCATCATCTCCCACCCTCGTTTCTACTGGGGCGAAACCGGCAACTCCGGCACCACCCCGCTCTTCCAGATCCCGGTCCCCGCATCGCGAGATACGGTCCCCACCGGCTACAACTACAAGTGGCCCGACCAGAATGGCTGGAGCCGCTATCTCCACTTTGAAGCCGCATGGGTCCTGGTGATCACCGGCCTCATCTACGTAATCGCGAGCCTGCTCAACCATCATTTCCGCAGAAACCTTGTTCCCGCCCCCGCCGATCGCAAGTGGAAAGCCTTCCGCGAAGTCTTTGCAAAATATCTGCGCCGCGCGCCGCCCGATCCAGAAGAAGGCCATGCCTACAACGTCGTCCAGCGCACCGCGTATCTCGTGGTCATCTTCGTCCTGTTTCCGCTCATCATCTGGACCGGTCTTGCCTTGTCTCCCGCTTTCGACTCTGCATTCCCGGCAACCGTCAATCTGCTGGGCGGCCGCCAGTCCGCACGCACTCTGCATTTCTTCCTCTCCGGATTTCTTCTCCTCTTTCTCATCGTCCACGTCGCGATGATTTCGCTCGCCGGATTCTGGAGACATATGCGCGCCATGATCACCGGTCGTCTCGTCGTACCAACGGAGCACCCATGAGAAACTTCTCTCGCCGCAAGCTCATCACCACCGGCCTTGCCGCCACTGCGGGAGTGGCCGGTCTTGCCGCAGCTTCCCGTATCGCCCGTCAATATGGCCTCGTCCCCCCAGACAGCGGCGGATTCTTTGGCCCCGGCGAATCGCTGACATATGCAACCCAGCGCATTGTCACCAGGCATTCCCTGGCCCGGGAATTTCCGCGCGGCATGATCTCGCCCAGGCCCTTCGGCAACGAGGTCGCGCCGCCCGGCGACGCATTCAAGCGCCATCAAGCCGCGGGGTTTTCCGATTGGAATCTCTACGTCGACGGCATGGTCGCGCATCCCACATCGTTCTCGCTCTCCGACCTCAAAGCTCTTCCCATGCACCACCAGATCACTGAAGTGGCGTGCGAAGAGGGCTGGTCTTACATCGCCGAGTGGATCGGAACACCGCTCCACAATGTACTCGACGCCGTCGGCATCCTGCCGCAGGCGCGCTATATCGTTTACTTCTCCATCGAGCCCGAGTGGTGGGAAAGCATTGACATGGCCGACGCCACACATCCTCAAACTTTCCTCACCATGGGCATGAACAACGGCGACCTCCCCGTCCAGTTCGGAGGCCCGCTCCGCCTCCGACTCCCACGCCAGCTCGGATACAAGAGCGTGAAATACCTCAACCACATCACCGTCACCGACTCAATGAAACGCATTGGCCAGGGCCTCGGCTCCGCATCCCCTGAAGCCGGGTACGCCTGGTACGCCGGCATCTGAAACCAGTCGTGCCGCCCATTGAACAATCCTCCATGAGCCGATCGTCCATTATTCCTTCGGAGTTGGCGAATCGTCATGAGGAAGTACCGTCACGACGATAATGTTGGACTTCACGACGGGCGGATGGTCGCTGCCTCTACCAAATGTGCCCGGACGATTCCCGTTTCCCCAGACATTTCGGGAAACCTGAATCGTGTATTTTCCCGGATGGCCGAACTCATAAAGGACACTGATCCGGCCGCCTGATGGAGTGTTAGTTTGACCTGGCTTGAGGACGCAGGGCCAGATGCTTGAACCACCGTGATGCTCCTTCTCAATCTTGTGCACCGGCTGTCCCTGCTCGTCCGTGACCTCGTACTCGTAGCTGCGGTCTAGGGCATTGCTGCCATTGGTTGTGCAGTCCACGTCGTGAATCGGACGTGTTGGTCATGACAACTCTGAGGTCCACCGGCTCCCCCGCCATGACCTCGGATTTAGCCGCGCTAAGCGCAATCGTGAACGGCACGCTTTGAGAGTGTGCCATAACGGCAGTCCCGAGAAACACAAGTGCAAACAGATTTCGCATAGATCTTCCGAAGACTTCGGCAAAGATGCGATGGACTGCCTTTCCGATCAACCTATTTGGAGCACTTCATCGTGCCACCTTCGTGAAGTTTTGTCTTCTGTGATTTCGTTGTGAGTGTTTGACCGTATGGAGAGAAGTAACCCCAAGACAGCAAAACGACGGTTACTTCCGAATCGCCCACCATCCGGCCAAAACCAGCCGAATGCGCAGTTCTACTACGCCACCATCGGAGCATAGTGTAGGATTCCGCAATGCGAGAAATGCACATACGAATCTTCGCGGTGGTAATCACGACAACGTTGTTGCTCGTTCCGGCGTACACGCAGCAGAGTCACTGGGCTTCTGCGGATGATAAGACTGCAAAATACATCATCGAGATGGAACGCAAGTGGGCTGAAGGTGTATGTGTCGATAACGGTGTCGTCGCCGGGCTGCTTGCCGACGACTTCCAAGGCACGTCAACGAAGGGTGCGCGGTTCAAGAAAGCTGATGAACTAAAGGACGAGAAAGGCGCACACATCGCCCATGATTGCCAACTTGATGAGGCTAAAGTACGTTTCTTCGGAGACAGTATTTCCGTTGTCTACGGCAGCGAGCATTATGTCGGCAAAGATAAGTCCGAGCCGAATGCAAAGGTTTGCCAGGTTTGGACCGACACGTGGCTGAAGCGCGGTGGTACGTGGCAGATTATCGCCTCGCAAGATAATCGCGCGGAATGTAGGTAGATGGAGAACGCAGGAGCTCTTGTTCTGCATAGGCGTGGTCGGTTGCGGCTTTTTATCTGAACCGGCGCGTCCAATTCGAATAGCTTGCTCGGGGCGGATCACCGTCTGCTCGGAAGTTGCCGCTGGTAACAGTCTCGGCGTCAACGTTCGGAGCGCGTTTGCAAGGCTCTCGAATCTCGTCCGCCGCGTCACCGCGCTGCAATTGGTTGACTGTAAGAACATCGCGCCGTTAACGATGAGTTTGCGCAAGCTTAAAAATTCACCGGTGAAAAGTTAATTTTTAACCTCAAAAAACACGTTGGCCCAACTCGCGCACTTTCCCTAAGCTCAACGCAGAATACTACTTGCAAGAATAATTGTCGCTGGCACCGATTTGGCACGCAGCATGCAATCTACGTCTGCGTAAAGAAGTCAAATGCAAATCCTGGAGGAATCGACAATGGCAATCACAAAGAAAACTCTGATCGGCAAAAGCCCTTCCAAGAAGCTAACCAAGAAGTCGACCGCAAAGGCGACCGTTTCAGCAGCGAAGCTCGCAACCGCATATAGATACAAGTAGGCTTCTCGTCCTTCGGACGAAGTGGATGCTGATGCCTTCCATCACTCGGAACCGATCGGGTCTTGAAAGACAGTCGAAGCCGTCACTCCCCCAGGGAAACAGAAACGGCGACCGATCCGACTCGGTCGCCGTTTTTGCTTGATCACCAAGCCGTATGCTTTCACCAGATTCGCAATGGCAGTCGCAATGCGACCAGTAAGACTCAATGCCTGTCTTAGCTGTTCTGGATGCACTAACCAGCAGTTACTCTTTCAGCAGTATCACCGCCGGCTCGGCCGGAGCCGATGAGATTCTCGTGCAGTGAGGGCCGGGGCCTCAGGTCTCGTTCCCCGAGGCCAGCACAGAAACCGGGACCCTACCGCACAACGACCGTTACTGTCGCTGTAGCCGCGATAGCCGAACTGGAGGAGTCTGTTCCAGTCACGGTAAAAACGTAGTTTCCCGCCGTTGTGCCCGCAGACCATGGTGGACCCGACTTGCGGCCTCCTCCGCTGCAGCCAATCACAGCGGCCACTACGAAAATCGAAAACAAGGCCACCATCAAAGTCCAGCGACGGCGGCGCCAGCCGATGCCACATCCCACCAAAAGCGCGAACACCGCGTCTCCGGCGCCAATTCTCCACCAATTCTCATGAAATGCATTGTCGAGAGCAGCTGTTGTCGCCGAGGTTGTCTTCACGGTGAGAACACTCGTTCCCGTCCCGCCTGACGTGATGGCCACGCTGGTTGGACTCATGCTGCACGTGGGCAGACTTTGCGCGCCCGCTGGAGAAGTTGTGAGCGTGCAGGTCAGATTCAGAGTTCCGGAGTAGGTGCTCCCCGACGACACATTGACGGTCGCGGTTGCACTCCCTCCGGCGGCCACCGGCGTTGGCGCGGGTACCGCAAGCAATACCTGGGACACCGTCACGGTGGATGTCGCCTTCCCTGCTGCGTACACGCCGTCGCCTGGATACGATGCCGTGAGAGTATTGGCGCCGCTGCTCAGAGTTCCAGCTGGAAGCGTAAACGTGACCGTGCCGCCCGAAAGTGGTTGCCACGCTGAATAGGTCCCGGTGGCCAGGTTCACCATACCGGAAGGCGTTGCGCCGCCTGCCGCTCCGCTCACAGTAACGGGCACCGCCAAGGTCTGCCAGGCTACGACACTCGTCGAAGCTGGACTCACCGTCACAGTAGATGCAGTTGAACCCGGCGCCGTCACCGTCACAACCACGGCGGCAGAGTTGACCTGTAAATTGTTTGCGTCTCCTCCGTAGGACGCTGTGATCGAGTTCGTGCCCAGTGCCAGGGTCGTCGTGGAGTAGCTGGCACTTCCCGCACTGTTAAGCGTCGCCGTGGTCAGGAGAGCGCTGCCATCATAAAAAGTGATCGTACCCGTAGGCGTAAGACCGCCGCTGGCAACCGTCGCAGTGACAACAACCGGCAGCCCCTGAACGATCGATGTAGCCGAAGCCGTCACCGTCGCCGTCGGCGTAGCTGGTGCAGCTTGCAGGCTGTTCGCGATAGACTTGCTGGCTTTGTAGGTGTTGTCGCCGAGGTAGCTCGCCACAACCAGTTGCGAACCAGTGCCCGGGCTGACTGCGATTCCGCTGGAAGTCACGCTCGCTGTTTGCGCCACAGCCATAAATGGAGCTTCTTCCGTCACCAGATCGGTGAGACCGTCCGAGTTCAAGTCTCCCACGGCAACAACCGATGCAACTCCGTTGGTGAATACGGTGAATCCCACGAATGTGCCGTCGCCGTTTCCGTATGCAACCGCCGTCGCACCTCCCAGCCCAAGGGGGTTATTCATAATCAGATCCGTTTTGCCGTCCCCGTTGAAGTCACCACAAGCAATATAGGTTGGGAGTTGGATAAATTCGGCGCCGTAGGCACCCCCGATTTCAACATTGGTTGCTGTTGAGAAGTTCCCATGTCCATCGCCCAGGAGTATCGCCACAGAGGCTGGAGCATTTGCTACCGCCAGATCCAATTTCCCGTCGCCATTGAAATCACAGGCAATGATGAACCCGCCGCTCTGCGGGTTTGATGTTGCCGAGGCGAAAGTCCCATCTCCGTTGCCAGGAAACACTTCCAACGTGGCGCCTGAGACGGCTAGATCAGGAATGCCATCGCCATTGAAGTCACCCGCCGCCACAGCGAACGCGTTAGAGCCAGTCGAGGGCGGCGCCAGCGTAGACGCCGTAAACGTCCCATCTCCATTGCCGAGATACACCAGGACACGCGATAGGGATGGGCTCAGAAATGCCAAGTCGACCATACCGTCCCCATTCAAGTCGGCCGCGACCATCGATGAAATGTTGGCAGCCATTGCGATGGTCTGGCCCGGGCTGAAGGTCCCGTCTCCCTTGCCCAGCAGTATGGTCACGGGGCCCTGACCGCCCACGGCAAGGTCCAGAACACCGTCGCCGTTGAAATCTCCCTCTGCAACAAGGGAAGCCACCTGGGAACCGAGATTCATGCCGGTGGCCGCTGTGAAACCGCCGGTCCCGTCTCCCAGCATCACCGTCGCGAAGTTTCCGGAATTAGAGTTCACGATTCCGGCGCCATCCAGGAATCCATCGCCGTTGAAATCTCCAGTTACGACCGGGCCGATAAAGAGATTTGAAAAGTATCCCATCCGAATGAATCCCGCCGCGCCGGATGTTGTCGAGCCGTTGCCAAGCGTCCCGGAAGATATCACTGTATTGTTGGCGCTGGCGTTGAGGAACGACACTGTGCCTGTCGGGGCAGCCGTGCCATTGCCGCCGACAGTTGCGGTCAGCGTCCAGTTACCAGCTTGGCCCACCGAGGTAAATCCCGTCACCGAAGGAAGAAGCCCGGAGACGGTCAAAGAAGACGTCGCCGAGGTGCTCGCCGCCATGGTCTTCGTCCCCGCAAAGATCGCCTTGTAGCTATGACTGCCAACCGTGGGAACGAACTTCAGCACCGCGGTTCCGGCGGAGGTTAACTGGGCAGTGCCGAGCAAATGGATGTCGGTGCAGTAATTCACCGACGCATCGCAGAAATTCACCTGGCCAACAGTCACTTTGGCGGAATTCGAAGCGACAGCAGCGGTGAGCGTCACTACGCTGCCCGATGTCACCGCCGTGACCGCGCTTCCGCCCGAGGAAACGGTAAGGGTCGTGGTAGTGCCCGCCGGTGCGGCGAAGGCCAAAGGGATAGATGCACTGAAGAGAACCAGAAAGACAACAGACGAAAGAGCAAGCCGGATCGAATTGCAGTTCACGCGAAGCCTTTCCCTCGCTGAAACTAGGTGTTCATCTCAAAGCAAGGATTGCGTGATACCAAGGATACACAGTTTGTAATCGGCTATCGACTAGCCATGGCAACACAAAATCCGGATGCCACGGAGCCGCCGAGGCCTTGTCGCAAGTTCTGAAGTCTCAGACTCGGGAGCTCGCCATCCTATCCCCGTCGCGAGGCCCCAAACCACAAGCGACGCCAGAAATGTCAATCCCCGTCCTCGCCCACTTTGCCGCAACTATTTGAATTGATTACGAAAAAACTGCGCCATCCATTTGCAGGTAATTTCGGCCCTTTGGCGCACAATGGATATTGAACTGGATCCTCCAGGAGCTTCGAAGCTTCGGGCGTTTTTCCCTTTGCTTCCTGATCCCGGATCCCGGCTTCTAACTCCTTTGCTGAGACGACTCTGCGAGCTAAAGTCTCTGCCAGCAAGACTTTAGCAGCGCGCCGCGCGTCGTAAGTCGTTTTTGCTCACGACTTTGCTCACAGAGTAGGGGGGTATACACCCCCCCGGCTGTTCACATCAGCCACGGCAAAGGGCCACTGCCCCAACCGTCGCGCGCGCCATAGGTAGATCGCCGTACCCGAAACCGCAATACCCGCAGCCACCGCCAGCCCGCCCAGAGCGTGGCTGCGATTAATCAGGATGAACACGAACCCCGCCATCGCCAGCACAGGTGGCAACGGATAAAAAGGAATGCGAAACGGCCGCTCCAGTTCCGGCCTCTGCCTGCGCAACAGCATTACGCCCACATGCTGCAAAAAGAACTGCAGCAAAATGCGCGTCACCACCAGCATCGTAATCACCTGCTGCAGGCTGAAGAAGCAGAACGCCGTCGCCACCAGTCCCAGCGCCACCAGCGACCGGTGCGGAATCCCATGCTTCGGATGCACCGCCGCCAGAAACTTGAAGTAGTTCCCGCTCTGCGCCGCCGCAAACGGCACACGCGAATATCCCAGCAGCAACGAGAAGACTGAAGCAAACGCCGTCCACATCACCAGCGCCGCCACCGTGTACCCGGCCCACTTTCCAAATGCCGATCGCGCAATATCCGCCACCAGTTGCACGCGGACGATCGCGCTCTCTTTCACGTGCATAGCTGCATCGTGCATCGATGGCAACGCTGAGAAATTCAGGACGACATAAAACGTCGTCACAAACAGCACCGACAGCAGAATCGCCCGCGGAATCGTCTTCTCCGGCTGCTTCACTTCGCTGCCGAGAAATGTGATGTTGTAGTAGCCCCAGTAGTCGTACGTTGCAATCAGCGTCGCCTGCGCCAGCCCGCCAATTGCCACCGCGGCAGACTGCGCTGGAGAAGGCGGCATGTGCCATCCGCCCATCGCGGCCGCATGCGCAAACCCCGATGCGATCACGCCCGCCATCGCCGCCATCACGCCCGCAAACAGCACCCACGCGAGCCGAGTCACCGAGCTCAAATTCCGATACAGGAGCGCCGTCACCAGCAAACAAGCCGCTGCCGCCGCGAAATTCGCATAGTGCAGCGCAGGCAGCGCCGCAATCGGAGCCGACTCAAGTCCCGGCCAGAACCACGCCAGAAAACTCGATAGCCCGATGCATCCCGACGCAATCGAAAGCGGAGCAGAAAAACTCAGCTGCCACACATACAAAAAACTAAGCCAGTTCCCCGCGCGCTCCGGCCCGTAGATCTCTCGAAGAAACGCATAAGAACCTCCAGCACGCGGAAACGCCGCACCCAGCTCTGCCCAAACTAGCCCATCCATCACCGCAATCGCCGCGCCCAGCAGCCATGCCCACACGCTCAGCTTGTAACCGGCCGCCGCAATCACCAGAGGCAGCGTGATGAACGGCCCCACGCCGATCATCTCCAGCATGTTGAACAGCACCGCCGACCGCAGCCCGATCCGCCGCTCCAGCGTCGCAGATGAGTCAGAACCAGAAGGGATATTCAAGCGATTATGTACTCGGCCCTCTCGTAGTTGGGCCTTTGACTGCCAGACAAGTTCACGGAATGCGGAGTGAGAGCCGAGCGGACGGGTCTTGTATCAGGGCATGACTTTTGTCGTGCCAAAAGACAGCAGACGGGTCTTGTATCAGGGCATGACTTCAGTCGTGCCGTAATAGCTTTGAGAAAGAGATGGGCTTTAGCCCCTGCGAAAACACTTTTGGAGGGTACGGGCTTCAGCCCGTACATCAATGCGCTCGTAAGGTCGTGGGCTTTAGCCCCTGCGGAAACAGTTTTGGAGGGAACGGGCTTCAGCCCGTACATCAATGCGCTCGTAAGGTCGTGGGCTTTAGCCCCTGAGGGATCTGCAAACTTCATCATGTGCGCAGCTTCTAACGGATTTCCGCTCACCGGATTGTACACTGACGAGAACCATGTTCTTTTCTCCGGGAGCACTCCACTCACGCGCCGCCTCTGCCCTCGCAGCGTCGATCTCAACGGCCATCTTCGCGCTGGCCTCCGCGCACCAGTTACCCGCGCAGTTGCCCGCGTCCGAGCCTCACACCGTCGCGCTTCCGCTCCCTGAAGACCGCGGCGAAGCAAAGCTCGAGCAAACTCTAAAACAGCTCGGCACCACGGCGAGCCTGATGACCATCGTCGCCCATCCGGACGACGAAGACGGAGCCCTGCTGACCTATATGTCGCGTGGGATGGGCGCGCGCGCCAGCTCCTTCACGCTAACTCGCGGAGAGGGCGGCCAGAATGCGATGACGGCCGACACCTACGACGCGCTTGGAATCATCCGCACCAACGAGTTGCTCAAGGCCGACCAATATTACGACGCAAAACAACTGTGGGGAACTGAGGTCGACTTCGGCTTTTCAAAGACACAGGAAGAGGCGTTTCAAAAGTGGGGACATGATCGCGTTCTATACGATGCCGTACTTGCCGTGCGCCGTGAGCGGCCGCAGGTGATCGTGTCCACATTTGTCGGCGGCATCACCGATGGACATGGCCAGCACCAGGTCTCCGGTGAAATCGCTCAGGAAGTCTTCAAAGCTGCTGCCGATCCCAGCATCTTCCCAGATCAGCTGAAGCCGGTTTCAGAAGGCGGCCTCGGTCTGCAGCCCTGGCAACCTCTGGCCGTGTATTCCAGAACTCCGTTTGCGCCAGTGACGGACAAAGGGATGTTCGACTATGCCACCGGAAAGTGGTCTCCCGCCCGGTTTCATAACTACGTAACCGGCGAGTGGTCAACGACCGTTCCTTCCTCTGATGCTCAACTTGCCGTCGGAACGTTCGATCAGGCACTCGGGCGCAGCTACGCGCAAATCGCGCATGACGGCTGGGGCGAGCAAAAATCGCAGTACGGCGGGGCGAATCCGTTGCTCAGCGGACCCGAGACTGGCAGCTATCACCTGTGGGCGGTTGCACCGCAAGCGCAGCCGCGCAAGGACGACGTCATCGCCTCGAACCGCAGCCTCTTCCGGAATTCAAAAGTTGACATCGACACCTCGGTTGCGGGCCTCGTCGACCTCGTCAAAGCTCCTGCGCCCGAATGGCTCGCGGGTGGGCTCAAGCAGATAGACAACGACATTCGCGAGCTCGGATCGAAGTGCCCGTGCAATTCAGGCCTTCCCGTCGCAAAGCTGCTGGCTCCGATCTACCGCGAGACGCTCGCACTTCGAGAAAAGATCGCCACAGGTGCACTTGATGCCCGCGGCAAGGCCGGACTGTTGCTCGAACTCGACGCCAAGATCGATCAATTTCAGTCTGCGATTGCGAATGCGCTCGGACTCGACATGATCGCTTTTCGAAGCAATGAAGCGCGCACACAGAGTTCAGGATTTCGCGGCGCTTCCGCCGATGAGAGCCCAACGAGCGTTTCTCCCGGCCAACAGTTTTATGTCCAGGTCCACGCCTCGCAAGCGACCTCTGAGACAAAGCTCGAGAAGATATGGCTCGAAAGCAAAACAGGAGACAACTGGAAGAACAGCATCGGCAGCGGCACGATCAATCCAGCCGGGCCAGTATCCGATCCGGTGTTCACTGTCCAGGTTGCTGAAAATGCTTCGCCCACTGCGCCCTTCTTCACCCGCCATAACACCGAACAGCCTTACTACGACATCGCGAATCCTCAGTGGCGCGAGCGCTCCTTCGCACCTTATCCGCTGGATGCCTGGGCCGAGTTCACCTTCGACGGCCTCCCCATCCGCCTCGGAGAAGTCGTGCAAACCCTCCAGCGCATAACCGGTCCCGGCGGCTTCTACGAACCCCTCGTCGTAACCCCCGCCATCGGCGTAAGCGTCGCTCCCCATGCCCGCATCCTTCCACTCGATGGCAGCGCGCTTCCCGTTCGGGTCACCGTTCATACGCAGGGCCGCGGCAGAAGGAACCGTCACCCTCAAACTTCCCGACGGCTGGCGCGCCGACCCCGCACAGGCCGAATTCCATCGCAAAGCCGCCGGTGACACTGATCCCATCATGTTCTCTGTCACACCCGCCGCGACGCAAACCGGCGCTTACTCCATCAAGGCCATTGCCCAATCTGCTGGCCGTACCTATGACTCGGGCTGGCGCAGCGTCGGCTATCCCGGCCTCCGTCCTTACAACCAATACGCACCGGCAGAACTCCAGACTCGCAAAATCGACGTGAAACTCGCCCCCAACCTCCGCGTCGGATACGTCATGGGCCCCGGTGATCTCGTCCCAGAAGCGATGGAAGGCATGGGCATCACACCACAACTTCTCTCCAGTGGTGACCTCATCTCCGGGAATCTCAGCGCATACAACGTCATCATCATCGGCATCCGCGCCTACTCCGTCCGACCCGAGCTCGCCAAGGTCCAGCCCCGCCTCGAAGACTTCGTTCGCAATGGCGGCACACTGATCGTCCAATACCAGAGCAATACCTTCCCCGCCCCTCTTCCGCTTTCCATGGGAGGCCGTCTCCCCGAGCGCGTCGTCGACGAGCAGGCTCCCGTCAAGCTCCTCGATCCATCCAACCCCCTGCTGAATTTCCCCAACAAGATCACCCCCGCCGATTTCGATGGCTGGGTCGAGGAGCGCGGCCACTCCTTCCTCGATTCGTTTGACCCGGGTTACACCGCCCTTACTGAAACCGCCGATCCTGGTCAGGATCCGCAGCGCGGCGGCTTGATCGTCACCCATCCCGGCAAGGGAACTTATATCTATGTCGCCTACGCCCTCTATCGCCAATTACCCGAGTTAGTCCCCGGCGCTTATCGAATCCTTGCCAACCTTGTAAGTGCCGGCAAAGATCAAAGCACCGCTCGCTGACTGCAGCATCCTCGTAGTTGAAACGTCTAGGCCGCGATCCTCTCTCTCCGAGGATCGCGGCGTTAACTTATTCATTTACTCTGCGCCACTATGAATAGACCGTGAATTTACATTCCTGTAACAAAGGCTAAATTGCAGCACCTATCTTGTTAAAAGTATGTGAATTAGTCAAATATTCATCAAACTCTGAGAGTGTGAAATATAGACGCAACGAGGACAAGCCCTTTCTCTCTTTTTGCTATTTCGCGCGACCTCCTCGCCTGCTCGCATCTCGTGTTGACTCATCACAGCTTCATCTTTAGTGCTCCCGCAGTGAACCGCCAAAAGGGTGCCGCCGATCCACAAGCGCCCAAACGATTCAACCTGATCTGAGAGGAAAAAGACGCCCAATGAAATTCCAAATGAAAATGGTTGCCGCAGCAATTCTGGCAGCCAGTCTCGTTGGTTCCAACGCTTACGCCGGTGATCCCCCTCCGCCCGCGAAAAAGAAGCAAGCCGCTAAAAAGCCACCCAAACCCACCGTCGAAGACCAGATCAACGCTCTCCGCCAGGAATTCCAAGGTCAGATCGATGGCTTGAAATCCGATCTCGCAGCCAAGGATGCACAGTTGAAGCAGGCGCAGCAGACCGCCAACGATGCGCAGGCAGCAGCCCAGAAAGCCCAGGCCGATGCAGCCGCTCAACAGAGTGCGGTCACTGAAAACGCCTCTGCAGTTTCAACACTTCAAAACACAGTTACCGACATGAAGACGGTCAATGCGACCGTCGTTTCATCGCTTTCAGATGAAACGGCGGCGATCAAGAAATCGATCAACAGTCCCTCCACTCTTCACTACAAAGGTGTCACCTTAACGCCCGGCGGTTTTCTGGCGGGTGAAACAGTGTGGCGCTCCAAAGCGACGGGCGGAGATATTCCGACCGCTTTCAATGCGATCCCATATGAGCATGCAGACGCATACAGCCTAAGTGAGTTCTATGGCGACGCTCGTCAGTCGCGCGTTTCCCTGATGGTCGAGGGCAAGCCCGACTGGGGTACGCTGCGTGGCTACTACGAGGCTGACTGGCTTGGCACTGGCATCTCGTCGAACAACAACCAGTCCAACAGCTATGTGCTGCGGGAGCGCGTGCTCTGGGCACAGGCAGAGACGCACAATCATTGGGCATTCACCGGCGGCCAGATGTGGTCCCTCGCTACGGAAGATAAAAAGGGACTCTCCAACCTCTCCGGCGACATCATGACTCCCCAGACCATTGACCCGAACTACAATGTGGGCTTTGTCTGGACCCGCCAGTGGGGCTTCCGTGTCACCAAAACAGGTAAGTGGGCCGCTTTCGGCGTCGCGGTAGAGAACCCTCAGGTCCTTTACACCGCCTCGCTCGCGGGCAACACTCCCTATGCAGTGCTGGGCAGCGCTGGTAACAACGGCGGCAACTTTAACGCTGCTGTCAGCACCGTCGCGTCGACAACCTACGTCCAGAACTATACGCAGGTGCCGGGATCAACAAGCTATCTTCCCGTCTACAACACCGTCACCGCCAACACAAACATCGCAAACTACTCGTTCAACTATGCACCGGACCTGATCTTCAAGCTCGCGCTCGATCCCAAGTGGGGCCATTACGAGATCATCGGAATCGGCCGTTTTGCGCATGAAGAGATCTATCCCGGTGTCACCACGGATACCACGAAGTACGGCGGACAGAAAGACATCGTGACCGGCGCAAATGTGGCTCCAGCTTCGACCACCGTCGGTGCATTTACCAACAGCATCAGCATGGGGGGCGTCGCAGGCAGCTTCCGCGTTCCCTTTGCACACAACAAAATATCCTTCGGTGCCAAAGCTATGTACGGCCCAGGCCTCGGCCGGTACGGAAATTCAACCCTCGCCGACGTAACAGCAAGCAGCTGGGGCGGTCTCTCTCCGATTCACAACACGTCAGCTTTGGGTACGCTTGAGTACAACCCGACACCACGTCTGTTGATCTACGGTAACTACGGCATCGACTATGCCAGCCGTGTCGATTGGGCAGACGCGCAGACAACCACCCTCGGCGGGCCCACCGCAACGTTCTGCCCAACCGGCTTCACCTCAGCTTCGCAATGCACCGCGAAGCCAACGTCTGCACAGCTTGCCGCTGGTGGCACATGGGGCGGCCACTGGGGCGCGCCTTCCTTGTCGCCGGTCGGCTACGGTTCACGGTTGACAAGCAACTCCGGCTGCCTTGCCAACACGGTTCCTGGCTTCAACGGCGGCTCGACAGGATACTATCCTGGCGGCTCCTGCGGAGACCAGACGCGGAACGTGCAGGAGTTCACGGCTGGCTACTGGTATGACATCTACCGCGGCGAACACGGCCGTCTCCGTCAGAGCATCCAGTACAGCTACGCTGAGAGATTCGGTTGGTCCGGCGTAGGCGGCATCCAGGCAAAGGGCATCGACAACATGTTCTGGACCTCCTTCCGCTACTACATCCCATAACTGCGGGCTTCTCCGCAAACCAAAAAGGGCAGCCCTCAACGGACTGCCCTTTTATTTCTTCTCATCTATTCGTGAATGGATTGTTATTCGACCTTCGGTTCTCCAGTCGAAAGAAACGCCACGCCGTCGATGTTCTGTCCCGACGCCAGCACATCTCGCAACGCCTCCGGATTCCCGCCGCTTTTCTCTGCGGCGGTCTGAATCAAATGCAGGCCCACCGCAGGCGTCGTCGAAGACGGCAGCCGAAAAATCCACGGCACATTCGTAGAAGTCAGCATCTTATCCCCACTTAACGCGACCACCGGTACAAACGCCTTCAGCGCAAGTTGCTCCGCAAGGTGCGCAGCGTCCCGGTCCAGCGCAAGGATCGCGAGCGCATGCTCATCCATCAGCGCGCGCACAAGCTGAGTTGAAGCCGCGCCCCAGTTCTGATCGCTGGCAACCGGCAGCAACGCCCACTCCGCGCTCCGCGCAGCACCACCGCGAAGCTGCGCCTGCATCTCTGCCGACTGAGCAACCACCTCGGCATGCGGCCCGAACAGCACCACCTTCATCGGTCCAGCCTGCACTTCCGGCCGATGCGGACCGGCATATTCCACCGCATCTTCGCCCACACGCGCGTAAGGTGTGTTCGATTGTCCCGGAGGCCTCACGCTTTCCAACCGCGCAAGCGGAGTCGGCCGCACCGCAGGCGCCATCGTCGCCACCCGGTATGAGATCGCTCCCTCGCGAACTGTTCCCAGGTACATATGCGCTACGTTTTTCTGGTTCGGGTCAAAAATCATATGACCGGTGACGCCGTCATACTCGGCTATATCGGCAAGCGCATCGTGGATGCGCGTCCGATTCAGCCCTGCCTTGCAGATCGAATCCAGCAGCGCGTTCATTGCGTCATACGCAAGTGAAGCAAACTGCTCCGGCTTTTCATGGAAACGCGATTCATAGCTCGTGTTGAAATCCACCCACTTGGAGTCCTTACGCGTAGGGTCATACGGAAATACAGCTTCAAATCCCTCGGCGGCAGCGCCTGCCTCAGCCAGCATCTCCGGACCCAGCGTGCGATACGAGCCGAACACACGCTGCTTCATCCCCAGCGCCTTCATCTGCTTCAGTATGTTGGCCGTCGGAATCTCATCGGCCCACAACACAATCGCATCCGCCCGCGACGACTGAATGATCTTCAGCGACCGTGCAAAATCCGTATCTCCCGGCAGGAATTTTTGTTCGATCACCACCGGATGCCCAAGCCTGCGAGATGCATCGCGAAACTTGATAACGCCGAAGCGCCCATAACGGCTGTTCACGCGCAGCAACGCCACGCGCTTCAACCCAAGCTCCGTGTAAATCCTCCGCGCCAGTGTCAAGTCTTGCACGCGATCGTCTTGCAGATCCGTAAAGTACCAGGGAATATAGGTCTCAGGAATAGTCGGATCAGTCGACGCCGAATTTACAACCGGAATTTCAGCCTTCAGAGCAACGCGCAACGCGATATGTGTCGACTCGGAACTGATAGAACCAAATATCGCCCAGTCCTCGTCGTCATACAACATCTTTACCACTTCGTTCGACGCCGACCCCCAGATCGTCGGATCGGTCGCGCGGTCTTCTCCATAAACCGTCTTAGCCTGCCAGTTGTCGTAGTCGTTATGCAGCATCAGCTTGAACGGTTTGCCGCCGTATCCACCACGCGCATTCGACTCTTCTACCGCCAGCTGCGCGCCATGCAGCATCCGCAACCCAAAAACCTGCTCTGGACTGTGCTCGATAGGCCCGAAGAATCCGATGCGAACCTCGGTCAAGTCTTTCGGTTCCGGAATATCTCTCCCCGCACCGGCATAGATATTCGGATGGATGTAATTCAGGTCGTATGGCTTCGCGAACTTCTGATATGGGCTCAGGTCTTCCGGCTCGCCCGCATACGGAGTAACCACTCGATCCGTCGGCGGGCCGGGCGGATGCGCTCCGCATTCACAAGTGCTTTTGTTCTGTGCCGCTTCTTGTCCCAATAAACTCGCCGTCGTGCCGGCGGCCAATACACAGGCCGCCATCATCAACCATTCCCTGCACATCGTACTGCTCCTTACTTGGCCGTCTTCTCCGTGCGGAACATCGCGATTGCTTCAATCTCAATCAGCAACTCCGGCCGGCAAAGGTGCGCCTGAATCCCCGTCGACGCCGGCAGTGGATCAAGTCCCTGTGCTTTGAAAAACGCGGTGCGCTCCTCGTTAAACGCGTCGTAATCGCGATCGATGTCGCGGAGGTAGCAACTGGTCCGCACAATGTCATGCCATGTGCAGCCCTCGCTCTCCAGCAGGCCAGTTATGTTGTCCAGCGTCCGCTTCATCTGCGCGCGAAAATCGCCGATGTGTACGCTCACGCCGTTCTCATCAATCGACGCCGTGCCCGAAATCAGCAGAATCGTCAGTCCGTTCAAGTCGATCCGCATCCCGCGCGAAAACGAACTCGGCTTTGCGTATGCGTATGCCTCGTTGAGTACGCCATGGTTTGTCATGGCGCGCTTTTGAATCGGTCCGTGTGCGATGGTCTCCAGAATCTCTGATAAAGCAATCATGTCTTTATGGCTCCTTATGTCCTTATGGCTGATGAATCCCGTGACTTAAACCCTTGGCGGTAGCAACCCAGATGTCGCTCCCCTGAAAATCAATCCCTAAAACATAGCTGTGCGCCGGCGCCGTACTCACAGCGACAGACGAAACCTCTCCGTTTGCATCGCGCACCGTCATCTCCGGCTTCCCTGTACTAAGAGACGGACGGTAGACAGCCCAGTTGACGCCGTCATAGTAGGCCAGACCCTTGTCTGTACCAAACCAGGCACGTTTGGCGTCCACGCCTTTTACGACATTTGTAAAGTTCGAGGGAAGCCCGCTGTCTTTAGTCAAAAAGTTGTGCCAATAGCGGCCGTCGTACCGGCTGTCGCCAAAATACGTAGCCACCCAGAGAATATTATCCACATAACTCAGCGATGTCGTAATCTCGTGGATTAACCCCTGATCTTTGAACAGCACCATCTCGGTCTCGCCGTCGGGATCGTCGTATTTGTCCCATAACTTTTTCTGCTGGTCGTACTCCAGCACGCCGCTGCCCCATACCGCGTAGTACACCTTCGTCGGAGTAGCCGACACGCCGTAAACCCAGATCTCCGCCATCGGTGTGTTGCGTTCGTTGTAGAGAGACCACTGCCCGGTGTGCAGATCGAGCTTGCAACCCCCCGCCGCCGTCGCCACCCACACGTTCTCGCCTTCGACCGATACGCCGTACACCACGTCATTGCTCAATCCCGAATTCAGCTGCGTAAACGTATCGATGCGCCCACCGGAAACGCGGCTCAATCCACCCATGGTTCCGGCCCAGACATCCCCCGTGCGTTTGTCGAGTGCCAGCGACAACACCGCTCGATGCGCCAGTCCGTCCTTGGTCGTGAATGTCTTCCACTGATGGTTTTCGTAGAGCCCCAACCCGTTTTCCGTCCCCGCCCAAATCCGATCCCCATCCACCAGCACATTGAACACGTGATCATCCGGCAGTCCATTCGCGGTCGTGAAATTCTCAAACCGGAAGCGCGGCATTGCAGGAAGGGATGCCTTCGCGACTGAGGCCGCCGCTTTGTGGACTTTCGGAGCAACAGCATTCGCCTGCGCAAAAGTTCTGCCGGGCGCTCCCAGCATTGTCGCTGTCATTGCGATCGTAAGAATTGCTTTCATCGCGTCCTCAGGTACTCGATCAAATCGTTCAGTTCGTCTTTGGTCAGGTCGTTTGTACGCCCATGCTTATCCTGCAAATTGAAAACCGTCCATATCTGTTCCAGCGTTGCAGCCGAACCATCATGCAGGTACGGAGCAGTAATGGCGATGTTGGTCAGCTGCGGCGTATCTAGCATTCCAGTGTTGTCGGTCGATTTCCTCGTGCCGACATCGAAGGACTTCTGGTTCATTCCTTTCGGCCCGCTATGGCAATACACGCAACGATTCGTCTCCGGAATCGCATTGCCGAACTTGTCCTTTTCACGCATAAACAAAACGCGCCCTCGTTCCTGCGCCGCTGTCAGTTCCCCACCCGGTGCCAGCCAGCGATTCGGTCGCGCAGGCAGACTCCGTACGTACATCACCAGGTCGGTCAACGTCAGGTTGTCGTAGTTCTCCGCGCGCCAGAAATACTTCTCCGTGCGCGGTCCACACTCGGTCGGCAGGTTCGGATTGCCGCCATTCCACTTGAAGGGCTCCGTATCCTTCACAGCCTCGATCGGCCGGTTATCAACCACATCGCGGCCAAATCCGTCGGGCTCCAAGTCCCATGTCAGTCCGTCAAAGGTGGAGTCGATATGGCAGTTCGCGCACCCGATCTGTCCCTGAAACGAATACCGCGACGTATAAAAAGCCTGTTCTCCATTCCGCAACACCGACATTTGCTTCGGCTCCACTCAAGCGGAATCGTGGATGCCACGCGATCAGTCTTCGTATCAATCACGCTGATCGTATCTTCCAGGCGATTCGCCACCAGGAGCCTCGAACCATCGCGCGTCAACGCCACGCCTCGCGGATCATGCCCCACCGCAATCCGTCCCAGCACGTAATTCGCACTGGCCGAGAGATCCTGCGCGCTTGACCCCGGATGCGTTCGCGCATACCTGATCAACCGCGGAACATCGACGACCGTGACCATCTCCGATCCGCCGCATGTAATAAACATCCGTGCCTTGTCAGGCGTAATCGCAATCCCAAACGGCCGCACCGCGTAACGGTCCAATTCATCCAGTGGAATCTCAACAGGTTTGCCTACGTCCGCACCGAACAGCACCAGCGTGTCCGCGAACGCCCCGCCGTGCTCTAGATGAGCCAGGGGCACCAGGTTCTTCGGGTGGAGTGTCGCTGCGACTCCAAGCCGTCCGTCCGCCGAAAACGCTACGTGAAATCCATGTGCAATGTAGGGCAGCGAGATACGCTCCACGACCACTGCCCGCGCCGTATCGATCACCGTGATCTCAGAGTCCGGTGCCATTCGATGCGGCGTCGCGTTCGGGTACGCATGGGTTACATAAAGCCTGCTTCCATCCGGTGAAGCCGTGATATAACTCGCTCCGCGCCCTGCCGCCAGCCGCTTCTCCTCGGCTCCGGTCTGCGCATCCAAAACTGCGACATCGTTCGAAATGCGATTTGCAACGAACAAATGCTTGCCAGCGCGATCCTCCACTACACTCGAGGGCTCCGATCCCACCGGCCATGTAGCCCTCACTTCTAGCGTTTTTGTATCGATCACCGAGATCGTGTCGTCCCACGAGTTCGCGACAAACAGCCGATCCCCCTTCGGCGAAAGCGAAAAGCCGCGCGGCACCATTCCCACACCAATGTTCTTCAGCGGCTCATAGTTCTTCGCATCCAGCACGCGCACCTGCGCGCTCTCCTGGCAAAGCACGTACAGCCGCGTTCCATCCTGAGAAAACAATGTCTCCACCGGCGACGCATATTCCAGCCGTTCGCCCGTGCGACCTGTTGCTATAGAGGCGCGAGCCGACCCGCCGCTCCACACACATAGGCCCACAGTCGCCAGCACACACCGCCGCCAGCGCGCTCAGCGCTCCAGCCGTGTTGTGCCTGCGCCCGTTCACTTCAGGCTCCTCCACCGTCAACACTCGATCCACTCCCTGCTTTTCCAGCGTCTGCTCGCGTCCGCTCGGCCACTTCACAACAATCTTGTCAATCGCTGTCGCCGCGCCCAATCCGAAATGCAAACGGCCGTCATCCTGCGAAAGGTATCCGGAACCAGCTACACGTTCCTCCGTCCAGCGCCGGGTGCCCGCATACACCTCGACCCGCGCGCCTATACCATCTCGATTGCTTTTAGCTCCGACTAACTTCACCGCAACCCAATGCCCGCTATTCGCCGAGACGTTATGAACCAGCGTTCCCTTTGCGCCCAGGTTCACCAGGAACGCGTCGACTTTCCCATCATTGTCGTAATCGGCGAAACACGCGCCGCGTGCCACTGTGCGCTCACTCAGCACCGCGCCCGCACTCTCTGACACATCCGCAAACCTTCCCTCGCCCAACCCACGAAACAGCGTATGTTCCTCGGGAATCAGGTGAATTAGTCCGCCGTGGAAAATCAGAATGTCGGGATAGCCATCGTTGTCGTAGTCGTAAACGCCCGTTCCCCAGCTCACATACTGCGCATTCGTTTGCGAAACCCCATTCGACGCGCCGATGTCTTCAAACCCCTGCTTGCCGTTGTTCCTCAGCAGCCGGTTATAGTGCCCATCCGTCACCCACAAATCTAGAACGCCGCGCCCCTCCAGATCCGCAAACACCGGCCCCATTGAAGAAGTGGACTCGCCATTCTGCCCGAATGCCGTTCCCATGTCGTTTGCAACTTCTTCAAACGTCCCATCGTGTTTGTTGCGGAACATGAAATTTTCAGTGCGGTCATTCGCGACGTAGATGTCATCCCAGCCATCGTTGTCAAAGTCAGCGGCAGTCACGCCCATCGTCCGCCCCACAAACGCTGCGATCCCCGATTTCTCTGAAACATCCGTAAATGTCCCATCGCAGTTGTTATGGAACAGTTTGTTCGTCTCGCCTTCGTAATCGAGCGGTCCTGGATAATTGTCCGCCGCATAAAACGCGCGGTACTTCGGATCAAACTTTACATACCGTCCTACAAAGAGATCGACGCATCCGTCCTTGTCGTAGTCCAGCCACGTCGAACTGATCGCCCACCCGTCCACCTTGATCCCGGCCTTCGCAGTAACGTCCGTAAAGTGTCCGTTGCCATCGTTGTGATACAGAATCGTCTTTCCGTATCCCGTGACCAGCAAGTCGACGAACCCATCGTTGTCGTAGTCCGCCGCCGTCACCGCCACCGCATACATATCGGGATCAAGCCCGGATTTTTCCGTCACATCCGTAAAGTGCCCGTCGCCGTCGTTCCGATAAAGATGGTTGTGCGGCGGCGGCACAGGCTTATCCTTCAGCGGATAAGGATGCATCGAGTCATCCAGCGGCCTCCCATTCACCACATACAGCGAAGGCCGGCCCGAATTGTTGTAATCGATCCAAACGCACCCCGCGCCGGTTCCCTCAAGCAACGATCCCAGCTTCGCCGAACCAAAGCTATGCGTGAAGTTGATCCCCGCTTTCGCACTCGCGTCTTCAAATCGAATTGTCGACTTCGCATCAGCGCCGGATTTCGCACTCGCTGAGAGTGCGGGTGATGGTGCACTCGTCTGCGCCACCGCCATGGAAGCCATACTCAACCAAAAAAGAAAACTGCGGTATGACACTCAGTTGCCTCCCCGCTGCGATTGCTGGCCCGATCCGGTCAGATCCACAGGCGTCGTCGTGCGCAGCAGAACATCCGGCACACGATTCTCCGCAGCGTGTTCCGGCCCCGCATGGCACCCCACGCAAATTCGCTGCTCTCCGCGCCGAATCCAGAACCAGCCATGCTCCTGCCGCAGAACCGCACCTTTCGCATCCAGCAACACAAACCGAATCGCACGATCCGCCGGCGCCTTCACAAAAAACGACCCATCCTGTTCCACTGGAGCTGTCCCCATTCCCACCGCATTACCGGCCGCATCCTGCGTTTCCAGCCGCACACTTGCCGGCACACCCTTCAGAGCGCCATCGCGTGAAATGCGCGCATCCAGCGCCAGCAAATTCGCGTAGTCCCAATCGTGCAGCGCGGAGGGATGCCGCCTCGGTCGCTCGTGCGCAGCCACCACGACCGGTTCGACGAGATCCACGCCGGTTTTCGCAAGAAACGTCTGCATCATCGGCGCGCCCGGCTCCCAAACCTTCAGAGCGAATTTTGCAGTTGCCGATTCACGCGCACTCACTAACCACTCACCGGTCTTCGTCTCCGCGATTGCACCCGCGTAATCCCCACGCGGCGAAGTCACCCTTTCTTCGTGCGCCAGCGGAGAAGTGAAACGCGCCAGCGAACCGCCATGCGTGAACGCCACATCGCCCGATCTGAGCTGCTTTCCACCCCACCGAGCGCCCGCACCGTTCGCGGGGTGATCGCAGCGATACGACTCCACGCCCGACCCATCCGAATACACAAGAAACATCTCTGGCGTCGCACCCTCACCCAGCGGAAATCCCGCTTCAAACAAGATCCGTCCATCCGCGAGCACATCCGCGGGCACCGCGTTCGCCCCCACGTATGTCAGCGGAAAACTCGTCCCCGCTCCGGTGCCTTCAATCTCCTCGATCGCTTTCGACTCCATCACCCGTGCTGACTGCAGTTGAAAGCCCTGCGCCGCACGCAACGCGTACACCAACCGCCAACCCGGCAGATACAGAGGCCGGATCGCATCCGCTGATCCACTCGTAACCTGACGCAACTTGCGATCAGCCAGCGTCAATTCCCATATCTGCCAGGCATCGCCGGTCGTCTTCTTTCCTGCGAACAAAACACTGCTGCCATCAAACGAAACGCTCGCATCCGCGCTCGCCGCAAAATCCGCAACCAGCGGTTCAGCCTTGCCATCATGAATCAGCAACAACTGCGCGCCATTCGGAAAACGCTCGCCGCCCCTCAGAGCTGCAAGCGGCTCATATGCTGGAGCTGCCGTCACGATCACGTCCGACCCGATCGATTGTGAGAGAGAAGGTGCAAACCCACACGTCAAGATCAGCAATATGCCGCAGATCGCAGCCCCGGCCACTCTGAAACCAACCTTCATCCAACTGTCTCCAGAGTCCGGGCTGTTACTGTCGTCGGTCGCAACGCGATATACGGCTCAAGCGATGCCATCATTTCGTCGAACTCCGCAAAGTCCAGCGACTGCTCGCCATCGCTCCACGCCTTTTCCGGTGTCGGGTGCACTTCCACAATCAGCCCATCCGCTCCCGCCGCCACTCCAATTCGCGCCAGCGCCGGAACCAGCTCGCGATGCCCGCATGCATGGCTTGGGTCTGCGATCACGGGCAGATGACTGATTTGCTTGATCAGCGCAATCGCCGCCACATCAAACGTGTTGCGCAACGTTCCATCAAAGGTGCGAATTCCGCGCTCGCACAAAATCACATTTGGATTGCCGTTCGCGAGCACAATCTGCGCTGACTTCAGCAGGTCGCCGATTGTCGCCATCATTCCGCGCTTCAGCAGAATCGGCCTTCCCGAGCGGGCCGCAGCCTCAAGCAACGTGTAGTTCTCCATGCTGCGCGAGCCGATCTGCAGAATGTCCGCGTACTCGGCCACCAGCGGCACATCGTCTTCGCTCATCACTTCGGTGACAATCGCAAGACCGGTCTCTGCTCGCGCTGCGGCGAGCATCTTCAACCCTGCGAGGCCATGACCCTGAAATGCATAGGGAGAACTGCGCGGCTTGAATGCGCCCCCGCGAAGAATGCGCGCGCCGCTCCGGCGCACATGATGTGCAGTAGAGAGAAGCTGCTGCTCGGTCTCGACCGAGCACGGCCCAGCCATGGTGATAAAGTCGCGACCACCGATTTCGAGGTCCAACACCCGCACAACTGTCTGCTGGTGTTTGTCGCTCTTTAGAACATCACTAGCCTCGGCAAAACATTCCTGCCAACTTGCGCGCACCCGCGGCGCTCCGATCCGGGGAAGCGTCAGAGTACCGCCTGCGGTACGCTCTCGCCTCCATCCAAAGGTTGAGGTGCAGAATCAGCAACTTACCGCACCCGCCACTCTGTTTCTAAACGTGAGCAGGATCACTTGTCTGTGACGGATAAACTTGACTGCGTTGCAGGGTGAGCGGCTGAATCCTTCATCGGACCGCAAACCAGCTTCAATTTCATGTGACTAGCAACCGCCTGCATCAGATCAGAATTGCTCAAAAAAAGTGAGAATTCTCAATGCAGAAGAGCCAAAACGCATCGCGAACAGGTTAATGCCAGAGCTCGCGGACACGGCCATGGCAGGAGCCGAAAAGCCGAACGCTCGATCGACAATCCCCGCCACCCCCAGCACAACCTCATCCTCAAACGGCCGTGCTGCAATCTGCACACCGATCGGCAGCCCTTCTGGCGAACGACCCACCGGCACCACCGCCGCCGGCGCACCCAGCGTGTTGAACCACTGTGTGTACCTCACCGCGTCGAGATACTCCACAGTCTGTCCGATCAATAGTCCACTTTCGCTCGCCATGTTTCCACGCCGGAACACTCGCGACCGGGCACAGCAATACGGGATATTCCCGCATCTCCTCCAGCGTCTTCGCACGTAGTAAATCCATCTCCGCCCACGCATTCAGCAACTCCGTCGAACTCAGCGGCCCGGTCCTTTCCGCAATCCCCAGAAACTCCCTGAATATCGGACTGAGGTTCTGCAGCCCACCGCGAACCTCCGGCTCATAAAACATCGCGCCGCACTGCACAAAAAACGTCCACCACAGCTTACGTAGCTGCTCCAGTGTCCGCGGCCGAAATGGCTCCACACAAAACCCCGCATCACGCAGGGCCGCCGCCGCCTTGCGCACCGCCCCCCGCGTCTCAGCCGTTACCGGCGCGAGCCCATCATCCTCAAAAAATCCGATCCGGTTCTTTCGCAACTCTGACTCGCTCAATGCGCGCAGATCCACCGGCGGGCTCGCCGGGTCCGCGTCATCCTGTCCGCTCAGCGTGCGAAACATCAGTTCCACATCCGCCATCGTCCGCGCCATCGGCCCGATCGCACCCAGCGTCGCAAACGGCCCCACACACGGCGGCAAATGTCCCCGTCCCGGAATCCGTCCCGGCGTCGGTTTCAGTGAACAAATCCCGGTAAAATGCGCGGGCACCCGCACCGAACCGCCGCTGTCCGAACCCAGCCCCGCCGCCGACATCCCCGCTGCAATCGCCGCCGACTCGCCGCCACTCGAACCGCCAGGCGTCCGCTCCAGGTCCCACGGATTCCGCGTCTGCCCATGCAGCAGATTGTCCGTCTCATACGCCATCAGAAATTCAGGACAATTCGTCGTCCCCAGAATCAGCGCCCCAGCCGCGCGCAACCGCGCCACCACCACCGCATCCTCACGCGGAATCTCACCCTCGTGATTCAGGCTCCCAATCTCGCACTTGTAACCCGCAGTCGCAGATCGAAGACTTCACCGTCACCGGCAGCCCATGTAACGGCGCCGCGCGCGTTGACCGGCACCCCATCCATAGCGCAGGCCCGCGCCCGAACCCGCTCCGCATCAAAATCCGCAAACGCATTCAATTTTGGATTCAGCCGCTCGATCTGCTCGATGTGTGCTTCGGCCAGTTCCGTGACCGAAACTTCCCGCGCCCGCAGCATCTCCAACTGCCGCACAGCCGGCTGCAGCACCAACTCACTCATCGGGCGTACTCATCGAGATATCCAACAATGCTGTCATCCTGAGCGAAACGATGGATCTGCGGTTGCATTTGCAGTTGTACTTGCCGCCTTGTAGTCCAACTTCCCGGCGTTACGTTTACCCTAAGCGGCTCACGGTTTAGCCGCTTGTTCCGTCACAGCTATGGAATCATCCGCAGGCGTCGACGGCATCAGCTTGTAATCAAACCGATACGACCGCACCGGCTCACCCGAATCAAACCGGTCGTTCCACTTCAACTGATACTCAATCGCATCCGCATCATCCGGAAACTCCTCAGTCGCCGGATACGGATACGCGCTCATCTCGTGGAACGGCAGTTGCGCCACCGTAAACGGCATCGCATCCCACCAGTCCATGTCCTTTACATATCCGTTCGCATAGAAGAAGTAGTCCCGCTTCCAATGCGCAGGCAGAGGCGGCAGCTTCGTCGCGTCAAACTCCGTCGCAATCTCCTCGCCGCTTCCGAAAATCGCATACCTGTCATCAACACCCTTCACCAGCGCCGTCACATCGCCAAGATGCGTATAGTTCCCGCGCTGATGCTGGAACGGCCCCGTCAAGCTCACGCGATCGTAGTCGTAATCGAGATCGCCCGGGCTCTTCCAGTCGATCTGCGTTGGGTATCCGCGGAATCGCTCCGTCGCCAGCACCAGCGGCACCTCAGTCGTGCGCGTCTCCGCCTCGGCGTTGTTGTCGATCAGCACCTGGTCCCAGTAAATTTCGAGATTGCTCATCAGTCGAATCCTGCGCGTTCCCGCCGGCAATTTGCCGGTAAGGTCGACCACAATCGTCCGCTCCAGTCCCGCCGGAAATCCCGCCTCGCCCGGAATCGTCTGCCACGTTCCATCCGGCCGCTCCGCCTCAACATACGGCGAGATCGGCTTAATCCCCGCCTGCCATGCTGCATATAACGACGTCGCGCTGAAATAATTCACATATCCCGTCATCAGCAGCTTCAGCCTGGCGTTCGTGTTCACGTCCCCTAGATCCAGCGTCAGCGAGTGCACATTCGCAAACCCGTCATACGGAGTCGCCGTGAACCCGCTCGCAAACTTGTGATCGCGGCGCGTTAAGATATCCAGCACATCGCGCCCCTCGCCATCCCACGCCCCCACAGGCAGCCGCGCACCCTTCGAAGCAACCACACGTCCCGAAGCAAACGGAGGATCGTCGAGGAACCGCTCATCCGGATTCACTTCCACATCCTCCGGATGATCGACTGCCACCAGCCGCAAGCTGGTCGATGTAGTTCACCTCTTCCATCGGCTCAATGAAGCGCAGGCTCAGCTTCCCATCCACCCCTGCCAGCCGGTCGCCATCCACCTTGATCCACTCGCCGGAGTTCGGAATGTTCCGCCGCGTCGGTGTGAACCAGTGCCCCACCACCGCCGCGCCAATCACGTCGGTCACGAGTTTGTACTTGTGCCCATCCCAGGCAAACAGCACCGGGCACGAACTGCCCGCGCCGGTCCGCCTCTTTCATCGCGATCACCTGCGTATGCGGCAGATCGATCTCATCCTGCAAGAATTCCCGTCGGCCACAAAATGCGCAGCAGATCGATGTGGTCCGCCTCGCCCAGTCCAACCAGCAACTGCGGAGGAGCCTGCGTCGCTAGTCCCGACGCACCCGCCAGTTCCCACTTCTGCCACTGCCCGTTGGCGAAAATCTCCACCTTCGATCCAATCGCCGTCTTGTTATCCGCATACCCGTCAGATCGAGCCGCACAAAGTGATTCTTGTTCGCACCCACATTCCGCAGCAGCACCGGCGGCGCATTCTCCTGCGTCACGATCAGGTCTGGCGCACCATCGCCATCCACATCCGCCGCAATCAATCCGCGCGGCGCGGTCAGCTTCACGGCATCCAGCCCCAGCGCATGGCTCACGTCTTCAAAGCTTCCATCGCCCTTGTTGCGAAACACCTTCACCTGCGGACCGCCGCTCGTCTCCACAATCGCCGCCAGGTCAACCCATCCATCATTGTCGATATCGACAGCCGTAACGCCCCATCCGCGCGTCGCACCCGTCAGCGGCAGCGGCACGCGCTCAAACCGTCGCCCCACGCCCTGCGGCCCCGCCACATTCCGCCACAGCGTCAACCCGGGCGCACCCGCATGCGTCACCGCGATATCCATCCATCCGTCTTTGTTGTAATCAAGAACCGCGATGCCCACTGTCGCAGCGGTGCAGTCTTCGTCGCCTCTTGGCATACGAGCGCTCTGCTGTCGGATACTTCCCTTCGCGCGGATTCACAAACAGCACCGGCGCTGCCCCATCCCCGGTCACCGCAATATCCACTGCACGATCATTATTGAAATCCGTCAGAATCGCGCTCGCGGTCTTTCCCGTTCCGCCCAATCCCGTCTCGGCCGTCCATTCCGTGAACGTCTTGTTCCCGTTATTCCGCCACAACACATTCGGCAGCATCGCCATCCTTCAACGGCGTGCCCGTCAAAAACAAATCCAGATCCCCATCGTGGTCATAATCCACAAACGTGATCCCAGTGGGCTTGTTCCGCGCCGCCAGCCCAGCCTCCGCCGTCACATCCTCAAACTTGCCCTTTCCGAGATTCCGAAACAGCCGCACTCCATCGTCCAGTGCCACCGCCAGATCGTTCAGGTTATCGCCGTCAAAGTCGCCCACCGCGCAAGCCACGGCATCGCCCGAAGCCTTCAGCCCCAGCCGCCGCAACATCCACGTCGGCAAACTTCCCATCGCTACCACGATGCAGCACGCGAATCGCCTGCTTACCCGATTCCATCAGCACCAGGTCCATCTGCCCCGACCCGGTCACATCCAGCATGCAAGCCCCGCCCGTCTCCGAAGAACCGGGTGCCCCAGGTCTCGCTTTTGAGACCTGGGATCCAAGAGCCTCCGCCACCAGCTTCACCGGAATCATCGTCTTCTGCCGCGCCTGCGGCTCCTCCACCGGCGTCACCGTCGAATAGTGCCCCTGCTCCCCATAAGCCAGCCCAATCGCCGCCGAGATCTTCGTGCTCGTCATGTGCTGGAACAGCTTGAAATGTTCCTTCGCCTGCTTCTTTATCGCCCAGCGCCTGCAACGCCCGCGCCAGCGCAAATTCAGACGAAGCATGCAGCGGTTGAATCGCCAGCGCCTGCTTCAACACCTCGACAGCCTTGTCGAATTGCTTCAATTCCCGATAGCAGACGCCCTCGAAGTAGTACGAATCCACATCCCGCGGATCGAGCTTCACCGCCTGCTGAAAACTCTTCAGCGCATCGTCCAGTTCGTTGTCCGCATGCTGCGCCAGGCCCAGGTTGTACCATGCCTGCGCGCTATTCGGATCCAAATCGCAATCGCGGCCTGCAGTGCCTTCTTCGCGTCATCAATCTTCTGCAATGTCAGCAGCGCGATGCCGTCATTGATCGCCGCCTGCGCCAGCTTCGGGTCCTTCTTGAACGCCTCCGCAAAGCTCTGCTCGGCCTTCTCGGTAAACTGCTGACCCATCAACGCCACGCCGCGATTGTTCAGCCGAATAGCCTCAGCATTGAAGCGCGCCTGCGCTCCGGCGGTAACGGTCATCGCCACAAAAATCATGGCCAGAGCACAGCCAACTCGCATAAACTTCATTCCCAAGCCCGTCTCCAGATCAATCGGCATATCGCGCATTGCAATGCAGTGGAACCCTTTAGTGTATGCGAGCCGCGCACCAACACAGAACAGCGGCTTCCGCGCAATTCGACCCGGCAAATGGCCCGACCGTCATTTTCCAGTCATACGAGAACCGGCAACCGAGAACGCGCCATGAATACCGTCTACCAGCCGACCGCAACCCGCCACGAATACCACATCAAGGCCTGGTATCGGTCCATCCTTCTCGTTTTAGGCGCACCTGCGATTGCAGGCAGCGTCGTCATGTGCATGCTGGCACGCGATGTAGCCAACTCCGCTTTGTCACTCGTCATGACCGCCGCCTTTCTGTTCTTCGGCGTTTACCTCATTGCACTTGCCCTGCGCTCCCGCGTCATCATCGACGGAACCCGTATCGAGATCCGTGGCGCCTTCACCGATCGTTTCGCCGACCGCAACGAAATCGAAGGCTATCGCACCATCAGTTCCCGCAATAGCAAATACACGCAGTTCTACCTCAATAACGGCCGGGGCACCCTCACTCTGTACAACCACTTCGATCAAGACGGAGCCTTCGATGCATGGATTCGAAAGGTCCCCGATCTCGATAAGCGCGATCGCGACAGAATCCTCGAAAAGATCTCTCAGCAGGAAGAGCTCGGCTCAACCCCGCAGGAACGTCTCAATGCCCTCGCCCAGGCAAAAACTTACAGCATTTTCGCGCTCGTCATCGCCATTGCCGCCGCTGTCGCAGCCAACTGGGGCATCCCGGCACTCTATCTGTTGTTCTCCGTCGCGCTGGCCCTTGTGCCCATCGCTCTTGCCATTCCTCCTCCACCGCTCGCCGCTCCTCTACGTGGTCTTCAAACGAAAAGACGACCCACGCGCAGAACTTCTCTACGCGCTCATCGCCAGCAGCTTCGGATTGCTCATTCGTGCGCGCGGCATTCACTTCGTCTCTCTTCAATCGGTCGGCGTAGTCATAGCCCTGCTCACCGTCGCCTATATCGCCGCCTTTTACCACTCGTTCTTTGAAAGTTCGTCACCTGCGCGCATCTTCTTCGCGCTGCTTCTCTTCGGCATCCTCTATGGCTATGGCGCCGTCACATGGCAGACGCAGTTGGAGACGAATCAACACCCACGCGCTTCGTCGTTTCTCGTCATCGGTAAGCACTACACAACCGGCCGCTCGCGGTCCTATCTACCTTTCGACTCGAGCCCTGGGGCCCATGCAGCAATCAAACAGCCTCGGCGTCTCCAAAACCATTTACGACAAATCCACTCCCGGCGATCAGGTCTGCCTCGAACTCCGACCCGGGCCGCCTCAATGCCGCCTGGTATACCCACGTCTCCTGCTCCAATGCCCCGCTCGAGTGACACCCCTGAAACAGCTTCACTCCGATCCCTATAAAGCTTCACATTTATACTTCGATCTGTGATCCCCTCCCTCGAGACCATCGACTGGCACGCTTTCTTGGCCCGTCCGGCGCTTCCGTCCGCCATCGCTGGAGACGATCTCATCTTTAATCCACCAGCCTATCCTCATTACGGGCGCCGGCGGCTCCATCGGCTCCGCGCTCGCTCAGCGTCTCGCATCGCACGGCGCGCGCATCATTCTTCTCGAATCCTCTGAAAACAGCCTCTACGATCTTCAGCGCGACCTCGCAAATCCGGAACCATCATCGCACGCGCGCTTCTATCTCGGCAGCGTCTCCGATCGCCTTCTCCTCGACGAGATCTTCTCGCTTCATTGTCCGCACCTCGTCTTCCATGCCGCGGCCCACAAGCACGTCCCCATCATCGAAGAGCAACCCCTGGCTGCCATCGCCAACAATATCTTCGGAACTCAATGCCTCTGCGACGCAGCCTCGACCCACCGCGCACGCGTCATTCTGCTTTCCACCGACAAGGCCGTCGCTCCCGCCTCCATGATGGGCGCAACCAAGCGCGTCGCGGAACAAATCGTCCTCACCTCGGGCGGAACGGTCCTCCGCCTCGGCAACATCCTCGCCTCCCGCGGAAGTGTTACCGAAGTCTTCGCCCGCCAGATCGCCGCAGGCCTTCCGCTCACCGTCACCGATCCCGCAGCACGCCGCTACTTCCTCACCATCGCTGAAGCCGTCGACCTTCTTCTCGCAGCATCCGCAGCGCAGCCACCCACTCTTCTCGCTCCCCAACTTCCGGCACCGCACTGCATCGCCGACCTTGCGAGATTCATGGCTCACTCGCTCGCTCCAGACCCGCGACGTCTCAATCGAATTCACCCACCCGCGAGCCGGCGACAAAGAGACCGAGCAACTCTGGTCCGAAACCGAAACACCCCATCCAGCCACCGCAAACGGCCTCGTTCAACTTGATTCGCCATCAATGCGCGCACAGCCAACTTCAAACCCTGCTCGCCACGTTGCGCAATGCCGTCCACCTCCGTGACCTCTCCGCATCGCTCCAAATTCTTCGCGTCCTCGCACCCGACTACACCCCCAGCAGCACCGTTCTCGATTTACGCTCTAACGCGGCTCCGCAGGTCTCCAATGAGTAAGCCGCGCAAGGACAGAAGAAAAATCGCCGTCGTCACCACATCGCGTGCCGATTACAGCCACCTCTACTGGCCCCTCCGCGAACTCGCCGCCCACCCCGGCATCGAACTCGGTGTCATTGCACTCGGTCCCCATCTCTCCCCCGAATTCGGCAACACCATCGCTGAGATCGAGCGCGAAGGGTTCCCCATCAAGGCGCGCATCGAGTGCCTCCTTAGTTCCGACACCGATACCGGCATGGCCAAAACCATCGGCGTTGCCATCCTCTCGCTCGCCGACTCGCTCTCCTCATGGCGCCCTGACCTCATGCTCCTCATCGCCGATCGTTACGAGATGATGGCCCCTGCCAGCGTCGCGCTTGCCCTGCGCATTCCCATGGCGCACATTGAAGGCGGCGAAGTCAGCCAGGGCGCTATCGACGACCAGGTTCGTAACGCCCTCACCAAGCTCGCCCACATCCACTTCACTTCGACCGAGACCGCTCGTCGTCGCGTCATTGCCATGGGCGAAGAACCTTGGCGCGTTCACCATGCCGGCGCACCCTCGCTCGACCATCTGCGCCGCTCGAAGCTCCTCGACCGGGCAGCGCTCGAATCCCGCCTCGGCCTCACACTTCAAGCACCCACGATCCTCGCAGCATGGCACCCCGTCACCATCCTCCGCGATACCAACGCCGAAGCTGATGCGTTTTTCGCGGCGCTGGCTGAAGCGCCAGGTCAGACTCCTCTTCGTCTACCCCAACGCCGACGCGGGCAGTCACGCACTCATCGAACGCACCCGCGCCCTCGCCGCCTCTCGTGCCAACACGCACATCTTACGTCAATCTCGAAGCCGTCACCTACTGGAGCCTCCTCGGCCAGGTTGATGCGATGATCGGCAACTCCTCCAGCGGCATCATGGAAGCTGCCTCTTTCGCACTCCCCGTCGTCAACGTCGGCATGCGCCAGCAAGGCCGCGAACGCGCCCGCAACATCATCGACGTTCCCGCCGACAGCGCGCGACCATCACCGCCGCGCTAAAACGCGCCCTCGCTCCCGCATTCCGCAAAAAACTTCGCGGCATGACCAACCCCTACGGCAACGGCACCGCCGCCAAAACCATCGCAAGCATTCTCGCTACAGTTCCTCTGAATAATCTTCTGATCAAGCAGCCAGCACCGCTCCCGAACCGAAGACCTCGCTACTTGCTAACTTGCTAACAGGTGCGAAGCACCGCTAACTCGCTAATGCTAATTCACCCGAACAGGCACTGTGAATCCGACCATCCCTCTCTCCGCGCCCCGACATCACCGAAGCAGAAATCGCCGCCGTCACCGCCGTCCTGCGCACTCCCCACCTCAGCCTCGGGCCCGAACTCGTCGCCTTTGAATCCGCCCTCGCCGAATTACCACACCGCCCCACACGCCATCGCTGTCAGCAGCGGCACCGCCGGCCTTTACATGGCCCTACTCACTCTCGGCATCGGCGAAGGCGACGAAGTCATCGTCCCATCCTTCGCCTTCATCGCTGTCGCCAACGCCGTCCTTCAAGTCCGCGCCACGCCCGTCTTCGCCGATATTGATCCGGTCACCCTCAACCTCACTCCCGATACTGTTGAACCCGTCCTCACTCCGCGAACTCGCGCAATCCTCGTCGTCCATACCTTCGGCATCCCGGCAGACATGTTCGTTCTGCGCAACCTCGCCACGCGACACAATCTGGTGATCATCGAAGACGCCTGCGAAGCCATCGGCGCTGAACTTCATCAGCGTCGCGTTGGCTCCTTCGGCGATCTCGCCGTCTTCGGCTTCTACCCCAACAAGCAGATCACCACCGGCGAGGGCGGAGCCGTCCTGGCCCACGCCAAGTCCCACGCCGACCGACTCCGAAGCCTGCGCAACCAAGGCAGAAATCCGGACCGGCAATCCCAAAGAACCGAGGTCCCCGTTGATGTGGCGGAAGACTGGCTACATCACCCCGACATCGGATTCAACTACCGCCTCTCCGACATCGCCTGCGCCCTCGGCCGCGTTCAGCTCAGCCGTATCGACGAAATCCTCGCCCTCCGTCGCGCCGCCGCCGAGCGTTACCATGTCCTTCTCTCTAATATTCCCGGCTTGAGTTGCCCCCGCTCACCTGCCGCGACAGCACTATCAGCTGGTTCGTCTTTGTCGTTCGGCTCCCAAAAACGCCGACCGCAACCGCGTCCAGGCGTTCCTCGCGCAACACGCCATCGCCACCGCACCATATTTCGCGCCCATCCACCTGCAACCCGCATGGCGCGAACGTCTTGCAGTCGCCGCAACCCCTTCCAGTCACCGAATCCATCGGGGCCCGCGTGCTAGCGCTCCCCTTCTTCACCCGCATTACCTCATCCCAGCAGGAACAAGTTGCTTCATCGCTTCGCAAAGCTTTTACTTTGAAGGGTTAGGCGCGTCCAACTAGCCCGTCTTTCCTCCCGATCCCTCAACGCCTGAGATTTATCCCAGAAATTCTTCTCCCATAAACAACCTCATGGCTTGAAGACGCGCATCATTATTCATTGAGTGCATGCGTCAGCGCCTCGCCGCTCCAAACGGCATATTCGGAATACGCGTCCAGTCCGAGCGAGCGCGCCGCTGAAAAAACAAAGCAATACGGCCCTTGGCCCAATTTGGTTTCCGCAAGTCGTTACTTCCCGATGAGGAACAAATGCCCTCCGCGATCGCTCTCGGATGTGGCAGTTCCACCGCTCGTAGATTTACTCTCACCCAATATTCAAAGCAGGTAACACGATGGTTGTAAAAACACACAGCAAAGGTCATGGCCTCACCGGATTGCACGTCGGAACCGATAACGTCCGCCGCTATTTTCCGAAAGGCACGCGAGAACATTGAACTGAAGCTCGGGCATCTCAGCATTCAGTGCGGTCTGAAGCCCGATTTCTGGCAAGGCCAACCCGAAATCTACGATCCCAGGCTCTGTGCCTGGCTTGAATCCAAGAATCTCCATGGCAGGGCCAACCGCGACATCCCGCTGGCCATGATTCCCGCCGGCAACAACTCCTTCAAGTTGCAGCCGATGTCCGACGCGCCTCGGCCTCGTGCCAAGGTGACTTCCGCCTCCGCTGCGTAAACACGAACTGCCTATCTCCTCGCAAACGGCGCCTGGTCTCGACCCTTTGGCGCCGTTCTTCTTTTCCTCTCAAATCTCCCGTGCGGCCTGTTAAAAACTTCAATAGTCCGGACCTGTGTCCTGGAGGCTGGAAGCTTCTAGCTTGTAACATTGCTTAATGGATCCGAATCAACTTGAACAGGCCATTGAGCGCCACTTCTCCGCCGGCGCCTCCGCCATCAACGACCCGGCAGCGATGGAGTCCTTCCTCGCTCTTCGTGAGGCGCTCGAACATGGCCAGCTCCGCTCCGCCTCACCCGACCCATCTGCCCCTACCGGCTGGCGCGTCAATGCCTGGGTCAAAAAAGGCATCCTCCTTGGCTTTCGCATCGGCATACTCCAGGACTTCCCCGCCGGTGCGCTCTCTTTCGTCGACAAACACACCTACCCGGTTCGTCACTTCACCGCCGCCGACGGAATCCGCGTTGTGATGGGCGGCTCCTCCATCCGCGCCGGCGCATACATTGCTCGCGGAGTCGTCTGCGTTCCACCCAGCTACATCAACACCGGCTCGTGGGTCGACGAAGGCACCATGGTCGACTCCCACGCCCTTGTCGGCTCCTGCGCGCAGATCGGCAAACGCGTCCACCTCAGCGCAGCCGCACAAATCGGCGGAGTACTCGAGCCCATCAATGCCAGCCCCGTCATCATTGAAGACGACGTCCTCGTCGGCGGCAACTGCGGCGTCTACGAAGGCACCATCGTTCGCACTGGGGCCGTCCTCGCCTCCGGCACCATCCTCACCCGCGGCACGCCCGTCTTCGATCTCGTCAATGGCACCACCATCCGCGCCACCACCGACACGCCTCTCATCATCCCGCCCAACGCCGTCGTCGTCCCCGGTTCCCGCGCCGTCGCCAAAGACAAAGGACACCCCAACGCAGAAGCATGGGGCCTGTCTCTCTACGCCCCCGTCATCGTCAAATATCGCGACGAAAAAACCGACCTCAGCACAACCCTCGAAGACCTGCTGCGCTAACGTCTCCACGCGCGACGCACAATTCAGTCTCGCTAACTTGCTAACTCGCTATGGTGCGAAGCACCGCTAACTCGCTAAAGCATCACCCCAAACGCGCTACCCTGTTCCCGTGAGTCAAACCCAGCAATCCATTCGCTTCGGCATCATCGGCCCCGGCCGCGCCGCCGCCCGCTTCGCCCACGGACTTCAAGCTGTCGAACACGCCACCCTCGCCGCTGTCTGGGGCCGCAACCCCGACCGCGCCGCGAACCTATGCTGCGAAATTTTCCGTCCCCATCGTCGCCCCCACTCTCAGCGACCTGCTGTCCTCCGAGATCGACGCCGTCTACATCGCAACCCATCCCGATACCCATGCCGAACTTTCAATCAGCACACTCGCCGCCGGCAAACACGTCCTCTGTGAAAAGCCCGCCGCCCTCAACCTCCGCCAGCTGGAACAAGTCCTTGCCGCCGCACGCGCCCAAGACGGTCTCTTCATGGAAGCCATGAAGCCACCCTTCTTTCCCCTGTACTCGAAATTGCGCGAGCACCTGCAGGCCGACCCCATTGGCTCCATTGGCTTCGTTCGCGCCGGCCATTGCGACTCATCCATCGGCCCGGACTACCCGCTCCACTTCCCCCAACTCGGCGGCGGCGGAATCATGGGCATCGGCCCTTACGAAGCATTTCTCGCGCTCGATTGGCTCGGACCGCTGAAGCGCGTGCAGACCATGGGCCGCCTAAGCCCGGCTGGCGTTGACAAGTTCGCCATCTTTCAAACCGAACACGAACTCGGCATGGCCCAGCTTCACACAGGCATCGACCTTCTAAGCAGAGGCGATGCCCTGCTCTGTGGTCCGCGCGGCTACGTCCTCATCCATGCCAACTGGTGGAACCCCACCGGCGCCACTATCCACTACCTCGACGGTCGCATCATCCAGTTGGACGAGCCATACACTGCCGGCGGCTTCAACTATGAGACCGCCCACTTCTGCGACCTGATTCGCCGCGGCCTTCGCGAAAGCCCGGTCATCCCCCACGCGCTCTCACTCGGCATGGCACGCCTACTCGAAGAAGCGCGCAAATCCCTCGGCGTCCATTTTCCCGGCGAAGATACTCCGGCGCACGCGTGAAAAGCCGAACTCAGAACTTCGCCGCGCCCAGCCCAGCATCTATCGCCTGCAGCAACGTCCCGTCCGAATCCCCAAAATACTCCCAGAACATTACACCCCCCAGCTTGTGACTGCGCACATAGGCGCACTTCACAGCCAGCGATTCCGGATCCTCGTACGACACAAAAATGTGCTTCTCTGCGTTGTAGAGATACGGCGCCTTCGCCGCATCATCCCAATAACGCGTAAATCCCTTCCCCAGCATGTCTGACACGATCGCGCTGTATTGCGCATTCACCCCGGCGATCGATTTCCCCGGCTGAAACAATCCATGATTCGCATCCGAAACGTCACCCCATACGCGCCCGTAAAATGGCACACCCAGCAAGATCTTCTCCGCCGGCACTCCAGCCTCTTCATAGGCCTGTACTGTCTCATCAGAAGATGCCTTCTTCGGATCAGCCGGATTGGCAAACAGCGGCGCATGGTGCCCAGTCGTCGGATCCGAACCTGCCTCGTAGTAGTCGTAGGTCATCAGGTTCACCGTGTCCACATGCCGTTGAACCTTCTGCATCTCGGTCTGCGCAATCACATCGTCGCCCGCGCCCATCGCGACCGTCAGAAACAGACGGCGACCTGTCTTCTTCTTCGCTCCATCAAAGCGCGCCCGCAGTTCGGCGAGCAACGCCGTAAAGTTCTGCTTGTCCTCCGCGCGAAATGGGTGCCCAGCCCCCTTCAGTCCCGGATACTCCCAGTCGATGTCCAATCCATCAAGGTCATACTGCGCCAGGAAGTCCATCACGCTGTCTTCAAACGTGCGCCGGCTATCCGCAGTCAGCGCCATATCCGAAAAGTTCGTCGACCACAGCCATCCACCGACCGACACCAGCACCGTCAGCCGCGGATTCGCTTTCCGCAACGCCGTCAACTGCGCAAAATTCTGCGCATCCGCCGGCGCACCCAGCACCATCCGCCCACCTTGAATATTCGCGAATGCGTAGTTGATGCGCGTCAGATATTTCGCATCGACCTGTCCCGGCGTGAGTGCCGCACCACGAGTAAAGACGTAGCCCGTCACTTCCAGTTTTTCCGGAGTCCGCGGCGCACCAAAACCCAGGGAGGAAAACGCAACACCAGTACAGATCAAAAGACAGGAAAGTCGAAACATTGGATCATCCCGCAATTAGCTATAGGAGCGTTAGACATCGAATGATGCGCAGCGGCGTTTGAAGCCTACGGCCTCGCTCCCATTGGCTTCTCATGAATCAGCATCCACGACGTGCCAAACTTGTCGCGCAGCTGCGCAAACCGCGACGCGAAGAATGTCTCCTGCAGCGGCATGAATACTTCGCCGCCATCCGCCAGCAGCGCAAACAGCCGCTCTGCATCCCCATCGCTCGCTAAGTTGAGCGTCAGATAAGCGCTGCGCATCGGCTTCCATCGGTCTGCGGGCACATCACTCGCCATGATCATCGTCATCGCCGATCGTGATCGTCGCATGCAGTACGGAATTCTCCATGCCGGGGATCACCTTGCTCGGATCCGGCATGTCGCCGTGCTTCATCATCATGCCGATCTTGCCGCCCAAATGCTCTTCGTAAAACTTGAATGCCTCAGCACAATTGCCGCCGTAGTTCAAATATGTATTCAGTCTCATGGCAATGACACCCCCGGAGATTTCGCGCGTCAGCTTAAGGAAGTGCCGCAAACCTCGCTGCGGCGCTTCAGCTAACCCACAACAGAATACGCGCTTAATCGCCCGATGCGGGAACAGCACCCACCAGGAGGATGGGAGCGGTCGGCGTAGAAGACCCTTCGGCTTTTTCAATCGTCACGCCAAACGCCTTCGCCGGAACGCCTTTGGGTAATGGTGGCAGCACCACGCTCGCACTGCCCGATGCATCAGGCCGGAAGAGGCCCGCCGGAATCGGGGCCTGCCCATTCGCTGGAATCACCCACAACTCGTAAGTCTTGTTGTTCGCCAGTTGTCCCAGGTTGTTTGCCTGGAACACCAGCCCGCCGGTCTCCGCCAGGTAAACAGCGCGTCCCGTGGGCTCAGGTTTGGCCTTCGCTCCAGTCAGCAGCACCCGCTTCGCGGCCGGCGCCGTCAACACATCCAACACCTGTTGCGCTCGCGCATTGGCTGCAGCCTGTTGCGTCGCGGCTTGCTGCTCCTGTGCCAACTGGTCATTCAGCACGCGCACTTTCTGCTGCAGCGAGTACGCAAAGAAAATCGATGCCGCCGCAGCGAGCCACCCAATCCACAGCGCCGCCTTGCGAACCGGACTCTTCGACTCAATCGGAATCACAGGCGTTGCCACCGCCTCACCCTTCCGCGAAGCATCCGCCGCCAGCCTCTCTACGAATCGCTGTCGTGCTCCTTCAGGCAGAGGCTTCTGCTCCACACTCATCGCCACCAGAGCAAGATCGCCGTTCACTTCGGCCAGCGCTCGCCTGCACTCATCGCACCCCTCCAGGTGCAGCCGCACCGCTGCGAGCTCATGCGACTGCATGGCCTGCATTGCGTAGAGGACCAGGTCCTCCTGCGGTATGTGCTCGTCTTGCATCATGCGCCGATCGCCTTTCTCAAAGTCATCAATGCCGATCGAATCCGCGTCTTCACTGTCCCCAGCGGATCACCCGTTCTCGCCGCAATCTCTGAGTGAGTCAGCCCCTCAAAAAACGCCATCTCCACCGATTTCTGCTGCTCCATTGGAAGGTCCTTCAGTATCCCCCTGACTTTCTCCATCATCCGGTTTCGCTCAACCTCTGACCCGATGTCCGACTGCGACACCAGCACAACGTCGTCAACTGAATCCGTTGGCCTTCTCCGCCGCAGCGAATCGATTGCCCGATTCCGCGCCATCACCGCCAGCCAGGCTCCCAGCGAACCGCGCCCCGTCACAAACGCATTGGGATTTCGCCAGACCTGAAAAAATATCTCCTGCATCACGTCTTCAGCCTGTCCCGGATCGTTCAATACGCGCAGCGCTACTGAATACACCATGCCGCTGTATTGATCGAAAAGCTCGGTCATAGCCTGCTGGTCGCCACCCTTTGCACGCGTCAAAAGCAAGTCATCGCCACCCACACGATCGCCATGACCGCGACGCGTTGCATCCCTGTCTGAAGAACGCTGGGGTTCCCCTACCGGATTGGATGGATTGTCACTCACAGGTCAAAATCGGGCGGAAGCTGCAGGACAAGCCGTATTCTAGTGAGCCTTTGCACAGGTGACTAGAGAATTCCTGCATATTTTTGAACAACTTCGCTCCCAACACTCTCGCATCCATGCACACGCGCAGGTGTTAGCATCGAACCTGACAGATGCAAACAAATAAACTGAAAATCATCCCCCTCGGCGGCCTCGGCGAATTCGGCATGAACTGCCTCGCAATTCGCTGGGAAGACGACATCATCGTCATCGATGCCGGCCTAATGTTCCCTGAAACAGAGCTGCTCGGCGTCGATATCGTCGTGCCCGACATCACCTACCTCACAGAGAACCGGGAGCACGTCCGCGCCATCATCCTTACCCATGGCCATGAAGACCACATCGGCGGACTTCCCTGGATCCTCAGCGAGCTCAAGGTTCCCGTCTACGCCACTGAATTCACGCTGGCCTACGTCGAAGGCAAGCTCGAAGAGCACCAACTCCTCGACGAAATCACGCTCATCGAAATCACGCCGAAGGAAAAATTCACCCTCGGCCCCTTCACTATTGAGCCCATCCGCGTCACTCACTCGCTGGTCGACTGCGTAGCCCTCGCCATCGATACGCCTGTCGGCGTCATCATCCATACCGGCGACTTCAAAATCGATCTCGCCCCCCTGGACGACAAGGCCTTCGACCTGCACACCTTCGCCGAATACGGCAAGCGCGGCGTGTTGGCCCTGCTTCAGGACTCCACGAATGTCGAGCGCTCCGGTTACACCCCCAGCGAACGCGCCGTCATTCCCCGCCTCCACGAAATCTTTTCGCAAACGAAGAAGAAGCTCTTCTTCAGCTGCTTCTCTTCGTCCATCTATCGCATCCGCATCGCACTCGAACTTGCGCGCAAGCACGGCCGCAAAGCTGTCGTCCTCGGCCGTTCGATGATGGAGAGCACCGAAATCGCGCAGGACCTCGGCTACATCGAAGTCCCGCCCGGCCTCGTCATCAACCCCGGCCAGATGCGCGACTATCCGCCCGACGAGCTTATGATCCTCATCAGTGGCACGCAGGGCGAGCCCATGAGCGCCCTCAGCCGCGCCGCAGTCGACAACCACAAGCACGCCCACATCGACGCCGGCGACACCGTTGTCCTCAGCTCCCGCATTATTCCCGGCAACGAGAAAAGCATCTTCCGCGTCATCGACCACCTCAGCCGACGCGAAGCCAACGTCATCTTCGATGACGGCTCCCACGGCCTCATCCACGTCAGTGGACACGGCTGCCAGGAAGAACTGCGCCTGCTCATCAATCTCGTCCGTCCCAAATTCTTCATTCCCGTTCACGGCGACTACCGCAATCTCCGCCGCCACGCCCAACTCGCCATGGAAACCGGAGCGGTCGAACACGCATTAGTCATCGAAGACGGCGACGTGCTCGAACTCGACAAGACCGATGCTCGCAAGAAAGATAAAGTCACCGCCGGCCGCATCCTCATTGACTCCGGTTCCACCATTGACGTTGTTGAAGACCTCGTCGTCCGCGACCGCCGCATCCTTTCTGAAGACGGCATCGTTCTCGCAATCCTCGCCATCAACAAGCGCTCCGCCAAGATCGAGCGCGAACCGGAAATCGTCATGCGCGGTTTCGGGGGCGCCGACATCACGGAAGAAGCCCGCCAGGTCGTCTTGAAAACCATCGACGCTCTCAGCAGCGAACAGAGGACCGACTACGGCATGGTGAAAGAGAAAGTCCGCGTGGAGCTGAAGCGCCTGATCCAGAAAACCACTGGCCGCCGCCCCATGATCATGCCCGTAATCCTCGAAATCTGACGTCCGAGTTTCACTTCGCCTCTCCTCAAGCCCGTCATCCTGAGCGAACGAAGCGTAGCGCAGTGAGTCGAAGGACCTGCTGTTGTCTTCTCTCCACGCCCTGTAGACTTCTGTGCCCCATTCATGCGCCACGTTTCGGCGAATGAGTGGGATACTGGATTCTCCCCTTCACCGCCATGAAACTCACCTTCGCCCTCGCCACCACCGCCGATGCCGCCGAACTCGCAGCGCTACACGCCGCCACCTCTGAAGACCTGACCCGCCGCTTCGGCCATGGCTTCTGGTCCTCACCCCCATCCGAGCGCGGAATTCTCGCAAACATGCGCCTGCCCAAATTCTCGCGAACCCTGATCGCGCACAGCAACCGCCTCATCGTCGGAACCCTGCGCCTTGCCACCAAGAAACCATGGGCCATCGACACCGCGTATTTCACTCCGGCAGACAAACCCCTATATCTGACCGGTATGGCCGTCTATCCCGACCTCCAGCGCAAAGGAATTGGTCGTCTTCTCCTCAAAAAAGCAGAGTCCATCGCGCGCGCCTGGCCCGCCGATGCCATCCGTCTCGATGCCTTCGACGCCCCAGCCGGAGCCGGTCCCTTCTACGCGAAATGCGGCTACCGCGAGGTTGCTCGTGTGGTCTACAAAAAGGATCCTTTAATCTACTTCGAGCTGATCATCTCCCACTGATGCTGACCAGCCCCAAATCATAGATCGGGGAAATGACAACCCGGGTGCCCCATCCAGGGCGCAGCTTCATCGCGGCACGGGTGGGATACCACGACCCTACCCCGGCGCGAAGTCGAAGACCTGCCCTGAAAATTCCGCGATCAATGGCGAAACCCCGGACCACAAGTTCCCGGAGGGAACGCAGGAAAATAGCCCAGGGTGGAGCGCAGCGGAACCCTGGGGCAGCAAACAACAGGATTTCCAGTCCCGGAGGGACGTCTGAATCGAACTGCATTTTCATCTTCTTCGCTGTCGCAACCGTGAAATGACGGCTATCTTTCGGTGCCTACGGCCGCCCGAGATCATGCTCTGACTTTTGAGATCTCACCGGAATCCTGATGTTCGGGTTGTGCGGCAAAGGCTCCCAGACAAGCGGAACCATACTGTCTATCGTGGGCAAGCCCCACTCCGAAGAATCGTCCCGAGGAAGTTTGGCGTCAAAGGAATAAACCTCCAGCAGTTCCAACTTCCCTCCGCGCTGGAATAAAAGAACGCCAACTAGCTCTCCTCGAGGAGTCTTGCCTTCGAAGTCTCCGATAATACTCAGGCTGATGTCCCTGCCCAACGGCGCTCCCTCTGCAACCTCAAGGCTGATCGAGGGGCAGCCACAGTCACACCAGTGCGCCGCACGCATTCCGTTAAGCTGCGGTTCAAAAGTGCGGAGATCTTCCGATCCATGCGCGAACATCCATCGGAGCAACTCCAACTCTTCTGGTGTAAGTGGCCGAACTTGCTCAGTGGCACTCATTGCTGCAATTCGTTCTTCAGCCTAGATTAGTCTGAGTTTTGCGAAAAACGAAACTTGCGCGGCCTTCTGTAGAATTTGCTCATGCACCGCCTCCCGCTTTCTCTCGCCCTCGCCACGACCTTTCTCCTCCCCGTGCTCCAAGCCCAGACTCCCATTGTTCAAACAGCGCCAGCCGCAACTTGTCCCTCCACCGCCACCCTCGACGACCTAATCAAGGCCATCGACGCCGCCGTCAGCGGACCCGCCAGCCAGGATCGAACCTGCTTCCGCGCACTCTTTCTCCCCGACGCCCGTCTCATCCCCATCCGCATCGCTCCCGATGGCACCGCCACGCCCCGCATCCTCACCGTCGACGATTGGATCAGCCTGGTTGCCAAGCGTGGAGGCGCTGTTTTAAGCGAGCACCAGATCAAGGTCAAGGCCGAAACATGGGACCACATGGCTCATCTGTGGAGTACCTACGAAACCCGCGTCACTCCCGGGGGCAACCCATCCAGCGGCAAAGTCACAGAAGGCCAAACGACCGATCGCGGTATCAACAGCATTCAGGCCATCTTCGATGGCAAGCAGTGGCACATAATCCAAATCATCTGGCAGGCACAAACCCCCACCAATCCCGTCCCGGAGAAGTACCTCCCATGACCGTCGCCACCGATACTCTCGTCTCCCTTGACGCGATCCGCGCTGCAGCGGATCGCATCGCCAGCATCGCCATCAAAACGCCGCTCGTACGCGCGTGGTTCCCCGAAGTTGCCGAGAGAATCTGGCTCAAGTGCGAGAGCCTTCAGCCCATCGGCAGCTTCAAACTTCGCGGCGCTTCCAACAAAATCCTCCAGCTCACGCCAGAAGAAATCTCCCGCGGCGTCATCACCTACTCCAGCGGCAACCACGCCCAAGGCGTCGCCTATGCAGCCCGCGCGGTCGGTGCTAAAGCAGTAATCGTCATGCCGTCGAACGCCCCCGCCATCAAGCGCGCCGCCACTCTCGCCTACGGTGCTGAAATCGTCGATGTCGGTGTCGCCTCAAGCGAACGTCTCGCCAAGGCTGAAGAACTCGTCAGCAAACACGGATACATCGTCGTCCCGCCCTACGACGACGAGCAGATCATCACCGGCCAGGCCACATGCGGCCTCGAAATCATCGAGCAACTTCCTGACGTCGATCTCGTCCTTGCTCCCGTCTCCGGCGGAGGCCTTCTCAGCGGCATAGCCACCGCAGTCAAGCGCCTGCGCCCTAACGTTAAAGTCTTCGGCATCGAACCCGAACTCGCCGGCGACACTGCCGAAAGCTTTCGCACCGGCAAGATCGTCACCTGGGGAGCCGAGCTGACCAGCCGCACCATCGCCGACGGCCTCCGCACCCAAAGCGTAGGCGAGCGCAACTTCGCCCACATCCAGGCTTTCGTCGACGGCATCATCACCGTCACTGAAGCCGAGATCCGCGCCGCAATGCGTGCCATCGTTGCCTCCGCGCGTATCGTTCCCGAGCCCAGCGGAGCCGTCTCATCCGCCGCACTGCTCTTTCACTCTGCCCAGCTTCCGCCTTACAAGAATGCGGTTGCTGTTGTCTCTGGCGGTAACGTGGACCCCGGTTTGCTCGCCCAGGTGCTCACTGAAACCGGCGCGTAGCGTCGTTCGACTATGATCTTTCCTGTGACAAATTCAACCTTTCGCGCAGTCCCGGTATTCGCGCTCTGTCTCGTTCTTTGTGCGTTGCCCCTCGCAGCCCAGAAAAAGAAAGACAACATTCAGAAGCCCGTAGCAGGCCCACGGGCCACGGCCCTGCGCGTCACCTGGCTCTACGTCTCCGCGGATCTCGGCGCCCAAAAAGTGGGTCGCGTCCAGATAGGCCGCGAAATGGTGGTCGCCGAAAATAGCAGCAACTGGCTGCGCGTCTTCGCCAACACCGACGTCGAGGAAGAACACTCCTCCGACGCCCCCATATACGACACCACGGAAATCCCTCCGCCAATCTCCGGCTGGATACAGGCCAAGGGGGTTGTCATCGAAAGCACGACCCCCAACGGAGACCAGATTCTCATGGGCGCGGCAGCGGACCAGGAAGCATTGGCTTCCGATCCCCGCGGCCCCGTCAATGCCGCCCGCACTGCGCACCTGCTTTACCGCCGTCTCGTTGAGATGTTCGCCAACTCCCCGCTCGCTGCTGATGCCGCATGGCGCGCTGCCGATATCCGCTGGCAGATCCAGAAGGCCGACGCGGCTACCCGCCCTTCCGCGAAGGAGCAGGCGCCTTACATGCGCGAGCAGATCGATGAAGACGGGCTGAAGAAGGTCATCAAGTTTTACCCGGGCACCCGCGCAGCCGATTTCGCTGCATTCGAACTCCTCGACAACAAGCTCTGCGGCGACTGGCAAGGCCAGGTAAAGTGCCCCGAAAAAGAATCCGAAATCTACGAGAAATTTGCGGCTGAACATCCCGATGGCCCGCGCACACCGCAAGCTCTATACCTCGCCTCTTACCGTCAAGCCGTTCTCACCGACATGTACTTATCTGACAACAACGACAAAAAAAGCGAAGCCGCACATAATCATGCCCGCGAGCTAGCCGCTAAACTCAGGGAGAAATTCCCCCAGTCGGACTACACGGCGCGGGCTTCGATGCTCGTGTTCAAATTGGATCAGGGAATCGCGGTCTACGGCGTCGATAAAGAATAGGCGTAAACAACCTGTTCTGACCCGCGGACTCCCTCATACATAGCGGAGGCTTTTTGAACGTCTACATTCAGTCACTTCTTTTAGGCATCGTTGAGGGCCTCACCGAATTTCTTCCCGTCAGTTCGACCGCGCATCTCCGCATTGCCGAAGCCGCCATGCGCATCCCGCTCGACGATGCTTATTGGAAGATGTACACCATCGTCATCCAGGCAGGCGCTATCTTCGCTCTCGTTCTCCTTTACCTCGAACGCATCGTCGCCTTCATCAAAAGCTTCCCCCGGGGTGAGAGCGGCGATCGCACATGGAAGAACCACCCAATCTCGCTCACGCTCATTGCCTTCTTCTTCACCTCCATCATTGCGTTGCCGCTGCACAAATTGAGTGAGAAACACCTCGGCAGCGTAGCCATCATGGCTTGGGCATTACTCATCGGCGGCATCATCATGTGGGTTATTGACGCGCGCGCATCCCGCTACGAACCCAATACTCTGCATGTCGAAGAGATGAGCCTCGGCCAGGCCGTCTGGATCGGTATCTGTCAGTCGCTCTCGGCCATCTTCCCCGGCACTTCGCGCTCCATGGCCACTATCGCCGCGGGACAGATGGTCGGACTCGACCGGCCTTCTGCGCTTGAGTTCAGTTTCCTGCTCTCCATTCCCACCATGATTGCAGCCACCGCGTGGGATCTTCTCAAGTCCATCCATCCAGGCAAGTCGGCCCTGGCCGCCGGAGCGGTACCTATCGCTGAAGTTCACATGACCAGCCAGAACTGGGTTGTTCTCGCCATCGGCTTCGTCGTCTCCTTCATCGTGGCCCTCGGCGTCGTGGAGTGGTTCCTGATGTGGGTCCGCCGCCATGGCTTCACCGTCTTCGCCATTTACCGCATCATCCTCGGCATCCTGCTCCTCGTCCTGGGAAGCAAGCTCCTCGGCACCTAAGCTTTGCGCCGCCGGCACTTGCGAAAGCCAATTCGCCGGTATCAAGCCGTCGTAGCCACCCGGGACTCGCAGTACGCCGCCTGGACCATCCCCGGCAAGAGACTCAACTCAGACTCTCGCCGGGGGTGGATTCCGTGGTTCCCCCGCCCTGTTTTGGCCCGAAACCCCTCTTGGCACCGGGGATAATAAAGGCTGCTCTGGGATTTCTCGCCCGCCTCGGCGGCCTGATCGCAGTGATTCCGACGATCGTGTCGATTGCGGCCGAGCCAACCAGGCGCGGAGGCGTCCCCTCAATGAAGCCGATTCCAATCATCCTGTCGCCGACGCGCAACCGGGCGCTCAACATGTTTCTTGGCCTGGTGCTTTCACTCGTCTCCGTTCTCCTCTTGCTCGCGCTCGCTACCTACCATCCGTCCGATTCATCCATCAATACTGCCTCCGGCGCGGATCCGGCCCATGCCATCCAGAACTGGATCGGCCTCTTCGGCGCCTATTTCAGCGACATCCTGCTCCAGGCCTTTGGCATCACCGTCTTCCTTTTCCCGCTCTGGATCGCCGGACTCGGCTGGAGTTGGATCCGCTCGCGTTCAGGCGGCACAACCATCCTGCGCTGGATGGGCACCGGGCTCGCCCTCATCTTCGTCCCCGCAGTCTTCGGCCTCTTGCCATGGCATTGGCACTGGATGCGCGCCGTTCCGATCGAAGGCGTAATGGGGCGCGTAATCGCCGGGACCCTGGTGGTATACCTCAACACCCAGGGCGCATGGCTGGTGGCCGTGGTACTTGCCGCCGTCGGCGTGTACTTTGCCTCCAACATCAACTTCTGGACGCTCAAAACGCAGATCGAAGATCGCTGGCTCAACCTGGTCGCCTGGCACGATCGCTACAGCAACTGGCGCGAAGAACGTGCCGAGCGCAAGCGCGACCTGGAAGAACGCATTGCCGAACAGACCCAGCCCGGTCCTGCGCAGCGCCTTTTCTCCGGTGCAATCGGCGACATACCTGAACCGGTGGACGAGATGCCCCCACCGCGTCCGAGCCGCCTTGCATCTCTCTTCGGCATGAAGAAACGCGTCCCCGAGCCCGACCCTGTAGACGAGATTCCCGCTTTCCAGCGCGCCACAAAATCAACTGAAGAGCCCATTCCATCCCGTCGCACCAGCATCTGGGAGCGAACGGTGGCCGAAGCCGGTACCCCCGTCGCGCCCGTGCCTGCGACTCCATCCACTGCCGCTCCCACCCCGCAAGTGCCACCGCAGAGCGTGGTCCAGATGCGACCGGCAGCGCCTGTTCCGGCGGCAGTTCCCACTCCCGCGCCGGCGCCCGTTCCAGCACCGGCTCCAGCGGCACATGCATCCGCACCCAACACCATCGCCATCCACGAACGCGCCGACGCCGACGAACGCACCGTTACCGTCGCTCCCAAGAACGTCAGCGGGTTCCGCCTGCCCCCCAGCACTCTCCTCAACTCCGGCTCCGGCCCGCAAGTCGTCCGCGAAGACGAACTCCGCGACGAAGCCCGCGTGCTGGTAGAAAAATGCGCCGAGTTTGATGTGCGCGGCGCAGTCGAGCGCATTAATCCCGGCCCAATGGTCACAACCTACGAGTTCAAGCCCGAAGCCGGCGTCAAGTACAGCCGCGTCACGGGACTGGCCGAAGACCTCTGCCTCGCCATGCGCGCCGAAAGCATCCTCATCGAGCGCATGGCCGGCAAAAGTACCGTCGGCATCCAGGTGCCGAACCACGAGCGCGAAACCATCCACCTGCGCGACGTGCTCGAGTCCGAAACCTTTGCCAAGGCCAAGTCGCGCCTCACCCTCGCCATGGGCAAGGACATCAACGGCCGCATCGTTACCGCTGATTTAGCTTCAATGCCCCACGTCCTGATCGCCGGCTCGACAGGATCGGGAAAATCCGTCGCCATCAACGCGATGATCATGAGCCTGCTCTATCGCACCACGCCGTCGCAGGTTCGCCTCATTCTCGTCGACCCCAAGCGCGTGGAACTCGGCATGTACGAGGGCATTCCCCACCTCTTCACGCCCATCATCACCGAGCCCAAGCTCGCCGCCAACGCCCTGCGCAACGCGGTCCGCGAGATGGAGCGCCGCCTCAAGCTGCTCGCCAGCCGCAGCGTGCGCAACATCGACCAGTACAACAAGCTCTTTGAAGGCGCCATGCCGTCCCTCTTCGACGACGGCCAGGAAGAGCAGCCCCTTCCCTTCCTCGTCATCATCATCGACGAGCTCGCTGACCTGATGATGCTCGACCGCGCCAACGTTGAAGAATCCATCACTCGTCTCGCTCAGATGGCCCGCGCCGTCGGTATCCATCTCGTGCTCGCCACTCAGCGCCCCAGCGTCGACGTCATCACCGGCCTTATCAAGGCCAATATCCCCACCCGCATCAGCTTCCGCCTAGCCACCAAGGTCGACTCCCGCACCATCCTCGACACCAACGGCGCTGAAGCCCTCCTCGGCCGTGGCGACATGCTCTTCCTTCCCCCCGGCACCAGTCGCCTCCTCCGCCTGCACGCCCCCTACGTCAGCGAGAAAGAGACCGCTGCCGTGGTCAATTTCTGGAAGGACCAGGGCCAGGCCGAATACGTCGAGGGCTTCCTCGAGTCTCCGCGCGACGAAAAACAGAGCATGGAAGGCTCCAGCAACGACGGCGACGACAACGACCCCATGTTCGACGACGCAGTACGTTTGGTTTTTGAATTTGGAAAAGCCTCTACTTCTCTCCTCCAACGTCGCCTTAGAATTGGCTATGGTCGAGCAGCACACCTCATCGATCTGATGGAACGCGATGGCCTGGTCGGCCCCGCGGATGGCTCCCGCCCCCGTGAGTTATTGAAATCGCCCGGCTGGCTCCATGAAGTCTCCGTCGCACAGGAGTAGAGACACCACTTCCGCACCAGTAAAGGCAAGAAAGACATGCTCGGCATAGGGGAAAAGCACGAATTACCCACCATCTTGTTGATTGACGACGATTTAGTGAGCCGCGAAGTGATCGCCACCGTGCTGACGCTGCACGGTCACATGGTTCACAGCGCCGAAGAGGGAAACCAGGCTCTGCAAATACTCGAAGCCGGCGACGTCAAACCCGGCGTGGTGTTGCTGGACACGCAGTTGCCGGGCCTGAGCGGGTCGGAGCTCATCACGAAGCTTCGGGAACTCAGCCAGGACGAGATTATCCTCATCAGCGGCACCACCCCTTCCGACGACCTCATCGCAGCAGCGGATGGCTTCCTGCTCAAGCCGTTTGGACCTGAGGATCTCCAGAGGCTGCTCAACCAGCACAAACCCAAGATCAACCAGCCGGAGATTGCGGATGCTGAAGACCTCGTGATCAATCCCGACACCGTCGCCCAGTTCCGCCAGCTCATGCCTGAGTCCACCGTCCGCGAAATCTACACCGCCGTCGTAACCGACCTCCACAAGCGCCTCGCCGCACTGGATACGGCCATCGCCGCCGGCAACAGAGATGAGGTCCGTCGCATCGGCCATGCCATCAAGGGCGGCTGCGGCATGGCGGGCGCCATGCAGGCGGCAAAGGTGGGTGCCTTCCTGGAGTCCAGAAATGAGTCTGGTTCCGGGATTGATCAATTGGATAACTGTCGGGATGCACTACAAGAGTTGTATACGGCGACCCAAAGGCTGGAGAGTATGCTGGAAAAGGAATTTCCAGCGTAGTTCGGGCTTGCCTGTGCTCATTGAAAGCAGGCTGGAAAAATGCGCTTTTGAATGCGGGCTGCTTAGGTCGCCTGCAAGTTAGTCCCGGTTTTTCGGAGGTATAGGGCTCTCGTGGAACAACAACCCATCCGCATCGTACTCGCCGATGATCATCCGGTAGTCCGTATCGGTGTGCGCAACATGCTCACCGAGCGCGACGGCTTCGAAGTGGTAGGAGAAGCCGACGATGGCGATGAGGCCATCACCCAGACCCTGGAGACGACCCCCGACATCCTCCTGCTCGATGTCCAGATGCCGCGCCTGCCCGGCCTTGAAGCCATGCGCGCCATCATGAACGGCTCGCCCACCGTCAAGATCATCCTCCTCACCTCCACCATCACCACTCAGCAGATCATTGAGGCTCTTCACATCGGCGCACGCGGCATTGTCCTCAAAGATGCCCTCGCCGGCGCGCTCCACACCTCCATTCGCACCGTGTATGCCGGTGATTACTGGATCGGCGGCAAGCGTGTAGTGAATCTCGTCTCCGCTCTCCATGAGTTGATGCGCCAGGCTCAGCCGCCTCAGCGCAAAACCTATGGCCTAACTCCGCGTGAACTCGACGTGGTTGGCTGTATCGTTGAAGGCTGCAGCAACCGCGACATCGCCAAGCAATTCACGCTCAGCGAGGAAACCGTGAAACGCCACCTGTCCAACATCTTCGACAAAACCGGCGTCTCCACCCGCCTCGAACTGGCCCTCTTCGCGATAGCCCATCAGCTGGTAGCACCGCAACAACAGTAAGCACGGCTTTCACGCCTCGGAATGCGTCATCCCGTAGGCTCCTGGTCCTTCGGACGAGTCGCGTCTTTGCGTCGTCACGAGGCGTGCCCTGTTATTGCTTGCCGAGTCAACTGTTTTTGTTGAACCAGTCGATGGCCAATTGCGTGTATTGGCCGACCTCGATCAGATAACCGTCGGGATCACGCATGTAGCAGCGCCATTCCCAGCCATCATCATTGGCCCATGGCTCGGTAAGAAAGAACGCTCCTTTGTCGCCCCATTGCTTATAGCAGGCCCAAATATCGGCGACACGCAAGTTCAAGAAGCTATTGACTCTGTTCAGATCCGACGGTGTCTCCAGAAGAACCTCTGGCTTGTCAGGAGTTCCTCCACCGCCGGAGTTCAGAATGATCCACGTATTCGCCAGCTTGATGTAGCAGGGATTCTCCGGCTTGATCAATTTCCCGCCAAGAATTCTGACATAAAAGTCCCTCGATTTTTCCTGGTCTTTCACGGTGAAGAAGTGAGCTGCGAAGAAACCTTCCTGTGCAATCGGCGCGTCAGGTAGATGCATGGGGTGCCCTCCTGTTGTCGAGGAATTGGGATGCGACCGGAAACGGCTCCGATCCAAAGGAAGCGTTTCATCTGCTCGCCACCGCTAACGAACAGCTAGTTCAGGAGGGATTCCCAGTTGGCTGGCACCCTTCCTGCTGGCCCGGGAGTGGGCTGATTTCTCGGATGCGCATGCGGCGGAGGCAACTCCACACCCTTGATCATCCCCTGCTTCTCATAATCGTAGAACCAGTCCTCACCCGGCTCAAAGCTGGCTATGATCGTGTGCCCTGTCGCTGCCGCATGCTTTGACGCATGCTGACTCGGGGAACTGTCACAGCATCCGATGTGCCCGCACTCGGCGCACCGGCGGAGATGGAGCCACCAGCCTTTTGGCGACGCCAGACACTCCACACACCCATCCCCACTCGGTTTCGAAGCGAGATTAAATCCGCGGCGATCTTTTTTCATCCCAATTTTTCCTTTAGTCGTCGCATGTTCAGCAACGAGTTCCTTCCATTTCTTGGGTAAACGCCCTTGGACTCCGTCACTCGTCATTACGCCAACGGCAATGAGGCGAACCCTCAATGATCAACGGTGTGGAGTTGCTTTCGCCTTATTCTCATCCAATGATCGGCGACCCTGCGTCCAGAACGCTGCGGGGGAGCTAAATGCACAGATCATCGATATTCCCCGAAGTTGTCATGTAGGAATTTGGCCCGTTGTTTCGCTATCTCAGCCTTGCAAAGTGCAAGAGCGGTCGGTCCCATTGTGCCGCCTTCATATAGGTCAGACACTGCGGAGCAGGCTGCGGATCGGTATTGAGTCCATATCTTCTGCGAGAGTTCCAGACTCTGCCGCATCTTGCTTTCGTAAGCGGCGTGGTTCGCTTTCTGGGGCTGCGGAAGATCGTTCTCATTCGTCTCATCAGCATTGGGCGTGTAGTGCCGGATTGCATCGGCAAAAGCAGCCTCCAGGTCTCGTTCTGCTGTTGAAAGCTCGTTGTTTGCACACTGGTATTGCTCCGCAGTGCTCGGAGCCTTACCACAGTCCACCCCTTGCGCAATCGAGGTAAGCGGGAGAGTAATGCACACAACCACGATCAAAGTCGCCAATAGTGAGTATCGTTTTTGCATTGGTTTCTCGAGACTGCTCGCTCCTTTGAATTATTTGCTTTTGGCATTTCGGAGAACACGGTTTCAGCATTCAATAGATCTGCGGTCCTCACTGCCCACGGAACCCGCAATTTAGAATTTGATGCCCTCGGAACGGTTCTGGTGCGTTGCGTTCAGCGAGAAGAGTTGCAGGCGATGCGAAATTTTGCAAGGTTTTCGCCTCAAGTCGACAATTCGCCTGCTTTTGTCTTGAGTATCGTTTTCCATTAAAGGTACAATCCGACGCTCCAGGAGAAAGTATGCACATTCGAAAGATTGTTCTTTCCGCGGCTCTGGCGGTTGCAGGATTGTTCGGCGCAGTGTCTCTCACCGCGCAAGAACCGGCGGTTTCCGCGAACAAGGCAGGCAATGAAAAGCCGAACATTCCCCCCAACAAAGGCGTCGCTGCGCCCTACGGAATGTCCACGGTTCCTTCGATCTACCTCGTGAACTTCCTTTTCCTGTACGTGGCAGATCCCAACGTTGCCGCCAACATGCCGGCATTCCGGACCCCAATTCCTCAACCTGTCTACGATTGCCTTCTTCAGAGTCCGTCTGGTTGCCCGTATGCAGAGCTCGAGCCATTTTTCGCAGAGGATACCAATGTCGGTGGTGGCAATACTGATTGGCCCAGGCAATGCCAGGAGGATCCGAAATGGGAGCGCTTGGCGCCGCCCAAAGCTAAGCAGGTTGAACAAATCAACCAGGCGATCGGGCTGGAGCGGGCAGACCAGATCGCCAAAGCTCTCGGGATAGATGCGCGCATGGTCCTGACGCCGGCGGAATACCAGTGCATGATTGGGACGCCGGAAAACAGAACAGACGACCAGAAAACGATTTACAGCTGCGTACAAGACCTCACCAATTCAAATGGGAACACCGACACACCCCTTTCGAGTTATGGAATTTACATCAATGACGGGGGGAATGCCCGCAGCGTTTGCGCTCCCGATGCCCCATGCTTGAATTTCAATGCATTGCTCGCAGGTCCGCTCGAACAAATCGCGCGTCAGTGCGGATTCCTGCACAAGCTTGCGCGCTTGACAACGGAAACTCCATTGCTCAAGTTCGTCAGAGATGCAGATCCCTGTCAAAAGAGCGAAGAACCAACATGCATCGTTCCAGCGACCGATCGAGGAAAGGGAGCGAAGGGAACGGATGTGGCGGCGACTCCGGCAGCAAAGGACGCCAGCCATTAGCGGCGCGCGTCCAACCCAAGCAAAAGGAAGTTAAGGGTCATGCCGAATCGGGCGCACCACTACACGTTTCAGGGTTACTGTTTTCATCCGTAGGATCGAACGGTGGTGGAAACTTCGCCCTTAATTCGGCAATCATCGCGTCGGTTGCCTCGCCTCGCCATAGGACTCTCACCGAGCGCAGTTGAGCCGAATGAGTCGAGACCTGATGGGTCCTATGCGTCAACGTGAGAAGCCGATCGACCGGCGGAGGTTTGATCATTTCCACGTCCTTGAATGCGCAGCGAATGTTGCCAAGTACCCAGCCGTTCGGCGTCAAGTGGAAATCAAGATCCATGTAATCGTGTTCGAGGTAGATGCGAGCTATCTCCGCACGAGGCGTTGAGCATTGATCGTTTCCGGGCTGGAGATCGTTCTGCATATCCTTTGACAATCGGAAAACAAACTGCGGTGAAGCGAGGTTTTGCTTTTCCAACGTCAAATGTAACGGTGCGTTCGACGGAAGAGATGGCAGTTTGGTGTAGGGAGGCATGGCGATTTTGTGCCAGAATCGTGCGCGTTCTGCTGCCGGAAATGACCAAGCAGTCAACACATGCGTACGCTGTTGTCAAAAGAGTAATTTCCGTTGGTCCACTACCCGCTCCAATCAACGACTCGTTCCTCCCCGAGACTGTCATTCCGACCGGAGCAAAGCGGAGTGGAGGAATCCGCAGTTGTTCTTCGGCTGGTCTAGATCGGAGTTACTTCCGGCCTGGCCACCACGCACTCAACACGATTCGATCTACCCAGACACATCGAACGGATCTGCCCAGATTTGATCATTGAGTGTGCCTGATGGCTCCGACCATTTGACGAGCAACTCAGCGAGTATGCCGGAGCCAACTTCGGCTTGCCGTAAGGCCAGAAACCTGGCAGCAGGGACGATGCTCTTCGTTGGATCGGTCTTGAGACCATCGGCCACAAGTGCTTCGATTTCGCTGTGGCGAACTGCATCTTCGGGCAACGCAGGATGGGTGTCCATGACTGTCTTGCCGGATTTGAATGCGTGTTCCCAGCGTTTCCAAATGGCCCAATCTTCGAGAGCCAACTGAAAGATCTGATCACTCACCGGAGTGAGGTGATACACGCTGGTGAAATTCTGTCTCTCGTCAGAGAAAATGCAGTCATAAAAGTGTGGCAATCCGAGGTAATCTGCAATGCCCTGACGGGGACCGTCGTAATAGTCGGTCACCGTGAAGACCTCTTCAAAGCCGTGCTGCGGTGAATGCGAAGTCATCACGAACGTTATACCGATAGCCAACCTTTTGCGTCTAGCGGTCCTATCACCGCCCAACCGGACATTACCAATTTTGGTGCAAAACCGGGAAGGGGATGGATCGATCACGATACACCCAGAACGTCGGTACATCTCGATTAGTATTCGGCTGAGAGAAGGCATAATGCTCGAAACACTAACCGGAAGACTGAAGTGGGAACAAAGTGGCGACGGGATTCGTGTGGTTATTCCAGCTCGCCTGAGCTGGGGTGCGATCAGTAGGCTCCTGGTTGATCTTGGCGTCTGCTTTGTGACATTCCTTGGCCTCTTTCTTATCGTTGACTGCGTCGCAATCCTACGAGGTCTAGGCTTCCATTCCTACTTACACTCCGAAGCGGTGCACAACCTCTACCGAGTCTCTCTTGGCTACTGCGCAGGGCTAATCCTCGCGAGAATGGTACCGAGACTCTTCGGAAAGACAACCGTCATGTTGAGTCCAGCCCAGATCACCATCGAATGGAACATGCGCCTAAGGTGCTCGAAAGAAGCCTTCGCCACTGCGACCCTGCACAGCTTCCGTTTTGTCGAGCGGTCGGGCGAGGTGCCTGTTCAAAACAAGATCGGGCAGAACGAAGTTCAATTCGGTCAGAGCCATTGGATACGTCGCATTGGGGAGGGAGTTACACGCGAAGAAGCAGAGGCGCTCATCGCCAAATTGACCGAGGTCTATCCGTTTCCAAGGTATCTTCCGAGCGAGTCCGCGATCGGAGCGGAGACCAAGCGAGACGCGCATTTTCTTAGTGAGCCGATTGCGCCTGAGTAACCGTCCACACGGAAGTATCAAAACACAGACGTCCGCCAATCGCTCTCTGTATTTTCTTCCGCCTCACACATCCAGAAACTGCTTGGCCAGCCGATCCAGCAACCCCGCCGTGCCATCGCACACGCCGGTATGCACCGGCGACGGCTGGATGATCGTGCTCCGCGGCGAAATGATCCAGTGAAAGCGCTCCCGCTGCGAAAGTTTCGCAATCGGACCCGCTGCCGGATCGCCTTCGCAAATTCGCCGCACCGCCTCAAGATGCTCCCGCACCAGTTCCACATCTGCATCCGGCCATAGCGCCTTCAACCGCGCAGCATTGAGATGAATCCGCGCGGCGAGATACTTCTTCTCAAGGCAAAACGCAACAACACCAGCATTGATAAATTCCTGCCGCTCCACCCGCGGCACCACGCGCAAAATCGCGTAATCAAACGAGGCGGGACTGGGCACGGATCGCCTCCTCTTCAAAAACTGCGGAAGCCTCAAGCCTCCGCACAAAAAACTCCATGTATCCCGCGCGCCTTTCCTGCGCGTTCACGCCGCCCGGAATCGCCTCGAGCCACGCCTCCGGCACCATCTCTACGATCTCGCGCAACACCTGCTCCGTCAGCCGCTCGTGCGCCGTCTTCGCAGCCTCCGCAATCTCCTTCGCCCACGGCAGCAAAATGTGCTGCTCAATCTCCGCAAACGGCGCTGCAATCTTCTTCTCCCGCGACGGCCAGTCATGATGAAAGAAAAGCGCAGCTCCATGATCAATGGGATATAGCTGCCGATGCCACACCAGCAAATTCGCATTCCTCGGAGTGCGGTCGATGTTCTGCGTGAACGCATCAAACCACACCATCATCGAAGCCTCATCCGACGGAGCCCTATCGCGCGCAGCAGGATCGAACATCGTCGATCCCGGCAAATAGTCTAGAGCGAGATTCACACCCGCACTCGCCTTCAGCAATTGCCGTATCTCATAGTCCGGCTCGTTCCGCCCCAGTGCCTCGTCAATCTCAATGAACACAATCTCCGGCACGCGCAGCCCCAGCGCGCGTCCAATCTCCCCCGCCAGCAACTCCGCAATCAGCGCCAGAATCCCCTGCCCTGCCCCCCGAAACTTAACCACGTATAACCCCAGGTCTTCGGCCTCTACAATCGCAGGCAGTGACCCGCCCTCGCGCAGCGGTACAACATAACGCGTCGCCTTGACGGATCGCAGCATCGATTCAGTCTATCGTGCGTCCCACGTGGCGCTTGCAGTTGCACCGCGCTTCAATGGCAAGATGATGTGTGGAGTGAAAACAATGAAAATTGGATTTTTAGGAACCGGCCAGATGGGCACACCCATGGCCCTGCGTCTCCTCGCTGCGGGCCACGAGTTGAGGGTGTGGAACCGCACCGAGGGACGCACGGAACCCCTCCTCCGCGAAGGCGCCATCGCTGCCGGCACTCCGGCGGAAGCCGAGCTTGGCACTGACGCCGTTATCACCATGCTCTTCGACGATGCGGCTCACGAAGAAGTCCTCTTCGGCCCCAACGGCCTGATGGACGCGCTCGAACCAGGCACGATTCACATCTCCTGCAGCACCATCAGCGTCGCACTCAGCGAAAAGCTGACCGCCGAGCACGCCCGTCGCGGACACAGGTTCGTTGCCGCGCCGGTCTTCGGCCGGCCCAATGTAGCCGAGGCCGGCAAGCTGTGGATTGTGGTAGCTGGCGATGATGATGCTGTTGCGCAAGCCCGGCCCTTGCTCGAACCGCTATCCCGCGGCATCTCCGTCATCGGCCGCGAGCCCCGCCAGGCCCACGCCGTCAAACTCGGCGGCAATTTCCTCATCAGCACCATGATTCAATCGCTCAGTGAAGCGTTCGTCTTCGCTGAATCGCAGGGAGTCGACCCTCAACAATTTCTCGAGGCCGTCAACAGCGCCCTCTTCCAGTCCCCGTTCTACGCCGCCTATGGAAACGTAATGCTCCACCCACCCGAGCACGCCGGAGCAACCATCAGCCTCGGTGCCAAAGACACGCGCCTGCTCCGGGAAGCCGCCGCCGCCCGCAACACCCGTCTAAGCCTCGCCGACAATCTCGCCGAAATCTTCGAGCAAGCCAAACAAGCTGGCCTCGCCAATGAAGACTGGGCAGTAGGCCAGTACCGCATAGCCCAGCGCCGCAGAACTCTCAATCCCTGAAACTCTACGTGTCATCCTGAGCGGAGCAGCTTGGGGCCCTGCGGACGTCTTTCGTCCGCGGGGTAAGCGAAGCGAAGGACCTGCTTTTGATTTCTTCCGTTAAAATCGCAACCCAATCGCTGCGATTCTGCCGCCCGTACCAGCCATCACGTCCCCCCACACCCGGATTCGCTAGGATACTTTCATGAGCCTAAAGGGAAAGATCGTCTTCATTACCGGAGCCAGCGCCGGCATCGGCGCAGCCACAGCCCTCGCCTTCGCCGCCGAAGGAGCCCGCCTCCTTCTCGCCGCCCGCCGCGCCGGCCGTCTCGCCGATATCGCCTCGCGCGCTCTGGAGCGGGGTGCTCCCTCCGTGCACTCCATCGACCTCGATGTGCGCGACCACCGCGCCGTGCAGAACGCCATCGACGGCCTGCCGCCCGAGTGGTCCGAGATCGACATCCTGGTCAACAACGCCGGCCTCAGTCGCGGTCTCGACAAACTCTACATGGGAAAAATCGAAGACTGGGACGAGATGATCGACACCAACGTCAAAGGCCTGCTCTACGTCACCCGCTCCGTCGTCCCTGGAATGGTCGTTCGCGGCCGCGGCCACGTCATCAATCTCGGCTCAACCGCCGGCGAACTCGCCTACCCCAACGGAGCCGTCTATTGCGGCACCAAGGCCGCCGAGCGCCTCATCAACGACGGCCTTCGTCAGGACGTTCTTGGCACGCCCATCCGTGTCACCAGCGTCGATCCCGGCATGGTCGAAACCGACTTCAGTCTCGTCCGCTTCCGCGGAGACACAGAGCGCGCCGCCAAGGTCTACAAGGGAGTCAAGCCGCTCACGCCCGAAGATGTCGCCGAAGTAATAGTGTGGGCCGCCGCCCGCCCCGCCCACGTCAACATCGCGCGTGTGCTTCTGACACCGGTCCAGCAGGCCAACTCAATCCTGTTCCACCGCAACGAGTAGCCAAGATTCACGATCAACATCGTGTCATCCTGAGCGGAGCGGCTTGGGGCCCCGTTCACGACAAAGTTGTGAATGGGGTAAGCGGAGCCGAAGGACCTGCTGTTGCTTTCAATCCTTCATCCGCCGCGCAGCTTTCTTCAAATCGAAGCGCAAACCGGTATACGCACTTGAGTGCGCCAAATCCGTAGATCGCCCTTCGTCCGCGCCCTACTCCATCGCGTTAATCTGTGCCTCAATTTCCGTCAAAGCCGCCGCCAGCGCTGTCCGCCGCGCCGGATTCGACGTCCGCTGCGAAAGAATGTTCTCGCGTTGAAGGTTCAGTGCCTGTTTGCGCCGCTCGTTCGCGGCACGCTGGTCGGCAGCCAGCCGACGCTCTGCTTCAGTCATCAGTACCTCACCCGGGCGCGGAGTTCTTTGTTCGGTCGCAGCCGCCATCTGCTCCTCAACCGATTTACTTTCCCATCCGCGCGCCATATCTTCATTCTACGGGCGCATGCAAATGTTCGTACCGCGATGGCACGCTTCCAATAAAATTTCGGACATCTATCACCGGAGATTTCCCCCATGCGCGTGTGGCAAATTCCTTCGTTCGGTATTGATTCTCTTGAGCTTGTAGAACGTCCCACCCCGCAACCTGGCGCCGGCGAGGTGCTCGTTAAAATTCATGCGGTCTCGCTCAATTACCGCGACCTGATGATGGTCAAAGGTTCCTACAATCCCAAACTGAAGCTGCCACGGATCCCTTGCTCCGATGGCGCCGGCGAAGTTGCCGCCATCGGCGAGGGCGTTACCGAGTGGAAACCGGGCGACCGCGTCTGCGGCTGCTTCTTCCAGAACTGGATTGACGGCCCTCCCACGCCCGCCAAAATCAAGGGCGCCCTCGGCGGCGACATCGACGGCATGCTCGCTGAATACGTCCTGCTCAAGCACACCGGCGTCGTCCGCATCCCCGATCACCTCAGCTTCGAAGAGGCCACGACTCTCCCCTGCGCCGCCGTCACCGCGTGGAATGCGCTCATCGTTGGAAAAATTCAGTCAAATTCAACCGTGCTCGTGCAAGGCACCGGAGGCGTCTCCATCTTCGCGCTTCAATTCGCAAAACTGAAAGGTGCACGCGTCCTCGGAATCTCTTCAAGCGACGCCAAATTGCAACGCGCCTGTTCCCTCGGGCTCGACAAGGGTCTCGACTATGGCGAAACCTCAGAGTGGGACCGCTGGGTCGTGGAACAAACCAATGGCGAAGGCGTCGACCTCGTCGTCGAAGTCGGTGGTGTCGGCACTCTGCCGCGCTCGCTCCGCGCTGTAAAAATGGGCGGCGTCATTGCGCAGATCGGCGTACTCTCCGGCCCCGCCGAACCCATTCAGATCCCATTAATCCTGCATAAGCAAATCCACATCCAGGGAATCTACGTCGGCTCCCGCTACCGCTTCGAAGAAATGAACAACGCAATCGCCGCCGCAAAGCTGCGCCCAATCTTCGAAGCGCACTCCTTCGCCGAAGCCCGCGAAGCCTTCCAGGAAATGCAATCCGCCACCCACTTCGGCAAGCTTGTCTTGAAGGTGCAATGATAGCGCCAATTGGGAAAAGCCAATGCCTCACCAGCTCAGTTTGGAACCGATACAAATTTGCTTCCGAATCATGTGAATCAGGCCAACCGAAGTTTTGAGATCGGGTTGGACTTTAATCAGGGCTGTCGCATCCTTTACGTAAGCAGAGGTCCCATTGGTGAATCAGAATCTCGCCATAATCATCCTTGGTGGTACCGGACAAGTTGGTGGTGCGACCGTCGCGGAGCTGCTGGCAATTCCGGAATGTCGCGAAGTGGTGATGGTCACCAGAAAGCCCATCGCGCCGCGATCGCGAGTGCGCAACGTCGTTCTTGATACCGGTGCCCCGGACTTTGCCGAGCGCACTGCCGCTCTCGCCCGCGAAGTTTTGAGCCAGGGCCCCGTCAGTGCCGTGAGTTGCGTGGGCGTCGGTTCCGGGTCGGCGCGCTGGAGCGAAGAAGAATTGAAACGACTTGAGCTCGGTGTCGTTGGTGCTTTTGCGCGTGGCTGCCACGATGCCGGAATAGCCCAGTTTTGCCTGCTCTCCGCGGTAGGAAGCACAGCCCGTAGCCGGTTCCGCTATGTCCGTGTAATGGGCATGAAAGAAGACACCGTGCGCGACATCGGCTTCACCCGCCTTGCCATCTTTCGTCCCGGCATCATTGTCGGCAACGCTCATACCCCGGCCTGGGTCGGTTGGTTGGGAAGCCTCGTACCCGGGCGGTTTGGCAACATTGATCAGCGAATTCTCGGTCGCTCTATCGCCGCAGAGATAGCTTTGCACAGTCGAGAGTCTGGTGAAGTTTCTCGAGAAAATGCAGCAATGAAAAAACTCGCTGCGCAGTTCCTCAACGCCCATTAAGAATTCTCCGTGGTGCGCATCCGCCTCGTATCGCCAATTGAAATCGTGATCGCCAATCAGATACCGACTGCTGCTTAGCGCTATGCCGAGATGGCGGCACCTTCAGGGCGCTCATCGCATCCTGCTCCAGACGCAGAGCATCACCCATTCTGCATGCGAAAGGCCCAGGATCGAATGACACGCGGGTATCTTCGAATTCGGCGTAACACTCAACGGTTACCAAAAGAAATCCCGCATTGTTGTTGACATCGCGATTGAAACGGCGCTAACGTGACAACGCCGCGATTCGGTGGGTCCCCTGAGTATTTCCCCATCCAGTCACACGGGTTTTTCTTTCCCTAGCTGGCAAGAAAATGACCTGCGGTTCTTCACGGTTTCAGGTTCAAATCCCTGAAGTTTGTTGTTCACATTCCGTGTTCATCTTGGGCCCCTGTTGTTCGCGGTTCGGCTCAGTATTTCTTCCAGACAAAAAATTGCCTTGGCAAACTGACCTCGCATCGAGCGACCTGCCCTTTTTGAAGCGGAGCAATAACGAAAGGAAAATGAGGTCACAATGAAAATCCAATCGCTTTTCACCCCTCTGGTCAAGCGAGCAGCATCGTTGTTTCTCACCGCAGGCGCGATCCTGCTGTTTCAAGCTGCTGTAGTCCAGCCTGCTTATCGCGCATCACATCATCGTATCGGCAAGCGCGGCTTGCAGCGAACGGCGCACGCTGTCATCAACTACACAGTCACGAGCTGGGATCCGACCGATTCAGGTGCTCCCGGCGATGGCGAAAACCCCGCCGTTGATGTCACCTTTGATGGCGTCACAGTGGACACTGGGCTATTCATCGGACCCGACGGGTAACACTTCACGGGACGCGCCGTGGCGCCAACAATCCACCCCGACCGTCGATGTGTCGGCGAACACGACGTCGTTTTGGGGCGACGTTTCGATCCGGCTGGTGATGCTAGCGACAATACGATATCTGTTGACTAACTTCAGTCTTCCCCGCGGAACTGTGCTACCTCCCCTGGAGTTGGCCGCTTCACCGGCGGTGGAAAGCAAGTCTCTGCGGCATCGTCCCCCCTTGGGACACTGTCACATTGACCAAGGGATTTGAAGTCGATTGCGATCTGCACCCAAGCTTCGAACAACCTTGAGATCAACTGGGAGAGGCAACCAGTTCCACATGACTGCGTTCACGGCGGCGATTTGCACTTAGCCAGGGATTCCGAACCCGCCCAACCGCGCCGTCAACCGGATTGATGCCACAGGTACCGGTCGATATGACAGCACCGATGGCTACACCGTGTGTTCACGTTGATCGATAATGGCGAGCCCGGCAAAAACGACGAGGCAGGCTTTGTCGTCTTCCAAGGACCCGCCAATCCCAACAGTTGTTCAACGTCAACCAGCTGTCCTGAATGTCCCGCTGAATTTTGTTACTACAGGGAATATCCAGGCTCACGTCGACCAGCACTAATGAACGTGAAACGAAATTGGAAACGGGCGTCCGCGCACAAGCCGGAGTGCCCACTCTCTGCTTCTCACGTCGTACTCTGTAGAACCCAATAGATCGTTCTAAACATGTGCGAACCTGAGCAGACTCCGAAATACTCAACTGAACCCCAGCACCGGATGTGGCGTGTACGGCTCCTCTAGCGCGTTGATCTCTGCTGTCGTGAGCTTCAACGAGAGCGCCGCCACCGCATCCTGCAGGTGATGCGGCTTCGTCGCGCCAACAATGGGCGCCGTAATCTCCGGCTTGCTCAGTATCCACGCCAGCGCAACCTGCGCCCGCGGCACTCCACGCTTCTCCGCAATTTCGCCTAGTCTGTCGACGACTTTTTTATCGTCCTCTTCGGTACGCGAATACATCGTATTACCAAACCGATCCGTCTCCGAACGCTTGGTCGTCTCCGCCTGCCACGCGCGCGTCAGCCGTCCGCGCGCCAACGGACTCCACGGAATCACCGCGATCCCTTCTTCCGCGCACAACCCCATCATCTCTCGCTCTTCTTCGCGATAGAGCAGGTTGTAATGGTTTTGCATACTCACGAACCGCGTCCACCCATTCAGCTTCGCAAGATACAGCGCCTTGGCAAACTGCCACGCATACATCGACGAAGCGCCGATGTATCGCGCCTTGCCTGCCTTTACCACATCGTGCAGCGCTTCAAGCGTCTCCTCGATCGGTGTCTCATAATCCCATCGATGAATCTGGTAAAGGTCCACGTAATCCGTGCCGAGCCGGCTCAGACTCTGATCAAGCTCGTACAGGATTGCTTTGCGCGATAGCCCTTTCCCGTTCGGCTCATCGCGCATCACTCCGTGTACCTTGGTCGCAATCACAACTGCCTCGCGCCGCGTATTCGCCATCAGAAAATTGCCCACAACGCGCTCACTGTCGCCGCTTGAATACACATTGGCTGTATCGAAGAAATTAATTCCCAGGTCCAGCGCCTGCCGCAAAAACGGCTGGCTCTCTTCTTCGTTCAGCGCCCACAGGTGACGCCCGCCCTTCAACTCGCCCGCAGCCGGAGGTTTCCCATACGTCATGCAGCCCAGACAAATGCGCGAGACCTTGAGTCCCGTCCTGCCAAAATTCACGTAATCCATTTTTCGCCCTCAAAGGAATTCAGATCTTCCGATCAAGCCCCCGCTCATCCGGCCCCAGTTCATCCAACTGATGCGCGCGTCGGCTCCGCGAGTAAATGCTCGTAAATCGCAAGCATCTCTTGACCGAAGCAAACGAACCGTACCACCTCGACTCCACTCGCATCCACATGTTCTCTCACGGTATCGATCGCAATGCGAGCCGCGCGCTTCGGTGGAAAGTGATAAACGCCTGCGCTGATCGCCGGAAATCCGATGCTGCGCGCGTGGTGCGCCTTCGCCAGTTCCAGACATCTTCGGTAGCAACTCGACAGCAAATCATCTTCGTCGTGCCCACCACCTTGCCACACAGGCCCAACCGCATGAAACACCCACTTCGCCGGAAGATGAAATCCCGGCGTCGCCTTAGCGTCACCCGTAGCGCAGCCGCCCAGCTTCCTGCATTCGGCCAGCAAGTCCGGCCCCGCCGCCCGATGAATCGCACCATCCACACCGCCGCCGCCGAGCAGCGAAGTGTTGGCCGCATTCACAATCGCGTCCACTCGCAGCTTTGTAATGTCGCCCAGCACTGCGATCAGTTCTGCCATAGCAACCCTGCCCCAACCTTTCCGCTTTGACGATAAATCAAGCGGTCGGGGTTTCTGGTTGCATGCGAAGTGTCCCGATTTGCGCATGAAGCGCACCAGCGCGGACACATGGCGGCAACTCATGTGAATGCATTGATCTAGGGGTCGGAGATTACGATTTGATCAATATCCGGACCATCGACGCTTGAGTTCCAGCCGGAAAGGGCTAACCTTGAGTCTGCGTGTCCGTCGAAGCAGACGGCCCGCGTTTTAGCCAAAGGAAAGTTCTGCCAAGTGCCGCAACCTCAGCAAACCGTTAGGAAACAGCGAGTTATGGGTATCGGGCATCCGCGCTCCCCCATTGCCGGTCAAAGCAGGCGCCGTCAAATACTTTCGGCGTTCCTGCTCAGCTGTGCAGTTCTTCTCGCTGGATGCGGTGCCGGTCCCGTAACTGCAAAATCCACCAACCCTACTTTCTCCGTTTCGCCCGGTTCAGCGGTCATCGACACCAGTTGTACCGGCTGCAATGCCGTAAATGCGCACGCAAGCCCCGTACATCAGTTTTCTGCCACGCTCGCTTCCGGCGACGCTGCTTCCGTCACCTGGACAGTCAGCGGCGGAGACCCGGCGTCTGGTCCCGGAAAGATCAACGACCAAGGCCAGTACACGCCGCCAGCTTATCTAACCGCTAACCGAGCTCAAGTCCAGGTCACTGCGGCCTTGAAATCCGACCCCATGCTCCGCGCAACCTCTTCACTAACACTGACGCCTGGATTCCTGCAGCCGCTCACTCCCGAAAATGCCGCGGTAGGACCGAACGGTTCCGTCACTGTGACCGGCTTCCTGGCCGAAGCAGGCGGATCCAGCGAAATCCACTTCGCGCTTTCGAATACAGCAGCCGGCGGCGCCAATGGCGAGGGCATGCTGAGCCCTGTGACATGCCAGCGCACCCGCCGTGCCTTCACCACTTGCTCCGTCACCTATTCCGCGCCGTCTGTCGTTTCCGTCGCTGGCGTCACATACGTGGTGGCAACACTGCCCGGTTCGTCTGCAAAGATTGAAACCGCAATTCTTCTCAATGCGCCGGGTGTGATGAGCAACCCGGTCAGCCATCAAGACGCCATGTCGGCGCCCATGCTGCTGGGCAGTTCTGGAGGCAACAACAACGACTTCGACGAAAAAGGCAACAGCATTATCGATTGCTGCAGCGGAACCCTCGGCGCTCTCGTACAGGATGCGGGCGGCCGCCAGTACCTGCTAAGCAACAATCATGTTCTAGCCCGCAGCGATCGCGCTTCGTTCGGCGACACTATCGTGCAGCCCGGCCTTATCGATAACAACTGCACGCCGAATCGCGACGGCGCCGGAACAGTTCCCGTTGCCGCACTGACTGCATGGCTACCGCTCCGTTCCGCGCAAACCAACGTCGACGTTGCGATCGCTCAGGTTGCCTCGCATACCGTCGATCCCAGCGGCAGCATCCTGGAACTCGGGCTCCGCCAACCCGACGGTTCCCTCGCCGCCGCACCTCCCGGCATTTCTTCCACAAATGGTAAAGGCGAAAACGCAACCCTTCAGTTGCGCGTTGCCAAGAGCGGCCGCACGACCGGCCTGACCTGCGGCCGCGTTACAGCTCTCGACCTTGACGTTGCCGTCGACTACTTTCGCGACTGCGCTGAGACCAAGCCCTATCTAACAAAAACCTTCGTCAACCAAATCGCCGTGAGCGGTGATCGCTTCGGCGACGCAGGCGATTCCGGTGCCCTCCTCGTCGACACCGCCAACGCCGAGCCGATTGGATTGTTCTTTGCCGGCGGCATCGACGCTTCCGGCGTAAGTCATGGCATCGCCAACCCCGCTCCCGATGTTGTGAGCGCATTGAACACCCAGATGCCTGGAGAGACGGGCTTTACCTATGTCGGCGCATCCGACCACGAAGTCAGTTGCCTCAGTTTCGGGGACAGCACCACCTCATCGGCTCAGGCACATCCTTTGTCCGCGGTTGAATCTGTGCGCCAGCAGGCAGCAGTGTCGGCCGGTCGATCGTTGGTCAATCCTTCAGCCGGCTTTCTCGGCATCGCACCAGGAAAGAGCAGCGATCAGCCCGGCTCCGCGGCGTTGATCGTGTATGTCGATGAGAATCTCGCTGCCGTTGTTCCCGCGGTTGTCGAAGGTGTGCGCACCATCGTGGTTCCCACGACTGCTCGTTCAGTCTCGCTCGGTTCAGCGCCTTCCACAGCAACCGCGACTGGTGCTCCCCCGCTCGGCGCCTCGGTGCTCGCACTTGCCGTAGCAGCCAAGCGCCAGATCGCTCACAAGCTTCTGCAGCAAAACTCCGCCTTCTTCGCCATCGGCGTTGGCCAGAGCCTCGACAACCCCCGCGAATCCGCTCTCGTCATCTACGTCGACCGGAAACACATTCCAGCGCAACTGCCCTCGTCAATGAACGGCATTCGAACGCGCTATGTATTCATGGACCGGCTGCACGTCACGCGTTCCTATGCATCGAGCCTTCCCGCACCCCGTCATTGCATGCCGCGCAATGCCGGTGCAACGACTGACACAGAAAACCTCTTCGCCCCGCACACTCTCGATTTGCCTTGATCGGTTTTCCAATCGGCCCGTCAAACCCGCCGTGGATGCATCCACGGCGCCCCCTGCGCGCAACGGAAAAACGCATCGGTGAAACGACGGGTTGACGAAAATCGCGCCAGCTCGGTTCGCGTCAATCTTACTTTGATGACCGGAGCCCGAAGTCATACACTGCCCCAATCGAGAACCCGTTCGGAGTCAGATCGTGAGTCCCGAAAATTTGCCGCCAGAACTGGTAGTTATACTCACCTCGCACCGAAAGGTGATTCCAGACACGCACGTCGGCACCTCCAGCAGGCTCCAATACGACCCGTGTGTCATGCGAGTAGGTCGATCCCGGCACCGGAAAATCGATGCTGCCGATTCCTATCAGATATTTTACGTATGGACGAAATCTACTATGCCGCCGATACTGATACATCGGACCAAACAACGCAGTGTCCATGCGATGGCCCGGAAGGTACGAAGGAGTCGCCCACTGTATGGTGCGGCCCTCAAATTCCACCCCTAGTCCATGAAGCACCGAAGGGACAAATGGAGGCCTCCAATCAACCCACACCGTAAGCCCGACCTGCCGTGGATTCAGATATCCCCAGTCGTCCGAGAAACTCGCAACACCTGCGCCAACAGTGAATGGCTGCTTTCCCTCCTCAGCCGCATAGGTCACCTGTGCACGTGCAGATAATGCCGAAACGATAAAAAATAAAGCCAGAACCGGCACTACCATTCGCTTCCATCGCATGTAGTTTGCTCCTTGTCGGAATTTCAACTCTCCCGGGCGTGGCTGGAACCGGGAATGCGCTTCAACAACTTTTGGGGCTTGGCAAATCGACTTCGGATCAGGGCTTCAATCGCCTACCATCTTTGTATGCGGTGAAGAATCTGGGGGTTAGTGGAGCAGGTCACCCGCCTCATCGTGAACAGCGGATAGAAATGAGCGTAGCATCTTGGCTCTCGATTGAGCTATTGTCTTTGACCGTATCAGACGTGTCTGGTTTACCAGATGATCAACCGCATAATTCAAAACCGGCAAAATTGAGCTGAAACTTGGGTAACGCGTATCGCGCCCCACCTTCACAGCAGCTCGCAGGATGCCCACCGCACCGAGCTGTTCCAGAATGTCGGCGTCTCTCAGCAATGTCCCTTCCACCGTTGTCGGTTCGTCCTTTGCCTGATGTGTTTTGATCGCCTCGGCGACAGCTTCCAGTTTCTCCACAGGAAATCCCCATCCCATCAAAAGCTCCCTGCTCCGGCTTATGGTGTATGGAACGTGATCCCACCGGGAAAGTTGCTCAGGATCTTGCGGGCGATGCCCTGAAAAGACTCCAAGGTCATGCATCCACGTCGCCGCAAACAAGACGTCATCGTCGTAAACCATCTCTTGGCCAATCGTTTTCGCGAGCGCGTAGAGTCTCGGCTGATGGCCAAACTTGTCTTCGGGCTGTGCCTCGCGTCGTATATATTCGATAACCGATTCCCGCCAACTCTGCTCCGTCATGCAGCCGGCCTCGGCCATCGTGGTGTGATGCGAATCAGATCCAGCCCACCCATATCCTGTATCGCGAATACCGGCGACGATGCAGGAATTGCAATAATTCCTCGCGCAGGAAGATCCACATCCCCGAAGCTCGGACTCGACACGCGCCCGCTCCCCTCCGCCGCAAATAGATAAGCCAGGCCTGCCCTCGATTCATCTTCCCGGAGCAGGCTTGTGCTTGATCGACTCACCTCAACGGGAATCCTCTCCACCACGAAATAAGGGCTGGCAACCAGGATCGTGCGATCTTCCAACATCCTCGGCGCCACCTTGCCCGCTTTGGTCTTCAGCTGCGCAGCCTCCAGCGATTTTTCGATGTGCAATTCGCGCCCACGCCCATAGTCGTACATTCTGTACGTTAGATCGCAATTCTGCTGTGTCTCCAGCAACACCGATCCCGGCCAGATTGCATGCACCGTACCAGCATCTACATAGACCATGTCGCCAGCGCTCACAGGAAGCATCCTGAGACTCTTCTCCAGTGTCCCAGCCTCAATGCCGGTCTTCACCTCGTCCATGGTGACGCCCGCTTTCAACCCGGCTGCCACCTGCGCGCCTGCTTCGGCCGCCAGCACGTACCAGCATTCGGTCTTCCCACGGGGTTGCCCGTACTTCTGTGCCAGCCGATCATCGGGATGTACCTGCACGCTCAATTTCTCCCGCGCGAAAATCACCTTCATCAAGAGCGGTGAATCACCCGACGGAGCATCTTCTCCAAGCATCGCCTGCGGCAACTCACCGAATATCTCGCTCAGAGTCTTGCCGGAATGTTGCCCCGTCGCCACTTTGCAATCATCGCCCGTGAGCCATACCTCACCGATCGGCTCTTCCTTCGCGACTTGGTCATACCACGGCCGCAGGTCCTTCCATCCCCACACGCGGCCCACAAAAAGTGGCTCAACACGAAATGGAGTCATTTCAACAAATATCGATCTCTGAGGCGGGGCCATGATGTTAGCTTGTTTCCCTTGATGAAATTCTTAAGCGCTTCAGTCCGGTAGAAATACGGCATCTCTGATGGGGATTCTATCGTAAACCTTCCGTCTTATCGCCCTTGCAAACGCACTGCGAAGATTGATTGCTTCCAACGCTAACGATTGATCGGCGGATTCTGTTACTTAAGCCACGATCCCGAATTCACACTCCCGCAACATCGAAATTCGGCTGGCGACTTCCACAAGTCGCAAGCTATCCTCGCTCCATGATCCTCACACCGATATCCGACAACATGTTCCACCTCCACCTTCCGTTCCTCGAGAAACTCCTGCGTCCGGTCGTCGTGTACCTTGTGCTCGTTTTGCTCCTGCGCCTCTTCGGCAAGCGCGAACTCGCGCAGTTGAATCCCTTCGACCTCGTCGTCCTGCTCTCTCTCTCCAATACCGTGCAGAACGCCATCATCGGCGACGACAACTCCGTCACCGGCGGCATCATCGGCGCCTTCAGCCTGCTTGCCATCAACTACCTGGTGGTCCGCTTGCTCTTCCGGTCCCCGCGCCTCACCCGCCTGCTTGAGGGCCGCCCTGTCGTCCTCATCCGGGATGGCCAAATCGATCTCAAGGCTCTAAAGCGCGAGGCCCTCACCCGCGAAGAACTCATCGAAGTCATACATCGGCAGGGCTTCGAACACATCCACGAAGTGCATCGCTGCGATCTCGAACCGAACGGCTCTTTCTACGTTGAATCCAGGGACCCATCCATCACAGACAAACGCCACGATGAGTTGCAAGCGAACCACAAAGAGCTACTCACGCGCATTGATGCACTTAGCCAGGAACTCGCCGCCCTGCGCTCTCGGCCAGCCACGACCTAAGGATCTCTGATTGAATTCAATCTTTGAATCAGCACAGTTTCAGGCTGCAGAGAAACCGGGTCACAAGCCGATTTTGTATCAGGGCATGACTTGAGTCATGCCGAAAGCATCCGAAAAATGTGCTGGGCTTTAGCCCCTGAGAGATGCTCGATCGTAATTTAGGTTTGTTTCTCTACCTCAAAGTCAGGCTCGCGATTCGCCCCGAACCGCGTCTTACAAGTGAAATCCACGAAGCCAGGAGCCCTCATTGATGTATTCCCCGACCCGCTGCCGTTCCTGCTTCGTTCTGATGACGGCAGCCTTGGTTCTCGCTCCATTTACCGGGGCCCAGTCCCTCGAATCCCGTTCCTCTACCCCAAAACCCGAAGCGGCCGAACACCCACTGGTCGAGCCCGTCCTCGCCAAGGGCACAAGCCTCCAGGTCGAAATCAGTCGACATTACCCCGTCAAAGTAGGTGAGGCCATCGAGGCGCACTTGATGCATCCGATCTATGCCGACGGCAAACTCGTCGTTCCCCAAAACACCGCACTTCAGGGCCGCGTCATCGCCCTCCAGGCCGACACCAGGACCCGCTGGCATGGCCGCCTTCGCGGTGACTTCACGCCCTTCCACACTGTCAAGGTGCAGTTCGACAAGCTCGAACTACCCTCGGGCACCATTCCCATCGCAGCAACTCCAGCGGCCGACGGAGCACCCGTGCTGAAGATCAGCGCACCCGGCGTGTCTCCGAAACAGTCTTTCATCGCGCGCCGATGGGCCGAAGCCAAGACCAACCTGCACGACCGCATTGCCTACATCACCGCGCCCGGCAAAGGCGACCGCGCTCTGCAGTTGCTCTACCACCAGCTCCCCTATCACCCCGAACGCATCGACGCCAACACTGCCTGGTCCTTCGAGCTCGCAGAGCCCGTCGACCTCCCCGAAAACGCGGCCACGCTCCCCACGCCCGCGCCCCCGGTCTCCAGTTCGGGCAAGTCTGAAATCTGGGCCGTCAACGCAACCCTCTCCCGCGGTCTGACTTCGGCTACTGCGAAGCCGGGCGACGTCGTTGAAGCCCTCGTCGTCGAGCCGGTCTACGACAAAGACAAGCAGCTCGTTGTTCCACAGGGTTCGAAACTCGTCGGCAAGGTTGCGGTAGCCAAGGCAGCACGCTCCTTCAGTCGCAACGGAAAACTCCGCTTCACCTTCCAGCAGGTGCAGTTCCCAGCGGGCTACAACCGCGAAGTGGAAGGTGCGCTAGCCGGGGCCGCCACTGAGAAAACGCAGGATCTTTCGCTCGACGCCGAAGGCACCATCACCCCGCGCAACAAGTCCAGCGTCATCGCTCCCCTGCTGCTGACCATGCTTGCCGGTCGCGCCCTCGACGAAGATGGCAACCTCACACTCCAGACCGGTGTCGCCTCCAACGGATTCGGAATGATCGGCCGCATTGTCGGCATCGCGCTGGGAAACCGCAACATTGCGGCGGGCCTCGGTTACTATGCGGCGGCACTCTCCGTGTACGACAATTTCCTGCGCTCTGGAAGCGACGTGGTCTTCCCCCGCAACACGCGCATCGAAATCGAAACCAAGCCGCTGCGCGCCCCGGTCATCAAGCCCGAAGGGCAGTAGCTCGAGCCTCCTCGATCTGCTCTTCGATCACGCGCTTAAGATTCGCCGGCGAATACGTCGGCGCCTTGATGAACTTTCCGTCTTCGCGCTTGTGTACCTTCAAAACCATCCGCCAATCCCCGCCGTGGGCACCAGCATCGTCGGGATGAACCAATTCCTCACCGGCACCGCGCACTAGCACTGCATCGCACGCACTGCAATGCGGCCACGCCTTGCTCATGTTGCTGCGCTGCACTTCGTCCCATGCACTCTGCGCCTTCACACCAGCGGCGTTCAACGCGCCATACGTCACCACCAGTTGATCGATGCACCCATCCACATATTCCGTGAAATCCGGCATCACATCGGGATCGGCGACCACGCTGATTTCATCCGTTACAACGGTCTTCACGCCGCCCGCCCCACCTATCCCGACCGAGCAACCGCAAGCCCTCACAAACTCGAGTGCCTCTTCAAACACCAGCCGCGCGCGCAAAAGCCGCGTCGCTTCATTCGGCAATTCCGGCGCGTCCTTCACTTCCTGCTCAAACTGCGTCATCAAAGTGACAATATCTTCCTGCGGCCGATAATCCTTCTCCGTCATTCCATCCTCAATTCAAATACGTACATCTACTAAAGCTCAGGCGATTCGAGCCAGCCACACGAGCAACTCTAACTGAACCGCCTCCTCCCGGCCCCTCGCTTCAAGTGGAAATCTCGGCCTTCATCGAACCATGTGCTCACGCATCACAGGAACTGCCAAGGCCGCACATGTAGCATTTGGATATGCATCCGCGCATCCTTGCCATCTTCTTTTTGATATCCACGTGTGCATCCCTTGCCCAGTCTCCCGCAAGTAGCGCCCCAACCGACTCCAGGGAGTGCGGGATAAAAGCCATCCAGATTTGTGCGCTTCACGTCGCGCAAGACGAAGTCGGAATTGTAACGGCTCCCTTTCGAATCCGCCAGCCCGACTTGCCGGCGTTGGCTGTTTTTGGCGCAGGCACCGGCCTGGCACTTGCAACCGACGTCGATGCAATGCAGGCTTTCAGTGTCAATCCTAGCCAGGAACACAATGCGAGCAGGTATTCGGACTACGCCGGCATCTACGCCCCAGCGGTAGCAGTCACTGCTGGATTCATCATCGGAAGCGCCAAACACAACCATCGTTTGCAGGAAACTTCGATCCTTGCCGAAGAGGCGATGGCTGATTCGTTCATTCTCAACACCGGCCTTGGCTACGCGCTCGATCGTGAGACGCCATATCAGGGAAACGGCAAGGGAGACTTCTGGCCCCATGGCACAAAGACATGGCCAGATGGACAATCCATGCCTTCCGATCACTCCATTCTGGTGTGGTCCTTCGCACATGTGGTCTCGTCGGAATACAACGGCTGGGCAACCAAGGTAGTGGTCTATTCGCTCGCAACCAGCGTCTCCGCCGCACGTGTCATTGCACGCAAACACTTTCCATCTGACGTCTTTGTTGGTGGAGCCCTCGGCTATTACATCGGCGGTTACGTGGTTCATCGCCGCGGTACCGAAGGTTCATGGAGCAATTTCACCCTCGCGCCGATGCGAACCCCCAACGGCAATGGAATTGAGCTCTCCTACAATTTCGCGCACTGATTGTCCGCGCATCTGCCCAACGGCGCGAAGCACAGAACCACAATCAGCCACCACTCCCCGCGACAAAAGCTGAAGCGATCGGCACCGGCAAGAATGGCGCCGAAGGCGCGCTGCCTTAATGGCAAATTACTCCCACTCGATGGTGCCCGGCGGCTTCGACGTAATGTCGTAAACTACGCGATTGATGCCGCGAACTTCATTCACGATCCGGCTTGAAATCCGCTTCAGCACCTCATGCGGCAGCGGAGTCCAATCGGCCGTCATGCCGTCTTCCGAATGTACGGCGCGCACGGCGCAGGTATAGGCGTATGTCCGCTGGTCGCCCATCACGCCAACGCTCATCACCGGCAACAGCACCGCGAAGCTCTGCCATATTCGCGAGTAGAGTCCCGCCGCCTTGATCTCGCTGACCACAATCTCGTCGGCTTCCTGCAGCAGTGCAACACGGTCCTGCGTGACTTCGCCCAGAATCCGCACCGCCAGACCCGGTCCCGGGAAACGGCTGCCTCCCCAGAATGTCTTCCGGCATCCCCATATCGCGCCCGATCCGCCGCACTTCATCCTTGAACAAATCGCGCAGCGGCTCGATCAGCTTCAACTTCATGCCAATCGGCAACCCACCCACGTTGTGATGGCTCTTGATGGTCTGGCTCGGACCCTTCACGCTGCTCGACTCAATTACGTCGGGATAGAGCGTCCCCTGCACCAGCCAATCCACGCCTCCCGACTTCTGCGCGATGCGGTTCGCCTCATCATCAAACACCGCGATAAACTCCGCACCTATCCGTTTGCGCTTGGTCTCGGGATCGGTAACGCCGGCGAGCTGCCTTAGAAACCTCTCGCTCGCATCGACAGCGACAACGTTCAGCCCCAATTTGTCGCGCATGTTCTTCTGCACATTTTCAAATTCGTTCTTGCGCAGCACCCCGTTGTTCACAAAGATGCACGTCAACTGGCTGCCGATCGCCTTGTGCACCAGCATCGCCGCGACCGACGAATCGACCCCGCCCGAGAGCCCGCAGATCACGTGCCCGTTGCCAACCTTTTCGCGAATCCCTGCAACAGTCGTCTCAATAAAGTGCGCCGGAGTCCAGTCGCCCTTCGCCCCACAAATGTCGAACACAAAATTCCTGATCAGTTGCGGACCAAGCGGTGTGTGGTGCACCTCGGGATGAAACTGCACTGCCCATGTCCGTCGCTCTTCGTTTGCGATAGCCGCCAGCGCATTCGACGTCACCGCCGTCCGTCGGAATCCAGCAGGCAACTCCAACGCCTCATCGCCATGGCTCATCCATACCTGGATCGCCGGCGGCAGCCCCGCAAACAACGGGGTCGAACTATCTTCGAGTGCTACCTCGGCATGCCCGTATTCGCGCTTGGGAGCCGTGCGCACTTTGCCCCCAAGGTGATGCACGATGAAGTGCAGCCCGTAGCAGATGCCCAGTGTCGGCAGGTTCATTTCGAGCAACTTGGGATCGGCATTCGGAGCATCGGCGTCATACACCGACGACGGGCCTCCCGAAAGAATAATCCCGATCGGCTTATACGCCTCAACTTCAGCCACGGGAACCGTACAGGGCAGCACGACGGAAAAGACGTTCAGCTCGCGAATACGCCGCGCGATTAGCTGCGTATACTGCGAGCCGAAATCCAGAATAACGATGGTTTGGGTGTCCACTGTCCAGTGTGGCAGGGCGACGGGCGGCCTGTAAAGAATTAGTAGCGTCGCAGCTATGATGGAGAGCCCACGAAATGGCAGAGGGGCGCGAGCAAATCGCGCCCCTCTCCGGTCGAGCAGCTAGTTTTTGCCGTGACCGTCAGCAAACAGATCTGACATGACGCCGATGTTCGCATCGCAGGCGTGATTAAGGCAGTGCAGGCCGAATCCCGCTTCCAATGACTTCAGCAACGAAAAGCTGTTGTAATACGTCCCGCTTTGCACACCGTGGGGCCCATAGTTTGTCTGAACGGTGAGAACCACACGGTTCTGGTTTTGCGGCGGATACAGCCCGGAAAGTTGAGTAGTGCTCCCACTGTAGTCGTTCTCGTCCCATACGATCACAATGGCGCTACGGCCCTTCTCCCACGCTGGCGATGCGTGAATTGCCTTCACCAGCCGTTCGATCGTTGAATCGCCCTGCTGAATGAGCCCGGGGTTCAGTCCAACCTGCGTGCCGTACGTAAACCCGCTGTCGTTCTGGCCATAGTCGAAGGCGCAGAACGCATCGCCGTTGCCTCTACCGTGCTGGTCATTGCACTGGTTTGGAACGATGAGCGCGAAGTCGGGGACATCTCCGCTCCTGAGGTCGGCATAAAGCCCTTTCGGTCCGTCGAACCCGACCGAATTGGCCAGGCTGTTGTCGCGATCATTGCCTTCCTGAACGTTGGCGAAATAAGCAAATGGGTTGTGCTTCACTGCGTAGAGCTGTACCACATCCGCCGAAGTGAGCGGGGCCAGCTTCGAGAAATCCGTCAAGTTTGTCGCGGTCCCGTTGCTGTAATTTACGCCGTAAATCGAACCGAGCGGCAGGCTTTCCTGGTAGGATTTCCATCCCATGTGCGCATCGACGAGCTGGTCCGCAATTGTCTTTCCCACCGTGGGCGCAGCAGGAACCGACTTCACCCCATCAATATCGGCAAGCGCAATGAACGGACCCGCCACTTCGTTCCATGTATCAACAGCTGGTGTCGCCGCGTCAGTGCCAGTGCCGGAGATCGGGCAGATGTTGCCGGTATCCACCGGAACGGGTGCATTACCGCCGCCATTGTCCGCGTTCACGATCTTGGTCGCGATGTTCGGTGAGCACGATGTGCTCCCCCAGTCCGGCGCATTGTCGCTGCGAACACCGAAATTGGAACCACCCACAACTTCCAGATAGTTCGTCAGGCTCGGATGTCCGACGGCAAAATAGTTGGTCGCAAGATTGACCTTCCCGCTTGCGATCAGGGCGTTCAGATAAGGTTCATTCGGATTGTTGAAGACCTGTTGATAGCCATGGTTTTCCATCATGATCAGAAAAACATGATCGAGGTGGGGAATGCCGTTGGAGGCGTGGTCGTCCTTGGCAAATCCTGGCGTTGTGAGCATGCAAGAGACGACGCTCAGTGCCACTGCTTTCTTGAGCATGGAAATAGACCTTTCGAATTTGAATTTGGGGAGCGTCGGCTTCCAATTCACCTAGCCACGCCATGGACACTCTCTGCCGCTAATGTGAACGAGTCCTTAACGTGCGACGAATTAATGGAAAATCCACCTGCCCCATCCGATCTCAAATCGGATGCGGCAAGGATGCACATCAGGATGGCAGCACAACTTCGCGCCCAAGGCACGCCGCAACTTGCGCCCACAGTCTCGGCGAAGATCTCGACAATTAGACGGCCAGCCTAACCGTCCGTTCTCGCAATCCGCAACGAATGCGCCTTACTTCGCAGCGCTCCCCTCGCCCTTGTAGACCACGCCGCCCTTCATCACGAACTTCACATCCTGCAGCACGCGTACATCGTCTAACGGATTCTTTTCTACCCCGATGATGTCCGCCCACTTGCCCGGCTCCAGCGTCCCGGTCTTCGCCGTCCAGCCCATCAAATCTGCCGCGTTCACCGTTGCCGACTGCAACGCCGCCAAGGGGGTCATCCCCATCTGGTTTACATATACATCCAGCTCATGCGCATTCAGCCCATGCGGATAAACCGCCGCATCCGTTCCCAGCGCGATCTTCACGCCGGCATTCATCGCGTGCTTGATGTTCTGTTTCGCCACCGCGCTCACATCCACCATCTTCTGGTGATATAAGGCCGGCAGATTCCCCTTCTCCACGATCCAGTCTTCGAGATAGAGCGTCGGAACCAGGTAGGTTCCGCGTTTCTTCATCTCCGCAATCGCTGCGTCATTGATGTAGCTTCCATGCTCGATTGAATCCACGCCGGCCTCGCTCGCCCACAGAATCCCCTGCGCGCCATGCGCGTGTGCCGCTACCTTCCGTCCCAGCCGGTGCGCGTCCGCCACAATTGCCTGCATCTCTTCCAGTGTGTACTGCGAAGCCTGAGGATCGTCGCCCTTCGACAGCACGCCGCCCGTCGCGCAAATCTTGATCAGGTCGGCACCATATTTAATGTTCTGCCGCACCTTTTGTTGAACTGCTGCGATTCCATCAGCTACACCGTCGCCCACCTGGTGATACTGCACCGGCAAAAGGTTGTCGTCGCAGTGCCCTCCCGTAATTCCCATCGCCGGACCGCTCACCAGCATGTGCGGTCCTGCCACCTGCCCCGCATTAATCGCGTCGCGCAAGTCCACATCGGTGTAATCGCCCGCGCCCACGTTCCGAATGGAGGTAAATCCTGCCATCAACGTCGTACGTGCATTCACCACGCCGTTGATCGCCTCTTTCGCATCCGTGGATATCAGTTCGCGATACGGATCAAAGTCGGTATTCATCGTCACGTGCGTATGCACATCGATCAGCCCCGGCATCACCGTCATGCCGCCCAGATCCACTACGGCATCGCCTGCCCCCGCGCTCACTGAGGCAGTCGGCGCGATCGATTGAATGGTGTCGCCCACCACCACGATCGTTTGCGCATCTACAATCTTGCCCGTCTTTACATCCAGCACGTGCCCGGCGCGCACCAGTGTCCGTTTTGTCGCCGGCTTCTCTTCCTGTTGAGCCGCCGCTGCCACCGTAAAAAGTGCTGCGCCAACCATCGCAAGGCACAACGAGACCGCAAGCTTCCGTTCCACAATCATCTTGTCTTCTCCATTTCGGGGAACCGTGAGCGGAGTGTAGCAAATGCACTCGCCTCTCCGTCCAGTTTCTTGAGGATGGGGACGGGGCCATAGAGACGCGTCCATTTGACCCGCCCCGCCAGAAAGCTTCAATTTCCCTTCTAGTGAACGCACCCAACCTGTTTTCGAGTAATGTCCGAGTGGGGGGGTGATTCGCCCGTCAGGAGCGGAATCATATTTTCGGGACAATACCGCGAGTCTCTTTCGCAAATTCCTGGGGATCGGACTTGCCCCATATGGCCCATGCCATCATGACTACCCAGCCTATGATCGTCCATGACACGCAGACGCTCAGTACGTCGATCAATACGAAATTCGCCATCTTCCGCTTGTGGGCGATAAAGCAGGGCATTAAGGTCAGCAAGACGCCGATGGTCCAGAGCCACATTTCCATCGAAAGACTCCGAGTTGGGCTTACTTTCTTGCGTGGTTTAAAGCCTAGCGGTTTGTGACCAACCCGGACATAACCCCATTTTCGAGTAATGTCCGGTTAGACGGTTACTCGACCGCAACTTGAAATCGCCCGACTGTGCGATGCGAAAATGAGCCTATGCCCGGCGGAACTATTGCGAAGCGAAAGCTAAGGGGGTAGCAGCCTAATGGATACCGTTTATTTGCTCTGGTACGTTCGGGAATGGGCGGAAGGCGAGGATACCGAGCTATTAATCGGGGTCTACCGCACCAAGGCAGACGCGAAAGACGCTATCGGACGACTCAAAGGGCAGCCAGGATTCGTGAAATACCCCGAGGGCTTCTCGGTTGTAGCTTACGAACTCGGCAGAGACTACTGGACAGAAGGATTCGCACGAATGCTCGGTGACAAAGGTATTACCGATCTTTCAAGCTAGACCATCAAAACAGCCCTCTACCGACTTTGCAGCGTCATTCCTCATTCTGACGGTATGGTGGGCCAACTGGAGATTACTTTTGCGTTACTAGGACGCGCTAGGCGTTAACCGAGGAGTAATTTCTGGGTGGGCGGTGACTCTCTCGCGACAACATTTCAAGCGGATCACCGCGGCGTAACTCGAAATATTCCTGATTCCCCTTCATCCTGAGATTCGACCCGCTCGCGAACGCTAATCCGCATACAAACTGCGTACAGATATGTGCCCACCATGGCTTCCCAGAACGCAAATGCAAGAACCGGCCTGCTGCCGTATCCCTGGGCGAAGATCATTTCATATTGGTCAAAGTAGGGCAGGAATGAAAGAGAACTGAACAATCCCGCCAAAGCACCAGCTGCAAGGTATTTTGCCGAAGCCAGTTCAGGGCTGCAGATGCTGGTGCACAACACTAATGCAGCTCCCCCGATGAACCCGCCCACCGGATACAGACCGAACGTTATCGCCGCAGAGAACCATGACAAGTACCAGGTACTCATCATCAACGGGACAACAAAGATGAATCTATGGCCTTCTTGCGTTCTACGCAGGAACAGCACTGAGAATAAGAGGGCGAACGGTAAAGGAAATAACAAGGAAAAGTGCTCCGCTGATGAATCGTTAAACGCAGCAAGCGCAGATCCCGCTCCGCAGAGCGCGAACAGAAGAAAGACGCCCACACACTTAAGCGCAATGTCAGATGCACCTGTTCCAGATCGACCCATTTGAACTCGCAGAGACTTCAATGAGTGTAAGCCAACTCTTCGTCACTGAATGAGTCCGGACTCGCGTCTCATCGCCGCACGTAACCGCAGTCGAGGCTCACCAAGGGATTCAGGTTGGTTGGTGGCCAACCCGGACATAACCCCATTTTCGAGTAATGTCCGGTTAGATGGGATGAGAAGGTCGACCCCGATCGTAGCCAGCTAAGCTGACGTAGATCAACGCACTCAAAGGTGCAATCCCGAAGGATGGAGGCCGACCCGTGAAGAAGCATAGCAATTCTGTGAAGAAGAGTGAATCCCCGATGAAGCGCAGGAACCCGCGAGCTGAAGAGCGGCGGGATTCAAGCGAAGTGATGGCGGAGCTGGTTTCGCAACTGCGGCAGCAGTTGAATGTGAAGAGTATTCCGTCTGCTGAATCAGCCGGAGAGGAGCGCGATGCGGTGCGTCCAAACCTGGATCGTCTTACCGTGGGAGTGGATCTTGGAGATCAGTGGAGCAACTACTGCATTCTTGGTTTAGGCGGCGAGACCCTTGGCGAGGGCCAGTTTCGGACGAGGCGCCAGGAAGTTGGAGAGTTCTTTCAAGGCCTGGCGATTTCTCGAGTGGTTATCGAAGTGGGAACGCATTCGGCATGGGTACGGGAAGTGATTGCCGGACTTGGACATGAAGTGCTGGTAGCCAATGCGCAACGGATGGAAGGAAGAAAGCGGCGCCGGCGCAAGAATGACCGGATTGATGCCGCCAAGCTGGCCAGGCTGGGACGTGTGGATCCGAAATCGCTGTATCCGATTCAACATCGCAGCACCGAAGTCCGCGAGGACCTGCTGGTAATTCGAGTTCGCGATTCGCTGGTCGAGTCGCGGACGAAATTAATCAGTACGGTGCGTGGGATGGTAAAGACCATGGGAGCGAGGGTGCAGGGCTGTTCCAGCGTAAGCTTCTCCGGAAAAGCGGCAGACCAGATTCCTGCTGAAGTGCGAGAAACCCTCGAACCGTTATTGCGTCTGATCCAGACGTTGAGCGAGGAAATCAAGAGCTACGAGAAGCGCATCGAAAAGCTGGGCAGTGAGAAATACATGGACACGAAGTTATTGCGGCAGGTGAATGGAGTAGGGCCTGTCACCTCTCTGGCCTATGTGTTGACGTTGGAGACTCCACAACGATTTAAGAGGAGTCGCGATGTTGGTCCATATCTGGGATTAGTGCCCCAGCAGGAGGATTCCGGCGACAGCCAGCCGCAGCTGGGCATCAGTAAGGCTGGCGACAGGATGCTGCGCAAACTGCTGGTGGGCAGTGCGCACTACATCCTGGGCCCGTTCGGGCCGGACACAGACTTACGACGATTCGGAATGAAACTCTGCCAGCGTGGAGGAAAGAACGCCAAGAAGCGAGCTTCTGTCGCAGTGGCACGAAAACTCGCCGTCTTACTGCATCGGCTCTGGTCGAGCGGCGAAGTCTATGAGCCACTTGGATACGGAAAGACAACAACCGAATCGGCCGCGGCGTAGAGGGAAACACAAATCTGTTTTTGTTCGTTCCAAAGCAATCTGCTTCTCGAGGTTGATTAACCATGACATCCACCGCCTTGTTCGGACGACTGCGCGTAACCGCCTGATCCTTTAGAGATCGCCGGTTAGATGGCAGCGTCCCAACAAGCCCAGGTTCATCATCGTTGTGATGGACCTGGGCTTTAGATCGGACCCCAATATGCACCGGGCCCACAGTGGCCCATCAGAGTGCGGATAGAAGGCAGGCAACGTGGGTGGCGTCAATACAGTCTCGGGATCAATGGTTGAGAACGAATCAGATGATGTCCGTGGGAAAACTCCCACTTCAACTACGGAACGAAGCTGAACTGAAACACGTTCCGCTTCGTTCCCTGATCGAGTGTCGAGAGGTGTTGAACACTGTCAAGGGTCAAGATGAACGTCCTCACGGACGCCCTTGACACTGTTCAACACCTCTGCCGGAGGACTCTGTGTTCAGACTAGAACGGCCGCCACGTCGGCCTTGACTTTTTTGACCTTCTCATAGAAGGCGGTAACTCGCCCGGAGCCGACATTTGGCATGTGATAGGACTACAGGAAGGAACAAATGAAAGACATCAGGTGTCCATAACGATATGGGCCTCGAACGATTTCGCACGTTGCTGGCGATACCTCTGGCGAGTCTTTTTCTGATCTTGCTGGTATGCGTGTTCGCGATGCGACGGCCTGCTTCATTGGGCGTTCGGATGCCTCTTTTGAGACTCAAGTCGCCGGGACAGGAGCCTACCTGCGACGCGCGTTGGGTCTTTGTCGAACTGCTGACGGATGGCACTGCCAAGGTCAATTCAGAACCGGTACCGAATCAAGACTTGCCTGCAATGGTGGGCGGATTGATGCAGTCCCGGGCGGAGCGGGTGGTCTTCTTGGTTCCGTCTCCCGATATTCCTTATTCCCGGTTTGTTGAAACTCTCAACACTCTCCAGAAAAGCGCACCGAGCACCCACATTGGAGTGCTATCTGGCACGGTGCGTGACCAGTATGTAGGCCCACCCATTACATCGCCTCTGCAACGAACTTATTTGCCGTGCGACATCGTTTGGCCCGCCAAGGAATTCCAAACTATCGAGTAGTGGACGATCCGGACGTAACCCCCGTTTTTCCTTTTGGGAGTTACTTCAGCAAAGGCCGTCATCCGGGAGCATCCCCTTATCTCAGGCCCGATCTGCAGTGCCTTCAATGCGACAACGGTGATCCGTTTGTAGCGATCAGGAGCCAGGTAAAGCCTATTACATAGACAGCAGCTACGATGATGGAACCCATGGTGACAGCAGAGCGCGCTGAGTTCTGCTCGCGCGACATAAACAGCGCCGTCAAATTCAAAAGAAATCCTACGATCAGAAATGCTAGCCAAACAGAACGGCCCACATAACTGTTACGCAACCAAGCAGGAAGAAGCACGATAACGAACAATCCCATTGGGACAACACAGATCGATGCCGTCAGCGCAGACAATGCTTTGGGAAATCCACGTGGCTCGGTGTGCTGCCCCCGGCGCGGGATCCTGCTCCATCCGAGAAGAACAGAGATCGTCCCGAACACAAAAGTACCTAAGCTAATAAACAGAATTGGGATCACAAAATCTAAGACTTGAAAACCCACGCCGTCTCCATTCAGTTTTGAAACCTCTCGCTCGCAAGAGAGCAGCTACGCATCAATAATTGCAGATCGCTGATGGCAGATCGCTCTGTTAGCGAGTAATGAGAGGATTGTGGCTGAGCTGCCCCCTTTGCTTAGTCCGTGTAAGTGAGAGCACTCGGATTTGAGTTTAGCTGCAAATTCAGTTCGCAGCCGCCGTCGAGGCTGTGTAAATGTGGGAAGCGCTTTTTGCTTTCCACATTTACATGGCCCGTTGCAAATTCCTCAGGTGTCAGGTAGCCCAAAGCGCTGTGCGGGCGCACCTGGTTGTAATCGATCCGCCAGCTTTCGATGGTCTCCCGCGCATCGTCCAGAGTGAGGAACCAGTGTTCGTTGAGGCACTCCTCACGGAACTTGCCATGGAAGCTTTCGATGTAGCCGTTCTCCATCGGCCGTCCTGGTGTGATGAAGTGCAGTGTGACCTTGTTCTCATAGGCCCACTGGTCCAGAGCCTTCGAAGTGAACTCCGTGCCGTTATCAATGACAATCCGTACTGGCAGGCCTCGATGTTGCCGTAGCCTGTCCAACACTCGTACTACGCGCAGAGCCGGCAACGAGGTATCGACTTCGATCGCCAGCATCTCCCGCGTATACGCATCTTCAATCGACAGCGTGCGTAGCTTGCGGCCGGAGGCCAATGCATCCTGAAGAAAATCCATCGTCCATGTCTCGTTCTTCCTTACAGGCGCTGCCAACAACACACGCGCCTTGGCGCAAATCCGCCGTCTCCGCTTGCGTCTGCGCACCATCAGCTTCTCTTCCACGTAGATCCGGTAGACCCGTTTGCTGTTCACCGTCCAGCCTTCCCGCTGCAACAGAACATGTAGCCGGCGATAGCCCCAGCGGCGTCGATCTTCTGCCAACTCCCGCAAGCGAACGCGCAAACGACCGTTGGCTTCGGCAAAGCGCGTCTCCCGCCGACGGTAGCGCAACATAGCTCTTAACACTTCCAGCTGCCCACAGGCATGCCGTTCCGAACAGTCCGTCGCGGTCCGAAATACCGCGACGGCTTCTCGCCTGGCCTGTGGGCTTACCACTTTTTTGATAGCACCGCCTTGAATCCGACGATGTCCAAAGCCTGTTCGGCTACCAGCTGCTTGAGCTTGCGGTTCTCTTCTTCCAGTTGACGAAGCCGCTGTGCTTCGCTCACTTCCAGCCCACCGTACTTCGCCTTCCAGCGGTAGAACGTCTTGTCGCTAATCCCATGCTTGCGACACAGCTCCGCTGTCTCCAGGCCCGCCTCTGACTCCTTTAATATCCCTACAATCTGCTCTTCCGTGTACCGGCTCTTCCGCATCTGAAGTCCTCCTCCAAAGGGCTCTGTGGAACCCAATTTATCGGAGAACTCTCACTTCTGCTGGACTAAAGGGAAGGATGCAGCTCATGGCCAATACGGACATTACAGGAAAATCACTAGAAGAAGTGGAGCGACAACCGAGTGAATTTGCTTATTACCGGGAGAGCGATGAGGAATGAAGTCATCCACCAGACGGCAAGGACCGCAATCCACCAATTCCGTCTCAGGAACATGCCCACTCTGTCTCCTGTGAACGAGATGGCCACTCCGCCGCCAGTGAAGTGAGACACGATCAGAATGGTGAGAATGAACGAAAGGTCAGCGAGTAGTGCCAAACAAATCGCAACGCTACAGAAGACAGCCGCGTACTTCACTAGGAAAAATGGCATAAGGTCGCTCCCCTTCAACTGAGAACAGATTGTATTTCAATCGCTCTCGACCGTTCCGGGCGGTTGGTGGGCCAACCGGAAATGTCGTTAGCAAGTAGAAATGTCCGCTTTTCGTAGCAAGTGAAATGTCCGGTTTCATAAATTAGTAGCCGTAGAGGCGGTGGTAAAGTGCGAATCCCGCGTATTGTGCGGGATTTGCAAGTTGAGAGGGAAAGGAACTTTTCCTCTCAACGTCTTTTCCACGGCCTTGATTTGTTTTTTGCTCAGCGGCGTCAGGAGCTTTCCTTCCGCGCTGTAGTGCCCGATCCGATGCCCCGCGATCATGAGGGTCAGCGTCAGGTCCAGGTGCTGATGGATGATGGCCTTGCAACCAGCCAGGGTATCGCGCCAGTGAGCGCGTTCGAGCTGCATCACCAGGTTGTTAAAGCGCACGGTGTTGTCCCGATCAACGGTGCGCTCGTAGCGTTGCGTAAAAACCATCTCCAGGTTCCTGTGCCGGCAGGGCATGAACGCTGTGCCGCGCCCGGCTGCGGGAACGGTGAAACGGCGGTTGAACTCGGCGATGTAGTGCTCCCTGAGAAACTTGTTGGCCTCTTCCAGGGTGCGGATTCCGCGCAGCCGCAGCTCCTGCGGCAGCCGTCCCTGCCAGGTGGAGAAACTGCGCTCCGAGCGACCTCGCGCCTGCGGAGAGTAGGACGGAATCATATTCACTCCCAGTTCCTTCATGGCACGGCCCACCTGTGTAGGACGGTCATAATCGACCTTGCCGCCGCTCTTCGGCGTCAGCCAGAAATGGGCTCCGCGGTCGGAATAGAGCGAACAGAACAATCCCTTCCGTTCAATCACTGCCCGCAGCCCGGCCATCACCGTGAAGGTCGATTCCTCCGGCGCCAGTTGTGCGTAGTAGATATCGCTGGTGGCGTCATCCAGGATCACGATCAGGTCGTGCTTACGCTCATCCTGAAACCAATGGTGTTCGCTGCCATCGATGTGCAGCATCATCCCCGGCAGTGGACGCCGCTCACGCCGCTTGCGATGAACCCCGCGTCTGGACTTGCGCTTCACCAGGCCGGCTGCCTGCAAAGCCTGCTTCACCCACGTGTAGCTCAGACCGATCTGATGTTCCTCGCCGAGCTTCTCATGAAAGTGGCGCACGTTCAGATCGAAGTACCTGTCCCGGTAAAGACCGAGAACCTCATCGGCCTGCTTCTTCGCCACTCGTCTGCTGCTTGGCTTGCGACGTCGCCGGTCCAGCAAGCCCTCGTAGCCATCTTCCTCATAGCGCTTCCGCCTGCGTCGCAGCTGCCGCTCGCTGATGCCGATTAGCTCCGCTGCCTGCCACCACTTGATCTTCCCCGATGTGGCCCGTAACAACACTTCCTGTAGCTTCATCGCCCGCTCCATCGCGGTGATCGGATAGATCGCCATGCTCTCGCGCATGGCTCCATCCTCACCGCCCCAAAAGCGGACATATCACTTGCTACAAACACCGGACATATTATTAGCTAACGACAGTGGGCCAACCGGAAATTACTCTTTCGACAACAGCCCCGCGCATGTATTGACTACTTGGTTATTTCCGGTTAGACGGTGACTCGCCCGGAGCACCCAGGATAGGCAGGAGAACGGCTTTCACTTGTCCTTGTGTTTCCCAGATTTCTGCCATCGAAGTCCCCGGAATCCACTCAGTATGATTCTCCCTCCGACCAAGAATCCGACAATCGAATAAACTGCCTCACCCCCAGGAATGGTCTGCCAGAGTGAAGTTAGCGAACACGATGCCAGCCAGCAAGAACAATGCGCCAAAGATCCAGGCTCCAACGCGCTGAACGAGGGGAGCTTTCGAATCCCCTCTCAGAAAATACGCGTCCACGCCACTACTATTCCTGACGGTGTCAGGGAACACGGTATTCTTCTGCTTCGCTCTTATTTCATCGATCTCGGGGTTGCGATTTGCAGTCATGCGCTCTCTCGTCGCCAGTGCATATTGCGGGTGCGAAGCATCAGTTCGCCGTATTCGCGAGTGCGAATCATGGTTGCGAGACATCATAGCCCAGGAATGCGGAGTTCCGGGAGAGTTGTGGACAACTCGGACATTACCCTAGAAATGCCCCACGAAGCCACCTTGCCCTAGTTTCCATATTTCAAACCGCGTCCGGTTGCGTAAATAACGGCCCAATTTCGAAACAGTGCCCAGCTTACCGCCGGCTATTCTCATTCCCCTTCGCCCAGTCTGATAATCTTCTGATCGACGCAGCAGCGTTCGATCCTGCTGCTCTTTCTCAGGCCTCCTGTTCAACTTCCTTTGCCGAACGAGCGCGGCCTGTCAACTCCACAATCCAGAGGAGAAACCATGAAGCTCATTCAACTCATTCCGGTTGCCCTGATTGCTACCGGAATGGCAGTTGCGCAATCTCCCGCCACATCCTCCAGTGACAACTCCAAGCCGACTCCGCCGCCCGCAACCAAAAGCTTCGATCTCTCGGCCATCGACAAAACCGCCGACCCCTGCGAAGACTTTTATCAATACGCATGCGGCAACTGGGTCAAGGCCAATCCCATTCCAGGCGACCAGGTCCGCTGGGCACGCTCTTTCTCGCTGCTCGGTGAACGCAATCGCTACCTGCTCTGGCAGGAACTCGACGCCGCTTCGAAGGATCCAAAGTCGCCGCTCCAGAAAAAGTACGGCGACTACTATGCCGCCTGCATGAACACCGCCCTGATCGAGCAAAAAGGGCTGGAGCCAATCAAGCCCGCTCTAGACCGCATTGCCACACTCAATGACACAAAGACTCTCGCGACGCTGATCGGTGGCCTTGCCGAGCAGGGCAATCCCGCTCCGCTCTTCCGCTTTGGCGTGCAGATCGATGAGAAAGACGCTTCAAAACAGATCGCCAGCGTTGGTCAGGGTGGACTCTCGCTCCCCGATCGCGACTACTACATCTCCGATGCCAAGCGTTTCCAGATCATCCGCCAGCAGTATCGCGAGCATGTAACCAAAATGTTCACTCTGGCCGGCGACTCGCCCGAGGATGCAGCCAAAGAGGCTGACGCGGTCATCAAGATCGAAACCGCCCTCGCCAAGGCATCTACCAGCCGCACCGCCTTGCGCGACCCGGAAAACCGATATCACATCTATACCGTCGCCGACTTCCAGAAGCTCGCCCCCGACTTTGATTTCGCGGTGTACTTCAAAGACGTCCAGGTTCGCCCCTTCGACTCGCTTAACGTCGCCACCCCCGACTTCTTCAAGGCATTGAACGAACTGGTCGCCTCCGAGCCCGTCGACACCTGGAAGGCCTATCTGCGTTGGCACACGATTCACGCCTCCGCTGCCAACCTGCCCAAGGCCTACTACGACGAGAATTTCAACTTCTTCGGTAAGACTCTCGCCGGCCAGAAAGAGCCGACCCCACGCTGGAAGCAGTGCACCTCCGAAACCGACCGCGCCCTCGGCGAAGCCGTCGGCCAGGACTGGGTCAAGGAGCACTTCCCGCCCAAAGCCAAGGCCAGCATGGACCAGCTCGTCGCCGCGCTTGAAAAAGCCCTCGCCGCCGACATCGAGACCTTGCCTTGGATGACCGACGATACCAAGAAAGCTGCCGAAGCAAAGCTGGCCCTCTATCGCAACAAGATCGGCTATCCCGAAAAGTGGCGCGACTACAGTGCGATGGTCGTCAAGCGCGATGACGCCATTGGCAATGCGCATCGCGACGCCGTTTTTCAGCGGAACTACAACCTGAACAAGCTGGGCAAACCCGTCGACGAGAAGGAGTGGGGCATGACGCCGCCTACGGTGAACGCCTACTACAACCCCTCGATGAACGACATCAACTTCCCCGCCGGCATCCTTCAGCCCCCGTTCTTCGATCCGGACATAGATCCTGCCGTCAACTTCGGTGGAATCGGCGTGGTCATCGGCCACGAAATGACCCACGGCTTTGACGACGAAGGCTCAAAGTACGACGGCCACGGCAACCTGCGTGAATGGCAGACTGCCGAAGATCGCAAGAAGTTCGTCGAGCGCACCGATTGCGAAGTCACCGAGTACGGCGGCTTTGAAGCAGCTCCGGCCCACGGCGACATGCCGCAGGCCAAGCTCAATGGCAAGCTGACCCTCGGCGAAAACACCGCCGACAATGGCGGCCTGCGCATCGCATACATGGCTTTGCTCGACGTCCTGGCCAAGGACGGCAAATCCATCAACGACAAGATCGACGGCTACACCGAAGAGCAGCGGTACTTCCTCGGATTTGCCCAGGTCTGGTGTCAGAACGAAACCGATCAGGCCGCTCGCCAGGGCGCCATGGTCGACCCGCATTCGCCAGGCCGTTGGCGCGTCAACGGCACGGTGCAGAACTTCGACCAGTTTGGCAAAGCATTCGGATGCCATATCGGACAGCCCATGTACCCCCAAAACTCCTGCCGCGTCTGGTAGACCACCTCTACTGCCGGAACCGCAACTATTTTGCCGCGGTTCCGGCAGGTCCCCTTTTCCTGTTCGCCAGCCTTCCCCATTCCCCTTGAGCTCGGTGACGTTGCGCCTATTTACGCGTCCAATCCGCATCTGTAATCCGCACCGATTGGCACTGAGGGCGACATGCTGTCACACGCCGCGTTACCTCGCAATCTGCCCGCCGCAAACACCTTGTTTGGGGCTATCTTGCGCTGAAACTAGGCATAACAAGCCCTCGCCTTTTACAATGCATCAGGGACCCATCCCAAACCCAGCTCTGCTGCGGAATCAGCACACACTTGGCGGCTCTCGCCTGACCAGGATGAAGGAATCGCATGAAGTTCAGGAAATTCGGCAAGGCTCTTCTGATGACCGCCATCTCGGGTGGTGTGGTCTTCGGTATCTCGTCTTGCGTACAAAGTTTTTCAGTTGGCTATCTCTATGTGACAGGGACCCAGACTGCCTCAACCACCGGCGCGGGCATCCTCAGCGGATTCAAAATCGATCACAACACAGGCAAGCTAACGCCAATCAATGGGCTTCCCATTAGCTCCGGCGGAGCCAATCCTGGCCGCGCTGTCCTGCTGACCGGTGGACGATTCCTTTATGTGCTCAACCAGGGCAGCCATGCTGACGGCACTCCCTGCTCGACCGCTAGCCCCTGCAGCAATGCGAATATCACCCAGTTCTCAATCGGCGGCAATGGCGTTCTGGCCCCCCAGGGAACCTACTTTACCCAAGGCAATAATCCCTTTCGCATGGTCGCCGACGCCCAGGGCTCACATCTCTTCGTGCTCGATCACGATGCACCCAACGGAACTGGCTGCTCGCTTGTCTTTGGTCCAGCGGTGACCACCTGCGGCGACATCACAGCCTTTGCAATCGACTCGACCACCGGGCGCCTGACCTACGTCCTCAACTCACAAGTTACCTCCGCCAGCGGCTCTCCGCTCCCCTACTTCCCCGTTCCCGTCAACCCGATCGACTTTACGCTCGCGGGATCCTTCTTCCTTACCCTCAGCGGAACACCCGCAGCCGGCGACTCAGTCTTTCCCTATGGATACAACGCTGGAAACGGCCAGCTGACGATCAACCAGAACAGCCCCCAGCCACTGGGCATGAACTTGGCAACGGCCATCGTTGTGGCAAGCGGCGTCACCTATGTGCTCGATAACGGTGTCAACACCAATGCTTCACAAGGCCAGATCTTCGCCTATTCGGTGGAGTCGGGAGGGGCCCTTCAGGCAGAGCCCAACGGGTATATTCCCAACCTCGCGCCATACTCCTATCCGAACTATGCGATCACCTCGAATAACGGCAAATGGCTCTACGTGCTAAACCGCGGCGACAATTCAAACACAACTGTGGCGCAAAGCGGTATCGCGGCGTATACCGTTACTACCCCGTTCCAACTCTTTCCAATTGCCGGACAGCAAGGTGCTGCCAATAACACTCCGGGCACCGGCGCAGGTCCAATGTGCATTCTTGAAGATCCGTCCAACCAGTTCGTGTACACGGCTAGCTTCAACAGTTCTACGGTCAATGGCCTCACGATCGACCAAAACGCCGGCTTTCTCACTCCGTTAAGTCAGTCTACGAAGGCAAAAGATAGTTATGCCCTACCCGGCCCTGCGGCATGGTGTGTCGCCACCGGGCGCACAAGCTAACATCGTCGCGTTGTTGCTTACAGGCGGGGATTCGCTCTTCAGGCCTTCCCCGCCACGAATGCAAAGCACAGCAGGGTGCAGGACGCGTGCCGATCTCCTGAAGTTGCACTTCCAGTTTTGATGTCAGGCGATTCGACACGATGATTCGATTTCTCATGGTCACGAAGTTGGCTCCAACACGAAAGATGCGCATGAAGTTCAACAATCCGATTCAGCTGCTGGCGATATCCGCGGCGAGCCTGCTGGCAGCCTTCTTCCTTTCCGCCTGTGGTACGCTCACCGTCGACTTCGTCTATGTAAGCTCCGCCAAAGCGGCCGGCCCCAATAACTACGGAGAGATTGATGTCTTTGAAATCAACTCCGAATCGGGTCGCATGCGCCAGATTCCCACTTCGCCTTTTCCCTCCGGCGGGCGCAACCCAGTGGCCGAAGCGGTGTCGCCCGACGAGGCTGATCTCTACGTCGTCAATCGTGACGACAACACCATCGTTCAGTTCATCATCGGCAGCGACGGAAAACTGTATGGACAGAACACTGTAAATACGCCGGGCATCTTCCCGGTGGCAGTAACCGTCTCAGGTAAATTCCTCTACGTGGTCAACACCTATCAGCCGCTGCCAACTTGCAGTCCGGCATCGCCGTGTTCGGGATCTGTAGCTGTATTCCCCATCCTGAACGCCGAACAGGCTGGAGCCCTCAAGCCCTCTCAACCTGCCAACACTTTGGGAACCCCGGTGGTGAACACCAGCATCAGCACCAACTACTGGCCTCTTCTCCTTCCAGGTACTGCTGCCTCTGATGTCTTCGTCCCCACCGCCGTCACAACCGCTGCCTCAGGCGCCTATGTTTATGTGACTGGTTACGATTCCGCTACGAACCTCGGCTACGTCTTCGGATTTGGGTCCAACGCTGACGGAACGCTCTCCGCGCTTTCCGGCTCCCCGCTGGCCGTTGGAACACATCCCAGCGGCGTCGCCAGCGATGCAAGCGGCGCTTATCTTTACGTCACCGATTCGGTACAAAGCGTGGTCTACGGTTTCCAGATCAACGGCGGGTCGTTGGCGACTCTGAGTGGCAGCCCGTTTCCCACTGGCTCCCAGCCTACCGCCATCGTTCTTGACGCAACATCAAAATTTGCCATGATCACAAACGGGCAAGACTCCAACGTGGGCGTCTACTCCATCAGTTCCGGCAGTCTGAGCCGGCTGGGAACGTACACCACGGGAACTCAGCCGGTGGCCATCGGCATCGATCCTTCTCTCAATCAGTACGTATTCACCGCAAATTTCCTCGGCAACAACGTTTCAGGATTTCAGTTGAACCTCACGGATGGTTCGCTCCTTAATTCGCAGTTTTCACCTTCGGCGTCGAATGCCAATCCAACGGCAGTCGCAGCGATTACGCATGGCAGTTCCAAATAGCTCCGCAATCCCCGGCAAAGCGGCCGGTGTGATCGACACAGGCAGCAATCCGGCTTGAAGCCGCGTACGACAGCAGCATCCCTTTCAACCCGCTTACGATGGCTGAAAGGAACCTCAACCAGCACTCTCTGGGCTCAGATTGATGCCCGTGACGAAGGAAGCGCATGAAGTTCAGCAAATTGAGACAGCTCGTGCTCGTCTCTGCTATCGGCCTCGTTGGGGCCACGCTCTTTTCCGGTTGCTCGCTTGTGACGATCGACTATCTTTTCGTGTCTACATCCGCGAGCCAGATCGGCAAAAACCCTGGCGCATGTCCTGCCGGTGAGATCGAAACCTACGCCATCGATTCGCAATCCGGCGCAGTTCGTTCCGGCGCAGCACCGGTCTGCTCTGGCGGAACCACGCCGGTGGCCCTTGCCGTCTCGCCTGGCTCGCTGAACCTCTACGTCGCCAACCAGGCTGACATGAACATCGTCCATTTTGCCGTTGCCGACAATGGCGTTCTGACAAAGAAGGATAGTGTCACTCTCACCACAGCCCCGGTCGCCATGGCCGTCAGTTCCGATGGCAACACCCTCTATGTGGTTTCCGGAACTACCTCGGCAACGCTCTCAGCCTACGCGCTCTCTTCGGGTGCCCTCGGCTCGGTCGTCAACACGATCCCCCTCACCATTCCGGGGTTCGAGACCGATTCCGTCGTGCCCACAAACGTCACCGTCATCAAGAACGGCGCTGCTGTTTACGTCACCGCGTATGACCGGTCCTCCTACAACCCCGGCGGCATCACCACCAGCACCGCAAATCCCGGCTGGTTGTATGGCTTCACGACCGGCTCCGGGGGTGCGTTGACCCCGACTCCCGGAAGCCCGTACAGCGCTGGCGTTAAACCCACCGCTCTGGCCGCGGATCCTACCAATCGCTTCCTTTACGTTACTGACTTCGCGTCGAATCAGATAATCGGCTACGGCATTTACAACGGCTATGCCGTCAGCTTCCTGCTCAACGGCCCCTTCAAGGGCGGCGGTCAGCCCACTTCAATCGCCATCGATCCGCGCGGCAAGTTCATTTACTCGTCCAACTCGCTCGATTCGAGCGTAAGCGCATTCGTTATCGACCTGCCCACAGGCACACCGTCCGCTGCCGTAAACACCAGTGGCAACCAGACGAACGCCACCGATACGCAACCGGTGTCCGTCGCCGTCGATCCCGCGCTTGGCCGCTACGTTTACACGGCTAACTTCCTCGGCAATTCAGTCTCGGGATTCAGGCTCGATCCGACTGCCGGAACGTTGAAACAGACGCAGGCCACACCGTATCCCGTGGGTATCCACCCGACATCCGTCGTTCTGGTGCCGCACGGCAACCACTCCACACAATCCGTAACGCCCTGACTCACGCTTTCGTGATTCCACTCGAAGCCCAGCCAACCGGCTGGGCTTCTCATTTGCGGCAACATAACGCTAGCGCCAGGCGGCCTATTCATCCTGGATCGGGAGATGTGCCCCATTCATCGCGGCATTTCGCGATGAGTGGGTGGCGGGTGGCCTGGGATCTCGAGAAGTTTCCCGTCCCCAGATGAGTGGGTGCCCCAGGTCCCTGGCATTTGGGGACCTGGGAGAGCAAGAACTTCACCCCGCCGTTCTTTCCAACTCCCCCACTCGCTCAACAATCTTGCGCCAGTTGGTTGCAGCGGACGCTCCGTTCCCGGTTCCAGAGCGCTGTCAAGGCTCTCATCTCGTCCTCCTAACCTAACCTTCTGAAAACAAACGGCAAAGATTTGCTCGGACTTTGCAGGCTATTTCACCGATTTCGCTAAGCTGAATCTATACGGGCGACCTCAGTCCGGTTTCTGCGTTTGCCGTAGTTTCAAAAGACCCGAGGGCGCTGTTAAGCCTTCTAAGCACCACTTAAGGCGCCAAAATCTGCCAAAATGCGCCAAAAAGTGCCAAAAAAACGCGCCTCGGAACGGATAACTCTCATTCTTGGATAGAGTTGACCTTCTGAATTTGCTAAATCTGGAAATGGACCCCGAGAAATTGCGAACTTGGCGAAGAAAAAAATAATTCCAAAGGAAAATGCGCCAAACACCGATCCTGCTCCCTGCCGTAAACGCTTAGTGAAGAATATTCTGCACGTAACCTCAATCACAGAAGTAATTTACCTCGACAATAGTCCACGTAAACCTTTTGAATTTAATATTTTAGCTGAAAAGGACCGGGGTGGGGGGGGTGGGGTACTGAATAGTACACCGAAAGAATGCAGCCTGGGAGAGCTGAAGAGTTTGAAAGCTGAGAGCTGAGAGCTCAAAGCTAGCCTTGAGTACACAGCACCGTACGGGGCCACTGGAAATGCAGCACGGGAGAGCTGATGAGTTTGAAAGCTGAGAGCTGAGAGCTGAGAGCTGAAAGCTAGCCATGAGTACACAGCACCGTACGGGGCCACTGGAAATGCAGCACGGGAGAGCTGAAGAGTTTGAAAGCTGTAAGCTGAGAGCTGAAAGCTGAAAGCTAGCTTGAGTCTTCATCTCCACACGTGCATCCACCCGCGCAGGATGCGCTGCGCCGGCTTTTCCACAAAGTGCAGCGCCAGGATTGCCATCGCGATCAGCAGAACGTAGCTGATCCACGGATCGAACCGCGCTAGTCCCAGCCGGTCCAGCACATGCGAATCGTGAATCATGTTCCAGAGATTGAAGTGGAGAAGATAGAGGCAATAGCTCGCCTCGCCCACAAACACCAGCGGCCGCAGGCCCAGCAGTTTCGACAGCGGATTCACTCCCGCCAGACCGAGAATAATGCAACCAAACAGTGGCATGAAAAAGCCGTCGTGAAGCAGCGAATAAGGCAGCCTGGGCGCCTGCGTGAGCACCGCAAACGTTGCCGCAAATCCGAAGATTCCCAACACCAGTCGCTGCGCCCCCATGCGCGGCACAATTTCATCCAGTTCCGCCAGAAGAACGCCGAACACGAAACTAGCCAGGTGCGGTATCGGCGTATATTTCAACGCCTGCAGCCATTTCCCATAGCTGAAGCGATCCACGTGCGCCAGTCCATCCGGATTGAAGATGATATACAGCGTTCCCGGAACCAGTCCAAGTATCCACACCAGTCCCATCTTTGCCAGGTGCGGTCCCACTTGCTCTGGCTTCTTCCACCGCGCCATCCACGGAAAGAGCACGTAGTAGAACGATTCAGCCGACATCGTCCACGCCGGAGTATTCAGAAAGGTCGCAATCTCAGGAATCCACCCCTGCAGCAACAGCGGAGACAACACCATCCCCGCCCAGAACATTCCATGGGTGTGTTCCCCCCACTCCAGCGGAATCATTTTGAACGCCAGGATAAGGCTCAGCAGGTAGATCGGATAGAGCCGCGTGAACCGCGCCTCATAGAACCGCACGTTGCTCAGTTCACCTGCGCGCGCCTTGGCGTTGTAGTTGTACCCCAGCACAAAGCCCGAGAGCAGGATGAAGAAGCTCACCGAGGCATACCCGGCATTCACCACCGGCGCCAGAGGGCCGAACCAATTTGGATTGGAGAAGTGAAAGAGGACAATGTTGACAGCCGCGAAACACCGCAGCCCGGTGAGTGCGTCGAGCCGCGCTGGCTTCTTCATTTCCACTTGCTGTTTAGACGTCAAAGTACCGCCGGCTGACGCAAACTTCAGACCACAGACAACTGATCACCGACAACTGTTTTTCAGGCCGTCACCAGCGAACCAACCTTCTCGCCCATCACCACCCGCCGGATATTCCCCGGCTGGTTCATATTGAAAATGATCATCGGCAGGTTGTTGTCTTTGCAAAGGCTCACTGCGGTCAGGTCCATCACCTTCAGCCCCTGCCTCAGGATTTCCATGTATGTAATCTCGTCGTACTTCACCGCGTCCTTCACAAGGACTGGGTCAGCGCTATAGACTCCCTCAACCTTGGTGCCTTTCAGCAGCACATCGGCCTTGATTTCCATCGCCCGCAGGCTCGCCGCTGTATCTGTCGAGAAGAACGGATTCCCAATGCCCGCCGCGAAGATCACCACGCGGCCCTTTTCCAGATGCCGCACGGCTCGACGCCGGATATACGGCTCCGCCACCTGGTTCATGAACACCGCGGTCATCACCCGGCACTGAACACCGCGTTGCTCCAGGGAGTCCTGAAGCGCTATCGCGTTCATCACCGTGGACAACATACCCATGTTGTCTGCGGCAACCCGGTCCATTTCCTTAGCCTGCTGGGCTACCCCGCGAAAGAAATTGCCTCCACCGACTACGATCCCGATCTCCACTCCCAACCCATGGATCTCGGCAATCTCCTCGGTGATATCGGCTACTTTGCCGGCATCCAGTCCGAACCGGTTCGGACCCGCCAGTGCCTCGCCCGAAAGCTTGAGAATAATCCGCTTATACATGCTTTTTCGAGTATCGCACACGCAACGGAACCCCATGAACGCGACTGGGACCGGCACCTGATGTTTCAATTCTCGAAACAAGAAGAACCGGACCCAACAACAACTCCAAAACCTTCAGTAGGTGTAAACCCTCGCGTCCCACGGGCCCAGCTTGAGCGACGCGCCACCCGTCTCAGGCGTACCCGGTACATTAGCCAGCACCAGCTTGCCAGCTGTAACCCCTTCGGGAAGCGTGTAATCTACTGACTTCGCGCCAAAGTTCAGCACCACGAGAAATCGCTGGTCCGGTTTGCCCGGGACACTTAACGTCCGTGTGTATGCATAGACCTGTGCATTGTCAGGATCGAGATCCTTATAGTCCCCGTACACAAAAGCCAGGTGCCCATGATGAAAAGCAATCGCCTCTTGCGTATAGCGCAAGATCGACTTCGGGTCAGACTCCTCTTTCGCCGCGTTGATCTCCGGGTAGTTCGGGTTCACCGCCAGCCATGTGTGTGCCGCAGCCGTCGTGAATCCTGCATTGGGCCCGTCGTTCCACTGCATCGGGGTGCGCGAGTTGTCGCGCCCAAAGCGCTGCGACTCGGAGATGAACTCCGCCTCCGTCATCTTCCCGCCAAGCACCCTCTCTTCGTATGCATTCTTCACTTCGATGTCGTTGAACTGGTCCAGTCGCGTGAACGGATAATTCGTCATTCCCAGTTCGTCACCCTGGTAGATGAACGGCGTTCCGCGCAGCGTCAACAACATCGTCTCAATCAATTTGGCCGACCGTACGCGGAACTCAGCTGTCGACGTATCACCGAAATTCGAAACCAGCCGCGGATTGTCATGGTTCGAAAGGAAGACGGTGTCCCAATCCGTCTTGCTCAGCGCGGTCGCATGGTGATCATAGATAGCCTTCAACTGCGGCAGCGTCCATTTCTTTTCGGAGTAAAAATCGCCGCGATTCACCCTAACCGCGTCGAAGTTGAACACCATGTTCAGCTCGTGCCTCTGGCTGTTAACGATTTTCGGCTCTTCCTCGAGCGTAATGCCGATCGCCTCGCCAACCGTCATCACGTCGTACTTCGACAGCACCTCGCGATTCATCTGCTGCAAATACTCGTCGCGGTGCGGCCCGTTGGCCCACAGGCGAGGCGGATCCTTCAACTGCTCAGGCGTGAGGTCCGGCAATCCCGGTTGCTTCGAAATCAGCGGAATCACGTCCATCCTGAAACCATCCACGCCCTTGTCAAGCCAGAACTCCATCAACGCGAACACATCCTCGCGCACCTTGGGGTTGTCCCAATTCAGATCCGGCTGTTTCACCGCAAAATAATGCAGATAAAACTGCTTGGTCGTCTCATCCCACTGCCACGCCGACCCCGAGAAAAAGCTGGGATAATTGTTCGGCGGCAGCGGATGAGCCGGGTCCGCCGGGTTCGACTTGCCGTCGCGCCAGAAATAATAATCGCGATAAGGATTTTCCTTCGACGACCGCGACTCCACGAACCAACGATGTTCGTCTGACGAGTGATTTACCACTAGGTCGACGATCAGCCTCATATGCCGAGCCTTGATCCCGGCAAGCATGCGATCGAAGTCCGCCATGGTGCCGAACTCCTTCATCACCTTGCGATAGTCACGAATGTCGTACCCGTTGTCGGCATTTGGCGAATCGTAATGCGGCGACAACCAGATCACGTTCACGCCCAGCTTCTTCAGATAGTCGAGGTGCTGCGTGATCCCGTTCAGATCACCAATACCATCGCCATTCGAGTCCTGAAAACTCCGTGGATAGACCTGATACACGACTGCTTCCTTCCACCACATCGGCTCGTATCCATTCACCAATGCAGCGGGATGCTGTCCCGTTTGTTCGTTTTTAGCAGCGTTCGTATCCTGCTGCGCTAGGGTTTGGTCAATTGAAATCGCGGCGAAGACAAATGCAACTGCAAGTAAAACAGTTGTTCTTTTCACGGGCCAAATCATATCGCACTCAGCTCTGATCCGCGCGGTAATGCTGCCTGATCACCCTAACCCGCACTTCTGTCCCGACTTAGGACAGGACATAGTAACCCCAATGGCTCGCGAATCAAGCTCATAACTTGACAGTTGCAATCTCTTGGTTTACTTTGCAATGTAAAGTGAGTCCCGATGAGCTTCCCGATTCACCCACTCGACAAAGCGCTCGGCGATATCACCAGCATCCGTCGCCAGGTCGCGCGTACTACCGAATTCCGCGGCTACGGTGCTGCTACTCTCGCCGCCACCGGTGTGTTTGCGATTCTCGCTGCCGTTACTCAAGCCTTCGTTTTGCCCATCCCGGCCAACAATATCGGCAACTACCTCCGCATCTGGATTACGACTGCCATTCTCTCCGCCGTCCTGATTGGCATGCAGACGCTCACCCGCACGCGCCGCATCCACTCCGGCATGGCCGACGAAATGATCCTAATGGCGGTTGAACAGTTCCTGCCGTCAGTCGGCGCCGGCGCGCTAATTTCCGTTGTTCTTGTCCGGTTCGTCCCCGGGTCGGTGTGGATGCTCCCCGGTCTGTGGCAAATCACCTTTAGTCTCGGCGTATTCGCGTCGTGCAGATTCCTCCCCAAGCCAATGACCGCCGCCGGTTGCTGGTATCTGCTCACTGGCCTCACATGCCTTGGTCTCGGCGACACGCGCGCGCTCACTCCGTGGACTATGGGCATCGCGTACGGTGTTGGCCAGTTGCTCGTCGCTGCGGTTCTCCTGTGGGGATCGAAGGAGGATCGCGATGAAATCTAAGTCCCCCATTAGCGAGGGCCGCTTTGCCTACGAAGGCCTCGATCGTGTTATTCACGAACGCGCGCGTCTCAGCGTGCTGACCTCGCTAATCACTAATCCCAAGGGCCTGCCTTTCAACGATCTCAAGCAACTCTGCGCGCTCACTGACGGCAATCTCAGCCGACACCTCAGCGTTCTTGAGGATGCGAAGATGGTCGAGATCATTCGCGGCCACGACCGCAACCGCCCGCAAACCATCTGCCGTATCACTGCTTCCGGCCGCAAGCGCTATCTCGAATACCTCGCCACTCTGGAACAGGTTGTACGAGACGCCGCAGGCGCCGCCAACCCTGACGCAACCGTCTCTGCATTGCTGCAAACCCTTTCACCTTCGCGAGCCTAAATTTTTTGTCTACTTACTTTGCAATGCAAAGTGATGCCAAATCGAAAGCGAGTTGAGCCAGAAATATGCTGAACGACTTTACAATACAAAGTGATTTTCAAACCGGCATTCACGTGGCCATCATTATGGATGGTAACGGCCGCTGGGCCACCCAACGTGGACTGCCGCGCGTCGCCGGACATCGTGCCGGTGTCTCCGCAGTACGCCGCATTGTCGAGCACGCCCCACCACTCGGCATCCGCGTTCTCACCCTCTACGCATTTTCATCTGACAACTGGGCGCGCCCCGCGCAAGAGGTTAAAAGCATCTTCTGGATCATCCGCGCATTTCTTCGCCTCGAATGCGAACGCCTCCGCCAACAGGGCGTGCGTCTCGAAGTAATCGGTCGCCGCGATCGCATCCCCAAGCGGCTGCTGCGCGAGATCGAACGCACCGAATCCGCTACCGCCAAAGGTCGCAGCCTTCACTTGCGTATTGCCATCGACTACTCCGGGCGATCAGCCATCGCGCAAGCAGCGGCAGAAGCATTTGCCGCACGCCCGCCACACGAATCTATTTCAGCGGATCAATTGCGCAATATTGTCACACATCAGCTGACCTCTGACTGCGGCAATGTCGATCTGCTCATTCGCACAGGCGGAGAACAGCGCCTTTCCGATTTCCTGCTCTGGGAATCTGCGTACGCCGAACTCGTCTTTACCCACCGCGTGTGGCCAGACTTCAATGAGTCCGATCTCGCCGACGCCCTCGGCGATTTCAGTCATCGCGAACGCCGCTTCGGAGCTATCGCTGCTGCACCGGCTGAATCTCCAATCTCAATCCCGGAAAATGCTCAATGACCACTTCCGCTCGACGTTCTTCCCAGACTGCCCGCAATCTCCGCGTCAAATTCATTCTGCCCGCTCTCACTGAGGCAACCGATCCCTACTGGCGTCCCATCAAGTACTCGTTGTTCCCTCCACTGGGACTCGCCACGCTCGCCGCCTATCTCTCGCCGGACGACCACGCCGTCATCGTCGACGAACACGTTCAGGGGCTCACGCTCACCGACTCCCCCGACCTCGTCGTCATCCAGGTTTACATCACCAACGCATACCGCGCTTACAAAATTGCCGATCACTACCGCAGCATTGGCGCCTTCGTTTGCCTGGGCGGTCTCCACGTCACATCTCTTCCTGGAGAAGCCTCCCCTCACGCCGACGCCATTTTCCTCGGTCCTGGCGACCAGACCTTTCCGCAATTCCTCAAAGACTTCCGTGCCGGCACGCCGCAGCCGGTCTACACATCAACATCCGGTCGCACGCTCGAACGCATTCCGCCGATTCGTCGCGACCTGATCCGCCGCGCGTCCTATCTTGTCCCCAATTCCATCGTCGTAACCCGCGGCTGCCCTCAGCACTGTGACTTCTGCTACAAGGATGCCTTCTTCCAGGGCGGCCGCGGTTTTTATACGCAACGTGTCGACGAAGCCCTGGCAGAGATCGAACGGCTGCCCGGCCGTCATCTCTACTTCCTGGATGACCATCTCCTTGGAGACCGTTATTTCTCCGAAGCCCTCTTCTCTGGAATGAAAGGCATCAACCGCCTATTCCAGGGTGCCGCGACCGTTGACTCCATTCTCCGCGGAGACCTCATCGAGCGTGCTGCCGAAGCTGGTCTGCGCAGCATCTTCGTTGGATTTGAAACTCTCACGCCCGATAACCTCCGCCGCAGCAACAAACGCCAGAACCTCGGCCGCGACTACAAAGCTGTCGCCGATCGACTGCATTCACTCGGCATCATGATCAATGGAAGCTTTGTCTTCGGCATGGATGACGATGGCGCCGACGTCTTCCGCCGCACCGTTGACTGGGCCGTCGATCACGGCATTACCACCGCAACCTTCCACATCATGACGCCGTATCCTGGCACCCAGTTTCACGCCCGCATGATGCGCGAAGGTCGCATCGTTACCCGCGACTGGAATCTCTACGACACACGCCACGTCGTGTATCGGCCGGCGAAGCTTACTCCCGAAGCTCTCAAAAATGGATACGACTGGGCCTATCGCGAGTTCTACCGCTGGTCGTCCATTGCCGAGGCATCATTGCATCACGGGACTCTGAAACACCAGCTCAAGCACTTCTTCTACGCATCAGGATGGAAGAAATTTGAACCGCTCTGGGACATGCTGATCCGCGCCCGCCAACTCACCCGGATGACACCAGTTCTTGAGGCCGTACTCTCCCGCGTCACCGGCAAAGAGCCGCAGCCTGACGAAAATCGTGCACCCAGCCCATTCCCGATCATTTCCACCGACGTTCCCACTTGATCGCAAATAATCCTCAAAAGCAGCAAAGGCCCGGAGCATATGCTCCGAGCCCTCGCCGCTCGCATCTCCCCAAAAGGGAGGATATCCCTTTTCAGATTGCCGATTTACTCAGCAGCTTCCGTGGCCTTGGTCTGCGATACAGTCCAGTCGGGTGCACCGACCTTGAAGCGCGCAAATCGCCGCACGGTGATGTTCTCGCCCAGCTTGCCGACCTTCTGCGCAATCAGTTCCTTGATGCTCACAGCCTGGTCCTTGATGAACGGCTGCTCCAGCAGGCAAACCTCTTCATAGAACTTCGCCATCTTGCCTTCGAGCATCTTTTCCACTATGTTTGCAGGCTTGCCGCTTGCCGCTGCTTGTGCGCGATAGATATCCTTCTCTCGTTCCAAATCTTCGGCGCTAACATCCTCGGGCTTGATATACCGCGGATCGCTTGCCGCAATGTGCATCGCGATATCTTTCAACAATTCCTGAAAGTCATCGGTGCGCGCCACAAAGTCGCTCTCGCAGTTCACTTCCACCATTACGCCGATTTTGCCGCCGGCATGGATGTAGGTGCCTACCGCGCCCTCATTGGTCGTACGCGCAGCCTTCTTCTGCGCCGAGGCCATTCCGCGCTTGCGCAGCACCACGAATGCCTCTTCGATATTTCCCTTGGTCTCCTGCAAAGCCTTCAAGCAGTCGCCCATGGGCGCGCCAGATTTCTCGCGGAGATTCTTCACCAACTTTGCATCTATCTTCTCTGCCACACTCATCTCGCTTCCTTCCCGTCTCCCCAATTCGAATTCTGTTGAAACTTTCGGCAGTCAACTCGGCTATCACCTTTCGGAGAACCAATACGCTCTGCCGGGACGGCCGCACCGCAGGTGCTGCCAAAAGAAAAGCGTGGCAACCAGACGGCGAGGCCACGCTTGTCTCGGTCTGCTTAAGAACTTACAGGGCGCGTTCGACCACTTCTTCTTCGTCGATTGCCGCCTCAGCCGCCGGAGCCTTGCGAACTCCCGCGCCGAGGGCCGCATCAAAATCGACATCCTCTGCCGGAGCTGCGTCGGCCGCCACAGCAGCCTCGCCATCGGCTGCCTGAACCTCTTCCGCCGCAAACGCCTTGTCGCCCACCAGGTTCACGCCCTCGGCCGCCGAATCGGCGATCTTCGAGGTAAACAAGCGAATCGCACGCAGCGCGTCGTCGTTGCCCGGAATCACATAATCCACCACGGTCGGGTCGCAGTTGGTATCCACCACCGCCACCACGGGGATGCCCAACTTCCGCGCTTCCTTCACCGCAATCGCCTCGTTATTCGAGTCGACGATGAAGAGAGCATCGGGCAGGCGCTTCATATTCTTGATGCCGGCCAAATTGGCCTGGAGGTGCTTGCGCTCGCGCTCCAGGCGAATGACTTCCTTCTTGGTCAGCAATTCGTAGCGGCCGTCCGTGGCCATATCATCTAATTCCTGAAGGCGCTTCACCGACTTCTGCACCGTCACCCAGTTCGTCAGCAATCCGCCCAACCAGCGCTGGTTGATATACGGCATGCCCGCGCGGTTGGCCTCTTCAGCTACGGCGTCCTGGGCCTGGCGCTTGGTGCCGACGAAGAGAATCGTCTTGCCGCTCGCGCACAGCTCTGTGACAAACTTCGACGCGTCCTTGAACAATTTGAGCGTCTTCTGCAGGTCGATGATGTAAATTCCGTTGCGCTCGCCAAAGATGTATTCCTTCATCTTGGGATTCCAGCGCTTCGTTTGATGCCCGAAGTGAACACCAGCTTCGAGCAGCTCCTTCATTGTGATCGTGGCCATTGGCCTCCTTCATGGATTGCATCCGGGCTAACCTTCGTCTGGCCCGGATTGAAACCCGCTCTCGCGGGAGATTTAAAACCAGGGATCAGTGGTCAGTTTTCAGCGATCAGATTGTCTTTCCCCTTACTGATCACTGTTCACTGAACACTGTCCACTTCGAAGCGCCTAGCGCTTGCTGAACTGGAACCGCTTGCGTGCACCCTTCTGGCCGTACTTCTTGCGTTCTTTCTGGCGAGCATCGCGAGTCATCAGGCCTTCAGCCTTGAGCAGCTTGCGCAGCTCGGGGTTGAACAGGACCAGTGCGCGGGCAACACCCATCTTTACTGCGTCAGCCTGCGAGGACACGCCTCCGCTCGAAACCGTGGTCAGAACATCGAAGCTCGAAGCCAGTTCCGCAACCACCAGGGTGCGCTTTGCGGCAACGCGCTGCTGTTCGGTCACGAAGTATTCTTCGAAAGCCTTGCCGTTCACCTTCCACTCACCGGTGCCCGGACGCAGAAAAACGCGGGCAATCGCCGACTTGCGGCGCCCCGTCCCGTAATACTGAACCAGATCTGCCATTCAATCCTCTTAGCTATCAGCTCTCAGCCGACAGCTTGTTCTTTCCGAAACTTAAATCTTCACTGCGCAAACCGTCCGCTCCAAAAAATTCAAACTGAAAGCTGACGGCTGAAAGCTAGAAGCTACGTGACCCGACTTCCAAAGCAACCGGCTGTTGTGCAAAATGCGGATGCTTGTCGCCGCGATAAACCTTCAGCTTCGATCCCATCGCGCGGCCAAGCTTGCTCTTCGGCAACATTCCCTTGATCGCCTCTTCCAGAATCTTCTCCGGCTTGCGGGCCAGCAGGCGCGTAAATTCCTCTTCGCGCAATCCGCCGGGAAACCCGGTATAGCGACGATAAACCTTGCTCTGGGCCTTCAGGCCGGTGAGGCGAATCTTCTCGGCGTTAATCACGATCACGTGGTCGCCCATGTCGATGTACGGCACGTACTTCGGATTCAGCTTGCCGCTCAGTACATCGGCCGCCTTGGTCGCCAGGCGCCCCAGGGTCTGGCCGCTGGCATCCACTACATACCACTTGCGGTCAATATCCTTGCCGCTCGGAACAAAGGTGCTCATCTCTCTCCTGCCCTCTATCACTTCAAAAACTTCAGTACGAAACACTATGGCCCATGGCATCCGCGCATGGGATTAATTCCGCCCACTTCCAAACAATCCTGTTCGGGTGAGGACTGCGGCGCTTTGCCCCCTCAAGGGCCCTGACTCTGCTGGACTTAGCTTGCTGTCCCAGCCGAAGGTGCCTGTTCCGGTCGAATCCAATAAAAGGGGTTCAATCAGCCGGGTCCGGGCTAAATTTCTTCTCCTCGTCGACTTGAAACCGTCTCAGAAGGCCCACAACAGACCCCAGGCGCAACACCGCACAAGACCCTTAGGATAACCGAATCAGAGGGGAGAGTCAACGAAATGAAGCAGTCATTCTCTGACACCTTCCTCCGGCGGAGACGGGACTCAAAGTGTCAATTTTGATAGGTTTCCGCTTTGAGAGGTTTCTGTGGGGCGCTTCCGTGTTCGCACCAGATCCCTCATTTACTTGAGCCCAGACTCCGTTTCATAGGATGAGCCTCGGTATTAAAGATGACCGAATTAATGTCCAGCGTCGGCTCCGGTGCGAACAGCAGGTAGAGATACTTCAGCGTCTCGGCAAAGAAGAAGCTCTCCATCGCATCCTTTTTCTGCTTGCTGCGCACGTCGGCCAGGGCGGCATAGGCCTCATCGGTCCGGCAGTATTTCACCAGCCCATCAACGTAGGTCCGCCCCATCGCCAGGTACTTGGCGTCGTGCGTGTAGTGATAGAGATAGTAGGTCGATTCAATAATCTCGGGCCGCAACTCGTAGTTCGGGCTTGTGATCTGCATCTTCGCGTAATCCAGCGTCTCCGGTTCAATGCCCGCCACGTTCCACATCATGTAGCTGGAGTCCTGCAGCTCCGCCGCCCGATGAACGTCGTCTCCCAGCGCCAGCACTGCAGGAAAAAACGCATCAAGCGCACCATAATTCGTGTGCGTCCGCTGCCCGCTGTTCATATCCGCCTGCCCATACCAGAGCCCGTTCGGCCGATCGTCTGCGAGGTACTTGTCGATCGCCGTCACGCTCTCCTGCCACATGCGCGCGCAGTCCTTGTCGTCAAAGAGGATCGACGCTTTCAAAAGATACTCATAGTAGGAATCGATGCCACCCATAATTCCAGCCGTCGGATCGGTCCACTTCCCCGTCTCCACATCGATCTCCGACCCGACCAGGCCGATCGCCGAACGCCTCTTATATAACTCCACCACTGCGCGCTTGGCCGTGTCGTAGTAATCCTGCTTGCCGGTGAGACGAGACAGCATTCCGTATTCGAGCAGCAGCGTGCCAATCTCCGCCGGGTTGCTCTTCGTTCCTCGCACCGCGCCCGTGTGCAGATTCACGTATTCATACGGCATTCCGGTTGGTGAATCAAACATCGGCGACATGCGCCGTCCCAGATCATCCGCCAGTTCCAGCAGTCGCTTGTCACCGGTCATTTCATAGCAAGAGATCAAACTCCCCAGCAGGCGAATCGTAATCTCGAAATCCTTGACGTAGATATTCTGGTCGAGATTCAGCTTTGTATCGATCAGCGTGCGCGCCTCGTTTGCCTGTTCTTTCAGCCCCATCAGTGTCAGCGTATCCAGCGCATCCACCGGGGTCATCAGCAGGCTGTGCCCCTCGCCATACCAGTCGAATGGTTTGAGGCTCAGCGGCCTCAAAGCGTCGTGGCCCCAAGCATATTTCTTGTATCCGTTCCACGCATGCAGGGTCTCAGCGCGAACCCGCTTCGCCATCTCAGCCTTCTCCGCATCGCTCATCGGCCTTGCAGGAGCAGTCGCTGGTGCTGCGGGTGCAGCTTTGCCGGAAGCAGCGCTCTGCGCAAAAACTACCGACCCGAAAAGCACAGGCAATAGAAGAACAACGGGCAAACAGACCTTCGAAGCGCGCATCGGTACCTTCTAAGACACGCAAACATCATACGGAATCCGGAAGTCTGCCCACAAACAAACCACCCGGAACCAGTTGTGGTTCCGGGTGGTTTAGCTGAAGGCAGATAGCTGAGAGCCGTTCGTTACGCCGCGCTTTCGCTCAGCGAACTCACCCTGAATCGCTTCATCTGGATCGACAGTGTCCGCTCGATCTTGCGCAGATCGCCGCGTTCTGCCGGTCCCGCGAACGTCGAAGCAATGCCCTTGGCCGATGCGCGACCGGTGCGGCCCACACGGTGAACAAAGTCTTCCGCCAGCTTCGGCATGTCGAAATTGATCACGTGAGCCACGTTCGCCACGTCGATGCCGCGAGCGGCAACATCCGTAGCAACCAGCACGCGGTGATGGCCTTCAGAGAAACTCCGCAGAGCCGAGTTGCGCTGCGACTGCGAGCGATCGCCGTGAATTTGTGTCGCCGACCAGCCTGAACGGCTGAGCCTGCGCGCGACACGATCCGCTCCATGCTTCGTGCGAACAAAAACCAGAAAGCTACCATCCTCTGAATCCAGAAGGTGCTCAAGGAGCTCCTGCTTTTTGTCGGGTGCCACTTCAAAGGTGCGCAGTTCCACGTTCTCAGCAGGCTTTAAAACCGAACCGATTTCGATGCGGACAGGGTTGTTCAGATATTTCCGCGCCACTTCTTTCACCGCGCCTTCCAGCGTAGCGGAGTAGCAGAGCGTCTGCCTCGACTGCGGCAGAGTTGTCGCGATGCGCGCGATCGCTGGCTGAAATCCCATGTCGAGCATCCGGTCCACTTCGTCCAGAACCAGCATTTGGATCTGGTCCATCCGCACCAGCTTGCGCTTCAGATAGTCTTCAAGCCTGCCCGGCGTAGCGACAATTAGTCGTGCGCCGCGACGGATTGCATCAAGTTGGGGGCGTTCCTGCATCCCTCCAACTACCAGCGCAACGGTCTGCTGCGAACTGGTCCGAATGGTCTTGAATGCCGCTTCCACCTGCATCGCCAACTCGCGCGTCGGCAACAGAATCAGTGCCTGTGCGGCGTTCCGGTCCTGTGCCTTCTGTAGCATCTCCACGATCGGAATCAAAAAACCAAGCGTCTTGCCGGTTCCGGTCTGCGCAGTCGCCAGCACATCGCGGCCTTCGAGAGCAGGAGGAATGCAGCCGGCCTGAACCGGTGTAGGGGTTACAAAATTGTTTTGGTTGAGTCGTGCCATCAGCGCGGCCGAAAGAGTGAATTGCGAAAACTGGGTCGTCAAAATATGTTCATTCCCTGGGTACCGGAGCCTCTCTTTCCCTGAGGCCTGCAATCGGAACCCGACCTTGCAGCCGCACACACGAATCCTGTTCACGTGCGAGCCTGCTCTTCAATTTATGCGTAAGGGAGAACCAAATACGTCCCGGGGACTGACCATCAGACTTTCCAACCACTTCTGAGGTCCGGACCTGCCGCACGCTACCTGTATCCGCCGGTTCGGCTCGTTGCCGTCCGGCACCACACTCGACAAACTGCTGAAAGCACACTGCTCCAGCCGGAGGTGGTTACGCTGTAGGGGCTTGGGGGAAATCTGTGCCAGGCTGAATTGCCTTAATAAGAAGGGCAAACCGCCGCTCACGTCCAAATCACTGAGCGCAAAGCTAGTATAGCATGGTTTCGCTTTTTTCTCGCCTTCGGTTGATGCGCGCTGTGTCTGCTCGACTTACCGCTCTTCCAGCCGCGACACTACTTGGCGCACCAGTTTTTCCAATTCCGGATTCACCGGTGGATTTGCGGAATCGGGCGCGGGCAACTGATCCATCCGCGCATCAGGAAGTCCCATCCGCCGCTTCAACGCCAGTATCTCGCGAATTTTCTCGTCCGAAATAGGGGTCAGCGGCTTTCCTATCTGCTTCGCGATCAGGTAGGTCTTGCAGTAGGACTCGAGTATCTCGGTCAGCCATTCTGCATGCGTCACGCTATCGCTCCAGCAGACCACTCCATGGTTCGCCAGCAGGATCGTGTTGTGTCTCTGCACAAATGGCACCACTGTCTCGGCGAACGCCAGCGTGCCTGGTGTCTCGTAGTGCGCTAGCGCGGCGGGTCCGATGAAAATCTCATACTCCGAGATCAAACCGACCGGAGGCACGGTTCCGGTCAGCGAAAACGCAGTCGCATACGGCGGATGACAATGCACCACAGCACGTGCGCGGGGATTGGCGCGATAAATCTCAAGGTGGAGCAGTAGCTCGCTGGTGCGCAGTCGGTCCCCGGCCGCGATGTTGCCGTCCATATCTGAGAGGCAAATATCCGCCGGTTCCAGATCGCGCTTGCTCATCATGGTCGGCGTGCAGAGGACATACTTCGCGCCAAGTCGGCAACTGACGTTTCCGCCGTTCCCATCCACGTATTGACGCTCCCACAGTTTTCGTCCTGTGCGAATGATCTCCGCCCGCAAGGTTTCAGCCTCAAACGAACTTGATGCTGCCGAGGGCGAAAGCTCGTCAGGCTTGGGTACGCGCAAAGCCTCCACGACGGCCTCGACGACTTCCCTCACCTGTTCTGAAATCGGACTGGCGAATTGCTCCATGCAGACCTCGCAGAAACCGCTCCGGGCGACGAAAGCATAACGCACACCCCTTCGCGGTCCCACCTTTACATATAGGTCCAAATGCCCACGAGTGCAGGTGACATGGATCACTTCGCAATAGCGTAGCAGTCCCGCCGCCTTGGCTCGCGTCTATATCGCGATGAGCGGGTTTCAGTCCGCTGCTACCAGCTTTCGCTGCAGGGCTTCGAGGGTCTGTCCCTTCGTCTCCGGGTAGGTAAACAGCACGGTCAGGAATTGCACTACCGTCATTACCGAGAAGAAAACAAAGGGAACGCTCTGCCCCATGTGCGAGGCCACCCACGGAAAGGTCAACGCGATGATGGTGTTCATCGTCCAGTGGCTGGCATTCCCCACGCCCTGGCCTTTGGAACGGACACGGTTGGGAAACACCTCGCCGATATAGACCCAGATCACGGCGCCCTGGGACATCGCAAAGAAAGCGATATACCCGATCAACAACCATACCAGCGCGCCCTGATGCGCGTTGCTACGGTAGATCCACGCCACGCCTGCAAGACAAGAGGCGGTACCCGCCGCTCCGATTAGCAGCAGCGTCTTCCGGCCCAGCTTGTCGATCATGCTCATGCCGATCATAGTGAAGATCAGATTAGTGAATCCGATTGCGATAGCCTGCTGGTCGCCCGACAACTGGCTGAATCCCGCAGCCTGAAAGATATCGTTCAGGTAGTAAAGAATTGCATTGATCCCGGCTAGCTGGTTGAAGGCGCCAATCGTAATTGCCAGGAAGAGTGGATAGCGATACTTCCACCGGAACACTGGTTCATGTGCGGCTGCGTGCTCTTCTGCGAGAGCCTTTCGAATGTCGGCTAGCTCAGCCTCCGGTTCCGGCTCGCCCATCAGCTTCAGAACTTCCAGCGCTTCGTCGATGCGATCGCGCGAAGCCGACCAACGCGGGCTGCGCGGAATTCCAAACAGCAGCACCAGGAACCCCACTGCCGGAACCGCCGCAACGCCAACCTGCCAGCGCCATTCCGTCGCGCCGAGGTGGAGCAGCCGAATCAGGTAGTTCGAAGTGTAGGCAACCAGAATGCCGAAGACCACGTTGAACTGAAATGCACCCACCAAACGTCCGCGCCACTTGGCGGGAGCGAGCTCGGCGATATACACCGGTCCCAGCACAGACGACGCGCCAATGCCCAGCCCTCCGATGAATCGAAAGATCATCAATGAAGGCCAGTTCCACGCCAGTGCGCTACCCAACGCCGACACGATATAAAGCACGGCTGTTAGCCGAAGCGTTTCGCGCGAACCCAGCTTGTTCCCGACGACTCCCGCGCTGAACGAACCTACTACCGTCCCGATGAGTGCGATCGCGACCGTCCATCCCTTGCCGTAGTCGCTTAGTCCATACAGCTTTACCACGGAATCGATGATTCCGGAGATGACTACAGTATCGAAACCGAAAAGCAGGCCGCCGAGCGCTCCCGTAAGAGTCGCTTTCATCAGGTTCAGGTTGGGTCGCATGTTCTCGCTGTCCTTGCGCGTTGTCCTTGAATGCCCAGAACATCCTACAGACGCGAACCCTGAGCAGCAAACTTCTCAGTCCCGGCCCAGCCTGGCTCGCTGCACGCGCATCAGCAGACTCAGCTTTCGCGTGGACTTGCCGGCGTTACCACCAGTGCGCGGCATCGCCCTGCTCCTTTTGCGCTCCATGCAATTGCCATGTCGCTGTCGACATACGCGCAGTCGCCGGTCTCCAGTGCCTCACGCATGCCCCCGGCATCCAGTTGCAACTCTCCTTCCAGCACATACACCACGCTGCACACTGACTGCCCAACTTCCGACATCACCCCTGTCGCTCCGGGCGGATACTCGATCATTCGTGCCACGAGCTGTGCTTGAGCATTCAACGCATGGAGCAACACCTGTTTCACGGCTTCCTGGCTTCTACCGTTTCCGGTCAGGTGTGCTTTTCGTGTGATTGCGAGTGTGTGCTTCGCGGCGTCGGCAAAAAAGTAGCTCAGTCCAACCCCGTATACCCTGCAGATATTTGCCAGAGTCGGGAGTGTTGGAATCATCCGGTCAGTTTCAAGTTTTGACAGCAGCGCGGTTGACAGGCCCGTTTCCACAGCCAGGCGGGAAAGCGTCAGATGTTTTTGGGTTCGCAGCGTGCGCAGCTTCATACCGATGCTGTAAGGTTCAAGCGCCCACCGTGCATACGACGGTCCGTTCGTCATTTGGAAATTCCTCGCAGGAGCAGTCTTCCGCGAATCAGACTTCCATTTGCTGAAGGATTTTTGAAATTAGACCGCTAGCGTATTAGCCGCCAACGCTTTAGCATGGGGTCTACTTCGTACAACGTTCGCATCAAGCGTCAAAATACTAAAAAAGGATCACCCCCATGACCCTGCATTTCTCCCCCTTTCTTCGTCGCGCAATTACCTCCCGCATGCGCAACCACTGCGCTCTCACCTCGGTGATAATGGCTGTTTTGTTTTTCGTGCAGGCAAGTCCTTTGCGGCTTGGGGCACAAGCAGCTACTGCACCGCCTGATGTTATCGTCCTGAGCAATGGCGACACCCTTCACGGAAAATTCGTAGACGTCATTGATGGGAAGGTCAAATTCCATTGCGATCCCCTCGGTGACGTTGTCCTCGAGTGGGACAAGATCAGGGAACTGCACACGGACGGCAATTTCGCAGTCTTCGACAAGACTGTGAAGATACACGGAAAGAAAGGCGCCGCAGCACTTCCGACCGGCAGGCTTGAAATGGCAAACAAGTCACTCACCCTGCACACTGAAACGGGAACTGCTCCCGCGCCCATTCCGGTCGCCAACGCGGAATTCATCATGGACAAGGCAACATTGGATAAGCAGCTTTATCATCATCCCGGCTTCTTCGAAGGCTGGAATGGAGCTGCCACGGCCGGCGCATCCGTCGTTTCGGCAACCCAGAACTCATATGCTTTCTCCGGCGGTATCGACCTGGTGCGCATGGTGCCCACGGCGAGCTGGCTGCCACCTCGTAATCGCACGTCTATCGATTTCATTGGTTCCTACGGAAAAATCACGCAGCCGTCGTACACCATTCCCGGAACGGGAACCACGCCTCCGCTTTTCATCCCCGAAGTGGTCACCAAGTCCGCTCTCTATCATGCAGGCGCTGAGCGCGATAAGTTCCTTACGCCGCGATTCTTCTTTCTCGGACAGGTAGCTTTCGATCACAACTTCGCTCAGGACCTGGCACTGCAGCAGATCTACGGCGGCGGTTTCGGCTACACGTTTTTGAAGACTCCCGTCCAGGAAGCAAACGTGAAAGCGACCATTCAGTATGAGAAGCAGGAATTCATTTCCGGTAGCTCGAGTAACCTGAATCTGATTGGATCGACGATCTCCCTGTCATACATTCTTCATCGCAAGTTTGTTACCTACACGCAGGACCTGGCCTACCTTCCCGCGTTCAATCATCCCGATGCCTGGTCTGTGAACGAGACCAACACGCTCGCATTCCCGGCTTACAAAAACTTCAGCTTCTCAGTGGGAACGCTGGATAGTTATCTCAACTTCACGCCAGCGGCATTGCCGCCCACGAAACACAATTCGTTCCAGTTCACAATGGGCCTGACTTACGCGATCAAATCGAAATATTGAGTGGTCAGTTGAACCCTCTTGTTCAATGTGCTTTCCCTGAGACCTGCCCAACGGCAGGTCTCGTACTTTGTCGACGAACTTACGCAAGCATTAGTTGATCGGTGTGTGGGCCGAGCCCAAGCGATGGATGTTCGTGTTTCGCAATAAATACAGACATGTTTTTCCCGTTACGAAATTTCAGAAGTAACTTGTAAATACGTTACTAATACTCTGAAGAAAAACCTTTGCTCATCACACGTCAATGCTGCAGTTTAGATAGATAATTGCTGCGATTCAAAATTCTCTGAGAACGGAGAGTTGCTGTTCCTTGTTCTTCCCTGCCGGTTTCGACACACCGACCGATATCGCAAACGGAGGTCATCTGCCCCGGGATTTCCATGAAGCCCAAACGGCAGATTGTCCGAAACTCTGAGGAAGATGATGATTCAGTCCCGTTCGGCACCAAGTTCCCCCGATTTACCCGGTCGCGCGTTCACCTTCGGAAACCTTCACCTTGAAGCTGACGGAACACTCGCCCGGGGGGACGAGGTGATTCATCTTCCACCGAAGGAGTTGGCTGCTCTGAATCTGCTGCTGGCGCACGCCGGCCAGATCGTGACGCACCAGCAATTGAAGAAGACGCTGTGGGGCAATGTGCACGTGACCGACGACAGCGTCCCAAAATGCATGTCTTCCCTCCGCGAGTTACTGATCCCAGATGATTACATTCAAACCGTCTACAAGCGCGGTTACCGCCTTTCTGTCGATGTGCATAAAAGCGACCTGGAGATGTCGGAAGCTCGTCCGCGCCTGGTCATTATGCCGTTTTCGGTTGAGAGGAATGCGCCGGCCTATCTTGGATCGTCGATTGCCGAAGAAACCATCGCCCTTCTCACCGCGGATCCGCTTTCGCCAGTTCACGTGCTTGCGAGAGACTCTGCTTTTTCTCTGGCAGGGCGCGGGATGACGGCACATCAGACGGGTGAAGCACTGCGGGCGGACCTCGTGCTGACCGGTACCTTTCGTTCACTGCCTTCGCACTTTCGCCTCCGCGCAGAGATGATTCGAGTTGCCGACGGCACACAGATCTGGGTCGAGGACCTGCTTGTTCCGCATGCAAGAGTAGCCGGCCTCGAATTGGAATTGGCAAACCGCCTGTTCTTCCGCCTCGGTACGTATGACTCATTTCTTTCCAGGCGTCATGCTCTCGCTGCGAGCGACGCCGAAAGCCCAGGGAGGCGAGAAGCGTACGAACTGTTCTTGCGAGGCCACCACGAATGGCAAACCATGCAACGTCACCGCATGCAGGATGGCATCGAACATCTAACGCGTGCCATCGAGCTCGATCCATCTCTCTATGGCGCGTACATCGATATCGCCAATGCAAGCATCCTGCAGACTTTGTCAGGTTTCATCTCGCCAATCCAAGCGGCGGAACGGGTGAGAACCACCGCAGAATCCATGTCGTCTTCGGACGATGGCGTTGAGGCGATCCTTCCGTCGCTCGGTTGGATTCATTTTCACGTTGATCATGACTTGCCGGCAGCATTGCGCGCTTTCTCGGCCAGTGCTCATCTTCCCTATGAAACTTCGATCACACGGCTTCGCTCACTGTTTGCTCTGAGCCGTGGGCGCTTTCTGGAGGCTATTGAACTGATCGATGAATCGCTTCATGTCGACCCTTATTCTCCATGGCTGAACGCCCGACTGGCCTGGGCGTATCACTTGTCTGGGGAAACGGCGAAAAGCGTTGCGCAGGCTGAGCACGCGCTCGATATCTTCCCTGACCACGAGAGCACGAACATTTACGGGTCGATTATCCTCGCGTTCAACGGCAAGGCGGATCGCGCCATTGCGGTCTCTGAGAATCTGGTTCGTCGTTCACCGTATCTTGATCCGGCCACGGCTGTTCACGGATATGCTCTCGCCCAAGGTGGCCGCGCAGACGAAGCGCGCTCGATCCTCGAACGGTTGCAATGGCTGGGTCGCGAACGCTTTGTGTTGAACTCGTTCACCGCGTCAATCTGCGCGGCTTTGGGCGACACCGAAGGCGCAATTGCTGAACTGCACGCTGCTTCAGAATCACGATGTCCGTGGTTTTTTCAAATGCTTGCGGATCCACGATTCGAAGCGCTACATGGCAATCCCAAGTTTGTCAGAATGGAACGAGTTCTTGAACGCATGGAGAGCGACGCGGAAAAGAAGCCCCTATAGATTGATCTTTCATCGACCGCCCTTTCGGACTGCGTCGAGTAAACCGATAAACCTAGCCAGTTGCCGCCCCAACCTAGTACATTTTTTCTGGCTGAATTTTTCGGACCGGAATGCTTGTTCCGCATCCGCTGTGCAATGTTCGCTGTAAAAGAAAACCGACCTGTTGCGAACCGCTCGGGCCAGCCAGAGGAGGAATATTCCAATGCTACTTTCACGCTGGCTTTCTATTTCGCTTTTGTCCGTTGCTCTGGCCGCCGCGAACTTGTCTGCACAACAACCTGCTTATCCCAACACAAATCTTTCTCCCCAGGAGCGCGCTCACGACCTTGTTGGACGCATGACGCTGGATGAGAAGGCTGCACAGCTTGAGGACTGGGCAACCGCGATTCCCCGCCTCGGCATTCCGGACTACCAGACGTGGAACGAGTCCCTGCACGGCGTAGCGCGTGCCGGATATGCAACGGTGTTTCCTCAGGCTATCGGGATGGCCGCTACGTGGGATCCCGGGATGGTCCACAGCATGGGCAACATCATTTCCGCCGAGGCTCGCGCGAAATACAACCAGGCACAGCGTGAAGGAAATCACCGCATCTTCTATGGACTCACCTTCTGGTCGCCGAACATCAACATCTTCCGCGATCCGCGCTGGGGACGCGGGCAGGAGACTTACGGAGAGGATCCTTTTCTTACCGGCCGGCTAGGGGTCGCCTTTATCGGCGGAGTGCAGGGGAACGATCTCCAGCATCTGCGCGCCGTCGCGACGAGCAAGCACTTCGCCGTGCACAGCGGCCCGGAGCAGTTGCGCCACGGGTTCAACGTCGATCCCAGTCCGCGCGATCTCGAAGAGACCTACCTCCCAGCTTTCCGCGCCTCTGTCACCGAAGGCCATGTTCAGTCCGTGATGTGCGCATACAACTCCATCGACCAGTGGCCGGCCTGCACAAACAAGATGCTGTTGAAAGAACACCTCCGCGATGCGTGGGGCTTCAAGGGCTTTGTGGTCTCCGACTGCGGCGCTATCGTCGACGTGAACCAGGGCCACAAGAAGACTCCCGACATCGAGCACTCCGCGGCTCTCTCATTGCAGGCAGGCACCGATCTCTCGTGCAGCATCTGGGCGCCGGGCTTCAACACCCTTGCCGACGCGGTACGCAAGGGACTCGTAACCGAAGACCTTGTCACCCAGGCCGCCGAGCGGCTCTACACCGCGCGCTTCCAACTCGGTATGTTCGATCCTCCGGGCTCCTCGCTCGATCGCATTCCGTATTCCTCCGTCGCGTCCGAAGCCAATCGCCTGACGTCGCGCAAGGCAGCCGAAGAAAGCATCGTGCTGCTCAAGAACGATGGCGCGTTGCCGCTCAAAGCGCCACAGAAAATTGCAGTTATCGGACCGACGGCAGACTCATTGCCGTCGATTCTCGGCAACTACGTTGGTACGCCACTTCATCCCGTTACGGCACTCGACGGCATGTTGAATCAGTTCAAGAGCACGCCCATCCTCTATGCGCAGGGGTCAACGCTTGCCGAAGGGATTAGCGTGCCTGTGCCTCGCACGGCCTTCGGACTGAATAAAGGGCTGAAGACCGAGTTTTTCGCCACTGCAGATTGGACCGGGCGTCCCGTTGCCACTGAAACCGAGCCGCTGGTTCAGGCCGACTGGGAAAACGCCAAACCCGCACCCGAAGTTGATACCCTCAACTACTCCGTTCGCTGGAGCGGCACGATTGCTGCCCCCGCGCCGGGTCACTACGTGTTCACGCCTGAGTTGGCGGACAGCTTTCCCTATTCGCCCGTCGAGAGCTATCGACTCACGATCGACGGCAAAGTGCTGGGCGAAGGCAGTCTCCGCTCCAAGCTCGACCTTTCCACGATGGGCAACTTCCATGCGGAGTCCGGCGCATCGCCCACTGCTCCTCCGGTGATGACCTTCGCCAAACCGATAAAACTCGAATTCGACTTTGCCGATACGAAGGAGCACGAATTCAAGCTTGAATATTCGCACTCGGCCGACCAGGCCGGGGGCGGGCTGACGCTCAAATGGGAAGCGCCAGCACAGGCGCAGATCGACGAAGCGGTGGCCCGCGCCAAAGAAGCCAGCGTGGTCGTAGCTTTCGTTGGTCTCTCGCCGCAACTTGAAGGCGAAGAGATGCCGATCAAAATCCCGGGATTCAGCGGCGGCGATCGCACCAGCCTTGACCTGCCCGCACCACAGCAGAAAGCTTCTTGAAGCAGTCGCAGCCACTGGCAAGCCGATTATCGTCGTGCTTGCAAAGCGGCAGCGCCGTTGCCCTCAACTGGGCTAACGAGCACGCGGCCGCAATTCTTGCGGCGTGGTATCCCGGCGTCGATGGAGGCGCTGCGATTGCACGCACGCTCGCCGGGCTCAATAATCCTGCCGGCCGTCTGCCGGTGACGTTTTACTCCTCGCTCGATGGACTGCCTTCTTTCACTGACTATTCGCTGAAAGGGCGCACCTATCGCTACTTTCAGGGCAAGCCGCTGTGGGGATTCGGCTACGGGCTGAGCTATTCAACGTTCAAGTACGGTCCGGTCAAGCTTTCGTCTTCGAATCTGAAGGCGGGAGATCCGATCACCGCTTCCGTCACCGTGAGCAACACCGGCACCATGAGCGGCGACGAGGTTGTGGAAGCCTACTTGAAAACTCCTCAGGAAAGCGGCCCCATCCACTCGCTCGTTGGGTTTGAGCGCGTGACGATCGGTCCCGGAGCCAGCAAGGAGGTCGTTCTGAAAATTGATCCACGCTCACTCTCCAGCGTTGACGATCAGGGCAACCGTTCGATCCTCGCCGGCAAATACACTCTCACTCTCGGCGGAGCGCAGCCGGAAGAAACAAAGGCTAAATCGGAAGCCGGATTTACAGTAAGCGGCACCGCGCCGTTGCCGAAATAGCATCTCAGCCATTGCGGACGGCCTGAGAAGCTGCCCGCAGGATCACTCCGTGATCACGCGGTCTGCCCACTCAACCAGCGAGACAAAGATCGAGGGGTTGCCGAATTTGGCGCCCCATTGATCCAGATCTGTCTGCACCACATTGCGCGCACGGCAGCAGGCTCCGCAGGCGTAGATCTGGACTTTCCGATCGGCCACTTTTCTAAGCGTCTCTCCGAGTGGCGGCCAGCCCACTGGCACCACCGCAGCGGCAAGAGACGAGCGCATCAGCGAGACCGCTTCGCCGAGCAGGAAGATTTGGACGGTATGGCCAGCTTCTGACAGCGCCACCCCGTGGAGAAAAGGAAAGGCAGCCTTGGTGGGATCATCCGATCCCCAGGCACTCTTCATCATGATGTTTAACTGTTTGTGACTGCTGCTCTGCCCCCAACTCGAAGCAATACCAACGAAGGGAAGCGCAAACATCTGACGCAGGAAAGAACGACGTGCCATATTGATTGACCCTCACAATTTGGAGGCGAACTATAGCACTCTTTAAAGTTTCTACAGTTTTAAATCTCTACACATCCCGATTGAGATCGACAGGAAACAGTCGAGCGGGGATCTACCAAACGCGAGTCGGCAAACGGGAGTCAGCGGTCCATCGTCACACTCTGCGCGGCCGGGGGGTACCCCCATCCCCATTCTGAGAGCAAGTTCCTGCGGCTCAGTGAGTTCCAGCCGATGTTCCGCTGCCAGTTCCTCGTATCAAACGACATGGCCGCAGAATCATCTCAGCAAAGGACTTAACAGTTAACTTGATTCAAGCTCCTCTTGTAGAGCGACTTAGACGTTGCAGGATCACCCATTCCGCTCATATTTAAGCTCACAAATAGAGAGATCGACTTCAAAGCCATTGTGCGCCAATTCGTGGAAATCAACTGCAAAATAGGAGGATCTTTTTGATCTTTAGAATGTGTAGGTTAGAAATAGATTTGAGAAGAAGGGATTGACTTCGCGGAGATGCACGCGCGAAGTGGTTGCCGGAGGCGACTGCATGTTGGGGTGAATCCTAATGAGTTTCGGTGGAAGTCTGATTCCCTTGCACAGTGGGCCGGCCTGCTCTTCGAAATCGTCCACCGTCACAGGTGGCATGTTGCGCGCCGCACGACCATCTTGCGTCAGGTTGCCGGTTTCAAGAGAAATCTAGAGTAGCCATTGCATGAAGCTGGAGCCAACGTTGCAAAAGTCGAATGCGTGCAAGCCAAAATTGCTTGCCAGTTCCTTGCAGGCGAGAATTCCTCGCACACTGTTGCCTTGAGCATCCAGTTTTGGTGAATACACGGCGATCCCGAGTTGTCGGTTGACGACGCCGAAGATGCCGCCAGATACGCCACTCTTGGCGGGTAGTCCCACTTCAAAGGCCCAATTGCCTGCGTAATCGTATAGCCCGCAACTGAACATGACGGCCATAACGTACTTCAGGAGTTGGAAATCAAACACAGGTTCTCCCGTCAACGGCTGATTCCCAATGTTGGCCATCGTCGCGGCCATCAGCGCGAGATCCTTGCAGTTGACCAACATTGAGCACTGCGAGAAGTACTGGTGCAGTGACTGCTGAACTTCTTCATCAATGATTCCGGCGTTCAACAACATGTAGGCGATCGCACGATTCCGGTTGCCCGTCATTGTCTCGGAAGCCAGTACAGACTGGTCGATTCGTAGTTCTCGACCGGCTGCTTTTCCCATCGTTTTGACGAAAGACTCGATGCCGGCCTCCACTGGACTTCTCTTGATAAGTGAGGCGACCGCGATGGCGCCGGCATTCACCATTGGATTGAATGGGCGGCCTGTCTTTTGGTCCAGTTCAATTGAGTTAAATGCTTCCCCGCTCGGCTCGACTCCCACATGCTTCAGTGTCTTTTCAGCGCCGTGCTGCTCCAGCGCCAACTGGAACGCGAACGGCTTGCACATGGATTGGATGGTGAACTCCTTTTCCCAATCTCCCGCCGTGAAGACTTGTCCCTCCACTGTGACAAGACAGATTCCGAAGTCCTTCGGATTGGCTTTTCCCAACTCGGGGATATAGGTTGCTACCGCGCCATCGTCGACATCCTTGTACTTTTCGTGAATTCTATCGATGATTTTTTGAAGCTGCGATCCCAGCCAGGGTGCCTCGTCGTTTCGTGCTGCGCTGTTCTGTCCACTCTTGCTGCCTGAGAAGATTTCCATATCATCGTTCTCCGAACAAACGGAATGATGAAGCGATCTACCTGTGGCGAAGCCGAATTAATCGGCTTTGCATTTCTGAATTATCTGGGTGGAAGCAAAGTTCCTGTTGGAGTCCGATGTATCGAATGAGGCTTCAATTGTCCCTGTTTGGACATAAGGATCCCATCAAATCTACTCAGAATTAATTCGCATATTTGCGACGGAAACATGCAGCGAAATCTTCGTATAAGGAATTCATAAAGAACATTAAAACAATGTCTTGAGCTAGTTGTATTCGAGTTGAGCAACTGATATGGTCTTCCCAATCCCGCCATTCAATTGGCTAAAAACTCAAAGACTGCCGGCGATTTCAACCGCGCGGCCTTTCTAAGTGTCTCTCCATTTTCGCAATACGCACTAATTGGAATTTGAATCAAACGAACCTCGCCGCATTCTCTGGATTGCTTCGCGAAAGTTCTGCGGCAAAAAATTTGATCCACGTTTTTATCTGGAATTGAATTCGCGCATTATCAATTCCAGTTTCAAGTAGTTCAACGTATGCAAACTCTGATGGAGGATCAACGCAATGAAATCTATTGTGAAGCGGCGGGAGTCTTTGTCTTTTTCAGAGAAGATCTCGCGCCTTGCCACACGTCTTGGTGAACCGAAGTGGCAGCGCTATGGCGCCACCATGCTTGTCGGAAAATTGGCGGGCGTGTGTTTAACGTTACTGGTGATGGCGGCAATTGGCGGCATCTTTTTTGCCAAGGTATACGCGGCCGATAGCACGCTGAAAGCAGCCGACGTGGTCAACCCTGTCAACACGGCCTGGACGCTCATAGCGGCCTTCCTGGTGTTCGGCATGCAGGTCGGCTTCACGATGCTGGAGGCCGGATTTTGCAGGTCACGAGAAACAGTCAACGTACTCATGGAATGTATTGTTGACACTTGCCTCTGCGGGATTCTCTTCTATGCGATCGGCTTCGCTTTCATGTTCAGCCACGGTAACGGATTCATTGGTTATCACTGGTTCTTCCTGCAGGGCGCTCCTGACACATATGAATCCACCGGCGTCGCATTTCTTGCCGTCTGGATTTTCCAGTTCGCTTTTGCAGATACCTGCTCCACAATCACGTCTGGCGCAATGATTGGTCGGACGGGATTCGTGGGCGATTTGCTTTACTCGCTTGGCGTTTCCGGCTTTATCTATCCGATCATCGGCCACTGGGCATGGGGTCCGGATGGATTCCTGGCAACGATGGGAAGCGCGGGGAATTTCCTGCCATCACTTGGTCAGAGCTTCCACGACTTCGCCGGCTCAACCGTCGTGCATACGATTGGCGGCTTTATTGCTCTTGCCGGTTCCATTGTGCTTGGACCACGCCTCGGCCGCAAGTTTAAACGGGACGGTGGCGCCCCGATGCTACCGCACGATCTCACCATTGCGGCATCCGGCGGACTAATTCTCTGGTTCGGCTGGTACGGGTTTAACCCCGGATCGACGCTCTCGGCGATGGACTTCGTGGGCATCGGGCGCGTTTCGGCCAACACAACGCTGGCTGCCTGCGCTGCCGGTTTGACTGCCATGATCTATGCCTACTTTATTAGTAAGAAGTGGGACCTTGGCTTCACGGTCAACGGCTTTCTCGCAGGGCTTGTTGCGATCACCTGCCCCTGCTACTGGGTCAGCCCCACCGGCGCTATCATTCTCGGCGGCATTGCTGGGGTGCTAGTCTGCCTCGGTGTTGAACTGCTTGAATACCTTCGCATCGATGATCCCATTGGCGCTGTTCCGGTTCATGGAATGTGCGGAATCTGGGGCACATTGTCTCTCGGCTTCTTTGCCTGCGGCCAATATGGTGCGTCCGGTCCTGCAGGGCCAGATAACTCAGCTCCTCTTGCCGGCCTCTTCTATCATGGCGGCCTGACATTGTTGAAGGCTCAATTCGTCGGCAGCGCTATTGTTACGGTTGCTACGTTTAGCGTTGCAATGGCTCTGATGTACCTTGTGAACCTCACTGGCACGCTGCGTGTTTCTGAAGAAGGCGAACTGTACGGCCTCGATCTTCACGAGCACGGAATATCTGCCTACCCCGAATATGTCATCTCTTCACTCGCCGCACCCGCCGGCATGCCGAAGGATGTTACAGGTCACCGGACAGGTGCTTGACGCTGCGTCGATGCGCACCGGGTTACGTTCACAGGCGATCAATCGATACTGAGGAATCGAGGAACTTATGACAAAAGTTGAGGCAATCATTCGGCCAAACAGATTTGAATCTGTGAAAGAGGCCCTCATCAAGCTCGGCGTGGACGGAATGACCGTAACTGAGGTCCGCGGACATGGCCGTCAAAAGGGCCATACCGAGGTATTCCGCGGACGTGAGTATGATGTAGACCTTCTTCCCAAAGTGAAAGTGGAGCTGGTTCTCAACGACGAGTCCGTCGAAAATGCAATCGACGCGATTATCGGAGCCGCTTATACAGGAAAGATCGGGGACGGAAAAATCTTTCTGTATAAGCTCGACCAAGCAATCCGCATCCGCAGCAAGGAGCGGGGAGCTGCGGCTATCTAAGAGCCTCCATCTCATTTTCTGTTGGAGGTTTCATGTTGCTTGTCTCTGCCACCTTCCCCTCCGCCCCATCCAGGATGAATTGGGCCGCGGACGGGGAAGGTGGCTGTTCATTCGGGATGCAATCGATATCCGCGCCTTCATCTCACTGAGTCACTACTCGCAAGGACTGTGCTGAATTTTCGGAGGCCTCAACGGTCGCGGCAATGCACAACGGATGGATGATGTGGCTATTCCGATGGCTCGAAGTCATGTTCTTCACGGGACTCGCTGGTTGTACATTGGTTGTTGTCATTAGCTGGATCTCAATCTTCAAAAGCGGGTTCTCAGATAAGGACACGGGGGCCATAGATTTCACAGACCAAGGGCAGTAGCCGCGTTGGGCTGTTCCCGCTCAGTGGTGCGGCATCGGGATTCGACGCAAATCTGCCTGTGTTCACCGAGAGCCAAATACGAAGGGAATGCCTCTACTCGCGCCCGCGTTTGCGGATCTCGATGTTCAGCCGCTTGATCTTTTGGTTCAGCGTGGAGAGCGGGATGTGGAACTGCTCGGCGGCATCGGTCTGGTTCCAATTGCAGCGCTCAAGCTTTTCAACGATGATGCGCCGCTCGATGTCTTCGAGGATGTCGAAGAGCGAGGCATTTGGGTTGTGCTCGAGGAGCGCATCCTGGAAGCTGCGGCCGGTGATGTGGCCGGGCAGGAGTTCTGAGCCGATGATAGGCCCCGATGAAAGCACGACGCCGCGCTCGATCGAATTTTCCAATTCGCGAACGTTGCCGGGCCATTCATAGTCGATGAGGGCGCGCAAGGCGTCGGCGGAGAGGCGTCGCGGAGAGAGGCCATTCTCGTTGGCGTAGAACTCGAGGAAGTGGTTGACGAGGAGTGGAATGTCTTCGCGACGCGAGCGCAGAGGCGGCAGATCGACCGTGATCACGTTGAGGCGGTAGAAAAGGTCCTCGCGAAACTTGCCTTCGCGGACAGCCTGGCGCAGATCGATATTGGTGGCCGCGATGATGCGCACGTCGACCTGGATCTCCTGAATGCCGCCGAGATGCATGAATCGCCGGTCTTGCAGCACGCGCAGAATCTTGGCCTGCGTGTCCATGCCCATGGTGGCGATTTCATCGAGGAAGAGGGTTCCGCCATTGGCGACTTCGAAGAGTCCCTTCTTCGAGGCAATCGCTGAGGTGAATGCGCCCTTCACGTGGCCAAAGAGTGTGGACTCGAGCAACTCGGTGGGCATGGCACCGGTGTTGATGGGCACGAAGGGCCTGTCGCGGCGCGGCGAATTGGCGTGGACGGCTTTGGCGATCAGTTCCTTGCCGGTTCCGCTTTCGCCCTGGATGAGTACGGTGGAGCGGCTGGGCGCAACCTGCGAGATCAGATCAAAGACACGCAGCATGATTTCGCTTTTGCCGACGATGTTGGCGAAGTTGTAGCGCTGCTTGAGCGTGCGCTTGAGCTGGAGGTTTTCTTCTTCAGCTTTGTAGCGAGCGACGGCGGAGCGAATGTCGGCGAGCAGCTTTTCGTTGTCCCACGGCTTCTGGACGAAGTTTTCGGCGCCCGCACGGATGGCTTCGACGACATTATCGACGGTACCGTAGGCCGTGATCATGATGACCGGCGTCTCGGGCTGGCGCTCCTTGATCTGAGGCAGTAGATCGAGGCCACTCTGGCCAGGCAGCGCAAGATCGAGCAGGACGAGGTCGAAGCTCTCCATTTCGAGCATGCGCAGGCCCTGTTCGCCGTCGGGAGCGGTTTTGATCGAATAGCCTTCGAGCGACAGCAAAACCTCAAGCGACTCGCGGATGCCACCCTCGTCGTCGATGACGAGAATGCTTCCATTGGCGGAGCCGGACGAGAACACTGAGCCGGATGATGAGAAATTCAAAGACTGATCAACTTCAGACATGTACCGATTTCCTTAAGAGCGGGAATTCAAGGTGGAAGGTTGTGCCGGCGCCGATGGCGCTCTCGACATGAATCTTGCCTGCGTGCTCCTGAATAATCCCGTAGGAAACGGAAAGTCCAAGACCTGTGCCACGTCTCTCGCCTGGTCTGGGCGTGGTTTTTGTCGTGAAGAACGGATCGTAAATGCGCTTGAGATGCTCGGGGGCGATGCCGGAACCGGAGTCGGAGACGACGGCTTCGACATGGCCATTGAACAACGTGGCGACGCGAAGACGTCCGCCGCCCGGCATCGATTCTTTGGCATTCAGTAAGAGGTTGAGAAACACCTGCTGCAATTTGCCGGGATTGCCGTGAATGCTGGGCAGATCGTCGATCAGGTCGGCGTCGACGATGATCTGCGCGGTTTTGAACTGGTGTTCGAGCAGCGAGAGCGTATCGCGAATGACCTGGTTGAGGTTGGTTTCGCGGAACTCGGTGGTGGAGGTGCGCGAGAAATTCAGCAGACCGTTTGCGATTTCGGAAGCGCGGAAACTCTGCTGCGTAATTTTCTCGAGCACCGGGCCAAGGCGCGCATCGCCGCGCATTTGCTTTGAGAGCATCTGCGCGTAAGACGAGATGACCGCGAGGGGGGTATTGATTTCATGGGCAACGCCGGCTGCGAGCAGCCCGATAGAGCTGAGCTTGTCAGATTGCGCAAGCTGATTTTCGAGCGAGACGCGTTCGGTGATGTCGTCGACCAGGACGATGCGGCCCACGATGACGAAGTCTCGCGAGAGGAGCGGCGCGATGGCGATGTTAACGGTGCGCTGCTCGCCGGCATTGGTGGTGAGGTGGAACTTATAGAGGTGATGCACGCCAGGCTCGTTGCGGAAGCCCTCGAGCGCGGAGACGAACTCGTCGGGAAAGACCGTACTGAGCTTCCGGCCGAGCGCTTCGGAGCGACTTACGGCGTACATTGCCTCCATCTGCGTATTCCAGCTCTCGATGCGGTCTTCGAGATCAAGAGCGAGGATACCGACGTTGATGGATTCGACGATGTTTTCGTTGAATTCTTTCAGTCGCTCGAACTCGCTGATCTTGACTTCGAGGCGGGCATAAAGGCTTGTGTTCTGCAGCGCGATGCCAATATAACTGGCCAGCGATTCGAGCAACTCGACGTCTTCGCTGGAGAGGAAGTCGCCGCCAATGGTGCGGCCGAGGCCGATAACGGCAATGGTGCGCGCGGTTGCGCCGTCCTGGACGCGGCAGGGCAGATAGTAGTTCAGATCAAGCAAAGCCGCAGCGCGCTGCTGCTCGGGAGGCAGATGCAGCGCTTGCTGAGCGTTCTCGAGAAAGATGTGCGAGTGGTCGTGTGCGGCGCGATCGAAATCGAGGAAACCCAGGGCCAGCTTGCGCTCAGAGGCTGAAGAGAGCAGGCCGTGCGATGCGGCAAGGCGCATTCCTTCGCCGGGCTGGGCAAGAAAGAGGGCGACACGCGAAACGAGCAGGGTGCGGGGCAGGCGCTCGACGATGGAGTTGAGCAGAGCGTCCTGATTGGTCTCGGAACTCAGGCTGCGGCCGAATTCGATGAGGGCCTTGCGGTAGTCGTATTTCTGCCTGTCGAATGCCTTGTCGACCCAGCTCTGAATTCGGCGTTTCAGCGGCTCGAAGACTGCTGCAGTAGCCACCACGGCGATGAGCAGGGCCCACTCGCGGATGGCTTCAGGCAAGCGCTTGTGGGCGATGTCCGCGGAAAGCGCGATGATGCCGAAGTATGCGCCGACCAGCGTTACCGTCGCGAGGGTATAGGCGACGCCACGCTTGAAGATCAAGTCGGTATCCATCAGCCGGTAGCGGATGATGGACCAGCAGAAAGTTAACGGAAGGAATACGAGAGAAAGGCCAGCCACCCTGGTCAGCAAGCTGGGCATGCGCATGTCGAGCAGGAATGGAATCGCAAAGAAAAGCGTGAAGGGGCCGACCGCCAGCCATGCTCCGCGATAAAGCCATTTCAATTGCTGGCGCAGCAGAGGCGTGTTGGCTCGTGCATAGCTAATCGAAAACAGGGTCGCGGCCAACACATAGAACGCGGCGATGTAACCATTGCTTATCTGGTCGAGGCGATGCAGCAGGATTCCTGTAGCCTGCCAGCGGGCGATGGCCGTAATCCAGAGGCCAAACAGTGCCACGCCTGGCGCGTAGAGAGCGACGAGAAACCAGCGGCGTCCCGAGTCCCGCCAGCGCTCCTCAGGAAAGCTGATTGCGAAATGGAGGAAGAGCGCGGGCTGAAGCGCTTGCGCGACGATGTTCGTCCAGAAAACGACCTGATCGGTGAAATCCCATTTTCCCGAGGCATTTAACGCGCCGGTTGATTTCAGGGCGTTCAGGGCAAAAGAGACGAGACAGAAAAGATAGAAGTGGAGTGCGCGCGGAGCGGTCCAGCGACGGAAAAGGACGTAAATGCCGATGGCAAGGTAGATGAGGCCGATGAGGCGCAGACCGAGGTATGAACTGCGGTCCTTTGCATCCGGATAGACGATAACCGGCGTGTCGAGAGGGATTCCATCGCGCGTTACGGAATAGTTGGCTTTGCCGTAGGCGCCGGTGCGGTAGAGTTCGCGCTCAAAATCCGGGACGCGGGCTACCGGGGCCTGGTTGACTGCCGTGAGCAGGTCGCCTTTGTGAATACCGGCCCGCTCACCTGCGCCGTCCGGAATGACCCTGCTGGCCTGCAATCCGCCGTGCGTCTCGACCCACCACACTCCGTCATCGGGCTGATCGAAGTGGCTCTCCTGCCGGAAATTCAACACGGCGAGCAGCACAAGGCCGACTGTGGCCAGGGCCAGCAGCGTCGCCTGCAACCGATTGAAGAGGCTTGTTTCCATATGCCGAGAGTCGCGCTTCAATGGAGTGAAAGCACGCGGCTTGCCATGCGCATTGAGACCAGTCACCATTGGTATCTATCCGGCAAATCACAGAGACTGCGCAAGATACAGACGTTTAACAGCTGCAAGGTCATCATGGCAGATTGTGGATTTCAGCGAAAAATGCAGAAAACAATAGGCCCCATACGCACACAGGAATTGTCCTATTGAAATCCGTATCGAATATAACCCCTTTGATTCTGGCTTAACGGATGTGGCAGGAAGTTGAAGAATCGCGAAAGAGAAAGGTCGTGGATCGGGAAATCAGCGCTGACCGTACGTCGCCTTGGGACCGTGCTTGCGCAAGTAGTGGTGCTCACTAACGTGGGTCGGGATGGGCCCGATGGCCGAATTCAGAAGAGTGGAGCGAAAGGCGAGCCGGGCAATGTATTCGAGGACGTCCGCGTGCTCGACAGCCGCCGCGGGTGTTTTTCCCCATGCAAACGGAGCATGACCGGCGACGAGAACGCCGGGGACAGCGACCGGGTCGAGGCCTTCGGAGCGAAAACGGCGGACAATGACAGCGCCGGTGTTGAGGACATAACCGGAGGAAACTTCTTCGGCAGTGAGCGCTTCCGTGACAGGAACCGGGCCGTGAAAATAGTCGGCATGGGTGGTTCCCAGGCACGGGATTGGCCGGCACGATTGAGCCCAGGAGGTCGCAAACTCGGAGTGGGTATGGACGATTCCGCCAATCTGCGGGAATTCGCGGTAGAGCAGGGTGTGAGTGTCAAGATCGCTTGAAGGGCGCAACTGGCCCTCGACGACTTTTCCATCGAGGTCCGTAATAACGAGGTCGGCCGGGGTAAGGGTGGCGTAGTCAACTCCGCTGGGCTTGATGACGACAAGAGGTTGCGTGCCAGAGCGATCGATACCGCTGGCGTTGCCAAAGGTATGCGGGGCGAGACCGCGTCGGGAGATTTCCTGGTTGGCTTCAAGAACTTGCCGGCGGAGTGACTCGAGGAGCATCTTGCTTCCTGTTTGCGGAGGAATGTGGCTGAAGAAATTCCTCTCGGTTGAAATCAACGACAGTTTAACAGCCGGGGTTTGGTGGATAGTGGTTGTGCGGATGGGAAGCGCCGGTGAGTTCGAGTTTCCGCATGGCTGGGCGATTCGGGCACAATGCCTGAAGAGCGAACGGCAACGGATGGGGGAATATGGAAGATGAATTGACGTTTCGCATCGTCTTGGAAAAACCACCGGCAGGCGTGGACTTCGGTCTGCAGAAGGGCCGGGGCAGTGACTACGAGACGATCCAGAAGCAGAGGTCGGGAACCGGCGATTTGCGCTTTGAGTTCAGCGCGCGAGCAAAAGCCGGCGCCAAGGGTGCAGCGCCGAGTTTGCTTGGTCCATTCGTGCAGGGTCCGCCCAAGGTGCGGTTTGTTTACCTTGATATCGGTGCCTGCGCAGGCCAAACGGGCACAAGCTGGAGTCGACGGTTGAAGATTCCTCTCAGCGGTATCACTTCGGAGATGTTCGATCAGGTTGCGGACGATCCGCGGTTGGTTTTTGAAACGCATGTGCCAGGGACTGGTAAGGACGGCGGGCCAAACTGCGGAACGGTGAAGCCATTCGGTGGATGGGGTTTGGTGCAGTCGCGCAAGTGAGCGGATGGATATACTGGCCTGCATGCATAGCAAGGTTAAGTTTCCGCTGATGCTTGCCGGCTTGACTGCCGGCTTTGTCTGCCCGTGTTCAGCAAGCGCGCAGATATTCCCTCTGGATTCCACAAAGGGATTGCAGCCACACGACGTGACGGTCGAGGCGGTAACCTACCACGACCGCAAAGCCGTCCGTGTCACTCCGGCGGTGGCCGCCGATGCAGAGTTGGTACCGCAGAAGAACGGCGAAGGGGGTGGGATCGCAGTCGTTTCGGACTCCGCGTTCCATAACGGCACGATCGAGATTGAAGTTGCCGGTAAGCCCCGGGCCGGGGCTCCGACCGATGCACGAGGCTTCGTGGGCATTGCATTTCGCGTGGCCGCTGATCCGTCAAAGTACGAATGCTTTTATATCCGCCCTACCAATGGCCGTGCCAAAGACCAGCTGCGGCGGAATCATTCGACCCAATACATCTCCATGCCCGACTACCCATGGTTCAAGCTGCGGAAGGATTCGCCGGGACAGTATGAGTCGTATGTGGACGTCGTGCCTGGCGAATGGACAAAAATCAAAGTGGAAGTAGACGGTGCGAAGGCGCGCTTGTATGTCAACGATGCTCCGCAGCCGGTTCTGATCGTGAACGATCTCAAACGCGGTGACAGCAAAGGCGACGTGGCGTTGTGGATTGGGCTGGGAACCGAAGGGTATTTCACCAAGTTGCGAATCTCGGAGTGAACTGGGCAGGACTGGATTCAGTTCTCTGATGATTCGCAGGCTCTGGGGAGGAGCAATCATGCGTAGGCTGCAAACCGCGATTGTTGCGTTCGTAATGGTTCCGATGTTCGCGCAATCTCCGACAGCGACCGGCACCGTTTCACCAACCAGCGCCGAGTTCAGAATTCCGTTTCAACAGCCAGCTGGTGGGGTCTGGACCTGGAACCGTGCCGACACTCCAGATAACGCCAGCGAATATACCTGGACCGTGACAGCAAAGAACGGAAATGCGCAATACTCCTTCGGCTTCTACTTGCACAAGTATCCAGGGTCACGCGAAGGGCGAGGTCAAATTCAGGATCTGCTAAGAGCTGGGCAGGCTTCTGTGTTCAAGGAGGATGCTGAAGGCCGCGGTGAAATGTTGCCGGACGCCAGGGTGGCAGTGACGGTAGAGAACGCCACAATTCTTGTGCGCATTACCGACCCGACCATGGTTAGTCTCATTTTCCGCGAGCACCCGGAGACTGTCGCGATTCACTCACGAACGCCGGCAGCTGACTACCAGATCGTGCATGTGAACTATCGCGACTAGGCACGGTGTGCTAAATAATCCACGAAATTTCGGCGGGGAAGATACGGCCCTAATTTGAAGCCCTCAAATTAGAATCGTCCTTCGCTATTGCCGGGCTCCAGCCATCTCCAGGATTGTATTCCGTCGTCGCAGATGCCAGATCGGCCGTCTTTTCCCCGAGATCTTTTTGGTAGACGACACCGTCTTTGCCGATCACGAAGGTCATGATTCCTGAATTCCGGTACTCCACCGGGTAAGCCAGAACGGCGAAGCCGCCCGTCATCTTTCCGTTCGCGAGATAGTCTTTCGCGCCACCTTGCGCTTTGTCGCCTTGTTTGGTCAGGATCCGGAAATAGTAGCCATTGAATGGCTGCGGCTTATCGCCGGTACTGGTGTAGCCAATGGCCTTCGCGAAATCACCGAGATCGGCAAGCGGGCTCGCATTCTGGCCCCCTGTAGCATTCCAATACAGCCCGTTTTCCTTACCCGGGTCGCTCCCGATCCTCTGGGCGTATTGCTTTACGCTGTCGCCGTCATGCGTACTGCTGAAGTATTGCTGCTGAGCGTTGGCGGTCGCAACGCATGCTGCAATCGCAGTCAACTCGCCTTTGCCGATGCGACGCGCGAGGATTTCATCTTTCCCAGCCGCGCTGTCGAAGGACCATTGCCCCGAGGAATTCTTAACCAGGGGAACTGGAAATGGATAGTTGTCGGCGCCCACATAAAGGATCTCGCCGCCTGCTTTGATCTCTCGCCAACGATTCATCTGGCCGTACGCAGCAACAAAGTCCTGAAGCCCATTTTTGTCCTTGACGGGATCGCCGGAGAAAAGTACGTCGTTGCCATCAGGGCCGAAGATCGCGAGTAGAGCTTGCTGGTCGCCGGACTTGGCTGCGTCTAGAAACGCGGAGCCTGCTTCCGCAGGAGTAGCGAAAGTTCGCTGGGCCGGCTTGGAATCTGCTGCATTTTTGCAGGATACGAACAAGATGACCAGTGCGAGCAGCGCAATGAGCTTTGCGGAATTTTCAATGACGCTCTTCAATGACCAGGTCCGATGAATCATATTGATGCCTCCAAGCTCTTTTCAGTTCTCTTGCTACGCAACCCGGGTTTGATTAGCGCCGAAAACCACCGCCGCCGAAGCCGCCGCCGCCTCCACCAAATCGGCCTCCGCTAAAGCCGCTGGATCGCATGCTTCCCCAGCCCCGGCCGCTCTCCGCTCTCGAGGACCACCCACCACCGCTGAGTCCGCCGGAGTGACTGCTCATGCCGCTGAAGGCGGTCGATTTTCCACTGCTCGAGTTGTCGTGCTGCGCCCAGGAGTTCGAAGCTGAAGAGTGATCAGAGTTGAAGCTCTTCGCATTCTGGCTATTCACATTGACCGTGTTCTTGTTGTAAGTGTTGCCGCCGTGGTAGTTGTTGTAGCTATTTCCAGAGTGGTTATAAGCGTTGTTGTAGCCATAGCTATTGTGGTATCCGCCGTTGTAGTAGCCGCCATGCCAGGCTGAATTACCGTAATATCCGCCGCCGTGATAGATGACTGCCGTGCCGTGCCAGCCGCAGTTCCAACTGCTGTATCCCCAGCCGCAGCATCCGCCGCTCATCATTGCGCCCACCGCGATCCCCGCGCCGAACGAAAGCATGCTGGCTGCAACCATGTCGCCGGTTGAGTAAACGGGAGCCACGTAGCTGGGAACCACGTAGGGATAGCCGTAAATCACCGCGGGGTTGTACTGAGGAACGTAGACCACCTGCGGGTTGGCCGATTGAATGACGATCGTTTGTGGCGACTGCTGGACGACCGTGATTTGCGAGGTCGATTTGAGATTTCCTTTGTCTTTGGCTTGAGCGCGCAGAGTCTGGATCGCGGTCATCACGTCGGCCGCCTGGTCGTGATAGGCCTCCCCGAGCGACGACGTCCAGCTGAGATTCTTTGACAGGTTATCGAGCACTGATGGGAACTGCGTAAGCGCCTTCACACTGGGATCCCACGATTGCTTATCCACGGCCTGCATCAGTGCCGTTCCCGTTAGACTCTTGTTCTGCTCCATCCAATATTCCGCAACCGCAACCTGGTCTGGAAATGTCGAAGCCGCAAGAACCTGGGCCACCAGAGCGTCTGGGTAAAGCGCGATGGGCGCGACCAGCGCCTGTAACTGGCTCGCAGTCTGAGGGGCGGAGTTGGTTGTAGTCCCGCCATTGTCCGGAGCATCTGAGCTCGGGGCCTGGTACCCCATCGATAGCTGGGGCGAAGATGCCGCGAGCAGAAAACTCAATGCCACGGACAAAACCTTGTGTGCATCATTTGTACGCATATGGAGTGCTCCGGGCTTAGGGGATTCGCCGAAGGTTTCGCCGCTACCAGGCCGGTTTCGATGGAATCCCTCAGCATGACCTTTTTCGCTCAGATTGGGCCGCGCAGGCTACTGGCAAAAATGACAGACCAGGGAATGCACCTCAAATTGACCTAGCCTGGTCCAGCGACCTAACGGCGTTAGTTGACAAACAGAGTTCCCGGATCGTGGCGGACGGGCCGGTTCAGAGGCTTTCCGCCGTGGCTACTCGTCCAAAAGACTGAGAAGTAAGCACTAAAATCCACAAATCGCAGGGCGGCTGTAAACTCGGGTCTCAACAGGGCGTCTACCTGAGTGATGGCTGCCTGCACAGCATTGGAACCGATGATCAAGGCCACGGCGGAAGAGATTGCCGCGCAGGAGTTTGAGGGCGTTGTCAGCAGCCACCGGCCGCAGATTTTTCGCTTTCTGCTGGCGTCGACGCGTGATGTGGACCTGGCAGAGACGCTGACGCAGGACTGCTTTCTGAAGGCGCACCGGAACTGGTCAAGCTTCCGCGGCGAATCGAGCGCGCTGACGTGGTTGATGCGCATTGCGATCAACCTGCAGAAGGACCACTGGCGCAATCGGCGGATGCAGTTCTGGCGGCTGACGCGCACTAACGCAGTGGACCTGGATGAAGCCAGCGACTGGTTGCCGAGCGGCGAGCGAACGGTTGAGCAGCGGATGCTTGCACGCGAGCAAGTTGCGAAGGTATGGCAGTCTGTAGAGAATTTGAGCGATCGGCAGCGTACCGTATTTCTACTTCGCTTTGTGGAAGAGATGGATTTGAAAGATATTGCCGCCGCGACCGGCATGGGTGAAGGAACGGTGAAAGCGCATCTTTCCCGCGCGCTTGGCAGGATTCGCAAAGAATTTGGGAAAGACAGGGATTAGGGATTGGGGAATGCTATGAATCGTAATGATGAACGCGAGAAGCCAGCCGTAGAGCTGGAAAACCTGGAGACGCTGGAGCCGGAAGTGCGCGAGGCGCTGGGCAATTTCAAGTTGAGCGTGGATGCGTGGAGCGAGGCGATGGTGAGCCGTCCGCGCGGAGCGAAGGATCCCGCCCGCACCAACTGGAGCGCTGTGACGAAGTGGGCGCTGGGATGCGTGGTGTTTGCGGGGACGGTTTCAGGTGGTTTGTATCAGAATCACCAGCAACTGGAAGCGGCAAAGGTTGAAGCGTCGCGGATTGCGGAGCAGCAGCGTGACATGGAAGCCGCCAAGCTTGCAAAGTTGGATGAAGAAGATCTGATGGCGAATGTGGATAGCGACGTGGCGCGGCAAGTTCCGAGCGCCCTAGAGCCGCTGGCGACACTAATGACCGAGGACGAAGCTCAAGGGAATTGAACCACTGCTGACTCGAGGAAATTCAGCGAAGGAGAACGACATGAAAGTTTTGACGACAGTAAGACTGGGAATCGCAATGGCGGCTATTTTTGCCGCGGGAACCGCATTCACTCAGGAGCCGGGCTCACCAGCTCCGCAGGGGCCCGGTGGATCGGGACCGGGTGGCCCGGGATTTGGATATCATCGGCCTCCGATGGAGAGGGCGATGCGAGGCGATCGGGGTCGTTGGTGGAACAATCCCCAGGTTGCTGAAAAACTGAATCTGACCGAAGATCAGCGGAAGGCCATGGACGCGATCTTCCAGCAGCATCGCGAGCAATTGGTGGATCTGCGGGCCAACGTGGAAAAGGCGGAAATTGCCATGGATCCGCTGGTGAAGGCCGATCAGCCAAATGAATCGGCGGTAATGGCTCAAATCGACAAGGTGGCGCAGGCGCGCGCCGAGTTGGAGAAGGCGAATGCGCGATTCCTGTTTGAGCTGCGCGCCAAGCTGACGCCGGACCAGTGGAAGCAGGTGCAGGAGTTTCGGCAAAACCACGAGGGAATGCGGCAGATGCGGCGTGGCGAAGGCCGAAAGGGCAATGGCGGCGACGGCGGAACTCCTCCTCCGCCTCCCGGACCCCAGGGGATGCTGGAGGGCGGAGGCCCCGATGAAAATTCTTTTGCGCCAACTGTAAACCAGTAGCCCGGATTTTCCGTCAGTGGAAGTGTAAGCAGAGAGCAAATGCGGTTTTAGTCAATACCGGTGGCGGCAGGAGAGGGCTCCTGCCGCCGAATTTTTTGGAGGCACCGGATGAAGAAGTCCAGCGAACCGGGCACATCATCCATGCCGAAGGTGTGCGGGGAGTTAACGAAAAGATAACTTCCGGTTAGGCGGTTGTCGTTAGCACATAATATGTCCGGTGTTTATAGCAAGTGATATGTCCGCTTTTGGGGCGGTGAGGATGGAGCCATGCGCGAGAGCATGGCGATCTATCCGATCACCGCGATGGAGCGGGCGATGAAGTTACAGGAAGTGTTGTTACGAGCCACAGCGGGGAAGATCAAGTGGTGGCAGGCAGCGGAGCTGGTCGGCATTAGCGAGCGGCAGATGCGCCGCTGGCGGAAGCGGCTTGAGGACGAAGGCCCTCGGGGATTACTGGACCGGCGAAGGCGGAAGCCAAGCAGCAGACGAGTGGCGAAGAAGCGGGCCGAAGAAGTTCTGAGTCTTTACCGGGACAAGTACTTCGATCTGAACGTGCGTCATTTTCATGAGAAGCTCTGCGAGGAACATCAGATCGGATTGAGCTATACGTGGGTCAAGCAGGCACTACAGGCAGCCGGGCTGGTGAAGCGCAAGGCCAAGCGGGGCGTTCATCGCAAGCGGCGAGAGCGGCGTCCCCTGCCGGGGATGATGCTGCACATCGACGGCAGCGATCACCAGTGGTTTCAGGATGAGCGCCGGCACGACCTGATCGTGATCCTGGACGATGCCACCAGCGAGATCTATTACGCGCAACTGGCCGAGGAAGAGACGACCGCTACCGTGATGGCCGGGTTACGGGCAGTGATCGAACGTAAAGGGCTGTTCTGTTCGCTCTATTCCGACCGCGGAGCCCATTTCTGGTACACACCGAAGAGCGGCGGCAAGGTCGATTATGAGCGTCCCACGCAGGTGGGTCGTGCCATGAAGGAACTGGGAGTGCACATGATCCCGTCCTACTCTCCCCAGGCCCGGGGACGTTCGGAGCGCAACTTCTCCACCTGGCAGGGCCGGCTACCGCAGGAGCTGCGATTGCGCGGGATCCGAACCCTGGAAGCGGCCAACCAGTTTCTGAACGAGCACTACATCGCCGAGTTCAACCGCCGCTTCACAGTCCCGGCTGCCGAGCGTGGAACGGCGTTCCTCTCCTGCCGGCACAGGAACTTGGAAATGGTGTTCACCGAACGCTATGAGCGCACCGTTGATCGGGATAACACGGTGAGCTTTTACAACGTACTTATGCAGCTCGAGCGTGCCGAGTGGCGTCCCACCCTGGCTGGATCGAAGGTGATCATCCATCAGCACCTCGACCAAACACTGACCCTGATGATCGCAGGACATCGCGTCGGTCACTACAGCGCGGAAGGAAAGCTGTTGACGCCGCTGACCAAAAAACAAATCAAGGCCGTGGAAAAGACGTTGCGAGGAAAAGTCCAAAAACAGACTTTCCCTCCCAACTTGCGAATCCCGCACACTGCGCGGGATTCGCACTTTACCACCGCCTCTACGACTACTAATTTATGAGTTCGGACATTTCACTTGCTACAAACACCGGACATATTACTTAGCTAACGACAGTGGCCGATCCGGAAGTTATCTTTTCGGCAATGCTTCCTAATCCCTATTCCCTGTCGTTACACGTGCTGCACGGCCTGGGCGAGGTGAGAGAGGCTCGATTTGGCGTCGCCGTAGAGCATCGAGGTGCAGGACTTGAAGAAGAGCGGGTTTTCAAGTCCGGAGAAACCGCGACCTTGGCCGCGTTTGAGTACGATCACACTCTTAGCGCGATCGACTTCGAGGATAGGCATTCCGGCGATTAGCGACTTTGGATTGTCTCTGGCATCAGGATTGACGACGTCGTTGGCGCCGATGACGACGGCTACGTCGGTCGACGGAAACTCGGGATTGATCTGCTCCATTTCATAGAGAGAGGAGTATGGCACGTTGGCTTCGGCCAGCAGGACATTCATATGCCCAGGCATGCGTCCGGCGACGGGATGGATGGCGTACTTGACGGTGACGCCGCGGGCTTCGAGAAGCTCGGCGAGTTCGCGAACGGCGTGCTGGGCTTGCGCTGTCGCGAGGCCGTAGCCGGGAACAAAGATGACACGGCTGGCGAAGGCGAGTTGCATGGCGGCATCGTCCAGGCTGATCTCCCGCATCACGCCGCCGGCGTCGGTGGTGGCTTCGGCGATAACCGCGCCGAATCCGCCGAAGAGGACGTTGGTGATGGAGCGGTTCATGGCCTTGCACATCAGCACGGAAAGAATGAATCCGGAGAATCCATCGAGCGTTCCGGCGATGATGAGCACGTTGTTGCCGAGTACGAACCCAGTGGCTGCGGCCGCGAGGCCGGCGTAGGAATTCAGAAGGGACATGACGACCGGCATATCCGCCGATCCGATGGGGATGACGAGCATGACGCCGAAGGCAAAGGCCAGGGCAAGCATGACATAGAAGACGGCAGTCTTTTCAGGATGAGCGACGAAGATGAAAAAGCTCGTCGCCATGATGAGGAATATCAGCCCATTGACGACATTCTGGCCCTTGAACTGGATCGGTTTGCCATGGATGATGCCCTGCAGCTTACCGGCGGCGATTAGCGATCCGGTGGTGGTGAGGGCGCCGAGTATCACTTCAAAACCGAGCGCGGCGCGCGTGACTCCGGGCATCTCATTGGCATGCACCAGGAATTCGCCGACTCCTACGAGGGCCGCGGCCAGCGCGCCGAATGCGTGAGAGAGCGCGGTTCGTTGCGGCATGGCGGTCATCGGAACCGAGATGGCCATCCACGCGCCGATGATGGAACCAACGGATAGACCCGCGATGATCCAGACCCAGGTGACGATGTGCGCGCCGATCAGAGTGCCGATGATGGCGGCGAGCATGCCGCCCTCGGCGAGAAACATGCCGCGGCGCGCGGTTTCGGGGTGCGACATGCCTTTGAGCGCGAAGACGAAAAGGATGGAAGCGATGAGGTAGGTGGCTTCCATGAAGTAGGTGGAAAGGGTCATTTCGCCACCGCCTTTTCCGCTTGCTTCACTTCTTTGCGCTTGTTGAACATCTTGAGCATGCGATCGGTGATGCCGAATCCGCCGACTACATTGATGGTGGCCGTGGTGACGGCGACAAATCCGAGGATGTGCGCGAAGAGCGGATAGTGCGCCGCCCCTGCCAGCACCAGCGAGCCGATAAGCGAGATGCCGGAGATGGCGTTGGTGGCCGACATCAGCGGTGTGTGAAGGAGAGGCGGCACGCGGCTGATGACCTGATAGCCGAGAAAGGCTGCCAGTGCGAAGACGTAAATCGAAGCAATAAGAACAGCGGGCGTCATGGTCGTTCCAAGAAGAGCTTCAGAGGTATTTGTTAGCGGCGCATGGCGCCGGTTAGGGGAGTTAGTAAACCCATGTCTCAAACGCGAGACATGGGGCACCCAGGGTTTGAATTAACCGACAGCATTTGACGTTTCAAGCAGCTTGGCAACGCGCGGATTCACGGGACTGCCTTTGTGAGCGACGCAGGCACCGACGAGGACTTCATCTGCCATGTCGATGATGAGTTCGCCTTTCTTCACGATAAGGCCGAGGAAATTAAGGACATTCCGTGCATAGAGGGCACTGGCGTCGACGGCACACTCGGCCGGAAGATTCAACGGCGCCATCAGGGTCACTCCGCCCAGCGTCTGTGTCAGGCCTGGGATGGTCAGTTCGCAATTGCCACCGGCGGGAGCAGCGACGTCGACGACGACGGAGCCTGAGCGCATGGCCTGAACGGCATCGCGGCGAATGAGTCGGGGGGCGGGACGGCCGGGAACCTGCGCGGTGGTGACGATGATGTCGGAATGCGCGGCGGTGCGGGCGATGAGATCGCGGCCACGATTGAGTGCTTCTTCGCTGAGTTCAGCTGCGTAACCTCCGCCGCCTTCAGTATTGATGCCGCCGAGATCGACGTCGAGGAATTTTGCGCCGAGCGAGCGAACCTGCTCTCCTGCGGCTGCACGAACGTCGTAAGCCTCGACAACGGCGCCGAGGCGGCGAGCGGTGGCAATGGCCTGCAGTCCCGCAACTCCCGCACCGATCACGAAGACCTTGGCAGGCGGAATGGTTCCCGCGGCGGTCATCAGCATCGGGAAAAGACGTGGCAGCACGCCGGCGGCGTTAATGACGGCCTTGTAGCCGGCAACGGTGGCCATCGAGGAAAGCGCGTCCATCGACTGGGCGCGACTAATGCGCGGCACCAGTTCCATGCTGAACAAAGTCACGTGCAGAGCGATGGCCGTTGCCAGCGCCGAGGGTGCGTCGAGCGGCCGCAGAAAGCCGATGACGACAGCTCTGGATTTGAGCAGCGCCTGATCGGATGCGCTGGGCGCGTTGACCACGGGGATAAGGTCGGCCTCACCCAGGATGGAGGGGCGATCGCCGGTAACTGTAGCGCCGGCTGCGGAATAGGCCTCATCGGATGCAGCGGCCGCTTTGCCCGCCCCGGATTCGACGAGGATTGTGATGCCCTGGGCCAGGAGCGATTTAAGGTTCTCCGGCAACAGAGCAACGCGAGTTTCGCCGGGAGTGGTTTCCTTGAGAATGCCTAAAAGCAATTTGCCTCCACCGCTAATTGAATGGGGTTAATCGAATACAACGGTACGCGCTCGAGCGCGCCGCGTCATCCTCTAAAAATTATTCAACCAGAGAGGAGGGCATCCGTGTGATGTTGGTCACCCGGGTCGACGAGGATTGCAGCTATTGAATGTGAAATCCTCCGCGGCTTCGAAATTTCCTACTCGTCTGGCAGCGCAAAGACTTTGATCTTTGAACCGGATAGCACGGCAATTTGCGATCCGTCGGGCGACAGAGCAAAGCCGCCGTAGCTTGTGGGCGGATCGTCCACCCGCACTGCTCCGAGACGCTTTCCGTCTTCTGCACGGTAGATGCGAATCTCGGCGAATTCCAGGTCAGAGGCTATAAACCGCGAGCCCGGCGGAGCGTCTCCCACGCGAGAGACAAACTTTACTGCAAAACGTCGAGAATTACCGGCGCCTTCGATGCCCAACAGCCGAGGTCCTGATTGTCCGCGTAGCATCAAGGTGCCGTCCGCGTGTAGCACGCGGTACTGGGGTTCGCCGATATTGGTCACGCACGAAACGAGAAAAAGCAGATCCGGGGAGATGCTGGAAACCTGTGGCTCGCACATTGATTTGAAACGCGCCAGCGTTGCCGTTGTGCTCTCCCATTTTTCGATTGCCATGCGATAGTTGCCCTCCGGCCGCGGCCACAGGCTCACCTGCCCCTCGTTCAAGAGGGTCGGCGGAGTCAAACCTGGTTGTGTGATACCGGAGGTGACGATCCGGAAATCCCTGTCGAACATGGTGATTTCCACATCTTCTTCCGGCTCGGCTCCCAGTTCATCCCGCAAGTGATGATGCAGCTGCTGCGAGTGGCGTTCGTGGAGAGTGCCAATCACGATTGAATCTCCGCTGGGGGACGTGCGCAGAAATTGCAAGGCTCCACCCAAGGGGATGGTGCGCTCTAGTTCCAAGCCGCTGCCGTAAATACGCAACTCGTCGCCAACGTGGACGAGAATACGGGTGGCATCCAACTGCCAGAGGAATCTATCAAAATCGTGAATCTTCCAATCAGCGGACTTGAGAACGGCGTGGTTGGATGCGCTCAAGAGTACGGCGCGAACCATGCGCGTGATTTCCGGCGACCCGCTTCCCCTCCGAATCAAAGGGTGGGAATTGAAAGCGAACAGTACTTCATCGGGTCCGAGCCACGCCAACGCCGAATCCTGTTCGAAATCTCCCAGCAATCTCTGGGAGCGTTGCTTATAGCCAAGCGGCTTGAGTTCGAAAGGCGCGATTGTCTGGCTGGCCAGATCGGTCCTTGTCACGGGGCGATCGATCACACAGGCCGGTGCCTTGCACGCCTCCAGCGTGTCCGTCGGCGTCGGCGACACGGGTTTATGGGGCTGAGTCAAATCTGGAGCGTCCGCAACCGAATGTAACGCAGGAGCGGCCGGAATGAAGGCGACCGAGGGCGGATTGAGAAGAATCTGGGTGAAGGCTTTTAGAGACAAATCTCCGTGTGCCGAAGAGAAGACCGAACTGCGGTTCGGTCCGGTTCCCACTTGAAGCTTCAATCCCCGAATGCCCACAACGTCGCCCGGCCGCAGGTCGGGTTTGAGAGGAAAATGATGCGCAACGCCCGTCAACTCCAAATGCTGGCCCACCGTTTGAAACATGGGCTGGTCGGTGGCTGCCGTCGGTTCGCCTCCAGGATGGGCTCGCAACCGGGGGCTGTTGATGTCCAATTCCGGGACCGCCCGCCAGTCGTTCGGAGGCGCGGCGGCTGCAACCAGCACCAGGCGGTAGGGCTGCAAATCGCTGCTGTTGCATTGCGCGCGATCAAACGACAACGCCAGCGTCGAACCGCCGGCCTTTTTATGGGGCTCAGTGGTTTCCACCTTCCCTTCGAGGACTGCTCCGGGATGCAGGAGGCATCCTGGCCCGTTCCATTCGGTTGTGACTTTCGCAAATACCGTCGCGCCGGTAGCCAACTTATGCGCCTGCACCGGATTGAGGAACTCGGCCTGTACGGGCATCACGGGGGTCTGGCCGATAGCGGCGCGCAATGAGAACCCAAGCACGTAGATTGCGAGCGCTTGGGACTTCATCGTCTTCCATCTCATGGTCTGCCCATTATTCAGCGCTGCCGGTGTGTGCCATCGGCCACGGATGTTCAGCCGGCGAGGTTCAATGACCACCTCGCATCTCGTTCTGGTGCTCTTTCAGGATTTGGAAGGCCGCTGATTTCGAAGCTCCTGTCAGGAGCTTCTCAGGAGTCTAAACCTGAATCTCATGCAGCGCATCTGTCAAAGCGCGAAAAGGCCGCCCGCGGGCGGCCTTCTGAAGAAGTCAATGCTAGCGGTCTACCAACGGCCCCAGGCGCGGGTGAAGTAGTCGGAGAGCGTCATGCCGACGAGGATGATGAACGTGAACAGGCCGGCGACGACGGTGAGCTTGGTGAGTTTGGTTGAATACTTCACGTGCATAAAAAATAGCACGACGAGGATCATCTTGGTGGCAGCGATCGCCAGGGCGACGACAGGATTCCAAAAGAGTGTAAGCCCCTGGGTGATGTGCCACTCTCCCAAGTCGATGTAGGAGGCCCAAACGGTAACCGCAGTGCCAACGAGGAGTGCTAACACGATCGTGAGATACACGCGTGGGGAAACGATATGGTGGTGACTCTCGTGGGATTCGATGGATTCTTCGTTGTGTTGCGTCATATGTTCCTCAGGGGCTAAAGCCCGATCTTCGCTTTGCGTCATGTTCGGCACGCGGCCACTGCATGAGTTTCCCGAGTCGTGCCCTTGCCACAAACTGGCCGTTCATGATTCCGTCGCCCCTACGGGGCTCGGGTCTTCTCTTTGCGATGCTTCCCCAGGACTGCGCCTGCGGCTTGTCCTGGGCTATTCTCCGTCGCCCCTACGGGGCTGTTAGTGCCGGCTGATCAGGTAAAGCAGCGGGAACAGGTAGATCCAGATGATGTCGACGAAGTGCCAGTAAAGGCCGAAGTTCTCAACGTAGGTGACGTGGCCGGTGGTGTATGCGCCAGCTTGCGCCCGGAAGATCATGAATCCGAGAATCGCGATGCCGATGATCATGTGGAGCGCGTGCATGCCGGTCATGGCGAAGTAGAGGAAGAAGTAGAGCTCGGTATGGCGCGCCATGTCGAGCGGCAACGGCTTGTCCTCTGGATATTTCTTGTGCACTTCCTCGTCGGATGCCGGATTCAGGAACGACTGAAGGCTGTAATGGAAGCCGGGAACGTGGTGCTTGTCGATCTTCTCTTTGTATTCGATGGTCTTGATGCCAAGGAAGGCGAGGCCGAGGATGAAGGTGAGCACGAGGCAAAGAACCAGGGCTCCCTTCTTTTTCATCTCCGCTGACCAGACGCCCATGGCCATGGTGAAGCTGGAGGTGATGAGGACGGCGGTGTTGGCGGTTCCCCAGAAGATGTCGAGCTGGTGCGAGGCTTCGACGAAGGCCGGGTAGTACCAGTTGCGATAGATGAGATAGGCGGTGAAGAGGCCGCCGAAGAACATGATTTCCGTAAGCAGGAAGAGCCACATGGCGAAGTTGGTGGCGTCGTTCTGCTGCGCGTAGGTTTCGAAGTGGTGTCGCTGGTAGGGTGGGTGCTCGTGGTGAGCACCTTCTGCCGCGCCATGCACGACGGCCCCGGTATCAGTGACTACCTGGCTATCCGACACTGGCCACCTCTTTCTCTCGTTGGCCATCGAGCCACTCGTAGTCGTATGCTTCGTGGTCCATGATCGGAATTGCGGGGAAGTTCTCAGTGAGCGGCGGGGACTGCGTCATCCACTCAAGACCTGTGGCCTGCCAGGGATTTTCGCCTGCGATTTCGCCGTAGCGGAGCGACCATGTGAGATAAATCAGCGGCAACAGGTAGCCGATGCCGAGAATGGTTGCGCCGGCGGTGGAGAAGACGTTGAGCACCTGGAACTCTGGCGGGTAGGTGGCGTAGCGGCGCGGCATGCCAAGGGTGCCGAGGATGAATTGCGGGAAGAAGGTGAAGTTGAATCCGATGAAGGTGACGACGGCGGCGAACTGGGAGATCTTCTCCGGATACATTCGGCCGGTCATCTTGGGCCACCAGAAGTGAATGCCTGCAAGGAAGGCCATCAGCATGCCGCCCACCATGACGAAGTGGAAGTGGGCAACGATGAAGTAGGTTTCGGTAAGGTGGATGTCGGTTCCTGAGGTTCCGAGGAAGACGCCGGTCAGGCCGCCGATGGTGAAGAGTCCCATGAAGCCGAAGGTGTAGAGCATCGGCGTCTCAAACGTGATTGACCCTTTGTAGAGGGTGAATGCCCAGTTGAAGATCTTGATGGCGGAGGGCACTGCAACCAGCATGGTGAGCAGCGAGAACACCAGCATGGAGTAGTTGGAGATGCCCATGATGAACATGTGGTGCGCCCAGACGAAGAATCCGAATACGGCGATGGCGACTGACGAGAAAGCAACCGCGGTGTAGCCGAAGACGCGCTTGCGGCTGAAAGTGGAGATGGTCTCGGAGATGACACCCATGCCGGGCAGAATCATGATGTAGACGGCGGGGTGCGAGTAGAACCAGAACAAATGCTGGAAGAGGATTGGGTCGCCGCCCTTGGTGGGGTCGAATACGCCGATGCCCAGGGTGCGCTCCAGAGCTACAAGCACGATGGCGATGGCGAGTACCGGCGTGCCGAGCACCATGAGGATGCTGGCCGCGTAGTGGGCCCAAACGAAGAGCGGCATGCGGAACCATGTCATGCCGGGGCAGCGCATCTTGTGGATGGTGACGATGAAATTGAGGCCGGTAAAGATGGAACTGAATCCGGCAACGAAGATCCCGACGCCGGTGGTGAGGACGTTTGTATTGAGGTAGTGCGTCGAAAGAGGGGTGGTGAATGTCCAGCCCGTGTCGACGCCGCCGGTGATCATGGCGTACAGAATGATGCAGCCTGCAGCAATGTAGAGGTACCAGCTGAGCAGGTTGATCTTCGGCAGCGCGAGATCTTTGGCGCCGATCATCATGGGGATGAAGAAATTTCCCAGTGTCGCCGGCACAGACGGCACCAGAAACAGAAAGATCATGACGACGCCGTGCATAGTGAACACCTTGTTATAGGTGTCTGTAGCCATGAGGTCAGACTGCGGCGTGAGCAGCTCAAGACGGATGAGTCCTGCGAGCGCTCCCCCGATGAAGAAGAAGAACGTGATCGAAGCGAGGTACAGCATGGCAATCCGCTTGTGGTCGCCGGTCAGAAGCCAGCTCAGCAGACCCTTTTCCTTCGAGATGAAATTCATCCGAGGAAGACGGGCTGTTGACTGATCGGGAAGACTGACGATTGTGCTACTACTCATTTCTTCACCATCCCCTGCCCTGCGGGCTTTTGTCCGTCGGGCGTTGTCGTGCCTTCACTTTCCGGCAGCAGTGTTGTTGTGGCTGTCGTCTGCTGAATGCGGTAATCGGAGTTGAGATTTTTAAGGAACTCGACCAGCGCGATCACGCCATCTTCACTGATCTGGCCCTGGTACGTCGGCATGATGGGCGCGTAGCCCTGGGTGACGTGCTGCGAGGGATTCAGGATCGCATCACGGAGAAAAGCTTCGTCGACGATGGTTGTGTGACCGTTAGCCATCGTGAGTTTGGCACCGTAGACGTTGGCGAGACTCGGTCCGCGCGCGTCGGGACGGGCATTGTGGCAGGCCGCGCAACTGAGGCTGGCGAAGAGGCGCTCCCCGTTCTGGGCGAGCGATGCGCCGCTGGTGGAGCTGGCCAACCACTTTCTGAAGTCGTCCGGAGTCATGACGACGATGTCGCCGACCATGTGCGAGTGATCTGTGCCGCAGTACTGAGTGCAAAAGAGGTGATAGGTGCCGGGTGTCGTGGCTTCAAACCAGACGGTTGTGTAGCGGCCGGGGATGGCTTCGCGCTTCACGCGGAAGGCGGGAATAGAGAAGCTGTGGAACACGTCCTGCGAGATGAGGGTGAGCTGCACGGCGCGGCCGGTGGGAACGTGCAGCGAATTGATTTCGTGCTGTCCGCCGGGATGCTCTGCCTTCCACATCCACTGCTTGCCGACGACGTAGATGTTCATGGCGTTGGCCGGCGGGGTGTAGACGCGGAAGTAAATGAGCGCGCCCCAGACAAACATGATGAGGAACAGGCCGAGCGGAATGATGGTCCACGTAGCTTCGAGCATCGTGGAGCCTTCGATCTGCACCGCCACGGGGTGGCGCTTCTTGCTGTACATGATCGAGAAGCTGGTGACGAGCAGAATGACAATCGTCATCCCGATCATGCTGACCAAGACCATGAAGAAGTACAGTGCATCCATCTCCGGGGCGATCTTCGACGCCTCCGGTGGATACAGAGAGAAGTTCGTCAGCCACTTGACGAGAAATTGCCAGAGTACTGGACTGATGTGCATTCCGTTATCCGTTCACCTTTGTTCCTGAAGCAAGTTGGTCATGGGCCTGCCGGTAGTCGCGGCGGAACATGATCCACATAAAACCGCCCAGCAGAATCACCGTCATGGCACCGCCCATCTGCACAACACGCGCAACGATGAGCGAGTGCTTATTGGTCGTCGGGTCGTAGTGATAGCAGTAGGTAAGGATGTTGTCGACGGGCGAGCCGATGTGATTGTTGGAAGCCTCGACGAGACCGAGGCGGATATCTTTCGGCGAGTATTCGACGCCCATGTAGTACTGGGCCAGCTTGCCCTGCGGCGTGACGATCTGAATGGAGCTGGCATGCGCGAACTGCGTGAGCTTGCCGTCGGGACCGGGGATTTTGACGTAGCCGAAACCGACTGCCTTGGTCAGGGCATCGATGTTGGCCTGGGTGCCGGTCATGAAGTGCCAGCCATTGGCGGTTTCGGGATGACCGTAGCGGTGGAGGTAGTTGCGCTTTTTGTCGGCGGCGAGGTTGGTGCCTTCGCTGGGATCGATGCTGACGATGATGATGTTGAAGTCTTTGCCGGGAACGAAGTTCACCATCTGCAAGGCGCCGGTGAGGCCGTTGAGTTCTTCAGAGCAGAGCATCGGGCATTGATAGTAGACCAGTGCGAGGATGGCGGGCATTTTGCCGAAGTAGCTGGCGAGCTGAACCGGTTTACCCATGTCGTCAGTGAACGTGAGATCGAGCGGAAGCTGCTCATTGAGGCGTTGCGCGACACCTACGCCGTTGAGAATTGCGGGCGGCTTGTCGTTGGAGGGGCCCGTCTCCTTTTCGCCGTATCTTGATACCTGCGCCACCAGGGATGGCGTCAGCGCAGCAAGGCAGACCAACATCGAGGCCGCTATGGTGATGGTTCTCGTCGCACTGTTACTGCTTTTCATACTTCAAATCGCCTTCTGCGGTTTACTGCTGTTGAGGACCATTCCCTCAGGGGCTAAAGCCCCTCGTTTATTGATTCGCTCTTTCGGCACGACTGAAGTCGTGCCCTGATACAAACTTTTCGATCTCGGCTACGACTAGCTTTGTGCCCTGATTTAAACCTTGCTTTTTTCCATAAAGCTTTTCAGCGGCTGAATGCCGCAGCCTAGTTGTGACTGTTTTCTTCGTGCTGCTGTGTCCTCGGCCTTCTGGGCCGCGACTAAATCCTGTTCATAGCCGGTAGGTGCAAAACCGCTTGTCAGCGGAGCCGTAATGGCTGGTTTCTGATCGCCAGCGAGCAGCGGGGCCTGCTGCACGGCGGGAGCTACAGGCAGACCTTGCTGCGCGATGATCTGCATGGCGCGCTCGATTGGAATTCTGACTTTGCCCTGCGACTGGTCGACCCAGGTGTAGTTATCGAGAAGTAGGTCTTCGCGCAGGTGGAGGTCGGCGACGTCCTGATTGCCGTCGTCGGTTTGCACGCGAGGTGTTGGGAAGGTCCTGGTGACCTCAGCGATCTTGTTTTGCATCTCCGGGCTGGAGGGCAAGTTGCCGAGTTCGCGAATCTCCGCGGTCTTGGTCCACTTGTTGTTGGGGCCGTCTTCCCTGTTCATGTGCGTGTTGATGAGCTTGCCCATGCCATAGGTGACGACGCCGCAAACCCCAACGAAGATGAAGAGCGAGGTAAGAAAGACAACGATGCCCGTGACCTGGACGTCGGTCTGCTCGTAGCCGGCGGAGGCGTCGATCTCCTTAGGGCCGTGCGAGCCGAGGACCTTCTTGTCGTCGGGTTCGTTGTGATCAAGCGTGGACATGTTCGGGCTCCAGAATCTCTGCGACGTGCGGATCGTTGGTCTGCACCAGTGCGCGCGTCTTCAAATTGTGGCTATAGAAAGCGACCCATAGGGAAACCATGGCGAGCGGGCACGGCGATGTATTCAAGGATTCCCCAGCTGAAGTGCAGGTTGCGGGCGGCATCTTTGAAGTTCGGCTCGATGAGCCAGAACAGATCGAAGGCCTTGGCGAAGATCATCCACTGGCAGACGCGAACGAGGCGTTTCTTGTTGCGCTTGATGTCGCGCGAAAGCAAGCAGCGAGAACGGGATGAGCCAATGGAAGATGAAGTCGAGGGTGATGATGATGCCCCAGTGGCCGCGAATGCGATCGAGATACCACGGAATCTCTTCGGGCAGGTTGCCGGACCAGATGATAAGGAACTGGCGAAGCCGAGATAGATATTCAGCATGACGAAGGCGAAGGTGAACTTGCCGAGGTCGTGCTGCTCGGTGGTGCGCAGGATCGTTTTGAAGGGCTCGCCTTTGGAGAGGCTGATCGAGGTGAGGATCGAGAGCGCGAGCACGGAGTAACCCTGGCCGACGAGGAAGAGCAAGCCGTAGACCGAGGAGAACCAGGTGACATCCATCGACATGACCCAGTAGATGACTGCGGCGGTCATGGTGAGCGAGTAGACGACGATGCCGGGGCCGCTGATGTTCTCGAGCTTCTTGATCCAGTAAGGCGTGGTGTCGGGCGATTCGGTGTCGCGCTTCAGGCCGAGCTTATTGAGCCGCCAGGTGTAGAAGCCCCAGATGGCGAAGCAGAGGAGCATGACGATCACATAAGTCGTCGGGTTCAGCATGGGGCGCTTGAAGTCGAGGCAGTGGGCCTGAATTTCGCTGATCAGGCCGTGACTTCAGGGCTGATTCCGTATCGCCGGGGTTGGTGTACTGCGCCCAGAGATAGAGCTTCTTCATGAAAATGGCGGAGACGACCCAATAGCCGAAGACCAGTGGAAGCGTGCGGGTTGCGGCTTCGAGAGGGCGACGAAGAAGCAGGCCCCACTTGCCGCCGGAGCAGTACTGAACCATGAGAAGCGCGAGACCACCGACGGTCCAGCCGAAGGTGAGCAGCATGCCGAGAACCCATGCGCGGTAAACGTGGTCCCAGCCGAGCTGGTCCTGCGACTGGCCGAGGAATGCGAGAATCACGGCGGCAATGGCAGCCACCGCTGCAACGACAAGCGCCCGCGACCGCCAGCCGTCGACGAACGAGGGTGCGCTGCAGATCGGCGGGAAGCGCTTTAGCGTGTGATGCTCTCCGTGTGTATCGTGAGCCATTGAACTCAATCCTTACTTCGCGGCCGCTGGAGCCGTTTTGCTTGCTGGAATCTTAATCAGTGGGTCAGCCGGGTTCGCCGGAGCCATTGCAGGCGTTCCTTCTTTGGTCGGCGGATACGCCTGCACGGCGGTCGAAGGCAACGCCCAGGGCTGCGCGTAGCTGGCCGGCAAGTTTTGCTGCTCTGCAACGTCGCTCAAGCTTTTGCACTTGCACGCCCGAGGGAACGTCTGACGGTGGAAGCTGCCTGACTTAACTGCAATGCGCGAATGTAGGCTGCGACCGCCCAACGATCTTCGGGCGTCAGCTGTTCGCGATAGTCGGGCATTGCGCCGTAGCCGTGGGTCATCACATAGAAGTAGTGCGAGAGTGGCTGCGCCCGGCGGACCTGGTCGTGAAGATTGGCGGCGGGCTTGTAGCCGCGCTGAACGATTTCACCGAGGCCATTGCCGACGCGCGAGTGGCAGGGGGTGCAGTAAATGTTGAAGCGTTCATGGCCGCGCTCGAGCACTTCCATGGTCGCCGGGAACGGCAGGGTGTTCTGCTCTTCGCGATAGCCGTTGGCGCCCTGGATCACGCCGGTGTAGAAGTAGCTGTCTTCCTGAAGCTGACCGCGAGCGACGGTATTGATGACCTGCGGACGCGCGCCGCGATGATCGGCGTAGAAGTCCGAGCCGCGCTGCGGGATCATCTTGGGCTGGTCCTGCATGTCCTGGCGGCAGCCGGCGATGAGGAGGATTGCACTGAGGCCAGCCATCGTCAGTGCCTTCCCACCCATGCGACGAAAAGCTGTCGCATGGATGGGGCACCTAACGATCTGTTGTGATTTCCCAGGTCTCAAAATCGAGACCTGGGGCACCCAGGTTCTTGGTTTTGCAATCGAAGAGCAACTGCAGGTCCTTCGACTCCGCTGCGCTGCGCTCAGGATGACGGTTTGTTGGTTGGTGGAGTTCGGAGTTTGCATTTAGTACTCCACCTCCACGATTGAAACGGGCTCGAATTTCTTCAGATATTCTTTCGCTTCCAAGAGATCAAATTTTGGATCGAGCGCTTCGAGACAGAGGAAGAACTTGTCTGTCGTGGCGCCGTTGCGGAAGTTTGGCGCATTGAAAAGCGGGTGATAGAGCTGCGGCAGTCCGTTCAGCGCCATCATGCCGAAGGCTGCCGAAAGGCCGGCCCACAGAATCGTCCACTCATACGCGGGAATGATGAATGCCGGCCATGAGTAGAGCGGGCGACCACCGATGTTCAACGGATAGGCAATCACCGAGATCCAGGTCTCCATCGAGAACATGGCGGCAACGCCCATTAATGCGCCGACGAGCGTGACGAGCGGAACGCGATTGCGATGAAAGCCGATGGCCTCCGCCGCCTCTTCAACGGGATAGGGCGTGTAGCAGTCCATGCGGCGCCAGCCGTCGAGGCGCGCTTGTTGCGCGGCGCGGACCAGGTCGCTCGGGGTATCGAATTCGGCCAGCAGGCCGTAGGTTCCTTCGCGTGAGGGCATTGTTAGTCACCTGCTCCCGCTGTTGTTTTGGGCTTGATCTTGGCCGCGGGTAGAATCATGCGAATTTCGTTCATGGGAATCATGGGCAGGAAGCGGACGAACAGGAGGAACAGCGTGGTGAACAAGCCCAGCGTTCCGACGAACGTCATGTAGTCCCACTTGGTGGCGCGATAAGTGCCCCACGAAGATGGGAGGAAGTCGCGATAGAGGCTTGTTACGACAATGACGAAGCGCTCAAACCACATGCCGGTGTTGACCACGATGGAGATGAAGAACATGTACGGCAGCGAGGTGCGCAGCTTGCGTGACCAGAGCGTGGTGAGCGGAATAGCGAGGTTGGAAAGGATCAGCACCCAGTACGCCCAACCCATGGGACCGAAGGCGCGATTCCAGAACATGAAGGCTTCCCAGTGGGAGGCAGAGTACCAGGCCATGAAGGCTTCCATGCCGTAGCCGTAGGCTACGATGAAGCCGGTGGCGAGCATGACCTTGCCCATGTTGTCGATGTGGCGCTCAGTGACCAGCTGCTCAAGGTGGTAGAACTTGCGCAGCGGAATGGCCAGCGTGAGCACCATGGCGAATCCGGAGTAGATGGCGCCGGCGACAAAGTAGGGCGGGAAGATGGTGGTGTGCCAGCCGGGCAGAACCGCCACTGCGAAGTCGAAGCTGATGACGGTGTGGACGGAGAGGACAAGAGGAGTAGCAAGACCGGCGAGAAGAAGCGATGCCGTTTCGTAGCGCATCCAGTGGCGGATGGAACCGCGCCAGCCCCACGAGAGCAAGCCGTAGGCATACTGAGCGGGCTTGGATTGCGCGCGATCGCGGAAGGTTCCGAAGTCGGGAATCATTCCGAGATACCAGAAGACGACGGAGATCGTGGCGTAGGTCGAGACCGCGAATACGTCCCAGAGCAGCGGGGAGCGGAACTGCGGCCAGACGTTCATGGTGAGTGGAATGGGGAAGAGCCAGTATCCAAGCCACGGACGGCCGACGTGAATCAGCGGGAACATGCCGGCGCAGACCACGGCGAAGATGGTCATGGCCTCGGCGAAGCGGCTGATGGAGTTGCGCCAGGTTTGCTTGAATAGCAGAAGGATGGCGGAGATCAGGGTGCCGGCGTGGCCGATACCGATCCACCAGACGAAGTTGATGATCGCGAATCCCCATGCGACGGGCTGGGTGATGGCCCAGATGCCGACGCCCCTGAGGAAGAGCCAGGTAACCGCGACGAGCAGCACGGTGGCGCCGGCGCCGGCAATGCCGAAGAACGCAAGCCAGCCCAGCGGCGTGTGCGGCGTAAGCACGATGCCGGAGATTTTTTCCGTTACCGATTTGAAGGTTTCACTGACGCCGACGACGCGGTATTCACCGGTCTTGGGATCGATGCCAGGGTCGCCTCTTTTGATTTCACTGGTCGCCATCGGACTTCAACCCTTTTCCGGCGCGTGTTCCACCGGCTTCTGTTCAAGTTCAGGATTCATGTTCAGAACTTCAGCGAGATAGCGAGTTCGAGGCCGCGTGTTCTGGTCGGCGATGACCTGGTACATGCGCTTGTCTTCGTTCAGCTTCGCGACCTTGCTGTTTTTGTCGTTCAGGTTTCCGAAGGTGATGACCGAGGCCGGGCACGCCTGCTGGCAGGCTGTGACCACTTCGCCATCGCGGATCGGGCGGTTTTCCTTGTCGGCTTCGATCTTGGCCACATTGATGCGCTGTACGCAGTAGCTGCACTTCTCCATGACGCCGCGCGAACGAACGGAGACGTCGGGATTGCGCATGAGCTTGAGGCTCTCGGTCTCGTAGTCGGAGTAGAGCAGGAAGTTGAAGCGCCGAACTTTGTAGGGGCAGTTGTTGGAGCAATAACGAGTGCCCACGCAGCGGTTGTAGACCATGGTGTTGATGCCTTCGGGCGTGTGCACCGTGGCGCCGACCGGGCAAACCTGTTCGCAGGGCGCGTTTTCGCAGTGCTGGCAGGTCATGGGCTGGAAGTGGGCGCGGGGAGCGGCAAGATCGCCTTCGAAGTAGGCGTCGATGCGGAGCCACTGCATGTTGCGGCCGATGCGGACTTGCTGCTTGCCGACGACGGCGATGTTGTTCTCGGCATAACAAGCCACGATGCAGGCGTTGCAGCCGGTACAACTGTTCATGTCGATCGACATGCCCCACTTGTTGCCGTTGTACTCCCAGTTGGGGAAGAGCGTGGTGTCGTATTCGGGAGTGTCGTGGCCTTCGCCTTCGTGTGCGAAGTTGGGATTGGCCTTGAAGTCCTCAAGCGTGGCGTAGCGGATGATGCCGCGCGGGCCGAGGGCTTCGACGGCTTCGAGGGAGTGATTCTGATTGCCTACGTCGGTAAGGTTCTTGCCGCGATGATCCTGGTAGTGGCTCTTGGTGATCGCGATGCCCCACTTGCCATCGACCTTCTTGATGGAGCCAGTGGAGTAGAAGGGCGCGGCGGTGGTGCGGACGAGGTAGGCATTGAAGCCTGCACCGGAGCCGACGCGGCCGGCGAATTCGCGACCGTAACCCATATAGAGCGTGACGGAGTTGTCGGGATGGCCGGGAGCAACCATTACCGGAGCCTTGACGGTGCCGCCGCCTGCGCTGATTTCGACGATGTCGTCTTCTTCGAGCTTCAGCTTGGTCGAGCGTCGCGCCGGACATGATGGCGGCGTTATCCCAGCTCAGGTTCGTGACGGGCTTGGGAAGTTCCTGCAGCCAGCCGACGTTCGAATAGCGACCGTCGTAGATGTTGGGGTCGGGACGGAAGATGATTTCGAACTGATCTTTCGGATTCGGCGCGGGAACCTTGGAGGCTTCCGCCTTGGGGCGCCGCCGCTCGCGTAGGTTGTGCCATCGATCCAGCCTGCGTGGAGAACCTTGCGCCAGCCGGTCTCGAAGTCGCCCTTGATGTTGTCCTTTTGCGTGATGCGAACCGCTTCGTAGGCGCTGAGTTGCGGATTGTCGAGCAGGGTCTGGAAGACATGGTGCGCGCTCTTGCCGCCGTAGAGCGGCTCGATCATTGGCTGCACGATGGAGACGGTGCCATCGTAAGCACGGGCATCGGACCATGACTCGAGGTAGTGCGCGGAGGGAATGTGCCAGTTCGCGAGATGGCCGGTCTCGTCGTAGTGGGAGCCGAGATGCGCGACGACCTTCGCCTTCTTGATCAAGTCGTTGTTGAAGCCGAGATCGACCGGGGCGGAGTAGATGGGATTGGTATCGAGAATGACAAGCCAGTCGACTTTGCCGGCGTTGAGATCGGCGATGAGCTTTTTGAAGTCGCCGTTTTGATCGCTGGGCAGGGGGACCGCGGGCTCGGAGGAGACGGTGACGGTTTTGCCGACATTGCCGAGGGCCTGGTTGATGGCGAGCGCGAGTGCGGCGACGGATTCGTCTTGATAGAGGCCGGGGATGACGGCGCTCTTGCCGCTGCTAGCCTTGAGGTCCTTGGCCAGGGCAGCGAGGAACTTGCTTTGCTCGCCGGTCCAGTTGTACTGCGAAGCATTAGCACCGGATGCTCCGACGGCTGCAGCTAGCGCGGCGGCGAATGCGGGAATTTCGCTGGCGCGCAGGCCGAGGCGATGCTCCGCTTTCATGCCGGTTGTGGTCGGCGTGCTCTCGATGGTGTAGAGCCGGTTCATGCCGTTGGCGGGATCTTTGCGGCGTTTGGCGTAATCCGCAACGAGCTTGTGGAAGCCGGGGTAGGACGCACCGGAGAGGAAGTCCGCATCGAGCGAGACGATTACATCGGCGGTGCTGAGGTCGTACTGAACGTTGTAGCCCTTTGCAAGAAACGTGCCGGCGATGGCGGGGTCGTACTGGACCAGCGTCGCCTTGGGATATGCGGACTGCACGGCTTTCCACTGGCGCGCGAGCGTGGGCGACGTGATGGTCGCCGAGAGGAAGTAGATGCCGGTTCCGTCTTTTGTGCCAGCGACCTTGTCGTGGAGCGCCTGAGCAAACTCCGCCCATTCGCGATTCTCGCCTTCGAAGGTTGCATGTTGCGAGCGGTCGGGATCGTAAAGGTCAAGCAGCGAACCCTGCGAGAAGACATCGGACGAGCCGTGATTGTAAGCGTGATCGGGATTGCCGTCGACTTTGATGGGACGATACTCGTCGCTCTTGACGAGGACTGGAACTCCGCCGGTGGGAAGCGGGTTCATGCTGGCGAAGTAATTCGGCTTGCCGAGAAGGAGGTCTTCGGGCGCCTTGACGTACGGATAGATGGGCTCGTCGGGCTGCTTGGTGCATCCGGCAAGGCCGGCGAGCGCCATGGATGCGCCCATGATTTTGAGGAAGCCGCGGCGCGAAACCGGATCGACCCATTCCTGCGCCGCGCTGGGAAATTCTTTTTCGACAGCGGCCTGAAATTCGGGTGTGTTCTGAAGCTCATCCAGCGGAGCGCCAAAAGCGCTTACCTGTGGTGCCTTTCAGATCGGCGCGCACCTGTTCCAGTGTCATCGGTGTTTCATTTTCAGCAAGGTTGGCCTTGCTTTTTTCAATCTCCACGGTGTTCCCCGTCTGGTTCGTTCCTGCATTCATGGGTTCGCGACTCATCGGTGGCAAACCTCGCAGCTGCTCAGTTCGTTCGGAGTGCGAATGTGGTATTGCTTCAGAAGAAAGTGCCCCAGTTGATCCTGGCTGGTGAATTTTTCATAATGCAGCGCCGCCGGCATTTCGACTGCAGGGGCATCTGGCGATTTCCCGGTGGTCGCCGATTTGGGCATCTGCAGGGCCGCCACCTGCGGCCCCTCGCCGCTGGGATCCTTGACGGTGCAGTTCACGCCCTGCGCGGTGGGGTGCCTGGTTTGACGTCGCTTGTCGCGCACCATACCGGACGATCGAAAGCCGGCGCTTCCCATGCCATGTTGTAAATCTGGCCGGTGGGGCGGAGATTCTTGGCGGGATTGCGATGGCAGTTGAGGCACCACTCCATCTGCAGTGTGTTCTGCGCGTACATCAGCGGCATCTGATCGACGCGGCCGTGACAACTTGCGCAGCCGAGGCCCTTGTTCACGTGAATCTCGTGGCTGAAGTAGACGTAGTCGGGCAGGTCGTGCACCTTGATCCAGGGCACCGACTCGCCGCTGGCCCAGCTTTCGCGGACAGGCTGCAGAAGTGCGGCGTTGGTCCAGATCTGCGCGTGGCAGTTCATGCAGGTCTTGGTCGGGGGAATGCCCGCGTAGCTGGATTTCTCAACCGAGGTGTGGCAGTACTGGCACTGGAGGCCCAAGCCTGTCACGTGATGTTTGTGGCTGAAGGGTACCGGCTGCTCCGGTCGCTGGCCTTGGCGAGTAACCCATGGGGAGCGCTGCAACTGATCGAGCGTTACTCCAAGTGCAATCACAATCAGACCCGTCAGCACCAGGCTCGCTCGAGCCAAAGCATTGGAGCTGCGGTCAAATATCTGCGCCATGAATGCTTTCCTGCTTGTTGTTCGTTGTCCAGTAGTTTGTGCACGCAGTGCTGGCGGTCACACAGGTTGTGGTTAGATTTCTTTTTCGGACAAAACCCACCTGAAAGGCGGACGACCCCGAAAATTCAATATAGCAGCCAGAGGCCTATCTGTAACGGCCTCAACAGTTGGGTGAACAAAAAATGTTTATACAGCTTAACTTTTTGTAATCTCTTGAAACCTAAATATGTTCCGACAAAGGAAAATGCGGAGAAATACGCGCATGAGGCGTGTCTGGCTGTCTCAGAGAATGGGATGTTTTGGAGCCAGTTTTGCACTGAATTAGTAGCGCCAGGTTTTTGTGTCGGCGCCAGCAGGAGCAGTCGCGAGCATGTGCTCCACCATCTTCGGCAAGACTCGCTGAGTCCAGTCGGCGTTGTTTTGCTGCATGGTGTATTCCGATGGGCCCCCGGTGTAGCAGTGGGGCATGCCGGGGCCGTACTGGAATGTCGCGTCGGAATGGGGATTGCGTGTTTCCTGTAGCTGCTTGTCGAGCATGTGGACGGCGTTGTTGAGGAAATAGGTATCGCCGTCGCCGACTGCGATGTGGAGCTTGCCTTCCAGCTTGGGACCGAGTGTTGACCAGTCGCGCTTGAGGATCGCGGTGAGGTCATAGTGATCGTGCCAGTAGGCGAGAACTTTCTTGTCGATGGCGCCGGTGAGCGGATCGATGATCTGGGCGGGATAGCCGTCTTCGCCAGCGGGTGAAAAGACGGCCTGCCAGATGTCCCACTGTTCTGTGGAGCGGCCGTGGGTGCCGAGGACGTATTCGTATGCGAACTCGGCACCGGCCTCCGCGATGATGGTGCCGTCGGGTTTGCGATCGGCGGCAATGGGAATCTGGCCGAAGTCGCCCTTGCGGACGAAGGCGTTGGCGTCGTCGTAAAGGTTGATGTTCTGGTAGGCGTGGAAGTCGACGGGGTCGGGACAGGCGACATAAGCGCCGTTGTAGAAGTCGGGATAGAAGACCTGCGTGGCGAGCGCCTCCCAACCGCCGGTGGATCCACCGTAGGTGGCGCGGGCCCAGCCCTGGCCGATACCGCGATATTTCTTTTCGATGAAAGGAATCAGCTCATCGTTGATGGCGGAGCCATAGGGGCCAACGCTGGCGGAATCGACCGCGTAGGAATCGTCGTAGTAGGGATTGGCGTTTTGGACGTAGATGAGGATCACGCGCGGGAGACGGTTTGAAGTCCAGTCCTGAAAGAGACGATAGCCGCTCTGCAAGCGGCGATTCTGGGACGATGCGGCATCCGGTAGAGTCGCGGTGAATTGAGCCGGGCCAACGGCGGGATGATAGTGATCCTGATAGACGATGACGGGATACTTCGCGTCAGGATGCTCGTCGAATCCGTCGGGCAGCAAAATCCATGCGCCCAGAAACATATCGCGCCCCCAGAAGGCGCTGAGTTTCGGGCTGCGGAATCGCTCGAATTTGAGCCACTTTGCGGTGGGCTGCTGCTGCGCAATCACCTGCGGATCCTGGGGTGTGCCTTCGATGGGAGGAATGACCTGGTCGAGGGTGATTTTGATGGCGGTTTGCGACTTTGGGATCGAAATGGATTTTTGCGGCTTGTTGTAGGGATTGCCGGGCTTCTCATTCCAGTGCTGGCCTTCGCCTTTGTCGGGCGGGAGCCAAACGGTTTTGCCGGAGGCGAGATGGAACTGCTCATAGACGTTGAAGACGGCCTGGACGTAGTAGTCGCCTGCATCGAGATCGGCGAGGGAGCGGCGCGGGTAGCCGAAGGTCTTGGTATCGATGACGAGCGGAGTGCCGGGCGCGAGGTTTTCGACGTCAACGCCGAAGCCCTGGGCCGAATCGTAGGTTTCGGAGAGTTGCATGCGCGGTTCGGATTTGTCGGTTTTGGCGATGACGAGAATGAGGTGCCCGTTGAGAGGCTTGGTGGAGGGCAGGGTCACTTCGATGCGTTGTGCATTGCACAGAGAGACGGCGCAAACCAGCGCAACAACGTAAGCAAGAGTCTTCTTCATTTTCTCGATTCGTCCAGGTGGAAAGAAGTTTATCGCCCAACACCCCCAAGCGCAGAGCCTGGTCGTCTCAGGGCTTCAAGAAGGCCATGATGCCACCGCCGATCACGATGAGAGAACCGCCGATGTAGATGGGCAGGGTGGGCGATTGACCGAATCGGACCTTGGCGAGCACTTGCGCGGCGAGGAAGAACAGCGCAACGTAGACGCCGAGGAGTTTGCCGAAATCCCAACGCGGCAGGTTGACGGTGGAGCCGTAGAGGGCGAGAACCAATGTGCCGGAGGCAAGGGCGAGCGCGCGGGCGGCGCCGGAGTCGCGATAAAAGCCCGCCTGGAAGAAAGAGTCTCCCCACGCTTCAAGAAACGCAGCAATGGCGAGCACGCCGACGGCACCCATTGGGTTCTGGACCAGCCGGTTAAGAAACGACATGAAGACGACCTCCGTGTATATGGGAAATGGCAGTGCTGTGCGGAGACTATCCGCGCATGCGAAAACAACTGGCAGAGGATCATGTCGATCGTAACAACCGAAGCATTTAGAATTCATAAAAGCACTTCAGCCGGTTGCTCTCTGCCATACATTCATCTCTATTTTTCCGGACATGGGTCCAGAGGCCGATCTCTATCAACTGGTGAATCTGGCGACTTGAAAGGACGAGGCCATGAAATACGCCGGATTGCTGGTGATGCCAGCTGGATTCTTTCTTTCGATCGCGGCAATTCTTCTGTTTCCCGCCTCGGCGCAGCGGGCGCGTCTTTGTTTTGTGCGGGCTTGCTGTTGAGGTGATGGGGCTGGTGGTGGCGGTGCGCGGCCACATGCGCTTGCGGAGCGAAAACCGATGACTCCGATCGCGCCGATGCCTTTTCCTGAAACCTCGTTCGCGCTGATGCTCGGACTTCTGCTGCTGGCGCCGCTGGCCATCGCCGGCATCGCGCTGATGAATACAGGACTGGGCCGGTCGCGTTCGGCGATGCAGTCGCTGCTGGGAAGCCTGGTCGTGATTTCAACGGCGGTAATTGCGTTTGCGGCTGTTGGATCGGCCATTGCAGCTGGAACGAACAGCGATCATGTTTTTCATCTCGCGGGCAAAGCGTGGAACTGGGCGGGTGCAGGACCGCTGTTTTTGAGTGGTCTGGGCTCGGCGCCCGCGCGAATGCAACTTGCGCTTCTCTTTGAACTGCTGTCGGTTGCGCTGGTCGTCCTGATCCCGTGGGGATCGGGGGCCGATCGGCTGCGACTGCCGGCGGGCGCGGCGATTGCGGCAATCATGGGCGCGGTGGTGTTTCCGCTGGCCGCGCATTGGACGTGGGGCGGAGGGTGGCTGGCGCAACTGGGTGCGAATTTTTCGTCGGGAGCAGGAGTTGTTGGACGGAGGCGGAGCGGGTGCGATTCATGCGCTTGGCGGCGTCTCCGCACTGGCGGTGGTGTGGATCGCTGGTCCGCGCAAGGGCAAGTTTCCGCGCGAGGGACTGTCGACGGCGATGCCGGGGCACAACGTGGTCTATGTGCTGCTGGGCTGCTTGATCGCGCTGGTGGGCTGGCTGGCATGGAACATGGCGGGTTCGCTGCTCTGGCTGAACGCAGCACCGGGTGGACTGGTGGTCACGGCTGTCAACACGCTTGCTCTCGGCAGCCGCAGCGCTTGTGGCTGCGTTCACGGTGACGCGCATTCGATTTGGCAAACCCGACGCGAGCTTGTGCGCGAACGGCTGGCTTGCCGGACTGGTGACCTCAAGCGCTTGTGCGGGTCTGGTTTCGCCGGCTGGCTGCGCTCTTTACGGGACTGGTAGCGGGAATCATTACGCCGCTGCTGGTGGAATTGTTTGAACTGGCGCTCTCGATCGACGATCCATCGGGCGCGATCAGCGTTCACGGAGCAGCGGGGTTGTGGGGACTTGCTGCGGCGGGGATGTTCGCGCCGCAGCAGGGTCAGTTCGTGGCGCAGTTGATTGGAGTTTCGACGCTGCTGGGGCTGATGCTGCCGCTGGTTTATCTTGTTTTCTGGCTCGTGAATCGGGTGCTTCCGTTCCGCGTGGATCCCGATGGCGAACGGCTTGGCATGGACCTGCATGAACTTGGCGGGCAATGCGTATCCGGAGTTTGTGGTGCACCGCGATGAGTCGTATCCGGTAGAATTTGGAGCCGGGTGGGAAGGACTTTACCACAAAAGTGGACTGCTGGCCGCCGCGTGCTGAGTGTAATCTGACGCTCAGGACCACTCACTGCATGGGATTGCTGACGCATCTCTTTTATCCCTGGGGCCTGCTGCTCCAGGCTGGGGCGATTATTCACTTCATTCGCCGACGGCCAGACACGTATTGGCTCTACATCATCCTTTTTCTCGGGCCCATCGGGGCGATCGTCTACCTGTTCGCCGAAGTTTTCCCGGATGTGGGTCTGCTGAACCAGTCGTTCAAGGGCATCTCGCGGCGCAAACGCATTGCTGCTCTGGAACTCACGATTCGTGATAATCCCTCCGCCGGAAACTACGAAGAGCTTGGCGAGACTCTGCATGGATGATGGGCAGTTGCAGCGGGCGCGCGAGGCCTTCAACAAGGCGATTGCCGCGCGTTCAAATACGCTGGATTGCTTTTATCGGCGGGGAGTATGCGCCGTTCTGCTGGGCGATGCCGCGGCAGCTCTGCCGGACCTCGAAATGGCAGTCGCCAAAGAGCCCAACTACGATTTCAATCGCGCTCCGGCTCTGCTCGCCCAGGCTTATGCTCTGACGGGAGAGAAGGAAAAGGCCGAGCGCATTCTTCCGACGCGCGACCGCTCTCTCTACGTCCTCTGAAACGTATTTGAACTTTCGCCGACTTGCTGGCGTCGGAGGGCCGCTTTGCCGAGGCGCGCGAGTGGGCGCAGAAAGTTCTCGACAAGGAGCCGACCATGCCGCGATATCTGCGGCGGCGGGAGCGGCCCTGGTTTCGGCGGGCACGGAAGATGCTGAAAAAGACGGGATAGGCAGGAACTAGACAGGACTAGGGACTAGGGACTAGGGACTAGGGACTGAGACAGGGCTGTGCAGGTGGCAGGGATACTCGGAACTCAGAACTCGACTCTGACTATCTTTTAGCAATTAGCAACATCAGGGCGAAAAAGAATTACCGGGACGAGAGCCATCGCGGCGTAGAGCAACACTTTTCTATTTACTTTTGCGGCCTGCGAGATTGACCGGCTTTTCGCCGCGCGGTTCGACGCCAACCTGTTCCTGATGTTCGATGTCCCACATCATCTCGCTGGCCGTGGCGTAGCGGTGGCGAGGTTCACGCTCCAGGGCGCGATAGAGGATTTCTTCAAGCTGCGGAGAGATTTCCGGATTTAGTTCGCGCGGCGGCGTCACGTCGTTCAGGACGCGCTCGTTCATGACGGCGAGCGGATTAGGCCCGACAAATGGCACGCGGCCGGTGAGCATTTCGTAGAGCATGATGCCCATAGCGTAGATGTCGCTGCGCTGGTCGCCGCGCGCACCTTTTACCTGTTCCGGGCGAGATGTAGTCGGGTGTACCGAGCAGTGACGAGACGTTCACGAAGGTGAGACGGCGCGCATCTTCTTTCATCGCAATGCCGAAGTCGATGAGCTTGATCTGATCTTCGTCGCCAACCATGACGTTCTCGGGCTTGAGGTCTCGATGGATGATGCCGCGTTTGTGCATGTAGTCGAGCGCATCGCAGATACCCAGCGTGATCTTTACCGCACGCTCGACGGGCAGTTTTTTCTCTTCGTTCAGAATGGTGCGCAGGAGACGTCCATCGACCCACTCGATGACCATGTAGAGGCGGCTACGTTCTTCGCTGTTGAAGGACTTCACGACTCCGGGATGGTCGAGTTCCTGTCCAATCTCCTGCTCACGCTTGAAACGCTCGATGAGAACTGGGTCCGCCTCCATCTCGGGGAGCGGAACCTTGATGGCCACTTGCCGGCCGGAGTTCAGGTCGGTCGCCCGGTAGAGACACGGACATGCCGCCATGGGCAACAGCGGCTTCGATGCGGTAGTGGTCGAGCGTGTCTCCGGCTTCGTAGGTGGTCATGTTGGCGTGTTGAGTTTCGGTATCTTCCTGATTGTTTCATGCCGCTGCACACGGAACTCCTTAGGAAATCCGACGATGGTTCAATAACGAAAACCGTCTTGCAGGTTCTATGATGTTTGCAGCCTATGCACCGCATCCTGAGACTTCTAGCGGCCTGCCTCTATTTTGCCGGGGGATTGGCGCCTACTCTTTTGCATGCTGCGCGGGGCCGAAGGAATCTCACAAACATCCGTCGCCCGAGACAGGATTCCTCAATCGCAGGATTCAGATCGGAACGCCGTGGTATCGCTACCAGGTGTATGTTCCAGAAGATTGGCACCACGACAAACACAAGTCCTGGCCGGTCATCCTTTTTCTGCACGGGCGCGGCGAGCGCGGCTCCGAGGGCATGTGGCAGACACAGATCGGTTTGCCCGAGGCGATTCGCGATCACCCGGAGCGCTGGCCCTTCATTGTGGTCATGCCGCAGTGCTCGATTGGCCGCTACTGGACCGACAGGGACATGCTCGCCATGGCGATGGCCGAGCTTGACGAAGAAACAACCGAGTTTCAAGGCGATCATTCGCGCACCTATCTTTTGGGGCTCTCGATGGGTGGGTACGGCGCGTGGGAACTGGCGCGTCAAAATCCGACGCGATGGGCGGCGATTGCGATTGCGGCTGCAGGCATCTTCTGGAGCTATGCACCAGAGCGCTGGGCGCAAGCCCCGACGTTGCCTGGCGAATATGCCAAGGCGGTGGGCCACACGCCCATCTGGCTCTTTCATGGCGCTGAAGACAACATCGTGGCGCCGCGACAGGATGAGTTGCTTTACGCAGCATTGAAGACGGCAGGGGGGCGTGTTCGGCTTTGGGTTTACCAGGGACTGAAGCACGACAGTTGGACGCGCGCATTTAATGAGCCTGAGTTGCCGCGCTGGCTGTTGCAACATCGACGAGAAACACAAGAACAATCGCCGTTTGCCGAGCGCGTTTCCATCCCGTTGCACCCGCCGGCCTTGAAATTGACACCCGCCCAGCTTGATAGCTTCGCCGGAGAATACGTGGACAAGCGAGGACTGGTGGTAGTCACACTCTTTCGCCAGGGGGACCTGCTCTACCAGAAGAATCACTATGGCGAAATTGCCGAGTTGGCGGCGGAGTCCAATTCGGTACTTTTCTACCCAAATGGAAGCAGCCTTACGCGGATAACGGTTGAGCGCGATCCGCAGGGCCGAGTCAGCGCGCTGGTGTTGCATGACGACCGCCATGACGATCGCTGGGAACGAATGCGGGCACCCCTGCGTACTCGTTCACAGCAGGATTAAGATGTCCTCGCAGGGCTTACGAGGATTCAGAAGAATAGAATTTCGTTAGCTCCAAGGAGGTAGAGGATGTTTTGCAGTGGATGTGGTCAGGCTCTTGTGCAAGGGCAACCAGTTTGTCCCCAATGTGGCCGCCCGACGGCCGCGCCTCCTCCTCCCGGTGTGCCTAACCTCGCGTTTGAGGTTGCCAATTACTCCAATCGGGTGCGGGCGCTCAGCACTGTCTGGTTTATCTATGGGGCCCTCTCGCTTGTGCGGGGAGTGGTGGGACTTGCGTTCGCGAATTCATTCCTGAATGGCGGCGGATTCTGGATGCATGGTCCATGGGCACGCGATGGTTTCCCGCTTGGACCGGGCTTTGGACCGGCGATTATTCATTTCGCCTGGACCATGGTGATTCTGCGCTCGGGCATCGCCTTTGTGGCTGGCTGGGGTTTGATGCAACGGGCGCCGTGGGGACGAGTTGTCGCGATTGTTGCTGCGTTCCTCTGCATTCTCAAGATTCCTTTTGGAACCGCGCTCGCAATCTGGACGCTGGTGAGCTTGCTCGGATATCGGAACACCTCGCTTTACGATCAGTTGTAGAGCCTTCCGTTGGGCCGACACGTTGTCGTCCGATTCAGCGAGTCACGGCAGACAGTTCGGTCTTATCCTGCCCAGCGCCCATCAACATCAAGGAACGCTGTGCAAAGGGCGAATATACCAGGAGGGCCATGCAGGCAAGCGCCAGCCCTGTATTGATGTGGTGCATAAGCAGAAAAGGCGAGAGCGCCCACAGCACATCAGCAACCAGGAGTGCCGGCCACATCTTCAGGAATTTGCCGCGGACTCCGGGCGCGCGAAACAGGACCGCACACAGAACGAAAGCGCGGACGGGAATCAGGATCGCTGCGGTCCCGATGAGGGCGTAGAAGATCAGCGTTGTGTGTGCCAGCGGAGAGAGCAGATCCTCAATTTCTGCGAGATTCGTGAGCGCCCCTACATAAAAACCCAGGTACATCACTTGCAGCGAGAGAAAGAGAGCCTGCACCACGGCGTGCGATGTCCGTGGGAGTTCTTCGGGCGAGGAGAGAATTCCGTTGGCTGGCATGGGCTCAAAAACTTGCGATCGCTCAGGCGGTTCTAACGGGGTTGCCGTAGGGGGACCGGGGTCTGAATCGTTGGCAATGGATTCAACAGGGGCGACGAATCTGTACCCGCGGCGGGCCAGGGTCTCCACGAATCGGGGGCTGCTGGCTGCGTCGCCTAGAGCTTCGCGGATGCGATTGACCGCCGAGTTGACGCCGTGGTCGTAGTCGACGAAGGTACCGTCGGACCACAGGGCGCGAGAGATTTCTTCGCGGGTCAAGACCTCACCGGGGTGTTCCAGCAGCATCAATAAAACCTGGAACGGTTGGGCGTTGAGCTTGATGCGGATTCCCTGCCGGCGAAGCTCCCCCGTCGAGGCGTCCGCCTCAAATGCACCGAAGCGATAACGCCGGGCTGACGCGGATTCTGTCATCTCTGAAGTCAAGTTTACTCGAATGCCGGCCTTATCTGTGAGCGGATGGCGATGTACAAATCGGCGGAAATCCAATTCATGCAAGGAGTTGCGCCGTGAGATTCATTCACCTTCCGGGTGAGGCGCCGTGCATTGATTCTCTGACAATGGTTTGGGAGGCTGAAGGTCAAATGAGGCGTCGGATTTCAGGATTGCGAAAAGGACTTCGGATTCGAACGGGCATGGCATGGCTTCTGTTGCTTACTGCTTGTGCGGCTGGAATCTGTGAGGCGCCGGCCGCCGCGACTGCTGCGTTCAACGCTTACGTGGGAAAGGTGGAGTCGAGGCTGGCTGAGCAGCACCGATCACAAAAGGGATTTCTTGTCTCTGCTGCACCGAACAGCCAGACAGACGTGCGACTGCAGCGGGGTGAATTGATCATCGAGCCGCTCACGCCCGCCAGTGAATCTGGGTTGCCTGGAGCGATGCTGCACCATTGGCGCGGCACTGCATTCGTCCGTGGAGCAAGGGCAGGCGATTTTGAACACCTGATGAAGGGCTTCAGCGGATACCCGCAGCGCTTCTCGCCGCAGGTTGTACGAGCCGGCGTTGATTTACCGAATGGCGGCCAGATTCCGGACCATTTCACGGCTTCGATGCGCGTGCGCCAGCGACACGTAATTACGGTTGTCATGGATACGACCTATGACATCAGCTATGGACGGCTTGATCCGCAGCATGGATACAGTGTTTCGCGGAGCACTCACATTTCCGAGATTGCCTCTGCAGACACGGCGAAGGAACACGCGCTCGGCGATGACGAGGAGCACGGATTTCTGTGGCGGCAGAACATCTACTGGAGCTACGAAGAACACGACGGTGGGTTGTATATGCAGGTTGAGTCCATCTCTCTGACGCGTGCGATTCCGGCAGGGCTCGGCTGGATCGTGCGGCCGTACGTGGAGAGCGTGCCGCGCGAATCGCTGGAATTTACGTTGCGCGCCGCGAGCAACGCGCTCCGGAGTTAGTTTGAACCAGCAAGAGGAGATGCGCATGATTTCGACCTCCGTGACGGAAATGGAAAGCCAGTTCGCAGCCGCGCGCCGTATCAACCAGTCGCTTACCGCCGCTGTTGAGAAGCGCGCCCTGATGTGGATGGCTGAGCGTGCGCCGCGCTGGGTGACTTCAGATGGGCTGACGTTGCTGGGCTTGTTCGCACAGGTCGGAGCGGGTTTGTTCTATGTTTTTTCGCGCTACGACAAATTGGCGCTCGCTGGTGTCGTGGTGTGCATTGTTCTCAACTGGTTTGGCGACAGCATGGATGGAACGCTGGCGCGCGTGCGCAATCAGCAGCGTCCACGCTACGGATTTTATGTCGATCACATCGTCGATATCTTTGGAGCGACGGCGATGATGTGCGGGCTTGGCTTCTCTGGCTTTCTGCACTGGCAGGTTGCGGCGGCGATGCTCGTCGCGTTTTTGCTGCTTTCGGCGGAAAGCTATCTCGCTACCTACACCTTGTCCTGCTTCCAGATGTCGCAGGGAGTGTTTGGACCGACGGAGATTCGGATTCTGCTGATCATCGGAAACCTGGCGCTGCTGCGCAGCCCGTATGCGACGTTGATGGGCCATCGGTGGCTGCTCTTCGACATCGGCGGGACGATCGCTGGCGTAGCGATGTTTGCGATGGCGATTGCAATCGCGGCGCGGCACACGGCGGAACTCTACCGGCAGGAGCGGCTCTCGTAATTTCTACTCGGTGCGCAGCGCTTTCAGCGGATCGACACTGGCAGCGCGGCTTGCCGGGGCGGCGCTCGCCACGAAAGCTACGATTAATACTCCTGCCATTGCCATCGCATAGGTGAGCGCGTCGAGCGGTTGAATCCCGTACAGGGACGACGACAAGGCACGGCCGATCAGCATTGCCAGTGGGATGCCGGCCACTACGCCGATCGCGGTCAGGGTCAGACTGTCGCGCAGGATCATCCATACCACCTGACCGCGTCCCGCACCCATCGCCATGCGCACACCTATCTCTGCGGTGCGACGGTTGACGCGATACGACAGCGTTCCGTAGAGGCCGGTGGCGACGAGCACGACGGCGAGCAGACCGAAGAATTCGGCGAGGCGCGCGAACATGATCTGACTCGAAATGGTGGTGTCGTATTGCGCGCGCTGCGTCATGGGGCGGATCAGCGGCAGGTTGGGATCAAGTTGCTGCACGACTTTCTGCGCGGCGGGAAGAATTGAAAGCGGCGCGCCATTGACGCGCATTTCCACGTGCATCTGGCCGAGGACAGGGATCTGCGCATACATATACCAGGCCATGGGGATCGGTGTTTCGTCGATGCTGCGGTACTTGTGGTCTTTCACAACGCCGACAACCGTCATCGTGTATTCACCACCCTGTGTCCCGATGGTGTGGCCCAGCGGATTCTGGTTGGGCAGAAAGCGATTGGCAAATTCCTCATTGATGATTCCTACGTGGGGCGAACCTGCCGTATCGGAATCTGCGAAATCGCGGCCGGCAAGGATGGGCACGCCGAGCGTAGTGAAGAAGTTTGGCCCGACGACGTTGCTGCGAACGGTGCGCGAACTGCCGTTCGCTACTTCCGGCAAGCGGCCGTCGACCATCATATCGCCATTATTCGAGTCCCACGAGCCTAGGCGTGAGTCCATGATGGTGACGGATTCGACGCCGGGCAAGATGCGAAGCTTGCTCATGAGGTTCTGATAGAAAGCGACTCCAGCCGGAAGCGACGGAATGTCTGGCTTGACGCCGAAGACGACGAGGCCGTCGACGCGCATTCCCAGCGGAGTATTTTCGAGACTGCTCAGCGTGCGAATCAGCAGTCCTGCTCCTACCAGCAACACCACGCACACGGCCATCTGCAGCGCGACGATGATTTTGCCGGTGCGCGATTTGCCAGCATCAACGTTTGACGTCGCTGCTGAGGTTTTCAGAGCGAGTTCCGCGCGGCCGGCGAGAGCTACACGCATCGGCGCGAGTCCAAAGATCAGGGCCGAAAGCACCAAGACGCCGAGCGTGAAAAGCAGCACGGTGCGGTCAGGCGCGAGGCTCGATTCAATCTGCGCCCAATTTGCCAACAGGCGTGCGGCGATATGCGCAAAGAGCCATGCCAGCGCTCCTCCCAGGGTAACCAGAATCACGCTCTCTGTCAGCAGTTGGCGAAACAGTTCGCCGCGTCCTGCGCCCAGCGCCTGACGTAATGAAAACTCCCGCTGCCGCGCGCCGTTTCGCGCTGCGAGCAGCATGGCCACGTTGGTGAGCGCGATCAGAAGGACAAGCCCTACCATGGCCATGAGGATGCGCAGCGGATTGCCGTACTCCTCTTCATAGCCGGGAAAATTCTTCGCAGCGGTGAAGCTCAGCACAGGTGGTTTTTCGCCTGCCTTTGGCGAACCCAATCCAGCGAATGCCGCCGATTGAAAGAGTGGCTGCAGTTCTGCGATGGCCTGGGTTTTGCTCACGCCCGGCGCGAGGCGCGCAATGAGTCGCAGGCACCACCAATGGGGGTTCGCAATGTAGAGTTTCCCATCGTCCGGAGGATTGCCCCAGGCATTGAGTTCGCGGCGATTCTGCAACGGAAGCCAGAAGTCAGTTGATCCGCCAGGTTCCAGGCCTTCAAATCCCTTGGCAGAGACTCCGATGATGGTGGTGGGTACGCCATTGACGAAAAGGGTTTGGCCGAGAACGTTTGGATTCCGCGCGAAGCGACGTGTCCAGTAGTTGTAGCTTAGGACGGCGAGCGGTGCGTGATTGGCTTCATCGTCCGCAGTGAAGCCGCGACCCAGGGGCAGGTTCACACCGAGCCCAGAGAAGAATGTGCCGCTGACCATGTCGCCTTCGGCTTCTTCTGGCTGTGATCCGTAGCGCACTGCAACCTTGCTTGTGGAGAGAGGAACGTATGCAATCAGTGACGATAGCACGTTGGTTTGTTTGCGCAGCGTGTCATAAACGGCGTAGTTGATCGTGCCGTTGGAACTTACCGTGCCAGTTCCGCTGGGCGGACCAGAGATCCTGAGATGCACGAGTCGCTCGGGATCGGAAACCGGCAGCGACTTGAGCAGCACCGCGTTCATCACGCTGAAGACGGCAGTATTGGCGCCCACACCGAGAGCCAACGTGAGGATCGCGGTGAGCGCAAAGCCGGGGCTCTTCAGAAGCGATCGCACGCCGAAGCGGAAGTCGCGTGCGATCTTGTCGAAGGCTTGCCAGCGGCCACGCAGGCGAAACTTCTGCTGCGCGAGGGGGACATTGCCGAACTCAACGCGCGCGCGGCGTTGGGATTCTGCTTCGCTCAATCCCTCGTCGCGCAGGTCGTCGGCTTCGAGTGCGAGGTGAGCTTTGATTTCTTCGGCGAAATCTTCGGCAGTGCGTTTGCGCTTGAACATCTATGCCTCCTCGCCTTGCGGTTCGACCCCGGGCTCGAGGATCAATTCCATTGCGCGCGTCAACCGCTTCCACTGCGAAGCTTTTTCGTGGAGTTCCGCCCGGCCCCTGGTGGTGAGCGAGTAGAAGCGAGCCTTGCGGTTGTTCTCGCTGACGCCCCACTTGGCTTGTATGAGCTTTTTGTCTTCGAGGCGCTGGAGGGCTAGATAGAGCGAGCCGTGGTCGACGAACAAGACTTCCTCGGACTGGCGCTGGATGGAGCGCGCCACTCCCTGGCCGTGGCACGGGCCCAGGATGAGTGTTTTCAGTATCAGGAGGTCAAGGGTGCCTTGAAGAAGGGCGATGCGGTCGTCGTTGTTCTCTTGGGTCGGCATACGACCTGAGTATGCACCGCTTTGGGTCGGATGTCAACCCGAGCGCTTTGTTGACAGTCAGCAGATTAGTGAGGAGAAACCGGCTGCGTCAATCCTGTATGAACTGGCTTCGCAACAGCGGGTGCAGTGATTTTCGGCAGCGGCATGGGGGAGGGGGTCCGCGGTACTGACGTCTGCGAAGGACGCGGCGCAGAAGTCGGCACGGGAACAGGACTTACGAGAGGCGAGGATTTGGCCTGAAGCATCGGAGGCAGTTCTGCATCGCCGGGGAACTGCTCGTCGTCTTTGCCGGCGATGGCGACCTTCATAATCTCCATCCAGATGGGGAGGGCGGCGCGGGCGCCGGTTTCTTTTTCGCCGAGGGACTGGCGGCTGTCGTAACCAACCCAGACGCCGCAGGTGACTGAAGGCGAGAAACCCATGAACCAGGCGTCGGTGTAGTCGCTGGTGGTTCCGGTCTTGCCGCCGAGCGGATGTTTCATCTGCGCGACGGCGGCGCCTGTACCATGCGCGGTGACAGCGCGGAAGAGCGTCATCATGGTGCGCGCTGTCTGCTGGCTGATGATTTCGTCAACGGCGGGCGCATCTTCCCATAGAGTGATGCCGTCGGCGTTGGTGACCTTCTTGATGAGGCGCGGCTTGACGCGAATGCCGTCATTGGGGAAGACGGAGTAGGAAGTCACCTGTTCCTGCAACGTGATTTCTGCTGCGCCGAGCGCGATGGGCAGATAGGCGGGAATGTCAGTGGTGACGCCGAAGCGGTGCGCCATGTCGATGACCTTGCGGATACCAACACGCGCGGCCAGCTTGACGGCGGGAATGTTGCGCGACTCAGCAAAGGCGCTAGTGAGGGTCATCGCGCCTTTATAGTCGTTCTCGTAGTTGTGCGGCGAGTAGGTGCCGAAGGTGGCCGGTCCGTCCACGACGATGTCGTCGGGCTTGGCGCCTTCTTCTATCGCCGTGGTGTAGACGTAAGGCTTGAAGCTCGAACCTGTCTGGCGTTCGGCTTGCGTGGAACGATTGAACTCAGAGAGCGCGTAGTCGCGGCCACCGATCATGGCGAGCACGTCGCCCGTGGTGTTGTCCATGGCGAAGACGGCGCCCTGCGTTCCTGAATCCTGTTCGAGTGCGGCGCGTTGTGCGCCTCCTTCAGTTGCGTCCGCGAGATGGACGTAGATGATGTCGCCGGGCTTCACGAGCGCTTCGCCATAGCGTTGGGCTGTCCAGGCCCAGTCCTGGGGAAGCAGGACAATATCGTTGGTGCCGACGCGCGCATGGATCTCGAGCGGCAGCACCCGCGTGACCATTGCGTGCACGTAGTCGCCGGGATGCGTGGCGAGCGCCCAGTCGGGATGTTTGTAGTCGTCGAGGGCATTGCCGTTGGCGACGACATTCTCTAGCTTGCCTTTCCAGCCGTGGCGCCGCTCGTAAGCGGCGAGGCCATTGGTAAGGGCCTTGTTAGCGGTCTTCTGCAAGTCGAGATCGAGCGTGGTGTCGACGCGGAGGCCGGCTTCGTGCACCTGCTCGGTGCCGAATTTCTTTTCAAGCTCGCGGCGCACTTCTTCCTGGAACCAGGGCGCGACGGACATTTCCGGCTGACTGATGTGAAGACCAAGCGGCGAGCGGCGAGCCTCCTCAGCCTGCACATGAGTTATGACGCCGTCAGACTCCATCTCGCTCAGGACGAGATTGCGGCGGCGCAGGGCTTTTTCAGGATTGATGAGCGGCGAGTAGGCGGCAGGGCCTTTGGGCAAACCAGCGAGCAGAGCGGCCTCGGTGAGGTTTACGTCCTTGGCGTGCTTGCCAAAGTAAAATTCCGAAGCCGCTTCAAAGCCGTACATGCCGCTGCCGAGATAAATCTGATTGCCGTAGAGCGTAAATATCTGGTCCTTGGTAAAGGCGCGCTCGATCTGAATGGCGAGGTAGGCCTCTTGCAACTTGCGAGCTGCGGTGCGATCGGCAGAGAGGAAAAGATTGCGTGCCAACTGCATGGTGAGCGTTGAGGCACCCTGCGCGCGGCCGTGCGAGCGCAAGTCGTGCCAGAGCGCGCCCGCAATGCGGAAGACGTTGATGCCCCAGTGGGAATCGAAATTCTTGTCTTCGATGGAAATGACTGCCTCGTGAAGGACGGGAGCGAAGTCGTTGTAGTTGACGATGACGCGCTTCTCGAGTGCGAACGAACCGATGACGCGACCCTTGGAATCGTAGAGGTGGGTCATCGTCGACGGACGGTAGTGTTCAAGGTCGTAAATCTGGGGCAGATTGACCGAGAAGACCAGCATGAGACCGGCCAGAGAGCCGGTGACTACGGCCAGAAACAGCAGGACGAAGAATGCGACTTTGCCCGCAACCTTGCGGCGGCGAAAAAGTGGCGGGGGGACGGCTTCAGGGCGCAGCCGGTGGGCGCGGCCCAAGCCGCGCGAATCGACCGAATGTGCAGGAGGGGCAGCCAACAGGAGCCTCGTCGACAATCCTCTCGTTTTTAGTCACGTCGAAACGCGATGTTAACGGGGATGTCTGCTTCAAGGCTAGCACGCTTGTAGATTGGCTGTCGGCGCGGGAGGAGATCCCAGAACCACGCCCTACAAGAGTGAGAATTGCATTCCCGATTTAGGTGTTTTTAGCCTTCAGAAGCTCAAGAGCCTTGTTCAGCGGTTCGTCGCCCTTGTTTGGCTGCGGATTGTCATCCGCATCCACATCATCATCGGCAGTGTTCCGTCCGACAATGACCGTCGGAGCAACTGCTTCATCTTGAATTTTCTTGCCGTCGGGGCCCTGGAACTTGGCTACGGTCAGCAAGATGGCCGAACCATCAGGAAGCTCAATGGTTTTTTGTACCGACCCTTCGCCGAAGGTGCGCTCACCGACCACATCACCGCGCTTGGCACCTTCGATGGCATCGGCCGTGAGCTCAGCCGCGCCGTAAGTCCCACGATTTACGAGCACTGCAAGCGGGGCGCTTGTAAGGACCTTGGCAGGATCGGCGGTGAAGGTCTGGCGCGGAAATTTCTGACCTTCAAGAACCGCCAGCGTGCCTTGACCGACAAAGAAGTTGGCAAGGCGAATTCCCTGCTCCGAATCGCCATCGGAGTCATCGCGCAAGTCGAGAAGAATCTTGCGCGTCTTTCCCGCCGCCTTGATCTTGGCGGCGATCTCATCTACGCGGGCCGCGGTGAGAGCACCGGGCTTGAGATACAGGATGCTGGAGTTCTCGTATTGCTGCTCGCCAAACGCGGGCGAAGCAATGACGGTCCGGGTGAGAGTGAGCTTGTCCGGATCTGGTTTACGCGGACGAACTACAGAGACAGTGACAGTGCTGCCGGGTTTGCCCTCAAGGAGAAGGCGGATGACAGCCAGCGAAAGCTCGCGGGTCGAGCTGTCGCCGATGGATTCAATCACATCGCCGTCGGACAGGTGCTCGCGATCAGCAGGCGATCCAGGAATGACACTGACGATCGTTGCGTAGCCATAGCGTTTGGAAACCGTGACGCCGATCTGGGCCACGCCATTGGACGGACGATCTTTGTAGATCTTGTATTCGGTCGGGGTGAGGTAGCTGGAGTCCGCATCAAGGGACTCAAGCAGCCCGTGGAGAGCGCCGTTTGTCACCTGGTTGATGTTGGGATCGGTGACGTAGTCGCTCTGGATTCTTTTGAGGACCTCAGCGTAGACGTGCATCTGGCGATAGGCGCCATCCTGCTCGGCTCCGGCGTGAACGCCGAACATGCCGAACTCGCCCAGCGCGAAGCCGAGGCCGAGGGCGGCGAAGATGGTTGCAGCTAGGACGAAGGTCAGTCTCTGAAAGAATCGGGACACACACACCACCACTAGGGCCTCTGAGGGGAAGCAGGCCGCTAACCTTTAGACGCAATGATACCGCAATGGGTGAAGGGAAAACCGGTAAGGACGGGGATGATCCGTACCGAAGAAAACATCACCCGGGCGGGCTGAGAACCCGGAAGGCGATGACTGCTGGAGATGAGGCCTATTTTTAGGGGAAACTGGTGGCGGGAGGCAGGATCGAACTGCCGACCTACGGGTTATGAATCCGTCGCTCTAACCATCTGAGCTACCCCGCCGGGAGGGGTGTGCAGCCGGTTGACTGCTCCACTCTAGATGATACGGGCGGTTAGATTTAAGGTCAAACCGCCGCGCATGACATCCCTCCCGCTTATGGTTTGACGCATCGTCTTATCTCTGGCTTTCTGCGGATGAATTGTCGCGGCTGCTCCTGTAGACTCGCGTGCATGAGCAAGTTACGGATAGCGGGGGTGATTCCGGCGCGACTCAGCTCTACGCGACTGCCTCGCAAGGTGCTGCGAGAGATCGCCGGGCGGCCAATGATTGTGTGGGTGTGGCGGGCGGTGGTCAGCAGCGGGCTGATGGACCCGGTGGTGGTGGCTACGGACTCCGATGAAGTTGCGGAGGTATGCCTGGCGCGCGGAGTCGCGGTGGCAATGACTTCCCCAAACTGCACGAGCGGCTCAGACCGAGTGCGCGAAGTGGCTCGCCAGATCGAGGCAGATATCTACGTCAATATCCAGGGCGACGAGCCGACACTGACGCCGGCGTTTTTCCCACCGTTGCTGGAGCTGTTTGAAAGGCCTGAAGTGCAGGTTTCGACATTGGCGGTGCGGTGTCCGCTGGAAGATATCCACAATCCGAATGCAGTCAAAGTAGTTACGACGCTGGATGGGAGGGCGCTGTATTTTTCGCGCGCTACCATTCCCCACGATCGCGATCACTCGGGGGTTGCCGGGTATCGAAAGCATCTGGGAATTTATGCCTACCGCAAGGCGGCGCTGGAGAGATTTGCGGAACTTCCTCCCGGCTGGCTGGAGTCGGTGGAGAATCTGGAACAGTTGCGGCTGCTGGAGGCGGGAATCGATATCTACGTAGCGAGTGCGCCGACTGACACGATTGGCGTGGACACGGAAGAGGATCTGCAGAGGGCGGAAGCGGCGCTTAGAGACAGGGAATAGACACGTAAGATCGGAAATTCGGAATTGCTCGCAAGAATCGGAGTGTACGCGAATCGAACTTCGGCGACGATGAATCCATGACGAGCAATGTTCAAATCGCAGATGTAGATCAGGCGGTGAAAGTTCTCGACGAGAACCGGGCGTGGCAGCAGCTTTGCGATCGCGACGGAACCGCGCAGTTTTTCTATGCGGTGGCTTCGACCGGGGTTTTCTGCAGGCCGGAGTGCAAGAGCCGCAGGCCTCTGCGCGAGAATGTGCGTTTCTTCGAGACAACCGCGGCTGCGCAGGCCGCGGGGTTCAGGCCCTGCAAACGCTGCAAGCCGACTGCGCCGGGCAAACCATTGGACAAGGTTCGTGCACACCTCGAGGCAAACCTCGATCGCGCCGTATCTCTGGCGGAGCTCGGACGCATCGCAGGAATGAGTCCATTCACAGTGCAGCGACTATTCAAGCAAGGGATGGGTGTGAGTCCGCTGCAATATCAGCGGTCGTTGCGCGCGGGCAAGCTGCGCGGAGCATTGAAGCAGAACGGCCGCGTGACCGATGCGATCTATGAGGCTGGGTTTGGCTCGTCGAGTCGGGCGTACGAGGGAACGCAACTGGGAATGACGCCGGCCAAATTTGCGCAGGGCGGCAAAGGTGAGCAGATCGGCTGGTGCTCCGCACCTTCACCTTTTGGCCAAGTAATTGTCGGTGCGACCGAACGCGGCCTTTGTTGGCTATCTCTGGCAGGCACTGAAGCGGAGGCGGAGGCGAATCTGGGGGCGGAGTTCCCTGCCGCGGAACTGCGGCACAATCCCTCACTTTCGCGGCTGGTTGACGCGGCATTGCAAAGCGTGCGCGAGGGCTCGGACCTCTCAGAGAATCGCGGACTGCCGGGTTCGCTCGATCTACGTGGAACGGTATTTCAATTGCGCGTTTGGCAGGCGTTGCGGCAGATTCCGCGTGGCGAAACACGGAGCTACAGCGAAGTGGCGCGGGAACTCGGAGAACCGAAATCGACGCGGGCCGTTGCCCGAGCCTGCGCGACGAACCGGGTGGCGCTGATTGTTCCATGCCATCGCGTGGTGGGGGCGAGCGGATCGCTCACTGGGTATCGCTGGGGCGTGGAGCGGAAGCGGGCGATTCTCGAAGCCGAGAGAGCCGATTCATAAGAAGAAGCTGAGTTCTCCTGCTCACGAACTGTATCCCAGGTCTCAAAAGCGAGACCCTTCGACAAACTCAGGACAGGCTCTGGGGCACGCAAGCTCAGCAGCCTCCGCTGCGGTGAAGCGTTAACAAGGTGCCTGCCGCATTTCGCGACTGGCTGCTCGCCTTTGCGTGGGTTTTGCTTCATATGCCCACACAACTGAGTTTCCATCGCCTGCGCACGGCCTGCGGTTGAAGAGGGGTGCACGAAGCAGATCGCTAGCTTTCGCGGAAAAATATCCAAGCGCGGCAACCACAATGGTGGGAAAGAAAATGAACGTCATGATTCGAGTCCTTTGATGTGTTCAACTGCCTTACGTCCAATCCGGGCCCAGATACAGGCCCGGTTTCGTATGGAGCTCGATTTTGCGTTTTAGAGACGGTTGCCGCCGGAGGCTTGGATGGCCTGGCCGTTGACCCAAACGGCGTCGTCCGATGCGAGAAAAGCAGCAATGGTCGCGATGTCGCCTGGTTGGCCAATGCGGCCCAGCGGAGTTTCGGCGACGATCTTCTGATGGAAGTCCGAACCGATGAAACCGGCAGCATGCACGCCTTCGGTTTCGACCATGCCAGGATTGAGCGAGTTGACGCGAATCTTTCGAGGACCCAATTCCTGCGCCAGCGCGAACGTTGCGGAGTCAACTGCGCCTTTGGTTGCACTGTACACAGCCGCAGCGGGTACGCCTCCAGCTGCGACCGATCCAATGTTGATGATGCTGCCGCCTTTTGGATTGAAATTTTTGAGTGCTGCCTGCGTTGTCAGAAGAAGTCCGAGAACATTGACGTTGAATTGTTTGTGGAAGTGCTCAGGCGTGAGCGCCTCGAGCGGACCGAACTCATAGATGCCCGCATTGTTGACCAGAATGTCGATGGGGCCGAGCTGCTTAACGACGGTGTTGATGAGCGGACCGATGGAATCGGGATCAGCCACGTTGGCCTGGACCACGATGGCTTTACCGCCCGCCTGCTTGATTTCGTTGACGACCTTCTCGGCGCCAGCCTTGCTGCCGGAGTAATTGACTGCGACGGCCGCACCCTGTGAAGCCAGTTCTTTTGCGATCGCTGCGCCGATGCCCTTGGATGCTCCGGTGACCAATGCGACTTTTCCCTGAAGTTTGCTCATTTCTCTGATCCTCCATCTCTTGTTGTCTGTGTCCTTATTATTCGACATTTCGACAACTATCGAATTGATGTGCGGCAGAGCAGATGGATTCAGGAGGATTGTGAAAATTCAGAGAATGAGCTTAGCGACTCGGGAAGGAGGTAGGGCTGAGCGATTGCAAATAGGCTGAGAGCGCTTCGAGAACGCCGGGCTTGACGGTCAGAAACGCGAACTTCCCTTCCCGGCGGACATCGATCAGGCCGCTGGTCTGGAGTTCCTTGATGTGGTGGGAGAGGGTGGCAGGCGAGATGGCAAGGGCTTCGTGGGCGGCAGCGCATCCGAGGGGGCATTTTGCGCGGGCGATATTCTCAAGCAGTTCGAAGCGCTTGGGATCGGCGAGGGCCTTGAGAATGGCGGTGCGTTGGGCGCGTGTGAGACGTTGAAGCCTTGCACTACGCGTGGCGTCGTTTTTTTCGCTCGGCAAAGCCAAGGTCATTTCAAACTCCGTTGGATTCGATGCCATGCTACCGCAAATCGGTCGCTGACCTTGACGGAATCGCGCAATCGACCGTCGCAGGATGGTACGGAATCAAATGGACCGTTGCGATCTTAAATAGGACCAATTTAGTCTTAGATCATTACAGGGCCAGTGGGACTTTAGGTAGCAGTCAGACCGAATGAGAGAACGCGCGGAGATAGGAGATCGATGTCGAAAGGCCATGCAATCTTGAGGTTCGTTCGCAAAGTGCACCTATTGCTGGGTACCTTCACAACTCCAGCATTACTATTCTTTGCGTTTACGGGAGCGATGCAAACGTTCAGCCTGCATGAGACCACGCAGGGCAGCACCTATAAGCCGCCTGCTTGGATCGCGTCGCTGGCGCAGCTCCACAAGAAGCAGGACACGACGGTGACGGTGCGCAAGACGCGGCCCGCGGCCATCGAGGGTGGTGCATCTGTGGTGTCGGCTTCCGGCGGAGCTTCGCAAAGCGCGCTGGGCCAGGGGAGCAAAAAGGCGGATGGCCCTGAGAGCAGGAGCGGAGGACCGGCGCCTGCTGCGCAAAAGAGCCATTTACCTATGAAGATTTTCTTTCTTCTGGTGTCAATAAGCCTGGCGCTCTCGACGCTGACCGGGGTTTATATGTCCTACAAATTCGACCGCAAGCGGTGGCAACTCACCTGGCTGTTGGTGGCTGGGATCCTGGTGCCTCTGATGCTGCTGCCGTTTTGAGGACGGGAACCTATCATTATCGGACCGCAATATTTCCGCGAGATTGCCGCGGTGTTAAAGGCTTCAGCGGGAGGTCCGCCAAACCTGGCAGCCATTGGCGAGGTGATGCGGCAACATGGGCTAACGCCGGCGCAGTGAGTTGGAGTCGGCTCGTCGCACTTGGCTCGCGCATTCTTGTTCAAGGCTTGTGAGCTACCGCGAGCAGGGTCTGGAAATGCGGCGGCTTCTCATCCTTGTAAACGATGGAAGTCTGAGGAATTTGGAATCCGGCGTATTGCAGCATGGATTCGAGTTCGGTTTCGCTGAAGCCCAGCCACTCGTCGGCGTACATTTCGCGAGCCTCTTCGAACCGGTGTTTGGCGAGATCGAGGATGGCGATACGTCCGCCGGGACGCAGAATGCGCGCTGCCTCTGCGACGGCGTTCTGGGGATGTAGTGCGTGATGCAACGATTGCGAGAAGAAGACGAGGTCGACGGTCTCGTCGTCGATGGGGAGTTCTTCCATGTCGCCTAAACGGTAGTCAACATTTTTGACGTGATGGCGGCGCGCCTGCTCGCGGGCGAACTCGATCATCTTGGCTGAGGAATCGACGGCGATCACCTTTGTGGCATTCTGCGCGAGTAGAAGTGAGAAACTTCCGTCGCCTGCACCTAGATCGGCGATTACCATCGGCGGCATCAGCTTTAACAAAGCTTCGGCGAGGGCCTTCCACGATTTGCCGGGAACATAATCTTTGCCGAGACGGCCGGCAACGCTGTCGAAGAAGGCGCGCATTTTATCCTGGCGTTTCTTCACGACGCGGCGGGCAGTGGCGCGGTCGTGGACAGCTTCGGGAATTTCCTTTTGGGCACGGGCGAGGAGATCGGCGAGGACGTCATTTCCGTTGCCGGTTGTCAAGCGATAGAGGCTGTTCTTGCCGATGCGGCGATCTTCGACCAGTCCAGCCTGTTTGAGCTGCGACAGATGCGTGGAGATGGTGCTTTGACCCATGACAAGGATCTCCTGCAGCTCGGCCACGGAGAGCTCTTCGGCCTTTAGAAGCAGCAAGATGCGGAGCCGGTTAGGATCGGCTACCACGCGGAGGATTTTCACAATTGACGTGGTCATGGGTTTCTGATACATATCAATATATCACGATGCGTCGATATAAGGAGAATTGAATGGCTTCCTCAACCCTGGAACTGACCGAATACAAAGTCGCAGATCTCGCGCTGGCCGATTGGGGCCGCAAAGAGATTTCGATTGCCGAACACGAGATGCCGGGTCTGATGGCAATCCGCAACAAGTACGCGGCGGAGAAGCCGCTGAAGGGCGTGCGCATCACCGGTTCGCTGCATATGACGATTCAGACCGCGGTGCTGATTGAGACGCTGGTTTCTCTCGGCGCTGAAGTGCGCTGGGCGAGCTGCAATATCTTCTCCACTCAGGATCACGCGGCGGCCGCGATCGCGGCGGCGGGCGTTCCCGTTTTCGCGTGGAAAGGTGAGAGCCTTGAAGATTACTGGGAGTGCACCTACAAGGCGCTGAGCCACAAGGGCGGCAGGGGGCCCGAGCTTGTTGTCGATGACGGCGGCGACGTGACGCTGCTGATCCACAAAGGCTACGAGCTCGAGAATGGCGACAAGTGGGTGGATACACCTTCGGGCAACCATGAAGAGCAGGTGATCAAGGACCTGCTGAAGAAGATCTACGCCGAAGACAAGCAGCACTGGCATAACGTAGTGAAGGAATGGCGCGGTGTGTCGGAAGAGACGACCACGGGCGTTCACCGCCTCTATCAAATGATGGAAAAGGGCAAGCTGCTGGTGCCGGCGATCAACGTGAACGATTCCGTGACGAAGTCGAAGTTCGACAACCTCTACGGCTGCCGCGAATCCCTGGCTGATGGAATTAAGCGCGCGACCGACGTGATGGTGGCGGGCAAGGTTGCAGTGGTTTGCGGATACGGCGATGTGGGCAAGGGTTGTTCTCACTCGCTTCGCGGCATGGGAGCACGCGTGATTGTGACCGAAGTCGATCCGATTAATGCGCTGCAAGCGGCGATGGAAGGCTTCGAAGTCACCACGATTGAAGACACACTGGGACGCGGTGACATCTACGTCACCTGCACGGGCAACGTGGACATCATCACGCTCGAGCACATGAAGAAGATGAAGGACCAGGCGATCGTCTGCAACATCGGGCACTTCGATAACGAGATCCAGGTCGATCGTCTCAACACGGAAAAAGGTGTGGAGAAGCTGAACATCAAGCCGCAGGTAGACAAATACCACTTCCCTGATGGGCACGAGATCTTCATGCTTGCCGAAGGGCGGCTCGTAAATCTGGGCTGTGCGACGGGCCACCCGAGCTTTGTGATGTCGAACAGCTTTGCTAACCAGACGCTGGCGCAGCTTGACCTTTGGAAGAACAAGGACAGCTACAAGGTGGACGTGTACACGCTGCCCAAAAAGCTGGACGAGGAAGTGGCACGGCTGCATCTGGAGAAGATCGGCGTGAAGCTGACGACACTCTCGAAGAAGCAGGCGGACTACATCGGCGTTCCGGTCGAGGGTCCTTACAAGCCGGAGTTCTACAGGTACTAGTTTTCAGCACTTAGCCGTCAGCTATCAGCTCACAGCCACAAACTGAGAGTTGATAGCTGATGGTATTTGATTAGATGGCGATGAAAACTCCTCAATTCTCCTTCGAACTGTTTCCGCCACGCACCGCAGAGAGTGCGGCAACGCTGCCGCAGGTTGTGGGCGAGCTTGCAGCGGCGCGTCCTGACTTTTTCTCGGTCACTCACGGAGCCGGTGGTTCCGATCAGGATGGTACGTACGAAACGCTGCTGCAAGTTGTGGAGCACGGCGGCATCGAGGTTGCACCTCATCTCACCTGCGTTGGCTCAACCCGCGCGTGTATCGCGGCCCATCTCGATCGCTACCGCGAGGTCGGCGTCAACCGTATTGTTGCCCTGCGTGGCGATTTGCCGGCCACCGCTTTGTCGTCATCGGCGCCCGGTGAGTTCCGCTACGCCAACGAACTCGTTGCGTTCATCCGAGAACAGCACGGTGATTACTTCAAGATTGAAGTGGCGGCGTACCCAGAAGTTCATCCGCAAGCGGTCAGCCCCGACGCGGATTTCGAAAACTTTCGCCGCAAAGTTGATGCAGGCGCAGATGGCGCATTGACGCAGCTTTTTTACAACGCCGACGCGTATTTTGATTTCGTTGACCGTTGCGAGAAGGCTGGAATCCGAATTCCAATCGTGCCCGGCATCCTGCCGATTACGAACTTCGCGAGAACCGTTCGGTTCTGCGAGGGCTGCGGCGCCGATCTGCCTCGTTGGATCCGCCTGCGCCTTGAGCAGTTGCAGAACGACAAGCCGGGCCTGCTCGATTTCGGCTTTGCCGTAATGACGCGTCTCTGCGAAACTCTTCTGCGCAACGGTGCTCCAGGTTTGCACTTCTATACGATCAACCGAGCCGAACCAACGCTACGCCTGTGGCAGAACCTTGCCGTAGCTTCCGTGGCGTGAGAGCGATCCGCGTGAAGTGCAACGGTTCTTTGTAGGGCTTTCCGGAGATCGAAAAAGGGAGCTCCGACGCGGATGAAATGCCTTAGGATGGCGGAATGACGCCGCTCGCCAAACAGATCGTAACGTTTCTTTGCCTGGTGTTTCTCTTCAGTTCCCTTCCCTATTTTTTGATGATCAACTCGGGCCACATTGGCGCGGGCAACGGGCTGGTGGTGCGACTGGTGATGTGGTGCCCTACCGCGGCGGCGCTCGTGACATGCGCGTTATTCCGCATCGATATAAAGACACTGGGGTGGAGCTGGCGGCCCGTGCGCTTTGAGGCGCTTGGATACTTATTGCCTCTGCTCTATGCAATCCCTGTATATGTGTTGGTCTGGATTGTTGTTCCGGGATCGTTTGGGCTGGCGGGGTTTGAGAAAGCGGCCGCCAGTTCGCTGAGCATGTCTTCGTCGCCACACTTCGCAACGTTCGGGCTGATGATTCCGATGCTGGCGACGCTTGGCGTGATCGGCAGCGTGGCCAACGCGCTGGGCGAGGAGATCGGGTGGCGTGGGTTTCTGCTGCCAAGGCTGACGGGGCAGTTCGGATTTACGCTTGGCTGCCTCGTGAGCGGCATGGTCTGGGCCGTGTGGCATTATCCCGGATTGCTCTGGGCCGACTACAACGCGGGGACCAAGCCTGCCTATGCGCTGACATGCTTCACGCTGATGGTGATTGGCGATGCATTCATCATGGGCTGGCTACGGCTGAAATCCGGGAGCCTTTGGCCTTGCGCTCTTCTTCACGCCAGCCACAATTTGTTTATCCAGGCAGTTCTGGATGAGATGACAGCGGCGGCAGGACGAACACTTTACTACACGACGGAATTCGGCTGTGGCCTTGTGTTGACTGTTGGCGCGGTTGCGGCTTACTTGTGGACACGGCGCGGAGAGCTGCCTGCGAGCCTATCGGTCGAGCCAGAGCAAATCGTTGCGACGAGTTAAACGTTCTAAGGGGAATCACAGACGAGGTTCTGAACGCAGCGATCGAGGGCCAGAGTACACCGGGGATCTTCTTTATGTGTTCCTGATTTGGAATACATCACTACTGCCTTACTATGGCAGTACTCCGCAGGTCTCTTGCTCCTGAATCAGCATCGCGCTTGCCATTCTCACAGCATTGCATTTGCCAGTACTGGCTGACGCTGTGGTATGGAGTTGAGCGCGGATGCAGCAAAAGCGCAGGGATAGGAGTTGCATGCCGCTCTCTTGGTTGGATCATTTTGGTTCTATCGCGAGCATCCTGGGATTGCTGATCGGGATTCCGACGATCGTGGCCGCGTTCTACGAGGCCCACAAGGCACGGCAGGAGGCTCGGCAAGTCCGCGAAGGCTCGATGCACAGTCGCGACTGTCTTGAATTCATCGTCAGAAACGGGACAACCGTCAACATCGTACCGCTGGAGACATTGAGCTGGTTGCCCCGCGAGGGAGACCTCATTCTTCTTCCTGGAGAGGGCCTACGCGCCAAAAGCGAATGGCTGCCCGCAGCCTACCTGGTCGAATCGATTGAACATTTTTATGCGCCAGCTGAGCACAAGAGGCGACGACCGCAAGAGGCGCGACTCACGAAGGTAGTGTGCACGGTGACCACGCTGAACCCGTCGTTTACCAATGTGAACTTAACCGAGGGTACTCTTAAAGAGGATTCCGAATAGGTTGTGTGAGCCCGTTCGATGCTCTCTTATTGGCGATTTCTGTTGCGCAGGCGGTGGTACAGATGCCAAGATGCGCCTTCCATCAGGCGTGTCTGTTCCGCTTTGAGTGCGGCGTAGGAGCGCTTCACGTAGACGTCGAACTCGGGAGGCCAGCCAATGGTGGAGCGGCGCTCTGAGTAGTCGTTGTTGGCCCACTTGGCGAGTACCGCCTTGTAGCCCACCACGTGGGTGACGAAGTCGAGCAGACACTGCGGCATCTGCTCCTCGATAATCAGGTGGGCCTTCTCAATAATCACTTTTTCGCGAATATCATTCAGGGGCATGAAGATGGTAGTCACCCACAGCATCCACTCCTTCATCTCCGAGTCAAGAATGGGGTCGCTTTTTTCCTTGCCCTGCCGCTTGAGCAGAGAACGATAGGCAATATTGCCGGATTCAGAAGCGACATAAAGCGGTCCGTAGAATTCGTTAATCCGCTTATTGATGAGGTCGAGCTTATCGCGGCGGCGAGCAAGCATGTGGGCGCTGAGAGAAGTAATGAGATAGCCGCTCAGCGCGAGGATGACCGTGAGGATCGCCGCATTCTGCAACACTGTGGGAACCGACAATAAGTCCATTGGAAGCCCTTACCTCGGCGAAAAGTATACGCGGGCTTCTGGCCGGCGTCCTGTGATGGTGGACAGGCGCGATGGGGTGATTCCTTTTCGGCTATTTGCCGTGCTGAACCGGAACGAGCTTTGGTTTTCCGCGGACGATGGCAATCTCGAAGATCTTTGGCCAAAGTTTGCCGGTGATGAAGAGGCGATCGTGCGCTGCGTCGTAGGCGATGCCGTTGAGAACTGCTTCATCGTCGGAGAGCTGACTGCGCGGCAGGAGGCCTTTCAGGTCGATCCATCCCATGACTCGACCGGTAGCGGGCGAGATGCGCGCGATGCGATCTGCGTGCCAGATGTTTGCGTAGATTTCGCCATGGATGTATTCAAGCTCATTGAGATAAGTAACGGTTCGCTTACCGTCGCGGACGGTAATGCTGCGAGTTTCGCGGAAGGTTTCGGGATCGAAGAAGCGCAACGTAGCGGTGCCGTCGCTGAGGATGAGCGACTTTGCATCGTGGGTTAAGCCCCAGCCTTCGCAATCGTAGTGGAAGGTGTGCAGCAGGTGGAAAGTGGCGCGATCGTACACGAAGGCGACGTGATTTTGCCAGGTGAGCTGGATCAAGGTGTTCTTCCAGTCGGTGAGGCCCTCGGCGAAGTACTGATCCGGCACAAGCTGCATGCGCTCGATGCGGCCGGTTTCGGGGTCTTCTTCGCGTAATGAGGAGTGGCCCTTGATGCCGGTGCTCTCGTAGAGGTGCCCGTCGATATAGACGAGTCCCTGAGTGAAGGCCTGCTGGTCGTGCGGGTAGGAGTGGACGATGCGGTAGGTATCGGCGGCGTTTTCAGGCGGGGTTGCCACGGCGATCGACGCGAGAAGAAGCGGTACCAGTGCGGATAAGCGCATCGAAGTTGATTCTACCGGGCGAAGAGGGCCAGCCTGGGCAGGTGTATAGTCTGCTTGGATTGAGACCAACGGAGTGTTCAGGCGATGAAAGACCGCTGGGCTTGCGCGATCGGACAAATCGGCATGTTGTTCGCGCTGTTGTTTCCATTTGACGCATGGTGTGCGCAGTCTCCTCCGAGGGCAATCAAGCCGAACGGTCCCGCAGTTGCGCAGTGGGAGGCCCGTTCGTCGTCGATTCAGAAGATGCTGGAAGAAAGCGACGAAGAAAACTGTCGAGGAGCGCCTCCGGCCGGGATTGTTGATGCGTTTGGAACGAGCGGCGAAGCGCTGTCGGTTGCGCTCGTGGATTTTTGCGGACGGGGCGCTTACACCGAGTTGATTGTAGTCATGCGCATGGATCACGGGAAACCGGTGCTGGCGAAATTTCGCGATGCGAAAGGCAAACGTATTGAAAACAGCTTCCTGAGCGGCGCGTCTGTGATGCACTCGGTCGATGTGAAGTTGGTGGAGGCAAAGAAGGCTATATACGATTCTTTCGCGGACAACGATGCCGAGGGCAAGCCGGCACAATGTGGCGTGAAGGCTTACGTGTGGAATGCAAAGACGGAGACATTCGATCTGGATTTGCGGCTATCGAAGACTGCAAGCGATGAGTACTGCCGCAGTGTGCATGAAAAGTAGAAGAGTAGATGGTATGTGCGTGACGCCTGCAAGTGCCTGCGAACGAAGAACAACCGCAGATCCCTCGGCTGCGCTCGGGATGACAACTCCATTTGTCGAACTCTCATCGATGGAAACCTGGTCAGAACGGGAGCCTTGACAAATTGCTAGCTGGCGCCGAGGTAGACGAAGCGGAGCGCGAAGAGCACGGCGAGGATGTAGAGCAACCAATCCTGTCTGCGCCAGTTGCCGGTGGCAAGATGCAGGACGGCCCACGCGATGATGCCGAAGCCGAGGCCATTGGCGATGGAGTAGGTAAGCGGGATCAGAATCAAGGTGAGGAACGCGGGAACGGCAACGAGCGGCTCGTGCCAGCGGATCTCGGTGATGGTGGCGAGCATCATCGAGCCGACAAGAATCAATGCGGGCGCCGTGGCGGCGGCGGGTACGACTCCAACAAAAGGCGCGGCACCGACAGCAAGGAGGAAGAGCAGGCCGGTGACAATGGCGGTAACGCCGGAGCGACCTCCGGCTGCGACTCCCGCGGTGGACTCGACGTAACTGGTAACGGTGGAGGTGCCGGTCAGCGATCCAAAAACAGTGGCCGTTGCGTCAGCAAGAAGAATGCGATTGAGTCGCGGAATCGAGTGATCTGGGGCGATGAGGCCGGCTCGCTTGGTCACTGCCACGAGCGTACCGAGATTGTCGAAGAGGTCGACAAAGAAGAAGACGAAGATGATTTCGAGGAGGCCCTTGGAGAGTGCGCCGCGAATGTCGAGTTGGAGAAATGTCTGGCCAAGGGCTTGAATGCCGCCGCCTTGATTTGTCCAGCGAACCAGGCCCAGTGCCCACGCGATGCCTGTGGTGACCAGCACACCGATCAGGATGGAGCCGCGGACTTTTTTGATTTCGAGCGCAACCATGAGAGCGAGTCCGAAGAGCGCGAGTGCCGTGGTGGGGTTGCGAATGTTGCCGAGGCTAACGAACGTCGCTGGATCGCTGACGACGAGGCCGGCGTTGCGGAAACCGATGAATGCTATGAAGAGTCCGATGCCGCTGGCGACTGCGGCGTAGAGTTCGTGCGGAATCGAACGCAGGATCATCTGGCGGATACCGGCGGCGGTGAGCGCGAGGAAGATTACGCCTGAGAGAAACACTGCGCCAAGCGCTGTCTGCCAGGGGATATGCATCTTGAGGCAGACGGTGTAGGTGAAGTAGGCGTTGAGGCCCATTCCAGGGGCGAGCGCGATGGGATAGCGAGCGACGACTCCCATGAGAATGGAACCGAATGCCGCGGAAAGGCATGTGGCCTCGGTAACCGCCGGCAGAGGGACGCCCGCGGCAGCGAGGATGGCTGGATTGACGAGCACGATGTAGGCCATCGTGAGAAATGTCGTCACTCCAGCAAGAATCTCAGTGCGCCAATTGGTGCCTAGATGACCGAATTCAAAATAGCGTTCTAGAGACTTGAGCATCGGCAGGTGTCCCTAGGAGACCACACGCCTGTCGCATCCCAAAGGGATTTGTACAGAGATGATGGGGGTGCTCCAAACTGTTCAGGCGGCGAGCTTCCGGGATTTGCGCGCACGCAGGATCCAGTCCATCGAACCGCCCTGAATCACGAGGGAAAAGACGACGACAAGGTAGGTTGCTGGGAAAATCCACGAGCGTCCCAGAGAATCAGGAACCGAGAGGGCCAGGGCAATGGAAAGCCCTCCGCGCAGTCCACCCCAGGTAAGCACAAAAAGCGAACTACGGCTGTCGGGCCGGAAGAGTCGCGCCACGAGAAGCAGCAGGGCTACGGCGGCGAAGCGAACGATGTTGACCGATGCGATGGCACTGATGCCGGCGCGGATCGCGGTTACATCGAGAGTGATAGCCATCGCCTCGAGGCCAAGCAGGACGAAGAGCACGCTGTTCTGTATTTCGTCAATCACTTCCCAGAATCGATCGACTTCGTGAGTATTGCGTTCTTCAGGAAGGCGGCGGCAGAAATGGCGCAATGCGATTCCAGCCACCACGGCTTCAAGGGGCGCGGAAAGGTGCAGAGTGTTCGCGAGAACGTATCCGCCAAACGCGAGCGAGATGGTGAAGAGAATGTCGATCTGGTACGAATCGAGGAGGCGCATCAGGCGCGAGGTAATGAATGCGGCGACGATTCCCAACAGGGCAGCACCGCCTGCTTGCACAATCAATAAACCGGCTACGTGCCATGGGGTGGGGGCGTGGCCGCGTGCGATTGCGAGCATAGTAATGAACAGCACAGCGCCGATGCCGTCATTAAAGAGCGACTCGCCTGCCAACTGCGCTTGAATGCGCTTCGGAACGCCGGTGCGGCGAAGCATTTCGAGAACGGCGATGGGGTCCGTGGGGGAAATCAAAGCGCCAAAGATGAAGCATTGCATCCATGACGCGGCGCCGAAACTCAGAGCATGCATGAGTACTGCTACGAGAAAGAAACAGATCGTCGTGCCCGCGATCGAAAGCAACGAAACGGTGAGTTTTTCTTTGGCTAGCTGCTCCAGATCGAGCAGGAAGGCCCCGGCAAACAACAGGAGAGGTAGCATGCAGCGGAGAATGAGAGACTCAAAATCGATGTGCTGCATGAGAGCGGCGGCCCACTGATGGATGGCCGGGATCCGAGTGGCAGCAAGTGTGAGGGCGGAAGATACTAGCACCGTTAGCAGCATGGTCCCGATCGTGACAGGGAGCCGCAGCCAGCGCGCGCTGACCAGGCCAAAGATGGCGGCGGTCGCGAACAGCAGGCTGAGTATGGCCAAGATGCTCATGCGAACGTCCTCATTTCGGCGCGATTACACTGATCGGGTGCTTTCATCGTACAGAAAGAGCCAAGGACTCTCGGATAAGGCGTGCACAAAACGCACGGGTTCCGTTTCAGCCGCGCGAGGGACCCGATAGTTGGGTTCGATCGCGCTACAGCAGTTTTGCAGCATCCTTGGCGAAATAGGTAACGATGAAGTCGGCACCGGCACGACGGATGCCGATGAGCGATTCGAGGATGGTGCGATCGCGTTCCAACCAGCCTTTTTCAAATGCCGCATGGAGCATGGAGTACTCACCGGAGACCTGGTAGGCGCCGATGGGGACGTCGAAGTTCTCGCGCGCCGCGTGGACCACATCGAGATAAGGCATGGCCGGCTTCATGAGGATCATGTCGGCGCCTTCTTCGAGGTCGAGGTCGATCTCGCGCATGGCTTCGCGGAGGTTGGCGCCGTCCATCTGGTAGCTGCGGCGGTCGCCGAACTGGGGAGCGGAGTCGGCGGCTTCGCGGAACGGTCCGTAGAACGCAGATGCAAATTTCGACGCGTAGCTGAGGATCGGGGTGTTGGCGTTGCCGTCGGCATCGAGGGCTTCGCGGATGGCGGCAACGCGGCCGTCCATCATGTCGCTGGGGGCAACGATGTCGGCTCCTGCCCGGGCCAAGCTTGCTCCGGTGCGCGCCAGTAATTCGAGCGATGGATCGTTGTCGACATCGTAGCCACCGTCCTTGGTCTGGATGACGACGCCGCAATGGCCGTGGCTGGTGTATTCGCAGAGGCAGACATCCGCGATGAGGACGAGCTTTTTTGCGGCAGAACTTTTCTTGATGGCGCGAAGGCCCTGCTGGACGATTCCATTGTCGTCCCAGGCGCCGGTGGCCTTTTCGTCCTTGGTGTCGGGGAGGCCGAACAAAAGTAGTCCGCCAATGCCCAGGGCTGCAGCCTCTTCGGCTTCGCGGATAGCCTGATCGGCGGAGAGATTGAAGACGCCGGGCATGGAGCTTACGGGGTTGCGCACACCCTCGCCTGGGCAGATGAAGAGGGGATAGATCAGGTCGCCGGGGTTGAGCGTGGTTTCGCGAACCAGTGCGCGAAGCGACTCGGTGCGACGCAGGCGGCGCAGGCGCATTTCAGGAAACGGCATGGGTAAATTGTAAGCCAGCGCAGATCGCTTACCGGAGTGACGAATCACCTTGACCAAGAGCCGCGATCTGGAAGTACCGCTTCGCGTGGGCCACATCCATGAAGATCTGGGCCTTCAGAGCTTCGGTCGAGGGCCATTGCATCTCGCCACGGAGGCGAAGCAGGAATTCAAGATCGAGCGGGGTTTCGTCGGTGAGTTCGACTGGCTCGAAGTTCAGGATGTGCGTCTCCACGCCGAATCCAATGCCTTCAAACGTGGGTCGATTGCCGACGTTCGTTACGGATTCAAAGCATTTGTCGCCGACGGTGAGGTGGGTGACGTAGACGCCAAAGCCGGGCAGGAGGCCTTCGTAGGGAGCCAGGTTCACTGTCGGGACCAGCAGCTTTGTTCCCACTCCGCGCCCCTTTGCAGGACGGGAGTGCACGCCGAAGACGCGACCCAGCATCCACCGCGCGCGGCGCATATCTCCGCCGGCGATGAGGCTGCGCACGGCCGAACTCGAAACTTCCAGTCTGTGGACACGCACCGCGGGATGTACGTGCACGTTGAATCCATACTCCTCGCCGAAAGAGCGGAGCTCATTCACTCCGGCCTTCGCGCCGTGCCCGAAACGGAAGTTGCTGCCTTCATGAATCCCACGGACACGCAGCACACCGACGAGGAAGTCTCGTACGAAGTCTTCCGCCGTCACCCGCGACAGCGCTTCATCGAATTGCAGTACGAGAATGGCGTCGACGCCTGTTGTTGCCAGCAGCCTCAAGCGTTCCGGCAAGAAGGTGAGCAGTTTTGGTGCTTCTTTGGGATAGAGGAACTGCGCGGGGTGGGGTTGGAATGTAACGGCAATTGACCGCATGCCGCGTGACTGCGCCTCTGCCGCGGCTGCACCCAGAATCTGCTGATGCCCGCGATGCACGCCGTCGAAATTTCCGATGACGGCGATGGATGGGCCGAAGTCCCCCGGCACCTCGTCGAACGAGCGGTACACGGGAACCATCGGATTGAGGCTCATCGATTCGAGGATCATACGGCTGTTGCCCCCAGATCAATGGGAAAGCTAAGGCCGTCGTAGGCCATTCGGATGTTGTCGGGCAGCTTGGCGTTGGTCTCTTCGTGGCCCAGTTCATGCGCAATGTGGGTGAGCCAGGTATGTCTTGCGCCGATGCGCCGAGCCCACTCCACTGCCTGCTCAACGGTGGCGTGGCTGGGATGCGGCTTGTGACGCAGCGCGGAGAGCACCACGTGATCAAGATCCTCGAGCAACGCAAAGCTGCTGTCGGGGATGGAACTCACGTCAGTGAGATAGGCTGCGCGTCCGAATCGAAAGCCGTGAATCTCCTGCTCTCCGTGCAGCACGGGCACGCGCTTGAAATCCACGCCGAACAAGGGCGTACGTTCATTAAGCGGCTCGATGTGCACCCGGGGCCGGTTGGGGTAGGTGGCTTTCGGCGAGAATGTGTAGTCGTAGATGCGGCGCAGCGTCTCTTCGGTAAGCGGGGCTGCGTAGAGCGGGATCTGTCCACCCTCGCGAAAGACTGCAAAACTCAGCGGGCGCAAGTCGTCGAGGCCGAGAATGTGATCGGCATGGCCATGGGTATAGAAGACGGCATCCACGCGGGTGAGCTTGTTGCGCAGGGCCTGCTCGCGGAAATCGGGGCCAGTGTCAATCACCACGACACGGATGCGAACATCGTCGTGCCATTGCAACATGACGGAAGGGCGGAGGCGGCGATCGCGCGGGTCCGCCGAGGTGCACACTATGCAGTTGCACCCCAGCGTCGGAACTCCCATGGAAGTTCCGGTTCCCAGAAATGTGAGCCGGCCTTCCATTTCTGCTAGTGTTTTTCCGGCTTAGGAGGAGGAGCCTGCACGCCCTGCAGCGAGATCATCTTGGTCAACTCGAGGAAGGTCATGCGCAGCTCAAACAAAACGGTATCCAGCATACGTTCTTCCACGGGGGACAGGTTACCCTTGGATTTTTCTTCGAGCACGCCGAGAAGATCGATGCTCTGCCTGGCGCCGATGATGTCGACGCGCGGCCGCTGGCCTTCGGGGGTCGCGGCGCCCATTTGCATCAGGGCTGAAAGATACAACTGCTGCACCAGGTGTTCGAATTTGATTGGCGGCTGCGCACCCATTGTGGGATTTTGCGCACGCAACAAGTCTTCAACGCGTTGCGCCGAAGCCTCATAGGCCGTCGCCTGCTCCTTCTTTTCCTCCATAGTTGGGGGAGGCGGCATTTCGGCGGCGAGATCGTCCTCGGAGGCATCTGCTGAAGGTTCCGCTTCAGGCGTTGTGGCGCTTTCTGTTTCCACCAACTGCGGTCCCGCAGATTTCGTTTCCGGCTCAGGGTCGGCGGCGGATTGGGAAGGAGCACCGTCCTGCTCTTCTTCTTTTTTGAGTTTGCGGCGGTCAATAACTTCAAATTTCGGTGTATCGCTCATAATCCAACTTTCCCGTCAGTTTCGATCATAAAGCTACTGGCTTGTCCAGAATCTTCGCGGTCGCTGCCGCGGGTCCAGCCACATAGCTTAATGGCAGGTTCTTCACTTCAGCCTCGCTGCGCACCATTGCGAGCGCAAAACGGCGGGTGGTTCCATTGAGGGAGAACTCCGCGGCGCTGGTGATCGCCCCTGTCGCCGAGCCGTCCAGAATAAGTTCAGCCCCAGTCTTGGGAAGTGGACCGTCGAGTTCTAACTGACGCAGATGCCGGTGCACGTTGCCGCGTGAGCGAATGCGCTCCACAATTTCCTGCCCCAGATAGCAGCCCTTGCTGAAGTGCAACGCACGAGCCTGCGAGGTCTCCTGCGGCAGGTCGCGTTCGGCGATGTCGATTCCGTACGTCGGAATCCCCTCGGCCACGCGGAATACTTCCAGCGCTGCTGAACCCACGGGGGTCGCGCCTGCAGTCGACAATGCGCGCCAAAGCAGCGTCAGTCCCGCCTGGGGCGTACCAATCTCAAAATGGTCGGCTAATGTACCGTAAGCGTGGCAGATCCTCAAATTCGACCCGTTCCACTCAACTTGCTGCGAGGTCATTGGCTCAGCCGGAACAGGCAAGCCCATTCGCGCAAGAACTTCGCGGGACTGTGGGCCGGTTAGTCCGATGGTGGTTTCGGTCGTGGGATCGATTGCCACCAGTTCCACGTCGTCCATGATGATGAAGCGGTCAAGGTGCGCCAGTAGTTTGTCGTACTGGTCGGCTGCAATCACCAGTTCCAGAGCATCACCCTCGCGCCAGACTGTGAGATCTCCCTGGATACGACCCTGCGCATTCAGAACAAGATTCCAGGCACCCCCGTTTGCGGGCAGGTCGTTCACTGTGTTTGTTACCATCCCGCTTAACCAGCGGGAGCGATCTTCGCCGCGCACGTTGACTCGGCGCATCCAACCAAGATCGTGTGCTGCGGCTCCGCTTGCCAGTGCCGCTATTTCGTTGGCTGGAGCGTCAAATTCAAGGGGAGTAAGTGCACCGTGGAACTCAACCAGCCGGAGCGCCCTGGCGACCGAGGCAAGCGGTGTGGCAAGCAGTTGGGTGGCAAGCGGGGTCGGAAGAGCGGTTACGGCAAGATTTTCGGTCATAGGGGAGAAGTTCACAGCGAAGCGCAATTCCTCTAGAAACTTGGCGCTGCTGCGCATGCTAATTATAGCCTTGAGATTGGATGCGAGCCTTCGCCATGCGGCAGTCTCAGAACTCCAAGGAGAGAGAATGAGCAAGCGGTACCAAATCAGCAAGTTAACCTGGGGTATTCTGAGTCGCGCAGCAGTACTCTGCCTGGCCGTTGCCACGGTCGCCGCGGGCCAGATTGTTGCACCTCCAACCCCGCCTGCTCCTCAATCTCCCCAAGGACAGACAACACCGCAGGGAAAGCCAAATGGCGAGCCCGCACAAAAGTCGAAGGACGGCGCCGAAACACACATAACCCCTGAGGAGGCCAAGCAACTTTTCAGCCTGGTTGACGAGCTGCTTAAATTCTCGTCGCAGGAATCCGGCTTGCCGATCAAAGGCGACGTCAAGCGTCAGCTCACTACTCGTGCCGCAGTAGAGCACTATTTGAACGAAAGATTCGATGAAGACGAAGACGCGAAACGGATGCAACGCAGCGAAATTGTCTTGAAAAAGTTCGGGTTGCTGGATCGCGACTTCAACCTGAAGCCGTTTCTGCTGGCGCTGCTCAAGGAGCAGATCGAAGCCTATTACGATCCCAAAACGAAAACAGTGAACATGCTGGACTGGATCTCGATCGATGAGCAGAAGCCCGTTCTGGCACACGAACTGATGCATGCCCTGCAAGACCAGCATCTGGATCTCGAGAAATGGAGCGACCAGTCGCCTACTAACGTCTCTCTTAAATCTTCAGAAGATAACGAACACCTGGCCAAGGATGAACTCGATACCGCGCGCGAGGCGGTGACTGAAGGACAAGCGACTGCCGTAATGATGGACAACATCCTGAAGCCTATGGGGAAAAGCCTCATCGGCGATCCGGAGATTGTGGACTTCATCAAACAGCAAATGGCAGGATCGGATAACTCTCCAATGCTGGCCCGTGCGCCGCTGTTGCTTTCAGAGTCGTTGCTTTTCCCTTATCGCGAGGGTCTGAGTTTCGAACAGGATATCTGGATGGATCGTGGTCAGAATGCGGCGTTTACAGGTGCGCTCGACCGTCCTCCATCGTCCTCGTGGGAGATCATGAACCCCCGGGAGTATGAGAAGGGCCACGTACCGTCGATTCCGTATCTGCCTGATATTCATCCGCTCGTTGACCAAACGTATCGTCCATATGACATCGGGCAGGTGGGTCAGCTTGATCTGCACATTCTTTCCGGGCTTTGGGGAGGGGAGCGCGCGGCGCGTGACCTGACGCCAGCATGGGATGGCGGAATCTATTGGGCCGGTCAACGTTTGAATGCCACGCCTGCCGAACAGGCCAGCACCAAGTCCATCTCGCTGTTTTACTTGTCTGTGTGGAAGAACCCGGCGTCTGCCCAGGCATTCAGCCGTTTGTATGCAGATGAACTGGGCCGCAAATATTCAGGGCTGAAACCGGACAAGACAGTCGCCCCAATTGCTGACAATTCCGATGGGACGGTGGAACAGGTCTACAACACCAATGAAGGGCCGGTTGTGATTACCCGGCGCGGCAAGATGGTATTTGTTTCAGAAAGCTTCGACCTTCCGCTGGCCCGCAATCTTGCCAGCCTGATCCTTGGCGCTCAGGGCAGCGGCCCGCTCGAGACTGCATCGGCTGGCCGGCCTTCGGCAGTACCGGGCGCGCAATATCTGCCTGCGGGTTTTGTTCCCCGCCAGAGCTTAACGGCGCCAGTGGTACGTTTTCTGTCGAATTCGGGGGTTACCAAAGCAGCGGTCGACGCTGCACTTCAGGCGGCTCATCCTGACATGATGGTTTCTTTCGGACCGAGATGATGGATGACGGCAGTTTGGGGTGACAGCAGTTTAGGCTTGAATTCGCCGCGGAAGTCTGCTGTTCTGTGTTGAGAGTCCCCCATCGGAGGATGCGTATGAAAGCCCTTCCTCTTCTTGTGTTCTGTGCCGTTGCCTTGACGCGTCCAGCATTCGGACAGGCCTTTGGAGAATCGATCCAGCTCAGCCAGCCTGCGGTTAAGAAGACGGGCGCGGCGGCGGCCGTGCCTGCCGCTCCGCTGAATAATTCACGCACGGGCCTTCCGCAACAAGGCGGCGTGCAGGTGGTCAACGACATGTATCGCGGTCTGCCTGATTGCCATTGCGCCCAGCCCCCGATGTTCTTGCCGAGTCCGCGCGAGGTGCCTTCTGGAACTCCAGTTGTTCTTTCGAGCTCCAATCCCAACGCGGTGATTTACTACACTATCGATGGCTGGACACCGACTGAATCTTCTGCCCAGTACCGAGATCCAATCGTGATCACGGGAAACATGCGGGTTCAGGCCTTTGCGGAGGAGCCGGGAAAAGGGCCCAGCCCCATCGTGGCCGCCAACTACACGATCAGCGGTCCAGCAGTGCCCCTTCCGACAGACGCTTCTGTCTCCGGTTCGACGCTTACGAAGGGGACGCAGATCCGATTGCAGACCGGCAACCGCGTTTCCTCACAAACGGCGAATGTCGGCGATCAGTTTTACCTGCTGCTTGATCAGAATCTTGTCGTAAACGGAAATGTTATCGCTCGCCGCGGCATGTCGGTGGCAGCGATGATCACCTCTGTGCAGCGCGCGGGGCAGAACGGCAAATCAGGAGTCATTGCCTTCCATCTGGTGGGTCTCGGCGTGCATGGTGTCACCGTTCCGTTAAACGGAACGTACACGCTGGTTGCCCCCGATATCGGCTCACAACTCAATCACATTTCGGACGCGAGCTTTGTGCACGTTGCCGGTCCCCTGCCTCCGGGCAATGAGGCTAAGATCGAGCCGGGTATGATGCTCACGACGTCAGTTGCCGCAGACATCCCAATCAACCAATAAGGTTCGTCGTTCAACGCGTGATTAAGGCGGGCTGTCCTGGCCCGCCTTCGTCGCTATTTCTACCTGGGGTTTTTGCACCACGTATTCGTCGATCAGCACCGACACCAGCACCGCGGTAGGAACGGAGACAATGGCTCCGAGGACCCCGCCGAGTTCTGAGCCGATCAGTAGCGCGACCAAAATTGACAATCCGGGGAGACCTACTCGCGTACCCATGATCCGCGGCACGAGGAACGAGTTCTCCACCTGGATCCAGATGAAGTAAAAGATCGCGATTCCGAGCACGCGTCCCCATGAGTCAATGGCCGCCACGAGCAGCGCAAGAGCTATGGTGACGGCTGCGCCGAGGACTGGAATGATATTCAGCAGGCCGGTCAACACTCCCAGCGCGTAGGCGTAACGGACGTTGAGGCTCACGTACACGATGGTGCTGGTGAGCCCTAGGAGGAGCATGAGACTTCCCTGCCCCAGCAGCCAGTTGCCCATGCGCACCTCTGCGCGTTGCAAAGCGTCATCTAAGCGCGCACGTTTGTTTTCAGGAAGGAGAGAAAGCGCCCACCGATACGCAACGTCGCCTTCGAGGATGAAGTAGACGGTCAGAATAAGACCCATCGCAATGCTGAAGACTGCACCCGCCCAGTTCTTGATCGACAGCAACACATAGGTGGCGGCGTTGCTGATGAAGTCCTGGATTTTGCCGCTGATCTCGTCGGTATTTACGTGGTCGGCAAAGGGAATGTGCTTCAGCTTTTCGAGGAAAGCGGGCAACCGCGTCGGCATCTCCTTGCCGAATTCCTGCAAATCGTGAATCACCGGCGGAAATGCGAGAAAACCGAATGCCGTAAGGGCGCCTGCAACGGCAAGTAGCAGGATCAGAATGGCGCCCCCCTTGAACGGTCGCCATCGCCCCAGACGAAAGCGGGATGTAGCGCGAACGACCGGCGTGAGGACTACTGCGGCAAGGGCGCTTGCATAGAGCAGGAAAAGCACTGCCCGCAGTTGCCACGCTACATAGCATGCCACGGCGAGCCCGAAAGCAAATGCGATGTCGCCGCGCAGATCGCGGCCACTGCCCCTGGCTTGATTCGCTTGATTCATCGGTGTGTTTGTTCCCTGCCTGATGGAAACCTCTTCCGCCGAGTCGTCTACGGCGCGGATTGGTTGCGCTCTGCTTTACTTGTCTCCGCCGAGGATTGAACCTAGCACGCCACCCAGAACCACTCCTGTCGCGGTGTTGCCCACCTGGCGGCCATCCATTTGCGGCAGATACTCGCTGATCTGATGCGCCAAACGCGAGATAGGCAGCGTCTGCAGCCAAACCGTTCCCGGCCCCGTGAGGACGCCGAGGAAGATTCCGTCGCCTCCGAAGATCATGTTCTTGATGCCGGGGACCGTCGTGATTTGAAACCCGACCGAGCCTTGAAAAGCTCCCACATGGCCGGGATGCACAAGCAGCACCTCGCCGGGGGCCAGATTCTTCATGATCAATTCACCGGAAAGTTCGAGCCAGGCTGTGCCGTTGCCGGCGATTCGCTGAAGAAGGAAACCGCTGCCACCAAAGATTCCAGCGCCAAGTGACTGTTGAAATCCGACGCTGATGGTGACTTGTGGCGTCGCGCAAAGAAAACCGTGACGATGCACCAGGTATTCCTGTCCCGGCCCCACGGGGACAGGCACAATGTGCCCAGGCACCTTGGTAGCAAAGGAGACCTCGCCGGGATACTGCATGGCGCGATACTCCGTCATGAAGAGGCTTCCACCGCCGGCCACGCGCTTTAAGACGCCAAAGAGGCCGCCACCACCGCCCATCTGTGTGTGGGTGGTCATCTGGATGGAACCGGTCATCCACGAGAGCTCGCCACTTTCAGAGAAGACGCTTTCGTTGGGGTCGAGTTGCACATCGAGCACGGGCATGGTCGTGCCTTGAATCCGGGTCTGCATGGGGACCTCCTGTCGAGGACAGTGTACCCGGTCAACTACGCAGGGCAATCTTCGTCTGTTCCATTGGGGCATCTCGTCGGTACAATGGCGGCACCGCATTCCCCGGAGGAAAACTGGTGAAACGTTTCACATGGCTCGTTGTGTTCGTGGTGATAGGCTCGCCTTGCTGGGCTGCCAAAAAGATGACGGTGCAACAACTCAAAGACATGATTGCTGCAGCTCAACAGTCTCACAGGTCCGATGCCGACATAGCAGCCGAACTTAAGGATGTTGACCTGACCGAACAGCTATCCCGAAGCACCATGAACAGCCTGGCGGCGCTTGTTCCTGGACAGCTCACATCCGAGCAGCTTTTTGTGCTTGAAATTCGAAGCGCCGTCCTGGCTCCGCCGCCGAGCGACATCCCTTCCAAGCCTGCTCCTGACGCTGCTGGACAGAAGGCGATTCTCGACAGAGCAACGGATTACGCTACGAAGACATACGCTCAATTGCCTACGCTCACCGCGACGCGCACACTTCGGCGTTTCCAGGATAGCGTTCATCAGGACCAGCCGAGCTTTGGAGCTCATAGCAATGTAGTCCCTGCACCCACATACACGCCCATTCACTACACGGCCTCTGACGACGCATACGTCACGTTCAAGAACGGCGCGGGGCAGAATCCACTCGCAAACGACAAGACACATTGGGGCGAAAACGGGATGATAGCCATGCTTGGCCAGAACCCCGATCTTGCCACGGTGCTTCAGGACGCCCAGGCCACGGGCAAGATTGCATGGTTACGCTGGGAGACCGTGAAGGGCCGCGATCTCGCCGTTTTCTCCTACTCGGTGGATAAAAAGAAGACGCATTACGCCGTGAACTACTGCTGCTTTCCGCAGACGAGCCAGGCAGGAGAAATTGCGATGCGCGGAACTGGAACGGGCGCCGGACCCGGAAACTACGAGAACAATGCGGACTGGAAGAGTTTCAAGGCCACGGTGGCCTATCACGGCGCAATCTTTATCGACCCCGATACCGGCGTTGTCTATCGCCTGATCACCGTGGCTGAGTTCAAGGGCGGCGACCCCGCCAAGCTAGAAAATCTGCGCATTGACTACTCCGCTGTTGCGGTGGGCGATAAGAAGATCGTTGTACCTGACTTTGTCACTATCGATACGGTCGAACAACCTTTTCCCGATTTGCCGCAGGGGCGCTTCATCACGCGCCACACGCTTTTCACGGAGAACTATTCGGGGTATGTAGCATCGGCAAGCTAACGGGGCGTCAGCATTGGGAAAAACGAAGCTCCGATCTCAACACGAGGTCGGAGCTTTTGATTTGTGGCGGATGAGGGGCCTTTGACTACTCCGTTATTTTCATGTTCGTCTGCGCTGTCGCGAGCGAACTGCCGCCAACCCAGATGTTGTAGGTTGTCGGTTCTACCGTTTTCTTTAGGTCCGGGGTGTAGAAATTCAATTCATCGAATCCCAGCGGAAAGGTCACACGCTTCGACTCGCCGGGCGCCAAGGTCACGCGCGTGAATCCTTTCAACTCGCGTACGGGCTGCTCCACACTTGCCGCGGTATTGCGAATGTAGAGTTGCACGACCTCGGTGCCTGCGATGCTTCCTGTGTTTTTAACGTCGACGCTGACTTTGACCAGAGGCATATGATCGTCGACTACCTCGCGTACGGGAACCTCGCCGCGATCCACTGTCGGCTTGTCGTAGCTGAAGCGCGTGTAACTCAGCCCCCAGCCGAAGGGAAACAGCGCTGAGTTCTGCTCATCCAGGTATCGCGATACGAACTTCTCGGCTGCGTCGTGCGGCATTCGGCTTAGATCACCGCGAGCCGGCCGGCCGGTTGGGGTCTGGGCATAGTACAGCGGCTCCTGACCCACCGCTCGCGGAAAACTCGACGGGAGTTTGCCCGACGGATTCACGTCGCCGAACAAGATATCCGCAACCGCAGGTCCCGCCTCGATGCCGGGACTCCACGCCTCGAGAATCGCCGGCACGTGCTCTGATGCCCACTTGAGTTCCAGCGGCCTGGCGGCGAGTACAACCAGGATCACGGGCTTGCCGGTCGCGACCACGGCTTCCAGCAGCTTCTCCTGGTTTCCGGTAAAGCCGAGATGCACGCGGCTCGCGGCCTCGCCTTCCATCCAGTTGGTCGGCTCGCCGAGGGCGAGGATCGCGACATCGGCCTTGCGTGCCGTCTCCACCGCTTCGGCAATTGTTTTTTCGTCATCGGGAACTGGCTCATCCACTGTCTTTGCCGCGCCAGTGAAGGTGACGCTCTTGAGGATGTTCTCGTCAGCACCAGAGAGCAACCCGCAACCCGGTGCGAAAAGCAACTTGTCCCCCAGCCTGTCGCTCAGCGCTGACTTCAGCGTGATTACATCTTTGGGATTGCCCGCTACAGTCCATGCGCCAAGCAACTCAAGCGCGTTGTCAGCCATCGGTCCGATCAAGGCGACGTTCTTTGCTTTCGCGGTGAGCGGCAGCAGTGCTCCCACTGCCTCGACTGGATCGTTTTTGAGAAGCACCATGGTTTCGTCTGCGACTTTGCGCGCTGCGGCGCGTCGCTCCGGGGATGGAGTGTAAGCTGGGCCAACCTTCGCAAAGGGATGATCGAAGAGACCCAGCGCAAATTTCACACGCAGAATCCGACGCACCGCTTCATCGACGACGCCCTCGGAAATCTTTCCGGACCGGACCTGCTCGGTGATCGCAGTGCCGTAGAGATCGCCCTCCATATCCATATCCGTGCCCGCCATGAGGGCTTTGCGGGCCACGGTTGGCCCATCGCCGATGGAGTGGTTCTTCAACTCGCCGACGGCGCCCCAGTCAGACACCACAAAGCCATCGAAGCGCCACTCCTTGCGCAGAATCTGCGTGAGTGTCCACGGGTTGGCGGTAGCTGGTACCCCATTGATGGAGTTGAACGACGTCATGACGGTCGCAACGCCGGCGTCGACCGCGGCCTGATACGGCTTCAAATAGACCTGGCGTAGTGTCACTTCGCTCAGGTCGACCGCGTTGTAGTCGCGGCCCGCAATCGCCGCTCCGTACGCTGCAAAGTGCTTGACGCAGGCGGCCACGGAGTCCGGCTTGGACAGATCGCCTTGCTGGTATCCCTTAACCCACGCGCGCGCCAGTGCGGAGCTGAGATAGGGATCTTCACCGTTCGACTCGATGATGCGACCCCACCGCGGATCGCGTGCAATGTCGACCATGGGCGAGAATACCCATGCAATGCCATCGGCGCGTGCCTCCTCCGCCGCAATGCGTGCGACAGTCTCCGCCGCTTCGGGATCCCAGCTTGCGGCCACAGCCAACGGCACCGGGAACGTGGTGTGATGGCCGTGAATCACATCGAGTCCGAAGATGATGGGAATGTGCAGCCGCGACTTTTCCATCGCGATGTGCTGATAGTGGTTGGTACGCTCAGCACCCACCACGTTGAGCATTGAGCCCACCTGGCCTTTGGCGACCAGCTCGTCATAGGTCAGGTTCGACGCCGAAGGACCGGTCGCGAATCCGGCGGAATATTGCACGGTCTGCCCGATTTTTTCCTCGAGGGTCATCTGCTTGAGCAGCGCTTCCACCCTTGCATTGATCTCTTTCGAAGCCAACTGAGGGTTAGGAGTCGAATGGCCCTGGCCGGCAACGGAAATTGCGCCGAAAACGGCAAGCAGAGGAAGAAGTACTGCAGTTGGAACTACGGAATTTTTCAACTTCGTCATGACGGAAAATGATAAACCGTTTTAGCGGGACCGGCCAGAAAACGCGGCTTCGAATGTTATCTCGCGATGGGCCAGCCGGTTCCCCGCTTCGCGAGTCCTGCCATAATGCACTAATCTCTGAGGTGGATCGAATGCCTCGCTTTCTTCGACATTTCCGGAAGGCTGTATTTTTGGCTCTCGAGCACGATGTGCTCAACACTGCCAAGGCTGCTGCGTACTCCGGCATGCTGCTGTTCTTTCCCGCATTCATCGTGCTCACTGCACTTATCGCGAAGACGCCTGAAGGTCCGACAGTTGTCGGTGAGATCCGCTGGGTCTCCGGGCAAATTCTTCCTGCTGACACCGTTCGTTTGATGCTCTCGACGATAGAGGCGCACAACTCTCATCCTGCACGCCTGATTTTGTCGGGCATTTCGCTCAGCATCTTCGCCGGGCTGGGATTGATGCTTACGCTGATGGAGGGCTTTCGCCGTGCTTACCGGCTTCCGCGGAACGACTGGGATTTCTGGGAGCGACGGCTTCGCGCGCTGTTTCTAGTCTTCATCGTTCTTGTTCCTCTCGCGCTGGCCACGCTGCTGCTTGTCTTCGGCCGCGGTATTGAACTCTGGGTGGTCTTCAAGGGAGGCCACCAACTGCGCCATCTCGTACTATTCCTCTGGAGAATGGCACGCTGGACTCTGGCGTTTGTTACCAGCCTTGCCGTACTCGGCGCACTCTATCATTTTGGAACCAAGCGCGGGGAACACTGGCTGCACGTGATGCCGGGCGCTGTGGCCGCCAGCGCTGTGTGGTTTCCAGCGACGCTGGCTTTCGGCTGGTATGTTACGCGGATTGCCGACTACACGCTTTTCTACGGATCGTTTGGCGCGGGAATTGCGACGCTGGTGTGGCTGTACATCACCTCATTCAGCGCGCTGCTTGGCGCCGAATTGAACGGGGTTTTCTTTCGCGAACGCAACCAGCGCCGCCATCAAACGCACTGAGCACAGCAACTTCCGTCAGTGACGAATCGCACCGACTGAAGTAGGCTCGCGGTTGCATCATGAACAGGGGAGATTTCGCGCTGAGCCGACTTTGTATAATGAAGCGGACCGCTCATATTACATCCCCGTTTCCTATTCCGCACGTTTTTGGAGTCATACAATGCCGTTCGTTGATACGAACCTGAACTCAAATCCTGTCCAGCGCCGCGCAAAAATTGTTGCCACTCTCGGTCCTGCGTCGAACACCGAGCCCGTTTTTCGCGACCTTGTTCGCGCTGGCATCGATGTTGTGCGCCTGAATTTCTCTCATGGCACGCACGAAGAGAAGCTTGCGCTTATCCAGATGATTCGCAAGGTCAGCCGCGAGGAACATAAGCCGCTTTGTATTCTCGGCGACCTGCAAGGCCCCAAGATACGGACCTCCAAGCTCAAGGATCACCAGGCGGTTCTTCTCAAGGCCGGTCAACGGCTTACGATCACGCCGCGTGAAGTTCCGGGCACTGCATCATTGGTGGGAACCACGTTCAAGACACTTGCCGAAAACGTCGAGCAAGGTTCGCGCATCCTGCTTTCTGACGGACTGATCGAACTGCGAGTGCACGAGGTGATCGGCGCAGATGTTGTGTGTGAGATCATCAACGGCGGCATGCTGGGCGAGAACAAGGGCATCAACCTGCCGGGAATTCCGGTGCGCGTTCCTTCGCTGACTGAAAAAGACTCACAGGATCTCGAGTTCGCACTCAAAAATGGTGTGGATGCCATCGCCGTTTCCTTCGTTCGGACCGCGGAAGATGTTCGGCTGGTGCGTAATCGCGTTTCAGCATACGGAAGCGAAACCTGGATCATCGCCAAGCTCGAGAAGCCGCAGGCTATTGAGCACCTCGACAGCATCTTGCAGGCCGCCGACGGAATCATGGTGGCGCGCGGAGATCTGGGCGTTGAAGTTCCGCCGGAAAAAGTTCCTGCGATTCAGAAGCACATCATTCGGCGCGCATCGGAGTACTTCAAGCCGGTAATCACGGCGACGCAGATGCTGGAGTCGATGATCGAGAATCCGCGGCCGACGCGTGCCGAGGTCTCCGACGTCGCGAACGCTGTGTACGACGGAACCGACGCGGTGATGCTCTCCGGCGAATCGGCCGTTGGCAAGTATCCCATCGAAGCGGTTGCCATGATGGGCCGCATCGTGAGCGAAGCCGAGCGCCATATCAGAGAAGATCACCTCAATGAGCCGCGTATCTCGCAGACGAGGCTATCGATTGCCGAAACTATTTGCGAAGCAACCGCACACGCCGCCGATGATCTTGATCTGCGCGGCATCGCGCTTTTCACTGAATCGGGCGCCACGGCGCGTCAGCTGTCCAAGTATCATCCCACGGCGCCGATCTTCGCGCTCAGTCCGCTCGACCTCACTATCAACCGTCTGAACCTGCTGTGGGGCACCACGCCCATTCGCTGCCCCAAGGTCAATTCGACCGAGGCGCTTGTTGATGTTGCTGAGAGTCTGCTCGAGCAGCATGGTTACGTGCGCAACCGCGAGGTCATCGCAATCGTTGCGGGAACACGCACCAAATCCGGCTCAACGAACTTTCTGCGCCTGCATGTGCTGGGCGAACACAACCAGGAGGGCGTGCGCTTCTTTGCTCCGCACGAAGATGAGGTTGTGCCGGGTCCTGAGGGGGCGTCGGCCCCTGCTGTACATCTGCATAAACCGAAGCGCGCCGCCAAGAGCGCAAAGGCTGCGTCGAAGCGACGGTAGCATTTGCAGATTGTTCAGCGATAGAAATGCCACTCCATACCGAGTGGCATTTTGTATTGCTGAACTTGGCGTTTCGGACGATTGTGAAAACCCAGGTCTCAAGATCGAGACCTGGGGCACCCAACGATGAGGCGGGAATTCTTACTTTGTGGCTAGTTGGCGAAGAACGTATAGCAGGATTCCGCCGTGCTCGTAGTACTCGATCTCCTGGGGTGTGTCGATTCGCACCTTGGCGATGAACTCCTTCACGACTCCGTCTGCAGCCTTCGTCTTAACTTTCAGCGCGTGGCTACTCGCGAACTTCGATTTGAGGAGATTTGTGAGGCCTGCGAAGTCGTACACCTCTTCGCCCGTTAACCCCAACGACTCGGCGTTCTGACCTTCTTCAAATTGCAAGGGAAGAATGCCCATGCCGACCAGGTTTGAACGGTGAATGCGCTCGAAGCTCTCGGCGATTACCGCGCGAACACCCAGCAGGTTCGGTCCCTTGGCCGCCCAGTCGCGCGAGGAGCCGGAGCCGTATTCCTTGCCGGCCAGAATCACCAGAGGCACTTTGCGTTCGGCGTACTTTACGCTGGCGTCGAAGATAGACATTTGCTCGCCTTCGGGCAGGAGGCGCGTAACGCCGCCTTCTGTTCCCGGTGCGAGCTTGTTGCGGAGACGCACGTTGGCAAAGGTTCCACGAACCATGACTTCGTGGTTGCCGCGACGCGATCCGTAAGAATTGAAGTCCGCCGGCTTCACGCCATGTTCGGAGAGATATTTGCCGGCGGGCCCGTTGGCCTTGATGGAGCCAGCAGGTGAGATGTGATCGGTAGTCACCGAATCGCCCAGTACCGCGAGGACACGCGCACCGAGAATGTCGGTGATCACGTCGGGCTGCTTCTTCATTCCGTCGAAGTATGGCGCCTGACGAATGTAGGTCGAGTCCGGCTCCCACTTGTAGACGTCACCAGTGGGAAAGCTAAGGCCCTGCCAGCTTGCGTCGCCATCGCTGACGGTGGCGTACTCCTTGCGGAAACCTGCGCTGCTGACGCCTTTTTCAATCGCCGCTGCGACTTCCTGCTGAGAGGGCCAGATGTCTTTGAGATAAACCGGCTGCCCACTTTTGTCTTTTCCGAGAGGCTCTGTTTCGAAGTTGTGCCCGATGCGGCCAGCGAGCGCGTAGGCGACTACCAGGGGCGGGCTCATCAGATAGTTCGCGCGCACGTCGACGTTGACGCGGCCTTCGAAGTTGCGGTTGCCGCTGAGCACGCTCACGGCGACGAGGCCGTGCTCATCGATGGATTTGGAAACGTCTGCCGGCAGCGGACCGGAGTTGCCGATGCAGGTGGTGCATCCGTAGCCGACGACGTTGAAGCGCAGTTTCTCGAGGTAAGGCAGGAGGCCTGATTTCTCGTAGTAATCGGTGACTACGCGGGAGCCGGGAGCCAGCGAGGTCTTGACCCACGGCGGAACGGTCAAGCCTTTCTCGACGGCTTTTTTGGCGAGGATTCCCGCAGCCATCATTACGGACGGATTGGACGTGTTGGTGCAGCTGGTGATCGCTGCGATGACGACGGATCCGTGATCGAGATACAGATCGGGATCGACGTTGAAGCGCTCTTTTACGGTGGTGGTGATGGGGCCGGTCTTAAACACCTTGTCTTTTCCCGCGGCCTTGGTGCTGGCCGATGAAGTAGCGGGGCCTTCATTGTCTTCCGCACCAACGGCGAGAGCGATGTCCGTAATTGCTGTCGGCTCCCACATGGATGCGGTGCGCGTGCCAAGGGGCTTTGCGGTTGGAGCGAGGAGACTGGGGAGTTGTTTGGCGAAGCTTTCGGCCGCATCCTTCAGGAGTACGCGATCCTGCGGGCGCTTTGGGCCTGCCACGCTCGGTTCGACTGCAGCGAGATCGAGCTCAAGCGTCTGCGTGTATTCGGCTTCAGGCGAGCTTTCCGTGTGGAAGAGACCTTGTTCTTTGTAATAGGCCTCGACGAGGGCGATCTGCTCGTCGCTTCGGCCGGTGAGTTTGAGGTAGCGAAGCGTCTCAGCGTCGACCGGGAAGATGCCGCAGGTGGCTCCGTATTCGGGAGCCATGTTGCTGATGGTGGCGCGATCGGCGAGGGGCAATGCGGCGATTCCGGGGCCGTAGAACTCGACGAACTTGCCGACAACGCCGAGCTTGCGGAGGGCTTGCGTTACAGTCAACACGAGATCGGTGGCAGTGGCGCCCTCGCGCAGCTTGCCGATGAGCTTGTAGCCAACGACTTGCGGCACGAGCATGCTTACGGCCTGGCCGAGCATGGCGGCCTCGGCCTCGATGCCGCCCACGCCCCAGCCCAACACGCCGAGCCCGTTGATCATGGTGGTGTGCGAGTCGGTGCCTACCAGCGTATCCGGATAGGCTTGCAGGTCGCCGTTTACTTCCGTCGTGAATACAACGCGCGCGAGGTATTCGAGATTGACCTGGTGGCAGATGCCCATGCCGGGCGGGACCGCGCTGAAGTTGCGGAATGCTGTCTGGCCCCATTTCAGGAATGCGTAGCGCTCGCGGTTGCGCTGGAACTCGAGCAGCGAGTTTGCTTCATAGGCCTGCGGCGTGCCGAACTCGTCTACCTGGACGGAGTGATCGATTACCAACTCTGCCGGCACGAGAGGATTGACGCGCTCGGGATCGCCGCCCAAGGTCTTGATGGCATCGCGCATGGCGCCGAGGTCAACGATTGCAGGGACGCCGGTGAAGTCCTGCATGAGGACGCGGGCGGGCATGTAGGCGATTTCGCGGCTCGGCTCGGCTTTGGCATCCCACTTGGCGAGGAACTCGATGTCGGCGGCGGTCACGTTGACGCCGTCTTCGCGACGGAGGAGGTTCTCGAGCAGGATCTTCAGGCTGAAGGGCAGGCGGCCGAGGTCGAATCCGCGCGCGGTGAGCGCAGGCAGGCGGAAGATGGTGTACGACTTGGTGCCGGATTTCAGAGTGGCACGGCTATTGAAGCTGTTCTTGATTTCGGTACTCATTGAGGAGACCTTTCTATCCGCGCCCAGGCGGATGAGCTTGAAAGCTTGATGGCGGAATTTACGCCGCGAGAACTTTAGCCGCGCATTGAACAGCGGCACAAAGGCTTAGAAAGCGACGGGAATAGATTACTCAGCAGGAGGAGGTGCGTCCACGATCGGGGCGCCCGCGGCGAAAACGTTTGAGCAGAGGCGTGGAGGAGATGCGGGCTGCGGCGCGGTTGATACATACCTGACATTGAGATTTTAACGCGGTTACGGCAGCCCGGGAAAGACAAAGCTGTACTCTCGAAAGAGATGGCCGCCGCGGATTGCTTGCGCGGGACGCCATCAGCCGCTACGCTCAATCCGTAACCACGGAGGTTTTCCATGTACCCACTCGCGGCCCGTGTCGCTTTCGCCGCCTTGTTTCTTACGAGCATCCACGCCTTTTGCCAAAGCGGTTCTACTCCATCGGCTCCGGCGAGCCACTGGCCGACGCAGGATGGCAATGTCAGCTTGCCGAATTTCCGGTTTGGTACGGGCGAGACTTTGCCTGAGCTGAAGCTGCACTACCTCACTCTTGGCACGCCACATCGCAATGCAGCGGGGCGCGTGGACAATGCGGTTCTGCTGCTGCATGGGACGGGCGGCAATGCACACTCGTTGCTGAATCCCGTCTTCTCGGATGTGCTGTTTGTGCCGGGTGGGATTCTCGATATTCAGAAGTACTTCATCATCCTGCCGGACGACATTGGGCACGGACAGAGTTCGAAGCCTTCTGACGGGATGCACATGCATTTCCCTGCTTACGACTATGACGACATGGTTCGCAGCCAGCGCATCATGCTCGACCAGATGAAGGTCGATCATCTGCGGCTGATTCTTGGAACGTCTATGGGCTGCATGCAGACTTTTGTGTGGGGCGAAACGTATCCCGGCTTTGCGGATGCGCTGGCGCCGTTTGCGTGCCTGCCGGTGCAGATCGCGGGCCGCAACCGGATGATGCGCTACATGAGTATTCAAGGCATCAAGCTCGATCCCGCATGGAAGAACGGAGACTACACAACCGAGCCAGTAGAAGGCCTGCGGCTGGCTGACACTCTGATTCTTGTAATGGGTTCCGCTCCTCTCGTGATGCAGAAGCAGGCGCCGACGCGTGAAGCCGCCGAGCAATTTGTCGATCGGTACTGGGCGCGACCTGCGCCGGATGCGAACGACATGATCTATTACCTCAACGCCAGCCGGAACTACGATCCCGGCCCGCGACTTGAGACGATCATCGATCCGGTGCTGTGGATCAATTCCGCCGACGACTATATCAATCCGCCGGAGCTTGGTATTGCGGAAAAGATGGTGAAGCGCATGCCGCATGCGCGGTTCATTCTTATCCCAATCAGCGACCAGACGCGCGGACACGGTACGCATACCGCTGCGGCTGTGTGGAAGAACTATCTCGCCGAGTTCATGCAGCAGACCCAGCCGAACCCTAGCGAGCATCACAGGGGTTAAAGCCCCGACGCTCATTTTGTTGCGTTTGCGGCCTGGCTGAAGCCATGCCCTTGTTACAAAGCGTTGCGTCCGTCGAATTTTCAGCAAGTGTGAAGCCATGCCCTTGTTACAAAACATCGCGTTCGTCGCGTTTTCAGCAATACTGAAGCGGAACTCTTCAAAGCAATGGCGAGGTTTTTTGCAGGCCGGGAGACGCGGCGAAATCGCTAACTTTGCGCGTCCAATCGGCTTCTTATACTGAAGAGTGCTGGTTCTTCCATCGAGGTCCCCTGAGAATTGAGCGCAGCAAGCTGGTTACGAGGTCTGTTTTCGCGCTTATTTGCGTGGTTTAGCCGCCGCATGGCCGACGAACGGCAGCGTTTGCTGGCCGTGACGATCCTTGCCGGGGGGCTGTGCGGACTGGCGGCGGTCGCGTTCCATCTTTCGATCGGCTGGCTTGAAGCGCTGCTCATTAATCGCGCCAATCATGCGCCGGGGTACTGGTGGATCTTCTTCACGATCCTTACGCCGGGAGTGGGTGGATTGATCGTTGGTCTTGGACTTACCTACTGGGTTCCGGCTGCGGCTGGATCGGGCATTCCCCAGGTGAAGGTCGCATTTGCACTGCGTTCCGGCCTTGTGTCGCTGCGCGAGACCATTGGCAAGTTTGTTCTTTGCGCGTTCCAGATCGGCTCCGGCGCATCGCTGGGACTGGAAGGACCGACCGTCCAGATCTGCGCCGGGGTGAGCAGCCTGATGGCGAGGGCTGCACGGCTAAGTCCACGGAACTGCCGGCGTATGACGTCTGTTGGGATGGCGGCGGGCATCGCGGCGGCTTTCAACGCGCCGATTGCGGCGATCACTTTTACGCTTGAAGAACTGATCGGAGACCTTGACCAGACGATGCTTTCCGGAGTGATTGTGGCCGCGGCGCTGGCCGCGGTCGTCGAACACTCCATTCTCGGTTCCAATCCCGTCTTTCACATGCCGCGCACTTATGCGCTGGGCGCCGCATCGTCTCTGATCTGGTACGCGCTGCTGGGTGTGCTTGCGGCCGTGGTTTCGATTACATTTACCGATTCGCTGCTCGCCTTGCGCGCGCTGTTCAAGCGGTGGACGGCGGTGCCGAAGTGGATTCATCCGGCGATTGGCGGCCTGGCAACGGGTGCGCTGGCGGTGCTGGCGCTTTACTGGTTTCACCTGAATGGCATTGCCGGCGATCCTTACAAGACTATGGAACTTGCACTTACGGGAACGATGCCGCTGCTGTTCATGGCTGTTTTCTGCGTGCTCAAACTCGCCGCGACGGTCAGTTCCTACTCCAGCGGCGGGTCTGGCGGCATTTTTGCGCCGTCGCTGTTCATGGGCTCAATGCTCGGTGGCGCCGTTGGCTACCTCGACGTCACAGTTTTTCATCATCCGACGGATGCCATAGGCGCTTTTGCGGTCGTGGGCATGGGAGCAGTTTTTGCGGGAATTGTGCGGGCGCCCATGACTTCGATCCTGATCGTCTTCGAGATGACGGGCGGTTACGGGCTGGTGCTGCCCCTGATGATCGCCAACATGACGGCTTTCGTGCTGGCGCGCTACTTGCGACCGGTGCCGATTTACGAGGCACTGCTGAGGCAGGATGGCATTGAATTACCTGATTCGCGACCGCTGGACCCGCCGCGGGCCGCGCAGCTCGGCTCCGATGAGCCGACGATGGATGCTACGGCGTAAGCAGGGATGGCAGCGTGTGTACTACTCTGCTACCGGGGGGGTGTATACCCATACTCTGTGACGAAGGTCGCCATTTTGAGCGGCTTACGCGAGCCGCACGCCGCCAAAGTCGCCTGGATAAAGTACTTAGCCCGCAGAGTCGTCTCAGGAAACGACTTACGGGCCTTTTTTAGGCCGGAATCCCGAAATCGTTCCACATTGTGGGCAAGGATGCACTATGCAACTGCCCAATGTACGCGGCTGTGGACGAGGTTTGTTTGACAAGAACAGCAAGTCAGCGATCGCTCCGCGATCAAGCGAGTTAGCAGGTCAGCGACGAAAGACTTCTCACGCAGACATTAAGGCCCTTCCTGTCCGGCAATGATGCACTATGCAACAGCCCAATGTACGCGGCTGTGGACGAGGTTTGTTTTGACAAGAACAGCAAGTTAGCGATCGCTCCGCGATCAAGCGAGTTAGCAGGTCAGCTACGAAAAACTTCTCACGCAGACATTAAGCCCTGTCCTGTCCGGCAATGATGCACTATGCAACAGCCCAATGTACGCGGCTGTGGACAAGGTTTGTTTTGACAAGAACAGCAAGTTAGCGATCGCTCCGCGATCAAGCGAGTTAGCAGGTCAGCTACGAAAAACTTCTCACGCAGACATTAAGCCCTGTCCTGTCCGGCAATGATGCACTATGCAACAGCCCAATGTACGCGGCTGTGGACAAGGTTTGTTTGACAAGAACAGCAAGTTTAGCGATCGCTCCGCGATCAAGCGAGTTAGCAGGTCGGCGACGAAAGACTTCTCAGTCGGACGATAAAGCCCTGCCAGTCCGATTGCTCTTTGAATTCTTAGTATAGCGATCGGCGAGAAATAGACTGCAAAGTTGCAGAGATTTCTTGTCGTGTGTTTCCAGAGACTTAGACGATGACGAAGGGGGTGAGGTATTGACAGCTGAAGCTTAGTCGAGTTGTTCCAGGGGAACCGCGTTTGCCGTTTTCTTCACCCCATCCTCTTCGGTGGTGACCGCGAGTGGGGGCAGGTCGGAGGGGGTGGGGGGTGCGGATTCGACTTCCGCAGGCTGCATTGCGCTCAATGCTTCGAGCTCGGCGATCCTGTTGAGGAGAATCTGCTTAAGCTCGGCGATGTCCTGTCCGTTTGACGGGGAATCTGTGGTCTGCTCCAACTTCTGAAGTGTGACACGAAGGGATTCCAACGTTTCTTTTGAGGAGCGGGGGGTCATTGTTTATGGAGCACCTAAATGAGTTCGATGCGATCGGGTGGAAGAGGTGGGCTGGCACATGCAAATTTATCGATTTATCCGATGATTTGGTGCTGCCCCATTCGAAGCGCTTTATCCGGCTGCCTAGCGGCCGGGCTCGGTGTTGTAGAGAAAGATAGCACGAAGTTCGAGGTATGGACCGTGGAAGTCGTGGGGGAGGGGCGGATAGTTGGAGCCGGTGAGGGCACCCCAGGCGGCACGGTCGAGGCCAGTGTCGCCGGAACGGCCCTCCAGGACCATGCTGCCTTCCATGAGGCGGCCGGTTGGCAAGACCTTGAAGCGAATTACGACGGCACCCTTTTTTAGGATCGGCGGGTTTACTTCGTCGGGGATGAGCGGGTCCCATGTGCGCTCGGTTTCGCGGTGCCAGCGCAGCAGCCAGGAGCTGAAGTCGACACCTTGCGTGTCGCTGAGGACCTGTACGCCTCCTCCAGCGCCCGGATGCATCGGCATTTGACCGCCGCCGGGAGGCATCTGCGCGGCACCGGGTCCACTGCGGGATCCGCGCATTGCATCTCGGAGCGCGTCAGCTGGATTCGCCGAACCCATGGCAAAGTTGGGTTTCGCAGGAACCGCCTGCGGCCGTGGTGCTTCGCTGGGTTGAGGCGCGGGCTCGACTTTAGGCACGGGTGATGTGAGCGCCGGCTGAGAAGGGGCGGTGGTGGGCTGGGGCTCGGGCTGAGGGAGTGGGGGGGCGGGCTTCTTAAGAGCTTCCAGGGTCTTTTTATCGACACGCGGCTGCTTCTCGGGCACCGGTTTGACTTGGACCTTCGGCGCGTATTTTTTGAGCACATCGGGCGGCAGGTCAAGGTAGGTCAGGTCCTTGCGCTGCTTCATTGCGTCGAAGGGGTCGATGACCGGGGGTACATGGAAGAGGTAGCGAGGAACCCAGGTGATGGCTGAAAGGAGCAGGATGTGAATAAGAAGTGCGAGCCAGATACCTTCGCGAAGCCGGGCCCAGCGCCGCTCATCTTCGAGCTCGCTGATCATGTTCAGCAATTCGTGAGTGTCGTAGTCTACCCAGCGCGAGGTGGCCGCACCGCGACGGATTCGGTTCTTTTCTCCGCCCTCGTCGGTCTCGAGACCGTCTTCGGAGGCAGGGATTTGCTCGATGAAGGGTCTGTCGTTCTCTGGAAAGCTCAGATTCAAAGGACCAGTGCTGGCCCTCTTTGGGCGGGTTGCCGCAGGCTCATGGGGCTCGTTCGCGGTGGTTTTGGCTTCACTGGTCGGCATGCATGCGGGCTGCGGCTGCCTGGAGGGATTTCCCGGCCAGCTCTGCTTCAAATCCTTCTGATCTATTCTCTCATTCCCGGCGTTTCAGCAAAACGGACAAACTAGATCGTCGGTTTCGGGACACATTATCCGGGTATGGGATTGCGGCCGATCGCGCACGCTGAGAACCCAAGGACCGTACAATTGAACTTTTGACACAATGCCATTGACGACGACATGTCGCTGGCCTGCCCCAGGATATGGACGTTTTATGAGGGGAAAGGGACGTTTTTGAAGCATTTTTTTCAAGCAATCCTGCTTAAGTGGAAGCTGGTCATCCTTCCCGTTCTTATCAAGTGGGGGATTCTGGGCGCGGGCGCGGTGGCGATTCTGGACTCCTCGACCATCCCGGTTCCCATGGACGCATTGATTGCGGTGTGGGTGTGGCAGGACCAGCGGCATTTCTGGGCTTATTGCGTAATGGCGGCAGCGGGTTCCGCAGTGGGCGGACTTCTGCCTTATGGGTTGGGACGTGCCGGTGGAGAGCTATTCATTCTGAAGCGCGTGAACCGGGAGCGCTACGAGCGCATGAAGCTGCGGTTTGAGAAGCAGGAGTTTCTGGCGATGGCCATCCCTTCGGCACTGCCGCCTCCAACGCCGTGGAAGGCGTTTGTGTTTGCCGCCGGAGTGTTTGAGATGCGGGTGGCGCCGTTCATGCTGGCGGTCTTCACGGGCAGGCTGGTGCGGTGGCTGATCCTCTCGCTGCTGGTGATAAAGCTTGGTCCCGGGGCGTTGGGGGTTGTGCAGCACCATGCGCGGATGGTTCTGCTGGTGGTGTTAGGGGTGGCGGTTGTTGGGTTTGGCATCTGGTGGTGGCGGAAGCAGAGGAGTGGGGAGATTGAGCGGGAAAATTAACTTTGGGGGTTCTCCAGTCGATAAGTTAGCGCGATGTCGGAAAGAAAAGTGTCCCTCAGCGGCTAAAGCCCGGGTCCATTAGAGAGTCAATGTACGGGCTAAAGCCCGTACCCTCCAAAGCGAAACCTGCTCGGTCATGATCGCGGCGATGGGAGCGAAAGACAACCGCAGATCCCTCGGCTGCGCTCGGGATGACAGTTCATCGGTAGTGCGCGCAGCTAAATCAACGCGGATTTAGCGGGCTGTGACGACGGCTGCGTTGCGCTCCATGCGCATTTTGCGGACGAGGACGGGAACACCGAAAGCAAGACCAGCGACGATCGCGGTTGAGGCCACGTCGTTGCGATAGAAGGGAATCCCAGCGGCGTAACAGGTTATCAACCCGGAGAGGGTATGCGAATACATATCGCCGGCGACTGGAACTGCGTGACTCGATAGCACCCAGACGGTGTAATTCGAAATCAGCCAGAAGGACGTGGGTCCGAGTATGACGGCGGCGCCGACGCGAAGCCAGCTGGTCTTGGTCTTGAGCAGAATGAACCCGAGCGCCATGACAGCTACATACCAGGCCCAGGTGGTGACGTAGGCCGTCCAGGCGAAGCTGTAGTGATAGGAGAAGACGGTGAGGCAGTAGTCGGTAACCATGAGGGCGGCCAGGGGGGCCAGCATCTCGCGCCACGGGCGCCGCGCGCCGAAGTAAAGCAGGGCGCCGCCGACGGCGGTGAAGTTTAACCAGCCGTAATGGGGCATGACGCGGGTGAGAATGGCAAGAACCAGGAGCAGATAAGCGGGCATGTACACCTCTGGAAACGGGATGCCGGAGCGACTGCACCGGATGAGAAAGCGACATATCCATTCTCGTGCGTGAAAGCCGGGTGGTCAACCACGCAGTGCGTCAGATACATAAAAGTTTTCATGCGGCGGGAGAATTTCAGGCCGCAGCGAGCAGATGGGAACAACTCAGCGGTGACGCCGGTGTTGAACCAAGTAATTACCTTTTGCGCCGATTGGGCACTTGCGGCGTTGCGCTGTGAACGAATTTAACGCATTGTTATTGCAGGGAACTTTTCATTGAGAATTCAGCAGCCATTTGCGGTCGCCTCGTTGGCCCTCGGCCTGGGAATGACAGGGTTTGCGCAGAGCGCGCCGGTTGGGGCGGATTCGCCACTGACGGAGCCCCGGGTTGTGCAGACTCCATCGATTTCGCAGGCGACGCCGGTATTTGCAGCCAGTCCGGCAGTGCGGATACTGGAGGACTTCAAGCAGTCGGAAGTCAAGTTCGACGTGAACGAACTGGCTGATATTCTGCGGGACCGGCGGCACGAGGGATGGGTGCTGGTGGCATATCCCGATCCGAAGACCAAGCAGCCGCTGATCGGGGCGGGATTCAGCCTGGATTTGCCGGCGCGGGAACATCCGCAGCCTGATTCCCTGAATCCGCATTCGTTTCTGGAGCCTTCGTCGGCGGACCTTTGGCAGGCTGCGGGGTTTGATCCGGCGCGGCTGGATGGCATTCTGAAAGTCTTTTACGAGCGCAGACGGACATGGGGCAAGCGGACGTGGCGCAAGCAGATGATGAATCTGCCGGAGCAGATTTCTGACGAAGAGGCGATGGAGCTTGTGCGGATCGGCGCGATCCAGGCCGTCTACAACGCGCGTGCGTATTGCCGGAATTTTGATGAATTGACCGGACCGCAGCAGATGGCAATGGCCCAGCTTGTGTACCAGATGGGCGTGAACCTGGAGCACTTCAGTGGGTTTCTGGCGCTGGTGAATCCGGGTGCGGGACCGCGGGCTGAGGCGGTTGGCGTGACGGCAACGGTGCAGGACGGACCGGTGGCAATGGATCAGACGGCGGAGTACTGGACGGGCGTGCAGAAGTCGCTGATGACTACGCAGTGGGCGCGACTGTACCGAACGCGGGCGATCTCGGTGATTGCGATGCTGGATCCGGCGTATGTGGATGATCCGACTGCGGCAGAGCGGCGTGTAGGGGCTACGCTGCGGCCGGCTGTGACGCACCGGCGGGGACGGCATGCGGCGGCGACGCGAGAGGTCGCGGCCACGACGACGACTCATAGCGGGCGCGGGAAGAAGGCCGGACACGCGTCGGCGCGCACGAAGAGGAAGCGCGCGTAGGTTCCTCAGGGTCCGGTTTCGTTGTCAGGACTCTCCAAACAATTTCGTTTGATTTTCGGTGCGGCCCGCTTGGGCTGCGTTCTTTCAATTCGAACCGACCCTACGGGGCGGCTGGGTTCCCGGGGCGGATTGCTAACCCAGGATTTCATCCTGGGCAATTTTCGTCTCCTCCCTACAAGAGGCCCAGAATGCTTGAGGCTCAACCGAAAGGGTGCACTTAGTCAGGCCCCGGAACATTTAGAGCTTAGCGGGTTAGCGGCGCGCACGCGCCGTAGCGAGTTAGCAAGTTAGCGGGATATGTGATCGGCGTAGTCCCGTTGATCAGCCGGATTGCTATTTTTGTTCGCGGCCACCGATTGCCTGGCCGGCTTCTTCGTGGTTGTCGACGATGTAGACGGCTCCTCCCAGGCCTGACGGCGGACGGGAGTTGCCGTTGCCGCGAAAATCGTATCCGAAGCGCAGATCGCTGAACTCAACCGTAGTCCATGTGTGGCCAGACGGTAGTTGCGGAGGATCGATGCCGACGACCTGCACCTGGCCGATATCCTGCACCACGGCCCAGCGGCCCCAGTCCAGATAAACCTTGCCCAGTTTCGTTTGCTTGGCGGCTTCGACGGCCGGAGTGTCGGGCGGTTTGAAGAACTGGTCGGTTTGCGGATCGCTGTCGATGGATTCCGTGCGGCTGTTGACCTCGGCGAATTGATAAAAGCTCGGGGTCTCGACAATCACGTGCCAGCGAAACGGGTTCCACGGATAGGGCTCGGCCGCTACGCGATCGACGGACACGGTGGTGATGGGGTTGTTGAGAACAAGGTTTTCGGCCTTGGCGTGCTCGGTGTAGCGCAGGCACCACAACAGGAACATTCCGGTGAGCGCGAAGATGGCCCAGTTGCGGCCGCGGAAGGGCGTGCGCTTCGAACTGATTTCGCGTTCGGCGAGGCCCAGGAGTCCGGGAATGATTAGAGCCGCGAAGAACAGCACCCACAGAACTGGCTCGGCGATGAAGACAAAGCTGCCGGCATACCAGCGAGGATTGAAAGGAAAGAAGGGACGGACTCCGTAGTTGTTTGTCCAGTCGAGCAGGATGTGGCTGAGGGATGCGACGAAAGCAGCGAGATAGACCCAGTGCCATCGGACGGGCTGCGGCCTGGAACGTGGTGGGGCTCCGGGTTCGAGAGGCGGAGCGGCTTTGGCGCGACGGTCGCGACGGCGTTCGACCCAGCGGTGGTAGAGCCAGGTGGCACCAACCGCGGCGGCGGCAATGAAGGGCACAGCGATGAAAGTGTGGGTGATGCCACGATGGTGCTTGAGACCTTCGACTGGGCCGGCAAATCCCCAGACGACGTCGAGGTCGGCGGCTTCGGCGGCGAGCACGGCTGCCAGGGTGGCGTAGGCGGTTTTGCGATTGAGTCCGGCGCGTCCGATGCAGGCACCGGTCAGGAAGTGGGTGATGGGTTCCATAGCGTGCTGGAGTTCATGGTAGCGGAGTGGGGTGGCTGGCGGTAGCGGCTACGCGCCGTTCGCAGTGCTTCGCACCGTTTGCGGAGTTGGCGGCTGGTTGCGCACGACGTTTCAATGGCGCGAGGCAGGATTGGTTTTATCTTTTTGCGGGTTAGCTTCCCGCTGTGCGGGAAATAGCGAGTTAGCAAGTTAGCGCTTTGGCCTGAGTTGCTCGTCGACCTTTGGGCTGGTTCGCAATCGTCGCTTTGCTATGTCGGAGAGATGGGCGGCTGCATCCTATAATCCTGCAGATGAGTGATATGAGCAAAGCAAAGGCGGAGAAGCGCATTGAGGAGTTGCGCACGGAACTGCGGCGGCATGAGCACCTCTACTACGTGATGGACGCGCCGGCGATCAGCGATGCGGAGTATGACGCGCTGATGAAGGAGCTGAAGCGGCTGGAGACGGAGTATCCGGAGCTGTTGACGGCGGACTCACCGACACAGCGCGTAGGCGGCAAACCGGCGGAGGGATTCCAGAAAGTGCGGCATTCACGGCCGATGCTTAGCCTGGACAATGCTTATACCGAAGAGGAGCTGCGCGACTGGGACCGGCGTGTGCGGGAGCTGGCGGGAAATTTGCCGGTGGAGTATACGGCCGAACTGAAGCTGGATGGATTGAGCATTGCGCTGCATTACGAGTCTGCACCGGGCGGTGGAGCGCGGCTAGTGCGTGGGCTGACCCGCGGCGACGGGCAGATCGGCGAAGACGTGACGACGAGCGTACGTACGATTCGCAGCGTGCCGTTGAGCATTTCGGCAGCGAAGCTGAAGGAAGCCAATGTGCCGCAGGAATTTGAGGTTCGCGGCGAGACGGTGATGCCGCTGAAGGCATTCGAAAAGATGAACAAGGACCGCGAGGCAGAGGGACTGGCGCCGGCGGTGAATCCGCGAAATGCAGCGGCGGGGACACTGCGCACCATGGAGCCGAGCATTGTGGCGCAGCGGCGGCTGGATGTCTATGCGTACTTCTTGCTGACTCAGGGCGAGTACGTGGCGATGGGGCAGGAGCAGACGCTCGATGCCCTGACGGCGTTGGGATTTCGCGTGAATCCGCATCGGGGGCGGATGCACACGGTGGAAGAAATGATGGAGTTCATCGGGTCAGCCGGGAAGCGCAGGGCCACGCTGGGATATGACATCGACGGCGTGGTGTTCAAGGTGAATGCGCAGGCGACGCAGCAGCGACTGGGATACACGGGACGTGCTCCACGGTGGGCGATCGCGTACAAGTTTGCAGCCGAGCAGGCGATCACGCAGATGTACGACATCATGATTACGACAGGACGGACGGGGAAGTTGACGCCGACCGCGATGCTAAAGCCGGTATTCGTGGGCGGGGCAACCATCAGCCGCGCCACACTGCACAATGCGGACTGGATTGAGCGCATGGGGCTGAGAATCGGCGACTGGGTGAAGATCGAGCGTGGCGGAGATGTGATTCCAAAGGTAGCTGCGATCGTGGAGGACGCAGACCATCCGCGCGGGGAACTCCGTTTCTCTTATCCCACGAAATGTCCGGTTTGCCACCAGGCTGCTGTACGCGAAGAGGGAGAGGCCGATTACCGTTGTGTGAATGACGACTGCCCTGCCCTGCTGCACGGCATAGTTGAGCATTGGGCCAGCCGAGGGGTGATGAATATTGAGGGATTGGGCGAGGCATCGGTCTACGAACTGACAAACCAGGGAGTGGTAAAGAGCGTCGCAGACCTTTACACGCTGACCGAAGAGGTACTCGCCTCGTTGATGCAGGAGGTTGAGCGCAACGGTGTGACGAAACAGCAGCGAGTATTCGGGCCGGTCGAGATTAAGAAGCTGCTGAAACAGATTGAAAACTCAAAGCACGCTGGACTGGCGCGGGTGCTGATGGGATTAGGAATCCGGTTTGTGGGAGAGCGCACCGCGGAGCTGCTGGCGCAAGAATTTGGATCGATCGACGCGGTTATGGATGCGGATGCAGGAGGACTGGAACGCGTAGAGGAGATTGGCCCGCGCATCTCGCACGCGATCGCGGACTTTTTTGCGCGGCCGGGAAATCGTAAACTCATCGATCACCTGAAGCAGGCCGGCGTGAAGATGACGGCGGAAAAAAAGCAACGCACAACGCAACTGGCCGGGATGACGCTGGTATTGACGGGTACGCTTCCGAACCTTTCCCGCGATGAAGCAAAGGCGAAGATCGAAGCCGCGGGCGGGAAAGTTTCCGGATCGGTGAGCAAGAAAACCAGCTACGTAATCGCGGGGGAAGAGGCCGGAACAAAGCTGGACAAGGCTCAGGAGTTGAAGGTGCCGGTGCTGGATGAGGCGGGATTGCTGAAGCTGCTGAAGGACAGGGATTAGGGACTAGGGATTAGAAGTAGCGGGTTAGCTTTCCGCTGCGCGAAAAGTAGCAAGTTAGCGGGTTAGCGGGTTCCTGGTACGTGAAAAGTAATGCCCAGCGTATGCTTGCTTCGGATGAAGAGACTAGGGATTAGGGATCAGAAGTAGCGGGTTAGCTTTCCGCTGCGCGGAAAGTAGCAAGTTAGCGAGTTAGCGGGTTCCTGCTACGTGAAGAGTAACGATTCAGCGGATGATTGCTTCGGGTGAAATGCATATCTGCTAGGCGATGGAGCGGCGGGGTGTGGATTGTTCGGCGAGGCGCTGGCGTTCTCGTTTCCATGCTTCTGCGCGGAGGGCGGCGGGACCGGATGCGGTTCTTGCAATCTGCTCGGGTGGCTTGAGGAGTTGGGCGGAGGATTCAAAATTCTCAAGGTTTGAACCGATGATGGGAAGCGCTTGCACTCTGAGCGTCGCGCCCCATGGGAGGGTTGTGTCATGGGGCGGCGCTGGCCGATGGACGGCGGTCTCTGCTTCGACGGATGCGGAGGCACGCGCGCTCTGAGTCTTCGCCATGAAATCGTCGACAAGCTTATGGAGGCATTTGTGTCCGCACAGGTGGCGAACTGCAGCCCTGGTGCGATTATGGGCGCTCCACGCGCTGATGCGAAGCTCCGGACCGCGGTCGTTGGCGACGAACCAATGGTTCGCGTTGAGCATTTCCGTTCCGCAGATGTCGCATGAGATGGCCTGGCGAATCACCGGTTCTCTCCCTTATTCATTTCATCGCAGATTGGATGAAACCATGCGAAACGGAGGGGAAAGAAAATATGGGAGAGCCAAATGCGGAAGAGATTCAGCGTAAGTTCTGAAACGGGAGCAGAAAAACCAAAGGCAGATCCTTCGCTCCCTTACCCCACAGATGATGAATCATCTATGGGACCCAAGCATGCGGAGCTCAGGATGACACCGGTAAGAACAATTGGCGCGGCGATCCAAAGATGCGCTGTTAATCCTTCAGGGCGGAGTAGGGCGCTCGTTATTCCTTCGGGGCGAAATAGCCTTTTTTGGTCCGGGCGATATAGCGGCGGTCGTTGCAGTAGAGGTAGATTGGCCGGAACGCTCCGTTTTGTTTGAAGTCGGCAGGCGTATAGGTCAGCGAGTACTGGCTGCGGAGTTCTTCCTCAATGTTCTTGAAGCTGGTGGACATCTCCTCAACGGAGGGCGGGAAGAAGACCTGTCCGCCGGTGTCGCTTGCGAGTTGCGTCAGAACCTGGTCTCCGCGGCCGCGGCTGGGAGTCCAGTTGGTACTGATTGCGTAGATGATGGTCTCGGCGCGCTGGCACATCTTGATGGCTTCATCGAGGTGTACGCGGCTCTGGTTGTCGTCGCCGTCGGAGATGAGGACCATGGCCTTGCGGACGGGTTCCTGGCCGCGCGATACGTCGAGAAGTTTATCTCGACAGGCGGTGTAGACGGCGTCGAACATCGCGGTACCGCCACCGGGGCGGAGGCGGCTGATGCCGGTCTCGAGGGCGTCGATGTTGTTGGTCCAGTCGGCGGTCACGGTTGGGGTGACGTCGAATCCCATGACGAATGCGCGATCACTCCTGGCTTTCAGAATCTGAAGCAAAAACTCGGTCGCCGACTGCTGTTCGAAGTGAAACCGCGAGCGGATGGAGGTGCTGGCGTCGATGACGATGCCGACGCGGAGGGGCAGGTTGATCTGCTGGCGGAAGGAAGTGATTTTTTCAGGCGCCTTCTGATCGTCGAGGAGCGCGAAGTCGCTCTGCTTGAGATTGGGGATGTAATGGCCCTTTTTGTCGGTGACGGTGAAGATCAGATTGACTTCGTTGACGCCGATCTTGAGGGTGGGGCCGACGTCCTGATCTTGAGCGGGCTCCAGCTGCGGGCTGCTGGGCGGCGGGAGCCTGGGCCGCCGGGGTTTGCGCGGGCTGCAGGGTTGCAAAGGGTCGGCGGGCTGTGTGCGGGAGCCTGCGCGGGTTGCTGGGCCTGCAGGGTGGAGACACACACTGCCGCCGCAAGAACCAGACCGGACAATTTTGTGCTCATATCGCTCCCTATCTTATCAATGGCGCACCCCAAACCGGCGCCGTTCAGGTTACGGAAGTATTGACGGAGTCTGTTCGACTTTGTTCGAAGGCTGAGGAGAAAGGTCTCAAGTTCGCTGGGAAGGGGAGCTTCCAATTCAAGGGGTTTGCCGGTGATGGGGTGCGTGAACGCGAGCCTGGCGGCATGGAGGAAATTGCGATTGAGCCTGAGGCGCTGGGGCTGGGAATTGCGACGCGCGGAGCGGGAGGGAGCAGCCTGTGCGGCAACCTGATCAGTGAGTTGAGACGAGGCGCCGTAGAGAGTATCGCCGACGACGGGATGGCCGATGGAGGCCATGTGGACGCGAATCTGGTGGGTACGGCCCGTTTCGATGCGGACGCGGACCAGGGTGAACTTGCCGAAGCGCGTGTCGAGGCGGCGAACGACTTCGTAGTGAGAGACGGCGGAACGGGCGTTTTCGGCAGGGCGGGTGGTCATGCGGGTGCGGCGCACCGGATCGCGGCTGACGGCAGCGGTGATGGTTCCCTTCTGGCGCTCGACTGCGCCTTGCACGAGTGCGATATAGGTCTTGCTGATTTGACGCGAGGAAAAAAGTTCGGCGAGCGCGGCGTGGGCGGCGTCGTTTTTGGCGACGATGATGAGGCCGCTGGTGTCCTTGTCGAGGCGATGGACAATGCCGGGCCGGAGGTCGCCGCCGGTTGCCGAAAGCGCTTTGAATCGAAAGAGCAGCGCATTGACGAGGGTGTTGCTGTTGCGCGCATCTTCAGTTTCGCCGGCGCCGGCGTGCACCATCATGCCGGCGGGCTTGTTGACGACGGCGAAGTGCTTGTCTTCGAAGACGACGTCGAGCGGAATGTCTTGCGGCGTGGCTTTGAGAGGTGCGGGATGGGGTTCGCCGGTGATGAGTATCTGTTCTCCGCCGCGAAGCTTGAGAGACGCCTTGGCCTGCGCAGCCGTTGACGGAGACGTCGCCTTGATCGAGCAGCAATTGAACGCGCGATCGGCTGACGCCTTCGAGTTGCGTGGCGATGAAGTGATCGAGGCGCTGGCCGGCGGCTTCGGGTGGAACGGCGATGGTGCGCGGCTCAGTCATGGGATGGCCTTTCAATTTCGGAGCGGCACGGAAGGCGGCGGCGAATGGGATGAGACGGCACCGCGATGCGCTGCGACGGGCGTTCAAGCAGCATGGATGCTCCGGCGAGGACGAAAAAGATGCCGGCGACCTGCGGACCTTTCAATACGCCGCCGAGAAAGCGCACCGCGGCCGATGGGGTCGCGCCAGAACTCAGTAATGAAGAGAACGACTCCGGTGGCCATGAGGAAGAGGCCGGCCAGGTCTCCATGCTGGCGGCGATGCGGCAACCAGAGAAGAGCCCAACGGCAATTGCAAAGAAGCCGAATGCAGCGTAGGCCTGGACCGGATGAACGGGAATGCCGAGCGGCGCATCGCTCCATCGCGCGGCAAGGGTATCGGTGTAGGTGATGGCCCAGGGAATATGCGCGCCGGTGCCGTAGCCAGAGCCGGCAAGCAAGTGCGCCGATTTGTTCGAAGCCGAGGCCGAGCGCGGCGGGCGCAGCGAGAACGTCGGCGGTGATGCGAAACGGCAATGTTGCAAAACGGGCGTAGAAGGCGGCCACGGCGAGCGCGATGACCGTTCCGATAGCAGCAAGCAGCGGATGATGAATCATCGCGAGACCCAGCATCCAGAGCGGATGATGGCGCAGGACTGTCCAGTTGGCCATGACGAGCAGGAGACGCGAACCGACGAGCGCGGTAAAGAGCATGAGGATGCAGAGATTCCAGATTTTGTTGGGATCGATTTGGAGTTTGCGCGCGGTGTGAAGAGCGAGCATGAGTGCAAGCAGAACTCCCAAGGCGGCAGTTGCGCCGTATGAAGGGATTACGAGCAGACCGATGTGGAAGAGGACAGGATGCACTTGACCAAGGATACCGGTTCAGAGTGCGGGATGCGGAACACAAGGGCGGAGTGACGCTTTCACGCCACCAGTGAAGCAAGAATCCCAAGACCTTCGGCGATCGCACTTCGTCGCTGAAGTAGAACCCGACCCGCTGGGCCGTGGGCAATGCGCTGGTGAACCCGTCCTAAGACGGCGGAGCTCCCCGTGGTTCATTAGGCATTCCGGACTGGCGGACACGGCACACAGAACCAATTTGTACGAGAAGAGCCCCTGTTCAATGAATGTTGGTTCAACCAGCGTTGACTACCCACCTGCTTTGCAGGCCGGTTTCTATTGCTGACTGTATGGATGTTGGCGAGGAATTGCAAGTCTTGTGCGGGTGCCCCTCATTGTGCTAGTAACTTGAAACCCCCTTGAAAATGTGGTTCCGATTCGGGATTCACTTGGACAATCCTTTGATTGTCGAATCTGCCTTGACGATCGCGGGGCGGAATGAAGGTTTAAAAAACAAAGGCAGCGGGTCAGCTTCCGCTGCGCGGAAGTAGCGAGCTAGCAAGTTAGCGGGTTGTTGCTTGCGCGGCGCGGAATTGCGTCAGCGAGCCAGCGGGTTGCTGCTAGCCGGTTTTGCGTTCGTCTTCGAGGACTTCGTCGAGCATGTCGCTCAGGTGTGCGGCACGGGCGCGGCCTTCTGTTGCGTCCATGCCGGAAAATTGCGAGACTTCGTCGGCCAGGTTGAGAGCAGCAAGAACGGCGACGCGCAGGGAGTCAACGGTGCGACCCTGCGCGGCTACGGCTCGCATTTTGCTGTCTACCAGTTCCGCGAGTTGGCGGATGTGGTCGGGGTTCTGGCCGCGCAGGTGATACATCTGGTCGTAGATGCTGACGCTGGTGTATCCGGGGGTGCCGGGCAGAATTTCCTTGGCCATCAAAGACCTCACACTTCAAGTGCGTCGAGTTGCGAAAGCAGGCGATCGACGCGCTGGCGAACCTGATCGCGCTCAGCGTTGAGGGCGCGGACTTCTTCCTGCAGAGTTTTCACGACTGTTTGTTGCTCGCCGAGCTGCGCGTGGAGAGATTCTGCGCGCTGTTCAGCGGCGGCGCGGGCCTGGCGTTCGGTCTTGACCAGTTCGACGGTGCGGGCGACGCGCTCTTCGAGAGCTGAGAAATCGCTGCTGCTGAGAGCGAGGTTGCCAGTCGTTCCGTGATCGTGCATTTCAGACTGCTCGGTGCCGGGATGTTCCGCGATCTGGGATTCCAGAGATGATGGCGACATGAAAGATAACCTCCGCGCAATTGCGCTGTATTCGGGAAGTATAGCTCCACGAGCGAGCGGAGGAAGCTGAGGGAAACTGCGAAGAAACTCCCCCGATACGGGTCAGGTTCGCAGGCGCGCGCCGGCGTTGCTGACGGCCTCGACTACGCGCGACTGGAATGATTGGAGTTCTTCTTCGCGGAGGGTGCGATCGGGAGCCTGGAAGGTGGTGCTGACAAGGAGTGCATAGTCGTGCGCACCGAGGCGGGCATCGCGAAAAACTTCGCGGGCACGCCAGTCTACGAGTTCGGGAATTTGCAGGGACGCGAGTGCCTGATCGATCTTTTCCCACGCGATGCTCTGATCGAGCACGAGGGAGAAGTCGCGACGCACGGGCTGGAAGCGGGAGATGTCGCGCGCGGCGGGTTTGCGCAAGGGCAGCTTGTAGAGCCGGTCGAGATAGAGCTCGCCGACGAGGACGGGATCTTTGATTTTGCGGGCGGCTGCCTCGACTTGGATGCAGCTGGCCGAACCAGCCGACGGTGAGACCTTCCGCAACGACGCGCGCGGAACGATAAGGATGCAGCCATGCGGGTGCGAGGCCGGACTCGGGCGGGAAGCGATCGAAGTAGACGGTGCGCATTTGAAAGCGCGCAAGAGTTTGTTCGACTACGCCTTTGAGGTCGTGGAACTCGATGGCTCTCGGGGAGTGAAGGGCGCTCTGGTCAGGAAGAGCGCCCACGGCAGCGAAGGCGAGCGCGGGGCGTTCTTCGACTTTTTCTGTGGTGCCGCTGAAGACGGTGCCGAGTTCGAAGAGGCGCACGTCGCTGACGTCGCGATGGAGATTGCCGGCGACCGCTGAGAGCATGCCGGGCACGAGCGAGGGACGGAGCACGCCGGCTTCTTCGCTGAGCGGGTTGCCGATGGGAACGACCTGGCCGGGGATGGGCGCAGTGAGCGCGGCATCGGCAGCGGAGCAGAAAGTGCTGGCGATGGCTTCGTGGAATCCGGCGGCGAGCAGGGTGCCGCGGACGGCGGATTCGGCTTCGGCCCACGGCAGGGCTTTTACGCCCTCGCCGAATGCGGGGAGGGTGTTGGCGAAGCGGTTGTAGCCGTAGACGCGGGCGACTTCTTCGATGAGATCGATTTCGCGCTCGAGGTCGAGGCGCCAGCTGGGGAGCGCGACCTGCCACGCATTGGATTGCGAGGCATGGCTTGAGAGGGTGCATCCGAGGCCGGTGAGGGTGGATTCGACGAATGGCGCGGTGATGCCTGCGTGTCTTCGGTCTTGCCGAGGATGCGATGGACTTCGCTGAGGGCGAGGGTGATGGGCTGGCGATTGGCAGTGCGGGCTTCCCACGCAGGGACGCGGACGTCGACGAGATCGCCTTCGATGGTGCCGCCGTTGGCGAGCAGGATGCGGCTGACGATTGCGGATGCGACGGGCCCGGCGTTGAAGTCGGCGCCGCGCTCGAAGCGATGGCTGGCGTCGGTGTGCAGGCCGTGGCGGCGCGCGGTGCGGCGAACGGCCATGGGCTCGAACCATGCGGCTTCGACGAGGACGTTCTTTGTGTCGGGCGTGATCATGGTGTCCCAGCCGCCCATGACGCCGGCGAGGCCGAGCGGCTTGACGTGGTCGGCGACGACGAGGTCTTCGGGATCGAGCGTGCGCTCGATGCCGTCGAGGGTCTTGAGCTTTTCGCCTTTGCGGGCGCGGCGAACGATGATGCCGCCTTCGATCTTGTCGAGGTCGAAGGCGTGGGTGGGCTGGCCCATGGCGAGCCAGGCGAAGTTGGTGGCGTCGACGGCGTTGGAGATTTGCTTCTGCTCGAGCAGGCCGAAGTACGTGGAGACTTCAGCGCCGGGGAACCAGTCGCGCGAGTTCGCCGATGGTGATGCCGCGCAGGACGCGGGCGGTGAAGCGGCCGCAGGCATCTTCGGCTTCGATCTTGACGGAGAACGGATTCGGCGGCTGGTTTGTGCTCCGGCAAGGAAGCATCAAGCGGCTCAAGTTCTACGCCGTAGATCGTCGCGGCCTCGCGCGCGATGCCGTAGTGGTTCATGGCATCGACGCGGTTGGTGGTGATGTCCATCTCGAAGAGAGAGCCGTTGCCTGCGCCGAGATCGAAGATGCCTTCGACGGCGATGCCGCGCAGGGTCAGGTCTTCGGCGAGTTGGGTGTCGGAGATGGCGAGTTCGGGCAGGTACGATCTCAGCCATTTTGTCAGAATTTTCATTGCGTGGTCTTAATCTCCTAGCAAGTTAGCCGCGCTGTGCGCGTTAGCGAGTCAGCAAGTTAGCGAGGTTCTTGCTCGAGCACGCCTATTAGTCCATTGATCAGTTTCGCGACCTCGGTCGCGAGGTCGATCAATTCGTTTGCTGTCTCATTCGTTGATGAATTTGAGGCTTCCTGCGAGTTCAAGCTGTGTTTGCAGTTCGTTGATAGAGCCGCGAGCAACGCTGAGCGATTTGCGATTCTCTGCATCGGTTAGTCGACCGTGGCCTTCGGATATGTGGCTGGCCGTGTTAACGGCTGATCGACGCAATTGCATACGCAATCCGAATGTCTCCGATTTCGGGAACTCTTCGGTTTGTGCGTAGATTGCGCGTGCCAACTCCATCGCCTTCTGCCACGCGATCAGATCTCGATAATGTCTTGTCCTGCTCATGCAAATTGGCCCAGGAACCGCATATCGCCGGCATAGAACTGGCCGATTTCGCTGATGCCGTACTTCATCATGGCGATGCGCTCGACGCCCATGCCGAAGGCGAAGCCGCTGATCTTCTTCGGATCGTAGGCGGGCTGCTTCTCGTGCGGCGAAGGCGAAGACAGCGGGATCGACCATGCCGCAGCCGAGCAGTTCGATCCAGCCGGAGTGCTTGCATTTGCGGCAGCCCTTGCCGCCGCAGAAAATGCAGCTGATCTGCACGTCGGCTGAAGGCTCGGTGAACGGAAAGAACGACGGGAAGAAGCGCGTTTTGACGGACGATCCGAAGAGCGCTTTCATGGCGTGATCGAGCGTGCCCTTGAGGTCGCTGAAGGTGATGTTGGTGTCGACGCAGAGGCCTTCGACCTGATGAAAGATGGCCGAGTGCGTGGCGTCCTGCGCTTCGTTGCGGTGGACCTTGCCGGGGATGACGATGCGGATGGGCGGCGGCTGCTGCTCCATGGTGCGCATCTGCACGGGCGAGGTGTGGGTGCGCAGGAGCAGGCGGTCGCGCTGGGAGCGGCGTTCCTGATTCGCAATGACGAGGGTGTCCTGCGTGTCGCGCGCGGGATGGCCCGGCGGGAAGTTCATCGACTCGAAGTTGTAGAAGTCGGTTTCGACTTCGGGACCGACGCCGACCGAGTAGCCCAGAGCCGCGAAGACGGAGACGATTTCGTTCATCGTGCGCGTGATGGGGTGCTCGGCTCCGGTGAGGCGGCGCGTGCCGGGCAGCGTGATGTCGATGGCCTCGGCGGCGAGAGCTGCATCGCTGGGGCCCGAGCCGGAGGCCTGGTCGATGAGACCCTCGACGAGTTCCTTCAGCGTCTTGAAGCGCTCGCCGACGGCTTTCTTCGCTGCGGGAGGAGCGGCCTTGAGCCAGCGGGCGGAGACGTCGTTGAGGCGGCCCTGCTTGCGGCCAACCCAGCGGAGGCGGAAGGCTTCTACGTCATCAGCGTCGGCGATGGCGGCGGCTTCGTCGGTGGCCTGTTTGGCTAATGCGGCAAAGGCCTGATCGAGAGCGGAGTCGTTGTACTCCGGCAGATTCGGAATATCTTCGTTTGTCATTGCTTAGTCCAAAGGATAAATGACTGCGTGGACGATAAGTGCAGGTGCCTCAGGGCCTAAAGGCCCCGCTCCTCTCTCTTCACTATGTACGGGCTAAAAGCCCGTAGCCTCCAGACCCGACGACGACTTGGGGGGCGAACATGAGAACGGCCCGAAGCTAAGCTCCGGGCCGTTGGTGATGCTCAAGTGCAGCTCGGGCTTTAGGCGGCTTTTGTGGTGCTGGCGAGAGCGGCTTTGGCCTGCTCCACCAGCTTGGTAAAGCCTGCGGCGTCGTGCATGGCGATGTCGGAGAGGATCTTGCGGTCGAGTTCGATGCCGGCCTTCTTCAGTCCATTGATGAACTGCGAGTAGCTGGTGCCGTTGAGCTTGGCGGCGGCGGAGATGCGCACGATCCAGAGCGAACGGAACTGGCGCTTCTTCTGTTTGCGGCCGGTGTAGGCGAACTTGAGGCCGCGTTCGACGGCTTCCTGGGCTGCCTGGTAGAGCTTGGATTTGGTAAGGAAGTATCCGCTGGCCCTTTTCAGGATTTTCTTGCGGCGGTCACTCCGCTTGGTACTACGTTTTACGCGGGGCATTGGTGTTCTCCATTTTGCGTTCGTTGGTCATCGCGGCTGGAGGCAGGAGGCCAAGACTTTAGGGGTCTGGCGTTAAACCTCTTCACTCGCTCGTTCAAGCCTGAATCTCTCGCCGGTCAGGACGCATTTCTTATCGGCGGGGGGCACTTTGGTGCGGCGCCCCAATTTGGATGAAGCTCTCAGGCGTAAGGAATCATGCGCGCTACCTTCGCGAAGTCACCATCGGAGACGAGCACGCTCTTGCCGAGCTTGCGTTTCACTTTTGGCGATTTTGACGAAAGGATATGGCGCGTCTTGGTCTGGTGCCGCTTGATTTTGCCGGTACCAGTCTTGCTGAAGCGCTTTTTCGCGCCCGTATGGGTTTTCAACTTGGGCATTTTTTTCTCGTTTTGGACAGGGTTTGGTAACCCAGGCCCATGGCCTCGCGGAACAGGGGCTTCCCTGCCCCTGAGAGGCTCCGATAAGTATACAGGAAGTAAGCCTTTAACACCTAGATGTTGCTCCCGGCCAGCAAGCGGCCCAGCGCGCATCGAGAAGGCTATTTGTATTGATAAAGCTTTGTTTTCTCGATGTTTACCTTGCGCGGGTCAAATCTCCAATAGCTCCCCTGATCGTTTTCGTCGCCATTCAGACGGCGGCCCGGAATCCACTTGCCGTCTTCGAATGCGCCATCGTCGATGGAAGCGATGCCGATGTGCGGGCTGGTCGGCGATGTTTGAGTGAAGGTGACGCGAAAGCCTTTGCCGGCTCCGATGAACTCTTCGGGGCCGGTGGCCATGATCAGACCATAACCTGCCTCGGCGTGGTTGCCGAAGATCTCATCGGTACTCACGTGGAGCACAATGCCGTTGAGCGTGAAGTCGGCGGTGGGGTGCTGCTTGTCGAGGATGAAGCCGTGTACGTCCCCGGCGGCCTGATGTTCAAGGAGGATCGGGGCGAGTGAATTGATGGCGCGATAGCTGGGGGCTAAATCCTGCTTGGGATCCATGTCGTCTTCGATTGCGAAGGGAGAGAAGCCAAATCCTGCTTCTTCGCCGACGGCATAGAAAACATTTGCAGCACCCGGGGAGCCGCCGCGAGTCTCCGGCATGAAGAGCGGGTTGCCGTCGCGATGATACTGGCGGCTCCAGTAGACAAAGTCGGGTGCGTAGAGATCGGGCGCATAGAAATCGATGGCGGTTCCGGCTGCACGCCAGATATCGACAACCCAAGGTTCGGGGCCGCCACTGGGAAAGCTGCCCGGCTGAGCGTCGTTCTCGGCGAGCCAGGTATTCACATACATCGGAATGTTGTAGGCAGACTTACCGGCAGCGGTGACGGCATGAATGAATCGCGCGTAGTGCCACGCCATGAAGATCTCGTCGGCGCGATTGGTGTTGCCGAAGATTTCGGGCCAGGTGCCGGAGGTCTTATCGCCGTTCTCATCCCATAGTTCGCGCAGGCGGGGATAGAGCGTGTCGTGATGCGCCTTGAGGTAGCGCGTGAGTTCGGCGGGAACGGGCGAGTTGAATGCGCGATCGGCTTCGGCGGAACGGTCGCGTGAGTCACCGAGGACGCCGACTTCGTTTTCGACCTGCATCATGAGCACGGTGTGATCGTGCGCGTCGACCTGCTGGATGTGCTGCATGAGCGCGGTAAAGGCACGCGCATCGGCCTGTTGAGTGGCTGCGGAGGCGGGGCTGAGGAGTTCTATTTCCCTGCCCTTCACGACGACGCGCGGAAAACGCTTCGTATCCTGCTTGACCCAGACGGGGGCATAACTCGACATGCCGTTCTTCCAGCTGGCGAGCCAGAGGAAGACGATGCGCTCGTTGGCTTCACGTGCCTGAGCAAGAAGGCCGTCAACGAGCGTGAAATCGTATTTGCCTTCCGTGGGTTCGACGAGTTCCCAGCTAAGCGGGGTGACGACGGTATTGAGGCCCATGGCGGCGAGCTGCGGCCATAGGGGCTTCATATAAGCGAGGCTGGACGAAGACGAGTTGTGCAGTTCGCCGCCGAGGATGAGAAACGGCTTGCCGTCGACGATGAGCTGCGTGGCGGAGCCACGTTTTTCGAGGTGCGGTGCATTGTTTGTCTGAGCAAGGAGATTGGAAATATTGAGGCCGACGAGAACGAAAAGAATAGGCAGCGTGCAACGTGGGATTCGCATGTCGACAGGGAGAATAGCATGCGGCGCTGGCCGGACTTGAGATGGGCTTTAAGTTAGCAATATGTGCCAACGGGTTGGCATTCGTGCTTTCCCACCCATGACTGCGTCATGGATGGGGCACCAAACTCTCATCTCCCATTTAGATCCCTTACTGTTTGGCGGGCGCTGTCGATGGAGGTGGAGCTGGAGAGAATGCTGCGCTGATGAAGTTGACGATGCGCTGGCGGGCGTCGTAGCCGTGCCAGGGCTCGGGCGAGGGGTGGCCGAGCATGCCGATGGCGAGGGGGCCGTGGTTCTCGCGCGGATAGGTGACAAGTTCAACGGGAACGCCTTCCTGACGAAGGGCGCGATACATCTCCTGCGCCTGGCCGAGCGGATCGGTGGTGTCGCTTTCGCCTTGCAGGATCAGGAACGGCGTTTTGGCGTGGCCTACGTTGGCAAGCGGGCTTTGACGCCATGCATCGTTCATGTGCTCCCACGGCTTGCCGAAGTACCAGCGGTCGTACCATGATCCGCCTTCGGTTCCGTATTCGCTGAACTGGTCGATAACGGGTGCGCCGCTGATGATGGCTTTGAAGCGATCGGTTTTGCCTTCGACGAAGCCGGCCATCTCGCCGCCGTAGCTGTAGCCCATGAGCGCGAGTCTCGTTGAGTCGATGGGGTAGTTGGCGAGGACGTAGTCGACGCCGGCCATCACGTCCTGATAGTCGCCGCCGCCGAGATCGTTCTTGTTGGCCGCGGCGAATTTGACCCCGTAGTTGGAGGAGCCGCGTGGATTAGGGCGCAGGACGGCCCAGCCGTGGCCAATGAGAAAGTCGACGAAAGGATCGTTGCGATCTTCCCACGCGCCGAAGGGGCCGCCGTGAACGTCGACGACGAGTGGAACTTTTGCGGAGCCGGTGTCGGGTGGCAGATAGAACAGGCCTTCGATGGTGAACGGGCCGGACTTCCAATGAACGAGTTGAGGCGCGACGGTGCGGAGATTGGCGGGACTGCGTTCGGGCGTCGGTAGTGTTGTGCAGGGATCGCCGAGTTTGGCGGCGTAACAGAGCTGCATGGGGTGGCCGCCAGAGTCGGCGAGCCAGACCCAGCCGGTCTGCTTGCGATTGGTGTTGAGCCCGGAGACAACAGCGGCGCCGAGGTCGATGGGGGTGGGCGGCGCTTTGGCGTCGAGAGAGATGCGGACCACGGTGTTGCGCGTGCCGACAGCCGCGGGCGCAACGAGGGAGCCGTCGGGCGTGAAGTAGATTCCTTGCCCGCGTAGCTGGCCGTTGAATCCGCGCGTAAGATTGAGCGGCTTTGCATCGGGCGTGGCAGCCAGGAGATAGAGATCGTCGTAGCCGGGAGGCGCGTCTTGAGGAGTGGCGGCAGCGAAGACGATGGATGTGCCGTCGGCATTCCACACACCACCGCCGACACTTGTGGGAACGTAGTCGAGCCTGGTGGGCTTGGCGGGAGCGGCGGCATCGACGATCCATGCTGCGCCAGCGGGGCCAAGGTCGGAGGCATCGTTGGGCGGTTCAATGATGACGAGGAGTTTGTCGGCCACCGGAGACCAAATGGCGCCGCGGACGTCGGGCGGGAGATTGACCTCGTTCAGTGAGCCGTCAATGGTTCCGTCAGGCTTAAGTGCGGCGAGGTAGATGCGGGTCAGGTGTTTCTCGTGGTTGACCCAGGACGCGTCGATTTTGGCTTCTTTCTGTTTCTTTTCGCCGAGGGTTTCGGGGTCGTGGGCCCAGAGCGCGAGATATTTACCGTCGTCGCTGATGGAGAAGCCGGCAACGTCGATGGGCTGCGGCTCCCGCTTCGCGTCGGCGGGCTTTTTGTCGTCTTTCTTTTCGCTGGACTCGGGAGCCGGCGGAGGATTGATTGCGTCTTTGTCTTTCGAGACGTCGACCGGAGGCAGGATCTTGAGGTCGTAGGGAGAGGCTTCGCCGCCGCGGAGATCGAGACGGAAAAGCTGGGTGTGATCGCCGCGTTTAGCGAGGAAGAAAATGGCGGAGCTGTCGGGTGCCCACTGCGCGTTGTGCTCTCCGCGCTTGTCGGCGGGCGGCGAGAAGGTGAGTTGGCGGGGCTTGTCGGCGCTGGTGGCGGAGGCCGGAACAATCCAGAGATGGCTGGCGGCGCCGTCGGCGGTGGCGTGGGTGAGGGTGAAGAGCACTTGCTTGCCGTCGGGAGAGAGGATTGGCGAAGAAAGAGCTTTCAGATGGCGCAGATCCTCGTTGGTGGGAAAGCGCGGAGTGGTCGCGGCCGAAGCAGCAGCGGGGCTGGTTTGTGCGGTGGCGTGGAACGAAAGTCCCGCGAGAACGAAGCAGACAAGAGGAAGAACCAGCGTTCTGAATCGGAGCATGGCGTCAGAATACAACGGCGGAGCGGGGTTGGCGGAGTTAGCTCAGGCGCGAACTAGCGGGTTAGCGCGCTTCGCGATTAGCGAGTTAGCAAGTTAGCGGGTTGTGCGCACGATGAAGGCGTCAACGAGCAGGTGAGAATGAAAGAGGCCGCCTTGTCGGCGGCCTTGATCAATTTTAATTCCTGCGTTTACTGGGCTTGCGGAGGTGCCGGCGGACGCGCTTGCTGAGGTTGCTGCGGCGGCGCGGGCGGCTTAGGTTTCTGGGCTTCAGGGCGCTTGTTGGGCGCGATGATCGCGTGCAGAATGGTGCCTTCCATGCGCGGCATGAACTCGACAACACCAGAGTCGCCGATGTCCTGAATAAGGCGATTGATGATGTTATAGCCCAGGTCGCGATGGGCCATCTGGCGGCCGCGGAAACGGAGACTTGCCTTGACCTTGTCGCCGCCTGCAAGGAATTTGACGGCCTGATTTTTCTTGGTCTGGTAGTCGTGCTCGTCGACGGTGACGGAGAACTTGACTTCCTTGACGACGATGATCTTCTGCTTCTTTTTGGCGGCGCGTTCTGACTTTTCCTTCTCGTAGAGGAAGCGGCCGTAGTCCTGGATGCGGCAGACGGGCGGAACGGCGTTGGGTGAAACCTCGACCAGATCGAGCCCTCGCTCACGGGCGATTTTGAGCGCTTCGAATGGGGCCAGAATGCCCATTTGTTCGCCGTTTTCGTCGATCACGCGGATTTCGCGGGCGCGAATGCGATCGTTGATGCGGATAAAAGACTTAGCCGAGCGTTTATCGAGTGCGATGGTACATCCTCCAAAGTTGTCGTGCGCCTTGATCCGAAGTGTTCCGGCGCGCGAACGCACCCTGAGTATAGCACTGGTTCGATGTCTGAGCAGACCGCAGCGGTATGGATTAAAAGGCGGTTTCGAGGACGGGTTGTTCGGAAATGGGAAGCGGGATGGATCGGGAATCGGCTGGGGAAGTGGCGGAAAGCGCGGGCGATGCGAGGAGGGTGTTATCGGCGGCGAGGGCGGTGACGCGGACGCGGATGAGCTGGTTGGCGGGAAGCGAAGCCGTGAGTTCGATAGGGAGGAAGTTCTCGGTTAGGACGGATGTGCGGTTTGCGGAGGCGAGAGCCGCGGGGGTGTGAAGGGTAATGGCGTCGAGTTCGGTTCCGATGAATTGCATGCGGTGCGTGCGGGTTTTCTCGGCAGCGAGGGCGCGAAGGGAGGCCATTCGCTCGTTGACGATGGTGGCGGGAACGGGTGATTCGGCGTGAAGCGTCCATGCGCGCGTGCCGGGGCGGGGAGAAAACGGAAAGAGATGCAGGTAGCCGAAGGGGAGATTGCGAATGAAGTCGTGGGTCTCCTGAAACTCGTGGTCGGTTTCGCCGGGGAAGCCGACCATGACGTCAGCGCCGAGAGTGAGTGAGGGGCCGGCGGCACGGATTAGCTGTTCGACCTTTTCGGCGTAGTGCCAGGGGCGGTAGCGGCGGTGCATGCGGCGAAGGACGGAGTCGGAGCCGGATTGGAGGGGAAGGTGCGCGTGGCGGGCGAGCTTTGTTCCTCCGTATTCGGACATGAGAGCAATGAGCTCGGCGTTCCAGTCCATGGGCTCGATGGAACTGAGGCGGAGGCGTGGCAGGCTGGTCTGTTCGAGGATTGCGCGGACGAGGGCGGCGAAGGTGCGGGGGGGATTTGCCTCAGGGGTTAAAGCCCTGTTGCTTGCTTCGAGATTGATGTACGGGCTGAAGCCCGTACCCTCCACGCTGAAGCCCGTGTTCCTCTGATGACCAGAGCCGTCCATGATGCAGAGGTCGCGGCCCCAACGGCCGAGGTTGATTCCGGAAAGTACAAGTTCGTTGCCGTTGGCGGCGATGAAGCTGCGGACGTGGGACAGGATCGATTCGGCGGAGAGGCTGCGGGAGTTGCCGCGGGTCTGCGGAATGACGCAGAAGGAGCAGCGGTTGGAGCAGCCTTCCTGAATCTTGAGATTAGGGCGAGTTTGGGCACCGGGGGTGATGGGGGCTTCTTCGAGGAAGGAGTGGGCGAAGGTGTCGTCGGCCAAGATGAGCGTGCGATTCGATGCGTTGAGCAGCGAGAAGATGGTCGACCATTTGCGGAGACGCAGAGGACGCCTCAGAGGCTAAAGCCCCTCCCATTTGTTCAGATTGAATGTACGGGCTGAAGCCCGTACCCTCCACGCTCGACGAAGCGAGCGCCAGTTGAAGCGCGATTTCGGGGGCGAGGGCTTTGTGGCTGTTGCCGATGACGGCGGAGACGCCGGGGAATGTCGGCTAGTTCTTCGGGAGCGCGTTGAGCGTAGCAGCCGGTGGCGATGATGCGGGCTTCGGGGTTGAGGCGATGGGTGCGGCGGATGTATGCGCGGGCTTCGCGGTCGGCTTCGGCGGTGACGCTGCAGGTGTTGATGATGACCACATCGGCTTGGTTGGGCTGGTCGTCGTTCACACCGGAATTGCGGAGGAGAGCGGCGATGGCTTCGCCGTCGGCGCGGGCGGCGCGACAGCCGAAGTTTTCGATGTGGAAGGTGGGTGGCACAGGGTTAGTTTAGCGGAGTCAGGGGTGAGAGAATTAGCGGCCGTTTCACGGCCGTTAGCGGAATTGAGGGTGAGTCGAAGTGTTGCGTTCTACCCCATCTCAGTCGGCGGACGCGAGAATAGTGTGGGATTTTTTCTTCTTCGCGAGGACAAGGACGATGGCGAGGGCTGCCAGAACGCAGATCCAAGCGAAGAGAAAAACGCTGGCGTATCCGAAGGCGCCGATCACCGCGCCTGCGACGGGGCCGACCAAGAAGAATGAGACGTCGGCGAAGACGGTGTAGACGCTCAAGGCAGTGCCGCGGTTCTCCACCGGCACGCGTTCGACAGCTTCGACTCCGAGAGCCGGGAAAACGAGCGAGTAACCGACGCCGGTAAGCGAGGCGCCGGAGAGCGCCATCCACGAAGAGGTAGATCGCCACAGGAGCAGCACGCCAAGAGATTCGACTACGAGGCAAACCTTGGCTACGGGAAAGCCGCCGAAGGTGCCGATGGTGCGGATGAATATGAGTCGGGCGACGATGAATGCTGTTCCAAAGGCGGTGAGGCAGAGGGCCGCGCCGTTCCAGTGCCGGCTCAGGTAGAAGAGCGTAACGAAAGTGGCGAGGGCGCTGTATCCGACGCCGCCGAGCGCCAGGCCCACGCCATGAGGAGTGACGCGGGAGAGAACGTTGCGGAAGGGGAGATGCTCGCCCGGTGCGACGGGAACGGGTGGCTTGAGTGCAGCCCATACGTAAGCGACGGCGCAGATGATGATGGTGAGGACTGCCACGGAGGTCAGGCCCCAGTGGGTTTCCATCACTACGCCGAGAGGGGCACCGAGTGCGAGCGCGCCGTAGGTACTAACGCCGTTGTAGGAGATGACCTTGGCGGTGTGTTCCGGGCCGGCGCTGGAGATTCCCCAGAGTGTTGCCCCGGTGGAGCCGAGGCTCTCACCGACTCCAAGGACGAGGCGGCTGGCGATGAGGCTGGTGAGGCTGAGCCAGGCAGGATTGCGATGGAGGGCTGCTGCGCCAAGGAGCAGAATGCCACTCAGGGTGCAGGCGCCCATGCCCCAGAGGACGGAGATCTTTGCGCCCTTGCGATCGGAGATGCGGCCGGCCCAGGGACGGCTGAGAAAGGTGGCGATGTACTGAATGCTGATGACCAGACCGGCGAGCGAAGCGTGGTAACCCATCCGCATGTGGACGTATTCTGGCAGGATTGCGAGTGGGAGGCCGATGGCGAGATAGACGACGAAACTAAGCGAGGTAAAGCTAATGATTTGCCAGGCACCGCTGTTGGAGGACACGGAGGGCGCGGCGGTCACGTCGTTAGCTGGCTGAATTTGCATGGTTTAGGGTGGATTGGGGCAGTGCTGGTTCTGTCCCAGTATAACGGAAGGTCCGGCTTGCGATTTGGCTACGAGACCTTCGACTTACGGAATCCTGCGGCCCTCGCCAGGATGGTGTAACGGTGGAGACTTTCGTGGATTCCGCCCTAACAAGTTAGAACGGGGCATCTACGAGAAGTAACGGTCTTTCAGGGAGAATGTTTGGGAAATCGCTACTACACGGGTCCAGTTACCGACCACTTCGACGGCAAACAGTTCTACCATGCGCGTTTGCCTTCAACAGACAAGAGCCTCATCGATCTCCTTCGCTGGCAGTTCTTCGGCAAACGTTCCACATGGCCGAAGACGGTTCCAGCACGCTCCGGGATCAAGCCTGCCCCCGCGGTAGACGGTCTTCGCATCATCGCGATCGGCCACGCCTCGCTGCTGATACAGGCCGCCGGAATCAACATCCTTGTCGATCCCGTCTGGTCCGAACGCGCCAGTCCCTTCCGTCGCATCGGTCCGGCTCGCTGCAATGCGCCCGCAGTGGCCCTCGAGGACTTGCCCCCGATTCACACCGTCCTCGTCTCGCACAACCACTACGACCACATGGATACCGCGACCATCTCCGCGCTCTGGCGTACTCACAAGCCAGCCGTCATCTCGCCTTTCGGTAACGACGCAGTGATCCGCAAAGATGCGCCCGAGGTAAAAGTGCAAACCGGCGACTGGTGGCAAAGTTTCACGCTCTCAGAACAAGTGAGCGTCACCCTCGTCCCCGCCTATCACTGGTCCGCCCGCAATCTTGGCGACCGCCGGTTTGCGCTGTGGGGCGGCTTCGTTCTGGAGACGCCTGCAGGCAAAATTTACTGCGCAGGAGACACTGCATGGCAGGACGGAAAGATCTTCACCGAGATCCGTGAACGCCTGGGCGCACCACTGGTGGCTATTCTCCCTATCGGTGCGTATGATCCGCGCTGGTTCATGAACACGCAGCACGCCAACCCAGCAGAGGCCATGCAAATTGCGATCGACATCGGCGCGCGCCATCTCCTCGGCGTCCACTGGGCCACCTTCCAACTTACAGACGAGCCGTATGAAGAACCCGCCCAGCTACTCGAAAAATCCATTCGGGAACGCAAACCCGCCAACCTGACCGCCCAAGCCCTACGCCCCGGTGACGTCTGGGAAGCCTTGAGCGCCTAAAGACCGTTTCCGCCTGTCTCATTTCTGGAGTGTCATCCTGAGCGTCGCATGCTTGGGACCTCGCGGATGCATGTCCGTGGGGTGAGCGGCGCGAAGGATCTGCTTCTCGGGATTCACCAACCGCAACCAATCAGTTGCGTATCCCTCAAACCGCCTTGCGCAAATCCGCCGCCAGCAGCCGATGAAACAAATGCTCCCCGCCCTCCCGGCGTACGGAGAGCCTCCCGGCCTCATAAGCCCGCGAATGCAGTCCCCGCTGCACTGACTCGCAGATATCCACATCCTCATCCTGTATCCGGTCGCTCACCGCGACGCTTTCCGCATTCGCCGCTCGTGCACCGTCACTCACGTCAGCGAAGTAAAAATCGAACTGAACGAGACAACGATCCGTTCCCAGCGGCAGCACCAGGTTCGTGTCCATCACTCCTTCGTAAATATTGATCATGAAATTCGGATACAGCCAGTAGTAATAAGCCCGAGCCCCGGTCCGCGTCGCAGCAAACGATTCATGCTCCTGCGAACTCACCATCGGGCTTGATTGCAGAGAATACCGCGCGCTGTTCTCGATTGTGTATTCCTTGTAATCGAGCACGCTGTTCAGTCCCTTGTGCAGGTGAGGCACGTGATACCCGCCGTCGAGATAGTTATCCACGTAAACCTTCCAATTGCACGCCAGCGTGTAAGTCTTCCGCGCGAAGAAATGAAGATTGCCGATCGAAAGCGGCGCAACCCGCGCAGGCAAGTCGCCAAGAAACGCCGTCAACTCTGGCGCATCTGCATCGAGCGTTACGAAAACAAACTGCTCCCATGCGGCAACGCGAACCGGGACCAGCCCATTGGTCGCGCGATCGAAATTGCACACGCCCGCAAACTCCGGTGCACCCTTCAGCGCTCCATCCAGCCCATACGTCCAGCCATGATACGGGCATCGCAGATGCTGCACAGTTCCGCAAGGCACGTTCGCCACGGCGGCCGCATGATGCCGACATACGTTGTAGAAGGCACGCAACTCCCCATCCGCGCCCCGAACAATCACCAGCGGCTCACCCGCAATCTCAACCGTGAAGAACTGCCCTGCCGCCGCCACCTGGTCCAGTCGGCCCACCGCGATCCAGTTGCGTCCAAACACTAGCTCGCGCTCCGCCTGCTCAATCCGCGCATCCAGATACCACGGCGCCGGGATCGTGTAGGCCTCTTCCAGCGGTGCATCAGCGTTATAAAGATCCAGCAGTTCCGCAAGAGTTTTGCTCAAGCAGTGTTCCTTTCAGAGCGATCGCGCGCCTGTGCTCGATTGCTTGAACGATAGATTGCAATGCCGGCTCCCAGCAGAACTACCGTCATGATCACGACTTTGAAAAATGTTGCTGTCGGATGAGCGTCGTCCTCTGCGGGAAAAAGCGAAAGCACAATCGTGCACGCCGTCGAGAGCAGACCAACACACGCCAGAGGGATAATGGTCCGCTTGCCCCCGGGGATTCGAAACACACCCTCCGGCAACGGCTGTGCCTGCAGCCGAATCGCCGAGGCGAAAAGGAAAAGATAAGGAATGAAGTAGGTGATAACAGCCATGCTGACCAGCATGTCGTAGGCGCCCCGGATGCTCGTGCCCGCCTGCCCCAGCAATCCAAAGAGAATGCCCGCGACACCGTAAGAAATGATCGCCACATATGGTGTGCCGAAACGCGGATGAATTCTTCCGAACACCTCAGGAAGATAGCGATGCACGCCCGCCACAAACGGCAGACGCGCCGTCGACGAAAGATAAGCGCTGGCCGCGCCAATGTTACTCACGGCCACAAGCACCGCGATCGGCACCACCAGTACACCCAGGCCTAATCGCCGCGCGAGAAAATCCACTGCCGTCATAAAACCGCCCAGACCACTGATCCTCTCGACCGGCAGCGCAACCAGCATCGACAAGGTTCCCGCAATATACCCGAGCCCCAGGATCAATCCTGCAACAAACAGCGACCGCGGAATGACCCGCCGCGGCTCCCGAATCTCATCCCCCATGAACGACCCGGCCTCGCATCCCCCGAATGCAAAGAAGATGGTCGAAAGAAAGATCAGGTTCTTCATTCCCGGCCGCGGCACCATTGCGCTCAGCGTGAAATGCGTTGCGGAACCAAAATGCGCGAACGAGAAGACACCGAGTGCGATGAGAACGGCGGCAGGAATCATGCCACCAATGGCGCCTAGATTGTTAAGCCACTTACCGGTTCCCAGCCCCACCACGTTCAGCAGCGTTATCAGTGCCAGCATGACGACAGTGAAGACCAGAAAATAAAGCTGCGACTCCGCAAGCTGCTGCAGCGGGCCGCCGAGGTAGAGCAAACTACTCGCCGCAAAAAACAGTACGGAAGGAAAATACGGCAGGTTACTCATCCAGTAAGTCCACGCCGAAATGAATGCGGAGAACGGCCCGAAGGCCTCGCGCGTCCAGATGTAAAGTCCGCCCTCAGCCGGGTAGCGCGCGGAGAGATCGAGCACGCATGCGGCCAGCGGCACAAAAAATCCCACCAGTGCAGTAAGCCACACCACAATCGCTGAAGGCCCGCTGGCAGCCGCGGTTGCGATCCAACGCAAGCTCAATCCCGAGGCCACGTAGAACAGGATGAGATCGCGGAATCCAAGCGCCCGCTTCAGTTTTGCCGTAGCCAAGAGTGACCTCTCTGGTCCGCCCTGAGGAAGCTTGCTCCCCAGAATAACCGTCGAGGCTCCGATCTTCTACTTTGTAGAGGATTCGTTCGCGCGTTGCGGGATCAGCACCGGTATTCCATCGTCAATCGGATACCTGCGGGCGCAGCCGGAGCATACCACCGCAGCCTCTTCGAAGTGCAAGCGCGCGTAGCATACCGGGCAAACAACATCATCCGCCCACTGCTTCAGGTTATTGAGATTCGCACTCTGGAATTCGTCCGCCATCGACATCCGCTAGTGAATGATGGCGTCGGGAGCGCCTTTTTCAGAATCTCCCGTTCGTCGCTGCGGCCTGCGCATGAATTCCTGCTCAATGCGCTCGTTGGTTCCCGCATGAGCAAACTCGTAGGCCACGCGAATGCCGTTGTAGATGGCCCGATCATTTGATGATCCATGCCCAATTACGCAAACTCCGCGTACGCCGAGCAACTGCGCTCCGCCGTACTCGCGATAATCGAGCCGGCGACGAAAATCATTGAACGCCTGGCGCGACAAGAGTGCGCCCACCTTGGCCGTTACCGTCCTCGTCAGCGATTCGCGCAGCACATCGCGCACAAAGCGCCCTACGCCTTCGCTCGTCTTCAGCGCCACATTGCCCACAAACCCGTCGCAGACAATTACGTCAGCCAGTCCGCTGAAAATGTCGCGCCCCTCCACGTTGCCGATGAACTTGATGGGCAGCGCCTTCAGCAGCGGAAACGCCTCGCGAGTCAGATCGTTGCCCTTGCTCTCTTCTTCGCCAATCGACAGCAACCCCACGCGTGGGTGCGCAATCTTCAGCACGCTGCGGGCATACATCTCGCCCATCACTGCGAATTGTTCCAGGTTGTGCGCCTTGCAATCCACGTTGGCGCCAACGTCGAGCAGCACGCAGGGATTGCCCGTGGAACTCGGCATGGGAGTGGCCAGCGCCGGCCGGTCAACGCCTGGCAGCGCACCCAGCACGCCTTTCGCCGTCGCCATGGCCGCGCCGGTATTGCCCGCCGTGACAAAACCCGCTGCCTTGCGGTCATGCACCAGCTTCAGTCCCACGCGCATCGAACTGTCCTTCTTGGTCCGGTACGCTTGCGCTGCCTTCTCCTCCATGCCGATTCGCTCTGAGGCATGGTGGATGACGATGGGCAACTCCTCGTTTTCGAGGTGTTCGTCCAGCAGGTCGCGAAGTTCAGAAGACGGGCCAACGAGGTGGACACGAACGGGAAGTTCGCGGCAGGCCATGATGGCCCCCTTGATCTCGGGCTCGGGTGCTTTATCTGAACCGACGGCGTCAAGAACGATGTCAACGAGCATGTTGCGTCACCGTAAACTCGGCTAAGGATGCGTAAGAGCCGGAAACACTGACGGGGCCGTTCCGATGGGACGACCCCGCAGTCTTAAACACCTGAATCATTGCATATTCCGGCTGGTTCTGGTGGAAACGCCAGTTTACTTCGCGGCTTCCTTGGTCTCGAGCACCGCGCGGCCCTTGTACTCTCCGCACTTGGCGCAGGCACGATGGGGAAGCTTCTTCTCGTGGCAGTTCGGGCACTCCGACAAGCCAGTCGAGGTAAGGAAGTCGTGGGAACGGCGAAGAGCAGTACGGCGCGTCGAATGGCGCCTTTTCGGATTCGGCATGATGCAATTCCTTTCGTGTTCGCGCCCCGTCAAGACCGCACGGGTTCCGGACTGCCTTGCGGCGTGGGCGGAACACCAAAACATTTATTTTGAGGACTTTATCTGGCTGCGTAGCCCTGAAAGCGCCTCCCAGCGGGGGTCGGATGGACCCTCATCGCAGGAGCAATCCTGGCTATTGCGGTTCTGACCACAGCGCGGGCAAAGTCCTTTGCAGTCAGGCTTGCACAGCGTCCTGACCGGCAGGGACAAAAGCACCTGTTCGCGCAGCACATCCTCAAGCAAAAGACTGTCTCTCTGATAATAACCGATTTCCGTCTCGGGCGCTGTTATCGACCGTTCTGTAGGCTCGGAGTCCGCCACCATGGGCCTGAAGATCAGGTCAAAGTCCGACTCAATCGGGATTTCCACAGGTTCCACACACCTGGCGCAGGGCACCTCAAACTTGCCGGCAAACTTCCCCCGCAGGCGGATATCGGCAACGATGTCCTTCGGACCGCGGTGTTCGTGGATGACCTCAGCCAGCCCCGAGGTCGCCAGATTCCCTATCTGCTTCGCCTCTTCGCCTAAATCTACCTGGCCCGGAGGAATAGCCAGATCGAACTCGATCGGCTCCCGCTCCAGCTCAACAACTTTGAATTCCATAGAAATCAGCCTAAGGCGCAGCGCTGTGCGCGTCAATGTGCGCTATGGATCAAAAACCTACCTGATCAGACAAGATTTTACTGATCCGAAGAGCGGCCAAGAATCGCTCGTATCTCCGCGATCTGCTGGGCATGCCGAGCCGGGTGCGCGGCGATCATGATCAGAGTCTCTGCGCACGTCACTGGCCCTTCAATCAGCATGTGGCTCGTCATCATGCAACGGAGATCGACGTCGCAATTCTGCACCCAGCGCACAACCTCAGCCCGCGTTGCGTCGAAAGCCGCCAATGCCTCGGTCAACGTTTTATATCGTCCCGTGCGGATGAGCCTGCTCCGGCGCATCGATCCGTCGGGTGCGATCGGAGGCCAGCCCGGCAATTTTGGCTTCTCGCCTCCACTTCTCGAAGGGCTGATCTGCAAGGGTCGCCGCCTGCAACCGGCTTAACAGATATCTCTCTGTAATAACCACATGCTCCACGCAGTCAAGAATGGACCACCCGCCCGAGGCAGGCTTGCGCGCAGCGGTCGCGTCGTCCACACCTGCAAGCGCCTCGCCCAGCCCATCGCGACCAGCTTGCAGCTTGCGCAGAACCTCGAGTTTCTCCGCCTCATCCATCTTGACCAAGCCCTTATACCGAAACAGCTATTCTGGTTGCGGGCCACCACCCCAGTCAACAACAAGGGGAGAGCATGCAAATCCGCGATGCGGTCCAGGCGGACTTCGAACAGATTACCGGCATCTACAACGAAGTCCTCACCAACTCAACCGCCATCTACAACGACCGACCGGCGAGCGTTTCCGATCGCATTGCCTGGTGGCACGCGCGCATCGAGCAGCACTTCCCCGTCCTCGTCGCAATAGAGGGCGAGCGTGTCTGCGGCTTCGGCAGCTACGGCGATTTCCGCTCCTGGCCCGGCTATCGCTACACCGTCGAGGGAACCGTGCACATCGCATCCGGGCTGCGCGGACAAGGCGTCGGCTCGCTTCTGCTCAACGCGCTCATCGCGCATGCACGCCAGGCCGGCAAGCACTCGATGATCGCCGGCGTCGACTCGGAAAACACCGCGTCTCTCCGTTTCCTTGAGCGATTCGGCTTCGAGCGCGTCGGCCATCTCCGCGAGGTTGGTTACAAGTTTGACCGATTCCTCGATCTCGTCCTTTTGCAATACTGGATTACACCGCGAGTTGCACAGCGCTAAAAACCTGCTCAACACACGGGCAAGAAGTGCGTTGGCAAAACTCTGTTGGAGGAACCATGCTATCGACAATTGAGGAACTAATCCGGCACAAGTGGTGGGCCAACGGCGGCCTGATGCGCGCAATCGAGCAACAACCGGCAGCCGCCGAGGACGAAGAACTGCGCAAGATGCTTCACCACATCCTCGTCTCCAACCGCTTCTGGCTTTTCGCGATCATCGGGCGCCCTTTTGATCGTGAAGTTGAGATGCAGATTCCCGCCAGCCTCGCCGGCATCGTTGAGCGATTCAAAGAAACCGAACAGCTCGAAGCGGACTGGATGTCAAAAGCGAGCGAACCGGAACTTGAACGCATCCTGGAAACCCGTTCTTCGCGGCTCGGAATCGATGTCTCCGTCAGGCAGGCGCTTCTGCAGATCTGCATGCACACTCAGGGCCACCGCGCTCAATGCGCAACGCGACTGCGCGCACTTGGCGGAACTCCGCCCGGCATGGATTACATCTTGTGGATCAAAGAGAAGACCAGCTAGCCTCGGCTCACATGCCCACGCTATCAAATGTGCACACCTAAACCACTGGTAATGCTTGACTTATATACCAAAATTTGATATAATACTAAAGTGCTTCTTCGCGCGGAACTCAACCGTGTGACAGCGAAAAGGGAGAACTCCATGATCAACCAGTGAAACGGCCGTCGGCCGCTTCTTCCACTCTTATGCGCAGAAAAGCAGCGAAGATGACATCTCCGCGCTGGTATCGCAATTTACTGACCCATTTCTTTCAGCTGACCCACATGGATCGCGCTGCGTGCGCGTTGAAGACTTCGCGGCCGCATTGCCTAAGCGAAAGCTGCTCTTCGATCGGCTCGGTTGCAAGCCGGCAGTATTGATGAATCTGCACGAGACGCAGCTTGATGCGCGGTACGTACTCGCGAAGACCACATGGCGATTTGACTTCGCACGCCCGAATTCAGAAGAAGCCGAGCAGGTGCTTGCCGATTCGACATTTCTGATCGACACCGGTGAAGCGGAATTCAAAATCGTAATGTACATGGCGCACCAGGACATCATGCAGGTGCTCCGCAACCGTGGGATCCTCCAGGGCTGAATCTTCTATGACCATGTTCGCAAGACATCAATTCCAATCGGACGACGCTTTTTTTTGCGCCGTCCGATCTCTAAATTTGAAAGCCGACTGCCACTCCATCATCATGTCGAAAGCACTCCGATCCCGGGCGGTCGCGTCTTTCACGCGCACAGACGAGTTCTACCGCATCGTCGCATTCAGGCTCTTTGACCGACCCGTATACTTCCCCCATGCAGTCGATCAAGAGAATGCACGTCCCTCTGCTGGCGGCCGTTTGCCTTTCAGCAGCGGTTACCTCCGCACAACTTTCACCCATCGCTCCGCCTCTCCACACTGAGGGCTATCGCATTCTTGACTCCGCTGGTCATCCCATTCGCCTCACCTCCGTCAATTGGTACGGCTTCGATCAGAAGGAATATGTCGCCGGCGGCCTTGACCACGCTTCGCTCGCGCAGATCATCGGCCAGATCCAGAAGATCGGCGTGAACTCCGTGCGCCTACCCTGGGCCAACGAAACCTTCGAGCGCAACCCCACGCCGCCGGCCTACGCAATCAGCGCCAATCCGCAGTTCAATGGCATGCGGGCGATGCAGATCATGGACGCCGTCATCTCTGCGCTCGCCAACGCACACATCATGGTCATCCTCGACAACCACGTCAGCCGCGCCGACTGGTGCTGCAGCGAGGACGACGGCAACGGCCTCTGGTACAACACCGAGTATCCTGAAACCCACTGGCTCGCCGACTGGAAAGCCATCGCCCACCGCTATTGCAACCAACCCTGGGTCGTCGGTGCCGATCTGCGCAACGAACTTCGCAGCGGCGCGGTGTGGGGCGGCTCCGATTCGAAACACGACTGGCACGCAGCCGCCGAACGCGGGGCGAAGGCTGTCCTCGCCGGCAACCCGCGCCTGCTCATCATGGTCGAGAGTCCCGATTACTCCACCAACTTTACCGGCTTCGACAAGCTCCCCGTAAAATTGCCTGTCCCCCACCGTCTCGTCTATTCTCCGCACGCCTACTACGACCAGGGCCACACCTTCGCCACTTATGAAGAGATGAAACAGGCCTACGACGCGCGTGTCGGTTTTCTGCTGCGTGCCGAACCTGCAGTCCCTCTCTGGGTCGGCGAATTCGGCACTTGCCAGGATCTGAACTGCGACGCGAACTCCGATTGGTTCCGCCTACTCATTCGGCTTTTGCAGGAGAACAGCCAGTTGGGCTGGAGCTACTGGGCACTTAATGGGGCCCAGTCCAGCGGAAGATCACGGAAATACGATGCGGTCGAGACCTACGGGCTGCTGTCACCGGATTACAAGAGCATCGCGGCCCCAAAGATCATCGAGCTGTTTCGCTCGATCGAAACTCCTCCGGCACCCTAGCTCGCGTGCATCAGGCGCATCGCCTGCATCAGTGTGCAGCGGACGCCGCTGCCGGCGCATGGAGATACCGGCTCGCGAACTCCAGAAAATAGGGCCAGTTCGGCTGCGGAGTATGGCCGCCGTCATGCTGCCGAAACGCCAGGTCACCTGTCATCAATGCCGTACCAACCCGCGGAAATTCTGTAGTCCCCAGGTCCTTCGCGCCCATCATCCGATAAACAGGGCCCGCCGCAACCTCCGCCAGAAACATCCCGCGCGGGTCCGCCCACGCATCGCCGTTGGGGTTGGCATAGCCATCACCGGTGTCTGCGCCTCCACCAATGAACAGCGGCGTGGGAGCACACAGCGCGATCAGTTCGTGATTGTCGACAGGCAAGTCACCCGCATTCAGTTTCCCTGCATACCGCAGGAAATTTCCGTCGAACCAGTGATAGAGCGAAGGGCTGGCCAGGTTCGGAATCGTCTCTCCATAAATATGCCGGTACAGCTTCGCTCCGCCCTCGCCCGACGAACTGATGTATCCAACCGCAAATTCCCGGTAATCGTAAGCCATCGTCACCAGCACGGCCTTTCCAAACCGCGAGTGCCCCGCCAGCCCCACCTGCTTCGCGTCCACCGCTTTATCCAATTCAAAGTAGCCTTTGGCTTGCTCTGCGCCCCAGGCCCACGCTTTCAGAACGCCCCAATCTTCAAGCTTCCGTGGCTGGCCCTGGTTCGCAAGGCCGATGATGCCCTCCGTCAGGCCCGATCCATCGTCCTTCTGATAACTCACCGGATTCAGGATCGCGAAACCCCATCCGCGCTGCACAACGAGTTTTCCATCCACTCCCCATTGCGTCGGAACATAGCTATCGAGCGGCCCGCTCGTCGCAAGTTCAAAATCCTTCGCAAACGCCAGTTCCATGATCACGGGGACCGGACCCAGCCGCGTGCGCCGGAACCGTCAACAGCAAATCGATATCGAGTTTAATCGGCGTATTCATCCACGGCCCGACCCGCCCGGCCAGCCGCTTCGTAATCACATCGACCCCACCATATTTCTCGTGAACGATGCTGATCACGTGCCACTCCACACCCGGCATAGAAACCGGCGACCGCCCCAGCACCTCGCGATCGAAATCTTCCCAGATCTCTCGTCTCCTCTTGCCCCAGTCCCCAGTCTTCACCGGCTGCCCATTCTTGAACACCAGGGGATCTGGAAGCTTCGGATACACGTTGGCCTTGGCTTCGTCATAATTCGTCGCTCGCGGCGATTTCGCATCGGGAACCGGCGCCGGCCGTAAATCGGCTTCCTTCAGACCCAGCAGCCCAAGCAGCCGCAGCCGATCCTGCTCCGCAGTCAGGTGCACCGGAGATTGCCCGTGGGGAGCCGGAGTTACCGTTGGTAATGGCGTGGAGTCTTGCGCCGACGCATTGCAACAACAAGCAGCAAACACCAGCATCGCGCCGGCCGCTTTCAAAAACTGCGAACTCCGCATTGAATGCTCCATACGAAACCGGGCCAAGAATATAGGGTGCGAGCCTCGCTCGCAACACGTCGGTCTCAAGACTTCGAGTTTCTATACCGGTGCGGATGAGCGAACTGGCTTTTCCGCGACTAACCGCCCCATACATCACGGGACAATGCTGCTCTGGTATTCTCGGCAGGCATGACCTCAATCAGTGGGTGCGTCTGGATTGATGAAACCTCTCGCTGTTGAGACAATCACTATCGATGCCTGAACCAGCTCAGACCGCCAGTGTGTTGAGCGCCAAGCTTCTACCCTCGATTTGCACCCTGGAGATACCCGCATGAGTGCCGCCAAATACGACCTCGTCGTCATCGGTTCAGGGCCTTCGGGGCAGCGCGCCGCCGTGGCCGCCTCAAAGATGAAGAAGCGCGTCGCCGTGGTGGAATCGCGAGCGGTGGTCGGCGGCGTGTGCGTCAACACCGGCACGATCCCGTCCAAGACCATGCGCGAGGCCGTCCTTCATCTCTCCGGATACAACTACCGCTCGGTCTATGGAATGAATTACCGGGTCAAAGAAAAAATCACCATGGCCGACTTGGCGTTTCGCGTTCAGGCTGTCATCAAGACTGAAGTGGACGTGACCGAAGCCCAGTTGTCGCGCAACGGCATCGACATCGTCCACGGCATCGCTCACTTCGTCGATCCTCACCAGGTCCGCGTCGAGGGCCTGAACGGCGACACCACCATCGAGGCTGACCGCATCATCATCGCTGTCGGCACCAAGCCGGCCGGATCACCCACAGTACCCATCAACGGCCGCACCATCATCAACAGCGATCAGGTTCTCGATCTCCCCACGCTACCGAAATCCCTGATTGTCGTCGGCGGCGGCGTCATCGGTGTCGAATACACCTGCATGTTCTCAACTCTTGGCGTGCGCTGTACGCTGATTGAGAAACGCGCCAAGCTTCTCGAATTTGCCGACCAGGAAATTGTCGAGTCTCTCAGCTACCACCTCCGCGACAGCCGCGTCACCATGCGTCTCGGCGAAGAGGTCGAAAGCGTCGAAGAACTCCCCGATGGCACGGTCGTCGCCAATCTGCAAAGCAAAAAGAAGGTCTCTGGCGACGCCCTCCTCTACGCCGTCGGCCGCCAGGGCGCCATCGACGACCTCAATCTGGCCGCCGCCGGCATTGAAGCCGATAATCGCGGCCGCATTCCCGTCGACGAGAACTACCAGACCAAGGTTCCACAAATTTATGCTGTCGGGGACGTCGTCGGATTCCCTTCCCTCGCTTCCGTCTCCATGGAGCAGGGCAGAATTGCCGCCGCCCGCGCCTTCAACGACACCCACACAACATCCAATCCGAGCTTCTACCCCTACGGCATCTACACGATTCCCGAAATCAGCTTTATCGGCAAGACAGAAGAGCAACTCACCGATGAAGACGTGCCCTACGAAGTCGGCATGGCGTTTTACCGCGAGACAGCCCGAGGCCAGATTCGCGGCGACACAACCGGCCGCCTCAAGCTGATCTTCCACCGCGACACGCGCAAGGTGCTCGGCGTACACATCATCGGCGAGGGCGCAAGCGAGCTCGTCCACATCGGCCAGGCCGTCATGATCTTCGGCGGCACCGTTGAATACTTCGTCGACACCGTCTTCAACTACCCGACCCTTGCCGAGTGCTACAAGGCCGCGGCATTCAATGGACTCGGCCGTCTGCACCGCTACCAGGTGGAATAACGATGACGAACATCGAAAACTTCGGCGCTCGCTCATCTTTCTTCACCGCAGAATTCATACCCGCGCAGGCTTTCTCCCCACGGAGGGCAAAATGACTACCGCAATCGGCGTCGTCGTTACTGAACATATTGTTGCCGGCAGGCTCGAAGACATGCGCCTCGTGGGAGAGACGGTTCGCTATCCCCAGAACGTCGACGAAGTTGACGCGCTCAACGGACTCCCCGTCGGCGAGTTCGTTGAAATCCTCGCCGGGGAAATCCTCTCCGTGGTCGGAAAGGGCGGCGTCGATGCTATTGGCGTTGCCGTTCCTGGCATCACTCGTCAAGGGGTGGTTGAAGACTCGCCAAATCTCACCCAGATCAAAGGCATGCGGCTAGGCGAAGAACTCACCCGCGTCCTCAGCGCCAAAGGCGTCAATGCGCCAGTCCATATTGCCAACGATGCCGACGCCATCGCTGCCGGCGTAGCTGCCACCCGGGGCCAGCTCAACAAGCTCACCCGCGTGTGGACCATCGGCAACGGTATCGGCTACGGTCGCTGGCCCTATGTTGAAGGCGTCTGGGAAGGCGGCCACATTACCGTCACTCTCGATCCCAAGGAGCGATTCTGCGGATGCGGCGGCGTCGGTCACCTGGAAGGAATCATGGGTTATCGCGCTATGCGTATGCGATTCCTCGACCTCGAACCCGAAGAGGTCTTTGCCCAAGCCAAGAAAGGTGATGGCCGGTGCCGTGAATTCGTCGATCTCTGGCACAGCGCACTTGCGGCCGCAACCGCTTCGTTCATCCATCTCGCTGGGCCCGGACGCTTCTACTTTACGGGCCACAACGTGGGATTTCTCGACCTGCCAATGCTGCGCCGCCATCTTGAAACCATGGTCAAGATGAGTCCGCTGCTCAGCTACTCGCTCGAGACTCTCCCCAACGACGACGCCACCGCGCTCCTCGGCGCAGGCGTCAGTGCGATCCGTGCCCTGGCTTCCTAGGGCAGTTTCGCCAGAAATTCGCAGCCGCCGGCGATCCCAGGTAACGTGTGCCTGCCTCTGAACGGTCATTGAGTTTTGCATCAGGTGTGCTTTACTCAGAGAAACCACTTGGGAGCCCATCGATGGACCTGTGGAGTCTCATGGAGAGATCTCGCGCAATCCTCCGTCTTCGCGCCGTGTTCCTGCTTCTAATCCTTGCCGCCTTCACTGTGCATCTCTGGGCTCAGTCCGCGGATGACCAGGATGATGATGAGGATGGCTACAGTTCTCTTGCCACCCTCACGACGAGGTACGACGCACGCGGAAACGCAGACGTCACCTTCTATTCCTTTGCAGACACGCAGAACTGGGGTGCGATCGAAGCGCAGCTTGAGCAGTCTCTGCACTGCCCTGCCGGATCGCTGGTACATCCTCCACCAAATCCGGATCTCCCCAGGTATTTCAAGTCGCGATCTGCCAAAGAGCAGGCAGAGTACCAGAAATACGCAGAGCGCGGCCGCCGGAGCACCTTGAGCGGCGAGTGCCCGGCTTCAATGACGCGCACAAAGCTACTTCTCTCCACCGACATCTCCCTGGCATCTCTCGCACCCGAGTTGAAGCGAGGAGGGGTGCAAAAGTTATCGCTCAACATTTCATACCCCAAGTCGAAATACTTCGAGCAGACGCCCGGGATAAAGCCCAGGTGGGAGCCGGCCGAAAGCGATACGCCCCGCTCGCCCGCGACCGAATTGTACTCACGCGCCCACTACATGGTCGATGTTGGCGCTCCATCTCCTGCCTCTATTCATCTCGCGTTCGGACTGCGCACCCGGGATGCAATTCGAGTCTCGATCTTGCCCGTCGTCTTTCTTCTCTCGCCGATTCTCATTTGCCTCTGGATGCGGCGCGCCGCAATTCGTGACGCGAAGACCGACCCAACTGGCGCATGGTTCAGCTATTTTCGTGTCCTTACCTGGTGCGGCAATTCCCTTCTTCTCATCTGGATGATGGGCCAGACGATTCGCCAGGGCCTTGAAGTCCTCGCCTCCTACTACACGGCCGCACACACTGGCAGCGCTGTGGCAATTTCGGTTGCGATTATGATGCTGCCCCCCTGGGCCGCTTTCCTGATCTGCATCCTTATCTCTTATAAGGTTTACGTGCAGGTTCTGGGCAATACGTGGACTCGCGCTGAGTTCATTGCCAGTCAATCTCTCTCGCTTGCCACTTATCTCCTGCCGCTGATGTGTTTCCTTGCGGCAATTGCGATGATCTCGGTGAATGGACAGGTTTCGATGGGGCTTTTCATCGGAGTCTATGTCACCTACAAGGCTTGTGGCTGGCTCAACGTGAAGATATCCGGAACTCATCTGGTGCCTTTGACCACCGGCGAGCTTCGCGATCACGTGTTCGCGCTGGCCAAGAAGGCCGCTGTGGAAGTGCGCCAGGTCTTCGTAATGCCTGCCGGGAAATCGCAAATGGCGAATGCCTTTGCTTCCGGGAATCATCACGTTTTCTTCACGGATTATCTTTTGGGCCGTTTGAACCGGCGGGAAGTAAGCGCCATCGCTGCGCACGAGATTACCCACATCCAGAAGAACCATGTGACCTGGAAGACAGTGGCACTGGTTGCGTTAATGCTCTCACCGCAGATTCTCTACGGAATTTTCAGTGGCCTTGTCAGCTCTTTGCACCATAGCCTGCAACTTCGCCAGGCCGCTGACGGAGCTGGTTCTGCACCAGGTCTGGCCGCAGCGGTTCACTTCTTCGACCGTGCACTTCAGTTTCCGGAACTGATTCTTATCCTCTACACCTTCGCCGTGGTTCTCTACTTCCTGCATTCCCAGTACCTGGAACATGTGGCCGATACCGGAGCCGTACAGCTCACCGGCGACCCCGAGTCGGTCATCACATCCCTCCTCAAGCTGGGTCGCTTGAATCTTTCGCCGGTCCAATGGGATCGGGCCACGGGTTCTCTGCTCACGCATCCCTCCACGTTGAAGCGAGTGCAGCGAGTGGCGCGGGTGGGCCAGGTATCGTCGGAGCGCCTTCAGCAGCTTCTCGTGGATTCTGCAAATGGTGGATCTGCCCCTGAGAACGCGTCGGAACTGACAGACCAGTTCTCCGCAGCGACCGCTGCCTCGCAGAATCCCGTTGTGACGGCTTCGCGCAATTACGCCTTGCTCGCATTCAAGAAGTGGATTTTGCGGTTCTTGTACATCGCGCCGCCCGCACTTGTAACCTGGACGGTCGTTCATACTCGCACCCAGCACAAAGCCGTCATCTACATCCTGGGCGGAATCGGATGCCTCGTGTTGCACTTGGCCGTTGCAGAATGGCAAGGAGTATGGGGGCGTAAGCGCTTGCGACGAGACTTCCGCGCACACCTTGGGGCTGAGGATATCCAGGTTGACGATCGTGCCGTGTTGGTCGACCTCAGTCCTCATTCCACCCTGCGCATTTACGCGCTGGGCTACACCTGGGATACGGGATACCTGCTCTTCGCTGAAAACATGCTCTGCTACGTTGGCGATCAGACTCGCTTTGCGCTAAGACCGGAACAAGTTCTTGCAATCCATCCTGGTCCTGGAACACCGGGGTGGTTTCCTGATCCAAGGATCTACATCGATTGGCAACTGGATGTCGCCTCCCCCGTCCAGACATGGAATCTGTTGCCGACGGAGCCCTGCTCGTTTTGGCGCATTTCCCGTCAGGCTCGAGATCTTTGCACAAATCTCGAGCGCTGGAAATCACAGCCTGCCGGCTACCCGGCTGCTTCCCCTGCATTACGTGGTCTGTCAACTCCTGCCGTCGGTGAAGTCACCAGCCAACCTGTTAAATCGGTCGTCAATCTCCGCCGCTTCATGAAGGTCCTGTTCTTCAACCAGGTGTTGGCAATTGCGGTCTGCTTGACGCTCAACATTCCGGCGATCTGGTATGTCTGTGTCATCGACTTTCTCGCTCTCGTGTATGCCTTCATGCCGTTCTGGTTCTACAGGGACCCTGAGGTCGCCAGATTAGTGACTCGCGAGAGCGGCGAAGAACTCCAGCAAGACTTGCAGGGCCGGGACCTAGCCTCCTGAGGCCACTCTGGTTGGAACAATTCCTCGCAGAGGCCCTCGCGGACACCATCGGAGCTTGTCACATCCGCGCTCCGGGCTCCTAAGCCTAGCGGCGAGAGGTCTTGCTTTGCGTAGCCGTCAAAACTTGGCAAGAGCCAACGCGTCGCCGCATCCCTACAAGCCAAGTCAATTCATTGCTTTGTAGACGCTAATGGATTTGCAGGCAATTTCACGTATAAAGCGCAGTCCGCAAAAAGATCTGGAGTCATCATGAAAGAGAGGCTGTATCAAGTAGCTAGGAGCTAAGGCTGGAACCGAGGAGCTGAAAATCAGCTAAGCCGAAGATACGTCTTCGAGAGTCGGTCGTGCCAGCTCATCTGGTCTTCGTCGAAGATCGACCAGACCATCCCTAGTCCTACGGGAAGAACTGAGATCAGCATCGCCTTCATGCGCGCTTTCATCTGTGCGGCCGTTGGGACTTGCTCGTCAAAGGTGCATAGCGAAATCTGCGCATACCGCATTCCTGGCGTCACCTTGGTGTACGTGAGGAAGAACCACTCGTACAGCGCGGCGAATCCCAGCGTAACGATCACCCCGCACACCTCGGAGACTCGCATGCTCGGCAAGTGGTCAAACTGCGAAGCGACAAGATAAGCAACACCCCATACCAGGCTCAGAATCAATGCTGCATCCACCATCGTCGCCATCATTCGCCGACCGAGAGGCGCCTGATAGAGCCTCGGAGCATCTGGCTGTATCGCGTAGTAATCGGGCAAAGGATGCGGCTGTTCCTCAAGTTCAATCTCCTGCCAGCTCGTCCCGATCCACATAGGTGGCATCGTCGTCGCAGCAGTAGCAGCCATCGGATCGGTCGAGACGGTGTTCGGTTCAACTTCGAAAATGCTGAGCTGTTGCGGTTCAGACGAATCCGGATTCACTTCAGAGATACGCGGACGCATGCGGCGCGTAGCAATGATCTCGCGCGGAAACTCGATGAGGTTTGCAGGAATCGGCTGCGCTGCTTCCACGGCCTCGTAAACAGCACCATCGTAGTACGTATTCTGGATGTCGGCGGGCGCATCCCAGGCGTAGCTGATTGAAGGACGGGTCTCCTGTTGCGCCGGACGGACCGGCATATCCGGCTCCCATCGAATCGCCAGGCCCTCGCCTGTTGCCTCGTAGCTCTCCGTCACGGTCACCGAGCTCTGCGGCTGCTGGTCCCGTATCTCTGTGTCAACCCGGTGCGCAGAATAGTCAGTTGGTTCAATCTCGCTGCCGCTGTTCTGAATGTGATCAAGCACAGCCTGCGCGGCCGCTTGCGCCTCGAGTGCGGCGCGAGTGGTTGCTTCAGCCGCACGCAAGGCGTTGCGTGCTTCCACGGCTTGCATTTCGCTGAAGCTGGGGGCCTTGGCATAACGCGCGGCAACGCGTGCTGCTGCGGAAGCGGCCCGGCTGTTCGTCGATCCCTGTCCGTCGTCTTGCGCTTCCTGATCGACTACCGAGATTCCCTTGCGAGTCTTGTGCTCTGCAAGGCGACGATTCACTTCCTGCTTCCACGAAGGAAGCGGCGTGGGCGGGCTAGCCAGTGTGCTCAAAACTCTAAGATCCCTTCTATATCTTCCCTGATCATCTCAGGCAGTGCGCTGATCCGGTTCGCTTGTTGCCGCTCGCGCGAGTTCTGACGAAATTCGCGCGGTTGATGTTTTAATAACGTCTCGAGTACGAAGGACCTTCGAACCGAATGAACCTGCGCTTGCATTTGCTATGCTTGCTTTGGCCCTCGGATGCACCCTCGTAATTTCGTGTTTATCACGATGATCACCCTCTGTCACCTGCAACTTGCCGGACAGATGTTGACCAATGCGTTACCCCCTGCACAAAGTCCGGCCACGGCGACAAGCGGCGATCAACAATCGGCCGCGTCGCAATTGCCCGACGATCCGGGACAGGAAGCCATTCCCATCGCGAAACCCGAACCCGTCCCCGAAAGCGGAGTGCCGGTTCAACTCGAAGCCGATCGCCAGACGTGGGTGGCGGACACGTGGACCGGAACTGGCGCAGTCGTTCACTATCGCGACTACATTATTCGAGCCGACAAGGTTGTCTACCACCGAAAGACCTACGAGCTCGAAGCAGAAGGGCACCTGCAGGTAACGGGCGGACCGGTCGATGCCCTCATTAACGCTTCGCACGGTGACATGCGGCTGGATATGCACACTGCCCGCTTCTATGACGTCAGCGGCTCGCTTGGAGTAAGGCGCGCAGGACGCACCGTTGTTTACTCCACTGCGAACCCATTCCTCTTCTCGGGCCGTGTCCTGCTGCAAACTGGCGAGGGAAGCTACAAGATCATCGACGGCACCATGACGAACTGCCGTCTTCCCAAGCCGGACTGGCAACTGATTGCGCACGCCATCACGGTTGCGAACAACCAGGCGAGCACCAAAAACACCTTCTTCAAATTCCTCGGGGTTCCCCTGTTCTATCTTCCTTACCTGCGACACCCCGTGGAAGAGACAGGACGTGAGAGCGGGCTGTTGATTCCAGTTATCAGCAACTCCTCGATCAAGGGACTGACGGTTGGTGAACAGGTTTACATTGTCCTCAATCGCAGCATGGACATGGTGGTGGGAACCGAATACTACAGCAAAAGGGGATGGGCTCCGAACGGGGACTTCCGCTTCAAAGGGATGGACCTGAACCACTTCACAGTCAAGTGGAACGCACTGTTCGACCGCGGCATCGAACAATTGCAGACTTCAGGGCCGCAGGCGGGCCAGACCGTTCTGGTCAACCAGGGCGGCGCAGACATCGTTTCAGAAGGCCGTTACGACTTCAACTCAGCGACACATGCCGCTCTGAATATCGAATACCTTTCGAGCTACATCTACAAGCTTGTGTTCAACGACAACTACATCCAGGCTGTGAACTCTGAAGTCCACAGCACCGTGTCTCTGACGCACACGCACAACGGACTGGTGCCTTCGGCCTATCTGGAACGCCTGCAGAACTTCGCCAGTTCAAATGACGGTGACGAGGTGCGCATCCTGCACCTGCCTAGTCTACGTTTCGATGTGCTGGACGAACCGCTCCACACATCTCCGTTCTATTGGAGAATGGGTTCGTCGATCAGCTATCTGGGACGATCCGAGTTTAGTTTTCACGTTCGCAACCTGGGAAGGTTCGATCTTTATCCTCACCTGTCGTTGCCATTGGTGCGTGGCGGCTGGAGCATAGTTCCCGAAGTCGCGCTCCGCGAAACGTTCTATACAGGAAGCCAGACTCCAGACCTCACGACAACGAGTGGCGGCACACCCACGGTAAGCCATGAACCCCTGAACCGTGGTGACTTTGAGGCATCCGTCAATGTCAGACCGCCGGCCCTGGAACGCGACTTCACAATCGGCAACCACGATGTGCGCCATGTAATTGAGCCCGAGGTCTTCTACAACTTCGTGGGCGGGATCGGCGTGAAGGCGCGAAATATCCCGCTGTTTGACCCCACAGATATTGCCACCGACACCAACGAGGTAGGCTACGTCCTGACGCAACGTTTTTATGCGAAATCCAAGAATGCTCAACCTTGTACTGACGCGGACGCTGAAACGGCGACAATCTGCCCGCCGCAGCCCCGCGAATGGGCAAGCTGGGCGATTACTCAGAAATACTTTCTGGATCCGACGTTCGGCGGAGCAGTCATCCCAGGCCGCAGAAATGTCTTCGACACAACACTCGATTTGACAGGAATTGCATTTCTGACTGGCCCGAGAAATCTCTCCCCGCTCGTCTCAAGACTGCGCTTTGAAGCGATCAAAAACCTGCGCATCGAGTGGGACCTGGATTACGACCCGAAAGGCGGGCGACTCGACGCCGATAACGTTTTTGCTGGCTACAGTTGGGGACCAACAACAATAGGTATCGGCCATACCCTTCTCAATGCAGTCGATGAGAAAGGAAGCGCCGCCTCCCTTATTCAGAGTCAACAATTGCAGCCGTTTATCGAGATCGGAAAGCCGAATGCGGGCGGGTTTAATCTGGCGGCAAACGGAGGATACGATTTTGTCAATGGCGCTCTTCAATATGCTGGAATTCAGGCGGTTTACAACTGGAATTGCTGCGGTTTGAGTCTCGGATATCGTCGTTTTGCCCTGGGATCGGTTCGCGACGAAACCCAATACCTGTACAGCTTTACGCTTGCCAACTTCGGGTCGGTTGGCGATATTCGACGGTCAACTACGGTATTCCACGACCCCAGCTTGCCGCCAGCCTACTGATTGTCCCCTTCTGTTGCTTGCCTTTCCCCTGTCTTGACGTCCACTACTCAGTAGATCGCACACGTCCATGAGGCGGCCCGCAGGGACTTGACTGGGATATCCTTGCAGGAGAGGACTATCATTTGTCGCGCATACATTTTCTGGCCGGTCTGCTTGCGTTGGGCCTGGCCGTAGGTTGCAAAGCCCAATCTGCTGGATCCGGAGCTCAGGATGCCGCACTGAACCGTCGCATTGAGGTGATGGTTCGTTCGCAATTCAGCATTCCGCCCGAGGTATCGGTTGTCCTGGGACAGCGCACCCCGAGCCAGATTTCCGGCTTCAACACGTTGCCAATTACTTTGTCGCACGGTTCGACCAAGAAGGTGATCGACTTCCTGATCTCGACCGACAACACGAAACTGGCGCGACTGGAGACCTTCGATCTTGCCAAAGACCCCGTGTTCAACATCGACATTGCAGGGCGACCAATTCGCGGCAATCCGGATGCGAAGGTAACCGTAATCAATTTTGACGATCTGGCATGCCCGTACTGCGCACGCATGCACACGTCTCTTTTCCCGACCACGATGGATCGATACAAGGACAAGGTGCGGTTTGTCTACAAGGACGACCCCCTCACCGATCTGCATCCGTGGGCGATGCACGCTGCGGTGGATGCGAATTGTCTGGCCGCGCAAAACGGTCAAGTTTATTGGAATTTTGTGGATTACGTGCACGCGCACGGACAGGAAGTCAACGGCGCAGACCGCGATCTGAAGAAGAGCTTTGCCGCGCTCGATCGCATCGCTCGCGATGAGGGTACGCTGGCAAAACTGGATAGCGCCAAGCTCGACGCGTGCATCGCAAAGCAGGACGAGACGCAGGTGCGCGCCTCGGCAAAGGAAGCGGAAGGTCTGGGCGTGGATGGAACGCCGGCCCTCTTCATCGATGGCGAACGCATCAATGGCGCCCTTCCTGCTGAGCAAGTGTGGGTCGTGATTGACCGCGCCCTGCGCGCAGACGGAATTGAGCCCCCGCCGCCGGCAACAGCCCAACCGCCCGCCGGCAAGGGTCAGTAATAACAAAGGGGATTCTCGCTCTTCGCCAGCCGCTTATGTTTGGAACTGGCGTCAATTCGAGAACCCTGCATGTGAGTCTTTCGTTCCGGTGCCTTGGTCCAGGGATATATCCTGTAGTACCGGGGCCTCGGCGGGCTCTCGAGGAGATACAGGTTGCAAGTTCAAGCTTTATCTTTCAAACGTCGCAAGCCCTTAATCCTGCCCATTTCAAGCGCGCTTCTGCTGGTTGCACTGGCAGCGTGCAAGCACCCTCCGTCGCCTGACATGATGGCGACAGTCAACGGCAAGGATATTTCTCGTTCCGATTTAGACAAGGCCTACAGCAACTACAAAGCCACGCAGGGAGACGCCCCGCAGACCCCCAATCCGGAGCAGGCCGATATCGTTCGGCTTAATCTCTTGCGTCAGCTGATTGACAACGAGATTCTCGATCAACGAGCCGCGAAGCTGAATCTTGCGGCCTCGGACGAAGATGTGAATGCCCAACTGATTGAGTTGAAGGCACCCTACACGGCTGAAGAGTTCGACAAGAAGCTGAAGCAGCAGAATATGACGCTTGACGACCTGAAGTTGCAGATTCGGCGGAAGCTGACTTCCGACAAGCTCATCAACAAAGAAATCGAGTCCAAGATCAACATCACCGACGCCGATATCAACAGCTACTACGCGAGCCATAAATCCGAGTTCAACGTGATCGAGCCTCAGTATCACCTCGCATGGATTGTGGTGACCGCGGGCCCTGGGCAACAGGCCGGCAATCTACAGAACAACAAGGCTATGAGTGATGCTGATGCGCGCAAGAAAATCCAGACCGTTCGCAATCGATTGACGAGCGGTGAGGATTTCGGCGCGCTGGCGATGAACTATTCCGAAGACCCCAACACGAATTCAAGCGCCGGAGATATGGGCTTCATTCCAGAATCTGCACTGCAACAGCGCGATCCGGCTACCTTCGCAGCGATCAACAGACTGAAAGTCGGACAAGTTACAGATGTGATGCCGATATACGGTGGAGCAGGGCCGACGCAGCGAGCGGCGGGTTACGCCATCTACAAACTGATCGAGAGGGAGCCGGCTGGTCAACGCGAGTTGAACAATCCCAGCGTCCAACAGCACATCCGGCAAGGCTTGCGCGACAGCCGCGCGCAGTTGCTGAAACTCGCCTACTACGAAATGCTGCGCGACGATGCAAAGGTACGAAACTATTTCGCCGAGCAAGTTCTTAGGCAAGGAGCGAAATAGGAATACGCCTTCGAGGCTAATGCCTGCGACCCGACCACCAAGGCGAAGTGGTACCTGGAGTCCAATTCTGATTCACCTACGCTCGATGTGACTTGGAGCTTCACAGACTTCTTGCTTCGGGGTTATCCCCGTTACAGCCTTGACACCGTCAATCGATGAGCCACGAGCCACCGGCTATTTGTGGGTCTCTGGGATTAGCCGGCTGGAGGACTGATTCCAATCGACACCAAAAATCAATGGCCTTCGCATCGCGCGAAGGCCATTTGATTTCGGATTGAACTGAGGGCTACTTGAGGTTGCCGCTCGAATCCATGGTGATGCCGCCCGGCTTATCCTTCTTCTCTTCGTTGGCCTTGCGAGTGCCCATGGCCTTGGAACTCCAATCCTTGGCTGCAGCTACGTCGGCCTTCACCGCGGCGGGGTCGTTGTAGTCGACATCCGCCTTACGGCGATACAACAAGTTCGCGTAAGACATCGCCTGGTCATAGTTGGCACGGTTCGCCATAGCCTGGTTGATGTACTGAAGTCCCTCATCAACCAAAGGCCCATTCTGCTGCTTGATCTCCTCAAGCACCTTCTTAGGCGCCTTTGAATTGCCTTCGCCATCGTCGTTCATGTTGACGGTTGCAAGCAACTTCAGGGTATTTTCGTGAGCCAGCGTCCAGTCAATTACGCCGATCGTATAGGCAGCCTCAGGATCCTTCGGATCGGCTGCCAGTACCTTCTTCTGAAAGTCTTTCGCCTCGTCGAATTTCTTGATGCTGAAGTAAATGGCCGCGATCTGCTTGAGGCTGTTCACATCGTTCGGTTCCTTGGCCAACACATCCTGGAACATGGTGATTGCCTGCTGGGCGTTCTTCAGGTTTTCAGGAGTAGTGAGGCCGGGAACAACGTTCTGTGCGAGTGCCGTGGCCAGGTAGCTCTTTGCCATCGGCAAGCCGGGATCCAGTTCAGTGGCTTTCTGGAAGTGCCCAATCGCCTCTTCGTAGCGGGCGGACTTGTACGCTTCCACTCCCTTGTTCAATTGATCACGGGCTTGCAGGCGGTTGCACCCGCCCATGGAAAGCACCATGCCGGCTAGAGCAACCGTGAGCGCCGTAATTCGTGCGGGTCCATTCATGTTCTTATTCTTCTCCTTCAGGTCGTGCGTAGCGATCGCGCACCTTGTAAATCATGCACCTGGATTCGGGCGGGAGGTTCCAAAACCAGGTAGGCCAAATTGTACTCCGTTCCCCCTGAGCAAGCTGTGTTCTTCGGACCTCGAAGAATCTATTGCCCTGCCAAAACTTTCGGCGTCATTAATCCGATCTGATCGACTCCGACAGAATGACCCATGTCGACGACTCCGGCGATCTGTGTGAAGCTCAACCGGCCATCGCCCTTAACGAATAAGACCCGTTGCGCGCGGTTAGCATAAATGGCAGCAAGACGCGACTGTAATTCCCCCTGCGCGATTTGTTGCTGGTTGATTCGGTACTCGATTGTATTGTCCGCGCCTTTGATGACTTCAAGAACCACAGCATTGTCGCCGGGGTCGCCTCTCAGCGAAGAACGCGGAGCCAAAGCTGCCTCTCCTCTTGGAACTGCGGGAACGATGACCATGAAGATGATCAGTAGCACAAGCAGCACATCGATCATCGGTGCGACATTGATTCCCGATGCCAACCTACTGGTGTCGCCGTTCGTCGCGGTCATCGCAGTTATCCCTTCCTTCCCGTGGGGGGAGGAATCGAGTCAGGTTGCGCTTTACTGTCCGGCCATAATCTTCGGCGTCATCAGACCGATATGGTCGACGTTCGCCGCATGGGCGATGTCAATCACTTCGGCGATGTAGGCGAAATTCAGATCATCGTCGCCCTTCACAAACATCACGCGTTCAGCGCGGTTTGCGTAGATCTCGGTCAATTTTGCCAACAAATCCGTCTTGGCAACGTCAGTCTCATTGATCTTGTAGGACGGTGCTGCCCCCGGGCGATATACCACCTGCACCACGATGGTGCGGTCGTTCTGTGGCGGCTGCTGTTGGGGGTTCTTGGGCGGCTGCGGCACCAGGGCGTCCAAGCCCTTTGGCGTAACCGGCACGATGACCATGAAGATGATGAGTAGCACAAGCAGAATGTCGATCATCGGGGTGACATTGATGTCGCCCATCGCGCCACCCTTGCCACCTCCAGCTGTCATTGCCATGGCTTCAAACTCCTCGTGTAGAACAATCTGTTAATGTATAACGTTCCGAGCCGATGATTACTGGCCGCCCAAGCCGCCGGGGCCTTCCTTCTTGTTTGTGAGCAATCCCACTTCATCGACGCCCGCGGTACGCACGGCGTCAATCGCATCTTCAACGGCGCGGAACTGCGCGCGCGCATCAGCGCGAATAAAGATCTCTTTGCCCGGCGTATCGGCCAGCTTGTCTCTGACCTGAGATCCCAGCTCAGACGTAGCTACCTTGTTTTGCCCCAAAAATACGCCGCCGTCGCGGGTGATCGCCACCACAATGGCATCTTCCTTGTCAGCGTCGGGCATTGGCGTCGGATTCTCCACCTTGGCCATATCGACGGCGACTTTGTTCTGCAGCATGGGGGTAATAACCATGAAGATGATCAGCAAAACCAGCATCACGTCGACCATGGGGGTCACGTTGATGTTGGAGTTAACATTACTGCCTTCGTTACGAACCGCAATTCCCATGTTTGGGCTCCGTGCCTACTGAATTCACCGGAGGGCATCCGGCTTGCACTCGAAGAAGCTGCCGCGCTCCGTTTGAAACCGGGGGCAGGATGACGTTGCCGCCTTCCTGCCCGCCTGAGAGTTTCTCGCTCGGGGCTGCACCCGGAATGCTTAGCGCTTGCTCTGCTTGATGAAGTAGTCGATCAGTTCGCTCGAGGAGTTGTCCATCTCGACGTCGAATGCTTCGACCCGGCCTGTGAAGTAGTTGAACGCCATAACGGCGGGGATAGCCACCAGCAAACCAAACGCGGTGGTTACCAGCGCCTCAGAAATACCGCCGGCGACTGCGCCGATGCCGGAAGTCTTCTGCGTGGCGATCTGTTGGAAGGCGTTCAGAATTCCGATAACCGTTCCAAGCAGTCCAACGAAGGGAGCCGTGGAGCCGATAGTGGCCAGCACAGCGAGGCCTCTCTTCAGCTTGGCGTGGACGATTGCTTCGGCGCGCTCCAATGCGCGGCCCGAGCTCTCGATCGTTGCCTCGCTGGCGACGCCGCCGGAAGCGCGGAACTCCTGCAAGCCAGCAGTGACAACCTCAGCCAGGTGCGACTTCTTGTTGCGATCGGCAATCTTGATTGCTTCTTCAAGCTTGCTGTCTTTCAACGCACCAGCAACCTTGGGCGCGAACTCACGCGACTGCTTGCGGGCAGCGGAGAAGTAAAGGTAGCGGTCGATCATGACGGCCAGCGACCAGATCGACTCGATGAACAGGATGATGGCGATGGTACGTGCCGGCCATCCCATGTGCTGCCACAGTCCGAGCGGGCTGAAGCTTACTGCCTGCTCTTCCTGAAAGAATGCCAGACTGTTGACCGTGTGCGAAGCGAAATGTGCGAGCTGAGCGAGAATCACTTGAATCGTTCCTCCTAAGGAGTTTGTGTACTCTTCGATCCGGTTTGGCGGATCGATTACAACAAAGCCGGGGAAACTGACTCCTGACGAGCTTCAAATCTTACCCGTCGTTCACTGCCTGCTCTCACGATTGACTCCTGTGAGAAGAGGCTGAGCGCGCCGGAAGGAGTGTTGTTGCCTTGGGATCCACCATCCCCGGTTTGGCGATTTGGAATGCGGCTCTTTGAGATTCGCATTCAGGTCAAAAACAAAGCTGCTTCTCATTCGAGAAGCAGCCGAAGATGAAAACTAACCACCCAGTGTGAAGATCACATTGACCGTGGTCTCCACCTCGACGGGCTCGTTATTGAGCAGGTAAGGCCTGTAACGCCAGCTCTTCACTGCATCAAGAGCCGCTTGCTGCAACATGGCAGGACCGCTCACAACGTGAAGATCTTCAATGGTCCCCTGTTTCGAAATCTTCGCTTGAATCACGACCGTGCCGGAAACGCGGGCCGCCTTAGCAATTGGCGGATACATCGGCGTGGTCTTCTGGATCAGCATGCCTTGCGCGACGCCGGCCGAGATGTTGACCTTCTTGGGGGGAGCGGCCTGCACCTTGGGTGCAGAACCCGATCCGAACACGCTGCCCATCACGCCACCTGCGCTGCCGCCCAGGCCTTCTGCGCCAGCCACGCCAAACGAACTCGGAGGCGCTTCTTTCTCAGCGACCTGCTTGATGTCCTTGGGAATTTTGGTGGGAGCGATGAGCTGGTTGTTCATCATCTCAGACTGCACGTGCACCACTTTAATGATTTCGGCCGGTGGCGGTGGTGGCGGAGGTGGTGGTGGCGGCGGCGGGGCAACTAACAGCGTTTGCATCATCGCCTTGGGCAACGCCTCTGGGTAGATCAGCGGGATGAGAATCATCGTGATCAATATGCCGAGATTGATGAAGCCCGTGACGAGCATCCAACGACCGCTTTTGCTCTTGATCTTTCCGCCTGATTCAAACGTGGAATCTTCAAACATGGCCAGCCTCGAATCGGGGTGTCGGTTACCTCTACTTAGACACCGCGGGAAGTCCAAATGTTCCCGGGCTCTAAAACGCTTACAAAAAGCGTGCTCCACCTATATCAGAACTACCTACTACATGCAAAGGTTGCTACAAAAACGGTGTATCTGAATCTTTAGACTCGTGAACGTTTCGCCGTCGGAAGCGAAACAGGCTTGCTGCTCCCTGCGCGCCACTGCTGCCAGGCAACCAGCATGGGTGCTGCGATTGCGATTGAGGAATAGGTCCCGATCAGAATTCCGACGACCAGGGCGAAGGAGAATCCCCTCAGAACCGGTCCGCCGAAGATGAAGAGCGAGAGCACTGTCAAAAATGTCAGGCCGGAGGTAAGTACGGTCCGGCTCAGGGTCTGGTTAATGCTCCGGTTGACGACGTCAGGCAGAGACTCACGCCGGCTGAGACGAAGATTCTCGCGGATACGGTCAAACACGACGATCGTGTCGTTCATGGAGTAGCCCACCAGGGTCAAAATGGCCGCAATGACGGTGAGGCTGATTTCCATTCCCTTGAAACCAAACGAATCAAGCAAGGCAAAGGCGCCTACTGTGATGAGGGTGTCGTGGAAGCATGCGACCACCGCAGCAACTCCATAGATAAGCTGGAACCTGAACCAGAGATACACCAGCATTCCCGCCAAAGACAGGAGCGTGGCTTCAATCGCCTTCACTTCTAATTGGCGGCCGACGGTTGGTCCAACCACATCCACTTTCACATCGGAATCTGCAAAAGGATTTGCGTAGTGCTCGCGAAGCGCGTTGACAACCATTTGCCTTCCTGTATCGAGCGAGCTCTCATTGCTCTGCTCGGGAAGGCTGATAAGGACTTCGTTCGACGCTGAACCGTTGTAATTCTGAATCTTTGCATCCCGGACTCCCACAGCCTCGATCGCCGCACGAACCTTCGAGATATCCGGCGGCTGAGAGAATTTCACCTGGACTTCGGTGCCGCCCCGGAAGTCGACACCAAGCGGAACAGGGCTGCGAACACCGCCCACGGGATGCGCCCAGTGCGCCGCCATCGCAATAATGCCGGAGATGCTGAAGATGAGTGAAAAGGCCAGGAAGTACCACTTCTTCCCTAACCAATCAACATTAACGCCATGAAAGAATTCCACTGGTTTTCTGCCTTCCTCTATCCGGAGCCACAAATTTCCGGAGTGCAATGACTATCTTCCCCGTCTTTCGTTTTGCCCGTCTCCGACTCAAATGGAGACGAGTTCGCCAGGCTTGAGATTGTTTACGTGGGCATCGAAGATGACCCTCGACACATACACTGCCGTAAACAGGTTAGCCAGCAAACCAAAGGTCAGGGTAACTGCGAATCCTCTTACGGGCCCGTTTCCGACGATGATCAGAATCAGGGCCGAGACGATGGTCGTGACGTGCGTGTCGACGATCGTCGTCCATGCGTGCGCAAAACCTTGATCGACAGCCGCTGAAGGCGCCTTGCCGGCACGGACTTCTTCGCGGATGCGCTCAAAGATCAGCACGTTGGAGTCGACGCCCATACCGATGGTCAGAATGACTCCCGCTATTCCCGGAAGGGTCAGCGTTGCGCCTGAGAAGCCCATAAATCCGAGCAGGATGACAAGGTTCAGGAACAGTGCAAGATCGGCATTGACGCCCGATCCCCTGTAATAAACGAGCATGAAATATCATGACCAGCAGGACGCCAACAATCGCAGCAGTGACACCCTGCTTGATCGAATCCGAGCCGAGCGAGGCCCCTACGGTCCGGTCCTCAAGATAGTTCAGCGAGGCCGGCAGCGCGCCGGTGCGAAGCATCTTGGAAAGGACAGCGACCTCGTCTTGCGAGAAGCTGCCACGGATTTCGCCGGAGTCGCGAATAGCGCTCTCAATGTTGGCAACTTCCTTCACCCGGCCGCCGAGAACGACAGCCATGCTGTGACCCACATTGGCGCTTGTATATTCCCAGAACTTGTCGCCCGCTTCGTTTGTAAGCGTAAAGTGGACCGTTCTCTGCCCGGTGTTGGAATCGGTGCCGGGGTCAGCGGACCGGAAGTCGGTGCCGGCGACGATCGCAACCCGCTGCAGGACGTACACGCTGTCTGCATCGGAACCGTTGGCCATCGAGCCGGAGCCGTGAACCAGTGCCTGATCGGGCGGAATTGCTCCACCTACGCTGGCCAGCGCGGCCTGTTCATCGGGATATGGGCCGCCGACGACGGCGTGAATCTCGAGACGCGCGGTGGATTGAATGAGGGTCTTGACGCGGTCGAGGTCCGAGATGCCGGGCAACTCGACGAGAATCTGATTGTCGCCGAGGCCATACTGCTGAATAACGGGCTCGCTGACACCCAGTGTGTCGACGCGGTCGCGAATCACTTCAATCGTGTTCTGGACGGTGCTCTCGTCGAGAGCCTTTTCGATATTCGGCTTCATCGTGACGGTCAGGGTGTTATTGCTCCCGCTGCTGACGTCGTACTCGCTCGAATACTTGCTGTCGATGAGGGACTGCACTGCGCTCGACTGAGCCGGATTGATTCCTTCGATCTGAATCTTCTCTGGGTGGGCCGGATCCGGCTTGGTGACCTGCGAAAACGTCAATTTCGCGGTTTTGAGATCCTGTTCAATGCGAGCGACCGTGTTATCGGTCTCGGTGTTGACAGCCTCTTTGACCTGGACCTGCAGAATCAGGTGAACGCCGCCCTGAAGGTCCAGTCCGAGATGGATGTGCTGCGTAAGCTTGGTGAGCCATGGCTCTGGGCCGCCAAGCCTGGGGGCATCGAATCCGAAGAAAGCGCCGTAAAGAAATACGACGAGCACTCCGATGATGATGACAATCTTCTGTTTGAGATTTTTCTTCATGGTTCCAATTCTCTAGTTCAAACCGTTGTCGATTTTACGAGTTCCCGTTGACTTGCCTTTTATTACAGACCTGGACGCAATGTGTTGTTGCGCGCATTTCGCGAACGCAAGGCTCAAGAGCCCGATTCTTCCTGTGTGGTGACGGACGCAATTGCGCTCTTTGCCACTTCGATCTTGAGGTTGTCGGGCGCTACGCGAATGATGATTGCGTCATCCTTGATGGACAGAATAATCCCGCGAATACCTCCCGCGGTGGTCACCTTGTCTCCGGTCTTGATGCTGCCAAGCATCTGCTGCCATTGCTTCTGGCGCTTCTGCTGTGGCCGAATCATGACGAAATACATCAAGGGGATCAACAACAAAAGCGGAAGCATGGTAATTCCGCTACCGGCGGGCGCGGCCGCCAACAATGCCAAACTGGTCGTCACACTCATCCTTTACACGCCCTGGTCCGCTAAAAACCGATGCTCAGGGCACAGGCACTTCCGCCAAGGCGGAAGCCTGCACAACAAATTTGTCTCCGGGAATCGTCCTGGCCTCCTGATCCATCCGGCACAGGCTGTAGAACCTGAAATCCCTTCATTTGGTCCGGCAAGCGTACTGTACCGCTTCTGCCAGGGCCAAACCAGTGACCCAGCTCACCTTCTGCTTCCTGTTCGACAAGGACTTCTCTGAAAAGCCAACGAGAAAGCACGCCATAACCCTTCCGGCGCACACTCCAGCCCGACTTCAAAAAGAAGGCCTACTACAGATAAGAAATGCGCAGCCGTTGCCGTGTCAAGGAAAGGACGCCGGAGGTGAACAACCGAGAAGAGGGCGAATCGGAAGTCTTGCCATATCGCCCTTGTGAGCGGCCCTTATAAACACTTTATCCCTCACGGACTCCGTCCTTACATCTTTAGGCGCCAACTGTATTTGAGACGGTTCCCGCGACGGAATGGAACGATTGCCATTCGCTGGAGCCGGCTCGGAAGAGATGACCATGCAGCCTCTCAATCTTCAGTATCTGTTTCTGGTTCCGGTTGGACTCGGTCTGGCATTTATGCTCTGGGTTTTATGGAATTTGACCAGGGAGCTTGCGTACCGGGATGATTCGACCGAAAAGCAGCCAACGATCTCGATCCGAGTTGGAGAACGATACGCGCTTGCCGCGCAGGAGAAGCGAAATCCGAGATCGAAGTTCGAACCGCTATCGCATGGTGTTTCCGATTCTGGGGCGAAGCCCCATCAGCGCGTGGCGTGAGCGTACTTAGGGACGCCAGGTGCTCCGACCCTGGGCATGGGTCTCAGACAGAAGTCCAGTAGCACAATTCAGGGTGCGCACAGGTAAGGCAGAGCTGCTGACCGGAAACTTCTTCGAATCTCCCAAAATTGATGCCCTCGCCGCATCGGACGCACACGACGCGATCCCTCTTATATCCAGGCAACTCCGAGGGATTGACGGCTACTCGAACACGCTCCAAGCGGAATAACTGTTCGTCGGGCAGTTCGCTGTAGGCAAGCATCTGCTGGTGGCTTTTGTTTTCGATCTCTGGATGGAGCTCACGAGCGAGTTCGCGTGAATTCTCGAGGGCGACGATGCGTACACCGGTGTCGGAGGAGATGTCCACGAACGTCGCGGCCATCTTGCCCCAGTCGCGAAATTTCAAAGTGCGTTTTCCAAGTCGGCAGCCGGTGACCATGCCGATGGCATCGGTGGCACAACGGTCAATCTCAACGTAGCAAACAAGCTTCTTGCGATCGGAACCGAGCGGATTCTCGATGCCAAGGCTCTTGAGGCCGAGGAGAGACATGCGCACGCCGAGTATCTGCCCGGCGCACATGTGGCCGTGTGCGACCTCCGCTTTCTGCAAAAGAATCTCTAAGGATTCGACCATCGTCATTCAGCTTGGCGCAATCAGCGCCGGCACGCAAGCCCTTGCTGCGGAGACGGTTCTTGATTCAGTTAGTTTGTCTTTGCGGGAGAGGCCGTTTCAGCCGTATCTTCCGAGTCTTCGATCAGGACAGCGGATCCCAGGATGACGTCGAAGCTGATGGGGTCCTTGCCGGTCGGTTGGAAGGTTGCGCGGAGGGGTTCACGTTGCCATTCGGGCGTGGCGCAAACAGGCTCCATCCGGCTGGCAGTGTCAAACCCGTCGAGCTTCTTTGCAAGCACTGGCTTGCGGACAGCCAACTGGGAGACAACGGCATAAAGACTCTTTCCGCTGGTAGTGACGCCGCAGTAGGCTGCATAGTCGCGGAACCAGACCACCTGACTTACGCCTGGATCGTAGTCCGGTAACTTCAGCGCAGCGATGTGGCCCGAAACGCGATCGACCAGCAGCCAGGGGCCGCGCTGCCAAACCCAGTGCGTTCCGGCCTTCGCGGGTTTCTCTCCGGGCAAGTTCGTCGTTGATGCGCAGGACACGGCGCACCACGAAGCTGCGGTCTGTCACATCGTGCGATTCGCCGGTTGTCCATTCCTTGACGGTGCCATCGACGACAAGAGGTCGGATTTTAAGGGAATCTTCGCCGGTTTTGGCACCGGCTGGGTCGCCGGTCTTCGAATACGGTACGCGCTTGACTGCGCCGAGAGCGACGACATGCACTTTGCGTGGCGTGGCATGGAGTGTGACCGGAATCAAAACCAGGAACGCAAGAACTGCAACTAATACAGCGAACTTTCTACCAAACAACATGACGAGCCTCTGCCTTCTAACTCTGTGCGGCCTCCACCGTGCGCGCTACGCGAAATGCTGTTGCCTCGTTGAAATGCGCGCTCAGTATCTGCATCCCAACGGGCAGGCCGGCCGTGGTGGCGCCGCAGGGGACGGTAACGCCACAGATGCCTGCGAGACTCGCAGTGACCGTATAAATATCGGCGAGATACATGGCGAGGGGATCGCCTGTCTTTTCGCCGAGCTTGAACGCCGGAGTGGGCGCCGTAGGAGTGACGATGGCATCCACCTCAGCAAAGGTCTGGAGGAACTCGTCGGCAAGGAGGCGCCGGACTTTTTGCGCCTTGAGGTAGTAGGCATCGTAGTAGCCGGCCGAGAGCGCGTAGGTGCCGAGCATGATTCGGCGCTTGACCTCGGCGCCGAATCCCTCGTCGCGCGAATGGCTATACATATCGGAGAGCGTTGCGGAGGACGGCGAGCGATAACCGTATCGCACCCCGTCAAAGCGGGCGAGATTGGCGCTGGCTTCCGCAGTGGCGACGAGATAGTAGGTCGGAATGGCGTAGCGAGTGTGCGGCAGAGATACGGGCTTGATGGTGCACCCAGCGGCCTTCAACGACTCGATGCCGGTTTCAATGCGTTCGCGGACTTCCGGGTCGAGGCCTTCCCCGAAGTATTCTGCGGGTACTCCGATGCGGAGACGCTCTGCACCCTTATCGCTCTCTGCGGCGAAGTCTGCGACTGGAGCCGAAGAACTGGTGGCGTCGCAAGGATCCTGGCCCGCAATGATACTGAGCACAGTGGCCGCGTCACGCACGTTGGCGGCGAAGGGGCCGACGCGATCAAGAGATGAGGCAAAAGCGATGAGCCCATAGCGGGATACGCGACCGTAGGTGGGCAGTACGCCAACCACACCGCAGAAACTCGCTGGCTGGCGGATGGATCCGCCGGTATCGGTGCCGAGTGTCGCTACGGCCATGTTGGCCGCAACAGCCGCCGCTGATCCGCCGCTGGAACCACCTGGAACGCGGTCTGTGTCGACGGGATTGCGCACCGGGCCATATGCCGAGTTCTCGTTGGAGGAGCCCATCGCGAACTCATCGCAGTTGAGCTTGCCCAGAATGACTGCCCCCGCAGCCTCAAGCCTTGCGACAGCCGTCGCGTCGTAAGGGGGATGATAGCCCTTGAGAATCTTCGAGCCGGCCGTCGAGGGCGCGCCGCGCGTTACGAGGACATCCTTGACGCCGACGGGAATGCCTGCAAGCGGACCGAGAGGGTCGCCTTTGGCTGCGGCGGCGTCAACCTTGGCTGCCTGCGCAAGAGCGCGCTCTTTGGTCAGGCTCAGATAAACATTGAGCTGGGGATTCACATCCTCGATTCGCTCGTAATACCGGGTTGCGAGATCGGTGGCCTTCAGGCGCCCGGAAGAAATGACCTCACGCAATTCAGAGAAGGTCTTCGGCTTTTGCATGTAGCTTTCAGTCATCTTGGTTTCGCCTGGCAATGCGAAGATCCTTCCGTTATCTATCGTTCAATCACCTTCGGTACCTTGAAGAAGACGCCGTCGGTTTCTGGCGCTTCGCGCATCACCACGGCCCGATCGAGCGAAGGCAGAACCACATCGTCGCGAAGCGACCTCTCGCGGCCGGCTCCATCCAATTCGCTGACCTGGGCCAGCGGGGCCACGGAACTCGTGTCCAGTTCGTTCAACTGGGCGACGTGGTCGAGGATCGCGTTCAGATCGTGAAGCATTCCCTGGGTTTCGTCGGGCGTCAGTTCAAGATGAGCCAGTTCGGCCACGCGTTTCACGTCCTGAAGGGTTACATTGACGGTCATTTTGAACATCCTTACGATTGGTGCTCGCATTCGCGATGCGCGGCGCGGCGGTTCGTTTCGCCCTTGCGCAACCTGCCTGAAATTAGAGTATAGCCGCTCGTTAATTCGCCTCCAGTCACGGTGCAGCCACGGAACTTTGGTCGTCGGCGCATATGGCTAATCCACCGTCAGGGTCAGCGTGACCTTGTGAGAAAGACCATTCGCCGTCGCGGTAACGACAACAGAATATGTTCCGGGCGGAGTGTTCGTATTGGCGGAACTTGGAGGCGGTGCGCCGCCTCCGCCACCTCCGGCGCCTGCGCAGCTCATCATGCCAAGCGAACTTAAGAAGATAGTCACGACCCAAAACAACTTGTGGCGTTTGCGGCTGAATGCAAACGGAAAGGCAAACAGGGCAAGGGCAACGAAGAGTATGCGAGACGAAGATGTTCCGGGAATGTGGTCGCCATTCTGTGCGGAGGTCGAAGCGTGACCAGTCGCGATCTGCACAGTGGCGCTTCCGGTTGCGTTTGCCGCGATAACCACGCTGGTTGGATTGAAGCTGCAGGCGGAGTTGGACGGGAGTGAACTGCAGGCGAAGGAAAAGGTTCCGCTCGATCCACTCATTGTCGCAAGGGTGATTGTGAAGCTGGCTGTCTGGCCGCTCGAAACTGTCCGGCTCGATTGACCTGCGGGCGAAACAGAGAAATCGAATCCCATGCCCGAGAGAGACACCTGCGCACTTGTGGCAAGGGTTGAACTCGAAACTGTGAGGCTGCCAGTTTGCAGGCCGGCGCTCGACGGGGAAAAGGCGATCTGCGCCGCGCAACTGGCCCCGACCGCGAGAGACGAGGTGCAGGTTGTCGAAGCGAGCTGGAATTGGCTCGAAGTCAAAAGCGTGAGTCCAGCGAGCGTGATGGCGCCATTGTTGGTGAGGATGACGTTTTGTGTCGCGCTGGTGCCACCGACTCCGGTTGCCGTAAAAGAGAGAGACGCTGGCTGCACCTGCACCGAACCTGCCGCTCCACCAATCCCCGTGAGGGAAGCGGTTGCCGCAATGACGAATGCAGTGGAGCTGACGGTGAGCGCTCCCGTCACGACTCCGTTTGCCGTGGGCGTGAAGACAACCCCGGTCGAGCAGCTTGCGCCAGAAGCAAGGGATGTATTGCAGGTGTTCTGAACAAGGCTGAAAGGAGGCCCGACGGAAAGCGCAAGGCCGCTTGACGCAACGCTGTTTGTATTCGTGACGGTCACCGTTTGGGCTGCGCTGGCCTGGCCGAGTATTGGCTGCGTGAATGTAATTTGCGCCGGAGCGATGGTAATGCCCGAAGCGGCCTGACCAATGCCGACAAGTGGCACCTGAACGGCGGTGACGCCGAGCGTGGCGGAACTGACGATGAGGGCAGCGGTGAGTTGGCCTGCCGCAGCTGGAACGAAACTGATTTGAACCTTGCAACTGCTTCCGCTGTTGAGCGTTGCGGCGCACGTGCTCGCACTCCAGGAAAAACTCGATGCAGACTGGCCAGCGATCTGAAAGCCGATGTTGTTCATCGGCGCACCGCCGGTGTTGGTGATACTGAGCGTTATCGGCAAGGCGGCCTGACCGACGGGCTGCGCGGAGAAAGAGATTTGTGTGGGGGCCACAGCAATCGCAGGCGGCTCCACGCCAATCCCCGATAGTGCGATTGTCTGAGTCTTGATGGCATCAGAGATGGTGAGGGTTCCTGTAATGCTGCCCGCAGCGGCGGGCGCAAAAACGATACTGATGGCGCAGCTTGCATGGCCGGTTAGCTGGGTTCCGCAGGTGTTCGATTGTCGAAAACCGGCGCTAACGCTAACACCGATCGAAGTGAGGGGAAGATCTCCGTTGTTGGTCAGGGTTACATTTTGGGCGGCCGACGATTGCCCCGAGGCTGTCGCCGCGAAACTGAGAGCCGTGAGGGAAAGTGTGTCAGTGGCTGTGGTTGCACCCGTTCCGCTGAGAGTGACGGTTTGGGTGCCAGCATCATCAACGAGAGATAGTGTCCCAATCGCCGGTCCCGCCTGAGTCGGGGCAAAGGTGATGGAGAGTGCACAATCGCTGTTTGCTGCGAGCGAGGACCCACACCCATTTGCTGCCAAAAGGAATGGAGGCGTTACCGATACGCTGGTCACAGGAACTGCGGTGTTTCCTGCGTTTTCGACGGTGACGGGTAACGCTGATGATGTTGTTCCGATCTGCACCTGGCCGAAACCCAGCCCGCCCGGCAAAGCTGTCACAAGTCCTGCACTCGTACCTGAGCCAGAAAGTGGAATCGAAATCTCGCCGCCGGAGATATTCGCGTCGATCGTGAGTTGCCCGGTGATGCTTCCGGTCTGGCCTGGCGTGAGGCTAACCTGGATTACGCAACTGCCGCCTGCATTCAACGCAATGTCTGTGCAGTTATCGGTTTCGCTGAAATTGGTGCTTGCGGAAACCGAAGTGACCACTAGCGCAATTCCGCCGGTGTTTGTCAGCGTGATGGTTTGGGCGCTGCTTGTGGTTCCAACAGGCTGCGAGGCAAAGGTTAAAGAAGTCGGTTCAGCGGACGCTGTCGTGAGCTGTATTCCCGCTGTCCACAATGGAATCTGCCAGACGCCGCGTCCGTAGGTTCCGGCCACTAGAACGTTAGGAGAAGTTGTCACGGGCGCCGCGCTCAGTTGGGTCACGGGCGCGAATGGAAGACCAGTGCCGAAGACGGACCAGCAATTCGACGGACCATTGGAGCAGTCGGCGACCTGGCGGGTTGAATAGACGCCCTCGTCCGTTGCGACGTACGCTGTGTTGGCGTCCTGGGGATCGATCACGACTGCATTCGCGGGAGAATGCGGCAGATTCGACGTGAGTTCGGACCAGTGCAGGCCACCGTCCGTTGTCCGATAAAGGGTGCGAATCGAGTGGCGAGAGTCGTTCGCGCCTTCCACCGTAATGTAGACCGTGTTGCCGGTTGCGTCGTGTGGATCGATGAAGATGCTCGAAATGTCGAGCCTGTAGTAGTTCAGTCCCACGTGATCGTTTACCACCGGGTTGAGCGTGACGTCCTGCCATGCAGGCATTGAAGAGTCGGCGGGATTATAAATTGTCTTCAGTACGTGCCCGGCGAGGATCGCTCCGCCATCCTGAGCGCCGTACATTCCAACGTAGATCACTTCCCTTCCGTCGGAGAGCGGCAAAGCTGCGATGGTGCGAATGAGCGCGTCGCCGCTGCAGTAGCTCTGACTTGAGACTCCGTCGAGCATCAGGCTGATGGCATTAGCACCAGTCCAACTGGATCCGTCGCCTGGACCGCGCCAAAGGCGGCAGGTACCGACCAGCAACTGCGAGCTATCAAGCGGATCGATAAGGAAGGGAGCAGGGGAAGTCATCGTATAGCCATCGCCGGCCACGTCGGCGTTGTTGACCACCGCTGTTGTGCCGAAATCGCTCGGGGTGCAGTTTCCCGCTTGGGAACAGCGATAGATAGAGACACCGGCGCTGTTGTTTACGTACCAATTCGAGGGGCTGACAGGGTCGATCGCGACTGGGCCGCCTTCGCCGCTGAGTATTTGCGGCCAGTCTGTTGCAGGTCCAGTTGTGCCCTTTACGCCGGCGGTGCCGTTCGCGCCGAGGCCGGCCATCATGGTGTAGGGCGAGTCGCCCACCTCGGACATACTCTCGACTTCCGCCAGGGGACCGAGGCCGGCATTGAGATTCTGGAAGTGGGAGGCGTCGGATGGCGAGCAGGCAGATCCTGTCTCGCCAATTGCGTCGGTTGAACGCCAGAGGCCGCTGTCGTTGCCGATGAAGACTTCCTGCGGATTGGATGAATTCCATGCGAGGGCGTGCTGGTAGGGTGCGACCTGTGCGCTTCTGCAGGTGGTGGCGTTGGTGGTGTTGCGCCAGTTGCATCCCATGGCGAGGCTGCAACGCCAAAGATCATTGACTCCGGCGAGCAAAAGTGTGTCCTGCTGCGATGGAACTGCGGCCAGCACGAGATTGTAATCGCCATTGGCGATCGTGAATGCTCCCAGGCTGGTGTTGGTTTCAAGCGACGCAGTGCTCCATTGCTGAGCAAAGGCGATCGTCTGGTTGCTGCAGGTTCCGCTGGAGAGGGAACACGCATCCTGCCACAAGCCTTGATCCTGGTTATTGAGATCGACGGTCCATGCGAAGGTGTCGCCGGTGAGGGGGTTGACGGCGAGCGCGCCGCGGAAGATGGGACATGCAATGGAACCGATCGCGCCGGAATTAGTCGGGCACATCTTCGTTGTGAGGCCGCCGCCAGGTTGTGCGGTCATGCGGGTCCACGTGATGCCATCTCTTGACTGGTAGTAGCCGTGAAAACGGACTGCGGCGATGAACAGCTGGCGGACGGGATTCCAGACGACAGCGGTGGCCGAGTTTCCGTTGGGGGAAGCGAAGATATCCAGCGGCCCTTGCACGTCATGGCCGGGTGAGTCGGTGATGGTCGCGAGGGACCAGGTGGCGCCCGCGTCTGTGGAGTAATAGAGGCCCGCGTAGCTGACGCCGTAGAGTTCGGCACTGACCAGGGTTCCTTCATAGGCCTGAGCAGAGGCGGCCACAACCAATTGCGGATTGACGGAGCTCCATGCGAAGCCTGCGAATCCCTCTCCTTGAAATGAGAAGGTCTGATCCGCGGTGTGAGACATGACAGTCCATGTGTTGCCTCCATCGGGAGAGCGCAATATGCCGGCGCCGTAGTACGAATCGAGCGCATCATTGGGATCGCCGGTTCCAGCAAGGACCACGCCTGTGCCTCCGGGCTGAACGGAGACTGCACCGATGCTGATTGAGGCGTAACGAACCGCATCGAATCCGGCTGGAGCGTCTGTGAGCGGATTGAAGACAACTGAGCCGGATGTGCCTGCGTTCTGGGACAGCCAGACGCCGCCACCTGTCGTTCCGACGAAGACGCGGCTGCCGGTTGGGTCAGAGGGATCGATGGCGATTGAGGATACGCGGCCGGTGACGAGGCCGAAGCTGGAGGAGATGACGGCTGACGGGCCGAGCGGTTGCCAGTTTGTCGCTGAAGCGCTAGAGGAGAATGAGGCCTTCGGTGCGGCAAGGGCGATTCGCGATCGGCCAGGGATCGCGGCGGATTGAGCTCGTGGCCAGCTGCGCTTCGCGAGGAAGCTCCTGGCTTGAGCCACGCGAGGCGGCAAAGTCGTTTCGGTTGCGGCTTTAGTTGACGGGTTTGCGTTCTGGCACTGCGCGGCAGGGACGAACGCTGCCAGTTCGGCGACGACAATCAAGGCGCATGCGATACCAGCGGATCGTCGTATGAATCGCCTGCAGGTTTTCTTAATCGCTGAAATCGTCACGAGCGCACAGGATCCGATTCCCGCCTCCCACACTGATAGTCCGAGGGAAGCTAAGCAAAATCCAAAGAATTACCTAGCGCGGAACATGCAGTTTCCTGTTTCGAAATTGTGTCCCATTCTAGGACTCGGTGGGCGGTTCGGAGATGTGATCGCCGCTACATCTCTCGGTGAAAAGAGAGTCGAGCCGGTTAGAACGGCAACTTTGCGCCGGCGCTGTTTCGATCGATATAAGCCTGGGCGTTGAATTTCTTCGAGGTTGATGCGCCAGACATGGGCCGAACGAGGCCGAAGATCGGGCGATTGAACCAGGGGCGGTCGTGCTTGCCGACGATGGCCCAGGCAATGCCGGCATAGCCGTTCGGGTCGCGGCCGTCGAGTTCGTAGCGGTCGTTGAGTATGACGGCCCACTCGTAAGCGCGCGCGGGATCGGGCGCCCAGGTGAGGATCATCTTGGCCCAGTACATGCGCATGTAGTTGTGCATCCAGCCGGTCTCGGTCATCTCGCGCTGGGCTGCGTTCCAGAGGTCGTCGTGGGTTTCGGCGCGTTCGAGTTGTTCAAAGGTGTAGCGGGTAGCGCGCTGATCGGCGGCGTGTTCTATGAGAGTCTGGCGGGCCCATGGCTCTGCGCATTCCCAGTTGTCGTAGTTGTTGTTGTATTTGACGAAGAGCACGGAGAGTTCGCGCCAGGCGATGACCTGATCGAGAAAGCGATCGCGGGCAGTCTGCGGAATGTGGCCTTTCGCGAGGGCCTCATCGACTGCAAATGCGACAGTGATCGGGCCGATGTTGCCGAAGTGAAGATAGGGCGAGAGACGGCTTGTGCCTTTGACTTCTGGATGATTGCGTTTGTCGACGTAGTCTTTGAGTCCGTGTTGGACGAAGTCGTTCAGTTGCTTGAGAGCCGCGTGCGTGCCTCCGGTGAAGGTGTCGACGGGATTGATGGTGCGATCGAGGTCTTTGAAACCGGCTGTGATGTCGTTGGCGAGAGATTCGCTATGAAGGACTTTGGGTTGAGCCATGCGTGTTGCGGTTTGGGGCTGTGCGGGGCGACGAGGAATTTCGGTAAAGCCTCTTTGAGATGCGGGCGCATGTGCTGCAGCAGGAAGTAATCGCGGCCAAAGACGGCGGATGGAACGACGACATCGGCGTCGACTGTCCAGTAGGGCAGCTTGAGACGTCGAGCCAGGACCTTGCGCCAGCGTTCGGGCTCGCGGCAAGGATTTTCGTCGCCGATCAACATTGCCGCATCGACTTCTTCGAGAAACTTTTCGAGAGAATTGTCAGGGTAGCGGCGAAGGACAAAGCCTACGCCTCGCTCCTTCGCGTCTTCTTCCACGTCGCGCAGGCCTTGCTGCAGGAAGTGATAATGGCGAAGGTTGGCGTTGGGGTAATTGGGAATTACGGAAAAAAATACGACGACGGGCAGGCCGAGGATATTCGCGGCGTCGATGGCAACGTCGAGGGCAGAATTTTCGTGGATGCGCATGGCGCGCTGCATCCAGTAGACGACGCATTTGGCGTCGGGTCTTAGCGGTGAATCGCGGCGGATGAGGATGCGCGGATTGTCGGCGAGCTTCGTCAGGGCTTCGGGATGGCTGGTTCGGTTTGCCATTCGTGTTGACCGCGCGTGCGGTCTCTTTTATTGTCCGCGGCCAAAGGCGCGGGATCGGAGCGTCTCCTGTGTGCCGAACAAATCCGTCGCGAGACTTTGATCCCGTAAAGGCGCGATGCAGAGTTTCTATCTGCACCTCCCGCCTTAGAGGGGGGTGTATACCCCCTACTCTGGGCGCAAAGTCGTCATTTTAATCGGTTTATGGATAAGGCTTCGCCTGTAAAGTATTCTCAGCAAGGAACTTAGGTCGCAGAGTCGTCTCAGGAAAGGACTTACGGGCCGTTCTTCAGGGCTTGGATAACAGTTACATAAGGCTAATCTCCGATAGTGACGAAGTAGTGAGAGCTAACTCGCTGTGGGGGTTATAGTTAGCTCATTTCGTGAGTTGATTTTCTGGCGTTTTTTGGCACTTTTTGGCAGATTTTGGCACGTTTTGCCAGGTTTAAGGGCCTTAACCATGCATTGGCCTTGACCTGTACGGAGGCGCTTGAACCGAGGATCGAGGCCTGCCGCATAGATTTAGGCTAGACTAAACGGCGATATAGCCTGCAAAAACGGGAGAACTTTTTATCGTTTGATATGAGCGGTTTAGGCAGGGCGATCGGGATGAGATGCTTGACAAGAAAATGGGGCCTGAACAGTTTGCGGGTTTGATCGCTGGGAGATGGCCTCCCCCCTCCTCGTATCCGTGCCATCAGCAGGACTCGCGCTTGCTCGATAAGAGGATTCGAGCAAGCGCGGGCTGCCTGCGGATCCACCGTATCGGACCGTTGAGTTTGGCGTGCGTACGGGATGTTGCTCAACGGGTAACTGATGGTTGGACGGTCTGTCGTTAGCACATAATATGTCCGGTGTTTTTAGCAAGTGAAGTGTCCGCATTTAGGGCGGTAAGGATGGAGCCATGCGGTAATGCAGCTCGAGCGTGCCGAGTGGCGTCCCACCCTTGGCTGGATCGAAGGTGATCATCCATCAGCACCTCGACCAAACACTGACCCTGATGATCGCAGGACATCGCGTCGGTCACTACAGCGCGGAAGGAAAACTGTTGACGCCGGTGACCAAAAAACAAATCAAGGCCGACCGCCTCTACGACTAATTTATGAAACCGGACATTTCACTTGCTAACGACACTGATGGTTGGACGGTCACTCGCCCGGAACGAGCGTTATTTCCCGAGTTCGCGGTGAGCCGGGAACCAACCGCCTCAGGTTTCAAGTTTGGCAATGGTGCAAGGTCTATTTGCAGGAATCACGCTTTTCTCTTTTGGAGTGCAAAGTAAATCCAGCATCCCAACACGGAGCCAACCACGCCGGAAAGGAAATGGAGAACCTCATGCGAATACATATGTTGCCACCTCAGTTCGTTCCACACATGCCACAGGTGATGAGTCAGAAGAAATTCAACCAGCGGAGGCGGAGCTGGTCCTCGCCATGCTTCATCAAGCAAGCTGAGGACGCCCAATAGCGCAAGTACGAAGATCAATGCGTCCGGGTAGATGCGTAGTTTCATGTTGAGCCTTGTTTCTCTCAAAGGGCAGTGATCAGTTTGGGATTCCGAGCGGATGGTCGCCTACACTCGAAAGTATGCCAGTCTTCGCCTTTATCGGATAATTTCCGAGTAGACGGTCACGCATCCGGAACTCGGAAAATGGGGCTTCTCAAGCGGCAGCAATACACGAGGGAAAGGCGATTCATCCGCCATGCAGAAGGCCTGGCACCCGCCCACACCACGTCTTGCGCCGGAATCTCGCCTTTCAACGAAACACAAGTATCTGTCACTTTTACCAGTAGTCTGACACCTCCCGATTGCATATAAGCAGTGTCAATGGCCGGGAAATGATCCTGCAATTCGAGGGAAGTTGCTCACACGCAGGCTTACTCCAAGTCCAGTCCCTAAGTTTGAATCAATCTGTGCCTTCCCTTTGAGTTGACGACGGCCCCGCACAAGGAGCCGTGCCGTCGGCGCGGCGATTCGCGGTCAGAACTAATCGACCAGGAGAAGATGATGACGCGCCTAATTCACTCAAGTATCGGATGGCCTGCTGGGGGTGACTCGTGGCTAATCAGTCAGAGGCTCAAAGCAACGCGCTCAACGGAGCTTCATCCACGCATCGTAAGGTCCTGCCCGTCCCCGAGCCGCAGTATCCGCCCATCACCGAGCTTGATGTGCAGAATGCAACAGCTCCGCCCCGGTTTCAGGTGAAGGCGCCGAAAGGCGCACCCAACGTGGTGGTCATCCTTCTCGACAACTTCGGCTTCGGAGACTCGTCCACTTTTGGCGGCCCTATCGACATGCCAACGTTGGAACGACTGGCCGAGGACGGGCTTCGCTACAACAACTTCAAGGTGCCCCCGCTGTGTTCGCCGAGCCGCATGGCCTTGCTTACTGGGCGCAACAGCCATAGCACAAACTTCGGCGTGATCTCGGAAATTGCCACTGCTTTCCCGGGGTATACCGCGATGCGTCCCGACAGCGTCACGATGCTGCCTGAGATCCTGCGGCTCAACGGTTACAGCACCGCCATGTTTGGCAAATGCCACGAACTTGGGCCCTGGGAAGCCAGCGTTGTCGGACCATTCGACCGCTGGCCCATGAATAGCGGCTTTGAGCGCTTCTACGGCTTCATGGCTGGCGAGGCTGACCTGTTCCATCCGGTCATTTACGACAACATGAACAGAATAGATGTGCACCCCGATGCCGATTACTATGCCAGCTCCGACATCACCGACAAAGGCATCGAGTGGGTGCGTTCCCAGCATTCGCTGGCTCCCGACAAGCCGTTTTTCGTCTACTACTCCGCCATCGGCACGCACGGTCCATTCCAGGTACCCGAAAAGTGGCGCGACAAGTACAAGGGCAAGTTCGACCAGGGCTGGGACCAGGTGCGAAAAGAAACGCTGGCCCGGCAGATCAAGCTCGGCGTCGTGCCTCCGGGTACTGAACTCGCGCCCAAGCCGCCGGGAATCCAGGAATGGGACGATCTGACCGCCGATGAGAAAAAGGTTTTCGCGAGGTACATGGAAATCTATGCCGCCTTCGCCGAGGTGACGGACTACGAAATCGGGCGCTTCCTCGATGCAATCGAAGAGCTGGGCGAAATGGACAACACGATGGTCATCTACATCACCGGCGACAATGGCCCTGTCTTTCAGGGAGGCCCCATCGGCGCCTTCAATGAATTATCTGTGTTCAACGGACTGCCGGAGCCTCTCGATGTTGCATTAGAGAATCTGGACAAATTCGGCGGCCCGCATTCCCACATCTTGTATCCCAACGGATGGGCCTTTGCTGGCGCCACGCCCTTTTCCTGGGGCCACCAGGTGGCCTCCTATGGAGGCGTCTGCCAGCCCATTGTGATTCATTGGCCGAAAGGCATCGAGGAGAAAGGCGGCCTGCGCACGCAGTGGTACCACATGATCGACATCGCTCCAACTGTGTTGGAGGCAGTTGGGGTGACCGAGCCCGAGGTCGTCCATGGGGTCAAGCAGAAGCCAATCGAAGGCGTGAGCATGCTCGACACTCTGAATGACGCCGAGGCGAAGTCACGCCGCACCAAGCAATACTTCGAGATGGCAGGCAACCGCGGCATTTATCAGGACGGCTGGTTTGCCACCACCGTACACCGTCCACCGTGGGAGGCTAAGGCGCGCGCAACGTATGCCAACGATAGATGGGAGCTTTACAACGTGGAAGAAGACTTCAGTTGCGCGCACGACCTCGCCGCGAAATATCCCGACAAGCTCGAAAAGCTGAAGGGGGTCTTCCTTGAAGAGGCCGTTAAGTACAACGTGCTGCCGCTCGACGACCGCGCGTGGGAGCGCTTTAACGCTGCTCTCGCTGGCCGTCCGGATTTGTTGGAAGGTCGCACCGAGATGACGGTCTACGAAGGAATGAAAGGAATTCCCGAGAACGGTTTCATCAACGTCAAGAACCGCTCCTTCGTGGTTACAGCCGACATCGAAATCCCTAAGGGAGGCGCTGAAGGGGTGGTCATCGCACAGGGCGGAGAAATGGGCGGCTGGAGCCTCTACGTCAAGAACGGCGCACCCAGGTTCGCCTACAACTTCCTCGGTCGCGAGATTTCGAAGATCGTTGGCCCCGATCGCCTGCCGTCCGGAAAGATGATACTCCGCTTCGAGTTTGCTTATGATGGCGGTCGCCCTGGCGCGGGAGGAAACGGCTCACTCTTCGTCAACGATCAAAAGGTCGCCACAGGGCGCATCGAGCACACCCATCCAAACGCCTTTGGGGCGGAAACAACGGACGTGGGCGAGAACCTCTATACGGCTGTCAGCGACGACTACAAGGTGGGTGATAACAAGTTCACCGGCAAGATTCGCAAGGTGACCGTCCAGATCGGCAAATCCAACCTCAGCGAGGAGGGACGGATAGCTGTTGAAGAATTGCGTATGAAGAGAGCACTGATCGGCTAATCGCGCCGTTGAACAGGAAAATTGCGAGTTTCCGGCGAGTCGTGGGCAACCCGTCAGTGTCGTTAGCAAGTAGAAATGTCCGCTTTTCGTAGCAAGTGAAATGTCCGGTTTCATAAATTAGTAGCCGTAGAGGCGGTGGTAAAGTGCGAATCCCGCGTATTGTGCGGGATTTGCAAGTTGAGAGGGAAAGGAACTTTTCCTCTCAACGTCTTTTCCACGGCCTTGATTTGTTTTTTGCTCAGCGGCGTCAGGAGCTTTCCTTCCGCGCTGTAGTGCCCGATCCGATGCCCCGCGATCATGAGGGTCAGCGTCAGGTCCAGGTGCTGATGGATGATGGCCTTGCAACCAGCCAGGGTATCGCGCCAGTGAGCGCGTTCGAGCTGCATCACCAGGTTGTTAAAGCGCACGGTGTTGTCCCGATCAACGGTGCGCTCGTAGCGTTGCGTAAAAACCATCTCCAGGTTCCTGTGCCGGCAGGGCATGAACGCTGTGCCGCGCCCGGCTGCGGGAACGGTGAAACGGCGGTTGAACTCGGCGATGTAGTGCTCCCTGAGAAACTTGTTGGCCTCTTCCAGGGTGCGGATTCCGCGCAGCCGCAGCTCCTGCGGCAGCCGTCCCTGCCAGGTGGAGAAACTGCGCTCCGAGCGACCTCGCGCCTGCGGAGAGTAGGACGGAATCATATTCACTCCCAGTTCCTTCATGGCACGGCCCACCTGTGTAGGACGGTCATAATCGACCTTGCCGCCGCTCTTCGGCGTCAGCCAGAAATGGGCTCCGCGGTCGGAATAGAGCGAACAGAACAATCCCTTCCGTTCAATCACTGCCCGCAGCCCGGCCATCACCGTGAAGGTCGATTCCTCCGGCGCCAGTTGTGCGTAGTAGATATCGCTGGTGGCGTCATCCAGGATCACGATCAGGTCGTGCTTACGCTCATCCTGAAACCAATGGTGTTCGCTGCCATCGATGTGCAGCATCATCCCCGGCAGTGGACGCCGCTCACGCCGCTTGCGATGAACCCCGCGTCTGGACTTGCGCTTCACCAGGCCGGCTGCCTGCAAAGCCTGCTTCACCCACGTGTAGCTCAGACCGATCTGATGTTCCTCGCCGAGCTTCTCATGAAAGTGGCGCACGTTCAGATCGAAGTACCTGTCCCGGTAAAGACCGAGAACCTCATCGGCCTGCTTCTTCGCCACTCGTCTGCTGCTTGGCTTGCGACGTCGCCGGTCCAGCAAGCCCTCGTAGCCATCTTCCTCATAGCGCTTCCGCCTGCGTCGCAGCTGCCGCTCGCTGATGCCGATTAGCTCCGCTGCCTGCCACCACTTGATCTTCCCCGATGTGGCCCGTAACAACACTTCCTGTAGCTTCATCGCCCGCTCCATCGCGGTGATCGGATAGATCGCCATGCTCTCGCGCATGGCTCCATCCTCACCGCCCCAAAAGCGGACATATCACTTGCTACAAACACCGGACATATTATTAGCTAACGACAGTGGGCAACCCGTCAGTTATTTCGCAGTAAACAGAATTTCCTTAATATCCGGGAGTGGCCAAAACGAGAACTTTTTTGCATTCATTGGAGCGGTTTAGGCGGCAACGATGGGGATGAGACGCTTGACAAGAAGATCGGGCCTGAACAGTTTGCGGTTTGATCGCGTGGAGATGCCCCCTCCTCGTATCCATGCGAACAGCACGGCGTGCGCTTGGTCGATAAGAGGACTTCGAGCAAGCGTGGGCTGCCTGCGGATCCAACGGATCCGACTATCGAGTTTGGCGTGCGGAAGATGTGCTCAGCCAGTAACTGACTTTTGGGGGAGTACCCGACCGGAGCCCAATGAGGCATAAAAAAAACGAGCGGGGATCCACCGCTCGTCTAGAGACCTTGCGCATATTGTCTCCATGCTTAATCTTTGGGAGCTCGGACGCGCTCTCCTTTGGCAGTTGTTGCTATCCCAGGATCGATGACCACCTGGTGAATGGTGTTCCCGCCCTGGGCAACGATCATCTGGAGGTGAAGGTCACCCATGCCTGGAACGGAGAGGGTTTGCGTTCCGGTGCAATCCCGGTTGACAGAGTAGCTGCCCGTGCCGGGACGCCATCCGGGCATGAGGAGGCCATTGTCGGCGACCGCGTCAACTTGCTTGAAGTTGCCTTTGCCGTCGAAGAACTGTAAGGCAATGCCATCAATTTGTATGGTGGCGTTGTTGGGGAGAAAGATTGTTCCGTGAATGGTGAACGCGTAGCTGCCCTGGATGGTGTGATTACTGCAAACGACGGGGTCAGCGATCAATGCTGGCGACGCAGCCAGAGTCAGAGCGAGCAGCAATAGGGAAATTCGAACTTTCATAGTACCTCCGGGATTCTTAGTTAGCGGTCCAAGCAAAACCAGCTTAGACAGGGTGCCCTGTGGGATAACTGCATTGTGGCCGCGCCTAGTTCATCCTCTTGCACACGGTCAGCAGTGCGCTTGAGTTAAGCACCTGGCGAAATTCCTTGCCGTTGTCTACCACCACCAAGTACAGATCGAGTGGAACGGCACTGTTCGGGGTGCTGACGGCGGCTCTCCCCGTGCAATCTGGATTCACGGTGTAAGTCCCGCTGTTCATATCCCAACCGGGGTTGAACGACATGCCGTTGACAACTGCGTGCTCTGTGCCCGTTACATTACCCCGGCCGTCGAAATGAGATGTCGTTACCGCGACGAACGTCGCTTCGGGCGAAAGTCCCGGCACGTTCAAGAGAACACCCTGGACGGAGCATCCGTAATCGCCTTTGAGCGTACGATTTGAGCAGCGCCCGCCGTCGGTAGTCTCGTTTGTCGACTGTGCAACGGCAGAGACGCTGAATCCGAGTAAGCCGCAGACGATCATAGTGTGAGTTGAGAGCTTCAGGTTTCTGGAAAGCCAATTGTTGTTCATACGGACCTCCTCAGGTCAGTGTGGTGCCGTCCGTTTAAGGGCAGACTGCTCCTCGAGCAAGGCCGCCGGGTTGATCCATGTGACCGCCCAATTGAGATCGAGAAGACCCGGCGATTTCAAGTGGGACCGATGCTCGAGATACGGATTCGGGAATGGGGACTTGCATGGTACCCCAGGTTTCGTAGGCCAGGGAGTTCAGTCCTGAAATTCCCCGCCAGGCGCAACCATCGCATCGCCATCAGCAGCGGGCAATGGACCGAGGGTGAATCGGGTGGTGAACTTCGGGTGAACCCAGTAGATGTCGAATAAACAAGTCAGTTAGCGGCGCAGGAACTGTCTTGTGGCTCGCACTTAAGGAATTGCTATAAACTTCCACTCACCCCGTTGGAGGTCCAGCGTTGGTTACATACGGTTCTGTCCGACGGATGTATGCGCGCTTCGACTGTTTTCAAGTGGACTTGAGCAGTAGCGAGTTGTTCCGCTCCGGTGTCCGCGTGCCGATCCAGGAGAAGCCGCTCCAAGTGCTAAGGCTGCTGCTGGAGGCCGAAGGAAGCGTCGTTACCCGCGAGCAACTGCGTTCAGCCCTTTGGCCGGAAGACACATTTGTTGACTTTGAACATGGGGTCAACACGGCGGTGAAGAAATTACGACGGGCGCTCGAGGATTCCGCTGAATCCCCCAGGTTTGTCGAAACGCTCCCCAAGGTCGGCTACCGCTTCATTTTTCAAGTGCAATGGGTAGTGGATGGATCCGGCAACAATGCCCCGCCGAATGTCGTGTCAATCTCGCAGCCCAGGCCAACAATAGTTCCCTCTGCCGCTGCCAGCGAAAATGCCCTTCAGAATACTGGTTCGCGATGGCGTCTCGCCTACCTCGGGATCGGATTGCTCCTCCTCGTGGTGATTGGCGGCTACCTGTTGCGGCATCGACCACAAATCCAGCCCGAAAAGCTCACCGTCGTTCCATTCACAACATTTCCCGGATTTGAGATTGCGCCCAGCTTTTCGCCGGACGGAAATGAGATCGTCTTTTCCTGGTTTGGTTATGAGAAGGAGTTCCAATTCGATCTTTACATCAAGCAGGTCGGGCAGGAGCATGTGGTGCAGCTTACCCACCATCCCGCCGTGTTTCTTGTATCGTCCTGGTCGCCCGACGGCCGATTCATCGCATTCATGCGCCAGGCGGAGCCTGACGGGAGCGGCATCTACCTTATCTCTCCGCTGGGGGGCGCTGAGCGCAAAGTGGCCAGCATTACTTCATATGGAAGCTGGGAACCACTCGGCGTAAGTTGGTCCCCTGATGGCAAGTGGCTGGCATTCTCGAAAGTGAATTCCAAGCGAGCGAACGCCTCCCCTGCCCACTTCAGCATTCACCAGGTGAATGTGGAGACAGGCGAAGAACGGGTAGTGCCGGATCCTTCCGATGATTGCGCGAATACGTGGCAAGCCGCCTTCTCGCCCGACGGGAAATATCTCGCGTCGGTGTGTGTGCTCACCGATGGGGTCGCCAAACTCTATCTGCAAACCCCTGATGGAAAGCAAGCACGCGAATTGGAGGATGCCAGGTCCTCAGAAGGCTTTTCGGGTGTCGCCTGGACAGGGGACAGTGGGTCTCTTCTGTACTGTTCTGACAAGCATCTCTGGCGGGTTGCAGTCGCGGGCGGAAAGCCGGAGAAGCTTCTCTTCGCCCAGGATGTAGAAAGTGTGGCAGTCGCGAGCCATGGGAACAGACTCGCTTTCGCGCAGGTCCACCATCCCGGCAAGGTCTTTCAATTAGCGTTGGCTAACCAAACAAAACTCACGGCGCCCGCCACCAGACTTATCTCCTCCACCCTAGGTGATGCAGGCGCGCACATCTCGCCAGATGGCAAACACATTGCGTTTCAATCCTGGCGTTCCGGGAACCCGGAGCTGTGGGTTTGCGATCGCGATGCTTCGAATCCCGTTCAGTTGACTTCATTTGGAGGTCCGTCAATCGGGGAACCCCGATGGTCGCCGGACAGCCGCCAGATCGTCTTTGATTTGCGCCCATCTTCCGGCAAGGCTGAGGTGTACTTGATGAACCTGGAGGGGGGACCTCCGACAAAATTTTTCACCGGAACGACGGCGGCTGCTTCGCCATTCTGGTCCGCGGACGGACACTGGATTTATTTCGATAGTGACCGGCCTCATGCTATTTGGAAGGCGCCGGTGAAAGGCGGAACGCCAATCCGTTTAACTGAGGAGGGACAGGACCGAAACACGCCACAAGAAGCAAGCGACGGAACGCGGGTGTATTTTTACAAAGACGAACATCTCTGGTCCGTGTCGGCAAATGGTGGCGACGAACGTCCGTTTCCGGGTGTCCCCGTCAACGTTAGCTGGATGCCCGGTCTGAGGGGCGCGTATTTCGTCGACGGCAGTCCCCGTCACTTTGCCCTCCATTACTTCGACACCGCCACTCAACATGCCCACAAAATTGCGGACTTCCCTTATCTGTTTGTTATGTGGGGGTCAAGCCTGGCGCCGGACGGCCAATCCATTCTCTTCACCGGAATCGAGCACTCCGAAGGGGACATCATGTTAGTGGAAGGGTTCAGTTAGATCGAACGGGCCGATACAGCAGTCCACGAAACGAAAGACTCAGTTGGAAGCACCAATTCAGGACATGCCAACAAGATAAGGCGCTCATCGATCCGGAATGGGTTTGTTTTTTTTGCGAGTTCCGTGCGGATGGTGGGCTACACTTCCCCAACCCCCAAAAATGGGTAACGTCCGGAATGACGGTGACTCACCCGCAACCATCGGAACGAGTGACAAAGATCTGAATCCGTGCGACATTGATCTGTTCCACAGAGATATGGGGAATCCGCAATGACGAGGCTCGACGGAATAAAATTCAGTGCGGCGATGATGCTCATAGCAATGTCGCTGGGCGCAACGCACTCGACCTCTCAAGAATCGCTTCCAAAGTTCTCTCTTGTCATATCAGCGCCCGACTCAGTGGCTATCGACCCTGCATTGCTAATCGAGATCAGCATTAAAAACATTTCGGGAGACACCCTCGATCTCACATTTGGGCGTCATGGGAATCTTCCAGATGAATACAAGTACATCGTTAGGGATGAAAAGGGTGATTTGATCCCAGAAGATCCCTTTTGTTCGCGACCGATTTCTGATGGATCATTGCGGCCTCCGTGCCGCGCACCGGGAAGCATCAGAAGGGGCGGCCTCCGATCTGGAGAAACATCAACTACGGCGGCGCAATTGACCGACTTGTACCGTTTCAGCCGACCGGGGAAGTACACAATACAGGTATCGAGGCAGCCAGCAGGGATGCCGATTGTCTATTCGAATTTGCTTTCACTTGCCGTTCTAGCAAAGCCATAGATCGCATTCCGGGACTATTGTTTGAATGCTAAGTCGAGGAGGAGCACGAGGGTGTTACAAAGGCTGAACTCAGCTGTGAGGCTGATTCAGAGAACTACCCACGGAGGCTCCTCAGAGACATATGTATTACATCGGACTTGATGTTCACAAGAAGACGATCAGCTATTGCGTGAAGGACGCGGCCGGCAAGATCCAGAGTGAAGGCAAGATCGGATCGACGCGGCGTGAACTTGATGCCTGGATCAAGACCCTTCCCCAACCCCGGATGATGGCTATGGAAGCGACGATCTTCACCGGCTGGATCTACGATCACCTGGTTCCGCATGCGGAGAAGGTGAAGGTTGCCCATCCACTGATGCTGCGAGCCATTGCCGCAGCCAAGCGGAAGAACGACAAGATCGATGCCAGCAAGATCGCCGACTGTCTTCGTTGTGATTTCCTTCCGGAGTGCTACATGACATCGACCGAGATCCGCGACCGGCGGCGTACACTGCGCTATCGCGGACTGCTGGTGAAGCAGATGGTTCAGATGAAGAACCGGATCTCGGGTCTGTTGATGGAGACCGGCGTGAGCTACAACAAGCAGCGACTGCACAAGGTGGGCTACTTCACCGAGCTGATGTCGGGCAACGAAGAGATCGACTGTGTCAGGCCGCTGCTGAAGCTGAGCCGGGACACGATCAATCGATCGCAGAAGCTGGACTATGCGCTGGTGAGTTCGCTGGAGCGCGACCCGTTGCTGGCAGAACGGCTGAAGCGGCTGAGAACGGTTCCCGGAGTGGGGCCGATCACGGCGCTGACCTGGGTTCTGGAGATCGGCGATGTGGCGCGCTTCCGATCGATTAAACAGGCTATCAGTTATTGCGGACTGTGCGGAGCCGAGAGGAGCTCAGCAGACAAGGTCATGCGCACGCCGATTTCCAAGCAGCGCAACAAGCATATCCAGCAGGTGCTGGTGGAAGCGGCGAAGCTGGCACCGCGATACAGCCATGAACTTGCCCTGATCTACGAAAAGGAAATGCAGCGAGGCAATCGCAACCGCGCCACATTGGCAGTTGCCAGAAAGATGGTGGCCTGGATGGTTGCGGTCGAACGCAGAAAACAGGATTTCGTGCCTGCCGAGGAACGCGGAGGCACGGCGGCAGCCTAAAAACCTGCCCATGAATGAAAAACACCAGGATTATTCCGATGCGCAGACTGCCAGGCCCCGCAAGTAGCCCACTGTGCGATGGAGTGAAAACTCCGGAGGCTCCCGTTGAATTGTTTCGGGGCTGGCAGAGAACACAAACTCAATCTTCTGTGCGGACTCTTCGGAGTCTCAGACAGCAAATGGATGTGTGGTTCTGCTTGATGCAGGAATCATCGGCCGAGAGGCACTGTTGCGTAACGGCAGATCCTGATCAGACCAATTGCGCGCCCTCCGGTGCGCGCCCAGGAATTCTGTGCTTTTCTCTTGACTTGGACTTACATAGACGTGGGCTACTCGGACGTTACTCAGGAGTAACGGAGGGGTAGGCGGTTGTCGTTAGCTAATAATATGTCCGGTGTTTGTAGCAAGTGATATGTCCGCTTTTGGGGCGGTGAGGATGGAGCCATGCGCGAGAGCATGGCGATCTATCCGATCACCGCGATGGAGCGGGCGATGAAGCTACAGGAAGTGTTGTTACGGGCCACATCGGGGAAGATCAAGTGGTGGCAGGCAGCGGAGCTAATCGGCATCAGCGAGCGGCAGCTGCGACGCAGGCGGAAGCGCTATGAGGAAGATGGCTACGAGGGCTTGCTGGACCGGCGACGTCGCAAGCCAAGCAGCAGACGAGTGGCGAAGAAGCAGGCCGATGAGGTTCTCGGTCTTTACCGGGACAGGTACTTCGATCTGAACGTGCGCCACTTTCATGAGAAGCTCGGCGAGGAACATCAGATCGGTCTGAGCTACACGTGGGTGAAGCAGGCTTTGCAGGCAGCCGGCCTGGTGAAGCGCAAGTCCAGACGCGGGGTTCATCGCAAGCGGCGTGAGCGGCGTCCACTGCCGGGGATGATGCTGCACATCGATGGCAGCGAACACCATTGGTTTCAGGATGAGCGTAAGCACGACCTGATCGTGATCCTGGATGACGCCACCAGCGATATCTACTACGCACAACTGGCGCCGGAGGAATCGACCTTCACGGTGATGGCCGGGCTGCGGGCAGTGATTGAACGGAAGGGATTGTTCTGTTCGCTCTATTCCGACCGCGGAGCCCATTTCTGGCTGACGCCGAAGAGCGGCGGCAAGGTCGATTATGACCGTCCTACACAGGTGGGCCGTGCCATGAAGGAACTGGGAGTGAATATGATTCCGTCCTACTCTCCGCAGGCGCGAGGTCGCTCGGAGCGCAGTTTCTCCACCTGGCAGGGACGGCTGCCGCAGGAGCTGCGGCTGCGCGGAATCCGCACCCTGGAAGAGGCCAACAAGTTTCTCAGGGAGCACTACATCGCCGAGTTCAACCGCCGTTTCACCGTTCCCGCAGCCGGGCGCGGCACAGCGTTCATGCCCTGCCGGCACAGGAACCTGGAGATGGTTTTTACGCAACGCTACGAGCGCACCGTTGATCGGGACAACACCGTGCGCTTTAACAACCTGGTGATGCAGCTCGAACGCGCTCACTGGCGCGATACCCTGGCTGGTTGCAAGGCCATCATCCATCAGCACCTGGACCTGACGCTGACCCTCATGATCGCGGGGCATCGGATCGGGCACTACAGCGCGGAAGGAAAGCTCCTGACGCCGCTGAGCAAAAAACAAATCAAGGCCGTGGAAAAGACGTTGAGAGGAAAAGTTCCTTTCCCTCTCAACTTGCAAATCCCGCACAATACGCGGGATTCGCACTTTACCACCGCCTCTACGGCTACTAATTTATGAAACCGGACATTTCACTTGCTACGAAAAGCGGACATTTCTACTTGCTAACGACACGGAGGGGTAGGCGGTTATACAACCGGAATTCGTCTCCGGCTACCGCGAGACGATTCTCGAATTCCGAATCTGCTTCACTATCACAGGCTGAGAGGCCCCTTTTTTGTATGCTTCCGTGGGGCAGACTGTGAAATCCCCGAAGAGTGCTTGATCGTCGCTTTCAGGGTAATGGAGGTAGCCCTCGATCAGTTCAGTTGACTTCTTGTCAACCACGAAGAAAGTGTGATGCGTTCCGACGTGCCAGATTTCGAGAAACCCGTCGCCGCTATATGAAATCGCTCTTCCACGAATCTCTAGGCAGGACTCTGCACAGGGAAGTTTTTGTGGAAGGATGAACAATCCGAGAGCGAGAGCGATTAGAACACGCATAGCTGCTACTGCCTTTCAAGAGGCCAAGAATAGCACCGATGCTTCGTTCGACTTAGAAAGCTGGTGCTCCGGGCGAGTCGTGGACAACTCTTCCTTTTCTATTCCTTTGCCTGATTTGGGTGCGTCATGTTTGGCGGTTACACTCCTGGAACTCAGAATCCACAGCGCGGAGAGTCCCCTGTGGGCCGCGTTTTCTCATACGCACCTGTCGGTCCGACCGTATTATGGACCTTCACGGTTCGCATCTATGGTTTGCGCTCGCAAGCTCTCGCCGATATACTTCGCAGCGGTCACGTTGACACTACTCTGGATTGATCCTCCTAACGCAACAGGGGAGGTGCAGCAGAACACAGGAACTTCGTCATTTCAGCAGGATGCTCCTTATGTGTTCCGCGCCACGACTCGCGAAGTGGTCGTTGATGTCATCGCGGTTGACGCACATGATCGACCGGTACTCGATCTCGTTCCAAGCGACCTTCATGTCTTCGAGGAGATTAGCCACTCACACAGAATCGCTGAGGATATTTCAAGTCTTCGCATTATTGGTCCGATTTCAACAAATGTCGCCAAAGATGCGCCCCAAGCGGGTTTCCGCATTGCCGGGAACGGCAGCTGCCTTGAGCGAGCATCTGTTCACTACGAGCTTGCCTATCATCCCGGCACTCAGGGATGGACAAGCGGATATCACCAGATCCTGATTAAGACAGATCGCCGTGGTGTGAGCCTGTTTTTTCGACATCGCTACTACGTCGGTGAAACCAGTCCCGGGAAAGCATCCTCGCACAAGGACCAAGGCCAACTGGAGAAGGAACTGGTGCAGTCCGCCTGCGTCCATCCAACGGCGCCGCTCTCTGTTTCTTTACGTGCGACGCTCATAGCAACCGGGAACACTGATGTTCTCCGCTATTCGATCAACATAGAATCTGAGTCGCTTGCCTTCGTCTCGTTCTCTGACAACGGGCGCCAACTGCAACTGGACTATGGTGCATGCAACTTTGATAGTGCCGGTAAGCCGCTCAATTACATGGAAGCTTCCACTGATCAGGTGCTGACATCTGTCGAATACGCACGCGTTCTGACGCATGGATTCCACCGCTTCTTTGAATTTCCTGTCCCAAAAGGTCTCGCCATGACTCGCTTCGTCGTGCGGGATCGACGAACCGGCAATCTTGGCTCGGTTGAGATATTGTCGCCCAGGCCACAAGAACAGCAGCGCAAAGCGCCAGACGACTCTCAACAAGACGCGGCTTTGAAACTCAGAGATGCCGTGCGCGAGACAGCCGAAAAGGCTCACGTCCAGGCAGACGTGCCGCCGGATGGCCCGCTCGGCTCTTTCGGTTCGGTCGTGCCGAACTTGCGCTCATTGTGCGGGGACGTTTACGAGCTTTCCTCCAACACCAAGCAACTCCCAGACTATCGGGCGCTCGATCCCATCGATTCAATTTACACAGATTCATTGGCTGTCCCGTGGCAGGTCTTTACTCCAACGGCCGGCATTCCAGGTGTGACAAAACGGACTGAGTGGTTTGGCGTGGACTACCATGGCACTTTTTGGGTTCGCAATCCCGGTGAGTACGACTTCAAGTTGATCTCCGATGATGGTGCCATGCTTCAAATCGATGACACCCGCGTCATCGAACTGGATGGAATTCATTTTGCTTGGCGGCACACAGGGAAGCTTACGCTGGATGCGGGCCTACACACGATTCATGTTCCGTATTTCGAGGGACCCATGGCGGTGGCCCTGGAACTCTGGGTGAGACCTCCCGAAGGTGACTGGAAAATCTTCGACGTTCAGGATTTTGCTCCTCCGTCGTCAACGGAACAAACTACATCAGGCCAGCGGAGATGAGTGCTCAATCCATAGGCGCGGAACGCTGTTCTCTGAGTTCCGAGCGGGTGCCCGGGACGGGCACAGGCGACAGCATGAGGTTGTAAAGGGTGGCAGCATCGGCAGGAAGAGTTGGATCGTGAGAGGATCTGCTGTGATTTTTCAGCCTGACGGCATGAATCCCACGGCGGCATTTCTCCCCCGAAACGCCGCCATGGAGCATCGGGTATCCGAATCGTCAGGACACCCGCTCGAGTCTGAGTACAGAGGACGACTCGAGTGCCTCGGTGATGTTTGCGACGCGACAGAAATGGCCTGCGAAGCGAGGGACGCTTCAAGGCCAGCGCGCAAACAATCGATGCTGTAAGGGACCGTGTCAGCCGTTGTGGAGTGGCGCGGAAATGATGGAACTTCCGCAATGAATCAAAACCGCCAATTCAATCGATCCCCAGTCAGGCAGCCGAATTGATTCTTTCGACCGTGAGCGCCGGGACCAAAGCCCCTGCCCCACTGTGTCCCTTTGACGAGATTGATGATCGCAACTTCCACGGGGGCGCGTCGTTGCTCCTGAGCAGGTTGCTGATTGCTCGAGAGCAGTCAAGGGCTCTGAATATCAAAATATGAATTCGCCGGCGAGATGTCGGTTAAAGGACAAGACGGCAATCTGTTCCAGGTCGTTCATCGTTGCCCATATCTGGATTTTTTTGAGGGGATTGCGCCAGAGCAGTTCGTTTCCTATCCAAGCGACCACAGCGTTTGGTCTTCGATCCAGCGAGCAATACCAACTACGCTGTAAATGTTCTTCTCGCCTCGGATGATGCTACGACAATGCCGGCTCGATACCCATTGTGACACTGACCGAATTCCCCTCAGGGGCTAAAGCCCTCATTCATTCTGCGCAGTTTGCGGCATGACTGAAGTCATGCCCTGATACAAGACTCAAGAGCAGCGTCAGGATGAGAGCGCGAGGGAGTGGGGGTGTGGTCAGCCGCAGTGATCATCCCCATTTAATCAATATGTCAGTTTGCGCATTGGGACAATGCGATCCGCCAGATCAGAGGAGCTGGCTTCTTCAGCCCGCGGCCAGGAATCGCTGATAGGATTCACCGGGTTGGTTTACGGCTTTTTCCCACTCGCGCAGGAACCATCGCAATCCATCAGGGGGTTGCAGCCAGACTTCCGCGGCTGTGTCGCGCCACGAGCGCCGCATCAACACGCTCAAGTGTGGATTCTGCAACCGGTTCACGGCGCAGAATGCGGACTCGTCGGTGAGGTCGTCTCCTACATACACAACTGGCGTGTCGGTCTCGGCTTGTTCCACGATGGCATCGACCGCTCCGCCCTTGTCGCGGCCCACGCGCAACTCTACGCCTGCCTCAAAGTCGAGCAGGGACAGCCCGCTGACCTGCGCTGCAGGCTCAAAGAGGGTACGGGTCTTCTGTTCAATGTGCTTCGCCTGGCGTGGGGTATGTCCGCGCCAGTGCATTACGACTGCGTTTGGCTTGTCTTCCACCAGCCCGCCAAACGCTTCTCGCCGCAGTTGTTGCCGCAGTTCATCCAGCTTGGCGAGCGCTTCCGGCGGAGCCTCCTGCATTTCGTGCCTGCCGTCAGCGAACAGCCGTTCGGCACCATGCAGTCCCCAAACCTCAACCGGTTTCGGCAGCGACAGCATGGAGTTGATTTCGCCCGCAGGCCTGCCGGTAATGATGGTGAGGCGTGTGCGATTGTCTCTTTGGATCACGCCCAGCAATTCGCGCACACCAGCCCACGGACGCGCCTCATACCGATTGATGCGGAAATCGGCAAGGGTCCCGTCATAGTCCAGCAGCAGCAGCGGAGCTTGTGCGCCATGCAGCGAGCAAAAGAAATCTTCCAGTTTTTCTGCTTCTCTCAGGTTCAAGCCAAGTCGCCTTTTAAGCCATCTTTCGGTAGGGGTCGATGGAGATCACTGTCTCCGACGAAGGTCCGGTGTATGTCTCCGAGGCATCCGGATTTTCCAGCCGAACGTCGCGTAGATCACCCAGGATCATCGCCGCCCAACGATAGATATTGTGTTCCATCACCTGTTTGCGCATCTCCTGCATGCGCTGCCTCCGCTCTTCGCGAGGCATGTCGAGGCCGCGGTGAATCGCCTCTCCCACTTCTGCCACATCGTAAGGATTGACGATCAGAGCATCGCGCAACTCCACCGCAGCGCCGGTAAATTTACTGAGCACCAGCACGCCGTCTTCATCGTCGCGCGCGGCTACATACTCCTTCGCCACGAGGTTCATGCCATCGTGCAGCGAAGTCACGAGACAAACATCGGCGATGCGATACCAGCGATTGACTTCCTCGTGATTGCAATGACGATCGATCAGTACCACCGGCTTCCAGCGCGACGTCTGGAAGCGCTGATTGATGCGACGCACTTCTTCGTCTACTCTCTTTCGCAAGTCGGCATAGCTGGGGATGCGTGTTCTGCTCGGAGCCGCAATCTGCACCATGGTCAACCGTTCGCGGTGCCACGGATGCTGCACGAGGAGTTCTTCGACCGCCAGCAACCGCTCGACGATTCCCTTCGTATAATCCAGCCGGTCGACACCTACGGCAATCATCTCGGCGCGCAGATTGAACTCCGAGAGCAAGGCACGACGCTCTTCGGCGCGATCCTCTTCTCTGTCGGAAACTATCACGCGCAGTGAAGTGGGCAAGCCGCCACTGAACGCCACGCTTACCGGATACGGACGGATCATTGTCGTGTGTCCCAGGCGCCGCGCGGTCATATGCTCGCGGTCGGTTCGCGACTCGAGCACGCGATCAACCGTTGAAAGAAAATTATGACAATGCTGGGGAATGTGGAAACCGATCAGGTCCGCACCCAGAAGGCCATCCAGCAGTTGCGCCTGCCAGGGACAGATCCCGAAAGCTTCAGGATTTGGCCATGGAATATGCCAGAAGATGGCCACGCGGGCATCGGGCCTCGCGGTCTTGATTAGTCGCGGCAGCAGGGCAAAGTGGTAATCCTGCACAAAGACAAGCGGCTCTGTGCTGCCTTTCATCTCGTCGAGCAATGCGGCGGCGAATCGCTCGTTAACGCGCTGGTAGGCTTCCCAATCCGAAGCGCGGAAAATGGGGCGCGTGTGCGCGATGTGGCAAAGCGGCCAGAGGCCCTCGTTCGCAAATCCGTCGTAGTAGTGCGACTCTTCTTCCGCAGAAAGCCAAACGCGGCGGAGCGTATACTTCGGATCCTCCGGGGGAACGCGCAGGCGGTCGAATTCGTCCACGTTCTCCGCGTCGGCATTTCCGTTTCCGCTTGCCACCCATACGCCGTCACAGGCGCGCAGAACCGGCTCGATGGCTGTCACCAGTCCGCTTGGCGGCACCACGCAGGTTGTCTTGCGACCTTCGCGCACGTGCATGTAGGGCTCGCGGTTTGAGACCACGAAGATTCTGCCGCTCGCCTTGGTTCTCATATGAACGGCAAGCCGTTCCGGCGTCCAGAAGTTCTCTCCAGCATCGCGCAACCGTGCCTCTGCGGCGGCGGCGGCTCTTGCCGCGATAAGGCTCTCCGCCATTGTCTCCACTTCACGGGCAAGTGGACTGAAGATGTTCATCTCAGAGGCGCCGGGGGGAAGACCTCGCTCGAAGTGTCCCATTCGTACCCGGCGCAAACGCTCAGCAACCCGCGTCAAAGGCCGCATGAGGAACCACCGCACCATCACGAAGGTTACGGTGACAATCAACACCACCGTTGCGACGATCCACCAGAAGCTTCGCCGCCAGAGATCGTAGGTTTGATCGCGTATATAACCGGCGTCGACCAGGATCACCAGTGCGCCGACCAGGTGGTTTCCGTCATGAAGCGGAAACACTTCCGCAAGCCACTGGGTATTTCCGGTATGCCCGAACGCATTGACCTGACTACCCTTTTTCAGCGATCGCTCAACCTGTGTGCGCGACAGCACCTCAACCGGTGTCTTCTTGGCCAGAGACTCAAACGGGGGATGCGCCAGGGCCTCGAAAACAGCAGGGACCCCAGCGGATGAAATGAGTTTGCCGCCCGAATCGTAGACTCCGACTCCTAAAGCTCCGGTTTCCGCCTTTGCATTGGCAGCCAATGCTGCGAGGGCGCTGGTGCTGCCCTGGGAAAACGCCTGGACCATCTGGGGCTTGAGGCTCTCACCCATCCAGCTGGAGCGCCACTCAAGCTCCTGGCGAAGAATATGTTTATGCTCCAGGACCTCGAAGTAGGTAGAAGCAACGGAAAGCAAAGTCACGCCTGCAATAAGAGCGAGGATCAGCCGCAAGCGAAACGAATGCATTCGATATCCCCCTGGAATCTACAGCGTTAGATGCATGACCGCCGCTACTGGTCACGCATCAAAAAAGAATCAATCGATTCAATAACTTACGCGGCTTCAACCAAGGCGTGCGACGCAAAATCTGCAGATGCAGATAAGGTATGTAATTCTGGCTCCGATGCGGGTCCAAATGCCGTACCGATGGCGCTTGCGGATGCGCTATTCTGTGCAGAGAGGACAAGTAGCCCGTATCGTTTGACTTAGGGTGCAACCACCTGATGGCATTCCCTTCAATAGAGAAGACCGCCAAGAATATTGTCGCGACAGTGCAGGATTATTCCCTGTTCGCCTATCGCGGCGCCACGAATGTTTTCCGTCCGCCGATCTACTGGCCTGATTTCCTGGTGCAGTCTGACATTATCGGGTTTGGTTCGGCCTCGATCGTACTGCTCTCCGGCTTTTTTACCGGCGGCGTTCTGGCCCTTCAGTCTGCTGCTACATTGTCTCAGTTCGGTGCCACTGCCGTCACGGGGCGGTTTGTGAGCACCTCGATGATTCGCGAACTCGGCCCGGTACTCACCGGCATCATGGTCTCGGGCCGCAACGCTTCCTCGATGGCCAGCGAACTGGGTTCCATGGTTGTCACCGAACAAATTGATGCCATGCGCGCTCTCGGCGTCGATCCGATGCGCAAGCTTGTAACTCCGCGCATTTTTGCCTGCGTCACCATGCTCTTCTTTCTCACTATTGTCGCGAACTTCTTTGGCATTCTCGGCGGCGCTGTGGTCACCGTGTTCATGAATCACCAGAACGGTACCCAGTATTTCTCGATGGCCTATGAATACCTGCACGTTGGCGACATTATGCAGGGGCTTATCAAGCCGCTATTTTCGGGATTCATTATTGCCAGCATCGGTTGCTTCTATGGCTTGCGAACAACCGGAGGAACCGAGGGCGTTGGCCGCTCCACCATCAAGGCCGTCGTTGTCTCCTCCGTGCTTATCATTTTTGTGGATTTTCTGGTCACGCAGGTCATGCTGACCATCTTTGGCTGATGACAAACCTCGATCTTTCTACCGCGCCCACACGGCACGACGGTCCCCCAGGCGGCGGGCCGATCCTTGAGTTTCGCAATGTTTCAATCGGTTTTGAACGGCCGGTGCTAGAAGACGTAAGCTTCTCGGTGGGCCCGGACGAAACCCGCATTCTTCTGGGTCCCGCAGGTGTCGGCAAAAGCGTTCTTCTCAAACTCGCCAACGGACTGCTCAGTCCGGACTCCGGCTCCATTCATCTTTTCGGCGAAGATATCTCGCACATTCCCGAGGAGGATCTCTTCCGTCTGCGCACCCGGACCGGCATGGTGTTTCAGGAGGGCGCGCTCTTCGACTCGCTGATGGTTCGCGATAACGTTGCCTTCCAGCTGATTCAGGAAGGGGTATCCGACGAAGAGATCGACACCCGCGTGCGAGAGGCGCTGCGCTTTGTAGGACTCGAGCAAACTTTCAGTCTTTACCCTGGAAGCCTTTCCGGCGGCATGCGGCGGCGCGTCGCCATCGCTCGCGCCCTCATCAACAATCCTCATCTGCTGCTTTACGACTCCCCGACCGGCGGCCTCGACCCTATTACTTCCACTACGATCATCGAGTTGATTGTGAAGCAGCGGGATGTTTATCACAGTCCATCCGTGCTGGTGACGCACCGGCTGCAGGATGCATTCACGATGTGCAGCCACCGTTTCGAGCCCGCGGAAGATCGCATGATTCCGCTGCCGAAGAACCAGACTGACCTGAAGACAACGTTTCTCATGCTCGCTGAAGGGCGTCTGATCTTTGATGGTTCGCTTCACGAGCTTGTTTCAAGCCAGGACGCGTTCGTGCGCGAATTCATCGAGTAGACGCTGAATTTCGAGGGAATCAGTTCCGCGGCTGACAATCGGCTCTATACAATGACGCAGACTGCTGACCACGAATTTTGCTGACGCAGACGGACGCTCATGGGCCTCTTCCCTTTTCCGTCTCAGCAGTGCCAGGCCGAACGAATACCCGGAGGGATATGAAACGCGGATATTCCAGGATCATTGCGCTGCTGGTGCTGATTGTTTTCGCGCTATGGTCACGCCCCACGTCTGCGTATTCCCTGCTGACCCACGAACAGCTTATCGACCTGACGTGGAAGGATTCCATCGTTCCCTTTCTTCTCAGCCGCTATCCCAACCTGACCACTGCCCAGCTTGATCAGGCGCGCGCCTATGCTTATGGCGGTTGTGTTATCCAGGACCTTGGCTACTATCCCTTCGGCGACGAATCGTTCTCAAACCTGACCCACTACGTACGCACCGGGGACTTTGTCGTCAATCTCTTTCGCAATGCCCATGACGCCAACGAGCTGGCCTTCGCTATTGGCGCGCTCTCGCACTACATCGGCGATTCTTACGGCCATGCGGACGCGACCAACCTCGCCGTTCCCATCGAATTTCCGAAGTTGAAAGCGAAATATGGATCGTCAGTGAATTACGCCGAAGGCAAACACCAGCACATTCAAACGGAATTTGCCTTCGACATCAACGAGATTGCGCATCATCGTGTTGCTCCGCTCAAGTATCTCCGGCACATCGGACTCGCCGTTTCAATGCGGCAGCTGGCGCTGGCCTTCTATCAGACTTACGGCATCACGGAGAACTTTGCGGGCCGTCAACGCATCAATGTTCCCGAATATCGTTTCGCGGTGCACACATTCATTCCGCGCATCTCTTACGCGGTAACTCTGCTCCATCGCAGCCATGAGCCTCCCGATCCCACGACTCCGGAGTGTGTCGAGTTAGAGAAGGAAGCCGCGGAAGTCGGACAGGAGAACAACTGGCAGGCATACCGCAGCAAAGCCGGAGTCGAGACTTATCTGCTCGCCGGATTCCTTTTCATCGTGCCCAAGGTTGGCCCGCTCGCGATGGTCTCGGTCAAAGGTCCCACGCAACAGACTGAAGCGGATTACGCGCACAGTGTTGCCATCTCAACCACGGCCTTGCGTCGAATTTTGACGCGCTTCACGCCGGAGGCGGCCCGGCACAAAGGTCCTGCCCCTCCCCTTGGGAGCCTTATTCGTTCCAGTGATCTGTCGATTCAAATGCGTGATCCGCTCCATCCGCTTGCCAATCGCGATCTCGATACCGGTCGTGTGGTGCAGCCGGGCGGCTATCCGCTCACTGACTCTACCTATGCCAGCCTGCTGCACAAGATTGTCCAGAATCCCACCCAGCCGATTCCTCCGGGCATCAAGGAAGATGTGCAGAAATACTATTCAAACCTGGATCTGCCGATTACCACCAAGAAAGATCCTGAGCGGTGGAAACAGGTGCTTGCCGACCTGAACACTCTGGCCGGTATGCCCACGAGCACCGCGGCTGAGCCATTTCCTACCTACGGCGACGATCAGGGCCAGGACGAATAAGCACCCGACACTAGCTCGCGGGCACTGACCGAAAACTCGCCCAAGTATCTACCGATGAATCTCTGGCATCTCACTTTTGGGAGTCAGATCGATTTTCGGTTCGTCTTTCAGGCCAGGGGCATGTCAACTTCCTCAGAAAATATCCTCGATGCGGTCGAGTCATCCAAGCAGGCGGGCCTGCGCTACGTTACGGATGCTGAACCCGGCATATCCAGAAAACGTCGGGGCAAAAACTTCCAATATTTCGATGCCGACGGAAAGCCGATCCGCGACAAAGAACAGCTTGGCCGCATCAAGTCTCTCGCCATTCCGCCGGCCTGGACCGACGTGTGGATTTGTCGCCGCGCCAACGGGCACCTGCAGGCCACCGGCCGCGATGCCCGGGGTCGAAAGCAGAGCCGCTATCATCCACGCTGGCGCGAGGTGCGCGACGAAAACAAGTACGAACGGATGAAGCTTTTCGGTGAAACGCTGCCGGTCATCCGGGAACGCGTGGAAAAAGATCTCGCGCTTTCCGGCCTTCCACGCGAGAAGATACTCGCTACCATCGTGCGTCTTCTTGAGACCACCTTCATCCGCGTGGGCAATGCGGAGTACGCCGCGGAGAATCATTCTTACGGCCTCACCACCATGCGCAATAAACACGTCGACGTCGAAGGCTCAACGGTGCGATTCAAATTTCAAGGCAAGAGCGGCAAGCGCCACAGCATCGATTTGAGCGATCGGCGTCTCGCGAAGATCGTGAAACGCTGCCTCGATCTTCCCGGCTACGAACTCTTTCAATATGTCGACGACGAGGACGGCTCGCTGCATACTGTGGACTCATCCGACGTAAATGACTATCTCCGCACCATCGCAGAGCAGCAGTTTACGGCCAAGGACTTTCGCACCTGGGCAGGCACGGTCCTCGCCTGTCTTGCTCTGCGCGAGTTTGAAACGTTTGAATCCGATTCTGAGGCGAAAAAGAATATTGTCCAGGCCATCAAGCAGGTTGCCGAACAACTGGGGAACACCCCCGCTGTCTGCCGCAAATGCTACGTCCATCCTGCCGTTCTCGACTGCTACATGGGCGGTGAGTTGCTGAAGACTCTCGAAGCTGCTGGGAAAAGATCTCCGAAGAGTGTGCACGCGCTGCGCCAGGAAGAAGCCGAGCTTATTTTTCTGCTCGAATGCCGCCTCAAAGCCGCCGCGTGACAGGTTTGTTCTGCATGGCCTGAGTAGCTCACAGGCCGACCGCAACACAATCGTTCTATACTTTCCGGTCAATTGCTTCAATAGCGGCCGGAGACGCGCATGAGTTTGATTTCGTCGCTGGCTCGGATCATGACATGTGGGCCTTGTCGCATCCACTTGCTCGCAGCGCAGGATTTCAACCTTACCGTCGGCAAGCACGAGGTTCTGCAATCCAAGGTGCTCGGAGAGAAACGCGACATCCTCGTCTCGGTTCCGGCGCAACCCAAGCCCAATATGCCGTTGCTTGTCGTGCTCGATGGCGAATGGACTTTCACGAAGGTTGCGGTGATCGTCGATCACCTAGTCGGGAATGGCCGTCTGCCGCCGATGGTGGTCGCCGGCATCGTCAATACCGATCGCGGCCGGGATTTCACGCCAACTTTTGAAGGCGGCGAATTTGTGGCTGGGCCGTCAGATCGTTTCCTCTCGTTTATCGCTGACGAACTGATTCCGCACCTGGCGGCGGAGTATCCCGTCGGCAAGTACCGCATCCTTGCCGGACACTCGAATGGCGGAATGTTTTCGCTGTATGCATTCATGCGGCGACCAGAAGTGTTCCAGGCCAACATCGCTTTAAGCCCGAGTTTCGGGCTCGACGATCGATTTGTTGCGCTTCTCAGCCGCGCCATTGCGAAGCCGAATGCCTCGCCGCGTTTCGTATTCATCGGCGCGGGCGGCGACGAAGAGGCCGACATTGCCGTCGGCGCGATGCGCATCGCGAAGACCTTCGAGAGCAGTCCAAACGCCGACCTCGAATATCACTATGAGATTTTTCCGGGCGAGACCCATGGTTCCATAGGCCTGCGCGCGTACTATAGCGCCCTCGAAACCCTGGGCGAACCCGATGTCCGTGTCTCTTACGGTCCGGCCCGGTACTTGAGCGAGGCGCAGCGCCGCCGACACGCATGGGTTCGCCGGTTCGGCTCCAGCTTTGCTAGCGACACGCTGCCCCAGTTCTCCGTGGCGCGTCCCATGCTCGATGAGCTTTCCTCACCTGACGCGGATCTCGCTGCGTTTTGGAAGCGATTGAATGCCGAGTATGCCGAGGACTTTCGCTTCGATCCCGTCGAGCGCCAGAACCTGATCGCGTTTCTCGACGCAGGAGGACGCAAAAAGGATGCGGAACGCTTGCGTGCTCTGCCCGGCTTCGCGCCCGCTCAAGTTATCGGTAATAACTACGGACCCGACGTAAATCTGTCTGCGGGCATGGTGGCCGATCTTCCTCTGCACGGCTCGCCGGTGGATCTTTGCCACCCCGATGCTACGCCGACGATTCACGGAGCGGTGCCTGCTCCCGATCGCCTTAACCGCCCAAACATGGCTTACCGTTTCAGCGGAGACGGTGCTTTTATCGAGATTCCGCAGGAGGCTGACTACGATAACGCAGGTTCCATTAGCGTGACAGCGTGGGTGCGGCCGCACAAACCTGCTGCCTACTCCGCCTGGGTTTCGCAGAAGGGCCCGCGCTGGGGTTCGCAGTGGCGTCTGGGCTTCGGACCCAACCCCGCCGCGCAGTGGGGCGCAACTATCTTCGGCACGCGCTGGACGGACTACTGGGTGAGCGGGGACGGCCTGCCGGTCGACACATGGACGCATACCGCCGCTGTCTTCGATCAGACCGTCGGCGAGCTGCGTCTCTACGTCAACGGCAAGGAAGTCCAGACCGTTCACGATCTCGGCCCATGGGGCGCGAGCCCGGGTCCGATCCTGATCGGAGCACAACGCGACGATGGACTCTTCTTCAACGGCGACGTTGGAGAGGTACGCGTCTACCGCCGTATGCTGAACGCCGCGGAAGTATCGGCAATCAGCAAGCTGGATGAGGACTCGTCGAAATCGTCTTGCATTCAGACTTCAAAATAGGAGACATCTCACCACCGAATACCAAATGTCAGCGGGATGATGTTCGTAGCCACTTTGTGATAGTCGGCATGGTGATATCTGAACTCGGTGTAGAACTTGACATGGCTTTCACCGAAGCGATAGGTGAGACCACCGCCGATATTCTCACCAAAGGCGTCTGCGCTTGTGCTTCCGGTAACAATGTTCACGGTGCCAATGGTGCAGCCGTACCACCACGACCAGTAGGGATCGCAGATAATTGCGGCGCCCGGAGTCGTTGTTTCACCCGAGCGGTGGTACCACCCGATACCTCCGATCGCATAGGCTCCAACCTTGTGTCCGAGCGGCACGTTGACCACCGGGTCGAAGGTCACCGCATACTGGCGGGCCGATGCATCCGGAGTTTGAAGAGCCTGCTTCAGGGACGAGTTCACTGGCAGATCCTGCCACATGAATTCGCCATTCGTACTCAGCCACTTGTTGACCTTGTAGCCCCCGCCCACAACAAAGTTGCCTCCATCATTGATGAAGGAGCCCAGTTCGCCTGTGGGGAATCCTATGCCGCCTCCGATATTGAAGTTCCATTTTCCATCCTGCGCGCACACCACGCACGCCGAACACTGAGCCAGCAGCACCATAGCAAGTAGCTGCAGGGATTTGGGCAACCGATGCCGTGCGACAATTCTCGTTTCCATGCGTGCGATCCTCCAAAGAAAAGACTTGATCGTGCACTTACGTGGACTTGAGTTTTATCGTGCTTTGAAGACAGAGAAGGCCGAACCGAAAAAGGCCCGGTCAGGGAAGTCCATCGGTGATGATGCCAGCGAGGCTACCAAGGGTCGCCGGACCACACCGCGACTTGAGTGAGATATCCTACCGCCGTTCTGATCAACCGGAAACTGGGAGAAATACCAGTAAAGCGGCAACTGGGAAAAATACCAGTGCCAACGCGTCGAGGGACCTGTCACTAGCTGGTAGCTCTCAAGCCCCATCTGCTAGCCTTGCAGGTTTGGGCAACACAGAATGGTAAGGTGCAATCATGGCTTTTAAATTTCAGGGCGTAGACTTTCTGAACCTGGATGCAAGTTTCAGCGAAGATGAACTGCTGGTGCGACGGACTGCCCGGGACTTTGTCGAGGACAACCTGGTTCCGATTATTGAGGAGTGCTTCCGAACCGAGCGCTTTCCGCGCGAGCTCGTGCCCGTCCTGGGCGAACTCGGCTTCTTCGGCGCCAACCTGGAGGGCTACGGCTGCGCCGGCATGTCGAACGTGGAATACGGCCTGGTGATGCAGGAACTGGAACGCGGCGATTCCGGTTTTCGCAGCTTCGTCAGCGTACAGTCGGCGCTCTGCATGTATCCCATCTATACCTTCGGTTCCGACGAGCAAAAGAATACGTGGCTGCCCGCCATGGCCAGGGGCGAAAAGCTTGGCTGCTTCGGACTCACTGAACCCGGTTTTGGATCAAACCCCGGTGGCATGACCACCACTGCCCGCAAGTCCGGCGATGAATATATCCTCAACGGCGAAAAGATGTGGATTACCTCGGGCAACATCGCCGACGTTGCCATCATCTGGGCCAAGGTCGAAGACGAAGACAATCTTGTCCGCGGATTTCTGGTGGAAACAAACCGTCCCGGCTTCCGCGCCCACGAAGTGCACGGAAAGTGGAGCTTGCGCGCCTCCATCACCAGCGGGCTTTCGCTCCAGGATGTGCACGTGCCGGCGACGAACCTGCTGCCCGGCTCCGGCGGCCTGAAGAGCCCGTTGATGTGCCTCAACCAGGCGCGCTACGGCATCAGCTGGGGAGCCATCGGCGCGGCTATGTCGTGCTACGACACGGCGCTCCAGTACGCTTTGACGAGAAAGCAGTTCCACAATCAGCCCATCGCCAGCCATCAGATCATTCAGGACAAGCTGGTGTGGATGCTGTCGGAGATCTCGAAGGCCCAGCTGCTTTCGCTTCAGGTGGGCCGCCTCAAGGACGCAGGAACGGTGGGTCATCAGCACATTTCGATGGCGAAACGTAACAATGTGTGGATGGCTCTCGAATGCGCTCGCATCTCCCGCGACATCCTGGGGGCCAATGGGATCACGGAAGACTATCCCATCATGCGCCACATGATGAACCTTGAATCGGTGAAGACGTACGAGGGCACCCACGATATTCACGCCTTGATTCTGGGCCAGCACATCACCGGAATCGCGGCTTACTAGCTACCTGGGTTCGTTGAGATCTCTCGCTGGATCTGCGGTTACCTTGTGTCTCATACCGGGTGCCGTCAGCCCTTGACGGCTCCTGCGGGCTAAGCTAGTTTCAAATCAATGGATCACACCAGTACGGCACATGTCCGGTCGGCGCAGCAGCCAGAATCTGCGTTTTGACCAGAAGATATGGTCTGCACTCGGTTTTGGCCGGCCCGATCCATGCCTAACAAACGAATTACCGGCTTCAGTGAGCCGGATGAGACTCTCAATGCAGACCCGATTTAAGCGCTTCAGTGTTGTTGGCGGATTCGTAATTCTTCTGGCCATTCTCCTCGCCGACGCCTGGGTCACAAAACGCCAACTCAACCAGCAAATCGAGACCGGCCTCTGGGTCAGCCATACCCGGCAGGTCCAGCTCCAGATTAGCGACGTTGAGTCGCTGCTGAAAGACGCTGAAACAGGCCAGCGCGGTTTTCTCTATACCGGTCAGGAACAGTATCTCGCACCCTACAGTCAGGCCATTACAGAGGTGGATTCGCACGTCAACGCACTCGCGGAATTGACATCCGACAACCCGCGACAACAATCCGCGGTTGGGGATCTTCGCGTTCTGGTTCGCACCAAACTCGACGAACTGGCCAGCACCATCGCTCTTTACCGCTCTGGCAAGCAGGATGAAGCTCGACAACTTGTGCTCAGCGATGCGGGGCTACTCACGATGAACAAGATTCGTGCCGTGATTGCAGGCATGGAAGGCGAAGAAAACGCCCTGGAAGCGAAACGCAGCGCGGCCTACAGCAAGAGCATTTTGCTAACCACGGTTTGCATTTATTTGACTACGACGCTGGCCATGATCGGTCTCATTTTTCTTGCCTATTACATCCTGCGCGAGATGAACCTGCGGGAACGGCATGCCCAGGAAATACGAACGAGGGAAGAGTGGTTTCGCGTCACACTCACCAGCCTTGGCGATGGGGTTATTGCAACCGATCAGAACGGAAATGTCACTTTTCTGAACCCGATTGCCGAGGATCTCACCGGTATAACTACCGCCAGCGCCGCAGGCAGGAACATCCTCGAAATATTTCCCATCTTTAACGAAACCACGATGGCGCCGGTCGATAATCCGGTGGCGAAGGTGATTGAGCACGACCGGCCCATGGGGTTGGCGAATCATACTGTGCTGCGCAAGCCCGATGGCACGCTGACGCCCATTGACGACAGCGCGGCGCCCATCCGCGACGACCAAGGCAAACTCATCGGCGTGGTTCTCGTTTTTCGCGACATCAGTGATAGTCGCAAGACCGAACGCGTTCTTCGCAACGCTGAAAAACTTGGCGCCGCGGCGCGCTTGTCGGCCACGGTGGCACATGAGATCAATAATCCTCTGGAGGCTGCCGTCAATCTCGTCTACATCGCGAGAATTGATGAACACGCACCGGAGTCCGTCGTCAAACAACTTACCCAGGCGGAGCAGGAGTTGGAGCGCGTCGCGCACATTACGCGCCAGACCCTTGGGTTCTTCCGCGACAACAACGATCCGGAGCCGATTGAGCTTGAGTCGCTCGTCGGATCGGTGTTTCGTCTTTACTCAAACAAATTTGTCAGCAAGAAAATCAGAGTGGAGCGTCATTTCGGCAAATGCCCACCGATTCGCGGCGTGCAGAACGAGGTGAAGCAGGTTCTCTCCAATCTGATTTCCAATGCTGCCGACGCGGTTGCGGTCGGAGGCACGATCATCGTGACCTTGCGGTGCGTCCAAGATTCCGGCAAAACCAACGTTCACATGCTCATCGAAGATGATGGACCGGGCGTGGCTGATGAGAATAAAGAGCGCATCTTCGAGCCATTCTTCACGACGAAGCAGGATGTAGGGACGGGGCTTGGCCTTTGGGTGTCCCGCGAAATCGTGGAGCGCCATGGCGGCTCCATCCAGCTTGCGAAACGCGAAAATGGATTTCGCGGAGCGGCCTTCAACGTCATCTTCGAAGCCCTGCCCGAAAACGCGTGACGGGTTTGGTTTCGAGCCGGCGAAATGTCCCCATCGACAAGGCCGCCCCAATGCGGCATATTCGTAACCATGTTCAATTTGACTTCGATTCGGCGCATTGAGGTTTGCGTTGTCGCGTTTGCGGCCTTCTCCTTTGTCCTTTTCCATCCAACCGCTTCCGCGCAACAGCCTACTTCCGTGCAGAGGCCTACGGTGTTGCATGCGGCTCGCCTGCTTCAGGTGGACACCGGTGCGATTCTGCAACCCGGCGAAGTGCTCGTCGAAGGCAATCGCATTCGCGCTGTGGGAACCAGCGTGGAGCACCCGGCCGGCGCCAAAGTGATTGATCTGGGGAATACGACGTTGATGCCGGGCTTGATCGATGCACATATTCATCTCTTTCTGCATCCCGGCGCCGAGGATCTGCAAACGGTTATTGAGTCCGTACCGTGGCGAACGATTCTCGCCGAGAAGGCTGCCAAGGATGATGTGATGGCCGGCTATACGGCCGAGCGCGATATGGGCACCGAAGGCGCTGGTTCGGCCGATACAGCCATACGCAATGCGATCAACCAGGGTCTTATTCCGGGGCCGCGCCTGCGCATCAGCGGAAACGCCATCGACCTGCTGGGCGGGCACGAGGATGCCAATCGTTATAACCCTGCGCAGCACGTGCTCTCCAATGCCGACTATGCCAACTCCGCCGAACAACTGATCGAGGTCATGCGCGAGCAGCACAAAGAAGGCTCCGATTTCGCGAAGATCTACGAGACGGGCAAAGACAGTATGGTTGACGGTGTTCTTCATACGCCGTATCAATACACTGCTGCTCAGCTCTCCGCGGCAGTTGAAGAAGGGCATCGTCTCGGCGCCTCAGTCGCGGTGCACGCCATGGGCGAGCCCGGAACGCTCTACGCGGCGCAGGCCGGCGTGGCATCGATCGATCACGCCACGCAACTGAGCGATGAGACGGTCCGCCTTATGAAGGAGAAGGGCATCTTTGCGGTGCCCACGTTTACGATCTTCGAGTATTTTGCGCAGCATCGTGAGTCGCAGGACCAGGCGGCCACCCAGGCCGAGATGCTCGATTACAAGATCAAGGAATTCAAGAAGCAGGTTGCCGCAAGTGTTCCCTTCGCGGTGGGGTCGGACGTGGGCCCCTTCCCGCACGGAACGCAGGCGCGCGAACTCACGCTCATGGTGCAGTACGGAATGAAGCCGCTCGCAGTGCTGCAGGCAGACTTGATCAATGGCGCAAAACTGCTTGGCTGGCAGGGCAAGATCGGCGAACTCAAGCCGGGCTACTTTGCCGACGTGATTGCGGTTCCGGGCAATCCGCTTGAGGATATTTCAACCTGCGAGCACGTCAGCTTTGTGATGAAGGATGGCGTTGTGTTGCGACAGTAGACTCGCAGGTGAATGCAGCCGGACGTATTGGTAGAGGTTAGTCCGAGTTCCGCACTGACGAAGACTTCTTCTCGCGGCGGCTTTGAATCTTCTTCAATGCTTCAACGAATCGCCTTGGCTTGACGGGTGCCAGAGAATCCTCGACTCCTTTGCGGTAGCCACCCAGGTAGATGGAATAGAGGATGGCGAGCGAACACCCTATTCCCCAGAGGAATCCGATGCAAAGCCCCAACAGACCGTACGTGCTGAAATCAGACATCAGGACTGGTCTTTCTTCAGGATGCGCTATACCGCAACAGTAAAGCTGTCTTCACTGCGCGTCACCGCGTGATACAGCGTGTCGCGTTCGACGGGCACGCGTCCTGCCTCGGTGATCAGCCGGCATAGATCCTTGCGCGTCATTCCTTGCGGCGTCGTCGCGCCCGCGTCGTGGTAGATCTTCTCTTCGATCACGGTGCCGTCCAGGTCGTCGGCGCCGAAGCGGAGAGCAATCTGCGCAATCTTCGGCGTCATCATCTGCCAGTAGGCCTTGATGTGCGGGAAGTTGTCGAGCAGTAACCGGCTCACGGCGATCTGCCGGATGTCCGTCAGTCCTGTCGTTACCGGAAGGTGATCGAGCGGCGTGTTCTCGGGATGAAACGCCAGAGGAATAAATGTCTGGAATCCACCGGTCTCGTCCTGCAGTGCTCGCAGTTTCATCAGATGATCGACGCGGTCTTCATCGTTCTCTATGTGTCCATAGAGCATCGTCGCATTTGATTTGAAGCCATGCTTGTGCGCGAGGCGCGCAGTCTCCAGCCATTCGTCGCCATCGATTTTGTGGTCGCAGATGATGGAGCGCACGCGCGCGGCGAAAATCTCCGCGCCGCCGCCGGGCATGGAGTCCACGCCGGCTTCCCGCAGCTTTACCAGAGTCTGGTCGATCGTGAGCTTGGCACGGCGCGCGAGATAGGCGACTTCCACCATCGTGAAAGCCTTGATGTGGACCTTGGGAAAACGCTGCTTTGAGCCCGCGGACCAGATCGAGAAAGTACTCGAAGGGAAGATCCGGATGCAGACCGCCGACGATGTGAAACTCGGTGACGGCCTCGCTGTAACCGGAAGCCGCCGTCTGATACGCCTCTTCCAAGGCCATGGTGTAACCGGCTGGATCGCCCTTCTTGCGGCCGAATGCGCAGAGCTTGCAGGCCGCCACGCAGACGTTGGTCGGATTGATGTGGCGATTGACGTTGAAGTAGGTTACGTCGCCATGCATCCGCTCGCGGACATGGTTGGCGAGCCAGCCGACTGCGAGTATGTCGTTCGAACGGTACAGAGCCAGCCCATCCTGGGCGTCGAGACGCTCACCCGCCTTTACTTTGGCGGCAATCGATTCGAGCCGAGGGTCATAGGTGCGAAAACCGGGAATCTGCATGTGAGGAGCGGATTCAGCCTGCATAGTTCGATGATACAGAATGCGCGCAAACCGCCTGAATCCTGGTGCGGATCTCTGTCTTCTTATGGGGTAGTCCGAGATGGTAGGGGTTCTAGACTGGGCGAGTCTGGGCGAAAACAGCTAGATTCAGCAAAACAAAAAGGTTGACCGGGTGTCCGGCCAACCTTTTTGTTGGTTTGAACTATGCCCGGAGCGGGCCTTTCAAGGCCTGCTCCGGGGTTGGAGGTTACTTCTTCTTGGGCGCTGCCGGTTGCTTCTTGGCGTGTGCCTGAGCCTTCTCGCTGAGAAGGGTTCCGGCATCGTGCGCGTTGAAGGGATAGAGTTGCACCGACTGCTGACCAGTGTTGGCCAGGGTGATGTCGACGCGACGATTCTGCGCGAGGTAAATGGTGGTCAGGTTGCGCAGGATCTTCTTTCTCTCGTCATCCGTCAATTCAGGATTGGTCGTGACTAACTGCTTCACTTCATCCTTCGTGAGAGGATGCTCATCGCCCATCGCTTGCGTGTCGATGTTCGCCTCTGGAACTCCCTGTTCGACCAGGAAATGCTTGACGGAGCCAACGCGGCGTTCAGAGAGCGCCATGTTGTATTTGGCACTTCCGCGTGGATCGGCGTGGCCGGTGAGGGTCAGGCGCGCATCCGGCTTAACCTGCAGGTAGTTCTTGAAGTCGGTTGCCAAGGTTGTGAGAATCTTCTCCTGGCTTTCTGCCAAGCCGTGGTCGGGACGCTTCTCGTTAGGCAGAGCGGTCGGGAAGAAGACGCTATGCAGCAAGAGGCTCGGTGGCGGTGGCGGTGGCGGCGGCGGCGGAGCCTGGATGTTGACGCTCGTGCTGCACGTAGCCGTGTGTCCCTTGTCATCCGTTACGGTGCCGGTTATCTGCACCGGGCCGGAGGAAGCACCCGTCGAGGAGTAGGTTGCCGTGTTTCCGCTTCCGCTGATGGTGCCACCCGAAGCCGTGAAGCTATAGGTGAGCGGACGATTCTGCGGGCTGACGCCCTGGGCTGTAACTGTGGATGAGTCACCCGGCTTGAGGTCCGTTGGATTCGCGGAGCAGCTCAATGTCGGCGGCTCGAATTCCTTCACCGTAACGGTGGCGGTGCACGAACCAGTCTGCCACGGCTTCAGACCTTCTTTGCCGGGCTTGCCTTCCTTCACAGTGCCGTTCACGGTGTAGGTGCCGGGCGCCAGGTTGGTGGTGTCCAACTTTGTCGTTTCCTCGGTCCCCGTCACTCCCTGGCCTGACCAGCTGTAGATTACGTGTTCCTTGGGAAGCTGGTTTCCAACCGTGCTCGAGATGGTTACCGGCTCGCCCGCGAAAACCGAATTCGGCTGGGCGGAGCATGCCATTGTGATCGTCGGCGGCGGCGCCATGGTATCGATACCGATGACGACACCGGTGCTCAAACGCGCCATGTTGAAGTTGCCGCGCGTAACCGGATACATATTGTCGTGAACGTACTGGTAGTCCGCCTGGAATACGCGAATCTTCAGACGGTGGTCGATCCAGGGCGTGTTGTAGTCAAGACCACCACCGGCGGTCAGCACGATTCCCCACTTGTTGCTGGGGTAGTAGGTGCTGCTAACGCTCTCTCCGCCAACCAAAGCATGCACAAACGGCGTGATATCTTCCGCTGGATAACGGACGATCAAGCCACCAGACCCGCCTGAGAACTGATTATTCACAACGCCGCTGGTGTTGTTGCCGCCAGCCTTGTGGAAGTCGCCTTCAGCTTGAACACCCACAAAATTTGTGAAGTAGCGCGCCACGCTAAAGATCACGCAGCAACTGACTGACTTGGCGCTGTCTTGAACGGTTCCCTGGACCAAGTCGCCTTTGGGGGCCAGATAGCTGTATCCGGCAAAGATGTCCCATTTTGACGGGGCCTGGGCCGACGGTGCATTGGAAGCGGCCGGAGCCGGCTTCGCAGAATCCTGGGCTGCCATGGCTATTGGCATCAAACTTGTGCATGCCAAAGTCAACGCCAGGCGGGTGAAATTTGAAACTCGCGAGTACATGCGTTTCTCCTCCGCAATCAAAAACTGAAAGGTTGTTTGGAAATGGCGCTTCTTGAGAACCATTTTCCGGTCAAAAACCAAAAGGCTCCCTGCAAAATCAGACAATCCGATACAAGGGCGGACACCACCAATAACCGTAACATAGGTTGACGGAGCCAGAATGCACTTTCTGAAGGGGTTTACCAACTGGTATACCCACGATTCCCTTATACGGACACCGCTCCCCATGTGGACCTGGACGGTCCGGAACAGAAAACTTTGGGTACATATCCAGTGACAACGTAGTGGGTTCCAACTCGCTACACAACTGGAAGAATTGACAGTGATGGCCAGATCGCCAGCTACTCGGCGTTCAAGGTTTTCATCAGGCTTCGGGGTTCGCGCTGGATCTTCTCTTGAAGCAAGGTAATGGCGTACAGAAGCTGCTCAGGTCGAGGCGGGCATCCAGGGACGTACACGTCGACCGGGATTACCTGGTTTACCCCCTGCACAATGGCGTAGTTGTTGAAGACGCCGCCGGATGTTGCGCATGCTCCCATGGAGATAACCCACTTTGGTTCGGGCATCTGGTCGTAAAGGCGGCGGATCACTGGGGCCATCTTCTGCGCCACCCGACCGGCAACGATCATCAGGTCCGATTGCCGGGGCGAGGGTCGGAAGACTTCGGCGCCAAAGCGCGCGATATCGAATCGCGATGCACCCATCGACATCATCTCGATGGCGCAGCAGGCGAGCCCGAAAGTGACAGGCCACACGGAACTTTTCCGCACCCAGTTCACTGCGAAATCCAGGGTTGTGAGAAACACGCCCTCAGGCTGCTCAAAACCATAGTTGACTTCCTGCAGCTTGGCACGATTTTTGGCGCTGCTTTCCAACGCGCCAAAAAGATACCGATCGCGTTCCTGGATAGTTCCCATACCGATATCTTACCTCTTCTGCCGCTGCGCGGATAACTCGAGGTTCGCTCTAGAACTGATGTCGTGAGGCCGGAACCGCCACCACTGAGGTTGGCTCGTGAATCAGGCGACGCGAATGCGATATTCTTCAGGGATCACGGAAATCAGGCGAAGTTGGCTGAGCGCGAACCAGCGCGAGAGCCAGCGTGTACAACCAACCGGGCGTACTTTTCCTGGCCGCGCGCGGATTCGAAGAACCGGGCAAAACCTGTTATCGGAGTAGGCATGTTCAGTATTCATTTCAGGATTCGTTTCAGGGTTGTTCTCCTCTCTTTGCTTTTTCTTCTTCCCACTTTCCTGATTGCGCAGGTTCCAGTTTCGTCGACGCAACCTGCCGTATCCCAAGCCGATTTGAAATCTCTGCAGGACGCGGTTCGCACTGCGCAGATGAACGCCGACAATGCGTGGATGCTGGTTTCGGCCGCGCTGGTGTTGCTGATGACCGGCCCCGGCCTTGCCTTGTTCTACGGCGGCCTGGTGCGTCGCAAAAACATACTCGGCACCATGATGCAGAGCTTCGCCATGATGGGACTGATCACGATCCTTTGGGCGATCGTTGGGTACTCGCTCGCGTTTGGGCACGGAACCAGCTTTATCGGCGGATTTGAGCATGCTTTTCTGCGCGGAGTGGGACTGACGCCCAACCCCGACTACGCGGCCACGATTCCAGAGCAGACCTACATGGTCTACCAGCTCATGTTCGCGATCATTACTCCAGCATTGATCACGGGCGCCTTTGCTGAACGCATGAAGTTCAGCGCGATGGCCGTGTTTCTTTCGCTCTGGTCGCTGATTGTCTATAGTCCGATGGCGCACATGGTGTGGGGAGTTGGTGGATTGCTCAACGTAGTCGGCGGCCACATTCCATCGCTTGACTTTGCCGGCGGCACTGTCGTCCATGTCACCTCGGGAGTTTCAGCGCTTGTAACTGCTCTTTATCTGGGCAAACGCATCGGTTATCCGCACACCAATATGCCTCCTCATTCCATGGTCCTGAGCTTCATTGGCGCTTGCCTGCTTTGGGTAGGCTGGTTCGGGTTTAATGCAGGCAGCGCTTTGGGATCTGGTCCGCTGGCTACCAGTGCTTTCATCAATACGCACTTTGCAGCCGCTGCTGCCGCGCTTGGCTGGACTATCGCTGAGTGGATCCACAATGGGAAACCCACAGCGCTCGGCGCCATTTCCGGGGCGGTTGCCGGACTTGTGGCGATTACTCCCGCGTCGGGCTTTGTCCAGCCTTTCCCCGCTCTCCTTATTGGACTGGTCGCGGGTATCTTTTGCTCGTTGATGGTGTTCCAGGTCAAGAGCCGGTTAGGCTACGACGACTCGCTCGATGCCTTCGGCGTGCACGGCGCAGGCGGAACACTTGGTGCCTTGCTTACCGGGCTGTTCGCTACCAAGGCGATCAACGCGGCCTTCGGACCCAACACAGCCACGGGCGCCGTCGATGGTCACTGGGGCCAGCTGTTGAACCAGGCCGCAGGAGTTGCGATTGCCTGGACACTCTCCGCCGTCGGAACGCTGATCCTGCTGTTCCTCGTCGATAAGACGATCGGACTTCGCGTCTCGCCCGAGGACGAGAGCACAGGCCTTGACCTTTCGCAGCATGGTGAAGAAGGTTACGACCTGAATTCCTGATGAAAAGTTCAGCCCGGGTGTAGCCCACCGGCACATCCGGCCTGATACGCTACCAGACGAGGCAATCAAGCATGCTCAAGATTGAAGCGATTATCCAGCCTTCCAAACTCGATGCCGTCAAAGACGCGCTTCTCGAGGTCGGCATTGAAGGCATGACGATTCTGGAGGCCCGCGGACACGGCCGCCAGAAAGGCCACACCGAGTTCTACCGTGGCCGCGAGTACACGGTCGACCTTCTCCCCAAGGTAAAGATCGAGTTGGTCATCCTGGACGAGATGAGGGAAAAGGCAATCGCTGCAATTGGCTCGGCAGCCCGCACCGGGCGCATCGGCGACGGCAAAATCTTCGTCAGCCGTATCGAAGAAGCAATCCGCATCCGCAACGACGAGCGCGGCGAAACGGCGTTGTAAGGGCCTCCGCACAATCCAAGGAATCACCTGGTCAGCGACCCAGGCTTTCCGCCAGAGCTCGGTCGACAGTGATGGACTGCATCTAAAAACCTGCGGAAAATGCCCGGAGACGCTGATTGAAGGCAGCGGCGTCATCCCAAAAACATGCGTGTCCGGCGTTTGGAAAAATCTGAATCTGAGCGTGGGTTAAGCCAGCCTTGTGCTGATCCACCGCAGACACTTTGACAACAGCATCTTCAGCACCGTGGGCGATGAGTGCCGGCTTGCGGATTTGGGGCAGAAGATCATCGTTATCGAAAGAGCGAGAAAAGAGTGCCTCACGGACGTAGGGCGGAACGGAGACGTTGTAGCCCAGCATTCGGTAGACGTTGTCTTCTGAGAGTTCTCGTGCGAAACAAAGGCGTACAAGCGACTCGAGACTGCTGACTGACTCTTCAACGCCAGTCGCAAAGAAGCCCGGTATGAGGCTAAGAAACTTGGGGCCGATGACCGAGATGGCCGCATCACTGCCGAGTTTTGAAATCCCTCCGACGATGATGATCCCGCCGATGCCATCCTCGCCATAATGGCGAATGTAATCAAGGATCAGAAGCGGACCATATGACCAACCGCACAGTATCGGGTGATCGAGTCGCAGACTCTGTATGGCGGCATTGACGTCGTCAGCCCACAACCTCGAGTCGGCATAGCCGTCGTGAGGCTTTTCAGAGAGGCCGTGACCTCGAATGTCCATGGCGACAAGGCGATGGTCATTGGCCAGGTCCGAACTGAGTTGCCGGTTCCATGCGAACCAACACTGCGAAAAGCCATGGATGAACAGGATTGGCCGCCCGCTCGATCTGCCCGTCTCAACGAGGTGAAGTTGTACTCCACCGCCGCCCGCTATTCTGTGGTTTTCCATCGCTCTCTCGTCTCGTATCAGAAATCTGTGAACACGAGTCGGCGTCGAAGGCGATAGGTCCATTGAGCCTGAGTATAGAAATCGACGCCAGGCTGTTCGTGAATATTGCGCCTTCGGCGGGCGGAATTTCAAGGGTGGAGTTGTCTGATTCAAGCTCACCAGACGGGTGTAACGCGAGCGTTTTTGGGAGGGATCGGCCCAATCGTCCCCCGCCCCGCTGGAAAATCGCTTATTCTGTTACAACATCATTAAGCGTCGGCGAAGCCCTTCAAAAAAAACACCATGAATCCAGTCGCTTTAGCGGTTGACGATCTTCGGGATCAGTATCTCCGGGAGATGGCGCTTGTCCGCCAAACCTGTGAGCGCACCGGAGACGGCACCGCCGCGATCCGCCGGCGCTCGGCAGTGGTTGACCGTATCCTGATTGAAATGTGGCGACGGGCCTTTGCCGGGCAGCCTGCGCAGAATGTTTCGCTGCTCGCGCTGGGTGGCTACGGACGCAAGGATCTCTTCCCCTATTCCGATATCGACGTGCTTTTCGCCTTCGCCGACGAGAAGACGGAGGAGCAGACGAAGGAAGCCGTCCGATCGATCATTCAGGGCATGTGGGATATCGGCCTCAGGGCCAGCCCAAGTTCGCGAACCGTTAAGGAAGCAGGCCGGTTCGATCCCGACAATCTGGAATTCACGCTGGCCACACTCGACCGTCGCTTCCTCGCCGGCCAGTTCCCTCTCTACCAGCAACTCCACCAGACGGTTTTTCCCGGCCTCGTGCTGAGCGAGTGGAACACCATTACCCAGAAGCTGGGCGAGATTGCGCGCGGGCGTCACGCCAAGTACGGCAACACCATCTTCCATCTGGAACCGAATCTGAAGGATTGTCCCGGGGGGCTGCGCGACTATCACCTGGCCGTCTGGTTTGCGCTGCTCTTCCATTTGAAGGAAACGAAGGAATGGCCCCGCCAGCGTGGTGGAGTCTTCCAAAGCGCACGCGGAGATGCCGAGGCTGCGTTTGACTTCCTCGCCGCCGCGCGATGTTTCCTTCACTTCCGCCACGGGCGCGATGACAACACGCTCGACTGGCAATCGCAGGATGAAGCCGCGGCGAACTCCATCGGGCTTGAGACGCGCGGTACGGCTGACCCTGCCTACTGGATGCGAACTTATTATCGCCATGCCCGAGTCGTCTATCGCCGGGCGGCACTGCTGATGGAGCATCTGCCGGCTCCGGTGAGCTTCTATCGCCAATTCCGCCGGCGGCGCACACCCATCGCGGGCACCGACTTCATTCTCGATCAGGGCCGCATCGACATTCTTCCCGGCGCGCAGTTCAGCGATACCGCGGCGATCCTGCGGATCTTCTCGCTTATGGCGACACATGGCTATGCGCTTTCGCAGGCTGCAGAAGATCGCATCACCGACGCTCTGCCCGCCCTGGCTATTCATATCCCCGAGGGTCCGTATCTGTGGAACGCTCTGCGCGAGGTTCTGCTCGGGCCGCATGCGGCTCACGCACTCCGGACAATGCACGCGCTGGGCGTGCTGGAGATGCTGATCCCCGAGTTTCACTTGATCGATGCGCTGGTGATACGCGACAGCTATCACCGGTACACGGTCGACGAGCATACCTTCCTCACCATCGACAACGTGCACAGCCTGCGACAGCCGGCGCACGACTACGAACAGCGGCTCGCGCAGTTGCTGCCGGAGATCGACCGTCTCGATCTGTTCCTGCTTTCTCTGCTGCTGCACGATACCGGCAAAGGCCGGCGCAGCGGCGAACACACGGGGCAGAGTGTCGAACTCGCCGACAGCTTTATGGCGCGGCTCGATTTCGATACTGAAGAGCGCGACCAGGTCCTGAAGCTCATTCGAATGCATCTGGAGATGTCGAACGCACTGCGCAGGGATATCTTCGACGCGGAAAATGTTCGTGCCTTCTCTGAAAAAATTGGCAGTCCGGCGATCTTGAAGATGCTGACGCTGATGACCTATGCGGACATCAAGGCCGTGAACCCTGAAGCGCTGACGCCATGGAAGGCGGAGAACCTGTGGCAGCTCTACATGGCCACGGCGAACTTCATGGATCGCAGCGTCGACGAGGTTCGCTATCACGCTGCGATCGATCCCACGCTCCTCAACCGCATACGATCGATGGTGCCGCCAAATCAGTACGACGCTCTTCGGCAGTTCCTCGAAGGGCTTCCACAGCGATACCTCCAGACCAGGCTCCCTGAGCACATCCGCAACCACTTCCAACTCGCCGCCGATCTTGACAAGAATCCCGTCCAGCTTGACCTTCGACCTCACCGGCAGCTTTTTGATCTCACGGTCATTGTGCGCGACCGCAGCCGGTTGTTTGCAGACGTGGCCGGCGCGCTTGCCGCCTGGGGGATGAACATTGTGAAAGCCGGCGCATTTTCAAACGATGCCGGCGTGGTGGTCGACAGCTTCCAGTTCACCGATGTTTTTCGCACGATCGAGCTGAATCCAAGCGAGAAGGACCGTTTCCTTGAGTATGTGCATGATGTCGTTGCGCAGAAGGTGGCCGTCGAACAGATGCTTGACGCGCGCCGCCACGCCAGCGGCCCCGGCAACGTCAAGGTTGAAGTCGCCACGCGCCTTCAATTCGACTCGGAATCGTCGACGCATTCCACGCTGTTGCAAGTGGTCGCGCAGGACGTTCCGGGGCTGCTCCGCCAGATTGCCCTGACTCTCAGCACCCATAAATGCAACATTGAGGTTGCGCTTATCGATACAGAGGGGGAAACGGCAATTGATGTCTTCTATCTGACGCAGGCGGGCGCCAAGCTCAGCAACGAAACACAGCATGCCCTTGCCGCCGACCTGACGGCCGCAATCAATCAGCTTCGCGCGCCTGTGGGCGCTTGATTGCCTGCTCTATCCTGCCCGCACTGAGACTCGCTTCCCGTTACTGAGACTCAGGACTTTCCTGCGTGATCTCCGTATTCCCAGTCGTAAGGCACGCCGGTGTCTCCCAAGGATGAAGCGGACTAGCTGCGCATAGCCTGCTTCAGCGCGAACATCGTTGGCAAGGATCAAAACGCAGCGCTGGCTCTTCTCAAGGCACACGAGCGTATTGGCTGTCTGCCCATCGTGGCCGCCCTTGTAAAAACCGTGACCTTGCGGGCCATGAAATACGATGACGCCGAGGCCCGAATACAAATCTTTGCGTTGTTCGCTCAGGGGCGCATCCGGGAGAAAGAGTGGGAACAGGCTTGCTGTAGGTATATGCAAGACGGGTTTTGTCATCTCGGCGCGTGAGGAGGGGCTTAGTCCGTCTCCGCGCACGAGAGCAGCAGTAAATGCGGAAAGATCAGTGATCGTAGTATTCATTGAGCCCGCGGCGCGCACCTTGCTGCGCTTGTCGTGGGGTTGCGGCTGTCCCTGGTCGTTCCATCCGTCGGCTACGTTGGGATCCTGGCCGTTCCGCCACGTCAGGCTGGTGCGCGTCATTCCCAGCCGTTCGAAGTTGGCCTTAGTTAGATCGCCAACGTCGAGCCCCAATCCCTGCGCCTTGCGGCCGTGCTCAACCACAAACTGCAGCAGGATGAAACCTTCGCCGGAATAGCTGAAGCGGGTGCCCGGCTGAAAGTGGATATGAAGTTTCTGGTCGGGTTCGATGAACCAGAAATTGCTGAAGCCGGTGGAGTGATCGAGGCACATCCGTGGAGTGATCGTCTCCCAGCGCGGATCGTCAGCAAGATCCTTGTATGGTCCGTACTTGTCTGGAAACACCGGATCGGGGCCGTAGGTAGGCAGTGGATTATCGAGATCATTCTTGATGGGCTTGTCGATGTCGATTTTTCCTTGATCCACCAGTTGCATCACGGTATATGCAAACACCGTCTTGGTGAGCGACGCGCCATACATGACGGTATCTTTCGTCAGCGGATCGCCTTTGGCGTTGCGGATGCCGTAGGCGTTGACGAAAATGACCTTGCCATGATCGATGACCGCAATAGCCATGCCATTGGCCTTGGTCTGTTGCATGATCTTGCCCACTTCGCCATCGATGGCGGTGCCGTTGGGTATCGTCTGCGCAAATCGCCGCGGCGGGAATATGGAACCCAGCAAGCAACAAAACAAAGAGCGGATGAATCCTGTTCCACATTCTCATGGGTTTCCTTTTAAGAACTGTATCCTGACGAGTCATAACTTCGGGGTGGGGATTGAATGGACTCAAGATCACTACGCACTTATGTGTGGGAAAGTTCGGACTTCGTTCATGACCGCGCTCTGATTTGGGTTTTGGAAAGGGGATGGTAAGTTTCTTCGCGCTCTGTCCGGGCTATGGTCCGTTTCCCCGCCGCTCACGGCTAAAATATCCCTATGGCCGCTCTTATTGACGCAATCGACATCAAGCGCAAGATGTACTTTGAACTTGAAAATACTCCTTACTACTGCCTCGACGTGGACGTTTCCACGCCCACCGCTCGCGGCGGACAGACGCTGGTTCGTCTGAAGATGCGCAACCTGCTCACGCGCGCTGTCTTCGACAAGACCTTCAAGGCGGGCGAGAAGTTCAAGGAGCCGGACCTGGAGACGATTGAGGCTTCGTACCTCTACTCCGACGGCGATGCTTCGTACTTCATGGACCAGGAGACCTTCGACACAATTCCACTGACACCGGAGAAACTCGGCGATGCGCTGCAGTTCCTCACCGAGGGCGTAATTATCAAGATCGACAAGTTCAATGGCAACCCCATCGGACTTCAGCTGCCCGAGAAGGTGGAACTGGCCGTGGCGTATACCGAGCCAGGCGCGCGCGGCAATACTGCCAGCGGCGCAGTGACAAAGCACGCGAGACTTGAGACGGGTCTTGAGATCAGGGTGCCGTTCTTTGTGGAAGAGGGCGAAAGGGTGAAGGTCTACACGGAGACACGCGAATTCGCTGGGCGCGCCTGATGCGGTTTTGCGCCCGTCCAGACCGTATTTTAATCTCGGCGCCATCCGCGAGTTTGTAAACTACATCGGCATCCAGTTCCCGGAATTCTCTCGGGAGAGCATCATGCCTGAAGCGCTTCGGTTCTCGCTCCTCGCCTGCGTTGCATTCGTTGCAGCGCTACTGGCGGCGGTTACCGGGTTTGGCGGGGCAGCAGTGCTGCTGCCCATGCTGGTGTTCGTCTTCGGCGTGCGCGAAGCAATCCCAATTCTCACCGTCGCGCAACTGATCGGGAATGGAAGCCGTGTGTGGTTTAACCGGCACGAGCTGGACTGGCGTGTCGTGGCATGGTTCGCACTCGGCGGCGTGCCGATGGCGCTCGTGGGCGGATTTCTGTTTGCCCACGCGCCGCTGGCGGCTCTCACCCGCGTTCTGGGTGTGTTTCTCGTTCTCATCGTTGTGCTTCGGCATCTGCCGAAACTCTCAGCGTTCAAGCCGCCATTAAAGTCATTCGCGTTGATTGGAGCGGCGTCGAGTTTTCTATCGGCGCTGCTGGGGAGCGTTGGCCCGCTGATGGCGCCGTTCTTTCTTGCCTACGGGCTTGTAAAGGGCGCGTACATCGGAACGGAGGCGCTCTCTACAGTCGTGATGCATGTGGCGAAACTGATCGCGTACCACGAGTCGGCGGTATTGCCCATGCACGCAATTGTGAGCGGCCTAGCGCTCGGGCCGATCATGGTGGCGGGATCATTTGCCGGGAAGCGCGTTGTGGACCGGCTGCCGGAGCGTGCCTTTGTGTTGATCATCGACGTGACGCTGCTGGCCGCAGGCATCCTGTTCCTCTCTGGATGGAAAAAGCTCTAGCAGCGGCGTGATGGCACTACTTCAAATAGGCGCGAACGAGGTCGATGAGGTCTTCAGCGAGTTCGGGCGCGATTTGTTCCTTGGCGCCGTCAACGAGGTGGAAGCGAATGTGCGTCTCCATGATCTCGCCCATCAGGCTGTTGACCCCGCCGCGCACCGCGGCAAGCAGCATCAACTGTCCGCCACAGTCTTCGTCAGTGTTCACCAGGCGCTCGACGGCGTCGAGCTGGCCGCGCAGTCTCCGCACGCGCTGGAGTAGTTTTAACTTCTCGCGGTCTTGCATGGTCATGGAAGGGTCTCCTCTTGGCATATACCCATCCCCGGTATAGTATATACCGTATGGGGGTATATCTACTTCCGTTATCTTAGCGCCGAAACAGTCGTGGAAGGTGCGAAATGTTCTCCTTCGGTCAACCCGGTCTCTTTAAAGGCCTACTGTTGGGTCTCCTTGCTGCTTCTGCGGCTAGGGTTGCCGATGCTCAGTCGTTTGAATCCATTCCTGGCGTCCCCTCCGCGCCGATACCGAACGACCCAACCGGAGTGACTTTGGCGCCGGTGAATATCTTGTTCGCGCAGAATGTTCCCAAGCCCGACGCCAATCCGGTTGCCGATCAAAACACTCCGGCGGACCCATCGGCGAAGCCAGTGCTGACCATGTTTCCCCACCCTGAAGACGCGCGGTACTGGATTTCGGGGCAGGCGAACATCATCTTTCAGGGGCGGTTGCCCTTTCATTCTCTGTATGAAGGAACGAACAGCTTTCGTAATTCAGCCGAGTACAAGACGTCCATGGTTGGGACTCTCTACACGGGGCTGCGCCGGAACCGCTCGATCCGCTACAACACCGATTTCATCTTCGATATGGAATTGGCGGCCGGGCGCGGGCTGAGCGAGGCGTTGGGACTGGCGGGATTCACGAACCTGGATGTGGTGCGGAACCCCAATCTTGGTTCAACTCCATACATCGCCCGCTATGAGATCCACCAGGTCTTCGGACTGACGGACAAGACTACAACTCAAGATGCGAACTTCTTTGCGCTGGCGCCGGCGGTACCGGAGCGGCGGATCGAATTTCGCATCGGCAAGATGACGCTGCCGGATTTCTTTGACATGAATTCGGTCGGGTCTGACAGCCATCTGCAATTCATGAACTGGACGGTCGACAACAATGGAGCATGGGACTACGCGGCCGATACGCGCGGCTATACGGTCGGCGGATTGGCCGAGTACGACGATCGTGCGTGGAGCCTTCGCTACGGCATCTTCGCGATGCCGACTGTGGCAAATGGTATCGATCTGGATTGGGCGTTCAGCCGCGCGAACGGACAGAACGGCGAATTCGAACTGCGCCATAGTTGGATTCCGCAACGCACGGGCGTGACGCGGCTACTGTTCTACGCCAATCACGCGCACATGGGAGTGTATCGAGAGGCGGTGCAGGCATACCTTGATGGGACTGATCCGACCCCGACTATCACCGCGCACGAGCATTTCGGCGCGTTGAAGTATGGTGTTGGCTACAACATGGAACAACAGCTGACAACGAACCTGGCGGTGTTTGCGCGATTCGGTTGGAACGAGGGTCAGCACGAATCCTTTGCCTACACCGAAGATGACCAGACGGTGGAGGCCGGAGCGAGTTACGGAGGCAATCGCTGGCAGAGGCCGCAGGACAAGGCGGCGATTGTTGTCGTCTCGAACGCGATCAAGAAGGACCACCAGAATTATTTGCGGCTCGGCGGTCTCGGGTTCTTGCTCGGCGACGGTAACTTGAACTACGGGCGCGAGAACATTGTGGAGAGCTACTATACCTGGCACGCATGGAAGGGGCTGTTCTATTCCATCGACGTGCAGCACTTCAACAACCCTGGATATAACCGCGATCGCGGGCCGGTGTGGGTGGGGTCAGTGCGGATGCATGCGGACTTCTAGCTACGGCCCTGATCCAAAGCTGGTGCGCCTTTTCCGCGGAGCAAATCGGAGAGATCGTCGATTCTCTCATCGAGCAGATTCAACTTTCGCGACATCGTCTGAATCTCGGATTCGGCGCGGCGATTGACATCGAAATCGAGTTCGCCGCGCAATCTGTCTTTGGTGTCCTGGCGATTCTGGCTCATCATGATCACCGGCGCCTGAAGAGCGGCCAGCATGGAGAGAAAGAGGTTGAGGAGGATGAACGGGTAGGGATCCCATGCCTTTCTGTCGAGGATGATGTTCGCCACCGTGTACGTGGTCAGAACAATCCCGAATGTGATGATGAATGTCCACGAGCCACCGAAGCTTGCGACCGCATCCGCGATGCGTTCTCCGGTAGTCATTTCCTTTTCGATGATCTCGTTGGGATTGCGGGTGGCACGCCCCCTCACGAGTTGGTGCGCGGCGTGAAATTGATGGCCCAGTGTCGTAAGCAGATCCATTCCCGCCATTGGTTTTCGTTGAAGAAGAACTTGAATGTCGTCGCGCGATACCTCGAGACAGTTCTGACTCCTCAAGGGCGATTGCGCTGGTTTGATGGGGCAATTGTTCGAGCATCGAGGCAAAGCCAAAAAACTCGCCTTTGCCCGGTTCATCGACGACCACTTCCTGCTGGTCTTCGTCGACGGTGGTTACCCTGACTCTGCCTGAAACCATCACGTAGGCCATGCCGGGGTCGCCGGCCTTGTAGATGCGCTGGCGCGCGGCAAAGGTTTTGACTTCGACTTGTCCGGCGAGAACCGCGGTCTCGTCATCATCGAGCAGCGAAAAGAGAGGAACACTTTTCAGGACTTCGGGCTTGCATGCCATGGTGATCTCCATTGCGAAGGGGTTGGTGTCAACTGATTGTCAGAAGCGTGGCTGGTCGCTGTCGAGTGCCGGACCAGAGGGAGGTCCACCTCGAAGCCGACCTGGCCGCCGATCGCCGGACTGGCGATATGGCTGCCACCCAGCACGGCGAATGTGACCGCCATGCGCGGATTGAGCTGGAACTGACCGCCAGCGAGGCCTTGCAATTGGTCTTTGCCCAGGCCTTCTTTGTCGGCGATGGCGCCATAAAGCTCCACCCCAAGGGTTACACGCGGGTTGAAGTCGTGCAGAAGAGACATGCCGCCGGTGTAGACGTTGCCGCGAATGGTTTGAATGCCGAGGACACCGGTGCTGGTGTTGCCGGCAAAGACAAATCCGAAGTTGGCGGTGAGACGGGTCTTGTCAGAAAACGGCTCCTCGCGCGATGAGATTGAGCCAGTAGTCAGTGAGACCTGAACCGAGGTTCTGGCTGCTCATCGCCGGTTGGAAACTCGATGTACAGGCTGGCTGAGAGGGCCGGATAGCTGAGCGGACGGGCGGCTTTGCGGAAGTTCCACTTGATGCCCATGTCGGCGTCGCCGTTGCCGGCTGTGTTCTCGGCTCCGGGCGCGCGCTCGATCGAGAGATAAGGAATGTCGAAATCGAGTTCAAGACGGTGCGGAAGGCCGTAGTTCACTTTGAAGTTGGCGGTGTTCTGGCGCAGATCTGGATATTGGGCGGACTGGAGGCCGTCGTATTCGTTATAGATCTCGAAGTGCAGGGTTCCCTGATCGGTGACGTCGGCGTTGTCGGTATAGAAGGGCATCTGCGCCGTTAGCGGCCCAGCCGAGACCGTGAACAAGATCAGTAGGAGAAGCCGCCCAGATCGATGCATGGGGTTGAAATTCCACTATACCGATGGACGGCTCACGCGGAATGTCAATGACAGGTAAATAGCGTGCAAGGGTCTCGTTGGTGCACCGGCAGCCAGGCGTTGAGGGGTGAAGCTGCGGCGCATCCGCTTACAATGTTGAAGGTTCCGAAGCGAGGTGGGAGTGAGCGCCGCAGTCGATCCGTGTGTGTTGGTATATGACGTTGGTGGCAGCCATGTCTCGGCTGCGGTTTGCTTCAAGGAAGGCTTTCGACTGGGGCCGGTGGTGCGGGCCAACCAGCCTGAGGAGCAGACGAGCGAAGCGTTTGTCGAAGTGTTGTACTCGCTGGGGAAAAAGGCAGCTGAAGGTGTCGAGGGCGTGCAGGGTGCGGAACTGGCGATGCCGGGTCCGTTTGACTACGACAAAGGCATCAGTTGGATGAAGCACAAGATGCCGTATCTATATGGCGTCAACGTTAGCGAGGCGCTGGCGGCGCGATTCGGGTGGAAGGCGAGCCAGGTGCGATTTTTGAATGACGCGGCGGCGTATCTGCTGGGGGAAGTCGGGGCGGGCGCGGCGCGGGGCGTGAAGCGCGTGGTTGTCTTCACGCTGGGAACGGGTGTTGGATCGGGCTTTGCCGTGGATGGCAAGGTTGTGACCGAAGGCAAGGGCGTGCCGCCGGGCGGGGAGATCTGGAACGTTCCTTATGAGGGCGGCATCGTCGAGGACAAGATCTCAACGCGCGCGCTGCAAGCCGCCTACAAGGAGCGCAAGGGACAGGAGCGCGAGGTGGCGTCGATCGCGCATTACGCGACAGGTGGCGAGCCTGTATCGATGGCGGTCTTCGAGGAGTTTGGGAAGAATCTCGGAATCGCACTGAAGAAGTTGCTGGCGGACTTTGACCCGGATGTCGTTGTGCTGGGCGGCGGGATTGCAAAGTCGGCGCACCTGTTTCTGCCCGCGGCCAAAACCGAGTTGGCGGGCACGAAGTTTGAGGTGCGGACTGCCGAACTCTGGGAGAATGCTCCGCTGGCTGGCGCCGGGGTAGCGTGGTTCGGGGCTGCCGGGAGCTAATAGTATCTAGCTTTCAGCTTTCAGCTATCGGCTCTCAGCTCTCAGCTCTCAGCTCTCAGCTCTCAGCAAAGGCTGTTACCCATTCACCTTTAGCCATAAGGCTTTTGCCATTAGAATCAGGCATAAGTTTCACCGAGCCAAAGCTCTCCCGAATTACCGGCGAGCAGATGAGACCTCGAAAATCGGGGTTACGTCGGAGTTGGGCACCACTCAACCGGAACCCCAACAAAAACCGCGTGATCTCTCAACCATCTGAATATTTAAGACGCGCTATATGGAAGACCCTGGTGCACTGCTTACTGCCGGCCTGCATGCCGGAAGAACATTCGCCGAACGAGACACAAGGAGAAATAATGGTTCGTCACTGTGTGTGGATCCTGATGGTTTTGAGCATTGCGAATGGATGCGCTGCCGTCGCAGAACAGGCTCGAGGCATCAATCAGGCTGTACCGGAGATCGCCGCACTTGAACCAGAGCTTGAGAGTCTCTATCGAGACCTGCATGAGCACCCGGAACTCGCATTTCATGAGCAGCGAACAGCGGCAACATTGGCTGATCGCCTCAGGGCTCTCGGCTTTGAGGTAACCACCCAGGTTGGCGGCACCGGCATTGTCGCTATTTTGCGCAACGGCCCCGGTCCGGTTGTCATGCTGCGTACGGAACTTGATGCACTTCCTGTTGAAGAGAAGACCGGCCTTCCTTTCGCAAGCAAAGCAAAAGGACTCGATTCTGAAGGAAAGCTAGTGCCTGTCGCCCACGCATGTGGCCACGACTTGCACATGACCGGCTGGTACGGTGCCGCCACGATCATGGCACGACGCCGCACCGCGTGGCATGGCACGTTGATGCTGGTTGGCCAGCCTGCCGAGGAGATCGTTCGCGGCGCTGCTGCCATGTTAAAGGACGGTCTATTCACTCGGTTTCAAAAGCCCGATTTTGCAATCTCGATGCACGACGAGCCATCTCTACCATCCGGCAAGATTGGTTTCCATGCTGGATTCTTTCGCGCGTCTTCAGATGCGGTTGATGTGACGATCTTCGGTCGCGGAGGACACGGTGCTAAGCCCCAATTGACCGTCGACCCTGTCGTCCTGGCGGCCCGATCTATCCTTGGCATGCAGACGATTGTGTCGCGCGAGACAGATCCCCTCTCACCTGCCGTTGTAACGATTGGCTCCATCCACGGTGGCAATGCCGGCAACGTGATCCCAGACGAAGTCAGGATGCAGATGTCCGTACGCAGCTACGACGACAAAGTACGGAAGCACCTTCTTGAATCGATCAAACGTCAGCTGGAGGCCGAAGCTGCGGCAGCGGACGCGCCGTCTCCACCGTCGATCAAAATCACTCCAGGTGCAGAGGCCGTCTACAACGATCCACAGCTAACTGCGCGCCTCGTCGATGCGCTTCGCCTGAATCTGGGGACCGAAAGCGTGATTGAAATGCCTGCAAAAATGACATCTGAAGACTTTTCGGAATACGGCCGTGCAGGCGTACGCGCCGTGCTCCTGCACATCGGAGCCGTGAGCCCGGCAACTCTCGCAAGCGGGGCAAAAATCCCTGATCTTCACTCACCACAATGGTTTCCTGAACTCGAACCAACGCTACGATCTTTGGTGGCCGCAGAGGTCGTGATGCTCACGGACCTGCTCTCAGCCCATGGAAATGTCGACAAATGAACATCCCTGCCGTACGTGAGCGCGGATGCAACTCATAAAAATCGGATGTTCGTCTCATCGCGAGTGTGTGACCGCCAACCCTTCCGTGTCGTTAGCAAGTGAAAATGTCCGCTTTTCGTAGCAAGTGAAATGTCCGGTTTCATAAATTAGTAGCCGTAGAGGCGGTGGTAAAGTGCGAATCCCGCGTATTGTGCGGGATTTGCAAGTTGGGAGGGAAAGTCTGTTTTTGGACTTTTCCTCGCAACGTCTTTTCCACGGCCTTGATTTGTTTTTTGCTCAGTGGCGTCAACAGTTTTCCTTCCGCGCTGTAGTGACCGATGCGATGTCCTGCGATCATGATGGTCAGTGTTTGGTCCAGGTGCTGATGGATGATCGCCTTCGATCCGGCCAGGGTGTGGCGCCACTGAGCGCGTTCGAGCTGCATGATTACGTTGTAAAAGCTCACCGTGTTATCTCGATCGACGGTGCGCTCGTAGCGTTCGGTGAAGATCATCTCCAGGTTTCTGTGCCGGCAGGATAGGAACGCCGTTCCGCGCTCGGCAGCCGGGACTGTGAAGCGGCGATTGAACTCGGCGATGTAGTGATCGTTCAGAAACTTGTTGGCCGCTTCCAGGGTTCGGATCCCGCGCAATCGCAGCTCCTGCGGTAGCCGGCCCTGCCAGGTGGAGAAGTTGCGCTCCGATCTTCCTCGCGCCTGCGGAGAGTAGGACGGGATCATATTCACTCCCAGTTCCTTCATGGCACGACCCACCTGTGTCGGACGCTCATAATCGACCTTGCCGCCGCTCTTCGGTGTGTACCAGAAATGGGCTCCGCGGTCGGAATAGAGCGAACAGAACAGCCCTTTACGTTCGATCACTGCCCGTAACCCGGCCATCACGGTCGCGGTCGTCTCTTCCTCGGCCAGCTGCGCATAGTAGATCTCGCTGGTGGCGTCATCCAGGATCACGATCAGGTCGTGCCGGCGCTCATCCTGAAACCACTGGTGATCGCTGCCGTCGATGTGCAGCATCATCCCCGGCAGTGGACGCCGCTCACGTCGCTTGCGATGAACTCCTCGTTTAGCCTTGCGCTTCACCAGTCCAGCCGCTTGCAGGGCCTGCTTGACCCACGTGTAACTCAATCCGATCTGATGTTCCTCGCCGAGCTTCTCATGAAAATGACGCACGTTCAGATCGAAGTACTTGTCCCGGTAAAGACTCAGAACTTCTTCGGCCTGCTTCTTCGCCACTCGTCTGCTGCTTGGCTTCCGCCTTCGCCGGTCCAGTAATCCCTGAGGGCCTTCGTCCTCAAGCCGCTTCCGCCAACGGCGCATCTGCCGCTCGCTGATGCCGATCAACTCCGCTGCCTGCCACCACTTGATCTTGCCCGCTGTGGCTCGTAACAACACTTCCTGTAACTTCATCGCCCGCTCCGCTGCGGTCTGCGGATAGATCTCCATGCTCTCGCGCATGGCTCCATCCTCACCGCCCGAAAAGCGGACACTTCACTTGCTAAAAACACCGGACATATTATGTGCTAACGACAACCGCCAACCCTTCCGTTACTGCTCAGTAATCTCCTGGTCATGGGTACCCGGACCTATCGCACTCAAATCTGCATAACGCAGGTGAAGATTGCTAGTCCTGTCTTTCTCGTCGGAACCGTGGAGCGGCGCTGCATTTCTCCAGCGGTTGTCAAGGAATGCCGCCAAGACAAAACGATGATCAGGACAAGAGCAAAGGCAAATGTAACGCTGGCACTCATAGGCTAACCCGAATGGTATTTCTCCGCCTTAAATCCTGGAAGACGGAGAAGCACTGCAATGTACTACCGAAAAATTACGGTTCGAGGTTAGCTGGATTGAGTTCCCAAGGTCATCGCAAGACGACCGCCTACCCAGAAACATGGCGAACTTCGCATGATTCAATGGCCAGATTCGGGTTGCCGAAACTCTATGCGATGTCTGTTCCGCAGGTTCACGTTGTTCGAGATGCTTCGCGATGAATCCCTTCAGGACGAGAGTCAGGGGGATCGCGGTAATTGCGCCCGGCAGTCCGAGCAGGAACGTCCAGCCAACCAGCGACAGTGTGAATTCGAGAAACGAGATGCTCATCGCTTTCTTTGCGAGGATCGGCATCAATACGTTTCCGACGATCACCTGGGTGAGGATGAGTACGCAGGCCACAAGCAAGGCCGTCTTCCAACCAAGCACCAGCAAGGCGAGAAAGATGGGGGGAGCCAACGCCAGGAAGGGCCCAAGAAATGGAATGAAAGCCAGAAAGAAATACAGAATGCACCAGAGCAAAGGAGCTTCAACCCCTACGGCAACCAGGAAAGCCAGGTTAATGATGGCATTGATTCCCGCGGATTTTGCCGTCACAACCACGTAGCTTCTGGCGTAGGCGGCCGGGCCGAGCAAAGCAGTGGCGATCATACCGGGCTCGCTTCCCGCATCGGGCAACATCTCGATGACGAGAAGAGCTGCCAGCAGGCAGATCAGGAGTATCTCAGAAGCGATGGCGCTCGCCTGAGGGACAACGGACAAGATCATGGCGCCGAGTTGTTGCGAGGTCAGCAGGTTCTGGATTGAGACTTTCTGAAGGTCAATGAATCGAAACTGGCTGATTAAAATTGCGATTTGCTCATAGAGACTCGCCCAATGCTGCTCGAAGAACGGCACTCTTTCGGCCAGCCGCGAGATACCCGCCTGCAGGGTGAACAACGCCACCAGTCCGGCAGCTGTAAGTGTGACGGCAGTCAAGGTTGTAGCCCGGCGCTTCGACAGGTTGAAACGCTGCATCAGCCAGGTGGGAAAGGGAAGCACGGCGTAGGCCAGCATTAGTCCTAGAAGGAGCGGCCCCAGTACGGAGGATGTGGTTTTAATTCCCCATAAAAGGATGACGACGCATGCGGCGGCCTGAAGCGAGGGCAGAAGGGAGGAAAACGACCTGCTTTTCGCCGCCTGCCTCGAAATTTCAACTTGATTGGTGAGCACCTGGTTCGACAACTCTCTACGCCATCTATCTCGAACGACAACCGCTTATGCAGTGAAAACGTGTCGTCTCGAGGCGGAATTCTATCCACAACACTAGAGAGAACCCTGTTCCGCTACAACTGTAAGAAATGCCAGTCCAAGGATATCTCTCCGGTTTTTGTTCGCACTCATAGCCTTAAAGCATTAAGATCGTGCGGGCTGTAAGCATTGACAGTAGCCAGCGCTTTGCAGCTCCCTTAAAGTTCGCAAATTGTCTTCGGCTGTCAGCTTATCTTTCCCTCGAGCGCGAGCTTGGTCCCGTTGTTGTTGTGTGGCCGGAACAAACCTTCAGGAGGACGATTCATGATGAAACTACCAATGGTTTCACGGCGCAAGTTTTTGGCGCTGGCTTCAGCGTCGGCATTGAGTGTCTCTGTTTCTCGCGAGGTCTTTGGCGAGGCAACGGGAGCAGCGGCTGATAAAGCAGCCTCGCCGGTTAACCCCGATCAGGCATTGCGCGACCTGCTCGATGGTAATAAGCGCTTCATGAAAGGACAGACCAACGGTCCCCGGCGAAGCCCTGCGGATTTTCAAAAGCTCGCTGCGGGTCAATATCCTGAGGCGATCATCGTCAGTTGCGCAGATTCGCGCGTGGCTCCAGAGATCTTGTTCGATGTGGGTGTTGGTGACATCTTTGTCATTCGCGTTGCCGGCAACGTGGTCACCGGCGCGGGTGTGACGGTCAAGGGCAGCATTGAGTATGGGGTTGCTGAACTGAATGCGCCTCTCATCATGGTGCTGGGTCACAGCGCCTGCGGAGCAGTGAAGGCTGCGAAGCAGCACATTGATGCCAAGGATTCGCTGCCCGGTGCAATCAACGGACTGGTGGAACTTGTGAAACCTGCCGTGGCTCAAAGCAAAGGCGAACCGGGCGATCCTTTGGAAAACGCGATTCGCAAGAATGTTGAGCTCGGCGTGGAGCGCTTGAAGACGCTTGAGCCGATTCTGGCGGCAAAGGTGAAAGACGGCAAACTCAAAGTGGTGGGAGCGGTGTACGACTTGAGTACGGGTGAAGTGAAGCTGGTGTAGCAACTGAAGGCTCGAGAACAGGGGCCAGTGGCCTGCAAGGTGGGGCTGCGCTTCAGCGTTGCGAGGTCAATTGCAGACGCGGTTGTCGTGGAACTGGCCACTGGGAAGCATGGTGCCGAGAAACTTTGCGCAGCCGGTGATCTTCTGATAGGTCTCGTCATTGGCGAGTGCGTTGGGGTTCATGGAGTACTTTCCGGTGCTCATGGATTTCCTCTCGGCAACCAGCTTGTCGTTCCATTTGCTGACGGTATTGAAGTGATTGGTGAGGAGCCGCAGTGCGTCTTCATCGGATTGGTTTGAAGCCGCAACTTTGGCGAGTCTCAGCCCATCTGCGGCACGGTCGTGAAAGACGACGAGGCGGCTGCCATCTCCCGGAACTCCACGCTGGATTGCATGTGCGAGCGTAGTGCTCCATTCCTTAAGAACGGATAGATCCTGCAAGGCAGCTCTCATGAAGTCGTTCGACATTCCGGAGGCTGCCGGCTGATTCGAAGAGTGAGCATCGGCAGTTAGCGTAACGATAATCTTGTCTCCGCTGAAGCCGATTGAGCCGTTTCCGATTCTGGCCAGCGTCTCCAGATCCACGTAGGCTTTACCGCTGATGGTGTAGACCATGGCGGTGCCGGTGTGCCCGTTCACGACCAGCGTCTTCTCATGAAATGCATCCTGGGCTGCCATAACTCCGGTCAGCATGAGAGAGACGACAGCGATCCTCGAAAGCATTGTTCTTGAGCACATTTGAATGTCCTTTCCGTTGCACCTGCAGGGACTCCCCGTTGCCTCGCGGTTGGGTGAGATTATGCTACTCCGCGATGACGATGCGAACTGTCAGTATTGCTAGCGGCCAGTGGTGAGGGGCTGGGATGGGGACTGGCTGGGGGGATCCGGGGGCAAGGTGTAGATGACTTCGCCGGGCTTGGCGTAGTGGAGCTTTTCGCGCGCTTCGTGTTCGATGGCGCCGGGGTCGGTCTTGAGATGCTCTACATGATTGCGCAGATGGGCGTTCTCCTGCTGCAGATCTTCGATTTCCTGCTTGAGCTGCTTCTCCTGGTTGCGCTGCTGATACCACGTCGACAGACCGTGACGACCGTTGATCACGCTCCAGGCAAAGAGCAGGGCGAGTGCGACGGCAAAGAGGGTGCCGGCCGGACGCCAACCCTCCTGCACCCACTCGATGGCGCGCTGACGAAGTGGAAGCGGCTCGTCGGCCGCTTCCTTTTTTTCACTGAACAGATTTGGTTGCTGCATTCGGCCTCGAGCACCTGTAAAGGTCAAAAGCAGATCCTTCGCTCCGCTTACCCCATCGCGCATTGCATGCGCGCCGGGACCCAAGCATGCTTCGCTCAGGATGACAGTTTTTGCAAACTTACGGCACGACTGAATCGTGCTTCACAAACACTTGGAAACTGCAGGTTCCTCCACTCACTTCGTTCGGTCGGAATGACAACCGAAGGATTATCCTTGCACGAATTTTTCTGCCGCCGAGCGGAGCGCGACCATGTCTTTCTCGTCGCGAGCCTCGGTATAGGCCCGAACCACGGGTTCTGTTCCGGAAAGGCGGAAACATACCCACGAGCCGTCGTCGAGGATCAGCTTGAGACCGTCGGTGCGCACTACGCTGGTGACCTTGCGCCCGCCGAGCTCGGTCGGATCCTTCTTCAATTCTTCAGTGAACGCGGCTTTCCGCTCCGGGGTCAAGTGGAAGTTCTCGCGAACGGGATAGAAGGAACCAACCTTGGCAAACAGCTCCTTGAGTTGGCGGCCGAGGCTCTTTTTGCGCGCGGCTACCATCTCGGTGACCAGCAGGCCGGCGATGATGCCATCCTTCTCCGGCACGTGGCCGCGAATGGTGAGGCCGGCGGATTCCTCGCCGCCGATGGCGATCTTGTCGGCGATGATGAGTTCGCCGATGTACTTGAAGCCGACGGGCGTTTCAAAGAGCGGCACCTTGTGGTGCTCGGCTAGCGCATTGATGAGGTTGGTGGTGGCGACTGATTTGGCTACGCCGTTCTTCCAGCCGCGGGTTTCGACGAGGTAGTCGAACAGCAACGCGATGATGTAGTTGGGCTGGATAAAGGTGCCGTCTTCGTCGACGATGCCGAATCGGTCGGCGTCCCCATCAGTCGCGATGCCGATCTTGGCGCCGAACTCCTTCATCTTCTTTTTGCAGTCGCCGAAGCAGGTGGTCGTCGGGCTCGGGAGCGTGGCCACCGAAGAGGACGTCGCGATAGTCGTGGACGGTTGCGACTTCGACGCCGGCTTCGCGCAGGATATGGCAACTGTAGCCGCGGCCCGCTCCCCAGAAGGGATCGAAGACGACCTTGATGTGGGAGTTGGCGATGGTTTTGAGGTCGACGAGTTCGCCGAGGCGGTGGAGGAAGCCGGGCTTTACGTCTGCGTTCTCAAACCCTCCATCCGGTGGATCGGCGTGGGGGACTCGCCCGCGGTGTTGGCGTTGATGGCGGCTTCAATCTGCTTCGTCACTTCGGGCAGGGCGGGCGCGCCGTCGTGGGTGGAAAACTTGATGCCGTTGTACTCCGGCGGATTGTGGGAGGCGGTGAAGTTGATGGCCCCGGAGGTCTTGAGCGCGCGCACCGCATAGGCGATGGCGGGAGTGGGCGCGGCGTCGGGAATGACGATGGGGGTGATGCCGGCGCCGGCGAGGATCCTGGCGGCTTCGGCGACGAAGCTTTCCCCGAGGAAGCGCGGATCGCGACCGACAAGCACCCGGTGCGGCTCGGGCTGGGTTTTGACGTATGCGGCAATGCCTGCAATGGCGAGGCGAATGTTGGCCAGCGTAAATTCGTCGGCAACGATGGCCCTCCAACCGGAGGTGCCGAATTTAATGACGGAACTCATCGATCGTTCTCCTCAAGCGGCCATGACTCCGCAGAATGTATGAAGTAGGATGCGCAAGCCGCAAGGAACATACTGCAACACGGGGCCGAAGTCGGCAAGTTGACAGGTTTCTGATCGAGATGGGAGTCCGGCACATTACGTTGGGGCGTCCACTTTGATTCATCAGGCGAAAATTGTGATCGGAAGTGATGGCTTCACTTCGTACACTGGACGCGGGAGAACGAAATGCTCGAATCGAACCCGCAGGCACGGATTGTCCTGACCACTGAAAGCACCCTGGAAGAAGCCAACAAGCTGGGCCGCACGCTGGTAGAGGAGCGGCTGGTGGCATGTGCCACGCTGCTGCCGGTGGTGCAGTCCATTTACTACTGGAAAGACCACATCCATTCCGCTCCGGAAACCATGATCCTGCTGAAAACGAGCGTCGGACAAGCTCGAGGCTCTGGAAGCGCGCATGCGAGAGTTGCACAGCTACCGTATACCGGAGTTCCTGGTGATTCCAGTGGAACAGGGCAGCAAGATCTACCTCGATTGGTTGTTCGGAACCCTGGCCCAGCCTAAGTAGCGGGCGAATGCCGCGATTCTTCCCACCCGCGCCAGCATCCGAGCGCGGCCGGGATCTTTCGCCTATCTGGTATTCTGAGCTTCGGCTGTGATGCGTTGGCTATTTATTGCTCTTCTGATTTCGGTAGCCGGGCTGCTGGTGGCGGCTGCGGGTATGGCGCGCCACATTCTGCGACAACGCACAACGCCTAAAAGCCAACCGCCTGAAGGGGACGCCGTTGTGATCGGGACACCCGAAGCCTCCGACGCTGGAGTCAGAAAGTTAAGGAAGCAAACGTGGAAAATGGAATTTCGAAGCCGCTGGCTTCAGAGATCGCGTATTCTGCCGTCCCGCATGGATTGCGCGCCGCCGGAATTGTGCTGGCGGGGAGCGCGCTGGTTGCGGTCTGCTCGCACATCGCTTTGCCGCTGTGGTTTACGCCGGTTCCGTTGACTCTGCAGCCCTTTGCCGTGATTCTGCTGGGACTGCTGCTGCGACCGCGCATTGCAGCCGCGACACTGGGCGCTTACCTGCTTGAAGGCGCAATGGGGCTGCCGGTGTTCGCACCGGGATTAGCGTTTGGGGCGGGCATGGCGCATCTGCTGGGACCGACGGGCGGATACCTGATGTCGTATCCGGCCGCGGCAGCCTTGATCGCGTACTTATGGAGGCGGAGCGGGCGAGGATTTTCGGCCGCACTGTCGAGCGCGGCAATTGGCAACGTGGTTATTCTCTTGTGCGGATTTGCATGGCTGATGGCGTGGACGCATGGTTCTATAAGGACTGCTTTCGCGCTGGCGGTGCTTCCCTTCGTGCCGGGCGACGCGCTGAAGGTGGTGGCCGCTGCGGCCATTGCCAAAGGGTTCGAACGGGTTCGCCGCAACCGCTAACGGCGCATGGTCACCGAACCGCATCGCGGTTTTTGTTGAAAGGATTTTTGTCTCAGTGAGCACCAAGCATTCTGAATCAGCCGTCTTGAATCCGATCCGGGAAATTTCTATCGCACACAGCCCCGACTCGGATGATGCCTTCATGTTTTATGGCCTGGCCACGAATAAAATTCGCGTGCCGGGATACAAGTTTTCGCATACGCTGTGCGATATCGAAACGCTGAACCGGCGCGCGCAGGACGAAGCGTTCTATGACGTGACGGCGATCAGTTTCCACGCCTATCCCTACGTGCAGGAAAACTATGCGCTGATGGGCTGCGGCGGCAGCGTGGGCGAAGGTTACGGACCGATGGTGATCTCGCAAAGGCCCATGGCGCTCGATGACCTGAAGCGCGTCAAGGTGGCCGTTCCGGGCACCATGACCACGGCGTACCTGGCGCTGAAGATCTTCAATCCGGAAATCGAGACGGAGGTTGTGCCCTTCGACCAGATCATTCCTGAAGTGCTGGCGGGCAAGTACGAGGCGGGCCTGATCATCCACGAGGGACAACTGACCTACGGCCGGAGCGGACTGCACAAGATCATCGACCTGGGCGTGTGGTGGCGAGAGACGACGAAGCTGGTGCTGCCTCTGGGCGGAAACGCGATTCGTCGCTCGCTGGGAGCGGAGTCGCACAAGATCATCTCGAAGGCGCTGCGCGACAGCATTCAGCACGGGCTCGATCATCGGGAGCAGGCACTGGAATACGCCATGCAGTTTGCGCGCGATCTGGACACGAGCCTGGCGAGCCGCTTTGTCAGCATGTATGTGAACGAGCGGACGCTGGACTACGGGGCGGACGGGCGCGAGGCCATCCGCAAGCTGCTGGATCTGGGTCATGAGCGCGGAATCATTCCAATCGCACCGAAGGTCGAATTCGTCGACTAAGGGCCGGTGGCTTCAGACGAGGTAATTGGAATCCGCCAATTTTTCGGAACCATTCTTAAGATTCCCTAATCCCGGCCGATGGATTGGGTATTGAGGCAAGCCCATGCTTTTGAGCCGGGACGATCTTGTGTCTGCGCTTTTTTGCGAGACCGACCGCGCACAGCGCCTGAAGATGCCGCTTGCGCTGATCCACATTGGATTTGCGGATTGGATAAGCCGGCAATCTGCGCTGGAAAACGCTCGAGACGAAGAAGCGGTGCGCCTGATCGTTGCGCGTTTTACGCGGATATTGCGATGCTACGATTCCGTGGGCCGGGTCGCCGATGGAGAATTTCTCCTGGTCTTGCCGGGATGCAGGCTCTCAAATGCGAAAACACTGGCTGAGCGCATACGCGACGGCGTTTTTGGATCACCGATAGAAGTCTGTGGTAAGGAGTTGCGCTTGAAGGCCTGTTTCGGCGTTGTGTCGAGCGGCGGCCGGTCGCCATTTGTGGTGTTACGCGAGACAAGGAAAGCGTTGCAGCGAGCACAGACAGCGGGGCCGGGGTCGATTCATTGCCTGGGAGCGGAGGATGATTTGGACTCGGGCAAGTTCCTCATCCCTGTTCTGCAGGACGAATCGCTGCAATGGTAGTTCGCACTTGAGACGGGCGCATCAATGCGCGGCAGCCGTGAGATCCGGCGCACTGGATTCGAGGAATTCCTGGAAGACATCATTAGAAAGCATGCGCCCCCGGGGGGTGAGCCGCGCAGTTTCCCCGTCGAATGTGAGCAAGCCGCGTTCGGTGAGCGATTCGACGACCTCGAGCGCACGGGCAACCATTTGGTTGCCGAACTCCTGCCGGAGAGCGGAAACAGAAACTCCGCCGTTTAAACGAAGGCCGAGAAACCATGCCTCCTCGTGCTGGCGCTCCGGTGAGAGCCACGCGGTCTCGGGCGGGTGCGGGCCTTCGAGGTAAGCCTTCAAGTCATCGGTATTGGTGAAGCGCAGAACGTACCCCGGCTGCGCACTATTTGCCGATTTCGCGGATTCTCGCAGCATCGAGGAAGCGTCGAGCCCCAGGCCGAGATAGGGACGGCGCTGCCAGTAGCGCAGGTTGTGCCGCGATTCGCAGCCGGGGCGCGCGAAGTTCGAAATCTCATACTGGGGCAGCCCAGAGCAGGCAAGGCTTTCGATGGCGCTCTCGTACATGCGGGCAATTGTGTCGTCGCTGGGAACGAAGCCGGCATGGTAACGGGCACCGCCGGCGAGCAGTTCGCGTCCGAGGCGCGATTCGTCGTCCACCTCGAGCATGTAGATGCTGGCATGGGGGACGCCGGTGTCAACGAGCGATCCCTAACGGACTCCTGCCAGGAAGCGAACGTCTGGCCCGCAAGGCCCGCGATCAGGTCGATATTCAGGTTGACGATCCCGGCGGCGCGCAGGCGCTTCAGGTCCTGCAGAACGATAGCGCGGCTGTGGAGGCGGCCGCTCTGCTGGGCTTCGCGATCAATGAAGGACTGAACGCCGAGGCTGACTCGATTGACGCCTGCCTGGGCCAACGCATCGAGGGTTGCGTCGGCTATCTGGCCGGGAGCGCACTCGACGGTGATCTCGGCATCGGGCTCGACCGTGAACTCCGCGCGGATGGCGGCGAAAAGCTGCGCAATCAAATCCGGCTCAAGCAGGCTGGGTGTTCCGCCGCCGAGATAGATGGTATCGACGCGGGCCGGGAGATCTGCGCGAAGGTTCTCGCTCCATTGGCGCGCGCCGCGCATCTCATCGATGAGGCGTTGGATGTAGCGGGCGTGCTCGCCGGCCGGATATACGCCTGATGCAAAATTGCAGTAGGTGCATTTGGAGCGGCAAAACGGGATCGAGATGTAAATGCCGAGTTGTTCGCTGGTGGATGCTGCCATAATCTGATTCTTTCATGACTCTGGCAAACGGCACAGGCCCGCACCGGGCTGGCGCCACAAGTGTAAGAGGAGACGTTTTTGAAGTCCTGGCCAGTTCTTGCCATCGCAATTGTTCAGTCATTCGTATGCCTTGCCCATTGGTTCCTGTATCGGACATGGATCGACTTCTGGTGGCCGATGAGCACCACAGCAGTGCATGCATTGCAGGTCGCTTTTATCGTGCTCTCGTTCGTCTTCATGACTGCGACCCTCCTGGGATTTCGTTCTTCCAATCCGGTCGTGCGGATTCTGTACAAGGCTGCCGCGCTGTGGCTGGGGCTGGCGAATTTCCTCTTCGTCGGCGCGGTGATCGCGTGGCTCGTGGATCTGCTGCTGCGCGTTTTCGTTCCAGCGGCCACAAGAATCGCCGACAGGCCGTATATTGCCGGGACGCTTCTTGTAGCGGCAATTGCGACCTCCGGATATGGCCTGGTGGATGCCCGGAACATCCGCCTGCGACGGGTCATTGTGAAGTTGTCCGGCTTGCCGGAGAGCTGGCGAGGGCTGCAGGCGCTGCTGGTGAGCGATCTGCACCTGGGGCACGTCAATGGGCTCGGATTCGCGCGACGGATTGCGGGGAGGGTCCGCGAGCTAAACCCGGCAATCGTCTTTCTTCCCGGAGATATGTTTGATGGCAGCAAGGTGGATCCACTGGAAGTGGCCGCGCCTTTACTGGAGTTGAAGCCGCCGCTGGGGATGTACTTCGTTGGCGGCAATCATGAGGAATTTGGCGGATCAGCGCATTTTGAAGAGGCACTGCGAGCGGGTGGGATTCGCGTGCTGCATAACGAGTGTGCTGTCGTCGATGGCTTGCGCATCGTGGGCGTCGCGTACGGGCACTCATCTTATCCTTTGCGCGCGTTTCTTGAAGGACTGCGGCTGAAGGACGGGCCGCCCAGCATTCTGCTGAACCATGTGCCGAGCCAGCTGCCGCTGGCCGAGCACGCCGGCGTGAGTTTGCAGCTTTCAGGACACACCCACGGAGGCGGCCAGCTGTTTCCGTTCAACTTCATTACACGGCGGGCCTTCGGCAAGTTCACCTATGGGCTGCAGAGGTTCGGCGAGATGCAGGTGTATACGTCGAGCGGTGCGGGCACCTGGGGTCCGCCGATGCGGGTGGGCACGCACTCCGAAATCGTGTTGCTGACCTTCGCATAGAAGTGTTCTCATAGTCCTTCCGTTTCAAGCGATCGTTTTGTTCTCGCGAAAGGTAGCCATGAGATTGTTCAGAGATTCGTCCAGCAAACGCTTTCTTCTCTCACTTGTCTCCGCGTCTCTCGTAACATTTGTCGCCTCAGCTCAGCAAGCGCGGACCGAAGCACCAACGCCGGCGCAGCAGACGCTGGAATTTCCGACGGTGCTGTATGGCGCCGCGTACTACAACGAGTACATGCCGGGCGATGCCGCTGAGCATGATGCGCGCCTCGTGAAAGACATCGCGATGATGAAGGCCGCGGGGCTGAACGTGGTGCGCATGGGCGAGTCGACGTGGAGCCTGTGGGAGCCGGAAGATGGCCGCTTCGAATATGCGTGGATGGATCACATTGTCGACGCCATGGGCAAAGCCGGCATCAAGGTTATTCTCGGCACGCCCACGTATTCAATTCCGGCGTGGATGGCGCATCAGCATCCGGAGATCCTTGCGGACCGCATCACGGGCGGTAACTTCGGCGGTCCTACTCAACCCGCGCAGTACGGCATGCGGCAGAACATGGATACCGATTCGCCGGCATACCGGTTTTATGCGGAACGGCTGATCCGGCATATCGTGGCGCACTACAAGGACAATCCCACGGTGATCGGCTGGCAGCTCGATAACGAAACATCCAGCTACGACGCGGCGAATCGGGATGTGTTCATTGGATTCCAGCATTATCTCGAAAAGAAGTTTGTCACCCCGGAGGCGCTGAGCAAGGCGTGGTTTCTGAACTACTGGGGCGAGAACCTGCACACGTGGGAAGACCTGCCCACGCGCAACGGCGCGCAAAGCACCGGGTACAAGCTGGAGTGGTCGCGCTGGAGCCAGATGCGGGTGACGGATTTTCTGCATTGGCAGGCTGAGTTGGTGCGCGAGTGCGCGGCGCCGAGGCAGTTCATCACGACGGACTACGGCGGCATGATGAAGCGCGACGTGAACGAAGAAGCGATTGCCGAGTCGCTGGACATTGTGGCCGACAACATCTACCACGGTTCGCAGGATCACTTCGACGGCGCATCGCAATCGATCCAGGGAGATTTTTCGCGCTCGCTGAAACACGGAAATTTTCTGGTGACGGAGACCAACGCGCAGTCGACGGACTGGACATCGGCGCACCAGTATCCGCCGTATGATGGGCAGCTGCGCGAAGATGTCTACACGCATCTGTCGAACGGCGCCAACATGGTGGAGTACTGGCACTGGGCGTCGATCGCGGCAAATCAGGAGACCTACTGGAAGGGCATTCTGTCGCACGATCTGGAGCCAAACCGCCCGTATGCCGAGATGTCGCGCACGGCGCACGAACTGGAGAAGATCGGCCCGCATCTTGTCGGCCTGAAGATTCATAATGATGTCGCTATCCTGTGGAGCCGCGATTCGGCCAATGCGATCAGCTTCATGCCGTTCACTTCTTCAGGGCCACAGTGGAGCTTTGCCGGGCCAACGGCGGATTACTCATCGCTGGTGCAGCAGATCCATCATTCGCTCTATGACCTGAACGTGGGCGCGGATTTTGTTTTTCCGGAGACCAAGGATTTCTCCGCTTACAAACTGCTGATCGTGCCGGCGCTCTACATCTCGGATGATGCGCTGCTGCAACGGATCTCGGACTACGTGAAAGGCGGCGGCCACGTGGTGATGACGTTCAAGAGCGGATTTGCGAATGAGAACTCCGCAGTCCGCTGGGTTCGCGCGCCCGGCCCCTTGCGCGAGGCCGCAGGCTTCAGCTACCAGGAGTTTTCGAATCTCGAACACCCACTGGCACTCAAGGGCGATCCGTTCCACGTGGCAGACAAGGATAAGAACGCGAACCAGGTGAGCTACTGGGCAGAGTTTCTGATGCCGGAGCATGCCAAGGCGCTGGCTTATTACGATCATCCATTCTTCGGAAAGTGGCCGGCAATTACTGAAAACCAGTTCGGCACCGGCACGCTGATTTACGAGGGAACGTATCTCTCTGCCTCGCTGCAAACCGCGGTGCTGAAACAGGCCCTCGAAGAGGCCGGGCTCGCGGGGCCGGATCAGCAGCAACCTGCAGCGGTGCATGTGACGCACGGCGTGAATCGCATGGGCAAGCGGGTGCACTATTACTTCAACTACTCCGGTGGCGACGTTACGGCAAACTACGTGTACGGCTCAGGAACGAACCTCATCGACGGGAAGCTGGTGTCGAAGGCTGATGCGCTCGCGCTTGCTCCGTGGGACCTGGTGATTGTCGAGGAAAAATAGGAAGGCGCGAGGGGCAGGAAAGGCGAAACTCGGTCCAAAAGGCTTCGCGCAGGCCGCGAAGGATGTGCGCCGCACTGCGGCATTTTAGCACCATTTCCGGGCATTGCAAGTGTGGAATATTCTCACGCTAAACATCATTAAATCAATTGCTTATGAGGATTTATAACTTCCTGGCGGATTCCTTAAATCGGACAACTGCGGATATATTCGGGGCATCCCAGTGAAGGCCAGCGTTACGTACGCGTACGAGGTGCAGCGCGGCATACATAGGAGCAGTTCAATGGCAAACCAACAGGGCTCACAGCAAGGACAGGGTTCAGGCAGCGGTACTCGCAGCAATCAGGATCCCTCCCAGAAGAGCGGCACAGGCCAGCAGCAGGACCCCTCTCAGAAGGGCGGCACCGGCCAACAGGGTAAGCCGAATGATATGAACAAGGGCGGCAACCAGCCCGGCAGCGGCAGCCAGCAATCCGGCGGCTCTGGCAGCACCAATCGTTAAACCACTGACGCCAGGGGCGAAACCTTGATGGCGTCAACTTAATGTGAAAAAAGGGCCCACGTTCTCCGAAAGAGGCGTGGGCCTTTGAATTTTTCGCATTCCCACTTCACACCCTCCCGGCTACAGATCCTTCAAACGAACAGCCTCACGAAATTGCCTGCTTCCATGCATTTGCAACCCGTGTTGCACACGTCACACCCCTGCCGCTCTCATATTGACTATCATCGGTGAGCCTCAAAGACCCTGGAGGTCTGGTTCCCCGGCTGGAAGATGAAAGAGAGCTTCACAGTGAGCAAAACTTCACAATCTGTTGCCGCCGCCACCCTTATTGAAAATACTTCAGTAATTCACACGCGCCTGCACGGCGTCGATCTGCTCTCGAACCCGCGGCTCAACAAGGGCACTGCATTTACGGAACAGGAACGCGACGTGTTCGGCCTGCACGGGTTGCTGCCACCGCATATCGGCACGCTTGAGGATCAGCGCCTGCGCCGCAAGCGCGTGCTCGACTCGCGTGAGACTGCATTCGGCAAGTACAGCAACATGCGCGATCTTCAGGACAACGACGAGACGCTGTTCTACTCGATGATCGAGCACTACACCGAAGAGTTGCTGCCGATTGTCTACACGCCGGCGGTGGGCGAAGGATGCCAGCGCTTCTCTGAAATCTGGCGCAGGCCTCGCGGGCTGTTCATCAGTTATCCGAATCGCCACAGGATCGATCAGATTCTTGCCGACCGGCGATTCGACGATGTGCGCTGCATCGTGGTCAGCGATGGCGAGCGAATTCTAGGGCTTGGCGACCAGGGCGCGGGCGGCATGGGAATCCCGATTGGCAAAATGGCGCTTTACACCGCGCTGGGCGGCATTCCGCCAGAGCATTGTCTGCCGATTCTGCTGGACGCAGGCACCGACAACGAGAAACTGCTGAATGATCCGATCTACATTGGCTGGCAGAGCCATCGCGTACGCGGGCAGGAGTATGACGATTTCGTCGAAGCATTCGTAACCGCCGTGCAGAAACGATGGCCGAATATTCTTCTGCAGTGGGAAGACTTTGCCGGAACAAATGCCGCGCGGCTTCTTGAGCGCTATCGCGACCGGCTGTGTACCTTCAACGACGACATCCAGGGAACGGCAGCAGTAACCACGGCAACGCTTCTCGCGGCGGTGGACGCGACGGGAGTTCCTTTGTCGCAGCAAACCATTGTGATGTATGGAGCAGGCTCCGCAGGCATCGGCATTATCGATCTGCTGATTTCCGCGATGAAGGAGCAGGGCCTGAGTGAAGAGCAGGCGCGCGGCCGTATCTACGCATTCAATCGTTACGGATTGCTTGTCGAAGGCGCGCGCGGCATAAAGGAAAGCCAGTTGCCGCTGGTTCACAAGCGTGCCGATATCGCCGGGTGGAAGCTCAGCGGGGACGAGGACGTGTCGCTGCTGGACGTGGTGCGCAACGCAAAAGTAACGGTGCTTGCCGGAGTGTCCGCGCAGCCCGGCGCATTCAGCGAAGAGATTGTGCGTGAGATGGCGCGGCATACAGACAGGCCGATCATCTTTCCGCTCTCGAACCCGACATCGAAGGCGGAGGCTACTCCTGCGGATCTGTTGCGGTGGACGGAGGGTCGCGCTCTGGTCGGAACGGGCAGCCCGTTTCCGCCTGTCGAGATCAACGGCCGCATGGTTCGCATTTCGCAGGTGAACAACTCGTTCGTCTTCCCGGGACTTGCGCTTGGAATTCTTGTGTCGCGAGCGCGGCGGGTGACAGACGGCATGATCATGGCTGCGGCCAAGGCGCTTGCCGGCTTGTCGCCCGCACGCATCGACAAGAGCGCTCCACTGCTGCCGCCGATCGGTGAGTCGCGCAAGGTCGCGCCGGTAGTTTCAGAAGCAGTGGCGCGACAGGCACTGAGCGAGGGCGTTGCGGCCATCGATGATGCCGCTTCACTGCCCGACCGGATTCGTGCATACATGTGGAATCCCGTTTACGTTCCGTACGAGCGCGTGGAACACGGAGGCCGGGCAACCGACCTGGTCTAGGCTCCCTGCCTGGAGAAAACGCCTGCCTTGGCCGTTTATTGATAGTATGGGGGACGGCCAAGATAAACGTTTTACCAAAGAGGGAAATATGAATCAGACTCCTGTGCGTTCCGGGATCAAAATTCCGGCGATGCTGCTTTTGTGTTTTGCGTGCATGGCAATGCTGAGCCTTGCGCAGCGCCCGCAACCCAAGCCAAAACCAACTGGTCCCTGGATGAATTCAAGCCTTTCGCCCGATGAGCGCACCGACCTGGTGATGAAGGAAATGACGGTCGACGAAAAGATCGCTCTTCTGCATGGCGTAGGCATGCCGACAGACGATGCGGTGACGCCGGAGAACGCGGCCTCGAATCGCGGCGTTGGCTATACAGTGGGCGTTCCGCGTCTCGGCATTCCGGGTATCGACATGAGCGACGCAGCCTATGGAGTGCGCTCGAGCGGCGTGAACGGCCGCTATGCCACGGCGCTGCCGGCCAACGTTGCCGCAGCCGCAAGCTGGGACACTGATGCGGCCTATGAATATGGCGCGCTGATCGGACGCGAACTGCGAGCCCAGGGATTCAACATGTCGCTCGGGGGCGGTGTGAACCTGACTCGCGATCCACGCAACGGCCGCACATTTGAATATCTTGGCGAAGATCCCATCCTGGCCGGCACGCTGGTGGCGCGGCTGATCCAGGGAACGCAGTCGGCCAACGTGATTGGCGACATCAAGCATTATGCGCTGAACGATCAGGAGAGCGGCCGCAACTCTGTCAACATCACCATCAGCAAACGCGCGGCGCGTGAAAGCGATCTGCTGGCGTTTGAAATCGGCGTGGCGCAAGGCAAACCCGCGGCAGTGATGTGCTCTTATAACCGCGTGAATGGCGACTTCGCGTGCGAGAACGAATGGCTGCTGACCGACGTGTTGAAGAAAGATTGGAAGTTTCCGGGATTCGTTGTTTCGGACTGGGGCGGTACCCACAGCGACGTGAAGGCCTCCGCCGCCGGCCTGGATAACGAGCAGCCGGGCAGGTTCTTCTACGAGAAGCGTTTCAAGGATGCTCTGGATGCAGGCAAGATTCCGCAGACTCAACTCGACGACCACGTGCGTCGCATCCTGCGATCGATGTTTGCTGTGGGCGCCGTCGATCACCCACGGCAGCGCAGCGTCATCGATCCCTTTGCCGGTTTTGAGACTTCTCGTAAGATTGAAGAAGGTGGCATCGTTCTGCTCAAGAATGAGAAGGCGGTGTTGCCGTTGAGTGCCGCGAAATTGAAGACGATCGCGGTGATCGGATCGCATTCTGACGTCGGCATGATTTCGGGAGGCGGTTCGGCGCAGGTCGATCCGATCGGCGGAAACGCCATCAAGCCTGCAGGACAGGGGCCAACCCACTGGATGGAGGAGATCTGGTTTCCGACTTCACCGTTGAAGGCAATCCAGGCGCGCGCGCCGCATGCGACGGTAAAGTACGATCCGGGCACCGATCCCGCGGCTGCGGCTGCTGCGGCAAAAGGCGCAGACGTAGCAATCGTGTTTGCCTACATGTGGGCCAGCGAAGGCATGGACCTGAAGAGCCTTACACTTCCTCACGATCAGGATGCGGTGATTGCGGCAGTGGCTGCAGCCAATCCGCATACGATCGTCGTGCTCGAAACGGGCAATCCTGTAACCATGCCGTGGGTAGACAAGCCAGCAGCAATTCTTGAAGCGTGGTTTGCTGGCAGCGATGGCGCCAACGCCGTGGGCAACGTTCTGTTCGGTACGGTGAATCCAAGCGGCAAGCTGCCCAACACCTTCCCGAAGAGCGAAGCCGATCTGCCGCATCCGACAATCACCATGCCACCGCCGGAGTCCTCGCACTTTGATGGAGCCGCGACGCCTGAGAAGTGGGCGATGGGCCTTCCGCCATTCCCAATGAATTATGACGAGGGCGTGAAGGTCGGTTACAAGTGGTACGACGCGGAAAACAAGACGCCACTGTTCCCGTTTGGCTACGGGCTCTCGTATACGACCTATCGCTACTCTGGCCTGCAGGTGACGCCGGGGGACAAGGTGAAGGTGACGTTCACGCTGACTAATGCCGGTGCACGCGAAGGCTCGGAGATTGCGGAAGTCTATGCTGCGTTACCGGCTGGCGCGCAGGAACCGCCGAAGCGCCTGGTCGGGTTTAGCAAGGTCAAGCTGAATCCGGGCGAGAAACAAAACGTCACTGTCGAGATCGATCCGAAATACCTGTCGATCTTCGACGAGCAGAAGAATGACTGGTCGTTGCTTCCGGGCGATTACACCATCATGGTCGGCGGATCGTCTGCAAGCTTGCCATTGAAGGCGACGGTTAATTTGAAGTGAGTCTATTTGACCGGTGATTCCACCCAGGTCTCAGAAACGAGACCTGGGGCACCCAGTATCAATCTGGTTTGAGTTGGTGACAATGTGAAGGAAACCGGCGATTCGCTGCAGAGCGAATTCGCCGGTCTTTTTTTGCTCAGGCTTTTTCGAGCAGCTTTGGGTTGGTCTTGTCGAGTTTGAGAATCAATTCGCCGAACAAGGTGTTGGCCCATGCAAACCACGCGCGGGTAAAGTTCGCAGGATCGTTCTTGTTGAAGCTTTCGTGCATGAAGCCGGTTCCGGCGTGCGTGCTCTTGAGCCAGGCGAGGCATTGCAACTGTTCCTTGTCATCGTCGGTCGTTAGCGCGCGCATGATGATGGCCATGGGCCAGATCATGTCCTGGCCGATGTGCGGGCCGCCGATGCCCTCGGCTGCCGATCCGCGAAAGAAATACGGATTCGCTTCGCTCAGCAGGAATCGTCGCGTTGCCAGATACACGGAATCGCTTGCGGAGCAGGAGCCTAGATAGGGCATTGCAAGCAGGCTCGGCACATTGGCGTCGTCCATGCAGATGGTGTTGCCGAATCCATCGATTTCGTAGGCCCAGATTTCGCCTGCTGTGGAGTGAACGCGCGCATGCGCATCCAATGCCGACTTGATCTCGGAACGGAGGCGGCTGGCCTCACTTGCGGCAGCGCTGTCGTGCGCAATCTCGCTGAGCATCTCTTCGATGCGTTGCAGTGTAATTACGGCGAAAAAGTTGCCGGGAATGTTGAGCGGGTATATGCACGCATCATCCGAGGGACGGAAACCGGAGTAAATCAGACCCAGGGGCCGCGCAGGATTACCGAAGCCGTCTCCACTCAGAGTGTCGTAGGGCGAGAAGGCTTCTCGCTGGAAGTGATAAGGCCCACGGGAAGTTTTGCGCTGCTGCGCCTTGAAGGTTTCAAGGATGGCGTGGATCGCACGCACCCACTTTGCGTCGAATGGCTTGGTGTCGTGCGTGATGCGCCAGTACTCATGCGCCAGCCGCACGGGATAACAGAGCGAGTCGACTTCCCATTTTCGCTCTCCCACTCCTGGTTTCATGTCGGTCTTGTCAGCCTTGCTCCACGAAAGCGGCTCGCGGCTGGCAAGGTCGGGCATGAAGGCATTCGCATAAGTATCTGCGAGAATGCAGCGCGTCTGACGCCGGATGACTCCTTCGATGAGTTTCGCAAGCTCCGGATCGGCGGTGAGAAAAGGAAGATAGGGCCACACCTGCGCGGAGGAATCGCGCAGCCACATCGCGGGAATGTCGCCGGTGACCACGACGGTGTCAGGACCGGAGGCACTGTTGCTGAATGTGACGGTGGTGTCGAGCGTGTTCGGCAGGCAGTTCGAAAAGAGCCACGCCAGTTCGTGGTCGCTCATTTTTGCGGAGATGGATTCGATGGCCGCATCGACCGCCTTGCTGCGGAATCGGCGCGCGGATGGGGCCGGGCGTTTGGAGACGAAACCGGTTTGTGCGAAGGCATTACGGGGCGAAACAGCCGCCGAGCCGACGATGCTGGCCGCGCCGGCTAGGAAGTTACGGCGGGAAATGGAGTCCATTCAAATCTCACGACGGATGGATTTAAGTTCGTCCCTCATCATACGGCGGAGACGCGACGTGTGGAGTTATTGCCTCTGTTGTGCGGAATGAGCCATGAAACAATCCCTGCTCAAAGCTGCTTTTCGAGAATCACAAATTCGAGGTCGTCGCGAAGAGGCGTGCCGAAGCGGTTGTCGCCATAAGGGTAGGGCTCTACGCCGGTGCGGCAGTAGCCTCGCCGTTCGTACCAGGCGATAAGAGCTTCGCGGACGTTGAGAACTCCCATGCGCATCAAGCGGGCTCCATGCGCCTTGGCAAAATCTTCGGCTGCACTCAATAATGCGCGGCCCAGATGCTTTTTCTGCAACGCAGGATCGATGGTGAAGAGACCAAGATACCACGCATACTCGTCGACCGGCTCGAGCCACACCGTTCCGATGATTGCGCGGCTTTCAGGGTCGCGGTGGATGAGAAAGTGTGCGTGCGGCTTGGCGGCGAGATCTTCTCTCAGCAGCGAGTCGGTTAAGCGGGTGCCCTCGATGATTCCTGATTCGATGTTCCAGCTCTCGACAGCTCCGCGTCCGCGATATGCGGCGTTGACGAGGTCGATGATGGCTGGATAATCGGACTCACGCGCGTGTTCAAGAAGCATGCATGTTACTCCGCGTGAGGCGGGACTTGTTCGAGGAGCCGCTTCCATGTTTTCTGATTGCGGCGGAAGGCTTTTTTCAAGTCTTCGAGGATGCGCTCAAAGTCTGCATTGGTGCGCAGATTATTCCACGCGGGATTTTTCTGGAACCACGGATAGTTTTCATTGCCGAGATAAATGGCCCGGCGCAGCCAGTGCAGCGCTTCACTGGAGTCACCCTCGACGGCAAAGTAGGTCGCGAGGCGATAGGCCATCTCGCTGTCGGCTTCGGCTGCGGCAAGCGTGTCGTCTTTCAGCAGCGCGGCGGCGCGAGCGCGGTCGCCCACTTGCACGTAGCACAAGGCCAGCGTGGGAACGGCGATACGCAGCGACTCGTCGTCGCGAATTACGCCTTCGAGGATCTTGATTGCCTCATCGAGATTCCCCATGCGCATCTGCTGATAGCCGGATGATGTGCGCAGGAGCGGGTGGCGCGGCTCCAGTGCCAATCCTTTTTCGAGTTCATCGCCTGCCAGTTCAATCTGGTTTTGATAGTGGTAAACGCGGGCGCGGTGGTTGTAGAGGATAGCCGCGTTGGCTGGGTTCAGCTTGAGCGCACGGTTGAACTGCAGCAGGGCCTCGTCGTACATGCCGTCGCCACGCAGCGCAATGCCGGCAACCATGTGCACATTCCAGTCATTGGCTGCGCTCGCCAGCAGGTTGGCAATGCCGTGACGGGCCGATTCTTTCTCTCCGCGCGAGAGCAGCATGTAAATCCGGTAGAGATTCGCTTCCGTTGACGCAGGATCGAGCTTGAGAGCCTCATCGAAATCGCGTCGCGCGTGCATGACGTGAATCTGGCCGCCGAATCCGTGACGCACATATTGCAATTCGGCGATGCCCAGACCGCTCCATCCCGACGCAAACTCCGGATCTTTCGTGGTGACACTCGTGAAGAGTGCGTGGGCCTTGTCGAGATCGGCCTTCGAGCCGGTGCGAACCATGAACGAGCTTAGCATCGCGCGTGCCTGCAGATACTCTTCGCTCACGGGACCGGGCAGTGAACCGTCGCGCAGCGCGCCGCGAGGCGCATCCATTTGATCGGCGGCGCCAAGGCCATGCAATGCGGCGAAGACTTCGTTTGAAATTTCAGACTGCACCGCGATCAGATCAAGCGACGCGACTCGGATGGCTCCGCCAGAGCGCACGCTTTGCGAGCCAATGTCGAGCAACTGCCAATTGAGATCGAATCCGTTTTCAGAGCGAAAGAAATTGCCGGCCAGCACGAAAGATACCAGCAACCGCTGACCGACCGAGAGAGGATCCATTTGCGCAATGGGCAGCGACATCAGCGCGCTCGATGGGCGCACGACAAGGGCTGAAATGCGCGCGAGGCGTGCGGCGATGGCATCGGCCAGCGCGTAGCCATAAAGGGGCGCCACCTCTTTTGCACCAAGATTCGCGAAGGGAAGCACGACGAGGGAATTCTGCTGCACTCCGTTACTTGAAGACTCGCGAAACCGTTCGGCCAGCATCGACAGAAATCCAGTGGCGCGCTTCTCGGCTTCGGCCTCGGTGGTCGGCAGGTTCGCTGCGGCCTCGCCGGGAATCGCGCCCGTCTCGATCTGCAGCGCCTTCATAATCATCTTCAACGCCTCGCGCACTTCGGCTGCCGAGGCATAGCGCGTGGCAGGCGTCTTTTCGAGGCAGGTCGCGATCACGCTTTTCAATTCCGTCGAGATATCGGGGACGATCTCGCTGAGGTCAACGGGATCGGAAAACTGGATTGCGCGGATGGTCTGGAAGTCTTCCCCATCGGGGCGCGAAAACGGATGTCGTCCGCTGGCAAGTTCGTAGAGGATCACGCCAAGCGCCCACACGTCGGACTGCACGCTCGATTGGCCGGTCACAAATTGCTCCGGCGCCATGTAGCGAATGGTGCCGCCGCGCGCGGTATACGTCGCGGCAACCGATGCGTCCCTGGCAAGCCCGGGCTTTGACGGATCGAAGCTTGCATCCTCGGGTCGCAAGCGCCGCGCGAGGCCGAAGTCAAGAATCTTTACCAGGCCTCCATCAGTCAGCATCACGTTTTGCGGCTTCAGGTCGCGATGAAATATTCCCAGTAAGTGCGCCGCTTGCAGACCGTCGGCGATCTGGATGCCCACAGAGAGCAGCAGTTGCGGAGTGGCCGGGCCGCGCGCGATGAGTTGATCGAGCGATTGGCCGGGTACGTATTGCATGACGATGTAGCCTTCGTCGCCAGCCTCGCCAACCTCGTAGATCGCGCAGACGTTGGGGTGCTCAATGGCAGAAGCGAGACGCGCTTCACGCAGAACGGTGCTGCGAAACTGTTGCGCCGAAAGCAAACCGGTACGCAGGATCTTCAACACCACGGGGCGCTGCAACAGCGTGTCGTTGGCCAGGAACACCACGCCGCTGCCGCCTGCACCCAGGCGGCGAATGATCTCGTAGTGCTCGATGGTCTTGCGTTTCATCGCTGCTCTTAGTGTAGTTGCAGCGTCGTGAGGGCCGTATCAATTTCCGATGAGGGCCCTTATCGTCTCTCACGCTTGCTTCTCATTGATGGGGCATTCTCGCAAATCGCGCGTCGCAATAGAAAACGCAACTGCAGGTTCCTCCACTCGCTGCGCTCGGTCGGAATGACAAGCTGTTCATGCGGGGGTACGAGAGTTTGTTACTCGCTTGTTCCCCGCTCCCTGCCTCAATGTCCTCGCCGCACTTCGCCTTCTTCTGCCGGTGGTGGAGGCTCTTTGGCGAGGCGCCGCTGTGTGCGCTGGCCTAGCAAGAACATCGTCAGTCCGAACACGAGCAACACCAGGCCCCACCAGAGATTCGCGTTGATGCCGAGGCTCTTTGCGTAGAGGTCTGCATTGCCATTGGTTTTGATACCCCACGCGGTCATGATCGCGCCGGTGAAGGTGAACATCAGTCCCATGGGAATGCGCAAATCGAGATTCATGGTGTTCCCTTCCTCTCAGGCAAAGAAAATGTTCAGCGCGATGGCGCCCAGCAGGACCGCGATACCCAATGCTTCGGGGCTCTTCCACCAGCGATCGTGCGCACGGGGCGGCTTGGGTGTAAGCGAATGTACCAGGCCAACCAGTTCCGATTCGGGTCGCGGTTTTGTAAACAGGCTCACGATCACGGTGACGATGAAGTTGGCGCTGAAGGCGAAGATCGCGCCCCAGAAGTTTTGCGCCATATCGCTTGGGTAATGGTGGATAACCGTGATCCATCCGCCGTGAATGCCGGGGTGCGCCTCGATAGGCAGCGTGAGTCCGTGATGCAGCATCGCAGCTACGGTGCCCGCAATGAGCCCGGTAAACGCGGCGTGACCGGTGGTGCGCTTCCAGAACATGCCCAGCAGGAAGGTCGCGAACAGCGGCGCGTTCACAAAGCTGAAGACAAGCTGTAACGTGTCCATGATGTTGTTGAAGTTGATGGCCGCGTATGCAGTGCAGATCGACAGAAGAATTCCGCCGACCGTGGCCCATCGGCCCACCGCCATGTAGTGCCGGTCGGTGCCGTTCTTATGAATGTAGGACTGATAGAGATCGTAAGTGAATACGGTATTGAACGCGGTCACGTTGCCGGCCATGCCGCTCATGAAGCTGGCGAGCAGCGCAGTCAAGCCCGAGTCCGAGAATGCCGGTGGGGAAATAATGCAGCAGCATGTTCGGCGTGGCCATGTCGTAGTCGAGCAGCGGATGGCCGCTGGCGTCGAGCATCGCTTTACCGGTAACCGGGTTGATCTTCGCCGGAACCAGTCCCCTGCCCTGTTCAATTTTCGTGCGGCACCACATTCGTGGTGTGGTAGATGACGCCATTCTGTTCGTGCACCGTGGTGGTGGTGTGCGGCGTGGTCAGCGAAATCGCAAGCAAGTCCGGGAAGAATCACCAGGAACGGAAACACCATCTTCGGAACGGCGGCGATCAGCGGAACGCGGCGGGCGGACTCCATGTTCTTCGAGGCCATCGCCGTCTGGATCACGAGGAAGTCAGTGCACCAGTAGCCGGAACCGAGAACGAAACCCAGCCCCATGCCGATGCCAATAATTTCGATGCCCATGGGATTGGTGCTCGAGTGCATCACGCCTTTCCACTCGTGCATCATGCGCGGATCGACGGCTGAAACCGCGGTTCTCAGTCCGTTCCAGCCGCCGACATTCTTCAGGCCCAGCAGCACCAGGGGCAGGAAGCCGGCGATGATGAGGAAGAATTGCAGTACCTCGTTGTAGATGGCGCTGGTAAGTCCACCGAGGAAGATGTAGAGCAGAACAATGACCGCCGACAGCACGATTGAGAAGGTAAAAATACCCTCGGGCGCCCAGCCAAGCGAGCGGAACAATCCGTCGAATACGTGCAGGGCCTGGATGAGTCGTGCCATCGCGTACATCGATATGCCGGAACTGAATACCGTCATCACGGCAAACGAGCATGCGTTGAGTGCGCGCGTTTTTTCGTCGAAGCGCATGCGCAGAAACTCCGGCACCGAGCGCGCTTTAGAGCCGTAATAAAACGGCATCATGAAGATGCCAACGAAGACCATGGCCGGGATGGCACCGATGCCGTAGAAATGCGCTGTCTCAAGGCCGTACTTTGCTCCGGAGGCGCCCATACCGATGACTTCCTGCGCGCCGAGGTTGGCGCTGATAAAGGCGAGACCGCAGATCCATGCCGGCAGCGCGCGCCCGGCTTGAAAGAAGTCCTTGCTGGTCTTCATGTAGCGCTTGAGGGCAAAGCCGATGCCCAGCACAAACACGAAATACAGCAGCATGATCAGCCAATCGACAATGGTCAGTTGCAAAACGGCTCCTCAGATTCGTCGGGACACACGCATGGACACAGCGGTCTGAGAAATCCAGACAATTTCGCCGCGTTGATGTCGGTGCTTATGATACGCAAACCAATCTACTGACGGGAGGTTCGCCTCGTCCAGCGGAAAATGAAAATGTTTTCATTTCCAGGAACGGTTGCGATATCGAGCATTATTTGCAAGCGCTTGGGCGGCGCGATCTCATCCGGCAGGAACCTCTTCTTCAGCGAATGACCCTTGCCAGAACCGGGCCGAAGATTGCCATCAGAAGAACATATGCAGCGGCGAGCGATCCGAGGCGCGGTTCAATGCCCGCTCCAAGGCCGGCGATTACGATGGAAAATTCACCACGGGCGACGAGTGTCAATCCGGCACGAATCCGTGATCGCCGGTCGAGGTTGCCTCTGCGAGAGGCCCAATAGCCGGTGAGGATCTTCGAGAGCGTTGTCACTACCGCGAGCGCAACGGCGGTCAGGAGCACCGGCAACAGGCTTCGCGGATCGATCTCCAAACCGAAGAAGAAAAAGAAGGTCGCTGCGAAGAGGTCGCGCAGCGGCGCAAGCAGGCGGTGCGATTGCTCACTGATCGGGCCGGAGACGGCAATTCCCACGAGAAATGCTCCAATCGCAGAGGAAACATGAAGGTGCTGCGCAATTCCGGCGACGAGAAGCACGGTACCGAAGACGGTGAGCAGAACGACCTCGTCTGATTGGTGCGAAATGAAGGAGCTCAGCGAGTTTCCAAATCGCGTTGCGACGAATAGCACAACAAGAACCGTCGTGCAGGCAATTCCGACCGAAACAAGAATCTTCGTCGAACCCCCACCGGCAATGAGCACGGCAACAAGGGGAAGATAAACGGCCATCATGAGATCTTCGAGCACGAGAATCGAGAGCACGGTCGGAGTCTCTGGGGAATTCATGCGATCCAATTCCGACAGCACCCGGGCAATGATTCCGGAGGACGAGATCAAAGTGACGCCGCCCAGCAGGAAGGACGGCAGGAGTGACCAGCCGAGAAGAATCCCTGCAATGAAGCCGGGAGGAAAATTCAACAAGAGGTCGATACCGGCGCCAGAGAGTCCCTTACGAAGGCTGTGTGTGAGCTGGTCTCCAGAGTATTCAAGCCCGAGCATGAAGAGGAGGAGAAGAACGCCAACTTCTGCTCCAAGCTGGATAAAGCCTTTGGTAAGGTTCAGCGGCGCGATGCCGCCATTCCCAAATGCCAGTCCCGCGAGGAGAAAGAGGGAGATCGCGGACAGCCCCCAGCGACGGGCCAGGCGGGCGAGCACGGCCAAGCCGACGGCAACACTGCCTAACTGAATGAATAAGAGCGAATAATCAGGCGCTGTTCCTGTCAATTGGGCTCTCCAGGCCGGCAAGTCTCGTCTGCAGCCAGTCTAGACGAGGGGATACTGCGGATAGAGCAGGAGCCAAAAGCCATTTACACTGGAAGTGCATGATTCCTACCCTTGCCTGGACCCCGGAAGGCGTCCGATTTATCGATCAAACGAAGCTTCCTCTCGAGGAAAGCTATGTGCTGGCCACCGATTACGAACAGGTCGCCGATGTCATTGTGACCATGGTTGTTCGCGGCGCGCCGGCGATTGGCGTTTCCGCGGCTTACGGCGTTGCGCTCGGGGCTTTGCGTTCAAAGGCTGAGAGCGCGGAGCGCTTTGCGCCGGAGTTCGAGAAGATTTGTGCGCGGTTAGCGGGCACGCGACCGACGGCGGTGAACCTGTTCTGGGCAATCGACCGCATGAAGCGCGTCTTCGCGGGATTGCTTTCATCCGGCGCAACGATGAAGCTGGTGCAGGACAAGCTGCTTGCCGAAGCCCACGCTATGTACGAGGAAGACATCGCCGCATGCAAGACAATGGGCGCATTCGGCGGCGAGCTGCTGCCGGAAGAAGGCGGCGTGCTGACGCACTGCAACGCCGGCGCGTTGGCGACGTGCGGTTACGGCACGGCTCTCGGCGTCATCCGCTCTGCTGTTGAGCAGGGCAAGCGCATTCACGTTTATGCCGATGAGACGCGGCCGTTTCTGCAAGGCGCGCGGCTTACTGCGTGGGAACTGATGGCCGATGGCATTCCTACGACGGTAATCTGCGACAACATGGCAGCGAGCCTGATGCGCGCGGGAAAGATCAAGGCTGTCGTTGTCGGCGCTGATCGCATTGCGGCCAACGGCGACTTCGCCAACAAGATCGGCACGTACAACGTTGCCATTCTTGCCAAGGAGCACGGCATTCCGTTCTATTGCGCTGCACCGTGGTCAACGATCGACACGGCAACTGCAACCGGCGATGCGATTCCGATTGAAGAGCGCTCGGCAAAGGAAGTGACGCATCACGGCGGCAAGCAGCTAACACCGCATGGCGTGGGCATCTGCAATCCGGCGTTTGACGTGACCCCGGCGAAGTATGTAACGGCCATCATCACCGAGCGGGGCGTACTGCGCGCGCCTTATGCCGAGTCGCTCAAGGAGATGGAACTGGTTGCCAGGTGATCAGGGCAGTTTCAGAATACGCAAGTGCTGTAACGGTCTACAGTTGTAGGAGTCGTGTCTCCCCTCTTGCCATCTTCCGGCTGCGACAAAAATCTCTCGTACGCGGAATTGTGCTCTCTCTCGGCGCGTTCATCGCGAGCCTGCTGCTGGCGGGGTTTCCGCATATTGAAAATCTTCATGGGTCGCCGTGGCAGTTCGCGTCTCTGATTGTTGCGGCCTGGGGAATGGCAGAGACCGGCCGCTGCCTGCGCGGCAAGTGGAGTCTCTACCACGCGGGCGTACTTCTCCTGCTTTACTCTGACCTGATGATCCTCACGCTGATCGTGTTTCTGGTCGCTTATCCACTTTAAGCCGCATCCATTGGATCGTGATATCACATGCCTTTTTCTACGGGTCTGTGTAAGATAGGCAAACGCGCAGCGTCGCCAGCCTAACGAGCCGGAAACTTCTCATTCCAGAACAGAAGGCCCGTCGCGTAACATGTGCGCAATGACTTTCAGGAGGTAGACATGCTGAAGGGATTTCGTGATTTTGTTTTGCGCGGCAACGTCCTCGATCTAGCTGTTGGCGTCATCATCGGCGGCGCATTCGGAACGGTTGTAACCTCTCTCGTCAAGGATATATTCACCCCGTTCATCGGCAATCTCGTGGGTAAGCCAGACTTCAGCGCCATTCAGTACAACCACGTGATGATCGGCAACTTCCTGAATGCCGTCATTGCATTCCTCCTGGTGGCAGTGGCTGTGTACTTCTTTATTGTGGTTCCGGCCAACGCGCTCATGGCGCGGTTCCACAAGCCGGTGCCGGATGCGCCGCCGGCGACGAAGCCGTGCCCGCAGTGCCTCAGCGACATTCCTGCCGCCGCAAAGCGCTGCTCGCACTGCACGCAGCCGGTTGCCTGATCTACAGTTCACGCGACTAATCCAGTTCGCGCAGCGGCTGTGAGAACGCAAAGAACCCTACAAACGACAGCAACGACACGCCAGCCATCATCGCCAGCGCGTGGCCGGTGTCAATGTGGCGCGAAAGTTCGCCGGCCACCAGCGCGCCAATCGGTGGCAGGCCGAGGAAGCTTGTGGCATAGATGCTCATCATGCGGCCGCGCATGGCATCGCTCGACAGATGCTGGATCGACACGTTGAAGCAGGAGATCATCAGGATTCCGGTAAAGCCCTCGAAGAATGCCAATGCCTGCGAAAGTGCAAAGACGTGCGAATAGCTGAAGCCGATAATCGCCGCGAAGAAAACCACGCCACAACCTGTAAGCACGCGGCCTCGATGACGGATGACGCCGGAGACGGCGATCGTCATCGCACCCAGCACCGATCCCAGACCCGAGCAGGCAAGCAGCCAGCCAAGGCCGCTTTCGCCTACATGTAGTTGCATCTTCGCGAAGTAAGGGATGAACGTGATGAATGGAAATCCGAAGAAGCTGGCGAAGGCTGTCATCCAGATCATGACGTACATCTGACGATTGCTGCGCAGGTAGGCAAAGCCGCTCTGGAGGCTGTCCCACAGGCTCTGGTGATGGCTTAGATCTTCTTCGGGATACTTGATGCGCACCAATGCCCACAACACGGCCAGAAAGCTCAGGCCGTTCAGGAAGAAGTTCCCGGCCATTCCGAATAACGCCATGGCATAGCCGCCGAGCGTTGGTCCGAGGATGCGCGACATGTTGAATTGCGCGGAGTTCAGTGCGATTGCGTTGGTCAGGTCTTCGCGCTTCACCAGCTTTGGCACGAGAGCCTGGTAGCTGGGTGCGTTCATGGCCATCGCTACACCGTTTGAGAATGCAATAGCGGCCACACCCCAGACGCCGATGGCGTGAAAATATGTCAGCGCAGCCAGCAGAAACGCCAGCAACATCATGATGGTTTGCGTCACCTGCAGCAGGCGCCTCTTGTTCACGCGGTCGGCGATGACGCCGCCAAAGAGGGTAACGAATAGAAACGGAATCGAACCCGCGAATCCCACCACTCCCAGCCAGAAGGCCGAATTGGTCAGCGTGAGGACCAGCCAGCCCTGCGCCACGTTCTGCATCCACGTGCCGATGTTGGAGGTGAAGTTGCCGGCCCAGAAGAGGCGGAAGTTCGGATTGCGCAGCGCACGAATGGCCTGCGGGAGCTGCGCGGTTTCAGGTTTCGGAAGAGGTTGTACGATAGCTGCCGGCTCATCAGAAGCGGCGGCGAGGTTTTCTTCGTTCAGTTTGGGACGGGTGGGCAGGGGGAGACTCCAACCTATAGTGTAAGCTGTGGAAACTGCGTCGAAGCCGCGTATCAAGGTGCTTTGGCCTCTGTTTCCTTATCCCACTTTTGCACCTCGAAGGTTTTCGCCTGATGATGATTCGAAGGCTTCTGGTTGCCCTCCTTGTACTGGTTGCAGGTTTCACTTTCCAAACTCAATACGGCACGGCGCAAAGTTCGACAGCGGCGGCCACCCCAGCCGCTCCGAAGCAGGTCTTCGGCTACAGGGACTTCAGCAAAGAGGCAAGCATCGAGGACAAGTTCCTCGCCGTGCCCAATGCGAAGCTTGCGGGCGAACACCTGAAGACGCTGACTGCCGAGCCGCACATTGCCTCAAGCCCTGAAGACCGCAAGACCGCCGAGTACGTCGCGGAAAAATTCCGTGCCGCCGGACTCGACACCGAGATCGTGCCCTACCGTGTGCTGATGAATCAGCCGAAGGAAGTCAAGGTTGAGGCATTTGATGCAGAGGGCAAGCAACTGATGTCGGGCCCGACGCGCGAGCACGTGGATGGCGATCTTTTTGACAAGGACCCGCGCGTAGTGATGCCGTTCAACGGGTCGTCTGGTTCAGGCGACGTGACCGCCGAAGCGGTATACGCGAACTACGGCCGCCTCGAAGACTTCGACGAACTCGCAAAACAGAAAATCGACCTGCACGGCAAGATCGTGGTCGTCCGCTACGGTGGGAACTTTCGCGGCGTGAAGGTCTACATTGCCGAGCAGCGCGGCGCCATCGGCGTCATCATCTACTCTGACCCGCAGGATGACGGCTACTACAAGGGAGATCCCTATCCCAACGGTCCATGGCGTCCTGACAGCGGCGTGCAGCGTGGATCGGTGCAATACCTCTTCAAATATCCCGGCGACCCGGAAACTCCCGGAGTTGCGTCCACAACCGATCTGCCCGACTCGGCACGCGTGGATGCGAACGGCAGCCAGCCGCACATCATTTCTATCCCGCTCAGCTATGAAGACGCCGCACCGATTCTGCGGGGTCTGAAGGGGCCCAGCGTCCCGCAGGGCTGGCAGGGTGCGCTTCCCTTCCGCTATCACATAGGGCCTGGCGGCGTGCGCGTGCACCTCGTCTCGCAGCAGGACTACCAGCGCCGCACGATCTGGGATGTGATCGGCAAAATCAAGGGCACAGATGATCCCGAACATTGGGTCGTCGTCGGCAATCACCGTGATGCGTGGGTCTACGGCGCTGTCGATCCTAACAGCGGCACCGCCGCGATGCTCGAGGCGGTGCATGGTGTGGGTGCTTTGTTGAAAGACGGTTGGAAACCGAAACGCTCGATCCTCTTCTGCAGTTGGGACGCAGAAGAAGAGGGCCTGATCGGATCGACCGAGTGGGTAGAGCAGCACGCGCAGCAACTCAACAACGCTGTCGCCTATTTCAACGTGGATGTTGCTGTCTCCGGTCCGGACTTTTCGGCATCGGCGGTACCTTCGCTCAAGAACTTCATGCGTGAAATTTCAAAATCCGTGCCGAGCCCGATGGGCGACACGGTCTACCAGGAGTGGCGCGCCGATCGCCATGGAACCAGGGAGCACCGCGCCAGCAACGCTCCTGCGCAACCTGGCGATGAGGTGCACGTAAGCGATCTCGGTTCAGGATCGGACTTCACGCCGTTTCTGCAGCACGTTGGCGTGCCGTCGACAGACATCGGATCCGGCGGCCCATACGGCGTGTATCACTCCGTCTTCGACAATTACGCATGGTTCGTGATGAACGCCGATCCGCACTTCGTCTACCTGCAGCAGATGGCGCGCGTACTCGGCCTCGAAGCGGTGCGCATGGCCGACACCGATGTGCTGCCCTACGACTACCCGGCGTACGCGCACGAGGTGAAGTCCTACATTGAAGCGGCCAAGCGCAAAGCCGCTGATACTGGAGTTTCCGGCCTCGATTTCGGTCCGGCGCTCGAGGCGGCAACAAAATTCGGCAAAGCCGCGGACCACGCGCATCAGTTGCAGGTGAATCCACCGGCCGACATCCCTGAGTTCAACGCAACCCTGCGCGCGGCCGAAACGGCGATGACTTCGCCCGCTGGCCTGCCGAATCGCCCCTGGTACAAGCACACCATCTATGCACCGGGAGAATATACGGGCTATGCGGCAGTCGTGATTCCGGGAGTCAACGAGGCAATCGAGGCCAAGGACTCAAATCGGGCGTCGGCGCAGCTTGCTGTCCTGACCAACGCGCTCGAGAAGGCCGCGCAAACCCTTGAAAGTGCTCACTAAACCGGGATTTGAGACGTCGCATAAGCAGGGCCTAATTTGAGGGCAAATTTGTGATCTATATCACGGATGTTGCCCTGTACCATTGACCCGCCCCATCCGCCACCGTATCGTTAAAGTCAAGATATGAAGAAGTCTTCCAATTCGGTTCGGATCGGAATTGCGGTCGCCATCATCCTTGGAACCATCGGCTGGCTGGCATTTACCGGTTACGGCTCCAGCAAGAGCTATTACGTCACGGTCGCTGAACTCGGCAAGATGGGCGAGAAAGCCTACAAGAGCAATCTCCGCGTGGAAGGCTTCGTTCAACCCGGCTCCATCGAGCAGAGCGGGCCGCATGTCACGTTCGTTCTGAATGAGTTCGAAAGCCACTCGCCGAAGGCTGTCACCGGCAAGAAACTGACGGTGGTTTACAAGGGATCCGAGCCGCCGCCGGATACGTTCAAGGACGATTCCCAGGCGCTCGCCGAGGGCACTATCGGACGCGACGGGGTATTCCACGCAAATGCACTGCAAGCCAAGTGCGCCAGCAAATACGCCCCTGTCACGCCGAACGGCCAGCCAGGCGCTATGCCCGCACAACCGGCTCCGAGCAGTTCCAACCCGCGCGCTAATGCCGCGCCTGCACCCCAACCGGGCAGCGCCCCCGCTGGAATCGCCACGAATTGATTCCATGACAGCGCAAGCCCCGGAGGCCATCAGCTCTACCCTTTGCGCTCACCTCGAAAACGTTTCTAAGCTTTTTGGTTCTTTTGCCGCGCTGCGCCAGGTCTCAGTCGACCTTGAGCCGGGCAAATGCTATGTGCTGATCGGCGAAAACGGCGCCGGCAAATCGACCTTATTGCGTATCCTGGCAGGCCTTTTGCGGCCAACCGGCGGCAAGGTCACGGTTTTCGGCGGCATTGAACCGCATGACGCGCGCGAACGCATCGGCTACATGAGCCACGCGCCCATGCTCTATGACGAGTTCACCGGTCAAGAGAATCTGCGCTACTTCGCAAGCCTGTATCCCGGCCGCCAATGCCTCGATCCCGCTGAAGCCCTGCGCCAGGTGGGCCTCGACCCTGAACTTAATCGCACGCTCGGCCAATATTCGCAGGGCATGCGCCAGCGTACGTCGCTCGCCCGCGTTCTGATGCCGGTACCGGAATTGCTGCTGCTCGATGAGCCTTTCTCCAACATGGATATCGAGTCGACCCGCCAGATGGTTGAATTGCTGGCCGGCTTCAGGCAGACAAACCGCACCATCGTGATTACTACACACCAGCGCGAGCATGCCGCGCCGATTGCCGACTGGGTCCTGCGTTTGCAGGCAGGACGCGTCGCTGACTTCGCCCCGGGGAAGCCGACGCTATGAAGACCAACGGCGCGCGCTTTCTCGAATCTCTCGGCATCCCGTTCGAACTTCGCGAATACGAAGTCGATCCGGAAGATTTGTCGGCTATCACTGTCGCAAAAAAGATCGGTATGCCACCGGAACAGGTGTTCAAAACCTTGCTCGTGACCGGCGGGCCGAATGTCTATCGATTTGCCGTAGTCCCCGGCGACGCCGAGCTCGACTTCAAAAAACTCGCCCGTGCAGCAGGTCTGCGCAAAGCTGAGATGGCGCCGCTCAAAGACGTGCAGCCGCTTACCGGATACATTCGCGGCGGCGTTACCTTGTTCGGCTCAAGAAAGGCCTTCCCGGTCTACATCGATGAGACTGCAATTCTTTTCGACAAGGTCAGCGTCTCGGCTGGAACGCGCGGTACGCAACTGATTCTCAGTCCTGACGATTATCTGAAGGCCGCGCAGGCACTCGATGTGGAAGTGCAGACCGCCGACATTATCAAGGACGGCCCTAGGCTGACTGCGGAAGGACACTCCGCATGAGTTCGATCCTCTGGACCCATCTCGCCAAGGACCTGCGCATTGAGTGGCGCTCGAAAGACGCCATCAATTCAATGCTGTTCTTCGCGCTGCTCGTGGTGGTGTTGTTCTCTATCTCGTTTGATCCGCGCGGTGCGTTTGCGCAGACGATTGCAGGCGGGGTGTTGTGCGTTGCGACGATGTTCGCTTCAGTCAGTGCGCTCAACCAGGCCTGGGCCCGCGAGATTCGCCACCAGGTGATGGATGCACAGCGCATGGCTCCTAGCTCTGGGGCTGAACTGTTTCTGGCCAAGGTCTTCGCCAACTTTATCTTCGTCAGCATCGTGCAGATCGCACTGGCGCCGGTCTTTCTGGTGATGTATAACCTGCGGGTTGCAGGCGATGCATGGCTGTTGGCCCTGGTGCTGCCGCTGGGCACGTGGGCACTGGTAGCCAACGGAACGTTCTTCGCCGCGCTCGCCATTCGCAGCCGCAATCGCGAACTGCTGCTGCCGTTGATTCTGTTTCCGATTTTTCTGCCGGCACTGCTCGGCATGGTGCAGGCTACCGGGAACATCCTCACCGGCGAGAGCGATCCGTGGCTTTGGATCAAGATGCTGACCGGCTACGACATCATTTTTACAACCGTAAGCTTGCTGCTGTTCGATGTGGTGTTCCATGCGGAATGACACTATTAACGATTGACGTTCATAACGATATTCGTTACTATTATGATCAAGAGTTTTACAGATCCGGACACGCAAGAACTGTGGGAGACAGGAAAGAGCCGTCGCATCCCACCAACAATCCGAATAACTGCACTGAAAAAACTCGCGATTCTGCACTGGGCAACAGACTTGAACGATCTTTCAGTTCCGGGAGAAAATCGACTGGAAGCACTTCGAGGAGATCGAAAAGGTCAACACAGCATCCGTATCAACGATCAGTATCGGCTTTGTTTTGTTTGGAGAGACGGTGATGCATTTAACGTCGAGATCGCGGATTATCACTAGGAGACGAGATGGATAAGATCCCCTTTGCTTTTTCAATTCATCCCGGCGAAATCCTCCTCACTGAGTTCATGGAACCGTTGGGGCTGACAGCGTATCGACTCGCGAAGGACCTTCATATTTCCATTCCGCGCGTCAATGATCTGGTGCGCGGAAAGCGGGGCATCACTGCTGATACTGCTTTGCGCCTCAGCCGATATTTCGGCAACTCCGCTCAGTTCTGGATCGGGCTGCAGAGTGGCTATGACCTGTGGGTAGCTTCCAGAAGCAAGTCCTGGAATAAGGTGAAGCCGCGGGAGAAGGCGGCCTAAAACGATGCGGAAAATGCTTGAATTCCGATTTATCCAGTCCATCAAACGATGGAGACTACCGCTCGAACCGCGGCGTAAACTTAATTCGTTCGCGCAGGAATCTGTATGAAAAAAGTCCTACTCACCCTCTTTCCCTTGATCACCGTTCTGCTCATGGTGCAGGGATATCACCAGGCCATCTATGTCGCGCCGGATGATGCGATGCAGGGCTACGTCTTCCGCATCATCTACTACCACGTGCCTTCGGCTTCGGTGGCGTTTCTGTTCTTCGCCATCAGCCTGATTGGCTCCATCGGCTATCTTGCCTTTCGGCGCAACAGCCCCAATCGCGCGCAGATCGCCGACGCGTGGGCGTTGGCCGGCGCTGAAGTTGGCGTTGTCTTCTGCACGGTTGTGCTGACCACCGGCCCGCTGTGGGGACGTCGCGCCTGGGGCATCTGGTGGACATGGGATGCTCGGCTGACGACGACGCTTGTGCTCTGGCTCATCTATGTCAGCTATCTGCTGTTGCGCCGCTTCGCTGCCGGCCCGCAGATGCAGACGCTAGCCGCGGTGCTCGGGATCTTCGGCGCGCTCGATGTGCCTATCGTCTACATGTCGAACCGGTGGTGGCGCACGCAGCACCCCGCGCCGGTCTTCGGCGGCGACCAGGGGTCTGGCATGAAAGATCCGACGATGGTCAACGCCCTGCTCTGGAACATGCTGGCATGGTTCTGCTGGGGAATGCTGGTGCTGTTCCTGCGCTACCAGGTCGAACGGCGTCACCAGCAGTACGCCGCGCTCGAGGCCCAGGAAGCCCTCGAAGCCAATGTCTGAGAGACGCAACGAACTTAGTCCAAAACGAGGAAAACAATGGACCAACGCACAATTCTCGATCACCAATTCGTAGTTGCCGCCTACACCGTGACCTGGGTCATTCAGCTCGGCTACCTGGCGTGGCTTGGCCTCAAGTGGCGCAGCGAAAAGCGGAACGCCGAGCGCAGGGCGCGCCAGGCCCGTTAGCATCGCCCGCATGGCGCAGCCAAGCGCCCCGAAACACGGCCGGGATCACAGAATCCCGCCGTTTGCCGTAAACTTAGATTGAGGATCCAGTGATGCTAGTCGTGATGAAGGCGCAGGCCACTGCGGAGCAAATTCAGGCCGTCTGCGCGCATATTGAAGCTTTGGGTTACCGCGCGCACCCCATGCCCGGCGCGCAACGCACCGCCATCGGAATCACCGGCAACCAGGGCGAAGTGGACCGCGGCAACATTGAAGAGTTGTCGGGCGTCGCCGAAGTCATCCGCGTTTCGAAGGCCTACAAGCTCGCCAGCCGCGACGTCAAAGAAGAAGACACCATCATCCGCTTCCCCGGCACCGATGCCACCATCGGCGGACGCAACCTCGCCATCGTCGGCGGCCCGTGCTCCATCGAGAGCCGCGAACAGGCCTTCGCGATCGCCGAGCACGTTGCAGCAAGCGGCGCACAGTTCTTCCGCGGCGGAGCCTACAAACCGCGCACCTCGCCTTACGCATTCCAGGGCCTCGGCGTTGACGCGTTGAAGATCATGGCCGAGATCCGCGATCGCTTCGGACTTCGCATTATCACCGAGGCCATCGACAACGAGACTCTGGAACTTGTCGCCGAATGGGCCGACGTCGTCCAGATCGGTGCTCGCAACATGCAGAACTTCTCGTTGCTCAAGCACGCAGGCCGACTGCGCATGCCCGTGCTGTTGAAGCGCGGCATGAGCGCGACTTTGGATGAATTTTTGATGGCCGCCGAGTACATCATGAGCGAGGGCAATTACGAAGTCATCCTCTGCGAGCGCGGCGTACGCACCTTTGCCGACCACACCCGCAACACGCTCGACCTGAGCATCGTTCCTGCCGTGCAGAAGGTTAGCCACCTGCCCATTCTTGTCGATCCGAGCCATGGCACCGGCAAGCGCGACAAGGTTTTGCCCATGGCGCGCGCTGCAGTCGCAGTCGGAGCAGACGGCATTCTCGTCGAAGTTCACCATCAGCCGGAAAAGGCGCTTTCCGACGGGCCGCAGTCGATCTACCCCGACCAATTTGCGCGCATGATGGACGAAATCGAGCAGATCGCTCCAGTTGTCCATCGCAAGCTGCCTCGCGGAATCCATATCGAAACCGCCGCAGCGGAATCGCATGTCGCCAAAACCAAGTAGGCGCGAGGAAAGCACTGTCATCCCGAGCGCAGGAAGCTTGGGGCCCTGCGGACGACTTGTCGTCCGCGGGGTAAGCTGCGCGAAGGATCTGCTTTTCACGATGATCCAATCGCCGCGACCTTGGGTGCCTGCGAGTGCGCTGCCCTTTGTTTGCCTGATCGCGCTCACCGCCTGCCGTCCCCACGACTTTCCGCAATATGACGCGAGCCACCGAGAGTACGCTTACGTCACAAATGGCGGCAGCGACACGGTCTCGGTTTACGACGTGGTGAATGTGCGCGTCGATCGCGAAATCCCGGTTGGGCAAAATCCGATCGCCGTTGCAGCCAGCCCCCTGCGCAACGAGGTCTACGTAGTCAACTCTGGCGCGGCGAACACGCAGGGCTCCGTCACCGTCATCAATGCCGAGAACAACACGGTTGCAGCCACCATCCCGGTCCACAAGCAGCCACTTGCCATCGCGCTCGATCCAAGTGGCGATCTGGCATATGTCGCCAACTCCGGCTCCAACAGCATCTCTGTTCTCGATCTGAAGACACGCCGCGAAGTCGCGCTGATCGGCGTCGGCGAAGACCCAGCGGCTGCGCGCGTTGCACCGGACGGCAAGACACTTGTCGTCGCCAACCGCCGTGGCAGCTCCGTCAGCATCATCGACACCACGACGCGCAAGGTTCGCACTGTTGTTGAAGGCTGCCCCGGCGCCGCCGACGTAGTCATTCTGCCCGATTCGTCGAAGACCTTTGCCGCCTGCTCGGGCGGACACCAGGTAATGGCCATCCAACTCGCGCACGAAGCACGGACCGACGGCCGCGCTGCAACGATCGATCGGCTCGAATCCCTTCTCGACGTAGGGCGCGCCCCGGTGCAACTCGCCCTAAAGCCCGATGGAGGCGAAATGTTTGTTTCGAACTCTCTATCGAATTCCATCTCCGAAGTTGTGACCAGCACGGATGACGTGGGCGGCGCGTACCTGATGGGCGCCAATCCGGTACGCGGTCTCGTCTCCGCCGACAATACCCTGCTCTACGTCGGCAACCTGCGCTCCCAGGAAGTAACGGTTTACGCCATTGACGACGGCAAACGCGTTGGCTCAATTCACGTGGGCGACGGCCCTTCCGCAATGGCATTTTCTTCGGCCGGCCATCTGCTCTTCGTGGTCGACGCGCGTTCAGGCGATGTCGCTGTGGTGCGCACGCTCGATTGCGCCGTATCCGGGCCTGCGCGCCTCGGTTGCCAGATGTTCACGATGCTCCCTGCCGGTCGCGGACCAAATGCGATCGCGGTAAAGGCGTTCAAAGCCTCTTAGAACTGCGCGCTCGTTACGCTGCGACCACAGGCGGCGCGTTCTTCACGTCGGCGTTCCAAAACCAATTGGTCCTGCGAACGAAAAATCACTGCGATATGTGATCACCAGCACACGTCAATGTTCGTTGGCTCGGAAACGCGAACGCATTCCGTTGTTAAGCCGTACTATCGCGTGGAACCAACTTGGCTTTGGGAGAGACGCGATGCGTATTTCGACGCAGATACTTGTAGGTGGCGTTCTGTTGCTGGGAATGACGGCTGTTGCCGGGGCGCAGGACATCGGGGCCAAGGCGGATACGTACCTGACTGCGTGGGCCAACCAGGGACGCTTCTCCGGCGCAGTGCTCATTGCGAAAGGCGACAAGGTCCTCCTGCGCAAGGGGTATGGTGAATCAAATTATGAGCTGAACGTCGCCAACACTCCGGAGACGGTCTTCCGCATCGGTTCCATCACCAAGAGCTTTACCGCAATGAGCATTCTGCAGCTCGAAGAAAAGGGAAAGCTCAAAGTGAGCGATCCTGTGGCGAAGTATGTGCCGGAAGTGCCGGCGGCGTGGAGCGAGGTCACGATTCACCAGTTGCTCTGCCATAAATCCGGCATCCCGGAATTCACGGGTGCCAAGGCCTATTCCGATCTCGGCGACAGCCGGCATGTTGAGAACGCGCTCAAGGAATATGCCGACAAGCCGCTGCTGACGAAGCCCGGAGAAGTTCTGCGCTACAGCAACGCAGGCTACATTCTGCTGGGGCGCGTGATCGAGATCGTCACGGGCCAATCGTATGAGGAATATCTGAACGCGAACATTCTCAAGCCCGCCGGAATGACGCACACCGCTTTTGATCATTCGGTTGATGTGGTACCGGATCGCGCGAGCGGCTATCGGTTTGACGGGGAGACTGTCATCAACGCACCCTACGGCGATCCGGCGTATGGGGGAGGTGCCGGCGCGCTGCGATCGACGGTGGACGATATGTATAAATTCGATCGCGCATTGAAGTCGGGCAAGCTCTTCAGCAATGCCATCACCTCGAAAGCATGGAGTCCTTATGGCCACTTTGTAGCGCCACCGCCACTTCCAATTGAAGCGGAGTACGGTTATGGATGGTTGATGGGCGAAGACTTCGGACATAAGTACGTGGGACATGGCGGCTGGGTCAACGGGTTTGTTTCCCAGTTCACGCGCTATCCTGACGACGATGCGGTAGTCATCGTGTTGTGCAACTTTGAGGCCGTAACTTACGTTCAAATCAACAAAGATCTCTCCGCAATTCTGTTTGGACAGAAATACGAGACACCGATCCCGAAGAAAATTGTGCACCCTTCGCAGGAAACTCTCGCACGCTACGTAGGCGACTACCAGCTTGGACCGTCGATCCTGCAAATCACGATGCGGAACGGCAGACTCTACGCCTTCGTCAAAGGACAGCCTTCGCCGTATGGCCTGATCGCCACCTCCGACACCGAGTTCTACCTGAACGATGCGCCGACAGAGGTTCGATTTGTGGCCGACGCGGATGGTGCAGTGAACAACATTAAACTCAAGTTCGGAGGCATGGACCTTTCTGCCGTGCGGGCCACTGCGCAGAAGTCGGGCAACTAAGATCTGATGGCTTCGGCAATTTTGAGGTGCGGCTCGAGGGTCGCACCCCTTCGTTTAGAGAACGCCGTGGGCTACAGGTCTTCCACTTTCAAGGTCACATCGGCGCCTTGCCAGGCCGTCTCAAACTGCTGCTTCACCCACGAAGCGTCGTAATCGCGTTTCTGCAGCGTGAGCGCCTCTGCCAACCCGTACAGCGAGCGCGGATTGCGCGGATTCCGTTCCAGGTCGTCGCGAAATACCTGCTCTGCGCCTTTGGCATCTCCGGTTTGCAGCAGCATTCCGCCGAGTGTCTCGCGTACGGGATAGTACCAGTCGGCAGGCTCATCGTAGAGCAACTGATCCTGATTCGCGACGGCATCGCGCAGCAGGCTGATTGCCGCCGCTTTGTCTCCTTTTGAAGCGGCGATGCGTGCGGCAAGAACGTCGCCGGCGATGTGATAGATCTGCCACGAGTGATTCTCCACTGGCGGCGAAAAGACCTCGTCTCGAGGAGTCGCCTTCTCGATTGCGACGAGTTGTTTCTGCAAGGCTTCGGCTTCGTCTGATTTGCCGTGCGCCGCCAGAGCCATACCCCGGCCATAGAGCCAGTATGCCTTCAAAACAGACGTCTGCCCCTGCGGCTCGCTCATGGCGAGCAGATCATCCCAGCGTCCGCAGCGTACTGCCATCGCAAACTGCATTCCCATGAACGGCTCGACCATCGGCATCTCCTTCGCCATCGGGCGCAGGTTGTTTGCGAGTTGGTCGGCCATCTGTTTCGCGTCGTTGCAGCGGCCTTGCATGCTGGCGGAGACCGCTCCAAAGTGCAGGTTGTGCGAGTAGTACATCATCATGTACATGCCCTGCTGCCCCGTCGATGCGGCAAATGCTTCATCGGCTTTTGCGGCTGCAACGTTCTGCGCACGGGCGCCATTGAAGTTTCCGGTGCGTTCGTAGATATGCGCGGGCATGTGCACGAGGTGTCCAGCAGACGGAGCCAGCGTGGGAATGCGGTCGGCGTAAGGCAGCGCGCGTTCAGGATTCGGTGAGGCCTCGACAGCATGGATGTAGAGGTGCATCGCACCGATGTGATTCGGATCGCGGCGCAGCACGCCTTCGAGCGTGGCGACAATCTCATTCGTGCCTTCCGCCGGGGTGCCATCCGCATTCCACAACTTCCAGGGACGAAGGTTCATCATGCTATCGGCATAGAGCGTTGCCGCATCGAGGTCATCGGGATACTTTTTGGTCAGCTCTCCCATGGCCTTCGAATAGTTCACGTCGAGCTGGTGGTAGTCGGGTTTGGGATCGCTGGAGAAACGCTGCGCTATTGACTCGATATAAGCTTTCTCGTTCGGTGAGGCATTTGCGCTCAGGGCCTTTGCCTTGGCAACCGCATCGGCGGCAATCTTCTCGTGTTCTGGATCGACGGGCATGTTGTAGTTGGGGCCGACCGCAAGTGCCACGCCCCACCATGCCATCGCCAGTTGGGGATCAAGCTCGGCGGCTCGATGAAATGATCGCGCCGCCTCCTCATGATTGAAGCCGAAGACGAGGCACAATCCCTGATCGAAGAACTGCTGCGCCTCGGCGTTTCTGGTAGAGACCGGATGGTGCAGGTTGCCCAGGCCTTGCATCAGAAACACCGGCTTTGGATCGACTGGCTTCTGTGCGAAGGCCACGCTAGCTAAGAGAAAAACACCAACAGTCGCAATGTTCTTCAAAGGGGGACCTCCTTAAAGACCGGGGATTTGGGGCTCAGGATACCTCTGCAGGATTGCAGGAGTAAACGGCTATCTGAGTTTGTGCCCTCGCTTCAGGGAGACACCGTTAATTGGCTATTCAGAGCAATCGGATACGCGTATCCACCTGCGGCGGGGACTTCAAAAAAGACCCTGATTCGATGAGTGCCGGGCTTTAAGTTCAAATTGCTAAGAGTGAGTGGAGCGGATGCGACCAATCCACGAATATCTGCACTCGTGATTGCAAGGTTCACCGGCGGCCCGCTGTCCACAACCGCATATGCTTTCCACTGCTTCAAGATCAGCGCCCCGACCTTTTCATTTGGCGGATATATCCGCACAATTACCGTGGGTTTCTGATTCAGAGAAAAGCCTGCTGATGCGGGTGGTGCCAACAGGCATCCGTCCAGCAGCAACGGATCAAGCAGATTTGATCGTCCCTCGCGCTCTTCCTCCTCAAGACAGCGATCAGCAATCACAATGGCACCGAAACGAATGGCAGGACCATTCGATCGATTTACTAGAAATGAGTATTCTCTTGTGCCGATCCTTCTGGATGCAGAGTCCATCGCCATGACCCGCAGTGTGTAGGACCCGGGATACAGTGTGGCCTCCCGCTGCCAATGAGCGGTTTGGTATTGCCCAGCCGTCATCTTCCAATCCCGCTCAGAGAGCCACGATCCCACAACGCGCCCCATGGAATCATCAAAGAGCTGGGCGAAGATCTGAATACGTGAGCTTTGAGCGGCACCCTCGTTCTTTGTGGGCCAACTCAGATCCGCAGCCATCACCCCTGTGTGAACTCCCTGGGCATCCGGGAACAGCCATACATGCGCTGCCGCGTCTAGCCGTGTGGTGCTGGTTTCCTGCTTGAGTGCCTCAGCGATCGAAATTGGGATTTGCCGCCTGCTCTCCGCGACGGGCGCAAGATAGTATCCCGGACCTCGTATATGCGCGTTGGGAGCTCGCACTGAAATCGAAACCGGATGCCAGCCTCCGTCAAGTTCGATCGGCTTCGCTTGAAATGCAATTTGATAATAGCCGGTGCCGTCGGATGCAATATCGGCGAAGGCATCTTGCATATCGCTCGCGACATGCCCGCCTGTCTGCTCGGCTGCATACAGAAAATCACCACGGAGTTCGCCGAGGCCGACAGTCTGCCGATTGATGATCTCGGCAACTTGCTCTCCCGATCCGGAGTACTGGGACTCAGCCGCTCCCCCAAACGGCACTACCACTCCCGGCGCTGAGCCCTGCACCGTATACATAGCCGCCTGCGCATAAACTGCTGCACCAATGAAGGCCGACGGGCCAATGCGTAATAGGTCCGGGTTCCGAGCTATCGGATCGGATACGTTCGATTCGAAATCGGAAGCAAAGACAATTGCGTGCCTTCCAGGTCTGATCGCCAAATCCTCGATTGCGCGACTTGCCTGAAGAACCCAGGATCCGCCTTGAAACTGAGGCGCACTCACGTGCTTCGCGAGTGCGCTGATTCTGGATCGAAGTGCTCCCAAATCCTGTCCAAAGGGAACGAAGTTTCCTTCGTCGTCGAACATTGCAACGTGCCACTTGTCTGCGCCGGACTGGTTGAGGAACTTCAGAAGTCCCGCGATTGCGAAACTCCTGCTTGAGGAAGACATGGGAGCCAGCACCACCAGCACCCAGGTCGCTGCATGTGGGCCTTGCGTCACTTGGGTTGGAGCAACCAGTTGCGGATGCAATGATTCAAGGGCAACTTGCTGGCCGTTGGAATCGGGTCCGGTGAGGCTAAGAACCTCCACGATCTTATCTCGCTCACCATGTTCTGTCAGGATGAAGTCATCCGCACCGAGCCCCGCGATCGGATTCCCGCGATCATCACGAACCAGAGCTTGAATCGTCGCAGTCCAGTTCCGCGCCGAATCCTTTGGAGGATCGAGAGTTTGTGAGGGCAGAGGAATCGCGAGGAGGGCTGAGACGAAAAAAGCCGCTGATGTGTCGAAGCGATACGTCATACGATCGGCTCAGTTCAGGATCGCCACGATAATACACCCGCTCTATTCCACGCGTTCGTATTCAGCTCTTCTTCTCCAAGGGCGGAACCGCGCTGAACTGCGCACCGGCGAAGAGGATCAGCCCTGAGATGTAGGCCCAAAACAACAGACCGACGGAAACGTAGAACGGCCCGTAGAGAGCTTTCAAGTCCAAGTGCGGAAGGACAGCGACGAATCCTTCCTTCGCAGCCAGCCAGACGATTCCCGTGATGATCGATGTGCGAACGACTTGCCGGGCCGGAATCCTTCGATTGGGCAGAAGCCAGTAGATGGAGAAGAAGAACCAAATGGACGCGACGCCGGTGGTCGCCGCAAGCCACAGATAGCTGATGCCCGCGAAGACGAAATTCTCGGTGTGATGGAAAAAGAGGAGGCCCAGAAGCTGACGCTGCCAGGTGCTGAGCAAAACGCTTGCCATCGCCAGGAACACCATCCAGATGGCCAGCCCAAAGGCCACGACCTGGTTCCACAGATAGTTTCGGCTCTTGGTCACTCCCCAAGCCTGGTTCAGAGCCACTTCGAGCGGGAGGAAGATACCGGTGCAGGAGATCAGAATCATCACCAGCGAGAGCGCCTGCACCCCGTGCCGGCCAGATGTTTGAGCCGCCCATCTTAGCCAGAACGCCAGAAAATCCTCACTGCCCTGTTTGGCCGTGGTGGGCAGGAACTCCTCCACGATCTTGTTGACCACGTTGACCATTTCCTGCGAGTGAAAGACCGAAAGCGCGATGGTGTAGAGGAGCACGACGAGCGGAATGAACGAGATGATGGCATTGGCGGCAACGCTGAACGCAAAGGTGTGCACCTCGGCATCCAGCAGGTAGTCGGCGATGGCTACGCCGGTCTTGCGCCACCGGTACCACTTTGAAACGGCAACCGGCTGGCTGTCGCTGAACCCACCTGCGGCCGGCAGTGGCTCAGTCATGCATGTACCGGAATTTGAAACGTCGTTCACCAGGGTCTCCCAAAGGCAAGCGTACAGAACGGTCCCTGGCGCTGTTTGTGCGCCCTCTCACGGCTGCAGAAGTCCCGCTCGTCCGTTATGAACTGTACTGTAGCTTTATTTTTCCATAACTAACGATCGGCACAGGTTACCTTGCGGTACGGAAGTCAATTTTCTCCTTGCTTTTGGAGAAACTTCCTGCCATAAAAAGATCACGGTGCGCCGGGAGGCACACCGTTGCAAGTTCAGGAAGGCCATAGCATTGGAAGTTTTGGTGTTTGGGAAGCACAGCCCCAATTCTGGAATGAGATCGAGCTGCCTCAGCGCGCCATCATGGGACGCGTCGGCGGCTCGCGGCATTTCTGGGTTGGAATGAGTCCGAGTCCCCCGTATCCTGCAGGTCAAAAAAAGACAGGAGCGGCAAGTCACGGTTTCCCCACTGTGCTCACCATAAAAAAAGGAGAAGGTGAATGAAGGAGCAGGGCGTAGTGAAGTGGTTCAACGGTGCCAAAGGGTATGGGTTCATTCAACGGTCGAGCGGTGAAGATGTGTTCGTTCATTTCTCCGCTATCCAGGAAAACGGATATAAGACGCTGAATGAAGGCGAACCTGTGGAATTTGAGTGCCAACAGGGGCCCAAAGGTCTAAGCGCCGCCAACGTTAGTCGCGTAATCGGTTAGAACTTCCTGGAGACCTCAGTTTTTTGAGGTCACTTTGCATTGCTGATTGCCTTTGGTGGCGTTTCGTTCCTCGGGGTCAACTCAAAATTCAGCCTGCTCAGCGCCCATCGTGCGGCGGTGCGGAGACTTGTGTCTGCTGCCTCAGCCCATTCTTTGAGGCGCGGTGCGAAGCTCTGGTCGCCGCTGTTGCCCATGGCGATGGCGGTGTTGCGGCGCATGCCCAGAAAGCCTGCACGACGCACCGGCGATCCGTTGAAGATGCGCTCGAAGCCTTTCTCGTCCAGCGAGGCCAGCCATTCAAGCGCAGGATTCACCAGTTCGTCCCGCGGCTCCAGTTCCGCATCGGCCGCGATCGGAGCTTTGCGATTCCACGGACAAACATCCTGACAGATATCGCAGCCGAAGACCTGCCGCCCCATGCCCGCCATCAGTTCCGGCGCAATCGCTCCCTTGTGCTCGATGGCGAGATACGAAATGCACTTCGTCGCATCCATCTTGTACGGCGCAATCAACGCGCCCGTGGGACACGCATCGAGACATCGCCTGCACGTCCCACAATGATCCGCCACGAGCTCCGCTGTTTTCTCTTTCGGACTGAGATCCAGTGAGGTCAGCAGCACAGCAAGAAATCCAAACGATCCCAGCTTCGGATGAATGAGGCATGTGTTTTTGCCCGTCCATCCCAGCCCTGCTGCCGTTGCCAGCGCGCGTTCGACAACTGGTCCCGTGTCGACATACGCACGCGATTCAAATGCGCCGAACAGCTCGCGCAATTTTGCGTCGAGAGTCTTGAGCCGCTTCAGCAGCACCTTGTGATAATCGCTCGGATGACGCGTACCTTTTTCATCCACGCGGCTGCTCCACGCGTAGCGCGCAATCCACCCGCTCCGCGAATCGTGCGTCTCGATTGAGAGCGGCTGCGCGCAATGATAATTCGCGAAACAAACAATCGCAGAACGCGCCCACGTGAATGGCGTGGACACACGTGCGCGTACCAGTTCACCACTTTCATTCACGCGCTCGAGATACTGCATTGTGCCCGCATGCCCTTCGGCAATCCACGATGTGAAACGGATCGCATCGCGAGACTCTTCAGCATGCGGTAACGCGACGAGGCCGGCCGTGGCGAATCCACAGGCTTTGGCCAACGCGAAAACGTTCTCTGAGTTGAGTGATGTAGCTTCGGAATCCAACTCGCACCCGCTTCATCAAATATATGGAACTTCTCTACATCCTCAGTGCGTAGTGATGGGCAGGATGACCCAAGCAAGCGAAGATCACTTGCTGGGAACTCCGAAAAGACTGTTCGAATGTGAACGCGAAACAGGGATTTCGAACAGTTGGCGCATTAAGCAAGCCGGAAGCACCGTTCGTATCCGTCGCCGTTTCAGTGGTTTTGCTCAATCGCTACTTTGGCGGCTCAGGTGCAGAATAAGAGGATGAGAAGCCGATATCCCGTTTCCTCGGCTTTTCCTGCGAACGATAGCCCAGCAAGCACAAATTACTTGCCGGGAGCCCATCCGCAGATGGGCGTTTCAAAGGAGGTTTTTTATGACACGCAATTATCAAAACGTTAATGAAGCGCCGGTCACGGTTCAAGGCAATCTGCATGAGCTGGTGCGCGGCCAGGATCAGCGTCTGTTGAAGGACCTCGAACCCGTCGTGCGTCATCAGTCCGTCACGCTCGACATGCGCCACATCGAACGCATCGATGCCGCCGGTATCGCCGCGCTGATCTCGCTCTACGGCACAGCACGCATGGCCGGACACGAGTTCGCGATCATGAACGCGTCGCATCGTGTCGCCGAAATTCTTGAGCTCGTCGGACTCGATCGCATTCTTACCACGCACCACGAGCAGAATGCACAGAATGTAATCCCCTGCCCCGAGGGCGAAAACTGCTACGAGATGCCGGCCGCGTAAAACCTGACGCGGCCCGTCTCGCAGGTCACCCACGCAATTTCTCAGACAAGTGAATCGACCCATTCCTGAATGAATCGCAGAGGGAACCTTAGTTCGCGCTCTGCGGTCCTTCACGTTGCTTCTTCATCAGCTTGTGCGTGGCATCGTGCGTATGAATCTTGCTTCCCTTCTCCATGCCGTATGCGACTACACCCATCTCTTCGCCAGTCACTCCGAAGTTGGTGAATTCTTCAGTTGAATATCCTTTTTTCTCAAAGATTAGAGTGTCGGTACCCATTCCTCCGGGGTAGTTCGATGCGGGTGTGGGAACTGAGAGAAGGTAATGTCCCAAAGAATCCGTGCGCGTCTCAACGTTCGCATGATGCATGCGAACATTCACGCCTACGATCGGCTTCCCTGATTCACCCTCGACTACGTAACCGTGCAGTAGCGTAAAGCCGGCTCGCACATTTGCGTTAAGGCTTTCCGGGAGTTCTTCGGCCGGTAGCCTTTCAGGCTCGAGAAAAATGGTGAAGGGTAGATTCGCACCATGTCCAATGTTGCAATGCGTTCTTAAGGTCTTGTGCGAAGGCTCTGAAGCTTCGATGCGATATTCTCCGGAGACTAATGTCAAGCTGGCGCGCCCAGCATCATTCATCCGAACGGAAACCTTTTGTGGTCCCTCTAATATGACATCTGCATGGAGGGCATAGTGGGTCTTGACGTCTTTAACGGCGATTCGAAACACGCCCGACTCCGCTTGTGAACCAGCCGCGCTAACTACAGAGATTGCTGCTACGACGAAAATAGCCCACACTGCGGTTCGGGATATATTGCTTCGCGAATCATGCATGCGCTTCACTCTCAGCATGGGGTAACGAGCCCCTCCTTTGCTTTCCCGCCAGAAGGCTGATGTTCATCCCGTAATGCGGTTTGGGGTGCGCAATCTGAACTGTGCCGGGAGCAGGAAGGAACTGGTGAGAGTGTCGGCTCATCCCGCATCCCCTTTCCCCACGCGCATCTGCGCGGCCCCTCAAAAAATTCCGCGCTCAAAATGCGCGTAAGTCCATGTGCGTGTTGAGGGTCTGTGATGACTGGCACAGGCAAGTGTATACTTGCCGCGCTATTTGTACTTGCGACTAAGGAATAGCCGTAAGGCACAGTCCTGTGCCGGATGACCGCTCGCACTTGGTTTCCCAACCGGTTTCAAAGCCATTGAGCCAAGCCCGCGTTCCGCCCTCCGCCATACGGTGTCGCCGCACGGATATTCACGGTGCAAATCTATATCGGAGGCTTTATTCCATGACGCAGGGCGTAGTGGATCAGCAGCTTGCCGGACCGGCAGGCTCGACTTCAACGACAACCCAATATGTGTACTTCTTCGGTGACGGCAAAGCGGACGGCAACGGCCGCATGAAGGATGTTCTCGGCGGCAAAGGCGCAGGCCTGGCCGAGATGACCAACGCCGGATTGCCCGTCCCTCCCGGATTCACGATTCAGACGGAAGCCTGCCGCGAATACATGCGCGGCAAGGTGAGCCCGGAGATCGACGTCGAAATGCATGAGGCGCTGGCGCGGCTTGAAAAGCTGCAGGGCCAGAAGCTCGGCACCGGCGAAAATCCGCTGCTGGTCTCAGTTCGCTCGGGCGCAAAGTTCTCGATGCCCGGCATGATGGACACGATTCTGAACCTCGGGCTTAACGACAAGGCCGTCGAAGCGCTCGCCAAGCGCAGCAACAATCCGCGCTTTGCGTATGACTCTTATCGCCGCCTGATCCAGATGTTCGGCGACGTAGTTCTCGATGTTCCGAAGAAGAAGTTTGAACACATCTTCGACGCCATCAAGCTGCGCGAGAAGGTGAAGTTCGATTACGAGCTTCAGCCGAAAGCGCTGCAGGAGATCATTGCCGAGTACAAGAAGCTGGTAGGAAAGAAACCGGCAAGGACTTTCCGCAGAAGCCGCTCGATCAGCTCGCTGCCGCGCGCGACGCCGTGTTCCGGAGCTGGCAAAACGACCGCGCCAAGACCTATCGCCGCATCAACCACATCGATGACTGGCTGGGTACAGCCGTCAACGTGCAGGCCATGGTCTTCGGCAACCTCGGCGAGAACTCCGGCACAGGCGTCGGCTTCACGCGCAATCCCGCCACCGGCGAGAAGGTCTTCTTCGGCGAATACCTGATGAACGCGCAGGGCGAAGACGTCGTCTCCGGCGTTCGCACGCCGCTTTCGATCAGCGAGCTCGAACGCGCCATGCCCAAGGTCTACGACCATCTCAAGGCCATTACCTGGAAGATGGAAAAGCACTATCGCGACATGCAGGACTTCGAGTTCACCATCCAGGATGGCAAGCTCTATATGCTGCAGACCCGCAACGGCAAGCGCACCGGCCTCGCCGCCGTTCGCGTGGCCATCGACATGGTGCGCGAAGGCCTCATCACGCAGGAAGAAGCCATCTTCCGCGTAGAGCCGAACCAGCTGTATGACTTCCTGGTTCCGCGCCTCGTGGAAAAGGGCGAGAAGATTGAAGTGCTCGCCACCGGCCTGCCGGCATCGCCCGGCGCGGCTGTCGGCCAGATCGTCTTCACTGCTGAAGATGCCGTGAAGCACCACCAGAACGGCGACTACCATCCATCATCCTCGTCCGCGGCGAAACCACTCCGGAAGACATCGCCGGCATGGAAGTTGCAGCCGGCATTCTCACCTCGCGCGGCGGCATGACGTCACACGCTGCTGTCGTTACCCGCGGCATGGGCAAGTGCTGCGTGGCCGGCGCCGGCGATTGCGTCGTCGACGAGAACGCCAAGGAACTCCGCGTCAAGGGCCACACCTACAAGCAGGGCGACTGGATTTCGCTGGACGGCACCACCGGCCGCGTGATCGCAGGCCAGCTCAAGACGCTGCCCGCGCAGCCCGACGATCAGGACCTCGTGAAGTTCATGAGCTGGGTCGACCCGCTTCGCAAGCTGAACATCCGCGCCAATGCCGACATCCCTCGCGATGCCAAGCAGGCTCGCCTGTTCGGAGCAGAAGGCATCGGTCTCTGCCGCACCGAGCACATGTTCTTTGCAGAAGACCGCATCGGACACATGCGCACCATGATTCTGGCCAACAACGAGAAGGACCGCCGCGACGCGCTGAAGAAGCTGTTGCCGATGCAGCGCGCCGACTTCGTCGGTCTCTTCAAGGCCATGGAGTCGCTGCCGGTCACCATCCGCCTGCTCGATCCGCCGCTGCACGAGTTCCTGCCCAAGCGGGAAGATCTGCTCGTCGAAATCCAGCACCTCGAAGACACCAAGCCCCGCTCGCCCAAGCTGAAGGAACTCCGTCCGCTGCTGGCGCGCGTGGAAGAACTGCACGAGATGAATCCGATGCTCGGATTGCGTGGCTGCCGCCTCGGCATCACGTTCCCTGAGATCACCGAGATGCAGGCGCGCGCGATTCTCGAAGCCGCGGTTGCCGTCAAGATCAAGGGCGGCGATCCGCACGTCGAAATCATGATTCCGCTCATCGGCTCCATCGAAGAGATGCGTCACCAGGCCACCATCGTGCGCCGCATTGCCGCAGACGTCTTCAAGGAGAAGGGCGAGACCGTCGACTACATGGTGGGAACCATGATCGAGTTGCCGCGCGCTGCCTTGACCGCCGATCAGATCGCCGAAGAAGCCGAGTTCTTCACGTTCGGCACCAACGACCTGACGCAGACGACCTATGGCATCTCGCGCGACGACATCAACAACTTCCTGCCTGCGTACCTCAAGGCCGGCATCTTCAAGCACGATCCGTTCGCCACGCTCGACCAGGCTGGCGTCGGCGCGCTGGTGAAGATGGCCACTGCCAAGGGACGCAACACGCGAAGCAACCTCAAAGTCGGTATCTGCGGCGAGCACGGCGGCGATCCTGAGTCCGTCAAGTTCTGCCACAAGATCGGCCTCAACTACGTATCCTGCTCACCCTTCCGCCTGCTCACGGCACGCCTCGCGGCAGCCCAGGCAGCAGTAGAAGAGAAGACCGGAACGTCGCACACCAACAAGTAATCATCGATCGGCCAGTGACACGAGGGCGTCCGCTTCGGCGGGCGCCCTTATTATGTGTTCGGGAACAAGTGGCTCACAATGACCAAAATTGCATCTAAGAGAATGACAGGCGGAATCGCACGTCTTTCAATTCCCTGCTCAAACCGGATTCATCCCTTAACAACCACCACAAGGCATTCCGTAGATTAGAGGCACAGCCCTGATGCTGATTCGCATAGGCTACGACATACAATTCGATATCCCCGCCGCCGCGCCGATGGTGACGCTGCTTCACGTCCATCCCTCACGGGAAAAAGACCTTATCGAGCCGGACACGCTGCACATCGAGCCGCAGATCGATGCGACTGAATACATCGATGGCTTCGGCAATCGCTGCACGCGCTTTGTGGCCCCGCGGGGCCTGCTGCGGCTGCACAATTCGACACTCATTCGGGATTCAGGACTACTGGACCCAATCAACATTTACGCGCGTGAAGTTCCCGTGGGCGACGTGCCCACCGAATTCCTCTGCTACCTGCTCAGCAGCCGCTACTGCGAGGTCGACCGCTTTTCCAACATCGCGTATGAGCTATTCGGCCACGTGACCCCGGGCTGGTCGCGCGTGCACGCCATCTGCGACTGGGTGCATAGCAAGGTCACGTTCAGCTATCCGCATGCGCGGCCGACGAAGTCAGCGCTCGACGTCTACACCGAGCGCATCGGCGTGTGCCGCGACTTCCAACATCTCGCCATAACCTTCTGCCGTGCCATGAATATCCCAGCGCGCTACGCCACGGGCTACCTCGGCGACATTGGTTGGCCGGTCTCAGGCCCGATGGACTTCAGTGCATGGTTTGAGGTGTATCTCGAAGACCGCTGGTGGACCTTTGACGCCCGCCATGCCACGCCCCGCATTGGCCGCGTGCTGATGGCCGTGGGCCGGGACGCCTCCGATGTGGCCATCACGACGTCATTCGGCCAGGCGAATCTCAGCCACTTCACGGTGATCACAGACGAGGTGACTGAAGCCGCGGCGAATGCACCCATCGTCAACGCGCCAGCGGTAGAGTCTGCCGCGGATTGAAAGAACTCCTTCGCGTGGCCTCTCGCAGCTATTTCGATTCGTCGCCGCCCGGCGCGAAGTAGCCCTCGCGCGTCGTCACCGTCAGGTCGCACTTGCTCGCCTTCAACACCACCTTGTGGAATCCGCCCTCGTTATCGACCTTGTCGGGCGTGTAGGTCAGCAGGTACTGGTTGCGTAGTTCTTCGGCAATCAGCTTGTAGATGGCTTCGAGGTCTTCCCGCTTTTTAGCCTCGTAGGCGTGCCCGCCGGTGCGGTCGGCAATCTGCGCCATGATCTTTTTGCCGTCGACCGCGGGCTTTGACTCGCCGCGACCCTGGCCACCGCCTGGATAGCCGCCGCCTCCGCCTGGGTATCCTCCACCACCGCCGGGATAGCCCATTCCTCCGTGGCGGTTATTTCCGGGATAGCCGAAATTCGAATTTCTGTTTTCCTCGCCCTTGAAGTAGATGGTGTAGACCACCACGTTCGCGCGATCGGCCGCATCGATGGCATCATTCATCGTGTCTTTACTGCCGCGATCAACGCCGTCAGAAAAGACGACCAGAGCCTTCCGCCCGTCCTTGTGCTTCATCAACTCGTCCGACGCCAGAAAGATTGCATCGTAAAGCTGCGTGCCTCCGCGACGATTGGTTGGGCGCTCACGCTCATCGCCGGTTGTTTCCGGCCCTTGCGAGTCGTCGCGCTTTTGCTGCGTGGCGCTCATGCTGTCGAGTTCGTGATGCAGCTTGTCGCGCGAGGTCGTGAAGTCTTCGAGCAGCTCCACCTGCCGGTCAAAGTGGATCAGGAAGGCTTCGTCGGGATCCTTGGCGCGCGGTTCGGCGGGCAGCATCGCGTCGACGAACATCGCGCCTGCCTTGCGCTCGTTCTCAAGGGCACCCGAAACACTTCGGCTGGTATCGACCAGCAGACCAATCTTGTAGGGCAGGTTGGCCTCATGCGTAAAGCTTTTGATGTTCTGCGGCCGCCCGTCCTCGGTGAGCGTGAAATCGCTCTTGTCCAGGCTGGCTACAAAGGCGCCCTTCTTGTCGCGGACCGTCACCGGCAGCAGCACCTCGCGGGCCTGGACTTTCAGGGTGGCAACCGGCTTGTCATCGGGGGAGGCGGCGGGCTTCGTGTTCGAGGCCTGCTGGGCCGGCATCGCAACCGACAGAACAGCCAGCGCCAAGTGCGGGAACGGCGACTTGCGTAAAGAGTTGATTTCGCATGTAGATTCGCTTCATCGGGATTCAAGCATACTTTCAATGAGTTAGACGCCGCAACCCGCCGAGTGTTGTATGCCAGGCCTTGTGAACAGGAATCCAGATGAGGAGCCCGAACCACCAGAGCCAGCCAAAGAAGGCAATCAGAGCGGGCAATACGCGCTAAGACTGTCTACTACCGGGACGAGTGCAATGCCCGAAGCCAATTGCCGTGCACACGGTGATGAACGCTCCAGGCTCAGCACCACCATCGTCTTCGACTGAATCAGAGGAAGACCCCCAATCAAAAACCACTGAACTGCAATCAGACAGCAAAGAGCTACATCGACACGAGCATCGCTTTAGGGTTGGCGTCGGAGAGTAGCCCTGAGTCGTCCACGCCAAGCATTCTGGCAACTGACCATCTTGGAGGACACGCCACTCGCCATTGGCTCACGACGAAGGCCGGCAGATTTCCAATCTGCACCACTGATAACCTGCAGTGGAATATGACGCCCAGAGCACCGCATGGATGAAAACGAGACCGTCTGTCATCCTGCGCTTGAACGATCTCTGTCGGCGCTGCGGAAAACTCGCCGGAACTATCGATCCACGGCGCTTCCTCAATTGAGGACCGCTGCTCCCAATCCTTCATGTATTGCGCATCTCTAGCCGCCAGAAGACAGATCAGCGGTACAGCCATCACCAAGTTGATCCCAGCCAGCAGAAGTCCGCGCCGCCAGTTCATGCCAGCAAGATTACTTGGCCAGCTTCAATGGCACAACCGCCGGCCTTTCGCCCGGGCAGACGCGATCTACTGCCCCGAACCAAAGTGCGGAACGTCGTCGTTCATCGAGAAAACGTCTTTGAAATCGCTCTCGAATGGAAACACATGGATCATCCACGTGAACATCACGGGATAAAACGTGCCGCCTTCCGCCTTGCAGGCATCGGCCGTCTTGATGGAGCCGAACATGCCGAACTTGGGATGCTTGCCCAGGTATTCCTTGATCTTGTCGGCCGGCGCCGCGCAGAAGTTGACGTGCTTGTGCCAGCGCACGACGCTGAGTGGAATGCGCGCGTTCAGCTCATCCTCGCTCGCATTTGGCGGAACCGTGAACATCACACCCTCCAGCTTGTAGCGCTGCGTCGGCGTCTGGAAGTAAAGCAGCGATGATGGCCTGGTCGGGTCGAAGTGCTGTTCCGCCTCCTGCAGATTGGCCTTATTGTTGAAGTGAAATTGCGGCTCATTCACCTTGGGATTCGCGATCACGTATCCGTCTTCGAGCGCCTTGTGATAATCGCGGTAGCGCTCGATCGAAGCCTTGACCTGCGCGATGACCGCTTTAACCTTCTCCTCGTCGCCAGGCTGTTTGGGTCGCAGCTGCGTCATGTACATGTGTCCCGACATCGCCTCCATGCTGGGGCCCATGTCTTTCATATCGCCGCTCATGTCCATGCCGGCCATGTTGTCTTTGGGTGAGCCCTGCTGCTGCCGTGCACCGATCGGCGCCGACGTCAGGGTGACGAAGATGAGTGCGACAAACCAGAACCCGTGGAACACCCTGGCTTGCCTGGTCACTTGAGTCAACGACGCGAGGGTGCCGCGCGGGATGGGGAAGGGTCCCGTAAATCTCATGAGTGCATTCTAGCCGCGCGAATGAGAGCAGGAACGCGACATGTTCCCGAACGGACCATGAAGGTATCAAACAGGTTTTAGAGGGAATTTGGGGAGCGCTACCGACGACTGGGTTCTAATATCCTCGCGCTGCCGGTTGGCCACCGGATAACTCGCCAAAGAACTACCCCGGAATCCTCTCCAATCCGGGCTGTCCTTGATCGCAAAACTGCCGATAACAATCCAGGAGAGAGGTATGGACTTCATGGATCCCGAGCGCGGCAGCACGATTCTTCCTGGCGACAGTCTGAAATTGATTCGCAATATTTCGCGTCGTGAGTTTGTTAGCTATTCACTCGGCACAGCCGCCGCCTTGTATCTCGGCACGTTTGAGTCTGGCTGCGGTGGCGGACAGCCCGCCAGCTATCCCATCAGTTCCAAGGTTGTCACGACGGTAGACCGCGTGCTGTCTTTCCCCATGCCGGCAAAAATCGCCACGCCGAACTCGGGTGTAGGACTGTGTCCCACTGAGCTTCCGCTGGTTTCGCAATACGCCGCCTATGGCTATGGAAGCTATACCTACGGACCCGGGCTCGAAGTAGAAAAGCGCTACGACATCATGCCCCATGATTACCGCAATGAAAACCCTGTGCGCCTCTCGCGCCTGGCAAATTTCTTCACCATGAGCGACATCCATATCACCGATAAGGAAGCGCCCAACCAGCTCATCTATATCCAGCAGGAGGACCCTGTCTACGGAGCGCCGGTAACCTCGCTCTACTCGCCGATCATGCCCTACACCACGCACGTTCTGGATGCCGCTATTCAAACCATGAACGCCCTTCATGCGAAGACTCCATTCGACTTTGGCATTTCCCTGGGCGACGCCTGCAACAGCACCCAGTACAACGAACTGCGGTGGTATATCGATGTCATCGACGGCAAGGTCATCCATCCAAGCTCCGGCGCTCATGCGGGAGCCGCCACCATCGACTACCAAAAGCCTTATCGCGCCGCTGGACTCAACCCGGCGATTCCCTGGTACCAGGTCCTCGGCAACCACGATCACTTCATGATCGGATCCGTTCCCGTGGATGGCGACCCAAATCTTCAGCTTCGCGAGTCGTACACAAGCGGGAATGTCTGGAAGATAGGAGATATGCTGAAACCCAATGCCGGTTTCCCGTGTTGCTACGACACCTTTGCAGCCATTCAAGAAGAGACGATGTACACCGGCTACGTGGATGGCTCAACGCCCACAGGCGCCATCAAAGGGGCCGGCATGGTCGCATCCAGCCCCGCCGGGCCGACCGTCGTCGCCGATCCGAACCGTCGCTCGCTGCTGAGGACGGAGTGGATGCAGGAGTTCTTCAATACCACTACTGCTCCGACGGGGCACGGACTCAACCTGGTCGATCCATCGATGGGGGCCGGCTTTGCCTGCTACAGTTTCGTGCCAAAGTCGGATGTTCCGCTCAAGGTGATCGTTCTCGACGATACGCAGTCGGAGACAGACGGCTCGCACGATATTCACGGACATGGATTCCTGGATGCGACACGCTGGAACTGGCTGCAGGCGGAACTTGCTTCCGGACAGGCTGCCAATCAGCTCATGATCATCGCCGCACACGTTCCGCTTGCAGTCGCAAACGTCGGCACCGAAGTGGAATGGTGGGAGTCGGACAAGGATCCGAATGCGGTGCAACAGAATGCAGTCAGCCTGACAGATTTGGTCGCAGAGCTGCAGAACACCCCGAATCTGCTGATGTGGGTTGCCGGCCATCGTCATTTCAACACCGTGAAAGCCTTCAAGCCGCCGCCCGGCGGGGGTCCGGTAAATGGCTTCTGGCAGGTCGAAACTTCTTCGCTTCGGGATCACCCGCAACAGTTCCGCACCTTTGAGATCTACCTCAATAGCGATTACTCGGTGTCGATCGTGGCCGTCAACGTGGATCCGGCAGTCCTGGATGGAACGCCGGCAGCCAAGTCGCGTGCCTATTCCATCGCGGCCCAGCAGATCGTGCAAACCAACCTGATTCCAAATGCCCAGAACCTGCAGACGATGTACAACCAGCCGGTGGAAACCATGGATCCGAGCCGCAAGCAGGATGGCTCATATGACCTGTCGATCAAGTACGCATCGATCCAGGGAGTGCCCTACTGCGCCTCGTACAATGCGGAGCTCTTTAAACAGCTGACGCCGGCGATGATCAATGTTTTGAAGACGAAGTATCCGCCTTCGGCATAGAGCAGCGGTCGAATCTGGAAATAACCAGTCGATCGACACTTGTGGCGAAGTATCTCTGCGCTAGGCTTCGGCGCCGTGGCACTTCTTGTACTTCTTGCCTGAACCGCAGGGGCAAGGATCGTTGCGTCCGACTTTTTCGCCGGTGCGGCGCTGCGAGGCCTCGGTGCCGTTTCCAGCCCCGGCGCGCGTGGCGGCTTCGAGTTCCCGTTGCTTCTTGCGGGCGAACTCCTTTTCCAATTGGTCGATGGTGGTGGAAGGCGCTCGCGTGGGAATGGCAATCTCGCGCTGCGGGGCATCGAGCAGCCTGGGCTGGCCATCGCCATTCAGCGTCAACTGTTCGGCGCTGGCCACGGGGGGCGCGGGCGGTACAACTCTGCGCGGCTCGGGCGGTGCGTCGATCGGACGGCCATCGGGTCCGAGAATCTGCATGCGGAACAGGAACCGGACCGTGTCTTCCTGGAACTTGGCCATCATGGCTTCGAACATGTCGAAGGATTCGCGCTTGTAGGCCACCAGCGGATCCTGCTGCGCATATCCGCGCAGGCCGATGCCTTCCTTCAGATGATCCATGGCGAGGAGGTGGTCTTTCCAGAGGCCGTCGATCACGCTGAGCATCACCATGCGTTCGTGATAGCGCATCTGGGGTGCGCTGAGGATCTTTTCCTTGGTTTCGTATTCTTCCTTCAGCTTTTCAAAGATGGTTTCGCCGAGATCATGCCGGTTGGCGGCGTTAATGCCGATGTTGCCGAGCGCAATGCCGAACTGGCCCATCAGCTTTTCCTCAAGTCCCTTGAGGTTCCACTGATCGGGATGCTTGTCGTCTGGCGCGAATTCGTCGAGCAGGCTGCTCAAGATTCCGCCGACGTAGTCTTCGAGGATGAGCTCGCGCTGTTCGACGCCTTCGAGCAATTGGCGGCGCAAGCCGTAGACAGCTTCGCGCTGCTTGTTCATCACGTCGTCGTACTCGAGCAGGTGTTTGCGCGATTCGAAGTTCTGCGATTCAACGGCCTTTTGCGCGGCTTCGATGCGATTCGAAATCATCTTCGACTCGATGGGGACGCCTTCTTCCATGCCGAGCCTCTCAAGCAGGGTGCTGACCCACTGCTTGGCGAAGATGCGCATGAGGTCGTCTTCGAGGGAGAGATAGAAGCGCGAGGCGCCGGGATCGCCTTGGCGGCCTGCACGGCCGCGAAGCTGGTTGTCGATGCGTCGTGACTCGTGGCGCTCGGTGCCGAGGATAAACAAGCCGCCCTTGGCCACGACTTCTTCGTGTTCCTTTTGCGCAGCTTCGTTGTGAACGGAGAAGGTGGCAGTCCACTCGGGTTCAGAGACTTCGAACTCCTGCCCCTGGTAGTAGAAGCGCTGGAAGCCCGGAGGCGCCATGGGATTGATGGCGCCTTCAGCGACCGAGAGTGCGCGAGCGCGGCCCTGCTTCACCATCTCCTGGCGCGCCATGAATTCGGGATTGCCGCCGAGCAGAATGTCGGTTCCGCGGCCTGCCATGTTGGTGGCGATGGTGACCATGCCGAGGCGTCCGGCTTGCGCCACGTATTCGGCTTCGCGCTCGTGCTGCTTGGCGTTGAGCACGACGTGGCGAATGCCCTTGCGCTGCAGAATGGCGGAGAGGCGCTCAGACTTCTCGATGGAAACGGTGCCGACCAGCACGGGCTGTTGCGATTCGTGCAGTATGCCGATATCGTCGGCCGCGGCTTTGAATTTTTCCTTTTCAGTGCGGTAGACGACGTCGGCATTCTCCTTGCGGAGCATCGGCTTGTTGGTGGGAATAACGACGATTTCAAGCTTGTAGATCTTCTCGAATTCGGCAGCTTCGGTTTCGGCCGTGCCGGTCATGCCGCTGAGCTTTTTGTAGAGGCGGAAGTAGTTCTGGAAGGTAATGGTGGCAAGGGTCTGGTCTTCCTTGCGAATGTTGACGCCTTCCTTGGCTTCGACGGACTGATGCAGACCATCGCTCCAGCGGCGGCCAGGCATCAGGCGGCCGGTGAAGGTGTCGACGATGATGACCTCGCCGTCCTTGACCACGTAGTCCACATCGCGCTTGTAAAGCGAGTGCGCCTTGATGGCGGTTTCTACGTAGTGCTTGAGTTCCCAGTTTTCAGCGCTGGCGATGTTGTCGATGCCGAGCGCTTTCTCAATGGTGACCCATCCTTCGTCTGTCACTCCGATCGTGCGGTGCTTCTCGTCGACGAAGTAATCGCCGGTGAAGGTTTTGCCTTCAAGGCTTTCGATCTCCTCGCCAAGTTCGAGCAACGGAATGATCTTCTTGACGCGCGCGTACTTGTCGGTGGTCTGTTCGGTAGGGCCGGAGATGATAAGCGGGGTGCGGGCTTCGTCGATGAGGATGGAGTCGACTTCGTCGACGATGGCGTAATAGTGGCCGCGCTGCACGCAGTCCTTGATCTCAAACTTCATGTTGTCGCGCAGGTAGTCGAAGCCAAACTCGTTATTTGTCCCGTATGTGATGTCGGCGGCGTAGGCCTGGCGGCGTTCGTCGTCCGAGAGGTCGTGAACGATGACGCCGACGGTGAGGCCGAGGAACTCGTAGATCTTGCCCATCCATTCGGCATCGCGCTTGGCAAGGTAGTCGTTGACCGTGACCACGTGGACGCCGTGGCCGGCGAGCGCGTTGAGATAGCAGGCGAGGGTCGCGACCAGGGTTTTGCCTTCGCCCGTCTTCATTTCGCTGATCTTGCCCTGGTGGAGGACGGCACCGCCTATAAGCTGCACATCGAAATGACGCATCTTGACGGCGCGCCAGCCGGCTTCGCGGACAACGGCAAAGGCCTCAGGCAGAATCTCGTCGAGGGCGGCACGTTCAGCCGTTTTGAGGGCGTCAGCGTCGGTGATGCCTTGAAGCTTGGCGGCGATGCGCGCGCGGAAGTCGACTGTCTTGGCCCGAAGTTGTTCATCTGAAAGCTTTTCCATCTCCGGCTCAAACGCGCCGACCTGCCCAACAATGGGAAGCAGTTTCTTGATGGCCCGCTCGTTGGCGGTGCCAAATACTTTCGTGAGTGCCTTATCGAAAAACACGGAAAACTCCAATCTTCCAGTGTGAATGTCGTGAATTGCAGCGACCGGGTACCTGGCGGCAAACGCTGCGTCAGCGCAGAGAAATCATGCGAGGCAAGGAGGGGGGCGCTGGAAGAGGGCGGAAAGCTGAGGCACTGCTGGCGCACGCCCCAGGCATCGGATGGACGCAAGGGAAACGAGAGTGAGGGGCGAAACCAACCCAATAAACAACACGGGCAGTATCGCGATCAATGCACCTGAGCCTGCATCGCGCAACATGGACCGCGCCTGAAGCCGGGAACTGAGATGCGCGAACCGTGAGACACCGGCGTGCGCGGCGGGGTTTTGTGCCTGACTCCGCGCCAGGAACTCGAGTACCGGATGCGCAAAGGCCTTGGCGTTTTGCTGTCGAGTCTCGGCGCGGGCAACAGAGGTGAATGCGACGGCGGCAATTGCCACCCACATCCAAGCGTTTCTGTTGCGATTCCAAGGCATTTTAAGTGTCCATCTCATATTTTGCCACAAATGGCTGTGTCGGCGGCAGAAGCAGGGGCGCGGTTATTGGCCTGGCGTGGCTCATTCGAGGCGCAATGACAGAGTTTCGACGTGCTCGCCTCTGCGAATTCGGCGTAGTTGGCGGAAAAGGTGCCTCTTTGGCGTGTCGGGGTCGCCGTTGTCGTCTTCGTCGGCGTCTTCAACCTGGCGAAGTTGGGCTTTGACAACCTCGATCATCCGCGGACGGTAAATCGCGGCGAATGGCAGGAAGGAAATTCCAATGGCGGCGTTCGCGGCGAACCTGGCGAAGAGCCGTCGCGGTTGGGGGCCTTTCGGCTTCCAGATGAGCATTTTGAGCCGCGAAAGGAACACGGCGATTCCAACGAGGGCAATGGCGGCAACAGGAAGAGATACGGCAAATTCCTGCATGGCATCCATGGGATTGACCGGTGGATTGATCAGCATCAACACCCCTCATGGGCGGCACAGAATTCTGGCCGCGGTGAGAGAGACAGATCGACCCGGCTATTACAGGCGCAGAAGGCGTCAAGAGCGAGTCAGTATCGAGAGAGTGTTATGCGAAGAAGGGTGGAGGGCGCTGGAAGGATGGGGCCAGCGATGGCGCTTTTGGCGCGTGGCCGACCGAAAGAACCTGCAACAAGGGCAGCAGACTGAACGGAACAAGCAGGCCAACGAAGAAGGCGGGAAGAAGCGCCATCCAAGCGGGAGAGTCGGTGCTGGATCCGTGCGGGACGAGCAGCGCAACGAAAGCAACCACAACGGCCGCGATCGCTATCCAGAACCAGATCCGCTGCTGGCGAAATGCGTTCATTTCGAATCCTGCTGGGGCGAGTATAGCAATTTTTGAGTTCGCAGTTCTGAGTTCGCAGTTCTGAGCCTTGGGTCGAGACGTCAGGTGGCTGCGAGCTTCGGCCACAAACACGGTGCTTTTCACAACCCGGACGGGATTTCGGAATCTTTCCTGCCAAACCGGAATCCGTTGATGCGGAGGGGTTTGATGGCGGATAAGACGGATGGGGCAGTACGGAAACACGTGGTGGAGCTTTTGACACTGGGGCATGCCCACGCGACGTTCGACCAGGCAGTGACGGACCTGCCGGTGGAATTGCGGGGAAAAGTGCCGAAAGGGGCGGAACATTCCCCATGGCAGTTGCTCGAGCACCTGCGGCTTGCGCAGTGGGACATTCTGGATTTTTCGCGCAACGAGAAATACCACGCACTGAAATGGCCTGATGACTACTGGCCGAAGGAGAGGGCTCCGGCGGACGACAAGGCGTGGGACAAGAGCGTGCGCGCGTTCAAGAAAGATTTGAAAGAGATGTGCGCGCTGGTCGAGGACACGAAGACGGATCTGTTTGCAAAGATTCCGCATGGCGATGGGCAGACGATATTGCGCGAAGCGCTGCTCGTCGCCGACCACAATGCGTATCACGTTGGGCAGTTGGTGCTGGTGCGGAAGATGCTGGGGGCGTGGGGCTAGCTTCGCGCCGCGGTGACGAGGCCGCCCTGCGCGAGAAGCGATTGCACGCGGGCGCGGATCTCGTCGCGGATTTTCCGAACCTCTTCCATCGGCTGGCCCTTGGGATCGCGGAGGGGCCAGTCGTCGCGGCGGAGACCGGGAATATATGGACACTGATCGCCACAGCCCATGGTAATGAGGAGTTGAGCCTGGCGCGCGAGGTCGTCGGTTAGCTTTTGCGGCTGGGCATGGCTGAGATCGATGCCGATCTCCTGCATCGCGGCGAGCACTTCGGGATGCACGCGCGGGCCGGGGTCGGTTCCGGCGGAGATGGCTTCAGCCTTGGTGCGATCGGCGAGCTGATTAAAGAACGCGGCCGCCATCTGCGAGCGGCCGGCGTTGTGTACACAGGCGAAAATGACTTTGAACATTGCTGCGTCTTTCATTGCGAACAGCAGGTGGGGCCGCAACAGGATTTTGCGGGCACCGCAGCCGGCTTGAGCGCGTAAACCTTCACGCTGGCAGCAGCAGCGTTGACATCGTAGGTTGCGAGAAGCGTCTTTAGGTCGTCGTGTAGCGCGGCTCCGGGAACAGGACCGCAGCAGGAGGATGCTTCTGTTTTGTCCATGGCGGGGGAGCAGCAGCCGGATTGATTTTCAACCTTGGCGTAGGCGTTGAGATCGGCGCCGCTGTCGACAATTTCGACATGCTCGAAGCCGGCAGCGAGAAGGCCGGAGCGGTAGTCGTCGATGCGGATGGCGCCGGCGATGCAACCAACGTAGGCGGCAACGCTCTTCGCGATAGCCTCAGGCAGTTCGTGCTTCAAAGCGATATCGCTAACCGCGAGACGGCCGCCGTGCTTGAGTACGCGTGCGATTTCACGGAATACGGCGGGCTTATCGGGCGCAAGGTTGAGAACACAGTTCGAAATGACGCAATCGACCGACGCGTCAGGGAGCGGAATCTTGTCGATGGTTGAGAGGTGGAAATCGACGTTGGTGTAGCCGCCGGACTTGGCATTGGTTCGGGCGCGCTCAATCATGGCAGGCGTCATATCGATGCCGATGGCGCGGCCAGTGGGACCAACTTGCTTCGACGCGAGAAATACATCGAGACCGCCGCCGGAGCCGAGATCGACTACTACTTCGCCGGGCCTGAGATGCGCGGTGGCCGTGGGATTGCCGCACGAGAGGCCCATGTTGGCTTCCGCGGGAATCGACGTGAGCTCTTCGGCCGTGTAGCCAAACGCTTCGGCTACGGCCTTTACGCCCGCGTTATCGGTTGAAAGAGAACTTTCTGCGACTGCTGCATACTTTGATTTGACCGAATCCAGAATCTGCTCTGCCATGACGTACTCCTGATAAAAACATATTCACTAAAGCGAATATATCCCTTGTGCACATATTCGTCAAGGCGTATATATAAAGCATGGCAGCCAGATCATCGCAGTTCGATATGGAGCGCTTCTTTCAGGCACTGGGCGACAATACGCGCCTGCGCCTGTTGAACCTGATGGGAGATCAGGAACTCTGCGTCTGCTATTTCGTTGAGATCCTCGCACAGGGGCAGCCGAAGATTTCGAGGCACCTGGCGTACCTGCGCCGAGCGGGAATCGTGCAGGCGCGGCGCGAGGGGAAGTGGATGCACTATCGCATAGTGATGCCGCCGAGCATCGGCGCAACGCAGGTTCTGCGCCAGACACTGGCGTGGCTTGCTGAGGACCGCGCTATGCAGGCAGACCGCGCGCGTCTGTCGAAGGCATGCTGCAGTCCGGCGAAGTTTGTAGCTCTGCAAAGCGCTCCGAGGCCGGGCGCCGTGGATTGTGCGCCTGCTGCTGAGGCGAGATGACAATGGCAAGCACACCCTACACGCAAGGCCAGATCTGCGCTCCACTGGACCGGAAGAAGCTTTCGTTCCTCGACCGCTTCCTGACGCTGTGGATTTTTCTCGCGATGGCGGTTGGGGTGGGGCTGGGGCATTTTGTACCGGGCTCAGCTGGATTCGTGAATCGTTTTCAGAGCGGGACAACGAACATTCCAATCGCCATCGGGCTGATCATCATGATGTTTCCGCCGCTCGCCAAGGTGCGCTACGAGAAGCTGGGCGAGGTGTTTCGCAGGAAACGCGTGCTCGGGCTTTCGCTGTTGCAGAACTGGGTGATCGGCCCTGCACTGATGTTCGTCCTCGCTGTCGTGTTTCTTCGCGGAGAACCAGCTTACATGCGCGGGCTGATCCTGATCGGCATTGCGCGCTGCATCGCGATGGTGCTGGTCTGGAATGAACTTGCCAATGGAGACACGGATTACGCCGCGGGCCTTGTCGCGATCAACAGCGTCTTCCAGGTGCTCTTCTATAGCTTCTATGCGTGGGTTTTCATCACGGTGCTGCCGAAGTGGTTTGGGCTTGAGGGCAGTGTTGTGGATGTGAGCATCGCGCAGATTGCGAAGAGTGTGGGTGTTTATCTTGGCATTCCTTTTGTGTCGGGGATGATTACGCGCTTTGTGCTGATTCGGCTGAAAGGCGAGGAGTGGTATCGCACGCGTTTCATTCCCCGCATCAGTCCACTGACGCTGGTGGCGCTTCTGTTCACGATTCTCGTCATGTTTTCGTTGAAGGGCGACCTGATCGTGCGGCTGCCGCTGGACGTGCTGCGCATCGCGATACCGCTGGTGGTGTATTTCCTGATCATGTTCCTGGTGAGCTTCTGGATGGGCAAGCGACTGGGCGCAAACTATGCGCAATCGGCTACGTTGTCATTCACCGCGGCTGGCAACAACTTCGAACTGGCCATTGCCGTGGCCGTGGCGGTATTCGGGTTAAATTCCGGTGAAGCGTTTGTAGGCGTAGTCGGACCGCTGATTGAAGTGCCGGCGCTGATTGGGTTGGTGAACGTCGCATTCTGGTTTCAGAGACGGTATTTCTCCATGGAACCAAAACTTGCCGGTCAAGGCGCCGGCTGAGCGGATGTGCGATTCTGCTATCCAGGCCTAAAGGCTGACGGACGGCGACCGACATGGGAAAACTCCAACTGATTGCCGCGTTATTGCTGTGGTTGATCAGCACGTCAACTGCGCCTAGCGCGGTGGACGAATTCGCGCAACTGCAGAAACAGGCGCATGCGGCGCGCGCTGCGGGGGACAAGCTTGGATATCTCGATGCGGCCCTGAAGGTTCGCACTCTGCTGAATAATGCGCCGAATGCGATTGAAGCGACTGCGCGCGCGTATGCCGAGATACCGGATAACCAGAATGCGCTGGCGGCATTGAAGGAGTTTGCGGCCATGGGGGAGGCGGACGACTCAATGCTCGCCGGCAACGACAAGGCGTTCGTCGCACTTCACGATCTCCCCGAATACAAATCCATTCTGGAACGCTTCCGGCAAAACAAAACTCCCGTTGCTCGATCAGAGGTGGCATTCAAGCTGCCGGATGCTGGACTTATCCCGGAGGATATTGACTTCGATCCGCAGTCGAAGACGTTTCTGATTACGAGTGTTCTGGAGAAGAAGATTGTTCGGGTTTCCTCTTCGGGACAGGTTTCTGTGTTTGCATCTTCGCCGAGTGGATGGCCTATGCTCGCCATCAAGGTAGATGCGAAACGCAACCGCGTGTGGGCAACAGAAGTTGCATTGGACGGTTTTACCGCCGCGCCAAAAGCCGACTGGGGAGAATCGGCAGTGTTGTGCTTTGACCTGCGGACCGGAGCAATGCTGAGTCGGATCGAGAGCTTGCCCCACACTGCACTGGGAGACATGGCGCTGCCGGAAACCGGCGTTCCCATTGTCAGCGACGGCGAACGCGGAGGCGTTTACAGAGTTGAAAACGCGAGATTGGTTCTGATCAATGAGAAGGACTTTATCTCGCCTCAGACCCCGGTGGCACTACCCGGCGGCAATCTGGTGGCGGTTCCCGACTACCTCCGCGGAATTGGAATTCTCGATCTCAAGGACGGCCAGGTGCGTTGGGTCAATCATGTGGATGGGCACGGGGACGCGGCGCAGCACGGCGCGGCGAAATTCGCGCTGAATGGTGTGGATGGGGTCTACTTCGCCGACGGGGCGCTCCTGCTGACGCAGAACGGAACCTCGCCGGAACGCGTGGTGCGAATGAAGCTCGATCGATCGCTGACAAAAGTGGTGTCGGAGGAGATTATTGAACGAGCCACGGCCACGCTTGGCGATCCAACGCATGGGGTGCTGGTGGGCGACTGGTTCTATTACATCGCTAACTCGGGCTGGGATGCGTTGGATGAGCATGGCGACGTGAAGGCGGGAGAGAAGCTTTCGCCGGGACTGGTGATGCGTTTTCGGCTTCGGTGATGGACTGAAACAAACGCAGAAAGAAGAGATGGCCTGGGATTCGTGGTTTTCCCCCTATGCTGCGTGAAGCCGCGTCGTGGATGGGCCAGTTCTGTAGGTGGTGCGCTCGAAGAGCAAAAGCAGGTCCTTCGGCTCCGCTTATCCCACGAGCGATGAATCGTTCGTGGGGCTCCAAGCCGCTACGCTCAGGATGACGCCGTAGTTTGTGCTCTGATTCGTGGTTTCCTACCCGGGCCGCGATGAAGCCACGTCAACGATGGGACACCAGTCAGCGGTTCGCTAATCCATCTTCATGCCGGGCATTGCGGAGTGGTCCATGTTGTCGTGACCGCTGTCGTCATCGTCGACGGACCAGATTTTGCGCGGGTCAGATTCGTAGGGATAGACGTGGACCATCCAGCCGAATACGTGAGGGAGGAAGACTCCGCCGGCCGCGTCGCAATCCTGCTGAGTATGGATGGAGCCGAGCAAGCCGAATTTCGCGTTGGGGCCGAAGTACGCGGCCTTCTGTCCATCAGGCGCCTTGCAGAAGTTGATGTGCTGATGCCAGGTTGCAATGCTTAGCGGAATGCGGCTGTTGATCTCATCTTCGGTGGCATCGACGCGGTCGGTATACATGACGCCGATGAGTTTGTAGCCGCCGTCGGCGGTTTTGCGATAGAGCAGCGAGGTGGGCTTCAGCGGGTCGAAGTGATTCCATGCTGCAAATCCGTTCGCCATTTTCGTGAAGTGATACTGGGGCTGTGGAATATTGGGAAGGAAGATGCGATAACCGTCGGCAAGCGCGGCGTGGTAGTCCTCGTAGGGAGCCATGGACGCTTTGGCTGCAGTAACGATGGCGTCGGCCTTCGCCTGATCGCCGGGCTGCTTCGATCGCAGGGTTGTCATGTACATATGTCCGGACATGTGGGCCATGCCGCCTGAGTGAGCTGTTTCGGCGGATTGGGCACTGGCGATAGCTACGGCGAATCCGATGGCGAGACAGAGGATTGCGAGATTGCGTGAACTGGAACCTGAGGACATGGCCGACTTCCTCCTGATTCGAAGCCGCGGGCGATCCGGCTCGTGGCTGGGGTGCAAATGCATACGTGCTGCTTGAGCGTTTGGTTCCTGCTAGAGCCTAATCCCGATTCTTGTCATTCTGGCATGATTGAAGCTCTGTTTGCGCTGGACGGATTTGTGTCGCGGACGTTGACAGAGAGTGTCTGAAAAGGCAAACGGCGCAGAGTCAGGAGACTCCGCGCCGTTTGCGTTGCTGGATCACCCGGGGGAGGGAGAGAGAGTTGACTATGGACGCGAGGGAATGACGCCGGGGGCGAACAGGTCCGACAGGTCATTTCCGTTGGCGGCGTCTCCAAGATATGGAGAGGATCCGCCGGTTGCTTTGACGTGGAAGATGTTCTGCATGGTGCGCAGGTCGGAGGAGTGCGTCAGGTCGACGGGGCTGGCATAGGGCATGCCGCTCTCGTTGGCGTGGGCGAGGTTGGAGATGACGATCTCGGGGATGGTGTGGTTGAAGTCATCGGCATTGTCGCCGGTTTCGCCGTCACCCTCGCTCTCGTCCCACCAGAGAATGATGACGCCGCCATCCTTGTACGCCTTCGAGGCCATAATCATCGGCACGAGGCGAGCCAGCGCGTTGTCGCCCACCTTGAGTTGCGAGCTATCGCCAGTGAGACCCGCGAATGCGGTGCTCAAGGCGCTGTGCTGATCGTTGTACTGGTTGGGCGTGATCCACACGTAGTCCGCGACCTTGTTGTTGTCCAGGTCAACGGCCAGCTGCTGCAGTGGGGCGTAATTGCCGGCCAGCGGATTTGAAGGCGTCGTGTTGTTACCCCCGTTGGTGTCGGCAAAGAATACCATCGGGTTGTGCTTGGCGGCGTAGTTATATTGCAGCGAATCGTTGTACTCATTCAGCAGGCTGTTTGAATCGAAAACGCCGCTAAGACTGACAAGGGGGACCGTCCACTGACTTTGCGGCAGGGGCAGGTTGGTGAGTTTGCCGTTCACCGTGGCGAGGTCGATATCTTCCTGATACGACTTCCAGGTTCTTCCCTCCTTCTGCAGCAGGCCGGTAAGGTGCTGGGTGGTGCTCTGTGCGTTCGGTGGAGTGTCCCGGTAAGGATCGTCATCGTTGGCGATGCCGAAATTGGTGCCCGCCTCTGCCCAGATGTAGTTGGGTTCAGATGGGTGAATGTGCGGATTGCTGCCACCCTGCGTGGCCAGGACATTGTGGTATGACGCGGCATAGGCCGTGTGCTCGCTGATGCTCACCGGTTTGCCGTTGATGAAGGCCACGGCAGTTCCATTCACCAGGCTGTTAATGAATGGGGCATTTGGATTTTGAAAGATGGGCTGAATCTTTCCTGCCAACGTTACCGGCTGCGTCCAGTTGTGATTTTCCATCGCGATGACAAAAACGTGTTTGATCTCCCGGCTGTTTTGATCGTGCTGGGCGATGGCGCTCGTGCAGGTGACGGCAGCCATGAGTGCGAGCCCTGCGAAAGGGCGAATGTGGGCGAAGCTTTGCATTAGGACCTCGATTGGGGAATTGCGGCACGAGGTGGAAGGCAACTCTGGTCGTCGAGCATGGGACCCAGACCGTCAACCTGCCGCTTGGAGATTCGTAGCAGCGGAATGTTGCGGAGAGATGACGAGCCGGTTAAAGAACCAAGCGCGCAAATGAAACGATGAAGGAATTATCGAGTGGTGGGACAAATGACAAAGGAGAGACATTTGTTTTTGCAAATCCCGCTTTTTGTTGGGAGCGAGGTTTTGGCGATGACATGCAGAAAATACATTCTTGACAGTCTTTAAAATGCGTGACTATACTCCCCCCTGTTTTGAGTAAATCGAATTAGTCTCATCCGTATTCGGCTGAACTCTTTTCCCCGTGCACGATCCCCCTCCAGGCAAGGACGAGGGGTCTTCAGAGTTGAACGCACTGAAATCGAAGGAGAGTCCCCATGATTCGCATCCCCGGAATCAGCAGCATTTTCGTGCGCCAAAATCGAGTGAGCTTTGTCGTCTGCGGCTTGATAACTGCAGCGGTTTTGTGTGCGGCCCAAGCAGATGCGCAGACCGTGGCAACGTACAGTTTTGAAGACGGAACAGCAAAGGGTTGGACATCGTTCAACGGAGCGAGCGCGCCGGTGGCGACCAATGCTGCGGCCTTTGACGGGTCCTTCAGCTTGCTGACGACCACCGGGGCCACGGGCCAGGGCGGACCATCAATCAACGTCGGCGGGTTGTTGCAGGCGGGCGCAAAGTACACCATTACAGGATCTCTGCGGCTGACGAACGGTGAGAGCGCGACAAACGCGAACTTCACGATGAAGCGCACGGATTCCACCTGCTCTGGAGGCACGTGCTTCGACACGATCGGGGCATTCCAGGTGCCGGTGAACGATTCCGGGTGGGCAACGATCGGTGGATCATTCACCGCGACCACGACAGAAACAGGCCTGACGCTCTATGCGCAGCTTGTGGGCGCTTCGACGGCCCAGTCGTTCTACCTGGACGACGTGGTGATCACGCAAACGGCTCCGCCGCCGGGCGGCACAGCGGTTGCCACTTACACATGGTCGGATGGCGGGTTGGATGGCTGGACGCAATTCGGATCGCCGACGCTGACCAATGCGGCGCCGCCGGTTTTGGATCCCGCAGGAAATACGAATGCGCTGCTCACGACGAACAGAACAGCTACGTTCATGGGGCCGAGCCTCAACCTGGTGAGCTTGAATCTTGCAGCGGGCGCGACATACCAGGTCACGGCCTACGTACTGCTGGCCGCGCCAGACAGTACCAACCCGACGGTGACGCTTTCAACGAAGACTGCGGACTGCGCAACCGCGGGTGCGTTTGCGAATCTCGCGACCTCAGGGGCGCTATCATCAACCGCGTGGACGAAGGTCCAGGGGACGTTCAGCTTTAGTAATCTGCCGGGACCGCCGACGTCGCTGGTGCTGTATGCACAGTCGAGCAGCGCAACGGATTCCTTCTACCTGAGCAATGTGACCATAAGTGAAATCGCTCCGCCGCCGCCGGATCCAAGCCAGCAGGACAATAGCGGAATTGCTACCACGTTTGAAGATGGCGGACTGGATGGATGGAGTTCGCGCTCAGGCCAATCAAGTGTGACGAACGCGGACGGCGTGGCGCATTCAGGGACGCGCAGCCTGCTGACGACCGGCCGTATCGCGAATTTTGACGGGCCGCAGATCAGCGTCAGCAACAAGATGTATCCGGGATCGGTGTACAACATCAGCGGCTGGATCATGCTCACGCCCACCGATGGAACAAACCACATCATCAACGTGAGCCTGCAAACTACGCTGAATGGAGTGACGAGTTTCCCAGGCGTGACCAGCTTCCCGGGAGTAACCGTGCCCGCGGACGGCGCATGGCACCAGATCAGCGTGAACGGCTACAACATGTCGAGCAACTACGACCAGGGTCAGGCGTTCTTGTACTTCCAAACCTTTCCACCATCCGGCAACGACCTTGTGTCGTTCTACATCGATGACTTTCAGTTGACTTACGTGAAGCCACCGCAGATCCAGACTGACATTCCATCGATCTACAAGACGCTCTCGCAGTTCTTCCCTGTGGGCGCCGAGATGGATATGGCGGATGTTTCAGGGCCTCATGCGCAGCTTCTCACCATGCACTTCAACAGCATCACTTCGGGCAACGACATGAAGTGGAGCTCGGTAGAGAACACGAAAGGAAGCTTCAACTACACGAATGCTGACGCGCAGGCTGGGGTGGCGGCGTGCGCCGACATGCGAATCCGCGGACACAACCTAGTGTGGGCAAACGGGTCGCAGACGCCTGCGTACGCTACAGGCGATGGCACGAATTCCTCTGCAAACCAGGCGCTTGTGACCGCAAATATCCAGGAGCACATCCAGAACGAGGTGCAGCACTTTGGGAACAAGGTGTATGCATGGGATGCAGTGAACGAACCGCTGGATCCGAGCCAGCCGGATTGCCTGGTACACGGGCCGTTCTACAAAGTGCTGGGCAAGAGCTACATCGATATTGCCCTGCAGGCTGCACGACAGTATGCTCCGGCGGGGACGAAACTGTTCATCAACGACTTCAGTACGACAGACGCGAATCGGCTGGCGTGCCTTGTGCAGGTGGTCAGCGATCTGCGAGCGAGGGGCATCCCGATTGACGGCGTCGGACACGAGATGCATAACGCAATCAATTACCCATCGCCCGCGGCAATCGTGAACGCAATCGATACGGTTGCGAATGCGTTCCCGGACCTGGAACAGCAGGTTACCGAACTCGACATGAGCGTGTACAACGCCGGAGATACGAAGTCGAATTACGGGAACAACGTTCCCCCCGCAGTTCTCGCGGAGCAGGGCTGGCTCTACAAGCAGTACTTCGACGCCTTCAAGGAGAACGGCAAAATAAGCGCGGTGACGTTCTGGGGCATGGCCGACGATGACACGTGGCTGGACGGCTTCCCGGTAACACGCACGGATTATCCCCTGCCCTTCGACCACGGCTTGCAGGCGAAGCCGGCGTACTGGGGCATTGTAGATCCAACGAAGTTGCCGGGATATGGAATGACCTTCGCGCTTTCAACCAAGGCGGGCACCGGCAATACGCGCACGCTGACTGTGACGGCGATGAACGGCAACGTGGGTACGGCCTATGCAACAACGTTGACAGGATTCACACTGACGCAGACAACGGGACCGAAATGTATGCCAAAAGTGACTGCCGGAAGCACGCCGGCTTTGCTTGGCGATCTGGCAGTGGGTGCGTCGGCAAGCGCTTCGTTCACGGTGAGCATTACGGGATGCAATCCGCTGTCGCAGTTTACGTTGAGCGTGCCATGGAGTTCCGCAGTCTACGACACGGGAACGTTTGTCACCAACCTGAACTTCAACCGCGGCAATTGAAGAACGGCGCTGACGGCGAATGGTGAAAGCTGTTCGCCGTCAGTGCCGGATCGCAACCAGCCGCTCTGAGACGGCTTCAATGATCTGCTCGTGGACTTCATCGATCGAGAGGTTGCCTTCGATGAGCACGACGCGATTTGGTTCGCGCTTTGCGATCTCATGGTATTTTTCCCAAACGCGTTTGAAGAATTCGCCTTGCTCCAGCTCGAAGCGATTTTCGTCTTTGCCGGTTTGGGCGGCAGTGCGTTCGTTGCGGTTGCGTGCGCGGGCGAGGCTCGAATCGAGTGAGGGCAGCAGAAGCAGGGTGAGGTCCGGCTGAAGATTTCCGCAGACGAGGCGATGCAGATCGAGTACGCGCTCTGAGCCGAGTTGGCGACCGCCGCCCTGGTAGGCCTCGGTGGAGTCAGTGAAGCGGTCGCAAAGCACCACCTTGCCGGCGGCGAGTGCGGGTTCAATTACTTCAGCGATGGCCTGGGCGCGGTCGGCGAACATCAACGCCATTTCGGTCATGGGTGCGAGGGGGGTAGAACCAGAATCCAACAGCAGGGCACGGATGCGGTCACCTGTGGCAGTGCCGCCGGGCTGGCGCGTGATGACCGGGGCGAGTCCCCGCTTTTGCATCCATGCCGCCAAGCGCTTGATTTGCGTCGTTTTGCCGGAGCCATCGAGGCCCTCGAGAGTGATGAACAATCCGCGCGGCATGCCGAGAGTCTACCACCCGGACGTAATGCGCGGCCTGTGTCGCGGGTCGGTGACGGTAGCGCTGAATTTGTGTTACAAACAGGAGATTCTTAATTCGACGTCGGAGTAATCCGGTAGACGGTCGATGTGCCGCACGGTTTTTCTTCGGCTCTGCGGTAGGTTCATTCTGCAGCAGATAAGGTCCGACCCTTTCGACAACTACTGCAGTCGCCGGGGCGCCCGGCTGACAGACAATTCCGCACACATCACAACTCTCATCGACGCTTCTTCAGACCGGTTTAAGAAGATTACGGGCGCTTGATCGGCGCTTATTTTGGAGCCATTGAATGTTAAAGCTCTCTTCCTTATTGAAAAGGCTCGCCGCTGGCGGCGCCCTTGCGGCGGCACTTTTTGGCACCGCACGCATCAACGCGCAGAACCTGACGCTCGAGGGTCAGACCGGCGGCTTTATCACGCCGACTGCTTACGTGGTCTTGTCGGAGAAGGATCACGTGTGGTCTCATCCCGCGGTTGGCTACCACTTTGTGAACGCTTCGAGCGTGATCGGCTACGTGAACACGTTTTCGATTGAAGAAGGCATCGCGAACCGCGCTGAGTTTGGCTACACGCGCAGCGTGCACTTCAAAGGCAATAGTCCAGCCTTCAGCAGCCTGTGGGATTACGACGGAATGAATGTCTTCAACGGCAAGGTGGTGGCCATTAAAGAGGGACAATGGGGCGAGTGGACGCCGGGCTTCGCTGCGGGAGTCGTTGTGCGTACGGGCGACAAGTTCGTAAGCGGCGCGCTCAACGAGAAGCTCTACGGAGATCTGAAGTCCTACACCAACGAGGATGTGTACGTGGCCGCGTCCAAAACATATCTGAAACCACCGGTTCCCTTCCTGCTGAACTTCGGCTTCAAGATGACGAACGCGTCGATCTTCGGGCTGGGCGGGCAGTCCACGCGATTCATGGGGCGGCTTTTCGGCGGTCTCGGTATTCCCATTCCGCTCGGACATAATCTGGCTGCGGTGCCGGCGATCGGATTTACGCAGGAGCCTCCAAACGTGGTAAATCTCGGTCCGATCCTGTACCCTCCGGGCAGCGGCGCGCACATTCCTACAACAATGGACTACGCGGTGCGCGTGACGCAGAAGGAAAATCCACACTTTGCATTCGATATCGGTATAGGTCACGTTGCGGGAGTGATCGGACATACTGCCGTTCCAACCGGTATTCCCAATCCACCGTTTATTGTCGTTCCCATCGATCTCAAGGCAAACGCCGTCTTCGGAACGGGCCTGAGTTACCGCTACTAGCTAAATGGATACTTTCGCCGAAACGGCAGGCTGCTAAGTGGCCTGCCGTCTGCGGACTGCGTAGATTGACATAACTAAAGTGCCCAACTGGGGTGCAACTTTCCATGGCACCCTGGGTTTATCTCTGCGTAGTCTGAATTAGGCAGCAACCTGCATCAAACATGATTGGCCTTAAAAAAACAGGCCGACAGCAAGAAGCTTATTTATTTTTCCCCGCCTTGAGCTGTCGATTTACATTGCAGAGTTGAAAACTGCACAAGAACCACAATCCCGGTGAGCGGCGCAACATGAATGCTGCTCGCGCACGGGTGAATGAGTTGAAGGAGGACGTTTATGGATTTACTTCGCAAATCGCGCTGGATGTTTTTAGCGCTTCTGCTTTCTCTGGTTCCCGCCTCTTCTTTCGCGGGCGTTTTGATCAGCGTCAATATTGCTCCGCCGGTGTTGCCGGTCTACGAACAGCCCCCTTGCCCGCAGCCGGGGTGGCTGTGGACGCCGGGCTATTGGGCCTACAGCGATCAAGGCTACTACTGGGTTCCAGGTGCGTGGGTACCCGCACCCTATGAAGGCGCACTGTGGACGCCTCCCTATTGGGGTTGGTCGAGCGGTATCTACGTCTTCCATCCCGGATACTGGGGACCTCACGTTGGCTTCTATGGCGGCGTGAACTATGGATTTGGGTACATGGGAGTGGGCTTTGTCGGGGGCCGGTGGCACAACCATGGTTTCGAATACAACACCGCAGTTGTGCGCGTAAACAACGTTTACATCCACAACACCTATGTCGATCGCGACGTTGTCCATCGCAACACGATCGTGAACGAACGTCACGTGGCATACAGCGGCGGGCCAGGCGGAATCCGGCACGATCCTTCCTCCGACGAGATGCATGCAATGCACGAACGGCACATCGGCGCGACGTCGGTTCAGCAGCAACACTTCGATGCGGCGCGATCCGATCGCAGCTTCTACGCGAACAACAACGGCGGACATCCGCACACCGTGGCCGCCGAGCGCCCCATCGGTTACAACGACAATCATGGCGCGCAGAGCAACATGCGGCAGCAACAGCCGAACTCGTTCAACAACAATCACGGCGGCGAAGGCCGGCCGCAATATCAGCAACAACAGCATCCGCAGCAAGAACTGCACCAGCAGCAACAGCATCAAGAGCAGCAAGTGCGTCAGCAGCAATATCAACAGCAGAACGGCTACAACAAACCAGCGCATGAGAACTCACGGCAGCCGCAAGGCAACTTTGAACAGCCCCATGGAAACCCTCAGCAGCCGCACGGCAACCACGAACAGCCTCACGAGCAGGCGCGGCAGGCTCCCCAGGAGCATGGCGGTGGCGGACAGGGCCACCCGCAGCACGAGCAAAAGCCGCACAATTAAGCCAGTGTTGCGGCAAATGATGAAAGCCCACGGTCTGTGCCGTGGGCTTTCGTTGTATCCGATGCAAAGTCTGTTCGAGGTTGATTAGCCGGCTGGGAGTTGAAGACCCGCGATTTCAATTTCAAGTCCGCCGAAGTCGGGATGAAGATTCTCGCGAATGCGATATGCGACATCGATGCGCGAGCCTTGGGCGAGGCCCAATTCGGCGGACCTCGCAGCCATGTCCCAACCCACTGCGCGGGTTGCCGCTGTGCCTTCTCCGTGAGTCAACTCCAAACGAAGGTGGCGTTCTTTCATGATGCGCGGTGCGGAGACGAGGCGGGCGTTTCGTGCGACAAAGATGGGCTCTGAATTGCCGTGGCCCAGCGGCTCCAGCTTGCGCAGCCATCCTGCCAGCACCGCGGTGATCTGATCGAGGGCAAGCTCCGCGTGGATCGTCAGCACGCGCTCGGGTTCGCGCTCTGCAAGGCGTTCGGCAGCGCATTCGGCAAGGCGGCGCTTGAGTTCGGGCAGCGAAGCAGCGGGCAGTGCAAAGCCGACGGCAAACGCATGTCCACCAAAGCGCGTGAAGAGGTCGGCGCAGGTCTCGATGGCGTTGAGCAGTTGGAATCCGTCAACGGATCGGCCCGAACCGTGGGCGATGCCGTCTTCAACGCTGATGACGAGCGCAGGTTTGGCGGTGCGTTCCACAACGCGCGAAGCAAGGATGCCGATGACGCCGCGATGCCAGCCATCTCCATCCACAACCACGAGGCGCGAAGCGGCTAATTCTTCATCCGTGGCGAGGCGCGTTTCAATTGCCGCAAGAGCCGTTGCTTCCGTGTCGCGGCGGTCGCGATTCAGGCGCTCCAGCTTGTTGGCGAGCTCGGTGGCCCGCGCCGCATCGCGAGTGCAGAAGAGCTCGATGATCTCCGAGGCCACGTCCATGCGGCCGGCAGCGTTGATGCGCGGCGCGATGCGAAAGGCAATATCGAAGCTGGTGATGGGCTTGGTTGCAACATTAAGCTGAGCGGCCGCGAAGAGCGCGCGGAGGCCGGCTCCGACCGGCTTGCGCAGTTCGCGCAGACCCAGCGCGGCGATCACGCGATTTTCGCCGCACAACGGAACAGCATCGGCGATGGTGGCGATGGCCGCCATCTTTAGAAAACTCGGCAGCAATTTATCGCGCGTGCGATCGGCGTCGTGACGCTCCAGCAGCGCTTGCGCAAGCTTCAAAGCAATTGACGCACCGCAGAGCGATTTCTCGGGATAGCCGCAGTTGTGCTGGTTGGGATTGAGGATGGCAAGGGCCGTCGGGAACAGCATCGTCTGAGCGGGACAGATGGTGATCGGTGATGATGAGGTCGAGGCCGAGCCGTTGTGCGGTTTCAGCTTCGGCAAAAGCGCGCATCCCGGTGTCGACGGTGATGACGAGACGAACACCGTCAGCGAATGCCGATTCAAGCACTGAGGATTGCAGGCCGTATCCCTCGCGGAGTCGATGCGGCACGTGGAACCGAATCTCGCCGCCGAGCATTTCGATTGTGGTTTTGAGCAAGACGACAGCGGTGGTCCCGTCCACGTCGTAGTCGCCGTAGAGCAGAATCGGTTCCTTGCGCGCGATGGCCGCTTCGACGCGTTCCACGGCGGTCTTCATGCCGAGCATCAGCAGCGGATCGTGCAGGTGCGAAACTTCAGGATTGAGAAATGCAAAGGCTTCGCTGGAGGTGATGATGCCGCGAGCGACAAGGAGCTCGGCGAGAACAATGGGGATGCGCGCTGATTCAGCGAGCACTGCGGCTTCCTGTGGATGAGGCTCAGCCAGGATCCAACGCTGTCGCGGCGAAGCCAAAAGTGTGGCGCTGTTCTGAACTGCGCCCGTCGCGCTCACCGCGGTTACTCGTCCTCTTCGTTGTGCTCGTGGTCGTGGTCGTCGATGATGATGTCGTTAAAACTCTCGACATCTTCAAGCAGCGACTGGAAACGTTCGTACCACTCGGTGGTGGTCTCGTGAAGAAAGACAATCCCCTGGTAGATGAAGCCGAGCTGGATGTAGCCGACCATGCCGGCATATTTGCGCAGCCACTGCGCTTCGACGAGCTCAGAAGCTTCCTCATCGGGGAAGTTCATCTCGCCGGCCTCTTCGATGAGGTGATCGAGTTCTTCACGGTCGAGACGCATTTCACTAAAGGTGACGAACGGTGAACCGACGTGTTTGGCCATCTCCACAAAGTCTTTCCACGCGTCAGGATTGCCTTCGCCTTCCCACACAACCGATGGAATGTCTTCGGTGACGTAGCCTGGAAGACGCACGAGACCGTGACCTTCAATGAAGGCCACCATATCGTCTTTCAGCGACAGAAGATTGTCCGTGCTCATAGTCAAGGAATCATTCTCTCAGATGGGGGCGGGGTGAGCAGTCGCAAATGTGGAAAGTTTGCGCCGGGTTCGGCCCTGTAAGCTGAAGGCTGGAGGAGTGACGCTTGCCCCTGTTTGAACACCACGTTTTTGTCTGCCACAATGTCCGTCCTGAAGGTGCTCCAAGGCCCTCGTGCACAACCGATGGAAAGAGCGAACTGCACACGCAGTTGCAACAACTCGCCAAGGCCGCCGGCCTGGGAAATGCCGTCCGCATCAACAAGTCTGGCTGCCTGGACCAGTGCGAACACGGGCCGACGGTCGTTGTGTATCCCGAGGCTGTCTGGTACGGGCATGTGAAGCCGGAAGATGCCGCGGAGATAGTGCAGGAGCACCTGGTAAACGGCCGACCGGTGGAGAGGCTGCGCCTGGCCGATGGGTGCATTAATACCAAGACGTGCCCGCATCGGCAGATCAGTGGTCAGTGAACAGTGGTCAGTGGACAGTGAACAGTGAACGGTGGATACCGACAGTACCAGTCTCCGCACTTGCAGCACGGATCGTCAGCAGGGGACGTTTTCCGCACTGTGCACTGTTCACTGATCACTACCGGCTTTCCGGTGTACACCAGGCGGTCCAATGCGGTATCCTGAAGTTTAGCTCATGATTTTTTCTCGCGAATACATTGGGTATCTCGCCCGCCGTACGGTCAAGCACCTCATTGATGCCAAGCTGATCACCACCAGTGATTTGAAAAGCACAGAGGCGCGCGTTACTGAGGGCCTCACCGAGGAGCTTGCGCTCGAGGACCGCATCAACGAAGAAGTGCGCGTGATCCTCGACGCGTATTCCGAGGAAATGCGCAAATCGGGTGCGCAATACGCCGAGATGTTCAAGAAGGTGAAGACCGAGCTCGCCAAGAAGTACAAGGCGGTGCTATGAGGATTAACCGCGACAAGCTCAACAAGCTGGCTCACACCGTGGCCGATACTCTGGCCGACATCGACGCTGTCGGCTTCAATGAGGATCGCAACACGATTCGCCAGGAAGCGCGCAAAGCGCTTGAGGCCCTGCTGATGGAAGAGGCCAGGATCGACGCGGCGGCACGGCAGAAGATTGCCTCGCAGCGCAAGATCATCCTCGAAGGCTCGCAGGAGTGGGAGATCCTCTACCGCAAGTACTATAACGACGAAGTGCGGAAACTGGGGATTTGACCTGGGTTTGAGGGCACGGTCGGCTTTGGCATACTGTTGATTTTTTGATAGATTAAGAAGGCAGCTTCAAGACTGCCCCCTCCATATGTGGCGCTATCGTCTAGGGGTTAGGACGTGAGATTCTCAATCTTAAAACACGGGTTCGATTCCCGTTAGCGCTACCAACTCTCTCCTATCTTCACCTGTTATTTCCTGCACTTCCGAGAATGAGCTTTTCTCGTATCGTTCGCGTGGTGTCACTTCGTGTGGCACAGTGGCGGCAAGTGAGGGGCACAATTTGAGGCGCAGCGGGGCACACGCCCACTGAGAACAGCGAGGGAACAGTGGCGGGACGGAGTGATCCAGTGATTTATGTCCCCAGTTTTTCACGCACCTTAATTGCAGTTTGTCGTACTAGTGTCTCCGACTCTCGTAGTTGTGCAGTTCCATGGGCGGTTGGGACTGACCATGGGAGCTGGCGGCAAACGATAAGGCTGAACTGGCTGATAAGGCTGAACTGGCTGCATGAGAGAGCGAAGCAGTAGATATTTCTCCAAGCTGCTCGGTTGTTGCGGAGCAGGCTGCTGCACAACGACAGTTGATGGCTTGGGCGCATCCTTCATTGCAACTTTCCAGAGCCGGTCGTTCTCCGCCTGGAGGCGGCTGATGTTCTGACTGGCCTCTCCGAGTGCGGAAAGCACGTCCCCCATGCGGATAGGCTGTGCACCGTGGTCTATGAATTCTTTGATGCGGGACGCCGGAACGAATTCAAGCTGCTGTGCACCGTTGGTCGTGATCAGCATCGGCATTACCGCTTCGACGTTAGGCTCTGCGGTTATCAGAAGAATAGGGCGGGGCGCGTATTGAGCTGGATCAGGACTCTGCGCAACCGCTGCACCGGAAAGAAGCAGGGCGCAGGACAAGCGTGAACTTTCATCAGATTTCTCCGCAAACCCCTGTTTAAGAGTTCGGCAAGTCTCTCACTCACCTCAAGGGCAGGTCAAGGCGATCGCGGTTGCGGCGGGGCACAAAAGTGCAAGACAGATAGTGCGCACCCATAACTCCGCTCGCCTTCAGTGGCTGCCCGCCACTACGTCCACTTCACAGAGACACACGTGGCCGCCGGCTTCGGGAAGTTTGAGGAGTATCACACACGGAGCATAGGCGAGGGATTAGCAGCGGCATTCCCGCAAACAAGCGAAGCCGTCCAGTATCGGGAGAACGGTTCTAGCCCTGGAGGCAGAAACAAACCGAACCTTGCAGATGTGTCTACCGTTCGCGTAGTGGGAGTTTGATCGGGAAAAGCACTCCAGGGCGGCGGCCAAAATCTATCGCCGCCGCAGCGGGGTGTCATTAAACTAGTCGGTCTTGTGTCTACGTGATGCTGCTGGTCACAACGGACGCGATGTCAGAAAACGCGTTGTTCAGGCCCGTGGCAAGGAATTTCATACCAGTGATTGCGCCAAATGCGATGAGCGCCACGACCAGAGCATACTCGACAAGGTCCTGGCCTTCTTCGCGCTCCACAAAGCCGCGCACCTGGAAGTACAAATTCTTGATAAGTGTGTTCATATCCCCTCCTAAGGTAAGAGTGTCTTGATCATGAGAATCTGGCAATCCCACTTCGGCTTCCAAAATGAGGTTACTGAAGTTCGCGATGCGTTCCCAAACCGCCCATGACCGGATTCGAGTACCGGTTCAGACCTGGATTTTGTCATTGAGCGGCGATAAGGTTTTGCTGGACTCAAAGACCAATCTCGAGGCGGATCGTGTGTGGTCCCTGACATTACTCTGAAAAGCTCTGACGTGGAAGGGTATTTTTCGTTTCAGGTACACACCGCGGTATGCAGCTCCTCATTTGCCTGTAAGTGTTTGAATCCATTTAACAGGCCGCTAGCTTCTCAATCTTAAACCCGGGTTCGATTCCCGTTAACGCAAGCAAGACGATCCTTTAACGCCGCAAATGCGCGAAGGATCGCCCTTAGTTTTGCCCGGAAGAGGGCTATGCGGCGAGAATTGCAGAAAGGTCCTGCTCCGCCGTGGTCATGGGCATGAGGTTGAATTTTTGATTGAGATCATCGAGTACGTCCGGTGAAAGGAAGGGCGGCAACGGCGGTCTTATGCGAACGTTTTTGACTCCGAGGAACAGCAGGGTTACAACGGCCATCTGCTCATACCAACTCAGAATGAGCCGACAGAGGGAGGTCGTTCAGTAACAGGAGATGGCTGACTTGCAGAATTGGCGATCCATCTATCCACTTCCCATCGTTCTGGCTTTCGCTTTAAGCGTCGCTGTCGCTGCGCACGGCCAGAATGGGACGCAGCATCCATCTTTCGAAATACTGACGCACCGCATGGATGTCGATGTGGATGGAGCTCCAAACGCCTACGGTCCCCGTGGCAAGCAGACGCTCGATATCCTTCAGAATGCGCATTATCTCAATCGCAATGACAAGGAGATCGTCGGTTATCTGATTGACAAACAGAATCGGCCCATTCTGCAGGGCCCAAGTGACCCCTTCCCGGGTTATTACATTTCTCAGACCGCCTTCACCGATAATGAGAATCAAAATGAGCGGGATCCTCGGCGCTATGTCGACGCCCGCAATATCAATTATGTTGTCCGTGGAGACTTGGCCCGACGCCGCGGTGTGAGGGTGGGTGATTTCGTCTCTGTATATTCGAAGCGCACCCGAAGAGGAGTGTTCGCTATTGTCGGGGATACTGGCAATCCGACCGGCGATGAAGGATCACTTCACCTGCTTCAGGATCTTGGATATCCGTTTCACGATGGCAAGAATGATTCGGTTGAGAAGCCTGAGATCGTCATTCGGTTCTACCCAAGCTCTAACCCAAAGCATCAGTTCTTCTTCACTCAGGCCGGACTGGACGAAGCAGCAACCAAGCTTGGGTTGAGCCGAGATTTCTCCACCGCATCGGGAGCCAATTGATAAAGGCGATATCTACAAACAAGCATCCGATCAATGAGGGATCGACACCGCTTCAAACGTCAGATCGTTTGCCAGGGAATGATGTTCCTCGCGCCACTGCTCAAAGAGCCGTCCATAGCTGAGCGTCAGATATGCGGAGCGATCGACGCCGATTCGGGCTGCGGTGCGGTCAATCCATTCCGGAGTTCCTTCGAGCTCTGCGAAGTTGCCGATGGGTGTCTCGTCGATTACGCAGTGCCCTTCGTCGTCGGTCCACTCGCTGCGCCACTTCTCGTAACGGAAGGCCTCCACTAGACCGAGCGACTTGAAGATCTGCGCCAGAACATCACCGTCGCCCACTTCAGTTTCGGTCTCTATGCGATGCTTGTGCGCATCCTCGCCTGGCCCAACGTCTGGCAGGCGCTTGTGAGTCACAATCCATCGTCCCGCATAGTTTCGGATGCGCAGAATCTCGGTCCGTGTCCGCATCCTCCGGTCCTGAGTGTCATACAGAACGTTGCTCTCGAACGTGCGCGGCGTCTGCTGGCGAAACCCCGCCTGGCGAAGCTGTAGCGCCAACTCATCCACGCTCGTAACCCGGAATTTGATCTCCGTCTCGATAGCCATCGTTAATCAGCGAGTATACGCATGTGGCGGCACTGGCTTCAAACAGCGACAATAAGAGTGTGAAGACACTGCGCCTTTCGGTTGACCCCGCACGCCTGGAAACTGACGAGGCGCGAGCCGCCATTGCTGAGGCTGCGCAGATTCTTCGCTCCGGCGGACTTGTGGCGCTGCCCACTGAAACGGTCTACGGCCTTGGCGCCAATGCTCTCGATGCAGCCGCCGTCGCGCGCATCTTTGAAGCCAAGCAGCGCCCGTCGTGGGACCCGATCATCGTGCACATTGCCGGGCCGGTCATCCAGAATCCGATGCTCGAATTACTGCTCGGCGAATTTCCGCCGGTAGTCAACGGATTGATGGAGGCATTCTGGCCCGGGCCACTGACGTTGCTCCTGCCGCGCTCTGCAGCTGTTCCCGATGTCGTTACCGCGGGTCGTCCACTGGTCGGGATTCGCATGCCCGCGCATGCTGTCGCGTTTGAAGTCATCCGCCAGGCTGGAGTGCCGATCGCCGCACCCAGCGCCAATGTCTTCAGCCGTATCAGCCCTACCACCGCTGCTCACGTGCTTGAAGATCTCGACGGCAAGATCGACGCCATCCTCGACGCCGGCCCCACGCGTCACGGAGTCGAATCCACTGTTCTCGATCCGATGCAAAGCCCGATGATGATCTACCGCCCTGGCGCGATTACGGCAGAGCAAATCCAGCAAGTCGCCGGTCCCGTGGTTCAGTACGAAGAAAAGATGGTTCCGCGGTCCGCGACACCCGCATCGCTTCCCTCGCCAGGCGTTGGCCTGCGCCATTATGCGCCGCGCGCGCGACTGATTCTTGTCGAGGGCTCGCTCGCGGAACTGCCTGCCCGGTTCGCGAACGCCGCAGGCCACTACGCGAAAGATCGGTTGGGAATCATGCTTCCCGCCGAGCTGGCACTCATGAGCTTTGAGCCACCGCTGCGGGGTGCAGCCGAGTTTCAGTGGGGCCATTGGAATGCAACCGAAGAGCTGGCCGAGAGGCTTTATGCCGGCCTGCGCGCGCTCGACGCTGAAGGGTGCACGGTGATTCTCTGCCCGATGCCGCAACCCGCAGGCATAGGCGAAGCGATCCGCGATCGTCTCCGCAAAGCTGCTTTTTCTGATGGAGAGTAAAAGCGTTGCGCTATTGCCCGGCTTCGCCGAGCTTATACATATACCTGATTGCGGATTTGTAGATGAGTGTCTTTGCCCGGCCGCGCACCTTCACCACGCCGCGGTCGTACCACTCGATCTGACCCTCAACCTTCTCGCCATCTTCCAGCACAATCACCATGGGTGTCTGCGATTGAATCTGCTTCTGTAGATAAAACTGCTCCGCCTGCCGGCAATGTTCATCGATTTCGTAGTTGGTGAATCGAAAGGACGGCGTGGCAAGCGAACTCTGGTTCCTGCGATGCGTCGGGAAAAAGGTCTCCGCCCGCCGCTGATTATCCACCGCCGGCACAACTGGCTGACTGTTCATAAAAAACCTCCAAAGCAACACAACCTTGTTTGCCCAATTGCGGAGCAAACTTTCAAATTGCTCGACGCGGAAAACCAGTTGATCCAATCACTCAAAAATGCAGAAAGTCTTTGCAGAAGATGACGTAGCCTTCGGCATATCAGGACATCAGACTCTACATTCGTCTTTTTGCCTGTAAGAGTCTTTTGATTCTATCCCAAAAGATGCCCGGTAAATCGGCGAGGTTGCACACTTTCAACGCTGAGCTGTGAAGGTGGCTATTATTTTTCTTACAGACTGAGAGCCATTGCATCAATTGACAGTGAGCGCAACAGATTACGCCGCATGCCCTGCTCCACCTGCACTACCGCGCGGGAAGTCGCGGCAATCCAATCGACTGTCACTCCCTGCGCCATGCGTTCGAGTTCTGCGGCAAGGTCAAGATTCCGAATAAGCCCCGGAGTTCCCGCAATCATCAGCAGCAGGTCTTCGAGCAAGCTCCCGAGTGCGCGCAGCAGGTTGATCGTCTTTTCCTGCCCATCTGCGCCGCCGCGATATGTTTCAGTCGCGTGAAAAAGCGCCGAATAATCCGGCTCCTTCAACGCAGTCCTCAGCATCAATAGCGCATCCTGGCGGCTGGCGAGATAAACCTCTAGATCGATCGTCAACGCCCGTCCCACCGCGCCCTCGGCCAGCCTCGACGCAAGCGCCCGTTGCGCAGGTTTCAACTCAGGCCTCCGCTCAGCAAGCAGTGCTTCAATCTCTGCGGCCGGTAGCGCGCCCAGCCTGTAGAGAAGCGCGCGCGACCGGATCGTTGGCAGCAGTTCGTGAGGATTCTCGGTAAGCAGAATCAGCGACGTGCGCTCTGGCGGCTCTTCGAGAACCTTTAACAGGCTGTTTGCCGCTTCCTTCATAAACGCCGAAGTCGTGAAGATTGTGAACGCCCGATGCGCGTTTGCCGGGGGGCGATAATATGCCGCGTGAATCACCGCGCGTACCTGCCCCATCTTGATCAGCAACTGCGGAGGATCGGGCGGCACAACCAGAACATCCGGATGCGTCTGGATCAGGATGCGCGTCTCGCGCTTGTCCGCATCGCGCATCTCATCGCGCGCGGCCACGGCTTCCGCGACACGCTCTTCCAAATTGGCGGATTCGGCGATGCGCTGACAATTTGAACAGTGCCCGCAGAAGTCTGGCAGTCCATCTGTTTCCGTCGGCTCGAGGCAGTTCACCGCCTGTGCGAGCATTAGCGCAAGTGTGTACTTGCCTGCGCCCTTGGGTCCGGCAAGAATCAGCGCCTGTGGAAAATGTCCGCTGCGCAATCCTTCGCGCAGGTGCCGGACGGTCACCTCGTTGCCATGAAAGCTCTGGAAACCCACCCTTCGAGTCTACGGCATTCCATCTCTGGGATGAACCTTGACTCGGATCCCGCTCTTCGGTCGCAGGGTGATCTTCGGCTGCAGTTCGATTTTCTGGCCCGGGACAAGTTCAACGCGCCACCGCTGCGCAATCGTCGCTAGCGCAAGAATTGCTTCCATCCAGGCAAACGATTCCCCAATACACTGCCGCCCTCCTCCACCAAAGGGAAAATAAGCGAACCGCGGACGGCCCGCCTTGGCTTCCGGCGTAAATCGCTCGGGGCAGAACCGCTCCGGATCGGGAAACCACCGCGGATCCCGCTGGACAATGTACTGGCTGAAGAAGACCATTGTCCCCTTGCGAAGCCGGTACGGTCCGATTGAGACATCCTGCAACACTTCGCGCCCCATCGCCCACGCCGGAGGATACAGCCGCATGGATTCCGACAACAGCATGGCTGTGTACTCGAGGCGCGGAATATCTTCAAACGTCGGCAGCCTCTCGCCCAGCACCGCATCCAGTTCTGCATGAAACCGGGCTTCGGCCTCGGGATTCTGCCCCAGCAGCAGCCAGGTCCACGCCAGCGCATTGGCTACAGTCTCAAACCCGGCAAGGAAAAGCGTCAGAACCTGGTCGCGGATCTGCTGCGCATCGAGCTTGCTTCCATCGCCGCCGGCCTGGTCGTCACGCGCTGCAACCAGCATCGAGAGAAGGTCGCCATGCCGCTCCAGATTTGCCTCCGCCTGGCGCGTCCGGATCATGCCGTCTACCACTTCATCGAGCCGCTTCTTCGCCGCACGAAACCGCCGCATCGGCGGCAACGGCGTATTCAGCAGAAGCTCAGCTCGCGGCAACGTGACCAGGAAGTGATAGAGATCCATGATGATGTTGACCTGGTCGTTGATCTCGTGAATCTCGGCCGTCACTTCGGTATCGAATAGAGTACGCGCCGTAATCTGCAGGGCCAGCCGCATCATTTCGGCCGCGATGTTGAGTTCTGCCTCGGGGTGCCATTGCGCGCAAAGCCCGTCGGCAAGTTCCACAATCTGTGCCGCGTAGCGTTCGATGCGACGCCGGTGAAAGGCAGGAGCGGCGATGCGACGCCCCCGATTATGATTCTCACCGTCCGACGTGATCATGCCCTCGCCCAGCAGGATCTTCATCCGTTTCTGCGTCCTGTCTTTGCCGAAGAACGCTGCCTTGTCGATAAGCACTTCGGCGATATCCGCCGGATCGTTCAACAGCACAACGTCATGCAGGAGAATGCGATAGTGTGCAGCGCGCCCGTAGCGCCGAAGGTGTTCAAACAGAAGAATGGGATTGGTTGGATCGAAGAATCCATGAAACCGGTAGAAAGGCAGATTGAAGGGCAGACCCGGAGGATACACATAAGCTCCCCGCCGAACGACATGGGGAAGTTCGGGCGCATGCGCTGCACCCGCGATTGGTTGACTCAGACTCACGATTCGAGTCTAAGGCAAGCAAGATCGAAACCCGGCGCCGCACAGGCCCTCGCCCAAGCTCACTTTGGTGCCTTCAAATTCAGCGGCGCCGCAAAAACGCCTGAAACCACAACCCGTACAATGGAACTTGGAAGCCTTTGTTAACCGATGCCCGACGCTGAGCAAAAACCCAGCCAAACTAAAGCAAAAGAACGCGATCCGCGCAACGGCGATTCGCGTCCGAAAGCCGATGAAGATCCGGTTGGCAAGGTTTACGACTCGCGCCTGATCAAACGCCTTGGGCATTATCTGCGCCCCTACTGGTTGCAGGCGGCTATCTCATCCGTCTCCATCTCCCTGAAATCCATGAGCGACGTTGCGGGGCCGTACCTCGTGATGGTGGGCATCGATCGCTACTTCCCCACGGACAAAGGCTCATCGGGAACCGCGATATTGAGCCATGAGGGCGGGCCAACGGCGCTCCTCCTTCGCCATCTGCCTACCGATCCCATGCAGGGCATTACGCGTCTCGCGTTGATCTTCCTTGTCGCCCAGGTCTCCGCCTACCTTTTTGAGTTCATCCAGACCTACCTGATGCAGTGGACGGGTCAGAAAATCATGTTCGACCTGCGCCGCGACATCTTCCAGCCATATGCAGCGCATGCACGTCGGCTTCTTTGACACGCACGCGGTAGGCCGCCTGGTCACACGCATTACGTCCGACGTGGATGCCATCAATGAAATGTTCACCGGCGGCATTCTTGCCATCGTCGACGACTTCTTTACGCTGACGATCATGGCCGTCGTGATGCTCAACATCAACTGGTGGCTGGCGCTGCTGGCTTTCGCTGTTCTGCCGCTGATCCTCATCGTCACGCGACTTTTCCGCAACAGTGTTCGCGAAAGCTATCGGCGTGTGCGCGCGGCCATCGCCCGCATCAACAGCTTCACGCAAGAACACATCAGCGGCATGGCCGTGGTGCAGCTGTTCAACCGCGAAGAACGCGCCTACAAGGACTTCGAAGACGTCAACCGCCTGCACATGATCGCCTTCAAAGACACGATCTTCGCCTACGCGCTCTACTATCCGGCGGTTGAGATTCTGTCGTCGATCGCCATCGCCCTCGTCATCTGGCGAGGTGGATTCGGCGTGCTGGCGGGCACGGTGACGATCGGCATGCTGGCGGCATTCAATATGTATTCGCAGCGCTTCTGGCGCCCCATCCAGGACTTGAGCGACAAGTACAACATCCTGCAAGCCGCCATGGCCGCATGCGAACGCATCTTCAAGCTGCTTGATACCGCTCCGGAGATCGTCAGCCCAGCGAATCCACGCACGGGCGACGGGTCGAATCGGATTGAGTTCCGTCACGTGTGGTTCACTTACCAGAAGCTGACGCCGGAACAGAAGACGCTCGTGAGCAGCATTGCCGAATCACCCGAACGCGCCAAAGAGTTTAGTGCTCTCACCGACATCGAGTGGATCCTCAAGGACGTCTCGTTCACGATTGAACCGGGGCAGACCATAGCTATTGTCGGCCACACGGGCGCGGGCAAAACCACCCTGACCAGCCTCATGATGCGCTTCTACGACGTGACCGCAGGGTCGATTCGCCTCGATGGCGTTGACCTGCGTGAGCTGGATCTCGCCGCGCTGCGCAGCCACTTCGCCGTCGTTCTGCAGGACCCGTTTCTCTTCACCGGCACCATCGCCGAGAATATCCGCTTCGGCAACGAAGCCATCACCGACGCAACCATGCGGCAGGCTGCCCGCGACGTCAACGTGCTCGACTTCATCGACTCGCTGCCCGCTGGATTTGACGAACCGGTGCGGGAACGCGGCAACTCACTTTCAACGGGCCAGAAGCAGCTCGTCAACTTCGCCCGCGCACTCGCCTACAATCCGCACATCCTGATCCTCGACGAAGCTACTTCCAGCGTCGATACCGATACTGAACTGCGCATTCGGGGCGCCCTCGAGCGCATGGTCGAAGGCCGGACCAGCGTGCTGATCGCCCATCGCCTGTCCACAATTCAGCGCGCAGATACGATCCTCGTCATGCATAAGGGACAGCTGCGGGAGATGGGCACACACCAGGAATTACTGGCCAATCGCAGCCTCTACTGGAAGCTCTACCAGCTGCAGTACAAGGATCAGGAAATCACCGCAGGCACGATTCCGCATCACGAACCGTCTATCGCACCCGCGGCGACCTAGATCGTTCCTTGGCTACGGCCCCATGCTTTGCGGCAGGCATGGATTGTAGCCGAGGGATGTAGTCGATGCCGGAGTTGGCACATTGGGCGGCGGCGTTGCCCATGGCACGCCGGTGAAGTCGAAGAGCTCAAGCAGATTCGGTTGCACGGCGTCGCGGTTCGTCAGATGCGCCGAAGAATTGATGAATCGGCTCTCTACGAACTTGATCACCGCAGTGTGATCCATCGGCGTATGGGAAACGTAATGCTTGCGCGCGAATGGCGAGATGATCATGTTCGGGACTCTGAATCCAAGCTGCGCTGCGAATCCCTGAACTGCTGCCGCGTCTCCTGAGTGTGCTCCCGGCGAGGCAGTGCGCAGATCGCAGTGCTGCGTGTACTGACCGGGAGTTGGCGGCAGACACGGATTGTAGTTGTCTGGGTTCACCGCGATCTGCGAAATATCCGGGATCGTGCCGAGGGAAGCGTCGGTGAACTGGTTGGAATGGTTCGGCACGGGCGGAACGTGATCGTAGGGACCGCCTCCTTCGTCATAGGCAAAGAAGAAGACCGAATTCTGCCAGGACGAACTTGCCATGAACTTGTTGATGATGTTCGCCATGACCGATTGTCCATTCAGAATCGACTGATTCGAACCCGGATGCTCATCGCTGCTTCCCGCTTCGATGAACGCAAATGCCGGCAGCGTGTTATTCGTCAGGTCAGTGAAGTATTGCGTAAGCGGCGCGATGTGGTTGGGATCGATGCAGAACGAATTCGTCGAATCTCCGACCGCGCTTGAGGGCTTGGTCGTGCCCGTGCAGGTGTTCGAACTCGTCTTCGGATAGAGGAACTGGTTGGCCCAACCGAAGTACGAGAATATCGTGTTGGGATAGTTCGAGGTAGTCTTCGAGTAGTAAATTCTCCACGATACACCGGCGTTATTGAGTTCCTGGAAAATCGTCATCGAAGTCTGCTGCGATACATGGTCGTCGCTCCCCGGATCAAACGCCAACCCCTGGGTTGTGCCGCCGGAGAAGGTCGCAATGCGATTCGGCACGCTCTTGCTCGATACTGGCGAGAACCACCTATCTGATACCGCGAATTGCGAAGCCATGTAGTAGTAGTAGTTCAGGAAATCCTGATCGTAATACCCCATGGCGCGTTCGCCGGTCACATCGGTATAGGCGCCTCCGCATATTCCAGAGTTGACGCAGCTCTTCGCATAACCTTCCGCCGTGTGCACGAACCCATCCATCTTGATGGGCCGCGAGGTCAGGAAGTTATAGCGGTTTACGTCGCCATAACTTGCCAGCCAATCAGAGCTGTCGTCGTCGATACACGTGGAGCGAAACTTGTACAGCCCGTAGGTGGTGCCTTCGTCATCCTGGTTGGTGATAGTCGTGAGCTTATCGTCAATTCCGTCCACGTCGTAGGTCTTGCCGTCATCGCCCACGTTCCAGCCATTTGACCTTCGATATGGGTTCAGCATGCCGAAGTAGCTGTCGAACGAGCGGTTCTCCTGCAGCATGAAGATGACGTGCTGGACTTTGGTCACACCGGAAGAGGATATGACCGTGACTGTCTGCTGAGCCGAGGTCGTACCGGATGAGTTCGTCGCTTCCGCAGTGTAGGTAGTCGTCGCACTCGGGATGACAGTTACCGACCCGCCTGTCGGTTGCAGGTTGTAGTTTGTTCCATCCGAGCCAGCGACCGTGACCTGGGTAGCACCCTGCGCGGACACGTTGAGCGTTGAGGCGCTTCCGGAAGCGATGGTCGTAGGATTGGCGGTGATCGAAACGGTGGGCTTCGATGTATTCGATGTTACCGTGATCGTGACCTGCGCCGTCGCGCTGCCGCTCGAGTTTGTCGCCGTCGCCGTATAGGTGGTCGTGGAGGTTGGAGCTACGGTGATGCTTCCACCTGAATAGGGCAGGGTGTAGGAAGTGCCGTTGGATCCTTTCACGGTAATTGAGCCAGCTTTGGTCTCGGTTATGGTCAGGGTGTCGGACTGTCCCGATGAGATGGTGCCAGAACTCGCGGTGATCGAAACGGTCGGGAGGGAACCTGCCGAGACAGTAATGGTGGTTTGTGCTGACGCGCTGGTACCGGATGCGCCCGTGGCAGTTGCCGTGTAAGTAGTCGTAGATGAGGGCGTAACGGTGACGGTGCCACCCGAAGCTGCCAGGCTGTATACAGAGCCGTCTGAGCCCGCGACCTTGACCGCGGTGGCATTGGAGGCAGCCACGGTCAACGTGTCGGAACTGCCGGGGGTGATCGAGCTTTTTGCTGCTGTGATCGAAACCGTGGGACCTGCCGAGCCCGTCACGGTGATCGTCGTCTGAGCGGTGGCGCTACCGCTCGAGTTTGTTGCCGTCGCCGTATAGGTGGTCGTGGAAGTTGGAGACACGGAGATGCTTCCACCTGAATAGGGCAGGGTATACGAAGTTCCGTTCGATCCCGTCACACGGATCGAAGCAGCGCTCGTCTCGGTAACCGTCAGGGTGTCGGTCTGTCCGGAAGAAATGCTGCTGGAACTGGCCTGGATCGAAACGGTGGGAAGAGCTGCGGCGCTGGCGGAAAATACTGAAATCGCAACCAAGGTGAGGAAAGGCCCGAAAGACTTCATATTGTCTCAAGACTTGCATTCTTCCAGATTTGCGCTCTGGTGCGAGGTGTTCCCGGTCGGGAAGTCTCCGCCCACGGTTTCCCCGGATGGACGGATACAACTGCCTTGGATGCGGAGTAATGGCTGAAGGGCAGCAAACGGGTTTGCTGCACATTGGTAACCATCGCAAGGGAATCTTCAGATCGAAACGAGTGCAGCGAGAGTCCCGGATCGCTGCAGGACCTCTCTGCTTTCATACGCTTACCAAGCAGTAAGCCGGTTCCACCTCTTTGTGGCACCGCGGGCAAGGAGCGAGAACCAAAACAGGAAGGCCGCTCCAATTTCCGGAGCGGCCATCCTGTTTTCAAGTTCAGAACTGACTAACTTCCTGCTGCTACCGAATTAACGTCCAGCAGCCATGGACGGACGCGTATCGAGCGAACCGTTCGCATAGCCCTTCGCGATCTCGGTGATCGGCATCGGCTTGTAGTCGCCCGCATGTCCGGCCTGGCCAAACTGCGTCATGCGCAGGGCAACAACCTTCTTCATGGCTTCGCGCGCCGGCTTGAGGTAGTCGCGAGGATCGAACTTCTCAGGTGTCTCCGCGAAGACCTTGCGGATGGCGCCGGTGATGGCAAGGCGATTGTCGGTGTCGACGTTGATCTTGCGCACGCCGTTGCGGATGCCCAGCTGAATCTCCTCAACCGGAACGCCCCACGTCTCCTTCAGCTTGCCGCCGTACTGGTTGATGATGTCCTGCAAATCCTTAGGAACGGAGGAACTGCCGTGCATCACGAGGTGCGTGTGCGGCAACCGCTTGTGAATCGCGATCAGCACATCCATCTTCAGCACGGAGCCATCCGGCTTCTTGGTGAACTTGTAGGCGCCGTGGCTGGTGCCAATAGCGATGGCCAGCGCGTCAACGCCGGTACGCTCTGCAAACTCGACAGCCTGGTCGGGATCGGTAATATGTTCGAGGCCTGAGCCACCCGCTCCGTGTCCGTCTTCAACGCCACCCAGAACGCCGATCTCGCCTTCGACCGTTACGCCGCGCTCGTGCGCATAATCGACAACCTTGCGGGTCACTTCGACGTTCTCTTCAAAACTCGAAGGAGTCTTGCCGTCTTCCTTCAGCGATCCGTCCATCATCACCGAGGTGTAGCCCAGCTCGATGGCGCTCTTGCATGTCTCAAAGCTGTTGCCGTGATCCTGGTGCATCGCGATCGGAATCTCGGGATTCAACTCAGCGGCGGCCTGGATCAAGCGGAAGAGATACAGATCTTCAGCAAACTGGCGCGCACCGCGGCTGGCCTGCACGATCACCGGCGACTTGGTTTCCTTCGCCGCCATCATGATGGCCTGAATCTGTTCCATGTCATTGACGTTGAATGCGCCGACGCCGTATCCGCCCTTGGCGGCCTCGTCGAGAAGCTGCCGCATGGAGACTAAAGGCATAGCAAATTCTCCTTCTTCGGAACTTTCCAGAATTTAGCCGCCGGCATGCTCATACAGGCTCATCTTGCGGCGGGAACTGCAATCGTCCTTATGGTAGCAGAGGCGCGCAAGCTCAAAGTGTGCCGTTGAACACACCATCACAACTCGTTGATTGCTCTGGCACAACTCGTTTATTGCTGGGGGCATGCGCAAGAGAGCACGTACGCTTCCATGGGAATGAAAAGAACTGCTTTCGGGAATCATCGTTCGTGGCAAACGCAGTTCCTTTCGAAGCTTTTAGAGTTGTGACATTGTCCGGTCACCTAGTAATCTGCATCTCTGTTCCCCTCCATATCTTCCAAGAGGTCCGTCGAATGACCCGCTTCTCCAGCAGCATCCTGCTTGCGTGCGCCGCCGCCGTCACATTCCATATCTCGCTCCCCTCCGCCATGCTGGCGCAGCAGAGTCCCGCCCCGCAGTATCCCAACTACCCCAGCGAGATGCCCGATCATCTTCAGCCGGTAACTGGCTCCTTTGACTTCGAACGCCGCGAGGCCATGATCGCCATGCGCGATGGCGTGCATCTGCACACGGTGATTCTCGTACCCAAAGGCGCGGCACACGCTCCGATCCTGCTGACGCGCACCCCCTACAGCGCAGACCAGCTCACCACGCACGCCGCCAGCACGCACCTCGGACCGAATCTTTACGGGTATGACAACGCCCTCGACGTCATCGTCGACGGCGGCTACATCCGCGTGATTCAGGACATCCGCGGCAAGTACGGCTCCGAAGGCGACAACGTGATGAACCGCCCCAATCGCGGGCCGCAGAATCCCACGCCCGTCGATGAGTCTACCGACACCTATGACTCGATCGAATGGCTCATTCGCAACATTCCCGAGACCAACGGCCGTGTCGGCATCCTTGGCATCTCCTACGATGGATGGCTCCCCCTCACCGCGCTCATTCATCCGCACCCCGCGCTCAAGGCTGCAGTTCCGATGAATCCCATGGTCGACGGATGGATGGGCGACGACTGGTTCCACAACGGAGCCTTCCGTGAACAGAACATGCCCTACATCTACGAGCAGATCGGCACCCGCGACAACGACCCGAAATACAAGTGGTGGACTGCGCACTTCGACGACTACGACGAATACATGTCTGCCGGGTCCGCGGGCGAACTTGGCCGCCGCCACGGTCTCGAACAGATTGGCTTCTGGAATAAGCTGATCGCGCATCCTGCATACGACTCTTTCTGGTCGGACCAGGCCATGGACAAGGTGCTAGCGAAGGAATTCAGCGCCAACGGAATTCCGGTGCCGATCCTGCTGGTTCACTCTCTGTGGGACCAGGAAGACATCTATGGGGCTCCGGCCGTCTACAAGGCCATCAAGCCGCTCGACAAGGGCAACGACAAGGTCTTCATTGTTCTCGGCCCCTGGCATCACGGGCAGGAGATCGAACCCGCCGACTCGCTTGGTGCTATTCGTTTTGGATCGGACACGGGCACGTGGTTCCGCAAGAATGTCCTCGCACCTTTCCTCGCCCACTACCTGAAAGACGGCGCACCCGCGATGGACATCGCTCCCGTCACTGCCTACGAAACCGGCAAAGACGAGTGGCAGAAACTCCCTGCGTGGCCCACAGCCCCGACAACGAAACCGCTCTACCTGCAAGCCGGCAACAAGCTCAGCTTCTCGCAACCAGCGGCCGGCACAGCTTCAGGGGCGGCAACCTCCTCCTCGAAGGCTTCGAACTCGCAGCCCGAATTATTTGACGAGTACGTCTCCGATCCCGCGAAGCCCGTTCCTTTCCGCGCCCGCCCCAGCCAGCCCGTCGGCTATGTTCTGCCGCTTACCTGGGCGCAGTGGCTCGTCGACGATCAGCGCGAAGCCTCAGGCCGTACCGACGTCCTCACCTACACATCGGATGTTTTGACCGCGCCGCTTCACATCACCGGGCAGGCCATCGCCAATATCGTCGCCTCGACTTCGGGAACAGATTCCGACTGGGTGGTCAAGCTGATCGATGTCTATCCGGATGAAGTAGCCGGGGATCCTGATCTGGGCGGATACCAGTTGGCCATCGCCATGGATATCTTCCGCGGCCGTTACCGCGAGAGCCTCACTGACCCCAAGCCCATCGAAGCCGGAAAGCCGCTTACCTATCGCTTTGCACTTCCGCCGACGAACCACGTATTCCTGCCCGGCCACCGCATCATGGTGCAGGTGCAGTCCAGTTGGTTCCCGCTCTACGACCGCAATCCGCAGACGTATGTCGAGAACATTTTCTGGGCCAAGCCGGGGGATTATCAGAAAGCGACGCAACGCATCTACCACTCGCCCGACCACGCGAGTTCGGTCGAGCTGCCGATTGCGCCATGAAGCTGGCCAGAGTTGGGATTAGCAGGTAGGAACTTGGATTTCGCGGCGAAATCCTGCGAAATTAGGCCTCGAGCACTGCTCGCTGGGCTGCAAAAATCTCAGTGAGCCCGCCCTCCGCCAGATCGATCAGCCCATTCAGATCCGCGCGCGAGTAGCTTCCCTTCTCTGCCGTCGCCTGCGTCTCCACCAGACCACCATCCGCCGTCATCACGATGTTCATGTCGACCTCGGCTTGCGAATCCTCTTCGTAGCAGAGATCGAGCAGGGGCGTGCCACCGACGATGCCAACGGACGTAGCCGCCACCAGCTGCTTGAGCGGTGACTTTTTCAGGGTTCCTGCCTTCACCAGTGCATTGAGCGCGATCGCCAGCGCCACCGCCGCACCGGTGATCGCCGCCGTCCGCGTGCCGCCATCGGCCTGGATCACGTCGCAGTCAAGAATCACCGTTCGCTCGCCCAGCGCCTGCATGTCCACCACTCCGCGCAGGCTCCGCCCGATCAGCCGCTGAATCTCGTGTGTACGTCCGCCGATCTTGCCGCGCTCGCTCTCTCGCGGCGTCCGCGTCACCGTCGATCGCGGCAGCATTGCGTACTCCGCCGTCACCCACCCCCGGCCCGAGTTGCGCAGCCACCCCGGCACGCCTTGCTCGATGGTCGCGTTGGTTAAAACCCGCGTATTACCTAGTGACACCAGCACTGAGCCTTCCGCAGTCTGCACAAAATTTGGAGTGAGCGTTAAAGGGCGAAGCTGGTTGGGCTTGCGATCGCCGGGACGGAAAAAGCTCTTATCGTCTGGCCGGTTCATAGGCCGATTGTACGAGAACGAGCCAAAGAAACTGGCCCTCCGCAATCCGGTTTCCCAGTTTCGGGAAAGACCAATTCGGGAACTCCGCGCTGATTCCTACCCGTAAGTCGCTCAATCGATTGAGCTGCGCCTTATCCCGTTCACCGAGCTATCCCATTCCGGGAAATCCAAAAGCGGGAACGCTATCGCATCTAACTCGCCCAAATCCTCACCACTAAACACTTCCTTTGTGCGGCGTTAAGAAAAGTGTCCGGATTTGGCACGCTGCGTGTAAGAAGAAAAGGCGAAACACGGTTTTACTTTACCCAGATTGAAAAGTAAACGAAAGGACCAAGATGCAGATCGAGCAATTGAGCGAGCTAGGCGAGACAGAACAAAAGCGAGTGGACAAGGTTGTAGAGGTGCTCTCCACGCTGACCACGCGAGGCCAGGATGTTGCGGAGATCGCTCACGATGCCTGCAACATGGTGACCGCGCTTGATCTCTATTGCGATCTGCTCCAGGAACCGGGCGTCCTCGCTTCTCCCTTCACTCACTACGGCGGAGAACTGCGGCTGGTTGCCGCTGCCAGTCGTCGCCTCATCGACAAGCTGATGTCGATGGAGTCTCCGGATGCGCACGGAACCCACGATGCCGCCGCGCAAACAAGCGACTCACACAACGACTCGATTCGATCTCTAAAGACGCGCCCGAACCAGTGGAAGTCCATTCCAACTGAGCCGATCAAGAATCTGGCGGAAGAACTTCTCGCCAACCGCAGCCTCCTGGCGGCCCTGGCTGGACCCACCATCGGGTTGACCGTCGACGCCCAGGGCGGCGCGGTTCCTGTGCACATGACCAGCGAAGACCTGACCCGAATCCTCGTCAACCTGGTAAAGAACGCCGCTGAAGCCATGACGGCCGTGGGCAGACTTCACATTTCGCTCTGGGAGAGCCGCGGCGAGGGAAACACACCCTGGATAACTCTGAATGTGGAAGACAACGGACCGGGACTCTCTGACAAGGTTATCGAGAAGGTGTTCGAGCCGCGCGATACCCGCCCTCCCAGTCAGGATGCCTTCGCGTGTGGCGAATGGCCGCTACCTCATCGTGGCCTGGGTCTCTCGATTACGCGGTCCATTGTGGAGGCGGCAGGCGGCCTGATTCACGCAGCGAACCGCGACCCGGTGGGGGCCTGTTTCCAGATCGAACTGCCGGTGCAGATGGCTTAGCCCGTTCCTGGCCTTCGCTTAGCCCGTTTCTGGCCTTCCAACACATACGTGATCTGGCCCACATAGCTTGGATCAACAAGGCGAATACCATGCTTGCAACGTTATCTCTTCCGCGGACAATGAATTCTCTCCCTCCGATTTCGCCCGAACTCGCCAGGCTGCACGTGCTGGTCGTCGATGAAGATGAGGCAGCTCGCTCCGCGTGCATCGAGATCGCGGCAAGCCTCGGATACAAGGCGGAAGGAGTTTCGAAGCTCGACCGCGTGCGGTCAACCCTGCTCCAATTTCCGACCGACATTATCCTGATCGATCTACCCAGAAACAGCGATCGCGGGCTTGACTCAGTGTCGGAGATAAATGCGCTTTATCCGCGAATCGCAATCATCGCAATGGCGCCGGTGAACTCCGCCAGTGTGGCGTTATCCGCCGTGCATTGCGGCGCCTCAGACTACCTCAACAAACCGTTCACGGTGGACGAACTTGCATCTTCGCTGGAACGTGCCGGCGGCCAAACACGGGTTGATGCCCAGGCCCGGCAACTGAGAGAGCGCCTTCGCCTGCATGAAGGCATGGGGCAGATGATCGGTCGCACACCCCCGATGGAAAAGCTCTACCGCATCCTGTCGAAGGTGGCGCAAACCACACACCCGGTGCTGATCCTGGGCGAGAGCGGAACGGGAAAAGAACTCATCGCGCGCACCATTCACAACTTTGGTCCGAGCTCAGAAAAGCCCTTTCTTCCCGTGGACTGCGGCTCTCTGGTGCCCACATTGGTGGAGAGCGAGTTGTTCGGCTATGTCAAAGGTGCCTTCACTGGCGCCAATCATGCCAAGGATGGCCTTCTTGTCGCCGCGGGGGGCGGCACCGTCTTCCTGGATGAGATCGGAGAACTCACGCTCGACCTGCAGGCGAAGCTGCTTCGTGCGCTGCAGGAGCGGGAGGTACGGCCGGTGGGTGCCACGCACCGCGTGCCGATCAAGGCTCGGATTCTGACGGCCACAAATCGCGACCTGGCCGCGATGGTGGAGAAAGGTACCTTTCGCAAGGATCTCTACTACCGACTGAATATCGTGAACCTGCGCCTGCCGCCACTGCGCGACCGGCGGGACGATATCCCGATACTGGTGGCGCACTTTCTCAACAAGATCAACAAGAATCATCCTTCCAGGTTCAGCATCCACGACTGTGCTCTGCGCGCAATGATGCAGTACGACTGGCCGGGCAACGTCCGCGAACTGGAAAACGCGGTTGAACACGGCGCCACCATGACGTCAGGTGGGGAGATCGAACTGGGCCACTTGCCCACGCAGCTTCAACAGGTGCCGCTTGCCGCCCTTCATGTGGCAGCCTTAGCAGGCAGAAAGAAGGAAGATCCGTCAGAGGAAGACGAGATCATACCGCTTGCCGTCCAGGAGAGACGCGCGATTCTCAGCGCCATTCGGCTTACGCATGGCGACAAGCTAAGGGCTGCCAAGCTACTCGCTATTGGAAAGACAACTCTCTATCGCAAGCTGAAGGAATATGGAATCGCCGATCCCATGCAGGAAAACTAGGTTCGTTCCCACACTTGATCGGTAACGTTGCCATGCTGACGTGGATCACCCAACCGAAATACTGTCCATCCGGTGCGCCCAAGAATGACCTGCGCCGAGTACGAGGAAGATATGAGCATTCTGATCATCAGTGGCATCGAAGGTGTTCGCAATTGCGCTGAAGCGTTTTCAAAGCAGCTCGAGATGCCGGTGGAAGTTGCAGACGGTCGCCGCGCAGCCTTAGCAGCCTTGCGGCGGAAAGAATTTGCTGCCGTTGTGTTTGACGAGTCTCTCGCCGAGTGCGATCCGGCCGGCGCCGATGCAGTCTGGGAGCGGTCCGGGTTGGCCATTCCGCTCCAGATCAATTTCGCCGTCTCCGGAGCTGCCAGAATCGTCCGCGAAATCCGCGCCGCACTTTATCGCCGCAACCGGGAGCAGGCAAAGGCGATGCAGGCAGCCACCGCATCCATCGAAAACGATTTGAAGAGCACCATTTGCGGCCTGATGCTTCAATCGCAGCTGGCACTTTCGCAGGACGGCGTGCCCGCAGCGGTTGCCGAAAAGCTGCGAACTGTGGTGGATCTTGCGGGAACTCTTCGCCAGCAGTTGTCAGCTCCGCCTCAGCCGGCAGATGCTTCAGCTCGATCTGTGCGTCACTAAACAGACGAGCGAGGGACCAGAGCCGGATTGCATGGCGAAACCTGGTGCTCGCGCCGCCCAGGATCGACTAATCCAGCAGATCGTCAGCGGTCGCAACATTCTCTGTGGCGCACGGTCCCGTACCAGATTGCCGCTATTGATTCAGAATTCCGGCCCTGGACTTTCGAACTAAAAACAACGCGACCGTTCGCCAAGACCCGTGGTATTCTCCACCTCCGGGGCATCCAATCTTCAGCCAATCCGGCGGGAGGCAGGATCGTGGCATCGCGGCTCGCATTCCGTGCAGTCCTGCTGGCGTTCGGAGTCCTTGGCCTCACGCGTGCCCATGCCGACCCTGCCTGTCCCGCTGGCATCTCCGCCACCCAGATCCTTTTGCTCGAATCGGCGCAGATCGGCGTCCCCGTGGAAATCAATGGTACGGGCCCATTCAAATTCCTGCTCGACACAGGTTCACAACTCACGGTGCTCGAACCCAGTCTGGCGAAACAGCTTGAGCTTCCAGACGTTGGCTCGGTGGGCATCGTTTCGGTCGCAGGGCGCTCCACTGCTACCCTCGCCGGTGTGGAAAGGCTGGGGGTCGGGACCAACGAGATCCGTCTGTCCCGGGTCGCCGTCTTGGATCTTGGAGCGATCCAGAGGGTGAATCCCGAGGTCCGCGGCATTCTCGGCCAGGACTTTCTCGCTCACTTCGATCTGCTCATCGATCCGCAGCACATGCGGCTCTGCTTTGACCAGACTGGCCGCATGCAGCACAAACTGAACGGGGAACACATTCCGGTACTCAGGTCCTCTATCGTTCCAACTCCCAACTCCTTTACCGAGCCTGTCCTCATCGCTGCCCACCTTGAAGGCGACGGCTCTGGTCCGGCAATTCTCAAGCTCGATTGCGGGGGCAATGTGCCGTTACTTTTTCAGAGCCCCGTGCTCCTTGAGAGCAAGCAGCACAGCCGCGCGCGTTCAAACCAGATTCGAGAGGGCTCGGCACTGGGACGGCGAACTACACTGTCGTTCCATGCCATGACGCCGCGCAACGTCGTGATAGGCACGCGTCGGCTGCGCGGCGTCACGTTCTTCACTCCAGCCTCGGCAAGCACCGCGCCCCGCAGGGCCGAGGATGGTCTGTTACCCATCACTCTCTTCAAGCGTGTGTTTATCAGCAACCGCGACCGCTATGTGATCTTCGACCCGCACTGAACCACAAGCGGACCGCGGGTTAGGCAGTCACCAGCGCATCCGCAATTCCAAGGTGACGGTCGAGGGCGTCGATGCCGAAGTCGATTTCTTCTTTGGTGACGATTAGCGGCGGCGCGATCACGAAATGGCTCACCCAGGCCTGCTGCGCCACTCCATCGGCCATCATCTTCGCCGCGATCTGATCGACCACCAGTGGCTTGCCCTCAACCTTGTCGCGCATGGTGTTGAAGGGCTGCTTCGTCTTGCGATTCTTGACCAGCTCGACCGCAAAGAAAAGACCCAGTCCTCGCACGTCACCGATGGACGGATGCTTCTCCTTCAGCGTTTCAAGCTTCTGCCGCACATACGGCTCCAGTTCAGCCGAGCGCTCGACAAGTTTCAGTCGCTGCATCTCTTCAATGGTCGTGGCCGCAGGTCCGAGCGTGATGGGATGCGCTTCATAGGTGTGCCCGTGCGAAAAGTAGTGATCCTCAAAGTGGTCGGCGATTTTCTTCGTGGTCGCGCACAGGCCTAGCGGCACATATGCCGAGGTGATTCCCTTCGCGGTGACCAGGATGTCGGGCTTCACTCCCCAGTGGTCAACCGCAAACCATTTGCCGGTGCGGCCCCAACCTGCCATTACTTCGTCATCAATCATCAGCACGCCGTGACGGTCGCAAATCTCGCGCAGGCGCGGAAAGTACTCAGGCGGAGGAATCAGTACTCCATTCGTCCCGACGACTGGCTCCAGGATGATCGCTGCCACGTCGCTTTCGTTCTCGATCATGTGCTCGATGTAGTCCACGCATGCAACGTTGCAGCCGGGATAGGTGTGCTTGATCGGGCAGTCGTAGCAGTTTGTCTCTGGCGCGAAGACGACATTGTGGATTTTGCCTGCGGGTTCCATGGCCCAGCGCCGCGGGTCACCCGTAGCGGCGATCGAGCCCGCCGTTGAACCGTGATACGAACGATAGCGAGAAATGATCTTGTTCTTGCCCGTGAACATGCGGGCGATCTTGAAGGCAGCCTCGTTCGCTTCAGTGCCGCTGGTGGCGAAGAAGAACTTTTCGAGGCCCGCAGGCAGCACTTCGAGAAGCTTTGCGCTGAGTCTGGCACGAGCTTCCGTCGCATATACGGGACCGACGAAGGCCAGCTCGCGCGCCTGCCGGCCGATGGACTCGACGACCGCCGCGTTTTTGTGGCCGAGATTGACGCACATGAGTTGCGCGCTGAAGTCGAGATAGCGCTTGCCCGCGCCATCCGTGATCCAGCATCCCTCGGCATCGGCGATGTAAAGCGGCTTCCACGTCTTCTGGAAGCGCCACGTGCCGTAGTTCGTCTGACGGGTAAGGCTGCTGATCTCTTCTGCGGTTAGGACTGGAGGAAGGGCTGTGTCGGCCATGCGTGACCTCGCATCGAGAATATTCCACCTATGCTACGGTATCGCGTCGGGCATGGAACACGGAGCCAACTGCCACACCCTTTATGAGAGGTCTCCAGTTCCTTCAAGCGGCACGCGGGTCGAGCCGCATGTTCTCTACCGGGGGTACCCCCACTCCCCACTCTGGGAGTTAATTCCTGCGGCACACCAAGTTACTGCGAGAATTCGCCGCGGAATCTTGCAACAAAAAGACTTGGCCGCAGAATCGTCTCGACAAAAGACTTAACGGCGTTTTGGCTTACCATGCGCGCAATGGACGAATCAATGGAATGAAAAACCAGAGTGAGCCCTTATTCGCGCACTCGAAACTATAGATTTGACTTCGAACTTATTGTGCGCCAAACCGGACAAATAGACTGCAAACTACGTGGATCTTTTTGCCTTTTAGAATGTGAAGCCTAGCGAGAAAGTACGAGAGAAGGGGTTGACTTCACTTGAGGGTACGGTCGGGGCGAAGCCAGCCAAGTCGGATCTAGCCAAGCCTCCACGCGTCGCCGGGCATGATTCTCTTCATGAATTCGTCGAAGAGCGGAACGGTGAATGCTGTCTCTCCGTGCGTCTGGCTCCAGATCATGCCTTTGGCAATGAGACCGGAGCGGGTTGGAGCGAGCGAAGTAACGCCGCGGCCGAGTTCATCCGCGATATCGCCGGAGCGATGCGGATCGGGGCCGAGCTCAGCCATGGCGCGAAGATATCTCTTCTCAGTTGGTGTGAGCCGATCGAAGCGCACCCGGAAGAAGCTTTCGTCGAGAGCGGCCACGGCTTCGTCAGAGGCGTTTACAACGTCGTCATAACGAATCGGACTGGCTGGAGCAAGATCCCAGGTATGTTTGCCCCATTCCTGAAGGAAGTAGGGATATCCCTGCGTCTTGGTGATGATGAGGTCGACGGCGTTGTCGTCGATGAAGGCTCCTTCAACTTCAGCCGGTCGTACGATGGCTTCCCGGGCGTCTGGCGGAGCGAGCGGTCCGATCTCGGGAAAATCGAACAGGCGTTCCGCATACGATTTTGCTTCGCCCATGCGCCCGCGCAACTGCGGAAGGCCTGCTCCAACGACTGTGACCGGCAACTGTTCCTGCGCACAGCGATGTAACGCCTGTATCAAAGCCGCCATCTGCGGTTCTTCGACGTACTGGAGTTCGTCGATGAAGAGGACCACCGCTGTTTCGGCCGCCTTGGCCGCAGCGCCCACCTGCACGAGGAGAGTGCCCAGATCGAGTTCAAGATCGCCGTTGTCGGCCAACCCCGGTTCGGGATCGTAGTCGAGGCCCACTTCAATATCGTGGTAGTGCACTTTCAATTTGCTCGCAAAACCAGCCAGTGCTTTCAGGCCGCGGACCGCATAGTCCTTTGCTGCCTCCTTCTTGCTGAGATGGAGGAGAGCAAGCCTGAGAGCCGGAGCGAGAAGCGCCGGGAGGGAGCGGTGCTCGGGAGCCTCAATGCGCACGGTGTGAATGCCGCCGGCTTCGGCATCGCGGCGCATCTGGTCAAGGAGCACGGTTTTGCCGACCCCTCGGAGCCCGATCAGCATCATGCTTTTGGCCGGACGGCCCAGGCGAAGCCGTTGCAGGCGGATTTCGATGTCCTTGCGAATCTCATGGCGGCCAGCGAGTTCGGGCGGTGGACTGCCGGCTCCAGGGGCGTAGGGATTGCGAACTGGGTCCATAACTATAGGGAGTTTAGCAGGTTTATGATGATTCGATAAGTCTGATAATTTCCCTATAATCGTCTGAGCAGACGAATGCCTGGATCGAGGCAGCTCCCAAGTTAACCCATTGCCTGCACGCCTCTTAGCGGAGGGTGAACCGGTTGGCGCATTCGATTCTTTCTAAGGTCGCATTCCTAGGTCAGGAACTTATCACGAATCCGGTTTTGCAGGGTCGAGCTCAAACCGAGCCCCTCGTTAATGTAGCTAACCATTGTTCCGTAGCTTGCTGCGACCTGGTTCAAGCCAGCATAGAGGTACCTCTCGTCGGCAATCGACACGGGATAGTAGGCATCCGCGATTGGCTGCCCCAATGCGGTAATCATTTGCTGATAGGAGGCTTGGATTGAAGCCTCGGAATAGACATTTGTCAGCATGTAGTCCTGGATGATCACGTCCTCCGGAACGCCCAGCACTTTGAGCAGAATGTTGGTCACCCAACCGGTGCGGTCCTTGCCGCCGCTACAGTGGTACACCTGGGAGCCGCTCGTGGCTGCGAGCTTCTGGAAGAGTTCTGCCAACCGGTCGCGCTCTCCGGGGACGGTTACGAAGTCCGTGTAGAAGTTCTCCATATAGGAGATGGCCTCGTCGGAAGACGTAAACGTCGGTGTCGGATTGGTGGAGGTGCCGAGCAGATTGATATTAAGGTAGCTTGCGCCGGCGGGAAGGGTGTCAGGCTGAAGCTTTCTCTCCTCGGGAGTGCGAAGGTCATAGTCCGCCTTGATATTCAGGGTGTTCAAGGTTGCCAGATCCGTTGGGGAAGCTGCCAGAGCGTTCGAACGGTAGATCACACCGCGGCGCAGTTTGCGGCCGCTTGATGTGCAATATGCTTCTTGATCGGTAGCTCCTGCTACGTCTCGAAAGTTGGTCACCGATGCCAGCCTCGGAGTTGGCGGCACGTAGCTGCTGCCTCCACAAGACACTAGCCAGGGAGTAGAGAGCGCAGGCAATAGTAAGGAGCTCAGCGAGGCTTTGAGGAATTCGCGGCGGGCAGGCGACTCTGGATTTCCGATTCGGTTGGATTGGTTAGCTTCTGGAGAGACTTCTGCGGGGCTTCTCATAGAGGAGGCCTTTCTTCGATCATTGCGTTGGCCCCCGTGCCACTGCGCACACAGGAATCACAGAAGCTCTGGTTGCTTATCGGCAGATCTGTGCAGGGAGATGATGTAATTTTGCGTATTTCTGTAGGGCGGGTTCCGTGTGGTGCAGGCTCGATTATGCGGCACAAATGGAAAGCGGTTCGGGAGCACTTAGGGTCGTTCAGGGCGTGTGGTGGGCAACTCTTCAGTTGCTTCTCGATAACGGAATCGGACTTGAGCGTCCATTGCTTCACTCGTAAATCGGGCAAGACCTCGAAAGGCCGGCACGGGTGATACACGAAGGCATGACCCCACTCAACCCGACCGGACCCCTGAGCTTTCTATCCGCTATTCCTTACTTATGAACGACTGTTAGCGTAATCGTGGTTGTCTGGACCAGGCTTCCAGATTTCCCAGTGATCGTCAGCAGGCTGTTTCCGAGGCTCGCCCCGTTACTCGCGGTGAACGTGACCGTGCTCGTTTTCGTCGCTGGATTTGGAGAGAACGTCGCGGTTACGTTTTTGGGCAGGCCCGAGACAGATAGACTCACAGCGCCGGTGAATCCATTGGTTGCATTCACCGAAATCGTGCTGCCTGCCTTGTTCCCCTGCTTGACCGACAGGCTCGATGGTGAAGCAGTGAGCGTATAAGAAGGAGCCGGATTTACTACAAGAGTGACCGAAGCGTTGGCCGTTGTGTAGTCAGTCGTGTCGCTTGGGGTGAAGACCACGTTCAGCGTATTCGTGCCCACAGGCAGAATCGTTCCGGCAGCGGGAGTGTACGCGAACGTTCCGGGCACATTTGCACGTGCATTCAGCTGAGTTGCGCTCAGCGCAGTTCCGTAGACGATAGGCGCGGGCGCCAGCCAGGTAATGACGGGCGTCGCTTTATTCACGGTCAACGGAACACTTGCGGTCGCGGTGGTGTAGTCAGTCGAATCTGTCGGGGTGAACGTCACGTTCAGTGTGTGCGCACCCACGCTCAGTACTGTACCCGCCGCAGGCGAATAGCTGAAAGTCCCAGGGACGCTTGCCGTCGCATTCAATTGCGCGCTGCTCAGTGCTGTTCCATACGTGATAGCTCCGGGAGCGGACCACGTAATCGCAGGAGTAGCAGACGTCGAGCTCCCGCTCAGCGAGATACTCTGAGTCGCATACGTTGGCCCCGCTGCATTCAGGTTATTGTCGATCAGCACAAGCGATCCGCTGATGCTGCCTGCAACGGTTGGATCAAAGCCGATCGGTAAAACGCAGGAAGTGCCCGCTGCCAGCACGCCTGCCGTTGAAGATCCGCTCCCGGTCACCGTGCAGGCTGAAGGCGCATTCTCATCAAGTGTGAAGTTCGCGGAGATGCTCGGATTGTTTCCGTTCGCTGGGATCGGAAAGTTCAGGTCCGCATTGCCAACGTTTTCGAGTGTGATTGTTTGCGGACTGTCGGAGCTAGTTGTACCCAGAGGCGTACTGGCAAAACTCAGACTGGGTGGATCGCCGTAGTCCAGCCTCACCAGCCGAGCGTCGCCGTAGTCGGCGACGAATACGTTCCTGTTCGCGTCGACCGATACTCCATTTGCATACAGAAGCCCCGCGCCGAGTGTCTGGATGGTAGGCGAAGCGGGAATGCTTCCATTCACTGCGAGAATCTTGTAAACCGTGTTGTAGAAATATTCCGCGACATAGACATTTCCGGAGGCATCGACCGAAATACCGCGGGGAATAACGAAGCCACTACCCAATGAAGTGACGAGAGGCGAGGTTGGAATGCTGCCATTGACTGCGTGTATTTCGAAAACTGCGCGACTTGAATCATCGGAGACGTAGATGTTCCCGTTGCCGTCCACTGCGATGCCGTCGAGTTCCTTGAACCCACTTGCCAGAGTGGCGATCGTGGGCGAGGCCGGAATACTGCCATTTGCAGCAAAGATCTCGTTTACCGTTTTGTTGCTCGCATCCAAAACGTAGACGTTCCCGCGAATGTCCACTGCGATTCCATCAGGCGAAGTGAACTGGCTTGTCAGTGTCCTGATTGTGGGTGAGGAGGGGATGGTGCCATTCACGGCTTGAATCTCGTTCACAGTGTGATAGCAAACATCTGCAAAGTAGACGTTGCCTGCGGCATCCAATGCTGGACCGATCGGGCAGTCAAGGTTGCCGACAAGCGTCCTCACGGTTGGGTTGGCCGGGATTCGGCCATTGACCGCCATGACCTCTTGTACATTTCCAAGATTGTTGATTACGTCGACTACGTAGGCGTTGCCACTGCCGTCAACAGCAATACCTGCGGCGTAACTAAAGCTGCTTCCGAGCGTCGTTTGTGTCCCTGGAGAAAAGCTCAACTGAGGTCCTACGCCGGTCCCCTGCAGCAACGCGGTAGCCATCACGTTGCCATTGGAATCATTTATTTCTACCGCGCCGCTGCGAGACCCCGGGAAGAGCGGAGTGAAAGACACATTCACTGTACAACTCTGGCCAGCGGAATATGCAGTATTGGCAGCGCAGCTTCCGGTGCCCGCATTGGAAAAATCGAGCCCGGTAGCTCCCTGCGTAACGACACTGGTAGAACCGAGCGTGCCCGCGGTATCGAATGCAAACGTGAGTTGAGCAGCGTTGCTTGTTATCCCCACGCCTATCGAGCCATAGGTAACGCTGGATATTGTCTCTTCTACGGCGCGAGAATTCCCTGTGTCCGCGATTAGCACATCGCCGGCGGCGTCAACGGCGACGCCGGAGGGATAGTGGAGTCCGTAGCCCAACGAGATCACGGTCGGTGAAGAAGGGATGCTGCCGTTCACGGCTAAGACTTCTTTGATGACATTATTGTTGTAATCGGCAACGACAATGTTGCCGTTTCCGTCGACAGCGAGACCTTCCGGGTTATTGAAGCCCCCGGCAACCAAGCGAATAGAAGGCGAGGGCGGGATGCTGCCATTTACAGCAACGATCTCGTACACTGCATTGTCTGCGGAATCCGTGGCGAAAACATCGCCACTGCTGTCGACGGCTAGGCCGCCGAGATGCATGAAAACCCACTCGCTGCCATTCCAGAATTCCGTTGCCAAAGTGACAACCGAGGCATAGCCAGTTGAGTGAAGAATCTCTTTGATCAAACCGTATTCAGTATCTGTGTAGTACACATTTGCGGCACTATCCAGCGCCACCCCAACCGGACTGTTGACATTGACAAGCGTAGCGATGACCGGCGAATCGGGAATGCTGCCATTGACAGCCTGAATCTCTTTGATCGCCCCGTTACCCCAATCGGCAACGAACACATTGCCACTCGCGTCGACCGCAATGCTCCAAGGAAAGCTGAATCCGCTGCCTAAAATTCTTATCGAAGGCGATGGCGGGATGCTGCCGTTAACGGCGACAATTTCTTTCACCAGGTTGTTGTAGGTGTCCGCGACAAATACATTGCCTTTACTGTCGATTGCTACGCCGTGGGGGGAAGCATAGCCGCTTCCAATCGATGTTTCTGTTCCCGCAAAATGTGCGGTCTGGCCATGAACCGCATTGACGAAACTCGCGAACAGGATCAACGCGGTCGCGCAACGTCCCGCACGTTTGATCAGGCCAACCGCGACGGCACGAGAGACAGCTAACAACGAGGACTTGCGCATAGCTACTGACTCCTGGCAGATTTTTTGGGCACGACTGGAATTGGGGAAGCTACCGCAAACAAAGAGGGCCCGCAGACAGGCTGTCTGCCAGCTTGCCTGGTAATTGCGTTGTGAGACGACGACCGGACTATAGCAAGATCCCAATAGCAATTCAACGCATAACGGGTTAAAGCGAGAGAACTGCGATAAAGAGAGGGACCGTTCGTGCAAGAAATTGCGCGGCGACTGCGTTCGTGCCAGGTCGTGAGGAATGGATTTGGCCGCGAAATCAGCTTCGCTGGAAATCACTGCTGACTATTCATGATCCAAAATCAGTCTCGCAGCCAAAAATGAAAACCCCCGGCGGATTGGCCGGGGGAGTGAGTTTCCCAGGTCTCAAAATCGAGACCTGGGGCACCCAGATTGGTGATGATGCTGTCGGCGCTTAAGCGCTGTACAGCAGGATGCCGGCTGCTTTCTCTTCGGTTGCGGTCTCGTCCGAGCTTACTGGGCGATAGAAGAGCTGGTTGTTTTCGAGATAGACCTCAAGGAAGGCCGGGCGCTGCTGAATCTGTCCAGCAATGAGCGCCTCCGACAGAGGATCTTCAACGTAGCGCTGAAGAGCACGGCGCAAAGGACGCGCACCGTAGCTGCGATCGCCGAGGGTCTTGTCGAGGATCCACTTCTTGGCTTCCTCGGTGACCGAGATGGTGATCGCCTTCTGCGCCAGGTTTGCGTTCAAGCTCTGCACGAGCAGTTCGACGATCTGGATGAGATCGGCATCGGAGAGGGACAGGAAGAGAATGACCTCGTCCAGACGGTTCAGGAACTCCGGATTGAAGGTCTTCTTGACTTCCTGCTTCACCAGTTCCTCGACCTTGTCGTTGACCAGATCTTCGCGATCGCTCTGGAAGCCGAGTCCCTGCTTCTTCTGCAGGTGACGGGCGCCGATGTTCGACGTCATGATGAGGATAGTGTTCTTGAAGTCGACCGTGTTGCCGAGTCCGTCGGTCAACTGGCCGTCTTCAAACACCTGCAGCAGGATGTTGAACACATCCGGATGCGCCTTCTCGATTTCGTCGAGCAGGACGACGGAGTATGGCGAGCGCTTGACGCGTTCGGTCAGCTGGCCGCCTTCTTCGTAGCCAACGTATCCCGGAGGCGAACCGATCAGCTTCGAGACCGAGTGCTTCTCCATGAACTCCGACATATCGAAGCGGATGAGCGCCTTGTCCGATCCAAAGAGGAAGTTGGCGAGCGTACGCGCGACTTCTGTTTTGCCGACGCCGGTAGGGCCGAGGAACAGGAAGCTTCCGATCGGCCGCGCGGGAGACTTCAATCCAGCCCTGGACCGGCGAATGGCGCGGGCCAGTGCGGAGATAGCCTTCTCCTGCGAGATGATGCGCTTGTGGAGCTCTTCTTCCACGCGCAGCAGCTTCTGCGTCTCTTCTTCCTTGATGCTGGTTACGGGAACGCCCGTCCAGCGGCTGACCACGTCTTCGATGTCTTCGCGGCCAACGATGCCGGCGGCGGAGTCATCGAGATGATACTTGTCGCGAAGAGCGCGCAGGTTTTCACGCTCCTTGCGTTCTTCGTCGGAGTAGAACCGAGCCTTCTCGAACTCATGGTTCGCGATGGCGGAGTCCATACGGTGGACGATGAACTTGATGCGCTTCTGGACTTCGGTGATCTCCTCAGGCAGCGAGGTCTGGCGCAGCTTTACGCGCGCGCCGGCCTCGTCGATCAAGTCGATGGCCTTGTCGGGCAGGAAGCGATCGGGAATGTAACGGTTCGAGTGCGAGACTGCAAACTCGATGGCGGCATCGGTATAGCTGACCGCGTGGAATTTTTCGTAGCGGTCCTTGATGCCGTTGATGATCTTGATGGCGTCTGCTTCATTGGGCGGCGGAACCTTGACAGCCTGGAAGCGCCGCTCGAGCGAACGATCCTTCTCGATTGATTTGCGATACTCAGCAGGCGTGGTTGCGCCAATGCACTGAATTTCGCCGCGCGACAGAGCTGGCTTGAGAATGTTGGCCGCATCGAGAGAGCCTTCGGCCGAACCAGCACCTACCAGCGTGTGCAACTCGTCGATGAAGATGATGGAGTTTTGATTTTCCATCAGCTCTTTCATGATGGTCTTGAGGCGCTCTTCAAACTGGCCGCGATACTTCGTGCCAGCCACGATGAGCGAAAGGTCCAAAGCGAGCACCCGCTTGTCTGCGAGGAAGCTCGGCACTTCGCCATCAGCGATGCGCTGCGCAAGGCCTTCGACAATGGCGGTCTTGCCCACACCGGGTTCGCCGATCAGCACGGGATTGTTCTTGGTCCGGCGGCACAGGATCTGGATGACGCGCTCCAGTTCGCCGTCGCGTCCAACCAATGGATCAAGCTGCCCATCCATCGCGGCCTGGGTAAGGTCGCGGCTGAACTCGGCCAGCAAGCTCGACTCGCGCTGACGTGCCTGCGGCGGCGCCTTCTCCTGGGTTACGCGGGCCAGCTCGTCGCGAATCTGCGCCAGCTTCAGGCCGCGCTCCTGCAGAATCTCCGACGCGAAGCACTTCTCTTCGCGCAGAAGGCCCAGCAGCAGATGCTCGGTACCGATGTGCTTATGGCCGAGTCGCTCGGCTTCCTCCGCTGCGTAGGCCAGAACGCGCTTGCACTCGTTCGAGAGCGGCAGATCGACGCTGGTCGATACTTTCTCGCGAATCGTGGTGTGCGCTTCAATCTGTTTGCGGATCGACTCCACCGAGGCGTGCGAACGCAAAAAGCGATTGGTTAACGCCTTGTCCTCGCGCAGAAGGCCCAGCAGCAGGTGCTCGGTCTCGATATAGGGCGAACCAAACTGGCTGGCCTCATAACGCGCGAAGAAGATCACGCGTCGTGCCTTCTCCGTATAGCGTTCGAACATACTGATTCTCCTCTTGCAGCAGGCTTTCGGTAGAAGTAGCCGTCCGATTTCTCGATGCCCTAACGACTCCGACTCGTCGCTGGGACTCCGGCTTCGGATTCAGCCCGACTTGCCGCGCCCTTCTTTGAACTAACGCTGCCGGAGGCCCCTGAAAATCTCTAAACTGCCCCGAACAGCTCTTTTGGATGGACCGGATACCTCTTGGCTTATCCGGCCGCCCCGGAGTTCTTCCTCCGCAAGCACCCCCATCCACCGCTCGTGAGCCCGGAAAGCAACTCCAGACCCACTTATACAATCAGACTCAAAAACCACCCGGAAAGGTGCTTTTCCTACTTCCCACCGGGGTGAATTCCCGCTGCAGGAGCCACTCCCGAAGAGCTAATTCCCATAGCATGAAGGCGCCCGCCCTCCAGGCGCAGAGTCCGCGTACACCGCGCGGCCAGATCCAGGTTATGGGTCACCAAAATAGAAGTGAGCCCGTGGGTTACGTGCAATCGTTCTAAAAGATCAAAAACTCGCCCGGCAGTCGTCTCGTCCAGATCGCCGGTAGGTTCGTCGGCCAGCAAAAGCCGCGGATTTCCGACCAAAGCCCGGGCCAGCGCCACACGCTGTTGCTCTCCCCCTGAGAGCTCTCCCGGACGGTGCTCGCTGCGGTCTTGCAGGTCGACCTCCCTAAGCCAATTAGATGCATTATCTAGCGCCTGCCGACGATTATTTCCGCGGGCCATCAGCGGCATCGCAACGTTTTCAAGCGCTGAAAACTCCGGTAACAGGTAATGAAACTGCCATACATAGCCAATCTCGCGATTGCGAAAGGCCGCGGCCTCCCGAGCGTTGAGAGTTGCCACGTTGGTTGATGCGCAGTGTACAGTGCCCGCTGTCGGCGCATCAAGGGCACCCAGAATGTGCAAAAGTGTGCTCTTTCCTGTACCGGATTGACCCACGATGGCGACCAGTTCGCCGGGGGCAACCGTCAACTCAAGTTCCCGGAAAAGCGTGAGCGCTCCGCGAGCAGTCTGATAGGTCTTTTCGAGATTGCGAACCTGGATGATCGGGGAGCGATCCTGCACCCGCAAGTTCGACTCCCGCATGAAGCGGAAAGCCGGGCTGGCAGCCGCTGGAGTGGATTGAATCATTCGCTGCATCCATCTTATCGCGAAGAACGGCCGCATAGTCCATCGCCAAAGTCACTTCAGGCCGCATGGGAGTAACCGTTTGCAGTGGGGTCACAAGACCAGGCGGCGTAGCTACAAATTCAAGTTACCCTGATGCGCTCCGATAAAGAGCAAAGCCGCGTTCGCTAGGCGGCCTCCGGACGAATCGTCCTGCTTGAGTGCGATTGGTCACTGAGCTAATCTCTCGAGTTTTGTAAAAACGAAGGCAGACCATGCGATCGAATCGTCTCATCTTTGTTGTGGCGCTCGTCGGCATCTGCGCAATCGGCGGGCCGGAGTTGCGCGCGCAGGCGTCGTTCCGCGAACATAACAGCGCGATGGCTTCTCTGCAGCCTGCGCTGATAACCCCACTGATGGCGCCCGATCCGCGACTCGTGCAGTATGCTCGCTTCTCCGTCTCTCATCAATACTCTGCGGCCGGAACAGAAACGGTGAATTATGGCAATGGAAAAGGCGGCGGCATCATCGTCGGAAACCGCTTTGAATTCGATTTCATTCCACCGCCATACATCCAGCACAATAGCGCGGCTGAGGACGGATTCGGAGATACTGCAGTGCTGGCAAAATTTCGCGTCGCATCTGGCAATGCGGAGAGCGGCAACTTCGACGTCGCGGCAGTTCTCAGTCACTGCTTCGCAACGGGAAGCTACAAAAACGGTGCGGCCACGGACTCCTACAGTCCGGCCATCACCGCGGGTTTCGCCTTCCGCCGCCGATTCGACGTGATTTCATCGCTGGGCGGTACGCTGCCCACCGGCAGAATCGCCACTCAAGGAAGGACCATTGCCTGGAACGCCGTAGCGCAGGCCCATGCCACTCCGCGTGTATGGTTCGAAGTAGAGAACAACGCAACCTTTTATTTTGCGGGCAGCCACGACGGCAAGATGCAGAACTTTCTTCTTCCCGCGGCGTTCTATGTAGTCCGGCCGAAGAGCTGGAAACCGAAGCATCCGTTTTTCATCGTTGACGCCGGGATGCAGATTGCCACATCGGAATTCCACATCTACAACCACAACCTGATCACTGAAGCGCGCGTGCTCTTTTAGCGTGGTTCACGTACGGTTGAGCGTCACAAAAGCAGATTCTTCGCTCACCACCCCCGAACCTGCCCCAAAGAGCGAGCGCTCTTTGGGGACCCTAAAGCGTTCGGGACCCCGTTCGGTCAGAATGACACAGCGAGCATTTTCTATCCTGAATGACGCGACGGCGATTGCTCCATGCTCCGCAGGCGCGACGTTAGTTTGTGTCGGCAGGGTCTCCAACTGCGTCGAGCACCGCTATCGCGGCTGGCACTGAAATCCGCATGAGTGCGACGTAGATTGCACCTGCTGCGAAGAAGCCAACGAACCAGGCGTAGTCATACAGGAAATGCAGTGGCTTGACTGCGAGGCCGACCAAAGCGATGGCTACGCCAATCACCAGCGCGACAATAGCGCGGGGATTGACTCCCTTGCTGTAGTGATACACGCCGTCCGAGTGGTAGAGCGAGTTGACGTCGAGTTCGGTTTTGCGAATCAGGAAATAGTCGGAAACCATGATGCCGGCAACGGGCCCGAGCAGGCCGGAGTAGCCGATGAGCCAACCGAAGATGTACGCATCGGGCGTGGCCAGCAGTTTCCATGGGCACATGGCGAGGCCGAGAAATCCAGTGATGAGACCGCCGGTGCGAAAGCTGATGAGTCGCGGATACAGATTAGAGAAGTCATTCGAAGGTGAGACGACGTTGGCGCCGATGTTCACGTTCAGCGTGGCAATGAGGATTGCGATCAGCGCGAGGAAGGCGACAACGGGCTGATGAAATGCTCCGATCAGTTCAATGGGATTCCAGATGGGCCGGCCGAAAAGCACAGCGGAGGCCGAGGTGACGGAGATGCCGACGAATGTAAAGAGCGTCATGGCTACCGGTAATCCGAAGGCCTGACCATAGGCCTGGGCATGCTGCGACTTCGAATAGCGCGTGAAATCGGGAATGTTAAGCGCCAGCGTTGCCCAGTAGCCGACCATCGCGGTAAGTGACGGGAAGAAGACGGCGAGGAACTCGCTGGTCGAGTGAAACTGGCTTGGCGTCGAAAGCATCGAGCCGAAACTGCCCGCCTTTATCCGCACCCAGATCAGGAGCGCTGCGGCCATGATGAACATGAAAGGAGCGCCGAAGGCCTGCAGGTGCCGAATCGATTCGACGCCGCGCCAGACTATGACGATGTTGAGCAGCCAGAAGACGAGGAAGCACGCCCATTTGGCGAAGGTTGAGCTGGCCATTGCGGGCCAGATAACGGCGAGCATGGAGTGAATCGCCGTGCCGCCGATCCAGGACTGAATGCCGAACCAGCCGCAGGCGACGATGGCGCGGAGGATCGCAGGAAGGTTTGCGCCGCGCACTCCAAATGGCGCGCGAATGAACACCGGAAACGGAATTCCGTATCGTGCGCCAGCATGCGCATTCAGCAGCATCGGCACCAGTACGATTAGATTCCCCAACAGCACCGTGCCGACGGCCTGTTTCCAGTCCATACCTTTCGCGATTAAGGACGAGGCAAGCTGATACGTCGTGATCTCCATCGACATGGAGAACCACAGCGCGATGTAGCTGTACGTGGTCCACGTGCGCTGCGCGGGTGTTGTGGGCGCAAGGTCGCGATTGGATAAGGTGGAGTCGATTGTACTCAAGCGGCCTCCGGGTGGAGATAGATATACAGGAATGCCGATGAGAAGGCGATAAGGAACGTGTTTGATGCGCAGGAGCACTATTAGGGCTCTACATCAATGACACCAATGACGGCTTCAAAGAATTGCCGCAATGAAGGCACTTTGATGAACGGGGCACAGTCAGAAAAAGCCTGCCATTTGAATCCCAAGAAATGCGGAGGCTATATGCAACCGAAGAGCAACCGCAGATCCCTCCACTTCGGTCGGGATGACAGTGCGTTGGAGCGGGTGTTGTTCTAGATGATCTGGTGCCGGCGCACATTCATTTCCACGCGCCGCCGCGGGCCTCGCGCCGTAGATATTCACCACGACCCGGCTTGCCGATGAACTCGCCCTTCGAGACAATCAGTTCTCCGCGCGAGTAGACATCGCGCGCATTGCCCTTCACCTTGAATCCCTCAAACATGGAGTAGTCGACACGCATGTGGTGTGTGGCGGCGGAGATCGTGTGATGCGCTCCGGGATCCCAAAGCACAAGGTCCGCATCGCTGCCCGCCGCCAGCACGCCTTTTTTCGGATACATGCCGAAGATGCGCGCGGGGGCAGTGGAGACTAGCTCGACGAAGCGATTGATAGAGAAATTGCCTTGGCCGACGCCGTGGTGATGCAACAGTTGCAGACGGTTCTCGATGCCGGGACCGCCGTTGGGGATTTTGGTGAAGTCGTTTTTGCCGAGAGCTTTTTGGTCTTCGAAACAAAACGGACAATGATCGGTGGAGACGACCTGAAGGTTGTCTTTGCGCAAGCCCTCCCATAGCTTTGGCTGGTTGCGCTTCTCGCGCAGCGGCGGAGTGAAGACGTACTTCGCGCCCTCCCAGCCCTTATCCGTCATATCGTCGTTGAGCATATTGTCTTCGAGCGAGAGCAGCAGATATTGCGGGCAGGTTTCGGCGAAGGCGGGCAGGCCGCGGTCGCGCGCTTCGCGAACCTGATTCAACGCCTCTTCGCTGGAAAGATGCACGATGTACACCGGAACTCCGGCGATCTCCGCCATCGCAATTGCGCGATGCACAGCCTCTGCCTCGGCAGCGGTGGGCCGTGTCAACGCGTGATAGATGGGCGCGGTCTTACCCTCGGCCAGCGCCTGCTGGACTATGACGTCGATGACCGACCCGTTCTCGGCGTGCATGCAGATCAGCGCGCCGTTCTTCGCCGTCTGGCGCATGGCCTTGAAGATCGTTGCGTCATCGACCATCAGCACGTTGGGATATGCCATGAACAGCTTGAAACTGGCAACGCCCTCGCGCACCATGTCGTCCATGTCTTCGAGGCCGGCATCGCCAAGATCGGTCACGATCATGTGCAGTCCGTAGTCGATGCACGCCTTGCCCTCGGCCTTCTTCCACCACGTGTCGAGCGCCGTACGCATCCTGGTTCCGCGCGCCTGGATTGCGAAATCGACAATCGTCGTGGTCCCGCCGATCGCCGCCGCGCGCGTGCCGGTTTCAAAGTCGTCGGCAGAGTAAGTGCCACCGAATGGCATGTCGAGATGCGTGTGCGCGTCGATGCCGCCGGGGAGGACCAGCAGTCCTGAAGCGTCAACGACCCTGTCGGCAGCGCTCGCTGGAATGCCGGCACGAACTTCCTTGATGACCGCGCCGTCGATCAGCAGGTCGGCTTTTACCGTCGAGTCGGCATTGACGATGGTTCCGTTTTGAATGAGAACCGAAGGCATAGTGGTCTCTCGGTGGAGAAAAATTAGTTGAGGTCCTTGGTTTCCCACCCTTGCTACGTAAGGATGGGGCACCCGGCGTTCTGGGCTAATTGCAGAATAAAGACAACTGCAGGTCCTTCGACTACGGTCTGCGACCTCCGCTCAGGATGACAACCGCATTTTGGGAACTCAGGATTACGGCTGCATGGAGCTATGACCGTTGGGGCTCTACGGCACGTTCGGAACCATTCATGCGTTGTTCCCACGTCTCCGCTGGGACGCCGGAATCCACGCGCAGCATCGTGATGCAGTCGTCCACGGGGCACACCAGCGCACATAGATTACAGCCAACGCATTCCGTCTCGTCCACGCGAGGAATCTTGGCCAGGGGCGTGGGATAGGGTCCGTGCTGGGCTGCCGCAGCAACGCGCTCACTGCGCGTGACCGGCGTGGTGGCGATCGAGGTACGAGTGCGCCATTCCACCGTAGGCGGACCATCGTGCAACTCGACCTGCCCATTCACCGGACCCGATACTCGATCCATGTGGATGCACTGATGCGCACCGTCCCAGCAGGCGATGTGGCAAAGGTCGCAGCCAATGCACGTCTGCTCATTGATGTGCGCAACGATCTTGTAATTCAGATTCAGATGCTTCCACTCGGTGACCTTGGGGACGGAAAGCCCGCGGAAATCCTCGATGGTAGCGAAGCCCTTGGAGCGCATCCAGTTCTCGAGGCCTTCGGCCATGTCTTCTACCACTCGATAGCCGTAATGCATTACAGCGGTGCAGACCTGCACTGTTCCGCAGCCGAGCAGCATGAACTCCACTGCGTCGCGCCAGGTGGAGATGCCTCCGATGCCCGAAAGCGGCAGTGCGCCTTCAGGATCGGCCATGATTTGTTGCACCAGGTTCAGCGCGATCGGCTTGACGGCAGGACCGCAGTAGCCTCCATGCGAACTCTTGCCGTCGACATTCGGCCGTGGCACAAAGGTATCGAGATCGATTCCAGTAATTGAATTGATGGTGTTGATTGCCGAGAGCCCATCGGCTCCGCCGTGTTTCGCCGCACGCGCAATAGCGCGAATGTCGGTGACGTTGGGTGTGAGTTTGACCAGCACAGGTGTGCGCGCCTTCTCCTTCACCCACGCGGTAATCATCTCAGTGTACTCGGGAACCTGGCCAACTGCAGATCCCATGCCGCGTTCGCTCATGCCATGAGGGCAACCGAAATTCAACTCGAGGCCATCGGCTCCGGCGTCTTCAGCGCGCTGCACGATCTCGTGCCAGGCCTCGCGCTTTGACTCCACCATCAGCGAAGCGATGATCGCGTGGTAGGGATAACGCTTTTTCACATCGGCCAGTTCGCTAAGGTTTTCTTCAACGGTGCGATCGCTGATGAGCTCGATATTGTTCAGGCCCATCATGCGCTGGCCCTGCCAGTCCGATGCGGAATAACGCGAGCAAACATTGGTGATCGGCTCGCCAATGGTCTTCCACACCGCGCCGCCCCAGCCGGCATCAAACGCGCGCATGATCTGCTCGCTGCAGTTGGTGGGGGGAGCCGAAGCCAGCCAGAACGGATTCGGTGCATCAATGGAGCCGGCAAACTTGTGAACGCGAATATCAGGCATAGGCTGCCTCCGCGATCTTCATGATGGCCTGCGCGGCGCGCTTTCCATCGGCAACGGCGTCCACCACTTCCCTTCCTCCATTCGAACAGTCGCCACCAGCAAAGTAGCGAGAGTTTCCAGTCTGGCCGGTCTCCGGATCGGTCACGATGACGCCACCGCGCAATTCAATACCGCGAAGCTCCTGCACCAGTTGCGCAAAAGGAGACTGCCCGATGGCCGGGACTACATAGTCGCATTCAATGGCGTATTGCGAATCAGGCATCGGGAGCAACGCCTTGTCCACCTCGCTCACCTGGACTGTATCGAGCAGCAGCCGGCCGCGCTCGCTTGAGCGGATCGCATAAGGCTGGCGCCGCCAGAGGAACTGCACGCCTTCCTGCTTGGCGTGTTCATATTCAAAGTCAAATGCCGACATGTCGCGCTCACCACGTCTGTAAAGCAGGTACACAGTCTCCGCACCCAAGCGGCGGGCCGCATTGGCGGCATCGATCGCAGTATTGCCCGCTCCGACGACGACCACCGTGCCACTCAATTCGCGGAGGCGCCCGGTTTTGTACGATGCGATGAATTCGAGCGCGTTCAATATGCCCTTCTGATCCTCGCCGGGAATATTCATGCGCTGCATCGCGCCAAGGCCCACGCCGAGGAAGATGAAATCGAATTCCGATTCCAACTCTTCGAGTGCTTCAGCGGTTTCGATCGCTGAGCCGGTGCGGAACTCTGCGCCCATGCGGCGAATCATCTCGGCTTCGCGCAGGCTGTCTGCGGCGCGCAGCTTGTATTCGGCGACGCCATAGGTGTTGAGACCTCCGAGCAGGTCTTTCCGTTCAAGAATGGTAGCCGATGCGCCATGCCGGCAAAGCTCTGCTGCGCAGGCCAACGATGCCGGGCCGCCACCGATACATGCAACCTGCACGTTGCGCGACCCGCGCGGTGCGGTCAGCAATTCTTCACCGGTGGCCTGAAAGGAGTCCATTGCAAAGCGCTGCAAGCGGGCAATCTGGATAGGCGCGTGATTGTAGCGGTGCATCACGCAAGCGCCTTCGCAGAGCACTTCGACCGGACAGGCCTTGGCGCAGCTGCCGCCAAGAATATTGGCGTCGAGAATGCGAAGTGCGGAGCCGCGAAGATTGCCGGTGCTGATGCGCTTGATGAAGCCAGGAACGTCGATATGCGTGGGGCAGGCGCCCGTGCAAGGTGCGTCGAAACAATTCAGGCAACGATTGGCTTCAATCACTGCGGCTTGTGGCTCGAGTGGCGGCTTGATGTCGCCGAACCGCTCGCGCAGCAGTAGATCGTCGGGTAGTGTTGCGGCACTCATGAAGACCTCGGGAAGCTCTCTTGTTCTCTGCTGTCTGTCTTTATCTTTCTCTGCGTCTTTATTCTCTGCTGTCTTTCTCTGATTGACGAGGTTTTTTGCTGTCGGGTTCCGCTAAGACGCGACCAGCGGGCCGTACATGTCTGGTCGTCGATCGCGGAAGAACTGCCATGTTCTGCGCACTTCAGCAATCTGGTCGAGATCTAGATCGGCGGTCAGCACCTCGTCTTTGTCGCGCGATGCCTGGGCAAAAATCTGGCCGCGGGGATTGGCGAAGTAGCTGGAGCCGTAGAATTCGCCGATATTCCATGGCGCCTCGGTGCCGACGCGATTGATGGCCGCGATGAAATAGCCGTTGGCGGCTGCATGGGCGGGCTGCTCAAGTTTCCACAGGTACTCGCTCAGGCCGGCGACTGTTGCCGATGGGTTAAAGACAATCTCTGCCCCGTTGAGCCCCAGGCAACGGGCGCCTTCGGGGAAATGGCGGTCGTAGCAGATGTAGATTCCGATTTTGGCGAAGCCCAGATCGAAGACGGGGTAGCCGAGGTTGCCGGGCCGGAAATAAAACTTCTCCCAGAAGCCCGGAGCTACGTGAGGAATGTGCGTTTTGCGATATTTGCCAAGATAGGTGCCATCGTTCTGCAGCACGGCTGCGGTGTTGTAGAAGATGCCTTCCTGCTCGACTTCGTAGACCGGCACGACCATGGCGATGCGCAGTTCTTTCGCTAACTGTTGCATCAGCTTCACAGTCGGCCCGTCCGGCACCGGTTCAGTTGTCTCGTACCATTTCGGCGACTGCTCGGCACAGAAATAAGGTCCGTTGAAAATCTCCTGCAGGCAGACGATCTGGGCCCCGTCGGCAGCCGCCTTGCGAATCAGTTCCAAATGCTTGTCAATCATCGCCTGCTTCTGGACCGCGAGCGGTTCCGTGGCGGGGACGGCATTGGAGGCCTGGATGATGGAACATCGAACTACGCGCGGCATTCGGGTGCGGCTCCCGTCGGAGAGGGGATGAGTATTAGACGTTATCGCATGCACCTCGCAATGGGCAACGGCTATATTAGCGTCTGAAATCGGCTGAAATTGTTTCGCTTCAATGGATTCCAGCCAGGTTAGTACTCGAGTTTGTTCGGCGAAACGATCCACGCCGCGAAACTGGCCCACGCCTCGTCGCGAAGGTACTGCGCCACCGGCAGGGACCGCTCCGATGGAGCTTTGCGGAACTCCGCATACAGGTAGGCGTCGTCGAATCCGGCCTTGGCTGCGTCATCCGCACCTGCTCCGTAGAAGACCGCATCCAGCCTCGCCCAGTGGCATGCCGCCAGACACATCGGGCAAGGCTCGCAGCTGGTGTAAAGCTCGCATCCGGCAAGGGTGAAGGTAGCCAGTGCCTTGCACGCAGCGCGGATCGCGGTAACTTCGCCATGAGCCGTCGGATCGTTGGTAACGGTCACCATGTTCACGCCCTCCGCAATGATCCGCCCGTCGCGCACGATCAAGGCTGCGAACGGGCCACCTCGGCCGGAGGTTACGTTCTCAGTGGCCAACGCGATGGCGCGGCGTAGAAACTCGAGGTTGGGATCGCGAGACATATTGGGCTGCCTTCGGCCTTTACGAAGTAAGTTCAGTATGGCACAGGCTTTAGCAGCGATCGAGCACTGGATGTTTAGCGGATTCTCTTCAAATCATCCGGACAGTCGATATCGATTTCGCCTCCCTCGAGCGGAAGCGAAATCACTGGCCAGGGCGACTGCTGCAGCAATGCTCGCGCACCCGTGTCGCCGCGAAGAGCCAGCAAGTCTCCTTCAGCCTCGCGCGGAAAAATTGCCGGGGTGCCGCGAACGCCCGCGTAGATCGACGCAACCAGTACCGGCTCTGGCCGGCCCTCAAACTTCTCGATCATCGCGCGGAGATGCTCCGCGGTTACGCGAGGCTGATCGCATGTCATCAGAAGGAGGCCCGCCGAACCAGCAGCCGCCTGCACTCCGGCGCGCATCGAACTGGCCAGGCCCTCTTCCCAATTCTCACTTACGACGATAGACGCGGCACCAAAATCAATCGCGTTTCGGATGAGTTCGCGATCTGCGCCGAGCACGACAAAGACCGGCGATGCGCCAGCTTGCTGGGCGCATCGAATCGCACGCTGCAGCAACGGCTCGCCGTCAATCTTGACCAGTTGTTTTGGCTGTCCAAGGCGGGTGCTTGCGCCTGCGGCGACGATGATGGCAGCGACGGGCATCGGCATCAGTCTACGCCGCTCTCTTTGATTTCAGAACTCGAGGGGGACCACCAGCCGCAAAGGCTATGGCTGGGTGTCTGTGTCCGGCTGCAGCAGGAGCAACAGGACAAACCCGACCATCACGAACATGCGAAATGCTTCGGCCTGACCGTTCCATGCATGCGACTGCCACATCAGGAACCATTCTCCGCCTACATCCAGAAAAGCCACGAGCCACATCAGCAGCGAGAGTGTCAGCGCGGCTACAGCCAGTCGCTTCGCAGCGATAAAGTCGCTTGCGGGCATGCGCAAGGCTCGGAACAAATGCACGGCACCCCACCAAGCGAGAACCATCGTGACGAACTCCCAGGCAATGATGAACCAGTAAAAGACAAGGTGCATCCTTGGGGACGTCAGTGCCCGCCACATTCCGTTATTACCCGGAATGGTCGTATCCATCGAGAGCACATGCCGGATGAACTCATAATTCGAGCCGAAATCGGTGAGGTTGTTGAACACCACCAGCGTGTAAAACAGCGCGATTCCCGCCAGCAAGAGCAACTTGGCGCAGCGTGTAAACATCGGCGAACCCTCTGGATTGCTAAGGCTACGAACCACTCTACACGGTCAACTGTGAGCGGCAATTCTCGTGTAACCCTCTTGGCGACCGCATTACGGGTATCCAGTCAAAAAATCAGATTGCCCAATCGATGAGTAGCGAAAAACTCTCGGAACCTCGAAGCTCCGGAGGGTACGGCGTTACGGCGAATCGTCCTTTTTGGGGCAGTTCTCTCTGACGATTGGGAACTTGCCACGATGTGGTCTCCATTGCTCAGACATGGCACTCACAAAGCACTAAATTCAAGAGCATAGGGATAGACAGATACATAGATGGCGGTGCCCTTACCCCGAGGGCACATTGAAACAGATTCAAAATCCTTATGGTAGCTGCTGTTGCTGGGTCGTTCTTACCGGCTTCATACAGCATCCCACGCACTGCAAGGAACCGCAGACACCTTAAGGGGGTCATTTATGCGCGGACTCAAGATTTTAGTTTCAACTGCAGTTCTGCTCGCGGGGCTCACGATCGCCCCAGCGGCACAGGCCCAGATTTCGATTAGTATTGGCGTTCAGCCGACATGCTCGTACGGATACTACGCAGCGGCGCCATACGGATGTGCGCCAAGAGGCTATTACGGCTCGGGTTATTTCTACAACGGGGTTTTCGTGGGTATGGGTCCATGGTCTGGATATGGCTATAGCCATGGCTGGGGCGGCCATCGATTCGTGAGTGATGGCGGTGGAAGCTATCACGGCGGAGTCGGCCACGTAAATTACCACGAGAACCACGGCAACAAGGAATCCAACAAAAATTACCCGCAGCACGGTGGTGGTTATGACAAACCTCACCCTGGCAACTCGGGAAATCAGGGCGGCAACGACAAGTCTCACCACGACAACGGCCATAACTAATCCGCAGACGCGGAATTGAGCATCTGACTATGTAGCGAAAGGCGGAGCATACCTGCTCCGCCATTCTGCATTTCGTCGGAAACTGAATGGAGATTTCATGAAACCTGCCACAATCGTGGGCATTTTGCTTATTGTCGTCGCTGTTATCGGCTTTGCACTGGGTGGAATCAGTTTCACTCACGAAAAGAAAGACGTTGATTTAGGCCCTCTTCAGGTCTCGCATAAAGAAACGAATACCCTACCGATTTCGCCAATTCTCAGCACCCTCGCCCTCATCGGCGGTGTTGGTTTGGTGGTGGTTGGCACGCGCCGCGCATAGTGGTTGTTGTGATTCATTGATCCGCAACAATCTCTCGGGTGGATGAAAACTCCATTCGGCCTGCGGCCTACAATGCTTCCATGGACTTCACATCCATGACGATTCGCGGCGCCCGCGAAGCTCTCAGCCTGGGAAACGTTGAGCCCGCGACACTTGCCAAACAGGCTCTGCGATGTGCCAATCGGAATGCGGGCAAAAACACTTACATCTGGCGTGATCCCGACTGGACGATGGAAGAAGCCGCACGCGCCGCCGCGATGCCCCGCACGACTGGCGGCCGATTCGGCGATGGACGCAGCAACCTTTGGGGCGTGCCTGTTTCGGTGAAGGACTGCTTTGATCTCGCCGGTGCGCCGACAAGTTGCGGCGTGCAGTTCTATCGAGACCTGAATGGAGTGACTGCGCACGACTCGTGGCTGGTCGAACAACTTCGCAAAGCCGGCGCCGTCATTACCGGCAAAACTCACCTACATCCGCTGGCCTACGGCATCACTGGCGAAAATCCCGAGTTCGGCGATTGCGAACAGCCCGGCAATCCTGGTGCTTTGACAGGTGGATCATCAAGCGGCGCCGCGGCAAGCGTTCTCGAAGGCTCGGCACTTGCCGCCATCGGCACTGATACGGGAGGCTCGATTCGTGGACCAGCGGCACTCTGCGGTCTTGCCGGTTATCGCGCATCTATCGGCCGAGGCGATTGGCGCGGCGCCGCGCATCTCGCGCAGTCCTTCGACACCATGGGTTGGCTCTTCCACGATCTCGAAGACGGCCCGCTGCTCGCCGATATCTTTGTCCCCGGAAAGACAACCACCAAACATGACTTCAAGAAGTTCGCCATCGTTCATGATGAGTTTCTGCAGGATTGCGAACCGACAATTCTCGAAGGACTTCGCCAGGTCGAACAGGAGCTTCATGGGCTCGGGCTCGAAAGCACTCGCGTGGATGTGAGCTGGTGGGCAGATTCGTTTGAGATCTTTGCTCCCATCCAGGCATGGGAGGCGGCGCGAATTCACGCCGGACACTTCGACAAGATTCAACCTGCCATTCGTGAACGGCTGGAGTGGGGCGCGCGAATCACGGATGCTGAGCTGGCCGCTTTGCGCGAGCGCCATGCCGAGTTTCGTGCGCGAGTCGACGAATTACTTCAGAAACATGAACTGCTCCTGCTGCCGGCTTCGCCTGTCCCGCGGTTGAATATCGGTGCGGACAATCGGCAGGCCCGCACAAGGATTCTCCGCTACACCACACCGTTCAGCCTTGCAGGTGTCCCGGTCGTCACCATTCCCTGCACCGTCGGCGGTATGCAACTCGCCGCCGCTCGCGAGAACGACGAAAGCCTTCTCGAACTCGCCGCCAGAATCGGATTCCGACGCAACCAAGGGGCATGAGAACATTTCAGTGTTTCGTCCAGCCGTGCATTCCTGCTTCAAAGCTGCGGCGATCGAGCCGCGGAAGGGCGCGCGCCACCTTGTCGGGGAAGAGCGGGTAGTGCCTGGCCGCAATGAGCAAGTCCGGCACGCACCACACATCTTCTTCTGAAGTCATCCAATGTTGGTCGTCGAGGCGCGCAAGGTCCACCGGTCCCGAGTAGGAACGCAAAGTGCGTTCGCCGCGCAAATTGTAATAGGACTCAAAGTAGCTGAGCGCCAGTTCGCGCGGCGTGCGGTAGACGGGCGCGCGAAAACGCAGACCTGCAAAATTTGATTTAGCGATGCTTCCCCAAAGAGACCCTTCGCGGTAAAGAGCCAGCACGTGATCGTCATCATGCACTGACTCCAGATCCATCAGCAGCGGAGGATGTCCGTTGACCCGCAATGCGGCAGCAGCCAGCAGCGCTCCCTCCAGGCAGTGCCCCTTTCGTTCGCGAAGCACGCGCTGCGGAGACAACGCCGTGTTCGCGTACTGGTAGGGCACCGCGTCAATGAACTTCTGGATCTGCGAAGGCGTCTTCAGCGCACGCAACGTGCGCACATCTTCCGCTGACAAACCGAAGCTCCCGCGTCTATCCGTTCGACTTCCGTTCCTGGACAGTTCTCCCCCTCAACATGCAAACAAACATGGGCAGCTTGAATTAAATATCATCTTACCGAAGCTGGATGGCGTTAAGAGCGCGCCCGGCAACATCGCTTCTCAGGCGAGAAACCTAACTGGCTTGGACGAGCGGGGAGGACTTTCGAATTTGCCGGAACTCCGAACGGGCTCGCATGATTGTCAAAGGTCGCGGCCGTAGCAGCGGCAGCCGCGCCGCTTGTGCAACCTCGGCGTACCTTAGGATGGGTGGAATCGAGAACGAAATAACTGCCAAGGCGAGTGGTTAGTCTTCTTTTCGACTGCGGGACCGCGGATCGATCGGGACTTAAAACTCGGCACCACTCGCCTCGGTGGAGGATCAGCGCGCATCTTGTTTGGATACGCGCCTCCGTTAGCCTTGATCGGGGTTTTATCTTCCGAGTTGGAAGTCCGCTCGACAGCCGCGATCAACCCAGATGGCGTTCTTGTTGAATCCCCAGGTTTGCCCCTGGATGCATGGTGATCCGCTGCGTTGGTTGACCATACGGACGCCGCCGCTGGTATTTGCGTTGCAGTAGTTTCGCTTTCCGTCGTTGGAGGAGCAGGTGATCTGCTGGCCGTTCGGGTAGCCTCCGCCGCCCGGATACCCCCCGCCGTGATTGCCCCCTCCGCCGTGATAGCCGCCGCCAAGCCAGAAGTCGGCGCGGCAGCCGCGATCAACCCAGATACCTTTATTGTTGAATCCCCAGGTTTGTCCCTGGATGCATGGCGATCCGCTGCGCTGGTTGGTCATGCGGACGCCGTACTGCGTTGTCACCTGACAAAGATGACGCTTGCCGTCATCGGAGGCACATGTAACCTGGCGCCCGTTTTGCGCGGTGATGCCGCTCTGCGCACGCAGCCCGACACAACCGAGTGCAACCCAGATTAATGCCATCAAAAAAAGCTTGCATCCGCTCATCGATTTCTCCTTTATTGGATCGGTTCACGGGGGCTTCGACGCATTTGAGAAAGCGAAGGGACGCCACCTTCAGAACCGTACCGGGCAGATTATACGATCGGACGCGATTTAGCCAGTTCTCAACGTCGAACACGATCTCAAAGAACGCTTAACGTGGTGAGTGCCATGACACCGGAAGAAGCGAACAATGCATCTATCGGGACCGCCCTCGCGTGGAACCCTAGATTTGCGAAGCGGCCAGCGGGCTTAAGACCAAGTTGGTGATGTTGCTGACAATTGCTTCAAACGCGAATCGCGGATCGGCCGAAAGCTTCTTCCACGCCGGGTCGTTGCGGAATACGGCCCACTTGGCGTCGAGCTCTGCGGAGTCGGCAAAGCTGAGCATGTACGTCAGGCTGGGCATGCGTTGTCCGATCAGGGTGTCTCCGAAGAAGACCATCTGAAATCCAGCGTTTTTGAAAATCTCGAACTCGCCCGAGTGGAACATCTGTACCTTGACGATGTGATCACGATAGCTGGGGCTCTCGTAGGTGCGGAGTTGGAAGATGCGCTTGCCCTTGGCAGGCGGGGTGATGCGCGGCCATCCCTCGAAGGCGACCAGAAGTGAGGAATCGATCCGTAGAAAGCCAGGTGAGGTCGCAGGCGCGCTCCAGAAGGGCTCCGCAGCTTTCACGTAATCGGCATCCTGCACCAGCTCAATCTCGAGAGTTGCCGCCATCGCGGGCTCACGAATTGGAATAAGAACGCAGAAAGTCGGCGTCTCCGGACCGATATCCAGGCGAAATGCACCAATGGGTCCTGATTTTTTGGCTAACGCGGGAATCAGCGCCTCGCTAATGTACTTTTCCGTCATGGCGACCTGCGGCCCAGATTGCAAGGTGTAGCGGCGCAGTTGGTAGAACTCGCGGAGACGTCCGGGATTGCGCTTGGTCTCAGCATCCTGTGCCAGCGCGGCTGCGGACGTCGCGAGAGAAGCGGCGATGAATTTGCGTCGATCCATAGGTTCCTCCGGGAATACTGCAGGCGAGCTACTCTTTGCCGATGTCCTCGTTCCAGATTTCCGGGTGTTCGGTGATGTATTCCCCCAGGAGTTCGCGGCACTCATCGCTGTCAAGATCGATCACCTCCACGCCGTTGTCGCGCAGCCAGTCGATGCCGCCGTCAAAAGTGCGGCTTTCCCCAACAACGACGGTGCCTATATGAAACTGCCTTACCAACCCGCTGCAATACCAGCACGGGGCAAGCGTAGTGACCATCACCAGATCGCGGTAGCTTCGCAGCCGTCCGGCACGGCGAAAGGCGTCAATCTCCCCGTGCATGCTGGGGTCGCCATGCTGGACGCGGCGGTTGTGCCCGCTGCTCACCAGTTCGCCTGATTTCCTGAAAAGCGCGGCGCCGATGGGGATGCCGCCTTCCATTCGTCCGTAGCGAGCTTCTTCCAGCGCGACGGCCAGCATCCGTTCATAGACTTTCAAATCACTTGCCATGGTCGTGTTGATCATACGGGATGACAGGGGCTAAATGGATCGATTCGGGCCGCGTTTAGCGGGCCATCGGTGCCTCCGGCGAAGGAAATGCGACATGGCTTCCGCTCGGCGCAACTTGCAACATTCCCTTAAGAATTGTTAAGGACGAACTGGGAGAGGCTTCGCGGCTTCTTATGCTATGTGCTTGAAAAGGCAAAAATTGGCGACAGTTTGGGAAAAATTTTCCGTTTGAATGTTCTGTAAACGTTCTGAATTGAAGCGCCTACCGCTATTGACTTCGAGCGCACACAAAGATGTACGTTGAAGTTGTGAGAGACGCTGGATACACCATTCGCAGCATGGCCGAGAGGTGCGGTATGACCGCGCACACTCTGCGTTATTATGAGCGCGTCGGCCTGATCCAACCGGTCGGACGCGCGCGCAACGGTCATCGTCGCTACTCAGAAGCCGACGAGGCGTGGCTCAACTTCCTCCATTGCATGAGGGCCACGAATATGTCTATCCGCGAAATGCAGCGCTATGCTGAACTTCGCGAAAAGGGTGATGCCACCTCGCTCGAGCGGCGCAAGCTCCTGGAAGATCATCAAGCCGGCATAGCCGCCCAGATCGTCGCACTCGAAAAGGCGCATGCTCTCCTTAACCACAAGATCACCAACTACAAAATGATTGAGGATAGAATTCGCATCGGAGGTCCCCAGCCTGCCGAGCAGGACGTTGAAAGCGAATTGGCCACGGCCAGCTGATTAGCCGCTTTTCCCGTTGGCGGGCGGAACCGGAAGCAAACACCGGCGAAAGGCGTTTGCATCAAAGAACAATGGGGTTCGATCCCCGACGGGCCGGTATTCGCCACTCCTTTTTGAGTGTGCTGAAAACCCATTTCCCAGTTGTAAGGCGATTTGGTTAGGATAGCGGCACGGCGTCTCCCCGGATGGGGTCGTTCCTCTGCTCTCATACGCCGGATCGCCGAAGACAATTCGAAAGCAGTCCTGTCCCAAGGAGGTCGACCTGTGGCAGACACGATTGATACGCGCATGAAGCACTTGCGCTCGCGCACCCCTCAGAACGTAAAGGATGGCCTGGCGCCCGACCAGCAATCTGTGGACCTCGAACCCCTTGTGCCCGAAGGGCCAGGCAATCGCGGGTTCAGCCGTCGGTCCTTTTTATCGGGCTTGGGGGCCGCTGGGGTTCTAGCCGGAGCAGCTCCACTGGCGGCGGCGGCCGCCCCGGTGATCGAGCCCGTCCCGCAGGATCAGGCCGAAACCGGTGGCACAGGCAACATCACACTGCGCATCAACGGCAAGGACTACACCCTGCGCAATCTCGACGCGAGAGCCACTTTGCTCGACACCCTCCGCGAGCGTATCTACCTTACCGGCACCAAGAAAGGCTGCGATCACGGCCAATGCGGCGCCTGTACGGTCCACGTGAACGGCCGGCGGGTTAACAGCTGTCTTTCGTTTGCCGTAATGCACGAGGGCGACGAGATCACGACCATCGAAGGAATCGGCCAGCCCGGTAATCTTCACGCGATGCAGGCGGCCTTTGTGGAGCACGACGGCTATCAGTGCGGCTACTGCACCAGCGGCCAGATCATGAGCGCGGTGGCCCTATTGAAGGAGCCTATCGGCCCCTCGGACGAAGACATCAAGCACGCCATGGCTGGCAACATCTGCCGCTGCGGCGCATATACGAATATTGTGGCTGCCGTGCGCCAGGTGCGGTCGCGGGCCTGAGAACGTTCGCCTGAAGGATAGGAGACATTATGGAAACCTTTAGCTACGTCAAAGCTCCGAGCGTTGACAAGGCGCTTGCGAGCGCAAACCAGGCAAAGTTCATCGCCGGCGGCACCACGCTGGTCGACCTGATGAAGCTAAGCGTCGAAACGCCAAAGACGCTGGTCGACATTAATCTGCTGCCGCTCGATAAGGTCGAAAAGCTGCCCAATGGCGGATTGCGGATCGGCGCGATGGTGCGCAATTCCGATCTCGCATGGAATGCCGATGTGCAGAAATCCTACGCTGTGTTGTCGGAAGCAATTCTTTCCGGTGCCTCCCCGCAATTGCGCAACATGGCAACGACGGGCGGCAACCTGCTGCAACGTACGCGCTGCGCGTATTTCCGTGAGCCGAGCGCGGGAACGCCTGGTGGTTATGGCTGCAACAAGCGCACTCCGGGAACGGGATGCGCGGCGCTGGAAGGCTTCAACCGCACCCACGCAATTCTTGGCACCAGCGATCACTGCATTGCAACGCATCCTTCGGATATGTGCGTTGCCATGGCGGCGCTGGAAGCGGTGATCCTCGTAGAGGGACCGAAGGGCAAGCGGACCATTGCCTTTGCCGACTTTCACAAGCTTCCCGGCGACACGCCTCAAATCGAGAATGCGCTGGAACCCGGCGAGCTGATTACATACGTAGACCTGCCCAAGCCAGTCGAAGGAGCCAAATCGACCTATCTGAAGCTTCGCGATCGTGCCAGCTACGAGTTTGCATTGTCTTCAGCGGCGATCGTTGCGCGCGTCGAGGGTGGCCATATTCGCTACATTCGCGTGGCCATGGGCGGCGTTGGCACCAAGCCCTGGCGTTCACACGAAGCGGAAGCCGCCTTGCTGGGCAAGCCGGCGAATGCCAGCACATTCAAGGCCGCGGCAGAAGCTGCGCTGGCTAAGGCCAAGCCGCAAAAGGAAAACGCATTCAAAGTGGAACTGGCCAAGCGCTGCCTAGTGCGCTCGCTCAAAACCGCAACCGCTTAGTTGCGCAAAAGGAGACTCTGATGGCGACGGACACACTTCCTCACGCAAGCATTATTGGCGCGGTGGTGCCTCGCATTGACGGACCTTTGAAGACCAGCGGAACGGCTCGGTATGCCGTGGATCATCATTTCCCGGGCCTGGTGCACGCGGTTGCCGTGCAGGCCAACATCGGCAGCGGACGCATCCGTTCGCTTGACGCTTCGACAGCGGAAAAATTGCCGGGAGTGCTTCAGGTCTTTCATTCCGGAAACAAGATGCAGGGCGTTTACCGTCAGATCCCTCACCAGGAGGACGGCACGATGAGTGAAACGCGTCCTCCTTTCGACGACGACAAGATCTACTACTGGGGCCAGTTCGTCGCGCTGGTGGTAGCAGAAACACTGGAACAGGCCCGTGCTGCAGCGCAGGCTGTACACGTTGAATACGACCCCGACAAGTCGGATGTAAGAACAAATCTGGGGGATGGTTTCACCGGCCAGCGTCAGAGCAGTTGGAAACGGGGTGATCCAGACCAGGCGCTTTCGACTGCCGCGGTTGTAATCGACGAGACCTACTCGACGCCCGTCGAAACCCACAATCCGATGGAGATGCATGGCACCGTTGCGGTATGGGAAGGCGACAACGTCACGCTTTACGAGTGCTCGCAGGGGGTTGTCAATCACCGCGTTGTGATGTCCGAGGTGCTTGGCGTGCCGGTCGAGAATGTGCGTGTGATCTCTCGCTTCATTGGTTCCGGATTCGGCGGCAAGCTCTTTCCCTGGCCCCAATCTACTCTTGCCGCTGCGGCTGCACGGCAACTCAAGCGCCCCGTGAAACTTTCGGTCGATCGCCGCATGATGTTTGCAAATGTTGGCCATCGTCCGCGCACCGAGCAGCGCATTCGCCTGGGTGCAACCAAGGATGGCAAGCTCACGGCGATCCGCCACGACTTCCTCACGCAGACTTCGCAGCTCGACGACTTTATCGAGCACTGCGGAGAGCAGACGCCGTTTCTGTATAGCTGTGCGAATCTCGAAGTCACTACCGGCATGGTTCGGCGCAACGTTGGCGCACCCGCGCCCATGCGTGGTCCCGGTGCGGTGCCGGGGCTCTTCGCTCTTGAGTCCGCAATGGATGAACTCGCCGTGAAGCTCAACATGGATCCGCTTGAGCTGCACATGAAAAATGATGCCGAACGCGATGAAGGCAAAAATCTGCCCTTTTCTTCCCGCCACCTGAAGGAGTGCTACACCACCGGCGCCGAAAAGATCGGGTGGAAACAGCGAACTCCGCAAGTGGGCTCAATGCATCGCAACGGCAAGATTCTCGGTCTTGGGATGGGGTCCGCTTCCTGGTCGGCTGCACGCATTCCGTGCAGTGCCAGCGTTGAACTGTGCCAGAACGGCCGCGTATGCGTTCGCTGCGCCACTCAGGACATCGGCACCGGAACTTACACGATCTTCGCCCAGGTAGTTCACGCTAGAACCGGAGTGCCGCTCGATCGCATCGACGTTTTCCTCGGCGACACCTCGCTTCCTGCCGGACCAACTTCGGGCGGCTCCATGGCCACCAGCGCCGTACTGCCGGCCACCACCAGCGCAGTAAACGAGGCTGTAAATCGGCTGCTACATATCGCGACGTTAACGCCCAAGTCACCGTTTCACGGACAGAAGCCAGAAACGCTAGCTCTCACCAATGGCGTGGTGCATGCGAAGGAACAACCGAAGGTCGTCGGCGCTGCTTACCATCCGGACGCGCAGCTTTCGGTCAACGGCGTACCGTTCGAAGAGATACTCAAGGTGGCCAACGTCGGCAACCTGATGGCCAACGGAAAGACCAATCCGTCCTTCGATGATCCCAAGGCCAAGCAGTATTCGCTCCACTCCTACGGCGCGCATTTTGCCGAGGTGGAGTGGGAGCCGGACATTGCGCGTCTTCGTGTGAGCCGCATCGTTTCCGTTTTTGACTGCGGACGCATCATCAATAAAGGGGCTGGGACCAATCAGATGCTCGGCGCGACAGTCATGGGCGTCGGCATGGCGCTGTTTGAAGGCACCGTCTACGACCCGCAGCGCGGGCAGCCCATCAACGGCAATTTTGCCGATTATCTTGTGGCAACGTGTGCCGATCTGCCTGATCTTGATGTCACGTTCCTCGACTATCCCGACTACATCGTCAACGAATATGGTGCGCGCGGCATTGGCGAGATCGGAATGGCCGGCGTTGCGCCCGCAATTGCGGCGGCTGTTTACCATGCCACCGGGGTGCGTGTGCGGGAATTGCCCATTCGCATCGAAGATCTTTTGAAGTCGGATATTCGCGAAGCATAACGGCTGTAGACAGGTTCACGAGTCGCAGTACGAGGGAAAGAAAGTATGAGCACGACTCCGGCATCGATTATCGGAACGCCAACACCACGCATCGATGGACCGCTCAAAACCAGCGGCACAGCAGAGTATGCAGCGGACTTTCACTTTGAACGCATGGCATATGCCGTACCGGTAATCGCCTCAATTGCCAGCGGTCGGATTCGCAAACTCGATACATCTGCTGCCGAGAAGATGCCGGGCGTGCTGCTCGTGCTGCAGCACGGCAATATCGGTCCGTTGTACCGCACCGTTCCCGGCGACGACAACGCGACCAATAGCGAAGTGCGCTCGGCATTTGAAGATGAGATTGTGCGCCACTGGGGCCAGTACATCGCGCTGGTTGTCGCAGAAACGCTGGAGCAGGCCACGGCAGCGGCAGCGGCTGTCCACGCCGAGTACGATGCAGAGCCGGCAAAATTGCGGCCTAGCCTCGATGACTACTCCGGCGAGCGCAAGAAGGGCAGCGAGCGCGGCGACTTCGATGGCGCATTTGAAGATGCGCCGGTAAAAATCGATCATACGTACATCACTCCGATTGAAACGCATAATCCTATCGAGTTGCACGCCTCAGTCGCGGTATGGGATGGCGACCACATCACGATGTACGAAACGAGCCAGGGCGTTGTGAATCATCGCGTGGTGATGGCGCAGACGCTGGGCATTCCGGTAGAGAACGTGCGCATCGTAACGCGCTATCTGGGATCGGGGTTTGGCGGAAAGCTTTTTCCGTGGCCGCATTGCGCGATGAATGCCGTAGCCGCGCGCAAGCTAGGCCGCCCGGTGAAACTCAGCGTCACCCGCCGCATGATGTTCTCAAGCGTCGGCTATCGTCCGCGCACTGAGCAGCGCATCCGACTGGGAGCATCGAAGGATGGCAAGCTGCTGGCGCTCAAGCAGGACTATTTGAATGTCAGTTCGATGCTTGACGATTACGACGAAGGCTGTGGCGAGGCAACGCCGTATCTTTACAGCGTTGCGAATCTTGAAGTGACAAACGCCATTGTCCATCGGAATCTCGGCGCGCCCATGTACATGCGCGGACCGGGCGCGGTTCCGGGACTGTTCGCGCTCGAAGCGGCCATGAACGAGTTGGCGGACGAATTGAAGATGGACCCGCTCCAGTTGCGCATCCTGAATGACGCCAAGACCGACGAAGACAAGAAGATGGCGTTTTCATCGCGGCATTTCCGCGAGTGCTTTGAAGTGGGTGCGAAGAAATTCGGCTGGGAGAAGCGCACGCCAGAGATCGGCTCCATGCGTCGCGACGGCAAAATCCTTGGCTGGGGTCTTGCCGGCGCGAGTTGGGTTGCTCTGCGGCTGCCGTGCACGGCAAAAGTTGAATTCCACGCGAACGGCCGCGTCTCAGTCCGTTCAGGCACGCAGGATATTGGTACCGGGACATATACGATCTTTGCGCAGGTCGTCCACGAGAAGACCGGTATCCCACTCGATCGCATTGACGTGATCCTCGGCGACAGTTCCCTTCCCGACGGCCCCATGTCCGGGGGGTCGATGGTCACGGGATCCGTGCTGAATGCGATTGCCGCGGCCTCTACCAGCGCGATGAAGAAGATGACTGCGCTCGCCATCAACACAGAAGGCTCTCCGCTGAAGGGTGCAAAAGCTGAAGATGTGGTCTTCGCCGATGGCCGCATTCGCAAGAAAGACCCGTCTGCCGGCGGCGACCCTGAGTTTGCAGACATTCTCCACATGGCTCACCTCAACGGATTGAGCGCAGAAGGTAAAACAACACCTACGTGGGAAGACCCGAAAGCAAAAAGTGTCTCGCTGCACTCCTACGGCGCGCAGTTTGTCGAGGTTGAGTGGGAGCCGGAGATGGCGCGCTTGCGCGTGAGCCGCGTCGTTACGGTAATCGACGCAGGGCGCATCATCAATCCCAAGGCGGCCGCAAACCAGATCGAAGGCGCGGTGGTGATGGGCGTGGGAATGGGGTTACTGGAAGAGACGCATCACGATCAGCGCACAGGCCAGCCCATTAACGGAAATATGGCCGACTACCTGATGGCGACCTGCGCCGACACGCCCGCAATCGACGTCACGTTCCTCGATCATCCCGACCCGGCGATGGGTGAATATGGCGCGCGCGGCGTGGGTGAGATCGGGCTGGCGGGCGTTGCGGCAGCGATCACGGCGGCCGTGTACCACGCCACGGGTGTCAGGGTTCGCGAACTGCCGGTACGGATTGAGAATCTGCTTCAGTCGAGAATTCTGGAAGCCTGAGCGAGAATAGGAGTTCATGACCGATCTCGAGAACATTCTGCCGCTGTGGCATGAACTGGAAGGTGCCGGTTCGGATTATGTGCTGGCCACGGTCGTGGACGTGGACGGACCGAGCTATCGCAAGCCTGGTGCGCGCATGTTGATTGCTGCTGACGGCCGTCGCGCAGGTACCGTAAGCGGCGGATGTCTGGAGACCGAGGTTGCGAAGCGCGCATTCTGGCTTACCGAGTCGGGTCCCGTGGTGCAGCGCTATTCGACAACAGAAGATGATGGCGACATGCCCTACGGTTCCGGTTGTGGCGGCGTTGTATACCTGCTGTTGGAGCGGCGTGCGACGGCTGTCACTCTGTTGACAGAATTAGAGGCAGCCTTTCACGCGCGAGTCCCGCTCGCGATCGCAACGACTCTTGATGGCGCAGAGATCGCCAAACGGGTCTTCGCCGGGCCAACCGTGCAAGATGGCGAACCCGAACAGGCGAACGACGGATCGAGTGCGGCAATACTTCGCAATCTTTCCGCGCTGGCCATTGAGCGGATGCAGTCGATTGATCGATGCGTCACAGTTGACGGAATCGAAACACGCGTCTGGGTCGACTATCGCGCCGCCCGGCCCGGATTGTGGATCTTCGGTGCGGGCGATGATGCTAAGCCGCTTCTCCGCCTTGCGCGCGAACTCGGCTGGTTCGTTTCCATCGCGGATGGGCGCAGTCATCTTGCGACGTGCGAACGATTCTCTGCCGCGGACAAAGTAATGGCGTTGGCAATCACGACGTTGCCCGACGCCGCCTCATTGCTGTTGTCAGACGTAAAAAACACGGATGCAGCGGTATTGCTGACTCATAGCTTCGAGCAGGACTCGCATCTACTGGCGGGCCTGTTTGCGCGTGAAGTGCAACCTGCTTATCTTGGCGTGCTTGGCCCGCAGCGGAGAACACGCGAGGTTCTGGTTGAGGCGGCCAAGCTGCTCGGATTGCCCGACTCTACGCAGCGCGCCGAAGAATGGCTGCCGCTCCTCCACGCCCCCACAGGTCTCGACCTCGGCGCGGAAACGTCTGCCGCCATTGCGCTCTCGATCATTGCTGAGATTCAGCAGACGCTGAATAACGGCTCGGCGCTGCCTCTTCGGCAGGTGCGCGCGGTGCATCCGGCCATTAGCGAGGCTTGACCAGCCTTAAGCTGCTTCTTCCTTCAGGTGCGCTGCCAGCACATCCAGGAATTTTGCCAGCCACGCAGGATGCGCTGTCCACGCGGGTCCCGTGACAAGCTTGCCGTCGACGGTGGCATCGGCGAAGTCCAATGAAACAAAGGTTCCTCCCGCGAGTCCGACTTCAGGCGCGCATGCTGGATAGCAATTGACTTTGCGGCCCTTCAGGACTCCGGCTGCGGCGAGAATCTGCGGACCGTGGCAGAGTGCGGCGATAGGCTTGCCTTCCTTGTCGAAATGCCGCACCAGTTCAAGAACCTTGGGGTTGAGGCGAAGATACTCAGGCGCACGTCCGCCGGGAACGACAAGGGCGTCGTAGGTGGCTGGATTCACCTCGTCGAACGTCGCGTTCAGGGTGAAGTTGTGACCGCGCTTCTCCGTATAGGTCTGGTCGCCCTCGAAGTCGTGGATCGCCGTGCGCACCTGTTCGCCCTTCTTCTTGCCCGGGCAAACTGCATCTACCTTGTGCCCTACCATCTGCAGGGCTTGAAACGGAACCATGATTTCGTAGTCCTCGACGAAGTCGCCGGCTAGCACTAGTATCTTTGCTGATTTCATCTGCATATTCTCCGGTTGGAAGTCTTCGTGGTGATCTTCGGTGGCTAACACTTCAGGGCGCGACCATGCTCGCGCCGGAAGAAGTTAGACACATGTTATCTGATGGAACCGACGCGGTGAGGATTCAAGTTGAGGCTGCCTTCAAGTGCAAGCGAAGTCCGGCCAACCGGCGGTATAACCTAGTACTTGCCATGACCGCTTCCCCAAAATCGCTCGCTGCTCTGAATGCACAGATTGTCGCTTGCGAACTCTGTCCGCGTCTGCGAGGGCATTGCATTGAGATTGCGCGAGTGCGCCGGCGCGCTTACGTCGATTGCGAGTATTGGGGAAGACCGGTGCCTTCCTTCGGGGATCCTGAGGCGCGCGTCCTTGCGCTCGGGCTTGCGCCAGGCGCCCACGGCTCCAATCGCACTGGCCGCCCCTTTACCGGTGATGGTTCCGGCGATTTCCTCTTTCCGGTATTGCACGAAGCGGGTTTCGCCTCCCATCCGCAGGCGAGTTCGCGCGATGACGGCATGAAGCTCAAAGGGCTTTGGATTACGTCCGTGGTCCGCTGCGCTCCGCCCGGCAACAAGCCATCACCGGAGGAACAGCGCAATTGCGCGCCATGGGTGGACAAGGAAATTGCTCTGTTGAAGAATCTTCGCGTTGTCGTCTGCCTGGGACGGATCGCCTTCGACGGCCTGCTCGCGCACGAGATGCGGCGCGGCGCAACGATCATCCGGTCTAGCTACGCCTTTGGCCACGGAGCCGAGTACACGCTACCGGGCGGGTTGAAGGTGATCGCAAGCTATCATCCTTCGCTGCAGAACACGAATACGGGCAAGTTGACGCGGCCAATGTTTCTTCAGGTGTTCAAGCGCGCCAGGCTGCTGGCTGGATTGAGTTGATTGCAACCCGCGTTCGTCCCGCTGGCAGGAACAAATATTTCTACCAGCCTGCGTGGTTTCGATACATTGAGTGTGCCGGACTGGGCGAGGAAAAACGGGGCGAGGAGAACCACAGAATGCGGAAGTTTGTCAGCAGGGTCTTGATTTCGGTACTAATGGTGAGCGCAATGGGAGTTTACGCACAGACGATGAAATCCGATCACTGGTCCACAGCAGAGTTGCTGGAGCGCGCCAAGCACCTCAAGGAACTGGCGGAAAAGGGCGAGGGCTCAGCCAGCGAAACGCTGGAGAAATATCCGCACCATTACACGATGCTCGCTTACCGGGAACGCAGCGGTGGCGGCGAGGTGCACCAGGATTTCGCTGACATCTTCTTCATCCTCGATGGGCATGCAACGGTCGTAACGGGAGGAACTCTCATCGAGGCTAAGACAACTGCTCCGGGAGAAATGCGCGGCAAGTCTGTCGACGGCGGCTCACGCCAGGAACTCAAGGCCGGCGACGTTGTCCACATCCCGGCAGGCACGCCACACCAAACGCTGGTGGCCGATGGGCAGACCGTTACCTATTTCGTGGTGAAGGTGGAAGAGAGCCGCTGAGCGGGGGTGGTTAGAGGAGGCCCGACGCCTAAACCATGGAGCAACAAAGGGATCACTGAAGGCCGTCGTTGAAGCCCGCAGGCCCCAAATTCGCGCCCGATTGCGAACCCCGAGAATCGAAGAAATCTCTGGACCGAGAATACAAATCTCTGTTTATATTGCAGTGATTGAGTGAGGCTTTATGGAAGGCTTTTCGCCAGGTTTTGGTTCAGCCGGATTTGTCTTAGGTGCGCTGATCCTCTGCGCTGGAACTGCCTTCGGGCAGAATCCCAACCCGCCATCCAGTCACGTAATCATTCCCAATCCCACACCCCGGGAGCCGGATCTGGAAAAGGTTTACGGCGATGATTCCAAGGATCAGAAGAAGCAACAAACACTTTCGCTGCAAGGCCAGCTTCGAGCGCGAGAAATCTGGCTTGAATCCAACCAGATATTGTTGCTGGCCCAACAGTTGCAGCAGGAAGTCGTCACTAAGAAATCAGCCTCGATGGCTGCGAACGCCGCCAAAGTGGGACAAATTGAGAAGCTTGCACAAAGCGTGCAAGAGAAGATGAAGGAGCATTAGCCACGATTCCGACGGTCGGATCGGCCCTTTCTTCTTGTTGCTTCATCAGGAAATCAACCATGGCGAAGATAATCGACAATTCGCAGCCAATGCGCTGGACCCTTTTCTTTGTGGTCCTGACAGCGGTTTTCGCTCTCCCAATGTACGCGCAGTCCAGTCCAGCCAATCCCACCTCGGCTGAACAGAATCCACAGGCTAGCCCCAGCACCGCAGAAACACACTCCACAGGTTCTCCAAAGACTGACGTTTCGGTTCCGGCCACGCCCGAAGAAATGAGGCAAGCCCAGATCGAGGCTGACACAAAGAGGCTGTATCAGTTGTCAGCCGAACTGCGATCTGAAGTGGGGAAGACCTACAAGCAGAGTCTCTCGGTGACGGTGCTCAAAAAGGCTCAAGAGCTCGAGAAGCTGGCCAAGAGCCTGAAGGCTCAAATGAAACAAGAAGCGGCCGCGGCCAAAAATTAGGTCGCTGGCCACAGAGATTCCTGCGGGACTCAGTATTATCGATTGGGGGCCGCGCAGAATGACCGGGACCAAATTCATCCTCTCCTTCGCGCTGGCTGGGTTTTGTTTCGCGCCGTTCGTGGTTGCCCTTTCTTCATCACAGGAGACAAGTCACGAGGTCGACCGAGCCGACTATGCCGGCGACGCGAGTTGCGCATCGTGCCACAGACAGCTAAGCCAGAAGTACCAGCAAACTCCCCACCACCTGACCTCCCAGCTTCCCACCAGCAGTTCGGTCCTGGGATCGTTTCGCGATGGCGCAAATACTCTCACGATCATTGATGCAACTCAATCCGCTCAGCCAGGACTGCAGTTCCAGATGGAGTCAAAGAAAGACGGTTTCTTCGAGACTGCAACGACTGGGTGGAACTCCAGCATTTTCCGCAGGACCGAGCCCATCGATCTCGTTACCGGATCCGGACAACGCGGTCAGACTTATCTGTATTGGAAGGGTGATCGGCTGTTCGAATTACCCGTAAGTTATTGGAGCGACGGCCATCGATGGATCAACAGTCCCGGCTACATCAACGGCACCGCCGAATTCTCCCGGCCGGTGAATCCCGCGTGCCTGGAATGCCACTCCTCCTACATACGGGCGCTATCCACCAACCCGGCAACGAATCGATATGATCGGGAAAGCCTGATACCGGGCATCTCGTGCGAAAGCTGTCATGGTCCCGGCGCCAACCATGTTCGGCAAGAAACGCAGCATGGAGCCACGTCGAAGGATGCCAATAGAAACAGCATTCTGAATCCAGCAAAGTTCTCGCGCGATCGCCAGGTCGATTTGTGCGCCGAATGCCACAACGGAATCCAGCGAGAAGCCCTGGCGCCGACCTTCTCTTACGTTCCGGGTCGGCCGCTCAGTGATTACTTCAAACCCCTTCCATCCCCCGATGTAGAACATCCCGATGTTCACGGCAACCAGGTGGGACTGCTTCAGCGCAGTAAATGCTATCGCTCGTCCGCACAGATGAACTGCTCGACTTGTCACGACGTCCATTCTGGCAAACGGTCGGTCGAATTCTATTCGCAGAAATGCCTTACCTGCCATCAATGGCAAAGCTGCGGTCTTTCTAAAACGCTGGGCATCAAGATTTTGAACCAGTGCGTTCATTGCCACATGCCAACCGAGGAGACGAATGTCATCGTCTCGCAAACGGCAGGGGAAGTTGTGCATGCGAAGATGCGAAACCATTGGATCAAAGTGTATGCGAACACGCGGTTGCCAGACACCGTTGGAAGCGCGGCCACGCCCTGATTCCTGCGGCACGCAGGGCCAACTAGACAATCATGGAGCGGGATCTTGAATGGAGTCGATCATTTCCTGCAGTGAGGAAGGCTTCCGCGGCGGAAGGCTTTTGATGCTGCCTGATTCGGCGCTGTCTTCATCCTTCTTACCCGTCAATCGAATCAGTTTGGCGACTTCTAGATGCGTTTCCGCGTTGTCCGGATCAATCTTGATTGCCAGTCTGAATTCCCGCATCGCATCATCGTATCGTCCGGCATTCGCATAGATGATGCCAAGATCGCGATGCACGAGCGGCTCGGATTGATCTGGGGAGACGAGGTCTTCCAAGGCGGGTTGAGCTCTCGCAAATTCTCCCTGCCGCACCCACACATCGGCAAGGTAGATTCGCGAGATTTGGTGCTCAGGATTGTTATCCAGTTCCAACTGGAACTCCTGCGCAGCGTCTGACCATCGGCTCTGTTTCCATAAGAGATAGCCGAGCCCAAAATGCACATTCGGCTCCTTCGGATTGATCTGCACAGCGGCGCGCAATTGCTTTTCAGCGGCGACGTTGTTTCCCATCTGGTCGAAGGCTTGGGCCGCAAGCATGTCGGCCTCGGCGGATTCTCCCTTCAGCGCAAGAATCTGTTCGTGCACATCCAGGACGCACTGATATTGCTTGCTACCCATGCAACTGTGTGCCAACGCCATACGAAGAGGAATGCTCTGGGTGTCGCGCTCCGTCGCGCGTTGCAGATACGGAATGGCAACCAGGTAGTCCTTCATTCCGTAGTGCGCCATGCCGAGCAGGATCGTTAAGCGAAGATCGCCGGGATGCTTTCTGATCTCAGCCGAGAACGCTTCGATTGCACCCGGAAATTGGGCTACCTTGAACAGCGCCAGTCCAAAGTTAATCTGCAAACCGGGCAAATCAGAATCAATCGCCATTGCACGGCGGTAATAGTTGATGGCAGCCTCGTAGTGTTCCTGCCGCGCCTCGAGCAGACCGAGATGTGCAAGTGGCTCCGCGTCTCGTGGATCGGCTTTGGCAATGCTGTCCCAAATCTGCTCCGCCTCAGCGGTCAGCCCCTGCTGTTCCAGCGCAATCGCCCTCATTCGAATTTGCGCGCGATCTTCCTGCTGTCCCACCAGGACAGGCATGACCATGAGTGCGACCGCAACGATGCCGATGGTTCCAAGTTTGGAATGGGTTCTATTGTGTCTCGATATCACCGGCGAATCCACTCTCTGAATTTACGCGCAAACAAAAGGCGCGGCAGTGGTAGCTGCCGCGCCTTCCATTATTACTTACTACTTCAGGCTAGAACGTCAACCTGCCGCCGAGCTCAAGTGCTCTCGGGTCATAGTAAGAGGTAACCTGTTCCGAAGTTTCCGTTGTTGAGCGAGTTGCCCACTCCGTTCGGTTCCGTGTGGTTGAAGGTGTTGAAGGTTTCCAGGCGGAACTGGAAATTCACTCTCTCCTTGATGGAGAACGTCTTGTACAACGACGTCGTGAAGTTCACACGGTTCGGTCCAGGCAATGCCATCCTTGCCGGCGCTGCCGAAGCCCTGGTTTCCGCCACCGGCCCACGCTGGGGTTGGAACACTGAATCCAGTGGTGTCAAACGCGAGCTTGGTGCCGCTCGGTAAGGTTCCCGATACCTTCTTAACCTTGCCGGATACATTCGGACGGTTGGTATAACCGCCGCTCAATCCGACTGGGTCGAAGTTGATTGACATGCGAGGAGTGGTGGGTACACCGGTCTCATCGATGAAGGTGCCAGCAAGCTCCCAGCCGCCAAGAATCGAGTGCATCAGGCCCGGCTGTCTGAAGATGGGTAGCTTGTAGATGTAGTTGATGTTCAAGATTTGGCGCCGGTCGAAAATTCCCGAGCCCTTGTTGTACTTGATGTTGAATGGGTTGTCGATACCCGCATCATCCTGGCTGGTGATGTCGATTTCGTGCGAGTAGGTGTAATCGACTTCGCCGCTCAGGCCCCAACGTCCCTGTATACGGAGACCGGTCTGGAAACCGTTGTAGTTGCCGTTGGTGTTGTTTTCCTGGTTGTTCAGGGCCCCGAGGCCGTTGAAGTTGCGCATCTGGTCAGGAATCGGGATATTCGCGTGCCGTTCGGGTTTGTGCCTGAATTGTTGTTCGGATCGCCTGCGTTAGCCCGGTGTACTTCAGGTAATCGAGGGGGCTGCCGCCGACTACATTGAATGCCAGTATTTCCGGCGCACGATAATGCTGTTGGACACGTCAGCGGAGTGTTGAGCGAGTAGTTGTTGATCTGGCGCCGAATATTCTGATGCCATGCGAGGTTGCCCACATACTGAACGACCAGGATCATCGACTGAGCAATCTGGTCCTGGATACCAAGACTGAACTGGGCTACAGCAGGCGCCCTGAAAGTCTGTGCGATGGGAGTGCTTCCCTGCGCAAAGAATGGGGTCGCCGCAGCAAGTCCAGAAACGTAGCTGGTGTGGGGATTCGACAAGTACACAGCGCTCGCACTTGGCGTGTTGGCAAACGGAGCAGCGGTAGCGGCATCATAAATGACGTTGCCCTGCATCCTTTCATAGAAGGTTCCGAAGCCTCCGCGCAGCACCGTCTTGCCGTTGCCAAACAGATCTTCAGAGAAGCCAACGCGAGGTTGCAGCGTTTTGTAGTCGTTCTTGACAAGCGAAGGCGGCGTTCCATTTACCCCCGCCTCACGTACGCCATTCAGGTAGAAAGGCGTGCCATTGTAGTTCTGGAATCCAGGGCCTGTGGGGTCCATCGATCCGGTTACCAGCCAGCGTGGGGCCTGGACGGCCAAGTATTGAGCCGGATCGAAGGTGGCCACCTGGTTGTCCCGCTCCCATGCCTGTGGCAGCGCGTCATACCGAAGTCCAAGCTGCAGACTCAGACGAGGCGTTACCTTCCAGGTATCCATCGCATACACCGATGGAGTTTGGTTGACGTAGTGGCGGATCGGAGCAGCCTGTGACTCAGAGTAGCCGCCTGTAGACAGGCCCAGAACCATGTCCATGAACGGATCACCCGTCGCACCCGAGAAAGTATTGTTACCTTCCGCGTTGAGGAAGAGTTTCTGGTTCTTGGTGTAACGGTTGTAGCTCACGCCAAACTTCATGGCATGCTTGCCTGTCGTGTAGGAGATATCCCCCTTGGGCATGATGTCTTGAGCAGCGTTATGCCACGGAGCCGAACCCGGATTCTCCTGAACTCCATAGATGCCCGTCCAGTTCATACCCGGAGCAGACGTCGATCCATTGTTGAAGAATTTGTTAACCTGAGTAGCCGGCCGGCAGGTCGCCCGACGGACTATTGACGATGTCGATGATGTTGCCGTCGTAGTTAATGCTTGCCTCAACCAGCAAGTTGGGGCTGAGGGTCGCCGTCAGCTTGACAGCCGCACTGTTTGAAGGGTTGTTGAGTGTGCTGGTGATGGTTGGGTAGCTACCGGTGGACCATCCCACCATCGGTGCAGGGAATGCCTGCGAAACCGAGTCATGGATATAGTGTGCAAGCAACTGGTACTTGTCTGTGATGCGCTGATCGAAACGAACAACGTCGTCGCGCACATCGATTGGAAGACTAGCCTGCCCGAGGAACTGATCGTTGGCCGTATTTGGCTTGGGAACGATTCCGGAGGCAAGATACGCCAAGGCATTCGAGTCAAACAATGCCGCGGGTACCACCTGATTCGGCCAAGGCTGACCCTGTACGCATGTTGGGCAAGCAGCTGCCAACTTCGCAGCCCAAGCGGGATCGCCGACTGTTGGGACTTTCAGAACAACCGGCGTCTTGGCCCACTTCGGAGAAGCATACGTCAAGTTCGAACCTGCGGTCGGGAAATCCTGCGCCGGCAATGCGTTCACCAGCGAAGGAGGATTGCCCTGGATCAGTTTGCGCCACTCTTCATTCCAGAAGAAGAACGACTTTGTCTTGTCCTTGTTGTAGACCTTCGGGATGAAGAACGGGCCGCCGATCTGGAAACCGTAGATGTTGTAGTTCAGCTTCGCGCGATCAGTGCCATTCTGGTTGTTCTGGTAGCTGTTCGCGTTGAAAGCTGTGTTGCGGTTGAACTCCCATAGTTCTCCATGGAACTTCTGGGTGCCGCTCTTGAGCGAGAGGCTGATAGTGGCGCCGGAAGAGATGCCGTAGTCCGGCGGATAGTTTGAAGAGAGGGTTTCCAACTGCGCGATAGCTTCCTGAGAAGGAAGAATGGAGATGCCACCGGCACCGCCACGGTCATCGGCCTCGCCACCATCGATCAACCAGATGTTATGGCTCTGACGAAGTCCGTTCACGCTAATGTTTGAGCTTGCACCGACCGAAGTGGGGGTATTGTTGTCGGGCAGCGTGGAACTGACGCCGAGTCCAAGCGCCACCAACGCTGCAAAGTTTCTGTTCTCTGTCGCGATTGACGTGATCTGTTCTTCGCTGACGAGCGTGCTCACGACGTTCGAGTCTGTCTGCACGGTCAGGGTATCGGCTTGCACGGTTACGGTTTGGTCGACGCTGCCAACTGCCATGTCTGCGTCGACGCGCGTGGTTTGTGAAACGTTAACCACGATCCCTTTATGGACGTAGGCACTGAAACCTTTTGCAGTGACTTTGAGATCGTAGGTCCCAACGTTCAATCCAGGGAACGTATAGTTTCCGCTGTCGTTGCTGATGCTCTTGGTCACAAAGCCTGTCTGCTCTTGCGTGAGCGTTATTTCCGCTCCCGGAACTGCAGCACCGCCTTTGTCCAGAACTGTACCGGTGATTGTTGAATTCTGCTGCGCGTGTCCAACAAGGCCCACGAGTAGCAGAACGAGCGATAACAGAAGTCCTCTGTATCTCGCAGGTGTCGCTAGATTCACTTTCATGCGTCACTCTCCATTGAAGGTGTTGTTGCATTGTTTTTTGACGCCACGTTCGAATGCCGCAAAAGCACTCGTGTTGCGCCGCGGTGTTAGTCCCGCTTTTTCTCCGCTCAGGACGGCCGTAACTAGGTCGCCGATCTGAGCGTCCACAAATCCCGGGCTGCAGTTGAACCATTTGGGTGAATAAAAAATCCGACCCGCGTTTCATAACCTGAATTCGTTACGACGTCTGAGCCGAGGCGCATTTGGGAACGCGTCGGGTATGCATACGGCAGAAAAATCAAAACTGAACCTCATTTACAGGGAACCCGGGGATCTGTTGAGGCCAGTTGGAAGCAGGCTAAAACGCTTTACTGGTTCGGTCGGAATAGTATTCAGCCGCGTATTCGAGTGTCAATAGGGAACTTGGACCGTATTGGGACAGTACCGTTTCAGTAAGCCAAAATATCCAACGAATCCTTGTTGAGGAGGCGAAAAAATACCATCCAGACAAGCGGCCCTAACTGCTGTTCTCGACGCAAAATATTTAAAATGAATAAGTTAACTCCGATTCATGAGAATATCCGCCGGTCAGCCTCTTGAAATGGACCGTTTCGATCTGCGCAATCGCACTTCGATGCTGTGAAAAGAACCGGTGTCCAGAAACCATCGGCTGTCGAATGCTTGCCCTGACATCCAGCGGACCAGAGACGGATCGTCCATAGGGACGGCAGTGCTCAGAGTTGAAGACGGAGCCTGGCACGCGTCAGGACTCCCGCGACCACGAGCATGACGAGAGTGAACGCAAGCGTCTTGGCAACTCCGACAGCGCCTGCATTGAAGTGCGAGTCGAGCCAGGTGAACCCAGCCACGCTCAGCGCGAAATACCAGACATCGGGCAGCAGATACGTCAGAAGAGTATTGGAGCCTGCAGGCCTCAATAGAAATGCCCAGCGCTGCCACTGCTTCACGTCACATATCCAGTAAAGCAATATGAACAAGAGAACGGCCGCTCCAACGCTATAAAGCGACCATGTTGGCGTCGCGCGGATCTTGGAAATGCCAAGCGGCGTGAGCAGCCAACCTGCGGCAAACGTCAAGAGACAAAAACCCGCAGCCAGATACATTGACTGCTGAGGCGTGCGACCGCGCGACGGCGAGAGATAGATGGAGGATGTGATTGCACCGGCCATGATGATGCAACACAACGCGCCATTGCCAAACGGCCAGACGTAAAGAGGCAAGTGCCGAGGGAACACGATCCATCCGGCTGCGGAGAAGGCGCATAACGCGACCAGCACTGCAAACCACACGGGGGACGCCCAAGCCCAACGGCGGGTTGGGATATAGAGGATCGCTACAGCCAGGTAGCTGTATCCGATGAGACCAAGTATCTCCGGATAGGACCCTTCGAGCCACGCGACTTGGCCATTGGCTGCAGTGCGACGAAACAATGCAAGCAGCACGATCAGTCCAGCCAATCCAACCACGCGAAGGATCCGGCCGAAGAGTTGTGCGCGTTCCGACTTTCCATAAACGTTCAGATACAGGGCTGCGCAAATGATCCCAAGCAGAGCCCAGGTACTGCCTCGCATTCCCATGCGTGACGGATCTGCCTTTTCAGCGTTGGCGAGGATTTCTCCGAGCACAACCAGCGCCAAGGCACGAATCGCGACGTGTGCCCACAAAGCAGCTACGGACGGTTTGCGCGCGAGCCTTTGCGTGATCGATAAGGGGAGTGACAGACCGACCGCGAACAGGAAGAAGGGAAACACCATGTCCACGTAGGTCATGACGTCGTCTTTGGCATGAGCGTGATACGTCCACCAGGGAAGACCGCCAACCCCTGACAGCGCATTTACAAAGATCATCACGGCCATCGTCAATCCGCGAAAGATATCGATAGAGACCACACGCGGGGAGGGCGCACGTGCGCGATCCGGTTCGCGTTCAACTTCGTTCGTCAGTGTCTTCAGGGATGAATTCATCTGTCGATCTGCATCGATTAGTCGAGCCTCAATTCGTCGCCTGCAGTCCTGCCCGCAATTCTAAGCTCATTCGCACCAACCCTCCATTGCTTCCCTTTCATCCGTCCGCTAAGGTGATTGCGGAGCCTGAGTTGAAAATCCATCTCGTTGACGGTACTTACGAACTGTTTCGGCACTACTTTGCTGTGCCAAAGGCACGCGACGCCCAGGGCCGCGAAGTGGGAGCGGTCCGCGGCGTGCTTGCATCACTGCTGGCCATGATGCATTCAGGTGTGACGCATATGGGCGTTGCTACGGATCACGTAATCGAGTCGTTTCGCAATGACTTATGGCAAGGCTACAAGACCGGCGAAGGCGTTGAGCCCGATCTGCTTTCGCAGTTTCCTATCCTCGAAGAAGTCCTGACCGCAGCCGGTATCGTTGTGTGGCCGATGGTGGAGTTTGAAGCCGACGACGCACTTGCAGCCGCGACGGCGCTAGCCCTGAAGGACCCTCGCGTTGAGCAGGTCGTCATCTGCACTCCGGACAAGGATCTTGCGCAATGCGTGCAGGGGTCGCTGGTGGTGCAATTGATTCGCCGTACAGGTGTCACCATCGACGAGGCCGGCGTCATCGCAAAGTTCGGCGTTCCTCCGGCGTCGATTCCGGACTATCTTGCGCTTGTTGGTGATTCTGCCGATGGCTATCCGGGCCTTCGCGGCTGGGGAGCAAAATCCACTGCCGCCGTGCTGGCCAAATTCGGCCATATCGAATCCATCCCGGAGTCGGCCCTGGAATGGCATGTGAATGTGTTGAACTCAGGTTCGTTGGCCTCTACCCTGGCGCAGGAGCGGGAACTTGCACTCCTCTTCAGGAAACTGGCAACTCTCAGAACCGACATTCCTCTCTTCGATAACGTTGACTGTCTACGCTGGAACGGACCTCGCGCAGATTTCGACGCAATCGGCCAACTGCTCGACAAGGCAGTGACAGAAAAGAAGCCGAAAACTGGGCCGGCGCGAGTTGGCACCAGTGCGCGAGCGAAGAACTCCGAGAAAACCCAGTAACTTGCTGCTGTTGTCGTTGGTGTTGTTAATGGACATATTGCTCCGGCTTTACTGAAGCGGACGCCGGCGGAAATTCCGAGACGGGCGAACCGATGGAAATATTCGGCATGTCGCCCATGGTGAGTTCCAAGGTCCCTCCATTTGCGATCTCGGCGTGTCGAAACCACACCTGATCCAATTGCCGGCCATTGAGCTGGATACTTTGCACATACTTGTTGGTGCGGGAATTGTTGCGAGCAACGATAACGAAGTCTTTGCCGTTCTTGAGATGAATCGTCGCTTTGTCGAACACCGGGCTGCCGATGTCGTATACGGGAATACCTGGGGTAACTGGATAGAAGCCGAGCATCGAGAAAACTACAAATGCGCTCATGCCGCCGCCGTCTTCGTCACCAGGAATGCCTTGAAGTTCATCGGTGAAGAAGGATTCCAACAGCATGCGGATGCGCTTCTGCGTCTTCCAAGGAGCACCAAGCCGGTTGTAGATATAAGGGATGGCGAAACTCGGTTCATTTCCCATCGAGAACTGCCCCACCATGGATGTTGAATCGGGAAACTTCGCCTGGAACTCATACTTCGATCGGCCCAGCGGCTCCCGGAAAAGTTGATCCAGATTTGCCTCGGCCTTGCTCGTACCTCCCATCAGGGCGATCAAACCATCGAAGTCCTGCTGCACGTCCCAGGTGTAGGTGTATCCATTGTTCTCATCGTAGTAGTCACGGCCACCCATTCCACCGTCGAACTTCGGGTCCATAGGTTCAATCCACTTTCCCTCGGCATCCTTCGGCCACATCAACTTCTTTTCGGCGCGGAAGAGGTTTTTGTAGTTTGCGGCTCGCTTGAGAAAGAGTTGCTCGTCTTCCGGCTTCTTCAACTCACGCGCGAGTTGAGCGATGTTCCAATCGTCGAAACTGTTTTCCAACGTGACGGGAACCGGCTGGCGCTTTTCGAAAGGATGGACCTGCGTGTACGTTTCCTTCTCGCCGGGCCGAAGAGCCGGCATATATCCGTGCTCGTTGTAAAAATCATCCAGCGGAGTCCTGGGGCCCAGTCGCCATGGAAGCAGCGTCATCTCGAGAGACCGCTTGCGCACTCCCTCATAAGCGGTGGGCAAATCGAAATTCCGGACGCCCTTGAACCATGCGTCTGCAAACCATGGAGCGGCGTGATTGCCGTTCATGCAGGCGTAATTCCCGGTGAGAATCGCGAAGGTCGGCATTGTGCCCGATTGCTGATACATCCGGACGTAAGACTGGATCTTATCTCCCTGCATCTCTGGATTGAGCAGCGTCTGCAACGGTTCCAATGCGCGAAAGGTATCCCAAAGCCAATTGTCGACATAGAACGGACGCGCGTCCTCATGAACCTTGTGGTCGAATGCGCTGTAATAGCGGCCATCCTCAGTTATGTTGATCATGCGTTCGAAGCATCGATAAAGCGCGGTGTAAAAAACTCGCCGCTGGGCCTCAGTTCCGCCTTCCACCGCAATCTGACCGAGTGTCTCGTTCCATCGGGTTCGCCCCGCGTCCTTAACCCGTTCAAAACCCCAGGCTGGAATCTCCCGGTTGAGATTTCTCTTTGCCTGTTCGACGCTGATGAAAGAGATTCCGTAGCGAAACTCCAGCACCCTTGGGCCGGGGTCGGAGCCGGGGCTTGAGACGATCAGACGCGATTTGTCGCCGGCAGTTTCAGCTTTGGATTCGACTGGCGCGCTGAATTCGCCGTAGACGAATGCCGCCATGTCATTGAATCGCTCCTCGCCAACAACTGCGTTTCCCTGCATATGCAAATTGCCGGCGAGACGATTCGAGAGCACTACCGAAGCTTTGCCTGATGGAAACGTCATCCGGAAATAGCCACAGCGCTCCGTAGCTGAAAACTCCGTATGAATGCGCGAATCACCAAGAAAGACGGAATAGTAATACGGCGTTGTGGTTTCCTGATCCCAGGCGGCAGGTGCGCCGTCATCACCGGGCATCAGGCTGAACAGTTCCTGAATCCGGTGGGAGTTTATCGTGAGTGGAAACGACTCGATGCGATCATCCATCGCATCCGACCGCATCGGGTACACACGAATCATGCTGTTTGGCAGGTATACAGCGGGGCGCGTCGGCACAAGCAGGATCCCGACGTTCCCGATGGTGTTATCAACATACTCCACCTGCGCAGGGGCACGCATCGTGATCATTGCCATTACAAACACGAGCGCAGCTTTCACTTCAATCCCCCGGCGTGTGCTCATTGCCGCGAGCCTGACTGCATTGAATTTTGACAAGTACTCGACTCCATTCCAGACAGGTTCGCTCATTCACCGTTGCCGATGAGCAAAGTCAAGCATAGCCGAACGTACAGCTTGATCTGGACGTTGGAAATTAGACCGGGCCGCCGAAAACCTCAGTCGTTGTGTGCCGAGGAATACTTTGCCAATCCAAGAGAGGTCAATCGTTGGTCGACTGAACTAATTCGAATCTCCCCCTGAATTCGCAGTGGCGGGTTCATCCGGAGACCGTGCGGCACCGGGCAAAAGCCTGTAGCCGTCGCGAGTTCGAATGTGATACTTCTGCAGATCCTTGCCCACCAACTTCACTTTGATGGAGCGCCATCCTCGGTTGGGATTCGATTGCGGATAATAACTCAACGTGTAGAGGTGGATCAGATCTTCTCGGATTGAAGCGAAAGCCTTCTTTTCCTGCCGCCAGTCTTTTGCAAAATAGGCCTTGCCTCCTGAGGCTTTGCTGACCCGCTCGAAGGCGGCGGCCGACGCTGGATCGTCCTGGGCCTGGCGCGTGCTGAGAATGTAAATGATCGTTCCGGTTGATTCGGCCAACTCCGCCACATCTTCCGGAGGAACCGAACTGGCGTTATCCGGTCCGTTGGAAAATACCACCACAGCCTTTCGTCCCTTGAGCGGGGCCGCATCTTTCACGGTAAGCAGCAAACTGTTGTAAAGCGCCGCATCATCGCCCGCCACCGACGTGCGGACACCGTTGATGACCTGGAATGGGTCGGGAGTGAGCGTCGTTGCACGAAGAAGATTGCGGCTGTATGAGTAAAAAGCGATTTTGCTCGATCCGTCCATGGAGCGGATAAAATCCGCGATCGCATCCTGTGCGTAGACGAAACTCCGGTACATGTAATTGCTGGTATCGAAGAGAATGAACATGTTCGCTTCGGTTGTTTTCGGCACTACGCTTCCCAGAGATTTTGAATCATTGCCCGGTTCGCCAGGAGTCGTTACTAATGACTCGCGGCCATTCTCGCGACTTTCTTCGAAGGTCGAGACGCTTTGAGTGATGTTGTCCTCGGTTACGGAAAAGTCTTGTGGCCGAAGACCGGTCACGTAGTTGCCATGGCTGTCGGTCACGGCCACATTGAGCTGAACGAGCACGACGTTCATGCGGAGACGCATTGGGTCGTCCTGGGGTGTCAGCTGAGTTGAACCAACTGCCATGTAAATCAAACACGAGAGACTTCCGAAGACCGCGAAAGATTTTTTCGTCATAACCAACCCCGGGGGCCGTTTTTTGAAGCTATTTGAGAGCAACCGTGCTTACGCCGACGACTGTGATCTTGCCATTCCGAAATTCGTCCCCTGTTTCCTGCATCGCCCTGAATAAGGCCGGCCAATCGTCGATCGTGCTCGCAAAGATGTTGACGACCATGCGACGGGTGAGTGCGGGCACCAGAACATTGAGCATTACGGGCGGATATCCCATCTCATCCGCAAGCCGCGCCCAATAAAGATTGTTTGACTCCCAGGACTGCGCAAGGAGCCTGTTGGCGTAGCCGCCAAAGGCTGGAGGAGGCTTCATGTTGAGGAGCAATCGGGAATTGCTCATGAGCAATACGGAGTGCGGCACGCCGAAATCTGCCGAGATGCGATTTGGGTTCGTGTCAGCCGGACTCTCGCGAACAAGATCGCTCAACTCCCGGTTCGCTTGTCCCAATCCAGAAGATTGATCCGGGTACAGCGCTCGGAACGTTACCGAAAGGTAGTACGTTTCCGAAGGAAGCATTCCGGATGCCGCTTTTGCGGCAGTTTCTGGTCTTTCAAGGCTGCGATGTAACCATTCCAGTCGTTCCGGTGTCATCTGATCCGCGAGAATTTCGACTGCTCTCGATCGCAATTCCGGATTCGACGCCGACGCGATAAGAAGCTCCTCCCCGGCACGCTGATACAGAGCTGCTGCGCGCAATTCTGTCCGGCTCGAGGTCCACCAGCGCGGCAGAATCGCGTCCAGCAGAAGATCTGGGACGGCTTCCTTCCAGATCAACGCCTGGACATTTTTGGGTGAAATCAATTCACCTTCAGTAGCCGCGAGAGCATAAGGCAAATTCACGAGCGAGCCTACCAGGTACGCGCCCCCTCCAGCCGTGGCACCAACGCCGATCAGTATTGAGTCGCCCCAGATGTTGCCGATGCCCTGGATGGACACAGATGAGAAGTCATGCGACCGCACAAGGAGGGGATTCGAATGTAGAACCGCGGCTCCTGGCGGCTCATAGTAGGCGTAATTCAAGCCGACAAGCGTATCCCTCAAGAATGGGGTTAGCTGCCCGCGTGCAGCTTCAAACTGCGCAGGTGTGTGCGCTGACTGGATGACCTTTGTCAGGTTGGTCCGAATCTGCAATTCGGCATGTCGGCTCGTATAAACCAGGGGAGACCAACTGCTCCGCTCGCCTCCCGTAAATATGGGACGTGGCATCTCAAACTCTTTCAGGTTGCCGGCGAGAGAAAGCAGACTGTCGCCGACATGGGCGCCGTGTGCCATCTGAGTCAAACCGTCATAGAGTCCGAATAGAGTATCGAGAGACACCAGCCGCTGATCATCCATGACGGAGCGAATTCTTTCAGCCAGCTCCTGGTGAACGCGCTGACCATCTGGTGTTTCCTGAGTCGGGCCTGCGAGAGCGTCAATCATCTCATCTTGAGAGAGGCTGGTTCTTCCGGTGGATGCGGTGAGAATTGTTTGCAGACCTGTCCGGGATGCGTCGAACAATTGCAGCGAATTTGAGATGCCTGAGAAGGGCTGCATTGTGCGTTGCCACGATGAATTCTGTTTTTCTACGGGTATCTGGCCCTGCCGGGCGAGAATCTGCCAGATACCGACCTCCGCCTGGAATGCGCCGAGCGCATTGGAACGAAGAGCTGAATTTGAAATCGCCTCGGTTCGGTCGGCGGCCGTTACAAACTGCTTGATCGCCGCGTCGTCCAGCGATGGAAACTCTGCAAAAATGGGGAACCACCGGTTGTATTGGGCAAACTTGCTGGCGATCAGCTGCTGAGTTTCATTTGACAACGGCCGATCAACTGGCCTTGCACCATTCACCGCGCTCAACGTAACAAAGATCGCGGTGGGTCCGGTTGCAAATTCGTACCGAGAGGTAGCAACCAACGCTTCAAGCGTTCGTTCGGGGGCATCGCAACAATGGACTAGCTTGACGCGCTCACGGTCCTCGATGTTCTTGCGCGAAAACACTTCCTGCCAAAACTCCTGCGTTCCCGGAATCTCGGGCTCGCCCTTGGCATTCCACCTGATCGAAGACAGCAATATCAGGAGATTCGCATTCCGTGGAAAGATCCCATAGGCCGCGTCTTTGTTCATTGTGGATCGATATGCCGAATACAAACGCTTCAGACGAGGCTCTTGCACGATGTGCGCCTGTTGCATCTGATTCAAGCGGGACACGGCATCGAAATAGGCCGCAAGCCAACCGTGATCGCGCGATAGCAGATGAGTCACGAATGAATCTGGCGAGCCCGGACTCTCACCCACGAGGTCGTGCCAGCCCTTTTCGGATCCCGGAGGCAATACGACCGATCCTGAGTGAATTCGAATCTCGCCCCCGTACATCTCAAATTCGGGCGCCAGCGTCAGCAGTTTATTCAGGCCCAGTGACTCCTTCAGCGCGGCCCTCGTTTCTTCGTCGCATCTTGAGAGAGCCCAATAGAGGCGGTCCAACGTTCGATCGTGCAACAACGCGTCAAGCAGATCCGAGGCAGGCTTCTTCGCCGAAGCCGCCAGCACCATCCAATCTTTTTCCGTATAGATGATTGGGACCCTGGAAGCCGGGAACTGATACTCGAATGGTTGGGACTTCTGAAGCGCTTCTTCGAGCGCCGTTAGAGGGAACCCCGAATCGATAGTCAGGAATGCGCGCTCCGCATCCTGCGTGACGAAAGCAAAATCGCGCTGTCCGCATGTGCCCCTGGACCTGTAACCGAGAACCGCGATCAGGCGCCCCGCATCCGCGCAGCCTGCGACGTGGATCCTGCCACTCGCGTCTGAGAACGTCCGCACCTCCCTTGCGAGATGAACATACCGGTCCAAAAGATGAAGGAACTCGGTTTCTGTTCCTCCTTTGTACCCCTGCAGAGAAATGCTATGCGCCAGCATCGGCATTACTTCGTCGGGAGAAACCTTTTGGCTGATGCCGGCCATTCTCAGAAATGACCGCAAGGGGCCAGGAATCACAACGGTTTCGACCGGGACGGCCTGCGGGAACTGACTGGCGGGGTCGCGTTGATTCACGCCGGGCGATCGTGAACCGTCACCTGGCTGTGCGCAGACGGATGCGAGCAAGCAGAATTCAAACGCCAGGAAGACGCTCACGCATATAGACCGAGAAGGATGAGGGAAACTCATGAAGATTCACCTCTTCAACCTGACGTGCACTTCAACTCAATTAGCGTTGGTCAGCATCGAGGAGTCCTCGAAGGCAGATTGAGAACAGTGGTCATCTGGCGGTTGACCGATTCCTCGATTTCAATTGTTGCGAAACCAACGATCTTCTTGAACCAGATCCGCTACGACACGTTGCAAGGGAAGTCCGTAACGAATCCGGTCCGGAGGCTCCAGTGTTTTGGCGCTTTCCTTGTGTTTCCAGGTAGCGGAAAAGACATCAGCCAAACCGGTGCATCATCATCGCAAAACATGCAGAGTTCGGCAAGCGATGTTTTTCGAGAGCTTGACTTCTGACGCCATCCTCTTGCGTGCGTGACAATTCGGTGACAATTCGCCCGTCCAGCGACTCAGATCGATGGAATCCGCAATGTTCGGATGGAGCGGGGGACCGGGATCGAACCGGCGACATTCAAGCTTGGGAAGCGGGATAGGTTATGTGCTTTTAATAGCCAGCCCGTCTATCGGTACTAATCCGCGAAACCATACTTAAATCACACTCAGTAAATGCATTGTCAACAATCGAACGAAAAGATCAGGTGTACAACAAGGCGACTATTCGCTCAAGTGGAGTGCTGCAGTGAATCGCGTCCATTGCGATTTAGGTCTTAACAAAGATCTTTCGGGAATGAACTGGAGAGGGACGAGTCATCGCAAAGAAAACCGAGAACTAATCTTTCGTCAATTGTTGGCTTCCATGAGGGAAAAGTGGGAGTTTTTGCGCATGAGTTTAATGAAGATCCCGGGATAAGCCCCGGACCTTATCTGAGGGCACAACACAAGGAGAACTTCATGAAACTCAATTTGCTGAAATCACGCGTCCCCGCCGGAGCGATGTTTTTGCTCCTTTCCTTTGTGGCCAGCAACCTGTTCCGTTTGACGCCTGCAGCTGCGGCCGAGTCGGCTTCCTCCCACTGTGTTCCGGTGGGCGGGGCGCTGATGACGAATATCGGTGCGATTGCGGGCGTGACCAACCTTGGTCCAGCTTCCGGAGATTTGGCGGGCTCGCTCGCGGCCACGATCCTGGGACAAAACAGCAACGGCACTTACAACGTCCAACACTACTGGGTTACCGGAGCGGGTGAATCGATCACATTTAAAAAGGCCGTGCTAACCCCAACCTACCCAACAAACGATCCGGGCATCGTTGCTGTGCCATGGGGAAATTACCGGTCGTACATCTCGGGTGGAACGGGCAAATTCGAAGGCGCAACCGGGTATCTGGACTATTTCGGGATGGCGGATTTTTATAAGAACACGCTGGTGCTGCGCTATCGAGGTCAAGTCTGCTACGCGCAGAAAGCCGATTGACGTCCAGGTTCCTGGCGCGTCAATTTCCGGGTTCAACAAAAGCGACCCTGAGCCCATCGAATGCCTGGTGGGCTCGGCCATCCACAGTGGAATTCGAGATGGCTGTAGGCTTTGGGGCTAGGTTAAGTATGTCGCGACGGCAAAGGGCTCATTGCTGCTGCGAACACGAAGCTGTTCGGTCATTCAGAATTGCCGGCTGTTTGTTTGCCGCGCTTCATTGAAAACCCTCCGCCAGAACCAACTCGTTGCTCGATGGAATTGTCTGCTCGTACAAGATCCATTTTCGGTCCGGGGATACGCTGAATCCAAAGTAGCCAAACTCGATAGGAGCTATGACCTTAGTCTTGCCCGAAGCGAAGTTAAGAAACTCGATTGCGAAGCGGGGGCCGCTACGGGTGACGAAATAGATGCCATCGTCCATCACGGCAAAATTCCAACTGCTGATCGACGGCAAAACCAGCGTCTCCTCACCGCCTTCCGCCGGCATCTTCCGAAGGCTGGAGTCGGCGCCTTCGCCCGCAAAGTAGAGCCATTTTCCATCGGGCGATTCGGACGCAACCAGCCCGCCGCCATGGGTTAGCTGGACAGCTTGGCCGCCCCCGGAGGGCACTTTCCAGATTTGAGCGGTGCCGCTCTCCTTCGAGGAGAAGTAAATACATTTCCCGTCGCGCGACCACCGGGGGAACATGGCTCCAGCGCCTTGAGAAGTGAGCCGCCTGGTGGCTCCTCCTTCTGATGGGATTACGTATATTTGGGGGTTACCTTGCGCATTGGAATAGAAGGCAACTTCCTTGCCGTCGGGAGACCACGTGGGTACGCCGGAAGCGGGGGCGCCCATCGAAGTAAGTTGCACGCAACCCTGACCGTCGCTATCGCAAACCCAGATTTCAAGATTACCTCCCCGCTTGGATTCAAACGCCACCTTCTTGCCATCGGGAGAATATTGCTGGGCAAATTCTTCCTTGGTTGAAGCAAACATCCTTTGAGGAGGTTCTCCTTTTATATGTCTCTCTGGAATTTGCATGCGCCAGATACTTTGTCCGCCACCGCTTCTAAGGGCGTAAGCCAAACGCGGCGAGGTGGCAGAGCCAGTGATGAAGTTGAGCGCGGCGCCAGTCTCGACGGCCATGACCGCCTGACCCTGAGCAGGGTTTGTGCTTTCCAGTGCGAGCGGCTGAGTCCACAGCCCAAGATCGTGGAAGAAAACCAACTTCTGGCCATCCGCCGTCCAGGCCACGCACGCCCAGTCAAAGACTTCATTCGGACTCGCTACCCGCGGCGCGAGGACCACTTCGCGGGGTTCACCGCGAGCCTTGCCATCGATGTCCAGTCCGAGCAGATAAATGGTTCCCCGCCAATTCCCCTGTGCATGCGCGCGCCGGAAGGCAAGAGTTTTGCCATCCGGAGATACCGCCGGGCAATGATCTCCCAGCACCCCGCTGGGCGGAAAGGTCAGTTGTTGCTTTTCGCCTGTACGGGCAGAAACAATAAACAAGGCAGCTGGGCGTCCAGCGGCTGCATGGTCGGTAACGATGAGCGATTGACTGTCCGGCGTCCAAGCGAGATAAGGAGAATAAAACCCACCCGTTTCCGGTATTGCGACTTCAGCAAGCTTGCGTTCCTGGCCACCGAGAGCCGGCATCAACATTAGGCCGAACTGGTTTCCGACATTCAATTTGCGCAGGAAAGCGATCGAGCTTCCATCCGGCGACCACACTGGGTTCCGATCGTCTGCCGGATCTCGCGTCAGCCGTAAAGGCGGTGCGGCCACCGCGGCCCCTGCTTTTGTAGTCTTCACATAAATGTCGAAGTTCGCCTGGTCCGGTCCGTTCCATGAAAAAGCCACCTGGCTTCCATCCGGCGAAAGCGAGGGTTCCTGGTCGACTCCAGGATCACTGGTCAGCGGAATCAGTTTGATGTTTTGAATTATTTGGGTAGGCCTATTGTGGGCCCACCAGGTCCACGCAAGAGCTGCAACGACCAGTGCCGATGCCACAACTGCGACGATCCATGCTAATCTCCGGCGCTTTGTCGTTGTGACGAGCCCGCCCTTCATTATGCGGGTCGACGCGGTTCCCTTCCCCAGATCTTCGAGAGCCAGCTTCAGGTCAGAGGCGGTCTGCCAGCGCTTCGCAGGATCCTTCGCAAGGCATCGTTCCACAAGGTGGCGAAATGCCGCCGGCGTAACCCTTTCAAACGCCGGTTCGCCGTGCATGATTTGAGATATCAACTGCGCTTGACTCGATCCGGTGAACGCGCGGGAACCGGCAGACATCTCAAAGAGCACGAGTCCCAGCGCGAAAATATCGGTGCGGGCATCGCAATCGCGGCCTTCGAGTTGTTCCGGAGCCATGTAGGCGGGCGTTCCCAGAACGGCACCCCGTACTGTCAGCGTGGTCTCGGCGTCTCCGAGCAATGTGGTCGTTGCATACTTCGCCAGGCCGAAATCGAGGAGCTTGATCCCTTTGGTAGTCTCCATGACGTTTCCGGGTTTTAGGTCGCGATGGATGATTCCATGGGCGTGCGCTGCGGTCAGAGCGTCGGCTATCTGCGCGCCGTACTGCAACACCAGGTTGACTGGGAGAGGACCCTGCTTTAACCGGTCTGCCAGCGATCGGCCCTCCACCAATTCCATGACCAAGTAATCTGGCCCAATATCGTACAGCGTGCAGATGTTGGGATGATTAAGCGCTGAGATAGCTCGTGCTTCTCGCTCGAAGCGCGCTCGCAGTGGCTCGATGCAGACCTTGATCGCGACGACTCGTCCCAGTCGCGTATCGAGAGCTCGATAGACTTCGCCCATGCCGCCCGTACCGACCAGACATTCGATTTCGTATGGCCCGAGACGAGAACCCTTAGCCAGTTGCTTCCGTAGCGGCGGCGCGGATTTGAGGAACTCGTCCACAACCTCGGGAGCTGAGGCAAGAAGGACGTCAACTTCGATTCGAAGGGAGGGGTCCGTCTGACATGCACGTCCCAGAAAAGCCGCACGCTCTTCCCCATCAACGTGCAAGGCACCGTTGAGGACTTCTTTCACTTGCTGCCATCGTTCGGGAGTCATGCCAGCCCGGTTCCAGCGATCTCGTGCCGTAACCAAAGTCGCGCAGTGGTCCATTCGCGCGAGACTGTGGCTTCAGAGATGTCGAGAGCAACCGAAGTCTCTTCCAGTGAAAGACCGGCAAAAAACCTGAGCTCGACGATTCGGCACTGGCGTTCATCGAGTCTTGCGAGACGTTCGAGAGCATCATCCAGGAGAATCAGATCCACGCTTTTCTGATGGGCCAGACCGATCGCCTCATCCAATGGAAGTACGCCGGCTCCCGCACCACGTTTGGCGGCCCTGAGTTTCCGTGTGCGGTCCACCAGGATCTCTCGCATTAAATGCGCAGCGACTCCAAAGAAGTGTGCGCGACTCTGCCAGTCCGGGGGGTTCTTTCCGACCATGCGCAAGTACGCTTCATGAACCAGGGCTGCGCTTTGAATGCTTTGTCCGGGTGCTTCATGGCGAAGGTAACTGCGCGCCAGTCGCCGCAGTTCGTCGTAGACGAGCGGGACCAACTGCTCGAAGGCGGAGGGATCGCCGTCTCGCCACTGAACCAGCAATTCACTTACTTGCGGTTGAGAATCTGCACCGTCATTTCTCATTAGTCAGGAATTCAGGACTTGGGAAGCACGATGTGACAGAAGGATAGTGAGGCAGACACAGCAAGTCAAAGGAATTACGCCTGCTCTCAGTCCAAGTCCCAGTGAATGCCTAAGTTGTGCTTCACGAATGCGCCTGGACAACCGATCGATGTCGTTCTGGAGCGCCTCCAGCGAGATGTCGGTGGCGATCCTTCTTCGGATGGGGAAGTGGAATCCATACCTGCCTTGGCGGTCCGCTCGCGCGACTGGAGGTGAACGTCGCGTTAGAGGCTTTCCTCAACCGTGTTGAGAATCCGCGCCTCGTCGTTGATCCTCCGCCATACCGGCAGAGCAATGTCTTTCGCGATCCGAGCGAGCTAATGGACTTCGACAGGATCAAGGATTGAGGAAACCATGAAAGCATTCCAGTTTGTCGCAGCACAGAAGCTAGCAGAACTCCGAGTGCTCGCGACCTTTGAGGAACGTTATGTAGTCGTCATCGGGTTTCAATGTGGGAGAAATCATCTGCATAACTATTCTCGACGGCGTTTACGGAATCTTGTGACCGCGAGAACGGGCGTATGTAAGATAAGGAATTTAGTTTGACATTGTGCTTTCAGAATTCGTCCCGAATTGGCTTTGGATTTCCAGACGAATGAAAAACGATGAGCTGGCGTATGTGGCCCAGACCTTCCGGTAGAGGTGGAGGTATTCACATTCAGCTCGCAGGTCTGATGCATCAGTGGTCCGGACAAATACACGAACTCAATCAAAGTATTTGGATTTGTCATGTTCGTCGATGGATCCCTCACTCGCTACACAGAGACGATGAACTTCCTTGGGCCACAGAAAGCCAAAAAGAAAGCGCGACTGGTTGGAAGTCCGGATTGGAGTACCAGAATCTTGGTGGAGAGAAGACGAAGCCCACTTACAAGTCGCGCATTAAGGTCAACGGCAACAACTGTTTAGGCGCCAGGGCCCACAACCGAACTGAAAGTGTCCTTCTGTCACGTTACCGACGGGAACTTTCTGTGGGCTTTGACGCCGTGGGGGCGTCAAATACTCCATAGAGTTAAATATAAAGCTCCAGATAGAGGCTCATATAATGCGTATATCTTCCCGGCTGGCGATCGGTCTGGCGGTTACATCCCTCGCCATTTCGGTTCCATCAGCGTTCGCGCAGAAGATTGAGGCGAGCGTTCTTTATCGGCAGGACAGCGACAACCGCTACATCGCCGTGGTTCCCGGATACTCGGGACCGGACGCGGACATTAGCGGCGCCTGCATGCTCGATCCCGATCCGGCCAACTGCCCTGCTGCCGATTCCGCTTCGCAGCGGAGGGAAGTCTACTTCATGCTGGTGGGCACCACGCTTACGCTGCGGTTGCCCGACGGGCGGGTGGCGGTGGTGAATTGCGTTAACCGCCACTCGGCGAAAGGTAACTACGTGAACCGCCGTAGTTGCGGCATGCCGATGGTAGAGCACGTCGACGCAAAGTTCATCGGCAAGAGCGCGAAGCTGAAGTGGCAGGTCGGGACCGACGGCAAAAAGACCGAGTCGGAATCCTACAAGGTTGTCGCGATGCTGGAGAAGCGAACCGAAAGCGCTCGCTTCTGAACGCCAGAGGGACCCGCTTCTCACTGATTGGCCTGACCGTAATTCGCCTTCGAATCTAACGGAGGAGTGTTCTGCGAGGTCGGCAATGTGCACAAACCGCTATGTTTCTCCCTGGCCTGTCATCCCGTTCCTTATCTATCCCGACTTTTCTTGCGGACAACGCCGGACAGTGTGGCTTAGCTTCCCCATCCTATAGAGCAGGTGCCGGAAGACCTATCTCAGCAAACTCGTCAGCTATTCCAGGATCAATTGCCTTTGCGGCAGCAATGTCTCGCAGCGATGCTGATCGATCGCCATTCCTGAACGCAGCGAGTCCACGTCCATACAAAGAGCTTTCGATTCTGGGATTGATTGCCAGCGCGGCATTGTAGTCAGCGATGGCAGCATCAAGTTGGTTCATCTTCAGATAAACGAGACCGCGATCATCCAGCGCCTGGGGATTGTTCTTCTGTTTACGAAGCGCGACGTTGCAATCCGCCAGAGCGCCGTCTAGGTCTCCAGCGATTGCCCGTAATGCGCAACGGCTGATTCGAGGGGCGATCTTATCAGGCCTGAGTTCGAGCGCCCGATCAAAATCCGGTCGGGCGCTTTGGTAGTCCTTCTGGAGCACATACGCCATGCCGCGATTGTTAAACGCAAGCTCTTCATTCGGCCTCAATCTGATTGCTTCATCAAAATCTTGAATGCCCCGGTCATACTGCCCCTTTCGCGAGTATGAGATGCCTCTGTTGTTCAGCGTACAGATGTTTTCCTCCTTCAGACGGATCGCCTCGTCGAAGTCCTGAATTGCTTGATCGAACTTGTGTTTATGGTCATAGGCCAGGCCACGATTGTTAAATGCAGGCTCATAATCCGGTCTCAGGCGGATTGCCTGGTCGTAGTCCTGAATAGCGCGATCGTACTCGCCCTTCTCTCGGAAGGAGTTTCCACGGTCGTAGAATGCGAATTCGTCATCAGGCTTGAGACGGATCGCGAGATCGAACTCATGGATCGCGCGGTCATACGCTCCGCTATCGCTATATGCATTTCCAAGACCCGGCGCCTGATGGATAGAAACTAAAGCCTAGCCCGTTTGCGCCCGGATTCTGTGCCGAACTGGGTGACTAGAAAGCCTTGGCAGGTGTGTCACCACCTATGGGGAAACTACCCGATTGTTGGGTTGGGGAAGCGTTGCTCACGACTGGAGAATAACAGTCCGAACAGTCCAAATCCGCTGAGAAGATGGGTATTCTGTTGCGTAGCAGCATTTGTAGAACATGGACCAACTATTACTTCTTTTGATTGCGGCGAGCCTTTGCCCGATGATTATCACACTCTTTCGCCATGGTCAGCTCTCAGGGCAATTCTGGAAGGCAATTGGCGCGATTATTCTCAGTGCTTGCTTGCAGACGATCTTTGTCATTCTCGTCGGCAGGATTGTGCTGACACTTGACTACTCTTTGCGTTTCGCAATTGCGGGAATCCCCGCATGTATCCTCGCGATATTCTTCGCCAAACGATTGCACCGAGACTTGCGAGCCGGTGCGACGATCAGCGCATCAATCGCGTTGGTAATCTGGGTAGTTCTGATTACGTTGCACTAGTTATGGTCGTATCACCGCCGATTCGGAAGTAACCCCAAAATTGGGTTATGTCCGCATCGTCCACAATCCGCCCCGGACTGCAGTTTAAGGTTGAACCATCGCGACGAGTGCCTCGGTCTGTGGATGTCGTCCGAAGATCCTCAGCGAATGCGGATCGACAGACACTGGCCGACAATTCACGACAGGTAGGCTTCTTCGATGAGTGATTTGGCTCTGCACCAATTGACGGAATGTACAATTCTCGGGTCCGCCGTGAAGTGCTTTTGGCTCCAATTGAGTAATGAACAGGGGTGAATGCCCCGTCTAAGCACCACGTTAAGGCATTCATAGTGAAAGTATTTCTATACAGTTCGTTTTCTCTTCTGATGTGCATTCTTGGCCCTATTCGCCCAGTCTTGGCACAAGAACTTGTCGGCTTGCAGAATGTTGCCCTGAAAACCAGCGAACTCGTGTGGGGGTTCGACATCCACCTTCAAGAAGGGCGGATTGTTGCCGTGTGCAATATTCCCGAAGGTTGGACAATCACTGCAGAAAACTATGGGGAAGCTGCCCTCTATAAGGAGGGTGGAGGTAAAGCTCATGGGAGTGCAGATTTCGGCCACGATGCGCTGTCCGAGACCGACTTATCCCAACTTGGCGGGCTTCTCCTGATCGATCGCTCGGCGGTTCATCGCAAGTCAGCGACATTGACTGGATTCATCACCACATCAGGGCCAGGTGACAACCGGAAGGTGATCCTGCGACCGGAAAACTTCGTGCGCCGCGGAGCCGCTCAATGCCCAGTACCACCTGTACAGAATCGCCTGTTAAAGCGCTGAACATCGCCCTCCATCTTGGTGGCACTTCTAAACTACTGGCATGGTCCGCCGCCTAAAGCCCTCCGAGGGTGTAGAGGTAAACATAGGAGGTGTTCCATGGAGATTCGGACGATCGGTATCGATTTGGGGAAGACAGTGCTTCACTTTGTAGCCGTCAACGCGCGTGGTCAGATCGTGGTTCGCAAGAAGGGTTCACGAACTCAGTTGCTGCGCTTTACCGCGAACCTTCCTCATTGCCTGATTGGCATGGAGGCCTGCGGAGGATCCCATTTTCTCGGCCGTGCTCTTCGGGAACAAGGCCATGATGTGCGCCTGATGCCGGCGCAGTATGTGAAGCCGTACGTGAAGACGAACAAGAACGACTACATCGATGCCGATCCCGCGCAATCGCAACTCCTGCGGCAGCCGTCCCTGCCAGGTGGAGAAGTTGCGTTCCGAACGTCCTCGCGCCTGCGGAGAGTAGGACGGAATCAAATTCACTCCCAACTCCTTCATGGCACGGCCCACCTGTGTAGGGCGCTCATAATCGACCTTTGCCACCGCTCTTCGGCGTATACCAGAAATGGGCTCCACGGTCGGAATAGAGCGAACAGAACAGCCCCTTCCGTTCGATCACCGCCCTCAGCCCGGCCATCACTGTGGCGGTCGTTTCTTCTTCGGCCAGCTGCGCATAGTAGATCTCGCTGGTGGCGTCGTCGAGGATCACGATCAGGTCGTGCCGTCGCTCATCCTGAAACCACTGGTGATCGCTGCCGTCGATGTGCAGCATCATCCCCGGCAGTGGACGCCGCTCACGCCGCTTGCGATGAACTCCTCGTTTAGCCTTGCGCTTCACCAGTCCGGCTGACTGCAACGCCTGCTTCACCCACGTGTAGCTCAACCCCATCTGATGTTCTTCGCCGAGCTTCTCATGAAAGTGACGCACGTTCAGATCGAAGTACCGGTCTCGATACAGACTCAGAACCTCTTCGGCCTCCGCCTTCGGTACTCGTCTGGAACTGGGCTTCCGCCGTCGCCGGTCCAGTAATCTCTGGGGGCCTTCGTCTTCAAGCCGCTTCCGCCAGCGACGCATCTGCCGCTCGCTGATGCCGACCAGCTCCGCTGCCTGCCACCACTTGATCTTCCCCGATGTGGCTCGTAACAACACTTCCTGCAACTTCATCGCCCGCTCCGCTGCGGTCCTCGGATAGATGATCTCCATGCTCTCGCGCATGGCTCCATCCTTACCGCCTGAAATGCGGACAGATCACTTGCTAAAAACACCGGACATATTATGTGCTAACGACAACCGTCCACTCGGACGTTACAAGGTGAGCAACAGCCGACATGGTTTTGGCGCTGGCGGCGCCCGGTCCTCGGCAGAGGTCGACAACCACTTAGTCGTATAGTCGCCTTGTCGTACACGTGACAAAAAAGACCAATGCGGCTCGCCGACTATAGAGCCAGCGATAACGGACATTGTCACGCTTGAGCTCCCTCGAAGGGAGCCTGGAGCCATCGCCATGTCCAGCACCCATAGCTCAAGCGCCGAAGCAGAATAGGTACCCGAATGTCGCCAGTGTTCAGGGATCCTAGGCAGACGGCAGAAGCCCACAATTGACTACTGACCGAAGAGAGCCTCGAATGCCAATCGACCGGTAGCACCCGATCCAGGCGAACGAGGTCGCACGACCGCAAGTGGCTTAACTGATCGTTCGCGCTCAAGGCGCAGCTGCTCAGCTGAAATGACTACAACATTGGAACGAATTGGATGAGAGAGGGCGGTCGGTTTAGGTGAATCCTGTTTGATTGAGTTTATGGGTCGAGTCGACGCAAACCGCTTGAAAGTGGTTCGGCGCTGCGCGGGCACTCTCTTCACAATTTTTCTATGCAGATTCCTTTGATCCGAACTCATCGTTGCCGTCGACTTGGAATGCAACACGTTGGGCAAGGGGACCTCGGGCGGTGTGGTGCTAACGATGCGATTATTCAATGGCACGCGGCCGGCTAATCTTTGAGGCGCGCCGGCGATCCTGTCTGGAGTCCGATCGCTCGAAGCTTGCGCTTTTTCAGAATTAGTTCGGACACCGCTTTTGCGACGCGCGATCTTTGTGGGCGACTTTCTCTTCGCGTCATTCAGGAGGATTTCACGGGCTTGATGTAGGAGTGCGAGATATGCGTCGACCTGCTCGATTATGAAGTGCATTGTCATGAGATTCTGATTCTACTTTGGTCAGCGTTCGGACTGCTACAAACAAACCCAGAAATCTTGTCAGCGCGATCGATCTCAGCAATTGTGAACATCACGAGATTTTGCTCTGAAAGCAAGTGTGCCGGTGACTGGCCCAGATCACTTTGGGAATACTGACGCAGGAACTCTCTCGCGTATTCGCATGACCACAATGCACCCGCTAGGTATCACACGGATCTGCAATTTCGATCTTCCTCCGCAATGCCAGCCGGGATTGCATGCAGTGTGAATCGCACATCACCTTGATTGAAGTTGGCCCATTCTTCGCCCTTGAGGTGCTCCGAAGGTAGAAGGCTAAAGAAGTCGCAGAAATTACATTTCTCGACATGGCACAGTTTGCTGGCACACCCGGCTCCATGCCCAAATGCCCAGACGAACCTACTCAACAAACGACAAAGGACATTATCACTGGTAATCGCATCGGCAATCGAGAACGATTTTCCGTGTCACTTGTCCGAGAAGCCGGTTTGAACGAAGTCGCTGACGCGACGGACTGAGAGTTGTGGTTAGCTCAGCGATGCACGGCGTTTAGGGTGAGTGGTCATAGGGAGGAGGTTCCTATGACCCCACTTCGCCAGCGCATGCTGCACGAGCTTCAGCGGCGCAACTACTCACCAGCCACCATCCGCGGCTATCTCAACGCCGTCAGCCAGTTTGCCGAGTACTTCCATCGCTCGCCGGAACGACTGGGTCCCGAGCACCTGCGACGCTATCAGCGATATCTGCTCCAGGAGAGGAAGCTTGCCCCCAGCACAGTCGAGATGCGCATCTCGGCGTTGCGATTTCTGTACAAGCGGACGCTGAAGCGGAAGGACCTCGCCTTCGACGATCTCATCTTTCCCAAGGTGCCCCATAAGCTGCCGACCGTTCTCAGTCAGGAAGAGGTGGTGCGGCTGATCGATGCCGCACCCAACCGTCTGTACCGCATTCTCCTGGTGCTGCTGTATGCCACCGGAGCACGAAGGACGGAAGCCTCGCAGATCATGGTGGAGGACATCGACAGCCAGCGCATGGTGATCCGCATCCGCCAGGGCAAGGGAGCGAAGGACCGCGATGTGCCACTCTCACCGAAGTTGCTCGAGGAGTTGCGCAGCTGGTGGCGGTGGAAGAAGCCTCAGGGCTACCTCTTTCCCAGCACCGAGGGCCATCGGGGTACAGACCAGCCTATCTCCGACAAGACTATCTGGCACGCATGCCATGTAGCGGCTACGCGTGCCGGACTCACGAAGAAGATCCACCCGCACACCCTGCGCCATAGTTATGCGACACACCTGCTCGAGGCCGGCGCCGACCTGCGCACGATTCAGATATTGATGGGCCATGAGCGGCTCGAAGATACAACAGTCTACCTCCAGCTCTCGCGGCGTCACCTTCATGCAGCTGTCAACCCGCTGGAACAGATCGCGCTCCCCGCGGTAGAGGAGGGCAGGAAGCGATGAGCCGGCCATCCTTCGAGGTGGCCGACGTGATTCGTATTGCAGGCGACAGTTTTCGCGAGCGATACAGCGCTTCCTTGACCTGGCCGCAGCAGAAGGTGCTCGATGCCATTGCGCGCTGCCGCACCGCTGCCCTCGGCGGTCATCGCGACGCCTGCCTAAACTGCGGGCACCAGGCCATCTCGTATAACTCCTGCCGCAACCGGCACTGCCCCAAGTGTCAGACCGCTGCGCGCGACCGTTGGCTTCAGCCAGCGCCAGCAGGAACTGCTGCCTGTTGGCTACTTTCATCTCGTCTTCAGCGTTCCACATGAGCTTGTGCCGCTGATCTGGCAGAACAAGCGACAGCTGTTTTCCTTACTCTTTGAAGCCAGCGCCGCCACGCTGCTCGAGGTCTTTGCCGATCCGAAGCACCTTGGCGCACACACGGGCTTCTTGTCCATCCTGCACACATGGGGACAGACGCTCACTCCACATCCGCATATCCACTGCGTGGTGCCCGGTGGCGGACTCGCGACAGACCACTCGCGCTGGATCGCGTCGCGTGCCAGATTCCTGCTGCCGGTCAAGGTGCTCAGCCGTGTCTTCCGCGGCAAGTTTGTCGCCGGACTACGACGTCTGTTTGCCCGCGATCAGTTGCGCTTCTTCGGTGAGTGCGTGCCACTTCACAACCAGAAGCGCTTCGCCATCTTCCTGCGCACGCTCTATCGCCAAGACTGGGTCGTCTATGCCAAGCCGCCCTTCGGCGGCCCCGAGCATGTGTTGCATTATCTGGCTCGCTACACCCATCGCGTTGCCATCTCTAACCATCGCCTGCTCTCGGTCTCAGCTGCTGAGGTATGTTTCCGCTGGAAGGACTACGCCCATCACGGCAGGCAGCGCACCCTGACACTTGCCTCCGAAGAGTTCTTGCGCCGATTCGTACAGCATGTGCTGCCGCGAGGCTTTCCCCGTATCCGCTACTTCGGTCTCCTCGCCAGCCGCAGACGAGCCCGCATGCTGCCACTCTGCCGCGCTTTGCTCCACCAGGCTCCGGATCAAGAAACGCCGCTCCTCGCAAAGCCTTTGCTATGGACGTGCCCGCACTGCCATGGGCTCATGCATCTCGTTGAGCGGATCACTGCTGCACAACTGTTCTTCGCCGAAAAGAAAGAGAGACACCTGCTTGATTCTTCTTAGCCGTCTCATCAAAGCGGTCTGCACTGCATGCTTCATGGCACGCTTAATCGAAGTGTGCACCGGCTCAGAAAAATGGCGTTTCCCATCCGAACCGGTTATCGTTCCACAGCGTCTACTTCATCCAATTGCGCATCCCGCAGGACCAGCGCGGCTCACTTACCAACCGCACTCGCTCGAACAACCGAGCCTGATGCGATGAAAAACCCATAGCCAACATCCTGCCCCGATCGCACCAGCGACTTCCTTCAAACCGCTCTATCCGACCTGCTCCGCGCTGTCTCTCTGCCACCCCTCGCGCCTTATCGCGCGGAGCAGCTCCGATAGAGTCCTGACGTTTTACGTTCAGGTGGATGAATTCGCAAACACTTACGAAGTCCTTGATCAAAGCCTATTTACAAGTTTGTATCCAATAAGAGGATGTCCTGCCGGCAGGGTTGATCGTTGTAGTGGGCTCTCAGTTGACTGTTTTAATTTTCGGCAAGATTCAACGGATCGACCTCGATTGACGATAACAAGATAGAGATGAATCAGAGAACGCCTTGCGGTACAGGGCGGTTCCTTTCCTGCGCCTTCGCATGCGTGGCATCTCCTTCAGAGATGAGGCCACTTTGACTGGTTTGTTTTTCCTCAAGCGAATATGGCAGCCGCGCACACCTACCACGTGCGCCGCGGTCGATCGCGCTCGCGCGCTGCTTGAGGCCGCGTTGACAACCAGCGGTGAGGACATTCGCGCCGTAGCCGCACATTTTGAAGGGCTGGCCCAGGAAGTCCAAACTGTTCTGGACTTTACATCCGAAATTGTGGACTGCGTTCAGCAGGACTGGGTGGTCTCAATTGTGCCCATGGCGAATGCGCTCGCAGCTTCGGCACGGCGCTTCATTGACGAGCGCATCGACTCCCTGGCCACCGTTGATACCTTGTTCTGCAGCGAAGCAAAGATGCTGGAAACCCTTCTGTCTCTTACCGGGGAACAGCGCTCCATCGCTCGTGAAGTATGGATCCTGCGCATTTTAGCTGGCATCGAAGTTGGCCGTCTGGCTGGAGAAGGAAGCCGGTTTGAAACAATGGCGCAAGAACTCCATGAATTCTCCATCATGGTTTCATCAGGTGCCGGGAATGTTCAGGCTGAAGCCAATGAGCGCCGCACAAGCCTCAGCGAGCGCCGTGGCAAGCTCAATGTCGCCCTCCAGCGCCGAGCCGGACACTTTAAGAGCATCGAGGCCGATTTATGCGAAGCGATTGTCGCAATGGACACTGCGCTCGTCGATTTTGCGCGAATCCCTGCGGATTTCAAGGAGTGCGTGGCGCTGATCTCCGCAAATATCTCCCGCGTCGTTGCAGCCGTACAAATGCAAGACATTACCCGCCAGCAAACGGAGCATGTACGGGACATGCTGACCCGGACATCTTGCGATTTAGAGAATGTGGAGCTGCACAAAGGCAACATCCCGCGACGGAACACCATACTGAACGTGCAGGCCTTCCAGGTCAAGAACGCATGCGACACCACCAAAGCATGGATCGCTGAAATAAACCAATGCCTGGAAAGTATCTTGCGCATCGGGTCATCCGAAGTGATAACCATTGGCACAAAGATCCTCGAACAGGAGCGCGCACTGTCGTCGCAACTGGCTCGCATCGAACACCTCGAGAAGGACTGCGCATCCGACGATCTGGAGATTGAGGCAAGCCTGGCCGGAATTGGTGAGCTGATGCGCATCACGGAAATTCACCTGGCGAATTCCCGGATTGCCCGCGACCGCATGCGGATGTTGAACTTCAACTCCATGATCGAGGCCTGCCACCTCGGCGATCAGGCCACCGCCATGCTTGAAATCACCCAGAACATCGACCGTGTCTCAGCCCGTTGGTCTGAATTGACGGATCGCTCCGGAGGTACTCTCGAAGCCATGCTCAGTTCCTCGGCGCGCGCCGAACAAGCGCATCGGACCAATACACAGCTAAGCCTCGAAAATCTTGGCAATGCGCGCCAGGAGAGCAGTGCGGGTCTCGCGGCGCTTTCCAAGGCCGCTGCCATCGCGAATGGCAATGGGGTTAAAGTCCGGGCAGGAGTCATGTCGATGCATGGCAAAAGCACCTCGCTTGGTCTTATCGCAGAGCGCCTTGCGAATTCGATTGCTCTCATGGAAGAGGCGCAGATGGCAATTCAGGATGCAGGCGAAGCCTCGGCGGTAGATGAGGTAAAGCTAACCGGGGATGACCGGCTGCAGATCGAAAATGAATGCGCCGCCGGGTATAGCAGCGAGTTGGAGCGCCAGATTTTGCGCGCCGCAATGTATGGCGAACCAATGCCGGTCGAGAGCGCAGTGGTTGAAGGAAATGGCGTTGAATTGTTTTGATACGCCTCCCTTGACTATCGACTCGATGGGAGAAGAAAAAGGAGAGTACTTCGATGAAGAAAATCTTGAGCGTCGATGACTCGGCCAGCGTGCGGCAGATGGTGTCGTTTACCCTGCGCAAATCCGGCTACGAAGTGGGGGAAGCGTGTGACGGGCTCGATGCGCTCGCAAAGGCTGATCAAACCAAATTCGACATGATCATTACCGATCTCAACATGCCCAACCTCGATGGCATCCAGATGATCGCCGCCGTGCGAAGACTCCAAGGGTATGGGTTCACTCCCATTCTCATGCTGACCACCGAGTCACATCCGGAAAAAAAGGATGCCGGCCGCAAGGCGGGAGCGACCGGCTGGATCGTCAAGCCGTTCAATGGCGATCAGCTTCTGGCGGTTGTTCAGAAACTTGTGCGCTAGAGCAGCGACGCTGCAACTTGCCTGCATGATCATTCAGAAGTTGCTTCAAGGATCTAGAGGCTATGCCGCTTAGTCACTTTGGTGGAAGCTTCTGAATTAGTCGTCGATTCCTATAAATAGATAAACACCGTTCATTAGAGAATTCAAAACAAACACGATCACCCTCTGGCCTCTCCTTTGCACGTACAGCGCCGATAAAGAAGACGTACCGATACTTGACTCCCGGGTTCGCGATCCAGGGCGGACCTCTTCGAGCAGACAAGGGTCCGGACCGAAATCCTATGGCAATCAGCACAGAACACAAAGACGGCTCGCTGTGCATCATCCTGTCAGCTGGAGTTGATATCGCACAAGCAGCGGAGCTGAAACAAACCCTGACCGAATCGATTGGCTCTGTACCGCGCGTGGCCATCCAGGTGTCTGCCGCCACGGCGATCGACGTAACTACGGCGCAATTGCTCTGGGCTGCGGTCTCGTGTTCGCCCCTGGCCGACACTGAGGTTGTGGTCGAAGGTCCGTGGAGCACGCAGGTTAGAGAATCGTTTTTGTTAAGTGGACTTACGCCGCTTCTTCAGGCGATTGTGCATTGCTCAAATGCGGAAGGAGCCAATGTCCTCGCCAGCCGGTTCTGATCAGTTCCGCCAGACCTTTCGAGAGGAAGGGCGAGAGATCCTTGTCGACCTTGAGGCCGCCCTGCTCGAGTTGAACGAACATCGCGAGGATATGGACCTGGTAGGCCGCGCTTTTCGCGCTCTGCATACGATCAAGGGGTCCGGGGCCATGTTTGGCTTCGACGCGCTCGCCGCCTTCACTCATAATCTCGAGAATGCCTTTGACGAAGTCCGCGCCGGCCGCCTTGCGGTGACCGCTGAATTGGTCGATGTGGCCCTCGGCGCCATCGATCATATCCGCGACTTTCTGGAAGAATCTCCGCATGGCGACGAGCGCGCCCGGGACGCGTTGCTCGCACGTTTGCGCGCCATGACCGTCACGAACGGACATAGCCCGGAGGAGAGGACTACAGCGCAGGTTTTCCTTAACGACCGTTCTGTGGAATGCGGCAGGGTCCGACCGTGGAAGATCCATTTCGCCCCCGGGCCGCAGCTAATGCGCGGAGGCAGCGATCCGCTGTTACTGATCCGCGAACTTGGAGGCCTCGGCGAGCTTGCGGCTACGGCCAGCACGGCCTCCATACCTCCCCTGGCAGAGCTTGATCCCGACCGGTGTTACATCACATGGGATTTCGTTCTGCACACATCCGCTGCGCTTGATGCCGTCCGCGACGTGTTCATCTTTGTTGAAGACTGTTGCGAATTATCGATTGAAACTCTTGAGAAACCTACGGAGCACCAAGCCGACCTGATCGCCACAGGTCTGGAGGAAAAGCGTGAGCAGAGCGGCGGCCGCCGCCATTACGATACACCCGACAACAGCAGCAGCATACGGGTGGCTGCAACCAAGCTTGACCAGTTTGTCAATCTTGTCGGAGAACTGATCACCGTGCAGGCCCGGCTCAGCGAACTGGCCGCGCGGCGCGATGATCCCGATGTGACCGCCGTCGCAGAAGAAGTTGATCGCCTAGCGTCGGCCCTGCGCGAGACCTCGATGAATGTGCGCATGATGCCGATCCGCGCCACTTTCGAGAAGTTTCGCCGCCTGGTGCACGACCTCGCGCGCGACCTGGGCAAAGAGGTGGAGCTCGCCATTGAGGGTGCCGACACGGAACTCGATAAGACAGTCATCGATCAGCTCGGCGACCCCTTGATGCACCTGATTCGCAACAGCATGGATCACGGCATCGGCATGCCGGAGGATCGCAGGTCGCAAGGCAAGCCGGTGCGTGCCACCATTCATCTTTCGGCCCGCTATTCCGGCGCCAGCGTGTTGATCAGCGTCTCTGACGATGGCCGCGGCATCGACGCCGAAGCAGTGCGGGCACGAGCCGTCGAACGGGGTTTGATTGATCCCGACGCCCAGCTCAGCGAATCCGAGATCCATGCCTTGCTCTTTCAGCCCGGATTCTCGACTGCCAAGGAAGTTACCGATATCTCGGGCCGCGGCGTGGGCATGGATGTTGTGCGCCGTAACGTTGACAAGCTCAGGGGAAGCATCAACGTAGCCAGCAGCGTCGGCCGGGGCACCATCGTCACGCTGCGCCTTCCGTTGACCCTGGCCATCATCGACGGACTGCTGGTCGTGGTCGGCGAAGCCTACTTTGTGTTGCCGCTTGCCGACACGCTGGAATGCATCGAGCTGTCGCGAACTGAGATCGACAACTCCGACGGCAAGCAACTGATCAACGTGCGGGGGAAGGTTGTGCCCTACATCCGGTTGCGCGAGCACTTCGCCATTACCACTGCATTGCCTGAGTTTGAGCAGGTGATGCTGGTCGATACCGAGGATGGTTGTTGCGGGCTGGTGTTCGATCGCGTGCTTGGCAATTGCCAGACAATGATCAAGTCCCTGGGCCGCATCTACCGCCACGTACAGACGGTTTCTGGCGCCACCATTCTGGGCAACGGAACCGTCGCGCTCATCCTCGATCCACACAGGCTGGTGCAGGAATGTATTCACACTGTAGGACTCCGCACGCGAGGGCATCCGCCGCTGCCCAAAGAGGCCGATAGCTCCTCATCTGGCCCGGAAACTTACCGCTAACGGATGTGAATTTCTTCGCTCACTACGCTGAAGTTCGTCACTCAAGAAAACCACAATCATCACCTGCACTGATCGCATTCTGGTCCGGGGCAGAGAGAAAAGGACGGGAAATGATGTCAACCACACTGGTGAGCGAGGGCCGCAAGTTGCACAGCGCAGAAAACGGCCACGTGAAAAATGGCAAGCAGATCGCTCCGCAAAACGACCGCGAAGCTCTGCTTCGTGAAATCATGCGCCTGGTCGATGCTTCGAAGGAAGGGCGACTGACCGAGAGAGGCCGGGCAACGATCTTCAATGGCCCCGATCGGGAGTTGATCCAGGGCGTTAACGAGATGCTTGATGCGATCCTGCTGCCCATTGGCGAAGGCAACCGCATCCTGGCGCAAATCTCCGATGGCAAGGTCGACGAGTTGATTACCCAGACTTACAAAGGCGATCACGAGAAGATGAAGGTCGCAGTTAATAACGTAGCCGTCGTGCTGCAGGACCTGCAAAAGGAAATGGCGCGGCTCACCCATGCTTCGCACGAAGGGCAGCTTAGCGAACGTGGTAAGCCCGAGCAATTCGCGGGCACGTATGCCGGCATCGTGCGCGGCGTCAACGAGATGCTCGATGCGATCCTCTTGCCGATCGGCGAAGGAAACCGCATCCTGGCCCAGATCTCTGACGGCAAAATCGATGAGCTGATCGCCCAGACGTACAAGGGTGACCACGAAAGGATGAAGGTGGCGGTCAACAACGTAGCGGTCGTGCTGCAGGGCCTGCAAAAGGAAATGGCGCGGCTCACGCATGCTTCGCACGAAGGCCAGCTCAGCGAACGCGGTAAACCCGAGCAATTTGCCGGCGCCTTTGCGGGAATAGTGCGCGGCGTAAACGAAATGCTCGATGCCATCCTTCTGCCCATCGGGGAAGGTAACCGCATCCTGGCCCAGATCTCCAATGGCAAAATCGACGAGCTGATCGCCCAGACCTACAAGGGTGACCACGAAAAAATGAAGCAGGCTATCAACAACGTGGCTGAGGTCCTGCAGACACTCGAGAAGATGCTGGCCAAGCTGACTGACTCTGCCCGGAACGGGCAGCTCGCAGAGCGCGGCCAACCGGATCTCGTAAAAGGCTCCTACGCCGATATTATTCGCGGCGTCAATTCGCTGCTCGACGCCGTGATCGAGCCTCTCAATGTGTCGGCTCACTATGTCGATCTGATCGCCAAGGGTGACATTCCCCCGGCAATTACCGATAACTACAACGGCGACTTCAACACTATCAAGAACAATCTCAATACCCTGATCGGCGCGATGAACGAGATTACGACTGCGGCTGAACAGGTAGCGGGCGGCAACCTGACCGTCACCTTGAAGGAACGCTGTGCGCAGGACAGGTTAATGCAGTCCCTGGCAGCAATGGTCAGTGGGTTAACGCGCACCGTCTCTGATATCCGCGCGATCGCTGGTGAGGTTGCGGCTGCAAGCCAGTCCATCTCGACGGCGTCGGTGCAGGTGTCGAAGGGCGCCAGCTCCCAGGCTGCGGCCGCAGAAGAAGCCTCGTCTTCGATGGAAGAGATGGTCTCGAACATCAAACAGAACGCCGATAACGCTCAACAGACCGATAAGATTGCCAACAAAAGCGCCAAGGACGCGCAGGAGAGCGGCAAGAGTGTCCTTGAGGCCGTTTCGGCGATGAAAGAGATCGCCAACAAGATCTCCATCATCGAAGAGATCGCCCGCCAGACCAACCTGCTGGCACTGAACGCAGCCATCGAAGCGGCCCGCGCCGGCGAGCACGGCAAGGGATTTGCCGTAGTCGCCGCGGAAGTTCGCAAATTGGCCGAACGCAGTCAGAAAGCTGCGGCAGAGATCAACCAGCTCTCGAGCACCACACTTAGGGTCAGCGAAAAGTCCGGCGAGATGCTCGACAAACTGGTTCCCGATATCCAGCGCACCGCCGAACTGGTTCAGGAGATTTCCGCAGCCAGCAAAGAGCAGGACACTGGCGCCGAGCAGATCAACAAGGCGTTGCAACAACTCGAGCAGGTGATCCAGCAGAACGCCTCTGCGGCCGAAGAGATGGCTTCAACTACGGAAGAGCTTACCGGGCAGTCTGAGCAACTGGTCAGTGCGCTATCGTTCTTCCATACCGAAGACGATGGCGAAGCGCCGGCGCACCGGCCGGCCTCGAAATCAGTCAAGCCGCGCCCCTTGCCCGCTCAGCCTGCTTTCAAAGCAAGCAGCCGCGCGACAACAACCGGCGCTAAAACGGGCGTTTCTCTGCGGCTGAAGGACAGGCATGACGATTCTGACGGGGAGTTTGAACGGTACTGAGCCGCAGGGCGCCCGGTCTTAAGGACAGGGCGCCCTCAGGCTTCACGCGCCACACCAGAAAGGAAGCGAATTCATGAGCGTGAACGAAATCACGGAGACACGCCAGTACCTGACCTTCAAACTCGGCAACGAGATCTTTGCCACCGACGTGGCCAAGGTGAGGGAAGTTCTGGACCTGACAGCGATCACCCAAATCCCGCGCACCCCGGAGTTTATGGCGGGCGTTATCAATCTACGCGGCAGCGTCGTCCCGGTTGTCGATCTTCGGCTTTGTTTCGAGATGACCAAGACGATAAGCACCCGCAACACCTGCATCGTGGTGGTGGAGGTACTGCTTGAAAATGAGCCTACAGTGATCGGAGCGCTGGCTGATTCGGTCGAAGAGGTAATCGACCTCGATCCAGATCAGATTCAGCCCCCGCCTCGCATTGGCACGCAGATCCGCCTGGACTTCATCAAGGGAATGGGCAAACGCGAGAACGACTTCATCATGATCCTGGACATCGACCGGGTCTTCTCGGCCGACGAGCTCTTGGCGTTTCATGGCCAGGAAAAACCCTCTAACGAAGCCGTAGCTGCATAGCTGCAGTAGCTGCGTAACCGACACAGTTGTTTCACGGAGGAAATCTTGACCCATGCAGGTACCGCCGCGGAAGAAGGGCTTTCGACACGCGACTTCACGCGCTTGCGCGAACTCATCTATACCGAAACGGGTATCTGCCTGAGTCCGGAGAAGAAAACCATGGTCGAGGTTCGCCTCAAACGCCGGCTGCGGGCCTTGAACATGGACACCTACTCGACTTACTGCGAATTCGTCTTTGGCCGCAGAGGCGCGAAGGAAGAACTGATCTACCTCATCAACGTCATCACGACAAACAAAACCGACTTTTTCCGCGAGCCATTGCACTTCGATTTTCTTGTCCAGAAAGCGCTTCCGGAGCTGGCCGTGGATGGCCGCGTGTTTGCCATCTGGAGTGCGGGTTGCTCCAGCGGCGAGGAACCGTACACTCTGGCTATGGTGCTGAGCGAATACGCGGAAACGCATCCGGGCTTTCGCTTCCGCATCCAGGCTTCAGACATCTCCACCACCGTTCTCGAAAAGGCCGAAGCGGGTATCTACTCATCAGAATGCGTCGCGCCGATTCCGATTGCGCTCAAGCGCAAATATTTGTTGCGCAGCCGTGATGCCAAATCCCCTCGCGCGCGTGTCGTGCCGGAGTTGCGCTCGCTTGTCCAATTTCGTCGCCTCAATTTCATGGACGCAGACTACACACTGGCCGAAAAGGTAGACGCCATCTTCTGCCGCAACGTGCTCATCTATTTCGATCGCGCAACCCAGGAAAGCATCCTGCGCAAGCTGGTTCACAACCTCAGGCCCACAGGGTATTTGTTCGTCGGTCACTCTGAGACCCTGCACGATATGGATCTGCCGGTGGTGCCGGTGGCCCCTGCGCTCTACAGGAAAGCCCATGCCCGCCCCCGCAGCTGATCTGCCCGAGTTTTATCTTCAACCGGGGGAATGGCGCATTGTGCGCACTCCATCCATCTTGAAGACTGTGCTCGGCTCCTGCGTTGGCATCACGTTTCATGCGCCGCGCCTTGCCGCTTCGGCCCTCTGCCACCCCATGATGCCCACGCACACAGTCAGACCGCTGATTAGTTCTGACCCGGTGGCCGCGCGACGTTACGTGGATTGGGTGATTCGCGAAATCGCTCATGAATTTGACGGTCTCGGAGCCGCGCGCTGCGAAGTGGGAGTGAAACTCTTTGGCGGTGCCGACGTTCTGGCCTCCTCGCGAAAAAGCGCAAGCGTCGGCACAATGAATGTCGAGACGGCGCTGCGCGTACTGCAGGAAGAGGGTTTTGAGGTACTCGCATCGCGCCTGGGCGGAAGCCGCGGAATATTCATCGAGTTCAATACCGGAAATGGAGAGGTCCTCTTGCGGCAACTAGCAGGAATGAATCCAAACGCTCTGTCACGGACGTAAGGGACGAGGTGCAAGATGTGCGCTAAAAAAATCCGAGTACTGGTAGTGGATGATTCGGCGGTGGTACGTCAGGCACTCAGCAACTTGTTGTCCAGCGATCCCGAGATCGAGGTTATGGGTACTGCCTCGGATCCCTTCGTGGCGGCTGATCGAATCGCTGAAGAGGTTCCGGACGTTATCACGCTCGACATCGAGATGCCGCGTATGGACGGGCTGACATTTCTGAAGATGATCATGGCCCAGCATCCGGTTCCCGTGGTGATCTGTTCGAGTCTCGCTGACGAAGGCGCATCAAGCACCCTCCGCGCGCTGGAATATGGCGCGGTCGACATCATTACCAAACCTCGCCTCGGGACCCGACAGTATCTCGAAGACTCGCGCACCTCTATCTGCGATATCGTAAAAGCGGCCTCAAGTGCACGGCTGGGCAAACCACGGCTTGAACCTATTATTCAACCGAAGCTTACCGCCGACGTAATACTGCCACCAGCCACGCACGCGATGGATGAGACCACTGAGAAAGTTATCGTGGTTGGCGCATCGACCGGAGGAACTGAAGCTCTGAAGTCCCTGCTCGAAACTCTCCCTCTCGACGCTCCCGGCATCGTCATCGTTCAGCACATGCCCGAGCTCTTCACACGTGCATTCGCAAACCGCCTCGACGGGCTGTGCGCCATCACTGTGAAAGAAGCCGAGACCAACGACACCGTATTGCGCGGTCGCGCCCTTATCGCCCCTGGTAACCACCACATGCTTCTCCGCCGCAGCGGCGCGCGCTACTTCGTTGAGATCAAAGATGGTCCGCTGGTCTGCCGGCATCGACCCTCAGTCGACGTCCTCTTTCGCTCCGCAGCTCGCTACGCCGGACCCAACGCGGTCGGCGTCATTCTCACCGGTATGGGAGACGATGGCGCGCGCGGCATGCTCGAGATGAAACAGGCCGGAGCATTCAATATCGCTCAGGATGAGGCCAGTTCCGTCGTCTTCGGTATGCCAAAGGAAGCAATCAAACTCGACGGCGTGCATAAAGTGCTTTCGCTTGATCACATCCCAGCCGCGATCCTCAAGCACGGCGGTTAAACTGAGAAATCATTACAGCCGGTACACACCCGCACAAAACCTGCGCCATGGAGAATGTCTGTGTTGCAGGACTGATCTGGTTCCTCTGTTTTCCCGCAAAGATAAAGGGCACAGTCGGCTCCCTCTAATCTGTGGTTGTTATGTCACCCGTGATAAAGCCCTCTCTGCTCAATGAAATAAAAGTTGCCATGATGTATTGGGGTTCACCGAAACGACCTATAAATGTCAGCTGCTTGCTTAACCTTCTTCAAGTATCCAGTCGCCCATCGAAGGATATTTCGCCTGACCTGGAAATCACTGAAAGGCGACAGTGTTGGACGGCCGGCGGTTGGTGAGAAATAAGGGTGTACGCCGGAGGGTTAGCTGCTTCGTCGTTGATCGCTAACATGGATTTGCAATATCTCTCCGACTTGGAAGCTAACGTGTGGGCGCAAAGAACTGCATGTGTCGATCTCATCCCTTGACGCAGAAACATGATGATCTGCATTTTGTCGCCCATCCAATCCATGGCATGCCGCGCCATCTGCAACATCATCGAGAAGTCACCTTCAGACTAAAGCGATGTGCACCCGCTCTAAGAAGTGGTATTACGGCGCGCAATCCGCTGAGGAAGTGATCAGAAGCCGATTTAACACAGGTGTGGGGTTCCAACACGTTTCGAACCTGAGGACGATTCGCGGCCATCCACTTGGCCGAAAAGTCGTTAGCCTTGATCGGAAATGCTTCGGGGCGCGTGTTCGCATTCAGACAGTTCTGCGCCGTTGCTGCCCCGAGGCATTTTCGATAAGGAGACTAGAAGGAAGCCGGTGGCAGTGGCGGGCGCTGCTATGGAGCTAAAGGCGAGAACTGGCGTTGATCGGTAGGGCGAACAACCCCGGCATCATCTGTCGGAAGGACGGGCCCGGGAGTTGGGCAGTACGTGGAGCGGGTCTTTTCGCCTGGCAGATGCGTCTCGGAGCGGTTTGTAAGTTGGAGCTTTGCGTTCGGAACATAGTGGTGCGAAGACGTGCGGTCACATCTGCGAGAGCCGTTCAGTGGGTTTAGAGTCATGAAGAATCAGCTGGCTTGCATCGAAAAGCCAGTTGTTGCGCAGTGAGGTTGGGTCCGATGTTCATGTTGCCACCACAGCGAGGGCAGCGCCATGTTGCTGGTGTGGAAGCGGAGAGATGCGCCCTTGGCGGAGTTTTGGAGGCGAGCTGCTGGCGTGCGAGGGCGATGAGAGCCGTACGGTGAGCGCTGGCGAGGTAGCCGAAGTGGCGGATACGGACGAAGCCTCTGGGCAGCACATGTTGGCAGAATCGGCGCAGGAACTCGCTTGCGGTGAGTGTCATGATGCGCTGCTTGTTGCCGTGCGCATAGTCTTTCCATCGGAAGCTTACCGAACGGCCGTCGAAGCTGAGCAGGCGCTGATTGCTGATGGCGACACGGTGAGTGTAGCGGCCGAGATATCGCAGCACGCGCGCAGGGTCACCGAAGGCAGGCTTGGCGTAGACCACCCAGTCGTCCTTGAGCAGAGCACGCACGAGTGTTGAAGGACAGTCGATGCGGCGCTGACGGAGCGCCTGTTGGAGCAGAGCAAGGTACTTGCCGCGGAAGACGCGGCTGAGAACCTTGACGGGGAGGAAGAAGGCATACCTGGGATGAACCCAGCGCGAGTAGCCCGGATCGAAACCGCCGGCAGGAATGACGCAATGTAGGTGAGGATGCAGTCGCAGGTGCTGTCCCCAGGTGTGCAGGATGCTGAGGAAGCCGATCCTGGCTCCGAGATGCCTGGGATCGGCTGCGACTTCAAGCATGGTCTGAGCGGCGACGCGGAAAAGCAGATCGTAGAGTAGCCGGGGATATCGCTGACAGAGTGGGTTCAACGTATGAGGCAGAGTAAAGATGACATGGAAGTAGGGCACGGGGAGCAGGTCCTGCTCACGTCGCGCGAGCCAGCGCTGGCGTGCCTGTGCCTGACACTTCGGGCAGTGCCGGTTGCGACACGAGTTATAAGAGATGGCCTGGAGATTGCACCGCGAGCAGAAGTCTAGATGACCTCCGAGCGCAGCCGTTCGACATGCGGTGATGGCGCAACACGCTCAGTTGCTGGTAGCCAAGCCAGGAACGGTTCTGTTCTCGAAAGCAGTCGCCCTGAACGCGGAGGATCTCGGCTACCTCCACGGGAGGTCGAGTCATTTATCTGTTTTCCTGTGATAGTTAGGGGATGCCTGGCTGACGCTGGACAGTTACAAATGCTCCAGCGGATTCGACACGGTCTGCAAGTGTCGCTGCGACAGATGGAGATAACGGGCAGTGGTCTCGCGATCCACATGGCCAAGCAGGACCTGGATCGTACGCAGGTCTGTTCCCGCCTCGAGCAAGTGAGTCGCCCAACTGTGTCGCAGGGTGTGAGGCGTTACATGCTTCTTGATGCGTGCATAGCGCGCAGCTTCTTTACAGGCATACCATACGGTCTTATCCGAGATGGGCCTGTCGGAACCGCGATTACCTGGGTAGCTGGGGAAAAGGTAGGTTCGCGGCTTCTTCCAGCGCCAGTACTCGCGCAGCGTATCCAGCAGAGCCGGGCTGAGTGGGAGATCGCGACCGCCTCCACCCTTGCCGCGTTCCACACGGATCATCATGCGCCGGCTGTCGATGTCGCTCACCTTGAGCAGCGATACTTCTGTGCGCCGCATGCCCGTGCCGTAGAGGGTCATCAGCAGAGTGCGTTGCATGAGGTTGCCGGCGGCATCGATAAGCCGGGCGACCTCATCCAGGCTAAGCACCGTCGGTAGTCGACGCCGGTCCTTCGAGTCCTTCGGGTACGGCAACTCCTCCCAGAACTCGCGGCGCTTGAGGGTGCGCACGAAAAAGAACCGCAACGCGGCTACGCGCGCCACCACACTTCCCACCGCCAGCTTGCGCTCCATGAGCAGATAGGTCTGATAGCTTCTGAGTTCGTCTTGTCCCAGCTTGTCTGGGGATTTTCCAAAGTGTTTAGCGAACTGTTCAACGGCTTGTAGATAACCACGGATGGTGGACGGTGAGTAGTTGCGCCGCTGGAGTTCTTCCAGCATCCGCTTGCGTAAGTTGGTCACAAGGATCTCCTTCCTTGTAAATCAACCTACCGCAGCCATCGCCGCCCATCGCTGCACGTCAAGGCAGTGTCCGCCGCGCCAGCGGCTTCGTTCTAGTCGCCATGTCGTACACGTGACAAAAAGACCAATGAGGCTCGCCGACTATATAGCGAGCGATAACGGACAATATCGCGTTGTATCGAACTTGCGTACGGGCGCGGCAACCACAACTGACATTCGGAAGGCAATTATCTACCTGATGTCGCTAAGTGCTTGACGGTTTAGCGAAAATCGACGGACCCCCGTGCCGGGATCGCAGATCCCTAGGGCGTCTGTCGGTACTAATCCGCCAAACAACGCTCAAATCACTCTCAAAGAGCGATTTGGTGTTTCTGCAGGATTAAGAAAACCGCCATTGGTCACCTGTGCGCGAAGGCGACTTTCGGCCATGTGACGCCAAATTCGTTTTATCGAGACTTAACTCATTGCCCGAGCCTTCCTGAGCTAGGGGATGAATCCGTCGCCGGAATGGCGATATCCGGTGCATTCATGCCGTCTGCGCAAGTGCGTCCACGCTTGTTCCCATGGGCGCGCTTTCAACTGACCCCGTTACTGTAATTCGGCCAGGGGCTTGGCGGCCGTGGTGTGGATCGTCAACGAACCGTCGCCGAGACCGGTGCTTTTCACTGTCAAGGTAATGGGGCCAGTCTGCTTCGACGTGCGAATTACGACCAGGGCGCGGCCCTGATAGAGTTTGCGCCGATCCCCCCGGTAAGAATCCGGATCCTGTCCGTCTCCATTTCCCACCGCCGCAATCACACCGGGGCCACCGAGGGTGAACTGAACTTGCTGGTCTGCCCTGAGATCGGGGCGGCCCTCGGCATCGACGGCCTCAACGGTCACGAACGAAAGGTCTTCGCCATCCGCCTGCAGCACCGTTCGATCTGCCGTCAGGCGCAGCCTGGCCGCTGGTCCCACAGTGGTGAGAAGGTTCTCTGCGACAACGCGGTCCCCGCGCAGGCCCACTGCTTTGAGCGTGCCGTGCTCGTACGGTACCGGGAAGACCGCCTTGAACTCCTCACCGCGGCCTGTGGGCTTTTCCCCAATCAACTTGTCATTGAGATAGAGCCGCACTTTCTCCGCGCCGGAGTAGACTTCGACCTCGAGTTCTTTGCCTTCCTCTCCGGGCCAGTTCCAGCTAGACAGGGTGGGATAATTCGCCCACATGATCGCGATGATTTTCTTGCCCTCGGGTTCGGGCAGGCGGACGGTGGCATAAACGCGATCGCCGCCGTTCCAGATGATGTCGCGATAAAAGGACGCCGGCTTGCGGAAGCCGGTCAGGTCGAGATCGCCGCAGGCCGCAGCGTGCCAGGGATAAGGATGGAAGAAAAGTTCCATCATGGCCTTCGCGTTCGGATCGGAGTTGTTCTTGGCCATTTCGCCCATCACGTCTTTTCCATTGGCCATTCCCGTAAACAGCTGATCCACCATCGCTGTGCCTGCCATCATCCCTTCCATCCTAACCGCCATCTTTGCCTGATCCGGGGTACCGTATTGCCACACGCCGATGCCGGATTCGCCGAGATAATCCATCGCGGTCCACGTGAAATCGCCGAGAACATATGAGTTGTCGTGCGAAATCTGCCATAGCGGGAAAGCCTTCGAGGGCCACGACTCGGTGGTCAGCATCATTCGCGAGGGCAACTGTTCGTGGTCCTGTTTGTAAGTGGGCAGGATGTTGTAGTTATAGCCAGTGATATCGAGTTGAGAGAACACTGCTTGCGCACTTGGCTTGGTGGTTGTGCCTGGAAACGCCAGTGTGAGTGGACGCGTGTTGTCGAGGGAGTGCACGTGATCGACCAGCTGCCTGGCGAGCGCGGCGCCGCGGTCAACTTCAAGCTCCGGAATCTCGTTGCCGATTCCCCAGATCACGATCGACGGATGGTTGCGGTCTCTCAGCAGCATCGACGAAACATCCTGCTTCCACCACGCATCGAAGTCGCTGCCGTAATCGAACTTGACCTTGTGTGCCTGCCAGACGTCGAAAGGCTCATCAAGAACAAGGATGCCAAGACGGTCGCACGCGTCGAGGAATGCGGACGACGGCGGGTTGTGCGCCGTGCGCACCGCATTCATGCCCGCAGATTTTAAGAGCTCAACCTTTCGCTCCTCCGCGCGATCAAACGCCGCAGCACCGAGAGGCCCGTTGTCGTGATGGACGCTGCCCCCGGTCAGCTTGACCGGCTTACCGTTTAACAACAACCCATTCTCTGCCGACCATTGAAGCGAGCGTATGCCGAAAGTTGTAATCACCTGGTCGATTGTCTTGCCGTCTTTGCGTATAGAAGAAACGGCGCGATAAAGCGTAGGGGAGTCCGGCGACCAGAGGGCGGGATTCGAGACGACGATCTCCTGGGCCGCTTCGTCTTTCTTGCCCGACGCGATCTTCAAGTTTGATTCGGCGTTCCCTATTTTTTTTCCATTCTTATCGAGAAGCGTAGTCTCGACGGTGACCGCCGCAGCGGTGGATGCCTCATTGGCCACTCGCGTCCGGATCGCCACCCTGGCCGACGTGCTCTCTACCTTTGGTGTGGTAACAAAAACTCCCCAATGCGCCACGTGCGTGGGCTCTGTCACGACCACGCGGACATGCCTGTAGATGCCCGACCCGCTGTACCAACGGCTGTTTGGCTGCGCCGAGTTATCCACACGCACAGCCAGCACATTCGCACCTGAAAAATTGAGCTCGCGCGTGAGGTCGAATCCGAACGCTGTGTAGCCATAAGGATGTGTCCCCAGTTTGTGCCCGTTGAGGTAAACGGTGGCATCGCGGTAAACGCCGTCGAACTCAACGTTCACGCGTTTGTTTTGCCAGTCAGCAGGAGCGTGGAATGTCTTGCGATACCAGCCGATCCCACCGGGGAAAAACCCCTCACCTGATCCGCTGGGATTGTCCTTGTCGGGCCTGCTTTCTATGCTCCAGTCGTGGGGCAGGTCGACGGCGCGCCAGGAGTCATCAGGGAACGACGATGCCTCCGCGCCACTCGGATCGCCGAGAAAGAACTTCCACCCGGCATCAGCGGCTATTTCCTGCCGGGCAGGGTTTGCGCTTGCCGCACGGATCGAGACGGGCAGGAAGCATGCGATTATTGCGGCGAGAAGGATCTGGGTGCTGGACCGAATCTTCATGATGGCCTCTTCCCGGTGCTGCCTTTGCGGATGTTCGCGTTGCGCGGATGCGGGCGGTTTGGTGTTTCAGGGGCACGTAATCCCAAGAGGATTATGCGGATGGTTTCGCGGAACAGGCGGTCAATGGAGTTACCGTACTCCTGCTCTATTTTGTTTCCGAGCGAGGCGAGCCGGCGCTGGGCCCCGATGATTGCGTTCATCACGGCGTGCATGGCGAGACCTGCATCGAGATCGGAACGAAGCGAGCCGTCGGCGATCCCCTCGCGTATCAATTCATTGAAAACCTCAAACCCATCGGGGTTGATCTGCGATTCCAGGGAGATGAGTTGTTCAGCCGGCCAGTCCCGCGCATACATCGCGTCGAATTGAGCCATGAACCGGACCCTGACCGGATTGTTCACCAGTTCATCAGCCATGAAGTTCAGCAAGGCGGTGAGGCGGGCGAGCGCGTTAGGTGCGGCATCGCAAATCTGTCTCGCGCGCCCGCTGCTTTCCTGGATAGATTCACTCAGCAACGCCCAGACGATCTCGTCTTTGTTGGCGAAATATTGGTACATCGTCGATGGCTGGATGCCGCTGGCAGAGGTGATTTCAGCCATCGTGACGCGATCGATTCCGCGTTCATCGAACAACTTCCAGGCAGGATCGAGGATCCTGCGGCGCTGGCGCTCGCGGTGCGCATGATAAGCGTTGGGCGGTTTCTGTGCTTTATTGGGCGGCATTGTCGCTTTATAAAATTTGCATTGGCGATACGAATTCGAAGTGCTCATTCGAATTTATCTTTATACAGACGCCACCGTCAAAGGAAAACTTCGAAAAAGGTAACCGGAAGTCGGCATCTCGACCGGGATATCGCGTCCTTCGGTCTACGATAGACGCCTGTCCACCCCCAGCATCCACAGTAAGCTTGTATTGTCCTGGTGGCAGCTCGGGGAGCGTGAAAGCACCGTCAGCAGCCGTACTGGTCTCGGCAGTGGCTGCGCCGGCTAGGCGCACCTTGGCGCCCACAACCGGCTCGGATATCCGTGCCATACCGAAGTTGTTTGTTCCTGCCTGAGGAGTGGTGTTGCGACATCAATCCAACTGTCAGTAGTGGGCCTGCAGAACGTACAAGCCTCTTCAATACCGACATCATCGTGCTTCTCCTGCCTGTCCGGGAACCTTCACTGTCGCCCGCTTGATCCCGTAACGCCGGTTCAGCCAGGAGCGGACAGGCTCGTCGTAGTACCTCAAGACAAGCCATGCGACAAAAATTACGAATGGAATAAGTAGAAAAATCAATGTCAGCTTCACATTCAGACTGGGATGCCTTGTCCACGAGTAGGCCGCAAGCACGTATACAAATGGAATGTGAGTGATGTAGAGCGGATAGGACAGGTGGCCGCTCAACTTGCAAAGCCTGATCATTCCCGTGCCAGCGTCAGAGTGTGCGCCGCAAAGGATGATGAGCGGAAATAGGAATAGCACGCACGCTGCGTCATAAAGGCCGTTTAGCGAATATTCTCCAATCTTGGGCAAGACTGGCATCTGGAAGCACACCACAAGCACGATCGAAAGCAAGAGGAGTCCGATTTTAGGTACCCGAATCCGATCATGAACTCGATAGAGCCAGAGTCCCATCACGAACGAGACCGTCAAGCGAAGAGGCGCCATCCAGATCTTCGGATAGTCCCAGCCTCCATCCAGCGATCCTTTAGCGTTGGCGGTCCAAATAAGCAGGAGCCCCGATAGCCCGAAGATGATTGCAAGAGTGAGCGCGCGCAGCCGGCGAAGAATCAGAGCGTAGGCGATATTTCCGAGGTACTCCTGCATCAGAGACCAAGCTGGTCCATTGAGTGCCTGAGATTCGTTATGCCTTCCGCCGACCGGAGGTGATGGCAACAGCAGCAATGACGTGACGTACGCCAGCAGCAGGATTGCGGCATTAGTGTGGTTTGTGGCCTTACTGAAGGGATCGAAGAGGTACCCGAGAAGCCCCAGAGTGGCTCCCATCAGAACCAGTGGATGAAGGCGGATGAGACGAATGCGGAAAAATTGAAGGATCGACATCCGCGTCCATCGGTCATCATATGCATACGCGACCACAAACCCCGAAAGTGCAAAGAAGAAATCGACTGCGAGATACGCGTGTTTGACGAGTGCCCAAGGGCCACGGAAGCCAAACGAGTAATTGAAGACGTGGAAGATTACGATCAGGAATGCTGCACTGCCTCTCAACCCATCCAGTACTTCAAAGTGCTCTTTCCCGGTACTGGTACGGTCAACAACGACGGGGACACTCATTAGTCAAATCGCTCCGCAATTCAGGCTTGCCGCCGCATTCCCGCGCGGCTCGTTAGGACAACTTCGAATTCAAAGAGAGACAACAAATGGCACGGACTTAACGAACCACGAGAGTCCCTGTCAACGGCGTGTTGTCAGACGATCCACCGACCAACACTTGATAATCTCCCGGCCTCATGTTCCAGGCGTTGTTCTCTTCGTCGAACGTCTTCAGTACCCGGTCGTCAATCGCAACAGAAACTGCTTTCGATTCGCCGGGCGCGAGTGCAACCCGCGTCCATCCCACCAGCCGCTTGTAAGGTTCGTCTGTGCCCTTCGGAAGCCGTGCGTACACCTGGGCGATCTCGGTCCCGGGCCTCGTTTCCAGTGTTCTTAACAGTGAAGCTCGCAGTCTTGGCACCTGAATCTGACACTCAAGTCGGAGTATGCGTAGGTGGTGTAAGACAAACCAAAGCCGAAGGCAAACAGCGGTTTCTTGTGCTGCTCTTCGAACCACTTGTAACCAACTGCGCCACCCTCATCGTAGTGGACAGCGTAGCCTGTGTGACCAGAAGCGTTCGAAGATGGAGCTCCGTTGTCCGCTACCTCTCCAGCGTGAACCTGGCTCGCAGGGGGAATCTCAGGACGATTCGGGTGCGGAAGATCCGCTTCGCTACTGGTGAAAGTTAGCGGAAGTTTGCCGGATGGATTGACATCCCCAACAAGTACGTCTGCCAACGCCTTGTGTCCCGAACTGCCGGCGTACCAAGCCTCGACTACACCGGCAACCTTGTCGATCCAGGGCATAGTCACAGTGGTTCCGGTCTCCAGCACGACGATGGTGTGCGGATTTGCCGCCGCTACCTGCTCGATCAAGGCATCCTGATTGTCAGGAAGCGAAAGGCTCGGCACATCCATGTCCTCCGACAGCCATTGATACACAAACACGATTGCCAAATCAGAGCTCTTGGCCAAACCTGCTGCCGACTTCGCATCCGTTCCCGGATCGAAGGCAATCTTCGTGTTCGGCAGTTTCGCCTGGAGCGCTTTCAAAGGTGAGGTTCGGAACCATACGGGTTTTTGCCAGATCGTCGCGCCTTTGCCCGGAGGCATAATGGCGTTTCCGTCCGGCGGATCCACCTGCGCTGATCCTCCACCGGAAATCATCCCGACGTCAGCGTGCCCGCCAATGATCGCAATGCTGTGAATCTTCGACGGCACAATCGGAAGCACTATCGGACTATTTTTCAGTAGAACGATGCTCTTTTCTTCTACACGTTGCGCGACTTCGAAGCCCTTCTCCACATCGATGACGCTCTTCTCAGGCGGGTTGTCGACGATGCCAGACAGAAATTCAGCATAGAGAACTCTCCGCGCATGGTCGTCAATTTCTGACATTGGCACTCTTCCAGCTTCCACTGCTTCTTTTAGCTTCGGACCAAAGAAGTCTGCCATTGGTTGTTCCTGATCGAGACCTGCTGCAGACGCCTTCTCTGTGCTGTGAGTTCCTCCCCAGTCGGAGATAACGAATCCTTTGAAGCCCCATTCTTTCTCGAGCACGTCGCGAAGCGTGTATGGATTCTCACAACCGAATTCGCCATTGATGCGGTTGTAGGAACACATCACTGCGCCGGGATTCGCGATGGAGATAGCGATATGAAATGCGAGCAGATCGGACTCCTGCATCGCTCGCTTCGAGATGACCGAGTTGACAAAGAAACGTCCCGTCTCCTGATCGTTCATCACGTAGTGCTTGATGTCGCCGACGACATGCTGTTCCTGTTCGCACTTCATCAGGTTGCCTACCACGGTGCCGGCAAGGAGCGGATCTTCGCCTGCATATTCAAAATTGCGCCCATTGCGGGGTTCGCGGACCAGATCGACTCCGCCTCCGAGAGTCATGTTGAATCCTTGCGCCCGCAGTTCTTTGCCGATCACGGTTCCAAATTCGCAAGCTGAGTCCGGATCCCAGCTCGCTGCAGCGCCGAGACTCGATGGCATGGCCGTCGAATACCTACCGTTTGCACCGCTGTCTCTCACTCCATAACCCGCGTCAGAGATAACTAAAGGCGGGATTCCGAGGCGTTTTACACCCTCCACGTATCCCGCACCACCGTTGGTCAAGTTTGACAGTGGCATTTGCCACTGCGGCGCGTGGGCCATGCCATTCCCATGTAGTAGCGCGAGCTTTTCATCCAGAGTGAGCTGTTTTAGGACCAGGCCGGCCCGCTCCTCTGGGGAAAGAGTGGGATTCATCCAGGGTCGGTCATTGTTCTGAGCCGCTGCTATAGATGCTGCAGAGATGAGCGCGAGGGCCGCAATAGCGGTGAGAAGAAGGTAAGAACCAGACTTGCAATTCTGCATGTGTCTCCAAGAACTTTTTACGCGAGGGTCATGAAAGAGTTAGTTAATGCTCGATCGCTTCATAAACGCTATTCCGCGGTGTGCCAGGCACCCACAGAACTCATTTTGACGCTTCTGTGCCGTTTTCAAAGACAAATTTGGCATTCCTGGTGTGAAGTTCGACCAGGTACGTAACGCCATTCACGACCGAAGTGACCACACCGGCTCTGTCTTCCTTTCCCTCGACCATGAGGGCCGGAACGGTAACAGTTTTCTTGTCATCCGTCGTGATGGTCAACTGCACTCGGGATCCTGAGGTTGTACTCCAGGTCACTTCGCATATTCCGCGGGGTAGCTGAACGTTTCCTGCCCGAACATCGGAACTCAGGTAAAACGTCTGCGAGTTCTTCGCGGCCATTAGCGTGACCGAGGACAAGATGAATAAAAGGGCGAACCCAAGAATGCGCCTCATAAAAAGTCTCCTTCCGTCCGTGGCGGAAATCCTGCGGACTTCCGTAGTCAGGTTAGGCGAAGCTTATCCAGTTTTTGAAGGTGCATCGTGCATCAGACATAGCAAGAGAACGACAAAGATCGCATTTACAAGAGGATAGATCTCAAGTTGGATCTCGTTTGCGGGGCTGTATGATACAGGTTTCTGAGGTAGAAACGATTCACCACGTCTCGACAGCGATGACCGTCGGCGGCCCCGGATGGCCATCAATCACATTCGCTTCTATTACCGCTTCGAGATTTAGCTGGTCCCAGTTTTTCGGAGCCTTCTGCAGCATTGCATCCAAGTACGCCGGATTGGAGGCGACCTCGCTTGCTGCTTCGGTTCCTTCCCCCAGAATGCCGGCCAGGATGATGACGGGCTCGCCGGTAACCGTGTCATGAAGTCGGGCGACTATGGCGTAGTCGCGCGCGAGACTCTTGCCTGGAACCTGCCATTGAAGTGTCCAGATCTTTTTAGGTGTACTCTTGCGATCCACTACCTGGCGGACGTGATTGTCATATTCAAACCCCATCGGTAAATCCTGCGTTATGCGCATCGTCCAGGGATTATCGAATGCACCAATCAGGACGAATGGGCCTTCTCGCAATTGAGCAAAGCCCGTATCCGAGGCGGATAACACACGAAATTGGCCATTCTTCGGAACAAGAGGCACAAGGGATCGGGCGAGGGTGATGACATCGTACGTATTTAGACTGCCACCTTCCGAGACGGGGAACGTCCGACTTTGGATATCCACGGCATCGGTTGGTGCGCCAAGACAATACGTAACTCGGCTCGAAGTTGCGGTAATAGGCTGCCAGAAGCGCGACATGTTCGAGGGTTCACCGGCAACTGCCGCTTGGCTCGGAAGTCTCACGCGACCAACGCTAAATCCGATCAGTGCGGCGACGAGCAATGCAATGGCAATCGGAATCCAGCTGCGGGTCACGAGTCGTGAATGTGCCTGTTCAGCTTTTGCGTCCGTCGACGATTGGAAAACAGAATCCTTCGGAAGCGACTCCGTTTTCTCGACGACTAAAGGCTCCGCCGCGAAGCCCATCTGAGAGGCGGTTGGCTCCCGAAAAGTCGGAACATAGGAGCCGATCGGCAGTTCGATTACCAATTCCCCGGCGTGATCAGGGTTGTAATAGTATTGGCTGAGCCTTTTCCGAACCTCGGCTGCCGCAGTGCGAACCACCGGATCTAGATTGACATCGTAGACGGGTTCGCGGCCAAAAGCCTCGATGCCAATTGTCCTTTCCTTCAATTCGCTCGCATTGCCAAGAAGCGTTTGCTCGACAGTGTAGGTGAGCAACACCGGGTATCGCTTGCTGTTCGTGAACAATGGGTGCGCAACGAGCCGCCTCAGTTGTTCGCGAACGAGTGCTGGATCCGGCGCAAACTGCACACCGTTCTGTCCATTCACAGAATGTAACGAAGACGCCATATCAAACGGTCGCTGAAGAACTGTTCCGCCACATCCTACCCACCTCCTGAGCTGAAACGTTTTAGTCGGGCATCAGCGGGAGACCTAGGACTGCAGCATCACACAATCATTTCATACCAAAGGTGCTGTCGTCATTTGTCCCGAATCGCCCGGCGAAGTCCATGGATGCTGTCAAAATAGAACCAAGACAGCAACTTCTAGTTTTACGGCCCAGGGGTGAGATGTGTTTGAACTGAACTTACGAAAACACTTTGGAAGCGCGGGAGCAGTGTTGCTTTTATTGGTGTTCCTGGGGGAACTGACATTCTCGATCCGACAGCAATCATTGTCTTGGGATGAAGGTGACCATATCTTCGCCGGCTATATGTCATGGAAGAAGCTAGACTTTGGCATCAATCCGGAACATCCACCCTTGGTGAAGGCGCTAGCGGCGATCCCACTTCTGCCGATGCACCTCAAGGTGCCGGATTCCAAGAGGAATGGATTCTTCAAAGACGAAGCATACTCGGATGGACGGGATTTCATCTTCGGTAATGGTGGAGAGGCCGAAGCGGACCGCATCATTTTCCGCGCCCGAATGGCGGCGGCGTCCCTCAGTCTCTTGCTCGGACTGCTCGTCTTTCTGGCAGCGCGAGAGATGTTCGGCGACGGTGCGGCGCTGTTCGCATTGGCGCTGGTGGTTTTTGAGCCAAACATGATCGCGCACGGCGCCTATGTCACAACGGACATGGGTATCTCCTGCTTTATATTCGCCAGCATCTATGCCTTCTACCGCTACGTGAAGGCGCCTTCGGTCAATAGGTTGATCGTTCTCGGCGTAGTCAGTGGACTCGCTCTGGCGTCGAAACACTCAGGCGTGCTTCTCCTCCCATTCGGCGTGGCACTCATTATTACTGAGATACTGTGGCCCTCGCCCGAGACGCGGACTAACAAAAGGAAAGCAGCGTTGCGCCTGACTGGCGCCTTTCTGGCTGCGTCGGCCATTGCCATCGTGGTGCTCTGGGCTTTCTACGGTTTTCGCTACGCCGCACGGCCAGGTGGAATGCAGCTGAGTCCCTCGCTCGCTGAGTACGCGGGGGGATTGAAAGGGATGGAACGGCACGTTTATCTCGCGCTCGCGCGTTGGCACATCCTGCCAGAGTCTTATCTTTACGGGATGGTGGACGTGCGGCTGATCTCAGATTCGTTCTCTACGTACATCTTCGGCAAGGTATACGCGCGCGGAGTCTGGTTCTACTTTCCTGCGGCTTTCATCATCAAATCCACAGCAGCCTTCATGAGTTTGATACTGCTGGCCGGCTTCGCGATTGCTACTGGAAAATTGCGCGCACGGCGCGAGATCTTCTTTCTCACCATTCCTCCGATTCTCTATCTGTTGATCGCGACCGGCACCGGCCTGAACATCGGTGCCAGGCACATTCTGCCCATGTATCCGTTTCTCGCCGTGCTGATTGGAGGCGCCGCGCTTGCACTGGCACATAAGGACCGGCGTTGGGCCTATGTCGTGGGATTGTTGCTGGCATGGCACGCGGTGTCTTCGGCGCGAGCTTATCCAAACTACCTTGCCTACTCGAACGAATTCTGGGGCGGTCCCGCGAACACTTATAAGTACCTGACCGACTCCAACACGGATTGGGGTCAGCAGTTGAAGGCGGTCAAGAAATATCTCGACAATCGCGGGGTTAGGGACTGCTGGTTTGCCTACTTCGTCGAACCTTCCATCCATTTCAGCGCGTATGGAATCCCATGCAAACCGTTGCCGACAGCTGACAGTGGGTGGACGGATTATCAGATCGATACGCCGCAGACGATCACGGGCACTCTACTAATCAGCGCTGGAACGCTCACAGGCTACGAGTGGGGCTCCAACGTGCTGAATCCTTACCGGGAGTTTCAGAAGCTGAAACCAGTTGCTTTCATTCAGGACGGCGTTTTTGTCTACGATGGGACGTTTGACATGCGTTTCGCCTCGGCACTCGGCCACGTAACGCGGGCCAGAGATCTCACTGCAGCCGGGCAGTTAGCGTCCGCGCTGGTGGAGGCGCAGACGGCCGTTGCCATCAACCCCGATGAGTTGCAGGCACAGATGATTCTCGGCGATACATTGACTGCGCTCGGCCGGCCCCTGGCCGCAAAGCCCGCGTACCAGCAGGCGCTCGCAATCGCGAAGACGATGGAGCCCAGCGCCGAAGCGATCTGGGTGAAGACAATTCAGAAGAAGTTGGCCGGCCGGTAGTCAATCGCTTGGCCGCAGCGGGCAAGATTCCATGGCACGGCGTACGCAATGGCGCGAAGGTGTACCGGTGTTATGATCCGCAGCAAGTGATCGAAAAGCTGAAACACGATGTGGAGACATCTGACTCCACCGGGAAATTGAAGCCTTCGGCGCGGACAGAACGTAACAAGGTTGTCCAGTCAGAATAGAACACCCCCTCCAAGAATCGAGATACCTCGTCCCTGGTTTCAGTGTGATTGCTGCCACCATGAGCAGTCATTTTGGAGAACCTGGCATTGCCGGGACAACCAAGCGCGGCCGCGGCGCTCGCAATTGATCCAGCGTATATCGCTAACCATAACCACAAAGACTTAAGTCTCGAAAAGAAGTGAAAAATGATAGATGAATGCAAACGAAAAGGGAGAGAAGTCCCTGACCGCAATATGTCCCGGCAGGAGCCCGAGCCGAAGCTCCGCAAACGAAAGGGGCGCCCCGGCATTTGGGAAGCGCGATACCGACGTTACGCCGCCGACGGCACGGTAGAACGCCCGCGTGAGGTATTCGGCGATGAGAAGGAGTTTCCTAGTAAAACAGCGCTGAAGAACAGCCCCAAATGGGAGCAATTCATTCAGCGCATTAACAATATTCGAGTGGCGGTATTCTCTCGCGATCTGTGCCGTCTCTATCTCACGGATGAAGTTACACAACGAGTCTTTAAGGGGCGGAGTACTGCCAGGGGCCAGCTTTGCTACCTCAAGGATAAATGGGGCGCTGAACGTCTCGACCGACTCATTCAGATGAAGTATGAGATCAAGAATTGGCTGAAGGGCGATTTGCCCTTGCGCTCTGACCCGGAAGAACAGGCCTCGCGGCAAACGCGCAAGCACCTGCGCACTCTGTTTGTGCAGATGCTGACATATGCGGTGGACAAGCATTACCTGCCGTACAACCCCTTCACGGGGACCGCACTAACGGTAAAGAAGGGCGGAGCGCCTCCCGTGGACCGCAGCGAGTTTTTCGTCACTCCGGAGCAGTTCCGCTGGATGTTGAATGACAGGCTCACACCCAGTCCTGTAAAGATGATGATCCTGCTGGCCTACACCACTGGTCTGCGCTCCGAGGAATTTCTCGAATTGAAGTGGGACGCGATCAAGTTCGATGGGCCGGAACCGAAGATCAGGATCGAGCGGACCGTGGATGGAAAGCACATCCGGGAAGCAGCCAAAAGTGAGAATTCTAAGGCTCCTGTGCCCATGTGCGACCGCCTGGGCGCTACGCTGCTTTACTTCAAGGATGAGAATCCATCGGTGAACGGCTGGGTGTTTGGCTCGCTGAGGACCGGACGACCGCTTCATCGAACCGCACTCGGTGCTGACCATCTCTCGCCAGCCTCGCGACGGATGGCAGCGGAATTCAGGAAGGAGTTACCCAACGGGATTCCTGAGGGGACCGGGTTCCATGCATTTCGTCACGCCTATAACGCACTCATCGATCAGGTTGGGACCGACGACCCGAACAAGGTAAAAGAGGTCCAAATCAAGCTGCTGCGTCACGGAGACAAACGCACCAACGACCGGTACGGAAAATCGGCTCCGCCACTCCGCCAGCGTGCCCGGCAGGCTCACACCAATGTGAGCGAATTGGCGATGGGAGGGACATTTTCTCGATGGTACCAAAGTGGACCAAATCTGGACCAAACTCTAAGGCTGGCTCTGCACTAAGTTATTGATTAATTTGGAGCGGGAGACCGGGATCGAACCGGCGACATTCAGCTTGGGAAGCTGACGTTCTACCACTGAACTACTCCCGCCACTTATCATCAATCACTTAATTGATGCCACTGTCCATCTCACTTTCCATCGGCCCAAAATTAATGGGCGGACGGAGCACAAAGGACGTGGACAGTGAGAATGGTCAAAAGCAAATCATCCTCGTACAGTATCGCCGACTCGGCGACCGCTGGCAATTCGTGCCTGTTGTCCGGAAGAATGGCAAGCCCGACCCGAGACTCATACTCATCAAGGGTGAATCCGCCAAGGGCGGGCACTTCTATCTCGCCTGGAGAGAAGGTGGCAGGCTGAAGCGGAAGGCCGTTGGTCCTTCTCCGCGCTGAGCGCTAGATGCATGGCACCTCGAACTGGGAATCCTCGCGACGAGCTGCGACTCACCCCACCGGTGCTGCCCGAAACGTAACCCAATAGTAGCGACGCCAGCAGAACATGCACCGCACTGGATGCAAGGGCAAAAGACAAAGCAACTTGTCGAAGGAACGCAACTCAGCTTGTTTGAATTGGACAGAGTTGCAGCGCGGACATTTGCATCGTATCCAAAGCACCTGAAGCATCCAACTGGGCCAGTGCCAACTCTTCACGTCCATTTTTCTATTCCTTTCGCAAGAATCTGCGCAACCAGCTACCGACCTGTCGTTTGATCTACGCTGGAGTTCTTTTCCAACCACGCGAGTAGCACCCGGATGCTGCCGGTGGCCATGGCGATACATGAATCCGCCGCGCCGTAATAGAGATTGATGGTGTCTCCATCCGCGCTGATCGTCTGCCCGCATGGAAAGACTACGTCGTTAACGTCGCCGGTGCGCTCGTAGGGAGCCTCGGGGCCGAACATCCATGAGTCTCCTCGCTGCAAGCAGACATCGGGCTTTTCCAGATCGAAAAGTGCTAGGCCCAGCCGATAGATGCTACCCGATGCGGTATTTCTAACGCCGTGATAGATCGTGAGCCAGCCTTTTGCGGTCTCGATTGGCGGCGAGCACAGCCCGATCTTGTTGGCATCCCACCATCCCCCGCGGCGAGCTTCCAGGATGATCTTGTGGCTGCCCCAATGCCGTAAATCCGGCGAATAGGAAATCCACATGTGAGCTCCGAGGGTAGTTACGGGCCGATGGATCATGGCCCAGTATCCGTTGATTCTCCGCGGCAACAGGGCGGCATCTTTGTCTTCAGGAGGCATGATCACGCCGAAACGTTCAAAGGTTCTGAAATCCCTCGTCAGAGCCAATGAAACGCCGGGACCTCCGCGCGCAAACGACGTGTATGCCACGGCGTACTGTTCAAGCTCGGGTACGTAGGTGATACGCGGATCTTCGATTCCCCAGATTTCCTCTGGGTATTCGCGGGGATTCGCAGCCAGCGTTGGCTCCTGGTCGATACGCCATCCGTCGATTCCATTTGTTGAACGTGCGGCACAAAGGTGCGAAAGACCACGACGGTCCTCTACGCGACAGAGAAGCAACGTATCTCCGTCGGCAAGGCGAACAGCTCCTGCGTTAAAAACGCTATTGATCGGATAGGGCCAATGTTCCCTGCTGAGAATTGGGTTCTGTTCATAGCGTGCGAAAAGGGGTTCTTCACTGCACGCTTTCTGTCCGGTAGTTTCAAGATTTGCGGAACCATTAAATGGAGCCAGGCCAGTTATCGAATTCAACGAGATGCACTCATTTCCTGATACGTTTCTTCTGCGCTTAGTCCGGTGGATGCCCGCATCTCGAGAAGGGCCATCAGGAAAGAGAGCGTCGATTCAGCTCCCTGGTTTTCATTTACGCGATCGGGATGAAGTCCGTCCCTGCATCCGCCTGTCGTGGCATCGTAAAGCGGAACTTGCAGATCGTTCTTACCGAGGAACCAGCCGAAGACGCGTCCGGCTTCCGCGCGCCATTGCTCGTCATGCGTTATCCGGTATGCCTCGAGACAGGCAGAGACAGTGGCGCAAGCTTCGACGGGTTGCTGATCAAAACGAGCTTTCTCTTCACCCTCACGGTAAAATCCGCTGGAGCCAACGGGCACAAATATCTCAGGATCGCCGCGATGCTGCGCGGCGACAAGCCATTGAAGCGCTTCGATCCCCGCTCCAACCATTCTTCTGTTCTCGCTGCGCTGTCCGGCCAGGATGAGTGCCTGAGGCAACCTTGCGTTCGAGTAAGACAGGCTCTTCTCAAACCAATGCCAAATGCTGGTGCTGCTACGTTCGTAGATATCCAGCAGGCGATTGGCCAGCGTATTGCGGACGCCCTGAATGGCCCTGTCGCCGGGGAACCTTTCCAGATATGCCTGCATTCCGAGCACGCTGAATGCCCAGGCTCGCGGGCTTGTGAAAGCCAGAGCAGAGGGTACGGCTGCCTCAAACAGTCTTCCTGCCGCCCCGCGCAATCCGGCATCTTGCGACTGGCCCAACACGGTTCCCAGAGCCCAGAGCGCGCGTCCGTGACTGTCTTCCGAACCGATGCTCTCAAGCCACTTTCGATCGTAGCCGAGGAAATTCCTGAAGCGCCCCGTTACGGCATTGAATGCGAGCCAGAGAAACGCGAGGTACCTCTGAGAGAGTTTTGAGTGTTGCGATTCGTGGTCACAGATCAGGTTATGATCCAGGCCAGTCGTTACAATGAGCGCTCGCGCATTGTCGTCTGTCGTATAGCCTTCGCGTGCATTCGGCACCGAGAAGATTGAATGCTGCAACATTCCCGTATCGTCGGTCATCGCTTCGAGATGTTTGGTGCGCAACTCGGGGAGTCGGTCGGTTGATTCCGTCGGCATCACAGTCAGATCGTCCGGATGAGAGGCTTTCGGCTGCAATGAACGCTCGAATCGCGCGCGCTGAAAACTAGCCATGTAGGCCTTCGCCGTCTTTGGCCATGTTGTCCCACGTGAGTGGAGATATGCCCTTTTACGCATCGCGTGACGTTCCGCATCGTTCTCCAATAGAGAGACAACTTCCTTTGCGATGGCATCGGGACTCTCGAATGGAACCAGGACGCCTCGTTTATCCGCAAGAAGCTCCTTGGCATGCCAATAAGGTGTGGAGACGATTGCCTTACCTGCTCCAAGCGCGATTGCCAACGTGCCCGAGACGACCTGCGCCTCCTGCCGATATGGAGTGATGTAGATGTCGGCGGCGCCTACATGCTCCACAAGCTCTTCGGCGCTCACAAAGCGATTGTTGAGGATAAGATGATCGCTTACGCCAAGCTGTTCAGCCAGCGCCTGTAGGCTCTCACGATAACGTTCGCCCTCGCGACGTCGAATATGCGGATGCGTCACGCCAGACACGATGTAAACCACATTCGGTTGACGCGCGAGAATCGCCGGCAATGCACGAATCACGTTCTCAATGCCTTTGTTCGGAGAGAGAAGTCCGAACGTCAGCAGGACAGACTTGCCCTCCGTTCCAAACTTGTCTTTGAAATAGTTGGGATCCATGAAGGGAAGATCGGGAACACCGTGTGGAATCACGTCAATCTTCCCGGCCGGAACCGCATACACGTCGCGAAGAAGTTGGGCCGCCAGTTCGCTCATCACAACGAGGCGATCAGACAGCTGTGCGATCTCTTCGAGGACGATGCGTTGATTTGCATCGGGCTCGCGGAGGACCGTGTGGAAGGTCGTCACCAAGGGCATCTTCAGTTTGCGAAGGAGCGTGAGGATATATCGGCCGGCAGCGCCTCCAAAGATGCCATATTCATGTTGCAGGCAAACAATGTCATTTCCGTTGAAGTTGAGAAACTCCGCGGCTTGCTCATAGGAAGCGAGCTCCTCTTGTTCCAACTCCAGTCGAACCTGCTCAGGGTATTTGTAGCTCGAGTCAGGATCGTTGACAGGAATTGCAAACAGACGGCCTTCACCAAATTCTGTGGCTAGTGCGGTGCATAAGTCGGTTGTGAAGGTCGCGATGCCACATTCGCGCGGCAGGTAGTTTCCCACAAAGGCAATTCGGGTAGGCAGGGGCAGGGTGCACGCTTTCATTGCTACGGACTGTGAAGTCGGCGGTTCGGCTTTTTCAATGTGCTTTATGGCAATCGTTGTTTCTGGAAACGACATCATCCCCTGCTTTCAATCGTGATTCGAAATGAATGACGCATTGTGCATCGCTCGTCACCTGGGTCTCGCTTAGCCCACTCACTTAGCCCGGCGATAGGCTTATCTAGCGACAATTGCCCCTGGAAGATATTCATCGGAAACATCCAGTGAAGTGTTTCGCTGAATCTGTCGAGCCTGCATCGTTATGTTCGCGACGCAGAAGGCTGGATAATTCGTGATCCGTAGAGAATCGAATTCCGCCGCGTCGAATCGCCGGGCGACTCCCTCAAGGGCACGAGTTACGGGTTGGTGAGTTGCACTCTCTTCTGTCGCTCCGAAGCCTCTTCTGGAGCAGGTCCCTTGAACCCAAATGAAATGCCAACCCGCGCGCCGGATCATCGCATTGAAAGCAGATGCTTCAATCTTTTTCAATTTGAGTCCAGTTCTGACCGAAAGGTACTCTCGATCGATCTACGTGATCCGGCAGAACGCAACTGTCACGAAGGAAGACAGAATGCCACGTCACGCCTGGGCGCTTTTTGATTGCCCCAATACGACGACTCGATGAGACTCCGATGCGTTCACAGTTGGTACCGGCCCACTTGGGTTGGGAATTCTGAGGGAACTCTCAACCGGATCGGTCGCATTCTGATCGCCTGTATCGTCTTCGCGCGGGAAGCCGGCTGCATCCGCTTGGCTTTCCGGTTGTAGATGTATCTCTGTGCGGTGGCGAGCAGATAGATGATGCTTCACATCGGCCTTTTTGATGAGACCCATGACAGCTCCAGTCGTTCGGTTGCTTGCTTGGAAGACACTCGTCTGGAGCGATGCCCGGAATGCAGAAGGCGAGAAGGGAAAATTGACTACCTCCTTCAACCATACGCTCAACTGGGTCCACGTGCCGAAAGGTGAATCCAGTTGCGCGTAACTATTGCCAAGTCTGCGATTCTGGCCACGACCAACAAACTGTTGTTGCTAGTGTTATGTCGCGATTTCTTGCTGCATCGGCAAAGCTATTGCGGGTGGTGAGTCAGACAGAGCTCCCTTACTTTTCCCATCCAGAATCGTGGATACGTCTGCATTTGTGCGATGGACACCGGTTTGGTTAAGCGGCAGAAAGACGGAAAAAACTGTCCATGAAGATTGGGAAAGAGCACTGCTTCTTACCTGAATCCTCCCGCTGTGTCTTTTTACAATTTCAGAGCTTATCCAGAGGCCGAGTCCTGTCCCGGTGTCGCCTTTTGTGCTCACAAAAGGCTCAAAGAGAGTCTTTCTAATCTCAGGGCTGACCCCGGATCCGGTGTCTGCCACGGTGAGGCGAACGCCGCGACGCCCGGCATTCCTGTATTCGCGTGAGTTAGAGACTCGAATCTTGAGCCTGCCGCCGCGATCCAGAGCATCCAGCGCGTTTCCAATCAGGTTCAAAATCACCTGGCGCAGTTCGCCGGCCATTGCAACGATTGGCAAGCTCTCTCGAAAGTCTTTTTCAATCACGATTTCGGCGTAGGTTAATCGCGCCTGGTAGAGGAGGAGGGCGGAGTCCACGATTTCTGAGAGGCGGATCAATGTCGGCTTGCTTGGCTCGCGGTAGAACCGCAGGGTCTGGGTGACGATTTCCGATATTCGCGCCAACTCGCTTTCCGCGATGACTTTGTGCTTTTTCGCCTCTTTCAATGAAGATGACGTGCCAATCAGGTAGAGAAGATTGGTGACGGATGCGAGGGGATTATTGATTTCGTGGGAGATGCTGGCGGCGAGGCGCCCGGCAACTGCCAACTTCTCCGCTCGACGAATTGCTTCTTCGGCGGCATGGTTCTTGGCGATGTAGTCTCTCATCTGATATTGGCGGCCACGGCTGCGCAGTGCAGCCTGGACGGTGCTGACGAACGTCTCAGGTCGAACTGGTCGTTCAAGCAACATCACGTTTCCAAGAGGTTCCCGAACGCGAATTCTTCTGCGGCTCTCCTCATTAACTTCGCCGCTTGCTGTTAGGAGGATGAGGGGAAAATCGGACCACGAGGGTTGCGTAGCGATTTGTGCCGCCCACTGAGAGATCGCAGGCAGCGTGAGGGCCTCCTCGGCCAGAATCAATGCTCCTGCCCCAGATCCGAATTCGACGAGAGCCATTTCCGCAGTTGCCGATAAAACGCAGTGGATGCCATTGCCAGTCAGAAGATTGCATATCAAAGCGCCATCCCGCCCCGTAGGAGCAACAGCAAGGACGCGAAGTTCGTTTTCTGGCCCGGTCACGTGGTTGAACTCGGATTCTCATGCGATCTAGTTGACCGCAAGCCATCAATCTCGCCGCGATACGTCGGAGAGCCGGTTAATACGCCTTCGAATTCCGTCAACATGTTTCCTACTTCAATTGCACCATTCTTCATCATCAGTTCACGGATCGTACGCTCATGTTCTCCGCTGCGTTTCTTGATCACGGAGAGCGCCTGGCGCACCTCGCCTACCGCCTCGAAGTATCGAAACAGAAGAACGGTGTCTGCCAGATAGCTGACATCGACCGGAGTGTCAATGTTCGTTCCGACGAATCCGTGCTGGGCAACTGTCATCAATGTCGCAACTCCCTTCTGGCTCAAATACGCCAGCAGTTCGTGCAACTGCATTGCCAGAAACTTCTCTCCAGGCATTGCATTCAGGAAGCCATTCAGGCTGTCGATGATAAGCAGCTTCAGATCCTGCTTTTCAACCAGGTGACGAATCTCGTGGACGAATTGACCGGGCGAAAGTTCCGCGGCATCTACCTGGCGAAGAGTGAATTTTCCAGAGTCAACGTGCTTCTTGATATCCAGCCCCAGGCCTTTTCCCCGGATCAGCAGGGTTGCGAGTGACTCATCGAAGGCGAAAAGTGCCGCGGTCCCGCCGCGTTCCACCTCAGATATGGCATAACGAGCCGCAATGGTGGACTTTCCGCAGCCGGCAGGCCCAAGCAAGAGGGTGCTCGTCCCGCTATCAAGTCCTCCACCGAGCAATGTGTCAAGTGCCGCGATGCCACTCTTCAGCTGCGTCGGCTGAAGAGTCAGAAGATGCTCAGAGGCCACGAGGCGTGGATACACTTCCACACCGCCCCGCTTGATGCAGTAGTCATGAAAGCCCTCGCGGAACCGTGCACCGCGCAGCTTCTTCACTTCCAGGCGGCGTCTTTTGATGCCGTACTCCCGCTCCACGCTCTCCATCATGATTACGCCGTGGGCAATGCTCTGGAGTTGCAGATCGTGACGTTCGGCGGTGCGATCGTCCAGCAATAGTACGGTGCAGTTGCGCCCCGAGAAGTATTGCTTCAGTCCCAGAATTTGCCGGCGATAGCGTAGGGAATCCCGAGCCAGCAGTCGCAACTCTGAGAGCGAATCAAACACTACGCGTTCCGGTTGAATTCTCTCGACTTCGGATAACACGGCGTTCGTTGTATCCGCCAACTCGATTTCGGAAGGATTGAAGACCGTGTATTGGGCTTCGGCCTTCAGGTGTTCCTCGTCCGGTCCCAACTCAAATATTTCGACTCCGTCGAGCGACCAGCCGTGCGACTCGGCGATTTGAAGAAGCTCGGTCTTCGACTCGGAGAGGGTCACATAGAGGCCCTTTTGGCCACGCCTCGCGCCTTCCATCAGGAATTGCATTGCGATGGTGGTCTTTCCTGTACCAGGGTCGCCTTCGATCAGATAAAGGTGGTTTCGGGCCAGGCCTCCGCCAAGAATGTCGTCAAGGCCGACAACACCGGTGGCAAATAGCTCTATCGGCTTGGTTGCAGTGACAATCGGGGGTACTCTGCCGTTACCCGATTCTGCGACGCTGACAATATGCTTGGACTCCGAATCCACGGTGAACCCCCTTCGCGAGAACTAATGACTGACCAGACGGGTCCGGACCGTCATTCGCGTTATCTGCTGTCATGGACTCGGACGGCTCCCCCACGAGCTATCCGGCGTCGTTTGACGATGGTGCTTCCGCTGTTTCCCTGAGCATTTGCCTGAAAAGGGATTGTGTCAGCTTAAATATGCCTGTGGGCCTGTGGGCTTAACTGTCCACTTTTAGACAGTTTGGAATTTAGGCTGACTTTAGGTTGTTTTTTGGTCTCGGCTGCTTCGATGGAGGGGCAAGAAAGCCTGGTCGCACCGCATTGTCGCCGGGCAACTTGTCGTGAAGGACGATGTTCAGCAGCGACTTGTTGACGCGAATGCGCCCGTTGTACTCGATGAAACCGAGCTTGCGAAAGCGATTCATGAAAAAGCTGACTCGCGACCGCGTCGAGCCAATCATCTCTGCCAGGCTTTCCTGCGAGATCTTAGGGATCAGAGACTCCGGTTCGCCTGGCCTGCCAAACTCCGCCATCAGGAGCAGAACCCGGGCGAGCCGTTTTTCACTGGAGTTAAACAGTTGGTCGACCAGGTCGGCTTGAGTGCGCATGCCTCGCACCAAAAGGAACTTAATAAACAAATCCGAAAACTGATGCTCGCCGTGCATTGCGCGAATCATCTCATCGCGCTCAATTCTGAGTGCTGTGCAAGCCGTAATAGCGGTAGCCGTGGTCAGACGCCTTGCGCCGACTGAGGCGAGCGATTCCTCCCCCACAAATTCGCGAGGGGCTAACAGCGTGATGGTGGCTTCTTTTCCCTCATTTGAGACGATCGTGACTTTTGCGCGACCTTTTCGCAGATAGTAGACACAATCAGCCACATCGCCCTGCGTGAAGAAAGATTGTTTCGCTTTAAACTCTACAGTCCTACGACCGATTCCGGAACTCTCAAGGAAGGATTCTGGGTCGAATGCCAGTTGAGCTATCACGTTCATTCGAGAGACCTTTCAGCTCAGATGGCTATGCCGGAAACAGGTATAGAACGCCTCTGCAGGCGTGGAATCACACCTGATGCAGGCTCATTCTTCCACGTTTGTGGATGAGAAACTGTATCGTTTTGCTCTATTTATGTCGTTCATCGGACATAGTTCGATCATTGATACTCGCCAGCTGGATTCACGTTCACAGGAAATAGAAGTCCATACTGGGCTCGGGGCTGAATGAAAGCCGTGATAATGAGAAGTTTACCGGTTTCGGGGCATTTCTTTGCGGACTCGACTAACATGTGATTCGAATCACCGTCAGCTCCGACACACAGACGGCATATTTGATTCGAAGGCAGGTATAAACTGTGCGTGTGGGTAGCAAAGGCGCTCTGTTCATGCTGGCGATCGTGGCGTTGTGGGCTGTGCTTCCAGGCTTGGCCTGCCTCGCGCCCGCTTCCCACCATGCTTGCTGCCACCAGATGACCGAGGGTTGCGGATCATCGATGACCATGGCGAACCCGCCCTGCTGCACGGTGCACTCGTCCGACACAAACATGCCACCCGCAATGGCTTCGCGATCTGAAGGTACAAGCCTCTCGGCTCATATCTTTGCAGGCGCCGAATTGCCTTTTGCTATGGCCCAAGTCTCGATGCCTCTGTCGACCTCTGAAACTCCGCCCGCGCCTCCCGCTTCCAGTCGTATTTCCATCCTGAGAATCTAGAAGCTCCCTCTTCTTCTGAAGTCAGGCTTCGTGCGCCCGGATCTTTGCGTTGGGCGCAAATGACGTGGCCGGAAATCTTCCGGTCGTTGAGGGAGCAATGAAGACACTACATATATTGATGGGGGCGTTGGGCCTCGCTCTGGCGCTGCATTCCTGCGATGCGCAAGAGACAGAAGATCTGACCGCCTTGAACAGCCTGAGCGCATTGCTCGGCAGAGCGAACACCGACGGCGCGCCTGGCCCCGCGCTGACTCTCGACGATGTTGAGCGCATTGCGCTTGCAGAGAATCCAGAGATTCACGTTGCAGCACGCAAGGTCGCCGCCGCAGAAGCTCATGTTCCGCTGGCGGGCGCACTCGAGGATCCTCAAGCGATGTATCGCGGATGGCAGGTACCGCTGTCAAAGCCCTGGGATTACAACGCCGCGCAAAACATGTTCATGCTGGGCCAGTCAATTCCAGGTCGAGGCAAGCGAGAACTTCGCACCAACCTCGCGCAGTCTGACGTGGAACTGGCAAAAGCTCAACTCGAGGCCGTGCGCCTTCGGCTTCGCGTTCAGATACGCAAAGCCTTCTTCGAGATGCTGCACGCGCAGGATGAGATTCGCATTCACGATCAGCACGTGGGAATTGCGCAGCAAGCCATTGAGGCTGCGCGCATCAAGTACAGCGTCGGCAAGATCCCGCAAGTTGAAGTCCTCAAGGCACAGGTTGCCCTCACACGACTGGCCGAACACATGATCCGGTTCGATCGTGATGCCGAGGTGGCCCGCGCGCATTTGAACACGCTGATGGGCCGCCAGCCGGAGACTCCGATTGCGGTGCGTGGCGAGTATGCAGTCACAGCTCCCCTTCCCCTTCTTGAGACCTTGATAACCACCGCGATGAACCAACGCCTCGACCTCATCGCGGCTGCAGTCGATGTGGACAAAAGCCGGAAGGAGCAGGACCTGGCGAAGAAGGCCATGGTGCCCGACTTCAGTGTCTCGGCCGGCTACATGCTCATGCCTTCGGGTCAGGATCCACGCAACAACTACATGGTTGAAGGCTCCATGAGCTTGCCCTGGCTGAATCGCCGCAAACACGACGCCGAGGTTAACGAGGCCGCGGTGGCGGTTTCGGAAAAGAGCGCGGAAGTGGCGGCAATGAAAACCGCAGCCGTAGGCCAGATCGAAGAATCGCTTGCCGAGGCTCGCGCTGCACAACGCCTCGCTCGCGTCTACCAGGATTCGTTGAAGCCGCAGGCCGAGCAAACGCTGCATGCAGCAGTCGTCGCATACGAAAACGACCAGACGTCGTTTCTCGATTTGCTCGACAGCCAGATGACCGTCATCGATGTGGACCTGGCGGCCGTGGATGCACTTGCGGAATTCAATATGAAAATGGCTGACCTTGAGATGGCCGTAGGCGCACCGGTAGCTGCGCAGGGAGTAACGAAATGAACGACAAAACTTTGAAGAGCGCATTTGCCTTGAGCACATTGCTGTGTGTCGCGCTCGCCTCGACCCTTGGGTACATACTTTGGCATCGCTGGACGCCTGCCGTTTCACCGGCCTACTCTGGGCCCGTTGTGGCGCGCGGCCCTGAAGCGCCATCGCAGGACAACACCAAGGCCACTGCCGACGCTGGAAAGTCCGAAGAACCCGCGCTCTCGCCACTTCAACTTTCGCCCCAGCGAATGCAGGAAATCGGAGTTACAACGGCGGTTGCGGAGATGAAAGACGTGAGCGATGAACTGCAGGCCCCGGGCAGCGTTGCCATGGATGAGCAACGGCTCTCCTATGTGCAGACACGCTTCCCCGGCTGGATTCGCAGCGTTTTCGCGAATGCGACCTATCAGTATGTGAAGAAGGGCCAGAAGCTTTTCACCATCTACAGCCCTGATCTCGCGAGCACCGAGCAGGAATACCTGCTGGCAAAAAAGAACCAGGCATCCGTCTCGGAACACATGCACGGCACTCCAGCGGAGGAAGGCAACTGGCTCTTGCAGGCCGCTACGGAGCGTTTGCGCCGTTACGATATTCCCGAAGCTGAAATCGCACAACTCGAGAAAACTGGAACCGCAAGCCGCGAGATTGCAGTCGAGTCTCCGGCGTCGGGATACATTATCGAGCGCAACGCATTCCCGAATGCCTATGTGCAGCCGGAGACAAAACTCTACACGATCGCCGATCTCTCCACCGTATGGGTCTACGCAAATGTACCGCAAGCTGATGTCGGCCGGCTCAAGCCAGGAGATCGCGGAGTGGTATCAGTAGACGCGTACCCCGGACGCAAATTCAGCGGCCGCGTTGACCAGATCCTTCCGGAAGTAGATGCCTCAACGCGAACCGTGCGCGTCCGCCTGGTTATGAGCAATCCCGGTGTTGCGCTCAAGCCCGGCATGTATGTCAACGTCAACATCGCCGCGCCATTAGGCCTTCAGCTTGTGATTCCTGCTTCGGGCGTCCTGCAGGCTGGCTCGCGTCAAATCGCATTTATCGACCGGGGTCAAGGATCGCTTGAACCGCGTGTGATCGAAACCGGACTGAGGCTCGACGATTCAGTTGTTGTATTGAAAGGCCTGAAAGCAGGCGACCGCATTGTAAGCTCCGCAAATTTCCTTGTGGACTCCGAGGCGCAGTTGCAAAGCGCGATGAGCGGATACATGCCTGCACCGCAGCAAAGCGTTAGTTCGCCTCTACAGGCAATCGAGCAGTTGCAGATTGATTTTGCGACCCAGCCGTCTCCTCCACGCGAAGGAGCGAACCTCGTTCAAGTAAAGCTGCACGGCCCCGACGGAAAGCCCGTTACCGGAGTGCAGGCGGTTGTCAGCTTCTTCATGCCAGCGATGCCAGCCATGGGCATGGCGGCGCAACATACCTCTGCCGCGCTCACCGATCACGGAAATGGAAACTATGAGGGGGCCCTGCAACTCGATTCCGGCGGCACCTGGCAGGTGACCGTCACAGTCCAGCGCGGCGGCAAGTCGATCGCCACCAAGGCGCTCAGCGTGAATGCCACGGGAGGCATGTGATGATTTCAAAGACCATCGCATGGTGCGCGCGCAATCCGTTCCTCGTCATCATGGCCTCGATCCTGCTGGCCGTCGCAGGCGTGTGGTGCATGACGCACGTGCCCCTTGATGCGCTGCCGGACATCAGCGACGTGCAGGTGATCATCCACACGCAATGGGCCGGCGAGCCCCCGAGCGTGATTGAAGATCAGGTGTCGTACCCCATTGTCACTGCTCTACTCTCCGCTCCTCGTGTGCGAAGTGTGCGCGCGCAGACAATGTTTGGCGACTCCTACGTCTTCGTTGTCTTTCAAGACGGCACCGATCTCTACTGGGCCCGTTCCCGCGTGACGGAGTACCTCCAGCAGATCGCAGGAAAACTCCCGGCAGACGTACATCCAGCCATCGGTCCGGATGCTACCGGCGCAGGCTGGGTGTACGAATACGCCATCGTCGATCGCTCCCACACACGGAGCCTGGCGGACCTTCGCGCGCTGCAGGATTGGTACCTGCGCTATCAACTGCAAACAGTGCCCGGAGTGGCCGAGGTGGCGAGCATCGGAGGATTTGTGCGCCAGTACCAGGTAAACCTCGACCCCCAAAAGCTCTTCTCCTACGGCGTTCCGGCATCGATGGTGATCGACAGGGTGCGGCAGAGCACGAATGAAGTAGGCGGCGATGTTCTCGAGATGAGCGGCGCCGAATACATGATTCGCGGACTCGGCTACATTCGCACCTTGTCGGATCTCCAAAACGTTCCCGTGGCAACGAAAAATGGAACGCCTGTTCTGGTGCGCGATCTCGGCACCGTGTCATTTGGGCCGGACGTGCGGCGTGGTGCGGCCGACTGGCAGGGCGAAGGCGAAACCGTCGGTGGAATCGTCGTTATGCGCGACGGCATGAACGCGCTCAGCGTGATCGAAGGCGTGAAGCAGCGCTTCCGCGAACTTGCGCCATCTCTGCCTGCCGGAGTTGAAATCGTAACGGGGTACGACCGCTCCTGGCTAATCAACGAATCAATCCACACCTTGAAGCGCGACCTGATTCTCGAGGCTATCATCGTTAGCTTCGTCAGTATCGTGTTCCTCTTTCACTTTCGGTCGGCGTTGGTTCCAATTCTTACCCTGCCTATCGCTGTCGTCGCCGCGTTCATCCCGATGTACTTCCTGCACGTAAGCTCGAACATCATGTCGCTTGGCGGCCTTGCGCTGGCAATCGGTGTGCTCATCGATGCAGCCATCGTCATGGTGGAAAACGGATATCGCCATCTCGCGGAACGCACGGAGCCGGCTAGTGGCGAGGAACGGCATCGCATCCTCGTAGGAGCGGCACAACAGGTCGGCCCGGCGCTGTTCTATTCGCTCGTCATCATCGTTGTTTCGTTCCTCCCTGTGTTTCTGCTCGAAGCGCAGGAGGGCCGCATGTTCCGCCCCCTTGCCTGGACAAAGACGCTGGCCCTGGTCTTCTCTTCCCTGCTCTCCATCACGCTCGTTCCAGCGTTGATGCCGCTTTGCCTTCGCGGCAAACTCCGTCCCGAATCGCGAAACCCCGCCGCGCGCATCACGCAAGCCATTTATCTTCCCATCCTGCAGTGGTGCCTGCGTCATTGGAAACTGGTTGTCGCGCTCAACCTCGTGTTTCTCGCCGCGACCATTCCGCTGTACTTCCGTCTCGGCAGCCAATTCATGCCCGCGCTTTACGAAGGCTCATCGCTCTACATGCCGAGTGCACTGCCCGGAATCTCCATAACCCAGGCCGTCACTCTCATGCAGCAACAGGATCGAATCATCAAATCTTTTCCTGAAGTTGACACAGTCTTCGGAACCGTTGGGCGTTCTGACAGCGCCACAGATAATGCGCCGCTCGACATGTATGACACCACCATCATGCTGAAGCCCCGCGCCCAGTGGCGCCCTGGCATGACTTACGAAAAGCTCATCCACGACATGGACGAGAAGCTTCAGTTTCCGGGCCTGACCAACACCTGGACGATGCCTGTACAGAATCGTCTTGACATGGAACTGACTGGTATCAAAACGGCAATCGGCATCAAAATTCAAGGCCCCGACCTGGCGCGGATCCAGGACATCGGCGCGCAGATGCAGCAGGCTCTTTCCGGCATGCCCGAAACAAGCTCCGTTTTTGCTGAACGCGTGTCGCAGGGTTTCTACCTCAATGTCGAAGTGAACCGGATCGAAGCAGCACGCTACGGATTAACCGTCGGCGACGTCCAACGCGTCATCAACTCCGAAATCGGTGGCGCCACGATCGCCGAGAACGTCGAAGGCCGTCAGCGCATTCCCATTGCCGTGCGCTATCAGCGCGACTTTCGCGATAGCCCTCAGGAGATAGGCAAGGCTCTCATCCCCACTCCAACCGGCGAGCAGATTCCCATCAGCCAGGTTGCGCGCGTTTCGTTTTCGCGCGGACCGGCAATGATTCGCGACGAAGATGGCGCGCTCACGGGATACGTCTATCTCAACCTGAAGACCAATGACTACGGCGGCTATGTGGATCGGGCTACCCGTTCACTCGAGAAAAATGTTGCCCTGCCTGCGGGATATACCTGGCACTGGGCAGGCGAATATGAATTCGAAGTCCGCGCAAAACAACGCCTCATGATCATTCTTCCCGTTGTATTCTTCGTTATCTTCCTGTTGCTCTATCTTGTCTTCAAATCAGTAGCGGAAGCAGCGGTCTTAATCTTCCCAACCTTCTACGCCATGTCCGGAGGCCTGCTGCTCCAATGGGCACTGGGTTACAACTTCAGCGTTGCGGTCTGGGTGGGCTACATCGCTCTCTTCGGCATCGCAGTTGAAACAGGCGTTGTCATGGTTGTCTACCTGCACGAAGCCTTGGAACATCGCCTCAACTCCGGCCACCCGCTCACGGAAGAGGACCTTGAAAAAGCAACCATCGAAGGCGCCGTGCAGCGTCTGCGTCCGAAGCTCATGACGGTGACCGCAGTTGTTCTGAGTCTCGCACCCATCCTCTGGGAGTCCGGCATCGGATCAGATGTAATGAAGCCGATCGCCGCGCCAATTCTCGGCGGAATGATCACTTCCACCATTCACGTGTTGATCCTGGTTCCCGTCTTCTTCCTGTTGATGAAACGTCGAGAATTGCGCAGAGGTCAGCTTCGTGCGAATCCATCGAGCGAGCCGGCTGAACGATTGGCAACGACGCAATAGAAGCTGCCAAGCGCTCAACTGCGCAGATGCGCAGACCTTCGTCTCGCAATCGCAATCGGCGGCCATTCGATCGCAGTACAATTGCGCTTGCCGGATGTTGCTTTCTAAGAAGGCTGGCGGAAGCTGGTAACCGTGATTCATGAGCGCGTCGTATACCCCATCCGAGAAGATTCACCCAAAAAGATCCGTCGTGCTTTCATTTTGGTGGTAGTCGCCTTTCTTGTCATCCTCTTCAGCGCCCGAACCACCATTTCTTACTACGTCGACTCGCTCTGGTTCTCGTCCCTCAGCTATTCAGAAGTGTTTTGGAGAACGCTCCAGTTCAAGTGGATCGCGTTTGCTGTTCCCTTCGCCCTGACATTCCTGATTTTGTACGGGTGGTTTGCTTTGCTGCGGCGTGGATGCCGGGATGACTTGCACAATGCCGGGACCATCGTCCTCGGCAACCGCACATTCGAACTCCCGGTCGATCCTGTTTTGCGCTTCGGAGCGATCATTGCATCGGCATTCATTGCTCTCCTGGCCGGGGCGAGCTTTATGAGCGAGTGGGCTCGTTTCGCCCTGTACTGGTTTGCGGGATCGAGCAACACCGGCGTCCACGATCCCATCTTTGGAAAAGGACTTGGATTCTACTTCTTTACGTTGCCGGCGCTGCAATTTTTCTTCGGCTGGTTGCTCATGCTCGCTATCGTTGGCTGTGCAATTGCCGGACTTTTTCTCGTATTAACCGGCAGCGCGCAACTTCTCAAGGACCACACCTATGGTGTTTCCACCTTCCCGTGGCGTGCGCTTTCTGCCGCCTTCGCATTTCTGCTCATCGTGGTGGCAATGCGAACCTGGCTAGGTCGCTTCGATCGCATACTTACCGATTACACGATATTTGGCGGCGTGACCTATACGGATGACCATCTCGTTCTTGGCGGAGCGCTGGTTATCGGCGCCGCACTTATTTTGGGCGCCGCCATTGCCGCAACAAACGTCGTGCTTCGTCCGCGCTTAAATCGCCTCATCGCTGCACCGGTGCCGGCGGTGCTCTGCTTCCTCGTGATCCAGCTCTCCGCCTGGTACATGACCAGCTTCATCGTCAAGCCCAACGAATTGGTTCGCGAGCAGCCGTACATCAATCACAACATCCAGTTCACGCGCCAGGCATTCGGACTCGACCAGATCGCGCAGCACGAGTTTCCCGCCGAGGTCACGGTTGAATCCGCTGATGCAGCGAATAATCAAGCCACGCTTCAAAACATCCGCCTTTGGGATTGGCACGCGTTGCAGGATACGCTGCGTCAGATCCAGGAAATTCGTACCTATTATGACTTCCCCGACATCGACATCGATCGCTACCAGATCAACGGCGAAGAGCGGCAGCTCATGCTCGCAGCTCGCGAGTTGAACGTCGAAAAGCTGCCCGAGAGCAGCCGCAACTGGATTAACGAAAAGCTAATTTACACGCACGGTTACGGCATCACGGTGAACTCGGTAAACGGGTTCACTCCCGAAGGCCTGCCGACCATGCTCCTCAGCAACATGCCAATCCAAAGCACGGTGCCTTCGATCCAGGTGAAGCGTCCGGAAATCTACTTCGGCGAACTTACCAACACCGACGTGTACGTCAAAACCCGCCAAAAAGAGTTCGACTATCCGCAGGGCGAAACCAACAGCTTGACCACTTATCAGGGAAACGGAGGCATCGAACTGGGTGGATTTCTTCGTCGCGCTTTGATCGCGTTTGACCTCGACGACCTTGCCAAGCTCCCTTTCAGCGACGACGTGAATACGCAAAGCCGCTTGCTGATGCGGCGTAACATCTTCGATCGCGTAAAAACGCTCGCTCCATTTCTAACCTTCGATTCAGATCCGTATATCGTGGTCGGCGACGATGGAAAGCTGTCATGGATGATCGATGCGTTCACGACCTCCGACAGCTACCCGTACTCCACCCATTTCGGCCTTGGCAACGAGCGGATCAACTATATCCGGAATAGCGTGAAAGTTGTGATCGACGCATATAACGGAAATGTAAGCTTCTACGTCTTCGATCAGAGCGATCCCATCATCACGGCCTATCGAAACATCTTTCCTCAACTATTCAAAGACGCCTCAACCATGCCCGCCGATCTTCGACGGCATGTCCGCTATCCCGAATTGCTCCTCAGCCTTCAGGCCACGGCTTACGGTCTTTATCACATGACGGATCCGGTCGTCTTCTACAATCGCGAAGACCTGTGGACAGTAGCGTCGGAGGTCGGAATGACTCAATCGGGCGAGCAGGCGACACAACCGATGAACCCGAATTTCGTACTCATGAAACTGCCCGGCGAGTCGACTGTCGAATTCGTCGAGATTCTTCCCTTCACGCCGTCGAATCGCAATAATCTGATCGGCTGGATCGCTGGACGCAGCGACGGCGCGAATTATGGCAAATCTGTCGTCTACAACTTCCCTAAAACGCGACTCGTCGATGGGCCGCTGCAGGTGGAAGCCCGGATCGATCAGAATGCGCAATTATCAGGACAGCTCTCCCTGTGGAATCAGCAGGGATCGCACGTTCGCCGCGGCACGCTCCTCGTCATTCCATGCGGAAAGGCTCTCATCTACGCAGAGCCCATCTACCTGCAAGCCGAACGCAGTCCCATGCCGGAGTTGCGTCTCGTCGTGCTCGCCCTGCAGGATCGCCTCGCATACGGCTCAACCTTCGAAGCCGCGCTGCGGTCCCTCTTCGGCGGTGAAGCCTCAAGCCTTTCCTCGGAATCTTCATCCGGCGCTCAGCCTCAGAAAACTGCGGCCGCAGCAAATCCCGCAACGCAGTCAGACGATTTCAACGCTCTTATCCAGGGCGCCGCGAGAGATCTTGAAGACTATCAACGCCTGACCGCGCAGGGAAAACTGGGCGAAGCTGGACAAAAACTCGAACAGTTGAAGAGCAAGCTGAATGCACTCAACAGCAAGCGGAAGTAAAACCCTTGCTTTGTTACTGAGGCGATGCGCGTTGCTCCGCATCAACGGCCGCATGGCTTTTTCCTCTGGAGTCGGCGTCGAAATGTGTTGACGCTGGAAACACAGAATGATAGAAATTGGCCGTGCGCAATCGATTGCGCTTTAGACTCGAACTCGATCTTGAGTTATTCATTCGTCCGAGGAGAACAGGAGAGCAGTGTCGAATTTCGATGCACTTCCGCCATTCATAACCCGCCGACAGATTCTCCAATCGCTGGCTGCGGCCGGCGGGTGTGCGCTCTTGCCTTTGGACCTTCTGGCCGCGGCATCGTGGCAGCCAAAGGGCGGCGATGAGACGTTCCTCGACGATCTCGAACGGCAGGGGTGTCTCTTCTTCTGGGAGCAAGCCAGCGGGAAGACCGGCCAGGTGCTCGATCGCGCGCGCAACGATCTCGGCGGCAGCCGCGATCCGCGTCGCATGGCCAGCATCGCTGCAACAGGGTTCGGGCTAACCGCTCTCTGCATCGCCGACAAACGTGGCTACCTGCCACATGCGCAAATCGTTGAACGCGTAAGGACCACTCTCGATTGGCACCTGAACAAGTTCCCTGAAGTCCATGGCTTCTACTATCACTTCAGCGACATCGAAACCGGCGAGCGCGTAAATGGCGTGGAGCTCTCCTCCATCGATACTTCCCTGCTCCTCTGCGGTGTCCTCAGTGCCCGCGAATACTTCGACGATCCGAAAATCAAATCGCTCGCCACGCAGATTTACGAGCGCGTCGACTGGCCGTGGATGCTGAACGGCGGAAAGACGTTCTCCATGGGCTGGCACCCGGGCGAAGGCTTCCTTGATGCTCGCTGGGAACACTTCTGCGAGCTCATGATGATCTACCTCCTCGCCATCGGCTCTCCTACGCATCCCGTTCCGGGCGAGTACTGGAAGAACTGGACCCGCCCGGTCATTCACTACGAAGGCTTCACTTTCATCAGCGGCAACGACCCCATCTTCACCCACCAGTACTCACACGCATGGTTCGATTTCCGCAATAAGCGTGATGACTACGCCAACTACTTTGAAAACTCGATCACGGCAACGAAGGCCCACAAGGCGTTCTGCCTGTCCTATCCCAAGTGGTACAACGAGGATTACTGGGGCATTTCCGCCTCCGACTACAAAGATGGCTACACCGCATGGGGAGGCCCACCGGCACAGGGACCCATCGACGGAACCGTGGTTCCATGCGCATCGGCTGGCTCACTCGCCTTCGTTCCCACCGATTGCATCTCGGTGCTCCGCGCCATGCGCGACAAGTGGGGAAAACGGGCGTGGGGCCGCTACGGCTTCGTGGATGCGTTCCATCCCGCTGCAAACTGGTATGACGGCGACGTGCTCGGTATCGACCAGGGAATCTCCGTGCTGATGGCAGAGAACCTTCGAACAGGTATGATCTGGAATACATTCATGCGTAACCCAGAAGCAAAGACCGCCATGCAACGCGCTGGATTCCACACCGCCGCGTAATCGCATAGAAACAGTATCCGGGAGCAGAACGACTTGGCCAGAGCACCCATCAAGCCGATCACGCTGAAAGAGCTCGCTGCCATTGCTCGAGCTATCGCAGTCCACGGTCTCCCGCGTCATCAACGGAGAAGCGACGGCACACCGCATCGCCGATGAAACGCAACAACGCGTGCTTCATGCCGCAGCGCTCAACGGATACATCGCCAACACCATGGCGCGCGGCCTGCGCCAGAAGCGCACTTACACCATCGGCGTCATCGTTCCCGAGATCAGCGAAGGCTACTCGACCACCGTCATCAGCGGAATCGAAGACGAGCTGCTCAAGGACGGCTTCTTTTACTTCGTCGTGAGCCATCGCCACCGGGCGGACCTGCTCGAGGGATATCCGCGCATGCTGCTGGCCCGTTCAGTTGAAGGCATCATCGCAGTTGACTCGCCTGTGAATGAAGATTTGCCTGTACCGCTGGTTTCCATATCCGGCCACGATCGCCGTGACGGAGTCATCAACATCGAGCTCGATCACGATGAGGCCGCGCATCTCGCACTGTCGCACCTGAAATCGCTCGGCCACAAACATATCGCCTTCATCAAGGGCCAGGCTTTCAGTTCAGACACCCTCTTGCGCTGGCAGGCAATTGTGCAGGCCGCTAGCGATCTTGATCTCGAAATCGACGACCGTCTTGTTGTCCAGTTGCAAAGCCCGGAACCCGGCCCCGCCCCCGGACAGGAAGTTACGCGCAGTCTGCTACAGAGCAGGCAGCCATTCTCAGCAATCTTTGCCTTCAACGATGTCACAGCCATTGGCGCCATCTCGGCGTTACGCGACGCCGGACTGCGCGTGCCCAGAGACATTTCCGTTCTCGGCTTCGACGACATCATGGCTGCATCGATGCACCATCCGCCGTTGACGACCATCCATCAACCATTGCGCAGCATGGGCCAGGTTGCTGCCAGCACCTTGCTCTCTCTTATCCGCAATGAGATCCCTCACCCACAACCCGAGGCGATCACTGTTTACCCCCGGTTGGTCGTGCGCAAATCTACAGGACACACTACGTCGCATGCCGAGGCCGCCGGGCAAACCGAGATGCTTAACGACCCGCTGTCGGAAGAGGCTTGATAGCCGGCTATTTTCGCGCGACCGTCGCTCGCGTGGCTCCTGTCGAGATGCCACCATCCACCAGCAGAGTTTGCCCAGTAATGTAGCGGCTCGCCTCCGACGCGAGAAACACCACCGCGCCGTCAAGATCCTGCGGCAGCCCCGGACGCTTCACCGGAATGCGATCGGTAAGGTAAGCCACCCACTCCGGATCCTCGTACAGCACCTTGTTCTGCTCCGTTTTGAACCACCCCGGCGCAAGACAGTTGACCGTGATTCCGTGTTGCCCCCAGTCGTCTGCAAGGCTCATGGTCAATTGACGGATGCCGCCGCGGCTCGCGCAATAAGGCGCCAGCCCTGCGAATCCAAAGACGCTGGTCACCGACCCGATGTTGATCATGCGGCCATAGTTGTGGGCGATCATGCCGCGCGCAACGGCCTGGGCGACAAAAAAACTACCACGCAGATTCGTGTCGAGCACCAGGTTCCAGTCGTCCCAGGTAACTTCGAGTGCCGGCTTTCGCACGTTGCAGCCCGCGTTATTCACCAGGATGTGAATCTGCCCGAACGCTGCTTCGGCTTCCTTCACCATGTGCTCGATGCTGTCCTGGTCGCGCACATCAAGCTCGAGTGCGATGCTTCGCCGTCCGAGACTTTGTATTTCTGCTTGAAATTCGTGAAGGGATTCGCGGCGCCTGCTCGTCAACACCAGATCAGCGCCTGCTTTTGCCAGCGCACGCGCAAAGTATTGCCCCAGGCCGCGGCTAGTTCCCGTGACAATCGCAACCTGGCCGGTCAGATCAAAAAGCGAGTCAGTCATTGCGCGGTCTCGTTCAGTGTGATTCCTCCCCTGGAATCAGCACAATCTTCATCAGGTTCGGCTCCTGCGAGTGCAGCCGATCAAACCAGCTTGGCCCCTCTTCGAGCGGCGCAACCGCCGTGATCATCGGTCGCACGTGGATGCGCCCCGTTGAAATCAAGTCGATAGCCTGCGGATATTCGCCTGCCGAGGCATTGGTCCCCTGGATCTTGATCTGCCGCGACACCACTCGTTGCAGAGGCAAGACCACTTCCGGCTCTATGTTTCCGATCAGCGTAACTGTGCCGCCTTTGCGAACACTGTCAATCGACTCGGCAACCGTCTTGGCACGTCCCACCGCGTCAAACACCGCATCCGCGCCCACGCCGCCCGTTCGCGCCAGCACGGCTTTGGCAATTTCTTCGCCTGTTCCACGCAGCGCTTCGTCAGCGCCCAGTAACTCCCCAAGCGTCAGCCGCGTCTCATCGATGTCCGCAATCATTACGCGGCCCACGCCCGCCGCGCGCAGCGCCTGCATGGTGAGCAGGCCAATCATTCCCGCGCCAACCACCAGCGCCGTATCGCCCTTCTTGACCTCGCTCACCTTCACCGCGTGGAGAGCCACTGAAGTGGCCTCCAGCATCGCCGCCTCGGGGAACGACATCTTGTTCGGCAGGCGATAGAGGATGCGCTCCGGCACCGCGATATATTCCGCGAAAGCACCGTCCCTGCGATAATCTCCGCACGATACGCCAATCACCTCGCGCCGATCGCAGAGATTCATCTCGCCGCGCCGGCAATAGATGCACTCCCCGCAGTAGACCGTTGAGTCGAAAGTGACGCGGTCGCCTAGCTTGAATGCGCTCACGCGCGATCCGATCGCGACAATCACCCCTGCGGCTTCATGTCCCATAATGAGCGGCGGAATGCGGCGCCCTGAGAACCCGTCGTAGCCGTGGATATCGCTGCCGCAAATGCCGCACGCAGCCACACGCACCAGTACCTCGAATTCGCCCGGCTCCGGCCGCGGCATATCGGCGATGGCAAGCTTCCCGTACTCTTCCAGCAACAACGATTTCATCGAAGGCCCCGCTCAGCTTTCAGCTTCAACCTGATGCTGAAAGCACTCCGCATTTCTCCGATTCTATCCGTAGCGGCGTTTCACGGCGCGTACGCAGTTCTCCTGCCGCATCCCGGACGCGCCGCAAAATGACAGGCCGCAGAAACACGCTGGCCCTCCCCGCAGGGAGGGCCAGCCTGCGGAACCGAAATTGAGAGTTAGTTCACCGTCACAGTGAATGTTGTGGTGGGAGCCGCAGGTGTGACCGCCGGGTTTCCTGTTCCCGTCACAGTAAAGTATAAGCGCCCGAGTCGTACCAGGATTCTTTTACGCCACCTCCGCCTCCGCTTGACCCCCGCCGCCGCAGGCTGCGAGGCTGCCGAGCATATCATCAAAAGAACGCGCCAAGCATCACTCGCCATGCGCGCGCCGAGCCGGAATACCGAAGAATAAAAGCAAGCGCCAGCACTGCTCCGCGCTCGCGCTTCATGCCCATCCGCCGAAATGCGCGGCCCGTCTTCATGAGCCGTGTCGCCGCCGTTGTGGTCACAGTACGGAACCCGTTCCACTCGGCGTTCCGCTGTCACTGCGATCGCCCTCCGCCTGCCGCTGGCGAGCACGTTGGCAGGTATCCGCAACGGAGTTCGCCGGCGCACTCGTGGTCAGCGCGCACTGCTCAGCGTCACCGTCCCGGAATAGTTTGTTGCTCGAACTCCAGAGCACGGTTGCAGTAGCCGAGCTGCCACCTTTACCGACACTTGCTGGCGCCGGTGGCTGCCAGTGCGAAAGCCGATGCCGTGACCGTCACATTGGCAGTACCGGTGCCAGCCGATACAAGCGTCCCCCAGATAGGAAGCCGTGAACGTATCCGTCCCAGCACTCAGGCTGTTCGATGGAATAGCAAACGTGTAGGCTCCCGCCGCCAGCGTCTGCGCTGTGGAAGTGTAACCTCCCCCTGAAAGTGTCACGGTCCCCGTTGGCGTCGCACCCGTCCCCGTCACCGCCACCGTCACGTTCAGGCTCTGACCTGTATCGATGCTGCTTGCCGCGGGGCGTCACCGTCACTGTCGGCAGTCAAGGGAACGTACGGTCACCGTGACAACTGCCGAGTTACTTGCCGAGGCGAAGTTGCTATCTCCGCTGTAAGTCACCGTCAACGTGTCAGATCCGCCGCTCAGGCTGTTTGCCGGAATCGTGATCGTGTAGTTTCCGCCTGCGAGCGCTGTCGCCGACGATGTGTACCCTCCACCCGACAACGTAACCGTGCCGGTTGGAGTGCCACCCGAGCCGCCGACAGTTCCAGTCACCGTAAGCGAGACATTCGACATAATCGTCAATTGGGCGGGAACAACGGTTACCGTCGGCGTCAGCTTCGTCACCGTTACACTGGTCGTCCCGCTCGCCGTTGCATAGGTTGGGTCGCCGCTGTAGCTCACGGTCAGCGTATCGGTTCCGCCACTCAGACTGTTAGCTGGGATGTTGAACGTGTAAGCCCCGCCAACTAGCACGCCGCTGGCTGTATATCCTCCGCCTGACAGCGACACCGTCCCGGTGGGCGCACCGCTTGCGCCACTCACCGTTACCGCCACGCTCACAGCCTGGTTCACGTTGATGCTGCTCGGCGTCGGCGTCACCGTTACCGTCGCAGTTGCCGTGCCTATCACCGTTGCATTCCATCCGTTCACGACGTTGGCAACATTCAGTGAACCAAGACCTGTCGCCTCGTCATAGCCAGTTGCACCCGCAAAGCCGGAGAGGATTCCAACCGTATCGCCACCCGTGGATACCGTGCAGTTCGGCGATCCTGAAGCGCATGGCATCGCAATCGTTCCGGTATCGATGTCGTTGAAGTAGCAACCGTTCGATGTGGTGCCGGTCGAACTTTTGCAACTCGAATACGTCTGCTTTCCTGCAATCACATAGAGCTGAGAATTCGGATTACCCTGGGCCGATCCTGCCTTCTGGTTGATCAGCGCCATGACGCCGGCCATCGCAGGACTCGAAGCCGAGGTGCCGCCGATCTCTCCGGTCGTCGGTTGAACGGTCGTGGTTGGAGAAGTGACACACACGCCCCAGTCCGAAACACAAATAAGGTATGCGCTTCCGAGAAGCCCGTTTCCTGCAAAGAAGGAGACGTCTGGAATATCGCGCTTGCTGTCATTGGGAATACCCGTCACTCCCGTCTGCCACGACGGCTTTGCATATCCTCCCGTACATGTTGCGACGCTCGCACCATTGCTGCTCGTGCAGTTGCTGGCTCCGCCGCTGGCGCCGATCGTGTCGACATACCCGGAGATGTCCACGCCCGCGAGAGAGTTGACGTTCGTCCAATAGTTCTTGACAAAATTGCACGCTGACTCCGCATCTGTGGGGTTTGGCGCGGACACCGAGTGATTGTTAAGGTAGGTTGCAATCTTTTGAAAATAGTTGAGCGCCAGCGGATTCGTGCATGAGTCATTCCACGGCGTCTCGGGCATATAGCCCTTTGCTGTCGATCCATTCGAGGAATTGTTCGTCGCGTTCCAGTAGGGTGCGGCAGTCGCACCCCAATTGAAATCTGTTCCTCCCACAGCGGTATTAAAAGGGGTCGAGGCGATTCCGCTCACCGTCAACCCGTATTTCGCGGGGTAAGGAGTACCGGCAGAATCCCCTCCCTGGTCGCACGAAGGCGATCCGGAGTCTCCTGTCGCCGTAAAGACCGCTATGCCTTGCGTGGCGGCGCTTTGCCACAGAGTGTTGTAGGCGGTATTTCCGCCCGTTCCCAGGAACAGTTCGCATTGACCGTAGCTGACGTTAATGATTGGCGCAGTCTTGTTGGTAATGACGTACTGTGCTGAATCGAAAATCGCATCATTCGTGTTCGTTTGCTGCGTCACAACCAGTGCGACCGTCGCCTTCGGCGCAACCGCACCGGACCACTCCACGTCCAGAGCATTTTCGATCTGGTCATCCAGGGTGCAGAGTGCCCCGGGCGCGGTCGAGGTGCAGTAGCCGGGGTCTACGGTGCCGCTCTCAAGATTATGAATGGTATTGAAGGCTCCACCCGTCAGCCCGAAGGTGCTGCGAAATGAAGCAACGTCCGTCGTTCTCACATCGCTTCTTCCCGCAATCGCAATGGTCTGTCCCGTTCCGTCCGTGCCGCTGCTCCACAACGGAGCCACGTTGTAGATCGTCGCAAAGTCGAACGGCGTAACGTCTTCGAGTTGGCAGGAAGTCCCGCAACTGAATCCCATCTCGGGGTGGACTCCACTGCTTGTCGCTTCGGGCGCAGCCAACCGCTGCCACTTGTTTGTTTCGGGATTAAACGTCGCCTTGCCACCGGTCCGATGCAATGGCCGAGGAATGAAGTTATGCAGCGCCTTCGGGCCCAGGACCACCGGGTCGAGCGCTATGGGAATCTGCGGGTCGCTCATGTTGGAGAAATGCGACTCGCCCTTGACCACCAAATCGTGGATCTCGGTATGGAACGCTGTCTGCACCTGCGCGGCGTTGCCGCTGAACCGGATCGTCATGCGATCCTTTGAAATTCCTTCAACCGCAAGTCCATGGCTTCCCAGCCACGAGGAGACGGTCGCAATATCGGCGAGCGCGGGACCAAATTTCTCACCCACTTCTTCCGGTTGAAGCCAACGGTGGAAATTCGGAGAGGTCGGATCATACTGGCTCGCAACAAAGGCGTCGAAAGCCTCCTGTTGCTCCGGGCTGCGATGCAACACCAGGATCAGGCCCGACATGCTCATGTGCGGGTTGACCTGCCCGCGGTCATTCTGTTCCGTCGCTACAGGAGGCGTATTGCCCCTGAGCGTTACAAGTTGATTCTCGTTCACTCGCTCAACGATCAACGGTCTCGACGCGATCCTCTGCGCGCTCGACAACACTCCAGAAAGCAACATCAAGGCAAGGCAAGGAAGAGCCAACCTACGCAGGGGGAACATATTTTCTGACCGGGAACCTTTCTCGGGGGGTCTCCCCGAAGAGGCGAACGCGTTGTAGAAGTCCGGAGCAGTTGCGAAAGGGGCTAGGGCTGCTCAGAACGAAAATTGGAACACTGAATGGTCGAATTGTAGCGTTAACCACACACGATGCAATATCACCAATTCCCGCAGACATGGTTACTTTTCTGGTATGCGCACTCGCGGCGATCTGCTTCCAATTCGCGGGTTAAAGGCTCCCAGTTCTAACGACTTGCGGTCAGAAATCGCCGTCAAATTTCTCTGCACCTCGCACGTTGGTAACGATGTCCGTGCCGCTCTTTCATTTCCGCATCGCCGCGCAGTTTGATGTCGTAGAATGAGGCCGCTTCCGGAATACGCTTTCATGGGTCGGGAAGGATCCGGCCGCAAAGCATTTTTGGAAAATCCGAACGCGTTCAGGGATGGATCGAGATGAAGCTTTTTACTCGCACCTGTGTTCTTTCACTTGTTCTTCCGGCCGCTGTGGCAAGCTGTCTAATCATGAGCAGTCACGCCCAGGCTGTAACCGAAATCGGCGGTCAGAAGATCGTCACCCTCACGCGCACCGCCACCAGCAAGACCCAGCCCGAACTCACCAGCGTCACCGTCCTGCCCGGGCGCGGCATGGAATTGCTCCAGATCACCGCCAATTTCCCCGACCGCGGAAACGTCGACGTGCTCGCCTCGCCTGATCTGGCGGCCGCGAAGAAAATGCTCGACGAGGATGACAACGCCAACGGCGACCTGGCCTACAGGCTTGGCTCAGTGTTCCTCGTGCCCTATCCGAATCGCATTCGCGGCAAGCTCTCCGCGGATGGCAAGACCCTCACCACTGAGTGGCAGGGACACACCATCACCCTTCCCGCCAACAACATCGGCAAGAATCCCGGAGCTGAGCAGCACGCCATGCACGGCCTCATCCTGAAGTCCAAGACCGATGACGTAACCGAAAAAGATGTTCACGGAGGCAAGGAAGTCTCGGGCGTGATTCATGCCGGCGACTTTGGCGGCCACTGGCTCTCCAAGACCGACCTGCACTTCACCATCACCTTGACCGCCGATGCTGTTGACGCTGTCGTCGAGGCCAAGAATGTCGGCAGCGAATCTGAACCGATGGCAATCGGATGGCACCCCTACTTCAACATTCCCTCCGGCGACCGGACACAGGCCCGCCTGGAAATTCCCGGCTCCATGCTGGCAACCGTGGATAGCTACGACAACGTTTTTCCCACCGGGAAACTGGTGCCTGTCACGGGACAATATGATCTGCGTGCACCGGGCGGCAAGGCGCTTGAAAAGAACTTCTACGACGACAACTGGAGCAAGCTGGACTGGAAGCACGGTGTGGCCACTGTCAACATCACCGATCCGGCCGCCAAGTACGGCGTAAGAGTCGAAGGTGTGTCGCCGGAGATCAAGACCATCCAGGCGTATGCGCCGCCGGCAAAAAACTTCGTCGCCGTGGAACACCAGTTCAACTTCGCGGATCCTTTCGGCAAAGAATGGGGCTCGATGGATACGGGCATGGTGACGCTGAAGCCCGGGCAGAGCACCAAGTGGCACGTCCGCATCAGGGTCTTCGTGCCGTAACAACATCACTGTGCTTAAAGGCCCGGATTTCCAATATCCGGGCTTTTTAAGCCTTCAACAGGTTCTCTTCCCCGCTGCAGCCGGAGATTTTTCGCCACACGGAGCGAATTCCCTGCCAAACTCGTCCTACAAGCAACTCTCGTTCCGTTGAGAGCTTCATCATCTTGTATGCACAGAGATTCGTCATCGCCGGCCGCCGCTCAGCCAAACACCGATGCCGATCACTCCGCGGGAACTCCGGAGCTGATCGACTATCTTTTGTCAGAGTCACTTGCGCTGAACGCCTCTGACATCATTTTGGTCAACGGGTCCGCTCCCACACTCCGCGTCAACGGCGCACTCAAGTCTCTCCCTGGCGGCGAACTTACGCCCGAAGGCACCTGGCATCTGTTAACGCCGTTGCTTACGCCGGCCCGGCGCGAAGAGCTCAATCACCAGAAGTGTCTGGATTTCTGCTTTGAACGCGGATCCACCGGAAGGTTTCGCGCAAACCTCCACTTCCAGCGTGGAACCATCGCCGCCTCCATCCGTGTCCTTCCCAGCCAGATTCCCACGCTCGAGTCGCTACATCTCCCCCAGTCACTCTCCGTCCTTGCCGAAAGACGCCAGGGACTCATCCTGCTCACCGGTGCCACAGGCTGCGGCAAGACCTCCACGATGGCGGCCCTGATCAACGCCATCAATTCCACCCGCCACGACCACATCATCACCATCGAAGACCCGATCGAATTTCAGCAGCCGAATCAGCTCTCGCTCGTGGAACAGATCGAAGTAGGTTCCGACACGCCGGGATTTGCCCAGGCAGTTCGCGCCGTCCTGCGGCAGGATCCCGACGTCATCCTCATCGGAGAAATGCGCGATAGCGAAACGATGGCCGCCGCATTGACCGCCGCCGAGACCGGCCACCTCGTCCTCACTTCGCTCCATACCAATGACGCTGCCCAGACCGTCTCGCGCATCCTTGACATCTTCCCTTCAGGTTTTCAGTCCCAGATGCGGCGTCAACTCTCACTCGCCCTCCTGGCCGTCATTCATCAGCGGCTCTTGCCCGCCATCAATGGGGTTGACCGTTATCCCGCCGTCGAGATTCTCATGGCCACCAGTGCAATCCGCAATCTCATTCGCCGCGGAGACGATCATCAGCTCAGAGCCAACATCGAAACCGGCCGCTCCGAGGGCATGCAGACCATAGAGCAATCCCTGGCTGAACTCGTGCGCAATAACCGCATCTCTCGCGACACAGCCTACGCGCATACCAGCCATCCCGAAGATCTCCGCCGCCACCTTGATGAATAATCCGCAACCAAACGGTTGAGCATTAGTTTAATCCCTCTGAACCCGTCGTATGCTCTGACCGCTGCCTCCGGTAGTATCCTTTCCTCGATTCCGGAGAAGCAGATGAATCGCAGAGAATTTCTTGGCGAAGCCATCGGTATGGCGGCAACCGCGGCATTGGTTCGAAACGCCAACGCAATCGCGGCACCAGCCGTTCATCCACGCGCCATCACCATGTGGGAGTTCTCGTGGATCGAGCGCCGCTGGCAAGGCGCCGGCTACGAAGACTGGGACCGTGCTCTCGACGAATTAAAGGAGCGCGGTTACGACGCCGTACGCATCGATCCTTTCCCACATTGATCGCCGCCGACCCGCACAAGACATGGACGCTGTGGCCCGAGTGGAACACCCAGATGTGGGGGTCGCCCGATGTGAATCGCATCGTGCTCGTGCCCGCCCTGTTTGAATTCATCGGCAAGTGCCGCGATCGCGGCATCAAGGTCGGCCTTTCCACCTGGTATCGGAAAGACGACGCCGACACCCGCATGACCATCACTGGCCCGGACGTATTGGCAGCGAATTGGATCAAAACCCTCGACCTCATCGCGCAGGCCGGCCTCATCGACACCATCCTCTACACCGATCTCTGCAACGAGTGGCCCGGCGAAGACTGGGCGCCGTTCATGAAGCCGCTGACGTACGGCGACTGGGACAAGCCGGCGTCGCTCGACTACATGCAAAAGGCTATTGCGCTGGTGCGCGCGAAGTATCCCACCATGCCCTTGTTCTTTTCAGTTGCATCGGGAAACTTGCAGAGCTATCTCGATCACGACCTCGGCGACTTCGATCTGCTCGATCCACATATATGGATGGTTCAGCAATACGGCGGCGAGTTCTACAAGCTGACCGGATACGCCTACGAGCGGTTCGACGCGAAGGGCTACACCAACTTGAGTCTCAAAGCCGAGGACGTGTATCGAGCCCGCCCTGCGTATTGGCAGAAAGGGCTTGAGAATGCCATCGACGAGTTCGCTGAAGTCTCGCGGAAGATCAAACTGCCCCTGATCACCACCGAATGCTGGGCGATTGTCGACTACAAGGATTGGCCGCTACTGAAATGGGACTGGGTCAAGGATCTGTGTTCGATCGGCGCCCGACGGGCAGCGTCATCCGGCCGTTGGTTAGCGATTGCAACCAGCAATTTCTGCGGCCCGCAATTCGTGGGCATGTGGCGCGACGTCGCGTGGCACCAGCAGTTGACGCGTGCGATTAAGAGCGCTGAAATCGCGCCCGATCTTTGTCACGGGCGGTTGTATGAACGACTCCAGGCTTAATCCGCCCGGCCAAGGCGGTTCTTGAGTCGGCGACAGAGTTGAGTTGCAGTACTCTAACGGCCGAGCGCCGCGCGGATCTTTGCCAGGTGGTGGTAACTGTGGCGCACCGCATGATCCTCCAGCATGAACTGGCAGGTAAGAGGGGCATCACTATTCAGCGATAGCGGCGCCGCGCTATCCAATTGTTCATCGCTGAGCGCGCGAATGGCCGCTGCAGCCGCCGCGCTGTTACTTGCAAGAAGGCTGAGCGCAGCTTCCTTGGTGACCCCGTCATTCGTATTGCCATGCTCGTGGTTCATTTTGTGAACTACATCCCACGTCACACCCGTTACTGCATTGCCGGCCGCGAGCGCCTGTGCCAGCTGGATCTCGATCGGGTACACGCTCGCGACGTGATGCACCACGACGCCGACCTTGCGGCCGTCTTTGGGAACGCGCGTCTGCCATTCCGAGTCGGTAAGGGTGGATGCAAAGGAGGCCAGAGCTGATGCGCCGGCCTCCAGACGTTCTGCGAGAGCTTCACTTCTCTTCTTCATTTGGGCGACACTCCACAACTATTGATATCGCAAATGCACCTCAAACCCTGACAGTCACCTTCAAAAAAGTGGCAGGAATTGAGGTACTGCCATGGTCGACCGTATTCTGCGACTTCGCCAGTTCCACGAGCTGCGTGTGTAGCTCATCGACTTTTCCGGTCTTCTCGGCAGCCTCATATGCGTTCATCGTGGGGCCATAGTATCGCCGAAACATGTCGATGATCTGTTCTGGCTTTTTGTCGGCGGCAACAAAGCGGAACGTATCCCGCGTCAGTGAGATTCTCTCGCCAGGCACTCCCGCCTGCCCAAAGCGCTCGGTGATGTGCGCATCGATGCCCCAGGCCATCGGGCTGACGAAGCCTTCCGGTGGCGGAGGCGTAAACGCCGAACTGATCTTGAGCACCTGCGCTACGAAAGTCGGATCGCTCGGAATCCAGTTGCCCATTACGATGCGGCCGCCCGGCTTTGTCACCCTGACCATCTCCTTCGCCACCTCGAAGGGCCGCGGCGCAAACATCGCGCCGAACATCGAAAGAGTCAAGTCGAACGAACGGTCGGCGATGCCTGTTAGGTTGCTCGCATCTCCCTCTTGAAATTTCAGGTTTTTTAGACCTGCCTCCGCGGCGCGCCGGTTTCCGGCCTTCACCAGATTGCTGGCAATGTCGATCCCAATCACATCCGCTCCGAGCCGAGCCAGCGGAACCGCGGTGGTGCCATCCCCGCTGCCCAGGTCCAGCGCCCGAAACGGCGGCTTGACCCCCAACGACTTCACAACTGCTTCGCCCGATTCACGCATCAACGCGGCAATCTGAGTAAAGTCGCCCTTCTCCCATAACGCTTTGTTCGGATTCACGACAGCGGGTTCGCCATCCAATTGCTTGGTGAGTAACATGTGTTGACCTCCGTGTTTTTGTTGGCTCTCCGGAAAGGGGATTTTCGAAGAGCCCTTGTACGACCTTGAGTGTCCGCTACTTCTCTCCGGACAACCATGCCCGAGCGTCGCTATAATTTGCTCGATCGGCTTCCCGAGTCGGATTCCATTGCGCAGCGGCCAGAGAACTTTGCCGCACGTCCAGAAGTCGCCCAGAGGTCGCGCAGAGATCGTATGGATGCATTCTCCGAGATTCTGAGCGCGGTCAAGCTCAACGGCGCCATCTACTTCACTGCGGAATTCTCGTCGCCCTGGGGTTTCTCCGCACCAGCCTCCAATCGATTGGCCGCAACCCTCGCTCTCGGCGCTGCGCACATGCTTATCTACCATCTCGTCCTGGAAGGTGGAGCATTCGTCGAGCTTGAGGATGGTCAGTCGCTCCAGCTCATGCCCGGCGATGTTGTGATCTTTCCCCACGGGGATGCGCACCACATATTCAGCGGCAAGGAAGCCACCCGGCCATATCCCAACTACGGCATTACGGCCAAGATCAAGACGCACGACCTCAGTCCTCTACACGCCGGCGGTGGAGGTAATATTGCGCGCTTCGTCTGCGGATACATGACGTGCGACCCCAACCTGAGCCGGCCGATCCTGAGCGGATTGCCCCCGGTATTCAAGGTCAATCTCCGAACCGATCGCTCCGGCCAATGGCTTGAAAGCTCCATCATGCACCTCGTTGAAGAAGCCGCTTCTCAACGCGTCGGCAGCGAAGCCATGCTCGCCAAACTCTCCGAGGCCCTGTTCGTCGACACCTTGCGTCGCTACGTTGCTGCGTTACCCGAACAGCAAATGGGTTGGCTCGCCGGGGCGCGTGATCCCATCGTGGGCAAGAGTCTGGGACTGATGCACAGCCGCATCGCCCATCCGTGGACCATCGCCGATCTCGCCGAAGAGGTTGGCATCTCCCGGTCAGCTCTTGTCGAGCGATTCACCCGCTTCGTCTCCGAGCCGCCGATGGCCTATCTCACCCGTTGGCGTCTGCAACTGGCGGCGCGTTCGCTTGAGAAGACCTCCCGCGGCGTAGCGGAGATCGCCTCCGACGTGGGATATGAATCAGAAGCAGCCTTCAATCGAGCCTTCAAGCGTGAGTTCGGCCGCCCTCCCGGAAGATATCGCGGCGAGCATAGAACGCTGGCGGCTCAAAGTGCTGCCGCAAGCTGAACAGGGCGACGAGCCGTCTCGAACGGCAACTCAGTCTCCGACTCTGTTCAACTTCACACTCCGCCCCGTCCGCGCAGACTCCCGCGCCGCATCGAGAATCTGCATCACGATCACGTTCGTATCCAGCGCCGTCAAATCGCCCTTGGGCTCAATCTCGCCGCGCAAGCACCGCGGAGAGATACGCAAGCGAATCGCGCTCGCGCGCCGGCAAAGCCGGTGCCGTCGTCGTGTGCTCCTCCGAATCGTGCTCGTGACGAATCCGAATCTGGTCTGAAGCAACCGTAATCGCATAGCCCGTCGCCCCGTAGACCTCCATGTCCTTGCGACCGAACGGCCAGTTCCACGATCCCATGATCACTGCCTGCGCATGCGGATACTGCAAAATGATCGTCGAGTCATCATCGACATTCGGATAAATCTGCGGCTTGTCATGATTCACCACCGCCGTAACCGTCAGCGGCGTCTCGCCGTGCATCAGCCACGTCATCAGGTCCGCGCCATAGCAACCAAAGTCGTAAAGCGCGCCTGCGCCGTTCTGCGCGGGATCGGTAAGCCAGTTGAGGAATTCCGGCGGTACGTTGATCTCCTTCGGGCCCTGGTGTCCGTCATGAACGACCACGCGCCTGATCTCGCCAATGCGTCCCTCGCGCACTTCATCGTAAGCCGCCCTGTTGCTCGAGTACCACGTTGTCTCGTAGTTCACCAGCACATGGATCTTGTGATCATGTGCAACACGCCGAATCGCGAGCGCGTCATCCAGCGAAATGGTCAGCGGTTTTTCCACCATCACCGAAACCCCGTACTGCGCGGCGATCTCGATCGCAGGCGGTGCTCGACCGATCGATGTGTACACCAGCACTGCCTGCGGGTGAGTCCGCTCGATCATGTTGGCCTCGCTCTTGTAGAAGAGCGTGTCCGCCAACCCATACTTCTTCCCGTACTTCTGCCACAGCGTCGTGTCGGCGTCGGCAATGCCGACCAGTTGAACATCGCTGTGCTTTGGGAGCTGGCTTAGAAAACCCTCTACGTGGCCATGTTCAAGCCCTACGATTGCCACCTTCAGCGGTTGCGATTCGGCCCGTGCACCCAGAGATGCAGCTGCAAACAACATCATCATGAATGTCGAGACGAGCGGACGAAAACAACGAGAAGCTACAGTGCACATTGAGATCCGATTCCCCCTGCGGCCCTGATTCTACCGGGCGTGCCCTCTGGTATCTGACAGGGTACACTGACGTGTGGAGCTTGGCGAGGGTTCGGCCGTAAACCGGCAGACGCCAAAACCCGTCAATCTCACCATGGGAACGGCACCGGTTTATTTTCGATGCCCTTGTTGCGGAAACAGGACTCTCGAAGCGCCCGGCACTCTCGCCTTGTGCCCGGTCTGCTGGTGGGAAGACGACGGACAGGAGGACGACGAACGCCTCCGATGTCCGAAACACCGTAAATGGCGAACTGAGCCTCAACGAGGCCCGAATGCACTATTCCCAGTGCGGCGCCTCTCACCCTCGGTTTTTGCCTTATGTGCGGAAACCAGAGGTGCCTGAGCAGTAACGTGACTTCTCACGGTGCGAAAGGCAACCCTTCTCGCCCCGGCCGGTTTGACCGCCCCCGCAAACCCTCTTACCATGAAATGAGGCAATCTCCCGCCACACGAAGCTGTTACCCCCAACCGGCGACAGCCCGCTGTAGCAGCAAGATCTGGCGCCTGTCGCGCCCGGAAGGTAAAACGTTGAGCACCACTGACACTCTCGAAACCAATCCCACCTCGGGTGCACCCGAGGAGTCTCACGGCCACGAAGGCCACGATCCCGACCACAACCACGAGCATCAACACGGGCCGGTGCTCAATCCGGAATGCACGCGCGAGCTGGTGCTTGATGTCCCTGCGGACGAAGTATCCAAGGCTTTCCGCAACGTCACCCGCAACTATCAGAAATACGCGAAGCTTCCCGGCTTCCGCCCCGGCAAAGTGCCCGAGGCAGTCGTTCGCCGCCGTTTTGCCACCGAGATCCGCAAAGAGGTTATCGACAGCCTGCTTCCGGAGCGCTTCAGCAACGGCGTGCGCGAGCTGGGCATTCGCCCCGTAGGCCAGCCGCAGGTTACCGAGCTCACCGTTGACGAGGGCCAGCCGCTTCACGTCAAGGCTGTCTTCGAATACCTGCCCGACTTCTCCATCGAAGGCTACGAACAAGTTGCTGTAGCTAAGCCTTCCGTCGAAGTCACCGAAGAAGAGTTCGAGCACGAATTGACGCAACTTCGTGATTCCCGCGCGGTGGTTGAGCCGGTGGAAGAAGATCGCGCCGATCGTCGACGGCGACTGGGCTGAGATCTCTTATAACGGCCGCGTTGCCGATGACGCCGAAGCCGCCCCGATCACCGGCCAGGACTCCCTGGTTGAGGTCGGCGGCAAAGATACCGTCGACGCCTTCACCCAGGTGCTCCGTGGCGCAAAGCCCGGCCAGGAACTCCAGGCCGAAGTCATCTATCCGGCCGACTACCCCGAAGCCAACCTCCGGGGCAAGACCGTCGCCTACGATGTGACCGTCAAAGCGATCAAAAAGCGGACCCTTCCCGAACTGAGCGACGAGTTCGCCAAGGAAGCTGGGGAATTACGAAAGTTTGGACGATCTGAAGTCCCGCGTCCGTGAACACATGGCTAACCGCAAGCGCCGCAGCCTTGAGGCCGAAACCAAGGACCGGCTCTTCGCCGCCCTGATCGAGAAATACCAGTTCCCGGTGCCGGAAAGCCTTGTACAAGACCAGATTGACGCACGCCTCGAGCGGGGCCTGCGCGCCCTTGCTGCCCAGGGGATGAACCCGGAGCAGATGCGCAAGCTCGATTTCAGCCGACTGCGCGTCGCCCAGCGCGATTCCGCAGTCGCCGAGGTAAAAGCCCACCTCATGCTGGACCGAATCGCTGATAAAGAAGGCGTTACGGTCAGCGATGAAGAGCTCGACAACGAACTGCAATTGGCTGCACTTCAGTCACGCGAACCGTATGAAACCCTCCGCCAGCGTTTGACTGATGACGGTGGGCTAGCTAGAATCCGTGAGCAACTGAAGAGAGAAAAAACCGCGAGCCTGCTGTACGAAAGACTGCCTGCGTAGTTGCTGAGTTGGGCGAAACTGCCGTGCGGAAAGGGACTTGCACCACCCCGGACCCCACGGCCATCAAATGGACGGGGAGTAACCCCGCAAGGGACAAGACTCGAATGGCATTGGTTCCCATGGTGGTTGAGCAGACGAGTCGGGGCGAGCGCGCCTACGACATTTATTCCCGTCTGCTTCGCGATAACATCATTTTCCTCGGCACGCCGATCGATGATCAGGTAGCCAATCTCATCGTTGCCCAAATGCTCTTCCTCTCCGGCGAAGATCCGGAGAAGGATGTGCAGCTTTACATCAATTCCCCGGGCGGCTCGATTACCGCCGGGTTGGCAATTTACGACACGATGCAGTTCATACGCAACAATGTGGTGACATACTGCATTGGTCAGGCAGCCAGCATGGGTGCATTCCTGTTGCTTGCCGGGACAAAAGGCAAGCGGTTTGCCCTGCCGAACTCGCGCATCCTCATTCATCAGCCTTCGATGGGCGGGCTGAGCGGCCAGGCAACAGACATCGATATTCATGCGCGCGAAATCCTGCGCATCCGCGAGATCACCAACACCCTGATGGCGAAGCACACCGGCCAGCCGCTCGACCGCATTGAACGCGACGTGGAACGTGACTTCATCATGAATTCGGCGCAAGCCAAGGAATACGGCATCATCGACGAAATTATCGATCGGCCGCGCACATAGCGGCCGGCAAACTCAGCCATCTCGAGAAGGCCAGTCCAAAGGGAGCAGAAAAATGAAAACGCGCACGGGACCTGAAGAAGCGCTGCGGTGCTCGTTCTGCCACAAATCGCAGGACGCTGTAGCGAAGTTGATCTCGTCGCCCAGCGACTATCCACGGGCATACATATGCGATGAGTGTGTCGCTGTCTGCAACTCCATCCTTGAAGACGACCGGGGAGATGCCACACATCCCGCTACAGCCGCCGGCCACCTGCCCAAGCCGCAGGAAGTCAAAAGCTTCCTCGACGACTATGTAATCGGGCAGGATCAGACCAAGAAGAAGCTCGCAGTCGCCGTTTACAACCACTACAAGCGCGTGCAGATGAACCGCATGCGCAACAATGAAGTCGAACTCGCGAAGTCCAACATCCTGCTCATCGGGCCCACCGGCTCCGGCAAGACGCTGCTGGCGCACACGCTGGCCAAGATGCTCGACGTACCCTTCGCGATTGTGGATGCAACCACACTCACTGAAGCTGGCTATGTCGGCGAAGATGTGGAGAACATCATCCTCAAGCTGCTGCAGGCCGCCGACGGCGACGTCACGCGCGCGCAGCAAGGCATCATCTACATCGACGAAATCGACAAGATCGGCCGCAAGGACGAGAACCCCTCCATCACCCGCGATGTCTCCGGTGAAGGCGTGCAGCAGGCGCTCCTGAAGATCCTCGAAGGCACGGTTGCCAACGTTCCGCCCCAGGGTGGACGCAAGCATCCGCACCAGGAATTCACCGCGGTCGACACCACCAACATCCTCTTCATCTGCGGCGGAGCATTTGTCGGCCTCGAGCGCGTAGTTGGCCGGCGCGTCGGCAAGAAGGCACTCGGATTCAAAGCAGTGGATGCCGAAGCCGATGCAGCGACCTCTCGTTCGCATCGCGACACCGAGCTGCTGCGCAAGACCGAGCCGCAGGACCTGATCAAGTACGGATTGATTCCGGAGTTTGTCGGCCGTCTGCCTGTCATGGGCATTCTCGATGAGCTCGATGAAGCTGCTCTTGTTGAAATCCTCACCAAGCCGCGCAACGCGATCGTCAAGCAGTATCAGCGCTTGCTCGAATACGAGAATGTTCGCCTGCACTTCACGCAGGAAGCCATCGGTGGCATCGCCCGCGAAGCCTTGGCCCGCAAAGTGGGCGCGCGCGGTCTGCGCATGATTCTCGAAGAGCTGATGCTCGACCTGATGTATCACCTGCCCAGCAACAAGAAGGTGCGCGATCTCGAAATCACCAAGGACATGGTGGAACGTCGCGATCTGTCGCTGTGCCTGCTTGAGAAGGCCGGTTGATCGTTGTTACAACCGATTTTCGTATACTCAAAGGTCACATCATCTCGTGCATGTGACCTTTGATTCTTTAGGCATTCGCTTTCCCTCCTCCTGCCGATTCCGCTGTACAATCCCAACAAGACTCGCCGGATACTGGAACCTTGAATGTTGGTCGCGCGTCTAAACCCCATGGTGCTTTTATGACTGCTTCAAAAGAAAAGAGCGAGCCGCGCAAACTTCCCATGATGCCCATTCGGGACATGGTGATCTTCCCCTACATGATGACGCCGTTTGTCGTCGGCCGCCTCTCGAGCGTGCGCGCGCTTGAAGAAGCGCTCAATGGCGATCGCAAGATTTTTCTCGCCACGCAGCACGACGCTTCCATCGACGAGCCAAAGGCCAAAGAGATCTTCCAGGTCGGCTCGATCTGCAACATCGTGCAAAGCGTGAAAATGCCCGACGGCAACATCAAGGTGCTGGTCGAAGGCGTCGAGCGTGCGAAGTCGATCGAAGTCAATGATCGCGACGGCTTCTTTGTCGCCACCGTGCGCACCGGCAAGACCGATTTTGAAATGACGCCCGCGGTTGAACAGCTGATGCAGCGCGTCACCTCCCTCTTCGAGCAGTATGTGAAGCTGCAGCAGTCCCTGAACTATGAGACCATCATCGCGGCAGTGCGGATGGATGAGCCCGCAAAGCTCTCCGATACCATCGCTGCAAATCTGCAACTCGGCATCGAGGAAAAGCAGGAACTGCTCGGCATCTTCGATCCTGCAGCGCGTCTCGCCCGCATCGCCGACGTGCTCGATATCGAAATCGAAAAGCTCGACCTCGACCGCAACATCCAATCCCGCGTGAAGCGGCAGATGGAGCGCGCGCAGAAAGAGTACTACCTCAACGAAAAGATCAAGGCCATCCAAAAGGAACTCGGCCGCGGCGAAAAGAGCGAATTCGACGAGCTGCGCAAGAAGATCGAAGCCGCAGGAATGCCCAAAGACGTTCTCGAAAAGGCAGTTCAGGAACTCAAGAAGCTCGAAGCCATGCCGCCCATGTCGGCCGAGTCCACCGTGAGCCGCAACTACATTGACTGGCTGCTCGCCGTGCCGTGGAAGAAAAAATCCAAAGAAACACGCTCCATCGACTTCGCGGAAAAAGTCCTGAACGAAGACCACTACGGCCTCGAGAAAATCAAGGAGCGCATTCTCGAATTCCTCGCCGTGCGCCAGCTCGTCAAGAATCCCAAGGGCTCGATCCTCTGCTTCGTCGGACCTCCCGGCGTAGGCAAGACCTCGCTCGGCATGTCGATCGCCAAGGCTACGGGCCGCAAATTCGTCCGCCTCTCGCTGGGCGGCGTTCGCGATGAGGCCGAAATTCGCGGTCATCGCCGCACCTACATCGGCGCACTGCCCGGCCAGATCATCCAGCACATGAAGCGCGCGGGCACCAAGAACCCTGTCTTCCTGCTCGACGAAGTCGACAAGATGGCCTCCGATTTCCGCGGCGATCCGGCGTCGGCGCTGCTTGAAGTTCTCGATCCCGAGCAGAACACCACCTTCCAGGATCACTACCTCGACGTGGACTACGATCTCTCGCAGGTCCTCTTCGTTGCCACGGCGAACGTGCTGCACACCGTTCCGGCTCCGCTGCAGGACCGCATGGAAGTGCTGCGCCTGCAGGGCTACACCGAGCAGGAGAAACTCGAAATTGCCAAGCAATACCTGGTGAAAAAACAGCGCGAGCAAACCGGCCTGAGCGATAAGAACGTCGCCTTCACCGATGATGCCATCCTCGAAATCATCCGCAACTACACGCGCGAAGCCGGCGTTCGCAACCTGGAACGCGAGATCGGCAACGTCTGCCGCAAGGTTGCGCGTCGCGTCGTCAAGAAGGGCGCGAAGCACAAGGAAGAAATCACCGGCGCAAGCATCAGCGAATTTCTCGGCGTTGCGCGGTACCGCGATTCCGAAGTGCACGAGAAGAGCGAAGTCGGCCTTGTCACCGGCCTTGCATGGACCGAAGTCGGCGGCAGCATCCTCACCACCGAAGTCACAGTCCTCGACGGCAAGGGCAAGATGACCATCACCGGCCAGCTCGGCGACGTCATGCAGGAATCAGCTCAAGCCGCACTCGCTTACATTCGCGGCCGCGCGCAGGCCCTCGGACTTAGCCGCGAGTTCTACCGCAACGTTGACCTGCACCTGCATGTGCCCGAAGGCGCGATTCCAAAGGACGGCCCCTCTGCCGGCATCACCATGGCGACCGCGCTTGCAAGTGCGCTCGCAAAAATCCCGGTCCGGCGCGACATCGCCATGACCGGCGAGATCACGCTGCGTGGCAAGGTCCTTCCCATCGGTGGATTGAAAGAGAAGCTCCTGGCTGCACTGCGTGCAGGAATCTTCGAAGCCATCCTGCCCAAGGCCAACGAGAAAGACGTTGCCGAATTGCCTGACAACATCAAGAACTCCATGAAGCTTCACTTCGTCGACACGATGGACGAGGTGCTGGCACTGGCCCTTGAAAGCCCGTTGCCGTCTCCCGTTCCAGAAGCAGCCGAAGTTCTGACCGCAGTCCCGCCAGCCTCGGATGTTGTAACCGGCCAGGTCTCCCGGCAGTAGGAATTCTGCATCAAGTAACAGAAAAAGGGAGGGCGCGACGCCTTCCCTTTTTTCCTGCAGAGTAGAAGCGGAATGTCCGCGCTACTTGCTCTGTATGTCCTCGAAGGCGTGCACCCAGGCATTCATCACATCATCGAAATTGAAGCCGGCCTCCACCTTGCAATTTGAAAAGGTGTCGCCCTTCTTTTCACACTGTGCCACCCGCTCGCCCTTTTCGTTGTACAGAGTCAGGCCATTGGGACCCTTGGGAATCTTCACCAGCGCTGGTTGCGTAACGGGCGGCTCCGCGACGTTGATGTTGTGGACAAACTGCCCATTGGCAGATGCAGCAAATAGCCAGATGGCAACAATTGTATGCACGGTGACTCCAAAAACCTGTAAAAGGTGAAAAAAGTATAGGGCAGTTTCTATGTGGGTTCAGCATGAAATCTGTGGTCATTCGTCACACGACTTTGATGTTCGCGCCTATGAGCCGGTTCCATAAAAGTGGACTCGCGAGCGGCCGCATAGCCTCGATCTTGTATCCTCAAGAAAATGCGAGGCTCGGACAATCGCGAGTCGAGAGATTGAGATTTGAATGCCCGTAATGCGCTACAGCACGCAATTCCTGCTTTCGGCACTTGATGCGGCTCAATTCCCTGCTCCCACCGTGGCGGAAATCGCATTTTTGGGCCGCTCGAATGTCGGCAAATCGAGCCTGCTGAATGCGCTCGTTGGCGAAAAGGCCGCTAAAGTATCGCAAACGCCGGGGCGCACGCGCGCAATCAACTTCTTTGCACTGCTCGACCCGCGTCAACAGAGCAAGCTCATCTTCGCCGACCTTCCCGGTTATGGCTATGCCAAAATCTCGAAGTCAATTTCAGCCGAATGGCCGAAGTTCATCGATCCCTACCTCGCCGAGCGCGAAACACTGAAGCTGTGCGTCTGCCTGGTCGACTCCAACGTCCCTCCACAGCCGAATGACGGCAAGCTCATCGACTGGCTGCGCCACGTTGGCCGCGATTTCCTCGTAGTTGCGACAAAGATCGATCGACTGAGCGGTAATACGCGCACGCGAAACCTGCTTTCGATCCGGAACGCATTCGATCTGGATGAAGTGTTGCCCGTATCGGCGAAGACCGGCGCCGGCGTGAAGGAACTCTGGAATCGCATCGAATCCGCAGGGTCCGAAGCGCCAGCTTAGGCAGTTGTGACCGGCACAAATCGGAATACTTCAGTCTTGTCGCCGATCGCCCAACCTGCCGAGACCTCGGTTTCGATTTCGCCCTCTTTCACATGCGCCTCAAACTGGCTGATGATCTGCGTTGCCAAATCCTGTTCGCAATAGAGTACGCGGCGAGCCTGTGCGCTGCGCCCGCAGTAAAGCGGAGACAAGCGAATCCACCGCTGCGCCCGCCGGTCTGAAGAAAGGCAATCCTGAGCAATCGCATCCAGTCTCGGCATCCAGCGCGCGGCAGCCTGTGCAGCCTGCCAAGTCACGAATGCCAAGCCCGCATCCGGCGCAGTGAGCTCAACCTTACGACTGCCTAGATTTAGCCCCGATCCGAACGCTGCCCCGAAGTCCGGCACATCACGCCGCTCGCCAGGCAGCCCCTCAAACACAAGATCGGGCAAGACGCCGCGTTCAATCATCTCGCGCTCAACTGTAGCGGGAGCTGCACCAACGCAAACGGCCACCGTCGCGCATTTGCGAACTTCGTTTTTGAGAATGCGAAGAGCCTCGTCCAACGAAGTGACAACAAAATCGACGACGCCGTCGCGAATCGCCAGCTTCTGCGCCGCCAGATCCGCAGTCGCCGCCAACGTTGCGCAGCCTGAAACATTCCCGGCAATCACCATCGCGCGACCATGCACATCCATCTCGCCTGCGTATAGAAGCTTTCCGCCGAGCGTTGGCTCTTTCTCCTGCTCGCCGGCATTCACACGGGTCACGTCGCGTATCAGCGCGCAGTAGAGGCCGCAAGCCTCAAGCTGCAACCTGTCTGAAGTTGCAGAGGCGGGATCAGAAGCCAAGGGTATTCTCCACTTGCCGGCGGTTCGGCGCGAACTATCCGGGTCAGTCCTTAATCTGTTCAATCATGTTCTTCTCGCGCACAAACATGATCAGTTCACCCGGTATGGCCGTGGTTTTAAACTTTTCGTTGACCTTGGGTTTAGCGCATCCATTTGGCGTGACTATTCCCTTCTCCATGATCTGCGGCACGAGATACCAGACATCGCCAAACGAATTCTTTTCCTTGTCGCAGTTGATGTAAATGTCCATGGAGTTGTTGTACGCGAGATGGAGCGCTATCTCATGAGTGTCAGCGGGAATGCTGAGTTCGGCGGTGCCGTCTTCATTGGCCTTCACCCAGTCAGGGTGCAGCATGGTTTGGTGGTCGACGCGCACCTGGAAGCCGGTAGGCACAAGGGGCTTACCTGACTTTCCGTCGAATACCTTGATGATGATGGTTTTGGTGAGATCGGCTGCGTGTAGCGCAACTCCAGACAGCATCCAACACACCAGAAGCAAAGACCCAATCGTTCTCCGAGCCATTCTTATCCTCTCGCGATTACCACGCAGAGTACGGCTGTCCGTCAGATCCTGTCTCTTGCGACCCCGAGTGCACGTCATCGATGCCTGGATCGGTTTGATCCAGCGAGTGCAAAGAGTCACTCACGCCGGTGACCCAGGTTTCGCGCGATTTCGTCATCGGATCTTCGGGGATGACCTTGAGGTACCCATCCTGCACCAGGTCATCGAGCGATTGAGGCGCTTTCTGTTTATCCATGGTGTAGGAATCAATTGCAGTACGCATGACGCGCAAGTCTTCCTTGAGCACAGCTTCCTGCGCAGATTTAATCGCAGCTTTGAAGCTCGGTATGGCAAGCGTCGTCAGGATGCCGATGATCATCATCACGATCATCAACTCCATCAGCGTGAAGCCGGCTTCCTGTCTCTGTCTGATGCGCATCTGTACTTCTATTCTCCTACACTCGTCGTCGTTCATTCACCGCTTATCGGGGACAAGCCTACCATTCGGAATACTTCGTACCATCCAGCGCCGTGCCCGTCGACTTCGAATACACATCGAAGACGCTATTCCCACTATACGAATCCGACTTTGGATCATCCTGCATGGAGTGCAATCCCCACTCCGCCTTGCCCGTCATCGGATCGAGAGGGATGCGGCGAAGAAACTTCACCTTCTTGCCCTGAATATCCACGCCGTTCACCAGCGTCTCAAGATCGGGCGGATAATTCTGGCTGTCGACCTTCGTCTGGATCGCGCCTTTGTCGGCAGCGTCCTTGTAGTGATCGATGGCGTCGCGCATCTCCCACAAATCGCGCCGCAGTTGGCGCTCATTGTCCCGTTTGACTTTGAAACGAGCGATGGGGATAGCCGCCGACGCCAGGATCGAAAGGATCGCCACGGTCACGATCAGCTCAACCAGCGTCAGGCCGCGCTCCGAATGTCTTCGGCTTGGCCGCTTAGCCTTCATCTGCTTGATGCTCCTACTGCACAACAATCGTGGTTTGCGAAGTTTGTGCCTGCAAAGGCTTGCCCGCGCTGCTCATTGCGCCGGCACGCGTAATGCTGATATCGCTCTGACCCTTTGCCGCCGCCTGAAATGTAAGGACGCAGACCACGCCTGCCCCGCTCACGCCGGGTGCTCCGGGTGGACGCGAAACATTCAAGGTGAGGTTGCCAGGGCCATCGTCGCGGTGAGCCATCGACACGATTTGTCCGTCGCGATTCAACAGGTCGCCATCTCCCACATTGACGAGGGATATCTTGGATGGATCGTATTGAATCTGCAAGGGCACGGACGATACATCCGCTCCGCCGGTCAATACCACCGGAACCTGGAACGTGGTTCCGCTGATCACCGTTCCCGGAGAGTTCAACATCAAGTTGACCTTGCCTCCCGAGGGCTGCGCACCGGGTGGTGTTCCTTCGGCAGCAGCAGCGCGGTTCACTTCCGCAGCTGCTCCAGTGGTATTCGCCGAAGCGCGCATTTGCGCAAGAGCCGTTGCGGCGGCAGCTTCAGCACTGGTTGCTCCTTGCACCGTCCCGATGGTTGAACGATTCGATGGTGCTACAGCAGGCGCCATGGAAGCGGCACCTCCGCCATCGGAAACATGGCGCAATTCAACGGAACTCGTGCCCGGACCCGTATCAACTGTACGCAAATTGGCCGCGGTAAGCTCCTGCGAACGAACCACGTGCGGAATCACGAGGAACACAATCTCGTCGTCTTGCCTGATCTTGTCCCGCGATCCGAAAAGATAGCGAAGGATCGGAATGGAGCTGAGACCCGGAATGCCGCTAAAGTTGTCCTGTATCTGCTGCTCCTGGATGCCGCCCAGGATGTTGGCTTCGCCCTCGCGCAGGCGGATGGTCTGCTCAGCCACGCGCTGGCTCAGAATCGGTTCGGTGACACCGCTGATCGTCACCGAGCCGCTCTGCGCGGAGACGTCGATTTTGATCTTGAGCGTCACGTCGCGATCAAAGTGAACCGTCGGCGTGACTTCGATGTTGACGCCAACGTCCTGGTACTGGAACTGCGTATTGACCAGCGAACTCACCAGCGCAGTGGCCGCGCCGGTCTGATAGGAGCCGGTCGCAATCGGAATGCGCGAGCCGATCTTCAAACTCGCCTTCTGCTGGTCGGCGGCGCGAATGCGGGGGTTCTGAAGAATCTTGGTGTTGTTGTCAGTCAGCAGCAGGTTTGCCGTAACGGTTCCCACTGTAACTGCAAAGTCATTCGAAGTGAGGTGCGCAAGATTGTTGAGGGTCAGATTGTTGTTGGTCGAAGTGCTCGGCGTACAATTCGTGCTTCCTGTAGGACAGGTGGTTGGGGTAGTGACATTGGGACCCACCAGCGTAACACCCACGCTGCCAGGCCACGCGATACCGAGATTTCTCTCCCAGTTCTTGCTGACCTCAAGCACGGCAATATCGACAACAACTTCGGGCCGGGCCTTGTCGAGATCGTTGACGAGTTTCTGCGCAAGCAGCAACTCATCGGGCGTCGCTCTCATCACGATCGCATTCTGACTGGCCACGCCGTAGACCTTCGCATTGGGCATTACATTGCGCAGAGCGGTCTGTACGTCCTGCATGTCGTTTTGTTGCCATGCGTTCGACAGATAAAACGTTTGCACCGCCTGTTCATCGAGTTCCGCCCGCTTTGAGCGCGTATTTGCGGCAACAAAAATCGTGTTCAGCGTAATAGGCCGCCAGAACGTCCCCGAGAGGGTGCCGACGATCCGCAAAGCATCAAGCAGCGAAACATTGTTCAGCTCAACCTGGATGCGTTTTGAAATGTAATCCGGATCAAATAAAACATTGATGCCCGCGGCCTTGCCGATGGCTTGATACACGAGCTTTGAATCCTCTGACATATGCAGAGAGAGTGGCTCGTTCGACATCGGCTTCAATTGCGCGGGCGAGCCGATCGCTTCGACGTCTCCTCGGGTCTGCACACTCATGGGAGCGGTGCTCTCAACCGTAGGCCCCTGCCCGTGGAGGGCGCGAATTTTGGCAATCTCCTGTTGAGCAGCCTCGCTGCTTGGATCAATCTCGTTGGCGCGGAGCAGTTCGACCAGCGCACCCTGTTCATCGCCGGCTGCCAGCAGGTTGCGGCCCTTGGTCACGTGCATCGCAGCGTCGGTGAACCGGACACGATAGTACGCTGTTTTGTACGCCTCGTTTTTGGGTTGCATCGAGAAGGCCTTCTGGAAATTCTGATAGGCCGCATCGAAATCGTCGCGTGCTTCGGCAGCCTGCCCCTGCTTGTAATATGTATTCGCCGATTGTGCAAACAATTGCAGAACCCGCACCAAACAGCGCGAAAACTCCGGCAAGGAGAATCCAGTGACGGAATTTCGAAAGAAGAGGGGACGCGGCTTGCCGGAGACTCTAGTCGGCTTTTCATCGGACTCCCAGGCATCTGCAAGGACTGGCCCTCATCGTCAGACCCGCATGGGCAGACCATGGTCCCTGCGACGCTAGCGTTAACATATATTCCGATATTCTTGCTTCCTGCCAAAACGATGCCCCATTCTAGCAAAGCCCCACTGCAATATGGGGGTTAGCGTTGCAATGCTACGATGAAAGTTTAAGGGACTTTCCCCCATGGCGCGGCAAACCAGCCACACTATCGTACCCCCTGATCGCTCCGGCCCCGCAAAACAGGCCCGGCCGCGCGACCCTGTGGCGTCCGGAGAGCGCGATGCCGCCCACAACCGAGCCGCCAGCCACAACTACTTTCTGCTGGAGAAATTCGAGGCCGGCGTTGCCCTGCGCGGCACTGAGGTCAAGTCGATTCGCGAAGGAAAGGCGAATCTCAAGGACTCCTACGGCCTCATCAAGGACGGAGAAGCCTTCCTGCTCAATTTGCACATCGGTCACTATTCGCATGGCAATATCGCCAACCACGACGAAACCCGCACACGAAAGCTGCTGATGCACAAGGACGAAGTTAGGCGGCTGATGGCTAAGACGCAGATTAAGGGTCATACGCTCATCCCCACCCGCCTTTACTTCAGAAATGGCCGCGTCAAGTGCGAACTGGCCGTCGCCAAGGGCAAACAGGACTGGGACAAGCGCGAGACCGAACGCCGCCGCGAGGCCGACCGAGAAGCCCGCGCAGCCGTCAACGCCAGCAAACACCGCATGGGGCGCTGAACGATCCGAGGCGGCAAAGCTCCCTTCACAGATTTCGGGAAGCAGCCGGGCTTTGTGGGGCCGGAGGGAGCGATAAACTTCAGCTTCGGGCATCCATCCCGATATTCAAGGACCAGGTCTCTAAGCTCGTCTTGCAAGCCGGTTCCGAGTGACTTTACGGCTGCGCTCAATCGTTCTGCTTGCAGCTGATTGCGGCAACGGAAAGATCTCATTTGTTGACCCCTACGAACGAACCATTCGAGTGCTTCTTTGGTGTCATCGCAACGAAATAGCGGAAACGGTACAGTCATCACATGCCATCCACCAAGAACAAAGTACAAGACGTTCCAACCTGGGCAATCATTGCCTGTCCAATGAGTAAATGCGAAGTACGGCATATTGCTGGTGTTGGCCTGCTGATGCGCGTTAACTATATTGAGAGGGCTGAGCAATTCAAAACTGGCAAACATACAACCCTGCAGTTCATTCTTGACACCGATCAAGCACTTGAAATCGGAGGGGCACTCAAGAAGTCAGTGCAAACGCTTGAGTTTGGCAGGGCATTGAAAAAAACGCTGCAGTCGCTTAAGGTGCCAAGCGCCACTTCATCCCCGTCGGTTCTCGCTCTCACTGCCGAATCGGCAACGCAAGCGCTGTAGGCACCATTCGCCTTTCGCTGTCTTTGATGACGCTCGTCCGCTGAGAATGAAGCTTTGCACTTCGCGATAAAACGCTCTCAGCGTCTCGCATCGAAAAGATAAAAACTCCGTATTGCTCACCAAGGGCAGTTTTATTTCTTGTCTGAGACGAAGTACACCAGCAGCGTCCGACCATCGGAAGTGAATTCGCTTCCCGTCGCCGTTTTCGCTTTCAACACGGGATCAGTGGGTGTCATGTAATCGGTCTTTACCACCGTCCCCGTCTGCATGAGGCTGTCGCGGATGTAGTCCCGTTCGCCGTCGGTATTCGAGTCGATTTTGTGCGTGATGCCGTTTTTAGTGCGCTGGTCGCGGTCAAATCCTATGTCGTGCGTTCCGGCACCTGCCCACACGGTCTGCCCTTCAAGATCGAATGGCGCCTTCCAAAGGCGAAAGTGATGTCGCGAAGCCACTACGCGCAGTGGGTCGGCTTGTGCGTAGCCGAAATCCTGCGCGCGCCCGTAGAGGCGCAATTCGCTCATCGGCACGGTCACGTACGCCTGCTTGGAGAGCGAGGATAGCAATCCGCTTAGCACCGCGTCCTGATTTGTGCGATCGACGACAACCCATCCGGCGGCTTTAAGCGCCGACTGCACCTCCTCCTGCGATCCGATCAGGATGAAGTTCACCCGGTCGCCGGGCGCGCCATTTGGATCCTCGACCCGCCGGGGAACTGAATCGATCAGCTTCTGCGGGAACGGTGGCACCTTTACTTCGGCTTTCGCCGAAGCTGTGGCTGCGGTCCGCTCAATCGTGACGTGGTAAGAGCCCGTCGCGTTGTCGAACGAGGACTGGTTAATCGCGACAAAGAGGCGTCCATCGACGGGAGACTGGCGCGAGACCTGGGCTCCGATCAGGAAAGGCCGGGATGCGTCGCTGGACCCAATGCGCCCGATAAGTGCACCGCGCCCGGCATCGTTGAACTGGAAGACCCGCACCAGATCGGCAAAACCGCGCGGCAGACCCTCGGGACCGTTGGGCTGGCGCGCATTGGAATACTGGAGTTGTCCGGTCGCGCTGACCTTCATCGTGTCTGCAGACTTGAAGTCGATGGTCGTGTCGATCCAACCGTCAGCGGGCTTGAGATCCAGTTCGTGTGTCTGCGCGCTGAGGGGCGCCAACCACAACAAGAAGAAACTAAGGAGGACTGTTCGGATCATCGTCACCTCCTCCAGATCGCAATGGCAAAGTAGAAAAGCAAAATGGCCTCAGGCTTTTCGGTGCGTCTTCGACTTCGCTTCAGATCAGCGTCAACATGGTAATACGTCCCCAGCCTGCCTCAAAGAAGGAGAGCTGCTTCTGCCCGGATTGGGCCTATATTGCGCTCATTGAATCCGTGAATCCGATCTGGGCGGATTTGAGCCGTGATTGGTATGAATGTGAACCGGCCGATTACAAACGAGCGCTGGACCGGATAGAGACTTAAAAGCAACCGCAGATCCTTCGCTGCGCTCAGGATGACAGTTCCTTTGGCAAGCGGAAGTCGTGTCTGTAGCTGAATTTTCGAGTGGTGGGCCCACTCGGACCTTTGGCAACTCTTCGCCACGCGAATGCCATGTAGGCGAGCCGACCACGTGACAAAAACCTCTCCGCTCTTCGCAATGAAATAATGGTCAGGTATGCGCACAGACCTTTCTTTCTCTCCCCTCGCCCAGATCGAAACCGAACTTCTCGCCGTCACCGCCATCGACACCCAGACCGCCAAGGGCCCGGACGCTAAACCTCAGCCGGTTCTCCTGACCAGCGACGAAGCCGTCCGCGCCGCCGCAGCCGCTGTGCTCTCCAGCGGCGAATATAAGGCCGGCGCCAACGAGGCCGTCCTCCTCCACGCCCCCGTCGGGCTGAAGGCCAAGCGACTCCTGATCGTTGGGCTCGGCAAGAAGGCCAAGGCCACCGTCCACGCCGTTCGCAACGCCGCTGGCACCGCCGTGCGCTACACCAAGCCGCGCGCCATTCGCAACCTGACATTTGCGCTGCCTGAAGCGCCGCAAGACCTGGACCTGACGCTCCCTGCGAATGCCTGCACGCGGGCCGCAGTGGAGGGTGCCTTCGTCGGCGACTTCGATCCCGACACCTACCGCAGTGAGCGCAAAGACGTCAGCGTTCATTCGTTCACCCTCGCCGCGTCGTCCACCGGAGACCAGGCCGCCGTCCGCACCGCCTTCAATGAAGGCGTAATCATCGGCGAGAGCCAGAACTTCGCTCGCATCCTTGGTCAACGAGCCAGGAAACAAGCTGACGCCCACTGTCCTGGGCCAGCGTGCAGCACAGATGGCGTCCGAAACCGGCCTCAAATCCGAGGTCTACTCGACCGACAAGCTGCACGAGTTGAAGATGGGCGCCTTCTGGAGCGTCTCTCAGGGCTCCGAAGAGCCTCCGGCGCTGATCGTGATGAAGTATGAACCGGAAGGCGTAACCGACGGGCCCGTGCTCGGACTCGTCGGCAAGGGCATCACCTTCGACACCGGCGGCATCTCCATCAAGCCCGCAGACAACATGGAGAAGATGAAGTACGACATGGCCGGCGGCGCAGCCATGATCGGCGCCATGCGCGCCATTGCCCTATTGAAGCCCAGGGTCCGCGTCATCGGCATTGTTTGCGCTGCAGAAAACATGCCCGATGGCAAGGCGCAGAAACCCGGCGACGTGCAGACCGCCATGTCCGGCAAGACCATCGAGATCATCAACACCGACGCCGAGGGCCGCCTTGTGCTCGCCGATGGCATCACCTATGCACGGAGTCTCGGCGTGACGCACCTCATCGACGCGGCCACCCTGACCGGCGCCTGCGTAGTCGCACTGGGCATGATCAACGCCGGCGCATTCTCAAACGACGACGCCACAATCGAAAAATTCCAGGCAGCCCTTGCGACTTCGGGCGAAAAGTTCTGGCGCATGCCTCTCGGCGACGAATACTACGACCAGATCCGCAGCGACATTGGCGACATCAAGAACACCGGCGGGCGCTGGGGCGGAGCCATCACCGCTGCCGAATTCCTGCACGCCTTCGCCGAAGACACCCCGTGGATCCACCTCGACATCGCCGGCCTCGCATGGATTGAAGACAACAAGCCCTACATCGCCAAGGGCCCCAGCGGGGTAGCCGTCCGCTCCATTCTCGAATGGGTGCGCAGCTACGAATAGAGCGACAGCCCGGCCATTTCGACCGAGCCGTGTTCCTAACGAGGGGGGTGTACACCCCCTACTCTGTGCGTAAAGTCGTGCAACTAATAAAGTTAACTGCCGCCGCATCGCCGCAATGTCTTCATAGGAAAGAACTTAGTCCGCAGAGTCGTCTCAACAAAGAACTTACGGGCTCTAACGGGCTCTATCCCCTGGCTGAGGGCTGGATTTCACGGATAACTTAATCCAATTTCCCGCGCAGGCAACATAAAAGGCGCATTCGCCGCTAGCGGCGGAGATCAACCGCACAGATTCAGCTTAGGCTAAAGCGCGAAATAACCTGCAAAATCCGCGAACTTTTTTGGCGTTTGTTTTGAGCGAGTTGGCGGATTTGAGGGGACGCGGGGCTTGACTGCTTTCGCGGATCCGCCCCCGGCAGTCTAAACGCCCACGATCTCTCCATCGTCATCTATGTCGATCGACATTGCCCGCGGATGGCTCGGCAGGCCCGGCATCAACATCATGTTGCCGGAGACAGCCACAACGAATCCTGCGCCCGCCGACAGAGACACGTCGTTAATGTTCAGTGCCCAACCGGTTGGCGCGCCCATGCGCTTGGGATCGTCGGTGAGCGAGTATTGCGTCTTGGCGATGCAAACCGGCAGGCGTCCGAATCCCCATGCGGCATAGCGCTCAAGCTTGGCGCGCGCTGCGTCGCTGAACGTCACTCCATCGGCACCATAAACCTGGATGGCGACTTTCAGGATCTTCACGTCAAGCGCATCTTCAAGCGCGTAGACCGGCTGAATCTCCGGCGCTGGATTCGTCTCAATCGCCGATACCACCTTGTGCGCCAAGTCGACCGCACCCTCGCCGCCTTTGGCAAAGGCCTCAACCAACGCGCACGGCACTCCCTGCAGCGAACACTCCGTGGCAATCATCTCGAGGTCTTCGGGCGTATCCGACGGGAAGCGATTGATGGCGACAACCAGCGGGACGCCATATGCACGCAGCGTCTTGATGTGGTGCCCGAGATTGGCAAAGCCGGACTCCAACTTGCCTTCACCCTGCGCGCGCAGACTCTGCGCAGTGACAACAAGAACTGCGGCCGCCGGCTCAATGCCCGACAAGCGCATCACGATGTCGAAATACTTTTCCGCGCCGAGATCGGCCGCGAATCCGCACTCGTTGACGACGTAATCGGCGAGCCGCACGCCCATCTTGTGCGCGAGGATGCTCGACGTCCCATGCGCGATGTTGCCAAAAGGCCCCGTGTGGACCAGCGCCGGCGTGCCCTCGGTAGTCTGCACGAGATTGGGCTTGATGGCATCGTCGAGCAGCGCCAGCATGGCGCCCGTTGCTCCCAGATCACCAGCCGTAACCGGATGCCCCGAACGCGATGGCCCGACAACGATGGAATCGATGCGATGCCGCAGATCGGCGCGGCTCGATGCCAGCGCCATGATGGCCATGATTTCCGATGCGGCGGTAATGACGAAACCTGTTTCGCGATTCGCGCCGTCGCCCTTTGCGCCAACACTCACCGTCACGCGGCGCAGGGCGCGATCGTTCATGTCCATTGTGCGCGGCCACGTAATCTGCGCAGGATCGAGATCGAGCGCGTTGCCGAAAAAGAGATGCGAATCGATCATCGCCGCCAGCAGGTTGTGCGCAGCCGTGATGGCGTGAAAGTCGCCATGGAAATGCAGGTTGATCTTCTGGCTTGGTTCCACCTGCGACAGGCCGCCGCCCGCCGCGCCGCCCTTCATCCCGAACACCGGCCCCAGCGATGGCTCACGCGAAGTCAGGATCGACTTGCATCCGATACGCTCCAGCCCCTGCGCCAGACCGATCGAGACCACGGTCTTGCCCTCGCCGGATGTCGTCGGCGTGGTGGCGGTAACAATAATCAGCTTGCCGCGAACCGGAAACGCCGGATTGTCCAGCAGATTCAGGTTCAGCTTCGCGCCATAGGCGCCAATCGGCTCGTATTCGGCCGGCAAAAGCGAGAGTTTCCTGGCAATCTCTTCAATAGGAAGGAGCATATGTGTTTGCAAAGCAGTGTTATCCATAGCCTGTCCTTTTATCTCTGACCGTCGAGCAATATACTCCGGCTGCCCGAAGACCTGCTTGTGACGCAGGCTACACAAGCATTACCGGGGTGCTACATCGCTTCGGGGCTTTCGATGCCGAGCCATTCGAGGACAGTAATTAATTCCCGCATCGTGATTGCGGCCGTAGCCAGCAGGAACATCCTGCGCTCGGGATCTAACTCCGTAAGTACGTGGTGTTTATGGTAGAAATTGTTGAATTCCTGCGCCAGTTGGAAGGCGTGCTTGGCGAGGTAGGCAGGCTCTGATGTGGCAATGCACTGATCAAGCACCGACGAGCGGCGCCCTGCTCGCAGCCAGAGTGACCAGATATCTTCGCCCGCTTCGCCCATCAAAAACGCACCCGGATCGGAGCCCGCGAATTCGCGCAACACTGCCTCCGGCGTGATCGACCCTTTCCGGAAAATGTTGCGCGCGCGAACTACGGCATATTGAATGTAAGGGCCGGTCTCGCCTTCGAAGCTGAGAGCGTCTTTGAAGTCGAAAGCGATCACCGAATTGCGCGTGTACTTCAACATGAAGTAGCGCAGAGCGCCAATCGCAATTTGCTCGGCGATCACCTGGCGCTCCTGCTCGTCGCGCGAGGTCTGGCGCGTATCGACTTCGAAGCGCGTCGCGGCGATGAGCTTATCAATCAGATCATCGGCCTTCACGCCGAAACCCTTGCGGCCGCTGACCTCGATATAGGGGCGCGCGCTGTCTTCTTCCGCCACGTCATAGCCGAGCTCGGCAGCGCATCGCGGAGTGAGCGCAACCATTTCGTAGCCGAAGTGCGTGTAGTGGTCTGCCTGCTCGGTGTAGCCCATCCCACGCAGGGCCTGAATGACGTTCGCCTGCGGATCTGCCTGCCGCGAATCAATCACGTTGTAGATAGCCTGCGCGTCGCCGAAATGCGGATGGGGCTCCTCGCCCTTTTCTGTTGAGATCCAGCACTCGTGGTCTGGATAGCTGAAAAATTTGCGGTACCCAAAATCGCGACCGAGAAGACCGAATTTCCATAGGTGATAGGCAATGTCCTTGCCCACGTAGGTCACGGTCCCATTGGAGCGGACAATCACCTTGGCGTCTTCATCCACTTCCTTGGCGCCAGCTTCACCCTGTTCATTGTTAGCCGTCGCACCGGTCCGCGACATCACCCAGCAGCCTTTGTTTTTGCCCTCGTTTTCGAAGTAGAGCACGCCCTTCTGCTTCAACTGCTCGAAAGCCAGCGCCCAGAAATTCAGGTGCAGAATCTCGCTCTCGCGCGGCAGAAAGTCGTACTCGATACCCAGTCGCAGCATCGTCTCCAGATGCCGCCGCAGTACCGATGTCGAGATCAGATCGGCGACCGCAGCGGTCTCATTGCCGCCCTGTTCAATCTCATGCAGCGTCGCATACCGCAAGCGCTTCCGCGCTTCCTTCTCTTGGTCAGATCCCTCGGCATACCATTGCGAAGTGCGCGCGTAGAGATCCCAGCAGTAGAAGTCGACTCGCTGAAAGTGCAGTTCGAGATCTTCAATGAGCGTGCGAACTTCAGCCAGTGACTTCTTTTCGAGGTGCAGAAAGCCAACCACCACGTCGGCAACCTGCACGCCGGTGTTGTCGATATAGTTCTGCACGGCGACCTGCCGACCCGCGGCGCGCAGCAGTTTCACAAACGTATCGCCAAGAATTGCGTTGCGCAGGTGTCCAATGTGCGCGGCCTTATTGGGATTGATGCTGGTGTGCTCGACAAGGGCGTGGATATCGGACTTGACCGGCTCGGCGTCCTCACCGCTCGTCATCATGCGGACGGCCACCACGCGATCGAGATACGCATTGATGTAACCGGCTCCGGCAATTTCGAAAGAAGCGAATCCACGCGGCGTGCCCAGTTCGGCGACGATCTCCTGAGCGATGACCCTGGGCGCCTTGCGCAGTTTGCGGGCGAGCTCAAAGGCGATGGGAGTCGCTAACTCACCGAACTTCAGATCCGGCGGAGTCTCCAGCGGAATGTTTTCGACCGTGAGGTCGTACTTGGCTTTGAGCACATCGCGCAGATGCGATTCGAGCCGGCTCTTCAGTTCCTGATACACGGGTGAGTGCCTCGGAAATCCTTGATTATCAACGCTGATTCTAACAGACGTTGTCGTTTCAAAGGCTTGATTCAAGAACGTCAGTAACGCGACAAAAGACACCTGCATGCGGCCCCACAGACGGCTGAATTGCATGCAGATTTCGAGTTGGATGCAGGCGATCACTTGACCCTGGAACCGGCTCCAGGGTTCATACTTCTCCCATGACCGAGAAGCCGAGGGCGTTCCGTTCGGGGGAGTTGGCGCGGGCTGTCGGCATCAGCACCGATGCGTTGCGTCACTACGAGAGGCTCGGCGTCCTTCCCAGGGCGCCGCGAAACTCGTCAGGATATCGCCTGTATCCGCCGGAAAGCCTCGAGCGCGTGAAGACCGTGCGTCACGCTCTGCAACTCGGATTCACACTGCCAGAACTTGCCGAGATCCTTCGCATCCGGGACCACGGCGGCGCCCCATGCAGACGCGTGCTCGGAATGCTCCAGGAGAAACTCGACGCGCTTCAACAGCGCATCGCTGAATTGCAGCAGACACAGAAGTACATGGAAGCGATGGTGAGCGATTGGCGTTTGCGGGTTGCCCGGAATCAACCCGGAGAGAAGGCGTTTCTCCTGCATTCGCTGAATGGTGCACCGGCCCCGGCAACTGCCATTCGAGAACCACTGAGGAGGAAGAAACAAAGATGAATAAAGCGATACGCGTTCTCATTTCGATTCTTTTGGCTGCGCCGGCTCCTCGGTTGTGGGCCCAGGCACCCTCGTCTCAAGACCAACCATGCCCGATGCACGCGACTCATGCGAGTCCCCACGACCATCAACAGATCGTCGAGAACCATGGCGATCAGGCGATGGGATTCCCGCACGACAAAACCACCCATCATTTCCTTCTGTCTGAGACGGGCGGATCAATCCATGTCACGGCCAACGACCCCAATGACTCAGCCAATATCCAGGCCATTCGGATGCATCTCGAGCACATTGCAGCGGCGTTTGCAGGTGGCGATTATTCCACCCCAATGTTTGTGCACGACGAAGTGCCTCCCGGCGTCACGTCCATGAAGATTCTGAAGGGTCAGATCCACTTCCGCTATGAATCACTCGATGCCGGAGCTCGAGTGGCGATTGCTTCCGATAATCCGTTGGCGCTCGCTGCCATTCACGATTTCCTTCGATTTCAGATCACTGACCACGGCACTGGCGATCCGCTGCGGGTGCAAGCCGCAAAGTGAAAGATGGGCAGTCGGCATGCCGTAAGATGAAGAGGATGCTGCTTCTGGCGTGTAATTGAAGCTTCAACCAGAGAAGCCCACGGAATTCATGGCACCCGATCCCAGTTCATCCCGCTTCTATCTCACCACGCCCATCTACTACGTGAATGCGCGCCCACACCTTGGCCACGCCTACTCGACCATCGTGTGTGACGCGATCGCTCGCCGCAAACGGGCAATGGGCATCGAGACGTGGTTTCTCACCGGAACCGACGAGCACGGGCAGAAGATCGAACGTTCGGCCAAACTGGCAGGGCGCTCTCCGCAGGATTTTGCAGATGCCATTTCCGCCGAGTTCCGCTCGCTGTGGGATCGTCTTGGGCTCACGTACGACGATTTCATCCGCACCACCGAGGAGAGACACAAGCGCGGCGTACAAAAACTCTTTGCCACACTTCGCGACCGCGGATTCGTCTACAAGGGTTCGTACACCGGCCAATACTGTGTTTCTGACGAGGCGTGGGTCGATGTGCTTCCCGGCGCGCCATGCCCCGATTGCGGACGGATTACGGAGACGGTAAGCGAAGAGAACTACTTCTTCAAGCTCTCTGCCTTTGAGCGCAAATTGCTCGGATTTTACGAAGAGAATCCGGGCTTTATGCAGCCCGAGTCCACGCGGCGCGAGGTTATTTCGTTTGTGCGTAGCGGGCTCGCAGATGTTTCCATCAGCCGAACCGCCCTAAAGTGGGGAATTCCGGTTCCCGGCGATGAAGATCACGTGATTTATGTCTGGTTCGATGCGCTGGCCAACTACATCACTGCCCTTGGATATGGCTCGGATGACGACCAGAAGTTCCAAAAATTCTGGCCCGCCGATATTCATCTCATCGGCAAAGAGATCAGCCGCTTCCATTGCGTCTACTGGCCCGCATTCCTGATGGCTGCCGGAATTCCGGTACCACGATCAGTGAAAGCCAACGGCTGGCTGCTCTTTGATCAGGGCAAGATGTCGAAATCGCGCGGCAACATCGTCCGCGCCGACACGGTGCGCGAAGTGCTGGGCGCAGACGCTCTGCGCTATTTCCTGCTGCGCGAAATTCCATTCGGTCAGGATGGCAACTTTTCGTTCGACGCATTGGTCCAGCGCTACAACGGAGACCTCGCCAACGGCTACGGCAACCTTGTGAGCCGCGTGGTCAACATGATGCATAAGTACTTCGGCGGAGTCGTGCCGGAGGTCGGCGCAGAAACTACGAATGAGACCACTCTGCGCGAAAGCACCGTGCGTACACTGGGCCGAGTTTGCACCCGCCTTCGATGAACTGAATTTCTCTGAGGCGCTGAAGTCCATCTGGAACCTGGTCGGCGAGACCGATGGCTATCTCACCGCCAATGCGCCGTGGAAGAAGCCAGCCGACCGCTCCGAGGCTGATCACGCTGCGCTTCAAGCCCGTGTGCTCGCAACGGCTGCTGAGGCGATCCGAGTAATTACCGCGCTCGTCTATCCCATCCTGCCCGACGCGGCATCCAAGGTGTGGCAGCAGCTTGGACAAGGCGAAATTGCTGACGCTGCGAAACAGTCGTTTCTCACCAACCTGGCGTGGGGCGGATTGAAGGCCGGTACCCACTTCGGCGAGCCCGCACCGCTCTTTCCCCGCGCTGAAAAGGATGCAGTGACACGTATGCAGAATCTCGAAGACGAAGATAACAAGAATGCAGTTGAGGCAGCGAGTGATCAGGAAAATGCTCCAAAAGCTGCTCCTGAAGCTCCAACGTCCGCCCTCGGAGTGAATCCTCACCCTGGTCCGCAATCGCCTGGCAGCGCGGTGAACGCCGCTCCTGCCGCCTCCTCTGTCCAATCGCCGGCGAGCACGGAAGACGGTCCGGCAGGCACGGCAATAATAGCCGGCCACGTCCGCACCTGGCGGTTCTGACAAACCGGTTGCAACCGCGCATGTTCATGCAGTACCGGCCGAACTTGCGAGCAGCCGTCTCGCTTCGACTCCCGCGCAGGTGCCTGAGAACAAGCCACTGGATTCAAAGGAAAACCCGCAGGACCCTCCGACAGCGCCGACGCTTCCGGCGCTCATCACGATTGACGACTTTGCGAAAGTGGAGCTGCGGGTCGCGCAAGTGTTAGTGGCGGAAAGAATCCCGAAGGCAGATAAACTGCTGCGGCTGGAAGTGGACCTTGGCTATGAAAAGCGCCAGATCCTCGCCGGAATCGCGCAATACTACGAGCCGGAGAAACTGATCGGCCGCAAGATCGTGATCGTCGCCAACCTCGCGCCTCGAAAGATGCGCGGATTGGAATCGAACGGCATGCTGCTGGCGGCCTCGCTGCCCACAGATGGCGCGCCCGTGCTTGCAGGCTTCCTCGAAGATGTGCCGCTCGGGGCGCGGCTAAAGTAGAAAATTGATTGGCAGATCTCGAGTGTAGGTGCGTTCATCAAACCGCCTGAAACTCAATGGAGGTCCACGCTTGCTCATTGACTCCCATGCGCATCTCGACAGCCCCCGCTATGCAGACGATCGCGAAGCGGTGCTGCGGCGTGCGGCAGAGTCGGGTGTTGGAGCAGTGCTCGCCATTGGCATCGGCGAGGGACCAGCCGAGATGCATCAGGCCCTTGATATCTGCCGCGAGTTCAACGGCAAGCCCGGCATGCCCCGGCTCTTACGCAAGCGCGGGAATCTATCCGCACAACGCGGCAGAAGCAGATGAAGCAGCACAGGACAAGCTAGACGGCCTGCTTGCTCAACCGAAGTCATCGCCTGCGGAGAAATTGGCCTCGACTATTATCACGAAGGCGCCGCTCATCCCGTTCAACGGGAGGGGCTTATCTGCCAGCTAAAGATCGCTGCTGCGCGTAAACGCCCCATCCTCATCCATTGCCGGCCAAAAGATGGAGAAGCAGATGCGTGGGACGATCTATTCGAGGTGCTGGACGAACATTGGGCAGCCACCGGGCTGGGCGGTGTAATGCATTGTTTCGGTGGGGGTTGGGAGCAGGCGAAGCGCTCGCTCGATCTCGGTTTCCTGATCTCGTTCGCCGGCAATCTGACCTATCCTAAGGCTCAACCTCTCCGCGATGTAGCAGCGCGCGTCCCGATTGACGGGGTCCTTGTGGAAACCGACGCTCCGTGGCTGGCTCCGGCAGCGCTTCGCGGCAAGCGCAACGAGCCTGCATTTATGACTCAAACCGCAGAGGCTCTGGCAGAGCTTCACCACAGCTCACCGGCCGAAATCGCTGCCGCTACTACCAAAAACTTCACTCGTTTGTTCAACCTGACGGCCTGACGTGGGAAACTGATAGAGTCGCACCGCCAATTAAGAGCGGGCAGAAGCACCAACTCAGGTATCTGAAGGAACGGGAATTATGGCCCAGGAAAATTCATTCGACATCGTCAGCAAGGTCGACATCCAGGAAGTGCGCAACGCGATCGACCAGGCGATGAAAGAGATTCGCCAGCGCTTCGACCTCAAAGACTCGCATTCCGAAATCAACCTCGAAGGTAGCGACACCATTCAGATGGCATCCTCGAACGAGTACAAACTCGAGGCCATCAAGGAGATTCTCGGCCAGAAACTTGTGAAACGCGGTGTGTCGCTCAAGAATCTTACTCACGGCAAGGTTGAACCTGCCATGGGCCAGAGCGTGCGTCAAAAGATCACCCTGCAGCAGGGAATACCAACTGAAAAAGCCAAGGAAATTGTGCGTATCGTCAAGGATTCAAAAAAGAAGGTGCAGGCGAGCATTCAAGGCGATACTGTGAGAATATCGGGCAAAGACCGGGACGACCTTCAGGCCATTATCGCTGCACTGCGGGGCAAAGACCTCGGCGTAGAACTCACTTTCACGAACTACCGCACGAACTGACAAGCGAGACTCGGAGACCATTGAGCACCCTGGCGATAGCGACGGCAAAAGAGGTTTTCGAACTGCTGCGAGAAGACCTCGTGGCAATCGAGCAGGAACTGGGGCGCGACGCCGCCTCCAGTGTCAGCACCATCACCGAAATTGCCGAGTATCTGCGCGAAGGCGGCGGCAAACGCATTCGCCCCTCGCTGCTTCTGCTGGCCGCCCATCTGCTCGACTACACGGGACCGAGCGCAATCCGCCTCGGCGCCGTCGTAGAGATGGTGCATACCGCGACACTCGTTCACGACGACATCATTGACGGTGCTTCTACCCGCCGCGGACGCCCTTCGCCCAACACTACCTGGGGCAACGAAAAATGTGTCCTCGCCGGCGACTGGCTCTACATGCAGGCCTTCAAGGTTGCGCTCGAAGAGAAAAATCTCCGTGTACTCGATTTGCTTATCTCGCTCACCCAGCAGATGGTCGAAGGTGAGTTGTTGCAGATTCAGAAACTAGGCAAAGCAGTCTCCGAAGCTGAATACTACGATCTCATCTTCCGCAAAACCGCGTGCCTGTTCTCGACTTCGATGCGGCTCGGTGCAGTGCTGGCCGGCGCCACGGAAGCGCAGGAAGAGAAACTCGCAGCCTACGGGCGCGCAGTCGGTCTGTCGTTCCAGATTGTCGATGACGTTCTCGATCTCACCGCAACCGAAGAAGTCCTCGGCAAGCCTGTAGCCAGCGATCTGCGCGAAGGCAAAACCACGCTCGCAGTCATTCACGCATTCGATCACGGCACGGCGCGTGAGCGGCAAACAATTCAGCGCGTGCTTGACGATCGTAGTTTTGAGTATGTAAGCCGCGAGCAGATTCGCGAGATTCTACGCCGCAACGGCTCCGTCGAATACGCCATGGCCGCCGCGGATCGCTACGCAGAACAATCACGGCAGGCGCTTGCTTCCCTGCCCGACTCGGACTTCAAGCGCGCATTGCTCTGGGTTCCGGATTTCGTCGTCGCACGCGATAAGTAGGGCTCCGCATCTTCGGTAGAATTCCTGCATGAAGTCTCTTAATCCCCCGGAGGCTGCGCCTTGTCCGATGAAGCCAAGAAAATCTGGAGTCAGGTCGACGAATATTTCGCCGACGCTCTGATCGCTCCCGGCGATGGATTTGACGCCGCACTCGACGTCAATCGCAAAGCTGATCTTCCTGCAATCGATGTCACTCCACTGCAGGGCAAATTCCTCGAAATCCTGGTCCGTGCCACGGGCGCCAAGCGCATTCTTGAAATCGGCACGCTCGGCGGATATAGCACGCTGTGGCTTGCCCGCGCGCTCCCCGATGATGGCGTCGTCGTGACCCTTGAACTCGAACCCCACCACGCTCAGATCGCAAAACAGAATCTCGAAGCCGGCGGATTTGCAGATCGAGTAGACCTTCGCATTGGTCCGGCTGCTGCATCCCTTGCGGCGCTGGTGCAGAAACACGCCGCCCCGTTTGACTTCATCTTCATCGACGCCGACAAAGCTTCGTATCCAGACTATCTGCAATGGTCGCTGAAGCTTTCGCGGCCCGGAACGCTCATCGTTGCTGACAATGTGGTGCGCGACGGCAAAGTGATTGACCCGGAAAATCCAGATCCGAATATCCAGGGCGTTCGCCGTTTTACTGAGATGGTGTCGGCGGAGCCGCGTCTGCGCGCGACTGCCCTTCAGACTGTTGCGGGCAAGGGCTACGACGGATTCATCATCGCTATCGTTCTTCGGTGAATCACTTCCGTCCATCGTCAGAAATCGCAAATCGCGATCAGCTTCCTCGCTGTGCGAAATCGAACAGTTCGCATTTATTCGCGATATTACGCTCCCGGCGCGTGTATCCTCAGCACGTCCCCAAAAATTCGCCGGTTCCCGCACCGTGATTTGCGATCCGGCTCGGAAAAGGAAGTTCGCACCGATGATGATTCCTGCTTCGTCCCGGCTTTGCCGATTGATTCTGTTTGCCTCGTGTTCTTTCGCGTCCGTCATTCTCGCGCTGGTCACCTGCGCCGGGCATTTGAATGCAGTTCATGCCCAGGCATCGCCTGCGCCAGCTCGAGGCCGCACCGGCATCGCCGCACGATATCGCCGATACATGGCAAGGTACGCTGCACGCCGGCCGCGATCTGCGCACCGTGGTAAAGATATCGAAAGACGATAAGGGCGCTTACAAGGCGATCTTTTACAGCGTCGATCAGATCGCTCAGGGCGCGCAGCCAGTGAACCTCGACTCCATCACTGTAAATGGCTCCGACGTGAAGATGGAACTGAAGCTGATCAGCGGCAAGTTCACCGGCAAGCTCAGCGCCGACGGCAAAACCATTGACGGCAACTGGAGTCAAGGACCCAATCCACTTCCCCTCGTACTGACCCGCGCAACGCCCGAAACCGAGTGGACTATCCCGACGCCACCTCCGCCCGTACCGCCGATGGCTGCGAACGCCAATCCCAGTTTCGAAGTGGCCACGATCAAGCCAAGCGTCCCCAACAGACCGGGAAAAGGCTTTGGCTTCCAAGCGGACCGTTTCAGGACCGTGAATACCAACCTGAATGATCTCATCGCGTTTGCATATGGCCTCCACTCCAAACAAATTGTGGGTGCCCCGGATTGGTTTGGCAGCGATCTTTTTGACATCGAAGCAAAGCCGGACACCGAGGGCCGTCCGAGCCAGAAACAGATGGCCATGATGGTCCAGAAGCTACTTGCAGAACGCTTCCAGCTGACCTTTCATAAGGATAAGAAAGAGCTTTCGGTCTACGTAGTCACTGTCGCGACGGGAGAACCGAAGATGCGAAAAAGCGCGTCTGCTCCGACCGATCCACCAGCCTTTTTCTTCAGGCAACTTGGCGACCTGGTCGTTAGAAACCAGACTATGACGGATTTTGCGACATGGATGCAGTCCGGCGTGATGGACAGGCCGGTCGTGGATCAAACAGGACTCACGGGCAGATATGATTTCGAATTGAAATGGACCCCGGACGAGTCCCAATTCGGACAATTCAGAGGAACCGGTGTAACGATACAGCCACCCTCCGATGAGGCCAATGCTCCCCCGGGCCTCTACACCGCGATTCAGGAACAACTTGGGTTGAAGATGGGACCAGCTAAGGTTCCAGATGATGTGATTGTCATCGATCACGCTGAAAAGCCGACCGCTAACTAACCTGAACGATCTAAAGTTCGAGGGGCGATTTTTGCACACGAATTGGTGACCGTGTTCGTCTTGTCGCACTATGCGGAGACCACCCGGCACCGCTCGGAGGCTGGTTTCGTCACAATTTCTTTGACCTGAAACAAACACCTGTGGTACGTATTACTACACATGTAGGAGATAAGGTGCCACAGCCAAAATTGTCAAAGCTCGAATTCAAAATCATGGAGACACTCTGGACCAAAAGCGAGTGCTCCATCCGCGACATTCAGGAATCTTTCCCGCTGAAGAAGCGGCCTGCGTACACGACTATCCAGACGACGGTATACCGGATGGAAGCCAAAGGCATTGTCCACCGCCTGAAGAAGGTCGGCAATTTTCATATCTTTTCGCCGGCGATCTCACGGGATGCGGCGCAGAGACGTCTAATGGACGACCTTCTGGCTCTTTTTGGCGGGCGCGGGCAACCTGTAATGACCCACCTGATTGAATCGGGCAAGTTGTCAATGGAGGACGTGAAAGAGGCAGAGCGGCTGTTGCGCAATCTCAACAAGGAGCGGGAATCATGAACCTACCGGATCTCTTCGCGCCCGGCTGGACAGCCGTCCTGGTGAATCATCTGTGGCAATCGACGGCCGTGGCGCTGCTTGCATGGCTGCTGACATTGCGCTCCGAGACAATGAGGCGCGTATTCGTTACGCGATCTGGATGATTGCTTCAATCAAGTTTCTGGTGCCGTTCAGTCTTCTGACGCGCATCGGCGAACATTGGTCAAAGCCGGTATTCACCAAGCCGGGAGCGCCTGCAGTGTACTCGATCATCGAAGAGTTCAGTATGCCATTCCGGCATCTTCCGGCAACGGGTAGCGGCAGAGTGGCAGCGTATTCAATGCACGCGGATCTATCTTCAATTGCCTGCGCATTGATTGCGGGGGTCTGGGTGTGCGGCTGTTTTGTGGTGCTGGTCCGGTGGATCTCGGCGTGGCGCAGGACCGCGGTATTGGCGCGAGAGGCAGAAGCGATTTCGGAAGGTCGCGAGTTCGATGCGCTGCGACGCGCGGAGCGCAGAACGAATATCGGAAGACCGATTGCCCTGGCGTTTTCTTCCCGCGAGATTGAGCCGGGAGTATTCGGCGTGATTCGTCCTGTCTTGCTGTGGCCGATTGGTCTGTCGGACCGGCTCGATGACGCGCAGATCGACGCAATCATGGTGCATGAGGTGGAACATGTACGGCGCCGCGACAATCTGACCACCGCGATTCATGCAGCGGTGGAGGCGCTTTTCTGGTTCCATCCCCTGGTGCGATGGATGACGGCGAGGCTGAACGAAGAGCGCGAGCGCGCATGCGATGAGAGCGTGATTGAGCGTAATGCAAAACCGGAAGTCTACGCGGACAGCATTCTGAAGGTGTGCGCATTTTGCCTGGAGCCGCGCGACTCCGTGTGTTTCCGGCGTTTCAGGTGCAGATTTGAAAGAGCGCATCCTGCGCATCATGACGAAACGGTCTGGAGTTGCTCTCGGCCTTGGGCGCAAGTTGGCGTTGGCTGCCGCTGCGGGGCTGGTTGTTTTGATGCCGGTGGGCTTTGGTGTCCTTCACGGACAAGAAGCACAGTCACCCACGGCGACCGCATCGCAACCGTCCGGATCGGCGCAGGGCCTTCCGAAGTACGAAGTGGCGACGGTCAAACCAGCACCCGAGAATGATGGCCGGCACGTGATGATGATGACACCCGGCGGAACGACTCTGAAGGGTGTCCCGCTGCAAATGGTATTGCAGCAGGCATTCGGTGTCGAAGAAGATCGGATCTTAGGTGCGCCAGGATGGGTGAAATCGAACCGCTACGATATCGAAGCCAAGGTCGCACCAGAGGATGCTCCTAAGATGGAAAAGCTCAAGGCAGAGCAGCGGCGCCAGATGCTCCTGCCGGTTCTTGTAGAGCGATTCAACTTGAAATACCACGTGGAGAAACGGGAGCTTCCGATTTATGCGCTGGTGATCGCAAAGGGAGGTCCAAAGTTAACCGAGTCGAAGCCTGACGATAGTGAGCCACACGAATTCCCGGACCCGAAGGCGGGATCGGCCGCACCCGGACACGAACCGCCGGCAAACGCGGGGCCGACCGGGCCTGGGAGGGACCCGATGGGAAGACGCGGGATGGTCTCGATGGGGCCCGGGCGCATCGACGCGCACGGCGGAGGGATGGAGTTTTTGACGCATACCCTCTCTTTCAGTGTGAATAGAACAGTTCTGGATGAAACGGGGCTCAAGGGGAAATACGATTTCGCCCTTCATTGGACGCCTGACCAAGGAACGATGCCGACTGGCGGACCCGGAGGCGAAGGCGGACCGGCGCACGGCGATGTAGCAGCAGACGCGGGAGGACCATCGTTGTTTACCGCTCTCGAAGAGCAACTCGGGTTGAAACTGGAATCACAAAAGAGCAAAGTGGATGTGATCGTGATCGACCACATCAATCTGCCGTCAGAGAACTGACCGGGAACATCGGCGAACCTATGGTGTCTAAACCATCAGGGGTCCGTCGAATTCAATATTCGATACCTTTCGCCGAATTGATTTCTTGCCGAGTGAGCGGATGACCTTGTGGCGCTGGTTCGCGAGATGTCTAATCGCCGTGCTGCTTTGTCTCTGCGCGGTGCCGCTTGCCCGTGCATCCGAATACTTCGGACAAATCACATTCGGCGGCCTGCCCGTTCCCGGCGCAACCATTATCGCGACGCAGGGCTCGAAGACCTTCAACATTACGTCGGACGAAGGTGGCGTCTTCCATTTCGACGATCTTCCTGACGGACAATGGAAGATCGAAGTAAAAATGCTCTGCTTCGAGACGATCGATGTCGATGTCACGATCGCGCCGAAAATGGCCGGCACAAAATATGAGCTGAAACTGCTGCCGGCCGATCAATTGAAAGCACTGGCCACTGCGCCTCCGCCACAGCCCAAGGCACCGAAGCCCGCCTTGCAGGCCACAACCGAAAAGAAACCTGAGGCTGGAGCGGCACCGGCGGATATGCCGAAGCCGCCCGACGACGCGAACCAACAAAGCTCTGACGGATTCCTCGTCAACGGCAGCGTCAACAACGCCGCTACTTCGCAGTTCTCGTTGAATCAGGCCTTCGGCAATCGCCGCTACAACACCAAGAGCCTCTACAACGGCGGCTTCGGACTCATTTTCGACAACGCACTACTGAACGCGCGGCCATACTCGCTCACCGGGTTTGAAACGCCAAAGCCTTCTTACAATCGCATCACGCTTGGCTTCACGCTGGGTGGACCGCTCAAAATACCGCATCTGCTTCCACGCGGGCCAAACTTCTTTGTTGGCTACCAGTGGACGCGCAACAACACTGCACAGACTAACTCGGCGCTGGTCCCGACGTTGGAGGAGAGATCTGGAATCGTCGACGGTGCGACGTATCCAATAAGCTCTCAGGCGGCATACCTGCTGCAGCTTTATCCATTGCCCAACATCAACGGAAACCCGTCCTACAATTTTCAGATTCCCGTGCTGAACGGCAGTCATCAGGACAGTCTGCAATCGCGCCTGGATAAAACATTAGGCAAGCGGGATCAGCTCTATGGCAACTTCAACTTCCAGAGCATCCGCGCCGACGTCGTCAATCTATTCAGCTTCGTCGACACCACAAACACGCTAGGGTTCAACGCAAACATTAACTGGTCGCACCGCTTGAATCAGCACCTCTTTCTATATGCCGGATATCACTTCACCAGTTTTCGTACGCAGGTGATCCCCGAATTTCAGAACAAGACCAACATATCCGGAGAAGCCGGAATCGAGGGCAATGATCAAACTCCCGCGAACTGGGGCCCTCCGGCTCTGAGCTTCTCCAGTGGAATCGCGGCCCTCTCCGACGCGCAAAGCGCGTTCAATCGGAATCGCACCGACGGCTTTTCAGCCTCGGGCGGTTTCTATCACGGGCATCACAACATCACGGCTGGCGGCGATCTCCGCATGCAGCAGTTCAACGATCAGTTCCAGCAGGACCCACGCGGCAGCTTTACATTTACCGGCCTCGCAACCGGATCTGATTTCGCCGACTTCCTCATCGGCATTCCCGATACGACATCGATTGCCTTTGGCAATGCTGACAAGTATTTCCGGCAAACCGTCTACGACGCGTACGCCACCGATGACTGGCGCGTCTTACCGATCCTCACCATCAACTTTGGCGCGCGCTGGGAATATGGCGCGCCGATGACGGAAACGCAAAATCGTCTCGTAAATCTCGACGTGACTCCCGGTTTCACACAGGCAGCACCCGTGCTTTCTTCCGATCCTGTCGGTCCCGTAACCGGCCAGACCTACCCGAGTTCCCTCGTGCGCCCTGATTACCGCGGATTCGAGCCGCGCGTCGCATTTTCCTGGAGGCCCATTCCAGCCTCGACGATCGTGATCCGTGGCGGCTACGGTATTTATCACGACACGTCGGTGTACCTCACTCCCGCACTTCAGCTTGCTCAACAGGCACCGCTTTCGAAGAGCGGCAAGCAGCAGAATAGCGTTGCCTGTCCACTCACGCTCGCCAATGGCTTCACGCAATGCGGCATCACAACGCCCCAGGTTTTCGGCATCGATCCCAACTTTCGCGTCGGCTACGCGCAGATCTGGCAGACCTCTATCCAACGCGATTTACCGTGGGCGCTGCAAATGACGGCGACCTATCTCGGCGTAAAGGGAACACACGGAGTGCAGCAATTCCTGCCGAACAGCTATCCGCTCGGCGCGGACAATCCGTGTTCTGCTTGCTCCGTCGGATTCGTGTACGAGACTTCCGGCGGAAATTCGACGCGCCAGTCCGGCCAGCTTCAGTTGCGGCGCAGGCTTCGCGGCGGCTTTGCTGCATCGCTTCTCTACACCTATTCAAAATCGATCGACGACGACGCCATGCTCGGCGGCCAGGGACATCAGTCCAGCGCTTCGCAAACTGATTTTTCGGCGGACTCTTCCACGTCATCGTCGGCAAATGCGCAGATCGCTCAGGACTGGCTCGATTTGACCGCGGAACGCTCTCTATCCTCTTTTGATCAGCGCCATTTGCTTAATCTGCAAGCGCAATACACAACCGGTCAAGGACTCGAAGGTGGAACGCTGCTGGGTGGTTGGCGGGGTCGAGCGCTGAAAGAGTGGACGCTGCTGATGCAGTTGAATGTCGGCACGGGCCTGCCTGAGACGCCGCTCATCCCTGCGGCAGTACCTGGCACCGGCTGGTTTGGCCCGCTGCGGCCAAGCCTCACTGGCGCACCAATAAATGGCGGGCAGAACGGCGCACACGTGAATGCAGCCGCCTACACGACACCCGCGCCAGGCACCTGGGGAACCGCAGGCAGAAACTCCATCACCGGGCCAAACCAGTTCAGCCTCAATGGAGGTATGCAGCGTACATTTCGCCCCAGCAAGCGCTTCTACCTCGACGTGCGTGTTGAGGCGACGAATTTACTGAATCATCCTGTCTTCAGTAGCTGGGTCACGACACTGGAAAGCGCGCAATTTGGACTGCCGGAATCCGCCGACGCGATGCGCAGCCTGCAGGCCACCATGCGAGTGAGGTTCTGACCATGAGCAAACTCACCGCCCTGCTTCTCGCATCCGTTTTTGCCGCTTCGTCAACAGCGCAGCAAATCGGCCAGAATCGCCCTGCCAATGGGCAAGATAACTACACCATGTCGGTTAAGGTGCAGCTCGTCGTCGAGGCCGTTGTCGTCAAAGACAAGCAGGGCAATCCCATTCGCGGCCTTACGGCAAAAGATTTCAGCGTAACCGAAGACAACGTTCCGCAGACCATCAAGTTTTGCGAACACCAGGACCTGGCTGAAACTGCGAAGCCTCTACCGCCATCAAAACGCAGCGAAGAAGATCTGAAGATCTACAAGCGTCTCGCGAGAGAGAAGATCGCACCAGAAACCACCGACAACGAGCGCTACAAGAATCGCCGGCTACTCGCGCTCTATTTCGACATGTCGGCAATGCTGCCGGCAGACCAGATGCGCGCGCTGCAAGCTGCCGAGCAGTTCATCCGCACCCAGATGACCTCCGTCGACCTTGTGTCGATCATGCGTTACAACACCGGCTCCGTCGACATTCTTCAGGATTTCACCCAGGATCGCGATCGCCTGCTCAGCATTCTCGAAACCATGATTGTCGGGGAAGGCCAGGACTCAGCCGAAGAAGTAGATGACGCGAGCGCGGCCGACACGGGCGCCGCCTTCGGGCAGGACGACAGCGAATTCAACATCTTCAATACCGACCGGCAGCTCTCCGCATTGCAAACGGCCGCTCACATGCTTGGTCAGCTCAATGAGAAGAAGTCGTTGATTTATTTTGCCGGCGGCATGCGGCTCAATGGCGTTGACAACCAGGCGCAGATGCATGCCACCGTCGACGCGGCTATCAAGGCTGGCGTCAGTTTCTGGCCCATTGATGCGCGTGGGCTTGTCGCGCAGGCTCCGCTCGGCGATGCGACACAGGGCTCGCAGGGAAATTCCGGCATCTACACCGGCGCCGCAGCCAACGCGGTCACCGACCGCTTCCAACGTTCGCAGGATACGCTCTATTCGCTGGCCGCCGACACCGGCGGCAAGGCATTGCTCGACACCAACGACCTCGATCGCGGCATTCTGCAGGCGCAGGACGCGATCTCGGATTACTACATCATCGGCTACTACACCACGAATCCCGCGCGCAACGGGCGCTTCCGCCGCGTAAAGATCGCGCTCAATCAGGAGCTCGAAGCCAAGCTCGATTACCGGCAGGGCTACTACGCCGACAAGGAATTCAGCAAATTCACCGCCGTCGACAAGGAGCGCCAGCTCGAAGATGCGCTGATGCTCGAGGATCCTGTGACCGAGCTCTCCATCGCCATGGAGATCGATCACTTCCAGTTGAATCGCGCCGAATACTTTGTGCCGATTGTCGTCAAGATTCCTGGCCGCGAGCTTGCATTAGCCAAGCGTGGCGGCGCAGAGCACACCCTGATCGACTTCGTTGGCGAAATCAAGGACATGGTTGGCGGCACCACCGTGTCGAACGTCCGCGACTTCGTCAACATCAAGCTCTCCGACGCTACAGCCGCTGAGCTCGCGCATCGGCCCATCGAATACGACACCGGGTTCACGCTTCTGCCTGGAAAATACATGATCAAGTTTCTCGCGCGCGACGACGAAACTGGTCGCATCGGAACTTATCAGACTACGTTCGTGATTCCCAATCTCAACAAGGAAGACAAACGCGTTCCCATCAGCTCCGTTGTTTTGAGCAGCCAGCGTGTCGAGTTGAAAGATGCGATTTACGATGCGGCCAAGGCAAAAGATCGCGCTAAAGACGATGCCGTCAACCCGCTGGTGCAGGATGGCAAGAAGCTGGTCCCCAGCGTGACACGGGTCTTCAATCAGAACCGCGACATCTACGTTTACCTGCAGGCCTACAAACCGCCCGCCGCCGCGCCGTCGACCGGCACACCTACCGTCCCGCCAGCACCTGCCCAGCCTGTGATGGCATTCGTGACTCTATATTCCAACGGCGCTGAAGCATTCAAAACTCAGCCCATTGCGGTCGCGCCGAATGCAGCGACCCGTCTCGGCGTTACGCCGCTCAACTTCAACGTGAGCGCCGCCAGTCTAAAGCCAGGCCGATACGAGTGCCAGGTAACGGTGCTCGACCCGTCTACGGGAAAGGCGGCCTTCTGGCGCGCACCGATCGTAATTGCGCAGTAATCAAGCCCGCTTTGCCTCCCCGGTCGTGTGACATAAGTCGCTGCGTTTCCTTTGGCGAACCCTTAATTTGGGCTTACGAGAGAAACGTATATGGCCACCCAACCCGCCCAACCATTGCAGGTTCCGAAACCCAAAAAGGCCTTCATTCGCCGCTTCGAACCCGACCGCTCCCAGCGCACGCGCCACATCGTGCAGGGCGTATTTCTGGCCGTGAATGGCTGGCTCGGTCTCCAGTTCTACCTGTGGGCCCGCTATTTTGAGCGGGGCGGCGTCGGCATGAGTGTTGCGCGACCCGCCGGTGTGGAAGGCTGGCTTCCTATCGCCGGGTTGATGAACACGAAATACTTGCTCCTCACCGGACGCGTGCCGCAGATCCACCCTGCCGCCATGTTCCTCTTCATCGGCTTCATGCTGATGAGTCTCTTCCTGAAGAAGGCTTTCTGCTCATGGCTCTGCCCCGTCGGTACGTTTTCGGAATTCCTCTGGAAGGCCGGCCGCCGCATCTTCGGTCGCAACCTGCGCCTTCCGCGCTGGTTCGACATCGGCCTGCGCAGCCTGAAATACGTGTTGCTCGGACTCTTCGTAGCAGTCATCGGCGCCATGTCTGCCGCGGCGCTCGAAGACTTCATGGCGACGCCTTACGGTCTTGTTGCCGATGTAAAGATGCTGAATTTCTTTCGCGACATTGGGATCACGGCAGCCATCGTCATCGGTTTGCTCATGCTGCTTTCCATGCTGGTGCAGAACTTCTGGTGCCGCTATCTGTGCCCCTACGGCGCACTCATGGGATTGGCATCCCTGCTGAGCCCGGTGAAAATCCGCCGCGACCAGGAAGCCTGCATCGATTGCGGAAAATGTGCCAAAGCATGCCCGGCTGGGCTTGCGGTCGACAAGTTGGTTCAGATTCGCTCTGTCGAGTGCACGGCTTGCATGGAGTGTGTCGCCGTTTGCTCCACGCAGGACGCGCTGCAATTCGCGCTCCCGCCGCGCCGCGCCATCTCACCCGCAGAACGCTGGCGTCGTCGTGTGCTCCCGCCCCTTGCCGTGTGTGGCGTTATTGCATACATCTTCTTTGGCTTGGTTCTCTTTGCCCGCGCGACCAATCACTGGAAGACGGTCCTGCCACAGTCTGTCTATATGCAGTTGGTCCCCCGCGCCAATTCGCTGACGCACCCCGGCATGTAAGCAACTCTGCCGCTCTGAATTGGAAAGCGCCAGTCTTGCCCGAGGGGCTAGAATTCTGTGCAATGAACCCGCGCATCGAAAAGATACGCCAGCTTTTGGCCGAGCTAGAGGCGGAGACCGCAACCACGCCGAAAGGCGATGCGGGCTTTTCTGCTCTTGAACTGCCCGACATCATCGGCGAGATCGTCGACGACCTGCAGCCGATCCTCACAGCCTATGACGCGGCGTTCTACTGGTTTCTCTTCCGCCATTCGATCGCGAAAGACGGCAACCCGCAGATTCGCGTCAGCCGCAGCAGTCTGCGCCGCGCAGTGGTCAAGTCGTCCTACACCAACGCCGCTGAAAACAACATCTCCATCGGCAAAGTGCAGGACACGCTTCAAGCGCTCGAACGGATCGGCGCAATCCAGAAGCTGGGCGAGCCAAATCGCCAGGGAACCCTCTATCGCGTCCTCATCCCCGACGAGATCGAGGCCTGCCGCAAATTCCGCGCTGAACGACTCGCCGAAGAGCTGGCTTTGTTTCCCGTTTCGAATAAAGGCGCTCACGAACTGCGCATGCAGGTCTTCGAACGCGATGGATACAAATGCCGCCGATGCGAGAAGCAGCTAACGCGATTCACTGCAACCGTCGACTTCGTAAAGCGCCGGCGGAAGGCGGCGACGAAAGCGCAGAGAACCTGGAAACGACCTGCCCGGATTGCAACAGACGCGGACAAAAGCAATTGTCCTGATTTTGAGGTTAGAGAGAGGGTTCTGGCGGCGGCGTCCGGTTCTAATGCGCCGGATGTTCGGGCATCAGCTTCTTCAGCGCCGCCGCATAATGCTCCGGCAGGGCCTTGCGTTTCAACTGGTCATCGCACACCACGTGCACCGTCTCGCCCTCCGCCAGCAGCGTCGGCTCAGCTCCATCAGTGCCCTTGCGCAGGATGCGATAGGCGAATTTGATTACCGATCCGCGCAGCATCGCGGGCCGGGTCTCAATCAAAATTTCGTCATCGTATTTCGCGGGAGAACGATACCGGCAGGAAGCCTCCACCACCGGCAGAATGCACTCGTGCTCTTTTTCCAATTGGCTGTAAGCAAGACCGAGTGAGCGCAGAAGCTCTACGCGCCCCAGTTCAAACCAGACCAGATAGTTGGCATAGTAGACAATGCCCATCTGGTCGGTCTCCGCATAGCGAACGCGCACCTGGTGGGTTATCACTGGCATCGCACGCGATCTTTCATTGCTGTTCTGACCACTGATCACTGACCACTGTTCTACGGCTTGAGGTGCGAGAAGATCTGCAGCTTGCTGAAGTCGTTGAACATGACGAACGCGAAGAACGCCACCAGCACCACAAACGCGGCCTGGTAGATGCGCTCCTTCACAATCATGCTGATGTCGCGCCGCATGATGCTCTCAATGAGCAGCAGCAGGATCAGGCCTCCATCCAGAATCGGGAATGGCAACAGATTCAGGATTCCGAGGTTCAGGCTGATGCCCGCGGCCAGGTCAAACTTCGCCAACCAGTAGCGCTCCTTCACGGCCTGCCCAGCCGCGACAGCGATTCCTACCGGGCCGGAAAGCTGCTTCACGGAAACCTGGTGCGTCAGCACCTTCTTCAGCACGTTGACGATCAGCAGCGAACTCTCCGCGCAGAAGTCGCGCGATTCGGCGACGGCGCTCGAAAACTTCATCGGCTCGGCGCGCACCGGCACGTCCGCTGGACCCAATGGAAGAAATCCCAGTCGCCATCCGCCCTCCTGCACGTAAGGGTGAATCACGATCGGCGGAAGCGTCGCGCCCTTGCGGTCCACCGTCAGGGTCACTGGTTTGCCCTTCCCCGACTGCATGTAATCCACCAGCGGCAACACGGTGTGGAAGTCATGGCCATCGACGGAGACAATCTTGTCGCCCGACTGCAATCCTGCACGCTGCGCAGGCGAGTCCGCGCTAATCTGCTCAATCTGAATCGGACTCTGCGTGTATTGCACGAAGATGCCGGCCTTGCTCAGGTCGTCGCGCAGTGCGTCAACGGTACCCGGCAAGTGGATCGAAGTCTGAATCGTGGCGCCATTCCGATCGACGCTGACAGGAACGGTCTTGTTCGAGTTTTGCCCCACCAGGTCGTGAAACTTCTGGTAGTCCGGATGTGCGGCGCCGGCAAATGCGGAAATCACATCTCCGGGCTGAAGACCGGCTTGATCCGCAGCCGACCCAGGCGTTACCCACTCAATCCTCGTCGTCCGGATGTCGGGAACTTCGTTGATGAAGGCGAAATAGACCACCATCAGCACGAATGCCAGCACAAAGTTGGAGAATGGGCCGGCCACACCGATGAGCATGCGCTGCCAGCGGGGATGGTTCATGAATGAGCCGGGATCGAAAGACGTGAGTACTTCTGAAGTCTGCGACTCGTTCTCGTACCCGAGCGACTTCTGAACCTCGTAATTTCCTGACGGCGCTGGGAGTGTCACAGCTTCGCCGGGATTCTCGCCCGTCATCTTCACAAAGCCGCCCAATGGCAGCAGGCAGACTTTGTAGTCGGTATCGCCGTACTTGATGCCGAACAGGCGCGGACCGAAACCGACAGAGAAAGCTTCTACGCGCACTCCGCAGAGCTTGGCGACTATAAAGTGGCCAAATTCGTGGACCACGACCATCACGCCGACCAGGACGATAAAGGCTACTGCGGATACGAAAAAATCATGCATAAACGAGAGAATCCAGACCTCACAATTGGGCGCGGCACAATGCCGGCAAGGCGTTCTGACTCAACCAACAAACGTATGAGCTCTTAGACGCGCTTCCCGGTCCGATGCGAGCACCTCTGCAATGGTTGCGGGGTGCGACTCGGGCGTGGACGCAAGCACTTTTTCAATTGTACCCGGTATGCCGTTAAACGGGATTTTTCGGCCCAGGAAGGCCTCGACAGCCACCTCATCGGCGGCATTCAGAGCGATGCAGTGGGCCCCGCCCTTCTCCGCCGCCTCATAGGCAAGGCGCAGACACGGAAAGCGTTCAAAATCCGGCTCCTCAAACTCGAGATGCCGTAAAGCCGCCAGATCGAAGGTCAAGGTTGAGGCTGGACGCTCTGGATACGCCAGCGCGTACAGGATCGGCAACCTCATATCTGTCACCGATATCTGCGCCAGGATCGAGCCATCCACGTACTCCACCAGCGAGTGCACCGTCGACTGCGGATGCACCGTAACTCGCACTTTGTCCGGAGGCACATCGAAGAGCCGGCATGCCTCGATGATCTCCAGCCCCTTGTTTAGCATCGTGGCCGAATCGATCGTGATCCGGCGACCCATCACCCACGTAGGGTGCTTCAAGGCCTGTTCGGGCGTGATGCCGGCAAAATCGGCCAGAGGGGTCTTTCTGAATGGGCCGCCCGAAGCAGTCAGCCAGATCGTCTTCACCTCGGCATGTGCGCCGACCCGCATGCACTGGTGCACCGCGTTGTGCTCGCTGTCGATGGGCAGAATCGGCACCTTGCGCTCGCGCGCCGCGGCAGTCAGGATTTCGCCCGCCGCCACCATGCACTCCTTGTTGGCCAGGCCAACGGGCTTGCCGGCAAGAATCGCCGCATGCGTGGCCTCGAGTCCTGCAACTCCTACAATGGCTGAAACTACAAAATCCGCTTCAGGGTGCGTGGAACAGGCCACCGTTCCTTCCGCTCCGTGGACAACGTCGATCTCGTCGACGCCCGCCTGCTTGAGCCGGGCAGCCAGCTGCCCTGCAAGCTCCTCGGTCGCCAACGAAATCACCTTGGGCCGCCACCGCACCGCCTGCGCAAACGCCTCGTCGAGATTGCGCCCAGCCGCCAAGGTCGCCACCTGGTAGCGGTCCGGAAACTGCTCAACAATGGAGAGGGTGCTTTGGCCGATCGAGCCGGTCGAACCGAGAATGGCGAGTCGTTTCAACGTTCTGCTAAGTCCAATTCTAACAATAACAAGCGAGTATAATGCGCCCGTCTAGAATCGCAGGCGGATAACCTGAGCGTACCACAGCACCGGAGCCGCCAGCAGCAGCGCGTCGATGCGGTCGAGGATGCCTCCATGCCCCGGAAGCAGGGTGCCGGAGTCTTTGACGCCCGCCGAGCGTTTCAGCGCCGACTCCGCCAGATCGCCAACCTGCGCGGCCACATTGACGATCGCGGCGAGAATCAGCCAATACCACCATGCCTCATCGGCAAACGACAGCTTTACTGAATTCCATTGCGCCAGGTAGGAGCTCAGTCCAAGCAGGATCCCGGCCACCGCAACCGCTCCGATAATCGAGCCGATTGCTCCGGCCCAAGTTTTGTTGGGACTCAGGTTCGGCGCCATTTTGCTCTTTCCGAACATGCGCCCTGCATACATCGCCACCGTATCGCCCGCCCAAACCGTCAGGAACAGAAACGCCAGCAGCGAGGGGCCGTTGGTGGCCTCGCGCAACATCGGCAGCGGAATCAGCGTGAGCCCGAGATAAAACAGCGCAAACACCGACGCTGTGGCATCAGCCAGGGCACGGTCAACCGGCGAGGCGAATGTGCAGTAGATAAGAAGAGCGACGCATAGCGCGCCAAAGAGCGTTACAGTCATCGTCCCATCTGGCCATTCAAAGTTGCCCGCAAAGAGAAGCGCGATAGCCACCAGGACGGCGATCTTTGGCGGTCTTGCTCCGCGATGCTCTGTCAGCGCCAGAAACTCCCAGGCGGCCAGCATCGCGACGCCGGCAACTACAAGCGTAATCAGCCACATGGGGCCGAGAAACACCAGTGCCAGAACCAGCGGCGCCAGAATCAGTGCTGTGAGAACTCGTTTCATTCCAGCGTTGAGAATACACCGCCGGGGTGGGGGCAACGAGACACCCGGCCGCCCTAGCGCACGGGCCACTCCCACTTCGGGGTGTTGAAAAGAGTGGCGCCCGCCAGCACGGTCTCGCCAAAGGACTTCTCCAGATGTAGCCGGCTACACTTCCGGTTCTCTTCCAGAGCTTGAATGAGTGCCTGCGAATGAGAGACCACCACCAGCTGCGTCCTCTCGGACGCATGAATGATCAGCCGGGCAAGCGCCGGCAGCAGGTCGGGATGCAGGCTCGTTTCCGGTTCATTCAGGACCATCAGTTCCGGGGGCCGAGGTGTCAGCAGAGCCGCCGTCCAAAGCAGATAACGCAACGTGCCGTCTGATAACTCTGCAGCCGACAGCGGCCGCAACAGCCCATGCTGCCTGAGCTGCACCTCGAACCGCGCCTGCCTGCTCATCTACTTCAACGCGGCTGCCTGGAAAAGCATCCTCAACCGTGCGATCCAGCCCTTCCCGATCGCCAAACATGCGGATCGTCGCCAGCGCTGCAGGCAAATCCGTTCCATCGTTATTCAAGACTGGCGTAAAGGTGCCCACCTGCGGAATCCGCACTGGCGAAGCAGCATCCGTCCGGAAGCCCTCGTAGAACCGCCAGCCCCGGATCGATTCGCGCACCGCCAGCATCTCCGGCGCCCGCTGCGGATCGGCGATCGTCGCCAGCATGCTGTCGGTTGAACTCAATTCCTTGGTCAGAATCACCGGCTCTTCGTGCTTGCCGGTCTTGCCCGGCGCAACCTGCACCAGCCGATTGTTGCGATCGACCAGGACAGAAGCTCTTCGATAGATTCCGCCGTGCCAGATGCATTCGCGCTTGATTGCCGGATCGAGCCGGAACGCCGTCTGCGCCGGTGGAGGATAACCAAGATCAATGCAATAACTGTACGGCTCACCCGCGAACCCGAGTTTCAGGCTGACGGACTTCTGCCGCGGCGTGCCTTCAACTTCGTGCTCTCCCTGACGAACACTCCGGGCAATCTTCTCGGGGCCGGCCCATAACGTTGACGGCAACCCACCCTCGCGCGCCAGCGAAGCCACAACCGTATTCAGCGCCGCGTCACCCAGCAGTCGAAGGGCCCGATACAGGCTGGACTTGCCGGTGCCGTTGGCTCCCGTCACCAGGTTGAGTTGCCCAAGCGGCAGCACAAGGTCGCGCAAAGAGCGATATCCCGACACCGCGAGTGTGTGGATCATCGGGAAAAGAATACGTGTTTACAGGGGATTTATGCGCGTGAATCGAACGTCAGCTAGCGATGATCTTGATCTGATCGGAATCTTCTTCGACCTCGCCGACGCTATCGCTAAGGCCGCCGTAGCGACGCTCGCGACGCTGGAACGCCGCAATCGCCTCCAGCAGGTGAATGCCGCGAAAGTCCGGCCACAACCGCTCGGTCACGAAGATCTCGGCATAGGCGATTTGCCACAACAGAAAATTCGAAATACGCATTTCGCCCGAGGTGCGAATCAGCAGATCCGGATCCGGCATGTGCGCCGTATAGAGATGCCGGTGTATATCCTCTTCGCTGATGCGATCCGGTGAGAGATGCTTCTTTTGCATCTCAGTCGCCAGCGCCCTGCATGCGTCTACCAGTTCTGAGCGGGCGCCATAGTTCAACGCGAGCGTAAGAGTCGTGCCCGTATTCCGAGCAGTTTCTTCTTCCGCCCATCGCATCTTGTCCTGAACTTCACGGGGCAACTCGTGCACGCGGCCGATGTAGCGAATGCGGACGTTGTTGTCGTTCATGCGCTGCACGTTGTTCTCGAGATAGGCCTTGAGAAGACGCATCAGGAAATTGACTTCGGCCTTGGGGCGACGGAGATTATTTTCGAGCGAGAAGGCATACAGCGTCAGCCAGGGCAGCCCGATGCGCGAAGCCGTCTCCGTAACCAGCTGTACGCTTTTGGCGCCCTGCTGATGACCCAGAAAACGCTTCAGCGACCGGTGACCGGCCCAGCGGCCGTTTCCATCCATGATGATGGCGACGTGTTCGGGCAGCCGCTCAGGCTTGAGCGTGTTATAGATCGCGCGCTCTTCTGAGGTCAGCTCATCGATCCGCAGCATGCCAGTTGGATGCAAGGAAATTGCCTCGACAAAATCTATTACGCTTCCCGGTCGATGGCCGTTCCGCATTCGCACGATTCGGCAGGAGCCAACTCAAAAGCCCAACGCGCCTAAAGGACACAGCATCAACGTCCACCAATGAAAAATCCCCGGCGGCCGGGGAAACTTGGCGACACATTCGAGCCTAGCATAAACCGGCATGCCGTGATTCAAAGCCCGCCGCAGTATGAACCGATTGTCATCTTGACGGCGCGGAGACCGGACGGACCAGCGCAATGCGCGGTCCGCCCGCTCATGAAGAGACGAAAGTTGGAGATTGCTCCCAGCCGTTCCGAGCCGGTTCTAGGCCGTCCGGCGCCGACCCGCGGCCATGTCTCGCAGCGAGCCGTACAGCAGCGTCCGGTGCAGCGAATCAAGATGCGGCAACATCGACGCAATCTCCGCCAGGAATGGATCGGACAGAATCGCCGATACCTCTTCCTCGCGACGGCTGCGCGAATCGCGCACCAGCTGGCGCATGTCCACTTCCAGTGCGCAAGCCAGACGCTCCAGCGAACCCAGCGTCGGAATCGCCTTGCCGTTCTCGATCTTCGAGATGTAGGTACGCGGCACCTGCATGCGACCGGCAAGCTGGCGCTGGCTCAGGTGGCGCGCACGGCGAATCTCGCGTACCTGTGCCGCAACCTGCAACCCAGCCTCAGCAGAGGCAATCGCTGGTGGCATCGTTACCAGTTGTGGGGCTAGGGGTGCCGGCTCCTCGATATCAAGGGGCCTGCGACATTTTCTGCACATAGAATTGGTGGTTCTGTACTGCACCAAACTGCAGAAATCGCACCGCACGACTTCGCGTGTCTCCACGCTAATTAGAGTGGTAGCCATTGGGTATTGCGCGGAGTGCCAGAGCGGGAACTCCCGGGTGTTTTGCACCGCGATAAGTGCTACTTTCTGCCGGTGAACCATAATTGTCAAGTAGAAACTTAGGGTCAACCCGAAGATACCGGTAGGAACCCCGAAGCAACCCGAAGAAACGCGAACCAAGGTGTGCAACACGTAAAATTCTGAGATGACTTTGATCGAGAACGGCGAGAAGAAATTCGGCCGCGAACAGGCCTGGCAGTTGCTCACTGAATGGACACAGAGCGAGAGTCTCCGCAAGCATGCGATCGCTGTGGAGATCTGCGTAACTGCCTGCGGCGAAGCCGAAGCCGACCGACTCGGACTCGCGGGAGATGAACGCGCTCGCTTTGTCGAGCTCTACACAACCACCGGCCTGCTCCACGATTACGACTACGAGCGCCACCCCACTGCGGAAGAGCATCCCTTCGTCGGCGTGCGCGAATTGGAACGCCAAGGCTGGCCTGTTGAGCTACGCACAGCGATCCTCGGCCACGCGCAATACTCCGGAGTCCCGCGCGTCACGCATTTAGACAAAGCACTCTTCGCCTGCGACGAGCTCGCGGGCTTCCTCACCGCGTGTGCCTTGGTTAAGCCCACCAAGGCTATCGCCGACGTTGAAGTTCCCAGCGTCCGCAAGAAAATGAAAGACAAAGCATTCGCCCGCGGAGTTAACCGAGAAGACGTAATCCAAGGTGCTGCAGAACTAGGCGTTGACCTCGATGCGCACATTGCATTTTGTCTGGAAGCGATGAAGAAGCGGGCGAACGAGTTGGGACTCTAAGGCTGCGGAGAAAATTCGCCGGTGAATGGCACGCCGGCATCGTTGAAATGCGAGAGTGTCAGGGCACGACCTTAGTCGGGCCATAGTGAGATAAAGACGCATCGCGGCCTCTGACACCTCAGGGATACTCCTTTTGAATCCTCCGGATAGACGGCGCGCGAAGGTTGTCGCCCATTCGTGGCGCAAATCACTCAGGTCGTTACAGCGACGGCGTGATAGGGCTTGCTGTAATGGGTGGACCATTCGACCAGATCAGCGTTGAGAAACCGCCAGCTACCGGGGCCGGGATCGATTTCGAGCAACATGTAGGCATTGGGGTCGTAGCGTGTGGCTGCCATCACGTAGTGTTGCGGGCCATAGGTATGGCCACAGTCTATCCACTTGTGCACGTGTCCGCTGACAACGAGCTGGATGGTGTCCTGATGCTTTCGCAGAACAGACAGTAAACCGAAATCCCCAAACTCCGTAGGACGAATCGCCGCCAGCGGGTAGTGAACGAAGACGAACGTCGGCATGCCCTCGGAAAGCTGCGCCTCGAACCACTGGAGTTGCTCTTCACCGAGGGATCCAATGCTGGGGTTGAAATCGGCAGCTTTATTGTCTTGCGTCGAACCGAGAAAATTATTCAGGTGAACGAACTTGTATCCCTTGTAATTGAGCACCCAATAGGGATCGGTATTGAACTTTGCCTTGAAAAGCCGATGGCTCATCTCCCGCGGAACATGTCTGACATCGTAATCGTGGTTGCCGAATCCAATGTGCACCGGCATGCGGAAGCCGTCGGTGATTGCCTTTGCATTATCGAGTCGCGTCTTGTTCTTGAAGTAGAAGTCGTAATCGGTGGAAGGATAGTTGTGAAAGTAATCGCCGAGCAGGAAGACCTGCTCGATGCCGGGTGTTAGCGAGTTGATGAAATCCCGCGCGGCGGTGAGGCGCGGCGTGGTCACCAGGATGCTTTCGTTGTCTTCTACTCCGTTCTCGCTGCCCTTCACGTAGAAGTCATCGATGATGTGCGAGTCGGCTACGAGAGCGATATAAAAGCGGCTGCCGGCCGGGTGCGCCCCCACCTCACGCGCCCAGAGCGAGCGCGTGAGGCTTGAGACGAGTGCAGCGGAGGTTAGGGCGCCAAATCTGCGTCTTGTGAGATGCATAATCGAAGACCTCTCCAAGTTAGAACGACAATTTACCGGCCACCTGTAGCTGGCGCGGCGGGAACGCCGAGGTGATCGATCCGTAGCTTCCAGAACTGCGGTTGGAGTTTGGCGCCATGTAGTTGACCGCGTTGAGCACGTTAAAGGCTTCGCCGCGGAGATCGAATGAAGAGTGCTCATTCCACAGCCGGAAGCTCTTGTGCAGTCCGAGATCAAACTGGTTGAAGGTCATGTCGCGGAGTGAGTTCCGGCCTGCATTGCCATACGGGTTGCTGGCGTCGGTAGGAATGGTCACGCTTGCCGGGTTCAGGTATCCGTTCAGCGCTGTACTTGTCTTCGTCCAGCTTGATTTTGGATTGAGGGGTTTGCCCGAGACGTTGGGACGCTGGTTGAGCAGCGGGCTTAGCTGAAATGCGGCTGAAGGGCTGTAGATCAGGTTGTAAGGCTGGCCGCTCGTGTTGGTATTGATGACAGTAAGCTGCCACCCGCCGACCGCCATCTCAAGAGCTCGCGGCATGCTTGACGCGAACTTGCGTCCACGTCCGACCGGCAGATCCCAAACCGCGCTGAGCGTGTTGTTGAGTGGTTGGTTGTAGGCCGACTGCCCGCGCTCGCCAGGAAGATTTGCCAGGTTAACGCGTGATGTGTCGTTGTTCGGCGTGTCAAGATGGCCCGATGCATTGTCGATTGCCTGGCCCCAGGTGAACGAGTCCAGCAGGTAAAGCCCTCCGGACAAGCGATGCTCGAGCTTTGCCTGGAATGCGTTATAGCTCAGGAAGCCGGCGGGAATCGATTCCTCGATTGTTGTGAAAGTAGCGATAGGCCGGCGCGCCTGAACGCTCAGCGTTCCTCCCTTGGCGTTTGCCGCCGCCTGGTTAAGATCGGCCAGTATCCAGATATGCACGCCATGCTCACCGATGTAGGACGCGCTGAAAACTGTGCTTTTCGTGATCTCGCGCTGCACATCAAAGTGCCAGGCCTGTACATAGCCCGTAGAGATGTCCTTGGGAATGTAGCGTGTCTGTGCAATGGTGGTGTTGAAGTTGCTGGGATCGACGAAGTTCTGAGGATAACCCTGCGCAACCGTGCGGAAACAGCCGGCATAATTCTCACCGGTGCACAATGGCTGCTTGGTGCCTGTGAATGCGAAAGGGGCCACCTGATTCACGGTGGAGTTGATGATGTAGGGGCCGTTGTAGGCCAGCAGGTTTTCTCCGCCCTCGCGATTGAACTGATCGAAACTGAGCCCATATGCCGCTCGAAGCACCGTCTTAGCATCAAGCTGATATGCAAAACCAAGGCGTGGCGCAAAACCGAGTGTCGGCATGTGGACCAGCGCGCGATTGTAGAGTGAGCCGCTCGAAGCCTGAATGAGCGTGTTGGTGGTCGGATCGAAGTTGGCCAGGTGGTTGCCATCAACCCATTGCGGCGTGACCAGCTCATAGCGCAGACCGGCGTTCACCGTTAGCGAGGGCAGCAGCTTCCAATCATCCTGGAAGTAGAAGAAATTCATGAGCTGGTGATAGTTGACGATTCGGAAATTGTTGAGCTGATAGCTGTCGCGCGCGCCGGTCAGGAAATCTGTGAGGTATGCTGCAGCCGCCGCGCCGGCATCGCTGGTGCCACCGCCATTCTGGCTAAACCCCTGGCTGAAGGTTTCACCGCCGTAGACGGGATTAAAGTCGTCGACTTCGGTATTGATGGAGAGAAACTCCCATCCGAATTTCATGCTGTGGCGATTCTTGATCAACGAGTAGTTGATCTTCGGATTGATGACGAAAGGATTCTGGAATTGCGGGTTTGAGGTCTGCGCGCCAAACGTGCTGAAGTTCTTGACACTCTCGTTGCTAAGCCGGCGGATCACCGCCGGATCTGTGGGTAAACCAGGAACACCCGCATCGACGTTGATGCTCTGTTCTCCCCACAGATATGGCGTTTTGCCGCCATGCGTCCACGTGAAGCCGATGCGTGCATCGAGCATTGAATTTGGATTAAACGTATGGGTGATGCCGGCCGCGACCTGGCGATTGTAGGCGTGGATCGTGCCGTTCCCGCCGTCGCCCGCATCACCCGGGATGGAAGTGGCATCGACAATGTCGCCCTTGTGATCGCTGTAGCGGCCAAAGACAGCAGTCTTCGTGCTCAGGACCCAATCGATACGACCGTCGCCCTTGTTATCGGTAAGTGTGGCGCGGGGGAACGACGCATAGTTGTTTGTGAAGCCTGAGACGTTGGGCGAAGGCAGCGCGGCAATTACCAGCGTGGCCAACGGCGTCCAGTCTGACTGCGGCACGATGCCGTTTGCGTAGACTGCCCCTGTGATGGGATTGCGCAGCGGCACAGGTGCGCCCGCAGTCGTCTGGAAAATTCCCTGACGCTGCAGGTCTGTCGGAATCGTTGCTGTGGCGTAAGTTGCCTGCACCTGGCGGTTTCCTTCGTAGTCTGCGAAAAAGAAGAGGCGATCACGCAGAATAGGTCCTCCGACTGCCCCGCCAAACTGATTGCGATTCAGCTCCGGCTTCTGCGACTTGCCCGTGAGCTTGTTGATCGGCGGGGCAAACGGGCCAATAGCATTGAAAATCGTGTTGCGATAGTACTCCCAAACTCTCCCGTGTATCTGATTTGATCCGCTATTAATGGAGACGTTGACCACCGCTCCCGATGCGCGACCGAACTCGGCAGAGTAATTGTTCGTCTCGATTCGGAACTGGTTAATGGCATCGGGTGACGGCGGAATAGCCTGATTCGAGAAGCCCTGATTCGACGTGCCATAGGCGTTGTTATCAAGTCCGTCGAGAAGGAAGTTGTTAAATTCCGAGCGCTGGCCGTTGACGTTGTAAGACGCGTCGCGGCTGGTGACCGACTGGTTTTCGAGGTTATTGCGGCGCACACCCGGAGCCAGTGACATCAAGTCGCCATACGCGCGGCCGTTCAGTGGCAAATCGTGCACCTGTGTCTCGGAGATGACGGTGCCAATCGACGATGTCTCACTCTCGAGTTGACTGGCAGCCCCCGATACCGTAACAGTCTCGGACACACCGCCGGGCTTGAGCGTCACATCCACGCGCTGGCGCGTGTTGACGTCTACCGCGAAGGGATCAGTGACTGAATCGCTGAAGCCGGCAGCTGACGCGGAAATCTTGAAACGCCCGATGTGGACGTCGGGAAACTGGAACTGACCATTGCCGTCAGTAGTGGTCACCAACGTGACTCTTGTGGCGAGGTTGACCAGCGTGACTTTGCTGCCCGCAATCGGGGCACCAGATGAGTCTCGGACGAATCCGAGAACGGCCGAAGTGTCGAACTGCGCCATACTGAAGGACGCGCTCAAGAGGAGAAGAAGGATCGCTAGTAAACCAGTGCGTCTCATGATTCGCTCCAATAAGTCCCGATCTTAAATAACCCACCGAGGGATCGATGGTCAACCCGCACGGTAGCTCTGCGACTCCGGGCTATAACATCCGGAGTGGCCGAGCTTCAGCCGGTTCGGTGGACATCTCAAATCACCCTAATGGGTAGAGATGAATGCTTTGTAAACGTATCGCTGGGGTAAAGCGTGAAGATTGAGCAGCTCTGTGACGAAGAGAACGACATGACCGCAATACATCCACACCAAATTGAAGGTGGAATTGTTGTGGAGAACTGGAGGTACCTGTTTCGGCAACAGTCAACGCGACGAGCGTGGTTACTTTATCGGATTCTTCGCCCTTAGCTCAGCCACTATCTCCGCCGCGGCCTGTCGCGCCTTATCCGCTTGATCGGGCGGGAAGCTGATCGCTCCAACGCGCGCATGACCGCCGCCGCCGTAGCGCTCACACACCTGAGCCAGGTTCACCATCTTCGCAGGGTCAGCCTTGGTCCACGGATTCGAGCCCACCGACACCTTCGTGCGGAAGCTCGACTTCGACAACCCGATCGAATACGTCGCCTTGGGATGCAGATAGTAGGGAATGAACTTGTTGTATCCCTCTACCTGGCGATCCGTGATGTCGAAGAAGATCGTTCCATCCACCTCTTCGCTGCGGTTGCGAATCAGCTCGATCCCTTCGAGGTGCCGCTCCAACAGCGGCGGCAGCAGCGAAGCCACAAACGGCTGCGCCAGCACTTCGCCCAGCGGCATCTCCGTCAGCAGCGGAATCAGCCTGGGAATAAATTCCGGGTCCTGCGTCGATTCAATAATCAGTGTCAGCTTCATTGCCGGCGCGGCCATCTCCACCGCAGCCTCGGGGCTTTCGTACAGCGCGCCGTCCACAATGTTCGCCCAGTGAATAAGGTCCGCCACGGGTTCCGTATTGAATCCGAATTTTGTCGACCCGATATGCGCCAGAAAGCTGGTGCACGAGGTGTAGTTCGGATCGAAAAACTTCCGCGATCCGCACACCGGATCTTTCTGGCAAGCGAGAAAATTCTCGTGATCCTCCGGAGTCAGGAATGCCGAAAGATGATGGTCGAACCACCAGGTGATTTTGGGTGACGCCGAATATTTGAAGTCTACAATCGCGTTCTCATCGCCAGTGAACTCGCTCTCATCGAACAACGCACCCGCCCTGTGCACCAGGCCGTGGTAATCGTACGCTGCATTCTTATCGATGCACTCGCGATGAAACCGAGTGAAGAGCGATGCGGAGCAGGCTCCGTCGAAGCACTTGTCGTGATAGAAGACTTTAACCCGCAACCGCCACAGCTCCTTGAGCCAGAATCCGGTAAAGCCGGAAGATTAAGAATCATGCGGCAGGCTGATTGTGTCAAGGAGCCGGAATACGGAACCTGAAGCAAGGAATTGACTTGAACCGATGCGTCTGCCCATCCACAACGCCACTCCGGTAGAATTTCCCAAACAAGATCGCGACCATCGCGGCCATCATTTCGAGGAGCATTCATGGACCCGGAAATTCAGCCAACCCCGCAGTCACTAGAGCTTTCTCAACAAGATTCGGCTGAACCGATGCCCCTTGCGTTGCCGCCGGCGGAACCCGAAACGCCCTATCGCGGATTGAAATGGGTCTTCATCGGGCCGCAGGGATTGCGCGCCGGCTGGTCAATTCTGATCGTTTTGTGCCTATTCCTCATCCTGGGCCGAATCTTGTCGTATGTGGCGCTTCAGCTGCACCTGGTGACCAAAGGCGCCGCGTTCGGCCCGAGACAGGCATTCTTTGGAGAGCTCTTTCAGGTCATCCTGCTGGTTCTGTGTGTAGCCATCGTTGCGGCCATTGAGCGCCGCAGCATCCTCGACTACAACCTCCGCGGACCAAGCCGCGTAAAGCACTTCTTCAGTGGCCTGGTTGTTGGTTTCGCCGCGCTGTCTGCGCTTGTTGGTGCAATGGCGTGGGGAGGATGGCTGCATTTCGGCCCGGTCGCACTGCAAGGCTCGCTTGTCTTCAAATACGCCGCGATCTGGGGCGCGGTATTCCTCCTCGTCGGCTGCTTTGAAGAAGGCACGATGCGCTGCTACCTGCAATCCACCCTGACGCGCGGCATCAACTTCTGGTGGGCCGCCAGTTTGATCGCCCTGATGTGCGGCTTTCTGATCTTCCGCATCAAAGGCAATGGCGCGTGGGGCGTCTACGTCATCGCGCTGCTTGGGCTCTTACCTTGCCTATGGCTTCAATGGAGTAAATCCCCACAGAGTGGGTTTTGGCAGGCGGCGTGGTTCACATCCACTCTCTTCGGCTTCGGACACACCGGCAACAACGGCGAAAACTGGGTCGGCATCTTTGCTGCCGCTTTCATCGGATTCGTTTTCTGCGTCAGCATCTGGCTTACCGGATCGGCCTGGTGGGCCATCGGCTGCCACGCCTCGTGGGACTGGGCCGAAACCTATTTCTATGGCACAGCCGACAGCGGCCTGGTCGCCCCCGGTCACCTGCTGAGCACGACCACGGGCGGCAATCCGCTGTGGAGCGGTGGTACCGACGGCCCCGAAGGCAGCCTGCTCATCATTCCCATCGTGCTACTCCTACTGGTCTGGCTGCTCGTCGTGTATCGCCGGCCCAAACCAACGCAATTCTCCGCGCCCGCCGTCACGGAGCAGCTGGCGAGCTAAAAAGAAATCGCAGCACTGTTCGGCCCAAGCATGCCGGCAGGGTCTCCGCGAACGAGCATCAGGAGTCGGTGCAGGGTTATCCTGTTGAGAAGAGATGGCCGACTCGCATTCAGAATTTTCAACGCCAGTGACGGAAGTCGAATCCCGTCCGCGGACCCGCAAGCGCCGCTGGCCCAGATTCGTTTTCTTCACAATCGTATGGTTGCTGGCGATTGTGGTGGTGCTGTGTGGCGGCTTCGTCCTATGGCTCCGTTCTGCTGCCAAGTCTGCACTTCCGGTCATCGACGGCGACATTCATCTCGCGTCGCAGGGTTCCACGCCTGCACTCTCCGCTCCTGCTACCGTTCGCCGCGATCAGCATGGTGTTCCCCACATCGACGCGGCGACTCAAGAGGACATGTTCGTTGCGCAGGGCTACGTCACCGCGCAGGATCGCCTGTGGCAGATGGATGCCTATCGCCGCAGCGCGAATGGTGAACTGGCCGAAGTCATGGGTCCCTCGCTCCTGCGCCACGACAAGGCCCAGCGCATGTTCCAGTTTCGCAATACCGCTCACCGTATCTACAGCAACTTGCCGCTGGAAGAACGAGCGCACTATGAAGCCTATGCGCGCGGCGTGAATCTCTACATCACACAGCACCAGGATTCTCTACCTCCTGAATTCCGTCTCCTCCACTACAAGCCGCAGCCGTGGACCGGCGCCGACTCCATCAGCATCGGCATGATGATGGTCGACATGCTCGACACCCACTGGTACACGAAGCTGTCGCGCGAACGCATCGCCGCGAAGCTCAACAACCCCAAGCTCGAGTCCGATCTCTATCCCGTTGGCTCTTGGCGCGATCATCCGCCCACCGGCGAGTTGCTCGACCTGAGCCAGCCTCATCCTCAGCCGGCGGGCAGCCCCGATAACGATGACGACGAGCGTACCGAGACTGACGCTTTGCCCAGCACCGATCTGCGCGAAGTTCGTGAGGCTCTCGGTCTGCGCGAGTGCGACGACTGCATTCCCGGTTCCAACAACTGGGTCATCGCCGGCAAACACACTGCCAGCGGAAAGCCGCTGCTCTCGAACGATATGCACCTCGGCCTCAACGTGCCGAACATCTGGTATATGGCCGACCTGCGCGCACCCGGCTTCCGCGCTGCCGGGGTGACGCTCCCCGGCATGCCCTTCGTCATCGCTGGACACAACGAGCATGTTGCATGGGGATTCACCGCGCTTTACGGGGATGTGCAGGACCTCTACATCGAACAGCTTGACGGAAAGGGCAACTTTCAGGTTGCAGATGGAAATTGGCATCCGATCAACCTCGATCACGAGACGATCCGCGTTCGCGGCCGCAAAGACGTCAGCTACGACGTACGGCTGACCGACCATGGCCCTCTGCTCGATCCCATTTTCACCAGAGACTCGCGCGCTATTGCCCTCAAATGGAATCTCTATGACACCACGCTGAATTCGATCCCTCTTTATGCGCTGAACACCGCTTCGAATTGGACTGAGTTCACAGCCGCTATGTCGCAATGGTGCTGGCCTACGCAAAACGTCGTCTACTCCGACGATCAGGAGCACATCGGCTATCACGCGGTGGGCCGTTTTCCGCTTCGTCCCGCAGGGCTGGCGAACACGCCCATCACCGACACCGCACACGAGTGGCAAGGCTACATCCCCTTCGACGACATGCCTAACGCCTTCGATCCACCCTCTGGTTTTCTGGCCACAGCCAACTCCCGCGTGACGTCGGACAAATCAAAATACCCTCTCACCAATGACTGGGCCGACCCGTATCGCGCCGAGCGCATTTACAAGCTTCTGCAAGGGCGCGATCAGCTCAAGCCCGCTGACATGCTCGCCGTGCAGACCGATATTTACAGCGAGATGGATCAGGAGCTCGGCCATCGCCTCTCGTACGCCATCGACCACACCGCAAACGCCGATGACAAGCTACGCAAAGCCGCAGACCTGATGCGAAGTTGGGATGGCCGCCTGACCGTTGACTCCGCCGCCGCCTCGCTCGTCACCCAAACCCGCTACACGCTGCGCACGATGCTGCTCGAACCGAAGCTCGGCAAAGACCTGGCCGGGGATTATCGGTGGTCTGAATCCAACTTCGCTGAAGAAGAGATTGTGATGCACGCCGGCCCCGACTGGCTTCCGCCGAACTACAAGGATTGGGACGCGTTTCTCGCCGACGCCGTTCGCCGCGCCATGAAAGCAGGGAACGCGCCCGCCGACATCGCCAAGTGGACCTACGGCTCCTGGCATGTCGTCGACATCGAGCACCCGCTCTCCAGTTTCCTCCCCGTCATCAGCCGAATCGCCGGCACCGGCCCTCAGCCGCTTAGCGGCGACACCATAACCGTAAAGCAGGTCGGCCTGGCCTTCGGTCCTTCGCAGCGCTTCACCATGGACTGGAACAACATCGACGGCTCAACCGAAAACATCGTCCTCGGCGAAAGCGGCAACCCCTACAGCCCGTACTTCCGCGACCAGTGGGACGACTACTACAACGGACGCACCTTCGCGCTCCCCTTTACACCCGCAGCCGTCTCCGCCAACACGCAGCACACGCTCCGTCTCCTGCCATGAAAGAACAGGGATCAGGGAAAAGGGAACAGGAAAAAGAAACTGCTCGGGGTAGAGAAAGCTGGGTGCCCCAGGTCTCGAGTTTGAGACCTGGGAGGGATGCGGAAAGTTCAAATCGGTTTCGGCCCTTCCTAGGTCCCGCCATCATCTGTCTCGCCGCTCTCATCGCCACATCGCCCGACCTAATCCGCAAGACTTCCTGCGGCCACGACTTCGACTTCCATCTCGCCTCGTGGCTCGACGTGGCCGCAAGCTGGCGTTACGGCCTCTTCTATCCGCATTGGGCGCCGAGCCCCAACTACGGCGCCGGTGAACCGCGCTTCGTCTTTTATCCACCGCTGACCTGGATGCTGGGCGCAGCGTTCGGCCTGATCTTTCCGTGGAAGGGCGTCGAACTCGCGATCTTGTGCTCGTTCCTCGCCGCCACCGGCCTCGCCACGCGAATGCTCGCGCGCCAAGCGTTGCCGGATGGACCCGCAACCCTCGCGGGATGCGCCGCACTCTTTTCCGGCTACTCCATGTTCACCGCTTATGAGCGGTCCGCATTCGGAGAACTCGCCGGAGGTTTCTGGATACCGTCGCTCCTGCTGCTCGTCTTGCGCGATCGCAATTCACAGGGTTCCGGGTGGCGTCGTGCCTTCGATGGCTCAGCCGTACTGCTCACTCTGGTGATCGCCGGAGCGTGGCTCTCCAATGCGCCCCTCGGCGTCATGGCCAGCTACCTGCTCGCTGCCGTCGCACTCACGGTGGCGATCTTCAAGCGCTCATGGGCTCCGATTCTGCGCTCCACCGTTGCCGTCACGCTCGGTCTGGGACTCTCCGCCATCTACCTTGTTCCCGCCGCCGTTGAGCAGCGCTGGGTGCAGATCGGCCAGGCCACCGACGACCCCGGCGTTGCTATCGAAAACAGCTTCCTCTTCGGCCGCCACTCCGACCCTAACCTCGAACTGCACGACGTCGAACTCTGGCGCGTCTCCACCATCGCTGTCGCCATGATCGGCCTCGCGGTAATCTGCATCTTCATCGCGTGGCGGCGCGGCCTGCTCCGTCAGCGACCCTGGTGGATCCCGCTCGCCCTTATCCCCCTTGCGGTCCTGTTTCTGCAACTGCCCATCTCCCTGCCTCTCTGGAACATCCTGCCCAAGCTGCGTTTCCTGCAATTCCCCTGGCGATGGCTCGTTGTGCTCGAAGCGCCGCTCGGGATATTTTTTGCCGCTGCTATCTGGCCCACAAGGCGTTGGCTGCGCGTCGCGGCGATTGCTGTGTCTTCTGCGATTTTTGTTTCTATCACTGCTGTTACGACGCTCGTCTTCCACCAGTCCTGCGACGAAGAAGATAGGGTCGACGGCATGTTGAGCGCATATCGCAGCGGCCAGGGCTTCCTGGGCACGGACGAGTACGCGCCGCCCGGTGCGGACGACTCACTGATGGCCATCGGCTTGCCCGACGCATGCCTCGTCACCAATCCCAATGTTGTGCTCGCCAGCTCAGACGACGGAAACATTCCCGCATGGAATGCGGCGAGCGGCCATTGCGACGCAACTTACTCCTGGGAACAGAAAGGCCGGCGCACACCCGAACGCCTGCGCATGAGCGCCGAAACTCCGCACGCCGGCTACCTCATCCTGCATCTGCGCAACTATGCCGCATGGAAGGTCGCCGTCAATGGCGAGGTCGTTGCCTTGGGCGCGAGCCCACTTTATGCTTCACTTCCCCATCGTGACGACGGCCTGATGGTGGTGCCCGTTCCGCAAGGCCCCGTGCAAGTTAACGTGGACTGGACCATAACCGGCGATGTTGTGATGGGGCGCCTGCTGAGTCTCATCTCGCTCGGCTGCATTGGAGTTCTGTATTTAATCGAGCGAAAGCTCGACGCAGTGCAAAAGGCTAAAGCGGAACCTCGGTTATCATAAAGAGGAATGCCCGCTGACGTTAAATCGCTGATCCATGAGGGTGCGGAGCTCACCGACCGCGCGCTGGAAGTGCTTATTCCAACGGTCGACACTGTTCCTTCGTCGATCCACGGCGCCATGCGCCACTCCGTCTTTGCCGGCGGCAAGCGCCTGCGCCCCGTCCTTGCCATGCAGGCCGCCGTCACCATCGCCGGATCGCTGCCCCTCGGCATCGAGCGCCTCGGAGCAGCCATCGAAATGCTGCACACCTACTCGCTCATCCACGACGACCTGCCAGCGCTCGACAACGACGACCTGCGCCGCGGCAAGCCCACATGCCACGTAGCCTTCGGCGAAGCCATCGCCATCCTCGCCGGTGACGCGCTGCAAACGCGCGCCTTCGAAATTCTTTCCGGACTCGACACGCCTCCGGCAGCAACGGTCCAGATCATCGGCCTCATTTCCAACGCCGTGGGAACCGTTGACGGCATGATCGGCGGCCAGGTGCTCGATATCGAGAGCGAGGGCCACAAGCCCACGCCCGAGCTCGTCGAATCTATCCATCGCGCCAAGACCGGCGCCCTCATTCGCGTCAGCGTCGTTACCGGCGGCGTCTATGCAGGGGCCTCTGCCGAGGATGTCGCCCGTCTCGATACATTTGGCCGCAAAGCCGGACTCGCTTTCCAGATCGTCGATGACGTACTCGACATGACCGTCGATTCAGCGCATCTGGGCAAGACAGCCGGCAAAGACCAGGCCACTGAGAAAGCCACATGGCCCGCCGTCTATGGAATTGAGCAGAGCCAGCGCGACGCCTCAACTCTCATCGAAGAAGCCTTCGCCGCCCTCGCCCCCTATGGCACCAGCGCTGACGGCCTCAAGTCCGTTGCCCGGTATTTGGTCGAGAGGAAGAACTAGCCTCGAAGGAACATTCATTGAGCGAAGACGAAGCCGTCGAACGAGAAACCACCGGCAACGCTCAACGACGGGGGAAGTCGGTTCCCTATCCGATTGTTCTGATTGCGCTCTTTCAGTTCTTCAAGGCAGGGTTTCTTCTCTATCTCTTCGTTAAGTTCTGGCACGGCTATTCAGGATATGCTGCATCGGGCGGGCCCGATAGCCCCTTCCTCCAGAACTTTCTTGAAACGCCCTTCATTGTCTTGTTTCCTGCTCTGTCTGTTGTCTTCGTCGTGATCGGCTGGGGATTGTTAAATCTAAAAACCTGGGCGCGCGGATTTTTGATAGGAGCGATCATCTGCACTTGGATCGGGAGCAGGTCTGGCAATCATCTCTCGCTGGATGCGTTGTTCTTCAGCAACAGTGTCATTCTGCGTCACCACCACTTTCAGGTCTTGCTTTGTGTCTTCCTGCTCGACTTTTTCGTGTTTGGGAGTCTTGTGTTTTATCCCGACATCGCGAAGACCTTCGGCGAAAAGGAAGGCGAGGGTCTTCTATAGATTCAGCGGCGGACCCCGACACGAATAAGCTAATAGCCAGGAGCTAAAAGCTAACAGCTGATGCTGACCGAACCCGACATCCTCGCCGCTCTCCACGACTGCTTCGATCCCGAAGTGAAGCTGAACCTCGTCGACCTCGGGCTCATCTACTCCGTCGAAACTGGCCCTGATCCCGACTCCACGCCCGCTTGGCCGCGTCAATGGGTCAAGGTCACGATGACCCTCACCACAGAGTTCTGCCCGGCCTCAGGACTGATCTTCGAGCAGGTACACAACCGCCTCGCCACAATTCCCGACGTCAGTAAAGTTGAAGTGAACCTGGTTTGGGAACCCAAGTGGACCCCGCATCGCATCAGCGAAGCTGGGAGGAAGCAACTGGGAATCTAGTGTTTGCTACGAGCGGCGCAAAACTCGACGCAGAGACTCGCCCTTCTCGGCGATACCCTCCACTACATCCTGCACCTGCCCCAGCATGGACTGCGCGCGGTCTACGTAACCCGGCATCGCTTCCCACAAGTTACGCAGAGTTACCTCATGATCCAGCAGGGCCAGCGCCGTGCCCGACGCAGCCATCACCACCCCAGCGCGCTTTTGTCCGCTCAGCAGCAACAATCCACCGGTTATGAGCGATCCGCAAGCGGCAACCTTTATCCAATCAAACGGCTCTGTCTCCTGCATCCCGGTAACTCTCGGCGACCGGTTCTTCTGGCCTGGAAAAATCGCAACGTCCATGAGCTCTCCCTTTCTGTAGTCAGATGCAGTACTTGGAATTCAAGCAGCCCGAGAACCGACCTCGCGCGAATCCCTCAGCCGGGAATCCAGCCTCTTTTTTGGCCCTCAATCCAGGTCGAAATCGCGCAGGGGCTTACCAGCAGGGGCATCCTTCGCCTTGCGCAACGCCTCTGCAAATTTCTTGTCGAACAGGTCCTCTTTGTTCTTCTCCGCGTCAACCGATTGACGGAAGATCGACTCCTTCCGCTCATCCTGCTCGCGCATCGCCTTGGCTGCAGTTTCAAGATCTTCAAACATCCGCTTGCGCGGCGCCGAGGTGTGGCTGATAACCAGCCCCGTCGACGCATCCACCACAATCATTGCCCCGCAGTCGGGACATGCAACCTGAAATGTTTCTTCCTTGCTTTTGCCCATAACAGGCCAATTGTAGGCGTTTCGGCCGGATCAGGAAAGCCCGGGAAAGCTTGCCCTCCGACACGAGAGCCCGGTCCTTTCAATCTCCGATTTTTGAATATATTGGCTCACCCCGGGGTACCATTCTCATCATGCTGTGCCCTGCCGATTGACGGTGTCCCTTGTACAAACGCGGCCCCCTCCGCGATAAGGAGATTCAATGAAAGCCATATTTCTCGCCAGATTCTCAATTCTTGCTCTGTCTGCCCTCGCCTTCTCTTCCTTCAGTTCCGCCCAGGCCAAGCTCGCCGGCGACTGGCAGGGCACCTACGTCGACTCAAATGGCATCACCTTCCGGCTCGTCTGGCACGTCACTGCCACTCCTGACGGAAAACTCACCTCGACACTGGACAACGTCGATCAAAGCATCTTCGGGATAAAAACAAAGACAACCACAGTCAAAGGTTCCGACGTCAAGATTGAAATTGACGACGTAATCAGCCCTAACGGGCAGCCCATTCACCTCAAGGCATCCTTCGACGGGACCCTTAATAAGGAAGAGGACAAAGTGATCGGCACCTGGACACAAAGCGCTCCGCCCCAGGATTCGCTACAGGTCACCTTCAGGCACGGACCACCAGAACCTCCGACGATTACCGCTGCGGCCAGATTTTCAGCGCCATCCCACTAGCGACGGAGCCTCGTCGCGCCCCTACTGATTTGCCGCTGTCCCATGCACGTGCAGAATGATGCGACGGTACGACGTGAGCCGCGGTGAGCCTTCATCTGTCACCGCCAGGATTACGTGCGAAATGCCATCTCCCTTGCACGGAATCAGCGGCAGCCACAGCGGCCTGCATGCCGCATCCACCCGAATCGTGACACGGGGCGTGTCTGCGCCGCTCAGGGTCAGCGCGGCCAAGTTCCCGTCCGCAAGACCTGCTTCGTCATAATGGAACCAGTGAAACTGCAGCCGCTGACCATCAGGGTCGCTGCTCTGTCCGCCGTCGAGCGTCACCGTCTGCCCAACCCGCACCTCCATCTCGAGAGGAGCCGTCCCACCTTGTCCATTCACCACCGCGACAGGATTGTGGTTCGCGTGGGCAAAGTCGGCGACCGTCCAGGTCATCCTCGCCGCGAAGTCATTCTGGAAGGCGTCGCGCCAGCGCCAGATCGTCGCCTGGTCTGACGTGTGTTCCTTTCCTTCGATACCCACCACCGTATCCCGTGAATCCACGCGCTTGAACTCGTCCCCGCCCTGCGTCCAAATCGCGTGCGTCTCCCCATACGGCTGCCGATACACATAGCGGCCGCCCCATCCGCCCCAGTCGGGCCGCCGGTACGCATTCAGCCCGTTGTCGATGAGACCAAGAAACGACGGCGTGTCCCCTTCCATGATGAACATGAACTTCGGATATTTCTTTCCCAGCGACCCTTTGCTGCGAATGTTCGTATCGAGCCACTCATTTGTCACCGTCGTAAAATCCGCGCCGTCGCCATTACGGTAGTAGAGGTCGCCGCTGATGCCGGTCCACGTGGCAGAAGCGTATTCTCCACTCGTCGGCGTCGAGGGCGACACAATATAAAACAAATCGGGATATGTTTTGCGGATTACCGGCCCCGCGTCATCCTGATCGGAGATGGAGTAGACGCGTAGCTTCGAGATCAGCTTCGCGGCCTCAGCCGAAGAATGCGATGCTGACAAATCCAAAAGTGCCTGCGCCAGCGTGCCTGCCCCGCCCCAGATGCAGACCCACAACGGCCGCGGGTCATCGCGTTCCAGCGCCTTAGCGATCGCCCTGGACCCATCCGAAGACTTGCCCTCGCCAACGGCCGCCATCCCATACGCACTCTGCCCCGTGAATACTTCGGCATCCAACTCGTTCGCTTCCGGCCACCCTTTCGCATGCAGCAGCAGATTCGCCCGCACCTGTCCGTAAGCCTCAATCAACTGGTGCATCGTTTCCACATGGGTCTTCGCCTTCTGCCAGGTCGACGTCGTGGCAATCATCGCCTCGACGTCGAATTCATTTGAATAGAGAAGAAACCTCACAAACGACATCTGGTCATCCGGCTCGTTGCCGATATCGCTGAGGATGACAACCCGAGGTTTTCCAGCGAAATTATCGACGTGCATCGGCGGAACAGCCTCGCCGAACGACAGACCTGCAACCATCAATACAAATGCTGACAGCCTTTCAACTGCTGCAAGTCGTCTCATACCCTCACTTCATCTCGCGCTTCAAACAGGACACCATTCTCAATGATGCAACCTGCAAGGTGCCACCATTACGCTGCAAAACCCGCACTTCCGGCAAAAATGATCAATGCACTCTTCTTGGATCCGCTCTTCGCGTCGATGTCTCGGAGCCAACCACCTCAGCCTTGAGCTCGAAACCAACGCAGGATGAATATTGGCGAGCGGACCTTCTCACCTCCGCCGCACGTCTGCAAACAAAATTCACATCTCTCCAATCCAATGCTCTACCTGTCTCGTACTACTAGACAAGCGGATGACCGCAGTTTCCGAAAACTGCGCCAAACAGCCGTGTAAGGTATCGAGATTTAATTCCACCAATTGTTAGTTGGGTCTTGAAGCTAAGAAGCGGAGAACGCGAAATATTGCTCCACACACACGGATTCTGCCCGCGTTCGATCGAACGACAGGGACTTCGAACCGCAGAGTCGCCCAGGCGACTGAACATTAGATGGGGTGCGCTCCCCTTGCGCGCCGAAAGTCGAATTCACCTGAAAGACTAGCCGCCTGAATGGAGGCATTTATGAAGCAGGAAGTCGTGAAGAGCAATACCGCAGATCGCCGTACCTTTCTTAGAGGCGCAGGCCTGACCGGTCTTGGCCTCGTAGGTGCCGCCGTGATGGGCGGTCGGTTGGCGCTCCCTCATCAGAAGGTAGAGGCCGCATCCTACAGCGATGCCGAGATCCTGAATTTTGCGCTAAACCTCGAATATCTGGAAGCCGAATTCTATGCCGTGGCGACGTACGGATCTACTCTTCTGAAACTTGGAGTCATCAAGGAGGAAGATCAGAGCGGGCCCACCACGGGAGGTGCTCGCGTGCCAAATTTCGCGGCCTCTCCTATGGCGTACGTGGCCTCCAACCTTCGCCAGAACGAGATCGACCACGTAATCTATCTCCGCGCAGCTCTCGGTTCTTCCGCTGTAAAGAAGCCGGCCATCAATCTGAATGCCCTCGGCTACGGTTTCTCGAGCGTCAACAGCTGGCTGAAACTGGCAAGGCAGTTTGAAGATGTGGGCGTGAGTGCCTATCTTGGTGCCGCTCCGCTCATCAGCAGTTCCGCGTACCTCGCCGCCGCTGGCGCAATCCTCAGTGTCGAAGCCTTCCACTCCGGAGCGATTCGGCTTGGCTGCATTATGAATAACGTCAACAGCCCCGCCGTCGACTCCGTCGACGTCCCCCCAACGTCGAAAGCACCCTTTGACGTCAACCAAAATGCATTGGCAATTCCTCGGACTCCTGAAGAAGTCTTAAACATCGTCTATGCAGGTGGGAAATCCTCGGGAGGCTTTTATCCGGATGGAATGAACGGTTCAATCAATATGCAGTAACGGCGAAGATCCGGCTGGAACAGCCGCGCTTGAACACCTGCGCTGGAACACCAATTATGAAGGCCCTGCTCACTTGAGCAGGGCTTTCCGTTTGTCCATTCTGAGAATGCTGGTCTTAGTGCTTTTCCTGCGCTGTAGCCAACTTCGCTTCGGCTTCGGCGATGCGGTGCAACGCTGCGGCATACTTCTCTTCGCTGTCGCCTGCCTCGTTCCATTCCTTCTGCCCGCGATCGAGTTGCTGCTGCGCTCGTGCCACATCGATCTCTTCCGGCTTCAAAGCATCGTTGGCCAGGATCGTGACGCGGTCCGGCAGTACCTCGACAAATCCCCACGACACGTTATATATCTGCTCGCCGCTTTCGGCTCCGCCATGCAGCCGTACGTCGCCCGCACCCAGTTCAGCCAGCAGTGGAGCATGCCCGTACAGCACTTCCATGTAGCCGTTTTTCGCGGGCAGTTCTACCGCGTTCGCCGTGGTGTCAAACAGAATGCGCTCCGGCGACACCAGCCGAACGCGAAGCGAATTGGATTGGTCAGCCATTGGGCTCCCTCTGGTCGCCAGTGAACAGTGATCAGTAGTCAGTGATCAGTTGAAGAACCCGGCAATGCTCAAGACTTGCTGACCACTGTTCACTGTCCACTGACCACCGCTCTTTACGCCGTTGCCTTCAACTTCTCTGCCGTCTCCAGCACTTCTTCGATTGCGCCCTTCATATAGAAGGCCTGCTCCGGAATATCATCGTACTTGCCTTCGATAATCTCCTTGAAGCTGCGCACCGTGTCCGCAATTTTCACATATGCGCCCGGAATGCCGGTGAACTGTTCGGCCACGTGGAACGGCTGCGACAGGAACTTCTGCACCTTGCGCGCGCGTGCCACCGTAAGCTTGTCCTCTTCCGAAAGCTCGTCGATACCGAGAATCGCGATGATGTCCTGCAGATCCTTGTACCGCTGCAGAATCTTCTTCACGCCCTGCGCCACGTTGTAGTGCTCGTCGCCTACAATGCGCGCCGAAAGAATGCGCGAAGTCGATGCAAGAGGATCTACCGCGGGGTAGATGCCGAGCTCAGACAAAGGCCGGCTCAACACCGTGGTCGCATCCAGGTGAGCAAAGGTCGTCGCCGGCGCTGGATCGGTCAAGTCGTCAGCGGGCACATACACTGCCTGCACCGATGTCACCGAGCCCTTGCTGGTCGACGTAATGCGCTCCTGCAACTCGCCCATTTCGGTAGCCAGGTTTGGCTGGTATCCCACGGCTGAAGGCATGCGGCCTAACAGCGTCGAAACCTCAGAACCCGCCTGCGTGAAACGGAAGATATTATCGATGAAGAGCAGCGTGTCTGAACCCTCGACGTCGCGGAAATACTCGGCGACCGTCAATCCCGTCAGCGCCACGCGGAGACGCGCTCCGGGCGGCTCGGTCATCTGGCCGTACACCAGCGCGCACTTTGAATTGGCAAAGTCGCCCGGCTTGATGACGCCGGACTCCGTCATTTCGGTCCACAGATCGTTGCCCTCGCGGGTACGCTCGCCCACGCCGGCAAACACTGAGAAGCCGCCGTGGTTCTTGGCGACGTTGTTGATGAGTTCCATGATGACAACCGTCTTGCCCACGCCAGCGCCGCCGAAGAGGCCGATCTTGCCGCCCTTCAAAAATGGCTGGATCAGATCGATGACCTTGATGCCGGTCTCGAACATCTCCTCGTGCGTCGACTGCTCGTCAAATAACGGTGCAGGCCGGTGAATGGGCATGCGCGTCTTCTCGCCGATCGGGCCCAGTTCGTCTACCGGCTCACCGATCACGTTGATTACGCGGCCCAGCGTCTCCTTGCCCACCGGAACGCGAATCGGTCCGCCGAGATCGATGGCCTTCATGCCGCGCACCATGCCGTCGGTCGCTTCCATCGCCACCGTACGCACGCGCCCCTCGCCCAGGTGCTGCTGCACTTCGAGGATGACGCTGATCGGTGTGGGCACGTTGAAGCCGTCGCTGGTCACGCGCAGTGCCTGGTAAATCGGCGGCATCGCCGCTTCTTCAAACTGCACGTCAACCGCAGGACCGGAAATCTGAATTACCTTGCCAATGTTTTCTGCCATTTTCTGCCTTTTCCAAACTTCTTAATCCAACTGCTTGTGCAAGTAGGAACGCATTGAATCAAAAACTTGCGCTTGTGAATCCCGGTGTTTCTTTTCAAGCTCCGGATTCGAAGGCCAATTCTGATGCTTTTCTATCGCAATCAATCGTAATTGCGATTCGCGGATCCGGCTCTCGTGCTCTGTCTCCAACTGCCAGCGATAAAACTCCAGCATTCCTGAAGTGTTTCGGTCCCGCATCGTCCAAGCCTTTTGTTCGGCAACTGCCACCGAAGCTTTCACCTGGCTGTCCATTGCATCAAATCTGTCGCTTGCACTCCACTCGAGCTGTTCAAGTTCCTCGATCTTTGCCAACGCTGTCCTGCCAGCCTTGCGTTCTCCGCTGGTAAGCCAGTACCACTCCACTGCGAACACAACCGCCAGTAGCAAAACCAAAACTCCAGATACTAAGGCTACCGGTCTTACGACTCTCCAGGTTCCCCGAAGAATCTTCCGCGAAGTCTCTTTGCTCCAAATCTCAATCTGCAGAAGCTCGCGGACGTTCATATTTCTTCCTTACACAGCCGCCGCTCCCGAAACAATCTCGATAATTTCCTTGGTAATCGCCGCCTGCCGTACGCGGTTCATTTCCAGCGTGTAGGCATCGATCATGTCCGATGCATTGTTTGTCGCCGAATCCATCGCCGTCATGCGCGCCGCGTGCTCCGCGGCCACCGACTCCGACATCGCGTGGAACAGCATTGCGGAAACGTACTGCGGCAACAGGCCGTTGAAGAGTTCCTCGGGGGACTGTTCATAGATGTAGTCCACGTTGGCCGTGCCGAATTTCTTCGCTTCCTCGTCTGCCTCTTCGGTGTCCGCTTCTTCAAGCGTGATGCCCGCGCTCAACGCAGCGTGTGCTGCGCGCTCGCGCTCCGCTCCGGCGGCTCCACTGCGCCTTCAATCTGGGGTTTGCCAATCTGCAGATCGGCAGCAGCCGCTCTACGACAAGGCGCTGTGAAATTACTGACTTGAATTCGTTGTAGACGATGTATGCAGCGTCGATCTCCTCGTGCACATAGCGCGAGATGATGCTCTGCGCCAAATCAAACACCCGGCTGGCTTCGAGTTTCAGCAACATCCCCGGATGATCACCTGTAATCTCGACTTTGCCCTTGCGCGAATTGCGAACGTCCCGCTTGTCTCCGTTCTCGTCTGTCTGTTCGGAGTAAGTCGCAACCGGAAACTTACGCCGCATCAGGTCGCGCCCCTTGCGGCCGATCGCCTCGACGTCGATTTCCCTGTCCGAATTGCCGTTGATGAACTGGAATGCCGTCTTGGTGATGTTCGCGTTGAACGCTCCCGCAAACCCCTTGTCACCGCTGATCACAATGATGAGAACGCGCTTCTCAGGCCGCACCGCAAACAGCGGATGGCGCAAATTGCCGGTCTCCTCGTCGAAGATATCCACGCGCCGCGTCAGGGACTCCAGCACGCTGGTGATCATTTTGGCGTAGGGCCGCGCTGCCAGCGCCCTCTCCTGCGCCCGACGCAGCTTCGCCGCCGAAACCATCTTCATGGCCTTGGTGATCTGCCGCGTGTTCTTCACGCTGCGTATGCGCCGCCGTAAATCGAGTACGTTTGCCATAAATCTCTCAGTGGTCAGTGAACATTGATCAGTGTTCAGTTCCTGTCATCGGTGATTTTGCCTTTGAGGCTCTTACTGATCACTGAAAACTGACCACTGACAACTGTTTTTTACGCCTTTACCGCCTGCAAATCCGCTACAAAGTTTGCCTTGTACTCCTTGATCGCCGCGTGCAGCCGGTTGCGCAGATCATCGTCCAGCGACTTCTTCTTCGTCAGGTCTTCCATCAACGGCGTCTGTGCGCTATCGAAGTACTTGTACAACCCATCCTCAAACGCGCGAATGTCCGTAACGTTTAGATCGTCCAGATAACCCTGGGTACCCGAGAACAGAATCACCACCATCTTCTGCCACGTCAGGGGCTGGAACTGGGGTTGCTTCAACAGCTCAGTTAAACGCTGGCCGCGATTCAACTGCTTTTGCGTCAGCGGATCGAGATCCGATCCGAACTGCGCGAAGGCTGCGAGCTCGCGATACTGCGCCAGGTCGAGCTTCAGCGTCGAACCTACCTGCTTCACCGCCTTGATGGCTGCCGAGAATCCCACGCGCGAAACCGAAAGCCCCACGTTCACCGCCGGACGCACGCCGGAGTTGAACAGGTCGGTTTCCAAAAAGATCTGCCCGTCGGTAATCGAAATCACGTTGGTGGGAATGTATGCCGATACGTCACCGGCCTGCGTCTCAATCACAGGCAGCGCGGTCAATGATCCGCCGCCCTTCTTGTCGCTCATCTTGGACGAGCGCTCCAGAAGCCGCGAGTGGAGATAGAACACATCGCCGGGATACGCTTCGCGGCCCGGTGGGCGGCGCAGCAGCAATGAGATTTCGCGGTACGCCATTGCATGCTTTGAAAGATCGTCGTACATCACCAGCGCATGCTTGCCGTTGTCACGGAAGTATTCGCCCATGGCGGTGGCAGCGTATGGGGCAAGGTACAGCATCGGCGCGGGCTCCGACGCCGATGCGGCCACGATGATGGTGTGGCCCATGGCTCCCGCTTCGGTGAGCGTCTGCACGACTTGCGCAATCGACGAGCGCTTCTGGCCGATCGCGCAGTAAATGCAGATCAGGTTGTTCTTGGCGTTGTTAATGATGGTGTCAAGCAGAACGGCGGTTTTGCCGGTCTGGCGGTCGCCGATGATCAACTCGCGCTGGCCGCGACCAATCGGAATCATGGCATCGATGGCCTTCAGTCCCGTCGCCATCGGCTCGCGCACTCCCTGGCGATCGATGATGCCGGGGGCCAGGCGTTCCACAGGCAGCGACTCCGTCGACGCGATCGGCCCTTTGTCGTCAATGGGCGCTCCCAGTGCGTTCACCACGCGACCAATAAGGCCCTCGCCCACGGGCACGCTCAAAATCTTCCCGGTGCGCTTGACTTCATCGCCTTCGCGGAGCTCGGTGTAGTCGCCCAGAACCACGGCGCCTACCTGGTCTTCTTCGAGCGACAGGGCCAACCCCGCAATGCCGTGCGGAAAGGCCAGCAGTTCGCCTGCCATCACCTTGTCGAGCCCGTGCAGGCGCGCGATGCCGTCGCCGAGCGAAGTGATTGTGCCGACTTCGTCTACCTGGACCTTGGAGTCGTAGTTCGCGATCTGTTCGCGAAGTAGTTGCGTAATCTCGTCTGCCTTGATCTGAGCCATTTCAAGTTCCTTCAGTTCTCAGTTTACAGTTCACAGTTCTCAGTTACGATCACCGGATTCGAGATCGAAATCTGGAAACCTTTCTTACTGATCACCTAAAACTGCTTCCTTAATTCCGTTCGTTAATCGAATTGTGACAACTAAACCATATCTGATCACTGAAACTGATCACTGACAACTGCGGGCTTCAGCCCGCAATCAACGCTTCCTTTAATCTCTCCAGGCGCCCGCGAACTGATCCGTCATACACGGTCGATCCAATCCGCACCACGGTGCCGCCGAGAATCGATTCATCCAGCTTGAACGTCGGCTCGATGCGCGACCCAGCCAATTTCCCTACCCCAGCTACCAGTTCAGCGCGCTCCTGTGGGCCCAAATCCCGGGCCGTCACAATCTCGGCCTGGCGAATCCCCATCCGCTCCTGCATCTCGGCGCGCCACGCCGTTGCTACTTCGCGAACTTCTCCGATGCGATCGTTGTTGATCAGGACCGCCAGCAGGTTGCGCAACTCCTTTTGCAATCCCATCTTCGCGTTCAGCTTGTCGAGAATCGCGACCTTTTGCGTGGCCGGAACTGCGGGATTCATGAACAGTTCGCGTAATTCCCTGCTGCCATCCCAGGTGCCGAGGAAATCGTTGAACTGCCCGTCCAGGGCTACGGCATCCAGGCGGGCCGAAGCCACAACGTCGGCAAACGCACGCGCATATCGTGCTGCAAATACGGCGGCCATCAGTTCTTCCCTCCGCCGCTCATTCCGTCGCGACCCGCTTCACTTACAAATTCCGCAATCAGCGCGCGATCCGCATCCGGCGTCAGGACCATTTTCTTTACAGCTTGATCGATCGCCAGATCTGCCGCAAAGTGCCGCAGCGAGCGCTTTGCCTGTGCTGCCGCCACTCCAATTTCCTGCTCCGCCGACGCCACAATCCGCGCGCTTTCTTCCGCCAGAGCGGCCTTTGCGTGCTGCTCATCCTGCACGATCTGCTGCTCCACCTCGGTGCGGAACCTGGCAATCTCCTGGTTCAGACTCGCAAGTTTCGCCTCTACAGCGCTTAGCCGCGTGTTGGCGTCCTCTGTGGTCTTGCGCGCTGCTTCAATATCGGCCCGGATCTTCTCAGAGCGCTTGCGCAGCAACTTTGGCATGATCCGAAAAAGCGGAATCCCTATACCCAGAACCACTACGGCGATATTGAAAATCTCGAACGTGCGCGCCGCAGTTTCCACGTTCACGTGCATTTGCCGGGCAAACCACTGCACTACCGGAGCGTGCCGGTACTGGTCGTTTTCGTGCTCTTCTTCCTTGGCGGCTTCTGTCTTCGGCGGATTCTGCGCTTCCTGGGCCGCCGATTGAATGACCGGCTGCGCCGAGGGCTCCGGACTTTGCTGGGCCATCAACCGGAAAGGCGCAACCGCAACCCCCAGCACCAGCATCCCCAACAACATAGGCCCTAGCAACCGGGCAGAAATTTGTGATTGCAACTGATTCTCTTTCAACGGGAACTCCCGGCAGCCATGGGAAGTACGGCTCGGACCACCTGGTTGGCCAGTTCTCCCGCTGTATCCTGGATCGTCACCTTGGCGCGCTCCGCCTCGGCGTCAATCTCGGCCTTTGCCTGGCTGACCTTCGCCCCAGCCGCCTTTCGCGCCAGGTCCAGCGATGTTTCGCGCTCCGTATTTCGCTGCTTGGTCCGCTGCTCCCGCATTTTGAAAATCTCCGCTCGGGCCTGCCGCAGCTTATCGGCGTACTCCGTCGCTTTGGCTTCGGCCTGGGCGATGGCCTTATGGGCATCCTCGATGGCGCCCTCTGTCCTGGCGCGGCGCTCTGCAAGTGTCCTGTTCAAAGGCCCCTGCACCAGAAACTGGTAAGCCGCAACCAGCACTACAAAGAGCAGAATCGTAGGGATTGCGCCGAGCAAGAGCGCACCGATTTGTTGAAGGATTTCATTCATGTTTGTGCTCGGTTAATTCAGGCAGACGGGTATTTCCATCGCGGGTGAACACCTTTTTGTATCAGGGGGAAACCCCTAAGGTCAACGCCGCTCGGCGCTATGTGAGAGGGTCCTGTGACAGCTGTCACGAACCGGGAATTTGTGCCAAAAAAGAACTTGCTTTCCGGTACAACAGGCCTACACTAAACGTACCACCTAGACCCGGTTCAGGGTCCAGCGGGCAGTCGGTTCCGGGAATCTTCCACTCCCGAAGCCGGCTCGCCCGCCTCTAATTTTTTGGGGCCAATTCCAGCCAAATTCAGCCCTCGCCTCATCCCACCGCGCCGTTTCCCGTCTACCTACCTGAACGGCTCCCCGGCAAACCATTTTGCCCCGGAAAACATCCGAGGAACGAGTCCCGGCTCCGCAAAGCGGCGCCCGTTCCTCACCGAGAATCGGAGGATTCAATTACATATGAAAACGAAACTTATTCACATGGCACTCAGCGGCCTGCTCGCCTTAGGCGTCACCGCAGTTGCTTCTGCGCAGGACACCCCTCCCCCACCCCCCGATCAGACCCAAGCCGGACCACCCCAGGGCGGCCGCGGCATGCGTATGGACCCTGATCAGCAGCTCGCGCATCTCACCAGCGCGCTCAGCCTCACGACCGACCAGCAAAGCCAGATCAAGCCCTTGCTCGTCGACCGCCAGCAGAAGATGCAGGCGCTCATGCAGAACGAATCTCTTTCGCAGGAAGACCGCCGCGCCCAGGCGCGCACCATCTCCCAGGGAACCAATAACAGCATCAAGGCCCTGCTGACCGACGAACAGAAGCAGAAATTCGACGCCATGCAGGCAAATATGCGTCACGGGGGACCCGGCGGACCGCCGCCTCCTCCCAGCGGCTCAAGTCCTCAACCTCAGAACTAACGGCAACATAGCAACAGAAACGCCAGGGCTTAAAACCCTGGCGTTTTTTTGCGTCTTAACGCAGCGAATACCGTCGGCATCGCGTGAAGACGTCCACGAGAAACCAGGAACGATCGACGATTCATCATGCCTGCGCTAATGGCGTATTCCCTCGTCCGGTCGCAAGCTTGTGCCGATATGCCTTAGACAGACGCACGCGGAGAAGCCAGAAGACCATCAGCACCAGGGGGAAAAAAGTAAGCACGTACAGGATGCCCGTAGTGCGCATGAACGCCGGGAAGAGATGCGGTCGCGCCAGGAAGATAGAGGACGTACCGATGAACAAGGCGAAGCACATACGCCAAAGGTGACGCGCAAGTCGCTGCCTGCCCGGCAGGGCTCGGCGCACGAGAAAACGGGCGTCGCCAAAAGCAGCAAGCAATGCCACACTTCCCAGTAGAATGTACGGCCCGGGTGGATATCCAAAGACCTTTCCAGACGGGCTTCTCGCTGCCGCGATGGTGAGTGTAACGAGAGTGGCTGCCATCGCTGAGCCGAACGCGGCAGCAGTCCAATCGAAGATCCCGATACGAATCTCTCGTTGTTGCACCGTCCGCCATCCGGTCGAGACGAGGTATAAGGTCAGCGAGCCTCCCAAAATGTTGCCGGGCTGCGATTTCACAATGGCCATTCCGATTCCGGTCAGGGCCAGGCTTAGCATGGCGATGACAAAGACGTCACCGATGCGCAGGTGCCAGCGGGAGCCCTTGCGCAAAGACAACGCCGCGGCGCCTGTCAGAACGCCGACGGTGCCACTCATGATATGCAAGGCAAGGACCGGGGAAGGGGACATTCTGCCGCTCCGTGCTACTGCATACGATGGCGAGCTCCCCCCGGTTCAGAGTATTTTTGCCGTTGCTGGTCCGGCGGCTATCTTTCCTGCCAAGGTACCCTTTAAAACGCAGCTGATGTGGCGCTACACAGCGTGGTTACTTAGACGCCTTGTCAATAAACGCCGCCAAGTCTTCCTTCAGTTGGTGCAGTGAGTCGGTATTCAGATAGATCATGTGACCTGACGGGTAATACCCCAGTTGCACATTTCCCCGCAGTTCTGGCTCCAGCTCCATATGGTTCAAGTCGTACTCCGTCGCAAAAAACGGCGTCGCCAAGTCGAAATATCCATTCGCTGAAAACACCTTCAGGTGCGGATTCTTGCGGATCGCCGCCCCGAGATCACCCGCCACATAAGGCTGCAGTTGTTCGGCGCCAGGTCCCGGACCCGCTCCTGCGGGCTTGTGTTTCCAGTCCCATTGCCCGATGTTGCCCGAGCTCGGGCGATACGTATCGGTGCTCTCGTACTTCAACTCACGCTCGAGGTAATCGTGAATCGTTGCCACAAACGCGCCCGTGATGCCGGTATCGGAAGCGTCGTAGCTGGGATTCTCCCCCGCCGCATCGATGTCTTCGCCTTCAAACCTCATGTCATACCGACCCAGCGTCTTGCGATCGCTGCGCATCACTTCCTTGCGGAATCGCGTCGGCGAAACGCGCAGGTTTGCCTCCTTGATGTAGTCCACGCTGAGGCCCGTGAGCCGGCTCATCTCCTTCGCAACCGAATCCAGTTTTTCCGCCGGAAGATTGTGCCCCTGGAATAGCGCCTCCGCATAAGGCCCTGCCGCAAACTCGCGCGCCTGCTGCACCCAGGTCGCCACGTCCGGCGGTTTGTTCTGCACCTTGTTGAAGTACCACGCCGCTGCAGCGTAACTCGGCAGGTTTGAAATGTAGATGGTGTCGTATCCCGGTGCGCGGACCGCGTAGTTCAAAATCGACGAAATCAGCACAATGCCGTTGAGCTGAATCCCATCGCTCCCCAGCAAATCCGACAGACCCGCCGACCGCGTCGTGCCATACGATTCGCCAATCAGAAACTTCGGCGAATTCCATCGCTGGTTCACTGTGATGTACCGGGCGATAAAGCGGTCAAACGCTTTCAGATCCTGATCCACGCCCGTAAAATCTTTCGCCTGCCCCTTGCCCACTGCCCGAGAGTACCCCGTCAGCGGCGCATCAATAAACACCAGGTCTGTCTTGTCGAGCAGCGAATACTGGTTCGGCACCAATTTGAAAGGCGGTCCCGCCGTGGCCTTGGGGCTGTCGGTTTGAATGCGCACCGGCGAAAACGATCCCATATGCAACCAGAGAGTTGCAGCACCGGGCCCGCCGTTATAGAGGAAGCTCACCGGCCGCGTTGATGGCTCGGCCCCATCCAGCGTGTAGGCAACATAAAACATGCTGCCGTATGCCTTGTCTTCCTCATCGCGAATCAGCAGCGTGCCTGCGGTCGCGGTGTACTTCAGCGACTTGCCGCCCATCGAAAGTTCGTGATGCGTCACTGAACTTTTCTCGGGTGGAGTCGGCGTCTCCTTCGTAGTCTCTTTCGACTCGTCGCCACCCTGACGATTTTGCTGCGCCTGCTGTTGAGGAGTTGACGGATGTTCCTGGGCAAGAACGCGCAACTGTGATGATGGAAGACCCAAAAGACATAGCGAAGCTGCCACGGCAACTCCGCTGAGAGCAAAACGACGCACTGCTATCATGAGCGGAAAGTTCCTCCAAAAAGAGTTGAACAGCCAGATCGCAGCCGCCGGGGAAAGCAGTGCGGTAAAAAGATACTGTGGATTTTAATGCGACGTTGAGACCCGCCGGTAAGACGCATCGATTTCAGAAGGAGGCCGCAATGACACTGTTGGGAGTTGCTCCCATGCTGACCGTAGTCGCAATTGAACCTGCGATCGAATTCTATCGGGATGTTCTCGGGTTTCAGTGTGTCTCCGCGGCGGATGCCTGGGCCTGCATGAGTCTTGACGGAGTCGAAGTTATGTTCGCGCTCCCCAACCAGCACCTGACTTTCAGAGAGCCAATGATGACCGGCTCGCTCTATTTCAAAACCGACGACGTCGACGCGCTATGGCTCCGCCTAAAGGACCAATGCAAGGTCGAGTATCCGCTGGAAGACTTCGAGTACGGCATGCGCGAGTTCGCCATCCGCGACAACTCCGGCTATCTGCTCCAATTCGGCCAGGAGATCAGGTAGATAACGAACTTCAACGGGCCGGCCCGGACACGGGCCTATTTGGACATCGCGGCCGGCTTCTCCCGCGCGAGCAGCCCCTGCGTCCGCAGCCAAGTCTCCAGCAATCCCGGCCACTGATCCATGGAAGCGTCTCCCTTGCCCAGCCCGGATCCGTGCGGCCCGCTTGCAAAGATGTGCCCCTCTGCCGGGACGCCAGCTTTGATCAACGCCTCGTAGAACCTCAGCCCCTGCTCCACCGGCACCGTCTGATCATCTGCCGTGTGATACCAGAAGGTCGGCGGCGTCTTCGCCGTAACAAACAAGTCTGGAGAGTAGGCCACGCGCAGAGCTTCGCACTTGTCCATCACGTTCAAGAGCTTACAGTAGCTCAGGTGCGACGTGTCGCTCGAGATCGCCCCGATCCACGGATAGCCCAGCACCAGAAAATCCGGCCGGCTCGATACCCGCTCAATCGGATCGATAGCCTCCGCGTTTCCCTGCAGCGGTTGCGTTGCGGCCAGTGCCGCCAGGTGTCCGCCCGCCGAGAACCCGATCATCACGATGCGATCAGGATTGACGTGATAATCGTTCGCCCGCGCCCGCACCATCTGCACCGCGCGCCGCGCATCGAGCAGAGGCACCGGAAGCAGATACCCGTTCGAACCCAGCCGGTAGCTCACTACAAATGCCCGGAATCCTCGCGAAGTAAACCAGTCCGCTATCTGGCGGCCTTCCAGATTTGCCGCCAGATGGGTATACGCTCCACCCGGCAGCACCACTACCGCCGATCCGTTTTCATGGCCCGGTTGGGGATCGAAAATGGTCAGTGTCGGCGTGTCTTCGCAGGCCGTTCCCTTGGCCTGCGGAGCCTCGCCAGGCCACAGCCGTATCGTCTTGATTCCCAGAAACGCGCTGTTTTCGCCCGGCGTTGCGCAGGGCTCTTTCTGCGCCTGCGCCACTGCGCAGCCCAGTAAAACACCCATACTCATCGCCAGCAGCCGTCGCATTTCGTTCTCCCGGAGTTTCGTGAGGATTATACAAATTTGCCATCGTTCCGTCGTTCCAGACTTTATCGATTGCGCTTCCCGCCGATCACTCTGGAAGGGATCGTAGTCCGCTCATCCGCACGGCATCCATACCGAATGCGGCTGGCCGCCCTTGGCGTCGGACCGCCTTCAAATCACGGTACCGTGCCTTTCGGGCACTGTTACCGTAGCACCTTCGGCATGGCTCCCACTCGTCGACCGAGGTGGCACACTCATTCAATGGCGTTCTGCCCACACTGCGAACAGCTCAAAGATAGCCTGTGCTTCGATAAGCCACAGGAGTATCTCGAATTCGCTCGTCGTCTCTTGAATTCTGTGAATGAGGGCGCCTTTACAGTCACCGAAAGCACTTGCGCCCTGCAAGACCTCTTCAATCCGGAGTGGCCCGGCGACTTGGTTGAACACAACTTGCAGTGCACCGCGTGCGGTCGCACGTACCAGCTCTTCGCCGACACGTACCACGGCCACGTAGGCTGGGGGCTCACCGGCCCTCCGCGCCCCGAGCCAGAACCCCCGCCGGAACCCAAGTCAGAGGTGGGATTCTGGATGACCGCTCCCTCGTCCAGCGCTCAATGAGCAAAGCCCGAAGAGCTTTCCAGCGAAGAACCGCTCAACTCGTCCTTAATTTCTGATCTTTGAACTCTGAATTCTGTCCGATGTCTACAGCCACACGGCCTTATGTCCCGGACAAGGATCCCCGGCCAGTCCCGTAAGCGTCTCCGCCAGCTCGAATCCATAGCGCGCAAAGTAGTACGCGGCTCCATGCACGCGTTCCTGCGGAATGCCTCCGGGATTTAACGCACGCTCGATTGTCTCCGCATGGCGCCGCAGCGATCCCTCACGCTGCATCTCGAAGTTTGCCGCCAGCCGGCGCAGCCGGTTCATCTGGTAGCGCATCTTGCTCGCCGCCGTCTCCGCCGACCGCCCCAGTCCCGCATCCATCGCCTTCATGTACTCGAGCAGCGGCTCCAGTTCCGCATCCAGCGCGGTCCCCGCCGCAGACAACTTGCGCTTGCCTTCGACAGGCATCGCTCGCGCAGCCAGAAGTTGTGCCAGCGAATCTGCAGTCTCGCTGAAAACCCGCTCCAGGCCCACCTCATGCTTACGCAGCAGTTCGCCGATGGCCGGCTCAATCAACGTCGCCGAAAGTCTGGGCTCTGCTGCTGTCGTCCGCCCAAGAATGCGCTCGTACAGCACCGCCGACTGCGCAAAGTACGCCACCTCTGCCGGACCGCCAACAATCAGAGATGTCCCCAGCAGATAATCCTGAAACACAGGCCGCAGCAGCGCCGCCGGCGAAATCCGCTCCGGCTCCGCTGCCAGAACACCCACCAGGTCTGCCGTCGTAAATTTCTCGCGTCCCGCCTGCCAAATCCCATTCGGCTCCGAGGCTGTAGGCGCAATCCGCTTCACCGCAATCCGCGCTCCGCTGCGTTCATCAATCAGAAACAGCAGGCTTGACTGCGGCGCGACCGCGACCTGCGCATGATATCCGGCGACTTCCAACAGCTTGTTCCGCTCGAGCAGCGCCGCATGCAGTTCATCCGCGCGTTCAATCGCCGCCTTCAGCACGGGAGAGCCCAGCCGATGCACCTCGCGCCCAGCGGCATCCAGCACCAGCAGTCCCTGCGCGGCGAAAGCTTTCGAATAAAACTCCGCAAACGCCTGCCCGAAGGTACGACCCGGCTTGTACGCAGCCACCAGCGCATCCATCGCGTCCGACGCGCCCAGCAGTTCCCAGGCTTGCTCCATCAGCGGCTCGATTGATTCATCGAGCACAACGCCGCCCACCGGCACAGGATTCGCCGGAGTCTTTGCGTAAACAAGGGTTTGCAAGTTCTTTTCTTGAAGGGAAGGTGACGTGATTGATCTCGGCGAAATCGTGGTCTTCCGTCGCCAGCCAGAAGATAGCCACATGCTGCTTTCCCGATTCCGTTGCCTGCCGCGCCCGCGCCAGTGCGGTTGCGGCCTTGAACGGCGTATACAGCGGTCCGCCCAGCAACCCAACCTGCTGCCCGGTCAGTACAGTACCCGCGCCGCCCCTCAGTGCCTTCAACGCCGGAGCCGCTTCAGCCGAAGCATTCTGCCCAGCCAGCAGCTCAACGACGTCATTCCAATGGTCTGGCAGCGGACATCGCGTCTGCCATCCCGTCTCGCGCGGTAGAGAAGGATAGAACGGCCGTGCCTTCGGATCCCCGGCGCAGAAGTCCAGAAACAACCGGCTCAATCCGGGAACCACGTCGATGGGATAACAGTCTGAACTCGGCAACGCGTACCTTCCGTACATTTGGCTTGGCTGAACCCGGTGGCTGACCCCGGTCCCTGGGGCTCGAACAGAATTCGCTCTGATAAGGATGCCACGCCGGACACGTTCGATGCAGAACTGCATTCGAACCGGTCCCTGGCTGTTGCCGTTCGGTCACAGATCTTTGTGCGCGGCTGCCTCGGCGCTGACACGTGCTCGTTCCATTAACAGCGTTCTTTCCCGCTCGTTCCGCGTGAGTGTCGCGGCCCGTTCAAACTCTGCAGCCGCCTCGCTGTGACGCGAGAGTCTCGCGAGCAGATCGCCCCGCACGCTTGGCAGCAGGTGGTAATTCCTGAGCACCGGCTCCGTCCGCAGTGGTTCCAGCAGTCCTAGCGCCTGCTCGGGCCCCTCGGCCCTGCTTACTGCCACCGCGCGATTGAGTTCGATGACTGGGGAAGGCGCTACCTGCGCTAGCTCGGTGTATAACCCGACAATCCGGCCCCAGTCCGTCTCCGCAGCAGTCAAAGCGCGTGCATGGCAGGCCGCGATCTCCGCCTGCAGGAGGTAGGGACCTCGCGCACCCGTCAGGTTCCTGGCACGATCCAGTGCAGCCAGTCCCCTGTTGATCCGCGTCCGGTCCCACAAGCCGCGGTCCTGTTCCAGCAGCAGAATCGGCTCGCCCGTCGAACTAACCCGTGCCTTCGAACGGGACGCCTGTATTTCCATCAGCGCCACCAGCCCATGAACTTCCGCTTCCCGGGAGTCAAGTTCCGTAAGAATGTCACCCAATCGAAGGGCCTCGTCGCAGAGGGATGCGCGCATCCATTCCTCACCCGAGGTCGCAGCATAGCCCTCGTTGAAAATGAGATAGACGACCTCGAGGACTGAGGAAAGACGCGCCGCCAGGTCCAGCCCGCGCGGAACGACGAATGGGATGCTCTTCTGTGTCAGCGTCTTCTTAGCGCGCACAATGCGCTGGGCAATGGTCGGCTCCGGAACCAGAAATGCGCGTGCGATCTCGTCCGTCGTAAGGCCGCCCACGACGCGCAGAGTCAGCGCTGCTCTCGCTTCTGCCGACAAAACTGGGTGGCAGGCGACAAAGATGAGCCGAAGCACATCATCGCCAATCGGGTCGTCCATGGCTGTAACAAGATCGGGTGTAGTGCGCTCCAGATCCAGCAGCCCTCGGCCCAGTTCCTGATGCTTTCGTTCGCTCCGTTCTGCGAATCGAAAGTGATCGATGGCCCGACGTTTGGCCGTCGCCATGAGCCACGCACCGGGGTTGGGGGGAATTCCAGAGTCGGGCCACTTCTCCAGCGCAGCGAGAAGTGCTTCCTGCGCGAGATCCTCGGCAAGATCGAGGTTGCGCACCATGCGCATAAGTCCTGCAGTTACCCGCGCCGCCTCGATTTTCCAGACTGCTTCGATTTCGTGATGGATGTCGGCGCCGGACATGATCTAGAGATCACACCATGTCCGGTTCGCCTGGGGCAACACGCCAATTTTTTCAACTGATCAAGGAAAACAACGAAATGACTTCCCTTACGAGACCGTCTGCGCCTCACGCGCAGCAGAGAAGTCCTGGGGAGTGGAATTGGCATCGAAGACCTGCCTTAGTTCACACTCGCCTTGCCCTACCGCTTTCAGAAATTCCTTGACATACTCAACGGCAGCTTCTTTTGACGGAGCGTCGATCAGGGCGAATCCGCCGACAACCTCTTTCGATTCAGTAAATGGTCCATCCGAAACCGTGAATTTCTCGTTGTCGATGCGTACCCTAGCGCCCATGGCACTCGGATGGCATCCCTCGGTTGCCAGCAACTTGCCGCTCTTCATACCTTCTTCGATCAGTTTTCCCATCCGGGCCATCTCTTCGGGGGTTGGCGGGGTGTCGCGCTCGGGGCATTTGTAAAGACTCAAAAATCGCATTGGTGAAACCTCCTCGGTTAGATACCGGAGAATCGGAAGAATTCTGCCGGCTTCATGAATACAACGAACATCCCCCTCGAAGATCGACAAACTTTCCAGAATTTTTCGAAACGGCTGAATTCGACCTTCAATCGGCCCGCAACCGTTCGACCAGCGTTTTCAAATGACGGCCTGCCTCCCGCGACTTAGAATGAGGCGACTCTCATGCGCCTAAAAACTGCAGCACTTGTCCTCGTTCTCGTTCTTGTACCGGCCGGTCTTCCGGGCCAGTCTTCCAAGCCTCCTGTCACGATCAAGATCGATACCGCCCATCCAGGTGCGACCATCTCGCCTGAGATGTTCGGAATTTTCTTTGAAGACATCAACTTCGGAGCCGACGGCGGACTGTACCCGGAACTCGTCAAAAACCGTTCCTTCGAATTCAACGAGCCGCTCGCGGGCTGGCACGAGGTAATGGGCTTCAGCAGCAAAGGGCTCGATCCGCCCAGGGGTGAACTGGACATCCGCACCGACGAACCGCTGAACCAGCACAACCCGCATTACTTGAGGATCCGCGCCATCGAGCCCGGCTATGCTCTCTGGAACGCAGGCTTCCGTGGGATGGGAATACAAGAGGGAGCCGAGTACCGCTTCTCCGCCTATGTGCGCACCCATGGGCCAAAAACCCTTCGCGCCACTGTGATGGACGAAAAACGTAAAACCGTTGCCACCGGAAAGCTGGATGGCTTTGACGAGCATTGGAAAAAATACGAAACCATTATTCGGGCGACAGGCACAGTCGAGAAGGCCCAGCTCAATCTCTACCTCGATGAAGCAGGCTCCGTTGACGTCGACATGGTTTCCCTCTATCCGGTCGACACGTGGAAGCAGCGTCCCAACGGCCTCCGCAAAGATCTCGTGCAACTCCTCTACGACATGCACCCGGGATTCATCCGTTTCCCCGGAGGCTGCATCGTGGAAGGTCGCCGCCTCGCCACGCGCTACCAATGGAAGAAAACGGTCGGCGACCTCGCAGAGCGCCAGACGCTCGTCAACCGCTGGAACGATGAATTCGATACGCGGCCTGCGCCGGATTATTTCCAGTCTTTCGGTTTGGGATTCTATGAATACTTCCAGCTTGCCGAAGACATCGGCGCACGCCCGCTTGCCGATCCTCAACTGCGGAATGGCCTGCCAGTTCAACTCCAGCGAAACTGCAGCACTCGACGAACTTCATGAATACATTCAGGACGCATTCGATCTGATTGATTTTGCAAACGGCCCCGTCTCGACGCCATGGGGAAAGCTGCGCGCCCAGATGGGACACCCCGCGCCGTTTCATCTCACCATGATCGGCGTTGGCAACGAGCAGTGGGGAGACCGCTACCTCGAGCGCTACAAGATCTTTGCTGCAGCACTCAAAGCGAAACATCCGGAGATCAAGCTGGTGGTCAGCGCTGGTCCCTTTCCTACAGGCGAGCCCTTCAACAGCATGTGGACCAACTGGCGGAAGCTTAACGCCGACCTCGTCGACGAACACTACTACATGAGCCCCGAGTGGTTCCTTTCGAACACCTCCCGCTACGACCGCTATGACCGTTCCGGCCCCAAAGTTTTTGCCGGAGAATACGCGGCGCAAAGCGTCGCCTCCACCAGCCCAGCCAACCGCAACAACTGGAAGACCGCCATCTCCGAGGCAGCATTCATGACTGGCCTCGAACGCAATGGCGATGTGGTGCAGATGGCGTCCTATGCTCCGCTGCTGGCGAACGTCAACGCGTGGCAGTGGACTCCCGATGCGATCTGGTTCGACAATCTACGGTCCTTTGGCACAACGGATTACTACGTGCAGAAGCTCTTCGCCAATAACACGGGAACTCGAGTCGTCCCCTCAACGCCCCAGGCCGAAGACGGACTGTATACGAGCGCCGTAGTCGATGATCGCTCCCACGAGCTGATTCTCAAGGTGGTCAACTACGCGTCCACAGAGAGAACCGGCACGATTCAACTCGGCGAATCCCAGGCTTCCGGAACCGTCAAAGTCACGACACTCTCAAGCGCCGATCTGACCGCGGAAAACAGCTTTGCTCATCCACAGAATGTCGTACCGGAAAGCACAAGCATCTCCGCTACCTCCGCCTCGATCCCTCTCGACCTGCGCCCCTACTCCGTAACCGTGTTCCGCGTAGCCATGCGTTGACAAAAGTCTGTGCCCCGTTCATCGCTGTCTTTTGCGATGAGCGGGATCCGGTAGCTGGCCCAATCAATTCCAGGTACTTCGATCCCTCGCTCCTTGTTAACCTCGTCACTTGCTCCACCGCATATACTTCTTTTGACCGCTCCGAGGAGATTCTCCGCGCATGCCCAAAAAGACCAAGCCAGCCAAGGCCACCAAACTCAAAAAGACCAACACCCCAAAATCCAAATCGAAGAAGCCCGCACAGGCTTCCGCTAAAGAGACCGAGACCATCATCAGTTCCAAGGTCGTCTACCAGGGACCGCTCTTCCGCGTGCTGCACGACAAACTTCTCGAGCCGGGCGGCAAGCCATCCGAGCGCGATGTCATCCGCCACAACGGCAGCGTCGTTATCCTCGCCATCGATAAATCAAAAAGCAAGAAGGATCCCTGGATCGTGATGGAATACCAGTATCGGCACGCCGCGAAGCAATATCTGTGGGAGCTTCCTGCGGGCAAGCTCGATCCAGGCGAAGACCCACTCGCCGGCGCCCAGCGCGAACTCGCCGAGGAGACCGGCTATCACGCCAAAAAGTGGAAGCCTCTGGTCGAGTATTACGGAAGTCCCGGGTTTCTCGGCGAGTCCATGAAGGTGTTTCTGGCGGAAGGTCTTGTGGCCGGCGATGCCCACCCTGAAGATGATGAAAATATCGAGTTCCGACTCGTCAAGCTCTCCGAGATTGTAGAAATGATCGAAAAGGGCGCGATTAAAGACGGCAAAACTCTGTGCAGCGTTCTCCTCTATGCGCGGCGCATCGCGAAAAAAAGAAAGAGATAAAAAATTCATAAGTATCTTTACTCAACCGATTCAACGTTTTCCGCGCAGGCCGGGGCAAAATCCACCCCGGCCTGTCTCATTTTGTGAATACTTCTCGCCGCATCGGATAAACCTTTGGCCGACGATAAGCGTCATAGTCGGTAAGGTGGGCCGTTCCCCAGGACAGGCGCTCACCAACCCCCATCAAGTGGCAAGAAAGGCAAAACCCTGTGGCTCAGTACAAAGGCAAGGTAAAGTGGTTCAATAACGCCAAGGGCTACGGATTCATCGGACGTGAAGACGGGCCGGATGTTTTCGTTCACTACTCGGCAATCCAGTTGGATGGTTACAAGACTCTGAAAGAGGGCGATGACGTGGAGTTTGACATCGTCCAGGGGCAGAAAGGCCCTCAGGCGGACGGAGTTGTCCGGCAGAGAGACGCAGCCGCTCATAACGCTGCCTAGTAGATTGATTGGAAGCACCTGTAGCGTTTCCCTAACCGCCTGAAACGCGGTGGGGAGAATATCGCGCCGAACCCAGCTCCTGATCGCCAACCGAAAAGGTTGAGTACCCCTCGGCTTCCGAGCCAGTGCACTCTTTCTCCTACCCATTCGGGGCCAGCTCTGGCCCCACATCTCCCCCGTTCCGTAATTCTGCCTGATTTCCCTCAAAGGCTCTCGTTTTTGGCTGAATGAGCAGACGCCTGCAGTTCATCATGTTCGCGAGTGTTTCGATGAACGTGCGATACGTCGATCTTCAATGACAGTACGCTGGACACTTGCTCGGCGGACGATGGACACTTGACGAGGTTGCTCGAATCGCCAGATCTGCAACACGATAGCCAACCTTCTTCCCGGAGAAGTCATTTCCATGGACAACGTCACCATGGCCCGCTTGCTCAGCGAGACCGCCGATCTTATGGAGATTAGCGGCGCAGACAGTTTTCGTGTCCGCAGCTACCGCAACGCCGCCGATGCAATCGGACAGACAACGGTTGACCTCGTTGCCGCCTCATCCGAAACCGCCCAGCTCCTTGCTATCCAGGGCATAGGCAAGAGCATGGCCGCGAATATCCAGGCCATCGTCTCCACGGGGTCAATGCCACTTCGCGACGAGCTTCTCGCCAAGTACGGCGCCGGGCTGCTCGAGTTGCTCAAACTTCCCGGCATGGGCCCCAAGACCGTAGCGCTGCTATGGGATGCAGGACGAATCAGCGGCATCGATCAGCTCGCCGAATCCATCGACGCCGGCCGCCTTAAGGGCCTTCCCCGCATGGGTGACAAGCAGATCGAGAAGATCCGCAAGGGCATCGAAGACTATCGACGATCCTCAGGCCGATTCCGCCTTGACGAAGCCGAAGACGCCGCCGACCGCCTGACCACCTATCTGCTCGCATTCAACGGGATCGATCGCGTCACCCCTGCCGGTTCCCTGCGCCGCGGCCGCGAAACCGCAGGCGATCTCGACTTGCTCGTTACCGGCCCCGCCTGCGATCCGCAAAAGACCGAAGCCGCTGTCGAGTACGTCGCCGCTTATCCCGGCATCCACGACATCATCGCCAAGGGCGAGAACAAGGTCAGCTTTCACATCGCCACCGGTCTCCAGGTCGACGTTCGCTTGTTGCCTTCAGAGTCTTACGGCGCGGCGTCTGCAGTACTTCACCGGATCGAAAGCCCACAACGTCGCCCTCCGCCAACGCGCTCTCAAAATGGGCTATACCCTCAGCGAATGGGCCCTTGCCCGCCTCGACGACGAATCCACAGTCTGTTCCGCCACCGAGGAAGAAATTTACGCCGCACTCCAGATGGACTGGATGCCGCCGGAGATGCGCGAAAACCTGGGCGAGATTGAAGCCGCCGCGAAACATTCCCTGCCACGGCTGATTGAAGTCTCTGACATCAAGGGCGATGTCCACATGCACACCACGGCATCCGATGGCCGCAACTCTATCGCCGAAATGGCTGAAGCCGCCATCGAGCGCGGCCTTCAGTACATTGCCATCACTGACCACTCCAAAAACCTGGCCATGATCAACGGCCTCGACGAGAAGCGTGCCCTCGAACATATCGCCAACATCCGCGAAGTCGACAAGCAGATGGAGGGCCGCATCCGCATCTTTACCGGCATCGAAGTCGACATCCTCGCCGACGGCGCGCTTGACCTCGACGACGAAGTGCTTGCCCAGATCGACGTCGTCATTGCCAGCGTCCACACCCGCCTTGAGCAGTCGCGCGACGAGATGACGGCCCGCATCCTCCGCGCCGTCGAGAACCCCAACACCCGCATCCTCGGCCATCCCACGGGTCGGCAGCTTCTGCGAAGAGAGCCCTATCCGCTCGACATGGGAGCCATCCTCCGTCGCTGCGCCGAGCTTGGCGTCGCCGTGGAACACAACGCCTCTCCCGAGCGTCTCGACCTCAGCGACCGCGATCTGCGCCTCGCGAAAGACACCGGATGCAAGATATCCATCAACACCGACGCCCACATCACCCGCGTCGTCGGCGAGTGGAAGTATGGCATCCGCCAGCTGCGCCGCGCGTGGCTTACCCCGTCCGACGTGCTTAACACCCTGCCGCCAGCCCAGTTTCTGGCTGCCCTCCGCCCCCGTGCTTGAGCGAAAAACGCAGCCAACGACCGGATTTCCGCAGGCATACGTCAAATCTTCAGCGCAAGATTGCTAGATTGTCTGATCAGTAAGGCATAAGATGAGGTCGTCATGAGTTTGCTTCAACAAGAATCAAAGGATCTGGCCGCCGGCGAGTCCTATACCAAGGGCACGAGCCACGTCATCGTCGCCACCGTGGTCGCCACCGTGCTCGTCTCGATCGCAGTGGCGGGCTACCTCATCATCGGCGAAAAGCCGCCCGCCGCAACCGGCGAGATCCTCGACATCTGGGCGCATCCCATGCACACGGAAACCTCCGGCTGGGATGCCAATGGCGCCGCGATTCCCAAAGAAGAGATCGACCAGGTGCTGCTCTTTACGCACGTGCGCCTGCACAACCAGGGCAAGCAGCCAATCTTCCTGCACCAGATTGTCGCCAATGCCACGCTGGCCGATGGCATCCACTCAAGCTACTCTGCCACTCCGACGGATTTTGAGCGCATCTTCAAGGCTTACCCGCAGCTGATGCAATGGCATGCCACTCCCCTCCCGACCGATCTCACCATCCAGCCGGGCGAGACAAAAGAAGGCACGTTTGCCTGTTCGTTCCGTATGACGAAGGCCGACTGGGACTCGCGCAAGAGCCTGAACTATTCGTTCAACTTCCAGTACCTGCCGACCCTTACCTTGACGCCCAAAGGCGCCGTTACTGAACACTAGGCGGAGCTGGCGCGCCCTTCGGCGTGGACAAATAACCAGAGACCGTGTTCTTTGACCCGATGCGTGTTCACCACGATTTCGTTTAGCGCCGGATCTTTCCCGCTGTAGAACTGCAGCGGTTCGTCCACGTTCCGGTCCTTCTTTTCATAACTTCGGTCATCGGCATAGACAACCACGGTAAAGCGGCTCTTTTTCATGTCCGCCTTCTTCAACTCGAGGCTCACCGTTCCCACCGGCTTCTTCTGCCCCTTGGTCAACGTGAACTCGTAGTAGTTGCGATCGCCCTTGTGTTTCAGCACTTCCAATTCGGAGCCGTTGCGCGCAATCAAGCTGGCGTGATTACTCAGGTCGCCCTTCATCGATGTGAGCTGACTCACCGCCGTCGCCAAATCGGTCTGCGTCTTGGTGAGATCGGTCTTTACCCCGCCAACATCCGTCTTCACGCTGGAGACGTCGGTCTGCACCGCAGTGACCTGCTGCGCGGTCTGCTTCTGTGCGGTCTCGAGCCTTTTGTTCTCCGCAGCCTCGTGAGCGATGATCTGCTGCGCGCGCGTGTCCAGTTGCTTCTGGGTCATCCCAACGCTTCGTCCCAATTCGTCAGTGGCCACCCGCAGCCGGGCATTGGTTTCACGCAATTGCGCATCCAGCTTGGCATTCTGTTGATTGGCCTCGGATAGCGCCGCTTCCTGCCGTGTGAGGCGGTTGCTCAACGCATAACTCCATCCAAGACCGCCCAGCGCCGCCAGCACCGCCACTGCAATTGCGGCCAGCAGTGCTCCGCTATACGCAGGCGCCTCCACAACTCTATCGTCGCTCATGCTCCCTTTCTCCTCCGGAGCAGCTCTCTTGGAAACCGCTCCACACATTCTTCAGCCGGGCCATTCTTTTAGACCCGGTTCGCTGTCAATTCGCAACCAATGCAAACGTTTGCGTCTCACCGCCCCACATCCGGCAGCACCTCACACATTTACAGGCACCGCTCAAGGCTACGGGAGACTACAGAGACTATAGAAGAATCCCCCCGGTTTTGGGGAAATTGCTGCGCCGTCCGATTACGCAGGCGTAACTTGCGCTTCCGCCGCGCAACGACCTCCGTCGAACTCGAGTTCACAGCTTCCCAGTAAGTATGTGCGCGCAAGGTACAAATCCCGCCTTCTGCAACGTCTTCCGCGAAGCCACGTTATCCGTATTACAGCGTGCACACGGCACGTTTCCGCCTTCGCGGCAGATTCGTTTCAACTCCTGAACGAGATAGGCGCCAAACCCGCGCCCACGAAATGCCCCCGCCACCTCCATCCAGATATCCCCGTACGGCCGGTTGTAGTGGTAGAGAATGCCTCCGGTGGCAGCGACCTCGCCGCCCACCTCCAGCAACATCCATTCGCCCTCCGGCTCCCGGTTGCGCAGCACCGCTCCCGGCACGCGGTACGTGGTCGTCAGCTTGTCTTCGAAAATGATTTTCTCGCTCACCACGTCGTGGGCCCACGTATGCAGCATCGCCGTCAGCATCACGTCATTCGTTTGTGTTTCAATGGCGTTCGCTCCGCTCGCCGATCTCAGCGCGTCAAACGCCTCAAAGAAACGCGCGCGCTGTTTCTCCATCACATAGAACTCGAATAGGGTCCGGGTTCCCGCCCAGGGTCCGCCCACCACGATCGACCCGTATCCCACAACCTCTCCATCCCACTCAATGAGGTAGGGCTGTGTCCAGCCTTCGCGCGCATGCAGGGAGTCGTGGACGATCTGGCAGTTCATCTCCTGCCGATATAGCTCTCGCCACGGCAGAATCTCCTTTACTTCGATCGGCCTCACGGTAAATTCCATAGCTCCCAGACCAGCGCCATCATAGCGCGGCAACGGACCAAAGTGTGGCACCGCAGCGCGCCCGGTCCGTGACAACCCACGAATCACTCGTTTATAAAGGGCACTACCGCTCTTTTCGCCAGCCTGCGCCTGAACCAGCGCGAATGCGAAGAAGCGCATCGATTTATGCCGCCCAAAAGAGGGGAGTTTCCAAGGTTATGTCCACTGCAGTCGCTGGAAAGGGTCTTGAAGGAATTGTTGCCGCCAATTCCGGAATTTGCTTCATTGATGGAGAAGCGGGCGTTTTAGCCTACCGCGGCATCGACATCCACGAGCTCGCCGAGCGCTCCTGCTTTGAAGAGACCACCTATCTGCTGTGGAACGGCCGCCTGCCCAGCGAACTCGAGCTGCGCGAATTCTCCTCTCAGCTTGCCTTGGCTCGCTCACTCGATCAGCGCATTGTCGACATGCTTCGCACCTTTCCTACCTCCGCCACGCCTATGGAGGTGCTGCGAACTACGGTGTCGGCCCTCAGCTTCTATGACGCCGACGAAAAAGACAACTCGCACGACGCAAATGTACGCAAGGCTTACAACCTGACTGCACAGATCGCGATGATCGTCGCCGTCTACGATCGCATTCGCAAGGGCCTCGAAATCATTCCGCCCGATCGCTCCCTCTCTCACGCCGGCAACTTCCTGTGGATGCTCAACGGCGTCAAGCCCTCTGAAACTGCGACCCGCACCCTAGATATCGCCCTGATCCTGCACGCCGATCACGAGCTGAACGCTTCCACGTTCGCCGCCCGCGTCATCGCCGCCACACTCTCCGACATCCATTCAGCCGTCACCGGCGCTATTGGTGCGCTCAAGGGACCGCTGCATGGCGGAGCCAATGAGGGCGTCATGCGCCTGCTCTATGCCATCGACAAGGCCGGGGCCGACCCCGTCGAGTATGTGAAAAACATGCTTGCCGCTAAGCAGAAGATCTCCGGCTTCGGCCACCGCGTCTACAAGACCGAGGATCCGCGCGCCACCCACCTGCGCCGAATGTCCGAGCAACTGGGCAAAGACTCCGGCCACCCCAAGTGGTTCGAGATGTCTCGCGCCATCGAGCTGCACATCAACAAGGACAAGAAGCTAAACGCCAACGTGGACTTCTACTCCGCATCGACCTATGCGACGCTGGGTATCGACATCGATCTCTACACGCCAATCTTTGCCATCAGCCGCATGGCCGGCTGGGCCGCCCACGTCATCGAGCAGCTCGACGACAACCGCCTCATACGCCCTCGCGCGGAATACATCGGCCCCGTCTACCCCAGCCACTGGATCCCGGTAGCCGACAGACCCTAAACGCGATCACCGAGACTCCCCTCCGAGAGGCGGCCGAGAGTAGCCCCGGGGTGAACCCGGGGTAGATGCCTGCTCGCGTCCCGGAGGGCCTCCCGAATACAGTTTCTTTCTTTTCTCGGTGGCTCAATGGCCACGAACGACTGCCGGCCTTCTTAATGCAGCCACCTTTTGTGGTTTCCCCGCCCATCCTGTGCTAATCTGCTCCTCTCGAAGCCTCCCCTTGCCTGAACACACAGATTCAGGTGTCTTCGGGAACGGGTCGCGCAGCACAGCGGCGGAATTCCCACCCTCTAATCCTCGTCTTGAATTATCAGTCGACACTGAGCTGACACTTCAGCACTCTGAAAGGACTCCATCATGATTCTTGGCATGAGCTTGAGGACCTTCACTTACCTCCATGTGTATATAAGCCTGATCGCCATCGGCGCCGGATTCATCGTTGTCTATGGCATGATCGCCGCAAGACGCTTCCCCCTTCTGACCAATATCTTTCTGTATATGACTGTCTTGACCAGCCTCACGGGATTCCTGTTTCCCTTTAAAGGTGTCACCCCAGCCATCGTGCTCGGAATCCTCTCGCTCATCGTTCTGGCGGTGGCGATTATTGCGCGACGGCGCGGCTGGCGCGGCACCTATGTGATCTCGGCTATCCTTGCCCTCTACTTCAACTTCTTCGTTCTGATCGTGCAGTCGTTCCAGAAAATCCCCAGTCTCCATGCGCTGGCGCCGACAGAATCGGAGCTGCCCTTCAAACTTGCGCAGTTCATAACGCTGGTCGTCGTCATCGCCCTCACAACCGTGGCTTTTAGAAAATTTCGTCCGGCATAAGAGAAGCGCTGGGTGCCCAGGTTTGGATTTTCAGACCTGGAATTGTTTTGAAACTCCCTGCGTCTGTTCGAAATGGTCCGACATCCAACGCATATGTCGAACTTGAGAATCGCCGTCGAGCGCCATGTCGTTCTATCTTCCCGTAAATTTGACGATGTCCTGGCATCCATCCACGCCGCCATAGGACATCCGGACATGCACGAATTCTGGAAAAAAATTGCCGCGACTTCCACGTATTCCGAGATGGAAGCGGTCGTCCGCGGCGCCCTCGGCCCTTCCGGCTTCATGGAGTTCACACGCTTCGATCACGGCCAGTTTCTAAAGAAAGCGCAGAACGCCACCGCTCCTGCCTCGACCCCAAAAATTGTTCGCATAGTGTTGGGAAATCCGCTCATCATGATGGCGATGGCCACGCACGTTCACGACGCCGGCTCCTACGCGCCGGTCACACTCCTGATTGATGAGCGCGAAGACGGTGTGCATTTGTCCTACGACACGATGGCAAGCTTTCTCGCCGGCTACGAACAGCCCGATGCGCTCCGCGTCGCCCGGGAACTCGACTCCAAAGTCGAAGCCCTCATGGTCTCCGCCGCCGGATAGCATTAGCAGCGCTAGTCTCTGGGTCTCTGCTTTCGCCAGCTCGAATACAGTCCCCACGCCGCAACCGTAGATGCGTCGTGGATAGTGCCGTCGAGAATCATTTGCTCAAACTCTTCGAGTGATCTGGTGTGGATGATCAAATCGTGTTCCTCGTCATCGGGATCGCGTTCTTTCATCGTCAACCCCGTGGCAAGAAACACATGCTGCTGCTGCCTGCAAAAGCCATAAGCGATCCACAGATACCCGAGGTAGGTCATCTCGGCTGCGTGAAGACCGGTCTCTTCTTTTAACTCCCCGCGCGCCAGTTCTTCGGGATCGACATTCTCTGTCTCCCAGCCGCCTTGTGGCAGTTCAAGCTCGCGCCGCTGGATCGTGTACCGGAATTGCTCGACGAGCCACACTTGCCCGTTTTCAATCGGCAGGATGATCGCGCAGTCGTCCTTGTCGACGACGCTGTAGATGCCCTCTTTACCATTCGAGCGCAGGATACGATCTTCGCGCAAACGCAGCCACTGGTTGCGATAAACCTCGCGGCTCTCGAGTGTGGTGATTGAGTTGCCCTGCTCACCGTTGACCGGGTTCAACGTGCCTCCTCGTATCCTCGGTATCGATCGGCTTGCCCTCATCGCGCAAACGATACTTCCGCAGACGGCCCACAAGCGACGCGGGCCCGCTAACCGTCAGTCGGACAAGATTGCCTTCGTAGGAGCGCGAATGAACCACCATGCCGCCTTCGATCGCGGCCAGCGCCGCGCCGTCGCTCTGCGGAACGCGCAACTCAGTTTCGATCGTCGGATCGGTGAACAGGGCTTTGTCGATCGCTGCAAGCAGGGCGTCCACGCCTTCGCCAGACTGCGCTGAAACCATCACTTCGACCTGGTGTCGCGCATGACGCGGCTGCTCGCGCGCAGCCAGCCCCTCCCGCTCAACGGCGTTGAGCAGGTCGATCTTGTTAAGCACCTCGATGCGCGGCTTCCCCAACGCCTCAAGTTCGCCGAGTACTTTCTCTACCTGTGCCTTCTGTTCCTCGCCGTAGGTTGATGCGGCATCGCGCACATGGAGCAGAATCTCGGCCTGCTCCACTTCTTCCAAAGTGGCCCGGAAGCTAGTGACCAGCGTATGCGGCAGGTTGCGGATGAAGCCGACTGTATCCGACAACAGCACACGGCGGCGGCTGGGCAGTTCAATCGCGCGAAGCTTGGGATCGAGCGTCGCAAACATGCGCGCCGACTGCAGAACATGCGCACCGGTCATCCGATTGAAGAGCGTGCTCTTACCCGCATTGGTGTATCCCACCAGAGCAACGGTCGGCACCGGCACGGCTTCGCGACGTTGTCGCTGCTGGCGGCGCACGCGCTTTACCGCGTCCAGGTCGAGTTTCACCTGGTCGATCCGCCGTTGAATCTTGCGGCGGTCGGTTTCGAGCTGTGTTTCACCGGGGCCTCGGGTTCCGATGCCGCCGCCAAGCTGCGACATGGCTTTTCCGCGACCCGTGAGCCGGGGAAGCATGTACTCAAGCTGCGCCAGTTCGACCTGCAGTTGACCTTCGCGGGTGCGCGCGTGTCGCGCAAAAATGTCGAGGATGAGTTGAGTCCGATCGAGCACGCGGCACGGAAGCGCAGCTTCGAGATTGCGGAGTTGTGTCGGGCTCAGATCGTGATCGAAGAGGACCAGGTCGGCGTTGGTGGAGGCGGCGACCCCGGCGATTTCCTCAACCTTGCCCGCGCCAATCAGCGTAGCGGGGTCGGGGCGCGCACGCCTCTGCGCCAGTTCCGCCACGATTTCGCCGCCGGCACTACGCACCAGTTCGCGAAATTCAGCCAGCGCTTCGTCGGCATCTAAACCGGGCGAATCGGTTGCGTGTTTCAGAGGCTCTACTGATTCAGAGGACAGATCGTTGTCGTTGGGGCGCAAGGCCGCCCGACGCGCATCGTCGAGGCTGGCGCGACTGGTGCGCTTTCGAATCGCAAAGTCCACACCGACCAGGACCGCACGCTCCGGCTTGTCCCGCCAACGACCGGAATCAGTCGTCGAAGAGGCGCGACCTTTGCCACCGCCTTCAACTGCCAATTGAGGGCGCTCCCTGTCTTATCGCTGCTCCGCGCTTGCCGCTGGAGGCGCAGGAGCCGGCACAGCGGCCGGTCCCATCCCTGCCAGCGCAGGGCGATGCTCAGTGTGCATCACGCTCCGGTTGCTCACCACGGTTGAAATGGCGTGTTTGAAAATGAGCTGCTCCTGACTGTTGTTCTCCAGTAGGACGGAGTACTTGTCGAAAGAGCGGATCTTTCCGGTGAGCTTGACGCCGCTGACCAGATAAATCGTGATGGGGGTCTTGTCTTTGCGAACAGTGTTCAGGAAGGTGTCCTGAATGTTCTGTGCCGGCTTGTTCTCCATATGCCGATCTCCTGCTTCTTTTCTTAGAATGTTTGGATGCAAACGTGCTGCGCCCGTGTGATAAGACAAAACAGCGGGGACGTCGCCGGAAGCCCCGGAGCCGCCAAATCCCGCAATGTGACAACAATATAGCGGTTCACGAACCTTTTCAACTCTTCCTCTTCGAATTTACCTTGCAGCAACCTCCCGGGCTTCTGAAAACGAAGGGCTTCGGCTATGCGTTGCGGCCTTTCGCAATCCATCGCCGGGATTTTGCTGTTTCGTCTGCCCAATGCCGAATCTGGCGCACTCCGCTGTGGGAATTGCTGTAGGGCGATCCGGCATGTCCTACAGACGCGACAGTTCCCTCTTGGCGAGCAGGGTTGCGGTTCGCGGCCCATCCTCCGACAGAATTTTCCCGGGATGGCTTTCTCCGCCCGGAGAAATCGCCCGCGGCCAACGAGGATCTTTCTTCTTTCTTCAACGACTCCCGTTCGGTCAAAGGTTAGGTTGGGGAAAAAGTCGCGCATGCAAACACCCTTGGGCCGCCGTCGAACGAGGTCTGATGGGACCGAGTATCCTCACCTGTGAAATGACGCCCAGAGCCCTTTTGCGAAATTGCGCGAAGGTGCCCCGCTTGCCCGACGCATCCCTGAGTTTATGAGCCGGAACCCGTCCGACAAGCACAAAGCGGCTGACTCAACCTTGAAAGGCCGACTACTTACTCCTAGCTAAGTGCCACTTATACCTTAACTACAAAAGTACGTGAGGCAACCTCCGTTTGTGATGCTAACGTCCAACCCGCTCAGCGGAGGAACTAACTTATGAAAAATATCTTAAAGACATGTCTCTTCGGCGGCCTGCTGGTTAGCGCGGGGATCGCTGCTTACGCGGCCGAGGTAAGGACTGACTTTGACAAGCATGCTGACTTTTCCAGGATTCACAACTATTGCTGGGGACAGGTTTCGACTGCGGATCCGTTATATGAGTCGCGCATCAAGGACCAGGTAAAGAAAGATCTGGAGTCGAAGGGCTGGCAGGAGTCCTCAGGAAACTGCGACGCCACAATATTCGTCAAGGGCAATGTGCATAACCAGAAAGAGCTGCAAACCTACTACTCCGGCCTTGGCGGCGGATGGGGCGGCATGTGGGGATGGGGCGGCTGGGGATGGCGCGACGGATGGTGGGGCCCTGCCGGAATGGGTGAGACAACCACAACCGAGGTTAGCAAGCCGGTAGGCAGCCTGGTCATCGATATCTTCGACGGACAATCGAAAAACCTGATCTTCCGCGGCATCGCCACGGGCGACGTCTCAAAAAGCGCAGACAAGAATACGCATAACCTCGACAAGGACATCGACAAGATGTTCGACCACTTTCCCCCGAAGCACAGCTGAACTTATAGAAACAGATAAATACATTAACTTATCGAACGTCTCCTCCACCGCTTGAGCGGAGTCGTGAAAACGGCCCCGCTCATGTTGTCAGCACACAGTATCGAGCCGCTCTGCGCATTCGAAGCAATTCAGTTGGATACCGTAGAATCTCACTAGAATGAAGTGCCCCTACTGCGGATATCTGCAAGATCGCGTGGTCGATTCCCGCGAAAGCAAGGAAGCCGACTCGATTCGGCGCCGGCGTGAGTGTGAGAAGTGTGTTCGTCGCTTCACCACTTACGAGCGCATCGACGAAATTCCTTACATGGTTGTGAAGAAGGATGGCCGGCGCGAGCGCTTCGACCGGCAGAAGATTCTGAGCGGACTGCTGCGCGCCTGCGAGAAGCGGCCGGTTTCCTCAACCCAACTGGAGAAGGTGGTCGATGCGACGGAGAGCTATCTGATGGATGCGCCGGAGCGCGAGCGCACTACCAGCGAGATCGGCGAGCTGATCATGCAGCACCTCAAGGGGCTCGACACGGTCGCGTACATCCGTTTCGCTTCGGTTTACCGCGACTTCAAGGATGTGCGCGAGTTCAAGGAAGAGCTGGAAGACCTACTGGAGAGCCATCGGACGGGCAAGGGCAAGAAGTAGAAGTACAACTACCAGTTTCCAACCTGAGTTTTTTGGAATACCCATTGGCTGCAGTTGCCGGAGTTGCGTTATGTCGAGCGAAAGAAATGCAATCGCATCAAGAGTGACCCTGCACCTGGTTTCAAGCCTTGATGGCTTCATCGCAAGAAAGGACAATAGCGTCGCCTGGCTCGATGCCAATGGAGGTGTCTACAAGCCTGGGGTCTCCATTTCGGAAGAAGAGGCCGCAGCCTTCGTCAAAACCATAGACTGCTACGTCCTGGGGTCCCGCACCTATGAACACGCACTCGAACTGGGCTGGCCGTATGGCGATACTCCAACAGTGGTGGTAACCAGGAGAACTTGGCCATCAGCAAAGCCTGGCGTCGAGTTCTATTCAGGTGATCTCAAGACCTTCGTTGACGTGAAGCTCGCCCCGAGATTTCGAAACATCTGGCTGGTAGGCGGCGCCATGCTATGCCAGCAGTTTTTGTCGCTCGGTCTGGTAGACGAAATCAAGTTGGTCATCGCCCCCGTCCTGTTGGGTGACGGGCTTCGGCTATTCGGTGCTTCCCCCACAGAAACAAGTTGGGATTTGAAGGACGTGGTCGCTTACAAGAATGGTTTCGTCGAGTTGACCTACGCCGCTACTAAGCGCCTCCACGATAAGCTAGAAGCTGAATGCTAGGAGCTGAAAGCTACTCATGTCTGAATCTAATTCGCACAAAGTCACCCTTATTCCCGGCGATGGCATTGGACCCGAAGTTACGCAAGCCGTCGTGCGCATCCTTGAAGCCACCGGCGTGAAGTGGGAGTGGGAGCGGTTCGCAGCGGGTGCCGAGGCCTTCGAAATCTTCGGCGAATACATTCCATCCGATCTCAGCGACTCCATCGCACGCAACAAGGTGGCCTTGAAGGGGCCGGTGACGACGCCGATTGGCGGCGGGTTCAAGAGCATCAACGTCACGCTGCGCAAGCAATTCGACCTGTTCGCCAATTTCCGGCCGATCAAGAATCTTCCCGGGCTTGAATCGAAATGGCCGGGCGTCGACCTGATCATCGTGCGCGAAAACACCGAGGGCGAATACGTCGGTTTGGAGCACGAAGTGGTTCCCGGCGTAGTCGAAAGCATCAAGGTGATTACTGAAAAAGGCTCGACGCGCATCGCTAAGTTCGCGTTTGAATATGCGCGCAAGCACGGCCGCAAAAAGATCCACTCCATCCACAAGGCCAATATCATGAAGCTGTCTGATGGGCTCTTTCTGCGCTGTGCGCGCAAGGTCTCCGAGGGATTTCCTGAAATCTTTTATGGCGAGCACATCATCGACAACACCTGCATGCAGCTCGTGATGAATCCCTACCAGTACGACACGCTGCTGCTCGAAAACCTGTACGGCGACATCGTCAGCGACCTATGCGCGGCCTTCGTCGGCGGCCTCGGTCTTGTGCCCGGCGCGAACCTCGGCCATGAATGCGCCATCTTCGAAGCCGTGCACGGATCGGCGCCCGATATTGCCGGCAAGGATCTCGCAAATCCGACAGCGCTACTGCAGTCGGCTGTACTGATGCTGCACCATCTCGATGAAACAGCAGCCGCAAACAAGGTGCAGAAGGCGCTCGAAAGCGTATACGCTGGGCGCAAATGCCTGACGCGGGATGTCGGCGGGACTTGCGGAACGACACAATTCGCCGATGCGGTCCTGACCGCGATGGAATCCGCTTAGATCAGCGCACCGGAGACAGCTCCGCTCGTTCAAAGGCGAATTTCCGGCGAATATCATGCATATTCTGTTAACCCGGACGACAATCGCCGCGAAGCTGATTGCAAGTTCGTTACCCCCAGCATCCGCGCTATCAATCTGATTTCGCAATAGTTTGTAAATCAATAGTTTTGACAAGGGGACATTTGAGCGCAGTGTGGCTCATTTACCACACCGCGCTTTTTATATTTCGCGTCTAATCTTGTGGTTACACCCCCTGCACGTTGAACGCTTTATTGCTTTGGAGTTTTGCTTTGGGACAGATTGCACATCTGGAACAGACCATTGCAGCACCCCTGGAATTCACTGGTGTAGGACTGCACTCAGGCGCCCCGGTGACTATGCGACTGCTGCCAGCCCCGGCCGGTTCCGGCATCGTCTTTCGGCGCACCGACCTCGACAATTTTGAAATTCCGGCGACGGGACGAAACGTAGCGAAGGTGAGCTACGCGACAAGCCTGATGCGCCAGGGCGTCTTGATTTCGACCACTGAGCATCTGCTCAGTGCGCTGATCGGCATGGGCGTGGACAATGTGATCGTGGAGCTCGACAACCTGGAGTTGCCGATTCTGGATGGAAGTGCGCTGCCTTATGTCGAAGCGTTTCGCGACGCCGGCATCAAGACCCAGCGCAGAAAGCGCGAGTGCATCAAAGTACTGCAGCCGCTTGAAGTACGCGATGGCGACAAGTTCATCGGCCTGTATCCGGGGACCGGATATCGCATCCAGTATCGGATCGACTTTCCTTCTCCCATCGGGCGGCAGGAGACGAGCATCGACCTGGCCGCCGAGACATACGGCACCTTCATCGCACCTGCTCGCACGTTTGGCTACAAGGCCGACGAAACGAAGCTACGCGACATGGGGTTGATTCGCGGAGCCAGTCCGGAGAACGCAATTGTTTTGGGGCCGAAGGGTCCGGAGAACGGGCCGTTGCGCTTCAGTGATGAATATGTGCGCCACAAGGTGCTTGACCTGATCGGCGACCTGGCATTGGCGGGGCGACGGATTGAAGGACTAGTTGTCGCCGAACGCGCGGGACATGCCATGCACACGGCACTCGTGTCGAAGCTGATGAAGGATCGCTCGGCGTGGGAGATGGCGCATGTTCCGGCTGCTGCGGCCGAGCCAGACGGTGAGTCGCTCACGCTCGCGGCCATGCGGCGTCCGGCACTGATGGGCGCCTAGGTTCCCTCTCTCAAAACCCGAAGCGCGAAACTCAAACACCGCTCAGGCTGGGACCGCCTTGATATCTATCGGTGGCCCCCACATACCAACAAACACAATGCACATTGGCGTGGGGCACGCGACCGTCTCGCCTTCGCTGGCGAGTTTTCCGTTGGATGTGTCGCGCGAGAAAACGGCCAGGTTGTTCGAATTCTGATCGGCTACCAGCATCCAGCGCTCGGTCGGATCAAGGGTAAAGTTGCGCGGAGTCTTTCCGCCGGAACTCGTCCTCTCGATCGGCGTAAGCGCCCCGGTCTTTGGGTCTGCCGCGAAGCTGAAAATGAAATCACTGCCGCGATTGGTGAAGTAGACGTTGCGGCCGTCTTTGGAGATAACGGTGTCGCAGCCGGTGTTTCCGGAACCTGCGTTTGCGGGAAGAAGTTCGACGCGGCTCACAAAGGTCAGGCTTCCATCGCCCTTGTTCCACTTGAGCACATCGACCGTCGAGTTCAGCTCGTTCATGCAATAAGCCGTCGTGTCGTTGGGATGGAAGTGCAGCGTGCGTGGACCTGCGCCGGGCGCGGCCTTGTAAGCTCCAGCGTTCTTCAGAACCGCCGTCTTGGAATCAAAGGTGTAGATGTGGATCAAGTCGCCGCCCAGGTCGTTGATGTAGGCGAAGCGATTGTTGGGCGAGAAGGATGCGAAGTGCGCGTGAGCGGCTTCCTGCCGGTCGGGATTGGGACCGTGGACCGTGTAGTGCTCGCTCCACACAAGCGGGCTGAGTTTGCCATCGGTAACTTTGAAGCTGGCTGCGCTGCCCCCGCCGTAGTCGGCTGAAAGAAGAACACGGCCCGTGCGATCGATCGCGCAGTGGCATGTGCCTTTGCTGGCGGAGTTCTGCCCAGAGAGCCGCTGCAGCTTGCCGTCGTCAACGCGGAAGCTGGCGACCTCGCCGGTAGGTTTGCCGTTGAAGCTGTCGACCTCGCATGCGGCAAAGAGGTATCTGCGATCGGGCGAGAAGCAGAGCCAGTCGACCGTCGAAATTTCCGCCGCGACGCCAACGCTGGTGAGTTCGCCCTTCGCGGGATCCCAGTCGAAAGAACGGATCCCTTCCGGCGTCCCGGAGGCGACGAAGACGCGCTGGCTGCCGGACGCGGCGAAGCTTTTGGTAGCGACAGCGGCGAGGGTGGCGGCGGAGGCTGACATTAAAAAATCACGGCGGGAAACATTTCTCATGGCATCAGCGATTCTCGCCGATGAGCCCGCAACTACGCCACTTGAAGTGGATGAAAAAGAACAAGCGCATCTGGTTGGATGCGCCTGAGCGAAGAGACGAGATTCGAACGAGCGAACGATCAGCGTTCGAGTTTGAAGATCACATTCACCGTGGTTTCCACCTCCACGGGCTGCTCGTTCAGCAGATATGGACGATAACGCCATGTCTTGACGGCATCAATCGCTGCCTGCTGCAGCATCGGCGGGCCGCTGAGTACCTGAAGGTTCTCAATGGTTCCGGACTTCGAGATCGTAGCCTGTAAGACCACGGTGCCCTGTTGATGCGCCGCCTTGGCGATCGTCGGATATTGCGGGATGGTTCTGTAGATGACAGTGCTTTCAACCAGCCTCGAGGGGAGCCGCACGCTGGATGGATTCGGTGCACGAACAACCGTGGTCGGTTGCCCAGCGTTGAAGATGTTTCTTCCATCGCCACCTGGGGTTCCAGTCCCGAGATCGGCGGTTGCGATATTGCCTGCTGAGGGCGGCGCCTCGCGATCATGAAAGTATCGAATAACTGTAGGAATTCTCGGCGGTGCCGTAATACGGCCGCTATCGAATTCGAGGGCTTCATGCGGGGCGGGATGAACATGCACAGGCTGCGGCGTCTCAGGCTGCGGCGCGGCTGGCGCGACAAGAAGCGGAGGAATGAAGTGGCTCGGCAATGCGTCAGGGTAAATGAGGGGAACGAGAACCAGCGTGACAAGAATGGAGCCATTGAGGCCGAGAGCGGCGAACATCCAGCGGCGGCTGCGGGTTTTGATTCTGCCTGTCGATTCAAACGTGGAGTCTTCAAACATGGCGTGCCTCCCAGGGTGAATTCAGCCGCGCCGGTGGGAGGCGGTGAGCCTTTGAGCACAAGCAGCCTCAGCCGCTCCATCGCGCTGGTTGGCGCGGCGTGCGGTGTTCAAGGCCCACCGTTCATCCCCTTCGGAACCACTGTGCTGATGTAGACACCGCGGGTCTGAAGAATGTTCCTTGCGGCGAAAGGAATTGCAAAGCTCGCTATGCACGGTTTATCTCTACTCGGGTATTGCGGCGATGCGCTAAACTCCATAGCATTCGTCGCTGAAAAGAATCGGAGCTCGCATGAAACTGTTTCGCTTGTTGTTGCTTGCATTCGCCGCAATCGAGATATCGTTCGCGGGGGCGCAGGAGCCACCACAGCCTTCAGGCGCAACTGCAACCGCCAAAGCGCCGGACCCGGCCGCGACGCTCGCCTACATTCACGATGCGTGGGCCACGCTGACACGGTCCATGACGGAGTGCCACTCACTGGTGGACATCAAAGTGACCGCGAATCCGATTCTGTACATGCCGGCCGAGGTGCCCGCGCCGCCAGATGTCTCTGCATTAAGCGAGAAATGCAATGTGAAGATAATGACGCTGCCGAGGCGCATCGAAAAACTGGGCGATGTGCGGCCGGAAGAGTTACCCGCAGAGGGGTTGCTGTATTTGCCGAGTCCCTATGTGGTCCCCGGCGGCCGTTTCAACGAGATGTACGGGTGGGACAGCTACTTCATCCTCCTGGGCCTCGAAGCTGATCATCGCGAGACGCTGGCGAAAGGAATGGTAGATAACTTCCTCTTCGAGATTGAGCACTACGGCGCGGTGCTCAATGCGAATCGGACGTATTATCTAACGCGCTCGCAGCCGCCGTTCCTGACGGCGATGATTCGCTCGGTCTATGAGAATCCAGCGAGTTTCGCCGCAACTCCGGCGGGACGCACCGAAGCGCGTGCATGGCTTGCACGCGCCTATACCCTGGCAGAGAAAGACTACTCGACGTGGACGCGCCCAGAGCACAAGGCAGGGATGACGGGCCTCGCGCGCTACTTCGACTACGGCACGGGACCGGTGCCGGAGATGGCGGACGACAGCACCTACTACTCCGATGTGATTCGCTGGCTTGAGGCGCATCCTCATGCGGTAAGCGCCGAAGAGGCCGGTGCACCTTACCTCGTGAAAGCCGCTGAGCATCCGAGCGATGCAGAGGCCGCGCGGCTCAAGCAGACGAGCTGCGATGTAACGCAGAGCGTGGTGTGCATGCGCGCGTATGCGGATGGGTACCGGCTGAGCAGGGATTTCTATATCGGCGACCGAGCGATGCGGGAGTCGGGCTTTGATCCAAGCTTTCGCTTTGGACCATTCGACGGCTCGACGCATCACTATGCCCCGGTGTGTCTGAACAGCCTTTTGTATCGCTACGAGCGCGATCTGCAGCATATTGCTTTGCTGCTGGGCAAAGGGACAGAAGCGGCGCGCTGGGGAAAGAAAGCGCAGGCTCGAAACGCAGCGATTCACCGCTATCTCTGGAAGCCGCAACAGGGCGTGTTTGCCGACTACGATTTCGCAAAACACAAGTCGTCGGACTATGCGTACATATCGTCGCTGTATCCGCTGTGGGCGGGCGTTGCGTCACGCGAGGAAGCAAAAAAGGTCGTCGTGAAGCTGAACCTCTTCGAGCGGCCCGGCGGATTGTCGATGAGCAACACCGACACGGGCATGCAGTGGGACGAGCCGTTTGGATGGGCTCCGACAAACTGGGTGGGCGTGTCGGGACTGCAGACTGCTGGATTCCGCGACGATGCGAAGCGCCTGGCCGCGAAGTGGGACGCAACAGTTGACCAGGGATTTGCGCATGACGGAACGATCCGCGAGAAGTACAACGTCGTGTCGGGTAATGCGGACGTGCAGGTGAGCGCGGGCTACAAGATCAACGTGATCGGATTCGGATGGACGAATGCGGTTTATCTGAAGATGAACGAAATCGTCAACGGTCAAGCCAGACAGGCGGCGGATTAGATTCCTGCAAAACAATGGGCGCTTCCTCGATGGAAGCGCCCCAGTTGTTTTCATGCTGCCTTGAAGTTACTCCGGCAGCTTCTTCGTTCCGTTGACGTGGAAGTTCTTCGTCAGCGTTTGCGCAGATGTATCGGGTTGGCCGCCACCAACTGAGATGGCGTAATCGCCCGCAGCTATCACCGGATCTCCCGCTTCCGTAACCATGCTCAGGTCGCGATCCTTCAGGTCGAAGTGAACTTTTTGCGATGCGCCCGCAGCGAGGTGAATGCGCTGGAATCCGCGCAGTGCGCGCATTGGTGCGCCGGGCAGTGTTAGGAAATTTGAGATAGAGCTGGACAACTTCGTCGCCGTCGCGGCTGCCGCTGTTGGTGACAGTGACATCGGCTGACACGGGATCGCCTGCTGCAACCGTTGGTGTCGGAACGTTGAGATCGCTGTAAGCGAACTTCGTGTAGCTGATGCCGTAGCCGAAAGGATAGAGCGGAGTGCCGGTGAAGTAGCGATAGGTGCGTCCCTTCATTGCGTAGTCTTCGAAGGGAGGAAGCTGATCGGCACTCTTGTAGAACGTAACCGGCAGCCGCCGGCCGGATTGTTCTTGCCTGAAAGAGTCTCGGCAACCGCCGTGCCACCCTCTTCGCCGGGATACCACGCGTCGAGAATTGCATTGGCGTGTTCGTTCGCCCAATTCACGGCAAGGGCGCTCCCGTTGGTGAGGACAAGGATGACGGGTTTGCCGGTAGCGGCCACTGCTTCAAGCAGATCCTCTTCCGGTTTCGGAAGATCGATGCTGGTGCGGTCGCCGCCTTTGAAGCCGGCAATGCTTACCTGCATCTCTTCGCCTTCGAGTTCGCTGGTGATGCCGAGAACCGCGATGACGACATCAGCATTTTTGGCTGCTTCAATTGCCTCCGGCCTGGCACTGAAATCGACTTTAGACCACACCAGCTCTGCTGCTGGCTTGTCATTTTCATTGGGCGAGTAATCGACCTTGAGCGCCGCCGGCTTGCCTGCCTCGAGGTGAACGCTGCCGAGTCTGGGATCATACGGATCGCCACCGTAGGAAGACGTGACGCTTTTGCCGTCGACCTGCACCCGGAAGAAGCCGCTGGCCTTCATGCCAAGGCTGTAGTCTCCGGTCTCGGGCGCGGTAATCGAGCCCTCATATCGAATCACCAGCGGGTGCACGCCGGCAGCTTCGGGCGGGAATGGCTTTGACCCGGCATCCAGAGTGGATTCGATGCGCGTGGCAACGGGCTTCATGGCCTCGGGATTGTTGATATTGCTCATGTCGAGTTTCGAAAAACTGACCCTGATGCCAGGCTTGCCATCCACGGTAAGTGCGGAGGCGGGTACGGGCACAGCATCGTGGCCAAGGAACTGTGTCCCGGAAACGTAAGTAATCGTGTCGCCGGAGAACTCCTTGAGCAGCCCATCCAGAATGGAGACGGTGTAAGTTGGGGAGCCGTTGTAATTGCCGAGAAGAACCTTGGTTTGATTGGCGAGCGGACCCACGACAGCGATTTTCACGCCGCTGGTTTTGAGGGGCAGGATGCCGTCGTTCTTCAGCAGCACCATCGACTTGTTTGCGATCTCATGGGCAAGCTGGCGATTCGCCTGGCTGCTCAATTGGTTCTCATCGATTTTTGAGTACGGAACCATCTCTGGCGGATCGAACATGCCGAGGCGCATGCGTGCGGTGTAGAGCCGCACCAGCGTCGTGTCGATTTCACTCTCCTTGAGAAAGCCCTTCTGCACGGCTTCGCGATACGCCTTGTAATCGCTGTCGTCCTTGACGAGGAATCCGCCATCGACGCACTCGTTGTCCATGCCGCGCTGAAGACTGATGGCGGATGCCTCAGGCTGCGTGGGCTTGAAGTGATGATTCCGATAGATGTCCACAACCGCGCCGCAATCGGACACTACGTAGCCTTGGAAATTCCATTTACCGCGAAGCTGATCCTGCAGCAAGAACTGACTTGCGCAGCCTGGCTCGCCATTGATGCTGTTATAAGCGCACATGACCGAGCCGGCCTTGGCTTCGGTCACCGTGGCACGGAAAGCCGGGAGATACGTGTCGAGTTCATCGTGCTTGCTGACCGTAACGTCCGCAGTGTGGCGCGTGGACTCCGGGCCGCTATGGACGGCGTAGTGCTTGGGCGTAGAAATCGTCTTGTAGTACTTCGGATCATCCCCCTGCATGCCGGTCACAAAAGCGACACCCATGCGACCAGTGAGGAACGGATCTTCTCCGTAGGTTTCCTGTCCCCGGCCCCAGCGCGGATCGCGGAAGATATTGATATTCGGAGCCCAGAAATCGAGACCCTGGAAGAACATGTTGGCGCGGTGCTCGCGGACCGCCTGCATGTACTTGATGCGCCCTTCGGTGCTGATCACTTCAGCCATCTTGTGAATGGAAGGCGCATCGAATGTAGCGGCCAGCCCTATGGGCTCGGGGAACTCCGTAGTGCCGTTGTTGATGACGCCGTGCAATGACTCGCTCCACCAGTCGTAAGCGGGAATGTCGAGTCGCGGAATCGCGCGAGCCTGATTGACGAGCTGACTGACTTTCTCGTCCAGGGTCATGCGATGAACGAGATCGGCAGCGCGCCGCTCGGGCGGAAGGCTGGGATTGAGATAAGCGGGCTTTTGATTGTCCTGCGCGCGGACGCCAACGACGGAAGCGCAAAGAGCGAAAATTGCAGCGAGCGATCGAATACGAAGTTTGTTCATGAAGTTCCTCGCGGCTGGAAGGATCGCTGGAAGCAATTTGGCGACAAAGAAAGCGTTATCCTCCCACCGGGAGCCAACGGTAAAGCTCCGGGCGGGGTCTGGTCAAGCCTCAACAATGCGGAAATCGCGCTAAGAAAATCGCTTTTCTTAGTGCGGAGCCTCCCAAGGTGTAACCTTCGAGCGACGCCCTGCGTAAGAGGGGCTGAAGGGAAAAACGCAGATGCAGGACGAGGGAAGCAGCGTCCTCGACAGGTTTCGGCAAGGCGACGTTGACGCCTTCGAGACTCTTTTTCACATGCATCAGCGGTCTGTCTTTGGCTGGGTGCTGCGGATTGTGCGCGACCCGAGCGCAGCGGAAGACGTCACGGTAGAGGCATTCTGGCGGATGCACCGTGCTCATGCCCGGTTTGACTCGGCGCGGGATTTTGAGCCGTGGGCACGGCGGGTAGCGACGCATGCTGCGCTCGACTGGCTTCGCAGGCAGAAACCAGAGAGCAGCATAGCGCCGGAGATGTGGGTGAACGTAGCTGCACCTTCGACAGGAGATGCCGCCGTGGCAGCGGATATCCGACGAAAGACGGAACAGGCGTTTGGACGCCTGCCGGCAAAATTGCGAGTCGCTGCAGTGTTGGCAGTGGTGGAAGACAGGCCGCACAAAGAAATCGCCGAGGCCCTCGGGATCACAGTAGCGGCGGTGAAGCTGCGCGTTTTTCGCGCTCTCCGTCTGTTGAGAAAAGATTTGCAGGAACAGGGGATTACACCATGACGAAGGACAGGGATCAGGGATCAGGGGTCAGGGATCAGGAAGAGCAGATAAAGCAGATGCTGCGGGAGGCATTGCCACCGCTCGGAGCGGACGCCGAACCGGATCACGATTTGTGGCCGGCAATGCTGCGACGGATGGATGAGCAAAGCTCGCGTGGCGCCGGTTCAGTTCCCTGGTTCGACTGGGCGCTGGCTGGCGGACTCGTGGCGTTTACGGCGATCGCTCCGCGCACCATTCCGGTGATCCTCTATTACCTGTGAAACGACGCGGGAACAGGCCCGCGGAAAGCGAGGTTTTCGATGAACACGCATCCTTATTTGCGAGCATTTCTAGCGGGCATCCTGGTACCCACGCTGGTGCTCCCGCTACTTCTGCTCGCCTTTATCGTGCTCAGGCTGGGTATGCAGATTTCATTCCCTATCGAGCGTGGACTCGTGTTTCCCATGGCGCTGGTACCGGCCTTGTGGGGTGTTTGGAGCATGCTCTGGCAGGCGTCGCGAGAGAGCACTCACCTGCCGCTCGGCGCGCATGGAGCAGTCCTGCCGTTGCTGATGGTGCCGGTTGGAGCATTCATCGCCACCCATGTTGGAGTGCTGGAGCTGGGATCATCGTCCGCCACATGGTTCAGTTCGATCTCCATCCCGTATACGTTGATTGCCTGTTTCCTCGCCGCCGCAATCGCTGCGTATTACCTGGCATGGAAATACATCGTAGGGTTTGTGAACCGGGTGCTGGGGATTGCGTAGAGGCAGCCACTAGCTTCTAGCCTTTAGCTGTTTGCTGGTTCCGTGGTGGAACGCGTTTCCTCAACAGGACGCCACAAGATCATGCCTACGCTGTCGACGCAAAAAAATCCTGAAGCCCCGCGCGGTGGGCGTGGGCGATCATGGTGGACTGAATTTCCAGCGCGAGTGAAAGCGCATCGCGGCCTTGGCGCGCAGTAACCAGCGGTTCCCGGCGCGTGCGAACCGATTCGAGGAACGACTGAATCTCAAGGCGGAGCGGCTCGCCCGGCGTGACCGGCGGCTTGAGAAATGACAAGCCGGGGTTGGGGCTGGCTGCAAGGCCGGCAACCAGGGCCGGGTTGGCGGCGGCAAGCTGCGCCATCAGGGCCGGATCTACGCGACCGCCCGCAATGGCTGCTGCGATCTCGGGCGTGATGCTGGCGTCAAGCCGAATGACCAGCAGATCCTGGCGGGCGTAATCGATGGAAACATAGCTGCGCGGCTGAAAGAAGCGCAGCTTACGCACGCGTTCCGTGGAAACGCGGGACGCGGTGAAGTTGGCTACACAGCCCGATTCAAACTCAACGCGGACGTTGGCGATATCAACCTTGGGCGAGAGGATGGGCAAACCCACCGCTCGCACTTCGCGAACTGGCGAATTCGCCATCGTCAACACAATGTCAAGATCGTGAATCATCAGGTCGAGCACGACATCAACATCAAGCGCGCGCGGAGTAAATACCGAGAGCCGATGCGCCTCAAAAAACATGGGCCGCCGCAGTTGAGATTGCACTGCAAGCACAGCCGGATTGAAGCGCTCGAGATGCCCCGGTTGCAGGATGCGCTTGTTCTTTACGGCCAGGTCAAGCAGTTCGTCAGCCTGCCCGATCGTGGCGGCGATCGGCTTTTCGACAAGCAGATCGAGCCCGGCACCCAGCAGCACGGACGCCACAGCGTGGTGATGCACAGTGGGAACGGCAACCGTCGCCGCATCGAGGTGCAAATCCGCCGCAAGCAGTTCCTCTACCGAGGAGAAGACGGGGATTGCGTAGGTAGATTTCGCTTCGGCAGCGCGTGCATCGTTCGGTTCCACTGCTGCAATCAGAGCGACGCCTTGGCCGGCGGTCTCAAGTTCGCGGTAGACACGAAGATGATTGCGGCCGAATGCGCCGGCGCCGATGACGGCAACCCGAACATTGCCTTCGATTGCGATTTGCTACGCCCCTTTGCCTTCCACAGCCTTCAGGCAGCGCCCGTAGAGTTGTAGCAGCTGGGCCACATGCTCCTCTGGCTTGAGAGCCGAGGCGCCACTGAAGCCGGTGGCACCCGTAGCGGGACGGCCAACGCCTGCGGTCCCAGCGACAAACTTGAGCAGATCGAGAGCGATATCTTCATTGCGGCGGGCGCCGAGACCCGCGTTATTGAGAGCTTCCATGCTGATAAGTCTCCGAAGAGAGATGCTACCAGATGTGTCGGTTGAGTGCAGCCTGAGGCCCTCGTGTCGTTAATCCGAGTACTGGCGATTAGGTCGATCGAGCGTGCGCCTCCCATGCGCGGGAAGATGGGGAGACAGTCAAAAAAACGTTCAATGCGTGTCGACGCGTTTGATTAGCGATTGAAGCACAGTCTCGAGTCGTGTGGCGCCTTTGCGCGAGTTTGCTGCGCCGCGCTCAAACTCGATCCATCCTTCGTTGAAGCCGTCGAGCATGCGAATGCGGGGCGTCGGGTTCTGCATCCCTTGCGAAAGAAATAGCGATTCCCATGTTTCGCGTGGAACTGCCCGTGCCTTCACTGGGCGACCAAGGAGGCGCGATAAAGCTCCGGCGATATCGTACGGCGTGATGCGCGTGGGACCCTCGAGTTCGACAACGCGACTTCCTGTCCAGGTCTCCTGCAGAAGCTGGGCCGCGAGGTTGCCGATGTCGGTGGTGGCGACCATGGGAACGGCCCGGTCGAGAGGCTGCAGAAAGCTCGAAATCACGCCTTCGTTCTGCGCCGTCGCAATGTCCCATGATGCATTCTCCATGAACCACGCGGGGCGGAGAAACGTGATTGGAACGGGCAGTTCGCGAAGTGCGTCTTCAATGATCGTGTGCTGAGTCAGGAGATTGGTTTCCTTTGCGTCAGCTCCGATCGTGGAGAGGTAGACAACTTTGCCCGGTTGTGCCGCTTTGATGGCCCACTTGAGTGCGGATGCGACGGCATGTGCTTCGGGAAAGTCGGGTGTGGGATCGAAGACGGGCGGGATGAGGATGAAGACGCCTTCGGCCCCCTTGAAAGCTCGATTCAACGCTGCGGCGTCGTAGATATCTGCAACTTTGACTTCGCAGCCGCGCCTGGCCCATTGATCGCCTTTGCTCTTATCGCGAACAACGGCGCGGACGCTTTGAGCGGAGTTCAACAAGTTGTGTGCGACTACGCTGCCAACGTTCCCTGTAATACCAGTGACTGCAAACATTCAATCCTCCAAGCGATTCAGTTCTGATCCAGATATGAGATGCCGCACCCTCCGCGCACGATACTCTGATTTAGGACGCGAGAAGACGGAAACCTCGCGAGAGTTTGAGTCCGCTTAAGCATGAGCCCCATCAAGAACTGGTTTCGCAATCCGATTTTTCTTCTGTGTCTGGCGGCGGGGCTTATTGCATTCGTGGTGCAGTCAGGTGAGGTTGGCACTGCGGACACGATGCATCGGCTGCAGTCGACACACGCATTCTGGACATCAGAGCCGCCGGTGTTTCCCAGCGAATATCCGGAGTTCGGTGTGCATGGGCGAAATGGCTCGCTGCAAAGCTGGTACGGCATCGGGCAGTCGCTGCTGATGCTTCCACAGGACATTCTCGGCACTTGGATCGAGAAACTACACGTCTTCGATCGCTACGGCAATACCGACCCCACTGTGCGGGACATTGTCGTCACGTACCTGACACAGATTTTCATTACGGTATTGACGGCCCTGGTGTGCTTTAAACTTTTGCGCCAATTTTCGTTCAGCGCAAATCAATCCATCGCGGGAGTCCTCGCGTTTCTGGTGGCGACGACGCATCTGCACTACACGCAGAACATGATGGAGAACAACTACATCTGCCTGCTCACGCTGACAGGCTTTGCGTATGAGTATGAATGGCTGAAGACCGGAAGCCGACGAGCGCTGCTGATCGGCACTGGAGCATTCGGGCTGAATCTGTTGACGCGGCTGACGACGGGATTGGATCTGCTGGCCGGCGCGTTCTTCGTCCTGCTGGTGTTGTGGTTCGAAGGGGTGCGCGGTCGCGCGTTGTGGAGCCGGTGCCGCCAGTATGCCGTGATTGCGATACCTGTGTTCTGCTTCTTCGGGTTCCTTGACCGGCTGTACCAATTCTATCGATTCGGATCGTTCACCAACACATATGCCGGCCTGATCGCGAAAGAAACCATCGCGCGTGACCCGAGCCTGGCAAGCACCTGGCCTTGGACCACCCCGTGGCATGTGGGGTTTCTTGGAGCGCTGTTCGCACCGGAGAAGTCGATCTTCCTCTTCGATCCCCTCATCATTCTTGCGTTGGTTCTGCTCGTGCTGCACTGGCGAAGGCTTGCGCCGCCGTTGCGTGCCTACGCGATTGCAACCTGCCTGATGCTGCTGGCATACCTCAGCTTTTATGCACGATACTTCGCGTGGGCGGGCGACTTTGCGTGGGGCGACCGCTACGTGTCCACTTCCGTAGAGTTGGTGGCGCTCACGGCGATTCCTCTGCTCCTGAAATATCGGCGCGAGGCGGGCCGAACAGTCTGGATCATGGGCATAGTGCTGCTGGTCGCGAGCCTTGTGATCCAAATTGAGTCGCTGATGTTCTGGCTCCCGCTCGAGATTTATCAGGAAGAAACCTTGGGCCATCCAACCTTCGTGATCGCGCTGCGCGCCAAAAACATTGTCGCCTTCGCGCTCGGGAAAATGGGCGCCTGGGGGTTGAACAACGTACCGATGACCCAGGATCCGTGGGACTACGTGCACATCACGTGCTGGAATTTCCTCCCGTTCCTGCTGCGGCGTGTTGGTGAGACACCGGCGTGGGCGGTGCGGACCGCATTTGGGATATGGTTTGTGGCCTTGGCGGCCTTGGCAGCAACGCTGATGCGGCTCCGGGTGGTCTCGAGGCAATTGCGAGTGCATTAACCCGCAAGCCGACAGACCAGGCCATGCAGGGCGGGTTAGTCTAAACGGATGCTGACCGCGTATATCGCGCTTGGTGCGAACCTGGCCAGTTCGGCAGGCCCGCCGGAGGCTACGCTGGCTGCCGCCGTAGAACGCCTCGGCACCCTGGGGCGAATAACGGCCCGGTCGTCGCTTTATAGCACTGAGCCCGTTGGATTCGCCGAGCAGCCGCGGTTTGTGAATGCCGTTGTAGCGCTGGAAACGGCTCTTGAGCCCCGCGAATTGCTCAATAAATTGCTGGCAATCGAGAAGGAATTCGGCCGCGATCGTTCGGCATCAATTCCCAATGGCCCCCGGACGCTGGATTTGGATATTCTGCTCATAGGCCATCTTCAAATCAATGAGCCTGGGCTGGTGCTTCCCCATCCAAGACTCGCTGAGCGTGCATTTGTACTCGTTCCCCTTCATGAGATCGCCCCGAATCTGCAAATTACCGATTGCGGAAGAACCGTTGAGGAGCTCCTTCAGTCCGTGCATCAAAGTAATAAAGGTGAAACGGATGCCGTGGTGCGAATTGAAAGCGATCGTTGGCGTGCTACGGTACCTTCCTAGAACCGTACCGGCCGTTGCTGCGCTGCTGACTGCTGCAGTCCTTTGTGCGCAGAAACCCGTGCCCATCACGTTGACTGTCGTCGACAAGTCAAACGCCGCGATATCCGGCGCGAGCGTTGCAGAAGCCAGCGGGTCCTTGCTTGGCCGCACCGATACCAACGGGCAGGTCACGGTCCGCTGCCATATCCCTTGCCATCTCCGTATCGAAGCACAGGGATTCGCCGGGAAGTTTGTCGAAGTCAGCGCGAACACCACCGTTCAACTCGATCCGGCCAGCGTTAACCAGCAGGTAATGGTGACGGCTTATCGCGCGCCTCTTGGATCTCTTGAGAGCCCGGTAACAACGCGAAACCTATCGTCACTGGCGTTGAGCGCCACAGCCTCGATAACCTTGGATGGGCAGGTGCGGCAGTTACCCGGAGTGGAATTGTTTCGGCGCTCCAGTTCCCTCGTCGCCAATCCAACGTCGCAAGGCATCAGCATGCGCGGATTGGGCTCGACCGCGGCCAGCCGCACACTGGTGATCGAAGACGATGTTCCGCTGAATGATGCGCTGGGCGGCTGGATCCACTGGGAGGAGCAGCCGGAACTGGCAATTGATCGCATCGAAGTGGTGCGCGGCGGCGCCAGCGATCTTTACGGATCGAGCGCCATCGGCGGCGTCATGAATGTGCAGACAGTACGCCCCAGCAGCACGCAGGGCATAGTGCGCTCGAGCTACGGCGGCCTGGGCACCTACGATGCAAGCGCGCTTCTCGAGACCACGCTCGGCGCATGGGGATTGCTTGCATCCGGCGGCGCAATCGGCACCGACGGCTTCATCCAGGAGGCTCCCTACCAGCGCGGCCCGGTGGATACGGCTTCAAATATGCACGGGCAGAATGGATTAGTCGACATCGAACACAATCGCGACCCGTTGCGCTTGTTCCTGCGTGGCAACGGATTCAACGAAGCGCGCGCGAACGGCACGCCATTCCAGGAGAATGGAACGCGCATCTGGCGCTATGCGACTGGCGCGGACTGGCAGGCGCCGCATAATGCATCGGCAACGCTGCGCCTGTATGGATCGACGGAGAACTACCAGCAGACGTTTTCCAGCATTTCCAATGCCCCGACGCCCGCCAATCCAACCTGCTCGTACCGCTGCGGAGAAACACCGACTCGATTCACGCAGGCGCCCAACAACGAGCTTGGCGCGGTCGCGCTCTGGAGCCAGCCGATTGGCACAGAGTTTCTTGTGATTGCCGGCGCCAATGTGCACGATGTGCGCGTATGGGATCGCGAGCAGAGTTATGGCTCGGCCGGGACGCTGACGAACTTGAGCGTCCATCAGCGCGACCCAGCGATTTTCGCGGAAGTAATGTGGACACACCATGCGTGGACAGCAACAGCATCGAGCCGGCTGGACTGGTTTCAAAACTACGACGCCAACCTGGTCGTGTGGAACGGATCCACATGGGTGCCAAGCCCGGTTCAGCCTCTGTCAAGCTACGAAACCCTCTTCGATCCGCGTATGGGTATTTCGCGGAAGCTGGGAAACCACTGGGCTCTGTCCGCATCAGGTTTTCGCGCATTCCGCTCGCCGACGCCAAGCGAGCTCTACCGCTCAACGCAGGTGGGCAACAAACTCACGCTGGCGAATTCATCTCTCTTGAGCGAGCGCGCAACAGGATGGGAGGTCGGCGCGGCAAGCGAATGGCGCTGGGGAACCATTCGTACGAGCTACTTTGACACGCAGGTCAATCGGCCCATCGTGGCACTCACGATAAATCCAAACTCGTCGCCAATTTTGCTGAAGCGCGAAAACCTCGGACAGATCGAAAGCCGCGGAGTCGGGCTCGACTTCGAATTGGCTCCGCGGCGCTGGCTCGCAGTAGACGGTGGATATCAGTATGCGCATGCGGTGGTGTCGCGCGGAACACAGGATCTTGGCAACTGGATTCCCGAAGTGGCGCGAAATATGGGGACTTTGAATGTGCGCGCATTTCTCGCGCGGCTCGGCACGCTCACTTTGCAGAGTCGCATGAGCGGCATTCAGTACGACGATGATGCGAACCAGTTTTTGCTGCACAGCTTTTTTCGGCTCGATGCATATGCGTCGCATGACTTCGGTCCGCATCTCCAGGTCTTCGCTGCTGGCGAAAACCTCTTCGATCGCAGCATTGAGGTTTCCAAGACGCCGACCACGACCCTCGCAACTCCGCGCGTGGCGCGTGCTGGACTTCAACTGCAGTTCGGGAGAGCGAATTAGCCGCCTGTGGCATTCAGCAATTCTTAAGGAATCAACCACTTCTCAACAAATCTTTACACAACGAATTTTCAGGCACGGTGTTTCTGTGAGTGTGAGTGGGCCAGGAGCGAAATCAGCCACAGCCGTCACAGAAGGAGAAACACCATGAGACTTATCAAGCTTGCACTTGTGGCGGCACTCGCTGTAGCGCCCGCCATGACATTTGCCCAAACCACCGCAACCGAGCAGTCGAAGAATCCGATTATGAAGCACGAGTTCAAGCGCGAGTTCAGCCAACAGCAGCGACGCATCGGAAACGGAATCAAGAACGACCGTCTTACTCCCCGTCAAGGTGCACGCCTCGAGCGCCAGCAGATGCGTGTTCATCGCCAGTTCCGCAGCGTGCGTGCGCGCCACAACGGACGCCTGACCATGAGAGAGCGCCGCATGATCCATCGCCGGCAGTTCGTGGCATCGCGCAGGATCTACCGCGCGAAACATCGCAACCGCATTGGCTAATGCCCTAAACACGCAGGGGGTTCTCACGGAACTCCCTGCGCATCTCCGCGTAACGCCACCAGCTAGAATGACGAAGTGAGCCTCGCATTCAATCTGCTCAACACCACCGCGGAGGGCGGACGGCGCGCGCAGATGCATCTGCCGCACCAGACCGTCGAAACTCCTGTGTTCATGCCGGTGGGAACGGCAGGCAGCGTCAAGGCCGTGCCCCAGGAAATCCTAGAACAACTGGGCGCGCAGATCATTCTCGGCAACACCTACCATCTCTACCTTCGCCCCGGACATGAACTCATCCGCAGATTGGGCGGCCTGCATCGTTTTATCAGCTGGCCGCGCGCCATGCTCACGGACTCCGGCGGCTTTCAGGTGTACAGTCTCGCCCACTTGCGCAAAGTCAGCGATGAGGGCGTGCGTTTCCGCTCTCATCTCGATGGCAGCAGTCACTTCTTTACGCCAGAACACTCGATGGATGTACAAATCACGCTCGGCGCTGACATCTGCATGGCCTTCGACGAGTGCACCGAATATCCTGCCGATCGCGTGCGCGCTGAAGAGAGCCTGCGTCTCACGATGGCTTGGGCTCGCCGTTCGCTCGATCATTTTCACGCGAATCGCGATGAGGTGGTCTGGCGCGAGGAGTTCGGCGGACAGACACAGAGCTTGTTCGGCATCGTGCAGGGCGGCATGTATCCCGACCTTCGCCGCGAGAGCGCAGAGCGCCTGGTAGAGATGGACTTCGACGGCTACGCGATCGGCGGTCTCAGCGTGGGCGAGCCGCGCGATTTGACTCTTGAGGTCATCTCCGAAGTTCTGCCTCTACTTCCCAAAGACAAACCGCGTTACGTGATGGGCGTCGGCTTTCCGGATGAAATCGAGCTTTACGCACGCTTGGGCGTCGATATGATGGACTGCGTGATCCCGACCCGCGCCGCGCGCCATGGGCTGCTCTTCACCAGCGAAGGACGGGTCAACATCAAGAACCGTCAATACGCCGAGGATCAGGGTCCGGCCGATCCTGCGTGCGACTGCATGGTGTGCCGGCGCTACTCACGCGCCTATCTGCGCCACTTGATGCAGTGCAAAGAGCCGCTGGGCGGAACACTGAACACGATTCACAACCTGGCCTATTACCTGGGCACCATGCGGCGAGTGAGAGCGGATCTCGCAGCGAGCGCCGTGATTCCCATGCCGGCTAAGCCGTAATCGCCGAACCCAGTAGTTGCTTCAGCGCCTGCACGTACTCTGTGAGCGCCTGGCGGCCAGCCTCGCTGAGGCGGTAAATCGTCTGCGGCTTGCGTTGCACAAACTTCTTTTCCACGGCAACGTATCCCGCCTCTTCGAGCTTCAACAACTGCGCGCCGAGGTTTCCATCTGTCGAGCCGGTCTTCGCGCGCAGCCACGTGAACTCCGCCTCTTCCACTCCAGCCAGCAGCGAAAGCAGCGCCAGCCGCAGCTTGCCGTGAATCACTGGATTGAGATCCGGAAGCTCAGGCATGTGCGGTTTCACGCCGGTTCCGGCGTGACTCCAGAATCATGGCGTAGATTCCGAAAACGATCTGACAAAGGAAGATGGCGGAAAGAAACACCACCGTGAGCTGTGCTAAAGAGCCGAAGCAGGCGGCAACCGAAGCGACCCACCAGACAATGCCGCATGCGAGCTGCGACTTCCACCGCAAGATGAGACCCGAGGCTGCATTGGCTACTCCCAGCATTGCCGCAACGATCGCGACGAAGGTGTGTTGATCAAGCCTTCCACTCACTCCAAAGGCCGGAAACAGAACAAGCATGGCGATTCCTGAAGCGACCCAAACGGAAACCACGGAGCGGGCCAGAGACGTTGCGGCGCTCGCTTTTCCCTTACGCAATCCGATCACCAGGGTCGCGATCACCGCGAGAATCATTGTGACCGGCCACGCCAGTCCGATGCGGACGCTCCCGATTTCCGCATATCGATCGCCCCAAACTGAGAGGCCTTGACCCCATGAGCCCCACCCGATAGCCACGTAATAAGCCACTCCCCAGAGCAGAAAGACCCAGCCCCAGCTTTCAGTGGAACGACGTCCCTCGGAGATCATGCTCTCAATCAAGCTCAATCGTTCATTCAGATCCTGAGTTTGCATTTGATCCTGCATTGCGGTTCCCCTTCCATCGTCTTGGCCGCCATTCGCAAACGGCAAACCAATCCAATGCATTTACTCTATAATATAGAGTACTCTATGTCAACATAATCTGCCTGCTGGATCCATCGCCTCGAAAGGGCCGAAGTATCAGCTACTTGCCGAGCTGCTTCACGAAGAAATCGGCCATGATGTGGTTCGCTTCAATCGCTTCCGGCAGTTGCGGGTTATACCAGAAGGCGTGGGGCAGCGCGTCATAGACCACCAGCCTCGCATCGACACCGGCAACGAGATAGGCGCGATGCAGGTTGATAGTACCGCTCAGCAGCAGATCGCGGCCGCTGGTCACAAAGAGCGTTGGCGGCAGCCCGTGCAGATCGCCATAAATCGGCGACAGAATCGGGTCTTTGGGATCGGTAGACGCAACGTAGAACGGATCGTGCGCTCCCGGTTCCGGCGGATCAAGATGCCCTGCCAGGCCGCGCAGCGCGTACATCGCCATAGAATCGCCGGCGCGGGCAAAGTCGCCCATGCCGCTGAAGATTCCGAGAGCCGCGGGCATCGGCAGGCCGAGCTGCTTAATCTTGGCGGCAACCTCCGCGGTAAGGATCGCGCCGGCTGAAGTTCCGTAGATGACAATGTGGTTCGGCTTGTACGTCTTGAGGAGTTCCTTGTAGACGGCGATGGAATCGTCGACGGCAGCGGGAAATTTGACTTCGGGCGACAGGCGGTAGAGAACCGCAACAACCTTAATACCCGTGTAGCTGGCGATAGGAATCGACTCCGTGTAGGAGCCGGAATCGGAGTTGAAGCCCCCGCCGTGCAGGTTCAGAAGCACCTTGTCCTTGTTCTTGTCAGGCATGCCTTCCGGGGTGACGATACGGACGGGCACGCCGGCCATCTTCTCTTCGACAATGGTGTTGGGGCACAGCTTGGTCCACTCAACGCGGGCCCGAGCGGTATAAGCATCGGTACCTTTGCGGCGCTCTTCGAGAGGCTGCGGCGGACCCTGATCGGGCTCGGCGCGGCTGATGGATTTCTGGGCCTCAGGACTCACAGTCTGCGGCACAGGCACCACGCGCGTCACGTGAGCCGTGCCGTTGGCGTCGATGTAGCTCGTGTCGCGCTTGGGAGCCTCGGCACCAGTGGTCGGCTGCGGGGCCGGCTCTTGCGCAAGGACCAGCGAGGACGAAAGCATAAGCGCGATTCCAAAATTGCGGACCATCACAAGCATTGAGTCCTCGCCTCCGAAGAGAATTGAGCGGCAACGCCTCGTAGACGCGCCGAACCGTCCACAATAGCAGACGAGCCGCCGCGAACTGGCGTATTCTTGAGCGTCGTAGCGTTCTCTTCTAGCTTCTTCATGATCGAGAGCGATGTAAAACACGCTGAAATCGGGAGGAATTCCATATGATCGCGAGAATCTGGCATGGATATACGAAGCCTGAACAAGCCGACATCTACGAGGCGAAGCTCAAGCCGGAGCTGCTTCCTGGAATGAGCAAGATCCCCGGATACAAGGGCGGCATAGTGCTGAGGAGAGTCCTGGGCGATGAAATCGAGTTCATCACCATCATGGTGTGGGATTCACTGGAAGCGTTGAAGGCGGTAGCGGGGCCGCACTACGAGGCAGCTATCATCCCCGAAGATCGGCTCCAGTATCTTTCCCGATACGACAAGGAATCTGCGCATTACGAGATTCAATCGATACAGGGACTGGTCGGATTGACGGGATGAATTCGAACCCGTCCGGGAAAACGCCTGATGAATGGGCGTGAGTGAGAAGCGGCGAACGCGTCACGATCGTTACGATCGTCGCGGCGCCTTTCGAGTTCGATCGAAGTTTGGGAGAAGAACATGAGCGATATCGCATGGGCGATCGAGCATTCCGTCGAGACAGAAGCTACTCCCGCGTTCACATGGACGTATATGACGGGTGTGAAGAACTGGGACGACCCTCCAGCGGAGTTCAAACTGAAGGGGCCGTTCGCGACTGGATCAACGGGCACCACGGAAATGCCTGGGCAACCGCCGCGCCAGTGGGAGTTGAAAGATGTCAATCCACGTGAGACGTACACGATTGAGATCGCCATGCCGGGAGCGGTGATCTCATGCAAGTGGATGTTCAGCGAACTCCCCGGTAACCGGACTCGATTGACGCAGCACATCAATCTGGAGGGCGAAAATGCCTTCTCCTACAAAGAAGACGTGCAACGCGCGTTCGGCACCGGTCTCGCGCCGGGAATGAACAGAATTGCCACCGCGATCAGCGAAGCTTATAAACACGCTCAGATGAATCCCTGAAGTCTTCAGCTCGGATGGTGCGGTTCGGCGCGTTTTCGGTGTCATGACCGTGTTTTTGATTCGACCAAAATCCTGCTGCCGTCTTTATGCCTCGTGCGTTACATTGAAGTCCCATGACGGCTATTGCTTCCTCCTCCATTCACAATCTCATCGGCGGCAAGTGGATTATCTCCACGAGCCCTACCGGAATTGAACTCCTGAATCCTGCAACTGGCGAATCCTTGGGAAATTCACCTGCCGGTTCGGCCGCCGAGGTCGACGCCGCTGTGCAGGCCGCGCATGCCACATTTGCCTCGTGGCGCAGCGTTCCCGCCGTCGAACGCGTGCAATACCTGTTCAAATTGAAAGCGCTGCTCGAGGAACATCTCGACGAGCTTGCCAGCCTCATCACCATTGAGAATGGAAAAACTCTGGCCGAGTCGAAGGCCGAACTCCGGCGCGGCATCGAGAATGTTGAAGTCGCATGCGGCATTCCGGTGCTGATGCAGGGCTACTCGCTCGAAGACGTTGCACCCGGTATCGACGAGATCATGGTGCGGCAGCCGCTGGGCGTCTGCGCCGTGATTACGCCCTTTAATTTTCCGTTGATGATTCCGCTGTGGTTCTTGCCTTACGCGATTGCCACCGGCAACACGGTGGTGCTCAAGCCGAGCGATCGTGTTCCCTTCTCCGCGGCTCGCCTTCTCGAGCTGATCCAGGAAACAGGACTGCCCGATGGAGTCGTGAACCTCGTGAACGGCGGCAAGCCTGCCGTGGATGCTCTGCTCGATCATCCGCTGGTGCGCGCCGTGAGCTTTGTTGGCTCAACGCCGGTGGCGAAGCATGTGTACGCGCGCGGCTCGGCGAGCGGAAAGCGCGTGCAGTGCCAGGGCGGCGCCAAGAATCACGTGGTCGTGCTGCCCGATGCAGACCAGGAGACCACGACAAAAATCATCGCTGACTCGGCGTTTGGCTGCGCGGGGCAGCGTTGCCTTGCCGTCAGCGTTACGGTCACAGTAGGCGAAGCGAAAAACTGGTTCCGCGATTCGATTGCGGCGGCGGCCGGTTCGCTGAAGGTCGGCAACGGGCTTGATCCCGCGACGCAGATGGGGCCGGTGATTACGCAGGCCAGTCGCGAACGCGTGGTCGGGCTCATCGGGCAGGGAGCAGAGCAAGGCGCGAAGACGATCGTTGACGGAAGACGCACCAACGGCAACGGTGCCGGCTCGTTTGTCGGACCAACGGTGCTCGATGGCCTGCCGCCGTTGAGCCCTCTGATGGAGACCGAAATCTTCGGTCCCGTGCTTTCGGTTGTCCATGCAGACACGGTAGACGAAGCGGTAGCGATGATCGAACGCTCCACCTACGGAAATGCAAGTTCGATCTTCACTTCGTCCGGCGCTGCAGCGCGCAAGTTCCGCACTTCCGTTTCGACTGGCAATGTCGGTATCAACATTGGCGTTCCCGCGCCGATGGCGTACTTCCCATTCTCGGGATGGAAGGGAAGCTTCTTCGGCGTAATGCACGCGCAGGGACGCGACGCGATTGAGTTCTTCACTGACAAAAAAGTGATCGTGGAGCGCTGGCCGAAAGAGTGGTCGCGAAAGTTCTAATCGCATTTGTGAAGCCTCTCAACAAGAAGGGGAACGCAACCTGCGCTCCCCTTTTCGCTGTTCGGACCCGGCAACTATGAAGGCGGAAGGATCAATAGGTCCGATCGAAGAAGCAGCTCCGTGAGTCTGTCGAGCGCCTGTTTGTATTTATAGGATATGGCGCGCTCGCTCACACCCAGCATGCCCGCTGCTTCTGCATAGGTATACTCCTGCAACGCGATGCGGCTGAGAATTGCCTGATGGATGGGCGTCAGTTTCTTGATGCAACGCTCGATATCGAGCACGAAGATTACGGCGTCTTCGAACGTCTTCACCTTGCGGCTCGAAACCCACCCGCGTGCGATCGGCTCGCCCAGGATAGCCGGCGCCCGGCCCACCAGCATTGACGCATACAAATAGCGTCGCAGCATCTTCTCTGTGTGTTTGCGATAGAACGCCAGACTGATCCCGGCAATCGAATCGGCAGCCTCGCTTTCCGGATGCAATTCCGCTTCGTAGTGCGCAAGGGATGCCACGCCGCGAACAACTCGCCATTGTTGAATGATGCTTCCCGTGGCCCAGACCGACGGTAGTTGAAGGGCTGCGCTCACTCGGCACCTCCGGCTTCCGCAGCGACGGCCCAGATATTCAAGACTCGCGTTGTGATTGGACGCCCGGGGCGTTTTCGCGTCTCCGGACTTGGAAACTTCTGTAATTCTGTTTCACACCGATTGCAATATACAGTTCCCCGAGCGTTGCTACGGTACCAAAGGCATCCGCAACCCTCGCAAATTTTTAATTGCACGCACAATTCCATGACCGATTCCCCAAATAATCGCTTTCTCTCGCTGATTCAATTGTTTGATTTTTATGAGGCGAGGTGAAAGGAGCCACGCTGCCGCACTCAGGGTTCTAATGCCCTGATACGTGCTTGCCGCCTGAACTCGAGCTGTGATTGTCATTATGTTGAACGCGCAGAATCTGGAATCGCTCGATGGGTCGGGTTGAGGCAAATTGCGAATTGCCTTGCAAATCCGCGAGAACAGGCCTCCCCAATATCGGCCAATGGGCTCAACTGTAAGCAAACAAGGCTACAACCCTCGTTCGATTGCGCGAATGAACCGCATCCTCGAGAATTTTCAACAACCTGTGCGAGCTGGAGTAAACCCAATGTAGAGTGCTGTATCTTCTGCGTCAACGCTGCCAGGCATAATTCTTCATTCGTTCTGTTGGATGTGCATAAGAACCGGAGAATAAGGCCCGAAAGACGCGAATCGGTTTGCTGAAAGAAAACCGCAACCGATCGTCTCCGTGGCTGCTGGCGGAATTTCCACTGATGAATTTTACCCAGATGCAAGAACGTCTTCGTGTGGAGTTGATGCGCAGAATACAGCGCGGAACTCTGAGCGTCTCACTCCTGGCCAGACAAACCGGCTTTGGAAAGTCGCACTTATCCAATTTTCTCCACGCGCGAAGACAGCTCTCCCTGGAAGGGATTGATCGTATGCTGACGGCTCAGCATATGGCGGCTGAGGATCTGCTGCATCTTGGCGCGCACAGCGAGCATACGGAACCACCTGAAGAACCCAGCATCGTTCCCGTTGTCTCGCATGCCACTGCTCTCTTCGAGCCTTACATCCGACCCAGCGCCGTTCAGATGATGTTGCAATTGCCAGCCGGAGCCCTGCATTTGCTCAAGGCGCGGCCCGTGGCTTCGCGCCGTTCATGGCAGCGTTTTGTGGCTATCCGCATCGCGCACGGCGATGCGCTGCCAATGGATCCGCTGTTGTTTCCGGATGCTCTCGCGGTGATCGACCGTCACTATAACTCGCTCTCCTCCTACCGCGCCGGACGGCCCAATCTCTATGCGATTCGCAACGGAGCGCACCTGACGCTGCGCTATGCCGACTATGGGTCGGCGCGCCTGGTGTTGCGGCCGTTAAATATGGCCTTTCCAGTTGATTTGATCGAGATCGGCCCCGAAGCTACGCTTGGAGAATTCATTGCAGGACGCGTAGTGCTGACCATCAATGAGTTGTGAATCTCAAATGCTCGCGAAATATTAACGGAGTAGTCATTGGCGAATAGGCCACTTCTATGTAAGTCCAAGTCAAGAGAAAAGCACAGAATTCCTGGGCGCGCACCGGAGGGCGCGCAATTGGTCTGATCAGGATCTGCCGTTACGCAACAGTGCCTCTCGGCCGATGATTCCTGCATCAAGCAGAACCACACATCCATTTGCTGTCTGAGACTCCGAAGAGTCCGCACAGAAGATTGAGTTTGTGTTCTCTGCCAGCCCCGAAACAATTCAACGGGAGCCTCCGGAGTTTTCACTCCATCGCACAGTGGCCTACCTGCGGGGCCTGGCAGTCTGCGCATCGGAATAATCCTGGTGTTTTTCATTCATGGGCAGGTTTTTAGGCTGCCGCCGTGCCTCCGCGTTCCTCGGCAGGCACGAAATCCTGTTTTCTGCGTTCGACCGCAACCATCCAGGCCACCATCTTTCTGGCAACTGCCAGCGTGGCGCGGTTGCGATTGCCTCGCTGCATTTCCTTTTCGTAGATCAGGGCAAGTTCATGGCTGTATCGCGGTGCCAGCTTCGCCGCTTCCACCAGTATCTGCTGAATGTGTTTGTTGCGCTGCTTGGAAATCGGCGTGCGCATGACCTTGTCTGCTGAGCTCCTCTCGGCTCCGCACAGTCCGCAATAACTGATAGCGTTTTTGATCGATTGGAAGCGGGCCACATCGCCGATCTCCAGAACCCAGGTCAGCGCCGTGATCGGACCCACTCCGGGAACTGTTCTCAACCGCTTCAGCCGCTCGGCCAGCAGGGGGTCGCGCTCGAGCGAACTCACAAGTGCATAGTCCAGCTTCTGTGATCGATTAATCGTGTCCCGGCTCAGCTTCAGCAGCGGCCTGACACAGTCGATCTCTTCGTTGCCCGACATCAGCTCGGTGAAGTAGCCCACCTTGTGCAGTCGCTGCTTGTTGTAGCTCACGCCGGTCTCCATCAACAAGCCCGAGATCCGGTTCTTCATCTGAACCATCTGCTTGACCAGGAGTCCGCGGTAACGCAGTGTGCGCCGCCGGTCGCGGATCTCGGTCGATGTCATGTAGCACTCCGGAAGGAAATCACAACGAAGACAGTCGGCGATCTTGCTGGCATCAATCTTGTCGTTCTTCCGCTTGGCTGCGGCAATGGCTCGCAGCATCAGTGGATGGGCAACCTTCACCTTCTCCGCATGCGGAACCAGGTGATCGTAGATCCATCCGGTAAAGATCGTCGCTTCCATCGCCATCATCCGGGGTTGGGGAAGGGTTTTGACCCAGGCATCAAGTTCACGCCGCGTCGATCCGATCTTGCCTTCACTCTGGATCTTGCCGGCCGCGTCCTTCACGCAATAGCTGATCGTCTTCTTGTGAACATCAAGTCCGATGTAATACATATGTCTCTGAGGAGCCTCCGTGGGTAGTTCTCTGAATCAGCGCACAGCTGAGTTCAGCCTTTGTAACACCCTCGTGCTCCTCCTCGACTTATCATTCAAACAACTTGTCCGGAACCGTAGGTCGGAATATCCAGTCGCGCTCGAAAATAGCCAGCAAAGATACGCGCAACAAATTAGGTCGAAATGCGGGACAAACATGCGGCCTGTTCCGATGGAAACGATGACAACGAGGCAGGCGAGATGGATCGCGGCTGGATAACTGAGCGGTCGCACGATTTCCATCTTCGTTGCAGCCGTGGACACGAGCCAGCCCAGAAAAAGGTGGTAGGAGAGCAACTTCGACGTAAAAATTGAACATCAACCCACTGGCGCAAAGTACCCTGCGAGATAACCGCTCGCGCAAGCAACGATCAAGGCTAGCCAGTCGCTTATCGGCATGACCCACAACAAGAGATCCAGCGGATCCATGTGTTCTCCATGGAACTCGACTGCACGTTGAGAACTTCGTTTTTCGCTACGTCAATTAGCACGGGGCCTTGCTGTGATAGACAGAGGAGCCATGGAGGCTGATGGGGTTTAGGGCCAGTTCCGGTCGGTTAACCGTCGATGCGGAAATTACATCCTTCAGGAGCCGAAGAGGCTACGGAAGGACGAGGAAATGGCAGATCGCAAGGGGGATGTTATTGTGGCTCGGGATAACATGCGGCGGTCTGTGGTCATTTTCCGGGGGGGTGTACCCACCCATACTCTGGGAGCAAAGTCCTGCGCTGCTATGATTTACGGCGGCGGCGCGGCGCTAGAGTCGTCTTAGCAGAGACTTTAGCCCGCAGAGTCGTCTCAGCGAAGGAGTTAAAGGCGAGTGGACTGTGGTCGGTTGTCAGTGGTCGGTTGTCGGTCGTCGGCTGGCAGATTTTGATCAAGGATCCGCGGAATATTTCGCATGGTTTAAGGATACAAATTTCGCGGAAACAACCTGCAAACGTAAGGGCTCTGGAAGTGATTGCAAAGAAGGTGGTTCCGAAAAAAGTTCAGTGGGAGGGGATTGACAGGAGCTTTGGGCAAAGGGATGTCGAGACAAAAATTGAGTTATGTCCGAGTTGATCACGATACGGCCAGAACTCGAAAACCTGGTTGCGAAACAGGCTGTGTGAGTGATTTGGCCTGTTCACGTCAACGCAGAACGAAGATCCACCAGGCGGAGATTTGTTTGTTAACGGTGGAACATCCGTTATCCTCCTCGCCAACCAAGTGGAGCGCCGCGCATACGCCGAATCCGTCCAATTCGCGTCGAGTCCGAACTGCGGCTTACAGTTCGCGAATCGCAGTCACGGGGTTTCGGCGCATCGCTCGATGTGCCGGAAGGTAGCAGGCTAACAAGGACATTGCTCCCAGGAGCATGATGACGGAAACGACGGTGACGGGATCGTTGGCGCCGATTCCGTACAACAGCCGGGCGATGAAACGTGTCAGTCCCAACGCAAACGCCAATCCCAGCGCCAGCCCGATGCCTGTGAGCCATAGTCCCTGCACAAGCACGAGCCGCAGCACGTCCACACGTGAAGCACCTAACGCCATTCGTATTCCGATCTCGTGGGTTCGCATTTGGGTTCGATAGGCCACGACTCCGTAGATCCCCGTTACTGCAAGAACCAGCCCGATCAGCGCGAACATTCCCGCCAGGGTGCTCTGTATGACGGCGAAGCTGCTCGCCAACTGGGTGGTCTCTCGCATGGGGCGCACGTCGAAAACCGGCAGCCGTGTATCGATTGTGTGGATGGCGTTTTCCACCGCCGGCGCCAGGTCGGCCGGATTTCCCTCGGTCTTCACCTGCACGATCGTCTCGTACCCCACCTGGAAAAAGCTCATATAGATCATAGGCTCCGGTGACTCATTCACTAACATATGTGTCGAATTTCTCGCGACGCCGACAACCGTGAAAAGTCTGCCCCACACCCTGAGCTTCTTTCCCAGCGGATCCTGTCCTGGCCAGTAGCGCCTCGCCGCCGTCTGATCCACGATGAGTACCCTCGGGGCCTTTTCATCGTCATCCGGTGTAAACTCGCGTCCTTCCAAAATGGGTATATGAAGGGATTCGAAATACCGCGGGGACACCTCGGCGTGGTACACCTGCAAAGATTCATGGGGGTGCGGCACATACCCTTCCGGATACGCATCCTCGCCCTTGTGGCTCAGGCTCATCGGAATCCAGTCCGTAAAAGACGCAACCTTCACACCGGGCAATGCCGACACGCGATCAAGTATCTTGTGACGGATCACCTGTTCCTCGTCGTTGCTGTAGCCGGCGATATTCAGCCCCACGGTCGCGGTTAGAATGTGGTCCTGCTCAAATCCGGGATTCGCGCCGGCGAGATTCCGCAGCGTTCGCAGAAATAGCCCGGAGCACAATAGCAGAGGAAGTGAAAGCGCGATCTGCGCCACCACCAGCCCGCTGAGCAATCTCCGGTTGCGTGAGCCGCCGGAGATACTTGCAGACTCTGCCTTGAGTACCTCAACTGCCGGCGCATGCGACGAACGCCAGGCGGGGAGCGCGCCGCAGAGCATGCCGACCAACAGGCTCGATACAGCAATCCCGATCACCACCTTGTAGTCCATGCTCCCGTTCAGGGTGGTAGGACTCGAGCTCGCCCGAAAGAACCATGCGAAGGTCTTCGAAGTCCACGCTGTCAACGCGAGGGCCACGGCTCCTGCGACGATGGAAAGCACCACGCCCTCCAGCACCATCTGCCGCACCAGTTGAATGCGATTCGCCCCGAGCGACTGCCGGATCGCAAGCTCACGCCGCCGGGATACAAACCGCACCAGCGTGAGCGTCGCCACGTTCGCGCTGGTCAGCAACAGCACCACAGCAGCGAAGGCCAGCAAGATGGGCAGCGTCGCCGCCATGAATCCGTTGGCGCCGAATGGCGAGCGCCACATGGGATCCAGAGTGATCCGGTTCTCGCCCAGATGATCGTCCGGAAACGCCGCGACAATATTGTGCATCAGGGTGTCGAGATCCTGGGCTGCCTGGCCACGGCTCACTCCGGGCCGCAATCTTCCTATTACGTTCAGCCAGACCGCACCACCACTGCGATGCGTGATCCGCCACACATCCGTCCCGAGGGGATCGAGCGTTACCCACAGATCGTCACGCAGCCCGGGCATTGCTCCCACAAACCCCTCCGGCGCCACACCGATCACCGTCACAGGATGCCGGGCGATCTCGATCGATTTGCCCACAATTGCCGGGTCTGCGGCATAGCGCGCCTTCCAGAGCGAGTAACTCAAGATCACGTTGGGAACCGCATCTGGACGCGTCTCTTCTTCAGCCAGAAAGAATCGTCCCAGCACCGGCTTGATGCCGAGCACATCGAAATAGTTCGCCGTCACGTTCGCTATGAAGACGCGCTCCGGCTGTGCGCCGCCAGTCAGCGTGATCCAATCGTGATGATAGGCAAGTATTCCGGTGAAGGTATGATTCTGCTCGCGCAGATCGCGATAGTCGAGATACGAGAAGGGCGGAGTCGGGGAGAAGTTCCGTTCCCCCCGCTGCAGGCTCACAAGGTCGCCCGTGTCCCGCGCGCCAGGAATCGGACGCAACATTGTGCCGTCGATCCAACTGAATACGGTGCTGTTGGCGCAGATAGCTACTGCCAGCATCGCCGTCGCGGTGATCGAAAAGCCGGGGCTCTTGCGCAGTTGCCGTAACGCGTAACGGACATCCCGGCCTAGTTGTTCAAGCCACGCCTGGCCCCACATGTCGCGCGTCACATCTTGCACTAGAGGAATATTTCCAAATTCCCGCGCCGCCGCTTGTCGCGCCGCCTCTGCCGTCTCGCCTCGCGCCACTCGATCTGCAATCGCCATCTGCAGGTGCGCATCAATCTCTTCCTGCAATTCGCGCTTGCGCCGCTGAAAACCGAAGCTCGGGAACCACTTCATGACTCACTCTCCTCCGGCTTGACGTACATCACCGACCCAATCGCTTCGACAATCCGCTCCCATCGGCCCAGATCAGAGGCCAACTGCTTTTTCCCCTTGGCCGTGATTCGGTAATATCGGGCTTTTTGCTTGCTCTCTGACTGCTTCCACTCAGACTGCACCCAGCTCTGACGCTCCAATCGATGGAGGGCCGGATACAGTGATCCGGTCTCCACCTGAAGCACATCTCCGGATCGCAAACGTAAGGCCTGGACAATGCCATATCCATGCTGCGGCCCCCATTGCAGGGTCTGAAGAATGAGCATGTCGAGTGTTCCCTGCAACAGCTCAATTCGATTCTTATACTGGTCTTCTTCGCTCATAGATGTAGACACTCTACCCCCAATGGAGGTAGATTGTCTACTTGGCCTTCGTAGTGACGCTCAAATTCGAAACCAAGCTACAGCGGATCCTCAGACGAGATCGCATCCGGTCTCACAGTGCTTAACCGAACGATCCGGAACTCGAAGGTTTTATGCGATGGCTCAGTGGCCGAACTTTGACATCTGCTGACGAGTCGCCAAATCACTCACCGAGCCTTGCAGGGCTGCAAAAGCTCGGCCATTTCCAGGTCGCGGTTGTATTACCGCCGATCCGGAAATGACTAATTTGGCGACTGGAAAGACGGATTGTCGATCTCTGGGGATCAAACGTCGTCGTGCGTAACGTCAGGATTCTCGAATCGCGTGAACCGCGAAATGAAATTCAGATGCACCGTGCCGGTGGGGCCGTTACGCTGCTTGGCGATGATGATCTCGGACTTCGCGCGATCCGACTCGGACATTTCTTCGTCGCGGCTGTAATAAGCCTCGCGGTGGATGAATGCGACCACATCGGCGTCCTGCTCGATTGACCCCGACTCGCGAAGATCGCTGAGCATGGGCCGCTTGTCATCGCCGCGCCGCTCGCTGGCACGCGAAAGCTGCGAGAGCGCGACAACGGGTACATGGAGCTCCTTCGCCAGCGCCTTCAAACCACGCGAAATTGCCGACACTTCCTGCGTCCGATTCTCATAGCGCTTCCCCCCGGCCGAGGGCAGGGTGGCACTCATCAGTTGCAGGTAGTCGACTACAACCAAATCAAGTCCGCCGAGGGTTTGCTTCAGCCTCCGCGCCTTGGCCCGCATTTCGGCCAGAGAGATGCCGGCAGTATCGTCAATGAACAGTCGCGACTCAACAAGCTGTTCGAGCCCGCGTACCAGCCGGTCATGGTCTTCGCGGCGAATAAAGCCGGTCTGGAGGTTGCGCTGATCGACCCACGCCTGGGATGCAAGCATGCGGCGCAGAAGCGATTCCTTGTTCATTTCAAGACTGAAGACGGCAACGGTCGCATTGTGATTGACGGCGGCATTCTGCGCCATGTTGATCGCGAAAGCAGTCTTGCCCATGGAGGGCCGTGCTGCGACGATGATGAGCTCGCCCTTCTGCAGGCCGCTGGTCATCTCGTCGAGCTTTGAGAAGTCGGTCTCAAGGCCGGTGACGGTGCGGCTATTGCGGTAGAGGTTGTCAATGGAGCCGAACGAAGCCGCCACGATGTGATCGAGCGCTTCCAGACCGCCCGTCACGCCCTTCTCGCTCACTTCGAGCAAAGCCGTTTCAGCCGCGCCGATGACTTCGAGCGCAGTCTCGCTCTGGTCCGCAGCGCGGGCAATGGCCGCGGAACAGATGAGCATGAGCTTGCGCAGCAGGCTCTTGTCCTTGACGATGCGGATGTAGTCTTCGATGACCGGGCGGATCGGCAAACCCTCGGTCAAGGACGCCAGGTAAGCCACACCGCCGACAGCTTCGATCTCCTTGGCGCGCGCCAGTTCGTTCGATAGCGTAACAATGTCGACGGCCCGCTGCTCGTTCATCAACTCGGACATGCGCACAAAGATGCGTTTGTGCGAGTCGAGCGAAAAGTCGTCGGCCTCAAGCCGCTCGGCCGCCTCTGAGTGCGCAGCGTTGTCGAGCAGAATGGCGCCGAGAATCGTCTTCTCGGCGTCGATATTCGCGGGAAGTCCGGCGTCTAGCGAAGCAATGTCAGGCAGGGTGGCCATACCTAGAGTGTAGGTCGAAGTGAGGTCGGATTCTCAGCTCAGAGTCGTGTGAATAAACCCCGCTGAATTAGGAAATGAGGAAAATGGCGATCACGCAATCCGATCACTGCCGTCCGGGCTTGCAAAGGGGTTGTCCAGTCATTGTCTTTTAAGGAATTTGCCCCAAAAATGCGCTGGCCCCAACTCAACGAGAAGGGGCCAGCCTCAGCAGCGGTTAACGGATGACGATGCGAGCGCCGAACACTCAGGCTCTCGCCGATCGTCCCGCTGAGCTTATTGGGTGATCACCATCCGGGACGTGCCCTGCATATCCAGGGATACTTTCTTCCAGAAAGGAATGCCCATGGGAAATTGGTAGTCGACGAGCACCTGCACCTGGTAACCGGGTTGGTTGCAGGGACTAGTGGTACACAGCGACCAGGTCCTCGGCGCGGTGCTACTCGGCGTGTACCAGTTGGTATGTACCGTGATGTTCGCTTTGTTCAGACCGGGATACGCAAGTCCCTTCACGTAGTTGACGATATCGTTCGAAGTTGCTCCGCCGCTGGCGCAGAATGACGAGCCGAGATTGTTGTAGCAATTGGCTCCCCGCACAACAGCCCAACGAGTGCCTTCGCGGGCTGCCTCACTGACCCAGTTGTACGAGTAAATGGCAAAAGCGCACTGGATGATTCCGAAGAACGCTGCCAGAAAGACCATCATGCCGATTGCTGTCTCGGTGAGGTTGGATCCCTCCTCATTGTTGACAGCCCGGCGAAGGCGGAATGTGAGCTTCTGTGAAGACTTCAGCTTGCTGTGGTTCATTGGATCAGCACTTTCTGAACGGCAGACGTACTCACATTGAACGGCGCCGGTCTTCCGAATACGCGAAACAGGGGCTGAATCTGCACCGTGGATGTAACCGTAACGATGCGTTCAAGCTGAGAGCTTGAGCAATCCGTGTTCAATCCGGTTGCGGCGCTGTCGTCCGAGCAGATGTAGGACAGAGACGAAGTGGTCAGGAACGTACCACTGTTCTTGGAGTAAACCCAGCCCGCCTCATTCTGAGCTGCGGCCTGGATTCCCCCAGCCTGCGCTGACGTGTTGTCGGAGTCAGCCGCATAGGCGTAGCCCTGCGCAGCATACTGAGCGCCGGCGTGGGCAGCGTTGGATACGGCCTGGCCCACGTAAGCCAGGCGCCCGAATTCGGCCGCGCCAAGCAGAAACATAAACAGAACGCCGACTGACATGGCCGTCTCAATCAGGGCCTGGCCCGATTGATCGCCACGGAGTCTGTTCAATAATCCGATCGACTGGAGTTTCATAGTCTTCATCTCTCTGGCTCCTACTCGGTGAGTGTGACCGAACGCAGGGGCGTCGTGTAGGGGTTGGCTGCGCTGTAGTTGTTGATCGTGAGCGTCGAAGTGGCCATGTTGACCCCTGCGGCGATAAGGCCGGAGGCGGTGACGCCGCCGCCCTGGTCGTGCATCACAACTTCCCCGCCGGGCACGAAGATCATCCCATCGAAGTTGGTGTTGGCGCTTCCGAACTGAGTACTCATACAGCCCTTGGTTTGTCCGCTGCAGTCCGTGCTGCTGTTGCTCTTGTTTGACGCGGGCTGCATGATGGCAATTCCGTTGTAACTGCCGGTCGTGGGAGCATAGACGCTCAAATTCGCCTGACCGGACAGAATGTTGAACGCCCCACCCTCCATGTCGATCGTGGCGCCAGACGTGTTGGAATAGGTGCCAACCGGGTTGCTGCCCGTTGGAGCGGTGTAGGTGCCGTTTCCGAATTTGACCCACGCGCCGGTGCCGATCGTCAGGCCTGCCTCAAACTCGTAGATCACCCCGGCGCTGGTACTGGTTTGGCCGCTGCCGAAGGGGGCCTGACCGGCCATTACGATCGGGCTCGCTTGCGAACCTCCGCTGAGCGTTACCAGATTTGTGAAGCACACCACTATCGGTGTCGTACTTGGAGAGCCGGCGCCCGGCGGTGTATAGCCGGTGGCGCTGATCGTCGGATTGGTTACGTTGCAGTCACCTGGTTTCGCCCCGGCGAAGTCCGTTGGAATCGGCGGGCTCTGAGGGACAACATTGTTGTTGAGGTCCCCAACCATTTTCTTGACACCCTTGGTGACATCTTGTGGCCCGTGCAGGTTCAGTGCCTGCACAGTGATGCGCGGTTGCCCGGTCAAGCTGACTTCCGATGGTGAAGTCGAATTCAGATAGATGCCGCATCCGGGCGCGTTAAGAGTCGCACTTCCCTGCAATGTCAATTGACCAGACGCAGTAGGATCCATGAGCCAGATGCAGTTATTGCTTGCGGATGGCGTGCCGGCCACTCCTCGTGCCCCTACCGATATGGTCTTCAGGCTGGCGCTCTGACCAGGCATTCCCGAAAACGCTGCAAGGAAGAAGTTGGACTGGGACTTGGTGACCTTGGCCTCGAAGAAGCCGTTGCAACTCGCAGACGCTTCCGGCCCGCTGGTAGGCGCGCAACTGATGCTGACGGAAACGCCATTCGCGCCGTCTTGAAAGCCATTGCTTTGGGACGCAGTCTTTCCTTCAGCAACGGCGTGGTCAATCGCACTCGCACCCAGCGTGCCGTTGTTGTAGTAGTAGTCGAGCGCGGCGGAAGTGGCGGCGGCATCTGCAGCTATTTGCAGATTCCGCTTGGCGCGAAACAGGAGACCCACATCAACTGCAATGGCCATGAATCCAAACATGACGGTCATGCTGAGCGCGGTGAGGACCAACATCTGTCCTTCTTCGTTTCGCATCATCTTCATAGTCTTTCCTTCTCTCGGCAGTACCGATTTGAAGTCACACAAAAGTTCCCTGGGCAGCCTTTGACACGGACAACAAGGCATTGGCGGAAGAGTCCGACTGAAGAGGGGCCCATTTGGGAACTGGTGCCGATTCTATGAATGACGCGCGGAGGTAATCAAGCGAGAAAGGGTACCTTTAGATTACTTAAGTGACGAAGTATGACTATCGTAACTAAATATATGTGTCTGTACGCGCAAGAGATAGAGAAAGGCTGCCGTCGATCTTGAGATTCGAATGCGGGTGAGTCGCGCCATGGACAAGTCGAGCTCGCCGCTAAGCGGCCCTCGGTCGACATGGCTTCGGCTCCATGGTCATTCACTGCACGATCGTCATGCTCGAGACGCTGCTCAAGTTAAGTGTATTGCTTTTGAGAAATGGGATGATTAATGGGTAGGAATACGAAACGGTCACCTGTACCTGGTTGCCGGGTACATTGTTGCCATTTTGTGTGGTCGAACACGTCGTCCATGTGGCGGGTACAGCTGCTCCGTTGATGCACCACTTTGTCGATGTGCTGACCTTCGAAGAATACGGATAGCCCAGGGCTTTTACATAGTGATCAATATCGGCACCGTCAGCGCCGGTTCCGCCTGCGCTTGTCGGGGAGCAATATCCTTTGCCAAAAATGAGAGTGCAGGTCGAACCCCGGACAATCGCCCACCGCGTCGCTTCCCTGGCCGCGTCAGCAGCATAGTGATAACAGTAGAGTGCGATCGACAACTGGATGATCCCGAAAACGACAGGAATCAGGATCAGGCACGAAAGCGCCATCTCCACCAGGGACCCGCCTTCTTCACACAGAACCGAAGCGGCCCTGAGCTTCTTTGCCGGATGCAAGGCTCTCACGCTCATTGGTTTGATACCACCTGGCTCGATTTACCCTTCAACGTAAAAGTGAGCGCCCCGCCTGGCAGGCGGATGAGCGGCTTGTACGTTGACTGGGTTTGAACAGTAACAGCGGTCACCATCGACGTATTGTTATTGAGGCACGTCGAATTGTCAGAGCAACTCGTAGGGGAGTAGGTCGTATCGGCGCAGGTGCAGGCGGTGGTAACAGATGTTACCGAGACTGCGTTTCCTCCCACCATGTTTCCCGAGTCCGCCGCAGCCGCATTGCTGATGCCGCCAGAATCCGCCGACGCCGCCAGGCTGTAAGACGCATACATGGCTCCGGCATGGGCAGCGTTCGCCACCTCGATCGACGCATAAGCCAGCCTGGCGAACTCCGCAGCGCCCAGCAGAATAATGGAGAGCAATGGCAATGAGAGTGCCAGTTCGATCAGAGCCGATCCCTCTTCGCCGCATCGAAGCGCGCTTGATGAACGCCTGCACTTGAACATTTTCGTGATCATTGTTTTCCGCTCCTACTCAACCAGCGTGATGTGCGTGAATGGCGTGGTGTTGGGGTTGTAGGTGCTGTAGTTGGTCAGGTTGATCTTGCCGTTGATGTATGCCTGACCCACAACGAGCACCGTAGCGTTGACGGCGCCGCCCTGGTCATGGAGATCTACGGCCGCCGTCGGAGCCAGGACTGCCCCGTCGAAAATCGAACTTCCGCTCCCGAACTGGAGCCCCAACTGGTTGGTATTCGACGAGGGCTGGTAGATCGCAATCCCGTTATAGGTGCCGCTAGTGGGGGCATAGTCGTAAAACGTTGTTGCCGTGCCGCTGTCGTAGGTACCGTTGCTGACGATGACAGTCGCACCCCCGGTGGCGGTATTCTTTCCAATGGTGGTGGCGCCTTTGATCGTAACGCCGGTTTCGAAGACATAGTTTCCGGGGCCGAGCGTTGCGCTGCTAACCGTCACCGGGGTGCACGTGGTCGTGGTCACACCCTTCTTCGTGACTGTGGTGCATCCAGCGGGGTTGGCATAGCACACGTAACTACCAAACCCGGGCCCTGCGACTGTCCCGCTAAGGGTGGCAACGTTCGTCACGGTGCCGCCGGGGCAATTGGCTGTTGGGTCAGAAGGAATGTTCTGCCACGCCGCAGGAAGGCTCTGAACCCCGGTTCCCGTATACACGGGTGGACCCGGATCGCCTGCGCAGTTACCCTTGCCGTTCTGGCCACCGTGCACGGCAACCTGGGCAAAGTCGGATTTCCCGGCGTTTCCTGTAACACAAAATGCGCCAGGGTCGTCTGAGTTGACATAAACGCCACAGCCCGGTGCATTGATTGCTCCGGCGCCGTGGATCCAGAGCGAACTCGAGGCGTGAGGATCTTCAACATACATGCAGGTCTGCGAAGCGCCAGGGGAGCCTGCCACTGCATTGGCAGACACGTTGATCGAACTCATGTTGTTGCTGTAGAAAACAAACTTGCTCATCGCGGCAATAAACATTGTCGGATTCGGCGTTGCCAGGTTCACCTGAACGCAGGATGAGCATGCCAGGCCGCCGGGCAGAGTCGGGGAAAGGATCACATTCACAGTGTTGCCGGCTGCGGCATGGTCCACACCCATAGCCTTGGCAGCATCCTGCGCTTTCGTTTGCACGTTCGCGGAGCCGTTGTAGAACATCTCCGTGGCGCCCGCCATGGCCGCAGCGTCTGCCGCCGCCTGCATGTTACGCCGTGCGTGAAATAACACGCCGACATCGACTGCGAGACCGAGAGCCCCGAGCAATATCCCCATGCAGAAAAAGGTCATCACCAGAACCTGACCTGATTCGTCACGCAACAACTTCTTTGAAGAGATTTTCATCAGCACAGCCTCCGGCGCGCGCATTCGTTTGAACGCGTGCTATCGCTCATTGGGATCTGAGCGGCCAGAGGGTGCCACTAGGATTCCGAAACAAATCAGTCTTCGTTGGGAGGGAAGCTTGAGCCTATTACCGGGTCATTGGACCTGCAAGCCCGCCCAACTACCTAATAAGAGACTTTCGGCTGATTCGCGGAGGGTGGCAATGCCACTAATGGGTTAATTACTTAAGAGGTTACGAAAAAATTATGATGTAAATAAAATCAACGAGATACAAATTACCTCAGACACGTTACCACTTATGGCTTACGAGTGTGTAGGTGTGAGAAGACATGCTCTAAATCGAAGAAAATAGATTATCTCCGCATTAGAATCAGGCGCACGGAAGGCTGAGGCCGGATCCCTTACTCGTTGATGACCATCTGCGACGTGCTCGAAAGCGGAATACTGACCTGCTTCCAGAATGGGATATTCAGCGGGAAAGCGTAGCTCACGTTCACCTTAACCGCGCTTGTAGGAGGATTGCACGCACCCGCCGTCGTGCTCGGTACAGGCAAGGTCCCACTTGGTATTCGAGAATGCGCCCGTGCCAGGATTAGTTACATCTGCCGTCCACCAGGTCGCGGTCACCGTCACGTTGTTCGCATTGATTCCTGGATAGACATAGCTCCGAACGTAGTTCTGAAGCGCGGTGCTGCCATCCGCCGTTGTCGGATTGCTGCCGCCCCCCGGGCCCAGGTTGCAATCAGGAAAATTCGACTGGATTGCACAGGAGAAGGATCCGCGAACCACCGCATAGCGTGTAGCCAATCGCGCCATCTGCGAGACGTAGTTATACGAGTACACCGCGAACGAAACTTCAAATATCGCAAAAATAGTGGGCAGGAATATGAACGCGGAGACCAGCGCCATCTCGACCAGGCTGCCGCCTTCATCCTCACGGCCTCTTCGCATCAGATTCAGTCTCATGGCAGCACTTCCTGTTAGGCGGTCGCCGGTCAGGCTAAACGTATTATTCGAAAACAGGCCCTGGGATCTTGATGAGCGAGGGGTAGCCCGCGGTGGTCGTCACGGTAACGACTATAACCGGCTTTCCCGTCGCGCAACTGTAAACCTTGGTCGTCGCATCCAGCGCACAGGCTCCACTTCCATTAGAGCAAGTGCAGGAACTCGAGGCTGTCGCCGTTGTAATCGTCAACTCACCCGCGTCGTTCTGCGCCGCAGCCTTCAGACCAGTCGAATCGTGATAGCCGCCCCCGTTCATCCCAGCATATTGTGCGGCTGCACGGGTTGCATTCGTTAGCTCAATCGAGGCATGGGCCATCACGCCAAGCTGCACCGCTCCGAGGATCATCGCCATCAGAACCGGAAATGTGAGCGCCATTTCCACCAGCGCGGAACCTGCCTCGGCTCCGTTCAGAAATTTCCGCAAGGCGCGTCTACGAATTAATCTCTTGCTCATGCCGGCTCTCCTATTCCACCAACGCGACGTGGTTCAGAGGCGAAGTGGAGTGGACGAAGTTGTAGTTGTTGGTGATTTCCAGGTTCGAGGACTTGTCATAAAGCTCATCGGCGATGATGGCTGTCACCACGCTGCCGCCGCCATTGTCCTGCATGTAGACCGCCGCCGCGGGGGCATAGATCATGCCGTCCAGATTTCCAAAACTGGAACCAAACTGGATCTGGATGCAGCCACCAGGTGCAGGCGTCCCTTGAAGGAACTGTACGAGCCGCCGCATGTGTTTGTCGTATTTGTTGCAGGAACGATCGAGGGCAAGCCCGTTGTATGTGGCCGTCGTGTCTGCCGGTGCCTTGATCGTCAGCGCAAAATTGCTTTGATCCAGCTATGCCGCCCGGCATTGTAGAGCGTCCCGTTGATCGTGACGGTTCCGCCGATCTTAACGCCGTTCTGGAAGACAAAGACCGAGTTGCCGCCCGCCGCGCCAAGCGTCACGCCACTGGCAATTGTGACGTTGGCGCCGCTGAAGCACACAACCTTAGTAAGTCGTTGCAGTGGCGCCGGATCCAGCTTGTCTCATGTCTTAAAGGAACAGCGTCGTCTCCGGCTGACATCGTGAGTCGGACGCGGTGATCATTGGTTCATCCGCCAGAAAGTGTTTCGTTCCGTCGCAGGTCGGCGTGGCTAATCCGGAGAAGGGATCGTTAACCGGAGTCACACCTGTCGTGGCATTTGATTGAGACTTGTTGCACTTGCCCTTCGGGTTTTGTGCGCCCGACGATATTGATGGCGATCGTATCGATCGTGGCTTTGCCGCCCGTGGTACACAGCGCCTGCTGTCGAATCGGAGTTGATCTGGATGGTGCAGTTGGGTGCGCTAATGATCCCCGCGCCCTGCACATCGAACGCATCATCCGCATGAGGGTCTAAGGCGATACATGCAGTTCGCGCCAGGTACGATTCCCGACACTGCGCGCGCAGCGACCGATCACAGTCTTGAAGTTCGAGTTACCACCGCCAAGTTGCGTCCCGCGAAAACGCAGCCATGAACACCGAAGGATTTGGCTGCCTCACGACTACCTCGATGTATTCAGCCCCAATGTGGGAACCATTTGTCGTTAGGCTGATTGACCTCGAGCTGGGATCCAGTGACGCCGTTTGCTCCGGCAGCATTGCCTGCCGCACATTTCACGCTGGTACTCGCCGTCCCGGACGGAGTTGTTCCGCTGCACGTCACGCTCTGGCCATACTCCGCGGCAAGACCGGCCGCTGCCGCTCCCGCGTCCGCCGCGATCTGAATCTTGCGGTGCGCACGGAACAGCACGCCCATGTCGAGCGCCAGCGCCATAAAGCCAAATAGGCAGCACATCAGGAACGCGGTAAACACCAGCGTCTGGCCGGCTTCATCACGAAACATTTTCATCGAGACCTCCTGGCAGCGTTCCGAGGTTGACTGATGCTTCGCGGAACTTGCACACACGATTTTCGAATGCGGAGAGTTTCGCTCGCTCGACAGCCTGGAGAAGACAGCCTGAATCCGAAAGCCCTGTTGGCGCCGCGAAACTGCGATTGCTCCGCTTGCCGGAGCACCACTTCACCCGGCTCTGAATACATCACCCTGAGAGACTCGATTATCCGATTTTCGTGATTCGAAAAGCAATCGGAATATGCTGAATAATGGACTGTTATCAATATCTTGCAGTAACCAGAGAAAGCCGACGGTCACCAGCCCGAAAGTTACTTGCTGGTGATCTTAATCCTGGCAGTTTTCCGCTATTCACGCGGTATATATCGACTTAGCCGTCGCACCCAATTGGAATCTAGCTGGTCGCCGGGCGCCACCGCAGGATGGGCTTCCGCGCAGCCTGCACCTCATCGAGCCGCGAAACCCGCGTCGAGTGCGGCGCGGATTTAACCAATTCCGGAGTCTCCTCGACTTCCTTCGCGATCGACCGCATGGCATTGATGAAGAGATCGAGCTCCTCCAGCGACTCGCTTTCGGTAGGCTCGATCATCAACGCGCCGTGCACAATGAGCGGAAAGCTGACCGTGTAGGGATGGAAGCCGTAGTCGATAAGGCGCTTGGCAATATCGCCGGTTTTCACTCCCTTGGCTGCCTGCTGCTTGTCGCTGAAAACCACTTCGTGCATCGACGGAGTCTTGTACGGCAGGTCGTAGAGGTCTTCAAGATTCTTGCGGATGTAATTCGCGTTCAGCACCGCATCTTCGGTGGTCTGCCTCAACCCATCCGGCCCGTTGGCCAGGATGTAAGCCAGTGCGCGGATAAACATGCCGGTGTTCCCGTAGAAGGCGCGCACCCGTACCCACGGACTGTGGGCGGTTGTAATCCCAATGCAGCGTGCCGTCTTTTTCTTTCGACGAGAACTGGCGTCGGCAAAAACGGCTCAGAAACTTCTTGCAGGCCACAGGACCAGAGCCCGGACCACCGCCGCCGTGCGGAGTCGAAAACGTCTTGTGCAAGTTCAGGTGCATCACGTCCACGCCGAAATCGCCCGGACGCACCTTGCCGACCAGCGCATTCATGTTTGCGCCATCCATATAGAGAAGCGCGCCCTTCGCGTGAAGAATGTCGGCGATCTTGTGAATCTCGTTTTCAAACACGCCGAGCGTCGAAGGATTTGTCAGCATCAGCGCCGCGGTGTCTTCATCCACCTGGCGCGTCGAGAGCTTCAAGATCGATGCCGCCATCGGCGTTCGACTTCAGATTCTCAACCTGGTACCCGCAGATCGCCGCTGTGGCAGGATTCGTGCCGTGTGCCGAGTCGGGAATGATGATCTTGCGGCGTGCGTTGCCCTGCGACTCATGCCACGCGCGAACAAGAAGGATGCCGGTGAACTCGCCGTGCGCGCCGGCGGCAGGCTGCAGCGTGATCGTGTCCATGCCGGTGATGTCGATGAGGCATCGCTGCAGCAGATCGATGATTTCAAGCACGCCCTGCGCGAGCGACTCCGGCCGGTAGGGATGCGCCTCCGCCAGCCCTTCGATCCGCGAAACAAATTCGTTCACGCGCGGGTTGTACTTCATCGTGCATGAGCCCAGCGGATACATGCCGAGATCGATGGCGTAGTTCCAGGTCGAGAGGCGCGTGAAGTGGCGGATGATTTCAATCTCGCTGAGTTCCGGCAGCAGACCCGGCGTCTTGCGGTGAGCGTCGCCCAGCAGTTCGGCGGCGTCAACTTCCGGCACATCGAGTGGCGGCAGCTTGTAGGCCTTCTTGCCCGGCGAGGATTTTTCGAAGACCAGCCCTTCGTTTTGCGTCTGGTGGGGACGAACCTTGCCGATGCTGCGATTGATCTGCGTCTCAGTTGTTGCCATTTCTATGCCTCCACCGGCGCAGCGGCCAGCACCTTCGCCGCGCGATCAATCGTTTCGCGCGCCACCACTTCCGTTGCGCACCAAAGCGTTGCGTTCTTCAACTCCGGATACCAGCGGCTCAAATCGATGCCGCCGACAATCTTGTCGTCGAGCAGCCGCTGGCTCCACTGCGCTGGCGATTCCTGCGTCTGCAACACAAATTCATGAAAACGCGGAGCGCCCTTGAACAGCAGCTTCGCGCCCGGGCTGCGCGCTCAAAGTCTTCGCGGCATAAGCAGCCTTGGCAAGATTGTGCTCGGCCAGTTCGCGAATTCCTTCTTTGCCATAGACGGTCAGGAAGATCGTCGCCATTAGCGCGACGAGTGCCTGGTTGGTGCAGATATTCGATGTCGCCTTTTCGCGGCGGATATGTTGTTCGCGCGTCGAGAGCGTCAGACACGAACCCGCGATTTCCGTTGCCGTCGACGGTCTGACCGGCAAGGCGCCCGGGCATCTGGCGCAGATACTGCTCTTTCGCCGCGATCACACCGCAGAACGGCCCGCCATAGCTGAGCGCAACGCCGAACGACTGCGCCTCCATGCTGACAATATCGGCCTCAACCGGCGGCCGAACCACACCGAGCGAAACCGCCTCGGCGATCGAGACGATCAGCAGCGCGCCCTTCTTGTGCGCAATCTCGGCGATCGCCGGAATGTCTTCGATCAACGCCGAAGAAGTTGGGGCTCTGCACCAGCACTGCTGCAGTTTCTTCCGTAACAGCAGCTGCCAGCGCATCGAGATCCACGCGGCCCGTTTCAGCAACGTAGCCGACCTCCGTTGTTGGCAGATCGCGGAATTGCAGGTAGGTGTGCAGAACTTCGCGATATTCGGGATGCACCGTGGTCGCGACGACTGCCTTCTGCCGCCCCGTCACGCGCATCGCCATCAGCACTGCTTCGGCTGCGCCCGTCGAACCGTCATACATGCTGGCGTTGGCCACATCCATTCCCGTGAGTTCGGCGATCATGGTCTGGAATTCGAAGATCGCCTGCAGCGTTCCCTGCGTGATCTCCGGCTGGTAAGGCGTATAGCTCGTCAGAAATTCGCCGCGCTGCACAAGAGAATCAATAATCACCGGGCGATAGTGGCGATAGCACCCGGCTCCCAGAAAGCTCGCGTAGTCGGTAGCGTTCTTCTGCGCCGCGGCTTTGAAGTAGTCGATGATTTCGCTCTCGGCCTGCTGGCGCGGAACATCGAGATCGCGCGTGAGCCGGTACTCGGCCGGAATGATGGCAAAGAGATCGTCGATAGCCTTGGCGCCGATGGCCTTGAGCATCTGCTCCCGTTCGGCTGGAGATTTCGGTAAATAGCGCATGGGCGGTCCCTCCGGGACCAGTTGTCAGTTTTCAGTGATCAGTTGTCAGTTGAGCCGTATGTCGCCAGATCCCCAATCCGGTTCTTAACTGAAGACTGAGAACTGACGACTGAGAACTGGACCTACGCCCCCGTCTCTTCCGAAACGAACTTCTCATACGCTGCCGCGTCGAGCAGCTTCTCAAACTCCGACGGATCCGCCAGCTCTACCTTGATGATCCATGCTTCGTGCGGAGCTTCGTTGATCTTGTCGGGGCTGGTCTTCAGCTCCTCGTTCACCGCCGTCACCGTTCCCGTTACAGGCGAGTACAGATCGCTGACGGCTTTCACGCTCTCGACCGAGCCAAAGGATGCATTCGCTGTGATGGAGTCGCCCACCTTGGGCACGTCAACATAAACGATGTCGCCCAAGCGAGTTCTGTGCGTAGTCCGTGATACCGACAGTCCCGATTTTGCCGTCGAGCGAGATCCATTCATGCTCGCGGGTATAGCGGTAGTTTGTGGGATAAGCCATAGAAGAACATGCTCCTTTCGGAAAGCAAATGAAGCTACAGTGTACGACCTCGGAACGGCGCGCGGGGCTGTGAGGAAAAGCGGCATTTGCGCGATCGAAATCGGCGGCCCAAGTTGATTGCAGCTATTTTGCCGGCGCGAACCCGGCATAGGGTTCGAGCGGAAGAAGGGCGGCAATCTCCAGCATTCCGGCTTTGAAGATCGGCAGGCTCTCGCAGGCTTGCCGCACCTCGGCCTCGCTTGGCTGCCTCCCACAAAATTGCGGCGCCCGGCGTATCGCCCCGCCGCCAGACCTGTCGCAGGATGCCGGACATGTAGAGTTCCTTGATGCGCTGCGCCCTCCTGGGCAATAAGTTCGGGTGTAAAAGCTTCAGCCGGAAACGCATCGGTACGGCGGCGCGAAAGCGTTAGAAATTGCATAGCTAAATTGTACGAAAAGTGGCAAGCCCGACAGTTTTTGAGCTCTCAGGCGGCGCTGGTCTCCGGATCGGCCGTAAGCCGCCGGAAGTCCACCAGCATCTTCGCCCGCCAGATCACGATCATGCCGAAAGCGAGAATGAAGAATATCCCGGCCGTCTGCTGCGTAGTAAGGATGGTGTCGAAGTAGCCGCGGGCAAACAAGCGAATAGCCGCAAGCACCAGGATAACGACAAGAAAAGCGCTCGAGCGCTTCATCCTCACCGTCTCGCCCTGCAGTTCAAGCCGCGTAGTGAGCAGCAGGGGCCACGCCAGAACCATCGCGCCGGTCAGGAAAGCCATCGCCGCCCATGTCCATGGCACCCGGAAAGCTGAATCCACAAACATCGAGAACCCGGTAGCCATTCCCAGCGGAGGAATGATGATCTTCCTCAAGGAGACGGCACTCCGCGCCTCGCGCAAGCGCCACATGATGACCACAACTGCCCCCGCGCCCGCGGCAAGAAACGAACCGGCAGCCTTGGCAAAGAATGGGGGGATAGGGGGAAGCGCCACCATGAAGTCCATTTTATTGGATTCCTGGATTCCGCGCGACGGGAGCGTGAGATCGTCCGGTTTCGTTTTCCGATCTCCTCATTTCGTGAAAAACTCCCCATGCCCGCCGTTCGCCCACGGATCGTAGTGCCCGGCAAACTCCGCCCGCCTCTGCACCGAGGGATGGCTGTACGACCAGAACTCCACAAAGGCATTCGGATTTGGATCGTCGAGCCAGGCCTCGCCAAGATGATTGAACGACGACACCGCCGTCTTTTGCGGATCGGCAACCAGTCCGTGAACCGCCTCCTGCCCATACACGTCGGCCTCATGCTCAAAGTGCCGGCTTACGGTGTTGCCAACCGGCGTCATCACAAAGCCTGCAATTGAAAACGCGAAGAACAGTGTCAGGAATCCGGCCCGGCTGGCGACCGAGTGGATGCTCCAGCGCTCGCCGAAACGGCGCACCATCCCCTCCGCCAGGATTGCGCATGCCCAGAAGACAAAGAACAATCCGATCATCATCCCGGCGAGCATCTTTGGGAATGTGGTTGAGCACGTAGTGGCCGCTCTCGTGGCCGAAGATGAACATGATCTCGTCGTCGGGCATCCGGTCGGTGGTCGTATCCCACATCACAAAGCGCTTGCTCGAGCCGATGCCCGTCACATACGCATTGATGCCATTGCTCTTCTCGCTGGCCTTCATCAGGAACATCCGCTCGGGCGGGATCGCCGTCCCGGTGCGCGCCACGATCTCCTCAAGCTTGCCGACCAGCACCGCATGAGTCTTCTCAAGCGGTTCGAACTTGTTGAACAGCGGGTCGATCACCAGCGGCGCAATAAACACCGAGATCACGATCAGTGGCAGCGAGATCAGCCAGAGCCAAAGCCAGTACCGGCGCGGCGAAACGCGCACAATCCAGTTGAACAACAGCGCAAGCGGCACGCCGACCAGCAAGCGATACGGCAAGCCCTTTGCCCTGGTCGCCAAACCAGCTCGGCCAGCCTGCACGCTGATGCCGTATCGCAGGCTGGCCGCGTGCCCGATGGCGTCGAGCGGCAGATTTGCAACGGCAAGAATGACCATCAAAAAGCGAAGAACACCAATCCCTGCAGCCAGCGCGGATTTCATCGTTTCCGCGCGACCATGCGTCTAACCGCGCAGCCGTACCGGAAGCCAGTAGACCACCAAAGCACGATCAGACCCCAGAGCGACCCGGCAATATCCAGCGAAACGCGGATCTTGTTGAGCGCGATGGCCTGGGCAAGCTTGTCCGGCGGCAGCGAGTAGGCCTGTTCGGAATGTGGCTGGAGTTTGATTGGCTGCGGGGCCAGGCGGGACCCTGCGGAGTTGGGCCAGGCTGCCCGGCGGCCGCACCAAAAGCGGCCAGGAGCAATACGACCACAGTACCGACGCGCACCGCGCGCGGGAGGATTGCCATCAGATTTCCCTTCAAGCACGCACGAGTTTGAGACAATCAAGTTTACCGATGTTTTCCGCTGACAAGTTAGCTGTAACAACCGACATTCCGTCTCTTCAAGGGGCCACAAATGGCAAGTTCGGCCAAAACCTGTTTGCTGAGTCGCCACCCTGCTCGGCTTCACGCTTGCCGGCCTCAGTGCGTCTGCACAAAAAAAAGCAACAGCGATCCACGGTTCGCATTCAGAGCGGCGGTCAATGAAGCCGCCGCATCGTCCTCTATCCTGCTCGACGCCATGACCGGCGAGTTGCAGCGCGCCTTCACTTCGCTCGGCAAGCCAGGGCCGAATCAGAAAGACGCCGACAAGCAGCTGCCGCCGTACTTTCTCAGCTACTCGGTAGCGGATGCAACGTCCGTCTCCATTCGCGCGCAATTCGGCGCTCTGGCCGACAGCACCAGCAACCATATGCGCGTGGCCGACGTGCAGGTGCGCATTGGCGATCCCAAGCTCGACAACACGCATGGCGATCATCGCGGCTCCGCCGTCAACAGCCTGCAGATGCCGCTGGGCGACGATCGCGTAGCCCTGTCGCGCACCCTATGGCTCGCTACCAATGCGGGCTATGGCACTGCGCTCGAAAACTATCTCCGCGTCAAAACTGAAGCCCAGGTGCGCGCCAAAGAAGAAGATACTTCGCCCGACTTCAGCCAGCGAGTCGCCGCAGGTGTCGATATCAAAACCCGCGCCGCCATTGGTACTCGACCGGGCCGCCTGGGAACAACGCGTGAAAGCGTTGAGCCGCGTCTTCCGCGACTATCCCGACGTCTACCAGAATCTCGCCATGCTCACCGTGCAGAACGAGACCGACTACTACGCCTCCTCTGAAGGATCGCGCATCGTCGCCCCTCACATGCAGGCGCGCGTGGTGGTATTTGCCATAACGCGCGCAGATGACGGCATGGACCTGTTCCGCGCCCAGACCTTCGAAGCTGAAACCATCGACGGCCTGCCATCGCAGTGAATCGATGGAAGCCGCCGTTCGCGAACTCGGCAAAAGCCTCGAAGCCTTGCGCAAGGCACCTGTGACCGAGCCATTCGACGGCCCGGCCATTCTCTCCGGCCGCGCCTCCGCCGTCTTCTTCCATGAAGTGCTGGGCCACCGACTCGAAGGCCAGCGCCAGCGCGGCGACGAAGAGGGCCAGACCTTCACCAAGGAACTGAACAAAGAAGTCCTGCCGCCGTTCCTCTCCGTCGCCGACGACCCAACCATGACCACCTTCGGCAAAACCTGGCTCAGCGGCAGCTACACCTACGACGATGAAGGCGAGAAAGCGCGACGCGTGGAACTCATCCAGAACGGCGTTCTCAAAACATTCCTCATGTCGCGCCTGCCGATCGCGAGTTTCGCCGCCTCCAACGGACACGGCCGCGGCAAACCGGACGCATGCCAACTGGCCGTCAGGGCAACCTCATTGTGACATCAACAAAGTCAGTCCAGGAGGCGGATCTCCGGAAGGAAGTTGATTGAGGAAGCGAAAAAGCAGGGCAAGCCCTACGGCCTCTACTTCGAAGACATCTCCTCAGGCTTCGCCGTAACCACGCGCAGCGCCCCGCAAGCCTTCCAGGTCATCCCGCTCGTCGTGTATCGCGTGTATGTCGATGGCCGGCCCGATGAACTTGTCCGCGGCGTCAGCATCGTGGGCACGCCGCTCGCAGCCATGAAGCGCATCGTCTCCACCAGCGACAAGAGCGAAGTCTTCAACGGCGAGTGCGGCGCCGAATCCGGCACCGTGCCGGTAAGCGCCGTCGCTCCAGCCATGCTAGTCAGCGAGATTGAAACGCAGCGCCAGCAACAGGGCACGCAGCGCCCGCCGATCCTGCCGATTCCCGGCGCTCCGGCAACTCGCATCGACGAAGGAGGCACAATGAAGCGCACTCGCCGCATCGGAAATCTCGTCGCAGCGGGACTTCTGTCAGCCGCCATCCTTGTACCGCACGGTGCGCCTGCACAGACCACACGCGCAGATGCAGAAAAAGATCCTGTGCTCAAAGCCATGCTCGATGAGCTCGACCGCAGCATGGCGCATCTGCAACTGCCCGGATTCGAGAAGCCCTACTTCATCGAGTACCGCATTGAAGATGTGCGACGACTTCGAAACCCGCGCCAGCCTACGGAGCCAGCCGAGGGTTCGCAGCACAGCCACGCCCGCATCGCCCGCATCAGCGTGCGCGTCGGCGACTACAAGACTGACAACTCCGGCCCGCGCGGTGATGGCGCTCTGCAGACTCACCAGCATCGACGACGATCCTATCGCCCTGCGCTCCTCTCTATGGACCGGCACCGACCAGGCCTATAAGTCAGCGCTTGCCGCGTACGCGCAAAAGCAGGCCGAGCTCAAGCAAGTGCAGACGCCTCCGCAGGCCGACGACTTCAGCAAAGCAGAAGCCCATCATCTCGCTCGCCGAGCCGCTCAAGCTTTCAGTCGACGAAAAGGCATGGAACGACTCGCGTCCCGCACGACAGCGGCATCTACCGCACGGATCCAGCCGTCAGCGCATCGCAGCACGACATCCAGTACTCGACCGCAGCCTTCCATGCGCGCGTCACCACCACCTGGATCGTCTCCAGCGAAGGCGCCATCGTCCGCAAATCGGCAAGCAACTACTCCGAGTCCTTTGGCGTAGGCACGCAGGCCGACGATGGCATGCGCCTTGATCGCTCTTACGGCACAAGCGGCTTATCCGTGAGCGATCTCGACAGTGCCGAGGAATTCAAGAAACACGTCCTCACGCTGATCTCTTCGCTGACCGATCTGCGCAAAGCTCCGCTGGTTGAAGAGGAGTATCACGGCCCGGTGCTGCTCAGCGCCGACGCCAGCGCCGACACACTTCACTCGCTGCTTGCCGCCGGCGTGACCGCCACGCGTCCAAAGCTTGGAACCGAGGCGCGCACCAACGGCCCATTTGCCTCGAGCTACCACGCGCGCATCCTGCCGGAGTTCCTCACCGTCATCGATGATCCCGCGCTGAAATCCTGGGAAGGCAAGTATCTCGTCGGCTCCTACTCTGTCGACGACGAAGCGGTCCCGGCGCAATCGGTAAAGCTGGTTGCCGACGGCCACCTTGAGAACTACCTCATCGGTCGCACCCCCGTGCGCGATTTCCCTGAGTCCAACGGCCACGCCCGCGCCGGCGTTACCGGACCGCCGCGCCCCGTAATCGGCGTCCTCAAAGTCACAGCACAGCAGGGCCTGACAGACGAAGAGCTGAACCAAAAGCTCTTGGGAATCGCCAAAGATCGCGGCCTGAAGAGCGTCTATTATGTTGAGACTCTCGGCGCTGAAGCCACACCGCGGCTGCTCTTCCGCATCGATCTCGATGGCAAGCGCACCCTGGTTCGCGGAGCCGTTCTCGACGATCTCGATCATCGCGCCCTCCGCTCAGGCGTCGAAGCCGCCGGCAAGAATCTCTGGGTAGCCAACTACGCCACCGAGATTCCCGAGACTGTACTCGCGCCCGCACTGCTCTTCAGCGACGTCACCGTAAAACGCGCCAACGAAACCAACGACAAGCTCCCCTACTACCCGCCACCGAACTGAGTGATTAGTGGTTAGTGGTCAGTGGTCATGGGGGTGCTCGCGAAAAGGCACCTCACAGGCGGAGACTCGCAAACTGAACACTGATCCCTGAACACTGATCACTCGTCTTCACACCTTCGTCTTCCACGCCCCCACAATCGCCCCCATCAATGTCATGCCGAAGAACCAGTAGCCGGCATTCACGAGGAACAGGCTGAGGGGCCGCACCTCAAATATGTACTCGGTCGACCACGTGGTCAGCTCGAATCCCGCCCACAGCAGAGCGCCAACTTTGATCCCGCGCAGGGCCGTCTGCTTCCCGGTCAACTGGATCACGCAGGAAATCGCCGTCGCCATCACCGCCGCCATCACCAGCGCCGTCGCATACTGTATGGCTGGATTCATGCCGCTGCTCACCAGCCACTCCATGCTGCGTCCGATCCCGTTGAGCCAGGTCTTCATAAATGCCGAATACCATCCGGCCTCGAGAAGAAAACAGGCAATCGCCGCCACAACAATTGCCAGATAGTTCTGGCGAACACGCGCCATTTGAATCACCGGGACACCGACCGCCATAACGCCCTCCAGGCGAGACTGTGGAACTCACGATATTCCCACGACCCCGGCCGTCGCAATTACATTTGTCAGCTCAATCGTGATTGAACGGGTGCCATGCCATACTTCTTTCTGGAAACCGCAACGCAATGTCTCGCCGCCGCCCACCTTTCGGAGCAAAGGCGCAGGTCAGTGGCGCACTTGCCCTCCTGATTGGCATTTTTCTGCGCGTCTTCGGGCCACAGCCAGTGTCCGGCGTTCCTATCGATCCACGCTATCTGGCCTGGACGGTCATTGGTACAGGAATCAGCCTCCTGATCGGAGGGACCCTGATGCGCATCTTTTTCCGCCGCCCACCTTCATAATTCGGTTGCCAATTAACCACAACCGGTTTCGCCGCGTCACCCTGAGTGAACGGCCCCCCAAACGTCTTAGGAGTCTGCAAAGAGCCGGGGACCCTCTGGGTGGCTCTTTGGGGCAGGTTTGGGGGTCGTGAGCGAAGAATCTGCTTTTGTCCTTGCTATCTCAAATGGAGCGCTAATCCAATCTCGTCAGATACGCCACGCCTTCATCCGGCCGCAGCCGGCGCGCCATCTCTTCGGCCTGCTCGCGATCGTCACCCGCCGGCCGAATGCGTACCCAGTAACTGCGTTCTCCGGCAAACTCGATCACCTTCGACCCCGCATACTCGTCCAGCAGCTTTGCTTTGAACTTGATCGCCTTGTGCTCGCTGAGGAAAGGTCCGATCTGCACGCACCATCGCCCCCCCACATCCATCGGCTTTGGCGTCTGGTAAACGTCGACCCGCACCCGGTCCGTCCCCGACCGATAGATGCCGATCGACTTTGCCGACGCAATGGTCAGGTCGATGATCTTGCTTGGAACGAACGGTCCACGATCGCTGATGCGCATCGACGAGGCCTGGCGCGTTCTAAGATTTGTGACCACGATCAGCGATCCCATCGGCAACGTCCTATGCGCTGCGGTCAGAGCATCATCGCTGAAGACCTGCCCATTGGCCGACTTCCGCCCCTTATACGGAGCCGTGTACCACGTGGCCGAACCTTCTTCGCTATAAATCGGGCGATGGCTGAGAATGAATTCCTTGTCCTCGGCGCTGACGCCCCCCTCGGGAACGCGCGTGACCGGGATGCCGCCCGTGCCCGACCGCGACGGCGCCGGAGCGGTGGACAACGGTGGCGTGTAGACCGGAGGAGCGGTTGCAGCAGGTGGCGGAGGCGGCTGTTTCTTATGCCCGCAGCCAGCAATTCCCGCCGCGGCAATCAACAGGGCCGCCAACCACCGGGAAAGGCGCGCGCATGCGCCATGCGAATCGGCCATCAGCCCTGCGGGCCCTGCTGCTGTGATTTGTCCATGCGATCGGCCAGATTACGCAAGCGTATCCGACATCTTGCGCATCGCCACGATCGACTCGGAGCGCACCTGCGGAATGACGGCATCATTTACGTAATCGATCGCGTGGCGCAGTTCCATCTCGATCAGTTCCATGGCTTCTTCAATCCGATGACCCACGCCGGGGCCCGGAGGCGGTGGAGGAGGATAAGAGCTCATTGCACAAAACCTCGCTTTCTAGTCTCGATGCCGCAATGACCCGCGTCAATGCCATGGACAGAGTTCCAGGCCGTTGCCGTGCCTCTCAAACCAACAGGCAGAACCACGCTGAAACTCAAAAGTACCGGCTCTTTCGATATCCCCAAGTCACTATTTCTGAATATCTTGCGTCCGACGTTACTAGAACGGTCTGCGATCCTTGAGACATCAGCCGGTCTTTAGAGCCGATCAGGTCCCTGTGGTCTACGAATCAACACCGGAAAAGTTCCATCACTGCGAGTACGGGCCCCGTTACGGATCTGCTCTTTAGGACGTCTCCAAAACAGTGGCCCGAAACACTCGCCCCAGCGAAGCGCTCACAGCCACTGGCTCGACCATTCTCGACTGCGGCCTTTGCGCTCCCTCATCCCTCCCGACATTCCTCCTCTCTGCGAACGCGATCCTATACAGCCAGGTGCATCCGATAGGCACTTCGATCCCCTATCCTGATGCGCCGCTCCCTGTCATCAAGCATCAGAATTCGAAAAACGGGCCATGCCGCGTCATTCCCAAAATCGAATCAGCGGGCATGGCAATGACAGAAACCGGCTCCGCGTTTATCGCCACCGTCGCTGAGTTTCCACCGGCAGAAGTTCCGCCCCAGCCGGCGGCCACCGAGAAGCCCGATGAAACAACCCCTCGCCCAGTCGAGTTGCCGGCATGCCAACCCATGCCCCTCGTCAACTTCTATCAGCGATTCATCAATGGTCCCGAGGTCAAACCTCTTACACCGAAAGAGAAGGCACTCCTCGCGATCAGGAACATACTCGACCCGTTCAATGCCATCACCATCCTCGGCAATGCGGCCATCACCATCGGGTAGACTCCCATACTCCACTACGGACCGGGGCTGCGCGGATTCGCAAAATTAGTCGGCGTCAGCTACAGCGAAGACATGACCGGCGAATTCGTCGGTACATTCCTCATCCCCTCCATCGTTCATCAGGATCCGCATTACCACCGGATGCCCCAGCCCCCTATCAAGCGCCGGATCCTGCACGCCATCGTCCAGGTTGGATGGACCCAGGGCGACAACGGCAAAGGCATGCTAAATTACGCCAATATCGTCGGCTTCCCCATCGATCTCGGAGATCGCCAATCTCTACGCCCCCGGGCTGAGACAAACCTTCCCTCCACCGCGGGCGCTCGGCTTCGGCCTGGGCTCTGGCGCCCACTGACAACTTCATCACCGAATTCCTGCCCGACCTCGCCAGCCACATCCACGTCCGCGTCGTCCTCGTCCAGCAGATCATCAACCAGATCGCCCGAACCGAACCAAGGGCACGCAATAGTAGACGAACCAAGTAGGTAAACCATTGCAGGCGAAAGCCTTTGCAGGCTAAGCCAACGCTTCGACGCATCACTGCCATTCGAGCCCCCTCAATCACCATTCACCCCCCAATTTCCCCGTTCGCTGCACCCCGGTTGGATTGACCAGCCTCCCTCATTACTCTTGTACTGAGTTTCTAGGTTCCGGCGGTACCCTGCCCGGACCCCACACAAGAGCCAGCGCATTCTTTCTTAAGGAGATCGCACCAATATGTCAAAGACGATGAAGTACGCCGAGAAAGCCGCCGTATACGCGGCCAAGGGCGCGTGGGTGGTATTTGAGCGGTTCAACCGCATCAGCCCCAACCCGTCGTTTACCCCCAAATGGAGCGAGAAACCCCTCCTGAAGAGCTATCAGAAAGAGAAGCCCCCGCTGGGCTGGCCGCGCACCACAGACTCGCTCTGTCCCAAGTGCGTACCCGAGATCCGCAAGCAGATCCTCGACGGCAAGCTGCCCCACGAAGTCCTGCTCAATGAGAAGGTCGGCGAAATCAAGGCCCAGATCATCGAGCGCGACGGCAAAATCCTGATGGTCAAGGACTGCCCCAAGCACGGCCACTTCGAAGACGTGATGTCCATCGACCCCGCCTTCTTCAAGCACCTTGAAGAGAGCTTCCCCGGCCGCGACATCCGCGCCCACGGCGATGGCGACAAGAAGCTCCACAACCACGGCACATCCACCGTCACGCACGGTCGCGGCTCGGTGCTCACCATCGACCTCACCAACCGCTGCAACATGATGTGCGATCCCTGCTTCATGGACGCCAACCAGGTCGGCTTCGTCCACGAGCTTACGTGGGACGAAATCAAGACCATGCTCGACAACGCCATCACCGTGAAGCCCCGTCGGCAGATGAGCGTTCAGTTCTCCGGTGGCGAGCCCACGTTGTCGCCTTACTTCCTTGACGCCGTCGCCTACTCGCGCAAGGTCGGCTACAACTCGGTGCAGGCCGCATCGAACGGCATTGAATTCGCGAAGAGCAAAGAGCTTTGCCGCGCCGCTGCTGAAGCCGGTCTCCGCTATGTCTACCTCCAGTTCGACGGCATCGGCAACGCTGCCAACTCGCACCGCAAGGTCGGCAACCTCTTCGACGTAAAGCTGCAGGCCATCAACAATCTGCACGAAGCCGGCGTCGACATCGTTCCCGTAACGACCATCATCAACGGCATCAACAACGAGCAGGTTGGCCGCATCATCGAGTTCGCCCTCGACAATCCCAAGAAGATCAGCTTCCTGAGCTTCCAGCCCGTTTCGTTCACCGGCCGCGACGAGGACATCAGCGAAGAGCGTCGTCGTCGCACAGCGCTACACCCTCTCGCACATGGCCCACGACGTCAAGAACCAGGTCGGCCTCGGCGTTCCCGAGCGCGACTGGTTCCCGATCTCCTTCATGTCCACCTTCTCTGACTGGGCCGATCTGGTGCACGGGCCGACAGCCGAGTGGGGTCAGCTCTCCTGCGGATGCCACCCCAACTGCGGCATCGGCATGGCGCTCATGATCGACAAGGAAACCAAGGAAGCGGCGCCCGTCACCGCCTTCCTCCACATGGACCAGGTTGCCAAGGATCTCGCCAAGGTCAACGATGCCGCTCGCGGCAAGTGGCTCTCGGTCATCGGATTCGGTCTCGCTCTTCTGCGCAACTACGATCCCTTCCAGGCGCCCACCCACTTCAAGATCACCGACATGCTCAAGAAGATGGACAAGACCTTCAACGCCACCGGCAAGGATTACGGCTAGCGTCAAGGGCGACCGCACCATGAAGGACATCGAGAAGCGCCGCTCCGATCGCTGGAACTTCCTCTTCATCGCCGGCATGTGGTTCCAGGATCTGTTCAACTACGACTTCCGCCGCACCGAGCAATGCATCATTCCCTACGCCACGCAGGAAGGCGAAATCAGCTTCTGCGCGTACAACACCGGCGTGGGCTGGCGCAACATCATCGAGAAGATGCACATGACCGCGACTCTGACCAAGTGGTACGAAGAGCACGGCCGTCACGAAATCTTCGCCGGTGGCAAAAAGGTCGGCATGAACTACGTGGGCCACGAGCTCAAGCTCAACATGGAGCACGTGAACTCTGAAGCCAACCACACCCTCGACAACCTCGGCATCGCCAAGAACGCCCGCGAAGAAAAGATTCGCGCCCGCGATACCAAGATCAAGTCGGACGCGGAGAACGCCAAGATGGCCAAGCTCTATCGCGAACACGTACTCGGCGAGAAGCCGGTCGATGGCCTCGTAAGCCTCGACGCCATCCGCCCGGCGTCAAACAACGCCGCTTCACCCCATCAACCGGCACAAGGAAACCGAGCCAGTCGCCGGGGACTAGCCGTCCAGGCGACCGCGCTTCGCGCAAAAGCAACTACACTTGGTTCTCTCACCAACAAGGCCGTCCCACTTGGGACGGCCTTGTTGCGTTTGCCAGGTCCGAAAACACGGACCTGGGACACCCGGCCGTCGACCGCCTGCTCGGCAATGACACGCTCAGCCTTCATCCTTCTCTTGCTGTACGGATGCCGATGCTATACTCGCCTCCGTCCCTTCCCTTCATCGGAGCTTCTTCCATGCGCGTATTTAGTGCCGTCTTCGCGGCTGCCGCTTCTTTCGCGGCTCCGCTCGCCTTCGCGCAAGCACCGTCTTCGCTTCTGCCGCTGGACGCACAGCAGATCCAGTCCATCGACAACTTCGTCGCCTCCGAAATGGCTCGCCAGAAAATTCCCGGCATCGAAGTTGGCATTTACTCGCGCGGAAAAGTCCTCCTCGCCAAGGGCTATGGCCTCGCCGACGTCGAACTTAATGTCCCGGTCAAGCCCGAAACACTTTTTCAATCCGGCTCGGTTGGCAAACAATTCGTCTCCGCCGCCATTATGATGCTCGTGGAAGAACGCAAAATCTCGCTCGATGACAGCATCACCAAATACCTCCCCGGCGCGCCAGCCAGCTGGAAGCCGATCCTCATCAAGAATCTGCTCTCCCACACATCCGGAATCTCGGAATACGAATCCGGCGAGCGCATCGGTCCCAAAGGTCCCTTCTATCTTCGCCTCGATTTCACCGAAGACGAACTCGTCACCAACATTGAAGCTCTCCCCATCGAATGGGCGCCCGGCGATAAGTGGGACTATCGCAATACCAACTACGTTCTGCTTGGCATCATCATTCACAAAATAACCGGCAAACCTTACGCCGAATTTCTCGGCGAGCGCATCTTCAAGCCGCTTGGCATGACCTCAACGCGTCTCATCAGCGAGAGCGACATCATTCCCAACCGCTCCTCTGGCTACGAAATCCACGATGGCCAGCTCAAGAATCAGGAGTGGGTCTCGCCCACCTTCGACTCCACAGCTGATGGCGCTCTCTACTTCAACGTGCTCGACCTCGCCAAGTGGGATGCCGCGCTCTACACCACCCAACTTCTCAAGCAGTCGAGCCTCGATCGCATCTGGACCGTATATCCGCTTAACGATGGAAAGCCCAATCCCGCTGGTTATGGATTTGCGTGGTTCATTGGCGATCAGAATCATCACAAGCGAATTGAACACGGCGGCGCCTGGCAGGGCTTCACGTGCGTCATCTCGCGTTATCCCGACGACAATCTCACGGTCGTTGTGCTCACCAACCTCGATGCCGGCCACGCGAATCCGGGAATTATCGCGCATGTAGTATCCGGCATGGTCATCCCGGCACTGCAGCCAGCAAAGCTCTCTGCAATCCCAGACAAAGATCCCTCCATATCTTCAAAGGTCGCAAAGTTGCTTGACCAGATCGTCGCGGGCGAAGATATCCGGCCGCAAGCGACTCCACAACTGGCAGCACTCATCACACCCGAGGCGGCAGTTTCGGTTGGAAAGAGACTGGCCGCGGTATGGCCGGGCGGCACCATAACCCTCGTCAAACGGGATGCAGGCTCCAAAAGCCAACCAGTTTCGACATTTCGGATCACCAAAGGCAGCGAAGCCATCCTGATCGTCTACGGGTTGGATCAGGACGGAAAAATCGCCACTCTGGGAATCGCTCCCAATCGCGAGTACGAGTGATCGCACCGCGGTTTCCGCGCTTGCCTGGGAGCTACCAGCTCCTACGCATTTCCTTCGCCGATTCGCCACGAGTGCGGCAAGCCACCAAGCGCTCGAAAGCTCACACTGCTGACAATTAAACCTAGTACGAGGATTTCATCGTCCGTCCACAAGACTCGGCGCTATGATGTTGGCTCGGAGGTGGAGTATGTCTCAATACGTCTACCACTGCCAGGACTGCAATCTTGAATTCACCCAGCATCTCCACATTGCCGACGTCGAGAAGGCTGAGATCAAGTGCCCGCAATGCGGCAGCAAGCGCGTCGGCCAACTGGTCTCAAGTTTCTCCGCTGTAACTTCGAAGAAGAGTTAGGGCTGCCGACGCAAAAAGAGCGTGATCGCCCGTTCGGAGGTTGCAAGCAGGCAAACCGCCACGGTTAGCCAGTCGTGCGGGAAGCGTCTGCCCTGATATCCTCGGCGAGAATGATCATCCGGCAGGTTATCTTCCCCTTACTGGCTGCTGCATCCAGCGTTGCCTCGATTGCCCAAAACACACCGACGCTCTCGCCTCAAGAAAAGGCCATGGTGAGCTTCATCGACGCCAACGAGCAGGCATCCAATGGCATGCTTGAAAAGCTCGTCAACATTAACAGCGGCACCCACAACCTTGAAGGCGTCCGCGCCGTCGCCGAGATCATGCAGACCGAACTCACCGACCTTGGCTTCAAGGTGCAGTGGATCCCGATGGAGAAGGTGCAGCGCGCCGGCGTGCTGGTCGCCGAGCATCCCTGCCCCGAACCGGGAAAGTGCGGCAAGCGCATCCTGCTGATCGGCCACATGGACACGGTGTTTGAAAAAACCAGCCCCTTCCAGACCTACAGTGTGCAACGACAACATCGCCACCGGCCCCGGCGTCAACGATATGAAGGGCGGCCTCGTCGACATGCTCTTCGCGCTCAAGGCAATGCAGGCCGCAGGCGTTCTCAAGCAGACAGAAATCACCATCGTCCTCAGCGGCGATGAAGAAGCGCATGGCGAGCCCGCCAGCATCTCCCGCCACGACATGATCGAAGCCGCCAAACACAGCGACGTCGCTCTCGAATTCGAAGGCACGCCGCGCATGGAAGGCATCTTCTACGGCAGCGTCAGCCGCCGCAGCTCCATCACCTGGCAAATCAAAACCACCGGCGAGACCGGCCACTCGTCCGGCATCTTTTCACCGCATATGGGATTTCGGCGCGATCTATGAACTCACGCGCATTCTCGATGCTTTTCGCATGCAGCTTGCCCGAAGAGAATCTGACGTACAACATCGGCATGGTCGTCGGCGGAACCAGCGTCCATGTCGACGAAGCCGGCAACAACGGCACCGCAACGGGCAAAGACAACGTCATCGCTCCCGTCGCCTATGCCAGCGGCGACATCCGCACCATCTCCAACCAGCAGACCGCGCGCGTCGAGAAAAAGATGCAGGCCATCGTCGCGCATCATCTGCCCAGAACCGACCGCAACGCATCACCTTCGGCGAAGGCTATCCTGCCATGGCGCCCACCGCGCAAAGCCGCGCACTGCTCGGCATTCTCAACCAGGCCAACGCAAGCCTCGGATTCAAACCCATGCCGGAACTCGATCCGATGAAACGCGGCGCGGGAGACATCTCATTTGTCGCCGATATCATTCCCGGCCTTGCCGGCGTCGGCGCCACCGGCGAAGGCGCGCACGCTCCCGGCGAGACCATTGATCTCTCAACGCAGCCCATCAACACCAAGCGCGACGCCCTGCTGATGTACCGTCTAAGCCAAATCGACCAGAACGCCGACTTGACCAAAATCGCAACGAAATAGCTCGCCGCAAACATTGCAACTCTTCTCCAACCTCGTCATCCTGAGCGACCTGGACGAAGTGAAGGGAGTCGAAGGACCTGCTTTTCGTCCCTACTCCTTCGGCCCCCCATTCGGATAATCCACCCGCACCGTCAAAATCTCGTACGGATGAATCGGCGCCTTCACCACATCGCCAGTGACCGTCAGCGCACTTCCCTCCGGCGTCTCCATCATGTTCGTCACCGTGGCGCCCGTCGCACCCGGCGGCACGTGGAACTCCACCGTCGCATCCTTCCCCGCCCACTCATACACGCGGAAGATCAAGCCCTTCGCGTCTTCCGCCTTCTTCACCGCCGTCAGCACCACGTTCTCCGGCGCGACCGAGGCAAACGAATGCGAAGCCGGCAGCGTGCCCGGGATGAGCCGTGGTCGTCTCGGCATGGAGCAGATAGCTGTACTCGTAACCATGGCGCACTGTCATAGCATCCTTCCACGTACCTGCATGCGGATAGATCGCGTACTGGAAGTGTTGATGCCCCATGTCCGCATCAGGATCGGGCCACTTGGGCGAGCGCAGCAGCGTAAGCCGCAAGCAGGTTGCCCACCGCGTCATAGCCGTACTTCGTATTGTTGATCACCGACAAGCCATGCTTGCCATCGCCAAGGTCGGCCCAGCGCATTGCCGGAACCTCGAACTGCGCCTTCTCCCATGAATTGTTGCGCGTCGTTGGCCGATCGATCGTCCCGTAAGGAATCTCGTAGGTCGCAAACGGACCGGTCGCAGCCAGTGGGAACGCCGCCTTGAATAGAATGTGCGCCTCGTGCCAGTCAAACTGGTTTTCGACATTTACCTCGTCGCCTTCCGCAGTCAGGCTGTAGATCTGCACGAATTTCGAATTCTGCAAGTGAGCTCGTGACGCGGATCGTTGGCTCGGCAGTCTTCACCAACTCCACCGAATCCGCATGTTCGATGGTCATCGGCGCCACGTCCAGCGTGCCCGGATCGATGTTCCACGCATCGTAGTCCTTCGGCGTGTCCTTGAAGAACTGCAGTTGATTTCCGCACCCGCCCGAAGCAAGCGTTTCGAAATTCGACTTCTTGTCAAACAGGCTGGTGATACAGCCGGTCTGCTTGTCGACCGACCACGCGAAGAATCGCATTTTCCAGCGTGATCGCACTGCCGGAGTCCTTCGCCTCCGCGCCACTCTCTTCCTTCTCTCCAACACGTTTTGCGCCGCCAACCCAAACCACCTTGTAACCCAGTGCCGGCACTTGCAACACATGAAGCGTCACATTGGCGAAGTCCGTTTTCCCATCTGGCGTCACCGCCACAACCTGCGCACCTGAGGCGTTCATCCCTGTCTTGCCGCCCGGCACGCGCACTTCAACCTCACCTGAACGCTCCCATCCCAGCGGATTGAAGACCACGACGGGCGTGCCCGTTCCCGCGGTATTCACTCTCTCGTCCACCGTCTCCAGCGCACTGCGAACTGATCTCGTTGGTCGAGCAGCGCACCATGTCGTAATCCTGCTGCGCCTCCTTGTAGATGATGCCGATACCCGAGCCCGCCGCGAGATCGTGGAACTGGTTAAACAAAACCTTCTTCCAGTCTTCTGTCAGTTCATGCGCCGGATAGTTCTTTCCATCGAGCCATGCCAGCGAAGACCACTTCTCCGCATTCAGAACCTGAACTTCGCTGCGGCGCATATTGCGCTTGTGATTGGCCTGCGACGTCATCACCCCGCGGTGATACTCGAAATACATCTCGCTCTTCCACGTCGGAATTGAACCTTGCCCTGCACCGCAGGAGGAGCCGTATACCCCTTCGCCATCGACTGGTAATTCCACTCGGGGCTTTCCGGCGCAATCTGCTTCTCGACGTCGGTGAAGTAGCTCTGCGCAAGTCCAAATTGCATCTTCGGCATCACTTTCTGCGGCTGCGACGGCGTTGCCCAGTGGAATCCCTGGTCCAGAACTGCCCGCGTCGGTCCGCCGCCATGGTCGCCGATGCCGTAAAGATCCATGATGTCCGTGATGCCCGTAGCCCGCTGCCGCGCCTGCGCCGTATCGGCGGCCAGGCGCGTCGGGACTCAGATTGTCATTCGCATAGTCGTGCGGAAAATAAGCGAGCACCTTCGACCCATCCGGCGACTCCCACCAGAACAGCTTGAACGGAAACTGATTCGTGTCGTTCCACGTCATCTTCTGCGTCACAAAATAATCCATGCCCGACTCTTCTTGTAGATTTGCGGAAGCTGCCACGTATATCCGAACGAATCCGGATTCCAGCCGATCCGCACATCCACGCCATACGCCTGCTTGAACCAGCGCTTGCCCACCAGCAGTTGCCGCACCAGCGACTCGCCGTCCGGCATATTCAAATCCGGCTCAACCCACATGCCGCCCACAATCTCCCAGCGCCCTTCCTTGATGCGCTTCTTGATCTCCGCGTTCATGTCGGGATACTTGTCAGCGATCCACTCGTTGTAGGCCGCGGCCGACTGCGTATAGGTGTACTGCGGATACTCGTACATCAGTTGCAGCGCAGTGCCGAAGGTGCGCTTCACCACGTCTACGGTTTCCGTCCACGGCCACAGCCACGCGGCATCGATGTGCGAGTTGCCCGTCAGATGCCAGGTCGCCGTTTGCATCAGCGGCAACAGCGCCTCCAGCTTGCCGTGCGCAGCTTTCAGGCTCGCGTCGAAGGCCGCCTGATCGTGCGCGTCGAGGGCCTTGATATCGACCGCAGCAGATCGCGCCGTTGAGCGTGGCCATCTGCGACGCGTCACTCGGCGCAAGTGTAGGAACCAGCACCGCAGCCGAAAGAAACTCCGATGCGCAGATCCTCCGGGTTCGGACGGCTCTCCGGGAAATCGATCTTCAGTGTGGCGGCCCTGATGGTCTTGGTGTCCACCGTGTGCAGCAGCTTGACCGCAACCGTAACCTTTTCGCCGGGCTTGGCGTTGTCAAACAGAACCACAGGCTCCAGGTCATCGCCCAGCGCAACGCGTCGTCCGTTGAAATACAGAATCTCCGGCATCGGGCCGTTGGCGGTCGGCATGGAATTGGAACCAGATGCGCGCACCGGTCAGGTCGTATCCGCCCAGCGTCTCGGGTACGGTATAGGTCTGCCGGAACCAGGCCGCATCGTTCGGCGCTTTGCCAGGTATCGTGATCGCCTGCCAGCCGGACTCGTCGAGGTTGACGTCCTCGCCATGCGCCAGATCGCCGCCGTGCATCTTCCAGGTGGAACTGGGAAGTTCGCGTAGCATAGTGAGCCGCGTGATCACAGTCCGCGATTCCTGCGGCAGATTCGACGCAACCCGGTCAATCTCCGCGGCAACTTTCGCCTCTTCGACGGCAGTTTGCCCGGTGGCTCGGGCGACAAACAAAGTGGCGGCGGAAACAGCAAGAACGACAATGCTGGAAACAAAATGTCGACGGGCAAATAGAAACGCTCGAAACATGGCGGTAAGCTCCCCGTGAAATCTTACGGCATGCAGTCGAGAGTTTTCGATTTTCAGCCGTTGTTATTGGTTTGGTGCCCGCTCCGGATGCGTCTGCTCAAGGTATTCGACATAGCCCAGCAGCGCGCCCCAGTGGTAAAACCGGTCGCTCGAGGTCACGTCGTCGCCCGTCCCTGTGATCGCGTTGTAGTTCTCGTGCACGTGTCCCTTCTCGCGCCACTCGCGTAAAAACAGCTCATACGACTTCTGAGCGAATTCTTTCCGTACGTCCGCATCGGCATAATTCAGAAGCCCGAGATAGACCAGGTAGTTCATCGGACCCCAGATGCGCCCGCGCCAATACTTCTGGTCCTTGAATGCCGGATCGCTCCGCTCAATCGACGGAATCACATACTCACCCCAGAACTCGTCGGGATTCATGAGATGCTTCTCGATCATCGTTTTCGCCTGCTCCGGAGTAGCCGCCTTCGCCAGCAGCGGATAAAAGTTTGTCGGAGAAAGCCGCGTGTTCATCTTTCCCGTGTGCAGATCCTTGTTGAGAAAGATTCCTGCCTTCTCATCCCACAGCGTCGCCAGCCTTCGCGCGATACTTCGCCGCACGATCCCGGAGTTCCTTCGCCTCCGCCGCTCTTGCCCAGCGCATCGGCGATCTCGGCCAGCGCATCACAGTCGGCAATGTACAAGCTGGTCATGCCCACATCGGCATATTCCAGCAGATGCGTTTGCGGATTGTAAAAGGTGCCGTCATACATCGGGCTGTTGTCCAGCCCCGACTCGTATACCGCGCCCTGCCATGTTCCTCGCGAGCGGTCATCCAGCATTCACCGGCTCATTTTCGCGGATCGCTCCCCAGCACAATGAATCCCTGCATCTGGCGATGTTCATTCCACCAGCGATTCCAACTTCAACAGTGGCGTCAAACGCGTCCTCGATGAAACCATTTGTCGTTGAACTTCCGGTAAAGCCCCAGCACCGTGATCGCCCCCACCGGCGGCTCTGAGCGATCCGTACTCTTCCAGTTCCCCGCCCGCGCATAGTTCGGCACAAATCCTTGTGGCGTCTCCTCGCGCAGAGTCTCAAGCGCGTTGGCGTACGCCAGGTCCTTGTCCCCGATCGAAGCCATCGTCGCCGCAAAAAACGTGTCCCAGTCAAACAGCACATACCCGCCCCAGTTGACTGACTCACACCCGCGACTCACCGGCGAAATCACCCGCGCCTTCCCTGGCTCATAAATCGTGTCCCACCCAAGCGTCGTCTCAATCGCATCGCGGATCGGATCGAGTTGGCCTTTGGATGCTGACTGGAAGCACCGTATAGTGTGAACGCACGTTGAATGATCTCGTTGATTTCGTTCAAACTCGTGCGTTTCCTCGTGCTGATCGCGATGGGCACCGTCAGGTCTGCTGCGAAATAGGGCTCACCCACAGGCAAACTGATTCGCTCCGCCTTCGCGCTCTGTCGCACGTGCAGTAGATCGGAATTATTCCCCCTCCGCTGCGCGTCTGAATCACATCTGCCATTTCGATCGCCGCTGTTCCCGGTCTGTCCCAGAGATAGTTCACACTGAACGACTACCGTCGGTGGTAAGCGCCGCACGGCTGCTTCAAGGCATGGCGTCACCAGCATCACCAGATCCTCGCCATCATGCGCACGTCTCCACCGCCACTTATGCCCCTTCCACTCGAAATCGGCACTCGTATAACTCCCATCCCACGCATGCGGCCCCGGCGTCACGACCTCTGCCCCCGGCTCCAGCCGCCCAATCAGCGCATCCCCCAGGAATGCATCCCCATTCAGCGAAGTGTTGTGCTTCATCCCCACATGAATCGCCAACCCCTCCGGCAGCAGAACCTGCGTAGCCACGCTATGCACATCCCACGTGTTCCATCCCCGCGCCAGCCGCTCCTGCACCTCGTCATATTCTGCCGACCGCGGCCAGGAGCTGCGCTCGCGGGTGCGATCCTGGACATGCAGCTTGCGAAGCCTGTTGGGCTCGGGAATCAGCGGAAGAAGCAAACACCAGTCGCGCATATCGACGATCAACACGCTCCGGCTACAAATAATATTCCTGCATCCAGCCACGTCCCTGTTCCTGACCACTGTCCACTGCGATCGCGTCTTCGGCGCGCTACACCCATCCACCATCCATCACATAACTCTGATTCGTAATCGCACTCGAATCGTCCGCCGCCAGAAACAGCACCAGCCGCGCCACATCCTCCGGCAGAATGTCCCGCTTCAGCGCCTGGCTAGCCATGATCTCCGCCTTGTACTCCGGCGTATACACCAGCCGTCTCTGCTTCTCCGTCGCAATCGCTCCCGGCAGCACCGCATTCACGCGAATGCCGTCAGGACCAAGTTCGTGAGCCAGGGTCCGCGTCAGTCCGACGATCGCCGCCTTGGCCGCGATGTACACTGGTACGCCCGTCGATGGAATCATCCACGAAATCGACGACATATTGATGATGCTGCCGCGCCCCGCAGCCTTCATCGCCGGCAGCACTGCCTGAATCATGAAGAACTGCGGCCGCAGATTCACGGCAATCGAAGCATCCCAGTACTCCGGCGTGACGTCCTCAATCTGGTGCCGCTGATCGTTGGCCGCATTGTTCACCAGCACATCTACGCCGTCGAGAGCGGCAATCGCTTCCTTCACTGCCGATTGAAGCGCGCCAATATCCGTCAGGTCGCAGCGAACGTAGATCGGCGCCGAACCGACCTCCGCCTTCAGCGAATCGATCAGTTGCCCAGCAGCTTCATCCTGCACGTCGAGGAACGCCGACCCGCGCCCCCTGCCGCGCAAAATGCGCCACGATCGAAGCGCCGATCCCGCTGGCCCCGCCTGTCACCACCACGGCGCGCCCGGCAAGACTCGGATAGTTCGCATACCTTGGTCTCGACGACATACTCGTTTCGGCCATCCTGTCCTTCTATAAGGTCTGTTTTGAATCGGTCCAAGTATAGAGCCACCGCGCGCATTCCTTTTGCCCTGGGCCTCCCGCCTCCAATCCCACGCACTGGTACACCCTGATACACCGTCTCGCATCGCGGGTGCATACTGATGTATAGGCCGTTTTCACGGGCAGCTCCCCCTTGGGTTACTCGCGCAATACCGTTCTGGCAATTAGACTTAACAAGGGAATTGGATCGGAGCCGCAGTACAAACAGCGGTCAGCAGAACCAATGAAACCAGGCACTTGCAGCCCCGGATGCGCAGGGCAGCAAGCCTGGCCGAACCAACCGCACGTTGGCGGGACAGTTGTGGCCTTTCGATGGTCTTACCCCGAAGGCGCCTGAGCGACAGCCCCTCACCGAGCGGAAGCACCAGGCAAGTTCAGGACGCACGGAGGGGACACCATGACGGAAGCCGCTCGCTATCCCGGCATTCGAGTTACAGCCAACGGAAACCAGCTCGTCTCGTACCACACCGAGACCCGCATCGCCGATGCCGGCGTTTTCTATCCCATTACGCCTTCCACCGAGGGCGGCGAGCTCTTCCAGCAGGCCTACGCTGAGGGCAACCTGAACGTATTCGGCCACAACACCATCGCCATCGAGACGGAAGGCGAACACGCGGCCCAGGGCGGCGCCATCGCCCACTCCGTCTGCGGCAAGCGCGTGGTCAACTTCACCTCCGGCCAGGGCGTGGTGTATGGAGTGGAACAGTACTACCACGCTCCCGGCAAGGGCAGCACCATGGTGCTCGAAGTCGGCGCCCGCGCGCTCACCAAGCATGCCCTCAACGTCCACTGCGGACACGACGACATCTACGGCGCACTCGACACCGGCTGGATCATGGTATTCGGCAAGGACGCGCAGCAGGCCGCCGACCAGTCCCTCATTCTCCGCCGCGTCACAGAGCTCTCCCTCACCCCCGGCATGAACATCATGGACGGCTTCCTCACCAGCCACCTTGAGCGCACCTTCTACAAGCACGAGTCGGAGCTGATCCGCGAATACCTCGGTGCCCCGGAAGACATCATCGATTGCCCGACCGAAGCGCAGCGCGTCCTGTTTGGACCCACGCGCCGCCGCGTCCCCAAGATGATGGACCTCACCAACCCCGTCCTCCTTGGCCCCGTCCAGAACCAGGAACATTACATGAACGGCATCATCGCGCGCAGCAACAACTTCGCCGAGCCGATCCTGCAGTTCCTTGAAGACGCTTATAAAGATTTCGGCAAGCTGACCGGCCGCCACTACGGCCTCATCTCGCAGTACAAGTGCGACGACACCGACACCGTCTTCGTCTCCCTCGGTTCCGCCGCAGAAAACATCGAGGCTGCCGTCGACTACCTCCGCCAGACCCGCGGCGTCAAAGTCGGCTCCATCCACGTCAACGTCATCCGCCCCTTCCCAGAGGCCGCCATCGTTGCCGCGCTCAAGGGCAAGAAGAACGTCATCATCCTCGAGCGGACCGACGAAGCCCTCAGCGGCGACAACCCATTCGGCCGCGACATCCGCACCGCGCTATCGAAAGCGATCCAAACCGCGGGACACGGCGCCTCCGAAGGTCTGCCCGCGATGACGATGGACGAAGTGCCGCACATCTACTCCGGCAGCTACGGCCTCGGTTCGCGCGACTTCCGCCCCGAGCACATCATCGGCGCCTACGAATTCGCCACCAAGGGCCGCGCCCGCAAAGACGGCAAGACCGCAGCCGACGGCGTCAGCTTCTTCGTCCTCGGCATCGACCATCCTTACGCTGTCATCGGCGACGAAATGCCTTCCCTGCTGCCTGAAGGCGCAGTCGCAGTCCGCTTCCACTCCATCGGCGGATGGGGCGCCATCACCACCGGCAAAAACCTCGGCGCCATCCTCGGCGATTTGAACGACCTGCTCTATGAGCGCGACGGCTTGGTCGACGACAAGGGCAATCCCAAGGAAGTCATCCACGTCAGCGCCAACCCCAAGTACGGTTCAGAAAAGAAGGGCGCGCCCACCAGCTACTTCATGGTCGCCGCCAAAGACCGCATTCGCGTCAACTGCGATCTGCGCCACGTCACCGTCGTTCTCTGCTGCGATCCCAAGGCCTTCACCCACACCAATCCGCTCGACGGCATCCAGCCTGGCGGCGCCCTTATCTGGGAGTCGGACGCCGAAGGCGAGCGCGCGTGGGAGAACCTTCCCCTCTGGGCGCGCAAGCAGATCATCGAGAAAAACATTCGCGTCTACACGCTGCCCGGCTTTGAAATCGCCCGCAAGGCCACCGACCGCGCCGATCTTCAGCTCCGCATGCAGGGCAACGCATTCCTTGGCGCCTTCTTCGCCGTCAGCCCCATGCTGCAGGAGTTCGGCATCACGCAGGAGCAGTACCGCGACGTCGTGATGAAGCAGTACGTCAAGAAGTTCGGCAAGCTCGGCGAAGCCGTCGTCAACTCCAACATGGAAGTCATGACCCAGGGCTTCGAGCTCGTCAAGGAAATCAAAATTGGCGAAATGGCCGCAGCCGACAAGTCCTCCCTGCGCGGTCAGCCGCTGCTCCCGATCCTCGAAATGGCCACTGTCGGCAGCGGCGACTGCAACACTGGCGGCTGCCGTTCCACACTGCCTCCCGCGGGACAAGGTGCCCGTCCGCCGATCGCAACCATCGACGCCTTCGACGCCGAATTCCGCGCCAGCTTCGGTTACGACCAGCCGGCAACACCACTCGCAGCCATGGGCGTCATCGCCGCTGCCACCGGCGACACGGCCTCCAAGTACGTAGCCCGCCGCGAAACCCCGCTCTACATCCCCGAGAACTGCACACAGTGCATGGAGTGCATCTCGGTCTGCCCCGACACCGCGCTCCCCAACACCTCGCAGGATCTGGGCACGGTGCTCACCATGGCCGTCTCCCGCTACGTGGGCGACGCCGGCGAGCGCACCAAGATGATGGCGAAGCTTCCCGAAATCGAGAAGCAGACCCGCCAGCGCATGGTCGCTGAAATGAAGACCGGCACACCGCTGCCGAAGATCATTCGCGAAGTCACCGAATCCGTCGACGGCTTCTCAGCCGAAGCGAAGACCCAGTTCTACTCGATCATCGACAAGGTGCCGATGGCCTATCAAAAGGTCAACGCCATCTTCTCCTCGCCCGAGCGCAAGGCCCCCGGCACCGGCGGCATCTTCTCCATCTTCGTCAGCGACCTCTGCAAGGGCTGCGCGGCCTGCGTAACCGCCTGCGGCGATCACATGGCGCTCAAGATGGTGCAGGAAACCACCGAAGTCAACGCCGAGCACGAAACCGGCACCGCCTTCCTCAACCTCCTGCCGGATACATCGCAGAAGTACCTCGGCCTCTTCAACGCCGCGAACCCGGCAGATTCCAAAACCGCAACGCTCCGCAACATGCTCATGGTCCGCCGCAACTACGACGCGCTGGTATCCGGCGACGGCGCCTGCGCGGGCTGCGGCGAGAAGAGCGTGCTCCGCTCCATCGCGGCCGTCACCGAGGCGTACATGCGCCCCGTCTTCCACGCGAAGGCCGATCGCCTCGTAGCCAAGGCCGGCGACCTCGAAAAGAACGGCGTCGCCCGTCCTCGAAGCGCTCAAGGCAAGCGAATCCCGAAGAGTACGCAACCCTCCGCCTCGCCATCTCGCACCTTATCCTCGGCCTCGGCGGCGAACAGACTGAAGACACCAAGTCCCGCATCGCCGCGCACGAAGAAGCCAACGGCCCCATCACCGACGCGCAGATGATCGAAGCCCTCGCAGCGGTCCTGCTCACCGAGGCCTTCAACCACAAGAGCCTGCAGCCCGTCGATGGACGCCTCGCCAATGGCATGTCCGTAATGGCGATGGCCGCGCACACCGGTTGCAACACCGTGTACGGCTCAACCTCGCCGAACAACCCGCATCCCTATCCGTGGATGAACTCGCTCTTCCAGGACGGCATCACCATCGGCTGGCTCATGGGCGAAAGCTTCATCGTCGACCACGCCCGCCGCTCCGTCATCCCCGAGCGCCTCACCGACGTCATCCTCACCCGCGAAGGCAAGGGAATCACGCCGCGCGAGTTCTACGAGTTCACCCACTTCACCGACGCGCTGATGACCGATCAGGAAATCGTCGAGCTGCCCAAGGTCTGGGTAGTCGGCGGCGACGGCGGCATGGGCGACATCGGCTACCAGAACATGTCCAAGGTGATCCTGCAGAACCGGCCCAACATCAAGGCGCTGATGCTCGATACCCAGGTCTACTCCAACACCGGCGGTCAGAACTCCGACTCCACCCCGATGCTGGGCGGCAACGACATGAACGTCTTCGGCTCAGCCACGCAGGGCAAGAACACTGAGAAGAAGACCGTCGCAGAAACCTTCCTCGCCGGACACGGATCGCCCTTCGTCGCGCAGGTCTCCATGGCCAACGCGCCGAAGCTCTACCGCGCCATTCTCGATGGTCTGGAATATCGCGGCACCATGTTCCTGCAGTGCTTCACCACCTGCCAGCCCGAGCACGGCGTTGCCGACGACATGGCGCTCTTCCAGGCGCAGCGCGTACGCGACTCGCGCGGCGTTCCCGAGTTCGTCTTCAACCCGCGCCTCGGCGAAACCTACCAGGAAGCGCTCGACGTCAACGGCAACCCCAGCAAGGAACTCGACTGGTACGAGACCAAGCTCAAGTCCACCGGCGAAACCATGCGCTACACCGTGGCTCACTGGTGCACCACCGAAGCCCGCTTCCGCAACCACCTCAAGAAGATCAAGCCCGAGGCGGCCGAGAAGCTCCTCCACCTCGACAACATGCTGGTGCGCATCACGCAGCAGGATGTGGTCTACCGCCGCTACCTCGACCCGGCGCACCGCTCCTTCATTCCCGACTTCGGCGTCTACATCAAGTACGAGGAGAACGGAAAGATCGAGTACCGCGCCCTCTCCCGCCAGCTCGTCATGTTCTGCGTAGAGCGCCGCAAGTCCTGGCGCATGCTGCAGTCCAAAGCCGGCGTCGTCAACAAGGAATACATCGCGCAGAAGGCGCTGCTGGCCGAAGTAGACGCAGGCAAGATCGCAAAAGAAGAGTTCTTCGCCCACGCCCACGAAATGCTGGCCGAGAAGCTAGGCACCGCAACTCCCGCGCTCGCCAAGGCCTAACAACAAATTCAACCATAAGAGAAGGCGGACCTTACGGTCCGCCTTCTCTTTTCCATGCCTAAGATTATTCGGTTCGAAGCGCCTTCACCGGATCCACCGCTGCCGCCCGTCGCGCCGGCAGATAACACGCAACCATCGCCACCGCGCACAGCACAGTCGCCACAGTCGCATACGTAAACAGATCGGTGGCCGCCACGCCGATCAGCACCGTACGCAGGAAGCGCGTAACAATCAGCGATACCGCCAACCCGATCGCCAAACCAGCAACCGTCAGAATCAGGCCCTGCCGTAATACGTTGCGCAGGATCGCACCTTTCCCTGCTCCGAGAGCGATGCGGATGCCGATCTCATGTGTCCTCTGTCGAGTTGTGTACGACACCACGCCATAGATCCCCACCGCCGCGAGCAGCAGCGCCAGCAGTCCAAACGAACCCGCAAAGGTGACGGCGATGCGCTCGAATACGCTTCCCAGTTGCATCTTCTCCTTCAGCGTTGTCACGCCATACAACGGCAGATCGGCATTCAGGCTATGGATGGTTTGCTCAACCGCCGGCGCCATGGCGATCGGTTCGCCGCTGGTACGCACCTGCAGAGTCACCTCGCTCTGATAGCGCTGCGTGAGAGGCGTCAGAATCAGCGGAGTTGGATCGTAGATCAGCCGCCGATACTTCCCGTTCGCGATCACGCCCACAACCCTTCGTGGTCGTCCGGAAAATTGGACCTTCTTGCCGATTGCCTGTTGCCCCGGCCAGTACCGGTCGACGAACGCCTGGTTCACGATCGCGACTCTGTCGCCGTTTGCCGTATCTGAGTCGTTGAAATCACGCCCAGCCAACAGTGGCGTGCGCAGGGTCGCCAGATAATCCGTGCCCACGTCTCCGCGATCCGTATCCATATCCTCATGCAGGCGCGGCACGTAACCTTCTGGGAAAGCGCCGTCAGAATGGATCGTGAAAGTGAGTGGCGCGAAGTCCGCCATTGTGGCCGATTGCACTCCAGGCAATTGCCGCACCCGAAGCAGTACCTGGCGCTGAAACTCCTTTCCCGTCTCGTCGTTATAACCCATTGGGCGCAAGTCGAACGTGACCAGAAGCATGTGGTTTGGATCGAACCCGGGATCTGCCCTTTGTGCCTTCTCCAGGCTTCGTACAAACAAACCTGCACAAGTCAGCAGCAGCAGAGACAACGCAATCTGCGCGATCACGAGTCCCGAGGTCAATCGTGATTTGTGGAGCCCGCCCGACGCATTCAGCGCCTCGTCTTTGAGGACAGCGCTGGGTGAGAGGCTGGATGCGCGCAGGGCAGGCAGGGCCCCGGAGATCAGCGCCGTCAGCACCGCAACCAGCATGGTGGCCGTCATTACTCGTCGATCCAATTGCCCGTCGATAGCCAATGGAAGCGAAGCGGCAGACAAAAACGTACCGAGCGTCTTCGCCGTCCAAGCTGTGCAGCAGAGGGCGATTGTTCCCCCAGCCGCCGCGATGAGAAGGTTCTCTGCCATCAGCTGGCGCACCAGCGTCCAGCGCCTGGCGCCCATCGAAAGGCGGATCGCAAATTCGCGCCGCCGCGCCACCGATCGCACCAGCAGCAAGTTGGCGACATTGGCGCACGCAAGAAGCAGCAGTACCGCGGCCAGCGCCAGCAGAATCGGGAGCGTACCGGCCATGTAAACATTGGCGCCGAATGGCGAGCGCCAGAGCGGATCGGTGGATATCTGGTTCGCTCCACGGTGTTCCGCCGGATACTGCGAAGAGATGCGCTCCATCAGAAGGTTCAATTCGTTATCGGCCTGATGCGGATCAACCCCTGGGCGAAGCACACCCAGGACGTTTATCCAGGCAACGCCACGATTGCCGATCCGGTTGCTGCCCCATATCGGATCATCTGCAGCCAGGGGAAGAAAAATATCCGTGCGCAGTCCGCTCTTGCAGCCGCGAAAATTCTTTGGCGCTACGCCCACGATCGTGTAGGGATGAAGATTGAGCTGGATGGTTTTTCCGATGATGCCGGGATCGCCGGCAAACTGGTTTTGCCACAAGTTGTAGCTCAGTACCGCGATCGCCGCGCCCGCCTTCTCGTTGCCTTTCGTGGAAATCAGGGTCTGGCCAAGATACGGCTGCACGCCCAGCACTTCGAAAAAGTCTGCGCTCGTCATCGCCCCGTAGACGCGCTCAGGCTTGGCCGATCCGGTGATGGAAATATAGTCATCGTGATAACCCAGCATCCCCGAGAAGCTCTTGTTGTTCTCTCGTATATCCACGAAATCCGGATAGGAGAACGGCGGACTGGGATGCTCGCTGCGTTCGCCACGCTGGATGGTAAGCATCCTGTCGATGTTCTTCGCATCTGGAATGGGATTGAAGAGTGTGGCGCTGATCCAGCTCAGGATGGTGCTGTTTGCGCCGATTCCCAGGGCCAGCGTGAGTATGGCCGTAAGCGCAAAGCCCGGTGCGCGGCGCAATTGCCGCAATGCATATAGAAAGTCTGTCAGCAGCTGATTCATCGGCCCCTCCTTTGATCCCGAACGGAGGCATATCGTTCACAGGTGTTCTAGCACGACTTCGGCCAGACCACACTGCTGTTTTGCATGTTTTTGAGTGATGCCGATCACACGCCCGGGAGTCCGAACACGGATATGTCCGGTTTACGGAATCGAGTGTTCGCAAGTGAACATTCTCGTTTCTCACCGTCGAGTGCTGCTACTCCACGCTGCTGAACGCGGGCCGGGTCAGGGTCGTATAACTGAGCTCTACAAATCCGACCGATTCATAGAGTCGCCGGGCACGGCTGTTTTTCGGGCTCACTCCCAGTCCAAACGCGACCGGCCGGAACGGTTGTTCCCGCTCAAGATAGCGAAAGAAACTGCGGCCTATTCCCCGATTGCGAGAGCCCGGTTCGACAAATAACTCATCGACAAAGAGAATGGTCCCGCCAAACTCATTGCTCCAGAACGGAACCAGCAAGGCGTAGCCCTTCACTTCGCCGTCTTCGCGAAAAAGAACAATTTGGCCTGCGGATGGATTTGAAACGATGTACTCGATGCTCGAGGCGAACCGGGAGAAGTCCAAATTGAACGCAGACCAGTCCTCTTCGTGAAGTTGCCGCATCATGGCTGCAACTTTTTCCTGCTCCTCAAGGTTGGTCAGTACAGAAAAGCTGATCGTATCGATATTCATGTTGTCTTGCGAAGAGCCGTCCCATCAGGCACTCTCTTCGGCGCCTACAATATGAGGCGAATCGCGGCGACAAGGTTACATAGACTTTCGCTCGTCCAATCCCTGAGGGGTCGTCGTGAACGCGCCTTGAAAAGGCATGGCTTCGGCTGCATCCCTACGACATACCGAGATCCCAAACGCAGAACGCGGACCTTGCGGTCCGCGTTCTGGGTCTTTGACTTATCCGTGTCTCTGGTAACCGCGCTCATCCGTCGGGTATCCCTGGTCTCGATCCTGAAACCCGGATTCAAGGGAAGTTTCATCGGAACTACGACGCGATCTCCTCAACCAACTCCGTCACCGGGAAACTCACCACGCTCCCCCGCTCGCCTTCCGAATCTTCCGGCTCCGCTTGTGCTTCCGCCTTCTCTTTCTTGCTCGGCTTGCGAACATCAACGACACCGCTCAAGACCGCTCCTTCTTCGATGAAGATGCGGCGCGTTGACATATTTCCGATAAGGGAGCCGTCGCTGCGAATCTCAACGCGCTCACCGCCCTCGAGGTTGCCGACCACGTCGCCCATGATCACGACTTCGCGCGCCGAGATGTCGGCCTTCACTTTACCCTCTTTCCCAATGGTCACCCGGTGGGCCGGCGCGGTGATCGAGCCTTCCACGCTCCCATACACATAAACCGGATCGGAAGCGACAATTTCGCCCTTGATCCTGATCGACTTCCCGATCATGGAGTACTGATTCGTCCCGGAGGAGTTTACTGGTCCGGGCGTTGGCATCTCGGCGAGAGATGAAGCGGGCTGCTGAACAGATTTGGCGTCGGCTGGCTGCGTGAATGTCCCCATATAAATATTGTCCTTTCGTCTCTCGTCTGGAACCCCTGGGCCCGGATGAACCGACGCCGGATCATGCGCAACTTCGTCTTGCTGGCAGCGGACGGCAACCTGGAGTCAGGCAAGTCTTAAGAGTTCCACGATTGTACCTATCGAACATCTGCGGCGAACGATTACGTGAGTATCGGCAGGTGATGCGACTTTCGCGGGTTTGCGTCCGGGTGGCCCTCACCTCCGCTTTACGGCGTGGCCGGGCGGTAGCCGGGGCTAATCATGCAACCAAGAAGGCGGGAGGGGGCTTGACCGTTGACCCGATTATCCCCCCTATTGCGATACAGCCGCCGATGGTCGGGGAAGGGCTTTCGGTATGCGGATCGCTCATCTAAAACGAAAACGCGGACCGTGAGGTCCGCGTTTGGATTGTCGGAGGGGTGACACGGCTACCGCGCGAACTTCACATATTTCCGCCCCGCATACAGCCGGAAACCGCCCGAGGGATCGGCCATGATCTGCAGCGGCATCGGCCGCTTCAGAGCATCATCCGACGCGGTTGTCTGCTGAAAAAATGTCGTGCGCGCCCACATCGGTGATCACAAATTTGTCCGCGACAAAGCCCACGCCATAAACACCGGCCGGCAGGTTCTCGCTGCCAAATTTGAGGGGAACCTCGGTGATGAAGTACGCCTGGTACTTTGCCGCCACGTCGCTCGAATAGCCGCTGGTGTCCACCATCGTGGAAAGCAGGTAGGAGCCGTCGGCAAACTTGATGCCGGCCGAGTTCCGCAGTTGCGTCGGCGCCGACTGGGCTTTGTAGTAGACGCTCGCCGGCAGCAGTTTTTGCGTGTCGGCAGGCTTCAAAACCGTGTCGCCGCCCTGGGCCAGTGACCGCACGGGCGAGGCCATCACAGCCGCAGCCAACACACGGCGCCCGCGAAATTCATCATTGTCTGAAACGCATCGTGATCTCCCTGAAACTGGAATCGTCCCGGAGTATACAGCATGCTTGCGCACTCGGCCATCCACCCCAGGTTGAAGCAGCTCAGACCAGTTGTTAGCCGGGGAATCGACGCACCCCGCTATCACGGCATCCAACCCCGAAGGTATAATCGCACTGTGTCGACGACGCCCGACATCGCGCTTGATCCCCTGAGACAGCGGCCAAGCTGCGCGCGCTCGAAGATCGCTGCGCGCGCTTGGCAGCGTCATGGTAGCCTATTCCGGCGGGGTCGACTCGGCCTTTTTTGCGGCAACGGCCCATCGTGTTTTAGGCGACCAGATGCTGGCGGTGCTCGCCGACTCGCCAAGCCTCGCCCGCCGCGATATGGAGCAGGCCAGGGCATTCGCCGAACTCAGGGCATTCCCCTTCGCGTCATCCAGACCGAAGAACTGGACAAGCCCGAGTACCAGCGCAACGACGCAAATCGCTGCTTCCACTGCAAGACCGAGCTCTTCGAAGGAATGAAGAAGCTGGGCGCGGACTCGGCTTTGCCCAGATCGCCTACGGCATGAACGCTGACGACCGCCGCGACTACCGCCCCGGCCAGCGCGCCGCCGAAGAACACGAAGTGCTGGCGCCCCTAGCCGAAGTCGGGTTGACCAAGCTGGAGATTCGGACGCTGGCAAAGAGGCCGGCTACACGCTCTGGGATCGCCCGGCCGCACCATGCCTCTCGTCGCGCGTGGAATACGGCCGCACGGTGACACGCGAAGTTCTTGAGCAGGTCGAGCGCGGCGAAGAGAGCCTCCGCCAGTCGGGATTTTGCGAGTTCCGTGTCCGCCACCACGGAGAACTCGCCCGCGTTGAGATCGCGCGCGGCGATGGCCCGGGCCTCACGCTCGACATGATGGACAGGATTTCAGCCGATTGCGAAAGGCGGCTTCCAATACGTGACGCTCGATTGCACAGGTTTTCGTTCCGGGTCCTTGAACGCGGTGCTGCCGGCAGAAGTGCTGATGCGGCGCGGCGCGTAAGGAGAAGGTCGGTACAATTTCATTTCCATGCGAATTGGATATTTGGAGTGCTTCTCCGGCATCAGCGGCGATATGCTGCTTGGCGCGCTTGTCGATGCGGGCGTACCCTTTGCC
>CAWFWK010000011.1:0-23878 GCA_963819425.1 uncultured Acidobacteriaceae bacterium | reverse complement strand
GTGCCGAACGTTCCTGGGCCAGTTGCTACGAGGTCAACGACGTCGTCCGCTATGCGCGCGGTAGCAAGAGCGTCGGGCTCAAAGCAGGAGAGTACGCAACAGTAGTCGGGATAAGCTCGGCCGCCAACCTGCTTACGGTTGAGAAATCCACCGGTGAAAAAGCTAATTACGACCCTCGCCGCCTCGCCGGTGTCAGTGTCTATCGGGAAGTCGCGCATGACTTCTCTAAGGGCGATCGTATTCAGTTCACTGCTCCCGACAGGAGGCTGGGAGTAGCGAATCGCGACCTTGCCGTCATAGAATCCGTCGGACCTGAAGGAAAAATTACCGCCCATCTCGACAACAACCGGCGGATAGAATTCGTCGCCAGTGAGCACCCCCATTTCGATCACGGCTATGCAGTAACGAGCCACAGCTCCCAGGGACTCACCGCGGAGCGCGTTCTGGTCAATGCTGACACCGGTGTTCACCCTGACTTGCTCAACTCCCGTTTCAGCTATGTCTCCATCTCGCGAGCCAGCCATGAGGTCACAGTATTTACCGACGACATGGCCAAGCTCAGTCCGCAGCTCAGCGCCGATGTCTCCAAAACTTCCGCTCTTGAGATCCAGCCGCCATCCATCGTCCAAGGAATCGGCATGGGAATCTGACGGATGCAAACACTAGAATGGGGCTGCGCCAGCCTCCGCAACGTCCGTGTCAATTCACCCAAATGGAAACGGAGACATCGCAATGACCGACCTGATAACCATGCCGGAGAATTACGACAACATCCGCACTGGAATAGTCGAACTGCTTAAAGCGGCGCGTTCTGCTGCCACCCGAAATGTCAATTCGATCATGACCGCGGCGTATTGGGAAATTGGGCGACGCATCGTCACTCTCGAACAGGGTGGGGAGCACCGCGCCGAATACGGTGAGCAGCTTATCGAACAGCTCTCGGGGGATCTGACGCGCCAATTTGGCAGGGGATTTGGACGAGCGAACCTTTGGCAAATGCGCGCATTCTACCGCGCATGGCCGGAATCTCAAATTCTCCAGACAGTGTCTGGAGAATTTGCAAGTGCTAGTGATTTCAATACCATAGCAGGCAATTCTTCAACTATATCAATTCTCGCATCTCGGTTTGCTCTGCCCTGGTCCGCCTATGTGCCGGCTGCTTTCCATCAAGAACACGGATGCGCGGAGGTTTTACGAAACTGAAACCCTCCGTTCGGGCTGGACGGTACGGCAACTTGACCGGCAGATCGGCAGCCAATTCTACGAGCGCATCGCGCTCTCGCAGAATAAAGCTGCCATGCTGCAAAAGGCTGAGACCGCCGAACCGGGCGATACAATCACGCCCGAAGAGGCCATCAAAGACCCGTACGTTCTCGAATTCCTCGGCCTTAAGGACGAATACTCTGAGTCAGACCTAGAAGAGGCGCTCATTCAGCATCTCGCCGATTTTCTGCTTGAATTGGGCGATGACTTTGCATTCGTGGGCCGTCAACGACGAGTTCGAATCGACGACAATTGGTTCCGCGTCGATCTTGTCTTCTTCCACCGAGGCTTGAAGTCCCTGCTGGTTGTGGATCTCAAGATTGATAAATTCAGCTATACCGACGCCGGGCAAATGCATATGTACCTAAACTACGCCCGCGAGCATTGGATGAAGCCCGGCGAGAACCCGCCAGTCGGCCTCATCCTCTGCGCAGAGAAGGGTGCCGCGGAGGCCCACTATGCGCTGGACAATCTTCCCAACAAGATTCTCGCCACCGAATACCAAACAATCCTGCCCGATGAAAAGCTGATTGCGGAGGAACTTGAACGCTCCCGGCGAAAACTGGAGGAACTCCGCCTGCCTGATGGCCGGGCCTGAAGCGATCTCCGCCGAGTGAGCGGGTGAATGCGCGAGGCGTCGGCGCTCATGACTGGTCTCCTACTCCCCCCTCGCCTTCGCGGCAAATGCTATGCGTCAACCACGAACGTCGACGAGCAGTCGCGTAGGCGATGCTGGCAGGAACGCGCAGCTCCGATAGTGCAACCCAAGCTGATCCGTTATAGCTCCGCGCTTCATCGAGCGCTTCTGATGCAGGCGCTTGCTCAAACCAAGAACTGCGGCTGCAACAGGCAAGCGCTCGGATTCGTAGCTGTCAAGCAGCGATTCGGGCCCACCGTGCATAACGTATGCGAGCTTCCAGCCAAGGTTGTAAGCATCCTGAACACCAGTGTTCAGTCCCTGTCCTCCTGCGGGCGGATGCACGTGCGCTGCGTCGCCCGCGAGAAACACGCGTCCGACCCGATAGCGATTCACCATCCGAACGGCAGGTCTGTAGATCGATCGCCACGCGACGCGCTCTATGCGATGTCCCGTCGAACGATGAACGACAGACTCAACGTCAGTTCCCACGCCTTCCGACTTCGCCGTCAGTTGAAACAAGGAAGTATTCGGCAAAGGACAAAGCCCAATCGCGCCGCCCTTCGATAAAGGCCAGATATGCCAGTCCTGGCGGCTCAGCCCCTCGACTTCCACATCAGCCACCAGCAACGGTTTCTCTTCGATCGTTGCGCCTTCCAACGCCAAACCCAGAGCCTTCCGCACGGTACTGTGACCACCATCGCACCCAACCAGAAAGTCGGCTCTTAGATTTTCTCCGTTTGAAAGTGAAGCCTCAATACCACGTTCATCCTGCCGCAGATTGACGAGCGCGGTGGCAAACTCCACTTGGCCGCCCAAAGCATGAAAACGCTCGCGCAGGATCGCCTCCGTGCGCGATTGTGGCACCATCCATAGGTTTGGATACGGGGTGCTCACGGTCGGCGGCCTGGAGGAACCGAGCGAACCTGCGCGGATTGAAAACAGACCCAGGTGAAGGCGGAGCCTTGGATAAAGTCCGCCGGCAGTGAGAATTGAATCGATGACACCGAGATCTTCGAAGATTTCAAGCGTACGCGGTTGAATGCCTTTGCCACGTGACCCTGTGAAGGGCCTTTCTGCAGCCTCGATCAACCGGCAGTGAATGCCTCGGCGTAGAAGGTCGACACCCATGGTTAATCCCGTCGGCCCGGATCCAACAATCAGCACATTATCTTCGTACATCGTACGAATAGCTATAGTGGTACAACGTACGAATGTCAAGAACGAAAGAAAAACTCAGCCGCCACATTATTGCCGCCGCGGCCCTCGCGATCGCTGACTCGGAAGGGTTTCAGGCGCTTTCGATGCGTCGCGTGGCCGAGAAATTAAACGTCGGGACAATGAGCCTCTACTACTACGTCAAGACGAAAGACGATCTGATTGCAGTGATGGACGACGCTCTAATGAGCGAGGCCCTCCTGCCGATCGTGCCGAGGAACTGGAAACAGGCGATCACAGAGATTGCAATGCGGACGCACTCAATCTTTCGTCGTCATCCCTGGGCACTCGTATCCATGCAATCGGCTCCTCCAGGGCTCAATGCGATGCGCCATATGGAGCAGTGCCTGGAGGCTCTGGCAAAGACAACCATGACGGGGAAGCAGAAGCTCACCCTCCTTGCCATCATTGACGACTTTGTTTTTGGGCATGCACTCCGCGAAGCAGCCAACGAGAATGCAATCGACATGGAGTTCGCAGCCGCGCAGATTGCTCAAGGCAACTTCCCTCGCATCGCGGAGATCTTCAGCGGGGAGCGGATTGAGATCGGAAAAAGTCGTCTTGAGGAAGGACTGCGCATTCTTCTAAGGGAATACGGTCCGCGCCAGGCTCCCGCTTCATCGAAGCCCAAAGCAGCGCGTCGCCTTTAGAGGAGCGCTTGCCATCATCTCGCCCTTGCTAATCGTTTTTTGAGCAAGGCAGAGCTTGTCAAGGTACGCAGAATCTCCAATGCTCTCACCGACGACAACACATGAGCCACATGGCCGCGTAGTCGCCATCTCGTACACCTGTCCTCCTGCAGATGCTATCCGGTAGTGATGAAAAGCCAGTTGTCCCGGTTGCCGGTTTGAACGAAGTCGCTGACGCGACGGACTGAGAGTTGTGGTTAGCTCAGCGATGCACGGCGTTTAGGGTGAGTGGTCATAGGGAGGAGGTTCCTATGACCCCACTTCGCCAGCGCATGCTGCACGAGCTTCAGCGGCGCAACTACTCACCAGCCACCATCCGCGGCTATCTCAACGCCGTGCCGGACTCACGAAGAAGATCCACCCGCACACCCTGCGCCACAGTTATGCGACACACCTGCTCGAGGCCGGCGCCGACCTGCGCACGATTCAGATATTGATGGGCCATGAGCGGCTCGAAGATACAACAGTCTACCTCCAGCTCTCGCGGCGTCACCTTCATGCAGCTGTCAACCCGCTGGAACAGATCGCGCTCCCCGCGGTAGAGGAGGGCAGGAAGCGATGAGCCGGCCATCCTTCGAGGTGGCCGACGTGATTCGTATTGCAGGCGACAGTTTTCGCGAGCGATACAGCGCTTCCTTGACCTGGCCGCAGCAGAAGGTGCTCGATGCCATTGCGCGCTGCCGCACCGCTGCCCTCGGCGGTCATCGCGACGCCTGCCTAAACTGCGGGCACCATGCCATCTCGTATAACTCCTGCCGCAACCGGCACTGCCCCAAGTGTCAGACCGCTGCGCGCGACCGTTGGCTTCAGAAGCGCCAGCAGGAACTGCTGCCTGTCGGCTACTTTCATCTCGTCTTCAGCGTTCCACATGAGCTTGTGCCGCTGATCTGGCAGAACAAGCGACAGCTGTTTTCCTTACTCTTTGAAGCCAGCGCCGCCACGCTGCTCGAGGTCTTTGCCGATCCGAAGCACCTTGGCGCACACACGGGCTTCTTGTCCATCCTGCACACATGGGGACAGACGCTCACTCCACATCCGCATATCCACTGCGTGGTGCCCGGTGGCGGACTCGCGACAGACCACTCGCGCTGGATCGCGTCGCGTGCCAGATTCCTGCTGCCGGTCAAGGTGCTCAGCCGTGTCTTCCGCGGCAAGTTTGTCGCCGGACTACGACGTCTGTTTGCCCGCGATCAGTTGCGCTTCTTCGGTGAGTGCGTGCCACTTCACAACCAGAAGCGCTTCGCCATCTTCCTGCGCACGCTCTATCGCCAAGACTGGGTCGTCTATGCCAAGCCGCCCTTCGGCGGCCCCGAGCATGTGTTGCATTATCTGGCTCGCTACACCCATCGCGTTGCCATCTCTAACCATCGCCTGCTCTCGGTCTCAGCTGCTGAGGTATGTTTCCGCTGGAAGGACTACGCCCATCACGGCAGGCAGCGCACCCTGACACTTGCCTCCGAAGAGTTCTTGCGCCGATTCGTACAGCATGTGCTGCCGCGAGGCTTTCCCCGTATCCGCTACTTCGGTCTCCTCGCCAGCCGCAGACGAGCCCGCATGCTGCCACTCTGCCGCGCTTTGCTCCACCAGGCTCCGGATCAAGAAACGCCGCTCCTCGCAAAGCCTTTGCTATGGACGTGCCCGCACTGCCATGGGCTCATGCATCTCGTTGAGCGGATCACTGCTGCACAACTGTTCTTCGCCGAAAAGAAAGAGAGACACCTGCTTGATTCTTCTTAGCCGTCTCATCAAAGCGGTCTGCACTGCATGCTTCATGGCACGCTTAATCGAAGTGTGCACCGGCTCAGAAAAATGGCGTTTCCCATCCGAACCGGTTATCGTTCCACAGCGTCTACTTCATCCAATTGCGCATCCCGCAGGACCAGCGCGGCTCACTTACCAACCGCACTCGCTCGAACAACCGAGCCTGATGCGATGAAAAACCCATAGCCAACATCCTGCCCCGATCGCACCAGCGACTTCCTTCAAACCGCTCTATCCGACCTGCTCCGCGCTGTCTCTCTGCCACCCCTCGCGCCTTATCGCGCGGAGCAGCTCCGATAGAGTCCTGACGTTATACGGCCAGTTGCCGAGAAGGTTGAGCGACTTGCCTAGCTCAATGAGCGTATTGGCCTGTACGGCGACTTTCATGACGGACATTGGCAATGATTCTGAACATGGTCTTCTCGCCTTTTGTCTCCAAGCAACTAACCTTGCTTGTCATGCGTAGCTCAGTCTTACGTCCCACCCTTCGAAAACGCGTCAAGGATCGCGCAACTTGCCGAACAAAACCTCACGCGGACACGCCTTAATCGCCGCCCCCGTAACAAACCGTTCCGCTGTAGCGCAGCACGGCATGACCGGTGGCGAAGTCAATCTCGCCAATTGACGACAGCTTGCCGGTCGCATTCGCAAATCGGCCGGTGCCGCCGCTGAGGGAGACTTTGTATTCAGTTACCGCCAGCAATGTCTGAGAAACGTAGGTCCCGTGTAGAGTCGTCTCGCCAAAATTCAGGGTTTCGCCGTCCTCGGTCACCCAGTGGTGCTGCACGGTGATGCTGGTGAAGTCCGGACTGGCGCTCACAATCTGCACTCCAAGCGCTCCCTTCAAATCCCCAGTTGCGACGCCAAGGGTTGTTGGACTGCCGTCAATGACGCCAAATCCACCAAGATTGGTCAGGATCGCGCCCCCAACGGCTGTGCAATGCGGGTTTTGAGCAACTCCGTTAACGGTAAGCGAAGTGAGTAATAAGCTCGCTCTTAGAACGAGTTTGAAGCAGTGATTGGCAGATTTCATGACACCCTCCTGTGACTGATTGAGTTCGGAACACAATCGTGATCTCAACCTGCGTTCGCAAGCGAACGGATGTTCTGATTACGCCGGAAACGGTTTTCAGGATCGTACTTTGCCTTCACTTCACAAAGTCTTGTGTAATTAGGTCCATAAGCCTGCGGAATTCGATCTACGTCGTCCTGGTCCAATGCATTGACGTAGACAAGGTGAGTTGACCATCGCTCCATGGCCGAATGGAAGCGGCGAGTCCAAGCGATGTTCACTTCGTCGTCGTCGGCGTTTGTCCATGCGCCTATAACTACCAGGTCGTACGGCGCACTCCGTGTCGGAAATGCCGTTGCGTCGGCCGGCACACGCGCCATCGCTCCGTGCGCGTGCTCCAGGATGGCAATCGAGCGTGGCGATACACTCGTTTCCGCAAAATCCACGAACCGGTCGACCGTCTCGTCTGTCAGTTCGCGAAGGAATTGGCTCTTCCAATAGCTTCGCAACCCAAACGGCGCCACTCCATCGATCATCTGCTGCATCGCTGGATACGGCATCCGTGTTATCAGATCTGCAATGGGAGAACCGAATGCTCGTACAGGTTTCAGCACGCGTTCTCCTTCTTCAAGATCTCCGCACCACGCCGGAATCAGTGCGACTACTGGGACCCCATCCGGTGCGCAAAGTGCAGCTGCATACATGGTTAGCTCGTCGGGAATTCCGCCGGACGTGAAATCGCGATAGAACCTGAGTACTTCCCGTGCCCCACTTAGCGGATAGAGCAACAATCCCGACAGGACTTCTTGAATGGGATACATGCGATACGTGATGGATGTGACCACGCCGAAGTTGCCGCCGCCGCCCTTCAACGCCCAGAACAGATCGGCATTCTCGCTTGCGTTCGCTCTCGCCATCTCGCCACTCGCCAGTACCACATCGTAGCTCAACGTGTTGTCACACACTAACCCGCAACGTCCCATTAGCCACCCGACACCGCCCCCCAGCGTTAGGCCGGAAATTCCCGTCGTCGAAATCAGCCCTCCGGTTGTCGCTAGGCCATGTACATGGGTCTCGCGGTCGAATTCACCCCATGTAAGTCCTGTCTGTGCTGTTACGGTTCTTGCCGCAGGTTCCACGAAGATTCCCTTCATGCGCGACACATCGATGACCAGCCCGTCGTCTAGCATCGCCAATCCCGCCGCGTTGTGTCCTCCTCCGCGAATCGCAGGGTAGATTTCCTCCTGAGCGGCAAACCGTACCGCAGCCTGGACATCAGCCGGCCCGCTGCAACAGACAATCGCACGCGGACGGCGATCGATCATCGCGTTCCAGATTCGTCGGCTAGCCTCGTACTCTTCCGATCCGGGCAGGAGCACAGTTCCACGTAGAAGTTTCTTTAGGTCGTCGATCTTCTTCACTAGGGCCTCCGGGGTAGTGCCAAGGTAACGAGGAGGAAAAGTTGCCGTGGCAGGTCAACGGGGAAAGGCAGCGAGTTGGTTGCAGATTCACCGTAGTGCAGGCGCGAATGCGGCAGCAAGGACGCCGGGGATACAAAGGGTTACATGGCTGACCCGATGAGCACGCACGCTGCTAGAATCACACCCACTATGGCTGACGCTTTGGATACGGAGCTACGGCGCATCGCGAGTAGCGAGACTTTTCGCCTTGCACATCAGCAGCGCGAGTTGCTGGCCTTCCTGGTGAATCGCCTGGCGACCACACCACGGGACGAATTCAAAGAGTCCATCATCGGATTGGAGTTTTTCGGGCGAAAGCCCGGGTACGATCCAAAGGCGGATCCCATAGTCCGCGTCGAAGCGCATCGATTGCGCCGCCGCCTGGAAACGTATTACCGCACGGAAGGCTGCGGAGACCCCTGGCGCATCGTGCTCGGCAAAGGCAATTACATTCCTGTCCTCGAGAAAAGGCCGGGCGTCTCATCTCCCAACCTCCTCTTGGCCGTCTTTGTGAATTCCGATGACGAGCTGACGAGCCTGGGAATGGCGGCAGAGCTCATCCGCAATCTCGGCAGGTTGAAAAACGTCCGCGTGCTCGCGCCTCAATCTGTATTAACCGCAGGCGGGGATATGGGAAAGGCTATTTCGGAGCTTGGCGCGAACGCCGTCCTCGAGTGCAGCATCAGCGGCGCCATTATCTCCGCTCAATTGAAACGAGTGGTCGCGGACGGGTTCGAGCTGATCGGCTCGTTCAACAACCAGATTCAATCGGCCGTAGACATGATTGGAATGTTCGTTGCCTCTGCGCTCGCAGCCGACCATGCGGGCCACCGGCCCAGGCCGCTGTCGCAGATAGATCGAGAAACATACCAGGTCTATCTATCCGGCCGAGCATGGTTTCTTCGCTGGTCGCCCGACAACCTCACGCGTGCGATGGAGCACTTTCAAAACGTGCTGCACCGGTACCCGAACTATGCCCCCGCTTACGCAGGTCTGGCAGACTGCCAAGCTCTCAGGAGTTGGTGGCATGCTCAAGATACTCGCAAGACACTCGAGCAGGGATATACCTGGGCAATGAGGGCGCTCGAACTTGATCCCGAGTGCGGCGAAGCCTACTGTTCACTGGCGATGTTTCAGCTCGCATTGAAACATGAATGGGAATTGGCCGAATCCAACTTCCGCCGGGCAATCCGCCACAACCCGAGTTACTCCATGGGCCTGAACTGGTTGTCCATCGCCTGTCTGGTGCCGCTCAGCCGCTTCGACGAAGCCATCGACGCGGTGTTTGAAGCCTACGACCTGGATCCCGTATCTCCCGAAATCGGCAATGAAATCGTTTGGGTAAGGATCTGTTGCGGACAGTTTGCTGAATCCGCCGAACAGGGCCGGCGGATGATTTCTCAACATCCCGACTTTGTCGAAGCGTATTGGTCATTGGGACTTGCCGAGTCGGCCCTGGGCAATCACGAGGCGGCCCGCCGTGCATTGCAGGCCGCGGAAGACCTGGATCCAAATATTCCCCACACCATCGCATGGAGAGGCTTTGTGGAAGGATGCGCAGGCAATCGAGAAGACGCCGAGCGGTATTTGGTGCGGCTGAACGAAATGAGGAACCACTGCCCGGTACGACCAATTCACTACTCGTGGGTCTATTCCGGCCTTCGCGATCTGGATGCATCGGTGGATTATTTCGAAAAAGCCATCGCCGAAGCCGATCCGTTCACCCTGTATGCCGACTGTTTTCCGACCTACTTCAACCTTCATCAACATCCACGGTTTCGACAAGTCCGGCAGGCGTTGAAACTGCCCGACCGGCAAGTCTGATTATTGGTCGAATGCGGGATGGCGGCACAGCGCTCCCCGGCAATAGCTTAAAGTGGAACCGCTCGGGTAACAACTTCGCCATTTCGGACGAGTGACCCTCGGCTATCGGCTGCTCAGAACAGAATTTCTGACAAGATCAATTCGTAATTAATGCTAAACTGCCTTCGGTTTGCGGTCTATTGGCTTCGCCAAGGATATAGTACTGATATGTCGACAAGTGTTTACAAATCGGATCCACCTGGACGAGAAATCGCCATTTCGGACAAATGGCATTCGGTTGCATGCTCAGGATTCAATTGTGACTCCCCGAGCGAGCGCGATTTAGATGATGCGAGCCGGTCTTCGAAGTCAGGAGAAGCCCAAAAGAAACTCGGATTGATGGCAAGTGACGCAATGCTCACGTAAGGGATGTACCGCTTTTGTACTGCCGAACCGCCGATTCTACGATTCCTGCGTTTTTAGAGAATCTGCACAGACATGCACTGAAATTCCTGCTCTTGTTTTTTCCAGTATTTGTGGCAAAATTGATTCGATTGGTGAAGTGGCTGGATTTTCAGGGGACGTTCGAGTCCTACCTGAGGGAGCACGTTGCGGCGCGTAAACAAGACGGGTCGCCGCGACGGAGCGCGAGCCCACACTAGCCCCAGTATCCACCTGAGTTGGACGTCGCTTTTATGCCCGTCAACATTACGCGAATCTCACTTCAAGCATCTTCTTCCGTAAATCTTCGTCGCGCATCGGAACCATGTACCTGAGGGTCGTGTCACTGTCCTTGTGCCCCATTACATGCATAACATCGGGGAGCCCCCATCCTTCCCGAAATAGAGTCGTGCAGAAAGTCGCCCGGAAGCAGTGCGGATGACCCTTCTCAAGCGCCACTTCGGTCTTCTTGAAAATGTTCTGCGTGTCTTCCCACAAGTGTGTGAGAGGCTTACCCGACCGGGTGTGAAATACGATCGGAAACTTTGCCGTCAATTTCCGCAAATGCAATTGCCCTAACAATTCGTCGTTGATGGGTACGGAACGGCAGTGATGCTTCTTAGGTTTGAAGCCGTATTCCGGGCGCTCTTGAATCTTGATCTTGCCTTTGGCAAAGTCGATGTCGACCCAGCGCAAGGTTTGAAGTTCGCTCATGCGCAGCCCACAGCAAAGGAACACCATGTACATCAGTTTCTTGTGATTGGGGCACACAATCCAAAACTGCTCTAGTTCGTCCTGCTCCAACACCAGGGGGTCATCGCTGGTGTACTTGGGCTTGTCCCCATCCGACAGCAGGTCTAGACCCTCGCGCGTCAAAAACTCCCTCAGCCTACCGAACTTGTTGTAGCGAGTTCGATCGCTGTTCCCCATCTTCTGCAGGTATGCATTGATGTATTGGAGGCAATGTTGCCGTGTAACAGCAGCGAGCAGCTTGACCTTGCAGGAGCGGGCAAACTCGTTTCCACAGGTACGCTTTGCACGGATGGTTTCTGCGTCCTGGCCGCGGTCGATGACTTCCTGAATCCATGCCTCCAGCGCGGCTTTGAGTGTGCCTTGTACTGTAGTTTGTATCGTCGCATTCTGCTCCGAAACTACGGTACCGCCGTTCGCGAGTGTGAGGAGTTCACCCCGCTTGCGGTTCAGCGCCTTGACGGCTGTTTCTGGGTCGTTGCCCACGGCTTCCCACTTGCGGGCAAAGGAAAGCACGTAGTAGCCGCCTTTGGCGACCCGTTCGATCCCGTTGTCGAGTACGGAGTGAGCCTTGATTTTTTTGTTGGGGTAGAAGACAGCCCTGAGGTACCGCCAGCGGCCATCGATTGAAGTGTACTTGTAGAGTCCAACTCGCCTACTTGCCATAGTTCTCCGTTCACATTCGAATACTGCGAACTCGGAGAAAACTTCAGTAGGTTTTCGGAAAAATGCTAGGAAGAGTGTTAAGAAGTACTATTTGGTTACTTCTCAACATTTGCATTTTCAATGAGATAATACCCGGAAATGGTGCGGAGGAGGGGACTTGAACCCCTATGCCTTGTGGGCGCTAGCACCTCAAGCTAGTGCGTCTGCCAATTTCGCCACCTCCGCGAGGTGAACCTGTTAAGTATATCAAAAACGAGGGTTCCCAGAGTGGTGGGCGGACTCGCGTAATTGACGGTCTGAGGCTCGTAAGACGCTTTGTCTCAGTCGGACGTGTGAGCTGCCCGGATTCGAGACTATTTCGACATTTCTTTGCGAAGTCCCCAAAGAATCATGGCGGACGCCAGCACAATGGCGATGCCAACCGACATGAAGCCGGCGGTGACAAGACTCTCTTGCCAAGGCAATCCGCTGTGACCCACTCCGGTAATTGGAGAAAGAGCTGCGGTGCCGAAGATCGCCGCAAGCAGGGTAATGAACCAGTTGAAATATGAGCCATACAAGGCCAGCCAGAAGGCAATCGCGGCTGGCGAATGCGACAGCCTCACATGAGGCCAGGCGGCTCCCAGTGCGAGCAGGAAAGTGCCATTCATCACGCCTTCGAGATGCGCTGCAAGTCCCATTCGCATGTTGGCGAAATGCTGCTCGGCAAATCCTGTCAAGAGACCTAGCAGGAACAGGCAGATGCCATGAAACATTAAGCGGCGGCCATTTCTTTCCATGATGCAAATCTCCTTTCGGTTTGCGAAATCGCTTGAAGCAGGATTGCGGGGTGTTCTCCATCGCATAGGCTGAGCCGATACGATGGCCGCTGATCGTACATGATGCTGAACGAAAGAACCAGACGGATTATCGCATGCGGGCGCGCATGCGTTTTTCGGCGTCGGCGGACCAGTATTTGCAGTCGAGGCGGATGAAGACGGAGGAGTAGGGGATGGTCATGGTGGTCTTGAGGACGAGGACGTGGAATTCCTTGCTGGTTTCGTCGATCTGGGAGATGACGCGCTCGTGGGGAATGGACTCGATCGTGTAGTCAGCGAGGGTCTGGGCGATCTGGGAGCGATAGGCGGAGGCGCCGGGGGCATCGTCGTCCGGGACGAAGGGGAGTTCTTTGTCCATATAGATGAGTGGGCGGACGTGGACGGAGTTGTTCACGGCGCCGAGGACGTAGCGAAGGACATCGAGGTGAGAGGCGTTGGTCTCGATGGTTTCGACGCCGGGAGAGGACTGGAGCGGGTAGGCGGAGTCGACGATGAGGATCCAGTTGCGGTGGCCTAGGAGGGGCATGGATTCGCTGACGCGTGATTTCCAGTTGGATTGGGCTTGTACCGAGATTGCAGGAGCGAGTGAGGCAAGAAAGAGCGCGGCAAGAGCAAAGAGGAATTTGCGCATTGGAATCTCCGAGAGCTGAGACTAGAGTGACACGATCACTCTACTGCACTGGTCGAGAGTAGTGCGGTGTCGCGATGGTAAGATTGTGAGCACTTCCTCCGTATCCCGGGCCAAATCCAGTGCTTGTTTTGTTTCCGCGATCCTCTGAGAGCGAAAGGCACGAATGAAAGCTGACAGGTTGTTTTATAGTGCAGCCGCTGTGGCTTTTTTGTTGGTGATGCTGATCGGGTTTCATCCCTTCTACACGCACGGTACACATTTTGACGGAAGCCCGATCGATCGGGGAATTTTCCTTTTGGTGCTGGTGCATGGGATAGCGATTGCGGCGTGGTTTGTGCTCTTCCTTGTGCAGTCGGTGCTGATCGCGGTTCGGAATCGCAAGCTGCATATGACGCTTGGGTGGGCAGCGATTGCAATCGGACTTGCGATTGCGAGCACGGGAACAATGGTGGCAATTCGATCGGTGAAACTGACGCCGGGTTTTGTCTTCTTCGATATGGAATATCCGCGGTTCTTGCTGGTGATGTTCACCGAGATGGCACTGTTTACGGTTTTCATTACCGCGGGAATCGTGACGCGCAAGAAGCCGAAGATTCATCGGTCGATGATGCTGCTGACGGGATTGACGATTTTGCCGGGGGCTACCGCTCGCATGCCGATGCTGATTCCGATTTTTGGGCATAGCGGGTGGATGGGTTTATTTGGGCCGGCTTTCTGCCTGGGTGGATTGTTATTGCTGATCCGTGTTGCAATGACGCGCAGGTTCGACCCATGGCTTGCGGGAGGATTTGCCGCGTGGGTTGTTGCTTACATCGGCTCGACACAACTTTCGTTGACCGAGACGTGGAGTCGAATGGCTGCTGAGATTTTGAGGTTGTGATGTTTGGGGCATTTTGAAGGGGCATCTTTCACGGTTCGTTGCGACACCTGAAAAGCTGGAAATGCGATCGGTCGGCCCTCCGGGACGCGAGAGGAAACTGGTGTGTTTTCCCCCGGGTTTCACCCGGGGCTACTCTCGGTCGCCCCTGACAGGGCGGGTCTCTCGCTTAATGTTACTGTCGAGATTTTTCACACGATGAGGCGCTGCATCCAGGAGGCGAGGGCTTGCTGATCGGGGGTGCCGGAGGCGTGCGCGGTGTGGACTGCGCGGCGGTCGGCTTCGGGGCGGTTCTGACTGATTTTGAATTTGCCTTCGATGCGAGCGATGGGGATGCGGAAACCCGTGATGCCGGCGAGCATGGTGCGGCGGAATCCCCCGGGTAGATTGCGCCACTGTTCAAGGTAGGCAGGATCGTTCGCCTGAATAAGGCCCCAGAGGAGTGCGTCTTTTCCGGCGTCGTCTTCAACGAGCGTGAGTGTGCCGTAGGCGTGGATCGCGACGTAGTTCCAGGTGGGGACGGAAAGTTCTTCGGCATAGAGCGAGGGGCTGACGTAACTGTGCGGGCCGGGGAAAACGACGAGGGTTTCTCGATTGGTGAGAGATTGCCAGTGAGGGTTGGCTTTCGCAAAGTGGCCTTCGAGGACGCCGTGCGCGCCTTCATCTTTGACCACGAGAGGGAGATGCGTGGCGTGATGAGAGCTGGAGTTCTCAACCGAGGCAAGCGGTCCGATGAGAATGGCGAAGGAATAGGCTTGCATGGCTTCGATGAGGATAGAGCGATCGGAGACTTGATTGAATTTGGGTGTGTACATGGGACAATGTTCTCGATGTGCAAGTTTATTGTTGCATCCCTCCCAGGTCTCAAAATCGAGACCTGGGGCACCCAGTTTCTCTCGGGGCACACATCTCAGGGACGCAGGCGCGATCAATCAGTGCGGTCTTGAATACGTTATGCGCGGTCGAAGGGGTTGAGGATGGGGACGGAGACGTTGAGCGTGCAGAACGTTCAGGTATTGCAGAAGAAACGCGGAATCTGGCCGGCGCTGGGGCTGGTGTTTGTTGCGCCGCTGGTGGCGGAGTACCTGCTCGGAAACTTGCCGATGAAGCTGCTGCCTGCGCTCATCGTGCTGGCGCCGATGTACGGCGGGGGAGCGCTGCTGATTCGCGAGGTGGTGCGGAGAACTGGACGGGGATGGCCGAGCATTCTGTTGCTGGCAATGGCGTACGGAATTTTTGAAGAGGCGTACACGACGCAATCGCTGTTCAATCCGAATTATCTGAAGCTGAATCTTGGATTGTTAACGCCGGCGTATATTCCTTCGCTTGGAATCAGCGCGTGGTGGACGCTGTGGATGCTGATGGTGCACGGGATCTGGAGTATCTCGACGCCGATTGCGCTGGTGGAGGCATGCGTGCCTGATCGCGCGCGGACGTCGTGGTTGGGACGAGTGGGGCTGGTGGTTGTGACGCTGGTGTTTTTGCTTGGGGCAACGGCGGCGGGGGTAATGCAGTACAAGCAGGATCCCTTTCTGGCTTCGAGGTCGCAGTTCATTGGGGCTGCGGTGGTGATTGTGCTGCTGGTAGTGGCGGCGTTTGTTCTGCCTGTGAAGCGGCGAGAAGATGTGGGTGTAGTTCCTTCGGCGTGGTTGGTGGGCGCTGTTGCGCTGGCGTTTGGATCGGCGGCGCTGTTTGTTCCCAAGGACTGGGGTTGGGGAGCGGTGGCGGCATTGCTTGCGCTGGATGCGGGGATGCTGGTGTTGGTGATTGGGTGGTCGCGGCGTCCGGGATGGGGGCTGCGATATCAGCTTGCGCTTGGAGGGGGCGCGGCGCTGGCGTATGGGTGGCATGCTTTCTTGCAGCATCCGGCGGTGGGTACGCTGGACGCTAGTGTGCGGGTGGGGAATGCGATTTTTCTGGCGGGGGCGGTTGGGTTGGTGTGGTTTGGGGCGCGGCGCATAGGCGGGAACGAACCAGCTGCGCATCTTTGATCCAGATAAAAGAACAAAAGCAGGTCCTTCGCTCCGCTTACCCCACGAATGATGAATCATTCGCGGGGCCCCAAGCTGCTCCGCTCAGGATGACGGGCCAAAAATTATGCAAGCTGCTATGGGTCAGGATGACAGTTTCTTTTTTATGGCCACTACAACGCGCACGACTGAAGTCTCGCGCCCTGACACAAAGCGGTTGAGAGTCGTGCTTTCCCAAGTCTCAAAATCGAGACATGGGGCACCCAATCTCGTGCTGATACAGGCAAGAAGCAACCGCAGGTCCTTCGACTCCCCTTCGGTCGCTCAGGATGACACATCTCTTGAATTAAAAATCGAGTCTGTGGATTCGCACCGTGGTAACGACTGCTATTGAATGCGCTCGAAGCGGAAGCCGGCTTCGCGCAGGGCGTGGCTGATGGCGGTGATGTGGGTGGCGCCTCGGGTTTCGAGGGTGACGTCGATTACGGTTTCGCCGAGGCTGACGCCGTAGTAGGCGCGGTTGTGGATGGTCTCAACGATGTTGGCGCGTTCGCGGGCGAGGATCTGGGTGAGGTGGAGGAGTGCGCCGGGGCGGTCTTGCAGATAGACGCGGACGCGGAGGAGGCGCCCGTCTTTGACGAGGCCTCGCTCGATGATCTTGGCGAGCAGCGAGACGTCAATGTTGCCTCCGCAGACCATGACGACGGTGCGGCGATGGCGGAGATTCGTTTTGGATTGGACGACGGCGGCGAGAGCGGCGGCTCCGGCGCCTTCGGCTAATGTTTTTTCCTGCTCGAGGAGCATGAGGATGGCGCTGGCGATTTCTTCGTCGTCGACGGTGACGATCTCATCGACGTAGCGGGAGACAAGGGGGAGCGTGATATCGCCGGCGCGGCGAACGGCGATGCCATCGGCGATGGTGGCTTCTGCAGCGATGGTCACGGGTGCTCCGGCTTCACGGGCACGCAGCATGGAGGGTAGACGCTCCGGTTCGACGCCGACTACGCGGATTTTGGGGTTGGTTTCTTTCAAAGCGCAGGCGATGCCACTGATGAGGCCTCCGCCGCCGATGGGAACGACGACGGCTTCGATGTCGGGAACCTGCTCAAGAAGTTCAAGGCCGATGGTGCCCTGACCGCAGATCACTTCGGGATCGTCGAAGGGATGAATGAAGGTGCGGCCTTCTTCGACGCGCCGGCGAAGGGCTTCGTCGCAGGCTTCATCGTAGCTGGCTCCGTGGAGAATCACTTCAGCTCCGTAGGCGCGAGTGGCGGCAACCTTGATTTGCGGAGTGGCGAGGGGCATGACGATCTGGGCGCGGATGCCGCGGGCCGCGGCATGAAAGGCAACGCCCTGGGCATGATTGCCGGCGCTGGCGGCGATGACTCCGCGCTTGCGCTCGGTCTCGCTGAGAGTGAGCAGCTTGTTGAGGGCACCGCGTTCTTTGAATGAGCCGGTGCGCTGGAGATTCTCGAGCTTGAGGTGCAAGGGGAGTCCGGTGAGCTCGGAGAGGTGATGCGAGAACTGGCAGGGCGAGATGTGGATGGAGTTCTCGATGCGCGCGCGGGCGGACTGGATGCCGACTAGGGATACGGGTTCCAAGACAATCTCCTCGTTCAGAAAAAATGACTGAAAATGCGAAAACCACCAGCCGCGCTTGCGGGTGGTGGCCTGGGTGTTGCTGAACTACTGAATCCGGTTCGTCAGGCTTTTCCCGCGCACATGTTGTGGCTGCTAATTCGAATAGCGGGAATGAGGACGACAGCAGCCAACGCAGGGCATGTGATTGCATGACCAGCGATCGCGTTGGGGCTGCAGTTGTGCATGACGTTGAATGAAGTAGAGCAGAGGCGAGCAGGAGGCGTCAAGCAGTTACAGAACCCTGTGGTTCGGCTGCGAAGGCTTCGTGCGAGGCTTCCCTAAGTTTTGAGATTTTGTTCAGTTTGAACTGGAAGTAGATGATGGAGAAGAGAAACGTCAAAAACCAATTCAGGCGCAGATTGACAGGTTCGCGCCGATTGTAGTGCTCAAGCAGCTCCTCTCGAAGCTCGTAGATGACGACGACCCAGAGAAGCCAGGAAAAGAGAAAGCCAAATCCAGTTACCAGGGAAGCGATGGCCCAATAGAGCGAGCTTGATCGCTGGTCGATCTTGCGGATCCAGATGCAGAGGTATAGCGGCCACGCCACGGCAACAGCATAGACGGCGAAGTTGCGATACGCATCCGGAACGAGCCAGAACGCGAGTGCCTCAGCAACAACGAGTGCCAGGAGTAACAGTGACCAATGAACCCTCGGTGGCGAGGGAAAGACGGTGCCGTGGTTCACAGCCTGCTGGTCGGGGGAACGAGGCATACGGTATCTTACCGCGAAGAGGGAGTCGCTAAAAGATGTTAGCGAGCTTTGCGAAGGCATCGACCTCAAAAAGGTACTGTCCCTCTGGAGCGGCTGAAAGGGTCGCATGTTCAAGAATCCACGTGTGCTTATGGAAGAGAAACACGGCGTGGAGGCCAGCGGCGAGGGCTGGATTGATGTCGCTTTTGGGACTGTTACCGACCATCCAGCTGGAGTGGGGAGCGAGTTGGTGGCGGGCGATGACTGCCTTGTAGGTGGCGGGGTCTTTTTCGGTAACGATCTCGACGGCGGAGAAATATGCGGCGAGTCCGGAACGGCGGACTTTGTCGGCCTGCTCGGCTTGATCGCCTTTTGTCATCAGGATGATCCGGTGGCGGGACGCGAGATCGCGGAGCGTCTCTTCGACCTGGGGAAGAAGTTCGATTTCCTGCTCGGCGATGGAGCGCGCGAAGCCGATGACGCGCTGACGCTTTTCTTCGTTCATTGGCTCAGGGCTGAGGCGTTCGAAGCAGGTAACCAGGGAGCGAGTGAAGCTGGGCAGGCCGTAGCCATGCGCGAGAATCGTTTCGCGTTCGACGGCGTTGAGCGCGAGGCGAACTTCAGCCGGCGTGTACTCGTGGTGATTGAGGAAGCTGATGAATGCGGCGATGGCGCGTTCGAAGTAGACGTTGTTTTCCCACAGGGTGTCGTCCGCATCGATGAGAAGCGTCTGGCCGGGGGGAAACTGGGGCATGGGACTATCTTACGAAATCGGGGCGGCGACTATTTCGTTGTGGGAGGGAGTTCATAGTCGAACAGATAAGAGTGCTTGCCGCTGACGATTTTGATGGTCATGGTTCCGGAGATGCCAGTGAGATCGCCGGTGCCTGAGCCGGGTACGACTTTGACAATGAGTTCGAACTTGTTGTCGACCATGGTTCCGCAGTGTTGCAGGGCGAAAGAGCCGGTGCGTCCGTGGAGGGCGCCGGTGATCTGCTCGATGGCGACATAGCCTGCGGTGCCGGTAGCGGGATTGCCGGCGCCAAGCATCTCACCTTTACTTGCGGCTTCGAGATCGCCATGGAACTGCTTGTCGAGACCGTAGCGGCCAATGGAGGTGGCGGTGAGCGCTTCATCTGAGGGCAGTGGTGCGGTCTTCACGTCGAATGTTCCTTCAGCATGCATAGAAACCGGACCATCCTTAGCTGTGGTTTGGGAGTGAGGAGCCTGTCCTGAAACTAGAGTCGGCATGAGAAACCATCCTGAAAAGGTTAGAAGGGTGATGACACCGATGTTGGTTCGACGCACAATTTCTCCTTCGGTTACGAAGAAATTGTACGGGGAGTGGTGCGTGACTGCGCCAGGCAACCGACGAGGTGTCCTATTCGGCGAGTTTGAAGATGCGGATCTGAACCAGCTTCGCGATGGTGAGGTTCTTGAAACCACGCTCCTGCATGCGGTGAACGAAGTCCGGCGTGATTTTGAAGATGCGGATCTGGATGAGTTCATCGAGTGTGGGCTGGTAACCGAGCGCCCGAATCTGTCTTACTTCCTCGGCGTTGACGCCCTGAACTTTGAGGGCGATGAGCTTGTCGGCGTCTGGCTGTTCATAACCCATGGCAGCGAAGCTCTGCATATAGGCTGGATCGACGTTGAAGATGCGAAGGGCTATGAGGTTGTCGATGTTGATGCCGCGAATGTGCGCCTCTTGCAAGGAACGGGCGTAATCGGTGGTTACGTTGATGAACGCATAGGCCTGGAGCTTTTGGGAGTCGAAGCCGGTGAATCCGAGTTTGGCCATGCGATCGACGAAGGCGGAATCGGGGGTGAAGACGGAGTCGCCGCGAAGTTCGTGATCGTGGACGGCGCCCGTGCAGGTGAACGTGCCGGCTTCTGCGGCGAGGGTCGCGGTGAGGTGGGCACCATCATTCGCGAGGTCGGCGATGGTGATGCCGGTGAAGCGGCTCATGGATTCATTGCTGAAATTCATGCCGCAGTGGTGATCACCTACGCAGTCGGTATCCCCGATGCGGAGAGAGAATTGGCCGCCGGTATCGCTGATTCCGATGGTGCACCTGGCGTGGATGGGGGCGAGCGATTCCGCTTGCGTTGCGAGAAATGCAGTTGCAAACGTGATGGCGAGAGCGAGTTGGTTGAGCAGTTTCATTTCTAGCTCCTCGAAAGCGCCTCTCAGACGAGGCTTTCCTGTGCCTCGCCTGAGAGGAGCTTGGAAATACTGCGACGGATTGGATTATTTACTTCTTCGCGGACTCGTCGTCGAGCAGGCCGGAGATGCGCAACTGGACGAGCTTCTCGAACGGCAGATTGCTGAAGCCGTGACGAGCCGCCTGCGCGATGAACTCGTCATCGATGCTGAAGATGCGGGCTTTGACGAGATCGTCCGCTGTGACGTTGGGGAATTTCTGTTTGAGTTGCCGGGCGTATTCGGGCGTAACTCCCTGGACGCGCATGGCGAGCAATTGTTTGGAATCGAGGTTTGCAAATCCCGCGGCTTTCATGCCGGCAACGAACTCGGGCGTGACCTGGAAGATGCGGAAGGAGATTGCATCATGGACGTTATTGATCTCCAGTCCCTGCTTCTTCATCTCGACGATGGTCTCGGGTGTTACTCCCTGAATCTTGCAGGCGACGAGATCGTCGGCGGAGAGTTTTCCGAAGCCTGCCTGGTTCATCGCCTGGGCGTATTGAGGAGTGACATCCTGAATTTTCATCGCGATCAGCTTGTCGAGGTCGACGTCGTAGCCGGCGGCTTTCATCTGGTCGATGTAGTCACTGTGGGGACGTGCGGAGGGCGTAGCCTTGTCGTTGGATTGAGGTTCGGCTGCTGGCGCAGCCTCAGGCGTTGCTGCCTGTGGGGCAGGAGCCGGAGATGGCTGGGCGATATGGACGGCGACTTCAGCGGCGATAGCAGGAGCCACTGCGGGTGCAGCAATTGGAGCGACGACGATTGCGGTAGCGGCAACGGGAGCGGGCTCGGATTGCGGGTTGGGGTTGAGGCTGGCCAGCAAGTGCGGCACGGGAAGAAGGATGACGACGAGCCCGGCGCAGGCGGCGGCGAGAGAGAAGGGGCGGAGACGACGGCTGGGAATGCGAGTCATGGGTTCACCGAGGATGCGTGCAACACGCGTGAGAAGAGTTGCGTGAGATTGATGGCCGTCGAGCGCCATGGCGAAACGCAGGTGACGGGAGCGGTGCTCTTCGAGATGAACGAGAGCGTGCGCGTAAACGATGGGGTTGGGACAGATTTTGAGGGCGAGATCGTCGCAGCAGAGTTCGCGTTCGTGGCGAATGCGGGCGCTGATCCACCAGACAGCGGGATGGAAGAAGAAGAGGGTTTCGGCGATGGTTTGCAGGATGTTCCAGAAAAAGTCGGCGCGGCGGACGTGAGCGAGTTCGTGGGCGAGAACGACTTCGAGTTCGTCAGTGCCGAGAAGGGTGATGGCGCTGAGCGGGAGCAGCACGATAGCGCGAAGAGTTCCCATGGTCATCGGACTGTCGATGGCGGTGGAGAGACGGAGCGTTATCTCGCGGCTTAGGCCGAGCGTGGCGGAGATCCGCTGAAATGCGGCGAGCACAGCAGCGGGAGCCTCAATGGTGGAGGCGAGACGCAGGCGACGGAGATACCACCAGCCACCAAAGCTGCGCACGGAAAGCGCGAAGACACCGATGAGCCAGAGGCCGTCGATCCAGGGGAGCATGGACGCAAGCGTGATGCGCTCGGGAACTGGATGAAGGGTGGAAATGCCGGGCGCTGTGGTGCGCGGGAAGTCTCCGACGAAAGTGGCGCGGAGGTTCGATGCTGAGTCCGCCATGGATGCGACGGCCGTGTCAGACCGCAGCTCCCAGGTAAACGTAGTGACTGCGGAGCCAAGCATGAGGAGTAGGGCAGAGAGCGCGACGAGATAGCGCGTCTGGCTGGAACGGCGGGCGATGGCTACGCTGATCAGGCGATACGCTGCGGCGATGAAGATGGCCTGCCAGCAGAAGTGAATCAGGGTCCAGGCGATGGCTTGGGGAATCGGGGTCATGGCCGGTCCTTTCCGGTGTGTTTGCGTTCGATGATGGCGCGGATTTCGGCGAGCTCGTTGTCACTGGCGGGTTCCATGGAGAGCGCGTGGAGGGCAAGCTGTGCGGCGGATCCGGCGAAGAGACGTTTGCTGAGGTCCTTGAGGATCTTGCTCTGCATGGAATCCTGGCTGAGCGCGGCGCGATAAACATGGGCGCGATTGGCTTCGTCGCGAACGACGAGGCCCTTGGCGGTCATGATCTGGAGCATCTTGAGGACGGTGGTGTAGCCGGAGGGGCGATCTTCATTGAGGGCGTCGTGAATCTCGCGGACAGTGGCCGGCTGCTTCTCCCACAGGATCTGGAGGAGTTCGAGTTCGGATTCCGTGGGGCGGGGGATGATGGTGCCGTGTTCCATGATGGACTGACGTTATACGAAGAGCTTCGTAATTGTCAACGAAAATCTTCGTAGATAACGGATAGACTGCCGAGAAGCTGATAAAGCAGGTCCTTCGACTTCGCTGCGCTTCGTTCAGGATGACGGTCGTTTTTAGATGATGATCGTTTTTGTGGGACGGCTTGTTCTGATTTTGGCAAAGTGAAACAATTGGCGCCAGCAGCGACTTTTGTGCGCTTTTTTCTTTTTGCCTCGAAGGCTCTTTTCGATCTGGTCTGGACATCTCTCGACGTTGCTGCCTGAGGGTACTGCGATGTGCGTGCCACCGAGGGCACGTTCGATTTTGATGTTGCTGGCAATCGTGCTGGTATCGATGCGGGCGATGGGAGCGAAGACGGCCTCGATCAGCGGCCACATCTTTACGGTGGGCTCAGACCGCGTGCAGACAGCATGGCCCAATGCACGGGTCGCGTTGAAGAATCTGGAATCCAACATCGAAAGTGCGACGGTCTCAGACGTTCTTGGGACGTACACGTTCAGCGGTATCTTACTGGGCAAGTATGAAATCACAGTAACTCTGGCTGGTTTTGAATCGGCGACGCGGCAGGTGTCGATCGACAAGGAGGGAACGTCGAAGATCGACTTTGAGTTGAAGCCAAAAGGACAGACGGAGACGGTAACCGTGAAGGCCGAAGAGTCGGGCGTAAATCTGAACTCCAGTTATGGCGGGTCTCCGAGTTTGAACGAGAACACTCTCAAGTCGGTGGTTCAACTGAACCAGGACTTTCAGGATGCGTTGCCGCTTTTGCCGGGCGTCGTGCGAGGACTGGATGGGCTGATTCGCATCAAGGGAGGTCGGACGAATCAGACGAACACGCTGGTCAATTCGGCGAGCGTGACCGACAGCTTTACCGGGCAGCCGGCCCTCACGCTTCCGGCCGTGGCGATTCATTCGGTGCAGGTGCTGTCGAATCCGTTTTCGTCGGAGTACGGACAGTTCGCCAGTGGAGTGGTGAATGTGGATACGCGAGGTGGGACGGACCAGTGGAAATTTCTTTTCGAAGATCCTATTCCGCGCTTTCGCTGGATCAATCACCGTCAGACTCATGGAGTTGAAAGTGCATCCC
>CAWFWK010000010.1:0-435302 GCA_963819425.1 uncultured Acidobacteriaceae bacterium | reverse complement strand
TTCTCTCTCCGCATCGGGGATACCGACTGCCCAAATGACCACCACTGCGGCACGAATATGAGCAATGAATCGATGAGCCGATTCACCGGCTTCACCCTTGCCGATCTCAACAACGAAGGCGCACACGTCACCGCAACCCTCGCTGCCGAGGCCGGCACGCTTCACCTGCAATGGCACCGTGCACGATCGCGAACTCTCCGGCGACGCTCTTCACTCCTGACTCCGCCTTCGTCGACCGCATGGGTAAACTGGGCTTCACCGGTTCGATTCCCAGAAACTCGAGGCCTACACCTTCCTCGACGTCACCAGCGACTTCGCGCGCTCGCTTCAGCAGGCAAAGATCCACGGCATCACGACCGACAACCTCATTGCCTTGCGCATCTTCAAAATCGATCCTGCCTATGCACAGAGCTTCCCAGCCATGGGCTATGAATTCCCCGACGCCGACAAGCTCATCGGCCTCAAGGTTCAGGGAGTGAACGCCGAAGAAGTGAAACAGATTCGCGCCCTCGGCTTTCCAGCCCACGCTCGATGAACTCATCCAGATCCGCATCTTCAAAATCACACCCGACTTCGTTCAGCGCATGCAGGAGCCGCGGCTTCAAGAACCTCACCATCGCGAAACTCGTGCAGATCCGCATCTTCAAGCTTGCTGAATAGGCCGCCTTGTCGATTGCTTGGTGCAGGCGCGCACCACTCCCCGTACAATTTCTTTGTTAACCGAAGGAGAAATTGTGCGTCGAATGAACATCGGTATCATCCCCTTTCTATTACTCTTAGGATGGTTTCTCATGCCGACTCTCGTTTCAGCACAGGCTCCCCACTCCCAAACCACAGCTAAGGATGGCCCGGTTTCTATGCACGCTGAAGGAACATTCGATGTGAAGAATGCGCCGCTGACCGCTGACGAAGCACTCGCCGGCACCGCCATTGGCCGCTACGGCCTCGACAAGCAGTTCCATGGCGACCTCGAAGCCTCCAGCAAAGGCGAGATGCTCGGCGCCGGCAATCCCGCCACCGGCACCGCAGGATATGTCGCCATCGAGCAGGTCACCGGCACCCTCCATGGCCGCACCGGCTCCTTTGCCCTGCAACACTTCGGCACCATGGAAGACAACAAATTCGAACTCGTTGTCAAAGTCGTACCCGGCTCCGGCACCGGCGATCTCACCGGCATCTCCGGAACCATGACCATCAAAATCGTCAGCGGCAAGCACTCCTACCAGTTCGACTATGTGCTTCCCACCCCAACGAAATAATCCCCAATCAGATTTTGTACGATAGTCTCATGCCCCAATTTCCCCCCGGCCAGACGCTCCTCATCGACGCCGACGACACCCTATGGGAAAACAACATCTACTTCGAACGCGCCATCGCGGCCTTCATCAGCTATCTCAATCATCACGAGTACTCGCCGGCTGAAGTCCGCCTGACCCTCAACGCCGTCGAACGCGAAACGATCCTCGCGCACGGCTACGGACTGCCCAGCTTCACGCGCTCGCTCGTCACCTGCTTCGAACGGCTCAGCCCTGCACCGATGGACGAAGAAAAGCGCCAGCGCATCGTCGGATTCGCAAACTCCATTGCCGAGCAGGAAATCGAACTTCTGCCCCAGGTCGAAGAGACGCTCCGCGATCTCGCGTCCCGCCATCGCCTCATCCTGATGACCAAAGGCGATCACGCCGAGCAGGCCGACAAAGTCCGACGCTCCGGACTTGCCGCACATTTCTCCGCCGTCGAGATCGTTGCGGAAAAAGACCCAGCCACCTACCAGGCAGTCCTCGCGCGCCACCAACTCGCTCCCCACTCCAGCTGGATGATCGGAAACAGTCCCAAAAGCGACATAAATCCAGCCCTTGCCGCCGGCCTCCATGCCGTGTTTCTTTTCCATAAAGACACGTGGATTCTTGAACATGCGGCCCTTTCAGCCCCTCCCGAGGGACATTACCTTTTTGAGATCGAAGCCTTCGCAAAGCTCGTCTGACATCTTTTAGGGATTGCGGCTTCGGGGTAAGATACCGTATGCGCGATTCCCCCGACTGAGCAGGCTGCGAGCCACGGCTCGGTCTATCCGTCTCCGCCGCGGGTTCATTGGGCACTCTTGCTCCTTGCACTCGTTGCTGCTGAGGCGCTCGCATTCTGGTTCGTTCCCGATCCGTATCGAAACTTCGCCGTCTATGCTGTCGCGGTTGCGTGGCCGCTTTACCTCTGCATCTGGATTCGCAAAATCGACCACCGTTCCAGTTCCCTTTACTGGGCCATCGCTTCCCTCGTTACCGGATTCGGCTTTCTCTTCTCCTGGCTTCTCTGGATCGTCGTCATCTACGAACTTCGCGAGGAACTTCTCGAGCACTACAACCGCCGCGAACCGGTCAACCTGCGTCTGAACTGGTTTTTCACTTTTCTCTTCTCCTTCGTCTACTTCCAGTTCGCACTCAACAAAATCTCAAAACAAGGAATGCGCTGCACGAATCCTTCGCAACCGAATCGCAAGATTCTGTACTCGCTTGACGCCTCCGCCGCGCCTCTGCTCTACTGCATTTAACGTCATGCACAACGTCAGCCTCTTCGCGATCGCCTGCTGCGCAGTCATTTGCCCTGCGCTGGCCGCTATCGCCCTCATTCCCGCCATTCGAATTAGCAGCCACATCATGCGCGCGGGAAAAGCCTGACGAACCGGATTCAGTAGTCCAGCAACACTCAGGCCACCACCCGCAAGCGCGGCTGGTGGTTTTCGCATTTCCAGTCACTTTTTCTTAACGAGGAGCTTGTCTTGGAACCCGTATCCCTTGTCGGCATTCAATCCGCGCGCGCGCGCATCGAAGACTCCATCCACGTCTCCCCCTGCCAGTTCTCGCATCATCTCTCTGAACTCACCGGCCTCCCCATTCACCTCAAGCTCGAAAACCTTCAGCGCACCGGATCATTCAAAGAGCGCGGCGCCCTCAACAAGCTCCTCACCCTCAGCGAAACCGAACGCAAGCGCGGAGTCATCGCCGCCAGCGCCGGCAATCATGCCCAGGGCGTAGCCTTCCACGCAGCCGCGCGCGGCATCCGCGCCCAGATCGTCATGCCCCTCGCCACGCCGCAGATCAAGGTCGCCGCCACCCGCGCCTACGGAGCTGAAGTCATCCTCCACGGAGAAAGTTACGACGAAGCCTGCGACGAAGCCCTCCGCCGCCGCGTCGAAGAAGGCCGCACCTTCATCCATCCCTTCGACGATCCCGAAGTCATCTGCGGTCAGGGCACCATCGGCCTCGAACTCCTCGAGCAGGTCCCCGACATTGAAGCCGTCGTCGTCCCCATCGGCGGCGGCGGCCTCATCAGCGGCATCGCCTGCGCTCTCAAAGAGACCAACCCCAAAATCCGCGTCGTCGGCGTCGAGCCCGAGCGCCTGCCCTCCATGCTCCGCGCGCGCGAAGCCGGCGCTCCCGTCACCATCAACGCTGAAGCCACCATCGCCGACGGCATCGCCGTTCGCCGCGCCGGCGACGTCACGCTCCCCCTCGTCACCCGCTACGTCGACGAGATCGTCACCGTCGACGACGAAGAAATCGCCAGCGCCATCCTCATGCTCCTCGAGCAGGAAAAGACCTTGGCCGAAGGCGCCGGAGCCGCCGCGCTCGCCGCCGTCGTCCAATCCAAAACCAACCTCCGCCATCGCCGCACCGTCGTCCTCGTCTGCGGAGGCAACATCGACGTCACGCTCCTCGCCAAAATCATCGAGCGCGGCCTCGTCAAAGACGGCCGCCTCCTCCGCGTCCGCGTCTATCTGCAGGATCGCCCCGGCGCGCTCCTTCACCTCACCCAGATCCTCGCCCGCGAACGCGCCAACATCGTCGAAACCATCCACAACCGCGCCTACTACGGCGTCAGCCTCGGCGAAACCGTAATCGACGTCACCCTCGAAACCCGCGGCGCCACCCACATCACCGCCATCAGCCACGCCCTGCGCGAAGCCGGCTTCCGCTTCGAACGCATTCAATAGCAGTCGTTACCACGGTGCGAATCCACAGACTCGATTTTTAATTCAAGAGATGTGTCATCCTGAGCGACCGAAGGGGAGTCGAAGGACCTGCGGTTGCTTCTTGCCTGTATCAGCACGAGATTGGGTGCCCCATGTCTCGATTTTGAGACTTGGGAAAGCACGACTCTCAACCGCTTTGTGTCAGGGCGCGAGACTTCAGTCGTGCGCGTTGTAGTGGCCATAAAAAAGAAACTGTCATCCTGACCCATAGCAGCTTGCATAATTTTTGGCCCGTCATCCTGAGCGGAGCAGCTTGGGGCCCCGCGAATGATTCATCATTCGTGGGGTAAGCGGAGCGAAGGACCTGCTTTTGTTCTTTTATCTGGATCAAAGATGCGCAGCTGGTTCGTTCCCGCCTATGCGCCGCGCCCCAAACCACACCAACCCAACCGCCCCCGCCAGAAAAATCGCATTCCCCACCCGCACACTAGCGTCCAGCGTACCCACCGCCGGATGCTGCAAGAAAGCATGCCACCCATACGCCAGCGCCGCGCCCCCTCCAAGCGCAAGCTGATATCGCAGCCCCCATCCCGGACGCCGCGACCACCCAATCACCAACACCAGCATCCCCGCATCCAGCGCAAGCAATGCCGCCACCGCTCCCCAACCCCAGTCCTTGGGAACAAACAGCGCCGCCGATCCAAACGCCAGCGCAACAGCGCCCACCAACCACGCCGAAGGAACTACACCCACATCTTCTCGCCGCTTCACAGGCAGAACAAACGCCGCCACTACCAGCAGCACAATCACCACCGCAGCCCCAATGAACTGCGACCTCGAAGCCAGAAAGGGATCCTGCTTGTACTGCATTACCCCCGCCGCCGTTGCCCCAAGCAAAAACACCAGCGTCACAACCACCAGCCCCACTCGTCCCAACCACGACGTCCGCGCGCGATCAGGCACGCATGCCTCCACCAGCGCAATCGGCGTCGAGATACTCCAGATCCCGTGCACCATCAGCATCCACAGCGTCCACCACGCGCTGATTCCAAGCGAAGGAATATACGCCGGCGTCAACAATCCAAGATTCAGCTTCAGATAATTCGGATTGAACAGCGATTGCGTCGTGTACGCCTCTTCAAAAATTCCGTACGCCATTGCCAGCAACAGAATGCTCGGCCATCCCCGTCCAGTTCTCCGCACCACCTCGCGAATCAGCAGCGCTCCCCCGCCGTACATCGGCGCCAGCACGATGAGCGCAGGCAGCAGCTTCATCGGCAAGTTTCCGAGCAGGTACTCCGCCACCAGCGGCGCAACAAACACCAGCCCCAGCGCCGGCCAGATTCCGCGTTTCTTCTGCAATACCTGAACGTTCTGCACGCTCAACGTCTCCGTCCCCATCCTCAACCCCTTCGACCGCGCATAACGTATTCAAGACCGCACTGATTGATCGCGCCTGCGTCCCTGAGATGTGTGCCCCGAGAGAAACTGGGTGCCCCAGGTCTCGATTTTGAGACCTGGGAGGGATGCAACAATAAACTTGCACATCGAGAACATTGTCCCATGTACACACCCAAATTCAATCAAGTCTCCGATCGCTCTATCCTCATCGAAGCCATGCAAGCCTATTCCTTCGCCATTCTCATCGGACCGCTTGCCTCGGTTGAGAACTCCAGCTCTCATCACGCCACGCATCTCCCTCTCGTGGTCAAAGATGAAGGCGCGCACGGCGTCCTCGAAGGCCACTTTGCGAAAGCCAACCCTCACTGGCAATCTCTCACCAATCGAGAAACCCTCGTCGTTTTCCCCGGCCCGCACAGTTACGTCAGCCCCTCGCTCTATGCCGAAGAACTTTCCGTCCCCACCTGGAACTACGTCGCGATCCACGCCTACGGCACACTCACGCTCGTTGAAGACGACGCCGGAAAAGACGCACTCCTCTGGGGCCTTATTCAGGCGAACGATCCTGCCTACCTTGAACAGTGGCGCAATCTACCCGGGGGATTCCGCCGCACCATGCTCGCCGGCATCATGGGTTTCCGCATCCCCATCGCTCGCATCGAAGGCAAATTCAAAATCAGTCAGAACCGCCCCGAAGCCGACCGCCGCGCAGTCCACACCGCGCACGCCTCCGGCACCCCCGATCAGCAAGCCCTCGCCTCCTGGATGCAGCGCCTCATCGTGTGAAAAATCTCGACAGTAACATTAAGCGAGAGACCCGCCCTGTCAGGGGCGACCGAGAGTAGCCCCGGGTGAAACCCGGGGGAAAACACACCAGTTTCCTCTCGCGTCCCGGAGGGCCGACCGATCGCATTTCCAGCTTTTCAGGTGTCGCAACGAACCGTGAAAGATGCCCCTTCAAAATGCCCCAAACATCACAACCTCAAAATCTCAGCAGCCATTCGACTCCACGTCTCGGTCAACGAAAGTTGTGTCGAGCCGATGTAAGCAACAACCCACGCGGCAAATCCTCCCGCAAGCCATGGGTCGAACCTGCGCGTCATTGCAACACGGATCAGCAATAACAATCCACCCAGGCAGAAAGCCGGCCCAAATAAACCCATCCACCCGCTATGCCCAAAAATCGGAATCAGCATCGGCATGCGAGCGGTAGCCCCCGGCAAAATCGTCAATCCCGTCAGCAGCATCATCGACCGATGAATCTTCGGCTTCTTGCGCGTCACGATTCCCGCGGTAATGAAAACCGTAAACAGTGCCATCTCGGTGAACATCACCAGCAAGAACCGCGGATATTCCATATCGAAGAAGACAAAACCCGGCGTCAGTTTCACCGATCGAATCGCCACCATTGTTCCCGTGCTCGCAATCGCAAGCCCGATTGCAATCGCTGCCCACCCAAGCGTCATATGCAGCTTGCGATTCCGAACCGCGATGAGCACCGACTGCACAAGGAAGAGCACAAACCACGCCGCAATCGCTATCCCATGCACCAGCACCAAAAGGAAAATTCCCCGATCGATCGGGCTTCCGTCAAAATGTGTACCGTGCGTGTAGAAGGGATGAAACCCGATCAGCATCACCAACAAAAAAGCCACAGCGGCTGCACTATAAAACAACCTGTCAGCTTTCATTCGTGCCTTTCGCTCTCAGAGGATCGCAGAAACAAAACAAGCACTGGATTTGGCCCGGGATACGGAGGAAGTGCTCACAATCTTACCATCGCGACACCGCACTACTCTCGACCAGTGCAGTAGAGTGATCGTGTCACTCTAGTCTCAGCTCTCGGAGATTCCAATGCGCAAATTCCTCTTTGCTCTTGCCGCGCTCTTTCTTGCCTCACTCGCTCCTGCAATCTCGGTACAAGCCCAATCCAACTGGAAATCACGCGTCAACGAATCCATGCCCCTCCTAGGCCACCGCAACTGGATCCTCATCGTCGACTCCGCCTACCCTCTCCAGTCCTCTCCCGGCGTCGAAACCATCGAGACCAACGCCTCTCACCTCGATGTCCTTCGCTACGTCCTCGGCGCCGTGAACAACTCCATCCACGTCCGCCCACTCATCTATATGGACAAAGAACTCCCCTTCGTCCCCGACGACGATGCCCCCGGCGCCTCCGCCTATCGCTCCCAGATCGCCCAGACCCTCGCTGACTACACGATCGAGTCCATTCCCCACGAGCGCGTCATCTCCCAGATCGACGAAACCAGCAAGGAATTCCACGTCCTCGTCCTCAAGACCACCATGACCATCCCCTACTCCTCCGTCTTCATCCGCCTCGACTGCAAATACTGGTCCGCCGACGCCGAAAAACGCATGCGCGCCCGCATGCGATAATCCGTCTGGTTCTTTCGTTCACATCATGTACGATGAGCGGCCATCGTATCGGCTCAGCCTATGCGATGGAGAACACCCCACAATCCTGCTTCAAGCGATTTCGCAAACCGAAAGGAGATTTGCATCATGGAAAGAAATGGCCGCCGCTTAATGTTTCATGGCATCTGCCTGTTCCTGCTAGGTCTCTTGACAGGATTTGCCGAGCAGCATTTCGCCAACATGCGAATGGGACTTGCAGCGCATCTCGAAGGCGTGATGAATGGCACTTTCCTGCTTGCGTTGGGTGCCGCCTGGCCTAACGTGAGGCTGTCCCTTCGCCATCCGCGATTGCCTTCTGGCTGGCCTTGTATGGCTCATATTTCAACTGGTTCATTACCCTGCTTGCGGCGATCTTCGGCACCGCAGCTCTTTCTCCAATTACCGGAGTGGGTCACAGCGGATTGCCTTGGCAAGAGAGTCTTGTCACCGCCGGCTTCATGTCGGTTGGCATCGCCATTGTGCTGGCGTCCGCCATGATTCTTTGGGGACTTCGCAAAGAAATGTCGAAATAGTCTCGAATCCGGGCAGCTCACACGTCCGACTGAGACAAAGCGTCTTACGAGCCTCAGACCGTCAATTACGCGAGTCCGCCCACCACTCTGGGAACCCTCGTTTTTGATATACTTAACAGGTTCACCTCGCGGAGGTGGCGAAATTGGCAGACGCACTAGCTTGAGGTGCTAGCGCCCACAAGGCATAGGGGTTCAAGTCCCCTCCTCCGCACCATAGACTCTTCTGCCCGGACCAACCGGACAAGATTCAGAAAGCAGCTTTCGCAATGCAGATTCTCTTCTACTTCGTCGTCGTTATCCACGTCATCGTCAGCCTTTTTCTGATTGGTGTCGTCCTGCTCCAACAGGGCCGCTCAGCCGACCTCGCCGGCGCCTTCGGTGGCCAGGGCTCGCAGACCGCCTTCGGACCCCGCGCCGCTGCCAACGTCCTCACCCGGCTTACCACCTGGTCCGCGATCATCTTCATGATCACATCGCTCTCGCTGACGGTTCTCTTTGTCCGCTCCGGCAAATCGCACTCCGTGCTCGACGACATCAAGCCCGCATCCTCGTCCGCCCCGGCCAAGCCCGCCAAATAGCAGCGCTTGAAGGGTCCGTGCTTTAGCTTGAGGGGTACGGCTTTAGCTTGAAGGGTACGGGCTCCAGCTTGGAGGGTACGTTCTTCAGCTTGGAGGGTACGGGCTTTAGCCCGTACATCCACTGTAGAAGAATGCACAGGGCTTTAGCCCCTGAGGGAATCTAGAGGCAGGCCTTCCGGTCTGCCTCTTCTGCTTTCCGCCAGCGCTTCAATAACTCCGCACTACAATGAACCCATGATCCTCGAGACCTTTCCTGTCGGCCCGCTGCAGTGCAATTGCACCATCCTTGCCGACGAGGAGACTCGCGAAGCCATCGTCATCGATCCCGGCGACGAAATCTCCCGCATCCACCGCCGCCTCACCGCCCTCGGCCTCACCCTCAAGCAGATCCTTATCACTCACGCCCACATCGACCACATCGGCGGAGCGCTCAAGCTGAAATCCCTCACCGGCGCTCCCATTTTCCTCAACGAAAATGATCTTCCCCTGCTCCAGATCATGGCCGAACAAGCCGACTGGGTCGGCGTTCCAACGCCCGAAACCGCCCCGCCAGACGAAGCTCTCTCCGACGGCCGCCTCGTCGGCCTCGCCAACTACCCCGCACACGTCATCCACACCCCCGGCCACACCCAGGGTTCCATCTGTCTTCACTTCGAACCGCTCAAGATGGTTCTCGCCGGCGATACGCTCTTTGCCGGCAGCATCGGACGAACCGATCTGCCCGGCGGCAACACCGACCAGATCCTCGACTCCATCCAGACACGCCTGCTCACCTTGCCCGACGACACCAAAGTCGTTCCAGGACACGGCCCCGCCACCTCAATTGGCTACGAACGCAAAGCTAATCCATTTCTTCAATAATCGAAATTAACAAATGCGATAATCGTTGTATTTACATTCATTTAAATGTATATAGTGAAAGTTAAGCTTCGCTATCGACTAGACAATTGTTATTCAGTTGATGCGTTCTGAAATAGTCAACAAGCACCCCCGCCCCCGTTTTGAATTCCTCAACAGGCCCAAGCAAACTCACCACCAGCCATCCGGTTTCCTCCATCCCGAAGAAATACCCCGGATGAATCCAGACTCCCCGCTCCAGCAACTCCAGAACAGTCCGCTCATCCGGTTCGAGCGCCGGAATCCGCAGCACCGCGTACCACCCGCCCTCCACCTCCAGCCGTCGCACCGCATCCACAGCCGCAAGCTGCCGACCCAGTTCCGCCAGGTTTGCCGCCACCCGTTCTCCGATCTGCTTCTGAATCCCCTGCCGCCCCGCGATCCACGCTGGAATCGCTCCCTGCACCGGCGCGTTCATCGACAAAAACGTATCCGCAATGACCTCCAGCCGCTCCATTGCTGCCGCACTGTGCGGACCCGTCGCTACCACCCACGCGGCCTTCATCTGCGGCAGCCCCGCAATCTTGCTCAACCCGCTCACCACAAAAACGTCCACACCCTCCAGCCCTGCGACAAAGCTCGCCCCTTCCACGTCGCCGAATTCGTAATCCAGAAATACCTCGTCCACAATCAGCGCGATTCCCCGCTCACGGCACATCGCAGCGAGCTCCGCTGCCTCCCACGCTTTCGTAAAATGCCCCGTCGGATTGTTCGGATGCACCAGAACAATAGCCCGCGTCTGCGGCGTCAGCGCATGGCGAAATCCGTCCGGCTCAATCTGCCATCCGTAGTCGTATACCAGCGGAGCGCCCTTGATCTTCACATCGTCCAACACCGCCAGAAAATCAAACAGGGGATACCCCGGCTGCGGGGCCACAACCTCGCTCCCCGCATCGCACAACAACTTGAACAAGAAGCTGTATGCCTCGCTCGTGCTCGTCGTCAGCAACACGCGCTCCGGCCGCACCGCCACTCCATGATCCGCGTAGTACCCGCAAACCGCCTCCCGCGCCCGCAACAGCCCCAGCGGCTGCGGGTCATAATCCAGAGCCCGCACATCCGTCAGCGCGCTCAACAATCCTGAGTCGTATTCAAACCCACAGCGCGTAGGATTCGAGGCCGTAAGATCCGCAACCGGCAACCCCGCCAGAACGCGTTCGCGATGCGCCCGCGCCAGTACACTCTCCTCCGTATTCCAATCTGTTCGCTTTGAAAACCGCATAGCAGCCCTTTAGCTTTTTATTCCCTGCTCACTGTTCACTGTCCACTGTTCACTACAATAGATATGGCGTCCCTTCCACAATACAGGTCGCCGCACAGGAGGAACATTGGCTCTGCGCGCAGTCATCTTCGACTATGGAATGGTTCTCACCGGACAACCGAGCGCCGAAGCGCACGACGCCATGCTCCGTATAACCGGCCTGCCTCACGATCAATTTGAAGCCATCTATTGGGCCGACCGCCACGCATACGACGAAGGCAAGCTCACCGGCCTCCAGTTCTGGAAGAACCTCGTCCGCGACGCAAAGCTCAATATCGACGCGGCCACCATCGACGAGCTCAACCTCCAGGACGCACGCATGTGGACCACCCAGAACCCTGCCATGCTCGCCTGGCAGCAACAACTCAAGCAGGATGGCATCAAAACCGCAATCCTCTCCAACATGGGCGATACGGTACTCGCAAACATCGAGCGCGAATTCGACTGGCTTCCGCGTTTCGACGTCCTCGTCTGGAGTTACCAGCACAACATGGCCAAGCCCGACCCCGCCATCTACCTTCTTACGCTCGATCAACTTCAGACTCGCCCCGAAGAAGCCCTCTTCATCGACGACAAGGCAGCCAACATCGACGCAGCCCGCGCCCTCGGCATCGTCGGCATCCAGTTCTCCACCATCGAAAACCTGCGCCGCGACATAATCGCAGCCGGCCTCGATAAGGATCTCCCGCTCCCTGAGCTGACGACCGTCTAAGTATCATCTGGATCGTCGTGCGCCTTAGAGGAGTTCCACGATCTCGCGCACTAACTGGATGTGTCATCCTGAGCGGAGCAGCTTGGGGCCCCACGAAATGATTCATCATTCGTGGGGTAAGCGGAGCGAAGGATCTGCTTCTCCTCAATATTCACCTCGGATTTTCTCGAAGCGATTCTCCCGCGCTCACATCCAACTTCAGGGAAGACCCTTTCACCTGCCTCTTCCCGTCAGGAGATCCCAATGAATGTAGTCCTCTATGGCGCCACCGGAAAATCCGGCATTCGCATCCTCACTGAACTTCTTTCACGCGGTCACACAGTCACCGCCGTCGCACGCGATCCCGTCGGCCTCCCCGCCAATGTGAAAACTGTAAAAGATGACCTCAGCGACGTAAATAAAATCGCCTCGATCATCACCGGAGCCGACGCAGTCATCAGCGCCTACGCTCCTCCGCCAGACGATACCGATCAGCTTCTAGGCGTCACCGAGCGCCAGATTGAAGCCGTCCGCAAAGCCGGCAAAAACATCCGTCTCATCGTCGTCGGCGGCGCAGGCTCGCTCGAAGTTGCTCCCGGCGTAACAATCCTCCAGTCTGGCAATCTCCCCGCGGAATGGATCCCGATCGCCGCCTCGCACGAGAAAGCCCTTCGCCTGCTCGAGAAGTCCGACATCAACTGGACCTACTTCAGTCCGGCAGCTTTCTTCGAACCCGGCCAACGCACCGGCAAGTTCCGCTTGGGCACCAACCAGCTCATCGCCGACGCGCAAGGCAACAGTCGCATCTCGATGGAGGACTACGCCATCGCCCTGGTCAACGAACTTGAAAACCCTGCCCACCAGCGCGCCCGCTTCACCATCGGCTACTGAATCTCGAGTTCCACCAAGCCTCGGAATCCTGGCGCACAACATCACGGTGCCCCCTTGCTATACACTTGCTTGCCGTAACGCCTCTGCAGTCGGATCAATCGTTTATCTGGCCGCATGCGCAGACATTCAAGGGGGCAATCGTGCATCCAGTTCACGCCAGTTCAATTCGATTTTTGCGCTCAAGCATCCGCACACTCGGTGCGACCGCACTCTTCGCAGTCGCCGCGGCCTTTGCGCTTTCTCAATCCGTTCCGGTCGTCACCGGCGATGCCCGAGTCGACAAGCTTCTCAGCCAGATGACGCTCGAAGAAAAGCTGACGCTTATCCACGGCACACAAGAAGACCCCGCCGTCTATCAGGGACAAGCCGGATATCTCGCTGGCATTCCGCGCCTCCACATTCCCGGCCTTCGCTTTGCTGACGGACCTCCCGGCGCTCTTACGCGTCATCCCTCCTCCGGCGAAACCGCCACCATGGGAGTCGCCGCTACGTTCAGCATGAAAGACGCTGAAGACAACGGCATCGTCATCGGCCGTGAAGATCGCGCCCTTGGCATCGACGTCTCCCTCCAGCCCTTCGTCAACATCGATCGCGACCTCGAGTTTGGCCGAGGCTACAACACCTTCGGCGAAGATCCCTTCCTGACCAGCGAAATGGGCGTCGCGGAAGTCAAAGGCATCCAGGCGCAGCACGTCATGGCCCAGATCAAGCACTATGTCGGATACGACTCTCCCAACGAGAACACCTACATCGACGACCAGACGCTCCACGAAGTCTACGTAGCGCCCTTTGACGCCGCCATTCACCGCGCCGACGTCTCCTCCATCATGTGCTCCTACAACCGCCTCAATGGCACCTTTGCATGCGGCAACAAGGACATCCTGACCACCATCCTCCGAGACCAGCTCGGCTTCAAAGGCTTCGTCACCTCCGACTGGGGCGCTGTGCACTCACGTGGACTTCATCAACGCCGGCCTCGACATGGAAATGCCCGGCGAGCCGACCCCCGGCGCAGCATTTTCGATTCCGTCGTTCTTTGATTCCAAACCAGTCCCGCCTCCGCCCGCGCCCAACGCGCTCGGCGGAGTAATGGACATGTTCGGCGGGCATATTCCTGAAGAACCAGCGCCCCATCGCGGAGGCATGGGCAATTTCGGCGTAAAACTCAGCCCCGAAAAAATGCCCGAAGCTCTCAAGAATGGCACCGTAACTGAAGCCACAATCACGCGCGCCGCGGGCCGCGTACTCTACGAGATCGTTCACTTCGGCTATCTCGATGGCCAATCCAAACACGAAGTCACCAAACAAGCTATCGAAGAGAACGCCAAGATCATCCAGAAAACCGGCGAAGACGCGGCCGTCCTGCTCAAGAACGACGGCAATGTCCTTCCGCTCAAGCGCGATGAACTCAACTCAGTCGTCCTCATCGGTCCCACCGCTGCGCAGGTCGACTCCATCGGCATCAACGGCGAACGGGCCGTTGGATTACCGGAACGCCAGGTCGGCCCACTCGATGCGATGAAGAAAATCTCCGGCAACTCCAACATCGCCTTCGCAGTCGCCGACGACATGACCGGCACTCCCATCCCGGCCAGCGTGTTCAGCCACGACGGCCAACCCGGACTCCAGCGCTCCATCGTGTCCACATCAGCGGCTTCCGCCAGCGCTGCCGTGCAAACGGATGCGCAGCTCGATTTCACCGTCAAAGGTGGCAACCCTCTTCCACCCAACTCCATCGTCGCGTGGAAAGGCACCCTCACTCCGCCCCATGCCGGCAATTACTGGATCTACCTGCAAGCCATGGGCACCAACGCGCGCATCTCACTCGATGGCAAGCGCCTCGCCGGTACCGGAGCCTTCCAGGGCGGCGTGCACGGCGACATCCTGCAAGCCAATCAGGACAACGCCATCCCCACCACTGACCGTCTCGACAACGTTCGCCGCTCAGTCGAACTCACCGCCGGCCCGCACACCATCGAAGTCAGCACAAGCCCTGACACTTCCAACTCGCCCGTGCAGGTTCGCCTCAACTGGTACACCCCCGAGCAGCGTCAGGCCGATCATGATCACGCCATCGAAGCTGCCAAAAAAGCCAAAACAGCCGTCGTCTTCGTCTGGACGCGCCTTCAACCCGTCTTCGGTCTTCCCGGCGATCAGGACAAGCTCGTCGAAGAAATCGCAGCCGTCAATCCCAACACCATCGTCGTCCTCAACACCAGCCAGCCCGTCGCGCTGCCCTGGGTCGACAAGGTCAAGGCCGTCCTTCAAATGTGGTGGCCGGGCGACGAAGGTGGCTGGGCAACCGCCAACATCCTGCTCGGCAAGACCAGTCCCGCAGGCCGTCTCCCTGTTACCTGGGGTAAGAGCCTCACGGACTACGCTGCCACCGATCCCAAGTACCCCGAGCGCTCCGGAAAAGGCGTAGACAAAAAGACCACCTACAGCGAAGGCGTCAACGTCGGCTACCGCTGGTTCGACAAGCAGAACATCGAGCCGCTCTTCGCCTTCGGCCACGGCCTCAGCTACACAACCTTTGATTACTCCGCTCTCAGCGTCGCCAAATCCAGTGACGGCGGTCTCGACGTCAAAGTCAAAATCAAGAACACCGGCTCCGTAGCCTCCGACGAAGTCCCGCAGGTGTACCTCGGTGCGCCCAGCGAGATTCCCGAATGGCGTGCAGTTCCCGGTGCGTGCGCTCGTTGCCTTCGATCGCATTCACCTGAAGCCAGGAGAATCCAAATACGTCACCCTGCACGTAGCCGAGCGCCAACTCCAGTACTGGTCCACCAAAGACCAGAAGTGGACAACAGCAACAGGCAAACGCACAGTAAGCGTAGGCGGATCCTCCCGCAACCTCCGCCTCCATCAAGACATCGACTAACTCATTCACCAACTCAACAAGAATGCCGGAGCCAAAAGCTCCGGCATTGTTCTGACCACTGACCACTGATCACTGACAACTGTTTCTAGGTCGCCAGCCCCAGCCCCACCAGGTTCGCCGCCGCAATAATCACCACAATCCCCACCCACAACAAGCGAATCGACCGACTCGACACGCCGGCCCATTCGCCCAGCGCCAGTCCCACGATCCCGCCAAACAACACGTACCCGCTCATATGCAGCATCCAGTTCACATATCCCAGCCGCTGCGGAATATTCGCCGCTCCCCATGCATAAAAGAAGAACTGCAGATACCACATGATCCCGCCCGTCGCCGCCAACGCAGCATTCCTTGCAATCATCCCGCCCGGCTGTCGCAAATCATCTGCCAGCGAAATCTTTTTCACCGTCGCCAGCCGCCCAAAACAATAGCGCAAAATTCACCAGCGCACCACCGCCCATGATGAACACGTAACTAGGTAGCGCGGAGTACAGCGGACTCACTCCAACCTGCAACGCCGCCGCCTGCATCGGTTGCGCCGCATCCATCGCAAACGACATGCCGGAAGAAAAGATGCCGCACATCACCGCCAGCGCCAGCCCCAGCATCACGTTGAACTCCGTCGGTCCTCCGCTCTTCAGTTGCATCTCTTTCATGTGTCCCGCATACGACACAATCGCCACGCCCGCAAGCGCAACAACCACCCCTGCCATGTTGAACAGCCCGCCGCGCGTTTGAAACAGCATTGCCGCCTGCCCGTGCATCAGCGGAGGAACCAGCGTCCCCACCACCAGCGTCACGCCAATGGCAATGCCAATGCCCAGCGACATTCCCAGGTGCCGCATCGTCAGCCCATAGCTGACATTCCCCACGCCCCACATGGCCCCAAACAGCGCCATCTTCAACAGCACGCCCGACGGAATCGACCCATAGAACGCGCCGAAATGCGGCAGCAGCAGGTAGCTCACGCTAATCGGCAGCAGCACCCACGAAAAAATCCCTGCGACCGCCCACGTAGTCTCCCACGACCACTGCTTCACCTTCTCAATCGGCGCGTAAAACGAAGCGGCCGAAGCCGCCCCCACCATGTGCCACCCAATCCCCGTTAGAATCGCCGGCATTATCCCGCCTTAATTTCATCGTCTGAACGTCACCAGCCATCCTACTTTGGGCAAACGACCTTCGCGAACTCCTTTTCTCAACACCGTCATCCTGAGCGAAGCGTAGCCGAGTCGAAGGACCTGCTTCTCTCTCAACACCGTCATCCTGAGCGAAGCGCAGCGGAGTCGAAGGACCTGCTTTTGCCTTTCAACCCCACCACACAACGCCAGGCTTCGTAGCGGCATGGACCGGACCCACGATCTCGCGCACAAGCTGGAGGTGTATCCTGAGCAAACCAGCTTGGGGCCCCGTGGACATGCAATGTCCATGGGGTAAGCGGAGCCGACGCAGTCCCATCCTGTCATGGTGGGAAAGCAAATTTGCTGCAGTTGCTTATTCTCGGTAATGGCATCGACGATGGGTGCCCCATGTCTCGCTTCTGAGACATGGGAAAACTGAATTCTGATCTGCCAGGGACTTCATGGACTTGCGTCTGTCGCCCCGATCGCACGCATTATTTAGGATGTGTCATCCTGAGCGGAGCAGCTTGGGGCCCCGTGAACACGCAGTGTCCATGGGGTAAGCGGAGCGAAGGACCTGCTTTTGTTTTCCGCCGCCCCCAAAAAGCCAAGTGCCCTGCGGCAAGCGGGAAAACACTTCACCCCCGGCTTGCCTTAAACTTTGATGGATGCCCATCCACCTCTTCGTAGCCACCACCAGCCAGGGCAAACTCCGCGACTTCCGTACTGCCGCTGAAACGCATGCCGTCTCCATCGATCCCCTCCCCGATCTCGACAAAATCGAACCTCCCGAAGAAGACGGCACAACCTTCGCCGAAAACGCCACACTCAAAGCCGTCTACTACTCCCAGTTCGTCCCCGGCCAGCTCGTCATCGCCGACGACTCCGGCCTTGAAGTTGACGCCCTATCCGGAGCCCCCGGCGTCCGCTCTGCCCGCTTCGCCGCCGACGCCGGCTATGTCGACTCGCCCGATGCCAACGACAACACCGACGTCTGGAACAACATCGTCCTGCTCCAGCAACTGGACGCCGTTCCGCCCTCCGCAACGCACTGCCCGCTACCGCTGTGTACTCATCGCCGCCCGCGACGGCATCCCCACCAACAAGGCGGACGGCGCCGTCGAAGGCATGATCCTCAATGCCCCGCGCGGCACCGGCGGTTTCGGATACGATCCCCTCTTCTACCTGCCGCAACTCGACCGCACCATGGCCGAGATCGATCTCCAGACAAAGCTCTCCCTCAGCCATCGCGGCCGCGCTCTCGCAGCGCTCCTCGCCCAGCTCCATGTTTAAGTCGCTTCTCGGAATCGAGAACCCGCAACGTCTCCCGCTCCTTCAGGTTGCGCACGCTTCCACATCGCGAATACTTCGCCGTCCCTCCGCTTGACGATAGTTATCTGCGTTACGAATAATGCATCTGTAATAGCGCTCAACACGCCGTCCCTCAATCTGATACCTCATCGGTCCGGATTCAGGACCCGAAGCACTTAGGAGCCACATTTCAATGGCAACAGTCCAAAATCCTGCTACGCCCAAGCTCCACGCTGGCGTGCAGCCGCTTCGCGCCGGTGAGGGGACATCCTTTCTCTGGCGCAAGCTTCACTCGCTCCTCGGCATCATCCCCATCGGCGCCTTCTTCCTCGAGCATCTCCTGTCCAACTTCGAAGCGCTCAAAGGACCCGCCGCCTACGGAGCCCAAGTCAAGTTCCTCAATGCCCTGCCGCTGGTCCGCGTCCTCGAGTGGGTCTTCATCTTCTTGCCCATCCTCTATCACGGCCTTTACGGCATGTACATCTGGTTCCGCGGAAAATCCAATGTCGTCTACTACCCATGGGCCGGCAACTGGATGTACGTCGCGCAGCGCTGGACCGGCCTCATCGCGATCCTCTACATCGGTCAGCATGTCCTGCGTCAGCGCTTCATGGGAATAAGCCTTCCTGAGAATCCCGGCGCCGCCTTCGCCAAAGTTCAACAGGAACTCGCCAGTCCGTTCATGCTCGCCGTCTACGTCATCGCCATGATCGCCATCTGCTGGCACTTCGCCTATGGCATCTGGCTCTTCGCAGCCAAGTGGGGCATCACGCCCGGCGAAGTCGCCCGCAAGCGCTTCGGCTACGCATGCGCAGCCTTCGGATTCATCTTGCTCGTGATGGGTCTCGCCAGCATCTGGGCCTTCATCAGCCCCAAATATCAGAACACCCCCGAGAACGTACCCGTTGCCATGCTCCACACGCTCACTCACACCGTGTCAACCACCTATGCCGTGTCATCCTGAGCAGAGCGAAGGATCTGCGGTTGTTCTTAGCTTAAGTTGAACTGTCATCCTGAGCGCAGCAAGCTTGGGGCCCCGCAGACGAAAGTCTGTGGGGTAAGCGGAGCGAAGGATCTGCTTTTGCCCTTGGTTTGTATCAGCACGAAATTGGGTGCCCCATGTCTCGATTCTGAGACGTGGGAAAGCACAACTTTCAACCGTTTTGTATCAGGGCACGACTTCAGTCGTGCCAACAGGCAGTATCCGATTGAAGTGCCATCCTGAGCGGAGCAGCTTGGGGTCTCACAAAGTGGGGTAAGCGGAGCGAAGGACCTGCTTTTGATTTGTATCAGGCCACGACTTTAGACGTGCTGAATTTGAAGCCGTACCATCACGGAGGGAGCAGAGGCCTTCAGGCCTCTGAATTCCGGCACATAACAAAGGGGCTTTAGCCCCGGACAAAGAATCAATGCCCACGGCCACCACCAACCCGCGCATCGACTACAAAACCTTCCAGGACATCGTCCCGGAAATGGCCACCGGCATGGCCGCCGTCAGCCACGCCCTGCGCAAGTCCGGCGTCGAGCCCGATCTCATCGAAATGCTCAAGGTTCGCATCTCGCAACTCAACGGTTGCGCTTTCTGCGTGCAATATCATCTCAACGACGCCCGCAAACTCAACGTCACTGCAGCCAAACTCGACCTGCTCGCCGCCTGGCGCGAAGCCGGCATCTACTCTCCGCGCGAAGCCGCCGCCCTCGACTGGGCCGAACGCGTTACACTCCTCGCCAGTCACCACATCGACGACGAAACGTACGCCCGCGTCTCAGCGCATTTTTCCGAGCGCGAAATTGCATTCCTGACCACGGCCATTGGCCAAATCAATTTTTGGAATCGGGTAGCGGCGCCTTTGCGTTTCACTCCGCCGATCCCCGCTGGTTCTTAGCTCTCGTTTTAGGCCTTTGCTGAAAGCTGGTAGCTGACAGCTGATAACTTGGCCCTTTGAAAGGAAACAATGGCAGCACCCAGAATCATCGTGGTTGGCGGAGGCTTGGCCGGGCTCGCAGCAGTTATCAAAATCGCAGAAGCCGGCGGCAACGTCGACCTGTTCTCCATCGTTCCCGTCAAGCGCTCGCATTCCGTCTGCGCCCAGGGCGGCATCAATGCCGCCAAAAACCTCAAAGGCGAAGGCGACACCACCGACAAGCACTTCGACGACACCATCTACGGCGGCGACTTCCTCGCCAATCAAACCCCCGTCAAGGCCATGTGCGAAGCCGCGCCCGCCATCATCGATCTGCTCGATCGCATGGGCGTCCCCTTCAACCGCACCCCTGAAGGCCTTCTCGACTTCCGCCGCTTCGGTGGCACCCTCTATCACCGCACCGCATTCGCCGGCGCCACCACCGGCCAGCAGCTTCTCTATGCGCTCGATGAGCAGGTCCGCCGCTACGAAGCCGAGGGCAAAGTCAAAAAATACGAAGGCTGGGAGTTCCTCTCCTCCATCGTCGATTCGAAAGGCGTCTGCCGCGGCATCACCGCGATGGATCTCCGCACCATGGAGCTCCGCGCCTTCCCTGCTGACGCGGTCATCCTCGCCACCGGCGGCGTCGGCGCGCTCTTCGGCAAGAGCACCAACTCCGTCGTCTGCACCGGCTCCGCGCAATCCGCCGTCTTCCAGCAGGGCGCCTTCTACGCCAACGGCGAATTCATCCAGGTCCACCCCACATCGATCCCCGGCGAAGATAAGCTCCGTCTCATGTCAGAATCGGCTCGCGGCGAAGGCGGACGCGTCTGGGTTCCGCGCACACCCGGCGACAAGCGCCCCATCAAGCAGATCCCCGAGTCCGAGCGCTTCTACTTCCTAGAAGAGTGGTATCCGAAATACGGCAACCTCGTTCCGCGCGATGTCGCCACCCGCGCCATCCACAAAATCGTCTACGAGCACGGCCTCGGTATCGATGGCCAGCCCATGGTCTACCTCGATCTCACCCACATCGACGAAGAGACTCTGAACCGCAAGCTCGAAGGCATCCTCGAAATCTACGAGAAGTTCGTTGGCGACGATCCCCGCAAAGTCCCCATGAAGATCTTCCCCGGCATGCACTACACCATGGGCGGCCTCTGGGTCGACTTCAACCAGATGACCAACATCCCCGGCCTCTTCGCCGCCGGAGAATGCGAATACCAGTACCACGGTGCCAATCGACTCGGTGCGAACTCTCTCGTCAGTTGCATCTTCGGCGGATTCATCTCCGGCCCCAACGCCATGAACTACGCGAAGAGCCTGCCCGCAATTGAAGGAGATGGCGGAGCGGCAGCCGAACTCGCCCGCCAGGCCGAGATGAACAAGCAACTCCTCTCCAACGCCGGCACCGAGAACCCCTTCAAGCTCTGGCGCGAACTCGGCGTCACCATGACTGAGCACGCCACTGTCATCCGTTACAACAAAGGCCTCAAGCAAGCCGACGAAAAAATCGTCGAGCTCCTCGATCGCTTCCAGAACGTAAACCTCAGCGACAAGAGCCAGTGGGCCAACACCAGCTTCGCCTTCGCCCGTCAGCTCTACAACATGCTCGAGCTCTCACGCTGCGTAGTGCAGGGCGCGCTCATCCGCGACGAATCGCGCGGTGCCCACTACAAGCCCGACTTCCCCGATCGCAACGACGAAAAGTTTTTGAAGACCACCAAAGCCAGCTTCACCGGCAACCCTGAAGGCCCGCGCCTCGAATTTGAAGACGTGGACATTCAATACATCAAACCGCGTCCCCGTCGCTACGACGCCGCGAAATGACCGGAGCACCTTCAGCCAAAGCCGCCGTGTCATCCTGAGCAAAGTCGAAGGATCTGCGGTTGCTTTTAGTTGGTATCAGCACGAGCAGATTGTTTTTTTGTTTGTATCACCACGAAATCGGGTGCCCCACGTCTCGATTTTGAGACGTGGGAGACGACAGCGGCAAAAGGAATGAATAGCTGAAAAGAGCTAAAAGCTGACAGATGTTTTTGAGGAACCATGGCAATCAAAACCGTAAAACTCGAAATCAAGCGGCAGGCCAACCCCGACGCACCAGCCACATGGGAAAACTTCGAACTAGAGTGGCGTCCCGGCATGAACGTCATCTCCGCCATGATGGAGATCGCCGCCAACCCCGTCACCGCCGACGGCCGCGCGCACCACGCCCATCACCTACGACTCCAATTGTCTTGAAGAAATCTGCGGCTCCTGCGCCATGCTCATCAATGGCAAAGCCCGCATGGCCTGCTCCGCGCTAGTCGAGAATCTCGAACAGCCCATCAAGATCGCGCCGCTCTCGAAATTCCCTCTCGTCCGCGATCTCCAGGTCGACCGCTCCGTCCTCTTCGAAAACCTGATGCGCGTCAAAGCCTGGGTTCCCGTCGACGGCACCTACGATCTCGGCTCCGGCCCGCGCGTCTTCCCCCAGCAGCAGGAAGCGAACTACCCGCTCTCCAACTGCATCTCCTGCACCTGCTGCATGGAAGTCTGTCCGCAATTCAATGAAGACACAGGCTTCGTCGGCGCCGCCACCATCGCCCAGGTCAAGCTCTTCAACAACCACCCAACCGGCAAAGTCTTCGCGGAAGAACGTCTCCGCGCCCTCTCCGGCGACGGCGGCATTCAGGAGTGCGGATTCGCGCAAAACTGCGTCGAAGCCTGCCCCAAGCAGATCCCACTCACCAACGCCATCTCCGACATCAGCCGCGACGTCCTCATCCAGAAAGCCAAAGACTTCCTGCGAGGTTAGCAGTCGCACCTCAAAATATCACCGTCATCCTGAGCGAAGAGAGCAACGCGAACGAGTCGAAGGACCCGCTTTCCCTAACCCCCGTCATCTCGAGCGATGTCGAAGGATCTGCCCTGAAAATTTCGCAATGGCGTGCTCCGGCCACAAAGTTCCCAGAGGGAACGCAGGAAAATAGCCCAGGGTGGAGTCCGCCACAGCGGACGGAACCCTGGGATAGCGAACAAAAAATCAACGGCAGTCCCGTAGGGACGTCGGACATCGATTCCATGGATGACTGCAGTTGTTCTTGAGTTTGGATCAGCACGGAATTTGGGTGCCCCACGTCCGGGGTCCCCACGAACAGGTCTTCGTTCGTGGGATGGATGTCTCGATTTTCAGACGTGGAAAGCACAACTCTCAACCGTAACTGGTGAGCCAAAAGACCCCTCACCGTAACCCTTCAAACAGGTCGGTCTCCAATTCCCGCCCGCCATTCACCGCGCTGAAGACCCGATAAAACTCCTGCGATCCCCATATCGCCTTCTGCTGTTCGGTTGTAAGGTCCGCCAACCCCTCGTATATGGAGATCTGGGTCTGATGGCTGCAGACCGCCTGCCACACAGTGGGCCACACGGCTGATGTATCGATTTGGGTTGTCACGGCCCAGTCCGGCCAGGGTGTAGCCTGCCGTTCAACGCCATCCACTGTAATTGTCAATTTGCGAAAGGCCGCTTGATAGGCCTCCCATTTATCGCGTCGCGAAGCGAGGTAATAGAACTTGGCGACGCGATGAGCAGGAGCCGAATTCAGCTCCGATCCGTCCTCAACGTGGAACCCGGCATCAGCCGCACATACGGCCGCTGATGCCGCAAATTGGGAGACAGCGATGTGGTCGGGATGACCGTAACCGCCTTCCGGACCGAAGGTGACAATCACATCGGGCCGAACCCGCCGGATGTGCGAGGCGATCGACCGAATCACAATCGCAGAAGGAACGTGATCGAGAGCACCATCCGGGAAACCCAGGATTGAAACTTCGCCGACACCGAGAACCGCCGCGGCGGCGCGCAGTTCCGCCTCCCGAACGCGCCCGACTTCAAGTGGATCGCCCGACCCTCCAAGCGCGCCGAAGAACCGGCCTGCTTCCCCACGTGTTGCGGTTACGAGAGAGACTTCGATCCCTTCGTCCGCATACTTCGCAAGTGTGCCGCCAAAGCCGAGCGACTCATCATCGGGATGCGCCAGAACTGCCAGTAATCTGAGTTTCTTATCTGTCAAAACTTTTCGACGGTCTCTGACCGAACACCATTCGCATCGTCTGCATTGCTTCACGCCTGAACTGCAAAAGCAAGTTACAAGCGCTCGCACCGCCTCATAATGGATGAGGAGATCTTCGGTTCCGATTCAACAAGTTGACCCCGGAAAGACTTGCTTACAAAGTAATTTTTGGGGAACACCGCGAGTCAGCTCACATCCCCACGTAGAAGTGGGCCATCCATGTCTGCAGTAATTCCGGCAGGCACCCCAGCACCACCACAGCCAGCGCAATCAGCGCCAGCACGCTCATCGTGATGGGATTCGCTTTGATCGGAGTGGCATCCACCGCCGGCATCACAAACACCCGCTTCAGCACCTGCAGATAGTAGTAGAGCGACACCGCACTCATCGCCACCGCCAGCGCCACCAGTCCAATTCCGAGACCAGTCGGATAAACCCTCAGCACCGCCGCGAACAAATTGAACTTCGCCCAGAACCCAACCAGCGGAGGAATCCCAGCCAGCGACAGAAACAGCACCATCATCACCGCAGCCAGCAAACCGTTGCGCTTAGCGAGCCCCAGAAAGGCGTCCATCCGATCGCTGCCCCCCGCCCGCTCAACCACGGCCACAGCACCGAACGCACCAATCGTCGTCAGCCCATACGTAAGGATGTAGTACAAAATCGCCTGCGCACTTTGCGAGGAGTATGAGAAGAACGCCAGCCCCAGCAAAATGTATCCCGCGTGCGCAATCGCCGAATACGCCAGCAGCCGTCGCACGCTCGTCTGCGCCAGCGCTGCAAAGTTTCCCAGCACCATCGACGCCACGGCCAGCACAATTAAAATCTGCGACCACGCGTCTCGAAAGCCAAGATAAACCCGCGTCGGCTGCGTATGAAATCCGACCGAAACCGAAACACGGCCACCAAGCCCATCAAATACATGCAGCGCCGCCGTGCTGATCCCGATCAGTAGCGCAAAGCTCGCCACCTTCGAAACCGAAGCAATAAACGCCGCTGCCGGCGCAGGCGCGCCTTCATAAGTATCCGGCGCCCACAAGTGAAACGGCACCGCCGCCACCTTGAATCCCAGCCCCGCCGCAATCATCACCAGCGCCACATACAGCAGCGGCGCAATCTCAACCGCATGCGGCCCATAAAGCCCCAGCAGAACCCGGTGCAGATTCGTCGATCCCGAAAGCCCATACAAATAGCTGAACCCGAACAGCAAAAACGCGGCCGACATTCCGCCGAACAGGTAATACTTCATTGCCGCCTCAGCGCTCTTCCCCGACTTCTTCGCAAACGCAGTCAGGATGTAAAGCCCCAGGCTCAGCAACTCCAGCCCGACAAAAATCACCAGCAGATCCTGCGCCGCAGAAATCAGCAATCCGCCCGTCGCCGCCATCAGCACCACGGCAACATACTCGCCCACATGCTGCGTGAAATCCGATCCAATCAGCAGAAACAGCGTCAGCACCGTTAGCCCGAGAATCCCGATCTGCGCAATCGCCGAATATCCGCCCACGCTCAGCATCAAATCCACGCTGCCTGGATACGTCAACCCGCCAAACGCCTGGAACGGCATCGCGACCAACGCTGCGCCACATCCAATCACACCCAGCAGCACCGCCGACACCACGCGCGTCTGCAGCGCAGCCTTGCGCAGAAAGCCAAGGTCCACCACCAGCACCAGCAGCGCCGCAATGTCCAGCGCCGTCTCCGGCAGCGTCACGCGAAAGAGGTCTGCGTAGTTCATTGCATCCCTCCCGCAAGCAGCGCCTTCACCGCCGGCTCAATCGAATCCAGCAATACTCTTGGACACACACCCACGATCAATGTCGCCGCCATCAACAACGCGGTTCCCGCAATCTCCGGCCACGTAATCGCGTCAAACTTCGGCCACCCCGACGCCGGATGCTCCTCAGCCGTACGGCAGCCGTCAGAGAAGAATGCCTTCTGCAGCGCGCGCCATGTATACGCAACACCGACGATGATTCCCACGCCGGCCGCTGCTGTCCACCACGGCTTCGCAATCCATGAACCCACCAGCACCTGCAACTCCGCAACAAACCCTGAGAACCCCGGCAGCCCCATCGATGCCATGCCCGCAATCACAAATGCCCATGCCGCAAACGGCATCCGTCTTGCCCAGGTGCATCTTCTCCAGTTCCGCCAGTTGCCGCGTATGCGTGCGCTCATACACAATGCGCCCCACAATCGCGAACAACAGTCCCGCGATCACGCCGTGCGAAAACATCTGCAACACCGCGCCGGTCATGCCAATCTGTTTCAGCGTCACCAGCCCCAGCAGCACAAATCCCATGTGGCTCACGCTGGAGTAGCCGATAACAAACTTGAAGTCCGTCTGCGCCAGCGCCACCAGCGCGCCATACACGATGCCGATCACCGCCAGAATCGCAAACACATCGCGCCACGACCCGATCCCCGCAAACGACCATCCCCACGGATCCATCCCATGCGGAAACAATCCAATCGCCACGCGCAAGCATCCGTATGCGCCCAGCTTCATCACCACGCCCGCCAGCAGCATCGAAGCCGCGGTCGGCGCAGCCACGTGGCCCGTCGGCGCCCACGTATGAAAAGGCCACAAGCCCGCCAGAATTCCAAACCCGACAAACACCAGCGGAAACGCCCACATCTGGAAACTCACCGGCAGATTCGCATTCGCCAGCGCGACAAGTCCAGTCGAGTGGCTTCCCGAAATCGCGTACGCCGCCAGCAATCCGATCAGCACCATCGCCGAACCGACAAACGAATACAACGCCAGCTTCATCGCCGCATACTCGCGCCGCGTCGATCCCCAGATCGCGATCAGGAAAGTACTTCGGCACGATCGCAATCTCGTAAAACACAAACAGCAGGAAACAGATCGAAGCTGAGAAACACGCCATACACGCCGCCGATCAGCGCCAGAAAGAAGGCGAAAAACTCATTCGTCCGCACCTCGATATTCCAGCTGAACAGCACGCCCGCCACCGCGGCCAATCCCGTCAGCAGCACCAGCACTCGGCTGATTCCATCCGCGGCTAGCGTGAAGCGAATGCCCATCGACGCCACCCACGGCACATCCACCAGCACCACGCGTCCCTGCCCCGCGCCCTGCCGCAAACCCGGCAACCGCAATCGCAAATCCCGTCACCGCCACCGCAAGCGCAAGCCATCGCGCCAACGCGGCATTGCCCTTTAGGCAGCAGCGCCAGCACCAGCGCACCGGCAAACGAGATGTAAATCGTCCAAGCCAACATTCAGAAACCTTTGAACTGCTCATCTCATAAATCGCTCCGTCATCCTGAGCGAAGCGAAGGACCTGCACACGTATTGCTCCGTCATCCTGAGCGAAGCGAAGGGCCTGCTTTTGTCTCGTATCAGGGCACGGCGCGGAGAACTCACAAAGTGGGTCGCGTGCCATCTTTGCCCTACTAATTTTCGTGTCATCCTGAGCGGAGCAGCTTGGAGCCCCAACAAAGTTGGGGTAAGCGGAGCGAAGGACCTGCTTCTGCTTTGCATCCGGACACGACTTGACTCGTGCCGAAAATCTCGTACTAAAGCCGCCGACCACCATCAAAATCTCCAATGCGCCAGCAGATATTGCAACCGTCGGATTCACATGTCCCACGATCAACTGCGGCACCACGCCCAGCAAGAACATCAATCCAATCACCGGCGCCATTCCCAGCCGCTCCCCGCCATGCAGATCCGGAAACTCCGCCCACCGCTCCGGCACCGGCCCCGTGAACACTTTCTGAATCACCGTCAAAATCACCGCCGCCGTCACCAGCAAGCCAAGTACTGAAACGCTCGCCGCCACCCACGACAGCGGAAACACGCCGCGGAAAATCAGGAACTCGCCGACAAATCCGTTCAGCCCCGGCAGCCCTAGCGACGAGAACAATGCAATCCCCATCAGCCCTGCAAACACTGGCGCAGGCTTGCGCAATCCACCAAAATCATCGATGCCGCGCAGCCCGCCGCTCCTGAACTGAATCATCGCGATAAACCAGAACAGCGCCGCCGCCGTCAGCCCGTGATTGAACATCTGCAGAATCACGCCATTCAGCGCCGCAGCCTGGCTTGTTCCCACCGCAACATTCGCGCCGCCCGGAACCGCGATCGCAAAAATCCCCAGCAAGCAATACCCCAGGTGATTCACCGATGAGTACGCCAGCACGCGCTTCAAATCCTTCTGCGCCGCCGCCGCCCACGCGCCCATCACGACGGTGATCACCGCCAGCACCAGCAGCGGCGTCCTGATCTGCGCGATCTGCGCGCCAAACAGCGGCAGCGCAATCCGCAGCAAACCGTACACGCCCATCTTCGACATCGCGCCCGTCAGCAACATCGTCACCGGCGAAGGCGCTTCGGCGTATGCCGCAGGCAGCCACGTGTGGAACGGCGCCATCGGCACCTTCACCGCAAATCCCGCCAGCACTCCGACTGCCAGCCACATCATCACGTGGCTCCCGGCAACCGACCCCAGATGCGCAGTTACCTGTTGCGCCAGCGTTCCATCCGCCGCCATCGCAGCCAGCTGGCCGAACTCCATCGATCCGGTCGAATAAAACACCGCGAGAAAACGCAAGCAACAGCGCCACGCTTCCTGCCATCGTGTACACAAAGAACTGCGTCGCCGCCGGTCCGCGCTTCGGTCCACCCCACAGCTTGATCAGGAAGAACGCCGGAATCAGGCTCAGTTCCCAGAACAAAAACCAGTGGAAGAAATTCAGCGCCGTAAACGACCCAAACAACCCCGCCTCGAGCAACAACACCAGCGCAAAAAACAATCCCGGCTCATGATGCACGCGGTGCGCAGCATCCACACTCATCAGCGTCACCAGCGCGGAAAGCACCAGCATCAGCGCCCCCAGCCCATCGACACCAAGGTGATACTGAATCCCCAGCGAAGGCACCCAGTTCGTGTGCAGCTCTTCCAACCCGATCGAACCATCTCCCGGCAGATGCAACCAGATCGCCAGTGAAAGCACGAATGCAATCGCGCCAGTCACTCTGCGCCACGCCGCGCGCATGCCTGCCGGAAAACAGACGCAATCGCCGCACCCACAACCGGCAGCACTGTAATAATCGTGAGCCAGGGAGCTCCGTTCATCATTCCGTTCATGAGCGGCCGCTCCAGATCAGTATCGCCGGCCAGCACCACCACCGCCAGCGCCAGCAGCCGCAGATACATTTGCCCGCGTCCGCTCTGCACGCGCGCCAGCAACCCGCCGCCCGTCTCAATCTCTTCGCAGCCCTTGTCAAAGCCGCCGTCAACGATGTTGGCGTCCAGGAACCGATTGACTGCGCCCACCTGCTGAACAGGAAGGCCACAGCCGGCAACCATCTCTCCCCAAATCTCGCGATCGAGCCAATCCGCAACCTTCGCCCACCACGCATAAAACGCAATCACCGTCGCGCCATAAAGCTCATCGATGTAGAACTTGTCGCGCAGCACAGCCCACACCGGCGGCATCGCCTTCTCCAGCGCATCCGGCTCCTCAGCCGCCGGAGACTTCGATCCGTAGATCCACCACCCCAACCCCAGCCCCGCAAGCACCACCACCGACGACGTCAACATCAGCGCCATCAGCCCCGGCTCATTGAATCCCGCAAAATCAAACGTCGCCGCATTGCCATTCAGGAAACGCCCTGAACCACGGCCACGCCGGCGTTCCAATCGCTGCCAGCGCCACCGCAAAAAACGCCAGGATCGCCAGCGGCATCGTCATCACCCGCGGACTCTCATGCGCATGCCCATGTCCGCGCCACGTTCCAAAGAACACGTAACTCACCTGCCGCGTCATATAGAACGCCGTCAGCAGCGCGCCAAACACCAGCATGTAAAACGGCGCCTTCGCCACGCTCCAGTGCTGCGCCGCCTCCAGAATTCCGTCCTTGCTCCAGAACCCCGAGAAGACCAGCGGAAATCCGCACAGCGCCAGCATGCCAATCCCATACGTCGCAAACGTCACCGGCATGGCGCCCTTCAGCCCGCCCATCTTCCGAATGTCCTGCTCCTCGTGCGCGCCATGAATCACCGAGCCCGCGCCCATGAACAGCAAGCGCCTTGAAGAACGCATGCGTAATCAGGTGAAACATCCCCACCGCAACGCCGCCCACACCCAGCCCCGCCATCATGTAGCCAAGCTGCGACACGGTCGAATAAGCAAGAATCCGCTTGATGTCGTTCTGCGCCACCGCAATCAGCGCCGCAAACACCGCCGTCGAAGCGCCAACCCACGTCACGACCGTCAGAGATGTAGTCGTCCCGCCTGCCGGCATTCCCGCAGTCATCAGCGGATACACACGCGCCACCAGATACACACCCGCCGCCACCATCGTCGCCGCGTGAATCAGCGCCGACACCGGCGTAGGACCTTCCATCGCATCCGGCAGCCAAACATGCAGCGGAAGCTGTCCGCTCTTCCCCGCTGCCCCCGCAAAAATCAGCAGCCCGATCGCACCCGCCGCCGTCAGTCCCCAGCCCGAGTGGTGCACCAGCAACCCACCCAGCGCCAGCGGCTCCATCGATCCCGCGCCGTTGTCGTAAAACAGCAGCGTACCGGTCTGCGCAAACAGCCACACGATGCCCAGAAGAAAAAACACATCGCCAACGCGCGTCGTCAGGAACGCCTTCTTCGCCGCCGCTGCCGCCGAAGGCTTCTGATACCAGAACCCGATCAGGAGATAAGAGGTGAGCCCCACCAGTTCCCAGCACATGAACAGCAGCAAAATGCTGTTCGCAATCACCACCCCCAGCATCGCCCCTGCAAACAAGCTCAAGAAGCAGAAGAAACGCGTGTAATTCTCGTCGTGCTCCATGTAGCCGGTCGAGTAGATGAAGATCAGCAACCCGACAAACGTGACCATCACCAGCATCACCGCCGCCAGCGGATCAAGCACCCATCCCAACTCCACCGGTGCTGCGCCCACTTGGATCCAACTGAAGTTCACCACCTCGCGAACGGCATACCCATGCGACCAACCACTCAGCACGTGAGCAAATGCAGCCAGCGCCACCAGCAGCGAGAATCCGCAGCGACCCGATCGCCAGCCCCGACGACAGTTTCCGCATCGGCTGCTTCAGCAGCGCAATCACGCCCGCCGCCAGCACCGGCATCGCCGGCACCAGCCATAGCCACTGCGCAACCCCACTGGCCGCGACTTGCGGAGTGAACGCCAAACCTTCTTGCATCACTCCGTCACCCCTTCATCCTGTTCATCTGGTCCAGGTCCGTCGTCTTCGCGTGGCGATAAATCGAAATCACCAGGCCCAATCCCACCGCAGCCTCGGCAGCCGCCACGGCAATCGAGAAAATCGCAAACATCATTCCCGTCAGCGCTTCGGGATGCGGCCCATACCGCCAGAACGCAATCAAATTCAAATTCGCCGCATTCAGCATCAACTCAATCCCGATCAGCACCAGGATCGCGTTCCGTCGCGTCAGCGCGCCCGCCAACCCGATCGCGAAGATCAGCGCAGCCACCAGCAAATATCCCGTCAGCGGCGTCGCCATCACTTGGTCCCTTCTTTCTCGTGCATGGCCACAATCACCGCGCCCAGCAGCGCCGCAGTCAGCAGTACCGCCACAATCTCCAGCGGCAACACATATTGGCCCATCAACGCCTGCCCAATCTGGTTCACCGTAACGTCCGGCGCTGCAGTTTCATTCGGAAGCCACGGCCCGGCCTGCAGCACGACCCAACCCAGCAGAGCAAACACCGCAGCCGCAATCGCCAACCCCGCCAGCCAGGTCTTCGAGAACACCCCATCCTTCGGCAGTTCCGACCCGCGCGTCAGCAAAATCGCAAACACCACAAGAATCGCCACCGCGCCGACGTAAACCAGAATCTGCGCGAACCCCGCAAACTGCGCATCCAGCCGAAGGAACAACAGCGCCAGTCCCAGAAACGCAACCGTCAGCGCCAGCGCGCAATGTACCAGGTTCTTCAGCAGGACCGCTGCCAGCGCGCCCCCCACGGCCAACGCCGATATCAGATAGAAAACAAATCCCACCGCCAGCCGCTCCTTCCCCGCAGACTCGCGCAACAATCTACTGAACTCCCTCTCGGGACCTTCATACGACCAATGGGCTGGGTGCCCCAGGTCTCGTTTCTGAGACCTGGGAGCGAACTCCGGTACACCCACGACTCACTCCGCATACCGATACGTCCTCGGTCCGAAATGTTTCCTACGCATCTCCGCGCTTCCCATCACCACATACGCCAGAATCAGGATCCCCGAACAAACGATCCAACGGAGCACGCCCTCACCCAGAAACCGCCACAATCCCGCGACAAACAAATTCAGCAGACACATCGGCAGCACAAATTTCCATGCAAAGTTCATCAGCTGATCTTGTCTCAGCCGCGGCAGCGTTCCGCGCAGCCAGATAAATACGCACATCGATACAAACAACTTCCCAAAGAACCAGATCCACGACGGAACCCACTGCAACGCGGCCAGTGGCGCCGTCCATCCGCCAAGGAACAACGTCGATCCCAATCCCGAGATCGAAAACATCGCCACGTACTCGCCCAGGAAGAACAGCGCAAATTTGAATCCCGAATACTCCGTGTGATACCCCGCCACCAGTTCCGACTCGCCCTCCGGCAAATCAAACGGCGACCGATTCGTCTCCGCCGTCCCCGCAATTGCATACATCAGGAACCCAGCGAATCCCCACGGCGTAAAGATGAACCAGTGCGGCAGCCCATAGCTGTAGTGGTTCTGCGCCTCCACAATCTTCACCAGCGAAAGCGACCCGGTCATCATCACGATCACCACGCTCGACAGCAGCAACGCCACTTCGTAGCTGATCATCTGCGCAACCGCGCGCATCGCTCCCAGCAGGGAATATTTGTTGCGGCTCCCCCACCCCGCCATAAACACAGACAATTCCGACGAAGCGCCCATGGCGAAATAAAACAGCAGGCCGGCATCCATATCCACCAGCACCATATTGCGTCCCATGGGCATTACCGCAAATCCCATGAACACGGTGACGACCAAAATCACCGGCGCCAGAAAATGCACCACCGCATCCGCGCTCGTCGGAACAATGTCTTCCTTCGTCAACGACTTGATTCCGTCCGCCATCGGCTGCAGAATCCCATACGGCCCCACGCGATTCGGACCCAACCGGTTCTGAATGCGCCCCACACCCTTGCGCTCCAGCACCGTCGTCAGCGCAAACAGCGCCGGATACAAACCGATAATGCATACCACGCTCAGAATCACGCCCACCGGCGTCTGCAAGCTCACCGGCAGATAGCCAAGGATCCAGTGCTTCAGCAAAACAAATATCTGGTCGAGCCTGTCGATCATGCTTTCGGCTCTCCTTCACCCGGCTTCGCGGGTTCACTCGCCGCTTTCTTCTCCGCCTCAGTAATAGGAGCGGCGCCATCTGTTCCCGTTCCCGCCACCGACTTCGGCGCAGCAGGCCCAGTCGCGGTAGCAGGCGCACTCGCCAGTTCCGCAACCTTCGCTACCCCAGTCAACGGGTCACCCGCGGGCCTCGCAACAGCCGGAGCATCGCCCGTGACACCTGCCGCAGCCTTCGCAGCCGCCGCTTCCGCCGCAGCCTTGGCCTTGGCTTCAACTTTGGCCTTCTCCTCGGCGAGCCGCGCATCCACCTCAGCCGCTTCCGTCGGATGTATCGAGTGATAGTACTCGTTCGACTTTGCCAGTTCCTTGCGATCCAGCAGCAACCCGCCAAATCGGTCCGTGGTTGCCAGCTCAAAATTCGTATCCATCTTGATCGCTTCAAACGGGCAAACTTCAACACAAATCTGGCAGCTCATGCACACCGAAATATCGATATCGAACTTCGCCGGATAGATCTGCGGCTTGCCCACATAGTCCGGCTTCTTGTCCTTGCTCTTATCGATATAGATACACTTCGGCGGACACTCCTTCTCGCAGATCTGGCAGGCCACGCAACGCAGCCCCTTCTCCCAGTCCGTGCCGTCATACACCAGGAACGGAAAATTCCGCGAAGCCTCCGGCAGCGGCAGCCGCTCCTCCGGATACTCCACCGTCGTCATCCGCTCTTTCGAGACAAAGCTCCCGGCAAAATTCCTCGCCGTCTCCGCCAGTCCCTTCAGAATTCCTTCACCCAGCAATTGCAACTCCTCAACAGTGTTCAGTGCACAGTGAACAGTGGGCCGTGGACACCTTGCAAAATCTTCGCATTAACTCACTCTTGCATTTCATTCACGGTTCATATGTTTTTTCTGATCACTGTCCACTGATCACTGTCCACTTTTTCCTATCGATCCACTTCCCCCAACACAATATCCACGCTTCCAAAAATCAACACCACATCCGCCACGTTCGAACCCAAACACATATCTTCCAGCACCGTCAGATTGATCAAACTCGGCGGCCTCACACGATAACGATACGGATTCGGACTTCCATCGCTGATCAAATAAAATCCCAGTTCGCCCTTCGGCGCTTCAATCCGTCCGTATGCCTCGCCCGCCTTCGGTCTGAAGTTCCTGATCTTCGCCTTCGGATCCATTACCGGTCCGCCCGGCACATCTTTCAAGGCCTGCTCCAGAATCGAAATCGACTCCCGCATCTCCAGCATGCGAATCATGTAGCGATCAAAAATATCCCCATGATCGCCAAGCGGCACGCGAAATTTGAAGCGGTCGTAGATTCCGTAGTGATCCACCTTGCGAATGTCATAGTTCACGCCCGAAGCCCGCAGCATCGGCCCGCTGATCCCCGCATTCACCGCCAACTCCGGCTTCAGCACGCCCACCCCCTGACAACGCGCCATCAGAATCTCGTTCGTCATCAGGAAGTTCTCAAACTCGTCGATAAACTGCGGCAATCCCGCCACAACCTTGCGCGCTCCGTTCAGCCACGCCTCCGAAGCATCCACCCGGCATCCGCCAAAGCGCATGTAATTGCACATCATGCGCGAGCCCGTCAGGCTCTCAAACAGATCCAGAATCAGTTCGCGCTCGCGAAACGCATACATCAGCGGAGTGCCGCTCGCACCCATCTCCTGCAGCAAAAACCCAATCGTCGATGCGTGATTCTGAATGCGCGTAAGTTCGGCCAAAATCACACGCAGATATTCCGCGCGCTCCGGAACCGCCTGCCCCACCAGCTTCTCCACCGCCAGCGCATACGCCCAGTTATTTGAGAGCGAGCAGAAATAATCCAGCCGATCCGTGTACGGCATCGAAGCAAGGTAGCTCTGGCTCTGCGCAAGCTGTTCGTGATTCCGGTGCAGATACCCAAACACCGGTTTCAGCTTGATCACCCGCTCGCCATCCAGCACCACGTCCATCCTGAAAACGCCGTGCGTCGAGGGATGATGCGGTCCCATGGCAAGTTCGAGCAACTCGGTCTCGCCATCCGTGTCAATCACCGGCGGCCGATTCCAGCCGTCCAGTCTTTCCGATCGCGCAAGTCGCGCCGTCACGTTGTCCAGCGGTGTCGATTTTTCCGTAGGCGAATAGGCCGAGCTCATGCCTTTGCCTCCGCTCCCGCAACCTTCGCCTTGTGCGCCTGCGCGCGCTTCAGCACATCATCATGCGCCGTCGGCTCGTACTCAAAATCGTCGGGTTCCACATAATCGCGCCGCATCGGATGATCCTTGAACTCGTCCCACATCAAAATCCGCCGCAGATCCGGATGCCCCGTAAACACAACGCCGAACAGATCGAAGACCTCGCGCTCCTGAAACTCCGCCGACCGCCACACCGGCGTAAACGATGGCAGGTCCACGCGGTCTGTCCGGTTCGCGGTCCGCATCCGCAATATCACCGGACCATGCTTCTTCGCTACCGAATACAGGTGATACACCACTTCCAGATACCCGGGCTCCACGTGCTTCCGCGTCTCTTCGACCGTCTCATCCACTAACTGAACCTGGCCCGGCTCCCCGCCTTCCACCGGCTTCTCAACCTGCCGCGTTACTTTAACTTTCTCTGCGATCTCTTTGTCCAGCCAATCCACTCCAGTTACATTCGAAAGAAAATCAAGCGCCAGTTCCTCGTCATCGCGGAGAAACTCGGCAATCGCAATCGCATGCGCCGCGTCGATCAGCAGAGACTGCTGCGCGCTGGCGCTGGGATTGGCGACCACCGTCACCTCCGCCCCCGGCACCGCCGCCAAGATCGCCGCCTTGATTTCCTCAACCGTCTTCAAGTACCAACCTCTGTCATCCTGAGCGGAGCGAAGGACCCGCTTTTCAAACTGTTCACTGTCCACTGTTCACTGAATAATCTTCGGCACCGTCCACACGCTCGGGTTCGACGGCGGCTCCAGATCGTGCTCGCCAAACTCCGGTACTGGAAATTCCCCTTGCGCATCCGCATCCAAATGCCGCGGTCTGTCAGGTCCAGTCAAAGACTGCGCATCAATCTTCTTCTGCAATGTCATGAACGCCTGGATCAGCGCCTCAGGCCGTGGCGGGCATCCCGGAATATGCACATCCACCGGAATATACCGATCAATCCCCTTCAGCACGTTGTACCCCTGCTTGAACGGCCCACCCGAAATCGCGCATGCCCCCATCGCAATCACATACCGGGGCTCAGCCATCTGGTTATAGAGCCGCACCACCTGCGGCGCCATCTTCTTCGTCACCGTGCCCGAAATGATCATCATGTCGGCCTGCCGCGGCGACGGCCGGAATACCTCAGACCCGAATCGTGCCAGGTCATAGCGCGCCATGGTCGTCGCAATCATCTCGATCGCGCAACAAGCCAGCCCAAACTGCATTGGCCAGATCGAACTGCGCCGCCCCCAGTTGTAGAGCTCCTCAATGGTCGTAACGACGATGCCCTGCTTCCCGAGTTCGATCTTCAGCTTTTCATCCACTGCCATCGGTCGCTTCGCTCCAGTGATCAGTGAACAGTGTTCAGTGATCAGTTTCCGCGCTCAGTTTTGAGCATCCCAATTTCCCGATCTCCCGAAATCAGGAATCCGAATCCCGTTCAGTCAGTTCAGCAGCGTCTCAGAAGATTCCAACTGGCATGAAGGACTGACCACTGAACACTGTCCACTGATCACTGCGTTCATGCCCACGTCAACACACCCTTGGCCCAGGCCCAGGCCAATCCCTCAATCAGCAGCAGCACAAACACCGCCATCGACAAACATGCCGCCACGCCCAACCCCGTAAACGCCACCGCAAACGGAAGTAAAAAAACCGCTTCCACATCGAAAATCAAAAAAATGATCGCGTAAAGGTAGTAGGCAGACCGAAACTGCACCCACGCGTCGCCCTTCGACTCCAGCCCGCACTCATAGATGGCGTTCTTGATCGCGTTCGGTTTGGCCGGCGAAAACACTCTCTGCCAAAGCCACGCAAGCCCCAACGGAGCCAGCCCGAACCCGAGCGCGGCAACGAACAAAACTGCGAGAGAGAAATAAGGACTGGAGGCCATCTAGGGCTATGTGATCTTACTCAACAACCGTACCAGTTTCAGCCCCAATTTGGCTAAGTGGATGTGCGCTCCATCACCCCGTCCAGGCTCGATTTCTGCCCATTCATCCCACCCTGTGAACCGCTCGCTGCAAGAGTCAAAGAACTGGCTCGCCCTCACGTCGCAGTCATCGGTTCTCCAGCCTCTTGTGATCGTTCACCAAACGACCGTGTCATCCTGAACGTAGCGCATTGGGGCCCCGTGGACTCAGAGAGTCCATGGGGTAGGCGAAGGGAAGGACCTGCTTTTGCCATTGATGGTTCCTCCCGCTGCCCTCTTGACCTCACCAGCCACTCCACCTTTCGGTGGTAGACACCCCATCCCCCGCCCCTGTTACCGTTTTAGTTGTCCCTCGCATTTCCTCTGTTCGCCTGCGTGGAACGTCAAGCACTGACTCGGGAGCTCCTTAAGAGATGTTCAAATCTTTGCCGCGTCGCTGGGCCTTCATCGGAGCCCTCCTGGCCCTCCCGCTCACGGTCAATCTTGCGGTCCGCGCCGCCACCGATCCGGTCTCCACCACCAGTCCGGCATCCGCCAATCCAGTTCCCCCTCCCCCACCCGTCGCACCCGACCTCCCCCCCGCCGCCTACACCGCCAACATCCACGTCACCGCCCCCACCACGCAGTTCCACGACTCCGTAGTCCTCCGCTACAACTACGCCTTCGGCAAGGAATCCCCCTTCCTCCCGTCGAACGCCATGACCGTCAACGGTCAGTTCATCAATCCGCGCAGCGTTCTCACCGCCGAATACTGCGGCCACTGCCACCAGGAGGCCTACCACCAGTGGCGCCAGTCCGTTCACTCCAACAGCTTTCGCCAGCCCTGGTATTTGAAGAACGTCAACATGCTCATCGCGGAGAAAGGTGTCCAGTTCTCGCGTCACTGCGAAGGCTGCCACAATCCCATCGCGCTCTTCTCCGGCGACCTCTCGCAGGGCATGCCCAAGAAGCGCCCCTTCGAGGATGAAGGCATCACCTGCTCCGTCTGCCACGCCATCCAGTCGACAGACACCACCGGTACAGGCAGCTACGTCATGGGAGTGCCCACCGTCCTCGTCGATGAAAAAGGCGCACCCGTCACTCGCCCAGTCACCGATTCCGAAATCCTCGGTCACCTCGATCGCCACAAGCAGGCCGTGATGCGGCCGCTTCTCAAAACCGCCGAATTCTGCGCCGCCTGCCACAAGGCCACCATCACCCGCTCGCTCGACGACTACAAGTTCCTCCGCGCCTTCACCGTTTACGACGAGTGGCAGGGTGCCAGCTTCACCAAGCAGTCTCCCCTCCCCTTCTATCGCAAAGACTCGGTCTCCACCTGCCAGACCTGCCACATGCCGCGCCAACCACTCCCCGCCAAGGCGCAAGACGCCGGCGCCAAGGACGGCACTCTCGTCTCGCATCGCTGGCTCGGCGGCAACAGCCTCAACGCCGCCTACTACAAGTTCGACGAGCAGTCTCAGAAGCTCGTCGAGTTCCTAAAAGGCGGCATCGACGGCAAAGGCGTCCTCAGCGTCGACATCTTCGCTCTTGAAAAAGAAGCCACCAGCGACCGCTTCACCCTCTGAAGACAACTCCGCCGCAGCGAACTCCAACCTCATTGCTCCTCTGGGCACTGTCCCCTTCTCCGTCTCCCCCAACGAAACCCTCATCGCCGACGTCGTCATCCAGAACAAGGGCATCGCCCACTCCTACGTCCCTGAGCAGCGCGACTTCTACGAGTCCTGGGTCAACTTCACCGTCAAAGACAGCAACGGCAAAGTCCTCACCGAGTCCGGATTCATCCAGCCCAACGGCGACCTCGATCCCTCCGCGCACTCCTTCACCAACCGCCTCGTCAATGTAAAAGGCGAGATCAATGGCCTCCACGAAATCTGGCACAATCGCGTGCAGGCCTACAACAACACCATCCAGTCCGGCCGTTCGCAACTCGTCCGCTATCGCTTCCGTCTGCCCAAGGCCGCATCAGGTGCCGTATCCATCACCGCGACCATCAAGTACCGCCGCTTCGATCAGCACTTCATCGACTTCGCAATCACGCAGACAGGTCTGAAAGAGCCGAAGCCCTATCCGCAGCCCATCCTTGAAGTCGCGTCGACCTCGCGCACGATCAAGCATCGGCGACAACTCCCCTCAGCCGCTCCGCAAGTCCAGGCGAAAACCCAGAATGGATGCGCTGGAATAACTACGGCATCGCGTTGCTCGACGCTCTCCAGTACGAGGCCTCTGTTCACGCCTTTGAAAAGGTCGCCTCCCTTCGCCCCGACTACGCCGACGCCTACACCAACATGGCAGTAGTCGAAATCTCATGGGAGCGCTACAACGACGCCAAGCCGCATCTCGAGAAAGCACTCTCGTTGCTGCCTGGCGATCCCCGCGCCCTCTACTATCGAGCACTCGTCGAACGCAACGCCGGCCAGATCCAGGAAGCCATCGCCGACCTCCAGGCCATGCTCGCCAAATATCCGCTGGCCAAAGATGGCCTCCGCGAGCTCGGCTTTTCCTACTACCAGGCGCACGACTACCCCGCCGCCCGCGCTCAATACGAAAAACTCCAGGCCATCGATCCCGACGACCTCGCCGCGCATTACCAGCTCGCCATCCTCTACCGCCGCCTCGGCGAAAAGCAAAAGGCCGCCGTTGAGTCAGCTAAATTCGCCGACCAGAAAGACGACCCCACCGCCAGCACCTACGCCTTAGAGTTCTTGCGCAAACACCCCGAAGTCGCCAGCGAATCCGTCGTGTGGCACACCCACGATCTAACCGGCGACCCCATCAAGCAACCAACAAAAATCGAATACAAATACATCCCCGGCGCCGGCTTCTAGCCAGAATTCTCCTCATCCTGCCAAAATCTCGTCATCCTGCCAAAATCTCGTCATCCTGCCAAAATCTCGTCATCCTGAGCGAAGCGCAGCGAAGTCGAAGGACCTGCTTTTGCTTTTGCGCCATCACAGCACTAGGCGTCCATCCATGACGCACTTTGAGGCGCGTTATGTGGAAAAGCACCAGCACGAGCGACAACTACCCGTGTCATCCTGAGCGGAGCAGCTTGGCGCCCCAAGAACGATTCATCGTTCGTGGGGTAAGCGAAGTCGAAGGACCTGCTCTTGCTTCTGCCTTTGCCCGCACCGCAACAGCACCTTGTGTTCCGCCTATAAGAAGCGTCATGGGTGGAAAACCACGAACAGAAACACGAAAGCCGCACCCAAAACAGCGATGCGGCCCAATGCACCTATTCCCTAGTCCCTGCCTCTCTACATCACCCGCATAAACAGCGCCGTCACTCCCCCGCCGTCCGTCGTTCCCACCACCCGCACTCGATCGCCCTTCGACGCCTGAAACTTGAAACCGTCCATTGCCCCCATGTACCCCTCTGCAACCGTATGCTCGCCAATCTTGAACGTTTGCACCGTACCCGACTTGTCCTGCACCGTAATCGCGTGCTGCTTGCCCTCGAACTTTGTAACGGTCCCTTCGGTAGAGGTAAACGGACCCGCGCCCAGGTTTTTCAATGCCACGGCCGTGCGTTCTTCATTGTCGCCAATGTAGAAGACGATCACGTAGGTGCCCTTCTTCTTGTTGGCCTCGACAGAAGTCGTGTCCAGTTCGATCTTCTTGTCAATCACAACGCGCGTCTTCGCGCTCGTCATGTCTTTGAACTGCCCCTCTGACCCGTTGTCCTGAAACACGATCAAAGTCTTCGAAAGGTCATCAATCGAACTCACCGTGCCCGTCAACGCGTGCACTACCTGCTGCCCTGCCGCCGCTAAGGTCAATGGCCCCAGGCACACAGCAAATACACAACCACACCACAGTGCTTTCAACATTGTGACCCCTCCATCTATTCAATTGCAGATTGTCAACTTCTTGGACGATCGCCCCCCACGGGTGCCGTCAGTATAGTTGCCAGATTCATCCCCCTGCAATACCAATAGCCTAAGCACTTCATCTTCAAGCGCCATCCCCGCTTTGCGTCACGCCCTTTCGTCACCGTGACCTTGGTTTCTTCAAAGTTCCACAAGGATCTCTGGCCTCGTGGAAGGACAAGCCGAGCGCAAGCGGGCACGACCTTTGCTTGCCAAAGAAACTGTCATCCTCCGGAAAGCGCAGGATCTGCCCTGAAAACTCCGCGATCACTAGCGGGTGCCCGCAAGCGGGTCCCCACACGAAAAGTTCCCGTAGGGAACGCAGGATAATAGCCCAGGGTTGAGCGCAGCAGAACCGAGCAACCACGCGCGCACACGAGCCGGAACGCGGCACGGCCGCCGGAGCGAAGCGCAGGGAGCACCGCGTATAGGCTGGTGAGTTTGGTGTATCTATGGTCCTTTACTCGGGGCGCGTCCTGCTGATCCGCTGCGGTGACTGCTAACGACACTTCCGAGTAGCCCACGTCTATGTAAGTCCAAGTCAAGAGAAAAGCACAGAATTCCTGGGCGCGCACCAGAGGGCGCGCAATTGATCTGATCAGGATCTGCCGTTACGCAACAGTGCCTCTCGGCCGATGATTCCTGCATCAAGCAGAACCACACATCCATTTGCTGTCTGAGACTCCGAAGAGTCCGCACAGAAGATTGAGTTTGTGTTCTCTGCCAGCCCCGAAACAATTCAACGGGAGCCTCCGGAGTTTTCACTCCATCGCACAGTGGGCTACCTGCGGGGCCTGGCAGTCTGCGCATCGGAATAATCCTGGTGTTTTTCATTCATGGGCAGGTTTTTAGGCTGCCGCCGTGCCTCCGCGTTCCTCGGCAGGCACGAAATCCTGTTTTCTGCGTTCGACCGCAACCATCCAGGCCACCATCTTTCTGGCAACTGCCAGCGTGGCGCGGTTGCGATTGCCTCGCTGCATTTCCTTTTCGTAGATCAGGGCAAGTTCATGGCTGTATCGCGGTGCCAGCTTCGCCGCTTCCACCAGCATCTGCTGGATATGCTTGTTGCGCTGCTTGGAAATCGGCGTGCGCATGACCTTGTCTGCTGAACTCCTCTCGGCTCCGCACAGTCCGCAATAACTGATAGCGTTTTTGATCGATTGGAAGCGGGCCACATCGCCGATCTCCAGAACCCAGGTCAGCGCCGTGATCGGACCCACTCCGGGAACTGTTCTCAACCGCTTCAGCCGCTCGGCCAGCAACGGGTCGCGCTCCAGCGAACTCACCAGCGCATAGTCCAGCTTCTGCGATCGATTAATCGTGTCCCGGCTCAGCTTCAACAGCGGCCTGACACAGTCGATCTCTTCGTTGCCCGACATCAGCTCGGTGAAGTAGCCCACCTTGTGCAGTCGCTGCTTGTTGTAGCTCACACCGGTCTCCATCAACAAGCCCGAGATCCGGTTCTTCATCTGAACCATCTGCTTGACCAGCAGTCCGCGGTAACGCAGTGTGCGCCGCCGGTCGCGGATCTCGGTCGATGTCATGTAGCACTCCGGAAGGAAATCACAACGAAGGCAGTCGGCGATCTTGCTGGCATCGATCTTGTCGTTCTTCCGCTTGGCTGCGGCAATGGCCCGCAGCATCAGTGGATGGGCTACCTTCACCTTCTCGGCGTGCGGAACCAGATGATCGTAGATCCAGCCGGTGAAGATCGTCGCTTCCATCGCCATCATCCGGGGTTGGGGAAGGGTCTTGATCCAGGCATCAAGTTCGCGCCGCGTCGATCCGATCTTGCCTTCACTCTGGATCTTGCCGGCCGCGTCCTTCACGCAATAGCTGATCGTCTTCTTGTGAACATCAAGTCCGATGTAGTACATAATGTCTCGAGGAGCCTCCGTGGGTAGTTCTCTGAATCAGCCTCACAGCTGAGTTCAGCCTTTGTAACACCCTCGTGCTCCTCCTCGACTTAGCATTCAAACAATACAATCGGAACTCAGATTTGTGCTTGCCACCAGCCATCCATTCTAATAATGCGTGACTAGCAAGGGGATGGAATTTGAGAGACAACCACGAGGGGATGCTGGAGATTGTTGCAGCCTACGAACGTGACTCGCTCTACTTCGGCGTGGTCCGTGTACGCAACTTCTCGGAGACGGCCTCGTTTGAATTTGGAGTCCATCGCACGGGCTTTCTCGCTCTGCGCAGAATCCTCGAATCTCGCCCGTTTGGAAGCATGCCCGGCATCAAGCACTCTTTTTATTTCACAGGGAGTCACGGACAAGAAGAATCAGGTCGGGAGAATGTCTCCATTGGGGTGCGTATAGAAGAAGGAATGAATGGAAAGAACCTCTGGTTCGATTGCCCAGTTTCACTTGCCAAGAATCTAAAGTGGTTTCTGCAAATGACGGACCTTCGAGAGGCTGCTGCTCTCAACCGAGTACCTGATTAGTTCAGGGTTGTATCACCGTCTAACCGGACATTACTCGAAAATGGGGTTATCTCCGATTAGCCGCCTATAGCGTCGCAACGCGATAATTGGCGGGGGTGGCCCGCATCCGGACCACCCTCCATCTCCTCAGTGCGTTCAGCGCCTCCCGGCTGCCATCACTTCCCCTGCCTCCGCATCTTCCACGCACGGTGTGGTCTCGAACTCCAGCAGGTCATTCCAATAGTGCAACCAGGAGTACAGAGTCTTCGCATCATTGGTTTCGGCGATCAGTACACCGCCACCGCTCATGCCATGCCAGCGCCCGATCATTGTCACGCCAGCTGGTGGCGCTCCGCCGGTTTTCAGGAACCGCTGTTCCGCATCAACGACAGAGCTCTTGGGGATCTGGTACTTCACGATGAACTTCATCTTCGTTCTCCTTGTTTGTCTCGTTGAGATAGTTCGCGGCCCAAGCGAACGAATCACTGCGAGCGCAGGAGACTCGGCGCAACAAAGCATTCTTCGTTTGTGATCGAAGAGTCGGAAGAATGAGTTCTGGCGTTGAACTCGCCAACCTTAACTGCTGGGCAAATGTGACGTCAAGACCTTTGTCTTTCTTTGGGTCGGATCGCCTCTTCCGGCGTATCACCGTCAACTCGGAATGTATGGTCCGCCGCCGTTTTGCAAGCGAAAAGTGAAGATGACAGAATTGGCCTGCGCGAATGTATTCGGCCTTGATTGGAGTAGCGAACTCCTGGCCCGAATGGGATGCGCTGCGCCCTCGTCCTTTTTAATAACTCTGCCTTCAAGGCATTTTCCGGGTAAACAAGCAGTCAATGTGGCCACAATACGCCCCAATATTTTGCGGCATGAGTTTGGTTATTGGAGCACGCGAGAGCCTGAAATTCCGGCTATTGAGGAACGGAACTGTGCCTTGGACTCCCAAGTCGAGCATAGAATCCGAATATCGGGCCCCAGACATTGATGCCATAGTTCACGTACTTGGGCTCGGACATGTAGCAGTTTGAAACGTGCATGTATGTCGCTCCTCCTGCAAAACTGAGCCGAGGACTCAGGTTGTATCTTGCTCCGGATCCCATCATCAGGGTGATCGTCAGATCCTGTCCTTGCGCATAAAGGACACCGTGAGGACCTTGGGCGTCGATGTTGCCAATTCCTCCTCGCATCTCGTAGTAGGGCGTGAGACGCCATCGGCGCGGAACGAAGTTGTGGCGAATCCCATAGTCAAAGGCTACATAACGAGTTTCCGCACCGTGCGGGATCGCGGTATAGGCAAGACTGAATGAGAAATCGTCATTGCCGCGCAGAATGGGCGGACCGCTGATTTTGTCGATGTGCCAACGCAGCGAAAAGATCGTGGGCACCAAAGCGTATTTCAGCGGCCACGTTGTGTAGGTATCACCTGTCATGAAGTTGAACACGAAAGGAATGTTGGCAGGGAGATAGCCGCTTTCCACCGACACTTCGAGCTTGTTCCGGTAGAAGATGTTCGAGTTGAAATCCGGCCGCTTCGGCGATACATCGGGAGGCCGACGAACAAGACTAGTAACGTTTGAGTCGGGAGCATTGGGGATGTCGGGAGTCGATGGGCCCTGTCCAACCGCGCATCTCGGAAGGCAAGCCATCATGCAGGTTGTAATCACAAGCACAGCCAGAATGGAGATAGACTGCCAACCGTCGAACTTTAAGATGCGCCTGTCTGAAGGTTCAACTGAGGTTCCCCCATTCGGTCTTTCCAGGCCCGATTCGGGCCAGCATACCCTTTGTAGAAGCTTGCGAGAAATAGCCACATCGTTTCGGATGCGTGTTCCTCAGGTTATGGCCACTACATTGCGGCGAGCATATCCAGATCTGTTTGTTCCCTTCTTCTGGCCTTCCCTGTTTCGACAAACAGTTCCTCCGGATGTCATTCCCGTATCACCGCCAACTCGAAGCAACTCACAAAAGGTCGCGGCGGTCGAGCAAATCGGCGCTTCTGCGTGTGGTGATAGAAATGTGATGCCACAACCGCTGTAGTTATAAGGAGATTTTCTAGGACGCCCAGACGGGCTCGGATACCCCGTTAAGCAGGTCGCGCACCCTTTGGAGCAGTTCGTTAGGATGCACCGGCTTGCTGAGAAGGTCGAAGTTGTATCCAGCTTCTGAGGCTTCCCTTGTGAACTCGGCAATGCGAGCGTTACCCGAAAAGAGAAGAACTTTGGAATGGGGGTACTTCCGCTGAAACTCAATCGCCAACTGAATTCCAGACATCCCTGGCATTGCAACGTCGGTTATCAGCAGGTCAGGCGCTGCGACCAGTGCAGCCTGTAGAGCCTCAAGTGGTGCATTGAAGGACTTACTGGCGAAACCCTCCTTGCGCAAAATGATTGCGAGCGTCATGGAAATCGTAGGCTCGTCGTCCACTACGAATACGGAAGGCTGTTTTCGGTCCTGAGACATTGCCTGGCTCTTTCCGAATCGCGAATACGCGTTTCTGTTCGCCGAATCGGACCACTGGACCACGGCTTAGATTCAAGGGGTGGGGATACCTAAATGGTACAGGTTTTCGAGGGGGATACCCGGAGAAATTGCACCGGTGCAAGAGTTTCGTCGGGGCGTGCCTTGTAACTCGTTTATACGTAGCCACCGAAGAAAACCCCGTGCAAGTGTGGGAAGAATCCCGCGCAATTGCATCGCGCATCCTCGCCGCCTGCCCTACTGCCTAACCACCCTGGTGCGAGTTTGCAGGCGACGCGACGCTTGGATGTCCGCCAAATCTGTCAAGTGCCGCCCACGCGACTCGATCCGCATCCCCCTCTGTTTTAACAACTTACCGTCTTAACAGCTTTTGCAGGCTATTTCAGGTAATTCTCGTATCCTTAACGAGTACGTCCAGTGGAGATTCAAATGAACTATCCGAAAACATCACAGTTCATCCCACCGAAAGCGAAGAAAGGCCGCGAAACCCTTAGCTTGAGGAAAGGGCATCTCGATCTTCCGCAACTCTTTTGTTTCGAGTAATCTGTAGCCAAGTCCCGTTGTGACAATAACTTCACAGAAAACTCGCTCGCAAGCTGCTGTAGCAAGATATTTTGAGCCCAGAGAGGGGAGTGGGGGGTACCCCGCGAAAGACCCTTTCGAAGGCGTGAGAGGTAATCGAAGCAGTCCAGGTGGCCATCTCGAAATGATCGTTGCCCTATAGCCGCACCAGGTCCGTGACCCTATGCCACTCTCGCCCACCTCCAATACCGCCTTCCTTCGCGCGATCCAACTTCGCACCGAACTCGCCCTCCGCAACCGCCTCCACGCGCGCACCCATCCTCACGTCGAGAGCTACGGCTCGAACCCCGTCATCGTCTACGCGCCCGAAGATGAGTTCCACGGCAACTTCTATCCGCCGGCCTACGCCGCCATCTCCTCGCGTCCTGAGTGGTTTCGCCGATTCGACAAGATTCACGCACAAGGCCGCTCGCTCCCAAAACCGCAGCTCGATCCCCATCGCAAATGGCGCGAACTCGATTCCTGCATGAGTTCCGATGCCTTGCTCATGAACATCTTCTGTGCTCCAGAGGTTCTCGCATCTCCAGCCATTCGCCGGATGATGAGCATCGACATCCAATCAGACCCTGAATTCGGCTGGAAGGCCCGAGTGCCACTCAAAAGCGGTCGCGTCGATCGCACTGAAGTTGACATGCGCTGGGGCAACCTCCTCGTCGAAGCCAAACTGACGGAGTCCGACTTTCAATGTCGCGAAGCACACATCGTCGAAGCCTATCGCGATCTCGATGAAGTCTTCGACCGCGAGTTGCTTCCCCGCGTCCAGATACGCGCACGTCGCCGTCGCGAAGCCGTGGAACTCGCCGAAGACTTCACGCAGGAGTGGGAACCACCATGCGAGAACTCAGAGGATGTCGCCCGCGCGTTTCAAACCGAAATCGAAGCCCGCGCCGATGCCGAACAGCCCTGGCAACCCGGCTACGCGAGCTATCAGCTCATCCGCAACGTCCTTGCGGCCCACGCAGTGAAATCGAGCTTCTGTGTGATTCACGACGAACGCCGGTCCGACCTGCGCGAATCCTGGTTTCAGGTGATCGCCGCCATCAGAAGCGCTGATATGCGCGTCCGCTGCAAGGTCCTCACCTGGCAGGAAATTGTTCCCCACCTCCCCGAACAATTACGCGACTTCCTCGACGTGAAATATGGCATCGTAGGACCCGGCCGCATCCCCCTTTCGATTGAGGAACTCGAAACTCGTGCTCGCGACGCAAGCAAAAAGGGCATGAGAAAATAACCATGTGATTCGTCGGATAATTCCCTCCAGTTCCCTCCTGCTAATTGGCCTCGCTGCGCTCTTCGCAAATGCCGTCCCACTCTTTGCGGCAAGCAAGAGTGAACAGGAAAAATCCGGAGCTGTCCTGTTTCGCGACAAGGGCTGCACCTACTGCCACGGGGCAGGCGGCGTCGGAACCAAGAAGGCGCCGTCTCTCCTCGGCCTTCCCAAAGACAAGGCCTGGACCCCCGAAAAAATCACCAGCCAGATCCTCGACGGCGGCCAGAAAATGCCGCCCTTTCGCGAGTCCGTAACCGACGACGAAGTCATCGACCTCATCGCCTACCTGCGCGCAAAGAACAAGCCGGTACCGCCTCCCGCCACCACGCAGGATTCGGCACCGGCTTCATCCCCTCAATAGGATTTCAGCGCGTCGCTTCTACTCGTTCGGCCACTCTACCCGCGTCAGTTCCGTGGCCCGATCCCACAGCTTGCGTCCCATCACTGGATCCAGCACCCGCATATCCAGCGCCTCGGGAACGGTCGGCCCTATCAGCTCTGCGAGGCTCTTCGCCGCAGTCTGTTCGTCTTCGTCCCTCTGGTCCGACGTATCAAGAAGAGCCTGCAGCACGCCGCCTCCCATTTCGCGAGGCACAAATCCAAGCGCCCGACGATACCAGCCCGTCGAGCCCGTCACCTCGGTTGCATTCGCAAGCAATGCCGCCCGCGCCCCAATCGGCTGCGCCGAGTTTCCAACCAGCCCCCATCCCCGTGCATCGCTTTGCCGCTGAAGTTCGACGGCAAAAATCAACATGGCGAGCTTCGATTGGCTGTACGCCTTCAGCGGCGTATATCCGCCTTCAAGTTGCAAATCATCGAGGGAGATCTCGCCGTGATGACGCCCTGTGCTGGTCAGTTGTACTACCCGCGGCCGTTTACTGGCCCGCAGCAGCGGCAACAAACGCGCGGTAAGTGCAAAATGGCTCAGAAAGTTGGTTGCCAGGTGCACTTCAAATCCGTCCACCGTCACATCGCGCTTCAACAATGCCAGCGTGCACGCGTTATTGATCAGCAGATCAACCGGGCGTCCGGCCTTGTTGAGCCGGCTCGCAAAATCGGCCACGGATGTCTGGCTCTCCATGTCCAGCTTTTCAAAACGGACCAACGCCTGAGGAGCCACCGGCCGAATTTTGGCCAATGCCTCATGTCCGTCCGCCGAACATCGCCCCGTAACAATGACGTCGGCGCCTGTCTGAGCAAGCGCCCGGGCTACGTCAAATCCAATTCCAGTAGTTGAAGATGTGACAATAGCTAATTTTCCGACTTCAGTGGGAAAGACTGTCGCAAACCGAGGTTGCGACTCGTTTGAATCTTGCACGACTTCTCTATTCTCCTAGGATCTTGCATCGGAGGAATGAATGACCACTCACTCAGAAAATGCAGAATAAAAGTCAGGCTCCGGTGAGTCCCCTCCAAACTAATTTGAACCCTACTTCACGGCTTTCGGACTCGAGGTCTCGATGTGCCCCGATGAACTCAACCGTCGCCTCGGCCTGCGCGCGGAACAACAGTACAAGCAACTCCGCCGAAGCATTGTGGATGCCCCCCATTTCGGAGGCTTCCCTGGTGGTATGCAACAATTCGGTGATCGCCATGTTGGGCGCTTCCGCATCTTTAAGAAGCCTGCCGGACGCTCGCAATTGCTGCAGTACCTTTAGCCGCTTGGGAAATCGCATGGCCAGGCTTAGATAACGATCCCAAACATAGCGGAGCCGCGTGTGCGCATCTGCATTGAAGGGATAATCCACCAACTCCCTGTCCATCTCCTTGCGCAATTCGCGATAGAGCTCGTTCAAAAGCTCGTCTTTCGTCTTGAAGTACGTGAAGAGTGTTCCCTCTGCAACGCCCGCGGCCGCAGAAATTGCCGAAGTCGGGGCATGTCCGATGCCCCGCTCCGCAAACAAGTTCATCGACGCCTCGAGGATTGCTTTACGCTTGCTTTCGCTCTTCGGTCGCGCCAAAATGTGCGCCTCCACAATAAGCGCGTGCTCACTCATTTACTCTACTTACGAGAGTCCTTCAAAGCAAGGAGATTTCATTAGATCCAGAAGGAAAATCAGGGCTTCACGGTCCCACAAGCATTGAGAAAGGCGAGGTAAATACACATCAAAAGGCCGCCCACGGCGAGCGGCCCATCCTCCAGCGAGTCAAGTCCAGTTCTAGTGAGGGTCAGCCGGCGTATTCGGCTTCGCATCCGAAGCTGGAGCCGCAGCCGGTGCCGGAACAGAGGCGGGCGTCGCCACTGGGCGCGTTGCTTTGTAAGTTCCGTTGTATTCGGTAAATGCCCAGTCGCCCGCAAGAGCCGCGGTATCGTCAAGCTTGCCGTCAATCTTCATTGCGGCGGTTGCCCCCACCTCTTCCGAGGTGAACTGAAAGTCGAGCGCGAGCTTCCCTTCCTTATACGTACCCGCAACGTCGGAACTGCCCCACTTTCCAGTCACATTTCCATCGGCATCCACGGTGAAATCTGCGTCAACTTCGCGATCGCCGCCGGGAGTCGCGAGAACAAAGTGCCATTTCCCATTAATACCCGTGTCCTGTGCCTGTGCAATCGGGAGCCCCATCACCAGACAAACCATCGCTGCTGCAATCACCAGAAATTTCTTCAAAGCCGCTTTCTCCTTATTGAGATCCTAATAATCCTAACTGTTTTTTGTTCGAAGGCTCACCTGTGAAATTCTCAAACACTGACCGGAACATTCTCAACCCCTGCTGTTCCGAAGATGCGCCGGTACCGTTCAATCTCCGCCGGCGGTCCCATCGCCTTCCGGTAATTGTCAGAAAGCTTGACCGCTGGCCGCCCGTCAACCTCGCTGAGCTTGCAAACAAGACTTACGGGGTTGAAGCTGTCGTTGCCTTGAGGGTTGCAATCGCGGAAGTCATTGGTAAGGTATGTCCCCCAACCGGCGCTGAAGCGGATGCGGTGCTCGGGCAGCCATTTTTTCGGATCGACGAAATCAGCAGCACTCCGAAACTCCGACGGGTCGGTGTTGTTGCGAATGGTGCCTCCGAAATAAGCGTGAAGTGCCACAATCATGTCCACATCGAGCGCATCCGAGGCAATCAGACGCTTCGTGCGGGGGTCGCAGCCGCGCCTCTCCAGCCAGTCTATGTACTCGTCGCCGGCGATAAAGGGGTTCTTGCTGTCGATGCGCTGACCGGTCCAGGTGGCAACCCAGTCGGGAGCATTTTCAAGAAATTGTGTAGTGCCAAAGGTATCGGGGAGCATGATGAGCAGTTCGCCCTGGTATGTCTGTTGCCAGAGCTCGAGCAGACGGTACTGGGATTGCCTCAGTTCCTCATCGCTGTTGGCCAGCGCCGCCATCGCCATGGGCAGTTCGTGGGCGTTGGTGCCAATCGCTTCGAGGTCATGCGTGTAGGCCATGTAGGTGTTGGAGCTACCGATGAACGTGGCGCCCAGCACGTCAGTCATGGCCTTGACAACGTATTCGTGCCAGAGGAAACTGTGGCGTCGACGGGTGCCGAAGTCGCTGACGGTGAGGCCAGGGACACCGTACAGGCGAGCCATTTTCTCCCACAGGCGTGTCTTGGCGCGCGCGTAGAGGATGTCGAGCTCAAGCTCGGAAAGCCCCTTCAGGGTGGCGCGCGTTTTCAACTCGTCGATAGCGGAGAGCGCGTAGATCTCCCACATCGTTGTCTCAATCCACAAGCCTTCGAAACTAAGAGAAATCTGGCCGTCGTGGATGGAGAGGTCGAAGTCCGACAGGCGAAAATCGTGTTCGAGCCAATGCAAAAATGCCGGCTCGAAGATGCCGCGGCGTCCGTAGAATGTGTTGCCCGCGAGCCAGATCAATTCCGATTTGTGGAAGCGCAGTTTGCGCGTCGCTTCGAGTTGTTCGCGCAATTCCCGTATGTCGACGATATCGCCAAGCGGCACTTCGTGCGAGCGATTGATTAGGGTGAACGTCGCGCGCGTTTTTGGAAAATGCTTCCAGATGAACTGCAACATCAGCAGTTTGTAGAAGTCAGTATCGAGCAGAGAACGGGTGATGGGATCGAGTTCCCAGTTATGATCATGCGCGCGTCTTGCCAGGTTGACGATCAAGATGAACCAATTGTATTGAATGCCGTGACGAAGCCGTAGAAAAACCAACTCCCTGGCTACGCAGTGTCCTGGCTTCGAGGAATCAGTCGATCATCGTTGGCGACTTCCGGCCAACTGTTTCGTCAAGCCCTCTTCCCTCCACTAACCCGCTAAACCCCTCATTCGAAATAGAAGATTCTCACCCGAACTTTGCAGGACAATTCCCCTCCCAGGCGCACAATGGAAAGTGATCAAGAAAAACTCCGATATCCGGACCTTTCCGTCGCTGACTTGCTAACTCGCTTGATCGCGAAGCGATCGCTAACTTGCTGTATCTGTCAAAAAACCTCGTCCACCCTGGCCACCCAAAGCAGTTGTCATACGCACTCACTTTAACCCGGAGAGCGATCGAATCACCGCGCTCTCATTCGTCGAGGCATGAAGTTTCAGGGCATGGCTTTCAGTCGTGTTGAGTGCTGCGCAGACGAATGAGGGCTTTGGCCCTCGCTGACTTGCTAACTCGCTTGATCGCGAAGCGATCGCTAACTTGCTGTATCTGTCAAAGAACCTCGTCCACCCTGGCCACCCAAAGCGCTTTGGCCCCTCGCTGACTTGCTAACTCGCTTGATCGCGAAGCGATCGCTAACTTGCTGTATCTGTCAAAAAACCTCGTCCACCGTGGCCACCCAAAGCGGTTGTCATACGCACTCACTTTAACCCGCAGAGGGATCGAATCACCGGGCTCTCATTCGTCGAGGCATGAAGTGTCCGGGCATGACTTTCAGTCGTGCCGAGAGTTGAGTAAAACGAATGAGGGCTTTGGCCCCTGAGGAAAGTCCTCCCGGCGCCCACGAGGTTTTCTGCCACTCTTAAGACCCTTAACCGTGGAATTTCGTGCCAAAAAGCGCCAAAATCTGCCAAAATGTGCCACTTTTCGCTGCAAAAAACACATAATCTTGATGATACTGAATGACTTACCTCTTTAGAATGCCGCGCAGAGATTGTTTTCGCTCCCACAACATCCGTCAGCAACCGAAATTCCTCCGCCAGCACTCCACATGTACCTTGACAATCCATAACCATTTGGCTATGGTTTCTGTATGACGGTCGTAGCCAATCACGTTTTCAAAGCACTTTCCGATCCGACGCGGAGGGCAATCTTCGAGGGACTGACCCGCGACGGTGAACAGACCGTTCATGCTCTCACCCGCCGTGCCGGGATCTCCCAACCGGCCGTCTCCAAGCATCTGACCGTGTTGAAGCGGGCGAAGCTGGTAGGGCATCGCCGCGACGGACGCGAAACTCACTATCGCGCAGAACCCGCGGCCCTGGCGCCGATGGTGGACTGGCTCAATCTCTACGGCGCATTCTGGCGCGACCGATTTGATCAACTCGAAAATCTGCTGAAAAGGATGGACAAATGACCAATATCGCCACGACACGTTCTCTCGTCATTGAACGGGAGATGCCGTATTCCCCGGAGAAAATCTGGCGAGCACTCACCGAAGGCCCCCTGATAGCGGAGTGGCTGATGACGAATGATTTCCAGCCGGTTGTGGGTCACCGGTTCACCTTCCGCGCCACGCCTGTACAGGGTTGGAACGGCATCATCGACAGTGAAGTTCTGCTCGTCGATCCGAATTCACGCCTGTCGTATGGCTGGACATCGATGGGGTTGGAAACGGTTGTCACCTGGACCTTGACGCCAAACGCGGGCGGTACGCATCTCCGCATGGAGCAATCCGGCTTCCCGTCCGAAGAAGGCGCCAACTACAAGGGTGCAAAGTACGGCTGGAACAGTTTCATCGGCAAGCTTGAGCACGTCGTTGGAGGATTGCAATGACGACAAAAAACAAAAATATCGCCTATTGGGTTACGACCATCCTGTTGGCCTTCTTCATGAGCGGCGGCATCGCGCAGTTGATGCAGTATCGTGCCAACCCTCATGGAATCGTGCCCGACCTCGGCTACCCAATGTATTTCTTCGCCATACTCGGCGTCTGGAAGATTCTTGGAGCCATCGCCATTCTCGTGCCGCGATATCCGCGCCTCAAGGAATGGGCCTATGCCGGTATCTTCTTCGACCTCACCGGCGCCGCAGTATCCTGTGCCGCGGTAGGAGTCTATGGCGCGTACAGCTTTCACGTCATCGCCCCGTTGGTCATTGCCGGGCTCTGTGTGGCATCGTGGGCGCTGCGGCCAGAAAGCCGCAAAATCGGCGTCCTCTTCCCCGCAAAGAACCGCGAGCCAGTGAGGGCGCGCGCAGCAAACATCGCATAGATTCCAGCCATGAAATTGAAATCACTTACCATGACAACGAACAAAGCGAACCCCAGGGTTGACGCCTTCATTGCCAACGCAAAACAATGGCAGGAAGAATTGAAGAAGTTGCGAGCGATCCTTCTCGACTCTGAATTGACCGAAGAATTCAAATGGAGTCAACCCTGCTACACCTTCCAGGGCAAGAACGTAGTCGTCATCGGCGCGTTAAAGGAATCCTGCGCGCTCGCCTTTTTCAAAGGCGTCCTGCTCAAGGATGTCCACGGTGTCCTCACCAGGCCCGGACAGCATTCGCAGTCCACGCGCTGGTTCAAGTTCGTCTCCGTCCGGGAAATCACGGAGATGAAATCGATCGTGAAGGCCTATGTTCGTGAAGCCATCGCGGTAGAGAAAGCCGGCCTGAAAGTAAAACTAAAGAAGACCTCGGATCTGAAAGTTCCGGAAGAATTCCAAACCATGCTGGATGAGTTCCCTGACTTCAGGACTGCCTTTGAAGCTTTGACCCCGGGGCGGCAACGCGCCTACATTTACCATTTCTCCGGCCCCAAACAATCCAAAACCCGCGAGTCGCGCATTCAAAAATTCATGCCGCATATTCTCAACGGAAAAGGCCTTCTTGATGAGTAGAGTCCTGCGGTGTTCGTCTGCGGTGATGGCCATGTCTGCCCAGCCATGGAGATTGGGTGCCCCAGGTCTGGATTTTCAGACCTGGGATACCACCAATCCGCCGACAGGGGATCTTTCAGCCCATGGACGCGTTCAGCGTGACAGCGGCGCGAATCAACGCCTTCAGCGCCTTGTCATCCACCATGTCGCCTTCGTGGAAGTCGATCGCGCGCCTCAGATTTCCTTCCAAGCTGGAATTGAACAGACCTGCACGGTCATCCAGAAATGCACCCTTCGCGAATGTCAGCTTGACTGCATTCTTGTAAGTCTCGCCGGTACAGATGATCCCGTCGTGCGACCACACCGGCACCCCCAAAGGGTTCGATGCTTTCTTCCACTTGCACTCCTCCACTACTTCAGGGTCGGCCTGCTTGATCAAAGCGCGCAGACGGGCAAGCAGTTCTCCGCGCCAGTCAGCAAGCTTCTGGATTCTCGCGTCGACCTCCCCGGAGGCCGATTCGCGAGATGCAGATTCGGTTTTCTGTGAGGCTTTCGATTTCATGATGAGTACCTGCCTTCGACTTGAGCTTTTGTTTCTGGCTTGGGTGATCAGGCGATCTCAATGGTCTTAGATTCCGGACGAGCCGATTGGCGCTCCAAATGAGCCCCGCACGAACGGCGGACCACCAACCGCACGGGGACGAGCACATCGCGGATCGGCAGTTCGGGATGTTCGAGCCGCTCAAGCATCGTTGCCATTGCCACCGCGCCGATTCCAGCACAGTCCTGGTGAATCGTCGTAAGCGGCACCGGCAACAGGCTCGCATATCGCACGTCATCCATGCCGACAATACGAATGTCTTCAGGAATGCGAAGACCTAAACCAAGGAGCACCTGCATCAGCCTGGCGGCAGTTAAATCATTCGCGCAAACAATCGCCTCAGGCCTTGCGGCATCGATCATCCCGCTGACAAAGGCTTCCTCCTGCGGACTGCCGCGCCAAACCGGTTTCCAATCTGGCTTGATGCCGTGGCTGCGAAGCGCTTCGTGGAATCCAGTGATGCGCGCGTCCACCGTATTGGCTGCGGACTCTTCGGCGAAAAACACCAGGCGCCGGGCACCGAGATCCAAGAGGTGAGCGCTTGCGATATAACCGGCCCGGCGATTGTCAACGCCAACCAGGTCATGCGCGGATCGCTCCGGGTAGGGCATGTAGCAGCGATCGAGTAGCACAAATGGAATCTGTGCGCGGTCGAGCGCCCTAGCGATGCGGCGATTGGCCGTGTCTTTCTCGCTCGCAAGTTCGAGCGGCGCGAAGAACACTCCCGCAACTCTCTGCGAGATGAAAGACTGCACCATCTGCTCGGCTGCTTTCGCGCTGTCCTGGACTGAGACGGAGGAATTACCCCACAAGAGCGCATCGGGCCGGGCAAATTGGGTGCGCATCATTCCGTGACAGATCGGTTCGAAGATCTCGGTCAATCCAAGTTCGGGAATCAGCAGCCCAAAGGTCCGGCCGCTTGGCCGGTCTTCAGCCAATACGTGTGTGCCAGCTCCGGGCCGACGCGTGACAAGGCCCATGCGCTGCAGATCGTGGACGGCTTTGGCCACGGTGATGCGCGAAGCGCCGAACAGCTTGCCCAGTTCGGCTTCGCTGGGAAGACGGTCGCCCGGTTTCAACTCACCAGATTGAATGCTGGCAAAAAGATGTTCGAAGACGCGGCGATGCTTGGACTGTTGAGCCCCTGTATCACTTTGGGGAGGAGGACCAAGCTTGCTTGCCAATCTTCGATTTTTCTTCATTTGCTGACCGCTAAACCGAGAACCGATGCACTATGAACACTAGAAGATCGCAGGCCGGTTGTCGACCGAATGTCGAGTTCCTTGCGATTCCGGGCGAGTCCCGTATGAATATACAAAGTCTGCTATGCAGACTGCTCGATCGAGGCATCGATTTCAGCGCGAGTCAAATCGCTAAGCGCCGGCATGGCGCCGGACTGCGACGCAACCCAACTACCCCATCGATTTCCTGCTTCGTTCAGCACCGGTAATTCCGCCCCTCGCAGAAGGTAGTGGGCCATTGCAGCGGTAAACGCATCTCCTGCGCCAATCGTGTCGGCAACCTGGATGGGAAAGCCCGGATGCCGGTGCCACTCTTCACGCGTGACCAGCAAACTGCCGTTCCCTCCGCATGTAATTGCGACCAACTGCAGAGTGGGAAACTCAGCCAGCATCCGGTCAGCGCCGAGACGCAGGTTGTTCGTCGTAGTGGCATCTTCCGCTGGCATTCCCAGGAGCGCCAGAACCAGCGAAACTTCAGCGTCATTCATCTTCATTACGGTGGCCAGTTCAAGTGATTCCTGAATCACTTCGCTCGAATAGAACGGAGGTCGCAGATTCACGTCAAAGATTCGGATACACCGCGAGGATGTCTGCGCCACCAAGGTCTGGATGGTCTGACGCGATTCGATGCTGCGTTGCGCCAGTGACCCGAAACAGATGGCGTCCGCGCGTTCGGCGAGGCGGACCCACTCGTCCGAGAGTTCCATCGAATCCCATGCTGCCGGTTGATGAATGGTGTATTCCGGCTGGCCATTGTTGAAGGAGACCGTAACTCTGCCGGTTTCGTGTGCCGGATCGATCTGTAGAAAACTGGTGTCAGCGGGCAGGGGGTCGAGGCGATGCACAGCCTCGCGACCCAGATCGTCGCGGCCAATGCGGCTCAGGATTGCGGAATGATTTCCGAGGCGTCCGGCCATCACGCTGAAATTTGCGGGCGCACCACCCAGACGAGGTCCCTCCGGCAACATGTCCCAAAGCAACTCCCCGATTCCCAGGATCAGATGCGGCTCATTCAAAGTCCCACTCCTTCGCGTTTTGCACCCTGCGGAGTCTCTTTCGGCTCCGCTTACCCATGCCAAACCTGCTGCCGGCCCACCGAACAAGTTCCACCCTGAGGGGTAGATTCGTCAACCTGCGTTTTTGCCGCTCCAGCGCCAGATCGAGCAGTCCTCGTAGTTGGCTGAGGCGTATTCGCCATCGGGCTGATTCGCCATGATCTTGTGGTCCGCTATGGCGTCTGCACGAGAGCGGCGCACCTTGCCTGTGAAAAGCCGCTCGAAGCCTCGCTGGCGTTCAATAACGTGTTCCTGCTCGGGATTCACATACAGGAGGTCAAGCTCTCCCGGACGCTTCGCAAAGATTCGGGCCCACCGCTGCAAAAGGCGGCGCATGACCGATGGGCCAAAGGGGTTGAAGAGAAACATAAGGCATGGTCCTTTCGGATGCCGTGCATCAAGAGCGTCCCCGCAAACGACCCGCAAGGGTGCTCGGACCTTTCTGGTCGCATGCCAGGTGGTCAGATTATGCCGGGCAATGTCAGCCAGCGTCGGGTTGAGCTCGATTCCTATTACTTTGCGAAAGGGATGTTCAGCCGCGAGCAACATAGCGCGTCCCATGCCGGCGCCGACATCGATGAACGTAAACTGCCCGATTGGAGCGGATGGTTTCGTCCGCAGCCAGCGCTGCAGAAGAGCCTGAAACACAGATGGGGCGACGCCGAAGTACGCCGTGGAATGGCGGTCGTGGGTGTGGCCAGTCTTGAGGTAGCGCCCGGGAATCAGCCCGCTGGTTTGAACCCCGTGTTTCGCATCGAAGGGATGCAGCGTGAACCCTTCCTTTTTCGTCATGCGCGGCAAGGCCACGCGCGACGTCCGACTCCCTGCCGAACGCAATGGCTGCTTCTGTTTTGCGGCGGTCACGCCTGAACATTAGCACAAGGCGCTTGGAGTGCTTTCCAGGGTTTTGCGGCTGCGATCCCAACCCAAGGCCTTGCTCTCGCAGGGGTACTAACGAGGAACCGCCTGCGCTGCGAGACCAGATGCCGTGACAGCCAGCGCCAAATCGCGATAGGCTTGAGGTAATCGCGCATCGACGTGACCAAGGAGCACGCGCATCCCCATGCCCATACAGAAGACCTCAAAGATCTGGCACAACGGCAACCTAATTCCGTGGGAGGACGCCACCATCCACGTGATGAGCCATGTGATCCACTACGGCTCCAGCGTGTTCGAGGGAATCCGCTGCTACGCCCAGCCGCAAGGTTCGGCCGTTTTTCGGCTTCCCGAGCACATGCAGCGCCTGCTGGACTCGGCCAAGATCTACCGGATGGAACTTCCCTTCTCGCTCGATGAGCTTTGCGCCGCCGTCGTGGATCTGATTGAGGCCAACGGGATAGCGCCGTGCTATATCCGCCCGATCGTGCTGCGAGGCTATGGAGAGATCGGCGTGAGTCCTAAAGGTTCGCCGATCGAGGTCTACATGGCCAACTTCCCATGGGGCAAGTACGTGACCGGAACCGGCGGAGCGGACGTTTGCATCTCAAGCTGGAACCGACTGGCTCCGAACACGATGCCCGCCCTGGCCAAGGCAGGTGCGAACTACATGAATTCGCAGCTTATCCGAATGGAAGCCGACATAAACGGCTATGTCGAGGGCATTGCGCTCGATACGAACGGACTGGTGAGCGAAGGCTCCGGAGAGAATGTGTTCGTGGTTAGAAACGGCGTTCTCTATACGCCGCAACTCGCGAACTCTGCGCTGTCTGGCATCACGCGCGACAGCGTCCTTACGATTGCGCGCCATCTTGGGCTCGCGGTCACCGAGCAGCCCATTCCGCGCGAGATGCTCTACATCGCCGACGAAGTATTCTTTACCGGTACGGCCGCCGAAGTTGCGCCGATTCGTTCCATCGACCGCATCATGGTTGCCGATGGAAAGACCGGCGAGATCACCAAGAAGATTGCCGACGAGTTCTTTGCCATTGCGAACGGACTGAAGCCGGATCGTTTCGGCTGGCTGACGCCCGTAAAGGTAAATGCAACGGAACCGGTAACGGCATAAAGCATCAACAAGCAGCACAAAAAGAGAGGCGGCCTTTTAGGCCGCCCTTTTCTTTGCTCATTCACTACGCCCTTCATTCCTGTTCAAAACTCAAGGCTTCTTGTTGGTCAGGGGCATGTATTCGTCGCGTAGCCTGGTCTGCCTGCTTACCATCGGAACGGCGTTGCCCTCAATAAAAACCTGCTTCACCGAAGTTCTTACATCGAGCGGGTCGCCGTTTGCCACCACAACATTCGCCGTCTTGCCAACGTCCAGCGATCCCAGCTTGTCGCCCAGCCCGAACATCTCTGCCGGATTAAGAGTGATCGCCTTCAAGGCTTCGTCGTAAGGCAAGCCGTAAGCGACCGCATACCCCGCTGCGTAGGGCAAATTGCGGCTTCCGCCCATGTCTCGCCCAGCCGTTGCAAGTGCAATCTTGACTCCACGCTTCTGCAACTCGGCCGGCAGACTGTATACCGCATCGTATCGTTCATCTGGACGAGGAAAATCGAAGATCGAACCAACAATCACCGGCACCTGATACGAAGCCATCTTATCCAGCACGTCCTGGGCATGCGTTACGTGATTGAGAATCACCTTAAGGTGAAATTCCTTCGCGAGGCTCATGGCAACTTCCACTTCGTAGCTTTCGTAAGCGCCTAGCACGACCGGCTTTTCTCCGTGGAGATAGGGGAGCAAAGCCTCCAGCTTCAAATCGCGCTTCGGCGGGGCGCCCTTGTGTTCCGGCTTTGCCGCAGCGGCCCGTTCTGCTTCATATGCCTGCGCATCTAGAAAAGCTTGCCGGATCTGCGTGGCTAGTCCCATGCGCGTAGTTGGGAATTTCGCAGGACCGTTGTAGTTCGCTTTCCTTCGAACACTGCCTTCGAAGTTCATCGCCAGGGCAATATCTCTCTGGAGCAACATGACATCCCGGTCACGTCCGTAAAGTTGGATCGCAGCGTCCTGTCCAGGAATGGAATCCTCCGAGGCAGGCGCAACGATGGCGTTGGTAACTCCGTTCAGGCGTTCCACCGGAATACGAACCGTCTCGGCATGAAACGCGTCACCCACGTGCATCTGCGGCTCGATTTCATCGGCGGTCTCCGCCAGGTCATTGCTATTCTGGTCGGCTTCAACCTCGGTGAGTCCCAGGTGCGTCTCCGCGTCGAACAACCCCGGGTAAACCGTCATTCCCTTCGCGTCGAAAATCTCGGCGCCGGCAGGCACCTTGGTGGTCTTCGCCGGGCCAACGGCGACGATTTTTCCATCGGACATCACCACCGTACCGACGTCAATCGTTCCATGCGTTACGGTCAACACTTTTCCGCCAACGATTGCGATCGTCTTCGCCGGAGCCACCGCAGTCGTGTTGGGACCGGTCTTGTCCGCTTGTGCCAGACCATTTACCTGTGTCAGTGCAGCACAGGCCAAACATGCGATGAGGAATCCCGGCTTCATTGTCCGTCTCCTTCATCGTCGGCGGTTTCGAATCCAGCATCGTGCATGGCACCGCTGAAATGAGTTGTGCCGAAGCCCGGCAATGAGCTGTCAAAAAACATGTCGCCATCTATAAATACCTTTTCGACACGTGCATACGTCGAAAGGGGATCCATATTCCAGATCACAACATCTGCGTCCTTGCCCTCGTCGAGCGATCCCACGCGGTCATCAACCCCGATGATCCAGGCCGGATTCAGCGTAATCATGCGAAGTGCCTCCTCCTCGCTGGCTCCGCCGTAGTTCACCATCTTGCCGGCCTCCTGGTTCAGTCGCCGCACGTAATCATTCGAATCGCTCTTGAGAGCCACGCGCACACCTTCGCGCATGCTCATCACCGCGTTCCATGGAATAGCGTCCCAGGCTTCGTCCTTGAACCCCCACCAGTCTGCAAACGTGGCGATTCCGGTGCCTGTGGGAGCAATCTTGTCCCCCACTTTGTACATTTCAAGCGCATGATGGAATGCGCGAATCTTGTATCCGTACTCCTTCGCAATGGCCTCTTCAGTCAGGAACTCGTCGGCCCGGTAGCAATGAATCTGCACGTAGAGCTTGCCGCGCAGCACGTCGGCGAGAGCTTCGAATTTCAGGTCCTTCTTGGGTGCGACCGCGTCTTTGTCGCCCTTCGCTACCTTCGCGTTATACGCGTCCCATGATGCCATGTACGCCTTCGCATCTTCAAAGGCCTGGCGCATCACCTCGAAGTTACCCATACGCGTAGAAGGAACTTCGTTACGGCGACCGTAGACCCGCTTGGGATTCTCGCCGCTGGCAAACTTGATGGAGCGCGGCGCATTGGGAAAGAGCATCTCGTCGCGCGAGAGGCCAAACTTGTTCTTGATGACAACTGCCTGGCCGCCAATCATGTTGGCCGAACCGTGCAGCAGCAGCTCGGTGGTCACGCCTCCAGCCAAGGCCTGGTATAGCGCCTTATCCCGGTTGTCGAAAGCATCGATCATCATCATCGAGGGCGTCACCGGGCTGGTGGCTTCGTTGATATCGTCGCCAAGCGCCGAGTGCGAATGCGGATCGATGATCCCGGGCGTAACGAACTTGCCCGCCGCATCGATCGTCTTCGCTCCCGCGGGCGCGTTCACGGTCGCCCCGACGCCCGCGATCTTTCCATTGTGAATCCAGACGCTGCCATGCGGAATTGTGCCGTGCGTGACGGTCATCACCGTCGCATTTTGAATCACGACGTCAGATGGAGGGTTGCTGGAAGGGATTTGTGGATGGAGGCTTAAGGGGGCGGCACAGGCCGCTGCAAGAAGCAGGGTCACACACCTGTGTCGAAGCACAGAAGGGATGCTAGGCATGTACTGGTTCTCCGGGGAAGATCGGATCGCAACAGATTTGCTTGATGTTAACACGATGCTTTTAAAGACAACCTGCTAACCAGCCGCGAATTCTCGCGAACTCCAGGTTCCGAATTTGCGTACAGACCGTTTAGGAATCCAGTTTCGATTGAGGCCACTCATGGAGAACCTGCTTCAGGATTTTCGATACGCGATGCGAACCCTTCTCAGGGCGCCCGGATTTTCTTTTATCGTCGTCATCTCGATTGCATTGGGGTTTGCGGCCAACGCTACGGTCTTCAGCGTCGCCAACGGCCTTCTCTGGGGTCTGCTGCCTGTCAAAGATCCGGGACGGATGGTGATGTTCTCTGAAGGGCAGTCGTACTCCTATCCCGATTATCTGGATTACCGCGATCAGGCCAGCGACCTCTTTGAGGGAGGCGTTGCGGGGCATTTTCCGCTGATTCCGGCCAGCATTGGGGGCAAGGTAGAACCCGAGCGCGTGTGGGGCCAGTCGGTCACGGGCAACTTTTTCCCAAGCCTCGGAGTACCGATGACGCTGGGCCGGCCGATCCGCCCGGACGATGACCAGGCGGGCGGCCATAACCACGTGGTGGTGTTAAGCAACAATCTCTGGCGGCGTAGATTTGGCGGCGACGCAGACATCCTCAATCACGATGTCGCCCTCAACGGCCGGTACTACACTGTGGTGGGAATTGCGCCTGCGGGCTTCTACGGTGTCGACCGCGGCATCGTATCCGATTTCTGGGTGCCCCTCGCTGTCGCGTCGGAGATCATGCCTGATCTGGCGACCGACGGGAGCATAACAACCAGGCGCGACAATCAATGGTTGATGATGAACGGGCGACTAAAGCCCGGGGTTACCCGCAAGCAAGCTGAGGTCGAGCTGAATGTCATCAAGAAGCGGCTCGACGACACCTATCGCAAAGACCAGAAGCGAACCGACACCCTCACCTTGCAGACGGCGGGAGGACTGATCGCCGGCTCTGCAACTCCTGCGTTCACATTGATGGCCGTCCTGATGGTCGTGGTGGGATTGGTGCTGCTTGTGGCCTGTGCCAACGTTGCAAACCTGCTTCTTGCGCGGGCAGTCGGGCGGCAGAAGGAGATCGCGATTCGCCTCGCCATGGGGGTCACTCGCCAGCAACTTATCCGCCAATTGCTCTTCGAAAGCTTCCTTCTAGCATTTGCCGGAGCAGGTGTCGGGTTTCTGCTTGCCGCGGGTGCTGCGCGCGCTATTTCGAATTTCCAACTGCCGCTGCCCTTCCCGGTTGTGTTCGACTTCAACGTAGATATGCGCGTGGCGCTTTTCACGCTCGGTCTTTCCATCGTCACCGCTCTCGTCTTCGGACTCGTTCCAGCTTTGCGCGCGTCGCGGCCAGACTTGGTTGCAGCACTGAAGGACGGTCCTGCCGTGTTTGGCCGCGTAGGGCGTTCGCGGCTGCGGAATACGCTGGTGGTGGTGCAGGTTTCGCTATCGCTCGTGCTTCTTGCGACTGCAGGACTCTTCCTGCGCAGCCTTGGCAATGCTTCCTCCATCGACATCGGTTTCAAGCCCGACAAGATCCTGATGATGACGGTGGACCCGAAACTCCAGAACTATTCCCATGACAAGGCTGTGCGGTTCCTGACCCAGGTCCGCGATCGCGTTTCGGCACTGCCAGGAGTACGGTCAATCAGTTTTGTGGGAGTGGTGCCGCTGAGTATCGGCTCATCCAGCAATAATTACGACGCGGACGCCGTAAAGGATCACCCCAAACAAAGCGTGAATGCCGACACGAACAATGTTGGCAGCGAATACTTCAAGACGATGGGAATTCCGTTACTGCGGGGTCGTGATTTTATTTCCTCTACCGACGACCAGCATGTTGCCATCATCAACGAGACCATGGCCTCCCATCTATTTCCCGGCCAGGACCCCATCGGTCGCGTGATCCATCATGACAAAGATCAGTACACGGTGATCGGAATCGCACGAAACTCGAAATTGCGCACCATCGGCGAGAAGCCGCTTGACGCCATATTTGTCTTCCTCAATGCCGCTCCGGAGAAGGCCAACAGTTTCTTTGGCACTACTCTCATCGTGAAGACATCTGTAAATCCCGAGGTCATGGCCCGGACAGTTCGAGAGCAGATTACCGCGCTCGATCCCAACATGGCGGTTTTCAATATCGAAACGATGGATCAGCACGTCGACAAATCGCTGCTCCTGCCGCGTATCTCCGCCTTACTTCTTGGAATTTTCGGAGCAGTGGGCCTCACCCTTGCTGCCATTGGCCTCTATGGCGTCATGAGCTACTCCGTTCGCTGCCGCACGCGCGAAATCGGAATCCGCATGGCACTTGGTGCAAAGCCGCGCAAGGTTCTGAGAATGATTCTGCGGCAGGGCCTGACTTTGACCGCGATCGGTCTCGCCATTGGCCTCACGATCGCGCTCGTTGTCGGGCGGTTCGCTGCCAGCGTGCTTTACGGAACGAGCGGGTCGGATTTGCTGACCTTCGTTGTCGTTTCGGCGGTTCTTCTGGTCACCGCGGCCGTGGCGATCCTGATTCCCGCGATGCGAGCGGCACGGGTCGAGCCTACAGTTGCATTGCGCTACGAGTAAGTGCTGCCGCGATCTCAATTTAAGATTGGCGAGCCTCGCACCTTGCATCGCATAGCTGCTGTAGCACAGCGTTCATGATCGATTGTTTAGAATAGGTGTCATGCTGTCATTTCCTAGATTGTCTCGCTCCTTTCTGGTGTGTATCACTGCAGTATTGATGGTTCAAGCGTCTGTTGCGGCCTGGTCACAGGCTTATGTCGGACGGCCTAAGCTCATCGTCGTCATTGTGATCGACCAGTTTCGCGGCGACTATCTCAACCGCGATCGAGCTGAATTCAAGGGACGCGGTTTCAATCTCTTCCTGAACGAGGGCGCGTGGTTTACCGATTGCTACTATGACTACGCCAACACCAAAACCGCGCCGGGACACGCGACCATTGGCACAGGAGCCTACTCCGACGGGCACGGTATCGAAACGAACGAGTGGTGGGATGCATCGCGCTCAGATACGGTGAAGGTCAGCTCAGTTCAGGACGAGCGCTACCAGCTCGTGGATGTTCCGGCTTCATCAATCCCGACAAATGGGCCTGGCGCGCCATCGACGGCTGCCAAATTCCTGGTCGGAGCTTCTCCGCTGAATCTGCGAGCCTCAACGCTGGGCGACGAGTTGCGACTCGCGACGCAGGGCAGGGCGAAAGCGTTCGGCGTCTCCCTGAAAGATCGTGCCGCGATCCTGCCGGTAGGACAGTCGGCGAATGGCGCGTTCTGGATCGACAATGCGAGTGGTCAGTTCATTACCTCAACCTATTACATGCAGCACTTGCCGGAGTGGGCGCGGACCTTCAATGCAAGCGGGCGAATCGCACAAGCCGAGCGCGAGGCTAAAGCCGAAGGTACTACGCAGTTCCACGACCTGGTAGGGAAAACCCCAGCAGCCAACAGCTACGAGTTTGACTTCGCGAAGGCACTGATCACCGGCGAGAAACTCGGCCAGCGCGGCGTTACGGACTTGGTAACGATTTCACTTTCCGCGAACGATATTCAAGGTCATCAACTCGGACCCGATTCGGATTCAGAAGAGCAAATGATCGTGGGCCTCGACAGGGACTTCGACAAATTCTTTTCGTGGCTCGATCAGACGGTGGGTCTCAACAATGTCTGGCTCGCGCTCACAGCTGACCATGGTGTTGCTCCTGTCCCGGGCGAAGCGGCGAAGCTGGGCATAGATGCGGCGGTGGTGAACATGCCGAAGCTTTATGCACAACTTGAAAAAGAACTGAATGAACGCCACTCCGCCGGCGGGCACGTCGAGTACCTGATGCCGGGGCCGGACCTGCCCTACATCGTGCTGAACAAACATGCGTTTGAGAAGGTACACGTGGGCGAGCAGGCGGCAGAAGAAGAATTGGCCGCGCTGCTGCCCGATGCCGTTGCGGCGCAGAGTCCCGCGCCGTTGCCGCAACTGAAGTTGAACGAACCGGTTCCCGAGCCTTCGCAGCAACGCCTGCCGCCAGCGCCACAGGTGGCCGGCGTGTATACGCGGCTGCAACTGGAAAGCGGGCCGCTGCCACCTACAGACTGGGGGCGCGAGCTGGCCCACAGCTATGCGTATCACGGAAACTGGTTTGTGATGCTGGCACTGGGCGGCTACCAGATGGAGGACATTCGCAGATGGGGCGGAACGACGCACTTCAGTCCGTGGTCTTACGATCGGCACGTGCCGCTTGCCTTCTACGGAGCTCCCTTCCTTCCCGGCGAGTATCATGGACGTGTAGCTCCTGTGGATCTGGCAGTCACGTTCGCCTCGCTCGCCGGCGTCAATTTTCCGTCCGCCGCATCGGGGCGCGTGCTCAAAGAAGCCTTGAAACCAGTCCACTCGACTCCGCAATAAGTCGTTACAGCTTCGAGGGATAAGTCCACGCGTGAAACCCGACATGAAAGTGCAGTTCGCCGGCATTGAGCTGACCAACCCGGTCATCGCGGCGAGCGGCACATTTGGCTACGGCATCGAATTTGAAGAGATCGTCTCGCTCGAACGGATCGGCGCGTTCGTCACCAAGGGCATCTCGCTCGAACCAATGCTGGGCCATGCCGCACCGCGCATCATCCAGACCGCGGCAGGCATGCTGAATGCGATCGGACTCCAGAACATCGGCGTTGCCGAGTTCATCGAGAAAAAGCTTCCTCCTCTCCGCCGCTATCCCTCCTGCAAAGTCATCGTCAACGTGTTCGGCTACACGGTGGGCGATTACAAGCTGGTCGTTGAGCGGCTGAACGACGCCGATGGGATCGCCGCGTACGAGTTGAATGTCTCCTGCCCCAATGTTCATGCAGGTGGCATGGCATTCGGTTCCGATTCCGGCTCGCTCGAATACCTGGTGCACGAGGTAAAGAACGTCTCGAAGCGGCCTTTGATCATCAAGCTCTCGCCCAATGTCACCTCCATCTCAGGCATGGCGCGGGTGTGCGCCGCGTCGGGTGCAGATGCCATCAGCCTGGTGAATACCTTTCTCGCCATGTCGATCGATGTAGAGACGCGCAAGCCGCGACTCACCAACGTGACAGGCGGATTGTCAGGGCCGGCAATCAAGCCAATCGCGGTGCGCATGGTCTATGAGGCAGCGCATTCGGTCCGCATCCCCATCATCGGTTTGGGCGGCATCATCACTGCCGAAGACGCAGTCGAGTTCATGCTCGCGGGCGCAACCGCTGTGCAGGTTGGCACGGCCAGTTATGCCGATCCGCGCGCTACGGAACGGCTCGCCAAAGGGCTTGAATCCTGGTGCCGCAGCCATCATGTGGAACGCGTTGCCGGCCTGACCGGCGCTCTCGACGTGCCTCAGAAATAGCCTCGCGACTATTGACGCGCTCCGTTTCGCGATGCGGTTGATATCATTCCGTTGGAGTCCTTCTTCCCCTCAAGGAGCACACCTGTGAAGATCTGCCGCGTGCAGTCGCTTGCGTTTTTCGCCTCAGCCTGGATCGTCTCCGCATCAATGTGTCTGAGCGCCCAGAACATCTCGCTCACCGTGGATGCGACGAAAACGCAGAACAAGATTCTGCATGCGCACCTTGTGATGCCGGTCAAGCCCGGACCGCTGACCGTCTACTACCCGAAGTGGATTCCCGGCGAACACGGTCCAGACGGCCCCATCGCCAATCTGACGGGCCTGAAGTTTTCGGCAGACGGCAAGGTGATTCCGTGGCAGCGCGATCTGCTCGACGTGTTTACTTTCCATGTTGTCGTTCCTGAAGGCGCGAGCCAGCTTGAAGCGAACTATGACTACCTCGAGCCTGATGGCGGTTCCGCAACCGACAAGTTGCTCATCCTCGAGTGGAACGAAGTTGCGCTTTATCCCGAAGGAACGCCAGCCGACAAGCTGATGTATGAAGCGAAGCTGATCATGCCCGACGGCTGGAAGTTCGGCAGTTCCCTTCCGGTCGCAAGTCACAGCGGAAACGAAGTTTCATTCAAGCCCATCTCGTTCGATCTGCTGGTCGATTCGCCGGTCGCAACCGGAATCTACTACCGTGACATCGACATCACGCCGCCGGGCGAGCCGATCCATCACCAGATGGACATTGTTGCCGACAGCGAAGACGCCTTGAACATGAGTCCGAAAGACCAGAAGGCCATGACCAACCTGGTTACGGAATCGGGCAAGCTGTTTGGTGCGCGGCATTATCGCGACTATCACTTCATCCTCGGACTGAGCGATCACGTCGCGCACTTCGGACTCGAACATCACGAATCGAACGACAGCCGTTTGCCCGAAAACGCGCTGACCGGGCCGGGCTCAGGCATGGCGCTGGGCGGTTTGCTGGCGCACGAATTTGCACACTCGTGGAACGGAAAATATCGCCGTCCCGCGGACCTTGCGGTTCCGGGCTTCGAGGAACCGATGAAGACCGACCTGCTGTGGGGCTACGAAGGACTCACAGACTACACCGGACCGCTGCTCGCGGCGCGCAGCGGCTTATTCACTCCTGAGCAGTATCACGAGTGGCTGGCCAGCATTGCGGCTTCGCTGGGTCCGGGGCGGCCGGGGCGCACGTGGCGTCCGCTGCGCGATACGGCCGATGCGGAATTTGGCATGGGCTACGGCGCGCGCGGATGGTTGAACTGGCGCCGCGGAACCGACTACTACGATGAGGGCGATCTGGTGTGGCTCGAAGTGGCGACCATCATCCATCGCGAGTCGCACGGTACGAAGTCGATTGACGATTTCTGCCACGCCTTCCATGGCGGCGCAAATAACGGACCCGAAGTAAAGCCCTACACCTTCGACCAGCTTGTCAGCGATCTCAATGCGATTGCGCCTTACGACTGGGCAACGTTCTTCCACACGCGGCTCGACTCAACGTCACCCCTGGCGCCGGTTGGGGGGATTGAAAACGGCGGATGGAAAGTGAGCTATACCGATCAGCCCACAAAGCTCGAAGGCCGGCGCGGAAATTCCGGATTCGTCTACTCCATCGGATTGCAAGTTGGCGCGGATGGCATGGTTTCCGATTCAATCGTCGGCGGTCCCGCATATGAAGCGGGGGTCTCCTCCGGCATGAAGATCGTGGGCGTCAACGGACGCGTCTTCAATCAGGATTTGCTTGGCACGGCAATCAAGGATGCCAAGGACAAACAAAAGCCGATAACCCTCCTGGTGATTGTCGATGAGTATTACCGCACCTGCACCATCAACTACAGCGACGGGCTGCGCTATCCGCACCTGGTTCGCGAAGAAGGCAAGCCGGATTATCTGGACGAGTTAATCAAGCCTCGGGCAGGGCAGTGATATTGCCAGCGTCTTAGCCGCCAAGGATTCCGCCATCAGCTTTTTGAGGGGGGTGTATACCCCTACTCTGTAAAGAAAGTCCTGCGCCACAGCAGGTTACGGAAAACTCAGCGCTGTAGAGTCGTCATTAGAAGCGACTTAGCCCGCAGAGTCGTCTCAGGAAAGGAGTTACGGGCAATTCCCTGAACGGAATTGCTTCCAGTCGCCCCTTGAGCGGCTTTTGACTAGCTGCTTCTTCACTGCAATCTCTGATCTCAAAACCATTATGCGCCGAACGCGGGAAATAGCCTGCAAATCAGCGCTGAGAATCTTTCGTTTCGAATCAGTAACCTGGCGGCGAAGTGAGCGAACGGTGGCTTGACTTCGGGTTGATGATCGCAACTAGTCGGTGCGCAGCGCCACCATCGGTTCCACTCCGGCTGCTCGGCGAACCGGCGCCACGGACGCCACAAGAGCAGCCAACGCTAGTAGCACTGCGGCGCCCGCGAGCATCCGCGGATCCCATGGTTGCACGCCGAATAACTGGTCCTTCATCAGCTTTCCGGCCAAGATGGCCAAGGGAATTCCAAGTCCCAGGCCAATGCCGATCTGCCAGAAGGCGCCTCGAAGAATCATCTTGACCACGTGTCCGCGATCGGCGCCGAGAGCCATCCGCAGCCCGATCTCGTTGGTGCGCTGCTCTACGGTGTAAGCCATCACGCCATAGAGTCCCACCGCCGCCAGTACAAGGCCAAGCAACCCAAACAGAGATGTCAGAGTGGCAATCATGTTCTGCTGCTGAAAATCGGCGCTGACAACACTGCCATATGGGTCGACGCCATTGACGACCAGGCTGGCATCGACGCTGGCAATCGCTTTACGCACTTTCTCTTCCATACCCGGAGGATCGCCTGGCGCCCAGATCACGATGTTGTAGAGAAAGTGCGACCACTTCTCGCCTTGCGCCCAAACCGGATCGTCGTAATTTGCCGACTGCATCTCCGACACCCAGAACATGGGGCCGATTGGCTCCTTGTAGTCGTAGGTCATGTACCGCATGTCTTTCACCACGCCGACGATCTCATAGGTAGAGGCATAGCGAAGCCGGTTTGGACCGAAGTGCTGACCGATTGGATTTTGGCCTTTGAAAAACCGACGGACAAAAGCTTCGTTGACAACCGCGACATTGGGCGTCGCCGCCGTATCGTCTTCATTGAAGGAGCGGCCCATGACCATTTTGGCGTTGATGGTTTCAAAGAATCCAGGCATCGCTCGCACATAGCCTGCGCCTGTGTCTTCTTTGGGACCGGGCTCGGGCCTGCCCTGGATGCGAATTCCGTCGTTCCAGCTATCGCCCGTCATCGGCGCGTACAGCGCAGGCGTCGCCATTCGCACTCCGGGGATCTGTCTCAGTGCATCATCGATCTGCCGAAACTCTTGCGGCATCTGCTCGGGCTTGTGAGTGCCGAGGGTCGGATTGACCCACGCAATGAAACGTCCTTGCGTGTCGAAGCCGAAATTCTGATGCTCGAGATTGCGCAGGCTCTGCGCCAGCAGCGCCGCGGCCGACAGCAGTACCAGCGACATCGCTGCCTGCGCGATCACCAGCGACTTCTGCGCCCACGAGCGGCCACCGCCCACCGAACGATTCGCACCGCGCAACGCTTCCACTGGATCGGCATGCGAAGTCATCCACGCCGGCGCTGTTCCGAAGACAATTCCCGTCAAGATCGAGATGCCCAGCGCGAACAGCAGTACGGGCAAGGATGGCGTTGGGCTTACGGGAACATAATTATTCGGCCCGCCAATCTGGAAGGCCAGATACAAAATCAGCCGCGTTCCGGCATAGGCTACACCAATTCCCAAAGCACCGCCGATCACCGCCAGCAGCACGCTCTCAACCAGCGCCCTGCGCACCAGCCGAAGCCGCGAAGCGCCCAGTGCGACACGAACCGAGATCTGTGCCCGGTTTTTCAATCCGCGCGCCAGCATGAGATTTGCGAGGTTGCCGCAAGCCACAAGCAGAACGCACCCCGCTGCGATGAGCAGCAGCTTCAGCCCGTCCTTGTACTCCTCGCGCATCGACGCCACACCCGCTCCCCCCGGTACCAGGTGAAGCGTCTGTTGCTGCCAAAGCTGTTTCTCGCCCGGCTCCATGTCCGCCACGTGACTGGCCAGCCAGCCGTGGAACTCCACGCGAAGTTTCGCCTCGAGCGCCTGCGGATTGACTCCGGGGCGCACTCTGCCCAGCAGGTCGAGATAATTTTCATTGGCTCGTTTGGGACGCGCCACATCCGTGGCAAGGACCAGCTCGGAGGTGATGGGCAGCCAGATGTCCGGCATTCCCCAACCAATGAGCTTGGCGCCATAAAATCCCGGCGGAGTGACCCCGATAACGGTAAACGCGTGCCCGTTGATTTGGAAATTCGCGCCAACCACGGAAGGGTCGGAGCCGTACTTGCTCTCCCAGATGCGGTAGCTCATCACGGCGACGAGCGGCGCGCCTTGCTGATCGTCGGCATCGGTCATCAGGCGGCCCAGCCACGGCTGGACGCCGAGGGTGCGGAAGAAATTCCCGGACACGTACTGCCCGTTGCGCGTGTCTACCGGCGCCTCGGATCCGCCGCGCCGCACGCCAAGCGGCGCATTGCCAGCCTGCAGCGCGGCCAGGTCGGTGAACTCCGGCGTATGTTCACGGAAATTCTTGTACGCCTCCCAGGAGAAGAGCGAGAAATTGCCATCGCTGCCTTGTGTGTATCCCCCCCAGTTGCAGCAGCGGAGCTTGTCGCCGATCCTCCACAACTCATCAGGATTTGCCACCGGCAACGACTTCAGCATCACCTGGTGCACCAGCGTGAAGATCGCTGTTGTCGCTCCGATTCCCAGAGCCAAAGTAATGACGACAGTCGCCGTAAATCCGGGCGCTTTCCGCAATTGCCGTAACGCGTCACGCAGGTCTGCGAGCATTCGCATTGTCTCCAGGCATAATCTAGCAAGCCATTTTAAGCCCGCTGGATCAGAGGAAGCACGACGTTTGCCGTTCAACGCGGGCGCGAAGAGCCAAACCAATGGCTTTATGAGGAGATGGTGGTTTTTGCTTGTCCGAAATCAAGATACTGCGTCCGAAATCGAACAGGTAAAGAACATAAAGATGTGAGAACGGTCGCCGTGTAGTCTTTCTTGCCTGTTACAAGATCATCTTCGCTCTCCAAACAATTTTGGACTGATGATCTTCGGCGGATTCAATATCCCGATTCCAGCCATGAGCGCACGCGACGCGAGATCGATTTCAGAGCCTAAAAGATTGAAATGGCATCCATAAATCTCATGAGGACTCCTTGCGACAGCGTAAGTCAATCCATGGGCGCTGAAGTCCGATGTCAGGAAAGGGCCAAGCCATGGATTCTGACCGCAACGATTCTTGCTTCCAGCATGGCATTCATTGACAGTACTGCGATCAATATCGCACTGCCGTCGCTGCAAGCGGGCTTCCATGCAACCGTGGTGGATGTGCAATGGGTGGTGGAGTCTTATGGGCTGTTTTTAGGCGCGCTGATTCTAGTGGGGGGCTCGCTGGGCGACATTTTTGGCCGGCGACTGATATTTGTGGCAGGGGTGACTCTGTTCACAGTTGCCTCTGTCGCTTGCGGAGTAGCGCAAAGTATTCCCGTGTTGATCGCCGCAAGGAGCATCCAGGGTGTGGGCGCCGCGCTTTTAGTGCCGGGCAGCCTCGCGATTATCAGCACATCTTTCGACGAGAAAAGCCGGGGACAGGCGATTGGCGTCTGGTCTGGCTTTACCGCGATCACCACAGCCGTTGGTCCCGTTCTCGGCGGATGGCTTGTTGAGCATGCCTCCTGGCGCTGGGTATTTTTTATCAATGTTCCCATTGCGGCGGCCGTGGTCGCTATTTCGTTTTGGCGAATCCCTGAGAACATCGGTACAGGGTCGCGTCGAGTCGATTGGTGGGGAGCTCTCCTGGCAACACTTGGGCTGGGTGGCATTGTCTTCGGCTTCATCGAGTCAAGCAACCTGGGTTGGAGCAATCCTCTGGTTTTCGGCAGTTTGATTCTTGGTTTTGGTTGCCTCACGGGGTTTGCCGTGCTTGAGGCACGAACCAGGTTTCCAATGGTGCCGCTCGTTCTCTTCAAGAATCCGAGCTTCAGTGGTGCAAACCTGCTGACATTGTTTCTCTATTCAGCTGTTGGTATTTTTTTCTTCCTGTTTCCATTGAATTTGATCCAAGTTCAGCACTACTCTTCAACTGCGGCCGGCGGAGCCATCCTTCCTTTTATTCTCCTGATGTTTCTTCTTTCGCGCTGGTCTGGCGGACTTGTCGCACGCTATGGCGCAAGGAGCCCGCTGATAGTCGGGCCGCTCGTTGCAGCGCTTGGTTTCGTTCTGCTTGCGGCGCCCGCCGCCGGACACAACTACTGGGGGATGTTTTTCCCTGCTGTAGTGGTGATTGGGCTTGGAATGGCGATCACTGTGGCTCCCCTCACCACGGATGTCATGAATTCAGTGGACCAGGACCGCATCGGTACAGCATCTGGAATCAACAATGCAGTCGCCCGGGTCGCGGGTATTCTTTCAATTGCCATCCTCGGAGTCGTGATGTTCTACGCTTTTCGCTCGCGGCTCGATCACACATTGAATCATCTCTCTCTACCGCCAGGGACATTGCAGGAGCTTCAAAACACATGAGAGTAGGCTTGCGGGTCTGCAGGCGCCCTGCAATCTCGATCCGACCACAAAGGACGAAATCAACAATTTGATTCGAGAAGCGTTTGTATTTGGATTTCGAATCGTGATGTTGATCTGCGCAGGCCTATCGCTGGCAAGCGCCGCGGTCGCGTGGCTCATGCTTCCGAAAGCCAGCGATCCATCGAGCTCGCCCGCACGTGCTCGTCAGACCGCACCGGCCTCCTGACTAAATCGATATCTGGCATTGGATTCGCTTCGGGAGCGCCATTGCGCCGCAGGCTGCATCACTGGCCGATGCAGCTACAATTCTCTCCGTGACGAGAGAACGCTGGGCTCAGATCGGAATCACGATTCAATTCCTCATCGTGGTGAGGACGCTGGGTGAGATCTTCCGGCTCAGGCACATCCTCGGCACGAGTTTTTCTGCCGCAGTCGCTATGCCATATGTGGGCGGCGCTCTGATAGCTGCCGGCTCCTGCTGGTTGAGCGTTACTTTGTTTTTCTTCCGGCGCTACACTGCTGGCCGCATGGGTCGCCATCGCGACCGTGCTCGTTCTATTGGTGTACAAGATATCTGTGATCGGCAGGTGAACCCGGATTGAACCTGACCGTGGGCGGCTCGTGACACACGTCAGTTGATCGGACCCGAAGTCACTCTCCTACCTGGGTAAAGCAGACTCGATTGTTCTTGTTGTCGATGGTCTCATTGAAATGGGAAAGAAAATCTCCGCCGATGACTCCTCGAATCGCATACCGGGCGGCCAATATATCTTTCATGTCGAATGCAATCACGTAAAACCTTTCAACCCTGGCTTCGTCCCCAACTCGAACCGAGTCAACAAGAGCGTACTTTCCCCCTTCGCCGTGGAGGCTGACACCGACAATTCCCGCCCTTGTCGTCTTCTCCAGGTGCAGTTCCGAAGCAAGCGACTCGTCGATGATTGTGATCTGGCTTCCTGTATCAAGAAGGAAGGCGTAGGGCCCGGTCTCGTTGATATAGGCTTCCAGAATTACCTGGTGATGGTTCGAAGCAGAGCGAGAAGGCTGCACCGCAAGGTTAGCCGAGCAACGAGGTTCAGCGGTTAGAAAAGTAGCGGATATGAAAAGCACTGCTGCCACGAATCGTCTCATCGTGTATGTTTAGCCCCCTGTATCTATTTAAGACGGCTACATAACAAAGAGGTAAACGCAGCGCAGCCATAAAGCCTGAACAGCTCACAGGTAAAATGCGCCATTGAATCCCTCCGAAACCACTGCCGTGATTTCTCACGCGATCATAGTCTGCAGCGCAGCGAAAACGCGCCGGCGCGCGAGCTCGGTCAGTGATTTACATAAATTGTCGCCGTTGGCAGTTCTGTCCCTATATTCGCCGACTTGTCTTCTCGCCGTCAATCATTGACACGTGCCTTCAGTAACTGATCTCTCTGATGTCTTGATGGCGAGCAGGCGCTGTTCAGGGACTGCCAGATTCGGACATGACGAGAGCGCAGTCGAACCGCTTCGACTGAGTTTCGACATTGAGAACAACGCAAAACGGGCGAGCCTCGCCGCGACTTTACTTCTCGATCACGCCGCAGGCGACGCGATCGCCGGAATTGCCCGAGGGGTCCGACATCAGATCGTCCGCCTTCGCGTGGATGACCAGCGACGTTCCGCCCTCGTGGAAGAGCGAATTGGCTCCGTCTTCGAGGGTTACGCCGTCGGCGAGGAAGCTCGCTTTGCCATCACCTTTCTTGTCCACCGTCAGGTTCATGAGGTCGCCAAGATGCGGATGCGGATCTGCGGTGTTGTGGACGCCGTGATGGGCGCTGGTCGGGTTGAAGTGGCCACCGGCGGTGGTGAAGGCCGGTCCGTCGCACTTGCCCACCGTGTGGATGTGAATTCCATGCTCGCCGGGGGTTAAGCTTCGAAACCTTAACTTCGATCTTGACTCCCTTGCCGGAGGAAGTAATCTTGGCCGTGCCGATCTGCGTCCCCTGCGCGCTCACGATGTCGGCGTGAGCCGATTTGGTCGCGGCATAGGCTGGTTTTACGCGCAGCGGCGAAACCCAGGAGCCCGGCGATTACCACAAGAATTCGAAAGCGCATGGTATTCCTCCTCAACGATGCATCGATGTCAGACGGGTGGATACTAACACATGCCGATGGTCCAGAATAGCGCGTATCGAACTGCGTTTCGACGATCATTCCCAACATCACCTGCTTTTGAAAGAAGACGCATAGACTGCCGCGAGCTCACCTGGTCTCGCAAAAGCGCTCCGGACGAGTTCCATGCTATCCTCGCCGCGAGTCTCCGGGATCCGTTGAACCGTGGTGAATCGACTCAACCCGCAACGCACAGCTTTTATCGCATGCATGATGATTCTCGCGACCTGCAGGGCAGGCGGGCAAACCCCGCCTTTGCGAGATCCGTCCGTTGCGCAAAAGCCATTGGCGCCCCTGAGCGCCACCGATCCCGTTGTGCGGGACGGCCTCTTCACCATTGACGTGGTCGTGACCGATGCGGCAGGGAAACCGGTTTCGGATCTCGCTCCCCGGGATTTGATTCTGCTCGACGATGGCCAACCGGCAAAGATCCGCACCCTTCACAACCCTCCAGCGGCGTCGGAACCAGCGCCCGTACTGATCTTCGTCCTTGACGCCGTCAACCTCACGCCTCTGCAACTCACGCAGACCGAAAGCGCGATTGCTCATTTCCTGCGCAGGAATGACGGCCGTTTGGAAGACCTGTGTTTTCTCTACCGTCTTACGCGAGACGGGCTGTTCTCATCCTCGCAGCCGACGCGCGATGGAGAAATGCTCGCCCAAGAAGTGGAGCAGCACAAGTCTCCGCGAACGGTGTGGAGATCGGGCCGAAATAGTGAACAGGGCCTACTTGGCACATGGGTGGGCAGGTCGCAGCACAACCCGCTCTCTCTGAGCGCGCTGGGCTCGATTGCGATCGACCAACGGGAGATCGCAGGCCGCAAAATCGTGGTATGGATCGGCCCAGGCTGGCCAGTGCTGGGCAATGCTGACATCGACTTCAACGAGATCACGGAACTCTCCACCCGGTTGCGAGAAGCGCGCATCACGCTGGACAGCGTAACGATGTGGCCAAATACAGAGGCGGCTTTCGACTATCGCAGCTATCTGGAGCCGCCGCCCCGGTCGCAAAAGGACATGCAACCGGCCAAAATGGCGCTGCAGGTGATCGCAACGCAGACAGGTGGTTTGGTGCTGGACTCGGGCGATCTGGATCGAGACCTCGATCGAGATTTGGAGCGCTGTGCCGGCGACGTGCGGAGCTTCTACACCCTCACCTTCAACCCGCCGCACACCTCTCTGATGGACGAATACCACGACCTCCGTGTGCAGGTGGTTCGTCCTGGCGTGAGGGTCCGCGCTCCCACGGGCTACTACAACGAGCCCGTGTATTTCGACAACGCCCGGCCGGGGATAGAAAAGGTCACTGTCGCGCAGTTGGAAGAGATGGTGCACGGGCAGACCGATCTGCTGCGAAAGCTGGAGAATCTCGAACTGACCGAACGGCTAAGCACCCCCCGCCTTGATGCGCTGTTGAGCATGATTCACAGCGAACGGGAACGCCAGGCGCTGACCGCAGATGCCGCCCTGTCGTTGGCACTCGCTCCCCCGCCCGACGAAATTGTGAATCGGCCGCCGCCTCCGCCGGAGGAGCAGCACGCCATGCTGGGGCGCACATTCGAGTACCTGCAAAATGTCACTCCCAAGCTTCCCGACTTTTATGCTTTGAGAAACACGGTGCGGTTCGAAGAGTCTCTGGGACGCGACATCGAGAGCTGGAAGATGCTGCACCCGGACCAGACTCTCCACTTTGCCGCCGGAGAGCACGCTACCGTTCTCTATCGAAACGGGCACGAGGAGATTGAGAAAAAGAAGAAAATTGGAAAACGCCCCGTCGTCCGCGTGATGCGAGCACGCGATCTTGAAACATCGGGCACGTTCGGGCCGATTCTTGCCTACGTGTGGACGGCCGCCGCTTCCAGCCCACGCAACCTTATCTGGAAGCGTTGGGAGCGCGGCAAGTACGGAGATCTGGCGGTGTTTTCCTACAGAGCTGCGAGCCCAAATCTCGGACCCGATATCACGTACTGCTGCCTTCCTGAAGGTAACGGGACCACTCTCTACCAAAACAAGGCCGACACCTACGGCGAATTCGCGATCAACCCCGACACCGGGGCCATGATGCGGATCGTGACCAATGCGGATCTCAACGAAGAACGGGACCCTGACGTGCCCCTCATCCGGTCTCAAATCATGGTCGAGTACGGTCCAGAGGAACTGGGCGGCAAGACCTACATCTGTCCCCAGCGGAGCGTAGAGGTCTCCCGCGGCCGCTCTGAACGCCAACTCCACGAGTGGGGCATGGTCTTCAGCCTGTACACCTACTTCGAAACCATGATCAACGATGTGACGTTCGGCGGGTACCACAAGTTCGGGTCAGAGGCCCGTATTCTGCCAGGATTCGAAGAGACGGACGAGACCAAAACTCCGGCGCCCCCCAAGAACGCACATTGAGCAATGCACTTTTTGCTGCGCGGTCACGACTGCGGTCGAGTCCGGAAAGAGAAGCAGGAAGATGTCCGAAGCGCTCGATGCCGGCACTGCTCAGTGACTTGCTGACAAATCTGGAACGGCAGAATCGATCTGGTAGGTTCCGTAGTCGATAGTGAACACTGCGGTTCCACCGACGCGCACCTTAGTCTCGCTGCGGTTAAATTCGGGCAGCCAGAAGCCTCCTGTTTTCGCGCTGGTGTAAGTAATTTGCGGCCGCGAAATCCAGAACGAAGGATTTTTCGCGGGCTCGGCTTTGACCTTGACGACTGCAAAGTCCGCCGCATCCACCCAGATTTTGCCGCGATAGAGAAACTTGCTGTCCCTCACTGGTTCCACATCGAGGATGTAAGTGGGTCTTCCCTCCAGGCTTTCGGCGCCTGCCAGTTGAAATTTGTAGTTGTCCGGAGTGACGGCCGTGGCTGCCTGATCGTGCGAAGCTTCCAATTCGCTGTCCACGGCTTTCTTCAGGACCTTGTCGCAAAGAACCTTCGATCCGCTCTGCGACACAATGCGAAAGCTCTTTCCCGTCGCAGCGTCAAAGGTGACGGATACATCCAACTTACCCACCAGATTTGCCGAGAATCCCTTGTACTGCACCTGGTAGTGCCGCATTCCCTGGTAGTGTTTCAGTTCGTCCGCCTGCATGCGGTTGTGGCGCAGCATGTGCTCCACAATCTCCGGCGCGGTCATGTTGGCGGGAATGGCGGTATTCGGGTTTTCCGGACGTGCAACTCCAGCCATCAGCAGGAAGCAAGCGATCAGGGGCAGGGCCCTGTTTCGACCGAAAGGCATGGTGCATGATACCCCGGCGGAGCAGAAGCTGCGCTGTCCCCTTTTGCTCACCTGCAATTACTTCGGCCCGCTGGTCTTCAGGCTTCGCTCGACTTCTCGAGGAGGAGCGACATTAGCGTGGCCCGGAGTTCCGCGGCCGCCTCAATTTCCGTCTGCAGCCAAGGCTGGGATTTGCCGTAGACCTCCTGCTTCCATTTCTCGAAGGACTTGCGCGGACTGAGGCGCGCGGTCTCGCCGTCGATCTCTACGGGTTTGGTTGGTTCGCCGCCCCATTCGACGATTTGTACCTGTTCGGTCCGGAACCAGAAAACATGGATGTTGCGGGCGCGTGAGGCGGTGAAGGCTGTGACCCCGCTGGCAGTATCAGTGAAGCTGCGTGCTTCGATCATGCGATCCTGCAGACGGTCGGTCACAAAGATGGGTGCAGTAACGTGCCCCAGAGTGCTGCGCAGTATAGTGCGGATGGTCGCGTCGTCGGGCACACGGCCCAGGGTATGAATTTTGTCGCCGAACGAGACGGCCGCGCCGGTGGCCGGAATGAAGTCGAGCAGATTTGGGCTGGTGGCGACCAGTGCGCCGGCGAGATCCTTGTATTCCGGAAGCGCGGCAAGCAGCCTCGCTTGCAAGGCGTTGGTCTTGGATTTGTAGGCGCTGTCTTCGGTTTCCTCAAGGGCGGCGATACGGAGAGAAAGTACCTGGCCGAGCAGTTCGCAGGCAGCGCGCATCTGGTAAGGGATATACCGCGGCGTGTCGTTATGCAAGGCAATGAGTCCCCACAAGCGGCCTTCGCGAAGAATGGAGACGCTCATGGACGCGGCTACCCCCATGTTGCGGAGATACTCGCAGTGAACGGGCGATACACTGCGAAGGACGCTATGACTGAGATCGGTGAGCCGGGCGTGATCCTCGTCGACTACCGGGATGATTGGAACCGGCTGATAGTGTACGTCCGGAATGTAGCGAACCCAGTTGACGCGATAGAGGCGGCGGGCCTGCTCGGGAATATCGCTGGCCGGATAGTGAAGGCCGAGAAATGAATTCTGATGGTCTTGTTTGCGCTCGGCTATAACGTGGCCATGATCGTCGCGGTCAAATTTGTACAGCATGGCGCGGTCGTAGCCGGTGAGGCGCTGAGCCTCCGCGACGACAGCCTCGAACAGGGATGGCGTGTCAAGTGCCTGCTGCATACGGAGCAGGGCCGCCTGGACGAGGTGGAAGGAACGTTTCGCAACCTTGGACCCTTCCGGGGTTGCGATTTCAAGTTCGACAAAATCCAGACCGTCGTAGCGATGGAGGATTACATTCAGGGAGATTGTTTTACCGCTCCTGTCGATGGATATCTCGACAGGATTAGCCTCTTTCCACTTCCCGGAACGCAGGACGTTGAGGATTTCCTCTGCCGTTTCAAGACCGATAATGTTGTGGAGTCGCTGCCCGACGAGTTCGACCGCATCCCGCCCGAAGATCGTTTCTGCATTGCCGCTGATCTGGCTGACCATCTCAGTACCCGAACGCAGAGCAAGCAAAACGCCGAAGGACTGGATGAAGCCTGGAACATGGATTGGTTCGCGCGCGCAATCTGAAAGGTCGATTGCACCATGGACGATATTAGACATGGATCGCTGCCTTTCGCATCCAGTGTTCAAGACTGGAGAAGGTTTGTCTGGCTGCATCAACAGCCAAGCGTTGGCAGTCGGGTTGCTGGATATGATTGCGGACGACAGCGCAGAATTCCCTCCACATTTCTCCGACGCGTGAACCGTGGCTCAGAAAGAATGAGGCGCCAGAGGATGCGTCGATAGCGAAGCGGCGAGCGAGTTCCCTGCCGATGACCTGACCGCCGAGAGTGGAGCCTTCGAGGACGTAGAGGCAGCCCAGGGCACTTTCCAGGTTATGAATTGGTGGCATTGAAGTGGAGCGGGGCAGGCTTGCGATTTGAGAAGCAGAAAGGCCAAGGGCGATGAGGTCATTGCGCAGGAGAGGGGCTCGACTGCGATCGTGGATGTCGATGCCGACGTCGGACCAGTCAGCGGATTCGCGCAGAGCTTGCTCGACAGGCTCGAAGAAGCCCAGAAATGCGGCCAGAGTCCGGGTGTAGTCCTGCAGTGAAAATTGTTCGCGAAAGAACGGCATCAGGTTCTCGAGAGTCTGGTGCTGCTCCGCAGTACTGGATTTGAGCACAGCCATTACGTCAGATTCCGCGACGAGATTCTGCATTGGCTTCTTGAATATCCTCTTTCTTGGTTGGATGCGCGCGCAGATGAGGCGAGCCGTTTGTCTCTCAGTAGGCAGCCCCGAGAAACGGAAGGAAGATCGAAACAACGGTCCCGTGACGACGCGCATCGACGCTGCTACGGATGGAGATGCGGCCCTTGTGTTTGCGGATGATTTCGTCGACGACCCAGAGGCCGAGGCCGGTCCCCGTAGGGTTTTTGGTCGTGGCAAAGGCGTCGAACACGCGCGGAAGAAATTCTTGCGCAATACCTGCACCGGTGTCTGCTACTACGACCCTGAACCCCGAAGTGCCCGATCCGTCCCAGGCATGAGACAGGCGAACGCGAATCCTGAGACTCCCGCCCTGTGACATCGCATCGATCGCATTGCTGATCAGGTGGGAAAAAGTCTGACGCATGTCGTCTACGCGGCAGTGGAGCTTTTCGCTGGTCCTGTAATCACGGACAAGATCAATGGAGAGTGCCTGAAGGCGAGCAAGATAAATTGCCAGCACTGAGTTCATGATGTCGCTGAGGCTCTCGGACCGGGGGCCCGCGCTCTGCTGGTGGAAGCGGAGGGAGTGGACGGTGACCTGTGCCACTCTCTGGAGTTCCCTGTCGGCAATCTTCAGGTACTGTCGAGTAGTGTCAGTGAGAGAAGGGTCCTGCAACGCGAGAAAGATTGCGTTGGTGACCGAGGCCAGGGGATTGTTGATTTCGTGCGCGAGCGAAGCCGCCATGCGACCGGCAGCGGCCAGCTTTTCTGTTCGGCGCAGACGTTCCTCAATGCCCTTTTCTTCGTCTATGTCCGTAATGGTCCCGACCCAACCCGAAACCTGGCCATCACGGTTCACAGTGGGAATAGCTCGCGCGAGGTGATGACGGTAAACGCCGTCGTGCCTGCGCATACGGTATTCAGCCAGATAGGTTGTTTTCTTCTCCAGCGCCTGAGCCCAGGCATTGATCGCCGCCTTTTGATCTTCAGGATGGATAATTGTCAGCCAACGACGATCCACTTCCTCAAAGGAGGAACAGCCGGTGTAATCCAGATAGCGCTGGCAGCAGTAATTCTTACGCCCGTTGGCGTCGCAAGCGAAGATCATTTGCGGGAGATTTTCCGCGAGGGTACGGAATTTATCTTCTTCTGTCGGGTCGGATGAGGAGAAACGCCGATCAGGCAGATTCGCGCTTAGACGATACCGATGGGGCTGATTCTCGGCGCTCGCGGTGCGCGTCTCCATAGATTGACCTGATTTAGGCTAGCATTCGCGTTGTTAGGTTGAGAACAAACTACCACCGGGGATCGGGTCGGCACTGTCCCATTTTGGACATGTCAAAAGTTATCGCAAGGTTTCCGCTATTACCGCAAAAGTCGCGCAAACGGTACAGAATGTCGGGAAGTTTTCAGAGGACTTGGGGGCCCATAAATCCGGGTTTAGCGTATTGGACGAAGACTTCCAAGTATGTGACGTCCGTCACATCGCAAACGCTACCTTAAGTATATCAGCAAGGTCCTTGCGCCAGCAGGGAGCCATCTTCGCGGCCGAAACGACGAAGGAGAAATGGGCCATATCACACGTCACAATGCAAGCAGTTTCTATCTTCGTTTGAAACGTGAGAAGGATCACACTTTCAGTCCATGAGTACACGAATTAAGTGATTTGCAACACTTGTGATGACGCTCACAGCCGATCGTATTTAAACCTAAGTACGTTGCCATCATTCACTGGAGTTCAAAATGTGATGTGGCCGACATCGATCGGCCTTGGGAGACTCCGGTGCCTGCAAGGCGAAAAAGCCCTGCAAGCGAGGTGGGCATGGGGCAGACGATTTGGCAGTCGATGGAAAAGAAGGGGTACAGCCGCAGACAATTTCTGCAGTTTTGCGCATCAGCGGCAGCCGCGGCGGGGATCGCGCAAAGCGGCGTAGCGCAGGTTGTATCGGCGTTTGAAAAGAAGGAAAGACCCGTTGTAGTGTGGCTGCACTTTCAGGAGTGTACCGGCTGCAGCGAATCTTTCATCCGGTCGTCGCACCCGATGGTTGCGGATGCACTGCTGGATGTCGTGTCGCTAAACTACCACGAGACGCTGATGGCGCCTTCGGGATTCCAGGCGGAGAAGAGCCTGGCAGACACCATCCGCGACCACAAGGGAAAGTACATCCTGGCGGTAGAAGGCGCGGTGCCGACGAAGGACGGCGGTGTCTACTGCATGGTGCACGGCAAGACGGCGCTTTCGATTCTGCAGGAAGTTGCTGCGGATGCGGCGGCCATTGTGGCGTGGGGCACCTGCGCTTCGTACGGCGGAGTGCAGGCCGCGAAGCCGAATCCGACCAACGCCACTCCGATTTCGAAGCTGGTGAACAAGCCGGTGATCAATGTGCCGGGCTGCCCGCCAATTGGAGACGTAATGATGGCGGTGGTGACGCACCTGCTGGTGCTGGGCAAGATGCCGGCGCTTGATAATCTCGGTCGGCCCAAAGAATTTTACGGACGCCGCGTTCACGACACCTGCTATCGCCGGCCGAATTACGATGCCGGGCTCTTCGTCGAGTCGTGGGACGACGAGAATGCACGCAAGGGATATTGCCTGTACAAGATGGGCTGCAAAGGTCCGGTGACCTATAACTCCTGCTCGACGGTGCGCTGGAATGAGGGCACGAGCTCTCCGATCCAGTCGGGGCATGGATGCATCGGGTGCAGCGAGCCCGGATTCTGGGACAACGGTCCGCTGTATCAGCATCTCGCTTCGTTCCCAGGCTTCGGCATTGAGAGCACCGCGGACACGGTAGGAACGGTTGTAGCAGCAGCCACGCTAGCGGGTGTAGCAGCGCATGCGGTGGTTACAAATATTCGTAAAAAGGAAGTCATCGCAGAAGTACACGCCGATGACCAGAAGGAGTCTTAAATGGCCTTGACACGTGTAGTGGTCGATCCCGTAACTCGCATTGAAGGTCACCTGCGCATCGAGGCGGTGGTGGAGAACGGCGTTATCACCGACGCTTACAGCGCGGGCACGATGGTGCGCGGGCTTGAGAAGATTTTGATTGGCCGCGATCCGCGCGATGCGTGGGCCATTACCGAGCGCGTCTGTGGCGTTTGCACAACGGTACATGCACTGGCCAGCGTACGGTCGGTTGAAGATGCGTTGGGCATTGCAGTGCCGCCGACGGCGGAGCTTATCCGCAACATCATGATGGCGACCCAGTACGTGCAGGATCACGTGATCCACTTCTATCACCTGCACGCGCTCGACTGGGTGGACGTTGTGAATGCGCTTAAGGCTGACCCGAAGAAGGCGGCCGAACTTGCGCAGAGCTTTTCCAAGTGGGACAAGAACACGCCGGCATATTTCTCTGCTGTGCAGGACAAGATCAAGGCATTCGCGGCGAGCGGACTGGGCATTTTTGCCAATGGCTACTGGGGACATCCCGGCATACAAGCTCCCGCCGGAAGTGAACCTGATTGGCGTTGCGCACTATCTTGACGCCCTCGAATGGCAGAAGGAGATCGTCAAAATTCACGCGGTCTTCGGCGGCAAGAATCCGCATCCGAATTACCTGGTCGGGCGGAGTTCCCTGCTCCATCAATACGGATGAGATGTCCGCAATCAACACCGAGCGGCTCAACCTGGTATCGCGGTTGATTTCGCAAGCCGATGAGTTTGTGAACGAGGTTTACATTCCCGATCTGCTTGCCGTGGCATCGTTCTATAAGGACTGGGCGAAGTGGGGCGGCGGCCTCAAGAACTATCTGAGCTACGGCGAGTATCCGACCAAGGGCTACGGAAATCCTGAGTCGTTCAAGTATGCGCGCGGCGCGATTCTGAATCGCGATCTGAGCCAGGTGTACCCGGTGAATGCGAAAGACTCGCAGGAGATCAAGGAGTACATTGCGCACTCGTGGTACAGCTACGAGGGCGGAAACGATAAGGGCGTTCATCCGTGGGAAGGCGAAACGAAGATCGCCTACTCGGGCCCCCAGCCTCCGTTCGAAACGTTGGCCGGATACGAGAAGTACTCCTTCCTGAAGACTCCGAGGTGGAAGGACAATGCGATGGAAGTGGGCCCGCTGTCGCGCCTGCTGGTGTCGTATGCTGCCGGCCACGCGGATGTGAAGGAGCTTGTTGGCCAGACGCTGGGCAAGCTTGGCGTGCCGGTGGATGCGTTGTTCTCAACGCTGGGACGCACCGCCGCTCGCGGCCTGGATGCGGCTCTGTCGATGATCTGGCTGAAGGAATTCTTCGGCGACCTCATGGACCGCGTAAAGATGAACGAGGTTTCAACATTCAATGGCGAGAAGTGGGAACCGAAGAGCTGGCCCACGGATGCCGAAGGTGTTGGCTTGGTGGAAGCGCCTCGCGGTGCTCTCGCGCACTGGATCAAAATCCACAACGGAAAGATCGACAACTACCAACTGGTGGTGCCGACAACGTGGAACGGATCTCCGCGCGATGCCAAGCTGCAGCGCTCGGCTTTTGAGCAATCGCTCATCGGCACGCCGGTTGCAAATCTCGAGCAGCCGGTGGAGATTCTTCGCACCGTCCATTCCTTTGACCCGTGCCTGGCCTGCGCCGTGCATTTGTACGATCCGCAGGGCCGGCACCTTCACCAGGTTTCCTTTGAGTGATGCTATGAGTACGACTGGAATTGCAGGCAAATCCGTTTATGGGAATGGCAATCGTCCCGCGGAATATCGCCGCGTGTATGTGTGGGAATTGCCGGTACGCGCATACCACTGGATCAATGCGGTTGCACTGGTGCTGCTGTGCATCACCGGCTATCTGATTGGAGCTCCTATCCGGGCCTTCTACGCCAGTGAAGCCTATCAACAGTACTGGTTCGGCTGGGTGCGCTTCATCCACTTTCTCTGTGCATACGTGTATGTCTTCAACTTCCTGGCGCGTCTTTACTGGGGATTTGTGGGCAACAAGTACGCGCGATGGAACTCATTCTTCCCGCTGAAGAAGTCGCAGCGGCAAGAGATCGTAGACGTAATCAAGGCCGATGTGTTCGAAGTGAAACTGCATGGGCCCATCTCGACCGGACACAATGCATTGGCCGGGTTCGTGTACTTCTTCACCTTTCTGGCATTTGTGGCGCAATCCATCACGGGCTTCGCTCTGTATTCAAGCATGAGCAATTCCTTCATCCCGAGGATGTTCACCTGGATCGTTCCGCTGATGGGCGGAGAGATGAGCGTGCGCTCCTGGCACCACCTGTTCCTGTGGTTTTTTGTTACATTCATTGTCGTTCATGTGTATCTTGCTTTCTATCACGACTACATCGAGGGGCGCGGCACCATCTCCTCAATCGTGGGCGGATGGAAGTTCGACCGCGTGAAGCCGAAGGAACCAGAGCCCAAAGAGTAGATCGCAACAAACAACACCTGCGGGTCCCTCTCTTGTAGGATTGCTTCGTTGGTGACGCGAGGTGTTGGTGACGACGGACGCGAAGAAGACATTGGTACTGGGGCTCGGCAACATCATCATGGGCGACGAAGGGGTCGGCGTTCATGTGGTCCGGGCCCTTGAAAAGCATCCGCTCCCTGCCGACGTTGATACCCTCGATGGCGGTACCGGCGGATTTATCCTTCTCGAGCCGCTGCAAAACGCCGGCCACATCATACTCATCGATGCCACAGACGACGGCAATCCTCCCGGGACCGTGACGCGCACCACGCCGCGCTTCTCCGCCGACTATCCGCCTACGCTGACCGCTCACGACATCGGCGTGAAAGATCTGCTGGACGCCTTCTACATGCAAAGTGGGGAACGGGAAGTCGTGCTCTACGCGATCACCATCGATCCAAAGCAGCCCATTTCGATGGACCTTTCGCCGGCACTCGCACAGGCCGCGGAAGAGGCCGTCCGCCGCATCCTCGAAGAGCTGAACGATTCCAAGACAAACAACTAACCCTGTCATTCCGACCGAGCTTTCACGCAGTGAAAAGGAGTGGAGGAACCTTCTTGTGCCTCGGTCTGCATGAACATCCTGGCATCGAGCCCGAGCCCGAACCAACGACCGATCCATGCAGGCACTTGCATCGACGCAGCCCCACCACTTAGATTTCAAACGTTACACAAATAGGAGATCTCCTCCAAAGCTGTTCCAGAGAAAGGAACTCCATGGACCGCCGTACATTTTTGGCTGCCGCATCTGCAACTGCAATCTCAACCGGACTTCACCCAATTCCCTCCTTCGCCACACCCGACACTCCGAAACTGCCGCCGATGGCGGTCGGACTCCTCATCAGTCCCTTCGGAGATCCTGAAGCCAGCATCAAGCGCGTCCGCGACATGGGCTTCAGCAACTGCTTTCTGTCGCTGGATGGCTACATCAACAAATTCACGCCGGATGCGGCACAGCAGATCAGCGATTTGCTGGCGAAATACAATGTGGTTGCCACGACCGTCGAGGTTGTAGGACCGCAGCCGCTGGTGTGGGATTTTCTGAAGGGGCCTTCCACCATCGGCCTGGTTCCTCCAAAGATGCGTGCGGCGCGCATTGACGCGCTGCGACAGGTTTCGGACTTCGCAAAACTCCTCGGCATCACGCAGGTTCAAACGCACTGCGGCTTCATTCCCGAGGACCCGGCCGACGCGCTGTATCCGGGCTCGGTTGAAGCAATCAAGACCGTTGCGCAGCACTGCCACGGGAACGGCCAGTACTTCCTGATGGAGACGGGGCAGGAGACGCCGACGACGATGTCGCGCATGATTCGCGATGTTGGCTTGCCAAATCTGGGGGTCGGACTCGACACCGCCAACCTGATTCTTTACGGCAAGGCGAATCCCGTCGATGCCGTCGATATACTCGGCGAGCATGTGCACAGCGTCCACGCGAAAGATGGCAAATGGCCAACTGATCCCAACAAGCTGGGAGAAGAGGTTTTGATCGGCAAGGGTCTGGTTGACTTCAAGACAGTGTTTACGAAGCTGCACAAACTCGGCTACACGGGTGCCGTCACGATTGAGCGCGAGACGTCCGGTCCGCAACAGGTTGAAGACGTGAAGAACGAGAAGATGTATTTGCAGCGGATACTGGATGAGGTCAGAGCCTGACGGGAGGCGGCCTCAGGGGCTAGAGCCCTGCGGTCTATTCTCTGCTTTTCGGCATGACTGAATTCATGCCCTGTTACAAAACTTGTATTGGTTGCGAGGACACATGAATCGTCGGGAATTTCTGCAGACAGGATCGGGAATCGTTTCAGGCATGCTCTTGCTCAATCCGCGCGCGGTATTTGGATACGAAGCGAACTCGGCGGTGCGGCACGGACTGCTGGGATGCGGCAACCGCGGCACAGGCGTCGCAACGTCGTTTGCAAACAACACCTCGGCGCGCGTTGTTGCACTTGCTGATTTGTTTCCCGACAACCTCGCCGCCGGGCAGGATCACTTCAACAAGCTGAACGCGAGCCTCGGACAACCGGCCATCGACAGCAAGCTACTCTTCAAAGGCCCGCATGCCTACGAACTGCTCGCGGCCTCGCCTGAAGTCGATCTGATTCAGATTTCGACTCCACCGTTCTTCCATGTGCAGCATCTAGAGGCTGCCGTCGCATCGGGCAAGCATGTCTATTGCGAAAAGCCTGTCGGCATCGATGTCGCGCAGACGAGGCAGGCTCTCGAGATTGCCAAACGCGTGAAACCGAATCAGAGCGTCGACGTGGGTTTCCAGTGCCGCAACGCCCCGCCGATCGCAGCGCTGGCCGGCAAGGTGAAGACCGGCGCACTTGGAAAAATCGCCACTGCCTCCGGCAACTACAACGCGCCGGCATCGATCGAGAAAAAGCGTGAAGGCGAAGGGCCTGACGAATACCGCCTTCGCAACTGGCTCTGGGATCGCGCGCTTTCCGGTGACATCCTGGTGGAGCAGAACATCCACATCATCGATCTCTGCAACTGGATGCTGGGAGCGCATCCGCTTAAGGCCACGGCCACTGGCGGCCGCAATGTGCTCACGCACTACGGCGATTGCTGGGATAACTACCAGGTCGACTTCACGTATCCCAACGATGTGCACTTCTCGTTCGCATCCACGCAGTTCGGGTCGGATGGCGTCTTCGACGCAGGGATGAAGCTTTTCGGCGCAAGCGGATCGGCAACCTGTCCGTACGCCGGCCCGATTGCCATAACCGGCGCCAATGCGTGGACGTGGGAAGACTCAGAATCGACAGCGGCGGGATCCGGAAAATTCGCCGCGAATGGCGCGTTTCTCGACAATCTGAAGTACGCGGATCGCGACAAGGAACGCACGTTCATCGCCAGCATCGTTTCAGGTCCCGCCCACAACCAGATCGCCGACGGCGTTGAGACCGCACTGAGCTGCATGCTTGGCCGCATGGCCGGCCTGCAGAAACGCGAAGTGACTTGGGAGGACCTGCTGATGCACGGCGAGAATTACAAGCTAGGCTTCAGTCTCGACCAGTTCGCCTCGTAGCGCATCGGCTGCCGAATCCATGAGCCGGTCAGTCGATGCAGTCTATGAGCTGTGCGGCCGCCTGGACCTACCTTGGTTCGGCAGGCTTTGGCGTTCCTGTTATTTGTTCAATGCGCACGACTGTACACTTTGTTTCCTTGCCTGACGGGCCCTTCACCTTTCCGTTATTGTTATCAATTTGGTAGGCGATTTCGGAGTTTACAGGAAACTGGGTGGCGTTCAACTTCGTTCCCGCGGACGAGCGGCATGTGTATTCGGTTCCCGAAGCGTCAAAGATGAAATCATACTGTTGTTTCTGTTTCTTGTCGGGCGTGCCCGCTGGTTGAAAATCCTTGAGCGTGGCAGTCCCCTTCAGCTTGGTCCCGGCCAGTGCGGGTACGGCAACCGTCAACGCCAGAAGCAAAATTGCATTAAATTTCCGCATTGTGTCCCCCGCCGTATGCTACGGCACACGGATTCCCATTGCAAATTTCACGCGTTTTCTGGCTTGAGTAATCGCGCAAGAACAGACATAGCAACGCGGTGCAGACAGTTCTCTTTTTGAGAACGGCCTCGGCCAAACCTTTTTTCACGCTTCTCTTCACCCCGCGTTCCTGTCAATTTAGACAGGTTGCAAAAAAGCCACTCTTCGGCCAAAGTTGTTGAACGGCTTCTCGCCGTTGAAAGCTTCCTTCCCCAGAAAGAGGTCGCCACGGAGGGTCAGCACGAAGCAAGAACATTGCAGGGCTTTGAAACTGGGAGGTTCATGACAGTGATTCAAGTCAGCATCGACCCAATCGTAGTAGGCGAAATGCTACTGGGAACGGTTTCTGCGATAGCGATTGTGGTCGCTGGAATTTCAGTGATGAAAGCTGCTGCCCCACAAGTCAATAGCCTCCCGGCCAGCGCAGATCAAGAAATAGAATCCTTTCTAGCCAGCAGGTTGTCGATGAATGTGTCGGCGCAGGACCGAACGGGCGATCCCCTTAGACTGCGCTTCAAGTTCTCCGACCCCAACGTCGCACTGCTTCGAATCGAAATTGCCGACCTGGTGGACAACGGAGCAAGAGCCGCCCAATGCGTGGAGGCATCCCCGGGAATCTTTGTGGCGTCGGTTGAACCTGAGCTGCTCCTGCACTGGTATAACGCCAATCCATCTTGGGACGGAGAGACGAAGCTGCTTCCAATCCGCGTGTTCTATTTAGCGAAAGGGCTTGCAGCGTGCCGAACAGTCTGGGTCACGATGAGCCCGCTTGCGATGCCGGGATCGGAACGCCCAAATGAGGGCGATTTTGCGTGGTCAATCGAAGGCCCTTACGCGAAAGCCATCCCTGAGCTAGCGCAAGTGCCGATGCAACAGTGATGAATCCATTCCCCATCTCCTTCCGAACTGGAGACTCAGGCGGAGCATTGCCTCGTCGGGAACCGCACATAATATTGACCTACCGGTAGTTCTAGTACCAACGGCATATCTGAATTGAACCCCGTGCAAAACCTATGTCACGGCCGAATCGTCTTATTGACTGGTCGCAATCCTTAACCAGACGCCTGAACACGCTCTCAGGCGGGGGCCCTCCTTTGAACCTGCGGAACTCGGCCATAGACCCAAGGCAACATGCCGTCGGCAAATCCGTTCGCCGGCGCTCTCGCAGTCTCTTGATGGCAATCAGCGACGCCTTCTACCAATGCCTGGCTTTCGTTGTCTCGTTGTTCTCGTTGATGTTCCGTTGACCTCTCGCACGTCCAATTCTGAAATACGTAGTTCATCTGCCAAACGCGGGCAGAAGCAACCAGGCGGACCTGCGCGATCGAGACCGTATCTTGCGCGCTGGTGAGTTGGTACGCGACACTTCTTTGCCCCACCATTTTCAGGCAGCCCGTTAAATCGGCAAGCAATTTACAAGCTCCCGCATTGATCTCGGACTTAATTTGTCGTATATTTTCTTAAAGAGCGACCAATTTGGTCGTAGTTATTGAAGGCAGTTGGATCAAATGAGGGCCAGGGTCTCGCGGGTGTCTCTTGGCCGAGACCGCAGGACCCTGGAAACTGCGGCCCAATGGGCCACAGGATGTCTGCATTATAGAGTCGGCCCTTTCCCGGCTCGACCGCATTCCCCCGATACCAATCCTGATTGCTGAACTGTGGCCCGACACGCCGGTTGGCGTGCGTGCCGAGGGTTCGGCCTAGGACCGCCAAATCTCATGGAGGAGAGGCAAATGAGCACGAGGGCCTGCAAGCAAAAGCTGAAGGGGAAGAAAAGATCGCTTGCGATCGGGCGAGGATGGATTGCGATGGGGACGCTTGCAGCTTACGCCGCGTTGGGTCCGTCGCGAACTGCCCTGGCCGCAGAGAAAGCTCTTCCAACTGTGGACGGTGCGCCGCCTGCCTCTTTGCCTCTGAAGCGTTTTGATATACCCGCCGGCCCGCTTGAACAAGCAATTGCCTCTTTTGAAAAGACGACCGCGTTGAAGGTGAAGTTCGCTCTTCCAGAAGGGACGCTGGCTGGATTCAATTCGCCAGGTGTGATCGGTCTCTACCGGGAAGAGGATGCTCTTCGTCTCCTGCTCAATGGAACCGGACTGAATTTCCGCATGGACGACCAGAACACGGTGGTCATCGGTATGCAAGCGCGCGACACCGTTTCTGTGAATGCCTCAGTCGCTGATTTCGTCTCGATGCAGAAATTCCCCGAACCTCTGCTCGATACGCCGCAGAGCGTCACCGTGGTCCCGCAGTTTGTAATGCAGGACCAGGGGCTTTCCACGCTTCGCGACACGCTGCGCAACGTTCCCGGTATCAGCCTGGCGGCAGGCGAAGCGGGCGCGCAAGGCGACAACTTGACCATTCGCGGCTTCACCGCTAGAAACGACATCTTCCTTGACGGAATTCGCGACTTCGGAAGCTACTATCGCGACTCTTTCAATTTTGAGCAAGTCGACGTCCTTCAGGGTCCGGCAGGTGTCCAGTTTGGCAGAGGCTCGACGGGCGGTGTTGTGAACCAGGAGAGCAAGGTCCCAGGCGTGGAGAAGTTCGTCAATGTGCAGGCCCAATTTGGAACCGATCTGACCCAGAGGCTCACGGCCGATTTCAACAGCCCGCTTCTGGACGCGTTGGGCGGCACAGCATTTCGCGCAAATGTCATGGCCGAAGAAGCAGGAGTAGCGGGACGGGATGCAGCCGAGGTGCGGCGCTATGGTATCGCGCCTTCAGTCTCGATCGGGCTGGGAAGCAAAACCCCGGCGACATTGAGCTATGAGCATCTCTCAGAAAATGACACTCCCGATTATGGATTGCCATGGCTGTTCAATGGAGTCGCACCTGCAAACCGGCACAGCTATTTCGGCTTTGCCGATGAGAACTACCTGAAGACCAACGACGACATTCTCACCCTGAAAGTTGATCACGAGTTCAAACCCAATCTCAATTTGCACATGATTGGCCGTGCTGCCAACTATCCGCGCAATGCGCAAATCACTGAGCCGCAGATCTGCTCGAATGCGGCGCTCAGCGTCCCGGTGGGAGGCGTGGTTCCGTCGTCTCCCGACACTGGCCTACAACTCGACACTTCCCTGCCCCTATACGCCTTCAACGCCCGCAGATCAGATCACGCAGGTTAACCGAAACCAGATTCAGGTCAAGAGCGTGGAATCGATTCTCTGGGATCAGCTCGAGATGAGCTCCCACTTCAAGACCGCCGGCATTCCTCATAACCTGGTGGTCGGAGCAGAAGGCGGGCAGGAAACCTCAAATCCCACCCGGTACAGCTACACAATCAATAAGGTAAACACTGTTGCTGAAACTACGCTGTTGGATCCCAATTACGACCAGTCGTTTTCTGGCACCGAATACATCGCTTCAATCGTTCATACGAAATCGAAAAGCGTAGGTCTGTATTTCATCGACACGATGAAACTTGGCCGACTCTTTGAACTGACCGGCGGAGTGCGTTGGGATCGCTTCGATACCGACTACAACCTTTATCAGCCGACACCACCGCCCGGCGGAACAGTAACAGCACCGGTAGCTCCAATCAGCAGGGTGGACCAGCAACCGAGCTATCGAGCTGCGCTTGTCTATAAGCCGGCGCCGCAGGGAAGTCTCTACTTTGACTATGGAACGAGTTGGAATCCAAGCGCGGAGACTCTGAGCCTGAGCATCGGATTGGTCAACGGCAATGTGGCCCCGGAAGAGAACCAATCGTATGAAGCGGGCGCAAAATGGAGCTTCCTGAATGGTCGTTTGTTGACGGAAGGAGCATGGTTTCGTACCGAGAAAGACAACGCCCGTGAAACCAACCCGATAAATTCAAATGAGATCGTCGCGGCAGGCAATCAACTCGTGACTGGAGTGCAACTCAGCGCAGTCGGCCGTCTGCCGGAAGGAATGGATCTCGTTGTGGGATACGCCTATATGGATAGTTCGGTGATCTCCTCGAAATTTTTCCCCACCGCCGTCGGTTATCCACTCGCCAATGTACCCAATCAAATGTTCAATCTTTTTGTGACGCATCAACTGCCATGGCGGCTTAGCGGTGGTCTCGGCGGTAACTACGTGGGAAGCCGTACGGCAAGTTCAACCGTGCCCTATGTTCCAACCGGATTTGCGCCCAATCCCAACGGGCCTGGTTACGTGGTCACCAGTGTTGCCGTGAAGCAGGTTCCCGGCTACTGGCTCTTCAGCGCGATGTTAAAGCGTCCTATCGGCGAAAAGTTTGAATTCCAGGTCAACGTCAACAACCTCCTCGACCGCTTCTATATTGACCTGCCACACCCAAGCCACTTGATTCCAGGCGCAGGAGCGAGCGCGCTCTTCGGCATCAACTTCCGCTTCAAATAATGCTTCGCAGCGGCAAGCGAGTTGAGCCGGCCAGTCCAGTTGGAGAGCTTGTGCCGCGCATAGTACGGAAAGAGAGAACGAAGAGAAATGCTGATCACGATTCCTGATGTTTTGACCGCCGAAGAAGTCACCCAGGCGCGTGCGATACTTGACGCCGCCGAGTGGGTCGACGGCAAAGTCACGGCCGGTTATCAGGCTCAGACAGTCAAGGAGAATCTTCAGCTTCCCGAGGGGCACCCTGCAGCGGTGAAACTTGGTGAGATGGTGCTGGCAGCACTGGCACGGTCACCACTGTTCATGTCGGTGGCGCTTCCGCTGAAGGTGTTTCCGCCCATGTTCAACCGATACACGGGAGGCGGGCATTTTGGCACACATGTCGACACCGCGATTCGTGCTCTGGCCTCCACCGGGCAGCGTATTCGGACCGATGTCTCGGCGACCTTGTTTCTCACGAGTCCCGATCAATACGACGGCGGCGAATTGATCGTTGAAGACACCTACGGTCTGCACAGCGTCAAATTGCCGGCCGGGCACATGGTGCTCTATCCGGCGACCAGCCTCCATCGCGTCACGCCAGTTACGCGCGGGGCGCGAGTCTCCTCATTCTTCTGGATACAGAGCATGATTCGCAGCGACGGCGATCGCAATCTCCTCCACGATCTCGACACCGCAATTCAGCGATTGGCAAAAGAGTCTCCCGGCAATCCAATCGGAGTGCAGTTGACAGGCGTCTATCACAATCTGCTTCGCCGATGGGCGGAGATGTAGACCCTGCCGGCAAATCGCACTGAATCGACAGCGGGTTTGCAAGTTCCAGAAACTATAATCGGGGCAAGAGGAATCCCTGAGCCCCACACCGAAAAAGCGCGTCGATGAAGTGCACCCTGATCGCATAGATCTGACCGGAGAGGCTACCCGCATCCTTTCCGAGCATCTTCGCGAAAAGGGGCTCAAGCAGAGTGCCAAGCGCGATTGTATTCTCGATGTGTTTATTGACACGCGCGACCATCTCAGCACCGAGGAATTGCATCGGCTGGTAAGGGAGCGCGATCCCAGCATTGGCTATACAACTGTCTATCGCACTCTCAAACTGCTTGCCCAATGCGGCCTCGCCTACGAGGTCGACTTTCATGATGGGGTGGCGCGTTACGAACTCAGCCTGAACCGCAGAACGCACCACCACATGGTTTGCACCACGTGCGGCGACTCTGTCGAGTTTTTTGTGCCGGAACTTGAAGACGTCGAGCGGCGAATTGGAAAACAGTTCCGGTTCCGCCCGTCGCGCCACACCTTTCAGATCTTCGGGACCTGCGCATCCTGCCTGAAGAAAAAGCCCACGAAATCTAAAACGTAAACTTTGCCGCAAGCTGCAACTGCCGGGGAGCGTTGGCATTGACGATGCGCCCGAATGTCGAGCTATCGGGGTTGCCGTTGATTGCCTCGGGACCGAAGAACTGCGCGTGATTGAAGATGTTGAAGGATTCCACCCGGAAAAGAAGCTGCTTCGATTCACTCAGGTTGACCTTCTTCTCAAGAGCCATATCGAAGTTCTCCATTCCCGGACCATAGAAGAAGCGCCGCCGCGCATTGCCAATCTGGCCTGGCGCCGGCATCGCGAATTGAGATGCATCGAAGGCAGACCGGCCGTTGCGCGGATTGAGATTCAGATGCAGCGATGCCGCCGGTGTAGTTCGGTGTGTCGACGCCGTTGTTGTTAATCCCGTTTGGCATTGAACCAATTAGCGACGTGTCGTCGTTGTTGTAGAGAGTGACAGGCATACCCGACGTAAATCGGGTGATCCCAGACAACGTCCATCCTTCAGACAAAGCTCTCGGTCCCGGCAGCAGCTTCTGGAGCGGTAGCGGAGCAACGTAGCTGATCGCCAGGTTGTGCCTCAGATCGAAAGCAGAAATCGCTTTGCTGATTTCGGGCTGAATCGGATTCACTTCTTCTGACAGGCTCGACGAATTGTCGAGCGACTTCGCATAGGTGTAGGCCGCCAGAATTTCGCCCGCGCGCCCGCGATGCCTCAGTGTCGCCTCCATTGCGTTGTAATTACTCCATCCAATCGTCTTCTGATACGTGATTCCATCGAACTGCGGCCCGAATGGTCCCCGCGCTTCAACCGTGCTTCCATCTCTCCGCGTGAAAAGTCCGCCTTCGCTGAAGGGTCCGCACGTATTCGATCCAGCCGCAACCTGGCCGGGATCGCTCACGCTCAGGCAGCGCTCCGCATTGCCCGGTGAAGCCGGCGTCAGCACCAGCAGATGATGCGCACGCGCTCCCACGTAGCCAAGCGTCAGCGTTGTGCCTGCGCGCAACTCGCGCTCGATCGATGCGCTATAGCTCTCGGTATAAGGAGAAGCATTGCGATAGTAGAACGCCGGATCGCCGGTGATCGGTGAATACTTTGACCAGTCCACCGTGGTGTTTGGATGCTGCCGCGATGCGCCAAATGACGGAATCGGCGAAGGGAACGGCTGCCCGTTGGTCGCGCCCGTGCTTGCCGAAACAAACGGCTCATCAAACAGCGGATGTCCCACCGTGCTGTCGTAGTCGTATCCATACGGCGGGCACGCGCTCATGATTCCGGCTGACAGGCCCTCGAACGCCGTGTAAAACAGCCCATATCCGGCTCGAAGATTCGTCTTCCCCGGTCCGCCGAACAACCGCTCAGCCCATCGCGAACTCCAGTTCGGCGCGTACGCAATCCCGAAGCGCGGCGAAAAGTTATTCCACTTCGCCGGCGACAACGAACTCGGAACGCCGCGGTCTCCCGGAAACACCATTCCCTGCGGCGCTCCCGGATACACCTCAGACTGCTGCCCAAGCACAAACGTCTGCAACTGGTTGTACTTCTCCCGCCACGGCGGAAGCATGTCCCACCGGACGCCGTAATTCAGCGTGAGATTGCTGCGCAACTTCCATGTGTCCTGCGCGAACAGCCCAACGTATTTGTTGCGGATATAGAACGCACTTGCATCTCCCTGCTCATACGTGCTCGCCACGCCGATCAGGTAATCGGCAAAGTCCAGTCCCGTCTCCGATCCTTGAAACACGAACGATCCGTTGTTGATCGAGTTCGAATCAATATTCACCTGGTCCGTATGCCAGTTCGCACCCACCTTCAGCGTGTGCGTGCCGATCACTTTCGACAAGGTCTCAGTCATCTGGTAGGTATTGTTCACCTGCCGCTCCCCGGTCACGTCCACCCCGATTGTGAAGTCGTTGAAGGCGACATTTTCAATTCCCTCGGTCGCCGGATTCAGCGGTACGATCCCCAGCGTGCCCACGCCGGATACAAATCCCTGCGAAGCCAGCGTAGGGCCCACGCCACCCACTGGCTGCCCGATCTGGTTCGCATTTCTCAAATAGCTGAGGTGCAGCTCATTCACCAGCGTCGCCCCCACCGCCTTCGTCCATCCGAGATTCACCAGTTGGGCGCGCCCGCGCGACATTGCGCTGAATCCCGGCACATTTGCACCTCCTTGCGCTGTGGGATACGGATCGTCCAGTTCATATCCATCGTTAAAGTAGTACGCCGAGAAATTCCCGCTCTTCAGCAAATAATCCAGTCGCAGAGCGGCCTTGTTGTCGGTCAGCGACTGGTTCTCCCGCGACGTTGAGAAAACGTTGGACCCGATGTTCGGCTGCGGGATATACCCGATCAGCGATTTCGCCGGCGCCGACCAAGCCACATTCGGAATTACGCCGCCTGGAAATACGCAATTCGCATTCGCATTCGAGCACCCTGAGGCGTAGTACGGCTCTCCCGTCGTGATAGTGCGTCCAAGCCGTGCACTGAGCAGCGATGCCAGATAGTCTCCGCTCACCCTGCCCGTCAACTGTGCCGCCTGATCAGAAAGATCTCCTGTGCGATTCGCGAGCGAGGGAACCGCAATGTGTCCCGTCTCCACACCCTGCGTCATCTTTGTTCCCTGGTAGTCGCCAAAGTAGAAGATCTGGTCGCGCTTGATCTTGCCACCGAGCGTCCCTCCAAACTGATGGCGGTCATACGCGGCCCGCTCGCGCGCAAGGTAATTCGTGGCGTCGAAATTCGTGTTGCGGAAAAACTCAAACGCGCTTCCGTGCACATCGTTGGCTCCAGTCTTGGTTGTAACCAGGACCTGCCCGCCGCTGAAATTGCCATACTCCGCATCGAAATTGCTGGTAAGCACGCGAAATTCCGCGATCGAGTCAAGATTCGGCACAGCGCTCGCGATGTTGTTGAAGTCTTCTTCGACTGAGCTGCCGTTGACTGCGAATCCATTCGCAGTTTCCCGTTGGCCGCTTACCGACACATCACCCGGGTTCAAATCGCCAGACGGAGGAGTTGTTGTGCAGCCCGACATCACCACTGCATTCGACTGCTTTGAGCTTTGCGGCACCACCCCCGCCTGGAGCCCAAGCAAATCTGTAAAGCTCCTTCCATTCAGCGGCACAGCCACCAGTTTTTCCTGTCGGATCCCGTCGCCCACTGCGGTAGACGACAGATCCATCTGGTTTCGTTCGCTCGTGACCTCGACACTTTCCCGGTTCTCCTCAATCTTCAAAACCACATCCAGACGCACCGGAGAGGCCGCGCCTACCTCCAGCACATCCTGTTCGAACGAGCTGAAGCCGTCTGCATTCACATTCACGCGATAAGTTCCAGGTGCCAGTTGGAAGCTGAACAACCCGTTCTCATCCGTTTCGGCTGTCTGGGTTTGCGCTGAAACGACGTTCTGGATCGTGACGCGAGCTCGGGCAACAACGGCTCCACTCGGGTCTGAAACCGATCCCGCAACTGGTCTGAATATCAGCTGGCGCACGCGCTGACAGCCCCAATATCCAAGTGCGATAAGTAGTGCGAGTAAACGGAAAGCCCGGAAGGAAGAACCTAAATCTATCGTCATAATGAAGCCCTTTAATTGCCGCGTTGAAAATGAAAGTCATTTTCACGATAGGCCGCGGTTGGGCACCCGGCTGTGACACCTGTCACAATACCGACCTTTTCGGTCCTCATTATGAGATTTGTTAAGCGAATTCGATCAATGCGGGCTCTCCCAGCGCCCCACCGGCACCCATGCTTTTCTCCTGACTTTGACTTACATAGATGTGGTCTATACGGAAACGCTATTCTGTTCGCAATGCACGCATCGGATCGAGGCGCGAAGCGTACCAGGCTGGGGCTAGACAGGCTGCAAGCGCGACGAGCAAAAGCAGTCCGGGAACGATAGTGAATACGATGGGATCAAGCGGTTGTGTCTCGTAGAGCATGCTGCGGATGAGGCGCACTACGGCTGCGCTTGTGGGCAAGCCGATCATGAGCCCCGCGAGCGCAGGCTTGATGCCGTCGAACAGCAAGAGACGGAGCAGCGCCTTACGCTGCGAACCCAGCGCTAACCGGACACCGAACTCGACAGTTCGCTGGGCAACCAGATACGCCAATACGCCATAGAGTCCCGCAGCTGCAAGAACCAAAGCGATTACCGCGAAGGCCAGAACCACGATCGAATCAAATTCCGAGTCGATCGTGCTCTTGCCTATGGCCTCTTGCAACGTCATCACGTTGGAGACTGGTAACTCCGAGTCGAGTTGGGCGACGATTTTCTGAACCGGAACTGCCAGCGACTCGACCTCGTGCGGAGCGCGCACCACGATAGTGCCGGAGCTGTATCCGTTACCGTAGATCGGCCAGTACAGGGTGGGCTGAGGCGGCAGAGCAACATTCCATCGCACGTCGCCGACCAGACCGATCACCTCCCAAATTCCATCACCGCCGATCTCTTTCAGGTGCTTGCCGATGGGGTCTTCGCCTGGAAAGTATTGTTGCGCTGCCCCGCGACTGATGAGTACAACGTTGGCGCGCTCCTTTCGTTCGTCAAGTCGGAAGATACGTCCCTTGAGGAGTGGCAGACCGATTGCCGAAAAATAGCCAGGGTCGGCGCCGCGGAGCATGAAGTCCAATCCCTGGCCCTTGAGGAGGGGCGGATGCTCCACGATGCTCATCAAGGTGTCGCCATTCCAGCCTTCTCCAGGCGCCTCGCTCACAAGACCGGCAGCCGAAACGCCCGGCAGACCGCGAACTCCTGCGATGAGTTGCTCGAATAATGCAATCTTCTGATCGGCTTCCTTGTAGCGGGCGTTCGGCAAGCCCAACCGCATCGTGAGGACGTTGTCGACCGGCACGCCGATATCCGAAGAGCGCAGCCGCCCGAAGCTCTTCAGCAGCAGCCCGGCGCCGATCAGGAGCACAACCGTCAGTCCTACTTCGACCGATAAGAGAACGCGCCGCAGCAGCGCGCGGGACCGGCCACCGCTGTGGGAGCGTGAGCCTTCCCGTAATCCGGCGAGTATATCGCCGCGGGCCAAACTGAAAATGGAGACAGCAGCAGAGAACAGGGCACAAAGAACGATGATTGCCAGAGTGAATCCCGCAACAACGCCGTCGAATCGAATGGCCTCCACGCGATTCATATCGTAGCGTGCATGTATGAGCCATTCCAGCGCGCACCAACCTAGCAGCAGGCCGAGTGCACCGCCCAGGCCGGATAACAGCAAGCTCTCGATCAACCGTTCACGGATGAGGCGCATGCGCCCGCCGCCAAGCGCAGCGCGAACGGCGAACTCCTTGCTGCGCGATGCGGCGCGTGCGACGAGAAGGCTTGCAACATTCATACAGGCAATGAGCAGCACGCAGAAAGTGGCTCCGAGCAGGGCATAGAGCGGCGTTTTGTAGTTCTGCACTGCATCATCGAGCATGGTCCTGGCAATTGTTCCAGGGTGTACTGCGGGTTCGGGATGAGCGGATTTGATCTGTTTCTGCAGAGCGTCAAGCCGTGCTTCGAGAGTGGCGAGTGAAACGCCAGGAGCGAGCCGCGCCACGACCTGAAATTCGTGATCCCCATACGTCGTAAGAAGGGAGGCTGGCGCCTCATGTCTGACCGGCGTCCAGATATGGTCGCCGTTTCCACCAAACGCACCGGAATATACAAACGTGGAGGGCAGGACGCCAATGATCGTATAGGGTTTGGCATCAAGCCAGATTGTCTTGCCTACAATGGCTGGGTCGGACCCATATCGCCGCTTCCAGAAGCTTGCGGAAATCATTGTAGTTGCCGCCGAGTCCGGCCTGTCGTCGTCAGCTGTAAACCCTCTCCCCAACATCGGCTGCACGCCAAGCAGAGAAAAGAAATTGTGCGAGCACCATGCCGCGAATACCACCTCCGGCAGCTTCCCGCCTTCACCAGAAACGTTATAACCCTGAAATGGCGAGACGAGCGCCATCTGCGCAAGGGACTGAGCCGACCGCTGCCACTCCCAGAAACTACCCGCATCCACCGGCAGCCACGGCATGGGATGTGGCTGATCTTTGTCTGCCTCATAGATCAAAGCCAGCCGATCTGGGTCACTGAAAGGAAGTGGTTTGAGCAGCACACTACGAACGACCGTAAACAATGCAATATTGGCTCCGATGCTGAGTGCCATGACTACGATGGCGGTCAGCGAGAAGCCGGGAGTGCGCCACAGGGTGCGCAGGCTGTAACGCAGATCACGCGCTGGGGATTCGATCCAGTTCGACCAGACGACGTGGGTTTGTTCCCGAATGAGGGTTGGATTGCCAAATGCGCGCATGGCGGCATAGTGGGCTTCTTCCGGGGGCAGGCCGGACTCTCGTTGCTCTTCTTCTTCCAACTCGATGTCAGAACGCAGTTCCCGCTCAAGGTCGGCATCCCGTTTTTTGATCTGCCACCATTTCATCTCAGCTCTCCTCGGCTGCAGGCCACATCACACGCGCAACCGCTTCGGCCATTTGCTTCCACTGCGATTCTTCGACGCTCAACTGTTTCCGGCCTTGCGCTGTCAATCGGTAGTACTTGAATTCCCGATTGCGGTCTGGAGCAGTCTCCCACTTCGCGGTGACCCAGCCTCGTTTCTCCAACCGATGTAGAGCGGGATACAGAGAACCGTGCTGCATCTGGAGAAAATCATTTGTTGTCCGCTGAATGTGTTTTCCAATCTCGTGGCCATGGGCAGCCCCGGAAAGCAACGTTCGCAGGATGAGCATGTCCAGCGTGCCCTGAAGAAGTCCGTTTCGTTTTTCCATGGAAGACAGTCGACCCTCAACTTTCAAGTGATGGTAGACGTTCGACTCTCGCTGCGTCAAGATGTAAGGTGAAATATCGATATGGCCGGAGATCTTCGCCGTTTCAATTAGCGGCATCTTCTGTGGTGGGGAAACCGACATCCCTCATTCAACAACGCCACGCGTATGTATTCAAGTTAGGGATCGATTACCGTCGTCTGACTCCCACCGCCGTCTCAATACCCCGGTCGCAGAAAATCAGAGAGCCATTGATTCTTGAGACGGGCAGACAAACAATTCTCCAACATGCTCATCTTATGAATTCCGACTCGGTGCGTTCGGCCCCAGATGCAATACAGAATCCAACACTGGAGAGGTCATCATGAACAAGCTGGCGTTATCACTTCTAATTCTCATCCTCGTGTCCTTGCCTGCAGCCGCCCAGAGAGTGGAGATATATGGAGGTGGTCAATTTACTCACCTTCAGCCTTCATACAATGCATTCGGCTGGAATGCGTCAGTGACGGGAAACTTCAAACATTTTCTGGGGATCACCGGAGACTTCAGCGGTGCCTACAGGTCAAACCTTGATTTTCATTCGTACACCTTCGGGCCGGTTTTGACTGCTCGTCTGCCTGTCGTGCAACCGTTCGTCCACGCCTTGTTCGGCGGCGCTACTCTTTCCGGGAGCGGAACATCCACCACTGATTTTGCGATGATGCTGGGTGGAGGCTTGGACCTCGGATTACGCAAGGGGATCGGAATCCGGCTTATCCAGGCGGATTGGTTAAGCACCCGGTTTGGAGGCTCCACAAACAACGACAATGGCCGCGTCTCAGCTGGCGTTGTGCTGAAATTCTGAAAGTGTCGTTCTGCACCTGGACGAGGCTCAGCTCGGCTACCCTTTTTGATCCGGCACTGATCCGGTTTCAATGGAGCGATTGGGACTGTCGAGTGATCAAAGCCGCAGGAGCCCTCTTCGAACGAGGCTCCTAGAAACGCCACCAGCGGCGCAATGTGTAACAAAGCTCTCCGAACCCCATGAGCGCAGCCCTGGCTAATTCCCCATCGACGAGCAGGAGGCACAATGCTTGGCATTTTTAAGGTCGAGTCATGAAACCGAGCGGATGGTATTTCTGGTGGTATCTGACTTAAGTCTCAATCTAAACTACTGATTCTAAAAAGTGCTGGCTCCTCAGGTAGGACTCGAACCTACAACCCTTCGGTTAACAGCCGAATGCTCTGCCATTGAGCTACTGAGGAGTGTCTGGCGGTGAATTGTCCTCTATAAAGTTAACAGACGCTGGGAGTCGCGTCAAAATGCCGGGCTCCCCCTGGCGGCCGCTCGGAGCTACCATAAAGAAAGACGTCCGATACCATAGAAAAATCCTCCAGGAGGGCCCGATGTCCCGCATATCCCGCCTCGATCGCAGCGAAGTAACTCCCGATCTGGCAACCCTGTTCGATAAGGTTTTCGCGCAGCGCGGCAACGTGCCCAACATGTTCCGGGTTATGGCCCATCGGCCCGAGATCTTCGCCACCATGCAGGCGCATTTCGGCGCGGTGCTAAACACAGGGACAGTCTCGACCAAGCTGAAGGAACTGATTATCGTCCGCACCAGCCAGGTGAATCAGACTCCCTATTGCCTCGCCAGCCACACCATTCTGGCGAAGGGTCTCGGCTGGTCCGACGACCAGCTTGCGCATCTCGCCGAGTGGCAAAAGCGCGACGACTTTACGCCCGCCGAGAAGGCTGCTTTGCGCCTGGCCGAAACGGTTACCCGCGACGCCCACTCTGTATCCGACGAGCAGTACGCCGAACTGCGCAGCTTTTATTCAGAAGGCGAGATCGTGGAGCTGCTCTGCGCCATCGGACTTTTCAACTACTTCAACCGCTTCAACAATGCGCTCAAGATGGAACCGACGAAGCCCGGCGAAGGCGGCTGCGCAGCGCCATCGGAGCAAACGACTGCTGCGTCGCACTAATTCCCTCTAGCGGATCGATTCGTTTCATATCAAATAAATAACCGTTCAGGAGTTCCATTTTTCGATGAACATCAAATTGCCCGCGGGCGACTTCCGCGCTTATCTCTTCGACTGTGACGGCACTATCGCCGATTCGATGCCGCTGCATTACAAGGCGTGGAAAAAAGCGCTCGCCGAATACGGAGCCACCTACGAGGAAGCACTTTTTTATGCGTGGGGAGGCAAGCCGGTACGGAAAATCATTGCCGATCTCAATGAGATGCAGGGCCTCAGCATGCCTGTGGATGCTCTCGCAGCGCGCAAGGAAAGTCTCTATCACGCGCAACTGCCGGAGCTGAAAGGCATTCCCGACGTGCTCGAAGTAATCGAAGCCAAATACGGGAAGATTCCGTTTGCGGTCGTCTCCGGCAGTCGCCGCGCATCGGTCGTAGGTTCGTTGACGTCGCTTGGTCTGCTCGACAGGTTCCCCATCCTCGTTTGCGCCGAAGACTACACCCACGGAAAGCCCGCGCCCGATGGGTTTCTTCTGGCGGCGTCGAAGCTTGGCGTTGCGCCCGAACACTGCCTCGTCTTCGAAGATACCGACTTGGGCATCCAGGCAGCCACCGCAGCCGGAATGCAGTCGGTGCTGGTGGCCGAACCCGTGCGCGAAAATATCGGAACCGCCGCCGGCGCGGGAACGTAAGCTGAGTTCAGGAGGCCGCCGTGGCGGAGCTAGGTGTGTCCAGAACCCTCGGCGATCAAACCTGGAGTAATCCAGACACCCGCGCGAGCCTGCTTCCTGTTTTCGGCATAGCCATTGCGGCCTCGCTGGTGCATATCGCCACCAATGGCCGGTACGGCTTCCATCGCGACGAGTTGCAATTCCTGAGTGACGCGCGGCATCTCGACTGGGGCTATGTCTCCTATCCGCCGCTCACTCCATTCATCCAACGAATCGGGCTCAGCCTCTTCGGTCTGTCGCTGATTAGCTTGCGAATGTTTTCTGTCATCGCGCAGGCAGCTGTGGTTGTGGTCAGCGGCCTGATGGCGCGCGACCTCGGTGGCGGCAGACTCGCGCAAATCACCACCGCGCTCGCAGTCGCGCTCTCCCCGTTACCTATCTTTGAAGCGACCGAGTTCCAATACACTTCGTTCGCGTTTCTATGGTGGGTGCTGGTTGCGTGGTTCACAGTTCGCCTGCTCAAAACTGAGAATCCTCGCTACTGGCTTGCGATCGGCGCGGCATTGGGCCTGGGCCTGATGACAAAGTACGCCATCGTCTTCTACATTGCCGGAATCCTGGTGGGCATGGCGTTTTCTCCCGCTCGCCGATACTTCGCGTCAAAGTGGTTCTGGTCCGGCGTCGCCGTCGCGATGCTCATCTTTCTGCCCAACCTCGTCTGGCTCATCCGGCACGATTTCATCTCCTATAAATTTCTACAGCACATTCACACGCGCGACGTTGGCGAGGGACGCGCCGATGGATACCTTCTCTATCAATTTCTCGTTTGTGCCAATCTCTTCGCCGCGCCTGTATGGCTCATCGGACTGTACACATTCCTGCGCGATCGCCGCTACCGCATGATCGCGTTCATGTATCTCGTTCCGTTCTTCGTCTTCTGGATCGACAAGGGCCGCTTCTACTATCTCGCCGAAGCCTATCCCGTTTTGATTGCGATGGGCGCAGTCACCAGCGAACGCTGGCTGGTGCGCATTCCGCTGTGGACTCAGCGAACCATCGAAGCTGTCTTTTTTGCAGGCCTGTTCACGTGCGGAGCGTACTTCTTCGCCGGCTGGGTTCCCTTTTCCGCCAGTGGTCCGCTGCGCGACTTCGCCCTCAAACACAGCGAAGATCTGCGCGAAGAAATTGGCTGGGACGAACTGGTCAAATCGGTCGCCGTGGTCCGCGATTCCCTTCCCCCAGACCAGCAAGCCGGCCTCGGTATCCTCGTCGGCAACTATGGAGAGCAAGGCGCGATCGAGTTGTTCGGACCGGCCTACCATCTGCCGCCGCCAATCAGCATGACGAATTCAGCATGGCTGCGCGGCTACCCGTCGCCACCGCCTTCAACCGTGATCGTTATCGGATCCACGCGCGAATGGGCCGACAAAAACTTCACGGCCTGCCGCTGGGCTGGTCACATCGGCAACTCGCTCGGTGTCCAGAACGAAGAGAGCAAGTACCACTCCGACTTCTTCCTGTGCGGCCCTCCGCGCCAGCCATGGCCAGTGTTCTGGAACGATCACGAACGCTTCGGCTGAGTTCAACAGATTCGTTGCCGATCGCACCGCGCGTCCCCCGGTTCCCTCCGTTGGTCACAAAATCGCACCCACGTGTGGCTCTGAACGCTATCGTCCCGGATAGCGCTGTCGAACCTTGCGCGCCGAGGATTTTTCATGCAGCTTCGATCCATCGTACTCATTGCGGCCCTACTTCCCGTCGCCGGATTGTCGCAGACACCCGCATCCTCTGATCCGGCAGTCTCCGCGGCGGACAAGGCATACACCGCGCAACACTGGTCAGACGCCGAGAGCCAATACCGCGCCCTCACGCAACAGAGTCCCGAAAACGCGCGCTTCTGGTATCGGCTCTCTGTTTCCGCGCGTCACGACAAGCACTATGACGTTGCGCTCGATGCAATGCAGAAGGCAAAGAGGACGGGCGCGAGCAAAGGCCTCCCGGCTTTTATTGCGGATTATGAAATCGCGGCCATCTACGCGGCGATGGGAGATTCGAAACAGGCACTCGCGTTGTTGAAGGCCTCTGCCGATGGAGGGTTCTCTCAACCGGATCGCCTCGCATCCGACGAGGGATGGAGTTCGTGGCGAGAGAATCAGCAGTTCATCGCGCTATCAAAACAAATTCAACACAATGCCGCGCCCTGCGAAGATGGCGAGTTTCGGCAGTTCGATTTCTGGGTCGGCGACTGGGACGTTGCCCCTGCAGCCGGTGGCGTGCAGCAGGGCTCAAGCCACGTCGCCAAAGAGATGGGCGGTTGTGTCATCTGGGAGAACTGGACTTCCGCCGGGAGCCCGTATTTCGGCAAGAGCTACAACACCTGGAATGTGAATCTCAAGCGCTGGGAGCAGTATTGGGTCGACAATGCGGCGGGCGTCATCTTCTTTCACGGTGGCCTCAAAGACGGCGTGATGGATTACTGGACCGACGATGTGCCGCAACCAACAGGCGGAACGCTCCTGCGGCATCTGCAGTTTTTCAACCTTGGCCCCGATAAGGTCCGCCAATTCTCGCAGGGATCGAATGACGGCGGAAAGACCTGGCACGTGGAATATGACTTCATTTACACGAGGCGCCCCGCCGGCTCTTCAAAAAACGGCGGCTCGTGATTGCGAGTAGTTCGCCATCGCTGCGTCCAGAAGCCGATCTGGCGTATCCCGAAGCTTGTCATTGACCGACTCGTTTTCTCGGATTCGCCGAAATAACTTCTTGACATTATTCTCAGCAGTTGCCAGACTCGACATCGCCAGTTCCTCGGTACCTGAGACAATCGGCTCTCACCCCCTTCAACTCACTGGCCGGGCCATTGCATTCATAGCTTGGAGCTCCAGCCGACCGATCGGAGCCGGCGCACGCAACCGTAGTGTGCCCGGATGCATTCGCTTTCCTACAGCCACTGGATCTCTCGATAAGGCGCGCAAACCTCAGTCGAATGCGTCTTGCAATCCGCCGAGTTTGGCCACGTCGGCTCGAAGTGCGCGTAACGCGCATAAGGAGGGTCAAATGGTGCTGTCCAATCGCTGCTCAGGTCCACGCTCACTCATTCGCCTCATGGTGCTGTTCGCCCTACCACTGGTTTCGCTGCTCGTCACAGCATCGGCTTATGCCTCCGACCCTGTGTTGGATTGGAACGAAATCGCTGTTAACACAGCCATCGCCAACGGCCAAAATCCATTCGCCCAGGCGCGGACTGGGGCGATTGTGCAGCTCGCTGTCTTTGAAGCCGTCAACTCCATCACTGGCGACTATCGACCGTATCTTGGAACCATTGTCGCGCCTCACGGCGCCTCACCCGACGCAGCCGCCATTCAGGCGGCGTACCGGGTGCTCAGGACCTATTTCGTGGCGAGCGCGACGACGCTCGACGCTGCGCACACAAAATCCCTGGCTTCGATACCAGACGGCCAGGCCAAGACTGACGGCATGGCGACGGGCGATGCTGCGGCCATGGCCATGATTGCTCTTCGTGCCAACGATGGCTCGTCGCCGCCGCAATTCAAGGTTCCCGGGCCGGTGGTCCCCGGTGAATATCAGGCCACGCCAAGTTGTCCCATCGTCAATGGAGTCGCGGTCGGAACGTTATTTCAATGGCAGAACGTGACCCCGTTTGGAATCAAGCGCGTCAGTGATTTTCTACTTGATCCACCACCGGCACTCACGAGCAACATATACGCGAAAACCTACAATGAGGTAATGACGGTCGGTGGTACCGATAGCACCGAGAGGCCGCAGGATCGAGCCGATGTCGTGCACTTTTATGCCGCGTCCGGGCCGAATCTGGTGTTCGGCGAGGCCCTGAGGCAAATAGCGCAACAACGGCAAAGCTCGTTGTCGGAGAACGCTCGGGCCCTGGCCCTCCTCAGCATGGCCATCAACGATAGCCTGGTGGCTTCGTTCTTCAACAAGTATCACTACAACTACTGGCGGCCCGAGACCGCAATCCGCGCCGGAGAAACGGACGGCAACCGAAAAACCGAGGCCGATCCGGACTTCCTCCCCTTCATCCTGACCCCGTGCTTCCCCAGCTATCCGTCAAACCATGGCAGCGGAACTAACGCGGCAGCCGAAGTCATGAGACGCCTTTACGGCGAAGCCGGACACTCGATCACGGTGTCAAACCCTGCAGTGCCCACTATCGTTTTGCAATACACCTCGTTCAGGCAGATTGCCGACGACGTCTCCGACGCTCGCGTTTATGGTGGGATCCATTTTCGAACCGACCAAGACGCCGGAGCACGCCTTGGCCGGGCTGTGGCGGCGGCAGTCTATAAAGGCAACTTGCGTCCCACGCACGATGATGACTGATGACTATGGCGGCCGAGAGTCGTACGTTCGAGGAAACGTGCTTGGTCAGAACGTAGCGATTTACGTCATGGCTCACGCTTTGCGCGACCGCGGTCGTGACGATTAGTGCAACTACAAACGCCACCCGCACCAGCGATCGAACTGTGACATCAAATCGCAGAACAAGACGAATCCCAGGTCGCGCGTAGACCTGGGATTCGCACCTGTTGGGGAGGGTTGCAACGGCAATTCTTCAGCAGCCGGAATAGGAGAAGAACTCTCCGTGCGGACTCGGGAGCTTTGGCGTGAACGGGCGGAACTTGTACTTCTTCGACGTATCGAATCCGGCACCGTCGGCAGCTTCCTTGTCTACAAACGGCGTGAGCGCATCTACGGCCTGGCTAATGTCTGTCCAGCAAAGGGTCCGTTCGTAGCCGTTGTTGTTGGGTGGGTCAACGCTCTCCTTGAATCCCTGGGCGCCGGTGATGAACTCGATCGGACCACCATCCTTTGCAGTTACCTCGGGACCGATGACGCGAGCCAGAGTGCGATGGTCGCTTTCGATGCCCATGATGCGTGCGGCAGTCACGCGCAGAGCCGCCGAACTGAAGTTGCGCACCCCGACAAGGTAGGCTGCAATAAATGCGTCCTCAAGCGTCACCAGCGTGTTCAGCGTGGTCTGCGCGTCGCGAAACATATGCTTCGGATAGAAGAACTCATCGAAGGGAGTGTTTTCGTTGGTGACCGACTGCTCGAGCGCATAGTGCGACATCTCTTCCTGCAGAGCTGCTTCAACATAGGCCTGGTCGTCGTCGGGAATTCGCTTGAAGAACGGCGAGTGTTGAATGATGTGCGAGTAGGTGGTGACCGCTATCGCTTCGGCGATCTCGGCGGCGATAAGAATTGACCTGTCGCCTGCCGCCAGGTTGCTCGTATTCGGCATTTCGTCGTTCGAGTCCTTGTGCTGCAGCAGAGCTGACGCCGAGGGCGCAAGCACGGCGCCTGCCGCGGCTGTTGCTCCCAGCACAGTTGCTTGTTTGAAGAACGATCTTCTGGAAAATTGGGGCTGTCCCTGAACGTCCAGTCCGAGCAGTTCGCGAAACTTCAATGTACTCATCGCAGTCCTCCGGAGAAGGTCAGGAGTTCCGGAGGCCTGTCGCAACGAGGATCGCTGCGCGGGGTTTCCTCCTCTGTCCTGCCTGCTTCCAGTACGCCCAGGGGACGCGAGTGGATTTACGTGCGGCAAAGATTTTCAAGAAATCAATTTCGGCTCACTGCCGCTCGAAAACCTGGATGTTTGGCTTGGCGTGGCCCGGAATGTGCGTGGTGATCGTGAGGGTCTTGCCATCTTCTGAGACCTCGACCTGCTGCGTGTCCAAAATCTTGCTGTTGATCTTGTCAGTCAGTTCGACGGCGCGATCGCCCAGACGGCGGCCTGAAGTGGCATAACCCGCCGGCAGATTGGGCCCCTTAGCGGCGTAGTCCTTGCCATCGAAGTTTATGCTCTTCGTCGTCTTCTGGGCCGGATTGATGAAGGAGAGACCGCTGTCGTCGAAGGTCTGAACCTGCATCTCGTAGGAGGAGTTGACCTGCTCGGAGGTACTCTCCCAGGTGCCGGCAAACCCCGACCCACCCTCAGCACGCGAATACTTGTACAGCAGATTGCTCGTGGAGCCGTCGGCCCGATATCCCGTGAAGTTGTCCGTCAGGGTGTTGCCGTCAGGCGAGAGATCCCATATGGCTGAGATGGTCATGCGACCGCCCGTCTTGCGCACGACCTTCCATTGGTTCGGAGACAGGACGGTGACAGCGAAGGTAGTGCCGAAAATTCCGGACTGATCCGTGCCGTCGGCGGTGATGGTCTCGGAGTTGTCCCCGGAGAAGATGAAGGTGTATTTGTTGGGGCCTGCCGCTTCCACCTTCATCTGGTCGGTAAGCTTGCTTTTCGCGGGATTCAGCTTCCAGGTTCCGGCAAAGGGATCGGTGGCCGCCCAAAGCGTGGTGGCGAACAGGAAGACGACAAGGAAACAACGAAGGGACCGTATGGCCATAGAGTTCTCCTCGGCAGAATTGGTGCCGCGGCCTGAGAGAAAGCACCTTCGGGGCCAATCGCAAAGCCGGACGCCGGGAAGAAACGGAATGGCCTTCAGAGAGTGCAGGTCACGCGGTGGGGTTGCGAAGTGCAAGCGGGGGCCAGCGTCAGCGGGTGGGATGGATCGCGGATACGCGTGAATCCTACGGTCAACACTGTTCGCAAGCGTGCGTGCTGTTTCGAAAGCGGACAGCCCGAAGCGACTCCCGTTTGCTGATTGCGAAAGCGCTTAATACAGCAGCACGGCGACGCGATACGAGGTGAACGTTCCCTGGCCGCCGTGCGCATCGCAACTGCCAACCGCCGCATCTCGAAATTGCCGGGATGCAAGACGATCGGCCAATTGCTTCGGAAGGTGGCTCAGGTCTGAGCCCTCCCAGCGCATGATGAACGTTGGCTCAGAAACGCCCCCGGACTTCGGCATACCGTTATCCATAAGACAGGCAGAGCGTGCGAATGCATGATCGGCCAGCACTTTCACTCCGGCGCTTTTGATCATCTCGGCGAAGCGCGATTCCACTTGCGCCTGTGTAAGAGCCTGCACAGCGCGGGAGTAATCGGCCGTGGCATACAGCACGCCGCGGCTGGCCACCACTGCAATTCCGACGCTGTCGACTTCAGGATTGAGCATGTTCTCCCGATGACCTTTCGACTGCATCCACCCCTCATGAATCGCCGCCGGGGTTGAGGCCAGGGCTACATTTTCCTCGATCAAATCGAAGTGCGCCCCCGTGAAACCGGCACGCTCAGAGAGATTCAATTCTCCTGGATATTGATGCGCGATTGGCCCCTCGGCAACCATACGCAGAGTATGTTTGAGTGCTGCTTCGGCAAGAGCGCTGTCCCATCGCAGCGGTGGCGCGCCTGTAGTTGCGCGGGCCTGGTTGGCCAGCACCATCAATTGCTTTGCCTCGGGTTGAAGATCTCGGCGCTCTTGCGCGCCTGCCTCCATCCACGATGAAAAACACAGCAGCAGCGCCGCCAGGGAGAGGATCGAGTGTTTACCTAAAATATTCACGCTTCGTTATACACATAAATCATTTTACGGTCGCGGTATCCTTACCATCGTAATGGTCAACTTCGCGGCCATTGGAAAACGCATCCGTCGCCAGCCACTCGCGGCGATCGGGGTATTCTTACTTTCAATTTTCGTCATCACAGGCCTGTCCGCACCCTGGCTCGCCCCTTACAGCCCCGCCTCCATCGATCTGCTTCACCGCCTGCAAGGCATTTCCACCGCACATCCAGCTGGGACTGACGAGCTGGGCCGCGACACGCTTTCGCGCCTTCTGTGGGGAGCGCGCCTCTCTCTTGCCGTTTCGGTCAGCGTTGTAGCCGTTTCACTGGCGCTTGGAATCTCCATCGGCGGCCTCGCCGGCTATCTCGGCGGGTGGGTCGACACGGCACTCACCACCTTCGCCATGAACACCTTCCTCGCCCTGCCCGGCATTCTGCTGGCGATCGCCTTCGCCGCATTTCTGGGCCCGGGCTTTTCAAATCTCGTCCTCGCTCTCGCCATTGGTGGTTGGGCCGGTTATGCCCGACTGGTTCGCGCACAGGTAATGGCAGTTCGCGATCGCGAATACGTCGATGCGGCTCGAGCGCTGGGCGCAGGCGGACTGAGAATCTTCTTCCGCCACATCCTTCCCAATGTTGTGCAGCCCATCCTCGTCCAGGCTGCAATCGGGATGGCGGGCGTGATTCTCGCCGAAGCCACCTTGTCGTTCCTGGGCCTCGGTATTCCTTCTCCTTCCCCAAGCTGGGGAGGAATGCTCAACGACGCGCGACTCCATCTGTTCGATTCTCCACATCTTGTGCTCTTTCCCGCAGTAGCTGTCGCAGGTGCAGTGCTGGGTTTCAACTTCCTGGGAGACGCTCTGCGCGATCAACTCGATCCACGCACGCGTCTGGAAATGGGGTTGTGAGGGACTATGGTTATCGCAAAAAAAGGCGATTGTGAGCATTGCGGCCGGTTTTATCGATACACGCTCTGGCACTCCGGCTTCGGCGACAACTCTTATGCATACTGCGACACATGCGGAATGCTCGGCATCTTGAACTACTTGAGCCCCCATGTTGCGGGATTCCCTCCGCTAACCCAGCAGTATGCGGAGATCGAGAAATCATGGGAGCCCTTTCTCGAGCCTTGTGCCTGTGGTGGACATTTCCGCAGCGGCGCGTCTCCGCGTTGTCCTTCATGCCTTGAGCCGCTCTCGTCGCTTCACGCTGCACCGCACATTGAGGCACAGGCCACGGGTGCGGGAAAAGGTTGGCAATGGCAGAAGAACTGGAGCGGAGTCTATTGCATGGCGATGGACGATCCGCAGGCTCCAGGCCGCCCTCGCCAGATGATCAATCCCGTCATCAAATCGGAAGTCGCAAAAACAAGAAGCCGCTGGTCGCTCCTGTTCAGCTTCGGGCGATGAAAGTTGGCGTTGTCAGCGATACACACGGTCTTCTCCGTCCTGAAGTCATTCCTGCCCTCGCCGGTGTCGAGCACATCCTGCATCTTGGCGATGTCGGCAACCCCGCCATTCTGAAATCTCTTGAGGAGCTCGCGCCGGTTACCGCAATCCGCGGCAACGTCGACAAGAGCGGCCCGTGCAGCCGTCTTCCTGAAACCGAAGTGCTGCTCCTCGAAGGCCACTACCTCTACATGCTCCACGACGTGCACACTCTGCATCTAGATCCGGCAGCCGCAAAATTCGGCGCGGTCCTCTTCGGCCACTCACACAAACCCGAAATCCGCCGCCATAAGGGGGTGCTCTATTTCAATCCCGGCTCCTGCGGCCCGCGCCGTTTCGAATTACCCATCACCATCGGTATGATGACGGTCAAGAAGGATGCCGAAATCCTTCCGGAGATCGTCCATCTCTCCGTCTCTTAGCGCAGGTCGATCTGGCTCCGCTCGTCCCCCTTCGTCTTGAACCGCGACACACCAACATAAAACGTATTCGCATCTGTCCCCGGATTGTGCAGGCTGATGTTTGCATTCGACAAGTGCTGGTACCGATAGCCGATGGTGATCGCCTGGTTCTTGTGATGGAAGATATTCACTCCGGTTCCAAAATCGATGGTGTACATGAACTGCGAACCCTGCGGACTGAGAGCTCGATCATCGAAGTAAATGAATCCTCCATCGGTGGAGAGGAACGGCTGCACGCGATGCAGCGGGAAGAAATCCGCTTGAAATCCCACGGGGCTCAGGCCGCTGCCGTAGATGCGCGTGCGCTGGTTATACGTGGTTCCCGACGGCGTCGTGTTCGGAGTCGGCCAGTCCAGCATGGCCAGCGCCGTCATCTCCGGCGAATAGCGCATTGTCCACGTCTGGCGGTGGCGATGGAACTCATACGAGTAGCGCAGATCGATCGGCATGTACTTCACATCGCCGGCATATCCCCAGATGTGTCCGCTCATCACCGACAGTCCCCACCACATGCCGAACTCGTGCCTGCCGCCGGGGCCCTGCCAATCCGCCGGCGCCGGCGTGGAAGCGGGCAGCACGTCGGCAAGATACGCTTCCACTGCGCTGTTGTTGGGATGTCTGGACGCATAGCGCATCGCCTCGGCCGTCGATGCCGAGACGCCTTCTCCCGCGTCGCTGAAGAAGCTCTTCGCCTTCACGATCCGCGAGTCGCGATACCACGGCGGACGAAAGCGCAGGATATTGGCAAAGCCCCGTGCCGGCGCCAAAAAACTATCCAGCGTCAACAAAATCGGATTGTGGCTCTTGTCTTCGAGTCTCGTCACCACGTGCTTGTCGAGATAGTCTTCTGCAATCGTCCACCCAAAGCCGCCAACCGGCGTCGTCACCAGCTCGACCCAGCCGGTTTCGTTTGTCACCACTCCCTTGTCATAGAAATAGTGATCGCCGTTGTGGCCGATGCTGGCTTCGCCGAACGGACCAAGTTTCCACGCAAAACTGTAGAACGTTGACCACGCGAGCGCCCGTAAGCCGGCTTTTCCAGTACTCGCGGTCGTTCTGAAATCCGAGAGTCATCCCTTTCGGGTCGTTCTGGATCCAGATGCTGTTGGTGATCGCGCCCATGAACGGGTGGGCCACGTAATCGTCCAGAAAAGGGTTGTCATCGGACCAGTGATCCCACCGCCATTGCGCGGCCGAATCTATATAGCGATCCCACCATTTGCCGTTCAATGTCTCCCAGCGATACCAATAGCCGGTATAGAGATTCCCCGCGTCTTCAAATGCATTGAACAGTATGGATTCGATGAGCATCGGACCCCAGTGCATCCGGCATTCCCGGGCACGCGTCTCGTCCGTCGGGCAGTCCTTCAGCGGAACATAGCTCCCGCGCACAGACGGTTCCACACCAGGAGCAAGGCTCCCCTCCGTCGAGGTGCTCCAGAGGTCAGGGTCAAATCTCGGCAGACCGGCGATCTCTGTTGTCGGCGCCGCTGGCAGAGGAACTAGAAAAGTCTTAGGGGGAATTTGCAGATTGCCGCCCTCTTGAAACCGAACTGGGGTCGGTGCATCCGGAAGATCCGGCGTTGTGGACTCAACTTCGGCCGCTGGCACCGCTTGATCGGCCGCGCTCGTCACACTCGTCCCTTGCACTGTCGGTTGCGCAATCGCAGCGCTGCCCGCTGCCAGCAGCGTCACTGCCAGGGCCAGCGCGACACCCAGCCGATTCAGACGCACCAATGCGTCGAATCCAAATCCTTCTCTTTTTGTTTGTTCGTGCTTTGCGGCCCCTTGCTCTAAATCAAAATATAGCCATTCACGACTGGGAAACTTCAAGCGTGCACGCCTCCTCGAATCAATCTTTCGTTTTGGTCATTTATAGATTTCGAGTACGGGGCCGAGGCTGATGTCGGTGACAGGACCACAGCTTCGCCGGGAGAAAGCCCCAGGGAACACACCTGGGATCGATGCACCTGTTCCGCTTGGATGCTGAATGAGGGCTAATTCTCTGCCTGAGAATGTAGTGCGCGCTATGAAGACGGAAACGGGCTGATGCCTCTGGTCTCCGCTGCCGCTTTTCACCGCATGCGGGGATTCACCAGCCGGTACGTGAGGTCGGTAAGCAGGTTGACCAGGACGTATGTCAGTCCGATCGACAACAAGCATCCTTGTACGAGTGCATAATCGCGGTTGGAGATGGCCGTCACCACCAGCCTGCCCAGTCCCGGCCAGCTGAAGATGGTTTCAGTCACGATGGCGCCAGCCAAAAGCGCTCCGAACTGAAGTCCAACCACGGTAATAATAGGAACCAGCGCATTCGGCAAGGCATGCCGCCATACCACCGCCGTCTCACTCAGCCCCTTGGCTCGCGCTGTGCGGATGTAGTCCTGACCAAGTTCCTCCAGCATCGCCGTCCGCACCATCCTTGTGAGAATCGCCGCGAGCGAAGCTCCCATGGCGATCGAAGGCAGCACGAGATAGATCGGGTCAATGCCTCCCGTACCACCTCCCGGACTTGCACCTGAAACCGGGAACCACCCCAGCATGATCGAAAACACCAGGATCAACAGCGGCCCCAGAACCAGTCCAGGAACTGACAATCCGAAAAGACTTACGACTGAAAGCGCCTGGTCAACAGCCCGACCGCGACGCACGGCCGCGATGATGCCTGCCGGCAAAGCCAGGGCAAGCGCAATGGCCAGCGATGTAAGTGTGAGCGCCAGCGTGTACGGATAGCGCACTGCAATCAGGTGCGCCACGCTGTCATGCAGGCGAATCGAAGCGCCAAGGTCGCCGTGAAAGACGCCGTTCCAATAATGAAGGTACTGCCGTGCGAGCGGCTGATCCAGCCCGTATTGATGGCGAAGTCCCTGGATATCTGCCGGCGTCGCCCCCTCGCCCAGCATCATCTGAATCGGGTCACCGGGAACGAGGTGTATCAGCAGAAACACCAGCGACACCACAAGCCATACAACCGGCAACGTCAGGGCGAGGCGGACGAAGAACTGCTTCATGGGCTGGTTCAACGATAAACGAATCGCTCGCACACGACGACGCCCGCTGTCGAGACGGACTCAGATCGACAACGGCGAATGCGTATTATTCTTGCGCCAATGAAAACGGGGCCCATCAGAACTGACGGCTATACTTCCTCACGTCGCGAATACCCGCGCCGATTCCCAGAACATGATCGATCCGGCGTTGAAATGGATCAGCTACCAGACCTTCCGGACCGCCATGCGGCTGACTTGAAGGCTCGCCAGCCGGTTCTGCCGGTCGAACGGTCGAGTCATCCTGGGAACCTGGAACCGACGCCGCTTCTTCACCGATCAACGGCATCAGAACTGCGAGCAGCCTTTCCATGTGTTCTTTTCGCAGACGTAGCTTTTCAAATTCCGCGCTGATTTCCATCAGCTCTGATTTCGCAGATTCAAAGGCAACACGATAAACCTCAGTGCGTGATTCCAAAGTCATGCCCTCTCCCGGCGCGTAGTCTAGCACGCGTAAGAGGACATAAAGTAAGAGTCATTAGTAAGAGTTACCGCCGCACCTTCTCAGAAATCGCCGCTCAGGACGGGGCAATTTCCTGCACTGAAATTTCGCGTGCGCGGCAGAGCGATCGATCTGCGATCCGGAGACACCTCAAAGGCAGCGAGGTTCTCTGCCTTCCCTTGTTTTGCAGAGTCTCACCGCCCGGCCTTGATCGTCGCAGGCTAAAACTGCCGGTTGAACTTCCGGCCTACGCCATGACCGAGAGCGCTGTCGAGACGACGCGCAAACGGATCAGACGATGCTCCGTTCGATGCCCCGTTCCCGTTCGCTGCCTGGTACTGATAGGTCGGAACTTCCTCTGCCGATTGAAGCGCTTCGTTGGCTGCATCGGATGCGCTCTGCACGGCAGCCGCGGCGGCTGCTGCCTCTTCGGCTCCAAGCAGCGGCTTGAGAGCCATGACGACTTTTTCAATCCGATCTTTGCGCGCCCGGAGTTCCTCAAACGACACGAGAATGTCGTTCAGTTCCGCGTTCGCCGAATCGAACGCCACGCGATATACATCACCACCATTGGCTTTCATATTTCGATCTCCAGTGGCGAATTTAGCATGATTCTAGAGGCCATAAATATATTCCTTCTGCAACTATCATGTTAGTCGCATCTCAAACGTAGAGCAGCACATAGACGCGAGCAGGCGCTCTCCGCCTGGGGACGGGGAGCGCCTGTTTGGGTTGACCATTCCGACTCGCTTTGCCGCGGAACGGCCCGCTATTCTGGCCCTGCACTACTTACCCAAGTACCTTGCAGTTAGATAGGCGACAGAAGACCTTCCGGCCTCTGCTGCCATCCCCAAAGAGCATCGTCGATGCGTCGCTGGAATGGATCCGCAGTTGGCTGCCGGAAATAGGCAACCTGCTCCGGCGTGGCTTCCGCCATTGCATGCACCGGTTCAAGAACCTGCTCCTCTTCTACATGAGCAATCTGAGCCGGTTCAGACTTTGTAATTTCCATGCCGGGACCTGAGACCTGCATGAATGTAAATTCGACTGGTTCGGAAACTGGCTGTTCGATTTCGGGCGCGGTAAACGCCACGCTGGTCTCGACAGTAAACGCCGTGCTCGGCTCGGCCGAGTATGCCGTGCTTGGCTCGACGGTTGGGGTCTCAGCCTGCAGACCAATGAATGGCCGCAGCGCTTCAACAACTTTCTCGATCTGTTCCTTCTTAGCCTTCAGGGCTTCAAACTGTGACAGAATTCCACGAAGTTCTGAGGCTGCTTCATCCAATGCGAATCGATAAGTTTCTTGTCTCATAGTCAACCCTTGGTGGCATTGTGTCCCACCTAGGTGTTACCAAACAAGTGAAAGTAACCGCAGTTCGAATTACTGCTGTAACCTAAGTAATAGGCAAGGTTGGGCCTTCCGGCTCCAGAGCCGGAGCAGTACCGACTTTCGTGCCGCCTCTGCCAAGCCGACGACTCAACGCGGAGGCTCACGCCAAAACCCAGATTCGCGATCGCAGGAAGTGGTTCGCAAATTCTTATCGAGCATATAAGTTAAGCTACAAGAGTCTTTTACAGAAACATGGTTTCGCTCAGCTCAGAGTCTGAGCGAGACATCCAGCAGGCGACTTTTGAGGCGGGTGATCCCTTAAGCTGACGCCCTACGGCTTCTTCTGCGGAGCGGTCGGCGCGCTGGTCTGGTTACTTGGCCGGTTACCGGGCTGGCCGCTTGTTGGGCCAGCAGGCTGGCTGGCAGCCTGCGGTGGGTAAGCGTGATCTACCGCTTCTCTCAATTCGCGAAGCAGCGGCACCTGAGGCGCGTCGAGCCCATCCTTCATTTCATTCGACCAGAATGGCCCGCTCAGTTTCCCGCCCGACGAAGTCGTATAAACACGCAGGATGTCATCCCTGGGACCGACTTCGCTCCGCGCGCCAACAGTCTCGACTGTATCGTTGCGATCGGGATTAGCGTTACCTGTCCCGCTTGGATTCCGATTTGGATAAGAACCATTCGTACCGGGCACAGCTCCAACGCCGATTCCCCCGTTTACCTGGGCACCGACGAGTCGTCCCTTGCGGACAATGATGATGAGATCGGCGTCTCCCCGATTAATCGTCACCGCGTAGCGATGCCAGTCGTTCAGGGCATCCTGCACATTTGCGATGGCCTCGCGGTCTTCCGGGAACAGGCCGGGCTTCATGATGTCCCCGTCTTCTGCCTGCACATAGACATAGCGGGCATTGGAGAAGATGGCTGGGAGCGTGCTCTTCTTTTTGTCTTTCGCAAGGGCCAGCGGCGCGGCAAGAGCGACACAAACAGCGACCATCTTGAACAGCTTCATCAGAGCACCTCCGCGACAGACTGGGCGCTGCGAAATCAGCATACGCCTCCTAATGTGACGTATCTACCAGCCAAAGGTTCTTCGATTGTCAGAACGAAACACCGCGAGGAATCAGCCGGTGCTCATAGGCCTCGCGCTCAAGCCCCTCGCGGAAATCCGGATGGGCGATGGAAATGACAGCCAGGGCGCGCTCCGCCACCGACTTTCCCTTCAGGTTGATCAGACCGTATTCGGTAACGATATACATGATGTCTGATCGCGGCGTAGTCACGATGTTGCCGGGCGTCATGTTCAGGACGATACGGCTCCGTCGTTCTCCCTGCTTCTGGTAAGTCGATGCCAGGCAGATGAACGATTTACCGCCCTTCGATGCATAGGCGCCGCGCACAAACTGCAGTTGTCCACCGGTGCCGCTGAGGTGGCGATGGCCGTCTGACTCAGACGCGGCCTGACCCTGCAAGTCGATCTGCGTAGTGTTGTTAATCGAGACCATGCGGTGGTTCTGCATGATGATGTTCGGCGTATTGGTGTACTCCACCGGATGACAGCAGAAGTCTTCGTTGCGATTGAGCGTTGTATACAGATCCTTCGAGCCCAGCGCGAAGGTGTAGGCAATTCTGCCCGAGTCGAGAATCTTCCTTGAGCCTGTGACAATACCTGCCTTGTAAAGATCCGCGATGCCGTCGGTAAGCATCTCCGTGTGCACGCCTAGGTCGCGTACACCGCTTTCGAGCAGCAGCCCGCATACGGCATTCGGCATGCCGCCAATCCCGATCTGCAGGCATGCGCCGTCTTCAATCTCGGCTGCAATCAGGCGCGCAACCGCGCGGTCCACTTCGGACGGCTCAGGATTCGGCAACTCCGGCGCGGGCTGATCATCCCCTTCGACGATGTAATCCACCTCGGTTACGTGAACGCCGTTCTGGTCCCCATACGCATACGGAAGATGACGGCTCACTTCCACAATGACGATCCTTGCCGACTCAACCACCGCACGATGCCAGATATTCGATGCACTGAAATTGAAGTAGCCCTTCTCATCCATCGGGCACGTTTTCAGGATTGCGATGTCCACCGGCGCGAGAAAGCGGCGGTAGTAGTCCGGCACTTCCCCGAGATTCACCGGCATGTAGTTACAGCGCCCTGCGTCATGTTTCTTGCGGTCGTAGCCGGAGAAGTGCCAGCTGAAGAGGAAAAAGCAGTCCCCCTCCGAATCGCACTCCGCCACCGCACGCGGCCGCATCGAGAGGCAGGAGCGGATCTTTACGTTGTGCAATTCGCCTTTGCGCGCGCCGAGAGCTTTGTCGAATACGTCGGGCTGCGCCAGCCCTACACCGTAATCCAGCCACATGCCCGAACGGACAAGACACGCAGCCTGCTCGCCAGAAATGGTCTGCGCCGGAACAGAAGCAATCCTTTTGGGCATGCGAACCACCTTCCAGGGCCCGAATCCAGATACTCACAACGACTGACCGATAGCAAAATTCAGAGCAATCTTCTCACGATTTGTAGATCCCGCATCAGGGCGAGTGGTTCAGCGCTCAGGATAATGGTTTTGCCGACCATCCGGGCGTGCGCCGCCCGACGCAGTCACTTGATAAGTGGCGCCGCCATGCCCACTTCTCACTTCTTCATTCCTTCCGCAAGCAAGTTAACGAGCGTTTTTACATATTCCCGGTCCGTGTCGCGCAATGACGCATATTCACTGATTTCGATGATCCGAATCCGAGGATCCTTCAGAAGGACACCGAGCAGATCTGCTGCCTCAGATAAGCTCAGCCCTTCCGTGTGGGGAAAATAGGCCGCGGGCAAGTCTTTCTTTCGCAGGACATCAATATCGATGTGTAGCAGCAGAAGGGAGGATGCTGGAATAGCTTCCAGGACTCGCCGCGCAGCTTCTCGGGGACCTGATCGCCTCACCTCCGTCAGGGATATGGAATTCATTCCTGACTGCTTTGATCGCGAGGGATTGGTCCAGCCGACAACCGACACCTGGGATGGCTGGAGCGGCGGACCGGTCCAGAATGGCGAATCATGCGTCAGGAGCCAGACAGCACAAGATGCTGCGCTTTGGCAGCGGCCAGGTTCGGGGGCTGCATCGTCGAAATCGCCGTCGACATAGATAACATGAACATCCTGCGCCGAGGCGCGTTTCAATGCCTCCGTGGTTCCAAGCACGACACTGCAATCGCACCCGATTAACAAGGGAATCTGATTCGGCTGTTGCAACAATGGCGCGACTCGGTCACGAATGCATTCCCAGGCGATTCTTGGAGCGGGCCAGCTCCTGATTGGCGGAATCGAATGATGGGGAAGGTAGTTCGGAATTGGGACGTTACCGTCGTCGACCGCATTACAGCCAGCCGCCTGCAGGCGCTCGAGGAGTTGAACCTCTCGATACGCCTGGGCGTCGTCTTCACTACCGGGAAGAAGGGAGCCAGCACGCAGGGGAACCCCCAAAATGCGATAAGTGCGTGCGCTCATCTCCGGTGTTGTCTCTCCATGCGAGAGATGTTGCGTCACCAAGAGGTTTGCCGCAACCGCGCCGACCGTACTGATCATGAATTGCCTGCGTTTCATGGCTGTATTTCCGGACCTTCATTGTCATGTCTGGCGCGTCAAGACTGGTGGAAATCGTATCACGCGAATGAGCCGAAACGGACGGTTTTCCCTTGCATTGAACGCCGGCGCGCAGTTGTACTCCACTCATAGAACGAATCAATGTGCGACTTTCAAGTGCGACCGCCTAGTGTCCGGTCCAACACGGCGCACGCTTTTCAAGGAACGCCGAAATGCCTTCCTGCGCATCGCCAGCAAGTGCGTTTTGCGTCATCACTCCCTGGGCATAGTCGTATGCGTCCGGCTGATCAAGATCAATCTGCGCGTAGTAGGCCAGCTTGCCAAGAGACACCACCAATTCGCTTGACTCAACGATGCGACGGGCAAGTTTCAGCGTCTCCGTTCGCAACTCACCGCTGGCAACCACACGGTTCACCAGCCCCCAGTCCGCCGCCGTGTGTGCGTCAATCGGCTCGCCGGTCAGCAACATTTCCATAGCCCGCTTGCGCCCCACTACGCGGCTCACCGCCACCATCGGAGTCGTGCAGAACAGCCCTATCTTGACGCCGGGAGTGGCAAACGCCGCTTCTTCCGCAGCAATCGCCAGATCGCAACTGGCGACAAGCTGGCACCCCGCAGCCGTGGCCATACCCTGCACCTCGGCAATCACCGGCTGCGGAATCGATTGCACCTTCGCCATCAACTCCGTACAGACCGCGAAAATTTGCTTGTACTCACTCTCTTCGCGTCCCACCATTTCGGAGAGGTCATGGCCTGAGGAAAACACCTTGCCGTTCGCGGCCAGAATAACTGCCCGCAGATCGCGTCGGCTGACGATGGTTTCCAGGCAGTCGATCAGCTCCCGCATGAGCGCAAGTGAAAGCGCATTCCGTCGCTGAGGACGATTCAGGGTGACCAGCGCGATGTTATCTTCCGTTGCGAAGCAGATATTCTCGTAGCTCATTCCATGATCGTAAGCTGAATCACCAAGCCACGGAATTATTTCCAGACTCCGGGATCTTCAATGGCGCCAACAACTAGCTCTTTGAGTTTGAAAAAGGTCGAAAGAAACATCCTGTTCGTCACATCTTTTTTGGGGAAATGTCGCTAAGCTGACCTGTCATGCCCAAATGCACAAGCAAGCAGCGCATTCTCATCGTGGACGATGAAAGGATCATCGCCGACACCCTGGCATTGATCCTGGGCTTCCTTGGCTTCGAAACAACAGCGGTGTACAGCGGTGAGGCAGCGCTGGAATCTGTTGCGCAATTTCGACCCGATGTTTTGATCACCGACGTCGTTATGGGGGAAATGAGCGGAATTGAGGCCGCCATTCACATTTCCCAAATGCTTCCCCAGTGCAAGATCATCTTGTTTTCCGGTCAGGCTGCCACGGCAGATCTCGTTTCTCAAGCCGGCTCGAGCATTCACCAATTTGAGATTCTCAGCAAGCCGGTGCACCCTCAGGTTTTAGTCGATCGGATAAAATCCATCGCGCCATTTTCGGCGGATCGACTCCCCTATCGTGTTGACTACAAGTCCGCGATCGGATCGTGAGACCCCGACTTTCACCCAGTTACTTTTTGCGTTCGAACTGGCATCCATCCAGCCTCAGTGAGTCAGTTCAAGATGCTGAAACAAGGAGTCAAAACATCCCGGAATCTGCGCATCCCACAGCAACCAATTGTGAATGCCCGGGCTGGTGTGGATTTCAAACCGGAATCCGCGCTCCTGCAGCCTTCGCGCAAAACGGCGGTTCGGTTCGAAGAACCGCTCCTGCGCTCCAACCGCGATATATATATATGGAGTCTGATCGGGGCGCGCTGATTCGACAAGCACAAAAGGATCCCTTGACCGCCTCGCCTCGCTCCCCGGAGGACCGAATACGTTTCGAAGTCTCCACCATTCCTCGATTCCCGGAATTCGATTCCTAATTCTGAATTCTCGATTTACCACTTCAATCGATGGACTGAGCGCCCCCACAAAGACGAACAAGTCGGGCCGGCTGAGCGCCCACTTGATCGCTGCGAATCCGCCCATTGAAATCCCAACGATGGCCCTGTTTTCCCGACGGTCTGAAACTGGAAACCGGGTCGCCACGTCCGGCATGAGATCCCGCAAAACATAATCTTCATATCGATCCGCTGGCTTCTCCGCGGCGTTCATATAGTAGGAAAAAGCGCCTTCCGGCATAACCAGGATCAAGTTTCGCGCTGCATATGCGGCAACGTCTGAATCGTCCGACCAGTCGCGAAATCCGCCGCCGTCACCGCCATGCAATAGATAGACGACCGGCAGTTTCTGGCCTGAAACGAGAGTCGCGGGCAGAAAAACTCGATAAGGCATATCGCGATTGAGCGCCGCCGAATGGAACATCACGTCCTGCATTCGAACGCCAGGGAAAAGGCGCGGAAGATCTGCATGTTCCTGGTGCGTATGCCGGCAGCCCAGAAACCAGAACAGGAGCAGGCATGTTGCGGCAAGACGAAAGCGTAGCACTCGCGGAATTTGCATTGACTGGGTCACGTTGCAGGGGCGGTGGTCGGTTCGGGATTCTCCAACTTGTCGACGCGGATCTTGGCAATCCGGCGTCCTTCCATCTCGACGACAGCGAGACGACGATTTTCGTATTCCACGGTTTCGCCGACTTTGGGGATGTGGCCGAGGCGGGTCAGCATGAACCCGGCGAGGGTTTCTACTCCGCCTTCGCGGGGCAAACTCCAATGCATCTGCGTTTCGAGGTCGCGGAGGTTGGCGCTGCCTTCCAGCACCAGCGTACCCTGCGCATTGGCCAGAACGGGGCGCGCGGGATCGTCGAATTCGTCTTCGAGTTCTCCCGTCAGCTGTTCGATTGCATCTTCGGCGGTGACAAGTCCTACTGTTGATCCGTACTCGTCTACGACAATGGCCATCTGGCGGCGGCGCTTCTGAAATTCGCGCAAGAGATCGAGAGCCGATTTTGTCTCCGGCACCACCAGCACTTCGCGCATCACCTGCCTGAGGCGAATTTCCATGAACGGAAGCCCAAGTTGAGGATTCGCGACGCGGGTGGACGCAGGGTCTGTTGGATCGGCGGGCACTTGCACCGGACGGGCGCTGCTGCGATTGGGGACGGAAGAACATCAGCCGCGCGAGGTCTTTCGAGTAGACCACTCCAATGATGTGCTCAGGACCACGTGTCTCGTCGTAAACCGGCACGCGGGAATTCATATGCTCGATGACCTGCGCGCTGGCTTCTTCAAGCAGCATGTTTGAAGGCAGCGAGAAAATGCGCTGCCGCGGCGTCATGATTTCGCGCACCGGCACGTCATCAAGCTCAATCGCCCGGTGAATCAGTGTCTCCTGAAAACGGGGGAATAGCCCCAGTCGCCGGGCTGCTGTGGTGATCAGTTTGAGTTCTTCGGGAGAGTGCACGGCGGCACGCTCGGTCATCGGAATGTCGAAACCACGCAGAATGATGGCCGCAGACCCTTTGAGGAGGCGGACAGCCGGCCGGGCGATGCGCATGAAGATGAGCATGGTCGGCGCAACAGCCACTGCGAGAGCCTCTGCGCGCCGCAGGGCAAGCGATTTGGGAACCAGTTCGCCAATGGTGACGTGGAAGTATGTGATGAGTGCGAACCCCACAGCGACCGCCGCCACGGAGGCTACGTGTGCGTAAACCGCTGCATGATTAGGAGGTTGCGGCAGCAGGTTGATCCAGCCAAGGACAATCCCGGCGGCCAGCGGCTCGCCGATCCAGCCTATCGCCAGAGAGCACAACGTGACGCCAAGCTGCACCGCCGGCAGGAAGTACTCAAGTTCGCGCTGCAGGCGTCGTACGGCTCGCGCCCCCGGAACCTTGGCGGCGAGAAGTTGCTCGATGCGGGTGTCGCGCGTACTGACCATCGCAAACTCGGCGGCCACAAAGAAGGCGTTAGCCAGAATCAGCATGGCGACGGCGACAACCTGGAGAAGCGGCAGACCGTGCATCTCGGTTGTGAGAATAGCATTCGCCCCGCAAGTACCCAATTTCGCGCTCACAAACGAGACCCTGTCGAGTCACAGCCATATCTGGAACTAACCACAGCTGCGGTGCGTATCAGGTTGCAGCGGTCATCGGGATTAAAACGGCATTCGGTCGCGCTGTGACCTGCTTTGGAACGGAATTGCATCTGCTGGCTGCGAGACCTCAAGTCATCGCAGGCAAATTGGCTGAGATTTTCATCTGGCTTTCATATTTGGGGGAGCGAGAGCTCTTGTTGGTGCTGGGGGTGCTCCATGGCTTCGCGTAAAAGCAAAAAGATTTGGATCTGGATCGGTTCGGTAGCGTTATTGGTGATCGTGGTCATCGGGGTGGCCGCGGCGCGCCTGGTGCGGACAACGAACATCGACCCAAATCGGATCGCCAAGGTGAAGCGTGGCGATGTGGCGCGATCGGTGGTGGCAACAGGCAAGATCCAGCCCATTACCAAGGTCGAAGTTAAGAGCAAAGCGTCGGGAATTGTTGAGAAGCTGTACGCAGACATCAATAACCGGGTCCACAAGGGTCAGCCGCTTGCGCAACTCGATCAGCAGGAGATCCTGGCACAGGTTGAAGCGCAGCGTGCGCAACTCGCGGCAGCGCAAGCGAATGTTGCCACCTATGAAGCCAACATAGAGCAGGACAGGGTGAACGCAGCGGCCCCGGATCTGCCCATGTACAAAGCCACGCTCGAACGCAATCAGCAGCTTGCAAAGGAAGGCATCGTGAGCCGGCAGGCTCTGGACGATGCAAACAAGGATTACCTCGCGGCACTCACTCGGCGCGATTCGTCGAAGGCACAGATCGGCGTTGACAACGCAAAATTGAAACAGGCAAAGGCGCAGGTAGCACAGAGCCAAGCCAGCCTGAAGCAGCTTGAAGAGCAGCTGAGCTACACCACCATCGTTGCGCCGATGGACGGCATGATTCTGTCGCGCGACGTTGAGATGGGCGATGCGGTTAGCTCCATCCTGGTGCTGGGGTCTACGGCCACGCTCGTAATGACAGAAGGCGACATCAACCAGGTGTACGTTCAGGGCAAAGTGGATGAGGCGGATATCGCCCACGTTTACATGGGCCAACCGGCACGCATCAAGGTGGAGAGCTTCCGCGATCGCGTTTTTAACGGCAAGGTCACGAAGATCGCTCCCCTCGGAGTAGAAAAGGACAACGTGACCACCTTTGAAGTGCGCGTAAGCATCGATAACCCCGGCGGCGAATTGAAAGCCCTCATGACGGCCAATGCCGAGATCCTGCTCGACGAGCACAAGAACGTTCTGATGGTCCCTGAAAATGCGGTGAGCTACGACGCGCAGAAGAATGCCTTCGTGCAGGTTCCCGACAAAAATCAGAAGGATGGCACGCGCAAGATATCTGTCGCCGTCGGCCTTTCCAACGGTTCGCAAACTGAAATTGTGAAGGGCCTGAAAGAAGGCGACCAGGTGGTGTTGCAGCAGTAACGGCAGTTGTGAGTTTGCAGTTCTGAGTTCACAGCAAGATTGTTCGTTAACCGATCTGGGTTTTGAAACGTCATCCCTTTAGCAGGCGGGCAAATGGAGAAACCATTGCGAAAAATCAGTCTCATTCAACCCGCCTCATTTCCTTGGTTCGGATGTTCGGGTGCGCACAACGGTGTCCATAAACGGACAGGTACGTGCCGCAAAACAAAAGCGGTGGCACCCACCGAATTGAAGAATCGAATGAAGTTGCTGTGGCCCACGCCTTTGGCAATGCGCATGCTGATACCTCAGGTGTGCAATCGAGTTCCCTCCCCCATGAACTGATTTGAACCATGAACTCAACAAGGTCAGAGGAAACAAAATCGGAAAAGATCAGCTGAATCGGATTCCCGAACTCTGACCGCTGAACTTGAAGTGAATCGAGGAACATGATGAAGCGATTTGCATTAGCAGCAGCAATATTGGCCATCGCAGCGGTTCCAGCGCTGGCCAATGAAGCGACATTCGAGCGCAACCTGACGGTCAATGGGCACGTGGAGCTCGCAGTGTCGACCGGCTCAGGACATATTCACATCACGCACGGATCGGGCACCAGCGTACACATCGTGGGCAAGGTGCGGTCGAACTGGGGCAGCAACGACCAGAAGGTGCAGGAGATTGCGAATAATCCGCCGATTGAACAGACCGGAAACATCATCCGCATCGGCCAGCGCCACGAAAACTACCACAACATCAGCATCGAATACGACATCGAAGCGCCTGCAAATTCCTTCCTCGAAGCCAACTCGGGCTCCGGCGACATCAAGGATGATGGCGTTGGAGAGAATGCGAAACTGGGAACCGGATCGGGCAGCATCAATGCCACGGGGCTGCAGAACGGCTTCATCGTCAACACCGGATCCGGCAACATCTACGCGGAGTCGACTGGCCAGGGTGATGTGAAGGCGCAGACCGGCTCGGGCAGCGTGGAATTGAAGGGTGTGCACGGCAGCCTGCGCGCCGGCACGGGGTCAGGAAACATCAAGGTCACGGGCACACCGACTTCCGACTGGAAGCTTGAAACCGGATCGGGCAGCGTTGAGTTCTGGGCCGGCAATTCCGGATTCACACTCGATGCTTCCACGGGTTCGGGCAGCGTCCACACCGACCAGGAGATGGCGGTGCAGGGATCGTTTGACAAGCACCACATCGTTGGCAAGGTGCATGGCGGCGGACCCACGGTGCGCATCGAGACCGGGTCAGGCGACATTCGGGTGCATTGAGTCTTTTTTGGGTTTTCGTGCGGCCCGGTCTAGGTGGGCTGGCCGCGAGCTTTAAACGTATCTAACAAGTTCGTTCCTCAGGCGAGGCCTTGTGAGTGCTGTAATCGGACCGCGATGACAAAGCTCAACCTCCTGGGAGGCCTCGCCTGTCTTTTTTCCCTCCCCCTCTAATTCGACCCGTTCGCGAAGCTGGACCCCCGCCCCCTCGTCACTTGATGAAGTAAAAGGGATCAGGATACTTCACCGAGTATTCGGCTTTGGGATTGCCGTTAAGGTCGCTCCATTGATCCCCGATATTCAGGATGATGCTGTATTGGGCCGCGACGATCTTTGCGCGCTCGGCTGATTTGTATGCAAGGGCCGTAGTGCCCTTCTGCCCGGGTGTGCGCATAATGAGCTGTTGCCACTTGCTGAATCCGCGCAGTCGAAGATTCGTCTCCGTGGACGCACGTTGAGAATCGGACCGGCCGGTGAGGAGGAAGATGCTCACCCCAAGTCGTTGCGCCTCATCGTAAACGCGCAGCGTGCCCGGAATTGCAGGCGCCTGCGCTGACGCGATCCATGCATTGAAATCCCTGCTGTTGTATTCAAAGTTTGCGGTCGACATCTGGTCCCAGTTCGAGAGCGTAGTTTCATCGATATCGAGAATCAGCGCCAGTTTTTCGCCGGACCGAGTATGACTGGCGCGCGTTCGAAGGATGGCGATGGCTCGATCAGCCTCGAGGTCCACATCTTTCGCGTAACACCCACACTTACATGTACAGGCGTGATACTCGCGGAGTTCGGACCTCAGCGCGTTGACGCGATCGAGCATTGGACCGAGATTCGGAATGCTCTCGCTGGGAGCGACCGGCGCGATCCTTGTCTGTTGTGCGGACAAGGAGCTAACGAAGAGCACAGTGGAAACAAAAATCACGAAGGAAGCAATCTTCTTGGTCAACACGACAGAATCCTCATGAAACAAATGCGAAGGGCAAGTGTAAACGACTGCATGGTTCCGTTCGCCGGTCTCTGCCGCGGGGGAGATGCGATCAGCTTCCCAAGACCGTTACACTGGAACCATGATTCGGGTCCTTCGTCCGGTACCTGTGGAACGGCTTAAGCTGCTGGTGTTTGATCTTGACGGCACCCTGATCGATTCAGCGCAGGACCTCTGCAATAGTGTGAACGCTACCCTGGAGAACTTCGGCCGTCCGCATCTTTCCGACGAAGTCATCGCCGGCTACATCGGCAACGGAGCGCTCATGCTGGTGCGGCGCGCGTTTGCCACCGACGACGGCAAAGAACCCAGTGAGGAACTGCTCGCCGAGTCGTACAAATTCTTCCTCGACTACTATCGCGAACACAAGCTCGACTACACCTACGCTTACGACGGCGTACTGGAAGCTCTTGACGCGCTCCACAAGGTGCACGATCAGCTCGACGTGCCGGCACGCGCCATGGCCGTGCTGACAAACAAGCCGGTGCGTCCTGCGCAGGCCATCTGCGAGGCGCTGGGGCTGGCTCCATATTTTCTGCGCATCTATGGCGGCAACAGTTTCCAGACCAAGAAGCCCGATCCGGAGGGCCTGCTGGCGTTGATGAAGGATGCCGGCGCAACACCAGAGCAAACGGTGATGATCGGCGACAGCCAGGTCGATGTGTTGACGGCACGCAATGCCGGTGCGTGGTGCATCGGCTGCACCTTCGGTCTTGCGCCCGGCAGCCTGGAAGCGATCCCGCCGGATGTATTGGTGGATTCGCCTGCGGACTGGACAGCCGCCTTGAGTCCTGCGAAAATCAACCCATAAGGTGCCCCGCAATTAGGACTGCAAGTGCGCAAGATGCATAGAGTTAGAGCGCAGTCCAACATCATCCCTGAGCCCAAGCGCGCACGGGATAAATTTTCTTCTGCTTTGACATTCGCCGGCCACGAGTGACGATCTCAGCAGGAACACTTGGGCCGCCTGGGTGCACGTGAAACAACGGGCTAATTCCCCTGCCCTTGACGCTGGTTATTGCTGGAGATTCGCATGCTGCGCTTTTTTGCTTTGATTGTCTTACTGCTGTCGCCTGGGTTTGTTGCCGCTGCAAACTCCCCCGAGTCCACCGCAAAACCCGCGTCTGCTCCCACTGTGCAAGGCGTTGTCGCCGATCCGACAGGCGCAATCGTGCCCAATGCCCAAATCGATCTTGTGAACGACGATGGGTCAATCGCAGGAACGACCAAGTCGGATGAGGTTGGGAATTTTCTGATGCCTGCGCCCCACGCGGGCAGCTTCACGCTCGTGATTTCAGAGCCGGGATTCGAGACAGTACATCTGCCCGTGACCGTACATCCCAATGTGGTTTCGGCCGCGGCTCCTTCGGCGCACGTAATGGCAGCGCCTCTGCACATCACGTTGCCAATTGCCGCTGTGGCGACGAGTGTCCGCGTGAACGGCGATACAAATGAGGATCTGACCGCATCGGAAGAAAATCGCGACTCCTCTGTTCTCACTTCCTCCGATTTGAAAGCGTTACCAATTTTCGATAACGACTATGTCACCGCGATGAGTTCCTTCCTCGATGACAGTTCTTCTGCAACCGGCGGCTCCGGCCTCATGGTGGACGGCGTTGAGGCGAATCGCGCTACGGTGTCGGCTTCTGCTGTTCAGGAAGTCCGGATCAATCAGGATCCATATTCGGCGCAATACTACTGGCCCGGGCGTGGACAAATGGAGATCATTACCAAATCAGCCGCAGACAAGTATCACGGCCAATTCAATTTTCTCTTCCGCGATTCCGCGTTGAATGCACAGAACGCGCTCGCCCCTTCAAAGCCGTATGAACAACGGCGTGTGTACGAAGGCAGCATGACCGGGCCGATCTTCTTTGCGAAGAAAAGCAGCTTTCTCGCCAGCTTCAATCGTGCGGAAGAAGATCTCAACTCTGTAGTGTATGCAACAGTGGTTCCCACTCCCGAAACTCCGACCGGGATATATCAGGCCAATGTCCCCTCGCCCACGCGCGATACCGAATTCAGCATTCGCGCCGCACACCAGTTCGGCGACAAATATTCCGCATATGCGCAATACAGCTACGAAGACTGGACCGGGCAGAACCAGGGAGTCGGCGGACAGGCGCTGGAGAGCGCTGGGTACAACAGCGAATACCACGAAGACGATGTGGTGGCGCACGTTGACTCGACGCTTTCGGCGGTGTTGCTGAATCAATTCTCAGTGGTGGGCGAGCACGACTCCAATCGCCATGCGAATGTAAATGAAGCTCCTAGGGTCTCAGTCGGCGGCTACTTTGTAGGCGGGTCAGCGCAGGGCGACTACCTGAGCACCGAATATAACTTTCGCATCACCGACATGGTGACGTGGACGCACGGCCGGCATACCGTCAAGTTTGGCGCGAACGTTCCGCACACGAGCAGGCGTGCGTTTGACGATAATACAAATGCTCTCGGCACCTACACGTTTGGTCCGACACTCAACGCAGACGGAAGCGTTGCGCAAACCGCGCTTGAAAACTTCGCCAACGAACTGCCGTCGGGGTTCTCGCAGAACACCGGCGATGTCCACTTCATCTATCACCAGCAGGAGGCCGGTGCGTTTGTTCAGGATCAGTTCAAGATAAACGAGCGGTTTTCGATTACACCCGGCCTGCGCTACGACTGGCAGAACTTCCTTGCGGACAAGCGGCTGGGATTTGCGCCACGCGTTTCGTTTGCGTGGGTACTGGATCAAGACTCGAAGACCGTTGTGCGAGGCGGCGGCGGCATCTACTACGACCGCTTCGGTTCAGGTCCTCTGCTGGACCTCGCGCGCTATGAGAAACCGCGCCGACAGGCCATCCAGATTTCGCTTGACCCCGCGGACCTGCCCGCGACAGGCTGCGTACCCATAACGGAGTGCACCACCATCACGGAGCAGCCTGCGAACCTGGCCCGGCTCGCGCCAAATGCTGCGATCCCCTACCAGATTCAATACGGCCTCTCGATCGAACGCCAGTTGGGCGAGAAGGCGACCGGCGTGATCAGCGCATACTCAACGCGAGGCATTCACGAGTTCCGCTCCGTCGATATCAACGCGCCCACGCCGCAATCGGGATATACCCTGCGGCCTGATCCCAGCTACGGGTTGGTCCGGCAGATGCAGCCCTACGCATTCTTTGAGGGCAGTGGGCTCGATGTTTCCTATCGCGGCCGACTGAATAAATACTTCACTGGATTCGGGCGGTATACGTGGTCGCACTACGAGTCGAACACGGGCGGCATCGGGTGGTACCCCCAGAACCAGTACGCACCGAACGACGAGTGGGCGAATGCCAGCTTTGACCGGCGTAATCGGGTTGGGATGTATGCGATGTTCAATCCTAAAAGTGTGTACAACCTGGCCGCAGGCGTCTTCGCGAATACGGGCCGCCCTTGGACGATCACGACGGGCACAGACCTGTACGGTGATTCGCTGTTCAACACGCGGCCGGATGGCGTGGCGCGCAACACAGAGACCGCACCGTCGTATGTCGACCTGGACCTGCGCTGGGGACACGATTTCGCGATCACTCCGAACAAGGACGAGGATGCGCCACGAGTGGGGTTCTCGGCCGGCGCCTTCAATTTGCTGAACCATCAGAATCCATCAAGCCTCGATACGGTCAATTCCTCGCCGACATTTGGCGAGGTTACGGCTGTCGGGCCGCCGCGCCGCATTCAGTTGGGGATGCGGCTGGAGTTCTGAATCTGGAAATGTGTGCCAGCTCACGGAACTTTTCGCGCCCTTTACGCGTAGAATTCCGCAGTGAGGGTCGCCATGACTCAACGCCTGTTCTCTGCCTTGCTGCTGTTCTCTGCTCTTTTGCTTGCGCCAACTCCCGCTCGTGCCGAAAAAGATGCGGTGCAGTTTGGCAGTCGCATCGTCGTACCGGAGGGTCAATCGATCCACGATGCGGTGTGCTTCTTCTGCAGTGTGGATGCCAAGGGAAGCATCGATCACGACGTGGTCGTCTTCTTCGGCAATGTGCACATTGCGCACGAGTCGAAGCACGATGTCGTCGTGTTCTTTGGAACTGTTCGCGCTGAAGACGAGGCAACCATTGGCCATGACGTGGTCAATTTCTTCGGCTCCGTTCGGCTCGGCGAGAACGTCACCGTGGGCAATGACCTCGTGGTCATGTTTGGCGGTCTGCATGCCTCCGATTCGGCCATCATCCAGGGCAACCGCGTGGCGCAGCCGCCGTGGGTATTCTTTACCCCACTCGTGATTCTCATCCTCATCATTGTTTTCGTAGTCCGCGAGATTCGCGCATCGCAGCGGCGGCGATATCTGGCTGCATACGGCTATGCGGGCATGCCCCCGCAGCCGCCACCTCCCCCAATTCCGCCGGCTCAATAGTTCGTCAGATAAACTTCTTCTAATGACCACAAGCAATTTTGCGGTTGTGCGTCCGTTGCGCATCGTCATTCCCGGTGGCAGCGGCCAGGTGGGGCAAATGTTGGCGCGGCATTTTCATCGCCGCGGCGACCATGTCGTCATCCTCACCCGTGGGCCGCATACGGCCGAGTGGCAGACTGTGCATTGGGACGGGGAAAACCCGGGGCCTTGGACGGCGTATCTCGAAGGAGCGGACGTCTGCATCAACCTGACCGGCCGCAGCGTGAACTGCAGATACACTTCCGGCAATCGGGCCGAGATCTACAACTCGCGGATAGTGTCGACCCGGCTTCTCGGCAAGGTCATCGGATCGCTAAAGAACCCACCCCGCGTGTGGCTGAACGCGTCGACAGCGACGATCTACCGCCATGCACTCGATCGCCCGATGGATGAGAAGACCGGCGAACTGGGCGGCGGAGAGCCGGGAGCACCGGACACGTGGAACTTCTCGATCCGCGTTGCTAAAGACTGGGAGACGACGTTCTTCAGGGCGGACACTCCGCAGACACGTAAGGTGGCGATGCGGTCGGCGATTACCTTCAGTCCCACGCCGGGGAATGCTTTCGCGGTGCTTTCCAACCTCGCGCGCGTGGGGCTGGGCGGAAAGCAAGGCAACGGCCGGCAATGGGTTTCATGGATCCACGAAGATGACTTCGCCCGGGCGGTCGAATTTCTGGTTACACACGATAATTTGGAAGGCGCAATCAACATCGCGTCTCCCCACCCCGAACAGAATCGGGAGTTCATGGCAATTTTGCGCGATGCATGGAACATGCCGAATGGAATTCCTGCTCCGAAGCCGCTCCTGGAATTGGCGGCGTTTTTCATGCGAACGGAAACGGAATTGGTCTTGAAGAGCCGACGCGTTGTTCCGACACGGCTCCTCGACGCTGGATTCACATTCAACATTCCAAACTGGGCCCACGCCGCAGAAGACCTCGTCGAGCGTTGGCGGAGAAACAGGGAGTAAACCAAATTCCCTTGTCCCTATTCCCTAGTCCCTGCTTTTCTCACTTCGGCGTGATGTCGGTGACGGGCAAATCCCAGTGCGCGGCGAGAATTTCAAACCGGCGCTGCTCTTCCTTTTTGTAGATATCCTGGTCGGGCCAGAGCTGCTTGATGAAAGCTTCTTCGTCGGGGTTCGTCGTGGTGGCGACGGTCGAGTTCTTGAAGGTGATGGTGACGCGGTAGTCCCAGCGCCCGTCTTCAGTGGCGTGGTAGGCAGGCGCCTCAATTTTGATCGACAGCATGCGGCCGGTTGATTGGATCTTCTTCAGCAGCGGGTAGTGATTCTTGAGGAAGAGGTCGTGGAATTCCTGCTGATGTCCCCATTGCACCTTGTAGTAGTACTCGATCGTGTAGGGCTTGTCGGCGCCGCCTTGCGGTGGAGCGCCCTGCGCCAGAGCCGGCATGGCAAATGAAAAAGCGATGAGTAGGGAGAGAGCGACGAGAAAGACCCTGCGCATGAAAGCCTCCTTGAGACAGATGGCAAATGGTTGGCTGCCATTGTATCGCGGAGGCTTCCTTTGCACTTGCTCGGGAATTTGTATGATTGCGTCGCCGCGAACCCGGGCCCGACTGCAAATCGCGGCGAATTAAAGTACAGACTGCTTTAGAACTACTTTTACGCTGAATAAATATGTCTATTTAAACTCCGGCAAGATGCTCCAGCGCCACGCGGCTGGGAATTTCAAGAATCGAACCATGGAAAGCCACGAGACGGCGGCTCTTGAAGGTTGACAACGTGCGTGTGACCGTTTCGCGCGATGCGCCGATAAATTCGCCTATCTCTTCGTGCGTGAGCGAAAAACGGAACCGCATGCCCGCTTCTGTTTTCTGTCCGCCCTCACTCCACTCGAGCAGCAGGCGGGCAAGTTTCTCTGGCGCGGAGCCGGAGAGCGCAACGATGCGTAGCTGTTCACATGCAATCTTGTATTGAAGGCTGAGTTCCTGGGTGACCACCTGGTAGACCTCCGGATGACGGCCCATGAAAGCGAGGAACTGATCGCGATCGATGACGGCGATGCGCGAAGGATAGAGAACTTCAGCCGTCATCTCGCTCGGTAGCCCCGAAAGCACTGACGAGAGCCCGAGGACTTCGCCGGCCTTGGCGATGCTGAGGATGAGACGCTTGCCTTCACTCGAATTGATAGAGAGCTTGACCTCGCCGGAGACGACGATGAAAATGCCTGTCGATGCCGATTTCTCAGAGAAGAGCTGAACGCCGGGCTGATACAGCGTAGGGAATTCCATCGACTCGAGGTCGCGCAGAGCCGCTGGCGTAAGCTTCTTGAAGAATTCGCCGGACCGCTGTGTTTGGCTTCTGGAAGTGGTCGTTGTTTCACGCATCGTCTGCATCGTCATTCTCCCTCTTCGATCTCTACAGCCTTGTTCGTAGTAACTTCTTCCGCAAGAAACTGGGCCCATGGGGTGTTGGTAATAAATGTGGCACGCGTCTGAGCGTAGATCGACCGCAGCACTTGCTTGCCTGCGGAATCTGCATATGTAACGTTGTGCAGATCGATGATGAGTTTTCTGGAAGCCAGTCGCGGAGCCGCTTCCCCCCAGACGCGGTCGAGTTCACTCGCCCACGGCCCCGCCACTCGCCCTTCCAACCTCATCTCTACTGCTTCTGCCGTATCTTGAAGTGTGATTCGCAACGTATGGTGGCCCTCATCGGCCTTGCCCTCTATAAGGCAACTGCCATGCCAAACTCGAGTGACGGGCGACATAGATCTCTTTGTTATTGATTTTGCAGGAGTTATTTTAGATAGAATACAAAGTGACGAAGTGGTGACGAGGCCAAAGTGGCGAAGTGACGATGACGATATTTCGTCGCGAGACGAGATGTCGTCGCAAGGGCACTTCGTCACAGACAAAAGTATCTTTGGGAAGCCTCAGAGTTCTGTCGCGCAACCTTACATATAGTCGCTGCGTTCGATGCCGAGTTTTTTCAGCTTCGAGTTCAACGTTGTCCGCTTGAGGCCGAGACGCTCGGCAGCACCGTCGTTGCCGCCAATCTGCCCCTTGGTTTCGCGGAGCACGCGCAGGATGTGTTCGCGTTCGGCGGCATGGAGCGTAGGGTTCGCCTTATCGAGTTCTTCAACCTCTTCCGCAACCTTGGTCTCGAGTTCAGCGAGCGGCACATATAGAACGTTGCCGCGGGTAAGGATGACGGCACGCTCCAGGAAGTTTTCGAGTTCGCGAATGTTGCCTGGCCAGGGCCAGCGGCAGAGAGCCTGCATGGTCTCCTCGGGAATGGTCTCGATATTCCTGCCCATGCGGCGGCTGTGCGTCGATACAAAATGGCGGACGAGCACAGGGATGTCGCTTACGCGGTCACGGAGCGGCGGGGCAAAGATGGGAAAGACCCTGAGCCTGTAGAAAAGATCGCTGCGAAACTGCTTTTCGGCAACCATCTGGGCCAGGTCGCGATTGGTGGCAGCGATAAGTCGCACGTCGACGGAAATGGGTCGAGTCCCGCCCAGGCGCTCGATCTCTCTTTCCTGGAGCGCGCGCAGCAATTTGGGCTGAAGGTCGAGAGGGAGTTCGCCGACTTCGTCGAGGAAGAGGGTGCCTTCATGGGCTAATTCCAGACGGCCCATCTTCCGCGCAATCGCGCCGGTGAAGGCGCCTTTCTCATGCCCGAACAGTTCGCTTTCAATAAGGCCCGCCGGGATCGCCGCGCAGTTGACCTTGACGAAGGTGCGATCGCTGCGACCGCTGAGCCGGTGAATGGCGCGCGCAAGCAGTTCCTTGCCGGTACCGGTTTCGCCCTGGATGAGCACGGTCGCGTTGGTGGGTGCCACGGTCTCAATCTGCTTCAGAACCTGTCGGAGACCTCCACTTTCGCCAACGATATCTTCAAATCGATTCTCGAGGTTGATTTCGTCTTCGAGATACTGCTTCTCCTGCCGGAAGCGGTCGCGGAGTTCTGCGATCTGGCGGAAGACCATGGCATTGCTGACTGCCATGGCTACCTGGTCGGCGATTTGGACAAGCATATCGGTTTCGCGTTGGGTGAACGCTCCTTCGATCCGGCTGGCTGCGGCCAGCACGCCGACCATCTGGCCGCGATGGATGAGTGGTATCCAGCAACCGGACTGCATGCCGAGGCTCGTGAGATGATGAACCCCCTCCTCGGGGAAACCGCCATCATGAATCCGCCCGAGGACAACAGGTTCCCGGGTCAGAAAAGCCTGTCCCGCCGGAGAACCGTGGAGGGGAAGGCGAATATCTGAGCTTTTTAGTTCCTTCTCGCTGACGTTGAGAAACTGCACCATGATCGAGTCGGAGCCTTCTTCAACGAGTCCAAGGGTGGCACAGTCGAGTGGCACCACCTCCTGCAGACTTGCGGAGATGGCCGACAAGAGCTTGCGCACGTCCATGTTGGCCAGCAGGGCCTGGCTGAGCTGAAGCATGACTGCCTCTTCAGCACGCTTGCGATCGGTGAAGTCGCGAGTGACCTTGGCGAAACCGGTGACGTCGCCCGTGGTATCACGAATAGCGGTAAGAACGATATTCGCCCAAAAGCGCGAACCGTCTTTGCGTACGCGCCAGCCCTCGTCTTCAACTCGCCCTCGCTCTGCCGCTCTCTTCAGCAATTCGGCGGGACGGCCCCTGTCAATGTCTTCCTGGGTGAAAAAGCGCGAAAAGTGTTTGCCGATAATCTCGTCGGCTGTATATTGCTTGGCGCGCTCTGCACCGGGATTCCAGGTAGTGACATGACCTACTCCGTCGAGCAGGTAAATGGCGTAATCGCGCACACCGTCGAGAAGTGAGCGCAGTTGCAGGTCTTTGTGTCGGGCAAGTTCCTGGGCTTCATGTTGCTCCGTGACGTCGCGGACAATGCTGAGGACGCCTGCGCCGACCTGTGTCTGCAATGGCTTGAGCATGATGTCGACTGGAAATTCGGTGCCATCTTTGCGCAATCCGAAGAGATTCATGGCCGCACCCATCTGGCGAGCGCGAGGATGGGCATGGTAGTTTTCGCGATGCGCCGGATGCCGCCCTCTGAAGCGCTGCGGTACAAGATTTTCAATGGGCTGGCCGATCAACTCGGAAAGCGGGTAACCAAATAACTCAGCAGCACGCGGATTTGCTTCACGGATGACGCCCTCGTCATCCGTGATAAAAATCGCGTCCGGAGAGATTTCAAACAGGTTCTCCAGCGCAAATCGTCCAAACTCGGCCCGCTTGACCCCAACTGCAGCCGCGGCGTCCTGTTCCGGGGAATCAGAAGGGCGCATCCAGGCTCCAACCTTGACTATGCTTCGAACGATACCTGTTCAGGGCGTGGGACGCAAACGAATTGCATGTCGGGTGGACGACATTGAATGCCCGCGAATTCAAGGGTTTGCCGAACCCGAAGAGCCATTCAAGAAGTTGCCGGTCAGCCCAGATCAACTACTCTTCTTCTGCGCTCGTGCAGCCTGTTTCGCATGCTTCGACAGCGCATTGTGCGATGTAGTGCTTTTCGGTTCTTTCTGCATCGCCTTGAGTCGCGAGCGGCCTCGCGAGGTTGATCCTTCAGGCCCGGTCTTCGGCTCTGTACGCCCTTTTTCAACATCCTTCTCAGCCTTGTGACGGGTTTCTTCGCTGACTTTGCCGCGCGCGGGCGGTTTGAGTGGAATGCCGGCGCGGCGTGCCTTACTGAGTCCAATGGCAATGGCCTGCTGGGGAGAACGCGCTCCATGCTTCCCTTCCCGCACATGATCGATTTCTTCGCGGACAAATTCACCGGCTGCTGTCGATGGAGACTTGCCCTCGCGCAAATCCTCTTTGGCTCGATCCATCGTCGCTTTCTCAGGCATAAGAATCCTCCCAGCGTCTTCGATGCCGGGGGAGTTTCGAGGGCTGCACGCGGATAAAAAACGAAAAATAGGCTTAAACCGCGAGGTCATGAACCGCGCACAATCGGTCGATAGGGGAACGGGCTCCGCTCCTCATCCTGCAAGCAATCTCAACTCATTCATCCCATGAAACTATCCGGCCTTCGCCTGCACTCGACCCTCAAATTTGCCGCACCTTTTGCTCAGGACTGCGAATCAACTGCTTCAGGAGACTCTCTCGATGGCACAAAAGATTGCATTCATTACCGGCGGAAATCGCGGCCTCGGCTTCCAGACCGCGCTCGACCTCGGGCAGAACAAGGCGGAAAACGTCAAGGTCGTCATCGGTTCCCGCGACAAAGCGCAGGGCGAACAAGCGGTAGCCAGACTTCGCGCCGCAGACGTGGACGCCGACATGATCCAATTCGACATTACAAAGCAGGCCGATTATCAGGCTGCCTACGATTACTTCGACTCGAAGTACGGAAGGCTTGACATCCTGGTCAATAACGCAGGAATCGCCGGTGGCACATTTCCGGGCGAAGGTCCTGAACATCGCGCCGCGGATGTGCCGATGGACTTGCTGCGAAAAGTTTTCGAAACAAACTTCTTTGCTCAGGTCGAACTGACCGAGAAGCTGCTCCCCCTCATCAAGAAGAGCCCAGCGGGAAGGATTGTAAATTTATCGAGCATTCTGGCTTCTCTTCAGCTTCACGCCGATCCGAAGTCGCCAATCTACGACGCGAAGTCGTTTGCCTACGATGCGTCGAAGACCGCCCTCAATGCGTTCACCGTGCATCTCGCGTACGAGTTGCGGAATACGAAAATCAAGGTGAACTCAGCGCATCCTGGCTGGGTAAAGACCGATATGGGCGGCGAGAACGCCACCATGGAGGTAGCCGAAGGCGGAAAGACCAGCGCCGCGCTGGCGACTCTCCCTCAGGACGGACCGACCGGAGGGTACTTCCATAAGGGCAAGCCACTGCCGTGGTAGTTCAGGCTCGACCATCAACTTCAGCGTGAAAAGTACGTCGCCAGACGGCTCGGCTTGGGTTACCGGACGATACAATCGTGCCAGCGTAACTTGAGAAGGATACCGCATGCTGAAGCAGTGGGTACTGGTCGTACTTGCCGTTATTTTTCTCATGGTATTCGTTCTTTCGCTCGTACCGTTTGTTGTGAACGCCGAGGCCTTCAGGTCCACGATCGAGAGCGAGCTATCGAGCGCGCTTGGCCGTGAGGTCACGATGGGACACATGACGTTTGCGATCATGGCCGGAAGCCTGGATGCCGACGATCTCTCTATCGCGGATGATCCCGAGTTCAGCAACGTTCCGTTTATTCAGGCGAAGAAGCTGAATGTTGGCGTGGAAGTTCTGCCAATCATGTTTCATCACCGGGTCCACATCACGAAGTTGAGGATTGACGCTCCCTCCATTCAGCTAATCCAGAACGCCAGCGGGACTTGGAATTTTTCAAGCATCGGTCGCGCCAAAACCCAACAGCCGAGTGCCGAGCCCGATCTGAGCGTGGAAGAGCTGAAGATTACCAACGGAAGCGCCACCGTATCGTCAATCCCAACCACGACGAAGCCTTTCCAGTACACAGAAGTGAACGCGACATTGAAGAGCTTTACCTTTCTCAAATCGTTTCCGTTTGAGATTTCAGCGAAGCTGCCCGGAGAGGGTTCTCTGACACTCAGCGGAAATGCCGGGCCGATCTCGCAGAACCGCACGACGCATACGCCTTTCCAGGCAACTTTGCAGCTCAAGAATTTTGATCCAGTCGCGTCGGGCGTGATCGACAAGAGCAAGGGCATCAAAATGCAGAGCGACGTGGATGTCAAACTCGAATCCGATGGAACCACCCTTTCGAGCACCGGAAAGATCAAGGCTTCGGGACTTCAACTTTCCCCTAGCGGCTTATCCGCTCAAGAGCTCGTGGACATCGACTTTACCGCCTCTCACAATATTGAAACGCGCAAAGGAACAGTCTCAGATATTGCGGTTCATACTGGCGCAGTTGCGGTTCACGTGAATGGCAGCTTCGAATTCACGCCGCAGGAAGTGATGCTCGACCTGCATATCGCAGCGCCGAGCCTGCCGATCGATCAGGTGGAACGGCTGTTGCCCGTAGTCGGTATTCATCTGCCAGCGGGTTCCTCGTTGCAGGGCGGAACACTAACGGCAAACATCGCGATCACCGGTCCTGCAACAACCACAACCCTGGCGGGCCCCGTCGAGATCGACAATACAAAGCTCCTGGGTTTCGACCTCGCCTCAAAAATCGAGGGTATGACTCCTCTCACTGGTACGTCGGGTGGAACGCAGATTCAGGTGCTGAAAGCAACAGTGAATTCTTCGCCGCAAATTACGCGGATTACAAATATCCTCGGCAACCTTCCCCAGCTCGGCTCCGCCACTGGCGAAGGCACGATAGCAGAATCCGGTGCGATCAATTTCACTCTTACCGCAAAGCTGAATCCATCGAATCCAGCCGGCGCGGCTACGAAGCCTGCCCCTTTCTCCAACCGCGCAATTCCGTTGACGATCACAGGAACAGCGACGAATCCGTCGATCAAGGCGAATGCTGGCGCTGCGCCGAGGTAAGCCTGATCAAATTCGACGAATCTGAAAACCAACATGCGGGGGACGCACGTGCCCGCTTATTATTTTTCTCACGACTCTAATTTAGCGGGTTGAAACGAAGATTTACGCCGGTGCCTTCAATCGCGCGCAGATTCGCTTGGCCGAGGCTTGCTCGATATAAAATTCGAAGAAGTAATACTTCTCCGATCTACCGATAGCAATCTCCCCTGACTCCGCTAACGGGAGTCTGCGCCAAAGGAATCCAGCATGAAACCTGTGATGATTGTGGTCCCGTTTGCAGCTTGTGCCCTGGTTTGTGCAGCTACGCTTGCCCAGCAGCCGCGCCAGTATTCCGATCAGGACTACGCAAACGCCGAGAAGTTTATGGCCTACAACGTAAATCCCCTCGCCTACAAAGGCCAGGTCACTGCCCAGTGGCTAGATGATGATCGCTTCTGGTATCGCGAGGTGGACGATAGCGGAACCACCTACGTGATGGTCGATCCGGCAAAAGACTCGCGCAGCCCCCTGTTCGATGAGCAAAAACTCGCAGCGGCGTTGAAGCCCGCGGCGAACGGCGGCGCAGGAATCGACGCACGGCATCTTCAGCTTTCTGATATCTCCCTCAGCGATAGCGACCACACTCTGACGTTCACGATGCGTGGGGCGACCTATCAGTGCAACATTGGCTCGGGATCGGATACGTGCAAGGCGCTGGCCGGTGGAGCGCCTGCAAAAGGGCAATCACCCCAACCGCCGATGACGCTCTCACCCGACAAGAAGCTGGGCGCCTTCATCCGCAATTGGAATCTCTGGGTGCGCAATTTGGCGACTGGCGCCGAAACCCAGCTGACGACCGACGGCGTAACAGACTTTGGCTATGCCACCGACAACGCCGGGTGGAAGCACTCGGACTCTGCCATCCTGCTTTGGTCGCCGGATTCAAAGAAGATTGCCACCTTCCAGCAGGATCAGCGCAAAGACCGGCGAGATGTACCTCGTGCCGGTGACCAATACGCATCCCGAGCTGAAAGCATGGAAGTATCCGCTGGTTGGCGATAAAGACGTGACGATGATCGAGCGCGTTGTTATCGATGTGAACGCACGCAAAGTAATCCGCCTCAAGATGCCCCCAGATCAGCATCGCTCCACGTTGTGCGACGACATTGCCTGCGACGGCAACACCTTTGCCGATGTGGAATGGAGTCCCGACACGAAACATCTGGCGTTTGTATCCACTTCGCGCGAGCACAAGCAGGAGTGGCTTCGCGAGGCTGATGCCGAGACCGGTGAAGTACGCGAAGTTATGACCGAGAAGACGCCGAAGTTCTACGAGAGCGGCAACGGCAAAATCAACTGGCACTACCTCCCGCAGTCGAACGAAATTCTGTGGTTCAGCGAACGCGACAACTGGGGAAACCTGTACCTCTACGACTTGACCAGCGGCAAGCTGAAGAATCAGATCACGCAAGGCCCGGGAAACGTAACGCAAGTGCTGTATGTCGACAACAAGGCTCGCGTGATTTACTTCGTGGGCGTGGGCAAGGAAAAAGATCGCGATCCATACTACGAACACTTCTACAGCGTGAAGTTCGACGGCACCGGGCTGAAGTTGCTGACGCCGGAGAACGCGGATCATCACATCAAGGCGTCGCACGACGGGCGGTATTTCACCGATACCTACTCAACGCCAACGCAGCCGCAGGTAACCGTGGTGCGCGACGGCGAAGGCAAGACCGTGATGGAGGTAGCAAGGCAGGATATTTCGAAGCTCACGGCCAGCGGGTGGCAGCCGCTCACGCCCATCACCGTGAAGGGCCGCGACGGCACCACCGACCTCTACGGATTCATGTTCAAGCCAATTCCTTTTGACGCATCGAAAAAGTATCCCATCATCAACTACGTCTATCCCGGACCGCAGATCGGCTCCTGCGGCGCGCGCGATTTCCGCGCCGCACATGGCGACATGCAGTCGCTGGCCGAATTGGGATTCATCGTTGTCTGCATCGACGGCATGGGCACGCCCTTCCGCTCGAAATCGTTTCACGAGGCATACTACGCAGACCTCGGCGACAACACGATTCCCGACCAGATAGCCGGCATGAAGGATTTGGCGAAGCAATACGCCATTCATCGATCTCGATCGCGTGGGTATCTGGGGACACTCCGGCGGCGGCAATGCAACCGGCGCCGCGATGCTGCACTATCCTGATTTCTTCAAAGTCGGCATAGCTGAGAGCGGCAACCACGACCAGCGCGATTACGAAGACGACTGGGCAGAGAAGTGGGCCGGCATCGAGGTAAAGAAGTCCGACGGTACGACCAACTACGATTCGCAGGCCAACCAGAACTTCGCCAAAAACCTGAAGGGCCACCTGCTGCTGGCGCACGGCACGATGGATGACAATGTTCCTCCGAACAATACCCTGCTGCTGGTGGATGCGCTGATCAAAGCCAACAAAGACTTCGATCTGCTGCTGATTCCCAATGTGCCGCACGGCTACGGGTCGGCCTCGCAGTACATGATGCGGCGCCGGTGGGACTACTTCGTGCGCTACCTTGCTGGCGGCATTCCGCCAAATGAGTACCAGATGAAGCCTTATTCGGCGGCGATCAGCGTCATCCGCGGCGGCCCTGACCCTGATGAAGACGAGTAGCAACGCGGGCGTATCTGGATGTTAGGCTGGCAGGGTGAATTCAACGGAGCCTTCATGAAGACGAGATTTCTTGCAGTGTTTGTGCTTGCGAGTTCCCTTGCGATACGGATTGAAGCTCAGGCACCTCAGGGGAATGAGAAATTCGCAACACTCAGCGAGGCATTCATCCACGAGACACTGGCGCTTTCGCCCTCCAGTGCATCGCAGGCTGGCTATCACAAGCACGTCGATCCAAAGACCGGGCAAACGATTGCGCTCGATTCCCTGCTTGATGACGTAAGCCCGAAAGGATTTGCCGAACAACGCCGGGTTTACACCCAGTGGCGCGAGCGCTTCCATAGCGACACACCGGTCGCCTCGCTCGGAGTCCAGGACGCTGCGGACTGGCGCCTGATCGACGATCAGATCGGATTGAACCTGCTTGAACTCGACCGCATCCAGAATTACAAACACAATCCGACAGTCTACGTGGAACTGCTGGGCAGCGCGCTTTTTCAGCCGCTGACGGATGAGTATGCAGCAGAGGACGTACGGCTGAGCGACGTTCTCTCCCGGGTTGCCGCCACTCCAACATTTGTCGATCAAGCCCGGAGCGAACTGGTAGACGCCGATCCCATCTTCATCAAGGTGGCCGTTCAGGAAAACGACGGCAACATCAACCTGATTCAAGACACGATTGCCGCAGCGGTTGCGAAGCATCCGGAGTTGAAAGCGCGCTTCGATAAGGTAGCGCCGCCGGCGGTAAAGGCTCTGAAAGATTTTTCGCAATGGCTTCAGAATGATCTCGCAAGACGGAAAACAGACCGCACGTGGCGCCTTGGCAAGGATTTCTATACCGAGAAGTTCCGTCTGGTAATGGAGACCGACATTACTTCTGACCAGGTACTCGCCGAGGCGGAGCGCGACTTCAAAAAGACACGCGCAGAGATGCTCGAGCTCGCCATGCCATTGCACAAGCAGTACTACCCGAATCACGACGATCACGCCGGCCTCAGTCCGCAAGAGCGGGAGAACACAATCATCGGCGAAGTGCTCAAGAAAATCTCCGACGATCATCCGAAGCGCGATGACCTGCTACAAACGGCCAAGGATGATCTCGCCGGAATCCGTCAGTTCATCATCGACAAGAAAATCGTCTCGCTGAAATCGCGCGACAACCTGAAAGTAATTGCAACGCCGGAGTTCGAGCGTGGAATTTATTCGGTTGGTGGATTTCACTCTGCCCCGCCCCTCGATCCAAATGCGGAGGCCGAATTCTGGGTCACCCCAATCAGCCCCAGTACGCCCGAAGCGAGTGCCGAGTCTCGTCTGCGCGAATACAACAACTGGGTACTGAAGTGGCTCTGCATTCACGAGGCGTTGCCCGGGCACTATGTACAGGCCGAACACGCCAACGAGATTCAGCCTGTGACAAGGCGCCTGGTGCGTAGTCTCTATGGGAACGGAGCCTACGTGGAAGGCTGGGCCGAATACATAGCCCAGGTGATGATGCAGCAGGGATTCGCGAACAGCGATCCGCGCTATCGCATCAGCTACCTGAAGGTGTGGCTGCGTGCGATCGCCAACAGCATCCTCGACATCCGCATGCAGACTATGGGCATGACCGATGACCAAGCGATGCACTTCATGATGGACGATGCCTTCCAGACCCGCGCGGAGGCAGAAGGCAAACTGCAGCGAGCAAAGCTGAGTTCCACGCAACTCCCAACCTATTACGTGGGCACGAGCGAATGGTGGCGTCTGCGCAAAGCCTACGAAGCAGCGAAGGGCAAGGACTTCACGCTCGCAGATTTCCACGATCGCGCATTGGATGAGGGTGCGCTCCCAGTGCCATGGCTGAAAGACGTCCTCCTTCAGAAGTAGCTGGTCAAATCCGAAAATCGGTTCAGAAGCGAATCGTCGATTTTCGCCTAATCTTCGCTCTTCCGTTATAATCTTCCAATGGATTTTCAGTTGGTGACCAGCTATAAGCCTCGCGGCGATCAGCCCCGCGCCATCGAGGAATTAATGCAGGGCCTCTCTGCTGGCGAGAAGCACCAGGTATTGCTGGGCGTCACCGGCTCGGGCAAGACCTTCACCATGGCCAAGGTGATTGAGCAGTCGAATCGGCCTGCGCTGATCCTCGCGCACAACAAGACGCTGGCCGCGCAGCTCTATCACGAGTTCAAGCAATTCTTCCCCGGCAACGCCGTTGAATACTTTGTCAGCTACTACGACTACTACCAGCCGGAGGCGTATATTCCGGCGGGCGATCTATATATAGAGAAGGAAGCGACCATCAACGAGGAGCTGGACAAGCTGCGGCTTTCGGCAACGCGGTCGCTGTTTGAGCGTCGCGATGCCATCATCGTCAGCTCGGTAAGCTGCATCTACGGTCTCGGTTCGCCCGAAGCCTACTACGGTATGTTGCTGCTGCTCGAAAAAGGCCAGCGCATCAGCCGCAAAGACATTACGCGGCGGCTGGTCGAAATTCTCTACGAGCGCAACGATGCTGACTTCCGTCGCGGCACATTCCGTGTTCGCGGCGACATCATCGAGGTCTTCCCAACCTACGACGAGTCCGCATTTCGCATTGAGCTCTTCGGCGATGAGATCGAGTCCCTTTCGCAGATCGATCCACTCTTCGGCACGGTGAAACAGAAGTACGCGCGCCTCCCGATTTACCCCAAGAGTCACTACGTCGTTCAGCCGGAGCGCAAAAGCCAGGCAATCGACTCGATTGTCACGGAACTGAATGAGTGGGTTACCTATCTCGAAACAGAAGGCAGGATGGTCGAAGCGCAGCGTGTTCATCAGCGCACCCGATTCGATCTCGAGATGATCAAGTCGATGGGCTACTGCCATGGCATTGAGAACTACTCGCGCCATTTCTCCGGGCGCTTACCGGGCGAGGCGCCGCCAACACTGCTCGATTATTTTCCACGCGATTTTCTGCTCTTTGTTGACGAGAGCCACGCGACCATTCCGCAGGTACACGGCATGTGGCACGGCGACCGCAGCCGCAAGCAGAACCTCGTCGACTATGGATTCCGTCTACCCTCGGCAATGGACAATCGACCGCTCAAGTTCGATGAATTTGAGAATCGAATCCATCAGACGATCTACGTTTCCGCTACGCCCGGGCCATACGAGCTGACGCGCTCAGCCGGGGTCGTTGTCGAGCAGGTGATCCGGCCGACCGGGCTCGTCGATCCTGAAGTTGAGATTCGACCGGTAAAGGGACAGATCGACGACCTGCTCGCCGAGATTCGCGATCGCGCCAAGCGCGGCGAACGCGTCCTCGTCACTACACTCACCAAACGCATGTCTGAAGACCTCGCGGGCTACTACACCGAGGTCGGCGTGCGCTGCCGGTACATGCACTCCGAGATTGAAACGCTGGAGCGCGTAAAGCTTCTCGCCGGTCTGCGCAAAGGGGAATTCGACGTGCTCATCGGCATCAACCTTTTGCGCGAAGGCCTCGACCTTCCAGAAGTTTCCCTTGTCGCTATCCTCGATGCCGACAAAGAAGGCTTCCTCCGCTCAACCGGATCCCTGATCCAGACCATGGGCCGCGCAGCTCGTCACCTCGAAGGCCGCGCGATTCTCTACGCCGACCGCATGACCGACTCCATGAAGCAGGCAATCGGCGAGACCGACCGCCGCCGCGCCATTCAACGTGCCTACAACGAAGAGCATGGAATTACGCCCCAATCCATCATCAACAAGATGGACATGGGTCTGGCCCAGATTCTCAAGGCCGAATACGGCGAGATCGAAGTGGAAGAGGCGGCGGGTCTGCCGGAGTTCAATTCACAAGCTGAGGTTGATGCCTTCATCACCAAGCTCGAAACAGACATGCGCGACGCCGCGCGCAAATTCGAATTCGAAAAAGCAGCGAAACTGCGAGACAGCATCAAGGAATTACGAGAAAAGGAATTTCTCTTCGGTTAGGCATCCGTAACTCCAGGGGCCTTCGGGAAGTAATAGAGCCATAAACCGAATCGCAAGGATTTCGCTTTGTACAGAAGCTATAATCAGCAATCCCGATGGATACCCCAATTCAGGAACTGACAAGCGCGACTCGGCCAGTCAAAAAGGGGATTTCGTTTGAATCCATGGCCAAACGGTCTCCGGGCTATCGAGCCGACGTCGATGGCCTTCGCGCGGTCGCCGTTCTGTCCGTACTTTTTTATCATCTGGGAATTCACATTTGCCGGAACGGATATATCGGTGTCGATATCTTCTTTGTGATTTCCGGGTACCTCATTACTTCACTGATCGCGAGGGATCTGGCTGAAGGTAAGTTTTCGATCGTCAGGTTCTACGAGCGCCGGATGCGGCGCATCTTTCCGGCTCTCTTCATCGTCCTGCTCTGTTGCAGCCTGGCAGCCGCTATCCTGCTCTACCCCGAAGAATTAACGAGGTACGGAAAGTCGCTTCTCGCGACCACTTTCTTTTTCAGCAACTTCTACTTCTGGCACAGCGCACTCGATCTCGGCTACTTCGATATCTCGAATCCGCCGCCGCCTTTGCTGCACACCTGGTCGCTCGCGGTCGAGGAGCAGTTCTACCTGCTTTTCCCCCTCACTCTATATCTGCTCTTTCGATGGGCAAGAGGAAGGCTGAATACCTGGCTGTTTTGTCTTGCAGTTCTATCATTTGGCCTCAATATCTGGACCACGGAGCACAGGCCGATTGTCGCTTTTTATTGGCTGATGCCGCGGGCATGGGAGTTGCTCATCGGTGCTTTGCTGGCCACGAAGGCTGTGCCCTCGATTCGGAACTGGCTCATGCGCGAGATCGTTGCTCTGGTAGGCATCGGGATGATCCTGGTCTCTGTCAGCCTCTCAGTCAAGGGACTGCAGTTTCCCGGCTACTTCGTAGTGCTGCCCTGCCTTGGGACGTGGTTGGTGATTTACGCCGGAGAGTCCGGCGGCACTTCCCTTGTCTCCAGGCTATTGAGCCTCCGTCCTGTTGTCTTCATCGGAGTTATCTCATACTCGCTTTATCTATGGCATTGGCCCGCCATCGTATTCAGCAAACACCTGCCATCTCATCTCAGTGGGAATTCTGGGATTGCTTTTGTTGCGGTGTTTTCAGGGCTTGCCGCATTTATTTCGTTCGAATATATTGAGCGCCCCTTCCGAGGCAGCGCCTCTCGCTTCAGCCGTCGCCAGATCTTTGCTCTTGGCTTCGCCGCAAGTTTACTCACCGCGTTTGCGGGCCTGACCATGTACCGTTCGCAGGGCTTACCACAGCGCTATGACCAGAGGACGCGGCAGCTTGTGCTCACAAATCAGGAGCGACTCCTCGACTATAACGGCTCCTGCGGAAACTGGAGAAAGGTGGTACGAAGCATCGGTGACATCACCTTCTGCAATCTGGGCGATCCGTCCCAACGCAAGATCATGTTTTGGGGAGATTCGCATGTCGAGCAGATGTTTCCGGCCATAAGACATCTGTTCAACAGCGGAGGATTGGAGAACCGGGGCGTGGTGCTGGCTGCCGCCAGGGGATGCTTCCCGGATGAACACATCAACTCGGTAGGCGATGGATTTCATTGTGAGGGTCTTTCCCGTTACTCTGCACTTCGAGCGCAGGGCCAGGATGTAGATCTGGTGGTTATTGGTTTCAGTACGTGGCTTACACGATGGGACAATACCACCTGCCTTTCCATCAACGAAAGGTGTGTCGCCCCCCTCTCGCGCAATGCCCTGCAGCAGCGCTTGCTCGCAGACCTTGCTGATGAGATTCGCGCCTTGAAACGCAACGGGAAGAATGTCATTGTGTGCCTTCCGTTCCCGATTTTCAACGAGCGGATCCCAGAGGTGGAGATCAACAATGCCGTCTTTGGCAGATTTGGTTTTGTAGAAACTCCCAAAGATGTCACTTCCCCTGCCCTGCGCGAAGAGATCCGAGCCACAGCAATCGGCGCCGGCGCTGACATCTTCGACCCGAGAGAGACTCTCTGCCGGGGAAATGATTGCATCACGAACGTCGGTGGACTGTCGATCTACAAGGATGAGAGTCACCTTGCAATGAGCCAGGTCAAGATTCTCGAGGACAACCTGCGAACCGTCCTTCAACGCAACCTTCAACGTAATCTTGTTCAGCCTGTGGCTCAGACATCGACATCCATCCCCTCTAGACCCAGATAGACATCCGCCCACGGCTCCCATGAGCGAGCCGGCCGTCTAAATCTGCAGCGCTTCGCGCAATCTGATGCTGCCGGCAATCTGTCCATGTGATCTGGTTCCACCCATAGTGTGAGGCAAATCACATTTCAGAAGCCTAGAATGATTGAGAATAGGCTTGTTAGATTCCCCTAAGGCATTAGTCCTCAGTGCGAGAATCAGTGATGGAGCTCGGATGGCAACGTTTGGAAGTCTCTCTCTTCTCATCGCTTTAGCGCTGGCAGCGTATAACCTGTTTGCCGGCGGTGTAGCCCTGAGGCTGCTGGCAACCGGCCAGCCTGCGCCCATCGCGCCGGAACGGCTGGCCGATACGGCTCGCCGCGCCGGAATCGCCGTATTTGTCGCGGTGACGGTAGCAGCATTTGCGCTGGTGTGGTCAGTCTTTACCAACGATTTTTCGATCACCTACATCATGGAGCACTCCAACCGGGCCCTGCCGGCTGCGTACAAGTTTGCAGCCCTCTGGAGCGGCCAGGAGGGTTCCCTCCTGCTGTGGTGCTGGCTTCTGGCGACCTATGGCTTTGTCCTGCGGCTCCGGCACAAGACTGACGTAAAGCTCTATGCCTATGCCGGGACCATCATGGCTGGCATCCAGGTCTTCTTCCTCGCAGTCGTCAACTTCGCCGCGCCGCCCTTCGCCCTCCTGCGGGGTTCAGTTCCAGCCGACGGCAACGGTCTCAATCCCCTGCTGCAATATCCCGAGATGGTGATTCACCCGCCAATGCTTTACCTGGGTTACGTTGGATTCTCCGTCCCGTTTGCTTTTGCTCTTGGCGCCTTGATGATGCGCTATCCCGGCGAAAAATGGATCAAGATCACGCGTGTCTGGACGCTCGTGACGTGGCTGTTTCTCACCGGCGGCATCTTCCTCGGCATGCACTGGGCTTATGCGGTTCTCGGCTGGGGCGGCTATTGGGGATGGGACCCGGTTGAGAACGCGAGCTTCATGCCCTGGCTCACCGGCACTGCCTTTTTACATTCGGTAATGATGCAGGAGAAGAAGGGGATGATGAAGAGCTGGAACGTCTGGCTCATCTTCTCCACCTTCCTGCTCACACTGCTCGGTACGCTGCTTACCCGCGCCGGACTGGTAAGTTCGGTACACGCGTTTGCCCAGTCGTCGATCGGCACATGGTTCATGGTCTTCATGGGGATCGTGCTCGCGGTGTGCATCTTCACCTACATCCTGCAGCGCAATCATCTGCAAGTAGAGCATCGGCTTGAGTCGCTGGTAAGCCGCGAGTCAAGCTTCCTCTTCAACAATCTCGTATTGCTCGTCGCCTGTTTCGTGATCCTCTGGGGAACGCTGTTCCCCATCCTCAGCGAATATGTCGAGGGCAGCAAAGTTACGGTTGGCGCTCCTTTTTATAATCGAGTAGCGATTCCCATCGGGCTGTTCCTGCTGTTCTTGACCGGAGTTGGCCCGCTGCTGCCTTGGCGTTCCACTTCACTCCGTGCCGTTCGTCGCAACTTCATCCTGCCCACGGTTGCCCTGTGGGCCATGGTCATTGTCTGCTTCGCAGCTGGCGTGCGGCCATGGAAAGATGGCGCTTTCGATCCGGGAAATTTCTACGCATTGGTTGCGTTTGCGCTGTCAGCCAGCGTCATGGCAGCGATCCTCTCTGAGTTCTTCCGCGGAGCGGGCGTGATTGCCCGGCAATCAGGGAAAAACCTTGCGACTTCGATGTACCTTCTCACCCGCCGCAACACCCGGCGCTACGGAGGTTACCTGGTCCACATCGGCGTGGTCATCGTCGTGATCGGCCTGGCTGGAGCGGCCTTCAATCGCAATACAGAACAGGAAGTGGCTCTGCACGACAAGATGAGCATCGGCCCTTACACGCTGGAGTGCGTCGGGTTCACTCAGGACTCCAACGCAAACTACAACTCCGACTACGCATTGCTCGATGTCTACCGTAACGGCAAAAAGCAGTTCCAGATGGCTCCCGAAAAGCGCGTCTACCTGGCGAGCCAACAGCCGCAGACCATGGTCGCAATTCATTCTGTGCCGAGCTGGGATTTGTATGTCGTGTATGAAGGCACGAATCCTGACACCGGTCAGCCGATCATCAAGGCATTCCTGAATCCCCTTGTGAGCTGGATCTGGGCAGGCGTAGCACTGATGGTGGTGGGTACATTTCTAGCCCTGATTCCAAGCTTGAAGCCGGCTACGGCTTTGCCGCGCGTTCCTGCTGCACGAAACGAGAATGCGACTGCTGTACTGAAGGGTGGCGACTGAGATGCCAACTCCATTGAGTTTTACTTTTTGCAAAAGAGCCTTGCAGGCCGGAACACTCGCTGTCGCAGTTTGCTTCTCGCTGGGAGCAAGCGACGCAGGCGCGCGCTACGACAAGCTTAACCACCAGATGATGTGCAGCTGTGGATGCGGCCAGGTTCTCGGTGAGTGCAACCATGTGGGCTGCCCGGATTCGCCAGTGCAACTCGCAGAATTGCGAACAGCAATTAACACGGGCATGAACGATCAGCAGGTTCTCGACAGCTTTGCAGCGAAGTATGGCCACACTGTGCTGGCTGCGCCGAGAACGCATGGATTTGACCTGGTGGCGTGGATCGCTCCGTTCGCGGTGCTGGCGGCGGCCCTTCTCGGAACTGTTTTGCTGGTCCGGCATTGGTCCGTAGGCAAGAAGGAAGTTGCGCAACAGGCAAGCACACCGGAGATGGATGCAATTCATGATCGCATTCGTCGCGAAACCGGCAGCGAAGGAGGTTACTGAGCTATGAGCGAGACCCTTGGATTGGCGCTTGGCTGCCTGATGGGCATGGTGCTTTTTCTCTACACCTTCTGGCCCGAGAATGCATTTGCAAGCCAGCGGCAGAAGACGCGGCTCGATTATCTCGAAGAGCGCAAAGAACAGCTTTACGAGAATCTGCGCGACTTGAATTTCGAGTTCCGCGCCGGGAAATACCCTGAAGAAGATTTTCAGGTACAGCGCGCACAACTTGAGAATGAAACTGCCGAGCTGCTGGCGGAGATGGAACACCTGGAACGACAGGCATAAGAAACAAAAGATAAGGACTCTCAGAAAAACCATGAAATCGATGAAGACTTTTTTGTATGCGGCCGTTGCGAGCCTTCTTTTTGCCGGCACTCTGGCGCAGGCCGTTCAGTTGACAGGAAGTGTCACAAACAAGACCACAGGCAAGCCGGCGGCAGGGGATGCCGTTGTGCTCGTCGAGCCCATGACAGGCATGACTGAAGTGGCGCATACCACCGTCGACAGTAGCGGACATTACTCAATCAATCGGCCGACCAACGCACCTGCGCTTGTGAAAGTGACCCACCAGGGCGCTGAATTTTTTGCGGACGCACCTCAGACTGGCGCCGTACGCGACATCTCCGTTTACGACGTAGCCCCTAAGGTTGATGGCGTCTTTATTGAAGCCGACGTGCTGGAACTCGAGGTCGCCAATGGCCAGTTGCACGTGATTGAACGCTACTTCGTGCACAACACCAGCATGCCGCCGCGCACGCAGTGGAGTCCGAAGAGCTTTGAGATTGTATTACCGGAAGAAGCGATCGTTGAGTCCGCGCAAGGGCAGCGGCCGAGCACCGGCAGCTTGCCCACGACTCTGAAGCTGCAGCCCAATGGAGCGAAGGGCCATTACGCATTCAACTTCCCCATCCAGCCGGACGAAGGCGACAAAGACACGCAGTTCAACATCAGCTACACGATCCCGTACAGCGGTTCATTCACGTTCCGTCCCCAGGTATCACTCCCGACCCAGAGCGTAGGCGTGCTGCTACCGAAGGCCATGACGTTCGCAGCGGGCAGCGGCTCCGTATTCACGCCGATCAATCAGGACCCCAACATCCAGACATTTGTCGCGAAGAATGCGGCCCCCGGCAAGACGCTGGAGTTCACAGTGTCCGGCACTGGTTCCATGCCCCGTGAAGATCAGGGAGCAGGCGGGCAGCAAGCGGCAGCGCCGGCCGCAGGACAGCCCGGCGGCGGCATCGGCGAGCCCATCAATACGCCCGATCCGCTCAGCAAATACAAGTGGTGGATCCTTGGAGGCCTGGCGCTCGTGTTCGTCACAGCAGCCGCATTCCTGTTGCGCAAGCCGGCAGGAGCAGCGGGTGCGCCGATAGTGCAGGCTCCAAGCCCGAGCGTGTCGGCATCGCACTCGTATTCAGCCTCGACGGCAGCTTCTACGGCTTCGAAAAACGGCGCTCTCCTGAGTGTGTTGAAAGAAGAGCTGTTTACACTGGAGAGCGAAAAGCTGACCGGTGCGGTCACTCCGGCCGAGTACGCCGAGACGAAGGCCGCACTGGAGACGGTGCTGAAGCGGGCTTTGAAACATAAATCCTGATCCCTGCTTCAAGAAAACATGGCGCTCGCGGCAATGTTCTGCGAGCGCCACTGTTTCTGGTTCCCTAGTCCCTATTCCCTGGCCTTCCCTCGCCTTGTATTCTTCCCAAATGAAGACCCTGCTTCGCACACTGCTTTTTCTTGCACTCATTGTCTGGATTGGCGCGGAGATTTTCTTCCCGGTGGTCGCTGCTGTCACCTTTGGTTCCTTGCCGGGCTCTACCCATACTGCCGGCACCATCGTCGGCGAATTGCTGCGCATTCTGCACGGCATGGGGATCGTTTGCGGCCTTGTCCTGCTGGCGTTGTTGGCTCTTGCTCCCGCATGGAACATCTATAAGCCGCGATCGGTGCTTGCGCCAATGGTGCTCCTTGTCTTGATGCTGACCTGCACGGCGTATTCGCAGTACGGAATCATTCCCGCGATGGAACGCGATCGCGCCGCGGCTGGCGGAGCCATCGACACTGCCGACAGCACCAATCCCACGACGGTGCACTTCAACATGCTGCACAATCGAAGCGAACACGTTGAGGAAGCAATCCTGCTGTTCGGCATTGCCACCGTGGTGCTGGTGGCACGGGCGGAGTCAACCCGCGCCTAGGAGTCGCTATGGGACGTGAGGCGGTTTGCACCTGCGTTTGGAACGGCGAGAAGAGCAAGGTCAAGGCGCTGCTCGAGCCACCCGACCTTACCTTGCGCGGGGAAATTCGGCGGAAAGTTCCCTTCTCAAAGATGAAGAACGTCAAAGCCGACGGAGATCTGCTGCAATTCAAATTCGAGAACGACTCTGTAGCGCTGGAACTCGGTACCACGATGGCAGCGAAGTGGGCAGATGCGCTGGTTAAACCTCCACCGTCTCTGGCCAAGAAACTTGGCATCACGTCCGAGACGACCGTCCGCATGATCGGGCCGGTTGATGACCCGCTCTTGAAAAGCGCGCTCGCAGAAGCGAAGGCCGTCTCGCAGCGCAAGGGCGAATTGATCCTCGCGCGCGTGGATACGCTGGCTGATTTGCATGCGGCGCTCGACAAAGCGTCAGCTCAACTCAAGGCCGGAGTGCCCATCTGGTTCGTCTATCGCAAAGGCCCTGGACATCCGCTGAATGAGAATCAGGTGCGCGAGACAGCGCTGGCGACGGGAATCGTGGATACAAAAGTCGCGTCCGTTTCAGCCGAATTCTCCGCTCTGCGGTTCGTGAAGCGCCGCACTTGATTAGGTATCCCTGTTCCCTGTTCCCTGTTCTCTGTTCCCTAATTCCTGCTCTTTCCGCTCTTGTATCATCGTAGAGGCCCTGTAGCGCGCAAAGTATCGTGCAGGGGCGCCATCGGAAACGCATGAAAACTGGCATTATCGGCCTGCCGCAGGTAGGCAAGACATCGTTATTCAAGATTCTTACCAAGGCCAAGCTCGAAGATCGCGGCTATTCCAATCCGCGCGAAGCGCACATCGGCGTTGCGAAGGTTCCTGACGACCGACTCGACAAGCTCTCAGCCCTCTACTCTCCCAAGAAGACTACCCACGCCTCGGTTGAGTTTGTCGACGTCGCGGCCATCGGGCAGGAGGCGCTGAAGGAAACCGCCTTCCTCACCAGCCTGCGCAATGTTGACGCGCTGATCCACGTTCTGCGCGCCTTCGAAGACGATTCGATTCCGCACGTCGGTCCGATCGATCCTCTGCGCGACGTGAAGAACGTTGAATTCGACCTGATGATCAGCGATCTGACCCAGGTAGAAAAGCGGCTCGAGCGCCTCGAAAAGGATTTGAAGAAGGGCCGAACCGGCGAACTGGAGCGGGAGCAGGCGCTCCTTCTGCGCTCGAAAGAGGCCCTTGAGAAAGAACAGCCGATTCGCGAACTGGAGATGACGCCCGATGAAAAGAAGCTTATCAAGGGATTCATGTTCCTATCGCAAAAGCCTGTTCTGTATGCAGTTAACATCGGCGAAAGCATGACACTTGGCGACGATCTCGAGGCGGCGGTCGCGCGCTATAAGCTGACCGATGTAGCTCAACGTCCCAACGCTGGGGCGACCGCAATCTGCGGCAAAGTTGAGGCCGAGTTGGCTGACATGGATGAGGATGAGGCCGCGGAATTTCTCTCCAGTTATGGTCTGCACGAAAGCGGTCTGGTTCGCTTGATCCGCAAGAGCTATGAACTGCTTGGGCTCATCAGCTTCTTCACTGCCGGCGAAGACGAATGCCGCGCGTGGACGATTCCGGCCGGATCGAAGGCTCCGCAGGGCGCCGGTGCGATTCACTCCGATCTCGAACATCACTTCATCCGCGCTGAAACCATCCGGTGGGATAATCTGCTGGCGGCCGGCAGCGAGGCGAATGCGCGCGCGCAGGGCACGTTGCGTCTTGAGGGCAAAGAGTACGTGGTGCAGGATGGCGACGTAATGCACATCCGGCACAGCGGATAAGGTCCGCGTAAGGTAAGCAAGAATGCTCAAACTCTCGGTGGCCCTCGGCGTTCTAGCCGCGCTCGCAGACGTCGCTGGCGGGCTCGTCCTGGTGCGGGCCCGTGGTGTGGAGCGTTACCTGCGCTATTTCGTCGCACTGGGCGCGGGCTTTCTGATGGCCGTCGCACTGCTCGAGATGACTCCGGAGAGCCTGAAGCTGAGCCCGGTAATGGGGCCGATCCTCATCATGATTGGGTACTGTGCCGTGCACCTGCTCGAGCACACCATCAATTCGCATTTCCACTACGGCGAAGAAACGCATCACCATGAATTGTCTGCGCGGACAGGCTACTCGGTGCTGGGCGGTCTGAGCGTGCATGCTCTCTTCGACGGCGTGGCCATCGGCTCGGGCTTCGTGGTCAACAACGCTCTGGGCTGGCTGATCTTTCTGGCCGTATTCCTTCACAAGGCGCCAGAAGGTTTCACCATGGCATCCGTGATGCTGGCAAGCGGACGCAGCCGGACCGCGGCATTCTATTCAGCCGTTATGCTGGCAGCCGCGACCATTGTCGGCGTATTGGTCATTGAACTTGCGCCAGGCTTGTTGCCGTATGGCTTGCCGGTTTCAGCAGGCGTAGCGCTCTATGTCGGCGCAAGCGATCTGGTGCCCGAGGTCAATCGCGAGCCCGGCATCCGCATGGCCCTGGTGTTCTTCCTCGGTGTGGTGGGATTTCTTGCGATGCGCTGGGCGTTGCCGGCGCTCTAAGCATTCCCGACAGAACCGCCCTAGTCGAACGTGCTGACGGGAACGGCGCGGTTGAAGCCAAACCTGCCGCGATAGAGTCGGACAAGCAGACGTCCGTAATCGAGAGCGACTTTCATATTGGCCTTGCTCGCACCGCGGTAGCGCTGGCCGAAAGCGAATGGAATTTCGCGAACCGAAGAAATCTGCGCGCGAACCAGGATTTCAAGCAGCAACTTGAATCCCGATTGCTGAAACGCAATTCCCTCAAGGCAGTTCCGTCGAACGAAGAAAAATCCCGACATCGGGTCTTTCGCGCGAAGCCCTACGCGCTGAATCGGCCAGGTCGCCCACACGGCCGCAGCCGAAAGCAATTTGCGAAAGGCATGCCAATCGCCCAGTCCGCCGCCCGGGGTGTATCGGCTGCCGATCACCAGGTCGCTGCCTGCCGCAATTGCGGTGGTCAGTTCGCGCAGCAGCTCGGGTGGATGCTGGAAATCGGCATCCATCACACCAAGAATGTCTGCGTCGGTATTTTCCCACCCATGAAGAATGGCACCGGACAAACCTCGCTGCCCCTTGCGCACCAGCAGGCGAACGCGCGAATCCTGCTGTGCGATCGCGGAGACGATTTCTGCCGTGCCGTCGCAACTATCGTCATCCACAATCAGGATTTCGTAGTCGAAGTCGAGTGGGTCCAGAACGCCGCGCACCCGATCCAGCAGCACCGGAAGATTGCCGGCCTCGCAGAGCGTTGGTATGGCAAGCGCCAGCTTCCGCGGGAAGCAAGCGTTTGTCAAATGCCTCGCCTCGGGCGTCGCGGCCTCGTCATGTGCAACCGGGATGGAGCTGATGGATGCTGATGCCATGCTGTGAATGTCTTCGGGAGTATAGACGGATCAGGCTACGAATGTGTACGCGAAACAGGGGACTTTCTTGAGATTACAAACTATTTTGACGACAATTTCTCGATTACATGGATAAGGAAACAGACGATTTTCGCTAACAATTACGGCCTATCTCAATTATAGTCAGCTAAACGCTCCTCAGATTCGTCCAAAGCTAAGTGGGGCACTCATTGCGACATAAATCTCGCAATCGATGCAGGAAAAGGGCTTACAGTTTGCTCAAGGGTTGAAATTCTCCCCGACCCTTTGACGTACGAGGGTCATATTCTTCCCCGGGATGGTAAATTTCGATCAGATTGTATGAGCTGAATCATTTGGAAAACAGTCCCAAGCGCAACATAATCCTGATCCTCGCCTTCTCACTTTTGGCGATGGCGACGATGGGCTATCACCCGGGAATTGAAGATGACGGCGTATATCTCACTGCCATCAAAAGTGATTTGAATCCGATACTGTACCCGCACGATTCCGCCTTCTTCCGCGTCCAGCTGCAGGCAACCATGTTCGATAAGTGGGTTGCAGATTTCATCCGCTTCACCCACATCCCCGTCTCGGTCACGGAATTGCTGTTCCAGTTCATCTCGATTCTCCTCATCATCGCGGGTTCCTGGAGCATTGCGCGGGTTCTCTTCGACGAGGAGCGCGCGCGATGGGCGGGTGTGGCCCTTATCGCTGCGATGATGACGTTGCCGGTTTCGGGCACTGCACTCTACCTGGCGGACCAGCACCTTCATCCTCGCAATGTCGCAACCGCGCTCGTACTGTTGGCAGTCTCCCGCATCCTCGCTGGCAAGCGATGGCACGCGGTGCCGCTGCTTCTGCTCTCATTTGTGCTCCACCCCATCATGGCAGCGCTGGGCATCTCGTTCTGTTTTTTCCTGACGATGGCGATGTTGGATCCGGTGCATGTCTGGCTGCGCTCGCTGCGTGACTCGCTCGCCGCTGTGGTGCCGCTCGGATGGATCCTCGAATCTCCCACTCCGACCTGGCACCGAGCCCTGCAAACGCGCAGCTACTATTTTCTCTATAGCTGGACATGGTATGAGTGGCTTGGGGCGCTTGGCCCGCTCGTCCTCTTTTGGCTCCTATGGCGTGTCGCCCTCAAGCGGAAAGAGACGATGCTGGCGCGCTTTAGCCTTGCCATCTTCTCTTACGGTGTTTTTCAGCAAGCCGTGGCGATGATCATCCTCAAGTCTCCTGCCATGGTGCGGCTTACGCCCATGCAGCCGATGCGGTTTCTGCATCTCATCTATTGCTTTATGACGCTGGTGGGCGGGTGTCTGTTGGGCAAGTATTTGCTGAAATCCAACACATGGCGCTGGGCCGCTTTCCTCATCATCATCAATGTCGGTATGTTCACTTCGCAACGGGCTCTCTACGGCAGTAGCGAGCATCTCGAATTGCCCGGGATTCGGTCGAGTAATCCGTGGCTGCAATCGTTCGCGTGGATCCGCATGAATACGCCGACAGACGCTTACTTCGCAATGGACCCCAACTATCTGGCAGCTCCGGGCGAGGATTATCACAGCTTCCGGGCGCTCGCAGAGCGCAGTCAGCTGGCTGACATGGTCAAAGACACGTCAGTTGTCACCCAGGTGCCTGAACTCGGTCCCGCATGGGAGAAGCAGGTGGACGCCACGGCAGGCTGGCAGAACTTCAAACTCGCCGACTTCCAGCGCCTGAAGAATGATCTCGGCGTCGACTGGGTGATCGTCTCCCTTCCGCAACCAGCAGGGCTGGCCTGCGAGTGGCACAATGCCTCCCTTGCGGTCTGTCGCATTCCCTGAAACTCCCGGTAATCAACAGGAAAGCTGCGCGGCAGTTTTGCGCCTTGAGGGTCAGTGCGACAAAATGAAAGTGTGGTTTTCTCCGGCGCGGAGCCCGGAAAATGCTCAATCTCACCCAAAGGTTGATTCTCGGCTGTGTCGTGATCGCCGCTCTGGGCGTGGCCCTGGTGGCCGCCACCCATCGCGCATTGGCCGCCGCCGGAGAATTGCGCCTCGCCGTCGCGCTGCTCATCTCCCTCATCCTGGTTGAAGTAGCAACCGTAATGCTTGTGCTGCATCCCATCCGCATGCTCGCGAACGATGCCCGCAAAATCGCAAGTGGCAATCTCGAGCATCGCGTGGAGTGGGGCGGACGCGACAGCTTCGGTGTGATTGCGGCCGAACTGAATCGCATCGCCGTGCGCCTGCGCGAGCTTCGAGAAAGCGAGGCGGGCCGCCGGCAGATGGAGTTCCAGCTCTCCGACGCTGTGCTCCAGTCCATCTTCGAGCCCATCATCGTCACCGACGCCAAGGGCCATATCCTCAAGCTCAACCAGGCTGCCGCCGACGTGCTCGGCGAAGCGGCAAATGATCGTCTGGCATTGACCAACACGCCCGGCGGAGACAAGATTCTGAGCGCGATCCGCGATGCCATCTCGATGCAGAAACCCATCGCAGCCGAAGGCGAGGCGGCCATGCTGCCCATGCGGATCGGCAAGCAGTCACGCAGCTATCGCCTGCGCACCATGCCCATGCGCGACTCCGAAGGGCGCCTGCTCGGAACCGTGACCACTCTTGAAGACATTACCGCACTGCAGGACACCGATCGCTTCAAGACGCAGTTCATTTCGGTAGCCAGCAAAAAGTTGCGTGATCCCCTGATTCAGCTGCGCCGCGGCATCTACGCGCTTCAGCAAGGATTCGGAGGCGAGTTGCTGCCCCTGCAAACAGAACTGGTCGTGGAGGCAAGCAACGAAGCCGAGAAGTTGAGCGACCTGATGTCTGACCTGATTGAAGTGGCCGAACTCGATACCGGCAAACGGGAGTTGAAGCTCGAACGTCTCCGGCCTCTTCCCCTTCTCGATGATGCGCGCAACCGCTACATCGATGAAGCTGGAGCAAAGGAAGTGCGCATCGAAGTCAACGCCTTCGCCGACCTCTCATTCGTCATGGCTGATCGCCGCGCGGTTCGCTCCATCCTCGACAACCTGGTTGCAAACGCTCTTCGCTACACACCACCCGACGGGGAGATTCTGCTCACTGCCGAAGAACTCAAGGACTACGTCCAATTCAAAGTGCGCGACACCGGCCGCGGCATTGAAGCGGAGCGTCTGAGTACCATCTTCGATCGATTCAACCCCTTCTCTGAAAGCGGCACCGGCATGGGTCTTGCCCTCGTGCGGCGTCTTGTCGAATCGCTCGGCGGCCAGATCGCCGTGGAGAGCCGGATCGGACACGGCACAACCTTTCGCTTCACATTGCCCGTCGCATTGGCAGAAGCAATTACGCACCCGGTCGAGGTAGGCTGATGCCGGAAATCCAACTCGAACGGCAGCAGGAACCTGCCCGCCTCCGCATCTATCTCGGCGCCGCACCCGGCGTGGGAAAAACCTATCACATGCTCAACGATGCCCTGCTCAAGCGCAAACAGGGCGTTGACGTGGCGATCGGCCTCGTGGAGACGCATGGCCGCCAGGACACTGCCGACCAGATCCGCGATCTCGAAATCGTACCGCTGCGAGTGATCCCCTACCGCGGAGTCGACCTGAAAGAGATGGATGTCGACGCAGTTCTCGCCCGCCATCCGCAGATTGCGATCGTCGACGAGCTTGCCCATACCAATGTGCCGGGCAGCAAGAATCGCAAGCGCTACGAAGACGTGCTGGAACTGCTCGACGCCGGCATCGACGTGTGGACCGCCGTCAACATTCAGCATCTTGAAACCCTGAACGACGCGGTCAATCGCTCGGCGAACGTCGTCATTCGCGAAACCGTTCCCGACAGCTTTTTCAAACGTGCCGATGAAGTCATCAACGTCGACCTCACGGTAGAGGAACTGCGGTCACGCCTGCGCGAAGGCAAAATCTACGCCCCGGAAAAGGTAGAGCAGTCCCTGGCCAACTTCTTCCGCAAGGGAAATCTGAACCTGCTTCGCGAACTCGCACTGCGCGCCACAGCCGAGCAGGTAAGCAAGCGCGCTTCCGACTACCGTCGCACGCAGGGCCTCGAACAGGCGCCCATCCCAGACAAAGTGATGGTCTGCCTCAGCACCCGTCCCGGAACCGAGCGCCTCATCCGCGTAGGTGCGCGCGTCGCCGGCCGTCTCGCGACCAACTGGTACGCCGTCTATGTAAACCGGCCCGACGAAGACAAGGGCCACGGAGACCCCGAGGCATTTCAGCGGATTGAAGAATATCGCCGCATGGCCAAGGACCTTGGCGCACAGGTCGTCACTCTCAATGAAAAGAATGTCGCCGACGCGCTCATCAGGTTTGCGCAGCAGGAGAGCATCTCCCACGTCATCTTCGGGCAACCGGTGCGCTCGCGCTTCGATATCCTTATCCGCGGCTCCGTACTCAACCGCTTTCTCGCCGAAGTACGCGACGTCACCGTGCAGGTCGTCCCGATGCAGAAGCCTCTTCGCCGCTGATAACCGCACTCTCGACACGAAGGCGCAGATCTACTCGCTGAACACCCGCACCCGGGTCTTGTTGCCGTCCTTGCCGTCCACATCAACGGTCAAATCTTCGAGGTGGTCGATCAGTTCCTCAAGATTCTCCGGCTTGATCTGCGACAGCGTTAACGGCACGCCGTGGCTGCTGAACGCCTGGTCAAGCTGATTATGAGCCTGCTGCGGAATCAGCGCCGCAAGCCGCACGCCAGCGCGCAACAACTGCAATGGCACACGAACATTGACCGTCGTCGGTCCCTTCAAGCCAGTCATTTCTTCATCCGCATCCACCAGCACGCGCAAGTATTTGGCCCGCGTTTTCGTGGTTCCAGGTTGTGTACCGCTTCCGGCGGAATTCGTCGCGCCGCCAGCAGAACGCGTGGTGTCGGGATCGAGTGCAGCAAGCAGCCGCTCGGCTTCGTCCGCGGTAATTTTGCCGGCAGCCAGCATCTCTAGAATTTGTCGTCTGTTCTCATTCATAGCAGTCCTCCCAGGAGATCCGTATTCGGCGAAAACGCGTGTTGCGCGCTCTCTGCCAGCGCCGGAATCTGCGCGCTGAAGAAATGCATGAGGATCGGAAGAAACTCACGCAGGTGAATTTGTGCCAGCCACGCAAACGCCAGGCTCAACGCGAGAATCCATGCCGTCTCGCGGCTGTCGTTCCAGGCAACCAGCAGGCGCTCCGCCTCTGAGGCAGTGATGCGGCCCGTGGCGACGAGCGAAAGAATGGCGCGACGATCTGTGTTCATAAGCACCTCTATAAAATCCGAACCAGGACGTGGTTGCCTTCGGTTGTTACTCGTACGTCTGTGCCTGGCAGGCTGCAGATGAGCGCCCAGAACGAGGCAACAGATCGCCAGAACGGGACGCGCGCCAACAGGCATGCGATCAGCAGCGCCAGCATGATGAACGGCGCCAGCAAAATCGCTGGAATCCACAATAGAAACAGCGGCAGCCAGAGCCTGAAATTAGGCCCATGCGGATAATTCACATGAACGATGGCGATGTTCGGAGTCACTTGATTGCCTCCAGTTCGCTGATTGCCTCAGCGGCGGTAATTTCACCGTTCTTGAGCCTCTCCAGAACGTCGGAGCGGGACGGCGAAGGGTTTGTATCGATGAACTGCAGCAATCCGGAGATGCGGTTCAAACGAGCCTTGATCGTTGGGTAACTCACCCCGAAGATCTGTTCCATCTCCTTGATCGATCCGTGAGAGCGCAAAAAAGCCGTTACAAAGACCTGGTCCTCGAGGTTCAGCCGGGCCAACTCCGGCAACGTAAACGATCCCTCAATGGCGATCCCCTTCTCCGGAATCCTGACCCGCTCAATCACCAGCGGCGCACCTTGAGTCATGCGAAGCAGGTCTTGCCAGTCACAAGCAGTTTTGGGATCGTTGGCCATCGTGAATCCTCGTATTCTTAATACGAGAGTGATTATGATTCAGTTTATTAAATATTTCAAGTATATATATTGAGTTTTTTAATTATGCGACAAATGTGGACGGCCCAATCCTAATGAGCGCCAAAAACCCGCCATCTCTACGCACACAGAACCCGTCAAAATGCAGTGGGAACGCCGCTGTGTTAATTTTGAATGAGTGGCTTGCCGGGAAGCTGGAGCGATTTCCCTCCCCGATGTGCCTGCAGAGAGCCCGTAGCTCAGTTGGTAGAGCAACGCCCTTTTAAGGCGTGGGTCCTGGGTTCGAGTCCCAGCGGGCTCACCATTCATTCCGAAGGATGTTGCTTCCTAATCAGCAGTCTTCCGCTTATTCAGCCAGCTAATCCCTACGGCATCATCGTCTTACGCCCCGAACCAGTCAGAATCCCGCTGAAGACGAAAATCGGCTTTCCCTCCCCGGGCCTCAACTGGCATTTCTGACAGTGTTAAACCCCTTCTCACTCGGATATCTTCATCTCGCAGCCTGCAATGCTTGGTTAATGAGCTCAAGAGAGCACAGAACTGGAAATTTCTGGCCGCTGGACCACGCGATTTTGATCCGCCGCAAGGCTGGATCTGACAAGGACTTATCCGATCCGAAGTGGGAGATAGACCGATGAATTCACGAATGGGAATGCCTATCGTTGGAGCCGTGCTTTTCTGCTCCTTCTTCGCGCTGACAACCGCCGCCATCGCGCAGGATACGGCCGCACAGCAGAGCCAGGAGATTCCAGCCTCCGCTTTGACCACAAAGACCGTCGAAGCTGTCGGATACCTGGTCGGAAGCGGCGGTACGAAGGTCAACATGGTTGGCACTGACTTGATGCCCAACGGGACCGGCGACGTTAAGGTCGAGATCAAGTCGAAAGCTGACCGTGCGAGCGTCAATCTGTCTGTCAAAGGCCTGCAACCAGCCCAGACCGTTGGCACCGAATTCCTCACCTATGTTCTCTGGGTTGTCACTCCCGAAGGAAGAACAGGGAACCTCGGAGAAGTTCTTCTCAACAAGAATGGAGAGGGAAAGCTCAACGCCACCACGCCGTCCCAGGCATTTTCCTTGATCGTTACGGCCGAACCCTACTTTGCTGTTCGAGTTCCCAGCGAAATGGTCGTCCTGCAAAGTGTCCCGCGCAAAAACACCGAGGGAAAAATCTTCCCCGTCTCTGAGTACAAGCTCATGAAACGCGCTCAATACCAGAAGATGGGAAATCCACTGTCGTTGACCCTCGACCCCAAGACCCCTCTGTCGGTCTATGAAGCTCGAAACTCCGTTGAAGTAGCGAAGGATCACGGCGCAGAAAAGTTCGCACCGGAAGTCTACTCAAAGGCGGCAGGAAGCCTTGAGCAGATGGAATACGCAATCAAGAACAAATCCGGCAACGACGCCGTAATCGCAGCCGCGCGCCAGACCGTACAGTTTGCTGAAGATGCCCGTGCCCTTTCCGTCGAGCGCCAGGATCAAGCGCGCATCGTGAAGGAACGGGAAGATGCAGCGGCGAAGGCCAAGGCTGAAGCAGAAGCAAGGGCCGCCACCGAAGCGGCAGAGGCCAGGGCCAAAGCAGATGCAGCTGCTGCTGAAGCCAAGCGTGAGGCAGACGAAGCCGCGGCTGCGGCCAAGGCCAAGGCAGATGCGGAGATCGCCGCCCAGGCCGCGGCCAAAGACAAGTTGGAACTGGAGAAACAGCAGCTTCGCGCACGCTTGCTCGCACAGTTCAACAAGGTTCTGCCAACCACCGATACCTCCCGCGGTCTCGTAGTAAACATGGGAGACGTTCTCTTTGCCACCGGCAAAGCGGACCTCAGTTCGGCGGCACAGGTGGCTCTCGCCAGGCTGTCCGGCATTGTCCTGAACTATCCATCCCTGCAACTCGCGATCGGTGGTTATACCGATTCGACCGGGAGTGCTGAGTTCAATCAGAAGCTCTCGGAACAGCGTGCCCAGGGCGTGCTTAATTTTCTCGTTACACAAGGCCTCGACGCGGGCAAGCTCACCGCCCAAGGCTATGGCCCCAGCAACCCTGTAGCCGATAACGACACGGCAAAAGGACGCCAGGCGAATCGGCGAGTTGAAATCGTCATCTCCGGCAGTGTCATCGGAACACAGATCGGAGCGGCTTCGTCAGGCACAGCCAACTAACGCAGATGCGAACCGGGCCCACGCCGGGACACGATGCGATCACCGAGGATGCCCAAAAGGGCATCCTCGCTTCATTTCCCGCACATCGTAGAGAAACCCGATTCAGCTTCCCTGTTTGCGTTTCCTGTTGTCTCCTGCGTTTGGCGATCTCAGCCATTCTCGACCCAGGCATCTCGATCCAAGTCCCACCATCTAAAACCAGGCTTGTCTCTTTTGATTGGCTATCAGCACGGCGCGTTAGCGGCTGTTCAGCGCCCGCCTGCATCCAACTTTGTACGGGTGCGTGTAAGCTGCGCACGTCGAAGAATTGTCTTCTGCGCTGCGACAAAAGCTCCGGAATGAGCTGTTTGCAACGCCAGAACACATCAAGCACCACCCCGTAAAACAGAGGGCCAATTGACCGAGATATCAAGTAACGTCAGCATTGATCCCCACATTCTCATGGAGATCATTCGCCTGCAGACAGACATCGCCAAGCAGGGTCTAGACCTTTCAGGTGTTGTGCAAGCTGTAGTGGAGCGAATCCCTTTATTCACCAACGCGGAAGGCGCAATTGTGGAGTACACCGAAGGCGACGAGATGGTGTATCGCGGAGCTAGCGGCTTCACCAGTCCATTGCTCGGTACGCGCGCGAAACGCGAAGCAAATCTCTCCGGCCTATGTGTCCGGCTCGGTCAGGTTTTGCGATCGGATGATATTGTCCTCGATCCTCGCGTCGACCCCGGGTCGTTCCATGAAGTCGGCATTCGCTCAATGGTTGTAGCCCCGCTGAAGCATGACGGTTCGACAGTCGGCGTTTTGAAGATCGTTTCCACCGCTACTCACGCTTTCACCGCTCGCGATGTGCGGGTACTGGAACTGATGAGCGAACTGATCGCAGCGTCAATGTACTACGCCGCGCGCAACGAGACAAACGCGCTTTATCAGCAGGCAATGCACGATTCGCTCACGGGCCTCGCCAACCGCAACCTGTTCTTTGACCGGCTGCGTAATCGCATCTCGACTGGACGCCGGCAGATCGAGCCGCTTGGCATCTTGGTCATCGATATGGATGGCTTGAAGAGAGTCAATGATACTTACGGCCATCGGGCTGGCGACGCTGCGATTCGCGAAATCGCGCTGCGCATAAGCCGAATTCCCAGAAAGTCCGATGTTATTGCGCGACTCGGAGGCGACGAATTCGGCATCATCCTCCGCGAAATCTCCGATCGATCCGACCTGCTGATGATCGTCCAACGCCTTTCCCAACAGACCGATCAGCCTTTCCGCTTTGAAGGCCACACGATGGATTTGACCGCAAGCATCGGCCATGCGCAATTCCCAGAAGACGGGAAAGACGTCGATGCCCTGCTGGAAGCCGCTGATCGCTCGATGTACGAGATGAAGCGGACGCGCTCCGCGCGGTCAACACCACCTGAGCTGACCCAGAAGCACGTCTTCTGAACAAGATCCCGTAACTAAGCAGCGCGCACATTTCTAGCTGCCTTCACCGGATATCACGCGGCCAGAAGTGCTTCTCAGAACAACTGCGCAGCCGTTCTCCCGCGCTCTCCGGCGTGATGTCGCGTTGCGGCATCCCCAGCATTTCAAACCCAACCATGAACTTCCGCACCGTCGCCGACCGCAGCAGCGGCGGATAGAAATGCGCGTGGAAGTGCCATTCGGGATAGCTCTCTCCATCCGTCGGCGCCTGGTGAAACCCCATCGTGTACGGGAAGCTGGTCTCGAATAAATTGTCGTAACGCGTCGTCAGCCGCTTCAAAGCATCCGCCAAGGCGTCCCGCTCTTCCCCACTTAACTCCGGCATCGCGCCAAGATGCCTGCGTGCAACCACCATCACTTCGAATGGCCATACCGCCCACCACGGCACCAGCGCCACGAAATGATCATTGGAGAATACGACCCGTTCGCCCGCAGCAACTTCCGTTGCAACGTAGTCGCACAGCAGGCAGCGGCCCGTCTCGGCCAGATGCTTTCTCTGCGCGATCGTTTCAGCGGCAGGCTCGTCCGGCACAAATCCCGTGGACCAGATTTGCCCATGAGGGTGCGGATTGCTCGCGCCCATCATCGCGCCCCGGTTTTCGAAAATCTGCACATACTGGATCCAGTCGATCGCGCCTAACTCTTCGTACTGCTCAGTCCATGCGTCCACAACGCGTCGGATCTCCGGCTGAGTCATGCGCGCGAGTGTGAGGCTGTGGTCGGGGTGGAAACAAAGTACTCTGCACAGGCCCCGCGCTGATTCGGCGCGAAGCAGCGGCGAAGCCGACACCTCCGCCTCCGCGGGCATATCGGGCAGCAACGCCGCGTAATCGTTTACAAACGTGAAGATGGAATCATACTGCGGATTTACCTCTCCGCCTGCGCGCTGATTCCCGGGGCACAGATAGCATGCAGGATCGTACGTGACCGCCGATGGCGCCGCCTTCTGCGCGATTTCTCCCTGCCACGGCCGCTGCGTACGGTGCGGAGAAACCATTACCCATGCCTGGCGCAGAGGATTCCAACGGCGGTGCGGATGCTGCCACTTTCCCTGCATGCAATCTCCCGCAGCCATTGTAAAAGGCCAACCCGAGCAGTCAGGTCCGAGCTAGCGGCGCACTGGAAACACTGCGCGCACTTTGCAGTCGCGCAAAAAAACTCCGGCCCACACGATAACCCCGAAGAGCACTGGAAACACCGTCTCAAATGTGGAACTGCCGGCACGCATCTGGATCGCGACAGCTCCGCCGAGATACGCCGTGAGCAGCACCGCACCCAGCACCGCTGTCCGCGGAACTGCATAGATGATCGTGCTGACAAGAAGCAGAACGCCGATGCTTATTCCCTGCGACACAGGTATACCCAGCCGCGTGCATGCATCCACGACATAGGACGGCATCGTGAGCTTGCCGAATGCGTCAAAGAGCAGGAAAAGCACGGCAAGCCCGGAGAGCACGCGTCCGGCCCACCTCATCCCGTTTGCCGTAGTCTTAATTTTTGCCGACGGCTGCTCCATCGCCGCCGTCTGATTGCTCGTTGTCGCGTTAGACATTGAAACGACCTCCGGTTCGGTTTCTAGCTGGGTGGCTGCATACGGATTGTCGGGGAATCTCCGCGTTAGGCCGTTGGGTCTCCCTCAGACTATCGAGGTCCACATCAGACTGTCGGAATCATGATATGCGTGATCAATTGCTCCGCCGGCGTCGTTCGCGGATCGTTAACGTAATTCTCGATTGCAAAATCGTCGCGCACTTCAACCTTTTTCTCTCCAATAATGGCCCACGCGCGACCCGAAGCCTGAGGAAGATTATCGTATGGCCCGATCAATTCAAAGCGCACGAACTTGCCGCCATGGGTCCTTTCATAGCTAAGCCCGTCGGGGAGTTTCATTGGCTGCGCATCAAGCGAAAACCCGGCGCGGTAGATCTTCGGTCCCATCTTGTAAAGCGCCATGTAGCCGGTGATCCTGTTGTTTTCAAGCACTGCGGGCGCCAGTTGATGCGCCTGCTGCCATGCGGCTCCGGCATTCTCCATAAAAGGACCGACGCGTTCGACAAAGACATAATGCATCTCGGGCCAGTTCACGAGTTCGGGATGTTCATTGAAATTCATCGTTTCTCCTATTCATCCGGCCTCTCACGCCGTAGGTTTATCGGGCGGAGGCAGCGCGGCCAGAAAGCGCTGTGCAAACTCCGTGCTGTACTGGTCGAGCAGTTCCCTCACCCGCCCCGCGCTTTCAGAGCACACAATCAACCCCGCATGGTGGTGCTTCTTCATCCGCACCACGATCTCCGGTGCGTCGAACATACTGGTATCCGGTTCTTCGGTTTTTGCCAGGCACAGAACGCTGCCTGCATATTTCTCGGTGAACTTCGGCAACACATACCGCTTCGCCGCGCAAGTCCGCCACTTCGATACGTGCCCATTCGCGCCATAGATTGATCCCGGTCGCGGTTTCAATCAGATCTGAGATGAATGCTCCGCCTACACGCGCTGCAATTTCGAGAAAGTAGAATTGCCCATCTTCGTGAGCACGAATATATTCGGCATGCGTAACGCCCCGCGCCATGCCAAGGTCCGGCGCCAATCGCGCGTTTAGCACCGTCAACTCTTTCCAGTCACGGCTGGTCCGGTCGACAGTGCGAGTCGTAAAGACGCCTCCCTCATGCATCACCTGCATCGGCGGTTTTCCATACTGGTGCACCGCTGCGAACACCACCTTGTGCTCACTGATGATCGAGTCCACGTGGTATATGTCGCCAGGAACAAATTGTTCGAGCAGATAATTCGTCTGCAGGTCGCCCAAGTCATCGAGGGTCCGCCAAAGCTGTTCCGGCTCGTAAATTTTGCGGATGCCAAGCGCCGAGGCCTCAGCTCGCGGCTTCAGCAGCCACGGCCCATGAATGGCCTTCATGTATGCCCGCAGCTCGTCGTAATTCAGAACGCGGCAAAACTCCGGCACCAGGAAGCCTGACTCGCTCGCCCCCGTACGCATCGCCAGCTTGTCGCGGTAGTAAGCCGTAGAAGTGACGCCCATCCCGGGAATGCGCGTGTGTTCGCGAAGCTTGGCTGCAGCATCCAGATCGAATTCGTCCAGCGCCACTACCCGATCGAAATGGCGGCCCCGGCACATCCAGCAAACGGTCTTGATCAAGTCATCGACCGTGAAGCTGTCGGGCATATAGGTGATGTCTTCAAGAATCTCGTGCGGCCACGGCGCATCGCGCAGCTTTTCCACGGTCAGCAACGTGGGCTGAATGCCCAACTCGGCGCACTGCCGCATGAAGTCCTGCCCCTTTTCGTAGCTGGATATACAGAGAAACCGTTGACTTCCTTCCGGCATTTTTCCTCCGCCTATTGGGGCCCGGGTCAGGATAGTTCTACCATAGACACTGCAAGCAACCACAAACGCCGTCAGGAGCCCGATGCTTTCGGCAGACGCAATCGTAAAACTGCAAGATGAAACAACCGCTGCCTGGCACGCTCAGCCAGAAGCCTTGGATGATTCCAGCTCAACTGACCCCTGGCTCGCACGCGTAGCCCGCCAGCACCGCGCCAACTTCGATCTCTGGCACATTGAAGACGAAGCCCGCACACCCGGCGCGACAGACGCAAAGCTCGCCGACGTAAAACGCCGCATCGACCGAACCAACCAGCTACGCAACGACCTCGCCGAGGAACTCGACCGCACGCTGCTCGATTGGCTCGCGCCGCAGCGCCTACCGGCTGAAGATACCCCCTTGCACTCCGAGACGCCGGGCCTGATCATCGACCGGCTCTCAATCCTCGGGCTGAAGATCTACCATACCCGTGAAGAGGCCGAACGAAGCGACGCGCCCCCCGAACACTGCGAGCGGAACCGCGAGCGCCTCGCAATCCTTTCCGACCAACGCGCCGACCTCGCTCGCTGCCTCGACGTGCTGTGGCGCGAGACGCTTGCAGGCACGCGGCGCTTCAAACTTTACCGCCAGCTCAAGATGTACAACGACCCAACACTCAACCCCTCAATCTACCGCAGTGCACAGTCGGAGTCCGGTCGATAATCCTGTCCAACCCCCACCCATTGACGTAAAACAGGGTTATGGGTATAAAGAGGGCCTGAGTAGTACGATTGCAAAACTCGGTTACCTGCCGGAATCAACCGGTGTCAACTTCGCGCATCAGAACGGAAGCCCCCCATTAAATCCATGACGCAAGAGGCAAAATCCGCCGCATCAAGCCGCAAAAAAGCACCCCCACCGGCTGCCAAGCCCGGCAGTCACTCGAGCACGGCAACGGGACCTGTGTTCACGCAATATCAGGCCGCCGTTCAGCTCGTGCAGCAGGGCAAATTCGAAAGGGCCATCGTCGCCTTCGAAAAGGTACTTCCTGTGGCACCACCCGAGATCGTCGAGCGCTGCAGGATGTACATCAGCACCTGCCGCAACCAGATCGATAAGCAGGGACTGGCGTTTCTCACCCCCGGCGAGCGCTACGATTATGCCGTGTCGCAGATCAACGAAGGCGACTTTGAGGAGGCGGCCAATCAGCTCAAGGGCATCCTGGCCGACACCCCTAACGCGGACTTCGCCTACTATGGCCTGGCGCTTCTATATTCGATCACCGGCAAGACGCAGGACTGTCTTGACAGCCTTTCGCAAGCCATTGAATTGAATCCCAAGAACCGCCTGCAAGCCCGATCCGACAACGACTTCCAGAGCATGGTCGACGACCCTCGCTTCACGGAGTTGCTGTATCCTGAACTACCGTAGGGCAATACGTCGCCCTCAGGTTTTCTGTGACTCCTGGTTCGTCTACGAAGTTCGCTTCACCCCCGCCGGGTGCCTCTGAGTCAAGTACTCAGGCGCCCGATCTCTCACCCACCTCGGCGGCTCTCCGTGTCGTCGCTATCGGTGGTGGCACTGGCCTTTCAACCCTGCTTCGCGGACTGCGTCGCCATGTCGCCTTCCCTGATTGGCCTACGCAGGTTCCCTGCCACATCTCCGATCTTGCGGCCGTTGTTACCGTCACCGACGATGGTGGATCGTCCGGACGCCTGCGGCAGGAATTCAACATGCTTCCGCCCGGCGATCTGCGCAATTGCATGATCGCGCTCAGCGCGGAAGAAGACTTGCTGGCAAAGCTCTTCGCTTATCGCTTCAAAGCCGGTCGAGGGCTCGGCGGACACAGCTTCGGCAACCTGTTCGTAGCGGCATTGACCGACATCACCGGAGACTTTGCGCACGCCATCAAGCTCGCTTCGAAGATTCTTGCCACGCGAGGCCGCATCTATCCCGCCACCACGACCAACGCAACCCTGGTCGCGCACATGGAAGATGGCTCCGTCGTTCGCGGAGAAACCAACATCACGGCCAGCAAGCAGCGGATCACCGAACTCCTGATCGATCCGCCCGATGCAGCCGCCATGCCCGAGACGCTCGAAGCCATTGAGCGTGCCGACCTCATCACCGTGGGTCCCGGCTCACTGTATACGTCTCTGATCACCAATCTGCTGGTGCAAGGCCTTCCTGCGGCCCTGGCTGAAGCCAAAGGCGTCCGTGTCTTCATCTGCAACCTGATGACGCAAGCCAACGAAAGCCTCGGCCTCACGGCATCGGAGCATATCGAGCGCATCTACGAGCACACCCGCGCTCCTGTCTTCGACTACGCCATTCTGAACACCGCCCCATTTTCGCCCGAAACGCTGGCGCGCTACGCAGCCGAACACGCCGCGCCGATCGAAGTGGATATCGAGCGCATCGAAAAACTTGGAGTCCGCTGCATCACCGGAGACTTTGCCAGCGAAGAAAACGTAGTGCGCCACGCAGCCAACCGCGTAACCGGCGCCTTGCTCGCGCTCGGCCAATCCAACCCGCGCCATCGCGCATAAGCGCCGATCTTCTCCACCCCTATCTGCCCCCAATTCCGAGTTCCGAATTGCCCACCAACCACCGAGCGCCGGGATAAACCGGCATGTTGCAGGAGGTGCAAGTCCTCCACAGGAAAGGAGACAGCGACTCCATTCTGGCCTCGAGTCTTGCAGGTGACGTCGTGAGGCGTCGGTTGAAGCGTAGACAGAGGAACCAGTGGGCCCGGCTATTGAGCTTCGTAAAGTGGGTTGATCAGGATGCCGACTGCATGGTGAGTAGTGGGAAGGCAATACGGCAGCTGCGTTATACGCGAGTGGCTGTCCGGTCCTGCGTAGTCGAAGAACCCGGGCACGCTGCGAAAACAACATGCACGAGAACCGGGAGATCTCCAGCACGCCTTGGAGTGACAGCCAAGGCCGGTCCGCGAAGGCCATTAACCACAATGCGGACGCGCACGTGTTGGAGAAGTCGGACTGTGCCGTAGTACCTGTGAACCAGCCGAACAAAGGAGCAGAAGCTTCAGCGGAGGTTGGGGAGGGAAGGCCACAGCCGAAGGAGAACATCGATCAGTCACACATGCCCCTGACACAGAGCGGGACACGCATGTCCCAGAGACTGGACGGTGTGCGAAAGGCAGCAAAGGAAAGAAAGCAGGAACGGTTCACTTGCTTGCTCCACCATCTGAATGTTGATTTACTCCGAGACAGCTTTTACGCGCTTCAACGTAAGGCTTCGCCCGGAGTAGATGGCGTGACGTGGCAGGAGTATGAAACCGGACTTGAAGATCGGATCATCGATCTGCATAGCCGGGTTCATCGTGGAACGTACCGGGCGCAACCTTCAAAGCGAGTCTATATACCGAAGCTGGATGGACGGCAGCGTCCAATCGGCATCGCGGCGGTGGAGGACAAAGTACTCCAACAGGCGGTGGTGACGATCCTCAATCAGATATATGAGGTCGACTTCATGGGCTTCTCTTACGGGTTTCGGCCGGGTCGCAGCCCGCATCAGGCGCTTGACGCTCTGACGGTGGGCATCCAGCGTAAGAAAGTGAACTGGATACTCGACGCGGACGTGATGGGCTTCTTCGACAACTTGAGTCACGAATGGGCCTTGAAGTTCATCGAGCACCGGGTGGCCGATCGAAGGATACTTCGCCTGATCCGGAAATGGCTGAAGGCGGGAGTATCGGAAGACGGCCAGTGGTCGGAGAGCAATAAAGGTACGCCGCAGGGATCAGTGGCTTCACCGCTGATCGCCAACGTGTACATGCATTACCTCTTCGATCTGTGGGCTGATGTCTGGCGCAGGAAAGCGGCGAAGGGCGATGTCATCATCGTTCGATACGCCGACGATCTTGTGATGGGCTTTCAGCACCGAGCGGATGCTGAACGCTTCCTTAGAGAGTTTAAGGAACGGCTGGCGAAGTTCGGCTTGGAATTACATCCTGACAAGACGCGACTAATCGAGTTCGGACGCTATGCGGCCCGTGACCGAGAGCAGCGCGGCAAGGGAAAACCGGAGACCTTCAACTTCTTGGGCTTTACTCACTACTGTGGGCAACGGCACAAGACCAAAACCTTCACCGTATGGCGGATCACTGCGCAAAAGCGGATGGCTGCGAAGCTCAAAGATATCAAGGTTGAACTTCAACGCCGGATGCATGATCGCGTGGTCGAAGTCGGTGCATGGCTATGGAAGGTGGTATCGGGTTACTACCTCTATCATGCTGTTCCCGGCAACATCGATCAGTTGTACCTCTTCAAACATCGCGTCCATCGGCTCTGGCGAAGTGTTCTCATTCGTCGCAGTCAGAAGGCGCGAAAGAAGTGGGCGAAATACGGCCCGATCTTCGACAGATGGATTCAAACACCCCGCATCCTGCATCCCTACCCGGAGGCTCGCTTCTGCGCCACTCATCCTTCGTAAGAGCCGTATGCGTAAACGCGCCCGTACGGATCTGCGCAGGGGGCGATCAGCGATGATCGTCCCTACTGCGACCAGAACTCGAAAAGTCGGGAGAAAACGGGCCGGATCGTGGTTCGGAATTGAGGGCTAACGTTTCTATCTCGGTCTGCTTCAGCGCATGACGTAGCCGCCGTCGACGGAGATCGACTGCCCAGTAACATAGCTGGCCGCTGAGCTGCAGAGCCATAGAACAGCATCGGCGATTTCTTCGGGCCGCCCCATCCGTCCCATTGGCACCAGCGACTTCAACATCGCGTTCAGCTCTTCTCCCTGACCTTCAGCAATCATCTTGTCGAACATGGGCGTCTGGATCATGCCCGGGCATACGTCGTTCACGCGAATGCCACGGGTTGCATATTCAAGAGCGGCGCTCTTGGTGAATCCAATCACTCCGTGCTTTGCAGCATGGTACGTCCCGCGCTGGTTGCCGCCGATAAGCCCTCCAAGCGAAGAGCAATTGACGATAGCGCCACTTCCTTGCTTGCGCATTTGTTGCAGTTCGAACTTCATGCAGCTCCAGACACCGCGGAGATTGACCGCCATCACCCGGTCGTAATCATCGCGGGGGGAATCGGCAGTTTCCGCCAGAACACCCTGAACGCCGGCATTGTTATATGCGGCATCGAGGCTTCCGAAGATCTCGACGGTTCGCTTCACCATTGCTTCTACCTGCGCGTCATCTGAGACGTCACAGCGGACGGCCAGTGTCTTGTGACCTTTATCCGCGAGTCCCTTAGCTGCGGCTTCGACTTCCTTCTCATTCCAGTCCGCCAGCACCACAGAGGCACCCGACTCAGCAAATGCCTTGGCAGTCGCGAGACCCAGGCCAGATGCGGCGCCAGTGACGAGTGCAACTTTGTTTTCAAACGATATGTTCATGATCATTTCCTCTCGGTCAAAGCCTTGTTTCAATGTCCCGAACCGATGACCAATATGCTGCAGCCGCCGCCTCTCCACGGTATTGGAAGGTTCAAGTCTATGCAATGCCTAGCGGATGAGCTGGTCTCAGACAGGATTGGGCAAGAGATTGGCAGGATCGGGAAACCGCAGACGATACGTGCTCCTTCTATTATTCGAGATAGGCGAATCGATGCGGACACGTTCGCGAGGTCCGCAGTGAGAATCAGGAGGATTGCCGTGGAAAAACGCAAGCTTGGAAACAGCGATCTGGAAGTATCGGCCATCGGACTTGGCTGTATGGGAATGAGTTGGTCATATGGCCCACCGAAAGAGAAGCAGGAGATGACTTTCCTGCTCCATGCGGCGGTAGAGCGCGGCGTCACTTTCTTCGACACCGCGGAGGTGTACGGTCCGCTGTTGAACGAAGAGTTGATCGGCGAGGCACTCTTCCCATATCGCGACCGCGTGGTGATCGCGACCAAATTTGGTTGGGAGGCGAATCCTGAGGACGGCGGCAAATGGAGTGCTTTGAACAGTCGTCCCGAACACATCAAGCGGGTCGCGGAGGAATCGCTGAAGCGTCTCAAAGTGGAGGCCATCGATCTCTACTACCAGCACCGCGTCGACCTCAATGTTCCGATTGAAGACGTGGCGGGTGCGGTGAAGGACCTTATCCAAGAAGGCAAGGTTAAACATTTCGGCCTCTCGGAGGCGAGTGCGAAGACTATTCGTCGCGCTCATGCGGTTCAGCCAGTTGCGGCATTGCAGAGCGAATATTCGCTGTTCTTTCGAGAGCCGGAAGAGAAGGTGATGCCTACGCTTGAGGAGCTTGGCATTGGTTTTGTGCCGTTCAGCCCCCTTGGCAAAGGTTTTTTGACGGGAAAGATCGACGCGAACACCACGTTCGACAGTACCGACTTCCGCAACACTGTTCCACGCTTCAGCGCCGAGAATCGCAAGAACAACCAGGCATTAGTCGATGTCATTGCCGCGTTCGCGGTGAGGAAACACGCGACGCCCGCTCAAGTCGCGCTTGCCTGGTTACTCGCAAAGAAGCCTTGGATAGTTCCAATCCCGGGCACGACGAAGCTATCGCGTCTTGAAGAGAATCTGGGTAGCGCGACAATCGAACTCACGGTCGACGAAGTACTGTCTCTTGAGGAGGCCTCCTCGAACATCAAGGTGGAAGGTGCCCGATATTCGCCATTCCATCAGTCGTTGGTGGGTCGATGAACGGCGCTCGTAGAATCGTCTGCGGAATTCCTCTCTTTGTTGCGATGACCGCCAGCTTGGCCGCATCGGGACAGATCGCCAAGAAGGACAGCGCACGAGAGAAGCTGATCGGCGCATGGCATCTCGTCCATATCGATTCACCCGGCACCGATGGAAAGTCAGCATCTGGCCCTCAACCGGAAGGCATGCTGATCTACACCCAAGACGGACACATGTCCGTTCAACTGATGTATCCAGGACCGGCCGACAGTCTGTCGAACGAATACGTGCTGAAGGGGTACGAGGCGTCATTTGGCAGTTTTGACGTTGACGATGCCACACATACGGTGACACACCATGTGCGCGGGTCTATTACCCGTGACCTGCTCGTAGGTAAAGACCTGCCTCGAAAGTTCGAGTTCACGCCCGATGGACGTCTGATCATCCGATCAGCTCGACCGGACGAGCATTGGTTTGTGACATGGGCGCACTACTAAACAGGAGTCTGATTACGACGCGAGACGCATTCACCATTGAATCTTCCAATTGCCCCATTCCGGACGAGTTCCCGTCGATTCGGAACTTACCTTTGAGGAACAGGATGCGAAACTGAAGTTAATCCGTGTGGTTAAATGTCCCCCAAGGGGCCTAATAAAGTGGAAGTCTTGCTGATCCTGCTCCCTCTTTTCCTGATCCTCCCTGTCGTATTTGTCGTGCTTGTTGCCGTGTCGGTACAAGCCAAAAGACGTGAAGCGGAACAGTCGAAGGCACTGTCTCCCGAAGCAAGGGAAGAGTAATATCTTCCGCTTTGACCGCAGTGCTGTTGGATCACCGCCAACCAGGAACGTTACTCTTCGTTCCTGCCGAGTAGGCGACAACTCGGACAGAAGTATTCAGGCACAAACTGCACGATCAAGGCGCTCCACGCCATTCTTGCGGAGAAAACAATGTCAACTGCGCGGCAAACTCGGCCAGAGCACTTGCTCCGGATCATCATTGGTTCATCGCAGACAGGCAAAAGTAGGCTGATGTTGAGGTGAGTCGGCATCTGCTGGCAAGACTTCTCCGAATCGAGAACAAGACATAAGCTTGCTTTTTCTTGATCGCGAGAGTATCTGACATTACCGCCAAAAAGAATCGGACACTGCTCTAACTCACCCTTCCACCGTTCGCTTCAACTGCCCGCAAGCCGCATAAATATCGCGTCCCCGCGGCCGCCGCAGGTACACCGGCACTCCCTCAGCCGCCAGCGCTCGCCGAAATGTCTCGACAGCTGAAGCCTGCGGCGTCTCATAGGCAATCCCCGGCCCCGGATTCCACGCAATCAGGTTCACCTTCGCCGGCAATCCCGTGCGCCGCACCAGCCGCGCTACTTCGGCTGCATGTTCCGGCTGGTCTGTTACACCGCCCAGCAGCACATACTCGAACGTGATGCGTTCACGCGTGCGCAGACGAACACCTCGCACCGCATCCACCACGGCCTCAATTGGCCACTTGCGATTGATCGGCATGATCTCGCTGCGAACCGCATCGTTCGGCGCATTCAAGCTGATCGCCAGCTTGGGACGAATTTCCGGCGGCTCTTCCGCAAACCGCTCGATGCCCGGCACAATCCCCGACGTTGAGACCGTCATCCGCTGCGGGCTCAACCCAACTTCATCTACCAGCAACCTCACTGCGGCGATAAAGTTGTCGTAGTTCAAAAATGGCTCGCCCATTCCCATGAACACCAGGTTCAGGCGGTCCTTGCCCACCTCGACGCCGTGCCGCTCAAGCACGGCCACCACCTGGCCAGCGATCTCGCCGGCGGTCAGATTACGCTGCAATCCAAGCTTCGCCGTCAGGCAGAACTGGCAATTGACCGCGCAGCCTATCTGGCTTGAAACACAAATCGTCGCCCGCCTGACCCGTGTCGAGGGTGCAGCCGAAAGGCCCGCTTTGGGGTTGTCCGTCTCGCTGCCATCCCCTGCCTCTCCCTCATCCCCCTCGGGCATCCACACCGTCTCTACCGTCAGCCCAGGCGACAGGCCATCAGGCCCCTGCCCCGCCACCAGGTACCGTTCCGTCCCATCCACCGACGTAAAAACCTGTACGATCCGCGGCCGCCCCACCTGCCAGCCTTCCCGGGCAAGTTTTTGCCTCAGCGCAATCGGAAGCGTCGTAATGCCTTCAACATCAACAATCCGCTGGCGATAGATCGCCTCAGCCAACTGCTGGCCTCGCCACTTCGGCTCGCCCAGGTCGACCATGCAGGCGGCCAATTCTCCCGCTTTCATGCCAAAAAAATATCGCAGGCTTCCGCCGAGCCTGTTCTTAGCGTCTAATGGGACAAGTTGTGAGTTTGCGGACACGGCTGCGCCCAGCATAGAGCATTTCTACCTCCCTTGCAGCCTCCCGCAATCTCCGCAGAAAATCGCTAGCCCCTTTCTCGAACCCGGACGGCACTGAATGGAAGCCGTCGCTACCTGCTTCTCCTAAAATCGAAAAACGATCGAGAGACGATGACACCACAGCGCAATCTTCGCCGTACTGTATTACCCAGCGGCCTTATCGTTCTCACTGAGCGAATGGAACATCTCCGCTCGGTGGCCATGGGCGTGTGGATCAAGTCTGGTTCGCGCTGCGAATCCGCCGAAATTAACGGAATCTCCCACTTCGTCGAACACATGGTCTTCAAGGGAACACGGTCGCGTTCTTCGCTGGGCATCGCCCGCGAAATGGACTCCATCGGCGGCAACCTGGATGCCTTCACCGGCAAGGAAACCATCTGCTTCAACGTCAAGTCGCTCGCCGACCACGTGCCCATCGCTCTTGACGTGCTCGCCGACCTGGTGCTCAATCCCGTCTTCGCTTCTCCCGAAATTGAGCGCGAACGCGGTGTCATCCTCGAAGAAATCAAGATCGACGAGGACAACCCTGACGTGCTGGTCCACGAACTCTTCACGCAGAATTTCTGGAAAGACCATCCCCTCGGCAAACCGATTCTAGGCACCACCAAAACCGTGGGCCGTCTCGATCAGCAGAAACTCATTGACTACCACACCGGCAGCTTCCGCGGCGGAAACATGGTCTTCTCTGCAGCCGGCAATCTTGAGCACGATCAGTTTGTCGAAGCCGTAACCCAAAAGTTCACCGGACTGCCTCCCGGCGAAGCCGTGCATGAAATGCAGGCGCCCTTGGCCAGCGCACGAATCCTGCTGCAGAACAAAAAGTCCCTCGAGCAGGTTCAGCTATGCATGGGAGTGCCCGCCCCGCCCATCACCGACGACAACCGCTATGCCACCCTGATCCTGAACACAGTGCTCGGCGGCGGTATGAGCTCCCGGCTCTTCCAGACCATTCGCGAAGAGCGCGGCATGGCCTATGCCATCTACTCCGATCTCAGTCCCTACAGCGATACCGGCTCTCTTTGCGTCTACGCCGGCACCTCTGCAAACAAGGCTCTGGAGTGCATTGACCTCATCCTTGCGGAGTTCCGCAATCTCAAAGAAGTTCTCCTCAGCGACGAAGAATTGACTCGCGCCAAAGATCAGCTGAAGGGCAACATCCTCATGGGCCTCGAAAGCTCAAACTCGCGCATGGCCAACCTCGCGCGGCAGGAGATGTACTTCCACCAGTTCTTCACTGCTGAAGAAGTCATCGTCCGCGTCGAAGCGGTAACAGCCGAGCAAATCCAGGCCATGGCACAGCGCCTTTTCGTCTCAGACCGCATCGCCGTCACCCTCCTCGGCCGCCTTACCGGCATCAAGCTCAACCGCGACCGCCTGGCGTGTTGAAGCCAGTGAACAGTGGTCAGTGAACAGTGATCAGTTTGAACGCCTTGCCGGCGCGGCTATTACCCAGCCTTCCAAGATTCCATCGCCAGCGCCCAAAGTTGCGATGAGTCTGTCCTCTTCGCGCTCGTTCCTGACCACTGATCACTGCCTTGAGCGCTCCATTTCCCTTCTGCGTCTGTAAGTTGTAGGATTTTGTCGTGTGGGGCAGTGCGTTTGTCTGCTCCCAAAGACATGGGGTCCAAATGAATTGCACGCTTATGATGATTTCCAAACGGCGCCGCTCCTCGGCTCGAGCACAGTCGGCAGGCTTCACCCTGATGGAACTGCTGATCGTCATCTCCATCATCGTCATCCTGATGCTCATCGCCATTCCCACCGCGAACACCATCCGGAAACACACGGATGAAGTCTCCGCGCAAAAGTCTCTGCAGACGATTGAGCAGGCGCAGTCGATGTACGCGACCAACTACCCCGTCAACGGCTTCGCCTGCACGCTGCAGGCACTCGCTGGCGAAGGAACTGCGGGTCCGCCCAGCCCCACCTCCGCGCAACTCATCAGCGGCCAGCTCGCCACCGGCATCAAGGATGGCTACATCTTCACCATCAACAACTGCACCAAGGTGACGGTCAACAATACCGACCGCGTCACTGGCTATGTCCTCACCGCCGTCCCCGCCACTCCGGGTAAAACCGGCGATCGCGGATTCTGCGTGGAATCCGGCGGCCCCATCAAGATGGACCCCGCCGGCGGCACCAACTGCACCCAGATGGTGCAATGACCCTGGTCTACTGCAGAAATAATAACGGTGTCATCCTGAGCGAAGGTCGCGAAGCGATCGAGTCGAAGGACCTGCTTTTTCCTTTCACAACCGTCATCCTGAGCGAAGCGCAGCCGGGGTCCCCGGCGACAGGTCTTCGTCGCTGGGGTGGGAAGCGAAGTCGAAGGACCTGCTGTTCTTCCAACGCCGTCATCCTTCTGCTGATCGCGCTGGTCTTCGCCCCCGGATTGCTCTCCGCCCAGCAACCCACCGTCCACGACCTCGCCCAGCGCGTCGACCAGCACTACAACCAGCTCCATTCCCTCAAAGCCCAGTTCGTCGAGAACTACGAAGGCATGGGCCGCATGCGCACAGAGAGCGGAACCCTCCTGCTCCTCAAGCCCGGCCGAATGCGCTGGGACTACACCAAGCCAGCGGGCAAGCTCTTCCTTCTCGACGGAAAATACGCCTGGTTCTATTCCAAAGGCGATCCCCAGGTTCAGCGCATCGGAGCGAAGGAGCTCGACGATCTCCGCTCACCATTGCGCTTCCTCCTCGGCCACACCAAGCTTGAAAAGGAAATCGATCACCTCGCCGTGACGCCAACCGCCAACGGCAGCTTCACCCTTGCCGGCGTTCCGCATGGCCAGGAAAAGCGCGTCCAGCGCCTCGCCCTCACCGTGACCTCAGACGGCGTGATCACCGCGATGGAGATCCAGGAAACCGACGGCGCCGAAACCCGGTTCACCTTCACTGACGAACAGGCCAACGCCCCAATCTCCCCGGCGACCTTCCGTTTCACTCCACCCCCCGGAGTGCCCGTCGTCGACACAATGCCGCCTGTTTAATCTTGAGCATTTTCAACTCGCAGCTCTAACGCAAACTGGCCTCTTCGAAAACCACCTTGACCAGGTGTTTCGACATATCGTCGAAAGCAGCGGCCAGATCCTTGTCATTGCCGGCAAAGCGTTGCCGGAATGGCGTCAGGTCCACTGAAGCCTCTACTTCATCGAGACTACGAAACATGGCTGGTCCACTTTGCCTGAGCTTTGCATTCACCTGGTCAACCGCACTCTTCAGCAAGTCCCGGATCAAGTAGACATAAGTTTTGTCGTGCAGGATCGGCCCGTGACCCGGCACTATCGAATCGGCATCCAGCTGCGCCAGGTTCTGCAAGGTTTGAATCCACTCCGTAGGATAGCCGTCATAGAGGTATGGAATCGGATAGACCACCAGATCGCCCGCGACCACGATTTTCTCTTTCGGCAGATAAACAACGGCATCCCCCGAGGTATTGCCTCGTCCCAGGAACTTGACCTGCACTTCCCGATTGCCCACATCAATCATGAAATCGTGCTCGAAAGTGAGCGTCGCGCTTTGAAACGTCACCTGCTTTATTTCATCGACGATCTGGATCCGTCGAGCCAGCGCATTTCTAACTTCCGTCGTCTCCTCCGGTGTCAACGCCTGGCCATCCCGAGTCTTCCCCGTATCCAGCATCTGTTTCAGCGCGGCCATCCCTTTTTCTTCCCGGCTTGCCGATCCCGGACCGAACATGTCCATATCCTTCTTTGTTTCCGCATGCGCGATGATCGTCACCGAAGGAAACGCATCCATATACGCGCGATTGCCCAGGTTGTGATCGTTGTGAAAATGCGTGTTCAGCACGAAGGCGACCGGCTTGTCTGTCCACTGGCGAATTTGAGCGATGTCTTCTCGAGCGGCAGACGGCAGAAAGCAAGAATCCACCACAAAGATTTGCCGTTCGCCGATAATCACCGTGGTATTTCCACTGGCTGCTCCGTCAAGCGCATCCTTGTGCTGGATTTCGTACACGCCTTCAGCTAACTTCGTCACACTGCGATCTGTCTGCCCAGGCATGGGCATGCCTGCCAATAGTCCAAGCGCAAACAGCGCAAGCCACAGTCGCGATGAGAAGTTTTGATTTGGTCTCTTGCGGTGCATCATTCAGCTGCGCCTTTGCGCGAAGAGCCAGTTCACAAGCGCCGGCTCGGTGAAGGCCCATTCCCAACAGTTGTGGTCCACTCCTGCGTATTCGGTGTAAAACGGGTGGCCACCGGCCTTGCGTCTCGCCGCAATGCGATCGCGCGACAACGACACTGGAACAGTTTTATCGGCGTCCCCTTGGAAAGCCCAGAGCGGCGTTTCGATCGCCTCCGTGCCATCTTCCATCGAGACGCTCCCGCAGCAGATCATGCCGGCAGCAAAGAAGCGCGGGCGGCCGGCAATTACATTCCAGACACCCGCCCCGCCCATCGATTGCCCGGCAACATAAATCCGCCGCTCATCGACAGGAAACTCGCGAATCAGACTGTCGACAATCTCCAGCGCCATCCGTGACCCATCGCCAAGACCCGGCACCGGCTTCGGTCCCCGGCTGTCCTGCTCCGCAAAATCGTACTTTGCCCATCCGCGATCGGTCTGCGGAGCAACAACGAAACAGGGAAATTGCTTTTGATTCTCAGGCAGCAGCCACACACGTGTTCCGAAAATGTTGCCCAGGCCAATCTGCTTCAGATTGTCGTCGCCTAGCCCCCCGCTGCCGCTCAGATACAGAACCAGCGGCAGCTTGCCGCTTGCTGCCGGTCGATACACCCGGTAAGGCATCGTCCAATCGCTCTTGTGCGTGCGCGCCTCGAACTTCTCCTGCAGCCCCTCTGATCGCTTCCTGAATTCCGCAATCAACGCCATTCTCTCCGCAGAGTTCGGCGTTCCAGGTGCAAGCGCAGGGCCAACGTCGATGTATGCGGTGTTCCTGCGCCCGATTGAAAAGGCCGGCGCGGCAATCGCAACGACCAAACCTGCACTGCACATTTTCAGTGCTTCCCGGCGCGTAGATTTCCGAATCGTCAAGAGTGAGCTCCGTTTACTTTGGAAACGCACTCATCCTATCGCGCGCCGGTCGCTGCCGGCTCCGAGTTTGTTATGAGCTGGCTCGTTTCGGGGACGGAGCTAACGCCAGGCTCCCAGAATCGCACCCATCGCGGTCAGTGCGACCGTAAGATAGCCTCCGTTTATCAGCACGTATTTCAACGATCGACGCTCGAAAAGCGCGACTATCCCCATCCCCATCGCGACCCAGCCAAAGCCCGCCAGAAATCCCGCAGTTGCTCCCCACGCCAGCGTTGTCTTTGGATCATTGAGAAACATCGCAAGATTCACAGCCATCACAAGGCTCAGCACAAATCCAATCACGAATACCCTGGGACCAGCACCCGGTTCCTCCGATAGAAATCCGTTCGCCTGCTTCCACGCGCTGCCCAGCAGCGCCGGTGAATACCAGGCTCCGCCAATCAGAAATGCGGAGAGCGCCGCCACGAGAATTGCCCAGAAATTCAGCGTATGAAAATCCACGTTTCACCTCCTAGTTCGCTTTCGGTTTCGAACTCCCCATCGCCCTCTCCCAGTCCATCGGACCATCCACGAATCGCCGATGCAGCGACGCCAGCAGCTGCGCATTACCTGCCGCCAGGTACTCGTACGCCCGCGTCCACTCCTCGCCGCTCTGCCAGCCCGTCTGCGTCAGGCGAACGACCGTCGAGTTCCCGCGTGGCTCAAACTGAAAGACCGCACGCGTGCGGGCAGCCCTCACCTGCGGAAACTTGTCGGGCGCGAGGGCAGCGATCACAATCTCCTTCTCCGGCACGAAGCTCACAATCGTTCCGCCTCCCGTGCTGCCTCCCGGAAAATGAACCAGCCAGTCCCCTCCCGGCTTCAGATCGACGGTCGCATTCGGGAACAGCCACGTGCTCAACCCTTCGCTCGTGGAAAATGCCTTCCAGACCTCCTGCACAGGCGCCGGAACTTCGATCTCAATCACCAGTTGCCTTGGCGGTTCGTTGACAGGCGTGGTCGATCCGACCTGTCCCGCGGCAAACGGGCAGGAACAAGGCTGAACAACAAGATGGCGAACATTATTGGTCTTTTCATGGTATTTAGTTGATCGTTCAAGTAAGATACTTGCAAGCAGTATTCTTTCTGTCAAGAAGAATCTATGCCGGCCCAAAAACAATCCGCCTCCACGCGCGACCGGCTCATCGACTCGGCCCGCTTTCTCTTCTGGGAGCGCGGCTTCGCAGGAACCAGCATGGCCGAATTGCTGGCACACGCCCAGGTCAACTCAGGCAGCTTCTATCATTTCTTCGATAGCAAGGAAGCCCTGCTGCGCGCCGTCCTCGAGCAATATGCGGACCTGCTTCGGCCAATGGTCGTCGATCCAGCCTTCGCATCTACGCCCACACCCCTTGAGCGCATCTTCGCCATTCTCGCCGGCTATCGCGAACGCATCCTCGTCACCGGCTGCCAATACGGCTGCCCGCTCGGTCGCCTCGCACTGGAGATCGATCCCGAGAACGCTCCCGCCCATCTTCTGATCGCCCGCAATTTTCAGGGATGGATCGAGGCCGTCCGCGAGTGCCTCGTCGAAATGGAAGCCTCCATACCGCGCGGTACTGATATCGACGCACTGGCCACTTTCGTTCTCGTCACCATGGAAGGCGGTGTGATGCTGTCGCGCTCCTACCGCTCCATCGAGCCTTTCGACCGCGCAGTCGCGCAGCTACGTGAACACTTCCGCCTGCTGCTCGGCTCATCGAAGAAAAAGAGGGCGCGATAAATTCATCGCGCCTCCCCCTTCGGGAAAAACCTCCCTCACTTCCGCATCGCCCTAATAGCCGTACCCATACCCCGCGCGATATGCATACGCGCTCGGATAAAACATCGTGCGTGGCGGCGACCACATGGCGACTGTCGGCGGCGGCGGCGTATACATATAAACCTGCACCGGCGGCGGAGGAGGCGGAGCGGCAACCACGTACACTGTCGGCGGCTGAGCCACATAAACAGGCATCACCTGCATATACGCTTGAACCGGCGCCGGCGGCACATACGACTGTTGCGGCGGCTGATACTGCTGTTGTTGATACTGCGGCTGCTGATACTGCTGCTGATACTGCTGCTGCGGTTGATACACCGGCGGAGGTGGCTGGTAGGCCGGCCCTGGATCATCTTGTGCTATCTGTCGCTGCGGCCTCACCTGCGGAGCATCGTCGTAAGCGCTCGGCTCGCGACGATAGAGTCCGGAGGGGTCGCGGTCGGGATCATCTACAACGGGCACTTCCGTATCGTCCATCACTTTTACGATGAGCCGCGTCTCCGTCTTCAAAGTGGGACGAGGTCCGCGACGCGGCAGATTCAGCAGATCAATTGGCCACAGGATCGGGATGCACCACTCCACGATGTCCCGCGTTGGGTGGCCCTTGCCTAAAATCCTTCCCTGCTGATCCACCGAGAAACCCGGTACATCCACCACTCTCGCCGACACTGGAATGATGGTGCGCGGCTCGATCACCATGCGATCGAACTTCAACTCCATCCATCCCTTGCCGACAAAATGTCCCGGATCCTTGTAGTCCTCGAACCGGCCCTCAAGATACGTGTTAAACGGCAGACGCGCGGAGCCATTACGCGTAGTGATGCCGGTCTGGCAAAGAACCGGGTCGCCTATTGCCATCGTCTTCGAAGATATCTTCGTTTCCGAGACCGTGCAGTTGATAAGTGAGCCGGCGGGCACAATCTGCCTGGCGGCGTATGCGGTTAGCGTTGGAGAAAGCAACAGCGTACAGAGGGCGAGGTGAGTGCTCTTCATCGAAGGCCTCCTGGTCAAAAAGAGATCCCGCCGCAGCGATCGCAGGCGAGTCTCGGGTGATCGTTTCTGTTTAGCCCCAACTGGGCGGGGAAAATCGCGGAAGATCGAGCAGTCGTGCACTGCGTTGCATCGAGAAGTCGTGCCTGTCTCGCTTAAATTGAAGCGCAGCTCAATGCGAGGGAGAAAGATGGATCGGATTTTTGCCGCAGAAGTCCTGTTCACGCAGATCGAGATCAATCCATCGCGCGTCGCACCACCGTGGCTTGTGCAGGATTCTGACGCAACCGCGCAGAATCCATTGCCCAGCGAAAACACCATGAGTTTTGAAAAGTTGTTGCAGACGAGAAAATAATTTCTGCTGTTACGTCCGACCGGCCGCCGTCTGTCGATAACCTTCGACTCGATGCGGAACATCTGATCACTGACCACTGATCACTGACTACTGGTCCGTTATTCGTATCTCAGTGCTTCAATCGGGTCCAGGTTAGCCGCGCGAATCGCCGGAATCATTCCACTCACCAGCCCCGTCACGATCAGGATCGTCGTCGCCACGATGACTGACGTTGGCGAAATCAGCAGCTGAATATCGGCATCCTCCGCGTGTTGCGCGATATTGCTGTAAAAAGGGATCCGTCCGATCAGCAACGATACGACATATGCCAAACCGATGCCCGCCACACCCCCGATGCCCGTAATCACCATCGCTTCTGCAAGAAATTGCGTAAGGATGTGGCGCCTTCGCGCACCCAGCGCTTTCTCCACGCCGATCTCGCGAGTGCGTTGCTGTACCGCCACCAGCATGATGTTCATCAGTCCGATGCCGGCGATTCCCAGCGTAAGCGCTCCGACGAGCGAAAGCAGCACTTGCAACGCCAGCGAAAGAATGCTGAATTGATGCAGCTCCGTCATCAGGTTGGCGACATAAATCGCGTTGTGGTCCGATGGCCTGAAATGATGCGCGGCTGCCAGCGAGTTACGCAGGTTTTGCTCGGTGAGCTCGTAGTTACCCTGGTAGTTGAACCAGACGCCGCCAATGTATTTCGTATCCGCCAGGTCGCCCATGGTGCTGAACGGAACGTAGATCTGCCTGTTGCGATCGTTATCTTCGCCCTCCTGCATCTTGGGGCTCAGCACGCCAATGATGGTGAACAGAACGCCATTTAACCGGATGGTCTGCCCCACCGCCCATCCGCCCGAAAACAGCTTGGTCTTCGACTCTGATCCGATCACGCATACATGCGCCCGCTGCTGCTCCTCCTCCCCATTGAAGAAGCGGCCTGCATCCGTATCCAGTTTCCAGATGTCCTGAAACACCGGCATCACGCCGTTTACTCTCCACGTATAGGTGTGCAGATCGTCCTTGACAGTGACGTCTTTGTCGACTGTCGGTGAAATATGATTGATGCCCGGAACGCTCGCGATGATGCGATCCACATCATCCATGGTGAATTGCACCTTGACACCCGACTTTTCGCCGCCCGCCTGCTCACTCGTTCGCCCCGGAAAGACGCCGATCACATTGGTGCCCCACTGAGCGAAGATCGCCTGAACTGCGCGGCTGAAGCCCGCACCATACGCCAGCAGCAGCACAACCGTCGCAATCCCCCACGCCATCCCGATCATCGTGATGGCAGTGCGGCGGCGGTTGTAAACCATTGCCTCCCAGGCCTGACCAAATATGTCCTTCAGCATTTACTTCTCCGAGCCGTGAGCTATTAGCCATTAGCTCTTAGCTGCTTGGTATTGCCCACACACTACATCGAGTTTCAATTGTCTTTTGTCCCGATCCGCAAGATTGCATCCATCCCGAGCCCGAAGCTAATAGCTAAAAGCCAAGAGCTAAGAGGTGCTTTTCAATCCTTCCGCAACGCCTCAACCGGATCCATGGCCGCAGCCTTGCTTGCCGGATAGAGTCCCGCAGCGATCCCGCTCAGCACCAGCGTCCCCATGGCCAGCGCGGCCGACCACGGCACGAGACGCGGGGGATCAAAACCAGGCATCTTGCCGGTCAGCAGCGCCTGCAGCACCGCCATAAGCCCCGCCGAGCCCGCAATCCCGATCGCACCACTCACCGCCGTCAGCAGGAGCCCCTCCCAGAAGAACTGCCCCATGATGCTGCTCTTCGTCGCCCCCAGAGCTTTCCGCAACCCAATCTCGCTCGTCCGCTCCGTCACCGACACCAGCATGATGTTGATAATCCCCACTGCGCCCAGCCCCAGCGTCACAATCCCTACACCGCCCAGAAAAATATCCATCGCCGTGAAAATGGCGCCCACCATCTTCATCTCCTTGATAGTGTCCCACTCCTGAAATGCATCCTTCAGCGCGGGATCGAAACCATGCCGCGCGGCAATCACTCGATGCACCGCCGCAACCGCCGCAACCGCATCGCCCGGCTTAGTTGGCTGGTATTGGATCGACGTCAGCGCATCCTTGGCAATGTTCTCGCCCTTCAGCGGAAACAGTTCAAGCATCGTCGTAACGGGAATGTAGAGCTTCTGGTCGTCGAAGTCCTGGCTACCCCGGCTGATCTTTTCCACTGCGCCTACGATCCGGAATTCAGTGCCATTGATCGTGATCGCCTCGCCGACCATCGGCCTGCCGGGGAACAGCAGCCTCGCAGCCTTCGAGCCCAGCACCGCTACGCGGCGACGATCGCTAACGTCTGCGTCATTGATAAATCGCCCTTGAGCCATCGGGATGTAGCGCACCTGCGAGTAATTGGGCCATACCCCCATCACGCGGCTCGATGTGTTGCTGAACTGGCTTACTTCATAGAGGTCCGAGCGCGCAAGCTCCACTGTAGCGGCGCGCAATTCCGGCAACTGCTTTACCGCCTCCGCATCGCCCATCGTCAGCTGGTAAGGACGCATCCCTGTGTGCTGGTTGGCGACAGCGGGGATAGTCCCATTCCACATCATCATCAAGGTCGTTGCCGAGCTTCGCCAGGTTGCGATGCTGTCCCGACCGGAATCCCTCACCCAGACCCACAAGCACCAGCAGGGACCCCACTCCCCACGCAATCCCGAACATGGTGAGGAAGCTGCGCAGCTTGTTCGCCGCGATGGCCCGAAAAACCTCGCTGAGTGTATCTGTAAAATTCTGCATACTCGTTCGACGCTGCCACCCCTGGATTGGCTCGGACTTGCTCGGACTTGCTTGGAACTAGCTCGTTTATCTCAAGCCCTAATTTGCAGCGCCTGAGAATAGGGTACGCTTCCGAGGGGAAAACGGTTCCCTGCGCCGGCACGCTTAAAATTGCGTTCGGGGGATCTTCATGGAATCAATCGGCAACTCGGCGGAGTCCGTCGCGCAGGCTTTCGTCCGGGCCATCAACCGGCAAGATGCGGATCGGCTGGCAGCGCTCATGTCTCCCACCCATCGCTTCATTGACTCGCTGGGCAAAGTGATTGAGGGCCGCGACAAAATGCGCGAGGGTTGGGCCGCCTACTTCCGCATGGTGCCCGACTACTCCGTCGCCATCGAGGAGTTCTACCCCGGCGAACCGGTCGTCGTCATGCTCGGCATGGCCTCTGGTACCTACTCCCGCGACGGCAAGCTGAATCCCGAAAACCGCTGGCAGACCCCCGTCGCGATCCGTGCCCTCATCGAAGACGGCCTGGTAGCCGAGTGGCGCGTCTACGCCGACAACGACCCAATCCGCAAAGTGATGGCAACCGGCAAATAGTCTGTCGAGCGGCCGATAATTTCGTGCGACTGTAGAAGACCTTTGGGCGCCTCGACGTCATAGGTCTGTGCTAGTCTGCCCATCATGGCGCGCCCGCCCGATCCCCGATTGCTCGATTACCTGGTCCCATACGATCCCCGCATCGCAAGCCTTGCTCTCGCTCTCCGCGAAGTCGTCCTCGAAGAAGCGCCCGAAGCAATCGAATCGCTTGTAAACGGGTATGCAGTTGCAATCGGCTTTTCATTCACCGGCAAGCCTATGAAGGACGGATTCTGCCACGTCGTGACGTACAAGAATTGTGTGAACCTCGGTTTCAACCGCGGCGCACTTCTTGCCGATCGCCGAAGGCGTTCTGGAAGGCTCCGGCAAATTGATTCGGCATCTCAGAATCAACAATCACGACGATCTCGACCGCCCCATGGTGCGCCGCTTCCTTCGTGCCGCCATCGAACAGGTTGGCCAGGTCGACGGTCCGTCGCAGCGCGCATCCGCGAAAGCCACGCGGCCGTTGAAAAAACGTATCAGGCATCCACGGTAACGCTCTCTCTACCCTCCAAAGCAAAATTGGTTGCAGCCCCAGCTGCGCCGAAAGCCGTCTACCAAATATGGATCACCGCTCAACTTGTTCATTGAGACTATGATGGGGTTCGCAACCACATACATATTTTTTGTCGGAGAAAAGGTTCTATGAATCGTCCGATCGTTGCCATGTTCCTCGCACTCGCGTGCGCGGTTCCGGGGATGGGACAAGCAGATGAATCTGCAACGACCCTGCGCGTCAACACCAGGGCTGTCCTCGTGGATGTGATCGTCAGCGATTCCTCAGGCAAACCGGTCACTGGACTTTCAAGAGACGCCTTCAGCGTGACAGAGCAGGGAAAGCGACAGACAGTTTCATTCTTTGAGGAAAATGGCAAAACGCCTCCCGTGCGGCCCGTAGAAATTCCCAGCATGCCGCCGGACGTATTCACGAATTTCTCGCCCTTCCCGCAGCCGTCGGCGGTGAATGTGCTGCTGCTGGACTCGCTGAATACGCACATGGAGAACCAGAGCTATGTGCATACCCAGGCGCTCAAGTTCCTCAAGAGCGCAAAGCCGGGCACACGAATGGCCATCTTTACCATGGGGCTCGGCCTGCATTTCATTCAGGGCTTCAACGACGATCCCACCGTGCTGACTTCGGCGCTGAACAACAAGAAGAACAACGCAGTCGAAACGTCTGTGATGCTGAAGGGGCAGGATGAGACGAATGCTCAGCAGAATGTGATCGGCATGATGAGTACGCAGGAGGGCAACGGCGCCAGCGCAGCCCCAGCCGGGATGATTGCAGCTTTGCAGAACTTTATTAACGAGAACGACACCTCGCGCTCGTTCGATCGAATGTACGTCACGCTGGCAAATCTGCAGCGGTTGGCAGCGTTTCTGCAGGGATTCCCGGGACGCAAGAACATCATCTGGTTTGCGGAAAAAGTTCCGGCGCTCTACGTCACGGGGTCCGACGCCGCAGGTGGCGTAGCATCGGGTACCCCGGCCATCGATGACGAAATTAAAAAGACGCTGGCGATGCTGGCTGCTGCCAGGGCAGCAATCTATCCGGTAGATGCGCGCGGAACCTCCACTTACAACCTCTATGCCGCAGAAAGCAACCTGTCACAGGCGAATACGCAAGCATCCCAGATGATGGGCTCCAGCGGAACATTTTCCAACTCGATCAGAAGCGAGGGCCAGGATCGCAATTCTGATCAGCTCCAGGCGCAGATCCTCGCGGAGCAGTCGGGAGGGCATGCATTCGCGAATACCAACGGACTCTCCGACGTAATCGACAAGATCACGTCAACCGGCAGTCATTTCTATACCCTTGCGTACTCACCGACAAATCCAAAAATGGACGGAACCTTCCGCAACATCAAGGTGAAAGTCGAGGGCGCGGAATATAAGCTCTCGTACCGCCGTGGATACTTTGCCGTCGAAGAAGCGCTTCCTGGCAGTTCTCTAGCCGTGCGAAGTCAGGAGATCCAGAAACTCGCCTCCAAAAACCCCGGAGCCGTCGATCCCCTGCTGCCTTTCATGGACCTGGGAATGCCGCAAAGCGAACAGATTCTCTACAAGGCACTCATTGTGCCGACTGCTGCAGGCGAAAACGATGCTGCCGACAAGAACAACAAGAATCACTACAAGGTTGACTTCGCCATCGATCTGAAAGACCTGAAACTGAATCTCGACACAGACGGACTGCACAAGGGCGCACTGAATGTTTCGCTCATAGTCTATGACCGCTATGGAAACATCATCAGTCGCGAAGATCACTTGGTCCAGCTGAATATCAAGCCCGACGCGTATGCGATTTTCCAGAATACCGGCGTGCAACTCCACGCTCGACTGGCCGTGCCCAAAGGAAATTTCTGGCTGCGCACCGGCATCTACGACCGCGCCTCGCGCAAAGTCGGCACCATGGAGATTCCGCTCTCCTTAGTCAAACCGTTGCAAACAGCCACGAAGTAGCTCTTGATCCGATCGCGGAATAAATGTTGATTAACGGTCATCCTGAGCGAAGCGCAGCGGAGTCGAAGGACCTGCTTCTCCATCCCACCCCGTCATCCTGAGCGAAGCGCAGCGGAGTCGAAGGACCCGCTTATCCCATCCCACCCCGTCATCCTGAGCGAAGCGCAGCGGAGTCGAAGGACTGCTTCTCTCACCGCAATCCGTCATCCTGAGCGAAGCGCAGCGGAGTCGAAGGACCCGCTGACGTATTTCCTTTTACCTCAGGCAAAATTACTCGTCGCTGACCATCGTCTCGACGATGTGCCCCATCTTCTCCTGCTTGGTCCGCACATACGCAGCAAATGTCTCCTGCGGCTCCACCTCCGCAGAAATCCGCTCGGCAACCGTAATCCCCGCCGACTCCAGCGCCGCAACTTTGTCCGGGTTGTTGGTCATCAACTTGACCGCGGTGACACCAAGCATCTTCAGCACGCGCGCCGGCAGTTCATATTCCCGATAGTCGGCCTCAAACCCCAGTTCGACATTGGCTTCGACAGTGTCGCGGCCCGCGTCCTGCAACTCGTATGCCTTCAGCTTTGCCATCAAGCCCAATCCCGCGGCCCTCCTGCTGCTCGTAGAGCAAAATGCCCGCGCCCTCCTCGGCAATCTTCGAGAGCGCCAATTCAAGTTGCAGCCGGCAATCGCAGCGCAACGAACCAAATACATCCCCCGTCAGACACTGCGAGTGAATCCGCACCAACGGCGGCGTTGTGTGAATATCGCCCATCACCAGCGCAACCAGCCCTTCTACTTTGCCGGCCTGCGAGGGCGATCCGACTCCGTCCCGCGATCCAGAGGGGCCCGGCAGCGTCCCCTCAAACCCCAGAATTCGAAAGGCCCCCCAGCGAGTGGGAAATTCGGCCTCGGCCACCTTCTTCACGCTTTCAAAAGCCATGTCTCCATTCTACTTGGCGCGCATTAGCCAACAGCGGCACGCGTCACAAAGGATGAGATTCACTCGCACGAGAAACTTGCAAGCCGCTGACCCGCCGCAGTTTCGCGTTTGGCCGTGCCTCCACGGCGCGATACAGTGGTGGGGTGACTGACCGGCTCATTCTGATCACCCTGCTCGTGAAACTCGGGGTGATGGCGTCCGTGGCCAGCGCGCTTGCGCGCGCCAGCACATTCCGCCGCCTGTTCTTCGCGGATCATCGCCGGCCTGAGCAAACGCTGGGCCTGCTGGCCTTCTTTCTCGTTCCCCTGACCCTCGGTGTATGGATTCGCTTTTCAGTTCCCAATTTCCTCGCCGCCGACATTTCGTTTGAAACCATCATTCTCCTCGGCCTTCTCGTGGGACCGCGCTGGGCAATGCTCGGCGGCATAATCCTTTCCGCCCCCGCGCTCTACCACGGCGAATATCTCGCGCTCCCTTTCAATGCCGCCGTCGGGCTGCTCGCCGGAGTGCTCGGTGCCTTCGTCGAAAAAGAAGAGATCTGGTCCTTCACGCCGTTTGTCGACCTCAGCCTCTACCGCTGGGTGCGCCGCATCCTGCGCCGTCCGCGCATGGACAGGCAATTCCTCATGCTCGGCCTCATTGTCCTAGCCGAAGCATGCCGCGATCAGCTTGCCCGCATGTTTCCCCGCAAACTCTTCGCCCTGGTTGCGCCCCAGATATGGGTGCAGGTGCTGGTGTGGCTCAGCGCCCCCATCGTCGTCGGCATCGCCATCAAGGTGTGGAACGCGCTCCGCATCGAGATGAAGCTTGAAGAGCAGAAGCACCTCCTCCTCGAAGCGCGGCTCGACGCCCTCCAGCGCCAGATCAATCCTCACTTCCTCTTCAATACTCTCAACTCCATCGCATCCCTCGTCCGCGTCAAACCGGAGCTGGCGCGCGAGATGACCGTAAAGCTCGCCAACATCCTGCGCGCGCTTCTCAAGGACCACGATACCTACGTTCCCTTCAGCGATGAGCTCGCCTTCACTGACGACTATCTCGACATTGAGGTAGTGCGTTTCGGCGCTGACAAGCTGCATGTCGAAAAAGAGATCGATCCGCAAACACTCGACATCCTCGTCCCCAGCATTCTGCTTCAGCCGCTCATTGAAAACAGCATCAAGCACGGCCTCGAACCGCGCATCCACGGCGGCACCGTCACGCTGCGCAGCAAACTCACCGGCGATCGCGTGCTCATCGAAGTTGCCGACGACGGCGTAGGCATGGGCGACCGCCCGCGCACAGGAGTGGGAAGCAGTAATGGTGCAGGCATCGGCATGAAGAACGTGCAGGAGCGGCTCGAGGTGCTCTACGGCACGCAGGCCACTTTCAAAATCGTCAGCAACCCCGGCCGCGGCACCCTGGTCTCCATCGAAATCCCCGCCGACCTCCCCGACACCCGCTAGCGTGCCGAGGATCTCGAGCGTTTCCCAAACGCCGGAGGTCATGACTGGAAGTCATGTTCGCCATCCTGAGCGAAGCGCAGCCCCGGGGTCCCCGGCGACAGGTCTTCGTCGCTGGGGTGGGAAGCGGAGTCGAAGGACCTGCTTCTCCTCAACTCAAGTAAACAGGTGCTCCCTAAGTCAACCGGCTCTCGCTCAAATCGAGTTCTCGCTCCAGATTGCGGTGCACGCTATCTCCGATTCTTCCATTCGCCCGCAAAAGGTTCAGTTCCTCGCGCTCCCGCCGGATCGTGTCCAGCAGCAAATGGTTCATCGTGAAGCTGTGCAAGTCATTCTCAGGGACGCCTTGATCCGGCCCGCATTCTTCCACCTCCTGCAATTTATGTCGATAGGTGTGCAGCAGATCGTCATAAACATGCACCTCCCGCTCTCCTTCCGCCGATATCCTGCGTTCCCCCAGGAAGTCGATTGCCGCCTGCAACAGCAGGTGTCTCGCTTCTCCTTCTTCACAGTACTGCGTATTTTGTCCCGACAATCGCAGTACGCGCACCAACCATGGCAACGAGAGACCCTGTAGAACGAGAGTTACCAGGATGAGAGAAAAGGTCAGAAAGATGATGAAGCTTCGCTGAGGAAACGGGCTCCCATCGCTGAGCGTAAGAGGCAGGGAGTTCGCAGCAGCTAGCGCGACAACGCCGCGCATTCCAGTCCATCCCACGACGAAAATCTGGTTGGCTTTCGGTCTTTCGTAAATCTGTTTTACGACATGCGTTCTTACCCACCAGGCTGCATTTGCGGCCGGAAACATCCAGGCCATGCGCAGCAGCACCAGCACCACTGAAAACGCGAGACCATATCCGAAAAGGCTCACCTTGCTCTGTCCGCGAATCCCCTCCAGTACATACGGGAGTTGCAGACCGATCAGCACGAACACCAGCCCGTTCAGCAAAAACTCCAATGCGTCCCACACGGCCAGGGCTTGCAATCGCACTCCTGGAGAGAAGAAGGCGGAACTGCGCCGGCTCACGAAGAGGCCGCACACCACGACCGTGATGACACCGGAAGCGTGCACCGCTTCACCTGTAAGGTACGCGGCATACGGAACGATCAGCGAGAAAGCGATCTCGACCGGCCCGTCATCCACCCAGCGTTCCAGCCACGTAACAATCCATCCAATCGCCAGACCGGCAAGCAGGCCCCCGAGCACCAGCCAGGCGAATTCGAGTATCCCTCGGCTCAGGGTAGGGGTTGTTCCCTGCATCACCATCTCTACTCCGAACTCCAGAGCCAGCAGCCCGGTCGCATCGTTCAGCAGACTCTCGCCCTCGAGCAAATCGACCACGCGCTGTGGCATGCCGACTTTGCGCGCGATCGAGGTCGCAGCAACGGCATCCGTAGGCGAAACTACCGCACCCAGCAGGAATCCAAGTTGCCAGTTGAATCCCGGCAGCCACCACTGCGCCGCATATGCCACGCCAAACGCGGTAAAGAAAACCAGCAACACCGCCAGGCCCGAGATCGACACCAGGTTGTATTTGAACTCTCGCCACGACGTCTGCCACGCCGCCACATAAAGAAGGGGCGGCAGAATCACCAGAAATACCAGCGAGGGTGGAAGCGGGATGTGAGGCACGTGGGGCAGCAGCGAACACAGCAATCCGAAGATCACAAGAACGATGGGGTATGAGATCGCGATTCGGCGCGCCAGGCCGGCCACAGCCGCCACGGAAAACAGCAAGCCAAGCAACAGCATCAGGATGTGGCTCACTTGATCCATCGGACGGGTTGAATCCTCCTCCCCTCAATACTGTCATCAGGCTGGCGTTAGAAACAATCGGCGATCGATGGATCCATCGATCGGGGCACAAATATCGACCGCTACATAAAATGTCGTGTCACGTATCGTCATTTCGCTCGCACCGTGAACAACGGATATCTCGTCCGATGTCAAGCCTCACACCATTAACTTCGAGCCTAACCTACTCATTCCAAACGCACGAATCTTGCAACCGTTTTTGCAGGCTATTTCCATCGTTTGGAGCACAATGAACGTGGGTAAAGGATCTGACTTCGCGTCGGACATCTCAAAAGCTCGGACCGCGTGTCGCAAGGCCGTGGAATCCAGCGAATCGGCGCCGATTGTTCCGGTAAGTCCTTTCCTGAGAAGATCCTGCGGCTAAGCTTCTTGCTCAGAACATCTTGGCGCCAATGGCAGCTCGTAAGTAGCTTAAAACGGCGAATTTCTTTCCAGAGTGGGGGGTAGGGGGTACCCGCAACCGGAATGGTGGGCGGGGGCCGGAGCGGAGCGGAGGAGCACCTTGTAGAACATATAGGCTTTTCTATTTAGCTCTTTATCTAGGTGGGTGTGATGATCCTCAAACGGATGTTTAAGCTCATCTCGACGGAATTCGATATCTCGAACAAGAAAGCGGCATAAGCCGAAAACCCCTCACAGCAAGGCGAGACGGTCGAGAATGTCAGGTAGTCTTCGCCGGGCGGCGGGAGTTACGCCACGGTGCGGGCGCTGCAGCCTACTGCTGCGTGGCGGCGTGACCTTGGCGGTCACGGTAGGTCAGAATCACCGCGAACGTGCACGCGGTCCAGCGTGTGGCGGCTGTCGGCTTCGCGCTGGCGGAGTTCGCGCCAGCCGGAGTGCTCGATGTTGGCGGTGCGGCCGTGGCGTAGCGCGGTGCGTTGATGGAGTTCGAGCGGTGGTGGGGGCGGCTGGGGAACTGCGAGCCATGCGGCGGCTTCGGGCGGCGGGGGTTTCGGCGCGTGCGCTTTTTGCGGTCTGCGGGGTCCCCAACTATGCCACAGGTTGTGGTCGTTATGAACCAAGACCACAATTAAATTGGAGCCTAAGGCCTTGGATATATAAAGAGCACATGGAACCAGAAATCGGCTCGCGGGATAGATATTTGCCTTTTGCAGTTGAGCTCTTAAACAAACTCAACTGGAAGCCCGATCCCAATCGGTTAATTTGGCATTACACAACCGCAGCAGGGTTGATGGGCATCGTGGAATCGGGGAGCATCTTTGCAACGCAGGTTTCGTGCCTGAATGACGCAACTGAGATCCGGTATGCCGCGAAACGATTGCGTAATGCGCTTACGGACCTCTCACCAGAGATCGTGAAGGATGAAGAGTGCTCGGCCTTTGTACGGAGATTTGTGGAACTGTTACAGGATGATGATGCAGCCCCAAGCTCAGCTGCCCTGCCCTATTTCGTAACTTGCTTCACAGAGTTAGAGGACGACTTGAGTCAATGGAAAAGCTACTCAGGTGGAGAGAACGGATTTGCCATTGGAGTTCGAACCGGAGATTTGTTTGTTGGTGATCGGATCTCCCTGGTAGCGCGAGTGAACTACGATCCGCAAATGCACGAACAGATCGCAAGACTCGCCGCGATCAAGACAGTCGAGTTCTATCGAGAGGGACAGCAGTCGGGCATCTATGACTGGGACGAAAAGTTCCTGGGAATCTGGGATGAGACGCTTACACAGGTTGCGCCTGTTCTCAAGGATCCGGGATTTGCGGCGGAAAATGAAGTGAGGCTCGTGCATCAACTGCAGGAAGCTGAGCTGCCGAAGCTCAAGGTGCTTCCGAGAAAGACAATGATGTCTCGACATCTGCCTATCGTGCTTAGGACCGAAGAGGAGAAGCCGCGGTTTCCGTTCGCAAAAGTGATGGTTGGGCCTTGTCGGCATCGGGAGATCACCCGGATCGGCGTTGATACCTTACTGCGGACGCATGGATACGCAGGTTGTCCAGTTGTGGTGTCAATGCGGCCCTACCAAGAGACTTAGCGATAGCAAATCACTCACTCGGGCAGGCGGCGAGGATCCTTGACGCGATGACGCGGGCTCCTTCCCACATCTGCGCGGCATCTTCTTAAAATCCATTGCATCGGCAAACATTGATCACCTAATCTGGAGAACCTATGAGCCACCCCGACGTCCCCGCAGCTATCGCCGGCCTCGACAAAATCGGCCAGATCGCCATCACCGTCGATGACCCCGCTCGCGCCAAAGACTTCTACCAGAACACCCTTGGCATGAAGTTCCTCTTCGATGCCGGACAGCTCGCATTCTTCCAGTGCGGCGACGTCCGCCTGATGCTGAGCACTTCTGAAAAGCCGGAACCTCGCGGCGGGACGATCCTCTATTACAAAGTCGCCGACATCCACGCGACACACGCCGCGCTCAAACAGCGGGGCGTCTCCTTCATCGATGAACCACACCTGATTGCAAAAATGCCCGACCACGATCTGTGGATGACGTTTCTGAAAGACTCGGAAGGCAACACCCTCGGCATCATGTGCGAGCTCCGGTCGTAGCGTCCCAGGTCCGGGATCCTACCCAAATTTGGCAATGTCATTCTGAGGGAACGGGGCCCCAAACGTTCCTCAGTTTGGCGGTGGTGAGGGAAGAATCCGCTTTTGCTTCTAGCTTTGTACGTCGCCTCGGGCGCGGTGTGCCAAACCCCCTATCAGAAAAGCGCTCACCGTTCGCATCACCGCCGGTCTTCCAGAGCCAGCACCGCATAGCTCGTCGCCGCGTCACTCATGAACTTGCCCACGTCTGAATTCAGATCGCGATTCTTGTTCAGCGACCAGGCCGGCCACGCCCCTGTGCTCTTATCCTGATTCGCTTCAAGCCACGCAAGCCCGCGCGCGATGCGCGGTTTCTTGTTCGAGGTGATCAGGCTCTCTTCGAACACAAGCACGACGAGCCCGGTGGCATATCCGTCTGATCGGGTTTCGAGCGGCGTGTTGTCCCGGCGTTTCCACGTGCCCAGTTCGGCGAGACTCCAGCCGCCGTCTTCATGCTGCAGCCGATTCACTTCGTCGACAAGAGTTGTCATCTGCCCGTAAGTCATCACACCAGGGAAATATTTCGCCGCCCACATTGCGACCAGCTTGTTCACCAGCGGCTGCGCTTCATAGTGACTCTGCAGGTAGCCACGCAATGCAGCAAGATTCGCTGCGATCTTCTGGTTGTTCCGGTAATTGTCAGGCGCGCCGCCGACAGCAATCGCCATCAGCGCAGCCCAGTGATATTGTGATTCCTTCGACTCCCACGGAGTGTAATCAAAGTTCTGCCACACCCAGGCGCCCGCATCCGGGCCAGATTTCGATTGCAGCGCCCATGCATTGTCGAATGCAATCCGTGAGCGTTCGCTGAGATGTCCCTTTGGCGCATCGTAGCTCGCCAGAATAATCGCGTTCAGCACCGACTCGGCGTTACGCGACTCCACTTCCTTCCCGGCGCCGTAGATCGCGTCGCTGTAAAAGGGCTGCACGTCTTTCCACTCGCGCACGCGCTTTTCAACGCTGGCCAGCATCACCTGCTCCGGCGCGGAAGGCGCACGTTCGCCAGCTTTGCTGCGCAGTACGGGACGCGCGAGTGCGTAGCTCGCCTGCGTATGGCAACTCACGCAAAGAGTGCCATGATCCTTGTGCGCGCGATCCCAGCTTTGCCACCATGTCTCGCGGCGGTCGAGATACTGCGCAGCTGCCGTCGGACTCCAACTCGGTGCAGGGGCTGCGGGCTTGTCGGCCGCCATTACGCGCTCTCCCGCGAAAGGAAGCACACTGGCCAGGAACGCGCCGTATGCAAGCGAGGCAAGCACCATCGCGCCAGGCAACTGCCTTCTTGTCATGTCGTTAACCTCTGCGACGATCGGGGCATCGTCGTAGCTCAGAACTTGATACTGTCAGCATACTGCCGTAGTTCCAAACCCGGCCAAATTTCCACATTTTGCGGCCCCGAACCAAACGAGTTCCCTCCCGGTTAACTACGGCCCTCGTATTGCACAGGCTCCCGCGTTATGCTCACTTCATGGTGCGATTCACGGTGCTGGCGTCAGGGTCCAAGGGCAATTGCTCCGTCATCACCGGCGGCAATACTCGGATTCTCGTCGACGCCGGCCTGAGCTGCCGCGAACTCTTCCGGCGCATGCGCCTCGTCGACGAAGATCCCGCAACCATCGACGCCATCATCGTCACCCACGAGCACTCTGACCACGTCGCAGGACTTGCCGTCACCGCGCGCAAACTCGGCATCCCCGTCTACTTCACAGAAGGCACCCATCGCGCCTGGGTCCGCTGGCTCTCGCCTCGCAAGCAAATGACCTACACGCAGTGGCTCGAGCAATGCCGCAAGCAAGCAGCTGCACGCATGGCCGAAGCCGACGCGCCGATCGGCGACGAATGCGATCCCGAAGAGGCCGAGACTTCCGCCGAATCATCCCCTGCTGAAGCCGCCAGGCCAGCCGCTGCAAAACCCGCCCCCGAAAAGGACCCCACGTGGCTTCCTTCCATTCAATTCTTTGAGGCTGGAAAGCCGCTTCAGATCGGCGACATCTCGGTCAGCCCATTCACCATCCCGCATGACGCTGCAGACCCAGTCGGATTCGTTTTCCAGGCCGAAGGCGTGCGCCTGGCGGTTGCAACCGATCTCGGTTACATTCCGCCTAACGTAAAAGCTCAGCTCAGAAGGGTTGACCTCCTCCTGCTCGAATCCAACCACGACTTGGAGATGCTGCGCGACGGCCCATACCCCTGGTCGGTTAAGCAGAGAGTCCTCTCCCGCGTCGGCCACTTGTCGAATGAGGCGACCGCCACTTACCTCGAATCCGAGTACGACGGCCAGGCCGCCTATGTGATTCTGGGGCATCTCTCTGAAAGCAATAATCTTCCGGAGCTTGCGAGGATCTCCGCCGAGCGCGCCCTGAACGGCCATGCCACCCTTCTCGCGAATCGCCTATTGCTTGCAGCGCAACATGAACCCATGTCAACTATTTGTTTCTGACAGTTCTCGCTTACAATGGTAATTGGGAGTAATGTGGGTCTGGCGCTTCCATAACAGAGTTTCTGAGTTGCAAGTTATCTGTTATCAGCGGCCTTTCGGTAATTCTGTATCAGTCGGTACCCACGAAGCATCTAAGGGTCAAACTTGCATCGCCGCGCGTAATCCAATGCAAAGCGCGTAGGCGAGTGGGCAGATTCTTCACAGGTGAGTCGAAAACTTATGGCGAAAATCCAATGTTCCGACCGCGTTGTTGGCGCGATTCTAGCGAGCTGGCGGTATGACATTTCGGGGATCTCCCCCGAAATGCGCAGGGACTATGAACAGCATTTCGCAGATTGCAGCCGCTGCCGCGCCCGCTTGAAGTTCCACCGCAGCCTCGACGTATCTTTAGTGGTTCTAACCTCCCTTTCGGTGTTCTTTTCCCTCTTCGCACTCGCGGTTCTGCGCCACATCAAGCCGCTTGAGCACGTCGCTTTCAACGTCCTCGGCCTCGACATTGCCGACACCTATCACATGCTCGTATCCGCCGCAATCGCCGGAGTCTGCTTCTCTGTGATTGCCTTTGTGCTGGTCCTCGCGGCAACCCCAGTACCGTCGTATCTTGGCGGAATTGCCGCAGAACGCGCCCGCATTCTCGAAGAGCGCCTTCCCGAAGCCTTCGAACGCCTGCCGGACGCCATCAAATCCCTTCGCCCGCGCTAAGCAGCGTCCCCTTCGAAATTCAAAGGCCTCCCGCACGGGAGGCCTTTCTTCTTCTCGACAGATGTCTGCCAGAATTTCCTTCTAAACGGAACGGGATTGTTTCGCCACCGGCACCCGCAGATCGCCGCCCGTCATCTCCTTCGGCAAGCCGAGATGCAATAGATTCAGCAGCGTTGGCGAAATATCCCGCAACGACCCATCCGGACGCAGCCGATAACCGGATCCATCTTCTGCGACGTAGATCATCGGCACCGGATTGGTGGTATGCGCCGTGTGCGGTCCGCCCGTCACAGGATCAACCATCAGTTCCGCATTACCGTGATCCGCCGTAATCAGCCAACTCCCATTCTTTTCCCGGATGGCCTTGTAGATGCGCCCAAGCTGCGCATCGACAGCTTCGCATGCACGAATGGTCGGCTCCAGTTTGCCTGAGTGACCCACCATGTCGGCGTTCGCAAAGTTCGCGACCACGAGATCGAAAGCCGTATCGTTGATCGCCTTCACAATGGTGTCGCCAATAGCCTCGGCTTTCATCTCCGGCGCAAGATCGTAAGTTGCAACTTTCAGCGAAGGAATGAGCGTGCGGTCTTCGCCGGGAAACGGCGTCTCAATTCCGCCATTGAAGAAGTAGGTCACGTGCGCGAATTTTTCCGTCTCAGCCACGCGCAGGTTGCGCAGATTGTGCGCCGAGAGAATATTGGCCAGAATATTGTCCATCGACTCCGGCAAAATAACCATCGGCAGCGCATACAGCTTGTCGTACTGCGTCATGCAAAGGTAGTGCAGGTTCTTCGGAATCTCGCTGCGCGGAATCGTCTCGTCGAGCGACTCCCAGCCCTCGAGATTGCGCCCGCCGTCTTTGTTCAATCCGCTTTCGCGCGCCAGGACGCGGGTGATCTGCCGTGCACGGTCAGCGCGGTAGTTGAAATTGATACAGACATCTTCGTCGCGAATCTGCCCAACCGGCTTCCCTGCTCCGTCAACCACTACAAACGGCACAACGAACTCATCGGTCACGCCGTTGTTGTAGCTCTCTTTAAGACGCGCCACCGGATCCGGATATGCGCCACCCTCTGCCTTGCCGCTCACCATTGCATCGAAAGCCTTGCGCTCACGCTCCCAGCGCTTGTCGCGATCCATTGCGTAGTAGCGGCCGTTGATTGAGGCCACCTTGCCCACACCGTACTCGCGCATCTTCTGCTCGAGTTTTGCAATGTACCCGGCGCCGGAGTCCGGTGCGGTATCGCGCCCATCCATAAACGCATGGACAAAAACATTCGGCAACCCGTACTCGCGCGCCACGCGGAGCAGCGCGTAGAGATGTTCCTGATGTGAATGGACTCCGCCATCCGACACCAGCCCGAAGAGATGCAGTGCATGGCGCCCGTCGCGCGCCTTCTGCATCGCTTCCACGATTCTGGGCTCCTTTGAGAACTGCCCCGAAGCAATCAGCGCATCGATGCGCGTAATGTCCATCTGCACAATGCGCCCCGCGCCAATGTTCAGGTGGCCCACTTCGCTGTTGCCCATCTGCCCATCGGGCAAACCGACAAAATGATCCGAGGCCTGGATCAGCGTGTTCGGAAACTCGCGCAGAAGTTTGTCATAAGCCGGCTTGCGCGCCAGTGAGATTGCATTGTTGGCCGTTTCAGCGCGATAACCCCATCCATCGAGAATGGTCAGAACCAGAGGGTGTTTCGTGGAAGCCACTCGAGATACCTCGTAGTCAATCGATGTACTTGATATCAGGATAACTGCTCGATGCGTCACACTGCGTGGCGACGGTCACATCGCGACACCCTGCAGCACCTTGCCTCCCTGAAAATTCGCCGATCAACGTCGGACCTCTGCCCACAAAGTTCCCGGAGGGAACGCGGGAAATAGCCCAGGGTGGAGCGCAGCGGAACCCTGGGATAGCCAAACAAAATGAGCCACAGTCCCGGAGGGACGTCCGAACCCAGTCGCGACACGCCATTGGCGTTGCCTTGCGTTCCATCAAACGCAAGCTTTCAGGACGGCAAGAGGTGTCAGGGCACGACTCGGGGTACCCTCTGGGTCGCGTGCCGCAAAGCCCGCAAAAAAACGGCCGGGCTTTAGCCCCTGAGGGATGTAATTTCCGGATCGGCGGTTATTCAATTGGAACCGCATCCTCGCTATAATTCCGACAATTGGCCTTCGAGCCAACAAGGACAAGCCCATGACCCTACTCGACGCAGATGTGCAGCGAGACCCGGTGCTTGGGGAAGATACGTGGGAACTATTTGAAGTAATCGAGGATTCGTTTGGAGTCGACCTCGGCGACTACAGCGCGATCTGCGGGATGACGGTGAGAGAGCTCGCCGAGGTTGTCTATAAAAAGGCGAACTATCCAACCGAAGACAAGTGCCTCTCTGCAGTCGCGTTCTACAGACTACGACGAGCGTTCGAAACCCTATTCGATATTCCTCGGCGGACGATCCGTCCGGCCACATCTGTCGGTGACCTGCTGCCGTCGAAGTATCGCGCAGCCAGATGGATTCTGCTCCAGGAGCATCTTGGATTAGTCTTTCCCGAACTGCGAATCCCCGGCTGGCTCCTCTGTCTGTCTCTGGTCGCACCACCCGCTTTGTTGATCTCCCTCAGAGCGTTCTTGGGACTTCGTCTGAGTGCATGGTGGATCGTTGGCGGCTCATCCATACTCATCCTTCTCATATTCGCGAGGATCATCCCGGCGGTCGATGCACGCATCCCGCTTGCACGAGTTCTTCCCGAAGACTGTGAAACGTTTGGTGGTCTCGTCAGAGTCGTTCTGGCACGCAATTACGCAGCTTTTGCTTCACAAAGCGGAAGTTCCTGCGAAGGCGGCGTCGTAAAGGCCTTGCGACAATTAACTGCTACGCAGCTAGGCGAGGACCTGGAGCAGATTCTCCCTGAGACGCGCATTCCGCATGATCTGAATATCTATTGAGACTTGTGAATTTTCGTCTAATGGACTCAATGCAGCCTGTTCCGGACATATCGTAGCCAATCCGAAACTACCAAAATTCGGGGACCGTTCCAAGTCGTCTAGCCGCCCCCGACCGTCCTTTGATTCGCATGCGATGAACGTTTCGCTCCGCGCGGCTGCTTTCCGTGCGCGCTCGTTTGCGCCATGTGGCGGGACGAGCCTCTCCTCGGCCTTTCCACGAGAGGGGGAAGACCGGCAAGCGCCAGCAACCCATTATTCGAAGCGGTAAAAAGGTTGAATCCCGGCGTCCACGCATGCCGCCGTCCTTCTGTTACAGCCACAAACAACGCCGTGTGGCTCGCCGGATGAATCGCAATATAGGTGGTGAATCCAGCTCCCCCGCCAGTCTTCTCAATGATGTGCCACACGTCTTCGTTCGTGCCCAGGTGCATCCATCCCAGGCCAATGCCATTCGGTCGCCCCGCGTGGTCCAGCCCGTATTGGCCTTTGAGGCTTGCCGGCGACAGATACACTTTGGTCGCGTCGTCGGCCTGCGCCGGAGCGCCCGCTCCCACCAGGTACTTGAGAAACTTCTCCATATCTGCCGGTGTGGAGTAAAGACCGCTGCTTCCCTCGGTGCTCGCGGTTATCGTGCAGGGACCCTCTTCGCGCGCGCCCGTCATCAGGTGTTCACACTGTTCCGGTTTTGGGTAGAAGGTCGTCCCCCACATCCGGAGCGGCTTCAAAGTGCGCGCCTGAAGCAGTGCGGCATAGGGCTCATGCGCAGCATTCGCCAGCGCGTCACTCAACAGGTCAAACCCAACGTTGGAGTAGTACGCCTGTGTTCCCGGGGTGAATTTGAGTTCAGTACTTGCAAGCCAGTACCATCGCGTCTCATGGTCCGGATACGAAAAGTGCGGTGTCCGCCGTGGCGCGGTTCCTATCTCTCGCTCCAGGCCTGCCGTGTGGGTCGCCAACTCCTCAAGCGTGATGGGCGCATCTCTCTCGGGCACGACTGCGCCTTCCGGTGCGAATTTCTTCAGCGTATCGTCGAGTCGAACCTTACCATCAGCGATGAGCTTTGTAAGCAGATCCGTCGTGAAGATCTTCGTCAGCGAGCAGAGCCGGACCACCGTTTCTCGCGTCGGCGCCGCGTGCGATCCCGGCACCGCTTCTCCATACCCGTGGAAGTAGACCTCGTTGCCGCGAACCACCACCAGCACGAGCCCCGTTGAGCCAGAGTTCCTGTAAAGCTCGTTGCCCAGCTGATCCGCTTCGCTCAATTCATGAAGAGTCACCCCAGGAGCAGTCTGTGCTGCGGCTGGCAGAAGGCTCAACAGAAAAAGGAGGGAGGTGAGGAAGCGCATCATCTCTAGTGTAGAACCATCGCTGCTGTCCCGTTCAACCCCCGAAGCAATCCTGAAAACTTTGGGTATCCAGGCCGGCAAGTCTCCGGTGTCGTGTTCCCACCCATCAACAAAGGTCAGAACGAGAAGATGTTTGGGCACGAAAAGAAAACAGTGCGAAAGGAAGAGCCGAATCGCTCTCCCTTTCACATTTGCGCGAAGCGCAGTTGGCCCCACCGCAGGTGGTTATTCGTTGAAGTTCAGCGACTCAAGCCCGAGATAGACCGCGCCCGCGCCCAGTTCTTCTTCAATGCGGAGCAACTGGTTGTACTTGGCGATGCGGTCAGTCCGGCTCACAGATCCAGTCTTGATCTGGCCGACGCCCGTGGCCACGGCAAGGTCAGCGATAAACGTATCTTCGCTTTCGCCCGAACGGTGCGACATTACCGATGTATATCCATAACGGCGTCCGAGTTCGATCGCTTCCAGCGTCTCAGTCAGCGTGCCGATCTGGTTCACCTTGATCAAGATTGAATTAGCCACGCCCTCTTCAATGCCGCGCTGCAGGCGTTTCACATTGGTGACAAACAAATCATCGCCCACCAACTGGATGCGGCTTCCCAGCTTGTCGGTGATTAGCTTCCAGCCTTCCCAATCGTCTTCGGCCAGACCGTCTTCAATCGAAACGATTGGATACTGGCGCGCCCACTCCGCCCAGAAGTCCACCATCTCTTCGCTGCTCAGTTCCCGCTTGTCGCTCTTCTTGAAGACGTACTTCTTCTTTTCCTTATCGTAAAACTCAGACGACGCCGGATCGAGCGCGATTGCAATCTGCTCGCCGGGCTTGTAACCAGCCGCCTCAATCGCTTCGAGAATCAGTTCCACAGCCTCGGTGTTCGACTTCAGCGACGGAGCAAATCCGCCCTCATCGCCCACTGCCGTGTTGTAGCCCTTCTTCTTCAGCACGCCCTTCAGTGTGTGGAACGTCTCCGCCGCCCAGCGCAATGCATCGCTGAAGCGCTCCGCCCCGACCGGCATGATCATGAATTCCTGAAAGTCCACGTTCGAGTCGGCATGCGCGCCGCCGTTCAGCACGTTCAACATCGGCGTTGGCAGCACGCTCGCATTCACGCCGCCCAAATAGCGATACAGCGGAATTTCCAGGGTCTGCGCCGTCGCGCGGGCCGCAGCCAGCGAAACCGCAAGAATCGCGTTCGCGCCAAGCTTGCTTTTGTTGGGCGTACCGTCCAGCGCAATCATCGTCTGGTCGATCAGCCGCTGATTCGAGGCATCCATGCCTTCCAGTTCGGGTGCGATGACGGTCTCGACATTTTCCACCGCCTGCAGCACACCCTTCCCCATGTAGTGGCTCTTGTCGCCGTCGCGCAGTTCAACGGCCTCGTGCTCGCCGGTGGAAGCGCCCGAAGGCACAATAGCGCGGCCAAGTGCACCGCTCTCCAGAATTACATCTGCTTCCACGGTGGGGTTTCCACGCGAATCCAAAACCTCGCGCGCCCGAATCGCAATAATCTCAGTCATATCAGTCCTCAAAATGCGGTGCTGCAGCCGGTCGTTCAGTTTGGGACGGCGATCCACGGCAACGGCCCTTCCAGAAGCGCTTTGAATTGTCTCCAGAAGATCGTGCACGCGAATAAACCCTCCCCGTCCAGCGCCAAATTTCTCAAAAAAAAGCGAATGTTGTTCCGTACGGATTCTAGCAAAGACGCCTGCATCGCCCCGTGTGGCAGCGGTCACATGGCGGCAACCCGCCAGCGGCCGTCAAAGATGACACGCGGGTTATCTCAGTTGATTCGTACTGCGCAAGGCACCTGCAGGTTCGCTCTGTGTCGCACCGGCAAAGCCCGCAGGCTAGCATTTATCTGGCGTAGTTTGCGATGGAAGAGATTTCCACGCATCGTGGCGCAGAACATTTTTCAGCAGGCCGGGTTCAAGAAAGCTAAGAGGAACACCGCCTGCTTCAAACGACAGGGAGAATTTGGATGAACCGGCCGATTCTTGCATGTGCATTCTTCGGGTTGGCTACCGCCGCTCTTGTGGCTCAGGACCAAAGCCAGTCCAGCCCTTACCAGGGAACCTCCAATCCTCCATCGGACGACACCATCATCACCAGTGAGCAGCAGGCGCCCATAGCCAAGCCGCCCGCTGGCCATCCCATGCAGCAGACACCGGCAACCGTGCAGTCTGCCCCGCAAACCGCTGCAACTCAGGGCACACGTCCCGTTCCGCAATCCTATGGTGACGGAACTGACGACGGAATCGTAGGCGTCGCACCTGGAAGTCCGACTCTGACCACCCGTGCAGCAGCAACCGATCCCGACGACGACATCGTGCACCCTGCCCCGCTCCCCCCGGGAACGCTCGGCGAAGGCACGCTCATTCGCGTCCGCATATTGGATGAGCTGTCCAGTTCCTTGTCCCAACCCGGCCAGCCATTCAGAAGCCGCGTAGCCAGCGATGTTCTGCAGGATGGCCAGGTCGTCATTCCCGCCGGAGCTGAAATCGATGGCCATGTGGCTGAGCTATCCACCGGCCGTTTCGGTGGACACGGCTCCATCCTTCTACACCCTGAAACCCTCACCCTCCAGAACGGCAGCAAGTTTCAACTTCGTGCAGTCGTTATATCCACTCCAGGTTCAAATCTGCGCGTCGGATCGGAAGGCATCATCACACCGGGTTCACGGGTGAAGCGCAACAGTATTGAATACGGAGCCGTCGCCGGCGGAGGCATGATCGTCGGCGCAGTTCTGGGCGGCCCTCCGGGGATGCTCATCGGCGGCCTCATCGGCGCGGGCGTGGTGACCACGCATCTGCTGGTCAGCCACCCGCAGGCCAAGATCGAATCAGATACGGTCCTGATGCTCACGCTCACAGACCAGGTTCGACTCGTTCCCGCAGTCTCACAAGGCAACTAGGGGTTTTTCTGGGGTAGAAAAAGGGGTGAACTTACGGCGCGGCTTCGGTCGCGCCGCTTTTCTTTCCATCGCTTAATTGCAGATGCATCGCAATCACTTCTTCAACACATGCCAATATCCCTGGCACCTGTCATCGCCTCAGCACTGTGTCATCCTGAGCCCCGCAAGCCTGGTGCCCCGCGGACAACGTCCGTGGGGTAAGCGGGGCGAAGGACCTGCTTTCTTTCCTCAGTTTTTTGGGGACTGGACCGCAGCCATGTGCCGCTCTCGATGGTTTCCCCAGTTCACGCAGGACCTGGGGAAACCAGGTCAGGTACAAGGCAAATCAAGCGTCAAGTTTCTGTCCGAGGAACTCCTTCGCCTTTGCCATCTCTGCGTTCCACTTGGTGAGCTGATCGGGTGAAAGGAAATTTGCGACGCGTTGGCGAATCTCGTCGCGATGCGCCTTCACTTTGGCGACGATATCGGCTCTGGTCGTGCCAGGATTTTTCTTAAGATACTCCGCGAGTTTTTCGCGCGCTTCCACAAGGCTGGATTGGAGCTTTTCACGCTGCTGGTCGGTAAGATTCAAGTCTTGACCAAAGCGCTTCAATTCAGATACGACCTGTTCACGTTCTTCTGCAGTGATAGGCATGGAAACACTCCTTTGATCTGAATGACCGGGTTAAGCACCGACGAATTTCGTCGTACTGAGATATCCGGGTTTCTTGTGAGTTAGTGAGTTTGAGGGTTGCAAGCCGGGCCAAATGCTGGCGCCTGACGCTCTTGCGATCAAGCTCCGCAAGTGCTCAGCACATCCTGTTGGAGGAGCAAATTCTTACCCTGCTCCGGAAGACTACCGCCAGTAGGAAGTAGACTTCGACGGGAAGGCTAATCCTCTCCGGCCGGAAATGCAACTACCATTGTGGTAGTGGATGGAAGGCATTGGGGATGCTGCATTTAGGCAATGGCTAGCCCGAAATGCGTCGCGTGCTGCAGATGGGGCGACGATTTTAGCCGTTGTTCAGGCGCTCTCCGGTCGAGAGTCTTCGGCGAGCAACATGGAATGCAGGACGGCAATCTCGGCCTCCGCCAGGATCTCTTCGTCTGTCTTTATAAATAGCCACGCCAAACTTTCCACCAGTGAATCGTCCATGTGTCCTCTTTTATTCATGCTGTGGCCTCCTGTGGTTCCTTCCGCGTACACGTAGCCCGGATAGAGCAAGACTTACGAGACACTTCAGTCAGGGCGGTCTTTTCTTGTATGGATGGTCTTAAGTTTCTTCAATCATACCCGGGATTCAATTGATTTGGAAGTGAAAGCGGGTTCGATTGTCCTGCTTTTCCGGTTATGAAAGTACCCACCGCAGAACCCACGTCTGTCGCAAGGCCACTAGGCTTTTCAGGGATGAATCACTCGGCGCGACTCAAAGCTCCCGCTTCGACTCCGCAGGTAGCCAGATTGAGAACGTGGTTCCGTTTCCCACTTTCGATCGACGGCTGCGCACACGCAAAAGCGCGTGATGTTTCCGCAGAATCTCCCGGCTCACCCAAAGTCCCAGCCCGGTGCCCTTCTCGCCCTTAGTGGTAAAGAATGGCTCAAACAAACGCTGCCGCGTCGCCTCGTCAATTCCGGCCCCATTGTCCGCAATCGTGACGCGCACACCCGCTTCCCCCGTCACAGGATGCTTCTGATCCCGCGCACGCAACTGCAACTTGCCGCCCCGCTTGCATGCGTCGAACGAATTCCCAATTAGATTCGCAAATACCTGGCGCATTTCGGATCCGAAGCACGAAACGAGCTGCATATCCCGATAATCCCGTCGCAAGTCAATGCCGGCGTCTTTAAGGCGAGCCATGTAAATGGCCGCAGAGGATTCCAGCAACTCAGACAATTTTTCACGCGAAGCGCTGTTGGACTGGCGATTGAAGCGCAAAGTATGCGTAACGATATGCGAGACCCGCGCCAGCTCCTGCTGTGCTGAAGTGCTGAAGTCCCTGATCGACTCTTCTTTTGAATTCTGATTGATCAAATACAGCAGGTTGAGCACGGATGCCAGCGGATTGTTGATTTCGTGCGAAATCGACGCCGCCAGCCTGCCCACCAGAGCCAGCTTCTCACTGCGAATCAGGGCCTCCCGCGTCTGTTTGAGGGCCGTCACATCCTGGGTCACGCCGTCAAAACGAACTGGGGCATCCGTTACTGGATCGTAAGCCGTACGACCCGTCGCGCGAATCCATTTCTGCTTCCCATCTGCGGAGACGGTTCGGTATTCGGTGTCATAGCGCGTGTGATTACGGATGGATGCATCAATAGCGAGGCGCGTGCGCTCCCGGTCCTCAGGATGGATGCTCTCGTAGAAAAGTTCGATATCGACATCCGCATCCGGGGGAAGCCAAAAATGTTCCTTCACCCGATCGTCCCAGATCAGCTTGTCAAACGGAAGATCGCAGAACCAGTAGCCTATATCCGCGGCATCGGCGGCAAATTCAAAGCGCTCGCGCTGTTCGCCTGCCTGCCTCTCCGCACTCTTGGCCTCGGTAACGTCCAGCACAACTCCCACTAACTTCGTGCTGCCCGCCATGCGACGGCCCCTCGACTGCAACATTCTTTGCCCGCGCTCCGGGTGAATGTACCGGTACTCAAGGTCCACCGTGCCAGTGTGCACCGACTCCGCCATGGCGTCGCGTACACGCGGCCAGTCCACCGGATGAATTCGTGAGGACCACGTCTGCGCAATCGCCTCATCGTCTCCATCTGGATCGGTGCCGAAGATGCGATGCAGTTCAGCAGAGAGCACTGGCGCTTTCGAAACAGCATCCCACTCCCACGTGCCCATCACCGCAGCTTCATGAGCAAGCCGCAGGCGATCCTGGCTGACTTCGAGCGCCCGGCGGCTCTCAACGCGATCCGTCAGGTCCACGGCGTGGATGAAAACACCATCCAGAATGCCGGCGCCTTCAAACATCGGCTGACAGACAAAGTCGAAATACTTCTCCTGAATCTGTCCCGTCTCAAACTGAAGGAAAGGCATCTTGACTTCGCGCCCACGGAATGGCGTTCCCGTGCGTACAACCTCGTCCAATATCTCGAAGACTCCGGTTCCTTCAAGCTCTGGCAGTCCCTCCCGCAAGGTGCAGCCAAGAAGCTGTTCCGTCGAAGTTCGCCCCGTGACTTGCACCGCCAGCTCATTCACATAGGAACAGCGCAGTTCCGGCCCGCTCAGAAAGGCAATTGCGGCAGGAGCGTGCGTCAGAAGTTCCTCCAACCTCGACTGCTTCAATGGAGGAATGCGATTCCGGATGTTGCTGTCTTCGTTGTAGCCGGGTGAACTGTCAGGAGTGATTTCCATCTTGCGTTCGTTGCACCGTTTCGCTTCGCGCATGCCTGGTTTGTTCGCCCAGAGTTGCCAACGGAGGTTAGGACGTCGAAGTGCGATTAAAATTCAGACACTTTTAGACATATATCAGATGCAGGATTCCCGATGAAGAGTTGGCTTCGTTGTTAACGCGGACCGTCATACCAGCCTAAACTGCTACACTCCCATTTGCCTGGGGAGGATTCGGCATTGGCAGACATACAATCAGTCGCCGTGATCGGCGCAGGAACCATGGGCTCGGGCATCGCCCACGTATTCGCCCGCTCAGGATTTCCAGTCGTGCTTTGCGACGTGGAGCAGCGCTTTCTTGATCGCGCGCTTGCCTCCATCCGCACCAACCTTGGCCGCGAAGCCGCCAAGGGCAAGCTCGCCGAGGCGGAGATTGAACCAACGCTCAACCGCATTACCACCACCACCGACATGGAAGCCCCCACCGGCGTGCAACTCGCCGTTGAAGCCGCGCCAGAGCGCTTCGACCTCAAGGCCCAGGTCTTCGCAACTCTCGATCGCATCCTGCCGCCGACAGCAATCCTCGCGACGAATACCTCGTCCATCTCCATTACAAAAATGGCCGCACTTACCAAACGCCCAAGCCAAGTCATCGGAATGCACTTCTTTAACCCTGTGCCCGTCATGGCGCTCGTAGAAGTAGTGCGCGGTATGCCCACCAGCGATGCGACTTTCGCCGCTGTGCGCGATCTGTCCGTGAAGCTCGGCAAAACTCCCGTCGAGGTAAACGACGCGCCCGGTTTCGTCTCCAACCGCGTCCTGATGCCGCTCATCAACGAGGCCGCCTTCGCCGTGATGGAAGGCGTTGCCACCCCTGAAGCCATAGATCAGGTTTTCAAACTCGGCATGGCGCACCCCATGGGCCCACTGACCTTGGCCGACTTCATTGGCATCGATGTCTGCCTCGATATTCTCCGCGTTTTGCAGGATGGCTTCGGCGACCCGAAGTATCGCCCCTGCCCGCTCCTCGTCCGCATGGTCGACGCCGGATGGCTAGGCCGCAAATCCGGCCGCGGCTTCTACACCTACCAGTAATACCCGGACGGCTGTCCTCCTGAACGAGGAGAAGTATTCAGGGTTGCTTTGAAACTTCCGCATCGCCGGTCATTCGCACGCTTCGAATTCCTCTCTTCCCTGTCACCCTGACGCGCAGCGGAAGAATCTGCCATGAAACTTCCGAGATCACTAGCGTGTGTCCACAAGCGGGTGCCGCACGAGAAGTTCCCGTAGGGAACGCAGGATAATAGCCCAGGGTGGAGCGCAGCGGAACCCTGGGTTACCCCCACAACATGAGACCCAGTCCTGGAGGGACGTGCGAATCCAGCCCATTTTCATAACTCTTCGGGTGACGCTGCATTGCCCTGTGTTTCAGCAAACGCACCTTTCAGGGCAAGAAGTGTCAGGGCATGACTTCAGTCGTGCCTAAGCCCGCCAAACAACGTCCGGGCTTCAGCCCCTGAGGGATCTCTCCTCGAACTCTGCCCTTTGGCGGTGATACCGCTCTGACCAACTTAACCGGATCACCTGGAACAAAGTGGTGGGGGCCGTTGCTTGGCCTCTTTCAACTTGGAACGCCACAGGCCAGGAGCGACGCGAAGCCTTCCGCGTGATAGCCAACTCATTCCTGGCCTGCCTGAGCCTGTCCCAGCGAGCGGTCAGTCAGCCCGTTTTTTCTTCCAGGCGCATCGAACGTTTTCTATTCGAATCCTTAGGTTGTATGACCAAGCTTCCCTCGCTTGACCTCGATCCTAAGAGTCTGACCAGTTCTCTCAGGCGCATTGGAACGACGGTTATCGGATTTTTGGGGGTCGTCGTCATGAAAACTCCAGTCCTCCATAGATGCCCTCTTCGCGTGGAAGGTACATCTGCAATCTCCGCAAATTGGGCCTCCTGGCGCTGAATGAGCACGTTACGTCGTTTGCACGGAGCACGGACCAGCGGTTTTCAAATCCATATTTCTGGCATCGCGCAAAATTCCGCACGTGCGAACAAGGATGGGCATCTAAGCGATTGAGGCAGGAATATGTTCTCAAATAAATCTATTTCGAGAGTCATCTCCATATCGCGCGAAGTATCATCCACAGAAGGCAACCCATCCCATGTTCTACGCGACGGCTGGGGATTGCCGATCGCGCCAGGTGGAATTGTCTCGCGACAAAAACAGAACAACAACTTGACTGAAAATGAAGAGAGTCACGACGCCGCGTGACTATCTCACTTCCCCGAAACGGTTCTGTCCCGGGATAGAACATGCTCATTCACGCACTTCTGTACTGCGGTGTTATTGACCGACAGCGCGTCAGTCACGATGGCCTAATCCATCACTTCGGCTCGTCAATCATCGGCTGGCCGAATGGAACGCTGATATAGCTCCGAGTCGCTGCTCTTCGATCTTGTCAAGAGTCGCATACGGGCTATTTTCCTTTAAGTCATTCATTCCACATTGAAATTCGATCGCCTCATCTTTGCAGATGATTACCCCGCTTTCAGGCACAATGAAATCGTGGTCCAACCCAGCGCCAAAACTCGACACTCACACAGCCTCTCGTTCACTCGTTACCTTGTCCTCTTGCTCCCTGCTCTCCCTTTAAGTTCAATTCGTAGAAATATCTGGCTGCAAGTCGAATGCTGGGCATAATTTGACGCAAACTCCAATTTCGAACATGCTGAAAACAAGAAATTTACCCCCAGAAACCGGGGTGGGGGTACCCCTCCCCTCACGGGCAATCAACTCTCCCTCGATGGCCGCCTCCCTTCAGCCGCATACACTGGAGAACACCAGTTCCCAAGATCCTGCGACGGAAGAAAAGAGCCCACCGATAATGAGACTTCTCGTTCTGGCATTCGCGCTTGCTGCCGTATCTCCACACATCATTCCCGCATCAGCGCAGGGTCCGCCCGCATCTCCGTCGCCACAACAGACGGCGCGGCCCGCGCCGCCCACCCGGGATCCTCATACCCCCGGCTACGTTTCCGCGACTCAGCTACCCGACGGCGCCGTACCCGCTCCAACCGCCGATGGCAACTTCATCATCGGACCCACACACACACCCGCGCCCGAAATGGCCGCGCCCGATCTCACCAACGGCACAGTCGTCGAGTTCACAATGAACTCGACCGACAGCAAATACTTTCCTGGCATCGCTCGCGACAAAGGCACCTTCGGCACACCGGACCCCACCGACCCTGCAAAGCTGATCATCACGACAAGCCATCCCGCGCCCTACACGCGGAAAGTTGCCGTCTACGTACCCAAGACATACGTGCCCGGCACCGAGGCTCCGTTCATCGTTGGCGCCGATGGCACTGACCACATGCTCTTCACCGCACTCGACAGCCTCATCGCCGAACATAAACTGCCCGCGATGATCGCAATCTCCATCGCCAACGGCACCGGCGACGCACAGGGCAGCCAGCGCGGCCTCGAATACGACACCATGTCCGGAAAGTACGCCGAGTTCGTTGAGAATGAAGTCTTGCCCCGCGTCGAAAGCGAAGCACACGTCAAGCTAACCCGCGATCCCGATGGACGCGCCACCATGGGCGGCAGCTCAGGCGGCTCATGCGCGCTCATCATGGCCTGGTATCACCCCGAGCTTTACCATCGCGTGCTCACCTACTCGGGAACCTATGTAAATCAGCAGTGGCCCTACGACCCCAAATCACCGCACGGCGCATGGGAATTCCACGAGAACCTGATTCCCAAAAACAAGCGCATGCCGATTCGCCTCTGGATGGAAGTCGGTGATCGCGATCTCTACAACCCCAACATCATGCGCGACAACATGCACGACTGGGTTGAAGCCAACGAGCGCATGGCAAAAGTGCTCGCCGCGAAGAAATATCACTACCAGTTCGTCTTCGCCGTGAACGCCGGCCACGTCGACCGCGCCGTCAAGGCACAAACCTTACCCGAAGCTCTCGAATACGTCTGGCAAGGCTACACAGACAAGAGTAAAAAATAGCACACGTCTGATTTCAAAGTTCGCGACAGCTATTCCGCTTGCGGAATAATGAGGCTCTTCGTGAGTCGGAGGGAGCGTGGGGCTTCAGCCCCACGAATAACGTCACAAAGCCATGGGCTTTAGCCCAGGCCTTGTTACGTTGCGCCGGAAAATATCCCATGTGCCCTACTTCGCGGGTGTTCGCAAAAACCCGTGATAAACGCCGCGCGCATCCGAATACCATCCCGTGATCTCGCCTCTCGCATTGATGCTTTGAGGAGTCGTGCCGTAACCCGCGAAACGTTTAGCAGCGCCCGGAGCGTCAAACTTGGTGATGGTGCCATCGGGATCGAGCACAAAGCCATGAACGAGAGAATTCGCGTGATACCAGGCGCCTGTGATTTCTCCCCTCTCATTGATGCCGTACGGAATCGTGAAAGCGTCTGGCTCAACGTCGAAGGTGTCGATGCCGCCATCGGCCGAACGGACAAAGCCGTGAGTTCCCGACGCGGCGCCACTGTAAGAACCCGTGATCTTGCCTGCCGAGTTGATGCTTACAGGTGTCGTGAACGCATGAGGGCCGGCGTCAAATGGCGTGATCCCCCCTCCAGCAGAGCGGACAAAGCCGTGAATCACGGAATGCTCATCTTTGAAAAACCCCGTGATCTCGCCCTTCGCATTAATGCTCTTCGGAACAGTAACGAATTTGCTTGCAGCAAAAGCCCGAACAACGCCATTCACGCGCACGAAACCCTCACTGGCATATGACCCCGTGACTGCGCCCATGGTGTTGATACTTAGCGGAATCGTTCCGAAGTTGGGACCTCCGTCGAATTTAGTGATCAACCCAGTGGCACTACGGTTGAAGCCGCGGGTGTGAATGACCGGCTTGCTCGCGTCATAGTAGAAGCCCGTGATCTCGCCTCGTGGATTGACGCTTTCAGAAAAGGTGCCTTGTCCGCTGCCTTTGCTCGCGCCCGGCACGTCAAATTTTTGGATGGCGCCGTCGGCGGTACGCAGGAACCCATGCACCACCGCGTTCTGATCGTAGTATTCTCCCGTAATCTCGCCATTCGCGGCGATGCTGCGCGGTACGGTACCTTGCCCAGATCCCACGCCCGCTCCCGGCACATCAAATGTAATGATGTGCTCTCGTCGTTTTTCCTGTGCAAAGGTTTGCACCGCGACCGCGGACACGATAAATAGAATCATCGTGGAATACGAAGTCAAACCCGCGAATCTCTGTCGTTTGGGAGAATCGGCGTGCAGCATAGCATCCTCCAATTCACCAACGTCGTGAATAGACAAAAGCCTAATTCGTCATCGTTGGCTGAAAACACTACTGCTGGGAACGCGCTGGCCTCTGTCCGATAGTGCCGCGTCGCTCAGACGGTAAACTACTATACCTCCAAACCACTCCAACCGTCTCCACGGCTCGGTTCCCTGCTCGCTCACTTTCGGTCCAGCCGGAACGCCGCTGCCTGAAAGTCGCCCTTGAAGGCCTCGTTCAGCTCCAGCCCATGATTCATCCACCACGCCCCGCTTGCCGTCGCCGGAGTTCCCTTCGCGGCTGCGCCCTCGATCGCCGTCAACGCGTAAGTTCCCTTCGGGTCGAGCCCTTGCAACTTCAGAAGCGGAAACCCCCGCCCCTCCTGCGTCGAATGAATGAACGCGAAGACCACAGACTGGCTCTTGTCGCGATTCACCGTCTGCGTGGCCGAAAACTCGCTGCCATTCCGCGGAGAGATCAATCGATACAGATCACCCTGAACGATCGTCGCCTGTACCTGGTGATATGCAGCGATCAGACGCTTGGCAGTCGCCATCTCTTCAACATTCCACTTGGTAATGTTGGCGCCAATCCCCAGCGATCCCTGCATCGAACTCAGCATCCGGTACTGAAGCGAAGTCACGCGGCGCTGTCCCTCCAGATCATGAGGAGAGTCCGTCACCCACGCCATCATGATCTGCGGCGTGTAAGCGTAGGTGAATCCGTCCTGCTGCGTCAGCCTGTCAAACGGATCGGTGTTATCCGACGGCCACACCTCGTCTGCATACTTCAGGATGCCCAGATCGACCCGCCCCCCGCCTCCGGAACATGACTCAAGCTCCACTTTCGGATGGCGCTTTTTCAACTCCGCGAGGATCGAATAGAGATTGCGCGTGAACTCGACGTAAACCTTCTTCTGCTCCGCAGGAGGAAGCTGGTCCCACCCCGGCTCGCTCCAGTTCCGGTTATAGTCCCACTTCAGAAACGCAATGTCGTTTTCCGTAAGCAGCTTGTCGAGAAACCCAAGAATGTAATCCCGCACATCGGGCCGCGCAAGATTCAGCACCAGTTGGTTGCGTTGCTCCGACCGCGGCCGACCCGGAAAATTCAACACCCAGTCAGGGTGCGCGCGATAAAGATCCGAGTCCGGATTCACCATCTCAGGCTCGACCCAAATCCCAAAGTCCATCCCCAGTGCGTGAACCTTGTCGATCAGCGGCTTGAGTCCATTCGGAAATTTTTGCGGATTCACATACCAGTCGCCAAGTCCGGCGTGGTCGTCTTTGCGTTGACCGAACCATCCGTCGTCCATCACAAATCGATCGACCCCGAGTGCCGCAGCCCTTTCGGCCATGCGCAATTTGGCCCTGTTCGCTCACCCTGAATTCCGTCGCCTCCCACGAGTTGTAGATCACTGGTCGCGGTTTGGGCGCGGCAGCATCACCTTCGCCGACTCGATGCGGAAGGACGTGCGCAATCTCGTAGTGATGCAAAAGCCGCGATGCCCCGCCAAGTCCATGTGCGCTGTATCCGCCGTAAAATAACGGCGTTTCGAGCGTCTGCCCCGGCTGCAGTACATACCCAAAATCAAACGGATTGAACCCGCCGGTCACGCGAACCTTATCGAGTTGATCCTGTTCGATCGAGATTCTCCATGACCCGCTCCACGCCAATGTTCCAAACCACACTTCACCAGAATTTTCATCGGGGTGATCCCCAGCCTGGATCGCGAACCACGGGTTGGCCTGGTGCCCTGTCGAACCGCGACGGCTCTCAATTACGCGGACTCCCGGATCGAGTTTCTCCTGTGTCAGCGTCCACTCGCCCGCCCAGCGCCCCGTCAGGTAATCGAGCGTGTAATGCGCAGAAGGCAACGACCACGCAGCCGCAGCAGCCTGCTCAATCGTGATTGGCTGTGCCTCCCGATTCTCAATCGTTGCCGATCGCGACAAGATTCCGCTTCCGGAATCGATGGCATAGTGAAGCGTTACGAAAACCCCTCGTTTGATGTCTTTAAGGACAACATTGAATCCATCAGATGTGATCTCATGCTTCTCGTAGTGGAGCACCAGGTCGCGATTCCCATCCGCAAATGTAACCTTCAGCGCCGGCTCAACAAACAGTCCCGCTCCCCAGCCCGCATACTCCTGCGGCGTGTTGTTGTAGGGAGAGTCGAAAGATGCCCACTCACGCGCAGCTACGGCAGGCGGAACGTGATCCGTCGCGCCCACGCGCCCGCCCCAGTAGAGCTGCTGCAACTCCCCGCGTGCATTCACTCCGAAGGCATACGTCATATTGCCCCCGTCCATCCGAAAGACCTTCGTGCTCTCGTCGAATGCGGCGCTGGATTGCGCGTTAGCAACAAGTGAAACTGAAAGAAGCACCGACACTGAAAAAAGGTTCCGAAACATGAGCTATTTTCCTGCCTTGGTTTTCAAATCGCCAATCATAGCATCGCGATGCCTCGATGAGGCATTTGAGGTGGCATGACCCGCTGTTCAGGCGTCTGAAGTACCGGTTCACAACAGTTGTTAACAGCGTCCAACCGGGGTATGGGCTATCCTGAACTTGCTTATGCCGGAGGTTCAGGATGCTCTCCCCTACCTTGACCGCGCCTGCCTGCCCCACGCCCGCTGAAACCATCGCGGCTGCCCTCGATCGCGTCGGTCCGCTACAAGGACTCCCGTTTGAAGATCGCCTCTGGCTCGCGCAGCACGGCGAAGAGGTCGTAGCGCAGCCGGGCGACATCCTCTTTGAAGAAGGCCAGCCGGCCGATCGAATGATCCTTATCCTCAAAGGTGAAATTCACGTGCGCCGGCAGCGCGGCGGCCCGATGGAGCTGTTCATCGGCCGTGCCGGACAGATGACCGGTCTGCTGCCCTTCTCGCGCATGAAGATGTCAGGCGGCCAGGGTTTCGCGATCACGCCGGTCTGGGCCCTGCTGGTCATGAAGGATAAGTTTCCCGAGATGCTCGCGGCTATCCCCTCCATGACGCAGCGTGTCGTGTCCACCCTGCTCGACCGCGTGCGCGAAGTAACGCGCATCGAGCAGCAGGCGGAAAAGTTGAACGCACTGGGCAAACTGGCCGGCAATCTCGCGCATGAGCTGAACAACCCCGCATCGGCAGCACAACGCGCGGCCTCCAGCCTCGTCATGGAACTCCGCGCAAATCGAGAGAACCGCTTCAAACTCGTGAACCTGTGCCTGAATGAGGAGCAGATCCGCGGCGTTGAAGACTGGGAACAAAAAGTCATGAGCCGCTCCGTCCGCAACGACGCGCGCAATGCCGGCGAGCAGATCCAGCTCGAAGAGGAATTGCGCAGCTGGCTTACAGCCCTGCCTTGCGATGGCGGGTGGGAAGTCGCCGCGCAGCTTGCGGAGCAGCGAGCTACGGTCTCCGATCTCGAAGAACTTCGCGCGATGATTGGCCCGAGCGAGACGTGCATTTCGCTGCAGTACTTCGCGCGCTACCTGAGGTCTACCCGCTCTGTCGACACCCTGCTGAATTCAACGGCGCGGATCTTCGACCTGATCAGCGCAGTCAAAGCCTACTCCTATATGGATCGCGCGCCGATCCTTGAAGTCGACGTCCCGGCTGGGCTCGATGCAACCATCCAGATGTTCCAGTCGCGCATGCAAAACGTGGAGGTCGAGCGCAACTACGAGCCCGACCTGCCCCGCATCAGCGCCTACGGCAGCGAACTGAATCAGGTATGGACGGCGCTGATTGAAAACTCTCTTGAAGCGCTGGCCGAGACACACCATGGCGGAAAATTGAAGCTGACCTGCCGGCTCGAAGGCGAGATGATGCTGGTAGAGATCTGGGACACAGGACCCGGTATTCCGCCGGAACTGCAGGATCGCATCTTCGAGCCGTTCTTCACCACCAAGGCGCCGGGGCAGGGCCTTGGCCTTGGCCTCGACAATGCCATGCGCATCGTGCGAAAACATCGCGGGCACCTCAGCGTGCGGTCCGATCCCGGATCAACCTGCTTCCGCGTGCGGTTGCCGCTTGACCAGTTGCAGGCTTACTGAAACTACACAACCACAACCACTCTGCCCAGCGCCGCATTACCAGGCGCCGCACACCATAAGAGGATTCCAATGGCCGATCCTGTGTCTACCGGCAGGAAAGTGGAAACAGCCCTCACCACACTGCTCAACGTGCGCCGCGGCACTGCGGCAATCGACTTCTACATCCGCGCGTTCGACGCAACTATCTTGTCTCGCATGGATTCCGAGGACGGAAGCGTAGTGGCCAATCTCGCCATCGGCCATGGCAACTTCTGGGTCGCCGATGAGTCCGTCCCTCACCAGAACTTCAGTCCGGAGTCCCTCGGCGGTAGCACCATGCGCATGGTCCTGCTCGTGGACGATCCGCATGCCGTCTTCGATCAGGCTGTGGCCGCCGGCGCCTCATCAATTTGTCCGGTACGCGACGAGTCCTACGGTTGGCGCATTGGCCGCGTGGTCGACCCCTTCGGCCACCACTGGGAGATCGGCAAACCTCTATCGGAGGATTAATGGATCTGGAAGGCAAAGCTCTCAAGGCATCGGAAACCATCGAGACCGAGCGGCTCCTCTTGCGCAGGCCGAAGCAGAGCGACGCCCAGGACGTCTTTCATCGCTATGCCTCCGACCGCGAAGTCACGCGATATCTCAGCTGGCCCACCCACCGCAGCATAGCCGACACCCTCGCGTTCCTGGCCATGAGCGACGACGAGTGGCAACGTTGGCCCGCCGGACCCTACCTGGTGCTGACGCGCGACAACGGCACGAACGGCTCCCTAATTGGAAGTACCGGCCTCTTCTACAAAAGCCCCACGCGAGCCGTCACCGGCTATGTCTTCGCAAAAGATGCCTGGGGGCTTGGCTACGCCAGTGAGGCTCTCCTCGCCATGGTCGACGTGGCGCAAACCACGGGCGTCCAACGCCTCGAAGCCATCTGTCACGCCGAGCACACGAGTTCCGTCCATGTGCTGGAGAAGTGCGCTTTCACCCGCGAAGAGATCCGCCGTGAGCACTTCGTCTTTCCCAACCTCAAGCCGCAGCAAAAGAGCGATGTCCTCAGCTACGTGCGGTGCCTCTGAGACCGTTGTCAGACCCTCACGCCTTCTCCCGTAGGGAGAAACCGAAAATAGCCCAGGGGAAGCGCCCGAACGGGCCGCGCACTCCTGGGTCAGCGACCGTCTCAATCAAGCCGTCCCGTAGGGCCGCCCGAATAACCTCTCAGCGGCTGCGCAGAAGTACGGCGGTCGCGTCGTCCATGCGTGCGCATCCGCCTGCATAGGCCTTTACTTCCGCAATCAGGCTGTCGACGCAAGCTCCCGGATTGTCGAAGTGCCTGACCATGCGCTCTGCGCCAAATTCTTCTAACGCGGTATTTTCAGCCTCAGTAATCCCGTCGGTATAAAGCAGAACGTGCGTATCCGCCGAGAGCGTGATGGTGGTCTCCGGATAGGTAGACGGTGCCAGCCCGAGCGGCAGTCCCGTCTCCAACTCCAGAAAACGAGTCTTGTGGTTGATGATCAGCGGCTGCAGGTGTCCAGCACTCGCCAGTGTAAGTTGGCGGGTGCGGGCATCAAGCACCCCGTAAACCATCGTCACAAACTTCCCACATGGAAAATCCTCCAGCAGCGCCCGATTGAGCTGTTCCAAAATTTTCGATGGCGAAGTATGAAACGGCGCGATTGACCGCAAAACCGCCCTCGTCGCAGACATTAAAATCGCCGCGGGCATTCCCTTTCCTGAAACATCGGCCAATGCAATGCCATACCGGTCATTACCAAGATCGATGAAATCGAACCAGTCGCCCGCGACAGATCCGGCCGGATGCCAGGCAGTCTCAATTGCAAACCCCGGAATAAGCGGCACCGGCTTCAGAAACAAGGCCTCCTGGATGGCGCGTGCATCGGCTGACTCCTGCTGCAAGCGTTGGCGCTGCTCGCGCTCCCCCCGCAGTACGCGAGCGTTCTCAATGGCAATCGCGATGTGACCTGCGATCGCCTCAAGAACCTTCAGCTGATCGCTCGAGAAATCCGTCGGCCGCCCGGTGATCAATCGAAAGCACACCCATCACGCTGTCCCCTCTTTTGAGGGGAATGCTCACCGCGGAAAGGGTGCCCGGCTCGCACGCAATGTAATAGGGGTCGAGACTGACATCGGGAGCGTAGTGCGTCATGCCGGAGGCCGCCACGTGTCCCACCATCCCCTGCTTGCCGATTTGGAGCCGGTTGCCTTTGGCGAATTTGCTGCAGCCACGCACTCCCTGCAACACCATCTCGCTCAAATCCTCTGAGCGAAGCCACACCGCCACTTCCACGTTTCCGATGGAAGAGGCGATCTCATTCACAACGCGATCGACAATCTCCTCCAGATCCAGCGTGGATGCAATAAGGGCCGTCGCCCGTTGCAGCTTCATGAGCGTCTGTGTGAAGTCGGCAGACGATTGGATTCCGACGGGGATGAAGTCGCTTTCGGGACGGCCTGCTATCGCGGTTGCCATACACTCACCTTTTTGAGCCCAATGGGCTACTCGAGCCTGCTATAAGGATGTCTGAATGAGAGCGTTTGCTTCAGTCTCTTTCAAGGTCGAAAACAAGAGGTCTGAGAGACTGCAAGCCAGCGCCTAACTGCAGTGAATTCAGCGACTCAGAACGATAAGTAGCGGAAGCTCTTCACATTTGGTAAAAATCGTCCGGGATCTGGGAGGTCCACGTTGGTAAACGCGGGGAAGCTCGCTCTAATCCTGGTGCTGGCCTGCCCCTGCATGTGGTCGCAGCAGATGCACGATCACCCGCCGCCCTTGAAACTCGGCCACGTATCCTTCCCAGTCTCTTGCGCCCCGCAGGTTCAGGCCGGCTTCAACCGCGGAGTGGCTCTGCTTCATTCCTTCACGTATGCCGCGGCCGCCGATACATTTCGACAGGTCGCCGCAGACGATCCCGGTTGCGCGATGGCCCATTGGGGCATCGCAATGTCCTGCTTCCACCAGCTTTGGGAACCCCCACTCGTCCCCGCATGTCTCCCTGCCGCTACCCGGGAGATCGAAACTGCTCAGAAGCTCGGTTCTTCAAGTGCGCGCGAACGGGCCTACATCCAGGCGCTTTCGCTCGTCTTCAAGGATGCCGGCACCGTGCCCTTCTCTACGCGCGACCAGCAGTATGAACAAGCCATGGGCCGCCTCGCTCGCGACTATCGCGACGACATCGAGGCACAAGTGTTCTACGCGCTGGCGCTGCTCTCCAATGCTTCCCCGGCAGACAAGACCCACGCCCGGCAAAAACAGGCGCTCGCCATTCTCGAGCCTCTCGACAAGGCCTACCCCGATCATCCTGGCATCACCCACTACATCATCCACGCCAGCGACAGCACCGAGCTCGCATCGAGCGGTCTGCCAGCTGCACGCAAATATGCTCAGGTCGCGCCCGACGCTCCCCACGCGCTCCATATGCCTTCTCACATCTTCACGCGCCTCGGGCTGTGGCAGGACTCCATCGCATCGAATCTGGCCGCAAGCAAGGCCGCACGCGATCAGGGCGATATTGGCGAAGAGCTTCACGCCATGGACTACCTCGTCTACGCCTACCTTCAACTCGGGCGCTATGGCGATGCTCGCCAAGTCCTTGACCAGCTCAACACCATGAGCAATCTAGGGGTGGGCGACTTCAAGGCCGGTTATGCAGCCACTGCGATTCCCGTGCGCTACTCCGTCGAGCAGGGCCATTGGGCAGAGGCAGCGAAGATACAACCCATTCCCGGATCTCCTCCACATGTAGCAGCAGTCGCCGTGTGGGCCCGCGGCCTGGGCCGGACCCGCAGTCAGCAGCCGGCAGACGTGAGCACCGAGACAGCAGCGCTTCAGAAATACGAAGACGAACTGCGTCGCGTCGGCAACCATTACTGGGCCGCGCAGGTGCACATCTTGCAGCAGGAAGTCGCAGCGTGGGCGGCAGAGTCAAACGCAAGGCCACAGGAAGCCGAAGCCCTCATGCGCGAGGCCGCGGACGAAGAGGATGCGATGGAGAAGTCGCCCGCCACCCCGGGGCCGGTCGTCCCCGCTCGAGAACAACTCGGCGATCTCCTGCTCCAGCAGCACCACCCGTCTGAGGCGGCCGCGGCCTTTCGCGCATCGCTTGTCAACGCGCCCAACCGGCGCGGCGCAACGGAGGGTCTCAGTCAGGCATTGCAGGCCGTAGGGCCGGCCGAACCGCCAGCCAAGTGACGACACTTAGTCACCCTGACGAACTGTCGTCATCGTCACTTCGTCACTGAAATCGAGTCCACAACTCCGGATTTTTCCACGCTAAGCCTAAGTTGATTCCTCACAATTGCATGCGCGCTCACGCGGTGCGGTGCCCAATTTGGCACGCACCGTGCATTTATCCAATGCATCCGGGCACCACTACCCGAAAGGAGTCGGCAATGGTTCACTTGGCTATCTCTTGTTCATCCTACCTATTGTTTTTCCTGGCGAAGAGCCTGATGCCCACGCAACAAGCCGCCTGGCGCAAACAGGAACAAACCCGCCAATTTCGCTCATTTCGCTAGAGGCCGTAACTTGGCAGTCCTATGCTCAAAACGACACGTCCGCCGGCTCCGTCACCCGCATCACAGACTGATCCCCGGTCTTAAGCTTCCACGCCGCGCGAATCGCTTCGATCTTCGCGCGATTCTCCGCCGTATCCGGGTAGTCGATGATCAACATCTTCGATCGCAGTCGCTCCGGTGCAGTCTGGTTTTTGCCCTGCCACTGGCCATAAACGTCGAGCACGCTCAGGCCATCTGGAAACCGTGGCGTCACTTCACGATCAAGGAAGCCCCGCCAGTCCGCTTCGCTCACTCCCTGTTCAGGATTGCCGACCGGACCGAGGCCGAAATATAGCTTCGTATCCACCCAGCCCTTCGTGAGACCGGGATGCGCCGGATCTCCCTGCAACGTCGGAGCACTGGCGACCGGCGCAGTGACCGGTTTATGCGCACAACCCACCAGCGCAACCGCCAGAAGCGGCGCAAACAGTACAGTGCGAACGTGCATTCAGGCTCCTGAATCGAGACCGGAAAACCCTACTTTTCCACTTCAACTCCGCGCCAGAAAGCCACATATCCTTTGATCTTACGGGCGGCGGGCTTGGGATCGGGGTAATACCAGGCTGCATCGGGATTATCTTGCCCGTCAATGTATAGGCTCATATAGCGCGCCTGACCCTTCCAGGGGCAAGTTGAGGTGGTGCTGCTGGGGCGGAAGTACTCCCGCTTGAGGCTGTTTTCCGGGAAATAGACGTTCCCCTCGACGACTTCAGTAGTTTCGCTTTCGGCAATTACTTTGCCGTTCCAGATTGCTTTGGCCATGATCTTCCACACCACTGTTCGCCGCTTCAGTTTGGAGCCCGGCGAACGTTAATCGTTAGAACAGTAACAGAGATTCGATTCCGTGGCGAGTCCGCAGGATTCAATGCGGGAGGGAGCGCGAAGTTTCAGCCCGAAGGACGGCGGCCAGAAACTCGGCGGCTTTCAGTCCTGCCCTTCTCTTTGCGCCAAGAAAAGAGGCGAGCACGGGTCACGCCCATGCTCGCCCGGTTTGCCGAATGATCCGGATCAACTCTTCCGTTACTTGGCCGCTTCGACTGAATCGATATGGACCGACTTCTTATCGGCATCCTCAGTCGCCTTGACTGTAACATGGTCGCCGTAGAACTTCTTCACGGCATCCGGATTGTCGATAGTCCAGACCTGTTTCTTGCCTTCGTCAACAAAGACCGGAGCCGTGCCACCCTCAATGCACTTCTTCACGCACTCCGAGCCGGAACCCGCGTGCTTGGCTCCGCACATCGAGTCCGAAATCCAGCCATTGATCGTTTTCGAATCAGCTGCGTTCGCCGCGACTGCTGCGAACGCGACAATAGCAACCACCATTGCGATGATGCGCTTCACTCTAGGCCTCCATGGGAAACTTCATTTACCGGCTTCCATCATGCGCCACAGGGCGCCGGGTGCACAAGCCGCCTTCACACAGCGCTTTGGCCAATGAACGATGATCCCGCCACTGAAGTTCGTAATAGGGGTCTGTCATTCTGAGCGAACGAAGCCCCAAACGTCTTCGGGGTCCCCAAAGAGCGGTCTTTGCTCTTTGGGGCCGAGTTCGGGGGTGGTGAGCGAAGAATCTGCTTTTCCGCACTTCCATGCTTACCCAGATGACCCTTCGGCCACCACACTAGCGCACCTGCCATTCTTGATTCGGCTGGGACTTGCGTCGGCGGGCTTCAACATTCTTGAGAGCGCCCTCATACCGGGCCGCAGCAGCCGTAAACCGGTTGACGAGCTCTGAAGTCTTGCTCATGAACGTCGGCATCTTCTCGCGAATGGGCTCCAGGATGTGTGCGAACTTGGCTAGAAGAAAAAAGCCCTCGACGTTGCAGTCAACATAGAGCTCAGCTGAAACAGCGCCGTGCAGCACCATGGCCGCCCCCATCTCCCAGTACGAGGTGACCTGGCGAAAAAATGCATTGTGAGGATCGGCCGGGTTATGCACGACCGCAAAGAACTCGTCCGCGGTGTTCGGCCAGAATTCGCCGGTCATCCAGGCCCGTGCCTGGCGCATCAATGTCTCGGTGCGGAGTTCGTAGAATCTAAGAATAATTTCAGCGTCAGCAGGTGTGGCGAGCATACGTTCCATGGGCGGGTCTCCGAATGCTCATGGTAACGGATTCAACCGGCACTTGCGATCAACATCTGTCTGAAACGCACGATGCGGGACCGTGTGGCCCCGCATCGGCATTTAAGCTCAATTTTCGATTCCTCAAGCAGGTTGCAGTTCCTTCTTCGCATCAGGCCTTTCAACCACGGGTCCATGCGTTTCGACCGTCGGCGGCGGAGGAGCATCGCCAATCCGCTTCGAGTAGTGGCAGACTACCGCGGCGCCAGCCTCCGCCGCGACACCTTTCCTACTGCCCTTCTTCGGCTTGGCTTCCTCTTCGGGGCTCTTCTTCTTGTTGGGGCACTCAAGAAAAATGCCGCTCTTGAGCGTCTTCTCGACCAGATATGAGTTCCCGCATTCCGGGCATGGTTGCGCGACCGGCTTGTAGTTCGACGTAAAGTCGCACTTGGGATAGTTGGTGCAGCCCCAGAAAATATTGCCGCGGCGCGCCTTGCGTTCGGCAATATCTCCCACACCGCACTTCGGGCACTTCATTCCCTCAATCAAATTCTGTTTTACATACTTGCAGCCTGGATAGCCTGAGCACGACACAAACTCCCCATAAGCTCCCTGCCGCAACACCAGCGGCTTGCCGCATGACGGACACGCTTCTCCAGTAGGCTCCGGCGGTTTCTGCTGTTGCTTCTGGCTCAGCTTGCGAATCGTCTTGCACGGCGGATCCTCGTTGTAGCCTGGACAGCTCATGAACGGACCGAACTGACCGCGCCGTAGAACCATGACGCGGCCGCAGTTTTCGCAATACTCCTCCGTATCGCCGGCCTCCTGCGCCTCGGGCGTGTTCAGGTCAGGCTTGGCTGCGATATTTTCCTTCGTGAAATCGCAACTCACCTGCTCGACAAACACCTTCTTGCCCTTTTCTGCGGAGCCATTCACTGCTTCTGTGATTGCAGAAACCAACTCCTTTGCATTTGCAACTTCCTTCGAATACACCTTTGTCTCATCGACCGCAGCCTGGACGGTCATTGGAAAATGCAGCGCTTTCGTGATCTTCTGAGTAACCGCCTTCGCATCCTTCTTCCACGGTCCCATTGCTACCGTTACCGGCTTCTTTCGCGTGAAGTTTGAACATGCGTAGAAGCTACCGAACTTGCCCCATTTGATAACCAGCGGGCTTCCGCACTTCTCGCACTTGTCGCCGGTCTCCTGCTCCATGCGCTTGATGTTGCGCATGGTCTTGTCGGCGTCTTTCAGTTCATCTTCAAAGTGGTCATAGAAGCCGTTCAGAAGATCGGTCCACTTCTCCTTGCCTTCTTCAATATCGTCGAGTTCTTCTTCCAGCTTCGCCGTGTATTTGGTATCGAAAATATACGGGAAGCTCTCGACCAGCAGATCGCACACCACCATGCCGATCTCGGTCGGATAAAAGCGTCCACGCGAACCGCCATGCTTCACCACGTACTCGCGATCCTGAATCGTATTGATGATCGACGCGTACGTTGATGGGCGCCCAATCCCCCGCTCCTCCAATTCCTTCACCAGCGAAGCTTCGTTGTACCGTGGCGGCGGATCAGTGTAGTGCTCTTCCGGCAAAAGCTGTTCAAGTTCGAGGTTCTTCACGTTGTCGAGATTGGGCAGCCTGTTCCCGAGCGAATCTTCATCATCGTCAGCCTTCTTGTCTTCGGTAACCTCGTAAACCTTGAGGAAGCCGTCAAAACGCAGAACTGATCCGCTCAGGCGGAATTCATAGGTCTTCTGATCGACAGCGGACTTGGCTTCGATCTTGGCCGTGGTGATGTCGTAAATCGCAGGCATCATCTGCGAGGCGATAAACCGCCTCCAGATCAGGGTGTAGAGCTTAAGTTGCTCGTCGCTCAGGTAGCGCGCAATTGACTCGGGAGTGCGCGATGCGTCTGTCGGCCGGATCGCCTCGTGTGCATCCTGAGCGTCCTTCTTGCCTTTGTAGACGTTGGGCGATTCGGGCAGGTACTGCTTGCCAAGCTGCTTGCCGATCCACGCCCGTGCGCCTTCCACCGCGTCCGGAGAGACACGCGGCGAATCGGTACGCATATACGTGATCAAACCGGTTGTACCCTCGTCGCCGATCTCCATGCCTTCATAGAGGCGTTGTGCCACGCCCATCGTGCGGCGCACGTTGAACCCGAGCTTGCTCGAAGCATCGCGCTGTAGCTGGCTGGTAATAAAAGGAGCCAGCGGGCGGCGCTTTTGCTCGCGGCGTTCCACCGACGCAAGCGTCCACGCGGCCTTCTCCAGCGCGGCCAATGTCGCATCCATCGACTTCTTGTCGGGCAACGCGCTGGAGATGAACTGGTCCTTGCCATCCTTGTCCTGGCCACTCGGCACTCGAGCCGGTTCGCCGTCGATGGCAACGAATTTCGCCTTGAATTTCTTGTCGGCCTGTCGCTCAGGATGTAACTGCGCCTCGAGCGTCCAGTATTCGACGGGCTTGAATGCCCCAATCTCGCGTTCGCGTTCAACGATGAGACGCACCGCCACGGTCTGCACACGTCCCGCGGAAAGCCCCCTGCGAACCTTGTCCCAGAGCAGTGGTGATATTTGATAGCCGACCAGCCGGTCGAGAACGCGGCGCGTCTGCTGCGCGTCCACCAGATTCTCGTCGATGTCGCGGGCGTGCTGGAAGGCGTCCTGCACGGCCTTCTTGGTGATCTCATTAAAGGTTACGCGACGAATCTTTTTGCGCTCCTTGGCGGTAGTGCCAAGTTGAATAGCCAGGTGCGCAGCAATTGCTTCGCCTTCGCGGTCAGGGTCAGGCGCAAGGAAGATTTCGTCAGCCTTCAGCCCTGCCTTCTTTAATTGATCGACAATCTTCTCTTTGCCCGGAGAAACAACCAGCTCCGGCACAAACGTGCGATTCTTCAGTTCCACACCAATGTCGTTCTTGGGCAAATCCATGATGTGCCCGATCGACGCGCGGACCTCGAAGCCCTTACCTAGATATTTTTCGATCGTCTTCGCCTTCGCGGGAGATTCGACGATCACGAGTGATTTGGTCATTGCCATCCTTGATTCCGTATAACTCTACCCCATCCGGCCTGTTTGACTCGGATTGAGGCCTTTCGTTTTCTACCGCATCGGGAAGAAATACCTTCACAAGTAGAGAGCCTCGCGGCTGTCTCGCCTTGCCTTCCCCACCGAAAAATGGGCCGCAAGATTTGCACGCTAACATGGAAGGCATCTTCGTTTCCACTGTCAATCTGCATTTGTCGCCTGCGTATCGCTCGCCAGGTGACACGCAAAGTTTCTGAAATGTGCAGTTCATCGTATCTTGAACTGCGCCGAAAATTTTGCGCAAGAGCTGCCGAAGCTACGGGATCTGCCGCAACTCCATAGCTAAAGGTTGCGAACGTAGTTCCTTCCTGGCAGGCAGCGAATCCGGCCGCTCATCTCCAGCTCAAATAGAGCTGTAAACACCTCGGAAGAGGTCAGTTGAGTCTCAAGCTTTTCCAGAAGCTCATCGATCTGCAAAGACTCATCGGCGCGCAATGCCTTCAAAACGATGGACTCTTCGGACCGCAGCATCGGTTCAGCCAGAAGAGATGCGGCTTCCTCCGGTTTGGATTCAACACCGGCCTCCTGCTCCAGTTGCAGGCGAACCTGCGAAGGCAGATCTTCCCATACGTCTTCCCAGCTTCCAACCAGCTTGGCGCCTTGCTTTATCAGCGTGTTAGGTGTCCACGAGTTCTTCGCTGTCACGTTGCCCGGCACTGCATATAAGTCTCGATCCTGTTCAGCGGCACAGCGCGCCGTCACGCGGGTGCCTGAGTTCTCGCTGGCCTCTACCACCAGAACGCCGATGCTCAGTCCACTGATGATCCGGTTCCGGCGCGGGAAATTCTGCGGCGCGGGAAATGTTCCAATCGGCATTTCGCTCACGATAGCTCCACCCGTAGCGATAATTTCGTCCGCCAGTTTTTTGTTCTCCTTGGGATAGGTGACGTCGACCCCAGTTCCCCAAACTGCAATCGTGGGCGTGCGGGCCGCAAGTGCACCCTTGTGTGCACAGGTGTCAATTCCCCGAGCCATTCCGCTCACGATAACGAGCCCGCGAGCGGCGAGATCGCGCGATAGCATCTCCGCCACATTCGTTCCGTAGGGAGAGGGATGACGCGTGCCCACCACCGCAATCGACGGACGCGACAGCAATTGAACCGCCCCGCGAACCCACAGCACCGGCGGCGGATCGTAAATCTCTCTCAGTCGCTCGGGATACTCCGGACACCCAAGCGTAATAATCGTCGCGCCGTGTTGGGCAATCTTTCCCCATTCCTCGTCCGCGACTCGACGAGCCTTCCCGTCAAAGATGAACTGCGCGGCGTCCGCCGGAAGACGGAGACCCTCAAGCTCAGTAAGCGTCAAAGCAAAAATCTGACCCGGTGTGCGCAGTTGCGCAATCGCATCGCCAATACGCTTCGGTCCAAGGTTCGGAGTGAGCGCCAACGCCAGCATGGCCAACCGGTTCTCGTCGATTTGCGTACTGGTATCGCGTGCGAAGGAATCTATATTTGCATCATTCAATATCGGCATTCACATACGCGCAGGTGCATTCGCACACTTGCGCTCTTTCCTTTTTAGGAGCCCACAGAATTCTTGAGTAATTGGGCTCACATTAAGCTGATAAGAAATGGAAGTCAAGCCGCCAGCGTGTGACGAAGAGCACGCATGTGGAGAATCCTTGGGCGCCAATTGATAGTCTAAGAGATAGAGTGAATTCAACTTTGCCACGCCGGCTCCGCGTCGCCGCCATTCGTTTTTTAAACCCCGCTCCCCTCATGTGGGACTTTGAACATCCGCCCCTGAACGCCGAACTCGCCGAGCGCTACGAGATCAAATGGATGCTCCCCTCGCAGTGTGCCGACGAGTTGGCAGTCGGAAGCGCCGACATCGGCCTTGTTCCCATAGCCGCATTGGCAACAACACCAGGCCTTCGCATCCTGCCCGGTTGCACCATCGCCTCCAAGGGCAAAGTACGATCGCTTCTGCTGGTACGCCGCGCAAATCAGCCGCTCGAGAAACTGCACAGCGTCGCTGCAGACACGGCAAGCCGCACCACCTTGGCGTACTCGCGCATCCTTTTTCACAAGTGGGGCAACGCCGAAGTGCCCTTCATTCCGATGACCGCTGACCTTGATGCCATGCTCGACCGCGCCGACGCCGCAATCCTCATCGGCGATCCCGCCCTCATGGCACTTGAAGAACGCGCCAACCGATTTGAGCGCACCGGCGAAGAGCTCGTCTATCACGACCTCGCGGAAGAATGGAAGACGCTGACCGGTCTCCCCTTCGTCTCCGCCGTCTGGGGTCTTGCAGCCGGCAGACCCTTGGACGAGGGTATCGCCAAGGTTTTCATCCAATCGCGCGATCACGGATTACGAAACATCGACGCGCTCGTAGAGCATTGGTCTCGACAGCTACCGCTATCCGAGGGCACCATCCGCGCCTACCTCACGACGAATATTCACTACGTGCTTGACGAGGAGTGCATAGAAGGCATGCGCGGATTCTTCAGAATGGCCGCAGAGACAGGCGTCCTGCCGGAATATGACTTCCCGATGAGCCTATTAACCGAATAGAAGAGGCGTTTCCCATTCAACGGAACTCCCGCTGGCAAGGACAAGCTGAAAGCTAACAGCTAAGAGCTGTTCTTCAGATCTCCCACCGCAGCAGCGCGGCCCCCACCGTAAATCCCGCCCCAACGGCCGCAAGCAGCACGAGGTCGCCCTTCTTCAGCTTCCCTTCCTCGATCGCCGTTTCCATAGCCAGTGGAATCGTTCCCGCCGAAGTATTGCCATACTTCTCAATATTGATAATCACGCGGTCGGCCGGCATCCCCAGGCGATCGGCGGTTGACGTAATGATGCGCTTGTTCGCCTGATGGGGGATGAAGCATCCAAGATCGGAACCCGTAACCCCGTTGCGCTCGAGCAGCTTGGTTGTAGCCTCCGCCATCTTTCGCACAGCAAACTTGTAGACGGCCTGCCCGTCCTGATGGATGAAGTGCATCTTCTTGTCGATCGTCTCGTGGGTCGGCGGATTAAGGCTGCCCCCAGCCGGCAGGTTCAACGAAACACCGCCCGATCCATCAATCTCGTGCACGAAATCAATCATGCCGATTTCGCCTTCTTCCGCGGGTTCAATCAGCACCGCGCCGCCACCATCGCCAAACAAAACACAGGTCGCCCGGTCGGTGTAGTCGGTCATGCGCGTGTTGGCATCGGCTCCGCAGACCAGCACCTTGGACTGGGCTCCGCTCTCGACGAGCTTGACGCCGGCTTGGAGCGCAAACACGAATCCCGAGCATCCAGCTGAAACGTCAAATCCCCATGCACCCTTCGCGCCAATCTTGTCCTGCACAAGGCATGCCGTAGACGGAAACATCATGTCCGGCGTAACCGTACCCACGATGATCACTTCAACTTCGCTGGGTTCGATGCCACGCGCTGCCAGGCACTTTTTAGCTGCCTCAACGCAGATATCGCTCACGCCCTTGCCTTCGGCGAGCACATGGCGTTCCTTGATGCCAGTACGCTCCACGATCCACTGATCGTTGGTGTCGACTATTTTTTCGAGGTCTTGATTGGTAAGAACTTTCGGTGGAACGTAAGTTCCGAGGGCGCTTATCTTGGCGCGCCTGCCCACCACGGGACGCACGGCGAGGCTCAATGCATTTCTCCTAGCGGCGCGAGTCCGGATTGACCGGCTTGCGCTCAACATCGGTACGGCTCTTTGGTTCGGCTGCACGCGGTGCAACACGACCGCGGCAAAGAGTAGAAGTGCCCGTGGCACCGCAAAAAGTACCGGGTGACCTACTGCGCCCGTACTAGCCCGTTACCGTTGCTTCCTTCCGGACCTGGCGGGATTGGCGGGATTACGTCGCGTAGGACCCGGCACTGATAGATTTTACCATCTTGCCCGGCCTCTATCTGCTGCCGCCTTTCCTCACTTTTCCAACACCGATTGCAAATCTTTTCGTATACTTCCGCTGCAACCCCATCCCAAAAGTTTTGAGGTGCTGATTGAGGATTTTCGTTCTGTGGTCCGCCATGCTGCTTTGTGTTTCTTCCTCTGCCTGGACGCAAGAACCTCTTCCGGCCGGCAAGAAAGATTCAGGCAGCCTGAACGCCCAGATTGTCGCGGCCCGCAAAGCCACAGCAGAGAAGCGATTCGCCGATTCCGAGGCGATGATGTCGAAGGTCACGACTGAAGACCCAAAGCTCGTCCTGCCCTGGGTAGAGCTTGCGCTGGCGCAACTTGGGCTGAAGAAATACCCGGAAGCCGAAAACAGTTTCAAGATGGCCTTGGGGCTCGATCCGAAGTCGATTGAGCGACAACATCAGGATGACTTCTATAAGAGCGACGACAAACCTGGGGTCGCAGGCCCGACAGCTACCCGGAATTCGCGCAATGCAGTGGATAGCGTAGTCAATAACGCGCAGAGCCGCACCCCTGATATCAAGGGAGTGTCGTGGGCGGGCCTCGGAGAGATCTATATCCACGATGGAAAGGTCAAGCAAGCCGAAGAAGCCTTCGACAATGCCGTCGCCGCGTTCCCCCAGCAGGCAGCTCTCTATCGCCGCAATGAGACCATCTTGTTCTTCCAGGCGGGCAACTCCGAAGCGCAACTCGCCGCAGCCGAAAAAGCCATCGCGCTCGACCCGACGCGAGCCGCTCTCTATTACTTCAAGGGGCAAGCACTCGTTTCAAAGGCCACCATTGATTCCACGACACAAAAGATGGTTTTGCCGCCGGGATGCGCCGAAGCCTACCAGAAATACCTCGAACTGGAGCCGAATGGTCCGTACGCCGCTGATGCAAAAGGCGTTCTTGCCGGGGCCGGAATCCCCCTCAAAGCAGGGAAAAAGTGAACTTGATAGAATAGAAGTGTGAGCAAATCTTCCCAACCCACGGCTCCTACCGTGGGTTTTATTTCGTTAGGCTGCCCCAAAAACCTCGTCGACTCCGAAGTCATGATGGGGCTGCTTGACCATGCCGGCGCGCGCCTGACTGCGCGCCCCGAAGATGCCGAGATCCTCGTCGTCAACACCTGCAGCTTCATCGACACTGCCAAGCAAGAGTCCGTCGACACCATTCTCGAAATGGCCCGCTTCAAAACCTCCGGCTCTGCGAAGAAACTGATCGTCGCCGGATGCCTCGTCGAACGCTACCGCGACGAAATCATCAAGAACATCCCGGAAGTCGATGCAGTCGTCGGCACCGGAGAACTCGAGTCCATTCTGCAAGCCGCCGGGATAACTCCAACAGCAGCGCCATCGCCCTTCAACATCCTCAGCGGACACGGGCATGGCGAGATACGCTCAGGCCAGGAATCACTCGCTGGCACCCACAAACCCAACGGCCAACGTGAGGCTTCTAAAGAGCTCGGTTCTCTATCAGGGCATGACTTCAGTCATGCCGAAAATGCTCAGAAAGAGATAGGGGCTTTAGCCCCTGAGTTAGCGTTTCGTCCCGAAGGCGATCTCCGCGAGAAACAAGGCCGCTTCAGTCGCGACGAATGGCAAGGCGCAGCGCACATGCTGCCCACCTACCTTTACAACGAAGACACGCCTCGCCTCATCTCCACTGGCCGCACGTCCGCCTACATCAAGATCGCCGAAGGCTGCGATCACCCCTGCACCTTCTGCGTCATTCCCAATCTGCGCGGCAAGTTCCGCTCACGCCGATTCGAATCCGTCGTCGCAGAAGCCCAAAAACTCGTTGCCAGCGGCGTGCAGGAAATCACGCTTATCGGCCAGGACACGACCTGCTACGGCGAAGACCTCGGCCTCAAAGACGGCCTTGCACTGCTGCTCGAAGCACTGGCCGGCATCGAAGGCCTCCGCTGGTTGCGTTTTCTTTACGCCTATCCCAACCGCATCACTGGCAAGTTGCTCGAAACAATCGCGAAGCACGACAACATCTGCAAGTATCTCGACGTACCCCTGCAACACGCATCGCCCGACGTGCTCAAGCGCATGAAGCGCGGCGCCGGCGCCGACATTTTTCTCAAGACACTCGACAAGGTCCGCACTGCGGTTCCCGGCATTGCCCTGCGCACCTCCTTCATCGTTGGCTTCCCCGGTGAGTCTTCCGCCGACTATGAAGTCCTGGAGCAGTTCATCAACGATGCAAGATTCGACTGGCTCGGCGTCTTCAACTACTCCGATGAAGAAGGTTCGAAAGCCCACGCCCTCGACTCCAAGCTCCCAAAACGCACCATCGAGTCTCGCAAACGCAAGCTGATGAAGCTGCAGCAAAAAATATCAAAGCACGCCAAGCAACAGTGGGTAGGCCGTGAACTCGTAGTCCTGGCCGAAGGCGAGAGCGAAGAGACTTCGATGCTTTGGGAAGGCCGCACCGAATTCCACGCACCCGAAATTGACGGCAAAGTTTACATCAACGACTTCGGCGACCTCGAGAACCTCGAAGCCGGCAAATTTTATCGCGCCGAAATCACCGAGGCACACGACTACGACCTCGTAGCCCGCATCCTCGCCGGTCCGCTCTCCTAAACCGCGCACCGCCTCGCAGGCATCTGACCAGAGCGTTACGATATCCAAGAGGCTGAGCGCAGCGAGTAGCCATGGCACCAAAGAAAAAATCCGTAAAGCTCCTTCATTGCCCCACCTGCGGCATGCTGGTCACCGCCAAAGACGAAGACTTCCCCTTCTGCAGCGACCGCTGCCGCAAGATCGATCTTGGCAAGTGGGCCATGGGCGTCTACAAAATCAGCTCGCCGGTCCTCGATCCCGAAGTCCTCGAAGATCTTGGCGAGGTCGGTCGCCAGCGCAGGAAACAGGATGACGAATAGTCCATCCGCCGTATCGGCTCCGCCCGAAACAGCGCGCAAAACGCCCTGGGCCTGGTCTGTCGCGACCTTTTTTGGCGCCGGACTTGGCAGACCCGGTCCCGGAACCTGGGGCTCAGCGGCGGCTGTTCTGCTCTGGGGCGTCATCGCGTGGCTCTTTCACCCAACCCCTAACGGGCTGTTGCTAGTTGTATTTGCCGGAATGATCTTGTCGATCGCTTCAGGAGTTCCTGCCGCCACCATTGCCGCACGTGAGAGCGGTGGCCACGATCCTCAATTCGTCGTGATCGATGAAGTTGCAGGCCAATGGATCGCTCTCCTCGGCAGCCCGGCCGACATCCGCCACGGCGTCATAGCTTTCATCCTCTTTCGCTTGTTCGACATCACCAAACCCTTCCCCGTGCGCCAGTTGGAGAAACTGCCCGAAGGCTGGGGCATCGTCTTCGATGATGTGGCGGCGGGGCTGTATGCTTTGGGAGTGGCGTCGCTACTGCGTCTCTGGATCCACTGAGAATGGAAATGCCGCGAACCCGCACCCAATCCGCGCACGAGCAAATGACACCGGAACCACGCATCGACGAAGTCGCACCATCCGCTGCGCTGCCCCTCGGCGAAGTCGAACTTGTTGGCGCCAATCTCGGTCCCCATCCCTACGGTCCGCCCGTGGTCGTCGTTGGCACGCATCCGGCGCAGGTCCTGATGAGCCGTCCCGGTCGCGTCGCTTTCCGAGTCCCGGAGAATGCCATATCGGGCCTGGTTGAGGTCCGCACTCCAGCCGGCGTGAGCAATGGTGTGCCCCTGCACATCGCGCGCGAACTTTCCAGCGGACTGCACCCCGTGACCAGCCCCGCCGTAAGCCGGTCAGGAATGATCTACGCCACAATATCCGGTCAGCGCGGAAAGCAGACCCCAGTTTCCGTCGTCCGCGTAAGCCCAGATGGACGCGGTACGCCCTTCGCAACCGGAATTCTTAATGCCACGGGCCTCGCCTTCAGTCCCGAAGGCGACCTGTTTGTAACCTCGCGCGCTGAAGGCAATGTCTACCGCATCGACGGCGCAGGTGAGTCAACCCTCTATGCCGAAGGCATGGGAGTTGCTACCGGCGCGGCATTCGATGGCGCGGGCAATCTCTTCGTCGGCGATCGCAGCGGAACGATCTTCAAAATCGATTCGCAGCGAAAGATCTTCGTCTACGCCACCCTTGAGCCAAGCGTTTCCGCCTATCATCTCGCCGTCGACAAGGAGGGAACGCTGTTCGTGACCGGACCAACCCTCTCATCGAATGACGCCATCTGGGCAATCAACAGCCACGGCGAAGCGCGTGCATGGTATCGCGGCCTCGGCCGGCCCCAGGGCCTCGCGATTGCGTCAAATGGAGACATCTACGTAACCGCAAGTCTTCATGGCCGCCGCGGATTGGTTCGCGTGACCCCCAGCGGCGATACCAGCATAGTCGTTGCAGGGGTCAACCTCGTCGGCGTGACCTTCTCGCCTTTAGGCACCACCGTGCTGGCCGCCAACGACGCAGTTTATGATTTGGAATTGGGAGTGGAAGGCATGAATGCGTTTTAGCGCTCATCCCTCGTTTTGCGCCAACGAAACGCAGGTTCATCAAAAACAAGCATTGTCTGTCGCACCCTTCCCAAAATTAGAAGCTAGAGGCTAGGAGCTAGAAGCTGCCCTCATGAAATCCGAAATCATCGCAGTCGGCTCCGAAATGCTCACGCCGCATCGCCAGGACACCAACTCCCTCTACCTCACCGAAAAGCTGAATGAGATTGGCGTCACGGTGGCCTTCAAGACAATTGTTGGTGACCGCAAGAAGGACCTCGTCGGCGCAGTCCGCAACGCCCTTGCGCGGACCGACATTGTGATTCTCATGGGCGGCCTGGGCCCTACAGAGGATGACCTGACCCGCGAGTCCGTTGCGGAAGCCCTCTCCTTGAAACTGAAGCGTGATGCACCGCAGGTCGCCGCACTCCATGCGCGAGCCGCCACCTGGCGCATCACCATGCCCGAGAACAACCTCAAGCAGGCCGACCTGATCGAAGGCGCATCCTTTATCGCAAATCCAAATGGAAGTGCGCCGGGACAGTGGCTTGAGACCCTCTATTCCGGATTTCGCAAGTTGGTGATCCTCATTCCGGGACCGCCCCACGAATGCCGCCCGATGTTCGAGGACGAGTGCATCCACCGCCTGCGTTCAATTGTGCCTGTGCGGCACCTCGCCAGACGCACGCTCAAGGCCGCCATGATTCCGGAATCGCAGGCCGACAAACTGCTCGCTCCCATTTACACCACCTACACCGACGTCGAGACCACGATCCTCGCCCATGCAGGCGATATTCAACTCACCTTGATCTGCTCCAAGTCGAACAAAGACCTTGCCGAGCAGCGCGTCGAAGAGTTGGCCACGAAGCTTGAAGAAGCGCTCGACGACTGGATGTACTCCGCCGAAGGCGAGTCGCTCGAGCAGATTGTTCTCTTCTATCTCGGCCTGCGCCAGGCCACCCTCGCCGTCGCCGAGAGTTGCACGGGAGGCATGATTGCGCAGCGCATAACATCGGTCGCAGGCAGTTCTCGCTCGTTCCTGGGCAGCGTGGTGGTTTATTCGAACGAACTGAAAACAGCCTTCGCCGACGTACCTCCTGAGCTGATCGACAAACACGGCGCAGTCTCATCGGAAGTAGCAGCGGCATTAGCCGAGGGAATCCGCAAACGTACCGGCGCAACCCTGGGCCTGGGCGTCACCGGAATTGCAGGACCCAGCGGCGCCACTGAGAGCAAGCCCGTTGGCCGGGTTTACATCGCCGTAAGCGATGACCAGAAAACCGACACCTTCGAGCGCAACTTTCGCGGAGACCGCAACCGCGTCCGCGAATGGGCCAGTCAGCAGGCACTCGACCTGGTCCGCCGCAAGCTCATGTAGATCGCACCCCATCCGTCGTCCATCAAATTTCATGCATCCTCCGGCGACTGTGCGTTATCTTGGCTATCACGGCGCGGCCATCACTCAATCCAGCCGCCGAAATGGAGACTTCCCCATGCCTCTGCCAAACAATGAAAAAATCGTTGCTCTCGCCAATGATGTCCTGGCACAGTTTCACAAGATGTTCGGCCCTCACCCGGGCTTTCGCCCCGCCCATGCAAAAGGCCTGATGCTTCGAGGAACTTTTCGTCCCACGCACGCCGCGGCATCATTGACCAAGGCGCCCCATTTCACGCGCGTGTCCACGCCAGTCACCGTTCGCTTTTCCAACTCTTCGGGGCTTCCGACCATACCTGACAGTTCGCCCGATGCCAATCCACGTGGCTTTGCCATCCGATTCAACCTCGCTGACCATGTGCACACTGATATCGTCAGCCACTCGGCCAACGGGTTCCCTACGCACACCGGAGCAGAGTTTCTTGAGTTTCTGAAAGCCGCCGGAGCAAGTGGTCCCGAGGTTCCCAAACCCAAACCCATCGAGAGCTTTCTCGCGTCGCACCCTGCGGCCGCCAAGTTTGAACAAACTCCCAAGCCTTTCCCGTCGAGCCTGGCGCGCGAAACCTACTGGGGAGTCACTGCGTTCCGCTTCACCAATGCACAGGGTGAAAGCAAATTCGGCCGCTACCAAATCGTGCCCGAGGCTGGAAACGACTTTCTGAGCGACGATGCCGCTGCACGCCTCCGCGCCGATTATCACTACGAAGAACTCGAGCATCGCGTTAAGCAGGGTCCCATCCGTTTCAAAATCCTGGTACAGGTCGCTGCCCCTGGCGATGTCACCGACGATGCGACCGTCCTGTGGCCTGAAGACCGCGAGCGTGTAGAAGTCGGCACCCTTGAGCTGACCGAAGTGCTCGAAGACTCCCGCGTGCAGGAGAAGCAAATCATCTTCGATCCCATACCCCGTGTAGACGGCATCGAGCCCTCCGCCGATCCCCTGCTCGAACTGCGTGCCGCCATTTACCTGCTGAGTGGCCGCGAGCGACGCGCAGCCAAAGCCTAGTACGTAACCACATGCCTTCGCTCGGTTGACGCACTCCCGTACGCTTTGAAAGACTCGCGCTATATGCGATACAGCGGCAGGGTTGAATATGCGGACGCCCGAAAAATGCGCACCCGCAACAAGGGATACTACCGGGTGCTGCACTGGCCCATCTGGATATGGGTCTTCTTCCTCGCGCCCGGACCCCTGGTCTTCAGTCTTTTCGCGCATGGATTCAGCGTGGCCAACGGCGCATGGCTCGCCCTCGTGCTGCTGGGAACGGGCATCGCCGGCCTCTACGGCCAACTCCCCGGAGTCGAGCCCGCTCCCTACATCCTGCGCTTCGATGAAGACCGCCCCAATCCCCTCTACCGCAAGGTCTGCTACACCTTCGCATGGAATGCTGCATTGAGCTTCGCGCTGCTGAACCTCACTGGCCTCGTCATCGCCGTGATCACCGGGGTGTGGACCATGAAGCAGCTATACCAGTACGTCTACTTCCCTCTCGCAATCTTGATCCTGCTGCTGGGCGCACTCGGCAAGCTGCCGCGCGTCGGCAAGTCGACAAAAAACGAAGGCATCGAGCGGCGATATTTCTACGGCACCGTGTGGGCCGTAACAATTTCACAGACCGTACTGTGGCTCCTGTGGAAGACACTCCCTCTCACGCGCACCGGCAGCCTGGTCAAGCTCATCATTTACGCAGGCATGCTGTTCGCAATGGGCGCGGCTGCTTATAACGGCGCCCTTCCGCGAACCCGTCCAATCCTGCCCGGCGAATTAATGGTGGACTGACAGTCCTGCATCCCCTTACCGAACTGTGTCATTTCGACCGAAGGTCGCGCCAGCGACCGCAGCGGAGAAACCTGATGTTGCCTTTTTCTACTCAGATGCCGTCACTTCCGCTTCGGCAACGAAACGAGCCCGTCGACTCGACAATCGGCGCTACTTAGCTCCGACGGCCTTATACCCCGACCCGCCCGCCTTCTTCATGGCGGTGATCCCCTCTTCAACCGAGAGCAAAGGAGTCGTCTTGACGGCGCTGCACGATCCACCCGCGCTGATGGCCATGGCAAAAGCCGCAGCGCTCACGTTGTCCGGCATATCGACCAGCACAACGGTGTCGTAATCGCCAAAGGTCAGCCACGCTTCTTTCAAGGAACCGCCGAGCTTCGCAACTGCCTTGCCAACAACGGACGCTCGGTCCTGCGGTTTCTTGATCATCGCCGCCATAGCTTCTGAGGTATACGCAACCTGCACGAGGTAACTGGGCATAGTGTTTCTCACTTTCAGGGAATCAGAAATGGGAACCGGATGCGCGTGAAGTATACAGGCGAGACAGAACGTCTGCCACGTGAATCTTCAAACTTCCTTCACTGCGCCTGCCACTTCCCTCGCCTCGGCTTCAACCCAATGCCGAAGACTCTCCGGCTCCAGCGCACGCACCGCCGCCCCCAGCCCGAGCACAATGAACTGCGCCTGCGCCTCATTGTCGAAATCCACCTGCAGCGCAATCCTTCCGGCGTCACCTTTGCGCCCCGTCGTACCCGCTGCCGCAGGCTTCGTAACGCACCATGCCTGAATGCGCCGTGCTGCCTCCGTCGTAAGCGAAAGAACAGTCCGGTAGCTCGCTCGCTTGCGATCCAGTTCCGCTGTCGACGATTGCCAATGCTCAACCAGGTCGAAGCGCGCCGGCCGTTCAAATCCCACCGCGAGCACCGTAACCCGCTTCATGCGCGAAACCCTGAATGTACGCATGCCGTTCGCCGTGCGCGCGACCAAATACCAGCTGAGCCCCTTCGATACCAGGCCCAGCGCATCGACCGTCCGGCTCGATTGCTCCCCATCGGCCCGTGTGTAATCGAATGTCAGTTTCCGATCGCGAGCCACCGCATCCTGCACCGCCGAGAGCATCGAAAGATCCTCACCCGTATCGCGCCAGCCAGTGGGATCCACGTGAAGCCTTTGCCGCAAATGCGCCGCCTGCGCCTTCAAAGGCTCGGGCATCGCAGCCATCAGCTTGTTGAGAGCGCTCTGTGCCGCCGCCGCCAGTCGCGGATTGCCGATCCCGCGCGGCTGAGCCATCAGCAGGGCCTGCAATTCCGCCTCGTCGAGCCCCGGAACATGCGTTCGCCACCCTTTCTCCAACTGCCATCCACCCTGTGCACCGCGCATTGCGGAAATCGGAATCCGCGCCGCGCTCAAAGATTCCAGATCACGATGAATCGTGCGCTGCGAAACTTCAAGCTGCTCTGCCAACTCCCGCTCCGTCACCTGCCCTCTTGCTTGCAGCAACAGCAGAACGGACATCAGTCGATCAGCCTTCATCAGCGCTCCGATTTTCTCAACATTTTTACTTTCTCAAATCATATATGACATTAATTGTCATATATGCAATGCGAACATCATTTTGTCGATGGAGGTCACCAGGATGAATGGTCGCGATGTTCACCTTTTCGTTTTCGACTCGATGGCAGACTGGGAGGCATCCTTCGCCGTCGCCGGCATCAACAATCCCCAGTTTCAACGCGAGCCAGGCCGGTACCGCGTGATCACCGCTGGACTCACCACCCAGACAGTAACGACCATGGGAGGCCTGCGCATCCAACCCGACATCAGTCTCTCTGAGATCGATCCCGATCAGAGCGCGATGCTCATCCTTCCCGGTGGCGACCGGTGGGAGTGCGGCGGAAACGCCGAAGCCATCGAACTGGCTCGTGTGTTCTTCGTCGAGAGTGTCCCCGTCGCTGCCATCTGCGCTGCGACTTTGGCCCTGGCGCGCGCGGGAATGCTCGATGATTTTCACCACACCAGCAACAGCCGTGAATATCTCGCCTCGAGCGGCTACCGCGGCGGCAGTTTTTACTGCGACGTTCCGGCCGTCACCGACGAAGGCGTAATTACCGCTTCAGGCATTGCGCCAGTTGAATTCGCCCGCGAGATATTTCGTACCCTCGGCCTCTACAACCGCGAAGCACTCAATGCGTGGTACGCGCTCTTTCGATTCGGAGACACCTCTCGCTACTCCGATCTTCTGGAATGCGTCAGCCGGTAATCCAATCCACAACCAGGGAGATTGCAGATGATACTCAAGGATTATCTTCTCGCTCAATTGGATCGCGAAGCAGAATCCACCCGCAAAGCCATCGAGCGCGTGCCCGACGGCCACAACAGCTTTAAACCCCATGAACGCTCCATGGAATTCGGCTATCTCGCCGCCCTCGTTGCCGGCATGCTTGGTTGGATCGCTTTCATGATCGATCGCGACGAACTCAATCTCGACGCCGCCGACTCCGAAGGCTTCCGCACCAAGCCTCTCAACGGAAAGCCTGACCTGCTCGCAAGCCTCGACACCGCAGTCGAAAACGCTCGCCGCGCTCTCCAATCGACAACAGATGAACATCTGGCAACGCCGTGGGCGTTCAAAATTGATGGCAAAGCCGTATCGCAAAATGCGCGCAGCATTATGATCTCCGACGGCGTCTTCAGCCACCTCGCGCATCATCGTGGCCAGCTCACCGTCTATCTGCGCCTCCTGGAGTCCAAGGTGCCCGCCATCTACGGACCTTCCGCCGACGAACGCTTCTAGGAGTTCCCGAGGGCGGAAAACCGGTCTCAAATTCGCACCGCCTCACCTGCTAAACTCTGTTTCGTCATGCTCCTTGCAGTTCTTCTAATCGTTGCATTGGCTTACCTGCTCGGTTCCATTCCTGTTGGATACCTTCTGGTCAGGCTTTTTCGCCACGAAGACATTCGATCAGTCGGCAGCGGCAACATCGGCGCCACCAACGTGCTTCGCTCCGGCGGCAAGGGCCTTGGCGCTGCCACCTTTCTGCTGGATGTCGTGAAAGGCGCCGCCGCGGTCTGGCTCGGCGCGCTGCTCGGTTCCTATTTGCTGCCCGACCTGCCGACCCGAGACGCGCAGGCCCTCGCCGCGGTCTCCGCCGTGATCGGACACATGTTCCCCGTATGGCTGCATTTTCGCGGCGGCAAGGGAGTCGCGACCGGCTTCGGCGTCTTCCTCGTTGCCGCACCCCTTGCGGCTCTCTCTTCCATCGCTCTCTTCGCAATCATCCTGCTCCTCACCCGCTACGTGTCGCTCGCTTCCATTCTCGGCGCGGCCAGCTTTCCCATATTTGCGTGGTTCATGGTGCGCGGAGAAAAACCCGCACCCTACATCGCCGCGCAAATCATTGTTTCGCTCTTGATAATCCTTAAACATCACCAGAACATTCGCCGCCTCGTCACCGGAACAGAAAACCGATTCGGCGTGGGCAACCACGAAAGGAAACCCGCATGAGCCGGATCGTTGTCCTTGGCGCCGGCGCATGGGGAACGGCAATCGCCCTCTCTCTCAGTCGCCGCGGCGGCCACGAAGTCACTCTCTGGGCCCACAGTGCAGAAGAAGCCCGGCAAATCGACAGCGCACGTGAGAACACATTGTTTCTGCCCGGATTCCCTTTGCCATCCGATCTGGCTGTCACCGCAGACATGGCGCCAATCGAATCCGCAGAGATTCTTGTCTCCGTCATTCCCTCTGAATTCCTTCGTTCCACGTTGCAACGAGTCAAGGGTCATCTCCACAACGGCCAATTCGTCGTCAGCGCCACTAAGGGCATCGAAAAAGAGACCCACCTGCGCATGACCCAGGTGATCTCCAAGACCCTTGAACCTGCCGGCCTTCTGCTCTCCATCGGCGCGTTTTCAGGGCCAAGTTTTGCCATTGAAGTGGCCCAGGGACAGCCGACCGCGGTTACCATCGCCTTCAGCGATCTGCAAATCGCCACACTCATCCAGCAGGAGTTTTCCTCGGAGGCGCTGCGCCTTTACACGTCCACGGATGTAATCGGCGTGGAATTGGGTGGTGCGCTCAAAAACGTCATTGCCATTGCAGCAGGTGTAGCCGCCGGCGTGGGCCTGGGACACAACTCGACGGCTGCGCTCATCACCCGGGGCATCGCCGAAATCACCCGCCTTGCTGTAGCCTGCGGTGGACGCCGCGAAACCCTTGCCGGCCTCAGCGGCGTCGGCGACCTGGTGCTCACATGTACCGGTTCGCTCTCACGCAATCGCACCGTGGGCCAGGCACTGGGCCAGGGCCGCAAGCTGCCCGAGATCCTCGAGAGCCTCGGCGGAAAAGTTGCCGAAGGCGTGCTCACCTCACGCGCTGCTCTGGGCCTTGCCCGCCAGCACCGCATCGAAATGCCCATCACCGAGCAGATGGAGTTGATTCTCGAGCACGGAAAGGATCCACGCGAAGCCATTCGCGAATTGATGCTCCGCCCCGGCAAAGGCGAGCACTAGCGAGCGGCCGCCGACCGCTTCTGTCTTCGGCGGACTTTGAGCGCTCGCCCTTTCGTTGCTTCTGCTCTACGTTCCCAGCCACCCAATTCGAGCGCCACCTGCATGCAGGCGCCAAGCAAGGCATCGGCCGAAGCACGATTCTCCATCGCTCGCGCCACCACCATCCCACCCACGCATAGCGCAGCCACTGCCTGGGCGGTTGCATGAGGCTTCTGCCTCCTCTCTCCAGCGCTTCGCTCCAACACACTCACCATCCCGGCAAACACCGTCTCGAATGCTCGCTTGGCTTTGTGTCCGCTCCGCGAAACATCGGTCGGCAGTGCAACCATCGGGCAAGAGTTCTCTACATCCTCATAATGCTGTTGCGACAAGTACGCACGAATTACCTGGGACGCTACGTCTCCGGATTGAAGGTCAACTTCAACGCCTTCCCAGCAGTTCTTCCATTCCGGGTCAGTGAAAAAACAGCCCAGCACCTCCGCGTAAAGATCTGACTTGCTCTCGAAATAGTTGTAGAACCCTCCTCGCGTCAGTCCCGCGCCAGCCATGATGCTATCCAGGGAAACGTTGTCGAATCCGTGCCGGTTAAACAGCCGTCGCGCGCTGTCCACAATCCTTCCCCTCGTTTGATTGCGATGACCATCTGGATAAGGCATCGATTCTTCTCCTCGGTGCCCAAAAGTATCGCGTGGCCGCTCGGTTCATGTCGATCAAAATATGTTCTTGAACATAATTTCCACGCGTGTTCCGATGAATACACATTTCGACAGACGCCAAGCTGAGGAGATTGAAAATCGATGCCGATTACTCTCACCCGCCGAAGTGCAATCGCTCATGTCGCCGGTGTGCTCGGCACTTTGGCAGCCTCAAGACACGCCGGAGCACAGCAGGAACCGATCGAACCGACTAAGGAGAAGCCTGCGACCGGCCCAAACAGACTGCGAACCTCAATTCACCAGGAAATCAATCTCCCAGCCACACCGCAACATGTTTTCGATGTTCTTCTTGATGCGAAGAAGTTCGCATCCTTCACGGCACTGCCAGCTGAAATTGACCCGAACCCCGGCGGCACATTCAAAACCTTTGGCGGACTGATCGAAGGCCGTAACGTCGAAATCATACCGGCTCAGCGCGTTGTGCAAGCCTGGCGCCCAGCCTCCTGGGACCCCGGCATTTACTCCATCGTCAACTTCGAACTGAAGCCAAGCGGCGCGGCCACCCTGCTCATCCTCAATCACACCGGCTTCCCTGAAGGTCTCTACGATCACCTGGCATTCGGATGGAATACCAGGTACTGGGAGCCGCTCAAGAAATACCTCGGCTAACCGCTCCCGGTTGCCAGTCGTTCGACTTCTACCCGCCGGCAATCGCTCCAATAATCAGCAGCGGTTCCCTTCCATCCGCGACTGCTTCTGGCAAGGGCTCATCGGGCGACTGGTGCGACAGGTCTTCTTCACAAGCAAAGAATCGCAGAAACGCACGCCGCTTGAGCGTATCGTGTTCGCGAATAGTTCCGCACAGCATCGGATAGCGCGCCTCCAGCGCATCCAGCACCGACCGCAGCGTAACCGGAGCCGCTACCTCCAGCGTCACATCGCCATCAATGCGCGCGAGATTCCGCAGATGATACGGAATCTGCACGCGAACCGAATGTGTGGAGTCTGCCATCTTTAACCAAGCCGGGTGCCCCAGGTCTGGATTCTCAGACCTGGGAAATTAATCGCTCCTTAGGCCAGTGTCTGCACCTCAACCGACAACACCGCCGGCAAATCATGCACGATCGCTTTCCACGAGTCACCGCCATCCGGCGAAACATACACCTGCCCGCCCGTCGTGCCGAAATACACGCCGCACTTGTCCAGCGTGTCCACGGCCATCGCATCACGCAGCACGTTCACGTAGCAGTCCTTCTCCGGCAACCCCTTCGCAAGCTCTTCCCACTCGTTGCCGCCGCTCTTGCTGCGATACACGCGCAACTTGCCATCCAGCGGAAAATGCTCGGAGTCGCTCTTGATGGGAACCACGTAAACAGTCTCAGGCTCGTTCGAATTGATGTCGATCACAAAACCGAAATCGGTTGGCAGGTTGCCGCTGATCTTCGTCCAATTGTCGCCCGCATCGTCTGAGCGCAGTACGTCCCAGTGCTTCTGCATGAAGAGCGTCCCCGGCCGCTTCGGATTCATCGCGATGTGATGCACGCAGTGCCCTACGTCTGCCGTCGGATTCGGAATGTACTTCGAGTACAGTCCCTTGTTGATCGGCTTCCATGACTTGCCGCCGTCATCCGTGCGAAACGCCCCAGCCGCCGAAATGGCGATATACATGCGTTCAGAATTGCTCGGATCAAGAATGATCGAGTGCAGACACATCCCGCCTGCCCCTGGTTGCCAGTCAGGGCCGGTGCCATGTCCGCGCAGCCCCGACATTTCGTGCCAGCTTTCGCCGCCATTGGTAGATCTGAAAATCGCTGCGTCTTCCACGCCGGCATACACTGTGTTCGGATCTGTCAACGAAGGCTCAACATGCCAGACGCGCTTGAACTCCCACGGCTTCTGCGTGCCGTCGTACCACTGGTGCGTGGTCAGCGGCTTGCCGGTCTCGGCGGAGTCATCATACGCAAACCGGTTGCTCTTGACGGGCGGCCATTGTGGCGTCGCGTCTTCGGGTTTTACTCCAGGCTGAAACCATGTCTTGCCGCCATCGGTTGACGCCTGCAAAAGCTGGCCGAACCAGCTGCTGGTTTGCGATACATAGATGCGTTCAGGATCCACCGGCGAGCCCTTCATGTGGTAGATCTCCCACCCGGCGAAGAATGGCCCGCTCACATCCCACTTGTCCCGCTTCCCGTCCGATGTAAGGATGAATGCTCCCTTTTTGGTTCCGACCAGCACTCGTACTTGACTCATCAATTCCTCCCCCGCGAATGCCTTGAGGAAACTCGCGGGCCGTCTGCAGATTCTTCCGCAACCCCCGTCAGCAGTTCAAGCGGAAAACCCAATAAATGTTATGAGCTGTATAAGAAGAAAACTTTCTCAAGGCTGCCAATTTACGTTGATCGCGCCGACTCCACTCGCCGGGATCGTATAAAGATGATTTGAACCGCCCTCCCATTGCACCGATCCATCCGCATGCAGAACGAAAAACTTGAATTGCGATTTGGCTCCGGCGGGAACCGAAACGGTAAGCAGCGCATTGCCCGCAGAGGGAATCACAGCAGGCCCGTCTGCGCCATTCCACGTAGTGGACCATTCGCCTAGTTCTGCTGAATTGCCGGTGAGCATCACCACATCACCAGACCCAAGTGCCGGCACACCCGCGACCGAAAAGTTCACCGGGATGAGCTTGCCCGTAGAAATCGTAAAGGGCGCCGCGCTGGACTTAGCAGACCCGCGCGTAACGGTCACCTGCGCTGGTCCTGCGGGCGCATCCGGCACCGTCACAGTAATCTCGCCATCAGTCCACCGAACAACCTTGGCAACCTTCTGCAATCCACCCATCGCAAAATTCACCGTGCCTTTCGTCGACCCAAATCCCGCACCCGCAATCGTCACCGCAACTCCCGGGTTCGCAACCCGCGGCGTAATACTCCCAATCGCAAGTCCCGCTCCACCCGCAGTCACCCAGATCGACACGCTGCCATGCGGAAGCGTGAAATTCGCCGCGGCGTTATTGCCTCCCGCCGATCCCGATACCGCCAGACCAATCCCGCCCATCGTCCCGCTCAGATAATCCACATACGATCCCCGTGCGAGCGAAGTGAAGAGCCCGCTGATCGCCTGGTCGCTCGTCTTGCTCTTATTGATCGCTACCAGCACCACATTGCCGCCGAGCCTGCGTTCGTAGATGTAGACATCGTCGTTGATCCAGCGCTGCTGCATCGTTCCATAAGCAATCGCAGCATTCGAAGCCCGCAGCGCCGCGAGATACTGGATCAGCGTCACCGCATCCGTCGTACCGAAGCTGGTCATTGCATTGCGGTCGTACGGATCGTTGCCGCCGCCCGTGTCGTTATGCAGATACTGCTCATCGCCGTAGTACACCACCGGCACGCCGCGGCACGTGAAGATGAACGCCAGCGCCTGCTTCACCGCCATCGCATCCGCGCCCATCGACTGAATCCGCGCGTTGTCGTGGTTGTCGAAGAAAGTGACCAGATCGTTTGGTTGTGCGAATCCCTCCGCGTTTTTTCCTGCATCGCCCGACGCCTCAAAATTCAGTTCACTGTCAATCTCTTTAAAGCTCTTGCCCTTCGCAAACACATCCACAATCGGCCCGTACAGGGGATAATCCAGAAGATTCATCCCGCTCTTGTTCGAGAACTTTACAGAATCCGCGTACAGCGGATCACTCGCCCCCTCAAGCCACTCGCCAAATACAAACGGTCTCGCACTAGCAGTGGGCAGTGTTTGCGCACCCTTCCAGTTCGCGATCGAATTTTCTAGGCTGTACTCCCACCCCCAGTTCACATGCTTCACTGCGTCAAAGCGAAACCCGTCCGCGCCGTGCGCCAGCAACTGCGCAACCGCCGTCTTGATGTAGTTGTCCACCCACGGATTCGTCTGGTCCAGATCGGCCAGCCCAAACAGCGTGTCGTACTGCAACTGGTATCGGTCCTCAAAGTCCGACATATTCGGCGTGTGGTGATAGTACGGAGTCGCCGCCGTATCGCTCGAATAATCCGCCACCTTCACGCCGTTGTTGTAGAGTGCACCGTTCTCGCCCACACCAATGTCGTTGGTATGGTTCGCGACAAAATCCACAATCACCTTGATCCCGTTCGCATGCGCCCCCGAGGTGAGCTGGTCAAATGCCGCCCAGCTATTTCCCGCATCACCAAAATGCTCTTCAATCCGCATCATGTCCCGCGGCCAGTAACCGTGATATCCGCTTGCGCCGCCGCCGTCGGGCTTGTTCGCATTGTCGATCGGTGGCGAAATCCATATCGCAGCCACGCCCATCGATTTCAGATACGCCAGCTTCTGCGTAATCCCCGCCAGATCACCGCCCCAGTAATCGCGCCAGTTCGCCGGCGTCGTGAATCCCTTGGGGTCAAATTCCCCCGCACTCTGCGAAGGATTGTCGTTACTGACATCGCCATTCAAAAACCGGTCCGTAACAATCTGGTAGATAAACCCTTGATGAATGTCGCTGATCGCCGGAATCTGCGGAGGCAACGGCGTATTTTGACCGACAGCCGAGACCGCAAGAGCAACAGCAAAAAAGATGGCAATTGACAGAGGGTTCGCTTGGGCTGTCTTCATCTCATTCTCCTCACGCACGTTCTGCGCCAATCGTAGTCGAAGGATCCGCCCTGAAAATGAATGCTTCTGCGAGTGCCTGGCTAACCGCACGACTTCACGTCCGCTATGGCGAAAACCAAACTCGCCCCGTAGGGGCGGCCGAAAGTAGCCCCGGGTGAAGCCCGGGGGAAACGGAGCCAATTCCTGCCTGCGTCCCGGAGGGCCGCCCGAATGCATGCTCATCTTCTTGGGTGGCGCATTGTGCCACGTATGACCGCCGTTCGGGATCGCCCCGGTTCGCAACAATCTCTCGGACACACACTAGTGCACCGGCGCCGCCAGTCGTTTCGTTGAAATGACAACAGTTTCGCCGCAGCATTCGCGCCCACGCATGCAATGCTCTAGACTCAAGACTGGATGCATTCGCAATGATTACGCTATTTACCGGTTACGACGAAGAACCGAAAGATAAAAAGAAAGATCAGGAAGCCCAGGCGGGCGAAGAAGAGTCTGCCCAGCAATCCGGCTTCTTTTCCCGCATGCGCCAGGCCGTCACGCGCACGCGTGAAACCTTCTCCTCGCGCATCAACGAAATCGTCGCACTCACCCGCGAAGTCGACGAGTCCTCCCTCGAAGAACTCGAAACCGCCCTCATCATGAGCGACATCGGCGTGCAGACCACGACCGAGATTATTGACGCTCTCCGCGAACGCGCCCGCCTCCAGGCAATCGGCGGCGGCGAAGAACTGCGCGATCTCCTCAAGACCCAACTCCGTGGAATCCTCGAAGCCCCGATGCGCCCCGTCGCCAACCCCGCCTCCCCTCCCAAGGTGACCTTCCTCGTAGGCGTAAACGGAACCGGTAAAACCACTACCAGCGGCAAGCTAGCCGCCTGGTATCGCGCCCAGGACAAGTCCGTCCTCCTCTGCGCCGCTGACACCTTCCGCGCCGCCGCCATCGAGCAACTTGAAGTCTGGGCCGGCCGCAGCGGTGTCGAAATGATTAAGACGCGCCAGGGCGGCGATCCCGCGGCAGTCCTTTACGACGCAGCCTCTGCCGCCAAAGCCCGAAACATCGCCGAGCTCATCGTCGATACCGCCGGCCGCCTCCACACCAAATCCGGCCTCATGGACGAACTCGACAAAATGCGCCGCACCGCATCAAAGCTCGTCCCCGGCGCCCCGCATGAAGTCCTTCTGGTCATGGACGCCACCACCGGCCAGAACGGCCTGCAGCAAGCCCGCCAGTTCACCCAGTCCGCCGGAGCTACCGGCATCGTCCTCACCAAGCTCGACGGCACAGCAAAAGGCGGCATCGCCGTAGCCATCGCCCGCGAATTGAATCTTCCCGTCCGCTTCGTAGGCATAGGCGAGAAGATGAGCGACCTGCTGGAATTCTCCCCCGAAGCATTCGTAGACGCGCTTTTAGGCTAGTCACACAGAATTCAAATACACGCGGCCGTCATCCTGAGCGCACGGGGCCCCAAGCGTACTCTTCAGCTTGGGGGTGGTAAACGAAGGATCTGCTTTCCCCGGACCATCCGTCGACGCTCTTCTAAGGTAGTTCCCTGATGCTTCCTTTACGATTCCATTCGGTTTGAGCAGTTACACTTCTTCGTGTCGCAATCTGTACATTGCACCTACGCATGAATAGCTCCGACCAAGACACCCACTGGATGCAGCGCGCCCTCGAGCTCGCCCGCCGCGGCATCGGCGTCACCTCGCCCAATCCTGCCGTCGGCTGCGTCATCCTCGATCGCGCCGGACAGGTCGTCGGCGAAGGCTGGCACGAGTACGACCTCCGCGACCACGCCGAAATCGTCGCCCTCAATGAAGCCAAACAGCATGCCCTCACGTATCAGAAAGAGGATCGCCTCAAAGGTGGCACTGCCTACGTCACCCTCGAGCCCTGCAATCACATCGGCCGCACTGGCCCTTGCACTGAAGCCCTCATCGGCTCTGGAATCGCACGCGTCGTAGCGGCCACCGGCGATCCCAACCCCAACGTCACCGGCCACGGCATGGAGAGACTTCGCGCCGCAGGAATCGAAACCATGCTCGGCGTTTGTGAAACCGAAGCACGCCGCATCAACGAAGGCTTCGCCCGCTGGATCCAGCACAGGCGCCCCTTCGTCCTGATGAAAGTCGCCATGACCCTCGACGGCCGCATCGCGCCACCCCCTGGCCATCACGCAGCGCGCGAGCCCTACTGGATCACCAGCGAAGCAGCGCGTGCCGCAGTCCAACCCCTGCGCTGGCAGGCCGACGCAGCACTCACTGGCGTCGACACCGTCCTCGCCGACGACCCGATGCTCACCGACCGTAGCGGCCTGCGCCGACGCCGCCCGCTCTTACGTGTTGTCCTTGACTCCGCTCTCCGCATGCCCCTCGACTCCAAGATGGTGCGCGGCGTTCAAGACGACGTCGTCATCTTCACCGTTTCCAAAGACGAGGCGCGCATCCATGACCTCCGCACCCGCGGCATCCGCGTAGAGGTGCTGCCCGCCGAAGCAGGCCGGGTTCCGCTCGGCAAGTTGCTCGACAAGCTCGGCGAAGAAGGCATCCTCACACTTCTCACTGAAACCGGCACGCGCCTGAACACTGCTCTCCTCGCCAGCGCTATGGTCGACCGCGTACACCTTTTTGTCGCTCCACAGATCATGGGCTCCGATGCTGTCCCAGCCTTCAAAGGCATGCCCGGCGCCGTCCGCATGGCCGAAGTAGAAGTAGAGCGTTACGGCAACGACCTTGGCCTCTGCTCGCTGCTCCGTGACCCCTGGAAGAACTAACCGTGGGGATCGCGAAGAAGTTCCAAATCACCCGCAGACCGTGATTTGGATCGGGTGCGTCGGCAATTGTTACAAGTTAGCAACCTTCCGGCCACATCTTCCCTCAAACCATCTCTAGGCAGAGAAAGTGCAATGGCCGGCTGTACGTTTTTGCTCGTTTCGAGGGCTCTGGGGCCATGGTTCAGCAAATACTCAATTTGATCGGGATCGGCCTCTTGTCGGCCGTGCTTGCAATAGCTACCATCATCGGCAGCGCCATGCGGGTCGACAAAGACCCAGCAGTGGATGGGCCACGCGCTCTCACCGCAGAATTCTTCAGCCTCTGGATCGCTTTCGCATTCCTCGCGTGGAGTTTTGTATTGGACGGCCCCGCAAGGCTCCAATGGATCCTGCGCGGAATTTCGGCTGGCGCGGCAATCGTCGGCCTTTCGCTAGCGGCCTACTTCGCGGGCACGCCCGAGGTCCGTATTCGGCTGGACGAGGAGCCGACCGGCTTCGCAAATCCCATTACAGCGCTGCACATTGAGGAACCCGACGTGAAAATCGCCGAGGCCAAACGCGCTGACCGCACCTGGTCCGAGCTAAACCCGCAGCCTTGAAATCTTCCTTATTGCGTACTGCCTGTCTTTGAGAAATTCGGCTGCTCCGGAATCGCCGCCCCATCCGCCCGCGGATCGGATGCCCCAAAGTTAACACCCGTCTTGCTGTCGCGCAGCACCGCCTGCCCCCGCCCCATCTGCGATGTATAGTCAGGATGCACCTGCAGCACGTGCCCCATCTTCGTCAGCGTTTCAATCGTCGCCGACGTCACACGCGACTCGATGACGATCCTGCAGCCCAGTTGCTGCCGGTCCGTAAAGCGCGGCTCCTCTATCGCAGCCTGAATGTTCATGTGATAATCCACCACGTTCGAAACAAACTGCGCGTGAGCCAGCGGCTGATTCATCCCGCCCATAATCCCGAATCCGATGTGCTCGTCCCCATGCTGCATGAACGCCGGAATGATCGTGTGAAATGGCCGCTTGCGTCCGGCAAGTGCGTTCGGCGACTTGGGATCGAGCGAAAACAATCCTCCACGATCCTGCAGCGCAAACCCCATGCCCTTCACCGTCACATTCGATCCAAAATTGTTGTAATTACTCTGAATCACCGAAAGAATATTCCCCTCGCGATCCACAACGCTGAAATACGTCGTATCGCTCTTCCCCAGCGCGCCCGGAGCAACCGTGCAATTGGCGTGCGCCGGATCGATCAGCGCCGCGCGCTTCGCCGCATACTCCTTCGATAGAAGTTCCTCCACGGGAATCTTGCTGAACCGCGGATCGCCGTCGTACGCCTTCACATCCGCATACGCCAGCTTCATCGCTTCAATGCGCGTGTGCAACTCACCCGGACTGTGCGCGCCCGCAGAATCAGCGGGAAACCGCTCCATGATGTTCAACATCTCCAGCGCCGCAATGCCGTCTCCGTTCGGCGGAAGCTCGTAGACAGTCCAGTCGCGATATGTCGTATGAATCGGTTCCACCCACTCTGCCGAGTACGACGCAAGATCGTCCGCCGTCATCGTCCCGCCCAGGTCGTCCGAAGTCTTCAGAATCGCCTTCGCAATCTCGCCCTTGTAGAGAGCGGCCTCGCCCTGCTCCGCCACAAGCCTGAATGCATGCGCGACATCGGGATTGCGAAAGACCTCGCCGGTCTCCGGAACTTTGCCGCCGGGCAGAAAAACGCGCGCGCTCTCCGCATTCGTCATCAGCCCTTTGCGATCGCCGTCCCACCACGCATGGATGATTTCACCCACCGGGAATCCGTGATCCGCGTAAAAAATTGCCGGCTGAAACAACTCGCTCCACGGAAGCCTTCCCCAGCGCTTGTGCAGTTTCGCCCACCCATCCACAACCCCCGGCACGGTCACCGAGTCGATCCCATACTGCGGCATCTCGGTAACGCCTTTTGCCCGCAGATGCTCAATCGTCAGCGCCTTCGGCGCCCATCCGCTCGCATTCAGCCCGTATAGCTTTCCGGTCTTTGCCTCCCAATAGATGACGAACAAGTCGCCGCCCAACCCGTTCGACGTCGGCTCCATGACATTCAAAACCGCATTGGCAGCGATCGCCGCATCAATCGCAGATCCCCCCTGTTCCAACGCTCGCGCTCCGGCCTGCGAGGCCGCCACCTGGCTCGTAGCAACAATGCCGTAGTGCGTAGCAACCACCGATCGCCCGTAAGAGCGGTCCTGAGCTGACACACAAAAAGAACTGGAAGCAAGAACAAGAAGAGCGACGGCAGACCTGGAAGCAAACCTGGATACAGTCATTCTGTGACCTCAGAGAACGGGGCAAAGATTGGATTGAAAAGGATGCGATTGAAATTCAAAGCTATCAAAGAATGCCGGCTGACCTAAAATAACCGGCGTACTCCTGATTGTCATCGGCGCGCGACGAGTAAGCGCTCAACGCAGCAGACTCGGACGCTGATTCTGAAAGTTCTGTTCGCTGTTCCCTATTCCCTCATCCCTTAAAATCAAACCATGTTCACCGGCATCATCGAGCAGACCGGAACCCTCGTCAGCCTCACCGATCGCGGCGGCGTCCGCCGCATCACCGTCGAAGCACCCGGCATTGCCAACCGCCTGCGTGAAGGCGACTCGCTTGCCGTCTCCGGCGTCTGCCTCACCGCTCTCGATGTCGACCCCACCTACTTCCACGCCGACCTTGCGCAGGAAACCCTTGACCGCACTTCTCTCGGCGCGCTCAAATCCGGCGCAAAAGTAAATCTCGAACTGCCCACAGCGGCCGGCAGCCCCCTCGGCGGCCATGTTGTCCAGGGCCACGTCGATGGCGCCGGCATCATGACAGCACTCGAACCTGTGATTCCTGAGACGAGCCCGCATTTCAATCGCGAAACCACCGACTGGACGCTCAAGGTTCGCCTGCCAGAAAACATCCGCCAATGGATGGTCCACAAAGGCTCGGTCGCCATCGAAGGCATCAGCCTCACAATCGCGGCGGTCAATGACGATACGATTTCCATCGCCATCCTGCCCCTGACCTACTGGCGCACCAATCTCCACGCGCTCGCCATCGGCGCACCGTTGAACATCGAAGCAGATGTTCTCGTAAAGCTCGCGTACCAGCAGATGCAATCCGAAAAGAAATCCGAATTCGCCCTCACCGAAACCTGGCTCGTCGCCAACGGCTACTAGACGAAAACCAAGAGTTGGACTGCCGATCAGCTCGCCGGGCAATATGCGAGCAGCACAGACCCGCTAACCTGCTAACTCGCTTGGCGCGAAGCGCCGCAGACTTGCTACATCACTCAAACCAGTACTCAAGAACGTAGCCATCCGGATTACAGCCACCTTCACCGCGAATTCCCGCCAGCCCCTCCATCCCCGAGCCGGGAATCACCGTCCACGTTGAATTCAGCTCTCCGTTTTTCAGAACTCCCGAATTCCGCAAAATAAACGAACCCGCCCGACCGCCGATTTCCCCCAGAAATCTCTCCATCCCGGTGAAATGTGCTGTGCCATCAGGTTCAGTCACCATCGAAAACCGCACCGATCCAACTCCGGCAAGATCGCCCGAAAACTCCTCCGTGATGTTCACTTCGGAGATGGTGAAATCGCCCGATTCGTCATAGGGCTTAGAATCGCAACTCATCACGTTGATGCGCCCGCTCGCCTGTTGCCTTGACGCGTCCATCTACGGCTTAGCCTGAGGTTTTGCCTGGAGCTTTGGTGGCTCGGTGACATACTCATCGCCAGTTCGCGCGAGAATCTGCGAGCGCCGATCCGTCAGCAGTTTAAGCCGCTTGGTCAGCTCGATGAACTCCTGCTTCTGCTCCGCCGTTAGCTCCGAGCCATTCTGCGTTGCCTTGTTCATCTCTTCGAGCTTCGCCTGCACCTTTGGCATCTCGCGGTCGATCAGCACCGGATGAATATTCGGCGTTTTCGCCTTCCCGGCAGCCAGCGAATTCCGGTTGTTCTCCCCCCACGCCGGCAACATTCCCACATGCGCCAGCTCCACTCGAACGCCGCCAGGACCGTAGTCGTTCCGCACCGCAGAAAACATCCCGATCATCGAGTCGCGCGGATCGCCGTCCTTGTCCGGCATCAAACCGTCCACATAATTGCGCGACTGGTTCGAAAGGAAGTTCCCAAGCGAATAGAAGATCACCGCCATCCGCCCATCTGCCGTGCTGTACGTTTCGATCGGCTGCAACACATGCGGATGATGTCCCACAATCACCGACGCTCCCGCATCCAGCATCTTGTGAGCCATCTCCACATCTTCAGGTCGTGGCGCCGGTGCATACTCGATACCCCAATGGATCGAAATAACCAGCAAGTCGCACTGCGCCCGCGCTGCCGTTACCGCTGCCAGCACCTGCGCCTCATCTGCTCCCGGAGCTCCGCCCGATTCGCCCTTATATGGGAAAAAATTTACATGTGGCTGGTCGTCCTTATCCGGGTTGCGGTTGCCATTCAGCCACCGTGTCATCCCCAGCCAGCCAACCCTAATGCCGTTCGCCTCGACGACCAGTGGCTGCCACGTCTGCGCCGCCGTATCGCCCGACCCCACAAACTGCAGCCCGACCTCGCGCAGGTGGTCGCGGGTCTCGGCGAACCCAGCCCATCCCTGGTCCATCACGTGGTTGTTGGCAAACGAGACAATCTTGATCCCGTTCGCCTTCAGCGCCTCGGGCAGCGCCACCGGCGCGTCAAACATGAACGGCTTCGATCCCTTCGAATGAGCGGGCGCGACCGGCGTCTCCAGGTTCACAAACCCAAAGTCCGCCCCCTCAAACACGTCATTCACATCCCCGAGCAGTGATCCCCATCCCGCCTCGCCGCCGCCTGCCGCCTCAGCAGCCGCCCGCACCGGCTCATGCGGAATCACATCCCCGCCAACCGCAAAATTCACTCGTCCAAGTTCATGGGGATAAGATGCGGGCGCCCCAGCCTGGCGCATGTTCGCTGGGAACCCCGTGAAATAGGCTCCCGCAAGCACCAGGCCCAACAGGATCATCACAGCCAGCGCCGCGGCCTGCGGACTTAAGCCAAGCAAGTTGCCGGTTCCAGTCTCATGCCCCGGCGGAATCCCTTCGCCGGACTTCATCCATTTTGCCGTGTGGTCCATGGGGGAGTGCCTGATCCATCCCCAGCATACCCCGCGGAAAAGACGCCGGTTAACCCCATTTTGAACTTAAGTACCCTCACCAGCAGTTATCCTTGCGTCGGCAGTGACAATCGGCGAGCGCTTCACAGGGAATCTGCGTCTATGATATGAGCGAAACTGTTACCCTTGAACAGGAAAGCGAACGGAAAGGCCGGCGTCCCAGGGGAAGCCGGTACCCTGACCTATGGCAGAGTTCGTAATCAAGTTAGCCGATGAACGCGGTCGCGTCATGGAGCAGGTCCAAACCGCCTCCACCGCGGAGGAGTTGCGTGCCCGCTTCTCCCATGCCGGCTATCACGTCTTCTCCGTCAAGGCACGCTCCGGCCTGGGTGGCATGTCCCGGCGAAAGGTCAAGCTCGAGCCTTTCCTCATCTTCAACCAGCAGTTTCTTACGCTTATCCGCGCCGGCCTGCCCATTCTCGGCTCGCTCCAGATGCTCACCAAGATTCAGAAGAGCGCTCACTTTCGCAGCCAGCTCGACGACATTTCCAACCGCGTAAAAACTGGCGAATCTCTCTCTTCCGCATTTGAGGCGCAAACCGGCGTACCGGTCATGTACACCACCACCCTCCTCGCCGGCGAACGCTCCGGCAACCTGCAGGAGGTCCTCGAGCGCTACATCGGCTTCCAACGCGTTTCGCTGACCTTCCGTAAAAAGCTGACAGCCTCGCTTATTTACCCAGGCCTATTGCTGACGATCGTTACTGGCTTGCTTATCTTCATGTTTACCGTGGTCATTCCGCAGTTTGCCCAGCTCTACGACCAGATGGGCTCCAAGCTCCCCGCGTTGACCGTTGGACTTCTCAACTTCGGAAAGTGGACGCAGCACAACATCCTCTGGATTGCGATCAGCGCGCTCATCATTGCCGCGGTCATCTGGCGTCTTTCGATCACCGAAAAAGGCCGCGACACTGTGGATGGCATCAGAGTTCGTATGCCCATCTTCGGCAAGATCTGGCTCAAATATCAGGTCGCACTTTTCTCGCGTACGCTTTCAACGCTCCTGACTGGTGGATTGCCGCTGGTTCCTTCGCTTGAAACAGCCGCGCGCTCCATCTCTTCGCGCCGCGTATCCAAGGCTGTTGGATCTGCCATCGGCACCGTACGCGAAGGCAAAAACCTGGCCGACTCGCTCAGCAATACCGGCGTCTTCCCTGATTTGGCAACAGAAATGATTTCAGTAGGCGAGCAAACCGGCGCTCTGCCCCAGATGCTCAACTCCGTCGCTGAATTCTTTGAAGAAGATGTAGCGACCGCACTCACTGCCGCACTATCGTTAATTGAGCCCGCCATCCTGATCGTGATGGGTGTGGTTGTGGTCTTTATTCTTATCTCGCTTTACCTGCCGATCTTCTCGCTCGGTTCGGCAGTTGGTGGAGGACAGGGTTAATCCTATATATGGCTGACACGACAATCACGGTGCCAACGGGGCCGATGGTAAACGGTCTCGACGAGCGTGCCCAGGCTGAAGCCCTGGCGGCACGCTATCGCGCCGAATTTGTTGATCTCAAAAACTTCAAGATCCAGCACGACCTCCTCCGCACCGTTCCTGTGGAACTGATGTTCCGTTACAACTTCGTGCCCATCGAACAACAGGCCGATGTGCTCGTCATCGCGGTCAGCGATCCCTCGCGCCTCATGGTGCTCGACGAAATCGCCGGCCTCCTTGGCCACCGTATCATCGCGCGCGTCGCCACGCTCTCGCAGATCACCGACCTGCTCAAGAAGACCGAACAGTCGCAGCGCGTCCTCGACGAAGCCAGCGAAGGTCTCACCTTCGACGTCGTAACCGGCGATGACAGCAATCCCGACGAAAACATCTCCATCGAAAAGCTGACCAGCGATGAAGACATCAGCCCCATCATCCGCCTGGTCGACACCACCATCTTCACCGCGCTCGAGCGTCGCGCCTCCGACATCCACATCGAGACCTACGACGACTCGCTCCACGTGAAGTACCGCATCGACGGCGTCCTCCAGGAAGCCATGGCCCCAATCGCGCGCGAGCACCACACCACGATCCTGAGCCGCATCAAGATCATGAGCGAGCTCGATATCGCCGAACGCCGCGTCCCGCAGGATGGCCGCTTCCGCGTCCGCTACAAGAGCCGCCTCATCGACTTCCGCGTCTCCATCATGCCCACCGTGCATGGCGAAAACGCCGTCCTCCGTGTCCTCGACAAGGAATCGATGAGCGAGAAGTTCCGCCACCTCACGCTCGACGTGGTGGGCTTCGCAGAAGAGGATCTCCGCCGCTTCCGGCGCTACATCCGCGAGCCCTACGGCATGGTGCTGGTCACCGGCCCCACCGGCTCCGGCAAAACCACGACACTCTACGCCGCGCTCAACGAAATCAAGAGCGACGAAGACAAGATCATCACCATCGAGGATCCGGTCGAGTACCAGATCCGCGGCATCACCCAGATTCCCGTAAACGAGAAGAAGGGCCTGACATTCGCCCGCGGTCTCCGCTCCATCCTCCGCCACGACCCCGACAAGATCCTCGTCGGCGAAATCCGCGACCAGGAAACAGCACAGATCGCCATCAATTCCGCCCTTACTGGCCATCTCGTCTTCACCACCGTCCACGCCAACAACGTGGTCGACGTCCTCGGCCGCTTCCTCAACATGGGCGTCGAAGCCTATAACTTTGTCTCCGCTCTCAACTGCATCCTCGCCCAGCGCCTGGTGCGCACCGTCTGCGAGCACTGCGTCCGTACGGTCTCCTACCCTGACGAAATCCTTATCGCCAGCGGCATGAATCCCGCTGAATGGCGCGGCTTCGCCTTCCGCGAAGGCACCGGCTGCATCGAGTGCGGCGGCACAGGGTATCGCGGACGTACCGCAATTCATGAGCTTTTAGACTTGACCGACCCCATCCGTGAGCTGATCCTTGAGAAGAAGCCGACTTCAGAGATCCGCAAACTGGCTCAGCGCGAAGGCATGAGCTTTCTGCGTGAATCCGCCCTCGACCGTGTTCGTCGCGGGTTGACCACGCTCAAGGAGATCAATAAAGTCACCTTCATCGAGGCATCGCGATAGTGAGTTCAATCTTCAGCAGATCGATTGCAGCCACGCAAAGCGGTGGACGTCCCCCCGCCGCCATCGAGCTCACCCCCGACGGTGTTCTGGCCGCATCGCTTCCCGGCAAGAACGAACCACCGGTCTACGCCTTCGAGCCCTTGCGTCCAGGGGTGCTCGTGCCCGGCATCAGCGAACTGAACATGAGCTCGCCCGAGGCTGTTTCTCTCGCCATTCGCAACGCGCTCGCCGCCGTCTCACCGCGCAGCCGCTTCGTCACAGTCGTTATCCCCGATACCGCGGTGCGCGTCTTCGTTCTCGACTTCGACTCCCTCCCCGCGAAAGTCACCGACGCTATTCCAGTTCTTCGCTTCCGTCTTCGCAAAATGGTTCCTTTCGAAGTGGAGCATGCCGGTCTCAGCTATCAGATTCTGTCGCAGAGCAAAACCGAGGCTCGCGTACTGGTGGCCGTTCTGCCCAGCAATATCCTCGAGGAGTACGAAACCGTGGTGCGCGCCGCTGGCTACGAACCGGGCTCCGTCATGCCATCCGCTCTCGCCGCGCTGGCCACGCTTGAATCCCCTGAACCGCTGCTCGCAGCCTGCCTGAGCAAGGTTGCCATCACCACCTCCATCACGCGTGGCGACGATCTGCTCCTCTATCGCACCCTCGATCTCCCTGAAGATCCCGAGCAGCGCCTTCTTGAAGTTCAGCGCAGCGTTGCCGTCGCGGCAGCTTACTATGAGGACAAGGTCTCGGTCTTGCCCAAGGAACTGTACTTCGCCGGAAACGGAACAGCCACCGAATTCGAACGCTGGTTCGGACCTTCCGAACTCAGGATCATCGATTTCGCGCCAAAACCGTCGACTGGCGTCGCAACAAGTTTGTCGAACATGAGCACCGCCGGCCTTACCGGCGCGTTAGCAGGAGCCATCTAGAGTGCGCGTAGCCATCAATCTTGCTTCGCGGCCATTTGCCGATCTCGCACCGGCGATGAAAAACCTGCGCATTGCCGTAGGTGCGTTGGCTGTGGTTGCCGTCGCCCTTCTGCTGGGCCTCCATGCCCTCCACGACAAAGCCGAGGCTGCCCGCGCACGCGCTCATTCCCTCGATGGCAAGATCGCACAGCTCACGCAGGAGCGGCAGCAGTATCAGGCCATGATGCAGCAGGCCGATAATGCGCGCACCCTCCAGCAAGCCGAGAGCCTCAATCAACTCTTCGACGAGAAGTCTTTCTCCTGGACGCTGGCCATGGAAGATCTGGAAACAGTCCTTCCCGCGGGCGTGCAGGTCACAACTCTCGAGCCCACCGTCAAGGACGGACAGATTTCCGTGCGCCTTCGTGTAGTCGGCCCACGCAATCGCGATGTGGAACTGGTGCAGAACCTGGAGCACTCCCGCCACTTCCTCCTGCCCCGCATCGTCGGTGAGACCTCCGAGTCCGAAGGCGGCCCCAACCAGCGCGCCGAACCCGTTAGCGCCTCCAGCCGCGTCAACTTTGACATGCTGGCCGACTACACGCCGGGCTCGCCGGAAGAGCGCAAGCTTGCCAGAGAGAAAGTAGTCGGCACAGCAAATGCGCACGGCAAAAGCAATGCTGACAAGATGCCGGCGCAGACAGGAACGCCGCCGGTTCGCCCGCCCTATACCGGGAACGTGCAACCACGCGTGCCAAATAGCGGGGTACCGCGATGAGCCCGAATCCCGTTACAGCCCGCGAGCGGCTTGCTTCTCCCTTAACCTGGCACTACATTGCCCTCGGCATCATGATTCTTCTTGTCGGCGTGCTCGCCATCCGCCTCGCCATGGACTGGTCCGCAACCGACGCGAGCTCGAACGATGCCCTGCTCAGCAAACAGATTGAGCTTAAAACCCTCGAGGTGCAAACCGCTCCTCTTCGCGGTCTCGAAGGGCATGTGAAAGAGTCGCGCCTCCAGATCCAGGACTTCTACGCCAAGCGCATCCCCGCCAACTATTCATCCATTGCCGTTCAAGTCGGCGATCTGGCGGTCAAATCCGGTGTCAACCTCTCGCGCATGCAGTACTCTCAGGGGGCGACTACCGGCGATCTCACCGAAATCTCGCTCGACTCCGCCATCAGCGGTGAATACCAGCAGATCATGCACTTCGTGAATGGCCTCGAACGCGACAAGACCTTCTTCGTCATTCGCGCCATGGCCTTCACCGGCCAGCAAGGTGGACTCGTGAGTTTGCGACTGCGCGTCACTACCTGGCTCCGCCCCTCCGACGTTCCGGGCTGGTTGCCGCCCACTCCTGCCGAAATGCCCCCAGCAGCGGCTCCAGCAGCACAGGAGGGCGAGTAACATGGCAATCCCTCTTGGCATAGAAAACAAGCGTCAGGTCTACATCGTCATCGCCCTGGCAGCCATCATCGTTTTCGCTGGCGGATACGAGTTGTACAACTCTTTCGCTACCCCGTCGACATCTGCAGTGCCGTCTCCAGCGCGACCTACAACCGCTGCCCGAACCGGCGCCGCAACAACCCAGCGTGCGACGAACGCAACCGGCCCTCAGGCCCAGCATGTGCCAAGCAACAACATCGATCCAACCCTGCACTTTGACAAGCTGGCTCAGAGCGAAGACGTTGTCTATGCCGGAAGAGGCCGCAACATCTTCTCCGCGGATTCCGCGCCAGTGCACATCGAAGCCCCAGTAAAGAGCGCCCGGAATACTCCGCCAGTTCCAATTCCGACCGGACCGCCTGCTCCGCCCGCAATCGACCTCAAATACTTCGGCTACGCGCAACGCGTCGACAAATCGCTGCAGGCCTTCCTCGTCCGTGGCGACGACATCTTCCTTGCACGTGCTGGAGACGTCGTCGATCACCGCTACAAAGTGGTTTCCATCATGCCGGGCTCCGTACAGATTACCGACCTCGGCTACAACAACACCCAGACCGTCCCCCTCTCCGCGAATTAGGCAGAGGCACTTGTTTTTGATTTGTATCAGCACGTGATCGGGTGCCCCACGTCTCGATTTTGAGACGTGGGAAAGCACAGCGCTCAACAGTTCTAGGGCATGAGTCGCGGACACTCTGAGTCGCGTGCCGCAAGACGCTCATAATTGCGACCGGGCTTAATCATGAACTCGCCTTCCACAAACCGCCATCCCCGCCCATCCGAAGAAGGCTACATGCTCGTCGTAGTCATCTTCATGCTGGCCATGCTCATTCTCTCGCTCTCAATTGCAATTCCGCGTGTGCGCGAGAGCATTCAGCGCGACCGCGAAGAAGAGACCATGCGGCGCGGCAAGCAGTACATCCGGGCCGTTCAGCTCTATTACCGAAAATTCAACGCCTACCCGCCCAATGTCGACGCCCTGGTCAAGACCAGCAACATCCGCTTCCTGCGCAAGAAATACGTAGATCCAACGACCGGCAAAGACGAGTGGAAACCGGTTCTCTTTGGTCAGAACAAGACTCCACAGGCCATGGGCTTCTTCGGCCAACCCCTCGCCGCAGCCAGCGGCGGCGGAATTGGCCCGAGCGCAGGAAATACTGGCCTCGCAGGGCCAACCACAGGAGCCGGAGGCACGAACAACACCTCCACGGGCTTGGGACTCTTCAACAGCAATCCAAACGGTTCCGCCGGCTCCGGAACGGGAGCGGCAGGTCAGGGCGGCACTTCCGGCACCGATGCCAACGGCAATCCCACACCAGGCACTGGAACCACCAGCAGTGGAACCACCGGAACCGGGACCAGCGGCACCGGCTCAACTGGCTCGGTCTTCGGCTCATCCAACAATCCGACCGGCAACGGACAGACCTTCGGCGGCGGGGGCATCATCGGCTTCTCCCCGCAGAGCCCCAAACAATCCTTGCTCGTCTACAAAAAGAAAAACCACTACAACGAGTGGGAGTTCCTCTACAGCCCCTTGATGGATCAGCAAACCATGGCAGGTGGAAATACCGGCCTTGTGGGCCAGCCGGCCAGCGGCACTACAACCCCAATAGGCGGCCCAGGCACCATGACCCCGACGCCAACTACCCCCACGACGCCGACAACCCCGCCCCAATAGCGACCATTCCGCAAACGCAACAAAAGCCCGTCCATCCGGACGGGCTTTTGTTCAATCCTCTATTCCCTGCCTTTAAACGCTGAACGAAGATCCGCATCCGCAGGTCGACTTCACCTGGGGATTCTCGAACTTGAAGCCCGCTGCCTCAAGCGTCTCCACGTAATCGACGATACAGCCATTCAGATACATCAACGAGGTGGCGTCGACATAGACACTCAGATCGTCAAACTTGAACACCTTGTCCATCATGCCGGACTGGTTCTCGAAGGCCATCGAATACTGGAAACCCGAGCAGCCCCCGCCCACCACTCCAATGCGCAAACCCGCAGGAAGCGGATCCTGCGTGGCCATAATCTCGCGAACCTTTGCAATCGCCTGAGGTGTCAGGATAAGAGGCGCTTTCTTCTCGGTTTCCTGCGTTGCAGGTGCTGCGGTCGTGGTTGCCATCGTTTCTCCCAGTTCCTCGTGAGGATCTTCCTAAGTGGTACTGTACCGCTCCGCAAGGAGCGGCACAAGGCCCATAAGCCCGTTCATACCATTGGATGCTACTGGAGTTCCAAAAGTCGCGAAGATGCGTTGGTTACCCTATGTCCCTAATCGCCTTATTCTCAACGCACTCTGGGTTTCGCTCGCTTATTGTGTCCTTCTGATTACCTGTGATTCGTGTCACGGGCTGCGATCTTCTTCGGCGCTATGATTTCAGCCGTACATACTCCCCGGTTGAGGCAGGCCTTCCAAATTCGGATCTTGCCGTCAGCCAGGTGGAAAACTCGCTGGAGGTATATTTATGTCTTTCGTTACGATTATGTGGTCCGTCTGGGGATTCACCGTCTTGATCATGGCGATCATGTTCCTGTATCGCTCCCGCCTTACCAAGGATGAAGAAGATCAGATTTTCCTCGATGAATCTGCCAATCTGCACCAGTCTGCTCAGCAGGCAATCATCGCCAAGGTCAACAAGGTTCAGCCCTTGATTCGAGTTTCTGAAATCTTCGCCGCCGTTGCCACGCTGTTCGTCATCGGCTATTACATCAACGATGTCATTAACCAGTTCAAATAAAGCGTAGTTGCCCGTCTCCCTCCTCCAGCGACAAACGGCAGCCCACCGGCTGCCGTTTGCCCGCCTTATTTCTTTCCGTCCTACTCCACTTCCTGCTTCGCACGATAGCCGTCGCGCGTAATGATGTCGTACTTCAACGGCTTGTGCTTCTCGTCCTGGAAGCGCAGCGGCTTACCCTCATCGTCCACCAGCTCTACCCGCAGCTTGCGATAAGTGCCGTCCTGCTTGGCATCGGTCGGGTGATAGATCAACTGGTACTTCGAGCGGATGGCCTTGTTGATGTCGGCAAAGATTTCCGGCATCTCCGCCGCAAACCGCGGAGAAAACCACATGCCTCCGGTCATCTTGGCAAACGTCTTCATCTCGTTGTCGGCCTGCAGATAATCAATATCGCGCATCGACGCGGCCATTCCCGGGCCGCCTTCCGTCTGAGCGCGCAAGTTTCCGCCGGTTGAGATCGCGTAGATCGTGATATCCGGCGTAGTCTTCACCTTCTGATAAATCTTGTCGAGCGTCAGCTTCGAGAACGTATCGCGCCCCGAAGCAATCAGGATGATGTACTTGTGTCCCTCGATCCGGGCCAGCCGGTCCTCCGCCTCATAAAGAGCATCGAACAGATTTTTTTCGCTGAAGCCGGGCACAACGAGAGATGCGATCGCGTTCCTGAGTTGGTTCTTGTCCTGCGTGAAGTCCAGCCAGATCTGCGTCCGCATGTCGAATGTCATCAGGGCGACGTAGTCCTGCGGCCGCAGTTGTTCTGCAAACGTCCAGGCGGCAGTCTGCATGTCGCGAAGGAAGTAGTAGTTGTAGTAGTTAAAAGACGACGAGAATTCACATAGCAGCAGCGCGGTGATGGGAGCCTCGACGCGCTTGAACCCCGTCACCTTCTGCTCCACGCCATTTTCATACACCTTGAAATTCGCCGGCTTCAGGCCGGGAACAAACTGGCCGGTCTTCTGCAGCAAAACGCCCACGTCCACCGTCACTTCCGGAACTTCAATCTTGAGCGAATAATCCGCGGCTCCCTCCGGGTTCTTGAATTTTGGTTGCGCGGGCGCAGGGGGAGGGGGCTCCTCCGTCTTGTCCTTCTTCTTCGGCAAGGCGATCGCTCCGTTGTCCCCACCCGGACCACCGGCATCCGGCGCAGTCTGATCCGGCTTAGTTGGAGGAGGAGGCTGCTGTTGCTGCGGCGTGCTCTGCGCCCAGGCCCAGGGAGCGAGCGTCAAAGCAGTTAACACAAGGAATGGAGCAAAATGGAATCGGCGAATAGCGTACAGGCAAATCGTTGGCATGATGGCCTCTGTGTTCACAGCATAGGGATTGCCCAAAGGAATCGGCAAGCAAAGCACGCAATAGCGAAAACAACCTTCGGCTTTGGGCGTCAAAACCTCAACGCATGACAAACGGAATTACAACGGAATCTCCCGCTGCGATGCGAAGCAGGTTTAATCTTATAGACGTGAAACTCTGCCTCAAGGCAATCGCGCCCCGGTTCCGAATTCTGCCCAGAACTCTTGCCACGCCCTTGCTTGCCGCCTTCTTGGCTGCCTCGCTCCCGGCCCAAACCGTCCCGGAGCAATCTGGTCCCCCACCCTCCAGCGGCGGCTTCTACCCCCTAAGCCAGGTTCATCGCGGCCAGATGGCAACCGCCTGGACAGTCTTTACAGGCACCAAACCCGAGCCCATGCAAGTCGAAATCCTTGGGGTACTTCGCGGTGCGCGCGGCCCCGGCCAGGACATGATCCTCGCCCAGCTCCACGGCGCCAAGCCTGAATACACCGGCGTTGTCGCGGGCATGAGCGGCAGTCCGGTCTACATTGGCAACCAGCTCCTTGGCTCGCTTTCCTATCGCATCGGCCAGTTTGCAAGAGATCCCATCGCCGGCATCACCCCTATCGCTCAGATGCTGGAAGTCAAAGACATGCCCGTCAGCACCCAGTGGGCTTCGGCTTCCCCGCCAGCCGCCCGCACGCCAAACGACAATTCCCTTTCATCCGGTGGAATGAATTTTCAGGCCATGGAGACGCCCCTGGTTATGAGCGGCTTCCGCCCTGAAGCCATCCGCCTCTGGCAGAAAGAACTGGCCGGCACCGGTCTCGACATCATCGCCGCCGGGGGCGGCAGTGGCTCGTCAAAACCCGATGCCGATGGCTCTTTTGGAGCCATCTCGCCTTCCGCAGTCGCAAGTATCGTGCCCGGCTCTGCAGTCAGCGCTCAGTTGGTTCGCGGTGATCTTGAGGTCTCCGCTACCTGCACTGTCACCTATGTCGATCCCAAGCAACTCCTCGCCTGCGGTCACCCCATCCTTCAGGCTGGAACCGTCTCACTGCCCATGACCACCGCCGAGGTAGTCGAAACCCTGGCCTCGCCGCTCAACGCATTCAAGATCGTCAACACCGGCGACCCCATTGGAACATTTACCGAAGATCGCAATTCCGCCATTCGCGGCGTCCTCGGCGCCAAGCCCCACATGATTCCGGTGCACATCACCGTGCATGGCGAGGGCCCCGATCGCAAACTCAACATAGAGGTCGTCGATCTGCCTTCGCTCACGCCGCAAGCAATTCTTGTATCGCTCTACGACACTCTCCTTGAAAACAATCAGAGCAGCCTAGAGACCAGCTATCACGTCACCGGTAACGTCAACATCGAGGGCTACCCTCCATCGCCGGTAGACCTCTGGGCTCCCGCCGGCGACCAGGGTTCAGCACAACTTTCGGCGGCCATGCAGACTGACCAGACCTTTGCCCTGCTCTACGCCAACGGCGCGCGTCAGGGCGCAATCAAAGCCGTCGACCTCGACGTCGATTCGATTCCCCGCCGCGCGCAGGTAGAACTCGAAACCGCGCGTATTGACACCAGCAACATCGTTCACGCCGGCGACACTGTTCTCGTCGAAGCCACCGTTCGCCCATGGCAGCAACCCACGCGGAATATCCGCATCCCCATCAACCTGCCCCAGGGAATTCCAGCAGGAAATGTTCGTCTCCTCGTCTCCGATGCCGGCACCCTGGATCGTGCATTGAATCAGCCGCGCATTTCCAATCGCAACGTCGACCTTGAAACCGCGCTCGCCCAGGCACAAAGCCAGCATCCTGCCGACCGCATCTTCGTGAGCCTCCTGCTGCCCGATGCCCAGGCAGGCGTTAACGGGCAGACCCTTTCCGCTTTGCCACTCTCCGTCGCCAATGCGCTTGAGCCACTGCGCACAGCCAAAGATGTAACGCTGAACGGTGAGTCCGCTGTTGTCGCCGGTCATGCGCCCGCTGGCGGCGTATTCAGCGGATTTCAAATCCTCAATCTGCACATCGAGCCCGGCGGCGGTTTAAACTAGATTTGACTAGCAAATCTGTCGCACTTGTACAGCCCGCGTATCCGGCCTTTTCTTTGCGACCCCCCAGTGAGGACTGCGGAACGACCATGGCCCTAATTCAAGGACTAGCAGCTCACGCAGCGGGTGCCGAACTTTTGCCTTTTCGCTATGAACCAGGGGAACTGGGACTGCAGGAAGTCGAAATCGGCATTACCCACTGCGGCATTTGTCATAGTGACCTACACCTGATTTCAAACGACTGGGGAATCAGTCAATATCCCTTCATCCCCGGGCACGAGATCATTGGCACCGTCACCGCGGTCGGATCGCACGTGCGCTCGCTCAAAACAGGACAGCGCGTCGGCCTTGGCTGGCAATCGAACTCCTGCGGCGAATGCGAGTGGTGCAGCCGCGGCCTTGAAAATCTCTGCGCTTCTTTGGAAGCTACTTGCGTTCATCGTAACGGCGGATACGCCGATCGCGTGCGCGCCAACGCACGCTTCGTCATGCGCATCCCGGATGCCTTGCCCAGCGAACAGGCCGCTCCCCTGCTCTGCGGAGGAATCACAGTCTACAGCCCCTTGCGGGACCACGGCATTAACCCCTCGTCGCGCGTTGGCATCGTTGGAATCGGCGGACTCGGCCACATCGCCATTCAGTTCGCTCGCGTCTTCGGCGCAGAAGTCACTGCATTCTCCACCTCAACCGGCAAAGAACAGGAAGCTCGTGCCCTGGGCGCGCATCACTTCGTGCATTCGCGGGAATCGAAGTCGATGAAAGAAGTTGCCGGATCACTCGACTTCATTCTGAACACCGCCAACGCCGACCAGGATTGGAACGTCTACATCCAGGCCCTCAGGCCCACCGGTACGCTCTGTTTTGTCGGAGTGCCCCCGTCGCCAGTGTACGCTACAGGCGTTCCCCCTCATTGCAGGCATTCGCACCATCACCGGCAGCCCCATCGGCAGCCCGCAAAAGATGCGCGAGATGCTCGACGTCGCAGCCCGCCACGGGGTCAAAGCCACCACGGAGACGTTCGCCATGGCCAAGGCAAACGAGGCCATTGAGAAGGTCAAGAAGAATAAAGTGCGCTACAGGGCCGTCCTGGCTGGCTGAAATCGAAAAGGGCGCCCATCATAGGCGCCCATTCAATATTCCTGTTGAAGCTCTTCGCTACTCGCAGTTTTCTGTCTTGCCTAAACCGCAACTTCCCTGCGCGGTTGGAGCCCATCAGATACCCGCGCCAGCAGATCCTGCGGATGAAGCGGCTTGTTCAGCAGCATGAAGTGATGTCCATTCGCGCGCGCATTTGCCAGCAGATCGGCCGTCGATGCCTGCCCCGAGAAAAGAATAATCTTGCATTGGGGAAAAATGCGCCGCACCGAAATCGCAAGTTCAATGCCCGTCATGCCCGGCAAAACAACATCGGTAATCAACATCTCCGGCGGATTCAGCAGCGCGGCCTCCAGCGCACTGTCTCCATCGTATTGGGCCACTCCTTTGTAGCCGCTCCGCGTCAGAATCTCCGCCAGGGTATCGGCAATCACGCTCTCGTCGTCCACCACCAGGACTACGGGGCGATGGCCTCCCGTTTTGCTCTCCAGATCTGCGGGGACATCCTTCAGCGGAACAGTGGGGAAAATCTTCAGTTTGCTCACGTCAACTCACCTCTCAAATTCAACGTAGCAGGGTTTCTCACATACGGGGTAACTCTTTGAATTTACGCTCTAAATAATTACAATATCGAGAGTTATACAATTTCCGTAGCGCTACGTTAGACGCTTTGCGACGGACGTTTTTCTGGCATAGGACTGCCACATAAATCTTGACAGTTATCATCTGCTTAGTATTAGGATAGCTTTACGGTGTGTTTAGTCATACGTTAAGCGCACGTTTCCCCGAACGGCAAAACTCAAAGCACAGCAATCGAGGATCTTCCCATGGCCACGAATCCGAATTCCGATACGCCGCCAATGAACTACCAGTCAATCAAGCAGATCGATGTCCCCAGAGGCAGAGACGGCAAGCACAAGCAAATCGTCACCGAACTCCTCAGCGACATTGAACAGCTTGAGCCTGATCGCGCACTCAGGATCCCCCTTGAGGCTCTACCTGACAGTAAGGAAAACATCCGCTCAGCTTTAAATCGCGCCACTCACCAGAGAGGTATCGAGATCGCGACCTCGAGCGACGCTGAGTTCCTTTACATTTGGAGAACTTCGGACAAACCTTCCTGACGCATTCCCGCGAGTTTTCGTGACAGCCGGGCAAAACAAAAATTCCGTCCGCATCGACAAATGGCTTTGGGCGGCGCGCTTCTTCAAAACGCGCGCCCTTGCTTCCAAGGCCTGCGACATCGGTCGCATCCTCTCAAACGAAATCGAAGCCAAACCCGCGCGCGATGTCCACATCGGCGACAGGCTCCGTATCAGAAATGAAGGCGGCGAATTTCACATCGAAGTCCTGCAGCTCAGTGAAACCCGCGGTCCCGCCGCAGTCGCACAAACCCTCTACCGCGAAACCGAAGCCAGCAAGGAGCAACGCCAACGCGAAGCCGCCGAGCGAAAAGCCATGCAGCAGTACGCTCCTCTTCCCGAGCACCGCCCCTCAAAGCGCGACCGCCGCCGCATAATCCAATTCCGCACTGGCCAATAGGCCGCGTCCCGCGAAGAAACGCCGCAGACGAACAACGATCCGAAGAGGTACTCTCAGCAAATCTCCCTTCTCCCGGAGGGAGATTACGAAAATAGCCCCGGATGAAGCGCAGCGCCATCCGGGGAAAAGCTGAAAAAAGATTTCTCCGCCCTGTAGGGGCGGAACGATCCAGCCGCATGACAGGTCCCAATGCCCCACGCCCGCCCGCTTTAGTAAACTCAACGCAGAATGGTTGCTGAGAAAACTCAAACTCCCCGCCGCATCTTTGCTTTAGCCCTGGCTGCGCTTGCTGGTCTCTTCGCGTCCCAGCCGATAGCCGCTCAGGGTACGCATCTCTGGATACAGTCCCGCGTTGACGATTTCGAAAAAGGGACGCCCCAGGGTGTCGCGATCGGCAGCAACGGTGATTTGCGCGAAGGGCCGGGCTTGTCCGACATCGTCACTACGCCCTCCAGTTTTGTCTGGTCCGTCGCCGTGGACAAGAACGGCACCCCTTATCTCGGCACTGGCTCACCGGCAACAGTTCTCAGAGGCAGCGCGCAAAAAGACGGCAAGCCCTTCACCCTGTTTGAATCGCGCGATGTAAGCGTGCAGGTCGTGCGCGTCGGCCCCGATGGTTCCCTCTACGCCGCCACTGTCCCCAGCGGCAAGGTTTACAAGCTCAATGCGAACGCAACCGCAAAACAGGATGAGTCCAGCGCCAAGCTCGTCTTCGATGCAAGTAAGGCAGCAGAAGTCGTTTCCTCTTCCGACAGTGCATCAGAATCCCATCGCGAATCAAAATCGCACTACATCTGGGATATGACCTTCGACGCCTCCGGCAAGCTCTACATCGCAGTCGGCGGTCCCGGAGCAATCTATCGCGTCGATCCCGCAAATCCTGACACGAAGCCCGACGTCTTCTTCAAGAGCGATGAACAGCACATCCGCGCTCTCGCGTGGGATGCGAAAGGAAACCTCATCGCCGGCTCAGACGGCTCGGGCCTCGTCTATCGCATCAGTCCGCAAGGCAAGGGCTACGTTCTCTTTGAAGCGCCGCGCCGCGAGATCACATCCGTCGCAGTCGCGGCCAACGGCACCATATTCGCATCGAGCGTGGGCGACAAGAGCCGCAATCCTCTGCCTCCGCTTCCCGTGCAGGGCGTCGGATCCATCACCTTCACCATCGTGCAGCCCGGCTCGCTGCAAGCCGCAAACGCCAGCAATTCCACGCCCGAAGGCACTGAGATCTACGCGCTCGCCGAAGATCAGGCTCCGCGCAAAATCTGGTCGAGCAAAGACGACATCGTTTACGCTCTCGCCGCACAGCCCGACGGCCTGCTCGCTCTCAGCGGCAATCGCGGACACATCTTCCGCATCCAGCAAAACGGCGATTACGCCGACGTCGCACACGTCGAAGCCCAGCAAGGCCTCAGCCTCGCTGAGATCCACGGCAGCAGCAACGCCGTCCTCATCGGTACTGGCAACACCGGCAAACTCTACTCTCTCGGCAAATCTGAAAAGCACGAGTACGCCAGCGATGTGCTCGACGCCGACGCGTTCGCCCGCTTCGGCCGCGTCGAAGTCGACCCCGACGCAGCCCACTACGAGATCCTCACCCGCACCGGCAACGTCGAGCAGCCCGTCCGCGGTCGCGGCGACTGGGGCTGGTCCGAGTGGCAACCGCTCAAAGACGGCGCCGTCCAATCGCCCCCCGGCCGTTTCCTGCAGTGGAAAGCGATACTACAAACAGGCGGCGAACTGTCCAGCGTCGGCGTGAATTATCTCCCCGTAAATGCCGCACCCGAGATGGACGATCTCGTCGTCGCCCCTGGAGCCCGCGTCAACGCACAAGCTGCAAACCCAAACTTGACGCAGACCGTCGCCATCAACTTCCCGTCAGCAAACCAGGGGACCGGTATCCCGGGAGACTCCGCCGGCGCCAACGCGCCCCTTCAAGCCACAAAGGATCGCACCGCCGTCACCGTTCGCTGGGCTGCACACGATGACAACGGCGACGACCTCGTCTACGCGCTCTATCTCCGCGGCGACGGCGAACGCGGTTGGCATCTGCTCAAAGACAACATCACTGACAAGGCCTACAGCTTCGATGCCGCACTTATCCCCGATGGCGGTTATCGCGTAAAAGTGGTTGCGTCCGATTCTCCTTCGCACAATCCCGGTGAGGCCCTCTCAGACTCCAAAGAAAGCGAGCGCTTCGAAATCGACACCACGCCTCCCGTCGTAAGCAATCTCCACGTTGAACAAGCCCTTGCGAAGTGCGCGCAGGCCCCCTGCCCCGCTCCCGTTCGCGTGACCTTCGACGCAGAAGATGCTGCTTCGCCAATCGCGCACGCTGAATACGCGATCGATGCTGGCACATGGCAGTACATCGATCCCGTCGGCAAGATCTCCGATTCGAAGCGTGAGCGCTACGAATTCGAGATTCCCGCCAAGGCCTTCGAAGGCAAAACCGGCGAACACCTCATCACCGTGCGTGTCTACGACCGCCACGAAAACATTGGCGTAGCCAAAACAGTCTTCGGTTCGCAACCGGCAAAGTAAGAAGCAGGCCCAAAGGTAAGAAGCAGGCACGATGCGATTTGAGCTCTATGTGGCGGCCCGATACCTGAAAGCAAAACGGCGCCAGGCCGTCGTCGGCGTTGTCACCGCCATCTCCATCGCCGGAGTCGCCGCCGGGGTCGCCGCGCTCATCATCGCTCTCGCCATCACCAACGGCATGCGCCGCGATCTGCAGGATCGCCTCGTGGACTCGAGCGCTCACGTCCAACTCATGCGCACCAAAAATGACGGCATCCGCGATTGGCGTCCGCTCGTCGAAAAGCTGTCGAAGATCCCTCACGTAGTCGCCGCAGCGCCTGAACTCGACGAACAAGTGATGGTGTCCCGCGGAGCCCGTGCCGGCTACGCGCTCATCGAAGGTGTCATACCAGCCAGCGAACTCGCCGTCACCAAGGTCTTGTCGAACACCACGCCCGAAGCGATAAACGCTCTCCATCCATCGCCTGAACCCGCCGATCCTGCTAACGCGCAATACCCACCCGTCATTCTGGGCAAAGAGCTGGCAGATTCAATCGGCGCAAACGTCGGCGACTCAATAACCCTCGTAAGCCCTCAAGGTGACATGACGCCGATTGGGCCTATTCCCAAGGTCCTGCACTTTCAGCTCGTCGGCACCTACCATACGGGCTTCTATCAATACGACTACGCATGGGGCTTCGTTCGCCTCTCTGATGCGCAGCGTCTCTACGACGAGCCCGACCTGATCTCCGTCATCAGCTTCCGAGTCGACAACCTCAATAACGCCCCTCAGATCGCAAAACAAATCGAACAAGCCGCCGGACCCGGCTTTCAAACCACGAACTGGATGGAGCAGAATCGCGAACTCTTCCGCGCCCTCAAGCTCGAACAGATCGTAACTTTCATTGTCATCACCCTTATCGTGATCGTTGCCGCGCTCAACATCCTCATCGCGCTCACCATGATGGTGATGGAAAAAACTCGCGACATCGCCGTGCTCATGAGCTTCGGCGTCGATCCGGGACAAGTCCGCCGCATATTCCTTCTGCAGGGCCTTCTCATCAGTGTCGTCGGAACCGTGATCGGACTCGTCCTCGGCTACATCGGCGCATGGGCTGGCAGCCACTACCACATCCAACTCTCGCCAGACGTCTACGCGATCGACACGCTTCCCTTCGCGCCAAGATGGATCGACGGCTTGCTCGTCTCCGCAGTCTCCATCACCATCTCGCTCCTCGCGACTCTGTACCCATCCTCAACCGCCGCCCGCATCCGCCCCGCCGAAGCCCTCCGCTACGAATAGCAGCCCGTCGAGCAACCTGGTCTTCCCAACCCAGCCCCGTCATCCTGAGCGAAGCGCAGCGCAGTCGAAGGACCCGCTTCTCTCTCACTGCCGTCATCCCGAGCGCAGCGCAGTCGAAGGACCTGCTTTCCTTCAACACCGTCATCCCGAGCGAAGCGCAGCGCACGAAGGACCTGCTTCTCTCTCACTGCCGTCATCCTGAGCGAAGCGCAGCGTAGTCGAAGGACCTGCTTTCTTCAAGCGGCACCTTAGCTAGCAGCAGTTGTCACTCCGCTGAAATTGCCAAGACCACAAAGTTCCCGGAGGGAACGCAGGAAAATAGCCCAGGGTGCAGCGCAGCGGAACCCTGGGATAGCAAACAAAATGAGCCCAGTCCCGGAGGGACGTCCGAACCCAGCGCGTTTACGCTCCTTGAAGCACAACGGTACAACATTCGCTCCCCGTTACCGGGCGTTTCAAATCAACCCAATTTGCCGACAGCTCTCGCGGTTTTCGGCTGTCTCAATCCGTGCAGTCGGAGTATCCTAACTCCACTGTTCCCCGTTGCCAGTTGCTGAGCCCTCCCTGTAAGCAACAGGACAGATCCCCACAAAATGTGAAAGAGGAGAGAATCATGAAATACATGATCACCTGGAACGAACGTCCTCAGGGCTCGCCCGCTGAGTACGAACAGGCACAGAAACGAATCCTCGAAGTCTTCAGCCCGTGGAAGGCGCCCGCCAATTTCAAGATCGAGTCCTTCGTCATCCGCGTCGGCGATTGGGGCGGATACATGTTGATGGACTGCGACGACCCGCTCGAAGTCCACAAGTTCTGTTCGATGCTGCCCGCCTTCACCTTCGAAGCGCGTCCCGTCGTCCCCGTTGCCGACGCCATTCGCGTGGAGCTCGAAGCCATGGCCTACCGCGATGGACTGAAAGGTAAGTAGGTCGACTCAAGCGCTCCTACTTAACCGAATATCCCCGCGCGTCCATGCAAGCCGAGAATCCCCGCTTGAACGTATCCATCTGCTTGTTGTATGCGGCCTTCTGCTGGTTGGCTTGCTGTTGCATTTGTGCGCCCGCTGACTGCGCTGCCTGTTCCTTCGATTCTTCGTTCGCCGCGCGTTGCTTCCTTCCGCCGCGCACCGTGCCTACTGTCGCGCCAACCGCTGCACCACGGCCCGCGTTACCCGTGATCGCTCCAATGGCAGCTCCTCCGGCTGCACCTCTCGCGGCGCCTTTCGCTCGTCCGCCTTTCGCCTCAGGTGCGTTCTCGGCCGCCTGCTGTTCCGCAGCCTGAACTTCCGCAGCCGACGGACCGGTGGGCGCGCCAGTCTCCGGGTTTATTCCAGTCTGCTGCTCGACGCTTGTGTAACATGCATACTCGTCTCGCAGCTGCTGATCGCTGTTCTGGTTGTTTTTGGGATAGGCGAACATCCCGAGCTTCTGCGCTGCAGAGAAAGGAGGTGGCGGTTCGGCAGGTGCCGCTGGACCCGCGGCCGGAGCCGCAGCCGGGGTGGCAGCTGGGGTCGTCGCCGGCGCAGCCGCCGTTGCAGGCGCAGGTGAGCCCTCGCTGCTCGAATCCGACTTCTTACAGGCTGCGCTGATCAACAGCAGCAACGAAACGCTGAGCACCTGAAACCTTGCGTATCTCATCAGATCTCCTTCATCCCCAGCGCTCATAAGATTCAGCCGAGGCTCGATAGATGGGAGCACTTAGTGCTCCCATGCAGTCAGAGATTAGTCAGGCCTGCCGTCCGCGGTAACTGTCAGTATGAACAGGTGCGCCGCCCCTGCGGCCCTTGGGGAGAAACGCTGCGCGGCCGTTCTGATTACTGTTGGAAGTTAGGTGGAGCCTGTTGGTATTTTGTTAAGTTTTCAGCCTGTTTGTTGGCGGCCCGGAAATACTCACGCGCGAGGTTCAAGTAACGCGAATCGCAGCCTCTTCGGAAAACTCTCCGCAACTCAAAGCACAGTCCGCACCATCTCGTACTCGGTAATCGTTGCGTCATTGGGATACACCGCGGTCTCGCCCGTCATCCTGAAGCCCATGCGCTCATAGAACGCAAGCGCACCCCGGTTGACACTCGTCACCATCAGCTTCAATTCCCGCACCGCACGCGATCGTGCCCAATCTACCACTGCCTCGATCAGCGCCTTTCCCACGCCGGCGCGCCGAAATCCGGGATCGACCCACATCGAAATAACCTGCGCCCCTTGCGGATCCTCCTCCTCGAACGATCCGATGATGCCGCATGCGATTTCTCCCTCATATGCGAGAAACATCGCAGAGCCCTCGCTGCTCCACCGCACCGCGCGCTTCATCCACTCTTCATCGGGAAGCGTCGACTCCTTCGCATAGGTACTCCCGAACGCCGTGGGCGCATCCAGCAATGCGCGCAATCGAACATCCTTGAAGACAAGGGCAGTCTGAGGCGTGATGCGCTCGATCACGATCAATTGAACTCCACGGCTGTCGCAAATCTATTGCGGCGTAATGATCCCGCCCACCGCATGCCTGCGCGGCAGCACAATGCCACGGTGATCCACTTCAACCGGTGCGACCTTCACCTCAGTCGAAGGCAACGCCGCCCGCTCAGTCAGCGAGCCTCCGCATGCCGGGCACCAGTCAGCCTTCGTATCCTGCGCCAGCACAGCATGGCAATGCGTACAGATCCGTTCCATGCAGCCAGTGTACTCAATCTGCCGCGGCAACCGGCTCCCGGTACACTAGACCCATGCATCCCCCCGTGCGCCTGGTGGCTATCGATATGGATGGCACCCTTCTGCCCACCTTCAGCCAATCCATCAGCCCCCGCAACGTGGAGGCACTCCGAGCCGCCCAGCAAGCCGGCATCACCGTAGCCATAGCCACCGGCCGCCGCACCGCCTATACCGCACCCCTGCTCGAAGGCCTCGGCCTGCGAGCGGATATGCCTCTCATCACGTCAAATGGAGCAGTGACCCGAACCCTGGGCGGCGATCCACTCGATCGTTCGCAACTCGAAGCCCGCATCGCCCGCAACTTGTGCGCCCTGCTCAGGCCCTTTGGAACACTGGTGTTTACCTTCGACCGTGTGGGGCAGGGCGAATTGATACTCGAAGAGTTCGAGCAGGCACATCAGCGGATCGCCTTGTGGGTCGAGGCCAATCGCGACGCCATCGAAGTGGTCAAGCCGCTCGAAGACGCGCTTACCGACGGCAACGACCCCATTCAAGGAATGGTCACCGGAGGCCTCGACAAAATGCGCCAGGCCGAGCAAGCTCTGAAAGCCAGCGAGCTGAGCCAGTTCTGCGAAGCCGTCCGAACTGAGTATCCCTCGCGCGATCTCTCTATCCTCGACCTGCTGCCCCCAGGCGTCTCAAAGGGATGGGCGCTCGAAAGGCTCGCCGCCCGACTCGGCGTCGACCGCAAAGAAACCATGGCCATTGGCGACAACTGGAACGATGTAGATATGCTCGAGTGGGCCGGACAGGCCGTGATGATGGCCAACGCTGCCCAGGAACTTCGCACTCTTGCCAAAACTCGTGGCTGGAAGCAAACGCCGCCGAATGACGAGGATGGCGTGGCTGTGACTTTGGAGATGGCTGTAGCCCGTCGAACGTCTGGTAAAGTTTGAAGCAACAGGAGTAGGAACTCAGTTTTGCGTATTCGTCTTCAATTCGTCGTCATCGCGGCTCTCGCCTTCACGCTTCCGGCATTCGCAGCCGAGCGCATAAGCTTGACCAACGGCTACGAGATACTCTGCAGCCATCATGCACAAATCGGTTCGCAGATTCGCCTCTACATGGCTTCAGGCGACAGCAGTTACATCGACCGCTCGACAGAAGACATCGCAAAAATAGAAACCGTCCCCGATCCTCCGCCAACTACGCGCTTTCCTCCGGCACCGTCAAGTCAAAAACCGATGCAAAACTCAGTCCCGCCGACTTGAATGAAATGCTTGCAGCAGCCGGCCACCGGCACAACCTCGACGCCGACCTGCTCGCCAGCGTTGTGAAAGCCGAAAGCAACGGCAACACCCATGCGGTCAGCCGCGCAGGCGCTCGCGGCCTCATGCAGCTCATGCCCAAAACAGCCGCCGATCTCGGCGTCGACGACAGCTTCCGCCCCGACGAAAATGTCCGTGGCGGCTCCGCTTACCTGAATGATCTGCTCGTGAGATACCACGACAACATCGCCCTCGCCCTCGCCGCCTACAACGCCGGCCCAGCCGCGGTAGACAAGTATCACGGCCTCCCGCCCTACCACGAAACCCGCGCCTACGTAGCGCGAGTCATCCACGAGTTCAATCGCCGTGTTCGAGCACGCGAGTTGCAGGCCCGCCAGCTTCGACCACCGGCTGCCACCCTCGAAGCCTCCTCAGCCCGGTAGAACTTCTTCATACACGTCACTCGCATCGAATCGCGATAATCGGTTCAATCCGCGCAGCCCGCAGCGCCGGCAACAGCGACGCCGCGCACGCAATCAAAGCCAGCGCCAGAAGCGATCCGGCAATCACCCACGGGTCCCGCGTTGAGGTCGAATAGAGAAAACTGGCTAGTGCCCGCGCGGCCAGCAGCGCGGCTGCCAACCCAAACACCGCGCCACCAAGCACCACCCAGAGATTCTGTCCGAACACCATCTGCGCTACCTGCGCGCGCCGTGCCCCCAGCGCCATGCGGATGCCGATCTCGCTCGTTCTCCGCGCCGTGGCGTAAGCCAGCGTGCCATAGAGTCCAACTGCCGTGACCGCGAGTGCGCACATCGCGAAGAAGACCGACAGCAACGCCATCATCCGCTCCGACGCGAGTGACTCGTCCATAATTGTTTCCATCGAGATCATCACCGGCGGCGGCATCGATGGCGCCATCTGCAATGCCAGAGCCCGCGCCGAACCTGCAAGCGGAGCAGCCGGACCGTCAGCACGCACCACCGCGTAATAAGACGGCGATTTCGGATCACCCTGGGTCATCGGCACGTATGCTGTCGGCGGCGGAGCGCTGCGCAGATCCTCGTACTTTGCATCTCCCACCACGCCCACCACCTGGTAGGAAACTACCTTGTCTCCGTCGCGGTTTTTGAGGATCCGCCCCAGCACGTTTCCGTCCGGAGCCAACAGCTTTGCAGCCGACTGATTGAGGATGATCTTCAATCCCGCAGCTTTGCTGTCATTCCACGTGAAGTCCCGACCCGCGAACATGGGAATGCGCATGGTGTCGAAGTAGCCCGGCCCCACGCTGTTCATGTAGATGTCGTGTTCTCCTCCCGCCGGGTCTGAGAAACCCTCGTCCCATTGGTAGCCCGAAAGCGGAACCAGGCGAGCGAAACTCACGCTTCTAACTCCGGGCTGACGCTGCAACCGGTCGCCCATTTCACGATAGAAGGCCATCAGCGCGTCGTCCTTCAGTTCGAGCTTGTCCATCGTGAAGGCGATATTCTCGACGCCGCGCGGATCGAAGCCCTCACCGCTCGTGTAAAGCCGCACCAGGCTTGATGCCAGCAGCCCCGCCCCCACCACCAGCATCAGTGCCAGCCCCACCTCCATGCCCAGCATCACGCGCGGAAAGATCCTGCGGCGCTCCTGGGTCTGCGTAGCGTGCTGACCATCCTTGATGCGATCGATCAGGTTGCGCGAAGTTGCCTGGATCGCGGGTGCAAGCGCAAACAAGAGCGTCGCCACGATCGCTGCAAGAGCCGCGAATCCAAATACCCGTATGTCCAACGACGTGTCGAGCAGCATGCCGTCATCGCTCCTCAGCAGCATCGCTGCAAGCGATTTGCTGACCACTGGTGCAATCGCCAGGCCAGCCAGCGTTCCGAACACACCCAGCAGCAAACCCTCCACCAGGAGCTGCTGGATAAGCCTCTGCCGCGAAGCTCCCATGGCCATGCGCGTGGCGAGTTCGCGCTGCCGCGCAGTGCCTCGCGCCATCAGCAGGCTGGCCAGGTTGAGGCACGCCAGCAGCAGAATGCCTCCGCACATCGCGAACACCGCGGCAAGCGGCTTGCGAAATCTCAATCGAAGGTAGCTGAATCCCGCCGATCCCGGCTCCGCGGCAAATCGAAAGTGGTGTTTCTCGCGATCCGCGATCCACTTCGCCTCCGGCACCCTCTCGTGCAGCACCGCATCCGAAACGGAAGCTACCTGCGCGTCAGCCTTCCCCAGCGTAAATCCAGGCCGCAGGCGCCCCATCACCGTAAGCCACCAGGCATGGTGTCCAATCGCAGTCATGCTCCGTTCGCGATTGAGGACAGGCTCGGTGGCAAGGGGCACAAAGAGTTGCGGCCGGTGCAAGGGGTCCGCACCGATGAATCGCCTCGGCATCACCCCGACCACGGTGAAGACGACGCGATCGATCTCGAGCTTGCGCCCGACGACGTCAGCAGCGCGATTGAAGCGCGTGATCCAATAGCTCTCGCTGATGACCACTCCGAAGCCATTGGGATTTCCGCCCGTTCGATCATCTTCCGGCGTCAGAGTTCGTCCCAGCAGAGGCGCCGTCTCCAGCGCGTGAAAGAACGATCCACTTACGAATTGGCCAGAGACTGTCTGGTTGCCGCCTCCGCTCTTCACCTGGAACTCTGTCTGATGAACGGCAAACACGTCTGTGAAAGCTTCGCGCCGGGCCTCGAGGCCGCGGAAGATCGACTCAGGAAAGCTGTAGCTTCGCTGGGGGCCATCTCCGTCAATTCCTAAAACCACCAGCCTATTGCTCTCCGGCACCGCCAATGGCCGTAGAAGCAAACCGTTAATCATGGAGAACACCGTCGTGTTCGCACCTACACCCAGGGCCAGCGTGACAATGGCCGTAAACGTGAAGCCGGGCGATTTCCTCAACTGCCGCATCGCATAGCGGACATCGTGCATCCACAACTCCAGCCGCAACCATCCCCATTGGTTTCGCGTCACATCCGCAATCAACGGAACATTTCCTAATTCCCGCATCGCCGACGCGCGCGCATCCGCCGGCGACTGCCCCCGCGCGATCCGGTCAGCGATCGCCAGATTCAGATGGCTCTCGATCTCTTCCGTAAGTTCCGATTTGCGCCGCAGGAAGGAAAACAGTTTCACGCGCCACCTCACTTTGCCGTCATGATTGCTTCGATCGTCGCGACCATCTTTCCCCATCGTTCATAGTCAGAGGCCAGTTGTTCCTTACCCAGTTTCGTAATCTTGTAAAACTTCGCGCGCTGGTTGCTATCGCTCTTCTTCCATTCCGCCTTGACCCACCCCTGACGCTCCAACCGATGCAGCGCGGGATAAAGTGAGCCGGTTTCCACCTGCAACACGTCAGCGGAACTCGCCCGAATCGCCTGGCTAATCCCGTAACCGTGCTGCTCTCCCCACTGAAGTGTCTTCAGGATCAGCATGTCCAGCGTTCCCTGCAGGATTTCAATCCTGTTTTGATACCCGTCTTTCGCCGCCATAAGCTGTAGACCCTCTACATCAAAATGATGTAGATACTCTACCCCCTCCTAAACAAGAGCGCAAGCCCATCTTCTCGAGAAAGAAACTGTCATCCTGAGCACAGCGAAGGATCTGCGGTTGCTTTTAAGTCTCTATCCGGTCCACGCCGTCTGGTTGATTAGCCATCTCACTTAAACGTGGAATAAGCCAATTCCGGCTCTTGCCCATAAAATAGAATTCACCGATCGAAACGGAGAACGCTTGAAGAAGAAACAGTTGATCCTGGGCCTGGTTGTTCTGGCCGCGCTTGTCGCACTATTTATCTGGGGCCGCCAGAAATTCCACTTCGACTTCGGCGTCTTTCGTACTCAATTGGCCGAGGCTGACTGGCGCAAAATCGCTCTCGGCATCGGCTGCATTTACTTCGCCTTCGTCTTCCGGTCGGTCCGCTGGGCCGCGCTGCTCAAGCACAACAAGAAGGTCCCGCCCTTTTCGCTCCTCGGAATCCAGATCATAGGCTTCACGGCAGTCGGCCTCATAGGCCGCGTCGCAGACCCCGTTCGACCCTATCTCGTTTCCAAGAAGACCGGCCTTCCCCTCGGTTCGCAGCTTGCTGTATACATCGTCGAACGTCTCTTCGATGCCGGATCGATGGCGCTCATCTTCTCAATCGCCATGCTTTGGATCCCAGAGGCTGACATCGTCAAGGCAACCGGCCACTCAACAATGGTTACCGCACTCGAACATCATTGGCCCGTGCTGGCGATTCTCTTTGCGAAATATGGTGTTCTTCTTCTCACTCTTATCGGCGCGCTCTTCCTGGTGGCCGTACGCCTCTGGGGAGCAGCCGTCGCCTCCTTCTTCGAGCACAGCTTCGGCCTTGTATCCAAGAAGCTCGGCGCCGCCATCGGTGACAAGATTCGCACCTTCCACTCCGGCCTCGATACCATGCGAACCTTCTCAGAGTTCGCCGTCGCCGCCTCGCTTTCCATCGCGATGTGGATCCTCATCGCATACGCCTACCTGATCACCTGTCACGCCTTCACGGCGAGCCCGGAACTGGCTTCCCTCACCCCACCCAAGTGCGTGCTGCTTATGATCGCGAGCGGTGGCGCCAGCATCTTTCAATTGCCCGTCATTGGCTGGTTCACCCAGATCGGAATCGTCGCGGCTACCATAACCGGCCTCATCGGCGCTTCGCCTGAAGCAGCTACCGCCTGCGCGGCATCAATCCTTCTCGTAACCTTCCTGGCTACGATCCCCGTCGGACTTATCTGGGCACAGTTTGAGCACATCAATCTGCGCAAGGTCACCCACGAAAGCGAAGTTGCGGAAGATATTGCCGTCGACCAGCCCGCCCCTAACGCGGCCGAGTAAGCACCGAGCCTGCCTCATCGCGCAACGCATCCGGATGCGAGAACGCAAGACTCTCCGGTGCAACCGCCCCTCCCGTCATCAGCATGCTCATCGCTTGCTCCATTGTCAGGTCCGTCATCGTCACCCGGCTCAGCGGCAAAAGTTGCAGGAACGCCGACGTCGGGTTGATCGCATTTGGCAACAGAACCGCCGCCAGTTCCTCGCCCGTAGTCGAGTCCACCATCGTCCGCGTCAAAAACCCGATACTTTTCTGCCCGGCGATCGGAAAATCCACCAGCACCACTCGCTGGTTGGCATCCTTCTTGGCCAGCATCGAATCCAGCAGTTGCCGCACCGACGTGTAAACCTTCGCCACTACGGGCAGTCGCTCCAGGATCGATTCAAAGAGACCGAACGCCTGCCGCCCGATCACCAGCGAAGTCACCCTTCCCAGCACAAATAACACCATCAGCGTCAGTAGAACCGCGAGCACCGACTGCATCACGGGGTGCGCCATCCAATCCTCAGGAAAGATCGCCTCCAGCAGTTGCACCAGCGGCAACCCCGCTTTGGCCAGGCTCCCCAGCACCCAGCTGAATACCAGCCAGGTCACAAACAGCGGCCCGATCGTGATGATCCCTGCCAGGATATTGCGCTGCAAACTCCGCAAAGGACGTGCGATAACCCGATTCACATTTGGCTCCTGCACCAAAGCATACGAGAATTGCGCCTTGGTTTTTCAGAATTGGGCATTCCCGCAACTTCCCCTATAGTGATGAGGATGGTGTTTCATGATTGATCCCCTTGGCCCCGATCCGACTGACCTCATTCAGCCCCCGCGGCGGGTGAATGAAGTCGCCTCCGAATTCGAGACTCCAGGATCGTTTTCTCCCCTCAAGCCAAAGGTCCGCTACGCCAACTACGACAGTCCAGAGGCACTGATGAGGCATACTCCGTCCACTGAGCCCGCCACGATCATCCGGCCCGCTCAAACCCCTAAATCTGAACCGCCCCCGGCGCCAAAACCGGCCCCGACTGCACTGGCGCGCTCCACGCCCAAACCCACCAAATTCGAACGCGCGGTCGGCATGGCCAGGACTGTCCTGCCCCTCGTCGGCAAGATGCTGCCCCTGCTCGAAGGCAACGTGGTCTCTGCAGCATCTAACCTCCTCCTCAACCGACCCATGCAAGAGGTAGACCTCAAGCCGCTGGAAGACTCCATTTCCCGCCTCCAGGCCGACCAGCGCGCACTCACTTTCCTTACCAGCGAGCAGAAACGTGCCCTGCACCGCCTCGAAGACGAATTCGCCACAGTCCAGGAAGCCGTCGAGAAAAATGCCGCTAATCAGGCGGAATTAATCGAAGGCGTCGCCAAACTAGCCAAGAAGACTTCTTCCTTCATGCGCCTGGTCACCATTCTCCTCGTCGTCTCCATGCTGTTTACGGCCCTGCTTTGCATCCGGATCGCCTACATCATCCGCTTCTAGGCCGCACTCGCCCCGACGCTTTCCGGACTTTGATTTCTCCCCAAAACCGCCCATCGTGCCCGAATTCTGTCCTGTTGATACTTGATTTTGACAAAAACAATACTTATTTCGATGTGACAAATACTATTTTCGTTTCCCCACTCACCTTTTACGCTCTGTGTGATGTGAAACATTGCCAGTCGTATTACGGCGGGACTACTATTCCCGTTAGTTCAATTGGGGATTATTCGCCCTGTGTCGAACCGTTGTCCAAACTGAGTTCACAGAGCTTCACTAACGAGCGGCGCCTACCCGCGCTCGCACACGGAGTGCCTTCCTATGGCATGGTATGCCTATTGCATTGGTGAAAAACAAGCGTTCCCTGAACTAGCCCGCCACCGAAAACCAGTTCCGCTTGAATCAGTACACGGAGTAAGCGGAAATCAGGTCTTCCTTTACCCAGCCAGTGATCTAGCCGTTATCGTCAGCGAACACAACCCGACAGAATCCTTGAATCAAAAATCGGGCGTGGATCATGCTCGCGTCATTGCTGATTGCTTTAAACACTCCACCGTACTTCCCTTCCGCTTCGGCACCATCTTCAACGACGACGACAGCCTCCGCAAATCCATTCGGTCCAACCAGCGTCAGTTCCTCGGCAACATCGACAAATTGCGCGGCAAGACCGAGATGCACCTGAAGATCCTCGTCGACGACTGTTGCACCCGCGAACTGGCCCAGCTCTCGCAAGATAAAGTGGGTCGCGGATACCTTACCAATCTTCGTGAATCGGCAACCCGCCAGCGCGAACGCCAGACCAGGGCCCGCGCCGTCAGCTTCCAGATGCATCGCCTCTTTGCACCGCTGGATGAAGAAGTCAGCTGCCGCCTCACCGAGACCGGCAAAATGGTTCTCGACATCGCCCACCTGATCGATCGCAAGTACGTGGAGCGGTACCAGAACAAGTTCACTACCACCAGCGCCATGATGCGCGATTGCCAGATGCAGCTATCCGGCCCATGGCCGCCGTATCATTTCGTGCATCGCCTCACCCGCGGCGCACATATACCCGCCCAACCCGCGCCCGTGGACCCCATCACCACCTCGGCCCCATCCGCTCCGCAAGCAGTAGCAGCGATGGTCTAAACTTCACTGGCAAGCTCAACCCCAAAGCCCGGCTCCGGCCGGGCTTTTTGCTGCTCTTCCTTGATCTCAATCCATCCTGAATACAAATCCGCGCCGTTGGCTTCCAAGGCCGGCAACATCGAAGCCCCCCGATACCTCACCGCGATTATTGATGCTATAGGCGTAAGTCGCTGTCGAATTGGGAACGTCGAGGATCGTGATGCTTCCATTCTGATCTGCCACGAATCCGCAAGTCTTGCCTCCCCGATTCGGATCGCCGAAAATGCCCACAACGTCTCCGCGATCGTTGATACCCGTCACCTCGGGGCTAGGGACGTTGAGATAGGTAATCTCGCCGTCTCGATCTCGCACGAAACCAACTATCTTGGGGTATGCTACGTTGATTCCGGCGATGTCCCCGCGAGCATTGATGCCGGCGGGCCACGGACTTCCGTTCGGGATATCAAGGAAAGTCATACTCCCCGTCCGATCCCGCACGTAAATTCGCTTCATTCCGCCCTGCGTCCAATCCTCAAAGTTACCGACAACGTCTCCGCGGGCATTTATCCCGGCAACAAGCAGATCTGAACCGTTTTGAATAACGAATGTGGTGATACTGCCGCTCCGGTCTCTGAAATAACCATGGTTCCCACCATCCGTCTTATCCTTGAACATGCCGGCGACGTCTCCGTGGGCATTTATGCCAGACACGAAGGTCTCCACGGCGCCTGGGGCATTAAAGATCGTGATGTTCCCTTTCTTGTCTCGGATAAAACCGCCGCCCTCGCCTATGCCGGCAGTCTCCCCACGCACATTGGTGCCCGCGGGTTCTGTATCCATCGCATCAGGCGTAGCGTCGATCACGACTAGCTTGCCGTCCGCATCTCGCAGAAAACCGTGAATCCGGCGGCTTGCGTCAAAAAAGTACCCCGTAACAGTGCCGAGGTCGTTAATGTTGCCGGCGTAAGTATAGGTGGCGTCGGGTGCATCGAAGATCGTGAACTGTTGTTTCACTTTGCTTCCCGGACCGGCGAGCACGACGGTTGAAGAAACCACCAAAACAGAAAGGAACAGCCCGAGCGTTGATAACGAAAACCCGAGGTACTTCTTTCTTACTGGGATGTGCGCTGTAAACATATGCCCTCCTGGATCGAGCATGATTCGACAGGTTGCAGGCCTCAGCTGTGTCGCGGTTGTGCACCAGGGCAGAGCGGAGCAACTGGATACCTGGACGCGGAACTTCTTCCGCATCTTGTTGCGCGCGCTCAGGCGATTGATCGAGCAAAGTATCGAGACGCCGATAGAACAGCCCGCGACGATTCGGCGATGGGGTCGCTGAAGAATTCTTTTGACGCGCAAAGGCGTCGGCGGCGGAATGGCTCTCTTCGGTGAAGCTACCGCGTTCTTACAGCAAATCGGCTTCCCGATGCCGGTCGCCCTCTGTCAAGAGGAACGAATAACCGCACTTCAGCGGACTCTAGAGTCAAACATGCCCCATTTAGCACCGATATCCCGGATCATACCGTGACGCATCTCACGACGTTGTGTGACAAGCCCCTTCCAGCTTGCTCAAAGTCTCGTATCCAGCCCGGCCATTCGGCCTCCAGATTCCGCCTCACAACATTCCCTCTCCACTGCGACAGAGGATCCAGCCAAGAATTCTCCAAAATGTGATGACGTAGCCCACTTTGAGCGCGGATCGGTATATCCAAAGAGGCTGTCACATCTGACAGTATCCAAAAGCAGTCCCGGCGATTCTCATTGGTGGAGCGATCCCATATTCCAGAAGCACACAACTCGCTGCTGACACTGGACCTTGCAGCGCCTACGGAATGGAGAAAACCATGAAAACTGCCTTTGGCCTTTTAGCCGTGACCTCGCTCTGCCTGCTCTCGCCCCTTGATAAGTCCAATGCCCAGGCGCTCTCACCCACTCACGGAATCGACGATGTAGAAGTTGTCACCATCTCCGCCGTCGTCGACAGCATTAACCTCGAAAAACACCAGGTCAAACTCACACTCGACGACGGAAAAACGAAAACCTACAAGGTCGACAAGTCAGCTGAGAATCTCGATCAGGTTCGACCGGGCGATCATCTCAAGATTGCCTGCACCGAAGAGCTCATCGTCACCGTGAACAAGTCGGGCGAAGCTCCTTCCGCGGCAAGCGGAGGTGTAATCGGTGTCAATCCAAAAGGATCGAAGCCAGGTGTCGTGATGGTGGAAACAACGGCGATCAGTGGTAAGATTCTGGCCATCGATACGGATAAGCGGAAGGTCACGTATCTGGATCCCCAAGGCAAGAAGAAAACCGTACGGGTTAAGAGTGACGTAGATATCAGCGGACTGGCGGTCGGAGAATCCGTTGATGCAGTCCTGACAGAATCTGTCGTGATAGCTGTAACAAAGTAATGTAGGTGAGATACGGCCGTGCATCAGCTCGCTGATCATCCATGCGCGGCGGGCTGCGCACAGAGATCCCAAACCAAGCTCCGGGAAGACCTATGCTGAGCCCCTCCTTCCTTCGAAGACTCGGACGTAGGCTCAATGCGTGGCCTGTCGCAGCCGTGTTGCTTCTCGCTGTCCAGGCGCTTCTCTCACTCACGCTGAAGCAAGGCCCCGCCCTGGTCGCATATTGCGAAATCAGCTATCTCGTTTTACTCCTGCTGGCCTGCGGCGTTTCTATTCGGAACGCAGTCCAGAACCGCCAGGCGATCCGCTTATTCTGGTCTTTCCTCGCGGCGGGCTTTGGGATTTGGGCGCTGGTTCCCTGCTCCTGGATTAACAGTGTCGTCCTGCATGGCAGGATTCCGGAATTCCTGTTCGACAATCCTCCGCTGTTCCTGCATATCGTACTGTTCATCGCAGCGGTTGCATCCCGTCCCCACTTGCGGTTACCCAGCCAGAGACCCTATCGCACGACGTTAAACCTCCTCATCCTGCTGTTCGTCTGGGTATTCGCATATGCCTTCTTCCTGTACCCCTATGAGTACGGCGCACAGGGAGCGGCAATGATCCTGCGTTTTGAGGCCGTCTACTTTGCTGAGAGCCTCGTGCTTGTTGCCATTCTCGCCAGGTTGATCTCCCGTTCGCAATCCCCCTGGGAATTCATCTATCAACACCTGTTCGGTGCCTCTCTCCTGTATGCATGCGGTTCCTTCGCAGCTAACCTTGTCTGGGCCTTGAAAGATCCTTCCGGCGATTTGACCGGCACCAGTTTTCCGGTCGCACGAGGCTTGATTGGAATGTCGTTCACCGCCTCCATCTTCTGGTTCCTCTGGATCGCGGTTCAGGGTGGCAAGTTGAAAGCGAAACTGGCCAATGCCGTCGTTTTGGACATGACAGAGCCGCGCTATAGCTCCGCTTTGGCGATGCTCGCGGTGGTGACGATTCCCGTTGTCGGCGCCTGGGAATTGTTCCGAACCGACGAACCAATCGGCACCCATCAAGCTCGGCTTCTCATTGTTATGTTGGCAGGCATCCTTCTCGCCGTCAGCGCCTTTGCCGAGAATTATCTTGTGAAGCGAGAGTTTGCTTCCGATGTAGGCATTGCCCACGACAGGCTCCGCTTGGTCATGGAGTCTGGCGAATCGATGGGGTGGGACTGGGACCTGACCAGCGGACAAAACATCTGGTTTGGTGATCTGAAGACCACGTTCGGGATCGACGCCGATACCTACCTGGCGGGACAAAATGAATTCTTTGAACGTCTTCATCCCGACGATCGTGAGCGCGTATCGAAAGCCATCGCCGTCGCGATGCAGGGGCAAAGCCCATATCGAGCGGAATATCGCGTAGTACACCCCGATGGGACCGTGCGATGGCTCGCCGACAGCGGGGAATTCCTGGCAGGCAATGGAGGCGGCATTACGCGAGGGCTCGGCATCGCCGTTGACGTCACAATTCGCAAGCAAGCTGAAGAAGCACGCCGGCAGAAAGAGCTTGAGCTTGAAACGACTGAGAAACTCGCCAAGGTAGGAGCCTGGCGATGGAACCCGGAGACAGATACGGTCACCTGGTCAGAAGAACTCTATCGGATTGCCGCCCTCGATCCTTCGCAGCCGGCGCCAAGCTTCAAGGAGCATCCAAAGCTCTACACAGCCGAAAGTTGGGAACGGCTGAATCGTGCCGTGGAAGAATCGCTGCGGACCGGAAATCGATACAAACTCGATCTCGAAATGATCTGTGCTGACGGCGCCAAGCGATGGGTAATCGGACGAGGTGAAGCGATACGCGATGACAATGGCCGAGTCGTTCAGCTTCATGGCACTGTTCAGGACATTAACGAACGCAAGCAAGCGGAAGGTGCGCTGCGCGAGAGCGAAGAACGATTCCGCCTGGTATCGAATACCGCGCCAGTGATGATCTGGATGTCCGGCACCGACAAGCTCTGCACTTACTTCAACAAGCCCTGGCTCGACTTCACGGGAAGACCCCTCGCGGCAGAATTGGGAAACGGCTGGGTCGACGGGGTCTATGCAGATGATTTGCACCGGTGCATCGAGACTTATAACCACTCGTTTGATCGGCGGGAGCCCTTCAAGATGGAGTATCGTCTCAGGACAAGCCGCGGTGAGTATCGTTGGGTTCTCGATATTGGAGTGCCCAGATTCAGTTCCGATGGCTCATTCGCCGGATACATCGGATCCTGCCTTGACGTCACAGAGCGCAAACACGCCGAAGACACGCTCCACGGCATAAGCAGCAGATTGATTGAAGCACAAGAGGAAGAACGCACCCGCATCGCTCGGGAACTTCACGACGACTTCTCACAACGAATGGCACTGCTGGCCGTTGAACTGGATAGGCTCCGGCGCGACATCCCCGAATTCCACGGGGATGCCCTTCAGCGCATGGACAAGCTCAAGAAGCATACCCTCGAGATTGGCTCCGATATCCAGGCCTTGTCTCATGAGCTGCATTCTTCGAAACTGGAATACCTTGGCCTTGTACCGGCGATGAGAGGATTCTGCGAAGAGTTCGCGGAAAAGCAGAAACTGAAGATTGACTTTCAAAGCAACAGCTTGCCTGATCACATTGCACCAGACATTTCGCTTTGCCTGTTCCGCGTCTTGCAGGAAGCATTGCACAACGCGGCAAAGCATAGCCAGGTCTCGCACTTCGACGTTCATCTGAGAGGAATACCCGGCGAGATTCAACTCACCATTACTGACGGCGGGGTTGGCTTTGATGTCGAATTCGCCAACAACGGTCGGGGACTCGGCCTCATCAGCATGCGCGAGCGTGTGAAGTTGGTCAAGGGAATATTCTCCATCGTTTCGAAGCCGTTGCAAGGTACGCAGATCACCGTTCGCATTCCCGTCTCGACAGCGCCGCGGTCAATCGAACCGTCGACGTATCCCCTGCAGGCCGGCTTGAATTGATAAGGGATTCACGTTTTATAGGAACGAAACCGAACAATGGCGGATTCTGATTGCAATCTGCCGAAGCCTACCTCGCCCGCGGATGCGTTCGGTCGTACACGGCTTCCAGCTGCGATGTGGTTAGCTGCGTGTACCGCTGCGTCGTCGACAGTCGCTCATGTCCCAGCAACTCCTGGATGGCTCTCAGATCTGCGCCTTCCTCCAGCAAGTGCGTGCCGAACGCATGCCGCAGCGTGTGCGGATGCACATCGGCCGAAAGCCCACGCAAAATGGCCACGCGTTTCACAATCCGCCCCACGCTCCGTGTCGTCAGCCGCCCCTCTCCGCCCGGTTTGCCCAGTCCGCGCAGTTGCAGGCTCACAAACAATGCTGGAGTCGTCGGGGTCCTCGCACCGCCGAGCTTCGCCGTTAATCGCGCCGCCCTCTCGCCCAGGTAGGCACGCAGAGCCAGCGCCGCCGCGTCGCCAAGCGGCACCAGCCGCTGCTTCTGTCCTTTGCCACGCACAAGAATCGCTTCATTCGCCCAGTGAATGTCCTTCAGATTCAGGCCCGTCAACTCCGCATTGCGGATCCCGCATCCGTACAGCAATTCCAGAATCGCCTTGTCTCGCGCCGGCCAGCTCGCCGCATCGTCTCCAACGCTATCCACCACGCGATTCATTTGCTCAATCGACGGCACACGCGGCAGATGCTTCGGCAACCGCGGCGTCGCCACCAGCGAAGCCACATTCTGCTCGACACGCCTCGTTCGCGCGAGCCACTTGAACCAGCTCCGGATCGCCGCCAGTGCCCGCGCCGTTGAAGCCTTTGACAGCCCACGCTCCAGCAACGTCCCCAGATAGGCGCGGATGTGAAGGTGCTCGATCCGATCCACCGAGCCCACCCCAGCCTGCCGCTCGGCCATGTAAACCGCGAAATCAAACAACTCCCGCCGATACGCTCGCAGCGTATGCTCCGACGACCCGCGCTCGTTCCGAAGCACGCGCAGATATTCGTCCACCAACCCAGCCAGCGGCGGCGGGGCAGCCACAGGGGTCTCTTCTTCAGTCCCGCCGGCAATCATTCCTGCTCCTTGTCGTGCCGCGCAGGCTCTTCAACGATCCGCTTCTTTGCCTTTCCGCCATGAATGATGCGCAACGAGCTTCCACGCACTGCCTCGCCTGTTGTCGGATCGTTGCCCTGCGCCTTCGCCTTTGATCGCGGATGGTGCTCCCGATGAACCGCTTTCAACCGGCCCAGCGCCAGGTGCGTATACACCTGCGTCGTCGAAATGTCCGCGTGGCCCAGAAGCAATTGCACGCTACGCAAGTCCGCTCCATGCTCAACCATATGCGTCGCGCAGCTATGTCGCAGCTTGTGCGGACTCGCGTCCTTATTACTCATCTTCACCAGGTGCCAGACCCATTGCCGCGTCAACGGCATTCCGCGCAGCGACAAGAACAGACGTGTTGCGTCCTGCCGGCTCGGACTTGTCTTGCGCTTCGAACTGATCCGCGCAAGGTGCGGCCTTCCCTGCCGAAGATATGTCTCCAATGTCGCCACCGCCGTGCGCCCCAGAGGAACGATTCGCTCTTTGTCTCCCTTGCCACGCACCAGCACGCGACCGGCATCCAGGGCCAGGTCGCTTGTACCCAAGCCCGTGATCTCCGAGACGCGCAGTCCACCTGCGTAGAGCAGTTCCAGAATCGCCCGATCGCGCAACGCCGTAGCCTGCGCCTGCGGATGCTCCGCGATCATCGCCGCGCGCTCCAGCATCTCTGCCACTTCCGGCTCCGCCATCGACTTCGGCAGCACCTTCCACGCTTTGGGCGACTCGATATTCACCGTCGGATCATGATGAATCCGACGATCCAGTAGCAGCCACTTATAAAACCCTCGCAGGCAGCTGAGCTTCCGCGCCGCACTGCGCGAATCAATCGAATGCGCGCGTAGATGCTCGAGAAACGCCGCAACATCCTCTTGCACAGCCGTTACCAGCACGCCTTGCCGTCCCTCCAGAAACTCGGCAAACGTCTTCAGATCCCCGTCGTAGGCCTCGCAGGTCAGCGGGCGCAACCCCTTTTCCACGCGAAGGTAGGCTTGGTAGTCCTTCAAGAGCCCGAGGTTGTTTTCAACGCCCACCCGTTTGATTATCCGCGTCGGATGATGTGACTTGAGTTATCTTGCCGAGCCACCGAACCTCGTTCATCAACGCATCAAGGTCGTTAACGCACCTTTTTCATTTGCGCTGTTGCTCGTCACTGACGAAGGGCAGCTTGAATGATGCGTTCCATATCATCGAGATCGGAAGCCTCGCGTGCATCCCGGGGGTGTGATGGACGACAATGTAAGTGGACATTTTTGAATAAAGGATCGAATTCGCTTGTCACCAACGAAACTCGAAATCACCCCTTGGACCGCTGAACAACTCGAACACCTCGTCTTCCAGGCTAACCCCAAAATCGCCGTCTTCGATTGCGATGGAACCCTTTGGAGCGGCGACTCCGGTCACGGATTCATGGTCTGGTCGCTTGAACAAGGCATCGTCTCTCGCTCCACATCCGATTGGATGGACACCCGCTATCGCGCATACGTTGCCGGCACCATCGGTGAGGCGCAGATCTGCGGCGAGATGGTGCAGATCTACTCCGGCCTGCGAGAGCAGGAACTGCGCTCTGTTGCAGCGCGTTACTTCGCCGAGCACGTTCAGCCGCACATCTTCTCCGAGGTCGCCGCTCTCGTCGCGAAGCTCCGGGCTGCCAACGTCGAGCTATGGGCAGTCAGTTCCACCAATAAATGGGTCGTAGCCGAAGGTGTGCGCAACTTCGGCATTCCTGAAGAGCGCGTCCTCGCCGCTGAAGTCAAAGTTGTCGATGGCATCATCACCAGCGACCTCGTCGATGTCCCGACGGGCCCGGCAAAAGCAGCAGCGCTTCGCCGTGTGGGCCTGCCGCACCCCGACGCCGTCTTCGGCAATTCGCTCCACGACCTCGCCATGCTCGAGATCGCCGCCCATCCCTTCCCCGTCAACCCGTCGCCTGCGTTGTTGGAAGAATGCGCAAAACGCCATTGGGGATACTTCCGTCCGCGCGAAGCCGCCAATTCCCCCGCTCCCATCGCCGGCGAATAGCACCCAGATTCCCGCATCAGGGCCCTTCCAAGCTGGCAGAAAAACTCCGACCCTTGCGGTCCAGAGTGGAGCGCGGGCTCCAGCATCTGCGTGAGAATTTTTTCGTCGCTGACCCGCTAACTCGCTTGATCGCGAAGCGATCGCTAACTTGCTGTATTCTCCAAAAACTCAGCCATCAGGTCCGGAGGGAGCGTGGGGCTTAGCCCCACGAATAGCGGACATAGAATCATCCAGCTTTGCAGTTTGCGGAAAAACTAATGCCGGTCAGGGTCTGTATCAGGGCACGACTTCAGTCGTACGGTTAAGACCCATCTTTAGAACGTCGAGCTTTAGCCCCTGGGGCATTCTTTGTAAATGCAACCAACAAAATACGCCGGCACAATTTCAGACGATGAAATGTCAAACTGCGCCATCACACCGGTAATTGTCTCCGGCATTTACACTAAAAGTGTGGAAGAACCGCAGCCCATTTCCAACTCGCGCCCACCGGGTCCCGCCCTCCGCTTCGTTGTTGCAGGTTTGCTGGTTCGCGATGGACTGGTCCTGATCTGCCAGCGCCGCCCCGACCAGCCAATGGCGCTGCAATGGGAGTTTCCCGGCGGAAAAATCGAACAGGGCGAAAGTCCTGAACAAGCCCTTGCTCGCGAACTCCAGGAAGAACTGGGTATCAACGCAAAAATCGGACCGCGCGTTACCCACATCCGCCACAACTATCGACACGGCGGCGCCGTCGACCTGCAGTTCTTCTCTGTGCCCTCCTTTGACGGAGAGTTGGAAAACAAAATCTTCCACCAGTTCAAGTGGGTCAAACTCGAAGAACTTCCCGAGTACGAATTTCTCGCCGCCGACCGCGGACTCATCCGAGACCTGGCCGCCGGCAAACTCCTTTAATCCGATATCCGAGCCACAGCATCCCACGATTGAAAGACAAGTCCCCAACCGGTGGTCTGCGAGTACTAGTCCCCAGTCCCTTTTCTCTAGTCCCTAGTCCCTATTCCCTGCTTTTCAGCAGCCCCAGCCGAATCATGCTCTCCGCCGTCGCCACCACGCTGTCTTCTCTCGACCGCGGCGACCACCCCAGCACGCGCTGCGCTTTCTCGCTCGTAGCGTTCTTCCACTTGCCCAGCTCCGGAATAATCTGCTTAACCGCCGGATCCTTCAATGCCGCCAGTTTCACCAGCCAGTTCGGCAACTGCCGCGTCGGCACCCTTTTCGCCGCATCGCCGAGTCGCGCCTTCAGCGTCTTCGCAATCTCGATGATCCACATGAAGTCCCCAGCCACGGCGAGAAACCTCTCGCCTTTCGCCGCAGGATTTGTCATCGCCCGCAGATGCAGATCCGCAACGTCGCGCACATCCACCACACCAAAGCACATCCGCGGCAATCCCGGGAGCGCCCCGTCCATCATTCGCTGAACAAACAAAACCGACGTCGCATAGTCCGGCCCCAGCACCGGCCCGAACACGCCCACCGGATTAACCACCGCCAGTTCCAGCCCCGCTCCCTCGCGGGAGATAAAATCCCACGCCGCGCGCTCCGCCAGCGTTTTCGACTTGGTATAAGGCATCACATCCGCGCCATCCGGATTCGTCCAGTCCGTCTCAGTGAACGGCGTCTCCCGCGGTTCGTGCCCATATCCCACCGCCGCGAACGACGACGTCAGCACTACCCTTTTCACTCCCGCATCCCGCGACGCCCGCAGCACCCGCAGCGCACCCTCCCGCGCCGGAATGATCAGTTCGTTCTCGTCTTTCGGCACCGTCGATGGAAATGGCGACGCGAGGTGCAACACATATTCGCAACCAGCCACCGCCGCCGGCCAACCCGCATCGCTCGTCAAATCCGCCGCGACAAACGACAACCGGCTCCCAGGATCGGCCCCGGTGTCCCCACGAACTGGCGGGTACCCTCCGGGTGGTTCGTCGGGTGACCCCCGCTTCAACATCGCGCGCACATCGCCCTCGCGCGAAAGACTTCGCACCGTAGTCCGCACCTGGTGCCCGGCCCCCAGCAATTGCAGAATCGTATGGCTCGCAATAAATCCCGACCCACCCGTAACCAGAACCTTGCTCACGAATAGCTCCTTGCCTTTCGATGCCCGCGAGTACCTACAGGCTTCCAGCTTCTCGCTTTCAACTTTTGACTCTGTCTTTTTGTTACTGTCCGAGAACCCCCGGGAGCGCCATTGCCGCAAATTCAGCTCGAAAAAGCTAACAGCTAAAATCTAGAAGCTAATAGCTGTCTTTCTCAATGCCCCGGCAACATCCCCCAGAGCATCACCCCCGTCATCCCGATCACAATAATGCTCGTGCTCCACGCCACCACGTTCCACACGTGCGAGTTCTTGTACTTGCCCATAAGATCCGTGCGATTGATCAGCAACAGCATCAGGATGATCACGACGGGCAGCAGCACACCGTTCAACACCTGCGACAGAATCGCAAAGTTGATCAGTTGCGCATCGGGTAGCAACAGCACCGTCGCGGACCCGCCCACGATCAGCAGCGTATACAGCCAGTAGAACGTCGGTGCCTCTTTGAAACTCTTGTCTACTCCCGATTCAAATCCAAGGCCTTCGCACACCGTGTAAGCCGTCGACAACGGCAGAATCGACGCCGCAAACAGTGACGCGTTGAACAATCCAAATGCGAACAGCAGGAACGCATAGTCCCCGGCAAGCGGGCGCATCGCTTCTGCCGCGTCTGCCGCCACCGTGATCGACCCCATCCCGTGCACAAACAGCGTGGCCGCGCAGGCCACAATGATGAACCATGCCACGATATCTGTGAAGAAGCTGCCCACGATCACGTCAAGCCGCGACGCCCCATAGTCCTTTACACGAATTCCCTTCTCCACAATCGAAGACTGCAGATAAAACTGCATCCACGGCGCAATCGTGGTCCCTACGATGCCGATCGCCATGTAGATATAAGCCTTGTCGTGCCACACCGACCGTTCCGGCAACTGAATGGTTGCATGTAGAGCCTGGCTCCAGCTCGGCTGCGAAAGCACCCCTGCGAAGATATACGCAATGTACACAACCGACGCGACAAGGAAGATCTTTTCCGTGCTCTTGTAGTTCCCCTTCACCACCATGAACCACACCAACGCCGCGCAAAACGGCACCGATATGAACTTGGTCACGTGAAACAGGTGCAACGATCCCGCGATCCCGATGAATTCCGTAACCACGTTTGTGTAGTTGACGAAGACCAGCAACACCATCAGCACAAACGTCAGCCGCAATCCGAATTCCTCGCGGATCAGATCGCTCAGCCCTTTGCCTGTCACCACGCCCATGCGGGCGCACATCTCCTGCACCACAATCAGCGCAATGGTAATGGGAATGATCGTCCACAGCAGGCTATAGCCGTACTGCGCGCCTGCCTGGGAATAGGTAAGGATGCCGCCCGAGTCGTTATCAACGTTGGCGGTAATAAATCCGGGGCCCAGAACGGCCAAAAACAGCAGTATCCGAATTCGCCAGCGCTTCCACATGCCCGCGGGTTCCTATGGTGGGTTCATTTATTTCTGCCTTCACGACCATAACAGGCACAGCGCCGATTGGCGAGTGACGACCCTGCTTCCATCGCACGTTCCGAAACAACAGTTGCATCCTGAGAGAACGGGACCCCAAACGTATTTGAGTTTGGGAACGAAGGATCCATTTTCGACGATTTACGAGGTAAAGAACTTCAGCTACGGGTTGACTCTTGTCCAGCTATCAAAACATTCTGCCATTGCCTTCGCTTTCTCCCGAAGTGACTCTTCCCGCCAGCCGCTGTCATGCTGAGCCCCGGGCCACCAAGCATTTTCTAGGCCCCCAACAACTGAGTGTCATCCTGAGTGCACGGGGCCCCAAGCGCTTTCTTCAACTTGGGGGTGGTAAGCGAAGGATCTGCTTTCTGCTTCTCCGAACTGACTCTTCCCGCCAGTGGCGTCATCCTGAGAGAACGGGACCCCAAACGTAGTTCAGTTTGGGGGTGGTGAGCGAAGGATCTGCTTCTGTTCTTCGTGACCTCACGCGGGTGCCCATCCAGGACGCGCCACAATTCGCTCACCTCGCCACCTGCCCTTGCGCATACCTATGTACTTTGGTACATTGGTACACATGCCACAGGAAAAGCAAGACCATCCTCTCGTCGAAGTCGAACGCGTCCAGACTGGCGTCCGTCTCGAAAAACGCATGCTCAAGGTCCTCAAAGCCATCGCCGAGCAAAAAGATATGACGCTAGGCGATCTGCTCGAGGGCATCGTCCTCCACGCATTCGAAGGCAAAGCGCCCTTCTCGCCGCAAACCCTCAAAGAGATCGAGCAATTCAAATCCCTCTACGGCATGGCACTCAAAGCCTCCGACAGCCATCACCTCAAGGAGCGCAAACGATGAAAAACCCGACCATGAACTCGCTCCATATCTCAATCCGCTAGTCCTCCGGAACCTACCTTCCATAGGTTGTCATTCCGAGCGACCAAAGGGAGTCGAGGAACCTGCAGTTGCTTTGTCTTTGCTCTCGCGTCGCATTTCCGCTGCGAGTAGAAGCTTCCGTAGGAAGCAATCGAAAATAGCCCTGGATGAAATCCTGGGAATTTAGTTGCCAAACATATCTCCGTCCCGTAGGGCCGAAACGAACCGGGCTCGCGCAGGCATCTCCGCCTGTTCGCTCGCCGCAGGAGCGCAAACCATGAAACCCGCGATCGCAACCGCAATGTCCGGCGCAGCCGTAATCGCCGCCTCCGCACTCACCCAATCCCCTGCTCCGCAACTCCTTCGCACGCAGACCGCATTCGATATCATCGTGCGCCTGCCCTACACTCAAGCCGCGCCGCTCTTCGGCCCTGAAGGCGAACGCCCCTGGGCCGGAAAACACTGGGACCCGCAATTCCTCTATCCGAGGCCTGCGCACGATGAACAGGGCGCCGTTTTCACAGTCCAGCACGGCCCCGTCACCGCCGTGTGGGTCAACACACTCTTCGATCTCAAAGCGCGTCACTTCATCTATGCCTACTTCATCCCCGGCATCATGGTCACAACCATCGACGTCCAATTCACGCCGGTCGATTCCGGCAGCACGAGCGTCCACGTCCTCTACACCCGCACCGCTTTAACCCCCGAAGGCAACGATCGCGTCACCGCCTTCACCAATACCGACAAGACCGCAGCGAAAGACTGGCAGCAATCCATCGACACCTACCTCGCCGCTCGCAAACCGTAGACGTCTTCCATCCAACAACGTGTCATCCCGAGCGACCAACGGGAGTCGAGGGACCTGCAGTTGCTTTTGTCCCTTCGATTGCCATTAGTCCCTCATCCAGTCCGCCGCCCTGCTATATTGGAGAGTCTTTGCCGAGCACTTCAATCTCCTTCTCTATTCAAGGAGCAGCGCATGCCCAACGAAAATCCTTCAGACACTCCGGCCACCACCGAATCCACCGCCGCTCCCACTCGCCGCAAGATGCTCGGCAACCTCGCCGCTGCTGGAGCCATTCTCGGCCTCAACGCCGCCGGCTCCGCCGCAGCCACAACCAAGAAGTCCTCCGAACCACCCACCCCACCACCGCCGCCCGCGCCCGACGCCCTCGTCTCCATGGCCCGCCTGCGCGACTACAAATGCCACCGCTCCTCCAGTTGGGATCGCACCGGCGGCAACGCGGACTTCACCCCAGTCGATCCGGGCGCATCCATTACTCTCCTTGACGTCAAAGGCCCCGGTGTCATCACCCACATCTGGTTCACCATCAACTCCGATGACCACATGCATCTCAAAAACCTTGTCCTCCGCGCCTGGTGGGATGGCGAATCTTCGCCTTCCATCGAAGCCCCCATCGGCGACTTCTACGGCCTCATGCTCGGCGACTATTTCGTCTACCAGTCCGCCCTGCTTGTCGTGGCCCCGATGAAGGCCCTCAACGCGTATTTCCAGATGCCCTTCGATACCGCCGCCAAAATCACGCTCACCAACGAGGGCAAGGTCCGAACCAACAATCTCTACTTCGCCATCGACTACACCACTGTCCCCGTGTTGCCGCCCAACCTGGGCCGTTTCCACGCCCAATACCGCCAGGCCGCGCCCTGCAAAAAATCCGCCGACACCAGCGGCAAAAATCTCAACGCTGCCGACAACTACGTCTTTCTTGAAGCCACGGGCCGCGGACACTTCGTCGGCGTCACCCACGGCGTACTGCAAAATGCGGACGGCTGGTTCGGCGAAGGCGACGACATGATCTTCATCGATGGCGACGCACAACCCACCATCAACGGCACCGGCACCGAGGACTACTACAACGGCGCGTGGGATTTCTACGGCAACGCGTTCGCCAACATGCGCCAGGGCGCGCCCTACATCGTCGACCCCGAAAAAGTCGGCGGACGCTACTGTCTCTACCGTTGGCACACCGAAGCCTTCATCACCTTCGACAAATCCATCAAGGTCACCATCGAGCACGGCCACGCCAATGACCGCGCCGACGACTTCTACTCCGTCGCCTACTGGTACCAGACCGAACCCCACGCCGAGTTCCCCGCGCTCCCGCCGCCCGAAGCCCGCGTACCCAAAGTGATCATGGCAAGCTGACAACTTGCGAAAAAACAGACCTCACGTTGGTGTTGAAGGGTGCAGGCTTCAGCGTCCGCAGGAAAATCCTTTCGTCGCTGACTCGCTAACTCGCTATGATCGCGAAGCGATCGCTAACTTGCTGCATCTGACAAAAAGACTCGTCCCCCTGCTATCGAAAGCAGTTAGTTGCGCACTGATTTCCGCCCTGCGTTAGCCCACACTGGGTGCCTCATTCCTTGCAAAGCAAGGGTGGGAAAGCACGTCCTTACCCCAGCCGCCCTCGTCCTGAACGCCCGCCGGAGTCTCCCGACGCCTCAAAGCAGACCTGTCTCGATCCAATCGCATCCAAGCTCCAAGGAAGCTTTGAGGTCCCATGTCCCCCAAACCACTCACCCGTCGCGAACTCATAAAACTCGCAGCCGCCACCGGAGCCGCAGGCCTAACCGGCTCCTTGCTCAATGCATGCGGCGGAAGCCACAGTACTCCTTCAATGCCCGCAACCTCCGCCTGCGCCAACATCACCGACATCGATCACGTCGTTATCTTCATTCAGGAGAATCGCTCCTTCGATCATTACTTCGGCAGCTATCGAGGCGTTCGCGGATTCGCCGATCCAAGCGCGGCCTATAACCAGCCCTACCCTGCCAACACGTCCAGCTCACCCGCTGGGGTTCTCCTCCCCTTCCACCTCGACACTACGCAGGTCAACGCCGCCTGCACCCACGACATCACCCACGACTGGATCCCGCAACACCAGAGCTGGAACAACGGCGCAATGGACGGCTTCGTCACCTCTCGCCTGGCCATCAACCCAAACGACGCCGTGCTTTCCATGGGCTATTACACTCGCGCCGATCTGCCCTACTACTACGGCGTCGCCGATGCCTTCACCCTCTGCGACAACTATTGCTGCTCCGTCATCGGCCCCACCGATCCCAATCGCCTCTACACCATGGCCGCCTCCATCGATCCCGACGGCAAAAACGGCGGTCCACTCCTGCAGACGCTCAATAGCAATCGCGCCTCCATGTTTGGCAAGCTCACCTACACCACCATGCCCGAACAGCTTCAGGCACGTGGCATCTCATGGAAGGTCTATTCAACCCCAGACGAAAGCGCCTTCGGCTCCCTCGAAACCGACAATGTCCTTCCCTATTTCAAGAACTTTCAGAATCCCGCCACCGAGCTCTATAAAAACGCGTTTAGCCGACAGTTCCCAACCGACTTCGTTGCAGACGCAATCGCGGGAAACCTCCCGCAGGTCTCCTGGATCATCGGCTCCGTCATCACCTCCGATCATCCCCCATCTCCGTCCCTCTTCGGCGAGAACACCCTGTCCGCTATCATCGGTGCTCTCACATCCAACCCCGTTGCGTGGGCGAAGACCGCTCTCTTCGTCACTTACGATGAAAACGGCGGCTTCTTCGATCACGTACCACCGGTTACCGCACCTCCGGGTACACCCGGCGAATACCTCACCGTGCCTCCAGTCCTTGACGCATCCGTCGAAGGCTCCATCAATGGCCCCATCGGCCTTGGCTTCCGTGTGCCGATGCTCATCATCTCGCCCTTCACGCGCGGTGGCCTCATTTCTTCTGACCTCTTCGACCACACCTCGCTCCTTCGTTTCCTCGAAACTCGTTTCGGTGCCGAAGTTCCCAACCTCTCCGCCTGGCGCCGCGCCACCGTCGGCGACATGACCACTGCCTTCAACTTCACCAAACCCGACAACTCCATTCCTTCGCTGCCGTCTCCCGGCGCTGCTATCGCCACCGTCCTTACCGAGTGCGCCAGCAACCTCGTCGGCTTCACAGGATTCACTCTCCCCACCCCTCAAACCATGCCCACGCAGGAAGCAGGTTCCCCCGTCCGCCCGAGCAGCAAGTGCTGACCTCAAAAACATCATCCTGATTCCTCTCTCACGCCGTCATCCTGAGCGAAGCGCAGCGCAGTCGAAGGACCCGCTGCTTCTCTCTCACGACCGTCATCCTGAGCGAAGCGCAGCGCGGTCGAAGGACCTGCTTCTCTCTCAACGCCGTCATCCTGAGCGAAGCGCAGCGCAGTCGAAGGACCTGCTTCCCTCCATCAGCGTCCACAACTCGCCTCACGCCAGCACCCTCACGTCACATTTACCCCAAAAACAGGCGCGCTCAATTAACGTAAGAAACGTCAGTCCTTCTATCAGGAGAACCGATGCCAACCCTGCTGCGTGACCTCCGCTATGCCGCCCGCCAACTGCGCAAGTCTCCCGGATTCGCCATCACGGTCATTCTCACCCTCGCTCTCGGCATCGGAGCCACGACCGCAATCTTCAGTTGCGTCTACGGCCTCCTCCTCAAATCCCTGCCCTTCCAGGATGAGCGCAGCATCATCACCATCTCCGAAACCAGCTCGCAGGTAAAGGGCGGCCACGAAGCCACCTACCTCGACTACCTCGACTGGCGCAAACAGCAGACCAGCTTCAGCCAGGTTGCCGCCTACACCACCATCAACCCAGGTTCCGTCTCGCTTGTGCTCGATGGAAACCCGGCACAGGTGCATCGCGTACTCGCCTCCGGCAACTTCTTTTCGCTCCTCGGCGTCTCTCCTCTTGCAGGCCGCCTCTTCAACGATCAGGACGACATCACCGGCAAAGACCACGTCGCCGTACTCAGTGCATCTGCTTGGGCTACGTACTTCGGACGCGATCCCAGCGCCATCGGTCGCACCGTCTCCCTCAACGGCACAACCTACACCATCATTGGAGTGCTCCCTTCAAACGCATCATTCCCGGCGGACGGAGAAGTGTGGCTGCCCCTCTCACTCCTCGATCAGCCCACCCAGCAGTCGCGCGTCTGGCACTCCGTCAAAGTGCTCGGCCGCTTGCGTCCCGGCGTTTCCCTCGCCGCCGCACGCGCAGACATGCAGACCATCGCGCAGCGCCTTTCCATTGCCTATCCCGCAACCAACCGCAATGAAGGTGTCGCCCTCGCCCCGCTGCACGACGACCTGGTCAGCACTCTCCGCCCCGCCATGCTGTGCCTCATGGGAGCTGTTGTTCTAGTCCTCATCGTCGCGTGCGTCAACGTTGCCAATCTTCTACTCGTTCGCGCCGCTGAGAGCCGTCGCGATGTCGCAGTTCGTCAGGCCCTCGGCGCAGACCGACAGCATCTCTTCCGCCAGTTCCTCGTTCAGACGCTCTTGCTGTCTCTGCTCGGCGGCTCCCTCGGCGTGCTGCTGGCCTCCGTTGCCCTCCCCCTTCTCCGCGTAGCCCTCGCGCATACAGATGGCTTCGACGTATCGCTCCTCCAATCGATCAGTCTCAGCATCCCGGTGCTTCTGTTCACTCTCGCCATCTGCATGTTCACGGCGTTCCTCTTCGGACTTCTCCCTGCCGCCCGAACCTCCTCGCCACTGGTCGATGTTCTTCGTTCCGGCGACCGCGGCAGCAGCCGGCATCAACGTGGCCGCGCATTTCTCGTAACGACTGAAATCGCCATCGCCGTCGTCGTCGTTTTTCTCAGCACGCTCGTCGTCCGCAGCTTTCAAAAATTGATCGCAGTGGATCCGGGATTCCGTACCGATCACCTGCTCACTGCTGAAATCACTCTTCCCACTCCCCACTACGGCGACAGCAGCCCCCTCACCAACCGCTTCTACGAACAAGTCTTGGAAAAGATCTCGCAATCAAGCGGAGTCCTCTCCGCAGCCACAACCACGCAAGTCCCCCTCCACCCATCGCAGGTCATGACGCGCTTTCTCATCGAAGGCGCTCCCGCCCTTGCGCCCGGCACCTACCCCTACGCGCAAATCCGCTTCGTCAGCCCCGACTACTTCCGCACCATGGGCATCGGCCTGCTCAAAGGCAGAACTTTCACCCAGAGTGATATCGACAGCACCACAGGCTTCTTCATCGTCAACCAGGCCTTTGCACGACACTACCTATCCGCGAGAGATCCCATCGGCGCCAACATCCTCATCGGCGTCATGAGTCCCGCCCCCAGCAAGATTCCCGTCGTAGGCGTTGTGTCCAATGCCCGCGACCTCGGCATCGACACCGACCCCGAACCGGAAATCTACCTCCCCGGATTCGGCCTTCACGCCGTTCTGCTGGTTCGCTCTTCTCTCGATCCCGATGCCGCTGCAACGCTCGTCCGAAACGCCGTCCTTGCCGCCGACCCCACCCAGCCCATCTATCACGTCGAGTCCATCGACACAGTCCTCTCTGACTCCGTCGCACGCCAGCGCATGACGGCCACGCTCCTCGGCTCCTTCGCCCTCATCACGCTCCTGCTCGCCGCCATCGGAACCTTCGGAGTGCTCTCCTACTCCGTTGCCCAGCGCACCCGCGAAATCGGCGTCCGCATGGCCATCGGAGCCGATCGAAGTGACATCCTGCGACTCATCCTCCACCAGGCAACACGGTTCACCGCTGCCGGCGTGATTGTCGGTCTCCTGGCCGGATTAGCCGGAGCCCGCCTCATCAACAGCCTGCTTTTTCAAACCAGCACCGCCGATCCCCTCTCGCTTTCCATTTCTGTCGCCGCCCTCATCCTCGTAACTCTGTTGGCGGTCACCATGCCCGCCCTTCGCGCGGCCTCCGTAGATCCCGTCGAAGCCCTGCGCTCCGAATAGCAAACGAATGATGTGCATTTGCCTTCGCTTTCTCCCGAAATGACTCTTCCCACCCCAGCGCTGTCATCCTGGCCACCAAGCATTTTCTTAAGCCCCAACAACTGAGTGTCATCCTGGCTTGTATCAGGGCATGACTTCAGTCATGCCGTAATACGGCAGACAAAACGTCGGGCTTTATCCCCTGTGAACGTTAGAGGCCGGCGGCCTACATCTCGCTTCTGAGACATGGGAAAGCACCACTTACTCCGCGCGTGTCATCCTGAGCGAAAGGGGCCCCAAGCGCTTTCTTCAGCTTGGGGGTGGTAAGCGAAGGATCTGCTTTCGACTCTTTCCAGCTATCAAAGCTTCCCGCTATATCAGACATTTCTGTTATGACAGAAATGTCTGATACAATAAACACATGACGCTGACCACCTCCATGAAGGAATTCATCCTCCACTGGGGCGAAATGGGCACCCGCTGGGGAGTCAACCGCACCGTCGCCCAGGTCCACGCCCTGCTCTACCTGTCCGCTGAATCCCTCACCGCCGAAGACATCGCCGACGCCCTCTCCGTCGCGCGCTCCAACGTGAGCACCAGCCTCAAGGAACTGCAGAACTGGAACCTGATCCAGATCGACAGTCGCATGGGCGACCGCCGCGACTACTTCCGCACCACCGCCGACGTATGGACGCTCTTCCTCACCATCGTCGATCAGCGAGTTGAACGCGAAATCATCCCCACCATGACGATGCTCCAGCGCCTCGTTGTCGAGACCCGCGCCGAGCGTCCCGCGCAGCCCCTCGTCACCGCCCGCATCACCTCGATGCAGCTTTTCCTCCAAGAACTCCACGGCTGGTACACACAGATCAAAAAGCTCCCACCCGCCAGCCTCCATTCCCTCATCGCCATCGGCAGCGGCATCACCCGCTTCCTCCCCAAATCCAGGGGACGGAGGCTCGACTGATGACAGCCATCGCCAATATTCCCGCAACAATCCAAGATTCCGCTGTTTCCGTTTCAGCGAAAGGGCTAGCGATGCTGCATCCTTCTCTTTGGATTAGTCGGCATCCGCTGGCGATGACCGCTCACTTCGAACAGGTTCTCGTTCTCACGTATGCGTTGCCACAGCGGGTCCTCACGCCCTTGTTACCGCCGGGTCTGGTTCTCGATTGCTTCGGTCCGTATGGGTTTCTTGCAATTGCCATGGTCCAAACCAGAAATATGCGTCCGCAACATTTTCCTTCGTGGCTTGGCCGGGACTTCTTCCTAACGGGCTATCGCATCTTTACGCGTTTCCGTACCGCGAGCGGCAGAACTCTGCGTGGCTTGCGCATTCTCAGGAGCGATACCGATAGTGAAACGATGGTGCGCTGGGGAAATCGCCTCACTCACTACAACTACCAGAATGTCAGCGTCGATTACAGACGCACCGAGAGCGCCGTCGACTTTAGAGTGGTCACGCAAGATGGAGCAGCAGATCTGCGCGTTCGAGCGGATCTCTCAAACGAGCCAGACTCACTTCCGGCCGGATCCCCATTCCCTGACTTTCGCACCGCAAGACGATTCGCCGGCCCGCTCCCGTTTACCTTCGACTACGAGCCCGAAACCCATTCCATTGTCAGAATTCAGGGAGTTCGCAAGCAATGGGACCCGATCCCAGTTCATGTGGATGTGCTTCAAAACTCATTTCTCCAGCGTGAGCCATTTGCTTCCGCTTCGCCCGTGCTCGCAAGCGCATTCCGGGTCGCCGACATCGACTACGTTTGGAAACGCGGCGTACGCGAGGCGCTGAACTCATGAGCACAGCCGCGCCCCTAGTTCACCGAGCGAAAAGCTTCAAGGGCATCCTCCAGATTCTGGCGTTCAACTGGACTTTCTACGCGCTCGGGGCTCTCGTTGTATTCGTAGTCACGTTGATTTCCATTCGATTCACAATCCCTCCCACGCTCAAGCTTGTGCTCTATCCAGCGATAGCCGCCACCCTGTTCTGGATGGTGTCCTCCCTGCTGGCCTCCCACTATGTCTACGATCTCTCCCGGCTGTACCGCTGGGATTGGCTAACCGAGCTCTTCGAGAAAAAGCCCGCGCACTGGGCGAATATTCATGCGGGCCTTGACCAGACTACCGATGCCCTCGACCGGCTTTTCCCTGATCCATCTCGGAAGGTCCTCGATATCTACAACGCTTCCACCATGACGGAGCCATCCATCAAGCGCGCACGGCTCTCAAAGAAATCAACGCAACGAGTCGAGACAGCAAGCGCATCATCACTCCCCATGCGCGACGCAGAATGCGATGCAATCTTCTTGATCTTCGCGGCCCACGAGCTGCGCAACCGGCAGGACCGCCAAAGACTATTCCTCGAGGTGAGCCGCTCTTTGAAGGCCGGCGGCCACGTCATTGTCGTCGAACACCTGCGCGACATCGCGAATTTCCTCGCCTACGGTCCCGGCGCGTTCCACTTTCATTCAAGAAAAGAGTGGCGAGCTTCCTGGCGCGCCACTGGACTAGAGATTGACCGCGAAATTTCGATCACCCCTTTCGTCCGCTCTTTCATTCTGACGAAGCGGTAGTAACCCTACTACATCGTCAGCGCCACGCGGATGTGAACGCCAAATCCGCCGCATTATCTATCGCACAACCAGTCATCTCTTCAGCGGTTCAAGCAAAGGCGCAATGGGCGGGGCTCCTTCAATCGATGGCAAAAACCGCGCCCGCACTTTCACCTTGGCAGCCTGTTCAAACGCATAGCCATAACCAAGCAGCCGTGCTTCGCTCCATGCCGGTCCCATGATCGACAAGCCCACCGGCAGTCCCATCACTGTTCCCATCGGAACCGTCAGATGCGGATACCCCGCAACCGCAGCCAGTCCGCCCGCACCGGAGCCACCCACCTGGTCGCCGTTGGCCGCATCGATCTTCCACGCCGGAGCTACCGTTGGGCACACCAGTGCGTCCAGGTGGTCCTTTTCGAGCATTGCGTCGATCCCGTCGCGCCCCGCAATACGCAGTGACGTTTCGCGCGCTTTCTTGTATGCCGGGTCGTCCAGCCCTTTGGTCGCTTCCGACTTCACGAAAAGTTCCTGCCCAAAGAGTGCAAGTTCGCGATCCGCATGCGCATTATCGAACGCAATCACGTCAGCCAGTGTGCGAGTCTTCACAGTCGCAGGCGTGGAAGCCAGATAACTGTTCAGATCCGCTTTTAACTCCGTAATGAGCACGACTAACTCCGCGTCCCCCATCTTGTCGCGGTCCTTCAAATCCTTGATGTCGACAAGCGTCGCGCCCTGCGCCTTCAGCACAGTCAACGCCTTCTCAAATTCCTTGTCAGTCCCTGCCGACCACCCGGTTGCAAACCGCAGCACGCCAATCCGCGCGCCCTTCAGCGCATCCGGCTTCAAAGCGGCAACGTAGTCGGAAACATGCGCATCCGCATCCTTCGTCGCCGGATCACCTGGGTCTGATCCGGCAATCGCACCAAGCACCCGCGCCGCAGTCTCGACATCCACCGCGATAGGGCCCGCCGTGTCCTGGCTGTGGCTGATCGGAACGATGCGCCCGCGGCTCACCAGTCCCACCGTTGGCTTCAACCCCACAACTCCATTCACCGCCGCAGGACATGTGACCGATCCGTCCGTCTCTGTTCCGATCGCGGCTTTCACCTCTCCTGCAGCAACCGCGGCCGCACTCCCCGATGAGGAGCCACATGGATCGCGGTCCAATGCAAAAGGATTGCGCGTCTGCCCGCCAACACCGCTCCATCCCGAGATCGAAGCATTCGACCGGATGTTTGCCCACTCCGACAGGTTCGTCTTCCCCAAAATCACGGCATCCGCGTTACGCAATCGCGTAACCAGTGGCGCATCTCGATGCGTAACGTTGCCGAGCAGCGCCATACTGCCTGCGGTTGTAGGCAGCGGCCCATCCGCCTCAATGTTGTCCTTCAGCAGAATCGCGTAGCCGTAGAGCAGCCCGCGCGCTTTACGACTCCGGTCAATTGTCCGCGCCTGATCCAGCGCCGTTGGGTCGAGTGCGATCACTGCGTGAACCTGCGGATCGATCGTCTGCACTTGGGCGATAGCCGCCTTTGTCGCGGCTTCGGCCGCCTGGCCAGCACTCCTCCCGGCAACAGAAACCATCGCCATGACAACCATGCACACAAACAACATTCTGAATTTTTGATTCATCGTCGAATTGTACTGGGGCACTCCCGATGAGCTTCAACAATTAGCGCAAACCGGATTCACACCCATCCGTTTTCGCCTTCACAAAATACTGAAGTATCCACTTGACAATCCTCCAGCCTTATTTAATACTGAAGCTGCTACTTCACTATTGTGAAGTCCGCAGGAGGAACCCCGATGCCCGATTCCACCATCGTTCACAGCACCTTCGTTATCGACCGCACCTATCCCCAGACCCCGGACCGCGTCTTCGCTGCCTTCGCCCAGCCCGCCCGCAAACGCCGCTGGTATGCCGAAGGCGATCACGAGATCCAGGAATTCGAAATGGAGTTTCGCGTCGGAGGGGCCGAACGCTTCCGCTATCGCTTCAAGGAAGGCCACCCCATTGCCGGATCCGAAATTGCCAACGAATCCACCTACCAGGACATCACGCCGGAGAACCGCATCGTCACCACGACCAGGATGTCCCTCAATGGCAAGCCCATTCTGGTAGCCGTGCTGACACTTGAGTTCGTCCCAGCGACGACAGGAACCAACCTGGTCTTCACAAACCAGGGAACGTATATCGACTGGCCCGACGGCCCGGCCATGATCGAGCATGGATGGCGTGCCCTCTTCGGCCGCCTCGAAAAGGAATTGACAACCTAAGCTCCGTCTCCGGGAACTGAGCCAACCATGCCCAAGCTGAATCCCAAAATCGATCTCTTGTTTCACGCTCTCGGCGATCCCACGCGTCGCGCGATCCTCGACCATCTCACCGGCGGCCCCATGTCCGTATCGCGACTGGCAGATCCCCTCGGCGTCACGCTCACCGCCGTAGCGCAGCACCTGCAGATCCTCGAAGAGGTTGGCCTCGTGCACACTGAAAAGCTGGGCCGCGTAAGAACCTGCCGCATCGAGCCCGCAGGCTTTCGCCTCCTGGAGCAATGGATCCGCGACCACCGCACCGCCTGGGAACGAAAACTCGATCGCCTCGGCGCGTTCCTGGCCGAAGAGGACAAAAAAACCTAGCCATCTGGGTGCCCTATAACCACCACCGCCGGGTGCCCCAGGTCTCGCTTTTGAGACCTGGGAAAGCGAGATGCTCGCGGCTAGATCGATTCCCAAATTTCAACACTGATATTGCCTTCGAAACAGGAACGGAGAACTATGCCCAAATCCACCCACCTCTCACGCCGTAAATTTGTCGCCCTTGCCGGGTGCCCCAGGTCTCGCTTTTGAGACCTGGGAAAGCTAGATGCTAGCGGGTGCGGACTCCTGGCATCAACATTGATTCGCCTTCGAAATAGGAATGGAGACTATGCCTAGATCCACCAGCCTCTCACGCCGTAAATTCGTCGCCCTCGCAGCTCCCACGGCAATCATCGCTACGTCACCCACATTTTCAAAAGCCTGCGCCGCACCCCCACCCGCTAAAGGAGAAGAAACGATGACCCTGACCCCTTACCTGTTATTCGATGGCTCCTGCCACGATGCAATGCAGTTCTACCAATCCGTCTTCGGCGGTCAACTCACATCCACAAAAGTGAAAGACTCTCCAGCCAAAGACCACATGCCCGCTTCTCAGCAGGAGAAAACAATTAACGCGCGCCTGCGCAGTAATTCCATCGAAATCTCAGCCTCCGACTGGCTGATGCCCAATCGAATCCCTGTTCGCGGCAACACAGTTTGTCTTTATCTGAGCGGCGGAGCGTTTGAAGAGGTGAAGAGCCTGTTCGCAAAACTCTCCGAAGGCGCCGACGTCACCGATCCCTTGAAGGAGATGTTCTTCGGAGCCTACGGCGCCCTCAACGACAAATTCGGAGTCCGCTGGATGTTCCAATCCAGCAAGCCCTGATGACGCCGGCATAGCTTCGGCGCCCCGTGCCTTTTTCGTTTGGAGTGGATGGTGGGTGCCCCAGGTCTCGCTTCTGAGACCTGGGAAAACTGGATGCTTCCAGGCCGCGCCTATCCTTGCGCAACTGGGGTGGGCATCCCAGAATCAGGCCGTAGCTGCGGCCAGTTCCGGCTGCGGCACAGTTTCCAGAACCTTACTCAACAGTTCCTTCACCACGTCAGCCGCCGAATAGCTCTCCCGACCAGCCGTCAAAAAATGAGCAGCCGTATTCAGATCGTCGCCGATCGTCACCAGCGGAGGTTCAGCCGAACCATCCTTCCGCGTCTGCGCATGACCGATGTTGGCCATCAGCGCATTGCACAGGCATTTCCGGCCCACTGTGTCCTCAACCTTGCCGCCCTTGGCGACGTAGTTCGCCACTGGCTCCGCCGAGCAGCGGTACCCGATCTTCTGCTCGTCGATAGCATAAGGCTCGCGCAGATAACCAAGATCGCAAACCCTTGTCCGTGCCTGCGCCACGCCCTCATCGGAATAAGACCCGGCAAGTTGCGCAACCTTGAATGGAAATCCGGTCGGCGACGCCAGCGGATCGGTAAAGACCTTCCCCGTCCCGGCCGTGGCCTGCGCCATCAGCGTTCTCTTCAGGTCCGTCCGCATCCCAGATTCTTCGCTGAACGCAAAAGCCGTTCCCACCTGCACACCCGCCGCGCCCTGCTCGACCGCTTCCTTTACCTTGTCGGCATTGCCGTAGCCGCCCGCCAGCCAGAACGGAACGCCAAGTTCCCGCATCTCCGCGAGATTTACCTTGTCGCGCTCACCGTAGATCGGTTCGCCGGCTTCATTCAACTGCAGCTTTCCGCGCGGCGGAGCGTTATGTCCACCTGCGATCGGCGTCTCAATCACAAATCCGTCCACGCGCCCAGTCGCCCGCCTCAGCATCGTTGTCGCCAGCGTGTTCGACGAAACAATCGCCAGGAATCGAGGACGTTCCAGAACCGGCAGCGGCCCGTCCGCATACTCCGCCGGATCGAAAATCATCATCGTATCCTGCGCTGGAGAAGCCCCTGTCACGGCAAGTTTGTATTCGGCCGGTTTCCCCGCGGCAAAGTTGTCGATCACACCCGGAATGTGCAGCGGAATCCCCGCGCCCATCAGCACGTAGCCCACACCCGCCAGCATCGCTCCATAAATTGAAGCCAGATGCGGCAGTTGTACCTTTTCAAGGAAGTTCACGCCGACCTTGTTCAGATGCCCCTGGCGTGCAAGAAACACTTCAACAAAATTGCTTACCATCAGCAATTCAATCAGGCTGCGAGTGTCACGGCGCTGATGCATCTGCGTCGTCGGATACGGCGTCCCACTCGGCTTTCCGCCCGGAACAAAGTACTCATTCCAAATCCGCTTCGCCATCTCCGGAAAAGGAAACGCGTCCATTCCCCGGCGCATGTTGTCGCCTTTGTCTCCATCAGCCAGCCGGCGCACCAGCACTTGGTCGATCGCTGTGCCAGAGACAACTCCCAGTTGTCCCAGCTTTGAGACAGCTTGCGCAAGGCGCCAGTTGGACACACCAACACCCATGCCGCCTTGAATAATCCGCGGAAATTGGACCATCCACGAATTCTTTCACAATTTGGGATAAAAAGTCTGTGATCTTTAACCAAACTGCCGCGGGAGTAACCACTGACTCTCCGCCTCCGTCGACCCTGCTGGTTCAGTCCCAGGGCGTCTCCTTGAACGCCTCGGACATCCCCGGATAGAAGGCCAGGTATCCGCAGATCAGGAAGTTAACTACCACGCTGGTTAGCAACGACAGTTCCTGTCCTTGCGTCATCGGCGTTGGATTTCCGGCAGCGCGGTCGGCGGCAAAATTCACCAGCAGCTTCAACGCAGTCGCGCCCGAGAGGAACATCACAAACCAACGCGCCCGCCAGTCCCGGCTCGCCCATCGCCAGGCCGTCAGTCCGTAAAGGAATGCGCTCAGGTAGAACACAGCTTCCGCCGGCATCTGCTTCGGCCACGCGTCAAAATTCGCCGCGACATACTTTGCCGCATCCGATTCAGGCGACAACCCGACAATCAGCGCAAAAACCAGGTTCACCGCCGCGCGAAACACCAGCAGCCAGATGAACCATCGAATCAGCGTAGGGATCTTGTGCCGCTGCACATAGTCGCCCCGCTCCCGCACCGGACCAGTCTGCGTCTTCTGGGGGACATAGGTCCTGATTCCATCTCTGGGTGGCATATTCCCTCCTGTTGCTCAATTCAAGGCTGACCTCGCACTCCACTCCTACGACGTCTCTTTGAATGCCTCAGCCACGCCGGGATAAAACGCGAGGTATCCGCATATGAGCAGATTGAATGCCGCTATCGCGCCAAGCTCAACTTCCGTCGTCGGTTGAAGAAACTTGCCATGCGCCGCCGAGGCGTTGTCTGCAAGTATAAAAACGAGGATTCTCACTGCCAGCGCGCCGGATAGAAACATCGCTGCCCAGCGAATCCACCAATATCGGTCGAGCCATTTCCAACCCACAAAGGCGAAGAGGAAACCAAAAATGTAAAACTCGGCTTCCGCCGGCACGTGTGGAATACGACCCGCAAACGCTGCAGCAACAACGATCGCAACCGGCGACTTCGGAGCGATGCCCACAAGTAAAGCAAAGATGAAATTCAAACCAGATCGAATGAAGCACACCCAGCCAAATGCGCGAATCGCGACCGGTATCTTTTCATCCTGTTCACTGTCGAACGCCGGAACATACTCCCGAAGATCCTGCGGCATTTCTTGCTCCCGTCTCTGGACCAGCCCCGGAATTCTAGAATTCCATGGAGATTGTCAACTTGTTCTATGGATCGCAAGATTAGCAGGACTTTGTCCGAAGGACTACAACTTTTCGCGAAGGAAACTGATCACATGATCGGCCGTCACCACGCCCACCATCCGCCCCTGCGTATCCACTACCGGCAGAGCGTGCAGGTTATATTTATCGAACATTTCCGCCAGGTCGATCTGCTTCATATCCGCCGGGCATGATCGCACGCGTGCCTCGGCCAACACGGTCAAACGTGCATCGGGCTGCGCCATCACCAGCCGCGCCAGCGGAACCGCCCCGCGCAGCACCCGCTTGTCATCCAGCAGATAAATCTCCGTCACCGTTTCGACATCGCCGTCAAAGCTGCGCAGCGCCGTACCCACCTGCGACACCGTTGCGTCCGTGCCCAGGTATACAAAGTCCGTGGTCATGGCACCCGCCGCCGAGTGCTCGTCGAACTCCAGCAACTCTTCGACCTCGTGCCGCTCCTCCGGCTCCATCTCTTCGAGAATCGCGTCCGACCGATCCTCCGGAAGCTCTGCAAGCAAGTCCGCCGCCGCTCCGGGATCCATCTCCTCCACGATGTCCGCAATCTTCTCTTCGTCCAGCTTTTCCAGCAGCGAAAGCTGCAGCTTCGGATCCACCTCTTCCAGCGTCTCCGCCGCCACTTCCTCATCCAGCGACGTGAACACTGCATCGCGTTCCGCGGGAGCCAGGTCCTCCAGGATCTCCGCCAGGTCCGACGGATGCATCTCCGCCAGCCGCTCGTACTCGATGCGCAGCTTTACCCGCCGCGCCGGATCCACCTCGATCACATCAACGAACTGCCACGGAATCCCGCGATCCTTGAATCTGCGCGACAGCGTTTCGAGCGACGCCCTCGGCAGCATCCCTTTGAACACGCGCCGAAACGCCCCGCGCAACCCGACTTCCACTTCCGCCACCCGCAGCAGGTGTTTCGCGCCGTCCCCCATCCACTCCAGGTCCACATCATTTACGCGAACCACCTTCCGCCCGTGGATGTCGATGATCTGCCTGTCCACCAGGTCTTGCGCGAGGTAGAGATAATTCCCCTGGTCCTGCAAAGGAACCAGCATCTCCGGCGATTTCAGCTCCAGCGTTCCCGCCGGCGTCTCCCGCACATCCTGCGAAGGCACAATCCACAGACCGTCCCGCGTCTTAAGGACCAGTCCTACAACCTGCCCCGCCTCCGCACCCGTCGCAACCGCAACATCCTTGAGTTTGCCGCGCACATGCCCCTGCGCATCCGTCACCGCCGTCCCCAGCAGCGCCGTCAAACTCACGCGAGTTGTAGTGCGGTGATTCATAAGCTGAGTGTACTGCGCCACCACGCGACATGGCTCCTTCGAAGAGACCCAGCCCTGCAAAGATTCATTCTTGAATAACTGATCGATGCCGGGTGACCCGGAGCCTGCCCTGAGCGACAAGTCGAAGGGTCTCGCTTCTTAGAGCAGCATGTCATCCCGACCGAAGTGAAGCGCAGTGGAGGGACCTGCAGTTGCTTTTTCACCCAGCTTCCCAAATCGCGATCACTCCGCATTGCAGACGACGCAACTCCTTGGAGCTGAGGGATCGCAAGGTCATCCTGAGCGCCGCAAGCTTGGAGCCCCGTGATCGCGCACCGTTCACGGGGTAAGCGGCGCGAAGGATCTGCTTTCTCTCAACGCCGTCATCCTGAGCGAAGAGAGCGAAGCGAACGAGTCGAAGGACCCGCTTCTCACCATCTTGTTCAGCCCGCAAAAAGGTTTCAGCATGAAAACAAATCAAGCCCGGATCCAATCACAACCTTTCACATCATGCAAAAACTTGTCCTCATCGCCGCTTCTTGATCAACCCTGAACATCGTAACCACCCAAACTGCACCTAACTCAAAGCAGTTCTTGACACAACGAGTCACAACTATGAAACTTCCGTCTATAGCGTTTTCCCGACTTCCTTGGAAAACTAACCACTTCCTCTCGCGGTAAGGGCGGGGCTTTGCCATTCCCTGTAGAGGCGGAGACGAAGCCTTTGATCGATTCCAAACCAGGTAAGCGGAGCTTCTCGCTACCCTCCACGATGGAGAGCGTCAGCGAGATTGAAGCTGCCGCCGATAAGCTGGCCGAAGAGGCCGGCGTAGACGAGGAAGAACGCTTTCGCATCGCCATGGCAGTCCGCGAGGCCGCCGTCAATGCCGTCCTCCATGGCAACGACTACGACCCCGCCAAACAAGTCACAGCCAGCTTTGAAAACAACGGCAAATCGCTCGTCTTCACCATTGCCGATCAGGGCAAGGGAGTCGACTGGGAGCATCTCCCCGATCCCCTCGCTCCTGAAAACCTCCTGCGCGGCACCGGCCGCGGCATCTTCCTCATCCGCTCGTTCATGGATGAGGTCCACTTCCGTCAACTGGAGCCCGGCACAGAATTGACTCTGATCAAACATCTGGCCCCCGCCCAGGAAACAGCCTGAAGCATCCTTGCATCGTTCTCTTTGTGGAAACGGCAGGAACCGCTCCACATTGGGTGTCAGATGGTTACTCGCAAACTGGTCTTCGTTTGCGGGGTGTCAGATGCTATAACTTGTAAGACTCACAAAGGAGGAACTTCCGTGGCACTTACTATCGCTTCCCGTGAATTGGACGGCGTTACCGTCCTGGACCTTAGCGGGCGGATCACTCTGGGCGAGGGCAGTGTGCAACTGCGCGAAGCCATTCGCGACCTGATCAGCAAAGGCTCCAAAAATATCCTGCTGAATCTGGGCGACGTGAACTATATCGATAGCTCGGGCTTGGGCGAACTCGTTGGCGCCTACACCACAGCCAAGAATCAGGGTGCTGCTCTCAAGCTGCTCAACCTGACCCGCAAGGTCAAAGACGTTTTGCAGCTCACCAAGCTTTACACCGTTTTCGACATCTACGACGACGAAGCCAGCGCCATCGCCTCCTACAAGTAGTCGATGAACGTCTGCCTCCGGTGAGTCGCACGACATGATTTCGCTCCACGCATCGCGGGACCTTGGCTAAGCCGGCTCGCACCGACTCGATACCAACACCGCAAGGGCCATCCTCACTGGATGGCCCTTTTACTTTTCAGCCCCCGTTTTCATTTCGACCGTCATCCTGAGCGAAGCATAGCGAAGTCGAAGGACCCGCTCTTCTCTCAACACCGTCATCCTGAGCGCAGCGCAGCGCAGTCGAAGGACCTGCTTTTGTCTTTCTCTCTGTCAGGGCGTCTACGAACTGCTCTCCGACTTCACCCACGACCGAATATTGAACGCGTAGACCCCAATGCAAAACAGGTTTGCCGGAATAAACCCAAACTGCCCCGTGCGCAAGCCGATCAGACACACAAGCACACTGTTCACGCTGGCCACAACCAACCCCGTCCACCGCTTCTGGCCAACCAACACCGTAGACAACACCGTAAGGCAACAAGACAAGTAATCTAACCGGAACACAGCAACACCCAGCCTCAGAAGATACTTCCAATTTGCCTGAACACGGTCCCGTTCGCGGTGATTGATCGCACCCCATCCCAATCCAAGGTACCCAAGCCCCCATCGAGGAAAGCAATCCCAAGTGCCGTGTCATAGTGAGCGCCGCCACCTGCACAAACTCTGAAGCGTCATCCCGAGCGCAGCAGCTTGCACAAATTTTGAGTGTCATCCTGAGCGAAGCATGCTTGGGGCCCCACATGCGACCAAGTGTCATCCGGAGCGCAGCAGCTTGCACAAATTTTGAAGTGTCATCCTGAGCGGAGCAGCTTGGGGCCCCACATGCGACTAGTCGCATGCGGGGTAAGCGGAGCGAAGGATCTGCTTTTCCTTCGTGAAGCGCCGGGTGCCCCAGGTCCGGGCCCCCACGAACAGGTTCATCTTCGCGGAGTGGAGATCTCGCTTCTGAGACCTGGGAAAGCTAAAAGCTAATAGCTGCTTCTAAAACTTCACGTTCGGCACCTGCTTCGCCGCCTCGCTAGCCTTGAAATACGCATCGTTCGGATGGAAGCCCGCCATCCCCGCCCAGATGCTGTTCGGGAACTGACCGATGAACGTGTTGTAGTCCTGGATCGCGTCGTTGTACCGTTTGCGCGCCACGCCGATCCGGTTCTCCGTCCCCGCCAGCTCATCCTGCAGCCGCATGAACTGCTCGCTCGAACGCAATTGCGGATAGTTCTCCGTCAACAGCAGCAACCGTCCCAGCGCACCGTCCAGCTGCCCGTTGGCCGCAATCTTCGACTGTGGAGTCTGCGCATTCAACATCCCGGCGCGCGCGTTCGCGATTTCGGCAAACACTGAGTTCTCTTCCTTGGTGAATCCCTTCACCGTCTCCACCAGGTTCGGAATCAGATCTGCGCGGCGTTGCATTTGCACGTCCACCTCAGACCACGCCGACTTCACCGTTTGATCTTTCGCCACCATCTGGTTCTTGGCGCTCACATAACTGCCGCCCACCAAAAACAGCGCCACAACGATCACACCCAACACGCCCAGTCCAGCCAGCATTCCCTTGCTCATAACGGTTCCCTTCTCCTCCGTCCCGATGCGGGACCCTTCACAAAATCTGGTAAGACCTCGTTGAACTAGCGAAATGGAACATCAGAACCTATCACAACCCCGTGCTCACCAACCACCACCTGGGTACCACCAACCTGGGTGCCCCAGGTCTCGCCTTTGAGACCTGGGAAAGCTAGCTAGAGGCTAGAAGCTGAAAGCCTGCTTCTACCAACTTCCTCCCGCTCCGCCGCCCCCAAAACCTCCACCGCCAAAACCGCCAAACCCGCCACCACCGGAGCTGCCGCCTCCACCAAATCCGCCTCCGCCGCCTCCCCATCCTCCGCCACCGATATACGGACCACCACCACCGTACCGACGCCCGCCCAGCGCGCTGTTCAGTATGCCCATCGCAAACAGCAGCCGCAGCCCGCCAAACCCGAGAAAGATCAGAATGAGAAATATAAACGGAATGAGGTTCCCCAGCCCCGAACTCTGATGCTGCCGCACCGGTGGCGGATTGGGCAACTGATCGCTCAGCGTCACGTGCGCGTCCGTCGCAATCACCTGCGCCACCCGCCCTACCGCTCCAAAAATTGCGGCATCATAGTCCTTCTCCCGCAGTGCAGGAACCATCGCGCGCCCAATGTCACCCACCTTGGCGTCGTTCAGAATTCCCTCGAGCCCGTAACCAACATCGATGCGGTACTTGCGATCGTCCACAGCCAGAAGCACCAGAACGCCGCGGTCCGACCCCTTCTTCCCCATCTTCCATTTGTCTTCCAGCTGGTTCGCCCAGTCCGCCGCATCCTGCCCGTCCAGATTGCGCACCGTCACCACCGCCACCTGCGCATTCGCCTGCGAGTGGTCCAGCTCCGCGCAAATGCGGTCCAGCTTCGCTACCGTCTCCGGCGAAAGCACGTGCGCATAGTCATTTACGTAGTCATTGGGTTTGGGCAGGCTGTCGACCGATTCGGCCAACACACCCGAAAAAGGAAAGAAAAACAGAACCGCCAGCATCAGCCGGCAAAGCAACGAACCCGTGCGGTGAAAGCCTTTCATCGCAATCAATTGTACGTTCCGCCCCGCCTCAAAGTTCCCAAACCTGCAACCATCTCAATTCAAGACACATTTACTGGCTCCGCACCTTGCTGAATGCGCCTTTCACCCAGCCTCCAGAAATCTGTCCAGTTCTTTGGCGTTCGTCCCCTGGCTCGGCATCACGTCCAGGCTCCTCGCCGCCTTCAGCGCTTCGGTCGTCACAAACTCGTGCCCCACGCCGCCCTCATCGATCCGTACCACCCGCGCTAGCACGCCGACCGATTCCGGCTTTTGCTCCCCAGGCGGCCGCGGCCTTTGCAGTGTAATGCGCAGCAGCGTCTCCACCGACCAAAGCTCGGTCGTCCTCATATAGAAGCCGGTCTTGCTGATATTCACAACCTCATGCGGCCTCGGCGTTCCTCCGCTCCAATAGAACGCCTGCAGCCCTGGCAAAACCCTGCGTTCCGCCCTTCGTCGGCTCCCACCCATCGTCGGCACTTCGTCCCACAGCCATCGCCCTACCCGCTTCGCGAGCGAGGGCTTCTCCTTTTTCTCACGGGGCTTCCCTTCGCCAATCTGCCACTGTTCCTGCACCAGTGGAGTCAACCGGGAACCGGCCACAACCCTCTCCGCCGGCTTTGCGAAAATCTCCTCGATCTTGTCCGCAGCTGCGCTCGCCGCGGGCTCCTCCTGCGCCTTCATTGCAACAGCCGAAGCTATCTCCGGCACCGCATCCTGCTCAGCCTCTGCTTGCAATGCCTCTGCTTGCAATGCCTCAGCTTGCAACAGCTCGGCCTGCAATATCTCCTCTTGCGAGACTTCCGCCTCCAACATCTCGGCCTGCCATGCGTCAGCCGGCATTTCCTCCTCTCGCAAGACCTCCACCTGCAGTAACTCAACCTGCGAGGCCTCGGGTTGCAACACCTCAGCCTGCTCAACCTCTGACCGCAATACCTCTGCCGCCCATGCCTCACCCTCCAATAACTCCACCTGCACCGGCGAAGAATAGGGCAAAAAGTACTCTGTATTTTGCGCTTGCGGCGGTCCCGCTTCAGCCAGTTGAATCAGCGAACCCAGGAAGGGCTCAAACACAAACTCCGTCCGCCGCACCACTTCAAATGGCACGGTTGTCACTAACCCTGCCTGACCAGACTTGGTTTGTCCCGCTCCGGTTTGCGGCAACTCTCCGCTCACCATATGAGAGTCAGATGCCGCATCGGCCCCGCCAGCCAACCCAGATCCGGTGCGCAACCGCTCGCGTCCGCTGTTATTCATGGCTATCTGCCGATACTGGAGTTTCAATCTGCTCGCCATTCGTCGATCGAACAGCGAGCCACTTCCGCCTTGCTTGCTTACTTCACACCATGTTCGCCCCGAATCTCATTGACACCTCACCGCTCGCTTCGATACCTATAAGCCTCTCCCTGAAAGGAGACAAATCAATGCGCATGCTGCTTCGCGTATCCATCCCTATGGAGTCCGGCAACGCCCACATCAAAGCCGGCACCCTCGGCACCACCATCGATCGCATCCTTGCTGATCTCAAGCCTGAATCTGTCTATTTTTTCGCCGACGACAACGGCAACCGTTCCGCCTCTATCGTCTTTGACATGAAAGATTCCTCGCAGATTCCCGCTATCGCTGAACCCTGGTTCCTGGCATTCAACGCCAAGATTTCCCTCCGCCCCGTGATGGCTGCACAGGACTTCGCCGCCGCCGGACCGGGCATCGCGCAAGCTGTCAAACAATTCGGGAACTAGGTCCGCGCAAACAAAATTGAATGCCGCTTGCGGATTCCTCAGGCGACTCCCTGCAGGTCTTCGTGGGCCCTATAACGTTCGCTGAACCCCGCAACTGCGCGGAGTCGAAGCCGGGAGTGTCGACACACCACGCGTGCATCAAGCCGCGCTCGCAAGCCAGCTCTTCATCGTGTTCGCATCCACCAGCCCCGCCTGCTGAAATCGCAGTTCGCCGCCGGCAAACACCGCGAAATTCGGAATTCCCTGCACCTTGTATCGTGCCGCCAGCTCCGGAAACCGCTCCGTATCCACCTTCAGCACAACCGCCTTCCCCGCCATCTCGCGCGCCGTTTGCGCCACATGCGGCGCGGCCATCTTGCACGGTCCGCACCAGGCAGCCCAGAAATCCACCAGCACCGGAACCTTGCTCTCGCGCACAATCTCGTCAAATTCGCTCGAACTCACTTCGATCGGCGCCGCCATTGCCGTAAGGGGTGCCTTGCAGGCGCCGCATCTCCCCGTATCTGCAAGATGCTTCGCCGGAATCCGATTCGCTTTTCCGCAAGCCGGACAGTTTCTAACAATCGCCATTCCCTTCCCCATTTCCAAAACCACGAGAGTCCAAGATCAGGACCAGTCTTGAGATGCTTCTGCGTCTCATAAGGTGCGAGCCAGCGTCCTCCCTCACTCCATGTCAACTACAAATCCGGTGCGGCCGTCGTAACCAGCAGATTCTAAACCCAAAATTCCTCGCCCCGTTTTGCAGGTAATTACCGGCTCTTGGCGCACAATGGAACCAATGCTGATTCCTGCACGCCAGAACCCCAGCGCCGTGCCCTTCTCTCCATTCGTATTCCTGGTCAGGGTTCCTGGCTCTTGTCCCCTAAGTCCTTCTATGAGAAGAAGCTGCGGCGAAGTTCAGTCCCATGAAGAACTCCCCCCGAATGGCTTCCCTAACTCATTGATAACGGAGATTTAACGCTCAGAGTGGGGTATAGGGGGTATACCCTGTCCCATCGCCTCCCCGCCCACCCCACTACACTGGAAATTGCCATGACCGAAAGCGCACCCCCCACCCCCCCCATCGCCCGCAAAGAACACAAAGAGACCGTCCTCCACGGAATCACCCTCACCGACGACTATGCCTGGCTTCGCGACAAGGAAAATCCGGACGTCACCGCCTATCTCAACGCCGAAAACGAGTACGCCGAATCCCTCACCGCCGACCTCGCTCCGCTACGCGACCAGCTCTATAACGAGATGCTCAGCCATATCAAGCAGACTGATGAGTCCGCCCCGTACCGAGAAGGCGACTGGTGGTACTACGTCCGCACCGAAGAGGGAAAGCAATACTCCATCTTCTGCCGCAAGAGCGGCACCATCGGTGCCCCCGAAGGTCCTGAAAACATCATTCTCGACGGCAATCAACTCGCCGAAGGCCTCGCCTTCTTCGCCATCGGCGCCACCGACATCTCAGACGACGGCCGCTGGCTCGCCTACACCGTAGACACCACCGGCTTCCGCCAGTACACGCTCCACATCAAAGACCTCGAAACCGGCGAAACCCTCCCCGGCGAAGTCCTGCGCGTCGGCTCCCTCACCTGGGCCGCTGACAACACCACGCTTTTCTACTCCGTCGAAGACGAAGAACAAAAGCGCCAGTTTCAGCTCTATCGCCACAAGCTCCACACTCCTCACAGCGACGACGTCCTCGTCTACCAGGACGACGACGAGCGCTTCAACATTGGCGCCGGCCGCACCCGCGACGGCAAATTCATCGTCCTCGAATCCGCCAGCCACACCACAACCGAGTGCCTCGTCCTCCCCGCCGATCAGCCAACCGGCGAATTCACCGTCATCAGCCCGCGCGAAGACGAGCACGAGTACGCCGTCGACCACCGCAACGGCCAGTGGTTCATCCGCACCAACGATCGAGGCCGCAACTTCCGCCTCGTCACCGCGCCCGTCGATGCCCCCGCACGCGAAAACTGGGTCGAACTCATTCCCCATCGCGACACCGTCATGCTCGAAGACGTTGACCTCTTCGCCAACTTCTTCGTATCCTGCGAACGCGAAGATGGACTGCCCCGCCTGCGACTATGGCAATTTCAGAATCAAGGCTCCGAAGCCAATGCTTCAGGCGAAATCGCCTTCCCTGAACCCGCCTACAGCGCTTCGCCCGGCATCAACCGCATCTGGGAAACAACCACTTTCCGCTATGGCTATCAGTCATTGGTCACCCCCGGCTCCGTCTACGAATACAACCTTGAGACGCGCGAATCTGCGCTCCTAAAGCAGCAGGAAGTTCCCGGCGGCTTCGATCGCACTCTCTATGCCAGCGAGCGCATCCACGCCACCGCAACCGACGGAGTCCAGGTTCCCATCTCCCTCGTCTACCGCCGCGATAAATTCGCGAAAAACGCCAGATCTCCGATATATGTCTACGGATACGGCTCCTACGGCTACTCGCTTCCTCTCGGTTTCAGTTCCAACCGCCTCAGCCTGCTCGATCGCGGCGTCGTCATCGCCTACGCTCACATCCGCGGCGGCGGCGACCTCGGCAAACCCTGGCACGATGCCGGCAAAATGCTCGTCAAGCGCAACACCTTTACCGACTTCATCTCCGCCGTCGAATATCTCACTGCGAACGGCTACGGCGACCCCAACCGTGTAGCCATCGAAGGCGGCTCCGCCGGAGGACTATCTGATGGGCGCCGTCTCCAACCTCCGCCCCGATCTTTTCCGCGTCGTTCTCTCTCACGTCCCATTCGTCGACGTAATGAACACCATGCTCGATGCGTCGCTCCCGCTCACCGTTCCCGAATACGAAGAGTGGGGAGACCCCAACGACGAGACTTACTTCAAATACATGTTGAGTTACTCGCCCTACGATAACTTGAAGGCTGTGAGTTATCCCACAATGTTAGTCAAGACTTCGCTCAACGACAGCCAGGTCATGTACTGGGAACCAGCAAAATACGTAGCCAGACTCCGCACCCTGAAAACCGACAAGAACCCGCTCCTGTTAGTCACCAACATGGAAGCCGGCCACGGCGGCGCCAGCGGCCGCTACGACTACCTCAAAGAGATCGCCTTCGACTACGCGTTCTTGCTGCGAGAACTAAGTTTGCTGAGCTAATATTCAGTCCGCGAAGTTCGCAACAAAAGTTGACCGTGTCATCCTGAGAGAACGGGGCCCCGAACGTACTTCAGTTCGGGGGTGGTGAGCGAAGGACCTGCTTTTGCCTTTCGACACGCAACAGGCGCACTTGCACCAAACACCAGACTCTGAATGAGGCACGACGCAGATGCGAATGGATCACCCCAGCCGCGACTGATGCACCCGCTAACTCGCTAACTCGCTAGGCGCGAAGCGCCGCTAACTCGCTAAGAGCTTAAAAACCGAAATGCGATCTGCGATCAAACTCATGTCAGTCGCGACTGATGCGCCCACAAACCAAGCCCGGGATTGGAGACAAAGAATAGCTCCTCGCCATCCAGCCTGTTATAACCATGCGATAACTTATCCGGGTTATAGTGCTCCGACATTTCCGAGTAGTCGCCGTAAGTGAAGCCCACGCCTTCAATCTCTTCCCGGCTAAGTTGTCCCGGACACCACGTAATCTTGAACCGGCCCTCCGACGACCCATGAATCAGATGCGCTGCCGCACCCAGTTCCGCCGCCAGATCGGCATTCGCTTCCACCGCCGCCAGCGTCGCCGGCGTCCCGCGATATCCATATTTCCGAATCAACCCGTCAATGCACTTGTCCTCGCCAAACTCCCTGACAGCGGGGGCAAGAATTATCAGGTGTCCGCCGTCTGCAAGACCCATCCGCGTGCGATACACCGCCTTGTTTCCCAGCCATGTCGAATGAAATTCATGCGGATCGAGATACACCACGGCCTTCTTGATCGGCTCCGCAACCAGCTCGAAGTTCACCTTCAAACTAAGCTCAGCCGCCCGATGGAAACACTCCACGTCATCCCCGATAAACAGTCCCCGCACCGCCAGCCCGCCGTCGGCGCGCCGACCGACAACCGTCTGCACATACACAATCGGCAGTTCGCGCAGGAAGTGATCCGACGCATAATTCAACACCGCGCGCACCGGATTCTCAGCGCGCCCCATAATGCGCTCCATCCCATAAACAGCGCCCAGATAATGGCTCAGATTGATGCCCTGTCGTCCGCCAGCGCCTACAAGAATGTTCTTGTTGTAGTTCGCCATCCCGATCACTTCGTGCGGCACAACCTGCCCGATCGAGAGAAGAAGATCGAACCCGCCTCGCGAAATCAGCTTGTTCGTCTGCGCCGGCCACGCGAAGTTCAGCTTCCCCTCCGACTGCTGATAGATGAACTCCGCAGGCACTTCACCCAGCGTCTCCACATCTGTCCGCCAGTTATGAACCCTGAACAGTTCATGCGGAAGACCCGGAAACATATGGTCCATCTGCGCTGCTGTCATCGCCGCATGTGTTCCGAGTGCAGGTAGCACAGCCTTCAGCCGGTCGCCAAGATACTCCCAGGCAGCGCAGGTCAACATCCCCGCCTGCGAGTGCAGCCGCGTGATATCCGGAGGCACTGCCAAAACCCGTTCTCGCCGTCCCAGCTTCCCAAGGCTCTCCGCAAGCAGTTCACTTAAACGCTCTGGGCCCAGGTCAACGTCAACGCCGCCAACTGCACATAGCATTCCCATGCGCTCAACTCTATCCCAAATGCGCGTTCGCAGCACGGAACCACCGCGCCGCTCGCCGAGTGCGCTCCAGGCATCTTTGACGTTCTGTTGACGATCACGAACCACTCAAGATGGGATCGCGGCAACAAAGACACGTCGCTTGGTCTGGTTTGAACCATTGCGCGTCAGGTAGAATTCTCCCTGCTTGGCCACGCACGTCTTTCCGCGCTGTTCGCCGCGCTTCCGGGTGCGATCACGGCGTATCCTGAAAAAGAAAACCTATGCCCAGAATGAAAGTGGTTCCCTCAATCAAACCGTGTGAAGGCGGCTTCGAGACTGAGGTTCGAGCCGTTGAATCATTCTATAAGTGGCGTAAAAGGTACAGAGAAATAAGCGACGCCTACATGGAAGCCATTCAGCTTGGTTTGGCGACATTGGAAGGCGATCCTGCCGGACGGCTCTCATTCGTCAAGCGGACGCTCAAACTCGAAGCCACAGTTGAGACAGAGGCTCTCGAGCAACATCGCTTCCGGCGCTTCTGAATCATTCGCCGTGCATTTCAAGGCGAATTCTTAAGTGAATGATTGAAGGAATGTGGGTAGTGAGGGACTCGAACTTGAGCCGCTTTGAGGGCGTCCGAGCCCGCAGGCGAAATCCTGACTGAAACGAAGTGAAAGGAAGGACCTGAAAGCAATGGTGGGCAGTGAGGGACTCGAACTTGAGCCGCTTTGAGGGCGTCCGAGCCCGCAGGCGAAATCCTGACTGAAACGAAGTGAAAGGAAGGACCTGAAAGCAATGGTGGGCAGTGAGGGACTCGAACCCCCGACTTCCTGCTTGTAAGGCAGGCGCTCTAACCAACTGAGCTAACCGCCCCAAATGGCGGAGGGACGACCAGCGACCCTCTGTAATCATAACAGCGAACAGGTTCTCTCGCAGGTTCCCCCAGCATTTCCCGCAGCACTGCCGGTGGAGCGATTTACCTGCGGTTGGTAATCTAATCTTCGTGCCCCGACTTATCGTGAACGCGGACGACTTTGGGCTCGCTCCCGGAGTCAATCGCGCCATCCTCGAGCTTCACGCCGCCGAAGTGCTCACCAGCGCCACCCTCATGGCGCAGGCTGCCTCCACTGAAGAAGCCGTGAAGATGGCCCTTGCCATGCCGACGCTCGGCGTAGGCTGCCATGTCGTCCTCGTCGACGGCACTCCCGTTTCAGATAAGCGCGCCATCCCTTCCCTTCTCGATCGAGCCACCGGCCTCTTTTATCGCACTCTGGGCAGTTTCTTGAGCCGCCTCTTCACCGCGCGCATCCGCTCCGCAGAAGTCGAAGCCGAAGCCGCCGCGCAAATTGCCCTGCTGCAGAGTTTCGGCCTGCGTCTCACGCATGTCGACACCCATAAGCACATGCACATGTTTCCCGGAATCCTGCGTCCCGTGTTGCGAGCGGCCAAAGCCGCAGGTATTCATGCGATCCGCAACCCCTTCGAGCCGATTTGGAGCTTGAATGCAACCGCCGACGCACCCGACGTGCGGCGCGCTGAGGTCGTCCTGCTCCGCCGCTTTGAGTCCCGATTTCGCCGCATCGTCAAAGAAGAAGGTTTCGAAACCACCGATGGAGCGGTCGGAGTCCTCGCCACCGGCTCCGTTAAAATCGCGACCGTGCGTGCGCTGATCACCGCCATGCCGGAAGGCACCTTCGAACTGGTCTCGCATCCCGGCTATCGCGACGCGCAGCTGGCCCGTGCAAACACGCGGCTCTTGGAATCGCGCGAAATTGAGCGGAATGCTCTCATGGCGATCAAGGATTATCGGGGGATCGACCTCATTTCATTCGCCTCCCTCGGTCGCCCGGCAATCACCGAGCGCCCGCCTGAAGCTACAGAAATCACCGGTTTTGCATCCTCTCCCGGAACAGAAACGTCAAACCAAAGCGGGCACATCTCAGAACCCTAATCTTCTTGGCTACGCAAGGCGGCCGTATGCGCATCGGCATCACCTGTTATCCCACCTACGGCGGCTCCGGCGTCGTGGCCACCGAGCTCGGCATAGAGCTAGCTGCCTCTGGACACGAGGTCCATTTCATCTCCTACTCGCAGCCCTTTCGCCTCAGCGGGCGCGACGACGGTATCTTCTATCACGAGGTTCCCGTCTCGAGCTACCCGCTTTTTGAATTCCCCCCATACGATCTGGCATTGGCCTCTCGTATGTTCGAGGTCGCCGAGTTCTGCGATCTCGACCTTCTCCACGTTCACTACGCCATTCCCCACTCTGTCAGCGCTCTGCTCGCTCGCCAGATGCTTGCAGCTCGCGGTCGCACGTTGCCGTTCGTCACCACTCTCCACGGCACAGACATTACGCTTGTGGGCCTCGACCGCAGCTACCTGCCCATCACGCGGTTTTCCATCCAGGAAAGCGACGGCGTCACCAGCATCTCCAGCTATCTCAAAGACAAAACTGTGGTCGACTTCGGTATCTCCCGCCCCATTGAGGTCATTCCAAACTTCGTCAATTGCGATGTCTATACGCCCATAGCCGACGAAGACCTTCGCGCCAAGGCCCGAGCCAGATTCGCCCAGCCTGACGAAGCCATCTTTATCCATTTGTCGAATTTCCGTCCCGTCAAGCGCGTCGTCGATGTAGTTAAGGTATTCGCGCAAGTCGTGCGTGAAGTTCCCGCTCAATTGATCCTTGTCGGCGATGGTCCCGATCGCTCTGCCGCTGAGTGGTTGGCGCACGAACTCAAGATCAACGACAGAGTTCATTTCCTCGGCAAGCAGGACCGTGTGAACGAACTTCTTCCTATCGCCGATCTCATGATCATGCCGAGCTCACTCGAGTCATTCGGACTCGCCGCCCTTGAAGCAATGGCCTGCAAAGTTCCTGCTATCGCAACACGCGTCGGAGGCGTACCCGAATTGATCGAGGATGGTGTGACGGGCTTGCTCTTCCCCGTCGGAGACGTAGACGCCATGGCAGCGGGCGCCATCAGCCTATTGAAGGATCGCACCCGCCTCGATGAAATGCGCGATGCCGCGCGCAAAGACGCACAAAAGCGCTTTTGCGCCTCATTGGTGCTCCCCATGTACGTCAAATTTTACGAGAAGATTCTCGCTAGCTAGGGCGTGTTTCCTAAGCCGGGCTATGTGTCAGGGCACGACTTGCGAAAAACGAATTTGGACTCGATTTTTGCATCAGGGCACAACTTCACAGCCTGGTGAAAAACTCGGGGAGCCACTATTCTGTAACAAGGGCATGGCTCGGGGAACCCACGTAGTGGGTCGCAGGCCGTGAATGAAACCCAATGGGTGCCGGGCTTTAGCCCCTGTGCGATGCGCCGTTTAGGATTTGAACTTTTTCACCAAGCGGTGCAGTCATGCCGCAAGTTGCGCAGAAAATGAGCTCAACAGATTTCCGCTTCCGCGGCGATCACAGCATGCTGCGATCAGCCTCAAATTGAGGTGCGAATCCAATCCGCTCCCAGAACTCCTTTACCAGCGCGACAGTCTCCTGCGTCCCCTGCGGAGGAGTTCGTAACAGAATCGCCGCACCATTTCCCCGGTCCTCACCGTTGCTCGTCGGCGCGCTGGTAAGTTCCTCCACATCCGCCACGAGTGCCACGCACTTATCCGCACGATAGGTGCAGGACGCAAGATCCGCAATCGAGAGTCTTTTCGTCGGGGTCACAAGGATCGTGCGCGGTGGAGACATCCGGTCGAGCAGGCAGAAAATCTCCAGCTTCGACTCCAGTTCATCCGGCACGCAGTCAATCGCCAGGTCCGCCTCACGCACAGCCTGTTCGATCGTGGAAGCAAACGTCACATTAGGTAATGCCGCCGGCCCCAGCTGTTGACGAAGATACTCCTGTGCGTGATGCAGATTTGAGGGCATCACATCTTCCAACAGCACGGCGTAGCCTGCGCGGGCAGCTGCGAGCGCGAGCCAACGGCCCAGCGGCCCGGCTCCGATAATGGCAACTTGCATTGGGTTCCGGATTACTTTGCAGCCAGGGCTTTGGCAACGTCTTCAGCGTTAGGGCTGGAGTGTATAAGATGTTCGCCAATCCGCGCGCGCTCCTCTGCAGTTAGCGTGGGAACCAGCGCAAGGATGCGGCGCAGCGTCACTGCAACATCATCGATGTAGTTCATCAGTCGAATTGCTTCACCAGACAGCGGCATTGGGGTCCCCTTGATTGAAGTCAGTCCCCATTGTAGGCGGTGAGGCTCCGAAGAGGAAACGCGCCCGCCGCACTAACGCAATTTGATTTTGGAAGTGAATTGTTACTGGTCAAAACGAAGAAGCGTCGAGATCACTGCTTTCGCCAGATCGTCCGTCTGTTCCGTCGCCAGCGTGGTTTGAGAGAACCATGCCGTTGAGTCAACGTCGTCGTGTGTCTGCACGACCAGTTCGTATTCCCGATCGAATCCCAGTACCTTCCCGGAGAAGATCACTTTCTTCCTGTCAGGATCGAATTGCATCACGAAGCCCATGTCGTCTTCGCGCCGAATCTCGAATCGGTTCCGATCCGGATTCACCGACCGTAGAACCGTGCGGCCTGCCCTGGTATTCACGCCTTCACAGCGAATCGAAATCACTTCCCGCAATGCATTTAACTGGTGCGGAAGCTGCCGGACTAACAGTGCTGCCCGGGCGTCAGCCCTCTTTTTTACTTCGACCGCTTTAACCCGCTTGGGTTCATAGTTCTCAAGTTCCTCCTCTTCCCAGGTCAGAGGAACTTTCTTCTTCTCGGGCGCATCGGGACCGTTCACGGGAGTTGTCACTTCCGCGATGCGCTTTGCAATCATGTCACTTGCGGTATGAGCAGTCATGGGCGTGGGCTTACTTTTCCGATGTTAGCGCAACTTCAGTCTCGTCCGTCGTGAAATCCCAATCCGCGTAACAGTACTTTTGGGGGACGATACCCAACGCGACAAGGCGGCCCACCCTCCCACAAGGAGTGGACCGCCTCATCGCATTCCGGACTAATCTTGCTTGCCCGCCGGAAGTCTTTCGCCTGCCTCCACAAGATCTGAGAGCTAGCTGTTCTAGAGCGTCCGCTTGAACAGCGGGGTAGCAATCAGCAGCGTGCCGATCCCAAACGCAAACAGGAACAGCAGATCCCCCCGTATCGCAACAAATCCGCCATCCTTCAACAAAATCGCCTTGAACCCATGAATCGCATACGTGAACGGATCCACAATCGCAATCGCCTGCAGCCACTTCGGAAACGCCGCAACCGGCGAGATAGCCCCAGACGGGAAGAACAGCAGCGTGTTCAGCACTCCAAACATCGCACGCGGAACCAGCGGATCGTCCACCCGCACCATCATCAGAAACATCATTCCGTTGAAAGCCAGCGATGTCCCCAGAATCAGAAGCAGCAAATTCAGGTCCGCTCCCGGCCGGAAGATAACTCCAAGCCCGGCCATTAACGAGCCGATCACCGTGATGGAAATCCCCGAAAGCAGCGCCTTGATCGCGCCCGCCACGTTTAGCCCCATCACCAGTTCCAGCTTGCTGATCGGCGTCACCAGGTATCCCTCGTGAACGCCCCGCGCCTTGTCGTCGATGTACAGCATTCCGCCGCCGATCATCACCGAGATGTACATCGCCAGCGCGATCGATCCGGAAAGCAAATACTTCATGTACTCGACGTACGGATAGAGCTCCACGATCTGCAGCGCAATGTTCTTCACCACGCGATCCTGAATCACGGGCTGATTCAGCGCGTCCACCAGCGACTGCATCTCGCCCTCAATGCTTCCGCTCATGATCTGGTCCGAGTTGTCCACCACCAGCCCGATCCGCGGAGCATCCTCTGCATACACACGACGCGAATACTGCGCCGGAATAATCACCGCAGCATCCACCTTGCCGGTCCGCACATCCTCCTTCGCTTGCGTCTCATCGTTGTAATTGATGGTCGTGAACGTCGCTATATTCGCAGCCACCGAGTCGAAAGCTTCGCGCACTTTCACAGCCTGCGGCCCGCCATCGTGATCCACCACCGCCACCCGCGCGCCCTGGATGTGGCCGCCATACGCGTGGCCGAGAATAATCAACTGCACAATCGGCAGCATCATCGACATGATCATCAGCACGGGCGAACGAAAGAACTTCCGCATCTCGCGCTCGACAATTGCCATAAATCTGTTCATGGTTGCGCTCCCGGACGCGGCGGCATCATGAAGACCGACTTCACTTGCTCATCGCGCAGTTGGCGGCCCGTATAGTGCACAAACACGTCATCCAGCGATGTATTCTGCACGCTCAACGACGTAAGCTCTTCGCCGAGCGCCTTCGCCATTTCCACCAGGTGGGTGGTTGTCTGGGATCCATTCGAAGTCAGCACGCGATACACGCCACCCGATTGCGACTGCACCTCCGTCACATCCGCGAGCGCCTCCAGCCGCGCCTTCCACTCCGGATCTTCGCGGTTGAATTGCACCTCAACCACGTTCGATCCCGGCACGCTTTGCTTCAGCTCCACCGGAGTTCCCAACGCCACCAGCGTTCCGTGATCGACAATCGCGATGCGATCGCACAACCTATCCGCTTCCTCCATGTAATGCGTCGTTAGCAACATCGTAAGGTTGCGCGTCTTCTTCAGATTGTTCAGCATCTCCCACACTGCGATGCGCGAAACCGGATCGAGACCAGTCGTCGGCTCATCAAGAAAAAATATCCGCGGATCATGCACCAGTCCACGCGCGATCTCAAGCCTGCGCCGCATGCCCCCTGAAAGCGTCTTCGTCTGCGCCTTACGCCATTTGGTCAGATCCACCGCTTCCAGCACTTCGGCGATGTTTTTCTCTCGCTGTACCTTCGGAACGCTATACAGCTTTGCGTAAATGCTCAGATTCTCTTCAACCGTCAGATCCTGATCGCTGGTCAGCGCCTGCGGAATCACCCCGATCATCCGTCGCACCGCATCCGGTTCCTTGCTTACATCGTGTCCGCCAACGATTGCCTTTCCGCTCGTCACCGGAATCAACGTCGTCATCATGCGGATGAGTGTGCTCTTGCCCGCGCCATTAGGCCCCAGCAACCCAAAGATCTCTCCCTCGGCAACAGTGAAATTCACGCCCTTTACCGCTTCGAAATCGCCGTACTTCTTCACAATGTGTTCAACCCGAATCGCGGGCGGCGCCTGGTGTTGCAAAGGGTCCGGCGTAGGTGTGACGGTATGTGCGTGCGACGTCATTGCTTCACCAGCTTGGCCTTGGGTATATACACCTCGGCCGTCATTCCCGGCACAAACTTCTCCTCGGGATTGTCGATAAGAAGCTTCAGCCGCACCGTCTTGATGTCCCGCTTGCGACCACCGTTGATATCGCGCTGCGTCGCAAAATCCGCCTCAGCCGATTTGGCAATCACCTTCCCCTGCACCGTCGTCCCGCTGGGCATCACCACTTTCAGGCTGTCGCCCAGTTGCACCGCATCCGCCTGCGTCTCCGGCAGCGGCGCGTATACCCACGTCTGCGTTAAATCCATCACGGTGGCAATGGTCCCCCCAGCCGCCAGTACTTCGCCCTGCCGCGCCGCCAGCACATTCACTTTCCCCGTAACTGGCGCGAACACCTGCGCATACTTCAGCAGAACATTCGCCTGGTCAGACAGCGCCTTCGCATTTTGAACAATGCCTCGCGTCGACGCCACGGTTTGTGCTGAAGCATGTGCCAGCAACTCGTGCGCGCGCGCCTGCTGCAGAGCCGCCTTCGCCGCGGCAACATTCGCGTGTGCCGACTCCACCGCAGCCTGGGCAGCGTTCAAGCTGGTCACCGCTTCGTCCCTTGCCTGATCGCTCGCAATTCCCTGCTTGGCAAGCGCGACTGTACGCGTGGTATCGGCCTTCTGATGTTCCAGGTTCGCCTCAGCCTGCGCCAGCGCTGCCTGGCTCGCCTTCACTTGTGCTTCGGCGTTGATCGACGCACTGGATACTTCGCCTTGATTCTGCCGCAGCGTTGCCTCCGTCTCAGCCAGCTTCGACTGATTGCTCAGAACATTCGCCTCCGCCGCTTTATGCGCAGCCGCCAGATCGTCGCTCTCGACAACTGCAATCAGCTCGCCGGCCTTCACCGGTTGTCCCTCGTCCACGTTCAGTGTCTGGATGCGACCCGGAATCTTCGCGCTCACCAGCACCTCATTCGCATCCACCGTGCCGATAAGCTTCAAATCACCCGGCGCGCGGCCCGTCAACAGATACCAGACAAGAGATCCGAGCGTCAGCAGCCCCAGGATCACAAAAACTCTATTTCTTGCGTTCATCGCCTCTCCCAACAAAATGTCGTGTGGTCGGCAGCGCCGGCATTGGCGTATCGCTCAACACCTTTGCAGCCAACTCTGCGCCGTGTCCGCGATCCACAAAAACCGCCTGCCCCAGAAACTCCACCATCGCCCGCCGCCGAGCCTCCAGCACGTCAGGCGCAAACGGGTCAAACTCCATCAACAAACGCCACATAGGTGCTGCCAGAAAATAGAAAACATTCGCTCCCAGCGTCGCTAGATGAATCTGCATCCAGTCCGCGTCAATCAGTTCCCCCGATGCGATCCCCTCGCGGACCATCGACTGATGCATTGCCTGCATCGGCGCAAACACCCGCTTTACCACAATCGACATGGCGCTCGCCTCGCCCTGGTGCATGCGCATCATCTCCTGCTGCAACAGGCTCTGAAACTCACCCTGCGTCAGAATCCGGTCAAAGTGATCGAGAGCCGAACGCAACAGCCGTTCACCCGGTGTCGCGTCGCAAAGGAACACTGCCATCGAGCGATCTCGGATCTTCGCCGAAATCATCTCCACTGCCGCGATATAGAGGTTTTCCTTGCTGTCGAAGTGGTAATAAAGCAGCGCTTTGTTCACGCCCGCAGCCGCCGCAATCTGGTCCATGCGCGCACCGGCCATTCCCAACGCACTGAACTCGCGCAGTGCAGCATCAAGAATCCGCGCGCGCGTCTCAGCAGACCGGTCGAGCGGAACAGAAGAAGTGGTTTTGGTTTCAGATTCCATGTTGACCAAATAGTTAAACTAACTAGTTAGTAAATTAGCTCGACCAGTCGAAAAATGCAAGAAGCATTTCCCTGTCAATACTCGGCTCCAGCAGAATCCGATCTATCCTACTCATTTGCATTGCGCAAAACTTCTTCTCAATCTTGCAGGCTAATTCCGGCATCTCGCTATACTCGTCTCAACAGCAAAAGCCGTAATCCTGAATTTGTGCGATAACTTCAAGGCCGTTCATCTAATGGCCCGCACTGTGGAAACTCTGCCTCATAAATAGTGCAAACGGCCGAAGTCAATCGCTAAGTTCTTAATTTTGACGACTTTGCAATTTAAGTCTAATGATTAGAAGGGTTTACGGGAGACTCATTCGGACTAAGTGGTTTAGATTGACGAACTTACTTCAAAAACGAGTTTTTTAGATATGCAACCGTGGAGTTGCATATCGATCAAACCCTGTTAGGCTCACGGCTTGCTGAAAAGCTCCAGGAACCCACTGTTCTATAACAAGGCATGGCGCGGGGAACCCATGTAGTGGGGTCGCAGGCCGCAAAACACAACAAGCTAATTGTCGGGATTTAGCCCCTGGGGGAAATCACGCGAAAAAACTAACTCGACTCTGCGTATCGGGGGCCCTTTCTGATACCTCGTCACCAGTCTCCGAATCCTCTTCCAACCCTCGTTCCGTCTGCTCGCGCGCGTCGTTATAAGCATCGTCGTCCAAACGTCCTGACCGATCGAGCGCAAAAGGAGGTTGCACCTCAAGCTCATCGCGCGGCACCGTCGAGGCGCCCACCGCCCGAATGCCAGCTATTGGACTGACTTCCATGCGGCGCCTCCATTGGAATCTCATCGGCACAAGAGAGCAGGATCTTTAGGCGACTACTCGAGGCCGCCACGCTCACGAAGCAGCCGTGCAACGTCGTCATGCCTGAAAAACACCGCCGCATGCAGCGGCGTCACATTCGCCGTATCCCTGGCGTTGATGTCGGCATGATTCGCCAGTAGCATCTCCGCCAACTCAACGGAACCCGTTTGCGCCGCCATGTGCAACGGAGTCTCTCCGTCATCGTCTGCCGCTGCAATCTGCGCTTGGCGGGCGATTAGCAATTTCACCGTCTCTTCTTGTTTGTAAAAGACCGCGGCATGCAAAGGCGTCGCCCCATGAGTATCCTTTGCATTGATGTCCGCATGATTGTTCAGAAGCAGCACGACAAGGTCCAGCTGACCCTTTGCCGCCGCGAGGTGCAGTGGAGTATCGCCGTTTTGATCCCCGGCAGCCACATCCGCATGGAAGGCGAGAAGAACGCCGGCAACTTCCTTGCGCCCGTAGAGGGCCGCCAAATGCAAAGGCGTCGTCCCGTCTTCCTCTTTCGCCAGAGCCAGCGCGGGATTTGCCTCAAGCATCGCCCGCAGAGTCACGACATCGCCAGCGGCCGCAACATCCTCGATTGTGGTGGAATGTGCGAGTGTGCTCGAAGTCAGAGTGACGGTGAGTGCAATCAAGCCCAGGGCTGGCCCAGAGTGTAGAGCGCGTTTGAGCAACAAGAGCGTTCGCAAGGTCCCTCCCAGTTCCGACCAACACAAACCGAACGAACTGGGTAAATTGAATGCCTATTACAAAGACGAGGAGGATCGCTCAGAAGTTCTATAAATTTCACGATGCGAAGCGCACCAACGTCAGCCACGATTTGCAAATGGTCGGCTCACTTCCGACAGCACATCTCCGGATCCAGCAACCGCGGTCCAGGACCTTCTGCTGCCAGACGATCCCAGGGGTTCCGCAATGGACAGGATTCCAGCGACAGGCAGCCGCAACCAATGCAGCCATCCAACTGGTCGCGTAATCGAGTCAATCGCTCGATCCGATCGTTGAGTTGCGTTCGCCACCGGACCGAAAGCTTCTTCCAATCCGCCGCCGTTGGAGTTCGCTTTTCAGGCAAAGTAGCGAGCGCCTCACGAATCTCCGCAAGCGGGATCCCAGTCCTCTGCGCCACCTTGATCACCGCTACCCTGCGCAGCACTTCGCGCGCGTAGCGCCTCTGATTTCCGCTATTACGCCAACTGCTGATCAAACCCTGCGCTTCATAAAAATGCAGGGTTGAAACTGCCACCCCGCTCCGCTCGGCAACTTCTCCCACCGTGAGAGCTTGGTGGATCGGCTGCCGTTGCAGCTCTGCTTTCAGCGACTTGTCAGTCATCGCTAGCGTCCTCTTGACCTCAAGTTTACTTGAGGTTCTACCATTGATCCAGTGGAGGAACAAAACATGACGGAATCCCCAATCAAAGTGGGACTGGTATACGGCTCAACGCGACCTGGCCGCTTCTGCGATACGATTGCCCGCTGGACTGCCGGGCAGATCGCGTCCCGTGAAGGTTTCGCGGTCGAGATCATTGACCCTGCGCCAACTGAGTCCGGAAGCGCTGTGGAACTCAAGCAGCGCATAGCCGCTTGCGATGCGTTTGTAGTCGTCACGCCCGAGTACAACCACGGCTATCCAGCGCCCCTCAAGGCTCTCATCGATTCTTACGGGCCAGAGTGGCATGCCAAGCCAGTCGCCTTCGTTTCTTACGGCGGCATCTCCGGCGGTCTGCGCGCGGTTGAGCAACTCCGCCTCGTCTTTGCGGAGCTTCACACCGTCACGATCCGCGATAGCGTAAGCTTCGCCGGCGCCTGGGAACAGTTCGACGCAGACGGAACGCTGCGCAGCCCCGAGCGTGCCGAGCGGTCAATGGATGCAATGATCCGCCGTCTCCATTGGTGGGCAGTAAGCCTCGCCCATGCGCGCAGTGTCTGGCCTTATGCGAAAACGGCCTAGACGATTGCATTCGGCCTGCCGCCCGCAACAGTGCTAAATTGTGAGGAAGCGGATCACCACTCCGCCGGGAACACTCCATCCTCTCAAAGACACAAGCATGAAAAATCAGGCGGACAGGCTGCTTTTTGTAGTCGATCACGCGGGAACCATTTTGTTTGCGATGGAAGGCGCCTTCGCCGCCATCGCAGGCAATCTCGATTTTTTCGGTGTCATGGTAGTTTCATTTGCAACGGCTCTGGGCGGCGGCGTGTTGCGCGACGTGCTCATTGGCGCCACACCGCCTCAGGCCATCCGCGATTGGCGCTATGCGGCGGAAGCATTTACTACCGGCGGCGCCATGTTCATCCTGCATCATTTTGCTCAGCAGATCCCTTCCCAGCTCTTGATGATTCTGGATGCAGCCGGACTCGCCTTGTTTGCGGTGGCTGGAACAGAGAAGGCCTTGAACTACGGCACTCCTCCATTCATCGCCACTTTGATGGGAACGATCACGGGCGTCGGAGGAGGCGCTATCCGGGACATTCTGCTGATGCGCATTCCCGTCATCTTGCGCACTGATATCTATGCCACAGCCGCACTCGTTGGTGCCGCGGTGATGGTACTGGGACGCAGGCTGGGACTTCACCCAACTTTGGCGGCGGTTTTAGGCGGGGTTGCCTGTTTTGCCCTTCGCGTATGCAGCGTCTGGTTTCACTGGAACCTGCCGAAGGCACCGATCCCATAGCAGAAACAGATCGCTGAAGCAGAGATCAGTTTTTGTCTTTGTTTCTGCTCAACTTCTTTTTAACGTCGGGCATGAATTCGCCAATGCTGTTGATGATGACACCGACCCACGCTTGCGTAAATACGCTCTGATAACCCTTCACCGTGATCGTTGGATTGTTTGGATTCCAGGTTGCGCCGATGGCTCCCGCGCCAAATGCCGACGCAAAGGGCATGATGTTTGGCCTGATTGATTTTTCACTACGGTCATAGGTAATGAAGTTTCTGACGAACGCGTGTCGGAAGCGTGGCCAACCTCCTTCGCACTTGCAACGGTCATAGCGCGGTTCCCATCCAACCAGCCCTTGCCCCAAGGATGTGAATGAATTCTGAATAATATTCGTCGCCTGATTGGAGCCAGCCCGTTTGACAAAGCCAGAAAATCCATCTCCCCAGTCCTCAGGCGTATTTCTTACTTGATCATGCACCGCAAAGAATGCGGTCTTGACGTAAATTCCCGGTGTTGTATAGGTCTGGCGAATATAGAGCTTGAAACGCTCCCGACCGTTCAATGCAACCAGAGGGGCCTCTTTGGGGATGTATGCGCCGTACAGCCAGTTCACAGGAAGTTGGGTATTTACGGAGGGCGGTTCTGGCTTAGTTGTGGTTTTGGTCGAATCTTGCGCGAATGAAGTCGCGGAGAGAAGTGTCAGGAAAATCCAAAGCACAGATCTCCGAGCGATCGTGGTCTTTTCGTGGCGTAGAACCTGCCCGACTAAGCGGAGAGTTTGCATTCAGAATTTCTTGCCCTGGCCGAGCTTCCCGCATACAGTCCGTTGCTGAAAGTTCTGCTACCGGCAATGAGGATGTTGTTTGGCCCCTCTCCCCCTATCCGCCGACATGACGAGCGTAGGAGAGAGAGGGGATTTGAAAATCGAGGCAAAGATTAGCCTCCGACCGCGATTGGCGGATAAACGCAACTCCTTGCCCGGCCACGATTCAAACCTTACGGAATTATTTTCCTTTAGCGAGGTTCTTCGGCGACGTCTTCTGCAACTCTGAAATCAACCCCGCAGCTGACGGCGGCGCATGTACGCTTCCCGCAAAAATCTCTTGCGCCGAGATCTTTTTTCCGTAGAGTTTCTCGTTATCGCTGTCATCTGGACCTAAGGATGTCCCCGACAAAGAAACACCACCGAAGACGCCTTGCGCACGGGAGTAAGAAAGCATCTGGGCCTGCATGGTGGCGGTCGTTGAGGCTTCCGCGTTCCGCCCCACAGGACCGGCCGCGATGCTGGTTTCTGCGCCCAACTTAGCCCTGCCCTTCATCACAGAGCGTGCGCCGTCATCATTCATCACCAAGATCACAAAGTCGGTTGCCTGCCCACCAGCCTGCAAGCCGAAGCTTCCGCCGCTTGATTGCATCATGATGGGTGCACCCCAGCGACCGTTAAAATTCGCGCCGCTCCGGCAAACCATCACACCTTTGCCATATTGGGCTCCGACGATGAACCCCGCCTTCTTGACCGACGGCAGAATAATGACGCAGTCTGCTTTGTTCAGCACGTTGATAGGTAGGCCATTTTCGGCATTCGCCAGCTCCTGGAATACCTGGGCGGCTCTGGTGACCCTTTCGCTTGGTTCATCAGCTCGGGCGAGTAAAGGCGTTAAGCATAGCCCTGCAGCCAGACAGCAGGACATCCTGTTGAGCCGATTTCGAGTCTTCAATTCAAGCACGTCAAACTCCTTGTGAATGGTTTAATTGGTGAATAAAAAACTCGCCGGCATCTGCGAGCGTTATCGTCACAGCAGCAATGCAACAAAAGCAAAAGCTAACACGCAAGCCGAATCCGGATAACCGCCTGCGCGCTAAATCGTCTATCGGGTAGGTGCGGGGCCACAGACATCGGACGGCAAATGCCCGCTCATTCCGGCGTTCGTTGGATGCCGGGCAGATTGGCATGGTTTGCTGAGAAATCGCCCAAACGTATCCTGGATGCATCGGAACTCCGGTCATCCTGTCATCCAAGGCGACATCAGGGAAACTGGCAAAACTACCAGAGGCCGGCCTGTGGGCGGCTCTCTCATTCTCGAAGAGCTAGTTCCAATCAAAGACCTCCTGCATTGGGCTTCCGCCTCGCCACGCGCCACCAATTGCTACACTTGAATCATGCAGGACGAACTAGAGTTTCGCCGCGCGGTCGAAAGCGCACTCGAAGCACTGAAAAAACACCTGATTGCCCGCGAAGAAGAGGATGAGGCCGGTTTCGAGGTCGAGGAGCAGGGCGGCGTGCTGAATGTTGTCTTTGAAGAACCACCCGGCAAATTCGTCGTCACTCCTAATACACCAGTCCGCCAGATCTGGATATCCGCGCTCTCGACCAGCTTCAAACTCGATTGGGACGCTGCGACGGCCGCGTTCGTCCTTCCGCGAACCGGCGAAAAACTAATCCCGCTCATCGACCGCCTCATCAACGAAAACAAACAGGATTGATTACTTCTAACGAAATGCAGGCGGCTGATCCTCCGGCGCTAGTCCTCGTTGCGTGTTCGGCATCGACCCCATTTTGAATCGCAGTTCATTTGTTCCGCGATGAATTCGGCTGATCGGCAGCCATGAATTTGGATGTGGGACTCCGTCCAACGTTACCGCCTGCACGTAGATTCCCTGCCCATCGCGTGTGATGGCCATAGTGCGCCCTCCCGCCAGTTGCAAAGTCGCCCGGTCAAACATCGGCGTGCCCAATACAAGGCCACCTACACCCGGTACTGCCGGATAAAATCCCAGCGCATTCCAGACGTAAACGCCCGACGTCGCGCCAAGATCGTCATTCCCCGGAATGCCATCCGGTGCAGCCTTGAAAGTCTCATTACCGATCCTCGTGACCACCTCCTGCGTCTTCCACGGCTTACCCAGAAACACATACGCGTAAGGTGTCACGAAATCCGGCTCATTCTCAATATTGAAGCAAGGCTTTCCCCAGCAACGAAGCGCCGTAAAGAAACGATCCAGGCGGGATTCCACAACCCTTTCGCCACCCATAGCGGCAAACAATGCCGGATAGTCGTGCGGCACCATGAAGGAGTATTGCCAGGTGTTTCCCTCTTCAAATCCCATTTGGTCACCGCTTGGCCCCGCATTCTCGTAGCGCTTCGGCATCGAAGTCTCCGGATCAAATTCTGCCATCCAAGAGCCGTCCGCATTTCGCGGTCTGATCCAATGCGTCTCTGGATCAACGAGCGTCTTCCAATTCTCCGACTGCTTAAGAAAGTGCTTGTAGACATCTTCGCGGCCAACAGTTTTTGCGAACTGGGCAATCGCGAAGTCATCGCTTGCGTATTCCAGCGTCCGCGACGCAGCGATGTGGTCCTTATCAACCGGCGTATAACCGGCCTTCAGGTATTCGGCGAGGAATGGCCGCTCCGAATCATGATGCGGGCCCATACCGGGTTGGGTGCCCGCCTTCACCATGTACTCCAGCGCCTTCGCCGTATCGAAATTCCGCGCGCCAAAAGCAAACGACGACGAAAGCATCGCGGTCGGCGAGTCACCTCCCATCACGTACGTCACATCGTTCGCCGCTGGCCATCGCGGCAGCCATCCACTCTGTTCCGCGTCATTCACGAGCGACTGCATCATATCGCTCACACGCTGCGGCTCAAACAGCGCCTGCCATTGCACGGTATTCCGATAGATATCCCAGTCAGAAAAGTTCGCGTACTGCGCCTTCTGCTTCGTCCCATTGACTGTGCGCACCTTGCCGTCGAATCCGACGTACTGCCCGTCCTCATCGCTAAAGACATTCGGAGACAGAAACGAGTGATAGACGCCGGTGTAGAAAATCTTCCGCTGTTCCCGCGTCCCGCCTTCCACCGACACGCGATCCAGCAGTGTGCTCCACGTCTCCTTCGCCTTCCCATGTGCCTGCTCGAAATCGAAGCCCGGAATCTCCTTCTCCAGATTGTTCTTTGCCCCTTTCTCGCTCACAAACGAAATTCCCACTTTGAGAACGACCTCACCCGCTCGCCCAAAATTTGCCCACGCAGCCGTATGTTTTCCTGTCGCGCCCTCCGGGGCCTTCAGCATCGATTCATCGCCCCACAGCGCAGTTGATTTGAAGGGCCTGTCGAACTTCCCCGCAACGTATAGCTTGTAGCTAGAATCCGATCCGCAAAACCTTCCCGCACTCGTCCACCCTGAGAAACTCCCATCCGGCTTCACCTCAATATGATTCCCGAATCCCTCACGAATCTTCGGATCATCATTTGGTGAGGCTATCGAATTCGCGCTGCTCCCCGCGTTGATCAAAATCCGCGCATCCGCGTTCGCGGGATACCTGAACCGCGCGATCCCCGCCCGCTCCGTTGCGGTCAGTTCCACGCTAACGCCGTTGTTCAGCGTCACCGCGTAATAGCCAGGATGTTCTTGCTCGTTCTTGCGCTCAAATGGCGTAGGTGTGAACTTCACCCCCGGGCGCGTCGTCAACTCATCCAGCACCGGCAACACCGCAAAATCCCCAAACAACGGGCATCCTGCTCCACTGATATGCGTCAGGCTGAACCCATACAGCTGCTTTTCGTCGTACTTGTACCACGCATCCGTATTGGTATCGGGACTCCACTGCACCATCCCAAACGGCACTGTCGCGCCAGGAAACGTATTGCCGCCTCCAGCAGTCCCGATCAGCGGATCGACTAAGTCATAGGGAGTTGACGAGGATTGTGCGAAAGCGGAAGTGACGAACAGAATGGGCAGAAGCGCCAAACCACAAAGCGGAGAGTACATGCGCATCAGTGAGGTCCCTTGAATCGATAGTTTTCTCAGCCTCGAATTCTACTCTTCTCCCGAGCACCCCTACACGTTGCGACCAATGCAGATGCGGACAAAAGCAAAAGAGCCGCGCTCGAAGGCGCGGCCCGATCGTGTTTGCAGAAATCAGATCTACTGCAACGAATAGACCGTCTTCAGCTCTTTCTCAGCAAGTGCATCTGGCAGCGGCGCATAAGACAGCTTGGAGGCTTCGCTTTGACCGGACTTTACGATCCAGCTCAGTAGGTCTTTCAGCACCGCGCGGTTCGCCGCGTTTGTTCCCTTCACCGGAATCAGCAAGTAAGTGAAACTCGAGATCGGGTATGCATTCGCACCGGGAGCATTGGTGATCGAAACCCGATAGTCAGCAGGCATCTGCTTCACGCTCGCGGCAGCCTCCGTAACGCCTTCGATCGAGGCTTTCACATAGGTTCCCGCGACGTTCTTCACCGAGCCGAATGCGATCTTGTTCTGCAGCGCGTAAATCAACTCAACATATCCGATCGCGCCGGGCAGTTGGCGAACCAGTCCAGCTACGCCTTCGTTGCCCTTGCCACCCACGCCCACCGGCCAGGCTGGAGATGATCCTTTGCCGGGCCCGCCTGCCCAGTCCTTGCTCACCTTGCTCAGAAAGTCGGTCCAGATGAAGCTGGTACCCGATCCATCTGAGCGGTGCACTACGATGATCTTCTGATCAGGCAACTTCGCGTCCGGATTATCTTTCGCAATCCTTGCGTCATTCCAGTTTGAGATCTTGCCGAGATAAATATCCGCCAGCACATCCGAGCTGAACCGAAGCTCTTTTGCACCCCCAACGTTGTACACGGGCACAACTGCACCGAGCACGGTAGGAATGTGTATGAGCTTTATCGGCGATGCCGAGAGCATTTCGTCGGTCATCGGCATATCTGACGCGCCAAAGTCGACCAGCCCTTTGGTCACCTGGGCGATACCGCCGCCGGAACCAATCGAGGCATAGTTAACCTCCACTCCGGGATGCGAGCTGCTGTATTCGCTGAACCATTTTGAGTAAATGGGATAGGGGAATGTTGCACCCGCCGCGGTTAACTTCTGCGCCTGGGTTGTGCCCATGGCTATTACCAACAGACCTACTGTAAGCAAAGTCTTTTTCACGATCATAGCTCTCCCGTGCAGGATCACTGCCGCTTCTTATTCTCTCTAGCGAATGTTACGGGGACTTGAATAGTAGCCAGGAATCTGATCTTTATCGACTTAAGCGTCGCTTCGCGCAGCTACGGGCGCGTCCGCATGCTCATCCTGGCGGGATTTCACAGGCACAATTGGCAGTGTAAACAGAAAAGTCGTTCCCGAGCCCAATTCGCTTTCCGCTCGGATTTGGCCGCCATGCGCGTGGACGATATGCTTCACAATCGCCAGCCCAAGTCCGGTGCCGCCTGCATCACGCGAGCGCGCCTTATCCACGCGATAGAACCGCTCGAAGATTCTCTCGAGGTGATCCGACGCAATGCCCGGACCAAAGTCCCTCACGTAGAACTCGATCTCGCCTTCCAGCGCCCGCGCACCTACCTCGATCCGCTTGCCCGACTTGCCGTACTTGACCGCGTTCTCAATCAGGTTTCCAAACACCTGATTCATCGCGTCAGGATCAACCTTTACTGAAGCCTCAGGCGCACCCGACGACTCAAGCTCGATCCCCGAATCCACCACCAGCCCGCCAAGCGATTCGATGGCGTCATTCACCATTTCGCTCGCCCGCGTCGGCTGCATCGCCAACTTGTAATCCGGACTTTCAATGGTTGCCAACGCCAGCAGATCTTCGGTCAATCGATTCATGCGGGTAGCGTTTTTTAAAATCACTTGCAGAAACTCATTGGTCGTCACCGGATTGGGGTGAGGATCTTCCACCAGCGTCTCCACGTATCCCTGGATCGACGTCAACGGCGTGCGCAGTTCGTGACTCACGTTAGCAATGAAATCGCGGCGTGACCGTTCCGCCGATTCAATGCGCGTCACGTCATGCAGAACTGCAATCACTCCCCCCGTCGGAAGTGGCGCCACGCTGATTTCAAATGTCCGTCCTGGCGCCAGCGAACTCGATCGGCCGTATCGAACCTCACGCGCCTCCTGGGCCCCCTTCACGCAGTCAAGCAACTCTGGATCACGCACGGAGTGAACGAGCGGCCGGCCTACTCGGATCTCCGTTCCCGCAATACGTTGCATCACCGCGTTTGACCACCGGACAACACCCTCTGGCGTCACTGCAACCACGCCCTCTTGCATCGAGTCCAACATAGTCGCCAGTTCATGCCGACTGCTCTCGATCTCGGCAAAGCTCTGGCCTAGCCGCTCCGCCGTCTGGTTCAGCGCAGTCTCCATCGCGGCCATTTCGTCTCCATGCCCGTGCTCCAGTCTTGCGCTCAAGTCTCCCTGCGCAATTCGACGGGAGAATGTAACCACGCGCTCCAGCCGCAGCGCGATACGGCTCGCTGCCCACGCCGCAATCGGCAGCGCCACCAGTAGTGCGATGCCCCCCGACCAGATGGCTTCGCCACTCAGCCGATTCAGCGTCGCGCCGGTGAGGTGCACCATCATGCGGCGCAGAATCAACTCCATCGCCGCCGTCTGAAACAGCAGCAGGAGCACAAACAGCGCCATCAATTTTATGAATACTTTGCGCGTCAATTCAGGGCCTGCTCACGCTGGGACTTGTGGCCTGCGGTTTCATTCCCCTTTGGGAATCTCAAACCGATACCCCGCCCCGCGTACCGTCTTCAAATAGCGCGGATTCTCTGGGTCGACCTCGATTTTCTCACGAATACGACGCACATACACGTCGACCGATCGGGGCGTGACGAAGCGCGCATCGCCCCAGACCGAATCAAGCAGATGGTCTCGGCTGAAGACCCGTCCGGGGTGGCGGGCAAGATAGTCCAATAGGCGGAATTCCGTGGCTGTCGTCGTGGTCAACTCACCACGTACCCTCAATTGCATCGCGTTTGCATCGATCACCACTTCCTCAAAAGTGATGACCGACGGCGTCGTAGGACGCTCAAACCTGCGCAGCACCGCCTTCACCCGTGCCACCAGTTCCCGCGTGGCAAACGGCTTCGTAATGTAGTCGTCGGCACCCAGTTCGAGCCCCAGAACACGATCGTTTTCGCCCGCTCGCGCCGTCAGAAAAATGATCGGGATTGTTGAAAGCGCCGCATGAGATCGCAGCCTGCGGCAAACATCCAGCCCGTCACCTCCCGGGACCATGATGTCCAGGAGAAAAAGTGCCGGGGGTTGCCGTTCGGCATCAGAAATCACATTGCTGGGAGTATGGAAAATCCGGGGTGCAAAACCTGCGGCCTCGAGGTGATGCTGGACCAGTCGCGCGATGTCAGTGTCGTCTTCCAGTACAAATACGGTTTGGCTCAACCGAAATGCCTTTCATTGGCGGCCAGTGAATGTCGAATACGGGGCCGCTCGGAATCGTTAACAGAGTAATTCAGCAAGGCAAACAAATTGCAAACGTTTGATGAATTTGAAACTTCCATCGAAGCGGCGCCCCAATCTGTCATGACTTGCGATCGTCGCAGGCAGCTGCTTTGCCTTTCCTTCGCTGGCAAAATCGGCAGTGGCAATCGAATACCGGTCTCTGCGACACTCGCAACCGGTCAAGGAACGGGCTGCGCTCCTTCATCGTCACTCGTTGAATTCAGCCGTCCGAGACGCATTTCCGAACGAAACTCTCGCTTCCAAACACTGCCTGGAGGATCTATGAAGAAATACATTGCAGAATTGGTCGGCACATTTATCCTCGTGCTCTTTGGCTGCGGTACCGCCGTGGTTGCAGGCGACAAGGTCGGCGTCCTCGGCATCGCATTCGCCTTTGGATTTGCCCTGATTGGCGCAGCGTACGGCATCGGCCCCATCTCCGGTTGTCATATCAATCCCGCCGTCAGTCTCGGCGTTTGGACTGCCGGCCGCATGAAGACCGGCGAGATGATTGGCTATTGGATCGGCCAATTCGTTGGTGCCATCCTCGCTGCGGCCGTACTTTCGCTGCTCGTTCGCGGCGTCGGAACCGGTTACGACATCGCCACCAGTGGTCTCGGTCAAAATGGATGGGGCCCCGGCTACCAGGGCGAATACAACGTCACCTCTGCCTTCGTCTTTGAATTCGTGGCCACGCTGATATTTGTCATCGTGATCCTCGGATCGACACAAAAAGCCGCACCCGCAGGATTCGCCGGACTGGTCATCGGCATAACGCTCGTTGTAATCCACATCTTCGGCATCCGCATTACCGGCGTCAGCGTGAATCCCGCGCGCAGCTTCGGCCCGGCCCTCTTCGCCGGAGGCAAAGCCATGAGCCAGATCTGGCTATTCCTTCTGGTGCCCAGTATCGCCGGGATAGTTGCCGGCCTGCTCTTCCGCACCAAGACTCTCGAAGTGGACTAAATCAATCCCGACAAAAATTGCGAAGTTGATATGGTTCTGGCAGCTTCCCGCGGCGGAAAGCGCGGCCTCGGTCAAGTTTCACTTCCTGCCATGCTCGCGGAATCGCACTCATTAGGCGATGGCAACAAACCGCAGCCGCACATAATCGGCAATCCAGTTCCCTTCTTCATCCTGAAGCGCCGGCGCAAGGAGTTCCGTTGTCTCTCTGACCACGGCCTCGCGCGTACCCTCCGGCAATCCATCCAGAACTCCGCGCCGAAATGTGCGCAGCCAGCCTGCCATTCCGCTCTCCGCCAGCTTTGTCGGCCGCGGAATCGTCGCCATCTCCGTAACCCTGAATCCGTGCCGATTCAGGCGTTTCGTATAACTTTCTGCTGTCGGATAGTAGTTGACGCCATCCTCACGCTCGCCGTATCCATGCCGCGCCAACACCGCCATCAGCGCCACACGAATCGCCGCAATGTTTCCCTGCCCACCCATCTCCGCAACAAGGCGTCCGCCCGACTTCAGCACGCGATGAACTTGAGTCAACATCGCGTCCTGGTCGCGCACCCAGTGCAACGCGGCATTTGAAAACACGGCATCGAACGTTTCCTGGTGAAATGGCAGCGACTCGGCGTTCGCCAGTTCCGCTTCGATGCCCCCCTCTCGCGCCGCTGACACCATATCGACAGAAGCATCAACTCCCAGTACGTGTGCGCCCGTCGCGGCTATTCTTTGCGTAAGTTGCCCATCACCACAACCCAGATCAAGAATGAACTCGCCCATCTGTGCGTTCAGCCACTCCAGCACCCCGTCGGCAAGTTCGTGTACAAATGCACCATTCCGCCCGTAGGCCTGCGTATCCCAGGTCTGCGTCATCAGCAATCTCCGCCTTCAGTTTCGGCGAATCACACATATGACGCAAAGTTATTCCATTTTGAGATTGAATAAGCAGTTCTTATAGCGGCCCCTATGGCGCCCTGCGCTTAGATTGACTGCACCGGAAGAAGTGTCAGATCATCGACCAGTCCGACTTCCTTCTGCACGAACGGTTCCCCATACTTCACGCCCGCCAGTAGACCATAATGCCTCGCCTCAGCATACGTTCGCTCGCGGATCTCTTCTTCCGGCACAAACAGAGCGCTTCCCGCGTTCTGATTCGAATACTGTGAGTTGTATGCCATCAGCGCTGCAAGCCTCTGTTCGATAAACGGCGTGATGTCGACGATAAAACTGGGCCGCACATCCGCATACAGGCTGGCATACACGATCTTGAACGGCCGATGCGGAACAGATTCTGACTCAACCCTTGCCAGGCCCGACAAAAAGCACGCTTCATATCCAAGCGCTGCCACAATCGCGTGATCCGGGTGCCGCGCCTGCCAGTACGGTAGGATCACCACACGCGGCCGCACCTCCCGCAAAACGCGCACGATTTTCATGCGGCTTTCCCGCGTGTTCGCAATGGCGCCGTCGGGAAGATCCAACGCCTCGCGCCGGCTGACGCCCAGCAACCGCGCCGCTTCCGCGGCCTCGCGCGCCCGATCTTCGGCCGTTCCACGCGTGCCGGCCTCGCCCCGTGTCAGATCCAGAATCGCCGTGCGCAACCCGCGCGCACCCATTCGTAGCAGTGTTCCACCGCAGGTTTGCTCCACGTCGTCGCGGTGTGCGGCAATCGCCAGCACATCCGCACGACGATCATCCTCTTCCGTTGTAGGCATGGTCAGCTAGTAAACAGTATTGTCGCCGTCGGAGTGTGCATCCATAAACGCCACGTCCGACACGGTTCCCGTCACCGTCACATACTGGTTGTTGATCGACGAACCATCCGTGGTATGGAAGATGTAGACCTGTCCACCTTGCGCCACGTACACCTTGTGTAGCCCGATAACACCGGCAATGCCAGTGAGGTCGCCAAGATAAGGCTCCAGCATCGTCACGGAGTTGGTGCTGGTGTTGTACATGGTCAGACAGCCATACGGCAGACCCTTGGCAAAACGCTCGCCGTTGTTGCACTTTGTCATGCCGATCCACAACGTGTTGTCGTCCGCCTGCAGCATGCGGCTTGGAGCACCAGGCGCACCATCACTGATTCCAACAGGCCCCGACGCCGATAATGTGCTCGATCCGGTTCCGGCAAGGCTTACAACCGTCAAATTGCCGGTAAACAATCCATCGGGCTGTAACTGCTGGCCCACAACATACATCGTGGTTGTAGACACCAGCGCATTACTCGACCCGCCTGGGATAGCCAGCGTGCAGGAACTTACCCGTGGTGTCGCGGAACAGTCTGCATGCATCGCCGTATTGGTGGGAAGGCTGCCCGAGTGTTGTCCGGAAAGAAAGATCATTGGCGCAACCGGCAAAGCTGTAACGGAGGATGTCGACCCGCCGCACTCGCTCCCGCAATTCAGAACATATGCAGTGCTGCCGTCCGCGGAGAACATGGCTTTCACCGGCCGATCAAAGACCAGCGGTGCGCCATAGCCGTTACCTGTCGCGTCGACGCTATCCGGGCTTTGCATTTGGAACAAGCACCAGCCGGGGGCATTCTGCGGCTCGCAATCCGTCGCGGCCTTTGGCCAGGTACTTGGCCCACCGGAGTAGCCGATCGTCTCATTGGCAGTCAGCTTGCGCACAAAGTAGCCGTAGTTGGAATTCTGCGCGAATGCCATCGCGGCGGAACCACCCGGATTAACACTGACACGGTACACGCCTGGCAGGCTCAGTGCGTAAGAGCCGCCGTTGGTGTTGTCCACCACGGTGAGCACCGTCGCCAACTGGTTCGCGGCGAAAATGTATTGCGTGTTCCGCGTAATGAAAATGCTCGAAGACAAGCCGTTCAAGCCCTTTTGAGCACCGCCATCTTTCTCCGTTTGATAGTTCACCGTGTGCAACGAACCGTCTGCGGAGCCATAAACCGCTCCGAGTTGCTCCTCGGGCATGTTTTGGATGGTGACGGGCAACTGCCCGGAGTAGCCAGCGATACTGAATCCTGGAATCTTTTGGTTATAGCTGAAGCGAATATCGTAGTAGGCATCCACGAATGTGAGTGCGCCTTGGGTAGCAACACTCGGATTCTGGACGGCGATCAGAACGCGGTCCGGCAACCCGCTCGGTGGCAGCACTCTTCCAGCAAAATAGGTGGTGGTACCGCATCCCGCCAGCACAATCGCCGCAACCAAAGCTCCCGCGGCGCTAAACCAAAGACTTCTCTTCTTCAAAATCTCTTCCCTCGAATACCGGCGCGGACAAGCCGCGGATGAAAGCTCGGCAGTTGCCCCAACTAGGACAAAATGAATGGCGATTGCCGCAAACCCGGCCCAATCAAACTGCCTTATCTGGACTGGTTCTGCATAGCTTTTGACTCTCGAAGTATAACAAAGCAACCCGCTCAATCGGCTTAAGCCGCAGCGCGGCCCATCGGGCCCCTGCCTGGCGCCATTCGCCGCTCAATCGCATACACCCCGAAGGCTGTGCGATAGCATTGACAACAAGATGGCTCAGTTTGCCGATATCTTCTCCACACGTCCCGTGCTCGCCGATGGCGCCATGGGCACGGTGCTCTACGCACGCGGTATCTTCATCAACCGGTGCTACGACGAACTAAACCTCTCCGACCCCAACCTTATCCTTTCCATTCACGAGGATTACCTCCAGGCCGGCGCCGAGATTCTCGAAACCAACACGTTCGGCGCAAACCGGTTTCGCCTAACCCGCCACGGCCTGGCCTCGAAAGTTGCCGAGATCAATGCCGCAGGCGTCAAACTCGCCCGACAGGCAGTCGACCATCTGCAGGAGAAGCAGGCGGGCACCGCATATGTTGCCGGCTCCATCGGCCCGCTCGGCGTCCGGCTCGAACCTCTGGGCAAAACCGGCCTCGATGAGGCTCGCGCCGCCTTTTCTGAGCAGATTCGTGCCCTCGCGGATGCGGGTGTCGACATGCTCATCATCGAAACCATGCCCGCACTGAATGAAGCGCGCGAAGCCCTGCTCGCTGCCGAAGAAACGGCGCCACAGCTTCCCGTCCTTGTCATGGTTACCGTGGACGATGAAAGCAATTGCCTCGACGGTTCATCGCCACAGCAGGCCGCCGCACTCCTCACCGAGTGGGGCGCCGATGCCATTGGCGTCAACTGCTCCACCGGGCCCTCCACCGTCCTCACAGCGATTGAGGCCATGCGCAGCGCCACCACCCTTCCCCTCGCCGCAATGCCCAATGCCGGCATGCCCCGAGCCATCGAAGGCCGAAACATCTATCTCTGTTCGCCGGAATACATGGCCAGCTTCGCGCGTAAAGCCATCGCTGCCGGCGCGCAAATCGTCGGCGGATGCTGCGGCACCACGCCCAACCACATCCGCGCTATGCGTTCAGCCATGCGCGCCATCGACGCCCAGGCCCGCGTCACCGATGGTGGCAAGCACGCCGAGATCTCCACGGAAACACCGCCCGCGCCCCTCGGCCAGCGCTCGCATATCGGCTCGCTCGTCGAGCAGGGTGGCTTCGTCACGCTCGTCGAGATCGTTCCGCCTAAAGGCATCGATTGCAGCAAGGAAATTGAAGGTGCGCGCCTGCTCGCCCAACTCGGCGTCCACGCCATCAACGTACCCGATTCGCCTCGCGCCTCCGCGCGCATGAGCGCTCAAAGCCTCTGCATTCAAATCCAGCAGCACACCGGCATCGAGACCATCCTGCATTACACTTGTCGCGATCGCAATGTGCTCAGCATCCAATCCGACTTGCTCGGCGCCTCTTCCATCGGGTTGCGCAATATCCTCTGCCTCACCGGTGATCCGCCCAAGCTTGGCAACTATCCTGACGCGACTGCTGTCTTCGACGTCGACGCCATAGGCCTCGTCAACATCGTGCGCCGTCTCAATCACGGACTCGACATCGGCTCCAACTCTATCGCCGCCTCCACCAACTTCACCATCGGAGTAGCTGCTAACCCGGGCGTTCCCGACATCGAGCACGAGCTCCGCCGCTTCGCCTACAAGGTCGAGGCCGGAGCCGAGTATTCCATCACCCAACCCGTCTTCGATCTGCGACTGCTCGAAGAATTTCTCAACCGCATCCAATCGTTCCGGATCCCGGTCATCGCCGGTATCTGGCCGCTCACCAGTCTGCGCAACGCCGAGTTCATGAAAAACGACCTGCGCGTCTCCATGCCCGAAGAGATCATGCTGCGCATGGCCCAGGCCGACACACCCGACGCCGCCCGCAAAGAAGGCATCCTCATCGCCCAGGAGATGCTCGAAGCCGTGCGCCCGATGGTCCAGGGCGTGCAGGTCAGCGCCCCATTCGGGCGCTATATCGCTGCAGCCGAAGTGATCGCCAGTGTATTGCCGGAGGCACCTTCAGCGGTCTAACACTTTTGTTCACGTGTGAATTGCATGATGTTGTGCGATCTTGTGAGTAATCCTGTCTGATTTCACTTGATCCCAATGCAGCCAATTCTCTGTGGAAGGTGTTTGCCGATGGCAGATGGGCTCATCGTTGAAGGACCGTCCGAAGATCTCAATATTTTCGAGTGCCCTAACTGCAAGCAGACGATCGACACGTCAGCAGACGTATGCCGATTCTGTGGAGCGAAAGTTGACCATGAAGCTGCGCAAAAGGCGGCTCACCTTCTTGCCAAGGTCGATCAGGCATGCAGTGACGCAAGCGTTCTTCGAAACACGGCAGTCGTTGCGTTCCTTTTGGTGCTCGGCGTTGTGATCTCGCTCTTGCGTGCTGCTCGGTTGGTTCTGCTCTTCGGATTCCAGAATGAACTCATGGGCCTTTGCGTCCTGGTGCTCATCCTGTCAGCACCCTTTCCTGTCTGGTCTCTGCGATGGTGGACCAAATATACGAGTCTCACGAGTGAGGACGAGGATTTTCAGGATGCCCGCACTACTGTGAAGAGCACGGGGTCAACTGCGCTTGCTTTCTTTGTCCTCTTCGGTGCGCTCTTTTGCCTGGTTCTTCTTTTGAAGTTTGCCCATCGATGAGCAGAAGCGCTTCGATATTGGAGGCCACCCATGAATGTTGTCTCAGGCACGATCAATTATCCTGAACCCGTATAGGATTGATTCATAGGCATGCCATCTTTCGAAGATTCCCTCAAGAAACTCGAAACCATAGTCGACCAGCTCGAAAAAGGCGACCTGAGCCTCGAAGACTCGCTCAAGCTCTTCGAAGAGGGCGTTGGGCTTTCGGCAGTTTGCAAGAAAGAACTCGACGCTGCCGAGGGCAAGGTGCAAATCCTCATGAAGCAGCGCGACGGCTCGCTGAAAACCGAGCCCTTCTCTTCGGAGAAGACCGGCAAGTAGGTCAGCCCTTCGAGTCCTGCCGATCAGAGGGACTGAGCCGCGACCGCATCCACCGCTCGAACTCCGGCGTCAGGCGATCGAGCGAATTCAATTCAAAATGCGGAATCCGAGCAGCCAGCTCCGCAGATTCCATTTCGAGAGCCCCCAGGCTTACTACAGCATCCGCTTTGGGCAGAAGCCTGAGGAAACTCGGCTTCCAATCCGATCGTGGACCCCCGACCAGAGCAAGACAAACGTCCGGCCTTACCACGTCAACGATCCGGTTCGACTCGAAAAGGATATTGCGATCCTCTTCAAGTGAGGCGCGGATCTCGTCAATCGGTATTTCTGAGCCGCATCGCGTCACCATCAGCGCTCGTCTCGCCCCCGCCGCAAGATAGCGTCCAGTATCCGTCTCTTGACCCGCCATTGTTTCTTCGCAAACGGTCGGGCCGACATATCCTGAGGCCTCATTCGACGAGGATCCTTCCGCTTCATAGCTGTGGCCGGTGACCTTGACCGCTGTCCAGCCGAATTTCGACAGCGCCGAAATCACAGCGCACACCAGCGCAGTCTTGCCGACATCTTTTCCACTGCCCCCCACAATCACAATTGCCAAGACGAATTCCCGCTCCGAGTCGCTTCTCCCTAGTACCTTGTTCGCTGTTCCCTGTTCTAAAGCATCTCCTCATTCGCCGGACGTCGACGTCTTTTCACCCGCTCTCGCGGTCTTCGCGAGCTTCGCCAGCACCGCTTGCTCGCGCAGCACCTGCCTCAACGGGCGCGCCGGCGTGCCGAACATGACGGTTCCCGGCCTCTGTCCTTCGTTCGAAATGGTTTTACCACTAAACACGCCGGCTTGCCCTCCCAGGATCACCCCGGGCCCAACATGCACATGATCGCCAATGCCAACCTGCCCTGCCAGCACCGCTCCATTGCCCACTGTGCTCGAGCCCGAAATACCCGTAAGCGCGACGAGAATGACGTGCTCGCCGATGTCGCAGTTGTGTCCCACATGCACAAGGTTGTCGATCTTCGTGCCGCGGCGTATCCGCGTCTCTTCCAGCGCTCCGCGATCAATGGTCGAGTTGGCTCCGATCTCCACGTCATCTTCGATCACGAGCGTCCCCTGCTGCGGAAACTGCGTATACGCCCCGCCCAACGGGTCGCGCACATATCCGAATCCATCAGCTCCCAGCACCGCGCCCGCGAGCACCACCACGCGATCACCAAGTGTCGCCCCCGGATAGATCACGACGCGCGCGTGGATGTGGCAGTGCATCCCGATTGTCACGTTCTCGCCGATAACCGCGCCTGCTCCGATGATGGTCCCATCACCGATGCGCGCATGCGTCCCTATGACAGCGCACGGCCCAACCAGAACCCCTTGGTCGACCTTCGCATCTGGAGCCACTACGGCCGAGTGCGCAATGCCCGCGACGTGTGAATGCTTCTTGGCAAGCTTCCCCGCCTTGGCAAACCACAGTTTCGGCTGGTCCGCTTCGACGATGCATTTCCCGTGCGGATACTCCCTGGCCGCTCCCGGCTTGAGCACCACGACGCCAGCATTGCCGCTGAACGCTGCTGCAACAGTCGCATCAGATTCGGCAAACGCAACATCGAAAGCGCCGGCTTTCTCGCAAGAGTTCACTCCGTCGACCATCCACTCGGGATCGCCTTGCACCAGGGTTCCACCCAGTTCCTCCACCAGATCCTGCAAAATCATCGAATCGCTCCATTCGAAGGGTAACGCCGTCGGTAGCCCGTGCCATCCCCTCTTAATTATGTAACCGCAAACGAGGACCGTCTTCCAGGAAACGCACTGCCTGCCAAAGAGGTGTCATCCTGAGCGAACGGGGCCCCAAACGTGCAACACCTTTTGCCGCATGGGTGGGAAAGCACATACCTCGACCGCTCGGAGCAGTTGCTCCACTCAGCATCGTTGCCTGACACTTATCCTCATGCGGACAGAGCTGGCCCTCTCTGCGATTCTCGCAGCAACGTCCCCTGTGATTCATGCGCAGTGGACAATGGAAAACTCAAACACCACCGCAAACCTCCGCGGCATCCACTCGATCGGCGGTGGCGTTGCCTGGGCATCAGGCACCAACGGCACCGTGCTGCGGACAGAAGACGGTGGATATCTATGGCAGTCGTGCACAGTCCCTCCCGGCGCCGAGAAGCTGGATTTCCGTGGCATCCAAGCCTTCGACGCCAACACTGCCATCGTCATGTCAAGCGGCAAAGGCGATCTCTCGCGCCTCTACAAAACCACCGACGGCTGCCATTCGTGGAAGCTCATCTTCACCAACCCCGACAAAGACGGCTTCTGGGATGCCGTTCAATTCTCCGACAAGAGTATCGGCTGGCTTCTTGGTGATCCGGCCCACGGCCAATTTCAACTATGGGAAACCAATACATCCGGAATGAACTGGTTTCGTGAAGCCCAGAGCCCAGCACTCAAAGCTGACGCAAAGGAGGCTGGCGCATTCGCAGCCAGCAATTCGGCGCTCACCCTAGGACAGCCAAAGACGACGTTTCCCGTTTTTGGGTCGGGAGGCGCATCTGGCGCATACATCTTCAACATCAATGAGAAATCGATCTGCGTTGATTGCGATGAATCGCCCAAAAACTACTGGAAGAGAACCAGCGCACCACTTGGGAGGCATACCGAATCTTCGGGAGCGTTTTCCTTGCTCCTTATTGGGCCTTTGATCGGTGCAGTCGTCGGTGGCGACTACACAAAGCCAGATGAAACAACCGGAACGGCAGCTTATACAGCAGACGCCGGTAAAACCTGGCTCCCCGCCGCAACCCCACCCCACGGCTACCGCTCCGCAGTAGCCTACGACCCCGCCATCAAAACCTGGATCACCGTAGGCCCCAACGGCACAGACATCTCCACCGACGACGGCAAGAACTGGCGCGCACTTCATCCCGATCCAGCACGCCACGAACCACTCGACGCCGATCGCAACTGGAACGCGCTTTCCCTTCCCTTCGTAGTCGGTCCGCACGGCCGCATCGGCAAGCTGGACGCGGCCGCGCTGAAGCATTGAACTCTAATCCTCGCCGCGACGGAGACGTCGGATGCCCCTCCATGATGCAGCTTGGTCGCGGCATGGGTGGGAAAGCACAACCCTTCGTCGACCGATCTACACATTTTCCACACCGCGCGGCCTCCCCGAAAAACTGTCAAGAAGATTACCTTAATATTTCGGTGCATTTTCCTGATTCTGAGTTCTTTAAATTGCTCATGATTTTGGACGTAACTTAAATTACAAGAGTATTTTACGGCGATCACTGGTCCGCATCTCCCTTGGCTCAGGATTTTGCAAAAAAATCGTCCTATTTTTCGACGAAGAGCTCCATCCTTGCGCCAAAATGCGGGCAGCTAGTCTTTGCCCTTTTGCCCGTCCGCGTAGTAGCCGGTCTTATTGCGGATATTAAAGGATTCTTTGCTCGCGCGGGGAACCGTAACCTGGATGTGATGGAACGTCCTTCCGGGCTCCTGGTTACGTGGGTAGTAACCGATCATGTATTGGGTGCGCAGGTCGTCGCTCACCCGGGCAAAGGCCTTGTCGAGTCCGCCCGCGTCAACATAGAAGTGCTTTCCGCCTGTCTGCTCTGAAAGCGTGATGAGCGCGTGTTCACCTCCGAGGTCGCGCCCGGCGCTGGCCTCGATGGGCACATCAATGATGGAGTAGATCATAACCTCGTTGCGAAGTGCCTGTTCAAGTGCTTCCTCGTAGGTTGAGCCTTTCACCGTATCGCCACCATCGGTGACTAGCACAAGAACTTTGCGACCGTCCTTCTTCCCGAGCGCTTGCGAACCGGTATAGATCGCGTCGTAGAGAGCGGTTCCGCCCGCGCCCCGCATGTGATCGAGGCCGCGATCGATCAGAGCGACCTTATTGGTGAAGTCGGTTAACTCATACACATAAGTATTGAATTCGATGACGCTCATCTGGTCTTGCGGTCGCATCATCGCGTGCACAAACTTCTTCCCTGCCTGCTGCTCGACGTAGCGGTCCTTGTAGGTGCTTGAACTGGTGTCGATAGCCAGCGTCAGGTTCAGAGGCATCTCCGACTGGCGCTCGAAGACGGCGATGGTTTGCGGGCGGCCGTCCTCCGTGATCTTGAAGTCATCCTTCGTGAGGCCGCCGATTATCGCGCCATTCTGATCGGTGACATTGACGAAGAGGCTCACCAGCTTTACGTCGAGGCGAAGCGGCTTGTCTTCCTGTGCGACAGCGCGAAGCACGAGATTGAACCCGAGCAGGATCGAGACTGCGACTGCAAACCATGCGAGTCGCCTACGAGGAAGCGCCATTGGCGTCCTCCACTGCGTACCCCGGCGGAAAGGGCTCTCCATCGGCCCACACCGCTCCATCAACAAATGTCTCCTTCTTCCAGATGGGAACTGTTTTCTTAAGCGTGTCGATCAGCCAGCGACTGGCTTCGTATGCCTGGCGTCTATGCGCTGACGACACGATAATCAGCACGCTTGTCTCGCCAACCTGCAAACGGCCAAGCCGGTGGATGATGGCAACATTGCGCACCTCGAAGCGGGTAATCGCCTCGCGCGCCAACTCCTTCATCTGCTTCGTGGCCATTTCTTCATACGCTTCGTAGTCCAGATAGAGAGTTTGGCGGCCGCGCGAGTTGTTGCGAACAATCCCATCGAAGACGATCACGGCGCCGTCTTCGCCATGCTTGGCCGCCGCAACAAGAGCCTCGGCCTCGATGGCGTCGCGCGTGAGGCGAATGAAGACGTTCTCACCGGGTTGTGAAGAGTTGGAAGGTGCCCCTCCTGAGACCGGCGGCAGCAAACCAATTTCATCGTTTTCGCGCAGTACCTGCTTCCGCTCGGCATATTCGGCATTGACACTCACAGCGATGCCGAGCGTTTCGACCATGGGCGCCTGCACACCCAGGCGTGCGAGCAGATCTGCGACCGTTGCTCCACGGGGCAGTTCGAGCGCGAACGGGTCGGAGCCGAGTGACTCCTTAAGGACACCGAAAGGGAGGATGCGCACATTCATGTTCTGGAAAGAATACCGCCTTGGGTATTAGACGCAGCAGGCGGCGCCCTGGGGCGCGGCAGAAGTCCAAGTTGCGGTTACTTTCGAGGCCGCAACCAGGCGCCACAATGAACTTGCGAACAGGGGTTTGTCGCAGCTAGACTCCTTCGCATGATGCGACCGATTTCCCACGTTGCCAGACTCACCTCCGCAGCTTTGCTGCTGACGCTAGCTGCCGTTTCAGCCACCGCCCAGGATTGGGCCAAGGCCCGGCTGGATGCTTCTCCACGGCATCACGAGTACGTAACACTCAAGCACGACAACCGCACCCTGCAGGCCTTTGTTGTTTACCCTGAGGTCAAGACCAAGGCAACCGTAGTCGTTCTCATCCACGAAATTTTCGGCCTGAGCGACTGGGCCAAGGAGATGGCGGATGAACTCGCCGGACAAGGATTCATCGTCGTTGCGCCCGATTTGATCACGGGGTTAGGGCCCAATGGCGGCGATTCCAGCTCGATGCCAGACCGTGATGCGGCAGTGAAGGCCGTTTCCGGACTCGATCCCGCCCAGGTCACCGCCGACCTCGATGCGGCTGCGGAATACGGCAAAAAACTTCCTGCCTCCAACGGCAAATTCGTAACCGTGGGATTCTGCTGGGGCGGTGGCAAGTCATTTGCCTTCGCTACACATCGCAAGGATCTCTCCGCGGCATTCGTCTTTTACGGGCCAGGGCCAGCGGACGTCGCTTCGATCACCGCTCCCGTCTACGGTTTTTATGCGGGAAACGACGCGCGCATTGGCGCAACGATTCCGGCAACAACGGAGGCGATGAAGGCAGCGGGCAAGAAATATGATCCAGTGACATACGATGGCGCCGGTCACGGGTTCATGCGCGCTGGCGAAGATCCCACCGACACTAATCCGGCGAACAAGACGGCGCGGGAGCAGGGCTTCGCGCGGCTGGTCAAACAGCTGAATGAGGTAGGCGCCGCGCCCGCTGCAGGGACGCGTAAGTTGGGTGCTGCGCCACGCAAGGCAGAGATGGCAGCCCTGACAGTAAGCTGCCACGACACCGGCGGCGACAGTGCGAAAGGTTGGACGCGCTAGCGCGAGGGAGAAAACTATCTCAGAGAGCGCTCGTGCAGGCTGTAACCTCAGAGGACTTTCGAGAGTCTCAACGTTGGCGCTCGTGTTTGAGGAGGTTTCATGCTTCGTTCGTTTCCCCACCCTTTGAGTCGATTGGCCCTCCTGCTTGTCTTGGCACTCTGTGGATGCTTTGAGGCCCAGACCCAAAGCCGCGTTCCGGCCCCACAAACCGACGAAGCGCCGGCACATACCTCCAGCAAAGAGACTGCAGTCTTCGCCGGAGGTTGCTTCTGGGGAACGCAGGCTGTCTTTGAGAGAGTCAAGGGAGTTGTCGCGACAACGGCCGGCTACGCTGGTGGTTCCGCATCAACCGCAACCTATGCCCAGGTCACGACAGAAACGACCGGTCATGCTGAGTCGGTCAAAGTCGTCTTCGACCCCTCCAAAATCAGCTACGGCAAGCTGCTGCAAATCTTCTTTGCAGTACATGACCCAACTCAGCTCAATCGCCAGGGACCGGATATGGGAACGTCCTATCGCTCGGCGATTTTCTTTTCGAGCGCCGAGCAACAAAAGATCAGCAGCGCTTATATCGAGCAACTCAACGCCGCACACGTCTTTCCGAAGCCGATCGTGACGCAGGTGACACCCTTGAAGGGTTTCTACGACGCGGAAACTTATCATCAGGACTACGCACTCCACAATCCCGATAACCCTTACATCCTGGTCTGTGACCGACCGAAAATTGCCACACTCCGGAAGGAATTCCCTGAGCTGTTCCAGGAGTACAACGGCAAATAGGTCGCGGCGTGATCCTGGGCGAATTGAATGTATCGTAAAACTCCAGGGACGAAAAAGGCCGGCGGGTTAGCCGGCCTTTCCATTTACGATGGCTGCCGATCTCGGCAGCGTTTTAGTTTCACGCTGCAGCGGAGGTTCCGCGATCGGTAGCGATCGGGGTAACTTCGGGTTTTGCCTTCAGCAAGGGCAGTGCCACGGCCAGCACATCTTCTATGCGGCTGGCGTAATGGATCGAGACTCCCTCAATCATGTCGGGGGTCAGGTCTTCTTCAACATCCTGGCGATTGTCGGCGGGCAGGATGATGGTTTCCACCCCTGCACGTCGCGCTGCCAGAAATTTTTCCTTGATGCCGCCAACCGGAAGCACATTGCCGCTGAGCGTGATTTCCCCCGTCATCGCGGTAAGCGGACGAACCGGAATATCAGTCAGCAGCGAAGCGAGCACCGTGGCCATAGTGACGCCGGCCGATGGACCATCCTTCGGGATCGCGCCTGCAGGCACGTGAATGTGCAGGTCGAGATCCTTGTTGAAGTCCTCGGGCAGACCAAGCATCGCCGAGTTGGAGCGTACCCACGTAAGCGCGGCCTGCATTGACTCCTGCATCACTTCGCCAATCTGGCCAGTCATCGTGAAGCCGCCCTTCCCCTTCATCTTGTTGGCCTCGATGAAGAGAATGTCGCCGCCCGCTGGTGTCCATGCGAGACCAACGGCCACACCGGGGCGCTTGACGCGTTCGGCAACCTCGGTTTCCACGCGGACCTGGATGCCGCCAAGGAATTCCTTGAGCACATCCTTATCGACGATCAGCTTCTCTGTCTTGCCTTCGACGACACGACGAGCTTCCTTGCGACACACCGTTCCAATCACCTGCTCGAGTTTGCGCACGCCCGCTTCGCGCGTGTAGTGGCGCACAATGTGGCGAATCGCAGCCTCGGGGAATTCAATCTGATCCTCAGTGATTCCGTTTCCCTTGATCTGGCGCGGGATGAGGTAGCGCTTCGCGATATGGACTTTTTCCTCTTCACTGTAACCCTGGAGCGGAATGATCTCCATGCGGTCAAGCAGCGGTGGGGGAACAGGGTCCAGCATGTTCGCCGTACAGATGAACAGGACCTTCGACAAATCAAACGGCACATCGAGATAGTTGTCTCGGAACGTGTTGTTCTGTTCCGGATCAAGCGTCTCAAGCAACGCCGATGCAGGGTCACCGCGGAAGTCGCGTCCGAGCTTGTCAACCTCGTCGAGCATGATCACGGGGTCGTTGGTTTCGGCCCGTCGTATGCTCTGGATGATCTGGCCAGGCAGGGCTCCGATGTAGGTCCGGCGATGTCCGCGAATCTCAGCCTCGTCATGCATGCCGCCCAGGGAGACGCGCTGGAACTTGCGTCCCAGGGCACGTGCGATGGAACGGCCGAGCGAAGTTTTGCCGACGCCCGGAGGTCCGACGAAGCATAGGATCGGCCCCTTCATATCGGGCTTGAGTTCAAGCACCGAGAGGTAGTCGAGAATGCGGTCCTTCACCTTTTTGAGCTCGTAATGATCCTCATCGAGAATCTCGCGAGCCTTGTTGATGTCTATCTTGGAGCCGGAGCTTTTCGCCCACGGCAGCACCGCAAGCCACTCGATATAGTTGCGAGTAAGCGAGTAGTCGGCGGCCATGGGAGACATGCGGCCAAGGCGCGACAGTTCCTTCATCGCCTCTTTCTTCACGTCTTCGGGCATGCCGGCTTCTTCGATCTTCTTGCGCAGGTCTTCGACCTCGCGCTGGCCCTCGTCCTGCTCGCCAAGCTCCTTCTGAATGGCCTTCATCTGTTCGCGCAGATAATAGTCCCGCTGCGACTGTTGCACTTGGTCCTGCACTTCGCTCTGAATCTTCGTGCGAAGCTGCTGGACTTCGAGTTCCTTGGCCAGGTGCTTCGTCAACAACTCGAGCCGGCCTGGAACACTGGCGGTCTCAAGGAGTGCCTGCTTGTCGTCAGTTGTGAGGAACGGCAGCGACGAAGCGACGAAATCGACCAGGCGGCTGGGGTCTTCGATATTTCCGGCAATTGTGCGCAACTCATCGGAGAGCGTTGCCGATTCGGTGACGATCTGTTGGAACTGGCCAACCACGTTGCGGACCAGCGCCTCGACAGATGCCGTGCTTTCCGGCTCGATATCTTCAACTGTCTCAACCTCTGCAATCATGAACGGCTCTGTCTGCACATAACGGATCAACCGAACGCGCTCAACGCCTTCTGTGAAGACGAAACGGCTCTGGTTGGGCATGCGCACAACCTTGTGCACGGTTGCCAGAGTGCCTACCTCGTGCAAATCAGTCGGCTTGGGAGCGTCCAAACGCGGATCAAGCTGGGCCGCGACCACGATAGAACGTTCTTCGCCCAGAGACTCGATCAACTGGATAGAACTTTCCCGTCCAACCGTAAGCGGGAGAACAGCATGCGGAAATAAGACGGTATCGCGAACAGGCAGAACAGGGATTCTTTTAGACCCAGAAGCTTGCTTCTTCTGGGGGTTTTCGGGCGGCAGTACGGAAGGCTGACTTGGCATTGAGTGTCCTCGTATCAACTTTCCTTATTAGACAACGCAGAGCATCAAAAGTTTCAAGAAAGACGAACTCCCTTTTTCGCCTCGCTGCCCCATCGCCTGATCAGGCGTACGTTGTTCTCCTCGCTCGAGTTCTGGTGCTTCTTCGGCAATGCCAACGAAGGCGCCGGGGCGGAGTCGGATAGCGCTCGAGCGAACGCGGTCCAACTGCTTTATCGGCAGTGACACAAGAAGGCTGAATCCCGAAAGCTGGCGGCACTTGCGCTATTCGATGCCATGAGCTGCAGCCTGATGAATGTACTGGATGAATTGGCTATTCGACTTCGGCGGTTCCGTCTTCTTTTTTGATCGCGGATTCGATGCGTTCCCACAGATTATCTTCGGGTTGCTGATCTGGAAACAACTGCCTCGCGGCGTCGGCAATCGTCTGCAGTTCCTGGTACAACTGCCGGCAAAGATCGCATTCCTTGATGTGAGGATGATTTTCGACGTCCGCCCCGGCACCGACGAGATCGGACAGTTGAGCCTGAAACTCCGCACAGCTCATCGTTTTCGGGTCGGTGGTCATCGCCTGTCTCCCTTCCGGAGCGAGAGACGCAATGCATCGCGTAGTTTGAGCCGGGCCTTGTGAAGTTGAGATTTGCTGTTTCCCACAGAACAATCGAGCATAGCCGCTATCTCATTATGCTCAAAGCCCTCCACATCGTGAAGGACAAAAATTAGACGGTAGCCGGCCGGTAAAGCCGCAACAGCACGTTCGAGCGCGAGGCGGTCGATGGAACCGGTGAGCGACAGATCGGGCGCGCCGAAGCTGCGACCAGGGCCGTCGTCGTAAGACGGCTCCATGGCTTCGTCGAGAGACATCAGGGGCAGCCCTTTTTTGCGCAGGTGCATTAGCACCACATTGATCGAGAGACGATGCAGCCAGGTGGAAAAAGCGGAGTCGCCGCGAAAGGTTCCAATTTTGCGGTGAAGCTGGAGGAACGCCTCCTGCGTCAGGTCTTCAGCCTCGGCGACATTGCCGACCATGCGAAGACAAAGGGAGTAAATGCGTCTCTTGTGAAGCGAGTAAAGGTGAGCGAACGCGTGATGATCGCCAGCCTGTGCGCGGGCAAGAATTTCTGCATCGGGAGAGAGTTGCGGAGCGGGGGGAATTGGGCCGGGTGCAGGATCGCCAAGCTGAACCGCACTCTCCTTTTCCACAGGGGACTCGGGTGCCGAAGCTTCCGTCGTCTGCTTCTGAAACCTGGTACGTGGCATGCGCTTCCTTTGGGGAGGAGTATCGGTAGCAGTAAGAATCGTCTGATGCTGCGCCAAGCTTCTTTCCTCGTTAGTATAAGGTGCAGCAGTGAAAAACCTTGAGCTGCGGCAAGATGGAACCGGATAGGCTCTCAAGTTAATGGGTTAGATGCAACCAAAGAGCCTGGCGTGGGTCTATTCGGTTAAATTCTGGGAGATATCGTGCGTAAGGCTACGCCGACACGGCAGCTCGGCTCTAGAACGATGCGGGAATTGCTGCTAGGTTATCTTTTTCTTCTCCTGGCGATGATTCCCTTTTGCCGTGCGCAGTCAGTCGGTTTGGTGCCGGGCGTCGACTCGGGAACACAATTCACGCGATCCGATATTAACCCTCATGGTTCGTCCCTAGCCGCCCAAAATGACGATGACGAGCCCGCAGCACTGGCAAAGTGGCAGGGGCTTCCCGTACGCGAGATCTCCTTTCAGGGCGTTTCGGCAGATCGGCTTCAACCACTTCCCGCCCACCTCCCACAGAAGGTGGGCGCGCCGCTCGACCGCGAGAAAGTTGCCCAAAGCCTCCGTACCCTATTCGCGAGCGGCCTTTTCACCGGCATTGAAGCGCATGTCACCCGGCATGGAGATGGTGTGAATCTCGTATTCCAAGGCAAGCCGCGGGAATTTATTGGAACCATCAACGTGGATGGCGCAAAGGGCGCCACGATCAACGCGCAATTGGTGGCGGCCAGCCGTTTGACGGCTGGAACCCGTTTTACGCAAACGCGGCTAGAAGGGGCAATCGCGCGCATGCGACAAACGCTGTCAGATAATGGCTTCAATGAGCCAGTGATCACCTATAAACTCACCAGGCATGCGACCGAGCAGTTGGTGGATGTCGCTTTTGAGGTTATTTCCGGCGTCCAGGCACGGGTAGGCGGAGTAGCCGTTTCAGGAGATTCGGGTATGACGCTCGACCGGTTCCGGCATGACGCGCGTCTGAAAGAAGGATCCCGGGTTGACCATGATACGAACAATCGAGCTCTCAGCGGAGTGTTGAAGCGCTATCAGAAACAGAATCGCCTGGAAGCCGACGTCAAGCTCGAGTCGCAGATCTACAGCCCGGAAACGAAGAGGTCAAACTTTAGCTTCTCAGCCAATCGCGGCCCCGTGATTGCGCTGAACGTCGAAGGAGCGAAGATCGGCGGCGAACGCCTGAAACGGCTGATACCGATCTTTGAAGAAGGTACGGTCGACGAAGATTTGCTGAACGAGGGCGACCGCCGCCTGCGCGATTACTTCCAAAGGCTAGGTTACTTCGACGTCAAGGTGGAGCACAACCAGCAGAACCATGATGGCAGTACGGTCAACATTACCTACACAGTCGCACCGGGCGAGCGTCGGAGAGTTGAAAAAGTATCGGTCGGCGGCAATCAATACTTCACCGCGGCGACTCTCCAGCAACTCTTGAGCGTGCATGCTGCAAATCATCTGGATCGACACGGAAGCTACAGCCAGGCCTTGGTTGCAGCGGATGTGAATGCATTGGAGGCGGTCTACCAGAACAACGGCTTCTCAGAAGTGAAGGTGGTCCCCGAGACCCTGATCGAGGGTAATGTGGTGAGTGCACCCGGACAGGCGGCCGCTCGAAGTTCGGCGAAACCTATCTCTGTGATCTACCACATCGATGAAGGCCGCCAACAACGCGTCGGCGAATTACGATTGGATGGGGTCGAGAAATCTGATCAAGCAAAGCTGCTGTCTTTGATGAACACCTCGTCCGGACAATTGTTTTCGCCGCAAAATCTGGCCGGAGATCGCGACGCCCTCTTGACCGACTATCTGAGCCGCGGCTTTGACCAGGTGCAGATCGAGGTCGAGGAGCAAACAGAGGCAACGGATCCGGCAAAAATGAATGTGCTGTTTCACATTCGGGAGGGAAATCAGATATTTGTCCGCAAAGTGCTGGTTTCGGGTCTGCACTACACGCGGCCGGATACTGTGGCAAAGGCGATCACCCTTCATCCCGGGGACCCATTGAACCAGACCGCGCTTGCCCAGATTCAACGCAACCTCTACGAGCTTGCATTGTTCAACGAAGTAAACATCGCGGTCCAGAATAACGCCGGCGGCGAGCCTTACAAGACGGTACTGCTGCAGACCACTGAGGCACGGCGTTGGACCGTGACCTACGGTCTCGGATTCGAAGCGCAGACTGGTACCCCACAGAACAACTGCCGAGGTATCGAGTCAACCGGCGCGCCTTGCAGTCCAAACGGAAAAACGGGAATCAGTCCTCGTGTTCTGGGGATCGTGACTCGTAACAACCTTTTTGGGCGGCAACAATCCGCCTCAATTCAGGGCACCTACGGTTTGCTTGAACAAAACATCAGCCTGCTATATCAAAACCCCCATTTCTTCGGGAACCGTGACTTCACGTTTGCGTTCGCAGGGGGTTACGCGAGCAGCCAGAATGTTACAACTTACGTTTCGTCCAAACTGGAGACAGGTGTTCGATGGACTCAGCATTTCAGCCAGCCTGGCTCTCGTTTTTCGAAGGCGAATACGTTCGTTTATGAGTTCGACTTCAGGCGGGTGAAGGTGGCGCCGGAAACTTTGCAGGTCGGGCCGAGTGAGATCGCAGCTCTTTCGACAGCTGTTCGCGTCGCGGGACCGAGTATTACCTGGATTCGCGACACGCGCGATTCGCCCCTTGACTCACACCGCGGAACCTACTCGAGCTTTCAGAACTTCCAGTCGGATTCGATCTTTGGAGCCCAGGCCGAATTCAACAGGCTCGACATGTCGAATGCGAGCTATTACGGTTTCAACACCAAACGGTTTGTGCTCGCGCGCAACACGCGGTATGGCCAGGAGCGAGCGTACGGGCCTCCATCAGCAAGACTGCTTCCGCTGCCCGAGCGCCTGTATGCTGGCGGCCCGATTTCGCATCGTGGATTTTCGGTCAATGCCGCGGGGCCGCGCGATCCTGAAACCGGTTTCCCCATCGGCGGTGCCGGAGCGTTAGTGAACAGCACAGAGGTGCGGCTGCCTCCCCCGGTTCTCCCTTTTTTCGGCGATACCCTTAGCTTTGTGCTCTTTCACGATATGGGCAACATATTTACCAATGCCGGAGATGCGTGGATAAGTGCGCTGCGCATTCATCAGCCCGACCGGGATACCTGCAAGGTGCTCACCCCGCCGGATTACTCGACGAATCCGCCCACGCCTCCCAGTCCAACCGGACCAGTGACCTCCACCGGCCAACAGGGCCAATGCAACTTCAACTACTTCTCTCATGCGGCTGGGCTCGGCATGCGCTACCATACGCCCGTCGGGCCCATTCGGCTTGATTTCAGCTATAACCTGAATCCGCCAATTTATCCAATCAACGTCAACTATTCGCAATCCGATATCTATGCCAACCAGCACGTGGGTGAGGCTCCGCACTTCAACTTCTTTTTCAGTTTTGGGCAGACATTCTGATGAATAGCCTGCAGGCATCTCGATTCGCACCGGTTATTGCTGCGATCGACTGCGTCTGCATCGCCGCGACGCTGTCCCTCCCAATCCCATCCATCGCGCAAGCGGTCGGTAAGAATCCGGAACCCGGAAGCAGCGTCATTTTCGATCGAGTCGTCGCAGTCGTGAACCGGCAGGCAATCCTGGCGAGCGATGTCGAAGACGAAATGCAATTATCAGTTCTTGATCCCACCCGCATCACACGCGAAAAAATGACCGAGAAGCAGGCGCTGGAGCGCCTGATCAGCCGCACCCTCATCCAGCAACAAATTCGGCAGGAAGATTTGTCCGCGACTGGCCCTGAGCCGGAAGAGCTTGCGTCTCGGCTTAAGGACATACGCACCGAACTGCCGGCATGCGTTCGCGCACATTGCGAGACGGACGCCGGGTGGAAGGCATTTTTAACGCAGCACGATCTGACGTCGCCAGAGGTGGAAGATTACCTGCGTCGTCGGATCGAGATTCTCAGCTTCATTGAAATGCGTTTCCGCCAGGGCATTCGCATTAACCCAGAGGAAATTGAAGAGTACTACGCAGGAACGCTGTTGCCCGAGTACCCCGCCGGGCAGAAACCTCCGGCGTTGCAGCAGGTGTCATCGCGCATAGAAGAAATATTGCTGCAGCAACGGGTGGACCAGGTGTTCGACAACTGGCTGGCAAACTTGCGCAAACAGGGTCAGATTGAAGTGCTCGATCCGACCATGGAATCGGACGCCGCGAACGGTGACCAGGGTGTGGTGAAAGAATGAGCGAGACTCGCCCGCTTCCGCTCAAGACCTCTGATCCCGATCAGGAGAATCAGGAGCAGCCGCGCTCTTCGCGACGGCGCTATCTGCGCCACGTGTTGTGGGGCGCCGCGGGACTGGCTCTACTCCTCATCGCAGGCGTGGTGGGGTTGTACTTCTGGGCAAGTTCGTCGCGCTTCGAAAACATTGTGCGGAAGCGGCTGATCGCGCAAATTGAAACCGCGACGGGAGGCCGTGCAGAGATCGGCGCCTTCCATTGGAACTTGCTGGAACTCCAGGCCCAGGCTGATGGTGTTGTATTGCACGGGCGCGAACCCGCCGGCGAAACGCCTTACGCACAACTAGCGTCCCTTCGCGTCGCTGTCAATGTGCTGGAACTCTGGAGCCCGCGTATTCTGCTTCGAGACCTCGTGCTGGAACAGCCGCAGATCCACCTGATCGTGAACCGCGACGGATCGACCAACCAGCCCCACCCACGCATGAAGTCTGAAACGAATGTGCTCGATACCCTGTTCGATCTCCAAGCCGGTCACGTGGAGGTTAATAACGGTGTAATTGACTACGACGAGCGTTCCGACGAAAGCGACTTTCAAGACCGGCATATTCCACTGGACTTTGCGGCGAAGGATGTTTCGCTTCTGATGAAGTTCGTTCCTTCCAGAGGACTTACACCGGAGAGCTATCACCTTGAGGCCGGCGTGCGCGACCTGCGCGTCGTGCGCGGACCACCGGCTCATCCTGAGGCTCCTCCGATCGAAGGATATTTTCTGGCGACGGCCGACTTCACGCGCAATGCTGTATATCTGCGGTCGCTGCAATTGACGGCGCACAGCAGAGGATCGGCAGACCGGGTGCTAAATGTGGCGGGCGAACTTGACGACTTCAATCGCCCGCGCTGGAAGGCTACGGCTCAGGGCGAACTCGATCTGAAAAACATGGAGCCTGCCCTTGGCTATCCATTCACACCCGAGGGCATCGCGCGACTGAACCTCTCCGCGGCGGGACACAATGGAGAGTTTCGGATCGATGGAACCTTACACGCCGACAATGCCTCGTACATCGGTACTGGCGTTGTTGCGCGAGGTGTAGGCCTTGAAGCGCGTGTTCATGCGGATCCGCTGCATCTGCAAATTACAAATGTGACGGCGCGGTTGAAAACCGGCGGACAGCTGGAAGGCGACGTCCTGCTGGAACATTGGATCCCGCCGATCGCAGGTGAGACCGTGATGCAGGCGGCCGAGCCCGTGAAGCGAGAAAAAAAAGGCAAAAGCCACGAAACACCAAAGCCCGTGGTGGCAATGAAAGTGGATACCGACCTTCACACCAACGGTCAGGTAAAAGCAAATCTACGCAACGTTACGCTAGACACGCTGCTCGGCATGGTGAGCGAGCCGCCGTTCCAGCGTCTCGGATTGAATGCGCTCCTTAATGGCTTGACCACCGCGGCATGGACCAACGGGGATGTGAATACTCTGTCCGTATCGACGAATCTCAAACTCAATCCGCCCCGGAATGATGTGGCCGGAGAAGCCCGCACGAGCGGTGTCATTGACGCAACCTATCGGCAGCGGAATGGCGGCGTCGATCTGCGGAACCTTCAGGTGATCATGCCGTCCAGCCAGATTACCGCGCATGGGCAGCTCGGCGCCTATCCAATGACCAGCCCGACTGGACTTGCGATCGAGGTTCACTCCGGCAACCTCGACGACTTCGATACGTTGTTTCGCGATTTCGGAATCACGCGGAACGGAAAGAGCGGTATCTCGGCGCTGCCGGTGGACCTCGACGGACAGGCGGACTTCAAGGGTACATGGGCCGGATCACTTGACGATCCTCACCTGACCGGTGAGCTGCAGGCGACAAACCTGTCGGTCGAGATTCCAATGCGTAACAATCCTTCTCAAACGCAGCTGTTGCACTTGGACGCGCTTGATGCGACAGGAAGCTACTCGGCAACGCGTATCGAGATTCAACATGGCCAGCTTCGACACGGCAATGCGAAGATCAGCGTCGATGGCACGCTGACTGCGGCGGTTACAGCCGCGCCAAAATCGCTGGGCGTGCCCGCCTTTGATACGAATTCCCTTCTTCGCGCCAACCTCCAGGCGGCCGCTGTCGATCCTGACGAACTGGCGCCCGTGCTAGGCGAGAGACTTCCGGTCACCGGACTGCTGAGCGCGCAGGTTTCGGTCGAAGGGCCCCTCAAGACGCTAGTCGGTGCCGGATGGGTACAGCTCGATAACGGATCCTTGTATGGAGAACCGCTCATGCGGGCTCGCGTCCAGGCAAAAATGGCGGGGCAAGATTTGCAGCTTTCGTCGATCACATTGATTGGCGGAGCCGGCACAATTACCGGTTCCGGCGCATACGATTTGCATACGGATCAATTCCACGTGAATGCACAAGGAGATGGAATTGATATTGCAAAGATCCAGCGGCTGCAGAATGGTGGTGGGGAGTTGGCTGGAAGCCTCGGCTTCTCTCTATCGGGCTCTGGAACATTCGATGATCCGCATCTGAATGGGAGCGCCTCGCTGACCAACCTCTCGGTCAGGGGCGAACGTTTCGGAGAATTTGATGCTACTGCACACACGGCAAATCGAAATCTGATTTACGACATCAACTCACGGCTTGAAGCGGCAAAGCTCACAGTTCACGGACAAACCCAACTGCAGGGCGACAACCAAACGCAGGCGACCCTCAAGTTCTCAAAGTTCAATATTGGCACAATCCTTGACGTGGCCCATATCCGTGGGTTGACTGGTGAGTCGGATCTCGAAGGAACCGTGAGCCTGCAAGGCCCTTTGGCGCAGCCGCAGCAGATGAGGGGCGAGGCCCGGATACAGGAGCTCGCCGCCACCGTCGCTGGTGTCCACCTGCGCAGCGAAGGCGGTCTGCACGCCACCATCGGCAATTCCCTGATCACGCTTGACCCGTTGCACATCACCGGCGAAGAGACCGATATTCATGTAAGGGGCAGTCTCAGTCTAACGGGTAATCGCCAGCTTGATGTGGCGGCCGACGGGTCAATCAATTTGAAGCTGGCAGAGACGATCGATCCCGACCTGACAGCGCGCGGCACAACCACTTTCCGCATTGAAGCCCACGGTCCGCTTGAGAAACCGGGCATGACGGGCCGCATCGATTTCCTAGACGCTTCGCTCGCCCTGCAAGACCTGCCCAACAGCTTGAGCCAATTGCATGGCACGCTCGAATTTAACCAGAATCGCCTCGAAGTAAAGTCGCTAACGGCCATGAGCGGCGGCGGTCTGCTAAGCGTTTCAGGATACCTTTCCTATCAGCACGGCATTTATGCCGACTTGGCCCTCAAAGGAAAATCGATTCGCATCCGCTATCCGCAGGGGGTAAGTTCCGCGGCTGATATTAATCTGCAACTGCAGGGACCGCAGAGCAACCTGCTGCTGAGCGGTAACGTGATGATTACGCGATTTACCATTAGCCAGGACATCGACTTTGTGGCGCTGACGGCGCAGGCAGGCAAGGCTCAACCCATCGCGCCGGCCAATGCACCGTCAAATCACGTGCGTCTCGATGTGCGCGTCCAGTCTTCGCCGCAGTTGAACTTCCAAAATGCCTACGCAAAGTTGGCGGGAGATGTGGATTTGCGGCTTCGCGGAACGGTCGCTTCACCATCGCTGTTGGGGCGGATCTCGATCACCGAAGGCAACGCGACCATCGCCGGGACTCGCTACGAGTTACAGCGCGGCGAAATTACCTTCACGAATCCCGTGCGCATCCAGCCCGTGATCGATCTGAATGCTACCGCTCGTGTAGAGGATTACGACGTGACCCTTGGACTACATGGTTCCGTCGATCAGATGACTGTTACTTATCGAAGCGACCCTCCACTGCCGGAAGCCGACGTGGTGGCGCTACTGGCCCTGGGACACACGCAGGACCAGCAGCGGCTATACACACAACAGCAGGAGAATATTGCCAACAACGCCACCACCGACGCCTTGTTGGGCGGCGCCCTGAGTGCAACCATGAGCAACCGCGTGCAGAAGCTGTTTGGCGCAGGTTCGGTGAAGGTCGATCCGAACTATCTCGGCGCGCTGGGTAACTCGACGACGCGCATAACGGTAGTCGAGCAGGTCGGAAAGGTTCTTACCCTGACCTATGCCACCGACGTGGATACCACGGCGCAGCAATTGCTGCAGGCGGATATCGCGATCAACCGGCACGTTTCGCTGCAGGTGACGCGGGACGAGTCGGGTGTCTTTTCGATGGTCGTGAAGGCTACGCGGCGTTACAAATAAAGCTAACGGCCAATTATCTTTCCTGTCGACGGTCGATTGATGCTTCAACGAGTATCCTGGTTGGATTCCATGGGGCCCATCTCAAATCCATAGTCGCGAAACATCTTCCCTGCATCTGTGTCTAGGAGCAGTAGTAAAGCGTTCCCCTCCCGGCGTGGCAGCGGGTTCGAAACGACTAGGGCGGGCAATGTGAAACAAGGAGCACGTACATGACGACGATAAGGCACAATTTCGCCGGCGCGTGGATAGTAGCGGTGGCGCTCACCATTAGCCTTTTTGGTTCCCCACAAATCTCGTTGGCAGCCGCCGGCATGGGAGCCGGACAGGATGGTTCCAGCGATGCACAGGCGAAGCTGAAAAAATCGCAATTCAAGGATGTCAAGGTCGCAGTCGACAATGGTATCGCCACATTGACCGGTACCGTGAGCCTCTACGAATACAAGCAAAGTGCCGCCAATCGCGTTCGCAAGGCGAAAGGTGTGACCGCCGTTCGAAACGAAATCGAGGTTGCAGGCCCCAATGTGCCAGACAGCGAACTAAAAGCCAAGTTGCTTGAGAAACTGACCTACGATCGCGTTGGCTACGGAAACGCCTTCAATGCCATCTCGCTCGACGTCCAGAACGGCTTGGTCACATTAGGCGGCCATGCGCGCACTGACGTCGATAAAGACTCGGCCGTGGCGCTCGTATCCACCTACCCCGGCGTAAAAGACGTCGTGGACGACATCGAGGTCGATCCCACATCCATCATGGACGACCAGACGCGCTTGGCCGTTGCTCGCGCTGTCTACGGCGCTCCAACGCTGAACAAGTACGCTATCGACCCTGCCAAGCCGATCCGCATCTCCGTTCAAAATGGGAATGTCTCGTTGTACGGCGTAGTTGATTCCAGGGGCGATAAGGACATGGCTTATATCAAGGCAAATGGCGTACCTGGGGTCTTCAGCGTGAAGAATTACCTGCAGGTAGCCGGCCAGCCCAGCGAGAAGTAGCCCGCAGCACCCGCTCCGCTGCTGGGGCGTATTTTCTGGCGCAACGACTCTTCGGGGCATCGCTGAACGATGCCCCGAAAGGTCCTTAAAGCACTTTGAAATACCATCTCAGTGATTGACTCGATACCGTCCGTTTTCGCTGGACGGCTGCGCACTCCGCGTGCGACATTTACAGAACTGTAACCCATCAGGACATTTCATTCCTTACACTTGAGGTCGCTATGTTGACCGACGGCCCATTGACGATCGATCGAAGAGAAGGAAAAAAACCCGGCACCCGGGTGTTCTCCCTTACTGGACCCCTCACGCTTCGCAACCTCTTCGAATTGCAGACCGAATTGCGCGGCTCTGCGCCTCCGCCCCTGACGGTGATCGACCTGACCGCCGTGCCCTACATGGATTCGGCCGGAATGGGCCTCGTGATGAATACCTACGTCCGCTGCCAGACCAATGGCGCCAAACTCATTGTCGCTGGCGCGAACAGTCGCGTAATGGATCTGTTCAAAGTGACGAAAGTCGATACGGTGCTGCCTCTTGTTGGTACGATCGAAGACGCTGAGGCGTAGATCCGCTAAAACTTCAAACTTCTTTTAATTTCAATTCAAGTACGCCGACAGCAGACCGTACCCTTCGGTTGCGCGGACGTCACTCCTTTACACTGGATGCTGGAGCAGCATCTGATGGGCTTGGCCGCAAAAACCCGTACGACGTTGGAAATGATCAAGTGGGAGCACTCGATCTTTGCGCTGCCCTTTACCTTGACAGCCGTCCTCCTGGCGAGCCGCGGCGCACCCAGCTGGCGTACGCTCGGGTGGATCCTGGTTGCCATGGTCACGGCCCGTTCCTGCGCGATGGCCTTCAATCGCTGGGCTGACGCTGACCTCGACGCCGTTAATCCACGGACACGTATGCGCGCCATCCCAGCCGGCCATTTGTCACGACAATTTGTGCTGGGATTCACGGTTCTCATGGGGTTGAGCTTCGTGATCGCCTCTGCCGAACTGAATAGGCTCACACTTTATCTTGCCCCTTTCGTTTTGATGGTGCTCCTCGGATACAGCTACATGAAGCGGCTTACGCGATGGTCCCACCTGGTGCTGGGCCTTGCGCTGGGGCTGGCGCCATCGGCCGCATGGATCGCCGTACGCGGCAGTCTGGATCCGCGGATCGTGGTGCTTACCGTTGCCGTGATGCTCTGGGTCGCCGGGTTCGACGTGCTATATGCCTGTCAGGATTTTGAGCACGATCGCCAAGTCGGCTTGCACAGCATTCCCCAGTCGCTCGGGGTTCCGGCTGCGTTCTGGATAGCGCGCTTGATGCACCTGGCTATGCTGAGTCTGCTCGTCTGGTTCGGATGCCTGTTCAGCTTTGGCTTCGCTGGCTGGCTAGGTGTGGCCGCTGCTGGGCTGTTGCTGACCTATGAACACTCCATCGTTTCGCCAAACGACATGCGACGCCTGAACGCTGCATTCTTCACCATGAACGGCGTCATCGCAATGGTCTTCTTGGTTTTCGTGGCCGCCGATGTCTGGCTACGGAGATAAGGAGACATGGACGAAACTCTGACACAAAAGGCAGCTGTAGAGCTGTGGTATGGTGCGAGGAAGCAGTTTCTATATGCGCCCCGCCCACCTGGCTCCGAAGAAAGTGCAACCGCCACCGGAATGAAGATAGCTATCCAGGGCGAACCTGGCTCATTCAGTCACGAAGCAACGCTGGCGATGCTGTCTGACGCCGTAATAGTCCCTTGCTCCATTTCGGCCGATGTCTTCAATGCACTGGCCAACGAATCAGTTGACGGCGCAGTCATTCCCATCGAGAACAGCCTTGCCGGATCGGTGCTGGAACACTTCGACCTCCTGCTGCAGCACGACGTGAAGGTGATACGCGAGTCGCAACTGCGCATTCGCCATAATCTCATCGGCATCTCGTCCACCCTCGACGACATCGACCGTGTCTTTTCGCATCCAGTGGCGCTGGCGCAATGCCGGAACTTCCTAGCACGCCATCCAAAGATGGAGTCGTTCGCTTTTTACGACACCGCAGGAAGCGTGAAACAGTTGGTCGAACTGCGCGACCGGCATGCAGCCGCCATTGCCAGTGAGGCGGCAGCCCGTTACTACGGTGCGCAGATTCTGGAGGCTGGGATCGAGGACAATCCGGAGAACTTTACGCGGTTCTTTCTCGTTCGGCGTACCCGGGATGCTCGATTCGACTTGGATGCCAAGAAAACCAGCCTTGCCTTTTCCGTCGAAAACCGGCCGGGATCGCTCGTGGCCGCGCTGAATCAGCTTGCGGCGATTGGAACCAACCTAACCAAGATCGAGTCGCGCCCCGTGCACGGCAAGCCATGGGAATATGTCTTCTACGTGGACTGCCAGCTCCAGTCGTCGCAGGACGGTTTCCACGCCATCGAGGCTCTGAAGCCCCACTGCGCCATGGTGAAGGAGCTGGGCAGATACGTAGAGGCACGGAAGAGAGAAATTAGGGAATAGGGCTTAGGACGGATGGAGTTAAATCCAAGCCCCTCGGCCCACCGACACCGTTGAAATCAAAAGGGGATGGCGTTAGCCATTCCCTTTTGGGACTCTCATAAACGTCGAATCTCCGGGGCATGCGGGGGTTGTTATTCGCGGGTTCTCTTGATCTGTTCTTAGAAGTGGTACGCGACGCCAATGACCGGATTGTAGATGTTGTACCACTTGTTGGTCGTGAACTGGCTGACGCCGAACGTAGGCACCTTGGTTACAAAACCGCGGTATTCGACGCGAATATCGAAGCTGGGGCTGATCTCGTAGGCAATTCCGCCACCGTAGAGACCGCCGACCGAAGTTTGCTGCTTCACGTCGAGACTGGTAGTGCCAGAGTTGCGAATGGGCAGGAAAATGTATACGCCCGGACCGGCCTCTACAAACGGATTGAATTTTTTGTAGGTAAAGCTGCGCACGTAAGCGACTGAGGCTTCCTGAGTACGTGTGTTCACCTGATAGTGATTCGGATTCACGTAATAATTTATGAAATTGTGGTTAGTTATTCCGTAATTGGCCTCAACTGCGCTGTTGGGGGTAAGCATGAACCGGTAGCTAAGCAACCCACCCCAGGCGGCATTTGAGTGGACCTGAACAGTGGTGGAAGAGGCAACAAAAGGTTCGATCAGAACTGATCCGCTGAGGCTGATGTCCTGCCGGCTCTCCTGAGCGCGGCCCGCTGCTACGCACACGGCCAGCAGAAAGGTAAAAAGGGCGATTTTCTTCATTCGGTCTTGAACCTCGCGACTGCTCAACCGTCCGGCTGGCAACCAGCTTGTTGATTGCGACACGCCGGTTTCTCCCACGCGCCGCTCTAAGCATTGTAAATGCCCTGAACGGGTTGCAGGTCGCACGGGCTGAATCAGAATGATCTAAGTCAATAGACGCAGCACCCCGCAAATGGGAATCTCTCGAACACGGCTAATCGGGAAGCGAGATCAGAGAGCCTTCAATCGAAACCCGACCAGTCTGTCTTTGATCAACGACCATCCGTAACGGATTAACAGCCAGGACGAGGTGCCGCCCCATGATGCTGACCGAGCAGGGAGAACGGCTTTTGACCTGCGGCTGTTGCCCTCGAAGAGAGACACGATTTCGGATAAAGTTGATTTTCAGTCAATGTCGACCGTCGCCTTCATCGAGCCCGGTGACCGATTCAGACGATCGTTGAGTTGCATCGAGGTAAGAACAGCTAGTTTGAAGCGATGTGCTTGAGTTGAGCTAGGTGATTCAGGTCATGTCCGGCCATGGTTTCAACGATGGTCTGGAAGGTCATGGTGCCGCGCTCGGGATGCGTCACGGGTTTAGACGCGGCGTCAGGCAGAGCTTTCGCGATGAGCTTGAGGTTCCAGACGCGCAACGCCGTGAAAGCTGCAAGAGCATCCTTGGCAACAATGCCGGCGTAAGGCGCGGCCCACTTGTCCTGGTCGAAGGGCTGCAGTACATGATGGTCCTCAGCGAGGGTCTGGCGCAAGCGGAAGGCAAAGGCTATTTCGCAGTCGGCAAGGTGGCAGACGATCTCGGCGGGTGACCATTTGCCGGGAGCGGGAGCCTCGCTGGTCTTGTCCGGGCCGATCATTTGGAGTTTGTTGGCGATCTCGTGGGATGTAGCAGAGAGGATGACGTCAAGTGGGCGACCGTCGAGAAACTTCGCGTATGGATTGAGTTCGCTCATTGAGAAAGATCCTGTGGTGCAGGCGTAAGATTTCGGTTGCGAGTCGTCAGTTGCCGATTACAGTTCTACGCGGGGCGGGATGAATGGGCAATTAACGAATCGGGTTCGAGGAGTTTCGGCTCCTGTTCCACATCCTATTCCCCCAAGCGTCGCCTATATTCGCCTTTAAAGATATTGCTGAATCATGCGCCGCCAAGTGGGCCAATCATGAGAGTTATAAGTTTCCCATGTATAGAGTCTATGTGGGATTCCCTTGGAACTCATGATCCTGTCGAGATTCTGGTTCTGGCCAAGGCACTGGTCGTCCCAGCCGGTGGCGAGAATGTAGGCGTTACGCCGGTAGTGGTCAAAGAACCAGGGATCAGCAAGATTGGGAAGATAGTGCGTGGGCAGGTTGAAGTAGCAATCCTGGTCGTAATAGCCACCGAGGAAGTTGGAAACGTCGAACGCGCCAGACATTGTTAGCAAGCCGGTGAAGATGTCGGGATGGCGCAGGGCGATATTCGTGGCGTGGTAGCCGCCGAAGCTGCAGCCGAGCGACACGAGGTGCGTGTCCCAGTTCTTCTTGCGGATGAGAGGCACGACTTCGTGAATTAAGTAGTCCTCATATTGGACGTGGCGGGCAATGCGCCAGCGCGGCGAAACGTTGCGGTTGTACCAGCTTTCCATATCGATCGAGTCGACGCAGTAGAACTGCAAGTCGCCATGTTCGACGCGGCCAGCCACGGCGCCGATCATGTCGCGATCTTCAAACTCAAAGAAACGACCACCCGATGTGGGAAAGACGAGAACGGGCAATCCGGCGTGACCAAAGACGAGTAGCTCCATGTCGCGGTCGAGCCGGCTGGAATACCACTTGTGGTACTCGCGGTTCATCGAGAGTTTTGCTCCTGAGACGGGCGATTTGAGAAGCGAAGGTTTCCTGTTACTGTAACAGGGAAAAGCAGAAACCAAGGGACTGAGGGAGTTGGGACAAAGGACTGAGATTGCGAGGGCATTGAGACCTCGCCATGAGGATTCACGACGGATTGAACTTTAAGCATCAGACGAACGAAGACGAGAGCGACGGACTGATTGCCGAGATCTCATCGCTATCGCCACACCCGAGACTGCGACTACATAAAGCGTTTAAAAGTAGCTATCTGCCAAATGAACGCGATGTGATTGTCTATGTACCTCCAGGGTATGACGAGGAGCCTGAACGGACTTATCCGGTGCTCTACCTGCACGATGGGCAGAATCTTTTTGATGGTTGCACTTCGTTTGTAAAGGGGCGCACATGGATGGCGCGCGAGCATACCGACGAAGCGATCGAGGCGGGCGAAGTTGAACCGCTGGTGATCGTGGGCATCTACAACACCGGCGACCGGCGACTGGCCGAATACACCCACGAATACAACTGGCAGATGGGCGGCGGTGAGGCGGACAAGTATGGCGATCTGCTGACGCGTGAACTGATGCCGTGGATCGCTGATCGGTATCGGGTGCGGGGAGATCGCGAGAGCACTGGGATGGGCGGCTCGTCACTTGGTGGCCTGGTGACACTGTACCTGGGTCTGCGCAATGCACAGCATTTCGGAAAGCTGGCACTGATGTCGCCGAGTGTGTGGTGGAATCACAAAAGTATTCTCGGCTACTTGAACGAGCACTCTCCGCAACTGTGGGAGCGACCAAGGGTGTGGCTGGATGTGGGCGATCGCGAGGGACAGCGGACGCTGCGCGATGTGGAGCACCTGGCGCGAAGACTGAAGGCGAATGGCTGGCGCCCCGGTGAGTCGATGCACTTTGAGAAGGTCCATGAGGGAACGCACGATGAGGCAAGTTGGGCGGGACGTGTCAGGCCGATGCTGAAGTTTTTGTATCCGGCGAGCTGAGTTTTCTATCCGCTCGCGGTTGTCGTCAGTAGACGGGCGGTAGTTTGCGCCACTTTCTGGTAGACGCCTCCGACGGTGATTGACCATACGAGAGCCGCGAGATAGCCGGCGATAACATCGCTCGGGTAGTGGACACCCAGATAGATTCTCGAATAGCCGATTGCGCCAGAGAGACTGACCCAGAAAGCCCAAATTGTGACGCGAGCCAATCGACTTTTTCGGCTGGAGGAGAACAGCGCAGCGGCAGAAAGACAAAGACAGAAAGAAAGCATCGCATGCCCACTGGGAAAGCTGTATGACGACGGAAGCCTCGCATCGAAAAAAGGGTCCGGGCGATGGCGATGGAATGCGAGTTTCAATACCCACATCAGTAAGCTTCCACCAGCGACTGTGACTGCAATCAAGATTGCGCGGCGCGGATGGCCGACGAGCCACAGTGCAATGCTGGATGCGATTGCAATCACGGTAACGGCCATGGGCGAGCCAACGATCGATAGGAACCGCATGACGGCGGTGAGTTCCGTGAAAGAGTGGGCATGAACGAAGAGCCGAACCGCATCGTCAAATTGACTCGTGTCTCCTTCGAGCATCTCCTCTGCCAGCATTGCAAACAAGACTAGGAAAATGGCGGCGCAGCCCAACCCGACGACGAGCGGCGTGCTGAGACGGGACAGCACAGTGGGTCTATTCTATTCACACCAGTCGAGGCCATGGTATGAGTATGCGACTGGCTACAGAAGCTTGCTGTAGATTTGCCAGTTTTGATCAGGCTGAATTTTTATGTGGACCCTATGGCTGAAGACGCGGGCAAGCAAGTCATTGTCGAACTTACGCTGTACCGAATCGGGATTCCTGGTGTAAAGAATGAATTCCCGAATTCCCGGAATCGTGCTGGCGGCGACGAATAGCGACTCGCGATTGGGCTCGAACACCTCGCAGATATCGTTCTCTATGCGTTTAAGTTCCTCGGTTTCACCGGGGTTTGGAAAACCGTCTCGGGTGGTGTCGATCATGGGCACGGCGATGGCGACGTGGTGCCCGTAGCCAGTGACGCCTTTGAATTTGCTGTAGCCGGTGTGAGCCCGCACCAGCATTGGTCTGCCAAGGGGGTCATTCCCTTTAAACTGCGTCCAGGTTGCGGGGACGGGCAGTTTGTCAGGGCTGAGAGGCTCTTTCGTGGAAAATGGCCACATGCCTATTCTGGCTCCTATGCAAGAGGTTCCTGGAACTTCGGAATAAGTATGCCCCGAATGAACGACTTTGGACAGTGGCTGCCGTGAATTGCCCTGCAACTTTTGCACTATGGGAAGGTGAGGCCCCCGTTGTACGGAAACGGGAACAGCTTGCTTGAAAGGCCACTATCGGCGATACTTAGACGTTGTGTCTTTCAACCCCACGGCCTGTCCGCGGGGACCCGATGGCCCTGAGTGGGCATCCGGGTGTTAAAGGCCGGGCGCTTCTGCGCAGGCCATAAAAACTGCCAAAGACCGCAAGAAGAGCACCGGAATTTGAAAGGAATCGTATCTCCGTGGTGATGATTCGTTTGGCGCGTTTTGGCGCCCCCAAGCAGCCCTATTATCGTATCGTGGTCATCGAGAAGGACCGCGCCCGCAATGGCCGTTCGATCGAGGTCGTCGGCACCTACAATCCGCGTACCAGCCCGGCTTCGGTCGACCTGAAGCATGATCGCATCGCCTATTGGCGTGGAGTGGGCGCACAATTCTCTCCCATCGTTGCCAAGCTGGTCGAAAAGAACCCGGCCAAGACCGCAGAGCCCGCGGTCGCATAACTCCCTTTCACTGGATTTGAGCGGTGTGCGTGATTTTTCGATATCCCGCACGCCGATACTGACTTGAGACGGGTTGTGCTGATACTATCTGCGCACCGATCCAAGTCGCTTCTCCTTGGATGTTTACGGTCAGAGGCAAGTTCATGACCCAAGTTGACATGGTGGCAGTAGATGAGCTGGTCCGCGAGATCGCGCGGGCTTTGGTAGACGAACCGGAAGCAGTAGACGTGCAGTCTGTGCAGCGGGACGAAAACACCGTTCTCAAGCTGCGCGTGGCGCCCGGCGACGTTGGCAAGGTAATTGGGAAGCAGGGGCGAACAGCCCGCTCAGTACGCACAATTCTGGGAGCAGTGAGCATGAAGCTGCATCATCGCTACACGCTCGACATCCTGGAAGAGGACGACGAAGCGTAGGATGACCAACCCCCTCGGGGCCAAGTATCTCTCGGGACGCAGATGACCGCGCTGAGGGGATCGGTGTGGCTTGCGCGCATCAAGCGCACACAAGGCCGAAAGGGCGAAGTCTTCGCCGAAATTCTCACGGATTTTCCTGAAAGGTTTGCGCAGCGAAGACGACTTTGGCTGCTCCGCGGCAATACGCGCTCGGGCGCCGATGTTGCGTCGAAAACCAGCGCCGATGAGAATCCGCGTGAGGTAGAGCTTGTTCACCATTGGCTGCATAAGGGCGGCATTGTGCTGCACTTTGCGGGCGTGGATTCGATTTCGGCGGCAGAAGAGCTTGCCGGGATGATTGTGGCGATTCCTCGCGAAGAACGCGCTGCCCTGGATGAGGACGAGGTCTATGTTGGCGACCTGATCGGATGCGCGCTTGTGGATGTTGGCGGCGCTGAGCCTGTGACTGTAGGCGAAATTCAAGATGTGGATCGGAGCGCGGGGCCGGTGGCTCTTCTGGTGGTGGGCGGCAAGTCGGGCGACGAGATTCTCATTCCGTTTGCGAAAGATTATCTGCTGCGCATCGATGTGGACGGTAAGCGGGTAGAGATGGCGCTGCCCGAAGGGCTAGTGGAGTTGAATAGACCCGATTGAACTGACTCAGTGCCATGGCATGCCGGGTGCGGAGTACAAAACCAATGCCAGCACATTCACAAGAATCAGAAAAATAGAACCCACCGTGAGAATGCCGTTCACCTCGCTTCGAAACCTCCGGGCGAGAGGCGGAGTGAGAACCTCACACAATGAACTCACTGCCAAGGACGACAGAACAATGAAGGCACCCATGGATTTCCCGAACTCTCGATGAGATTGCTACTCGACAGGCAACATCGATGCAACCATCCACCCCGCGATAACCGGGACGGCCGATGAGTTGACGACGATCAGCGCCGGCGATACCCTCCTTAGACCGTGGTTTTTCCCTGTCAAAGATCACTGCAAGCCACGCTAGTCCCGAGAAAATGGCACCCAAGCGCGGTGTGGCAAATTATCACCAGAAGGATCGGATAAAAGAGTCGGAATCCCTCCAACACTTTCCATTCTCCCAAGAAAGGTCGCCGGAACTGTGACAACAGCTCTCTTCAGGCCTACTGAAACGCGAGCGGCTTCCATGCGCCGTTGTTTTTTAGCGCCAACTGCAATGGGCGTGGCGGGCCCTTCGGCGGGACGGTCACTTCGATCCAGAGCTCCTGGCCGGGCTTGAGTCGGGTTGGATCTGCGGCGTGTTCGGGGATGTAGAAATTGACGGGCTGCGCGAGACGCATCTGGTCGCAAGATGAGCCGGAATTTCCAGCGATTGTCTGTGTTGCCATGGAAGTATCCGATTCGGGAACGCGAATCGCAATTAGCTTGTTGTCTTTCACGGCGAGTTTTGCCTGGAACCAGACAGTATCTGCCGCACGGATGGAGAAAGTCCTTCCTCCCGGGATCGCCATTGATGCTGCGGGGAAATTCCGCATCTTTGGCAGAGGGCAACGTGCTACCACACCCGTCCACGGTGAGTTGCAGGCTGAGATAACGGCCGCGCATAATGAGCGCGGGATCGTAAGCGGCGGTGCGAGTCCACACACGCGGACACGAGGCGCGCTGATAGAGATACTTGGCAGCGACCGTTGAGACGATCGCCAGTTGAATGACGAGCAGGGCGATGGAAGCCTTGGAGAATTTCATCGTGCCTCCTCAAGTGGCGCGGGCGATTGCGCCATGTGCGCGAGCAGACCGCGGCGGGTTTTCTCAAGCGCCCATCCGCCGGCGAGGAAGAGCACGCCAAGTCCGATCAGTCCGAGCGAGCGGTCCATCTTGTCGAAGACATCGCTGAAGTAGAACCATGCGACCGTGGCACCGAAGAAGACGATGCCAAGATTTACGAGCCCGCGGCTGGCTTGCGTCATTCCCCACCAGATAAGAAAGATGCAGAAAGCTGCGACGAACGCGTGCGCGAGGAGGCTGGGTTCAGTGCGTGTCCAGGAGCCGTAGGTGTAGTGCTCCACCCGGATGCGTGTGCACCATGGCAATGCAACGACAAAGGCGATGCCTGCAAGCACAGGAAGAGTGCTCTTACGCAACCGAAACAACGAGAAGAGGAAAGGAATTGCGGCGATATCGACCCATCCCCAGAAGCGCGTGTGGAAGGGCGGGTAAGGCTGCATACCGTACCAGGAGCGCCAGCCGTCGAGGAGCAAAAAGACGCTGATGAGGGCGGAGATTGCGGAAACTGCGAAGAGAATTCCGCGAACGACGCGACGTTCCGTCCCCATGAAGAATGTAAGGTAGAAAGTGGCCCAGACGAAGAGGAATCGGCCAACGTAGATTTCTACGCCAATGTGGTTTTCTGCCGCGTAACTCCATTCGCAAATAAGCCACGACGGAACGAGCAGCAGTGTGAGCACCTGCTGGGCTTCATCGCGCAACAGGATCCAGCCAAGCAGAGCGGCGATCGCCCACATGAGGACAGCGGCGGGCCAGTGTTCCTGGATGTTGAAGATCTGCCCGACAAGCGCAATGGCCGCGCCCGTGGAGATGGTGCCAACGGCGTGCAGGGTCGTCGATGTGGCTTTATATCGCTCGCGGGCGATGGCGCCGCCAAGATGGAAGACGGTGACCATGGCCATCACGAGGAGATAGCGCATGCCGGGACCAAGCTGATCCCAGTGCGCCGAGACGAAGAGGATGATACCGCTGGCAAGAAGAATTCCGCCAAGGATGAGTGCTACTCTGCCCTGCCATGCCACTCCTGCGACTTGAGCCTGTCGGTGGGGACTGCTGTCTCCGTATGCCTCGGCGAGCGTCTCTTTCGGCGGGGCGAGTAGAGGAGTGGCTGCTGAAGCCTGTGCGGATTCCCAGGCTCGGATACGGCTCGCATTCTCAGCATCGAGAACACCGGCCGACTGCCAGCGGTTTAACAACGGTTCATATTCAGTCATAGAAGTTGGCCAACATTAGAGCATATCGACGGCCGGTCGAGTACCCGCGGAGGTCAATGACCGGAACTGGCGACCAATACAGAAATGGACGGATAGTCAAAGCGCAAATTCACGGAACTACACAAACTTCAGGACAACTGCCGCGTACGCCAGCACGGAGAGAAACTCGATTTTGGGTACGGAAGGTTGGCGGCAAGCGGTCGCCCACAGCACGAACGGGATGCAGTTCAGTATCCATCTCGAAAAACGAGCATCTCTACAAGATTCCTCTCATGGTTGTCAGGAAATCCGCAGTTTGACGCGAAGGCATCTGTATCTCGAAACGTTCCAAAGAGGCGATCCCACCAAGTAATGTCCCCGTAGTTGAACTGATGGAGATCGAGTTGATGATGAATTGAATGATGCTCGGGCCTTTGAAGGAAGTATCCGATCCAACGAGGAGTGCGCAGATTGCTGTGATAGAAATACTCACCCACCGCAGCAAGACGTTAAACCAGGCGCCCCCGGCTGGAGACGCCCCCAAAAACGAGAACATGAGGGCGCTGGCAATTACGGAGTCGGCAGCGATCTCGATTGGGTGCTTATAGAAAGCCGTCAGGACCTCGATTCTCGCGGGACTGTGGTGAATCTGATGGAAAATTCGCCATAAAGAATCGGAATCGTGTCGAGCGCGGTGCCACCAGTAGAATACGAATGTTCCGACAAACCACCCAATAAACCCCTGCAGGAAAGGCGGCATTCCCTTCGAAATGTGAAAGGCGTTCCACGACTGGAGCCATCGATTCCAAGCCAGCCCAGCCAGCAGAACCATACCAACCTGGCAAAGGTTCAGGAAAACCGCGCGAGCATACCAACCAGGCGCTTCCGGCAAGTCGCGCCCAGGCAGAACTCGCTCGACGATGAAGAACGCAACTGTGGCAGCGACAATAAAGAGAACAGGGATCATCTCGCCTACTGGATCTCGGAACCGCTATGTGCCTGAGAATAGTCGGAGGCTCCTGTAGGAACCATTGGGCATATGACAGTTTCGTTCGCTGTCACACGTCCCGGCGTATTGACTTGGTCTGGCTGGCGTCGTCGCAATCATCTGAAGAGGCTCTTGAAATCCTCGCGATGATCAGATAATCAGTGGAGAGAACCAATGGAAATTGCACTGAGCAAGAACAGTGATGTCCCTCTGCGGCAACAGCTCGCGGAGCAGGTTGTGTTCCTGATTACGACAGGCCAACTTCATGCAGGCGACGCACTGCCCAGTGTGCGAGCGCTCGCTAGGCAAAGCAAGGTGCATCACAACACCGTGTCCGAGGCATACCAGGAGCTCGTGCGCAGGTGCTGGCTTACCCGTCGTCGCGGTACTCAACTGGTCGTGGGAACAGTTTCAGGCGCACCATTGGTCGGGCCGCATACCGTCGATGAATTGATCAATGAAAGCATCCAGCGCGCGAAGGAGATGGGCTACACCCTCCAAGAGCTGAGACAAAGAGTACTTGAGCGCCTGATGGCGCAGCCGCCTGACCATTTTCTGGTCGTGGAGCAGGAGCCGGGTCTGCGCGAGATCATTCGGCAAGAAGTTATCGATAGCCTCGGTTGGCGGGTTGAGAGTTGCTCACCCGAAGATTTTGCCGGCGAACCGAGCCTCGCCATCGGTGCCCAGGTGTTGGCCGCAAACCACCTTGTAGACGACCTGAAACCGCTCGTTCCGCAAAACAGGCCGTCGATAGGTCTCGTCTATTGCCGGGCCGCCGAACACGTCGATCTGATTCGCAAGCTCCCGAACCCGTCAGTCGTGGCCATCGTATCGGTGAGCGAGAGCTTGCTGAGGACAGCCCGAAGCCTTTTTGCCCCCGCGATTGGCAGAAAACACACTCTCAATGAGGTCTTGGTGAAGAAAGATGAACCCGTCGACATCGGCACCGTCGATTTAGTGTTCTGTGACACGATTACTATTTCCATGGTCCGTTCCCGACGGAAGGTTCACTACCGGCTCATCGCCACCGCTTGTCTCGAGCATCTCGTATGAGCTCTAGGCCAGCGTTGATAGCTATGCGGCGTGTGGCCCACTCCCGAGGCCCTTCGCTCCTTCCCAGCGAAGGTGGAGGATCGTAGACCTTGAGCGAAACTGCGCTCATTCGAGCCACCCTGGCGCCGACCCAGCCGTTGACCGGTTGCAGGCAGATTTCTCAGCATCGAGTACGCCGGCGGATTGCCAGCGTTTGAGGAACGATTCGTAGTCGGGCATTATCTGCGCAACATTAGAGCACACAGGCCTGCAAGTGTGGGACACTCAGGTCGCAAGAATTCTGGGGGCACGTGATGAATGGTCAGCTATCAAACGGCTTACCCGGTCTGGGCTCATCGGGGAATCGCATCATCAACCTGGCGAACGGCGAACCGGTCATCCTGCGCGGCGTCAATCGATCGGGGCTGGAATATGCAGGACCAGACGAACAGGGCTTCTTGTCGGGAGCCTCGCTTTCCAGATCCGAAATTGAGTTCATCGTCAGGAAGTGGAGATGCAATATCATCCGTCTTCCATTCAATCAGGACTTTGTTCTTCGAGGGAGGCTTGGACTCTCTGGCGAGGAATATCAAAAGGCGCTTGACCAAGTGATTTACTGGGCTTCGTCGTTCGGGGCGTACACATTGCTTGATCTGCAGTGGCTCGACGCTGATCGCATCTACGGCGGCAACCGCAACTTCGTTGCCCCGCTGCCGAATATGGAGTCAGTCGAGTTGTGGACAACGCTGGCTCGGCGGTACGCGAGCGAGCCCGCCGTTCTCTATGACTTATTCAACGAGCCGCACGACCGGTTGGCCGACGATCCCTACCCGCTGAATAAGGAGGACGGCACCACGTATCCTCCGGGCCAGAGGCGAGTGACGATGAAGGAATGGCAGCCTTGGGCACGCAAGCTCACGCGGGGCGATTCGAGGCGAGAATCCAGGTGCGCTTGTGTTCATCGGTGGAACTAATTGGGCCTACGATCTGCGTGGAATGCCGATGGATCTCGAGAACGTTGTCTATTCGACCCACGTTTATCCCAACAAAGGCGATGAATGGCCAGAGGCGTTCGGTAATCTGTCGAAATCGGTACCCGTGTTTGCAGGGGAATTTGGCGGCAATGACACTCCGAGCGATCTGGATTTCATTCAACGTTTGATTCGGTATATGGGCGATCTCGAGATCGGCTGGACTGCGTGGAGTTGGTCCGATACACCTTTCCTCGTTACTCGCTACGACCCAACAGCTTTTGGTGAATTGGTGCGGCAGACTCTTGCGAACGCGTAACCTGTGGGGATCAACCCTCGAGGTTCTTTGCCCTCCAAACCAACAATGGAACAGAACGGTTCTATGATCGTAAGAACGGATATGCGGTTTGAGATCATCACCATTTTCCCGGGATTCTTCTCCGGCATCTTCGAGCACGGGATCGTGCGGCGGGCGCAGGCCGAGGGGCTTGTGGATATCGGCGTTCACGATCTGCGTGCGTTTACGCACGATCGGCACCGAACGGTGGACGATCGTCCGTTTGGTGGCGGCGAGGGGATGGTACTGAAGCCAGAACCTCTGGCAGAGGCTCTGGGGGCGCTGAAGATTCCGTGCAAACCTGCCCGAGAAGAACAAAAGCAGATCCTTCGCTTCGCTGAAGAAAACCGCTTATCTCAAGATGACAACCGAGGGCATAATAAGACGCGCGTGATCCTCCTTTCGGCGCAAGGACGACCGTTTACGCAAGCGGTGGCACGCGATCTGGTGAAGTTGGAACGTGTGGTGCTTATCTGTGGGCGATACGAAGGTGTGGACGAGCGCATCAACGAAATTTATTGCGACATGGAGCTCTCTGTCGGCGACTATGTGCTGAGTGGTGGTGAACTGGCCGCAGCGGTGGTTGTCGATACGGTAATGCGGCTGGTGCCGGGCGTTCTGGGCAATGAAGCCTCAGGCAAGTTCGAAAGCTTTGGCGTGGCTGATGCGGATATCAACAGCGATGAGGAAGGTGTGCCGCGTTCACAACATGGATCCGGAGGGCTGCTGGATTATCCGCACTACACACGGCCCGCGGAGTTTGGCGGCCTGCGCGCACCCGAGGTGCTGATGAACGGCGATCATCAGCAGATTCGGCGCTGGCGGCGTGAACAGCAACTGCGCAAAACACTGAAGAACCGGCCGGATTTGCTGGAACGCGCGGCGCTGAGCGATGAAGATCAGCGGCTACTTGAGGCAATCGCTACCGAAGACGGAGACTGAAACGTGCATACGTTGCAAATTGCGGCATGGGTCGAGCTTTCCGTTTGCTGGATCATGTGGTCGCTCGCCTTTGTCAAGCCGCGGAAACAAGCGGCCGGTGCGAAGAAGACGGAGCGTGCGTCGGCTTCGCGATGGGGAATCCTCCTGGTGATGCTGGGCTATGCGTGTATTTGGGCATATGTGCGGCCAGTGGGATTTGAGAAGTCCACCGCATCGCTGGTTGCTTCTATGATTCTTGCTCCGCCGTCAGTGGTGCTGGTGTGGATGGCGGCTCGGCATCTGGACAAGCAATGGCGTTTTGAAGCGGCGCTGAGCGAGGACCACAAGCTGATCACAACCGGGCCGTATCGATGGCTGCGGAATCCGATTTACGCGTCGATGCTGGGCATGCTGCTGGCAACGGGATTCGCGAAGACCTGGTGGCCGATGATGGTTGCGGGCGTGGTCTTCTTTGTAATCGGAACCGAGATTCGCGTGCGCGCTGAAGAGAAATTGCTGGCGGCGCGGTTTGGAGAGGAATTCGCGCGATACAAGTCGACAACACCGGCATATTTTCCCTTCGTTCGATAAACAGCTTCGACGTACAAAGCATCAACGAAAGGGATGGACGGCGACGGGCTGATCCGCGCTGACCTGGCCAACGGCGATCTTCGCGACGAAGAAATTTTCGCCGCATGCCGGACAGTTGGCGAGACGGCGGAGCATCGCGATCTGGCCGACGTGGGTGAGTGCGTCCGCGATCGGTCCCTGGAAGAGCGGTTCCGCCGCTGCATGCAGTGGTTGACACGATGCAAGGTAGTCGTCAAACGCCTTGAGAGCGTCGAAGAAGCGGGCTTTCTCCTGCGGCCACGGCAGGGGCGGGGAGTTGTGCCAGCGCTCATTTCCCTGCACTGAACTGAGCGCCCAGTCGAACAGATCGCCCATGTGAGCGAGAATCTGGATGGGCTGGCGTCCACACCCGTAGAACGTGGCGAAGGTATCCGGAGCGCCCTCAAGCGCACGAGCAGCGCGGTAGGCTAGTGCGGCAACGGTATGGCGTAACAACTGGCGTTTGTCGTCCATAGCGGAAACTATAGCGCAGGGTGAGGACGGCTGGAGGACTGGGTTAGAGAACGAACTTCACGCCGTATCGGTCGGAGATGGCCAGAAGCTGGGGCATGTCCTGTGGGATAGAGAGAACAGAAATCTCCTCGAGGTATTTCTCAAATCCCGCCGGGGAGATGACTATAAGGATTTTGCCGGGCCGGGGCCGGAGTTGCGGAAGGTGTGAACCGCACCTCGGTTGCTGTGTGCACCTTCGCCCTTGGTGAATTTGTGCCACTGCCCTTCGGAGAGGATTTCGTATTCGCCTTCGAGGATGTAGAAGGTTTCGTCCTTGTTCTGGTGGGAGTGGGGTGGGGGACCGCAGCCGGGCGGAGAGGTCTCAACGGCAACGCAGGTTCGGCCCCCGGTCATTTCGCCGGTTGTGATGACATCGACGTGGGCGCCCAAGACATTGAAGCTATTGACTGGATTCAAGTTACCTCCGAATCGGGGAACTGTGGGAAGCTGGATGAACGATAGCATATGAGAATCGGAGCCGACTAGGCGCGCAAGCGGAATCTCTGTTAAAATCAAGGTTCTGAGTCCATCAGCAGGAAGAAGCTATGTCTATCCATCCAGTAATGCAGCGCCTTGCGGACAAGCTGAAGCGCACCGATCTGCCCAAGTTTGTGCCGGGCGATCAGGTTCGCGTGCAAGTCAAGATTAAAGAAGGCGATAAGGAACGTTTGCAGGCCTTTGAAGGCCTCGTGATTGCCATCAACAAGGGACCGCAGGGCACCTTCACCGTCCGCAAGATGAGCTTCGGACAGGGCGTGGAGCGCATTTTCCCGTTCAACTCCAAGGTCGTCGACAAGGTGGAGAAGGTTCGCAGCTACAGGGTGCGGCGTTCGAAGCTGTTCTATATCCGTGGACTGCGCGGCAAGGCTGCCCGTCTGAAGGAAGTGGAACGCACCGCCGTCAAGGCGTGAGGGGCTTCTCTTCTCAGGCCCAAGACCCCGGCTCCGGCCGGGGTTTTCGTTTGTATCCGCAGAGCCAAACCTCAAACGCGCTTGGGAAAAAATCGCTACAAGTCAGTCCTCGTTGGTGTCCTTGTTCAGGTGTTTGGCGTCGCCTGTTTCCTTGGTTTCATCCAGTCCCGTTGAATCGGCGATGTCCACGGTGCCGAATGAATCGTTCACTACACCATCATCGGGAGGTGGACTCTTCTGCTCAAGTCCATCGGGCTGCGTGTGTGTGGGCCTTAATCTTTCGGTCATCGGATCTCCTTGCTGGTTGGATGCGCATTTTGAGATGCGTCGACCGGATTAACCCACCGAATACCGGACGGGTTTTCCGCAGACATCCACCGGCTCATGACGGCCGTTCGTTCTTATACTGGGGGCATGGCGAGTTCACCCGTGTGCGGCTGGAGGTTAGAGAAAGCTGCCGCGAAATGCGGCTTTCTGCGGATCGCCGGATGCGACGAGGTGGGACGTGGGCCCATGTTCGGGCCAGTGGTCGCGGCCGCCGTTGTCCTGCCGTTGGGCTGCAGGCTCACGGGGCTGAACGATTCGAAGCAGCTCTGCGAAAACAAGCGTAACGAGCTCGATGTTGTCATTCGCGCCAAGGCTCTGGCGTTTGCCATCGCAGCGATTGATGTGGAGACGATCGACCGCATCAATATCCGCAAGGCTTCACTGCTGGCGATGCGCACCGCCGTTGAGCAGCTTGCGATTCAACCAGATTACCTGCTGATCGATGGGTGCGACACCATCGAATGGCCATGCCCGCAGGAGTCGGTCATTCACGGCGATGGAACGAGCTATTCGATCGCGGCGGCGAGCGTGCTAGCGAAAGTACATCGCGACCGGTTGCTGGTCGAGCTGGACGCTGTTTATCCGGGATACGGGCTGGCGCGCCATAAAGGCTATTGCTCGCGCGAGCACATGGCGGCGCTTGATCGCCTCGGCCCAACGCCACTGCATCGGAAGAACTGGAGTCCGGTGGCGCAGATAATGCTGGATTTTGGAGCGCTGCCGGAAGCCATCCAATAGGCGAAATTCAAACGGCAACGGGGCGTCGGCGCGTTCTGCGTTTCTGCGCGTATGTCAGGACTGGACGCGCAACCAACAGCACAAAGAGCGTTACTGTAAGGTTCATTGGGCTCTTGACGCCAGGCTTGACCTGCCACCAGTAGTGGATGATTCCGCAGATGGCCGCGAAGTAGACCAGCTTGTGCAGCTGATTCCAGCGCTTGCCGCCGAGCTTCCGAATGGCCCACGTGGTTGACGTCGCCGCGAGCGGGACAAGCAGCGAGTACGCGAGGAAGCCGGCGATGATGAAGCGGCGTTTCGTGATGTCCGTCTTAAATACGCTCAGGTCGAAGTTCATGTAGAGGGCAATGTACGTGGCCAGATGCAGTGACGCGTAGAAGAAGGCGAAGAGGCCGAACAGGCGGCGAAACTTGATAAGCCAAGAGAGGCGTGGCGATAGCAGGCGCAGCGGCGTGATTGCCAGCGACAGAATCAACATCAGCAGCGCGTTGTAGCCGGTGGTGAGAGTGATATTCGAAGTGGGGTCGGGACCCAGCGTGTTGGTGGCGGCCTGGTAAACCAGCATCGCAAACGGAGAGAGGCACGCGATCCAAGTAATCGTCTTAAGCGTGATGAGAGTCGTGCGGTTCATGAGTGTCCAGGGAGAAGCGGAGTTAGCATTGTTAGCCGCGCGACCCGCGTGTTGGCGAAGTTAGCACACCGCTCTTCCTAACTCCGCTAATAATTCTTCTTCAGATCCATTCCGTTGTACATCGACGCTACCTGATCGCTGTAACCATTAAAGACGAGCGTTGTCCGGCGCTGCTGGAAGAGCGGAACACCAATGCGGCGTTCTGTCTTCTGGCTCCAGCGCGGGTGATCGACGTTAGGGTTGACGTTGGAGTAGAAGCCGTACTCGCTCGGACCCATCTGGTTCCAGGTCGTCGGCGGCTCCTTGTCGACGAAGCGAATCGTCACGATCGACTTGGCCGATTTGAAGCCGTACTTCCAGGGCACAACGATGCGAATCGGTGCGCCATTCTGATTGGGAAGAACTTCGCCGTAAAGTCCAACCGTAAGAAGCGTGAGCGGGTGCATCGCTTCATCCATGCGGAGGCCCTCAGAATAGGCAGAATAAAAGGAGGCATCACTCGCCCACTTTTCCACCTTTGGGTCGTAGTAGGAGAGGAACTGGACGTATTTCGCGCTGGGCAACGGATCGCACTGCTTGATGAGTTCAGAGAGCGAGTAGCCGATCCAGGGAATGACCATACTCCACGCCTCTACGCAGCGAAGACGATAGACTCGCTCCTCAAGCGGACGCAGCTTCAATAGCGCATCGATATCAAATGTACTGGGCTTCTTGACTTTGCCTTCCACTTTGACGGTCCACGGACGCGTGGGCAAAGCGCCGGCGTTTTCGGCCGGCTCATTTTTATGCGATCCAAATTCGTAGTAGTTGTTGTAATGGGTAATGTCCTGCAAGCTGGTGAGTTGTTCGCCCGTATCTGTCAGGGGGCTTTTCACCGTCTGCAGCCTGGTGTCGGCGAATGCGCTGGTGCGAGGTGCAAATACATCGGCAAGACGGTCAGCGCCCGTAATGACTGCGCCCGTTGCGGCAGCGCCGGCAATGGAATTGCGTAAAAAACGGCGCCGGCTGAAGTACTCTTTGTAGCTCTCGTGGGGCGTAATCTCCGATGAAGGAATGTCGGAGGGTTTGTGAATCAGCATGCACTACCTCAGATGGAGAACGATCTACAACACCTATTAGATTCCCGCCTGGCGCAACAAGTTACAACAGTCCGGAAATGATTCGATTGGAAGCCAAAAGAGGCCACTATTGTTTGATGGCGACGCGATGCGACGCAGGCTTGGCCTTTGCCAGCGCTGGCAGACTGCGGCGTGGGAACGATGTGGACTGCCGCACCACAAGCTTGGTTGGAATTTGCCATTCCTTCTGCTGTGCATGGGGATTGTCAGGCTCGATGCCGGCGCGCAGAGCCTGCACAGCAGCCGCGGCGAGATGCTTGCACGACATCTGGATCGTGGTGAGCGGCGGCAGCATGAACTGCGCCAGGTGAACGTCGTCGAACCCCACAACGGAAACGTCTTGCGGCACAGGGTGAGTTGTGCGATGCAAGCCATGCAATACGCCAATCGCGGTCATGTCGTTGGAGCAGACAACGCCGGTTGGAAGTTCTGCTAGCGCTAGCAATTGTTCGCTGGCCTTGATGCCGCCTTCCATAGTGTGCGTGCCTTCGACGAGGTGCTCGGGGGGGACCGTAAGTCCGAGCTCGGCCATGGCGCTGAGGAAAGCATCGCGCCGCGCTCCCGCGGAGCGCATCAGCAGAGGGCCGCTGATGAAGGCGATCTGACGATGTCCAAGGGCAGCGAGATGTTGCACAGCCTCGCGAATTCCCTCTCCGTAGTTAACTTTCAGGAGTCGAATATTCGGCAAGTCCGGTCCTGCATCCACAAACACGAGCGGGAAAGCTCGCTCAACGAGCTTCTGGATCAGTTCCTCTTCGATGCCGAACGTCATGATGGCCACGCCGTCTACGCTGCGCTGCAGCATGCGGCGGATGAGCGCTTCGGTGCGGACGGCGTCGTAGTTTGTGGAACCAATGAAGACTTCGTAGCCCTGCTCTACGGCGAGATTCTCAAACTCCTGGACGAGCTCTGGAAAAAAGGGATTCGTAATCTCAGAGACGACTAGGCCAAGGATACGGCTGCGTCCGGAGACAAGAGCGCGCGCCTGGGTGTTGGGAACGTAACCGAATTCCTTGACGGCACTCCAAACGCGCTCTGCCAATTCTGGCGCAACTGTGGAGATACCGTTCACCACGCGTGAAACCGTGGCAATGGAGACGCCTGCACGCTGCGCTACGTGGCGGATGCTCGCAACAGTCGCGCGACGCCGGTTCGGATTCTTTCGTGGCCCACCCATCTCTTGGTTGATTCTAGATGATTTTCTCTGTTACAGAAAAGACTTGGCGGAAGAATTGCGCCCGATAACTGACAGGAAAGTATTGATTCAAATGAGGGAAAGCAATCGGAAACATCCATATTTTGCGCTATTCGCGAGAGGATGCCGTCCGAATTGGGAAAACGTTTCCATCGATATTCCTGAAATATCAATCCCACGTCAGGGATGGCTCTGGCTGCCCGCCGCCACTTCAATCGCGTGTCTTAGCAGCACATGTATCGAGACGAGACTCTCTTCGGCGCCACGCTTGCTTCCGGGCAAGTTAACAATCAGCGTGGAACCGCGCAGGCCGGCAACTCCGCGCGAAAGCCATGAAAACGGATTGCTTTCGGCGCCACGGGATCGCATGGCTTCTGCGAGGCCCGGCGCATGACGATCGAGAACTTGAAGCGTTGCCTCTGGCGTACGATCGCGAGGACTCATGCCAGTGCCACCCAATGTGAGGATCAGCGCGGCTCCTTGCGCGCTCCATTTCCCAAGTTGCGTAGCGATCTTTTCTTCGTCATCGGGCACGAGTGCCGTTTCAATCTGCGCCGCGGGCCAGTGCTCATGCAACAACTCCACAACGGCCGGGCCTGCCGTATCGCTCATCAGGCCTTGCGAGCAACGATCGGAAACGGTAAGTACGCACAAGAGCATTGGAATGATTGTAGCTATTTTGCAGGAAGCACCTTGATCGTTTGCAACCAGATTCTCGCGGTCTCAGGCCAGGTGGTCACCGGCATGGCCGTGCGGCGCAGTCCGTACCCGTGTCCGCCGTCAGCGTACAGGTGCAGCTCAGCTGGAACCTTGGCGGCTTTTAACTGCAAGAAATAGACCGTGGCGTTTTCGACGTGCACCGGGTCATCTTCTGCCTGAACGATGAAACTAGGCGGTGTTTGGGCGGTGGGATTGATGTCGGCGTTGGGCGCCATGTTTTGAGCAGCATTAGCGAGATAGCCGGGATAGATAATGAAGGCGAAGTCTGGACGGCAGCTGAGCTGGTCGGCGGCATCGATTGGGTCGTAGAGACGCTTGTCGAAGTGGGTGCTGAGAGCAGCGGAGAGATGCGCTCCTGCGGAAAAGCCGAGGACGCCAACGCGACTGGGATCAATGTGCCACTCGGCTGCGTGTTGTCGAACGATGCCAAGCACGCGTTGCGCATCCTGCAATGCCGCGGCGGACTTCGGATATGGGCCGGTGTTCGGCACGCGGTATTTCACCAGCACGCAAGTTACGTCGATTGAGCTTAGCCACTCGCAGACTTCGGTGCCTTCAAGATCGATAGCGAGGATTTGATAGCCGCCGCCAGGGAAAACTACCACTGCGGGTCGCACATCGGTGCCTTTTGACGCGTAGACCGTGAGCGTTGGATTAGAGACGTTGCCGAGGCGAACGAGCGGTTTACCGGCGATGAGATTGTCAGTAGGCTTGGTGGTATCGACTTCGGCGGATGGGCTCGCAGGTGCGCCGGGAGCGCCCTTGGGCCAGAGGGGCAGAATGATGTGTCCGGGTGCGGGCTGCCACGCGGGTGCTTGAGCGCCGGCCCATATGGCGAATGCCGCAACGGCGGCGCAGAGGAGGAGTGCGGATCGTTTCATGCTAAGACTCCGAATCAAAAAGTGTCGCAGCGATGATTGCAGGAGGGGGAACGGAATGCAAATGGGATTCAACGATTAGAGCGGAGTCATCCGGCCGGGCGGCGGAGTTAAGACCCGGATCTTTTGCACGGACTACGGCTGTGCTCCGCGCGGAACGAGCAACGTCAGAGTTTCCCGCGCAAGCTCGATGCGCGCCGGTAGAGCACCGAGCACCTCTCCATCCGCTTCCACAAAAACGCTTGTCTTCGATCCGTTCGTCGGTCGGCACTCCACGGCATCGGCATCCAGTAATTCAATTGAGCGCGAGAATGTCTGGCGCCCTGCGAGAGTTGCCAGAAGGAATCGCAGGTATTCAAGCCGGCTGCGCGTCTTAAAGGCGACGAGACTCAAGTCTTTTTTGTGCAGCGTTGCTCCGGGAGCGAGTACGCCAAGTGCGCCACCGAAAGAGCGAATGCGAACGGCGAGCAACTGCGATACTTGCTCGACGCGCGGCTGGCCATTTCCATTGATAGAAAAAGACGCATCGAAGAGGGGGAATGGATGAGAAGCCCAAATCTTGAACGCTTCGAGCATGTAAAGCGCGTATCCGAAGCGACGCTTCAGTTCCGGGTCCATGCTCGACATCAGCAGCGCGTCTGCGCCGATGCCCGCGGCGACGGTGAAATACCGCCAGCCCTGTGCGCCGTTGGTCTCCTGAAAAAAGATGCGGCCCACAGGAACTTCTATCGGCTGGGCATCGAGAAGTGCCCGCACAGCTTTTACCGGATTGCTGCCCAATCCGAGGTTCTGCGCCAGTGCGTTGGCCGTTCCCAGCGGCACCACACCCAGGGCGACCTTCGTTCCCACCAGCGGTTGAAGCACTTCGTGTACGGTGCCGTCGCCCCCACAAGCGAGCACAGCGTCGTAGCCTTGGCGCACGGCTCCGAGCGCCAGGGCCTTACCGCTGCCGGGCGCATGCGTCTCGAGAGCTTCGGCTTCAATGCCGGCTTTACGAAGCACCGCTAGCGCGCCCTGAATATAGGATGCGCGGCGTCCGGAGTGCTGCCCTGAAGCTGGGTTGTAGATCAGCGCGACACGGCGCATGGATGCTTTCTGGCCTCGTGCGAGGTTCCCTTTATCGATGGATTCATTCTACAGATTGCGCATTTATTGCCTTCCATAAGCTTAGATGCGACGCGCAGACTTCGAGAACAGGCCGAACTGGGCCTTCAGGCAGGCTCGTAGATCCGTGTTCAAACGACTTTGAATCGCACATACACGGGTTGCGTAGGTCATTTAGAATGGCTCGCCTATACCCGAAAGGATCTAGGGACACCTGCAAATACCATGACGATTCACGTGCGCAATTTTTCAAGGTTGCTGATTTCGGGCCTGCTGCTGGGGCTCGGTATATTCACGTTGTGCGCAAGTGCGCAGGAGAAGCCTGCCGCCAAAGCGGATACACCGCGCTACAAGGTCGCAACGCTACCAATCGCTGACCGCGTCGCCGACCTGTTGTCGCGCATGACCCTGGAGGAGAAGGTCGATCAGCTTAGTTGGACATGGCAGAAGAACGTCCAGGTTGTCGACCCCACGGGGACATATACGACGGAGACGGCACGGCAGGCGGTTTCGTCGGAGTGGAGCCCGGATTTCAAACTCACTCCGCGCAATGCGGCGATCCTGCGCAACGCGGTCCAGCGCTACCAATTGGAGAAGACGAGGCTGGGGATTCCGATCATCTTTCCGGGAGAGGCGCTGCATGGCTACATGGAATACGGCAGCACCAGCTTTCCGCAGGCACTGGGTCTGGCGGCAACCTGGGATCCAGCGCTTGTGAAGAAAGTGTTCAGCGCGGCCGGGGACGAGGCGGGTTCGCGCGGCGCGGGCCAGGTGTTTTCGCCGGTGCTCGATCTTGCGCGCGAACCCCGGTGGGGACGAACAGAGGAGACCTACGGCGAAGATCCGTTTCTGATAAGTCAAATCGGCGTTGCGGCCATCGAGGGACTGCAGGGCGGCTCGCTCATAATCGACAGGCATCACGTGATGGCAACGGCCAAGCACTTCGCGGTACATGGAGTTCCTGAGGGCGGCACAAATACGGCGCCGGGGAATATTTCGGAGCGCGTGATCCGTGAGAATTATCTTGTACCCTTCCAAGCCGCGGTGCAGGAAGGCCATGCTGGCAGCGTAATGGCCTCGTATAACGAGATTGACGGCGTGCCCTCGCACGCGAACCATTGGCTGCTCGACAAAGTGCTGCGGCAGGAATGGCATTTTGATGGCTACGTATCGTCAGACGACAACGGCCTGCAGATGCTGATGGGAACGCATCACGTGGCGCACGACATGGCAGAGGCGGCCCGGCAGGGGTTGGCAGCTGGTGTGGACTTTGATATTTCAGACGCGCCAGTCTATCCCGGCCTCGTCGAACAGGTGCAGCTGGGCCTGGTTCCCGAGAGCGAGGTGGATCAGGCAGTGGCGCGGGTCCTGGCCGCGAAGTTCCGCCTGGGCTTGTTCGACAATCCCTACGTCGATCCCGATTACGCAGAGAAGGTGAACAACAGCCCGGAGCACAAGAAACTCGCGGCTGAGACGGCACGCAAGGTCATCGTCCTGCTGAAGAACGACAAGAACCTGCTGCCGCTCGACGCGACGAAGCTGAAATCGATTGCGGTTATCGGGCCCAACGCGGCGGATGTTCATCTGGGCGGATACAGCCGCGATCCTGGCTACGGCGTCAGCGTGCTCGATGGCATCAAGGCCAAGGTCGGCGACAAGGTGAAGGTGCTCTACGCCGAAGGATGCAAGATCACTACGGCGCCATCGGATTTCCGCGGATGGTTTGCCAACGACGTGCAGCTCGTCGATCCGAAGACGCAGACAGGCTCGATTCAAGCCGCGGTCGATGCTGCGAAGAAGGCCGATGTCTCCATCGTTGTCGTCGGTGAAAACGAGAGTACCAACCGCGAAGCCTGGGCTGAGAATCACCTTGGGGATCGCGATTCGCTCGATCTGCTGGGGGCGCAGAACGATCTTGTGAAGGCCATTGTTGAAACCGGCAAGCCTGTCGTCGTGCTGCTGCTGAACGGGCGGCCGCTTTCGATCAACTACATTGCGGAGAATGTTCCTGCAGTTCTTGAGGGCTTCTATCTTGGGGAAGAAGGAGGAACCGCAGCGGCGGACGTGATCTTCGGCGATGCGAACCCTGGCGGAAAACTGCCCATCACCTTCCCGCATACCGTCGGCGCTTTGCCCGATTACTACAACCACAAGCCCTCGGCGAACCGCAGCTACGAGTTCTCAACGCGGCAGCCACTGTTTCCGTTTGGCTACGGTCTCAGCTACACCACGTTCAAGTTCGACAATTTGAAGGTTGAGCCACAGCAGATCATGCAGGCAGGAACCGCAAAGGTCAGCGTCGACGTAACGAACACCGGCACCCGCGAGGGCGATGAAGTTCCACAGCTTTACATCCATCAGCGCGTGGCATCGGTGACGCAACCGGTAATGCAGTTGAAGGGATTTGAGCGCATTACCTTGAAGCCGGGCGAGAAGCGCACCGTGTCGTTCACCATCACGACGGAAAAGCTGTCGATTCTGAACATCGATATGCATCGCGTGGTGGAACCAGGAATCTTCGACATAATGGTTGGGCCGAGCTCGGACAAGACCAGCAGCGTAAAGCTGACCGTAACGGGCATCGGCGGAGAAACAGGCAAACCGGCTGCAACAGCGCCCGTTCCTGTCGGCTCCGAGACGAACATGGTGAGCAACTTCGACGAGGGCAAAGTCAACGCCGCTTACGGCATGTGGATTCCAGCGAGCGACACGATGAACGGAGGCAAATCCAATTCGAAGCTGGATGTGGTCGAGGCAGGTGCGGCCAACACCAAGGGCGCCTTGCAGGTCACGGGCGAGGTTGTTCTGGGCGGTCCGTTCCTTTTTGCCGGTGCATTATTTTCTCCAGGCCCAACGCCGATGAAGGCCGCGAACTTGTCGAAGAAGAGCGCCATCAGTTTCTGGGCGAAGGGGGATGGCGGGACATACACGCTGATTGTGCTAACCGAAACGCGCAATGGCCAGAATGGCGAGCCACCGGCGATGACGACCTTTGCTGCGGGTCCGGAGTGGAAGCAGTACTCGTTTCCCTTCTCAACATTTGAAACGGATGGCAGCGATCTGAGCGGCATCGGATTCATCCGCGTTCAGGAGCCAGGCAAGTTTCAGTTCCAGATCGACGAAGTGGAGATCAAATAGGAGAGGGCACGGGAACCGCAGTCGGGAGATCATTCACGGAATCGTATTCTTCTCAGCGCAACGTTTGCCGCGCGAACACCGCACATCCCGTGAACTCCGCCTCCCGGTGGCGTCGACGAAGAACATATGAAAAGATTCGGCGCGCTGGTCTCGTAGGTCAGCGCCGTCGGGCGCAGCAGGAACTGGCGCATCGTCATGGCTCCGCCGCTGATGTCGCCCCCGAGCAGGTTCGCGTTCATTTTTTCCAGCGTGGCCGGTGTCGACACATGACGGGCCAGCACACAGTCGCGAAAGCCGGGTGCAAAACGCTCAATCTGCGATTCGAGGCGGTCAGTCATATCGACGGTGGATCCGTTCGGCACGTGGCAGTAGGCCCAGAATGTGTGCTGCCCTTGGGGCGCGCGGGTTGGATCGAAGAGCGATGGCTGTGCCACAAGAACGAAGGGCCGTTCGGGATGCTGCCCCTGCACCACCAGGTTCTCCGCCACTGCGATCTCATCAAATGTCCCGCCGAGGTGCACTGTAATAGCGCGTCGGCACGCGGCCGCCCGCCACGGAACCTGTTGAGATAGCGCGTAGTCAATCTTGAAGACACCCGGCGCTTGTTTGAAGCGCTCCATCAGCCCGCGGAAACCTTTCGTGAGGCAATCGCCGGCGATGTCAACAACCTGCCGGGGTGACGTGTCAAATAACGTCAAGGCGTCCGGTCCATTTAACTTGCGAAAGGTCTCCGCGTCGACACGGCACGAGGTGTAGACCTTGCCGCCCAGACTTTGCAGATGACCAATGAGAGCCTTGGTGATGCTTTGCGATCCTCCCTTTGGCACGGGCCATCCGACCTTATGGGCTGCAGCCCCAAGCACCAACGCAACCGCCGAACTGAACGAGTCATCGAGGCTGAGAAACGAGTGCGCTGCGAGCCCGGCGAACAGTGCCCGTGTGCGGGGTTGCGTGAAGTTATGGGTCGCAGTTCGCCGGGCCGACTGAAAAGCCGCAATCCCGAAGCGTGCCATGAACAATGGATGGCGGGGAACGCGCACCACCGGGCCAAGTGCCTCCTGCGCAAACCGGTCCCAATGATCGACCAACGGTGTTACCAGGCTTCGCCATGCATCTGCATCCTGTCCGAATTCCCTGTCCTGGTCAGCGAGATTGTGCTCGAGCACCACGGCGGTTCCATCGTCGAACGGATGCGCCAACGGAGCTTCGCCGTGAATCCAGCCAAGTCCATACTCGCCGAGCGGAAGCGTCGTGAAAAACGGTGATCCCGCGGCCATCGGATGCACCGCAGAGCCGAAGTCGTGCATAAATCCGGGCAGCGTCAGCGGCAATGTGCGTGCGCCTCCGCCCGGCACCGCTTCCGCCTCGAAGACCTCGACGTCGACGCCGGCCTGTGCGAGCACGATCGCAGCGGAGAGGCCGTTAGGGCCGGAGCCGATCACGTTTGCGCTCTTCATTCGTTCACTCTCCCCAGGTCAGTTATGTAATGGCAGTTCGTCGGGCCATTGCACCACGGCTGTTCGGCCCTTGGGCGTCCTTGTAATCTGAGGGGCATACAAGCCAAGATACTGCCGTCGCCACCAGTTTCCCGTCTCACGTTTTTCTTCGCGAGTGGTGAACCAATACTGCCACAGAACGGCTCGCACGAAGCGCGGGGGCTCCTGCGCAAATGGATTGCCTTTGAAAAGAGCCAGCACGTCCTTGCCGTTTTCAAGAAGCCGCACTTCGGTAAGCGGAACAATCTGGTCCTGTCGCCAGTCGCCGAGAGATGCAAACCACAGGTTCCAGTCGAAGCGCGGCTGATAAGGGGCGTAGATGCGCGGGGCTTCGTTCAGCGCCTGCGGCTTGTTACGGAAAGCATAGGCGGTCCAGTTCTGGCCGTCGTTCGAGCCCTGGAATTCAATCTCATACCGCCCGTTGGTCATCACGGCAAAGAGCCCGTATTGGTTGGAAATGCGGAACGGTTCGAGCGCGACAATTGGCAAAGTGGGCAGCGGAAGGCCGCGAAATGGAATTCCGATCATCTCAACAGTCGAGTTGTAAAAGATCCAGGTAAGCATCACGGCGGGGATCGCGAGACCGATGGCGTTGAAATGACCCTTTCGACTATGCGAAACAAGGCTGCGTGCTGGATGTTCGCTGTCATATTGAATCTCGACTCCCACCGTCTCCGTTTCTTCAGCATCGTTCTTTGAACTCACAGTCGCCGCATCGGCCAGCCCTGAACGATACCGCGCAGGTACCAGCAGCAGAAGAAGCCTGTCATCCAGCAGTAGGAAGCCGAGCGAGAGCACCAGGTAATTCAGGAATGTGTAGTTGGCCGTAAGAATTACACCAATCTGCCACGGCGTCACGATGAAGAAGCACACGAGGCGCATGCGGCGCGGCAGAAAGAGCATCCACACCAGCACGAGTTCAAGCACCAGCGTGCCGGCGGCGCTGGCAGCGTGGAACCCATGTGGCAGATGCTCGACATACCAACCGACCCACGTGGGCAGCGGGCCGTTCTGGTAGTACTCATCCATCGCGGTCAAAGTGCGCCACTGCCGATCGCCGCTGACCAGCTTCACCATGCCCGATTCGAAGTAGATGCGAAACCACTCCCACTGCAGCAGAAACAGGCTGGCGCGCGAGGGTGGCGTGCTTGCACCGAATCCGGGCATCACGCCGCGCGGCGCAAAAAAGAGCGCGATGAATCCTGCTTCGAGCAGCATGCCGTCTGATTGGTAATTGGAGAATTCACTCGCCGCCGAAACGAACGACAGAAAGCAGGCGAAGCAGATAAAAAAACTGAGCCGTGGCCACAGGTTTGCGAACGCGACGATCGAGGCAGCCATACCTATCCACGTCACCAGCATTAACGCATTCGAACTTGAGGACAACCAGAACAGCGTCGGTGCAAACCAGACCTCCGCGGACGGATATTGCTGGGCCACTGCAGCCAGATAATCGCGCGCCGGCAGAATACCCTCCGGGCCGATCAATCCCTTGATCTGGAACAGTAACGAATAGAACGCCGAAAAGTAGATGGCCGCCAGAGCGCGCAATACAATCCAGCGCGGCACCAGTCGTCCAGGCGCTCCGTCGCGCGAATCGAACAACCAGTGCACGAAATTGCCGGGGCTGCGCTCCATCATATGCAGAACAGATTAGCGATCCCGCAGTCTCCGTGTCATTCCGTCGCTCTAGGCATCGGCAGCCGTCATTATCCGGTCGATCGAAGTTCGCAGGACTCTGGGCGTTAATACGGTGGCAGGCCGCCCAGGTACATGTACGAGAGTGACGGCGCCTGTGCGATGAGTGATGAAATTTCGGGATCGGGAAAATTGTGGACGTAGACCTTGGCCCAACTGATTTCTTTGGCCGTCGGCGGCCCCTTGGGTGCGTCTTGCGGAATGCCGGTCTCGCGATCGAAATATCCGCTGCCTTTCAGGCCGGCGATGGAGCGATCGACCAGGCGCTTGAGCGCGAGACTATTCTCGGCAAAGAGATCAAGACCATTGTCCTTGCCAAATTCGGCGAGATAGACCAGTGGAGCAATGGCGTAGAGATGGTAATGCAGGGCGCGCTGGCCCCGGCGCATTTCGAGGGGCAGTGTGCCTTCCGGTGTAATTTGCTTCACTCCATTTGCATAGGTTGCCATGGCCCAATCGAACATTGAGTGATCGTCGGCCGCGATCGCGATGGCGGCGATTTCAACGCCTGCCCAGTAAAGATGATTGTTTCCCGCTTCGCCGCCGGGCTTGGACCTTGCCGCATCGTAAAAGCCCATCGACTGGCGTGCCACCGCTTTCATCCAGGAGGTCAGGCTGGCTTTCTCTTCCAGCTGGAGCACATCACTGTCACGAATTTTCAGGTATGCAATTGCCACAGCGCCTATCACCCACCCTTGAACGTAGTACGCCTGGCGCGATGACATCTTTCCTGTGAAGACACGATCGGCAGCCGCAGCATTCAGCAATTTCAGAACGCAGGATGCTGCGGCGCGGCTGCCGGTTGTGCGATAGACGTCTGCGGCGGCGACAGCTTCATCGCCAAGCTTCTTGTACGGACCGGATGACTCGGAGTAGGCCTTCCACTTAGCGGGATCGATGACGGACGATTTGCTGTCGGAGTAAAAACCATCCGTCGTGAGATCGGCAGACAGGTGCACCGGCTCTGGGCACGCGTACGGCGCATCGGTAAGCTTTACATTGCTTGAGTCCCACGGTGAACGTAATGTCGTCTCAGCGTTGATCCGCGGTGTGAGGGCGAATGCAACAAGAGCAGCGAACACAGTGAGAATTAAGCAATTCATTGCAGTCCCATTTGCGCGCTCCAAACGCATTACAGGTAATCCTCGCGCGCAGGTGTGAAGATATCCAGCACCACGGAATCTTCCAGAGCCTCCGCCTCGTGTTCTGCGTTTGAGCTCACTATGAAGTTATCGGCCTCCGCGGCATCGTGCCACGCCTTTTCAACTTTGATACGAACGCGACCCTTGATTACGTACACCATCTGCTCGTGTGTGTGGCGATGACGAGTGCCCCGCCAGCCTTTGCGCATCTGGTGCCGTACCAGCATCAACTCCGAACTCCGCACCAGAACCTCTCGTTCTAATCCGGGCTCGGGTTCGGTTATCGGCGCGGCGGCCCCGGGCGGAAGAATCAGACCATCCCCCATGACAGAATTCATTGTCACGATGCGGCTCCTATACACCCGTGCGCGGCTTGTTCTTCCGCACAAAATCCGTGTCCTGCGTGGGTTCCGACTCACATTCAATCGCGATGGTCGTGATGGGATGATCCGGCGCCGCTGCAGGCAGGTCCGTGAAACGGACGCGGAACTCATCCTGCTTGAACGGAACGGAGGCTCCGGTCTTCACCAGTTTTGCTGCCTTGACTTTTGTCATCAATCCGGCAATCGCGACATACTCGCCAGGCCAGAAATGAACGTGCATGTATAGCGTATTGCCCACGCGGGTGAAACTTGCGTAATTCGAGCGACGCACCTGGCACGGGTCAGAGTCGTAAATGGTGTGGCCATTTACGGCCATCCACTCGCCAACTTCCTGGAGCACACGCACGGAGGGTTCGGGAATCGATCCATCTCCTTTGGGACCGATGTTGAGAAGATAGTTTCCCGAATCGCGCACGCAACTGATGAGATTGCGAATGACTGTTTTTGAAGTCTTCCAGTTATCGTCGGCTGCCTGGTAGCCCCAGCTGTCATTCAAGGTCATGCACGCTTCCCACGCACGTCCTCCGGTCTCAGCGGTGATGTGTTGCTCGGGTGTTGAGAAATCTCCTGGCAGCTTGTTGCGATTGTTGACGATGATTTCGGGCTGAAGCTGAAAGACCATCTCGTTCATGCGGACCGATTCCCAGCCGTTCGCGTCAAGCGGCCACGCCACGTCGTACCAGAGCACGTCGATCTTGCCGTAGTTCGTCATCAGCTCGCGAATGAGCCCATGCGTGTATTCGACGAAGCGTTTGCGCGCATCCTCGTTCGTGGCGCACACCGCGCCGTCGGGGTAGTGCCAGTCCATGAGGGAGTAATAGAAGCCGACGCGTAATCCCTCTGCGCGCGCGGCCTCCACATATTCCCTCACCATGTCGCGTCCCGGGCCCTGCTGTGGCGCGCAGTAGCTTGTGAGCTTCGTATCGAAGTTGCAGAAGCCCTCGTGGTGCTTGCTGGTCATCACCATGTACTTCATGCCGGCCCGCCTGGCAAGTTGGGCCCACGCGCGCGCAGAACCCGGCTGCGGATGAAAGCTTGCGGCATGCGGTGCATATTCCGAAACTGGAGTCCCTTCGTCTTCCATCACCCACTCGTGGCGCCCAATGGTGGAATAGGCGCCGAAATGGATGAACATGCCGAAACGCGCGGCCTTCCACCACTTCATGCGTGCCACGCGGTTGACATCTCCCGGCAACGGAGCAAAGCTTTCTTGGCCAGCTTGCACTGTGCTTTGCATGCCCACGCCTCGCGCACCCGCGGATAGTGCGAGAAGAGAAGCGCCGGTTGCCTTCAATACGTCGCGCCTCGACCAATCGATTGTCTTCATCTCAAACCCCGCAGAGGATATATTGTTGCAGCTTGCAATTGAATATATGACCTCGCCCGTCCCTGCCAGCGGAACGACAGGCATCCATCTTCGTTGACACTCCAACTGCACGATTCGCAGAATACTCCCGGCGCCTTCCCTTGTTTAAGCGCCCGAGAACCGGCAAATCCCGTTGAAGCCAGTCACGCCAAGGAGCAGATCATGATCAGTTTTCGGAGGTTGCAGCACCGTCAAGACAAAGAGAAGAAAGGATATCGGGCGACAGGATTTTTGTGCCTCGCCCTGCTACTCGTCTTTGCCACGTCGCTCATTCACGCACAGCAGATTACCGGCACGTTAGTCGGCACGGTGAGCGACCCGCAAGGGGCAGTTATCTCCGGATCAATGGTAAAGGCAACCAACACCGCAACCTCATTTTCACGCGTGGTTACGGCGAACGGAGACGGGCAATATCGAATAGACCATCTGCCTGTCGGCACCTATACGCTCGAGGTCAATGCAAACGGGTTCAAGCGCTATGTGCAACAGAATCTCGCTTTATTGGTCGACCAGACGTTGACCGTCTCCGTCACCCTTGCAATCGGCACGCAATCGCAGACGGTGACCGTTACGGAAGCGCCGCCCACGGTGGACACGAGCACTGCGGTATTAGGCAGAACCATCGAGCCTGCTGAAATCATCGGCTTGCCGCTGGTCAATCGCAACGCCTATGCGCAGCTGTCGCTCACGCCAGGCGTACAGGCCAACAGCGCAAGCCCCAGTTCAAATCCAAACGGCACGCCCAACTTTGTTATCGGCATCCCTTCCGCAGCGGTGCAGATCAACGGGTCGATCGATGGCGGCAATCCCGAGGTGTCGTTTTATCTCGACGGCGGCAGCAACATAACCGGAATTCGGAATTACGGCAACCAGCTACCCAACCCGGATGCGCTTGAGGAGTTTCGGGTAGAGACCAGCAACTTCTCAGCCCAGTACGGACACATGTCCAGCGCCGTGATTACGGCGGTTACCAAGTCGGGCACGAACAGGTTCCACGGCTCCCTTTTCGAGTTCAATCGGAATACCGACTTCAATGCCACGCCATGGAATTCAACAACAAAGGCTCCGTACCACCGCAATAACTTCGGTGGCGTTATTGGTGGGCCGATCAAGCGCGACAGGGCGTTCTTCCTGTTCAGCTACGCGGGACTGCGCCAGGTTGTGGGCCAACAGCTCACCGGCGGAGTTATGCCCACGGCAGCCGAGCGCCTGGGAGACTTTACGGCCGATTCATTCAAGGTGAACGCGCCTGGCACCAAAACGCAGGTGATTGGTACAAATTCCGCTCCCAATTGCCAGTCGCCGAAACCGAACTGTATTCCTCAGGCCCTGCTTGATGTCACCGCGGCGAACATCCTGAACACTGCCAACTTAATCCCGCTGCCGAACAGTGCGGGAAATACCTACGTCGGATTTTTCACCGGTCCAACGGATGACAACGAGTACCTTGGCAAATACGATCAATCGATCGGCGACAACGATCATGTTGCGGTGACGTATTTCTATGTGAAGACCACACAGAATGCATTCGGTGGCGGGCCAATTCCGTGGGATATTAACCAGTCCTACACCGGTCAAACGAATGCCAACATCAGCGAAGTGCACACCTTCGGCGCGTCGACGGCGAACCAGGCGTGGGTGACCTTTACTCGGGCCGCAGGCGGACGCGTCAACTTGCCGGCAACTGACCTCGGCCAACTTGGGTCGGATTTTACGATTCAGGGACCTTCTGCTCTGCCCCAACTCAACGTTTCGGGATACTTCAACGCAGGCGGGGCTCTGGCGGGGCCGGTCACTACGTCTGATTTCTACTCGCTCCGCGACATGGTCACGATGACCAAGGGCAAGCACAGCCTTATCTTTGGCGGAGAGCTTGCGTTAGATAAGGGAATGTTCGTGGGGAATCTATACAACTTTGGAGTCTTCACGTTCCAAAATTCGGCTCCAACGACCACCGGAAACGCCCTGGCCGATTTCGTAACCGGCCAGGTAAGTACGATGGAGCAGGATACTCCGTATCACACGCTCTTGAGTGCCTGGCACACGGCAGTGTTCCTGCAGGACAATTACCGCATCACTCCCCGGTTCACAGCCAACCTGGGCCTCCGTTGGGATATCGACACACCTCCGGTGGAGTCATCGAATCTGACGGCGGCATTCGTTCCCGGACAGCAATCCACCGTGGTTCCATCTGCACCACTGGGTATGCTGTTCCCCGGTGACAAGGGAGTCACCCGCGGCATCGTGCCCACACGCTGGCACCATGTTTCGCCGCGCCTCGGCTTTGCGTGGGATCCGTGGGGAGATGGCAAGACCGCTGTTCGCGCCGGCGCTGGAATCTTCTTCGGCACCACCAGCGGCAACGAATGGAATCAGCCGGGCAACGCCCAGCCGTTCGCGATTCGCCAGACCTTCAACTCCATTACCTCACTGACGCACCCGTATAACAACCCCGCGTCATTCCCCACGGGCGACCCGTTTCCATACATCTACAATCCCAGCAGCCCGCGCTTCCTGAAGCCTGCGAGCATCGAGTCTATCGGTACAGACGTGCAATGGCCATACATGTACCAGGTGAACTTTGCGATCCAGCGGCAGTTGCCTGGACAATTCAGCCTTACCACCGCGTATGTTGGAACGCTCTCGCGCAACGTGCCTACGATGATCGATGACAACTATGCTCCCTATGCTCCGGGAGCGAGCACTTCTCAAACGAGCATTAACGCGCGACGTCCATACGATCCCGGTATTCTGGGACAGAATATCTTCCTGACCTCGAACCAGACCGCCAATTACCATTCGCTTCAGGTTTCGGTAAAGCGGCAGATGAGCCACAACCTGATGCTCAATGGGTTTTATGTCTGGAGCCACGCGTTACAAAGCTCGAACGAATCTGCAATCGGACAGATGACCGCCCAGGACTTCGCCAATCTCTGGGAGGAGCGGGGCCCAATGGACGTCGACCGGCGGAATGTGGCCAACATCTCCGGCATTTGGAACATCGACTACTACCGCGGTTCGAGTTCTGTGGTGAAGCACCTGGCTAACGGCTGGACGATCTCGCCCATCTTCTATTTTCAGAGCGGGCCGCCCTTCGAGATCGTGACCGGCTCGAACAAGAACTTCGACAGTTCAAACCACAACCGCCCAAATATGGTTCCGGGCGTCAATCCGTTCCTGGATCCCCATCGCAGCCGTCCAGTTGCCGCAGCTGCGTGGTTCAACACTGCCGCCTTTATCGCAAACGGACCGGGCTTGCCCGGCGGCATCGGTCCCGGAGGCGCCGACGGAAATACGCCACGTGACTCCCTGCGCGGGCCGGGCTTCCGCAGTGCGGATCTGGGAATCTTTCGCGATATCCACTTTGGCGAACGACTCACGTTTCAATTGCGCGGCGAGGCCACAAACATCTTCAATATGGTGAGCCTCAATAATCCGACGGCCAATCTGGCTTCCTCGCTGAATGGCAAGATAACGTCAGCATCGGCCATGCGCATCATCCAGGTAGGCGGGAGATTGACGTTCTGATTCTTGCGCAAGATAGAACAAAATCGGTATGCTCCGTCGTGCTTGAAGCCGATGGGGCATACTGCATTTGTGTCGAGACCATTACTCCGCCGCTTGCACAAGTGTGGATCAACCGATCGTTGGAAGGTTTATGAAATCGATATTCAGCATTGCGCTTGCAGTCTTTGCTCTTTCGGTCTCGGCTTCGTCTTTTTCCCAAACTGCCGCTCCACCGGTCATCGATGAACGCGCAGCGGCCGGCGATCAGCCGGACGATCCGGGGCCGCTTGCAACCGGTCTGTCGGCGGACCTGAAACGCCCTGCCATTCTGAAAGCGATGAAGAAGGTTGCGGATTGGCAGTTGCAGCACTCTGAAGGCCGTTACAACATTCAATGGACCTTCGCTGCGCTCTACGACGGCTTTCTCGCCGCATCGAAGACCTCTGGTGACAGCCGTTATCAAGATCGCGTTCTCCAGGTGGCGCGCGACCATCAGTGGGAGTTCGGACCACGTTTTGCGCACGCCGATGATGAAGCCATCGGCCTCTCTTATCTCACCCTTTACGCCGTAGATCCGAAGACGGCACAGATCGCACCCACCCGGGACGGAATGTACAAACTGCTGGCGCGTCCGGACGATCCACAGAAAAATCTTTGGTGGTGGTGCGACGCGCTTTACATGGCGCCACCTGTTCTCGCGCAGCTTTCTGTTGCCACCAGCGACCATCGCTACCTCGACTTCATGAACCGCGAGTGGTGGATTACCTCCGGCGCTCTGTACGATTCAGCCGAACATCTCTACTTCCGCGACGATCGCTTTCTGACCATGCACGAAGCCAATGAGCAGAAGGTCTTCTGGTCGCGAGGCAACGGATGGGTTCTTGCGGGGCTGGCTCTGGTCCTCGAGCGGATGCCTTCGAATTATCCCGATCGCCCCAAATACGAGAAGCAGTTCAAGGACATGGCGGAGAGGATTGCCGGTCTGCAGCAATCTGATGGTTTGTGGCGCGCAAGCCTGCTCGATCCCCGCTCGTATCCGAACCCCGAGATTTCAGGCTCGGGATTCTTTACTTACGCCATGGCGTGGGGCATTCGCCACAAGCTTCTCGATCGCAAGAAGTATTTGCCTGTAGTAAAAAAGTCGTGGCAGGGAATGTTGACGCACGTGTATGCAGACGGAAGGCTTGGTTCCATACAGCCAATCGGAGGCGAGCCGGGAAAATTCAAGCCTTCGTCGAGTTATGTCTACGGCGTGGGCGCGTTCCTGCTTGCCGGATCTGAACTTTCGCAGATCGCCGGAAAATAGGATCCGAGGATTGGCCGAGGACCATTGATGCTCCCATTCACTCGCCGCGAATTCCTGTCGTTGAGCGCAACCGCCATCGCTGCGCTGGTATCGACGCATGGTGAGGCCGACGATATTCTCAACCATCCCCGCGGAGCTGTTGAGACACTCGAGAGACCGCGAGTTCTCAAAGCAGCCGAGCGATATTTGCACGAGCAGCCCGAAACCATTGTGTCCACGCCTGCTTCACGTAGTGCCGGGGGTCTCCACGACTATTTTTCTGAAGCGGACTATTTCTGGCCAGATCCGAAGGATCCCAATGGCCCCTACGTCAACCGCGACGGAGAATCCAATCCAGCCAATTTCAACGCCCATCGCCTGCTTCTGATCCGGCTGAGCATTCAGGCTCCGGCACTTGCCGCAGCATGGGTGCTCACGAAGCGTCCTGACTTCGCAGCCCATGCGGCGGCGCATCTTCGCGCGTGGTTCATCGAGCCGTCGACACGGATGAACCCTAATCTGCAGTATGCTCAGGCTGTTCACGGAGTGAGCACCGGACGCAGCTACGGAATCATCGACACGCTGCACCTCGTCGAAGTGGCGCAGGCAGCAATCGTCCTTCGTCAAGGGCGGTGCGCTCGCAGATTCCGACTGGCAAGGGACAAGCATCTGGTTCGCGCAATACCTCGACTGGATGCAAACCTCAGAACCTGGCATCAAAGAGCGCGACGCCAAAAACAATCACGGTTCCTGCTGGCATTCTACAGGCGGCCGCATTCGCACTGCTCACAGGGAATGATGGCGTCGTTCGCGAATGCCGCGATCGTTTCAAAACCACGATCATTCCCGCGCAGATCGCACCGGACGGAAGCTTCCCGCTTGAACTCGCTCGCACCAAGCCCTATGGGTATTCGCTCTTCAATCTCGATGCGATTGGAATGCTCGCGCACGTGCTTGTCGACCGGCCCGGACAACCTGTGGGATTACGCGCTGCCTGACGGACGCGGCGTTGCAAACTGCTTTCACTTCATGGCTCCGTTCATCGCGAACAAGCAATCGTGGCCTTACCGCCATGATGTCCAATACTTCGACGATTTGCCGGTGCGCCAGCCGAGCCTGCTCTTTGCCGGACTGGCGTATCGCAAACAGCAGTACATCGACCTTTGGACGCGCCTGGATCCTGATCCGACTGTGCCGGAGGTCATTCGCAACCACCCTATTCGGCAGCCCGTTTTGTGGCTCTGATAAGTTTCGCGTGCAATTGGCAATCGAGCATCCTTTCTGATATTTCGCAACAAATTCGGCGGCGCTATACTGGATCGTTCCTTCCAGCACGCAGGGCGCTCTCCCCATCAGCGCACCCATCACGGAGGTTATTTTATGAAGGCGGAGTCTCTGCAGAGCAGTACCGCCCGGAATGGGAAATCAACGCATCGGTCAGCGTCCTCCGCTACTGCGCCGCGGACGGTTTTGAAGCGGCCAAAGAAGCTTCAGCCGCCGCCCGGTGCAAACTCAACCGCGCAGACCGAACACGGCGATCCGTATCAGTTACAGGGTTTGGACCGCGTGGTGGCGATTCTCGATCTTCTTGGTGCGAGCGATAACTCGCTGAGCCTCGCCGAAATATGTCAGCGCATGGGTCTACACAAAAGCACGGCGCATCGCGCACTCATGGCTCTTGAGCGCACCGGCATGATCGAGCGCGCACCGGCGAGCCGATACCGACTTGGCCTCAAGCTCTACGACATGGGCAGTCGCGCCGTGGAGCAGATCGACCTGCGATCGCGCGTCCATCCTCACCTTCGTAAACTCGCTCTCAGGGTGGGCGAAATTGTCCACTTGGGCGTTCTCCACAAAACGCGCGTAGTCTATATCGACAAGGTCGAACCGATCAATCGGCGGGTCTGCATCAGCTCTCGGACCGGAACCTCAAATCCCGTCTACAGCACTTCGCTTGGCAAGGCGATCCTGGCCTATCTCCCTGCGGAGGAGGTCGCAAAAACTGTTGCGAAAATTCAATTCAACGGATTTACCAGTAAGACACTTGCGTCTCCCGACGAACTTCTCGAGGCATTGGAACGCGTACGGCGTCGCGGATACGCGGTCGACGATGAAGAGATGGAAATCGGCACGCGCTGTGTAGGTGCGTCGATTCTTGATGCCGCAGGCCGCCCGATCGCCGCGGTTAGCATCTCCGGTTCTGCCACTCGGCTAGCTGCACATTGCGTTCCCGCGATCGCCCAGCATGTGATTCGCTGCAGCCAGGAGATATCGTTTGCACTCAGAGCCGATGCGGACGCTGGGCGCGCCCGGCAATAAGGGCGAAAAAATCAAGAGTCGTTTGCAAGAAAAATGGAGCAGGCCGAAGCCTGCTCCATTTCCATCGAACGAGTTAAACATCGCCATCAAAAACACGCTCTCTAGCTGCATCCTGAGGTTGAACCGCAGCTCATGCAGCGATAGCAGCTACCGTTGCGAACCATGATGGCTCCGCAGGTTGAGCAGCTTGGTGCATCGCCCATCTCGTACATGCTGCGCATGGCCTCGGATGCGTGGAACAAACCGCGATCCTGCAGCGTCGGCCCATGCCTTGGCGAGGCTGAAGCCGTGCTCGCCGCTTGAGCCTCCGGCGGAATGCTGCCGCCCGGTGCTGATGTGCTGCCCATCCCTCTATCTCTTTCTCTGAGACGTGATCATTTCCTCGGCCAACCTGGAAAGCTGCTTGTGTGCTGCGGGATCCTCTTCCGGATCGACGTCAGGCAGAATTGTCGGCGTCTCCGGCAGCGGCGCAGCCTGCGGAGCAAGCCCCGCAAACAGCGTCAACTGCTCACCCGAGAGGAAGCGCAGGTTCAGCCAGCGGAAGATGTAATCCATCAGGCTCTTCGCGTAGCCGATCTGCTCGTTGCCAGTCCAGCCCGAGGGCTCAAACCGCGTGTGCGCAAACTTCTCGCACAGCACGCGCAGCGGAACTCCGTGCTGCAGCGCGAGCGAAATCGATGTCGCGAACGCATCCATCAAGCCGGAGACGGTCGAGCCTTCCTTCGCCATCTTGATGAAGATCTCGCCCGGCTGTCCCGTCGGATACAAACCCACCGTGATGTAGCCTTCATGACCAGCAATGGAGAACTTGTGGGTAATGGAGGCGCGCTCTTCCTGCAGGCGATGACGCACCGCGCGCGGCGGCCCGTTCAGATCTCTGCGGAATCGGCGTCTCTTCCAATCCAAGTGCAGCGGTCATCTGCGGCACCGAAGTCGCCTTGGCGATCTCATCGAGCGCGTGCTGGAATGCATTCGCAGCCGCGACCACCGATTTTGCTGTCACCTCCAGCTTCTCGCTGATCTTCGCTTCGAGTGTCTTCAAGTCCGCTTCGGCCGCAGGCTGCCCGGCGGCAAGCTGAGCCATCACGCGCTGCCCTGCTGCTTCCGCTGCCGAAGGCTCCTTCTTCGCATCCATGCTGGTGTTCAACGGCTGCACACCCTTTGACCCATCGCGATAAATCGCTACAGCCTTGATGCCCTGGCGCCAGCTTTCGGCGTAGGCTTCGGCCACATCTTCGACCGTTGCCTCATGCGGCAGGTTCACGGTCTTCGAGATCGCGCCCGACAGGAATGGCTGCGTGGCGGACATCATCTTGATGTGACCCATGTATTGAATGGAGCGCGTTCCCTTGGCCGGCTTGAAGCTGCAATCGAACACGGCCAGATGCTCCGGCTTGATGCCCGGCGCGCCTTCAATCGTGCCGGTCGCGTCGATGTAGCTGACGATGGCGTCAACCTGATCGTTGTTGTAGCCGAGCTTGAACAGCGCTGCCGGAACCGTGTTGTTGACGATCTTGATCATGCCGCCGCCCACCAGCTTCTTGTACTTCACAAGCGCCAGGTCAGGCTCGATGCCCGTCGTGTCGCAATCCATCATGAAGCCGATGGTGCCCGTAGGCGCCAGCACCGTGGTCTGCGAGTTGCGATAGCCATAGCGCTCGCCATAGGAGAGAGCCATGTCCCAGCACTCGCGGCTCGAATCGATGAGTGCCTCAAGCTGCGGAACCAGGAAAGGCTCGCCGATGTTGCGCGATTTGCCGATGTTGTTTACTTCGGCGCGGTGCATACGGATCACGTTGAGGAACGGCTCGCGGTTTACATAGAAACCGGGGCATGCTCCACCCTGGCGTTCCACGCTTGCCGTGAGCGGTGTGGCCGATTCGAGTGACGGGCAATTCGCCGCCAGCACCGCCGACTGCAAATAGGCCTGCCCGCACATGATTGCTGTCAGCGCGGCAGCCAGATCGCGTCCTGCCGCCGAGTCATACGGAAAACCGAACGACATCAGTACGGCGCCGAGATTCGCATAGCCAAGGCCCAGCGGACGGTAGTCGTGCGAATTGCGTGCGATCCTCTCGGTCGGATACCCCGAGTTGTCGACGAGGATTTCCATCGCCGTGATGACAACGGAAATCGCATGCCGATATTCAGGAATGTTGAACATGCCCGACGGCGAGATGAACTTCATCAGGTTGAAGCTCGCCAGGTTGCAGGCCGAGTTGTCGAGGAACATGTATTCACTGCAGGGATTCGACGCGTTGATTGGCGCAGTGTTCTTGCAGGTGTGCCACTTGTTGATCGTCGTGTCAAACTGGAGGCCCGGATCGCCGCACAGCCAGGTGGCCTCGGCAATCTTGCGCATGATCTCGCGCGCCTTGTAGCTCTTGACCGGTTCGCCCCTTCACGGTCCTGGTCGTAAATTCGCCGTCATTCTCATAGGCACGCATGAACTCATCGGTCACGCGCACCGAGTTGTTGGCGTTCTGGAAGAAGATCGACGAGAAGGCCTCTGAGTCCGGACCCGATCCGTCGTATCCGTTCCTGATCAGGGTGTGAGCCTTCTGCTCTTCCTTTGCCTTGCACTCGATGAAGTCGATGATGTCGGGATGCTCGACGTTCAGGATCGCCATCTTGGCCGCACGGCGCGTCTTTCCGCCGCTCTTGATAACGCCGGCAAACGCATCGAGTCCGCGCATGAAGCTCAGCGGACCGCTGGCCGTTCCGCCGCCTGTCACGCCTTCGTGGCTCGAACGCAGCGAGCTGAAGTTCGTGCCCGTTCCCGAACCGTACTTGAACAGCAGCGCCTCGGTCCGCGCCAGGTCCATGATGCCTTCCATCGAGTCTTCGACGGAGTTGATGAAGCAAGCCGAGCACTGCGGATTCTTGTAGCCCGTCGCCGCGTGGACCACGCCGCCCGTCATCGGGTCCCAATGCCAGTTCTGCCCTGCCGCAAACGGCTCCAGCCGGTCGCAGCCCACGTTGAACCACACCGGCGAGTTGAACGCCACCTTCTGCGTCAACAGCATGTGCGCCAGCTCGTCGTGGAAGATGGCCGCGTCGTTGTCGCTGGCGAAGTAGCCGCCCGCAATACCCCAGTCGCGCACCGTCTCGGCAACACGCGATACCAGCTGCCGAACGCCCGTCTCGCGCTCCGGCGAGCCGATCGTGCCATGCAGATATTTCGAGGCGACGATGTTCGTCGCGGTCATCGACCAGTCGGCCGGCACTTCCACGTCCTTCTGCTCGAAGATCGTGTTGCCCTTGCTGTCGGAGATCAGAGCCGTACGACGCTCCCACTGCACGTCGTCGTAGGGGGACTCCCCCTCGGTTGAAAAGCGGCGGGAAAATGTCAGACCACCCTGGCTATAGGGAGCTTGCGGGGCTGCAGCGGTGGTTTGAAGGTTGGCCTCGTTCATCGGTTCCTCTCCATCGGCGAATTCTTTGAATACCTGTCCCTTGGTCTTAACGCAGCCAAAGTTGGGGGGTTAAGTCGTGCAGCGAACGGAAAAACGGGGGCTTTTTCAGTACCGCGGTTCTTCTATCTTTGCGGCCTGCAACTGGGCTCAAGGTTACAGTCTGTTTACAGTCGCAGTTGCAAAAATAACGCTGTCTATGGTGCCTGTCAACCGCAAACCACAACATCTTGTATTTAGATGTGGAATCCAGCATCCCGCTGCTAAATCCCGGGAATCAGGCTGTGGAAAGCTCGAATAGGCTTGCGAGAATGCGGTCGTTCGGCTTGCAATTTGCCCAAAATACAGTGCAGATGCGGCTCCCGCGCCTCCATCCGTGCTGAAATACAAGCCTAGTCCGCGTTCAAGGCGCATACAAGGCGCAAAAACAGTGCATTTCGGCCCCTTTCCTGTGCGAAATCGTGCGAAATGTGGAGAAGGCGGACGTTACTCTTCTGGCACCCCCAAAGAGTCGGATTCGACGGCTGATAGGCTGAACCCGTGCCCGAACCCCGACAAGATCTGCGCGCTTGGAAGCCCGTTCCTCCTCCCTCCCCCCTAGTACTTCTCGGCGGTGCCGTGACACTCGAGCCACTGAACGCTCCAAGCCACACTGATGACCTCTGGGGCGGTACATGGCCACGATGAGGTCTGGGCCTACCTGGCAGATGGCCCTTATGCCAGTGAGGCTGATCTGCGCCATGCGCTCGCGGAAAAACAGGCAAGCTTGAGCGCCCTGTTCTTCGCGATCATGCCACAGGCGACCGGCCGCGTTGCCGGCTACGCCAGCTACATGCGCATGGATCCCGCCAACGGCGTCATCGAAGTCGGCAATATCCTGCTTGCACCGTCACTGCAGCGCACCGTTGCCGCCACGGAGGCCATGTACCTGATGGCCCGCCACATCTTCGAAGACCTGGGCTACCGCCGCTACGAGTGGAAGTGCAACGCGAATAACGCTCCCTCGCGCCGCGCTGCTCTTCGCTACGGATTCACCTTCGAAGGCATCTTCCGCCAGCACATGATTGTGAAAGGCCAGAACCGCGACACGGCATGGTTTTCGATGCTTGATTCGGAATGGCCCGCGCGCAAAGCGGCTTTCGAGGCGTGGCTCGATCCCGCCAATTTCGATCAAGCCGGCCGTCAGCGCAAAAGCCTCGGGCAACTTTCTGGTTGCATATCGTAGTTCTCACTGGCCACGCAACATCCGGACTTGTTCTGCCAATTCGTTGCGCAAAGAAAACGTCGCCCATTTCCAGGCGACGTTTTCTTCGATCCAACGGATGATTAATTACTGCTTGGACTCAATCCTCATGCCATAGAACGATTTGTGCACAAAGAACACCGACACCAGGAAGAATGCTACGGCAAGCATGTGCGTCAGCATTGGGTTATTCCCACTGAGCGTCACTGCCAGTTCGACAGCAAGTAATCCGAACAGCGTCGTGAACTTGATGATCGGATTCATTGCCACCGACGATGTGTCTTTGAACGGATCGCCGACGGTGTCTCCGATAACGGTTGCATCATGCAGAGGTGTGCCTTTCTGCTTCATGTCGACCTCTACGATTTTCTTGGCATTATCCCAGGCGCCGCCGGCATTGGCCATGAAGATGGCCTCATACAGACCGAAGATCGCAATCGAGAACAGGTAGCCGATAAACAGGAACGGCTCCATGAACGCGAACGCAAGGGTAGAGAAGAAGACGGCGAGAAAGATGTTGAACATGCCCTTCTGCGCGTACTTCGTGCAGATCTCTACCACCTTCTTGCTGTCCGTCACGGATGCCTTCTCCGCGCCTTCCAGGTGGATGTTCGCCTTGATGAACTCAACCGCGCGGTAGGCTCCGGTGGACACCGCCTGCGTGGAAGCGCCCGCGAACCAGAAGATCACCGCCCCACCGCAGATCAAGCCGAGCATGAAGGGCGCGTGCAACAGGGAGAGTTTCGCCACGTTGTCTGTGAGCCCGTGGGTCAGTGCCATGATGATCGAGAAGGTCATCGTTGTTGCGCCCACCACGGCTGTTCCGATCAGTACCGGCTTTGCTGTGGCTTTGAATGTATTACCGGCGCCATCGTTGGCTTCGAGCAGGTGTTTGGCGCGTTCGAATCTCGCGACGATGCCGAAATCCTTCTTCAACTCAGCTTCGATGTTGGGAACATCTTCGATCAACGACAGCTCATAGACGGACTGAGCATTGTCGGTAACCGGGCCGTAAGAATCCACGGCGATGGTGACCGGTCCCATACCTAGGAAGCCGAAGGCCACGAGGCCAAAGGCGAAGACGGCTGGAGCCAGCATCATCCCTGCCGGATTATTCTGCAAATCCGGTATGCCCATGCTGAAGTAATAGCCCAGTCCCATGAGTGCGACCATGCTGAGACCGAGCCAGTAGGCCGAAAAATTGCCGGCCACAAATCCCGAGAGGATTCCGAGGGAAGCCCCGCCTTCCTGCGCCGATTTGACCACTTCTTTAACGTGAGTGGATTTGGTTGAAGTAAAGACCTTGACCAGTTCTGGTATGAGCGCGCCGGCTAGGGTTCCGCACGAAATGATCGAAGCCAGCTTCCACCAGAGCGTTCCGTCGCCCAGTGTGGGGAGCATGAGATACGAGACGATGTAGGTGAGGATGATCGAGACGATTGATGTGATCCATACCAGCGAAGTCAGTGGCGCCTCGAAGTCCATTTCGTCCGAGTCTTTGTACTTCGCGCTGGCGATGGCGGTATTGAGGAAGTATGCCCCTGCGCTTGAAAGCAACATCCCTACGCGCATGACGAATATCCATACCAGCAGTTGCGCCTGAATCGTGGGATCCTTGACTGCCAGCAGGATAAAGGTGATCAAGGCCACGCCGGTGACGCCGTAGGTTTCAAAGCCGTCGGCACTGGGTCCGACGGAGTCGCCAGCGTTGTCACCTGTGCAGTCGGCGATGACTCCCGGATTGCGGGCATCGTCTTCCTTGATCTTGAATACGATCTTCATCAGGTCGGCGCCGATGTCGGCGATCTTGGTGAAGATGCCGCCGGCAATACGCAGAGCGGCGGCGCCGAGTGATTCGCCGATGGCGAAGCCAATGAAGCATGGACCCGCATAATCGCGCGGAATGAACAACAGGATGAACAGCATGATGAGCAGTTCAACCGAGATCAGCAACATGCCGATGCTCATGCCAGCCTTAAGCGGAATCGCCATGATCGGATACGGTTTGCCGCGCAATCCGGCAAACGCGGTGCGTGAGTTGGCAAATGTGTTGACGCGAATTCCGAACCACGCTACGCCATAGCTGCCAGCGATGCCGACGAGCGAAAACAGCAGGATGATGGGCAAGGTAACCGCGATCGATTTTCCGGGTACCGGCGCCAGCCATCCAAAGTACATCGAAATAATGACAGCGATGAAGACCCAGAGCAGCATAATGAACTTGCCCTGCGTGATCAAATAGGTCTTGCAGGTTTCGTAGATCAGTTCGGAGATCTCGAGCATGCTGCGATGAACCGGTGCGTTCTTCAACTGCACATAGATGGCCAGGCCGAAGAGCAGGCCGCCGACGCAGAACAGCAATCCGATCATCAGAAGCGCATGCCCGTTTATGCCGAAAAACTGCACGGACGACAAATCCGGCAGCACCAGGTTGGCTTCGCCTCCGCCATGTTCCGGCTGGGCAAAAGCTAGTGTGGGAAGCATCAGCCCCAGCAGAGCCGTCACGATCTTGTACTGACGTTTCAGAAATACCTCAGCACCGTTCTTGATAACGCCGGCGACCTTCTGCAAATCCGTCGCCTGGTCTGAGCCGACCTGACGTGTGAAGAAAAAGGCCACAACGAGCGCTAGAGCGCTAACGGCCGGAAAAAAGTACACCCAGTGCTGTGCTGTCACAAGTCCTCCATGGTAATTTTTGGTTGCCGTTTTACAGGCAGTCCGATGATCGCGACCCAACGACCTTCGGTTAGCCACCCCCGCGGGAAAATAGCGTCCCGCAAGAGTCCCGGCTCAAAGTCACCCGGAAGCCTATCATCCGTGCCAAACGCTGTCGAGTGATTGCAGTCACAAGGTTCGGAAGCGCATTTTTACTGGGAAAATTCTTCGTCTTGAATCGGAGTTGAACAAGCACTTGTAAATACCGCGCGCAGGAGTCTATCAATACAGCATGACCTCGTCTACCCTTCTGACTCCCCGCCAGGCAGCCGAGAAGCTCGGCATCAGCTATCCAGCTCTAAAGCATTGGATCCTGGCCGGGCGCATCCAGACCATCAAGACACCCGGCGGCCATCATCGCATTCCCGCTAGCGCTCTTCAGGAGTTCCTCCCCACCGGATCGGCACATCTTGGGGCATCGCGCATCAGCGGACGCAACCAACTTGCCGGCACCATCGTCGAGGTCAAGGTTGATGGTCTGCTCGCGAAGGTGGTGATCGCCATCGGCGATCAGCGCATCACTGCCATCATCACCGCCGACGCAGTTCGCGAACTTGAATTGAAGCCTGGCGAGCAAGCCATCGCCCTCATCAAGGCAACCGAAGTGATGATCGGAAGACCATAAAGACGGAAATTGAGAACAGTTAATAGAGGAACTGTTATTCGACCGGGATCATGATCTTGTCCTCGAGCATCGGTTTCTGCAGGTTGTCGCCGTTAATCAGTCTCTCCTGCCCGTTGGGCATCGGGCGCAGTTTGAACAGCACCAGCGTGTTGCGCTCCGGGTCGTCGAATGCCCTGAAACTCGCAACTTGTTCCAGCGAGTAGTGGGTATGAATGTCTTCGAGCGTTCCTCGATCAATATCGTTCCAGGTTGCCCACCAGCCAGGTTTATACAGCGCCAACTTGGTCCCCACGTCAGGGAATTCCGGCGTGCGCATGCTGAAGTCATCGCAGAGCGCCTGCGCATGCGATATCAGTGAGATCTCGTCTCCGCTGATCGAAACCAGAAGACGGTTGCCATTCGGATGCTGATCCATGTATGCCGTGAGCTGCCGCGCCGCCGTCACAAACGTGTATTCAGGATGCGCTGCGAAACTCACCGTCATGATGCAATTCAATCCGGTCGCTATCACAATAACGGCCGCCCCTCCCCAACCGAATAGTCGCGCCGGTCCCACTTGCGAAACCAGCGCCTCGGTGCCCATGGCGATCGCCAGGAAGCAAAACACCGCTACCAGCGCGAAATACCGCGGCTGCGGATGATTCTGATAAGTCATGAAGAGGATGTAGCCGCCTGCCGCAATAACCGACGCGCCGAACACAGGGTCCAATAAAAGCCGCGTGCCCCAGTTCGAACGGTTGTGAAAGATGATGGCAACCGCCAGCGCTACAACACTTAGCACCGCGCCGAGTGGAATCAGAATGTGGTCTATCCACATCAGCCCGCGGACCGACCACCAGAAACTCAACAGCGGCCAGTAGAACTCGGTGGGCTTCACGTATTTGTTGATGAACAACAGGAATTTGTAATCGCTGAAATATCCAAAGGCCACCACCAACCCCATCCATGTGCCGAAGGTCAGCACGAACACAATCGATGCTACAGCCGCGCAACGTATCGCGCACGGGTGAAACCACGCGCGAAGCCTGGAACGTGCGCGATCTGAATTGACTTCTCCACCATTGCGAACCGGGTCGCCGGTCGAATTCCAGAATGACGCAAAGAGAGCCCATCCGATTGCCGGGAGCAAAAAAATTGCTGTCGTCTTCGTCAACATCATCAGCGTGAACAACAAGCCCACCACCGCCGACGCCGCTACCGGCCGACACATGGATGGCAAGCGCACAGCCAGGTTCAGCGCGGCCAGCAACAGCGTGGTCAGCATCGGCTCAAGAATAGCCAGCCTGCTGAAGCTGTAGAGAAACGGATTCGTCACCATCAGCGTTAACGCCAGCAGTGCCATCCACCTCGGCCCGCGCGGCCGCAACAGCGTGTAGCACAGAACCAGGTTGGCAAAGAAAAACGCCGCAGCCAGCCCGCGCGCCGCCTCTACAGACACCCCGGTGAAGAAGAACAGGATCCACTCAAGAAACGGCCACACCGGAACGGAGGGCGCGGGGTTGAAATCGCCCGGTACGTACCAATGCCCGAACAGGTGGGCGCGAATTGCGGCATTCCCGTACCAGCCCTCATCGGTGTACTTTGCCCAGTCGATATGCCACGGCGTATGGTTCGGAAAATCGGCGGCAAGATTCAGCGCATGAAGGATGGCAAACGCGCCAATCAAAACGACCCACACACTATAAAGCCAACGCTTAGACACGAACACCAATCGATCTAACTCCGCGGATGCAGCAGATTTCCTTTACTTCGATGCGGGGGATGCAACAAAGTATATCGCGGGATTCACAAAGCAAATTCGAAGGTGGTCATTTCCCGCCCGCTAAATGATCTATTCGTATGCCAGCGCGTCGATCGGATCTTTGCGTGCAGCCATCCAAGCCGGGTAAAGCGATCCGCACAGCGAGCCAACAAATGCAATTAACGCGCCCTGCATCAGCCAATGGGCCGTGATTTCAAAATGCTGTGTCGGGAATATCCGCAGGAGCAAGATCTGCACCATGTATGTTCCCGCAATACCAAGCGCCACGCCCGCCAAAGCCATTACTGCCGTCTCGCGCACGACCACGCTCACAATCGTGAGTTTCGACGAGCCAAGCGATTTCAGAATGCCAATCTCGCGTGTCCGTTCCAACACCGCCGTATACATCGATTGAAAAATCACCAGAAATCCAACAATGACTGCGATCCCCGTCACCACTTTCAACGCCAGATTAAATCCGGGTATCTTGTCCGGCGTCATCTCGGTCATCCACTCCTGCATCGTCTGAACCGGGTAGTCTTTCAGGCCTTTGACTGCATGGATCTCGTCAATGACTGCCTGATCATTCGCAGGATCGTCCGTCTTGATGTAGAAGATCGATGCTTTTCCTGCCGAGCCAGTCAGACTGTTCATCGTTTCCAGCAGAATCAGCTTGCGTCCGCCCTTGCCATGTTCGAAGATCCCGCTGATTCGAAAAGGCTGATTCACAATGCTGATGGTGTCGCCTACCGCGTAAAGCTGTCCGGTTTGGGGATTTCGCGAAGTGGCAAACACATCGTCTACGATTACGTCGTTTGGGCCGGTGAACGGGCCGCCGGAGACAAATGTGAATGGCCGCAGCGCGTTGAAGCTCGGAAAATCGATACCATAAACAAGCTCGATCGATCCTTCCGTGCCAAGGTGCCACGTCGCAGGCGCTACAACGG
>CAWFWK010000009.1:0-5465 GCA_963819425.1 uncultured Acidobacteriaceae bacterium | reverse complement strand
CGCGAGGTGTGTGGCGAAGCGTAGATCGAGGCATCGGTGGGCCGGGTGATTGAGCTTCGAAAAACCGTGGATCAGGATGCCGACTCCCTGGTGAGTAGGAGGAAGGCAACACGGCAGCTGCGATACTCGCGAGTGGCTGTCCGGTCCTGCGTAGTCGTGAGAGCCCGAGCACGCTGAGAAAACAACATGGACGAGAACCGGGAGATCTCCAGCACGCCTTCGGCATCATGCGAAGGCCGGTCCGTGAAGGCAAACAGCCGCACGACGGACATGCACGTGCAGGAGAAGTCGGACTGCGCCGTATTACCTGTGAACCATTCGAACAAGGCGGCGAAAGCTGCTGCGGAGAGTGGGGAGGGAAGGGTGCAGATGAAGGAGAACATCGATCAGTCACGCATGCTCCTGACACAGAGCGGGGAAGGCATGTCCCAGCGACTGGACGGTGTGCGCAAAGCAGCAAAAGGAAGAAGACAGGAACAGCTCACCGCTCTGCTCCACCATCTCGACGTTGATCTTCTGCGCGACAGCTTCTACGCTCTGAAGCGTCAGGCTTCGCCGGGAGTCGACGGTGTGCGATGGCAGGAGTATGAATCCGGACTGGAGGATCGACTTGTTGATCTTCACGGCCGGGTTCACCGTGGAGCGTATCGGGCACAACCTTCGAGGCGAGTCTATATACCGAAGGCCGACGGGCGGCAACGTCCGCTGGGCATCGCAGCTGTGGAGGACAAGATCGTCCAGCAGGCTGTGGTGACGATCCTCAATCAGATATATGAGATCGACTTCAAGGGCTTCTCTTACGGGTTCCGTCCGGGACGCAGTCCGCATCAGGCGCTTGATGCGCTTGCTGTGGGGCTATCACGGAAGAAAGTGAACTGGGTGCTCGATGCCGACATCCGTGGCTTTTTCGACAACATAAGTCACGAATGGATGGTCAAGTTCGTTGAGCACAGGGTCGCCGACCGAAGGATACTTCGCCTGATCCAGAAATGGCTCAGTGCGGGAGTGTCGGAGGACGGCCAGTGGTCGGAGACCAAACAGGGTACGCCGCAGGGAGCAGTCATATCACCGCTGCTCGCTAATGTGTATCTGCACTATGTCTTCGATCTGTGGATAGATGTCTGGCGCAGGAAAGTGGCTAAGGGCGACGTCATCGCCGTTCGTTATGCCGACGATCTTGCGCTGGGCTTCCAGCTAAAAGCCGATGCCATGCACTTCCTGAATGAGTTCAAGGAAAGGCTGGCGAAGTTCACTCTGGAACTCCATCCGGAGAAGACCCGGCTGATCGAGTTCGGGCGCTATGCTGCCCGAGATCGAAAGCTGCGAGGAGAGAGAAAACCGTCGACGTTCAACTTCTTGGGCTTCACCCACTACTGTGGGCAACGGCACAAGACCGGAACCTTCGCCGTCTGGCGCATCACAGCGAAAACGCGAATGGCAGCGAAGCTCAAGGCCATCAAGGGTGAGCTTCAACGCCGCATGCATGATCGCCCCGCCAAAACCGGTGCATGGCTCCGTAGCGTCGTCGTCGGTTATTACCGCTACCACGCAGTACCGGGAAATCTCGCACAACTGAGTACCTTCCGGCAGCGCGTCAATCGACTGTGGTACAAGGCACTCGCACGCCGCAGTCAACGAGCACGCAAACGGTGGGAGTCACTTGTTCCGATCTTCGAACGATGGATACCACGCCCCCACGTCCTGCATCCCTATCCCGATGCTCGCTTCTACGCCACTCATCCTTCATAAGAGCCGTATGCGTAGACGCGCTCGTACGGATCTGCGCAGGGGGCGATCAGTGATGATCGTCCCTACTGCGACCGCTACTTCTGAGCCGTCGTTGTAAACCTGTCAGGCGTGTGCCAATACTGCGCGTAACTTGGGCTAATCTCCGTTAGAAAACATGCGATTAGACCTAGCAAAATTCCCAGTTAACACGTCAGTTGTGTCGATGGTACAAGTTACGCACTGTGCTCATCGGCACCATTCCAGGTGCCGATGAGCACCTCCTAAGCGGACTCTCCTATAGATGCTCGAGCCTTTCTTGCCACTCATTTAATTAGGTCCCAACGCCAACTCGTCGGGAGCGCCATGAACAGGAACAACGGTGCATTCCGTATCCTTGTGGTCGATAACGATCCTGTGATCGCAAAAGGCATTGCCGAAATCCTGCGGTCGAGTGGTTTGTCCGCACTGCCGTTTAGTAATCCGTTCAACGCGCTTGCGGCGGCTGCGGCAGAACATCCAGACGTTCTGATTACGGCCGTTCAGATAGCGGACATATCCGGCACTGAACTCGCTCTTCAGTTGAAGGATCTCTGTCTTGACTGCGGGGTGTTAATTATTTCCGGGTTCTCCTGCTTCGGCAATCTGATCGAACGTGCGTGCCGGCTTGGCTTTCAAATCGCTTTCTACTCAAAACCGCTTGAGCCTAACACGCCTATTGGAGAAGTGAGAAGACTGGTCCGCCTCAACGCAACATTGAGCTCTAATCGAGACCCTCGAGTCGACATGTTTTTGATCTCGAAGAGATTCATTCGATTCATTCACTGCGCCAACCACGATGGTACTTTTCATTCCATCTGTATGAATTGCTTCGTCACTGTGAGTTCCAATCGTCGAGAAAAAGAGCTCATCGAGCCAGAACAGAAGCACATTTGCGAGCCTTGGATGTTAGAAACCCCAAGACACGGCGAAAAGAAAGCTCAATCAGTCTCCTGAATCGAGCGACTGATCAGCTGCGACGGTCGCCGCACGATTTATCAGGAACATCGAAGCAGGCACGCCGAGATCTTTGTGATCTGGTTTCCGTATGGATCGTTTCGTCCTCAAGCATTCTCTGCGTAACGGCGGTATCTAAGAGACGGAAAGGGGTATCCACAATGAGCTTCAGGTCGGACAGAAAAGTGGCCCGCGCCATGTATTCCGTGTCCAATCGGAGTTTGGCTGGGAGAACGATCAAGCGGTAATAGTCATCCAACTCGTGTCGAGGCAAACCCGCGAGTACTTGCTCCTCGCGAGCAAAGGCGAGCGTGGCCGCGCCCGTAATTCCCGGGCGGCACTGCAGTCTGCCTAGCTGGTGCATTGGAAGCTTTGGCCGGGGCCCGACAAGACTCATATCTCCGATGAGCACATTTAATAGCTGTGGCAGTTCATCGAGCTTCCACTTGCGCAGAAAAGGTCCGACCGGGGTGAATCGCTGATTTTCAGCCGTGGTAACGCTGTTATGGGCGTCTTGTTCTCGATGCTCCAGAGTTCTGAATTTCAGAATAGTGAAACTCCGGTTGTGTCGTCCCGAACGCTTCTGCAGGAAAAGAACCGGACCTTGTGAAGTGAAAAGGATCGCCAGTGCAATGACCAGGAATACCGGCATCAGCAGCGGCAGGGCTATCAAAGCGCACACCAGGTCAAACAGGCGCTTGGCACTTGACTCGGACCATGAACTAAGTCGATCTTCGAAAGATCTGGATGAGAAATACGTCTTCACCATACGTCCCCCGTGAGATATCCGATCATGATCGACACCGCCTTGGGATAGAGGTAAAGGGCAGACTACGGGCTATCTGGCGAGGATGTGAACTGTCAGATTTGCCAGTCCAATAGCTCGAGCAGGCATTGTGGGATATGGTTTTGCGATGGCCTGGCAAGTTTGACAGGTTGACTCTTCTGCTTTCGAGGTGTTTCCTTAAGTAAACCCCAACGTGAGGTCGAATGCAGAAAGTACTTAGGTCAGGTGCGCTCATCGTGTTCGCGCCCTTGCTGGTGTGCTGTGGGTTAGCTTTGAAGTGCTACCTCGGGATCGTGGGATATGTGTACGGTCTGGTTGGGTGGGAGCTGGCGTGGCCGCCCGTCCCGCGGGTCGAGGTGGACGCCGCAGGGGAAGTGCGGCGCTGCCGAACAGACCCAGCTAGCGCGCAGAAAAGACGGCGAGGACGCGGCTAACAATAGTGGGTCGTCCTGATTTGTTGGTAAACACAGCACATGGAGCCGACCTTTCAGAGCTGGGCCTTCCAACGCTTATTGAGGATCACATTGAATGCTGTCAGCCCAATGAGAACGGCGAAGAGAACCGCGAGCCTGTGAGGAGTAAGAACGGGATCGCTTCGCCGGAATACTACGATCGTAATAAACGTTGGCGTGGCGAGAAAGACGACCTCCAAAAGCCAAAAGAACTGCCACCGAAATTCGGCCGAGGCTGACATTACGCGATGTCGGCTTTTCATCACAATCACTTTTGACCACGAGAACGGAACCCAGTTCCTATTAATCCTGGCTTTCAAGAATCCGTTCATTGGCAGCGAGTTACTTTCCCTTTGCCGCCTCCTCAAGCTTTTTTGGCGACGTCTGTTCCAAAGCTGCGGTCAGGCCCGAAGCGGATGGAGGCGCCGATACGGTTCCTGAAAAGATCTGATCTGCGGAGACTTTCTTTCCATAAAGCTCTTCGTTATCGTCGTTATCGGGGGCTAAAGAGGTTCCGGAAAGGGAGACACCGCCAAACACGCCTTTCGAGCGAGAGTAGGAAAGCATCTGGGCTTGCATGGTGGCGGTCGTTGCAGCCTCCGCAGCCTTGCCTACAGGACCGGCGGCAATACTGGTCTCGGCGCCCAACTTGGCACTTCCCTTCATCACTGAACGCGCCCCGGCATCGTTCATCACCATGATGACAAAGTCGGTTGCCTGCCCGCCGATCTGCAATCCGAAGCTTCCGCCGCTGGACCGCATCATAATCGGTGCGCTCCAGGGTCCATCGAAATTCGCTCCGCTACGGCAGTTCATGACTCCCTGGCCATATTGAGCTCCAACGATGAACCCGACCTTCTTGACCGAGGGCAGAATAATCACGCAGACCGACTTGTTGAGCAGGTTGATAGGCAAGCCGTTCTCTTTGTCAGCCGCAAGTTCCTTAAACACCTTGGCGGCACTAGCGACTCTTTCGCTTGGTGATTCTGCTTGCGCTAGAAATGAGACAGAGCACAGTGCCGCAGCGGCAATGGCTGATGCTGCTTTTGCACGTCGACTGCAAGTTTTTCGTGTGATCACAGGGAAGCTCCTTTAGTTGCATTGGTTTGGCGAATTCGTGATTGGGCACCCGTCTTCGGTTCCTCGCCTATTTGAATCGGTTCCATCACAAGCTGGACTCCGAATAAGGACTGCCTTGGGACGGCGGGTCACGGTAGACAACCTGAGCTTGTCTACCTCCAGGGATTTGTCGGCGCGGATCGCGCGACCGCGCACCCGACAAGATTGATAGTGCGAGAGGGGCAACACCGAACATCGAAGTGAAGGCACATGATGTGGTCCGCCGGTTGTGTTTGGTAACTCGTGCCAGGTATTTTGTTCCGGCTAGAGTTCAGGCAACAAGCTCGGATGCTGTACTGAGAGCTACGGGTTGCCCAGGTGTAGAAGCTCCGACTCACTGACGAGCGTCACAGGACCTAGCAGAACGTCTGACAGTTGAGAATGAA
>CAWFWK010000008.1:0-475364 GCA_963819425.1 uncultured Acidobacteriaceae bacterium | reverse complement strand
TTGGAGGCGCGGGCCGGGATCGAACCGGCGCATAAAGGTTTTGCAGACCTCTCCCTTACCACTTGGGTACCGCGCCTTTGGCAGGGCTGTCTTTATTTTCAGCGCTCCATATCGCCGTAGCCAACCCGGCTGGCGCCGGAGGGCGATTTGGAGCGGGAGACGAGATTTGAACTCGCGACCCTCGCCTTGGCAAGGCGATGCTCTACCACTGAGCTACTCCCGCTTACTGCAAAGTTGAGTATACCGGGCTGGAGAAAGCGGGTCAAACCGCTGAAACTGCGTCTTTGCGGCCCGCCGTGACACTCAAGCCAGGCTCCCCTGGTAACCCGACCCGTTCTCGACTTTGATGATCTCCCCGTCCCGCATGTGCAGGATACGGCTCGCGATGGCCGCCGCCTCCGGATTGTGCGTAATCATCAGCGTCGTCTGCCCCAATTCGCGATTCGACCTCAGCAGCATCTTCAACACCGCGTCGGAGTTCTTGGTGTCCAGGTTCCCCGTCGGTTCGTCGGCCAGCACAATCGAAGGCCGCGTAATCAGCGCCCTTGCGATTGCCACGCGCTGCTGCTCCCCACCACTCAACTCCGACGGCCTATGCTCCAACCGACCCCGGATCGACAGAAGATCGCTCAAGTGTTCCAGATACTTGTGATCCATCGGATCCTTGCGTCCGCTCACCGTGTAAGCAATCTCAATATTGCCCATCGCCGAAAGCGTCGGCAGCAGATTGAACTTTTGGAATACGAAGCCGATCCTATGTTTCCGGAGCCGGGTCCGGTCCCCATCGCTCAGGCTGGCGAAATCCACCCCGTCGATTACAACTTTGCCTTCGCTCGCTCTCGTAAGCCCGCCCAGAAGGTAAAACAGTGTCGATTTTCCCGAACCCGAGGGTCCCACGATTGCCACAAACTCGCCGCGCTTTACTTCGAAGGAAACATGACGGACCGCCGCGACCATAATGCGGCCCGCGGCGTAAACCTTGCTCAGATTTTCAGCAAGAATGATGGGAGTAGTTGCTTCTGCCTGCACATCATTCATTGTAAATGTCAGAACCGATTGGCCGTCCGCAGCGATCCGTTCACACCAGCGCGTCCTGCTCTGCATATTTCATCAGTTCCGTTTGAGACCCCATTCGTCCCCGGAAGCCGAGATACCCATCGGGTCGAAGAACAAGCATCTTCCCGTCGTCGCCAAGCAAGCGCCTGCCGTCTTCCTCGAGGTCCGCGGTTGCCAATGAAACCACATCCGCGTGCTGAAGGCCGCGCCTCAGCGTTTCGATATCGTCCTTGCCCGAGTTCAAACAAAACACGCGATGCCGCGGCGCGGTCCAACCTTGCAAGAGCGACGATTGTCCTCCCAAGTTCCGTAAAGAAAGATCAGGCAGGCGGTCACCCGCGCGCAGATGCCCGTCCCCTCCAAAATCCGCAACAATCGAGGAGGAACGATATTCAATGGCAGTCTCTGAAACAAAACCCATCGCCGTATGCTGCACTGCAGGCAGTTTTGTGACAATCGGCGCCATGGCGTCCCTCAGTCGCTCCAGAATCGGATTCGACACCGTCGCAAGTTTCAAACCGCGCCCCGTGAACCGCAGCAACGCTTTGCCGACTTCGCCGCGCTCCTCTTCGTAACTGTCCAGCAGAGTTTCCCGCGCGCCGCGCGCCACGGCCCCGAGTTTCCACCCGAGGTTCGCCACGTCCTGGATCCCAGTGTTCATTCCCTGCCCACCTACCGGCGAGTGGATATGCGACGCGTCACCTGCCAGAAAAACACCCCCGACCCGATAATGCTTTGCTTGTCGATCGGTGACATGAAACGGAGTCATCCATGTTGCGGAATGAATCTGGACTTGCACTCCCACTCGATCCACCATCCGCTGGAAATCCTCGACCTTCATCTCCTGATTTCCGTCCATCTTCGGCGGCTCATGCAAAGCAACAATCAAACGGACAATCTTGTCTGACAACCTTCCCATGAATAAGACGTCCCCCTGGCTCACATGAAGAGACAACTCGTCCTGCGGCACATCACGTCCCGTAATCTCAACATCGGCAAGGAAAAACGAGATGTCCACCCTGGCGCCTTCAAACGGGATTCCGATCTTCTCGCGAACCGTGCTGTGGGCGCCATCGCACCCAATTAGCCAACGAGGCATGACCTCTTCAATTCGGCCGTCAGCATGCCGAATCGTCGCCTCAATGCCTCCGTCACCTCCTTCCTGTTTGAGCGACACCAAGTCCACGCTACGCTCCGTCTTAACGCCCAGCGATTCCATGTGACTGTTTAGCAGCGCCTCGGTCTCGGACTGGGGAAGAAACAGCGCGAATGGATAGCGGCTCTCCACACCATCCAGCTTGAAATCAACAATCAGCTTGCCTTCGCTGTAAAACTTTGCCTCGTGCAACCTGCGCCCGCGCGCAATTGCTTCGTCCGCAAGCCCATATCTCTGGAACTGTTCCAGCGTTCGCGCCTGCACCACCAGTGCCTGCGAATAGCGCGCCAGGTGGTCGGACTTGTCGATGATGCGCACATCCATTCCTGCGCGCATCAATTCAATGGCCGCTGTCATCCCGGTAGGTCCCGCCCCCACAACGAGGGCTGTTCGATTCGCCATGCAGTCTGCTCCTTGCATCTTCCCTTTCCTACGATGCATATCTCCATTGCGCAGCGTCATCCACCCCGGTTACATCCGCAAAACCTCAGATTCGCGGTTTTGATGCACTAAACTGGAGATGTTACGAACTCAGCGCAGGTCCATTCATGACATCGAAAGCCAATCTCGTCTCATCCATTGAAACGGCCGCCACCAAGGCCGGCCTCAAGCTGCTCTCCTCCTCTGAAGGATCCGATTTCAACGGCCAGCCCACCCAGATTTTTCAGCTTGGCCTTCCGAGCCTCAACGACCGCCGCCTGCAACTCGAACTCACTGAGGCCTTTGACTTCGATAAGCCGAATTTACTGCCTGAAATGGCGGCCCATCTCGCCGCTGAAGCCAAACGCCTGCGCAATCCGCGCCCCGACTGCTACGTCACCCTGGGGGGCCTGCCTCTCGCGTTCGGCAAGTTCCAGTGGCCCTTCCACCGCTCTACCTCTGGCTCGGACACTTACATCGTTCACGGCGAAATCTCGCTCGCCGACGGCGGAACACACAATCTGCACGCCAAGGTCGCCGCCTCCGTCACCGTCACCTTTGCCGAAATCGTGCCCGCAATGGAGCAGCCCTACGCCGAGTCCTTCGTCTACAACGCCATCCGCAAGACCGTCGACTTCGGCCAGCTCGAATTCCTTAAATCCGGCAATCGCCAGCCCGTTCCCGTCACAACGCGCTTCTACAGCCGCTGGCAAAAGAAGTTTCTCTTCACCGAGACCGATGACAAGGAGCGCCTCCGCTATCTGCTCAGCAAGGTCTACTGGCTCTCCGGCGTTCTGGGAAACAGCAAGCCCGTCTGGATCTCCGATCCGAAGGATGCCCAATACCTGAACACTACGGAACAGGATCTACTGCGCATGGCCGGACACGAAGCCGGCGAAGGCTTGATGACGCTCGACGGAGAATACGCAGCCGCAACTCCTCAGCTCATGGCCCGTGCCGCCGAGTACGAAGCAGCCCGCGACGCAGCCCTCAACTTCACTAAGCCGCAGTTCAACGAGTCCATGCGCTCCGGCCACGCAAATATGTAAGTTCGGTAGAGCCGATCACAGTTCTTCCTGATTAGGAAAATGCGATGGCAGAAATGCCCGAGCAGTTTCTTGCACCGGGGCACGACTTTCGTCGTGCGTCACCTGACGGCTTCATAGGCTGGGAATGACTCGTCGAAGGAAGGTTTGTTTCAGGGCATGACTTCAGTCATGCCGATAAGCCAGACAAATTCGCTTGGGCTTTAGCCCCTGCGAACTTCCTTTGGGACTGGCGCTTTGAACATCTCAGCATCTTGATCAAGCACGTGCTCGTCACATCGCAGACCCGCATCCCGAACAGAACTTCGCTTCCACAGGGTTCGTCTTGCCGCACTTTCGCGCACGCTATCAGCGTTCCCGGCTGCACAATCGCAGACACGCTCGCCGCAGGCGTTCCCGCCCCCGGCGGCACATTCCCAGTCATATTGATCGGCTGCCCATAAGCAGGCATCGTGATGCCCAGCGCCGCCGCAATCCCCGCTGCCTGGATCGCATTGAACTCCCTCACCCGTCCCGGCATGAAGAAGCATTCAATGAACCCCAGCACCCACGGAAACGGCGTCCAGCAGAAGCAGGCATACAGAATGCCCAACCCCGTCCGCCGCAGATAAAAATGGTGAATCCCGAACCCGCCCAGAAACAGCGCCAGCAAGATCCCCACAACCTCATCGCGCCGCACCTGCTCGTACTGCTGGTAAAACACTGCCTGCGCATTCACATAAGCCGTGGTAGTCATGGCCGCATCTCCAAGCGTTCCTTGCATTAAAACATACGCACCAGACGGTCGAGGAGTTCCCCTGAGTCCTTGCTCATAACGACCTCGTCTCCTCCACGGTCCCCGCTTCCCGTTTAGCATCGTATCTGTATGACGGCTCCTTCCACCTCCGCCAGCGGCACCTTCCAGATCGGCGGCGATCTCCCCGTCCACCGCCTCGGTTACGGAACTATGCGCCTTGTTGGCGATGGTGCCTGGGGCGAGCCAAACAATCCAGACGAAGCCCGCAGCGTTCTTCGCCGCGCCGTCGAACTCGGCGTCACCCTCATCGACACTGCCGACGCCTACGGCCCCGAAATCGCCGAGCGCCTGATCTGCGAAGCTCTCCACCCTTACCCGGCAGACCTGGTCATCGCCACCAAGGGCGGCATCACCCGTCAGGGCCCTGCAAAAACCGAGTACGTAGGCCGCGCCGGTTACCTGATCCAATGTGTCGAAATGAGCCTCCGCCGCCTGAAGCTCGAGCGCATCGAGCTCTACCAACTCCACCGCATCGACCCGCGCACCCCACTCGAAGAATGTTTCGGTGCGCCTGAGCCAGATCCAGGACCAGGGAAAAATCCGCCATATCGGCCTCAGCGAAGTCACGCCCGCCGAAATCGAGCAGGCCCAGAAGATCGTACCGATCGTCAGCGTGCAAAACCGCTACTCGCTCGCCGACCGCCGCCACGAGGAAACGCTCAACTGGTGCGAACAGCGCGGCATCGCCTTCCTGCCCTGGTATCCCATGGCCGCCGGCAAGCTGCTCAAGCCCGATCACCCACTTCTCGCAAACCCTGCAGCGCCTCGCCACGAGCCACAACGCCACGCCCGCACAGCTCTCGATCGCGTGGCTGCTTCACCGTTCGCCCGTAATGCTTCCCATCCCCGGCACATCGCAGGTAAAACACCTCGAAGAAAACATCGCTGCCGCCGATCTCAAAGTCAGTTCGGACGAGTGGTCGCAGTTGGAACAGGCTTGTTCCGCACGGGCTTAGCCGTCGAACCTGCAATACGATGAGCTTCCTCGATCGCCAGCAGCAGTGATTCATCAAATCCCAGCTTGCGTGCCTGTTCTATTGTCAGTTTGAATTCGTTCTTGCAAGGCGCAGCAACATGCGGAAGACCCGCAACCTTCGCGATCAACGTTCCGCTCTCTGCGTCTGGCCAAATTACAAAAGCCTGCTCATCCTCAAAATAGTCCTTGCAGTAGGTCTCTTCTGCCGCCGCGTAGATCACCTGCAGCTCAGGCAGCATCAATGGACGGGTTCCCTCTCCATCCCCAGGCGGATTCTTTGGTGAGGACGCCCCGGAAGACTTCGCGACCAGTGCGTTCCAATCCACCTGTTTGCCAGTCTCCATGTCGAATACAAGAGCGGTCAGATCATCCTCCGGATGTGCTCCCCCGCAATAGAATCCATCCGTCGCTACCATACTCAGGAATCGTGGCCCCAACATTGTGATCTTGATTGTCCGCACGAAATCGCCCGACGTGAACTTGTCCTTCGACCATGCAAACTCTCCCGATAAGCAATCCCGCACGGTCTTAGCGAGTTTTCCGTTCAGCTGTACGAGCGTCTCGTCCGCTTCCATCTCGGCTGCATTCTTCGGATGCACAATGAGCGGCCACAAATCCACATCCTCGCGCAGCTGCCGCACGCGTTCGACGCCGATCGTATCGCCGCCTCCCCCTCGGTAGGTCTGTGGACCTTGGGCGGATGCCTGCGGTCCAGTGAGGACAATGAGAACCAAAACCGCAAGGAGATGTTGCGTCACTCGGAACACGGCTCGCCCAGCCAGATCATTTTTCCGGCATTCCCTTCGCATCCTTCTCGTCCTTCTTCTCGCTAGGCCGAGGCGTCAGCGCAGGCGCCAGCGGATCGCCCCAGATATAATGCCCGAACCAGTTCTCGTTCTCCTCCATCACCGCGCGCTGCTGCTTGGGCTTGTTGATCGGATGTCCGAATCCGTCATAGAGCACCATCTTCACCGGAACGCCATGGTCCTCCAGCGCCTGCCGCAGTTCAAAACTGTTCGGCACCGGAACCCGCTTGTCCGCGCTCCCCTGCTGAATCAGCGTCGGCGTCTTCGCCTTCGAAATGTAACTGATCGGCGACGTCACCTTGTAAATCTCCGGATCATCCCACGGCGTCGCACGCAGATACTGCACTGTGAACGGCGTGATATCGGTATTCGCGTAGTACGTCATCCAGTCTGAAATCCCCGCACCGACGCTCACTGCCTTGAACCGGTCGCTCGACGTGGTGATGAACGCGGAAATGTATCCGCCCTCGCTCCACCCCATCGACCCCACGCGATCCTTGTCCACGTATCCCTGGGCAATCAGATAATCCACGCCCGAAATCACATCCGCATAATCGCCCACGCCGAGGTTGCGCACATTCAGCGCGCGAAACTTCGCACCGTAGCCAGCCGACCCGCGATAGTTCGGCCGCAACACCAGCGCCCCCTTCGCCACAAACCGCTCGATCGGGTAGTAGCGATCGGCACTCACAAAAGGCATATCGATTCCCGTCGGCCCTCCGTGAATCTCCACCAGCAGCGGATACTTCTTCGTCGGCGAAAAGTCCGCCGGCTTGTACAACACCCCTTCGATCTCGGTTCCATCTCCTGACTTCCACCGCACCACTTCCCGCTTCGCAACCGTAAATTCTGCTTCCTGCGCACCAGCATGCGTCAGTTGCTTCGGAGTCCCGCCGCCCAGTCCACTCGCGTAGATTTCCGCATATTCATTGGCGCCAGCCCCGCGATACGCCACCCACTTGAAGTTCTTCGAGAACGTAAATGATCCCGCGATCTCACTCCCCGGCATCGACACCTTCTTCACGTTTCCACTCGCGGGATCAAGCAAGTAAAGCGACGAACTCATCTTCTGCAAGCCGGAAAAGTAAATTCCCTCCGGCGTCCATCGCAGCAGACCCGGGTCCTCATCAAATGCGTCACTCACCACCCTCGGCATTCCGCCGTTCGCATCCACCACCGCGATCTTCTGGTTCGCGTAGAAGAAGTACTTCTCCCCATTCGATGTCTCGAATGCGATCTGTTTCCCATCGGGCGACCATTGCGGATTGGAGTCAGGCCCCGGCGTGTCCACAATCTTCTTCACCGTGCCATCCCCGACCGTCACCACATAAATGTCCTTCGAAAACGACGAAATCAAATCCGGATCCTTCGCCGCACTGAACGCGATCCGCGTTCCATCCGGTGAAAACGAAAACTCCTCCACGCTGAAGGCTTCTTCCTTCGTCAGCTCCTTCGGCTCACCTACGGCACTCACGCGTCCCGCTGCATCCGTCTTCGGCAAATCAACTAGCCACAGATGTGTCATCTCGTAATCGGCATGAATAACGTGATAATCGCCGAACGATTCCTTGCGATCCTTCATCGCCTTAGACTCCGAAGCCTCCGCCGAAAACACAATCCGCTGAGAATCCGGAGCCCAGTCGAAACCGCCGACGCCTTTCTCCATCTTCGTCAGTTGCTGCGCCTCGCCGCCATTCGCAGGCATCACCCAAAGTTGCCTCTTCTCCGCCGGCGATTTCGGCAGCGATCCCGGCCGATCCGACACGAATGCAACCCACTTCTCGTCCGGCGACCACTCTGCCGAATTGCATGAATGCCCTTCCGTCGTCAGTTGGTGCCGCTCTCCCGTCGCAACGTCCGCGATCCACAGATCCGTTTCGAACGCATTCGCATCCCAGTTCGTCCGTGTCTGCTCGTACACCACGCGCTTCCCATCCGGCGAAATCTTCGGCGATCCGACGCTGTACATCTCCAACGATTGATCGATAGTGGGCACTTTAGCGCTCGTGCCAGATGCTGCCGCAGCAGCCTGTCCGCTGCAGTTTGCAACACATGCCGTTATCAAAACCATAGCCACAAACACTGAATTCAGAGAGCGGGTCATGAAGAATCTCCTCAGGAACGCCATCGCAGTATACCCCGGCTCGCAAAACGAAAACCCGCAGCCAATCGGCTGCGGGTTCTCCCCACCACTTAACTGCGACCACTACTCGACAGCATTCGTCGAGATCGTGTTCTTGTACCACTCCGCGCTCAGCTTCGGCGTCCGCTTCAACGTTTTGAAATCCACGTAGTGAATGCCAAATCGTTTGCTGTACCCATCGGCCCACTCGAAATTGTCCAGCAGGCTCCACAGGAAGTAACCCTTCACCGGATAACCTTCGCTCGTGGCGCGATGCAGTTGCGTCAAACTATTCCGCAGAAACATCACGCGATCTGTGTCGTCTACGCGCCCCTCAGGAGTCAGCACATCATCTGACGACGTCCCGTTTTCCGTGATGTACATCGCCGGCACCTTCTCTTTCCAGATGTCGCACACGTTGCGCACACCCCAGTAGATGCACTCAGGGCCGACTTGAATCCACGGAGAGTACATGTGCGGGTAAGACGACGGCATCGGTTCCTCCGCCCAGCCCTTCGCTGAGTTATCTGCACGCGCATACAGAGGCGTGTAGATATTCACCCCGAGGAAATCTATTGGGCTGCCGATCGCCTGCATGTCGCCGGCTTCCACCTTCGGAGCATTCGCTCCCTCCTTCGCCAGGTAGCTCTCGGGATACTTGCCGTCCAGCACCGTGGTCAGGAACGGCGCATTGCCATCGCGTGTCGCCTTCCTCGCCGCTTCAATGTGCTCGTCAGTCTCCATCACCGGCACATACACAATCGCGTTCTCCGCCAGTCCCACTTGCGTTCCGCTCGGCGTATTCGCGCGAATCGCCTGCACCCCGAGCCCATGTGCCAGGATCGCGTGATGCCGTACCTGGTTCACCTGCGCATCCGGCAGCTTCATCCCCGGAGCAAACTGGCCAATCTTGTATCCCAGGTCCGTGAAGCAGATGAATTCGTTCGTCGTCATCCAATGCTTCACCTTGTCGCCCATATGTTTCGTCACATAAGCGCAGTAATCCGCAAACGCCTTCGACGTATCGCGCGACTGCCATCCGCCCGACAATCCTGCCGGCGTATCCCAGTGGAACATCGTGATGTACGGTGTGATGTTGTTGGCGAGCAGTTCATCCACCACACGGTTGTAGTAGTCCAGCCCCTTCTGGTTTACCTCTCCCTTGCCCGTCGGGAACACGCGCGACCACGAGATCGACATCCGATAGGTGCTCACCCCCAGGTTCTTCAAGAGCTGCACATCCTGCTTGTACAGGTGATACGAATCGTCCGCCACATCGCCCGTATCGCCATTGTGTGTCTTCCCTGGCGTATGCGAGAACACATCCCAAAGCGACGGGCCGCGCCCGTCATCCTTCGCGCCGCCTTCAATCTGGTACGAAGCCGTCGCGCAACCCCACAGAAATCCCTTGGGATACTCGAGCCGCTTCGGCTGCGGCTCTCCAAAAGCAAATTCAGGCAATGAAATTCCGGCATAGGTTGCTGCGGCCGCTGCGGCAACACCCTTTCCAAACTGGCGTCGCGAAATCGTACTCACTTTACCCTCCAAACACTAGCAAAAACGTTTTAGCAGACCATTTCTACACTTGGCAAGTGAAATCCTCGAGGGGGTTTGCAAGCGTTGCTTGTAGACTCATTCCCTCCAGAAAAGCAAAGCCGCAGCCTTTCGGCTGCGGCTATCCCTGCATATGGCATTTGCGCGAAGCGCGTCTGCCCCAACGCAAGTGGCTACATCTCTTTTACGCCCTCGACAAACGCCTTCAGCTTGCGCGACCGCGACGGATGACGCAGCTTGCGCAGCGCCTTGGCTTCAATCTGGCGGATGCGTTCGCGCGTGACCTGGAAGCTCTGTCCCACTTCTTCCAGCGTGTGCTCCGAGCCGTCTTCAAGCCCAAAACGCATCTTGATCACCCGCTCCTCGCGCGGCGTCAGCGTACGCAGAACCTGAGACGTGTACTCCTTCAGGTTCACGCTGATCACTGCCTCGCTCGGCGAAACCGCCTGCCGGTCTTCGATAAAGTCGCCAAGGTGCGAGTCTTCCTCTTCACCAATCGGCGTCTCCAGCGAAATCGGCTCTTGCGCGATCTTCAGCACCTTGCGCACCTTGGCCACCGGAATATCCATGCGCCGTGCAATCTCTTCGCTCGAAGGTTCACGGCCCAGTTCCTGCACCAGTTGACGTGACGTACGGATCAGCTTGTTGATCGTCTCGATCATGTGCACCGGGATACGAATGGTCCTCGCCTGGTCCGCGATCGCACGCGTAATCGCCTGGCGAATCCACCACGTCGCGTACGTCGAGAACTTGTACCCGCGACGATATTCGAACTTGTCCACCGCCTTCATCAGGCCGATATTGCCTTCCTGAATCAGGTCGAGGAACTGCAATCCGCGGTTCGTGTACTTCTTCGCGATCGATACCACCAGTCGAAGGTTGGCTTCAATCAGCTCCCGCTTCGCCTGCTCGGCGTCCATGTCGCCCTGGATCATCTCGCGCTGCGTGCGCTTCAGTTCGATGATCGACACGCCCGCATCGCCCTCGATCTTTTCGAGGTCGACCTTGCAGTTCTTCTGCTGGCGCCGATATTCCTTCTTCAGCTCATCGCTCTTTGAGGCTTCGTACTTTTGATCCAGCGATCGGATCTGCCGCTCAAGCGTACGCATCGTGTCGACCGTCTTGTTTACCTTGTCGAGCAGCCGCTTGCGCTCAAGACCCGTATACTTCAGCTCGCGCACAATCCGTGATACAAATACTTTCTCGCGCGCAATCAGCCAGCGCAGCTTGCGCAATTCCTTCTGGCTCGTCTTGCTGTTCGCCGCCGCCTGCTTCTCTTCGAATCCTGCGATCTTTTTCTGGTGCTTCACCAATGCATCGATACGTGCGACCGTGGAGCGCACACGCGCCTGCACCACGTCTTCAGTCAGCTCTTCTTCGTCGAAGACCACAACTTCTTTCACGTTGCGCACACCGCGCTTCAGGTCTTCACCGAGCGCCACAATCTCGCGAATCACGATCGGCGAACGCGAAATCGCTTTCAGCACGCGCATCTGCCCGCGCTCAATGCGCTTGGCAATTTCCACTTCACCTTCGCGCGTAAGCAGCGGTACAGTGCCCATCTCGCGCAGGTACATTCGCACGGGGTCGTTGGTTTTCTCGAGTGTTCCGGGCGTCAGATCGAGCTCGACGTCTTCGCCCTCTTCGAGCTCAAAATCCTTTTCGGCGCCGAATTTCGGCGCATCCAGCAGATCGATTCCCTGACTGCCGATCGTCGTCATCAGATCGTCAATGTCGTCCGGCGAAGTGCTGATGTCCTCCGGCAACATGTCATTCACGTCGCCGTAGGTCAGGTAGCCCTTCTCCTTGCCGGTATCGATCAGGTTAGTGATGTCGTCTTCAAATTTGTCGTTGATGGCCAAATGATTCCTTCTCTCCAGCACGATCAAGTTTCTACACCGGGTCGCGCGCCAGTGCGGAGCTCGTTCCGCGCGCAACACATTTGGATGCCCAAACGTGCGCATTTGCGGACACGGACTCCCGGTCCCCGCATCAAAAAAGCGGTCGTAATAGTCGCTCGGAGCAGGATGTTCGCGCTTCAGGTTTCGCCTGGTCGCCCGCGAGCCGGAGCTCATATGTGGGGCAAAGTGGCGCGCATCCCTACAGAGATCAATAGATTAACACAGCTGATTCCACCTTTAACCGTGAAATCTCAGCCCGAATTCTCCACAGGTAACCGCCATTCCCTGCGTGTTTTCGTACCCCGGACTGGGCAGCATGCTGCGCCTGCCCGCTGTTCCTCTTCTATTTGACGTGTTCAGCACTTAAAGTGACTCACGGAAATCAGCGATTTGAGGCCTCAATTTCCACTCAAACCCGAACCGCGCAGCTGCCGCAATACCCGGTCCAATTCCAGCTTTCGCTGCGTCAGCAACGCCAGTTCAGCAAAGTCCCCTCGCCGCTCCGCTTCCTGGATCTGCGCCCGCATATCCCGTAATTCCCCCTCGATCTTCCGCTGCTGCAGGCTCGCAATCGCTCCCAGTACGGTTTCCACCGCCGGAGATTCCGTCTCTCCCAACAGAGCCTCGGCCAGCAACGCTCTTTGTGAAGGATTCTCGACCACATCCATCGGATCACGCGCGCCCCGATCGCCAAGCATCTGCAAAGCCTCAAACGCGCCAAGCCCCTCAAACCACTGTGGTTGCCTCGTTATAGCATCGACGGCAGTCCGACGTGCCTCCTCGTGCTCCGGATCAGTGATCGCAAGCGCCCTCAGCATCACCCGCTCCACCTCGGTCAGCACCGTTGTCCGCACTTCGATGTGGTCCCGGCGCCGGAGTGCCGCCTGCCGAAGTTCCTCTCGCAGCACTGCGGAATCAATCCCCAGCTTCTGCGAAGCATCGGCAGCAAACTGCTCACGCAGCAGCTTCTGCGGAATGCGCCGGATATGCGGCAGCAAGTAATTCATCTGCTTCAGCTTCTGATCGGCTCGCCGTACCGGGGAACATCTGCCGCGCCCTCTCAATCAGATAGTCCGACTGCCGCCGCGCTCCCATCACCGCCTGTGTGTAAGCCTCCACCCCGCGTTCGCGAATAAACCGGTCCGGATCGAGCCCCCCATCGAGCGTCACCAGCTTCAGGTTGAAGCCCTCTTCGGTCAGCAGCGCAATCGACTTCTCCGCCGCATTTGCCCCGGCCGCATCGGGATCGAAATTCACCACCACATTCTGCGTATGCCGCTTCAAAATCGCCACCTGCTGCTCGGTAAAAGCCGTTCCGCTGGTCGCAATCACGTGCTGAATTCCGCGCAAAAACAGCGAGATACAGTCCATTTGACCCTCAACCAGCAGCGCATATCCCGCCTGCCGGATCGCCGTCTTGGCCTTATCCAGGTTGAAAAGCACCTGCCCCTTGGTATAAAGCGGCGTCTCGGGTGAATTGATGTACTTGGCCCCTGCCTTTTCGCCCGTTTCCAGCGTCCGCGCCGTAAACGCGATCACCCGCCCGCTTTCATTGCAGATCGGAAACGTCACCCGCTTGCGAAACCGGTCATAAATGCGGCCTTCTGTCCCGTCGCCCTGTTCCTTCGAGCTGAAGAGACCGGAAGCTCGCAGCGTCGCCTCATCCGCCATTCCGCTCAGTCGATCGCGCAACGCGCCAAAACCGTCCGGAGCATATCCGATCCGAAAAACCTCTGATCCCCTCTGGAGTCATCCCGCGCCCTGCCAGGTATTCGCGTGCCAGCGCTCCCTCCGGCCCGCGCAACTGTTCCTCGAACCACGAAGTCGCCGCCTCATGCAGGTCCAGCAGTTTTCCGCGCATCCGCGCCTCGGCCGCTTCTTCAGGAGAAGAAAACTCCCGCTTCGGCAGCGGAATCCCATTCTTCTGCGCCACGATCCGCACCGCCTCAGGAAACGACACATTCTCGATCTTGCCCACGAACGAGAACACGTCTCCCGACACGCCGCATCCGAAGCAGTGATAAAACTGCCGCACCGCATGAACCGAAAACGATGGCGACTTTTCCTTGTGAAACGGGCACAGACCCGAATAGTTCTGCGCCCCCGCCTTGCGCAGGCGGATGTATCCCTCGATCACCTTGACGATGTCGACCTGCTGCTTCACGCTTTGTGCGAAATCTGACACGGTTGGAATCTGTAGTCAAGAATAGCCCGCCCGCACTTGATCAACCTGTGCACTTCACGTCTCAAATCACTCAGCAATCCCGCTTTCCCGGCTGCCGCATCCAACCCCGAACGTGAGGTAGATGCCATGAAAATCACCGAACTCCTGATTACGGAACTTGATCACGAAGCCATCGGTAGCCGTAAAGCCCTTGAGCACGTCCCCGAGGGAAAGAACGACTGGAAGCCGCACGATAAATCCATGCCCCTCGGCCGGCTCGCAACCATCGTCGCCACCACTCCCGCATGGATCGAAATGGTCATGAACATGGACGAGATGGACATCAACCCGCCTGGCGGCTCGAAGTTCAATCCCCAGCCATGGAAGACTCGCCGCGACCTCCTCCAGCAATTTGAAGCCAGCCTTCAGAAGGGCAAGGAGATCCTCCAGAAGACCACAGACGATCACCTGTTCAACACGAAATGGCGCATGCTTTCCGCCGGCAAACTGATGATGGAACAGTCGCGCTATGAAGCCATTCGTGAGGGCGTGATCAATCACATGGCCCATCATCGCGGCCAGCTCACCGTCTACCTGCGACTCAACGGCGAAACAGTCCCCGCTATCTATGGACCTTCAGCCGACGAAGGCAAATGAAAAAACCGCCTTGCCAGCCGCGCTACGGCTCTGTACAGTGCCTGCATCTCTTCGCCCCATTCAGCATTTGGGTTTTCGGAGGCAGGCATGAATGTCAGATCCGTTTTCGCGGCCGCGGCCCTTGCAGTCATCTCGGTTTTTATTTCCGCCTGCGGCAGCAAGGTCAAAGGAAATACCTATGAATCCTTCCCCGTCTCCATCGCGTTTCAGTCCGGCGGGAAGGCAAGCTTCTCTTCCGGGCGGGATGCCACCGATTGCACCTATACCGAAAGCGCCGGCAAGGTGATGCTTACATGTGGCCCGCAATCCATGGAGCTCACCATCGACAGCGACGGGAATCTGAACGGACCACCAGAGGGCATCGGCAAGCTGATCAAGAAGAAATAGAAAAACCCGCCAAGACATCTCGCGCCGCATTTTCAATCAGGCGTGAGGCAATCTGTATCGATCGCTCTAGTGCGGCTGCTGCGCTTTACTTTTGTCCGCAACCGATAACCTGACGACCGCCGAGTTCGTCGTAGCACTCCCCGAGGTGCTCGATGCGACGACCACCAAATCATCTCCGGTTCCGTTTGCGACCCCAACCGGCACCGTCATATGCACCTTAAGCGAACCAGTCTGGTGCGCACCGATGGCCAACTCCTGCGGGCCGACCACGGTTACAAACCGCCGCGCATCGGTCACGATCACCTTGAAATTCCGCGCAGGCCCCAGGTTCCTGATTTCAAATTCCGCCTCACGCGTCGACCCCGGTATAAGCTCGTCGAAATTCAACTTCGGAACCACTTCCACCGTCGCAGTATGAAACAGAGGTCCGTAGAACCTCTGATACTGCATTCCCTTCACATCCCGTCCACTCACCGAGAGACGAAACGGCACGCTTGGCAGCGCCACATCGCCGGTGAACTCAAGGAATTCCCGATCTGCTCCCGACGCCTTCATGCGCAGCTTCTGCAAAACATCGCCGCGCTCGCTTACAAACGAGAAGTCGGTTGTCTTTGTATCCGTGGCAGACACCGACGCCTGTAACGTCGCGGGCCCGCCTGCCAAAGGCTGGCCCTGAATCTTGAACAACCCTTCGTGACCTGGTCGACCACCCAATTTCACAAACTCGGCAGTGATGAAGTAGATGTCGCTTTGCGCCTGAACCTGCAACCAGAATGTTCCGCTTCCGCTCACCTCTGCCTTCCAGGTTCCCGCTTGCGGCTTCACGACCGTAATCACACGCCCGCAATTCAGCTCAGTATCCTCGGTGCGTGCAGAGCCCTCACCAATCTCCTCCCCCTTCGGTCCCCGCAACACCAGCTTGCTGCCCTTCGTATCCACCGAGAAAGTGAACGTAATCCGCTGCGTCACCGAGTCCACCGGAATCTCGAATTCCTGCATTCCGCCGTCCAGCTTTGCCGAAGCCCACAGCAATGTCGACACATTCTCCCGCGTCGACTCGCGCATCAACTGCATCGTCTTGCCCGCTTCGCTACGTTGCAGAAACAGCGGCACGCCGCCGGTTTCATTCGCCGTACGAATGTACGCCGGATCAGCAGGACCGCAAGCGCCAGGCCCGAAACTGTGCGATTGATTTGCCGCGCCAGGTTGCTGAGCAAGAATCGTCGAAAAACCCACAGAGAGCGCGGCAGCAAGCACGCGTAGACAAATCGCTCTCCGATTCCACACGCCGGTCATAGCGCAAAGTCTACAGATCTTGCGTGCGCCCCCGCACCAGAAATCCTCGGTACCCACCCCCAGAAAACACAGTACTTCTGGTAAAGCGCTCGCACTGAAAACTCTCCCAGTCCCTAGTCCCTATTCCCTAGTCCCTGCTTCATTCATCCCGCAGAGCCTGCATCGGCTGAATCGATGCCGCCCTTCGCGCCGGAATAAGCGCCGCCACCAGCCCGATCGCCGTCAGCGTCAGCGCAACTGCAACATACGTACTCGCATCCAGCGGCTTCACCTGGTACAGGAAGCCCTTGATCAACCTGCCCGTCGCGAACGCCAGCACCAGCCCAGCCACGAGCCCTGTTCCGATCAGAATTGACCCCTGCCGCAGCACCAGCTTCGCCACGCTTCCGCGCGTCGCGCCCAGTGCCATGCGAACACCAATCTCACGCTTTCGATAGCTCACAAGTTGCGACAGCACGCCATACAGTCCGGCAATCACCATCGCAATCGCCAGCCCCGCAAACGAGCCCACCAGGTAGAGCCCCAGCCGCTGGCTGAAGGTGTTCTTGTCCACCGCCTCCTGCATCGTCTGGAAATTGTCGAGTGCGAACCCCGGTGCCAGCTGATGAAACACTGACCGCATCTCCTGCGCCACCGGAATGTCCCCGCGCGTCTTCACCACGAAGGTCACAACCGTCTTCAGCAGGGCCTGGTAAAACAGCGATGTCGTCGGAATCTGCTGCTGTGACAAAAGGACCAACGGCTGCACCTGGCCGCCGACACTCGAATCGACCTGATCACCAATCACGCCTACGATCGTGTATGGCTTGATCATCCCCGTATCCTTGCCACCAAGATTGATCTGCTTTCCGATCGGATCCTTACCAGGAAAATACTTCTTCACCAGCGTCTCATTCACAACCGTCGCAAATGGCGTCGTCAAGGCATCTCCCTCGCCGATCATGCGGCCCTGAACCATCGGAGTGCCCATCGTCCGGGCATAATCGCCGCTCACCGCGGACACCCGGGCTGCCGGCTGGTTCGAGTGATCTGTTGGCTGCCCAAGAATCTCGAAGCTCGAATGCAAATCCATTCCCGATAATGGCGGGGCCGTATCCAGTGCCGCACTTTCCACGCCCGGCAGCTGTCTCATGCGCTCCAGCACAGGCCCATACGTAATCGTGGCCACTGACGTCGGTGCATTTTGCGTGTCTTCGGAAACGGACATTCCCGAGAACCCCGCCGCATCCGACGGCATTGCCGTAAACGTTGTAATGTGCGCAGTCTCAAATCCAAGGTGCGATTGTTCCAGGTTCCACAAAGTCCTGAACAGGAGCCCGGTGCCCACGAGCAACAACGTCGACAGCGCTACCTCGCCGGCCACAAGCCACCCGCTCAGCTTGCCGCCAGTCGTCTTCGATCCAACGCCGCGTGACGCCGCTTGCAGAGCCGACTGCGGATTCGCCTTTGCCACCAGCAGCGCCGGAAGCAACGATGAAAGCACCGTCGTCAACGCCGCAATCCCCGCCAACACCAGCAGCACCGTCCAATGAACCGTAATCAAGTCAGCGCGCGGAATCGTTCCGTCCGGCAGCTTTCGAATCCCAATCATGGCCAGTTCCGCAAGGGCCACGCCTACGCTGCATCCCAACACGCTAAGCAGCAGACCCTCTGAAAGCATCTGCATCACCAGCCGTGACCGCCCAGCACCCAGCGCCGCGCGCACGGCAAACTCCTGCTGCCGCCCCAGCGCTCGCGCGATCAACAGATTTGAAACATTCGCGCAGGCTATCAGCAGCACCAGTCCCAGTGCCGCCAGCAGCGCAATCAAAACTGGCCGCACCGGCCCCGTCAGTACTTCCTGATAGATGTCTGCGCGAAACTTGACGGGCGCGTCGTTGTGCTCATGCGGAATGCGCGCGCTGATCGCATTCAATTCTTGCTGCAATTGGGCAACCGTCACTCCCGGTCGCATCACGCCTGCCACGCTGAAAAAGTGGTATCCGCGCTGCTTCAGCATCTCTTGCGTCGGCTGCATCGGCAACCAGACACCCTTCTGCAGATCCGGCCCCATACTGTCGGGAAAGTTAAACGTCGCTGGCATCACTCCCACGACCGTCGAAGGCTTTCCCCCAACTTTCACAGTCTGGCCCACAATCGCGGGGTCCGCATGAAATGCCTGCCGCCACAAGCCCTCCGACAGCAACACAACCGGCGGCCCATCCGGCTGGCCCTCCGCGCTTGAAAAAGTCCTTCCCAACAGTGGACCCTGGCCGAGCATCGTAAACAGATTCGGCGTCACTCGAGGCGCAACCACGCCCACTGAACTGTCCCGCGCCTCCAGAACGCTCACGTCTTCCGCATAGCCGGCGGAGTCTGCCAGCAGCTTCGACTGCGCATGGATATCGGCATAGTTCAGCCACGAAGTCGAACCAAAGCCCGGCTTGTCTCCTGGCGGCCCAATGGACACCAGCCGGCCAGAATTCGCGTAGGGCAACGGCCGCAACAGCACGCTGTCAATCACCGTGAAGATGGCGGTGTTCGCGCCCACCCCCAATGCCAGCGTCAAAATCGCCAGCAGGGCCATCCCCGGCGTGTTGCGCAACTGCCGAATGGCGTACCGCAAGTCGTACAGGAAATTCTGCATTTCGACCCTCCGGGAGAAATCGAAGACACGTATCTGACGGAATCTCAGCAGGTGCGGTTCCAATTCAAAATCGCGTATCGATGAATGATCTCAACCGCTTCCGTTGCCGCTCATTGCGAGCCTTGCCGCCGCATCGTTCAAAACGAAGATCCACCGTCCGAAATCGAACAGTCCATCCACGCAGCCTGATGGCCGGCATTTGCTCCGCTCTGACAACTACTTGTTGTACTTCGTCAGCCAGTCCGTCAGTTCCTTCATCACGTCCAGCCGTTGCTCCCACAGCACCGGGAAATGAGGCGATCCAGGATATGTCACCATCCGCACAGTTTTGCCCCGTGCCGCCAGAAGCTGGAAGTACTCCGTCCCCTGAAACGTAGGCACGCGCTGATCCGCCTCGCCATGCAGAATCAGCAGCGGAGTAGTCACCTTGTTCGCAAAATATACCGCCGAAAACTTGCTGAACGCATCTGGATTCTCTTCCGTCCACCGTGCGTCGTAGTCCACCTGCGCAATATCGCTGGTCCACAAGAACGGACCCCAGTCCGTAATCCCCGCGCCCTCGATCGCAGCCTTGTACCGGCCGGTCTGGGTCACAGTCCACGACGTCATGAATCCGCCCGCGCTCCATCCAAAAATCGCCAGCCGATTCGGATCGGCCCAGCCTTGCTCGACAGCATAATCTGTCGCGCTGTCCACATCCTCGTACGCGCGATCGCCAAAGTGCTGATAAATCGCCGCGAGAAAATCCGCACCGTATCCCGTCGATCCGCGATACTGCGGCTGCACCACCACGTAGCCCAGCCCCGCCACCGTCCGCGAAAATGCGTCGAATGCAAGTTCATCATTTGCCTCTGGCCCGCCATGTGGCAACACCAGGAACGGATACTTCTTCCCCTTCTCATAGCCCGCGGGAAACGTTGCAATTCCCTCCAGCGCCGTCCCGCCCTTGCTCTTCCATTGCACAACTTGCACGGGTCCAAGTTCGACGGCCGCCAGTTGCTCGTCGCCTTCATGCGTGATCCTGCGCAGATGATCGCCATCCACCACGGCCACATTCCCCATATGCGTCGGATCGCCAACCGTGAACGCCATCGGTTCACTCGCACTTGCTCCGGCATATTCGCTTCTAACCGGCGTTCCCCTCAAAATCCCGTCGGGCCAGCGATACTTCGCCTTCAGCGTGCCATCGCGAAATTCATCCACCTCGCTGCGAACTCCGCGATTGACCGACACCCACACCCGCCCTTGCACATCGCCCGCAAGCTGCACCGCGGTCGCATTTAAATCCGGCGTGCAATCCTCGGCTATTCCACCCGCAGCCAGCACCGTCCAAACATGCTCCGGCGTCAGGACAAGGGATTTGGTAGATAGAAATGCCAGGTCCTTTCCGCCGTTCGCCCACGCAATCCCGTTTACCGAATTCGGAACGTCGACAACATGCCGCGCTCCCGACGCGCTACAGACATCGATTGCCGAGCCTACCTCGTGATGCCCGATCCGCGGAACTTGCGACAACACCGCCAGCGAATTCGAGTCCCCACTCCACGCCGCTGCGCTCGCGCCGCCACCAACGGTGATCGTTCCTGAAATGTATTTCAGATCCTTGCACCACCACGCCCCGCCGGTCCCGTCTGAATTCACCACATAGAGGCTCGTCTCCTCCGGTTCCTGCACATGCCGCATGCTGTCCTTCGCATCCGGCTCCCGCGGATCGGCCGTCATTGCAAACCGCTTCCCATCCGGAGAAGGACTCGCCGACCCCACCCCGCGCGGCAACACCACAATCGTTGTCGGCGCCGAAGCAAGCTTCCCGTCCTTCACCGCGAACACCGCGAATTGCTGACGGTCGTTTACCTTCCATCCGCCGTACAGGCCTTGTCCATCGCGCGTGTACCCCATCGGATGAAACGCGTCCGGCACCTCGAGCTTCTTCGCGTTGTTCCCATCGGCGCCGATCGTCCACCAGTCCGTGTGCGTCGGCCCTTTCTCCCCGCCAAAGGTCACCGCGTACAGAATCGTTCCACTCCCGCTGACAGCCGCGGCGCGCGCACTCCGAAGGCCCATCCAATCCTTCGGCGTAAACAACCGGTCCTTTTGCTGGCTCGCAGAGAAGACAGGCACCAAAGCAAACCACGCAAGTGCAAAAATCAAACGAATCCGCATCGCTCGTACCCCTCCTCACGAAACTGAAAATTCCCCGACCGGTTCTTCGAATTCTAGTCTCCGGACTCTGGCCAACGGCAGCTCGTGTCGCGTGGTTCAACCTCAAAGGTATGTCATGTTGAGCGGAGGTCGCGCTGCGACCGAAGTCGAAACATCTGCGGTTGCTTCTTGAAAGCTCGCGAGGAGACATCTCCTTCAGTCGTCGCTCAGTCTGTTTCTTTCAATTTCCTGCGGCCGGCACGCTGAGATTCATTTTTGGGATCAGCGCGCGTCTCATGTGAGGCCCCACCAGATTCGTGTATAGCGCCTGCTCAACCTCGGGAAAATAGCCCGCAACGAGTAACGCGAGACGGTCGTAGTCAACCTCTGTCTGTGCCCTGAACCAAGTGCGAACTGTAAACCACGACCACCATCAGAATTGCCACAATCTTGGATTTGCCAGCATCTCGAATCGTTCGCACCATAACGACCGCGAACCGTCCAGCGCTTGATACCCGTTTTCAGAAACGAGACCCTCCGCGGATCTAACCCCCGCATTAATTCGAAAGTAGTCCGCCCGATAGGGTGCCAACTGAGTCTCCACGAAGTCTATTCGGTTCTCTTCTACGAATAAAGTGACCTAGTGGAAAGGACTCCTTATACGCTCGATCAGTTGGTCCTTGAAACACGAGTGGCACCGAGTGAATCCGTGTTGAATGAGCACCGGCGTCATGTGTTCGCGGAGACTTCGCAACAGCCAGTCACGTCTTCTCTCCACATCGGCGACTCCTTCTGCCGCAGATGCGTATCTCAACTTCATGGCCATAATCTTTCCTCATCAAAACCACCGCCGCAGAAACGGTGAAGTACTCTACTGACTGTTCACTGGCAGAATAGCTGCACCAAACGCTTCCGGCGAACCTGTGCTTTTGCGGATTCGCCCTCACCCCTTACTATGGCTCTTCGGAGAATCCATCTCATGCGCCTGCATCCAGCCCTCCTCGTTGTTGCCTTGCTTCTTCCCGTCGCCGCATTCGCTCAGGCCCCGACGCAGCAACCTGCGGCCCCACCGCCGACGGAAGAGCAGATCAAGACAGCCGCAGCCATGCCCTTCCGCGATCCCGCGCTCCCCATCGACAAGCGCGTCGACGACCTCGTCGGCCGCCTCACCCTCGAAGAAAAAGTCTCTCAGCTCATCGACCGCGCCGCTGCCATCCCGCGCCTCGACATCCCCGCCTACAACTGGTGGAACGAAGGCCTCCACGGCATCGCCCGCTCCGGCTTCTCCACGCTCTTCCCGCAAGCCATCGGCAACGCCGCCACCTGGGACGCACCCCTCATCCACTCCATTGCCGAAGTCATCTCCACTGAAGCCCGCGCCAAATACAACGACGCCATCGCGCACAACAATCACGACCGCTACTACGGCCTCACCATCTGGTCGCCCAACATCAACATCTTTCGTGATCCGCGCTGGGGACGCGGCCAGGAAACCTACGGCGAAGATCCCTTCCTCACTGCCCGCCTTGGCACCGCCTTTGTTGAAGGCATCCAGGGTGACGATCCGAAATACTTCCGCGCCATCGCCACGCCGAAACACTACGCAGTCCACAGCGGCCCGGAATCCACGCGCCACAAGGCAGACGTAGATCCCACCCCGCACGATCTCTGGGACACCTACCTACCTGCCTTCCGCGCCACCATCGTCGACGGCAAAGCCGACTCCATCATGTGCGCCTACAACCGGGTCGACAAAGTCCCCGCCTGCGCCAGCAAAATGCTCCTCGGCGACGTCCTCCGCGGCGACTGGCACTTTCAGGGCTTCGTCACATCCGACTGCGGCGCCATCGGCGACTTCTCATCAACGGATGGCCATCACTACTCCGCCGACTTCGCGGCTGGCTCAGCCGCCGGAATCCTCGCAGGAACCGACACCGACTGCGGCACCGAATACCTTAAACTCACCGACGCCGTCCACAAAGGCCTTCTCACCGAGGCCCAGCTCGATGTCTCCGTCAGGCGTCTCTTCGCCGCCCGCATGAAGCTCGGTATGTTCGATCCGCCGCAGCAGGTCCCGTTCTCGACGATCCCGTACTCCGTCGTGAACTCGGCGGAAAACGCCGAACTCGCCCTCCGCGCCGCGCGCGAATCAATGGTCCTGCTCAAGAACGACAGCCACTTCCTCCCGCTCGACCCTGCGAAGCATCAGACAATCACCGTTATCGGCCCTCTCGCCGGTTCGCGCGTCGGCCTTGAGGGCAACTACAACGCTATCCCTCTCCACCCAATCCTCCCCATCGACGGCATCGAGAAGGAATTCGGCTCCGACCACGTCCTCTACGCTGAAGGCTCGCCCTACATCATGGGCGGCGAGATTCCCGTTCCGCGCACCATGCTTCGCGCCTCCAACGATTCAACCGTAGAAGGACTCGAAGGCCAATACTTCGCCTATCCCAGCTTCGACGGTGCGCCCGTCATGGTCCGCATCGACAAGGAAATCGACTTCGACTGGGCCTTCTCCAACCCCGTCCAGCCCACCGACACCACCACGCAAGCCTTCGCCGTTCGCTGGACCGGCGCCATCGCCGCGCCAGTCGCCGAAACCCTCAACCTTCAGCTCCGCCTCCCCTTCTGCTACCCCTGCGGCGACAAGCTGAAATTCGCCATCTACCTCGACGGCAAGCAGCTCGAACCGAATGCACCCCCCACCCCCACCACCAGCAAGCTCCCACCCTCCGGCCGTAATTACGGAGCGATCCAGCACTTTGCCATCCCCTTCGCCGACACGCGTCGCCACGACCTCCGCATCGAGTACATCCAGACCGGCCGCATCAACGGTGCCGGCCTCGCTTTCGAGTGGAGCCCCCGCCACGAGCTCCTGCAGGATCAGGCCATCGCAGCCGCAAAGAAAGCGGATGTCGTCGTAGCCTTCGTCGGCCTTACCGCCGCGTCTCGAAGGTGAAGAGATGCGCGTCGACGCCAAGGGCTTCTCCGGCGGCGACCGTACTGATCTCGCGCTGCCCGACGTCCAGCAGGAACTCCTCGAAACCGTCGCCAAAACCGGCAAGCCCATGGTGATTGTCCTGCTCAACGGCAGCGCGCTCTCCGTCAATTGGGCAAAGCAGAACGCCCATGCCCTGCTCGAAGCCTGGTACCCCGGCCAGTCCGGCGGACAGGCCATCGCCGAAACCCTCAGCGGAAAGAACAATCCCTCCGGACGCATGCCCGTAACTTTCTACACCGGCATCGATCAACTCCCCGCCTTCGACGACTACTCCATGGCCGACCGTACCTACCGCTACTTCAAAGGCAAGCCCCTCTATGCCTTCGGCGACGGCCTCAGCTACACCACCTTCGCCTACTCTGGAGTAAAACTGTCAACGAAATCCCTGAAAGCCGGCGACCCCCTGACCATCGAAGCCGAAGTGAAGAACACCGGCTCTCTCCCCGGCGACGAAGTCTCCGAACTCTACCTGGTCCCCCCACAATCCGCCATTTCGGCCAAGCTCGCCCTGGCAGGCTTTCAGCGCCTCCACCTCAACCCCGGGGAGACCCGCCACCTCACCTTCACCCTCGACCCGCGAACCCTTTCGCAAGTCGATCAAAAGGGAACCCGCGCCGTAACCCCAGGCAACTACAAGCTTTCGCTAGGTAGCTCCCAACCCAACGGCAACGCAGCATCGACCGTCCAATCTGTCCCCTTCACCATCACCGGCACCAAAGAACTCCCCCGCTAGGCGTACTAACAACTGAAACCTGACGACTAACAACTTAGAACTGCGAACTAAAAACTCTAAACTGGATAATATTTGTTGCAACAACTATCTTCCTCCTGCATCCAAGACTGATGAAAGGAGCCATCCCATGGCAACTACCACCTCAACCCCCGCAGTCACCACCACCTGGAAACTCGACCCCGCCCACTCCCACGCCGAGTTCAAGGTCAAGCACATGATGATCTCCAATGTGAAGGGCAGCTTCAGTGGCCTCTCCGGCACCCTCACCGAGCACACCACCGACGCCACACTCTCCAGCGTCGAGGCTTCCGTCGATGTCTCCACCGTCAACACGGGCGACGCCCAGCGCGACACCCACCTCAAGAGTGCCGACTTCTTCGACGTCGAAAAATTCCCAACCATGACCTTCAAATCCACCTCGGTCAAACCAAACGGAGACGGCGGCTACAACGTCACCGGCGACCTGACCCTGCACGGCAATACCCGTCAGCAGGTATTCGTGGTCGATGGCCCCAGCGCCCCCGGCAAAGACCCTTGGGGAAACACCCGCATCGGCCTTTCCGCAACCACAAAAATCAGCCGCAAAGATTTCGGCTTGAACTGGAACGCCGCACTCGAAACCGGCGGAATCCTCGTTGGCGACGACGTCCAGATCACCATAGAAGCCCAATTCATCAAGGCCTAAGATCAGTGAACAGTAGTCAGTGAGTAGTGGTCAGAGAAAATAAGCCTGCTCGGATCCCCCGTGCCGCGTTCGTCTTCTGAGCTCCATAACTCTATCTTCCACTCACTGCTCATTGTCCACTGTTCACTGTTCACTGAAGATACTTGTTGCAACGAATATCTCCCTCGTGAATCTAATCTGATGTAAGGCAAAAAAGTGAGGTTCATCATGTCGCTTCGCGCGGTCAAACAGATTCTCGAAACCAAGCCCACCATCGAGGGAGCAGGAGTTAAACTTCAGCGCGCCTTCGGTTTCGGCAAAACAAAGGAGTTCGATCCGTTCCTGTTGCTGGATGATTTCCGCAATGAGAACCCCGCGGACTACCTGGCCGGCTTCCCATGGCACCCGCACCGAGGCATCGAGACCATCACCTACGTGCTGGCCGGCGAAGTTGCCCACGGCGATAGCCTTGGCAACAAGGGCCGCATGACAGCGGGCGACGTCCAGTGGATGACCGCCGGCAGCGGCATCCTCCACCAGGAGATGCCCAAAGGCGACGCTCACGGCCGCATGCACGGCTTCCAGTTGTGGGCCAACCTGCCCGCCTCTTTGAAGATGACCGACCCGCGCTATCAGGACATACCCGCTTCGGCCATCCCCGAAGTCACCGAAGATGACGGGACAAAAGCTCGTATCATCGTCGGCGATTTCTGGGGCAAGCGCGGACCAGTCGAGGGAGTAGCCGCTGATCCCAGCTACGTCGACATTTCGGTCCCGCCCAACAAGCTGCGCCGCATCAAGGTCGACGTCACGCGTAACGCCTTCGCCTATGTCTTCGCAGGCGCCGGAACGTTCCGCGATGCGTCAGATCCAAAAGCCGTTCTGACCGAGTCGCCGGTCGATCCAAATGCTCCGGCAAGGTACGACGCGAAAAACCATTCGCTCGTTCTGTTTGACCGTGGCGACGAGATTGTCGTCCAGGCCGGCCCTGAAGGAATCCGGTTCCTGCTGGTCTCCGGCAAGCCGCTCGAGGAGCCTGTCGCCTGGTACGGCCCCATCGTGATGAACACCCAGGCCGAATTGAATCAGGCTATGCACGAGTTGCAAACCGGCAAGTTCATCAAGCACCAGTAACACCGGCAGTCACACCTCCACAAAAGCGGGTGCCCCAGGTCTCGCCCCTGAGACCTGGGTTTTCACCGAGTAGCGTGAGCAAAGTCAAGGTGTCTTTCGCCGCTCAAGCCCGTCATCCTGAGCGACCGCAGGGAGTCGAAGGACCTGCTTTTGGGATAGTTAAATTGCCCACTCCTACTGCCGAAGCAACATCAGGTCGGCATCGCTGCGCATCAATACCCCGAAACAATCCTAGAACTGAAAGAGCTTCAGCCCCCGCTTTCGTGCCACTTCCGCGTCGGATCCTCATCCGGATCTGGAACGCCCTGCGCCGGCCTCAACTCCTCCGGCACATGCCGCAGGTTCACCCGAATCCGATACCACACGTAAGCCGACCCCCGCATCCGGTCGACGAGCACATCATCCGGCACGAGCAATGCCGCGGCTTCAGGATGCTGCTGCTTCCATCGCTCCATTCCCGCCTCCGCCGCAGCCCTGTCGGAACTTTGCGCAACGATGATCAGCGGCATTTTAGAAACCCGGCCAGCGCGCTTTGGTATTGGGGTCGCAGTTTCGGACGTAGCGTCCGTCTGCGCGGCTGCTTTTTTCTTCGATTGCCTGCGGAATCGATGTTCGCCAAAGCCTTCCTCAAGCTGAGCAGAAAACTGTTTAGCACGCGAGGGAGCAACGCGCTTGGCTTCACCTTCCATCTTGGCAAAGTGCGGCGGCCACGGCGCATCGCCCACGCCCTCTGCCTCATCCCGCGCCGCTATCTCCAGCAGCGCATCCAGCACGCCCGCATTCTCATCCATCGCAGCGTTCGGATCGCCGCCTTTCGCCAACCGGTCCGGCACCGTTGCCACTGTAAAATCCGCCGGATCGCAAGTCATCACCTCGTTCCACTCCAGCGGAGTGCTCACCCGCGCATCCGGCAGCGGCCTCACAGAATAGGCCGAACAAGTTGTCCGGTCCTTCGCGTTCTGGTTGTAATCGAGAAACACCCCATGCCGCTCTTCCTTCCACCATTTGCTGCTCGCCAGCCCACAGCGCTTCTCCACCGCGCGCGCCAGCGCCAGAGCCGCCCTGCGCACCTCGGTAAAACTCCATCGCGGTTCAATCCGCACATTGATGTGGATCCCGCGCGATCCGCTGGTCTTCGGCCACCCCTTCAGCCCCAGCTCATCCAGCAGCGCCTTCACCTCCATCGCCACCGTGCGCACATCGTTCCACTCCACCCCGGGCTGCGGATCGAGATCCACTCGCAGCTCATCGGGATGATCCAGGTTTCCCGAGCGTACCGGATGCGGATGCAACTCCATGCACCCCAGGTTCACAATCCAGGCCAGGCCTGCAGCATCATCCACCACCACCTCTTCCGCGGTCCGTCCCGACGGGAACGACAGCGTCACCGTCCGCATCCACTCCGGCAGGTCGCTCGGCGCGCGCTTCTGGTAGAACGGCTCAGCTTCCGCGCCATTCACAAACCGCTTAAGTACCACCGGTCGATCCACAATCCCTCGCAGGGCAGCCGGAGCCACCGAGAGAAAGTAGCGAACGATATCCAGCTTCGTCAGCTTCACGCCGCGGCTAAAGTAGAGCTTCCCCGGGCTGCTGATTCGAACCGTGCGTCCCGCAACTTCAACTAATTCCGCGTCGTCAGCCTTCGCCATCCCGACCTCACACGAAAAGTGTGATGCATCCCGCGCCCCGCAGGTCCGGCATCCACGCGGACCATCCCTGGCCCGTTGTCTCAAATGCATCGTCTGCGATTCAACAAGACATTCGAACAAGCGAAATCACGCTGAACATTGCTTGCGGATATGGGAACCACTCAGCCGGCCGGTATGTTACTCTCTCCGACGATCTCAGAAAGGTAACTAAGATCGTGTCCAAACGCATTTCTTGTGCATTCGCAATTGCCCTTGCCTTTTTAGCTGCAACCGCGCCCGCCCAATTCCCGGGAATGGCCCCACCGAAACACTACCCCTGGTCCGACAAGAGTCTCTCTCCCGATGCGCGGGCCGACATGGTCATCAAGGAGATGACGCTGGATGAAAAAATCCAGCTCCTGCACGGACCCGGCTGGCAGGCGATCTTCGTACCCCAGGAGTCCGGCCCCCTCACCCGCGCCATCGCGGTCCTCGGCTTTATCCCCGGCATCCCCCGCCTCGGCATTCCCGATCTGCAGATGACCGATTCAAACCAGGGCATCTCCATGGCTGGTACAAAAGGCCGGTATGCCACCGCTCTGCCTTCGGGAGAAGCGATGGCGTCTGCCTGGGACCCGGCCCTCTCCTACGAGATCGGCACAATGATCGGGCACGAGATGCGTGCCATGGGATTCAACATGTCGCTGGGTTCCGGCATCAATCATGATCCGCGAACCGCGAAATGGCCGCATCTTCGAATACAAGGGCGAAGACCCAGTGCTCGCCGGCACGCTCGCCGGGCAGGAATTGAAAGCCGAAAAAGCCCTCCACCTCATCACCGACGTGAAGCACTATGCCGTCAACGATCAGGATGCCGGCCGCATCGTCGTCAACTCCATCATCAGCAAGCGTGCCATGCGCGAGAGCGATCTGCTTGCCTTTCAAATTGCATTGCAGGATTCCGGAGCGGGCGCGGTCATGTGCTCCTACAACAAGATCAACGGAACCTATGGTTGCGAAAATTCCTACCTGCTCACGGATGTATTAAAGAAGGACTTCGGCTTCAAAGGATTCGTCGTCTCTGACTGGGGCGCGACACAGAGCACGACCAAGGCAGCGAATGCAGGCCTCGACATCGAGATGCCGGGGAACGACTCGTTCGGCGAACCGCTCAAGAAGGCAGTGCAAAGCGGAGAAGTTTCTCAGGCCAGGCTCGATGACATGGTGCACCGCATCCTGCGCACCGAGTTCGATTCGGGCATCGTCGACGATCCTCCGCAACCGGAATCCCCAAACGTAATGCGCGGGTTTGAAGTCGCGCAGAAGACGGCCGAAGAAGGCGCCGTTCTGCTCAAGAATGACCGCGACCAGCTGCCGTTGAACGCATCCAGCCTTCGGTCGATCGCAGTCATCGGGGGCCACGCCGATGTCGGCGTCATGTCCGGCGGTGGCTCTTCACAGGTTTCTCCCGCTGGCGGAAATCCTGTCCCACCTCCGCCAGAAATATCAAAGAATCCGTTCACCTCCTTCATGCTGACGGAGGTCTATCAACGCTCAGCGCCTCTCAAAGGGATCCAGGAGAAGGCTCCACATGCAACCGTCAAATTCGATTCCGGTGCCGACCCCGCGTCCGCAGCAGCGCTCGCCAAATCATCTCAGGTAGCCATTGTGTTTGCGGTACAACATACATCCGAAGGCATGGACCAGAAGGATCTCTCTTTGCCCGGCAACCAGGATGCTCTCGATTGAAGCAGTCGCCGCCGCCAATCCTCACACCATCGTCGTGCTCGAAACCGGGGGCGCCGTCCTGATGCCCTGGATCGATAAGGTCGCTGCCGTCGTCGAATCCTGGTATCCGGGCATTCGAGGATCGGAAGCGATCTCCAATGTCCTCTTCGGCGACGTGAACCCGTCCGGCAAACTTCCGCTCACCTTCCCGAAGAGCGAAGCTGACCTGCCCCACCCGATTCACGTCGGCCCGCCCAAACAGGATGCCGACCATCCTCTGCCCAAACTCGCCGGAGCACCGGGACTGATTGGAATGGCCATGGGAATCGGCCCTTTCTTCGACGTGAACTACGACGAGGGTCTGAAAGTCGGATATAAGTGGTACGACGCGGAGAAAAAGCCCGTCCTCTTCCCGTTTGGCTTCGGCCTCTCCTACACCACCTTTGCCTACTCTGCGCTCAAGGTCACGTCCGGCGATGCGACCACCGTCTCCTTCACCGTGAAAAACACCGGGAAGCGCAAAGGCAGCGAGATCGCACAGGTCTATGCATCCCTGCCGGAATCGGCCGGAGAACCGCCGAACCGTTTGGTCGGCTGGACCAGGATCGACCTTGCACCCGGCGAGTCAAAGCCGGCTACGGTCACGGTCATCCGCGATCGTCTGACAGTTTTTGATGAGGCGTCAGATTCATGGAAGATGCCTCCCGGCCAATACACCATCCGCGTGGGTGCATCCTCGCGTGATCTTCCGTTGCAGCAGACAGTCTCATTCGAAAAATGAGCACTTGCTGCATCTACTCCCAAAAACGAAGAAGGCCTGAATTCAGGCCTTCTTCATATCATCGCCGCCAAAATCGTCCGGGACATCTCATCATCGTTGGTGCGTAGCGTAAGACCTGGGAGTTTCAAAGGCCGGGAGCACGAAGGCAGACTGAACAGGAGCTTTGCGGACGGGGAGCACGCTCGCAGAGATTGGAAAAAGTTCCACTTCAGTCTCTGCTTCTTCCTCCGGGACCATCAGTGCAGCCTGCTTCTCCTCAATATAGGAGTTCTGAACCGCAGCCCTTTCCGCAAGGACCTGCTGGATTCGTTCTTCCAGCCTGTGCCTCGATTCCAGTTCCGCGGCCTCTTCGTGTTCTTTCTGTTTCTTTTACCGAACAATGAAGAAAAGAATCCTCGTTTTGCTGTCGTGTGCCATCGCTTGCGGTACTCCTGGGGGAAAGAGGTCGGTGTCGATGCGCTATCCCGCGCCGGGTACAAACTGGTGGGCCCAAACACTTCCGATATCTAAAGAGTCTCACACCAATAGCACCTTCGGGGCATCCCCGGATGGTCACCGCCGGTAACCTAAATGGTCATCGCGATTCAGGTACCCCCGATGGCCTTCATATCGTGTCCGGAACCTAAGTTCTTCTTGCAAAAGGAAATCAGGCAGAGGTTTCGAATCCCCTCTCGTTGCACCGGGAAGGAGATAGCGCGGACCCATGCCTGCCTCCCGAATTGAGTGGCTTAGCGGGCACCAACGGCGTTTTCCACCCATGCCTTCGCCTCGGCCGACTTGAGCCATTCGCCTGCAACTTGCCGCGTTGCCACGTTCAGACGATTCCACAAGTTGACCATCGCAACATCCAGCACCAGCGCCGCCAGCGCAGGCTCGTCAAAGTGCCGTGCGGCCTCGTCCCATATCTCGTCTGGCACCGGATCAGAGCGATCGCTCAACCTCGTGACAGCCTCCGTTAACGCCAGCGCAGCACGCTCAGCATCGGTAAAATAAGGCGCATCCCTCCAGGCCGCCACGGCAAACACGCGTTCATCGGTCTCATTCGAGCGTTTCAAGTTTCGCCAATGCATATCGACGCACACGCTGCATCCATTAATCTGGCTTGCACGCAGGTGCGCCATTTCGCGGACTTTTTGCGGTAGGCCGCTCTTATCCGTTGTCTTGCTAAGGGTTTGCAGGGTTTCGACGAGGCCGGGGAAAATCATGGCTGGGCTGTTGATACGAGAATGCATGGTTATTGATCTCCTTGTCACATTGATTAGCTTTCGTTCGTCAATCCCATGACGAATTCAATCGAGGAAATGTGACCGAATGAGCGAATCTCAGTTTTTGGTGGAACGATTCGAACAGAACCGGGACCGGCTACGCGCCGTCGCCTACCGCATGCTCGGCTCGCTGGCTGAAGCCGACGACGCAGTGCAGGAGGCGTGGCTGCGCCTGAATCGCTCCGGCGCCGACAGCATCGAGAATCTAGGCGGCTGGCTCACCACCGTGGTTGGACACGTCTGCCTCGACATGCTCCGTGCCCGGAACTCCCGCCGCGAAGACTCGTTCGACGAACAGCTCCCCTCACCGCCTGCCCGCAAGAAAACCAGCCGCAAACCCTGAACAAGAAGCGGTCCTTGCCGACTCGGTTGGTCTCGCCCTGATGGTCGTGCTCGATCGTCTGGCCCCCGCAGAACGCCTCGCCTTTGTGCTGCACGATATGTTCGATCTCTCTTTCGATGAGATTGCTTCCATCGTCGGACGAACTCCCACCGCGGCTCGCCAGCTTGCAAGCCGCGCCCGCCGTCGTATCCGGGGCGGCACGGCTCCGGCTGCAAGTCTCCCTCAGCAGCGCAAAGTAGTTGACGCTTTTCTCGCCGCATTACGCGGTGGAGATTTCAAAGCGCTCGTAGCCGTGCTCGATCCTGACGTTGTCGTTTACACCGACGAAGCCTCGACCCTCCCAGGCCGCCCCGCAGAGATCCGCGGTGCCGAGGACTGGGCTCGCCAGGCCATCACTGCCGCAAAGGGCGCACGCGCCGCCCGCATCGCACTCATCAACGGAACTGTCGGACTGATCGTGGCGCCGCGAGGACGCCTGTTCCGTGTCCTTCGCTTCACCTTTGCAAACGGGAAAATCAGCCGCTTGGATGTCATCGGCGATCCCGCAGAACTCGCCTCACTCGACCTTGCGGTCCTCGACAAATGACGGTCCATCGAGAAATCCACGAATTAGCGCGGCCGTCTCCACCGGCCGCTCTTCCATCAGCCAGTGCCCCGACCCTGAAACCACGGCCTCGCGAACATTCGTTGCCACGTGCCGCATAATCACGGCCTGCAGCGAACCGAAGGACTTCTCTCCACCCACGGCCAGCACGGGCATGGTTAGCTTGGTCTGTTCAAAAGCCTGGTTGTCCTTGGCATCTTGAGAGAAGGCGGAGAACTGCGCGAATCCCGCCCTCATCCCTCCCGGCCGTGCGTAGCTTGCCGCAAAGAAGTTTCGAGTCGCTTCGTCAGGCTTGCTCTTGTCCGCAGTGAAGTCGTTCCAGATGCGGTCGAAGTAAATGCGCTCGCGGCCCTCGACCAATCGCTCCGCATCCGGACCGTGAAAATTGAAGTGCCACACGCCGGGGTTCAACAGAATCTCGTTCCACGGCTCGATTCCCGGAATCGGCGCGTCCATCACGACCAGCCGCTCAACCTTGTCCGGATAGGTTGCGGCATATGCATACGCCACCATGTTTCCAATATCATGAGCGACCACGAACGTACGGTCGAAACCAAGCGTTGTTACAACCGCGCGCACATCAGTGGCCTGTGTTTTTTTGTCATAGCCGCCCGTCGGAATCGACGAACGTCCGATGCCGCGAAGGTCGGGAACGACAACGGTGTGATCCTTCATCAGGTCCGCTGCCAGCGGCGCCCACGAATCGCTGTTCTCCGCGTAGCCGTGCAGCAGTAGAACAACCGGCCCACTACCGCCGAACCGCACGAAAATCTCCGCGCCCGCCGGACTATGAACAGTTCTGGACTGAAAACTCGCTGGCAGGGATGGTGGCGAAAAACTCGCAATATCAACTTCAGGTAGAGTCATGGTTCCTCGGGGAAGATTCGTTCAGATGCTCCGCCTGGCACAAGTCGGCGCGACCTCAGCTATGAGGTAGCACGATCATAGCCGCACTGCTTTTCAAATGGAATAACTTCTCTGCGCGCTGCCGCTTGGACAATCAAGACCCAATGATCTCCGCCGCAGCCATCCCCCGCCTCCGCAACTCGCGAATACTCAGCGCATCATGCCGCTTCGCTAGCCGCCGCCCCTGTTCATCCACGCTCAGCGCGCAATGAAACCACATCGGATCAGCAAACCCCAGCGCCCTGTTCAACAAGATCTGCCGCGCCGTCGACTTCAGCAGATCCGCACCCCGAACCACTTCCGTGATCCTCATCGCTGCATCGTCCGCCACGCACGCAAGCTGATAACTCGGCACCCCATCTCGCCGCCAAACCAGAAAGTCCCCGAAGTCCTCACCCGCGAAAAACCTCTGCCTCCCGAGGTTGCCGTCTTCGAACTCAATAACCTCTCCATCCGGCACCCGAAACCGCCAGTTCAAACCACCGGGCCCATCAGCCATTTCGCCTGAAATCTCAAACACCCCCTCGCCCGCGTGCGATGGACGGCAGGTTCCCGGATACACTGGCTCATCGTCCGCATCCTGCCCAGGTCCTACCCCCTCATGCGGAGCGCTCACCGCAGCCGCCAGATCCTTCCGCGAACACCGGCACGGATAAATAAAACCTCCTTCACGCAGTCGCCTCCAGGCCTCGAGATACACTTCGCCGCGCTCGCTTTGCGCATATGGCCCGAACGCCCCGCCCACATCCGGCCCCTCATCCCAATCCATCCCCAGCCAACGTCAAATCCTCAAGCGCTGCCTCGGCATACTCTGCCCGGCTCGCTCCCGATCCAAGTCCTCCATCCGCATCACCAGCGCCCCGCCAGCCTTCGCGCGCCCGCCGCCATGCAGTCGCAAACGTCCGCGCATGTCCAATATGCAGATACCCCGTAGGCGAAGGCGCAAGCCTGCCCCGATACCCCACACCCGGCAATGGAGACACTCCGCCCACAGCACGTCCAGTGTAGCACATCCCTATCGGCAGGGCTTAAGCCCTGAGAATTCTCAGGCCAGACGTCGACGCGTGCCCTGCGTATTTCCCCTTGCACTTCTACAAGAGATCGCATATCCTCTTGTCGAAGCGAAAGGGAAAGAATGCCGGAAAAAATCGAACTGCCTCAAGGCACCTTGGATTTGCTGATTTTGCGTACACTCCTAACCGGCCCGCAGCACGGATGGGCAATTTCAGAGCGCGTGCAGCAGGTCTCAAGCGAAGTTCTGAGCATCCAGCAGGGATCGCTGTATCCCGCACTCCATCGGCTCGAACGACGCGGCTGGATCAAAGCAAAATGGGGCACATCCGACAACAACCGTCGCGCGAAGTATTACGAGCTCACCCCGCCCGGCGAAAAGCAACTCGAGCAGGAGACTGAAGCCTGGCGCAAGTTGACCGTTGCCGTCGCTCAGGTTCTTGAAGGAGCCTGATCCGTCATGCTGGATGATCTGCGTTATCGCACACGCGCGCTTCTTCACCACAATGAGGTCGAAAACGAACTCGACGAAGAATTGCGCTTTCACTTCGATCGCCAGGTGGAGAAATACATGAGGTCAGGCATGACAGAAGAGGAAGCAAAGCGCCGCGCGCGTCTCGCATTCGGCGGCCATGAGCAGGCGAAAGAGGACTGTCGCGAAGCCCGCGGCACAGCGTTCGTCGAGTTGACGCTGCAGGACACCAAGTACGCATTCCGGCAGCTCTGGACAAATCCGACCTTTTCGCTGGTGATGATTTTCACCCTGGCGCTGAGCATCGGCGCCAACAGCGCCATCTTCAGTGTGATTAACGGCGTGCTTTTGAAAAGTCTGCCGTACCGCCAGCCTGACCGCCTGGTTCGCATCTTTCTGTCGAGTCCCGAGTACCCGAAGTTTCCGCTCAATCCCTTTGACTTTCTTGACTTCAGAGCGCGCAACCATTCGTTCGATTCCATCGCCGCATTTACCCGCGGAGATGTGCAGCTCTCGGGGGATGGCGAACCGGTGCGCCTAAATGGCTTCGGCATCACTTCCGGATATTTTCGCGTTCTGGGCCTGCAGCCCGAGTTGGGAAGGGAATTCGACTTTCAGGCGGAGATTCCCGGTAATGGACTGCAAGTAATTCTCAGCGATCGCGTGTGGCGAACGCGATTCGGCGCCGACCCCAACATTATCGGCCGCAAGATCACGATGAACATGCAGCCTTTCACGGTCATCGGCGTCATGCCCGCAGGAACGCAGCATCCGGGAAACGAATACCATGCGGTGGCTTATGGCGAGAGCGTGGATGTGTGGTGGCCGTTTTCGTTCGCCGGAAATTCAAATCAGCGCGGGTCGCATTTCATCGAGGGCATCGGACGGCTGAAAGACGGCGTCAGCGTGGAACGCGCCCGCGCTGAGATGAACACGATCATGGCACAGATTGCCCGAGAACATTCGAACAATGATTCGGGATGGTCAGTTCTTGTTGTGCCGCTATACATCGAGCTTGTTGGAGCGAGCCGCCAGATGCTCCTGGTGCTTTTGGGCTCCGTGGGTATCGTCCTGCTGATTGCATGCGCAAATGCAGCAAATCTGCTGATGGCCAGGGCCTCGGCGCGCCAGCGCGAGATTGCCGTCCGGCTCGCCATGGGTGCGCCGCGATCGCGCGTGGTGCGCCAGCTTCTTACGGAGAGCCTCTTGATCTCCCTCACGGGAGGAACGTTGGGTCTGGCGCTGGCGTTTGGCGGAGTTCGCGCCCTTGTTTCGTTGCTCCCCGCGGATTTTCCGCGCGCACACGACATTCACGTGAGTGGACCAGTATTGCTTTTCACATTGCTCGTAAGCGTGATGACCGGGATTCTCTTCGGCCTCGCCCCGGCGCTGCAGGCATCGCGAACCGACCCAAAAGAAGGTTTGCAAAAGGCCGGCCGAACTTCAACAGCAGGCCGGAATCAGGGTCGCCTGCGCAATGCATTGGTGATCGCCGAAGTCAGTCTCGCCAGTCTGCTTCTCATCGGCGCCGGACTTATGCTGCGCACATTCTTAAACCTCGCTCATCTCGACCCAGGGTTCCGCGAAGACCATGTATTGACCGCAAGCCTCTCGTTGCCGCACGCGCAGTACAAGACGAATGAGCAGACAGCCCAGTTCTACGATCGTCTCGCGGCGAGTCTGAACGCCTTGCCCGGCGTTGAAAGCGCAGGCGCAGGCAGCGACTTGCCCTGGACGGGCTACGACGAAAATGCAGGCGGATTCACGATTGAAGGCAAGAAGCCGCCACCCAATCAGGAATTCCACGCGCGCTATCACATGGCAACCCCCGGCTACTTCATCGCCATGGGCATTCCGCTCCTCGCGGGCCGCTTCTTCACTGAGGCAGACAAGAAAGACGCGCCCCAAGCCCTCATCATCAACCACGCGATGGCAGAGCGTTACTGGCCGCATGAGGATGTTGTTGGCAAGCGGATCACCTTCCAGGACGCACCGAAAAAAGATTCCGACTGGATGACGATCGTGGGCGTGGTCGGCGACGTGAAAGATCAGCCGAACAGCCCAGGGGCCGAGCCTGCCTTCTGGTGGTCAGAGTTCCAGGTAGCACAGTCTGATATGTCAATTGCGATTCGCACCCAGTCCGATCCCAGACAGATTGCCGACGGGTTTCGCGACGCCGTGCATCGGCTCGATCCCGCGCTAGCAGTTGCAGATGTAAAGCTGATGGACAGCGTGGTGGATACTTCAATTTCCACACCGCGATTTACGTTCGTGCTGGTAGGGCTTTTCGCAGGGCTCGCGATTTTGCTGGCAGCGATTGGAGCATACGGCGTGATCGCATACACCGTTAGCCAGCGGACACCGGAGTTTGGTCTGCGTGTCGCGCTGGGTGCCCAACGTTCAGACCTGATGCGAATGGTATTGGCGCAGAGCGCGAAGCTGGCCATACCCGGAACGATCCTGGGAGTGGTGCTCGCCCTCAGCATGGGCCGCGTCGTGCAGAACCTCATCTATGGAGTGAGCCCCGCTGACCCCGTAATCCTGTCAACGGTCGTTCTGCTCGTGCTCACTGTCGCGCTGATTGCATCCTATGTGCCGGCACGACGCGCATCGCGCTCCGATCCAATGGCAACGCTGCGAGCAGAGTAAGGCGCGCTGAGTCCTTAATCCCGCAGTCATGCTGGCAATTCAGCGATGGATGATACCGACTGACCTACTCGTTGCCCTCGTGATCGCTCTAGTTGGACTCGTCCTCGTGATGATGGTGCTCGTACTTCCCCAGGCTCTCGTTCAGGTGCTTCGGATCGACGGATACCTGCACCACGTCCATCTCCTGCCCATCGAGATCCAGCACAAATAAGCCCATGCGAGCGCCTTCGGGATGCATGTAGACCAAGGTCTGGCTATTGCCCTTGCGGCTGGTCTCGCGAATCACGCGCTCCCACTCCACACCCAGCTTCTGCTCCACCATCCTGTTCAACTCTTCGCCGTCCACGTCGGCGTTGAAGTCTTCAATCTCGGCCACATGCATGCCGTTCACGCCGCCATTCGTCGCCTTGTGCGAAATGAAACTGATCAGGCCGAGAAAGGGAATTCGCTGCGCATGCACGTGATACCGCGATTCAATCGAACTCACCACGCCGTCAAACCCGCCCTCCGCGCCGCTTGCCAGCACTACGACGGGCACGGCCAGCGCGACAAAACAAATCGGAACCAGCAGAAGAGGTCTCATTGGTCACCGTCCTTCTTGGTCTTGTCCTTGGTTTTGTCTTTCGCCTTTTCCTTGTGCGATTCCTTCTCGATGTCGCCCAGCATACCCAGTCCGCCGATGTCGCCCAGCTTGCTAAGGTCTTCCATCTTCACCGGTCCCAGAATCAGCACAATGCTCAGCTCCTTCGGCTCCACGTCGAGAATGAACATGCCGTGAGTCTCGCCGTTCACGACCTTCATCATCACGTCAGTGCTCTCGCCGCTCTTCTTGTCGCGCTCACGAACAATTGGCGACCAGTCGCTCGTCTCAAAATAGGCGCGAAGCTTCTGGATGTCGTCCATTGAGTACTGGCCTTCCTTGTCGAACTCGTAGTCGCGGACGTAAATCCCGTCGAGCCCTGCAATCAGTCGGCGAGTCGCCTCTTCATCCTGACCTTTGCCGCTCATAAACTTCGCGGCAAACGCCAGCATGTTTTTGCCCAGTGTCACCTCGGTCACATTCGAGGCCTTTGCAGCCAGCTCCTTTTCAACAGGCGATGGCAGCGGCAGCTGTGAATTCTGCGCCACCGCAGGAGCAACCAGACCCGCCACCCCCAAAACCAAAGCTGCAATTGCGTTCTTCATCGATCTCTCCTTGTTTCCTGTCCGGCGATTACTGGTCGGCGTGATTCCGAGCCGCGAGCCGCCGGTTCATATCGTTCAATGCACGATTAGTAATGCGCAGCGCCGTCAATACTTGCTGTTTTGCTTCCTCGCCCTTGCGCCGGTCTTCTGCCTGCCGCCAGCTATAACCGCCGAAAATCACTCCTGCCAGCAGCACTGAAGCAGCCAGCCGCTGCCACCAGATTGTGTAACTGTGCACTCGTTCCGTGCGCTGCATATTCCGCTGCTGCATGATCCGGCGCTTCAGGCTGGGTGGCGCGGGCCGGCGTTCCATTGCCTGTTTCAGTTCGCGTTCAAACTCGTCGATTTGTTTTGGCTGATCAGGCCGCTCAAAGTCCACGAATGTACTCCTTCAACTGCGTTGTTGCTTTTGACCGCAGCAGCTTCAATCCCCGCTGCAAGTTGCTCTTCACCGTCGCCACCGGAGCGTCCACCGTGGCAGCAATCTCTTCCGGCGACAAATCTTCCTGGTACCGCAACGCCAGTGCCGCACGCTGCGCCTCGGGCAGAGTTGAAAGCAATTGCTCCAGGCGCCCACTCAAGGGAGAGGCCCGCTCCTCCGCCGGCGCACCGTGATTTTCTTCGATCTCAACCCACAGATCTACGCCGCGCACCTTTCGCCGCCGCAGCGCATCGGCCGAGCGATTCATCGCCACCCGCCGTAACCAGAACATCGCGTGTTCGGGACTCTCGATCCGTTCCATATGCCTGTCCAGCTCCAGAAAAACGTCCTGCGCAACCTCTTCCGCCAATCCGCGGTCGCCGGTCATGCGCCACGCTAGCGAGAACACCATGGACTGATGTTCGTCCACCAGTCGTTCGAAATCCGGGTGCCATTTCTCGGCCATGGGTTCCGCTTCTACCTTCTTATCCGCAGGGGAATGCGGTTCGGGATGCAAAAGGTACGAGAACGGCGAAATAAATGTTCATCTCGTGCACCACTTTCATTCGTCGCATCCATACAACCGGAAATTATGAAACTGTCTCGAACCACCTAAGTGGTACCCGGACCAGTGCGGGTCTGCCCCTTTCTGAGGAAACCTGACAATGAAACGCCGTTTGCAGTTCCTTGCCTACCTGAGCTTTGCCTTGGTTGCCAGTAATGCTTTCTCCCAGGCAGTGGCTTACGTCTACGTCGCCAACAATCCCAAAAACTCCAGCACCAACGAAATCTCAGCCTTCTCTGTCGCCCAAGATGGCAGGCTCACCCCGATTCCGGGCTCCCCTTTCCGTGAGGACGTCGAAGCGATGGCAGTCAATGGCGGTCACCTCGTCGCCGTCAATCGCACGAAACCCGACCTCGATACCTTCGCGATCGAACCCGAAGGCTCCCTTCGCTATCTGACCTCCACCGACTACGCCGCGCACAGCGGCAATTCCGACTGCGTAGTCGCAAACCAGATCTTCTTTGACCACACCGGCGCGAACCTGTACGTGCAGGAGTTCGACGCCGACTGCGCCAACACCGGTGTTGCATCCTTCACCTTGAAAAAACAAAGCGGAGCACTCAGATACCTCGGCATCGACATCACCGGAGTCTTTCCCGGCGACAACAATGCCGCCTCCTTCATCGGCAACAACGTCTATGGATATACGGCCGTAAATTCTGCTTGCATGTACTACGGAATCTATGGGTTCAGACGTAGGAGCAACGGCCTTCTCGTCTCCGGCGGTGCGCTTCAGAACTATCCGGCTGCCGGGCAAAACATCGGCCGCTTCGTTCCGGAGCTTCTCGCCGCGGACCCCACGAACAACCTCGCCATACTCATGCAGCCGGCCAATCCACCAGACTGCACCTCCGGTGCACCACAGCTCGCCACCTACACCGTGAGTTCTACCGGAACGCTCAGCACCAAAAGCACCTACGCCAACATGCCGGCAACTCTCATCACCAACCCTTACGATCTCAAGATGTCCCCCTCCGGTAAGCTCCTCGCCGTAGCCGGTCAGCAGGGACTTCAGATTTTCCACTTCAACGGATCCAATCCCATCACCCGCGACACCGGTCTCCTGACCACCGATCCCGTGAACCAGATCTTTTGGGACAACAGCAACCACCTCTACGCAATCAGCCAGGCCACGGGAAAACTTCGCGTCTACACCATCACGCCCACATCGCTTCACCTTGCGACCGGCTCGCCGCACCTCATCAACAACCCCGAACACCTCATTGTTCAACCGCTCGTCCAACCCTGATCGCATCGAAAAGGGGGCCGCTTCCAGCGGCTCCCTTGATAGCCATCAAGCGACAACCTTGCCAACTCTCCCATCCACTCCTTTTCTCCACCACACCCGCTCCCTTCGGCACGTTACCAAAAGCAAAGAGCGCCTTCGCCTTCCTGAAATCCCCTACCCTGCACCGCCATAAAATCACCTCATCCTGCTCGAATCTTCCGGCCCCTCGATGAGGACATGCCATGAGACGCAAGACCTTGCTCAGCCTGTCGTTCCTCGTATTCCTGTCGCTTTCCGGTTGCGGAGGCGTCACCAAAAATACCACCACCCCTCCCCCCTCCCCCACCATTACAGCGATCACCGTCTCCTGCGTCGCAACCAGCCTCCAAACAGGCCAAACCAGCCAGTGCTCGGCCGCCGTCTCGGGAACCGGCAGCTACAGTTCAAGCGTGACCTGGTCTGCAACCTCCGGAACCATCTCAAGCTCAGGCCTCTACACCGCTCCATCCACTGCACCCGCAGCCGGTTCGGATAACGTGAAGGCCACTTCAATTGAAGACCCAACAAAGCTGGGCTCTGCGAAGATCGCCATTACCGCGGCGCCACACACCGACCATCACTGCGGTCAGCGTCTCCTGCGCCGCAGCCAGCCTCCAGACCGGACAAACCAGCCAGTGTTCGGCGACCGTCTCAGGAACCAGCAGCTACAGTTCCAGCGTCGCCTGGTCCGCGGCTTTCGGAACCGTCTCAAGTTCCGGCCTCTACACCGCTCCCGCGGCGGTGCCCGCGTCCGGCTCCGACAGCGTCAAGGCAACTTCAGTCCAGGACTCGACAAAACTGGGCTCCGCAAAGATCACAATCACCGCTCCGGCGGCGCCGATAATCACCGGCGTCTCTCTCGCCTGCAGCCCGTCCACCATCACCGACACTCAAACGGCCACCTGCACTCCCACCGTCACCGGCACCGGAGCATTCGCGAACACCGTGAATTTCTCCATCAGCCCCGCCACTGCGGGGACCTTGAGCGATGCGACCGCCGTCAGTTCGGGAACGCCCGTCACCTTCACGCCAGCAAACACGGGACCAACCTCCGTCACCGTCACGGCCACATCGACAGCAGACGCCACGAAATCCCATTCAGCCCCAATCACAGTCACCACCTCGACCGCCGGTCCTACTTGCGCAGGCATGAGTCTGGGAGACAACGCCAGTCTCAACGGCTTCCTCCCCTTCACAGCAACCACCGCATGGAATACCGACATCTCCTCCGCTCCGCTCGACCCGAACAATGCAACCATCACCTCGGCCGCCGGATTCGCTGGCTTGCACCTGCATCACGACTGGTCTTCAGTAGCCGGAGGCAACTATGGCATCCCCTACGTCGTCGTCGACTCCAGCACCACCCCGCTCGTTCCGATCTCTGTAGTCGATTACGCCAGTGAAAGTGACGTTGCATTGGCGCCATTCCCGATCACCGCACCGATCGAGGGTGCCCCAGCCGATTGCGATGGGTGGCCGAACACCTACATCGGCGACTCCCATGTGCTGGTATTAGACCGTCACGCCTGCATGCTCTATGAAACATTCAACACCCATCGCTGCAGCGGCGCATGGAGCGCCTCGTCAGAAACCATATGGGACTTGAAGAACTACGATCGCCGTCCCTGGGGCTGGACATCGGCCGACGCAGCCGGCTTGCCAATCTTCCCGGGTCTCGTGCGCTATGACGAAGTCGCTGCCGGCGCCATCAATCACGCCATCCGCTTCACCATGCAGCAAACCAAGAACGACGCCAATGGCGGCTATTTCGTTGCACCTGCCAGCCATGCAGCCGGAACCACGTACGGCGTCAGCAACATCATGGGCATGCGCATCCGCCTCAAAGCCAGCTTCGACATTTCCGGTTATTCCGCCGCCAACAAGGTGATCCTCACCGCAATGAAAAAGTACGGAATGATCCTCGCAGACAATGGCAGCTACTTTTATTTCCAAGGAGTGCCCGATCCGCGCTGGGATGACGACGACCTGCACAACCTCGACTCCATCCAGTCTTCCAACTTCGAGGTCGTGCGGATGACCCCCGCGTTCCCCGGCTACGATGCCAACACAGCCCCCACAGGCGAGGCTCCCGTCATCAACAGCTTCACATCCTCCGCTTCATCCGTCGCCGCCGGAACTCCCGTCACGCTGACTTGGAGCACCACCAACGATTCCTACGATTTCATCGATGAGCTAGGAGGAGTGAGCGGAGGATCCGTAACCACCACCCCAACCAAAACCACAACCTACACCCTCAACGCCACCAACCAATACGGCCGCACCACCATGCAACTCACCATCACCGTTCACTAAGCGAAAGCACAATCCCATCTCGGTTGTCGCTCGGACTGCTTTGTCCAAACGTGTCTTTTTGGCGTAATTCTGCTGCTCGGTGTTCGATCGTCCGTTACCGGTCCGTGCCAGCACGGAGACAACGTTTGTTGACCGCGATTCCTCCCCGTCGCGCCTGCTTGTCTCTGGCTGAATAAAGCTACCAATATGAAGTTTCTGTCACCTTTCGCCACGTCGCACCCGCATTACGTCTATTCTAAGAGGCAAGTAATGGCATCTTCCACGCTGCTCGCGCCCAATTCCGGGCGTTCCAGATTCAATACCGCTCTCTGGTTCTTCCTTGGTCTCACTGCGCTCTTTGTTTTCATCACTTCAGAAGTTTTCCTTGTCACCGATTACCCGATGTATCACGCATACCGTTTGCAGGTCATCGCCGACCGCCATCTCCTCATTCCCCATACACTCTCCGGCATCATCGCTCTCCTGGCTGGCCCGATCCAGTTCTCGTCGCGCCTTCGCCAGCGACATCTGAAATTCCATCGCGTTCTCGGCCGCATCTACGTTATCTCCGTCTTTATCGGCGCCTTCACGGGGATCGCCCTCGCCTCCGGCCGCCCCGGTTTGCCGGGAACTTCCATGCAGGCCGCCGCGTGGATCGTCTGCACCACCGCCGCCCTCATCACCGCGCGAAACCGCCAAATCGTCCAGCATCGCCAGTGGATGGCTCGTTCCTACGCCGTCACATTTACCTTCGTTTCCAGTCGCGTGCTCAATCTCTGGCCCCGCTACTGGAGCCATCTTGGTGACGCCTTCGCCGCCGTCGGCGTCATCGCCTTCACCCTCGCGTCCCTTCTTCTCGTCGACCTCGGCCTCAACTGGCGCGAACTCACTACTCGCCGCGCCTGATCATGGAAAGCCGCTGAAAATGTCCAACCTGAATCAGATTTCTTTACAAGACGAAGTTCTCATCCTCGGGGGTGGAGTGGCAGGCTGTGCCGCTTCGATCGCGCTCGCCCGCAAGGGGCGAAGCGTTACGCTGATCGAACGCGAGCCCGAACCGCGCCATAAGGTCTGCGGAGAATTTCTAAGCGGTGAAGCGCTTGAGGACCTGCAAGCGCTGGGCATCGACGTCGCCTCACTTGGCGCTGTGCCGATCGATTACGTTCGCCTCGCGGCTGCCAGGCGAGCCGCCGAGGCACCGTTGCCTTTTCCCGCAGCCTCGCTCACGCGCAAGGCGCTCGATACAGCGCTCATCGCCCAAGCCATCGCCGCGGGAGTCCGCGTAGAGCGCGGCCGCAGTGTGCAGTCGCTGAGCCGCACCGCAAGCAACCAATGGCAGGCCACGCTCGACGACGGCACCATCTGTGAAGCTCCAACGGTCTTTCTCGCAACAGGCAAACACGATCTCCGCGGCCACGCGCGTCCGAAGGACCCGGTTCGTTGGGTCGCCTTCAAGACCTATTTTCGCCTCGCGCCCGCGCAGGCCGCCGAGCTCGCGCGCGCCTCTGAGCTGATGCTCTATCCCGGAGGCTATGGTGGTATCCAGCCGGTTCAAGACGGCATTGCAAACCTCTGCTGCGTGGTGCAACAACGGTATCTCGCGTGCGTGGGCAACCGCTGGGAGAACTTCTTCGCGAAGATGCAGCAGGACTGTCCACACCTCGCGATGAGGCTTGCCGGTGCGGAGCCGTTACTCGACAAGCCGATCGCCATCACCCATATCCCGTATGGATTCATGCGCCGCTCAACGGAGAATGGACTCTATTGCATCGGCGATCAGGCAGCCGTCATCCCCTCGTTCACCGGCGATGGCATATCCATCGCGCTGCACACGGCCCGTTGTGCCGTCGCTGCTTATCTTGCATCCCAGCCGGCTCCGCTCTTCCAGGCCAAACTGCGGTCCGCACTGCTAGCCCAGATGCGGCTTGCGGAGTTCGCCGCTGATGGCTTGAATAACTCACTCGCGCGCGCTGTATTACCGTTTTGCCTGAGGGTCTGGCCCGGCGTGATGCGCACGACGGCAAAGCTGACGCGCATCGCCCAGCACACCGCCATTGCTCCCTCAGTATTGTCTGAAACCCTGCCAATTTCGCTTCAACCTTGAAACTCTGGTTCCGCGCTGGGCCGTTGTCGGGATCGCTCTGTTTTCACATTCCTCAAAACAAATCCGGAATGCTGTGAAACGCAATCCGCGTCGGCGCGGCCTTATACGCCGCCAACATCGTCGCAGGCGCCAGGGTGCTCATCCCGTATTTCTGATTGAGCTGGTCCATCGCTTCCAGCAGCTTTGCCCGGCTCTTCGCGTTATCGAGTGAATCAAACAGATTCAACGAATGCAGCCGATCCGGCACCAGCCCATTCAAACTCACACCAATGAAGTACGGTTCGTCGTACCCCTGCCCCTTCGGCTTCTCCGCCCACAACCGGCACAGCGCGCCGATCAGTGTCTGGTTATCCTGGCACTCGCTTAGCTTGATCTCGTGATGCCATCCGCGTGTCGGCACACCAAAGCGACTCACCGGCGCGTTCTGCCCTCGCGGAACCGAAAACCCCACCGCCAACCCGATCGAGCTCGCCCACAGCTTGTGCGTCCGCAACCGCATCGCCGCCTTGTGCAGCAGTTTGTGCGCCACCGCCCACGCCTTCTCCGCCGTCCGCATCTCCGGTGCCAGAACGTGCGAGTGGCTGATCGACTTCAGATGCTCAGTCTCCGACATCTCGAAGTCTTCGCCCTTCAGCCAATGCCACAGCCTCCCGCCCCACACAGACCCCCACAGTTCCCCTGCATGCTCGCAATCCAGCTTCAGCAGGTCATCCATCGTGTGAATGCCCTTCTCGTTCAGCCGCTTTTCAGTCTTCGCTCCGACGCCGGGCAGATCGCGCAGCGTTAGCCGCCGCAGCGCCTCCGGCAGCACATCCAGCGGCAGCGCCACCAACCCGTCCGGCTTCTCCATGTCGCTCGCCACTTTGGCCAGATAGCGGCTCGTTGCCAGCCCCACCGAACTCCGCAGAAACGGCCCAACCTTTTCCTGAATCCGCGCTTTCACCTTCCGCCCCAGTTCCAGCGCAGCCAGCAGCGGCCGCTCCCGCCCCATCAGCCTGCAGGCCATCTCGTCGATCGACATCACCGCCGTCACCGGCAAACAGGTCTCCACCGCCTCCACAATCCGATGGTGATAATCGACGTAGATCTCGTGCCGCGCTTCTACGAGGACAATATTCGGGCACATCCTCTTCGCATCGGCGACAATCGTCCCCGTCTTCACGCCATGCGCTTTTGCCTCATAGCTTGCAGCAATGCAACAAGTCGTGTCTGCCATCATCGGCACGACCCCCACTGGCCTTCCCCGTAGTTCTTCCCGATCCTGCTGCTCAACCGAAGCAAAGTAAGAGTTCAGGTCGACAAAAAGCCAGTTAAGGCAAGGGCCTCCACGCGCATCTTGAGGAGGCAACGCCGTCTCCGCTGGCTCGGGCACCGTGCCGTCAGGCCATTCCACAGGCCCGGGTTCGAGCCCCAGTCCATCCACCTGCTTAAAATCGCCCGCTTCCATCACCCGTCAATATTCGTCTTTTATTCGCCCTGCTGCAAGGTCCGAATTATGCATCTCAATAAGTGGTAGACTTGACTCGCCGGAGCGCTGTCTGCTTCGAGCCTCTCTGCCGCTATTAGGCTTCAATCCGAAGGCGGGGTTAGATGCGAACGCGGGCCGCGGTGGATTATGCATAACTTGTTACATTGGTTCGCCTCGTATGCCAGCGTCTTGGCCATACTGGTCACCCTCGGAGTTGCCGTCCTGCTGGTGTGCTGCCTCGAATGCACAAACTGCTCGTGCCGCGAGAAGGACGACATCTTCAGCCGCCACGGAATGTAGATTCACTCGAATCTGATTCCAATGCGCGCGTTCCCTGGTGGAATCGCATTTTCCAATTCCCTGACATCCTTACCCAGATTGAACTCCGCAATGTGACTTTACGTTCGCCCGTCGCCCCATTCGAGCGCACTGCACGATACGTCACCAGGGCCACATCCTCGACCAGCATCCTGCATGCAAAACACTCAATTACTGGCGGCGAATAGGTCTCGGACCGCAACTGTTCAAGCGTCGTCGCCAGGGTCCACACGCGTCCCGATGAGCCGAACTCCTGGAAATCTTCTGCGAGCAGGCCAGCCACGCGTTCGCGATCGCGCCGCACCGCCGGATCCATCAGCAGCAATTCAAGCCGCTCCAATTCCGTTGCCGTCACCTCATCCGCCGCCGTCTCCATTTTCATTGGATCATTTATTGGACCGGCGGCTTCAGATACTGCTCAAACTCAGCAAGGATGCGCGTGAACAGGTGGGTGCGCGCATCCGGGCCTGAGATGGAGTGCGTTTTGCGCGGATAGATCTGCAGATCGTACGGAATCTGCGCCTCAATCAATTTCTGCACAAACTGCACCGAGTTTTCGATGTGCACATTATCATCACCGGTCCCATGCGCGAGCAGGATCCGTCCCTTCAGATTCGCAGCTGAATTGACCACGGAAAAATCCTTGTACCCCTCCGGAAAATCAATCGGCCTGCTCATGTAGCGCTCAGTGTAGATCGAATCGTAGTTGCGCCAATCGGTCACGGGAGCCACGGCCACGCCTGCTCTGAAGCGATCGGAATGCGTCAGGGCGAACAACGTAAATGACCCACCCCAACTCCAGCCCCAAAATCCCAGCCGCTTGCCATCGAGCTGCGGATACTTTGCCAGCACGGCATCCACCACCGTCAACTGATCCTCCAGTTGCACGGGACCAAAGTTGTGATACGCAGCCTGCGCAAACTCCCGCCCGCGCCCGCCCGTCCCGCGATTGTCTGCGTGCAACACAGCAAAACCATGCTGTGCCAGCAACTCATCAAACAGCAGCCCATCGTCCCACTGGTTCAGCACTGTCTGGATCGCCGGCCCGCCGTAGGGATTCACGATCAGCGGCACACTGGCCGCACCCGGTGCGCCCGCCGCAGCTGTCATATTCGCAGGCAGCAGCAACGTTCCATACAACGTCGTTCCGTCGCGGGCTTTCACTTCCAGTTGCTCCGGGGCGCGCAGGCCCAGAGCTTCGATCGCATGCGATTCCCAGAACGTCACGCACTTGGCCTCAATCGCGCACAACTCCAACACCGGCGGGGCCATCACGGACGAATGCTTATCGGTAAAGCTGCCTCCCAACGGGCCAAAATTGGCCTCGTGATAGCCCGCTCCCGAAGTCAGCTGCTTGCGCTCGCCGTCAAACGTCGCGCGCCAAACCTGCTGCTCCATCGGCGAGCCCTCGTTGGACGCGTAATAGATTTCCTTCCGCGATGTATCGACACGATATACATCCCCAACTTCGAAGTCTCCCTTCGTCAGCTGCTTTTCCAGCGCGGCACTCGTTGAGTCGGTCTTGCCCTGGTTATATTTGTAGAGATAGAGATGGTTGTGGCCGTCGGTCCAGTTGGTCAAGACGACGTAGCCATCCGCTACGTGTACATCGAAGTTCTCGTCGACAAACTTTTCATCGGTAATCTCCAGGACGCTGTGCGCCGTCCCCGAGCCCGGATCGGCAAAGTAAATTCTCCTGTGTTTCTGATCTCTGCTCAGCGTTTCCACCCACAGCGTTTTGCGATCAACCCATCCGAACCGCGGAATGTAATCCTGGCCCTGTGCAATCGGCACATGAACCCACGAGACCCTGCCGCCCTTTGCTCCCACTACTCCTACGCGCACATCCGGGTTCGGATCACCCGGCTGTGGATATCGCTGCTTGTCCACCTTGGCGTGGGTCGGGATCCAATCGGTAATCGGATACTCGGGAACACTCTCCTCGATCATCTGCATAAACGCCAGGCTCTTCGAATCGGGTGACCAGAAGTAATTGCTCTTCGTGTCGAGCTCTTCTTGATACACCCAATCCACTTCGCCATTCAGAATCGTTGGATTCGGGGCCCCGGCCACCATCACCGTTGGCGTTCCCGCCTCGCGCAACGGAACCACCGCCAGCCCATGGTTGCGAATAAACGAAATGTACTCGCCGTTGGGTGAGAATTTAGGATCGTCGCCCGATCCCTCCCCGGAATAACCAATCTGTATGCCCGTTCCGTTGCTCAGGTCATATATCCACAAACTCCCGTTCGAGTCGAACATCAGGTGCTTCGAATCGGGAGCCCAGAGATAATTCGCCATCCCATAGCGCTCACGGTGATCGCGATCCTGCTCCGACGATTTTCCGCCTCCCAGCGTGGCGAGCTTCGCCCGGCTCACCAGGACATGCGGCTTCTTTGACCCCGGATCGAGATCGATCAATTCTCCGCCGTCCAGATACGTCAAATGCTGCCCGTCAGGTGACCAGTCCAACCCATCCGGTGGCGTGCCCATCACCGGGCCATGAGAAAAAATCTGCTCTACGGTCAGCGGTTTTGAGTTCTCCTGCCCATGCATCGCAGGAACAAACGACAACACCGCAACCAATGCCGCCAGGCGGCAAACCTCAAGACATTTCAAACGGATTCCCTCCGGGCGGCCACGTCGATGAGCATGAGGGGTCGGTCCTTTGCCGGACATCAGTGTAAACGAGCGACAGCATTCCCCGAATTAACCGTTGCCACACAGGAATGGTTCATTGGCGGCGGCAGCCGCTATAGTTCCATTGAGTGCCAAGGGAGATCTCTTCGATGAATTGGGCTACACCGGAGGAGCGGCGAAGTCTCGGGCAATCGCGTCGCAAGCAGCTGCGCCGCCAGCAAAACGATCAACTCAACATCAAGGCGCGAAAAGCCACCCCTCTCTCGCTACTTCAGCGCATCGAGAGAGGGCGCGTTCCCGCTCTCGTAACGCTCAAGCATCAACTCATGGCACAATCGCCGTTCAGCTACTTCCGCGGCGCTGCGCCAATCATGGCTGCTGACCTCGCTGTCGTTCCCAATACCGGCATTGAAGCACAACTCTGCGGCGATGCCCACGTCCGCAATCTTGGCGCGTTTGCTGCACCCGACGGCCGCCTCGTCTTCGACATCAACGATTTCGATGAGACCATCCGTGGCCCCTTCGAGTGGGACCTGAAGCGCATGGCGGCGTCGCTCGTGCTGGCCGCGCGGGAGTCGAGACACAAGGAGTCGTCGGCGCGGCAGGCCGTGGAGCAATGCATTCTGCGCTACTGCGAACAGATGCGCGTATTCGCGAAGATGCCGCTCCTCGACGTCGCCCACTTCCAGGTCCATCGTCTCGGCGGTGTCGAAGCTGTTCATGTGTCTCTGCTCAAGGCGGAGCGGGCCACGCCGCTGCACACCCTTGAACAACTCACGGAGCCCACGCCCGGAAAGCCAAACGCTCCCCGACGCTTCAAGCAGATCGAGAACTGCCTCTGGCGAGTCACCGGTTCAAAAGCTGAAAGCGTGCTCGAAGCCCTCGGCCCCTATCGCGAAATACTTGAGTCGCAGCGCCAGCACCTGCTTTCGCTTTATCGCCCCGTCGACGTGGCCTTCAAGGTGGTCGGAACCGGCTCTGTGGGACTGCGCGATTACTGCATCTACTTCGAGGGCAACGGACCAAACGACCCGCTCTTTCTGCAGATCAAGGAGGAAGCGCCCTCGGCCTACTCGCCATATCTCCCCAATGCGCATGCCTTCCCGAATAACGGTCAACGCGTCGTCTTCGGCCAGCGTGCCATGCAACTGCAGTCAGATCCGTTTCTTGGCTGGACGCACATCGGTGCGCGCCACTTCCTCGTACGCCAACTCAACGACCACAAGGGCTCCATCGACCTCACAGATCTTGCCGGCTCCGGGCTGATGGCTTTCGGCGAAGTTTGCGGCGAGTTGCTCGCTCGCGGACATGCGCGCTCATGCGACCCCCTGGTTATCGCGAGTTACCTTGGAAGCGGAGCGGCCTTCGCCGAAGCACTCACCAGGTTCGGATCCCTCTATGCCGATCAAACCGAAAAAGACTGGCAGGCACTTCGCCGCTCTGGCAAAGTCGAAAGGAAACAAGTCCGATCGCGATGACCTAGGAAATTAGCCGTCATCCTGAGCGAAGCGCAGCGTAGCCGAAGAACCTGCATTTCAGAATGCAGGCATGTGCAATGAATCACTGGGCCGCCACGAGGGAATCATGAAAAGTATCAATCGCCGCCAATTCGCACAGGGAATCGCCTCCACCGCAATAGCTTCTTCCATCGCGCGCACCGAGCCCGTGCACGCAGCGCAGAACACATCCGCAAAAAATCCGCCCATCCCGCTCTCCGTCATGCTGTGGACCGTCTGGACAGATCTGCCCTTCGAGCAACGCCTCGCCAATGTGGCAAAAGCGGGTTATAACAACGTCGAACTTGTCGGAGAGTACGCCAAGTGGAGCGATGCCGACTACTCTAACGCCATCTCAGCCAGCAAGCGCCTCGGCATCCACTTTGATGCAACCGCCGGGTTGCATAACGGAGTCGGCGACCCCAGCGCGCGCGACAGATTCGTTGCAGAATTCAAACAGGCATTAATACCCATGCAAACACTTGGTTGCCCGGCCATGATTGTTCTCTCGGGCAATGTGGTTCCCGGCCTCTCCCGCGAAGCTCAACACCAAAGCTGTATCGATGGGCTAAAGCGCGCCGCGGAGCTCATCGAAGGCAAACAGATCGACGGCCAGCCCGTGCGCTTGCTGCTGGAATGCATCGATCCCGAGGAAAATCCTCGCTACTTCCTGCAATCAGCCGCCGAAGCCATCGACATCGTGCGCGCCGTAAACCATCCGCAGGTGCAGTTCCTCTACGATCTCTTTCACGAACAGATCGCCGAAGGCAACCTGATTGAGAAGCTTGAGAAAAACATCGATGTGATCGGGCTGATTCACGTAGCCGACGTCCCCGGCAGGCACCAACCCGGCACCGGCGAAATCAACTATGAAAATATCTATCGCAAACTCGCCGCGCTGAACTACCGCTACGCCATCGCCATGGAGTTCCATCCCATCGGCGACCCGGTGGCGACCCTCCGCGCCGCGAAACAGATGGTGGCGAGCGCCATGCGAACCGCCTGAGCAAGCAGCGCATGGCGCTCGAGCCAATCGCTATTTGGCTGCCGGTACCGCTGCTGCCGGTGCCTTTGGCATGGCAAATATGGCGGGGTCGATCGTCTTGTTCAATTCCACTTTCTTGACCGTGATCGTCAAAGAGAACTGGCCGCCCAGGTCGATGTCCATCGCATAAGGGACCATGTAGCCGACATCGGTCTTCCGGTAGTCCGAAAGCTTCGTCGTGACGTCGACCGGCTGGCCCTGCATGTCCCCTTTGGTCATCACGGACGCCACAAGAAAAGTCTTGGGATCGATGACATAAGTGGCTTCGACGTTGTCTTTCGTCGTCAGCTTGAGCTTGTAAGCGTCACCGTCTTTGCCTAGCAACTCGACCTTGCTGCCTTTGGCCGCATAGTCATAGAGCTGGCCCCCGATATAGATGTCGTCTTTTCTTGCCTTGTACTGATCATCCGGCATGGGAGTAGCATCCGCCGCGCCTGCCATCGGATTAACCATCCAGCCGCCCTTGTCTGTCAGGCACTGAATGATCTTCTGGCCGTTGAAGTCGGTCTCGCTCTTGTATCCCACTCCATCCACAATCGTCGTTGTGCCCGGAGCGTCGGTCCCCATCACCTGGACCGATGTCTCCATAGTCATGGATTTCATCTTGCTGATCGCGTCTTTTCCGCCAATCGCCGTTACGTACTTCCCGACAATCTCGTCCGCCGTTTGCGCACTCAATGAGACCGCCCCCGCAAGCGCAGCCACCGCCATAAAGCCATAAATCAACTTCTTCATTCGCCCCTCTACCTTTCGCGCGCTCAAAGGCGCGTTTTCCCTTGCGGCAACAGTGTAGCCCCGCACGCGCTGATACGCTCCACGAGTTCAGCCGGTTCCCTCACTCCCCCGGCTCGGGTCAGACCTGAAGCGGCGACGGCCCAACCAGCTCAACTTCGTATCGGCGCCAGAAGGCCGCATCCTCCACCGGCGGATTGGGGACCGCCGTATCGCGCAGGAATTGCTCCATCTTCCCCGCCGGCGAAAACGCAATTAGAAGCCGCCCGGGCTTTCCCTCGACCGCTGCGAACGTATGCGCAATCCCGCGAGGACCAACTACGGAATCGCCCGCTCCAAGCGTCAAGCGCTTGTCGCCCACCGCAAACCGCACCTCGCCCTCAATCACATAGAAGTACTCCTCCTGGTGCGGATGAAAATGCAGCGGAGGCCCGCCCTTGACGAGATTTATGTGTTCCACCACAAACAGGCCGTTACTCGTCTCCCGAGGAAGCACTTTGAACAAGATCGTGCTATAGCCCCGCGAGTGTATCGCGTCTTGGCAATCCTTGCCCGCCGCAACAACATGCGCCTGACCCGACGGCGAAACCCCCGGAGTATCCGCAAGCGCGTTCAGGTCAATTCCCGCGACCGGCAGCAGCGCGGCCGCACTCTTCAAAAAACTACGACGCCTCATGATCAGACCTCCCAAAGTGGAAAAGCGAAAACAGCGAACCGCGTGACCTTGGTCGCGCAAATGGCATGTGAAAAGCGCGAACCTGCAGCGCGCGAAAAAATCGGACTCGAGTCTTGTAACAGGGCATGACTTTCAGTCATGCCGCAATTGGCACAGAATGAATGAGGGCTTTAGCCCCTGGGGAAGCTTTTTTCCGGGCTCTTCTCCGACCTCGGCCTTTTACCAGGCTCTCGTTTGTTTTAGCCAGTTGCCTACACAACGAAATCAAAGCATCCTTTTTTGTTGGGAATCTTCGCTCCAAGCCTAACCACCCGATCCTCTCAATCGCAATCAAATTCGAGAACCGGATGTTAGACTTCCGCCACTGGAGGAACCGCATGAATAGATTCCTAAGCCATGCACTCGTAGCTCTTGTCGTCTTGGTCGGAACCGCAGCCGTAATGCGCTCACAGCAGGCCGCAACGCAGCGATACCCGCAATTCGAAAACGAAGATGTCAAAGTGTGGAAGTCTGTCGTATACCCCGATGCGCCCCTCACCATGCACCGCCATGACCATCCCCGCGTCATCATCGCCCTCAAGGGCGGCACCATGAAGATCGTCGAAAAAAGCGGCGGCTCCGAAGATCACGCGTGGGAAACAGGCCATGCCTATTGGCTCCCCGCAAATCCGCCCGACACCCAACATGCCGACGTAAACGCAGGCAAAGACCCCATCGAAGTCATGGTAGTAGAACTCGAAAAGGAACGCTAAAACGGCGCCCGTTTTGATCGTGGTGCACGGTAACTGACCACTGAAGACTGACCACTGATCACTCGCCTTTTCACCCCACCGGCACCAGCTTGTTATCCGATTGCTGCCGCGGCTGCTCATTCTGCAATTGCATCGTAGACGGCGAAGCGTCGAGGCGCAGCATGTCTTCGCTCGAGTACAGCCGCACCCGCTCGTTGGCTTGATCGAATGTGACGACGAAATGTTGCAGAGGCGTCGAACCGATGTTCACCAGTGGGAACGCCGAGTCGATCTCGACAAAGGCCTGCTTGAATGTATACCGGCCAAGCCTTACATCCGCCCCCAGCCGCGCCGCCCTGATCTCAAATTTTGTAGAGACCGATTCCCCGCTGGCAAACGCCGCTGGCGTCTCTAAAAATTTCAGATCTCTCGAGTCCTTCGCAGGTACGCTCAGCCCAGTCCCGCCCGAATCGATTTGTGCCTCCAACTGCTGCTCCCCTATCTTGAGCGCCACAATCGGGACCCCATCCGGCATCCGGAACGGCAGCACCGAGCCGCCAGAATCCACACTGATTCTCCCGCGTGTCAGCATCATCCGGCGTCCCGGAAAATCCAGCGTCAGCAGGTAGTCTTCGAAAAGCGTGAACCCAAGCACACCCTGGCAATTCGCATCACCATATAGGTTGTGGACAACCGCGTCGAGCTCTGAAAACTCCACACCGCCAATGTTCAGAGATTCGATCCGCGAGATCTCGGAACGTTGTTGGCCGAGACCACTTGGGTCTGTCAGATGCGCATGCCCTGCTGCCGGCAGCTGTAGCTCTTCCGCCAACGCTGGCGTAACCAGCACCTGGCCTCCCGTTCCTGTATCCACAAGGAACCGGAAAGGCCCACGCCCGTTCAACATCACGGAGACATAGGGCTTGTCATGAATGATTTCCAGCGGCGTGGAGTAAACCTCGGATTTCCCAGCGGGGGTTCGATCTGCGGAAGTTTGCCCTGGGCAAGAACGCGGCGCCGGATCCTGACCCCTTGCGCTCCAGACGGCGACACACAGGAGGAACGCGCAACCGCATCGCAGCACGAAGCCGAATGCGACCTTGCCCGGGACAGGCATGGCGTTCTCCTTCCGCGCGCGTACTCATCGCGATATGGGTCCCGAGCGCACAATGATTCTACGAGTATTCCATTCGCCCGGCTCGCCTAAGTTGCAGGGCAGAACCGGCAAGCCCCACGCCGGCCCCGCTCTACAATGGACCGGTATGCCCACCACTGTCCGCTCGCACGCCAAGATCAACCTCGGCCTATATATAGGCGCACCGCGAACCGACGGATTTCACTCCCTCGCGACGGTCTACCAGACGTTGGAACTGCACGATTTAGTCACCGTGACGGCCCACCCCGCCCCCACCACATCCGTCAGTCTCACCTCCAACGACCCCCGTGTCCCCATCGATAACCGCAACACTGCCTATAAGATGGTGGCGCTGGCACTCGAAGACCTGGGCACCCCGGCCGAAGTCGCCATCTACATCGAAAAGCGTCTTCCCATCCAGGGTGGACTAGGAGCTGGTTCGGCGAATGCTGTCGCGGCTCTAGTTGGCCTTGAGAGAGAACTTGAGACTAAAACGAGCGCGTTGTCGTATTTCCGTGCCTCAGAATCGACCCGATCCGCACCTTCTAGACCAGAGCCGCCGCCTGAAAACATGGAGGAGTTGCTTATCCAGGTCGCCACCGAGCCCGGGGGGGCGTGGCCCGGATGGCATCTGGGGCTTGCCGAGAAGGTGGGCTCAGACGTTCCGCTGTTTTTGGTTGGGGGTGCAATATTGGGCAGGGATCGCGGACAGAATGTCTTCCCCCTCCCGGATCTCGAACCCGTCTGGTGCGTCGTCGCCCTGCCTCCCATTGGCGTCTCCACCCCCCAGGCCTTCCGCGACTGGGATACCCTCTGCGCCACCCAAGGTTTGACCGCTGATGCGTCAGAAGATAGACTGGAACAGTTGAGCCGCGCCTATGCCAGCGCCTTCGCAGGAGCAATCCCGCAAGGTCAGCATGGATCAGGCTCCTCCGGTGTCCCTGTCTTGGATGGGGACCTCGCCGGACCTCAAGAGTCCGCGCTTGTCCGCACCGGGATCAGTAGCTGGATCCAGAACGACTTCGAACGCGTCGTCTTTCCCCAGCACCCCTCCCTTGCAGAATTCAAGCGTCTTCTTGCGGCCACCGGCACTCCGGAGGCAGCCCTTCATGCCTCGCTGTCCGGGTCCGGTTCGGCACTCTTCGGGTTGTACCTGACCCGTGGAGATGCACAGGCAGCCCAGGAACGGCTGACTGCTGCAGGCGTCGAAAGCAAGATCACTCGCACCCTGCCGCGATCGCAATATTGGGCAAACATGCTCGTGCAACAGTAAAGTTGACAGCCAACCACAGTGTCGTAGAGACTCGCGGACGGCTATTCAACAGGTGGAAATCGAAAGCGTTGTTGGGCGATCGTCTAATGGTAGGACAGTGCCCTTTGGAGGCACTTGTCTAGGTTCGAATCCTAGTCGCCCAGCCAACTTTCGAAATCTGCAAGAACCAGAATGCAGCCAAAGCCAACCAGCTTGGAGGTATTGATGACGATGGAAGCGGGATCTGTGACGGAAACGTTGGAAGACAAGCAAACACCGGGTACGGCCGACGCCACCAAAGATGGCGTGAACAGACAGCCCAACCCGAACCAGAATCCGAAGGATGCCAAACCGGCTCCCGAGCGCAAGCGTGCTCGCAATCTAAGCGAGGACCGGCGATTCAAGCTCTTCAGCGGCACGGCCAACCGTCCCTTATCTGAAGAGATCGGCCGCCACATCGGCGTTCCCGTCGGTGAGGTCAAACTGCAGCGCTTCGCCGATGGCGAGGTCTACTTCCAGCTTCTTGAGAACGTTCGCGGCGTCGACGTATTCGTCGTGCAGCCCACCTGCTATCCCGTCGACCAGAACCTGATGGAACTACTGGTCATGATCGACGCCCTCAAGCGCGCCTCCGCAGCCCGCATCACCGCAGTCGTTCCCTATTACGGGTACGCGCGCCAGGATCGCAAAGACCGCCCTCGCGTTGCCATCAGCGCCAAGCTCATCGCCGATCTGCTCACCACCGCCGGCGCCCACCGCGCCCTCTTCGTCGATCTGCACGCCGCTCAGATTCAGGGATTCTTCAACATTCCCGTCGACCATATGTTCGCCAGCCCGGTGCTGGTCAGCCATTTCCGCTCGCTGGCGCTCCCCAACCTTACCGTGGTCTCTCCCGACGCAGGCGGTGTGGAACGTGCCCGCCACTTCGCGCAGAAAATGGGCGCACCGTTGGCCATCGTCGACAAGCGCCGCACCGACATCAACGTTGCTGAAGTCATGAACGTGGTCGGCGACGTTGCCGGCAAAACCGCGCTCATCATCGACGACATCATCGACACCGCCGGAACCCTCGTAAAAACCGTGGATGCGCTTTACGCCAATGGCGCCGCAGCCGTGTACGCCTGCGCCAGCCACGCCGTGCTTTCCGGCCCGGCCGTCGAAAGAATTGCCAACTCCCGCATTGAACAGGTTGTTGTCACCAACACCATTCCCTTGCGCGAAGCGGCACAGAAGTTGCCCAAGATTAAGGTGCTCTCCATCGCCGGCCTTTTAGGTGCGGCAATCGAGAGCATCCACATGGAGACCAGCGTCAGTACGTTGTTCTCGTAAGTAGTGGTCAGTGATCAGTGATCAGTGATCTGAAACCTCAACGAGCTAGTGAGCTTCAACCGGTTGTCGTCGTCGGGTTTTAACTGACCACTGTTCACTGGCACTCACAAAGGGAGCGGCACCTCAAAGCGCCCGTGCCCGAATACAGAAACGAGAGACTCGAATGCCTGAAGTTGTCGTAACCAAGCCCCGTGAGGGCAAGTTCAATAAAAATGCAGCGCGCCGCGTGCGTGTCGCCGGAAAAATCCCTGCCGTTCTCTATGGTGCAGGTCATGATGCCGTCGCCGTCGAAGTCGATCCCAAGCAAATTTCCCGGATCCTCTTCTCTGAGACGGGCCAGAACACCATTTTCGATGTCGAGGTCGCTGGCTCTCCCGCTGCCAAGGCCATGATCGTCGACACGCAGCGCGAACCCATCATGGACAGGCTGATCCATATCGACATGAAGCGCATCGCGCTCGACAAGGTTCTCCGCGTCAGCGTCCGCGTCAAGCTGCTCGGTATTCCAGTCGGCGTGAAAACCGAAGGCGGAATCCTCGACCAGGTCCTCCGTGAAGTTGAAATCGAGTGCTTGCCCGCCGACATCCCGAATCACATTGACGTGGACGTGAGCGGACTCGCAATGCACGGCGTTCTCCGTATCAGCGATCTGCCGCACTCTGACAAGATCAAGTACTTGAACAACGAAGACGCGACCGTGGCTCACGTAGTCTCGATCCGCGAAGAAGTTGTCGCGGCTCCTGCCGAGGGCGAATTGCCTGTCGCTGGCGAGGCCGGTGCAACACCCACCGAACCGGAAGTGGCCAAGAAGGGCAAGGGCGAGCCTGCCGCAGCAGAAGGCGCTGCCAAGCCACCCGCTGCCGGAGGAAAGAAGTAAGTTCCGGTGGAAGAAACGAAAGAGAACGGAATTCGGACCGGGCCCTTCCTTGTGGTGGGGCTCGGCAATCCCGGGCTCGAGTATTTCTGGACGCCGCATAACGCGGGGTTCATGGCAATTGACCGCATCGCCGAACAAGAAGGCGTTGTGGTGCAGAACCGGCGATGCCGGGCCGTTACCGCAACCTGCCGCATAGCAGGACGCGAAACGATCCTGGCCAAGCCGGAGACATTCATGAATCTCAGCGGGCTCTCACTGGCCGCTCTGATTCAGGAGTTCGAGGTGGACCCGGCACGAGACCTGCTCGTGATTTACGACGAGCTTGACCTGGTGCTGGGGACATTCAAGATCAGGGAGCGCGGTTCGCCCGCGGGACACAACGGAGCCCGCAGCGTAACCAGTGCCCTGGGCAGCCAGGAGTGGTTGCGGTTGCGCATAGGCGTGGGACCGGATTTGCCGCCAGAAGCCATCGTGGCAGGCAGCAGAAGACCGGGCAGGGATTTTCTCCTCTCGCCCATGCGCAAAGCGGACCTGGGCAAGTTGGATGAAGTGCTCGACAAGGTGGCGACAGCCACCCGGCGCATCATCCAGGACGGACCGGGCCCCGCAATGAACGAATTTAACCGCAAGGAACAGTGACCAGTGGTCAGTGTTCAGTGGTCAGAGTCAAACAGCTCATGACTGGCAATTTGCGGAAGGAGATTCAGGAACAGAATCAGCAGCATTTTCTGATCACTGTTCACTGACAACTGATCACTGCCGCGTAAGCGGCGGGAGGGAATACGGATGTCTCGTGTATATGAGGTTATGTTCATCGTTCGGCCGGATGTGGCCGAGGAAGACGTCGACAAGTTGATCGCTGGCTTCACCACCAACGTCACCAACGGTGGCGGTGTGGTCAAGAACGTGGAGAAGATGGGCCGTCGCAAGCTCGCTTATCTCGTCCGCAAGTTCAACGACGGCAATTACATCTTGATGACCATCGAAGCCGGCGGTCCCGTGGTGCTCGAGCTCGAGCGCCGCCTCCGCGTCTCCGAGCCGATCATCAAGTTCATTACCGTACGCATCGACGAGGAAGAAAAGCGCCTTGCCAAGGTAAAGGCCCTCCGGGGAGTGCGTCGCCCGTCTCAAGCCGCAGTCGCTACCCCTGCTGCTCAGGCCCCCGCCGCTGAGGCTCCAGAAGCCGTTCCGGCCAGCGCCTAAGTTATCTGCCGCGCCACGAGTCTGCGGCGAAGTGTCACTGCCTTTCCGCGTCCACTCATCGGGCAACGAAAGCCAACAGAATGAAGAGGAAACAAAATGTCTGACGAAACCGTAAAAGCGCCCGAAGTGAGCGCACCAGCACCGCAAAGCGAACGCCCGTCCGGTGGTCCCGGTTCCGGACCCGGCGGCCGTCCCGGAGGCCGTCCCGGTGGATCCGGCGGGCCTGGCGGACGCGGCAAGTTTTTCCGCCGCAAGAAGGTCTGCAAGTTCTGCACCGAGAAGATCGACGCCATCCCCTACCGGGATGTACGCCTCCTGCAGGGATTTGTGGCCGAGCGTGGCAAGATTGTGCCCCGCCGCCTCACCGGCGTTTGCACCACGCACCAGCGCCGCCTGACGCGGGCCATCAAGCAGGCACGCAACATCGCCCTGCTGCCGTTTGCAACAAGGCACTAACTTGCACTTCCTGAGGCGCCCGTTACTTATGGCGCTTTAGTTGTAGTGATTGCATAAATTGGCAGGCGACGTCCGCGCAAGAGTCGCGATAGAATCTGGCGCGGCGCAACTGAAAGTCAGCCGCCTGTGTCTAACACAACGGACGGACGGCACGATGTCTGGCCGCCCGTAAATCTGGAGAGTTTCAAATGGAAGTCATTCTGAAAGAAGACGTAGCCAATCTCGGTCACCGCGGCGATGTCGTGAAAGTGGCTGACGGCTACGGCCGCAATTTCCTGCTCCCACGCAAGCTGGCCCTGCAGGCAACACTGGCCAATAAGGCCGTCATTGAACAAATGAAAGAAGCTGCAGCACGTCGCTCCGCCACTGAGAAAGTACAGGCGCAGGAACTCGTTGCCAAGCTCGAACCCCTTACCCTCAGCTTCACTCGCAAGTCGGGCGAAAACGGCCAGCTCTTCGGCTCCGTTACCTCCGCCGACATTGCCGGCGAACTCGCTGCCAAGGGCTTTGAAGTGGATCGCCGCAAGATTCAGCTCAATGAGCCGATCAAGAGCCTGGGCGACTTCACCGTTTCCGTCAAGCTGCACCGCGAGGTCACCGCTCACCTCCGGGTCAACGTCGCGGCTGATGCGTCTCAGGAAGTTTCCGAGCCCGTCGCTGCTCCCGCAGTCGCTGACTGACAACACTGCTCTTCTGACCAGCCGCCTCCCGACGCAAAAGGGAGGCGGTAGTGTCTCCAGCCACTCCCCTCCTGTCACAACCTCTGCACGCGCCAGCACGAAACGGGGTGCCCCATCCAAGCTCTGCTTGGGTGGAAGCACAATTCAAAATTAAGCACTGTCATTCCGACCGAGCACAGCGAGCGGAGGAACCTGCAGTTGCTTCTTCGGGGTGTGGCCCCACAATCCAAAATTAAGCACTGTCATTCCGACCGAGCGCAGCGGGCGGAGGAACCCGCAGTTGCTTCTTCTGGGTGTGGCGCCAGGTGCGTGCCCCATCCAAGCTCATTGCTTCCGGTGGGCGCCACAATCCAAAATTAAGCACCGCCATTCCGACCGAGCACAGCGAGCGGAGGAACCTCCAGTTGCTTCTCTGGGTGTGGCGCCGGGAGCCCCAGAGCCTGCCCTGAGCGGAGCCGAAGGGTCTCGCTTCTGAGACCTCGGAACCAAAGAATCCCGCGCTATCGTCAGCTACAAAGCGGTGCCAACTTAGTTTTCTTTCTTAGTCACCGGCCCCGGTGTCTCAATCCGCGGCAACATCTCGCCACGCGTCGCTGCGTTGTAAGCAAACCATGCTTCGATCATCGCTCCCTGCATCACATCGCCCTTCTGAACGCGGTCATAAAGATCCATATTCGAGTGGTGTGTACGCGTACCGTACTCCAGCGGATCCTGCATGAAGCCGACCCCATTCAAGCCAATCCACGAGAAGCTGGTTGAGTCCGTACCCCCCGGCTGCGTCGTTGGCCCGGCAGTCAAACCGACCACTGCCTCAATCCCCAGGTCCTTGATCGGCGCAATCCACGACTGAAAGATCGCGGCCATCTGTGAATTCCCGAGCGCCGATACCGCACGAAACTTCCCCGAGCCTGAGTCGTCATTGAAGTAAACATCGAGCTTGTCGTACTCCGGAGTCTTCTTCATCGTGTCGCGCGGAGCGAAGTGCTGCTGCACATACGCGAGCGAACCGTAAAGCCCCTCTTCTTCTCCGCCCCACAAGGCCACGCGAACCGTCCGCGCCATCGGCTTGTGCATCGTGGCCAGGATCCGCACTGCCTCCATCGCCACCGACGAGCCCGTGCCATTGTCGGTGGCCCCCGTGCCGCCCTGCCAGCTGTCAAAATGGCCGCCCACCATCACCACCTCGTCAGCCTTGCTTGTGCCGGGAATCTCTCCCACCACGTTGAAACCCATCAGGTCATCCTTCTGGTATTCGGTCTCGATGTCGAAGGTGAGCTTCGGCGTGATGCCGTGCTCCAGCAGTCTGCAGATGCGGTTGTACTGCTCCGGCGTAATCGCTGCCATCGGCGGCCCCACCGGATCCTTGGGATCCTGCGATCCGCCATACGACGCAAAAATCGTGCCACCGTCGCCGTTATAACCCGGCGTCAACGCCACAGCCACACCCTCTTCCTTCAGGAAAGCGTTCACCTGGTTACGCAGAACGCGCCCGCTCGGCGCCGCCGTCGAAAGCGTCGAAGGCGTGTACTCGCCCGGCCGAGGCGCCGCAGCTCCCGGCCGGCCCGGACCAAAACCGGTGTGCGAAGGGTCAGGAGTCTTCGTGCGCGCCGATACCTCCTCATCGGTCAGCCGCTTCGCTTCCGCCTCCGTATGCAGCGAGAGCTCGCGCGGGTCGAAGATCAGCACGATCTTCCCCTTCAGCTTCCCTTTGTATTTGGCAAAGTCCGCCTCCGAATGCAGTGGCGCCAGCACGGCTTCAGCCGTCACCGGTCCGTTTGTCCCCGGAGTCCACGCCAGCGGAAACCCGATCAGCGAGGCATACGCCGGCGTCTCCAGCGCGCCATAGTATTTCTTGATCTGCCAGCCGTCGCCGAAAGGCCCCCATTTCTCCAGGTGCACATTCTGCAGTCCCCAATCCTTCATCCGCTGCATCGCCCATTCAGCAGCCGCGCGATGATTGCGGCTATTGTTGACGCGCGGACCATAAACCTCGGAAATGTAGAAGAGATTCTCCATCACCTGTGAATGGTTGAAGGCCTCATTCTTGATCTGCGTCAAGGCAGCCAGATCAACCTTGTCGCCATCCTGTTCCTGCCCCTCTGCGGGCTTGGGTCCGACTGAAGTGAAAAGCAGCGTCATGGCGCAAGCGGCGGCGGCCGCCAACCTGAATTGAAGCAGGCTCACGAGGTTTTCTCCTTTTATAGAAGCAAAGCTTGACGCTCAGTCAGAGAGAGAAATGGTTCTGTCCACTCATCCGAAGGGAAGCTGCTCGTCAGACTCTTTGCATTCGCGATGTGACCAACCTATTAAATCCGCGCTAACAATGCAACTCAAACTCATCGCCGAGCTCTACGTCACATCAGGCGATTGGATCAAATCTTGGTGAGTAGTTGCACGGAATTGGGTGCCCCAGGTCTCGATTCTGAGACCTGGGATACCTCGAACTCACGCGTAGTTATAGGTTCTAAGCGAACGAATTCGGAGGCTGACGACCCCTGCTAGCCCACACAAATTCTCCAGTGCTACTTGAAGATATTCTTCTCCGCCATCCCGCCGCTCTGCTTGATCAGCTTCTTAAATGCCTTCGTGAACTTCGACTGAAATCCCGATCCATCCGGAATCGCACCCCACGAAAACAAAATCCGCGCTCGCAACGTCGGAATCGACGGGTCGACATTATTGTCCGTGTCGTAACACGTGCGAGCCTTCTTGCCCGCGATGGCAGCCACCGTCAGCCGCGCCAGCGGCGCCCGCGTCTGCATCGAGTCGCTCGCATCGTAAACGTCCCAGACGATCGTGTTCGCATCCAGCGCGCTCAGAAATATGTCGCAGTGTCCATCTGGCTGTTTGATCGTCAGTATTGTAGCCGTGGGATCGATCGAGATCTCCAGGTTGTCGTTCACCTGGTCCTCAGCACTGTACGCGAGCATCGCCCCGTGGATGTAATCAAAAAGTTCAGCCGATGTCGGCTCGTGCGCTGGTGTCTTCTTGTGTGCGCTCGTCTGGGCTGCACACGGGAACACGGCAAGCGCCAGCACAGCGGCGCAAACCCCCGCCGCCAGTCGCAAACCGGCTCTTCTCTTGACGTGAACCATGGGTCTTCCAGCCCATCATAGGTCACACCCACCCAAAAACGGCGCCCCTCGACCCCGCCACGACTACCTTCCGTAACCTGCCAATCGCTGCGGACCCGACCGGCTACCGATCCACCATCGCCAGCGGCTGGTCGCGATCCGTCCGCAACGTCGGCACGGCCCGCAAAAGGCTCTTCGTGTAGGCATGTTCAGGCTGGGTCAAGAGCCTCCGGCAAGGCCCTGTCTCAACTATCTGCCCCGCCTGCATCACCGCCACGCGCCCCGCCACCTGCCCCACCACCGCCAGGTCATGCGAGATAAACAGCATGGCCAGCCCATATTGCTTCTGCAACTCGGCCAACAATGCCAGAATCTGCGCCTGCACCGTCACATCCAGTGCCGTCGTCGGCTCATCCGCAATCAAAAGCCGCGGCCGGTTAATCAACGCCAACGCAATCAGGATGCGCTGCCTCTGCCCTCCCGAGAACTGGTGCGGATAATCGCCGTACCGCGCCGCTGCATCGGGAATCGCAACCTCCTCGAGCGCCGCAATCGCCCTTTGCTTAGCCTCGCTGCGCGTGCAAGATGGCGCATGGGCCTGCACGCTCTCCGCTACCTGCCGCCCGATAGTCATCACCGGGTTCAATGCCGTCATGGGTTCTTGAAAAATCATCGCAATCTCGCGCCCGCGCAGAGCCCGCATAGAGCGCGCAGACAGGTCGAGAAGGTTCACCATCTCCTCGCGTTGGCCCACTCGCGAGCCGGCTTGATCCGCTTGTCGCCGCCAGCGAATGCTGCCCGTAACCCGCGCCGCAGGCCCCAGCAATCCCATCAGCGCCAGTGCAGTCGCACTCTTGCCGGAACCTGACTCGCCGACCAATCCCAGAACTTCCCCATCATCAAGATCGAAGTCGATTCCGCGCACCGCCTCCGTCGCGCCAAACCAGATGTGCAGATCGCGAATCTCAAGAAGCCGGCCCATACCGCAATCCTATTGCATAGTTGCCCCCAACTTCGACATTGCGCCTCCCACTGGCATCCGATCCGTAAAAACAGGAATCCCTCTCATTGGTCATTCATCGGCGTTGCAATGCCCTGCAGCACAAGAAGTTCGAACATCCTCGCGATCTCAATAGCGCGAAGCAACCCTTCGCGGGGCAACGCCTGCCGTCATGTCTTCATCTCTATTCGATGTACGTGGAGGTTCATATTCTATGAAAAACATAAAATGGATCGCACCATCCCTGCTTGCTCTCTGCATCGCATCGACCGGCGCACTCAAAGCCAGTGCGCACGAAGCGCAACCTGCTTCCAGTGCGGCACAATACCAGGACCACGATCGCTGGGACGCTGCTCCCGCTGACTACCGCGATGCACAACAGCGCGGTTTTCACGAGGGTGTCGAAGCCGCACGACATGACTACAGCGAGCATCGCCACGCCGATGCCGACGACCATCAGATGTACAAGCACCCGCCGTACGAAGGTGAAGCTCGCAACGAATTTCGCGAAGGCTTCAAAGAGGGCTATCGCCGCGCCATGGATCATATGAAGCACGATCGCGATCACGACCACAACTAAACAAGTCAACCTGAACAACAAATGCCCGGCGGACCTGTCCGCCGGGCATCTCAATTTTCGCGTCCCTTTAGAGCCTGATCCAGCCAGCACGAATAAACGCCAGCGAGCCGGTCGCGACCACCACCCAAAGCACGATTCCCTGCACCAGAGGACGCACGCCTACTCCGCGCAGCGTGCCCTTCGAAATTCCGGTTCCGATCAAGAACAGCGTCACAGTCAACCCCAGAATTCCCAAATGCCGCAAAATCGGATATGCCGTCTGAAATATATGAACATAGGTGTTTGCCACCGACGCAAGACAAAAGAGCAGGGTGAACCACGGCCACTGGATCTTTGCGTTGCTCTTTTGCACCATGGCCGTCCCCACCGACATGGGAACAATCCACAAAGCGCGGGCAAGCTTCACCGTGGTGCCAACTGCCAGTGCGACCGCACCATACTTTGCCGAAGCACCTACAACTGAACTCGTATCGTGAATTGCCAGCGCTGACCATAACCCGAATTGCGTCTGCGTCAGGTGTAGCGCTCCCCCAATCGCCGGAAACAAGAACAATGCAACCGAGTTCAGCGCGAACACGGTGCCCATGGAAACCGCTATCTCCTCCTCCGTTGCATGAGACATGGGAGCCACCGCAGCTATCGCGCTTCCTCCACAAATCGCCGTGCCGGCCGAAATTAGAAAGGATATCTGTCCCTTCAGCGCCATCAGTTTTCCCAGCGCCCACCCCAGCAGCATCGTAAATGTAATACCAACGGCAGTGTAAAGAAGGCCGCTTCGCCCCGCACTCAACACCTGTTGCAGATTCATCCCAAACCCGAGACCAATCACCGACGCCTGCAGCAACAACTTTGAAAGCCGCTTCGTATCGAGAGCATAGGGATGCTCAAAGGTGAAGCCGTACGCCAGACCCGCAACTAGCGCAATCGGTGGCGACAACAAGCCGCTCGCAGCAACAATCAGCCCAACAAAAAACAGGTTCTTCGACACACCTCAAGCGTCTCTGAACTCGAGAGGTCTGTCCAAGCAGAAGTTCTCATCGGTCATTTGCGCCGCTTATCGGTTTGCGCGAAACGTCCTGCACGTCTTTGCGGTTTAAGTATCACGCTCTGCGCTGTTGCTCCGCGCGCCCAAAGTCCCATGTCCTGGCCGCACGCTCCATAACAAAACGCCGGAACCTTTGCACCAACCCTTGAGGTCCAGGACCGGCGGGGTAGACCATTAGAAACTCTCTCCGCATGCGTAACTCATCGATTTCGACGACCTTGAAGCTTGTTCCAGTGCGTCCATCCTTCGCGATCGCCCATTTTGAAACGAAGCCTGCGCCCAGACCCGCTTCCACCGCCGACTTGATCGCCTCCGTCGAATCCAGTTCCATCGCAATCGTCAACAGCGCCGGCTTTATCTGATGCCTCTCGAGCGACATCTCCACTACATGCCGAGTACCCGAGCCGCGCTCGCGCATCAGCAGAGGAACCCCCTTCAGTTCGGAGGCCGCGATGCTGGTGCGCTCTGCCCACTCATGCGCCGCAGAAACGATCAGCACGAGTTCGTCGACGAGAAACGGTTCTGACTTGACATCCCTGCTGCGGGACGGCCCTTCAATGAATCCCAGGCCAATCTCGTGTTGTATCAACGCTTCGACAATGTGCTCGGTGTTTCCACTGATCAGTGACGGCTGCACCCTTGGATATTCAGCGAGAAACTCGCCCAACATTCTCGGTAGAACGTATTGAGCGATCGTGGTCGAAGCACCAAGCGTTAGCTGTCCGGCCAGTTCGCCGCCTGTCGCAGTAACCTCGTGTTCGGCCCGCTGCAAGAGGTCGCGAATCTGCTCTGCATAACTCAGGAGCGTCGTCCCCGCAGCAGTCAACGCAACCCTCGCGCCGGAGCGATCGAATAGCTGTACGCCAAGGTCCTCTTCCAGTGCTTTGATCTGGAGACTCACGGCGGGCTGAGTGAGATAAAGCTCCTCCGCCGCCTTGCGAAAGCTCAACTGCTGCGCGACTGCCCGAAACACAGCCATCCGCGCATTCTCAAGGTGGGCCATGGCGGTATTAGAACACCTGCAATCAACTCCGATCCGGATGCTCTCTTCCTCGTCGGGGCTGGCCTAGCCCGTCGTACCCACAGCCAGTTCAATCTCCAGCTTCGGCAATGACAGGAGTGTGTTGTGAATGAGGCAATGATGAACCGAACGCCGCAAACCCTCCGTCTGCTCCGCGCTGAGCTCGGCCGGGCACGTCACATGAATGCGAAAATTTCCAAGCCGCGCAGGCTGCAACAACTTCTCTGAAGTTACCGTCACTTCCACGCCGCGATCGTCGATCTTGCGCGCTCGTAAATACTGCACCGCATAGAACTCCGCGCACGTGCCCAGCGATCCCAGCAGGAGTTCCGGCGGCGTCATTCCCGCATCCTCGCCGCCATTCTCCAACGGCTGATCGCAGATCACTGAATGCGCTCTCGCCTGAACACTGAACTTGAATCTATCAATCTGTTTGACCTTGACTTCCATAGAAACCCCAGTCTTTCGTTACGGATAAAAGGCACGAACGTAGAGTTCGTTACAGAGTTTTCTAAGCTCTCTCCGTGACCCGGCGCAGTGACCAGCCGCACGTTTGTAAGCCCGACTACAGCAGGCGTAAAATCTCCGCACGGGTGCCGAAACCGCATCCGCACTTCCCGTCCAAAAGTCCGCACGCACACGGAGGTCCCATGAATCGACGGAAATTCCTCTCCCATGCCGCCGCTGGCCTCGGTGCCACTTGCTTCGGATCGAGCCTGGTAACCGATCTGCTCGATGCGCAATCGCCTCATCGCGTCGAGGCAGTCGACACGGTCGTTCTTGGCAAAACCGGAATCCGCACCAGTCGCCTCGCGATGGGAACCGGCACCATTGGGTTTGCCGGCTCCTCTAACCAAACACGCGAGGGCGGGCTCACACGCCTCCTGCGCACAGGCTACGATCGCGGGCTAATTTTCTTCGACACTGCAGACTCCTACGGCTCGCACCCCGAGGTCGCAGAAGCCATCAGCAAGCTGCCACGCGAAAAAGTTGTCATCATGACCAAGTGCGACTCGCGCGATCCGAAGCAGGCCAAGGCTGACCTCGATCGCTACCGCCGCGAACTGAAAACCGAGTACATCGACATCCTTCTTATCCATTGCGTCACAGAAGGCGACTGGACCGAGCGATACCGCGGAGTCATGGACGTCTTCTCCGAGGCCAAACAGAAGGGAATCATCCGCACGCATGGCGTCTCCTGCCACAGCATTGAAGCCTTGCGCGCTGCTGCTCGCTCGCCCTGGGTCGAGGTCGACCTTGTCCGGCTCAATCCCGTCGGAGCCCATATGGATGCCGATCCCGCCACGGTCATCAGCGTCATCAAGGAAATGCGCTCCCAGGGCAAGGGCATCATCGGCATGAAGATTCTCGGCCAGGGGGCAATGCGCAAGCGCCAGGATGAAGCGATTCGCTTCGCCCTCGGCTCCGGTGTGCTCGACGCCTTCACCATTGGCGCCGAAAGCGATACGGAGCAAGCCGATCTGATCAAGCGAGTCGCAGCGGCCTAGCTGCAAGCCGCCCCTTCATCGGTCCTTGCGATAGAGCATGTCCCGGATCACTTTGCGCCTCTCTGCGTTCACTTCGCTGAGTGCTTTGCGCTCCTCGGCGCTCATCGGTCGCTCGTCAGTTCCCGCTTCTGCCTCAGGAGAACTGCACTCGGGGCAGCGGTTCGCAAATCCCGGTTTATCCGGCCTCAGTTCGAACTCTTCGCTGCAAACAACACACGTTTTGATCGGAAAACCCATCACCACTATTCTATCGAAATCCACTCTTCGGCCTGTGAATTCTGACAGTGTGCATTTCTCACCGCGATTGCCTAAAGACGTTTCGCTACTCTCCGTTTGCCCCAAGGAAGGCGCTACTTCGCTCTAATTCCTTTGACCTGAATTCCGTTCATGGGTATGCTAGTGCTCACCTCGATCTTCCGGAGGGTCAAATGCAATCGAGTCAACCGAAAGTTCTTATTCTTGACGATGACCCGATGCACCTGGAGATTTACTGCCTGCTCCTGAAGCAGGCCGGTTACGACACTCTTCCTTCTCTGGTTCGATTTGCCAGTACCGCTGTCCCATGCGGGCAATGCCTCGGGCTGGTATTGCTTGATTACCGGCTTAACTCCATGAAAACGTCTCCAGAATTTGCACAAGAAATCCGCGCCGCCTATCCGTTGGTCCCCATCATCGTCCTCTCGGACCTTTGGTCCTTGCCCACAGACATTGCGCCATTCGTAACCAGTTTCGTCCGCAAAGGTGAGCCCGCCAAGTTGCTGGAGACGATTGCTCAATATTTCATGGCCCCTGCCGACGTCACAACTGAGAACGATGAGGCTCCCGCAACAATCGAATAAACGTTAAGTTCCCGCTCGCACGATGTCCCGTGCATTTCTTGTCAATAATCCGGCAGTGCTTACCGGCTCCAGTACTGCCTGTTCAATCCCAGATGGTGCTTCAGTTCGGGCTTGATCCCACTCTCTCGACGCCCGATCGTGTACCCCAGGTACTTTGCAAACGTGCGCATAACAGCCGATGGCACCAGGTGCGCGCCGTGCTTTAACAGGTACTTGAACTCAGACACAACGAATCGACGCCCTTCGCCCGATGCGCTCCCAAACTGTTCGACAAGCCAGTTCTCCCGCGCGTGCAACACTCCGATATCGAAATAGCGCCTGAATTCCTCGGCGATGGAATACGCGTGCGAATGTCGCACCGACGCATCGGCCACGTACGCCGTCTTCCATCCCGCACGATGCATCCGCGCAACCGCCAGCGTGTCCTCACCAAAGATCACATCCCGCGAAAACCCGCCCACACTCATCAACGCACTTCGACGGTAGGCTCCAAAAGAATCTGAAAAGAAAATAGACTTGAAACCCAGCGCTTGCCGGCTCTCCCACAAGCGCACACGCGACGCAGCCGGATAACTGAAGTGCCGCGCGTGGGCCTCGATCGCGCCCGCGCCCTTTCGCGGAAGCTGCCTGCCGTAGGCCGCCCCAATCTCCACGTCCTCAAACGCGCTCACCAGATTCGCGAACGCCTCCGTTCCAAACGGTATGGCATCCTGTGTCAGATAGATCAGAATGTCGGCGTTCTCCGCAAGCTCCGCCCCCATCTGGCGAGTTCCCCCGTGATTAAACTCACGCTGAGGAATCTCAAAAACCGTGAATCCCTCTTTTCTCGCTAAATCCGCCGTCCCATCTGTTGAAGACGAATCAATCACGATCACTTGATCGGGCGCGAGACTTTGCGCGCGGATTCCTTCTAACAACGCCGGCCAAAGCTGTGCGGCATTGAATGTCGGAATAATGAGTGTGACGCTCCGGCGCGATCCGGTTGCAGCCTGTTTGCTGTCGGTATTCTCAACTGGTTGCGTCATTCCGATACACTTCCCCGCCGCACTCAAGCGCGCCAAGAATCAAACTTGTGTTTCTCTCGAGAATCAACTTCTCGGAACGAGCCGTCATCGCTCTATCTGCTTGCCAGGCAAAGCTTCTGACGGCCGATTCGAACAACGAAGAGCATAGATCAGGTGCGCCATTAGCAACTCCACGCGCGTGTAGATCTGCTTCGTGAGCGATTTTGTGCGGCTTGCATTGTTGCCATGTCGCCGGTAATACAACAGGTCTTCGTCGAGGAACGCAACTTTTCCGCCCATCCAATCGTTTCGTGTTCCGATCCATGCGTCATGCAGAAACGATTTCCGCACCGGGAAAGGTAACACCCGCCCAAGAAGCGATGCGCGAACCGCCATTGCTGACCCCTGGTAGTGATTCATGTAGAGATTGCGCCAGAACCCGACCGAGAACCTGCCTCCACGATTGATACGCGAATCCGGCAACGGTTCACCGTTCTCATCGATCATGCTCACCCGGCTCAACACGATCCCGACATCCGCCTGATGCCCAAACACATCCAGAAATTGCCGCACCTTCGTCGGAGCCCAAAGATCATCGTCATCACAAAGAAACAGAACATCTCCAGTCGCCGAGCGCAACGCATCCTCAAACGTCGCCACCACCCCCGCATTTCTCTCATGCCTCAGCAATCGAACCCGCGCATCGCCGATCTTCGTGACGCGCTGCAACGTGTCGTCTATCGATCCATCGTCAACAATGACGACTTCATCCCGCGGCTTCAACTGCGACAGAATTGAATGCAATTGCGCTTCAACAAACGCGCCGCCGTTGTAAGCCGCCATGCAAGCCGAGATCCTCGGCTCAGCCGTAGATTGAAGCGACGCTCTTACATCCCTTACGCGACTTCCCTCACACTCCATCCACTCCTGGATCCTCCTCTGGCGCGAAGTGAAGAGTCGCCGCATCAGAGCCTGCCAGGTGATCCGTCGCAACTCTGTGGAATCCTTCCGCCACCACTGCTTCACCAATCGCAGCGCCAGCCGCAGCGTTCTCTCCCAACCTCCTGCACGATTCATCCGCATATCCCAGAAGGCTGTCTCCGCAAAAAGTGCATTCCGATACCGCTCCGGACTCATCCTCTGCCGCATATCCTTCATTGAAAACTCGTGCTCAACCTGGATGTCGCCGGCCACGTACACTCGCTTGCCGTGCTCGTGCAGCTTGCTGAAGATCATTGCGTCGCTATTGTCGAGCCAGAAACGCGGATCATATCCGCCCACCTGCCGCAGCGCCGCCACCTTCAACATCGCGCCCGAGTTGAAGGCAAACACCGGCTCTCGCGGCACGCCGACAAATCCCGTACGATACCACCGCGGTATCGCTCCGAACTGGAAGTAATTCGGCGAAAGATGCTTGCCACCCGCGACGATCTGCGGCACAATCGCGCCGATTCCCGCATAACGCGTACTGGCCCGCGCAGCAGCCGCCATCTTTACAAAGAAGTCATCCGGGACTGCCGTATCCTGATCCAGCGTCAACAGCCATTCCGATCCCCGCTGCTGTGCCCACTCGATAGCACGGTTGTAGGCCGTTGCCAAACCAGAATTGCTTTCATCTGGAAAATAGGCGACCCCTTCCGGAAGATCGTTCAAACCTCTATTGCCCGGGCTGTTGTCCCATAGAAGCACGTGAACATTGCCCAGGTCCGAACTGAGCATGGCACGGGCAGCCATCACGCTCTGATACGCCGGTGACTGCGCAAACTCCATTCGATACAGCACAATCACGACTGTCACCGTCAGAAGGACCTCTGTCTCCACGAACACCGGCGCCACGCAGTTCATTGGGCCACCACGCTTTCCGCCGGCGCGACACCCCACTGAAAGCATTTCCTCTGAACCACTGCCTGAATCGCAAACTGCAGAACCGTCGAAAGTGGGGTAAACATGTCGGTGAAAAAGATGAACGTCAGGCACGTGAGAAAGATTCCGGCCACCAGGATGTTCTTGGGCAGCGCGCGCTCCATCAGCCATCCAGAGCCGATCCCCAGTGCCAGGTTGGCAAGGGACACGCCGAGATACGAAAAATCCAATGCGTAAGCCACAAGATATGTGCTAGCTCCGTCAATAATCCTCAAGTCCCCGTGAATCGAGGCATGAGGATCGGCAGGCATGAGGAACGACGGAAGGAGCGGATACAGAAAGGACAATGTAGGTCCGTGAAAATTGCCCTTCGCAAAAATCCAACATAAGTTTGAAAACGGAATAGATATATAAGAAGTCAGCCAAAGATAGGCCATCGGCCAGCCAGAAAACTTGTGCCTGATCTGCAAGTACTCCAGGAAGACTCCTTGTGTCGTTCGCGCATTCCCGATGAGGGTAATTGCCACAACCGCAAGGACGAGACAGCCAACCGCAACGCTATAGAGCTTCTTCTTACTCATCCGCGTCTTCAACGAGAAAACAAATAGCACCTGAAGCAGGGCGACCATCAACAGGCCGCGTGTGACGTACAACGCCATTCCCGCGATGCCGAACGCACAGAATAGGGCTTTGCGCCAGCGTGTTGCATCCAGCGTTGAGTTCACCGTCACAACCACGAGCAGAGGAAAGAGCACCTGCTTAAATCGACCGTAGGTCAGGTACGATGCAGGGTCGCCCAGGGCTGGCGGCGGACCATACAGCGCCCAATTGAACACAATGATCAGAATGGCCCCGCCGCAGAACAACAGGTTGCATTGCCATAAGCGGGTAACGTCCAGCGTGTAAGGTAACGACTCCGAGGCCGTGGGCCAGCGACGCAGCAGGGTTCGCGATGCCAGATATCCAAACAGAAATGAACCCAATGACAACGCAAACAGCAGGGTGGGTATTCCCATCGTCGGGTACGTCACATAAGTGACTTGGAAACTGAGCGTGAGCACCATCAACGCCCAGTTGAGAACGAAAATTACTAGAGGATTGCAAAACAGCGGAAGTTCGTGCCGCCCTTTCAACACCCCGTTCACAAATTTGTGCCGTGCAAGCCTCTCCGTCAGCGACGGCCACATTGTTGCGGGCGCAATCGATGTCTCGAGCGGTTGGGTTGTACCGAAGCCGGTATTGTGGAGCTGCTCGTTCATGGTGTTTCCCGGCCCAACAAAAGATCAATGCGTAGAGAACCCAGTCCCCGCGCGTACTGCATGTAATGCGGCAACTGACCCATCATCTGCAACGTCCGAACCCCAAGGCTCGGCGACAGGCTCGCCTGTCTCTTCAAGAATGCGATTTTCTCACGGATTCTTCCGAGTAGCACATCGCCCTCACTCCAGCCCTCGGTCAGCAATCGCTGCAACAGGTCCTCAAACTGGCGCGCGACGCGCTTGTAGAACTGCCGCCGCGTTTCGGCGGTGCCCTGCGCGCGCACTGTGCTATTCACTCCAAGTTGCTGCCCAGGGTGAATCCGATAGTCAATTAAAGGTTCGGTGACCAGGCCCAGGCGCGAGTGAAGCGCGATCATCCATGCAAGCCATCCATCGTGGACCCAGGAAGCTGGAATGGGCGAACAATAGCGCCGGATCGTTGACCTGAACATCAGCGTCGCACCGGTCACAACATCATGCTTCAGCAGCGTAGTAGTTGGCGAGCCGACAAATTCGCGCTGCTTCGCAGCCGTGAACTTGTGCCGCGCAAACAGCTGCAGACCGGTTTGCCGCCCGTCGCCGTCGATCAGGCTCGCATCCGAAAACACACCGCCGAGAAACGGATCTTCAGCAAGCATCGCAGAAAGCCGCTCCAGCTTTGTCGGCGCCCAGCGATCGTCCTGATCGCACAAGGCGATCAAACTGCCTCGCGCCAACCCGATCGCCTGGTCAAAATTGCGAGTCGATCCCAACCTCAAACTGTTCTGAATTACCTTTACAGTGAACGGCGCTTCAGACTGAAATCGCTTCAGAATTGTCAGCGTGTCGTCTGTCGAACGATCGTCACAAACAACAAGTTCACATGGCAATCGCGTCTGCAACGCTATGCTCTCCAGTTGCTCCTGGAGATAACGCCCGCCATTAAAAGTGCACATCGCCACCGAGATACGCGATGCCGCGGTGCTGGTACCGTTCGAGTTCATGAATCAAATCCCCGCTTCAGCCCACTGGTTCCGTTTCTTCCTGAAGATCGCCGTGGCCGAGATGACACCCGCCACACCCAGTACTGCAAAATACGCCAGCGAGACACCCAACGCCCCCGAGGTCTTCGCAAGCAGAACGACGCTTCCCGCTGTACAAAGCGCAATCAAAATCGACTGCACGAGGAATGGCTCGCATTTGTGTGCTCGCAAATAGATCGCTTCGCTCTGCACCACGTGGCTGCTCAACGCCGTCAGCAACAGAAGCAGAAAGACGGGCCAACCCTCGATGCGACTGCTGACCTTTGGGAAAAGGTAAGGAGCCGCGAAGACACCTGTCAAAACCAGTACAGCAGCTCCCATGAATAGCGCAATCGACTGTCGGAGGGATCTGAAAAACATCCGATCCAATTCCGGTGTGTCCCTCTTCGCAATAAGGCTTCCGAACGGCGCCGCCTTCGTAGTCATCCACGACAACATCATGGCGCTCAGCTGCAACACGATGCTCATCGAGAGACCCATCTTTCCTGCCTCCACCGGCCCGCGAAACGCAAAAAGCACTGGCGTAAACAGCTGAAAGATGAAGTAATCGCAGATCCAGCTCACAGCAATCTTCCATTGGAACGGCCAAACCTCGGTCCGCCAGTTTATCCCCATGCGCTCCACATGCATTCGCAGCAGCGGCATCAGCAGCTTGCGCCGCGAATAGAGCAGCCCGCTGGCCACAAATCCCTGTCCCAGCAGAACCATCGCTGGAGAAAATAATCCGTGATGGCTCAGCATCGCCGTCCACGATAGCGCCACGCTCACGGTTGACTGCAGGAAGCGCATTCTAGCCACCTGTGCCACCTGCCCACATCCTTCAAGAAACGAAAGCACCGGCCCGATCGAGAATGTGACAGCGCATGCCAACACGGTGACTCTCAGTGGAACGATCCAGATATTCGGCGCCTGGGCCTGTTGATGCATCGCAAAGAAGCGCATTCCGCCCAACAGCAGTACCACCCCCATTACAACCGCCGCAGTCGTGTACCAGCGCACCGCTCGCTGCAACAGCGACGCAAGCCTGATGTGGGCCGCTTCGCTACCTGTGATGCTTCCGTCCGCATGAAACTCCACATGTGCTCGCTCGTGCGCCGCCACCTGGAGAATCACAAACGAAAATCCCAGTTCGAAAACGCTCTGCAGCGCCACGAGGCTCCACAGCGCATAGTAGTAGCCCTGCTCGGCTGCCGATAGAAAGTGCACAATCAGCAGCACGCTTCCAACGCTTCCCAGCCCCTGCACCACGCGCCCCAGCACCGTGAACGCAATGGCCCTGTCGAGACCGATTGAATGAGCAACCCTATAACGCAAAAAATCCCTGACCGAAAGCCAGAGACTTCCAGACGGCCGTGGGGATTTCGTTGTCTCGGTCAGCATGGATCCTGAATATGAGAAGAGTGCGGATATCAGTCCGGATCTGAAATATTCGCAATACAAGAAGAATGTAACTCTATCTTGCCAAATACATGTGACCAATCCTTCAGGCCGATCGTTGTCTTGTTAGTCATTCGGAATCACAATCGGATCGCCCGGCGTTTTTGTGCGCCCGGTACAGAAGGCATTGAGAGAAAGGCACAGTAGGCACAACAAGCCGCTCCCGTCTCCCAGTGGAGATCGGCAGCGGCCGTGTTAATGCGCAAGACATCCGGCTGGTTGCGCGAATCTTCCGCAAGCCCGGCCGCGCGAGGCTCTTAGTAAGCCCCGCGCATCGTAACCACAGCGGGAACGGTCATCGTGAGAATCTTGAAGTCTAGCAGACAACTCCACTCGCTCGCGTAATCGCGATCGAATATCACCCGCCGCTCAAACCCCACATCGCTCCGTCCAGATACCTGCCACAATCCAGTGATGCCTGGCCGGAAGAGGTCGTAGAACGCAAACTCTTGTCCGTACAGCGGAACTTCCGCCTCCACAATCGGCCGCGGCCCGACCAACGACATGTCTCCCCGCAGCACGTTGAAGAGTTGCGGAAGTTCGTCGAGGCTTAGTTTGCGGATGATCCGACCGACCGGCGTGATGCGTGGATCGGGCGTATCTTTGTTGAGGGGATATGCCGCTTCGTTCCTGCCCTGCGCTTCGTTCCTGCCCTCCGCTTCGCTCCTGCGATGTTGGCCATTAATCTCAAACACATTGTCTTTGTGCTTGGGCTTCTGCGTGAACATCGAGCGAAACTTGATAATCCGGAAGGGAGCGCCAAAACGCCCCAGCCTCTCCTGCGTAAAGAAGATCGGCCCGGGTGACGTCAGCGCAACCGCAATTGCAACGGCGAGCATCACGGGAAAGAAAACGAGTATCAGCAGGCTTGAGAGCAGAATGTCGATCGTGCGCTTCGCCACCGCATATCGCCACGAAAACGCCCGGCGCACTGCGGCGGAAAGGTAAGGGGTTGGGCGCCTCCAAGTGCTCGCCGAAAGTGCATCACGGTATATGCCGACGGCCGTAATCGCTCCACTTCCATCTCCATCGGCTTCCAATATATTTATGGCAGTACTTCTTCCTTGCATTCGCGGTACCCTCGCTTTTGTGTTTCCATGCCCTGGCGGAAAAACCGGATTCGCCTTGGCGTGCGCATGGGCTTGCAATATAGGTGTCCTCCGACGTCTCTCCAGCGCCGTGCAACATTCGCAGACAGGAAAGCTCCGGAAGATGAATCATGGTGTGAACCAAGGTAAAACTTAAGATTGATAAAGCGTTGGCCGTTGCAGCTGATCTAATACTTTTTCTTTATGTTTAGTTTCCAGCGTGTGCGGAAATGATGTTTCCAAAAACTCCACATCCTCTCCTTCAACTTCGATAGCGATGCTTTGCATTAGCAGGCTCAGAGTCAATACGACTCGGATTCCGCCTTTCTTTCGGATTACAACTCCTTCAACACCGGCGAGCGAGCCCACTTTTATTCGCACCCGCTGCCCTACCGTAACCAGGGGATGCGGTTCCGCTCGCAATGGATTCAAGCCGGCTCTTAACTTCTCGACTTCGAAATCCGGCAACGGGGCAGGCCGCATTGCCGTCCCAATCATCGAAACCACTCCCGGCACCGCCAGCACGCTCACCCGATTACTCCAATCAACCCGCACAAAAACGTAACCCGGAAAAAGCGGAAGGTCCACCATCACGCGGGACCCATCCTTCCACTGGTGTTGCGTGCGATACAAAGGCAAAAAGTGTTCGATTTGCCGCTGCTCCAGATGCTGGGCTACTCGTTTCTCGTGGCGGCACGTTGTGTACACCGCGAACCAATGTCTCACAGTGCCATGCGAGGAATTCACCGCGGTTTCGCGCATGGCTTCGCCATCCTCACTTGGTGGGGTGTTTTCCACATCCACTCCGGCCGGGCCCTTTCCACTTCGAAAACACCGAAATGTCTCGGTCTATTGCCGAGCCCTGAAGACACCGATACCTTGACGGGCGTTTTCCACGCCCATCGGGCCTGAGTTCTTCAATTTTCCTGCGGGCAACAAATGCTGCGGTGGCTTTCAGTTATGAGAAGCACTGCGAGCGAAGTGGTCTGTTTTCTTCTATCCAGTTAAAAATCAGAAACTAAAACCTCTCTACGCAACCAAACTGTTTCGTCCCCAAGGGCAAGGCCCCGTGCCGGGCGAGAAAAACTGGCTACACAGATTCAGACGCGAAAATCCGCTGAAAAGTTATCTGGCACCGCTTTAACTCTGCCAACATCTTTCCAATCCCTTGAGTAGAGGAGGTTCCTGAAGGTCACAATTTTTAACGCCCCGAAAGCTCGCAGCTCCAACCAGCAAGTGCAATTCCATCCCTCGCAGCGCGGTCCCTCAGGTCGACAGAGCCTGCCGAAGCGATAATGAAAACACGATGCCGTTTGATTGGACAGAAGGCGCACTCGCCGACGGACTTCGCTGCTATTCCAGTCAGGAATTCTTCGACGCGCACGAACACTGGGAAGGCGTTTGGCTCAAATGCGAGGAACCGGAGAAGACATTCCTCCAGGCCTTGATCCAGATCACCGCAGCCTTTCACCATCTGCAGCGCGGCAATCCAGTAGGCGCGTCATCCCTTCTGCGCGCCGCTCTGCGCCGTCTCGACGCCTACCCGGCAGAATACGGCGGCATCGCAGTGGAGCAGCTCCGCGCAAGTATTCGTACCTGGCTCGATGCCATCGGGTTTGATATCGGACCAGGCGAACTTCCTCTTCCGAAGATTCGGTGAGCTCACGCGGATCTTGCCTTACACAGCTAGACAGGACTTCCGTGGGGACCTCACAGATCCCTGACTAATCGCCGTTGTTCACAACGCACTCGTGGATCGCCGCCAGCGGCGCATTGGGCCACCGGCTCTTGATCAGGTCGTTCTCTGACAGTTCGTGCAGCGTGAAATCGATCTGCCCGTCAGCGTGCACCTGCCCTTGCATGAATCCGTAAATGTGGGTCTTCGCTTCCCTGGCCGCAGTCTTGGGCAATGCGTAGCGATAGGCGCCTGCCAGGCCGATGATCAGCCCGGGTACAACCCGGTTTGAATACTGCTTCCAGTAGAGCGTGTTGTATATATTCGGAGAATAGTAATGCGAGTGGCTCGCAATCAGGTACACGTGTTTTCCTGCCGCCTGGACGTCGTAGAACCACGTGTACACCTTGTCTCCAGTTCGTTCGCCGAGATCCCAGTCGTCCATTGCATGTTCTGCGCCCGTCGAGTGCGGCAACGCCTCGTGCATCCCTGCAACAATCGCCCGTATCCCCGATCCTGGCGCGACATCGCGATCCAGAACTCCGCGAAGCCACTTTAATTGCGCGTCCGAGAACTCCTCCCTGCTTGCGTTATCAAGCGTGATAAAGTCCACGCCTCCATGCGTCCAGTGGTACCACGGCCCCACCGGTCCCGCACTGGCGCCGTCAGACTTTCGCTGTTCGGCAATTTCCGGCCGATCCAGGAAAGGCGTGAACTTCGCGATATAACCTTCACGCGTCATCGGCACCACATTTTCGTGATTGCCCCGCCCGAGGAACACGGGATAAGACCCAAACGCTTTCATCTGGTGGGTAAGAAAATCGTCCCACTCGATCCGGTGATACTCGTCGATCGAGAGGACCTTGCCCGGCGGCAGCATCGAGACCAGATCCTCGTCCTCTCTCGACGTCCAGCGGAAATCACCGAGATGCCAGTAAAACGCGTCACCCTCCGCTTTGACACTCGAGGCGATCGCCGGCATCACAAAATCGCCGCAGTTCCGGCTATCTCCGGATACAGCGAAACTCCAGGTTGCGTCATTAGTTTGGGCAACGGCAGAAACAGCCACTAAAACAACAATCGTGGCTAGAGAAGAAATGCGAATGAGCCGAAACATGCCTAAAGCATAAATTGCCTCCCATGCCCAACATTCATCAACCTTCCGTAGAACGCATCTCGGTGCGTTGCAAGGAGCATTCACCCTTCCTGTGACTCGAATCACGGAGCGTCGCGACCCTCGCTAGCTAAGCTCAAAACAGCGTCTTGCCCACATCCCGCACCACTATCAAGGAGCACTCTTTATGGCTTACGTTATAACCGATGCATGCACCAAGGATTTTGTCTGCGTTGCCGAATGCGCCACTGCCGCTATCGCGCCCCAAGCCACCGATGATGCCGCCGGAACCGTGTCGCAGGTATACATCAACCCCGACGAGTGCATCGACTGTGGCAATTGCGCAAACATCTGCGCCCAGAACGCGATCTACCCTGAAGCGGATCTACCCGCTGACAAGGCTCACTTCGCAGAGAAGAACCGCGCTTACTTCCAGTAGCCGCCGGGCCAATCACTGAGGACCCGGAAAGATTTCCCTACGGCTCGGTCTTCGACGGTGGCGGCGCGGGCGTTTGTGCGCTCTGCTGCTCTGTCGTCGTCCCACTTGCCGCTGGTTTTACGGCCGTCGGCGCCGTCGGCGTCTGCGTTGCCGGCGTCAGCGGCAGCACCGATAACGATAGCGTCTGCACCGTCTCTGGATCATCGCGCAGCCTCAGGTACAGCAGGCCATTTACCGGGTGTGGCACTGTCAGTTGCGTGCCGGTAAAGTCCGCCGGCACATCCACAGGATTATCGAAATCGGGCGAAGCCGAAATATATGCGGTCAGAAACAGATTCGTTCCCGTCAAGACGCAAGGACGCGAAGGGTTGTGCGGGCAGTGCAGTTCCTTGAAACCGGGAAGACGCACCAGCGTTCCAAGCGTCATCCACTCGCCGGCAACACCGTCGGCTGAGACAGCGCGCGCTTGAACCGGGCCAAACGCAGATGATCCGAACTTGGCCAGCGGCTCGACCACGCCGAGCGCTGTATTCGCATCTTCCAGCATGAGCGTTCCGTCGCTGATCGAAAGCGTTGTGTGGAAGCTGTTGTCCGCAGCCGCGACCTCCACTTTCTGGTCTCGTGGAAAGTTCACCGGCGTCTTCGACTTCAGGAAGAACACCAGCCTTCCCTGCACAGGCAGATCATCCGGGCTCCCGAGGCGAACAGGCGACGGCTCCGCCGACTGATCATCCTGTGTCCCTTTGCTCAGCAGCGTAACTTCCGGTCGCGGCGGCTCAACACTGACAGGAACTTTCAGCTCTCGCCCATCGTGCAACTGAACTTTGGCGGTATATCGTTTTCCAGCCTCCAGGCGGTTGGTGTCGGCGGCGGTTTTCATCGAAAGCCGGTCCTGGTCTTGTACGCGCTTCAGGTCTGCGGGAGTCCACTCGATCCCGTTCAACGAAACTTTGGCCACCTCATCCAGGCGGTTGCCCGTTAGGGCCGCTTCGGTATCGCCGGCGCTTACCCTCAGTCTTTCCAGGGATGCCGCCTCGGAATAGGCCATAAGCGTCAGCTTGTCCGGCTTTTCCATGCCGTACTGGTGGATATTGATCGTGACGGGGCCGGGCGCCGCATCTTTCAGCGGCACTCCAAACTCCAGCACATTCGGCTTTGGCGACTTCCACTGAAGCTCCACAGCACTCGCGCCGGTCGGCAATGCCTCGATCTTCTCGATGCAAAGGGAATTCTCGCCGGTAACGTGCAGCGTATCTTCTCTTCCAACCACCAGCGCCGAATCGTCGCTTTGCGACACAGTCCATCGACCCGGCCCGGCACTCACCAGGTGAAATCTCGGGCCCTCCCAGTCATCGAAGCCCCATTTACCTTTAACCACGCCGGTCACCTCGCCCGAAGGAAGAGGTGGCAAGGCATGCGCCAGGACGAGGCCGCCTTGCGAGGCATCCGTCTTCAGCGGAACATCGATCGGCGCCGATTTCGATTGAACCTGAAGGTTTAGATCGTGCGCCAGTGGCGTTGCATACACCAGCGGCGCGCCCTCGGCCTCGAGCACAAGCCCTGCCTTTTGTGCGCAAAACTGTTCGGCAGGATTTACCGGATGGAGCGGCGGCATCTTGGCCGGCCCCACAGGCGGCAACGCCACTACCACCACCGATTTGGGGTCGCGGAATGACGGCGGAACACTCAAACGCAGATTCAGTGTATCGTTCGTAGGCAACGCGAGTGCCGGAATGTACTGGAAATGCGCCGTGTGCAACGAAGCCAGAATGCGTATCGTATCCACTACCGCCCCGATATAGGGGCTGTAGGCCCCTGCTCCTCCCAGCGCCGAGTAGCTCAGCTGGTTCATCAGATCAGCGTTGCTGCCGCTGGTTATCTGGGACACTCGATTCGAGACATTGGCATCGTCCAGCACCATACCTTCGGTGTGTTGCGTCAGGCACGGGGCCTGCTGATCGGTTGGCTTGTCGAAGCACTGCTGGTCCAGCCGGATACCCAGGACCGATGCTGCTTTCTGAGCGCGGTCCTTCAATAACTTGGCATCGGTCTGCGACGTTACTTTCACCTCTGCGAGATAGGCATCCAGCCGCATCCTGTCCAGGCTCGCTGCCTGCAGATCTTGCGTCGCCCTGACAAACGTGCCGGGACGCCCTTTGACGGCGTTTCGCAGCGTGCTGAAGTCGCCCCCGGTCGAAGGCGCCAGAAACAGAACGGCTTGCTGCGCCTCCGCTGGAACCGTGACAAAGACCCCCTCGGTGCGCACTTTCTTCTCCCAGGTATCCACGCGCGTAAGCCAATCTGCAGGGGGTGGATTCGTAGCGCCGCGCAGAAAGGCCACAATCAGCACAAATCGGGTGGATTGGCTCTCTGGCAGGTCCGGGTGAATCCACAAACGGTCGCCAGGAAGGAGGTTGGGCACCTGTCCAATGGGGAGAGTGACCTCTCCTCGCTTTACATGCACGTCAATTTTAGGCCCAATCAGGTCGAACGACGGCGCCGCCTGACTGTGTGCAGGGGTGTTTCTCAATATCAACAGAACAAACAGCAGTAGGACAGAACAACGCCGCATCTTTCTATTGTACGAACATAGCGCTCTCAAAAAATATAAGAACCAGAACGAGACTTTTTGCCGAAAGTGGGGTTTCTGGCCCTTCCGGGCCCTGAATGTTTCTTGCGCCGATTGGGGCTCAGGTTGCACAATCGTTTACACTGGTGCGTGGTTAGGCTGGAAGTGCTTTCTAGTTAAAGTTTTCTCGGTCCTGTGGGGATCAAAACAAGAGTAAAAATGGCGATCGGGCCGCTTCGACAAGACTAAAACCGCCATAACACCCCTTACAACCGTCCGGGAAACCAAGGGTTTCATTTACAGCCAGATCGGGAACCTGTCACCCGCCGAAAAAGCGCCGTATCTTTAAGGATTCGATTTCATCAGAGCGCGGCGAGATAAAGACAGGCTAAAGAAGCTTTATACGGAGACTGTTCATGAAGTCGAATCGAGCTGCGCAAAGCAGCGTAGACATAAGCAATCTGAGCGTTCCGGATGCTGAAGAAATCATTGAAGAGGCCTTGAGTGAACTTGCATTTTCCCAGGATCCAGGGCTTGCACGCGCTCTGCGTTTTCTGGCGCCTCCCGGATACCAGGCGATCGTAGAACTTTGCAGCGAAAATGGGCGCAGCAAGCGCCGCAGTGCGTCTGCTGAGAGCTGGTCGCCGGAAGAGGATGAGGTCCGCATCTACTTTGAACGTCTCGACGACGGCACTGCCCCTACAAGGCAAACTCGTGGTACGCGGGCCCCGGTCGAAGTGAGTTTTGAGGAGGATGCAGAAGACATAGCAGCCGTGCCTGCCGACTTGGATGCGCGGGTCAAGGAGCTTTGCGCGGCCCTCGCCGAAGCAGAACGTGGCGGCCATGCCTTCATTGCCCTGAAATGGTTTCGAGACTCGTTTTTGCCGAGAAAGGCCTTCCGCTGGAATCAACACCCGGAATCGCGCCAGGGCGTGCTCGCCGAAGCAATTCAGCGCGGCGTTGTTCTCACCAGCAAAATTGCGAATCCGAAGACACCTGCATATCCAACGACGACCATTCGCTTGAACCGCGCTGAAGCCGGCGTGCAGGAAGAAGCCCAGCGATTTCATCCAGTGGTCGTACAGGGCGAATCAATCGGCGAAGCAATCGAAGAGGAACGGGGAAAGCTTTGAGTTGCTATTTTCTCGAATCCACGGCATTCGCAAAGCTTTTCGTGCAGGAGCCGGGCACCAATGCTTTGATACGGCTGATGGAAACCGTCGAAGATAATCGCAAACTGATCGCAGCCAGCGCGCCTCTTGAGGTCTATGCGGCCATACGTCGCCGAGAGCGGGCCGGCAACATCAGCTCCGCGGATGCCGCCGCTGTACTTGAAATTCTGCGCATAGAAGCCGCTCGCATGGTCCAGGAACCTTTGAACCCGGCAGTGCTCGAAGCCGCTAGGCAACTGCTCGACCGCACAAAACTGCGCTTGACTGAAGCACTGCAACTGGGTGCCGCGCTCGTTGCGCGCGAGATGTTCCGGGGCACCGAGATTATCTTCGTTTCGGCTTCGTCCATCTTGCTCGAAGCGGCAAGGGCCGAAGGCTTTCAGGCCCTCGATCCCGAAAAAGACGAAATAGTACCCGTTGAACAGAGCGCTTAACGGCTTTTACTGCCTACTTCAATACGTCAACCGGTTCCACTTTCATTGCGCGACGGGCAGGCAGATAGCTGGCAAGCGCCGCGACCAGAAGAAACACAACCGGGGCAAGAACGAAAGTAGCAGGGTCGCGGGAGCCGATCCTGTAGAGCACATTCTCCAGCAACCTCGTCATCATCAACGACACTCCAAGCCCTGCAACGATTCCTGCCAACGCCAGCAACAAGCCTTGCCTCATCACCATCCGTCGGATGTCTGTACGCTGCGCGCCGAGCGCCAGGCGAATGCCGAACTCCTGCCTCCGCTGCCCTATCGAATAAGACAAAATGCCATAAACCCCAACGATGGCAAGCAGAAGTGCGGTTCCGGAAAAACCGCCGATGAGCAACATGGTGAAGCGAGGCTGAGCGCGAGAAGTGTCGATAAGCTCTTCAGCTGTCTGAATCTCATTCACAGGCTGATTGCTGTCAACGGCAGCGATCTCGTTGCGCACCGTCGCAATCGCTGCTCCGGGAGGAATATCCGTCCGCACCAGCAGGTTCATGTCGCTCCACGGAAGCTGCGGAAACGGCAGATACAGTTGCGCCTGGGGATCTTTTTCGAGGCCCTGATTCTTGACGTCCGCCGCCACGCCGACAACGAGCGCGGGTTCCGGCCTGCGTCCGATCACGATCTTCTTACCCACCGGGGATTGGCCGGGCCAGTACTGTCGTGCAAATGTTTCATTCACGATGACCACGGGTGGCGCCGCCGCATTGTCGTCATTGGTAAATGTGCGACCAGCACGCAGTGGAACGCGCGTCGTCTCAAACCATCGCGGACTGATGGCTTCAATATCGACGAACGGGCGCTGAGCAAGCGGAACATCCGGCTGGCCCTCCGGAAGAACCGGCGTGATGCGCTTGAAGGTCAACGGCAGCGTCGCTGAGATCGCTGCCGAGCGAATTCCGGGCTGCGATGATACGCGCCGAAGCACGTCATCGAAAAACGCAATCTGCTGATCGGGTTTGGCATACTTCGTTGTCGAAAGCGAAACATTCATCGTCAGCAGGTTGTGCGCGTCAAATCCCGGATCAACGCGCAGCAGCCGGTTGAAGCTCCGCAACAGAAGACCGGCTGCAATCAGCAACACCAGCGAAAGAGCGATCTGACCCACGACCAGCAGCGCTCTCATCTTCGAACCCGACCGCCCAGAGGATGCCGATCGGCCTTCTGCACGGAGCGTCGCATTCAAATCAGCGCTTGCAAGTTGCACCGCGGGGAAGATGCCGAATGAAATGCCGGCAAGCAACGAAACAGCAATCGTGAAAAGAAGTACGCGCGCGTCCAGATTGACTGAGAAGCCCTGCGGCACCTGCGAAGCACCCCACGTTGCCAGCGCGCGCGTGGCTGCCCATCCGATTCCCACTCCGAGAGCGCCTGATATCAAAGCGAGCGTAACGCTCTCGGTAAGAAGTTGACGAACGATCGCGCCCCGGCTTGCGCCAATTGCCACGCGAGTCGCGATCTCCCTCTTGCGAGAGAGTGCGCGTGAGAGCAAGAGGCTCGCGACGTTGGCACATGCGATAAGCAGCACTAATGCGACGGCGCCAGACAAGATCAGCACTTTGGGCCGCACGTCGCCGACAACTTCATCGCGCAGGCTCCTGGCGATCATCACGGTGGCAGGGGAGGCATCAGGTGCAGTCGGGTTCTGTTCGCGATAACGTTGATTCAGGAGTGCCAGTTCATCGTTAGCTTCGGCAATCGAAACCCCAGAGCGCAACCGCGCAATGATGCTTAGGTATCCGACACCGAGTCTGAGCCGTTGCGGAGTCATCAGCGAAAGCTCAAAATAGCGTGGAGAAAGAATCTCCGCTTTCGGCATAAACGGAAATTGAGCATCCGCAGGCAGCACACCCACAACCGTGCTCGCCACCGAATCGAGCGTAATAACGGAGCCAACGATGCTAGCGTCGCCGTGGTAACGCGTCCGCCATATCGCGTCGCTCAGCATTACGACCGGCCGTCCCTCCGGAGTGCCTTCCTCCTGTGTAAACACACGCCCCAATTCAGTCTTGATCCCCAGCATTGGAAGAAAACTGGGCGACACCCGCGCAACCGGCACCTGGAGCGGCTCGCCGCTTCCCGTTAGATTCAGGTTGTCGCTCGTCCAGACGGCAACAGATTGAAACGACCGGTTGTAATCGCGAACAAGCTCGTAGCGCAGAAGCGTTCCGCCGTTTTCCTTCGTTGCGTCTTTGGAAGTGATGCTGACGATCTGCTCGGGATCGCGAAAGGGAAACGGCCGCAGCAGCACCGCGTTCGTGACCGTAAAGACTGCCGTGTTCGCCCCGATGCCAAGCGCAAGAGTAAGAACAACAGCACAGGTGAAAACGGGTGTCTTGGCCAACGTGCGCAGGCCGAAACGCAGATCGCGAAGGAGAAGCCGCATGGGGACAGATTATAAGTAAGGACTATAGATGAGGAAACAAGCGAGCGCTGACACGCGCCGCCCTACTCCTGCCGAAAGCGATTAGCCTTCTCAAATTCATCGCGCAACTGAGGTGTCCGCAAATTTTCGCGAATATGCGCAAGCCGTTGTTCAAGAGCCTCGAGCGCAGCCGCAATCGCATCGGTATTGGTGTGAGCAATGTCCCGCCACATCGAAAAAGGGCTGGCGCCAAGACGCGTCATCTCACGGAGAGCACGGCCGCCCACATCTTTCAGTTCCGGCGCGTCGCCCATCTCATCCTCGATCACCGCGCTCAGTGCCGTAGCAGCAAATTGGGGAAGGTGGCTCACCCACGCGACCAGTTCATCGTGGCGCTGCGGACCGACATCCAGTGTTCGCGCACCCATCGCAAGAACCCACTCGCGCCAGTTCCTCGCAAGCGCCGCAGATTCTAACGACCTGTGCCAGGCCGGAAAATCCGTGAAGATCCAAACCGCCCCGCGAAAAAGCTTGGCGTCCGCCAGATCGGCTCCGCCGCGTTCTTTGCCCGCCATCGGATGGCCAGGCAGAAACCCCGCACGATCTACCGTATTGAACAGTCGATCTGCAGATTCCGTGATCTGCGTCTTGGTGCTCCCCACGTCAGTTACGAGATGTTCGGGACCAAGCACAGGCGCGAGCTGCTCCATCAGATCGAGTGTCGCAAAAATAGGAACTGCAAGCAGCACGACCTGGCTTGCTTTTGCGGTTGCAATCGGATCCCCGCCAATGGAGTCAATTGCACCCATCGAGAGGGCAGTCTCCGCCTGCCCGCGGCTTCGATTCCAGCCCACGATGGATCCTTTGAATCCAGCTGCGCGCAGAGCGAGACCCACCGATGTGCCCAGCAGGCCCATGCCCAAAATCGCCACTCGCTCCATCATGCGGACTCTTTCCAGTTCAAAGCGTTCGACCAACCGCCTTGGCAATCACGCGCAACTCCGCCATCAGCTTCTCGAACTGATCAGGGAAAAGCGTCTGCGCCGCGTCGGAGGCCGCCTTGTCTGCATTGGGATGTACTTCAACAAGGATGCCGTCAGCTCCGGCAGCAACCGCCGCCCGTGCCATCGGCGCAACCATCTCGCGATGCCCGGTACCGTGCGAAGGGTCGCCCACGATGGGCAAATGCGAATACTTCTTCACAACCGGAATAGCCGAGATGTCCATCGTGTTGCGCGTCGCGGTTTCATAAGTCCGAATCCCGCGTTCGCAGAGGATCACATCGTAATTCCCGCCAGACATGATGTACTCGCTTGAAAGCAGCAGTTCCTCAATCGTTGCGGCGATTCCGCGCTTCAACAGAACCGGCTTGCGCGCCTGCCCAAGCTCGCGTAGCAAATTGAAATTCTGCATATTGCGCGCGCCGACCTGAAAACAATCGACGTAGGGCAACATCCCTTCGATCTGCGCAATCTCCATCACTTCGCTGACAACCAACAGCCCATTCGCACGGGCCGCATCGTACATCAACTTCAACCCTGGAACGCCCATTCCCTGAAAGGCGTAAGGCGAGCTGCGTGGCTTGTACGCCCCGCCGCGCAGAAAGCTTGCTCCAGCGGCCTTCACACGCTTTGCCGTCTCGAAGATCTGCGCCTCGTTCTCGATGGAACACGGCCCCGCCATCACGATCACTTGTTCGCCGCCAAGCTTCACGCCGTTGGCAAATTCAACAACGGTGCCCTCCGGCCGAAATCCTCGACCCGCCAATTTGTACGGCGAACTGATGCGGTGAACGTGCAGCACGCCGGGCAGAACTTCGAATTTCGTCAGGTCAATGGTTGCTGTCGGACCAACGCCCGCCAGAATGGTTTGGGTTGCGCCTGTGGTGCGATGAACGCCGACTCCGGCTTCCACCATTGCTTCAATCACGAAGTCAATCTGCTCTTCGGTGGCCTTCTCCTGCATTGCAACAATCATTTCTCGTTCCCTGTCTCGGGCGCGGCTCCGGGATCCGTCGCAACAGATGACTGTTGCTGGGATGGCGGGGCGCCAGTGTCTTGGCCCTTGAGGGCATTCCTCTCTGAAGCCAACTCGTTCCTTTGCAGCGCTCGCATCACGTCGATGATGCGCTCATAGATATGCGTCAATTCAATGTCGGGCAAGGGCCCCTTGTTGGCGGCGCGCACGTTTGCGTAGATGATCTTTTCGCGTGCCGGCTCATACACCGGCAGCGAGGTCGCAACTTTCAAATGACCAATCATCAAAGCGGCTCGCGCCCGCTCGCTCAGCAACTCCACAAGCTGGCGGTCCAGAACATCGATTTGGTTGCGCAATTCTTCCAGCGTCATTCCATCCTCGTGATAGCCGTCGGCTTTCAGTAATCAGCCTTCAGCCTGATTGTGCCGATGCGAACATCCGCAGCTGAATCTGCCGTGCACAAACTGAAGGCTGAAAGCTGAGGGCTGCTCTCTTCACTGGGTCAGCGCCGCCTCGGGCAAACGCAGACCCTTGATAAATCGTGCAACGGCTCCGGGCGCTGCCTCGGGAGATGACCGCTCGATCAACTCCACAATCGCGCTGCCAATTACCGCAGCATCCGCAAACTCCGCCACCTGAGCAATGTGCTCAGCGGTAGAGATGCCGAAGCCAACGGCCACCGGCAGCCCCGACCATCGCCGAATCCGCGTGACCAGCGCTTCCGCGTCTGAAGTCATGCTCTGCTGCTTGCCCGTGATGCCAACGCGCGAAATGGCATAGATAAAACCCTTGGCGTGGCTGGCGATCGCCTTGAGGCGATCATCCGGACTCGTCGGCGCGGCCAGAAAAATAGGCGCCAGCCCAACACGATCCATCTCCGCAAGATATTCGCCGGCCTCTTCGACAATCATGTCGATGATCAGAACACCGTCGGCGCCCGCGGCTGCCGCCTCGTCTACGAATCGCGAGAAACCATACCGAAGAATCGGATTCAGGTAGGTGAAGATGACGATGCCGGCCTTCGATCGAGCGCCGCGAATCTCACCGGCAATCTTGAGAACGTCAGCCATGCGCGTACCGCGCGCCACGGCGCGCTCGCTTGCGCGCTGAATCACGGGACCATCGGCCAGGGGATCGCTGAATGGAACACCGAGCTCAATCACGTCCGCGCCCGCATCGATCGCTTCAAGCGCGATGGCCAGCGTGGCCTCCACACTCGGATCGCCCGCCGTCAAATAGACGACCAGACCTGGCTTGTAATTGAAACTGAGTGCCATTGAAGTTGCTTACACTCCCTGGAGCTTCAACTCGCGGGCGAGAATGCCCATATCCTTATCGCCGCGACCAGAGAGATTCACTATCAGTATGTCACGCTGAGAAAACGTCGCCGCAATCCGCAGACACTCCGCGACCGCATGCGCACTCTCCAGAGCAGGCAGAATGCCTTCAGTCCGCGCCAGCTTAACAACGGCATCGAGCGCACCCGCATCATCCTGCGACACATACTCGGCGCGGCCGGAATCGTGCAGCGCCGCATGCTCGGGGCCAATGGAGGCGTAATCGAGTCCCGCCGATACCGAATGCGTTGCAGCGATCTGTCCGTTCTCATCCTGCAATACATACGAGAATGTGCCTTGCAAGACTCCGGGCGCTCCGCCTTGAAAACGTGCGGCGTGCTCTCCAAGTTCCGTCCCGCGACCACCTGCCTCCACACCAATCAGCCGCACCTGGCGATTGGGAATGAACTCGTAAAAGGCGCCGATCGCATTCGATCCGCCACCAACACATGCGATAACAGCGGTAGGAAGACGCCCTTCCTTCTCCAGAACCTGTTCCTTCATTTCGCGACTGATGCAGCGATGAAAATCGCGCACCATCGTCGGGTATGGATGTGCGCCGAGAGCGCTCCCCAACAAATAATGAGTTGTCCTGACGTTGGTGACCCAGTCCCTCATGGCCTCGCTGATTGCGTCCTTCAGTGTTTTCGATCCGGAGGATACGCCGCGCACTTCCGCGCCGAGCAACCGCATGCGAAGGACATTGAGCTCCTGCCGCTCCATATCCACATCGCCCATGTAGATCACGCACTCCATGCCAAGCAGCGCGCATACCGTGGCAGTGGCAACGCCGTGTTGGCCGGCGCCGGTTTCGGCAATGATGCGCTTTTTGCCCATACGCCTGGCCAGCAGTCCCTGCCCCAGCGCGTTGTTGATCTTGTGCGCACCGGTATGGAGAAGGTCTTCGCGCTTGAGGTAAATTTTGGCGCCACCGAGTTCTTCCGTCAGTCTCTTGGCAAAGTAGAGCGGCGTAGGACGGCCGGCAAAGTCCTTGAGCAAGCCAGCGAGTTCAGTTTGGAAGGCAGCGTCGGCTTGGGCAAGCTCGTATTCGCGCTCCAGTTCCAGCAGAGCGGCCATCAGAGTCTCAGGGACATACCGACCGCCATAGATACCGAATCGCCCTGGGCGCGACTCCGAGGGAGTCGATGGAAGAATCACAGATGCCATCAGTCGTTCCTCGTGGCCGCTGGCTGCGGAATCCTTAGTGTACAAAACTCCCTTAATCCCTTCTTTCCTTCGTCGCTATCTTGCTAACATGCCTTGATCGCGAAGCGATCGCTGACTTGCTAAACCCAAACTGGCTCAACCACGGTTCGTCCTCAAAAAGCTGTCAATACCCACCTTTCCCGCTTGCCGCTAAGTCCCTGGAAACGCAGGCCAAAAAGTCTCACTTAGTTTGCAGGCTATTTCACGCCGATCGTTATACTCAGAATTCCAAGAGCATTCCAGCAGGACACAAGTCCGTGCGTCGGAGAGAGCGCCAGGCTTCGCACCCCGCTGAAAAGCTCGGGTCGGTCTGGAGAGAACCTGCGGTGCATAAAAGCCTCTTCGTCGCTAACTTGCTAACTCGCTTGATCGCGAAGCGATCGCTGACTTGCTGTATTTGCCTAAAAGCCTCGTCCATCGGCCGTCCAAAACAGCCGTAAGTTAACCGGTGCATAATCTGCAGTAGCTCATAATGTGGAACGAGGCGCTGAATTCGCCCTGAAAAAGGCCTGTAAGTCCTTTCCTGAGACGACTCTGCGGACTAAGTTCCTTTGTCAGAAGACCTTGGCGCCGCGTCGTTTGCGCAAACCGATGAAAATGAGGACTTTCTTCACATAGTAGGGGTATACACCCCCTCCGCCCTCGAGCCTGCGAACCGGAAACACGGCCGATATTTCCACCGGAGAAACCGCTGGCAGGACGACCGGGTGTCAGGCCGGCAAAACGGCGGCAGCAAGCAGTGCGCTTGAACAGCAGATGCTCATTCCCCGGCTGGTCACCGAGCGTTCTTCACGAATGCGCGCACCTTGGCCGCGTCTTTTCGCCCGGGAGTAATTTCAACACCGGAGACAACATCCACGCCCCACGGCAAAAGCTTTCGAACCGCTTCGGAAACATTGGAAGGAGTCAATCCGCCCGCGACGATCAGCCGAACTCCGGCCCCACGGAAAACAGCTTCCGCCGCGTTCCAGTCAAAACTCGTGCCCGTACCTCCAACCGCTGTCGCCGTCCGGGAATCGATGAGAACCGCATCAATGCTCCTGTTTCCGGCCTGCACACCGATTCTCTCGACCACATCGGGGCCGTAGTGCAAGGCGCGCAGGATCCGCAGCCCCGGTCCGAATTTCTCGCGCAGACGTTGCGGCAGCTCTTCAGTTCCCTTGAAATGAAGCTGAACCCCGGTCAGGCCGCACTCACGCACCGCCGTCTCGATTTCATCGAAACTCGAGTCGACAAACACACCGATCTTCTCGATCGAGGAGGGAAGCTTGGGCGTTATTGCCGCAACCTGCTCGACGGTCACATGCCTTGGGCTGGGCGCAAAAACGAATCCGACAGCATCCGCTTCCGCCTCAGAGGCAAGCAGTGCATCCTCGTATGAGGTGTTGCCGCAAATCTTGATCCAGTGACTCATCGCGCCACTCTGGAACCTGCAACGAGTGCGGCCAGTGCCAACCCAGGATCAGGCTGGCGCATCAAGCTCTCTCCAATCAGAAAGGCGTCGAACCCGGCCGACCGCAGCCGATCGATGTCCCCAGAAGTTGAGATTCCACTTTCTGCGACGCGGACGACGGAGGACGGAATGCGATCTATGAGCTCGAGAGACGTTTCCATCCGTACTTCAAAAGTCTTCAGATCGCGATTGTTCACGCCTATCGCATCTGCACCGTCATCGCCGAGAATATCGAGCACCTGATCAAGCTCGCCTGCCGTGTGAACTTCCACAAGCACATCGAGTAGATACTCATGGGCGACGATCGCGAAGTGCTTAAGTTGGTCCTTTGTGAGCGCAGCGGCGATCAGAAGAATCGCATCCGCGCAATGCGCCCGCGCCTCAACGATCTGATACTCGCTAATCATGAAGTCCTTGCGCAGGCATGGCAGATCGGCCGCCGCCGAGGCAAGCTCCAGGTTCAGCAGGCTTCCCTGAAAGAACGGCTCATCTGTAAGCACCGAAAGAGCGGCCGCGCCGCCTTTCTTGAAGCTTTGCGCCAATTGAGGGACATCGAAGTCTTCGCGGATGAGTCCCTTCGACGGGGAAGCCTTCTTGATTTCGGCGATGATCGCCGGTTCAGACAAAGCCCTTTGGCGCAACGCTGCCGCCCAGCCGCGAGGCTGATGCAATAGGGCCTTGCGCTCAAGATCGACCACCGAGTCCCGCGCCTTCGCAGCCGCGAGACCGGCGCGCGTGGTTTCAAGAATCGTGTCCAGTCGGGTAGACATGCTCTGGCTTGAGTATACGAAAGCTTCAGAAACGAAACATCGGGAGACCGTTGAGGCACTCCTGCGAGCGAGAGGCGAGCGGCTGCCCCATGCAATGGGGGAGCCCGGAGGGATTCGAACTTGAGCCGTTTTGCGGGCGTCCGAGCACGCAGGCGAAATCCTGAGCATAGCGAAGGACCGCGTCAACTAAAACTGCCCCAAGAGAATTTGGTGGGCCCGGAGGGATTCGAACCCCCAACCAAGGGATTATGAGTCCCCTGCTCTAACCGTTGAGCTACAGGCCCTTCAATGACTTACGACAACAGCCTTCCCGACTGTGGGAAGAATTGCAAGGACTCCAAGCCGACTTGCCTCCAGCGTAACGTTCCCGCTCGCATGGGGCTGCGACCGCTCGAAAGCCCTCTCATTTGCCTCAGGTGTGGGGCGAACATAGCGCTGCGAGTCGACCACACTGATATGTCCGGCGGTGCGCATGATGGTAAAGGCGTCCACTCCCGATTCTCCCAGCCTAGTAAGCATTGTATGGCGCAGGGAGTGCATGACAAAATCGGTACCGAAAATGGGGCGACGCTTGCTGGCGATCTCAAGCGCCACCACCTCGCGATGAAGGTGACTGACCGACGTCCCCAGATGCTGCTTACCTTTCTCATTCGCAAAAAACCAAAGTGGACCCGGCTCTTTCGCCGAGCCATGAGCATCTCGCCTGCCCGGTCCGTGAGGGGGAGGATTCGGCAGGACACTCATCCGAGGCGCCTCATCGTCAGAGGCAAGACACGATTACAGAATCTCAAATGAGACCTTTCACGCGAGAATCAGATAATCTCAGGGCTCGCTGCTTCGGAACTAAGCTACCAATTGCAGCGGTCCTCCGATGGAGTGAACCTGACGATCTGTGGAAGTGAAGGCAGGTTTGCCCTCAGACCTGCAACACATCGCCATCGCGGGCGACCATCTCGTACAGCACAGGATTGACAAAGAAGCCAAGGAAAAGCCGCGAGACCAGACCCGCAACGATGACAATCGCGAAGGGCTTTTGCGTGTCGGAGCCGATGCCCGTGGAGAGTGCCGCGGGCAGAAGTCCCAGGCAAGCGACGAGGGCGGTCATCATGATTGGGCGAAGCCGCAAGAGCGAAGCTTCGCGAGTTGCGGTACGGATGTCTTTGCCTTCGAGGCGTAGCTTGTTGATGTAGGAGACGAGGATGACGGCCGTTTCAACGGAAACGCCCATCAGCGCGAGCAAACCCAGCGCCGAGGAAGCGCTAAACGAGGTGTTGGTCAACTTGAGTGCAATCAAAGCGCCCACGGGCACGGTGATGATGACGCCGATAGCGATGGTTATGGGGAACTTGAAATTCCCGTAAAGGGCGAACAAGATCATAAAGATGATGAGTATCGCCATCGGTCCGATGTACTCGAGTTGCTGCTCTGCCTGAAGCAATTCTCCGTACTCTCCACCCCATGTGAGCTGATACCCGGGAGGCAAGGACTTCGCGATGTCAGCGATGGATCGTTGGCCAGCGCGCACGGCGCTCTGGAGATCGCGCCCTTCCACGCTGTACTGCACTCCAATATAGCGAGAGTTATTCTCGCGGTAGATAAATGAGGCTCCGCCGGATTCATGAATGTTGGAGAGCTCCCTCAAAGGAATCTGCTGGCCTGTTGGTGTCCCGACTAGGAGGTTGCCGATCTGTTGCGCATTCTCGCGAAATTCAGGCTTCATGCGCACCACCAGGTCGAAAAGCTTCTCACCTTGGATGACCTGCGTAGCCGCCTGCCCGCCCACAGCTGCTTGAACGATGGCCTCAACATCGGCCACGTTGATGCCGTACCGGGCAATCTTGTCGCGATCGACATCGATGATGAGGCTGGGCTGGCCAAGTTCGCGCACAACAGTCAATTCTGTAAATCCGGGTACCTGCGAAAGCCTGCGCTTGATCTCGAGCGCCTGGCTCTGGAGAACATTGAGGTCGGGCCCGTAAATCTTCACTGCGAGCGCGCTCTTCAGTCCCGTCAGCGCCTCGTCAACTGCGTCTTCGGCCGGTTGCGTGTAATTGAAAATGACGCCGGGGAATGCCTGCAGCTGGCTTTGAATGTCTTCAGTTAGCTCTGCCTTGGTGTGGATTTTGCCCTTCTTCCACGAGGCATCGCTATAGGGCTTCAAACCTACGTAGAACTCATCATTAAAAAACCCTGTCGGGTCAGTACCATCGTCTGGCCGGCCAAGTTCGGAGCCAACATCGGTCACCATTGGATACTTCAACAGAATGTTGCGAACCTGCGGCGAGAAGTTACTCGCAGTCTCGAAGGAAACTGTGTACGGCAGGGTTGCTCTTACCCAGAGTGCGCCTTCGTCGAGATGTGGCATAAACTCTCCGCCGATAAAAGGAACCAGCAGGAGTGTGGCCGCGAGAATCAAGATAGCGCCGAACATGGTCGTCTTGGGGCGATCGAGGCACCATTCGAGTTGCACCGCATATCGATCCCGCACCCATTCAAAGGGTTTGTTCACGCGCTCGTGAACTCCGCCCTTGAACCAATACGCGCACAGAACGGGAACGAGTGTCAGCGTCAGGATGAGCGCCCCGACGAGTGCGATGGCCACGGTATCGGCCATCGGCTTGAATAGTTTTCCGGATGGTCCGCTTAGCGCATAGATCGGCAGGTAACCGGCAATGATGACGGCAACGGAATAGAAGATGGGACGATCGACGTCCTTTGCAGCCTCCAAAATGACCTGTTTCAGATCATAGGTCTGGCCTTCGCGCTCACCCAACTCGCGGAAGATGTTCTCCACCATCACCAGCGTGCCGTCAATCAGAATTCCGAAATCGATGGCGCCGATCGAAAGCAGATTCGCTGGGATCCCTTGCGCGTGCAGAAAGATGAAAGAAAAGAGCAAGGAGAGTGGAATGGTGAGCGCGACAATCACGGCGGCGCGGATGCTCACAAGGAAAGCCATCAGCACGAGAAAAACGAGGACCATTCCCAGCAGCATGTTGTGCTCGACCGTCGTGATCGTCAGTTGTACGAGATCACTGCGATCGTAGTAGGCGCGCACTTTTACGTCCGATGGCAGGATGCTTTCGTTCAGTTCCTGAGTTTTCGCCTCAACGCCCTTCAATACGTCCTGTGTTTGTTCGCCACGCCGCATCATGATGACGCCTTCGACGGCATCATCGGTTTTATTGAAACCGAACTGGCCCAGGCGCGGGGCGCTTCCAATGACAACATCGCCCACATCGCGGATGCGGATCGGCACTCCATTTTGCGAGCCCACCACGACGTTGTCAATGTCAGAGGTATCGCGAATGAGGCCCAAACCGCGGACATAGAAGATCTGACCGCCCTGCGGATAAAATCCCCCTCCCGCATTGGAGTTATTCACCGACAACTGCTGAATCACGGCCGGTACGGTGAGGTGATAGGCGTAGAGCCTGGCCGGATCGAGAACCACTTGGTACTGCATGACAGTTCCGCCGAATCCGGAATCGTCAGCAACGCCAGCCACCTGCTTGTACTGGCGCTCAATCACCCAGTCCTCAAGTGTCTTAAGTTCCTGGGGAGTGCGGTCGGGGCTCTCGAGAACATATCGATAGACGAGCCCCGACGGACTCGCGAGCGGCGAAAGGGAGGGGGTTACTCCGGCGGGATAGGTGACCTCACTGAGTCGCTGAAATACCACCTGCCGAGCAAAATAATCGTCGGTACCTTCGTCAAAGGTCAGAATGACGTCCGAGAGTCCGTATAGCGAGATCGAGCGCATAACGAACATCTTCGGAACACCGTTCATCTCCACTTCGGTGGGCACAGTGACCAGGCGCTCGATTTCTTCCGATGCATGTCCCGGCCACTGGGTGATGATCTCAACCATTGGCGGCGAGAGATCGGGGTACGCATCCACTGGCATGTGGATGAAAGAGATGACGCCACCGACGGTGATAAATGCGACCAACAGCAAGACAAACATTCGTTGCTGCAGAGCGAATTGCACGATACGATTTATCATGGGAACCTGTCTCCTCAGTGTTGCAGCGAATTAGCAAACTGAAGAAACAAGCTGCCGTCACCGACAACCTTTTCTCCAACGGCAATCCCCTTAAGAATCTGCCTCTGGCCATTCTGACTCTCACCTAAATCAACGTCACGCCTGCCAAATTGATTCGTACCTGTTTCGACATAGACAAACGGTTGGTTATTGTCATCGCGCAGAACCGAGGAGTCTGGCACGGCCACCACGTTTGAGATGGAACCGGCCGTCACCGTAACGGTGCAGTACATGTCCCTCTTCAGCTTTTCGCCGGGATTATCGACGATGATGCGCGCTTGCAGCGTTCTGGTGTTTGGATCCAACGCAGGCGAGACGTAGGAGATCTTGCCATGGAAGTTGCCCGGGTATGCGTCTGTCTGCACAACGACATCTTCACCGCTTTGAACATATGCAAGGTCTGCCTGGTAGACATTTGCCAGAACCCAGACGGTACTTAGATCAGAGATCGTAAATGTCTGTGTCTGGCCTGCCTGGACCACTTGTCCTGGTGAGACTAGACGCTCAACCACTTGCCCGGTGATGGGCGCCAATACCGGGATTTGTGCAGACGAAGGAGCACTTGCCAGGTGGCTTGGATCCTTTATTCCAAGAATCTTCATCCCTTGCTCGGCCGCATTCAGATCGGCTTGCGCCTGATTACGATCGGACTCGGCCTGCTCAAGATCCTTTTCCGCGATTGCATGATGTGCGTAGAGCTCCTGTGCGCGGGTGTAGTTTTTCGTTGCCAGGCGAGACGAGTCCGCAGCTTTAAGATAGGCGTCAAGCAACTGAGAATAGTCGGGACTGCTCACGTCGAGCATTGCCTGACCCTCTTTCACACGCTCGCCGGGAACTACAAGAATCCTGCTGACTGGCCCGCCTACCTGGCTGATTACGGGCGTGGTCTTAAAAGCGTTATACGCCACCGTACCCGTGAGTCGCAGCGTCCGCTTCAGCGTTGCCGGCGCAACCGTAACGACCTGCACGTGCGAGATCTGGTTTTGTGGAATGGTGAAAAGTTGCGGAGTGGCGGACTTGGAGGCCTTCGCAGAGAATGACGTCATCTGGTCTGCCCGATCGCCGTCGTTCGAGTGGCAAGCCGTTAGCGCCATTAGTCCGGCAATTGCTATCATGCATGGAATGCTATGGCGGGATGTTAGTCGATTCTTCATGGCAGGCTCCTGGTTCCCACGGCTTCGCGAAGCTGTTCGAGCGCGAGCAAGTACGTTGCGAGCGCCTGCCGATAGCCGAGTTGAGTGGTTCGATTGCTGCGCTCTGCATCGAGGAAATCAAGCAGGCTTGCGGCACCATGCTTGTAGGCATACTCAGTAATATTGAGGGATTGCTGTGCTTCATCAAGATAGCCAGACTTATAGAGGGAAATTATCTTATCGTTCGAACGAACGCTCTCAAAAGCATCCCGCACGTCGGTCAGCACCTGTCCGCTTGCGTACTTCTCCTGTTCCTGTGCTTGTGTGATGGCGAGGCTACTGCGCGCAATTTCTCCCTGGTTGCGATCGAAAATGGGCATTTGAATTTGCCCGAACAGCGAAATATTGTTGGTGGAACTGAGGTGGGTATAACTGGCTTGACCGGTTACATCGCGCTTGCCTATGGACTGTTGCAGCGCATGCTGGCTGTTCGCGGCATTCACTCCCAACCGCGCCGCTTGCAAGTCCGGTCTGTTCTGAAGCGCTTTAACTTGAAAGTCTTCGAGATTTCCTGTAACCGGCTGGTAATCGAATGAGCCCGCAACATCATAGTCGGGGCCTATCGACTCATATCCGACCAATTGCCGCAGATCCGAAAGTCCTTGCAATCTTGAAAGCTGTGCGCCAGACACGTCTGTCTGGAACTGGAGCATCTGCAGCTTGAGCTTGAGCAGGTTGTCGAGACCTATGTCACCCGCTTTATAACGCACCTCGCCAATATCCACCGTGTCTCGAAAACTCTTAAGATCCTCGTTCGCTAGTGCCAGCGTTGATTCAGCAAGCTCGATATTGATGAACTGCGAGGCGACATTGAATGCGAGAATGCGTTCGATGTCGGCCACCTGTGATTTCGTTACGGCCGTCTGATCCTTAGCCGCCTGCAAGCGGTGTTGCCGTTTCTTGCCGCGTTCAAACAGGTAGCTAACCCCGAGGTCGAATTGCGCCGTGTTGTCGATGTAGTCAGCGCTGAACTGACTTGGTTCGAAGATCGGCAGAAACTGTGCGTCACCCAGCAACACCGGGTTGGGACGGAGATTCGCCGTCGTCTCTTCTGCTTCACTCTGGTTTATGGTGGTGCGGGCTGCCAACAAACTGTGGTTGTGATGAATAGCCATTTGGATGGCATCATCCAGCGAAATGGCCCTTGCTCCGGGCTTCTGAGAGAGTGTGCTTGCTTGTGGAGCTGGCGGCAGCGGGCTCTGACCAGGAGGTGATTGAGCCCCTGCGGCCTCGATTAGAGATACAAAGACAATCAAGAATGAAAAGCAGAAACCTTGCAAACGCATAGGCAGTCAGCCTCCTTCACGAGAGACGTACACTGATTTCGTCATGCCTGAGAGGCACGGAAGGAATAGAGAAGCTATGCGGGAGGGGCGCGTGCGGGAATCCGCAGCGTAGCAGCTTGAGCAATGAAGTTAATGTACTGAGGGGCCGGTCCGGCGCCCACGGGGATCAGGAGGCCCGCGCGGGTACCAATCATTGCGGGTGCAATGACGAGATGGCACAGCGAACAAGTGTCTGAAACAGAATTTGTATGGTGATGCCATACCGTTCCGAGCGTGGCCCCCAGCAAAAGCACCAGGAGCACAACCGGGACCACTACACTCCGGATTCGCTTTTGGTCAGACATTTTTGAGTTGAACTTCAATGACAATGTACGGGATAGGCAATAGTGTAGTCCAGAATCATCATTCTTGGGGATTTAGCTTTGGATGTAGGTGCACCCGACCGCTTGGCCTCGATTTCAATAGGTTTGCGATCGTTCGGATTTTCAAGTGAATATCTCGTTCTGTCTCAGGGCTATCCGACTGCTTCCACGAAGTATCGCCCTATCCATAAGCCCGCGGAACTAATTGTTGTCATCGTCTTTGTCAGCGGTCTGATCCTTTTTCGTCGCAAGCTGTTTCTTCAACTTGCCGGCAAGAGCGAGCTCGATGTTGACGCGGAATCTGACATCGGCTGGATCCTCACTGACCTCGTAGCGAGCTAGCGGTTTTCCTTCACGATCGATGATGAACTTGGTGAAGTTCCAATGCAGATCTCCTCCGGGAACGCTTGCTTTCGGATCACACAAAAAGGAGTAAAGGGGAATAGTGTCCACGCCATGAAGCTTTGCAGGAGCGAACAGCGGAAATCCAACGTGCGCGGTGTTGTTGTAGTACTCGCGCAGGGCCGCAGCGTCTTTCAATTCCTTGTCCCCGAAATCTGATGACGGAATGCCGATGACCACAAGGCCCTCGGCAGCATAGTTCTTCTCGAGATCGTTAAGCGCTGCAATCTGATCGCGGTAGGTAGATTGGCTGGCTAGATTAACAATAAGCAATATCTTGCCCTTGTAGATGGAGAGGGGAACTGTTTTGCCATTGATATCTACTAGAGAGAAGTCGTAGACCGTATGCTTCGTGGCTGGCTCATCAGATAACGCCAGCGGCGCGCTAGCAAGAGCGATCACCAGAAGGGGCGCTGCGAGACGGCGGTGCATTTAGGCTCCCTTCGAGTTTGCTGAACGATCTTTGCATTGTGCCACCCGAGCCGCTCGAAGGCCTACATTTTTCCGTTTGAAGGCCCTGTGTCCTCCGAACCAAATCGGACCGGGCGCCACAGCCCGGAAATCTCATCCGGGCGAAACTCACCCCGAGGTATGCTCAAGTAAAGATTAGAGTTCCCCGATTCGCTTAAACGTGGCAAAATTCTTGGGTACAACTCTTCGTTGATGATTCGAAGCGAAGATATCCCCGGCCCCATACTCCACTCTTTATGAGATATCGTCTGGTCCTCGGAAGCACGTGCACTGCTGTGGCTGGCATGGTCCTGTTTGCCGGGATCAAGGTATCAGCATCCGACGAGCCTCTCGTGCCCGGCACCAACGAGTTTTACGCAAAGCGCGTTGTGCCAATACTGCAAAACAACTGCCTGAAGTGTCATGACGACACAGCCAAGGGCGGTTTGCAACTTGATTCATACTCGTTAATCCGTAAAGGCGGACAGGACGGTCCTGTCATTGTGCCGGGGGACCTGGAAGCCAGCATGCTGATTCAGGCGATTCGCCGTAGCAACGACCTGAAGATGCCGCCGAAGTACGCATTGAAGGACACAGAAGTTGCGGATCTCGAAGCATGGGTAAAAGCAGGTGCCGTGGGCGCCGACTTTCCGCTACGAACGCCCACAGTCTCCGTGAAAGATTCGTCTAATTCCTCACAAGATGCAGCACCTGCAAGCGCTGCTTCACCAACCTTGAAGAATGTTTCAGTCGGAGTTGACACGGACTTCTTTGAAAACAAGGTCCGCCCGATCTTCGCTAACAACTGTTACGAATGCCATACCGATCAGGCCTCCGGCGGAATGCGGTTGGATTCAAAGGCTGCGTTTGATCAAGGCGGCGGTCGTGGTCCGTTGATCGTCCCAGGAAATTCCGATAAGAGTCTCCTGATTCAAGCGGTCAAACAGACAGGCACACTCAAAATGCCCAGGGGCGGCAAACTTAGCGAACAGGAAGTCGCCATCCTCGAAGCGTGGGTGCAAAAGGGTGCGCCCTGGCCGTCCACTTCTTCTGCGATTATCACGTCGATCACCGCCAGAACCGGTGCAATCACCGAAAAGCAGCGTCAGTTCTGGTCGTTTCAGCCACTTCGCGTCGTACAGCCTCCCGAAGTCCAGGATGCGCGTCTGGCTCATTGGCCGCGCACCGCCATCGACCGATTTATCCTGGCCGGTTTGCATTCATCCGGCCTTGCGCCAGTGCCCGAGACTGATCGCCGCACCCTGATCCGGAGAGCCACCTACGATCTGACCGGCCTCCCGCCAACGCAGGAAGAAGTCAACGCCTTCCTTCGTGACAAATCCGCGAACGCATGGGAAAAAGTGTTGGATCGTCTTCTCGCATCACCCCGCTACGGAGAGCGGTGGGGACGGCACTGGCTCGACGTTGCCCGTTACGCGGAAGATGATGTGCGTGGCCTCGATCCCAAGCAGCGCGGATACATGCCATTTCCCGGCGCGTTTCGTTATCGGGATTGGGTCATTAAGGCCTTCAATGCCGACCTGCCCTACGACCGCTTCGTAACTATGCAACTTGCGGGCGACAAGCTTCCTTTCAAGGATCAGAACGAACGCCAGGACAACCTGATTGCCACCACGTATCTCGGCGCTGGCCCGTGGGTCTGGGATCAGGCTGAGCCGATCCAGGGTCGTGCCGACGAGCGCAACGAACGCGTGGATGCTGTCACACGCGGTCTCATGGGGCTCACCGTCGCCTGTGCTCGCTGCCACAACCACAAATACGATCCGATCCCTCAGAAGGACTACTACAAGGTCGTAAGCATCTTCGCCAACTCCATCTATACCGAGTATCCGGTCGTTTCAAAAGTTGCAGCTGATGCCTGGGACAAGAACAACCTTCAAGCTGCCAAGCTGCGCGCAGATCTGAAAGATTACACAGGCGCAGTTGCCAAACAACTTGCTGAAGCGCTTTCCGTTCAGACTTCCGATTACATGACCGCTGCCTGGCATGTACTTGGTAAGCCCAAAAAGACAGTCGACGAGGTTTCGGCAAGCGAGCACCTCGATCCTGAAGTATTGCAACGCTGGGTTGATTACCTTCCCAAACAGCACACCTATCCCTTTCTGGATGATTGGAAGGCGATGACGGGCTCACCCGATAGCTCTGAAGATCAGGCAAGGGTGTTAGGTGATGCGTTTCAAAAACTCGTTCTGCAAGTGCACAGCAAGAGCGCAAAGATCGAGGAAGAAAATGACGTTGTACGCGCCAAAAACGGCGTGCCCAAACATCGCCTGCTCGATGCAAAACCAAGTGAGTTCGAAACCTTCGATCAGTTTTGCCCCGGCTGCGAGCTTGAGCTGAAAGCGCTGCCTACCTTCGAAGCCAAACTCTATCTCGATTTATTCGTCACCCAATCCGGAGATATGGAAGAGAAGTTCATTCCGGGCGTGATGTTCTTCACCGGCTGGAGTCTGACGCGGAGACTTGGCCCGCAATGGCAGACCTACATCGAGACCCAGCAAAAACAAATCGCCGCTCTCGAAAAAGAACTGAAGGAATCCGACTACCCCTACGTGCACGGCATGTCGGATAAAGCACAGATCGCAGATGTGAAGCTCAATATTCGCGGCAACCCGCACGCGATGGGAGAGATCTCGCCTCGAGGATTTCTAGCCGTCCTCAGTCCTCCCAGCAAGCCGGCCTACTCTAATGGAAGTGGCCGACTGGAGTTTGCTGCTGACATCGCGCAAAATCCGCTCACCGCGCGCGTCATCGTCAATCGGATCTGGAAATGGCATTTCGGCATAGGCATTGTGAATACGCCCGACAATTTCGGCGTCATGGGCGACAAGCCATCAAATCCGGAACTGCTCGAGTTTATGGCGAAGGAATTCGTCGACCACAAGCAATCCATCAAGTGGCTGCAACGCCAGATCATGCTTTCCGCCGTCTACCAAACCAGCGTCGAAGAGTCAGCGGACGCTCGTGAAAAAGACGCGGCCAATCGCCTCTATTCGCATTTCAATCGCCAGCGGCTCGACGCTGAGGAGCTGCGTGACAGCATGTTGTTCGCAGCCGGCGATCTCGATCTGAAACAAACCTCCGGCCCTTCGACTGACTTCTCTCCGGATAACGACCGTCGCACCGTGTTCTGCAAGGTCAGCCGGTACCGGTTAAACAACTACTTGATGGTCTTCGATTTTCCAAATCCAAGTTTCACAGCCGAGCAGCGCTTTTCAAGCAATGTTCCCCTTCAGCAACTGCACTTCATGAACAATCCCTTTGTATACAAACAGGCCGGACTTTTAGCCGAACGCGTGAACAGCGAGCCGACCGAAGATGCGCGCATCGCGAAGGCCTATCAATATCTGTTTCAACGAAAACCCTCGGCGGAAGAGTTGCAGCTCGGCCTCAAATTTCTACGCACCACGCCAGAGAAAGCCGGTTACACCGTGGAAGGAAGGCCTGTGACCGCCTGGAGCGAATATGCGCGGGCGCTTTTGAGCTCTAATGAGTTTCAATTTGTGAATTGATCAGATAAGTACCCGGTGAACGAGGAGTAAGAGATGATACATAAGGCTGCGGCGAATGCGATCACAAGGCGCGACGCACTCCGAACCATGGGTTGCGGCTTTGGTTATCTGAGCCTCGCCAGCCTGGTCGGACAATCATTGGCGCACGCCGAAAGCTCGCTCGATCGCCCGGCATGGATGATTACAGACAAGCCCAAAGCTAAGCACGTCATCTTCCTCTTCATGAACGGTGGCCTGTCGCAAGTCGACAGCTTTGATCCCAAGCCTTCACTTGAGAAATATCACGGCCAGCCGATGCCGGGCGGCGATCTCCAGCACGAGCGCAAGACGGGCAACCTGATGAAGTCGCCATTCAGCTTCAAGAAATACGGCCAGAGCGGAATCGAAGTGAGTGAGATCTTTCCTCATCTCGCCGAATGTGTTGACGACATCTGCTTCGTCCGTTCCGTGTACACCGAGATCCCGAATCACGAGCCTGCGCTGCTGATGATGAACACTGGCGCGAATTTCGCGGGACGCCCCTCAATGGGATCATGGCTTACCTACGGCCTGGGAAGCAGCAATAGAAACCTTCCCGGCTTTGTCGTCTTGTGCCCCGACGTGCCGACGACGGTCGGCCCTCCGCTTTGGTCTTCGGCGTTTCTCTCTCCCGTGCATCAGGGTACGTATGTTGCCGACACAATCGATAAATCGGAATTCGATCCGCTGAAGCTCATTTCCAACATTCACAACGACCGGTTCGATCTGAAGGCCCAGCAGAAGGAAATCGATCTGGTAAGGCAATTGGATCAGTTGAACATGAATTCTACCCCGGGAAGACCTCAGGATCCTCAGCTTGAGGCAACTATCGGCGCGATGGAAATAGCCTTTCGCATGCAGACTGAAGCGCCTGATGTATTCGACGTACGCAAGGAATCCGAGGCGACCATTAAGATGTACGGCGAAGGGAGTACCGCGCGCGGTTGCCTCACTGCTGCCCGCCTCATTGAGCGAGGCGTACGCATGGTCCAGATTTACTACGCCAAAGGCGATCCGTGGGATCACCACTTCGACATTGAGATGCACCGCAAGACAGGTCGCGACTCCGATCAACCCTTCGCCGCGCTAATCAAAGACTTGAAGGCACGAGGGCTCTTTGATGAAACTATCATTGTGGCAGGCTCGGAATTTGGACGCACTCCCGTCGTCGAGGTCGGTAGCGCGTTCATGGGTGGCCAGACACACAATGGCCGGGATCACAATCCACACGGATTCACGATGTGGCTCGCGGGTGGTGGGTTCAAACAGGGCTTTACATACGGTGCCACCGACGATTTCGGCTGGAAGGCGATCGAAAATCCGGTGCACGTCCACGACATCCACGCGACAATTCTTTATCAACTTGGAATCGACCACACCAAGCTTACCTATCACTACAGCGGGCGCGACTATCGACTGACGGACCTGGCAGGCAACGTAATCCACGATTTGATCGCCTGATTCGGAGTCGACTGTGCACCCATTGACCGCTGGCCACTGCGAAGCGATGGCCCCACAGTCCTTACCGCCTTCGCTGCCCCTTAACAGTTGAGCACAGGCCCGCGCGTGACGGGTTATCCCGCTGCTTGAGTTTGACGTCCGTGAATGAAGGAGTCATCTGAATGGATCGTGCGGCGATTCGGAAGGGCCAGCGTTGGTACGCAATTTGCTTCAGGTCTGGGAGGCAATGGCCGGAATGATTCTGCCGGTACACTCGCCGAAGCCTATGCGGGGCAGTCCGGACGCCTCGCAATAGCCACGAAACGTAATCTCATCACCATCTTCGAGAAATGAGCGTGTCTCGCCCGTGGGAAGCCTCAGCGGATCCCCGCGGTGTTTCATTTCGAGGAGACAGCCCTCGGAACCCTGTTCGGGGCCGGAAATAGTGCCGGTTGCGAGCAGATCGCCTGGTGTTAGATTGCAGCCGCTGCTTGCGTGGTGGGTCAGCAACTGGCCAATCGTCCAATAGAGATCGCGGAGATTCCCCTTACTAAGTTGGACAGGCGCGAACCGTGCCTCTCGCATTTGGTCGGACTGAAGAAATACTTCAAGCGTGAGATCGATTCCGGCCAGGTTTTGATCAGAAGAAAGATAAGGGAGTGGAGCAGGATCGCCATCAGGCCGATCCGCGACTGCAACACGATAAGGTGCGAGCGCCTCGATGGGAACGATCCAGGGCGAGATGGTCGTTGCGAAATTCTTCGCCAGAAATGGGCCAAGGGGTTGGTATTCCCAGGACTGAATGTCGCGCGCAGACCAGTCGTTGACAAGGCAAAGACCAAAGATGTGCTGCTCGGCTTCATTGATCGGGATTGGCTGGCCCAGAGGATTTCCGGGACCGACAAACATGCCTACTTCTAATTCGTAGTCCAGAGAACGCGATGGACCGAAGGTTGGTTCAGGAGAGGGCGGCGGTTTTGTCTGGCCGCTGGGCCGCCGAACTTCGGTGCCGCTGACGATGATCGATGAGGCACGGCCGTGATAGCCGATGGGAACATATTTGTAATTGGGCAGCAGGGGATTGTCAGGGCGGAAAAGCTTGCCGACGCGCGTGGCGTGATGAATCGAGGCGTAGAAGTCGGTATAGTCTCCGATCTGTGCTGGAAGCTGCATCTCCACTTCGCTCATGGAAATCAGCAACGGATTCACGCGAGCTTGCGCCTGTATGTCGGCTCGATCGGCTGCCAACAGGTTCGTAACCTGACGGCGCAGAGCCGACCACGCAGGCGGGCCGAGAAACATGAGAGCATTCAGCGATTCCCGGGAGCACGCCGCGGTGGTGTCGGAGTGAAGCATGGACAAGAGTCCACGTTCGACGCACGCTCTGAGGTCGAGAACCCGCTGACCGATCGCAATGCCGATTCGTGTCTCTTGATTGTTGCTAAAGACGCCAAGGGGCAGATTCTGCAATGGGAAATCGGTGCCTGGATCATTGGCGCTCTCAACCCAACTTTTTATAGCCATCCCAGAGACTCCAGGTCGCGGATTGGTTCCTCGAAGGAGCAGCTTCCAATGCCGATGAAGAAGTCTTGCCGGAGTGTGGTCAGCTGAGCTCTGCTCCAGCTGCAATTGTGCCAGCGTAAAGCATCCGCTGTCACATGCCACGCTGCTGGGTCTTCTTCTGTCAGCACGCGGCGCGCCTCATCGGATTCACCGCCGAAATAAAGGAGAGCTGCAGCACAACAGAGATTCACAAAGCCGTGCATAACACCGATTGGACCCTCTGGCTGATATGTCAAGGGCCGCAACGAGCGCACTGGATGATGCAACCCGGCGGTTGCCTTAAATGGGAGCCGAAGTTTGGCGAGTATATCAAGCATCTGGATTACATCGGGGATGGGAGGAAATGCCTCCGGGACAACACCGCCCATCCTGATTTTTACGCGTGCGCCTGCGGAGCGGATAGCCTCGAGCGCTGCGTGGCTGCTCTCATTGATCGGTACTTCAAAGTATGGCACCAGCGCCGATGGTAGGCGTCGGGCAATCTGTTCAATGACAGTGGCTCGATTGCATTTGATCTCCACGCTTTCGACATGGAGGCCATCGCTGATTTGCTGTGCGAGGCATTCCCAGTCGGCGTCCTCGGGTGCTATTACGCTGACTTTCAATGCCTCGAGAGAATCGCCACCGACTGAGCGCATTTCATCAAGGCGTTCGATGTTGATAATGAATCGGCCGAGCGCCGAGGCATGCTTGCTCCGGCCATATTCAAGGTAATTATCCACGGCAGAGCGCAGGCTCAGACTTGCAGGCGGGTACAGGCCTGCGTAGTCAATCAGACCCGCGAGCAAAGTTTCGACGGCGGTCATTTCTTCTTCGGCTTTGGCTGCGAGCCCTGCTTGAAGTGCTTCTTCAGTCCCTGCCAACACTCGAAGTATTCATGCTGCAGGATGCGGGTGTTCATGGCGAACTCGGTTGGCCGGACAACGAGCTGCGTCTCGAACATGAACGCAAGCGTGTTGGCCAGATATTGCGGCTTCAGCTCCGCAGCAGAGGCTCGCTCAAAAGTCTCGGCGTCCGGGCCGTGGCCCGCCATGCAATTGTGCAGGCTGGCTCCGCCGGGGACGAATCCTTCGGCCTTGGCGTCATAAGCGCCAAAGACCAGACCCATGAATTCGTTCATCAGGTTGCGATGAAACCAGGGCGGGCGAAAGGTATGCTCCGCAACCATCCAGCGCGGCGGGAAGATGGCGAAGTCGCAATTCGCGGTACCAGGAACATTCGATGGCGCGCTCAGCACCGTGTAAATCGACGGGTCCGGGTGATCGAACGAAACCGTGTTGATGCAGTTAAAGAGGGCCAGATCGTACTTGTAAGGCGCGTAGTTGCCATGCCACGCCACTACATCGAGTGGAGAGTGATCGATGAAGGCGGACCACAGGCGGCCCAGAAATTTTGAGGTGATGTGGAACTCGCCTTCGCGATCTTCGAATGCGGCGACAGGCGCTTTGAAGTCGCGCGGATTGGCGAGACCGTTGGCGCCGATGGCTCCGAGTTCCGGCAGTCGAAAAGGCAGGCCGTAGTTTTCGCAGATGTATCCTCGTGCCTGTTTTTCGCCAAGGACGACACGGAATTTAATGCCGCGAGGGATTACACAGATTTCGCCAGGAGCGACATCCAGAATGCCAAGCTCAGTGTGGAAGCGAAGATGGCCGAGCTGGGGAACAATCAGCAGTTCACCGTCGGCGGTGTAAAAGAAGCGATCCTGCATGGAAGCATTCGCCGCGTAGAGATGAATGGCGACGCCCGCCTGCATAGCGGGATCGCCGTTGCCGCCGAGGGTCACGATGCCATCGACAAAATCGGTCTTCTCTTTGGGAACGGGCAAAGGGTCCCAACGCAACTGATTGGGTGAAGTTGGAACCTCGAGAAACGGTCCGCTGCGAATGAGCTTTGAGGGAATCTCTTCGTAGGGGCGATGGGTCACTGAGGGGCGAATGCGATAAGTCCAGCTACGGCGATTGGCAGCTCGCGGCGCAGTGAAAGGCGAACCGCTGAGTTGCTCGGTGTAGAGTCCGAGGGGATGCTTCTGCGGCGCGTTCTGGCCCTGCGGCAGACCTCCTTCGACCGCCTCAGTGGCAAACTCATTTCCAAAGCCGGTCTGGTACCGGACTACATCAGCCATGCTTTTCACCTTTCACAAGCGATTGTGCCGGGCGCGCTTTTCGGCCTCGTGCATTGCTTCGTAGATCTGATCAAAACTGGTGACTGCAAACAGGAGCTTGTGCAGTTCATCCACCTTTACCGGAGTCGCAAGCACCTCGTCCAATGAAAATTCGTGGATGGCGCAGTGACCTTCGATGACATTCATGCATTCGCCGTGGGAACTAATGAGGCCGCTGCCGTAGACCTTGGTCTCGTTATTTTCGCGGATCAATCCAAACTCCACTGTGTACCAGAAGAGTCGGCCGAGCTTTTCCAACACCGCGTCATCTTGAATCGATGCGCAAACACTGCCATAGCGCTCCAGGAAATCTGCAAATACCTTATGCGCGTGCATTGGGACGTGGCCGAAGACGTCGTGGAAGATGTCCGGCTCCGGCGTGTATTCAAGTGATTCGCGGCTGCGCAGCCACGTCGTTGTGGGAAAGCGGCGTGCAGCCAGCATCTCAAAGAAAGCCGGCGCGGGAAGAAACCCGCTGACCGGCGTGGAATTCCAGCCAGTACGCGGCTCAAGGCGCGCGCTGATCGAAGCGAGGCGTGGCAGGCGGTCGCGTTGGAGGCCAATAATTTCGAAGCCATCGAGGTAAGCACGCGAGGCATGCTTTTCCAGTTCAGGAAGTACGCGGCCAACCAGCTCCGCCCAAACTGCGTGCTGCTCGTCGGTGTAGGCGGAGTAGTCCTGCTCTATGAGGTAAGGCACGGCAACAGAAAGCGCTTCGGTTTTCATCCGGTCCCTCTCTTTGCTACAAGTTTCCGCGTGCGTGCTGCTCGCGCTCGATTGCTTCAAAAAGCGCTTTGAAGTTGCCTTTGCCGAAACTGCGACTGCCCTTGCGTTGGATGATCTCGAAGAACAGGGTTGGGCGGTCTTCAACCGGCCGCGTGAAAATCTGCAGCATGTATCCCTCGGGATCGCGGTCGACGAGGATGCCGAGCCTTTCAAGTTCATCCACTGCCTCGTCAATGGCGCCGACGCGGTTTTGCAGTTCGGTGTAGTACGTGTGCGGAACGTGCAGGAACTCGATGCCCTGCTCGCTGAGCCTGCTCACCGTATGCAGGATGTCGTTGGTTGCGAGCGCAATGTGCTGCACACCGGGACCGCCGTAGAACTCGAGGTATTCTTCGATTTGCGACTTCTTCTTGCCCTCGGCAGGCTCATTGATCGGGAACTTCACGTAGCCGTTTCCGTTCGCCATCACCTTCGACATCAGGGCCGAGTACTCCGTGGAAATGTCCTTCTCGTCGAAGTGCTGGTAGAGCGAGAAACCCATCACCTTCGCGTAGAACTTCACCCACTCGTCCATCTCGTGCCAACCCACGTTGCCCACCATGTGATCGATGTGGATAAGGCCTGTTGGGCGAGCGATCTTATCGCTCTCGACGGCGCGGTAGCCGGGAAGAAAGGCTCCGGAATAGTTACCGCGCTCCACGAAGGTATGAATGGTATCGCCATACGTCCGGATGCTCGAAAGCACTACCTGGCCATGCTCGTCAGCGAGGACATATGGCTGCGCCACGCTGACCGCCCCACGACTGGTGGTCTCAGTCCACGCACGGCGAGCATCGTCTACCCAAAGAGCGATTACTTTCACGCCGTCGCCGTGGCGGCCGATATGCTCGGCGATTGCGTTGCCACCGCGCAGTGGCGTGGTCAGTACAAAACGAACCTTTCCCTGCTGCAGCACATACGAGGACCGATCACGCTGGCCGGTTTCCGGTCCCGCATAGGCCACCAGCGACATGCCGAATGCAGCCCTGTAGAAGTAGGCGGACTGACGGGCATTGCCCACGTAGAACTCGACGTGGTCAGTGCCTTTCAGCGGGAGAAAATCGTTGCCAGTAGCGATCGATTCGGTAGTCGGGTGTGAACCAATATGTGCGGGAGCGGAGTGCACACTAGCGCTCATGGGAACCTCCTGTGCCGGGAACGAGGGGGAGTTAAAGGGGAGAAATTCCCGGCTGTCCGATAAGATAGGCTCGCCAGCGAACACTGAAAATGGCATTTTCGGGAAAAACGAGCGCCAAAACTTTAGGATATTAAGCATAATAGGGAGGCAGCCTAAGGATTTCTGGTATATGGCACATAAGACAGTTCCCAACAAAATCGATCTGGATGCGATTGCCTGGAAGATCCTCGAGGCATTGCAGCAAAATGCGCGGACGTCTTTCGCGGAACTCGGCAGGAAGATCGGGCTCTCGACCCCGGCAGTGGCAGAGCGTGTTCACCGCCTTGAAGAAGCCGGCGTTATCACCGGCTACCATGCTTCGCTCGATAGCGCGAAACTGGGGGTGCCCATCCGCGTGCTGGTGCGGCTCACAATTCCTGGGGGCGAACTCCAGATCAGCCGGACCGTCTCTGCACTGAAGGAGCTGAGTGAAATCAGCCGTTGCCACCGGATCACCGGGGCGGAATCGTTTGTCATCGAAGCTGACGTCGTTTCAATTAGACACTTGGAGGCGTTGATCGACAGACTCTCAGCGCTCGGCGCGACATCGACATCCACCGTTCTGTCATCTCCGGTAGAGCGACGCGATCACCAGGCGAAGCAGATCGAGTCATTCGCGAAGTTCATTTGATGAAGGCCAATCATGCGCCTCTTTATCGGGATTCCGCTGGCCGCCGAAGTTATCGATGCGCTTGAACGAATCTCGCGCAGCCTGCGATCCGCCAATGATCATCTCCGCTGGAGTTCCCCCGAGACCTGGCACATCACCCTGCAATTCCTCGGCGAAACACCCATCGAAAAATATCGCTGCGTAGTCCAGCACCTCCGCGAAATCAAAGCGCCTGCAGTCGCCGTCTGTCTTCATGGGACAGGCTTCTTCGACAGAGCCGGGGTGGTTTTCGCAGCAGTAAAAGTCTCGGCCGAGCTCCGCCTGCTTGAACGACTCGTTGTGGCAGCTACAGTACAGTGCGGGATCGATGCAGAAGACCGGCCCTATCACCCGCATGTCACGCTCGCACGTGCCAAAGGCGACGACAGGCTACGCGCACTCCGGAAACTCCAAACTTTAACCAGAAGCGACTTCGAATTCCCCTCGTTCACTGCTCGTGAATTCCTGCTCTTTGAGTCCTTCCTCGGTTCAGATGGCGCGCATCACGAAGTGCGCGATCACTTCCCCCTCGGCTGATCGCCGACCCTGGTCTTGCAGGCGGGGGCGAAGCCGCGCTCACCTTGGCCTGCCACGCATTGGTTGTCAGATCGTCTGGCGCTATGATCCGCAGGACTTTGGTCACAGACATGGGGGCACCCCCCGGCAGACCCCTCAGGCGCCCTCCAATTGCAGCATCAGTTCTTCCCACTCAGCAGTCAGTGCGCGGAGCTGTTCCCGCAAACCCGCCGCCAGCTCCGTCAGCCGCTGCGTCTCCGTGGCGGAAACATACACCCCGAGTTGTTCCTCCGTATGCGCAATCGAAGCCTCAACCCGCGGAATCTCCTCTTCGAGAAAAACGCACCGCTCTTCCATCTGCTTCTGCTTGATCGGATTCAATCGCCGCGAACGGCCGGCCTCCGGCCCGCCCTCAATAACGATCGTCGTACCGGTAGGTGCCGAAATTTCGCGCAACTGGGAAGTGGTTGCCCCGGAGCCTGCCCTGAGCTTTTCGAAGGGTCTCGATCCTGAGACATGGGTGGGAACTTCCCTTGTCGAGATTCCCTCGTCGCGTGCCGACGCTGACGCAAGCTCGTCCTTCTTTCGGAGGTAGTCCTCGTAGTTCCCGGGATACGTGGTGATCACGCCGTTCTCCACCTCGATCACTCGGGTCGCTAGCCGATCAATGAAATACCGATCGTGCGAAACAAAAACAACCGTGCCTGAAAACGCCGCAATCGCGTCCAGCAGCACGTCCTTGGCCCGCATATCCAGGTGATTCGTAGGCTCGTCGAGTAGCAGAAAATTCGAAGGGGACACCAGGATCCGGGCCAGTGCAAACCGGTTCCGCTCACCGCCCGAGAGCACTCCCAGCGGCTTGAAAACATCATCGCCAGAAAAGAGGAAACATCCCAGCAGCGACCGTAACTCCGACTCAGGCACCTTCCGCGCTGCGCGGCTGATGTCGTCCAGCATGCGCGCCTCGCCATCCAGCACCTTGTATTGGTCCTGCGCAAAGTACTCACTCACCACGTTGTGTCCCAGCTTCGCCGAGCCTTCCGTCGGCGCTTCGGCACCCGTCAGCAGTTTGATCAGCGTGGATTTTCCCGCGCCATTCACGCCCACCAGCGCCACGCGGTCTCCACGCTCGATGGTGAACCGCGCATTACTGAATACGCGCTTTGCTCCGTAGCTCTTACCAAGGTTCTCCGCCTCCACCACCGTGCGACCCGACGGCGGTGGTTGCGGAAACTTGAAATGAATCACCGGCTCTTCTTCCGGAATCTCGATGCGCTCGATCTTTTCCAGTTCCTTGATGCGCGACTGCACCTGCTTGGCCTTCGTGGCCTGCGCGCGAAAGCGATTGATGAACGCCTCAAGATGCTCGATCTGGTCGCGCTGATTCTTGTATGCAGCCGTTAACTGCGCGCGCCGCTCATCCTTCTGCGAAAGGTACTTGGTGTAGTTGCCCTGGAAAATCGTCAGCCGCTTGTTCCAGATCTCCACGGTCCGATCGATCGTCACGTCCAGAAAATACCGATCATGCGAGATCAGGATGTACCCGAAAGGATAGTCATGCAGGTAATTCTCGAGCCAGTTGCGCGTCTCCAGATCCAGATGATTCGTGGGCTCGTCCAGCAGCAGCAGGTTCGGCTTCGCCAGCAGCAGCTTGGCCAGCGCGATGCGCATCTGCCACCCGCCAGAGAACTCGTCCACCTGCCGCGACCAGTCTTCCTTGCCGAAGCCGAGCCCGGTCAGAACCGTTCCTACCTGCGCATCGAGCGCATAGCCATCCAGCGCATGAAAGCGCTCCTGCAGCATCGAATAGCGCTCGGCAGCCGCCTCATACTCGGGGCTCGCATGATCCAACTCCGAGAGCTGTGCCGCAGTCCGCTCGATCTCGCCCTCCATCGCGCGAAGCTCGTCAAACACACTCAGGCACTCGTTAAAAACGGTGCGTCCGCTCAGCCGCAACCCTTCCTGCGGCAGGTAGCCAATGCTCATGCCTCGAGTGAGCTGCATGGTCCCGTAGTCGAGTGACTCGAGACCGGCAAGCACCTTCATCAGTGTGGATTTGCCTGTACCGTTGGCGCCAACCAGGGCGGTCTTTTCCTTGCTGCGAATCAGCCAGTTGGCCTCGAGAAACAGCACACGAGGGCCAAACCGCTTGCCGGCATTTTGTAGAGAGAGCATTCCTCTTCTATTTTCGCAGAAGAATTCCTACCGCTGTCCGCCGCTCGGAGACTGTGCCGTCGATTCGGCCTGTGGCGCGGTCGGATGTGCGGGATTGGGAGTGAAGGTTTTCAGCGCTTCGAGGTTGTTCTGCACCTTCTGCCACTTGCCCGGATCCTTCTTTGTGTCGATCGGTGCGGATGCATTCGAGTAGAAGGCGAGGACGTTCTTCTGTAGCGAAACGGTCGTCACATCGAACTTCTTCTCAGCCAGTTGCGAAAGCAGCTTGGCATATGTGTCATCGGCCAGCGTGTACTCGCCAGCAATCGTGGGCTTGCCGCTATCAAGATCATCGTTGGCAAGCTTTATCTGTCTGGCGCGCGTATCTTTAAGCAGCAAGCCGTATTTGTCCACCGTCTGGTTAATGCTGGTGAAGTAGAGATCCTCGGTTTTTGGGGTGGGAATGTTGAAATCGAGTGCCTTCAGGGGGCCAATTTTGGGAAGCACCTTCAAGATCACAGAAAGGAAGCGGACACCAAATCCGGCGCGCTGGTATTCCTTACCCCACTGCTTCTCATAGTCAGCGCGAGAGAGCCGGTACAGGAACTTCTGCTTCTCAAAGTTCGGCACCTCCTTCATGATTTCCTTCTTATGCGTGCGAAGAGCCACCTGCGTCATATGCGGAATCAGCGAGCTGACGGAATAGCGAAATGAGCCAATGGCCAGGTCTTCATGTGGCAGCACGTCCTTCAGCTGCATTCCATACACCACAGGAAATACCCGTTCGAGCAGCTCTTTAGAAACTTGGAATCCGATGAAGTCGTGGTATTGCTCCGGCGCGTATCGCTGCTTGGCTACCTGCGCCATGTCAAAGCCGAATTCCGTGCGAATATGCGCCGTCTTGTCCTGTGCGTAAAGAACAATGGGGCCAAATTTGGCACGAAGCTTGGGATACGTAATCGCAACGGCTTGATTCACCGCAGGGTGACCAGTTATGTCAGACGCGTAGTGCGAGAGCGCTCCCAGAGCAAAAGCGTACTCGTCGGCGTTCTGGCTCTCCTTAATGAGCTCGAACACAAAGTCACCGCTCCGCACGTAGTGAACCAGATCGCTGAACTCTTGATTGCCGAACGGATAGTAGCCCATGTCCTGGATGACCGCTCCGCCATAGGCATAAGCGTGGGCTTCGCGAATCTGATCGTCCGTCAACCCGGGATAACGCGCCAGGATCATTGGACGCAGATGATCGTTCCACAGAAGATCGATGATCTCTTCGTGCGTCAGCACCGAATAGGCATGAGAAGAACCGGCCCCGACCAGCAGGGCCAGCAGAACCGCCAAAGCACGGATCGTTGCTTGCAGACTTCTTCCGGAAAGGAGGCGAGAACAGGCTAATTTAGGCATCGTTCAGTCTTTCTATAAGTGAGACTTCGGCCATGCATTCTAAGCGATAGTCTTTTCAATTAGATGCCCTTCGCGAGGCCAACGTTGTACCTTACTTATGCCTTCTCCAGGCGGCAATCACACTAGAGGGACCTAAAACCCTTCATGCAGGACGAGCATCCGTTTCCGCCCCGTTTGGCGCCAATGGGGCCATTCATGTAAAACAACCGACGGGAGCGAGCGATCGCTCAGCGTAAGATGTCTCGAGAAATCTGGATGAATAAGCTCTTCCCCAACCCGAAAGCCGCCCTCGAAGGAGTCGTCCACGACGGAATGCTCCTTGCCGTCGGTGGTTTCGGCCTCTGCGGAATTCCCGAAGAACTGATCCTTGCCTTGCGCGATACCGGTGTTCGCAATCTCACCATCGCCAGCAACAACGCCGGCGTCGACGGTGCGGGCTTGGGGCTGCTGCTTGCCTCGCGCCAGATCAGGAAGATGATCTCCAGCTACGTTGGCGAAAACGCCGAATTCGAACGCCAATTCCTCGCCGGCGAAATCGAGGTCGAGTTCTGCCCCCAGGGAACGCTTGCGGAACGCTTGCGCGCCGGCGGCGCCGGCATCCCGGGCTTCTTCACACGTACTGGAATCGGCACCATCATCGCCGAAGGCAAAGAGCACAAGGACTTCGATGGCAAGACCTATATCCTTGAGCGCGGCATCGTGGCCGACCTCGCACTGGTCAAGGCTTGGAAGGCCGATCTCAACGGCAACCTGATCTACCGCCGGACCGCCCGCAACTTCAATCCCAACGCCGCCACCTGTGGCAAAGTCACCGTCGCCGAAGTGGAAGAAATTGTCCAGCCCGGCGAGCTCGATCCCGACGAGATTCACACACCCGGAATCTTCGTTCATCGTCTCGTTCACATCCCTCATCCCGTCAAGCGGATCGAGAAGAAGACAACAAGGGAGGGCTGAGCCGATGGCATGGACACGCAACCAGATGGCTGCACGTGCTGCGCGGGAATTGCAAGATGGTTACTACGTCAACCTTGGCATCGGCATCCCCACGCTTGTCGCCAACTTCATTCCCGAGGGCATCACCGTTACCCTTCAATCGGAGAACGGCTTGCTCGGTATGGGTCCGTATCCGCGCGAGTCAGAGATCGATCCCGACCTGATCAATGCCGGAAAAGAAACGGTGACCTTCGTTCCCGGAGCCGCTACGTTTTCGAGCGCCGACTCCTTTGCCATGATTCGCGGTGGCCACATCGACCTTGCAATTCTCGGCGCCATGCAGGTCTCAGAGCGCGGCGATCTCGCCAATTGGATGATTCCGGGCAAGCGCGTCAAAGGCATGGGCGGCGCAATGGATCTCGTATCCGGCGTTCGGCGCGTCATCGTACTCATGGAGCACAGCACTCCCGACGGAGGCCACAAGTTGCTGCGCGAATGCACGCTGCCGCTTACAGGCAGCACTGTCGTGCATCGCGTAATCACAGACCTCTGTGTTCTCGATGTGACGGATTCTGGTTTCGAAGTGTTCGAGCTCGCAGACGGCGTTACGCCAGAGTTCGTTAAAGAGCGCAGCGGAACAACCCTCCATTTTAGCTGAATTACCTTTTCCAAACCGGCTTTCTCTTTTCGAGAAAAGCTGAAACTCCCTCACGAAAATCCGCAGTCTCGCGAGATTCTGCGTTCGCCTCCAGGGCCGCGACAATCGCCGAATCGAGCCAGCTGCGATTCTGCTCAGCAAGCAACCGTTTGGTTGCACTTATCGACTGCGGACTATTTGAGAGCAAAGACTTCGCCAGCGCATGTGCGCGAACTACCAATTTTTCCGGCTCCACAATTTCATTCACCAACCCCAGTTGCTGCGCCTCCGCTGCTCCAAACAAGCGACCAGTCAGCAAAAGATCGCGGCAGCGCTTGTCCCCGACCTGTAGCGCAAGAAACGCTGAAACCAGTGCCGGAACAAAGCCGATGCGAACCTCGGTAAAGCCGAACTTCGCTTGTGGAGTAGCCACAGTGAAATCGCATAGCGTAGCTAGTCCTGTTCCACCGGCAATGGCGGGGCCGTTTACGGCGGCGATGGTTGGCACAGGCAGCTCATACAGCGTCACCAACAGGCGTGCAATCCGTTCTGCATCCGTGCGATGCTCCGCTGGAGTCTTGTCCCGCATGGTCTGCAGTTCCGACAAATCAAGACCAGAACAGAAGGCATCTCCTGCCCCGGTCAGGATCAGGGCGCAGCATTCGGTCGCAGCAGTCTCCTCAATCACGCCGATCAACTCAACCTGCATCTCCCGCGTCATCGCGTTTTTGCGGTCAGGGCGATTCAGCGTCACAGTTCGAATAGAATGGTCATCCGTTACGATGATCGTCTTGTGGCTCAAATTCACTCCTCTCTGGCAATCGCGCGCCCTTTATTGCATACCCGAGCCAAAACGGCTTGAGATATCTTGGTTCGCCGCTATCAACGCGTCCAAAGATCCAATTGCTGGCAGGTTTGCGCCGCACCTGCGCAACTCTGCCAGCACGACTTCGGTGGGAATATTTCCAACCAGCACATCCTGCGCAAATGGGCAACCACCCAGGCCACCGATCGCGGTATCGAACCTTCTGCACCCAGCTTGAAATGCAGCGCGAATTCGCTCCGCAGCTTCCGCAGGCCGCGCGTGCAAATGCGCTCCGATTTCCACGCCTGCAAATTGTCCGATAACGGCGGACAAGACTTCTACAACCTGATCGGTAGTGGCCAGACCAACGGTATCCGCCAGCGAGATCTCCAATATTCCGCAGTCGGCGATCAGATCGCAGGCCTGAAGCACTTCATCAAGACTCCATGCCTCTCCGTACGGGTTTCCAAAGGCCATTGAGACGTAGGCAACAACATTTCGTTCATCACCGGCCGCGATCGACTGGATTTTCTGAAGTATCTCCAGCGACTCTTCAAGACTCTGGTGCTGATTTCGACGAAGAAACTCCGCCGAAATGGAGTAGGGAAATCCAAGCGTCTTCACCGCGTCGGTTTGGATGGCGCGCAGGGCGCCTTTCTCGTTTACCACGATGCCGATGATCTCAGCATCCGCAGGTGGCGACAGATGAGAGAGAACCTGCTCCGCGTCCGCCATCTGCGGAACAGCGGCTGGAGAAACGAAACTCACCGCGTCAATGTGCCTGAATCCCGCATCGATGAGCTTGCGAAGATAATCGGCTTTGATCTCCGGCGGAATTTGCTTCGGCAGGCCTTGCCAGGCATCCCGCGGGCATTCGACGATTTTGACTGCTTCATCCATTCAAATCTCAACCTGCATCGACACCCTTGTTACGGCAACTATCCACGCGACGGAGAAACCTTGAGAATCTCTCTTGCAATCACCATGCGCTGAATCTCACTGGTGCCTTCGCCAATGGTGCACAGCTTGACGTCACGATAATACTTCTCAGCCGGGTAATCCTTGATGAATCCGTAGCCGCCAAACAACTGCACTGCGTCGTCACAAATCCGCACCGCAACCTCGCTCGAAAACAGCTTGGCCATCGACGATTCGCGCGTCACCTTTCGGCCGGCATCCTTCAGCACCGCAGCGCGTTGCGTCAGCAGGCGGGCCGCATCCAGTTCCGTCGCCATATCGGCCAGTTTCCACTGGATACCCTGAAACTCCGCGATTGCCTTGCCGAATTGCTTCCGTTCCTTCACGTACTTCAGTGCTGCGTCCAGCGCACCCCGCCCAATTCCCAACGCCAGCGCGGCGATCGAGATGCGGCCGCCGTCCAGAACGCGCATTGCATCGATAAACCCCTCGCCCTCCGCGCCAAGCAGATTCTCCTCGGGAATCTCGCAGTCTTCAAAGATCAGTTCGCTGGTATCGCTGGCGCGCAGGCCAAGCTTGTTTTCCTTCTTGCCCGGTCGAAATCCTTTTGTTCCCTTTTCGACAACAAAAGCCGAAAGCCCATGTGTTCCCTTGCTCTTGTCCGTCGAAGCAATGACAACGGCAAGATCCGCATAGTGACCATTCGTGATGAAGGTCTTGTTGCCATTCAGCACATAGCGATCGCCCTTCTTCACAGCCGTCGTCCGCGAGTTGCTGGCGTCAGAGCCCGCCCCCGGTTCCGTTAATCCCCACGAAGCGAGCCACTCGCCGCTTGCCAGTCGCGGCACATACTTCTTCTTCTGCACGTCATTTCCTGCCAGGAAAATATGATTCGTGCCCAATGAATTGTGAGCCGCGACAATGATGCCTATAGAACCATCAACGGCTGCCAATTCCTCGATTGCAAGAACGTAGTCGACGTATCCAAGGCCTGAGCCGCCGAACTCCGGCGGGAAGATGACGCCCAGCAAGCCCATCTTGCCGAGTTTCTTCACCACATCGAGCGGAAACTCGCTCGCTTCGTCCCACTTCATCACGTTGGGCGCGATCTCTCTCGCCGCAAATTCGCGGATCTCGCGGCGAAGCTGCTCCTGATCCTCTGTTAGAACGAACGGATAAAGACTTTCGTTAGTTTCGAGCGCTACGCTCATTTCCTGGCTCCTTTGCGTCTGGGGGATCGACGCCAGCCTAAGCTGCTGACTGGGTAAGATGCCTTTAATTATGAATATCGAAGATCGCTAGTATGATCCGTCAGGTTTGCAGTACTCCCGGGTTGAACTTCGGCACATCAGGGTTCATTGCACATGCCTCAAGCGCGGTAATCAGTACGTCTCTCGTTTTGGCAGGGTCGATAATAGCATCGATCCACAGACGGGCGGCGCCATACCGCGGGTCAGCCTGTGCATCGTAGGTTGACTTGATCTCGTTGTAAAGAGCTGCTCTCTCTTCCTCCGAAAGCACCTTACCGCCGCGCTCCACCTGCTTGGCGCGCACCTCAGCTAGCGTGCCGGCCGCAGATGCGCCACTCATCACCGCATAGCGCGCGGTAGGCCAAGCAAACAGGAACCGCGGATCGTAAGCCTTGCCGCACATTGCGTAGTGGCCAGCGCCGAAACTACCGCCGACAATCACGGCAATCTTGGGCACCACGCTGGTGCTGACGGCGGAAACCATCTTCGCGCCAGCGCGGATGATGCCGGACCACTCAGCGTCTTTGCCGACCATGAACCCATTCACATCGTGCAGAAAGATGAGCGGCACCAGGTTCTGATTGCAATCCATGATGAAGCGGGCAGCCTTCTGCGCTCCCTCGGTGTATATGACGCCGCCCACCTCAATTCGCTTCGCCCCCGCTGACGGCCCCATCGCAACGATCTGATTCTGGTTGGTCTTCTGGTTGGCGACAATGCCCACAGCATGTCCGCCGATGCGCGCATATCCGCAAAGAACGGTCCGGCCGAATTCTTCCTTGTACTCGTCAAATTCGCTGCGATCAACGATGCGTGCGATCACCTCGTGCATGTCGTAAACATTGCTCGTGCCAGGTGCTGGATTTAACAAGCCGTACACGTCTTCGATCGCACACTTCGGTGCATCGCGCTTCGCATCGTAGGAGGTGCGGCTAAATCGCTCTTCTGAACCCCTTGCAGATTGCCGTTGACCGAATTTATCCACGAGCGAGCGCAATCGTGCGATGCAATGGTGATCATCTGGTTCCTTGAAGTCGACCGTGCCCGAGATTTCAGCATGCATTGCGGCGCCACCCAGTTCTTCAGGATCAGTCTTCTGCCCAATCGCGGCCTGCACGAGCGAGGGACCTGCAAGAAACAGTCCCGAACCTTCGGTCATCAGCACCGTATCGGTCATCACCGGCAGGTAAGCCCCACCCGCAACGCACATGCCCATAATCGCAGTGATCTGTGGAATGCCCAGCGAACTCATGACCGCATTGTTGCGGAAGACGCGCCCAAAGTCGTCGGTATCGGGAAACACATCTTCCTGCAATGGAAGAAACACGCCGGCCGAATCCACAAGGTAGAGCGTCGGAATATGGTTATCGAGCGCGATATTCTGGGCGCGCAGTACCTTCTTGGCCGTCATCGGGAAGAAAGCACCCGCTTTCACCGTGGCATCATTGGCGATGATCATGCAGAGTCGGCCACACACGCGGCCCAGGCCCGTAACAACGCCGGCCCCAGGCGCACCGCCGTATTCGCTGTACATCTCGTACGCGGCCCACAGGCCTAGTTCGAGGAATTCGCTGCCCTCATCGAGCAGCAGTTTCAGGCGTTCGCGGACGGTCAGGCGCTTCTTCGCGTGTTGAGCGGCTGCCGCCTTTGCGCCGCCACCCAGAAGTATGGTCTCTTCCTGCGATCGAATCGTCGCAAGCACTTCGAGCAACGCAGCCCGGTTTGCTTTCGCGCGTGGGGATTGAGGATCAAAGCTGGAACCGATCACGTTTTGAAGTTTCGAGCTTTCGGCCATTCGTCACTCACACAAACTCGCAGACTATAGCACCTTGGATGGTACCGGCGTCCATACCGTCTTACAGCAAAGTGAACCACTCCACACTCAGATGATCTTTTTTGACCGCGCGCCGCGCCAGTAGAGAAACAGACCGATCAGGATTGACGCGGCTGTTCCGCCAATTAACTGCAACTCGAAGGCGGCTGTGTTCGTTTCTCCCGGCGGAAAGAAAGACAAGATAATTCCGATCAGAACCACGAGAAACCCAAGGGCACCGCAAATCCACACACCCACAACTCCACCGGGCACGAGCACGGCATGCGGATTCTCCTTTCGATCCTTTCGTGTCGAGAGGCGTATGACCGCTGCAAACATGTATAGGAAAGGAACGAAGTAGAGAATGATCGCCGCGCTGACGACTAGCTGATATCCAACCAAAATGCTCCTTGTCTGTATCTGGCTTAGAACAAGAATTGTCCCGGACAGGACGGCCTGGACCAGGATCGAAATGTAGGGCGTTTTCCACTTCGGGTGAATCTTTCCGAATGCCGCTGGCAGGTAGCGATCGATCCCGACGACAAATGGCACACGAGCGATGCCCGCGACCGTGCTTCCCACGCCGCCGGCATTGCCTACCGTCACCAGCATGGCCGCCAGCACACCGAGCAGGCCGATCTTCAAGGCCATAGACCCGACTGTGATGGCACTGAACACACCGCTCTGTGGATCAATACTGGCGGCCGGCAACAGAGCAAGAATCGCGAAGGTTCCGCCGATATACATCAATGCGATCAGCGCTCCGGCTCCGAAAACCGCTCGCGGCAGCGTTCGACGAGGATCGCGCACTTCCTCACTCATCGCGGAGACAAGCTCAAGCCCCGTGAAGGCGAATGCGATCTGCGACCAGAAGTTCACCGTGTCCCAGTTCCATGCCGGTAGCATGTTCTGCACGGTAAAGTGCGTTGCAGAGCCGCGCTTGAACACGACGACTACCGCTACGACCCCAAGAATTACAAGGGGCAAATATGTTCCGACGCCACCAGCATTCTGCAGCCATTTGCCGATATTCAGCCCAATGATGTTCAGGACCACAGCAACCAGCAGCAATCCCAGCGAAACGCTGAGCAGAAACGTACGATCCTGGGCGAGTTGTGCTCCGCGTCCGCCGATGATGTACGCGGCCATCGATGCGCTGGCGAGCAACAGACCCGGAAAGTAGAAGACCGTGTAGATCCAGTAGGTCCAGCCGGCGACAAACCCGTGGAAGTCGCCAAAGGCTTCCTTTGACCACGCGTACAGGCCGCCCTCCTCAGGAAACCGCGACGACAGCTCATTGATGACCAACGCACCGGGAACAAAGAAGAAGACTGCGGCAATCACCCACAAGCTGATCGACGACGTTCCGTTATGGCCTGCCGCCGCAATCCACCGCGGCCCGAGGACAGTGGCGATGTTGAACAGCAGCACATCCCAGAAGCCCATGGTCTTTCGTAACTGGGCCTTGGCATCTTGCGAAGGCGGCGCAAAGATCGTCATAAAGCCACCTGGGGGTGCATGCGGCCATCGTCTGTTCGCATAAGCGATCATGATAGTTGCAGCTAGAGGCACGTACAAACCTTCATGAAGGATGCAGCCAGTAGCTCGAAGTCACCAGGAGTGGATGAGGGCGTTGCCGTGCCGAAGAAAAATCCCTTTTTCGGCCAAGTTCGTAATATCAGAGCAGTTGCTCTTTTAAGGGGTCTCTTAAATATATGAAACCAAATAACTTAATATCTAAAGTCGTCACCCGTAAGAAGTTAAGGCCAATTTCGGGACTTTTGCACTAATTTTGAGGCAGGGCATTCCACCATGAGGCACAGTCCCTTGTAGAACGGAGGCGACCTGTGTTCTCCGTTCAACCGGCCGTGTGGAGAAATAACCTGCAAAGTTCGGCGAGCTTGTTTTTTGCAGCGGAATGAATAATATAGGGCGGAGTCGTGGTGAGGCCGGGTGTTGACGCCGGTTGTGGGCGAGTCGTTGCAGTGAGATAGCAAGAGTCTTCACAGCAAAGGAGTTACGGATATCTTCCGAACCTGTCAAAGCCGCGACGCAAGGCTGTTGAACGGGTTAACATGCTCTGACACACATTCTGCCGCGCAGCGAACCGCATGAAAAGCAGGTCCTTCGCTCCGCTTAGGATGACGCGCTCTGAGATTGGGGAGCGGTTGAAGCATTCAAGCCAAAGGTCTGTGCGAGCTCTTCCGCAATCTGTAAGCCCCGCGCCCGATTCGGGGCAAACGAACTTGATTTCTGCTGGAATGCTCTTTTGATTTTGAGTATAGCGATCGGCGAAATATAACCTGCAAAGTTCCGGAAGTTTCTTACGCTGCTTTTTCAACGATTTAGAAACAGACGAGTGGGCCGCAGCATTGACACCTCTTGGGGTGCATCCTGAGGGCTGCTCCGCCGAATGAGGCTCACGTGGTGGCAGAGTAGGATTGGGCAATGCGTTTTTTCTTTTCAGCCTGGGTTCTATTTGCGTCTGCTGCAACCTGTTGCGCCCAGACAGCGGTGCCCGGCGAATTGCTGGACAGCGATCATGATGGGCTTGCGGATCGGCAGGAAATGTCGCTGCTGGCGCAATTTGAGCCGCGATTTCTGATCAGCCGCGACGATTGCTCCTCGCAACCGGCGGAGTTCACCGCTTTTGCCGAGAAGCCGATGGTGGTGGCAGACAACGGAACCATTTATGGGCAGGCTTTTCCGCGTCCGGGCCATGCGGAGCAGGTGGAGCTGCACTACTACGATCTGTGGCGAAGGGATTGCGGCAAAAGAGGACATGAACTGGATGCGGAACATGTGTCCGCTGTTCTGAAGCGCGATGAGGCCGGAGTTTGGAAGGCGCTTTATTGGTATGCGTCGGCGCACGAGGATACGCTGTGCGATGCGAGTCAGATTGCAAGGGCCGCAACGCTCGACGCTGAATCACAGGGTCCCGAGGTCTGGATTTCAAACGGGAAGCATGCCGCGTTTCTTGGTCCGGCAATCTGCAGGCGCGGATGCGGAGCAGACCGCTGCGACGACATGGAGAAGCTATCGGTCAGCAGCGTTATCAATCTCGGGGAGCCGGCGGGCGAAATGAATGGCGCAACGTGGGTGGCCTCGCCGGGTTGGCCGCTGGCCGACAAGATGCGTCGAAGCGACTTCAGCGATGCGCGTACGGAGAAGCTGGATCGGGTTGCTTCGAATGACATTGTCTGGGTGAACCCGGGGAAGCGGCCAGCGCAGGCGGCGATCGTGGGTGGCGACAGTGCGATTGCCGGATTTGGCACAGGAATGCAGGCCACCGATGCGGCGCTGAGTGTTGCAGATGCGAACACCGAAAATGCGCTGCAAACTGCGTCAGACAACACGGGCAATGCTCTCGCGAAGAGTTATCGCAAGGTGAAGAAGGCTCTGCGCGCAGCGATGCCGGGCTCGGCTCAGCCAACCGAATCGAAGTAGCAGGCCTGCTTTTCTGCTGAGCGATAATGTGCAGTGGGCAGCAAACGTTTACCTGCCGGATGCAGGCGGGCTTTGTGGCGCAAGAGCGGCGAGCCTCCGATTTCAGGTTGCAAGGGAGTTGTGGATGAATACTCAATCGCGTCGGGATTTTTTGAAGATGAGCGCGGCGGGCGCGGCTTTGGGATTTGTGGGGCAAGGGGCATTTCCAAGTTCGCGGCTTGCGGATACGGGAGCGCAGGGGTCGGAACGGATTGTTGCCTTCCCGCTGAGCGCAGTTCGGCTGGGGCCCGGGATCTTTGCGGAACAGGCGGAGATCAACGCGCGGTATCTCGATTCACTTACAGCTGACCGGCTGCTGCACTCGTTCCGGTTGACAGCGGGGATCACGTCGAGCGCGAAACCCTATGGAGGCTGGGAGAGTCCGACGGTTGAACTGCGCGGGCATTTTAATGGAGGGCATTATTTGTCGGCGGTGGCGCTGGCTTCGGCGACGGCAGGGAATTCAGTTCTGAAATCGCGCGGTGATGAAGTTGTGGGTGGACTTGCGCAATGCCAGACGAAAAATGGGAACGGCTACGTGAGCGCGTTTCCGACCATTCTGTTCGATCACCTGTCGGCCGGAAAAGATGTGTGGGCGCCGTTTTACACGTACCACAAAATCATGGCCGGCCTGCTCGACATGTATGTGCTGACGGGGAACACCGACGCGCTGAAAGTTGCCGAAGGTATGGCGCGGTGGGTGGACCACTACTTCGAAGGCATCAGCGATGATCAGCGGCAACGGATGCTGCGCACGGAATATGGCGGGATGAATGAGGCGCTGGTGAACCTGGCTTCGTTGACGAAGAAGCAACAGTATCTTGATACGGCGAGGTTGTTTGAGCAGCCGAGCATTCTCGATCCGCTGGCGGCGCGGAGGGATGAGTTGCAGGGTCTGCATGCGAATACCAATGTGCCGAAAATGATTGGGGCGGCGCGGATGTACGAGGTAACGGGCGACGCTCGCTATCGGCGGATTGCGGAGTATTTCCTGGAAGAGGTGCTGACAGCGCGGAGTTACGCGATTGGGAATACGAGCCTGGATGAGCATTGGACGACGCCTGCGGAACAGTTGAAAGGATCGCTGGGCTGGACGAACGCGGAGTGCTGCGTTGCTTATAACCTGATGAAGCTGGAGCGGCTGGTGTTTGGCTGGACAGGCGATGCTCGGTGGATGGATGCCTATGAGCGCTCGATGTTCAATTGCAGGCTGGGAACGCAGAATGCGCAGGGGTTGAAGCAGTATTTCTTTCCGCTGGCGGCGGGATACTGGCGCGCATACCACTCGGCGGAGGATTCGTTCTGGTGCTGCACGGGAACGGGCGTTGAGGAGTTTGCGAAGTTTACGGATACGATTTATTTCCATCGTGGCAGCGATGTGTATGTGAACCAGTTCATTGCTTCGACGCTGGACTGGAAAGAAGAAGGACTGAAGATTGAGCAGACGACGACGTTTCCGCGGGAGCAGGGGACGACGCTCAAGATCAGCGCTACGCAGGCCAATGTGCGGACGGTGCATGTGAGGATTCCGGGATGGACGACGGGGGCGGCGGAGGTGAAGGTGAATGGCAAGCCGCTGGAGGCTGTTGCGGATCCGGGGTCGTATCTGGCGATTCGGCGGGTATGGAAGGATGGCGACACGATCAGCTTGAGCTTGCCGATGACCTTGAGAACGGAGGCGCTGGCGGGGGACGACTCGGTTGTGGCGGCGATGTATGGGCCGCTGGTGCTGGCGGCGGATCTTGGCGCGGGGCCGACGGACGGGCCGAGCAAGATCATTCCCGATGGATCGACGGTGCCGAAGGGGCTGGCTAAGCCGGATGCGTTGTTGAAGGCGGCGGGGGCGGATTGGGTGAGCACGGCGTCAGCGGGAGAGATGCGCTTTAAGGCGGCCGGAGAGGGTGCGCAGTATGATCTGCTGCCGATGTACGAGATTCGCGATCAGAAGTATGGGGTGTATTGGCAGATGGGGAGCGGGAAGGAGCCGGGGTGAGTTGAAGAAGCTGTAGGAAGCTTTCATTCGGGAGTCTGATCGAGGCGAGCGGTGGTTCTCAACCTTCTGTTTGCCCGCCGAATCGTGAGGATGAGCCATGTTTGAATCAGCAGACTGATCGCCACCCCGACGAGCGTCGCGATCGAAAGTTCATCGCGTTCCATCCAAATTCCCAAAATGAGAGCTAAAGCATAAAAGACGACTCCCCGTTTAAGTAATTTAATGCTGCGAAGGAGTCGCTTCTGTTCCTCAGCATCAGGTGGTTTGGTGAAGTCGGGGCGGTTTGTCCGGAGCTTCTTTCGGGCGTTCAACATCAGAACTAGATACGCAGCCGTTGCCACCCCGACATAGACAAACAAAGATACACGGAGCGTCGTAATTGAAATGAGCTCATGGCTGACGGCCAGCAACAGCAGGATGGAGAACAAAAGACTGCCGAAGCCGAGCGCATAGATTCTCCTGCGAAAGGAGCGCTCGATGGCGTCGCGATTGAGAGCGGTTGTCACGGTTTGGATTTGGGTTCTGATTTTAGCAGCATCTTTTCTGTGCCGGGGTTCGATCGGCCCTTCAGGACGGGAAGGTTATTGGAGTGTCTACTTCCCAGATTTTCAACATGGGCTATTTTCGGCTCGTCCCTGACAGGACGAATGTCTCGCAAGGGCTGAGGCCCACCCCATTTTGAAGAGCGTATGTGGCACGACCTGAAGTCGTGCCCCGAGAAAGGCGCGCGATGGTTCGTGATTTCCCACCCCTGTTTCGCAAGGATGCGGAACCGGGCGTCCAAGCTAACACCAACTGTCTTAAAGGCAACCGCAGATCCCTCGGCTTCGCTCGGGATGACAACTTCATACCCGTTGGAGCTTGCATGACCAATCTCGCTGATTGAGAGCGATTCGTGCATCGCACGTTGCCTGCTGAAACGGTATTCAGTTCTGGTCGTGCATAATCAAGACACGATGGCGCTTTTGTGGAATCCGGAGAGCTGGTCGCAGAGGCTGGCGGAGCTTGAGGCACGTTCGGGCGAGCTGAAAGAGGCTCCGCTGCGGCGCGACGTGCGGTCGCTGGGAACGTTGCTGGGCGAGGTGCTGCGCGAGCAGGCGGGCGAGGATCTATTCGCGCACGTCGAGGCGCTGCGGCAGGGGACGATCCGGCGGCGCGATGCCGAGGCGCGGGGCGACGAGAAAGAGGCGGAGCGGCAGGGGGCGAAGGCGCTGGAGCTGGTGCACTCGCTACCGGCGGAGCGGGCGATTCTGCTGACGCGGGCGTTTGCGTTTTATTTTGAGCTGATCAACCTGGCGGAGACGAATCATCGCAAGCGGCGGCGCATCGCGATACAGCTGAGTGGAGCGTCGGGACGCCAGCGCGGATCGCTGGCCGGAACGCTTAGCGAAATGCGGCGGGTAGGAATTGGCGCAGATGAGGCGATGGACTGGCTGCGGCGAATCCTGATTGTACCGGTGTTTACGGCGCATCCGACGGAAGTAGCGCGGCGATCGGTGATGTTCAAGAGGCGGCGGATCGGGGAATTTCTGGCGAGCACTGGATCGCATTCCGGTGCCGGAACAGGATCTGGCGCGTCTGGAAGAAGCGATACGGGCGGAGATCACCAGCCTGTGGCAGACGGATGAAGTAAGGTCGCGACGGCCGACGGTTTACGACGAAGTGAAGATGGGGCTGGATTACTACGATGTCTCGATCTTTGCGACGCTGTGGGGGCTGTACCGGGAGATTTCGGAGGCGCTGCGCGCAGCATACGGATCTGGAGATTGAGGCGCATGAGCTGCCCCAGGTGCTGCGGTTTGGTTCCTGGATTGGCGGCGATCGCGATGGCAATCCGTTTGTGACGCCGGAGGTGACGCGGGATGCGATTCAACTGGCGCGGGGACATTTGCTGCTCTACTACCAGGCGCGGCTGGACGACATTATTGACCTTCTGACGACGAGCGCGCAGCAGCGGCCGGTGAGCAAGGAGTTGCGTACGCGGCTGGATGCGTATGTGGCGCTGGTGCATACGCCGGAGGCGCAGGTATTCGGCGAGCAGTACGAGTTTGAGTATTACCGGCGGTTCATCATCTGCGTGAAGGCGCGCATCCAGCGGACGCTGGAGCAGACGGGCAAACATGGCGCGACGACTGCCGGTGATGCCGTACACGCTGGCGCAGGGACAGGCACAAGCTGGCGCAGGTGCTGCCGGAGTATTGCACGTTGACGAATTTCTTGACGACCTGGAGACGCTGCGTGCTTCGCTGGCGGCGAATGCGGGACTGCGTATTGCGCGAACGCTGATCGATCCGCTGATTTTGCAGGTGCGGACGTTCGGGCTGCATCTGCATACGCTGGACATACGGCAGCATGCGCGGGTACACGCGGCGGCATTGCAGGAGGCAATCAGCGACACGATTGCGCCGCAGTTGCCGGCGGGAATGTCGGCGGAGACGACGTCGGTGCTGGAGACCTTTCGCGTAGTGGCGGAGATGAAGCAGGGTTGCTCGCCAGAGGCTATTCGGCACTACGTGATCAGCGGCGCGTCGAGCGTGGAGGATGTGCTGGCGGTGGTGAGGCTGGCGCGGCTGGGCGGCGTGACGGTGGAGGGCGGCGGGACGTGATCCGGGATTGATGCCAGTGCCGCTGTTTGAGTCGATTGAAGATTTGCGGCAGGCGCCGGCGATTTGCCGGGAGCTGTGGAGCCGGGCGGATTATCGCAAGCTGATAGCGTCGTGGGATAACTGGCAGGAAGTGATGCTGGGGTATTCCGATTCGAATAAAGACGGCGGAATGCTGACCAGCACGTGGGAGATTTTCCGCGCGCATCGCGATCTGCACGTGGTGGCGCGCGAATGCGGCGTGAAGCTGCGGCTCTTTCACGGGCGCGGCGGAACGGTGGGACGCGGCGGCGGGCCGACGCATCGCGCGATTTTTGCGCAGCCGATGGATGCGTTCGAAGGCCAGTTGCGGATTACGGAGCAGGGCGAGGTGCTGAACTTCAAGTACGCCGATGAGGTGCTGGCGGAGCGGAATCTGGAGTTGATGATTGCGGCTTCACTTGACGCTCTTGCGCGGCCGAATGCGCGCGATCCTGAGGGGCACTTTACGGGTGTGCTGAAGCCGGAGTGGGAAGCGGCGCTCGATGAGTTGTCGGAGATTTCGTTCGGGTTTTATCGGAAGCACATTCTGGATGATCCGGATGTGGTGACGTACTTCGAAGCAGTCGACGCCGGTGGGCGAACTGGAGCACGCGAAGATCGGGTCGCGGCCCGCGCGGCGGAACAAATCTCCGAAGTTGTCGGATTTGCGGGCGATTCCGTGGGTGTTTGGGTGGACGCAGTCGCGGCTGCTGGTGCCGGCGTGGTTTGGCGTGGGGTTTGCGATTGAGGAGTTCACGAAGAAGCCCGGATCACTGGATTTGCTGCAGGAGATGGCGCGGGAGTTTCCGCTGTTTATCGATCTGCTGCGCAACGTGGAGATGGCGTTGGGCAAGGTGGATCTGGCTACGGCGCGGCTGTACGCGGAACTGGTGACGGATGCGAAACTGCGCGAGCGGATCTTCGACATGTTCGAAGGCGAGTTTCATCGCACAGTGCGCGCGGTGCTGGCGATTACGATAGCAGAAGGAATTGCTGGAGACGAATCGCGTGCTGGCGCACTCGATCAGGTTGCGGAATCCGTATGTCGATCCGATGCATTTGATCCAGGTGGATATGCTGCGGCGGAAGCGGGCGGGCGAGGATACGCCTGAGGTGAATCGCGCGATTTCGGCGACGATCAGCGGGATTTCAGCGGGGCTGAGGAACACCGGCTGAAACGGTTATCCGAGTTCGCCGTTCAGACCTCTGAGTTCAGAGTTCACAGTTGGCGGGTGCTGCGCGCCTATACTCAGCACCCGGAATGTCATGGTTCATATTCCAGGCGACAGACGCCGCATTGCGGCGGAGCGGCCGGTTCTTATCGCGACAGAGGTCGCTCGTTGCGCGTCGCTTAGGCGCGGTGTGGGCGATGAATCCCTACAGAGCCATTCCAACATAATGCGATTCGACTCCTCAGGGTTCTCCTCGAATACAGAGTGGCCGCAACCCGGAAGCACTATAAGTTCGGAAGCTCGCAGTTTACGCTTCAGCGGGATAGCGGAGTTGAGACTGACAGTACAATCGCGATCGCCCCACACTAGCAGTATCGGGATCTTCTTCACTCGGCGGATCGCCGCCTTCAACTTGACCATCTCGGCGGACCAGCAGCGAATAACGCAGAGGACATGGCGCAAAATATCGGGGTTCCGCAGACCAACGACAATCTCCTGCAAACATCGATCGACAACGCGGTCGGGGCCTCCGTACATCGGTCCGAGAGCGACGCGCTGAATCTGTGCCGGAAGATAGGGCAGCATCCATGCGAGAAGCCCGCCCCATCTAGTGCCGTAAACACGCACCATAACATCGCTTGAGCGACTGTAGGGGTTAGCAGGTGCGAAGAGAATAAGCTTGCGCACGCGCTTGGGACGTAGCGCAGCAAGCATCAGCGCTACGGCTCCCCCGTGAGAATGGCCGATGATGTCGGCTTCGGCGAGATTGAGCGCGTCCATGATTGAGATGATGCGTTTGGCGCTGGCCGAAAGCCCTGCGTCCGGCCCCCCGACACGTTGTGATTTACCCATGTTCACCAGGTCGATTGCGTAAACGCTGGCGTCCCTGGCAAGGGCGTCGATGTTATTCCGCCAATTCTCACTTGCTCCGACTAGTCCATGGATGAGCACTATCGGTTTGCCGTTTCCCGCGTGGAGGTAGCGCACGCGCGCGCCGGCCACATCAATGAATACCTCTTGATATTTTGGTTGGGGGGCCTCTTGCTCCATAGCAAGGAATCCTCTCTCGCAATCCCCTAATCCCACACGACTGCTGCTTACTGCTTCATGTTTGAGGCCCGTTCCTTCAATCACCCGTAAACTACGACGGCGAAATATTGGATGTATAAAAGCCCTGAAACGTGATCTGGGGTTTTCGAAGTCGCTGCATCACCGTCGCCGAAAACGATAATCAAAACCTGAAGCTCCGGCCAAGTTCGCTTGAAAGTTCTTGTCGGTTCGTTCTTTGGAGTTAGTAGTAAGTGCTGGCGACATTTTCTTGACACTCGGTCATCCTTTAGTTATTCCTACGCAACAAAGACCGCAGTTCGGCAGCGATTCCAGGGCCGTAGTGGTCCTAATCGCCAAAGGCAGAGCTGCCGCACGCCACTGATGCAGCCTACACCGCTAATAACTTCGGTTCCGGAAGTGAACCGGGCGATTGCGGCGACGATCAGCGGGATCTCGGCGGGGCTGCGGAATACGGGGTGAGGCGGGTGTTTGAGCTTGCAGTTCAGAGTGCGAGTTCATCTTACTGCGTTGTGCGTGCCGTTAGTGAGCCAGACGGGAACAAAGCCAGGGAAGAAGCGCGCTGTCACTCTTTTACGCTGATTACAAGCCCTCGAAATTGACCATAGAGAAGTCCGTCGGGATTTCCAGATGGGTCGCGTTGGATAATGACTTCTTCCCAGTATGCTCGATCGACAAAACGATCCTTCGCGAGAGGAATCAGCGCGGAGACTTCGCCGGACGGCCAATGCATGAAGAGGCCTTTACCATCTGTGGTGAGGGCCACTTCGGCATTGGGCTGGTAAAAGTCCGGACCAAACCGAAATACGCCCGTGCAATTCTTCAATTCCTCTGGACCAGGCACAACCTCGCCAAAGCGAAACGGTTCGTAGGAAGAACCGAGTGCAATGGCAGCGATGTCATAGCCGATTGTCGTCGTCGCTGATGAGTAAATGTTGCTCAGAACTACGACTTTCGTTTGAGCTTGCGGAAGGTAGACGACAAACGACGCAAAGCCCGGCGCTCTGCCGTTCATGGAGTAGGTGATATCACCGAACCGCTTGTTTGTACCCCTGAACCAGCCATAACCCACCCTGAAAGAGGTATCAACGACTTCCCCTCGGGACGACGAACTTATGTGATGTCCTTTGAACAACGCATCTACCCATCGGGCCACGTCGGTCGCCGTTGTATATGCCGAGGCATTCCCCGTTTTTGCCGACCAATGGATCGGTACCGCAGGCTTCAAATCGAATTCTCCCTCCGGCTCATAGCCGCGGGCCATGCGTGTGGAGTGAGGTAGAGAATCGTCATCTATACCGGATGCCGCCAAACCCATTGGCTCGAAGACCAGGTGCCTGACGGCGGCTGCAAATGGGAGGCCGGTCGTCTTTTCTACGATGAGAGCGAGAAGATTATAGGCCGAATGCTCCTCGTGCAAAAACTTTGATCCCGGTTCAAACAGCAGGGGCTTTCCCTCAATTTTTGCCACCAGGCTCGCAGGCGTTTGATGATGCTGCAGTACTTCATCGTAGCCAGGCAGGGCATTGATATCCGGCAACCCGGAACGCTCAGTAAGAAGATCGCGAATGGTGATCTTGTCTCCACCTTCAATTCCCGGGACGATATCGCCTATATGCTCCTTCAGGCTGATCGAACCTGAATCCACGAGGCGCAGAACGGCTGCGGCGGTGAACTGCATGGACATGGAAGCGACGTGGAACTGAGTGGCGTTGGTGTTGGCGATATGGTGTTCCCGGTCGGAGAAGCCATATGCCTTCTCGAAGATGACTGTTCCATTCTTCTCAACGAGGACCTGGCCTGCAAAGTTTGAGCTGCGAACGTACGGCTGGATATAGGCGTCGATCGCAACACCAAGCTTGCTGGGTTGCGCGAGAACTCCGCCGGCTGTGAAAACCACGAACGCAACCGTCGCTAATCCATTCAAAGGCATAAGCTCGTTCCGGATTCTAACCTAACGTTCCGATGATACGGGCAAAGCAGGCCTTGAACCTGCATCAAACAATCGTTGACACCGGTGGAACACCGATCGTGGCGATCCACATTGCAGCACCGACGATTCGAAAGTCAGGGAACTGGGACGGCGGCGGATTGGATTGGGTTTTCGATTTGAGACAGCTGATCGCGCAAACGCGCTGCTTCGACGCTTGAACTTTCAGCTTCAGCGTGGTGCTGGACAGCGCCGATGCTTCCCATCGTGTTGAAGACTTCTGCCATGGCTTTGCTGTTGCTGTGGCCGATGTGTTCGAGCTGGTCTGCGTATTCGGCTTGGTACACGGCATGGGCTTCGGCTGCGTCGATGCGGCGTTGAAGATCGCGGATCTTCGCCCAGCGTTGCGCTGCAGAGATGGCGGCGTCGGTGATGGCAATTGTTGCGTTCTGCCATTCGCCGCCGTCGTCCTGCAGGTCGTCGGTGAGGGACTGGAGATTGTTTTTGCCCTTCACATTTCCCAAATCGCCAGCCAAGCCATACCAAGTCAAAGCCCGCGCATTGTCGGTCGGAACGCCTTGCGCGAATTGATACATCCAGCCGAGCTGGTTTTCCGCGTCGCTGTTGCCTTGCGCGGCGGCCGCGACAAACCACGACATCGCCTTCGCATAGTCGGTTTGCACGCCGGTGCCATGTTGAAAGATGTAGCCGATATTTTCCTCGGCCTGGTTGCTGCCGTGTTGTGCGGCTTTGTAAAACCACAAGAGAGCCACGTTGTAATCCTGGGTCTGGCCCCAGCCTTCTTCGGCCATATAACCCAATTGATTTTCGGCGTCTGCGTTGCCGTGGTCGGCGGCGCGGCGGTACCAGTCCATCGCCTGGGCAAAATCACGCTTGACGCCAAGCCCGCACTGATAGAAGTATCCGATCTGCTTTTCGGCGCTGGAAAGATTCTGGTCGGCCGCCTTGCGGTACCACTCGAGGGCTTGTTTGTAGTCGCGATGGACACCGCGGCCATCTTCGTACATCGTGGCCAGGTTGTACTCGGCGGGGGCATACCCCTGATTCGCGGCACGGCGATAGAAGCTCACGGCGCTCTTGTCGTTCTGCGGCAGGCCCATATTGTGGTCATACATGCTGCCGAGTTGATTCTGTGCGGGAGCATAGCCCAGGGCGGCGGCTTTTCTGTACCAAAGCAAGACCTGCGCGTAATCGAGTGTGGCGAAGCGGACGCGAAAGTAGTAATCGCCGACGGCGAATTGCGCCTTGGCATCTCCCGCGGCGGCGGCCGCGAGGATATCGGGGGTGGGTTCTTGCGCGCGGGGCAGCATGGGAACAAGGCAGAGGAACAGCAGGGCGAGCGCAGAACGCCGCGTTCGACCGGGAGCAATTTTCCTTGGCTGCTTTCTCTTCGCCATCTTCACGCTGTCCGTTGAGAGTAATTCTGGACCGGTTGTGATGGGCTGGAAAGGTCACGGAAGTTTTGGGAGAGCTATGTGGATATGCTGCGGAGGAGGCTTCGAAAGAAGCAGGTCCTTCACTTCGCCTACCCCATGGACATCTCTGTCCATGGGCCCCAAAACGCTACGTTCAGGATGACTCGCGCGTGCAGGCGACGCTCAGAATGACACGGTTTATGTAGATGAGAACGCGACCCTCCGAACGGAGGGCCGGTGGCATTTGGATTTATTTCGTGCCGTCTTCGGTGTTGCGGATGAAGTCGGCGGTGGCGTCGTGGAGTTCTTTCAGAGCGGGCGTGGTGATGTAAACCATATGGCCCGTCTGGAAGAATTTGTAATTGATGTTGCTCTGGAGCGATTGCGGAATCTGGAGGTGTTTGTCCTCATAGATCGCGCCGAAGAAGGTGCAGCCGAGGTCGTAGTAGCCGCCCATGAGCAGGACCTTGAGTTTGGGGTTGCGCTTCATGGCCATGGCGAGATCGGGCATGACGTTGACGCTTGAGTCGTCCCAGCCTTGTTCACCCGGCGGCACATGCTTGAGGTCCCAGTTGAAGCCGTTGGCTTCGCGGGCGCTGGGCTTGTAGGTTAGGTTCTCGCCGTATTTGAGCGTGGCGCGAGCGTATTGGTTGATGGCGGTGTTGTAGGCGGAGGATGTGGCAGAGCCGAAGGGATCGTACTCGGCTTCCTGGCTGAGAGGATCGATGTCTGGGCCTGAATAGCGCGTGTCGAGACGGCCGGTGGTGATGCCCATCTCGGACTGCAGCTCTTTGGAGAATTCGCCGCCACTTACGCGGAGGTTGGCCTTGATCCAATAGGCTGCGGGGACGCCGGTGTAGCTTTGGAGTTTCGCGGCGACTTCTTTTTTCTGCGCGTCGGGAAGGTCTGCACCTTGAAGCAGGGCTGAGGCGTAGGCGCCGAGGGAGAACTGCTCCACTTCTTTGAGGAAGGGTTCGAGGTCGGCGGACTGGTTGGGAACGCGGTGGTGGTACCAGGCTGTTGCGGCCATTGAGGGCAGAGCAAGGAAGTAGCCGTTGTCGGTGCCGGGATTGCCCTGCGGGCCGTCGGCGCTCGAGTCGAAGCTGAGGATCTGCGAGAGAAAGATCGTTCCATTGAGATCGAGATGACGCTGCAACAGGTTGGTGAGGATGGCGCTGCGGGTAGTGCCGTAGCTTTCGCCGAAGAGATATTTGGGCGAATTCCAGCGATCGTATTTGGAAAGGAAGCGGCGAATGAAGCGGTCGAAGGCATGCGCGTCGGGATCGGTTCCGTAGAAGGCCTTCGACGCGTCTTTGCCGTAGATGCGGCTGAAGCCGGTGCCGGGAGCGTCGATGAAGACAAGATCGCTGACATCGAGAAGGCTGTATTCGTTGGGGACGATCTGGTAGGGCGCGCCTTCCTGGTGCGCTGAATCCTGCGGAAGAACAAGACGCATGGGACCGAAGGCTCCCATGTGGAGATACATGGTGGCGCTGCCGGGACCGCCGTTGTAGAGGAAGGTGATGGGGCGGTTCTTTGCTGGATTCTTCTGGAAATAGGCAGCGTAGAAGAAGCGGGCGGTGGCGGGGCGATCTTCGGGTTTCGCGGTCAGGTCGATGGTGGCATCGGGCAGGTATTTGCCGTCGAAGCCGATCATGGCGTCTTGCGGATCAGTGGAGCCGACGGTAAGAGTGCCGGCGATGGCGCGATACTCGATGGTCTGGCCGCCTGTTTTGAGGGAGCCTTCGGTTGTGGAGTCGGCGGGAACGTCGGGAAGGTTTTTGACTTCCGGCTTTCCATCGGACTTCGCCGTGGATGGCGCGGGGTTGTTCTGCGCGATGGCGAGGGAAGCGGCAACAAGTGAGATCGTGAGCGCGGCAAACAAGCGAGTGCGAGCACGATGCTGCATGGTCAGGGAGTACCTCCGGGAATGATTCGTCGGTTCCCGGAGTATACCTGAGCGGCTGATGCTTAGTTCGGACTCAGTTTGAGCGCTTAAGGCCCGATTCGGTCTGAACTCCGAGTTCCCAGTGGAGCGGGATGCCGCTTGGCTTGTACTGGTAGGTGTCGTTGGTCTCGGCTCGCAAGGCTGTGAGGCGATCTTTGAGATGCGCTGTGAGTTCCGCATATTCGGGCTTGCCGTAGAGGTTGTTCATCTCGTCGGGGTCGGTATGGAGATCGTAGAGCTCGAACTCCTGCGGCTCAATGAAGAAGTGGATGAGCTTGTAGCGATCTGTCCTGACGCCGCGACAGGGACGCACGTTTTCGAAGCCCGGATATTCGTAGTACTCGTAGAGCCAGTCTTTTCGCCACGACACGTTCGGCTTCCCTTCCGCGAGCGGCATCATGCTTTTGCCCTGCATCTCGGGTGGGACGGCCACTCCGGCAATGTCGAGCAGCGTTGGCGCGATGTCGAGGTTCAAGACCATCTCACTGGAAGTTGCTCGAGCTTTGATGCGGCCGGGACAACTGACCATCATCGGAACGCGGATCGACGGTTCATACATGAGCCGCTTGTCGTAGAGATGATGCTCGCCGAGGAAGAAGCCGTGATCGGAGCTGAGCAGGACTGCGGTGTCGTTGACGATGTTCTGGCGCTCTAGTTCCTGCCAGACCGCGCCCATGTTGCGGTCGTTGTCCTGCAGGCCGACGTAGTGGTCTTTCACAAGCTCTTCGAGGGATCGCGGATCGTCGCTGAAGACTTCGGAGTAGCCGATTTTGTTGTCGGCGTCGGCGACGGCGCGCGGCTTGCCTAGATAGTTCTGTAGATTTTCGTCGAAGGTTTTTGGCTTGGGGATTGGCACACCGTTCAGGTTGTTGACCATGTCCTTGGGCCTGTAGAAGGGCGCATGGGGCGCGTAGAACCAGAGGAATACGCAGAAGGGCTTGGTTCTTTTCTGTTTGAGCCACTCAACTGCTTTTTGGGTGAGGAGTGTATCGACGTATTCGCCTTGATAGAGCTTTGCGGGACCGTATTTGCCGCGAATTCCTTCGGTGATTCTGGGGCGGTAGTAGTCGGCCTGGCCAACGAATCCGAAGTAGTAATCCCAGTTGTGCTCCATGAGAGCGCCTTCAATGTGCGATTTGCCGAGGAAGGCGGTCTCGTAACCGGCGTTCTGAAGCAGGTCAGAGACGAGAGGGAACCGGGCGGGTATTTTTCCTTCGACGTTTGAGACGGCGCCGGTTGTGTGCGAGTACATGCCCGTCAACATGGTTGCGCGCGCCGGCAGACAGAGTGCGTTGACGACGAATCCGTTCTTGAATGTGCAGCCTTCGTGACCGATGCGATCGAGGTTGGGGGTCTGGATGAGTTTGTTTCCCGTCGAGGACAACTCGTCGGAGCGCAGACCTTCGCCGACGATGCAGACGATGTTGGGTTTTTTGCTGTCGCCGTTGAGTTGCCGGGCAAACGATTCAAGTTCGCTGAGTCCACATGCGGAAGCGCCGACAGCGCCTGTGATGTACTTCAAGATGGTTCTGCGAGTTGCCATGCGGTCGGTCCTGTCCTGGAGCGCGGTGATTCCTTGACGAAGGATTCTTAGGATGTCTTTCTGACGGAAGAGATGCGAAGGTGCCTTGATATTCGCTTCGGTGTCGCGCTGTCAAGGATGAGTTGCTGTTTGAGTTTTTCTCGGAGGCGGGCGCGGCGCTGTGATGGAGCGAGAGCAGACAGCTGACTTCGGCGACAGATGCTCCGGTTTGGGACCGAGGGCAATCTGCGCAGATCTTTAGATCACTTTATGCTTGATTCTGAGATTGCAAGCTGGGAACGCGATGCCTGAGGAAGAGTACGACAGGCAACGGCGACACGTGAATCGCTGAATCAGATGCGGAAGAGGCCAAGGGCATGCAAGACGGATATGCCGGCTTGCGCCGGCATGCGTATGCGACAACCAGGGCCCGATTAGCCAGCAATGGCGTTGGCGGTTTGGTCGTTCTCGATCAGCGGGCGAAATGCGTTGATGAGATTTTCGACCTGGGCTTTTTGGAGCCGGAGAAGATCGAACTTCCGCGTGATCTCGTTCAGCTCGGTCATGGCTTGTTCGTAGGCGATGCGATAGGGATCCATGTCTATGTTCTCCACTTGGCGAAGTGTAGCATCGGAAAACAGCAGAAAATCAAAGGTACGGAGAGGTTAACCATCCTAAAGTAATGGGTGGTTTTCAAAGAACCGCGCCCCAAGAATGCTTCTGTAACTTGAGGTTGAGGCAGGTTATGGATCACGGGCCGGGTGGAATCGTCGCACCCAGCCCGTGACGCTAGCCACCCCCATCTTTGCTTTCCGGGTCGTTCAGGCTAGACACCTGAGCAGTTTTGTTAAACGCTGTGTTCAGGCTTGTGGATTTATCGTAGCCGGAGTTTTGCAGGAGTAAAGACTCTTGTGCGGGGTAGAGAGTGACGGAAGTTTTCAAAGCAAGGATTGCATTGAATGAAAACGTCTGAATGAAAATTCTGGTTCGAGCTGCGGTGGACGCGGACGCGGGTGCGATCGCGCATGTGCATGTAGAGAGCTGGCATACGACGTATGCCGGGATCATGCCCGCTGCCTACCTGGCCGGGCTGGATGAAACTTTGCGGGCCAGGTTGTGGGGCGAGTGGCTGAGCAGCGGAACGCTGGTATTTGTTGCGGAGTGGGATGGGCGCGTGGTGGGATTTGCGCATGGAGGGCCGAACCGCGAGCCGGTGGCAGATTGTGACGCGGAACTGTACTCGATCTATCTGTTGAAGGAAGCGCAGAAGAGGGGGATCGGCGCACAGCTTCTGCGGGTGATGGCCACCGCCTTGTTGGAGCGCAATTTCAAGAGCATGGCGGTCTGGGTATTGGAGCAGAATCGCTCGCGCAGCTTCTATGAGAAGACTGGAGCGCGGCTGGCGACATCGAAGGTGATTGATATCGGGGGCACGAAGCTGATGGAAGTCGCTTATACATGGGCGGATCTGAAGGCTTTGACGGTGCAGGCGTAGCGGGTGATGGACTGCAAGGTCGGCGGCGCACTGGGTGATGCAGTCGAAAACGACGCTGTGCTCCCTGACCGGGACCAAATGGGAAAACCCGGACCAAAAAGCCGAGGGCCGGGTTATTGGCCCGACCCTCGCTTCTGTCTGCTAGATTCTGCCGAAATCTGGTGGCTTACAGAGGCTGAACGTCCGCGGCCTGCCAGCCCTTTGGTCCCTTTACGACGTTGAACTGCACGGCTTGGCCTTCCTGCAGACTCTTAAATCCACTCGAGTTGATTGCAGAGTAGTGCACGAAGACGTCCTCACCGTTCTGGCGCGAGATAAATCCGAAACCTTTCGCGTCATTGAACCACTTCACAGTACCTTGTTCCATTTTCTTCGTGTTTCCTGGAATTGAATTGCGCTGGATGAATCGGAGCGACCACTGGCAGAATCTTGCTGGTTCGGCGTTTCAGGAAGATCCTGAGAACGCTATGGGCGAGCTACTGCACACGCCCGGTTCGACTCTAACGCTACCCTCAAGTGTACCATCGCTGCCGAAATTAACAGTCCCTGCTTACGCGCACGAAAGTCGCTAGTGAAATCTGTCTAACTCTGGATCCATCTTAAAATGAGAGGCTTACGGGGCCAGCTTTGGCTGTGATAGGGTGGAGGGTCGCTATGGCCGAAGATCTTGTCCCCGACCTGCTGGGCACGCACGGAAGTGCTGGAGCGCGAGTTTGGCGTGCTGCCAGGTTTCAAGCCGGCGCGGCCGACGGATGGCGATAGCCAGGCGATGGCGGCGGTGCTCGAGGAGACGGCGCGCCGGCTGGGAAACAACTATCCCTACTTTCATCCCATGTATGCCGGACAGATGTTAAAACCTCCGCATCCGGTGGCGCGGGCTGCATATGCGCTGGCGATGACGATCAATCCTAACAACCACGCGCGCGACGGGGGACGGGCAAGCTCCGCCATGGAAATTGAGGCGGTGGCGCAGATTGCGGGGATGTTCGGCTGGACGGAGTACCTGGGACATCTGACTTCGGGCGGGACGATGGCGAACCTGGAGGCACTGTGGGTGGCAGGGCAGATAGCGCCGGGATCGGGACTAAGGGACTAGGACTACGTCTAAACGAATCGTCGGCTCTGACCAGGCGCACTACACGCACCAGCGGATTTCAGGCGTGCTGAAGCTGGAGTACGGATCGGTGGCGGCAGATGCGCGGGGTAGGATGCGGCTGGATGCGCTGGAAGATGAGCTGCGCAAAGGCGATGTGGGTACCGTGGTGGTGACGCTGGGGACGACGGCGATCGGCGCGGTGGATCCGCTGCCGGAGATTCTGGCGCTGCGGGAGAGGTATGGATTCCGGGTCCATGTGGATGCGGCGTATGGCGGGTATTTCAAGCTGATTGAGGATGTGCTGGATGAGCCGGCGCGGCGGGCGTTTACGGCGATCGGACAGGCGGATTCGATCGTGATCGATCCACATAAGCATGGGCTGCAGCCGTATGGGTGCGGGTGCGTATTGTTCCGGGACCCGGGGGTGGGGCGGTTTTACAAGCACGATTCGCCGTATACGTACTTCACGTCAAAGGAGTTGCATCTGGGGGAGATCAGCCTGGAGTGCTCTCGGGCCGGGGCAGCGGCGGTGGCTTTGTGGGCGACGCAGAGGCTTTTGCCGCTGAAGCCGGGTGGGGAGTTTGCCGGCGGATTGAGGGCGGGGAGAGCGGCGGCAGCGGAGTTGGATCGGCGGCTGCGGGAAGATGATCGATTTGAAGCGATGAGTGCAGGCGGGCCGGAACTGGACATCGTGGTTTGGAAGATGAGGGCGGAGACGGCGGAGCTTGCGTCCGAGCTGGCACAATCGATTTTTTCGGCATGTGCGAGGCACAACTTACATCTGGCGCTAGTACAATTGCCGCAATTCTGGTTTGGGCCGACAGCGCTTCGAGTGCGCTTGAAGGACATGTAATCTGCCTTCGCTCGGTGATGATGAAGCCAGAACATGAGACGTGGCTGGACCGCCTCTGGAATCTGCTAAGTGGAGCTTGTGCGGAAGTGGAGAAGGGGTGAAGATGACGAATTTGCAAGCATCTTTCGCCGAAACTGAAAACGTTCTCATCCGGGCGGGCAATTGCACAGTGACGGTACTTCCCCAGTTTGGGGGGAAGATCGCCTCTATTCGAATTGGAGAGCGGGAACTACTGCAGCAGCCGCTGGCGCCGATTGCGCCGCGGACCCGAATGATGGCATTTGATGCCGGGGACGCGAGCGGGTGGGATGAGTGTCTGCCTTCAGTGGCCGCGTGCCGGGTGGAGACGGCAGCGGGAGTTGCAGAAGTTCCGGACCATGGGGACTTGTGGCGCGTGGAATGGCAGCCGTTGATCAATGAAGCCTATTGCATGATGTATCGGGGCGAGTGCTTTTCGTTGCCGCTAGGGCTGGAGCGGACACTTACTCTGACTCCGGTGGATACTGGCTGGGTTTTGCGGTCTGACTATACAGTCACCAACCTGAGTTCTGAGAAAATGCCGTGGTCATGGGCAGCTCATCCTTTGTTTGCGATAGAAGAGGGCGATCGGATTGTGCTGCCGGAGTCGATCAAGAGACTGCGGGTGGAGGGTTCGGGCGGCGGACGACTGGGCAAAGGTAACGATGTGGTGGCTTGGCCATTTGCGAGGCTTGCGGGTGGAGGGCAAGTGGACCTGAGGATTGCGGAGACACCGGGTTCGGGGACTGGCGACAAGCTGTTTGCGGGACCGCTCGATCGATCAGAGAACTGGTGCGCATTGGAGCGGCCTTCGGCAGGATTGCGAATTCGAGTCACGTTTGACACGGTGGCAACACCATATCTGGGTTTGTGGATCTGCTATGGAGGATGGCCGGAGAGGCCCGGACCGAAGCAGATGTGTGTCGCGATGGAGCCGGCGACGGCGCCGGTGGATTCGCTGGCTGTTACCGGACCGTGGTCGCGAGCCCTTGAGCCGGGCGATTGTTTCAGTTGGCCGATGGAAGTTGAGATTCAGCGAATCGAGAGATGAACAAGATGCATGACCCTGAAGTTTTGCGATCCTTGCATTTGAGCCGATTCAAGAGTGAACCGGAGATCTTTGCTGCTCCGGGGCGAGTGAATTTGATTGGTGAGCACACGGATTATGCCGAAGGATTTGTGATGCCCGCGGCGATTGATTTCGCGACGCTGGCAGGCATCTCTGCGCGCGACGACGGCAAGATCGTCATCTACTCAGAAAATTTCAAGGAAGAGCGAACATTCGATGCAAGTTCGCTGCCCAAGAGGGGGAGCAAGGATTGGAGTGATTATCCGCTGGGCGTGATGGTGATTCTGGCGGACAAAATTCTGGCGGATGGGGGACATCGGATTCCGGGGTTGAGTCTGAGCCTGCTGGGAGATGTTCCGCTGGGATCGGGACTGTCGAGTTCGGCGGCAGTTGAAGTGGCGACTGCGCTGGCAGTGACATCGCTGCTGGGTGTTGATTATCCGCGGCCGGTGCTGGCGCGGTTATGCCAGCGCGCGGAGAACGAATTTGTCGGCGCGAATTGCGGAATCATGGATCAGTTCATCTCCGCGAATGGCGCGGAAGATCATGCGCTGCTGCTGGATTGCCGCGATTTGAGTTTCAGGCTGGCGCCGATTCCGGCGAATGTTGCGCTGGTGATTGCGAACACGATGGTGAAGCACTCTGTGGCGGGCGGCGAATACACAACGCGGCGTGCGGAAGTGGAAGAAGCTGCGGCAGTGATTGCGCGGCACAGGCCGGAGGTGCGGTTTCTGCGCGACGCAACGGTGGAGGACCTGCACAAGTGGGGCGCCGAGATGAGCGCGAATGCGCTGAAGCGCGCACGCCACGTGATTACGGAAAACACGCGCACGGTGGCCGCAGCCGATGCACTGATTCATCACGATCTGAAAGAACTGGGCCGATTGATGGCTGAGGCGCACGTGAGCTACAGCAGGGATTTTGAAGCGAGCTGTGTAGAAGCCGACACGATGGTAATGCTGGCAAATAACCTTCCGGGATTGATTGGCGCGCGGCTGACGGGAGGAGGATTCGGGGGGTGCACTATCAACCTGGTGGAGAGTGGAAAGGCCGAGGAATTCGCTGAGGCGTTGGCTGCAAGTTATGCCACCGAAACGGGGATCGTTCCGCAGATTCACATTTGCCATGCATCGAACGGAGCGCACAAGGTGGTCGCGAGCCTCTCGCATTAAAGGACATCGGGGTTTTCCATGTTCGCGCTTCGTGCATCTCATTACCATGTGGTGGAAAAAGTGGGTCTCTGAAGTTACCCCCAATCTGACTCTGTCCCTACAACCAAATCGCTTTTCCTTGCTAGAATCTTTCACAGGTTTCCCATTTTTTGCACTAATAGACCGCGACAGGAAAAACTTGACCTGGCCGGCGCTTTGAGATTTTCAATTTCAAAATTGTAGGCATTTTGCGAGCCGCAGAGAGATGTAGAGAATGCAATTGAATTCAACAAAACCCTTCTCCTACGAAACAACCCCAACGAACGGACTGGTCGCGTACTTCTCAATGGAGATTGCGATCAACCGCGCGATGCCCACATACTCCGGCGGCCTTGGAATGCTGGCCGGAGATACATTGCGTTCAGCCGCGGATCTCGGCGTGCCGCTGGTCGCATTCTCACTGGCGCATCGCAAAGGATATTTCCAGCAACATCTGAACCAGGCCGGCGACCAGAGCGAAGAAGTGCAGCCATGGAATCCTTCGGACTTCTGCACCGAGGAAGCGGCCCGCATCACGGTCTCAGTGGAAGGCCGCGATGTGACGGTTCGCGCGTGGCGTTACGACCTCGAAGGCCGCTACGGACATGTCGTTCCGATTTATCTACTCGATACCGATCTGGATGGCAATTCGGGATGGGATCGCGGGCTGACCGATCACCTGTATGGCGGCGACACGAACTACCGGTTGCAGCAGGAAATCGTGCTGGGACTTGGCGGCGCGCGCATGGCGAACGCCCTCGGCCTGAAGGTGAATGTCTATCACATGAACGAGGGCCATGCGGCGCTGCTGACGCTGGCGCTGCTGGAGAGCGAGATGGGCGGCGGCCCACTGAATTCTCCAACGGAGAGCGACATTCTGCAGGTGCGCAACAAGTGCGTATTTACGACGCATACGCCGGTGCCCGCGGGCCACGATCGATTCTCGACCGAGCAGGCGATAAGAATTCTTGGCGGAGAGAGAACGGCGCGGCTGGAGAAGTTTGGCGTCTTTGAAAACGGCCTGCTGAATATGACGCTGCTGGCGTTGCGTTTTTCGCGGTACGCGAATGGTGTGGCGATGCAGCACGGCAAGGTTTCGCGCGCAATGTTTCCACAGTACCAGATCGATTCGATTACGAACGGTGTGCATGCGCCGACGTGGATATCAGAGCCGGTGCAGCAGATGCTGGACGGACAAATTCCCTCGTGGAGACGCGACAATCTTTCGCTGCGCAATGCCATTGACCTGCCGGAACAAGAATTATTGAATGCGCATCGCCGCGCGAAGGAAGCGCTGCTGACCGAGGTGGCCACGCGGACCGGGCTGGTGCTGAATCCAAATGTGCTGACGCTTGGATTTGCCCGTCGCGCCGCTACGTACAAGCGCGCGAACCTTATGTTTGCCGATCCGGAGCGCCTGCTGAAGATTGCGACGCAGGCGGGCGGGTTGCAGCTTCTGTATGCCGGCAAGGCGCATCCGGCAGACGAGCCGGGAAAGGCGCTGATTCACGGCGTGATCGAGACGGCGAGCAAGCTGTCGAATGACATGCTGCGCATCGTGTATCTGGAGAACTACGCGTGGGACCTGGGCGCGCTGCTGACGGCGGGTGTCGATGTATGGGTGAATACTCCGCGCCGGCCATATGAGGCTTCAGGCACCAGCGGCATGAAGGCTGCGCTGAATGGCGTACCGAGTCTTTCGATTCTAGACGGATGGTGGATTGAGGGATGCATCGAAGGCGTCACAGGCTGGGCGATTGAAGACGGCGCGAACGATGCGGAAGAAGCCGAGAATCTTTACAAAAAGATGGAAAACGCGGTGGTGCCGTTGTATCGAAATGAGCCGCAGAAGTGGGCGAAGTTGATGCGGACGACGCTGGCGTTCAATGGGTCTTACTTCAACACCAATCGCATGGTGAAGCAGTACACGCGTAATGCGTATTATCCGGTGAAGCTGATTGAGACCACTGCCAAGGCCGAGGAGACGGCGCCGTCGTATGCGATGAAGTAAGGCGTTCGGATTCTCGAAAGGCGATTGTTACAACAAAAAGCCCCACGCTTGTTCAACGCGTGGGGCTTTTTGTTTTCCTGGGTTGGGCTCTGAGGGTGTTCCTGATGCGATCTCTTACGGATCGCTGACAGGTTCGTTTAAGTCTTATGCGACCGCGAGGCCGAGAGCGCGATTGATGCGGCTCTGGATCGGATCGAGAATCGGCTCGGGCATCGGCGAGAACGCGGCGGGGGCAACCGGTTCGGAAGTGGGTACGGCGCGGCGTGCCGGTTGCATAATCTCCTGCACTGGCTCAACGTTCGTTGGCTCCGCATGTACGGGCTCTGGTTGGTGGTATTCGTAAGTAATTTCCTGCTCGGAACTCAGGAAAACTTCGAGCGAGCCGAGCGCGTTCTGAAGCTGTTCTTTGCGGAGCTGGAGCAGGTCGAATTGCTCGATGATCTGATCCAGGTCAGAGTGAGCAACCTCGAGTGCCGCCAAATATGTTTCGCGATAGACCTGTGAGCCCATGGGATTCTCCTTTAGCAATTTCTCCGAAAATACCTGTCGCTCAAATTGAGGGCCTTGTTCTTCAATTCGGGCCCGGGGCGAGCGCGGGGAGAAGCAGGTCGAAAAATGCTATGAACGGAAGTCTAGCCTCAGGTCACCAAGCAAGGCACTACCCGAAGTATGTAGCAGGGCGGACTTTTGTGACAGCCGAGAGCTGTAAACGTATGAATTAATTGACCTGGAGCAGAGACGGAGGTAATCATACCCTTCTGCTCGGCGATGCATGTCGACGATTTCATTGCGGACAAACGTCTGATTTTACAGGCGATATCAGCAAAGAGACCGTATCTCGCTTGAGGTGCCACCCGCAGCCGGCACGTAGCACTTCTGGGTATAATCCATCACCATGCGGTCGGCGTTGAAGCGCCAGCCAAGGGTGCGAATGGTGCGTTTCATGCGTTTTATCCAGCCGCGAGGCAGGCCGTCGCGGTCGCGCTCGTAATAGAGCGGAATAAGTTCGGTGGAGAGGACGCGGTAGAGATCCTCACCGTCCCGGGAGTCGTGGACGTCCATGTTGGAGTGGGTGCGGCCTTTGCCTATGGCGAAGCCGTTGAGGCCGTCGTACGCCTCGGCCCACCAGCCATCGAGCACGGAGAGATTGAGTCCGCCGTTGAGGACGACTTTCTGGCCGCTGGTGCCGGAGGCTTCCAGGGGACGGCGGGGATTGTTGAGCCAAACGTCGACTCCCTGAACGAGGTGCCGGCCGACATTGATGTCATAGTCCTCGATGAAGAGAAATTTCTCCGCAAAGTCAGAATCGCGCATCATTTCGGCGATCTGCTGCAGTACGCGCTTGCCGGGTTCGTCGTGAGGATGGGCCTTGCCGGCAAAGAGGAACTGCACTGGGCGCTTGGGGTCGTTGACCATGGAGGCGAGACGTTCGATGTCTTTGAGCAGCAGATTGGCGCGCTTGTAGGTGGCGAAGCGGCGGGCGAAGCCAATGGTAAGCGCATCAGGGGAGAGGGTTTTGCGCAGGCGTCGAATCAACTCCGGCGATTCGTCGCGGCGCGCGGCCTGCTCAACGGCGCGGTGGCGTGCAAAGTCGAGGAGGCGCGTTTTGAGGGCCAGGTGTGTCTCCCAGAGTTCTCCGTCGTCGACGTTTTCGATGGCTTCCCACGTACTCTTGGAGCCGCCGCGCTTCTGCCAGTCCACGCCGAGGTGGCGATCGTAAAGGCGAAACATCTGTGGCGCCAGCCATGACGGAACATGGACACCGTTAGTGATGTGTCCGATGGGGACCGCGTCTTCAGACCGACCGGGATAGAGGCCCTTCCACATGGCGCGTGAAACTTCACCATGGAGAGAGGACACGGCATTGACGCGGCGCGCGAGCTTGAGGCCAAGGACCGTCATGCAGAAGGTCTCGCCGTGATCGGTCGGATGTTCGCGCCCGAAGCCCATGAGATTCTCCTGGGAGATGCCGAGCTGGTCGCGCAGGGGTCCGAGGTGTTCTTCGATGAGGTCGGGGCTGAAGCGATCGTGGCCGGCGGGGACGGGCGTGTGCGTGGTGAAAATGACTTCGCGGGGAATCTGGCTGGCGGCGGCGTAGAAGTCGAGGCCCTCCTCTTCCATGCGGGAGCGGATCGCTTCAAAAACTGCGAAACCGCTGTGACCCTCGTTGAGATGCAGGACACTGGGCGAGATGCCCATGGCCTTGAGAGCGCGAAAGCCGCCGACGCCAAGGAGAAGCTCCTGGCGGATGCGAGTGCGGGAGTCTCCGCCGTAAAGACGCGATGTGGTTTCGAGATCTTCAGGGGCGTTGCCGGGAACGTTGGAGTCAAGCAGAAAGAGATCGCAGCGGCCGACTTTGACCTGCCAGACTTTGGCACGAATGGCAGCGCCGCGGGTAGCGATTTCAACGATGACAGGCTGGCCGTCGAGTCCGATAGCGGGCTGCATGGGGAGTTGCTTGATGTCGGTTTCGAGGTACTCTTCTCGCTGCCATCCTTTTTCGTCGAGACGTTGAAGGAAGTATCCCTGACCGTAGAAGAGGCCCACGCCGATGAGGGGGATGTCGAGATCGGACGCACTCTTGATGTGATCGCCGGAGAGCACGCCGAGGCCGCCGGAGTAAATGGGAAGCGACTCGTGAAGGCCGAATTCCGCGGAGAAGTAGGCGACGGGGCGAGGGCGGAGGATGCCGGCATTGGCCGCGCCCCAGGTGCGATCTCCTTGGAGATACTCCTGGCGGCGACGGAAGACGTAGTTGATGCGACTGTGCAGGACAAGTTCGGTGGCGCGGCGTTCGATCTCGCTGAGCGGCATTTCGTTGAGGAGCGCAATCGGATTCTGGTTGAGTTCGCGCCAACGGAGCGGATTGAGGTCGCGAAAGAGGTTGACGCAGTCCTGGTCCCAGCTCCACCAGACGTTGCGGGCGAGGGACCAGAGGCGCTCCTGCGCGGGAGCGACGAAGCGGTCGAGAGTGCGGGCTTCACTGACTACGGGAGCGACCTGCTCGGCGGCCTCAGAGAGCATGCGGATCTCGCTATCGCGGAAGACGCGCGGCTCCTTGGTTTGCACAACGAGAACGCCCTGGAGGATGCCGCGATCGATGAGGGGGACGCCGAGGAAGGAGCGATACTCCTCTTCACCGGAATCCTTGAAGAACTTGTACCGGGGGTGACGGCTGGCATCGTCGACGGCAACGGGACGGACCTGCTCGGCTACGAGGCCGGCCAGCCCTTCATGCAGCGGCATGCGGAGAGCGCCGATACTGCGGGAGTGGAGTCCGAGGGAGGCGGCGAGGACGAGATTAGAGCGGTCGGGTTCAAGCAGATAGGCCGAGCAGACGTCGGTGCGGAAGCGAGAGGCGATGAGGGCGACCACGTTCATCAGCGTGTCAGCGGGCTTGCCTCCGTCTTGCGTCAGACTCGTGATTTCGTCGAGGGTCAGAACCAGATTGGCATCCATCGCTTCAGGGGAAATGCTCATCGATACCTCCGCCCAGCTGTGCATTGCAAGATGGGGAACACGGATGTGCTTCGTCGAGATGGCGTCAGCGCGATAGGCCGAAGGGCAAATGTGGTTCAGAGAAAAATACGAGTGCCTCGGGAAAATGGCTGAAAAGAATAATCGCGCGCGAAAACTTGGATTCTTTTGACGATACCACTACTTGAGCGCATTCCCAATGCGCAATCCATGGCGCAAGGGCGCAGCGCTGCTTCTGCACATGTTCCGGTGCATGGAGACGCTAAGAGAGCGGCGAGAGCCAAGACAATGTACTTCGAGATTGCTCAACGCATCGGCTGACGAAGGATGGTTCTGAGTTTGGCGGGCGCGGTGCGGCGCGGGTCACTCAGGTAGATTTCGTGATGCTTTCCGTGAATTTGCTTGCCGACGGCGTGGATTGCGTCGTGCATGCGCTGGATGGTTGGGCCTTCCTCAGAGAACGGACCGAGATATAGCGTCTGCACGGATTCGCCCTCGTCGAGGGTTTCGAAGCGGACGCGATCGAGGGCGGCCGGATTTTTCTTTCTGCGGACTTCGTCGAGGGCGGCGGCGACATTTGGGCGGGTAACGAATTCGGGCTGAAGGATCATGGCGGTCCATTTCCACGCAGATTTGTCGGCCTGCATGAAGACGCGAGGATCGTCGGCCCACCAGAGGCCTTCGAGCGGCATGACGCCGTAGTCGATGGCGCTGGGGCTTTTCTTGAGCGAGAACTTGAGGGTGTAGGAGAGCGAGTAGAGGGCTTCGACGGCCTGCTCGAAGGATTTGGATTTGTTGGGATCGCCTTCGCCGTCGACCATGAGGTAGGTGAGCGGGGGGACGGTGACGGTGGTGATTTCGCCGAGCGGCGGCTGGTAGAGATGTTTCCATTGCTTCTTGAGGTCGAGTTTTTCCACGGTAAGCACGGTAGCTCCGGCATTCGTTTGCCGGTGGGAGTATAGCGCTGGAGTTTGCTTTGCGCTGTGACGGGGTGATGGGGAGTTGGATGTAATGGCTGGCCATCTCTCAGGTCTCAAAGCGAGACCCTTCGGCTCCGCTCAGGGCAGGCTCTGGGGCACCCAGTTCCTAGTTGATTGCTCAGTCGCCGGGGGCTTCTTCCAGTTCGGAGCCTACGCGGTGGAGCTTCATGAAGCGCCACTGGAGCTTGTCGAAGAAGAGATAGACGACGGGGGTGGTGAAGAGCGTGAGCAACTGCGAGACGAGCAGGCCGCCGACGATGGTGATGCCGAGGGGCTGGCGGAGTTCGGAGCCGACGCCCATGCCGATGGCGAGCGGGAGTCCGCCGAACATGGCGGCGAGGGTAGTCATCATGATGGGGCGGAAGCGCATGAGGCAAGCCTGATAGATGGCTTCCACGGGCGGAAGGCCTTGTTCGCGCTCGGCCTGGAGGGCGAAGTCGATCATCATGATGGCATTTTTCTTCACGATTCCGATGAGCAGCAGGATGCCGATCAGCGCCATGATGCTGAGGTCGGTTCCGGTGATGAGCAGCGCGAGGATGGCGCCGACGCCGGCGGGAGGTAGCGTGGAGAGAATCGTAAGTGGGTGAATCAGGCTCTCGTAGAGGATGCCGAGGACGATGTAGACGGCGACGAGCGCGGCAAGGATGAGGTACGGCTCATTCTTCAGCGAATCCTGGAAGGCCTGGGCGGTGCCCTGGAATGTGGCGTGGATGGAGGAAGGCATGCCCAAATCGGCCTGCGCTTTTTGGAGCGCAGTGACGGCATCGCCGAGGGCAACGTTGGGAGCGAGATTGAAGGTAAGCGTGACAGCCGGATATTGTCCCTGGTGATTGACGGCGAGGGAGGTGCGCTTCCGTTCCCAGTGAGCGATGGCCGAGAGCGGGACCATGGCGCCGTTGTTAACGGTGGCGGGCGCGGTTGTCGCAGCAGAGGAGGTTGCCAGGCCTCGCGGCGCTTGAGAATGGCGTGGACGACGTGGCGGCGGCCGGCGTGCCGGTAAGGGTTCCGGAGGATATGGCCGCAGCGGTCGTCGACTCGCCTGAGACGGCGGCGACGGCGGCAATGTTGGCGGCCACGTTGACGGTATTCGAGGCGGTGGATGTGGTGGGGGTTGCGGATGAGATCGAGCTGGAGGATGTGGTGCTGGAGGTGACAAGCTGGCCTGCGGAAGTGGGAAAGACTGCGGCAGCGCCGGAGAGGGCGGAGGTCGGCACGGGCGCTGTCGTGGCCGCGGCGGGTGTTGTGGTGGAAGCAGCGGTTGCAGTGGTGCCGAGGGTTGGAACGGATGCGGGCGCGCCGGTGACGGTGCTGGCCTTGATGTAGATGTTGTTGAGCGCGTCAGGGCTGAGCTGGTACTGGGGATCGACCTCCATGACAACGAAGTACTGGTTGAGGCCGGTGTACATGGTGGAGACCTGGCGCTGACCGAAAGCGTCGTAAAGGACCTGGTCGATGGCAGTTGCTGTGATGCCGAGGCGAGAGGCGGTATCGCGATCAATGACAAGCGTTTCGGAGAGTCCCTGATCCTGCTGATCCGTGGACGCATCGCGCAACTCAGGCATGGAGCGCATGCGCGCGAGCAGGCGGGGGGCCCAGGTGTTCAGCTCATTGAGGTTTTCAGCCGAAAGGGTGTATTGATACTGCGCGTCGCTGCCGCGGCCACCCACCTGGATATCCTGCTGCGCCTGGAGGAAGAGGGCGGCACCGGGAACGCTGGTGAGTTTCCTACGCAGTCCGTTGACGACCTGATCGGCGCTGATTTTGCCGGGGCGCTCGCTGACCGGCTTGAGGGCGATGAACATGTTGCCCACGTTTGTTCCGCCACCGCCGGGTCCGCTACCACCGACGAAGGCGGTAACAGTGGCAACAGAGGGATCGTTAAGCACCATCTGCGCTAGCTGCTTCTGCTTTTCCGCCATGGCCGGAAAGCTGATGTCTTGTGCGGCGCGGGTGCGTCCACCAAGGCGACCGGTGTCCTGCTGCGGGAAGAAGCCCTTGGGAACGATCATGAACAGATAAATATTGAGGAACGCGCAGCCAACGGCGACGCTGAGCGTGATCCATTGGTGGCGAAGTACCCAGCGCAGTGCTGAGTTGTACTCGTGGTGGATCCACTGAAACGCGTCCTCGGACATACGGTAGAGGCGTCCGTGACGGCTTTCGTCGCGCTGCTTGAGAAACTTGGCGCAGAGCATGGGCGTGGTGGTGAGGGAGACGAGCAGCGAGACGGCGATGGCAACGCTAAGGGTAACGGCGAATTCGCGGAAGAGCTTTCCGATGATGCCGCCCATGAGAAGGATGGGGATGAAGACGGCGATCAGGGAGACGCTCATCGAGAGTACGGTGAAGCCGATTTCCTTGGAGCCCTTCATCGCGGCTTCGTAGGGCTTCATGCCTTCTTCGAGATAGCGGGTGATGTTCTCGATGACCACGATGGCGTCGTCGACGACGAAGCCGGTAGAGATGGTGAGCGCCATCAGGGAGAGATTGTCGATGGTGTAGCCGACCAGATACATCACGCCGAAGGTGCCCACGAGCGAAAGCGGCACGGCGACAGAAGGAATGATGGTGGCCCAGATTTCGCGAAGGAAGAGGAAGACGACGAGCACGACGAGAAAGACGCTGATGATGAGCGAGATTTCAACGTCGCGAACGCTGGAGCGGATGGTGGTGGTGCGGTCGACCGCCACGTTCATCTTGATGGTGGGCGGGATTTCGGCCTGGAGACGGGGCATCTCCTTGAGAACGGCGTCGACGGTATCAATGACATTGGCGCCTGGGATTTTGAAGATGACGATGAGGATGGCGTCTTTGAGAACGCCGCTGTGGCCGGGACTGTTGTTGCCGGCGAGTCCCGCGGTGTGAATGTCGGAGACGGAGTTGGTAACGGTGCCGAGGTCGCCGACGCGTACGGGAGCGCCGGTCTGCGGGTTGTGGGCGACGATGATGGAGCGCGTAGTCGGCGGCCTTGAAGATCTGATCGTTATCGTCGATCTGCCAGCGATGCTCGCCGTCGTTGAAGGCTGCCTTTGGGGCGGTTGGCGTTGGCGGCCGAAAGCGCGGTGCGGACAGCTTCGAGGCCGACGCCGTTATTGCCGAGCTGCATGGGGTTCAGTTCGACGCGGACGGCGGGCTGCGCGCTGCCGCCGACGAAGACCTGGCCAACGCCCTGGATCTGCGCGATTTTCTGCGCGAGGATCGAGTCGGCCATGTCGTAGATCTGGGGCTTGGGAATGACGTCGGAGGTGAGGGTGAGAATGAGGATCGGCGCCTCAGCCGGGTTGGCCTTGCGATAGCCGGGGTTCTGCGGCAAATACGATGGCAACTGACTGCGCGCTGCGTTGATGGCGGCCTGCACGTCGCGAGCCGCGGCATCGATATTGCGGTTGAGATCGAACTGGAGCGTGACCGAGGCAGAGCCGAGCGAGCTGGACGACGTCATCTGGTTGACGCCTGCGATGCGGCCAAACTGGCGCTCGAGCGGAGTGGCGACAGCGGAGGCCATGGTTTCGGGACTGCCACCGGGAAGTCCCGCGCCGACGCCGATCACCGGAAAATCCACGTCGGGAAGCGATGCAACGGGCAGGACAGAATATGCGACAGAACCGGCAAGCAGAAGGGCCACGCTCAGTAGCGTGGTTGCAACGGGCCGCTGGATGAAGGGTGCGGAGATATGCATCGTCGCCTGCCTTAGTCCGCCGAAACCGTGCGCCGTTCGACATCCATTTCAAGGTCGCGCGGCTTCATCCGTTGAGCCAACCTGTCGAAGTAGAGATAGACGACTGGAGTGGTAAAGAGGGTAAGCATCTGCGAAAAGATCAGTCCGCCGACAATGCTGACGCCGAGGGGCATGCGAAGCTCGGCGCCGACTCCGCCGCCGAGCGCCAGCGGCAGGCCGCCGAGAAGCGCGGCTAATGTCGTCATCATGATGGGCCGGAAGCGCAGCAGGCAGGCCTGGAAGATGGCTTCTTCAGCCGATTTGCCTTCTTCGCGCTCGGCCTGCAGCGCAAAGTCGATCATCATGATGGCGTTCTTCTGCACGATACCGATGAGCAGGATGATGCCGATCAGCGCAATCACACTGAATTCCATCTGGGTGATCATGAGCGCAAGCAAAGCGCCCACGCCCGCTGACGGCAGAGTGGAGATGATGGTGATGGGATGGATATAGCTCTCGTAGAGAATGCCCAGCACAATGTAAACGGTGACCAGAGCGGCGAGGATGAGCAGAGGCTCGTTGGCCAGTGAGGTTTGAAAGGCCGCGGCTGTGCCCTGGAAGCTGGCATTGATGCTTGAGGGCATCCCGATGCGCTGCTCCACTGCATTGACGGCTTTGACAGCGTCGCCCAGTGCTCGGCCGGGGGCGAGGTTAAAGCTGATGATGGTCGATGGGAACTGGCCCTGGTGGCCGATGGCGAGTTGTGCCTTGGTCTGCTCCCAGTGGGCGATCATGCCGAGCGGCACCTGCGTGCCGTTGCTTGACTTCACGTAGAGACTGTTCAGATTGGTCGGGTTGTTGGCGAAGTTCTGACCAACCTCCATGACCACGTGGTACTGGTTGAGCTGGGTGAAGATGGTGGAGATCTGGCGCTGGCCGAAGGCGTCGTAGAGCGTGTTGTCGATGTCGGCCATGGCGATGCCCAGGCGAGCCGCAGTATCGCGATCGATGACCAGATTCGCGCCGAGGCCCTGATCCTGAAGGTCGCTGGCGACGTCGGTGACGGCGGGCTCCTTGCTCAACTCCTCCACCAACTGGCGAGTTTTGGTGGCGAGTTCGACTGAGTTTGGATCTTCGAGGGAGTACTGGAATTGTGTGCGGCTGACGCGGTCTTCCACGCTCAGGTCCTGCAGCGGCTGCAGGAAGAGCTGGATGCCATCGACGTCTGCCACCTTCGGCTGGAGGCGGCGGATCACTTCAGTTGCGGAGATTTTGCGCTCGTCGAGTGGCTTGAGGGTGATCTGGATGCGGCCGGAGTTGAGCGTGGTGTTTGTGCCGTCAATTCCGATGAAGGAGGAGACGTTGTCTACGGCGGGGTCCTTGAGAACGATGTCGACGAGCCTCTGTTGGCGCTCGGCCATATTGGCGAAGCTTACGGTCTGGGGCGCCTCGCTGATGCCGAGGATCACGCCCGTATCCTGCACCGGGAAGAAACCTTTGGGGATCACGATGAACAGCAGAACCGTGGCGACAAACGTGGAGATGGTGACAAGCAATGTGATGAAGCGGTGTTCAAGAACCGTCTTCAATCCACGCCCATAGGAAGCGATGATGGAGTTGAAGACTTTCTCTGACCAGTAGTAGAAGCGGGTCTGCTTGGCTGTCTTCTTATCCTGAAGAATCCGCGAACACATCATGGGCGTCAGGGTGAGGGAGACGACCGCGGAGACAAGGATTGTGACCGCAAGAGTGATGGCGAACTCGCGGAAGAGGCGGCCAACGACGTCGCTCATGAACAGTAGAGGGATGAGCACAGCGATCAGCGAGACGGTAAGCGACATGATCGTGAAGCCGATTTGCTCGCTGCCCTTGAGCGCGGCGTGCATCGGCGAGTCGCCCTCTTCAATGAAGCGCGAGATGTTCTCAATCATGACGATGGCGTCGTCGACCACGAATCCGGTGGAGATGGTGAGCGCCATGAGGGTGAGGTTGTTGAGTGAGTAGCCGAGCAGATACATCACTCCGAAGGTGCCGACGATGGAGAGAGGCACCGCGACGGACGGAATGATGGTGGCGGCAAGGTTGCGCAGGAAGAGGAAGATGACCAGAACGACGAGCGCGATGGTGAGCATCAGCTCGAATTCGACGTCCTTGACGGAGGCGCGGATGGTGGTGGTGCGGTCGGTGAGGACATGAACCTGCACACTTGCGGGAAGGCTGGTCTGCAACTGGGGCAGGAGCTTGTGGATGCGGTCGACGACGGCGATGATGTTGGCGCCGGGCTGGCGCTGCACGTTGACGATGACAGCGGGCTGACGATTCATCCAGGCAGCCTGCTGGGAGTTTTCGGCAGCGTCGACGACTGTGGCCACGTCTGAGGTGCGCACCGGAGCACCGTTGCGGTAAGCCACGATGACGGGCAGGTAGTCGGCGCTGGAGACGAGCTGGTCGTTGGCGTTGATGGTGTAGGACTGGCGTGAGCCGTTCAGCGTGCCTTTGGCCTGGTCGACGTTGGCAGCGGCGAGGGCGGTGCGCAGATCTTCAAGGCTGAGGTTGTAAGCGGCAAGCTGCGCTGGGTTGGCACGCACGCGAACAGCGGGCTTTTGTCCGCCGGCGATGGAGACAAGACCGACGCCAGTGACCTGGGATATCTTCTGCGCGAGGTTGGTGTCCGCAGCATCTTCGATTTTGTCGAGTGGCAGCGAATCGGAGGTGAGCGCCAGCGTCATAATAGGCGCGTCGGCGGGGTTCACCTTGCTGTAGACGGGTGGGTTGGGAAGATCCTGCGGGAGGAAGCTGTTAGCGGCATTGATGGCCGCCTGGACTTCCTGCTCGGCGACGTCGATATCTTCGTCCAGGTTGAATTCGAGGGTGATGACAGAGCCGCCGCCAGAACTGACGGACGTCATTTGCTTGAGGCCGGGCATCTGGCCGAATTGGCGCTCAAGTGGCGCGGTGACGGAGGACGACATGACGTCAGGGCCGGCGCCGGGGTAGAAGGTGAGCACCTGAATGATGGGGTAATCCACCTCAGGCAATGCGGAGACGGGCAGTTGCAGGTACCCCACGCCTCCCGCGAGCATGATGGCCGCCATCAGCAGCGAGGTTGCGATGGGGCGCAGAATGAACGGCCGGGATGGACTGAGACTCACTGCTGCCTCGACTTGTGCTTGCCGTCGTTGCCGGGCTGGCCGGTGCCAGAGCCCGCAGGTTGGGCCGGACTCTGACTTGAGGTTTGCCCCGAAGCCTGTTTCTGATGGGCCGCGGCAACAGTGACGGGCTGGCCGGGACGGAGGCGATCGGCGCCATCGACGACGACCTTGGCTCCCGGGGCTGGGCCGCTATCGAGAATCGTGTTCTGCCCTTCTGCGAGGGCGACCTTAACGGTCTGCATCTGGGCGGCCTGTCCGCCTTTTCCATCATCGCCAATGACCCAGACGAAAAGGGAGCCGTTCAGCCCGGTTTGAATGGCGGCAGTGGGAACGACAAGCGCGTTCGGGCGGTTCTCAAGCACCAGGTGCACGTTTACGAACTGGTTGGGAAACAGAACTGAGTCCTTATTGTCGAAGACGGCCTTGAGCTTGCCGGTTCCGGTCGTGGTGTCGATCTGGTTGTCTGCAGTGAGCAAGCTGCCGCTGGAGAGGATCTGTGTATCGCTGCGATCGAAGGCGTCGACAGGGATTCGCTTATCGGTTGCAAGACGCTTAAGCACCTGGGGCAACTGGCTTTCAGGGAGCGTGAAGTAGACGGCGATGGGTCTGAGCTGGTTGATAACGATGAGATTGGTGGAATTGGCCGAGATGATATTGCCGGGATCGACGAGTCGCAGGCCAATCTTTCCGTTGATGGGCGACTTGATATAGCACCAGTCCAATTGCAACTGGGCGGTTTCGATGGCGGCATTGTCTGATTGAATGGCGCCCTGGTACTGGCCTAACTGGGCTTCATTGGCATCGAGGGATTCTTTGGAGACCACGCCTGCCGCAAAAAGGGCCTTGTAGCGATTGAATTCAGCCTGGGCATTTTTGAGAAGCGCCTGATCGTGCGCGAGGGTTCCTTTGGCTTGATCGAGCGCCGCCTGGTAAGGCCGGGGATCGATGACCATAATGGTTTCGCCCTGCTTCACTTCCTGGCCTTCAGTGAACTTGACGGGGAGCAATTCGCCGCTGACGCGGGATTTGACGGTGACGGTGTTGTAGGGGGTAACGGTGCCGAGGCCGGTGAGATAGATGGGCATCGGCTTCTGTTCGGCAGGAACTACCTGGACCGGGACGGGGCGCCCGAGCAGAGCCGCGGCCTGGTTTGCCGTGTTGGCTGCCGTTTTCTGCTTGTTCTGATATACGCGCCAAACAATGAGACCCACCGCAGCGGCGAGGACGAGATAGACAATCAATCCTCACCCAGGGGTTTTTATGGCCGGCGGGCTGCGATTCGCCGGTTTTGGGTAAATAAGGCTCAGTGGCGTTTTGAATTGGCATGATTTGGTTTCCAGTCAGTCTTCATTGATTCGAGATAGTTGCCGGTCGAATTGCAAAAAAATGGCGGTAATCGGGTGAGGTTTTCCCGCAGCGACGCTCCTTATAAGGACGGGCGGGTTTTATGAAAGGTTTCCCGCGACTTGCCTTCTCCGGTCACGGAGAGCGACGGCCGGAGCGGTAACAGGCCGCTGCCATTGTAGCGAACGGAGCGAATGGTGCGATACAAAGTCATGGCGACGGTTTTCTCCGCACTTCGGCTGGTTCACCCGTTTGATAAAACGGCTGTTAGAGCAGCTCGAATGACCTCGCATACTGAGATTGGCTCTCCTGAAAAATGAAGCCTCGGCGGGTCGGGACCCGTCCTATACATGATGGCGAGAGAGCCTGGAAACCTAGCGCGTTGTGTTCGACCACGCGTCATCGTCTAACATTGACTTTTTGAAACGTTGTGTCGGAAACGGGCGGCGATCAGCCGTTCCGAAGCCCGGACCCTATAGTTTGAGCTGCTGTTTGCCTTGACCGGTTCGCCTGCAGTCCTTTGGCGCGCCATCGCTGATACGTCACGCAGATGACGGGCAAATCGCCTCAGGAGCGAGTACCAGCCCTATGATGTGGATTGTTCGGCTAGCGCTGCGGCGGCCGTACACGTTTGCCGTGTTTGCGCTCTTGATCCTGATTCTGGGCGGATACAGCATTGTGTCGATGCCTACGGATATTTTTCCGAACATCGACATTCCTGTTGTGACGGTGGTTTGGAATTACACCGGCCTTTCAGCGCAAGAGATGTCGACGCGCATCATCTTCAACAGCGAGCGCGGGGTGACAACGACGGTCAGCGATGTAGAGCACATCGAATCACAGTCGCTGAACGGGGTCGGGATCATCAAGATATTCTTCCAGCCACATGTGAATATCGGCAACGCAGTGGCCCAGGTGACGGCCATTTGCCAGGTGCAGCTGCGGCAACTTCCGCCCGGGACTACGCCGCCATTCATCATTCAGTACAACGCATCGAGCGTGCCGGTGCTGATGCTGGGACTCTCAGGAAAAGGGCTGAACGAGCAGCAGCTTTTCGATCTTGGTACGAACACCATTCGAACGCAGTTGGCGACGGTCGAGGGAGCACAGACGCCGTTCCCCTACGGCGGCAAACAACGGCAGATTCAGGTCGATATCGATCCGAAGTCGCTGCAGGCGCAAGGACTTTCGCCGGCTGACGTGGTGAATGCGATTTCAGCGCAGAATCTGATTGTGCCGTCGGGCACGATGAAGATGGATCGGTTCGAGTACGCGATTGAGACCAACTCTGCGCCTTCAATCGTGGCGCAATTGAACGATCTGCCGATTCGAACGGCGAATGGCGCAATCATTTACGTGCGCGATGTGGCGCATGTGCGCGATGGTGCACCGCCGCAAACCAACATCGTTCGCGTAGATGGCAAGCGCGCCATCATGATGAGCATCATGAAGACCGGCTCGGCCTCCACGCTTCAGATCATCAAGAGCGTGCACGACATCGTGGATAGTCCGAGCATGAGAGGCCAGTTGCCTCCGCAAATCCAGATCAACGCTTGTCGGATCAGGGTATCTTCGTACGCGGAGCCATTGGCGGCGTGGTTCGCGAGGCGCTGATTGCAGCCTGCCTGACGGCGGTGATGATCCTGATCTTTCTTGGAAGCTGGCGATCGACGCTGATTATCGCCGTGTCGATTCCGCTGTCGATCTTGTGTTCGATCACGATGCTGGCGCTGCTGCACGAGACGATCAACATCATGACGCTGGGCGGTCTGGCGCTGGCGGTCGGCATCCTCGTGGACGATGCGACGGTGGAGATCGAGAACATCAACCGCAACCTGGAACAGGGCAAGGAGATTGAGCAGGCGATTCTGGATGGCGCAGCGCAGATTGCGACGCCGGCGCTGGTTTCAACCCTGGCCATCTGCATCGTGTTTGTCCCGATGTTTCTGTTGAGCGGCGTGGCGCGGTATCTGTTTGTCCCGCTGGCCGAGGCCGTGGTGTTTGCCATGCTTGCCAGCTACCTGCTCTCACGAACGGTCGTGCCGACAATGGCGAAGTATCTGCTGCATGAACACGACGACGCTGCGGCGGCAAGGAAGGCGCATAGCCGCAATCCTTTCGTGCGGTTCCAGAGCGGGTTTGAGAATGGTTTCACGCTCTTCCGCAACGGCTACGTGCGGCTGCTGACGCTCTGTGTGGATTATGCCGGAGTGTTCCTGATTGTCTTTGCGGTCTTCGCAGTCGGTTCGGTGGCGCTGCTGGTTCCGTGGCTTGGGCAGGACTTCTTTCCCGCGGTCGATGCCGGCCAATTCAAGATTCACGTGCGCGCCCGGACCGGAACTCGAATCGAAGAGACGGCTGCGCTGTGCGATCACATTGACGCCACGATTCGCGAGCACATTCCCGCGAGCGAGATGGTGACGATTGTGGACAACATCGGGCTGCCCTACTCCGGATTGAACCTTTCGTATTCGACCTCGGCGCCGATTGGGCCTGCGGATGCGGACATCCAGGTGCAGCTTACGGCCAAACACCATCCGACGGATGAATATGTGCAGAAGCTGCGCGGCATACTGGCACGCGAATATCCGGGAGTGACCTTCTACGTATTGCCCGTGGATATTGTGACGCAGATTCTGAATTTCGGGCTTTCGGCGCCCATTGATATTCAAATCGTGGGTCCGAATCTGTACGGCAACCGCGTGGTTGCAGAAAAGATGCTGAACGAAGTCCGGTATGTACCCGGAGCGATCGATTCGCGTATTCAGCAGCCCTTTGATTATCCGAATTTCACCGTGAATGTGGACCGGACCCGGGCGCAGTCGATTGGCTTCACGCAGCGGGATGTGGCGCAAAGTCTGCTGGTGGCATTGAGCGGCAGCTTTCAAACGACGCCAAGTTTCTATCTCGATCCGAGAAACGGCGTGAGCTATAGCGTTGCGGTGCAGACGCCGCAATACCAGTTGGATTCGATGTCGGAGTTGCAGAGCCTGCCGGTCACACGATCAGGGAGCGCCACTGCGGGCACGAGCGCAACAACGTCAGCAAATAGCGGAGCGGCATCTGCAAATACCGGATCGGGTCCCGCGCCGATGGAGATCAGCGCTCCTGGAGCGCCGCGAGTACCTGTGCAGGTGCTGGGCAACCTGGCGCAGTTTCAACCGGGATCCGAATTGGGCACCGTTAGCCACTACAACGTTCAGCCGGTGCTCGATATCTATGCCAACGTCACCGGGACAGACCTTGGAACCGTGACGCGCGAGATGGAGAGGATCAAGGCGAAATACGAGAAGCAGCTGCCGAAGGGGTCGCACATGATTTTGCGCGGTCAGAGCGAGACGATGCAAGCCTCCTACATCGGCCTGCTCGGCGGGCTGGCTTTCTCGATTCTGCTGGTGTATCTGCTGATCGTGGTGAATTTCCAGTCATGGCTTGATCCGTTTTTAATTATTTCTGCCCTGCCGTCCGCATTGGCGGGCATCACGTGGTTCCTCTTCCTGACAGGAACGCGGCTGAGCGTGCCGGCATTAACGGGAGCCATTATGTGTATGGGGGTGGCGACCTCGAATTCGATCCTGGTGGTGAGCTTTGCGCGCGAACAGCTGGAAGAGTTGGTAGGCGATGCGCGGCAGGCCGCATTAAATGCGGGATATGTCCGCTTGAGGCCGGTATTGATGACGGCGCTGGCGATGATTCTGGGCATGATGCCTATGGCGCTTGGGCTAGGCGAAGGCGGCGAACAGAATGCGCCACTGGGACGCGCCGTGATCGGCGGTCTGCTGCTGGCGACGGTTGCGACCCTGTTCTTTGTTCCTGCGTTCTTCTCAGTGGTGCACGGATGGATCGAGAAACGAACCAGATCTACGCGGCGCGAAAAGCAGGCCGCAACGTTTGATGAGTTCGACTAGCAAAGCAGCTTCACCGCACGATTTTCGGAGTAAGTTTTATGAGTAATGAATCCAACCCGAACCAGAAGCCGGCCGGGGCACACAACCAGATTCCTCACGAGGGACACGACACGCAGCATGCGCCGGCGCAGAAACCGATTGCGGTGCGCTTTGCCGTCACCGGCCTGGTGATTGTGCTGGTGGTGTTTGCGGCATTGGCGACATTTGGGATCCTGAGCCGCATCCACCACAGCAATGTGCTTGCAGATACAACTCAGGAGACAGCCGCTCCCGTGGTGATTGCTCTGCCGCCAAAACCGGGCAACCCGATTGACACATTTTTGTTGCCGGGCAATGTGACCGCTTATACCGATTCGCCGATTTACGCGCGCACATCTGGTTATCTGACGAAGTGGTACTACGACATTGGCGCCCACGTTAAGCAGGGCGCGCTGCTGGCGGAGATTGCCACGCCGGAACTGGATCAACAGTTGGCCCAGGCGCAGGCTGATCTGGGAACCGCGGAGGCGAATGCGAAGAACGCGCATTCGCAGGCGCAACGCTACCAGGGATTGGTGGATTCAAATGCAGTTTCGCAGCAGGACACGGAGACCTTCACCAACCAGGCAACGGCGACAGCCTCAGCGGTGAAGTCGGCGCAGGCCAACGTAGAACGGTTGAAGCAGTTGGTGTCGTTCGAGAAGGTTTATGCGCCATTCGATGGCGTGGTGACGGCGCGCTCGATTGATATTGGACAGTTGATTGATACAGGGGCGGCGAAAGAGCTGTTTCACATGCAGGCTCTGAATACGTTGCGCGTCTATACAAACATTCCGCAGATCTATACGACCAACCTGAAACGCGGTTCGAAGATCGACATCACGTTTCCGGAATATCCGGGGCGGAACTTTCAAGGGACACTTGCGCGAACCGCGAACGCAATCGATCCGGCGAGTCGCACATTGCTGGTGGAACTTGACGTGGATAATCGCAAGGGCGAATTGCTGCCGGGATCGCTGGCACAGGTTCACTTCAAGGCGCCGTCGATGCAGACGTTCATTGTTCCCGTGTCGGCGATCATCTTTCGCCGGGAAGGAACGCGCGTGGGCACGGTTGGGAATGACAACATTGCGCACCTTGTTCCAGTGACGATTGGCCAGGATGACGGAGCGACGGTTCAGATTGTGAGCGGGTTGAAAGAGGGAGACCGCGTGATCCAGGATCCGCCGGACTCGCTGATCGAGGGTGAGAAGGTGAGCCAGCAGAGCCCCGAGCAGCCAGGGAACCAATGGGCAGCCGGGACCGGGGGGCAAATAGCGATGCAGTCGGGTATAGAGCTGCGGGTTCCGGCTTCGCCTCAGCGCCGGCGTGGAGAGAAGCCGGTGCGCTGGGAGCGTTTGCTGGCTGCGGGGCTCGTCGGGATTGTGTCGCTGCTGGCCGGATGCAAGGTCGGGCCCAACTATCAGAAGCCCGCCACTGCACCGCCGGCGGAATACAAGGAAGGCGGATCGGCAGGGGCGGTTGTGCCGCCGCCGAATCCAACCGGAGGGACGTGGAAGCCGGCATCGCCTTCCGATGGCATGCTGCGCGGGAAGTGGTGGGAGATCTATCAGGATCCGCAACTGAACGCGCTGGAAGAACAGATTGCGCCCGAGAACCAGAACCTTCGCGCGGCATTGGAGACGTACCTCGCGGCGCGCGACCAGGTGCGTGTGGCGCGAGCGGATTTTTATCCGACACTTTCGGTTACGCGGGCTGGCCAGTCGTGACCAGGTATCGTCGCACCGTGCATTGGTCGTAAATACTACAAATACGAACTACAGTGACTTCCAGCTTGGAGGTCAGGCAAGCTGGGAGCCGGACCTGTGGGGGCGCATACGCCGCCAGGTTGAATCTGCTCACGCAAATGCGCAGGCAAGCGCGTCTGATCTGGCCAATCTCGACCTGAGTCTGCATGCGGAACTGGCGTTGGACTACTTTGAGCTGCGCGGGCTGGATTCCGATGCTCGGCTGCTCGAGCGGACGGTGAAGGACTACGAGCATCAGCTTGATTTGAACCAGCGGCTGGTGAAGGGTGGACTTGCCACCGAAGTAGTGGTGGCGCAGGCGTTAGCGCAGTTGGAGACTACACGTGCGCAGCTGATTGATTTGAACGAGGCGCGCAGTGAATACGAACATGCGATTGCCACGCTGATTAACAAGGAGGCGCGCTACGTGACGCTGGCTCCTGATCCGCTGGACTTGCCGCTGCCGAAGGTTCCGGTTGGCGTGCCATCTCAGCTGATTGAACGCCGGCCAGATATTTCGGCGGTCGAACGGCGGACGGCCGCTGCCAATGCGCAGATCGGAATTGCGATCAGCGCCTTTTATCCCAACGTGGTTCTCAGCGGCGGCGGTGGATTTGAGAGCACGAATATCGGGACGCTGATTCAAGGGCCGAGTGCATTGTGGAGCCTGGGCGCGCAGGCGACGCAATTGCTGTTCGATGCAGGCAAACGTCGCGCAATTACCGACCAGGCCAGGCACAACTACGAGGCGCAGGCGTCGACTTATCGCGCGACAGTGCTCAGTGCTTTCAACGAGGTCGAAGACCGGTTGTCAGACTTGCGCGTGTTGGGCGACGAGGCCACGACGGAGCAACGCGCCGTGACGGCCGCGCAGCATTCGCTGGATCTGTCGAACCAGCGGTACAAAGGTGGAGCAACGAACTACCTTGAAGTACTGGTGGCAGAAAACACGCTATTGACCAACCAGCGCACGTCAACGGATCTCGTGACGCGGCAATTTGCGTCGAGCGTTGGCTTGATTCGCGCTCTTGGCGGTGGGTGGGATGTGTCGCAACTGCCGCAGTAGCGCTGGGCTACGGGACAATCGTACCTGCTCGATAATTGACGCGGGTGATCCGCCGGCAAACACCCCCCTGAGGAAACCGCGCGACGGCCAGGCGTTTTGTCTTGAGCCGTCGTAGTTTAGAGGAGAGCTCGGCACCAGCTGGCTGCGGCTTCAGCCTGAGATTGCCGGGTGGCAGCGAGGCTAGGCGGCACCAGCCGATGCTCGTTCGCGCTCTTTATCGGGCTCAGGTATTCCAGAGGCTCTCAGTCCCTTGACTAGAAGCCAAAAACTCAGTGCGATATCGAAGATGCCCATCGGCGTATCGAACCACCACAGGTTAACGATCTCGTCGAAGTTGGGGAAGATGTAGAAGAAAAAAGTGCACGCCACGCAAAATGCAGACGCAATCACGCCGAAGGCGGCCAGGGACCGAGGGATGTACCGCGACCTGAACCACAGGTAGGCGCAGACTGTCGATGACAATGCACCAAACAACAAGCCAACGTAATAGTAGTCAAAACGCGTACTTAGATATAGCCTCGCCAGAGCTTGCGATTGCTCCGCTTCAAATGCGCGCAGGTAATCAGCGCCACTGAGTAGCCGCAGAGCGTCAAAGAGATTCAGTGTCATAGCCAGCCACGTCAAGACCCATACGAATCTCCAGAACGCCGCAAGCAAGGCAAGACCTCTACTGATCGGTTTGAGGATCACGTAGAGCGCCGTGAGAAGCACGACAATACCCACGCAGTAAATCAGATCGCCGGCAATGCCAATACGAAATAGCCGTTCGTGCGCCAGGATATTCCTGGCGGTTTCAGCCGCATTGTTCCTGATAATAAGGCGATCGTGGATACCAAAATTGACGTAGACCACTGTCGCGAACGTGATTAAGTACGAAAATCCCGCCGCTTTTGCCGCCGTTCGTTGTGCGTTGTCGACAGTGTAGATCGCCATCCTATTCCACCTCAGCGTCATTGCAGCACCTTGAACAGGTACAATCAAGCGGTTCGCAGCCGGGTCGAGTCCGGCGGCGATATTCCAAGTGGATGAAGCGCGGTCGAGCCTATTTCAGTTTCGCATCGCTCACGGTGTCGACACGCGGACGGCTGAAGGCTTCAGCGGGAACATCGGTTAACGGAAGTGATGGGCCGTCCCAGAGGACGCGGGGCGAGTCCTGGCTGACAGAGCGCAGCGCTTCAACGTGCAATGCGTGGCGGCCGGCGCGCAGGCCTATGGATCCGACGTCGTAGCGCACAGCATTGCCGGGTGATCCGCAGACCTGGGCAAAGGGTGGTCCTGTTTTGGCGATCTCAATACCGTCGATTACGAGGCGGGCACCATCACGTGACATCAGGTGGAATGTGTAGCCGCCATCAGCGGGGATGTCGATGAAGCCGTCCCATGTAGCCACATAGCGGGTGAAGCCCTGGGGATCAGCGTGGAGGTTCGGCGAGTTCCCTTTGAAGATCGCGGTCTGGTGAGTGAGGTCGGGCAATTCAGTCCACGTGCCGGGGTAGATCTGCCACATCAGGCCTGGAACGGTGGGACCGGCGATCTGCGCCGGATCGTGCCATTTGGCAACGGCGACCACGCCTTGCGCTGCCCAGTCCTGGTGATCCTGCTTGTCTTCTGCTTTGAGTAGAACGCGAAAGCGTCCTGCGCCATTGGACCCATCGAGCGCCGTTCCTAGTGCGTCGGGAAATTTGTGCTTCACTTTCCGGCCGTGCGCTTCGGTTCCGTCGCCGAAGAGCCAGGTGAACGTGGCCTTCGGCGAAGGGTCTGCGGTAAACGTGACCTTATCGCCAGGTGCGAAGACCGGAGGATCAATGGTGAAGTGCGCTACCGGGCCGGAGGGTGCGGGGAATTTGGACGGCGCGGCGCCACCGGCGGTGATCAATTGCAGCTCGGCTTCGTTGGTGGCGCGGTTCTGGTCGTATTTCACGTTGTCGAAGGTCACGTCAGTGACGGCGCCCGTGATGGTGGATGTGGCGAGAGGCGGCTGGTCGAGGGCCCAGATGTTTTTGAAGAGAACTCCGTGAACGGAGGGTTCCTGGTGATCAATCTGGACGAGCGAGTACCAGTTATCGAGCCAGAGATTTTCAAATGTGTAGTTGGAGTGGTCGCCCTTGGAGCCGTTGGCTCCCCACATGCCGAGGATGCCGAAGGTCTGGCCGCAGGCCCCGATGCCGCCGTGGAGAATATCGGAGTTTCGCAGCGTGAAATTGCTGGAATTGAAAATCTTGCGCGGCCACACAGAGCGAACAATGTTGGAAATGCTGGTGGAGAGTTGGCTGTCTTCCACGGTGATGTTCTGCACATTTCGACCGGGACGAAGCATGTCGGCGTCGGTGTATCCATCCCAGTTGCCCATCAGCGCGATATCGTCATCGGAGGCGCGAAGGAAGGCATTCTTGACGAGCCCGTCAGAGGAGCCGATCCAGTCTATGCCGTCCTGATTGGCGTTGCCGGGGTTGCCGCCGATGACGCGGAGATCGTTGAAGGTGAAGCCAGTGGAGTCCTTCAACTGGACGGACCAGGTGCGCGCGCGGACGATGCATGTGAGCCCATCGATCTCGACGTTGTGTGATTCGAGAGCGCCGATGCAATGCCAATCGGGCTTCTGCATCCAGCCTTCGTCGGTGTTGGGATCCTGCACGCCTTCGTAGACGATGGTGCCGCGGCCGAGGACTTTGACGCCGCTGACTTTCCAGAGATTCAAGCTGCCGTAGAAGTAGGAGCCGGGCGCGAGATAGTACGTCTCGCCGCTTTGTGGATTGAGGCTTTGGCGATAGACGCCCGGTTCAAATATGTGAACGGAAGGGCTCGCGGGCGGCGGCGGCGCAGGAGGTTGACCAGCGAAGACAAAGAGCATAGCGGCGTGATTGAGAAAATCGCGCGGGCGTGAGATCGAGAGCTTTTGCGGGCCGGCGATTTTGAATCGGATGGTCTGGCCGTCGCGCACGGGACGAATGCCGAGCCGCCATGGCTCGATGTCGACACCTTTATCCCAGAAGCCGGGCTGGGCTGCGGTGATAGCGATGGTGACGGGGCCAGTAACGTCGAAGTTGACGAAGTCGTAGCTGGCGGCGGCGTGAGCTACGTCGACGGGCTGGTCATTGACTGTGACGGTAAAGGCTGTGGAGCGCAACTCAGGCGGAACGGAGACGGGCTGAACCCGCGTAGCGGCGAAGACCACGCCGGAGAGCGCGAATACAGCCGCCAGGAGCACACCAGGAGCACGCAAGAAGCACAGACCCTGAATTGAAGTGAGAACTATCCCACTCTAGCACCGGAGGCGGACACCCGGTTTAATGCGCAACCGGATGGTTGCGTATTGGGGGGGTGTATACCCATACTCTGTAAAGAAGTTCGCCGCTTTCAGTGACTTAGCACTTTCCTGCGGCGCCAAGGTCGTCTCCGCAAAGAAGTTAGCCCGCAGAGTCGTCTCAGGAAAGGACTTACGGCGGATACCGAGGTCGGATCGGCGAGATGGCCAGCTACTGGACACGCGTTTGGCGTTGAAACTGACTGCCATGGCCGGATGCTCCCTGTGGTCGTTGACTTCGTGTTTTGCGGACGGTTGCAGCGTGGAGTTCGGCATTCTGTTTCCATTGTGCTCCAAAGGCAGTTAATTGCCTGCAAAAGAGCTCGTGGAATTTTGTTCGCATTTTCAGCAAGTTAGACCAAGGCAGCTGCGGCTGGAGCTTGACATGGTCTCCGGTTGGCACTTGTTGAGACGATCAGGATGAATCGTCGTTGACGTGCGAGCGCATGGATTATTGAAACGTTGGTCCCGCCCCTTTGCATGTTCGTCACAACGCTATTTCGGAAATAGTATTTCCGATGTACCATCGGGCCCATGGTCAAAACGCTCCGCATATCGCGACCTGTTTCCGGGTGCACTGGAATTGATGATCCTGCAGACTCTGAGACGAAATCCGATGCATGGATATGCGCTCGCACAGAACATCAAGGTTATGTCGAACGATCTGCTCCAGATCGAGGAGGGTTCGTTGTATCCGGCCTTGCAACGCTTGCTGAAGGCTGGCTTCCTGAAGTCTGAGATGGGACTTTCCGCCAGAAGTCGCCCAGTGCGCGTTTTCAAGTTGACCGCGGCCGGTCGCAAGCGTCTTGAGGAAGAACGATCGAGCTTCGAGAAGATGTTCGCCGGCATCAACCGCGTTCTTACAGTAGCCCAATCCTAGGAGGTGACGTATGCAATGGCTCAGACAACACACGCGTCGCCGCCGATTTATCGAAATCTCGGAATCGATCAGTGAACACCTCGAAGAGAAGATAGCCGATCTGATGGATGACGGGATGACCCGGGCGGAGGCGGAACGATCTGCCCGCCGTGAGTTCGGCAACGTTACCTTGATTGAAGAGCGCAGCCGCGAGATATGGCAGTGGTCTGCCCTCGAATCCACTTATGCGGATCTTGGATACGCTGCACGTAAGCTGCGTAAAGCCCCGGCTTTTACAATCACCTGTTTACTAACGCTCGCCCTCGGAATCGGTGCGACCACGGCCGTATTCAGCACCATCAACACGATTCTGCTTCATCCACTGCCATACGAGGATCCCGGCGGTCTGGTCCTGGTATCTGAGAGCCTTCCTATGGAAGGCAGCAACGATGTCGGCGTCTCGGCCCAGGAGTATTTGGACTACCGCTCACAAAACCGTGTCTTCTCAGAGACGGCGGCGTTCGAGACGGCTGACTTCAATCTCACCGGGACAGGTGAACCCCGGCGTATCAACGCCGCGCGTATCTCCTCGTCAGCTCTTCCGCTGCTCAAGGTTACGCCTGAACTTGGCCGCAACTTCAGCCCGGAAGAAGATCGCTATGGCTCAGACCGCGTCGTCCTCTTATCCCATGCGCTATGGCAAAGCCAATATGGCTCTGCCCCCGATATTGTCGGGAAGAGCATCCATCTCGACGAGACTGCATATACCGTGGTGGGAGTGATGCCAGCGTCTTTTCGCTTTCCACTCGATGGGGCGCCTGCTTCTGAACGCGCGAGCCTGTGGCTGCCAATGGCATTCGCGCCCAATCTTCTCAGCCCTGACAATCGCACCATGGAATTCGGCGTAGGACTCATAGGCCGGCTGAAGCCAAACGTTTCGCCGCAACAGGCGCAGACAGACATGAATCAGATTGCAAACCTTTTCATGAAGCAATACGGATACAGCGGCACCATTCGTGTGTCCCCCCACGTCTATCGTTTCTCCGCTCATTCTGTGGAGCGCGCTCGTCCACTCCTGATTCTGCTTGCTGCATCTGTTCTTTGTGTATTGCTCATTGCCAGCGCCAACACTGCAAACCTGTTGCTCGCGCGTGCAAGCGCCCGTACACAGGAAATGGCGCTGCGCATGGCCATCGGCGCAAGTCGTCCGCGGCTAATCCGTCAGTGCCTTGTGGAGAGTTCACTCCTAGGCTTTCTGGGATCCATCGCCGGGATTCTTGTTGCGACCCTACTTGTCGCCGGGCTGAAGCATTTCGGACCAACCAGCCTGCCACGCTTGCAGGATGTGGCCATTCATCCGAGCGTCCTGCTTTTTGCCCTTGCACTCTCGCTGATTACCAGCCTGTTGTTTGGGTTTGCCCCCGCCTGGCGTCTCTCCCGTGTTGCTCCGGAGGCTTCGCTGCGCGCCGCCAGGCAGGTCAGTTCTGATCGCGGCGGTCAGCGCGTGCAAAACTCCGTTGCAAGCGCAGAAATCGCTCTTGCTTTTGTACTGCTGATTGCCGGAGGCCTCTTGCTGCACAGTTTCACGCGTCTGCTCGAATCGCCTTTTGGATTCGACCCACAAAGCGCCTTTACTGTTCGCACGGTCTTCGACCATGTCCGTTATCCGGTTTCAACCAAGCGAGACATCACACAGAAACAATTGCTTGATCGGCTTGCCCGGCTCCCGGGAATTTCTGCCGTTGCGGCAGCGAGCCACTTGCCCCTGAGCGATACGCGTCGAATCGGATTTCGCCTGGAACATTCGGCGCAGGATGATTTTCACATGGCCGAAAATTCGCTTGTCAGTCCAGGGTATTTTCATGCCATGGGCATAACCCTTATTGAGGGTCGCGACTTCACCCTCGATGATCGCCGTGACTCTGCGCCCGTCGCCATCATCAACCAAGCTTTGAATCGTGCGTATTTCCCTGGTCAGAATCCTATAGGGCAACGCTTTCACTGGGGAGACCGCGCAACGTTCACAATTATCGGCGTGGCCGGAGACGTGCACGTTTCGTCACTCGACACCGATTCCCCGCCGATGATTTATCTCGATATGTTCCAAATCGAAAGCGGCGTCAGTGGCAATACGGCTTTCATTCTTCGCGGCCAGGCTGCTGGGCCCGAGCTGTTGCAGGCGATCCGCGAACAGGTTTGGTCAGTGGACGGCAAATTGCCTCTCTTCGAAGCGGCTACTCTGCAGTCGTTAATTTCAGAATCGCTTGCCCAGCGCAGCTTTACCCTTGTTCTGCTCGGCGCTTTTGCCGTTATCGCTCTGTTGCTCGCTGCAGTTGGAATCTTTGGCGTTATCTCGTACCTGGTTGCTCAGCGCAGCTCTGAATTCGGGGTTCGGATGGCTTTGGGGGCGACCCGATCTCAAATTGCCAATCTGGTGCTTTCGCGCGGCGCCAAGATCGCCATTACTGGCTGCTTGTGCGGAGGTGTTCTTTCGGCTTTCGCGTCGCGCCTTCTGCTTACCAGCCTTTATCGAACCGATTGGTACGATCCCGCCATGCTTTGTCTAGTGTCGCTTCTCCTCTTTGCTGTTGTCTTGCTGGCCTCGTGGCTGCCAGCCCGTCGGGCCGCCGCCACAGATCCAATGCACGCTCTACGAAACGAGTAGCGCAAATCGTTGCGGTTCAAATCAGCCACCAGCAAGAGATCGATTCTGAAAATGCACCTAGTCTAGAGCAGACGTGGTGGGACATATCCGGCTGACAAGGAATGGGCCGCACCAGTTGGTCAGGGGCGGCCCATTCAGTTGCTAGGGGAGGATAACCAGTTCGGGATTGCTGCCGCCGCTCATTCCATATACAGCACCGGAATAAAAGGCTCCGGCGTCGTACTTGTAGCAGCCGGGTTTCTCTGCTTTCACGGTTATGGGCTTGTTTCCACCGCCGCGGATAGTGTCATCCGGGTTGAAGGGGGATTCTTCGCCGAAGGAAATCATGAAACCGGTGTTCTTGCTCGACGACATCCAAACGACGGTGGTGCCGGCCTTGATGCAGAAGAGCTGGTTGTTCTTGGCGTTCGGAACACTCGGTTTGACGGAAGAACCATCTCCCGATTTCCGGACATCGATTGTGCAGACCGCTGAAGCAGATCCGCAGGTATTGGCGGCATTACACGAATCCGCCGGTTTAGGTTCGTCACAGACGTACTTCTTCTTGGCTTCGCTCACAGTGCTGCCGAGCAGGACAATCAACGTCGCCAACGCCACGCTGCATGAATGCGCCTTTATTTTCATGGTCAAGATTCCTCGCGAGATTTTGGACAGCTGATTCTGATCCGAGAAGTGGGGTTCGACAGACTATTTCCTCTCGGTATCAGGACCCGGCCAAACGATGATGTTGTTGAGCTTCCAGGGGTTCATTCTCAGATCCCATTGTGGCTCGCCGTCTTTGTTGATTGTGAGCTGGGAGGCGGGGAAGAGAACGCCGTCGCTCTTACTCTTGTCCTGATCATTAATTCTTATCTCGCCCGCAGTCAGATTGAAGGACTGCGATTGGGTATCCCAGTAAGCTTCCCCGAAAGCGATTTTGCGGTTGGTGACGAAGCGGATGGTCCGCCCTGTCGGGGTCTTGATTTCGCGAATGTAGGAGACATCGAATCCCAGTGTGCCCGGGATGGTGATGCGGCCTACCGCCTTCATTTTTTCAAGCGCGTTCGCGAGGCCGTTGTTCTGACCCTTCTGATAGGACTGGACCAGGATCTGTCGGTCTTCGGGAGTGGAATATTGGTAGATGATCAGCCTGATCGTGACGTTCTTCCCCAACTGGGTGCTCGTGCCATAGGCCTGAGCATCGATGGTTTCATACTTTGCAGCGAATCCTGCCGTAGCAGTCATCGCCAGGATTGCCGCGGCGGCAATCCTCATTTTCCATGTCTTGAATCTCATCCTGTCCTCCGTACTCAAGCGTTCGATAGCGGGGAATCCCGAAGTGGCAAGTGGGCGACCGGGGTGCCCGCAATTGAGCCACAGATTCGCCCTCGTTTCCGCGCGATGATCAAGGTAACAAGACTTGAAGGCGGAGCATACTGGCAGAATTACCAGTAGGGGGATTCAAGGCGAAGAACTGGATTTCATTGATTCAACCGGCTCAGCGCGTCGCGCATAGGGGCGGAAGATATTCGCAGGATTCCGGAAAACGGAGAGTACATCTCCATGATGATCAGGATGGCGCCCGAGACGGCCAGAGCGCCGATCAGCAATGTGATGATTACGGTGGGATTGGGAGGCGCCATGAGACCGAAGCTGAGAAAGATCGCCACCAGCCATGAGACCAGAACAACCAGCAAGGGCATCGAGAGGGAATTGCTGTCAGATTGAATGAATGCCAACCAGCTGGCTTGCCTCAAATCAGCAGCAGGGAGATGGCATGAACCTTTGCGGCGGCCTGGCTTTCATTCTTGGGTGTGAGCATCTTCAGTTGCTCTTCCAGCTGGTTCACCTATGTTTGGTCATGCGAACGAGCGGGATGATCTTTGACCCGGGGCCGCATGGGCTTATGCGCCTGGAGACAGCCTTGCCTGCCAGCGTTGCGAGATGCGCAGGGATGTGCGAATGACAAAGGTTGTGGCCAACAATGTGAGACTACCCGCGGTAAGCATCAAGGGGATGTACCACATGCCCAAAACTTCGTGAGCCGTCGGGCCGGGTTGAGGAAGCTGGGTGCCGAATGCGATCAGATGTCCGTCCTGCATCCACATGCCGGTGTGGGCGGGAAAGATGGGCTTGATCATTCCGGAGAGCACCATTCCACCTCCGATGATGTAGCCCAACATCCCGACAAAAAAGACAATCACACCGGAGACACCTTTGGTGGCAAGGCGGAGTGCGCCTCGCATCAGTTTCACGGGTGAGATGCTGCGGCTGGCCTGGCGGATCAGAAGTCCGTCGCGGTACTGAGCGGCCAACTCTTCAGCGGAGCCGAGCCTCGCGAGAATGGTTTCCACACTGACGCCGCTCTCTTCTGCCGAGTCGCGAATGTGCGCGCTGATCTCTCGAACGATTTCGTCACGCGCGCTCGGAGTTATGGGCCCCAATTGGGTGCGAAGAGAAGACAAATACGTGTCGATCTGCATGGTTTCGGTCATCGCGATGACTCCTTCTTTTCTACGGCGGCGACGTGCGATTGATCTGCGGAATGGTGATTCAGTACAGGCTCCAGAAGCTGACTGAGTCCGCCGGCGAAGTTGGCCCAGGCTTCTGCCATCTGCCTCAGCCGAAACCTGCCGGGTCCAGTCAGGGCGTAGTACTTGCGGGGATGGCCGGCTTCAGCCTCAACCCAATCGGAGGTGAGCATGCCTTCGGCTTTGAGCCGGTTGAGGATTGGGTAGATGGTTCCCTCAGCCAAGACCAGCCGCGAATGGCTTTCAAGAAAGCGAATGATTTCAAGGCCATACAGGCGACCTTGCCAGAGGCTGGCGAGTGCAGCCATCTCCAGGGCACCTTTGCGGAGCTGCGCTTCCCAACGGTCAGGCGAGTCACCCTCGGCGGGTTGGGCCCTCAATCTCATCATTACCATATACCTTGTATTGCAAGGTATCGTGCTATTCGATTTTGGCAGTGAAGTACGCAATGGCGTCGGATAGAAGAATGGCGTCGTGCACGTCCAGCCAGCCTGATCCATCTCCGCCGGTTGAACTCACCCATATGCGATTCCCATCGACCCTTGCGACCGGTGTCACGATATTGATGCCGACAGCTGACTGCGGGCGATCGCTATCAGCATGGTGCACCTGTCCATATCCGTGCAGCATGATAATCCGCTGTCCGGTCCAAGCGGATGGCGACGTTCCGACTGGTTGATCTGTCTGCGCACTCCGGAGCACGCTAGCTACCATGAGCGCGGCCAAGAGAAGTTTCACGAGATGAATTCTAATAGAGTACGCACCTTGAAGCTGGGATTGCCCGGAGCCGCGTTCCGGTTGGGTTGTTTGAATGCTAAGTCGAGGAGGAGCACGAGGGTGTTACAGAGGCTGAACTCAGCTGTGAGGCTGATTCAGAGAACTACCCACGGAGGCTCCTCGACTTTTGGGGCGGTGAGGATGGAGCCATGCGCGAGAGCATGGCGATCTATCCGATCACCGCGATGGAGCGGGCGATGAAGTTACAGGAAGTGTTGTTACGAGCCACAGCGGGGAAGATCAAGTGGTGGCAGGCAGCGGAGCTGGTCGGCATTAGCGAGCGGCAGATGCGCCGCTGGCGGAAGCGGCTTGAGGACGAAGGCCCTCGGGGATTACTGGACCGGCGAAGGCGGAAGCCAAGCAGCAGACGAGTGGCGAAGAAGCGGGCCGAAGAAGTTCTGAGTCTTTACCGGGACAAGTACTTCGATCTGAACGTGCGTCATTTTCATGAGAAGCTCTGCGAGGAACATCAGATCGGATTGAGCTATACGTGGGTCAAGCAGGCACTACAGGCAGCCGGGCTGGTGAAGCGCAAGGCCAAGCGGGGCGTTCATCGCAAGCGGCGAGAGCGGCGTCCCCTGCCGGGGATGATGCTGCACATCGACGGCAGCGATCACCAGTGGTTTCAGGATGAGCGCCGGCACGACCTGATCGTGATCCTGGACGATGCCACCAGCGAGATCTATTACGCGCAACTGGCCGAGGAAGAGACGACCGCTACCGTGATGGCCGGGTTACGGGCAGTGATCGAACGTAAAGGGCTGTTCTGTTCGCTCTATTCCGACCGCGGAGCCCATTTCTGGTACACACCGAAGAGCGGCGGCAAGGTCGATTATGAGCGTCCCACGCAGGTGGGTCGTGCCATGAAGGAACTGGGAGTGCACATGATCCCGTCCTACTCTCCCCAGGCCCGGGGACGTTCGGAGCGCAACTTCTCCACCTGGCAGGGCCGGCTACCGCAGGAGCTGCGATTGCGCGGGATCCGAACCCTGGAAGCGGCCAACCAGTTTCTGAACGAGCACTACATCGCCGAGTTCAACCGCCGCTTCACAGTCCCGGCTGCCGAGCGTGGAACGGCGTTCCTCTCCTGCCGGCACAGGAACTTGGAAATGGTGTTCACCGAACGCTATGAGCGCACCGTTGATCGGGATAACACGGTGAGCTTTTACAACGTACTTATGCAGCTCGAGCGTGCCGAGTGGCGTCCCACCCTGGCTGGGTCGAAGGTGATCATCCATCAGCACCTCGACCAAACACTGACCCTGATGATCGCAGGACATCGCGTCGGTCACTACAGCGCGGAAGGAAAGCTGTTGACGCCGCTGACCAAAAAACAAATCAAGGCCGTGGAAAAGACGTTGCGAGGAAAAGTCCAAAAACAGACTTTCCCTCCCAACTTGCGAATCCCGCACACTGCGCGGGATTCGCACTTTACCACCGCCTCTACGACTACTAATTTATGAGTTCGGACATTTCATTTGCTACGAAAAGCGGACATTTTCACTTGCTAACGGAGATGATGTCAAGAGGCATCATCGGGGTCTGGATTGTCCGGGCCTAAAGGCCCTCTAGTCCGGGCGCATCCTTTCAGCAGCCTGAAGGCTGCTGCTCCCTCCATATTTCGAATCGTGGAACGTGCGAAGGGAATGGTGCCGACGTGAGCGGTTTTAGATTCCTTCGCCCATGGAGACGTACTCGGAGAGCTTGTTGAGTTCCTGGCGGTAGGCGCTGCGCTCGGCTTCTTCCGTGGCAAAGGGTTCGACACGGCGGACGTGGGCACCGAGCTTGTCTTCGAGTTCTTCAACTCGGGCGGAGAGGGCGATGAGGGCGTCGGAGAGGGGATCTTTGACGTCGTGAGGATCGGTGATGAGTACGCGCTCGCCGTTGCGGTAGACGATGTGGGCGGGGACGCCAACGACGGTGGAGTTGGGAGGAACGTCAGACAGGACAACGGAGCCGGCGCCCACGCGCGAGTTGGCACCGATGGTGATGTTGCCGAGGACGTTGGCGTTGTTACCGACGAAGACACCGTCGCAAAGAGTGGGGTGGCGCTTGCCGTGGCCTTTGCCGGTGCCGCCGAGCGTGACGCCCTGATAGAGAGTGACGTCGCTGCCGACGATGGCGGTTTCGCCGATGACGACGCCCGTGGCGTGATCGATGAAGAGACGGCGGCCGAGCAGCGCGCCGGGGTGAATATCGACGCCCGTGAAGAAACGGGCAAACTGCGAGAATACGCGCGCCGGCAGGCGCAGCTTCATGCGCCAAAGCTGGTGCGAGACGCGGTGATACCAGACAGCCCACAAGCCCGGATAGCACAGCATGACCTCAAGCCAGGAACGCGCGGCGGGGTCGCGTTCGAGGACTGAGCGAATATCTTCGCGGATGCGAGAGAACATGGGCCGAGCCTGCCTTTAGACGCTTACGCTTTACAGCGTAACCGCCTGCGTGGGCAATGCCAGCACTTCCTGCCGCAGCGAATCGAACAGGACGCTGGAAAGATAACGCTCACCGAAGCTGGGCAGGATGGCGACGATCAGCTTGCCGGCATTCTCAGGCCTTGCGGCTACTTTGAGGGCCGCGACGACTGCCGCACCCGAGCTGATGCCGACGAAGAGGCCTTCTTCGAGGGGCAGGCGCCGGGCCATGGCAATCGATTCGTCGTTGGTGACCTGGATGACTTCGTCGATGAGCTTGGTGTCGAGAATGCTGGGCACGAAACCGGCGCCGATGCCCTGGATCTTGTGGGGGCCGGGCTTGCCGCCAGAGAGCACCGGGACTGTCAGTTGGTTCGACGGCGATGGCCTTGAACTCCGGCTTGCGCTGCTTTGATGTAGCTGGCTACGCCGGTGAGAGTGCCGCCGGTACCGACGCCGGATATGAGGATGTCGACCTTGCCGTCGGTGTCTTCCCAGATTTCAGGGCCGGTGGTCTTGATGTGGATCGCGGGGTTGGCGGGATTGTCGAACTGCTGGAGGATATAGCCGTTGGGCGTCTGCGCGAGGATCTCGTTGGCCTTGGCGATGGCTCCCTTCATGCCGTTGGGGCCGGGGGTGAGGACGATCTCCGCTCCGAAGGCACGGAGGAGGACGCGGCGCTCGGTGCTCATCGTCTCCGGCATGGTGAGAATGAGCTTGTAGCCTTTGACGGCGGCGACGAAGGCGAGGGCTATGCCGGTGTTGCCGCTGGTGGGTTCGATGAGGACGGTTTTGCCGGGGGTGATTTTGCCGGCCTTTTCGGCGTCTTCAATCATCGCGTTGCCGATGCGGTCTTTCACGCTGGAGAGAGGGTTCTGGCTCTCGAGCTTGACGACGACGGTGCCGGGAAGTCCGGCGGAAACACGGTTGAGGCGTACCAAGGGGGTTCGTCCAATTAATTCAGTTACGCTTGCAGCAATACGCGCCATGCAAAATCTCCTTCGACGGGAAGCAAAAGCCCAGTCGGGTGTGTAGAGGGTGGGGGTGATGGTGTTTGCGCCGCGTCGAAATCAGGCGGGAGAGGTTGTGCGCGAGCGGAGCGCACGGATGCATCGCAGCAGACACCAGGTCGGCGTTAGCGACATCGACGCATGCAGATAGCGTAGTCCGGCAGGCCGGGGAATGGCAAGTTGTGGCACGGTGCGAGATGAAGTCGATTGCTGGCGGGGCTAGGCAATGTACCTGTTTTTGATTCGGATGTCGCGCCCGGCGAATGGACCGGTATCCCGGGGATGGACCTCAACATGAAACTGACGACGGTCGAAGAGTTTTGAGACTTCGCGGAAATCCTGATTGACCCGGGTAAGCCCGTTAAAGAAGAGTTCGTCGAGCGAATTGTTAGTCGCCGAGGGGACGGCGCTCACTGTCTGCTCAAGGTGAATCGTCAGATGACTGGTGAGATTTTCGTCTTCAGCGACAGCGAGTTGGAAGGTCGTAAATGAACTCATGAGCGCGGCATCGGAGGAGAGGATCTGTTCGATATCTGATGGGAACACCTTGCAGCCATAGAAAGGCACGCTGGAATCGTCCCGCCCATACACGAAGAGGATGGGAAAGTAGCTGGTGCGGGGTACCAGCGAGGACAGTTCCATGCTGTGCTTCCGCAGGTGCCAGGCCAGATCAGCGAAGGTATATACGCCACCTGAGTCGTGCAGGTTGTAGCGAATCTTGGGCGCGGCGCCTGACATGCGACCGATGGTGAAGAGGAGTTGACCCACGTCGTTGGTTTCGATGATGTAGTCGACGGCGTTGTACTGGAAGATCATGGGTGGATTGTCACGACCGAAGATGTCGCGGCAAAGGGCCGGCTGTTTGAGACAGAGTTGACGGAGAGCGATAGTCAAAGGCGTCTCAACGCCGATATTGATCTCGAGGTCGGAAGCGCCGTAGGAGGAAACCACCGACCTGGCATATTTCAGCAGGTGGCCTCGCAGTCCTTCAGACAGACCTTCACCCCCGACGATGAAGTCGATGCGATAGGGAGACAGATCGAGATCGCATTCATCTACGAATGACCGGATGAACGGTGGGTAGCCGAAGATAAGGTATTCGTACTTCGGCCCAAGCAGGCGAAGTGTATTGGTCAGCTTAGCGCGGTCGGGACCGATGGATTTGAGGATGCCGACATCGACCAGTGACATGGATACGTTCATTCCTGTGGCCCATGGTCCGAGTGCAAAGCAGTTCAACAGGACCTTGCCTTTGTCTTTGTAGATGATTTCGTAGTTCAATTGCAGGATGCGCTTGACGTCGTTGCGTTCGCTTGCGCTACGGACCCAGTTGTTTGGCTGCCCGGTTGAACCAGACGATTCGTCGATGACGACGCCGGCGCGTGGGATGGCTCCGTCGTAACAGCGCTCTTCCAGGGTGTACCGCTTAATGTAGTTTTCCTTCGTCATGATGGGGACGTCGGTCAGCTTCCAAATCGTTTTGCCCTGGTAGCCCTCGGCCTCAAGGAACAGGCGGTATGCAGGGCAACGCCGGCTTGCCTTCAGGAACAGGGCGTGTGCGCGCGTGGTTCCGGTGTGGGCGAGGAAAGGCTGCAGCGCTGGCGCATGGAGGAGCGTGTACAAGCGGCCGTTGACGCTGGCAATGCGTCGCAACCACGCGAGGACCTCCAGTACCGCTTCGGCATACAGCCGGTAGAAGAAGTCCATCATGCTGGAACCTCACTCTCTGGTAGCAATATCTGCTCCACGGTTCGCCGCAAACTGCGCGGAGGCACGTCAGAGTAACCGATTTTGAAAAACAGCCAGGCTTTTTCGACACCGATCCGCTGCCTCGTCCACTCCGCCGCATCCCGGTTGGTGACGAGGTTTCCGTAGGGATGAAAGTACAGGCCCAAAGCCGTCACCTCAAGCCAGAAGCGGAGCAGAAACCGGCCCGAGGCGATGGTGTGTTCGGCCTGGAAGAAGGGGCCGCTGAGGATACCGATGGCCGGCACATAGCCCAGTTGCCTGCGGTAGCGGCGGCGAAAGAAGGATCGCGCCAATGGCAGTTTCAGCACCTGGGGCAAGCGTGCCGACATCCAGAACTCTGCGCGGGAGAGGTTCATGCAACGCCAGTCGAGTCCATCGCGATGCAGGGCTGCGGCTCGCGGCGAAAAGCGGAACCAGCTTGCGATCTCATCGTGGTAGGGAGCGTAGTTCATGTCGTGGAAGACGGCGGCGATGTTGTGATCGAGAATCTCTTCGATGAGGGACGCATCCGTCAGATGGGTGTAGTGGTGTCCCCACTCGGAGGCAAGCGCCGTCAGCTTCGCAACGGCATTTTCCGGTACTTGCTTGCGCTTGAGAGAAAGCCTCGACGTGCTCCTCGCCAGCAGGTCGGAGGCGCTGAAGGGGACAGGCCGTCCGGGTTCGAAAGACAGTTCGAGAAGAGCGAACAGGGTCAACCCATGGCTGGTGGAATCGGTCATCCTGCGCGCGAGGACATGGACGTCGTCGGTCAGCCGGTAATCGAGTCGAAGGCCGTGCTGGCTGGCGGCGAGGTCAAGCGACTCCAGAAACATTCCCATGGCCGAGAGTACAAAACATCCCGTAAGGTCTTCCTTGGGAAGTGTCCGGGTACCGTCGATGTAGAGTTCGGCACGGTTGTTCGAGAGAAGCCTGACACGCCATGGCTGCACATTGTGAGGCGAGGGGGAAGAACGCGCGACTTCCAATATGGCGCGCCAAAGTGAGAAGTCAGGCGAGTCCTCTCGCGGTGGTGTCACGGTTGTCCTTTGCCTTCCCTAAGGAGAGTGGCAGGGGGTTACACAGTTATACTGCCGAGCCGATGTACTTGCTATCGTAGCTGACCCAGTGAGGGCACTCACGCAAAACGGTGCAGAGACGCGCATGCGGCAATTGGCGATTCGTGCGGCACTGGGATTGAGGCGCCAGATGGTCGCGTTGTTGAAGACGGCCGCGAGATCCAATCGACTGCCCCGGCTAAGTACAACGAGACCGCATGCAGTCAACCCGTCTCGGCCTCTTAGATACCGAAGAATCGGACCTCGGCATTATCGCGGGCGGAATCGGGGACATCTCTGATCACCTACTTCTTGGCGGGCGGAATGTTCTGATTGAAGCGGAACAGATTCGCGGGATCGTACTGCGCTTTAATCGCCGCAAGGCGCTGGAAGCGCGCGTCACTGTAAGCCGAATGCACGTCGTCCCCCTCGGACATGTAGTCATTATGGTGTGACCGGCTCGATGCGCTAGTCGTGGGTTAGGCTGAGTTTGTTAAGAACGCCAGTCCAGAGCCACAAGCGGAGGGAACCGGTCATGAAGGAAAAGGTACGATTTTTGGGTTTGGATGTCCATGCCGAAACGATAGCTGTTGCAGTTGCGGAACCGGATGGCGAGGTACGCAGCCTGGGAACGATCGCCAACCGCGAAGATTCGATTCGCAAGTTCATCCGCAAGTTGGGTTCACCAGAGCAACTGCGGGCCTGCTATGAGGCCGGCCCGACTGGCTTCGTACTCTACTGGCAACTGACGCAACTCGGAGTACAGTGCGATGTAATAGCGCCGTCGCTGGTACCGAAGAAGCCCGGGGACAAGGTCAAGACCGATCGACGAGATGCCATGAAGCTAGCTCGGAGTCATCGCTCCGACGATCTGACCGCAGTGTGGATACCGGATGAAGCTTCGGAAGCATTACGGGATATTGTCCGGGCGCGAGAGGCAGCCAAGTGCGATCAGTTGCGAGCGCAGCATCGGCTGACGAAGTTCCTGCTTCGTACGGGCCGCCGTCCTCCGCTGGGAGTGAAGGCGTGGACGGAACGTCATGCGGAGTGGCTCCAGCAAGTCCGCTACACGCATCCGGCGCAGGAAGCAACGTTGCTCGATTGTATGCACGAAGTTCAGCACATGGCCGAACGAGTCAAGCGGTTGGAAAAGTCGATCGTGGAAGTGATTCAGCTGGCTCCCGCGTCGATGCAGGAAGTAATTCGTGGTTTACAGGCGTTGCGCGGCATCGCGCACATCTCGGCAGTCACGATTGCTGTGGAGCTGGGCAACATCACATCCCGCTTCGAGCACGCACGGGATCTGATGGGGTACAGCGGAGCATTCCCAGGCGAAGATTCGAGCGGCAAGCGTATTCGAAGAGGAGGCATTACCAAGTCGGGCAACGCACACCTCAGACGCATCGTCGTCGAATCAGCCTGGAGCTATCGCCATCGACCAGCCATCGGAGCCCGGTTGCGCAAGCGACAGGAAGGGCTTCCGGCAGAGATCACCGAGATCGCATGGAAAGCGCAGAACCGTCTGCACAAGCGCTACATGACGCTGATGGCGCGAGGCAAGGAACAAAGAAAGACTATGACGGCGATCGCACGCGAACTGTTGGGATTTATCTGGGCCATCGGGATCAAGGCCGAAGCGACGGCCTGCAAACAACAAATGGCGGCATGAGAGAGATCGAAAACCAAAAGCAAGAACTTTCCAAATAAGGAAAAAGCAAAGACAAATCAATTCATGATGACGTTATCCAATTCGAGGACAGGGTCAGCCGCAGCCGGGGCAAACACGAAGGAGAATCCTCGGCGTAAATTTGCGACAGGCTCAGCCGGACTCGCGTCAGTAGTCAGAGGCAGCTCCCGACGGATCATGATTATGCGGTTCCGACCCGCGAATATCAGCTTGATCAATCGTCGCCATTACCTGCCATCGGCTTCTGCTGACCTTGTCCTCGAAGTGCGACGACAAAAAAACAACCCCAGCGATTTGCAGATATTGACAGGGTCACACCATATCAATTTACGTAAGCGCCTCCGGTGGAGTGCGGCAGGGCCTTCTGCCAGTTCTCTCGTGCCCATACCTTCTGCGCGCTGTCCATTGCGGGATCGTTCGAGATCGCGAGAAAACTCAGGTTGAACATCGCATCACGGTGTCCAAATGCCGTGGAGTCGCTGGCTACCCGGGCAACCGCGCCTCCGTATACCTCGATCATGATCACATTCATGGGCGAGGGCGATGTGTTGGCGGATTCGATCGCCAGGTCGAGAACGTCGTCTGACAGGGTCTTCACAAATGAGGATTTCCAGTAATGACGCTGCCCCTTGGGATACGACACATCCACTTGCCGCTGCATCGCGCAGTATTCCATGGGCGCCACTGTGTCCATCAGAACTGATCCCAGTTCGCGGAAAGCCTGGGCAGCGCGGTCGCCTTCGCCTTCCTTTCCAAAATCGCTCACCAGCGCGGCGACGAACTTGCCGCCGTCCGGAGAAGGGATGATTGCGGCCATCGTCGTAAGGTTGTCACTCGCCTCCAGGCTCAGGTCGCGGAATCGCTGCAATACGGTCTTCGCCATATTGAACGGAAACACAATCAACCCGGCCAGTGGATCTCTTACCGGATGAAGTTGAAATTCGAGCGACGTGACCACTCCGAAGTTCCCTCCGCCGCCACGCAGTGCCCAGAAAAGATCGGGGTGGGAGTCGGCGCTCGCCGTTACCAGTTCGCCGGAGGCCGTGACCACGTCGGCCGAAACCAGGTTGTCGCAGGCCATGCCGTACCGTCGCGACAGGTAGCCGTAGCCCCCGCCAAGGGTCAGGCCGGCGATGCCCGTGGTGGAAATGGCGCCGCCCGGCGAAGCCAGTCCAAAGGCCTGCGTCTCGTGATCGTATTCGCCCCACAAAACGCCGCCGCCTGCGCGCGCTTTGCGCTGCACGGGATCGACCCGTACCGATTTGAACCGCGCAAGGTCGATGACGACACTGCCATCGCCCACCGCACTTCCCGCCACGTTGTGACCACCGCAGCGGATCGCAACCGGAAGGCTGCGATCGCCTGCGAACCGGACCGCGGCCATCACATCCGCGACTCCCGCCGGGCAGATGATCGCTTCCGGGCGCCGGTCGATCATTGCGTTCCACACCTGCCGCGCCTCATGATATCCGTCGCCGTCGGGCAGATGAACCGTACCCCGGACTATGCTCTTCAATGCATCCCGATCTCTCATTTCAATTCGAGGCGCCATTGGATGATTCCTCCGCTGAGGGCTCAGTGTCTTTTGTCAATTCGGGGGCCGGCGACCGTGGTGCGGGTAAACGCGGTCGGGAACTACACAAAATTGCTGTGCGAAGTTGGACCAGCGAACTACGGTCGGAATATGTAGTCCGGAGATTATCATTTCTTCCCCGCGATCGGTGCCGGTACTCGGCGACGGGGTTGACCGTCAAAGGAGAATCAACCACTTTCATTCGAACGGCCCAGTTTCTGTTTGGCAACGCCGGCAAAAAACAGTGCCTATAAAATGGACCTGCTATGGCGACAACGGCGTTCACCCTCGAAGGCATTCAGAAATTTCATGGCTGGACACACGCCAGCCTCGATCTTCTGCTCGACCACCTGTCCACAGTCCCACCAGACGACTATCTGAAGGAGCTACCCGGCTTCGGCTTCGCCACACTGCGGAATCAGATCATTCATATCTTCAACTGTGAAGGATTCTGGATTCATACGCTTCAAGGGCTTCGCTATGTCGATCGCAATCCCGCCGTGTGTCCTTCTCTTGCGGATGCCAGGCTCATGCAGCAGCAAGTCAGCCGGGAGACCCAAGCGTATCTATCGAGCTTGACGAATGAGCAACTCAACTCGGCAGTGGAACTTCATTTCCCCGATGGAGACAGCGCCGTGCGCACTCCCGCGCTCGTTCTGCACCACATCATGACCCATGCTTTTCATCACAAGGGTCAGATCGTTGCGATGTGCCGGCAACTCGGTCATCCTGCGCCCGACACCGACATGAACCACTTTGAATGACAGTCGAGAGAAAAACGAGATCGTTTTCGCGGGGGAAGTCTTTATCACGCTGCCTTGGGATTGAGGCGCCAGATGGTCGCATTCAAAATGGAAGCGAAAGTGACCCACGCCCAGTAAGGGGCCATGAGCGATGCGGCGGTGACAGACAACTGGGCGAACAGCAGGGTAGTTGCGCCGATGGAGCACCAGAGCAAGGCGACTTCAAGGGCGGCAGCGCCGATGGCGTGCTTGCGGAAGAAGATGTAGCTCCAGGCGAGGTTGAGGGCGAGTTGCACGAGGAAGAGGGAGAGGCCAATGGTGCGGGCGGAAGATGCAGGCGTGTTCAACACAAGCCACGCGGCGATGGCCATGAGCAGATAGAGGGTGGTCCACACTGGAGCGAAGAGCCAGCTGGGGGGATTGAAAGACGGCTTGGCGAGGGTGCGATACCAGCGCGGAATCTCGGGACCGGTCCAGCGGCCACCGAGAAGGCCTACGCCCTCGCAAAGCACGATCAAACCTGCCAACGAAAGCCAGTGCATTCCTAGTTCCTCCGTCGCCACCGACAAGTGGGCTGACTTGAGTTGGATGTGCCTCGGGGAGCAAGGGTTAGAGAATTCGTGTTTGTTTACCGCGATCAAAAATACTGGGGCAAACATTTCATAGTGCCGACTTTGGCCGGTGCGCGCTGGATCTATTCTGGCTCCACTTTGTGCCGTTATATCCTTAACTAAAACCATTGGTCAGCGATCAACGCGCGGCCGAATCAAGTCAGGACCCTGAAAAACACCATGAGCACGCAAAACATTGCCGTACATCTGCCGGACGGAAGCATACGCGAAGTGCCCGCCGGGCACGACGCCCCTGGACATCGCCAATTCGATTTCGCCGCGGCTGGCGGCAGCGTCTGTTGTGGCGCGGCTGACTCCGGTGACTACCGGGACTGCGGCGACAAGAGGGCCGCGAGGTCGAGTCAGAGGCTGCGATGTATGCGGCGGAGGATGCCTCGGCTCCGCGGCTTGTGGATCTGTCTACTCCGCTGAATGCGGACACGAAGCTTGAACTGGTGAAGGAATCAGATCCCGACGCGCTGAAGGTGGTACGGCACTCGGCGGCGCACGTGCTGGCGACGGCGGTGCTGGAGTTGTTTCCGGAGACGAAGCTGGGGCATGGACCGGCGACGGATGCGGGATTCTTCTACGACTTTTATCGCGAGAAGCCATTCACGCCGGACGACCTGGCGGCCATCGAAAAGAAGATGGCCGAGGTGTGGCGCGGGATGAGAAGTTTGTGCGCGAGTATGAGCCGCGCGAACAAGCGCTGGCGGAGTTTGAGAAAGACGGCGACTTCATGAAGACGCACTTCGTGACGAAGTTCACGGAGCCGGGGTCGGAGGTGAGTTTTTATCGCAACGGCAAGTTTGTGGACTTTTGCCGTGGACCGCATGTGCCTTCGACAGGACGCGTGAAGGCGGTGAAGGTGACGACGCTGGCGGGCGCGTACTGGCTGGGCGATGAGAAGAATCCGCAGTTGCAGCGCGTGTATGGCACGGCATTTTTTTCGCAGAAAGACATGGACGCGCACTTTGCGCGGCTGGAAGAAGCGGCGAAGCGCGATCATCGCGTGCTGGGCAAACAGCTTGACCTGTTCAGCATCCAGGAACTGGCGGGGCCGGGTCTCGTCTTCTGGCATCCCAAGGGCGGTATCGTCCGCAAAGTAATGGAAGACTGGATGCGCGAGGAGTGCCTGCGGCGCGGCTATCAGCTGGTTTTCACGCCGCACGTGATGCGTCGCGAATTATGGAAGGTAAGCGGGCATGAGGGCCACTACTCCGGCAACATGTACGCGCCGATGGAGCTGGATGATGCCGAATACCGGTTGAAGCCGATGAATTGCCCGGGGCACATTCTGATCTACAAGAATTCGCCGAAGAGCTATCGCGATCTGCCGCAGCGCTATGCGGAGCTAGGCAATGTATATCGCTACGAACGCTCCGGCACGATGCACGGATTGCTGCGAGTGCGGGGCTTTACGCAGGACGATGCGCATATCTTCTGCATGCCCAGTCAGATTGAGAGCGAGGTGGAGGCGTGTATCGACTTTGCCGAGACGGTACTGAAGACGTTTGGCTTTAACGAATTCAAGATAGAACTTTCGACCTGGGATCCAAAGGATCGCGCGAATTACACGGGTTCGGATGAGAACTGGAACCTCGCCATCGGCTCGTTGGACCGGGTCCTGAAGGCGAAGGGCATTCCGTACAAGACGATTCCGGGTGAGGCGGCGTTTTACGGGCCGAAGATCGATATCAAGCTTGTGGATGTGCTGGGGCGGCTTTGGCAGTTGTCGACGGTGCAGTTTGACTTCACCCTTCCAGCGCGGTTTGGACTGGAGTATGTGGGCGAAGACGGCGAGCGGCATCAGCCGGTGATGGTGCATCGGGCGCTGTTCGGATCGGTCGAGAGATTCTTCGGCGTGCTGATTGAGCACTACGCGGGCGCGTTTCCGTTCTGGCTGGCGCCGGTGCAGATCGGGCTGGTGCCGATCAGCGAGCGGCATGTTGCTTACGCGGAGAAGGTGCAGACGGAGTTGAAGGCTGCGGGCTTCAGGGTTGAGACCGGATGCGCGGAACGAGAAGATGAATGCGAAAATTCGCGATCTTGCGAACCAGAAGATTCCCTACATCCTTGTGTTTGGCGACAAGGAAGAGGCGGCGGGAGCGGTGAGCGTTCGCGTGCGTGGCAAGGGCGACCAGGGGTCGATGGCACTGGGCGAGTTTATCGCTAAGGCCAAGGGGCTCGTGGAGAGCAAGTCGGTGGAACTGTAGCAGTAGCAGTCTTCAGGCTACCTTGAGGAAAGACGGCATATCCAATCGCCTGAACATGCCGTCTTTAAGGAATCACGATTGGATGAATTCGAGCAGGTCGGCGTTAATGATGTCCCCATGGGTCGCCGGCATTCCGTGAGGTAATCCTGGGTAGGATTTCAACTTCCCGTTCTTCAAAAGCTTGACCGATCGTGCTCCTGTGGTCAGGAAGGGACAGATCTGGTCGTCCTCGCCGTGCATCACCAGGACCGGCACCTCGATCGCTTTTAGATCGTCGTAAAACTCGGTCTCAGAGAGCACCTTGATGCAGTCGTAGTGCGCCTTGGCCGAACCCATCATTCCCTGGCGCCACCAGTTCTCTCGAATTCCTTCGGAGATGACCGCACCAGGGCGATTGAAGCCGTAGAAAGGGATCGTAATGTCCTTGTAGAACTGGGCTCGATGGTAGGCGGTTCCATCGCGAAGGCCATCGACAACCTCCTTGGGTACTCCGTCGGGATTCTTGTCCGTTTTCATGAAAATCGGCGGAATCGAGCTGATGAGGACTGCTTTCGCGACCCTTCCTTTTCCGTGCTTCGCTACATAACGAGTGACCTCGCCACCGCCCGTGGAGTGACCGATGTGGATGGCATCTTTCAGGTCCAAATGCGCGACAAGCTCAGCCACGTCGGCGGCATAAGTGTCCATGTCGTGTCCTTTGTCTGTCTGCGTGGAACGTCCGTGACCGCGGCGATCGTGAGCGATCACTCGATAACCGCGTTCGAGGAAAAACATCATCTGGGTATCCCAGTCATCCGCAGATAGTGGCCATCCGTGGTGAAAGAAGAGAGGCTGCCCGGTGCCCCAATCCTTGTAAAAAATCTCGGTGCCGTCCTTAACGGTTATCGTCTTCATCGATCTTCTCCTCTTTTGATCGCTACACTGTGTCCTCCCGGCGTTTGAAGATTCAGTCAACCCTGTCCGGTACACTGTGGCTCCAACAGTTAACGCGAAAGGACCGGCCGTGGCCAGAGCCGCAACTGACAAAGAAAGGGTCGAATTTGCCACTCGTCCGCTTCCAAGCAGGACAAGGATCGGCATTGTCCTTTACTCCGGAGCGAAGCTTTCAGCCGTACACGGCCTTACCGATCTCTTCGAAACCGCCAACCGGTTCAGCGCGGAACTTGGCGGCGAGAATCGCGCAGAGTTGCGGATCAGCCACTGGGACGTTGAGACCGAAGAAGCGCAGGTAGCGTGCGTTTTCGGATCAGGGCAGGATCAGGACAGCAAGCTCGATTGCCTGATTTTTCCTCCTACGCTCGAGATCGATCAAACAGGAGCGAAAACAGATGCATTGCTGGAGTGGGCGCGAGCGCGCCATGCTGCAGGTGCGACTCTATGTTCCGTTTGCGGGGGCGCCTTCATGCTTGCTCGTTTGGGACTGCTGAATGGCAGGACAGCTACAACACACTGGAGCTATGCGGGCGTTTTCGCAGCGCACTTTCCTGAGATCTGCGTAAGGGCCGATGAATTGATCGTCGATCTCGGGGATGTTGTCACCGCGGGTGGAGTCATGGCGTGGCTGGATCTGGGATTGAAACTGGTCGATCGTTATCTGGGTCCGCTGGTAATGATGAGAACAGCGCAATTTTTTCTCGTAGATCCGGCAGGACGTCAGCAGCGCTACTACGCGAACTTCTCACCACCGATGCATCACGGAGACTCCGCAATCCTGAAAGTGCAACTCTGGCTTCAGACAACCGCCTTTCAACCCATCCCCATCGAGGTGATGGCAGCGAGAGCGAAGCTTGGGCAAAGAACCTTTTTAAGAAGATTCCAAAAGGCCACCGGTCAAACACCGACTGAGTACGTCCAGCACCTGAAGGTGCATAAAGCACGCGAACTTCTGGAGTTCACAACGTTATCTGTGAAGGAAATCTCCTGGAAGGTGGGATACGAGGATACGGGGACTCTTCGAAAGGTCTTTGACCGGTTTCTAGGCCTCACGCCGACAGATTATCGTCGTCGCTTTGGGACGGGTGATCGTATCGCGGGCTGAGGCATCTGGGGCGGTCAATATCGCAAGGATGGTCGGAGCGAATTCGTCGCGAAGGCGAAAGGGCTGGTGGAGAGCAAGTCGACGGAGCTGTAACGTTCGAATAGCAGGCGCTCACGACCAGAGCCGGCTACGGGTTACTTCGGGCAATGACAGGCGCTGCACTGTCGCCGCATGGCATTCGGGACTCTGGTATTGTTTCCAGTAATCCCGGTGACCTTTCAAATGAGCCTTATAGCCGGCAAGATGATGTGCTGTTCCGTTCTTCTGCGCCTTGCAGTTGGCGTGATCGCCCTCGCACCCGTGCTTTTCGACCCGCATTTTCTGCCTGCCCAAAACCAACCGGTCAAAGTTTGGCCCCCTCCCGCTAAGCCGGTTCAGAGCGAAACTGATTCGGACACGCCCGCGCCTGGTGCCCAACCCAACTCGGTCAAGGTACCCGACGTTTCAAAAGAAGGATTGGTGCTGGAGAGAGCCAGCACCCGAATCCGCGTGGAGGCCGATGGCACGGGAAGCCGCGAGACCATCACGCGCACCCGCGTCCTGGCCGATTCCGGCGTGAAAGCGCTTGCGGTTCTTGCCTTCACTTATACGGCCTCGAACCAGCAGATCGAGGTCGGCTATGTGCGCGTGATCAAACCCGACGGCACCGTCGTGACTACACCCGATTACAACATCCAGGACATGCCTGCTGACGTATCGCGCATCGCGCCTATGTACTCCGACATCCACCAAAAACACATTGCGGTGAAGGGCCTCGGTGTCGGCGACGTCCTCGAATCCGACGTCACGCTGCGTACGGTCAAGCCGGAGATTCCGGGCCAGTTCTGGATGGTATATTCCTTCGAAAAGAACCTGATCGTGCTGGATGAACAGCTCGATCTGGATCTCCCCGCGGATAAAGACTTCACAGTGGCGAGTGCGGAACAGCAGCCTACCGTGACGACAACGGCTGGACGCAAGGTCTATCACTGGTCCAGTTCGAACCTCACTCGACCGGATCCAGATGCGCCACCCAAGTCGACCAAGCATTTGAAGCCACCAGTGCAGGTGACCACTTTCAAAAGTTGGGAAGAGATTGGGGCGTGGTACCAGTCTCTTCAGCGCAATTCGCTCGTGGTTACACCTGCGATCCAAGCCAAAGCCGACGCATTGTCCAGCGGGCTCAGCAACACCGAGGACATTGTCCGCGCGATTTTCACGGATGTCGCGCTTCATACGCACTATGTTGGGGTCTCGTTTGGGATCGGCCGCTACCAGCCGCACCCCGCCGATGACGTACTCGCGAATGAGTATGGGGACTGCAAAGACAAACACACACTGCTGGCGACGCTCCTGAAAGCAGCAGGCATCGAAGCGTGGCCAGTGCTCATCTCAAGCAGCCGCGATCTCGATCCCGCCACGCCGTCGCCCGCGCAGTTCGATCACGTCATTACGCTGGTTCCTCTCGGCGGCAAGTTTTTGTGGATGGACTCGACAATGGAGGTCGCACCCGTCGGAGTGCTGGCGGGAGTGCTGCGCGACAAGAAGGCTCTCGTCGTGCCCAATGACAAGGCCCCTTACCTGGAGACGACGCCCGCCAACCTTCCTAATCCATCCTCGGTTCACTTCCAGGTCGCGGGAAAAATTTCGAATCAAGGCGTTTTTACCGGGCACGTGGATGAAACTGCAGATGGGGATTTGGGCATGTTGTTCCGCGCCGCGTTCCGACGAGCTCCACAGTCGCAGTGGAAAGAACTGATGCAAGCGATTGCGAGGTTGCAGAACTTCGGCGGAGAGGTTTCCAATCCGCAAGTTTCTCAGGTTGAGCAGATCAACCAACCCCTTGCCTTCTCGTTCGATTACACCCGCGAGAAGTATTACCAGTGGGACGATCACGATCGATCGCATTGGATTGGGCCGCCGATGCCGGGGATGGGTGGAGAACTCGCTCCCGGCGTGAAGGAGAAGAAACCTGCCGACGAGCCGGAACTCGGAGCGATCGGCCAGACGATATATCGCACAAGTGTGCGACTGCCGGTCGGCTGGTCGATGAATCCACCCAAGAACACTGACATCAAGGAGAACTGGGGCGAGTACTTCTCCACTTACAGTTTCTCGGAGGGAGTGTTCACAGCAGAGCGGTGTCTCATTGTAAAGAAGACAAAGGTCCCTCTCGAACAATGGGAGCAATATCTCGCTTTTCGCCGCGCCATATTTGAAGACGAAAACCGGCAGACGCTGATCGCGCCTTTCAGGTCCTCGGCTGGGACAAAGTAGTCGTAGAGAGCAAAGACTTTGGGCGCGGCCTTCCGATCCGTATTCGCGATTGGATGCGAATCGACCGATCAATGCATTTCCCTTCGCGCTGCTGAGCAGATTGCTGGTTGTCTCCCGTTGTTTTTCGGACTATGCTGACTCGCATCCTCTGCTTGCGCGGGAGAAGATTCGATGAGCACTGCCACCCACGATCTCAGCTCGGTTCGCGCTCGGCGCGAAGCGGTTGTCAAAGCGCATATCGAAGCTGAAGCGGTTCAACACGATGTCGCTGCGGCGCTAGCCACTTTCAAACGTCCCAAATATGACGTTCCTGCACTCGGAGGTGTCGTTGATGGCGCCGAGGGCGTGGATGGGCTGCTTCGCGGTCTGCTCGCTGCCTACCCTGACTTCTGGCTCCGCGAGGGCGCGCACTACCACGCCGACAACGCCGTGATTGTGGAATGCGTCTTTGGAGGAACACAGAAAGGCGAATGGGCCGGCATCCCTGCCACAGGCCGAACGATGGAAGTTGCGGCCGCACTCTTCTTCCTCTTCGATGGCGACGGCCTCATCTGCGAGCGCGTGTATTTTGATCACGCGACTGTGCTTAAGCAACTCGGCGTAATCCAGTAAAGGCCGATACAGCTTCAGGCGTTGATGGCCATGCCTTCGACGGCGGCGTAGGCGTCGAGCATGGCTTCGCTGATGGTCGGGTGGGCGTGAATCGTGAACATCAGCTCATCGATGGTGCCTTCGAGTTCCATGACGGCTACGGCTTCGGCGATAAGTTCTGTGGCCTGGGGGCCGATGATGTGGACGCCGAGGATTTCTCCATATTTGGCGTCGGCAACGATTTTGACGAAGCCGTCGTGGCTGCCGACGATGGTGGCCTTGGAATTTCCAGCAAACGGAAATTTGCCGACCTTGATCTCGAGGCCCTTTTCTTTGGCTTGAGCTTCGGTCAATCCAACGGAGCCGATCTGGGGATCGGAGTAGGTGCAGGCGGGAACGCGATCGCGGCGCACGGAACGATATTTGCGGCCGGCAATCTTGGTGACAGCAACGATGCCGCTCATAGAGCCCGAGTGCGCGAGCTGGGGCAGGCCGGCGACGATGTCTCCGATGGCATAGATACCGGGCTCGGCGGTCTCCATCGCTTCACCTACCTTGACGAAGCCGCGGTCGAGCTCGATTTTGGTTTTGTCGATGCCGACGTCGGCAATGCGCCCGGCGCGGCCCTACGGCGACGAGAACTTTTTCGGCTTCTTTCACGACGGGTTTGCCGTTGGCGTCGGTCCACGTGACTTTGACACCAGAGTCAGTCTTCTCGATTTTTTCGACCTTGGCGCCGGTGTTGATGTCGATACCGCGTTTTTTGAAGACGCGCGTGAGTTCCTTGGAGATTTCTTCGTCTTCAGGCGGCATGAGGCGCGGAAGAAATTCGACGAGCGTGACCTCTGTGCCGAAGCTGCGAAAGATGGAACTGAATTCCACGCCGACGGCGCCGGCGCCAATGACGATGAGGGATTTCGGCACCTGCGGAACGGCGAGCATTTCAATGTTGGTGAGGATGCGGTCGTCGGGCTTTAGGCCGAAGATCATTTTGGCGTCAGAGCCGGTGGCGAGGATGATGTTTTTGGTTTTGACTTCGCTCCTGGCGCCGTCGGTTCCTGTGAGGTCGATGGTGTGGATGCCATCTTTGGCGGCACCGGTGAGGCGGCCGTATCCGGAGATCACGGTGACCTTGTTTTTCTTCATGAGGAAGACGAGGCCCTTGGTGTGCTTGTCGACGATGGAGGTCTTGCGCTTCTGCACGGCGTCCCAGTTGAGGGTGCGACCGTCGACATTGTCGATGCCGTACTCGGCGGCGTGCTTGAGATGGTCCCAGAGTTCGGCATTGAAGAGGAGGGACTTGGTGGGGATGCAGCCTACGTGTAGACATGTGCCGCCGAGGACGTTGGCGGATTCGATCAGGGCGATCTTGAGGCCGAGTTGTCCTGCACGAATGGCGGCGGTGTAGCCCGCGGGGCCACTGCCGATAATCGCTACGTCATAAAGTGTTTCTGCCAAGACGAACTCCGTTCCTGCGCGACATACAGCAGCGCTTCACCCTGTTCAGTTTAAAGGATGCGGCGCGGCGGGAACCGGCTCGAGATGTTGCGCTAGAGGAGGGGCTTCAAGTCTGGTTCGACCCACGCTCGCCTCGCCGCCGTGCAGGCGACGATGTCCCTGGAGTAATAGAGCCGGTGTAATGAACGCTCAGCCCCGTAAGCGGCGACGATGCTGCGCACCGCCTGAAGCCGCGATGCGGAAGGCGATTGCCGAAGGCTCTGCGCCACGACTCTGAGCCAGAAGATGGTGAGTGTCTCGTGGTATCCGGAAGTGTCGGTATTTTGCGTGCCAACTGAGAGGTTGTAACTGCAGATCGCGTTCCTCACGACCGGCAAAACGGAGGGCACCTGGCCTTTATGAAGCAGGCAGGCTGCGACGGTCACGTGTGCAGCATGGGTCCATTGAGCTTTGGGCAGCGTGTGATGGAAGAACGCATGGAGAAACTCGTCGAGGGTCTCCTCCGAAACCAGAAAGTCTTTGTGAATCTCCCTGCTCATGATTCGAGGTTATCGTGGACCAGATTGGAGACGGTGGTCAGCGTTTGAGGGTCGTTGCCGAAGGCTTCGATCCAGTGGACATCGGGTTCGCGGCGAAACCATGTGAGCTGGCGTTTGGCGTAGTTGCGATGGCCTTGCTGGGCTTCAGCGATGGCGGCTTTCTCGCTGATGCCTTCGAGGAGAATCGACATTGCCTGGCGGTAGCCTAGCGAATCAAGGGCTTTGACGGGTCCGTAGCAGGCGAGGAGTGCGCGAGTTTCTGCGACGAGACCGGAGGTAAACATTTCGGCGCAGCGTTGATTGAGGCGGCTGTAGAGTTCGGCTCGAGGTGGGTTGAGGCCGATGCGGAGGAGCCGGAAGCCGGTGAGGGGGTCGCGGGCGAGGACCTTTGACATGGGCTGACGCGCGGCGAGACAGACTTCGATGGCGCGGATGAGCTTGGGCGCGTCGTTGGCGTGGATGCGCTGGGCTGACGCGGGATCGAGACGGGTGAGCAGGCGATGAAGCCAGGCGCTGCCGCGGCGCTGGGCACTGTGGCGTAGGCGCTGACGCAAATCCTCCTGGCGGGCGGGACCGGCGAAGAGGCCTTCAGTCAGTGCGCGGAGATAGAGGCCGGTTCCGCCGGTGACGATGGGGAGTTTTCGGCGGTCGGCAATTTCGCGGAGGGCTGCGCGGGCTTGCCGGCTGTAGTCGCCGGCGGTAAAGGGCTGGTCGGGGTCGGCGACGTCGATGAGGTGATGGGGGATATGGGCGCGCTGCTCGGGTGTGGGTTTGGCGGTGCCGAGGTCCATGCCGCGATAGACTGCGACGGAATCGCAGCTGATGATTTCGCCATTGAAGAGTTCGGCGAGGGCGAGCGAGAGGGCGGTTTTGCCGCTGCCGGTGGGACCGAGGAGGAGGACGGCGAGCGGGTTGGTTTCAGGGGCTAAAGCCCAATCCTCATTCAAAGTGCTTTCGGCACGACTAAAGTCGTGCCCTGACACAACCCTTGAGCGATCGCTTGTAGTGCGCGCAGTGCTCATGGGCGCCACCAGCCGGGGGGGAAGATCCATTTGGGGTTGGTGTGGAAGAGCCACCAGATGAGGATCGCCGCGGCGAAGATGAGCAGGCCGAAGGTCTGATTGCGGCGGAACGTTCGACGCTGCTCATTGCGCCGCTGGTCTTCTGCCAACTGTTCCTGGTGCGGCTTGATGCGGCGTTCGACCATGCGTGCGCTCTCTCCGGCGTTTGCGCTGGGCGCGCCGGTTCACCACGCATCAGTATAGGGGCTGGTCGCTTAAGCCGAGTTTTCGGAAATTAGCGATTCGCGAGAGGTTTTCGGTTCTGAATTCGCGTGCCGCGGTTTGACTTCCCCTACCTCGATTGCTGACCATGGTTTTTCCGGCATTGCGATGTGAAGGGGCAGGTTTGAAGTTATGAAAGTCTTGATCCTTGGTTCGGGTGGACGCGAGCATGCGTTGGCATGGGCTGTAAGGCGCAGCCAGCGTGTGACAGAAGTGGTGTGCGCGCCGGGCAATGGCGGCATTGCTCAGGTGGCTCGCTGCATTCCTGTGGACATTAAGGATGTGGGTGCGCTGGTGCGGCTGGCCGAGGTAGAGCAGCCGAGCCTGACGATCGTGGGCCCGGAGGTGCCGCTATCGCTGGGCGTTGTGGATGCGTTTAGCGAGCGCGGATATCGCATTTTCGGCCCGACGAAGGATGCGGCACGGCTTGAATCGAGCAAGGCCTTCGCAAAGCAATTCATGAAACGTCACAACATTCCAACGGCCAGTTACGCGGTCTGTACCAGCGGCAAGGAAGTGGAGGAGTCGATCAAGCACTTCCATGCGCCTGTGGTTGTGAAGGCCGACGGGCTTGCTGCGGGAAAGGGCGTAATCATTTGCCCGACGCGGCAGTTTGCGATTGACGCGGCGCACGGGCTATTCAGTGGGGAGTTGCTGGGCCTCACCGAGAAGCAGGTCGTCATTGAGGAGTTCCTTGAGGGCGAGGAGATAAGTTTTCTCTGCCTGAGCGATGGCCCGCACATTGTGCCGCTGGTTCCGGCGCAGGATCACAAGCGGATTGGAGAAGGCGATACGGGGCCAAACACCGGGGGCATGGGTGTCTACTCCACGAGCGAGATGCTGGAGCCGACGATGACGGACTGGATACTGCACCACATCGCCGAGCCTACGGTGCGCGGAATGGCCGAGGAAGGAATGCCGTTTGTTGGCGTACTCTACTGCGGGTTGATGATGACGGCGCGCGGGCCGCAGGTGCTGGAATACAACGCGCGGTTTGGCGATCCGGAGACGCAAGCAATCCTGGTGCGTCTGGAGTCGGACCTGGTGGACGCGCTGGAGGCCTGCATCGATGGCAATCTTGCGGAGACCAAGTTGCGCTGGAACCTGGGCGCGTCGGCTTGCGTGGTGGCAAGCTCTTCAGGATATCCAGGGAGCTACACGACGGGACTGCCGATCAGCGGGCTCAGCAGCGCGGCCAGGACACCGGGGGTCGAGATATTTCACTCTGGTACTTCTCGCGTCGGCAACCAACTGGTGACGAGTGGAGGACGCGTGCTGGGGGTTACGGCGAATGGCGAATCGCTGAGCGAGGCACTGGCGCGCGCCTACGAAGCACTGGCGCAGATTCACTTTGAAGGAATGTATTACCGCCATGACATCGGACACAGGGCACTGAAGCAGTCGCGCAGCTAGCGCTTGACAATGGAGAGGCGGTCAGGGATCGGCGGGAAGATCCAGGTATCAGCTTGATGATGATGTGGCTGCGGGTGAGACTGGCGCGTTTTTGGCCTTCTGGAAGCAGGCGCGGCAAAGTACGGGTCTGCCCTGGGTGGGTTTGAACGGAACCGTAGTTTCCAATCCGCAGGCCGAACAGGTAGTTCGGGTCTCAGAGCGTACGCGACTGCCACTGGCACGCTTTGCCTTGCACTGCTTGCAGTGCTTGGGGTCGTTTTTGAATTGTTTGTCGTGGAAAAAAAGCTGCTCACCCGCGGTGAACACAAACTCCACGCCGCAATCGTTGCACTTCAAGACTCTGTCGACAAATTCCATGGCCGCTTCCCCAAAGCAGGGAACACGGTTTGTAATCGGCCTTGGCCTTGAGAGCTTTCCGGCCCCGCATCCCTGTCTTTGAACGTCCTTGAACAACAAGGGCCCGGGCCGCCACAAACGGAGCGGCTGCGATACAGCGTCTCCGAAATACGGGAGACTGAGTTATTTCGCGCTTGTTACAACTCAGCTTGAGCGCAATTTAGAAATAAGCAATCGCGATGTGCCGTCCGTTGTTCTTTCTATATGGCCAATCTCGCGGGGGAGGCAAGTATAGCCCGGGCGGCACATCAGGTTGTGTCCGTTGAGTAACTTAGTCCTGCTCTTTACGAGCCTTCTTGCGATTCCGCTTGCGTGCCAATGCTGCTTTCACGCGGCGCTTTTCACCGGGTTTCAGATAGTAGGAATGACGTTTAACTTCCTTGATGATGTCTTCCTGCTGTACCTTACGCTTAAACCGGCGCAGCGCGTTCTCAAGCGGCTCGCCTTCTTGTAAGCGAACCTCCGCCAATAGATCCCACCTCCAAACCTGCCAAAGGGCCATTTTGATGATACCGGAACTCACTGTGATCAGCCAGCGTTGGAAGATGACAAAAAAGTCATATTCGATGCGGCTGATGGCGGGAAATCCGAGATTTTTGCTCGAAGAACAGTAATCCGACGCTAAGTTTAACCAAACGCGGGGATTTGTCTCCTCGCTTACACTGGAATCCTGAGGTTTCGCAAAGCACATGATCCGCAGCTACCAGGGGCAACTTCCAATCATTCCAGCAACCTGCTATGTCGATGTTTCCGCCCAGGTGATCGGGGACGTAAGGCTCGGTGAACATTCCTCAATTTGGATGAATGCCGTTCTTCGGGGCGACGTCAATTCGATTCGAGTGGGCTCGAACTCGAATGTGCAGGATTGCTCTGTACTGCATGGGCAGAGGAACCTCTATTCCGTCACTGTGGGCGACTGGGTAACAATCGGGCACAACGCAACGGTGCATGGCTGCGTTGTTGAGGATGCCGTGCTGATCGGAATGGGCGTGACGATTTTGAACGACTGCCGGATCGGGGAGGGCTCGATCATCGCGGCAGGCGCAGTGCTGCCGGAGCACACGGTGGTTCCACCGAGAACGTTGTGGGCAGGCGTGCCGGGAAAACAGCGGCGCGAACTCGGCGACCAGGATCGAAAGCTCATTCTGGAGTACGCGCAGAATTATCTCGACTACACGAAGATCTATCTTGCGGAAGCGGGCAAGTAACTGCGGAATGACGTTTCCTTCATCTGAAATGGAGATGCGGATCGTTTAGCATCGAAGAAACCAGTGAGCATCTTCAGCAGAATCATTCCGCATTTCGCCCGACATCCAGGTTGCATCCTTCTGCTTGCAGTCGCCGGTGGAGTGAGCGTCGATGCGCAGACGTGGCCGCCCGCAATCTCGCTTCCCAACGCGCCACAGCCGCAGGAACCGGTGACGCTGCGTGAAACACCGCTGAATATTCTCAAGGACCAGGGAGCGATCTGGTCGAGTCCTGTCCGCATTCGTGAAAAAGAGCTGCGCTACCTGATTCCGCTTGGCCTGGCGGTTACCGTGGCCATCGCCACCGATCATCAGGCGATGACGGAAGTGGTCTCGCAGAATCCCAGCTTCAACGATGCAAATACCAAGGCTTCAAACGTTCTGGTGACCCCGCTCATCGCGGCACCTGGGGTGCTGTTCCTTGCTGGCCAGTTCAAGAGTAACGAACATGCCCGCGAAACCGGCATCCTGGGCGGCGAGGCCATACTCGACAGCCTGGTTGTGGAACAAGGGATGAAGCTCATTTTCTGGCGCGAGCGGCCCGGGGTAGATGACAGCAAGGGCAAATTCTTTCAGACGAACGTTGGTTGGGACTCATCGTTTCCTTCGTCGCACAGCGTAATCGCGTGGTCGAGCGCGGCTGTACTGGCAGAAGAGTATCCCTCGCGATGGAATCAGATTGGGATTTATACCATTGCGACTGGCGTGAGCTTGACGCGCGTCCTGGGGCAACAGCACTTCCCTTCGGATGTGCTTGTGGGCAGCGCGTTTGGATGGATGATCGGCCACTACGTGTACAAGAAGCACCACCGCTGGCACCGACCTGACTCGCAATAAAGCACTTTAGTTGGCTCCCTCGAAGCGACGGGAGGATCTAGTCCTTCGTCACCTTCTCCTTGACAATCTACATATCGCGTCTTATAGGTAGATTGTCTAGGAGACAGCGATGGCACCACTCGAAAAGGCGGAGCTGCTGCAGGGCACTCTGGATCTGTTGATCCTGAAAGTCGTGGCACTGGGCCCGGTGCATGGGTACGGCATCTCGCAACGCATTCGGCAAATTTCAGACGAAGTTCTGCAGGTGCAGCAGGGATCGCTGTATCCAGCGCTGCACCGGCTGGAGAAGCGCGACTGGCTCGAAGCGGACTGGGGCGAGTCAGACAATGGCAGGCAGGCAAAGTTCTACAAACTTTCGGCGAAAGGGCGGAAACAACTAGCTGCCGAAGAGGAGACCTGGAACCGGCTCTCGCGGGCAGTGGCCCTGATTCTGGAGACGGCGCGATAGCAATCTGCACAGGAGGCGACGATGAGCGACCGGGGACACTCCTCTCGTAAACGAGCTCCTCGATGACGCAGTGGAGCAGGAGATCGGCTTTCACATTGCGGAACTGACGGAGGCTTACTTAGCGCAGGGTCTGGCGCCGGATGAAGCACGGCGACGCGCGATGCTCGAATTTGGCGGCCGCGAGCAAGTGAAGCAACAGGTGCGAGAGGTGCACATCTCCCGGCTGCTTGAGAACATGGCCTTCAACCTGAAGGCCGCGGTGCGGTTTCTGCGCAAATCGCCGATGTTTTCGATTGTCGTTATCCTTACCCTTGGCCTCGGAATCGGTGCTAACAGCGCGGTGTTCTCGGCAATCAATGCGATTATTCTTCAGGCCCTCCCATTTCCGAACAGCAACCAACTGGTTGCTCTTTATCAGCACGATTACAAAGGGCGCGACGCAAACACCTTTGTCGCTCCTGTGCGCCTGGAGGAGTGGAACCGCCTGAATTCAACGTTTCAAGCTATCAGCGGGTACTACTTCGACGATCTTTCGGAGACGTCGGGGGCGCTGCCGGAGAAGGTGACGGAGTGCCTCGTTGCGCCGCGATTTCTCGGGGTGATGGGGGTTTCGCCTGCACTGGGACGCGCATTCACGCCTCAGGAGGAGCACTGGGGTGGCCCGAAAGCGGCGCTCATCAGCTACGCGTATTGGCAGAGGCATTTCCACGGGGATCCTGGCGCGGTAGGTAAAAACTTGCACGTGGGCGACTACACTTACTCGATTGTCGGCGTGATGCCCGCTTCGTTTTTGTTCCCGAAAAGCGAAGTGGATTTCTGGACGCCGAGCGCGCCGGATGCACCGTTTGCGCAGCGCCGGGATGAGACGTGGTTCACGGTGATCGGCCGCATGAAGCCAGGCATAACTTCCCAGCAAGCCTCGGCCGATCTTGCGAATGTGCAGAACCAGCTGGGTAAGCAATTTCCGAAGCCTGATGCCGAACTTACGGTCCAGACGGTGGCGCTGAAAGAGGTGATTGTCGGTGGAACGCGCGGTTCCCTGTGGCTGCTTTACGGATCGGTGTCGATTCTGCTGCTGATTGCCTGCTCGAATATCGCAGCCCTGCTGCTGGCTCGAACGACGGAGCGCGAGCATGAGATTTCGATTCGGTTCTCGCTGGGGGCGTCGCGGCTGGCGATTGTTGGGCAGCTCTTGACGGAGGTTTTCGCGCTGGCGCTGCTGGGGTCGCTTGCGGGGCTCTTGATTGCAGGGGCCTCTGCGCGTGGCTTCCATCTGCTGGCAAAGACGCTGCCGCGGGCCGAGGAGATCTCGCTTAACTGGCAGATTATGGTCTATACGCTGGCAGCGGCGCTGCTGACTACTTTGCTATGCGGACTTTTTCCGGCTCTGCGAGGAACCCGCCGCACATTGGCGCGCTCGCTGGCATCGGGGAGTCGAACCCAAGTGTCGGCGCGCGGCACACTGCAATGGATGCTGGTGGGGATGCAAATCACGCTCGCGGTCACGTTGCTGATTGGCGCTGGTCTGCTGCTGCGCAGCTTTCAGCAACTCTCGCGGGTGTATCCGGGATTTGAGCCAAGCCACGTGCTGACGTTCCAGGTGAGCGGGTCGTGGGGTGAAACGAGTGAGATGAAGAATGTGATCCAGCGCATCGATCGCACGCTCGAGAGCCTGCGGACATTGCCGGGCGTGGAGGCGGCGTCGACGTCCGCGATGCTTCCCGGCGTTCCTTCGCAGTATCAGCTTGAGTTCAAGATCGACGGCAAACTGGAGCCGGGACATCCCATACTCGCGGACAATCGGTATGTTTCAGCGGGCTATTTCGATGTCATGCGAATTCCGTTGCTGATGGGCGAAGGCTGCCGGGCGGCCTCGACCACCGATATCCTTGTGAATCGCTCATTCGCAGGCAAATACATGAGCGCCTCTCCCCCGGCGGGCCATAAGCTTTCGGGTGCGGTCTATAACGATTTTCTGCCCCAGGGCATGATTCGGGGCGTCGTGGGCGATGCGCGCGAAGAAGGGCTGAACGCACAGCCGGTTCCGACGGTGTACTCCTGCTTCAGCGCGCCCGATCCGTTTCCCAATTACCTTGTTCGCGTGCGGGGCGATCCAATGGCGATGGCGGAAACAATTCGCCGGCAGGTTCACGAGATCGAGCCATCCCGTTCTGTATATGCCTTCGCGCCGTTGCAGGAGCACCTGGATGAAGCGTCGTCAGAGAATCGTTTGCGGACTATGCTGCTGACGATCTTTGCTGCAACTGCAATTCTGCTGGCGTGCATCGGGCTGTATGGCACGCTCAGTTATCTCGGCCGACTCAGAAAGCGCGAAGTTGGGGTCCGCCTGGCGCTGGGCGCGATGCGCAACCAGATTGTTGCGCGATTCCTGTTTCAGGGTTTGCGTGTCGCGGCGGTCGGATGTGCGACAGGTCTCGCGCTGGGCATGGGACTGTCGCACTTCATCGGCTCGATGTTGTACGGCGTGTCTGCGCTTGATCCGGCTACGTACGGCGGCGTTATTTTGCTGATTTTGCTGGTTGCCGCTGTCGCGTCACTGGTTCCTGCTCTTCGAGCGGCCCGCGTTGAGCCGGTAGAGGTTTTGCGGGAAGAGTGAGGGTGGTTCTGAGTTCGTAGTTCTTAGTTCGAAGTTCTGAGTTCATAGTTCGAAGTTGGAAGACGGCGTAGAGATGCCATCAACTTCTAACTTAGAACTACAAACTTTGAACTGGCATTTACACCGGCAGCGGGTTGCGTTCGGGGAAGTTGCGCTGGTGCCAATAGGGGTAGACCGGCGTGACCGCACTGGCTTTGTCGAGGTTGGCGACCTGATCCGCGGTGAGGTTCCAACCCACGGCGTCGAGATTCTGCCGAAGCTGTTCCTCGTTGCGGGCACCCAGGATGATCGACGAGACGGTAGGACGCTGCAGGACCCAGTTCAACGCCACTTGCGGGATGCTCTTGCCGGTTTCGGTGGCGATGGATTGCAGGGCGTCCACAACGGTGTAGAGGTATTCGTCTGCGACAGGTGGGCCTGCGTCGGCTGTTTTGTGGAGGCGGCTGACTTCTGGGATGGGCTGGCCGCGGCGGATTTTGCCGGTGAGACGGCCCCAGCCGAGCGGGCTCCAGACGAGCGCGCCGACTTTCTGATCGAGACCAAGTGGCATGAGCTCCCACTCATATTCACGGCCAACGAGGGAGTAGTAGACCTGGTGGGCAACGAAGCGCGTCCATCCGTAGCGATCGGCAACGGCGAGCGACTTCATGAGGTGCCAGCCGGAGAAGTTCGAGGCGGCGATGTAACGCACTTTGCCCTCGCGGACGAACGTGTTGAGGGTATCCTGCGCCTCTTCGATGGGGGTGAGCGCGTCGAACCCATGCATGTGGTAGATGTCGACGTAGTCGGTGCCGAGGCGACGGAGGCTCGACTCGAGCGCCTGGCGCAGGTGGTAGCGCGATGTGCCGCGGTCGTTCGGCCCATCGCCCATGGGGAAATAGGCTTTGGTGGAGATGAGCGAACGGTCGCGCTTGCCTGCGAGGGCGCGGCCTAGAATTTCTTCTGACTGGCCGTTCGAGTAGCCGTCGGCCGTGTCGAAGAGGTTGACGCCGGCTTCGAGGCAGATATCAATGAGGCGGGTCGCTTCTGCAACGTCGGTGCTGCCCCATGCTTTGAAGAATTCGTTGCCGCCGCCGAAGGTCGCAGCGCCAAAACTGAGTGCGGGAACTTTGAGGCCGGAGCCTCCGAGGAGTCGGTATTCCATGGGGTTTGGATTACTGCTCCCCCCGAGAGGATGCACTGGTTTGTCTTGGGCCGCGGGGCGCTGAATTGAAGTCTGCTCAAACCCGGGACACGAAATTGTCTGCCTGGCATCCCCGTTTGTGATTGAGAGGCGAATTTCGAGCGTGCTAGACTCGATCCACTTCTCAGGCTGAGCAGATAAATTCTTCGCTCCTTCCCCAAGCAGCGAAACCGAGGTTCGAACGATGGCTTCGATTTCCCAGAGCACCATGGTGCGTCCGATCAACCCGGTCACAGGGCGAAACGGGCTAGTGGACCGGTACTTTTATTTCGCGATGTCGCTGCTGCTGGCCGCGATTGTGGTGTGGGGCTTCAGCCGCAGCGTTGACCACAACCTTATCCATGCCGCTCCGGCGCGACCCGTGCTGTTGTGGATACACGGTGCTGCCTTCTCGGCCTGGGTGGTCTTTTACATCTTTCAGTCGGCGCTGGTTCGGACGCGCAACGTGAAGTGGCACCGCTTCTTTGGCTGGTTTGGAACCGGACTCGCGGCGGTCATGGTGCCGCTCGGCGTCACCATCGCCATCATCATGGCCCGCTTCGACCTGCACGTGCTGCACGAGACCGGAATTGAGACGTTTCTCGCCATTCCGTTCTTTGACATGCTGGCCTTCAGTCTCTTCGTCGGGATGGCCATTTACTGGCGCAAGCAGCAGGAGCTACATCGCCGGCTGCTGTTTATCGCCACCTGCGGGTTGATGGACGCAGCCTTTGGCCGCGTCGAATACATTTTCAACCACAACCTGTACTTTCTCTGCCTCGATGGCGTGATCCTGCTCGGAGTGGTGCGCGATCTCGTGGTGAATCGCAGCATTCACAAGGTCTACCGGGTCGTGCTTCCGCCGCTGTGGATTGCGCAGGCCTTGACGGTTTATCTCTATGCCGGCAGCCCGGCATGGTGGCTGAAGATCACGCGAGCGATCGTGGGATAGAAGCGCCGTCTCTGAGGCGTTTTCTCGCAGGGCCGGAGCACCGTCGCGTGTCCATTTAAACTAGATAGGTTATGGCCACATTGAAAGCAGTGCGCGGCACGCGCGATCTCCTGCCCCCTGAAACCGCGCTGTGGAATCGCATTGAGGCGACGGCGCGCGCGGTGTTTGCACGATACAACTTCGGCGAAATCCGGACGCCGGTTTTTGAAGACACGTCGCTGTTTGCGCGCAGCGTTGGCGAGGAGACCGATATTGTTTCGAAGGAGATGTACACGTGGGAGGATCGCGCCCGCGCACAGTCGGAAAAGCCCCAGTCTTTGACTTTGCGGCCTGAGAACACGGCCGGCGTGGTTCGGGCTTACATCGAACACAAACTCGGCGAAACCGGTCAGTTGCAGAAGCTCTATTACATCGGGCCGCAGTTCAGGCGAGAGCGGCCGCAGAAGGGGCGGTACCGGCAGTTTTCGCAGATTGGAGCCGAGGTGATTGGGCCGCCTACGGCGGGCAGCGAGTCGCCGCTGAGAGATGCCGAAGTGCTGGAGATGCTGGCTACGCTGCTGGATGAGCTGGGGATTTCGGGGTGGACGCTTGAGATCAATTCCGTGGGGTCGTCGGCGGACCGGGCGCGCTATAACGAAACGCTGCGGGAGGCTTTGATTCCGCTGGCGCCAAAGATGTGCGTGGACTGCCAGAGGCGTGCGGTTACCAATCCGCTGCGGGTGCTGGACTGCAAGGTTCCAGAGGATCAGGCGATTATCGAGACGCTGCCGAAGATTGTGGATTCGCTGGACGATGCGTCGAAGGCGCACTTTGCGGCGGTGACGGCGGCGCTGGATGCGGCGGGAGTTCCCTATACGCGGAATCATCGGCTGGTGCGAGGGCTGGACTATTACACGCGGACGACATTTGAGTTCACGCACGGCGGACTTGGTGCGCAGAATGCACTGCTGGGCGGTGGACGCTATGACGGGTTGAGCGAGGCGATTGGAGGGCCGAAGGCTCCGGGGATTGGCTTTGCGATGGGCGAGGACCGGCTGGTGCTGACGTTGCAGGCGCTGGAGGCCGCGAAACCGGAGAAGAATGACGCATACATTGCACCGCTGGGCGAGGCGCTGAATCCGGCCGCGTTAGCGCTGGCGCGGGAGTTGCGGCGCGGCGGCCTCAGCATCGAGTTGGGAGATGGGTCGTTCCGGTTGAAGAAGTCGTTTGAAGCGGCCGATCGCGCGGCGCGGCGGATCGTCATTCTGGGAGAAGACGAACTGCAATCCGGTATCCTAACGGTGAAGGACTTCTCTAACGGTAGTCAGACTAAGGTTCCGCGCTCGGATCTGGCGGGGGTGCTGAAAGCACCCAGTGGTCAGTGATCAGTTGTCAGTGATCAGTCAAGATCTCCAAGCTGATCAGCTTCTGAGGAATTCCCTCAGGGGCTAAAGCCCTCACGCTATTTAATCAATCGTCTAACGGCACGACTAAAGTCGTGCCCCTCCAAGACGATAAAGGAATGACGTTTTGCTCGACTTTTTAGGCAATCTGGAACGCACCAACATGTGTGGCGAACTGCGCGCCGCGAACGCAGGCGAACAAGTGGTTGTGATGGGCTGGGTAAACCGGCGCCGCGATCACGGCAACCTGATCTTCCTCGACGTGCGCGACCGCAGCGGCATTGCGCAGGTGGTGCTGGATAAAGAGCTCACGCCAGATGGACATCTCAAGGGCGAGCAGGTGCGGCCGGAGTATGTGGTGGCTGCGGTGGGCAAGGTGCGGCTGCGCGGCAAGGATGCCATCAATCCCAAGATGCCGACGGGCGAGGTGGAGATTGAGGCGACCGAACTGCGGATTCTGAACGACACGCGGCTGGCGCCGTTTTCGCCTTCGGAAGAGGCTATCCAGAACGAGGAAACGCGGCTCAAGTATCGCTATATCGATCTGCGCCGGGTGGAGATGCAGCGCAACTTCTGGCTGCGGCATGAGATTACGCGGGCCATTCGCGAGAGCCTGAGCGGACAGGGGTTTCTGGAGATCGAGACGCCTATCCTGACAAAGTCCACGCCGGAGGGGGCGCGCGATTTCCTGGTGCCGAGCCGCGTGCATCCGGGCGAGTTTTATGCGCTGCCGCAGTCGCCGCAGATCTTCAAGCAGATCCTGATGATTTCGGGATTCGATCGCTACTTCCAGATTGCGCGTTGTTTCCGTGACGAGGACCAGCGTGCGGATCGTCAGCTTGAGTTCACGCAGGTTGATCTGGAGATGAGTTTTCCACGGCGCGAGCACGTGTTTGCAGTGGTGGAGAAGTTTTGCGCGGCAGCCTGGGCCGCGGCGGGCATGACGCTGCCTACGCCCTTCCCACGGATCACGTACGACGATGCGATTCGCCAGTACGGGTCGGACAAGCCGGACCTGCGGCTGCCGGGGCTGACGGATGTGCGGTCGGCGTTTCCGGAGGAGGCGCTGGCGACGCTGCAGATCGATCCGGCGTTGCCGGTCGTGGCGCTGCGCATTCCCAAGGTGGGTGAGTTGAGCCGCAAGGAGCGCGAGGACAACCATCCGATGTTCGACAAGAACAAGGGTGCGAAGTTTATCGATGACTTCAAGCGGCTGGCGAAGAGCCTGCCGGATACTGTCACGAAGATTCATGAGCTGACCGGCGCGGCCGAGGGCGATTTCGTGATCGTGGTGGTGGGCGATCCGACGCACCATATCAAGGCGAGCGACACGAAGTTTGAAGGGCGACTGAGCGAGCGGGAGATCAACGTTTATTCAGCGGCGGGAAACTTCCGCAGCGAGCTGGCGAAGAAGTATGCGGACCGGCATAAGGCGTTTCAGATTACAGATCAGGCGGTTGCAGATGCCGACCCTCGAAGTGGAAAGAAGCTGGACGCTTCGGAGGCGTTTCATCCGATCTGGATTGTGGACTTCCCGATGTTTGAGTACGACCTGGCCAGCGGCAAGTGGGTGCCGGCACATCATCCATTCACCGCGCCCTATGAAGCTGACATGGCCAACCTCGTCAGCGATCCGGCGTCGGTGCGTGCGGACTGCTACGACCTGGCGATGAACGGGCTGGAGCTTGGATCGGGGTCGATCCGCATTCACCGCAAAGACGTGCAGCAGCAGATTTTTGCGTCGCTCGGCATTTCGGACGAGGAGGCGCGGAAGCGGTTTGGGTTCTTCCTGGATGCGCTGGAATATGGCACTCCGCCGCATGGAGGCATTGCGCTGGGGCTGGACCGCATCGTGATGCTGCTTGCCGGGGCACCGAGCCTGCGCGAGGTGATCACATTCCCGAAGACGGCGAAGGCGATCGACTTGATGGCGGATGCGCCGACTACGGTTCCTGAGCAGCAATTGAAGGAACTGCACATTCGGGTGGCGGGAAAGAGCTGAGGCTCAAGCAAGGAGACGTCATCGATGGCTCTCGATCCAGAAACGGTTAAGAGCGCGCTTGCCAAGCTCCGTCCGTTTTCACGCAGAATATTCGGGGCGGGAGAGCACCGATTTGAGCTCAACGCACCTCTTAGCGAGCAAGAAGCGCAACGGTTCGAAGCGTTGCACCGAATTAAGCTACCGGCTGAGTATCGGCATTTCGTCACAACTATCGGAAATGGGGGAGCGGGGCCCACCTACGGATTCTTTCCGCTTGGCTTGATGGACCATGTGTTCGAACTATCCCCCTGGGCCAACGCGGAGGGCTTCGTCGGAGTCCTTTCAGAGCCCTTCCCGCACGCTTGCGAGTGGAATGACTTGTCGGGCAAACCTGAGGAGAACGGCCTCAGCTCCGAAAATCCGGAATACGAAAAGAAATATGACGAATTTGAAAGGCGCTACTGGAGTGGCTCGATCATGAATGGCGCCATTCCCATTTGCCACGTAGGATGCGCTCTACGAATCTGGCTCGTTTTGAGCGGCGCTCAGGCTGGGAATCTTTGGTACGACAAGCGAGCCGACTTTGGCGGCATCATGCCGCTAAAGCGGGATGAAGGGTCACCTCTCACGTTCGACGCCTGGTACCAGCAATGGCTCGATCAGTGTCTACGTGAATCTGGCTTGAGCTAAATCTTCTTAGTCCCCCGTCGCTTCAACCAACTGATCGGGCGCGGTTATGGCGGTGGTTTCGATGGAGAGGCATTTGCCGAGCTCGTTGAAATCCTTGTCCCAACGCGGGCGGTCGGCGGCGATCTGCGAAGTTAGCGCATAGCCTGACGAGCGCAGAATTTCGTACCAGATGTTCTGCGCCTGCCAGAGATTCAGCTCAAAGGGCAGTTCGACCAGCGTGCGGGCAAGGGTGAGCGCACGGTCGAGCATCTCGAGCGATCCGGCCGACATTTGAAGTTCGACCATCGCACGCTTCATGCGTTGGTCGGCGATGTAGGAGAGCGTGGTTGTATCGAGATGCACCTTGTCGGCTTTTGCCAATTGCAGAAATGAACGGAGCAGGGACTGGTCAATCGGATCACCCTCGAGTGCGCGGCGCAGGCCCGCATTGATAGCGAACTCGGCAGCGAGGGTGAGCGCGGGCGGCTTCGGCAGGCCGGCCTGCGCCAGATAATGCAAGAGGCTGGCGTGATCTTCGTAGATATTGGTCAGCGAACTCTCGATATCCCAGAGGGTTGAATTGAGGATCAGTTGTACGATGCGGCGCTGTTCATCTTTGAAGAGGGACGTGAGCGAGTAGTCCACGTGACCGTAGTAGCGATCGATCAGGCGGATGGCATCAGGGAAATCGGCGCGCTGTACTTGCTCCGCCGCCTCTTCCGCGAACGCATCGAACACGGTTGAGTCCGCATCGCGGTAGGGCTTCACGGCCGCGGTGATGTTCTGATCGCCGAAGTGGAGGACGGCAAAGCTGAAGGTCTCCGCATGCCCGGTGATTGCGTTGATGACGTGTGCCCGGCCGAGCGCGAGCTTTCCGCGCCCTGAGGTGTACATATCGTTGGAGAGGCGGCGCACGCGATAGCAGAACAGCTCAGTCTCTTCGGCAAACGATGAAAAGACGCTGCTGATGGCGTAGTGCGCCGCTACCTGCTCGAGGCCCAGTTGCATGGGCACGATCTTTTCTTTGTAGATGCGCGCGCCATCGCCGGCAGCAGAGACGTTGGATCTGGCTTGCGCCAGGCGCGCCAGAAATGCCGGCTCAAGGTCCGCGACCGCGTCCCCGAACATTCTCTTGGCAAGCTGCAATGCGCGCGCGGCGTAGGCGATGACCTGCACCGTTTCGATTCCTGAGATGTCGTCGAAGAACCAGCCGCAGCTTGTGTACATCAGTTGCGCGTGGCGCTGCATCTCCATCAGTTGCAGGGCGCGTACGCGTTCCTCCGGGGTGAGCTTGTGGGTCTGGTGACGCTCAAAGAAGCGATCGACGATTTCTTCGCTGCGATCGAGAATGACATCGATGTATCCGTCGCGCGCTGCCCATACATCGGTGAAAAGCTTTGCACCTTCCTGCTCGGTGAGAGGCGCAATCGCGTCACGCAATTCATCGAGAGCTTGACGCAACGGTGTTCGCCATTGCTGGTTCCATCCCGGCTTGCCGCTGCTGCATCCGCAGTTTGAGCGCCAGCGCTCGATGCCATGCGCACAGCTCCACGAAGTGTTGTCGACGATTTCGCACTCCCACTCCGGCGGAAACTGCTCGAGGAAACTTGCGTAGTTGGTGAGCTTGACGGTCTTGTCCTGCTCGAGGAGGCGTACCGCGTAGGCGAGGGCCATCTCACCATGGCGATGATGGTGGCCGTAGGACTCGCCATCGGTCGCCACGCTTTCGAGTTGTGGCTGCGTGGTGTCTTTGAATTGCGATTTGAGACGTGCGGCGAAGTTTTCCCCGGAATTCAGCAGGCCTTCAAAGGCAATTGCACGCGAGGTGGGGCCGTCGTAGAAGAACACCGCGATGGAAACGCCGGAGTCGAAGCGCACCAGGTAGGGCCGGGTCGTGTCCACTGAGTTGCTCAGCGGTGTCGTCCATGGCGATCCAGAGCCAGTTCCGTCTACCCCAAGGGGCCTGACGCGCTTGCACTGGCTGGGGGCGAGGATAGTGAATTTGATCCCATGCTGAGCAAGCAGTTCCAGCGTGTCGGTGTCGGCAGCCGTCTCTGCGAGCCACATGCCTTCAGGCGCTGAGCCGTAGTGGCTCTCGTAGTCGGCGATTCCCCAGCGAATCTGCGTGATTCGGTCGCGCAAGCTGGCGAGCGGCATGATGATGTGGTTGTAGACCTGCGCCATGGCCGAACTGTGTCCGTCGAAGTGCTTGCGGCTGCGGCGCTCTCCATCGAGAATCAAGCGGTAGGTGCGCGGGGCGTTCCCCTTCAACCAGCTGAGCAGCGTGGGGCCGAAGTTGAAGCTCATCCGCGAATAGTTATTCGCGATGCGGATGATCTGGTTCTTGTTGTTTACCGTGCGGGCAGCGCCATTGGTGGCATAGCACTCGGCGCAGACGCGCTCGTTCCAGTCGTGATAGGGCGCGGCCGAATCCTGTGTCTCGACGGTCTCGAGCCAGGGATTTTCGCGCGGGGGCTGATAGAAATGCCCATGAATGCAGATGTAGCGTCTGGTTGATGCCATTCTTTCTCGAATGCAAGCCGGGAATTTAGCCGTGCTTGATTATTGTAGGCTGCGACGATGCCGGATTGCCGGGATGCCGGTCGACCATTCCGATTGAGGCAGGCACGCGGTTGGAACTACTCTGTGGCGGAGCGCCCGGCCGGCGGTGTTGCTTTGCACAGGTCGCAGGCGCGCCAGAGGTACCAGCTTGCGACGGAGCGGAAGGGTCGCCACTTCTGGCCGCGCTTGAAGACGACGTCGGGCTTGGGCAGATCGGAGGCTTCGATGGGCCGGTTTTTGGGCAGGCGCTGAAAGGTGAGCGCGAATCCTTTACGCACGCCGTAATCCGTTACCGGCAATACATCTGGGCGACCCAAGCGGAAGATGAGCAGCATCTCGACGGTCCACGGACCGATGCCGCGCACCTCGGTGAGGCGCTCGACGATGTCGGCGTCGGGCATCTTGAGAATGGCCTTGTGGGTTGGCACGGTTCCATCGATCGTCTTGGCGGCGAGATCGCGCATGGCCTTAATCTTGTTGCCGGAGACGCCGGCGGCGCGGAGTGGCTGGTCGGGGGTATCGAGCAATTGCTGTGGAGTTGGATCGCCATGGAAAAATTCGCGCACGCGGCGATGGATGGTGGCTGCTGCCTTGCCATGCAGTTGCTGATAGAGGATCGATTCGAGCAGTGATTCAAAGGGCGATGGAGCGGCATCGAGCCGCAGCTTGAATTCGCCGACTTTGTCGATGAGTACGCCGAGTTTGGGGTCACGGGCCTTTAAATTTGCTATGGCTTCCGCAGGATCGAAGGGGAGTTTTCGGCTTTTTCCATCGTGAATCATAGGCGAACAGTGTAACGCTTGCTCCAGACGCATTTGGGGTCAGCTCGTGGACCGCTCGATTGCTCATCGTTTTCAGCACGCCTGCGAGTCACATGGTATCGAAAGTCCATGCTATATAAGAGAATTTCGCAAACACGCGTTACCTAAGAAACAAAGAAGGACTGCCGCGAGGAATCGAGTTACTCGCGTACTGTCCGAGTTATCGCGAAGTCCCCCTAATCTCAATTGCAGTAACCTTGACAATACCTATTTCGGGGCTAAACTCGCTATTGACCCCCAGGAAAACTTATGATGATTCGCTTCCCCAGAATCTTTTATGCCGCGGCTGTCGCTGTATGGATCTTCACAGTAATCAATCTGACGGCAGAACCCGCGCATGCGTATGTCGATCCCGGTTCTGGCCTGCTCGCCTTGCAAATTATCGGATCAACATTCGCCGGAGCAACGTTCCTCATCAGGAAGCGGGTCCGCGACCTGTTCGGGTTCTTATTCAAAAGAACCGGAGAGGTAAACAGGGCAAGTGAGCCTAGTTGATCCTGCGTTTTTGGCTTCGAGAAGCACATTTCGAGATCCACAAGGCAGATTGCATCAGCCGGACGACAAGCGTGTTCTGCGCGAGGTGTATCCCGAGTTTGCGGACCGGATCACGAAGTGGATCCGATCCTCACTCCCTCAGAAGTGGATGGCGGAACGGCGCCTGATCCCAACCACAATCCTGGAATCCTCGCCGAATGGGTCGGCGTGGCTGGAACACGAGCCGGTTTTCTTCCCTTCCTATCCGTGGGAATGGGCGCCTGGACAATGGAAAGCTGCCGCGGAGCTGACTCTTGAATTGTGCGAAGAGAGTCTGGAGAGCGGACTCATCTTAAAGGACGCGACACCCCTGAACGTGCTGTTCTCGGGGCCTTCTCCAATCTTTGTGGATGTGCTTTCGTTTGATGAACGCGACCGGACGAGTCCGATCTGGCTGGCCTACGCCCAGTTTGTCCGGACTTTCTTATTGCCTCTGGCCGCTCATGCCTATTTAGGCTGGCCGCTCGCTGCTTCGCAGCGAAGCCGCGATGGTTATCAGCCTGCAGATCTCGCCCCCTGGCTATCTTCATTTCGGCGCTGGACGATGCCGATGCGGTCTCTTGTCACGATTCCGCTGGTGCTGGAAAAGCGTCTCGCTCGAGATCCCAAAAAGCTATCGTACCGACCAAAATTCTCTGAGGAACTTGCAACGCGGACGGTGCGAGATACCATCCGCAAAGCACGCAAGACTCTAAATTCCCTGACGGGCCCAGACTACTTGTCGCGCTGGAGCGAGTACGTTGAAACAGCAACCCACTATAGTTCAGCCGATCACAGCGCGAAGCGAGAGTTTGTTCGCAAAGCGCTCCTCTCCATCCGACCTGGGCACGTTCTGGATGTTGGCGCGAATACTGGCACGTATTCGCGTATCGCCGTTGAATGTGGTGCTGAGGTTGTGGCCTGGGACACTGACGTGCGTGCAGTGGATATTCACTGGAAGGCAGTCTTCCAAGACAAGCTGCCGATTCTACCGCTTGTCGCGGACTTTGCCCGGCCTACGCCCGCTGTGGGATGGAGCAATCAGGAGCAGGCTGGTTTGTTAGCCAGATCGGGACAGCGATTCGACTGTGTTCTGATGCTGGGCATTCTGCACCACCTCATGGTTGCAGATCAGATTCCGTTGAGCGAGATACTCGAACAATTGGCGATGATTTCCAGGCAATGGGCAATTCTGGAATGGATTCCCAAAGAGGATTCCCAGTTCAAGGAACTTTGCCGCGGACGCGAGGAACTTTATAAGCATTGCGACGAAAAGCATTTCCAACGAGCGGTGGAAGATAGGTTTTGCATCCGGATACGGGAAGAACTTCCAAATGGAAGAACGCTGGTGTTGATCGAGAAGCAGCGATGAGACGCCGCTCGATTCTTGAAGCCGCAGGGTTTGCAATGTTTGTTGTGCTGCCCTTTGTTTCTCCGTTGCTATCTCCTGGCGGAGCGGTGCTTCTGCATCAGCGACTTTCTTTCCATAATCTGCTGCTAGGACTCCTCGTTGACATTGCAGCATCCTTCCTGATCGGTATTGCTTTCTCCGCACTAATCCCCCGCTTATCGGCCTTTCCTCGCAGTCTAGTTTCGGGTTTCAGTGTTGGCCTTATGATCTGGTGGGCGATTTTCGGTTTGATCACTATCGGAATGTCTCTGCCGGATTTCAATAATATTCGTCCTAGCCAGATTCTCGGAGGGGTGCAGGAGAGAGTGCTGGAATTGAATTCCCTGATCCCAATGATGTTCCTGGGAATCGGGGTTCTCAGACCTGCCTTGATTTCTGCCCTTGTGAGGAAGGTGCGATTTGCACTTGCTGCATTCTCTTTCTCCGCATTGTGGATCGTTCCGGAGATCATTTACCTGTTGTCGCTCCAGACGGTTGGGCCTTTTGATCATTCGGGAGAAGTCGCAAACGCCGATTCTCGAGAGAGGATCGTTTGGGTACTCTTCGATGAGTTGTCGTACAAGCTTGCGATCGAAGAAACTCCTAAGCAAATAGAACTTCCGAATTTCCACAAACTAGCCTTGGAGAGTTCTTCGTTCGGGGATATCCAGCCATCGGGATACTATACCGATCATGTTGTACCGGGAGTTCTAGCTGGGAAAGACCTCGAGGCTATAAGGAGCAATTTAAAAGGAGAACTGGAATACCGGGATAGAAACCAGAGGCGATGGCAATCCTACGATCCCGAAGAAACGCTTTTCGGGATTGCTCACCGGCACGGCTGGAACCCGGGCGTCGTGGGTTGGTACAACCCGTATTGCCGTATCTTTGTCAATGTCCTCACAGCTTGTGCATGGCAGCCTGGAATAGGGGGGATGATCCCTCTGCAGAGACTGGGGGCATCGAGAAACTCACCAGTCGAGAAGAACGCTCTCATAATCCCTCGATTTTTCCTGTATCTCTACACAGGATTAGGGGGAGTCCAATCCGTAAACCCTTCGCAAAAAACTATTCGGGATTACGGGATTCTGGTCTCGGGATCAAAGAGATTGATTGAGAACGGCAAGATTCATTTTGTGTTCATCCATCTGCCGGTGCCACATCCACCTGGGTTCTACGATCGCAAGACTCATACCTTGTGTCATTGCGGGAACTACCTCGACAATCTCGTTCTCGCTGACGACACGCTGGGCTTGCTGATGCACGAAATCGACCAGTCGCCGTGGGCGAAGCAGACTACGCTTATAGTTTCATCGGATCACTCCTGGCGTGTTCCTATGTGGGCAGAAGCTTCTGGCTGGACGCCCGAGGAGGCGGACGTGTCGAAGGGGCAATTCGACTCACGCCCGGTGTTTCTGGTTCATTCTCCCGGGCAGACAGCTGGTTCCACCATCACTACTCCGGTCTCCGATCTCCGAGAGTACGACGCTGTTTCTGCGATGTTGTCGGGACAGGCGGACCGGCCGGAAGCTCTCAATCAGATAATGACCCACAGCCAGGCGCCGATCTCAACCACGAAACCCTAGACAGCCAGACACCGGCAATCTTTCGATGAAGTGGGCAAGCGCTCCCTCAGACAGGCAGAGTAACCTAGAGTTCAGGAGCTCTCGTCTTTATGAAAATGCGTCCAGGAACGCAAACAGGCTTTCTTCTTTGCGGCAAGGAGTGGAGCGAGGGTGAGGCGATTGAAGTGCGCTCGCCGTGGGACCAGGGCCTGATCGGCAAGGTGACGCTGGGAACACGCGCCGATGCGCGCGAAGCCGTAAACCACGCGGTGGCAAGCATGCGCCGTACGCGGGCGCTGCCTCGCTGGAAGCGAAAAGAGATCCTCGAAGATATAGCTGGCGCTCTGATCGAGCAGAAGGATCGCTTCGCTCAGCTTATCGTTGCTGAGGCAGGTAAGCCGATCAGGCTCGCTCGTTCTGAAGTAGATCGCGCGGTACTGACATTCAAGACGGCGGCGGAAGAAGCTGCGCGGCTTGGCGGCGAAACGATTCCTCTTGATTTGACCGAGGGCAATGAGAATCGCTGGGGACTCGTTCAGCGTTTTCCGGTTGGCCCGGTGCTGGCGATTACGCCGTTCAATTTTCCGCTGAACCTGGTGGCGCACAAAGCTGCGCCGGCGATTGCCGCCGGCTGTCCGATCTTGATCAAGCCGTCGCCGCAGACGCCGTTTACGGCGCTGGCGCTGGGGGAAGTGATTCTGAAGGCGGGCTGGCCGGAAGAGGCGCTGGCGGTGATGCCGCTGTCGAACGCCGACACTGCGTGGCTTGCTGAAAAGGAAGACCGAATCAAGCTGGTTAGTTTTACCGGGTCGGCCAAGGTGGGCTGGGAGTTGAAGGCGCACTCGGGGCGCAAGCGCGTGCTGCTGGAACTGGGCGGGAATGCGGCGCTTATTATTCACGGCGACTATCGCGACCTGGACGCAGCGGCGGAGCGCACGGCCCATGCGGCCTTTGGCTATGCGGGACAGTCGTGCATCAGCGTGCAGCGCATTTTTGTCGACAAGAGCATCTTTCAAACCTTCATCTGGAAACTCGTCGAGGTTGCGGGCAAGCTGGTTTCGGGCGATCCGAAGAACGAGGCGACGGAAGTTGGTCCCATGGTGAGGCCCGGCGAAGCGGAGCGCGTCGAGAACTGGATCAAGGAGGCGGTCGATGGCGGGGCGCGCCTGATCGCTGGAGGCGAGCGGGTGGGTTCAGTGATTGCGCCTGCGATTCTCACTGGTTCCAAGACGGGTATGAAGATTCGCGACGAAGAGCTCTTTGGACCGGTGGTCGTTGTTGAGCCTTATGTTGATTTTGAGCAGGCGCTTGCGGAAGTGAACCACTCGCGTTATGGGTTGCAGGCGGGATTGCTTACGCGCGATGCGGGGCGCATTCTCACCGCCTATCGCGAACTGGAAGTGGGTGCGCTGATTGTGGGCGACACACCTGCATGGCGCCTTGACCCTATGCCTTACGGCGGGGTGAAGGATTCGGGGCTGGGACGCGAGGGCGTGCGATCGGCGATTGAAGAGATGACGGAGCCGCGGATGCTGGTGATGTCGCTGATGAGCTAGGGGCGTACTCCCACTCCAGGAAGAACATCGCCGGTTCGAGCTGGTTACGGCGAGATACAGTCACAGAACCTTGCGATCAAAGGAAGTTATGCGCAAAGTCTTCACAGCAAACCCAGACTCAATCTGATAGTTCATCCCAATCCCGTACCCTTCTCACCGGAACGAATGTTCCCTTATGTATCGAATCGAGTTCATTCGTGGCTGAATTGGCAGAGAACTGGGGTTTTTGCTAGTTCCCCTGTTGGTGATCTTCCTGTACGTTGCCGGTTAGGAAGCGGGGTGCCTCCAGTGCGTCCCATTCTCTGTTTGTTCGTGGCGTTCAACCTGCAATGACGCGGATATTGAGCGTGATCATCACCAAACTCTGAGGCACAGCTGCGTGCCATGCGATGGGGACTATGCCGATATTGACGAAGCCCTGTAAGGGAAAACTTAGCGAAGAGACAAAGCTATTGCTCACCCGGGACAGAAATCATAGGGGAGCGTACTCTTGTGGGGTCTGCGGTCAAAGCGTCAGGATCTTCGCGGCGACAAACGGTGAATGGGTTCCCGAAAGACATTGGCCTTCAGTCCCCTGCATTCCCCGCAGACCTGGTGTTGCTGTCCCTGGAAGTTTAGAAGCACACGACAAATGATCTCGATGGTGAGTTATTTCCTTGCAAGTCCCGGAGGCATAGACAGCCTTCGTTTTCCGCCTTCTCCATGGAGGCCCACATTGAGACGATTGGTCCAACTGTTCGCTCTCGTGCTATTTCCGCTTGTCGCGACGGAGTTGTCTTTTCCCCAGTCCCAACCGAATCCGAAGGCGACCGCACCTCAAAAGCGAAGCGGCGAAGCTTTGGAGCTTGGGAGATCCTATGCAGAGTTGCGCCCTGAGCAAGTGCGTCTGATAGACAGCTTCATTCGCAGTTATAACGCCACCACGGGAAGCGCACTCGTCCCCCAGCAGGTCTATGACAATGCCCGTTTGTCCATCCGCACCACGTTCGACGCTGTAACCCATGCGCTGCTGAACGCCAAGATGACCGATGCGCAAGGCAAGAGCCTCGGGCGCGCAATTGACCTGGTGAGCGCCGTTGATCAGGTGATGGGAGAGGAATCCGGAGCAGGCGGCGACGTGCAGTTCCGCCTGTATGTGTACCTGAAACCCAATGCGGTTGACGTGCTGAGCCGCAGCCAGGAGTTTTTCCATGATAAAGACAACTCCGTTTATCACAAGGGGTTTCCCATCTGTTACAGGCTGAAGAACGGACCACCATCGATTCAATTCTCAATTTCGCGCGATCATAAAATGTCCGACGTTGACGTCGACTATCGCTCTTCCGGTTTTCCAAAGGCGTTGGTCAATGGACACTTGTCCGCTGCCAACTCCGACGTTCGCGCGGGAAACAACCTGGCTCGCCATGATGATCGCTGGTTGGGACTGAATGGATGGTGGCGCAATGTTTTTGGACAACTCGGAAGAGGCGGCGCACCCCCAAAGGAGAACGCCAACGAGCGCCTGGGGAATATTCCGATGAACCCCGGCGTAGAAGCCGATCAGGGCGTCGACAAGAGTGCGCACGATTTCCTGCAAAGCTGGGTCGTCGCGAAAGAACCGAATAAGTCGGTTGCCTATTTTTCGCGCCGCAGTTATCCGTGTTTGGAAGTGTTGGCGCAGAAGGGCACGAAGCCTGTTCCGCAAGGCATGATCCGGCTGCAAACAATGAAGGCAATGCAGAAATACAGCGACGGCCTGAGCGCGGTAAATTCTGTTTCTGACGTTTTTCAGCCCGCCGAAAAGTGGTCCCAGAAATTGAAACCGGCAAAGAATGCATATCCAAGCGAATTTCGGCTGGTGAGCTTGCCGTCGGACATGGGGCAGGACGAGGAATGCATTTCCGTGCCGGACGGCGAGTCGAACAAGAAGCCGGAGAAGTATTTCGCCACTGCGTTTCGCGCGACAAAGGGAGAGAGCCGGGGCAAGGCCATGTCGCTGCTTTGGGCGCAGGAGGGCGGATACTGGAAAATCATTGCCGTCCGCATTGAGGATGGCAACGACGCGGGTCTGGTTCCAAACAATTCCGCCGCTGCGGCCGCACCCGCCGTGGAAGAGCCGCAGAACATTTCTGGCGATCCCGCCTTGCTGAAAGACGTCACGCAGTTCTACCAGAGTTGGATTGTGAAGCGGAATGTTTCCGAGGCTTCCCGCTTTGCGTCACAGCGCTCCTATCAGTGTCTTGCAGCACCCTCCCAAGATAAGAAGAAGCTGACGCCTACCGGCCGAATCCAATCTGCGTTACAACAACCGCTCACGAGGATTTCGTTGAGCGCGAATCTCATAGACATGATGTCGGGTATGCAGCCCATCAATGATCTCCTGCGCCCAGTGCAGCACGAGAACTCAAAGGCTTTCGCAATCATGGCAGTACCGGACCAAAAGGCAGATAGCTTTCTGTGCCGGCATCGTGATTTGCCGGAAGGCTCTTCGGACCTGACGCCTGCCGAAGCGAAATACGGAGCCTATTACTTGACCGCAAGTCGGTTCAATTACGGGGAGGAACAATCACCCGCTCTTCTGCTGTTGTGGACCAGGGAGGATGCAGGTTGGAGGATTGTTGCCTGGGCCGTTGAGCTTCCGTAGCGAAATTCGTGGCTACAAGTTGATGTGGCTCTGCCGGAGTGGTCATTCCTGCTATGGGGATCTGGTCGACGTTCCCCGGGTTATTTCCAGGTTAGGAATACTCCGGCGCAGACGCAGGCCATGGTGGCGGTGGCGACCCAGCCGGTCCAGAGCAGATACCTGGGAATTTTGAATTTGCCCATCACCTTGTTGCTGGAAGCCATGTGCATGATGACGGCCATCAGCGGAGCGGCGACGAGTCCGTTGAGCACGGCGGCCCAGACGAGGGCTTTCACGGGATCGATGTGAAGGAAGTTCATCAACAATCCGATTGCGGTTGCGACGCCGATGGCCCCATAGAAGCGTTTCGCTTCGCGTGGCCGACTCTCCAGGCTGGTATTCCATCTGCAGCCTTCTCCAATTGCATATGCCGAGGATGCGGCAAGAACCGGCACAGCGAGTAAACCGGTTCCGACAATACCGCAGACAAAAAGCAGGCCGGCGAAGCGGCCGGCGATAGGTTCGAGCGCGGAGGCTGCCTGGGCGCAGGTTGAGACGTTGGTCATGCCGTGGGCATGCAAGGTCGCGGCGGCGGTAAGGATGATGAAGAATGCAACGGCATTTGAGAACGCCATCCCGATCATGGTGTCGGCGTGGATGCGCTGCAGTTGCTTCGGCGCCTGGGACGGCGCACGTTTCAGCGCTTCTTCGCCCTGATTGTTCTTTACCTCCTCGGCTTCCTGCGAGGCCTGCCAGAAGAAACAAGTAAGGGCTGATGGTGGTTCCCAGGACTGCGATGAGCGCTATGAGCGATTCACGCGAGAATTGCATGCGAGGAACGAGAGTGGCATGCAGAACCTCGCGCCAGGGAATGTGAACCATGAAGGCAACGCCGATGTATGCAAAAAGCGAGAGGGTGAGCCACTTCAGGTATTTGGCATAGGAAGTATATGGAACAAGAACAACGGCCGCGAGAGAGAAGACGCCGAAGACTACCGTAAACAGGGTTGCGCTTCGGGGGAGGAGCAGGGCCATAGACGAACCCATGGCGCCGATGTCGGCACCCAGATTGAAGACGTTGGCTGCCGACATCAGCAAGAGAACGAAAACGAGAATTGGTTTTGGATAACTCTTGCGGAGATTGGCGGCGAGTCCGCAACCTGTGACGCGCCCGATGCGACCGCAGATTTCCTGGATTGCCGCCATCAGGGGGTAGGACAAGAGCATGGTCCAAAGAAGCGTATAGCCGAACTGCGCACCCACCTGCGAATAGGTCGCGATACCGCTCGGATCGTCATCCGAGGCTCCGGTGACGAGGCCCGGGCCTAGTTTTGATAAAAGGCCAGCGATGACGCCGCGTGAGCTGTCTTTCCGATTGAGATCGGGTTCAGTGAGCAGTTCTTTCTGTACCGCGAGTGAGGTTTTCATCTCTGGCCGACCTTAATGCCGTGTTGCCACTGAGAGTCGCGGGGCTAGCTGCGGCTCTTCAACGGAAATTGCGTCGCGCCTTCTACTTACCCGTTTGAGGCGCTGGCTGTTCAACGGAGTTGCTTGGTCGCCCGTTGCTCTGCTGTGCTCGCGAGGCGGGAGGTGCCCCTGGGGATCGCCTCATGGCTTTTCAGGCGTTTCGGGGGTCGGGCCTTGTTGGGCATGACTTGTTGGTTTCCCGGGTCTCAAAAGCGAGACCCTTCGGCTTCGCTCAGGGCAGGCTCTGGAGCACCCGGCTAATTCAGATCGCTGCGGGAATGGGACCCACCGAGGCTCCGGGAAAAACGCACGAATTCCCGGGAAGAATCTCGCATAAGGGCTAAAGCCCTCGCTCATTCTGAGCAACTTGCGGCATGACTGAAGTCATGCCCATATACAGGACTTGGGTCCGAATTAGCTTTTCCGCAACCCTGAAAAGACCGAACCTTTCCGCAGCAGCGAAGCCGCGCCCTTTCAAAGCGGCTGCCATCTGAATGCGGCGAAGATTGGAGCGCGGTCAGATACGGTACTTCCGGTAGGTGATTCAGCCTTCAGGGATTCAAGCGCGGCAGGTATCGGTGCTATCGTCAAACTTCGTGTGGAACGGGCGCCGTCGCAACATGGTGCGACGTCGATGCCTTTGACCCGACCACTGCATCCTGACAGTTTTCGCGGGATTCGCACTATTGGAATATATGGAAGCCGAGATTTGCTGTGCCTATAACGTGACGAGGGGCTGCAAGCTCAGCTCGAAGGTCACGGTTGCCGACAGCGCGATGGAGCCGCTGAAGGTTCTGAAGGTCCTGGTCGAGGGGCTCTCTCGCGACGGTGAATCGAGCCTCTGGCTGACGCCTCTCAAGCATGCTCCCAATTTGACTCGGCTGTTTCCTTTCGATTTTGTTTACCTTGACGGCGACCACAGGGTGATTCATGGGGCGGCGCTGCTGCCCGGTGTGCAGACTCCACAATTTCATGTTGAGACGGCGAGCGCACTGGTTTTGCCGCTGGAGACACTGGCGCGCACCGAGACCCAGCGAGGCGATCAGATTATTGTTTGCGCGGAGGAGGAGTTGGAAGCGCGCATCGCAGAGATTTCGGTTCCGATGGTTGTTGCTTCGGTCACTCACTTTGCGGACACTCCTAGTTCGGATGTGAGGCTCCCGGTTGCGGCGCTTCCGCAACTTCCTCATCATCCGCTGCCGGGTTTGCGTGTTTCCGCTCCGACTCTGACTGCTTCGGTTCCACAGGGTACGGGATTTACAGCGGCGATGACCTCTGGCTGGCAAATCTCGAGCTCGACGATGGCTGCTACTGCAGGGGCGGTGCTCGAGCCAGGCGAAATTCAAGTGGCGGTTCAGGACGAAGAAGCGGAAAGCGCGATCGAAGTTTTGGAGACTGCCACTGCGGAGACCGAAAGCATGGTCGTGCTGGAGAGCACAACGGGCAGCATCGAGGTGCCTCTTTCCAGAACGGTCTCTGAGCATGTCGCCCTTGCTCCAGAATTGGAAGAGATTCCGGCTTCACTGATCTCCGTCGTGACGGAGCCGGCAGCGGTTGCGGCTGTGGTGGCGAGTGTTGAGCCGACGACACTTGACGAGAAGCTGGATTCGGAGCCGATCGTCGAGGCCGCAAAGGTGCAGGCGGACGTCAAGGATATCGGAACCGAAGCAGTCACGCCGCAACGGAAGGGACTCGCCGAAAAAGCGCCTGCGTCTGCGGCCAGTATTGCTACGAATGCCGACCCGGTGGCAATGAAGAAGAAGTGGCGGGAGCAGAAGAAGAAGGAATCGCTGGGAGTTCTGGTAAAGCGGTTTCTCAATTGCGAGGATCCGCTACCGGAACGGCGTTCGATTATCCGGCTGCTCTCGCAGGGGCTGGTTGCCTACACCGACGACAGCGATAAGACGAAGCCAACCGAGGTGCGCGATGTGAGCCCGACAGGGCTGTATCTGCGCACAGAAGAACGATGGTCGGCGGGGGATGTTGTATCGCTCTTGCTGCAAAGGAAGGGCGCTACAGAGGAAGATCGTGAGAAGCGGGTATGCGTAGAGGCGAGGGTAGTTCGATGCGACGAGGGCGGCGTCGGCATGTCGTGGTTGTGGTCGGAGGGCGTGGAGTTTGAACCGTGGAAGCGGGTCCATACCAAGAGATCAGATGAGACGGACGCGGATTATTTTTTGAGAGAGCTTCGCCTGGCGCGGGCACTCGGGTTTCTGCGACAGATCTGTCCTGCTTTGCTGGAAGAGATGAAGCTGGCGCTTCATAAGCGGCTGAGCAACAAGAGAATTGCGAACGCAGTGGAGATTGCGCTGAAAAGCCTGGAGATGCTCGGGCCGGGCGGACGCGCGGTGAACCAGCAGGTTCACCCGGATATGGTGAGGCGCATTGTCGAGAGCGGATCGTGGACGGATGACGACTGGATTCGGCAGTGGTGGGCGGGGCTTCTGGTGAGCTCGTGCAGCGCCGATGCACCGGACACGTCGAATTCCGTGTTCATCGACCTGCTGGCGAAGCTGATGCCTGCTCATCTCCGCGTTTTGGGATTCGCGTGCCGCAAGGGCACGGAGTTGATCGAGGCGGGAGCGTCTGCTGCCACGCTGGAAGTGTATTGCACGTCGGAGGAATTGATTGAGGCAGTGGCCTCGCCGAGTCTTTCCCGAATTCAGCAGACGATGGGACAACTGTCGTCGCTCGGGCTGCTTGCGGAAAGCAACAAGCCCTCTTACGTTGCGGTGACGGACAAGGTGAAGACCAGGGTGACGCCGACGGCGCTGGGGTTGAAGATGTACGCGCGCTGCCAAGGGCAGCAATCATAGAAAATTGAAAGCGTGTTTTGACGAACGCTGAAGCATCCGCGGAAGAACCTTGCGCGAGTCGAAGAAGAGCGTCTCAGGGGCTGGTCGTCAGAGTCTGAAAACTGATTCGGGCTTAAGGCGGATAAGGTTTTTGGACAAATACAGCAAGTTAGCGATCGCTTCGCGATCAAGCGAGTTAGCAAGTCAGCGAAAATGTTCGAACGCAAGCGCTGAGGTCCCACGATCGCTCCGGACCACCAAGCCATTCGAAGAAACCGACTCCGTTCGACGTTCAATAAAGTCGCGCATGTTGCCATTTGAGCCGCGGCTAGTGCGATGATTTGAAGGGCGTTCGTGCCTGACGGTTTCGGGTCCACAGAAATTGCGCAGGGGCCCGTGCGTGGAGATGAAGGGTTATGGATCTTGGACTGAAGGACAGGCTGATTGTTGTTACCGGTGGCGGCGCGGGCATTGGAGCCGGCATTTCGCGCGCCTGCCTGGCGGAAGGGGCACGCGTGGTGGTGCTGGGGCGGCGCTCGGAAAACGTGCTGGCCTTTATGGAAGAGATGCAGGGCGCCGAGGCCCGTTGCGAACTGGTCGAGGCGCATCTTGAAGACTCGGATCGCTGCCAGTCGGCCATCGCGGAGATTGAAGGCCGGCATGGCGATATCTATGGGCTGGTGAACAACGCGGGCGTCAACGATGGAGCGGGGCTGGAGAAGGGGAGCGTGGCGCGGTTTGTCGAGAGCCTCAACAAGAACCTGATCCACTATTACGCGCTGGCGCACTACGCGCTGCCTTCGCTGAAGCGGACGCAGGGAGCGATTGTGAACATTAGCTCGAAGGTTGCGCTCACCGGGCAGGGCAATACGTCAGGCTACGCAGCGAGCAAGGGGGCGCAGCTGGCGCTTACACGGGAGTGGGCCGCGGAGTTGCTGCCTTGCAACATTCGCGTGAATGCTGTTTTGCCGGCGGAGGTGATGACTCCGCTGTATCGGCGCTGGCTGGATACGCTGGGCGATCCAGAGGCAGAGCTGAAGCGGATCACCGACAAGATTCCGCTGGGGCATCGGATGACGCTGTCAGCGGAGATTGCGGCGGCTGCGGTGTTTCTGCTCTCGCCCACGCAATCGGCGCACACCACGGGGCAACACATCATTGTGGATGGCGGGTACGTGCACCTGGATCGCGCACTGACTTAATTTCGCAAAGAGATCATCGAAGAGAAATGCGGTGGGCCAGCGCTCTCAGCGCCGTAAAACGCAAAGACAGCGCGGTAAAGCGGAGTTCCTGAACCGAACTCGAATCCCGCCCATGACGGTCGGCGTAGTCAGCGAGCTCCATCATGACTCCGGCGTCGCGATATACAGTCCACAGCCTGGCCGCTGCCAATGGAGCACTGTCGCCTGGCTGAAGCGGCTCGGCGCATTTCCAGGCAGGACTCAAGCGGCTCACAATCTCATCCCATGAGCGCCGATTGCGCGCATGCAATTCGCTGCAACGGCGAAACATGTAGAGCGCCGTGAGTGAGAATGCCGCAAGTTGAAGCGGAATGAGAATGGCTTGCTTTCCCGTCCCGGATTTCATTCAGGGAGGCGGACCAGTTCTCCCCACCCACTAGGCTAGGGTGAACGGGCGACCAGTTAAATGGCACTTACGAGTCAGGGAGTGTATGGCTTCGAGGCAAATCTGCCCCTGCATCCCTTGATAAGGCGCGGGAAGACGCCGCTGCTGGTTGATCAGTTCGCGGTCGCCGAAACCAGGTTTTGGGTGTTCACGGGTTCGGGGGCCAACCGGCGTGGCCAGGATACGTTGAAGCAGGTGCCCTTGCCGACCGTGGACTCCACTTGGACCGAACCTCCATGGCGCGTGACCATTTTCCGAACGACCCAGAGACCAATGCCGTTACCACGATCGCCTTTGGTGCTGACGCCGAACTGAAAGAGATTGCGGAGCACTTCCGGTGCGATTCCTGCGCCCTGGTCTTCTACTGTGATCAAGACATCGTCAGGGCGGCCTTCGATGTGGATCTTCACCTGGGCATTGCGGCGCGTGGTGGCTTCGCATGCGTTGCGAACCAGGTTGAGGAGCACCTGGCGCGTGTCCATGGAGTAGGCATTGACGGTGCAATCTCCGGTGTGTTCGATCACGAGTTCGACGCCGCGCTGGCGTAGCAGAGGACGAAGCAGGAAGTTCACTGACTCGGCCGAGGCGCAGAGATCGACGTTCTCCCTTCGTTGATCCTGCCGGAAGAATCCAAGTGTTGAGTGCGCGAGAGTGCCGATGCGGCGCACCTCTTCTTCAGCCTGTTCGGCCAGGGCTTGGATTTCGGGCGTCGCGGTCGGGGAACTCTGGATCAGGAACGTTAAGTTCTGGATGGCCGCGAGTGGATTGTTTATTTCGTGGGTGACGACAGCCGACATTCGGCTCCACTCTTCGAGTTTGCGAGCGTCGAGCAGGCTGTCTTCAATGAGGGCTTTCTCAGATTGCGCATTGCTGAGGCGCAGTGCGTAGTCGTTGATGCCGAAGGCCAGTTCAGGTGCACGGCGAATGATCTGAAGAGCGACATAGCCGGACAGGATGGCGGTGATGATGTTCGTCCATGCATCGACCCAGAAGATGGGGATCCAGGTGGTGATGACGTCGAGCAGGTGCGTAGATCCGCAGGCCACGATGAAAAGCGCGAAGCCTGTCAGAAAGAAGACCCAATCGCGGGCGATGGCACGACCTGTTTTGCGGGCCAGGTAAAAGAGAGTAATGCAGATGCTGAGGTAGCTGAAAAACGTGATGGCATTGGTGATGGCCATCGTCCAGATCAGCCGCGGATCCTGTCTCCAGCACACGGCATGGGGCATCAGGGATGAATACATGTCTGTGACCTGCCAATCCTGTATGACCGCGATTTCAGAGAATGGGCATCGTCGCCAGCGAGGGTGAACTGGGATGGATGACCAAGCCTGCCTTCGAGCAGAGATGAACCTGAGGAAAGAACCTGCAACATTTAGATGGTCGGTTTGCGAGGAAAGAAGGCCGGACCAAACCTTATTTCAACAACAGTCTTCTTTTACCAGCGACTATCGTTACCAGGCAATCTCGTTTTGGTAACACCCTGTCTTGATGAAACCGGTGTTTCAAGGTGGAGTTGGCGCTTTTCCGGGATTGAGAAGCACGCCGGTCAGAGATTTCGCTTGCGCCGGGCTTCGTCACACTCCTGTGGCAATGCCACAGGCTGCTGTGATACTCCTGTGGTTGCGCCACAGGTGCCGGAATATGTCTCCTGAAAAACTTGACCTCTTGCAAGGCACGCTCGATCTGATGGTCCTGCAGACGCTGCTGGTGATGGGCTCGCTGCACGGCTACGGAATTGCGCGGCGCATTGAGCAAACGAGCGGCAATGAAGTGTTGCTGAACCAGGGCACCATTTACGCGTCGCTCGTAAGGCTGGAACAGCGTGGATGGATTGGCTCGCGGTGGGGCACGTCTGACAACAATCGAAAGGCCAAGTTCTACTCCATTACGGCGGCGGGCCGGCGCCAGCTGACGGCCGATGCGCATTACTGGGAACGGTTGAAGGAAGTGATGGAGCGCGTGATGACCATGGATCGCCCAGCCAAGGGTGAAGCTGACGCATGAGTTGGCTTTGGCGTTTTCTGGGACGAGTGTGGGCATTTGTGCGCAGGAAGCCTCTCGACGCAGAGCTCGAGGCCGAGCTTGCCGCACATCTCGAGATGGCGATTGAAGACAACATGGCTCACGGATTGCCGGCCGCGGAAGCACGACGTATGGCGCTGGTGAGTATCGGCGGAATGGAACAGGCGCGGTACAGGCATCGCGAGGCGCGAGGATTTATGAACATCGACATACTGATGCAGGACCTGAAGTACACCGTTCGCACGTTGTGGCGCGATCCCAGCTTCACAGTCGTCGCGGTTTTGATTCTTGCGCTGGCGATTGGCGCGAATATTGCGGTCTTCAGCGTGGTGAACATGCTGCTGCTGCGGCCATTACCCTTTCAGAATGCGCAGCAACTGGTGTGGATTGCGCCGCCGCCCACCAAGTGCGGATTGTCGTGCGCGACGTATTCGACCGATGCCTACGATCAGTTTCGCGTGATGAGCCGGTCGTATGAGGATGTAACGGGGTACTTTGCGTTTTCGAGTGCCGACAATCTGAGCTTGAGTCTTGGCGGCGCTCCGATTACGGCTACCAGCATAGATGTGATTCAGAATTTCTTCCAGGTGCTGGGAGTGCAGGCGCAGATGGGGCGGGTGTTTACGCCGGACGATGCGCGCAACGGAGCGGCGCCCGTGGTGCTGCTGACCAATGCGTGGTGGAAGCGGCAATTCAACGGCGACAAGAACATTGTGGGGAAGGCGTTCGATATGAACGGCCAGCAGACCACGGTGATCGGCGTGCTGCCTGCATCGTTTGATTTTGGCGCGGTGTTTGCGCCCGGCACCAAGGTGGACGCGATTACGCCGTTGAATCTATACGGGCCGCCGCGTGACTGGGGCAACATCATCACGTTTATCGGACGGCTCAAGCCCGGCGTGGCGCTGGGCCAGGCGCGCGATGAAGCGGCAAGTATTGCTCCGCACATGTGCTGGAACAACAAGCGTCCGGAGACTTGCGGCGACTACAAGGGCGCAGTGGTTCCGGTTCCGCTGAAGGACTATGTCAGCGGAAAACTACGGCGGTCGCTGGTGGTGCTTTGGGCAGCGGTTGGAGCGATTCTGCTAATCGCATGCGTGAATTTGTCGAACCTGCTGCTGGCGCGAGCTTCGGCGCGGTCGAAGGAATTCGCGATGCGTGGGGCGCTGGGCGCGAGCCGCGGGCGCATTGTTCGCCAGCTTCTTACGGAGAGCCTTGTGCTTTCGTGCGCGGGAGCAATCCTGGGGTTCATGCTTGCGGCGGTTCTGGTTTCGTGGCTGGCGCACCAGGGGGCGATTGCGCTTCCGCTGCTGAGTACGCTGCACATCGATGGCGCTGCGCTGGGGTGGACGGTACTGATTGCGGTCTTTGCGGCGACGGTGTTTGGGCTTGTTCCGGGACTGCGGATCGCCAGCGGCAATCTGCAGGAGTCATTGAAGGATGCGGGGCCGGGTGCGAGCGCGAGCCGCAAACACGAGCGTACGCGATCCATCCTGGTTGTGTCAGAGGTTGCGCTCGCGTGCATGTTGCTGGTTGGCGCTGGACTGCTGCTGCGCAGTTTTCTCAACGTGCTGAATGTCGATCTCGGATTCCAGCCGGACCGCGCGGCGGCAATCAAGGTGACGTACGACGACAGTGTTCCGGGAGACAAGACTGGCGATTTGAGCGCGCAAAAGCGCAGTGTCATCTTCCAGCAGATCCTGACTCGGGTTCAATCGCTGCCCGGGGTGGAAGCAGCGGGAATGGCGGATTATCTGCCGCTCGGGCAGAATCGCGCATGGGGAACGCCGCTGCCCAAGGGTGTCAAACGGCCTGACAAGCTGGATACGGGTCCGCTGGTTTACGTCATCACGCCGGGGTATCAGCGCGCGATGGGGACGCGCATTCGGGGTCGGGACTTTACATGGAGCGATGGTCCAAAGAGCGAACAGGTTGTGATGATCAACGAGTCGTACGCAAAGTTTCTGAACTCGCTGGCAAAGTGGCCTGATGGCAATGCCGTTGGGAAGGCTCTTTCGAATGGAGGAGGAGCGGACCTGCACGTGGTGGGCGTTGTGGACGACGTTCACGAGGAGAACGTGGATGGCGATGCCGGTTGGCAGATCTATTACCCCGCAATCCAAGCCTCTCCTTCGGGCGCAGAACTGGTTGTCCGCAGCAGCCTGCCGCCGGGATCGCTGGCAACGAGCGTGCTGACGACGCTGCGCGAGCTTAATCCTCAACAGCCTGTTGCGGAGTTCAAGCCGATCAAGCTGCTGGTGAATCATGCTGTCTCAGGGCGGCAATTTTTCATGCTGTTGGTAGTTTCATTTGCAACCCTTGGGTTGCTTTTGGCGGCGCTTGGAATCTATGGCGTGATTTCGTACTCGGTTACGCGGCAGACGCAGGAGATCGGGATTCGCATGGCACTGGGCGCAAGCGCGGGGATCGTGCAGCGGCACGTACTCGCCGGGACATTGCGGTTGGCGCTGATCGGCGTTGTGCTGGGAGCGGCTGCATCTATCGCGGGAGCGCGATTGATCGCTTCACTGCTGTTCGAGACGTCTCCGTGGGATGCGGTGACCTATATCAGCATGGCGATCGCGCTGCTGGCGGTAGCGGGATTATCCGGCTACATTCCGGCGTTTCGGGCTTCGCGCATCAACCCAACGGTGGCTCTGCGCGCCAACTGAGGGCACGGTTCGCCGGGATGACGGCACCAGTCGCTGTGCACACGTCATCTTTTCCTGCATTTTGCAGCTGGCTTATTGGACTGATTCAGTCCAAAATGTGGGCAGGAGCCTCCATGCCACCGATCCGAATTACCCGGGAAGTCCACCAGGGCTGGTTAAGCGGAAACGGAGTTCACTGCAAGTGCAGGGTGGAACTCGTAACAAGAAATCTTCCCAATTTTCCCCCGGAACGGACACTCGATGTCTGGATCCCGGAGAAGCCGCCAGAAGGCAACTATAAGTTGCAGATCGACGCCACCACGCTGGATGTCGAATTCAAGCGCGGCACGTGGCTTGAGGCTGTAGCCTGACATTCCTCCCTGGAGTGTGCAAGTCTCCCGGTTCTGATATCGGTGATAGCGGCGATTTCGATTGCGCGTCGAATCGCACGCCCTCGTATGCTTCTCCCGCTGCCCGCTTTCCCGTTGAGCCGTCTACGGACGGCCTGAATCACCACCATGCAAGGAGCACGCAAGGATGTGCGGAATTGTGGCCGTCTACTCGCGCCGCGAGCCTGTCTCGGCGGCAACACTGGAACGCGCAACGAAGTCTCTCTATCACCGCGGGCCTGACGGACAGCGGCAATGGATCAGCCGGGATCAATCGCGTCGGACTTGGCCATGCGCGGCTGAGCATTATCGATCTCGCCACGGGCGACCAGCCGATTGCGAGCGAGGATAATCGCACCCATATCGTTGCGAACGGCGAGTTCTATCAATATGAGGCGATCCAGCGCGAACTTGAATCGCGCGGACATCGGCTGCGCACGCGCTCGGACAGCGAGATTGCTCTGCATCTCTATGAAGAGATTGGGGCCGCAGTGCCTGCATCAGCTTCGTGGCGAATTTGCTTTTGTGATCTGGGATGAGAAGGAGCAATCGCTGTTTGCGGCGCGGGATCGATTCGGCATCAAGCCGCTCTTCTATGCGTGGCACAACAACACGCTTTACATCGCGTCAGAGGTGAAGGCGCTGTTTGCCGCGGGTGTTCCGGCGCGGTGGGATGAGGAGAGCGTCTACCAGTCGTTTACTTTTGGCGGGCACCAGATGCGGACGCTTTACGACGGTGTGCAGCAGGTGCCGCCGGGACACTACCTGATCGCAACGGAGAAGCATGTTCAGATCACGCGGTATTGGGACTTCAATTATCCGGTGGCGAGCGATGTTGCAACGAAGCGAAGCGACGCTGACTATGCGGCGGAGTTTCGGCATGAGCTGGAGGAGGCGGTGCGCATTCGTTTGCGCGCGGATGTGCCGGTGGGTGTTTATCTGAGCGGCGGGCTGGACTCGTGCGCGGTGCTGGGACTGGCGGCGCGCCACCATCCTGATCCGATTCGCGCGTTTACGCTGACGTTCGACGATGTCGCATACGATGAAGGGCCAATTGCGCGCGAGATGGCCGCGCTGGCGGGTGCGGAGTTCAATCCCATTCCGATCAACCAGAGTCATCTGGCTGAGAATTTCGCGGCTGCGATTTTGCAGGCCGAATCGTTCTGCGTGAATGCGCATGGCGTGGCGAAGTTTCTGCTGAGCAAAGCGGTGCGCGACGCCGGCTACAAGGTGGTTATCACGGGCGAAGGCTCGGACGAGATTCTTGGCGGGTATGCGCACTTCAGGCGCGACATGCTGCTCTACAACCGCGAAGGGCAGGATCCGGCGGAGATTGAGAAGCTGCTGGCGTGGCTGAACGACAACAATACCGTGTCGCGCGGGCTGCTGCTGCCAGATGGCGATGCGGGAAATCTCGAGGCGGTTCGACGGATTCTGGGGTACGTGCCTTCGTGGTTTGAAACCTTCTCATCGCGCGGGGTAAAGGCGCAGCCACTGCTGGCCAAGGATTTTGGTTGCCGGTTCAAGCATCGGGAAGACTACAGTCAATTGCTGTCGGATATCGACGTGCCGCTGCAATTGAAAGGGCGCGACGCACTGAACCAGTCGCTCTACCTGTGGGGAAAATCGGTGCTTCCGGGATACATTTTGACGATGCTTGGAGACCGTATGGAGATGGCGCACTCCATCGAGGGGCGGGTGCCCTTCCTCGATCATCATGTGGTGGAGTGCATCTGCAGGCAGCCGGTGAACCAGAAGATCCGCGGGATGACGGAGAAGTACGTGCTGCGCGAGGCGGTGCGCGACGTGATTACTGATACGGTGTATCGGCGGCAGAAGCATCCGTTTCTAAGTCCGCCGGCGACGCTGAATCCGGAGCAGACGTTCAATACTTACGTGCAGGACATGCTGCGTGGTTCGGTGATGGCATCGATTCCCTACTTCGATCAGAAGAAGATTGTGGGAATTCTGGACAGCCTTGGCACGATGGATGCGGGCGCGCGCTCGACGTACGACCAGATCCTGATGCCGCTGCTGAGCATGTGCGTGATCCACGAGGGATTCGGAATGGGATGCTGAAGCATAGTTGATGATATGCGGGGGTGTATACTCCCGACGTTATGCTCACTCACATTTCGAAGCTCTTCTTTCTTGCATTTCTTGTTGTGATCGCGGTTTCCGCAAACGCGCAACAGCCGGCTGCATCGCCCGATGCGCAGGCCAAACCGAAGCCTGAAGACACCGAGATATGGCAGCCGGTGCCGAAGGTTGTTACTCCTTCTGCAGAGTTCAATGCTCCGCCTTCAGACGCGATCGTCTTGTTCGACGGGAAGAATGTTGACGAGTGGGTCAATGTGAAAGACAAACAGCCCGCGCTGTGGGATGTTCACGACGGCGTGATGACGGTGAACAAGACGGGCGGGAGCATTGAGACCAAGCGCCGCTTCAAGGATTACCAGCTTCACGTGGAGTACAAGATTCCCGCGAGCATCACGGGGACCGGACAGGGACGCGGCAACAGCGGCGTGTTTCTTGCTTCCACTGGGCCGGGTGACGATGGCTACGAGTTGCAGGTGCTGGACGGGTATAACAATCCGACGTACGTGAATGGAATGGTTGGGAGCATTTACAAGCAGAGCATTCCGCTGGCGAATGCGAGCCGCAAGCCGGGCGAGTGGCAGACCTACGATATAGCATGGACGGCGCCGACGTTTAACGATGACGGCTCGCTGAAGACGCCGGCGTATGTGACCGTATTCTTAAACGGCATTCTCGTGCAGAATCATTTTGCGCTGATCGGGCAGACGCTCTACATCGGCAAGCCGTTTTACAAGAAGTACGATACGGCGCCGATCAAGCTGCAGGCGCATGGCGACAAGAGCGAGCCGATGAGCTACAGGAACATCTGGGTGCGGGAGCTACCGTAGCGGCACGAGGGCGATATTTTGCCCTCGATACTCCACGCATACATCTTGCCGGTGAGATATCCGTCAAATCCATGCACCGCCTTTCTAAATGAGCTTCAACTGAAGCCACCATTAAAGAGGGGCGATATAGTTGAAGCCTCATCACAAATGGGAGACTCACGTGTTCAAACGCACTGCGATTCCGGCTGTCTTCATACTCTCGTTTTCTGTTGCCTGGTCACAGCAATCGCCGGCGGGTGGCGACAGGTGCGCAAAGCTGTCATCGCTAACATTGCCGGGGGCAAAGGTGGTCTCCGCCGCGGTTATCGCTGCCGGAGCATTCATGCCGTCCGACTCCTCCGCGCTACAGCCGGCGCAAAAGACAATGATGGGACGCCTGCCGGAATTCTGCCGCGTCCAGGTGATGGCCACGCCGAGCACGGACTCCGCCATTCCGATTGAAGTTTGGATGCCCGTGAAGGGATGGAACGGAAAGTTTCGCGGCCAGGGGAATGGCGGCTTTGCGGGAAGCATCGATTTCGTTAATCCGGCTGTTGCGCTTATGCAAGGTTATGCAACCGGCGCAACCGACACAGGCCACACCGGAGGCTCTGGCGACGCGAACTGGGCGCTGGGCCATCGGGAGAAGGTGATCGACTTTGGCTACCGCGGCGTGCACGAAATGACAACGATCTCCAAAGCCGTGGTCCAGGCTTACTACGGAGACGCACCAAGGCATAATTATTTTGCGAGTTGCTCTGACGGGGGCCGCGAGGCGCTGATGGAGGCGCAACGCTTTCCTGCGGACTACGATGGAATCGTTGCCGGAGCCCCCGCCAACAACTGGACAGCCCTCTTGACCAATGGACTGCACAGCGAGCAGGCGATGAGCGGTGATCCCGAAGGTTATCTTCCGGCCGCAAAACTGCCAGCTCTTGATGCGGCGGTGCGGTCCGCGTGCGACTCCGCCGATGGAGTGACAGACGGCGTGATCAATGACCCGCGCCAGTGCCATTTCAAGCCGGCGACCTTAATCTGCAAGGGCGCGGAGAGCGACGCGTGCCTGACCACAAAGCAGGCGCATACGCTGGAGGTTTTGTATGGTGGCCTTCACGATGCCGCGGGGAAGCTGATCTTTCCGGGGTATCTGCCGGGTGGGGAACTGGGCCCGGGGGGATGGGGAACATGGATTACCGGGCCCGCGCCGGGCACGAGCGCCATGTATGTTATTTCGACCAATTACTTCATCAACATGGTCTACGAGAAGAAGGACTGGAACTACAAGAATGCGGTCATTGCCGACGCTTACAAAGCGGCGCTCGAGAGGACGAGTCAAATGCTCGACGCCACCGATCCGAATCTCAAACCCTTTGCCGCGCACGGAGGCAAGTTGATCCTCTATCACGGCTGGAACGACCCCGGCATCTCCCCGTTGAACACGATTAACTACTACAATGACGTCCGCAAGGCTGTGGGATCTTCAAACGCCGAATCTTTCGTGCGGCTGTTCATGATTCCCGGAATGCAACACTGCCTCACCGGGCCGGGGGCTACGTCCATCGGCCAGTGGGACATGCCCATGGCCGCCGTACCCGACGACGCCCAGCACGACGTGTATCTGGCCCTCGAAGCGTGGGTAGAAAAGGGTTCAGCGCCAGAGAGCATGATTGCGGCGAAATACGATGTGACGACAAATCCTCCCAAGCTGCATATGACGCGCCCCATTTGCGCGTATCCGAAGGCGGCGAAATATAAGGGAAGCGGCGATACGAACGACGCGGCAAATTTCACCTGTGCGGCGGCGAAGTAAATAGAGGGCCGGGTTCAGTGTCTCCCACCCATCTCGAATCGAATCGAGTGGATTGGGCTGGAGCCTTGGTGCTCCTGCATCGAATACGCACAAATTGACCGCTGCCCAAGGTCAATGGTCATGCTGGGAATCATCCGTACCATCCGACCACTTGCTGACCGGAACCATAAATATGGTCAGTCGATCGGTGACAACCTTATCCGCCATAATCGGAGAGTCTGCCCGATTCGCCCCCCAGGTTTCAGCGTCGACCTGTGGAATGAAAAACATCAGGTGCGGATGCCAATGTCCGACGCTATCGTTTAGATAGCCTTGTTTGGACAGCATGTAACACATCGCGCCAGGTTCCTGCGAAGGCAATTCCTTTTTGTCGAAAGCGGCCTTCAGGTTGTCGGCGATTTGGGTTTTGGACTGCCCCGCCAACGCCCACTCTGTCTTCTTGATGGTCAACGGAAGATAGGTTCGCGCTGCCGCCGGGTTGAAACAGATTGGGCCCCGCAGCTTTGGATTCCAGAACTCAGGAAAGTCGATTCCGGCAGTCCATGATCGTTCCACCATGCATACAAAACCGTTCTTGCCTTTTACGACAGTCTCGTAACCGTGCCGTTCAAGCACCATGACGTCGGCATCCTGCGCAATGGACGGCGGAGCCGCGCTTCGGGCCAAGGCAATCTCGGCAGTCCGGTCCATAAGGTATTGCTCCAGCGGCGCCATGCTGGCATACGTGGCTTTGGCGTCCTGCGCCCGCGCCTGGCAGGCCAAGCCAAGCAAAATTACGGTCATGAGATTTCTTGTTGTGACCATCCCGATGTTTTTCCAAGAAGTCTGCTTCATGAATCCTCCTACGCTCTGTCTCGCATGGCATGTTGATATCAACATATTTGGCTCGTGTCAACCATGGTTATGCACGACGGCCCGCGCGATACCGTGGATGTCTATGTGTGCATTTGCCCGACCTGGGACAATTGAGGCGCGAGTTACCCGGAGATGGAGACCTGATCGATGAAACGAAGGGCGATCAAGGAACTAGCAACGAGCGCTTTTGACATTGTCAGAACGGTCGGGCTCGCGTTGCCAGACGTCGAAGCAGCCACCAAGTATGACGGATCACCGATGCTGAAACTTCACGATATCTTCATGGCCGGCCTGGCTATGCATCCATCTGCAGAACCAGACACGCTCGTTGTCAGAGCCGGTCTGGAGGACCGCGAATGGCTCATTAAGGACGCGCCCGAGACGTACTACCTCACGGACTACTATCGAAGTTATCCCCTTGTACTAGTCCGTCTGTCGCGCGTCGAGCCAGACGCTCTGCACGATTTGCTCTGTGTGTCATGGCGTATGACGATGGCGAAGGCACGAAGGCCAAACCCGCCCATGGGGTTCAAGCCAGATCGTCGTTCAACCAAATTGCGGTCAGATTTTCCGAGTTCGGAGTGAGTGGTGGGCAAACAGGAACTAACGTCCATTTGGAGTTAATTTCCTGCTTGCCGGCGATAGCGGAAACTACAGCATAGCCTTCGGGAGTCATTCGCGGGATGTCCCGCGAAAGGTCAGTGCGCCATGGCTTGTGTTTTGGCGAGCGTGACTGCGCTTCTCAGGGCCGTAACAAAGGCGTGGGCTGCGGCGGTGTCGTTGAACGTAAGGCCGAATGCTTCGACCTGGTCCTTCACCTGTCCGTAATCGGAGCTGCTGTGCGGGCCGGGGCCGAGGTGCTGCAGCTTTTCGCGGTCATAAATCAGCGCGGGGAATTTCTTTCCCGGCATGCCCACGACGATCACCATGACTGCGTCGCCCTTGTCACCCGGCTTGTAGGCGATGGGAGCTTGAGGATTGGTGAAGACGCTATTTTCGTCCATCAGGGATTCATCCACGTCGCTAAGGGGAACGGTGATGGAGGAGAGAGGGAATGCGTAGCGATACCACGCGACCTTCCCGTCTTCTTCGCGCGGCAGGGCGCAGACGGGCGCGGGCATGTTGGGCTCGATGACGAGGGTTTGGCCGTCGAGCACAACGATGCTGCCCGAGGCGGTGTAGGCGGTCTTCATCTGCTCCATGCTGGAGCGGATGTCCTGCGCGCTGCAGGCGACGGAGCCAAGGACGAGGCAACCAAGCAACAAGCGAAACAAAGTCTTCATGGATGAACCTTTGGTGTGCTTTTATGGTGGGACTGTTTCCGAAAAAACAGTGTGATTTATCGCACTCCGGATGTTACGAAGGACACGGGCCGAAGGTAGGTGACTCCGCCTCCTCTTCGGGTGCACGCGAGCTCGACATGAGTGAGATACGGACAGCACGGGAACGGCGCGATTCCGGCAGTTCCAACGATGCCAGATACATAGCGAAACGGCAGCTATCACAACCCTGGCTGTACAACTTTGGTGTGAGATTGCCGCAGTGAAAGGCCTAGGGGGTTCTGGACTCGATGATTCCGTTTATCAACGGGGAATTTATTGCCGACAGACCCGCCGCACAGAGGGTTTTCTCAAGAGGCTTGATCTGGGTCGAAAGAGGAGTTTTGCTCGGTGCCGCCGGGGCAACCTTTGCAACGCGTCTTCATCTCAACCTGCTGACAGCAATTCTCGCGTAGCTGCTTGAACCATCACGGCAGCGACGGATCCACATCAGGCAATTCCATTCGATTTCAAGTCGAATCATCCATCGCGCCGCACATGCATGCGGCATTAGCGCAGGAGGAACTTATGGCAGAAATTAGACGAGATGAGTCCATCGGGAGCACGGGCCTTTCAACCGCGGCACTGGCACACGCCAATGAACCAGCCGACGAACCAATAGAGCAGGAATTCGTGGAGAAGCGCGACGACGGTCGCGACTTAAAAGGGTCGGTAGAAAATCGCCTCAAGGCCAACTCTTCGCAACCGTCGGAAACTGATGAGCAGGCTGCGCTATTTTCGCAGGATGAATCGAAGGAACTGTACGCGAAGTGGGACGCGGTGCAGGTGGGCTTTGTGGATGAGCCACGCCAGGCCGTAGAGCGAGCCGATTCGCTGGTGGCTGGCGCGATGAAGCGACTGGCCGAGATGTTTGCGGAGGAGCGCGCGCGGCTGGAAGGACAGTGGGATCGGGGCGACGACGTTTCTACGGAAGAGTTGCGCCTGGCGCTGCGTCGCTATCGGGCGTTCTTTGGGCGGTTGCTTTCAGTCTAGGTGGGCTGATTACACAACGAACCAGGGGCCGGAATCTACACGCGTGGGTTCCGGCCCTTGATTTGTTTGGGATCAGTCTGTCACCGTTAGCTCCGTGTGCAGGCTTGCGGTGGAGTCTTCGCCCGCCCACACATCGAAGGTGCTGGGCTCGACTCCCCATGCTTTTGTTTGAGGGCTCCAGAACTCGAGCTCATCTTTTCCAAGCGGAAACTTGAGCGTCTGAGTGACTCCGGGCTGCAGCGTGACGCGCCTGAAGCCTTTGAGTTGGCGGACCGGACGCGACGCAGAGCCCCAGCGCTGGTGGATGTAGATTTGCACGACGACATCTCCGGCTACCTTGCCGGTGTTCGTGACGTCGACCTGGACCTCAGAGGCATCGGCCGCTTTGATGCTCGTCTTGCTCAGGCGCAGGTTTTCGAATTTGAAGCTCGAGTAGCTGAGGCCGTAGCCGAACGGGAAGAGCGGCTTGCTCTGCACGTCCCAATAGCGCGAAGTGAACGTGGGCCGGTCTTCGGGTTCGTGGGTGAGGTTGTGGTTGTAATAAAGCGGCTCTTCGCCAGCTGCGTGTGCCCAACTGATGGGCAGTTTTCCGCCGGGGTTCACGTCGCCGAAGAGAACATCGGCCACTGCATTACCGCCTTCGGTGCCGGGATACCACGCTTCGAGGATCGCCGGAACATGCTGTACGGCCCAGCGGATATCGAGCGGGCGGCCGTTTTCGAGCACGAGGACAAGGGGCTTGCCGGTCGAAGCTGCTGCTTCGAGCATCTGCTGCTGGATGCCGGGGAGATTCATCGACGCCCGCGAAGCTGATTCGCTGCTCATGACGGCGGTTTCGCCAAGCACCGCAATTACGACGTCCGCACCAGCGGCAGCAGCCTTCGCTTTGGCAATCGACTCGGTGATTTCGGCTTCGGTGGGTGGCGGCGGGGGTTTGGTTCCGGAGATCGCATCGAATAACGACGGAAACAGGCGCGTCGGGTTTGGTCCGGCAACGTAGTTGATTTCGGCGCCTGAACCGAGTTTGTTCTTCAAACCGGCGAGTATGGTGACCGGATTACTCTTTGATCCACCGCCGAAGAGGCCTTCGACTGTCCAGCCACCTTCAATGTCGCGAACGGAGTCGGCAAGCGCTCCGATGACGGCGACCTTTTTTATGGACTTGCTGAGCGGCAGGGTGTGGTTTTCATTCTTCAGGAGGACCATGGAGCGTGACGCGACTTTGCGTTCGAGTTCGCGGCCTTCAGGGCGGCTGAGGGTTGAGTCCACCTTGGTTTCGTCGACGTAGGGGTGGTCGAAGAGGCCGAGTTCGTACTTCGTTTGAAGGATCGGGAGCACGGCGGCGTCGAGCTGAGCTTCCGTAACTTTGCCGGAGTGGACCAATCCGGCCAGATATTTCGGATAGGTAAGGCTGGCCATATCCATATCGAGTCCAGCGGTGACCGCCTTGTAGGCGGCATCTTCGGGGTCCTTGGCATAGCCGTGTGTCAGGAGCGCGCCAACTGCCCAGGCATCTGAAACCACGAATCCCTTAAAGCCCCATTGCTTGCGGAGAACGTCGGTCAGCAGCCAGCGGTTTCCCGTGGCTGGGACGTCGTTCAGGTCCATGTAGGCGCTCATAAAGCTGCCGGCGCCAGCCTTTTCGGCCGCATGGAATGGAACGAGATAGACGTTTTGCATCAGCTCCTCAGGAATATAGGAGGAGTCGTAGTCGCGACCGCCCTCGGCAGCGCCATAGCCGGCAAAGTGCTTGACGCAGGCCAGAACGCTGTCTGGGCCGAGCGACTCACCCTGGAACCCGCGGACTTGTGCGCGCGCCATGGCGGCACCGAGATAGGGATCCTCGCCGGCGCCCTCGACAATGCGGCCCCAGCGGGAGTCGCGAGCGATGTCAACCATGGGGGTGAAGGTCCAGCGGATGCCGGCGGCACGTGCGTCTTCGCCAGCCAGATGTTGCGCGGCTTCTTCAACTCCCGGATCCCACGAGGAGGCCATCGCCAGTGGGATGGGAAAGACTGTGCGGTATCCGTGGATGACGTCGAATGCAAAAAGGATCGGGATGTGAAGGCGAGACTTGTCTACCGCGAGATGTTGCAGGCGGTTGATCTCTTTGACATCGATGAGCCAGAGGATGGAGCCGACCTGTCCTTGGGCGATGAGGTTGTCAGGCTTCTCATTGGCCAGAAGCGGCATGACGATGCCAGAGGACTGGTTCATCTGGCCGACTTTCTCCTCGATGGTCATCTGCTTGAGGAGTTGTTCGGCCCGGCTGCGCGCGTCGGCGGACGTCATGGGTGCAGTTTGTCCTGCGAGGCCAAAAGGCAAGGAGATTACAAGGAGGCTTGTTGAAACGATTGCTTTGAAATACCACTTGCTTTGCATCACTGGGCAGATCCCTCCGAAAGGACCGTTAAGCATACTGCATGAGGAGGATTGTTGGCTGCGAGGGGACGGACGGGTGTGGTATCTGGCGGGGAGTGTCTCGAGGGTTCTGCTATCGAATTGCGAACGAGTTTACGCAAACGTTTGCGCAACATGGGAGTCACTCCACAAAAAAAGCGCCCCCCGATTAGTCCCGCCTGGATTCATCCAGGTCTGGTAACCGGAGGGGCGAGGAGCCGCAATCACAAGAAAACGCGCCTGAACATGACACACGTCGGGCACATTTCCTGGACCGAGCTCTAATGTATGCGGAATAGAAGATGCCTAATAGGTTCCATCGGGTAGCAATGGCCGCAGTTGCGGGGTAAACCCGTGTAGAAACTTGCTCTTAATCAAGTATGGACAAGCGTATTGCAGGGACGTATTATACGCAGTGCGGGCAATCCAGAAATCAATACGACCTAGTTTTCCACGGAGTGTTGCTGTGCTTCTGAAGGGGAATTGAGGGGAATCTGGTCTCGCTTGATTTAACTTTCGGACTCGTGTCGAGCTGAGGGTTTTTGGCATCCAGGAATGAATTTCGGGTGCGCAACTTTCGTTCACGAGACCATTGCCCAGTACGGGCATAGAGTCGCGTAAGGAGTTCCAAATGCCGTTGGCGCCCAAATCCATGCAGGACGTGGAACAGTTGGCGTTTGTTTCTGATCCTGCAGCTATTCGTGAACAGTTGCAGCGACTCCTTGCCCATCCGCTTTTTGCCAATAGCAAGCGCTACCCTGCACTGCTGTCGTACGCCGTGGAGCAGACGCTGCTGGGAAATGCAGTTGAACTGAAGGAACGCAGCATCGGCATTGAGGTGTTTGGCCGTGCGCCAACGTACGATGCGAATGCGGATCCAGTAGTGCGCATCACGGCCGGAGAAGTCCGTAAACGGCTCAGTCTCTACTACTACGACTCGTCGCACGCGGGTGAGCTGGTGATCGAGCTTCCTCTGGGCTCGTATGTACCCATGTTTCGGCAGCCGGAGCCGGCCGCCGCCGAGCCAACGATTTATGTGCCGGAGACTGCTGTAATCTCGACTCCGCCGCAAATCAGCCCTTTCGGCCAGGAGGCGCCGAGCGCTCCTGTTCCGGCTGCCAAACCTTCGCGGTTTCGATGGGTCGCGGCTGGGATTCTAGCCATTGCAGCCTGCGCGGCGGGTGTGTTCGTGGGGACTCGCATGCACCAGGCGCCAGCCCCGGATCCGCCTTCAAACATCGACCGCTTCTGGGAGCCGTTCACTTCGAGCTTGAATCCGACCACGTTTTGCCTGGGCGAGCCGGCGAAGAATATCGACATGGACGCGATTGATTCTTTCGAGGCTCCCGTGAGCTCTCCGGCCGAACCGCAGAAGCTTTATGTCCGGCTTCATCTGTCAGGAAACCTGGCGCTGGCCGATGTGATTACGCTGACGCGTACCGCCGCAGCACTCGAGGTTCGCCATAAGGCCTTTCGTGTTGTCCCCGCTTCTGAGGCAACTTTCGCGCAGCTTCGCGAAGGCCCCATTGTGCTGATTGGCGCGTTCGACAACATCTGGACCCTGCGGGTGACGCAGAAACTGCGCTTCGGCTTTGAGTCAAAGGATGGCGTGGCTTTGATTGTGGACCGCAAGAGCCAGACGAAGACGACCTGGGCAACCGCATGGGATCTGCCGTATCAAAAGCTCTCACGCGACTATGCGATTGTTGCGCGGATACGCGACAGCACCACCGGCCAGCCGGTGATCATCGCGGCAGGCATTTCAGAAGAAGGAACGGAGGCAGCCGGAGAGATTCTCTATAACCCGGTCTATCTGAATTCGCTGCTGGCCAAGGCTCCCGCCAACTGGGAAAAGATGAATATGGAAGCCGTGATTGAGACGCAGGTCATTGAGGGTCACTCTGGCCCGCCGAACATTCTCGCCGTCGAAACCTGGTAGCTCCACTTATTGATGGTGCTGCGGGTTCGACGCTTCTGTGTGAAAATGCCGTCTACTTCTTTGCCTTCTGAGCTGCCCAACGCTTGCGCTGTGCATCAGCAATCCGCTTGCGCGCATCGGCACTAAGTACGCGTTTCTTTCTCTTACCTGGGGCTTTGCTGGTCTTATTTTTGGATCCCGATGAGACAACGGCTCGAGAACCTGCAAGCAGAGAGCGAACCTGGGTAAGTCTCGCAATCTCCGCGTCTATTTCAGCAAGGATACTTTCAATCGACATAGAAAGAGGATATAACATCGCCGGGGATGTGAGGAGCAATCGAGTTATGAGTTACATGCGTGAACTCTCACGCACTTAATCGGATTTTCCCACAGTTTTGTCGTTATAGGCCTTTTGGAGAATGTAGAAGGCTGCTTTCTTTTGGCCCTGATCGGAAATCAATCCCTTGCGGTTGAATTCGTCTTGAATACCGACGAGGGGACGATTCGGGGAACGAAAATCCATCAGCAACCACGGGCTCATTCCCCTGAGTTGCGGAATCTTGTTCAGCATCGGCAATTGATGGCGAAAGACGTTCGCCTGGTACTCTTCGGTCCAGCGCTCATTTTCGCCGCCGTGCAGCCCCGCCTTTGCATCTGCACCGAACTCGCTGACGATCACAGGCTTCTGATAATCGATCTGCCATTGCGTTGTGTCGGCGCTCTCGGGATGGTTCTCATACCAACCGATGTACTCGTTGATGCCGATCACGTCGAGGGCCTGGCCCAGTGGGTCATCAACGATTTTCGTACTGCCCTTGGCGCGGACCAGCAGCGCGGCAGTTATCAATCGAGTCGTGTCGAGGCCTCGTGCGCGCGACGCCAGAGTGGTGATGAATTGCGTGCGCGCTGGATTGTTGGGAGTCTCGTTGGCCATTGACCAGAGGATGATGGCGGCATGATTGCGCGAGGTATTGATCTCTTCGTCAAGTTGCAGTTCAGCCTTGGCCAGCACTTTGGGGTTGTCGAATTGGAGGGCCCAATACACGGGATTCTCGGACCATACGAGCAAGCCCATGCGATCGGCTGCGCGCAGCATGGTTTCATCGTGCGGATAGTGGGCCAGGCGGACAAAGTTACAGCCGAGTTCCTTTGCCCAGCCGAGCAGGGTTTCAGCATCCTTATCAGACCAGGCACGGCCGGTGCGATAAGGTGCTTCTGCGTGAATTGAAACGCCGCGCAGAAAGATTGGCTTGCCATTCAGAAGAATTTCGGTTCCCCGGGTTTCAATGGTGCGGAAACCCATCGATTCGTTGATGACATCCTGGCCGGCGTGAATCGCGACGTTGTAAAGCTTGGGCGACTCAGGCGTCCAGCGCTGCAGTCCATGCGCATTGAAATGGAGTGACGCGCGACCGTCTGCACCGACGTCTGCTGTTATTTTCGCCTGCAGATCTGGAATTTCAACTACTGCTTTCTCGCCGGTTTGCGCACCGACGACATGCACCCAGCCTTCGACCACCCCATCTTCGGTGCGACTGAGGTGCAGATCATATTGATCGATAAAGGATTCAGGTAATTCGATCAAAGACACTTCGCGCGTGAGGCCGCCGTAGTTCCACCAATCTGTTTCGAGCGTCGGCACGTTGTCTTCGCGGCGGGTGTTGTCGACGGCAGCTACAACGAAGTTATTGCCGCTGTGGAGCGCCTGCGTAACTTCGCAATTGAATGAGGTGAATCCGCCTTCGTGCTCGCATACCTTTTGTCCATTCACCCAGAACCAGGAGTGATAATTGGCAGCACCCACATGGAGAAATACGTGAGTATGCGGTTTTGGCTCGTAAGTAAAGTCTTTCTCGTACCAGATGGGCCCTTCGTAATACATCAGAGACTCGCGCTGGGTATTCCAGTCGCCCGGGACATTGAGCTTTGGCGCCTTGGAAAAATCGTACTCGGTGGGAAATGGGTCGCCGGGCTTCGCCTTGTAATTCATGAAGTAGCCGTTCTTCTTCTCTTCGTGATGGAAGCTGAACAAGCCTGAAAAATATGGATCGACGATGGAGGCCCACTCGCCATTGAGCGAGGTCGATGGTCGGCGATCGGCGCCGGTGAGCACGATCGGGGCCGGCGCTGCGAAAGCGGCCGGGGCGGATACGGAGATCGCAACAAGAAGTAGGAAGAAGGAACGAAAGGTGGAAATCGTGCGGGACGCAGTTGTGCGGGCTACGGAAATAGTCATGCCGGTCCTTTGGAGATAGCAGATTGACTTGAGAAAGCGTGGCCATTCATCACAGATGCGCGCCGCTCTCATTGGACTGACCATATTACCGCCTTGCGTCGCGAGATGTACATGCGTGGTGAGAGCATGCTCCAAGCCGCCAGAAAAAAGGGCAGGCCGATTGGCCCGCCCTTTTGTATCTTCGAAATTGTGCGACTAGTTATTGGGGGCCGAGATACATGACATGGATGTAGGTTCCGAGGCGAACGTTGTAGGCGAGATACCAGCCATCGTGGTCCGGATCTTCGTAGATAGCGATCTCGTCGCTATCCCAGTTCCAATCCCCTGCGAAAGCAAAGTCGACCGGGGCGACATTCCAGTACCACCCGTTAAACCAGAATCGATTGGGGCCGCCGCCGGCCAAATGCCATCGATGAGATTGTCCGAAGCCACCGCTGAAGCGACCATGCTCCCAGGGATGCTGAAGATGAAAGCTCGCATCGTTATGGCCGGTATCATGCCCTACCCAGTGGTTGGGCGGATCGACGTGCGGCGCATTGGGATGCCCGGGCTTGTCGCTGTAGTTTCGCTGCTGGGGCGGCTGATTTGCACTTCCATGCTTGTCGTTATCGTTATGCTGCTGGGGCGGCTGAGAGTGCTGATCCGGCGAGTGTTGCTCCGGCGCTTTGATGTCATTTGTCTTGTGCGCCGGAGCTGCCTTGGGGGCCTTGTATGGAGCCGGTCCGCGCTGAGGCGGTGGCACTGGCTTTCCGTGCGCCTCTGGGAATTGTTGAGCAATTGCCGGCAACGACATGGCCAACAATGCGGTCAAAACTAGATTTGTTGCACGCATGATGAACCTCCACATTGCCTACGGGAAAGCAGCATCGCTGCTTTCGGGGAATCCCGATAAGCTGATTTTTAAACACACTACATTAAACCCTGCCGTGGATGGCAAGTTGTGCATATACGGATAGGTGATGCTTTACAGCGTCTTACGCGCTGACCGCAACGCCCTGACGACGCCATGCATAGAGCGGGAACCTGTTGGCCATCTCTGCAACTTCGCCACGAATGCGCTCGAGCGCAGCGTCGTCATTTCGGTTTTCAAGGGCCTTGGCGATCCACGCTGCGATGATGCGCATCTCGGATTCTTTCATTCCGCGCGTGGTAAGCGCCGGCGTTCCGATTCGGATACCGGATGGCTTGAGTGGCGGATTCGTGTCGTAGGGAATGGCGTTTTTGTTGACCGTGATGCCGGCCTTTCCGAGGGCAAGCTCGGCTTCCGATCCCAGGATTCCCTTTTGGAAGACGTCGACGAGGATCAGGTGATTGTCGGTACCGCCGGAGACGAGACGATAGCCTGCCTCCTGCATTGCAGTCGCAAGTGCCTTGGCATTCGTCACAATCTGCGCGGCGTAAGTTTTGAACTCCGGCCGCAGAACCTCGCCGAATGCAACCGCTTTGGCAGCGATGATGTGTACCAGCGGTCCACCCTGCTGGCCGGGAAATACCGCCATGTCGATGGCCTTGCCGAGCGTCTGCTCCGGCTTCTGGCCGACTTGAAAATCCTTGCCGCAGAGAATTAATCCCGCGCGCGGTCCACGCAGCGTTTTATGGGTCGTGGTCGTAGTGATGTGCGCGTGGGGCACAGGAGAGGGATGCGAACCGCCGGCCACGAGCCCGGCGATGTGCGCCATGTCGAAGATGTATTTGGCACCGACCTTGTCGGCGATCTGGCGCATGCGCGCGAAATCCCACAGCCGCGGATACGCGCTGGCGCCGCCGATGATGACCTTGGGCTTTTCGCGCTCGGCAATTGCTTCGAGTTCGTCGTAGTCGATGACTTCGGTATCGCGCCGCACGGTGTAGAACGTCGTGTGGTATAGCTTGCCGCTGAAACTCAGCTTGTGCCCGTGGGTCAGGTGGCCGCCATGGGCGAGGTCGAGACCGAGAATGGTATCGCCGGTCTGGAGAACCGCCATGTAGGCGGAGGCATTGGCCTGCGAGCCGGAGTGGGGCTGCACGTTTGCAAACTCCGCACCGAAGATCTGCTTGGCACGATCGCGCGCCAGATTTTCTACAACGTCGGCGTACTCGCAGCCGCCGTAGTAGCGTCGCCCTGGATAGCCTTCGGCGTACTTGTTGGTGAAGACCGATCCGGCGGCTTCGAGCACCGCTTCAGATACGAAGTTTTCGCTGGCGATCATCTCCAGGCCTTCGTGCTGGCGAAAGGTTTCGTGGTCAACGGCGGCGGCTACTTCGGGGTCGGCCTGGGCCAGGGAAAGGGCCATACGGTCAGTCATAGTCTAAATTTTAGACGGTTCGTGGGGCGGAGGTGTGGAATTTGTGCCGCTGCGCTCAAGGCCGATGAAATTGGTTTTCTACGGACAGTGTTTGTTCCTGTTGACATTCTGACTATGACGGGCGTATATGTTGAATTTCAACAGGAGATGCGATGGGCGATAAGTCGGACGTACTGCAAGGCACGCTGGACCTGATGGTGCTGAAAACGCTGGAAGCGATGGATACCCTGCATGGCTACGGCATTGCGCGCCGCATCGAGCAAGTCAGCGGCGACGCGCTGAGTCTGAACCAGGGCACGATCTACCCGGCGCTTCTGCGTCTCGAGCAGCGTGGCTGGATCAAGTCTGAGTGGGGAACTTCGGAGACCAATCGCCGCGCGAAGTTCTATTCGCTGAGCCGCGTTGGGCGAAAGAAGATTGAAGAAGAGACAGAGAACTGGGAGCGCATCGCCGCCACCATGGCGCGTTTTCTTGCGCCGTCGAACTAGGAGAGGGACGATGGATCTGCTTCGTATTCTCTTCACGCGCTGTGCCGCACTGTTTCGCCGCAGCAAACTCGATGCGGATCTCGATGAAGAGCTGCATGCTCATATCGATCTGGCTATCGAAGAGAATCTGGAACATGGCATGTCGCCCGAGGAAGCACGTACCGCGGCCCTGCGGGCCTTTGGCGGCGTCACGCAAACCCGGGAGACATACCGCGAACAGCGCGGCTTTCCAATGATGCAACAACTAGGCCGCGACCTGCGGTTTGCTCTTCGCCAACTGCGCAAGTCGCCGGGGTATTCAACCGTGGTGATCGTTACGCTGGCGCTCGGCGTGGGAGCGAACACCACAGTTTTCAGCGTCGTGGATGCGGTGATGCTCCGGCCTCTTCCCTATCCCCAGCCTCAACAGCTGGTCGAAGTTGCCTCTGCCGATGCCAGCAGTCCGGTGGCGCGCAACGTTTCCTATCCTGACTTCTTCGATTGGCGCGAGCAGAATCACAGTTTCGAACACCTGGTTTCGTACGATGACGCTGCGTACACGCTTACGGGCACATCGCGCGCTGTACATCTCGACGGTGAGGCTGTTGGCTGGGACCTCTTGCCGATGCTTGGCGTCGGGCCTGAACTGGGACGCGGTTTTGTTGCTGGCGAAGAGAAGGTGGGATCCCGCGTCGTTCTTATCAGCCATTCTCTATGGACGGCGCAGTTCGGCGGCGATCGAGCGATTGTTGGCCGAGCGATACATCTTAATGGAGAGACCTTCACAGTCGTCGGCATCATGCCGGCGTCGTTTCGCTTCCCTGTCGACAAGCCTCAGAACTCGTTTTGGACAACGCTTGCCGTAGACAGCGACACCCTTAAGAATCGCGGATCGCACTCTATATCGGTGATGGGCAGGTTACGGTCTGGTGTGACCGCAGCACAGGCAGGCCAGGAGATGAAGTCAATCGCCGCGCAGTTGGCCAAACAGTACCCGGACTCAAATACTCACAACAATTCCGCAAAGGTTCAGCTGGAATTGCATGCCATGCTGGGCGAGACTCGAACTCTTTTACTGGTGGTACTAGGCGCGGTCGCATTCGTGCTGCTTATTGCTTGCGGCAACATCGCCAATCTGCAACTTGCACGGGTTCGAGATCGGCAGCGCGAAATTGCGGTCCGGTGTGCACTGGGCGCGGGGCGAGGGAGTGTGATTCGCCAGCTGATGACGGAGAGCCTTGTGCTGAGCGTCGCGGGTGGTCTCGCGGGATGCGCGGTCGCTTTCGCTACTGTTCCAGCAGTGCTTGCGCTGATCGGGACGAGTATTCCGCGCGCGGCGGATGCCGGCGTCGATCTGACGGTGCTTGTTTTTGCGCTGGTTGCCTCGCTGCTCTCTGGCGTGATTTTTGGCGTTGTGCCTGCAACTGCCGCTTCCAGAACCGACCTGGTGAAAACACTCCAGCAGGGCGGGCAGGCGCGCATCTACGGGCATGATCGGCTTCGCATGGCGGTGATTGTGGCGCAGGTAGCGCTGGGGGTTGTGCTGACCGCCGGTGCTGGCCTTCTCACGACGAGCTTTGTGAGGCTGATGCACACAGATGAGGGCTTTAACCCCGACCATATCCTGACCTTCAGTTTCGATACGCCTGATTCCTCTTATAAAGACAGGCGACCGCAATTTTATCGGCAGTATTTCGATCAGCTGCGTGCGCTTCCGGGCGTGGAGTCGGCGGCTGGTTCGATGATTTTGCCGATGACCGACGACGATGCCCACATAAGTTTCGAAAACCCTGAGAAGCCGGTGGCCAAGGGGCTTAGATCGGGCGCGGAGCTGGAGCCGGTTACGCCGGGCTTCTTGAGGACGATGCAGATTCCCCTGGTCGCGGGTCGCGACTTCACCGAAGCGGACAACATGCAGGCGCCGCAGGTGATGATCGTGAATCAGGCTTTTGCAAAGACGTACTTTCCCGGTGAAAATCCAATTGGCAAAAAGCTGAAGCCGGGCGCAGGAAACGGATCGAAGGACGGACCGCCATGGCGACAGATTGTCGGGGTGGTGGGAAACGTTCGCCACTCGGCCACGCAGCGCGAGATGCAACCGGCGATGTATTTGCCCGCTGGCCAGCTACCCACGTGGTGCTGCTTAACTTCGGTAGTCAAAGCATCGGTTGACCCGATGAGTCTTGAACCGGAAGTGCGCAAGCTGGTGGCTTCAATGGATCCCGATATCCCGGTGACGGATGTTCGCACGATGCCGGATCTGATTTCAATGAGGCTGGCGCAGCCACGATTTGCCACCGTGCTTTTTGGAACATTCGCAATTCTGTCTCTGATTCTGACCGTGGTTGGCTTGTACGGTGTAATGGCCTACTCGGTTTCACAACGTACGCGGGAGATAGGTCTTCGGTTTGCGCTGGGCGCGGAGCGGGGCTCCGTTCTCGGAATGATCTTGCGTGGCGCGGCCGGGTTGCTCGGGGCAGGCATCGCGATCGGCATCACGGCGACGCTTGTTTTCGGCCCGATCCTGTCAGAGATGCTGTACGGTACAGGACCGCGAAACCCCGCGGTGCTTCTGGTGGTGTGCGCCGTCGTGGCACTGGCAGGACTCCTGGCGGCGTATATTCCCGCATCACGCGCTGCTTCCATCGAACCAATGCGGGCGCTGAGAACAGAGTAGAAGACGAGGCAATTTTGGCAGACAGGTAGATTCTGCTTAGCGGTTCAGCGTCTGCTCTGCGGCTCCGAGTACGTGTCCGGTTTTGCGATCTACGAGAAAGATGATGAGGCGCACCGGGCCGCTGACCTCGCTTTTTTGCGTCAGTGGGCCGCCGGCCAGATTCAGTTCGCGACCGTCGGCAGCATCTGCGCTGTATTCTTTCATCACGCGGACTACGGCGATGTGGTGCAGGGTGCGGCCAGCATTTTCTCCGCGGGCAACTTCAGAATGCGTTGCGTCGGCTGCAATCACCGCAACCAGTTTCGTTCCCGCGGGCGCATTGGCACGAACTGAGAACTGCGCGGAACCTTGGTCCCATTTTGCGGTCGCGATGGCCAGGTTTTGCTTCGGCATCTTAGCTTGTTTTGTCATCGCCGCGACGAGAGCTCGGCCATCGCTGCCGACGAACTGCTCGGTTCCATCGACCACCATCTGGGGCGTGTAGTTCGAGTCGAGACCGAATTGGCGAGCGTACTCTTCCTGTCTTTGCGACATGGCGTCGAACGAGAAGGGATCGCTCCAACCCAGGTGATTCCAATAGGTGACGTGTTCGCTGAGGACTATAGCTTGCGTGCCAGCGATTGGCTGGGTGGCGTCGAGTTTCGCGAGCAATGCGTCCGCCGGTGGGCAATCCGAACAGCCTTCTGAAGTAAATAGCTCCACTAATACTGGAACGCGTTGCGCGGTCGCGGTGCTCGGTACTGCCTGACTCGAAAGCGAAGGCGTAAGGCAGTGCATGAGTGTCACGATCAAAAGCGCGGCACTGAAACGGCGTACGGAAAAGGAGGATGGGGAAGGCATACAGATCTTTTGATTGTCCATCGTCATCGCGCGTTACATAACTTTCAGTGAAGCTGGTGCTGGCGGGATTGCAGATAGCCTTCGCGAGAACAACGGAGCCGGTTATGCTGAACTCATGACGGGCTTTTGCATTCTGCGGCCTATTTGTTTGCTTGCCTTTACCGGGATCTATTCGTTCGCGCAGCATCCGGTGGCGAAATCTGTTGTGTCTCTTACGCCGGCGGTTGTCGAGGCCGGCTCTCCCGAATTGATTGTGATCTCAACGCCAAATGTGAAGAGCATCAGCGGCGAGTGGCTGGGACACAAAATTGAGTTCTTTCGGCGCGGGGAGAAGTGGGTCGCACTCGCCGGTGTCGACGTCGAAGGCCCGGTAGGCCCTTCTACGCTTCGAATCAATGCGCAACTTGATGATGGTGGTCCGCGCTATCTGAGCAAGACAATCGAGATTCACCCGGCACACTATCGGACGGGAAAGCTCACCGTGCCGCCAAAGTTTGTCGAGCCAGGGCCGGAGGAGCAGAAGGAGATCGCCGCGGATGCGGAGATAAAGAAAGGCGTGTTTGCGTCGAGTGTTGATGAGCCGTTGTGGCATGCCGGCTTTCGCGCGCCGGTCAACGCTCCGCCGACTGACAGCTTTGGCACGCGTCGCATGTTCAACGGCAAGCTGGCCAGCATTCACAAGGGGATGGATTTTCGCGCACCGATGGGCACTGTGGTGCGCGCGTCGAACAGCGGCGTCGTCGTGTTGGCGCAGCATCTCTACTACGAGGGCAACTGCGTGATCATCGACCACGGGCTGGGGCTGTATACGCTGTCGATGCATTTCAGCCGCATCGATGTGCACCAGGGGCAGCGCGTGGTTGCGGGCGACAAGCTTGGGCTCAGCGGGGCAACGGGACGCGTGACCGGGCCGCATTTACATTGGGCTGTTCGCTGGGAAGGCGCCTATCTCGATCCGGGGAAGCTGCTCAAGCTGAATTTGAATGCGATTCGATGATCGCGCGTGGAAGGGCGTCTCACGAATCTCGACGCCTGGTCGTCATTCCGCAGAAAGAGCAACCGCAGATCCCTCGGCTCCGCTCGGGATGACTGCCTTTACATGAGGGTGATCTGATCTTGCTTACCGCGAGACGAGGTCTTCTTCGTCCTCTGTCACAGTTGGTGATGAGATTCCGGCTCGGGCGGCTTTCTCTCTGCGGAGCGCCTTGAAGGCCCGATGCACGAATGAGCCCATGTACCAGCCGTCGATGTACTGGAAAGGCGTTTCGCCGGTGGTGTAGTGGCCGCAGGGGAGAACGCGCTTCTCGAAGTTGAGACCTACGCGCTTGAATGACTCCACCACCTGGAGGGAATACTCGAGAGGAAATGTCAGGTCGTAGTTGGCGTAGACCAGCAAGACCTTCTTGTTTGGTCCGCCGGCTTTCGCGCTGGCGATGCGATCGTAGTAGCTGATGGGACTGATGGCCGACCACAACTCGCGCACGCGATCCTGCGTCATTCCCACGTCGTCCAGCGCCTGCTTCACATGGCGGGTGCTTTGCCCGGCCCACACCACGTCGCCGAATGCCGTGGACGCGTGGTTGAAGGCATTTACGCGGATGCGAGGATCGTGGGCGCTCGCCAAAAATCCGTAGCATGATCCGAGGCTCGTGCCCAGGACGCCGAAGTGCTCATAGCCCTGCTCTTCAAGCCAGTCGATACAGCAGCGGATGTCGACGACGGCCTGGCGGCAGGCTGAGAGCGTGCGGCCGATGTTGGCGCTGACTGCGTAGTCGGAGCGCTCCAGTTCCAATGGCCGGCGAATGTCGTGGTAGGGCTTGGAGAGGCGCAGCGCCGAGATTCCCATGCGATTGAAGATGGTGCACAGGGAGTTGTGGCTGAATGCGTCGGCGTTCCACTGCGGCATCACCACGATGGCCTGTTTAGGTCGCTTCGGATCCTTGTGCTCGGGCGCGGGATACCACCGCGCATTCGCAACATCGTTTTCCGGATATCCGGTTTGCTCCGGAGAAGTAAACCGCAGAAACTGCGCCTTTGGAGTTTTGCCCATGGCAGCGAGTCGCTTGATCTCGGCGTCTTTTGCCAAAGTTTCGGGCCTTACATTGGTCGGAAACAATTCAGGGTGGCGGTCTTCGAGGCGGAAGTCGGTGGGTTTCTCGTAGCCGAAGAATTCGTCGCTGTTCCGGATGAGGAGCTGATTGATGCGAGCCATCGCGGTTTCTGCGGCGGCTTCGTCGCGCATGACTTCCGGAGTCGGAATGGCGGCGCTGAATCCATGGGTTTCGAGGAAAGGCTCGATCCACTCGAAGCCCCACTCAAGCGGCCGGACTACACGGTTTTCGTCGCGCGTGGTGAGCCGGGTTTCCCATTCGTACATCCAGCGCGCGTATTTTTCCTTGAACATGTGCCTGGTTCAAGTTTACCAGCGTCTGCGCTGCCGATGGACTGCATCGACGATAAGCCAGATGAAGCCCAGCACCATGATCAGCGCGATGTCGGCGAGCGAGATGACACAGTAGAGACACCAAACGCCCAGTATGTCGCGCTCAACGTGTGCCAGGTAGAGGGAATATGCCAGCCCGACGACGGCTGCACCGGTGAGCACCGCGCGCTGGCGCGCGAGGCCGAGCCACACCAGGCCGAGATAGCCGGCAATTCCGATGAATGGCCACCGGAATACCTTGAATGAGCGAGTAGGAGCTATGGTTTACTACGTCGCAATCCCATTTCTCGTTAATCGAGCATGGCGAGGTTGCGACCGAGTAATGTACCTGAAGTGCAAGGCCCGAGACCACGGCACCGACGAGGGCAAGAACCGCAATCACATATCGCATCGTGAGAATGATGCTAGCAGACATTTCGGCGATTGTGATTTCGAAGCGGGCCGGTGTCGACACCAATGGGCTTAGTTGGATACGGACACCTGGAGTCTTCGACGGCGCAGGAGCTCAAGTGCAGCCAAGGGCAGGAGATGCCGTACCATGAACCCATGGCTGAGCCAGCAGATGAGCAGCGGCGCATCGCCTTCTTTGGGGGTAGCTTCGACCCTCCCCATCTGGGCCACATTGGGGTGGCGCGCGCGGCACAAGAGGCGCTGCATCTGGATACGGTTCTGTTTGCCCCGGTGGGTGTTCAACCGCTGAAACCGCTGGGCTCAACCGCCAGCTTTGAAGACCGCGTGGCCATGACGGAGTTGGCGATCAAGGGGCTGCCGCAGTTTGCCATCTCTCTTGCTGATGCACCTGATGCTGGCTGGCACGCCCAACTACACCTTCGATACGCTTTTGCGCTTGCGTGAGCAGTTTCCTTCGGCGCACGCTCTTCACGCTGATGGGAGCCGACTCGCTGGTTGGCCTTCGCCACTGGTATCGTGGCGGGGAAATTCCGTTCGTGTGCCCCGTTGATCGTGGCATCGAGGCCAGGCCAGCGCCTGGAAGATCTGGCCGCGATTTTGCCGGATGGGCTGACCATCACGGAGGACCCGCCAGGGATTCATGACACAGCATCGGTGCCATTGCGCTTATTTACGCTGCGAAACGCCGCGGGAACATCTGCACCGTTTTATCTGTTGCCGGGACTGGCAATCGAGATCAGCGCTTCGGATATCCGAAGCCAGGTGAGTGCGGCGGCCGATCGCCTTTGTGGCGGGCATGAGCTGCTGCCGGACGCGGTATGCGAATACATCGCCGGGCATGGGCTCTATCGGCAGGTTTGATTTGGTGCGATTCCGCACGACGTTAAAGGGCAACCCCAGCTTGCCGCTGCGGAATCCAGAGACTAGGATGAGCGAGGAGAGAAATTTCGCTGCATGAGCACAACCCAGGCGCACGAACAGACTCGCATTCTCGTACAAGCCGCAGCCGCGGCCTGTGAAGACAAAAAGGGCGAAGATACACGCATTCTTGAACTCGACCCGATCGATTCCGGACTGTCTGACTTTTTTCTGATTACCTCAGCCACGAACGACCGCCAGGCTATCGCCATCGCCGATGAAATTGAGCAGCGTTTGAAGAAGGACTTTGGCGTGATGCCGCACTCCGTCGAAGGACGTCGGCATGGCGACTGGGTTCTGCTGGACTACATCGATTTTGTCGTGCATGTGTTTTTGACCGAGCGGCGCGCCTTCTACGACATTGAGCGACTACGCAAATCGGCGCGCCCGCTCACGCCTGCCGAGTTCGACGCGGAACTAAAGGAAGCTCTGTCGGCAAAGACGCGCGCGGCTCGGGTAAAGGTGTCTGCAGATCCGGAGCCGAAGAAGAGTCCTAGAAAAGCTGCCGTCAAGAAGGAAACGACAAAGACCGCTGCGAAGAAGCCGGCAGCAGCCAAAAAATCGAGCGCAAAAAAGCAAAGCAAGAAATCTGCACCGCGGTCTTGAGGGTTCATCTCAGTCGTTAGCCGTAATTTTTGCAAAATTCAGCACATGAAAAAGACCGGAAGCCCTCGATAGCGGCTCCCGGTCTTTGTGTTTGTGACCGACTTTTCGGCCTGCTTGAGTTAGAAGACGAAGGTTCCCTTCAACTGGATCAACCTGGGCGAAGCATCGCCGCCGAGGAAGGCGCCCAGAACCGACGTGGGTGTGCTAGCCGCGGTGTAGATGAGTCCGCTGCTGGAGTTATTCACGTCAGCGAACGGAATCTGGAAGTTCGGGTGGTTGAACGTGTTGAAGAATTGCGCCGCCACCTTGAGCCTGGCCGATTCCCACTTGGGCACGATCTTGAAGCTCTTTGAGAGATCAAGGTCGAAGTCCGTGTAGTTCGGTCCATACAGCTGATTGCGACGCTGCTGTCCGAAGTCCGTTGCGCTTGCGAAGTGAGAAGCAAAGTCGCAAGGAGTTGTGGCGTGTTCGCCGCCGCCGCAGTGATGGTTGAAGTTGTTGTCGAGCTGCTGCGCCAGGGGAACGGAGCCGTAGGTGACCGCACCGGAATTATCCGTGACCGAGAAGGGATAGCCGGAGTTGTGGAAGACAGTGCCGGCAAATTGCCAGCCATCCGTCAAAACCCTGGGACCGCCAAAGTGCGGAATGCTGATCGCGTAGTTGGCGCTGATGTAATGCCGCGTATCGTAGTCCGCGTTGCCATAGTTCTGCTGGAGGTTGTTGGGGTTGATCTGGCCGACACCGTTGTCGGCGCCTGCTATGTTAAAGGAATTGAAGCCGCCGTTGGAAATGGTGTCGAGCGCATGGCCGTAGGCGTAGTTGAATTGCAGGGTAAGCCAGTTCAGGCGGCTGGTGGCTGTGGCCTGCAGACCGTTGAAGTTGGAGATGCTGCCACTGTAGAACTCCGTGACAGATCCGAGTGCCGCGTTGGGGCGGGAGGTAGGCAGCGACGCAATGGTGCCGGAGGCGTCATATGAATTCGGCAGCCGCTGGGTTGGCTGGTGGTAGCTGCGGTTGCCAATGTAGGCCACCGAGACCACTGTGTTTCTGGCGACCTGGCGCTCGACAGCCAGACTCCACTCCTCATAAGTGGGGAGCTTGACACTATGCGCAACCGATATGAATGTTGGCCGAGTGAAGACTCCATCTGTGGCGCACGCCAGGCTCAACGGATCGGGGCAAGTGCCGGCCGAATTAGCGTAGTAGCCGCCCTGTGGGAACAGGGCGTTCAACGCATTGTTTGACGCGGTTGCCTGGGAATGGCCGCTGTCGGGCCGGCTTGCATCCATTGTGATTGCATTGCCGTAGTACGCGCCCAAAACCGTAAACCGATTCACTTCCGGGATGTTGGAAACCAGGTCACCCATGATCTGCGCCGGGAAGTAATCGTTGAACATGCCGAAGCCGCCGCGGATGGTGGTTTTGGAACCGGCGCCTCCGGGCTGGAACGCAAAGCCGACCCGTGGCTGATAGCCGATTTCCTGCTGGCTGAAGAAGGCCTTCTCCATACCGGAAGAAATCAGCTGGTTATAGGGAGTCGACACCGAGGTAGGGAGGGAGTTGAAATCCTGCGAGAAGTTCGAGACGCAGTTGGTGCGGCAGAGCGGGTTCGAGTTGTGCTCCAAGCGGAGTCCAAACGTCAGCGTCAGGCCCGGAGCAACTTTCCATTGATCTTGCCCATAGAAACCCTCCACATAGAGGGCGACGGGCTGGGAAAGGCGCTGCGGGAAGCGTTCTGCCCATTCATCGGAGTAGCCAGCGGCAAAATTGCTCTGATCCAGGACAAAGTTTTCGGCGCCGCCGTAGGTGATGTTGTGTTCGCTCGAGGTGTAGTCGGTGATATCGTCGCGACGGAAGGCGTAGCCGAACTTCAGGTTATGCTTGCCCTTGGTCCAACTCAGATCGTCGCCAAACTGGTAACCGGTTACGTTGCGGCCCTGCGGGAATGCATAGTTCGCGCCGCCGACCCAGTTGTTTGTGCTGCCGGCGTTGTCCCAGTCGAATGTGCGGGCGCAACCTTCGCCGCTCTGGTCTGGCACGCAGTCTGTCGCGAATCCTTCAGGAATCAGAACATAGGGAATATTGGACTGTCCAAGGGCGAGGCCGTTGGTATTGGTGAAGATCGCCCGATAGTAGCTTGCGGCAAACAAGAACTGGTTCGTGATGTTAGGCGTGAAGGTGTGGGTCTCGCTCAACTGCCCTTCATAAGAAGGCTGGGGGCTTTGCGCGTCGAAGATTGGATCGAGGAAGCTGGTCTGTGTAGGCTGAACACCCTTGTCGACCTTGGCGTGAACGTAAAGGTGATCGTTCGAGCTCAGATTGAAATCCACACGGCCATTCACCAGCCATTCCTGGGCGAAGTTGTTTGCCTGGCCGTGGAAAATCCAAGTATCGGGATCACTCGCGTCCTGCGAACCTGATGCGAAATTCCGGGCATTGTTGTAGTAATTAAAGATTGTCTGATACATCGGAGCCTCTGCAGAGAGGCCATTGGCTGCCAGGTTTCCGTAGGGGACCAGGCCATTGGGGTTTTGGTAATCAAGGGCTGGATCGGTTCTGGGTGTAGGGTCGAGAATTGCCGCCTGAAATTGCGGACTCGGCGCATAAACAGGTCCGATGACCGGAATGATGACGTGCAGACCCTCATAGTCAGCAAACGCGAAAATCTTATCCTTCTTGATAGGGCCGCCGATTGCGGCCGCCCATTGGTTGGCGTTGTCAAACGTACGCGGTAGACCATTGTACTTGTTGAACCAGCTGTTCGCGTTCATCGCACTGCCGTTCCAGAGGTAGGTCGCGTTGCCATGCCACTGATTGCCGCCGGAGCGTGAAACCTGGCTTACCTGCGCGCCGCCAAGTCCGCCAAAGGCGGCGTCATAACTGTTGGTTGTGACCGTGACCGTTTCGACGTCGTTTGAGCCGAGAAGGAGGTTGGTGGCGCCGGAGTTGTTCAGGTTCAGGTACGGATCGCCCTCGTACCCACCGTTCATGGTGAATGTATTCGAGGTGCCCGGTAGACCGTTTGTCGAGAAGTTTCCGTAGCCGCCCTGCGTGTTCATCACCGCGCCGGGAGTAGTCTGCGCCACGAACGTCAGATCGCCACCGGGGTTGGGGACGTTCTGGAGCTGGTTCAGATCGAAGCTGGTCGATATCTGTGCGTCGTCAGTGTGCAGGACCGAGATCTCACCGCTTACTTCGACAGTGGTCGACGCCTGGCCAACGCTGAGAGCGAGGTTGGCTGACGTGATTGTGCCGGCTGTTACCGACACCTTCATCGTCGAGGTGGCAAAGCCCTTAGCTTCTGCCTTCACCTCATAAGTGCCGGGCGAGAGCAAGGGAACACGAAAGTTGCCAACACGATCAGAGAGGATCACTTTTGCCTGACCCTTTTCAACGCTGGTGACGGTTACCTGAGCATTCGGCAATGCCGCGCCGGACGCGTCCGTTACGGTCCCGGAAATGTCTCCGGAGATGTTGGATTGGGCTTGTACCAGTTGTGGAAGTGTCAGGAACGCCAGAGCAACCGGCATCATCAGCGCGAACGCCAACACCATCTTGTTTGAACGTATAGAACGCATACTGCTCCTCCAAATTCGTGACAGGGTCGAAAATGCCCACAGGCACGGGTCTCCGCTCGACCGAAACCACGCGTGGTCTCGCACTCTGGATTTGCCGTTTTTCAGGCACCAGAGAGCAGGTCCACGCGCGGAGCCGCGCTTGACCCTCGGGAAATCATGAATTTTGTTCTTGCTTTTGTCCCGGCGTGCTTGGGGAAGTTCAGGGGACAGACGTACGGGTGATGTTATGCACGACGGATGCCATTCATCTGCGGCGGAAGGTTAAACGAGGCAACCAACTGAAGGACAATAAATTAGTGCGCGATTCGCGGTGGTTTGCCGATGACAAATTCTATAGATAAATGGATAAACGCCGTCCACAATTCAATTTCCGGGATTAATTGTGGGCTCTGAGGAGATCAAAATCCAACGAAGAGCAAACCTAAATCCATTATTATAAATAACTTAGAGTGTGCTCAAAGAGAAAGAAGGACACTCTTGGAAGAGTGCCCTTCTGGTAAGTCTGAATCAAGTAGAGCTTAGAACGCGATGTGCACTGAGAACTCAGAGTTACGATTGCCTGACTTGTAAGCCAAGACGTCAGTGTAAGCGGAGACGTCATTGGTGCCGCCCAGATTCAGGTAGGTGTTTGCGTGGTTGTAGATGTTAATGAATTCGCCCTTCAACTGGAGGTCGTACCGTTCGCGAATTTTGAAGTCCTTTACGACGCCAAGGTTTTGTCCCCAGGTTCCAGGACCGCGGAATGCGTTGCGACCGTCCATTCCGGCTACGAAGTGGCACCCGACGCCATACAGCCCGGAGCAAATCGGGGTGTCATTGGAGCCGGTTTTCGGATTGATCTGTTCGTTGTAATTGTTTGCGTTGATGCCCGTGTCTTCGTTGTTGTCGTCGTAGAAGGTCGGGAACTGCTTGTAGGAGTATGTGTTGGCTCCATATACATCGCTGATATCCGTCATTTTCCCTTTGCCAGGGGTTGGTTTCGAGACGAAACTTGCCCGTGGGCAGACTGTTACTGAGTAGGAACAATCGAACATCGTGTAGGGTGTGCCGGTCTGGGCGTCGAATGTGGTCGACACGGTCCAGTTATCCAGCAGTGCTTTGGAAACGCCCGTCAGGGTTTTTGCATAAGGTAGCGTCCACACGATGGCCATTGCCGCCCGGTGCTTTTGATCGAAGTCCGATGAACCGCGATCCAAAGCCTTGTTCCACGGATCCAGGTAGCCGAGGTTGTTGTTGTTGGATCCGCCGTCGGTGAATGTGGAGCTCGTGTTGTCGATGGAGTGGGAGTACGTGTAGTCGGCCCGGATGTTCAGGCCTGTCTGGCGAAGATTCGAACTGCGAAGCTCACCAGTTACGCCGTTATAGGAGGAATCGCCGTCGGCGCCGCGCCAGTTGATGCTGGAGTACTGATAGTTGGTGCGGTTGGAGGCATGCGCGTCGCCAAGATAGGTGGAACCGTCGTAAGAGCGATTGATGTTGGCGATGGAGTAGTTGTGGATTCCACGCGTGCCGACGTAGGAGACGCTGGCGGTGGTAGTGGTGCCAAACTGGTGCTCGAGCGAGAGGCTCCAGTTGTTGGCGTAAGCTGGCTTGATCTTGGGATCGACAGCGCGCAGCGTGACGTTGGGCAGAGGTTTGAGGCCGGTGCCTTCGCCAAATTGGGCGAAGTTGTTTGTCGAAACTGGGATGATGCTGCCGCCGTTGTCGGCACTGGTGAACGCAACGACACCGTAGTTCGGCGGATTCTGAATCACGTTGAAGGTGACGTTATTGAAGTTGCGCTCGTAGTTGATGCCGAAGCCGGCGCGGATGCTGGTTTTGCCGTTGCCGGTGAGATCGTAGGCGACTCCGACTTTGGGACCGAACTGCTTGGTGTTCAGATTCCATAGGCGGCCATTGGGTGCGTTAAGGCGAGTGAGCACCTGTCCGTTGCGGATCTGATCCCAGGGAGTGTTGCCGCTTCCCATGAAGAAATTTGCATCGTACTCGGGCTTCTGAGAGTGCTGCGGGCCATAGAGTTCCCAACGCAGACCAAAGGTAAGCGTCAACTGCTGATTAGCCTTCCATGTGTCGCTGGCATATGCCGCGCCGTCCTGGTAGCGGTTGGAGCGCGAGAAGTTCGGCGATGTAGCCGGCAGCTGAATCTCGCAGCTTGGAGTTACGACGGTTGCACCAGACGCGTCTTTGTAGCAGGGATATACTCCGTTGGGGTTGATCGCGACGTTCAAATATCCCATACCGCCGGCCATGAAGTTGAGCATGGCGCCTTTCGTGCCCGACTGTACAAGGCCGTCGACCGCATTCTCGTAGGCGCCGAACATGCGGTTGTCCTTGATATTGAGGAAGTTGCCTCCGAAGGTAAACTGGTGCCTGCCCTTAGTCCAGGCGAGATCTTCTCCAACCCCGATGAAGTTCTGCGGGCCGCCGAAAGGAATGGCATTGCCAGGAGAGGTCGCCGAATAGCCGGGGAAGTTGATGTACGCCACCGCCCAGTGTGACCGCAGCGCTGCCATTGACGTAGAGCGTCGGGCTGACAGGCACTTTACCCAGAGGCTGCGAATTGTTGAGGCGGGAACCGAGCAACTTGGTTGCCGACGCAAGGTTGGGCGTGAATGCCTTGGTGAACGAAACCTCGATGTTGTGGTTGAACTGAGTATTGCCGGTATCGTAGCCGGCATAGGGGCTGTAATTGAGACTTCCGTCAGGATTGACCGTGCTCTGTTGGATGTATCGAACAAACAACGAGGAGGTCTGACTGATGGTCCAGTCGGCGCGATTGAACGTGATCCACTGATTCACCGGAAGTCCGCCGCCCGAGTCCGCCGGCACCTGTGTAAATGGATTGACCGAAGAGATTGGTTGTGAGGATGGCGGGATTGGTTTTGGCAATGGTATTGATATCGGAACCGAAGACCGATTGAACAGCCGAGGAAGCGCCGTTGTACAGGGAGCCGTTGATTGGCTTGGCTACCTTGCCGTAGGTGCCAAAGAACGCCTGCATATTGGCTGGCGGTCATGGCGATGAATTCCGGTGTGGGGATCGTCGAGACTACGTTCTGCTGGCTGCGAATGCGCGTCCACTCGGTGGACGAGAAGAAGAAGAGCTTGTCTCTCTTGATCGGTCCACCGACAGAGTAGCCGAACTGGTTATGGGTATAACGCGGCTTGGGGTCTCGTGCCGATACAACGCATGGAGGTAGTTGTTGTTGTATCCATCCGAAGCGAGCGTCGAGATGCGATTGAACTCGTAGACCGAACCATGCAGCCCGTTGGTGCCGGACTTGGTGGAGACGTTGACGGCACCTGATCCGCGGCCATACTCGGCACCGGAGTTCGAAGTGACGATGCGAATCTCAGAGGTGGCATCCATGGGCACTGTCTGCCCAACGCCGACGGCATAGAGATCGGTGTTCTCGGCGCCATCCAGCAGAATGTCAACCGAGGTCGAGCGAGATCCTGAAATGTTGAATCCGACGCCGCGGCTTTGCCAGTCTGTGGGATCGGACGAGAGATTTCCGGAGAAAGCGACGAGGCTGTAGGGATCGCGATCAAGAGTAGGAAGGCTGAGAATCTGGTCGGTCTGGATAACTGCGGCGACTTCGGGCTTTTCAAGGTGCACGCCGGCAAAATCGTCAGCAGTAACGGTGATCTGGGTGCTCTCGCCTTTGACCGCGAGCTTGACGTTTACCGTATTCGATGAGCCCACCGTGACCTGCAGTTTCTGCGACGCCGAACTGAATCCAGGTGCGCTGAAACTTACGGTGTAGATCGGCCGGCAACAGCTGGGTTACAGAGTATTCCACCCTTGCCATCGGTGACGGTAGTTCTTACCGCACCGGTGGCGACGTTCGTCAGCTTGACTTCGGCGTTGGGAATAACCGCGCCGGTCACGTCTGTAACGACGCCGGAGCAAGAGCCAAGATCGGCCTGGGCCTGGGCTACAGGGGTCCCGATGCAAGCAACATAGGCGACGAAGCCCAGTAGACTCACGGTCAAAGCAGCGGCATGCAGCAATCGCAAGAATCGCATTGAAATCCTCCAGATCGACTCCAGATCGGAAAGACTTCATGCAGATGACAGAGTTCCCGATCCGCGTATCGCGCTCGGCGTCTCGGGTCTAGCTGGGGAGGGATAGGTCCGTTCCGCGGTTAATATTCAAAAAAGATCGAATGACAGCAATTAGGAAAAAGGTTGGCTATCGTCACATCTCAAGCGAGTGACGAAAACCAGCCCAAGATAAACAGGGTCCTGTGACCGCTATTAATGCAAGCGAGATGCCAAACGTGGATCGGCGTCTCATTTTGCAATCTAAAGGATTAATCGCAATTATGTCGAGTGATATAGATCACATTTGAATATGGGAAGTTGTAGAGCGATTCTGGGTAATTTCACAAAACATTTTCTTCGGCCGCCATGCGTTATCGATACCGCTCGTTCCCGATCGTGTATCTTCGCTGCATGCAGATTGCGCTGGCGCACATTGGCCCGCGCCCTTCGTCGAAGGATCAATTTGAGAGTCTCGCGTCGATGTATCTCGAGCGGTGCGCGGCGCATGCGCGCTGCCAGTGCAGAATCGTTCCGGAGCGAAGACGCGCTGTTTGAGTGGATCGACCGGCAACAACGGCGCACGCCTGTCATTCTTGTGCTGCTGGACAGCCGGGGAAAGCAAATGACATCGGAGAGTTTTGCCGAGTGGCTGGGCCGTCAGCGCGACAATGGCGCTCAACAGATTGTGTTCGCCATCGGCCCGGCGGATGGCTGGTCTGAGTCTTCGCGAAAAAGAGCGACGCTTCTGCTTTCGCTTGGCACTTTGACGCTGGCACATGCGCTGGCACGCGTGGTGATGGCGGAGCAGCTCTATCGCGCATTTACAATCCTCACAGGCCACCCCTATCACTCCGGCCACTAGGCGACTGGTAGTTCTTATTCAATGTGAGTTCAAAGTCCCTTTGATTGATGCCGAACTCAGCGATGCCGTGCACTATGACTGGTAGAACTTCGAACCATCTCATGACCTCTGAACAATCTTCCCGACGCGGACTCATCCTCATCAACACCGGACCCGGCAAAGGCAAAACCACTGCCGCCATGGGCACGGCTCTGCGCGCAGTAGGCAATGGCATGCGCGTGCTGATGCTGCAATTCCTCAAGGGCTCGTGGCATTATGGCGAGCTTGATTCCACGCAGGCTTTCGGGGAGAATTTCGTGCTCAAGCAGATGGGCCGTGGATTCGTGAAGGTTGGCGGAGCCGAGACGGATCCGGAAGACATCCGCATGGTGCAGGCGGCGTGGGCCGAGGCGCGCGAGGCAATTCTCTCGGGTGAATGGGACATGGTGGTGCTCGACGAAATCAACTACGCCATCGGCTACGGCATGCTTGACCCGGCAGAGGTCGCTGAGACATTGCGCAGCCGTCCCGAGATGGTGCACGTGATTCTTACCGGGCGGAATGCCCATCCCTCGCTGGTTGAGATCGCGGACACCGTGACCGAAATGCGCGAAGTGAAGCATGCCTATCAGAAAGGGCATACTGGCCCAGAAGGGCATCGAATTCTGACTCTCCGCAATTTGGAGTTTTTTGCGATCCGGGCTGCAAGTTCATTCCTTCCTGTTCGATCCAAGGTCAGTTCAGGAGGAAGATTGTGCGGATCACTTCGCTTGTTGTTGCGGTTCTCATCCCTGTTTTGAGCGCCCCTGCGCAGCAGCCACAGCCGGTAGCGCTCACCATTTACAACCAGAATTTTGCGGTTGCCCGGACGTTTATCGATCTCGACCTGCATGCAGGGAAGAATGAAATTACCTCGACCGACGTCACCAGCCGGCTCGAGCCCGATTCAGTGGTTCTGCGCGATCCCTCCGGCAAGCGGACGATTCATGTAGTTGAGCAGAACTACGATTCTGCTGTCGTAAGCCAGGAGTGGCTGCTCGAGAAATACGAAGGCAAGACTATCGACTTTCAGGTCGCAACACCGCAGGGGACCAAGATCGTTCCGGGCAAAATTATCCGCGCCGGCTATTTTCGGCAACTTGAACTACGGCCAGGGCGGGCAATCGGCCCAACCTCTGATTGAGGTCGAGGGCAAGATGCAATTCCAGCTTCCCGGAATTCCGCTCTTTCCATCTGCAACCGATGGGTTGCTCTTGAAGCCGACCTTGCGCTGGCAGATCGATTCGGAATCGAATGCTCGCTACTCCGCGGAGTTGGCCTACATCACCGGCGGATTCGATTGGTCGGCGACCTATAATGTGGTTGCACCCAGCGCCTTCGATGTGACCGGCGAAGAGAAGGCCAACTTTCTCGGCTGGGTCACGATCCACAATCAGTCGGGCACCGAGTTTCCCCAGGCGCGCATCAAGCTGATGGCGGGCGACGTTGCGAAGCTTCAACCGCAGCAGGGGGGGTATGCGCGAAATGCACCGATGATGTTGGCGAAGGCTATGGACGCGATGCAGGAGCAGGGCGTTACGCAGAAGGCATTCGATGATTTTCATCTCTATGATCTCAACCGCACAGTCACGCTGCACGATGGCGAGACGAAGCAACTGCAGTTCATCGATGCCTCAGGCGTAACGCTGCGCCGCAGTTATGTGTACGACGGTCTCGGCACGCAGTTGCAGCCTATCTACGCCGGAAACGTGAATCAGAACCAGGGATACGGGCTCGACAACGGGAACAGAAAAGTTCTGATCATTGAAGAGATCAAGAACAGCGAGGCCAACCACCTGGGCATGCCGCTGCCCGGCGGGCGCGTACGGCTTTATCGCAGCGACACCGACGGGCAAATGGAGTTTGTTGGGGAAAGCCTGATCGACCACACACCGAGCGAGGAAGCCGTAAAGATTCCCACCGGATCGGCATTCGATGTGAAGGGATCACGCCGCCAGACCGATTTCCACGTGGACTACAACAAGCACATGCTCGATGAGACATTCGAAATCAAGCTGACCAACCAGAAACAACAGGCGGTCAATGTGGCGGTGATCGAGCACATGTATCGGGGCGAGAACTGGGAGATCACGCAGAAGTCGTCGACCTTCAAAAAACGCGACAGCCACATGCTGGAGTTTCCAATGCGGGTTCCGGCGAAAGGCGAGGCTACGCTCACCTACTCCGTTCACTACACCTGGTAGCGTTGGGGTCCGATCCGCGAGTGACGTTCTGATGCGGGCCGCTCGCGGGTCGGAAGGGGATGGTGGAACTATTTGTAGGTTCCTTCGCCTTTCAACAATTCATCGCGGTGAGCTCCCGATACGGTCATGGCACCAAAGGCCGGGCCAGCAAACGGGTGGTCTTTCAGGGAACCCGTAATTGCTGCGGTGACTTTATCGAGGCCGTCCGGGCTGGAGGCGACATAGACAATCCAGAAATTGTCAGGCGCGCCGGTATGGATTGCCTCGGTATCGACTTCGTATTCGCGAATGGAGCCGTCGGCGAGCAACTTCTCCAACATCGGCACAACCAGATTCTTGCTGAGCATCTCGATTGCGTCGTCGGGGGCGTCCGCCTTCAACTTGTAAGACGAAACGTGAACGTAAGCTGTCTTATATGCACCCGGCTTCCAGTTGTAATACTTGCTGACGAAGATGAGGTCCCAATGTTTTGTGGCACTGGCGAGGACGGGTGAAGTTGTACCGCCGGCTGCAGAAAACTGATCCAGCACCTTGATCAGTCCTGCCATTGACATGGACGCCCACCAACTGTCGTGAGTTTCCCCGTCCGCCGAATGAACGAGGTTCTCATCGTTGCCATATCCCACAAGGGTTCCGTCGGCCACTGCTTTGTCGAGGATTGCCTTGTTCGCCTCATTGTCCTTTTCCATCGCCCCCCATTGGGCGCGTGGGATTTGCCAATTGGCGACATAGGAATACAGAGCCGGTTTTTCTTTGACCTCCGGCGTCTGCGCTACCGACTGAATCGAAGCAAGGGATAGCATCAGCAGTCCGCATAGCCCCGCGAAGACGCTCCACAATCTACTGTTCATGGTCTTTCTCCAGTTGTGTTGTGATTTAGCCAGCGTTGCTCAGGGAAGTGTCTGACCGAGGGAAGCATACAGGAACCAGTTATCACAGGGAACCATAGAGGTGCTGGTCTGGACCCAGCACAGACTTAAACAGCAAGCGCCTTTCTCGCCCTCGCCCATTTACAATGGCTGAGGTCTATGTCCTGGTTTAAACGCGAGAACGGCGAGTTCGACGGCCCCGGCGGCAATGGGGACGAAGAGAAGAGTGTCCGCACCGAAGGGCTATGGGTAAAGTGCCCCGGTTGCCGGCAGACAATCTGGAAGGCTGACCTTGAGGCCAACATGAACGTCTGTCCGAAGTGCCAGTATCACTTCAAGATTGGTGCGCGGCAGCGGCTGGATCTGTTGCTCGAACCAGGCTACGAGCTCGTCGACGGCGGGCTTCGTTCGACGGACCCGCTCAATTTCACCGACGTGAAGCCCTACAAGCAGCGCCTGCGCAAAGCACAGCAGGACACCGGCCTCGATGACGCGATCCTCAACGCGCAGGGCTTGGTTGGATCGCACGCGGTTGTCGTCAGCGCCATGGAATATGGCTTTATCGGTGGATCGATGGGCGCAGTGGTGGGCGAGACAATCGCACGCGCGGTAGATCGGGCGCGCATCGAGAAGAAACCTCTCATCGTGGTCGCCGCATCGGGCGGAGCGCGCATGATGGAAGGCGTCGTGAGCTTGATGCAGATGGCGAAGATCTCCACGGCGCTGGCGCAGCTCGATGATGCACGCGTTCCCTACATCTGCGTGTTGACTGACCCCACAACAGGCGGAGTGACCGCGAGTTTTGCCATGCTGGGCGATCTCAATATCGCCGAACCGGGCGCACTGATTGGCTTTGCAGGGCCGCGCGTGATCGAACAGACGATCCGGCAGAAGCTTCCTGAAGGCTTTCAGCGATCCGAGTTTCTGCTCGACAAGGGTTTTCTGGATGCGGTGGTGCACCGTCACCAGATGAAGAGCTATCTGATCCGCGCGCTGGATTTCCTGAAGGTGCCGGAGCAAGCCAAGGCTGCGGCGAAGTAGTCTCCGTTTGGGTCATCGGTAGTCACGCAACGAGTTCGCTGCATAAAAGAAGAGGCGCCCGAAGGCGCCTCTTCTGTTTGTGGTCGCTCGGAGAGTCTAGAAGTAGATCTTGGCTCCCAGTTGTGTCTGACGAGCAGCTGCGGCCGTAGGTGATTACGCCAAAGTTGCTGCTGGTGAAGCTCGACGTGGGGTTGTTGAATTGCGTGTGATTAAACACGTTGTCGCTTTCCAGACGGAGCTGGATGCTGATGTTGCGCTCAGGAACGATGTTGAAGTTCTTGGCAACAATCATGTTCGTGTTGTTGATTCCGGGACCGTGATACGGATTGCGGTGGACGTTGCCGAAGGACCCAAGGGTCTCGGGCAGAAATGCTGCTGGACCGGAAGTAAAGCCCGGCGGCTTATTTCCCCCTGAATTCGACTGACCATTGGTGATATATACGCTAGTTTCCCGCTCCGCCGAACGGATTAGAGGGAATGCGGATGCGCGGGTTGCCGAAGGTAGCCGGGCCAGTCTGGTTCGGCACATCGGGACATGCATAGTAGTTCAAGTTTGCCGAGCACCACAGAGACAGGGACGTGGCGCCGGCGTAAGAGATGTCATACGGGAAGCCAGTGGCAACCGAGACGATTCCGGAGACCTCCCACCCAGCAAGCAACATGTTCTTGAAGGAGTGCCCGCTGCCCGCAAAGTTGGGGATTTTATAGAGCGGTGCGAACACCAGGCGGTGACGAACATCGAACTGCGAGTCGCCGTAGTTCAGAGACTGGTCGAACTGGTTATACCCGCGTGCGCCGTTCGATCCGAAGCCGGAGTTCTCAAAGCTGGAGCCGTTGTCGAGAGCATGTGCATACGTATAGCTGAGCTGGAAGACAAAGCCATGCGTGTTAGCTTTTTGCACGGAAGCCTGCAACGAGTGGTAGCTCGAAGAAGCAAAGGAACCGACCGTGCCGGCGCTAGCCAAGCCGGTACGCCGGTGTTCGGGTCGACGCCCTGGTTGACGGGGTCTGCCGCTCCCACGACCTGGTTTTGCGAGAAGTAGAAGAACCTGGTTGTTACGATTTGCCGTGCAGCTTAGCTTCGCTCCAGCGAACGGAGAGAACTGACTGCCCGCCAGGCAAGCATCGTGGCCCGCCTGTGTTTCGGCGTTACCCTCGTAGGTCACCTGGTTGTGACGCGCCAGTGAGCCAACGTAACTCACGCGAGCAACAACGCGCGCCGGGAACTCGCGCTCCATGCTGATCTGGAAGTTCTCAGCATACGGCGCTCGGAAGCTGTCGCCATAGGTGCTGATATCGAGCGGTTCCAGGGCAGCCCAGGTAGAGGAAGGAATGGTTTCTCCAGCGGTCGGGAACGTGTAGGGGAACTTGTTAGCGATTGTGCCGCGTTCGTCGATGTCCGCATAGGGATTGGCGAACTGCGGAGAACCTCCGAAGTCCGTCGCGCCGCCGCTGCTGAGGCCGAAGGGCGGGGTCGACAGTGTCTGCAAGGCCGATTCTTCTTCAGTCCGGTTGTAGTAAATGCCGAAGCCGCCGCGAATCGAGAACTGCCCGGGCTTGCCCGAAATCGCGCCGAGATCAGGAGCCCATGCGAAACCAAGGCGAGGACCGAACTCGCTGTAGCGGGTTGTAGCCAGGCCGGCATTTGTGCAAGCACCATCACCCGGATACGCAACGCCGAGCGGGGCAGTTGTAAACACCTTCGACTCTTTGCCGGGATTCAAGCAGGCAATACCCTCGCCACCATACTGATTGTTGTGCAGGGGCGTGTCGATCGAATAGGAGAGGCCGTAGTTGATGGTCAATGTGTCGGTTGCTCTCCACGAATCCTGGCCGTAGAAGTAATTCAGGAAGGCGTCTGCCTGAATCACGGCTCCGCTGCCCTGCCCATACGTACCCGGTATGCCCAGGAGGAAATCGAGCGCGCCGTCGCCCGTGGAGAAGGTGCTGGTGGATGGGTTGAAGGAGAAGTTACCGTTGTTGTTCCCAGAGAAGGGGTTGGACACGTTGAAGCGGCGGCCATCGTAACCGAACTTCAGATTGTGCCGGCCGATAATTTTGGAGAAGCCATCGTCGAGCTGATAGACCTGGTCGATGCGGGGCTGAGGACCGTTATTGCTGAACCCAAGAGCGAAGTTGATCCCGTTGAGACCGGTGACGCTCATCAATGGCAAACCGGCGCCGGCTGTGTTCTGCGGGTTAATGTCGAATCCGGCATCAGAAGGCTGCATCGGTGTTTGCGGCTCAACAGCGTCAAAGTTGAACCGCGTGTAGTGGGCCGCGAAGTCGTTGACAGCACTGGAACTGAATTGATGCGTAAACTCCAACGTGCCCTGATCAGTCCTCTGGCTGCTCACATCGCCAAAGCCGGGAAGGTTGGCGCCCGTAAAGGGCAGCGTCTCAGGTGCCTTCTGTTTGAAGTAAATGTATAGACCGTAGATCTGGTTGGCGGGGTTCAGCGAGTAGTCTACCCGTCCAATGTATTGATCATTGGTGGTCGTGACTACCGGCTTAAAGAGATATGTCGAACCGCTATTGGGTGCGGGAACATATTTGTTTACGAGACTCTTCGCGACGGGGTTGAACGCGGCCGTCGGGAATACACCGCCGTTCGATGCGGCGCACGCTTTCCAGGTTTCCCCTGCAGCGCAACCGGGAACGTTCACGCTCGCGGGGATCGGGTTGGACGAGAACTTGCCGTTATCCAATGAGAAGTCGCCCTGGAGCATGTTGCCGAAGTAGACCCCTACGTTTCCGCCCGCCTCGGGAACGACCTGCCTGGTTCCCAGATAGGCACCGAAGAAGAAGAGCTTATCTCGGAAGATCGGGCCGCCTATTATGCCGCCAAAGATATTCTGATGGAAAGTGGCGACGACTGGCACACTGACGGACAAGTGGTGATATTACGCAGTGGTGGTAGAAGTTCGCCGTGTTGAGGAATGTGTCGCGATAGAACTCAAAGCCATCGCCATGGAAATGGTTGGTGCCGGCTTTGATGGTGGCGCTGACGATACCGCCCGAGTTGCGGTCGTACTCCGCATTCAGCGGACCGTCGATCAGGTTGAACTGATCGATTGCATCGAGGTTGGGCACGACAACAAGGGTGTTCAGAGCGATGTCGTTTGAGTCTGCGCCGTTGATCAGGTAGCTTGACTGCTGCGTCTGTGCGCCGCTCACCGAAAAGGTGCCGAAGCGATCGCTCGAGGCCTGAACGCCGGGCAGAGCGAGTTCAAGGCCGGTAAAGTTACGGCCGATCAAAGGATACTCGACCATCTGCTCGGAGTTGATGACGTTGCTCAGCTGCGAATCCGTCGTATCCACCTGGACCGGGGAAGCTGCGACTTCAATCACTTCAGCGGTTGAACCAACCGCGAGCTTGATGGGCGCAACATACTCCTGGTCAATATTGAGCACGATGCCCTTTGCCGTATACGACTTGAAGCCCGGCGCCGCGACCGCAATGGTGTAAGTTCCCACAGGCAACTGCGGGAAGAGGTAACCACCGTCTGAGCCTGACACCGTTTCGAATTTCACGCCGGTCGCTTCATTGGTGGCGGTGACCTTGACGCCTGCCATAACGGCGCCCTGTGGGTCGGCAACGGTGCCCTTGATGCGAGCGTTCACGTTCGCTCCGTAGGCAACACCCAGCGAGCCTAGCAGGACCAAGCAGAGAGCCCATACGTTCAGCTTTGAAAGAATTCGCATACCCATTGTTCCTCGAAGTTGAATTTTTTGATTCAAGGGGTTGGCACCAGCGGTCACTTTCTGGCTTTCGCAATTGGCGACCAATTAGCCAACTCTTCTGTGTAATGAAACTGTTGCACCGTGGACCAGATCAGCAACTACACCCCGCCCAGGGGAAGACGGACAAGCCGGACTGCTTTTGCAAATCGAACTTAAAAGCAAAAAGGACAGAGAATTAGGGGAAAGAATGATGTGACTGAGGTCACATGGTGCAATTGGCGTGCCAAAGTTTGATCGAACTATAGTTCTAAGTTTTCTCTTTATTTACAATAACTTAACAGACGCGTTGCCTCTCTGCTGGTCTGCATAGCTTGATTCAAATCCGTTTTTCAGGCGATGCTCTACGAAAAACGGGATAACCGTAGCCATTTCTTCAATATCAGGGATATATCTCGTTCGACGAGTTCAGCTGGTGTTAGCCGCCCCGCGGATTTTGCAGCTATTTGTAGCGACGACGTAGACTGGTTGCTTTGGAAACGTACAGAGGATCTAAGACGATGTGCCTTCGCGCATTTTGCTGGATAGCCCTGCCCTTCGTTACCGCAACTACACTGGCGCAGACGCCGACTTTCAGCGCCCTTCCCGGCATCCCGTTCGATAGCACCGGCCCAGTGATTCGCGCGCACTCTGGAATTGAGAAGCCGTTTACAGTCGCGGGCGAACATGGCGTGGTTCTGGGCCAGCAGAACGGCACTTTCGAAGCCTGGGTTCTTCCTGTCAAATTGCTCTCGCACATGACTATCGAGGCGGACATTGAGGGCTACACAGTTCCGATTGACGTGAACCAACAGGCCGCGGAGGTGGAAGTACGCCCCGATCGCACCATCATTACTTATAGCCACATTGGATTCACGGTGCGGCAGATCATGTTTTCGCCGAATGAGGCGCCTCCGGGGACGGGGCCCGTCGTGCTGTATGAATTCGACTGCCTGCATCCGACGGAGTTCATTTTTCGGTTCACTCCTGAGTTGCGCTGGATGTGGCCGGAGCGGAATGAAGGTGTCCCGGGGATGGAATGGGTGGCGGGACCGAACGCTGCTCCCACGGCGAAGGAACCTGGACCATCGGGATCGATCTCAGGTTCGCCGCTGCCGAACCACGGATATTATGTGCTGCATGCCGACTATCCCGATCTGGCTGGAGCTATCACGATTCCGGGAGCGCAGCCGGGAATTCTTGCGCCGTATCAGGAACGCCCGCAGGTCCACCCGGTCGAGTTTCATCTGCATATTGATCCGGCCCGGGATCGAGGACGGCTTTATCCGCTGCTGATGGCCGCAGGGATGGACAAGGCCGCAGCTACCAATCAGGCGCTCGGCACGACGCTGGCGCAACTCAACGCGTCGATCGCCGAGCTGTATAAAGCGCATGCCGATGGCTATACGAAGCTGCTAGCGAACTCCACTTCGATCAGCACGCCGGACCAGGCGCTGAATGAGGCGTTCCAGTGGGGAGTTATTTCGATCGAGCAATTGCGTGCACATCCGGTGGACGCCCGCTCGGTGCCAACGCCGGAAACCGCGCTGGTCGCCGGCTACTATGCTTCAGGCGACTCGGCACGCCCCGGCTTCGGATGGTTCTTTGGGCGCGATGCGCTCTATACGCTCTTTGCCGTGAATGGCTATGGGGACTTTGCCCTGTCCAAATCGGAGCTGGAATTCCTTATCAAGCGCCAGCGGACTGACGGCAAGATCATGCACGAGTATTCGCAGACTGCCGCGGCCATCGACTGGCAGGCCTTTCCTTATATGTATGCGGCGGCCGACTCGACTCCGTTGTTTCTGCTGGCTGTGGCCGACTATGTGCGCACGAGCGGCGATGTTGCGTTCCTGACGGGCACCGGGATGCGGTGGAGAAGGCCTGGGCGTTTGAGACGGGTCATGCGCGATCCCAACGGGATCTATGCAAATCGCAGGGGACAGGATGGGTAGAAAGCTGGCCAGGCGGTATGCCGCACCAGGAGATCTATCTGGCGCTTCCTCGATCAGCAGGCATCGGGGCGATGGCGTAGTTGGAGGAGATGCTGCACGACGCCGCAAAGTCGACAGCCGCACGCAGCCGCGCTGAGGCAATTGCGAAGACGATTCAGACTCAGTTCTACGATCGCCAGAAGTCCTGCTATGCCTTCAGCCGGAACATGGATGGCTCGCTGGATCGCACGAGCACGGTCTATCCCTCGCTGGGATGGTGGAGCGGCAAAGGGCTGGCGGGAGGATGCTTCGATTCCCACGCAGGCGGGGACATGTCTTCAGCAGTTTGCCGGGCACGCATTGAATACCGACTGGGGACTGCGCGATGTCGCCAATGACGAGAAGATTTACGACGGCATGAGCTACCACCAAGGCTCGGTGTGGCCTCTCTTTACTGGCTGGGCTGCGCTGGCGGAGTATCGCGCAAACCAGCCGCTCGCGGGCTATCAATTATTGATGGAGAACGCCAACCTGACGAAGGCGCAGGACCTTGGCGCGGTGACGGAACTGTTGTCGGGCGACTTCTTTGTGCCGTTTGGTCGTTCCACAAGTCATCAACTATGGTCGAGCGCGATGGTGATTACGCCGACGCTGAGGGGGCTGTTTGGGATTGATATTGATGCGCAGACGAAGACCATCACCGTGAATCCGCATCTGCCGGCGGGATGGGAGAGCGCAGAAGTGAAAGGCCTTCGCGTCGGCGATGAAAACGCGGATTTGTCGTTTGTTCAGACGAACGGCGAGGTCCTGGTCCACGCAAAGACATCGACCGAGACAAAGATCAAGTTGCGAAGCGCGCACTCAGGAACAAAACCTCTTTCCGACAACGGGTTGAGCATTCCGCGTCAACCAGTGGAAGTTGGCACCTTCTTCCGAAAGCCGATTCCTGGTGATCGCACCCAATCCATGCGCATACTCAGCGAGAAATACGGCGAACGAAAACTGACTCTTGTTGTCGAAGGACCGGCGAACACGAAGGCTCAGTTCCCGCTTTTCGTTCATACGTTGAAGACCAGCGTACGCGTCGAGGGAGCAGAGCTCGCTGAATCTGGAACGCACGTTGGCCCGGATGAAACTTCCGCGCCGCGCATCGCCACGGTCAACTTCCCAAATGGTGAGGGCTGGAAGACGATTACTGTGACGCTGACGTGGTGATCGAAACCGGTTCCAATGCGGATTGGAACCGGCCGATTGCAACAACTACTACTTGTGCTTCCGATACAAATCGATCAAGTGATTGGTTGAGCTGTCGTGGGCGAGTTGTGGCTCAGTCGGGCTTTCCAACTCAGGGATGATTTTCTGCGCCAGCGCCTTGCCGAGTTCCACGCCCCACTGATCGAATGAATTGATCTGCCAGATGACGCCTTGCGTAAAGACGCAATGTTCGTAGAGCGCAACCAGCTTGCCGAGAACCGCCGGCGTCAACTCTTCCGCGAGGATGGTGTTCGATGGACGGTTGCCTTCGAAGACGCGGTGCGGAACTAGCCAGTCGGGCGTGCCTTCTGCCTTGACCTGCTCGGCCGTCTTGCCGAACGCCAGAGCTTCGGCCTGGGCGAGGACATTGGCAATCAGAATGTCGTGATGGCGGCCAAGCGGATTCAGCGTTTTGTAGAACGCGATGAAGTCGCACGGGATGAGCCGCGTTCCCTGGTGGATCAACTGATAGAAGGAATGCTGGCCGTTGGTGCCGGGCTCGCCCCAATAGATGGGGCTGGTGTTGTAGCGGACTTCTCTGCCTTTGAGCGTTACATGTTTGCCGTTGCTTTCCATCGTCAACTGCTGCAGGTAGGCTGGGAAGCGCTTGAGGTATTGCTCATAGGGCAGGATGGCAATGGTTTGCGCGTCGAAGAAGTCGGTGTACCAGACTGAAAGCAACGCCAGCAGCACGGGGAGATTCTTTTCTAACGGAGCGGTGCGGAAGTGCTCGTCCATCTGGTGGAATCCGTCGAGCATGGCGCGATAGTTCTGCGGCCCTATCGCCAGCATCGTCGAGAGGCCGATGGCGGAATCCATGGAATAGCGGCCACCGACCCAGTCCCAGAAGCCGAACATGTTGGCGGTGTCGATGCCGAACTTGGTCACTTCACCGGCGTTTGTGGAAACGGCAACAAAGTGCCTGGCAACGGCAGATTCGTCGCCGCCAAGTTTTTCGAGCAGCCACGCGCGCGCGGTTTGCGCATTGGTCATGGTCTCGAGGGTGGTGAATGTTTTCGACGACACGATGAACAGCGTCTCTTCGGCATCCAGATCCTGCACTGCCTCTGCAAAGTCAGTGCTGTCGACGTTGGACACAAACCGGAATGTCATAGCGCGATCGCTGTAGTGCTTCAGCGCCTCGTAGGCCATGACCGGACCAAGGTCTGAACCGCCGATGCCGATGTTCACCACATTCTTGATGCGCTTGCCGGTGTGTCCCTTCCATTCGCCGCTGCGTACGCGGTCAGAGAATGCGGACATGCGATCCAGCACTTCGTGCACCTTGGGCACCACATCTTCGCCGTCGACTACGATGGACTGGCCTTTGGGAGCGCGCAACGCAACGTGCAAGACGGCGCGCTTCTCAGTGATGTTGATCTTCTGGCCGGTGAACATGGCCTCGGTGTGTTCGCGCAGCTTCGATTCTTCCGCAAGTGAGAGAAGCAGCTTGAGGGTTTCGTCGGTAACGCGGTTTTTGGAGTAGTCGAGAAACAGGCCGACCGCCTCCGCCGTCAACCGGGATCCTCTTTGCGGATCGTCGGCAAAGAGAGCTCGAAGTTGCATTTTTGCGACGGCGCGTGCGTGTGTCTTGAGATCCTTCCACGCCTTCAGACTTGTGAGCGGCTTAACCTTGATATCAAACTTGCGGCTTTTTTCTGTCTTTGCCATCCTCATCCTCCAATTCACGGCTTCGCAAACGGGCGCATCGGTTACAAGCCAGCTGAGGTCGTGCGTTTTCAACCAGCGCGTGTAATGTTTCGGATGCTTACCTTGCAGAGCGGTTTCAGAATTCCTTCCGGTCCCGACCATCCATTATCGTCGCCTAGGCAGCTCGACCGCTGTGGACGAAGGAGAGCACCCATTCAGTCAGTGAACATCCCCATTTAAGCTTGCTTAGGGAAGCATGATGCGGCCAACACAGGGCATGGATATTCAAGGGCGAGGGCAGATTTCGATAAACGAGAAAAATGCCTATTACCGGCCAGAGTTGGATGCCCTGCGGTTTTTCGCGTTTCTCTGCGTCTTCAGCTTTCATCGCATGGATTACGTTCCAACTGACCCGGTGCTTCATCCCTGGCTCTATCGGATCGGGAATATCGGCCCGTTTGGCGTACCCGTTTTCTTTCTGCTCAGTGCGTTTCTGATTACCGAGCTGCTGCTACGCGAGCGGGAGCGAACCGGCAAGATCCACATCAAGGCTTTTTACATTCGTCGCATTCTTCGCATCTGGCCGCTGTACTTTGTGGCGTTTTTTGGATTGGTGTTTCTGAATCATTTCGTTCCCGGCGTGGGCAGCGGCGATCCGTTCGCGTGGCTTGCATTCACGTTCTTCGCGGGGAACTGGTACATCCTGCACCACGGGTGGATCGCCGGCGCGGTCGATCCGCTTTGGAGCATTTCTGTCGAAGAACAGTTCTATATCGCAATCCCGCTGCTCGCGGCATTTGCGGGCCGCCGCGCCGTTGCAGTCGTGAGTTGGGTGTTGCTTGCCGTTGCGTACGTTACAGTGCTGCTCTATGCGCTGCATCCGACAACCGGCGATAACGGGGAGTGGACAAACAGCTTCGTTCAATTTCAGTTTTTCTCTGCTGGAACACTGATTGCACTGCTGCTGCGGGGCAGGCTGATTCGTCTGCCCATATGGTTGAGAGGACTGGGATTCGTTTTGGGCTTTGCCTGCTGGTTTACGGCGCTTTTGCGATTCAAAGTGCAGAGTTGGGAGCCGCATCCAACCCCCTTTGGTGCTGTTGCAGGCTGGTTCTTCGTCCTTGCTGGTGCGGTGATCTTCTTCCTATGCGCGCTTGGCTTGCCTTCACGGATTGTCCCTCGATGGCTCGCATATCTGGGCCGAATTTCGTATGGGCTGTACGTGGTGCATTCGCTCGTCTTCTTCCTTACGTTTGAAAAAGCGATCCCGTATCTGCGGCGCGCATTTCCGGATTGGCGCTTCCTCCAGCAGTGCGTGACTACATCTGGACTCTGGTGGTGCTGGCGCTCAGCATCGCATTGGCTTCGCTTTCATTCCACTATTTTGAGCGGCCATTTCTTCGCTTGAAGAAGCGTTTCACCTTTGTCGCAGCGCGTGAGGAATCCTCCTCGGCGGCATGACGCCGCTTTAAAAATCAAACCGCCCGGAATCGATTCAGCACTTCACTTCGATATCATGCGGAGGTGATTTGATTGGGGGATAACAATTGATCTCGCGACGAAATTTTCTTGTAACGGGCGCAATGGGAGCAGTGGCCATGGCATCATCTCGATTCGCGCAGGCCGCCGACTACAGTCCGGATAACTTTGGCGTTCAGCTTTACGTTCTTCGCGCGCTGCTGGCCAAGGATTTCGACGGCACGCTGGCCAAGGTCGCGGCGATCGGCATCAAGAACGTGGAATTCGCGGGCTTTTATGGGCGCACCGCGAAAGAAGTTCGCACCAGCCTGGCGAACGCGGGACTCACGGCAAGCGGCGCGCATTGCCTGTTGGCCAGCATGCCTGATGACGAAATTGGCCGCATGATCGAGTTCTGCCACGAAGTCGGCATGCGGTATATGATTGCCGCCATTCCATCGATCAAGCCCGGCACTTTGACAGCCTCGGGCAAGCCTGCATCCGGCAATCCGTTCGAGCACATCGAGCTTGAGGACTGGCGTTGGAGCGCGGAACGATTCAATGTGATCGGCGCCCGCGTGCGCGATGCGGGAATGCGATTTGCCTATCACAACCACAACATCGAAGCGCAGAAGTACGGCGACATCGTAGCGTTCGATGAAATACTGCGCCTGACCGATCCTAAGGTGGTAGGCATGGAATTTGACACGGGCAATTTCATCGCCGGTGGCGGCGATCCCTATCCTTATCTTGAAAAGTATCCGCATCGGTTTGAGCTTGCCCATGTGAAGGAATGGGCCTCGCCGTTCACGCCGACCGCCACGATCAACTGGCCGAAATACGCGCCGTTCGGCCAGGGATCTACGGATTGGAAGAAGATGCTGGGCGCGCTGAACAAGGCCGGCGTAAAGCAAGTCTTCATCGAGCAGGATGGAACAGCGAGCGGCGATGAGTTGGGTGCCGTCCGGCAGGCATATCAGTTTCTAATCAAGGTTTGAGACCTTGACTGGTTTCAAAATCCCCGGCGAGCATCGGGTGTTGGGACGGGAAACGGACGAGTTAGCCACCAACCGCTCAGAACTTCGCAATTCGCAGATGGAATGCGCTCGAATGCCGTGCTAAATTTCTAACGTCCACACTATTCAGGGGGCGCGGGCGGTCCGCAGCCTGGGGTTATGTGAGGAGGTTTCATGAGACGGCAGACCTTTCTGGCTACATTTCTGTTCCTCCTTATCTCTTCCACCGCTTGGAGCCAGCAACTCTCCGCGAGAATCACCAACCAGGACGTCATCGACATGGTGGGCCTCGGACTTTCAGACGAAGTCATCGTTGCCAAGATACGTGGCGCCAGCGCAGGTGCAACTCTGCAGTTCGACACCAGCGTCAAGGGCCTCAAGGAACTCAAGGCGGCCAAGGTTTCCGATGAAGTCATCAAGGTGATGATCAATCCTGCTCCGCCCGCAGGCCCCGTCGTCGTGGCGGCCGCGCCCATGTCGAACGACCCTAACCTGCCTCCCCCAGAGGTGGGCGTCTACTGGAAAAACGGCTCTGCGTTCGCCCGCATCGAGGGACAAGCCATCAGCCAGGCGAAGGTGGGCGGCAAGGCCGGCAGCATGTTCACCTATGGCCTCCGAAACGAACACTGGGATGCTTATCTCGACGGTCCCCAATCTAAGAACGTCATCGCCGACCATCTGCCCGTCTTCTACATCTACGTCCCCGATGGCTCCAGCGCTGCCGACTTCACGCTCATCAGCCTCGAGAAGAAAGGCAACCGGCGGGAGTTCCAGATAGGAAGCTTCGGCGGCATCACCGGCGGCAAATCGGGCGTCAAGCGCGAGAAGGAAGTCGCCTTCACCGCGGAGCACGCCGGAATCAGAACCTACAAGCTCAAACTCGCCGCCGACATGAAGCCGGGAGAATACGCCTTCTTCATGGGTACCGGACAGCAGTCAACCATGGCCGGCGGCTCGTCAGGAGGAGCCAGATCAGGAGGCGCCGCTGCGGGAAGGGTCTACGACTTCAGGATCCCGGAGTGACGATGCCTCTGTTCCGGTCGCAATGATTGGGAGCCGCCTCGAACCAGAGGAGGTGAACCCCAATATGGCCACATCCAGCCGGAACCCTGAACAGCCGGGCCGGACTCGGTCTGTTTCAAATGAGAGTTGTCAGCCACGACTCTTCCACGAAGAATACGACGACTCTAACTTATCCCAGGGCTAATGGCGGGCGAGAAAAAGAGAGCCACCGCCCTTCTTTCATTGTGTTCTGGGGAAAGGATGCCCTAAAGTTCCGGTAGGTATCCGCAATGTCAGAGAAGGATTCTGTGTCCTCGGTCAGCTCCTGCCCCTGGAACAAGCCGGTTTTGTTTTGGGGCTCCGCGCTTGTCTTTGGATTTCTCGAGCTCTGGTCGAATCGCTTTTACATGGGAAACGATGGAGTGTCCTATCTCGACATCGCCGATGCGTACCTGCGAGGCGATTGGCATACTGCGTTCAATTCGTCCTGGAATCCTTTGTACGCCTGGCTGATCGGACTCGATTTTCTCATTCTCCGTCCCTCTGCGCGTTGGGAGTACACAACCGTACAACTCCTCAACTTTTCTATCTACGCTCTCACAGTCATCGGCTTTGAGTTCTTCCTCCGTCAACTGGTGGCCTGGAGGCAGTTCCGCGATGATCTGGGCATTCGCCTTGTGGCCTATGCACTGTTTCTCTGGTCTTCTCTGATTCTGATCGGAATCTGGACGACAAACGCGGACATGCTTGTCGCTGCTTTTATCTATTTCGGACTGGGCTTGCTGATCCGGTTGCGCATGCAGGAATCTCGGTCGCTACTTGACTCGATCATGCTCGGTGTTGTCCTGGCCGCGGGCTATTGGAGCAAGTCCTTCCTCTTTCCGATCAGCCTGATGATTCTAACCATCCTCGCCACAACTGCGCGTTGGCGACGAATTCTCATCTCGGCCCTCGTGTTCGGCGGACTGTCACTGCCCGTGATAACGATAAACTCGCTGGCCGCGGGCCACCCATCAATCGGCGAAACGGGCAAAGTAAATTACGCGTGGAATGTTGATGGAGTGGCGATTCGATGGTGGCAGGGAGGACCTGCGCGGGCGGGCCAACCACTCCATCCACCGCGAATTGTCCTCGATTCGCCTCGAATCTATGAGTTCGGAGGCGTTTACCCAAACGCCACATATCCCATTTGGTACGACTTTGCATACTGGTACCAGGGTTTGCACGTGTGGTTCGGCGTCCACAGGCAGGCCGCCGCGATCCGAACCAATCTCCGCTGGTTTCTCCGGCTGCTTGTCCGCGACGGAGGCGGGTTCCTCCTGGGGTGGGTACTCTGTTTCGTGATTTATAGAAAGAAGACGCCTGTTCTTCGTACCCTCGCTACCATGTGGCCCGTCTTCATACCGGCCATCGTTGCGATTGTCCTTTACCTCGTCGTGCATATCGAAAGTCGATACATCGGGTCGTTTGTCGCAGTGGTGATGTTGACTGCCTTCAGCTCATTCGAGATCAAGGAGCCCCGCCTTGCTGCCTGCATCGCGATAGCAGGCTTGGCGTGGGCGATCGCTTTTGCTCCGGAGCCCACCACAGGCGCTCACTTCTTCCCGTGGCAGAGCCCCGCAACGAATGTCGCCTGGGAGGCAGCAGCCAGTCTGCAGGATCTGGGCCTGCACCCGAACGATAAGGTTGCATCGGTGTGCTATTCGAACGCGAACAATGTACTTTGGGCTCATCTCGCACGCGTCCACATTGTCGCAGAGCCAGACTGGAGTGTGTCATTCTGGCGGCTCAACGACCCAGACCAGCAACACGTGCTGGCGGTGTTAAAGAGAACCGGCGCCACGTTTGCCGTCTCGGATACGCCCCCGCCTGATCTTGCTCGTTCGGCGAATTGGAGACAAGTTGGCAACACAACGTTCTTCGCTTATCCGTTCGTGCAAATCTCGCAGCCAGGTTTGAAAGGAGTCGCGACGAAGTGAGTGAGGAGGAATATGAGGCGGGCAAGCAAGCGCAATGCGATTTGAGCCCTAACGCCGGGATTACCGCCAAACAGAAAGAATCTTGAAAATGGGGTTATTCCATGTTCCTTTTTGAACCGGCAGGGAGCCGTGATCAACAATCCTTTCTGACGGATCTGTAGTCCAGTTCGTCAGACCATTTCACCGCCCGGTCAAAATCTGCTTTTCGCAGTCATCGTGTCTGGCAGAGACTGCCTCCTGGCGGAGGTGACGGTGAAAAAAGATATGGTCTTGCTACTTGCCACTGCGATCTCCGTTGGTGGTTCTTCTCTGTCGGCGCAACTCGACGATGTCGCTCCATTCCCCAAGGAATTCCGGAAGTGGGCCCACGTCAAGAGCGTGCTGGTCGGGCCTCAGAGCGCTGCCTTTGCGACCGAGGGTGGAATCCATCACATCTACGCAAACGAGAAAGCTCTTGAGGGTTATGCGACAGGTAAGTTTCCTGATGGCTCTGTGATTGTCTACGACTTACTTGAAACCAAGGAGGTCGCAGGCAACACGCTTGAAGGACCAACGCGCCGGGTTGATGTCATGGTGAAGGAGGGCCAACTCTATCGCGCGACGGCTGGCTGGGGATTTATGAGTTTCCCAGGTGGCAATCCGGCTGATGGAAAGCTAACGGTCGAGCGACAAGCGGCCTGTGCAGCTTGCCACGCCAAGCGAAATGACCATGATTCCGTCTTCAGCGAATTCCGCAAGTGAAACTGATTAGGCCACAGAAATAGAATTGACTTCGAATCAGGCCAGCCAGGACCTTGCGTGACCGTTCGGCCATTTAATGACTCTTTTGAGAGAGTCGCCGCCGACGCGGAGGGAGATTTCTGTTGCTCGGTCAGATGCGCATGGGCATCAGCACGTAGCGCGAACGATACTCGGCGTCGGGATCTTCGGGGCGCATCTGGCCGGCGCTTTGCGAGTCCTTGAACTCCAGCCGGACTTCGCCTTCGTTGCCCAGGGCCTTCAGGAAATCGATGATGTAGGTCGAGTTGAAGCCGACCACGATCGGATCGCTGGAATAGGGCGTATCGATGGTGTCTTCGCTCTCGCCGCTCTCGGTAGACTGCGAGCTGATCTTGAGTTCGTTGCCCTCAAGCCGCAGACGGATCGCGCCTGAGCGCTCATCGGCAAACTGGGCCACGCGCTGAATGGCGCTGGATAGCTCGCTCGACCGCACCACTGCGAACTTCGTGTTGTCGCGCGGCATCACCGCTTCGTAGTTGGGGAACTGGCCTGACAGCCGCCGCGTGCTCAGGGTGCGATGGCCCACTTTGAAGAACAGCGTGTGCTCGTCGTCGGCGAATTCAACCTTCTCGACATCGGTGTTCGAAAGCAGACCCTGCAGCTCCTGCAGCGCCTTGCGCGGAATCAATACGCGCTTTTCGCCGCTGATGCCTTCCATGGCTTCGCCAGGCTTCTCGACAAACGACAGACGGTGGCCGTCCGTCGCCACCATGGCAATCGACTCGGCCTTGAGTACCAGCAGCGCGCCATTGAGGGTATAGCGCGACTCTTCGTTCGATATGGCAAAGATTGTGCGCGCAATCAGCGTCTTCAATGCGACCGCGGGAATGCTCGTGACAGAGACAGCAGGGAACTCAGGCACCTGTGGATAATTGGCGCGCGCCATGCCCACCATCTTGGTGTTGGAGCGGCCGGAACGAATCTGGACCCAATGATTCTCAAGCAGCTTGATGGAGATATCGCCATCGGGAAGCAGCTTGATGTAGTCGTAAAGCTTGCGTGCGGGAATGGTGCATGAGCCGGGCTTTTTCACCTTCACCGAGGCGCTGGTCCTGATGGCCTGGTCAAGGTCTGTCGCGGTAATGTTCAGCCGGTCGCCTTCGGCCTCGATCAGGAAATTGGACAGGATGGGAATCGTCGTCTTGCGCTCGACCACGCTTTGCGTAGCGGTGAGTTCCTTCACCAGTTCCTGGCGGCTTACGGTAATCTCCATCGCTGCCCCCTGTGTTGCCGGCTTTTCAACTTCAGTTTCCACAATCGGCATTGTTCCCACTCCGTCTCGGTTGCCGTCTGCTCACACCTGCGGCCAACCGGGCCCCAATTTACAGCCACCCCATGCAATCTCTGCCAAAAGCCCGCTTGGCCCAAGCCTACACTACACGCGCTACGGCGAGAAACCGCTGCTGTTTGTTGCCTTTGATTGTATGCATCTTCACAAAAACTGGCGCGTGGAAAACCGGTCAAGATCTCTGGATTCCCCGGACTTCGCCAACGTATACGGTTCGCGCTGCTTGAATCCGCCTCGAACTACCGGCCAAGCCGCGAAAGCGTCAGCACGGTAATGTCGTCTTCCTGTCCGAACTTCAGCGCGGCGCCGGCAATCGACTCCGCCGTCTGCGCGCTGATGGTCCGCGTCCGCTCAAAGCCAAAGAGCTCTCCATTCGCATCTGTCGCCTCCAGTACCCCGTCGGACAGCAGGGTCAACTGGTCACCAGTTTCCAGGCGAAATGTGTTTTCTTCATAGGTCTGCTCCGGCACGATCCCCAGAGGCAACCCTGAATTTACCGGCAACTCCTCGCCATTCCGATAGGGCGACAGGTGACCTGCATTCGCGAGCGTCACTTCTCCATGCTCGGTCACACGCGCGCAAATGCAGGTGATGAATCCGCCATCCCCGGTCTCTACCATCTGGCGGTTTAGCCGGGTTAGTACAACTCCCGGCCCTAACCCTTCCTGAGCCAGGGCGCGAACTGCTCCCAGTGCCAGCGTGCTGGTCATCGCCGCCTTTAAGCCTTTACCGCTGACATCTCCGAGCACCAGCAACTGGGAGCTCTCACCCTGCGCAAAGACCTGGTAGAAGTCGCCCCCGACCTCCTGGGCTGGATGGTAGGCAGCTTCGATCGTGTACCCCTTCACCTGCGGCAGCACGGCCGGCACCAGGCGCTGCTGGATCTCCCGCGCCGCATCCAATTCCGCGGCCACCCGCGTTTGTTCGCGGCTGACCCGGGTAAAGCGGAAGAACATGACCACGCCGATGGCAAGGACGAAGAGAAAATCTCCCAGATCAGAGATTTGAAGCGGGACCGGACCCACCTGGATCGGGTCGGCTAGAAAGTCCGCGTGCCCCCAACCGGTGTCGAGAGATGCGGTTCCGATGTCAAAGAGAGCCGTAGTCGCCGCTGGAAACAAGCTGGGGAGAATCAGCCACCCTGCTTCGCGGTTTCCCCGGCGATACCACACCAGCAGCAACACCGGCAGCATCAGCGCCGCTGGCAATATCATGAGCGCTTCAAAAGAGACATATATCTGATTCGAGAGCATGCGCCGCTACCTGCAGAAACGCGAAAATGGGCATCGGCAGCAGCGCGATCTCATACGCTCGCCAGATTCGTCCGACCCGCTGGCCTGCAAAGCTGAACGTGAACTCGATCTGCATGATCGTAAAAAAGTAGATCAACGGATCTGCAATCAAGGTGCTGATCGCAATCGGCAGAAGACCGGCTACAGCGCAGTACAGCAACCCATTCGACAAACCAAGAAGAAAAAGATAGCTGCCTAACCACAGGTATTCCTTGCGGTCGCGCTGGCTCCGGTGCAACGCAAATGCACCGATGCTGGCCAGAATGAGCATCAGATTGATCGCGATTGACGGAATTGCTGTGTAGAATCGCTGGCTCTCCATGGCCAGGCGCTCATTCTCGATCGCTCCTGGTGTTCCGACGGCCACCGTCAGGAATAGCGGGTAGTGCCAGAGGGTATACATGGTCGGCGCATGCGTCCGAAGCGCGATTGTGACGTCGTTGTCCTCATCGCGCGCCATGAAGATTTGTTCGGTTGGCCGGATGACACCCCACATCGATTTCAGTTCGGCATCGGTCTTTTCGCCGTTGAGGTAGAGTTCGTATGTCCCAACGCCACCGGCAACAAGAATGTGCACATGATCGTGTCCTGGCTGGAGCTTGAGGTGCAGGCGATACCAACGCCACCCAGACGTGGCCTGGCCAAGCTCGTCCAGTTCAACCTTCTTCCATCCGCTGTCGTCGAATCCTGCCTGGGCCCAGGCTAGGTCGTCGCCTTCCTGTTCGAGCCAGCCCTCGTTCAGAGTCACCGTCCCAGAGTGCCATTGGGTAGCATCGACCGGCTGCGCCAATGCAGTCGTCGCAGCCAGACACAGCCACGCCAGCAGCCATCCGATGCGCAAATTCCAATACCGCCGCGCAATCATCAGCACAGACTTACCCGACCTCCCGGTTCCCGCGCGACTTACGACTCAACTCGAATGGGGAGCCTCAGTCTACCGAACCGTTCCGGCGAGCGGCAATGTGCGGTCCTCTTGTTGGGAGTGGATACAGCGCTCAGCCTGGCGACGGTTATGAGGTATTTCCTATGTTGAATTAATAGAACTACCCGTAGTCACCGTAGTTCGCTTCGGAAAAGTGGAAAGCTGGCCCATCTTGTTGATGGTCTGCTGTTTCAGCATCGCCCAGAATTTCTAAAACCCGCCTGTGCAACTCCGGACATTTGGAAAACAGGCTCTAGATGGATGTTTGCCGACCCCTATTTCCCACCGCTCCCACAGACCTCGCAAGAACCCCTGTGTAAACCTCGCGCCTTATCTGTAATACGCGTCCCCGCCCGCATCAATCCAGCACTTCCGCGCGACGCGTCCTCCACACCTGACGCGTCTTCCACAAGCTTCACAGGGCACCAAAAATGTCGAGGAAAAGTCGAACTGAATCTGCATGGCTGATGGCGGGTCTGGCAGCGTCTGGGCGAGGGCAATTCGAATGCGAGATACCGGCGATGTGCTATCTATTCAAATTGCGATGACTTTTCAACGGCACACATTCAACCATGACAATCTGACGCTCTCCTATCTCGATACCGGATCCTCGCCTGCTTCCATCGATCGCCCGCCACTGCTCTGCCTCCACGCGCACCTGATGCAGGGAACGACGTATACCGGGCTCGCCGAAGCTCTCGCGCCAGATTACCGCGTCATCGCTCTCGACCAGCGCGGTCACGGCGAATCAAGCCACGCCGCCAGCTACACACGCAAGGACTACCTTGGCGATATCGAAGCGCTGCTCGCGCTACTCAACTTGCCGCAGGTCGTTCTTCTCGGCAACTCGCTCGGCGGCGTCAACGCTTACCAGTTTGCCGCGCGCCACCCCGATCGGGTTCTCGCCCTCATCATCGAAGACATAGGCGCCGTGGTCAGCGACGACATCAGCTTCGTCCTTCCGTGGCGGGGTATGTTCTCCACACGCGAGGAGCTCGAAGAAAGGATTGGTGCCCGCTTTGTTCCCTATTTCAGCGACTCGTTGCGCCAATCCAGCGATGGATGGCATCTCGTCTTCGATCCGCAAGATATGGTCCGGTCGCAGCAGAACCTTGTAGGCGACCACTGGTCTGACTGGCTCGCTTCCGACTGCCGAGCTCTCATCCTCCGCGGCCGCGAAAGCCGCGTCACCTCGCAGGAGCACGTGGAGCAGATGGCAGAACGCCGCCCCCATACCAATCTCCTCATCCTCGATGGCGGCCACGCCCTGCATACCGACAACCCCGGCGCTTTCAATACCGTTGTTCGCAGCTTCCTCGACAGCCTGAGCTAATCGGGCCTCGAGATTCGATCTGCCGGCTTCGCCAAATCCTCGATTCTGTACCAAGCTAGGCGCTAGAAGCCTGCGCTTGCGGCTTCTATACTGAACTTTCCATGTCTTACCAGTCAGCTATCGATCACCTCGCGGCCATGGCGCCGGAACTCGCCACGCAAACGGGCCACACTCGCCGCAAATTCTCAATCGACGAAGTCGCCATCCTTCTTTCCGGCCTGGGCAATCCCCAGCGCACTTTCCCCTCCGTCCTCATCGCCGGAACTAACGGCAAAGGTTCGACAGCTGCCACGCTCGCATCGATCCTCACAGCCTCAGGCCTGCGCACCGGCCTCTACACGTCGCCACACCTGGCGCGCCCCAACGAGCGCATCCGCATCGATGGCGTTGAAATCTCCGACGCGGACTTCGCCGAGCACTTCTTCCGCGTCCGTGCCGCCGGGCAAAAGCTGGTGGAAGAAAAGAAGTTGGCGCAGGCCCCCAGCTTCTTCGAAACCCTCACCGCCATGGCATTTCTGCACTTTGCCGAACCAGCCATTGAAATCGCGGTGCTTGAGGTGGGCCTGGGTGGACGGCTCGATGCCACCAATGTCGTCGATCCACTGCTTTCGATCATCACCGACATTTCTTTCGATCACATGGAGTGGCTTGGCAATACCATCAGCGAGATCGCCCGGGAAAAAGCCGGGATCCTCCGCAATGGCGGCACCCTGATCACCTTGCCCCAGCACCCAGAAGCGAACCAGGTGCTTGGCGAAGTTGCCACAAATCTCTCCGTGCTTGGAGTCAGCGCAGTTCCCTACATGCCCTCTGCCGAGGCGAGCATGCCAGGCGATCCGCAACGTCGCTACACAGTTGAGGCCCTGGGCCAGCCTATCGAGGTCGCTTCGCCGCTTCGGGGAACTCACCAGCATCGCAACATTGCTCTGGCCATCGCCGCCGCAGTCGAACTTGCCATAAGCCACGGATTTCCTGTCACTGCGACGTCCATAGCCGACGGCATTCGCAACACACGCTGGCCCGCCCGCCTCGAGCCCATCCGCGTCGAGAACCCGCAGGACCACAAAATCACGGAGTGGATTCTCGACGTGGCGCATAACCCTGCTGGTGCCTGGGCACTGCGCGCCGGGCTGCGCGACTTGTTGCCGGATAACGAACACCTCGGCACCCTGGTCTTCAGTTGTCTTCGCGATAAACCGGTCGTAGAGATGGCACAGATTCTCTTTCCAATCTTTGACCAGGTGATTTTCGCGCCCATCAACAGCACGCGCGCCACACCGATGCGCGATCTGCTTGCGGCCGCTGCTTCTACGGGGACTCCCGCCTATGCTGCGTCTTCTGTCAATCAGGCCGTCGAACTCGCCTTTGAGCATGCTGCGGCTCATCCATCCAGCCCCGTTGTTGTCTCCGGATCTGTCTACCTGGTAGGCGACATCCGCACGCGCCTGCTGGCCAGAACTGCCCCGGCTGCGAATCCAAGTGCGATCCCCGACCGCGTAGGCCAGCTCCCGTGACCCGTCTGCGTCCGCCTGATCCGTTACCCCGTCTCTATCGCTGGCGCACCAATGTTCTGCAGGCTCCACTCTTCTTTATCTACACGGCCGCATGTGGCAGCCTCTCGCTTTTCGTTTCATTGTTTGAGAAGAGCGGTCGCATTCAGCACCGCATCGCGCGGATCTGGGCTCGCGGCGGCGTCAAGATCTCCGGAGCGCGCCTTGTCGTGCACGGAGCCGAAAACCTTCACAAAGTCCCCGTCGCCGTCTACGCCGCCAACCACACGTCGTATATGGATACGCCCGTCATCTTCTCCACGCTGCCGTTTCAGTTCCGCATCCTCGCCAAAAAAGAGCTGTGGACGATGCCCTTTATCGGCTGGCACCTGAACCGCTCAGGCCAGATCCCGGTCGACACGGTCAGCTCCAATTCCACTGTCTCAAGCCTCGGTGCGGCAGTTCGCGCCCTCCGCTCCGGCATGCCGTTGTTTGTCTTTCCTGAAGGCGCCCGCACTCCCGACGGCACCACCCAGCCCTTCCTCGCTGGAGCGGCCTTCCTGGCCATCCGTGCCCAGGTACCACTGGTGCCCATCGCGCTAAGCGGCGTTTACGATCTGCTGCCCATCCATACCCGGCACTTTTATCCAGGCGAAATCACGCTGAGGGTAGGCGAACCGATCTCTACCTCAGGCATGACTCTGCGCCAGGTTGAAGAGCTGAACACCCGCCTTCGCGAGAGTATTGAGAGGATGCGGGCCGAATCCTCCACCGATAATTTGCTGGAGGCCGAGAGCCCGGGCCTCGCGTCGTGAACCGCGCAGAGACTTTCGTTGGCTTGAGATCGCAATCCCAACATCTTTGTTGCTGACGAAGTTTTTCCCGTTGAGTCCAACCTACGGAAATCAAGCGCCCACCTCTGGTTGCTCACAGCTCCTGAGATCGTTGAAGGAGTACGATGTTCGCCATGAAGCCCTGCTCGTTGTTTGTTGTTTTCTTCGCGTGCAGTCTCTCGCTTGCCGGTCAGCAAGATTCGATTCAGGCAGCGCCGTCGCCAAGGCTCACCATCCAGGATTCGCTGGCATTCGCACCGGTAGATAAGGGCACGACGCCCAACGGGTGGTACGCCAATCCACCGGCCACGGTGAGTGTCGACGACCAGGTGGTCCACTCTGGAAAGTGGTCGGTTCGCTTCGATCGCACCTCCGCGAGCGAGGGTGGCTTCTCTGTCATTACCCGGAGCATACCGGTGGATTTCGCTGGCGCCGAGGTCGAGTTGCGCGGTTATTTCCGCACCAAAGACGTGACTGGGTCCGCGGGCCTCTGGATGCGTGAAGATGGCGAAGGCCAAATGCTCAAACTCGAAAACATGGCCAGCCAGCACGTCGATGGCACGCGCGAGTGGAGCGAGTACACGATCAAACTCCCCATCGATGCAAACGCGCGCCAACTTGTCTTTGGAGTTCTCCTTGCGGGCACCGGAACTCTGTGGGCCGACGATCTTCGCTTGCTTGTCGACGACAAACCGATTGCGCAGGCCAAGACTATGGAGCGCGTCCTTACGGTGATGGATACCGATCACCGATTCGACAAGGGATCGCAGATCGCGCTTTCCTCTCTCACCCCAAACCAGATCGACAACCTCTTCACGCTTGGTCGCGTTTGGGGATTTCTGAAGTATCACCACGCCACAGTGGCGGCGGGCAAACGACAGTGGGATTACGACCTGCTGCAAATTCTTCCGACAATACTCGCCGCACCCGATCGCGCGCATGCGAACGAAGCGATCGTGCAATGGATCGACACTCTTGGTGAGGTACCCTCATGCGATGCGAGCCAGTGTCCTGCAGAGCCCGCCACTGATCTGCCGCTGAAACCGGACGTCGCCTGGATCCACGACAGCACGACTCTGGGATCCGCACTGAGCATGCGCCTGCAGCGCATCTATCAGAATCGACCAGGCGGCAAGCAGTTCTTCATCAGCATGGCTCCGGGCGTCGGGAACCCGGTTTTTGAGCACGAACTTTCCTACGTCGGCGTTACATTTCCGGATTCAGGCTTTCAGCTGCTCGCGCTCTTCCGCTGGTGGAACATCATGCAGTATTGGTCGCCCTATCGAATCGATGCCGGGCAGGACTGGCCCGGGGTGCTCACCGAGTTCATCCCGAAACTTGCGCTTGCGAAAGATCGCACCGCCTATCAACTCGCGATGCTGGAGCTCGTCGCCAAGGCCAACGACACTCATGCTAATTTGTGGAGTTCTCTCGATGTGAGGCCACCCGCGGGCAAATGTGCGCTTCCGGTCGAAGTTCGCTTCATCGAGGGGCAGGCCGTGGTGACTGGATTTGCCGCGAAGGATGGGGGCACGGCCTCCGCTTTTCACATTGGCGACGCGTTTCAGTCGATCGACGGCACACCGCTGTCAAAGTTGATGGAGGAGTGGACGCCGTTCTACGCCGACTCGAACGCTGCTGCGCGCCAGCGTGACATGGCCGCCACCCTCACCAACGGAGAATGCAAACCAGTCGAACTGCAGGTGCGGCGCGATGCCAAGCTCATTGAACTTCATGCTGATCGTCAGCCGGCGCAAAACGCCAACAATTTCAAGTGGCACGACGTGCCTGGTGCGACATTTCGCCTGCTGTCACCGGACATCGCTTATCTCAAACTTTCCAGCATCAAGGCGGTCGATGTTCCAGCCGACATGGAGCGCGCCGCAAATACAAAGGGCCTCATCATCGACATCCGCAATTACCCATCGGAGTTTATGCCATTCGCGCTTGGTTCTCATCTTGTAAAGCGCACCACTCCTTTTGCCATGTTCACCGTGCCGGACCTCGCCAATCCAGGTGCATTCCACTTCAGCACTTCCGTCGCCATCGATCCGGCTGCAGCTCACTATGACGGCAAGGTGGTGATCCTTGTCGATGAGACCTCAGTAAGCCAGGCGGAATACACCGCGATGGCGCTGCGCACTGCACCCGGCGCCATCGTCGTGGGCAGCACAACGGCTGGCGCTGACGGTAACGTATCGGCAATCCCTTTGCCGGGGGGCCTAGGCACCATGATCAGCGGCATTGGCGTCTTCTATCCCGACCGCCGTCCTACGCAACGCATCGGCATTATTGTCGACATCGAGGCGAAGCCTACAATCGCCGGCATCAAGGCAGGTCGTGACGAAGTGCTTGAGAGAGCAATTCGCGAGATTCTCGGTTCTGGAACTGCCGAGGCCACAATCGAAAAACTCGCAAAGCCCGACACTGCGCCTCAACCTCTTGCGACGAAGTAGAACTTCGTATCCACCAATAGAAAGAGCGCGGCTTCCGCCACGCTCGAGAGCAAGTTCACCGATTCAGATCCTTAGCATCCCAATACGCTTCAGTGCTAAAACAAGCCGCACACGTCGATGCTGATACCAAACAGTCTGATCTTCTTGTCGCAATTGCTGCGTGCCAGAGCTGCTGCAGCGCTCATGGCGACGATGTTATGGCCGTGTGTTGTGGGGTGAATATCATCCCAGAAAAGAAACAGGTCCGGATTGACAGGCGCGCCCTGCGAACTCGCTGTCACATTCAGCAATGAGTAATTCGACGGCGTCGCAACAATCTGATTGAACAAGCCGAAAACGTCGAGCTGCGCGATATGAAGATGTTTTTGGTGATTGGTTTGCAGCAGCAACTGCACGACGCTGGCGAGTGCGGTGTTGTACAGAGCGCTTGCTTCATTCACGATCGGTGCCGCAACCGGATTGCCGTTGAGCCTCGGAGTTAATCCCAGCGGCGGCAGGTTGGGGATAAGAAACTGCGTAGCTCCTGCATCGATGAGGCGTTGGATGTTCAGCATCTGATTGCCAGCCGCATTGAAGATAGCTTCGGGAGAGATGTCATTCTGCAGGAGATCATTTGCGCCACCCCAAACGACGAAAAGCGTCTTGGGCGTGATCTTCGGGTGAGTCGCAAGATAGTCGTCAATCTGTTGACCGATGTTCTCCACGTCGATTGACAGCGAGCCTCCCGGTCCGAAAGTGGCTGTGCCCGTGCCATTACCTGTGGTCGCAAATCCGAAGGCGTAATTTGTTCCGCCGTCGAGCGAGTTCTTTATCTCGGGCTTCGATGGTATCGACTGCGCCAACTGTTCGATCCAGACTCCGGAGTACAGTTGCGCGGCGGGTAAGGTATCGAACCCATCTGTGAAACGGCCATCGGTATAGTCGGCGACGGGGCCCGGAGCTCGGATTCCGTACTTGTCATACGTCAAGTGGGCGTCGTTCCCCGTGTCGGAGAGCGAGTCGCCAAAGACAACAATCGACGTGAATTCCGGGGTTGGCGGTCCTGCCTGGCCGTTGGCGCCGCCAGTGGTGAAAATGAGCAGAAGCGCAGAGAGGATGCCTATTCGATGATTGGAAGATCGGGTGGATCTGGCTGGTGCCACAGGTTTGAACTCAAGAGAACCGAAAGCGATAGGCTCGATGCCCCGTGTGATTCGCATGGCTGAAATCTCCATCGAAAGAGAACTTTGGCACTTGTGAAATGGCCCATCGGGAGACGCGGCAACAATCGTCTGGCTCTTCAGTATGCTGCAGAATTGGGGAAGCAACACACGGGAGTGTCACGCGTCGATGGAGAAGTGTACTCCGGTGATTGCACTGCGTCTACAATCACCGCTTGAAAAAATGACGTCCCGCGCCTAAACCGATGCCCTGAAAGTTGCGCGCGTCGCAATTGGCACCCGCTATGTCGCGCTAGACTGCAAGCAGTCCCTTCAAAAGCCGATATCCGCAATTTGATCTCTCCGTGCCAAGGAGCCACCCAGTGAGAAGTCTGCTCTTCTTCCCTGCCTGCATCGTGCTTTGTCTTGTCTCTGCTTCAACAGTCCGCGCTCAAACCGCCGCATCAATGACCACACCCGAAAAGGCTGCCAAAGCGCGTGCGGAAGCCATACGGGTGGCCGATGCGTGGCTCGACAGCGTCCAGGTTTATCAGCACATCCCGGCTATCTCCGCCGGCGTGGTTGCGGGCGACGACCTGGTGTGGTCAAAAGGTTACGGCACACTCGATGCCGATCACAAGGTCCCCGCGGCTCCCGACACCATTTACTCCATCTGCTCCATCTCGAAGCTTTTCACTTCCGTGTCCTTGATGCAGCAGTGGGAACAAGGCAAAGTCCACCTCGACGAGCCCATCACCACATACCTACCCTGGGCGAAACTTAAGACGACCGATGAAGACAGCGTGCCGATTACTCTGCGCGGCTTGCTCTCTCACTCTGCCGGCCTGCCGCGCGAGTCCGACTTCCCTTACTGGTCCGGTCCTGATTTTCCGTTTCCCACACAGCGAACAGATTCACGAGACGATCACGAAGCAGTCCATCACTCTTCCCCGCCGAACGCTACTTCCAGTACAGCAATCTCGGTCTCACGCTCGTCGGCGAAACCGTTGAAGCCGTGTCTGGGCAGCCTTATGCCGAATACGCCAAAGCCCACGTCCTCGATCCCATCGGCCTCCACGACACCCGCACCTACATGCCGATGGACCTCTATGGCAAGCGCCTTGCCGTGGGCTATGGAGCCATGAAGCGCGACGGAGCCCGCGACCTGCTGAAGCCCTTCAATACCCGCGGCATTACTCCCGCTGCGGGCTACACTTCCACCGTGCAGGATCTTGCCAGATTTGCCTCGTGGCAATTTCGCCTTCTACGCACCGGCAAGGCCGACGTTCTCAAAGCCTCGACCTTGCGGGAAATGCAGCGTGTTCAATTCATGGATCCGGCCTGGAAGGTGAGTTACGGCCTCGGTTTCGCGATCCAGCACAAGGAGAACCACACTTATGTCGGGCATGGCGGCGACTGCCCCGGCTATCAGACGATCCTCATGCTCCGGCCCGAAGATGAACTCGGCGTGATCCTGATGGACAACTCCTCCGAGCGCCCCGGGCCGTGGGGCATCGTCGGTGTATCGCGATTCTCGATAAACGCAAAGGCTACGAGTTCAAAGCGCCCGCCCCAGCTTCAGGCGTCGACCTCGAAGCCTTATGCGGGGCACTACTCCGGACAGCCGTGGGAGTCGGAAGCCGTGATGCTTCCATGGGCCGGCGGGCTCGCGTCTTTTTCTTTGCCTGACGATGACCCTGTTGCCGGTATGCAGTTCTACAAACCGAAAGGCGGAGATGTGTTTCGCCGCGTACGCGACGATGGCAGCGAAGCAGAAGAACTCACCTTCATCCGCGACTCCTCAGGAAAGGTTACCGGGTTCATGCACTTCTAAACCCGAGCTACGTATGCCTGCGAACTGATAAGACCATTGGGTAGGCGCGACCACCCCACTCCACTCCGGCCGCATCTAAATTGTGCATGAGATTCGCTGCACTTTTATCGGTCGCCGTTATTGCTCTCACCGCCTGCACGCCTCACGACCGCAGTCCCGACGAAATCCGCGAACAGACAGCTCGCGCTACTTCGACTGCGGCTCGGGATGCAAAGGCCGTTGCACAGGGAGTGGTGCAGGGTATCAAGCAGCAGCGCACCATCAATATCAATCGCGCATCTGCTGCCGATCTCAAGAGTCTCCCCGGCATTGATGATGACGCCGCCGGCCGTATCATCGACCACCGGCCTTACTCCGACTCTGAAGATCTCGTGAAGCGTCACGTCATCTCGCGTGCTGAATACAATCGCATCGCGGGCAAAATCGAGGCACGGTAGCAGGATGACGCCGAAACTGCCGTCGGTGGGCAGCTCGCCGCGCTAAACTCGTTGCTGGAATGAAACGTATACTCATCGCTGTTGCGCTGACGCTCGCCTCCGCTCTTGCTGCCTCATCACAGGCACCTCACACCTTCACTGCAGCCAACGGGCAGTTTCGGCTTGATGGCCATCCCTACCAGATTCTCTCCGGCGAGATGCATTATCCCCGCGTGCCTCGTGCCTACTGGCGCGATCGTTTCCGCAAGGCCCGCGCCATGGGTCTCAACACCATCACCACATATGTCTTCTGGAACATCCACGAACCGCGCCCCGGTGTCAACGACTTCTCCGGCCAGAATGACGTTGCCGAGTACATTCGCGAAGCTCAACAGGAAGGCCTCTACGTCATTCTCCGTCCCGGCCCCTACGTGTGCGCGGAGTGGGAACTCGGCGGCTATCCCAGCTGGCTCCTCAAGGACCGCTCGCTCGAACTCCGTTCCTCCGACCCCAAATACATCGCGGCGATGAACGGATGGTTCGCGCGCCTCGCCCAGGAAGTCTCGCCGCTCCTGATCCAGAATGGTGGACCCATTATCGCCATTCAGATCGAAAACGAATACGGCTCGTTCGGCAACGACCATGCCTACATGAGAGCCGTGGAATCCGCGCTTCTAAAATCCGGCCTTGCCACACCTGGCACGCTACTCTACACGGCAGACGGTGCCGACCAGGTTCCGAATGGATCTCTTCCGAATCGACCCGCTGTGGTGAACTTCGGAACGGGTGATGCGAAGGGCAGCTTCGACACCCTCAAGAAGCTTCGTCCCGAAGGCCCCTTCATGTCTGGCGAGTACTGGGCCGGCTGGTTCGACCATTGGGGCGAGCACCACCACACCACCGAGGTTGCCAAAAATGCTGCCGAGTACGAATGGATGCTCCGCCAGGGGTACTCCGTCAGCATGTACATGTTTCACGGGGGCACGAGCTTCGGCTGGATGAACGGCGCCAACAGCAACGGATCCAACTACGAGCCCGACACCACCAGCTACGATTACGACGCACCCCTCAACGAGAGCGGCCAGCCCACTCCCAAGTACACGGCATTCCGCGAAGCCATCACCCGCGTTACCGGCAAGACTCCTCCCGCCATCCCGGCCTCAGTTCCAGCCACCACGTACCCGATCGATCCGCATGCCGAGTCAGCCTCGCTGTGGAGCAACCTGCCCAAGCCCGTCGAGTCCGACAAGCTCCTCACCATGGAAGATCTCGATCAGTCCTACGGCTACATTCTGTATCGCACCCAGCTTGCCGCGGGCCCGGACGGAGAGCTTGCAATCGATGGCCTCCATGACTATGCGCAGATTTATGTCAACCGCAAACTCATCGGCACCCTCGACCGCCGCCTCGGTCAGTCGCACCTGAAGATGCCCGCCGTCGCTGCAAACGCGACCCTCGACATCCTCGTCGAGAACTCCGGCCGCGTGAACTTCACCAAGGTCATTCGCACTGAGCGTAAAGGCATCACTGGCTCGTAACTCTACCCGGCCAGCAGCCGCAGCACTGGCAGATCTATTCGCTGCCGCTAACCAATCTCGCAGATCTGCACTTCACATCAGATCCCTGCGAGGGCCCATGCTTTTACCGCTTCACGATGAGGGTTCCGTCAACGCCGCCGAGCACCGGCTTTCCCGACACTTTCCTCGACACGCACAAGGTAGCGAAGGGCATCGCATTCCTGAACGCGCAGCCGCTCGGGCGCTTCTGGTCCGTCGGGCCGGAATTCACGTTGTACACGCCCGGCCCGTGGCTCCGACCAGGCGCCAACAGCATCATCCTCTTCGATCTCGAGGGCACCACCGCGGAATCCCTGACGACCACCGACCATGCCGACTACGGGCCGTCGCACTCGCGCTAGCCCCGGGCGTTAAGCCAGTTCGACTTCAGCGGGAACCGCGCAAGCCTTGAGCTTGCTGGAGACGAAGCCGATCAAGGCAAGTGCGACGAGATCCTCGATCACTGCCGCCGGCAGGTCCCGCTCGAAGAGAGACGAGAGCCAGGACCGAAATGCCGCGCCGCCCTCGGTGCCGACGATAGCGCCGGCGATGCCGAGCAGCGCGCCAAACGTCGGCCGGTGCGTAACGGTACCGATCGCCGCTCCGGCGAGTGCGCCGCTGAGCAGGCGTGCAGCGAATGCAGCAGTCATCTTGCGGCTTGGCGTCATCGGCAGCTTGTCGATCACGAGCTCTGCCACCGCCATTCCGGCCAGCAGCCGACCCAGATTCTGGCTCTTGGCAAACGCCAGCGGCGTATCTTTCACGCACAACGTTCCCGCCCGAACTGCCCGGCTCACCGTCGCTGCCGGAAGCATCGTTCGCGCACCGCCCGCCACACCTAACATGAATGCACAAGCCAAAGGCACTCGCATCGAATTCCTCCCATTTGTACGATGACGGTGGTGCGCTCTGACGTTGCTGCCGAATAGGGCGTTCAGTTGTTCTCGACCGGTCTTCTTCTCTGGGCCGGCCTGGGCTGTCTGCGTCTCCGGCTTCAAGGGCAGCCGCACTTCGAGCGCGCCCGTGCGATCGTTCTGAGGATTGCGCACTACCACGCGAATGTACGCAGCACCGGGAGGCACTTCGAGTTGCTGAACTGCAACGAAACGAGTATCGACCTTGCCGTCGGGCCGCCGTTCGCTTGAAATTGCACCCTTGTTGAGGATGCTGTTCAAGAGCGTGCCGTCGCTGTTGTATGCGGCAGCAGCAAACTCCAGAATCGGTACTTTCTGTTGTGCGGCTGCCGACCTGAACTGGGGATCGATTACGTCGTAGTTGATTACATACTGTTGCAGATTCACAGGCGTCAGCGGCTTCGGATTCTTGTTCTTCTTACGCGTTCGAAAGTAGACAGGCGAATCTTCCAGCTGCTTCATTTCTTCCGCACTCGCCATGCGCGGTTGGCCGTTGGTGGCCATGTGCGCGACAAACAACAGATCGTGCACCAGCGGCGCGCCGTGCTCGACTGTCGCGTATAACGTATCGGTCCGCTTTGCCGCGAGGAATCGCTGCTGCATTACGTGCTTGGCATGCGACGCCTCGACCTCATCGTCCCCCACCCCGTAGTAGAGGGACCGATAGGTCAGCACATAGTTCTTATTCTTGTCCGCCAAAGTCACGCGGATGTGCCGCTCCGAGCCATCGTATTTTGTATTTGTCGGCGAATAGGTCATCGAGTAATAGCTCTCGCCGTTCTCTACGGCCTTGTCGAGCAGTTCGGCAACCTTGTTGTTGCCGTAGTACGCATGTCCACCGGTCGCCGCGGCAATGTCATCCATGTAATCGTAGTTGGTGAGGGAGTCACCTCCACCCACCACCCCGGTTAGGTCCACGGGATAAAGAGCCACCTGGCTGCTCGCCAAGGCCGCGTATGCTTCCTTGATTCCCTGGCTTTGAAGATAGGTCAGGTCGTTGATCTGCAGGGTTGAGCTGGAAAATCCCCCGCCCACACGTGTGTTCGAGTTGTGGCCTCTCATCGTGGGGCCGACAGGAATGGGGAACACGCTTGAGAGCCACAGAAGATTCTTGCGGCCGGGTATCCCGTTCATGTACTCCGCCATAAACTTCATATTGGATAGGACTGCACCGGCGTCTTCATATCCATAGTTGTCTCCATAAAGGAAGACATCCGGCAGATGCGGGCCGGGTCCCTTCGACAGGATCGCCTGGCGCAGCAGCTCGTGGTCACTCGTGAATCCCTGCACCAGGTGCAGTCCAGCCATGTTCGCGAAAAGGGCAAAGCGGGTTCCTGGCTGGGCATGGTCAACAAAATCGAGCAACTGCTTGTGAGCTTCCATCTGCTGGGTGAGCGGAGTGTTCACCATGTCGTAGTAGAGGATGTAGAGCGGTCCTCGCTCCGGCGCCGTCGGCAGGTTGACATAGGTGTTCGATGGGAGAGCTGGAGTCCTGGGTGGCACGAATGCAGGAGCACTTCCATCGAAGAACTCAAACGAAAGCGCTTTCTGCGGCTTTCGATCTTCCTCCACCACAAAATCATCCCTGGTCAATCCGCGAACCGGGTTGCCACTCTTGTCGAGGACAATCACGTCCAAGGGAACACGCCGAACAGTCGTTCGAAATACATACTCGGACGATGCCTGCCCGCTCTTCTTGTCTGAGGATGTTTGCGTCTGAGCCCAGCTCTGCATCGGCGCAGAGATGGAAGCAATCACGCTTACTGCCGCTGCCACCACAACAACGGGAAACCGGCACATGACTTTTCTCCAGCAATCGTTTATCACATCGACACACGACAACCGTTGGATCAACTTCGTTTGACTGACGGATGCAACAACGCATTCTACGCCGAAACCATGCATTGAAAACCAAATCAAAACAAATCTGCTCATCTGACGTAATCCCGGAGGGACAAGGCTGCAACAATTTTTCTGACGGCGTGACGCGGGGAGCGTCAGGCGAGGGAAATCCATGTTGCGGAAAGAAGCAGCCAGTGAATTCCGGAGCGAAATACTCCAATAGCGTTGTCTCTTATAAGAAGTGTCGTGACTACCAGAATTGAAGAGTCGCCGTCGGCCGTGTACTCCTCAGTTCCCGCCCTGCGCTACGACAGGTTTCACGGCAGCGAGCGGAATCTCCAATGTTCCCACCTTCGCGTCGCCTTCGTCGTAAACGCCTGTTCGCAGCCAGTACTGGCCCGCAGGAGCTTCGAACTTCGCCTTCAGCTTCAGCCCCATTGTCTTCGCCGCGGCATAGACTTCCGGTTTCAACGTCAATGCGGCACGGCGTGCCTGCTGATTTACCACCTGCCCGTAGCGGTCGTACACCGTCAAGCCAACTACGAGTATTCCGGTGCGAGTGTCGTTAGCGTCTACGCTCAACTTCAGATCGTCCACCGTCAGAATGAACTCCGCTTCATAGCTGCTTGTCTTCGCTCCCGCCGCGGCCTCTCCGCGCGGGCTTGATCGCTACGCGATAGCCGATCTGCTCGCTCTCCGGCATGCCCAGCGCCATAAACGGCGCCAGGGGATTGACCGGCTTCCCGCCCTGCGTCGCATCAGCAGTAGCCGCGGTCTCGGACGCTCCCGGCCGATCAGTATCGGTAGCAAAATAACCGCGCCGGTAACTCAAGTTGTATTTCTGTCCCTGCAGGTCAACCGAGATGTTCCGGAATCCGCCATCCATCTTCGCGTTTTCCGGAACGTAGGACAACGTGTAGAAGTCCGCGCCCGACTTCCCGATCTCCGCAATTACGTTTGCCGAGGTCATTCGTGTTGTAGAACGCGCGCCCTCCGGAGTCGTGCGCCAGCATATCCATGGTTGCGTGCTTGCTGTTTGTCTGCTGATTCTCTGCCGCCAGAGGATGATCGCTGACCGAATTTCCCGTATCAGGTCCGCCGATAGCGCTGGCCGTCATCGAGTTGTTGCCGCCTCCCGGACCTGCGGGCTGGCCGCTTGCTCCGCTCATCTGCGCGGGCAGAGTTGCGTCGTTTGTCTGCCCGTTCCCCGCCGTGAAGAATGCGTGTTCACTTACTCCCCGCGCATCCACGGGATACAAAGCCACTCGCGCCGCGGTCAGCAGGTTCACCGTCTTCTTCACATCGCCTTCGAAGCGCGGCTCGCGTCATTGCGAACACCGATGCCGGAAATGAAGTAGAAAACCAGATGAGGTTCTTGCGTCCCGGAAACGCGCCGAGAAATCTGGCGAGTTGTTGCAGATTGGCAAGGGTCCGATACTCCCGGTCGCTCACTTCCGCATTTGCCATCTCGTGGAGAAAGCCCTGCAGCCCCGCAATCATCGAGGGTGACGCAGCCGGCCCGGTGGGCGAAGGCCCATTCGGAGTTGGCTGGGTTGGTGCCGTCTCCGACATCATGTTTACGAGTCCCTGCCCAGCGTTCGCCTCTGTGGCCGTTGTCAGGTTCGACGACTGCTCCACGCCATTGCCCTTCTTTGAATTCAGCGCGGCAACCAGCACCGCCGGATCTTCGGTGAACCCCTGCACAAAATGCAATCCCGACGACATGGCGAAGATCGCCATGCGCGAGCCCGGCCGCGCCGTCTTCAGAAATTGCAACGCCTGCTGATGCACAAACGACTGGTCCTCTACTGGCGCATTCAGCGCGTCGAGCAGCAACACAGTCACGGCCGCAGGCTGTTGTTCATCGGGGTGATTGCTGAATACATTTGGCGGGAGAGTGATGGCTTCCTGTTCAACCGGTTCGATGCCGTGGTGTTCTTCAAAGAAAGTGATGGCTTGGGGCTTTCCCTGCTCCTTCACGGAAAATGCGCTCTGCGGCAAACCTTTCACGGCCGCACCCTTTTTGTCGGTCACCAGCACATCCACAAGGACGGCGCGGCTGTTCACTCGCAGCGTTGTCTCTGGCTCATCTGTTTCTCGCTGATCCGTTCTCCTGCCCAGGCGCACGCCAGGCCCAGACCACCATGAGGAACCACCATTGCAACGCAGATAGCCCGCTTCATCCCAGCATTCTCCCCGAAAGCCGCAAGGATATCATTCTTTGCCGTTGTTGCCGGTTGCCCGGAACCGCCGCGCTCCAGATAGCGAAGCGAGCCAATCTTGTGCAGCGTAAATCATTGAATATAAATACACTTACGATATTTATCAAGCGCATATTATGACTTAAGATGTTTAGAATCAATAACATAGATATGTTTGGGACCCTTCTTCGAAAGAGTCAACTTCACTGAGCCAGTCGGCAGCAATCTCGCATACACTTGAAAACGCATATGTCAATTCGGATTGCCCTACCTGAGCCGACCACCAGCGACGCCGCTTATAACGCGCGCTCTCTTCCTCCTTACGTTTCTGCGCTCCAATCCGCTGGAATGGTGCCAGTCATTATCCCGCTTCACGAGCGTCAGGACCGCGTGGCGCGCCTTCTCGCCGGGACGCACGGCGTCCTGCTTCCGGGGAGCGGCTTTGATGTGGATCCTGAGCGTTATGGCGAAGAGCGGATCCCCGCCTGTGGCCCGGCCGATGCAGGCCGCACAGCAGTCGACGAACTTCTGCTGCAGGACGCCTTTAATCTTCACAAGCCGATCCTGGCAATCTGCCACGGCGTTCAAACACTGAATGTCTGGTTGAACGGAACTCTCATCCAGGATCTGAAGACGGTATTGAATACACCTGTTGATCACGCTCCGGGTCGCGCTGTTGTGAACGCGCATCCCATTCGGATTGCCAGTGGCTCGCGTCTGGCTTCTGCTGCGGTCGACGTTCTCGAGTCGGAATGCAACTCCAGCCATCACCAGGCAATTGGCCGCGTTGGCGACAATCTCCGCGTCACGGCTGTTTGCCCGTATGGATGATGTGATCGAGGCCGTCGAGCTTGATTCAACAGACCACTTCGTGCTGGGCGTCCAGTGGCATCCCGAACGGACCTACACGGCGAGTTCCCTGTCGCGCGCGATCTTCGCGGGTTTCGGCCACGCCGCCGAGGCATGGCGCCCCCGTCCCATTGAAGTTTCCGTCGCATCGATATGAATCAAGATCGAAGCGTCGCAGAGACCGGCTCCAGCCTTAACCACCTTCTGGCGACCGCCGGTTTGCAGCCGCTCGACGTGACCACTGCGGCGAAGTTTGACGAATATCTGGCTCTGATCCTGCGCTGGAATTCCCGCATGAACCTGACGGCGATCCGTGCCCCGGAGGAGATTCTGAGCCGCCATTTCGTTGAGTCGATCGCTTGCGCACGCCTTCTGCCTGAAGGTATCGGTTCCCTGCTCGACTTCGGATCAGGAGCGGGCTTTCCCGGAATTCCCATTGCGCTCTGCTCGGCCGGAGATCGCGGTCACGTTGGCAGAGTCGCAAAGCAAGAAGGCCGCATTCCTTCAGGAGGCGGTCCGGGTTCTAGCGTTGAATTCGAGCGTCTTTGCCAAGCGCGCCGAGCAGTTGGATCAGCAATTCGATTGCGTGATCCTTCGTGCAGTTGATCGGATGGAACATGCGATTGCCGCCGCCTCGACTCTGGTCCGACCCGATGGGACGTTAGCGGTCCTCACGACCCGGGAGCAGCTTCCTCTCATCCAGGCGTCGGCAGGTCCGGTGTTTCGATGGATGGAGCCTAAGCCACTCCCCACGTCCGAACAGCGGATCCTCGCTCTTGCATCGAAGCCAACCTGAACGGCTTGCTGAATAGGAGCCTCTGGCAGATCTCGATGTTCCACGTGGAACATGGAACCCTCGATTCAGACTGAATGTTCCACGTGGAACATTCGCTTCTCGGGGTTGCGAATGCTACATCGCGGCACGCTTTCGGCCCGAGTTTTCCACCGGGTTGCTTCACAGTCAATTGAAATTATACCAATTCCCAAAAATCAGCTAAATCGATGATCTGCAATGCCTTGCAACTGTGCCCGCATCATGCCATTTAGGGCTTTCCACAGCTGGTACATGTTCTCCACAGATTCACTTCACGCACGCCGCGGCCCCCTTCCTTTAACCTGAAACGCTATGGGAAAGATTCTCGGAGTTGTGAACCAGAAGGGTGGAGTGGGCAAGACAACTACCGCTATCAATCTTTCCGCGTGCCTTGCGCTTGAGGGCCTCAAAATCCTCCTGGTCGACTGCGATCCTCAGGCTAATGCGTCTTCGGGCCTCGGAATTGCACGGGATGACAATCGCCATTCCATCTATGACGTGCTGGTCGGTGATTCTGAGGCTGAACAGGTCATTTTGCCAAGTGGAGTCGAAAATCTCTGGATCCTGCCTGGATCCAAAAACCTGACCGGCGCCAATATTGAACTCACCAATGCTGAAGACCGTGCCGTGCGGCTCCGCAAAGCTCTCGCGCCAGTCAAAGATAAGTACGACATCGTAATTCTCGATTGTCCCCCGGCGCTCGACCTGCTGACTCTCAACGTTCTGGTCGCATCCGATTCGCTGATTGTGCCGATGCAGGCCGAATATTTCGCATTGGAAGGCATTACCGAGCTGGTTTCGACTCTCGAAAGGGTACGAGCCGCCTTCAATCACAGCGTGGAGATCGAAGGTGTCTTGCTGACGATGTACGACGACCGCACGAACCTGGCACAGCAGGTGCGCGATACGCTTCGCGAACACTTCCGCGATCGGCTCTTTATCACCGTGATACCCCGGAATATCCGGCTTGCCGAAGCCCCGAGCCACGGAAAGCCGGTGGCGATTTACGATTCGCGGTCCCGAGGAACTGAAGCCTACTTTGAACTTGCCGGAGAGTACCTGGCCCGCAATCGCATCGAGAGCCCGAAAAGCATCGAGCGAAAGGTCGCCGCGAATTCAAAACCCAAGGCCGAGGTCCGTTTCTGGCCATACTCCTGAGCGCACTTCCAACCAAGGATGCGCAGACTTATAGATCGTTAGTTAATTCGCCGGCAAATCGGCCGGCAAGAGGAATTTAAGATGAGCATCGCCGCCCCCGATAACAAACGTCGCGCCTTGGGCAAAGGACTTGACTCCTTATTGCCCCGTGTCAACAGCCAGCCTGCTCCCGCCCCCGTCCATGTGCCCGCCCCGATCGAAACCGAGGGAGGCAAACCGCGCGAAATTCCAGTCGAAGAGATCGATCGCAATCCATTCCAGACCCGAACCCATGTAGACGAAGGCGAACTGGCCGAACTTGCAGCATCCATCACGGCCAATGGGGTCGTGCAGCCCATTCTCGTTCGGCCGCTGGCCAGCGGTCGATTTCAGCTGATCGCCGGCGAGCGTCGCTGGCGGGCTTCGCAACTGGCAGGCAAGAAAACCATCCCCGCCATCCTGCGCCAGGTCTCCGACGAGCAGGCACTCGAAATCACCATCGTCGAAAACCTGCAGCGCGCCGACCTGAACCCGATGGAGCAGGCGCGGGCCTTTGAGCGGCTTTCGCGCGAGTTCCACATGACGCAGGAACAGATCGCCACGCGCACCGGCAAAGACCGCGTTTCAGTCTCCAATTTCATGCGCCTGCTCAGCATGCCTGAAGGCGTGCAGAAACTCGTCGAGTCAACCGACTCTAACTTTCGGTCACGCTAAAGTGTTGTTAGGATTGAAGTTACATCCAGATTTCGAAAAGACGGCGCAACGGGTGGCGAACCTTTCGCTTTCTGTTCGCCAAACAGAAAGCCTGGTGCAGGGCATCCTGTTCCCTGAGAAAAGCAAAGAAAGAGCCCAAGCCCGAGACGCCGGTTGATCCCAACGTCAAGGAAGTGGAAGAGCAACTACAGCGAGCGCTCGGCCTCAAGGTTCGCATCGAGGATAAGAACGGCCGCGGCCGCGTGATCATCGAATACGCCGACCTTGCCGCCTTCGACGGACTGCTTGAGCAACTTGGCAAGGCCTAGCGATTTGTCGTGCACGCTCAAAACCCATCCATCGCTAGGTGCGCCTGAATCGATACTCAGACAGCGAGCGTTCATAACCGGCGTCGGCTCGAAAAGAAGATTGCAGTCGAATGATACGCAACCATAAGGTTGCATGTTGTAGGAACTAGTCGATGATGATCGACGGTTCTATTGTCCACGGGCGTGACGTCCACGCCACCCCGCTTGAATTTGTAGTGCAGCAGCCATGTGCTGGCGACTGCTTGCCCGTTTTGCACCGGCGGTTTGAATTTCCAGTTGCGCGCCGATTCCATCGCGATGCGCGCGAAATAAGCGCTGGGGCCATGCGATGCAAATTCAGCGTTGGTTACCGCGCCGGATGGATCCACCGTTACACGAACGACAACGGTGACTTTGCCGTGGATCGTGTTGCTCGCCTGGCGCGAAACATCCGGCATAACGCGATTGAGCACTTCGCCTTTTGGCGGTCCCTGTCGTCGCGGGCGGTGGCGCAGGCGCCGTGCGCATCCGGCTCCGCGGGCGGCGCCTGTTTGATCGTCTCAGTCTGCAGCGGCGCCGTTTCTGTCTTGTGGCTGCGAATCAAGAGCCCGGCGATGATTGCCGCCAGCAGAACGAATCCAACGATCAGCGGAACCAGCGGGAGCCGCGCGCGCGACGATTTCTCGGCGATCTTCGCTGGAACGGGTGGCTTCGCCACGGCTGCCGCCGGCGGCCGGAACCCGCTTCGACTTGCCCTCAAGAAACAAACGGATATCGGTCAACGTGCATCGGCGCGCAGGATCGACATGCAGACATTCCCGCGCGATCTCGTCAAATGGCTTCGGCACCGAAGCCGGCAACACCGGATCGGATTCGTTGCCGAGTCCCATACGGGCAACTGCTGGGTCAGCGCTTCCACCACCGTTACGCCCAGCGACCACATATCCGCCGCCGGGGTTACGGGTTCTGTCGCTGTCTCCAGGGCGTTGTGAACATCGCTGCTGTTGAACTCCGAGGGCCGGCTCGCCTGACGCAATCATGCCGTCCGCCGACAGCTTCACCTCGTTTTCGACCACCAGGATGTTCGATGGCTTGAGGTGTGCGTGGACATAATCCTTGGAGTGCAGGTAAGAGAGTGCGTCGAGAACCGGCTCGAGCATCTGCCGGGCTTCTTCAGCAGTCAGCGGACGCTCGGGGATGATCTGCGACAGCACCTCTTCGGCCAGCTCGGTGACGACGTAGGCCAGGGGAACACCATCGATCTCAGCGCGGCCAAAGTGCAGGATGCGCACGAGGTGGACGTGCGACAAGGTTGCCGTTGCTGTCCAGGTGGAGAGCCGGTCTTCGGCCTGGGCCGGCGCGGAGAAAAGCTTGATGGCAGCTCGCCGGGATCCGGGGCCGTCAAGCTCAGTGAGGAAGGTGCCGCTGGTGCCGGATCCGCCCAGCCATTCGAGGAGCGAGAATCTCCCGTCGATGACCTGGCCAACCAAGTCGCCGCGAATCGAAACAGCATTCATGGCCTAATCAGTGTAGTCGAGCCATCGCCTCCAAATCGAACCACAACGGAGGGAGTCTCAAGATAGAGAACAGGCGGAATCACGAGGCTTTTCCGCTCCGGCGGCGGAGCGACCAACGAAGATCGCGCCGCCTTCTAGTTGGGTCAGGCGCGAGGGTTGTAGCCCATGCCTGCGAGAACTCCCCGCATGTAGGCGAAGCTCTCGGTTACGCCCGGGCATCGGATCGTCGCCGTGTATCTCGTATTCCAGATCGACCCAGCCGGGGTACTTGATCTTGACCAGCGCTTCGAAGATCTGGCGGATCGGCATCTTGCCTTCACCGACCGCGACCTGGCTCTCCTTCGCTGTGAAATTGGCCAGGTCTTTGATGTGCATGTTGAAAAGGCGCGGTCCCGCGGCGTGGATCGCCTCGATGACATCAGTGCCTGCGCGCATGCAGTGACCCACATCGATGCAGCAGCCCATTCGCGGATCCATTGTCTTTACAAACTTCAGCACGTCGAGCGGCGACGGAAAGATCTTGTCCTCGGGTCCGTGATTGTGGATGGCGATCTTGATATCGTATTCCTTCACGAACTTTTCCACGCGCGGCAGCGTGGCGGGCGCCGGATCGCCGGCAACGATGACCTTGACGCCGGCGCGTTTGCAGTATTCAAACTTGGCGCGGATGTCGTCGTCATCGTCCTTCTGGAAGTAGATGGCTCCGACGGCATGCAGGTGAATGCCGTTCGCCTCGTAGTCCGAAACGGCCTGCGCCTCTGCCGTCGGATCCATGGGCAAATGGTCCTTCGTGTCCTTGGCATTGAGGCCGGTGATTTGCAGTTGCTTCATCCACGTGATCATCTGAGCGCGTGGGAAGTTGCGGAAGGTATAGCTCGCGATTCCCAGCTTGATCGGCGAAGGCGCGCCGCCAGCCTCGGTTAGTTCGGCGAGTGCCTGGCGTGCGACGGGCAACGTGGAAGCGGCAGCCAGCAGGGCTGAAGAGCGGACAAACGTGCGGCGGGAGATGTTCTTCATTTCTGTGATTTCCTCATGTGCGGTATGCCGTGCAGAATTCCCGAAGAGCTCGATGGCCCGAGCACGCCCGGGGGCAATCATATGCGCGGCTCCCATCCTTTCTCGTATTCGCGGTTCCAGTACTTCATGGCTTCGCTATCGTTTTTGATTTTGCCGTTAGCAGGGTCCAGATCCAGTTCGCGGTGCACGAACCATGCGATGTTCGACAGCTGCAGCATGGTCACTGCCACGTTGCCGACTGAGACCGGCGCATTCAACTTCTCGCCCTTGCGGATGCCGGCAATAAAGTTGGCGAAATGCGCGTCGGTCATCGAGTCCGCGCCGATAAGGTCAGCGGTCGAAGTCTGCTTGCCGACCTTGACCTCGCCGGTCTTTTTGCCTTTCAGGTCGTAGACCTCGTAGCCATCCCGATCGACGAGCACGCTGCCTTCTGTCCCTTCGATTACGGACCCGCGGCCGCGATTATAGGTGTGCATTCCGTTTGAACTGGCACTCGTCCACGAAATCATCTTGTCGTCATACTCGAAGCTGGTCACGAGCGTGTCGTAGAACTGCCAGTCGTCTTTGAAGGCGTAGCGGCCGCCCGAGGCGGTCACGCGATTGGGATAGTCGACGCCGAGCGCCCAGCGGCAGACATCTACTTCATGTGTCCCGTTATTGAGGGTCTCGCCGGTACCCCAGATTCGGAACCAGTGCCAGTTATAAGGCTGCACGTTGTCCTTGTAGGGCTGGCGCGGCGCTGGGCCCTGCCAGAGATCCCAGTCGAGTGTGGCGGGAACCGGAACAGGCTTTCCCACGCCAATGGATTTGCGGGTGTTGTCATACCAGCATTTCGCAAAATACGGACGGCCAATAAGCCCGCCGCGGATCTTATTGACCATCTCAATCGTGTGCGGAGACGAGCGCTGCTGCGTTCCCATCTGCACCAGTTTGCCGTATTTCTTCTGCGCCTCGATCAGCAGCGCGCCCTCGCCGGGGTTGTGGCTGCAGGGCTTTTCGACATACACGTTTTTCCCCGCCTGCAGAGCGAGGATCGCCATTGGCGTATGCCAGTGATCCGGCGTGGCAATGGTGATGGCATCGATATCCTTGCGCTCCAGAATTTTGCGAAAATCCTTCTCCGTCGCCGGGTCGTAGCCCATCATTTGGCGGGTAGCAGCGGCGAATTTGGCCAGAATGGTGCTTTCAACGTCGCAGACGTACGCGATACGCGCCGCATCCTGGTTGGCCTTGAGTGAGGAAAGATGCGCATAAGCGCGGCTGTTTAATCCGATTACCGCGAAGTTGAGCCGTTCGTTGGAGCCCATGATCTGGCTGTAGCTTTTGGCTGTCGAACCAAGGGCAAGCCCGGCCGCTCCCACGGCAAGTGTGTCAAGGAATTCACGTCTGGTGACCATTTCGTCTCCTGTGCAGCACTTCCCGGATGCTCTTCGCCTGCGTTCAATGTCTCCCCGGGCGGTGTCGGTCGCGCACTGAACATGCTAAACCGTACGTTTCAGGCGGCAAATCGTTGTGTCCCGCCTACAGGCACAGACGGTTTGGAATGGCCGGAGGATTTGCAGGTTATCGAATCAGTAAAATCATGAGATGCCGTTGCCCCTGCACATCGGGATTGTAGGTTGCTCCGCCGAGGGTGCCGCGCTCTGCTATCGCACCGTCTGCGCGAAGGGCGCCCAATTGCTCGGCCCGCATGCGCATCCTGAGATCACGATGCACACTCATTCGCTCGCAGCTTATGTCGAGTGCATCGAACGCAACGATTGGGAAGGTGTGGCCGACCTCATGCTCGACTCGGCCAGCAAGCTCAGGAGCGCCGGAGCGGATTTCCTCATCTGCCCCGACAATACGATTCACCAGGCAATGGATCTGGTTGAGCCGCAATCGCCGCTGCCCTGGCTGCACATCGCCGAGGTCGTTGCAGACGAGGCCGTCGACCACGGCTATAAGCGCCTGGGGCTTCTCGGTACCCGCTGGCTAGTCGAGGGCGAGGTCTATCCGGAGAAGTTGGCGGAGCACGGCATCGCCTACCTGCGACCCACAGAAGAAGAGAGCCGAGAGATCAACCGCATCATCATGGATGAGCTGGTATACGGCATCTTCCGGCCGGACTCGGTGACCTATCACCAGCTGGTGATCCGCCGCATGAAGGACGAGGGCTGCGATGGCGTGGTGCTTGGCTGCACCGAAATTCCCCTCATCATTAGCAACAAGAATTCGCCGCTGCCTGTTCTGGATTCAACAAGGCTGCTGGCATGGGCGGCGCTCAAGCGGGCAGTCGCCGAGGATCTCAAAGCTGTCTGAATTCGCGTCGCTGCTGTGTGTCAAAAGATCGCTCAAAATCAAAAAGGGACGCGGATGCGCCCCAATCTGATTTGCATGGCCTCGTGTGGAGGAGTCCTACTTCTTCTTCGCAGGTTGCGTGGCGACGATCAAGCTTGAAATCTTGTCGTACGTCGCCGCGGGGACGATCCCCTTGCTCTTGAGCTGGGTCTTGTTGGCGTAGGGACGGCCCGCGATAATCTTCTGCGAATAGGCGTCGCCGACGCCGGGAAGCGCCTTGAGCTGATCGGCGGAAGCGGAGTTGATGTCGACGAGACCCCCGGCAGGGTTTGCCGGCATGGAGGCAGCGGTCGGCGGCTTTTTTGCGGTTGATTGCGCGTAGGTTGTGGGGAGGACGTTGAGTAAAGAGCAGGCGGCCAACCCCAGAATTGCGGAGGTAAAACGACCAAATCGCATGAGTCTCTCCTTGACTGCTGTTTTTAACAGATGCGGAAAACCGGCGATGCGTAGCTGCGGCAGAACTTCGCCGCGCACTCATCCTAGCCGCTGAAGCTACCGCAAGGAAGAAAAAGAACAGGATCGGGAGGGGCGACTCGTCGAGCCGAGAGCCAATGAGAGTCCCACTGAAACGAAACGCGCGGGTCGGCATTGCCGTTCCCGCGCGCATTTTGAATTCGAGTTGAGAGAGATCGAGTTTCGCCGAGCTCTTGTCTGATGGGTATTATGTAGTGCGGCGCGGGCCTTTGCGGCGCTCCGCCTTTTCAGCGCGCCAGTCAGGGGCGCCGGTACGGCGTTCGCGTGCGTTCGCGCGGCGCTCCGGAATACGCGTCATATCCGGCAGGATAACTACGGCCGGCGAGGCGTTTGACTCCAGACGCATGATGTCTTCATCCATGTCGACATTGCAGGCCATGTTGCCGGTGGTGAGCAGCTTGTTGAGCACCGGAATATTCACGCGCTGGGTTTCAATGAAGTCCACGCCTTCGGCAGTCAACGAAAAGTCAGAGTTGTCTGCCCTCGTGATGTAGCCCTTCTTGCCGAGGTACCAGGTGGTGAAGTCCAGGTAGTCACGCGGAAAGCCCATGCGCTTCTCGATCTCGGCGAGGCTGACCCTGGGATCGAACGGATTGGCGCGACGGCGATAGTAGAGCACGGCCAGCACCGCCAGCCGCCGGTTCAGCTCGCCTTGCACCTGGTCCATGAAGTCCACGGAATCAGAGAGCGGGTTGTGCACAGGGCCGCTTTCGGTCTCGTAGTCGCGGTCGTATTCAGACCTGCGTTCCGGGTCAGAGAGAACGTCGTAGGCTGTTTTCAGGAGAAAGAATTTCTCCGGATCGCCGGTCTCCGGATTGTCCGGGTGGAAGCGGGCAGCCAGGTACCGGTAAACGCGGTGGATCGTCTCCGTGTCCGCGTGGGGACTGATTTGGAGAAACTCGTAGTAGTCCAGCGTCTTTGTCGCTTCAAGCATGAGGGAGAACCTCTCCTGTCGTTATTCGGAGGCCTGTGATGCACGAAGCGTAGCACTGGTGTTCGGGGGTGGAGCAATCACCCGATATGGTCAACCGCGGACGAACGTAACTTTTGTGAGGTAACGAAAGAGGGAAGCGCGAGCGGCATATGCAAAGGCACAATGACGTATCGAGCTTGTCAGCGTCGGAGGGTCGTGACAAACCAGACCGGGGAAAACAGGTTTCCCTCTGACTGGTAGCTGGCACTGCCAAGTCGAACTCTGCCAGTCCGCAACTTCTGAGACCCTCATCCCACGGAAGTGGCGTTCGGTTTTTTGTTGGCATGGTGAACTTTGATGGCGTTTCCCTTTAGATCAGATCGAACTGACAACTGAATCGCGCGACACACCCTGTCTGGCAGGAGTCGACCCTTGGCCGGCCCAGGATCCTCGGAATCAATCAAGCTGGACTCCCCATTTTCAGCCAGGATTGGTGGCTAAAGATCGCGCGCGGGTCTTCGCAGTATCGTGAGTTGAAGGTCCTTGAGGGAGACGTCACCATTGGACGATTCCCCTTTGTCTTATCGAGAAATCGAATAGGCCTTGTTCGAGGCCACGATCCACACTGGTCGCACCTCGGTGGCCCGATTGTCGATGAGAATCTAAGCCGCACAAACCAGGCCAGGGTGATCCAATTATTGCTCGAGCAGCTTCCGCGATCCGCCTCCTTTAACTTTGTCTGCAATCCCGATTTGAGTTATGCCGACCTTGTGAGAAACGCTTTCAAGGAATCAGGCTTTCACCACACGACCCAAGTCACCTATCTGCGTCTTCCCTCTCGCGAAGATGTGTTAAATACCCGAAAGAGCAAACATAGAGGACACTTCAGAAGAGCAGCCCGAGAGCTGGATTGCGTAGAAATCGGCGCCAGGGAATTCGTCCGCTTCTTCGAAACGAATTTGAATGCCAGGGGAAAAACCAGCTACTCGCCCCTGGAAACACTAACCCGCCTGATTGAAGAGGCTATCTCCCGCAAACAGGCGCGCGCCATTGCGGCAATGCCTAGTTCTCTGAATCTGTCGGGATCTGCTGGCGGATCGCTCTCTTATGACGCTGCTATCGTCTACGTTTGGGACAGCCATCGTTGCTATTACTGGCTGTCAACAGCTCGCATCCCTTCCGCGGACAATTCGAAGACAAGGCCTCATCCGGATGCCACCAAGCTTCTTGCCCTCAAGGCGATGGAAGATGCCCAGTCCATGAGCCTGACTTTCGACACTGATGGAGTTACAACCCCCGGTTCTGAGAATCTCTACCGCAATATGTTCGGATTGCGAGATGAACAGTATCGCGACATCTTCCAGCGCTCCACAATGTTGGAGAGACTCCACCAGAAATGCCGGCGTAAGTTCAAATCAAATTTGCAGAACCCAACAGTTTCATAGCATAGAAAAGACGGCTCAACAGGTTGCTCGCAATCGCGTAGAGGTCTTCCCACCTGGTGCGAATGGATGATCGGCTACGTACGCGGCCTGGCCGATATACTCACCATTTAGGGCGCAATTGCCGCATCAGAGCCGTGCGCCCGACGGGAGAACGCCGTTTTGTCCTTTACCCGCCGCGGATTCTTGAAGTCGCTCTCGAGGACCGCACTGGTTTTATCGCTCGAAGATGTCTTGGGGCTGGCGCGACCCGCTTTCGGCCAGCAATCTCCACAGATTCCCAAAGGCAATTCCCGCCAGGCGTATGAAGCTCCCGCAAGGCCGGCGCCGAAAGGCACGCCTTCGCCCGTGGCCGGAACGCCGCTTGGCGTTCAGTTCGTCGACGTCTCCAGAGAGGCGGGCCTGAATGTGGAGATGATCTTCGGCGGCGAACATCGCAACAAGTATCTCCTCGAAACCACCGGCTGCGGCGCAGCTTTCTTTGACTACGACCAGGACGACTGGCTCGACATTTTCCTCGTGAACGGCTGGCGGCTCGAAGGATTTCCCAAAGGCCACGAGCCGGTCAGTCGTCTTTTCAAGAACAATCGCGACGGCACATTCACTGACGTTACGATCAAATCCGGTCTGGCGCGTTCCGGCTGGGGGCAGGCTTGCTGCGTAGGCGACTACAACAACGATGGCTGGAATGATCTGTTTGTCAGCTACTACGGACAGAATGCGCTGTTTCGCAATAACGGCAACGGCACGTTCGCCGATGTCACAAAAGAAGCCGGTCTGCTGCAGGATCGCCTGCGCTGGAACTCCGGCTGTTCGTTCCTTGACTACGACAAGGACGGCCATCTCGATCTGTTTGTCGGCAACTACATCGACCTGGACCTGAAGACAACTCCGTTGCCGGAAGATGCGAACTGCACTTACAAGGGAATCGTGGTCGCGTGCGGACCGCCGGGACTCGAAGGCGGCAAGAACCTGCTTTATCACAACAACGGCGACGGCACGTTTAAAGACGTGAGCGAGAAAGCCGGCATGTGGGGTACGCTCGGCACCTACGCGCTCAGTTGCGGCGTCGCCGATCTCGATAACACCGGCTGGCCCAATATCTACGTCGCCAACGATTCGACATCTGCAACCTATTACGTGAATCAGAAAGACGGAACTTTCAAGGACCAGGCCATCGAGGCGGGCGTCGCTTATTCGCCTGACGGCAAGCCGCAGGCCGGCATGGGCGTTTCCATTGGCGACTACAACCGCGACGGCATGCTCGATATCGTCAAGACCAACTTCGCCGGCGACACCGATTCCCTCTACATGAATCTCGGCGATGGCTCCTTCGACGATCGCACCTACCAGGCGGGTCTCGGTATCAACACGCGCCTGCTGGGCTGGGGCGTCAGCTTCATCGACATCGACAACGACGGCTGGCTCGATATTCTCGTCGCCAACGGCCATGTGTATCCCGAGGTGGACGGTACGCAGGTGGACGCAGCCTATGCAGAGCGAAAATACCTCTATCGCAATCTCCGCAACGGCCAGTTTGAAGACGTAAGCCTGACCGGCGGATCGGGAATCACTGCGAACGCGAAGGCGCGTGGTTTTGCCGTAGGCGACTACGACAACGATGGCGATCTCGATGCCGTGGTGAATTGCGTGAACGCCGTTCCGCAACTACTGCGTTGCGATTCGACGTTGAACCGAAGCTGGGTGAAGATTCGGCTGGTCGGAACGAAGTCGAACAAGACCGGCATCGGCGCGCGTATTAAAGTTGTGGCGCAAACCGGCTCGCCGGTGCTTAACGCAAAGCCTGGTACGCCGCTCACACAGATTGAGGACGTGAAGTCGTGCAACGGCTACTACTCCGCCAGCGATCTGCGCATTCACTTCGGTCTTGGCGAAGCAAAGAAGGTAGACCTGGTGGAAATTCGCTGGCCATCCGGCCAAGTCGATTCGTTGAAGGATCTTGATGTAAAACATCTCTACGTGATTGAAGAGGGCGGAAAGATCTTGAAGAACGAAGCGCTGGTCGCGGCAAAAAAGAAGGGCTGATCTCCGGGGAGAGAGCTATGCGTGATGACGTAATCCGGGTTGTGAAGACGTATATTGACGCGGTACGGAACAACGACGCCGGAAGCCTTCCTCTCCACCAAGATGTCGTGTTCGTGAGTCCACTTGGCACGCACAGGGGACACGCAGCGTTCGAAAAGGGGCTGGCCGATTTTACGCAGATTCTGAAAAGCATTAACGTCGTGCATCTCACGGCCGATAACGATACCTGTGCCGCCGCGCTTGAGATCGACACGATCTTCGGATTGATCCCGTTCCTCGAGCACTTCCATGTGAAGGACGGCAGAATTATTTCGATCCGTGCATACTATGATCCGCGGCCGGTACTGGACGGCCTGAGTCGAAGATCCGCAGGTTAGGCGCAATTATCAGAAGAGCAGGTTTGGACGCCTCTCATGGTCCAGCAGCCAGCGCTTGCGCTCGATGCCTCCGCCATAACCCGTCAATGATCCGTTCGCCCCTATGACGCGATGGCATGGAACCACAACGGAGACGGGATTTGCGCCATTCGCCAAACCAACCGCGCGCACTGCCGTGGGCCGGCCAATGTTTTCGGCGAGTTTGCCGTACGAGGTGGTGGTACCGCATGGGATTGCGCGCAGTGCACGCCAGACCTCTTGCTGAAACGGCGTTCCTCCCGTTTCCACCGGTAGTGCATCGATCGCGGAAAGATCTCCTTCAAAGTAGTTCGAGATCGCGGTTGTTAATCCATTTGGATCATGAGCCGGCTCGAGAGTGAATTTCTTAGAGCCCACTTGAAGACGAAGATATCGACGGATGGCTTCCTCATCCTCGGTGAATAGAGCGACGCGTAGTTGGCCTTCCCCATCCGCGGCAATCATCAATTCGCCGATCGGTGTGCCAATGCGATCCATCGAATATCGAAGAACTTGATCCATATCAATTTCTCGCACTGTTGCTTTTGGAAAAGTTCGAAACTTGCTCGTCAGGGTGAAAGTCTCTCACGGGTTTCCAACTTAAACCAACTCTCAAAGATGACGCATGCTGGCCGAATCATAACGCCCGTTATGACTGGCAAAACTCCCAGTCATTCAACAAATTTGTTACAGAAAGGCGCGTAGGCGATGTCAACCGGACAGCCTGTTTCTCCGTCAACACCCTAGCAAGACCGAGAACGGCAGCGAGAGCTGGTGGAGCGCTGACCCTGTCCCGCCTTCATTCGGTTTGTCTGGCAGGAATCTGTTTTTTGGCGGTGTTGCTGTTGTGCTGGTCCCCGCGGAGCGTGCAGGCTCGCCCGGATAATGACGCACGCGACCCTAACGCCATCTGCGCGCCTTGTCATCGCGAAATCTATGAGCGCTACCGCACCACTCCCATGGCAAATGCAAGCGGGCGCGCTGCAGATGGATTTATGGCGGGCGAGTTCGTTCATGCTGGGTCGGATGTCCACTATCGCGTCTCTGAGGATGCTGGCCGCGTCTGGCTGAGCTACGAGCGGGAGAGCACGTTACCCGACAAGGCGTTAAAGGGTCGGCAGGAGCTTCGGTACTTCATCGGGTCGGGCAAACGCGGCCGCACCTACCTTTTCGAGCAGTCTGGATACTGGTTTGAATCTCCGATCAACTGGTACGCCAAAAAACAGATCTGGGATATGGCGCCGAATTACCTTGGAGCGCAAGAGATGCCGTTGACCTTGCAGGTGGATCCGGGGTGCCTCCATTGCCATGCATCCAACGTGGCACGCTCCCTCCCGGAGGCGCGAAACCTGTACGCCGGCGAGCCATTTGCTGAAGGCGGCATTACATGTACCGAATGTCATGGCGACGGCGATGCGCATATTGTGACGAAGGGAAAGGCGCCCATCCTCGACATCGACGCGCTGCAACCCGTGCGGCGCGATTCGGTCTGCCTCGACTGCCATCTCGAAGGCCAGGCTGCCGTCGTGCGCAACGGCATGGAGATGGAGAATTTCTTTCCCGGCGATGATCTGTTCGACTTTGCTCTGTATTTCGTTTACCGGGATGAAAACGGATCGGGCGGCCGCGCGACCAGCCAATGGGAGGCGCTCCTGCGCAGCGAATGCAAGAGGAAGTCAGGCGATCGTCTCACCTGCACCACTTGCCACGATCCTCATGGATCGCCGGTACCTGAGGAGAAGATCGTCTTCTATCGGCAGAAGTGCCTCCAGTGTCATAACAACGCCCGGTTTGCAGAGAAACATCATCCTGAAAACCAGGACTGCACGGCTTGTCATATGGCGCGGCCGCCGTCCAACGACATCGCGCACGAACAGGTGACGGACCACTGGATCAAGAAACGAATCAGCAACGCACGGCTGCCTCTGGCCGCGAGCGGAGAACTGGAGACCGTCGGCGGCATGATTGCCGATGATCGCGATCTTGGATTGGCATACGCCCAGATGGCAGCCCGCGGAAATCAGGCAGCGGGCGAGCGAGCCATGACCTTGCTGCGGCGGGCCGAACACACTGAGAGCGGCGCCAAACGCGACCATGAATTGCACGCGCAGCTCGGATTCCTCGAGCAGTTGAGCGGAAAGTCAACCGCAGCCGTCGAGGAATATCAAATGGCACTCGAGGCTGATCCATACGATCCTCTCGCTGCAGGGGACCTGGCTTTGCTTCGCGCCGGCGAGCATCAGCTCGCCCAGGCCTCCCGGCTATGGAAGTCGGTCTTTGACCACGATCCAGCGCAACTAGGAGCGGGGATGAACCTGGCTGTAGTCGAGTGCGCTTTGGGAGAGCGCGCCGCCGCTTTGGCGACCCTGGATCGCCTGCTGGAATTCGCTCCGGACAATCAGAAAGCGAAGGCCATGGCTCGGGAAGTCACCTCAGATACCCATAAATGTGGTGCTCACTAAGCCCTGCACCGAAGAGGCATCCACCCAGTCAACAGGAGTGAGGCCGTAGACTGCTTCGCGCGACAGGGAATGTTATGCCTAAATCAATTCACCCGGCGAAACTTCTTTAGAAGCAGCGGATAAAGAACAGCCAACACTCGGCCACAGGTATCACCTTTCGTATCCGCATACGGCTAGGATCCCGTCCCGATCGTCAGCCACCCGTAAGGAAGATGGTCTTAAGAATCAACCATTTGGTGGAGATAAATCACATCCTCAAAGCCGAGGGTAGAATCGTTCTGCCGCTTGAATTTGAAGGTGAAACCGCCTGCCGTAGGTCGACATAATTGTCATATCAATTACTAGACATACTAGATGATTTGCCTACTTAAAGAATCGTAATTGTGAGCATATGGCTAGAACTGAAGCACGCCGATACAATGTGTGGAAAATCGGAAACTCATTTGAGTAAATCGCTTTATATACGAGGCTTAGGGATGAGTGCTTTTGGCGCATTTTGCCGCTTTTCGCCGGGGTAAAGCTTTTCCCGCAATGACATGTCGATTTCCCCTAGATCAGCCCTCGCCTTTCCGCTTTTGACATTGACAGGCGGGTGGCACTTTCAGTAAGGTTTCCATTTGCTCCGGAGTCTGTAAATTTATCGCTCTCTATTTGTGTTCGGGAGTAGCGGCGCCGGGAAATGAGCGATCCTGCCATCGCGGCAGGGGAGCCCTGTAAGCCGACCGGTCGAAGTCGAAGAACCTGCCGGCAGAATCATCACAAGTCAATAGATCAGAACAACGGCATTCTTTTCAGGAGACCGCATGAACAAATTACTTCGTACAGCACTTGTGCTGGCGATTTTCGCCTGCGCGAGTTCGCTCTTCGTTGTGACGGCCAGTGCACAGTCGGTTTACGGATCGATTTTTGGCACCGTGTCTGACGCGAGCGGCGCTGTCATTCCGAACGCTTTGATTACCGTGACCGACGTAGCCAAGGGCACCGTCGTTACGGTTTCATCGAACGCTTCGGGCGACTACAGCGTACCGCACCTTATCCCAGACGTTTACAACTTGAAGGTTGTGGCCAAAGGCTTCAAACCTTTCGAAACCCAGGGCATCACAGTCCAGGCCGACACAGCGCCACGCGTCGACCCCACTCTGACGGTCGGTTCCGATACCGGCACCACCGTTACTGTTAGTGCCGATGCAGTTCCTTTGCTGAAAACGGAAAAAGCCGATGTCGCAACCGTTTTCGATCAGCAACAGGTTTCCAGCCTTCCGGTTGGCGACCAGAACTTCACCAACCTCCAGCTTCTGCTTCCGGGCGCCCAGGTTCTCGGCTGGTCTCACGCTGCCGATGAAAACCCGCAGGCGTCACAGCAGATCCAGGTAAACGGCCAGGCATTCGGCGGAACTGCTTTCGAACTGGATGGTACTGACAACCAGGATCCGATTCTCGGAATCATCGTCATCAACCCAGCGATGGACGCCGTCACCGAAACCAAGATCACCACGCAGAACTACGATGCTGAGCTCGGCAAAGCCGTTTCGGCCGTCGTGACTGCGCAAACCCGTTCGGGCACCAACCAGTTCCATGGCAGTGCTTATGATTTCCGTACCGGCAATGCCAACCTGGCCCGCAACCCATTCAGTCAGTACTCCAATGAGTATGCCAGGGCGCATAATCTTGCTCCGTCCATCCCCCCAGGCCTGAAGAATCGCTTTGGTGGATCGATCGGCGGCCCGGTCATTCGCGACAAGGGCTTCTTCTTCTTCAACTGGGAATCGCAACGGCAAAAGGTGGGCACATCTGCCACCGGCACAGTGCCGACAAACCTGATGCGCGATTCCTGTCTCGGCACAACAGTCGGTCCTTCCGGAATCCCGGGATGCGACTTCAGCGAGTACGCGGCAATCTACAGGGCCAACGGGAACCTCGCAGCCGGCCAGATGTTGACCAACAATACTGGCAATCCGGCGTATAACGCGGCGTTCGCAGCCAATGTGATTCCGACGGCGCTGATTTCTCAGCAGGCGCTGAATCTTTTGGCGTACTTCAAGAACTACGCACCGAACCAGGGCACCCAGGGCCTCCAGCCCATCGAAAGCAACTACTCGGCTGGCGGCACGGGCCTGTTCAACAGCAACGCGTACACGGTTCGCGGAGACTGGACCTTCAACGAGAAGATGCATGCGTTTGGCCGCTTCTCGCGTTTCTGGGATACCCTCTCAGGCAAAACGCTCTTCGGCGACGCCGGCGGAGCGGGATTTGGTCTCGGCGGCTACGGCGGAAACTCCAACGGAGCGAACGACAGTCTTGCGTCGGGCGTTGATATCGCTATCAGCCCGAGGCTGCTGACCGACTTCCGTTTTGGCTACTACCGCTACAACGTTATCGATACCAAGTATGACCAGGGTGTCGACTTCGCGAATACCATCGGCATCCCGGGCATCAACATGGGAGACAGCTTCACATCCGGGGCACCTGGATGGCAGATCGATGGGAACGGAGGCACCGGCTCGGGGAACCAATCTCTTATCGGCGGTGGCCTCAGCATCAATCGCTGCAACTGCCCACTGACCGAAAAAGAAGATCAGTACCAGGTAGTTAACAACTGGACATTCATCAAGGGTAACCACACCTTCAAAGTTGGCGTCGACCTCCGCTTTGCCACCAACCTTCGCGTTCCGTCCGATACAGATCGCGCTGGCTTGATGGAATTCGCTCAAGGTCCGACTTCGAACAACGGAACCAACGGTCTCGGCTGGGCAACCTTCGCACTCGGCGATGTCACGAAATTCGGCCGGTACGTCTCCGTTTCCACTTCAGCCAAAGAGCACCAGAACCGAACCTTCTACTACGGTCAGGACACCTGGCGCGTAAACAAGAACCTGACCGTGAACCTTGGGCTTCGCTGGGAGCTTTACTTCCCAGAGTCGGTTAACGCCAAGGGCAACGGATCGCTCATGAACCTCGCTGATGGCTACATGCACGTCGCCGGATACGGGCAGGTCCCACTGGATATGGGCTGGACCATTCAGCTGGCCAAGGGATTCGATCCTCGCATCGGCATCATGTACCAGCTGGATGACAAGACGGTCATTCGTGCCGGCTATGGACGCAGCTTCGATACGGGCGTATTCGGATCGATCTTCGGTCACGTCGTCACGCAGAACCTTCCCGTTCTGGCCAACCAGAGCCTGAATGCACCAACCAACATCGGTACGTCGTTCACGATGGCCCAGGGGCCGCCGGCATTCGTCTTCCCGACAGTACCGGACAGTGGCCTGCTGCCGGCGCAAGGCTATGCCGTCAGTCCGAAGGCTCGGCCCAATCCGCTTAACTTCCCGACGATTGATGCATGGAACCTGAGCGTGCAGCGTGCAATCACTCCGACGCTCAGCCTCACTGCAGCATACGTCGGCAACAAGGGAACCCACACGCTGGGTGACGGTGATGCCAACAACACCGACCCCAATGAGTCCGGTCTCAACCTGCCGGGTAATTTCAGCACGACAGGCCAGGCCTTAAATTGGGATCCGAACGGGCTTGATGGAGTTCTTCCTGCCGGTTACTCCGGCGGCGTCAAGAACGCTCGCTACCTCAAGCGGTACTATGGCGGTACTCTGGCAGGCTGCAGAGATCCTAACTATGCCACACCGACCAGCGAGGCCAATGTCCTCCCCGGTATGTGCGGATGGACAAACAATATCAGCTACTATGGCGACGATCAGAACACCGAATTCAACGCCCTGCAGGTAACGGTTGCAAAGACCTTCACAAAGGGTCTTGCTTTGAACGCCAACTATCAGTGGGCGAGCGCGTGGGGAGACCAGAACGGCTATTGGACCTGGGATCACCATATTACTCACCTGCGTGATTCCAACGTTCGCGCGCAGGCGCTCACCAGCTACGGCAGTTATGATCTGCCCTTCGGTCGTGGCAAGCAGTTCGCTCAGAACGTAAATCGGGCAACCGATATGATCATCGGCGGATGGCAGATTGCCTACTCGCTGAACTGGTCCGGTGGACTTCCGTACAGCGTGAACATGGGCGGCGGTTTCGGAAACAATCAGGATTGCAACCACAACACAGGCGGATCGGCAGCTCCCTGCCGTCCAAATACCAGCGGGCACATGAAGACCAGTCTGACCACAGCCAAGGTATCTGGCGGTACAGTCAGCCGGGACTTCTTCACATCACAGCCTCAGCTGTTCTCGTTCCCAGGGCTTGACGTGATTGGAAACGCGGGCGCCAATACCTATCGTGGACCCTCGTTCTTCAATACGGACGCGAACATCGTGAAGTCGTTCACCATTCACGAGAGCATCGTCGCGAAGTTCCGCTTCGACGCCTTCAACGCCTTCAACCACATCAACCCTGCCAATCCCGATGGAAACATCTTCGGGACCGGCCACATCACTGGCACAGGGCCGGGACCCGGACCTCGTCAGCTTGTGTTCTCCGCACGCGTACAGTTCTAACGCACGCGGAACCGCAACAAACCTGGAGGGGAGCTTCGGCTCCCCTCTTTCTTTGCCCTCACCCCGGGCCATCGCCGCTCGTCCAAGCAGCAGACTGCGAAGAGTTAAACTGGATTCATCAGGACGAATCATGTTTCGTGTTATCGCCATTGCTGCTTTTCTCGCTGTTTCGCAAATCTCACTCTCGGGACAAATCCAACAAGGCACACCTCCTTCAGATAGCGCGGCTTCTTCTATCACGTTTGAGACCGCCAAAGAACTTGCAGGCAAAGGCCGCCTCGACGCGGCAATGACGCAGCTCGATCAGCTCGCCGCCCAAACCCCGGAACCGGCAGGCGTGGAACGTTTGCGAGGCATGATCTTCTACCAGCGTGAACAGTTTCTGCAGGCAATCGATGCCTTCACAAAAGCCGCCGATCAGGACCCAAACGATCGCGAGTCGATTGAGATGCATGGCGTGAGTCTCTTCCGCCTCGGTCATATTCAAGAGGCCATTCCGCTACTCGAGAAAGCGCGCATTGGAGTGGAGGGAGCCAACGTCGATCCAAACTACGTCCTCGCGCTCTGCTATGCCGACGTGCAGCGCTATGACGACGCCCGTCACGCGTTTGCGGCGCAATACGGCTTCCCGCCCGATTCTGCCGAAGCATATCTATTGGCCGCACGCCTGTTCCTACGGAGAGAATTGCGCGACGAAGCCGGAGTGGAAGCCGTCAAAGCCCTCGCACTGAATCCCTCTCTGCCGCTTGCTCACGAATTGCTTGGCGAAGTCGCATTGTCGAGGGCCGATACTGATGGCGCGATTCGCGAGTTCGAGGCTGAACGCAAAATCAACCCGCTCAACCCTGACCTCTACGATCGCCTCGGAGATGCCTACCTTCGCAGCGGCCAATACGCAGATGCACAAATGGCATTGAACCGGGCCGTGCTGCTTGAGCCGCAAGCCACCGGCCCCTACATTCTCCTTGGACAGACATTCCTGAAGCTCAAGCAGCCCATCCAGGCCCTCCACTACCTCGACCACGCAGCAAAGATGGATCCCTCCAACTACATCACCCATAATCTGCTCGGGCAGGCATACAAAGCGATCGGCCAACTTGACGCAGCCAATCGCGAATTCAAGTTGGTGGTCGATCTACAGCATCGGAACGATCCGAAGCCTGCGGGGAAGTAGACGATGCCCTGCCGCGCGCTCCGAATCACGGTCACTGTCTGTGCGCTCTTTGGAATCTCGCTTAACGCGGCCACACAGGCAGCGAAAGTGTCAGAGGCTGATCTGATCAAAAGGGCCGACGCAGCCTTTCATGAGGGCTTTGCAGCGCGCCAATCCGGAAATCTGGAACTTGCGCGGACGAAGTTCGCCGAGGTTGTTCGATTGCAGCCAAAGATACCTGAAGGCCACGAAGCTCTGGGCGCTGTCCTGGTGGAATTGGGCAAACCGCAGGAAGGCATAAGCGAGTTCGAGGCTGCGGCGCGAATCAAGCCGGGCGATGTTGGGATTGAAACGAATCTGGCGCTGGCGTATTCCCAGGCGGGCGAAGCAGTAAAGGCAATTTCGCACTTCGAGTCCGTTGTAAGCCTCTCAAAGCAGCCCGGAAACCCACCTCCCGACGCTTCGTTCTACGATGCCTACGGTCACGCACTGGTCGCGGCAGGCAAGCAGGATCAGGCTGTCGCGCAGTTCGTTGCAGAAGAAGCACTCACCGGCCCCCGCTCCGATCTCGAAGACGCTATCGGAACCCTCGCCGCGCAGCAGGAGAATTGGCAGGAAGCGCAACAGCGGTTCGAGCGCGCCATCTCCCTCGATAGCTCGAACGTTCGCGCCCGCATTCATCTCGGCCAGCTATTCCTCGCGCAGAAGAACGTATCAGCCGCACTGGATGCCCTGTCGATAGCGGCCGCAATGAATCCGCCAAATGCCGAAGCGCTGTTGCAATATGGCCGCGCTCTCGCGGCTGCCGGCAAGGATGAAGATGCGATTCAACAGCTCAACGCAGCCATCAAGGTCGACTCGAATCTCCCCGGCCTTCCGCTTGAAATGGCCATGGCATTGCAGCGCCTGGGACGCCAGCAGGACGCGATTCCATGGTTTCAGAAAGCCATCGAGCGCGAACCTCGCAATCCCTCGGCACTCACCAATCTTGGCCTGGCGCTGACCCTGACCGGCAAAGGCAAAGAGGCCCTCGACTACTTCAAGCGCGCTCTCGCGGAGAACCCGAACGACCCCACCATTTACAAGGATCTGGGCGTCTGCCACATTCAGCTGTCGGCGTTCGACGAAGCCATTGCCGATTTTCAAAAGGCGATTGCGCTCGATCCCAGCGATCCGCAACTTCACTACGATCTCGGGCTCGCCTACAAGTTCAAAGACCGCCCGGCCGATGCGATAGCCGAGCTGAGCCGCGCCGGGCAGATGGACCCCAACCTGCAGGATCCTCCCTACACCCTCGGCATCCTCTACATGCAGCTTGGCAAGCTCGACGACGCGATCGTGGAACTCAAGAAGGCCGTAGCCTTGCGCCCGGGGAACGGCGACGCGTGGGCCATTCTGGGGAGCACCCTCAAGCAGGATTCGCGCCTTCCAGAAGCTGCCGAGGCGCTGGAGAAAGCCATTCCGCTGCTTCCCGGTCAGCCCGGTCCGCGGGTCACGCTTGCCGGAGTCCTGGCTGAGCAGGCCGGCAATCTCAGCGCGCAGGCCAACGCTGCTGAAGCCGCCGGCGATCAACAAAAAGCCGACGCACTACGCACCGAAATGAAGCAGCTCCGCACACAGGCCGCCGACTACCGTAAAGAGGCAGCCGTGCTGGCTCAGGGCGCCGTCAGCCGCCAACGCGCCAACTTCGCACTTAACGCGGGCAATCAGCTCATGCTGCGCGGCCAGATAGCCGACGCCATCGCCCGCTATCAGGAGTCCGTCGCGGCCGATCCCACCTTCGCCGAAGCCCACACCCAGCTCGCGATCGCGTATGAGCGCCAGGGCCGCGCCGATGAGGCCGCCGCCGAGCGCGCGAAAGCCGCAGACCTGAGCAAGGCGCAGTAGAATACTCCTTCGCCAATTCTCCGCATCAGGGGGCCCTTCTGAGCAACCGCAACGCTTCGTCAGTTTCCGGCAAGACTCATCTACGCAGGTTTCAGTCGTCACTCAGTTCGGGTCTGCTCCTTCTGTTCGCGCTCGGATCATTCGCGCCGCTTCACGCACAACAGCGCTGGACCGAAGCGCAAGCCAACAAGTGGTATGCCGACCAGCCATGGCCCGTGGGCGCAAATTTTCTCCCCTCCACAGCAATCAACGAACTCGAGATGTGGCAAGCCGACACGTTCGATCCAACCACGATCGACCGCGAGCTGGGATGGGCCGAAAGCATCGGTATGAACACCATGCGCGTCTTCCTCCACAACCTTCTCTGGGAGCAGGATCCAAAGGGATTTCAGCAGCGCATCGACACTTTTCTCACCATCGCATCGCGTCACCACATCCGGCCAGTCTTTGTGTTGTTTGACTCGTGCTGGGATCCGCATCCGAAGCTCGGGCCGCAGCATCCGCCGATCCCCGGCGTGCACAACTCCGGCTGGGTGCAGGCTCCGGGAGCGGAGATTCTTGCCGACCCCTCAAAATATCCGCAACTCGAGAAATACGTCGCGGGAGTCGTCGGTGCCTTTGCCAACGACCCACGCATCCTCGCATGGGACCTCTGGAACGAGCCTGACAACGGCAACGACTCCTCCTACATCAATGGAGAGAAGAAAAACAAAAGCGAGATCATTGCCGGACTTCTGCCGCAGGTTTTTGCGTGGGCACGCTCTGCTCATCCCACTCAGCCACTGACCAGCGGCGTCTGGCGTGGCGATTGGACATCAACCGCCACCATGACGCCGGTCGCCAAAATCCAGATTGAACAGTCCGACGTGATCAGCTTCCACAACTACGGATGGCCTGAGGACTTCGAAGCGCACGTCAAGCTGCTCGAGCCCTATCATCGCCCCATCATCTGCACGGAATACATGGCGCGCAACATCGGCAGCACCTTCGACACCGTTCTCCCTCTTGCGAAGCAGTATCACGTCGGGGCCATCAACTGGGGCCTGGTGGCGGGCAAGAGTCAGACGTGGATTCCATGGGATTCCTGGCAGCGCCCGTACACAACCGAGCAGCCCGCAGTGTGGCAGCACGACGTGTTTCATCCCGATGGCAAGCCCTACCGCGAACGCGAGGTAGAAATCATCCGCAGCCTGACGAAAGCCGAAACCAGCGGCAAATAGCGAATATTTCTGTTGTGTGCGGCGGCACGCAGCCCCTACATTGCTGGGTATGGATCTCAACAGCCGCCGCTCCTTCCTCAAGCAGGCCGCAACGCTCGCCGGCGCGTTCTCCGTCAACAGCTTCTTCCAGCAGGCGCACGCCGCCGAGTTCGCCGCTGCAGGAGCGCGCATCGCGCACCTCAACGCTGACGTCGCCGCGCAGGACGAAGACTATTGGGCCGTGATCCAGCGCGGATATTCCGTGAATCCCAACCTCATCGATCTCAATAACGGCGGAGTCTCTCCCTCGCCCGTCGTGGTGCAGCAGGCGGTCGAGCGCTACAACCAGCTCTCCAACGAGGGGCCATCCTACTATATGTGGCGCATTCTCGATCAGGGCCGCGAGCCGCTGCGCGAGAAGCTGGCAAAGCTGGCCGGCACCAAGCCCGACGAAATCGCCATCAACCGCAACTCCACCGAAGCGCTCAACACCATCATCTATGGACTCGACCTGAAGCCCGGCGACGAGGTCATCGGCACCAAGCAGGACTACCCCAATATGATCCAGGCCTACCGCCAGCGCGCTATGCGAGAAGGGATTGTCTATCAACAACTCAGCTTCGACTTCCCCATCGAAGACGACGACCAGATTGTCAAAGCATACGAACAGGCCATCACGCCGCGAACGAAGCTCATCCACGTAACCCACATGATCAACTGGGTCGGCCAGACCATGCCGGTAGCGAAGATCGCAGACATGGCGCACTCCCACAATATCGAAGTGCTGGCCGACGGCGCGCATTCCTTCGGCCTCATCGACTTCAAGGTCACCGACCTGCACTGCGACTACTTTGGCACCAGCCTGCACAAGTTTCTTTCCGCGCCCATCGGCACCGGGATGATGTGGGTGCGGCAGGACAAGATTGAAAAACTCTGGCCGCTCACCTGCAACTCCACGCCGCACAGCGCCGACATCCGCAAGTTCGAAACCCTCGGCACGCGCAGCTTCCCCATTGAGCAGGGCATCGGCGAAGCCATCAACTTCCACGAAGGCATCGGACCGAAACGCAAGGAAGAACGCATCCGATACTTGAAGAACTACTGGGCCACGCAGGTGCAGCAAACGAAGAAGGTGAAACTCCACACGTCGCTCAACGCGAAGTACTCATGCGCCATCTGCGGCGTCAGCATTGACGGCATGACGCCCGCCGAACTCGACAGCGCGCTCTTCAACCAGTACAAGATCCACACCGTAGGCATCGTGTGGGAGAACATCAGCTGCGTTCGCGTAACGCCTCACGTGTATACGACCATTCCCGATCTCGACAAACTGGTGCGTGCCATCAACACTCTTGCCGCGTGACGGGGACCACCGGCGCAACGATCTCGCCGCGCTATGATCGTCAGCGATGAATCGACGATCATTTCTAAGTGTTGCAACCGTCGCGGGTGCGCAGAGTCTTGTCTCCTCGTCTTCATTTGCAAAGCAGACAACATCTAGCCAGAAGCCTGAGAGCGCTCGCCGCATCGAGCGCGCAACCGCCGCCGGTCTCGCCATGCAGCGCCGCGACTGGGAACAGGGCATCTTTGCTCAGGCGTTGATGCAATCGGGACAGCGTGAGCGGCTCATCCAGTTGACGAAGGCGGCCATGGTGCAGCAAACGCCCGATGGCCGCATGGGCGTAGTGGTCAGTGGCGGTTCAACCGACCCGGCAATGGGCGGAGCGGCCTATGCGCAGGCAGCAAAATGGACTCGCGATGCCACAATGCACGAGGCCGTCGAGCGCATGCTGGTCTGGATTCTCCACAAGGCTCCGCGCAATGCCGACGGCATCCTCTACCATACCTTCGAAGCGCCGCAGATGTGGTCAGATGGCATCAACGGGGCACCGCCGTTTCTGGCGGCCATGGGCCATTACGACGAAGCAATGTTCCAGATCGACGGCTACCGAAAGCTCCTTTTCAATCCTGACAAAAAGCTGATGGCGCACATCTGGGACGACGGCAAACATCGATTCGACCGATCCTGCATTCTGGGGCGGCGGCAATGGTTGGACCGCCGCTGGACTGGCGTGCGTCATCCGCAGCCTGCCCGCCGACCGGCAAAACGATCGCAACCATCTGGTTGCATTTACCCGCGATGTGATCGACGGCTGCCTCGTCCACCAACGCCACGACGGCCTGTTCCACAATGTCGTGGATCAGCCTGACACCTTCGTCGAGACGAATCTCGCGCAGATGCTTTCATTCGCCATCTATCAGGGAATCACCGACCAGTGGCTCCCCGCCACTTACCGTACCTACGCCGACCGCATGCGCGCAGCAGCGCGCGCCAAGATGGATGCGTACGGCTTCATCCAGGGCGCCTGCGGCGCACCCGACTTCGACCGTCCCGGCACCTCCACCGAAGCGCAGGCCTTCTGCATCCTGATGGAGTCAGCCGGGCAAGCATTCGAATAGGTAAGGAAGCATAAGGAACTGCTATTTTGCAGCCGTTATCCCTGACACCAAAGAAAACGGGGCGCCAACAATTGATGCCGGCGCCCCGCCTTTTATTCCCCATTCCCTAGTCCCTGTTCTTTTACATCGGCTGGGAAACGTTGTCGTCTTCTTCTTCGAGGCCATACCGGCGCAGCAGGTTCGGAAGACTCTGCGAGAACGCCGAGCGCGGCATCACCGTGTCGCAACCTGCTTCGATGGCTTTCATCTTCAGGTCGCCCTGGAGATGATTGAGGAATCCGATAATCGACGTCGCCTTTTTGAACTTCGTCTTGAATTTTGGAATCAGCGTCATCGGTTTTGCATTGAGATTGTTCAGATCAAAGACCACGAGTGCCGGCTTTTCGGCCTCGGGAGAATCGATGATGCGCGCGATTGTTTCCTTCTCGCCCTTCACAAATTCCACCTTCACGCCCAGTTTCTTCGCCGACTCCTGGATCTTGGCCTGGAAGAACAGATCCTCGATGAAGCAGAAGATACGCGTGGGCGCATCCGCTTTTACCGGAACGCTCGACGAACCGACATTCGGATCGCTGTAGTAGCCGCCGTGGTGTCCGTTGGATGAAGTGGGAATTGTCGAAGGTGGCCCGTCGGCTACGTTGCCGTTCACGATGCGATAGCTGTGGTCCATCGGACCCACAAACATCCTTGGCCCTCGCTGCTTGTCTTTCCGGCGGCCGTTGTGCTGCGGAGCAATACTGTTGCCCGGCCCTGGCTGCGGCGCGCCGCCGTTCTTCTGCTGGAAGAACTTCTTCTTTTTGCGGTGACGGCCCGAACCCTGCTTCGGCGGTCCACCCTGCTGCTGCGGCTGCGGCGGAGCCTGCATTTGCGGCTGAGCCGGCTGCGGCGGATTCTGCTGCTGCGCCTGCGGCTGACCGCCTGGCTGGCTTGGCTTGTTTTTGCGACGACGCCTGCGGCGCCGATGTCCTTGCGACTGTCCCGGACCATTGGTCGGGGCCGACCCCGGCTCTTGCTGGGGCACCGTCGATTCTGTTGTCATGCGTGCACTTCCTGGCACATTGCTGTGAATTGCATTAGATCTCTTGCCTCAGCTCCCATCTCTGGTGCTGCTGAGTTTCTGTTCCGCTCGTCCCGCTTTCGCAGGCCATTTCGCGGAGGCCAACTGCCCGCTTGCCAATGGAGCCGCATAATGTGCGGGGGGACACAGGTCCCGAACGCAATCTACCCCGACACTTGCGTACCCATGACGCGTTAACAGTGGGTGTACCTTTCCTGCCCGGTGCATCGCGGCATTCTGGTCTGCTCCCTCGACAATTTCCTTGTCGTCAGGATCCCTGCGGAGAATGACCGCTACTTCTTCGATGCGACTCCAGGGCCAAACATCTATTTAAAAACGCTCAAGCCTTTTGCCCGACTTGCCTGCAACAGCACTCTCCGGTTGTCTGGATCGGTACGATTCGGCCAGCGTTTCCTGGGGTGATGCCTGTCCTATTGGATTTTTCGCTAATTCCGCTTGAAAAGCCGGTCCTTTTTTGCGAAGAATCTTTTGTCAGCGGCGAGCCGTCTCTACCCTTCATTTAGGTGATTCGCTTCAGCCGCTTGATAGGCAACTTCGATAGTACAGGCTCCCGCAAAGCAACGCAAGTAGCGTCCCCTGCAACTTCCTCGGTACATGCGTAACACTCGATAGCGCTCCGCGATGCAGGTGTAATCCGATATTGCTTTCAGGTAAACGCACGAAACGCCACTTCTTTGAGTGGCGTTTCGTGTCCCTGCGCTGGTCACTGGCCTCCCAGCAAATTATGGGCGGTGGTTATATCCACCGCGCCTTCTACAGGCTCTCCCGGCCGGTCTGCCGCTTCGTTGGCGGCTGCTCTTGCCGAGCGTCTGCTTGTTTTTGCGGGCTCGCCGGAATTTCCCCAGCAGCCGGTACATCACTGGCACCCTCCTAATAAGCAATCGGAATGCCGTTTAGAATTTTGTTTGATTTCAATCAGTTGCATCGTCGCAATGTCCCCAAGCGTTTTGATTCTAGTAAACAAAGCGCCTGTGACTTCAAAAAATAGTAGATCGCCCTGTGCGAATCTCAGCTCTATTGCTGACAGTGAGCGCAATAGTGCGTACTTCGCCCTGCCACCACGATACGTTTGATCGCGTTCCCGCACTTGCGGCAAGGCTCGCCGGTTCGCTGGTACACACAATGTTCAAGTTGAAAAAAACCTCGAGCGCCCTCTGCATCCACATAGTCTGAGACCGACGATCCGCCCAGTTTGATCGCATGCTCCAGCACCTTGCGTAAAGCGCCTCGCAGTTTTTCCAGCTCCACGCGCGTCAGCTGTCCCGCTCTGCGACGCGGACGAATCCCCGCACGAAACAGGCCTTCATCGGCATAGATATTTCCCACCCCCGCAAGCAGCGTCTGGTTCAGCAGCGCAGCTTTGATGGCCAGCTTTCGGCCGCGGAACAGCCGTGCAAACGCTTCCGCATCAATAGTCAGCGGTTCCGCCCCCGGCCCCGCGAATCCGAGCGACTTGCGCAGGTCGCGAAACTCCAGCCTGCCAAACCGCCGCGGATCCACAAAACGCAACTCCCGTCCGCTCGCGAGCGCCAGGCGCGCATGCGTGTGCTTTGCAACGGGAGCATCCGGCGTCGTCACCAGCAGGCGCCCCGTCATGCCCAGATGCACAATCCATTGCGCCGTGATTTCGGCCGCCTTCTCGCGCGGGCCATCATTTCCGATGCCACCGCCAGAGGAGCCCAACTCCATCACAATGTGTTTGCCGGTGCGATGGACAGATGCGATTTGGCGATCCTGCAATCCGCGAGCTTGGGCGGCAGCCGGCGTCTTGAACGGTTGACGGTGCGAACTGAACCAGACATCCACGATCCGGTCGCCGCGCACGCGCGCGTCCACGCCACGCGCGACAGTCTCCACCTCAGGCAGTTCTGGCATCGGCCCTATTTTAGAGTGATCGGCACATTCGCGAAAGCTGGCTGGCCGCAGCACGTCAACACTGGTTGAGTACGGCGCATCGCCGCAGATAACTTCAGGAAGTGGATCGAAGATCAGCCCTAGCGGTGTGCTTTGGGGTCCTTGATCTTGCTGGCTTCGAAGCTCACGATGTGCCAGGCCCCGTGCGCGTCTTTCACATACACGCGCGTGTAACGGTAGCTTCCGGATATGTTGCCTTCCGGCCCTGTAGCGGTCACCTCGGCGCGCGATGTCACCAGCGCCGTGGTGCCATAGAGGCGAATCTTGCGATCGTTGAGGTCAATCGACTTGAAATGAATGGTGCCCGCTCGCAGGTTGGCAAGCGCCTGCTCCTTCGACTGCAAGATGCCGGTAGGCGTGATGGCCATGTAGTCATCGGCGAGCAGCGCTTCCATCGCCGCGACGTTTCCATGCAGGATGGCCTTGCTCCAGGTATCTTCAAGCTGCTCGATCTGGTGCCGAGTCTCATGCTTCTCGGCCCGCGGCATTGCAGGCAGAGATGCGGTCACAGCCAGCATCACAAAAGCGGCAAGGACCATCGTAAGACAGCGACCAATGCCCGCAGGCGACCTTGCCTTCCGCGTTCCCATAGGCGTAACGGATAGTAGCCCCGAACCGCCGTGCGGGTCAATCACCTGCTCGTGAATGTGTGCAAGCACGAGTCTCTTAGGTCATTCGATTTAGTGACGAAAGAAATGCCCACCCCGGCATCTTTGACTTAGGAATCGGGCCGCTACTTCCCGTGCAACTCTTGCAGGATGACCCTGTAAAGTTGGCCAATCGTGATTGGAAGCTGTTCTGATATTGACCCTCCGAGAAGGGTCTGAATCACCGGCGATTCGTCACGACTCTCGCAAGGACTGCTCTTAATTCGATCGCAAATCTCCGATCTAATCCTCATTTGGTAGTGGTCTTCGATCGCCTTCAAGAGTCTGGCCCCGTCCGTTCCAGAAATGTCGAGGTCGCGCCATACCTGCGTGTCCGGATCAATGCGCCTGGCCTTTTCTAATCGGGCTGAATCGCGGACTACTTTCGCCAAATCTTCAAAGGAAGGGAATTTCACGCGACACCCTAGGCTTGCGATCTTCCAACCAAATCGCTTGCGACGAATCGTTACCCCAGTGCCGCCAGGTCCTCGCGGCTGCGCTCCAGCATCTTCTGGTAGAGCCCCGCCACCGCATACTTCTTGAAGTGCGGCGACTGGCGATGCGCCTCTTCGGCTTTCTGGTCCTGGTACTGCTCGTAGATCAACACTGCGCACGGCTCACCCTGCACCCAGTGCGGAATGTAACTCACGCATCCCGGTTCCTGGCGCGATGCCGCGGTGAGTTCGTGAAGAATATCGGCAATCTCGGCCCGATCTTCCTGGGCAAATCTCATCCGGACAATAAAGCTGATCATGGGGAGCACTTCCTCAACCCAGGGTAAATTCCCCGGACAGTCAGTTCAGTCTATGCGTGAATCTCGTCGAGTGCCGCGGCAAACTCCGGAAGCACCATCGTCTGGTCGCGGTCGGGGCCCGTGGATACCATGCCGATTTTCGCGCCGCTCTCGCGCTCCTGAAATCGGAGATACTCCCGCGCGGCTTTGGGCAGCTTATCAAATTCGGTGATGCCTTCCGTAGATGAGCGCCAGCCTTTGAGGGTGGTGTACACGGGTTTGATGCGCTCCAGTCCCTGAACGTCCGCTGGAATTTCGTCGCTGACTTTCCCATCAACCTCGTAGCCGATGCAAATCGGAATTTCCTCGAGCTCGTCCAGCACATCCATCTTCGTCACTACCAGCCATTCGGCGCCGTTCACCTGGTTCGAATAACGCAGCAGCGGAATGTCGAGCCATCCGCAGCGGCGTGGCCGGCCGGTTACGGCGCCATATTCATTGCCCCGTGCACGAAGCTGGTCTCCGATGGCGTCATGAATTTCCGTCGGGAACGGACCCTCGCCCACGCGCGTCACATACGCTTTCGTCACCGAGATCACCGTGCCAATCGCGGTCGGCCCAACCCCTGTCCCGGTTGCTGCGCCGCCCGCAGTTGCAGATGACGAAGTCACAAACGGGTAGGTCCCGTGGTCGATGTCGAGCATCGTGCCCTGCGCGCCCTCAAACATCACTGAGCCGCCGCTGCCGATGATCTGGTGCAGTAGCCTGCCAGTATCCGTCACAAACGGACGAACCTCTTCGGCGGCCGCTGCGTACTCCTCATACATTTTTTCCGGCTCCAGGGGATCAGTGCCGAACAGCGCATGCGCAATCGCATTCTTCTCGCCACAAGCCGCCTCAATGTGTTGCCGAAGCAGCGAAGTGTTCAGCAGGTCGACGATGCGCAGTCCGCTGCGCGCCATCTTGTCTTCATAGGCCGGCCCGATCCCGCGGCTCGTTGTCCCAATGCGCTTGCGGCCCGGCGCGCTCTCAGCCGCCAGCTCGATCATGCGATGGTAGGGCAGGATCACCTGCGCGCGGTTAGAGATGAAAAGCTGATCATCGACTTCGACTCCCAGGCCGCGCAGCTTGGCCGCTTCCTTGAGGAAAGCGATCGGATCGAGAACTACGCCGTTGCCGATCACGCCCTTGCACCCCGGACGCAGCACGCCGCACGGAATAAGCTGAAGCACGAACTTCTGGTTGCCGTGGATCACCGTGTGTCCGGCGTTGTGCCCCCCCGCATAACGCGCTACCGCGCTGAAGCGTTCGCTCAGTACATCAACAATCTTGCCCTTGCCCTCGTCGCCCCACTGGGCGCCCAGTACTACTGCCGTCTTCGCTCGCATCCCTGCCCGCTTCCTGCAAAATCACGCAAATTCACCCGCCGCAGCTTCTTCAGATCACCAGCTACGTACGGGCAAAAAGATGGCGCAAATTCAACTCAGCGCCACGAACGATTCTAAACCCTGCGTTCCAAGGAAACTGTGAGGACGGAGTGGGATCGTTTGGGCGGCCGCCTCTCGCAAGATCGCGAAGCGATCGCGCCAAGCGCCGTTCCTCTTCCGCCACGCTGAAAAGAAATCTTCCTCAAGCGATGTCAATACTCCACCCTCGTCGTCCGCGCTTAAGTCCCTCGAAACACACGCGAAACAATTTCCGGAACTTTGCAGGCTATATTTCACAAATCGCTATATTCAGAATTCGAGAGCCCGGAATTGGGAGCACTGCTGAGTTCGACTTAAAAGGTTCAGCAGTTCCATAGAGAGTTTTTCGTCGCTGACTTGCTAACTCGCTTGATCGCGAAGTGATCGCTAACTTGCTGCATTTGTCCAAAAAACTTCGTGAACCATCCACACAAAAACAGTTGTCGCCCACTCGTTTCGGTCCTGAGGACGTTTCTTCGGCCCGAGGCAGCCGATTTTCGGCGGTTGGGATGGCCCGCAATCTAGAACATTCTTGGAAACCTTCCAGAAAGACCTGTAACTCTTTTCCTGAGACGACTCTGCGGGCTAAAGTCTCTATCATGAAGACTCTAGCCGTGGCACTGCCAGGGTAAGTCATTGCAGAGCAGGACTTTGCTCACAGAGTATGGGTGGGTACACCCCCCCCCGAATTTCGCACCGAAAACCGGGCTGGCATGTTGAAACCGAGAAATGCTCTGATCGTGACAGCGCCCTGGAAGGCGTCCAGCTACCGATTGAAATTGATGTGAAAAAAATTACCCACGCCGAAAATAATGATTGCCATCAGAAGCAGTCGGAAAGCCTGCCAATACCTTATTGCCCTCAGTCCGAAAACCTGCGGCACGGTAATGTTCCAGAGAAATTGAAAGATCAAAGGCACGACGAAAACTGCAGCCACGATCGCGAGAGCTGCGAAAAAGGCGAGAACCAAAGGCACACCTCCTGGCGGCTTGATATTGCGGGACCATCATAGAGGATGCTCTATCTATTGAGCCGCTGCGGAGTGTTGGCTGCACCTTAGTAGCAATTTGCCAGTTAAGCGGTTCCCGAGTCACATCGCAATGTGGTGCCTTGATTGAAGCTTTTTTAGCATGGCATTGTAGGCCGGTTTTTTTTGGTAATTCTCGTCAAAAGGCAATCCCCACCCGGAGCCGGGGAATTCGTTTGGAAGCCAGGAGTATTTATCGGTAAGTCCCCACGTTTGGAAAAGCGTGCAGGCGGGTTCCCCCAGGCACACGTCGAGCAAATCCTCGTAGATGTCCGCCTCTGTCCGGAGGCTGAAGCTACTGCTGTCTCCCAATCGCACATCCACTTCGGTGAATTGCACCTCAAGTCCAAGGTCAGCAAGCCGCTGGACGTTTCGGCGGAGCGAGCCAAATGAGTTGAAATCAAACCCGACATGCCCTTGCAGGCCAATTCCATTCAGTGGAACACCACGGCTTACGAAATCCTTGGCCATTGCGTACATTGCATCCGACTTCCTGTTAAGCGTTTCCGCGCCATACTCATTAACGAACAGCTTCGCACCGGGGTCGGCGGCGTGAGCCCAGATCAGCGCCTGCTCAATGTACTTCGTGCCCTCCCCGGCGAAACCGAATCCCGGCTTCTCATACCAGATGGAACTACGGATTGAGCCGTCTTCATTGAATGGCTCATTCACAACGTCCCAGGCGTAAACCTTGCCTCTGTAGCGGCTAACGACAGTTGCGATGTGTTCAGAGAGTACCTTGTTAAGGTCTCCGGGTTTCCATGGAGCCGAGGGGCCGTTCTGGGCGTGCATCCAGTCTGTGACCGAGATCCAGTTCGGTAGTGAGCGATGCCAAAGCAGAGTATGCCCACGAACTCTCATCGAATGTGTCTGCGCAAAGTTGACCAGCGCGTCAGATCCGGAAAAATCGTAGGATCCTGGCTCCGGGTGGATGGAATCGAACTTCATCTCGTTCGCTGGTTCCAGCGCGGAGTATTCGCGTGCCAGCGTTGCCGCGTAAGGAGCTTCAGAAAGATACGGCGAATCGACAGCGGTTCCCATGATCAGATGGTGCGTCGCGCCTGCGGCCCGCAGGGTTTGCGCAGCCTCAGATTTTTGGGCAATCCACTCCGGCTTTCCGCCCTGGCTCCGGCGGGATTGGTAGGTAGACCCCAGGTAGCAAACGACTGTTGCTAACACCAATCCGCAAATCGTCAGGCTCGGTAAGTTGAAATATCGAGCGGTCTGAGTTCTTTCGGCTGATCGAAAACCAAAACCCATTCGACTCACCTCTCCGCGTCCCTTGCTGATTGGGGCCGCCCTCAAAGGGAGACATTGATTTGTTGATTCTGGGTTGCTTTCCGAGGCCATCCTCGGCGGGAATTACTGCGGAGAGGGGGCTGTCGGCATCTGCGGCTGTATCTGCTTGTAGCCGGCCGGAACATCGAAATGCGACGGATCGACCGGGGCCGAGGAAAAATTCGAAGTGCTGATCTGGGTTTCCATCAGGATTGCGCTGGTCGGTTGCGCAGCGTTCTGATTCGGATCAGGAGGCGGCGGGTCCTGCTTCTTCTTGCCGAATCCGCCCAAGCCAAAGTGGCTGGTGAGAGCTGAAGTCATGCCCTGCTTTGCCACGTCGCCCGCGCTTGGCCCCGCTGGCGGCGCAGGCGTGGGCGCTTCTGAGGCAGCCGGCAGCGGCTGGCCGTCTGTCGTTGTGCCCATGCGCATCACCTGCATGATCGGAACGCCATCGAGCTTTTGCATCTCCTTGGCCATGTCGCCTAAGGCCAGCCCGGCACCGGGATTCTGCGCGAGCATTTTGCTGAAGTCGTAGCCCAGCCCAATCGTGGAAGCGTCGGCCATCTTCAGAGCCATGCGCTTGTAGAAGTCGCGCACCTGGTCGTAGCCGGGGATTTCAGGCACCATCCACATATCGTTGGTGATGGCCATGTTGCCGGATTGCTGGCTCTTCGTATCCGTTGCCGTCATCGTCATGGTGAGGATGGCCTCGCTGCTTTGAAGACCGCTGATCTCCTTCTGAGCGCCGGTCTTGTGCACCTTCACGTCGAAGCTCATCTTCACGTCCTGCGCCTTCGGGTCGGGAGCGGGTTGCGCGGTCGGTTGCGCGGCCTGCTGCTTCTGCATCTGTTCGCGGGCGTTCGCCATGGCCTGCTTCATCTGTTCGAAGGTCATCACCGTGTAGGTTTTCTTCTGCACGTCGACATGGGTGATGGTCTCCTTGTCGAGATCGATGATCTCGATGCTTTCAGCAGACACATTGGCGAGCCGGTTGTCCTTCAGATAGATGGTGGAAACAACCGGGTCGCCCATATGGCGCGCCTGCGAACTGATGAACCCAACCGACTTCATCATGTGCAGCAGCGATCCGCCGGTTAGTTGCGTGGTTTGCTGGTAGGTGTAGTCAGCGGCATAAAGCGAAGGAGGGATGGCCAGAGAGACAACAAGCAGGAGCGCAAGGCGCTTCGAAAGGGGGAGCATGTTTGTGAATCCTCCGGGTGGGGTCTGCGGCAAGTAGGACAAACAGGAGTGGGCCGCTCGACTGGCCCGAAGTCTACCCGCACCGATAGTGCGCGTCAATGGAATTGCGTTTCAAAGGTTGAGAAGGCTCCACGGCGAGCGGACCTTCCGTCACATCCGGGTGGCCGCTGGTTGAACGCGTGCGGTAGGCTTCCGGGTAGACTTCAATTGTTCTTGCGCGCCTCAAATTTGGCGCGAGCGTACGAGAGGACAGACAATGCGCATCGCACTGCATACGCCGTTCGCGGCCAGCAAGAAAGAACCGCTTGCCGAAATGGCCGCGCGGGTGCAGCAGGCATTCGTCGATTCTGGATTGGGAGAACCTGCAATCCGATTCATTCTGTTGGATACATCCGGCGCGAAGAGTGTTTCGGCAATTGATCGGGTTCTGAAACGGCATCCTGAGATGGAGCGATTTCTGGAGCAGCGACAGCTCTTCGGACAAGGCCCGGGGATGCGGATGCTTTCGAATGTCACGACCGGGGAGGCCGCCGAATACTCCACGTTGCAGGCGATCGCTGGAGGGGTACCGAGGTCGTACCCGTTCGGCAGCGTGGCGCTGCATTTCTATACTCCGGAGTTTGGCGAACGGCTGATCGGGCTTCCAGCGATGGGGCATTCGTATCCCGGGGTGCTGATTACAGACAGCGCATGGATCAGTGGGCGTCAGAGATCTCTTTCGGTTTACACAGTGGTGGAGGTTGAGGATGGGGCAAAGAAGCTTCCGCCCCATCCCGAAACTGTGAATGCCGTGCTCAAAGCTTTGGGAAAGGCGAAGAAGACTGTACAGGTCCCAATTCTGGCACCGGGCGGTGGACTCACGGTTTCAGTCCCGCCCGCGAACGTCGATGCAGTGAAGGCGGTCGTTGCAGACTATCGGGGTCGGATCAAGGAGATCGTGGCGGCAGCTGGGCTGCCGCACAATCTGCCGCCGGCGGCAGAAATCCGGATGCAGAATCTTGGAGTGACAGCCGGCCCACGCAAACCCGCGCTGGTGGCCGCGTTCAAACAGATGGGCTATGACTGCGAAGGCGGCAGGGGCGAGTTTCATCTGAGGCGCCGAACCGCGGGGAATCTAACGGCGGAGTTATACCTCGATGTCGGCACGTGGAGCCACTCTGTGACTGCGATCTTCATGGTGCACGGCGCGGGATTCAAGGCATCGCTGGGAGTTCCGGTGGGGCTCGACGCTTTCGGGCAGTATCCGATTGGCGATGCCGCGCAGTGGCAGAAGATCGTCGACAATCTCGCCTCGCTGGTTCGGGAACTCGAACAGAGTTTTGTTCCTGCGATCGAGGCAGCGGCTGGACCGTCGCCCGCCTGGTATCAACCGCCGTCGTAACGACGCTGCAATGGAGCAAGCTAAGGCGATCAGTGTAATGAAAGCCGCTGGAACACAATTGAGCCGGGCGCCTAAAAAGCTCAGGCCGATTTGCGCCTTGCGGTCTTGGCGGGGGTCTTCACGATGCCAATGCCTTTGGTTGGGGCTTCCTTCACGCTCTTTGGCGGCTTTTTTGCCGAGCCCGCCGAGCCCACCGAGCCTTTGTCCGCCCCGATGCTCTTGCGCAGCGCGTCCATGAGGTTGACCACATTGCTTGGCCTCTGCTGCGGCGCCTCGTCAATTGGAACAGGCATGTTGTTGACCTTCGCCTCCACCAGCGCCTTGACAGCTGTTTCGTAGCCGTCTTCGAACTTGCCGATGTCGAGCTTGGATGACATACGCGCGATCAGCGTCTCGGCGAGCTGAAGAGAGTCAGGATCGATGGCCGGCTGTTTGATGTCGCGGAAGTAGTCGGCCCGATTGCGCAATTCGTATTGGAAGCGAAGAGTGTAGGCCACCATACCGGGACTGTCGGCGCCCGCGGGCACCAGGGCGATGATGTTTTCGCGGCCGGAGAAGGAGACTTTGCCGATAGCTGCCTTGCCTGACTTCACGAGCGCCTCGCGGACGACGTTGAAAGCCTCGGCGGACATGTCGTTTTCGGGCGTAACGAAGTATGGCTTCTCGATGTATTCGGGGTGCAGGTCGGCAACGTCGACAAACTGCGATACGGCGATTGTGTGTTTCGAGGGAACGCGCAGGTTTTCAAGTTCGGTGGGCTCGATGATGACGTATTTGCCCTTGCTGTATTCGTAACCTTTCACGATCTCGTCGCTTTCAACAGCCGTGGTGGCCTCTTTGCTTTCGGCGGCGCTCTCCAGCACCTTCTGGTGACGGATGCGTTCGCCGGTGCGGCGGCTGACTTGGTGAAAGCTGATCTGGCCTTTGCTTTCGGTGGCGACGTAGAGGCTCACTCCAAACGCCACGAGCGAGATCTGAACGTTGCCCGACCAATAAGGACGTGCCATGAAAACCCCCTCAAGGGCGGGCTGGAAACGGCGTAGGAAGCGCAGACCCGCAGACTGAGGAGTTTAGCGCATTTTGTAAACGTCCGAGAAGTGTATATCTAGTAAACGACAGGACTTTCGTCTTGTCTTCGCCCAATTCGGAGCTCTGATCCAAGGCCCTTAATCTAATCCCGATTCGCTTACATTCTGCGAATGAGGTGGACTGCCGACCAGCCCACGGCGACGCCGATTGAGCGAAGCATCGTGGCCCCAAAAGGGAGAAACAGCGCGAATCCGATGGCGGTAAAGGACCAGATAAAGAGCGCCCAGGTAAGGGTGTTGCGCCGATCTGCGTAGCTTTGTTTAAGTTTGGCGAGAAGCCTCGCGCTCTGATAATGCTCGTCCATTGCGTCTATTCTCTCCTCTGTTTCAACTCTTTTCGGGAGATCCCTGAACACACAAACCAAGTTCTGAAACCCAAAAGTACAGTCTGGGGATAGTTCGAAAGTACCCCAAAACAGCGGTTACTTAAATACCGCTAAAGGGGCAAAGCGTCGTCTCTGATGGGGAATTTTGGTGAACTTCGGTCCAATAAAGAACCTGTTAACCAATCCGCGAGTTCGCTCGTTGTTGTTGATAGAAGGGCTCAAACGAGGCCACTTCGATTCGAGGGAAGACAACATGTACAAGCCACCACTGGTTTATCGGGTTCTTTCTGCAGGCGCGCTTTCAATTCTGCTTTTGGCCACCTCGGGAGTGGCGCAGCCACGCACCGCGGTTCCGCCGCCCTCACTCGCACCGGTACCGAGCACCGCTCCTGCTCCGAACGAGCGCGATGTGGCGGCGACGCAGACTGAACTCATCCGCCTGCTGCGCCTGAGCCCGACGCTGACCACCGTGGTTTCGCACGATCCGTCATTGCTTTCAAACACGGACTACGTCGCGCACAACAACCCCCAGCTGGCTGCGTTTCTGGCGGCGCATCCTGAGGTGGCGCGGAATCCCGAGTTCTACCTGTTCTCGCATCTGAAGCACGAAGACGGACAGCCGGACGAAGCACTGGAGCGGGCAGTATGGCCGGATGTATATCGCTCGCAGGGACAGACCTCCCCACTCGAGCACATGTGGGGCGACTTTGTGCCACTGATCGCATTCGGCTTTGGCTTGACGGCGATATTTGTCCTTGCCCGCATGTTTGTCGAGAATCGCCGCTGGAGCCGCATCTTCAAACTACAGAGCGACGTGCACGGCAAGCTTATCGACAAGTTCACCAGCAACCAGGAGCTAGCGGCTTACATGGAGACCGACGCGGGCAGGAAGTTTCTTGAGGCTGCACCGATTCCCGTCGGCATCGAGCAGGACCGGCGGGTCCCCAGTGCCGTTGCGCGCGTGCTGACGCCGCTGCAGGCCGGCATCGTAATGGTGTTGCTGGGCATTGGCCTGCTGTCGCTGCGCCATGCCGGGCCGGATATGGATACGCCGATGCTCTTCTTTGGGACCGTCGTGTTGATGCCTGGAATCGGCTTTATCATCTCAGCAGGCGTTTCGTGGCTGCTGGCGGCGAAGCTGGGATTGATGCCCGCCGAAACAGCAGCGCAAAACCGGTTCGATTCGTCTCTCGGCGCTTCCTCCGTTTTCAAGGACAGGCAGTGAGTAGCGGAGAGAGCGGTGAAGGTGAGGAAGCAGAGGCCGATGCCCTGGGAGTCGATCATTCCGAACGTGCTGGCAGGCGAGGGACAGCCGCTTGCCGCCGGCACCGCCGCCGCGGCAATGGATAACGAGCAGTTTGCTGCGTTCTATGCGCGATCGGCTCGCTCCCTATGGGCCTACCTGGCGCGGGTAAGCCGCGATCCCGCGCTCGCTGACGATCTGACACAGGAAAGCTATGTTCGCTTCCTGTGCGCCGATCATCCCAAGGACGGGGAAGTAGCGGCGCGGCGTTACCTGTTTCAAATTGCAACCAATTTGTTGCGCGATCACTGGCGGCGCCCCCGGTCTTCTTCAATCGAAGAAATGCCCGAAGAAATGTTCAAAGCCAAGTGCGGTGTGGCGCAGTCAGATTCTCAGGCAATGCTGGAGCCGGCAATGGCCATGATGCGTCCGCGTGACCGGCAGTTGTTGTGGCTGGCGTACGCCGAGGGCTATTCGCATCACGAAATTGCGGAAGTGACGGGACTGGCTTCGGCGAGCATCCGCCTGCTGCTGTTCCGCGCACGGCGCAAGATGGCGCGATTGCTGCGGCAGGGAGGTGAAGCATGAGTCCATTTACATGCGCGCGTGAGCGAGAGGTGACGGAGTTGCTTGAGCGCGGCTGCTGGCCCGATGCTTGCCCCGCGGACTTGGGCGCGCACGTCGAGTCGTGCCGCATCTGCTCCGACCTTGTTGTGGTAAGCCAGGCATTTCAGGCGGCACACAGGCAAACCACAATGTTGCCGCATTTGGAATCTGCTGGCGCAATCTGGTGGCGTGCCCAACTGCGGCGCCGCAACGCGGCGATTGAGAAGGTGGGCAGGCCCATTCTGGGTGCGCAGATCTTTGCGCTGGCGATTTCGGTCGTAGTCGGTATAGCCGTGCTTGCCTGGCAGGGGAGCACGCTGAAGGCGTGGCTGCAGGAGCTGCCGCGGGCGCTGCATCTGGATGCCCTGGTGCCGGCGGCACTATCCCAGCAGGGCGGGATGGCGTCGATTGTCCTTCCCGTACTCGCGACCGTTGCGCTGTTGAGCGGCGTGGTGGTGTACCTTGCCACGGAAAAGCCATAGTGCGGTTACGGTGATTCGACACAGACCTAAATTGAAAGGACTGGATCGCTGGCCTGTGCTGCCAGAGTCACAGTTTGCATCGCCGAGAGAGCCGACATGCGCATCACAACCCGCTTTGCAGCGTTGTCCATCTTCGCTTGTTCCGTTCTGTGCAACGCGACTGCGCAAGCTGTTCCGGAGTTTCAGTTTCAGTTTTCTGAGAAGCCGGGCCCATACACCGTTGGCTTGAAGGTTGTGGAGCAGTATGATCGTTCCCGACAATTCCAAATGGACACTGATCTGCCCGTTGTGCCAGCAAAGGGTCCTCGCCCCCTGCAGACCTTGATGTGGTATCCGGCGCAAACTGTGAGCGGCCAAGCGATGACATTGGGTGACTACGGAGCCCTGATCAAGACCGAAACAACCTTCGGAAAGCCGGTCGAACACAGTAAGCCGCAGTCGTTTGTCGACGCGTATATGCAAGGCACTGCGGGACTCCACACATGGGCTATCCGCGACGGGGAAATGAAGTCGGATCACTTCCCAGTGGTGATCTATGCCCCAAGTATGAACGCTCCAGCCACTGAGAACATTGAGCTCTGCGAATATCTGGCGAGCATGGGTTTCGTGGTGATCGCCAGCCCCAGCATGGGCGCAACCTCTCGCTCGATGACGATCGATATCTCGGGGGCAAACGCGGAAGCCGCGGACATCTCTTTTCTTCTCGATTTCGCAAGCACGTTGCCTGACACGGATATGTCGAAGGTTGCCGCCATGGGCTATAGCTGGGGCGGCATGGCCGCACTCTTCGCTGCGGCCAGGGATGGACGTATCAATGCTCTTATCTCGCTCGATGGTTCGTTTCGCTACTCTCCTGAAACCGTGCAGAGCGCCGGCGACATTCATCCTGATCGGATGACCATACCCCTGCTGGTCTTCAGCAGAGCGGAGGAGCCGCTGGAGACGTGGGACGCAATGCGCAAGGACAAGAGCCAGTGCGCCTGCGCACCGAATGTTCTGAATGAATGGACACATGGCGACCAGCTTCATGTGCGGTTTCTTGGAATCTCACACATCCAGTTCAGCTCTCTGTACCAGAGAAGTGAAAGATTCAGAAAGGAAGGGATGCGCTTTGTTCCGGCAGATTATTCGCTGGAGGACGGCGCGGTGAGCTACAACTGGATGGCTCGATATACTGTGGAGTTTTTGAATGCCTACCTGAAACAGGAGAAATCGGCCGAACTCTTTCTCAAGCGCACTCCAACTGAAAACGGCGTACCAAAGCACCTGATGGCCGTGACCTTGCGGCAAGCCCCATCGAAGCCGAACCAGGGTGATATTCCAGCAAAGAAATGACATTTTCTATGCGGTGCGACCACATCTGGTTCCGCGATGTAATGAGGCAAGGGAGCGCCAGCCACAACTCAGCGCGAGTTTCCATTCTTGGAATGGCAATATAGTCTGTTTACACGCGCGAATGACTGGAACAAGTTCAGATTAAGACGGAGGGACAAGTCTTGGAGAGCAAAACCAAAGTGCACGTAGATCAGGTCCTATCGCCTGCAGGACATTCGGTGACCGTGGTCCGGTTTGAGGGTGACATTGCCGCAACATCGAAAGATGCTGTCCTGGGCGTCTATCAGAGGCTTCCCCACGAATCGTCGAAGGTGATCCTGCTGGACTTCAGCAAAGTCGGTTACATCAATTCGACCGGTATCACCCTGGTGATCCAACTGCTGATAGAGGCGTATCAATCGGCGCGAAAGATATACGCATTCGGCCTGTCTCCGCACTTCACCAAGGTCTTCACCGTCGCGGGCATCACCAGCTACGCCGGCTTGTTCCACAGCGAGGCCGAAGCACTTACGGCGCTATAGTTCTGCTTCCTCGAAATTGAGGTTGAGGACGAAACGAGAGTAGAAGGCTGGGAAAGCGACCAGAGTAGGATCAATTACGAAAGAATCCAGCTAAAGTCGTCGATGGATGCAATCAGGATTACTAATAAGATCAGGATCGAACCAAGCACGATAGCCGTTATCCAAACGATACGTTCGTGCTTTCTTTCCTGTCTTGTCTTTTTTTTGGATTCTACTAGCAGGGGCATCGGGTCTTCCGTTTCACTTTCAACGCACATTCGCGGTTGCTCTTCGCATCCCGCGTGGTTGTCGTTCAGCAGAGTGCAAACTTCGCTGCTCGACCAGTGAGGGCCCGGTTGCCAGATACAGTGAGTGTTGAGCAAAGTGTACGCGGCTGCTTTGCGACCGGCAATCATCTTCGCTCCGCCTGTACTCCCGGAAGTAACGAGACGATTACATGGGGTGGCCCACCCGCCTGCGATATCGGTCAGTCGATCCTATTGGCGACCTGGTTTTCAGTGAGGATTCCGGGCAGGAGCTAGACGATTTACTGATTATTGTCTTGCCATAGCCATAAACGGCGATCGCGAAAACTAAGCCGGATCTTGTCTGTTTAGGCGGAGGGCGTACTCCCGCTGCGCAGCTTTTGAACCGCCTGTTCGCCTTGCCAGAGGTGGCGGCGCTGGTGGGCGGCAACAATCACAAAGCTTGACCAGATGCTGTAACGGATGCGTCGATCAACGGGCGAGGCCATCCTGACCCGATCGATTGCGCGGCCTCTGCATCGGTGGAGTGCGGCTATGATGCGCTGCTGTCGCTCGAGAAAGCCTGAGAGCGCTGAGTCGACCGTCGCAGTCGCCTCGGGCTCGAACGAAGTGGGAGTCTTCGATCGGATTCGCGCCGGCGGTTCCAGGATCCATGTGAGCAAACGGCCCCAGAAATCTGTGCGATAGGGCGCGTTCAACTCTGTCTTGCGCGGGCCGGCATTGGCGATGATCTGCTGCCAGATGGGGAAATAGGAGTCGGCACTGATGTTGAGGTGCTGCAGGCATTCGGCAACTGACCAGGATCCGGGCGATGGACGCTGTGCGCACAACTCCGCGCCAGCAGCGTTGATCATTGCTTGTGCCGCTGCACCGATTTCGACGAATTGGGCTTCCAGTTCGTCGAGCGTATTCGCTCGTGCCGGGACGGTTGATTGCATGGTCAGCTTTTGTTGGGGCGATTCTTCACTCTGCCGGGCCCGCGCTACACTCGCATCAGCCCTTGGGGCAGGGATGGTCGGGTGTCTGCGCCATAGGCATGATCATTGTAAGATGCGCCGACTGAGGCGGAAGAAGGTATCGCCGTGACAACTTATGTGATTCTTCTGCGGGCTGTAAACCTGGCCGGGCACGGAAAGCTGCCGATGGCCGACTTCAGAAAGCTGTTGACTGATCTTGGATTTGAGAAGGTGGAAACCTACATCCAGAGCGGAAACGCCGTGGTCGATGCGAAAGGATCGGCGGCATCGGTGGCCAAGGCAGTGGCGGCCGGACTTGAAAAGCTGATGGGCGCTCCGGCAGGGGTCGTGGTGCGGACGCACGAGCAACTGGACAGGCTGGTGCGCGCAAATCCTTTTGCGGCCGAAGCGGCAGACGGATCGAAGGTGCACGTTTCGTTTCTGGCGGGGCCGTGCGGTTCTGGGGCAGGGGCCTGCCTTGATCGCATCGTCGCACAGTATCCGAAGCGACGCGACCGGTACCATCTTGCCGGCGAACATATCTATCTTCATCTGCCCGATGGTGCGGCGGAGACGAAGTTCAGCGGCAAGACGCTGGACAAGGCGATAGGCGTGATGGGAACCGGCCGAAATTGGAACACAGTTCTAAAGCTGCACGCGATGTCGAAGCGCGATGTATAGCTATCGCGTTCCAGATGACTAAACGGACCGTGGCCATTCAAGGCGCGCAGAAATTACGATTGCGAATCAAATCGATTCGGTCCCCACTTCTCACAGCTCCGTTTGATGGCTGGGGCTAGGTAATATTCGATGTCAAAACGGTGGCGATTTGAGAAAACGCGCGATTCAGCCCTGTCGATAGAAAGCGCATACCGCTCATTGCCCCAAAGGCGATGAGCGCGACCACTAGGGCATACTCAACCAGATCCTGGCCTTCTTCTTTTTCAACTAAAGCCCTTAAGTAAAACGTAACCCGAAGTAAAAGCGTGTTCATTGATTCCTTCCAAATAAGGATGACTTCCTTATATGAAATGATCGCCGTTCTCTCTTTTTTCCGGAATACAACTTGCGGCTAAGTGATTGAACCCAAAAGTTTGCGTCACATCATTACCCTTCGAATCGGACGTAACAAAAAGTGATCTGGAACACGTAATTCATCAGTCGGTAGGGAAGTTCCTGAGAGTGCCGGGGCATTTAAGGGGCCTGACGCGTCGCTATCACTGCATCGGCGATGCGCGCAGCTTCCACAGATCGGCGCACATCATGCACGCGCACGATGGAAGCTCCCTCCAGAATTGCGGCGACGAGAGCAGCGATGCCGGCGGTCTCGCGCGCTTCGATGGGTGCCTGTTCGCCTCCGTAAAGCGGGGCAAGCGTGTGGCCGAGGAACGATTTCCGCGAAACTCCGGCGAGAAGTGGCCGGCCCAGAGTGAGTAGTTCAGCCTGCCGCGCGAGCAGCGTGTAGTTCTCGTCGAACTTCTTGCCGAATCCATACCCCGGATCGAGGACGATGGCTTCGGGCGCGATGCCCGCACGGGTTGCGGACTCCATGCTGGCGATGAGACCCGTACGCACCAGATTCATCAGTGCATCGGGCTGTAGTTTTTGCTGTTCACGCCATTCATCCGGTCGGCCGCGAGTGTGCATCACCACGATGCCGCATCCGTACTCCGCACAACTTGAAGCGAGTCTGGAGTCCCAGGCGAATCCGCTGACATCGTTGATAATCTGCGCACCTGCGGAGAGTGCAGCTCGCGCTGTTGCGGATTTGTAGGTGTCGGCGGAGAGGATTGCATCGGGCCTGGCTGCGAGAATTCCCTCGATCACAGGCAGGAGGCGTGCCTGCTCTTCATTGGTGCTGACGGATGCTTCGGTCGCATCGCCTGCCTGCGCACCGGGACGTGTGCTTTCAGCGCCCAGGTCGAGCAGATCTGCGCCGTCGTCGAGAAGTTGCATCGCATGGGCGACCGCGGCCTCAGGTTTCAGAAAAAGGCCGCCATCGCTGAAAGAATCAGGCGTGATGTTGACGATGCCCATGACCAGAGTCCGACTGCCCAATTCGAGCGTGCGGGTGCGCAGCTTCCACTGGGCGACGGTGCGAGTCAAAGAGGTCATTGGCGAGCCACAGTGATGCGGAAGTGCGGCTGCTTCAATTCTATGAGCAGCCGGGGCACAGACGATTTTGACGAAGATGGCATGCGACTTTACCGGATCGCGTAACCGCCATCGACGCGGATCGTAGTTCCTGTGACAAAGTCTGAAGCCCGTGAGGCAAGGTAAACGGCCGTTCCGGCGATTTCTTCCGGTTGGCCCCAACGGCCAGCGGGTGTACGGGCCAGAATCTCGTCGTTCAGCGGCATCGTATGAACCGGCGCCGTCATGTCTGTCTCAATCCAACCCGGAGCGATCGCGTTGACTTGTATATTGTGCGGGGCGAGTTCGATCGCCATGGACTTGGTGAGTTGAACGATCGCGCCCTTCGCGGCGCTGTAGGAAGGAATAAGCCCGGACCCAAAATACGAATACATGCTGCCGATGTTGATGATTTTCCCGTGCTTCCGGCTCGCCATTGATTTGGCAGCGAGTTTTGAAAGAAGGAACACTGCGTTGAGTTGCGTCTCGATGACATTGTCCCAATCTTCAGGTTTCTCGTTGAGCACGCCTCCGCTAAGTGAAACGTTGCCGGCATTGTTCACGAGGATGCTTATGCCGCCGAGTTCTCTCTCGATCTTTTCAAGAGCGGGCTCCAATGCGGTGCGATCGGTGACATCCAATTTCAACGCAACCGCGGGAACGCCGATTGTTTTCAATTCGGCAAGTGTCCGGTGATTCTTCTCTTCGTTTCTGCCCAGAATTGCGACGGAGGCTCCGGCTTCGGCGAGGCCAAGTGCAATACCGCGACCGATTCCGCCATTACCACCCGTTACCACCGCGACACTGCCATTCAAATCGAATAATCCTGACGTCTTCATGAAGCACTTCCTTTCAGAGCTTCGGAATCAAAGTTAATGATGGACGGCAATGATCATCAGACCGTCAGCGTGAATCCCCCATCGGGAGTGAGCGTGGTGCCGGTGATATAGCTGGCCTCGTCTGAGGAGAGAAAGACGATGGTGTGGGCAATCTCCTCGGGCTGACCTGCACGCCTTGTGTGCACTCGTTGCTGCAGGACACCGTCATAGAGTTCGTTGCCGAGAATTGCCCGTCCCCGACGGTGCATGGGTGTGTCGATAAACCCCGGGCACACCAGGTTGACTCGAATTCCTCGAGGCGCCAGTTCTGCGGAAGCGCACGACGTGAGGCCAATCAGCGCGTGCTTCGATGCGGCATAGGCCGATCCTCCCGGAAAGCCGAGAAAGGAATTGACGGAGCCGACATTGACGATGGCACCACCGCCGCCTCCGGCCAGCATAGCCTTCGCCTCATGCTTCATGCAAAGAAATGGGCCTTTGAGGTTAATGCCGACAACTTCGTCCCAATCCTGTTCGAGCATATCCACGATGCCTGCAATTTTGCCTTCGGTTCCGGCGTTGTTCACGGCGATGTCCAGCCGGCCATATGTTTCGATCGCATGAGCGACCATGCTTTCCACGTCTTTGGCACTGGAGACATCTGTCTTAATGGCGGTTGCTGTACCTCCCTGTGCCGCGATCTCAGCAACAAGATCATTCAGCTCGGCCTCACGCCGCGCCGCCAGGACAACCTTTGCGCCCCTCGCTGCGAAAGCTTTTCCTGTCGCCCGGCCGATCCCACTACTCGCTCCGGTAATCAGGGCAACTTTGTCATTCATGTCTGACAATTACATCCTCCAGAAACCAACGTAGGTTGTTTCGAAAGCATCGACTGTGCCGGGAGACCGATAACGAAATATTCTTGTTGCAAGGCAGGCAGTGATTATAGCGATTCGATAAGGCTTTTGGGGCGCATTCCTGGCCGCCATCGCTAGAGACGCAAGAGCGATCACTGAGCATGCTTTGCTACACTCGCCTCATGTTTTCCATGCGGCGAACCATGGCGTTTGCCTTGGCGCTTGGCGTTATTTCCGGGCCGCGCATTCCTGCGCAGACACATCGTCCTCATACTGCAGCACCGAAGCCGGCTCACGCCGCCCCGGCGAGGGGCGCGATTGCCGAACGCATCCAGGCGATTCTTTCCGATCCGGCGCTGAGTCGCACGGAGTTCGGCATCAGCGTGACCACGCTCGACGGGCATACCCTTTACGGGTTGAATGAGGGCAAGCTGTTTACGCCAGCCTCAAACGTCAAGCTTGCGACCACTGCCGCGGCCTATGCACTGCTTCCCGTCGAGAGCCTGACGTGGACGACAAACGTGGTTGCAAAGGGAGACATTGACGCGGGCGGTGTTCTGCACGGGGACCTTGTGATCCAGGGAGCGGGTGATCCCACGATGAGTGCGCGGCGCTATCCCTATCAGCCGCCTGCACCGCCTCCGCCGACTCCGACGCCTGCGAATCCCCCGGCAAAGTCGCCTACGGGGAAACCTGAAGCTACGCCGACGCCGCAGGAGGTAAAGACGGAGCCGCTTGCCATGGAGGTGCTGGATCTAATGGCGCAGCAGGTAGTGCAGGCCGGGGTACGGACGGTGGAAGGCAGCGTAGTGGGCGACGACAGTTACTACCTGAGCGAGCCCTACGGAACTGCCTGGGCGTGGGATGACCTGCAGTGGGGTTATGGCGCACCAGTATCGGCGCTGTCGTTTGCCGATAATTCGGTTGAATTGACGCTGGCGGCCGATCCTGCGAAACCTGGTGCGACAGTGGAGCAGTGGACGCCCAACGTCGAGTACTACACGCTTGAAAATTCGATGACGATGGCTCAGCCGGGCGACGTGCCGCATCCGGGCCTGGAGCGACGCCCCGGCAGCATGATGGTGCGCGCGTGGGGAACCGCTCCCGTGCTGGGTCTGCATGCGCCGTTGGCCATTGAAGATCCGGCAGAGTTTACAGCAGCGGCTTTCAAAGATGCGCTCCTGCATCGGGGAGTAACGGTGAAGGGCAGTGCGATTTCAGCGCATCGAGTGGCGGATGGAACGGGCGAATTCAATGCTGAACGGGCCGAGCCGCTGAAGCTGGCGCCTCGAGCGCTGGCGACAATGGAAGGTCCAATGGAGGATCACAAAGTGCTCGCAAGGCACGTGTCGGTGCCGGTCGCGCAGGACATTACGGTAACAAACAAGGTGAGCCAGAACCTGCATGCCGAGTTGATTCTGCGAATGCTGGGTAAGGCTTTCGCGAAGGACGGCAGCCTGGCGCAAGGCTCGCGCGTCGTCCGGCAGTTCCTTGTTGACGCGGGTGTGAGCGATTCGGATTTCTTTCTCTATGACGGCTCAGGCATGAGCATGGACGACCGCGTTGCACCGCGAGCGTATACGCAGTTGCTGGCGTATGCCTCCCGCCAGGCGTGGGGCGCACCGTGGCGCGACACGTTCCCGGTAGCAGGCGTGGATGGATCGCTGTACGGGCGATTCAGGAATTCTCCGCTGAAGGGAAAGCTGTGGGCGAAGACAGGGACGCTGAACGAAACCAACGCGCTGTCAGGGTATTTGACGACGGCGAGCGGGAAGACGCTGGCGTTTTCGATTCTCGTAAATGGACATCGGCCGGGCAGCCAGGCGGAGATTCCTGCGATTGACAGAATTTGTGAGGCGATTGCGGCGAGTGAGTGAGAGCCTAACGTGCACCCTGTTTGACAAATAAGCTTGCGGCGAGCAGCGTGCTGCCACATCCCATCACGATCAGTACCGTCGCGCTTACCCAGAGCTCGCTGATCCCGGCGCCGCGCAGAATGATACCTCTCAGGATCTGGATGTAGTAAGTCGCCGGAATCAGGCGGCTGATGCCCTGGAAGAACACCGGCATGTTCTCGATGAGAAAAATGTAGCCAGAGAGAAACACCGACGGCAGGATTGTTCCCATCGACAATTGGAATGCTTCTGCCTGCGTGCGAGCACGCGTGGAGATCACGAGGCCGATGCCGAGCACGGTGAGCAGGAACGGCACGGAGAGCAAGAGAAGCAGAAGTACGTTGCCGTGAATCGGGACCAGGAAGACGGTCCGCATCACAAGCAGGATGACGCAGAGTTCCGCGAAAGTGAGAACGCCATAGGGAATCATCTTGCCCACCATCAAACCGAGCGGGGCCACAGGTGTCATGGTCAACTGTTCCAGTGTCCCGCGCTCGCGTTCGCGCACGAGGCTCAGCGCGATCATCAGGATCGCCATCACCTGCAAGAGAATCGCAATCAGGCCGGGAACGAAAAAGTTGGCCGAGCGCGTGGCCGGGTTGTAAAGCACGGAAGGGCGCACTTCAATCGGCATGGAGCCATCGGGGAGGACGCGGTCCAGAGATTGCTTCAGGGCGACGCCGGTTGCGGTGCTCATGGCCTGGCCGGCAAGGCTTGAGTCGGAGCCGTCAACGAGTACAAGGACGGTGGCCGTGGTACCGTCCTGCAGGCGGCGTGCGTAGTCATAGGGAATGCGAATGCCGACACGGGCTTTGCCGCCGCGGACGGCCTCGTACATCGCATCCTGCGACTGGACCGAGAGCTTGAGGTAAAAGACATCGGAACCTGCGAAGGCCTGGAGCAGACGGCGGCTGTCTTGCGAGTTGGATTCGTCGAGCACGACGGTAGGTATCTGGCGGATATTAGTGTCGACGGCGAATCCGAAAAGGAAAAGCTGCAGCATGGGGATGAGCAGCGCGAAGAAGAGCGTGCCAGGGTCGCGGATGATGTGCAGGAATTCCTTCCGGCATACGGGAACGAGACCGCGAAAGAGGGCGCTCATCGCTGCGACTCCATAATGCGATAGGTGAGAGTGACGAAGACGTCTTCAAGCGATGGCTCGATGGTGTCGATCTTCGACTGCGGAAGTTCTGCGCGGAGATCGGAAAGCCGGTCAGTTTCAGCCAGCGCGTGAATGGAGCGCCCGAAGATGGTGGCTTCGCGGATGCCGGGCATGTGGCGAACGCTGTCGAGAATCTCGGATGGATTTGCGGTGGCAATCTGAATGCGCGATGTTCCCGCGGGATTGGCATCGGGGAGCTTTTGCAGCTCGGCGACAGTGCCGATCGCGATGAGTTTGGACATGTAAATGTAGCCAACGCGTCCGCATCGTTCAGCTTCGTCCATGTAATGCGTGGTGACGAAGAAGGTGACGCCCTGTCCGGAGAGTTGGAAGAGCAGATCCCAGAGCGCCCGGCGCGCTACGGGATCGATGCCGGCGGTGGGTTCGTCGAGAAAGACAACTTCGGGCGAATGGATGATGGAACAGGCGAGAGCCAGGCGCTGTTTCCATCCGCCGGAAAGCTGCCCGGCGCGGCGATTCATGTAAGGCTCGATGCCGGTGAGCGTCTGCAACTCGCGGGTGCGCTCGGCAGCACGACTGGCGGAGAGGCCGTAGACGCCCGCATAGAAATTCATGTTCTCGGCGACCGTGAGGTCCTCGTACAGGCCAAACTTCTGCGACATGTAACCGACGTGGCGGCGAATCTCGGCAGCGTCTTTGCGGATGTCCATGCCGAGGATGCGGCCGGTTCCTTCGGAGGGCGGAAGCAAGCCGCAGAGCGCCTTGATGATGGTGGTCTTGCCGGAGCCATTGGGGCCGAGGAAGCCAAAAAGCTCACCTTTGCCGATCTCGAAGCTGACATCCTGCACCGCGGTGAAAGAGCCGAATCGGATAGTGAGGTGGTCGGCTGCAATGATGGCGGTCATTCGAGGCGCACCGTCGCCGACATTCCCGATTTGACGATTTGCTGTGCGTTGTCGACGTAGATTTTTACGCCGAAGACCTGGTGTTCGCGATCGCTCTTGGTTTGCACGTTGCGTGGCAGAAACTCGGCTTGCGAAGCGATCTGACCTACGTGCCCCTCGAAGGCATGATTGCCGAAGCTGTCGACGTGCACCGTAGCGTGCTGTCCAAGGTGGACGTGGGCGAGATCAGTTTCGGGCACGTAGACCTTGACCCAGAGCTGCGACGTTTCGAGCATGGTGATGACGATTCGGCCAGCGGGAACAAGATTGCCGGGGCGCACACTGACAACTTCTACGACAGCATCGGCTGGCGCGGTTAACTCGGCTTCGCGCAGGCGAGCATCGAGCTCAGCTACACGACCCTGCGCTTCAGCAAGGCGCCCGCGTGCTGCTTCGATGTCCTCTTTGCGGAAGCCTTTTCGCGAAAGAGCCGCGGCGGCTTCGGCTTGCTTGTACTTTGCTTCGGCGGCGTTCAGGTCTTCAACGCGCGTGCCGGCCTGGAGAAGCGCGAGGCGCTGGTGCGCGGATTCAGCGCGCTGGGCCGCGGCATCGCGTTTGTCGCGGCTGTCATCGAATAACTGACGCGAGATGGTGTCGGTCGCGACGAGCTTTTCCATTCGCTTGTAAGTGATTTCGGCGTTGGTCGCATCGGCAGCGGCGGCCGCGTAGTCGGCTTGAGCCTGCTCGATCTCCTGGCGTCGCGGGCCGTTGCGCGCCGCTTCAAGTGAGGCCTGCTGCGCGCGTGCGGTTGCTTCTGCCTGTGCGATCTCTTCAGGACGGTTTCCGCGTGTCATTTTGTCGAGGTCGGCCTGCGCCTGCTCCGATGAAGCTTGAGCCTGGGCGCGCTGCGCCTTCAGTTCATCGCATTCGAAGCGGACGAGCGTCGTTCCTGCTTTAACGATCTGTCCCTCTTCGACAGGAACAGCGACGACACGGCCGCCGATCTTGGAGCCGATCTGAATCTCGCGGGTTTCAACGGTACCGGAGTAGTCAAAGCGACTGCGATGCGCCTGCCACGCGAATATCACCCAGATAGCAGCGATGATCACTGCTATAGCAACTCCAGCGAGGATGAGGCGGCGCTTCATGCGATTCCTTTCCGCATTTTCATGTGCCGTGCGCCTACACAGTGCCGACGCGTGGCCAACAATACTTCTTGCGCTGCGTGGCATAGAAAGGTTTCAGGACCCCTTCAGCATGGCATGGGATTTCAGGGCCGCTGTGAGCTACAGCACATAGGGTTGATCGGCACCCAAGGCCTGTATCATCAAGGAGAAATGCGGATTCGTATTTGCAGTTGTTTGCTGGGATTGATTGCAGGCGCCGCGGCGCTCACCGCCATCGCCGGGTGCAAGTCGCTGCCCCCCTCGAAGCCTGAGTCGCAGTGGACGCCGGAAGAGGCGCGTGGCGCGGAGGTGTTTCGCCAGGCCTGCGCAAAGTGCCACTATCCAACGTCGACCCACGGTCTGCACGGACCGGGGCTGCAGGCCATCACGAAGGTGCAGGCCATGCCCTCTGGAGCGCCGCCCACCGACGAACGCTTGACCGCGGTGATCCTGCACGGCCATGGCACTATGCCAGGCACTGCGCTCGACGATCAGCAGATGCACGATCTGCTGGCGTATATTCACACGCTATGAGTTGACGAGGAACGCAGCGGCCACATCGAGCCGGAAGAACGGGAAAAGCCTTCGCCCAGCGCTCAAGAAGAATCGGACAACACTCCGGCGCCGAAGCGGGAGCTGCTTCTATTGCCGGGCCTCGCGGCCATCTCCTTTTATCTACTGGTGCTCGCAGTCGTCATCATCATCGGAGTGGTGGGTGGGCACTATCCCGCGCTCTTTTTGCTTCTTTGCGTATTTCTCTTCGCCGCATGCGGCGGATTGCTGATGCTGTTTCGCTGGGCCTGGGCCATGGCGCTTGCCGCCGTGCTGATGCTGGGCGGCTACAACGTATGGATCTTCTCGCACTTGCGCATGTTCCCCGCCCTGATCCAGGGATTGCTCAACCTTGTTTTCTTCTTCTACCTGGTGCGGCCCGAAGTCCGGGAGAAGCTGCGGTAGCGGACTTCTGCAGCCAGCTCTAATCGGAATTCGATGCCGCTCGACATCGAACACATTTCTCATGGAATCCTCGCGAGGCGGGATGTTAATCTCTTGCCCATGCCGCCGAAAATGCTGAAGCTTGCTGGTTGTCTCTTCCTGACATTTGCCTCAATTGCCGCATATGCCGCCGATGCCCCGAAGAAGCGGGACATCAATCTCGATGATCTTGCCAAGTTGCAGCGCGTGGGCGGGCCTGCTGTTTCGCCGGATGGCGAGTGGGTCGTCTACTCCGTAAGCCAGGTCGACACGAAAGAAGACAAGACGCAATCGCACCTCTGGATGGTGAAGTGGGATGGTTCCGTTCATCTGCAGTTGACCTACGGCAAAGAAGGCGCGTCGTCGCCGAAGTTCAGCCCCGATGGCCGATACATCAGCTTCATGTCGGGGCGGCCCGGACCGGTGAAGGGCGACCAGGTTTGGGTGATGGATCGCCGCGGAGGCGAGGCCGAGCAGCTAACGAACATTACCGACCAGAATATCCAGGGTTATAGCTGGTCATCGGATTCGAAGAAGTTGCTGCTCACTCTGCATCCGAAAGCGGAACCCGATCCTGAAGAGGGCAAGCCGCCCGCGCCGCCTAAGCCAATTGTGATTGATCGCTACCACTTCAAGCAGGACATCCAGGGCTATCTGCGCAACGACGCTTTCAATGCACTTTATCTGTGGGATCTGACGACGAAAAAAGCCGACAAGCTGACCGCAAGCAAGAATCAGAATGAGAGCGAAGCCGAATGGTCACCGGACGGAAAATGGATCGCGTTTGAGAGCAACGTGGACCCGGACCCGGACCGCAGTAACAACTCAGATGTGTTTGTGGTGGAGGCGAAGGCGGGATCGACTCCGAAGAAGTTGACCACCTGGACTGGACCGGACGGTGGGCGCCTCGCGTGGTCGCCCGATTCAACGTCGATTGCGTACACGCAGGGTGCAAAGCTGGAGTTGCTGGAGTACTCGCAGGCCAAGCCCGCAGTGGTGACGCTCGACGGAAAGGTGAGTTATCCGGCGGCCACGTTCGATCGCAGCGTGAGCCAGCCGGTCTTCGCTGCGAATGGAAAGCTAAGCTACCTGGTCTCTGATGATCGCAATCAGTATCCCGCTGAAGTGGAGATGACGGGCAACGGCATTAAAAAGGGACTCGCGCAGCAGGGCGCTGTGATCACGTGGGACGAGGCAGGCGGTCACACTGCGGTTTTGTACACGAACGATACTTCGGCGGCGGAGGTCTACGCGCTCGAGAATGGAACTCTGCGCAAGCTCACCACCCACAACGACGCGCTGATGGCAGAACTGAATCTCGTCCCCACCGAAGACATCGCAGCCAAGGATAAGGAAGGCGTCGAGGTGCACGGGTTGCTGACCAGGCCTGCAGATTTCAAGGCAGGCTCGCCGGTGCCGATGATCCTCTACATTCATGGCGGTCCGAACGGGCAAGACGAGCACGGCTTCGACTTCATGCGCCAGTGGCTCGCGACCAAGGGCTACGCCGAGCTCAATGTGAACTACCGCGGCAGCTCAGGCCGAGGACAAGACTACGCCAAGGCGATTAAGGCCGACTGGGGGCACTTTGAAGTCGAAGACCTGCTGGCCGTCGTCGATAAGGCAGTCGAGATGGGCGTGGCCGATCCGAATCGGCTCGCTGTGACCGGTTGGAGCTACGGCGGAATTCTTACCGACTACACGGTGGCCAGTACGGATCGCTTCAAGGCGGGCATCAGCGGAGCGGGCGTGGCTGCACCGATGTCGTTCTATGGCGTTGACCAGTACATCCTGCAATATGACAACGAGCTGGGACCGCCGTGGAAGAATCTGCCGCTCTACATCAAGATGAGTTATCCATTCCTGGAGATCGACAAGCGCGTGCACACGCCAATGCTCTTCATGGGCGGATCATCCGACATGAATGTGCCGCTGCTGGGTGGCGAGCAAATGTATGAAGCGCTGAAGTCGCTGGGACGGCCGACGGAGCTTGTGGTGTATCCCGGGCAGTTTCACGGATTCACGCGACCGAGCTTTGTTCGCGACCGCTATGAACGCTGGATGGCCTGGTGGGACAAATATTTGAAGCCGACGACGCCAGCTCCAGCGGCGGCTGCTGCGCCGAACAAACAAGCGGAATAGGCAGGAGGAATAAACCGAATCGCAAATCAAGATCCCGCGGGTGGAGTGGAGGAAGGTTCTCCAGGCTGCCCGCGGGATTCTTATTCCTCGAAGGCGGTATCGCGGCGCTTCGTCGGCTCGATTTCTGTTTTGCGGCGGAACATTCCTATGAGCGCGATGACGGTGGCGACGATGAGGAGGAATGCGCCGATCACCGTTAGCACAACGGCAATGGGCACTCCGGCACCGGTCGTAGTGACGTCAATGTGAATAGAACAAGCGGAGAGGGGCCAACCGAATTGCAAGCCAGTTGTGCCGTTGCAGAAATAGAAGATGACGAATAGCCCCGCAGCCAGGCAAGCCACGGCAACCACCAAGACGCCCTTCACGTGAGCCTCCTGCGCAGAATTGTACGCCGGGTACGGCGGCCCTGAAATTGAATCGCGGCGTCGGCCGCTACAATAAAAGAGATGCAACTTGTGCAGATAGAGGCCGCACGGAAAGCGCCCGCTCCGAAACCGGAGTGGCTGAAAGCACGCGCCCCGGTGGGCGAAAACTACCATGACCTAAAGCGCCTGGCGCGTTCGCTTGGACTGCACACGGTGTGCGAAAGCGCGCAGTGCCCCAACATCGGCGAGTGCTGGCATCACAAGACGGCGACGTTCATGATGCTCGGCAACCTCTGCACGCGGCGCTGCGGATTCTGCGCTGTGCCAAAAGGCAGGCCTGAGCCCATTGATATGGACGAACCGCGCCGCGTTGCTGAGGCTGTGGCGACACTCGGCCTTGAGCACGCAGTCATTACCAGTGTGAATCGCGACGACGACCTGGTCGGTGGTGCGCGCATCTTCGCGATGGTGATCGAGGAGATTCGCCGTCAGGCGCAGGGATGCCGCGTCGAAGTGCTGGTTCCGGATTTTCAGGGCAACCGCGAGGCGATCGGCATTGTCGTCGATGCGAAACCCGAGGTGATGAACCACAACACCGAAACGGTGCCGCGGCTCTATCGCGTAGTGCGATCCGGCGCGCGCTACGAGCGATCCCTTGAGCTGTTGCGCTACTCCAAAGATCTAAATCCGATCCGGAGTGACGAAGTCCGGCGTGATGGTCGGTTTAGGCGAAGAGACGCACGAGCTGCTCGAAGTCTTTCGCGATCTGGCCGCCGTGGGTTGCGACATTCTGACAATCGGGCAATATCTGCGTCCCTCGCGCGATCACCTGCCCATGGCGCGTTTGTACACTCCCGGAGAGTTTCAGGAGCTAAAGCGCGAAGCGCTGAAGATGGGCTTCCGCCACGTAGAGTCGGGACCGCTGGTGCGTTCGAGCTACCACGCACACGAGCAGGCTGCCGCCACCGGCATGATTGCGCTGTAGCAGCCCTCGGCCTAACCTAAGAAACAAACTAATTGCGACTGAAGACTTTCCTTCGAAATTGGAATCACCAATTCAACAAACCCAACGTTGCCGATCTCGCTGCGGGATATCGAGGAGTAAATCTGCAAGAAAGATGAAGACGGCAGGGTGCAATAGCCGACGCGGAGCCGCTGATTCTGATTCCATCCACGGCTTCAGTTAGTGAACATGCCGGCTACGGCATGTGAAAGCTAGCTGCTCATCTTCCACGGGGCCCGGTATTCGCGAGTCGTCAGCTTGCTGGCTTCCTCGTCGCCCAGGATCTTCTCCGCCTTCGCGTCCCAGCGGATCTTCCTGCCAGTCAGCATGGAGATCACACATAGGTGACCGGGGATGGTTGAATGATGCCCCACCCCCACCGGAGTCACGGTTGGCTGACGCGTCTTAATGCAATCCAGGAAGTTTTGCTGGTGATTATCAGAGGTGTAGAGCTTCACTTTGCGCAGCTCTCTCGGTAGGTATTTGCCCCGTTTCCACGCGGGGTTCGAGACGTCGAATCCGTCGCGATCGACCCATACCCAGCCCTCGGTACCGATCCACTTGGTACCCATCTTGATGTCGGGATAGCCGCCGGCGATGGTCATGGTCACGCCGCCCGGATATTTCAGCTCGAAGCGGTAATGCTGCGCGGTGTTCCAAACCGCGTTGGCCGGCGGAAGCTGGCCGCTGCCTTCCACCTCCAGCGGCCCAGTGTTGTCGAAATCCAGGCCCCAATGCGCGATATCACCGTGATGGCCGATCCAATCAAGAAGCTTTCCACCGCCGGTGTTGTAGTTCAAGCGCCAGCACTTGTGGGAACGCGCTTTAATGTAAGGTTCCATCCTCGCCGGTCCGACCCAGGTCTCGTAGTCCAGTTCTGCAGGCGGGGCGCTGACCAGCAGATCCCATGCCTTGGTTTCAGGGACGATCTGCTCAAGCTCGCCTTTCAAACCAGCCGCTGCTAGTTGTGCCGCAGTCTCCTCACGGATGTGATCGTAGTTAGAGTTTTCTCCGGGCAGCCCCACCTCGACATGGGTTACTGTTCCGATCAGCCCGTTGCGGACGATTTCCGCCGCCTTGTGGAAGAGAGCAGTCGAGCGTTGCCATGAGCCCATCTGGAAGACGATGTTGTTCTCCTCGACTGCGCGAACAATCGACTGCTGCTCGGCGATGGTGTGCGCCAGCGGCTTTTCCGAGTAGATGTCTTTTTTCCGGCGGGCAGCCTCGGTAGCGACAATCTCATGCCAGTGATCGGGAACGGCAATCATCACGGCATCGATCTCTGGCTGGGCTAGCAACTCGCGGTAGTCGTGGTAGCCCTTGCAGTCTTCGGTGCCATAGGCGTCGTTGATCATCTTGACGGCGGCTTGCAGGTGATTCCGATCAACATCGCAGGCGGCCACTACCTGACAATCTTCCAACGCCAGAAAGGCCTGCGTATTTTCGGGGCCCTGCCAGCCCATACCGATGACACCGATGTTAATGCGGTTGTTGGCCGGCGTGCTGCTTTTCGCCGTCTGACCTTTTGCTTGAACTTTGAGAGCCGAAGGCAAAACGGCCGTTAATCCGGCGATCTTCAAAAAATCCCGCCTGCCTAACAAATTTCTAACAATCTCGACACCAGGGCGGCGCGCCATACTCTAGATCCCTTTGTTGCTTCTCGTTATTGGTTCCTGCCCATTCTGCCACATCGCGCGCACAAGGGATCCGCACACCAGATCATTGCGGCGCGAGATCCTGTTCGAATGAGTGCCCATACTCGTCCACAAGACTGCCGGTGAACATAGGATTTTGCCCTGCCAGTCGGCATGTCGGCCATCCAGTAGCAGACATTGATATCTCTCACTCCGACGCCGACGCTTGTAGAATGTGCCGGCGTGGTTTCAAATTGTCCTTTCGATAGAACAAGGAGATACGACAGCATGTCTACCGACCGCCGTGATTTTCTGAAGCAAGCAGGATTAATGGGATCGATGGCCATGTTGGCTGGAGGTCCCTCTGCGGGAGCATTGACGTCTGACAGCGGAATCACCAGCATTGTTGAGGATTCCCTGCCATTCCAGTCCGAAGAGGCTCCCAAATACCACATCAAATTTGCGGTGTGCGGCATGAGCCACGACCATATCTACGGGATGGTCGGAGCGATCCAGCGCGGCGGCGGCGAACTGGTCGCTGCATGGGGAGGCGAAGAGGACAAAATCGCCAACTTTACCAAGCGATTCCCCAGCGTAAAGATGGTAAAAACGCAGGACGAAATTCTGAACGATTCCTCCATTCAGCTTGTATTGAGTTCGCAGATCGCCAATCAACGCGCACCACTCGGCGTGCGCGCCATGAAGCAGGGCAAGGACTATCTTTCTGACAAGCCCGGCATCACAACCCTCGAACAACTGGCCGAAGTGCGCAAGACCATTGCGGAAACGAAACGCATCTACGGCATCATGTACAGCGAGCGGCTCGAGGTGAAGGCTGCGGTCTACGCGGGCGTGCTAATACAGCAGGGCGCCATCGGCAAGGTCATCCAGACCATCAACATTGCGCCGCACCAGATCTTTCAGCGCGGCGGTGTGGCGGGCGGCGGCACGGGCAGGCCTGACTGGTTCTGGAATCCTGAACAGTATGGCGGAATCCTCTGCGACATTGGTTCTCACCAGGTAGACCAGTTTTTGTTCTACACAGGATCAACCGAAGCCGAGGTGGCGGAGTCGCAGATCGCCAATGTGCGGCATCCCGATCATCCCCAGTTTCAGGATTTCGGCGACATGGTATTGCGCGGAAATCGCGGACTCGGCTATGTGCGCCTGGACTGGTTCACTCCCGACGGGCTCGGCACGTGGGGGGATGGGCGCCTCTTCATTCTCGGGACGGACGGATACATGGAGCTTCGCAAATACACTGATGTTGCGGTGAAGAAGCAGGGAAACAACCTGTTCCTCGTGGACGGCAAGGAGTCACGCTACATCGACTGCAACAATATGCCGCTGCCCTTCGGTCCGCAGTTTGTTGGGGATGTCGTCAACCGTACTCACGTCGCGCAGGACCAGGCGCAATGCCTGCTCGCCGCGGAACTGGTCATCAAGGCACAGCTCGCCGCGAAGCAAGTAACGCTGCAGGCATAGCAAAAGGGGAGGTCCCTGCTGAAGTGCACAGGCTCCCGGTTGCCGTGCCGGGTTGTAGAATAGCCGTTGGCAACTGGCATAGCGAGGAAATGATCATGGCATCGTTTATGGATGGTAATCCAGCACTTAAAGGGCTCTCAGGCGACCTGAAGCGGAGGATGGATACAGCAGTATCAACCTTCCAGGCCAGCCTGGCCTCAACGCGCACCGGCCGCGCCAGCGCTCATATGCTCGACCAGATCAAAGTGGACTACTACGGCACGATGACGCCGATCAATCAAATGGCGCAGGTGTCAACGCCGGAAGCGCAGTCGATCCTGATTCAGCCCTGGGATCCCTCGATCATCAAGGAGATCGAGAAGGCCATCCAGTCTTCCGACCTCGGCTTCAATCCGCTCTCGGACGGCAAGATCATTCGCGTTCCTGTTCCGCCCATGACCGAAGAGCGGCGCCGCGATGTGGTGAAGCATCTGAACAAGGTTCTCGAAGAGCACCGCACCGCAATCCGCAACGTGCGCCGCGACGGCAACGACGCGTTGAAGAAGCTTGCGAAGGACAAAAAAATCAGCGAAGACGATGAGAAGCGAGCTCTCGAAGAGGTCCAGAAGATGACCGACGAAGAGATTCGCCGCATGGAAGAGCTTTCACGCAAGAAGGAAGCCGAAGTGATGCAGGTCTGAGCCGCATGAGGCACCGACTCGTGACTCATCGAGAAGCAGACTGACCGCGATGCCCGATCCAGACAGCGTCGCGGTCTTTTGTTTGCATCGATCCCAATTGGTTCGCATCGAGTGGTTATGGCACACAACCTGCACGAGACAGTAGCTCTGCTTGAGCGCACGCCGACCGCCGTAAATGTGTTGCTTCGAGGCCTGCCCGAAACCTGGACTCATCGCAACGAAGGCGAAGGGACATTCACAGTCGTGGATGTCGTAGGGCACCTGATACACGCGGATAGAGCTGACTGGATGCCGCGGGCGCGCATGATTCTTGAGTTTGGCGAATCGAAGCCGTTTGACCCGTTCGATCGCTGGGGACATGTGGAGATATGCCGGGGCAAGAGCCTTCCCCAGCTTCTGGATGAATTTGGTCAGGTGCGCGCCGCATGTCTTGAGGAACTGCGCGCGTTAGATCTGCAACCGACGCAGCTTGAATTGCGTGGCCATCACCCCGCACTGGGCCCCGTCACGCTTTCCAATCTGCTAGCCACCTGGGCCGCGCACGATCTGACGCATCTGCACCAGGTATCAAGGATCATGGCACATCAGTATCGCGATGAAGTCGGGCCGTTTGCGGCCTTTCTTGGTGTGTTGAAATGCAATGGGCACAGCGGCTGAAGAACTCGCAGTTGGTAGCTCCTCGTTCCGAGAATTAACTGAGAACTACGAACTGTGAACTGACGCGTAGCGCCCTACTTCTTCGCCCGCTTGTAAAACGGAATCGGAACCTGCTTCGCCCTCACCGAATTAGCCCTGCACTGAACCAGCACATCCGCTCCGTTGGCTGCGACCTCCGCTGGAACCAACGCCATCGCAATGTTCGTCTTGAGGAAAGGCGCCGGCGAGCCCGACGTGACGACGCCGATCTGGTTGCCGTCGAGATTATGCACCGTGTATCCGTCGCGCCCGATGCCGCGCTCAACCATCTCGAGACCGATGATCTTGCGTTTGGGTCCGCCACTGGCCTTGTCGGCGAGCAACGCATCGCGGCCGATGAACTCCCCTTTGTCGAGCTTGAGAAAGCGATCGAGGCCCGCTTCGAGGGCATTGATGTCCTCAGAGATTTCGTGGCCATAGAGGCTCATACCTGCTTCGAGACGCAGCGTATTGCGCGCGCCAAGTCCGCAGGGGCGAATACCGAATTCTGCCCCCGCTTCCATCAGCGCATCCCACATTTTCACCGTGGTGGCTTCGTCTGAAGGGATGTAGACTTCGAATCCGTCTTCGCCGCTGTAGCCCGTACGTGCGATCAGCACGTTATGAATGCCGGCGACCTGTCCCCAGGTGAACCAGTAATTCTTGATGGCGCTCAAATCCACTTTCGTCAGCTTCTGCAAAGTTTCCAGCGCGCGCGGGCCCTGCAGCGCGAGTTGCGAGTAGTAGCTGGAGTAGTCGGTGATGTGAATTCCCGGCCACGTGCCCACCTGCTGGCGAATCCACGCGTAATCCTTGTCCTTGGTTCCGGCGTTCACCACCAGCAGGTAATCGTTCTCGCCGAGTCGGTGCACGAGGATGTCGTCAACGAAGGTGCCCTGAGGCGTGAGCAGTGCGGAGTAATGTGCCTGCCCATCTTTCAGGCGCGAGACGTCGTTCATGGTGATGTGCTGCACGGCGGCGAGCGAGCCGGGCCCGCGGAACTGGATCTCGCCCATATGGCTCACGTCAAACAAGCCGACGCCGGTCCGCACCGCCATGTGCTCGGCGATCAGCCCTCCGCCCGGTCCGGGATACTCCACCGGCATGTCCCAGCCGCCAAAGTCGACCATCTTGGCTTTCAGGGCGCGATGAGTGGCGTTGAGGGCGGTCTTTTTCAGTGCGGAAGCAGCGGGTGCGACAGGGGTCGACATAGAAGGTTCCTCTCAGATGACGCAAATCTACCCTTCCAACGATAGGCACCCGCCCGGCGCGGGTCAAACTCAGGGGCCACCGCTTAAGATGGTCTGTTCATCCTTCGAAGGGGCCGGCTATGAATCCAGTGCGCGGAATTCTGATGATTGTGGCTTCGGCCATCGCCTTCTGGCGTGGCTGGCAGATTCGCCACGGCCATTACGCGTGGATGGCTTTCGGACTGGGCATTGTGGCGCTAGCGCTGTCGGCATGGCACTTCCTGCAGGGAGACGGCAATCGTTCCGAGTAACTATGGGCCAGAAGATTCGGGCCGCGGTCCTGAAACCCTCGTATAATTCCCGCCAATCACCTTTATGGAATATTTCCTGATCACTGTTCTGGGAATTGTTGTCCTTACGGTCTGGAATAGCAGCCGGGATGCGAACGAACGATTGCGCGAGGCGGTAGATCGGCTGGAGCGTGAGCTTGATTTCCTGCGCTCGCAACTTGCCGGGCTAGTGAAGGCGAGCACGAGGACCGGCGAATCGCCTTCCCCACCAGCGAACGCGGAAACGGAACTAGAGCCCGCAGTGACACCGCTGGCGCAGGCCGCGCACAGTGTTGCGCCTCCAGTCGCGGCGTTTACACCAGCAGTTGCACCCCAGCCGATGGAGCAAGCTGCGCCAGTGCCTACGCAAACTGTCGGGATTCCGCAACCGGCTGCACCAGGGCAGGCTGCGGCCATATCGCACCCGACAAAGCCGGTAGCCGGCCCAGCTCAACCCGAGCCTGTTCAAGCGAAGCCGCCTGCCGCTCCAGAACCACAGCTGCCGCCTCATACGCCGCCTCCAAGGCCCGCGGAGCCGGCAAAGCAGCCACAGCCGACGGTCGCGCCGCCTGTTCAAGCCGCAGCTGCGTTTCAAGCGCCGCCTGCTGCAACGACCGGCGAGCCCGCGCAAGCGGAAGCGCGACTTTTTTCCCTCGAACAGACACTCGGCGCTAACTGGCTTAACAAGATTGGCATCGCGATCCTGGTTATCGGCCTTGCATTCTTCCTCGCCTACAAACTGCAAACCTGGGGACCCGGTGGAAAGGTGCTCTGTGGATTTGCGGTAAGTATTGCGCTTCTCGGCGGCGGCGTGTGGCTTGAGCGCAAGCCAACCTACCGCATCTTCGCGCGCGGCGGCATTGGCGGCGGCTGGGCGCTGGCCTACTTCACCACCTATGCGATGTACCACCTTCAGGCGGCGCGCATTGTCGATTCGCTGCCTGTCGACCTGCTGCTGATGATGCTGGTCGCGGGGGGCATGGTGGGGCATTCACTGCGATACCGATCGCAGACCGTAACTGCGTTGGCCTTCATGCTCGGCTTTGGCACTCTGCTTACCAGCCACATCGAGGAGCCGACCCAGACGGTAGCCTTCTCGCTTGCTGCCAGTGCAATTCTCGCCATTGCGCTGGTCGTGGTCACGACCATCCGGCACTGGGCAGTGCTTGAGTTATGCGGCCTGATCGCGGTCTATACCAGTCACTTCGTCTGGCTCAACGAAGTGCTGCCGGCAAATCATGCTGATTTCACCGAGTTCTGGCCGTCGACGGCCCTCATCCTGCTTTACTGGCTGATCTTTCGGCTGGCCTATGTGCTGCGCACGCCCCTCGACAAGCGCGAAGAGAACCTGTCGAGCGTTTCAGCCATTTTGAATTCTGGCGGCGTGCTGGGGTTGCTGAAGTTCCAGTCGGCGCATCCAGAGTGGGCTTTCTGGGCTCTGATTGCACTCGGTGTCTGCGAGATGGCGCTGGCATATTGGGCGAAGGAAAAGCGCCGCCAGGCATTTGTCGTGTTGTCGACAATCTCTGTGGTGTTGCTCGTATCGTCAGTGCCCTTCCGTTTCCACGGCGTCAGCTGGCCGGTGCTGTGGCTGGTGCAGGCGCAGGTGCTGGCGATCGCTGGGCTGCGGCTGGGTGAACCGGTATTTCGACGTCTCGGGTTGCTCACTGGAGTGATCACCGGCGGTGTGCTCGCGCTCTACGACGTGATGCCGCTGGCGGTTGAACGGATAATGGCCGGGGACACAAGCCGGCACTGGTCGCTGACGGCAGGGTTGGCGCTGGCGGCGATTCTCTACTGGACGCATGCCGAAGTGTATCCGCGCCGCTGGCCTGAGATTGCGACGCATGCGCTTGAAAGCCTGGCACTGAAGCTCTCAAGCTGGCTTGCCCTGGGCGCGGCGGCGACATGCTTTTGGGTGGTGCTCTCGCAGAAGTGGCTGCCGGTGGGCTGGCTGGCTCTGTTTCTCGTGCTCGTATTTTTGGGCCATCGATTCCGCGCAGCGATGCCCCTGGTGGAGGGCGATGTGCTCGCTCTCGCCACTGCGGCATTGCTGGTCTTCGATCATGTGTTGCCGCTTGCATATTTTCGGCTGAACAACCCCGATCTGAGCCATCATCCGAACCAAACAACGGTGCTCGCTTTCGCCGCGCTGGCGTACTGGTTAAGGTCTGAGCTATTTCCGCGCATGCTGCCGCGCCTCGATCCCAAAGGATCGCCGGCGCAGACGCTGCGGAGTTGGCAGGCCTTCATTCTGCCGTGCGCAAGCTGGCTGGGCCTGGGAGCGGCGACGGCGGCGCTGTGGGCCTGCATGCCCGATCCATGGCTGCCTCTCGGCTGGATTGCGCTCTTCCTGACCTTGGTTTTTCTTGGGTATCGTTTCAGAGCAGTCATGCCGCCGCTTGAGGGCGATGTGCTCGCGCTTCTGATCGCCGGTGTGCTGGCCTTCCATCATGTGCTGCCCCTGGTCTTCCTGCGGTTTTGGAATGCGGACCCGGGTGGGCATCGAGTTCAAACCACGGTCCTGAGCCTCGCGGCGCTCGCTTTCTGGACGCGCGCCGAGTTGTTCCCGCGCTTTCTGCCGAAGTTAAATGCAATTCCAAGTTGGGATCCTGCAGCGTGGGAGATGGTGATAATGCCGCTGGAGAGCTGCATCGGTACGGCTTTGGCAGCGGCGGCAATTTGGGTGACGTTGCCCTCCGCCTGGGTGGCTGTCGGATGGCTCGTCCTTGTAGTAGTGCTTGGCTTGGCGGCTGACTGGCTCGCGAGCAGCGCGCTAGCACTGCAGGCGGATGCGCTCGCCACTGCAGCGATCCTCGGCCTCTTCGGCTGGAATGTTTGGCATTCAAATTGGCATCACCGCACCCCGCTCCTGGTGGCAGTGGGGCTACTTTATTGCGCGATGAGGCGCAAGACGGGCGCCGGTGTACGCGATTTTGTGCCGGCTGCCTATTCGTGGGCGGCGTCACTTTTTCTGGTGTTTCTCACATTCGATATCTTCCACGAGCCATGGACCGCTCCTGTTCTGGTGGCGCTTTGCTTGTGCCTTTTTGAAATTGGTCGCTTCGTCAAGAAAGGCTTCCTGCGCTGGCAGGGATATGTGCTGATCGCCATTGCGCTGATCTCGTATCTCGACCATGATCTTCCCTTTTCCGTCTTCGGACTGTCCGGCCAATTGGCCGGAAAGCGGTTCACGTTCGTGGGCTCCGCGTTGCTCGAGGTGTTGATTCTGATGGCAGGCAGCTACTGGCTGCTGGAGCGAACACGGGATTTCGCTCGCACAACGAGGACAGAGCACATCGTCGGTCTTCTCGCCGATGCCGCCGGCACCTTCTGCCTGGTGGTCTGGTTCGGGGTGCGCTTTCCTTTTTATTCTCCCGGCGGAGAGGGTTGGATTGCGGCGATCTGGGCGGCGATGGCGACCGTGCTTGTTGCGCTGGCATGGCTCATGCGCCGACGAACATTTCTCGTGCAGGCGATCGCACTTGCGGTTGCGGCCGTACTGCGCGGGTTGTTGTTCGATTTGATCGGTGAATCTCACGGAGACTTCTGGCATGCGACGCTCTATCGTCTCTCGTTAGCCGCGCTGGTTCTCATCGCGGCGTTGCCATTTGGATTCAAGCTGCGCGGGCGGGAGTTCTGGATCGGCGCTTCGATTGAAGTGCCGGAGTTGTTTGTGGCTGCGCTAAGCCGTCCGGAGCAGTGGTTCTTCTTCGCGCCGTTTGGAATGATGGTGGCTGCGCTCGCGATGAAGCTTACCTCGGGCCACATCACGATCGCGTGGAGCCTTCTGGGGCTGGGCACGTTCCTGTTTGCATTGATCGTCGGCGAGCGAAGCTTCCGGCTGGCTGGACTGGGGTTGTTGCTCGTCAGCGTGGCGAAGATCCTGCTGATGGACGTTTGGGCGTTGGCGCCGCCTGACCGCTACGTCACACTGATTGTTCTGGGGACTGCGCTGCTCGCGGTATCGTTCCTCTACACAAGGTTCAGTGAAAAGATTCGGAAGTATCTTTAGCCGGGAGCTAACGTGGGCGCTTTGCGTAGTCAACCTATGTGAGATTGGCGTAATTGGAAGGGGGCTCGTACGGATTTTCGCAATGGAAGGATTTCAGCTATTGGCGCGAGTCCAAGGAGATCATTATTGTTGTTTATCCAACCAACGTCTTCTGTTTGCTCCCCAAATTCTGACCTGAATTTCGACCAATGCGCGAACTGCGCGGAATTCTCGCTTCGGCGCTTCCGCAGAAATGATTTGTTATCGCTTGCGCGCGGCGCGCCAGAAGCTGCTGACACCTAGATAAAGAAAGATCACGATGATGACCGCAGCGGCAAGAAAGGTTCGGTGGTCGGGGCCTTGCTGCCAGCTTGCTCTTGTTCTCCATAGAACGGGACTGAAGACCAGAACGGGCAGCAGGAAGAAGACGCCAGTGACCTCGAGCCAGATTTTTCCGCCGACACTGCGGAACGGCTTGAAGAAGCCACTCAGTCCGCGAGCCACGCCGCGCGTGGTCTGTCCTGCGACGCGCCCTCGGGCGGCGGCATTCGCAGGCGGTGCGCCCGGTTGGGCGCTTGGCGGCCTAGGCGCATTTGTCTGCTGGCCTTCGCCCATGATCGCCTGACCGGCGAGACGACCCGCCACTCTCACTCCAATACCAAATACCCGGCCGATGGATTCAGGTCTCACTCGTTACCACCCCTGCAACGAAGACCCGTTGCTGGGGACCCCGGATATGATGGTAGCAGCGCCAGACCTGCGGGGCGACCTGTTCGAGTCCAACACAGGTGTCATTTGCCGGATGGCGGTCAGAGAAGTAAGGTATAGAAATCAATCGCCGCTCCCTGCGCAATTCGCTCGCGCTGGCCGCCGCCGGAGGTAAACCCTTGACATCACGCCTGCGCGAACTGATCCAGCAACTCGGAGAGGCAATCCACGAGTCCGTTATTGAGAGCGAGCAGATCGCCGGCGTCGTCCAGGACATCCGCAAGCATGGTTTCGACGTGCTCTTGATGCTTGAGGCCACTATCGGGCTTAACGAAGTCTCGAAGGAGACCGGGGAAGCGGACGCAGCAGCCGAAGCCGCCGGTGGAACTTTCACGAAGAACGATGTGAACTTCCTGCGCTCCCTGCGCATTTCCATCGAAGGTGAAGACAACAACGAACTCACCCAGGGCGAAGACGAGACCCAGGCAGGCTGACGTTTTGAACGTGCACTCAATCCTCTCCAAAGAATCTCCGGCGGGTTCCATCATCGACAGGCATGTCTGGTCCTGAAAATATTAAGTCGGGTTGACGCATCGGATCCTGTGCAATCAGCGGAAACGCGCGCGCCCGGCGACCGTCGGCTTCCGGTCCCGTCTCGAGAAAAAAGTCTGTATACCATCCCACGACATCGTGAACGGTCTTGCAAAATCGATCATGCTCTTCGGCATACGCATGTCCTGCCGCGTCCCAATCCTCGTTGGCGAGCAGCTTGTCGCGCAGCAGCCGTGCGTCCCGCAACGTTGTCGATAACCCTTGGCCCCAGGTTGGATCGCTGGTTGCCGCTGCATCACCCACCAGCGCAACTCCGTTGCGATAAGGATGCGGCGTGTCGGTATCAGCTCCATCGAAACTGGCCAGCGGGCCCGCCGCTGTGGCTCCGTCATACCAACCGGGGTTGGCGCCCGCGCGCTTGCAAGACTCAATAAAGTCGGGAAAGGCCGCATCTCCCTGGATGCGAGACCGCGAATCCTTGTGATAGGCAAAATAGGCTCGCGCTCGTCCTCCGCCCTGCGGAAACACCACCGCTGAAGACCCCGTGTTCGAATCGATCACAATGTGTCCCGTATCTTCCGGTGCGGGGCAGTTTTCCAGCAGCACGCCGGCCAGCAACATTCGATCGCGATCCCGCTTGGTTTCGAAGCCCGCTGACCGGCTTGCAATCGATGAACGACCGTCTGCGCCAACAACCATGCGTGCCCGAATCTCCTCTGTGTGTCCGTTGCTCTGCATCACGACGCTCGGCGGTGCGCCAGGACGCACCTCCTGCACGCTCGCGCCTCGTCTCACTTCAGCGCCGGCTTTCTCTGCTGCCGCAAGCAGTGCGTCCTGCATCTCCGGGTGGTAGAACGTTAGGCACTTCAGATGCTGCGGCGTTGTCGCCACTGGGTCGCGATGCGCCATAAGATGAGGACCTGAATAGAAATCGACCCACGACAGATCGTGGCCGCAACTGCCGCGGAGAAGAACCGCAATCCCAAGGTTTTCCGCCTCGGCGACGCCCCATGGCACCAGCATCTCCCCGCGAACGCGATCTTTAAATTTTTCTTCGCGCTCAATCACGAGCACGCGTGCTCCTTTTTCTGCGAGCGATCTCGCCAGCGCCGCCGCACCCAGGCCACCACCCACAGTGATCAAGTCATATGTTTCGGCCATGCTCCACCTCTTTCGATTGATTGCCCGTGTCTCGCAGTGGCCCTCATGCTGGCGTGGGTCCTGGGTGGACACGGGCCATGAGTGTATTGCACCTGCACGAGAGATCGCCAGCGGTTTGTTACGGCAACAAACGAAGGCTGCTAAAGGGCGGAATGCTAGCTGCGCCAGTGAAGTTCTACGGCGCCGTCGAGCGGATGTTTGCCGGTGCCGTCGAGGCGTGCCTGCTTCAGCGCGAAGTACCACTTGGCGGGTTTGTCGGCATCGTCGATCAGCATCAGGCTGGGATTGTGCTTCAAGCCTTCCGCCTGCTGGATCATCGTCTCCTGATCTTGCCGAACGAACTTCGCGCCAAAGAATTTTGCGATCGGCGTAAGGAACGGAACGTGGTAGAAGACATTCCACGCAGCGATGACGTCGATGCGGCAGGTCGAGCCGGTGACGGGCGTGACGGTGGTCAGCGAGGAGAACCACTTGTCGCCGCAGCGGATGATTTCAGTGCGCCGGTTCGGCAGCACGAAGTCGATGGTGGTCTCGACTGGCTGGCCGTAAACGCCGAGCAATTTGTAGGGCGCCGAGTTCCCGCTGGGCGCGTGCGCGCTCATGCGAAAGCCTTCAGAGATCGGCTCGAAACGCTTGGTCTTTTCGCGGATACTCGCACGCGAGCGCCACCACCACGCTTGATGAACAAAAGGCCCGTGCGCCGGGTCCATCAGCCCGATGATGCCGTGATCGACGTTGCAGGGTAGGTCAGCGGAAAGGTGAGCGCTGCGAAAACGCGCGCCAAACTTGGCGAGCTCGGGAACAGCGCGCTCCACGCCTCCCTTTTTTCCTGAGCCCGGCCCTGGAACATACACCCACGCATGCCCGTCCCTTTCTTCGCATGGGAACGCCGTGGCATAGATGCGGGTGGCATCAAGGTGATCGTGGCTTGAGAGCGAGGGAATCAGCTCGCAGCGTCCGCTGCACGGCTCGAACTCCCAGCCATGGTACCGGCAGGTGACGCGATTGCCGTCGAACCAGCCGACGCTGAGTGGGATGCCGCGATGGGGGCAGCTATCGCGCATGGCAAAGACGCGACCATCGTTGCGCCGGCCCAGAACGAGCGGAATGCCAAGAAGCATCGCCTTCGCCAGCTTGTCTTTGCGCAGGGTGTCAGTGCGCAGTGCCGGGTACCAGTCGTCGTAGATCAGTGTGGCGCTGGGCCCCTGAATGGGTACTCCTGCTTCAGTTGTGGTCACCAGCGGCATTTGGGAGAAAGAATAGCAGTCTGGAGCCCAGGTTCCTGTGCCGCAGGTTGCGAACAGCGCCAGGCTGGCCCTCTTTCTTCAATCAGCATGCTCTGCTGGAATTTCGCAAGTCAGCAACTCAACGGGTAGCAACAGATGCGCGGACGCCTGAGCTCGCTGCCGCCTTGCTCGTCAAACCAGCGGGAAACCGGTGGGGGCCGTCATCCGAAGTAATCGCAGGATAGCTTGCTGGTTTGCGCAACGCCGTCACTGTCATGCGTCCAAGATCGTAAGCGCCGTAGATGATGTTGGCGCGAAAGAAGTCATTACGCACGGTGAGGATTGAACGCCGGAGGTAGCGAAAAACGTGATTGCCAGGCCGGTAAATGCCGCTTTGCTCTCTGTGATCGAGCTCCGGATTGGCTGGTTGGCAGTCCTGCAGGGCAACGACGGCTATCGAGCCGTCGGTATGCATGGCTTCTCCCATGGCGTTGTGAGCGCTCCTGGGCATCTCGGGGCGCGAAACATAGCTGACGGATTTCACGCAACCCGCAAAATTCAAGTCACGAATGACCATCGAGCGCTCATCGTCGATATTGGGATTGATGTGGTGAACAAAGCCCAGATGTTTCACCGCGAGCGCGGCGCCGGTATCGTGGGTCGAGGACGCCACCCACATCGACTCAGAAGTTTTGGGCGACACCCAATGCCAGACGCGAAGATGATCGCGACGGCCGTAGCTGTTCAAGCTTTTTTGCCAGCTCATGTCCTGCGGCTTGCCATTCAACAGAAAGGTCATCATCGGCTGTTGTGCGTAGCCGCTGTTATTCAACAGCGCATACAGGTTTTTCATCCCTGCGCGCCGTGATACGGGATCGGCGTTGTTCCAACCCGCCTCGCGAAATGCTGACTCGACCTGCTCACCGGAGCCGAGGAAGACGATGTTCAGAACGTCGGCGTCTACGTTCTTCTTCGTCGTCACCCGCCATGGAAGTTGCAGGATGGTCTGCTCGATCTGATCCGCATCGATTCCGGCGGCCGGGTCAGATTCCTGCGTGGTGAGATCCATCACCGGCGGAGATGAAATCTCCTTTGTGGTCCTCAGCCGAATATCCGTACCTGCCGGATAGTAAATCTCCGGTTCGGGAAAGATTGGGAAGGTGGCTTTGTAAGCAATCAGGACAGGATCCGAGTACGGATTCCAGGTCGGCAGATGAATCAAGCGGCTATTAACGCTTCCCTGAAAGGTGTCGGAACTGCGTATGCCTTGAATCACGCCCTTGCGAACCCGCTCGCGGGCATTCTCCACTTCCTCGACGCGGGCTGTGAGCACCACAGAGGTGCCGGATTTGCCAGTGGCGCGAACGAATTCAAGTTCAAGGGCTGCAGTTTCGTGTCGAATCCCCCAACCGACCTTGCGCTTGCTGCGAACCACACCGTCAACAGGTGTGCCCATCGGCAGTACGACTTCATCGTCGCAAACCAGATCCTGGGTCAGGACGGCGTGAACGGGATCGCCTACTTTTGCTGTATAGGTGGAAACAGGAGCAGCGAGTCGGATCCAGAGTGGTTCCCCTGCTGGTATTCGATCGCATGCGAATGCCGCCATCGTAAATCCCATGACGCACACGAACGTGAGCAGCCTGGAGTCAGGGGCAGGCGGGATTTTCATTCGAACTCAGGCGGGATTCTCATTCGAAAGGGGGGAGCCCATCCTGACCTACACAATAGCAAAGAAAGCGGGAGAATGAGTGAATCGCAGAGGATTTATCTGGCGGGGATTGCGACAAAAATGACAGTCGACAGCGATTGCTGGACAGTGCTAAGAAAGTCCGATCTGATCAATGCGGCAGGTTCATCCGCTTAAGAAGATCGTTGTAGCGGGCATCGCTTCTGATCTTATCGACCCGAGGATCCACCATCATCCAGCTCACGGCCCAACACTTGCGGTCGATGGCTCGATCAAAATACGCAAACGCAAGCTCCGGTTTCGCGATGCGAATGAAATTCACCCCGATGTCATATGGAGCGCACGGGTCGTTTTTATCGGCCAGCATCATCTTCATCCGCGCTTCCCAGTAAGCATTCCAGCCTTCACGTTTGTAAATGGCACGAAGGCGATCCGCAGTTGCCGGGTCGCCGACGGAAATCTCAATCAATTCTGAGGCGACTGCTTTGTCCTGCAATCCCTTCATTTCGTAAATTTCGCTCTTCCATCCCTCAACGAAGTCGAGCTTGCCCGGCTCCATCTCCTCAGCCTGGTCCAGATGAGTCAGTGCTTCGTCATAATGCCGCGCGAAGTAAAGTGCCGATCCGAGATGACGATTCGTCAGAAACGAATTTGGATCGAGCTCCAGCGCTTTTCGCATATGCGTTACCGCTTCTTCAGGGCGGTTCACTGAGTCAAGATACAGAACATAATTAAACTCTGCTTCTGAGCTGTTCGGACTTAGAGCAATTCCATGCTTCAGGTTCGCTTCCGCATCTGCCCACTGCCATTCATATGTGGCTTGAATGAGACCAAGTGTCGAATAGGCGTCCCCATTTTCCGGATCAAGCTCGATCGCCCGCCGCGCAGCCACTTTGCACTTTGTCGCTGCTTCGCTCGGAAGCATCATTCCCAGGACACCCTCCGACTGCAATGCCCGGGCAAGGCCTGAATAGGCCTGCGACCACAATGGGTCAATTGAAATTGCCTGCTGAAAATACGCAGCGCTCTTATCCGCCTCGCGCTTTTCGAGAAAATAGCGTCCTCGCAAGAAAGCGTCGTGCGCCTCGGGAGGCACAAATCGCACGTGACCTGTCCCAGCCGCAGTGCTGTGGAGACGCTCTGCGATCTCGCGGGCGGCATCGTCGGGTAGGGCCGCCACCTCATTTCCAGTGCGATCATAGCTTTCCGCCCACAGGTGGGTGTCGGTGTTGGCGCGTATGAGCTGGAGATTCATATGGACTGAGCCGGAAGAGCGCGATATCGACCCCTCGAGGATTGCGTCGACGTCAAGGGCACGAGCAATTTCGGACAATGGCTTGTGCGCGCCTTTGTATTGCATCACTGAGGTGCGTGAGGTGATATGGAGCGAGGAGTCCTTGGCCAACATGGTGATAAGTTCGTCTGTCATACCGTCGGCAAAGTACTCCTGGTTGGGGTCGCCGGAGAGGTTATCGAGAGGAATAACAGCAAGCGAAGTAATGGCCGGCTGCGAGTTGCGATGGAGAAGCCGGGCAGCAAGAGGATGCGAGCCAAGCGTGAGTGCGAGGGTTGCCACGAGGATAACGGTGGAGATGCCGAAGGTCAGCCAGAGGCGGTGACGTGTCTTCGAGATCGGTGGAGCAGCGGAGGCGACAGGTGCTTCTGCCACGCCAAGGGAAACGCCCGCCGGCACAAAAGCTGGAATGACTTCGGAAGGGAGCGTCTCGTTGGTCGTAATTGGCGCGACAAAACGGTAACCCATTCCGGTAACCGTCTGAATGAATTCTGGATCATCCGGGTCGTCGCGGAGGAGGTAACGCAGCTTGCGGATCGCCGTGTTGATGCCATGTTCGGTATCCACGAAGACTTCGCTGGACCACAGGCGTTGCGCGATCTCCGTGCGTGTGACCAGCTGCCCCTGGCGAGAGACGAGGAGAATCAAAAGCTCCATCGGCTTGCGCTCGATGCGAAGCGAGTGGCCGTTGCGGACCAGCTCGAAGCGTCCGCAATCGAGCCGGAAATCGCCGAATTGGAAGACGGGCGCGACGGCTTGAGTTGGCACGGGACCCCTCCGCCCGAGACGTGGGGATGACGGGACTACAAGCATAGCGCGTATTGCGCTGGTTTTTAAGCAGATATTGCTTCACCAAATCTTCACCACCTCTTCATTGCCGCAGGAGCACCGATCGCGGTTAGCTTCGGGGTCAGCCGGCGACGGCATCTTTTCGAATTCACGGCAATTGCGGAAATTTCGCGGAGGGTCGGCGCTCCCTGACGGACGCGTCGACTTGAGTCCACCGATCTTGCGGAAATTGATTCGAAGAAATGCGAATTTCCCGGCCGAGGAGAGATTCGAATGAGGTCAAGAAATTGTAGTTTGGTTTCAGCAATAGGTGCTCTGGTGCTCGCCTTGGCGATGGTGCCGAGCGCCCTGGCACAGTGTGGTCTCAACAAGAATTACGTCAAACCCTCCGCCTGGCATCCCCAGCTTGGCTCAGCGCACTTCATGCATGCCGCCCTGTTCGACGACGATGATGACCGCAGCGGCCCTTCGATCGTCGGTATGTGGCATGTCATCTTCACCGCCCACACGATCAACGGCATGGCGATCCCACCTGACGCTTACCCCATGATCGATAACGCGTTTGTCGTCTTCCATAGCGACAAGACTGAGATCATGCAATCGGCTCGACCGCCCCAGGATGGCAACTTCTGCCTGGGCGTCTGGGAGAAGACGGGACGTCGCTCCTACTATCTCAACCATCTGCCCTGGCTCGGCAACGATACGGAGAATGCGCCCGGCGGCATCGGCAATCCCACGGGAGGAGCGCAAATCACGGAGCGCGTGACTGTCAGCGAAGATGGCAAGAGCTACTCCGGCAGCTTTACGCTGGTGGCCTATAACCTCGATGGAAGCAAAGCCGTCACTTTTACAGGTGCTCTGGCCGCAACCCGTATCACCACCTCAACCACCTTCCCCAGCCTGCTCTGATCCGGGCTGGTCTGCAGTGCTCACGCCCCGTCCTGGCCCATCAGGACGGGGTCTGAATGTGCGGTTGCAATCTGCACCAGGCCCTTCTCGTTCACGGCGGTGGGAAATCCCTTTGGGTCCCAGTGTTTGCGGCAACCGGGGAAATCCAGCGGAAGGCATTGGGCAGCGATGCCGCGCTCCCGCATTTCCAGTCCGCCCGGAAGGATGTTGAGGGCGCAGGCTATCGCGGTGACGCCGACGCCGGTGGGCTGCCACCGTTCGAGCCAGCGGCTGAATCCCCCGGAGTGGGGCACGATATAAACGCGCATGCCGAGTGCGCTCATCTCCCGTGTAATGCGGTTGATCGCACAGTTCGGATCGCAGCCGGCACAGGTCATGTCAACGCCATCGATGCGTGCCTTGCACATACTGCTGCGATCGCCGCGCATGCAGGCGGGAAGCAGGACAACTCTCTCACCGGTGGCTATGAAGCTGTCGCGCAATCCGCGATTCATGACTTCGGCGGCCACCATATTGAGTTGGTACTCGACTGCCGGCTTGCCGCACATCAGCAGGTCCTCGCGCCACCGCAGCCGCGCGTGCTCGCGGGCAACGTAGTCAGATACTCCGCGCGTGTAAGAGCTCAGGGCAATATCGGCGTTGTTTTCAAAGTTACGAAAGAGCTCCACGGAAACGCGCAACCAATAGGTTGCCTTACCCGCTCGAAGCTCGACCAGATAGCTGTGCCAGTTGTCAAGGCGCAAGGCCTCATGCGTGAACTCCCCGGTGGATTTCATCCAATCGATAAGCCGGGTGAGACGTTCGACGGCACTGCCTCGCTTTCCGGCCTTCCGGCCGATAACGGGAGCGAGGGAGTAGCGGGCGATACCGGCACGTGCCCAGTCCGCTACTGGCTTGACCTTGGGCGAATGTTCGCGGACCCAGATCAGTTTGCGCGCCAGTTCGATGATCCAGCGAGACGCGTGTTGCGCAGCGCCCTCATAACGGGCGAGAAGCATCCCAAGCGTTAGGAATTCGAGCGCGTATTCGCCACGGCTGCGAGGAGCTTGGCACAGGGCCGTCTCCACGTGATAACTGTAGCCGTCGAGGACTGGAGCTGCCCGACGCTCGATGTCCGAAACAACTTGATCGGCAAACGCGGGTAAAGCTGCGTAAAAACTATCTGAGCAGTTGTTGCCACGGCGCAGGTCGTAGACGTGCGCTCGAGAGGGCGAACTGGCCGAAACCTTCGGCGGAGGCGTCGTCGTGGTTTTGGATTCGCGCAGCGTATTGACTTCGGCGAGCACGTTCGTCTTGCTTTCAGCCACCCGGGTTCTTCAGTCCCCCCGGCTCTTCAGGAACACCGCGGATGGCAACAGAGGATAATACGCGCGGCACTGCGCACCGTTCATCAGAAAATTTGAGCGTGTGTTGCAGATCACTCTGAGGGGCCATTTCGGTGTGCGGAAATGGACATCTTGTGCGCGAGTGGACAGCGGAAGGCTAATTACTACAACAGTTTGCAGATTCTAAGTTGTTGTGGCCAAGCAGCTTAGGCCCGAGCGTGTTTTGGCGCACTGAATGCAAGTTCTGTTCAGCAGTACTCTCATTCCCCAAGAGCAAGGTTCCTAAGGAGGCGTCCATGAGCTGGACTGCTTCAGGATGTTCGCTTTGCCTTGCGGCAACTGCGCAAGAGTCCGGGATTCACAATAACCGCAGGGCTAATGCTGGCGCTGGCCATCTGCGCCAACAGCACGGTCTTCAGCTGGATCGACGGCACCATGCTGCACCCCATCCCCGGAGCGCACGAAACCGGGAAGCTGGTGACCTTGATGCGCGGCGAGTGGAATCTCTCGCCTTCGTCCGCCGCTCTCTTATCCCGATTACCGCGACCTTCGGGAGCAGAATCACAGTTTGCCGGAATGCTCGCCTATAACCATGACTGGCTCACGCTGACAGGCGGAGCACGCCGGAGCGGATTTATGTCGCAACGTGTCCTCGAACTTCTTTGACCTGCTGGGTATCAAGCCGATGCTGGGACGTTTCTTCCTGCCGGAAGAAGAGACCCGCCCGGACGCAGTTCCCTATGTGTTCTGAGTCACTCGCTGTGGAAGACGCGCTATGCATCCGATCCGTCGATCGTCGGCAAATCCATCGAGATTGCCCGGCATCCTGTAACGGTGATCGGCGTGGCGCCGGAGGGGTTCATCGGCGCGATGCCGGGAATCCGGGAAGATCTGTGGGCTGACGCTCAACCCCATCGGATCAAATGCCTGGCGCATGACGCATCGAGGCGCGAATTGCTGAACGTGGTGGGAAGGTTGCGGCCGGGAGTGAACCGGAGATCGGCGAACCAGGATCTTGAGACAATCATGCGGAGGATCGTGGCGCGTATCCCAATGACCACCTCGGGGTGAACACCATCACGCTGGATCCGATGTGGCGCTCGCCGTTCGGTGCCAATGGCTACATGGCTACGACGCTGCCGATTCTGCTGGCGATTGCAGGCGTGGTGCTGTTGCTGACGTGCGCTAACGTAGCCACGCTGACGCTGGTGCGCTTTGTAGCGCGCCGCCGTGAGATCGCGATCCGGCAGTCACTCGGCGCCGGACGCATGCAACTGGTGCGGCAGATGGTGCTCGAGGGCATCTTTCTTTCCTTGGCGCGGCGGGCGGTGGCGTTGCTGCTCACCTCGTGGACGGCGAAGACTTTCGCCTGGTTTATTCCGCCGAACGCAAATCCCATCGTCTTGAACGGCACCGTGGATCACAACGTGGTCGATCGTCATTGTGTGCTTTCGGTACTGGCGAGCATTGCTCTGCGGAGTCTTTCCCGCTTGCGCTCGTCGCGCGTTCCGGCGGCTGAAGTGCTGAAGGAAGAGTCGGCAAACATCTCCGGCGGGTCGCACAATCGCCATCTGCTTAGCGGACTGGTGGTGACGCAGATTGCGCTTTCACTTGGCGCTGCTGGTGAGCTCGGGACTTTTTCTGCAGACGCTCGAGAATCATCAGTTCGGCAATCCGGGCTTTGAGCAGAATCATGTGCTGAACGCCTCCGTCGGGCTGAACATCGCCGGCTACAGCAATGACGAGGCGCGGTGATCCGGCACAGGATTCTCGATCGCGTGGCTGTGTTGCCGGGCGTTACGGTTGCGTCGCTCACAGACTGGGTTCCTATGAACTTCACGCGAAAAACCTGGATGCTTATCCGGAGGGATATGTCACCGCGCCCGCATGAGTCGCTGGAAGTACGCAGAGCAGATGTTACGCCGCGGTATTTCGAGACTCTTGGAATTCCGATCATCGAGGGACGCGATTTCACGCAGGACGACAATCCAAAAGCGCCTAGCGTGTTGATCGTGGACGAGACAGCGGCAAAACGCTACTGGCCGGGACAGGATCCGATTGGGAAGAAGCTCTCGATCTGGGGACATCTCTTCACGGTCGTAGGACTAGGTGAAGAACACGAAACATCAATTCATGAATGAGCCGCCCGAACCCATGATCTACATGAGCTTTTTCCAGCAGCGCTGACAACGAGACTACTCTGCAGGTGAAGACGAGAGGCAATCCCGCGGACATGGCACAACATTGTGGAAGCAAGCGATCCACCAGGTCGATGGCAGCTTCCGGTGTTTGATGTGCGCACTATGCGGGAGACAACACAAATGGCGAGGATCTTTGCCGTCATGCAGAGCGCGTTCGCTGGCATGTTCGCGGTGATCGCGCTGATGCTTGGCCGCTACCGGCATCTATGGCGTGGTGGCATATCGCACGCAATTGCGCACGCACGAAATCGGAATGCGCATGGCACTCGGCGCGTCGCGCGCAGATGTGCTGCGGCTCGTGTTGTTCGCAGGGCATGTGGCTGACATTGGTCGCGGCCTGGTGGTGGGGCTGGCGCTGGCATTTGGGCTGACGCGATTTATTGCCGAACTCCTGTATGGGATCAGCGCGAACTGACCCGATGACAGTGGCATTGGTAGCGACTCTGCTTGCGAGTGATTTCGTTGCTGGCGTGCTATCTGCCGGCGCACCGGGCTATGCGGGTCAATCCAGTTTCCGCAATTCGCGAGCAGTGATTGCCGAGAGCGGCGCCGCGACGAATCACAATTTCAAGAGCAGACGCCCACAACCGCATCGCGGAAGGCGCCGTTTTCGGCAGTCTCGATCATGAAGTCGGCCACATCGGCGCGCGGTATGGAGAATCCGAACACCGGCAGGTGATCCTCGCGTACGCGGAATTTGCCCGTATGCGGCTTATCTTTTAACTGCGGCGGGCGCACGATGACGATGTCGAGCCCGCTTGCGCGCAAAGTGGCTTCCATGTTGGTCGCATCGGAGACTACGCCCGGGAAGAACAGGCGGCCAAAGAGATAGGCCGGCGGGAGCATCGCATCCTTGAACAGGAAGGCCGTTGAAACCACGATGGCACGCGGAAGCCCGGCTTGATGCATGGCGTTCGTCAGCGATGCTGCGAAGTCACGAAGGAGATGCGCATCCGATTTGGCGATCGGCAAGCGCGGGCCGAATGCCGACAGAACAACATCGTGACCGCGCATCACGTGTGCAAGCTCGACGGCGTTGAGCACATCGCCGGTAACGATGGACACGCGGCCTGCAAAGGCGCTGAGACGTTCGGGAGTTCGGACGAACGCCGTGACCGCATGGCCGCGTTCGATCGATTGACGAACGATTTCGATGCCGATTCCACCCGTAGCGCCAAGCACTAATAGATTCATTCTTTCTGTCTTCTCCCATAAATCTTCTAACTCGCGTAGGCCCCCGAAACGTCTGATGCAGCAATCTGATCATCGGGCGGGTCGAGGCGGCCGGTGGGCGCACGGGTGGATTCCACGGGCGCACTTCAACCACGGCGCGATTGCGAAGCGCAGGGTGAGACTGCGCAATGCGCGTGGCTTCGTCAAGGTCGTGCGCCTCAAGAAACAGCAGTGCGGTCACCGGCCATTCGTCCGCGGGAAGTGAGACGCTTCCCTGCTCGCCGCGTACAGAACTTTCGGGTGTGAGAATGCGCGGATCGAGCTTGTGGCCATCTGCGTTGACGCGCTGTGCCCATTCCACGACATCGGATGCGGTGCGCTGGCGTTCTTCGGGTGTAGGGACTGGCGGGCTCTGTCGAAAGATAATGACGAATGTCTTCATTGCCTCTCCCGGTTTTTCGTGCGATGGAAATTGCGCTTGCATACCGTTGGCGATGACCGCAAACATCGCCGTGCAGAGGAACACGCGCCAAGGCTTTTGCGGCGAAGCGGCATTGCGAAGTAGCACCAATATTCTTCTCATTCCATTACGTTACGGGAGGGAGCAGAGCCCCGAATTGTACAAATTCGGCACCAGCAAATCGACAGCAAATCGTCGCCAATTACTCAGCAGAAAGCGGTTGTTGCCGCGAAAAAAGACTCTGGCGGCTGGCCGGTGAAGCGCCTGAAGTCCTTGATGAAGTGGGACTGGTCCGCATACCCCGCGGCATGCGCAATTTCCGTAAGGCTGACGCCCGCGCGACGCAACCGCACCACATGGCGGAGGCGCACAAGGGCAGCAAACTTCTTGGGTGACGCGCCAACTTCGCGACGGAATCGCCGCTCAAGCGCGCTCTGGCTCAGGCCCGTGTGTCGCGCAAGCCGATCGATACGCAGCGATCCTTGCGTTGCGCGGATGCTGTGGACCGCAGCGGCCACTACCGGGTCGGGGGTGCGTTTGCGCAGTTGCTCAAGCAGAAATCTTTCGACGACTTCGATGCGCTCGAGGTGATGGGAAGATTCAAAAAGCTGCTCTTCTACAAGGGACATTTGCGATCGCCGCACCTGGGAGTCCAGGGGTATCGTTCCGTTGAAGAGATGTTCAACTGGTTCGCGCAGTAGCGCCGCGGCGCCGGTCGGGGTGAACATCGCGAGCACATTGGCGCAACTGCCGGAGTGCGTCAGCGTGCGCGTCTTGTCCCATAGGCCGGTAACAAGAGCGTGCGGAACTTTTGCATCGTTGAGGAGACAACTGCCTTTGAAGCGAAACGCAGCAACCATCCCGGTGCCGGGGAGCAGGGTGCTGGACAAGCCGGAAGTGTACTCGACGATGAGGAAGCGCTGTATGTAAGGGCGGAGAACAGCGCTCGGAGCGAGCACAGCCGTTTGCATCGGAGTATCCAGCACGGGCGGACGATCTTCGACCATGGGTTGCAAGATGCGCCAGCGCCCATGCGGGGTTCAGAGATTCATCATTGCAAGTTACATTCCGCCGCCGCGGCTCGCGGGCGGAACGATTCCGTTCATGCGCAGGTAAACGACCATCTGGCCGTAGTGATCCATCATGTGGGCCAGGCCGAAAGTGGACATCCCGCCGCGTGTGCCGTGGTCTGTCATCACGAACACGTTCTCAGGGGTGATTCCGCTGACGTAGGTGTGCGCTTGCGTGAACGAGTCCTTGAGCGCCTGGATAATGTCGGCCTTGGAGGTAAGTTTCCCAATGGCATCTGACTTCGCCTTCATGTCAGCCTCTGACATGTTTCCGCCAAAGAAGTAGTAGTTTGCGTCGGCTACATGTTTTACCTGCTCACCAAAGCTGCGTACGCCCTTGAAATCGCCTGCCGCGGCTGGTGGCGAAAAGTTGAACTTGTCTTCGGGCATGGCTTCTGCGGCGTCCACAAATTCTTTTTCCATATTGGCGAGGAGTTTCCCATAGGTCTCTGAGGGAGACATGGCTGTACCGACAGCGGGCTTGGCCGGCTTGGCGGGAGCGGCATCTTGCGCGAGAGCAAATGCGGGTGCTGCAACAAGGGCGCAACACAACAGAATGCGTCCAGCAAATCGTGTAGGGATGTGCATCGAGACTCTCCTTGCGCGACCTGCACTTTCTGCGTGAAGAAATAGGGGGCCGCGTGAAGGCAAATCTAGCAGACGAATGCCGAGTGCAGATAGCGGAATCATGTGAATCTGTTGCGGAGCGCAAGGAAACAGTATCAAGACGGTTTTTCAAAGGGCTGAATAACGCGGTCTCTTTGGAGAGAGCTTGGCGCATGATTTAAACGAAATCACTTGCAGGCTGCAACTCGTCACAAAACTGAAAACTCCAGTTGCCAGCCGAGTAAAATGCATCGCCCACTTCTACAAATTTGAAACTCTTACCGGCCGGAGGTCTTACGCAACTTTCCCTGCTTTACAGTAAAACTTTCGCCGCGCCAGACGATGGTGTTGCCGGAGAAGCCTGCGATCCAGAGCCCTGTTGCAACGAGGTCGCGGAGAGGCAGCAACCACAGGTTCGGAAGAACCTGGTGGTCCGCGAGAACCTCAGCGCCGACGGTCATCGCGAGCGAGAGGCGCAGGAAGAAACTCAAGACGAGGATCCAGAGACTGATAGGGCTGAGCCCGCTGGCGATGACGTTGATGAGAGCAAGAGTGAATCCGTGGGTGAAGAGCAGGCCCGCGTAGCCACCGGGTCGTGCATCGCGCACAGTGCGAAGCCAGCGGAGTTGATGGTCACAGAAGCCGCTCCACGTGTATGCCGGTACGCTGGTTTCCACCACTTCGCTGGAGAGAGCGATGCGGAATCCCGCTTTGTAAATGCGTTCGCCAAGTTCATAGTCGTCGGCAAGATGATCGACCAGGGCCTCAAATCCGCCGATCTTCTCGAGTGCTTCTCTGTTGACCGCGAGTGTGGAGCCAAGACCATAGCGAAGGCCGCCCTCGATCATGCGGGCAACAAGGACGCTGGGCATGAAGTCCGTGGCGATGCCAAGCGATTCGAAACGGGAGCCGAGAGTGCCATGCATGCGGCCGCGATAAAGTGTGGTGACAAGCCCGACAGGTTTCGTCGGTTGATGATACTGGCGAGTCTCGTGTGGCGCGAAGTGAGCCATAACCCGCTCGAGGTAGTGAGGACTTACGGTGATGTCAGAATCGTTGACAAGGAGAAACTCGTAGCGCGTGTGGAGCGCAAGTTGCGCAAGCGTGCTGACTTTCCCGTTGGCGCCGAGGCGCGCAGGACACTCGATGAGGCGGATCATTTGATTAGGAAATTCGCTCTGCAGTTGGTGAACAGCAGGAACAGTCGGATCGTCGAGCGAGGAGACTCCGAAGAGGAGTTCGAACTCGCCAAGATAGTTCTGGTAGCAGTGCGAGCGAAAGGCGTCCAGCATTCCGGGGTCGATGCCCTTCAACGATTTGAGAATGGAAACGCCGGGAGCGAAGGCCGCCAGTGGAGCGCGGCGAGAAGAGAGAAACACGCGCGCGGCAATGATGGCGAAGAGGAAATACCCCATCCCTGCCAGAGCCAGGATCGTGGTCAGTGCCTCCATGGCCATGGCGAATGTATGGGTGTTCACGGAAGCTAGTGTAGCGGAAGACCGTTACGAGTTCGCGACTAAATCACTGGAAGTTTAGTCCGATGGCCGACCTGAAAAGATTGGATCAAGAATCCTTGCACAGACCTTGATCTTTCGCTTGACGGCTCTCTCCAGAAAGCAAATGGCCTCTATTTAATTTGCATGTTTTCCAGCGACACAGGTATCGCATTCCAAGCCGCTCCGCAGGTGGAAGATGATGCGTACTGAAAATCAAATACGACGTTGTGATTGGAGTCCAGTCCAACCAGCCGCGCCTCTGTGCCGCCATCCGCATAGGCAAAATCGACCAGATACGAATTTCCCGGCGATTCATAACTGCTTCCGCAGATTGATGAATATATGCTTTCGCCGTAATTGAAGTTCCACACATTCTGAGCCATCATCGTGGCGGTGTTCACAGAGTAGGTAGACACTTCACTGTACGATCGCGAAATTCCGGCAGGCTCTCCGGAGGGTTGGTTGTAACTCCCGAACCCATCATTCATAACCATAACGTAGCCGTCCGAAGTTATGGAAACTGCATGTTGGCCGATCGGATAGTCCCCACCTGCGTTCAAAGTGAGGGCCTTCGCTCTCAGGGACGGAAAGGTATACCAGTATTTTGTAGGGTCGCCTAAAATCCAGACGATATCGTGAGTTGAATAATTCACCTTGATCAGAAAGTTCTCTCGACTGGAAACAATGACAGTATCATCGCTCGGGTCGTACGTACTGGCGTTCACATGAAACCAATCGACGCCCGGACGTACGAACGCGCTTGGGTCATCTCCGTTGTTCTTCATGTAAGTCGCCAATATGTCCGCCATATCAAAGACCTGAATCGGCGGCTGATTTGAGAATGGTGAGATTTCCGCAACGATATCGTCGATACCGTCGCCAAGGTCGTCCGTTCCATTGAATTCAGCTAGAACGCCGGTTGGACCGGGATCGATGTTATGTGTGAATGAGGCTAGACGAGGTTGCGGAAGATCAGTTGGAAGCTCAGACTGTATTCCATCCAGTCGAATCGAAATTATGCTCGCGGATGACTGACTTCCACTCACGAATTGCCCATTTCCGAAATAGACGGATTCCGAACCAGTTACCCCTGGGCCCACCCAGCGAAGCTGCCCATCCGTGTCGACGATGACAGGGGAGCCAAGCAGAGACTTCAAGATGAAAAAGTTGTATCCCAGGATGCTGCCCGGCGCCCTGGCTTTGATAATTGCCGGGTTTGTGTAGATTCCGGTTGGATCCGTGTAAGGCCCAGTTGCAATTTGGTATTGCAGTTGTTGAATGGAGCCGTCACCGAATGCAAGCTGGAAACTAACTTGATTTTGATAGCCTGCGTAGAGACCATACACAGGAAGATTGATGTGATACGACTTTAGGTAGCCCAAACGTAACAAGGCAGCTCTGCTCCATGTAAGGTTCACTGCTTGAGACGCTGAATTTGGCATCGGAGCGACGGTGAAAGTCAGGGAAGTTATCTGGGAGATACTTTGCCCTGATAGCTGGACGTTGGCGATGAATGGGGTAACACCTGGCTGACTATCAGTTATAACGATGTTGCTCTGTTGTGCTTCTGTGACGCCTTCAGGCTGAGAGGCGCTAATTGCCCCCCGGCCGCATCCGTAAAGAGTCAGACTCAGACCCACTGCCACTCCACCCCTGATAGCGGTTCGGACCAATTCCTTAGTCAAAGTCGCAGTTCCTCCATGCAAAATTCGATCTGACAATTCTGCTAATCAGTTTTCGCGCTCTAATCGTCCACCGGCGGCGCGATTCGACACGACTACCCATCTCCTCATGTGAGGAGCAGTTGAGGAGAAGTCTGCTTGGCTGGAGGTCCATGCTTCGACCTCAGCAAGACTCGACATGCCTCACAGGATTTTCTTTCTACTAAGTTGGCATAGATCGACTTGCACAGACCCCGGGCATCCTTCGCGGCACGAAGGCACAGGAAGCCGCGTCCACTCTGCACGCGGAAGGTGGAATCCAATGCCAATCAAATCTTTCATAGATTTGGCTAAGGCAGTAGACGGGAAAAACGTTCCGGAAGTTTACATGCACGGGAAAAAAGAGTGTGAGCTCTGAATCACGAACCTCATCACTCGTATCGCAGCGCTTCGATCGGGTCGAGGTTGGCGGCTTTCCAGGCGGGGTAGATGCCGAAGATCAACCCGATACCGCAAGAGACCGTGAAGCCGGTGACGGCCCACAATGTCGACATGGTCGCGGGCAGGCCGATGGGCAGAAGAAAAATGATCCAAGTGAGCACGGCGCCAAGCAGAATGCCAATGACGCCTCCCATTGCGGTCAGCGTGACGGCCTCAGTGGTGAATTGCAGCAGCAGTGCGCGCTTCGTTGCGCCGATTGCCTTGCGCACGCCGATTTCGCGGGTGCGCTCGGTAACGCTGACGAGCATGATATTCATCACGCCAACGCCGCCCACCATCAGTCCAACGCTCGACACCGCGATCATGAAGAGTACAAGGCCGCCGGTGAGCTGATTCCAGAGCTTTGAAAGCGAGTCAGGCCCGAAGATATCGAAATTGTCGGGTTGCTCGACTTTGACCTTTCGGTATATGCGGAGAACTTCTCGAATTTCCTCTTCGACGAGAGCTTTATTGCGCTGGTCGTCATATTTGACACTGATGTACATGTCAGTATTTTCGGGATAAAGACTATGGAATGCGCCAAGCGGGAAATAGACGCCGTTGTCGGCTGGATTCTTGCCGGAGCCAAACGGCTGCTTGCGTTTATCGACTACGCCGATCACCGTGTACTGGTTAGGTCCAACGGTTACATCTTTTCCGATGGGGTCCGCAGTTCCGAAGAGTTCTTCGGCGGTGTCGTGACCGATGGCGCAGACGTGGGCATGACGCTGATCTTCGGCGTCGGTCCACAAGCGCCCAGACTTCATTGAAAGTTCAGACACCGATTCCAATGCCGCGGTGGCGCCCATCAGGAACGCGCCGGAGACCTTCCTGCCGTTGTACTTCACACTGACGTCGCCGACGTGGAAGGTTTCGTTTACATGCCGGTAAGATCCGTCGGCGGCGATAACGTGGGGAAGCGAACGCAGCGCAAGGACTTCTTCAAGGTTGAGCTTTTTCCGGGTGAGCATCTCGGTGGTCGGCCGTACGCCGATCAGCGGCATGTGGAATACCCAGAAAACATTGGACCCCATCGAGGTGACCCAGTCATTCACGCGATTGTTGAGGCCGGTGATGACCGAGGAGATCGTGATGACGGTGGTGACGCCGATGACAATGCCGAGGATGGTGAGCCCGGAGCGCAGCTTGTTGGTTCTCACGGTATCGAGAGCCATCTTGACGGATTCGCGCGTCTGTCCCCTTGCCATGCCTTGCCTGACTTTCCCAGGGAGGGTTCAGTGCAATTATGCTCCTATTTCGTGAACTATCTTCTTATTCGTAACGCAACGCCTCGATGGGATCAAGGTTGGCGGCTTTCCACGCAGGGTAGATGCCAAATATTAACCCGATGCCGCAGGAGACTGTGAAGCCGGTGAGGACCCACATTGTAGACATGGTTGCGGGCAAGCCGATGGGAAGGAAATAGATGATCCACGTGAGAATGGCGCCAAGGAGAATACCAATGACACCGCCCACGGCACACAGAGTTACAGCTTCGGTAGTGAATTGAACGAGGAGCGTGCGCTTGGTGGCGCCAATCGCTTTCCGGACACCGATTTCGCGCGTGCGCTCGGTGACGCTGACCAGCATGATGTTCATCACTCCGACGCCTCCCACCATGAGGCCAACGCTGGAGACGGCGATCATGAAAAGCACCAGGCCGCCGGTGAGCTGGTTCCACAGCTTTGAAAGCGAATCGGGGCCGAAGATTTCGAAGTCATCCGGCTTATCGACCTTGACCTTGCGATGGATGCGGAGGAGTTCGCGAATCTCCTCTTCGACAAGCGCCTTATTTTTCTGGTCGTCGTATTTCACGCTGACCCACATATCCTTGTCTTCGGGATGGAGATTGTGGAAGGTGCCAAGCGGGAAGTAGGCCATGTTGTCGGCGGGATTTTTGCCGCCACCAAAGGGCTGCTTCTGCTTGTCGAGCACGCCAATGACGGTATACATCCCGGTCTCGATGTTGACTTCCTTGCCGATGGCATTCTGTTCGCCGAAGAGTTGCTCCCAGGTATCGTGGCCCAGGACCACGACGTGTTCGGCTCTCTGATCTTCCGCATCATTCCAGAGTCGGCCTTGAATGAAGGTAAGGTCGGTGACCACTCCCACCTGAGCTGTCGATCCCTGGAGAATGGAACCGGCGACCTTCTTCCCGTTGTATTTCACGCTGACATCCCCGACGCGGAATTGCGACTTGACGTGCTGAAATCCGCCATCGGCCGCGACGACATGAGGAAGCGCGCGAAGCGCGATTACGTCATCGATGTTGAGCTTTCTGCGGGCAAGCATTTCGGTAGTGGGCCGCACGCCAATGACGGGCATATGAAATACCCAGAAGACATTGTTGCCGAGAGAACTCACCCACTGCTGCACACGATTGTTCAGCCCGCTGATGACCGAGGAGATGGTGATGACAGTGGTGACACCGATGACGATGCCCAGGATGGTCAAACCCGATCGCAGCTTGTTGGTGCGAATAGTTTGAAGCGCCATCTTGACGGATTCGCCCGCTTGTTGTCCTCGCATGAATGCAACTCCTGGCTACCAGCTCCTAGCTATTAGACTTTAGCTATTAGCCAAAACCTGTTCATCTCGTGGCGCGCGTCGCCACCGATCACTCGATCAAAAACCGAAGTTCAGTTTCAGCACTCAACAGCAAGAGCTAAAAGCTAATAGCTAGAAGCTGTGTTGCTACATCTCCGCCCTCAGCGCCACCACCGGGTCTAGTCTTGCCGCCTTGCTGGCAGGGTAGACACCAAAGAAAATCCCTACTGCGCTGGCGAGAAAAAGGCCCAGAAAAATTGCCCAGACAGGCACAGCTGTCGGGAAGCCCACAAAGACAGTGATCAGCTTGCCCACCAGCACGCCTAAGAGAATTCCGAAGATGCCGCCGACCGACGACAGCGATGCGCTTTCAATGAGGAACTGCATCAGCACGTCGCGCTGCTTAGCGCCGAGTGCCTTGCGGACGCCGATCTCGCGAGTGCGCTCGCTGACACTCACGAGCATGATGTTCATGATCACAACACCGCCTACGACGAGCGCAATGGAACCGAGTCCGAGAACAACCCAGGCGAAGACGCCGAGCAATTGGTTGGCGATGTCGAGGAAGGTATCGTTGGTCTGGATTTCAAAGTCGTCAGGCTGGCCGGGTATATTGTGGCGCCGCGCGCGCATAATCACGCGCGCCTGGTCCTCGGCTTGAACCATCACCTGCGAACCGCCGGAGACGCGCGCATATATGTCGACCGAGTCGTTATAGCCGTAAATCTGCTGGTACGTGGTGATAGGAATGGCGACCCAGTTGTCCTGCGATTGCCCGAGCGTCTTACCTTGCCGGTCGCTCACACCGATGATGGTGAAAGGAATTCCATCGACGCGGATCTCCTTGCCCAGCGGATCCCCGCCGCCCATGAGATTGTCGACGATGTCATAGCCCACAATCGCATTGTGGAAGGCGTGCTCTTCGTCAGCCGGCGTAAAGCCGCGCCCAGTGGCAATGTCGATATTGTTCAACGTCATCATCGAGGCTGTGTAGCCGCGGACGCCGGTGTTGTTACTGGAGTGGCCGTTGTAAACCACCTTGGTGTTCTTGAACAGCGAAGCACCCACTTCGCTGCAGGTGTCGCAGCCATCCTTGATGGCTTCGTAGTCTTCCATGCGAATGATTTTTCGCTTTTGGTAGCTGAAGTACTCGTCGGCGGTAAGAATCACGCTCGACATGCGGTTCACCGTGAAGACATCGGCTCCGTAGCCCGAGAGCTTGGTGGAGATGAAACGCTTGGCGCCCTGCACGAGGGTCAGCACCATGATCACCGAGGCCACGCCCATCACCACGCCGATCAGCGTGAGAATGGAGCGCATTTTGTTGCCCCAAAGGGATTGAAGCGCGAGTTTGAAGGCTTCGAGGATGCTCATGGTTCGACGATCTGCTTCTTTCTACCGCGGGTTCGAGACGCTGCTCTCAGTGTACGCAATCATCAGTTCATTTTCGCCGGAGACCACAGAGGGAAGCGCCACCCGCTGTGTTCCATGCAGGCGCGTTCGTCAGGTCAGAAATCGCCGCGATATTGGATAGACGGCTTGAAGCGTTGCCAAGCCTCAGGTTCGGCGCCCGGACACTGCTCTCGTTGAATGATACGCAACCGATTGAAAGATGGTTCCGGCGGTTGAGGCGATCAATAATTCCCGCCTTTAAATCGGCCGGGGGGCAGTGTTCTTCGCGGCCGTCACGTTATCGGGTTCGTCCGTAAAGGTCTTTCCGGCGCGATAAGCGAATTTCTGATCCTTTCCGTCGATCCTTCGAATGGCATCCATGGCGCCGTCATCCCATGTAACCCTAGCTTCTCCATTGACATAGACCCACTTCCCGTGGACGCGGTGAAGCGAGCGCCATGCGGTGCCATTGTCGTCCAGGGTGATGTAAAAGGTGTTCCCGGCACCGTCGCCCACTTCCCACTTGCCGACGAAATGTCCGCGAGGCGCGGCACCGGCCGGCGTCGGGCCGGCGTCAGCAAAAGGAACGCCACCGGTTCCCGCAAACTCGATCCGCGCCACATCGGCGAAGTTGAAAGTCTGTCGGTGGCCGTCTTTAAAGACAATGACCAGTTGGCCGGAATTACCCTTGTTCGCGTGGCTTTGGGCCTGTACCTGGACCATCCCCAAAAGCATCGCCGCACACCCCGCCAAAACAATGACCAACTTGCGCATTAAGTTCTCCTTCGCTTCCAGCTGACCAGACAGAGAAGAATCTGATCCGCGACACCATTATCTACGGGGATGGCGGGGCGGCAGTTCCTTCATTTCGCAAGAATTACCGCTTTGAAGGTGCATTACGGAAACACCGAGAAGAGAGCCCGCAGATCCGTCGCGCTCCCCGCATAGCGGATCAGTGGGTAGACGCCGAAGATCTCCTGGATAGTTCGCAGTGTCGAACTATGGGTGTAGTAGGTGGAATTGGAGTAGTGATTGCCCTTCGCGAAGGGTGACAGCACGATCATCGGGATTGGGCCATCACCCTTTGCAGCCTCGTCCCAGGTGATGAAGAGAACTCCGCCACTCCGATAGGCGGTCGAGTTAAGGATCACAGGGACGGTCTTCTTCAGCCATTCATCGCCGTGCGAAATTGCGCTGCCGCCGCAACTGTCGTGCATGTCGTTGCACATGTCCGGGGTGATGAAGTTGTAGCGGGCAACGGTGTTGTTCGCAAGATCGTGCGCGAGCTGTCCGAACGGCCGAATGTGCGAGATGCACGTCGCGGACGAGTTCGAGAGGTGGTTGGTCTGGTCGTCAAAGTAGACAAACGGATCGTGGTGGACCTGGTATAGATGGCTTCCGTTGGAGTCGACCGCGCCTTGATTGGTCAGCGGGCAATTGGTCCCGCTAATGTCCTCGTCGTACGAGCGCCAGGAGATTCCTGCATTTTCGAGGAGTTTTACCAGGTGATTGCCTGTGGTCTGCCTATGCTGCGAAGGCGGTCCGTCATCGCGGATGCCAAAGCTGGCGCCGGCCTCAAGCCAGAGATAGTTCGGCAGGCTGGGGTGGATCCCCGGAGGGTTGTTGTAGTTGTTGGCATAGGAGGCCATGGGCAGAAGCGTGTAGTTGATGTAGGGAGCTTCAGGATTGCCCTTGATGTTGAGGTTGCCATTGCCGGTCCAGTTGTGATTCTCCATCACAATGACAAAGACGGTCTTGATGTGATGCAGAGTGGTCGTGGCGTCGGGCTCGGGTTGGGCAAGGTCAGCCTGTTGCGCAACCAAAGGTAGCGAGAGGGTTAGCGCGAAGAGGGGGAGGAGGTTGCTGCGGATTCTTTGCTGGATTCGGAACATCACCACTCCTTAAAGGGAAGACTTTGATCGGGGCGCGACCCCGCGGGGTGGACCGCTAAAGGATTGGATGACGTCCGGAGGTGGTGTGAGCAATTTTGGGTTCTGCTCAAACGCCGGCGCATCCAAACATATATGGAAGCAAGAGGAAAGCGCATCCTGGTGATCGGTGCGGGGATGGCCGGGCTCACAGCGGCCCGGCAGCTGGCGGAGGCTGGCCGCAAGGTGCTGGTCCTGGAGGCGCGCGATCGCGTGGGCGGAAGGATCCTCACCCTGCGCGACCAGGGCGAGATTCTCGAGCTGGGCGCGGAGTTCATTCACGGGCGGCCACCGGAATTGTGGGATCTGATTCGCGAGGCAGGACTGGAAACCTACGCCCTCGATGGAACAGACGTCTGCCACAAGAGTGGAAAGCTGAAGAAATGCGACGAGATTGGCGAGATGTTCAAGTTCCTGAACGGCCTCGAGAAGTGGAAAGGGGCGGACCTGTCGTTCGCCGACTATCCCCCGCTCGAAAATCTGTCGCCCGAGAAGCGGGACGAAGTCATCAATTATGTCCAGGGCTTCAACGCCGCCGATTATCGACGGATCGGTGTTCATTCCCTGGCAGTGCAGCAATGGGCGGAGAAAGAGATCGCAGGCGACGAGGTGTTCCGGATTCGCGAGGGATACGACCGGGTGCCGGAGTTCGTCGCCAACAAGGTACGCGAAGCCGGCGGACGTATCGAGCTGTCGCGGACCGTGGAGAAGATTGAGTGGGAGCGCGGCAATGTGCGCGTGTACGTTCGCGATGGCGGCGAGCTGGCGCAATACTCGGCCGCGCAGGCAGTCATTGCCTTGCCGCTCGGGGTCCTGCAGCAGCTGGGAGTGGTGTTCGATCCAGTGCCGGAAGCGTTGATCGCCGCGAATCAGTTGGCGATGGGGCCTGTCCGCCGCTTCACTCTGCTGTTTCGCGAGCGCTGGTGGGCCGCGAACGAAAACGTGAAGCTGCCAAAGTTGAGCTTCTTGTTTGCACAGGATGCGATGCCGCCGGTGTGGTGGACGGCGCATCCCTGGGAGACGCGCACCCTCACGGGTTGGATCGGCGGACCCCAGTCGGCTGCTTTCGACCAGTTCACCCGGGAGCAGGTCGGCGATGCCGGGTGCAGGGAACTGGCGCGCATCTTCGACCTTCCGGTCGACATGCTGCGAGGGCAACTGATGAGTTGCGCAACGCACGACTGGCAGACCGATCTCCTCAGTTGCGGGGCCTACAGCTATGTTCCGGCCGGTGCGCTGAATGCAGTGCTGACGATGGCGACGCCCGTACAGAGGACGCTGTATTTTGCCGGAGAGCATACTGACGTGACCGGCCACTGGGGCACCGTACACGCCGCCATGCGATCAGGCATCCGCGCCGCCCAGCAGGTGCTTGCGCCCGCCCGGGCTCAAATCCGCGAAATCGCCAGCCGCCGCGCATAGCATATTCCAAAAACTAAAGTGACGGGGATTTTCGCTCACCCCGCAGACGATGCTACCCTTTGGGCGTATAAGGGCATTGCAGGCCCTCGAATTTCATACCCATTCCTATTGGTGAGAATTGAAAGCAACTGTTAGACGGCTTTATATTTCGCTGGCATTTCTCCTTCTCGCGGGTCCCTCGCTTGTGCGTGCCCAGTACGGCTTAGACATTCCTCCGCTGCCCACCAAGGACCTTCCGAAGAAACCCAAGCCGCACGTGGTTCTGGACAGCTATCCTATTCAGCCCAGCATCGCACCCACCTTCACTATTCCCGTCGGCCCGCTCGGCTTTTCTGTCCCGGGCGACAACTACCTATTGCGCCGCCAGTCTCTGGTGAGCCTCGATTTCCTCGATGAGGACCGGCTGCTGTTCACCTTCCACGTATCAGGCCTCATGGCGCGCGATGCCGGCGATGACCTGAAAGGAACGCAGCAGCAGATCCAGGCCAAGGTGGTGGTCGTTTCCACCGGCAAGGTCGAGTCTGAAGCCTCATGGATCGTGCCCGACCGCTCGCGCTATCTCTGGATACTCAAAGATGGGCATTTTCTGCTGCGCACGCGAGAGGGTCTCGATCAGGGTGACGCCAATCTGAAGATGGCTTCCTTTCTGCGATTCCCCGGCCGCCTCCTCTGGATCCAAATGGATCCGAAAGAGCAGTTTGTCATGGCCAATTCCCTTGAGACCGCAGGCGCGTCGCAAAAACCCGACAGTTCCGCAACAAGCCAGCCCACCGCGAGCGCCGATCCGCCGAAGCCCGGCGAGCAGAGCGTGCTCGTAACCCGCACGCTGAAGCGCGCGTCAGGCGAAGTGACCCATGAAAGCCGCGTGCCGTGGACGAATCAGGACTCAAACTGGCCCATGAACTCCGATGGTTATGTGGAGAGGCTGCATGACGACACTGACCACTGGCACCTGGAGCTCTACGAATTCGCCGGTTCACACCGGCCCGTCGTTCACATGGACTCGACCTGCCTGCCCCAATACAGCTTTCTCTCCGAAACGGAATTACTGGTGACCAGGTGCCAGCCAGAAGAGGGCGAGAAACTTGGAGCCATCTCAACTCAAGGCAGCTCGCTTTGGGAGATTACTGCCCCATCGAATGTGATGTGGCCACTGCTGGTGACGGCGCCGAACGGTCTGCGCGCTGCGCGACAAACGATGCTCCTCAAGCGCGCGACTAAGAGCTATAAGAAGAAGATGCTTAGCGCCGAGGACTTCCAGGGGCAGATGGTCCGGGTCTTCGACGTGGCCAATGGCAAGACAGTGCTGGAGGCTCCCCTCACGCCAATCTTCGATGCTGGTGGCAACGTGGCAATTTCTCACTCTGGGCAGCGAGTAGCCATCCTCAATGCGGGCGCCATTCAGATCTTCCAGCTTCCTGCACCATCCCCACTGCCCGTCGCGCCACCGGCTAAAAAGTAAAGTCCCTCGGCTTAGCCTGCGCGCTTGTATGCCGCTGCCGTCGCTCGAATGCCGTCAGCGTACGGGGTCGTTGTGGAACCGAAGGCGCGATCGTATTTCGACGAGTCGAAGAGATACGGCGCGTCGTTCTGATAGAGCATTTCGTGCACTTCGCCAACGATCGGATTGAACAGGCCAATCAACTTCACCATCGATCTCGACAGGATGCGGTATTTCGGTGCAACGCCCATGGCGTCGGCCGCGGCAAGAATGAATTCCCTTCCGGTTGGCGGATTCGCTGTTGTGGGCATATGCCAGGTCTGGTTCCAGGCGGATGGCGTTTCGGCCAGCCTGAGCAGCGCCTGTGCAGCGTCAGGCACATACGTGTAAGAGTGCGGCAGCGAATCGCTCACGAGACACATGGCCTTCTGGCCCTTGTTCATCGGCTCAAAATACAGCGAGTTGGCCATTCCATTTTGTGCGCCGGGGCCATAGAAATCTGCGGCCCGGGCGATCATTGCTGTCAGCCCACCGCTCTTCCACTCATTAGTGAGACTTTCGGCGATCGCGGCGCGAATTTCGCCTTTTTTGCTGGATGGGTTAAACGGCGTCTCTTCGGTCATGGCGCCACTGACCCTGCCGTACATATAGACGTTGTCAAAGAAGATCAACTTCGCATTCGCACGTTTGCATGCATCAATCGTGTTGTCCATGATGCGGTGCCACATGGCGGCCCATAGCTTGTGATCGTATTTAAGTCCGACAAGAAGAAAGACAACATCGGAACCGGAAACGGCTTCGAGAGTCTGTTCGTGGTTGGAGATATCCGCGATCTTGTTCTCTGTTGCACTGGCAGCGGGAGTGGCATGTCGGCTGACGGTGCGGAAGGGGAGGTTGCGACCTGCGAGAAGTTTTACCAGTTCGTTGCTTACCGCCCCGCCTGCTCCGAGGATGGTGTACATAGGACGTCTTCTTTCGACTGCAAGGTTAGCGCTGAACCCCGATTCAGCAATGGGCATTTCCCAGGGTAGGCGGAACCGCGACTATTTGAGCCGGACTTCTGTTTTCCCGACAGCGCCCGGTGCGTCGATCCGATGAGCTTTCTGCGCCTCGGAGGGATGATTCACCTTTGACGGACGGCCCTCCCGCAGCATGCGACGATGGGCTTCCTCCCAGGAAGGCAAATCCTCGTCCTCCTGTGTCCAATGAACCAGCGCGGCTTCATCGCACCACTCCAGCAACTTGCGCATGGCCGGGCCGTGCGGCTCTGCCTGCATGAACGCTCTCATGGAAGCTTCGGAGTCCCAGCAGGTACAGGTCCAGAAAGCGTTGCGAGCGTCACGAAATATCTTCGCCGCCAGATTCCCTTCGGCTTCGCGTGTCTGCCGGCCTATACGGAAGGTCGTGAATAGGAAAGCCGGCATGAAACGCCATGACCGAACCCGCAAGCGGGTAACTGAAATCACAGGCATGCGGCACCTCGCGGTAGGAAGGATGACCCTTGCTCGATGTGCGGGCTGGCTGCTTCGTGGAGAAAAGGGAGCCTTGGGCTTTGATTCAACACGAGTGTACCTTCCCCAGGAGCCGACCGTCGGTTTGCATCGCTCGTTTCTTATGAGAACGAGTGGAGTCGGAGGCGATGACCACCGCGCCTACACAATTTTGGAATCGAATGCGCTGCCTCGCGTAATCAGACCAATCCTGGTTTTTGGGAGACGGCGAACTAAAGACAAGTTTAGAGAATTCAGAGAAGTAGCACTATGACCAAGTATGAAAATCAGGCTCTACACGACGAGGTCTTTGTCATGGAAGAGTGCTTCTTCCTTAACTGCGTCCTGAAGGAGTGCGATATTTTCTACTTTGGCGGCGACGTGGAATGGACGAATCTACAATTCCCAGAATTGCCGCTGGCACTTCCGCGAAGCCGCCCTGAAGACCATACGGTTGGCGAAAAGCCTTGGGATGATGAAAGAAATTCCGACAGCACAACAATGCCCGGCGAGTACGTCGAAGATGAATTGGCTTTGGCTTCTACTACGGATGCCGCACAGAATAGCAAAGTCAATCAAGCGCCCAATTGTCCGGACTCCGAACTATCGGGTACTATGTTCGAGTCCGCGCAAAGCAATATTTGCCCTCAGGAGGCAACGGAATCTTTCTACTCGGGGGAGGTCAGAAAGATTCCGGCGCGCGGATGTCCGATTAGACGCAATTAAGTGCGATTCGTAACATAGTATTCAGTCAACGACTATTATTACCTCTATTTCGCCGCAGAATGAACGGCATAGGGCCGATTCTGACGAGGCGGAATATTGACACCGGGTTAGTGCCCCCCCGCGGTTTATTGGCCTGAGCTGCCGAAGCCTTTGGCGAGACGGGCTGACTCTTCGAGTGCTTCCACTCCCTCGACCGCGCCAGTCAGAACTGGAACCGGGATCATCTGGGCGATTTTTTCCCCAGCCTTCAGTTCGATTGCGCCGTCACCAAGGTTGGTCATCACGATCTGGACTTCGCCGCGATAACCGGCATCGATGACGCCGGCAGTGGTGGCGACGCCCTTCGAAGCCATAGACGAGCGATCGCGCACGAGCAGACCGAGAGCAACGCCGGTCTCCGGGTGGCGTGCTTCGACCGAGATTCCGGTGCGAACGCGAATTGTTTTATGAGGCTCCAGCAGTACGGTCTCAAGAGAGAAGACGTCGTAGCCTAAGTCCTCGCCGGGATGGGCGACGACGGGAAGCCGGGCGCCCTGTTCGAGCAGTTTCACACGCAGCATGTGCTCATGGTACCGGGCCAATGTACAGATCGGGGCTGTGGATTCGGGATACACTAGACCCTGGCAGGAGGACCGGGCGGTCGCTGCCGGGATCCGTTTACCGCGGATGCCGGGGGAGGAAAGTCCGAACTCCGCAGGGCAGTGTGCCGGATAACGTCCGGGCTGTGTGCTTCAAGGCTCACAGACGGCCAGTGCCACAGAAAAGATACCGCCTCGGCTACCCCTCCCCCTCTTTCGAGATCGGGCTGGGCTTCCGGAATGACCCTCCAGGTTCGCCTGAACGGCCAGTCCCGCCGGGGTAAGGGTGAAAAGGTGCGGTAAGAGCGCACCGCTCCGGCTGTGAAGCCGGGGGCAGGGTAAACCCCACACGGAGCAAGACCAAATAGGGAGGGAAGCAGCCGCGAGGAGCCGTGCGGCGCTGCGTATCGGCCCGATGCGTCCAGGCGGTTCCAGATCGTACCGAAACCTCCGGGTAGGTCGCTGATGAGCGTCCGCGGCAACGCGGCGCCTAGAGGAATGACCGCACACGACAGAATTCGGCTTACAGGTCCCTCTGCCGAATTGTTGGCTACACCCGCATTATTGCTGGTGTCCGGTGGGTGTCCAGGTGGATTATGGGCACCTTTGGATGCCAGCGGGGGTGCGTCCCAGTGTCCCGTTGACACTGACACCGTGACATTTTTGGGCGTATGTAGGTGGTTTGTATCTATGGTTCTTTTGTTGGGACCGTGTGTGCTCCGTCTCGACCATCGCGCAGATGACTAAGGATCACAGTGGGGTGCACAGGCTTGGCGAGAATCTCGAACTCATAGCCATCGCTTACCGCCTCGGCGAGAAGCTGCGATGTGCGCTGGTTGCCTGAGATCAGCAGCACCTTGCACCCGGGAGAGATCGCTCGCATGGCCACGGCAACTTGTATGCCATTCATTGGCTCCATCATCACGTCTGTCAGGAGGTGGTCGTATGCCGACTGTCTTGCAAGCTCAAGACCTTGCTCTCCGGAGTAAGCTACGTCGGCTTCATAGCCGCCGAATTTGAGGACCAACGCGAGAGTGTCGGCGACGTTGCGGTCGTCATCAATCACGAGGACCCTTGCCTTACTACCGCTGGTCAAGACAGCCTTCCTGTCGGGAAGCTCGGAAGGGGAAGAGGCTGCATCAGACGGGAGCATGGTTGTATCTGGTTCTACATCAAGGGCTTTACGAGATGGGGAGCCAATGTAGGTCATAGAACTATTCCTGGGCACCCGTGAACGGTGACGGACAGTGTCACACGTTAACGAATGATATAGATGCGCTGCAAGAGAAATCGTATCGTTATCGTAATGATATCGTCGCACTTTCGATTTAATGTGTACGATGGCGTACACAACTCGTATTTCTAACTGTCTCGCGACGCCCGTGAACAGCCCCCGCCCTGCCGCCGTGTGACCCGTTAGTGCTACCAGCGATTACCGCTGTTAGTTGAGCGCGGCAATTATCCCTTCAGGCTATTCAATCGCCGCAGCCCCGATTCAAGGCCGACTGCGTGGCCGCCCTTGATTCTGCGACGTTCTGCTGATTGCGCTACGTCACGGATCAGTACGAAATGATTGCGGAATGATTTGTTGCTGGTTATACTCAAGGCTCCCTGTCATGAAGGCACGCAGTTTCATCGTCAGAGCTCTGCTCTTCGCCCTGGTATTGGCGCCTGCCGCTATGCGCGTGTCCGCCAAGCCGCTTGGTGCGCCTTCTAGCCGGGTCGCGAATCCGAGACCTCAGGCGATTGATGGTCGTGTGCAGACCAGCCGGATTTTAGACCAGTTTGCGTCTTCCAGGCGGCGACCTCATGCACCGGCACCGCGGCTGCACCGAATTCATGGCAAGAAGATCAACCTGCAGACGGGAGCGGCGCTGGCTTCCCAAAGCTGTGCTCTGACACATGTACTCATCGCAGACGCGCGTGTTCGTCAGCAGGATATGGGCGGTCCCAATCCGTCCCGCGGTCCGCCTTCGCAGTTCTCCCTCTGAGAGCGAGCAACGTTCAGTTGAACTCGGCATCGGTGAGTTCGCTGTATCCCTTTTTCAAACCACCTTTGAGTTGATATTGCGGTTTCGAGTCGAGTTACCTGTGGCCTTTTCTCAAGAAAAAGCCACCTGGCTTCCGGCATAGCGGCTGCGAAACCGGTGTCGGCTCCCTCTTTGATTCGGCAACCTGCGGCAGTGCTCTGACAAGTGTGCACATCGCCTCGGGGCTGAAGCGGGGATCGACTGGAAACCGCAGGTACGCGAACGAATTCAAGCTTGGGTTCCCCCACATTCTTGCCTGGGGGAGCCCAATGGACTAGGAGCCAGACCTCCAAATGGGACTAGTCCAACAGGGTTGGCGACGCCCGGGGAAGGCGAATCCAACCCGCACGTGCCGGCTGCAGGCATCCCTGCCAGCGGCGGGCAAATGCGAGTCGCGGCATCCGCAAGGGTGCCGCAGCTCGCAGCATGGTGGCTTTCGAAAGTGCCAGATCACTCCTCTCAAAGTTCCCGAAGGTCAGGTCATTGTGAATCGGGGGGCGACTGAACGGCATCCATTCGGTACACGATTCTCTGCGCTCACTCGCGACCCACCCCTATCCAAGGAGCTTCCCGTGAAAATTGCAGCAACAATTGCCCGCTATTTGCTGGGAGTGATGTTTCTGATCTTTGGTTCGAACATGCTCTTTCACTTCATTCCCAATCCGCCGATGCCGCCTGGCCCGATGGCAAATTTTTCGACGGCAATGGTGGAATCGCATTACAACATTGTGGTGGGATTGTGCCAGGTGATCCCCGCGATCCTGCTACTGATCAACCGTTATGTGCCGCTGGCGCTGACGGTGCTGGCGGCGGAAATTGTGAACATCATCACTTTTCACATCACGATGCAGATGGCTGGGTTGCCGATGGCGCTGGTGGTTGCGATTTTGTGGCTGCTGGTGTTCCTGCGCGTGAAGAGCTCGTTTGCGGGAATTTTTGAGCCGACGCCGCAGCGGTGAATTCGCACGGCGCCTGCGCCGGCCCCGCGCCTCTGTACCTACAATGGAAAACGATGATTGAGTACCTCTACCTGGGGCGCGTGCCATACGAAGAGGGGCTGCAGTTGCAGACCGAGATTGCGGCGCTGCGGCTTGCCGGGCGCGTGGACAACGTGCTGCTGCTGCTGGAACATCCGCCGGTGCTGACTCTGGGACGGAATGCGCGCCGCGAGAACGTACTGGCCTCCGATGATTTGCTGGTGCAGCGCGGGGTTACGCTCCACGAGATCAATCGGGGCGGCGATGTCACCTATCACGGGCCGGGGCAGCTGGTTGGCTATCCGATCTTCGATTTGCGGAGTCTCGTGAACGGCAAAGGCGGCCGGCTGGGGCCGGTGGATTTTGTGCGAATGATGGAGGAGGCGTTGATCCGCCTATGCGGTGTGTACGGCGTACGCGCGACGCGAATCGCGGGGCTAACCGGAGTATGGTGCCCTGCCGACGCTGGCCTCTTGGATGAGGACATGGCCGCCGGCAAATCGCGCAAGATTGGCGCGATCGGGATTCATGTTTCGCGTGGTATCACCTCACACGGGTTTGCGTTCAACGTTAAGACGGATCTGCGGGATTTTCAGCTGATCAATCCGTGCGGGATTACGGACAAGCCAGTGACGAGCCTGGAGCATGAGATTCCGGAAGGAGTGAGCCTGCCACGGCTTGAGGAGATAGGGCATCAGGCGGCGCGGCAGTTCGGGCAGGTTTTCGGGCAGCAGGTGCTCGCGGTAGAGAACCTCGATGCCCTGCGCGCGCAGGCCGCTGCGAAGACAATACCGGCCGAGGACACGCCGCTCCAGGTTCCAGCCGAGGTCAGGCGGCTGCATGGCGATCCGGAGAGCCCCGTGCAGGCATGATTCCTATTCAACCGACTCGCAAAGCCATGCGGTATGGGTTGCAATTTATAATCCGGCAGGAACAGGGCGGGCGCTGCTCCATCCCGCATGGCGGAGTGAACGATTCATGCCAACCGACGTGATCATGCCCCAGATGGGCGAGTCGATCTTCGAGGGCACCATTACCAAGTGGTTCAAGAAGGTCGGCGAGCCGGTAGAAAAGGACGAGCCGCTCTTCGAGATCTCTACCGATAAGGTGGACGCGGAAATTCCTTCGGAAGCGGCCGGCGTGCTCATCGAGATCAAGTTTCCAGAAGGGGCGACGGTTGGAATCAACACCGTGGTCGCTGTCCTTGGGGAGAAGGGTTCTGTAGCGAAGGCCACTACGGCTCCCGAAGGACGCGCGGAGAAATCTGCTACAGCGGAAGGGACACAGGCGCCTCTTCCCTCTCCGCAACAACCGCAGGAGATAAAGGCGCCGCCTGCTGTGGCTCGGGCCACGAGCACCGGCATCGAGATCGTAATGCCACAGATGGGCGAATCGATTTTCGAGGGGACCATCACCAAGTGGCTCAAAAAGGTTGGCGATACGGTCGAGAAAGACGAACCGCTGTTTGAAATTTCGACCGACAAGGTGGATGCCGAGATTCCTTCTTCCGTGGCCGGAGTGCTGACTGAGATCAGGGCGACCGAGGGCGAAACGGTTCAAATCAATATGGTGGTCGCTGTGATCGGCGGCAGCCCCGCCTCAACTCAGTCGGCGGCGGCGCGGCCCTCGATGGAATCCGAGAAGGTAACAAGCACGATCGCAGCCTCAGGCGCGCCGAAGGCGCAGTTGGCCCCACCGCAGGTGGTCAGGTCGTCGCCGCTGGTGCGAAAGATTGCGAAAGAGCACGGCATCGATCTCAGTATGGTGGCAGGCTCGGGGTCAGGCGGACGCATTAACAAGGAAGATATTCTGCGCCACATAAGCCAAGGTGGCGCTAAGCCCGCGGGCGCGCCGAAGGCGCCGTTGGCCGCACCGCAGGTGCCACAGCCTAAAGTGCTCTCCTCCGAGGTTGTGCCGCTGACGAAGATGCGCTCAATCATTGCGCAGCGGATGGTGGAGAGCAAACGCACCAGTCCGCATGTGCATTCGGTCTACAAAGTCGACATGACGCGGATTGCGCGCCTGCGCGAGCGTGAGAAGGCCGGGTTTGAGCAGCGCCATGGCGTGAAGCTGACCTACATGCCGTTTATCGCGGTCGCCGCGGTTGAATCGTTGCGGCGCTTTCCGATTGTGAATGCCTCTCTGATCGAGAACAGCATTCACTATCATGCGAATATTAATCTCGGCATCGCGGTGGCGTTGGAGTGGGGGCTGATTGTGCCCACCGTGCGCGAGGCGGAGAAACGCGATTTTGCGAACATCGCGAAGACCATCAATGATCTTGCAGGACGCGCACGCACGAAGAAGCTTTCACCGGATGAGGTCGGCGGATCGACATTCACGCTGACCAATCCCGGAATCTTCGGTGATGAGTTCGGCATGCCGATCATCAACCAGCCTGAGGCCGCAATTCTCGCCATTGGCGCGCTGAAGAAAGAGCCTGTGGTGCTGACAGACGCCGAAGGCAACGACACGATTGCGATTCGCTCGATGCAGTATTACTGCCTCGGATTCGATCACCGTCTAATTGATGGCGCCGATGCCGGCAAGTTCATGAGCGAGTTCAAGCGGACGCTAGAGACGTGGGATCGGGCGATCGGCTAAGCGCTTAGGACCTTTGAGAATCCTAGATAGACTCGTCGAATACCTCTCTCTTGAGGTATGCCTGAAGTGAGTTTCCATACACGATTGAATCGCTTGCATCCCAAATCGACAGAACTACACAGGATTCTGTTGTCGGGGAACAGACTACGTATCTGTGTGCATAGATCGGGAGAAGCTTTGCATTTTCTTCAAGCTGGAAGCCTTCCTCCGAGAGAGTATCCCGAAGCTGCTCAGGGTCGGTCCACGCTGAATCGATGAGGCGTCTGATCAGCTCGATATCTCTTGGATAGGAGTAGAACGCTGGCCCCAAACGGGGTTCCTCGCCGCTGGATCCTCGTGTATCCAATGCAGCCTTGTCGGTACCATTCATTCCGCGAAAGAATGCACGTAGCTCCGGCGGAAATCGGATGTCCATTTCTTTTTCGTAACGCGCAAGATCGTCTTCGGACAGGCCTGAATTCCAGCGCGTTCCAGGTTGGATTTGATATCCCCAAATCTGCGGCTGAATGGAGATGTTCTGCCACCGTTCCTCGGAAGCTCGCCTAAATTGCGAATAAAAGTCGGCTCTTTGTGCCATCACTGTCCGGCCCAGGCCAGGCCGTCGGTCAATTTGCCGGTGGGAATGGTGCGGGTGACTGTCCACGTTGTCGTGTCGATTTCGGCGACCTCGTTGGCGTGCTCGCAGGAGACATAAGCGGACTTGCCGTCGGGGCGCACGATGATCTCCTGCGGATATGCGGCGACGGGCACGGTGCGCGCGACCTGCATCGATCTCAAGTCGATGACCGCGACCTTGTTCTGATCAGGAAGGGCGACGAGGAGCCAGCGGCCATCCGGCGTAGGTGCCGAGCCGTAACCAATGCCTTCCATCGGAATCCACTTGGCGACGGTGCCGGCGGCGGTATCGACTACCGCCATCTGCGGCTTGGTCTGGTCTGCGGTAAAGACCCACTTGTCGTCTGGCGAGATGGAGATGCGTTGCGTGTTCGCTGAGATGGGAATGACTTTGACCACTTTGCGCGCTGCGATGTCGATGGCGGAAACAGTGCCTGGGCCGACGTTGGCGGTGTAAGCGCGGCGGCCATCGTGCGAGAGCGCGAGCATGTGGCTTTCGGGCTGGCCCGTTGGGATAACAGCGACGATCTTCAGCGTTTTGGGATCGATGACGGTGATGGTCTTGTCGAGTTCGGTGGTGACATAGAGTCGGCCGTCCTTCGGACCGATCATAGGACAGTGCGGCCGAATGCCATGATCGAATGCAATGTTGCCGACGACTTTGTGTGAGGCGATATCGATGACGGCGATGTTCGTGCCATCCGTGCCGGGCTTGCCTACGCCGGAGTTGCCATAGATTGGGACGAAGGCGACTTTGCCATCAGCAGACGCGATGACCTCGTGGCCAGTAATGCCTCCCTCAGGCACAGAGGCGAGCAAAGTGCCGCTAGCGGGATCGATAATGGCGAGGCTCTGTCCGCCTTTCTCTGCGACGAGAAGGCGGCTCTGCGCGAACCCAGCCGGAATAAGACATGCAGCCACTGCCACTGAAACAACCCAAGCGCTCGATTTCAAGATGACCCCTCTCACATCACGCATCGAGTCTATCCCGGGCACGGCTCTTTCTGGAACCATTCGTGTGCGGGTGCGATCTTCACCACCTGCCAATCTGAACCAACACTTCCAGTGAATCCGCTGCCGCTTCGGATTGCCGATCTGGCTTCGCTGACTGGTGACCCCCAACCGCGGCGGCTGCGCGCGAGCACCAAAGCCACAGCGAAACATCGCCATCCTGTCGAAGACGCCGCTGTACCGCAGGTTCTACACGCTGCTGGGACCAATATCTCCTCTTCTCCGGAGAACGTCCCCGAACCAAGTAACCTGCAGGCAATCAGATCTGGGTACCTTCGGATCGCCCCATCATTCGCGACGTAACCAGGTCGCTCAAAATAAACGTTCTTAAACTCCCGCAGAGTGCGATAGAACCCTTGAAGAGAAAGCTATCGACGTCCCCATACCTCGTCGTGATAAATTGAGATTCCCCGCAAGTTCAAGGTCGACTTATGGCAGCAGGCATCCATTTGCCCCACAATAACGAGACCATCGATCTGCAGCAGCAGGTAGCGCGCCTTCAGGCGCTGCTTGAAGCATCGCGCCAGGTCCACTCCACCATCCGCGAAGAGGCCGTGCTGGGCGCGGTCCTTCGTATCGTCGTCCGCGAGCTTGAGATGGCGGGCGCCGCGTTTCCGGGCACGGGACTCAGCTATGGCGAGATTCCCGATCTCCCATCACAGACCGACGAAGCCCACGCACTCCCCATCTACCTCCTGCAGGACCGCGAGGGAAAGCGTATGGCCGAGTTGGTCGTCGCCACGCCCGAGAACCGCGAACTCACCATTTACGAAGCGGACTTCATCGAGGGCCTGGTCTTGCAGGCCGGCGTCGCCCTTGAAAACGCCCGCAACCACGAACGCAACCTGCAATGGGCTCGCGTGCAACAGGACCTTGACGCTGCGCGAAACATCCAGCGCTCACTTCTGCCGCAGGAACTGCCCGACATTGCCGGTTACTCCCTGGCCTTCCGCTCCGTCACCTGCTACGAGGTTGGCGGCGACTACCTCGACATTGTTGAGCAGCCCGACGGCAGCCTCCTGATCGCCGTCGCCGATGTTGCCGGCAAAGGCCTTGCCTCGGCCATGATGTCCACCAGCTTCCGCGCTGCCTTTCGCGCCATGGCCATCACCGGGCCCCCCCTCGACGAACTGGCCACGCGCATGAATGAGCATCACTGGCGCGAGGGCGAAGAGGCGCGCCGCCGATACGTCACCGCCATCTTCTTGCGCCTGTATCCCGAGTCGGGCAAGATCGAGGTGGTCAACGCCGGCCACAATCCCGGTTTCCTCGTTTCGGCCGACGGCATCGCCCGCGAATTCGAGGCCGCCGGCACGCCCTTGGGCCTGTTGCCGGGCATGCGCTACTCCAGCGAGCAAGCCGTGTTTACACCAGGGACGAGGCTTCTGTTCTACACCGACGGTCTCACGGAGGTATTCCGGGGCGACGAAGAGTTTGGCCCGGAAAGACTTATGGACGAATTTTCCAAGTGCCCGGGAGAACGGGCCGATGTTATCCTCGATGCATTGTGGGCAACAATTGACGACTTTGCCGACGGCGGCCCGCAAAGTGACGACATGACCGCACTTGCGATGTGCAGGTGTGCGCAGGGTACGGAGATACCGGCATGAGCAAGGTGAAATCCACTTCGGTGGAGGTGCGGCTGCCTTCGCAACTTGGTTATGAGAAAGTGGCGATGAGCACCGCGGCCGCTGTGGCCAAGCTGATGGGTTTCCGTGAAGATCGCGTTGAGGATTTAAAAACGGCCGTAGCCGAGGCCTGCATTAACGCCATCGAACATGGCAACAAGTTGAACGACGACCTCTCCGTTGGCGTAGTGCTTTCAGCAGGCATTAACGCCCTTGAGGTTAAAGTGATAGATGACGGCAAGGGATTGAAGACCGTTCCCCCCAAGCCGGACATCGATAAAAAGATTCATGGTGAAGAAGATCCCCGCGGTATGGGTATGTTCTTAATCCAGGCGCTGGTTGACGAAGCCGAATGGGTCAAGGGCTCAAATGGAAAGAGCAGTTATGTCAGGCTGGTCATTCGTCTGGATGCGTTAGAGAATTAACCAAGGAACACGGAGACACGAGATCGTGCAGAGCGAAACAAAAGCGCGCGTAGACCAGTTGACTTCCCCGGCAGGCCACAACGTCACAGCCCTCCGATTTGAGGGCGACATCGCCAGCACGTCGAAAGATGCGGTCCTCGGTAGCTACCAGGCGCTGCCCAAGGAAACCTCAAAACTGGTACTGCTCGACTTCACCAAGGTCGACTACATCAACTCCAGCGGCATCGCCCTCGTCATCCAGATGCTCATCGAAGCTGCGAATTCTGGCCAGAAAGTCTATGCCTTCGGCCTTTCGCCGCACTTCACCAAGGTCTTCACCATGGTAGGAATCACCAAGTACGCTGGCCTCTTCCCCAGCCAGGCCGACGCTCTAGCGGCGCTGTAACCCCGGCGCCGCACTTTAACTTCCCATAAAACACATGCTGTCATCCCGAGCGAAGCCGAGGGACCTGCAGTTGTCTTTCCCATCCCGGCCACACATGCCGGGTGCCCATCCAAGCTCTGCTTGGATCCCAATAAAGCCCATCCGCAGCGCGCTCGCGGCAACTACTCCCGCCCGAAGGATTTGTGCAGTATCGTGATGAGTTGGATGCCGAGCACCTTGGAGTCGTGTTGACTCCCAGAACTGTAGTGCTCGAACTCGTATCCGACCTTCAAGAGTTCCCAACGCGCGACCCGGTAGCCCCCCGCCACCTCGATCGAGCTCGTTCTTCCCGTCGCATTGCTGCTGGCAATCCCGTAGCGGCCCGCGGCGTACCATCGTGGGCTGAACACCTGCTTGACCTCCAGGTATCCCGCTGATTCGCGAAAGTTCGGAATCTTTGTATACGGCATGACGAATCGCTGCGCTTCGGCAAACGCGGTTGTATGTCCGTGCGCCCAGTTGGCGTCAACTCCGATCGCATGCGCCGGCAGTTTGCTCGGATTTGCTTCGCCCGGGAAGTAGTAAGCATATTTTCTGTCGAGATAAGGTCCCCGGTAACCCGATGCTCCGACGCGGAATCCCTGCCGAATGGTGTAGCCCCCACCACCGGCCCAATTTCCATACTGATCGTTCGCGAAGACGCTGCGCGGATTCGCCGGCGATGAATTCGCAAACTGAATCCTGCCGTCAAATTTGCCGCGCGTGGCATCCACCTCCGCGCCGGCAACTCCAAGAATTGTGACCGGAGCATAGTAATACCCGTAAGCCAGCGGAAGGTCAACCAATGGGTTTTCGGCATCATCGTAGCGCAACAGGAATGACCCAAATGCGGTTGGCATCTGCCCCGCACGGAGCAGTATTGAGCCCTTCTGCGAGACACGCGCGTAATTCACCGTGGCCTGCAAAATGCTCCCTTTGGCACTGTAACCAGTCGTGGAAAGCTCCGAGTAGTAGTAGGGGCGCGTCACAAGTTGCCATGCGCCGGTCGTAAACCAGTGCTCGTTGAATTTGATCGTCGGATAAAGTACGGAACGAGAACCGGCAATCATCGGCGATCCGGACCGTGGTGCCTCGGTCAATTGTTCCGAAGCAACGCCTTGTGCCGTGAGAGTCGCTCGAAGGTCCACGCCTGAATTCGCCTCCTGCGCAATCATCAGAGGCGCGCTCAGCAGCCATAGAAGCAGGCCAAGTTGGCACGGCTTATTCATCCCGCCTGCACCTCGGCCAATTTTCCTGCTTCCGTCTCAGCTTCCTCGACGTTGGATTTACCCGTAAGCACCTCGCGTGGGAGCTTCACGAAGGCTGCAACGACTTCCGGGTCAAACTGAATCCCGGAATACCTCATCAATTCTGAAATCGCCGCTTCATGCGTCATTCCGCTGCGATACGAACGATTGGTCGTCATCGCATCGTATGCATCTGCCACGTGAATAATGCGCGCATCCATGGGCGTCTCAAAACCGCGCAGGCCCTTCGGGTAACCCGTGCCGTCCCAGTTTTCGTGATGTAACTCAACCGCCGGCAGATAATCCGCGAATCCTCCAACTCCTTCAAGAATTCTCCGACCGATGACAGGATGCTCCTTGACCTGCGCAAACTCCTCGGCAGTTAGGCGTCCGGGCTTTTGCAGAACGCTGTCGGCAACACCGATTTTCCCGATATCGTGCAGCAGCGCACCAACCCTGATCTGCTCGACTTGCTGCTCCGGCATTTGCAGAGCGGAAGCAACTGCGCACGAAAGCTCACTCACGCGCCGGCTGTGGCCCGCGGTGTACCGGTCGCGAGCGTCGAGCGCGTTTGCCAGGGAACCGACGAACTGAAGGTAGGCCGACTCCAGGCGCTCGCCGGCAGCGCGCACTGAGATCGCGGCGCGATTATAGATTTCGGCTAGCTCCTGAATCTCAACAATCGTCGACGATTGAGGTTCAAGCTCTCGCAATTTGCCTGTGCGAGCAGCATTGCGTAGATGCGAAACTACCGCCGCAATCGGATTGACAATCGAATTCGACGATCCAACACTGCACAAAAACGCCACAAGCACGCAGGCGATGGCAAGCTCGATGAAGAGCGTTCGCAGTTTCAACTGAATGGGTGCCGTGGCTTCATCCACGTTCTCGAAGCTCAGCAGTGTGTAACCGCCGCCATAGGACTCCATCGGCAGCGAAATCCAGTTTTTCCCCTGAAGCTTCAGGTCGCATTCCGACTGCGCCTTGCACGTTGTCAAAGCATCTTCCAACTCCTGAGACGACACGTGCGGAATATTCGACTCGATTACCTTGCCGTCATGAACCAGCACCACCAGCGTGGAAAGATCGGAGAAGTCAAAGAATTCTCCGACCGACAAAACGCCAATGTTCTCGTCATTTTCGTCCACGGGAACCGATGCCACCTGGAATGTGCGCCCATTCAAAAGCAGAAAACCGGTGTTACCGCGATCGAGAGAAGCGGGGACAAGAGGAACGAGTTGGCCTTTGCGCGACTTCGACGCATCCTGGCGTGCCACGCCTGCGAGCGGTGCCCCATTCGGTGCGGAAATCAGCATGAAATCGAAGCCCATGCGCTCGCCCAGTTCACGGAGCTGATCTTCAACCGTCCTGCGAGCACCCTCGCTTTGAGGATTCGCAAGCAGAAGCTGCATGCCGGCTTTCAATGCCGAGTTCTCACCCGCGACTTTCAAAAATCGGCTGTTTTGCAGATCGCCCTTCGCATGAATATTCGCAATCGCAACCTGGCTTTCGCGCAGCGATGTGTGCAACCCATCGCGAACCGTTGACTGCACAAATCGCTGGATCATCCAGAAGCTGCTGGCGAGAAGTACTGCGAAAGGCAGGAAGCACAACAGCAGAGCGCGCGTTCGTAAGCGTGTTTTCAACGCGACCCTCCGGTGTGAGCCGGATCGTGATCCTTCTCCGCTTCCTGTTTGGGATCAACATCGACTGGAATAAAGAAGTCGGCGGCAACATCTCGCCCATCCTCGATGACCACGGTCTTGCGAAAGAACCCACCGGTCTTATGCCATGCCACGACCGTGTATTGTCCGGGAGGAACATTCGGAATTCGATATTGTCCATTGCTGTCAGGACGCGCATACCACCGATTCGGTGTCACCACAACAGTGGCCGCCATGTTCGGATGCAGATGACAATAGATCTCGACGATGCCCGGTTTTGAGAAAGCGACTTTACGGGTCTCCCCTTTGTCGTAGCTCCCCAGGTCGAATGATTTGGGCTTCGATAGCGAGTAGATGTTGTGGAAAATCGGATCCATGTTAGGGAATGAGACACTCGACCCAACCGGGACCACCACCAGGTCGGGAACGAAGCGCCGATCCACTTGCTTTATCTGTTGCGCCCCGTTTGTGCCGGGGTCTGCAAGCACCGGTCCTTCGAGATAAATCACAACGCGCGACCGTTCATAAGCGATGGGATCCTGCTCAACGTCCTTGCCGAGCTTTACCGCTGTTCCTCGCTGGTAGACAGAGACGGATGCGGTGACGCTTGGCCTCGTCAGTTTCTTCTTGATGAGAATCGTTCCCGTGATTGTCTGCGCATGCAGACCAGCAGCGATCACGGCGATGGAGCAGAGAATCGTGCAGCCCCTCAGTCGCATGTGCGATTACCTCGAAATGATGACGACAATGATTCGATTGCTGCCTTGCCCTGAGACGGGGGAAGCATAGGGCTGAGCGTTGTTGGCCAGTCTAGGTCGGCTCAAAGAGCACTGGGAATACCACTTAGCGTCCTGGTAATGACTCGAAAAGGGAACAGCGGGCTGGAGAACTCTCTACGTGGTGTCAATCCCCTCCCCCCAATTTTTTCTCGCAACCATTTTCGTTGCAATCACTTCCGGACCCCACCCATTTGCAGGTAATTACCGCAAAATCCCTATCATTGAATCATGCACATATGCATCTGCTGCTTCTCCGATCGCTGTCTCTCCCTGCTACTGGGCGCCTGTACATGGCAATTTCCTCTAACTCCTTTCCTGAGACGACTCTGCGGGCTAAGTCCAATCAGCAGATGACTTTGCGGCGAGCGCCCTTTGTGTAAGCCTATTAGAATGTGCGGCTTATTCACAGAGTATGGGGGTACACCCCCCTCCCCCGCTCCAGTTTCACCATCCCTAGTCCCTGGTCCCTGTTCCCTGTTCCCTGCTTTTTGGATCCACGCACTAGAATGCCCTTTATGAACCTGGACGCGATTCAATCGGCCCTCCGTGACGCTGGCCACGATGGCTGGCTCTTTTACGACCATCACCACCGCGACCCCATTGGCGAGCGCATCCTCGGTCTCGACCCCAGGGCCCACATCACCCGCCGTTGGTACTACTACATCCCGGCCACCGGCGAGCCGCGCAAGCTGATGCACCGCATCGAGCAGGGAAGACTCGACACACTCCCAGGCTCCAAAGGTCTGTATTCAAGCTGGCAGGAACTGGCCGCGGGCCTTGAAGCAATGCTGGCCAAGTCGAAGCAAATCGCGATGCAATACTCGCCCAACAACGCCATCATGTACGTCTCCATGGTCGATGCGGGCACCGTCGAATTCCTCCGCAGCATCGGCAAGCAAATCGTCAGCTCCGCTGACCTCGTCAGCCAGTTCGAAGCAGTACTCACCGAAAAGCAGATCGTCAGCCACTCCGTCGCCCAGATGGCCATCGACCAAATCCTCGAGGAAGGTTGGAAGGAAATCGGCCGCCGCCTCCGCCCCGCCAAGGGCAAACCCGGCAAAGTCACCGAATTCGACATGGTGAAGTGGTTGAGCGAGGGCATGAAGCGGGCAAATCTTGTATGGGAGAACGGACCCAACGTCAGCGTCAACGCCAACTGCTCCGACTCGCACTACGAGCCCACCGCCGAGCACACCTCCGACATCAAGGAAGGAGACTTCCTTCTGATCGATATCTGGGGCCGCGTCGACGATGCCGACAGCGTCTTCTATGACATCACCTGGACAGGCGTCGTCGGCCGCGAGCCGAGCGCACGCGAGCAGCTCGTCTTCGAAACCGTCCGGAACGCACGCGACGCCGCCATCAGCGCCATCGAGCAGGCCTTCGCCACCGGGCGGGCGATCCGCGGCTTCGAGGCCGACGACGCCTCCCGAGCCGTCATCCGCGCCGCCGGATTCGCCGACTACTTCACGCATCGCACCGGCCACAACATCGCCCATGAAATCCACGGCCCCGGCGCGCACCTCGACAACCTTGAGACCCACGACGTCCGCCAGATCCTGCCCAATACCTGCTTCTCCGTCGAGCCCGGCATCTATCTGCCCGAGTTCGGCGTCCGCAGCGAAATCGACATGCTTACCGCCCCCGGCAAAGCCTGGGTGACCGGCAAAATCCAACGCGAACTTGTCAGGATCTAGCGATTCAAATCAAAGTAACCACGAAGAACGGCCAACACGACTGATTCATTGTTGTCTGTAAAAGGGCACGACTTTAGTCGGGCCGAAGACACCCAATAATGAACTGGGCTTTAGCCCCTGTGCGATGCTCGAGACAACACGAGTTCCAGATTCGGCAAAAAAATGCGCAAATCGAGAGCCAGCCACAAAAGCTGTCTGAAAGAATCTTAGCTTCTCCCTAAATTTGCAATTGGCGATTCTCGACTGAGTTCCTCCAGTTGGCGATCATGAAAACGTGCGAGCGAAATTTGCGCTACGGCCGCACCAATCAGGGCACAAAACATGTCGCTTTGGGTGTCCCATGGATCGCCTTGGGTGCCCAGAAACGCTTCCGCGCCGCTTCCTTCAAGCAACGCGACTGCCCACTCAAGCAGTTCGTAACAGGCACTGATTGCCATGCAGATGCACATCACCACAAACACGCGCCACCACGCCCCAGAGACAACGCGGCGACGGATCAATATTTCTCTCGCAACGATCGCGGGTACAAAGCCCTGGGCAAGATGGCCCACCTTGTCGTAGTCGTTGCGTGCCAGGTGAAAGTGGTCGCGGACCCAATTGAAAAGCGGAACTTGGGCATAGGTATAGTGACCGCCCACCAGGAGAATACAGGCATGCAGAGCGATCAACAGGTATGCCAGGTTGGTAAAACGGAAGCGCTTGTAAGTGGCCACCAGTACCACAATCGCTATCAGGGCCGGGAACGATTCCAGCCACCAGGTTGAGCGATCGTAGGCGCCCACCCACGACCACACGATGACCATAGCCACACCAATCAGGAGGCAAAGCGGCCACGCGAATTCACGTCGCCCGCGGGAGTTTTCTGGAAGCATGCTCTTGCTTCTATATTCAGGACCGCTTCGTGTCAACAATTCATAATCAGCGCCCACCGGGGCGCCTTCGCAATCCGCCTCTGCTATCCTGCGCGCAAGGAGCTTCCCCATGGCCGACACCGCCGCGTTCCCCTACGAGACTCGCCTTAACATCCTGCACAAACCGCTGGAAGTCATCGACCTCAACGCAATCGAGGATGCAAAGAACTACAAGTGGTTCAATCAAACTCTCTGCAAGGTGAACGACTCGGTAGTCCGCGTCGGCATCATCGAAGGCGAATACCATTGGCACAAACACGACCACGACGATGAATTCTTTTTGACCGTCGAAGGACAACTCCTCATCGACCTTGAACACAAAACCATCGAGCTCAACCCCGGTCAGGGTTTTGTAGTGCCACGAGGCGTTACGCACCGCACTCGCGCGCTGCATCGCACAGTGATACTCATGGTCGAGAACGCCGGCATCATCCCAACCGGGAACTGAGATCGTGGGCTCTGCGTACCTCTCGATCAGGCAAGCATCGCCATTACACGAGGTTCCTCGCATGAAAACCCTCCTTGTCGTCTCGCTGGCGTCCTTGTTCGCCGTATCCTCGTTTGCGTGCGCCCAAAGCACGCAAGGTCTACCGGTCAGCGATCCCCTGTACAAAACAGTGGCGGGCCTCGATACTGCGTTGTTTGACGCATACAACAATTGCCAGCTCGACAAGCTCGGCTCTTTGGTCGCCGAAGATCTTGAGTTCTACCACGACAAGACAGGCCTCGCTGTCGGGCGAGAATTATTCGTCAACGCCATCAAGAACAATATCTGCGGCAAAGTCCATCGCGAACTCGTTCCCGGTACTCTCGAGGTGTATCCGATCGAAGGCTATGGCGCGGTGGAGATCGGCGTTCACCGCTTCACTCATCCCAACGATCCTCACGAACTCGGCGAGGCAAAATTCGTTACGCTCTGGCAGCACAAAGATGGCTCATGGAAAATAACACGCGCCATCAGCTTCGACCATCACGCCGCAAACCCCTGATCGGATTCACCCGGTTCGTTGCGATATAGTCAAGAAGGAATGGCAGAAGCTGAAAACAAGAACGCCGTTGCGCCAAAGAGCGCTCAAGGCGGGTTCGTCTTTTTACCTTTGATTGCTGGCTGGCTCATCCCCGGCGCGGGGCACTTTCTCCTTCGCAAATGGGGACGCGGCGCTCTGCTCGCGATCTCCATCGTCTGCATGTTCGCGCTCGGCCTCGCCATGCAGGGCCGCCTCTACGCCAACGCACACGACATCCTGGAGATGCTCGGCCTCGCCGGCGACTTGGGCAGCGGGCTGCTCTACATCGTCGGCCGCGCATTGGGCCTCGGTGCCGAATCCGTCCAGCTCACCGTTGCCGACTGGGGCACGCGCTTCATCGTCGTGGCGGGCCTCCTGAACATCATTGCCGCCGTTGACGCGCACAACATCCGCACCGGGAGGAAGCTCTAGTGTTCAGTCCTTCCCACTTCGCGGCCGTACTGCTGTTCGCAACGTTTGCATCGACCGTCTTCGGCATCACCCAGCGCGAAACCCCGCAAAAGATGTTCCGCTACGGCCTTTACTGCTGGGTCCTCTTCGTGGGTTCGGCCATCGTTCTGAGCTGGGTGATGTACCTGATCGCGCGGTAATTCGCTGTTAGAAAGCTACCTCAATGAACGTGGCCTGGCACGCTCGAAACAAGATGCCGCCGAAGGCGACCCTGAAACAGCGAGTCCAATGACACAAAGAGCATCAGGAGCATTGCGCCTGTCGAAAGGTGCCGAAAAGCCTATCGCCTTACTTGAAATTGAAGAAGTAAACCGGAGACTGGAGCAGCCTTACCCAACACTGTCCCGCTCCCACACAGCCGCGTCGAAGACGTGCGTGCAGTCGTAACCCTCGCTCTTGTAGAGCTCAATCGCGTTGCCATTCGCTTCTGTAACCGTCAGCGAAATCTCGCTCACGCCCTGCCGCACAAAATGCGCCGCCGCCACCGAAAGCAGCATGCGCGCGAGGCCATGGCGTCGATAGCTTGGATGGACGCAGAGCTGCGTGATGTGCCCGCTCTGCGGACTCACCCGCGAACCGAGAACCAGTGCAGCCAGTTCGTGGCTGCCGCGCTCCACCACCACGTGCGACACCTGCGGGGAGAACACCCCGCACCCCGAGTAGCGCACAATGTTGTGCAGGAATCGCATCGATCCGTGCACCGACCGGTACTGGTCGTTGATCAGGCTGTCAGGGTGCCCGCTATATGCTGACGCAATCAGCCGCGCGGCAGCATTAAGATCGTCATCGCGCCACGGTCGCAGTTCAAGCTCGGCCGGCAAATCCACACGCGGCCGGCTCCAGTGTCCAGCAAGCTGCTGCACCATAAAGTGCCGGCGATATAACTCGAAACCCGACTTGCGGAAAATTGCAGAATGCGTGCCCGAGGGATGCAGCAACAGTTGTGATTCGATCCGGTCTACATTGGGTGAGTTCAGCAGCGTCTCAAACAGATGCCGCAGCAGCGTGCTCTCGATCTCCCGCTCAGGTTCCGGCGAGCCGTCTGGCGCGATGGCCGCTTCGGGATTCTGTCCGGGCAGTGCAAACACATCGCCGATCACTGCCTTCGTCTCTTCATACACACAGAAGGCGTAGCCGGTCACTTGTCCTGATTCAAGGGCCGCGTATCCAGGCAGTAGGTGGTTGTCGAGATACTGCATCAGCAGACGCGCTGAGGCACGATAGTCCCAGTGCAGCCGCTTGCTCCACAGCTCACCTTCAGCGTCGAGCACGGGGCGCAGCACCGGCGCAGCGAAATGTCGAAGATCCAGGATCTCGATAGTCACGCCAGCTGCCATGTTTCCCTTGTTGGATGTCGCCGATCTAGCTCGGCTTCATCAATGCAAGTCAGGTCAGCAACGTGCCACACTCCTGCGCACGCCGCTAATGGGCCTTCCGGTCACTGTGCCACGATTGACCGGTCCCCTGCAAGTTATTCAACGCTCGAATGTTGTTTCAGGAATCCCTAATCTACCGGGCGCCTACGAGATAGACCTCAAGTCCCTGCTCGGGCCAGCTCAGGATTTCCTCGTAGTGGCGACCCTCGAGATATTCCTGCAGCGCGGCCGGCGTATGCAGATCCACGCCGCGGCGGCCCGCTACTCGCGCCACCAGCAGATGTTCCTCAGACGGCACGCCCGTATTTTCGTAATTCACCACTTCTCGATTGCGATAGAAAGCCAGGCCATACTCCACGTCGCGTCGTACGCGGAAGACGGCGACAGTCTCGTCCGGCGCACCCAGCAGAGCTAGCCGATCGGCCAGCGGCCTCGCCGAGTAGGACTTGTCGAGCAAGTGGATCGCGCGCTTGGTCGAAGCCAATGCCGGAATGCCAAGAAACGGTCCCACGCCATATAGAAACAGCATAAGCACAACCAGTACCCCGGTTGTCGCCAATCGCAGCCGGGCCACGCCGTAGCCCTTCACCACCACCACGATAAGCAGCGCCGCACCCGTCGAGGCCAGCAGAGCCACCATCAGGGCTCGCGTAGGCGGCATCTCCGGTCCATGAATTACAAACCAGGGCAACAGAAAGGCAAACATCGTCATGACTCCGCATAACGCGGCATGACCCATCAGTTCCCAGCGGTCCAGGCCCAACTGTCGGCGCCGGAAAAGATAGTCGCCAGTCAGAATTGTGATCGGCGGTATCGAAGGCAGAATGTATCCGGGCAGTTTCGACTGTGAAAATGAGAAGAAGAAAATCGGGATAATCGCCCACAGCACCAGGAATTCAGGAAACGCATCGCCCGGGCGATTCGGAGCGCGTCTCTTGGGGTTCAGTCGCCGCAGCCGCCACTCTGCCACCGACGTCTGTACGCCGTCGACCAGCGCCCTCACCGCGATCACCGTCCAGGGCATCACCGCGAGCAGCACCACCACGAAGTAGTACCAGAACGGCTGCGCGTGCTGGTAGCGGTTGGTGGCAAAGCGCTCCAGGTTGTGTTCCAGAAAGAACTCGCGGAAGAACGTCGGATTCTGATGCTGCACGGCAATGAACCATGGCAGCGTGATGGCAAAGTAAAGCGCAATCCCTGGCCACCATACCGAGCGCTGAATGATAGACCACTCTTTACGCAAAAATGCGAAGGCCGCGACAATCACGATTGCCAGCAGCGGCGCTACCGGCCCTTTGGCCAGCGTGGCTACTCCCGTAAAAAAATAGATATCGAACAGCCAGAATTTCGAGTCGGTCTCGTACCACGCATACCAGCCCAGCAGCCCGATCGAAAGCGGCGCCGCCATCTGCATGTCTGTCGAGGCACCGCGAGAAAAGCCGATGATCCCGGCGCAAGCCACGGTGATCAGCGCCGCATCCAGGTGACCGCCGGGTCGGAATCGCTTCATGTGCAAATAGATGAGCGCAACCATGATGAAGGCGAAGCTCGCCGAAGGTAGCCGCGCGCTCCAGTCGTGCACCCCAAACTCCTGGAAGACAAACATCGCACGCCAGTAGTAAAGCGCAGGCTTTTCCAGCCAGGGATGCCCGTAAAGATAGGGAGTAACGCAGGCGCTCAACCGGTCTTTGATGGTATGCGCCTGGTCGAAGCGCACCAGCATCTCATGAGCAATCTGCGCGTAGCGCGGCTCATCTGCGCCTACGAGGCCCAAACCATCCCCTCCCAGCAGGGGCACAACCCCATAAAGGATGAAAAATGCACTGAAGACCACGAAGACCGAGGCCTCGCAAAACGTTGCCCAACTCGGCAGGCGCATGCGTTTATTTTCGGGCGAATCCGGTGCAACTGGTTCCAGTTGAGTCTCCACTTCCAGCGATTCTCCAGGCCGGAACTATCTCGGCTCCAAAGTTACTCGTTCCCGAACCGCTCTGAACCGGCCTATCGGCCTGCTTCCGGGATTGGGGGATCCCCACTGGCCAGGGCAAATTGATACACGCCTCGAAAATCAAGGCAAAAACGTAGAGGTCATCCCGCGTTTCAGACAAAAGCTAGGCTAACAGATTCGCATCGATTCTCAACGAAGCCCACCGGACGCCAGCGCGGAGCGCAATTCCCCCACAATCTGCCCTTGCGCGCGCACCAGGGGACCCGCCACCGTGCACCCCGACGCATTCTCATGGCCTCCGCCATCCAGCCGCTCTGCAATCGCTGCCACGTTGATCTTCCCCTTGCTGCGCAGGCTCACGCGAATCGTGTTCTCTGGCATTTCGCGCAAGAATGCGGCTGCTTCCACCTCCGCAATCGAGAGCGCGTAGTTCGCGATGCCCTCGCAATCTTCTTCGACGGCGCAGCTTCTCACCATGTCCTCATGTGTGATCCACAACCACGCCACGCGCCCCTCCCGGTGCAGATTCCTGAGCGCCGCGCCAAGCAACAGCAACTTCGCCATCGACGTTGAAAAATACACTTGTTGCGCGATGCGAATCGGATCTGCCCCCGCCAGCGTCAGATCGCGCGCCAGCCCGAATGTCGACGCCCGCGTCCCGCCATAGATAAAACCGCCCGTATCCGTCAGCAAAGTGGTGTAGATGCAGGTCGCAACCTCTGGCGTGACTTCGATACCGGCAGCCAGAAAGAGCCGATACACCATCTCCCCCACGCACGCCGCCTGGTGGTCGATCCAGTTAATGTGTGCAAAGTTTAGACCTGTGGCGTGGTGATCGATGTTGATGAGAAAGAACTTCTCCAACCCCTGCAGCCGTGGGCGCTCCGGCCCGTCGCACTCCAGCAGTATCGCCGCATCGTAAGGCCCATGTACCCGCAGGACGGTTCGGATGTCCTCCGCCCCGGGCAAACCACGGTAAACAACCTGAATGCGGTCAGCCGAAACCAGGTCGGCGCGCTTCCCCATCGCCTCCAGCAGCTTACCCATTGCCAGCATGCTGCCCACCGCATCGCCATCCGGCCGCGAGTGCGAACAGACCAGAAACCGCTCACCCTCGCGGATCACTCTGAGAATGTCGGCAATCGAGTGCTCGGCGGCCGTTCGCGTATTGGAGCCGTAGGCGCTGGTTCGGGGGAGATCCATCGCCTACTCCACCGGAGCCTTCTGGCGTTTTCGCGCGCGGCCCATCAATTCTTCGATGCGGGCCTGAAAGCGCCCGGAGCGGTCGGCCAGGAATGACAGTTCCGGTACGTGACGTACGCCCATCCGTTCCTTCAGCTCAAAGCGGATATAGCCCTTGGCCGCCTCAAGTCCGGCAATCGTGTCCACCTCTGCCTTGGCAATATCCGGCACAGCGCTATCCACTGCCACATACACTCGCGCCGACTTGCCGCCGGGATTAAGAACGACCTCGGTCACATAGCAAAACGCAATGCGCGGATCCGAAAGCTCGCCCTCGATCATCGCGCCAATTTCTTCCCGCAGCGTCTCAGCCACCCGGTCCTGATGATGCTTTCTAGCCCTGTGTTCCGGCATGTATGCGCCTCCTGGAGCGGCTTCAAGTAAACCTGTCAGGATAGCAGAGCAGCGCCAGACGCACTGCCTCTACCCGGGAAGTGGTGGTACCGTTGTTTCGCGGAGGAATCATGCGTAAGTTCATGGGCTGGAAGTGCATGGCGTTTTTGACATTGGCCTGCTTTACGACCCCGCCGGCAATTGCACAGAGCGCGTCCTCAAATAGGGCAGAAGTTGAAGAGCGCATTCAACATGTAACTTCGGGCCTCATCGGCAGCGTCGTTTTGAAGGGTGACGAGCATGCAACCCACACCCTCGCCGATCGCATGAAAGAGTTGAACGTGCCCGGCGTCAGTATCGCCATCCTCCACAACGGCAAAATCGAGTGGGCCCGTGGGTTCGGCGTTCGCAGCACCGGCGGGCCTTCGGTGAATTCAGAGACCATATTTCAGGCCGGTTCCATCAGCAAGCCGCTCGCTGCTATGGCGTGTCTCCGCCTGATACAGGAAGGCAAACTCTCCCTCGACGCGGATGTGAACACCTACCTCACCAGTTGGAAGTTTCCAGCGAGCCCCGTTGCGGCGGGAAAGCCGATAACGCTGCGCGAATTGCTCACTCATACCGGCGGCACCACCGTTCACGGTTTCCCCGGATACGCCAGCACCGATCCGGTGCCGACGCTGGTGCAGATCCTCAACGGCGAAAAGCCCGCCAACACTCCGGCGATTCGCAGTGAAGCCGCTCCGATGGCGCGATGGAATTATTCCGGCGGCGGCTACACCATCATGCAACTCGCTCTGATCGATGTAACCCATGAGCCCTTCCCCAAACTCCTGCATGATTCAGTGCTTGCCCCGATCGGCATGAAGCGCAGCACCTACGAGCAGCCCCTGCCGCAGGCTCTTCGTGAAAACGCGGCCACTCCCTATCACGGCGACGGGAAGCCGATAGAAGGTGGCGCGCACACCTACCCCGAGATGGCAGCTGCAGGTTTATGGACGACTCCCACGGACCTGGCACTCTATGCCATCGAAGTCGAGCAGTCGCTCGCCGGCAGAGCCAATCACGTGCTCTCCGCAGACATGACGCGCCAGATGCTGACGCCGGGCATGGGTCATTGGGGACTCGGCCTCCAGATCGGCGGCTCCGATGCCGACCCCTACTTTTCCCATGGCGGGGCCAACGAAGGTTTCCGCAACAACTTTGCTGCCTACGAGAAAAATGGCGAGGGCGTGTTCGTTATGACCAATGGAGACAACGGCAGTCAGATCGCTGATGAAGTGATGCACAGCGTCGCCGCCGAATACCGCTGGCCGGATTTTCAACCAACGGTCCGCACTGCGATCCACCTGGATCCGAAAGTCCTGGATGCATACACAGGCACCTACTCACTCTTTCCGAATTTCGACATCGTCGTCACGGTCGAGAACGGCCAACTGATAACCCAGGCCACAGGACAAGGCAAGGTTCCGATCTACGCCGAGACAGAGGCGAAGTTCTTTCCCATCGTCGTTCCAGCCGAAATCGAATTCACGAAAGACGATCAAGGCAAAGTGACCTCCCTGATCCTCCATCAAGGCGGCCACGATATGAAAGCGCCTAAGAAATAGTCACCCAAAACGATTACTTCCACTGCAGGCGCAGCAGAGACGTAGCCTGTCGTGGCAGTTCCGTATCGACGGTTACTTTGCCTTGGTCGACGTCGAGCCACTGCGGAGAAGTTAGCAACTCCAGCTGCCCGGCCTGCCGCAACTGCGCATACTGCTCGGCCGTGGGTGACTGCGGCGAGCCCAACTTTTTCCAGGCCGTGTAAGCGTTGCTGTGCATGTCATCGATTCGATAGTGCTCCAGCAAGACACGCTTCACCCCGACAGGAATTCCCGCAATTGTCACCTGCACAGTTGCCGCGCGCGCAGGCAGATCGTCATCGTGGTAGTTCCACACCATCACGGCTGCCTGGTGCGCCGCTATGGTTGCGAAAGCATCCACGTCCGGCGCTTGTCTGACGCCCGATTTGAGGATCTCGCTGATCGGAATTTGCCCCGTGCTCTCCGTCTCTACCCGATCGCCCGACATCAAACCCGCCATGCGAAAGACATTCAGAATTGGCTTGTCGACGCCATTCGTTGCCAGGGTCCGAAATCCTTCAAAGTAGTCCTTGCCTTCAAATTCAAACGACCACGACAGCATACCTGCCAGATTCACTCCCGACTGGTCCTGCAAATCCAACAGCGACTTCATTGCGACTGCTGTGTAGGTGGCATAGAGAGGCCCATTACGGTAGGCATTAGCCGGGTTAGTCTTCATCGAACATGCAGCGCAGCCTTCAGGATCGGCCTCGCTCAAGATGATGGGAAGCGGCTTGAATCGCGGATATTTCGCTACGATGTCGAATCCCGTTCGAGCCGCCTTCAGTTCATCGGCAATGCCCATGCGCACGTGTCCGTCGACCGTTTCCGGGTGTCCCTTGGGGTGAAAGGAGATGAAATCCAGCGGCACCGGTTTGCCGTCAGCCGCGCTGCGATCGCTGAGGCAATGGTTCAGAAATGTCTCCAAAAAACCAACAGACTTCTCCGATCCGGGCCCCGTGGTTGCCGGACCACCCACCTTCGCTCCGGGCAGCGCCGCTCGGACCCCGGCAACTGCATAGTCATAAAGCTTGAAGTACTCCTCCTGCGTGCCGTGCCAATACACGATGTCCGGCTCATTCCACACCTCGAAGTACCACGTGCTCACCTTGTCGCGCCCGTAACGTTGAACAAGGTGCTCAGTGAACTTCCTCACCAGCTCGCCCCACATCGCGTAATCCTTGGGCGGATTATTTGATGCACCAGCCATCGTCGGCCGCGGGAAATGAACCTGGTATTCATTTACCCCGGTCACGCTTGCTGCCAGATCCTTAGGCATGAACCCCAGTTCGACAAACGGCCGCACGCCAGCCCTCTGATACTCGTCAAAGGTCTGATCGGTAATGGTGAAGTCGTATACGGGCTTCCCGTGCGCATCCAGCGAAAAGACGTTCGAAGACGACCACTTCAACTCCGCGATGCCGCTCCCTGAAGTAAGCAGGTGATGCGCGCGGATGTAGACCGGCTCCGGCGTTAAATCATGCAGCTCACGCAAAAGCTGCTTACCGTATTTCATCGTCGTGTAGTTTGACTCGTCGTAGCCGAACCACCTGTAAATCGGCGCATTGGGCCCGCGGGTCTTTGCTAGGTCAACTCGAATGCTCACCACAGCGGGAGCAGTAGGCTGCGCGAAGCTCTGCATACAGAGCGCGCCGATGAAAAGAACTGTCCGAATCCCCCTGCGATCAAGCCATCCCCGCATCTGAAGTCACCCTCGGCCAATTGAATCATGCCGGTTAGCTTTTCAGATTGACAAGTTGACATAGGCATAAGATTATTATGCCTATGTCGATTAGGCCTAAAGACGGAATGCCTCCCGGCGCGCTCCCCATGCTCATTCTCCGCGTCCTGCACTCCGGCTCCCTGCACGGGTATGCCATCGCGCAGCGCATCCACCTGCTCTCCAGCGAAGTCCTCGCCGTCGAAGAAGGGCTTCTCTATCCCACCCTTCAAAAAATGCTTGTCAAAGGCTTGGTCACAGCTGAGTGGGGCATCTCCGAAACCAACCGAAAAGTCCGTTTCTATCGCCTCACCCCCGCAGGTCGCGCGCAGCTAAAAGTTGATCTCGCCGGCTACGACCGCGTCACGCAGGCCATCCAGGACATTCTGCGCACCGCATAGGAGATTTCCCCATGGGCGAGCTTTGGCGCCGCGTCCTCTACATCGTCAACCACCGCCGTCTCGACGCGGAACTTGAAGCCGACATGGAGTTCCATCGCGAAATGGCTTCCCACGCCGGCCGCAATAACTTTGGCAACACCTTGCGCATGCGCGAGCAGGCCCGCGAAGCCTGGGGCTGGACGTGGCTCGATCGCCTCGCACAAGACCTGCGCTATGGCGTCCGCATCCTCGTCCGCGCGCCAGGCTTCACCCTCATGGCCGTGCTCGTTCTCGCCCTCGGCATCGGCGTGAACGTATCCGCGTTCAGCATCTTCAACATGGTCGCGCTCAAACCGCTCCCCGTCCGCGATCCCGCATCTCTCCTGCGGCTCGAACGTCGTTCGCCCACCTCCTACACCAGCGAGATGGCCTACCCATCGTTCCTTTTCTATCAACAGCACGCGCGCACTCTGTCTGCGACGATGGCTGTGCTTGGCGTTCCTCCCATGCAGATCGATGACGATGAGGGGCTCACCGGCGCCTCTTTCGTCACGCCCAACTACTTCAATGAACTCGGCACCCTCGCCTCGAACGGCCGTCTCTTCGAGCCCTCGCGCGACAACTCGCCTGCAGCTTCGCCGGCCGTTATCCTCAGCTACGAACTCTGGCAGCACCGCTTCTCTGGCGATCCCTCCATCATCGGCCGCGTCATTCACATCAACCGGAAGCCTGCCACCATCATTGGCATTACTCCGTACGCCTTCGCCAGCCTTGGTGGTCAACATCCAGAGCTGTGGATGCCGATTTCCCAGCAGCCGTACTTCATCGAAGGCAGTAAGGCCCTCACTGACTGGAACGACTCGACCGTCCGCATGTGGGGCCGTCTCGCGCCCGGTGTTGCCTCAAAGACCGCCGAGCAGGAGTTGCGCGCCCTCACCGATCAACTCCGCAAGCAGCATCCTGAAGCCGTCTGGGACAACGAATTCATCCAGAGCTCTCCCGGTGGCCACCTGCAGGTCATGCAGCCCGAGATGTATCGCATCGCCGCGATGGTAGCGGTGCTCACGCTGCTCATCCTTGCCGTCGCATGCGCAAATCTCGGTGGCCTAATGCTTGCACGAGCCGTCGCTCGCCAGCACGAGATCGGAATTCGCATCGCTATCGGAGCGGGCCGCGGACGCATCCTGCGCCAACTCCTCACCGAAAGCCTCCTCCTTTCATCTCTTGGCTCGATTGCCGGTCTCGCTCTCGGCTGTCTCATGATTCGTCTGTTGCTCACCGCGCCCGATACGCCGCGTTGGATCAGTGCGGTTCCCGATTGGCGTGTGCTCGCATTCACCGCCGTCGCAACCGTCCTCGCAGCCGCGTTTTTTGGCCTCGCTCCGGCTCTGCAGGTTGCGCGGCAGCGGCAGCAAAAGACCATGGTTCGGCAAATCTTGGTCGCAGCCCAGGTCGCCGCAAGCTGCATACTCTTGATCGTCGCGGCGTTGCTGCTTCGAGCGACGCAGCACGCGCTCTACACCGATCCGGGATTCGGTTACCAGCAACTCATCTCCGTCGACGCGCAGTTGGGAAAGCACGGCTACTCCCCGGAAGCTGCTCGTACCTACCTCAACGAGATGCAGAATCGCCTCCGCGCCGTTCCCGGTGTCACCTCGGTATCTCTGGTCAAGCTCCCACCCCTTGGACACATCGTTTCCAACAGCCACACTGAAATCAACGGTCGCGCTGCTGCGCTATATCCCAACTGGGTCGATCCCGGCTTCTTTGCCACCATGGGTATCCCGCTCAAAACTGGGCGTGCCTTCCTCCCGGGCGAGAAGCACGTTGTCATCGTCAGCGAATCCTTCGCACGCCAGCAGTGGCCAACTCAGAATCCGCTCGGCCAGCAGATGGGCAATGGAACGACCAAGGACACCGTTGTCGGCGTTGCCGGCGATGCGCACATCAATGCCCTCAATGACGATGATGCAGCAGAACAATACTGGCCAGCACAGCAGGAAGACATGCCCGGCATGGTCGTCATCGTGCGGGCAGCAGGCGAACCCGGCTCACTCGCTCCCGCAATCAAGTCCATCAGCGAAGGCCTCGATCCCAAGGCTATGCCGGAGATTCGGCAAATCAAGCTGCTCTATCGCGAAGACGTTTCGCGCCTTGAAATGATCGCGTCCGCAGTAAGCGCAATCGGTCTCGTTGCTGTCTGTCTCGCCGGAATCGGGCTCATTGGACTCGTGGCTTTCACGGTGTCGCAGCGCACCAAGGAAATCGCTATCCGGATTGCTTTGGGGGCCCGGCCAAGCGCCGTGCTCGCCGCAGTCCTGCACCAATACACATGGCCGGTCGCACTGGGATTGACTGCCGGCGGCTCATTTGCTGCGTTCGCATCGCGTGTTCTCCGGGTCGGTCTCTATGGCGTCAGCAACCTCGATCCCGCAAGTTACGCCGGAGCGATCGGCGCATTGATCGCCATCGTGCTTCGTCGCCGCACTGTTGCCGGCACGGCGCGCATTGCGGCTCGATCTCGCGAAAACATTGCACTACGAATAATTTCGAAGGACTGTAATCACGGAAGACTTGTCCCGGCCTCAGCTCTCCAGATACTCCCAGAAGGAGTCCGTCAGCTCTGCGCCGAGATCGTTCGACATACGCCGGGCAGCACGCTCCACCTCTTCAATCAGTTGATGCAGATAACTCCGCGATCCCGAAATGGCCACCACGCCCAGGGTCGCCGATTGCCACGTAACCCCCTCATCCATCTCGGTGACCGAAACATTGAAACCCTGCCGCAACTGATCCTTCATGGAGCGCACCACCTGCCGCCGGTCCTTCAGCGACTGTGCGTGTTCAATCCGCAACTCGAGAGTTAGCTGGGCAACGGGCATCGCGTCACGCGCCTCTTGGGTTTGACTCTCCGGGGCGCCTCATTCTAACCCCGCTAACGCCATCAAGAACCAATCTTTCAACCTGCACCAACCCGCTGACTTGCTAACTTGCTTGGCGCGCAGCGCCGCTGACCCGCTTAGCCTCAAGAAGAAGGGCAAACGCAACCACCGTCTCCCTCGCATCGCCAGTCTCCTCAACCAGTCGCTGCTCCAGCTCATGCGGAACTCCCATCTCGCAAGCGGCAATCTGCTCCTCGCTGGCGCCCACAAAGCAAAGCTCGCAGCAGCCCAGCGCCTCCCCCTCCCCCATTCGAACCGGAGGCCCAAACACCCGGCAGGTCATTGGTCGCCACTCGTACACATCGCAAAGTCCCGTCGCAGGATCGAGCGCCGGGCACGCCGCCTCATTCGCAAATTCCTCAAACCGCGCCTGCTCCTCGTCCGACGTGCCCAGCACGCCTGTCACGGCGTCGCCAGGAAACTCCGGCCCATACTCCGCTATCCACGCCCTCGCGCGTTGCTCAATCGCCTCGGCCTTGCCCGGACCCTTCTCTGGATGTGCCGCATGCAATGCCCGCATGCCCACATGCAACCGCGCAGCATCCAGGGCATTGATGGCAAACACCCCATGACAGCACTGCGTGCATCCCGGCCGGCAAGCCAGCCAGGTCCCAGCCCGACGCGCAGTTTCGGCCAGCGCCGCATCCATAATCTGTACGAGCTCCGAATCGCCCTGCAGGCAGCCGCATGCGCCAAGCATAGCCGAGATCGCTCCCTCAACGCGCCGGCCCACATTCCATTCCGGCTGGCCGCATGCTATAACCACATCGAGTCACCCCAGACGACGAAGACCTGTCGCTGGGGACCCGTCCGAGGTCACCTTGCTCTACCTGGAGCGCATTCCCGCCGCCCCTCTCAACCACTACATCCGTTCGCTCTGGTACGCACAGGCGACCGAGGTAGCACACCACCGCGAGCGCGTCCTTCCCACGGGCCGTACCCAGGTCATTCTGAATCTAGCGCGCAATTTCCTGCTTGACTGCCCGGAAGGGCAGATTGATCAAACTGATCAACGTATGCCTCCTGCCCTCGTCATCGGCGCGCGCTCCGTCTACGAAATCGTCGACAGCTCCGATATGGCCGACCTCATCGGCATCGTTTTCTCGCCCGGCGGGTTCGCACCATTCGCGGAGGACGCTGCACATCTGTTCAGCAACCAAAGCATTGCGCTATTCGACGTTTGGGGTTCACAGGCAAACATCCTCCGCGATCATCTGCGCGAAGCCAACTCTCCACGGTGTCGCCTGCAGCGTCTCGAGCAATTCCTGGCCACGCGCTTCACATCGCGGCTCGAACGCTGGCAACGCCCCCCGCAGATTCAATTTGCACTGCGTTATTTCGCGCACAATCCCAGCATTGCCAGCGTCCGCGAAACCGCACGACAGATCGGCTGGAGCGAGCGTCGCTTCTCCCAGGTTTTCCGCGAAGATGTAGGCCTCACGCCCAAGGTCTGGTGCCGCATTCAACGCTTCCAGTGGGCCGTCCACCAGCTCCACGCCGGAGCCGACATACGCTGGGCCGAGCTTGCCCTCGACTGCGGCTATTACGACCAGTCCCACTTCGCCAACGAGTTCCGCGCTTTCTCCGGCGTCGACGCCACCACCTACTCCGCGAACCGAACCCGCTGGGCCAACCACATCGCCGCCGACTAGTTCAGTCTTGAGGCTCACACACGCCGGCGCTCCCATCCCAAGCAAACAAGTTGCCCCCCCGTGTCATTCTGAGTGAACGGGTCCCCGAACGCTTCAGGGGTCCCCAAAGAGCGATCTCGCTCTTTGGGGCAGGTTCGGGGGTGGTAAGCGAAGAATCTGCTTCTTATCGAATCACCATGACATTTCCGATTCTTCCAAGATCGACCCGGCATCCCTCTGCCATCATGATCCGGTAGTTACAAACCCCACGGAGGTCCTTATGCCCGTCACCGCACCTAATTCCCCATCAACCATCATGCCCACCATGCGCTATCGCGACGCCAACGCCGCCATCGAATGGCTCTGCAATATCTTCGGATTCGAGCGCCACGCCATCTATCCCGGTCCCAACAACACCGTCGGCCACGCCGAACTTACTCTCGGCGGCGGCATGATCATGCTCGGGTCCGGCAAGGACGACGAATACGGCCGCGGATTCAAGTCGCCATCAGACCTGGGTAACCTCGAAACGCGCAGCGCCTACATCATCGTGTCCGATGCCGATGCGGTCTACGCACGCGCCAAAGCCGCCGGTGGCAAAATCGTTCGCGAACTCCAGAACACCGACTACGGCAGCCGCGAGTTTTCCGTCAAGGACCCCGAAGGCCACAGTTGGAGCGTCGGCACCTATAACCCATGGGCAGCACAAGGGTAGACACTCAATTCAGATCGGCCAACTTGCCCGGATTCATGCGATCCAGTCGAGAATGTGTTTCGATCGTGCGCACAGACCACTGTAAAACCGGGCACATTCTCGCCCATCGCATATCGCCAGCGAAGATCGTGCGCCTGAATTCAGGAATTTAGCGAGCAGATGAGATTGGAGAGGTTTGACTCTTGGTCAACGCCGAACCATGCCCATGAGACGAATTCGATGGGAAACGTCACTCTTTCGGAAACACCCCCTCGCACGATCCACAACCTCGCCGACCTAAAATGAGGTGTGCGCAAAGTCCTGTTTTTCGTCCTTCCGCTCCTCGTCCTTATTCCCATCGCGATGCTGATGGGCTGCTCCGCCGCACCCGTAATTGACCTGCCAACGCCGGTCAGCACCATTGGGCAGGCCACGCCGGTCAGCGTTCATGTCACCGATCCGCGCGGCAGCCGCAGTGTCTCTGCGACCATCGAGCAGAACGGCGCCAGCTATCCCGTCTGGCAAATGGCTCAACCGTCCAAAGCGAAGGAAGCGACCTGGAACTTCACTGCCGGCGTCAAGACCACGCCCCAGTTGAAAGATGGCAAGGCGAAGCTGATTGTCGAAGCGACGTCGAACGGCATGATGCACAAGTCCGGGCGCCTCGAGCGGGATGTGACCGTAGTGACCCAGCCGCCCACCGTCAGCGTCGACTCCGAGCAGCACTATATCTACCAGGGCATGGCCGATACGGCGACCTTCAATGTGTCCGGCGCCTATACTTCCGCCGGTGTCCGCGTCGGCGACCAGTCTTATCGCTCGTGGCCGATGCCGGGCGGCAAGCCGGGCCTGTTTTCGCTCTATGCCTTCGCGTGGAACATGCCGCAGGCCACGATCCCGATCGTCTTCGCCTCCAACGGCGCAGGCAACGACGTGACCAGCCCGATCACTGTCATCTTCCCGAAAAAAGAACAGCCGCACTACACCGTGCACGATCTGCAGGTAAGCGATGCATTTATGCAGAAAGTCGTTGGCGAGCTCGATCCGAACGGCTCCGGCGACATGGTCGCGCGCTTCGTCAAAATCAACAACGAAATGCGCAAGGCGAATAACAAGACGCTCTCCGATCTCCGCCTCAAGACCGCCGATCACTTCCTGTTCACGCAGCCCTTCGCGCGCCAGTCGCACTCGCAGGCCGAGGCCACCTTCGCCGATCTGCGCAACTATATGTACCAGGGAAAGAAGATCGATCAGCAGGTGCACCTCGGCTATGATCTCGCGGTCACGCAGCACGTCGGCGTCGAGGCGTCTAACGACGGCCGCATCGTCTGGGCAGCGCCGCTCGGCATCTACGGCAACTGCGTGGTCGTCGACCACGGTTACGGCCTGCAGACAATCTATGGCCATATGAGCCACATCGACGTGCACGAGGGCGACATGGTGAAACGCGGCCAGATTATGGGCCAGAGCGGCATGACCGGCATGGCCGGTGGCGACCACATCCACTTCGCCATGCAGCTCGACGGCGTGCAGATCGATCCCAAGGAATGGTGGGATTCTCACTGGATCCAGGACCACATCACCAGGCGCCTCGATGTGGGCATGGCGCCAATGTCTCAGGAGTCTGCCGCGCCGTACAAGAAGCAAAGTCACTCGGCAAAGTCTAAGAAGCACAGATAATCCAGCGCGTAGTGGCAGGCATGGCGGCATAACCCTCTGGGGTGCTATTCTTTCGCGCTATGAAGTCGAGGCTGTACCTTGCACTCGCTTGTTTTCTTACCGCATCATTCGGGACCGGATTTCAAACCACTGCTCAGCAGCCTGATCCGGCCATTGCGTCGTTACAGGCTCGCCCTTCGCCCGAATGGCTCAAATCGGGCACGATCTACCAAATCTTCGTGCGGTCCTTCTCTCCGTCAGGCGATCTGAACGGCGTAACCGCGCGTCTTGACGATCTGCACAAGCTTGGCGTGAACATCCTGTGGCTCATGCCGATTCATCCTTACGGCCAGTTGAAGAAGAAAGGCTCCCTTGGAAGTCCGTATGCGGTCCGCGATTACTACGCGATCGATCCCCCGCTCGGCACCAAGGACGATCTGCATCGCCTGGTGCTGGAGGCGCACAAGCGGCAGATGAAAGTCATCATCGATATCGTCGCGAATCACACCTCATGGGATAGCGTGATGATGGCACATCCCGATTTCTACAAGAAAGACAAGGAAGGCCACGTCACCTATCCCTACGATTGGACCGACGTGGCGGCGCTCGACTATTCGAATCCCAAGTTGCGCCGCTACATGACCGCCGTCCTTCTCTATTGGATCAAGGACTTCGATCTCGACGGCTATCGCTGCGATGCCGCTGCCGAAGTGCCAACGGATTTCTGGGAACAGGCGCGCAAAGAACTCGATCAGGTGAAACCCGACATCATGATGCTGGCTGAGGCGCAGAAACCCGAGCTTCTCCGCACCGCCTTCAATATCGACTACGCGTGGCCCATGCTCCACACCGTCGACGACATCGAGATGAACGGCGAACCCGCGACCAAGGTCAAGGAGATGATTGAACAGCAGGATGCGTTGTTTCCCAAAGGCGCGCTGCATATGCGCATGAGCGACGATCACGATGAACTGCGGGCTACCACGCGCTACGGATTCCCCGGAGCGATTGCCGCATCAGCATTGATGTTCACGCTGGATGGCGCTCCCTTGATCTACAACGGCATGGAGGTTGGCGACTCCACGCAATCGCGCGCACCGGCACTCTTTGAGCCACAGAAGATCTTCTGGAGCGCCGCCGAGTGGCATCCTGAATTTCCAAAATTCTATGCATTTATGACAACGTTGCGGCGCGAGCATGCAGCCCTGCAGCAAGGCTCAACCATTTGGTTGCACAACAGCAATGAACAGCGCGTGGCGACCTACCTTCGACGCGCAGGCAGCGAAGAGTTCCTTATCGCAATCAACCTGTCAAACACGCCGTTTCGCGGGAGCGTCGAAGCTGCCGGGAACTGGAAAGAGATCGAGCTTCCAGTCTCAAAACCTGAACCTGAAGCCGTTCCATTTATCTCGTTGAACGCGTTCGAGGCTCGCATCTTTCAGAAGCAAGCCCAGTAGGAAGAGCTCATGAGCACATCGCAGACCGATCAGGTTGGGGTAAAGACTGTCACGCATTTCCGCAAGCCCGAGCGCAGCTTCTGGCAAATCTGGAACATGAGCTTCGGCTTTCTCGGCATCCAGTTTGGCTGGGGCCTGCAGATGGCCAACATGAGCGCCATCTATGAATATCTAGGCGCGCGCGCCGACCAGATTCCGATTCTCTGGCTAGCCGCGCCGCTGACAGGTTTGCTGATTCAACCGCTCATTGGCCACGCGAGCGATCGTACATGGGGACGTCTTGGCCGCCGCCGCCCGTATTTTCTGGCTGGCGCAATCCTTAGTTCCCTGATGCTCATTCTCATGCCGAACGCATCGGTTCTCTGGATGGCGGCGGGCATGCTGTGGATACTCGATGCCTCCATCAACGTCAGCATGGAGCCGTTTCGCGCGTTTGTTGCAGACATTCTGCCCGAAGGCCAACGCACCTCTGGCTTTGCCATGCAGAGCTTGTTTATCGGACTGGGCGCGGTCGTTGCGTCGGTTCTTCCCTATGCGCTCAGTAACTGGTTCCACATGCAACAGGCTGTTGGCGACACGCGTGCCGTTCCGACTGTTACCCGCCTGTCGTTCTACATCGGCGCTGCAGCGTTTTTGGGCGCAGTGCTGTGGACGATCATCACCACAAAGGAATACCCGCCTGAAGATCTCCAGGCGTTTCGCCAGGCAAAGTTGAAGAAGACGGGTTTGGGCGCGAACGCGAGAGAGATCTTCACTGCAATAGCCGAGATGCCGGATACCATGCGCAAGCTCGGTCCCGTGCAGCTCTGCACATGGCTGGGGCTTTTTTGCATGTGGCTCTACTTCCCGGTCGCCGTCGCGCATAACATTTTCGGCGCGGACGATACACACTCGCCGCAATACCAGGCGGGCGTTCAATGGGGAGGCAATTGCTTCGCAGTATATTCGTTCGTCTGCTTCATGTTTTCGTTTGCACTCCCCGGACTGGCGCGGCGGCTCGGCCGCAAACACACGCATTCCGTTTGCCTGCTAATGGGGGCGTTGGGTTTGATGTCGGTTGCGATGATCCACAACAAGTACATGTTGCTGCTTTCCATGGTAGGAGTTGGAATTGCGTGGGCAAGCACTCTCTCGATGCCGTATGCGGTACTGGCAGCCTCGTTGCCGCCGGCACGCACCGGCGTATACATGGGCATCTTCAACTTCTTTATCGTGACCCCAGAGATCCTGGCATCTCTTTTCTTTGGGTGGATCATGATCCATTTTCTGAACAACAATCGCATCTACGCCATCATTGCCGGCGGTGTCTTCCTGATGATTGCAGCCGTCCTGATGCAGCGAGTGCGAGATCCACAAACGCTGAGCGTGCAGGACGTGTAGAGTCGTAGCTGCGTAGTTTTTTTGTGATTTCAATCAGCTCCGCTTGCAACTTTTGCGAGGAGGGCATGCAACTGGCCTATGCCTTCAGTCAGGGCGGCCGGACCGGGCTGAAGAATGACCGATGAAGGAATCTCGTATATCCGCCCGAGGCGAACAGCGGTAATCTCATTCGCCCGTGGCCGGGATCTAATCTCCTCGACGTTGACCTTCATCCCGCACCAGGATGCGAATATCACATCGGGATTGCACTCAATCACTGATTCCCACTCGACCACTCGGCCTTCTGCCTTCCGGCGGTTGCGAAGCCCGGGAAAGATGGAATCGCCGCCGGCAATCTCCACCAACTCCTCAACCCATTCGATGCCGCTGATGATGGGGTCGTTCCATTCCTCGAAAAACACCTTTGGCCGATACGCGAATGCACGGGCCGCTGCCGCAATGCGCTCAATGCCGTTTGTGTACGAAGCGATCAGTTCATCCCCTTCCGCCTGCTTTCCAAGGAGCCGGGAGATCATCGCCATCGTGTCGAAGATTTCTGCGATGCTGCGCTGATTACAGTTCAGTACCGTCAATCCACGGAGTGAAGCCTCGCGGGTTATTTCCGCCTGCACATCGGAATACGTGATGATCAAGTCCGGCTTGAGTTCCGCAATCGCATCGAAGTTGGCATCTCGAAAGGTTGACACCCGTGGCTTTTGACGGACCTCATGCGGCCGCGTGGAAAAGCCGGAGACCCCAGCGATTCGATCCTGTTCGCCGAGCAGATAGATGAGCTCGACAACCTCGTCCGAAAGGCAGACGATGCGACTCGGGAAGCGTTGGGCGGCTGGCTTGGGAATTGAATCAAACATTGTGAGCGGCCACAAACCACCTGGGACTGCTGCCTAAGGTATAGCATTTGCACGCGAAACCCTGTGAATGGGAAGATGGTGCCACAGAGCGGGCGGCCGCCCCACTGGGCTTGAATGCCGGAAGGATAAGCTCTCGTTCGCTCGGATACCGGTTCGTTTTGCAAATGAAATTCCGCCCATGCGCCGGGGGCGGTGAGAATGGATGGAGAGAAATACTCGGACATTGGGAAAGGACAGGATGAAAATCAGCGCGCGAAACGTGTTATCGGGAGAGGTCAAAAGCCTTACCAGGGGCGCCGTCAACGCGGAAGTTGTGCTGGTGCTCCAAGGCGGTGAGATCATCACCTCTATCATCACCAATCACAGCGCGGATTCACTCGAACTTACGAAAGGCAAGAAAGCATTCGCAATCGTGAAGGCCTCAGAAGTAATGATTGGCAAGGGCCTTGAGAATGCCAGGCTGAGCGCCAGGAACATTTTGGCTGGAAAGGTTGTTCATCTCGCGCTGGGTGCAGTGAATAGCGAGGTCGTGGTGAGTCTTCCGGGCGGTACTGAGGTTGTCGCGTCAATCACCAAGGCCAGCGTTGAGGCCCTTGAATTGAGGGTCGGTGATCAGGTTAGCGCGGTCGTGAAGGCGTCAAATGTACTGATCGGGATTTAGAAGCTTTTCGCCAACAGACACTTGCCCTGCACCAAATCCTGCAGAGACCGAATCCAAAGAGGAGTGCGGTGATGACATGGACGAAGCTAAGACGTGAATCGTGTGTCCATCTCGTTGCATGTTTGACTGCTTTGCTTCTCGTTCTGGCGCTATGTAGTTGTCGCGATGATAAGCGTGTCAGTCTGACAATATCTGCGGCGGCAAGTCTGCAGGAAACGCTTAGCGAGATCGAAACACTGTATCGATTCGGCCACACAAAGGTGGATTTCCGGAACAACTTCGGATCGTCGGGAACGCTGGCGCGAGAGATTGAACAGGGTGCACCGGTTGACGTATTCATTTCGGCTGCCGCCAAACCGATGGATGACCTGGAAGAAAAGGGATTGGTCGCCAACGGGACGCGAGCGAATCTCGTGCACAACTCGCTGGTTCTGATTGCACCGCACGACTCAAAGTTGCGCGGATTTGCGGAACTCGGCGATAAGTCGACGCGGTTGATTGCAGTGGGAGATCCGGCAAGTGTGCCCGCCGGTCAGTACGCACAACAGACACTGAATGCGCTTCATTTGTACGATCAGGTCAAGGGAAAACTCGTCCTTGGCAAAGATGTTCGCCAGGTCCTCACGTACATCGAAACAGGAAACGCGGATGCTGGCCTTGTGTACGCTACCGATGCGCAAATGTCGGGGCAGGTTCGGGTGGTTGCGATTGCGCCTGAGTCCGCGCATGATCCGATTGTCTACCCGGCGGCGGTAGTGAAGAGCAGCGAGAATCAGGAAGCGTCGCGCAGTTTCGTGGAATTTCTGGGCAGCTCCGAGGCCAAAGATATCTTCACGAAGCACGGATATACACTGGCTTCACAGTGATCCTGCCCACGGACGCATCGCCGCTCATCATCTCCGTTGCGACTACCTTTGCCGCAACGGTGGCCACGTTTTTTCTGGGGATGATTGCGGCGCGGATTATGTATGGTGTGCGCGGTGGTCTTCGTGCCTGGATCGACGGCATTCTCACACTTCCGCTGGTACTTCCTCCGACAGTAGTCGGCTTCTTTCTTTTGCTGATCTTCGGACGTCGGAGCTTTATCGGACGTGCACTTGAGCACGTTGGCGTAACCATCGCGTTCTCGTGGCCCGCGACGGTGATTGCCGCGACCGTAATTGCATTTCCCCTGATGTATCGCACCACGCTCGGAGCCTTCGAACAGGTGAACCCCACGTTGCTGGAGGCTGCGCGCACCCTGAGTGCGAGTGAGTGGGTTGTATTTCGCCGCGTGCTGTTGCCACTGGCCGGCCCGGGTGTGATTGCCGGAACGGTGCTCGCCTTCGCGCGTTCGCTAGGGGAGTTCGGGGCGACGTTGATGCTGGCCGGAAATATTCCAGGGCGCACGCAAACCATGCCGATCGCAATCTTTTCCGCGGCCGAAGGTGGAGATATGAACGCGGCGCTGTTGTGGGTCGTCTTGATCGTGGTTGTCTCCCTGGCGATTATCCGCCTTCTGAATGTGGAGAGAAAGACCCGTATCATCGCGCGGGCCGAAGCGGATCCGCAGCGGGCCGAGTTTCCTGAGCAATTACCTCCAGCGGTTGGGTTAGTTCGCGACAATGCGTCCATTGTCGCACTCGATGTTGATCTGGAGCGGACGTTGGAGAACTTCACGCTCCGCATAGCGCTCGACGCACACAACGGCGCAGTTGGACTGCTGGGGCCGTCAGGCTCAGGAAAATCGATGACGTTGCGGATGATTGCAGGCCTCTCGAGGCCGGACCGCGGCCGCATCGTCCTCAATGGGCGCGTTCTCTTTGATAGCGCGACAGGTTGGGATATTCCTGCAGCACGCAGACGGATCGGCGTCGTCTTTCAGGATTACGCACTCTTTCCCCATCTGACCGTGGCTGAGAACGTCGGCTTTGGACTGATGAAAATGTCCAAAAGCGAGGGCGGGGCACGCATCCAGAAGCAGCTTGAGTCCATAGGCATCTCCGAGCTTGCGCATCGGTACCCGCGGCAGATTTCAGGAGGCCAGCGGCAGCGCGTGGCCATTGCGCGATGCATGGCGATGGAGCCTGATGCGCTATTACTGGATGAACCCTTTGCTGCGCTCGATCCGCACTTGCGCCGACGGACAGAAGAACAGCTTCGTGCGACCCTCGCTGGTTTCAGGGGGCCCGTGGTCTTTGTCACGCACGATATGGAGGAGGCGTTCCGGTTCTGCTCAGAGTTACAGGTGCTGGATGGCGGCCATGTGATTGCAAGCGGGCCTAAACACCAACTCTTCGAACGCCCGCGCACTGTGGCTGCCGCGCAACTGACCGGCTGCAAGAATATTGTGCCGGCACGGCGAGCAGGGAATGACAGTGTTGAGGTAGATGCGTGGGAGTGCCGGCTGCAAACTTCGTCGCCGATCCCCGACGCTTTGACGCATGTGGGGTATCGCTCGCACCAGATCGTCTTTCAAAAACCCGCGGGGACACCAAACACTTTTCCATGCTGGCTGAAGACGACGAGCGAAGCACCGCATGAAATGACGCTCTATCTCAGGCTCCACGCCGCCGAGCCTTTGCCTGGGCAGATGCCGCACTTGCAGGCGGATGTCTCTAAGGATGTGTGGCGAGACCTATCAAATCAACCCCAACCGTGGAGGGTCACGCTCGATCCTGCGCGATTGCTGCTGCTTGAGGGCTGAGCGGCCCGGACGTGCCGCGTGAGCCTGGAATATCGGCAGTGCGTGGAACTTCACCTGCGGATACCGGAATTCACCGGTAACCACGAGGTAACCAAATCAAGGCGAACCTCTAGTCTTGGCATGCACTGGAAACAAATTCTCACGCACGTGTATATCTTGGCTTCAAATTATTTATTGTCAATAATTTGAAGGAAGTTTTGGGAGCCATTCTATTTCTTGGTTTGAGACCGATAGGGCATCCAAATGATTCAAAAGTAACAATATAATCCCACTTTAGTGACCACAATCACATTACCAAGCTCGGCGTTGGTCGGATTCTGCTCTAGGCCGAGCTGAGCAAATTGGCGATCTGGCGGTTTTGAAAGACCGCAATCCCAGCAAGCAAATGTGCGGCACTGCTTTCTTGAGGTGACGCTATTGTTTTCCTTACTTAAAGCTATTTATAGCAAGATACCCTCCATTTCGTTCAGCAGTTCGCTACGCTATGCACGCACAAGAGTACATTTTCCTGCCATGGCCGCACTTGTCGTTTGTGTGGCTCTCGCCGGTTGCGGGGGCGTAGTTACCAAGTCCAATTCCGCCCAAATCGACGCACTGACCCCCTCCACCACGGATCTATCCTTCGGTGACGTTCTGATAGGCCAACCCGTCAGCGGCGCTGTTTCTCTTGTGAATCAGGGAGCAGGAGAGGTTGAACTTGCTCAACTACAGATTTCTGGTGGATCGTTTACGCTCGACGGCGAAGTTGCGCTGCCCGTTCGCGTTCCAAGCGGCGGTTCCGTCGGCGTGAATCTCAAGTTCGATCCGTCTTCAGCGGGTTCGTCGGACGGCCAATTAACGGTGGCCAGCAATTCGTCGACGCCCTCAGCGATGGTGCGGCTGCATGGGAATGGCACAAGCCCGCTGGCGTCGCTTTCGTGCAGCAGCGCTTCAATGACAGGAGCGGGGACGGAAGCCTGCACGGCAACCTTGAGTTCTGCTGCTCCCAACGGTGGCCAGGTCGTAAACCTATCTAGCAACAGTGCGGCGGTGACTGTCTCTTCCAATGTTACGGTTCCTGCTAAGACGACCGCGGCCCAATTTACCGCCACAGTCCAGGCGGTGACCTCAGCTCAGACAGCTGGCTTGACGGCCTCAGTAGGCAAGAACAGTCAGACATTCTCGATCAAGTTGAATCCCGTTCAACCTGTCCTCAGTGTCAGCAGTTCGAGCGTGAATTTTGGAACAGTCGCCGTCGGAACGGCGGTGACACAGCCTGTGACATTAACTTCAACCGGGAACGCAGCCGTCACGGTCAGTTCCGGCAACGTAACGGGGCCGGGCTTCTCCCTGATCGGTGCGAGCTTCCCCATCACTCTGAATCCCGGGCAGAGCGCTTCTCTCGGGTTGCAATTCAGTCCTGCTGCCGCGGGCACGTTGTCCGGCCAATTGGTCCTTTCCAGCAATTCATCGACTGGAAGCGCGACGATCGGCCTCAGTGGAACCGCAACCCCGGTGCTCACTGCTCTCTCATGCGGCACAGCGAGCTACACCGGCGCCGGCTCGGATGCATGCACGGTGAATCTCAACGCTGTTGCTCCAGCGGGCGGGACGGTCGTAGGCATCTCGAGCAATCAGGCCGCGGTCACCGTTCCCTCTTCGGTGATCGTGCCCGCAGGTTCAATTGGCGTAGGCTTCACCGCTACGGTCTCTTCTGTTTCGACGTCCGAAGTAGCGGCATTGACTGCGGCGCTTGGTAGTGCGGCTCAAACCTTCACAATTCAACTTCGCGCCGCCACTCCAATTCTCAGCGTCAGCACGAGCACCATTGCATTCGGCAATGTGAATGTGGGACAGACGGCAACTCAGTCTGTAATGCTGTCCTCGACGGGCACGGTGCCGGTAACAATCTCGTCCATCTCGGTTGCCGGATCGCTTTTCAACGCACCTGGCCTCACCATACCTCTCACGCTAAATCCTGGGCAGACGGCCAGGTTGACCGCCACATTTAGTCCTCAAATAGCAGAGCCTTACAACTACACTGGCGTGCTCACGATCGGCAGCAACTCTTCCACCAATCCCAGCGCCGTGGTCAACATGAGCGGTGCCGGAATCGCACCAACGACGTTGAGCGCTCTTTCCTGCAGTACCGCTTCCTATACTGCAGCAGGGACAGACGTCTGCTCAGTAACGTTGAGTAGCGCAGCGCCAAGCGGAGGGTTTGTAGTTGCACTCTCGAGCAGCAATTCGGCTGTCACGGTTCCGTCTTCTGTGACGGTCGCCTCAGGAGCGACCACCACAGCCTTCTCAGCCGCAGTTTCTGCGGTAACGTCGTCTCAGTCGGCCACAATCACCGCGGCTGCCGGCGGCCTCTCGCAGACGTTTGCCGTACAACTGGGTACCGCTGCAGGCTCGCTCAGCGTCGACGCCACCAGCGTTCCGTTTGGAAGTATCGTCGCCAACTCCACTGCCGCGCAGTCCATCACACTCACCGCGATGGGCGCCTCTCCGGTCACAATTAGCTCAGCTTCGATCACCGGGACAAGCTTCTCGGTTTCAGGAATGACATTCCCCAAGACTCTGAATCCTGGCCAGACAGCAACTCTGACTGTTCAGTTCGCCCCGTTAACAGGGGGCTCGTACACCGGGCAGTTGACGATTTCGAGCAACTGCTCCGGGGGAAATCTCAGCGTGAGTCTGAGCGGAACAGGCAATCCGCATCAGGCTCAGCTTTCCTGGACACCACCCAGCGGCGCGACCGATCCGGTCCTTGGCTACAACATCTATCGCGCAGTGGGGGGCGGCTTAAGCTATCAGCTGGTCAGCACCGTTCAGGCTTACCAGTCCACGTACTCTGACGCGACAGTGGTTCACGCAACGAGCTACGCGTATTTCGTCACGAGCGTCGATGCTTTAGGAGTCGAAAGTACGGCTTCGAACTCTACCAATGTTACCGTTCCGTAGGCAAACCAGCCTGCCGCATCCATCCTGCCAGACAGAAGTACCTGTCTGGTGATTGCAGTACCCACAGGCGTTTCGGTACCAGCTACTCCATTTCTGTTCTCCACGCGGCAGGGCACCATCTCGACTGAGTACGCCGATGGCCGGGGCGATATTCAAACGCAAACCATCCTGGTGGTGAACCACAGTTCGCAGGGAGCCGCTTCAGCCCATCCGTGATAGAGCAAAAGCTTTCCGCCTCTTCGTTGGAACGCACGCAGATCCGGATCGATGGCTTCAACGTATGGGAACTTCGCTCGTGCCTTTGCGACGGCCACGGGCGCATTAAAGGTGCGCATGTCAAATTCACCCTCCGCGAATACCCAATCGCTCCAGAACTCAAGACGCACCGGCTTTGCCGGCGAGCTGAGATACGAAGTAACTCCGCTTTCAGAGCTGGTGGGATTGAAGACCCGAACAGAGCAATGCGTCGGCAGCATGATATGCGGCGGACTGAATGACCCCACCCTAGGCACTCGAAACTCCGGCCACACTGTAGTCTGCAGTTAGGATGCGCGATGGGCCGCTGTGGAGAGATCGCAACCGTTTGCATGCAGCTTGTCCCGTTTGGGCCCATGCGCTGGCGCTCAATGCCGCGATCGCAGCCACCACTATCAAACATGTCGATTTCACGTAATCAGATCTCCAGTGAAAGCATGAGCGAGCTGAGACTCTTCCCATGGGCGTCGAGGCGCAGGGAACGTGTAACGCTGTCGGACGGCCGGCGGTGCAACACAAAGTTGAGGCCGCAAAGATTCGGAACGCAATACCGTGTGACCGGGCTCGTGATGTGTTCGCGGAATAGCCCGCTCACGCGCTCCTCTGTCACGCGCTCAACCAACATCGCGTAATCCTCATCGCGATAAGCGAACACGGAAATGTTAACCAGGTTGCCCTTATCGCCAGCGCGCGCATGCGCAATCGTTCGTAGCTTCATCATGCCACCTCCAGCGAGATCCTTGGGGTGACGTGTTCGCGCGCGATGAGCGCCGGCACGATGGCGATGTTTTCCCGCACAGCAAATGTGACTCCTGCGCCTGCGGCAGGGCCATTCAGATAGAGGCTCTCCACTTCACGTGTCAGGCGCCTGGCATCCATCTCGCGCCTGAATCGTGCCGCAGCTCGCAGCCGCACTTCGTAGGGAGCGGGCCGATCGGCCGGCATGCCGTGCATCGAGCTCAGGCCGATCAGGTCGAGCCTTAGTTCCTCCGCTTCAATATGAACAAGGCGCATTTCGAGGATCTGCCGTGCTAACTCTGCCCGCGCCAGCGCCCCCGGTCCCGCATACGAGATCTGACCCTCAGCGATCAATCCGTCATCAATTCCAATTGAAACTTTGTAATCCCGCGGACGCGGCTTCCCCTTTGCACCGGACATACGCATTGCACCAGGTGTCTGCTGTTCGAAGCGGATCTCTGTGAAGTCGGCGATGACGTCGGGCGTTATGTACGAGGACGGGTTCAGGACCTCGTACAGGATCTGCTCGCGGCAGGTCTGCAGAGTGATGAGCCCGCCTGAACCGTCAACCTTGGTCAGGAGCGCAGAGCCGTCTTCGCTTACTTCTGCCAGCGGGAACCCAAGCCGATCCAGATCCGGCACATCTTTATATCCGGGATCCGCAAAGTAACCGCCTGTAAGTTGCCCGGCGCATTCCAGCAGATGGCCGACTGCAGTGCCCTGGCCCATCAGGTCCGACGATTTCTTCTCCCATCCAAACGCGTGTATCAGTGCGCCTAAAAATAGCGAGGGATCTGCCACTCTTCCCGTCAGAACCACATCCGCGCCGCGATCCAGCGCCTCTGCCACGGCGTCAGCGCCCAAGTATGCATTCGCAGAGAGCATCGTCGTGTCACCGGGGAGCGGTTGATCGTCAAAGGGTCTAAAGGCCTCTGCGAGATGCAGAACGTCATCCCCCTCGACACATGCGACACGCAATCCGTGAAGTCCCAGCCTTTGAGCGATCTCGATCGTCTCTCGCGCGGCCGCGCGCGGGTTTGCTGCACCCATGTTGCTGATCACACGAACTCCATTGCGGCGGCATGCCGGCAAGACAGCATGCATGCGTTCGCTGAGAAGCGGATCGAAGCCACTGTTAGGATCTTCACGCTTGCGCAGCTGACTCAGCGCGATGGTTCGCTCGGCGAGGCACTCGAAGACAAGGAAGTCGAGATGTCCTTTTTCGGCGAGTTCCAGCGCGGGCTCGATCCGATCTCCAGAAAAACCCGCCCCCGCTCCGATTCTGATCTTCTTCATCTGCGCCCTCTCAAACGAACCCTTTCACAGTGGTATGACATGAAACAGGACGGCCGCGATCGTCATTACGACGGACGCTCCCAGCAGAAACGGCCCCGCAAAACGCTGATGCGCGCTCAACTCGATTTCACTTAGTCCGGTTACAAGAAACGTCGCCGGCGTGAGCGGACTTACGGGAAAGCCGGTGGTCATCTGCCCCAGCAGTGCGGCTTCCGCGACGCTCGCCGCAGGCAGTCCAAAGCCCTGAACCGCGGCAGCAAGCACAGGGAGGATTCCAAAATAGAAAGAGTCAGGATCGAACAGCAGGCTCAACGGCATGGCGACCAAACCGAGCACAAAGGGAATGTGCGGCGCGAACCCTGCCGGTATGTGGGCGATGGACGCGTTCGCCATGGCGGCGAGCATGCCGCTGCCTTTCAGTATCCCTGTGAACACGCCTGCCGAGCAGAGAATGGCACACATCGACAACGCCGCTTTCGCGTGACGATCAATCGCCGTGCTTTGTTCGCGCACTGTTCTGAAGTTGAGCAGCAGGGCTAGCGTCGTGCCCAGCATGAACGCGATTGCGGGCTCAACCTTGCCGCTGATCACCAGGCTGAGAACTGCCACCGCGAGAATCAAATTGCAGGCAAGGCGAACACGCGAACCGGGAGCAGCGATCGGGGAAGTCGCGCTCGTCGGTATGAACTTTGAATTCGTGTGTCCAATGCGTCTGCTCTCTTTACGCCCGAGGTACACGGCAACAGCGAAAACATAGACCAGGCCCACGATCTGAACAGGAATGAGAGGCTTGAACAACGCTATTGGAGTGGTGTGGAGCGCGCTAGCGGCGCGAATCGTGGGCCCGGTCCATGGCAGAAAGTTCACGCCTGCCGCCAGCGATACCGCGCATGCCAAGATTCTGCGATCCATCCCGAGCTCTTGATACAGCGGCAGCAGGGTGGGAATCGCAACCAGAAAAACGACTGCGCCGGAACCGTCGAGGTGTAGCAGCAGCGCCAGCAGAGCCGTTCCCGGAACAATGAGCACAGGGTTTTTGCCGATTCCGCGGAGCAGAATTTTGACGAACGGCTCAATCGTTCCCGCATCGGTCAATACTCCGAAGAACAATATGGCAAACAGGAACATCGCCACCACAGGCGCGATCGATACCAGCCCGGAGAGCGCAAATTGCGCGGTCCTCAATCCGAACCCGGCGGCCAGGCACGCGGTTACGGGGAACAGGAAAAGCGCAACTAGCGGCGACACGCGTCGGCTGGCGATCGCCACGATCATGCCGAGGATAGTGATCAGACCCCAAATGGCAAGCATGCTCAGCGACCGTTGGCGCAGCCCTTTCGCGAATGGTGCGAGTATAGAGAGCGTCGTATCAATATGTACATTGCATAAATCAGAAGCCTATAATCTCGTTTTCCGATGATTCACGAGCTCCGTCACATTCGCGCTTTTCTCAAAATTGCAGAGACCCGCAACTTCACACGCGCCGCCAACGATCTGCATATTTCGCAGTCGGCGTTAACCGTCCAGGTGCAACAACTCGAAGAGAGCCTGGGCGTCCGCCTCTTCGACAGGAACAAGCGTGGAGTGACTCTCACCGCCGCGGGCAAGGACGTGTTCGGGCCGCTGCAACGATTATTCAATGACGCGCAGACTATCGTTGAACATGCACGCGACCTGAGTTCCGCCTCAACCGGCTTTGTCTCCATCGCTGCTCTACCCACGGTATGCGCTGGACCGCTTCCGGAAGTGGTACGAACCTTCCTCGACAGTTACCCGGGCATCCGCGTGCAAATCTCAGACGTGATCGCGGAACGCGTGCGTGAAGCTGTGCTGAAGCGGGAGGTTGACTTCGGAATTGGGGCACTGCACGGGCGCGATGTAGACCTTCGTGCGACCCCGTTATTTCAAGATCGTCTGGTTGTCTTTACGTCTCCCGGGCACCCGCTCTCGGAGAAGCGCACCGTCACACTTCGCGAGGCTTCAGCTCACGGATTGATTTTGCCGGGGCGGGCAAGCAGCGTGAGAGAGGCTATTGAGGCGATCGCACATCGCGAGCGACTGCTCCTCGACATTCGCTACGAGACAAATTTCATGCCAACTGCTTTGGCCTTCGTTCGCGCCAATCTCGGCATAGCCATTCTGCCGGAGTCGGCAGCCGGGATTGACACTTCGGACTTCATGATAGTTGGATTCAACAACCGCTTTGCGAACCGCCAGATTGAGTTGCTTCAGAGAAGAGATGCAGCTCTGTCGCCTGCTTCTGAGAGCCTGGTACGTCATCTTTTGCAAAAGCTTCATGTTAGAAAGCGTGAAGACGGCAGCGCATCGCGCGCATCCGCGAGAAGAGAACCGAAAAAATAAGTAATCGGCGAATCCGATTGCTGCGTTCGAATCAATGAATTGTACTCATGCTTCCGGGCGCTGTTATAGTCGCGTGCATCGCACAAGTGGCACGATCCGGAGGCAGTAAATGGATGGTTTTAAAACGCTCGCGCTGTCGATTATCGCTCTAGTGGCTGTTCCCCAGTTGTTTTCACAGCCCGGCGTAGTCGGCACCGAATCAGGCAAGTTGCAGGGTGTTACGCAGGGCCCTGTCGAATCGTTCAAGGGTCTGCCGTTTGCTGCGCCTCCCGTCGGCGAACTTCGCTGGCGCGCTCCGCAGCCTGTGCAGCCTTGGTCCGGTGTGCGGCAGGCCAACGCCTACTCCGCAGATTGTATGCAGGTGCCATTCCCTAGCGACGCTGCTCCGCTCGGCACTAAGCCGGCCGAGGACTGTCTTTACCTGAACGTGTGGCGACCTGCCGGCACGAACGCGGACGCGAAGCTGCCCGTCATGTTCTGGATCTACGGTGGTGGCTTCGTCAATGGTGGCAGCTCGCCCGCGGTGTATGACGGCAGCAAGTTCGCCGAGAAGGGCGTGGTGTTTGTCAGCGCCAATTATCGGCTGGGCCGCTTCGGCTTCTTCGCGTTTCCTGAGCTCACGAAGGAGAACGCCGACGGGATGGTGGGCAACTACGGCTTCATGGACCAGATCGCCGCGTTGAAGTGGGTTCAAAAGAATATCGCCGCGTTCGGCGGCGATCCCGCCAATGTCACCGTATTTGGCGAGTCAGCAGGCGGATTCTCGGTAAGCATGTTGCTCACCTCGCCTCTATCGCAAGGATTGTTCTCGAAAGCGATCATTGAGTCCGGCGGTGGCCGCACCAACCTCGGTGGACAGCGTTACCTCAACACGTCACTGCCGAACGGGCCTGCCTCAGCCGAATCAGTGGGCATTGAGTTGGCACGCAGCCTGGGAGTGGATGGAACCGACAAGGACGCCCTCGATAAGTTGCGGCGTCTATCCGCCGAAAAGGTGCTCGGCAATCTCAACATGGCAACCATGAATCAACCCGGATATGCAGGACCGTTTATCGACGGCCGCGTGGTACTTTCCGATCCGCAATCCGTTTACCTGTCCGGCGCTGGTTGGCATGTCCCACTGATGATCGGGACCAACAGCATGGATATTGGCTTCGGATTTGCGCGTGACAAGGAAGAGCTGTTCGCGCCGTTCGGTGCTGATCGCGAGAAGGCGATCGCGGCCTACGATCCGACGGGAAAGGGGGACTTGCGCGCTGTTCAGTACCAGATTTCCATGGATCGATTTATGGTTGAGCCCGCTCGTTTCGTTGCGAGCGTATTTGCTTCGCAAGGTCTCCCTGCCTACGTGTACAGGTTCTCTTACGTCGCAAAGTCCATGCGTAGCAAATGGCCGGGCGCGCCCCATGCGACCGAAATTCCTTTTGTCTTCGATACCGTGCAGGCGAAGTATGGAAGCGAACTCGCGCCCGAGGATGAAAAGATTGCGCAGGCAATGTTGAATTATTGGGTGTCATTCGCCAAGACCGGCGATCCGAGCACGGGCAACACGCCGGCTTGGCCGCGGTACTCGCCCGCAACCGACATGCTGATGGATTTCACCGAGAACGGTCCGGTAGCCAAAAAGGATCCGCTGAAAACGAGGCTTGATGTTACGGCTGCATACGTAACAAGCTCAGCTCCTGCGCCGGCGCCGAAACTTCCTCCCCGTCCATGAGCGAGTCGCTACGATAATTGGACCCCCAAGCGGGGAGCCCTCGGCCAACACAGGAGCGGCGCAACCTGCGAATAAAGCGATTTATTTTATGTTGCTTGAGCGGCTCGAGAATGGGTATAGTCGAGAGTTCCGCGGACCCTTAGCAGCAAGCGACGCGGACATCCTGAGAGGCAATTCGAATGAGGTATTCAGAGATCGGGACCCTCCTGCTCGTAGCATGTTCGATTGCTGCACAGGCGCAGTCTGATTCATCGAACCGCTGCGCTGCCTTGAAAACCGCAACGCTTGCCGGCGCCGAGATCGCGAATTCCGAGCCGATTCCAGCGGGGATGACCATTGCTCCTGCTTATCCGGGGGCGCCGGCCGTCGGACCTCTCCCCGCACACTGCCGCGTTGACGGCATGATCGACCGCCGCACGGGAGCTGATGGTGTGGAGTACGGCATCGGGTTTTCAGTCGCTCTTCCGGAGCCGGGCGCCTGGAACGGCGACTTCATGATGCAAGGCGGCGGAGGCGGCAACGGTGTAGTGGCGTACCCGACTGGAGCGAGCTACACAGGAGACAAGCCGGCGCTCTCGCGGGGCTTCGCTGTTGCAAGCACGGACTCTGGACACAAGGCTAAGACCGGCGGATTCGATTTCAGCTTCATGCGCGACCAGCAGGCTTATCTGGATTTCGCTTATATGGCAAACGCAGAAGTCGCGGGGGTCGCCAAGCAAATCATCGATAGCTATTACGCAAAGCCTGCGGCCTACTCCTATTTCGTCGGGTGCTCCACAGGCGGGCGAGAGGGCATGATCCTGTCGCAGCGCTTTCCGACGGTGTTCAACGGGATCGTCTCGGGCGATCCGGCGATGCGTACGGGCCTGTCGAACCTCGCGATTGCACAGTGGATTCCGGTGGCCTACAACCAGTCGTCGCCAAAGGACGCTTCCGGTAAGCCGGAGATCGACAAGTTTATGACTGAGGCCGATCGCAAGGTCTTTATGGACGGCTTGATGAAGCAGTGCGACGCGCGCGATGGCGTGGCGGACGGCATGATTTTCGATCCCATCGGGTGCGACTTCGACCCTGCGGTGCTCGCATGCAAACCTGGGCAGACCGACACGTGCATCGCACCGGAAAAAACTGCGGCAATCAAGAAAGCGTTTGCAGGGCCAAGAAATGCTTACGGAACGCAGGTCTACCCTGGCTTTCTTTACGACGCGGGCATTGCTTCGACAACCGGCATACCCGGTTTGCTGACGCTGAGCAAGAAGGGTCTATTCGGCCCGTACACCACCGCTACCGACCTCGACGTGGATGCCGCGGCGCTGCGCGCGTCGGATCCGCTGGTTGAGCCTGCGTCAACAAACCTGTCTACGTTCTCGCAGAACGGCGGGAAGCTGATCTTTTTCCACGGCGACAGCGATCCGTGGTTCTCACCCCTGGACACGCTCGGATATTACAAGTCGCTGGCCGCAACAAACGGCGGAGCGGAAAAGGTGGCCGAGTGGAGCCGGATGTTCCTGGTGCCGGGAATGGCTCACTGCGGAGGCGGCCCCTCCTTGGATCACTTCGACATGCTCAGCGCACTCGTTGGGTGGGTGGAGAAGGGCGCGGCGCCCGAGTCGGTGGTTGCCACTGGCAGCGCGTTTCCCGGCCGCAGCCGCCCCCTATGCGCCTATCCCAAACACGCGCAGTACACCGGAAGCGGAGACACACAGGACGCCCGAAACTTCCAGTGCCGGTGAAGACCCACAGCTTCCCGCAGAGGTTACCGTACAGGGGGTGTCGTTCTTCGACGGGCAGTGCTTCGAAGAGTTGTTCTGAGAACGAAGTGGAGTTCACAGGAGAGTCGAATGATGCGGTCAAGCAGTGGAGTCCTACGCGCGGTTTTTGTATTCGGTGTGCTATGCATGGGGCTCTGCGTTCATGCGCAGCAAGCACCTCAGCAATCGGCAGCACAACCGCCGAGGCCCGCGATGCAAATGCCTGCTCCCACACCCAACGACACGTTGAAGTCGGTCGAGGTGGAGCCCGATCGCCATGTCCGGTTTCGCATCTGGGCGCCGAACGCCACCGATGTGAAGCTCCATGCCGAGGGCCCGGAGGCCACACCGGGAATCACTCCGCAAGAGACCGGCAAGTACATGGCTGGTGTGCCTTTGACCAAGGGCGATCAGGGCGTCTGGGAAGCAACGATCGGTCCGATCGAGCCTGGAATCTATCGCTACACATTCACTGTGGATGGCGTGAGTACGACAGACCCGCGGAATCCGCTAACCTCGCAATCGCTGACTCACGCGTCCAGCATGTACGAGGTTCCAGGCGCGGACTTCACGGAGTACAAAGCGGGCGTGCCGCACGGCGCAATCGCAACGGTCTACTATGACTCGTCTGCCACAGGCGGCGAACGCAGGATGCACGTCTATACGCCGCCGGGCTACGAGAATGGCAGCGCGAGATTGCCTGCACTTTACTTGCTTCACGGCGGAGGAGATTCTGACGATTCGTGGCCTACGGTCGGACGCGCAGGCGCAATTCTCGACAACCTGATCGCCAGCGGGAAGGCCGTTCCGATGCTGATCGTGATGCCCGCAGGCCACGTCTCCACGGAGTTCCGTTTGACGCCGGGCGTGCGCATGGGCCACGACGCCTTCAATGATGACCTGGTAGAGGTGGTTCTGCCCTACATCGACGCGCACTATCGCACCTTTGCCAACCGCGACCACCGTGCAATTGCGGGGCTGTCTATGGGCGGTCTGCAGGCGCTGAACATCGCGCTCGACGACTCATCAGATTTCTCCTACGTGGGCGTGTTCAGTTCCGGATGGTTCCCCAACTCGATTAAGGAAGAGCAGGACACGGACGTGGCGCAGTACCGCGCGTCGGGCAAGCCGTTTCGCCTTTTCTGGGTGGATGCCGGACAGTACGACATCGCGCTTCAGAACAGCCACTCCACGGTCGCCGTCCTGAAAGACGCCGGCATTAACGTGGAGGAGCACGACAGTGGCGGCTTCCACGCATGGCCCAACTGGAGAGACTATCTGCATCAATTCGCGGCGCTGGTCTTCAAGTCGCCGGAGGCGCAGTAGTTGCTAAGACTCATTTGGAGAAGAAGTATGAAAACAAGCATGACCAGAATCATCGAAGGCATTGCCGCCTGCAGCGCGGCACTCCTGTTTGCTTCAGCACTACACAGTGCAGTTGCTCAGGAATCGGCAAATCTTCCTTACTTGAATCCGAAGCTTTCCCCAGAGCAGCGGGCCACGGACCTGGTGCATCGCATGACGCTGGCGGAAAAAGCGACGCAGATGCAAAACAACTCGGCCGCCGTTCCCCGGCTCAAGGTTCCGGCGTATCAGTGGTGGAGCGAGGCCCTGCATGGCGTAATCAATCAAGGTGTGACGGAATATCCCGAGCCGGTTGGCCTGGCGGCGACCTTCGACGCACCGGGCATCCACACGATGGCCGGGCAGATCGGCATCGAAGGCCGCATCAAGCACCTGCAGAACCAGCGCGAAGGACACGCCGGCATCATGGGCGGCCTCGACTTCTGGTCGCCCAACCTCAACATCTTCCGCGATCCGCGATGGGGCCGTGGGCAGGAGACGTACGGCGAGGACCCATTCCTTACCGGCCGTATGGGCGTGGCGTACGTCACCGGGCTACAGGGCGATGACCCCAAGTACTACCTCGCAATTGCCACACCCAAGCACTTCGCCGTGCACAGTGGACCGGAGCCAACCCGTCACTTCGCAGATGTCGACGTGAGCAAGCACGACGAAATAGACACGTACGAGCCGGCCTTCCGCGCAGCCGTGGTCGACGGCAAGGCGGGATCCGTGATGTGCGCTTACAACGCCATCAACGGCGAGCCTGCTTGCGCCAACCAGTACCTGCTTCAGGATCAGCTTCGCGGAAAGTGGGGTTTCCAGGGCTACGTTGTCTCCGATTGCGATGCGGTTCGGGACGTTGCGGCAAATCATCGCTATCGCCCCACGCAAGCCCAGGGCGCCGCAATCTCCGTCATTCGCGGCATGGACAACGAATGCGTCACCTTCACCTCTCGCTTTGGCGAACCCGTCGAAAAGGCTTACATCGATGCTGTGCAGCAGGGATATCTGCCGGAGAGCGTGCTCGACACCGCGCTCATTCGCCTCTTCACCGCGCGCATCAAGCTCGGCATGTTCGATCCCGCTGATATGGTTCCATACGCGAAGATCGATGAGAAGGAGCTAGACAGCAAGGAACACCGCGCCCATGCACGCAAGCTGGCGAACGAGTCCATGGTGCTGCTCAAGAATGACGGACTTCTTCCGCTAAAACCTGAGATCAAGAAGATTGCCGTCGTCGGTCCACTGGCGGATCAGACTCGGCCGCTGATCGGCAACTATGCCGGCCAGCCAACGCACATCGTCTCCGTTCTCGACGGCCTGCATGCTGAGTTCCCCAATGCAACCATCACCTATGTTCCGGGAACGCAGTTTCTGCGCACGGATGGTAAACCGCTGCCCGATGCGCTGTTAACCACGCCCGACGGCAAGCCCGGCCTCAAAGCTGAATACAGCGAAGGTCGCATGTCTCCCGGTTCCAAGACCACACCGATCCTCACGCGCACGGAAACGAACGTAAACCTGAGCGAGAGCAATCTGCCCAAGGAAGTTGCCGGGAAGAAAGCATACGGAGTGCAATGGACGGGGACGCTCACTCCCACTGAATCCGGCGACTATCAGCTCGGCGTTCGCTGCCATGGTTTCTGCCGGCTTACCGTAGATGACAAGCAGGTGGCAGCGGCCTTCGGTGGGGGCGATGAGATGTCGTCCGGTATGGGCCGCGTCCACCTGGAGAAGGGCCGTAAGGCGACGATCAGCATGAGCTATGGCACACAGAGCAGCAAGCCGCATGCAGAGCTGATCTGGAACAAAGCGCAGGCCGGCGTCTCGCCTGAGGCAATCGCCGCCGCCAAGTCAGCTGATGCCGTTATAGCGGTTGTGGGCATCACCAGTCAGCTCGAAGGCGAGGAGATGCCCGTGAGCGAACCGGGCTTTCTGGGCGGAGACCGCACCAGCATCGACTTGCCGCAGCCTGAAGAAGACCTGGTAGAAGCGGTGACGGCCTCGGGCAAGCCGCTGGCGGTTGTTCTGATGAACGGCAGCGCGCTGGCCGTGACCTGGATCAATGATCACGCAAACGCCATCTTGGAAGCCTGGTACCCCGGCGAAGAGGGTGGAGCCGCCGTCGCCGAGACGTTGAGCGGCAAAAACAATCCTGCGGGAAGGCTGCCGGTCACGTTCTACAAGGGCGTCGATCAGTTGCCGAACTTCGAGGATTACGGCATGGCGAATCGTACCTATCGCTACTTCACCGGTAAGCCGGTTTACCCATTTGGATATGGACTGAGCTATACGAAGTTCAGTTACAACGATCTCAGTGTCCCCACGCAGGCCATTGCTGCCGGAGAGTCCGTGGGTGCGGATGTGACCGTGACGAATACGGGCAAGCTGGCCGGCGATGAGGTCGTTCAGCTCTATCTAAAATTCCCAGATGTCAAGGGAGCGCCACGGATTGCGCTTCGCGGATTCGAGCGCGTGCATCTCGACGCCGGAGCCAGTCAGAAGGTGCACTTCAACCTGAAGCCCCGTGACATGGGGATGGTGACGGAGGATGGGAATCCGATCGTCGCACAAGGGGAGTACACGATCAGCATTGGCGGCGGCCAGCCAGATACGGAAGCGCCTGTTGCAACGGGCAAGTTCCACGTTGATGGGCGGTACGCGCTGCCAGAATGACGAGATTGCGCTGCTAAGTGCGAGTCGCGCAATTTCGAAGCGACTGATTGCATAAACACGAGAGGAGAATTTGTTCATGGCGAAGTCGAAGCAGTCTGTTGTTCTGACGCGGCGTGAGGCGTTGCTGCTGTCCACGACGGCAGGGTTGGGTGCGGCGCTGAGCAGGTCTGCCTTCGGCTCTGACAGCGTGAAGACAGCCGCGCACCAGGAACCGGGCAATGTGTCGACGCCGCGAACGGCCGTGGCGAAAACGCAGTACGGCAAGGTGCGCGGGTTTGTAGATGGCGGCGTATTTACGTTCAAGGGAGTGCCGTACGGGGCAACGACGGCTGGGGAGAATCGATGGCTGCCGGCCAAGCCGCCCGCGCCATGGAAGGACGAGTATCCGGCCTTGGCGTACGGCGCGAACTGCCCGCAGACCCTGCATCCGTGGACGAGCATCGAGCAGACGTTTTTGTTCGACTGGGATGACGGCTGGCAGAGCGAAGACATGTTGAAGCTGAACATCTGGACGCCGAGCCTGACAGGAAAGCGTCCCGTGATGTTCTACATGCACGGCGGCGGTTTCAGCTTCGGATCATCCTACGAGTTGCCATCGCACGACGGCGCGCAGATGGCGCGGCATCACGATGTGGTGCAGGTCTCGGTCAATCACCGCCTGAATATCCTCGGGTTCTTCGATGCGGCGGAGATTGGCGGCTCGGCATATCAGGACTCGGCGAATGTAGGAATGACGGATCTTGTTGCGGCGCTGAAGTGGGTTCAGGAGAACATCGAGAGCTTCGGCGGCGATCCCAATCGCGTGATGATCTACGGGCAGTCGGGCGGCGGATCAAAGGTGACGACGCTAATGGGAATGCCCTCCGCGGTGGGCCTGATCCATCGGGCTGCGGCGCAGTCCGGCGGTGGAGGGAACATTCCGAGCAGAGATCAGCAAAAGGAACTAGCACGGCAGACGATGAAGGAACTGGGGCTTGCGCCCAACGACATTAGTTCGCTCCAGAAGATGGAGTGGGCCAAGTTGTTTGCGGCCGGGAACGCGGCGGCTGCGAAGATCAATCCGCCGGGACGACCCATGATGGGGCCAGGAGCGCCGGGAACGCCGCGCGTCGGATGGTCGCCTTGCGTTGACGGAAAGGTGATCAACATGCGGTCGTTCTTCGACGCGGCTCCGGATATATCAAAGAATATGCCGATGCTCATAGGGTCGGTGAGCGAAGAGGGGAACCAGATGTCTTCGCATCCGACGGAAGAAGAATGGCATGCAAATCTTGCGAAGACGTACGGCGAGGAGAAGGCGACGGCGATCGTTGCGGCGCTGAAGAAGGCGTACCCGCAGAAGAAGATTCAGACGCTTTCGTATATCTGCAGCGGAACTCCGGGGCTGAATGGGCTGGGGATGCGGAACAACGTGGTGAAGATGGCGCGACTGAAACATGAACTGCAGGCGGCGCCGGCGTACGCATATTACTTCACGTGGCAGACGTCGATTCTCGATGGCGTGCCTGGCGCATGGCATACGGCGGATCTTCAATTCTGCTTCGATAACACGAAGCGCTGTGAGCAGGGAACAGGGAATACCCCGGAAGCGCAGGCTCTGGCGAAGAAGATGGCATCGTCATGGGCCGCGTTTGCCGCAACCGGAAATCCGAGCATACCGGGATTAAACTGGGCGCCAACCAATCCTGACACCAATCGGGCGATGATTTGGGACAACGACTATCGCATGGCCGATGATCCTGAAGCCGAAGCTCGCAAGATCATCTTGGCCTGATCGTAGCCGCGATGTCACTACTTGCCGATGCAGGAGGTTAGAATACGTCCGGATACGGCATGAACGTCAATGTTCATGCTGGTTCGAGCGTATCGTCCGGAGCAAGGTTCTCGCTCTGGAGTTTCGCTGGAGACTAAAAACTGGCGCCACAGTAAGATCATCACTTCGTCACCCCGCACGATTTCTTCGACCGCCTTGCATTTTTCTGGCGACAAGGCGATTTCCCGGGGCCCGTTTTGCTGCATGGCGTTTTACGGAAGACCTCGATCGATAATATCTTGAGTGCCTTCCGAAGATGACGTTGAACGCTGGGGTGAAATTGTAGGTGCGCAGTTACCGCTCTACTACCCTCCACACTTTGGGCACTTGTAGCGCGGGTCATAGGCAATTGAAAACCAAGCGACAAAAACTCGGCTGGAGTAGTTTGGAGGAGTTTCACGAAATCTTCTTCCAAATCCTCCTCAGTGGCATAGGGCTTATCGCAGCCGAGGCTGGTTCCCTCTACCAGTAAAACATCGATGTTATTGGGCGGCACGGCCATCAATCTTTTGGTAAGCGCGCTTGCGGCCGTGGGCTCTGAAATCACCGGAATAGAAGACACGTTTTCCGTGCACTTCGATTAGCACACCCGAATGTTCCGGAGCCTCGTTGATTCAAGGGTCGCGCTTGCAAAACTGGCTTCTCGATACGACGCCACTGATAGATTCGAGGAAACGGGACTCGCACAAACATCTGAGCGTATCGCTGCTCCGAATTTGGAACGCTGGCCGACATCTCATTACTTGTTTCGATACCCGGCGTCAGATTGAGAGCCGCGGCTCTTTTTAGCTTCGCTTAGAGATGCTCGAATTATCGCCAAATACAATCTGGCAGTGGATTTTCATTCCAGAAACTCAAAAAGGAAACAGAGCGCAAAGGCAACATCAAAAGACTATTTTGATGACCTGGGAGACCAACTGATCGAACGGCATGATCGTCAGCAACAATGGGACGATGGGGATAACGGTCACAATGAGGAGCCGGACTACATCACCGTCACAAAAGGAACCCGCGCATCTCGCGGACGACGGCGAAGCTATTACCAAATCAGCCAGTGACTGTATATCTCCAGTCCCCAGCAACTGTTCATCGTTGACTTTGCTTCGCAACCATTTTTGATCAAAATCCATGACATACGAAGAGCCAAGGGCGCCATATTCCACGAGACCTTCGCGCTTGGCTCGCGCAAGCAGTGGTGTGACAAAAACAGCGGAGCCAGAATCGCAACAACAAAGAAGACAACAAAGCCAACGATTATCATCTTGAACGCAAGCAGTGATTTCCGTTGTAGAAGATGTGGCTGGCGATTTGACCTGAGAGCAATGCGCCTTGTGCGAACAATAATGGAACGAAGGCGTGACTGGATCTACCTATAAGTCCGAGCCCACCTGCCCGGTCTGGATGTGCGGGCAGCAGGTGCAATTTGAGATGCGAAACACGAAACAGAAACCAGAACCAGATCATAATCCGCATATACCAGCGCAACAGGATGAACTGGAAGACGGGGATGCTGACAAACGCAAACCAGTACCCTGCCATCGTAAAGTGCTTCTCGCCACCCTGGGGCAGGCGTACCAGCTTGCGACATCCAGCGCTCCCTGATGCCGCCAGATCCAAGTGCCAACGGTGAACACAAAGATAAGAAGAGTAACTTCGACAATGGCTGAGTTACGTATACGCATGGCTGAGTCAATTGCAGCGTTAAACTTTGGGAGTTCTTCCGCTGTGACGACCCGTCGCTCTATAAAGCTTTTTACGATCGGCCGGATGTGATGATGAACGACCATCTCAGCCAGGATCAGCACTGGCAACGCAACCAGAAATCGTACGTGTGTCACGATATCGCGAAAGAACGAAAGCCTGCTCCGCCCGGAAAGTGAGATTGCGTCAAGGACAGAATTGCCAATGGCACCCAGCATATGAGGACAGAATATGACCCGACGATGCACCAACTCCAGCGTCGGACCTGTCAAGCGAGCCCGCCTGAATATCTGATAAAGCGGGCCGCCCAAGACCAAAGAGAAATCAGGCGAATTTTGCGATGGATCTGTTTCAGCCATCGAGACCTTCACTTTCGGAAATGCTGCATCAATAGGAGACCCGTACACCTACGTCAGAGAGTTAGTTAGCTTTCATCCGCTGCCTCGATGTGGGCTTTGGTTTTCCCATCGCTTGATGGAGTCAACCAACGTCGCGTGATCCTGCTCCGTCTGATCTCCGTAACTCTCCGCCCACTCCGCCAATGCTCTATCCAGAACCGCGGAGTTGCCGCAGTAGCCGGCGATCCGCGCCGGTGTCTCCCACCCGTGCATGTGCGCGTGCCAGCAATGCACCGCACGCCCAGGCATAGAAGTTATAGGAGGCTCCCGTTAGCCATTCGATTGGTATCGAAGCCTTCAGATTCTTCATCTGACGTACGTAGTAATGTCTTCCGTCGATCTCGGTATAGCCCAGCATTGGGTCATTCGAGGCTTGCAGTCCTTTCTGTCCAACACCACCCGCTTTCCATTGTGGAGAAATTCTTTCGTGAGTTGCGGCAGGTAGGGAGCATGGGCAGGCGGTGCAGCTTCCTTAACCTGCAGGAATAAGGGATCGTTATCTCCGTTGCCGAAAAGCAACGCCAGGTACGCACGGGTTCCAACCGAACCAACCCCCACCACCCGGTGGGCGACATCTGCTACCTGGTAGCGGCTCAGCATCAAACGACGCTCTCGCGGAAGTGTGCTTGAGTAACGGTTCAGGGCATCAATGACCTTTGCTTTCGTGGAAGCGCTGACACGCGTCAATACCGGCGGATCTTCGCGAAACTTCCAGCATCCATCGCTCTTGCGCTCAGCGACCTTCGGTAGAAGCGCCTTATTGTCAGTGACCAATGCTTTGGCCAAGACTTTTTTAAAGACGGCTTGGGACTTGGGATCGATCTTGACCAGCGGATTCAGCCGTCCAGGATAGGCATGCAGATACCAGACCTCCAGCAATCCCATGCTTTCCAGTCGGGTCATGTTGAATCGGTAACCCTCGACCGCGCGCCGCACGGCAGCGGCCCGTTCCCGCCGATTGAGGCCATTTTCGCGCCCGGCTACGTTTACGCTTGCCACGAGGCGCTTGAGATCCCATTCCCACGGACCGATGGTCACCTCGTCAAAATCATTCAGGTCGAAGACAACTTCCCGCTGGGGTGTGCCATAGAAACCGAAGTTGTTCAAGTGCGCGTCGCCATCGATGATTACGGGAATTCCGCTGATCGGCGATGTCGATAGATCGCCGCCATCACGCAGGCCGAACCCCGCAGGAAGGTGAACGGCGAGGCAGCCATGCGTCCCATGCGCAACGGAATGAGGTCTTTTTGCCGGCCCTGATTGTTCTCAGCAATGAGTTTCAGCGGGTCAGGCCGGCTCCTCGAAGGTATCCACTCGGCGTGCGACTCCCGCGGGACCTCCCGGCGCAGGTCCTTGCCGGTGGCGTGCCGTTTCTCCCATGAGGCAAACTTGTGGCCGAAGTCACTTCTCGGCGGTGGTTCAAGCTTCGCTATTGCCATGGTGCCCTCCCGAAACGTATTCACTTCACCAACACGCGCCTATCCCGAAAACAATGGGCAAGTCAGTTTTCGAGCGCCATGCCTTCTGCAACTTTCCGACTAGCTAAAGCCGGGCCCCCTCGAGGGAACAGCGTTCTTAGCTCCCGATCGAGGCTGAGAATTCCAGTACACACCAACATCACCAATTGTCAGTTGTTGGGTGCCACGTCTTGTCGGGATTGTAGCGGTCCATGTTTTTAACGATATTGAGGGAATCTGCGCCCAAGTCCTTCTGATAAACCACTCCATCGTAGCCGACGATGAAGGTGTTGACACCGGTGACCCGATATTCAGCAGGTACCGCGACCATGGCAAAGCCCCCGATCATCGCTCCTCCGATCACGTAGTCGAGCTCTCCGAGGCGTGCATTAGGTCCCTGCCCTTTCAGCACCTTAAAATAGTAGCCGTGGAAGGGTTTGGCCTTTCCCGTCACCTTCCGCGAAGGCCTTGGCTACCCCTTCCCCGACCGGGCCCGTCCATGTGCCATCCGAGTTTTGCCAAGCCAAGCCGTCCTGCTTTCCAGGCGTGCTGATAACTTCTGCGCGTATTGATTCACACCTGAGTTATCGTGGATCTGTTCGGCGTACTGATCTGGGCGTCATCATAGCCGCGGCAAATGGTGATGGCGTTGAGTTCGTTGGCGCCGATCCGCCGGTACAGGAGTTCCTTTAGGCCCGCCTTGGTGTCAAACTGCCACTTACTCCGCTTCTACGATCGGGACCTGGTCCTGGCCAATCCTCGTTTCCGACTGGACAGGATTGCACGCTTCGGGTTTTTGGGTCGACGACCACCTCCATCTTGTCATGGGCTTGCGCAGCAAATGAGCGGCGGAGTTCTTGTCGCTAACGGGGTCGGCCGAGGAAACGATCCCTTGCCATCCGGTCCAAGAATCTCCATGAGAGCCGGCACATTATAGTCGGACGCCGCCTTGACGAGAGCGTCGGCTGCCTTCTTTCGGAGTGGCAAACGAGAGTCTGCGCGGGTTGTGTGGCAGCGTCCGGTTTCCGATTGCGCCGCTGCGTAGACGAAAGCTGCCAGGGCACATGCCAGGGCGGTCCGCTGAATAGCCCGAATCGATGTCGATGCAAAGGTGCAATGGGTGTAGTTGGTCTCATGTGTTTTCCTTAATGACGGCTCTCTCTACCTGACGGCCGCCGCCCCTGGCGGGAACCACCGCCTCGCCTCGGGAACCCATGCTGGAAGATCCACGCGAGCTACTGGCTTTGGCACTGCTGCCGCTGTGGCCGCCCGAGCTCGCCGCCGAACGCTCCGCTACCACGTGAGGAGCCGCCGCTTGGGCACGCTCCGGTCGCCGACACGATCCGCGCCGCCGCCACGATTCCCTCCGCCCGACTGTTGGCGGTTGGATGCAGAAGCACCGCCCGCTCCGCCCGCTGTGTGCTGGCGGTCGCCTTGGTTCTGGCGCGCTCTCCTGCCGCTGACATCGAATCCCCACGGCCGTTCCGCCATACTTGTTCGCCGTCGCCTTATTTGAATAAGGGGCGCCGCCGCGGTGCTGCGGGTTGTGCTGCCAATTGTTGCCGCCGCCGGAACGACGTTATTACCGAGCGATTGCTAACGTTGGTTCGGTTGGAATTGTTCCGAAGTTGTTGTTTCTGTTGACGTGACGTCATTGTGCCGGGCCCCATCCACACTTGTATCCCCAGCCTCCGCGAGGCAGCCCCCATGGCCAGGCCGACGCCGAAGCTGATGGCCGTTGCTACGTACCCTCCGGACTGGCGGATAGACGACTGGCGGATAGGGGTAGACCGGAGGTCCGTACACCACCGTGGGGTTATAGCTGGGAACGTAAATAACCTGCGGGTTGGCCTGTTGGATCACGATAACCTGTTTGCTCTCGACCACCTCCGTCTGTACTTTCTGTTGCTCGGTTGCTTCAAGGTTTCCTTGTCTTGCGCCGTTTTTCGCATCCGCTGCACCGCATCCATTACGTCGCTCTGCTGGGCCAGAAAGGCGTTACCTAGGTCAGTCGTCCACTGGATGTTTTCAGCAAGCTGCTTGACCGCATCAGGCAACGCCGCCAAGCCCTGGACGCTGGGATCCCAGTCTTGCTTCCTCGACGGCATCCGAGCGCCTTGTCTTTCAAGTCCTTGTGGCTCTGCAGCCATTGCTGGAGCTGTATGATTTCGAGCGGATACGTGGATGCCGCCAGCAATTGGGCCAGCAGTGGATCCGGATAGAGCGCAATCGGCGCCACCAAAGAATCCAACTGATCATTTGGTATCGTCTCTGCCGGTTGCTCTTCAGAAGCTTCTTGCGGGGACGCCGATTGGGCATAGGTCAATCGATCGCCAGGCAACAGGAGCAATGCACACAGCAGTGCCAATATCCTACGGACGCCTCCGAACGGGGTGGCTCGAATCATTTTCACGTTCATGGTCTAGCAACCTTTCCTGGCACACCGTTCCGCATAAATGGTGCTAAACCGATCGGGGTGGCGTCTAGGGTTTCTTGCCGCTGGTCACTGGCAGAGTTGCATCTATGACAAGCCACTTAATAACTGTTGCCACATGAAGCACGTCTAGCTTTTCGTCATCATCAGGTAAAAAGAAAAATGTTCACGAATGCTGCAGGGACAGTTCCCACTCTAGAGACCGGGGCCGGCCACGTCTCTCCCATTGACACTTGATATCGCGCGAGAAAAGTCCCTAGGCGTGACGAATCACGGTCTTTGGTCGTTCGTAGCAGCAAATCTTCCCAAGACAAGAGCGTCAACCATCCTAATTGCTGCCCGACAATCGATAAATACGCCAGGTAAGGAATCCGTCCCTTTTGGAGCCTTTCTAGTGGATCGAGGGGATAGTAGTTGTTCGGCAGCCCGCTTGAACCACTGTTTTCTGTTCTCAAACTCTGCCGACTACTTTGGCCGAGGCATGTTAGGGAGTCGATCAGAGTAGTTCGCTAACTTGAGACGAATGAGAGCGCATTGTTAGCCGGCAATCCTAGTGGTGCTTAGCCAGCTACGCTTGACCACTGAGCAACTCACATCCTTAAGCTGTGCCCGCCAACTTTTGGAGCTAAGCTATGAGCTCAGTAACACATTTCGAAATCTACGCCACCGAACCCGGAGAACTGGTGGACTTCTACCGCACCCTGTTTGGGTGGCATTTGGAAAAAGCGCCGGGAATAGATTACTGGCGGATTCAGACCGAACCGAGCCATACAAACGGTTTCAACGGCGGACTGACATATCGGCCAATCCCCGAGCCGCGTAGTTGGGTGCACTACGTCAACGTCGATTCACTCGATGAGGCAGTTGACCAAGTGCAGCAACTGGGCGGCGCGGTACTGCGTCCCAAGACGGCTGTTCCGAAGACCGCCTGGTATGCAGTTCTCGCCGATCCCGAGGGAAACATCTTTGCCGTCTGGCAGCCTGACTCGACTGCGTTTCCACCACCAGAACCGGATGACAGTCACGATCAGATGACTCAGAAGGTAATAAGCTCGCCAAGTTAACAACTATAAAGAGACTCGACTGACCAACGTAATTCAAAATAAAGGAGAATTCGAATGTACTATAACGACGACTCACTGTATCCCGAAAATATGCGACCGCTGATCATCACCGCGGCTCCGTATGCGCCGACGTGGCTGCCGGGCGACGCTCCTGACATCGCCGTCACCTGGGACGAGCAGGTCCAGGCGGCGGTGGATTGCTACAACGCCGGCGCTACCGTCTTGCACGTCCACGTGCGCAACCCCGCGACCGGGCACCTCTCGGCGGATATCGACCACTACAACACTTGCTCGAGCGCCTCAAGGAAGCCGTGCCCAAAATGATCATCCAGGTCGGCGGCTCGATCGCCTTCTCGCCCAAGAGCGACGGCGACAAGGCCAAGTGGCTGGACTACGACACGCGTCACATGCTCGCGGAACTGACGCCAACACCGGAGACCGTCACGGTTGCCATCGGCACCTCCATGTTCGACATCACGCAGATGTGGACCGCGGAGGATGTGAAAGGGACGCATCTCGAAGATCCGAAGGTGATCGCGGCGTACGCTGGCATGTTTACCGACGCCGGTCCGGCCTTCTACCTGGAGCACCTGAAGCGCCTGCGAAAGGCACGGTATCCAGCCCTATTTCACGCTGGCGCACGTGCACCAGCTCGAGATCGTGGAGCGGCTGATCCGCCACGGTGCGTACATGGGCCCGCTGAACACGAATATCACCATGTACGGCGGGGGAGGGTGCGGCCACAATCCGTTCGATTGGATGCACTGGCTCCAGCCGCGAACCGCAGGGTGCGATCGTCACGTTCTGGGCCGGGATGCGGATCAATGCGGTCGCCCAGCCTCTGGCGATCATCCTGGGCCAGCACGTGCGGGTCGGCAATGAGGACAACCTCTGGAACAGCAAGCGTGAGCGCATGACGACGGTGCAGCAGATCGAGGCGATCGTGCGACTCTCCGAGCAATTCGGCCGCAAGGTTGCGACAGCGGAGGAAGCGCGCAAGATCATGAAGATCGGCGTCTGGTACGACAGCGTGGACGAGACGCTGAAGAACCTCGGCATGCCGCCCAATCGCGGGGATGACGATCGCGGCTTCATGGTCTGGGAGACCGACGGCAAGAAGAGCGTCCAGCATGCAGATCTCCGATTCGCATCCGATGGCCTACTGCATGGTGCCGCCGCCGGTGTTGGTCGCGAAGTAGTGCCACGATCGCACGCGGCGACGAAATGAGATGCCGGGTCCCGTCCTCTGATTCGAGGACGGGATCTCTTAAAATCGGAGTCATTGAATGACCAGTACCCACAGAAGCAACCGGTCCCTGGGACAAGCCTGCGCTAGCCAAGTTTCGCGAATGGGAACCGGCTTGGGTCGATCAATGCCTCAGGATGTCCGCAGACCCGTGGACCAGCGGCGTACTGCCGCGCAAAGACGTCGAGCTGATCAGCCTTGCGGTGAATGCGGCGTGCACGAACTTGAGCGCCGAGGGAACCCGCCGCCATATTCGTGGCGCCCTCGAAGCCGGCGCGACCCGCGACGAGATCCTGATGGTGCTCAAGATCGCGTCTCTTCTGTCGATCCATACGTGCAGCCTGGGCGCACCCATTCTTCTGGAAGAAGCCAAGTCGGCCGGTGTGAAGCTAGCGCCGAAGGGACCGGCGGCGACGCCGGTCTGCGACAAGATGAAAGCCGCGGGTCAATGGAATTCGGCCTGGGACGGGTTCTTTGAGATTGACCCGGCGTGGACGGAAGCGATCATCGCCGTGAGTCTTCCCGTTTACACCAGCGGCGTATTCACGCCCAAGCTGGCGGAGTTGCTGAGCATCGCCGTCGATGCGTCGATCACTCATATGTACGCGCCCGGAACACGCCGGCACATCCAGACGGCCCTGAAGCTCGGCGCGACCATGGAGGAGATCATGGAAGTGCTCAAGATCTGTGTCGCCGCGGGTATGCAGGCGAGCAATCTCGGTATCCCCATCCTGGCCGAGGAACTCGAGTTCCATTCAGCAAGCCGAAGGATGGCGTGACATGGCGAATTACGTAGAGGTAGCGAATCTGGAGCAACTCCGTCCCGGACGGGGCACGGCGGTCACGCTAGAAGGCAAGGACATCGCACTCTTCAACGTCGACGGAATTATCTACGCCATTGACGATGGTTGCCTTCACCAGGGATTGTCGCTCGGAGCTTCGCATCTCAATGGCAAAATCGTTACCTGCCGCGGTCACGGCTGGAAGTACGACGTCACCACCGGAAGCACGCTTTCTTCTCCTGGATACGGGGTTGCGGCCTATCCGGTGAAAGTTGTCGACGGGAAGATAATGGTGGCCATCGACGAAACCTTGAACCCGACCCCTTGAAGGGACTGCATCACTTATTGTTCGTGCGATATCCCTGAATGAGGCAATGGTGCGAATGTGGAAGAATATCTCGAGCGGATGTGGAAAGAACTCATCGGACGCATGCACGGGCCGCTCACGTTTCGGCTCATCCTTCAGCCACTTGCGGCCTTTTCCCTTTTCGATCCGCGCCGGGGTACAAGACGCGCCCTACGCGCACCAATTCATGTTGCGTTTTGGTCGTGTTCTCGTGTTGTTTCCCCTGCTCACCACCCTCGACCTTCCCGCCCAGGACCTCGCCCCACGCGCCTATGTCATCACCCCTATCCACACCAACGCGGTCACGCTCACCTGGGGCTATTACAACGGAGGCCTCAACTTCGGCGGCACCATCCCGATCACCGGTGCTACCGGCAGTTACAGCGTTCCCGTCATCAGCCTCTACCACACGATGAGCTTCTTCGGACGTTCCGCTAACCTCACCGCGTCTCTGCCTTATGCAGTCGGCACATTCGAGGGCGCAGTGCTGGGTACACAAACCTCGGCCTATCGCTCGGGTTTGGTCGACAGCTCCTTCCGCTTCTCCGTCAACTTGCTGGGCGGACCCGCGATGCCTGTGCAGGAGTTCGCACGATGGAAACAGAAGACACTCCTCGGCGGAAGTCTGAGAGTCATTGCCCCCACCGGGCAATATAACGGCACCAAGCTGATCAATTGGGGAATCAACCGCTGGGCCTTCAAGCTGAGGTAGGCTATTCCCGGCGCCTCGGCAACTGGCTGCTCGACGGGTATGGCGGCGTCTGGCTCTACACCGAGAATTCGGCCGCGTTTGCCGGTCCATTCTCCGCGGCCCCAATCTCAGGAACCCATCGGATCGCTCGAAGGCCACCTTAGCTACGACTTCGGACATCGCACCTGGGTTTCGTTCGACGGCAATTTCTGGTGGGGCGGCGTCACCAGCTTGAGCGGTGTCTCCAATCTCGCCAGCAAGCAAGTCGGCTCCCGCCTCGGGGGCACCGGGTCCATCCGCCTCTCCCGCCACCAATCTGTCAAAGTCAGTTACAGCAACGGCACCTACGTCCGTTTCGGCGGCAACTACCAGAATGTCTCTGGCGCCTGGCAATACTCCTGGTTCGGCCGACCAAACTGAGAACCGTCTGCTTTGCGCGGTAATGGACGACAAGCCCTCCTACGGGCCTACGCCAATACTGAGTTGGTCCAGGCAGGCAATTGCCGAATGATGCCAGGGCGCGAACCAGTCTAAATTCGTTCGGACAAATTCTCGACAACCGGCGGACGGAATAGCACCCTGCGATCGAACTGACACTTTTACCAGTAGAAAGCCCTGTTAGTTGGGTGTATCTGATTTATGAACTGTTACAAGTGCAGCAAACACGGATGAAACTGTGAAGCCGTCTGTTAGATCTTCGAGCCTGCATTGGCACAACTCACGACTTGGAAAGGCACACTGAGACATGGGGAGCCTGGCTACGGACGAAAGCAAAGGACGCTTTCGCATCATCGCAAACTCGGTTCCCGCGACACTCTGGAAATCCCGGAGAGACAAAGTCTACGCGTTCGTCAATCAGCCCTGGCTCGCGTTTACGAGCCACACAATTCAGAAAGAACATAGACGGATCTGGCCGATCGTAGGCGCGTCATTTGCTGTTCTGCTCTTACTTCTTCCACTCTTCGGGTGGCTAGTCTTGCGCCAAACAGAACGCATTCGGGTGCGGTCAAACGACTTGCAGCGCGCATATCAATCGATAGATGTTGCAGTTAGCGATATTCGAAGCAACGTTTACAAAGTGGATGAGATGATCGGCGCCAGCGCTCGGTCGCCCAGCATCAACTCAGTTGCGCTCCAAATAGCGGATTTGCATGGCAGGACGGACAACGATTTTGCAACACTGTCTTCAATGCTCGAGGAAAAGGATCGGGATCAACTTCTCGCTCTGCGGGGGAGTCTCGATCTATATTGGGATCAACGTTCCAAGTATCTGAGAAGCGCAGAGACTAGTTCGACAAGCCTTCTCCAAGGCGCACCGAATGAAGTCCTGCAAATCGCCGAGCGAATCGACTCCCTCAATGGAGAAAACCTTTGGCGAAAGCAGCAGGTAATCGAAGGCGAGCAGATCAGTGTAAGGAAATTTACCTCGAAATCTGCGTTTCTGCTGTTTGCACTCGAACTCGCAATAGCCTGTATGAGCACGGCGTATCTGTTTAGATTCGAAACGACCTCAACGCGGGTGAAGGCACGTGCAGAAAAGGCTGAATCAGAACTCCGACGGTTATCGAACCAGCTCATTCTCGTCCAGGAGGAAGAGAGACGAACCATCTCCCGTGAATTGCACGACGAGGTCGGGCAGGTGCTCACCGGGTTAAGGATGGAGTTGGGGACCCTGACTTATGGCAGTCCGACTGAAGTTTTCCACGTCAGGTTACAAAGTGCGAAACAACTGGCGGAGCAGGCACTGCACTCGGTGCGTAACCTTGCGTTGCTCCTTCGACCTTCCATGCTGGATGACCTGGGCTCTGGAACCGGCATTACGGTGGCAAGTTAAGGAATTCTCCCACCGCACCGGCGTGCCGGTGTCGATCACCATACAAAGCAGCCTGGAACGGTTTTCGGAACCGATTCGCATTTGCCTTTACCGAATTATTCAAGAGGCACTGACCAACTGCGCCAAACACGCGAAAGCCCGCCGTGTCGCTCTCAGCATCAAAGTGGAGGGCGGCATTGTATTCGCGTCAGTACAGGATGACGGAATAGGGTTCGATGCTCAGCATGCCCCACAAACACAGGGACTGGGGTTGCTGGGGATGGGGGAACGGGTACGGGCACTGCGAGGCCACGTGACTGTCGCTTCCCGGCCCGGTGGAGGAACGCTGATCAATCTTAGTTTGCCAGTGACCTT
>CAWFWK010000007.1:0-486541 GCA_963819425.1 uncultured Acidobacteriaceae bacterium | reverse complement strand
ACTCCGCTCGACGGCGTCGGGTAATCAACTTCCTTGGCATACACGAACGTTGGATCATATTGGAATGTGGTCGTCGCGCCCAGCGCCGTGCTAGTGAGCATCGAGCCCGTGTCTTCGTATGTGAATGTCCGATTGTACGAAACACCGGAGCTCGCGTAGTATGTTGCGGTTGTAAGGTTACCTCTCGGACCGAACGGCGCTACGTGCTGCGGAATTCCGGAGCTTGTCGTCGGAGCCGTCTGATCGTAGGAGTAGGTTGTCTTGGCGGACAGGGTTCCACCCCCATCGAACACGGCGTCCACGGTCGGGAGATTAGGCACAGAATAACCATACGTCCACTGTTCATGCCTCAGCAGTGGTCCGCGTGAAGAGGGGCCTCCAAAGTCGTACACATAGCTATGGGTCTGGTCGCCGTAACCGTCGTAAATGATAGTGGTCCCGTTGATTTGGACGCCGTCGTGGGTGTCATATGTATCAACCTGCGAGAGCGGCACACTGAACGCGCTTGTCGTACAAGGGGCCGAGGCGCCGTTATAGCAAGTGGATCGTTTGAACAGAAGTGTCCCGGTAGTAGCACCCTGATAAACTTGGCGATATGTCTCGAAGTACTGTGCAGAGGGTGATGTTGGCGCGTTGCTTGGCTAACAAAATCGTATTCGCTGTAGTTCCCCAGCCCGTCGACTACCTCCGTGTGACTCGTACCTGACCCGATGGTGCGCTGATAGTTCCAGGTAGATGCGGTGGAGAGAGAATCAGAATTGAGTTGTCCTTGACTTCAGGAGTGCTCCCATCTGCGCAGCTGATGCCATCATTGTTCCCTTGGTAGGTATAGGAGATGCTATTGCCAGTGGGAAGCGTTATGGAGGCAATCCGACCAGTGTAGTATCCGGTTTTGGCCGGCGTTGCCTCGTAAGAAAATCTGTAGGAGGAGCTATCGGGAAACACGATCGAGCTCACCAAATATTGTCCAGATGCAAGATACTCGCTAACCGTGAGAGAGCATCCGAAGTTTGTTTGGATATTCAATGGACTGAAATGGACGGTGACGGTGGAACTTCCGCCTGTGGCAGTTTTAAAAGTGAGTGTTACCGGATTTGGCGAGGAACCGGTCACGGTCAGTGCGGGGTTGCGGTGTTACCTGTCGTATCCGTGTAAACGCCATTATTCCCCGTAATCTCATTACCATTCGTGTCGACTGCCTGATAGTAACCTGAAACCCCTCCAGGCCCCCCACCTTGATAGCTCACCGGAAAAAACGTGGAGCCTGCCTTGTTGCTGACGTATGCCGTCAGACTCCCGGCAGACAGAGTTGTGTAGGCGGTGAGTCCGGAATCGTCAATTGTTGAAGTAGGCGTGTTCGAAGGCGGATTTCCTCCGGCCGGCGGACAATTGTAGGTAGTGCCCGGAGAATTTATGTACGTGCCTTGAAAGCTGGGAACGCGTGCGAAACGCCATTCTGCTCGAAATAGTCGAGATTTGAGAATGTCCACGATTGCCATGAATACTGGCCCTGCTGTCCGCATGATCCTGAAGATGTGGTCATCTTGTAAGTGATGTACGAAGGTTGATAGAGGCCTTGCCATCCCCATCCGATAAGCTGGTTGCCAAGCCATTTGGCCATTGATAGAAACCGGATACCAAATGGAGCTGTCATAGTTGAGGGTGTTGGTGAAATTCAGTCCCGCCCTTCCCGTTTGTTGAGCACTGGGATCGAAAGGTGCAAATTCAAATTCCCAATGTTGATCACATCCGGACCGGCTGAAAACGTTCCGAACTGCGGTCTTCCGGTTTTTACCTGGCCGATGGCACTTTGCAAACTGCGAGAAGGATCAAGTTCAACACCCAAAGACGTACTTTGTCATGACTTGAAATCTCCAGAAAAAGTCTTAGCTGCCTGTGATGAGTGAAGGTGTTGAAGAACTTATTTGGAGCGTCAGGGTCAGAACCGAATTCAGATACCTCTCTATGGTTGCGGGCTGCCATACACCGGCCGATTCGAGGTAGTTAGAGAATCTGATTTCAACTGGGATATTGACGCGGCGTCATTGTCAGGATGCACATTGAAATCCATTGCAACAGGACGGAGGCTTGATGAATCGAGAAGGATATCCGTTTGAGTAAGGCGCGCCATCTGAGCCTGAACGGATGTGCTATTGATCGGGGGCACGGTCACTATCACATGCACCACGGATTCCCCGTTCTTTGATTCTCGGCCTATGTACATCACGGACAAGGCAGAGTTACTCAGGATATCTGAGATCATCATTGCAGGGCAGAACCAAGAAGCGGGTCGTCATCACGTTGTGGCCGCCATTGCATGGCTCATGCCTTGAGCGTCGGTCCAACTTCCGCTCGACGTACCTGCGCTTGTCTGCCGAGTCTCCGAACGGGAGAACGGTCCTAGCATCAGGTTGATCTGGCTGCTCCCCTTTAGCCCGCATTGGGCTGTGAATGAACCACTGTCCTCGGTGGAACCGCCACGAATACCGAAGAGCCAGAGAGCGAAAGGCCCGAGGTGTGGCTGCCAAGCGACTTCAGCGAACTGGCAAGCAAAATCGGTCCGGTTTGCGCGATGGCAGAATCGGCAGCACCGATTAGCAATGCAAAGCAGATAAAGGACGAATCGAAGCATAACCACCTCCGGAAGCTCCTGAAAATTAGCGAATATTAAGCGTCAGAATCTCTCTTGTTGCACACGTCTACCCTTCCGAGACTTCGCAGTCACTCGGGCTGCATTCTCAGGTTGTGAACAGAAGACCGGGGAACTGCTGAATAAACGAAACAAGGTTCAAATCTGACGCTGAACTACTTCGATCAAAAGGTGCTCTGAATCAGGCTCGTTTTTTTGACAAGCTGCGGCACGAGCGGTGTTCGGACTACTAGTGAATGCGGAATCACTTCAACGCTTCAACCTACTAGTTGAACAGATTACTTAAGACACTGTTGAATGCTGCGAAACAAAATAGCACGACATGCAATTCGTCTGTCAATATATTTCTTTCGTAATACTTTGCACATTCTTTGCAGTGAAGCCAATTCCATGTGACAAGTAAGTTTCAAAGTCTTAAAGGATTCCACCTGTGTTGATTGAGACTCTCCGTTCAAGCTCGGGGCAATGGAAGGTGGGGACCAGTGCGGCGCGGACGGCAAGCTTCTTGAAAGAGGCTTGCCGCAGCGCAAAATTGCATTGCCATGCAAACCGGCCTCAAGCTGAAATGGCTGTAGGTCGGTCGGATATTACCCCAGATGTGGTCGGCATCTGAAACCGTGCCTGGACCATTTCCTTTTCTGGCAAGTATGCCCGAGTTCTTCGTTAGGTAGCGCATTCGATCACAGACCCAAAGGGCTAATTGATCTCCGCTCCCAACACGGGGATTGGAATAACTGTCCGCGAATTGTCCCCTCGTCTACCTTGATTTCGTAAAAGGGACGAAGAATTGAAACCCCGTTTAGTCGTGCGATATGCGGGAATAGAAATCATCGTGTGGGTTTAGCACGGAGGCCACCATTTGCGGGATGACAGTGCGGTTGATCTCCAAGAATCTCTGAATGAGGCTCAGTGCTTTATCATCAGCGGGCTCATTGGGAAACATTGAACGTGAGATCGAGTGTGCCCACGCCTCTGGACGATATCGAACCAGTGAACTCAGCAGAAACAGGCCCAGGTAGTGATAAGAGAATTCGGAGATGTGCACACCATTCCCGCCGACTGGTCCCGTTAAGTAATGACCGCCTTCCAAGTAGCCTGCCGTTGGTGCCAAACCAAGCTCCAGCGGAAAACGTGCTCAACAGCTGCAGCTTGTGCCCGAAATGTGCGACCGGTGAATGCTCCAGCTGAGTCGGCAAACTCGTCACCTTGATAGGACACATTTTCGAAACGGAGGTGAGTACTTCCATCGACGTACTCTGCAGCGTCGAGCTTCCACTTTCTCAAGATAGGAAATCGATTCCGCCATTGCTCAACAATCTCTTTAAGAGATTCTCGATCCCAGAATTTGCACCTTTCTGCTTCGACCTGCAAATGCAACAGGATGCATACCCATAAGGGTTGAAGATCCCAAAGGAGGCGATGCTTGCCTCTTCTTGAAACGTCATTCGATAAAGTGAGTCAAGCGAAGGGATTCGTCCCAAGATTTCCTTGAGCGATAATTTAAGGCCGACTATCTCGGCGGATTTGGCTGAGAGAAGCGGAATTATGCGCCAACGCGAAGATGCGTCGATATATCCAGACCGAGTCAGGTCGGCGACTGCGTCATTGAATTCTGGAAATGTACCATTACCACCGATCCGAACTCTCATGTCGGTGATGGAAGTGTTGGTGGGTGAAATGTCTCGCACGCCATGGAGGGCTCAGGTCGGAGAGCGAACAAAGATTGCGGGCAACTATGAGCGCTTTCGCGAACCCGACCATCCCGTAGAAAAGTTGAAGTGGTTGGATTTCGAGTGGCGAGTTCTCAGCGGCCTCATAAAAGAGTCGCCCCTGCTGTAAGCACGCGATGATTTCTCGTGCGGCTTTAGCGGAAGGCTCTCGACCGAAACGCTCCTTAACAAGGGGTCTCAAGTTGTCGGAACTCTCAAGAAACCGGCATCGGTACCAATCCATACAAACGATTATCGCAAGAGGTCGGAACTATGAGGACGAAAAAGACTCCGCCCGTTCGATGATGCACCGAACGTGCTGTTGAACTCTGCCCGGCTCCCGATAAGGTGGATTACTTGCCCTGGGAAATGTAACGGAGCGCCTCGTCAATCGTTACGTCGGCGTCCTCCTGATCGTTCAGGAAGGCTGCGCGGTCTTTCCAAAGCCGCTCAATCGTCCGCAGGGAGCACCCGAATTTTTGGGCAGTGCGTGATTTTGCGACCTCGAAAGAGCAGCCTTGGCGGTTGAGTTTAGAAACGTAATCTAACGCTTCCTGCGCCTTCTGACTCGACAGTGCTGGAGGTCGACCGCTGTTTAGCGCGGGCAAATCTGCTGCTGCGCTCTTTGCGGCGAGTTTGAATCCCAATCGCAAAATACCTGGCAAATTCCGCGCAAATCAGCAAAAGGATCATCTCCTCTCGTTTTGAGAGCGGGGCAGTTTATCGAGTAATGCTCGCAAGATCGTCAAGCGTCTTCATTGATTCAGCGCCTTCATGAACAAAAGCTGCCAGCCTTCTTGCTTGCTCCATTCCGGATTCATAGTCCTTAGCGCCCACGGCTTTAACTGCTTCTCGACCGCAACGACGATCTGCTCTCGTAACTTCTCGTCCACATTTCCTCCGCCAAAACCCAACGGACCATTTTGTCACCCCAGCGCCAAATCTGTCGGTGATTGTTGTGGTTTCGGGTCGAGCGCACCTTCAAATACATGGGCGAGCGGAGTGCGGTCCGACCAAAATCCGGGCAGTCGGTTAGCCAATCCGATCCGGGGCTGAGAAGGCCTACACCTCCAGTGACGGCTGGCCGAAAGCCAGCGGCTCGCCCGCCCATCTCTCCAAGAAAGCACGACCAAACGCGGCCCGCGAAGCGGGCCTCCCTCAGCCTAAAATTGGCCAGGGTGCGGGACAGAGTCCCGCCATATCGACCCAGCGCGAAGCGCTGGGCACTTCCCTTCAATCCCCAGACCTTCAGTCTTCTCCTTTAGCCACTCTCGACAAATCTCAAATCAGAGCACTGGCCGACTTCATTAAGACCTTGGATCGCTGGGACAGGGAGGCACATGGAATCCACACCATGTAAGCCATTCCCTCGCGAATTAGTTCCGCCACGGATTCTCAGCGCGCGTCTCTGAAATCTCTCTTCCGTTTCACTCCAATCAATTTCCGTTCCTATCCGCCGCAGGAGGCTGCGCTTGCGATTCCAAGTGCTCTCATCCCACTCAGGCCCCAGAAATGGCTCAGAGGACCGCTATCGCGGTTTCTGTCGGCATCTGGAGCACCATTCCGTCCAACTTGCTGCGTTCAACCAAGAGCAACCGCTGTACGCGGTCCACCAGGGCGGCTCCGCCGCCCTGAGTTGCAGGCTCTGTCTAATAGCCTGCAACTCACGTCAATTTGACGCGAGCCGGAAAAGTTCGCGGTCATGGGGATCGCCTCAAGCGATCGACAAGTCGGAATTCCGCGTATCACAGATTTCCGCTCCGCCAGGTCCTGAGTTCATGGCCGAGCCATTCGAGCCGACTCAAGAAGCACGCCAGTACCGCATTTTTAAGTGCGAAGCATTATAAATATGTCTGCCGATCTCCGCAACCGATTTGGACATTGACGGCGTCGTCTCACTCCTCAACTGCAAGCATGGCCGCCACAAGGCGCACAAAGTCGAGACCGTTAGATACGGGATACAAAACACTAGAGCGAGATGGCTGACATTATTCGATCAAATTGTTCGACGTGGATCCCATGGTGATCTCGAATTGATGCGGGTAGATCTTGCGGCTGACATTGATGACGTGCCCGTGGCCTGGTTCCTCACACGCATGCGTAACCCGAAACGGTTCTCTTCGCGTATCGAGAAATCGCACGAAATGGAACTCCAATTCATCGCGTATGGGAAAAGAATCAGCGCAGACCATCTATGCAGGAAAGAGGCCGAACTGATCCGCGTTTACGACAAGCTCGGCAGAATGGCGATGCAATTACGAAGATTAGAATGTGACTGCAAGCGGTTCAATGCACTCTGGAGGGCATGGAACTCACGCCGGAACAAAGTACTATGGAAGCGCATTGCTCCAACTTGAGAGCAGTTTGTGCTTGGCGAGGATACTGATATCGTGAAGGAGCCATTCTCACAAGGATCGAACGGCAAATCGGGGGAGGGAGGCTTCCATGGACTCAAACACTTGGTGATCTGAGTACGCCTCCGACTTCGATCCCTTCAACGAATTACGAAATTGTACCAATGCCGGTCTCTGGACGTTGACTGCGCCGCCCGAAGGAGTTTCGATTCGATAACTGGCTGGCAGCAATTGGATTCGAATACTTCGGTAGCTCAATTTGGCAGTCTCCAGTTGGCACGCGCGTTCGTTTTGAAGCATGGGAATGGAAACGGAGGCGGATACTCGAGGCACTTGCAGAATCTGCCCCTCGTAATCGGCAGCCATTAACACTCGAAGGGTATTCGGGAGTCTTATCGACGCTCTACACTGCTGCAAACTTCCCCTAAAAAGAGCATCGGCACAGATTCATTCACTTCGTTCGACGAAATTGATCCCTTTCGCGAAGTTCGCGCGGGAGTCCCAAGAAGATGGAACGTATCTTGGGCCCAGCATAGGCAATGTCGCTGAGCAAGCGACGGAAAACGAGCTCGTACCTCGGGGCGTGTAGGGCATACGTACAGTGGGCATATCGAGTGCACTTATCGTGCACGTCTATCGCACGTGTATGCGCTCCTGAAGTGCACGTGGGTTACGTTACGCACTTCCGGGCGCGCACGTACGGGGCAAGCTCGCACTATCCCAAGTGCACGTCTTTTGCACGTGGGGCGCACGTGTGGGCATGTATGGGCAACTTGGGCATGCGTGGGCACATATGGGGCGCGTATGGGGGCGCATTGAAGGGGCACATATGGGCGCGCATTGAAGGGGCACATATGGGCACGTGTATACTTTACCCCTACGTATGAGACCTCCTTCGAAGTTGCCGAAAGAAGCCCTCGCGTTCTTCCGCGAGAAGGGGCGCATCGGGGGGCGCACGCGCGCAGCTAATCTTAGCGCGTCAGAACGAAGTGAACAGGCACGTAAGGCCGTGCAAGCACGTTGGGCAAAACGCGCCGAAGAAGCCAGAAAAAGAAAGGCAAGAAATGACCCCACGTACAGCGGTTCTCTATGCACGTGTATCCAGCCGGGAACAACGAGAAGAGGGCTACTCCATTGAAGCCCAGGTCAAACTCCTGCGTGCCGCCGCATCGAAGGATGGAATCGAGGTTGTACGCGAATTTATTGAGGTTGAGTCTGCCAAAGCTGCCGGTCGCAAGCAATTTGCGGAGATGGTGACGTACTTCAAACGTAATCGGTCCTGCCGGATTCTCTTCGTTGAAAAGACGGACAGACTGTATCGCAATCAGCGGGACGCTCTTACCTTGGAAGAGTTGGACATACACATTCACTTCGTGAAGGAAGGCGAAACTCTTTCCAAGGATTCCAAGTCTCAAGTGAAGTTCATGCATGACATTCGCCTCGCCATGGCGCGGAACTATTCAGAGAATTTGCGCGAAGAAGTCAAAAAGGGCATGCACGAGAAGGCCGAACAGGGTACGTACCCAGGGCGTGCCCCCTATGGATACCGCAATAACCAAGCCACGCGTGCCATTGAAATCCACCCGGAGAAGAGCGCTATAGCGCAACGCGTGTTTGAGATGTACGCGTCGGGGCGTTACTCGCTGTTGGCGCATATCGAAAGAATTGCGACACGTGTCGGGCACGTGTATCTCGAAAGCCAACCTGCACAAGATGCTAACGAACCCGTTTTACATCGGACAATTCGTTTGGTCAGGGCATACGTACCAGGGCACGCACCCGCTTTTCATCAGTGCCGATCTTTACGCTCAAGTGCAGACCGTCTTGCACGGTCACAACAAGCCGAAATATAGCAAGCGCGACATCGCATTTCGTGGCCTGCTGACGTGCGCACATGACCACTGCATTGTCACTGCCGAAGTGAAGAAAGAGAAGTACGTGTACTACCGCTGTAGCGGTGGACGTGGCCCCTGTGACCTTCCCCGCTTCCGCGAACAGGAAATCGCAGAGAAATTGGGGCACGTCCTGGAGCACGTCACCATACCGCCTGAGATTGCCAAGCAGATCGAAGAAGAGCTAAAGGGCGACCATGAGAACGCGCATGAACACGTCGCGCGTGAACGTGCCCGTCTCACTCGTGCGCTTGATGACGTCCGCCGCCGAATGGATAGCGCTTACATGGACAAACTGGACGGCAAGAATCGCAGAGGATTTTTGGCAGCGCAAACAGGCGGAATGGCAGTCTGAAGAAACGCGCATCACAACACAAATTCAGAGCCTTAAGGAGCCGAATTTCGAGGAACAGTTTGATCGACGTGCACAGGATTTTAGAACTCGCGCAAAATGCTCATTCTTTGTACCTTACGCGCAAACCAGCAGAACAAGGCGAAATGCTCAAATCTGTACTTTTGAACTGCTCGATAGATGCTGTAAGTCTTTATCCTACTTACAGATCAGCCCTTCGATCTTGATTGCAAAAAGGGTGAAAACGAAGAATGGTCGGGGAGAGAGGATTTGAACCTCCGACCCCCTGGTCCCGAACCAGGTGCTCTACCAGGCTGAGCCACTCCCCGAACTTGGTTTGCGGATGCGTATCATCGGGCGCGGCCTGGTGCGTTTTCCCGCTTGATGCGCTCCGCTAAGTGTAGCAGAATCGCAGGGGGCCTGCCTTCGCGGGGCCGCTGTTGAAAGTCAATTGTGCTCATGTGCCTCAAATGCCCCGAGGGCGCTAAAGAATCTCGACTACTGGATTGGCTGTGCGTCCAAAAAGGAGCCCGCCAGGCTTGTCGCCGAGCGGGCTTTGTTCGAGATGGAATAAACGACTCTACTGTTTCTCCGGAGTGGCCGGAGGAGCCGGAGGGATCGCGCCGGGAAAGATTCCTTCGAGCGGCGCACGGCGCTTCTCTTCACCAGCGGGATCGGGCAGAGGCTTGCGGGGAATCATCTGGTCGCGCTGGGCCGCGTTGTAGATGAAGATCGCTTCCACCGTTGCGATCTCTTTCAAATCCGCCGGCTGCAGCCGTTCCACCACATCCTGGTTCGAGTGATGCGTGCGGCTCTCGTAATCCAGATCGTCCTGAATGAACTGGAAGCCGGGAATTCCAACCGCGTCGAAACTCAGGTGATCGGTTCCTCCGGTATTCCGCATCGTGATGGTTGTAACGCCGAGGTCTTTAAGCGGCGCCATCCACTGCGCAAAGATCGGGGAGACGGCGGCGTTGCCCTGCAGGTAGATTCCGTGAATCTTTCCCGAGCCGTTGTCGACGTTGAAATAAGCCGAGACGAGTTTCTGCTCCGGCTTGACCTCGAGCGGCCCCGTGGCGCGGCGCAAAAATTCGGGAAGAGCCATCTGATCGGGCGCCGTTGAAAGCGCGGCCGAGCCGAAGTGCTGCTTGCAGTATCCCTTTGATCCGAGAAGACCCTGCTCTTCACCCGTCCATAGCGCGATGCGAATTGTGCGGCGGGGCTTGACGCCGAGCGCCTTCAAGATGCGTACGGCCTCCATCGCGACAATCGTTCCAGCTCCGTTGTCGGTTGCGCCAGTCCCGGCGATCCAGCTATCCAGGTGTCCGCCAACCATCACAACCTGATCCTTCAGTTTTGGATCTGTGCCGGGAATCTCCGCAACCGTGTCGTAGGCGTGTTCATGTTCGCCGGTGAATTTGGTATCGATGTTGATTTCGACGGTCACGGGAACGTGGGCCTGCGTGAGCCGATAGAGACGGCCGTAGCTCTCAATCGTGGCAACAGCGACAGGTGTCTTGACGCGCTTTTCTGCCAGGTAGGGCGTACGGCCAAGCGTCGCTCCGTTGTCATCGAAAAGTGTGCCGCCGCTGCCGCCGCCGTTCTTGCCATCACGGCTAGGTTCAATCACCGCGGCCACTTTTTCCTCAGCGAAGAACTGCGCAACCTTGTCGATCATGCGCATTCGCTCAGTAAATGTGCGGATGCGGGCCTGCATCTCCGGTGGAATGCCGCCCGCACTGCTCACAGGATACGCAGCGATCTCTTCGAGCTCCTTCTCTGTGTAGCGCTCGAAGAGCGCCTTGTCGACAGGGGGGACGTCGCGCATTGCGCCGTACAAGACAATCTTTCCGGCCAGCTTTCCCTTGTATTGATCGAAGTCCTTGTCGCTTTGGATATTGACGAAGACCACGTCGCTGGTGACGGGCCCGGGCGTGGCGGGAGACCATGGCGTCGACTGCAGAATCAACACGGCAGTATCGGGCGTGACCATGCGCGCCCAGGTGTTGATTTGTTGCCAGCCGAGGCCGAACTCACCCCAGTCTTCGAGATGCGCATTTTCCAAACCGATTTTGGCCAGAGTATCGCGCGTCCACTCGTTGGCTTTCTTCGCGTTGGGAGACGCGGTCAACCGCGGGCCAATGCCGTCCATGAGCGCCGAGCCAAATTCCATTACGTGCGAGTGGTTGAGGCCTTCATCGCGAATCCGCTGATACATCGCGATGTCGAGAGATTCGGTGGCGGGTTGAACTTCCGTGTAGGGATCAACGGCTGCGGGAGGCGGGGTCGATTTGGGCTTGTCGGCTGCGTAAAAAACGCTGGCAAAGGTCAGCAGCACCGCCGGGGAAAGGCGGGCAAATGGGATGCGCATCTTGTCGGGCTCCGATGGGATGGGTTGTGATGCCTGTGTTGGAATTCTATGGCATCACCCACATCCATTGCCCGCAAATAATCCTCGTCGCCGTTTCGACACTTCAGCCGTCGCAAGCCGCCTAGTCTGACTTGTGGCCATCCACGGCGGCCGGAAGATCGAGCGCGATAAGGGCAAATCGAGTCTTGCCGTTCAAGGGATCTTCGAAGCCGAGGATATGCTGATGGCGCTTGGATCCTGCCTTGAGCTGGAATCCTCCATGAGCGCCGAAATCCTTCTCGTCGATCTTCACGTTGCCGTGACCGCCGCTGTCGGAGCATGTCAGGCCCTCGGATGTTGAGGTAGGTGTGCCGACGGGTGAATTCCCCTGGCATATGATGACGTCGCCGTAGCGGCCCAGGGCCTTCTTGTAGAAGGCGGTCACTTGGTCCTGGGAGTCAACGGTCGAGTAGTTTACTGCACGCACGCGCAAGGTCCACTCGCCGAAGCCCATGTTTACATCGGCAGACTTGTCATGCTCTTTATCCCTCACAATTTCAGCGCCAGGATAGACGGGCAATCCCAGATCTGCGGCTGAAATCTGGTCGGTATTGACGTGGACTCCGCCAAAAGGTGTGTCGACCTGGACATTCTTTTCCTTGCCGTTCGCATCTTTATCTACGTGGACCCTGCATCCCGATACGCCTGTAGCCAAAGCTGTTCCCACCAAAACGCAGATTGCCGTCCGATTCATCGATTTACCCTCGCAAAGCGTAATACGGTACCAGGAGCCTGTTGGTTCCTGTTGTCCCTGCACCAACTCTTTGTACTACTTTCTTCCGGGACTGGGGTTAGCATTCTCAACAGTTTGAACCTAGAAGACCGGTTCGTGGCAAGACTAAGGCGAAACCGGCAGAACGAAAAAGAAAGGACTTACTTATATGTTTGCTCTCTGCTCTTACAAAAAGTTCGCGATTATCGTCTGCGCGGCCGCGCTGTTAATAACAGCTTCGGCGTTCGCACAGGATGACGACCCTCCTTCTGAGGCCGGCCGCATCTCCTATATCTCCGGCAACGTCTCAGTTCAGGCTGTCACCTCAGAGGAATGGGGCCAAGCCTATCCCAACCTCCCGGTAGGTCCGGGCGACCGCATCTTTACAGACTCGGACGGACGCGCCGAGATCCAGATAGGCCAGACGTACTTCCGTATCGGACCGAATTCTGACGTTACGCTGGTCGACGATTCAGCGTTTAACATCCACGTCGGCGTTGCCCAGGGATCAATCCGGTTGCACAGCTACGGCCTGTGGCCGAGGCAGCTTCTGGACATCAGCACGCCGAACGGAAACGCCGAGTTCGGGAATTCTGGTGACCTGCGCGTCGATGTACTACCCAATGACGGAGCAACCGTCTTCACCAACCTGGGACAATTTGCCGACATCACTGCAGCCGGGGATTTCCGGCAGCAACTCGACAACGGCCAGTCACTCGAGCTTGCCGGTTCGAATCCGGTCTATCCGCAGTGGCTGCAGCCAGCGGGTCCCGATGGACTCGATTCCTGGAGCCAGCAGCGCGATCAGCAACTGGCGCGGGCGGTTTCATACCAATACGCCAGTCCCGAAATTCCAGGAGTAGCGGATCTTGACGCCCATGGAGATTGGCAACCTCAAACCGAGTATGGCGCGGTTTGGTTTCCGCGCGACGTCCCGGCAGACTGGCAACCCTATCGCAATGGCCATTGGATCAATCGTCCGCCTTGGGGCTGGGTCTGGGTCGAGGATGAGTCCTGGGGCTATGCGCCATTCCATTACGGCCGGTGGGTCAGCTACAACAACCGGTGGGGCTGGGTGCCCGGGCCGGTAAATGTGCGTCCAGTCTGGTCGCCTGCGCTGGTGGTCTTTGCCGGCGGCGTCCACTTTGGCGGCGACGCCAGCCTCTCGGTATGGTTCCCGCTTGGTCCCGGAGAAGCTTACCGTCCTTGGTATCGTTGCAGTCCAGGCTACATCGACCGGGTGAACATCACGAATATCCGCGAAGCTCCGCGCGTGCGCGTGCAGAGAAGCTACGTCAACGTCGTCAACGTAACCAACATTACCTACATCAACCAGGCGCATGGCGGGACCGGAATGCGGCATGATGACTTTGCTTCTGGGCGCTCGGGGCGCAATGTTGCAGTGCGGGTCGATCCGCGTGAGATGCAACAAGCGCGTGCGCTGCAGCAGCCGAACGTTGCCCCTCCGACGCGCACGGTTGTTTCCCGCCCGGTAGCTCGTCCGGTGCCAGTGTCGATTCAACGGCCTCTTCTCATCAATCAACAAGGCAAACAGATCACGGCCAAACCAGGCGCCGTTCCGGTGGCTCCGCCGGTAAGGAATGAACAGCACGTGAGACCATTGCCCGGACGCACCGTTGTTGCTGCTCCGGCTCATGGTGTTCCGAATCGCGTCCAAGGAAATCAGTTTCCGCCAACGCAAGGCAACCAGAACCAGCGGCCCGATGCGCCGAATTCTCCCTACCCCGGTGGCGCACCTCGCGCGAACCCGGTTGCCCCGGTGCAGAGTGTTCAACGGCCGTTCAATCCAGAGCCCGGCAACCCCCACGTGAATCAAAATCCGCCGGCAAATCCCAACCAACGCCAACAACCCAACGAGCGCCAACAACAGGTGCCGCAACCCGTGGCCCCCGGTGTGCAACCGACCGGCAGGCCGGTTCCCGCGCCGCAGAATATGCAGCAGGATCGGAACAATCCGCAGAATGCCCCTTATCCCGGTGGCGCACCACGCGCGAATCCAGTGCCTCCGGGGCATGAAGGGCAGCGCCCAATGAATCCCCAGGCAAATCCGAACTTGCCGGCAAACAACAACGAACGTCAGCAGGTCCCGCAACCCGTAGCGCCGGGCGTGCAGCCAACGGGCAGGCCGATCCCCGCGCCGCAGAATATGCAGCAGGATCGGCCGAATAATCAGCAACGGAACTACGAGCAGCAGCAACAGCTCCAAAACCGGCCGCAGCAGCAAAACCCGCAGCCGCCGCAAATGCCGCCGCAACAGCAAAACCGGCCGCAGCAGCAGACCCCGCAGCCGCCGCAAAACCAGCCTGAGAGGCCGAACCATCAGGATTTCGGGCCGCCACAACAGAACAGGCACAACGAAGCACCGCCGCCCCCTGCGAACAATCCACCGCAGGAACGGCAGGCTCCGCCGCCTCAGCACCAACGTGAAGTTATGCCTCCACAAAGACCGGTGCAGCAGCCTCAGGAACGCCAGGCGCCTCCGCCGCCGCAGCAACGAGAGGCACCTCAGCAGAGACAGGACCATCAGGATAGGCCGGCTCCTCCGCCGCCGAATCACCAGGTTGCTCCTCCGCCGCCGCAGAACAAGCCGCAACCGAATAACCAGAAGCCGCCTAACAACAAGGACCAGAAGAAGGACGACAAGAAGCACGACTAGGCAGTCAACACAGCAAAAGGGCCGCTGCGCATCACGCGTAGCGGCCCTTTTTAGTCGCCGAAGTGTACAACCGGATCGGTGCCTGAGTTCGATGGTCGGGCTGGAAGTGCCGAAACGGAGCGGTCGCGGCGAGCGCGATGCTAATGTGCTCAGTGCGCGTCGTGCTCCGTATGGTCCTCGGTTTTTCCATCGGCCGTGCCGCCCGTTGCCCAGAGGATGCACGCCAGGAAGACTGCAGCGATAACGGGTACAACTAGAAACGGGGAAGTGATCATTCGTTAAGCTCCCTGAAGGTTAGATTAGCAAATCAGCCGGACCCGCCAAAAAGCCGGCTGATTGCCGCCAGAATTCTGCTGTGTGTTCCAGCCGGTTCCTTTTGATCGGCTCGAAACCAGCCCACGGCCGGCGGGTTTATCATGGATTCGCCCATCTTGATCGATCCAGGAGCAACCCATGAGCGAAAAGAAATCCGCAACGCCCCGCAATCAGGGCCGCCGCGACTTTTTGAAGATCGGTGGCGCAGCCACTGCTGCACTGCTAACGCCTTCGGCATTTGCTGTTACGCCCAACACGACCCTGCCGAGCCTGCCATCGAATCCGCGCACTCCAGCTGCCATGCCCACACGCAACTTGGGCAAGACTGGATACAAGGTAGGCATCTTTTCGCTCGGCGGCCAGGCCGCGCTTGAGAAGGCCAACAACTTTGATGTCGCTGTGCCAATCATCGATCGCGCACTCGATCTCGGTGTCAACTATATCGACACGTCTTCCATCTACGGCGGCCCTGACCGCTGGAGCGAGCAGTACGTCGGCAAGGTCATGGCGAAGCGCCGCAACGAGGCATTCCTCGCCACCAAGACCAAGGAGCGGACACGCGAAGGCTCGATGCGCATGATCGAGAAGTCGCTACAGTTGCTCCAGACCGATCACGTCGATCTCTGGCAACTGCATGATGTCGGCACGATGTACGACGTGGACCAGATCTTCGCCAAGGGTGGCGCGATGGAGGCTCTGCTCGAAATGCAGCAGCAGAAGGTGGTGCGTTATCTCGGCATCACCGGGCACTATCGCCCCGAGGCGCTCATCGAATGCATCTACCGCCACAACTTTGACGCCATTCTGATGGCGATGAATGCCGCCGATCCGCATCACTACAGCTTCAACGATGCGCTGATGCCTCTCGCCGTCGAGAAGCAGATGGGTATCATCGGCATGAAGATTCCCGGCCGCGGGCGCATTCTCTCCACCTGGACTCCGCCGCCCATCGAGCAGCAGAAGCATTCCTGGGAAGGCATGACCATCCAGACCGACAAGCCCGGCACGCTCTCGATGCGCGAGGCGATGTATTACACGCTTTCGCGCCCGGTGAGCACCGTGATTATCGGATGCGATACGATTGCGCAGCTTGAAGAGAATGTGAATCTGGCGCGGAATTTCACCCCGATCAATGACAAGCAGCAGACAGAACTGGTGGCAAAGGCCGAGCCGTGCGCAAAGCCCTCGCTGTTTTTCCGCTTCTACGACCGGCCATAACCACCTGCGGTGGGGCCAACTGCGCTTCGCGCCCTCTGGCGTTCGGGAGCCTCCTCAATTGAGGGGGGCTCTTGTTTTGTATGCGTGCCGCGTGATCATGTATTGAGCCCTTAACCTCTTCTCTTCCGCAGGACCCACGTCGTCATGCATCGATAGTCCTGCACGATGGTTGTCTTCAGCGGATCCACCAGAACCGCATTCATCTCTTCGACCAGGTCCATGAGCATCTCTTCGTCCACCAGGTACCACTTTGAACCGTCGCCAACGATGAATCGATTCCCGCCGACTCTTTCGAAGTCCATCCCGATCCTGGATCCAAGGCGGCAAAACAGCATCCCGCCCGGCTTAAGAACTCGCCAGAGTTCTGCCAGCATGCTTTGAAAGTGTTCGTCATCCCGCGCAAAGTGGAGCACGGAAGAGCAGATGACTACGTCGGCGAATTCGTTGGGGAAAGGCATGCGTTCGATGGGGCCAACCTGAAAATTATCAGGCGGCAATCCCGTCCCCAGCGATGCAGACAACTTGCGCACGTGATCGATACCTTCGGCATCCTGATCCAGCGCGAAGACCTCGCATCCTTGGCGCAGCAAGTAGACCAGGTTCCGCCCGTAACCGCATCCGGCATCGAGCACGCGCATGCCAGCCGCAATGTTTCCACGCAGAATCTGGTCGAAGACATAAATATCGATCTGCCCGAACTGCTCTTGTACGCTCAAGGCCACAACGACACCTTTTCTAATGATCGAGATCGGAAAGCAAAAACGGATTCTCCACGCGAACGGCTACGCAGACCCAGCCGCTGTCTGACTTTACAGCAGTCAGCTCTCGACGTTGAGGTAAAGCCGGTAATGCTCATCATTGATCGCCGTGAACGGCCGCATTGAGATCTCGCCCGCTGCCGTTTTCACCTGCCAGTTCGTCGATCCCGGAGTCACCTGCGCTGCCGCAGCCAACTCCTGCGAACGAACTGTAGCCGGGATTTCTCCGACCGCAAACAGGGCAAGCGGCCCGTGCACCGCGGCCAGCAACTTCGGGTGCTGCGGATCGACCGCTTCGAGAGTCGTCGGCATGTCGAATTCGACTTCGATGCGATCGCCGTTTTTCCAGGTGCGATGAATACGTGCAAACTGGCCGGGCTTGGGGCTTGTTGCGGCATGCTTGCCGTTCACGGCGATGGCGGTCTTCGGTCCGGCCCACTCTGGAATGCGCACGAAGATCGCAAACGTTGCAGGCTTGTCTGCAGCAACTTCGATCTGCGTGCTGGGCCGATGCGGATACTCTGTTTGCTGCGTCAGCACCACGCGATCGCTGCCGCGTTTCCACGTCACGCGCGATGGAACAAAGAGATTCACATAGACACCGTCTTTATCGTGGAAATACGAACTGATGCCGTAATCCGCCGTCACCTGAGAAAACGTTCCGGTACAGCAGTGCCACTTGTAGGGGTGATAGAACTTCGATCCCTCGCTGTTGTAATCGGAGTAGTAGAAGCCATGGCCGTCTTCCTTGATCGGCTTGGCGCCAAGGATGCAGTTGTAAAGCACGCGTTCCATGCTGTCGCCGTAACGGCTGTCTTTGGTCGCACGCAGCAGATAGCGCGTGATCTTGAAATGCGCATAGGAGCCGCACGGCGTCTCAAAGCTGGAGTGCGTTTTGGTCAGGCTCTCGCCGATCTCGCCGCTGCCGGGCTTGCGGAAATTCTCGTCCGGACCCCAGCCGCCCGTGGCAAAGCTCTGCGCGCGCACGAAATCAAAACCGTTACGAGCTGCTCGCAGGTATTTGTCATTGCCAAGCACGAAGTACGCCTGCATCGCGCTGCTCATCGCGTTGACGTGGCTGTAAGCATGCTTGCCGGGAAGCACGTTTTCTCCCGCAGCGAGCGGATCCCAATACCAGCTGTCGGCGAGGTAACGCCCGCCCAGGTCTTTGTATCTGGCGCCCGCTCCGCGCTGCCACGCAAGGAAGAAATTCTCAGGCAAAGTGTATGGCTCGTCCCAGCAGAAGGAGTTGTCCTTATGCGGCCGCGCCTCCTGCTCTGCACGAGACAGCGGACCGGGCGGCAAATACTTCGTCACAGAATCGAGCGCCGCATCCATTGCTTTGAATGCCTGCGGATCACCCGCAAATTCGTGCGCGTCGATCATCCCAACAGAGATCTTGTCGTAGGTATAGGCCGGGAAGCGATTGTCGTCCCAGAAGTGCGGTGTGATCGCCGGCGCGAATCCGCTCACCAGGCGATGCACCTTCTGCTGTGTGGCCGGGTCGCCAGTAGCCGCATAATCGCGGGCCAGGCCAGAGAGATACTGTCCGAAGCTGTGACCTGGGGCGAAGCCGTTGTTGCCGGGCTTATCGAGATCGGCCAGGGGAGCCCAACTGTACCAGCCGCCCATGTCCTCGCCCGGCGCCGGAAGACCCGCTCGCTGCCGGAAGGGCTTCAGAAGCGAGTCTTCGTCGAGCGCAAGATAGAACGCGTGGTTCCGGTCGAATTGCTCGCGGACCGGCCCTCCCAGCAGCTTGACGTCGCCATAACCGAACTGGCTGAGCGATGGCGTGACGCTCAACTTATCAATGGCATCTGCGAATCCCGTACGTGGACGAACCAGCGTGGCAGCTGTAATGGCCGCGCTGGTTTTGAGAAACGTGCGGCGAGATTGTGTCCGGGTGATCGACATCAACGCTCCCGGAAGGATTCTACCGTGCGCCGCTGCACCCGATCATTTCGCGGCGTTGGTCCCCTTCTCAGATCGACGGAGCATCGCTTGCGCCTCCGCGGCGTAAGGCCCGCCGGGCGCCAGGCTCAAATACTTCCGATAGGCCTCAGCGCAGCCCAGCGGCAGATCGTAGTGCTTCGCCGCAAGATCGACTCCCGATCTCTTCAGAAGACCGTTCGCCTTGATGTAATAGGCGAGTGCGTCCCTGGGGTCGGCTTTGATGGCCTTGTCAGCCGCCGCAACCTGCGCTTCCGCGTCGCCGGTCTGCAGGAATGCCAGGGCCTCGTTTTTCAGGAACAAAGCAGCGTGTGAGGGGTCGAGCTGAACGGCAAGGTCGAAGGCCTTGGCTGCATCCGACGGCTTGCCTGTGCGCGCGTAGACCTCGCCCAATCCCGCGTTCGCAAATGCCTGCGCGGTCGGATTGGGTTTTCCGCTTGCTGTCTGGATTTCGAGAATTCGCTTGTACGATTTCTCAGCCTCCTCGTATTTCTTCAAGCCAACCTGCGCGCGGCCAAGATTCTCCCACAATGTCGACTCATCTGCGCTCAATCCTGCCTCCTTGATCGCCTGCAGGTCCTTGAGCATCAGGGATTCGACGGCGGCGCACTTGGCGCTCTTGATTGCCGCGGCCTTGGCATCAATATCCGTGGGATCGGCCGTCTTGCCCAGTTCCTTGATAGCCGCAGTCCGAGCAGCGTCAGATTCGTTCAATTCCTGAGAAGCAACCGCCAGATCCGCGTTGATCGTCTTGACGAGCGCTTCCTGACCCTGAGCCGTGGCGTTCTGTTTCTTCAGGTCTTCGAGTTCCTTCTTCTGCTCGTCGGGCAGCTCGTCGATGAATGCCTGCCTGCTCATGTCATCGTCCTGCCGCAAATCCTTTCCTGCGTCAATGACAACATTGCTGATGGAATCGATGAACAAGCTTGGAGGCGTATCCGGCATGCGATAGATCAGCAGGTACCTTCCGGCAGCCGCTTCGCCAGCGTAATCACCTTTGGCATCCACGGGAAATGTATACGCAGATGTCACGCCGGCGTCTGTCGAGAGGCCGATCATGCCCGCGGTTTGCGGTTGGCCGGTGTAGTTGGTTACGTGTCCATGAATCTTGCCCGTCTGTGCGGCTGCTTGATGTGCAAGAACCGGCAGAAGGGATACAGCAAATACTCCGATTAGGGCCGAACTGAATATCTTCATAATTTCCTTTTCCTCGTTGCGAGTGCGCGGTTCGCCGCGAACGCTCGGCAGTTGACCTAACTCAGCTGACTGGTCTTGATGGCCAGCTTTTCAAACTCCACAGTTCCCAGTCCCCGATTCGCCGCCATCCGCAGATAAGGCAAGTGCTCGGCGTCGAGGTTCCAGTAAGCTTTCGCAACATAAGCATCCAGAGCCACCGGATCGGTTCCGGCAACCACGGTCTTCTTCAATGCGACATCTTCGAGGTTGCCGCCAGTCGGCCCATTGCGCAGCAGGATGCGGTAGCAGTCCATGATGGTGAGCGTCGGCAGCATGAACGCGGCAAGGTCGGCAAGGCTCTGATGAATCTGCTGGTGCAGCCGGTTCCGCTGCCCTCCAAGAATTCCGTACCAGTTCTTCATACCGAGTGTGGCGCCCGTGAGTTCATGATGCTTGGCAATTGGCAGATTGAGAATCTTGTCTGCTTCGAGAAACGGAATGAACACGGGCCAGCTTTTCAACACCACGCCGCCCATATCCACTTCGCGGAACTTCTCGGGATCGGGCAGAATAACCTCTGCGCCCGCCGCCCGCGCTGCAGCTTCAATTCCGGAGCGATGGAAACAACGTTGCGCCTCGTTGCAGCTCACATCCGTAACGATCACGCGCTTGGCACCTGCCTGCCAGCACTGGCGCACGACTTCCGCAACGAGCTCAGGATTGGTGTTGGCAGCCTGCTCGGGCGTGCGATCCCAGGCGATGTTGGGCTTGATGACCACGACATCCTGACGCGCGACGAATCGGCCCATGCCGCCGAGATTTTCGAGAGCCTTCTGGACGAGTGCGCGGGCCTCTCCGGGTTGCGGGCCGTGTCCTTCCATCGCATACTGCGTCACGGTGAGATGCGGCCATTGCTGGTCTGCGGCGACGCGATGATCTCTGCGCCCCTGCTCGGCGGTAGCGCCCACAGGGCGCTGGCTGCGTTTACTGAACCAGACACCAGTACCTGCAGCGCCGGCCGCGATGCCTCCAACGCGCAGAAGCTGCAGCAGGGCCTCGCGTCGAGTGAGCGGAGAAGCCTCCGAGACCGAAGATGTGTGCTGCCGCAGCTGTTCGTCTTCGCCTGCCATGACTCCCTCTGCTTAAACCTCGATGAGCTTGATGTGCTGCAGATTGTTGATGCCTAGCCCATGCGTCGCGCCGGCAGCCGTGGCGATGTAGCGAGGGGGACGGCCCGCGGCCTCCAGCGTCTTCAGCCCGACGTCGGCGCGTTTCTTTTCGAGGATTCCCCATGCAATCTGGTCAATCGCGACGCGATCTTCGCCAATAATCAACGCGTTCGGCTGCCACAGATGTTCGGGTCGGAATCCCGGGCCGCCCTCATAGACCGAAGTCATGGCATCGCCGATAGTCAGCTTGATCTTCTGGCGAATCACCGGAAATGCGTTGAGATCGGCGACTCCCGGATTGCAGCCTCCACCGTGGAGATCCTGCGGACGCTCAACAACGCCATACATGTTCTTCATGGCGAAGGTGACGCCCGCCATGCTGTGGTCCTTGAGAATCGGTAGGTTGATTACCATTGCACATTCACTGGTCAAGATCTTTGAGAAGCGGGCGTGCGACGATCCAAAGCTTTCCACGGCCGTTTCGAATCCGGAGACGTCTGAACCGAAACAGCGAACGCGGCTCGGATCGGTGCTGATGGTCAGTCCGCAAGCCTCGAGATCGCGGGCGTTGCGATCCCAGATGAGAATGTTGCCGGGCTTTACACCGGCGGCCTGCAGACGCTCTGCGATTGCATAGACAAGCACCGCGTGCGTTGAAATGCCTTTGCCGCCAAGCCCATTGGTCTTGAGGCCGATCACCTTATCCTTGGCGCCGCCTTCGAGAACGATGTGCTTCCATCCATCCACGGCCCGCTTGCGACCGGTGTAGGTGGCGATGGCTCGGTCAAGCAATTCACCTACGCGTTTTTCATCCAGCTTGCCATCGGGTCCGTGCAGCGCCTGATCGCGCGCAATGACCACCTTCGCTTTATCGTTTTCGATCTGTGGGTCCAGCGTCCGTGTCAATCCAAGGCTGCTCTCGGCGCCCAGAATCACTGCTCCGGTGGCTGCGCCTTTGAGAAATTCGCGACGGCTCTTCATGGTGTTCCTTCCGTGTGTGCGTGCGGTTCTTGCTGGACCGCACTGGTCTACAGGTTTGCTTCAACTCCATGCGCCAAGGTGATCAGCGCCTGCGGAGTGGATGCAGAAGATTGATATGCCACGATGCGCACAAGGTAGCGCCCCTTGCGGAAGCTCACACTCTGCGCGTATTGCAGGCCCTCGTCACCGAGAGAAACGCTCTGCGCGTCCTTGGTCTGTCCGCGCTCGAGAATGGTTTGCGCGCCGTCAGGACCGCCCATCGTGTACACGTCGACAACGGCCTCAAGTTGTCCCTGGTACTTGTAGTCGGAGGTAGCGGTTGAAACCACGCCGGCCTGAATGTACTGTTCGGAATCGCCATCGATGTACTGCCACAGATCCTTGGGTTCAAAGGTCCGCGTTTCGCTGGATTTTTCCCATCCCACAACCGTGCCCGACGCCGGAAAAGAATTTGCATTTTTCTTCTTGCATCCGGAGACGCCGGCAATTGCCGGCAAAAGAATGACCAGGGTTCCAATCAAGAACAAATTCAAGCGCTTCATTTCTATTCAGTCCCTTCTAACTTCTGTTCAGCAGGATCTGGCTGCTTGGCGAACGGCTCTCACCTATGCTGGTGACGTAAACGGCCGGACGCTCCTGCAGCGGGCAAGCATACTCACATGCGCCGCAACCGACGCATCGGCTCGGATCGACGCGCGGCTGCTTAACAGTCTTTGAATTCCCAGCCGAGTCGATTACCTGCGCTTCTTCAACGTAGATAGCTTTCGGCGAAACCGGACACCACTCTTCGCAGACAATGCAGTCCGTTGCAAGTGCCCAAGGCAGGCAGCGGCCGCGGTCGTAAAATGCAGTGCCGAGGCGGACCGGTTGATTTTGCCGGCCCCCGACACCCACAACCCAGCCTTTGTCCTTCGGAGTGATCTGCCAGATGGCGCCAGTTGGGCATACTTCAGAGCACAGAACACAACTCGGTTCGCAATAGCCGATGCGCGGAACCAGCGTCGGCGTCCAAAGGCCTTCGAGGCCGGCTTCTGTCAGCGTTGGATGAAGCGAGTTATTCGGGCAAACCTTCATGCACTCGCCGCAGCGGATGCAGCGCGAAAGGAAATCCGATTCATCAACTGAGCCTGGTGGCCGCAGCAGTTTGTCGTGACGGCTTTTGCCGAGGCCGGTGTTGGCGCGCATCAGGGGCACGGCGGCAGCGCCGACAGCCAGGCCAGTCAGCGTGCGCCTGCGGCCAATATCCGGCGAGGCGACTTCTCGCTCTTTACGGAAGAACTGAAACTGCAAAGAACCATGCGGGCAACTGCCCACACAATTCATGCACATCAGGCACTCGGACTTTCGCCACGGCACTCCGCCGATCGGGTCGTCGCCGCCCTGGCAGTTCAGCAGGCAGCGATTGCATTTGTCGCAAGCCGATGGATCCTTGTGCAGGCCAAGAATTGACCAGCGCGAAACCGCGCCGAGGAGCGCTCCCAACGGGCAGATAGCCCGGCACCAGAAACGGGTGACGCGCATGCTCGCAAACAGGATGATCAGAAACAGCAAGCCCAGAACAAGACTCTGCGCGAAGTGAGCCTGTCGAAAGTCGAGGATCGTGGCTTGCAGGATCGAGTGCAACGATTCGCCGGTCGTTCTGATCGCGGCTATGTGGCTGTGCTCCATTGGCACGAGCACCGAGCGCGTCGCAAAGTTAAATGCCGGCAACAACGCCAGTCCGATGGAACGAACCAGGAGGCTGAATGGATCGAGCGTGCCAATCACCATGGAACCGAAGAACGCGGCCACAAGTCCGGCGATCAAAACGACATATTTAACTGTCTGCCAGCGCTTGTAGCGATTCGACTCAATGCGTTGCCTGCCTCGCTTGGCCTCGGAATGCATGTTGCCGACGAAGTGCTGAAGCGTCCCCATCGGGCATATCCAGCCGCAGAAGAAGCGCCCGAGAAAAAGTGTCGGTAGCAGAATCACCAAGCTCCAAAGGAGGCCGCGATACAAGGCGTGGGTGGCAATCGCATTGGTGACTGCAACCAGCGGATCGAGCACGAAGAACATGCGCACCGGCGCGCGCATGTGGATGTCGCCCGAGTTCGCCGAGGCGGGCCGCATCGACGTGAAGATCAAGAGCGCAAGGAACACCAGCAGAAAGAAGATCTGCGAGATCCTGCGCAACAGCGGCAATCTGGAGCCAGCCAAAAACTTCCCCTATGCGCCAACGGGCGACTACTCCAGTTGGCGTCTGCGCCGGCGTACACCCTCGTGGCTGTAGCGCCGGGCAGGCGAACGAGATACATAGGAATCATTCGCTTGCGGGGGTTAAGAGGACAGTGATTGTCATCACTTTGAGCGGATTCTAGCGCTCAATTCACGCATCAATCCATGTGATTGATAAGGGAGGCGATGCAGGCGGCGCCAAATCCATTGTCGATGTTCACCACCGACACATTGGGCGAGCACGTGTTCAGCATTCCCAGCAAGGCCGCAACTCCGCCAAACGAAGCGCCATAGCCGATGCTAGTGGGAACGGCCAGTACCGGCGCGTTCACCAGGCCCGCGACCACGGTCGGCAATGCGCCTTCCATGCCGGCACACACGATGAGCACGCGCGCGGTTTGAAGCGATTGCTTCTGCGCCAGTAGACGGTGGATTCCGGCGACGCCCACGTCCGCAATCAGCTCGGTGGTGTTTCCCATAAGGCGGGTCGTCACGGCGGCTTCTTCGGCAACGGGCAAATCGCTGGTGCCGGCGCAAACCACGCAAATGGTTCCCCGACCGGCGGGAGGCTTAGCCTGTTCGAGGGTGATCGCACGAGCCGCTTCATGATAGACCGCGCCCGGCTGCAACTTGCTCACCGCCTCGAAACACTCTCGCGAAGCGCGCGTCGCCAGCACGTTGCCGCCCGCTTTGGCCATATGCATGAAAATCCGCGCGACCTGGTCAGAAGTCTTTCCGGCAGCGAAGATCACCTCAGGCATTCCGGTGCGGAGCGCGCGATGATGATCGAGCTTGGCGAAGCCGAGGTCTTCAAACGGCATATCCTTCAACCGATCGAGCGCGTCGGGAACCGAGGTCTGTTTCGCTTGTACTTGATTGAGCAGCGCTTCAATTTGCGAGCGATCCATCAACGCTCCTCCTCGATGTGGGCGGCGAATATCCGCTTTGCCTGTTCCGTGACCTGTTTCAGTGGAACGGAATGTGCGGCGGCGAGTCGCCGGCAGTCTTCGTATTCCGGTGCTGCATTCGCAATCTCGCCCGACGGCCAGCGTGCGATCTTCATGCGTACCGGACCCCACTCCGTTTGCACTTCTTTGAATTCGCGGGCAAGGGAGATACTTTGTTTTCGATGCGCCAGTGCAGGCCGATGGTTGTGGTCTCGCGAAAGAGCAGATCGCGCAAGTTGGGCACGCGTTCCGGATGGCACAGCACCGTGAGTTGAATACCGGTGCGGCCTTTCTTCATCTGTATGGGAATGCGGTACACGTCCCACGCGCCGGCTTCCAACAGAAGCTCGCTGACATAGGCGATCAACTGCGGGCTGGAGTCGTCGATAACAGTCTCCATGATCGCGATTGGCTCAGATGCGGAATGCTGGTCAGTCTCTTCGCCTACGAGCAGACGCACCAGATTCGGCTGTCCCGGTGTATCGCGGCCACCGGCACCGTATCCCGAAGACGAAATGCGCATGGCCGGTAGTGGCGCATATTCCACGTCGAGCATGCGCAGGATTGCCGCGCCCGTCGGCGTGACGCGCTCCATGGGCGGGCCCGCTGCATACACCGGCGCATTGCCCAGAAGTGCCAGGGTTGCAGGCGCTGGCACCGGCAAGGTTCCGTGCGCGCAATCGACGGTGCCGCTGCCAACGTTGAGCGAAGAAGCCAGCCAGCGATCGACGCCGAGATGCGCACAGCCGACGGCGCTGCACACGATGTCGACTATCGTGTCGACCGCGCCGACCTCGTGGAAGTGCACCTTCTCGATGGGCATGGAATGAATCTGCGCCTCTGCGCCGCCGAGCAACTGAAACGCGCGACTGGCGCGCGCCTTTATCGAATCGGCAATCGGCGCGTGATCAATAATCTCGAGGATTGTGGAAAGAGAACGATGCGGCTGATGCGTGTGTTCGTGAGCGTGTTCGTGCTGGTGATCGTGCACGTGAACCGTTCCATCGGCATGCTGGTGCTGGTGCGAATGCTCTGAAGCATGTTCATGTGCATGCGCCGTCTCGTGATGGCTATGGCCGTGCGCGTGCTCTGCTGTGCCGTGCTCATGATCATGCGCGGTTGCATCATCGATTTCGATAATGACATCGACCTTGGTTCCGGCGAGCCCGCCGCGGCTTACCTTGCGCATTTCGAGATGAGCGCCGAGGTTGAGCGCGGCAGTTGTTTCTTCGAGCAGGGCGAAAGGTACGCCCGTATCGACGAGCGCGCCAAGCAGCATGTCGCCGCTGATGCCGGAGAAGCACTCCAAATATCCGATTCGCATGGAAATGAAATTGTACCTACGCGCCGCGCCGCATCAGCACTTCTGCCGGCAGCACCGCGTTCAAGGATCCGGAACGAAAACCCGTGCAATCGAGCGTCACGTACTGGAAGCCTGCCTTTCGCAACTCCGCGGAGATCCTGTCCATCATGTCGAGAGTAAGCGCCCGGGCCATCTCCGCTCGCGAGATTTCAACGCGGGCCAGTTCTCCGTGATGCCGGACGCGAAACTCCCGGAATCCCAGTTGGCGCAGGCTCTCTTCGCCGCGCTCGACCTGCTCCAGCACTTCGCGCGTAACCGTGCGGCCGTATTCCACGCGGGACGAGAGGCACGGCGCGGCTGGGCGATCCCACAGCGTGTATCCGGCATCTTTGGCCAGCGTTCGAATCTCCAGTTTTGTAAGCCCCACGTCGGCAAGCGGCGCCAGTACTTCGTGCTCTTCGGCAGCGCGCTGGCCGGGGCGATAGTCGCGGCGGTCGTCGGCATTCATGCCGTAGGCAATCTGCGCGAACCCGAGCTCCGCGCCCAGCTTCTTCATGCCCTCGAACAGCTCTGTCTTGCAGTGGAAGCAGCGATTTGCGTCGTTGCGCTGATACTCGGGCTTATCCAGCTCTTCGGTCTGAATGACGCGAAGGGGGATGCCCTGAGCCTCGGCAAATGCTTTGGCCTGCTCCATATCGCGACGGGCAAGGCTGGGCGAGTCGGCCAGCACCGCCAGCATTTGATCACCTAAAACACGATGCGCAGTTGCCGCCAAAAAAGCCGAGTCAACGCCGCCGGAATAGGCAACCATCATGCTGCCGAGAGCGCGAAGCCGATCTTCGAGAGCGCGCAGCCTGGCCGCTGTTTGCGCGAGATCGAGCGTGATGTCGGACGTCGTCGACACAGTGCGATTATACCCTTGGGGTTGGATGCGGTGATGGGACGGTTGGTGAGCATTGCTTTACGCCTGCCGCTCTCCCATCAGTTATTGGCATAAGCCTGGAGAGCGAAAACCAGGCTCTTCTTTACCACGCCCAATGCTGCCCCAAGGAGCGTGGACCGCTCTTTGGAGGCCTCGAAACGTCTCGGGCCACGTTCGCTCAGCTGTCTGTTATGTGAGTGCCCGTCAGGAGGTGATGGCAGCTTTTCTTGCTTCTGTGTCAAAGATGCTGGGGTCGGGATTGCCAAAGAAAGCGGCGTGGAGGGAGCGAACGGCTTCGTCGGCGTCCTCTTCATCAATCATGAAGCTCATGTTGATTTCGCTGGCGCCCTGGGAGATCATGCGCACGTTGATGTGCTTCACGGCAGTGAAGACCTGCGAAGCCATGCCGTTCTGTCCGCGAATATCTTCGCCGACGAGGCAGATGAGCGCCTTCTTGCCTTCGTATTTCACGTCGGCGAGCTGGCTGAGGTCGGCTGCGATGAGGGGCAGCTTGTCGTTGGAGTCGACGGTGAGCGACACCGACACTTCGCTTGTCGAGACCATGTCGACCGGGCACTGGTGCTTGTCGAAGATGTCGAAGATTGCCTTGAGATAGCCGTGCGTCATCAGCATGCGGCTGGCGACGACGTCAATGATGGAAAGCTTCTTTTTAACCGCAATGGATTTGAATGGGCTGCTGCAGTGGGGAGCGATGGAAATGATGCGCGTGCCCTCGTTCGAGGGATTCTTGCTGTTGAGCACCAGCACCGGAATGTTCTTGCGAACAGCGGGCAGGATGGTGGCGGGGTGCAAAACCTTGGCGCCGAAGTAGGCGAGCTCGGCTGCTTCTTCAAAGCTGATGACTTTGACGCGCAGGGCGTCGGGGCAAACGCGCGGATCGCTGGTCATGATGCCGTCTACGTCGGTCCAGATTTCGATAGCTTCGGCGGCTAGAGCTCCGCCGAGGAGAGCGGCCGTGAAGTCGGAGCCGCCGCGGCCGAGCGTGGTGGTGATGCCTGCTTCGTTTGAGGCGATGAAGCCGCCCATGACAGGAACCTTGGTGTCGTTGAGGAGTGGTCGCAGATGCTCGGCGGCGCGCTTCTCGATGAGCACGTCGAGCGGAACGGCTTTGCCGAATTGCGAATCGGTGATGATGACTTCGCGCGCGTCGACGTGAGTGCTGGTGATGCCGCGCTCGGCGAATGCGGCAGCGATGATGCGGCTGGAGAGGTCCTCGCCATAGCTGACGACGAGGTCGGAGATGCGCGGGGTGAGCTCGAGAATGGCGGCCAACCCGCGAAGGATTTCGTCGAGCGAGTCGAACTTCTGCTCAATGAGGTTGCCAAGCGCGGAGACGTCGCAGGGTGTCTTGATGAGCGCGCAGGCAGTGTCGCGATGGCGGGCGCGGAGGCGGGAACTGATGGCGAGGGCGCCAGTGCGATCGCCCTTGGCAGCGGCGGCCGCGGCGCGCAAAAGCTGGTCAGTGACCTTGGCCATGGCGCTGACGACGACAACAGTTTGTTTGCCGGCGGCGACGCGGCCTGCGACGATTGCGGCGGTGCGGTTGATGGCGGTCGGGTCTTCCACCGAAGTGCCGCCGAATTTCATCACGACCAGGCTCATGCGTTTCTGTTTCGACCTCAGGGGCTAAAGCCCCTCGTTCCTTTGGATTGGCTCAGGCTGAAGCCCGTACCCTCCGATCTTGCTTAGGCCTTATGCGCGGGTGGCGATTTCGGCCACTGGTTCCAACTTGCCGAGACTTGCCAGCAGTTCGGCGTTGAGGATAGCGGCGCCGGCGGCTCCGCGAATGGTGTTGTGCGAGAGCACGGTGAACTTCCAGTCGAACACGGTGCAGGGGCGCAGACGGCCGACGGTGACGGCCATGCCGCGTCCGCGATTGCGATCGAGGCGGGGCTGCGGGCGATCGGGCTGCGGAGCAAATTCGACGGGCTGCTCGGGCGCCATGGGCAGCTTCTGGCCAGCAAGCGGCTTGAACTCAGCCCACGCGGCGAGGATGTCTTCGTGCGGTGACGGGGCGGCCGAGCTTGTTGCCCAGCTTGATGGAGACGCACTCGGTGTGGCCGTCCTCGACAGCGACACGGTTGCAGTGCGCGCTGATTTTTGCGGCGAGCGGAGTGACGTGGTTGCCGTCGAGATGGCCAAGCAGCTTCAGCGTCTCGGCCTCCATCTTTTCTTCTTCGCTGCCGATATAGGGGATGACGTTCCCGAGGATGTCCATGGAGGGGACACCGGGATAGCCTGCGCCGGAGATGGCCTGCATGGTGGTAACGAAGATCTGCTCGATGCCGAAGCGCTCTTCGAGGGGCTTGAGGGCCATGACCAGTCCGATGGTGGAGCAGTTGGGATTGGTGACCATGTAGCCCCCGGATTCGCGGCGTGAGGGCTGCTCTTCGATGAGGTGCAGGTGGTCGGCGTTGATCTCGGGAATGACGAGCGGCACGTTGGGCGCCATGCGGTAGGCGCTGGAGTTAGAGACCACCGCACAGCCGGCGTTGGCGAATTTCGGCTCCATCTCGCGGGCGATGGCGGCATCGAGGGCGGCGAAGATGACCCTGGGAACGGATCCGGGCGGCACGCCTTCGGGCTCGGCCGGCGAGACGGTCATGCGCGCGATGCGCTCGGGCAGCGGGGTGTCGAGGCGCCACTTGGCGGCTTCGCCATAGAGCTTGCCGCTGGAGCGGTCGCTGGCGGCGAGCCAGGTGATCTCAAACCACGGATGGTCTTCGAGGAGCTGGATGAAGCGCTGGCCGACCATTCCGGTCGCGCCGAGGATGCCGATTGGATATTTGTTTTGCATGACAGGTGAACATTTCAGTGTACAGGAGAGCTGGTCGGCCAAATAATTCGCATGCGGGGAAGTTTACCCAAACGACTTTCGATTGAGGCACTTCGGATGCACAGCATGCCTTCGTTTCAATCTCGGCCGGTCGATTCCTGGGAGGGGGACTACTGGAATTTCGCCAGAGTGCCGTGAGTTGTGTATGATGGACGACACAGCAGGCCACTGCGCTTCTGTTCCCTGCCAGGGTGCAGTTCTTGCATAGGCGATGCCCTTGCTCTTCGCCCGATCTTCCCTGAAGCACTGGAACATGTACCGCGAAAGGCGGAGTCTACGAGCGTTCATCTGGTCAATCCCAGCGACAATTCCTTTGGTACGGCTGTCATCACACCACGTTGGCTGTTTGTGCTTGCCGCAGCAACACCCGCATCGGCCGGAGACCCGATCCTTGTTGACGAATCGCTCGAGCAGATTGTGCCCGAAACCATTCATCCGGGAGACATTGTCGGCATCAGTGTGCACACCGGCAATGCCCTGCGCGGCTATCAAGTCGGGCGCATGGCGCGGGCGCGCGGCGCATGGGTGGTGTATGGCGGCATTCACGCCACGCTTTTCCCGAGGAAGCGCTGGAGCGCGGCGAAGCCCATGCGGTGGTGAAAGGCGATGGCGATATTGCCTGGGGCAAGGCGGTGGCAGATTGCCTGGCCGGAACGCCTGAGAAGATATATGAAGGCGGCCGGATTGAAGGCACGCAGTTTCTTGCAGCGCGCTGGGACCTGATGCGTCCCGATAAATACATGTGGGCCTCGGTGCAGACCATTCGCGGATGCCCGAAGCATTGCTCATTTTGCAGCGTTTGGCGCACCGACGGACAGAAGCCGCGGCAGCGATCGTTTCAAAAAGTGATTGACGAAATCGTGAGCCTTCGGCGGCTTGGTTTCCGATTTATTGCGCTGGCCGACGACAACTTTTATCCCGTTACGCTGACCGATCTGCGCCTGGCGCGGGAGCAGAACAACTTTGCCAAGGTCGAAGAGCTGACGGCGATTCGCAATGAACGATTCCAATTGATGGCAGAGCTCGCCAAGCTTCCGAAGGACATGGTGTTCTTTACCCAGATCACGATGGAAGCGGGCGAAGACGGCGACTACCTCGATGCCATGCGGAAGGCCAACATCAAGGGCGCGCTGGTGGGCGTGGAGGCGGTAACGCCCGAGGGCCTCAAGGCGGTCTTCAAGGATTGGAACTACTCCGGCGAGGCGCTGGCAAAGCAGTTGCAGACATTCAAGAAGCATGGCGTTCACGTGCTTGGCTCATTCATCTTCGGATTGCCGACGGACAAGCCAGCAACCTTCGATGCAACTGTGGAGATGGCGCTGAAGGCGGGAGTGACGTTTGCGCAATTCGTAATGATGACGCCGTTTCCGGGTACGGTCGATTTTGGCCGGTGGGAGAAGGAACAATCCACGCATCCCACGCTGGTGGGCGATGTGCCGATCACGCGCTATTGGCTCATTCCCATCGAAGTCCGGCCCAAGATGTTTACGCCGCATCCGTCGATGAGCTCCGATGAAATTCGCGAGCGCACGCAGCGGGTGTGGGACAGGTTCTACAACTGGAGATCCATCTGGGAGCGGTCCTCCTGCACGCCCACTCTGCGGGCGCGGATTGCGTTCATCTTTCTTTCAAAGCTCTACCGGCAGATGTACGCGGGCACGGGAATCTCGACCGACAGCGCGCGCAGAAAGAAATCGAAGACCTGGGCGCGATGGACGGCGCGGCAATGCAAGAAGCTATTCCAGGCCAAGCCGATGCCGGAGTTGCAATCGCCGGCATGGCATACCGCAGTGGCCGCAGGTCCGCGGCGGCGGAGTTGATTTTCCGCATCGTAGTCAACCCATTCGTTGTGTTGCCGGAAGAAGAATAGGCTCGCGCGCAATCACTCGCTCTCGGTGGCGTTGAATGGCAGGAAGAGCGCAAATACCGTGCCTGAATGTTGTGGCGCACAGCGCGATCTGACAGTGAGCACGCCGTGATGCCGATCAACGATTCCGCGGCTGATCCAGAGCCCGATGCCGTTGCCTTTGTGGCCTTTGGTGGTGAAGAAAGGCTCAAACATTCTCGCCAGAGTGTGTGGGGACATGCCGCAACCGGTGTCGGCGACCGTGAGTACGATTCCTTTTCTCCCTGTCCTCCATTCCGTAGCCTTCGCGGCTGCGAATCAGGAGACGGCCGCCCGTGGGAGCCATTGCGTCGATGCCATTGCCAATGAGGTTGCTTAGAACCTGCAGGATCTCGCCTTCGAAGCAGGTGACGGGATGGCTTCCTCGATCCCGTCTTTCCACCGTGACATGGGCATTGAGCGATCGACCCTGGTAAAGCGGGATCGTCGCATCAATCAGTTCCGCGCCTGTGACTTGTTTTGGCTTGGTGGATTGCCGGTGGAAGCGCAGGGTCTGGTTGGCGATGGCGGAGACACGACGCAGTTCAACCTCCGCGCTGCCGAGGTAGCGCTTGGAATCGGGGTCCACCGCCGATTGCTGGGCAAGATAGATGAGGTTTGTGACTGCCGCCAGGGGATTGTTGATTTCGTGCGCGATGGAGCTGGCCAGCCGTCCGACAGCGTTCAGCTTTTCAGATTGCAGCAGTAGTTGCTCGGCGCGCCTGTTTTCGGTGACGTCGATGCCGAGCACGATGATGCCTGAAATATTTCCATCCGAATCGCGGCGCGGCTGATACACGAAATCCAGATAGCGCAAATCGAGAGCCTGCGATTTGTTGCGTGCCAACTGGATCGGCATGCCGCGTCCGACAAAGGCTTCACCTGTCTGATACACGCGGTCAAGCAACTCGACAAAGCCTTGCTCTCCTGCTTCGGGCACGGCCTCCCGGATGGTCTTGCCCGCGACGTCGCGTTGGCCAATCAGTTCCTGATAAGGCGGATTCACCAACTCGATTCGATGCTCTGGTCCGCCCAGAACGGCAAAGAAGGCTGGGGCCTGCTGAAATAGCTCCGCAAGCCGCTGGCTCTCACGCTCCAGTTGCTGCTTGGCCAGTACGCTTTCTGTAGTTTCAGTGCAGACGACGAGGGTGCCGCGAATTTTTCCGGCGGTGTCGCGAACCGGGCTGTAGCCGTAAGTCCAGTAGACGTCTTCAAGTCTGCCATTGCGGAAGATCGGCACCAGGCCATTTTCATGCCATGTGGCTTCGCCCTTGGTCATCACGGCGTCGATCTGTGGTCCGATGATGTGCCAGATTTCTTGCCAGCACTCTTTTCCCGCTTGACCGAGCGCGCTTGGATGCTTGTCTTCGCGGATGCTGGGACGGTAGGCGTCGTTGTAAAACTGGATTAGGTCATCGCCCCACCAGAGAAACATGGGGTGCCGCGAGCTCAATATCGTATTGACGGTGATGAGGAGGGCGTCAGGCCATTGATCAATGGGTCCGACGGGCGTGTCGCTCCACGGAAAGGCGCGAGTTAAATCGGCCATTTCTCCGGATCCAAAAACCTCACTCGACCGGCCAGCTACGGCTGTTCTTGAAGGTCCATCGTTCTTCCGCGGCGCACTTGAATTCATAAATGATCTTTTTGATTTCGGGTCCGGCGTTTTCTGAAGTTTACTGGAATTTTAGGCCAGCATCTACTGTCAGCGCGATGCTGGCGGATGCTTAAGAAGTTGCGGTCTGCCGCTTAGGATTGGATGCGAGATCGCCGACAACCGTGGTCCACTCGCGCACGTGCCAGCGCTTGACGGCGCCGCTGGTGACGTATGGGTCAGCCTTCGCGAATTTCTCTGCGACTTCGGGCGAGTCGCCTTTGAACAGAAGCATGGCTCCGTCTACGGGATTCGCCAACGCCCCGCCGAGGATGAGTTCGCCGCGTTCGGCCGCTTCCCAACCCAGCTTGAGGTGAACATTGCGAAACTCCGCGCGACGGGCGACGTAATCGTCGGTGACCTCATAGAACAACATGTAATGCATTGGAGATTCGCCCCCCTTCCGGTGTACTTATTATTCGATCACGCCGTGTGGCGCAACGCAAAATGAACCATTTCCGACAGGATGAGTCTGGGGCTTCAAAGGACGTTTTTCAGGACCAGAGAAACCGTACGCGTCTTTGCGTCGTGGCGAACGGTCAGGTGAAGGGCGGTTCCGACGGGCCGGGTGAAGGCGCTCTGCATCGTTTCATCTGTCGGCGATTTTCCGTTGATCTGCGTAATAACGTCGTCCGGTTTCAAGCCGGCTTTTGCTCCGGGGCCGCCGGGAACGACGGTCATGATCTTCAGATTGTCGGGATCGTAGTTGAGCATGAGTCCGGCGCGGTTGAAGATGTCAGGCTTGCCATAGTTGGCGTTTTTCTCGAGATACATTTTGCCGTGTGGGCCATCAAAGACGACGTTGAACTGCCGGAGAATGCGGAGGCCGATGTTGCCTGCAACGGTGGCGGAAGATTCTGCGCCTACCGCGTCGGTGGAGAGAACGGTAATGGGCCGAACCACCTCTACGTGCCCCAGCAGCAGGGTGTCTGCGCGCGTAAAGAAGCCTCGATCGGCTCCGCCGAATCCCTCCCCGGCATAGCCCTGAATTTTTGCGCCGTAATGCTGCACGAGTTTGTGCCGCATCACAAAGGGGGAAAAGAGTGACAGCGAGTACATGTCACCGGTGTCTATTCCGAAAAGACCATCGAGCCCGTCGACGGTGGCTTCCGCAAGCAGCGAGCCGTCCTTGGAGTGAATGGATACCGCTGCTCCCTTGCCGGAGTATTCAAATCCCTGTTTGGAGTAGAAGGTGATCTCCTGTTTCTCAAAGTCGATGCGGATGGGTAGGTTCTGAAGAAGAAGGTCGCCGATGAAGATGCCGTCCTTGCCCTGCGTTACCGGCGTGTCGACCACGGCGAAGAATTGATCGGACAAGGTAAGTCCGCCGATGTTCACGGTTGCGACTTTCACGACCTTCGCCGGGACGAGGCCTCCGCCCGCCTTGAGCGTGGTTGAGCTTTCCGGCTTGAGGCCGAGGCGGCTGGCGAGGCCGGCCGTCATCAGGTTCCCCGAGCCAGTGTCGAAGACGGCGTCAAATGGTCCCTGGCCGTTGATGGTCGCTTTCAATTCAATGCCGTTTTTCGCGTGCACGGTTACGGCGCGGGCGGCGTTGGCCGAGGTCTGTGCGCTGAACCGCGAAGATGCCAGGGCAAACAACAAGGCAAAGGCGAATTGGCGAAGTTGGGGGCGGAGATGCATCAGGATGTTCGTGGTCTCGGTCGGAACCGGAAACCGAAAAGATTGCTCGATGATATCGTACTCAGGGTTTGCGGAAGAACTCCGATGGAGTGTTGCAATGAGAATAGCCGTGGCTAAAGCCTGCTGATTCCACGGGCTCTGTTCGTGGGGCTGAAGCCAGACGCTCCCCTCGCCGGAGCACTTCGAACTCGCGTTGAGATCTCCGTATATCAACCGTGAAGTTTGATGCTCAACCTTGAACTACGAACTTTCGACTGCGAAAGCGACGGCGGCCCACTAAACTTAGAAGTCGTGAAGGCACAATCATCTGAAGTTGTTGATACCGCTGTTCCCATGCGTGCGCTGCTGGCTGGCGCACGGCGAAAAGAGTCTGCGCTGATCGAACTTGCACGCAAGCTGGTGCTCGCCGAGTCGCCCTCTGATACCAAGGCCGCGGTGGATGCTTGTGTCTCGATCGCAACCGAGACGGGGCGTGCGCTTGGCGGACGCCTCAAGCGTCACCGGCAGCGCAGCTATGGGGATGTTCTGGAAATGCGATTTGGGCCGCGCAAGCGCAACGGGCAGAAGCCGGTGATGCTGCTTGGGCATCTGGACACCGTTTGGCCGTTGGGCACGTTGAAGCAGATGCCGTGTCGCGTTGGCGATGGCCGGCTCTGGGGTCCGGGCACGCTCGATATGAAGGCGGGTGTCGCGATGGCACTGACCGCTGTGGAGATGCTAGCCGAAGCAAATTTGCTGAATCGCGAGATCGTGTTTTTACTGAACAGCGATGAGGAGATCGGCAGCCCAGTCTCGCGGCCTATTACTGAAAAGCTGGCGCGTGAGTGCTCCGCCGTGTTTGTGCTGGAACCGGCACAGGGCCTTGCGTACAAGACCGCCCGCAAAGGTACGGGCAATTGGCGCGTCGATATTCGCGGAGTGGCTGCGCACGCCGGCGTGGACTTTGAGAAGGGCGTCAGCGCACTGCGTGAGCTTGGGCGTGTGATCGAAACCGTAAGCGAGTGGACGGACTTGAAGCGCGGGCTGACGGTAAGCGTGGGCGTAGCGGGTGGCGGCAGCAAGACCAACGTGATTCCCGCCGAGGCGTTTTCGGAAGTCGATGTCCGCATAGCGAAGATGAGCGACGGCCCGCGGATCGAGCGACGGTTTGCCTCGCTTAAAGCGTCAGACAAGCGGTGCGCTCTTGATGTCACGGGCGGCATCAACCGGCCTCCCATGGAGCGGACGCGTGGGACTGTGAGGTTGTTTACGCAGGCGCGCGCGCTTGCGGATGAACTCGGCTTCGTTCTCAATGAGGCGTCTACGGGCGGAGCGTCTGACGGCAACTTCACTTCGGCTCTTGGCATTGCCACGCTCGACGGCATGGGCGCCGTGGGCGAAGGCGCGCACGCCAGCCATGAGTCGATTGTGCTGGAACACCTCGCGCCGCGTACCGCATTGCTGGCGGGCATGCTGGTGCAATCAAGTTGAGCACTTATGCCCGGGTTCAATCCCGCATACCATGAACATCGAAACTGGAGGTTTGATTCCAATGCGTCGCTCTTTTTCTTCGATCTGGATAGGGATGATTGCACTCTGTGCGATTGGAGCCGCTGCACAAACTCCGACGCCAGCACCGGCTACGCAACAAGCGCCGGCAGTGGCTCCGCAACAGCAGCCGGCACAGGAAGCGCAGCAAGGTCCGGGTGGCATTGACGCCATCACGGAGTACGCCGGCACCTGGAAGGTGCAGGGAGAGCACTTTGCCACCGCCTACAGCCAGGCGGGCAAGGAAGAGAAGACGTTGCGCAATGACTGCTGGAGGAGCGGAGCCTACTATGCCTGCAACCAGTTTGTGGACGGCGAATCGAAAGTTCTGTTGATCTTCACCTATAACGACAAGGAGAAGATGTTTACCACCTACCAGATTCCGCAAGGAGGCGCCGCTGCCGGTTCAGGCAAGCTGCAAATCGCGGGCAACATCTGGACGTTTCCGTGGCAGGTGACGATGGGCGAAACCACGATCTATTTCCGTGTGGTGAATGTATTCACCGGCGCCGATCGCATTGACTACGCACAGGAGTTTTCCCCAGACAATGTGCACTGGAATGCGATGGCGAAAGGCTCGGAGACCAGGGTTTCAAAGTAGGCGTGTGTCGCGTTCGAGGCCGGGTTTGTTCAGGGTGATGTCTCCGATTTCTTATTCGTGAACTTCAGGGATCGATTCAAGGGTTGATGGCTGACCAGGTAGCGGTGCTGTATACTCCGGGACGATTCCACTTTCAGGGAGGCTCCACCATGCGTTTTCAAACAATCATGCGTTTCGCGGGTAGTTCGGTGTTGGCTTTGGCCGTGATGGCATCGCCTGCGCGGACTCTGGCCCAGGGCGGCGACACGGTTCTCAAACCGGCCGACACCCAGAAACTGCTGCCCGCCAGCGTGTATTACAAGGCCCAGTCTGCGCCTACGCAACTGCGGAACTCCACCGGCATTAAGTTTGCCGACGGCTACTACCTGCTTTCGACAATGGTCGATACCAGCGGCTACTCGAGCGATGTGGCGGCGAAGTACCAGGCGTACTTCATCACCGAGGTTCCCCTCAAGTTTGGCAGCGATAACCTCCCCGCGGGCGTTTATGGCGTGGGTTTCGTCGCAGACAAGTTTGTGATCACCGATGTAGGCGCGCACGACGTCTTTTCTGCGGCAACCTCGTCGGATGATGCTCTGAAGCGGCCGATGCCTCTGCAAATCATGGCCGACCCGTCGGGCGGTTTCCGGCTATATGCGGGGCGGAAGTATGTGAAGTTTTCGCGGTAGGTACTGCCCATTCTGACAAACGCGGACCTCAGGGTCCGCGTTTTGTTTTTGCGGCGTTTGGCCCGGCATTCCCAGCCCCCTCTGTCCATTGAAGTTACCCGCAGAAGTGTCCGGAGCGTTCAGGACCGCCCCTCTCATCGCAATACTGCCGCGATGAACGGGCACTGTTTTGGAGGTAGATAAATCTGTGGCGTCTCCGCGAAAGTCTCATGGGCGGACGATACTCACGTAATCGTTCCTTCCAGATGTTGGATGGGTAGAATCGTGGAACTCTTCAGACTTGCGCAACTCGTGGGGTGTCGGCAGGCTCGATTTGATCGCCAACCAGACGAATTGCGCCGATCGGCCTCGATGACCCTGGGCCACCGGTTCCAGAGGAGAGACGAAAGGACCAGAGACCTATGGGGACGTACACGAAGTCAGACAAAGCCAACCCTGTTGAATCACCGAGCGCGACGTTCTCCGAGGTTCCCACATCACCCGTGGCCTCTTCGGGCGCCAACCAGTACTCCATGATCGGAAAATCGATCAGTATCAAGGGCGAAATTGTTGCCTCTGATCCTGTTTACGTTTATGGAAGTGTTGAAGGCTCGATCAATGCGCCAGAGCACCGCGTGACGGTCGGTAAAGAAGGTAGGGTGAAGGCCGACATCTCTGCGCGCGAGGTGGTGATTATGGGCGACGTGTGCGGAAATCTCGAGGGTGGGGAGCGGGTTGAGATTCGCAGCGACGGTTCTTTGATGGGAAATCTGGCGACGCGCCGAGTTTACATCGAAGAGGGGGCAGTTTTAAGCGGCGTCATTGATGTTCGCAAGCCCAGCAAGAAAGAGAAAGCGGACGTGCGAGGAGATCACGAAGACGCGCAGGACGAGCGCGGGAGCGTGGTGAGTTTTCCGGTGACGGAGTTGGTTGAGGAGATTGCTTCGTAGCCGGGGATCAATCGTTCGGCGCTTTATCCCGGGTCTCAGAATCGAGACCCTGCGATCTCGCTCAGGTCAGGCTCTGGGGCACCCGGCAATGGTACGCCGGGTTCCTCTCGAGGCCGACGGAATAGAGGTTGCTACACCGTCGCACTTCTCCCGCGCAAGAAGTGAAACACAAAAGAAACTAACGCCAACAGAAGTAAGATATGGATGAAAAACCCCGCGGTGTGAAACATTACGAATCCACCCAGCCACAGTAGAACCAATACAATTCCTATTCCTAAATACATTGTGTTCCTCCTTATTTAGATTCCCAATTGGTCCGGATCGCCGACCGCGAAAGCTCAGGGGACAGCTATCTCAAAGTTTGAGACGTGTGCTCCTGCTAAGGTTGTCTGCCGTCAACTTCTCAGGGGTCGCATTGTCAATGGTGACATGTGTCCTCAAACGTCGGGTTGACGTGCAGCAATGATCACCGGGCTATGCGCACGAAAAGCGGACATTTCTACCCGCTAACGACAGTGACGAGTGGACGGTCACGCACCCGGAATCGCGATAGAGTCATACAAGTCTCAATCGAAATCTCGGATGATTGCACCCACTGTGATCTCGCCCGATTTTGAAATAACCGAATATGGAGGTCTCGGTGGCAGCTTCGTTCCGTCCACGCTGACTTGGCCCAACGAGAAACAGATCGAGTGCCCGCTATAATCCGCGCACCCCTCCCCGCTGAGCGCCACAGAGCTCCCGGCAGAATCATAAGCGATCCGTAGTTTGTCACCTTTGATCTGCACTCGTGTAATGTGAGTTTCGCCCTCGAAGTACAAGGTGTAAGTCGGCCTTGACTGTACCGGATCAACCAAAAACCGAAGTACAGTGAATGGCTCAACATAATGCAATCGGGCGGACATCCAGTCCCAAGCGGGGACATCGCAAGAAGGGCAAGAAGGCAGCAGAACAACGCAGCCGCAGTTGCGGTCCAAAGGATTCGCTTCATCGAAAACATTCCGCGCTCACTGACACTTGTGGAACTGGAAAGTCCCGACCCTGGTTGGATAGTGGGGGATACGGAAATATCCCCCGTTTTGCCGTTTCCGGGTTACTTCCCCATAGGCGGTGATCCGATCGGAACCTTGATTCACTGCGCCCTTTGATTCGCAGCGTCGAGGTGAGTTGGAGACCTCCACTTCTCGACAAGGTAGAGGCATCCGAAGATAGCAGCGATGTCAGCAACTGCGATTGGCAATATGCCGACGGCGGGAATCCACCGAGAAGTCCAAGGTAGGAATAAAACGAGCGGAACGTGCGCAACAACGATGCAGAGCATTGTCAGCCAGAACCAAGCGTGTTTCCTAAGTTCCCAGCGCACTTTCATCGCAATCAAGATCGCCATAGCGGAAAACCAAGCCGTACGTCCATTTCCCGGCCTCCCGAAGGAATCGAACAAAGAAGAGCGGTGAGGTCAAGACTGCTATGCCTAGGGACCAAAAGTACCGCTTCCAGTTGATTTCGTTTGCCATGGTTTTCTCGCAGAGTACTACACGCCAGCCGGGCGCTCGCGTTATTAGGCATGTTGCGGGTGGATCGTGGTCGATACTTCCCCAACCCCAAAAACTGGGTAACGTCCGGAATGAGGGTTATTCGCTCTCAATGCAAGAGGCGCTATGTCTCCCATGCCCCCCTCATCGCGGTAAAGCCGCGATAAATAGCGCACAAACTTTTGATAGGCAGTTCAGTACATCGCAGGTGTTTACCTCAGACGACAGTGCTGGTGGCAAATCCTCTCGTAAAGAGAAAGACGATGCATTCATCTACAAGGTAGACCACCAAAGCTATCGGCAAGAGAGCATACGCGGACATCCACTGATTTCCAAAAGGTACTCGGGCTATCAGTGCAGTTTGGCCAAGCAAGATCAACGATATTGCAAACCAAAACCCAATTCTCCCTTTGAATGTCCACCGAAGCTTGACCACAAGGATATCGACCAGAGCACATAGTCCGGCTGCCCTTCCCTGTCCCATGTCCGTAAAATGGCCAACAATGAGCGCCACCGCAAGTCCTGGTAAGACGCAAAGTAACAGATCTTCGCGTCCAACTGCATCCCATCCTGTCGGCTGCTTCTCGTCCTCAACTTGGTCGTACAAGCGTTCACCTTCCTGATCGAATAGTTGCGCCATTATATGCGCGAATCGGCGGGTTGAGATGTGTTGCGGGTGTGTCGTGGGCAACTCGTCAGTATGCCATTTCTTTGCCTTCTCGGAGGCTCCAGCGACGGCACGAACAGGGGTTGGGGACGAGTCGGCGGTCACACTCCCGACATTCGTAAAACGGGCAGTTCTGACGGCTACGCCACACCAATGAACTCTGGCCTTACGAAGAGGAAATGAATCACGCCATCGGCGTCCGTAAACTCAAGTTCGGCACGACCGTCAACGTCGTATTCGTTTAGCTGAACGGGTTTGCCGATGATGGCTGATATCGCTTGCTGATCCGCTGCAGGCAGGTCGTCTAGCAATCCAGCGGGGCATTCTTTCAGGATCACCCGATCACCGGGCTTCGGCCTATTCTTGGCTTCCAGCGACTGCTGAAACAGACGCGATCTGCGTCATTGATTGAATGCTCGCGTGGATCTGGTGTTTCCCGATGCAAGAAGCTGGTCCAGCAATTGATGCATCCGAAGTGGCTTCTCGGTCTCCCATCTCTCCCGAACATGTGGAGGCAAAGCCGCTGCCGTGTAGTACGCCTCCGAAACCTTTGTGACCGTCAGCGTCATCGAAACTCCTCACTATCAGTCAGAATCTCAGTCAGTTCGTGTAACCCAGATTGCCGAATCAGGCGACCGGTCCAAAATCATCAGGGTGCGCGGATACGTAAGCATAGAGCAGGTCCGTCAGATTGTGCGGGTACGCAAAGAATTCTTGGTCAAGGTCGGTAAGATTGTCTTCAATCTCGGATGTAAACTCCGCGGCCGCAGCACTGATTTCGTCAGGCGAAGATGGCAAACCGTTCGGAAAGGCAATCATCACTGCACGTTTGCGTTCTCAGCTGTTGCGGGGCTTCATAAGACGAGCGCTCCGCACGAATGCGGCTGTTTCGCAACTGGAGTTTGGAAAATACTGGGAGAAACCACCATTATTCACCTCTGATTCCACTGCCCAAATCGCAGAGAAGACTTTCTGAGGAGTCGATTGCTGAGAGAACTCCTGTCTTCCCAAGGCAGTTCGATCAGATGCGGAGAGCATGATCAATGCTTGATTCTTGTCCATTTAAAGCCTCGCCACATTATGGCAAAATTCTTTGCGGTCGAGTCGTGGACAATCCGGAAACTACTCGATTTTCGGATTACTTCCGAGTTGAGGGTGACACTCCCAGAAGCCCGGAAATGATCGAATTGTTTGGAAGGTACCGAACTGCGGTCGTATACTCTCCATGCGTCGCATCGCCAACCTGGCACGCCGCTGACGCGCTCCCGTGAGACAAATCATCTCCGTTGATATCAGTCGCTACTCCTTCGATGAGTTCGTTGAATTTGTATTTGATCGTGATGTCCCCTCTGAGTCGGAAATACCCACATCAGGAGAGAGGGTTCGTCGCTGGTATTACTGCACAAACGCAGTTTTTGACTTGCATCGTCTGAGTTGCCATTATGTCCGGCTCTTCACCGAATCGGCTGGACTCCTCGCTAAGTTCTCCAAACCTCAACTGGAACTTGGGTTCTCTGCAATAGAGAGTAGGTGTTCCTTCTCGATGAAGAAGTTGATTTGGAATACCGATTTGGCATTCGCTTACAGGCAGAGGGTAGTCAGATCGATGTTCTGCCTGTTTCGTGAATTCTTCAGCATTGAACCACTCGGGTATACGGCCAACATGTGGTGGGATGGACTCTGCTATGAATGGGAAATGGGCCGCAGGGACCGTTCAACGGCGGCGAGGACTCGGTTATGCAGGACGTGATGTTCGAGACCATGGCCAAGATACTCTCAATCGATTCCATGGAGTGTCGTCTTGCTGCTCTCCACGGATTGAGTCATCTTCATCATCCTGCTACGCAGCAACTTCTGAGGCAATACACGTCAATCTTTCCGTCGATTGAAAGGTGGTGCGAAGAATATCCCACCGAAGAAGCAGAATGGAGAGAACGGGTTAAGGCATGGCGCTCTCGTGAGAGGGGTTGACACGGGCTGGAGGCCGACGTCTTGTTTTTCGGATTCTGGTCAATTGTGGCCAACCCGGACATTACTCACTTTCTGGTTAGAGAGCACGAAGTTCTGTCCGCTTTCCCCTCATCCTCCCGTCTTAGATCAACCGAGGCCTTGAAGCCCTCTTAAAACCTGCCCAACCTCCACCCTCGCCAACGCCGTCAACCCCTTTCGCCAAACTTTTCTCGCAACCACTTTCCTTGCAATCGTTTCCAGACCCCATCCATTTGCAGGCTATTTCCACGAAATCCGTATCCTTAAAACATGCGAAATATTCCGCGGCTTCGGATCCAATCTGCCAGCCGACAACAGACCACTGTCCACTCGCCTTTAACTCCTTTGCTGAGACGACTCTGCGGGCTAAAGTCTCTGCTAACACGACTCTAGCGCCGCGCCGCCGCCGTAAATCATAGCAGCGCAGGACTTTGCTCCCAGAGTATGGGGGTATACACCCCCCCGGAAAATGACCACCGGATGTCGCATTTCATCCTGAGAACCCGCACATTTAGAGGATTCATCACTTGAGGGTCAGCACATGGATAAATAGGTCCTCATTTGTGCAGTGAATCAAGCGAAGCAAAGAACCCTTTTTTGACCCCGCCAGGGGAGGTTGACCGCTTCTTGAGTCGCCCATTTGCATTCCCATTGCCGACGGTGTTTCAATCGTCTTACTGAAACAGGGGTGCTCCACGATGTGGGGCTGAGAAGATACCCTCGAACCCGATCCGGATAATGCCGGCGTGGGAAGCTTTCGAAGCCAGTTTGGCCAACTTCTTCCACTCCCAGCACAGACACTCTTGTTTCATGAAAGTGGGAACAAGAAATGCGTGCGCGCCAACTCCAACCGCGACAGTTCCACATCGCATCGCAACTTCGAAGATCTGATCGCGACCTCATCTCGAGCGGTTGCCCTTGCGCTCGACTTGCAAGTGCCTCGCTCTGGTTGATGCTCTCCATTTTGGCCCTCGGCGCCGCCACCGCCTGGACTCAAACCTCGACGCCTACGACCTCGCAACCCCAGCCCGCAAGCGCTCACGACCCGCAGAATCCGAGCGCAGACACATCGCAGCAAAAGCCTGCTCGCGTCACCACAACCGTTGTCGTGCACGGGGAAGTCAAAGACGACTATTTCTCCAACGCGGCCTCAGCCGCAAGTCTGGATAACACTCCACTGAGTGAGACGCCTCTCTCCGTCACGAACCTTACCAGTGCTCTGATGAGCGATCAGGTTTCGCGCCTGCTCTCTGACGTCGTCAAAAATGATGCATCCGTTGGCGAAGATTACGCGCCCGTTGGCTACTATGGCGACTTCCAGATCCGCGGATTCCCCATCGATCTCGCGACAGGCCTGCAGATCAATGGCATGACCATCGCCGGCGAGCAGGATGTTCCCCTTGAAAACAAGCAGCGCGTCGAAATCGTAAAAGGCATCGCTGGACTCGAAAGCGGAGTAGCCTCGTCCGGCGGCATGATCAGCTACGCAACCAGCGAACCTTACCCCGGCCAGCGGCCCACACTCGACTTGGCCACGGATCAACGTGGCACTGCGTTCGGCGCCGTGCAGTTCGCTGTTCCCGGCCTACACGCCGGCTCAGGCCTGCTCATCACCGCAGCCGGCGAAGACATCCACACCTATGTCGAAGGAGCAAACGGATGGCGCGGCATGGGTGCCGCTGACGGTCGCTGGCAGCTCGGAGCCGACACGCAGCTCATGACCGACTTCGAATACCAGCACAAGGTCCAGCGCTCCGAAGCGGGATATCAGTTACTTGGCGGAACAATCGTCCCTGCTCCCGTCTATCCCTCGGTGATGCTCGGCTTCCAATCATGGTCGAAGCCCAACACGTTCGACACGCTCAACGCAGGTGCGCGGCTTGAGCGCAAGCTGTCCGCGAATTGGAGTCTTCACTTCGGCGGTTCCTACAGCCACTCCCTCATCGACGACAACGTTATCTGGCCCTACGGCCCGGCACTAGACGCCGACGGCAACTCCCTATGCCCCGACTCGCCCTACTATTTCTTCTGCCCCGATGGCAGCTACGAAATCTACGACTACCGCAGCCCCGGTGAGTTGCGCATCGATGCACTCGGAGAAGCATTGGTGATGGGCCACTTCACCACCGGCAAAATCAGCCACGACGTGGTCGGCGGCGGCTCTCTCTTCCACCGCACCGTGGATCTGTCTTCCTCGGCCGTGTACGCTCCCCTGGGCATCGAAAACGTCTACCAGCCAAATATCTCCTACCCCCCGGAAGATCCCTACGAACAGGCCGGCCCATCCGCCCTTGCCGACTTCGACCACCAACTCTCCGGCATCGTGCAGGAACGCGCACATCTGCCCGGCCACATCGTGCTGCAAGCCGGCGGCCGCATCGTGCGAGTCACCGATTTCAACTACACCGGGTCTCGAACCTCTTGGCTGCCCCAATACGGGGCAACCTATTCCCCGGTCCGCGACCTCACCCTCTATGGCAATTACGGCGTCCTGCTATCGCTTGGGCCTCAGGCTCCATGGTGGGTCGATAATTCAAGCGAATTTTTGGCCCCCTTCAACACGCGCCAGACAGAGATTGGAGCCAAGTACGAGCACAAAATTCTCTTGACCGTAGCGCTCTTTCGCATGCGCCAACCCTTCTTCTATCCCAAGATCATCGATGGCCCCAACGCTATCTGCCCGACGGGAAATCCCGGCGACCAGTGCTTCGAGTCCGAGGGCCACCAAACACACAACGGCATCGAATTCAGCGCACAGGGCAAGGCCGCAAACTGGATTCAACTAAGCGCCTCCGCCGCAGCTCTGCGCGCGATCTCTAGCGACACCGGCACACCCGCATACGACAACAAGCAGGTCATCAACGTTCCCCGCTTTCATGCCGCACTCTTTACCGATGTCCTGGTGCCCCATGCCCGCGGACTGCACGTGATGCCTGGCTGGAGTTACACCAGCCGCAAAGAAGCCACGCCCGACGACACGGTCAGCGTCGGCGGCTATAACCTCTTCAACCTCGGCGCACGCTACACACCCGGCGGAGAGAATGGCCGCATCACGCTCCATCTCTACGCCGATAACATCCTCAACAAACGCTACTGGAAAGACACGGGAGCCAGCTTCGGTGATACCTTCATCCATCAAGGCGCTCCCACCACGGTCAGGCTCGCCGCGCACTACACGTTCTAGCGATAGCCGTACGGACTTCCTGGCTTGAGTTGTAAGGGCATTTAACTCGGTTCTATTTGACGGGCTCAGCAAACAATCTTGCGCTCCGGGTTTGTAACAGGGTATGACTTCACGGCTTGGTGAAAAATGAATTCGGACTCGAGTTTTGTATCAGGGCATGACTTCAGTCATGCCGCAATTGCGCAGAAGGAATGAGGGCTTTAGCCCCTGTGACCGTTGGATGAATCACCACCCGATCTGTGCATCGAGCGTTAAAAACGCGAGCATCATCAAGGAATTGCATTTGAACGACTCTGCAAAAGCACACGGATTGGATGGCTCGCTGGTTCAGCCCGACTGGCCTCCATTGACGTTCGACGAAGTCAGCACTCTTCTTGCAAAAATACCGTCAATCGGCGCTCCCATTGAGATTCTGTCCGCCAGTCCCCGGCCGTTTTCGGCTGCAAGCGTGGTCAAAACCCGCCTCGAAAAAGTCTTCATCAAGCGCCATGCGCGCGCAGTTCGCGACGCCGAAGGCTTGATGGAAGAACATCGCTTCATGGAGCATCTGCGCGCAAACGGAGTTAGAGTGCCCCCCATCTTCGCGACAGTCTCCGGCGACACCGCGATCGAAACCGGTGAATGGACTTACGAAGTGCATGGAATTCCAGAAGGTTCTGACCTGTACGAGGACGCGATCTCGTGGACTCCGTTTCGATCGGTGGAACACGCCAGATCCGCCGGCGAAATGCTGGCCCGCCTGCACGTCGCCGCCGAAAGCTACGACGCTCCGCCAAGAAATATTCGCCCACTCGTCGCAAGCTTCACCATCTTCGCGTCGCAAGATGCCCGGGATGCACTCAGGCAATATCTCGCAGCACGCCCGGAACTGAACCAGCACGTTCCAGTCCGCCGCGATTGCGAAGAGGCCCTCTATCTCCTCGCGCCCTTCCATGACGAACTCAAGCCGCTTCTGCAATCGCTCAATCCGCTCTGGACGCACAACGACCTCCACGCCTCAAACCTTTTCTGGAGCGATTCGAGTCCGAACGCCCGCGCGACGTCTGTCATCGATTTCGGCTTAGCCGATCGCACCAACGCCGTCTACGACCTTGCCCAGGCCATCGAACGCAACATGGTGGAGTGGCTCGTTCTCATGCACGAACCCCAACATGGCGAAGAAGTCCTTGTTCACCTCAACCACCTCTGGGCCATGCTCGAAGGCTACGAGCAAATCCGACCTCTCAACCCAGCCGAATCTACGGCTCTCGCCCCGATGCTCGCCCTCAGCCATGCAGAATTCGCGCTTACTGAAGCCCACTACTTCCTCGGTGTTCTGCATTCGCCAGAGAAAGCTCGCGTAGCCACCAGTGATTACCTCGTGAAACACGCGCAATGGTTCCGCGGCCCTGGGAGACAAAAGCTCCTCGACCCCCTGCGCCGCTGGGCCGAAACTCGCGAACATAAGGCGGCGCTCGCATGATTCTCTCCGCCATCACCCACTATCTCGCCACAAACTGGGTCGAGCTTGCCGGCTTCGTCACCACCGCCGTAGGCATCTGGCTCACCACACGGCGGCTTCTCATCTGCTGGCCCGTAGTTCTCGCCGCCGACATTCTCTACCTCATCGTCTTCTACCGCGCCCGCCTTCTATCAGACGCGCTACTGCAGATTTTCTTCATCGCCTTTACCCTCTACGGCTGGTGGCACTGGTGGCGCGGCGTGCGCGAAGAGGGCGAAGTACGTGTAGTCCCTCTCGCCATGCCGAGCCTTTTAATCGCTCTCGTTGCCGGAATCGCCGGCAGTTTCGTGCTCGGCGAATTAGCCAGGCGACTCCATGCGGCGCTGCCCTATCTCGACGCCACACTCACCAGCTTCAGCCTCGTAGGCAGTTGGTGGCAGGCCCGCAAACACATCGCCAACTGGTGGCTTTGGATCGTAGTGAACTTGGTCTACATCGGCGAGTACGCGTATAAGGACTTGTGGCTCACGGCGGTCCTATACGCCGGACTCGTCGGTCTCGCCATCCTCGGACTGCGCAACTGGCAACGCGCCGCGCGCTCAGCTCAAACCGCTGCCTGCACCACGTTGCGCAGCGGCTCACCCGCCATATAACGCCGCAGTTCATCGGCCGCAATTTTCAACGAACGCCGCGCAAACTCCGGACTCGACCCGCCCACATGCGGCGTGATCAGCAGATTCGGGCACTTCCATAGCGGATGCCCAACCGGCAATGGCTCCGGATCGGTTACATCCAGTGCCGCTCGAATTTTCCCGCTTTGCAGAGCATCCACCAGCGCATCCGTATTCACAATCGGTCCGCGCGCCGCATTCACTAGCAACGCCCCCTGCTGCATCAGCGAAAACTGCCGAGCATCGATCAGCCATCGGGTCTCTGCTGACGACGGCAGAATTAGCACGATCACCTGGGCCTTCGGGAGCAATGAATCCAGCTCCGCCACTGCATGCACCCTGGGATTCTCCCGTTCCGTCCGTGCGATCCGAATCAGTTCGACATCGAACGGCTCCAGCATCCGCTCGATCTCCTTGCCAATCGAGCCATAACCTACCAGCAGCACCGTCTTCCCGGTCAATTCTTCCAGCATCACCGGTGGATAATGCGAGCGCGCGTCGCCGGAAATTGCCGTATACTCCGCGCTCGCCTCAAACCGCCGTTTCCACTCACCCGACTGCTGAACCTCAAGGAAAAGAGGAAAGTGCTTTAACATCGCCAGAATTGCGGAAAGAGTCCACTCCGCTGTCGAAATATTGTGCGCCCCGCGCGCATTGCAAATCGTCACATGCGGCCCCATCGCCGCGGGAATCCACTCCGTCCCGGCCATTAACGAAAGCACCAGCTTCACTCCGCGCAAATGGGGAACGATCTGCGTATTCCTTGTTGGATACGGATCAGGAATCCACACGTCGATCTCGACATCATGGTCGAGATCGCGCGGTAAGCGAATCAACTCAATTCCCGCCGGGAAATCGGCGAGCAGCTCCGCCGCTATATTTTATGAATATCCAACACGAAGCATAGACAAAGAAAAATACGCCGAGATTTGTATTCCTGCTTCTATGCTACATGCTGTGCGGTCCAAACTACGGCACGAATGCTTCTCTAAATGCTTCATGCTGTAACTGAAAGCTTTTTCTCAAAGCTCATGCGATTAACCAAAGACAGAACGTGGTCCCAACAACAGCTTGCCGTCAAACTGCGCGTTGACGGTACCATCCAGCAAGGTTTCCTGACTTGGGAACGCAGACGGCTCCTCATCGACGCAGCCAAAACCGCCATCGCTGCTGCCCTCTGCTGGTGGATCGCGCTCCGCTTCGGCCTGCACGACGGCTACTGGGGGGCCATCAGCGCCATCATCGTCCTCCAGTCCAACTTCGGCGCCACCATATCCGCATCGCGCGATCGCATCCTCGGAACGATCATTGGCGCTACTTTCGGCTTCGCGTTTTCGCTCTTCGGAACACTTCCGTGGAACTTCATTCTCGCCGTCTTGTTTGCCATAGTGCTCTGCGGACTCCTCGGCCTGCGTAACAGTTCGCGCCTCGCCGGCGTCACCATCGCCATTGTGATGCTTGTGCCGGCAACCGGCACTCACTGGCTGCTCGCTCTGCACCGTGTCGGCGAAGTCTTTCTGGGGATCTTCGTCGCCGTCGTCGTCTCAACCTTGGTCTTTCCCGATCGCGCGCGTCTGCGATTGCGGGATGGATTAGCCCAGGAGTTCCTCGTGCTCAACGCTTTCTTCGAGGGCATCCTGCAAGGCTTTCGCGGCCATCCCGCGGAAAACTTAGCCGAACTCCGCGAAGATGCTCTTGCGATGATGCGAGGCAACAATGCGCTCTTGCAGGAGTCGCGTAACGAGCCCTCCGGCGGCCATGGCTGGCGCGAGGGCCTCGGCATGTTGGCGCAGTTTGGCCGCACCATCTTCGACGCACTCGTTGCCCTGGAACTCGCCGTCCGCGAAAGTCATGAAGACCACTACGCCCAGCAACTCGAACCCGAACTGGGCCGGCTGGTCGCAGATATTCAATCAGGATTCCAATACCTGGCAAAATGTATTCATGGCTGGCGATTCGACATCCCGCCGCCCAACCTCAATCTCGAAGAAGACATTGCGCAGCTCGAAGAGCGCATGGCCAAGGTGCGCCATACGAGTTCACAATTCTCTCAAGCCGAAATCCTGCGCGCTTATGCGGTTCAGTTGCATCTCAAGCAGATCGCCCGTCTCTTGCGCTCTTCGCGCGTTGAAACCAGTCGCGCGGTCGGCGAAGCCCATCTCAACGAAAGCTAGCCAAGAAACTTGCGCAATGCCTGCGCGCAATCCTCGATCTCTTTCGTTGTGATCGCGTAACCAAACCGCAGATGCCCTTCCCCCTGCGCTCCAAACACAGAGCCGGGTATCGTCGCGATGTGCGCCTTTTCAAGCAGAATCTGTGCAGCCGTGCGACTGTTCTTGTGAATCTTCTCCACATTCGGGAACGCATAAAAGGCGCCCGCAGGCGGCTCACAAGTCAGTCCGACTTCGTTGAGCACCTTCACCAGCAGATCCCGCCGCTTCCGATACTCCTCGCGATGCGCGGCGATCTCCGACTCCGGCGTGGTGAGCGCATGAATCATTGCCTGCTGTACAAAGGTGGTCACGCCGTTTGTCGAGTAGAGAACAATCTTCCTCAGCGCAGTCATGAAGGGCTCTTTGGCCATCGCGTATCCGGCGCGCCATCCCGTCATGGCGTACGTCTTCGAAAATGTGAAACACGTAATTGTGCGCTCTGCCATCCCCGGCAGCGATGCGATCGAAACGTGCTCGCCTTCATATACAAGGTCCTCATACGCTTCATCGGCGATCACAATCAGATCGCGCTCACGTGCGAAAGCTGCCACCTCCTCCGCTTCGGAACGCGTGAAAACCAGCCCGCTCGGGTTTTGCGGCGTGTTGTAGTAGATGGCCCGCGTCTTCGGAGTTGAAAACTGCTCCAGCGTTTTGCGAATACCATTCCGCCGCGCCGTAATCGTCGGCACCAGCAGCGGTCGCGCCTGCGCTCCAGTCACAAGGTCGCCAATCGGCGTCCAGTACGGCGAGAAAACCAACGCATCATCGCCCGGATCAAGCACGCTTTGAAAAGCACCATATAAGGCCTGTGAGCCCCCGACCGTTGCAATCACCTCGTCGGTCGTGGCGCTGATCCCATTTTTTGCAGCCAGCTTTTCCACCAACGCCTTGCGCAGCGGCAATACGCCAGAAGACGGCGCATAATGCGTGTGGTTTTCTACGAGCGCTCTCGTCGCCGCAAATTTGATCGCTTCCGGCGTCTCAAAATAGGGCTCACCGCCATGAAGCGAGTGCACCTGCAGCCCTTCCGCCCGCATTTCCATGACTTTATTACGAATCTGCACGATGTCAGAGAACCCCACCTCGTCCAGGCGCTTTGCGAGGCGGATCCCACTTGGTTTCGTCATGGCCTAAGATCTCTCTTTCGTACACATTTGAATTGCGGGTATTTTCAGAATATCCGATGAGTTGAATCGTCGGGCAGAATGTGAGATTTAGCGGATGCTTTTCAAATTCAAACCGGGAGCAGATTCGTGTATACCGCCATCCCAACCACGGCATCCACTCCCATCGCATCCAGCCCATCGATCTCCTGCTGGCTGCGGATTCCCCCCGCCACGATGAGTTGTCGTCTCGTCAGCTTGCGCAGGCGCGCCGCCGCATCCGTCGGAAACCCCTGCATCAAACCCTCGCCATCCACATGCGTGTACAGATAGCCCGCCACATGCTCGTCGAGCTGCGGAATCGCCTCGTCCGGAGTCAACGCCACCTGCGCCTTCCAACCCTTCACCGCAATGCGCCCGCTCTTCGTGTCAATTCCCGCAACGAGATGCTCCGCGCCTACAGCAGATGCAAGCGCAGCGGCGAAGTCCACATTCACTTTTCCATCCTCGGAAAACAACGCGGATCCGATAATCACCCGCTGTGCGCCCGCATCCAGCACTTCGCGTGCGCGCTCTACCGAACGAATTCCTCCACCCACCTGGCTTGGAAGCCGTCGCGCGATCTGCGCGACCAACGCCGCGTTGTCGCCCTGCCGCATCGCCGCATCCAGATCAATCAGCTGCACCAGTGGAAAACGTGAAAACTTCTCAATCCAGTATTCGAAATCGTCAAACGAAAGCCGCAGCTTCTCTCCCTGCACCAGCTGCACAATCCGGCCGCCCATCAGATCAATCGAAGGAATCAACATGGCAGCCTCACAGGCACTCCTGCGGCAACCAGTTTCTCTTTAAGCGACCTCGCACTCGACACGCCGAAGTGAAAAATGCTTGCTGCAAGCGCCGCGTCCGCCCTGCCTCTGCCAAAAACATCCGCAAAGTGCGCCACGGTCCCAGCGCCTCCCGATGCAATCACCGGAATGTTCACCGATTCGCTGACCGCCGCCGTCAGTTCGCAATCGAATCCCGCGCGTGTCCCATCCGCATCCATCGACGTAAGCAGAATCTCTCCCGCTCCACGCGCCTCCGCCTCCAGCGCCCATTCCACGACACACCGCCCCGCAAGCTTTCGTCCGCCCTGCACAAACACCTGCGCATCGCGCACCGGATCTTCGGCACTCGGATCGCGCCGCGCATCAATCGCCACCACCACCGCCTGCGCTCCAAAACTCCGCCCGATCGCACTGATCAGCGTGGGATCGGCAAGCGCCGCCGAGTTGATGCTGATCTTGTCTGCGCCCGCCTCGAACACCTGCTCCGCCTCCGCCGCGCTGCGAATGCCGCCTCCCACCGTGAATGGCACAAACAGTCCCCGCGCCGTGCGCCTCACCGTCTCTAGCAGAGTCTGCCGGCCCTCATGCGTCGCGGTGATATCGAGCAGCACAATCTCGTCCGCTCCTTCCCGCGCATGCCGCGCCGCCAGTGCCGCCGGGTCACCCGCATCAACAATGTCTACGAACTGCACGCCTTTCACCACCCGCCCCGCATGGACATCAAGACATGCAATGATCCGCTTGGTCAGCATGACCACTTCAGGAAATTGCGCAGAATCCTCAACCCCGTCTCCCCCGATTTCTCCGGATGAAACTGCACACCCATCACATTCCCACTCTCAACCGCTGCAGCAAAAGGCTCAATGTACTGTGCCACCGCAGCCGTCTCAATCGTGACGGCAGCCTTATAAGAATGCGTAAAATAAACGAACTCCCCCGCCCCAACTCCAGCCAGAAGACGCGATCCAGAATCCGAATCCAGCGAGTTCCAGCCCACATGTGGAACCTTTTGGTTGCATTCCGGAAAGCGGGTGCACGACTCTTTGAAATATCCGAGCCCCCGCTGATGCGCAGCCTCGCTCGATCCCGCATACAGCCACTGCATCCCCACGCAAATCCCAAGAAATGGAACTCCTCGCGAAATCGCACCGCGGATCGCGCCCGTCATACCGGTCGCATCCAGTCGCTCAGTTGCCGAAAAATGCCCCACCCCCGGCAGCACAATTCGCTCCGCCGACTCGATAAGCGACAAATCCGAATCCGTTACGACCGCGTCCGCACTCAGATGACGCAGCGCCTTCAATACCGACGTCAGATTCCCGGCCTTATAGTCGATCACGGTCACCTGCATGTAGCTTCCTTCCCAACAACCATGGGTGCCCCAGGTCTCGCTTTTGAGACCTGGGAGATTTACAGCAGCCCCTTCGTACTCGGCAACATCTCACCCAATTGCTTGTCCCGCGAACAAGCCACCCGCAGGGCCCGTGCAAAAGCCTTGAAAATCGCTTCAATCTTGTGATGATTCGACCGTCCGTACATCGTCTTCACATGCACATTGGCCCGCGCACCACGGGCAAACCCCTCAAAGAAATCCGTCACCAGCTCGCTCTGCAAATCGCCGACAAGCCGTGTCCTCACCTTGGTATCCACCGCATACGCTGCTCTCCCGCTCAAATCCACCGCTGCAATCGCCAGCGTTTCGTCCATCGGCATCAGAAAGTAGCCTGCGCGCAGAATCCCGCGCTTGTCGCCCAGCGCGTGATCAAAAGCTTCCCCAAGCGCGATCCCAACGTCTTCCACCGTGTGGTGCTGGTCCACGTCGAGGTCACCCTTGCACTTAAGCTCGAGATCAAATGCGCCGTGCCGCGTAAACAACTCCAGCATGTGATCGAAGAACCGGATGCCGGTTGAAACCTTGTACTGCCCCTTGCCCTCTATCGCAAGATCGATGGCAATGCGCGTCTCATGCGTGTCGCGCACAACCACTCCCCTGCGAATCGCCTTGCCCCGCAACGTCTTCTCGGCAGCTTTGGCTGTCATCGTTTCCCCTCCGTTGCACCAAGCACCTTCAGCGTTGCGCGGAGCACCGCCGTGGCTTCCCGCATCTGCTGACGGGTTCCAATCGTTATGCGAACGCAACCGTCACAGCCCGGATCGTTCGACCGGTCGCGCACCAGCACGCCGCCAGCCGACATCAGCCGAACAAATTCAGCATGCTGGCCGCCAACATACACCAGAATGAAATTCGCATGACTCGGCCAGCGGCGCATACCCACGGACTCAAGCGCAGCCTCAAAATCTGCGCGGGCAGAAATCACTTCCCCGACATACCAGTCCAGGTACGCCGAATCTTCCAGCGCAGGGGGCAGGCAAGCCAATGCGAGCGAGTTCACGCTATAGGGCGAAAGCACGCGCCGAATCCACCGCATCAAATCAGTCGGACCCGCGAGAACCCCCAGTCGTAACCCCGCCAGCCCGTAGGCCTTTGAAAAGGTACGCGCAATCATCACGTTTGGAAGCGTCTCGATCAGATCGATAACGGTTTCTCCGCAAAAATGGAAATACGCTTCGTCCACCAGAACCACTGCCTGCGCAGCGCGCCGCGCAAGTTCGACGATCTGTTCCCTCGTCGCGAGCGAACCCGAAGGGCTGTTAGGGTTCGCGATGGCGATGACCTTCGTCTGCGGAGTAATGGCGTTTAGAAGGCGATCGAAAGGAAACTGTAGATCTGCGTCCGCCTGCACCGCAACCACTTTGGCATCCGTTGCCGACGCGTATACCTCGTACATGGTGTACGTCGGAACCGGCAGAAGGAGTTCATCTCCTGAATCAAGGAACGTCTCGAACAGAACGTGAATCGCCTCATCCACACCATTGGTGAGTACAACCTTCTCCGGCGCGATCCCAAGGTGTTTCGCAACAATCCGCTCAACAGGGGCACGTTCGGGATAACGGGTAAGTTCGCCGGCCGAAATGCGGCCAAGAACCTCTCGCACCTTGGGTGAACATGCAATCGTGTTTTCGTTGAAGTCGAGCCGCATTGCGTCGCGATTTCCCAGCGGCGGATGATACTCCTTCATCGCCTGAACACGCGCACGCGGAACGGGTTGAACAACCGAAGCGGGCTTATGCACTTGCCCTCCTTCCGCGTTCGCCAACCCTACTTGCGGGCCGTGATGCCTTGCGCAATCGCAGGCGTATCGCCTCAGCGTGAGCAGACAATCCTTCTGCCTCGGCCAGCAGCGCCGCCTGGGTTCCGAGCGCGCGAATCCCCTGCGCGGCGTACTCCTGCACCGTGAGCAGCTTTACAAAGTCATTTACACTTAGCCCCCCGCGCACCCGCGCCATTCCTCCAGTGGGCAAAGTGTGATTTGGCCCCGAGATGTAATCCCCTAACGGTTGCGCAGACCATCCGCCCACAAACACCGAGCCGGCGTTCGAAACCCAGTTCAGATCCTGAGCCGAATCAACTGTCAGATGCTCAGGCGCCAGGCGATTCGTGATCGCGCGAGCCTCCTCGACGTCCGCAGTCACAATCGCAATGCCATTGCGCGCCAAAGCTTCTCGAGCGACCGCATTGCCGCGGCTCAGCCTCCCGGCCTCCGCAACTACCTCGCCCGCAAGTTCAGTCCGCGTCGTCACAAAAATCGCAACTGCCTCCGGATCATGCTCTGCCTGGGCCACAAGATCCGCCGCAATCTCTCCGGGATCTCCGCGCTCGCTCGTCACCACAATCTCCGTAGGTCCCGCCAGCATGTCAATCGCGCAATCGAATGCCACCAGTCGTTTAGCAGCAGTCACATACAAGTTCCCCGGACCGACGATCTTATCCACCCGCGCAATCGTCGCCGTACCGTAAGCAAGCGCGGCAATTGCATGTGCCCCGCCGAGGCGATAAAACTCGGTGATCCCAAGCAAATGTGCTGCAGCGAGCGTCTCCGGCGCAGGCTTGGGAGAAACTACCACGATGCGCTTCACTCCAGCCACCTGGGCCGGAATCGCCGTCATCAGCAGTGTCGAAGGAAGAGGATGCCGCCCGCTGGGCACATAGCAGCCCACTGAGCCGAGCGGCCGCACAATTTGCCCCACCCTGAGCCCCGCCTTCGAATCCTTGCTCCACGACTTGGGAAGTTGCAGCTTGGCAAACGCCCGAATCTGCCCCGCTGCGGTTTTCAGTGCCGCGCGAAGCGCCGGGTCAATCCTCTCCCAGGCGTTACCCATCTCCACCGGCGTAATCTTCAGCTTCGCCGCTTCGGCCAGTCCGTCAAACTGCGCCGCATAATTCAGCAGCGCCCGATCGCCGTCTCTCCGAACCCGCGCTACGATCCTCTTCACCACCGGTAGCACCGAATCCAGCGCTGTACCACCGCGACTCTCCAGCGCCGCCAGAACGGCCTCAGTTTCGCGTGCTCCACGCCCTCGAGTTCGAATCACCTTCATCGCTCTCGTCCAGTCTCTTACAGCACGACTTTGTTCAGCGGATACTCGACAATTCCGGTAGCCCGCGCGGCTTTGAGCTTGGGAATCACATCGCGGGCCACACGCTCTTCCACAATCGTGTTCACTGCCACCCATTCCGAATTGCTTAGCTGCGATATTGTCGGCGAGTTCAACGCCGGCAACACCGCAAGAACTGCGTCCAGATCTGCGCGCTTTACGTTAAGCATCAGCCCCACCTGCGATTGCGCATCAATTGCCCCACGCAGCATCAAAGCGATCTGTTCGATCTTCACTCGCTTCCATTCATCTGCCAGGGTGGCCTTGCCGGCGATCAAGTGCGTCTCACTCTCCATCACGGTGTCGATGATCTTTAGGTGGTTTGCCTTCAGCGAGCTGCCCGTCTCCGTCACTTCAACAATGGCGTCCGCAAGCATCGGCGGCTTCACCTCAGTGGCGCCCCAGCTGAACTCCACCTTCACATTTACACCTTTGTCGGCGAAGTATTTCTTCGTCACCTCAACCAGCTCGGTCGCGATGATCCTGCCCTCGAGATCCTCAGCCCGCTGAAATCCGCTCGCCTCCGGCACGGCCAGCACCCAGCGGACTTTGCGGCGGCTCTGCTTGGCATAGGTCAACGTCGTCACACTGGTCACGTCCAGGCCGCTTTCGACAACCCAGTCAATGCCAGTGAGCCCTGCATCAAGCACTCCATGCTCGACATAGCGCGCCATCTCCTGCGCGCGAATTAGCATGCATTCAATCTCCGCATCATCAATTGATGGAAAATACGACCGACCGTCGGCGTAAATATTCCATCCCGCGCGTTTGAATAGCGCAATAGTCGAATCCTGCAGGCTGCCTTTGGGAAGACCCAGGCGCAGTTTGTTAGCCACGCGCCACCTCCCCAACATTTGAAAACGCAAGCGGCTTGGTAAAACAACTCACGGTGCCCTCGTGGCAAACCAGCCCGTCACCTTCCACGACCACCTTGAACAGCAATGTATCGTTGTCGCAGTCAGTGGCAGCAGTGACGACGCGCAGTCGATTGCCGCTCGTCTCGCCCTTCATCCACAACTTCTGCCGCGTGCGGCTCCAAAACGTTACGAAGCCCGTCTCCAAGGTTTTGGCGTAGCTGGCCTCATTAAGGAAACCCAGCATCAATACTTCGCCCGTTTGTGCATCCTGCACAATGCCCGCCACTAGCCCATCCATTTTTTCGAAATCAATCTCGGGTTGTTTGCTCATCGTCTTTCCTGATCTACGGTGGATTCGTGTGCAAAATCAAAAGCCCGCCGGCTTCTGTGCCGGCGGGCTTTAGGTTCTTCGATCTCTCTGGCCGTTTAGTTCAGGCCATGGCAGTCCGCCGGCATGGATGTTCCATGATGGTGGTGATGACCGTGATGGCGGCTGCTCTGCATCTACCTAAAAATAGGGGAAACACGGCGATGTGTCAACCTCGGGTCAACCGCCTATTCCTTTTGTGTGATGGTTGCGGCACCTGAATCAGTCCTATATCCCGGATCCCGCAACATCTCAAGCAGCTTCTGATACAGGCGATTTCGCATTTCGAACCGCTCCGACGCGCGCGTAACATAGCGAACCAGAACCTCAATCCCAGAGGCTGATGGACGAAGATTCTCGACAGCCTTGGCGCTGAACTGGCTCAGAGTGCTTCCGTGCGCGCCTCGCTTCCATTCCTGCTCCGCAAGATTTGCATTCTTTTCCGTCTCCGCCACAACGACTTTTTGAATGCGCTCAAGCCATTCATGAACATTGTCAGACGCCGGAAGGTTAAGGGAAATCTCATCCCACATCCATTGCCCGCTCGTCGAAAAGTTGAAGTACTGGCCGCGAATGGCAAACCCGTTCATAAACGTAATGCGCCGACCTGTCGGCAGCCCTCGATCCGCGAGCGTCCCGGTCTCCAGCAGAGTCGTATTGAACAACCTAACCTCAATCACTTCTCCGCCCACTCCGTTGATCTCCACCCAGTCACCCACGTGAATGCCATTCTTGCCAATCAGAACGAACCAGCCAAGAAACGCGATAATGAAATCCTGCAATGCGATGGTGAGCGCAGCAGTTGCGAGGCCAAGAATCGTCGGAGTTTCCTTCGGCGTACCAAAAATCACCACCAGGATCATCACAGCTCCGATGACCTGAATCGTCAGCTGCAGAATGCTTTGCATTGTCTGTGAGCGGCGCCGATCAAGCACGGGTTTATCCATCAGCCGGTGCACAAGACCATCGCAAAGAACCATGCAGATGCCGATAAACGCGATAAGTGCGAGCGATTGCAAAATTAGATGCAGCACGATGCGATGCTGCAGTTGAACCTGTGTCAACCACTTGGTATACACCATCACCAGTTGCTGTTTCGTCTGAATGCGGTCGTCGTAAAGGCTCAAAATCTGTCGCTGCGCGGCTTTATCTTTGATGAGTGCAAGCTTGGTTGAGTGATCTGAACCCGAAGCCGAACCGCTGGACGCCCCTTCGTTGGCCTTCAACTCAAGCGTGTTGTGAGCAACCGTAATTGCCTGGATGTCCGCCTGCGTTTGCTGAATCGCCTGCTGGATTAAATGAGCGCGACTCCGTTGAGCAAACCACGCATTCACGCGACTGGCCATGGTTCCCTGTCGTCTTGCTGACAGCACTGCCACGTCGCCGCCGGATTGAAGCCTCTTGTCATAATCCTGCATCGACGCTTCGTGCGCGGCCAACTCGGCCTGAATCTGGGCGGTCTGGTCGCCAGTGGCACGATCCAGGTCCTTTTGCGCGTCTGCAAGCCGATCCGAGTCCAGTCCCAGCTGAGCTTTGGCCACATCCAGATCTCCGCTGTCCACAGGAGCCGGCGCGCCATCTCTCGCCTGGTTCCCGGGCGAGTTCAATTGCTTCGTAATGCTCTGGACCAGTTCCTGGTCCTGCCTGATGAGTTCCTGAAGCTCCGCGATCTTTTTCGAAAGGGCCAGGGCTTCGCCTGAGAGCGTAATGTGTTGAGCCTGCAGCGTGGCTTGCCGCAGCGCGGCAGCAAAGGCCTGATCTACATCGTGGTCCGCAAGGCGCTCGGCATCGCGAGAGAATTCCTTCTCTTCGGCAGTAACTGCCAAGGGTGCAAGAGCCTCGGCGGTTTGCCAGGGGCTTATATTGACGATCGCCTTTTTGCCTGCACGTACCCGAGCCCCCTGGTTGTTCAGAAAGGAGAAGTTCGCCATCGCATCGCGGGTTAACCACGTAAACACCACGCAAGCCGCGAGAACCGCCAGCAGAACAAGAAGAATCACCAGCCTGGTGCTGCTGAGAATCCTGCTGCGCAGTGTACGGAGAGGCGATGAACCAATCGGAGCAATCGGGGGAACTACCATGCATCTATTTTGCAGGAAACCGACACTCCAGTCTCGAACTTTCAGCGGGATTGCAACCGAGGATTTACCCTTTCATCACCGGATGGCAGAGAATAGCAGTGTGAGATTGCATCTGCCCTTTGGAATCCTCGCGGTCGCGCTCAGTTGCGCGGTTGTACCCTGTCTTGCGGGTTCCGTGTTTCAACCGCCTGCCGCCCAGGGCGATTCGCACATCATCCCAGCACCGGACGAGCGAGTCGACATCAATGCGGCAAGTCTGGATCAGCTCATGAAGGTGCCGGGCATGACGCGCACTTGGGCCGGGCGCATTGTTCGCTACCGGCCCTATCGAGGCAAGAACGACCTCGTCGATCGCGGCATTGTTTCAAGCCAGGTCTACGAACGCATCAAGGACTACATCATCGCGCATCGCGTAAAGTCCTGACGCTGTTAGACCGTCTCCTCCGCATTCACCACGCCGTAATCGTCTCCGCGTCGCAGCAGCCGGCTCAGCAATACATATAGGACCGGAATGAACACCAGGTTCAGCACCGTGGAAAACAGCATGCCGCCAACGATCGTTGTGCCCACAGAACGTCTGCCCAGCGCGCCCGCGCCAGTTGCAAACACCAGGGGAAGAACGCCAAGAATGAACGCGAATGACGTCATCAGAATCGGTCGGAGCCGGAGTTCCGCGGCTTCAATCGCCGCATCTGCAATCGACCGCCCCTTCCGCCGCAGCTGCTCCGCGAACTCAACAATCAGAATTGCATTCTTAGCCGACAGACCAATCAGCATCACCAGGCCTATCTGACAATACACATCATTTGACAGGCCACGTAACGACACCAATCCCAGCGCACCAAGCACCGCCATCGGCACGGCCAGCAAAATAATGAAGGGCAGCGCAAAGCTCTCGTATTGTGCCGACAGCGTGAGATACACAACCAGGATGCCAAGTCCGAAGATCAGCAGCGCACGACCGCTCGACTCAATTTCATCAAGCGTCAGTCCCGTCCACTCGTAGCGCATGCCCGGCATCATGCTCTGTTTCGCTAGATCCTCCATTCCCGTGATGCCCTGTCCTGAGCTGTATCCCGGGGCCGGCGAACCATCGATCTCCACCGCGCGAAACAGGTTGTAGTGCGTAATCACCGGCGGTCCGGAACTTTCCGCTACCGTCGTCAGGTTGTCTAGTGGAATCATCTGCCCCGCATCGGACCGAACATAAAATTTGTGCAGATCCTGCGCGGTCATGCGGTACTGCTGATCGGCTTGCGCAAACACTCGGTACGTGCGGTTATTGAAATCAAAATCGTTCACGTACTGCGATCCCATGAACACGCCAAGTGCGGTGGTGATCTGCGAAAGCGGAACATTCATTGCCCTCGCCTTCTGACGATCGATGGTGACAAGCACCTGTGGGTCATTTGCCGAAAATGTAGTAAGGAGACCAGTAATGTCTTTGCGGGCCCGACCGGCCCCGACAATCTGGTGTGCCACGCGATCAAGATCGGTGATCGTGTTGACACCCGTATCCTGCAGCATGAATTGGAAACCACCATAGCTGCCGACGCCTTGCACCGCCGGCGGCTGAATCACTGCAACCAGGCCACCGTTGGGTTGGAACAGGAACGCGCTCAGTTTCGGACTCAGATCCGCAACAATATCCGCCGCCGAGTGCCCCTTTCCTCTGCGATCCTTGGCCGGCTTCGTGCTGATGAACATCAAGCCCGCATTGGAGGCATTGCCCGTAAAGCTGAAACCCATGATCGAAAACGCGCCGGTAATATCCTTGTTTGAATAAATAACCGCCTGCGCGCGGTCAGCAAGCGCAGTCGTATAGGCCAATGAAGAGCCCGGCGGCGCTTGCACGATTCCGATCAGATACCCTTGATCCTCCTGAGGAATGAATCCTGTGGGCACCCGGTTGTAGATCCAGACTGTTGCACCAAGACCCGCAAAGAAGAAGAGCAGCAACACGAACCTCAGCTGCAACGCAACGTGAATGATCTTCGCGTACGTCTTGCCAAGCCATGTCACAAACCCGTCGGCGCCGTGTACGAACGCCGCAAATGCACGCGAAAGCGGCCTGATATGCAGGAAGTCGAGCTGCTGCGGCCGCGCCTCTTCTCCGCGCAAAAACATCGCCGAAAGAGCGGGTGAAAGCGTCAGCGCATTGAATGCCGAGATCGCAATTGAGAATGCAATCGTCAACGAGAATTGACGATAAAGAATTCCCGTCGTTCCGGGGAAGAACGAAACCGGCACAAACACTGCGATCAGCACCAGCGATGTCGCAATTACCGCGCTCGTAACCTCGCCCATCGCGCGCGAAGCGGCCTCATGCGCGTTCGAATGCTCCAGCGCGATGTGGCGCTGCACGTTCTCAATCACCACGATCGCGTCGTCTACCACCAGTCCTGTCGCTAGTGTGATTCCGAACAGCGTCAGCGAATTGACAGAGAAGTTGAAGACCCGAATAAAAGCAAACGTTCCAATCAGCGAAACCGGAATCGTAACCGCGGGTATGATCGTTGCACGCCAGTCCAGCAGGAACAGGAAGATCACGAGTATGACGATTCCCACGGCCTCTGCCAGCGTCACGAGCACTTCGCGAATCGACTCACCCACGACCGTCGTTGAATCAAATGCAATTGCATATTGAAGCCCAGGAGGAAAGCTCTTTGACAACTCCTGCAACACCGCCTTCGCCTTGGTATCCACATCAAGCGCATTCGCGTTTGAAAGCTGAATCACGCCCACACCCTGAGCAGTGTGGCCGTTGTACTCAAGCAAAGAACTGTAGTCTTCTGCGCCGATCTCGGCGTGGCCCACGCTCCCCAGCAGGATCAGCCCATTGGCCGTACTCTTCAGGATGATGTTGTTGAACTGCTGCGGGCTCGAAAGCCGTCCCACCACGCGCACTGGGATCTGAAACGCCTGTTTGCTCTGTGATGGCGGTTGCCCAAGCTGGCCTGCGGGAATCTCGACGTTCTGCTCCTGGAGTGCGCTGACCACGTCCGTCGCAGTCAGTCCATTTACGGCGAGCTTCAACGGATCAAGCCACACACGCATGGCATACTTGCGCTCGCCGAAAATGTTCACATCGCCCACGCCGGGTACACGCTTCAAGGCATCTTTAACGTACACATCCAGGTAATTCGAAATGAATTCGTTGGAATAACGGCCATCCCATGTAAAGAATCCCGCGCCGAACACAAAATTAGTATTGGCCTTGCTGATGCTCACGCCGGTCGCATTCACCGCCGCAGGCAGGCGGCCCGTAACGCTGGCCACGCGATTCTGCACGTCTACCGCCGCGATATCCAGGCTGTAGCCCGTCTGAAATGTAGCTGTAATCTGGCTCGTTCCACTGTTGGTGCTGGACGAGCGGAGGTAACGCATGCCCTCGACGCCGTTAATCGCCTCTTCCAGAGGAATCGTGACTGCCTTCTCAACGGTGTCAGCATTCGCACCCACATAGTTGCAGACCACATTCACTTGCGGCGGAGCAAGTGTCGGGTACATCGCTACCGGCAAGGTCGGAATGCATACCGCACCGGCCAGAATAATCAGCAGTGCACAAACCGTGGCAAACACCGGCCGATGAATAAAAAAATCAACAAACAAGATGAGCTCTCTTTCGTAGTGTCCCCGGCAGCGCCATCAGGCGCACAATTGCAAACAGCAGCTATGCTCAACCGGGAAGGGGCGACACTGGCATTCCGTTCACGAGGAATTGCGTGCTCGAAACCACTACTGCGTCACCGGCATTCAATCCAGAGCTGAGAGAGTAGCTGTTCCCAACCGTATCGCCCAGCGTCACCGGAGTTTGCGTCGCAATATACTGCCCATTGGGCTGCTTTTGCGCGATAAACACGAACGTCTGTCCCCCCTGCCGCGTCACTGCCAGTACGGGAACAACCACCATCGGCTTGGTACTCCAGATAACGCGCGCCTTGATCAGCTGCGCGTTACGCATAATATCCGGTGTGGCATGCACGGGAGCCTTCGCCAGAATGCCCTGCAAACTCGGATCCACCTGCGGAGACAAGAAGTCGATCTTCGTTTTCTCGAGCAGCTTTCCGCTCGTGTCAGAAAGTTCCACTTCGAGCCCGATGCGCGCCTGGCCCGATCGCTCCGTTGGAATGTAGATGTATGCCTCTAGGTCCCCCGGCTGATCCACCGTGGTCAGCAACGCATTCTGTGAAACTGGCGAAACATAATCGCCCAGGTGCACCGGAATGTCGCCGACCACACCGTCAAACGGCGCACGTACCGTGTAGTACGCCAGCGTTTGTTCCTGCATGTCGCGAGTTCCGCGCGCAGCCTCGTAGTCAGCCTTCGCATTCTCGTAAGCCTGCTGAGCCTGGTCAAGCGCATCGCGGCTGGTCACCCCCGCTGCGAAAAGCTTCTTCTGGCGATCGAGTTCAATCGCGTCGAAATCATATAAGGCCTTCTTTTGCCGCTCCGTCGCGCCCTGCGAAGCCACCTGCGCCTGCTGCTGCCGTGGATCGATCTCCATCAGCGCCTGGCCTGCCTTCACATGCTCACCGCTGTGCACCAGGATCTTGGTCAGCAACCCGTTCACCTGCGGCAAAATCGTCGCCGACCGCCGCGACTTGATTGTCGCCATGTATTCGCTGCTCTGCGCCACCGGCTGCAACGAGACAGCCACCGTCTTCACCGGCATGGCCTGCATCGCCGCCCCCGCTGGCGGAGCCTTCTGCGTCCCTTGCTGGCACCCAATTGCAGCCAGGCCAATCAGCAATGCACTGCTTGTACTAAAAATGCGTCTCAAAATAAAAAACCCCTTGCTGGTCTCCATACCCCACCGGCCATGGAAGAAGAAATGCAGCATTCATGTTACAACCCACGCGTTGTTGTCACCTGTGATGTCACGCAATTAAAACGGCGCTTCTTGGAACGGAAACCTTTGGCTGTGTCTAACTTGCTGATGCATGGAATCAAGCAATTGTCGCAAAAAATCGCCTGAGCGATATTCAGCTTGTTGCCAACCGGCTCTTTGTGACGTCGGGGCGCTTTCTCGCCGTGGTGTGAACGGGCTGAGGTGCTTTGGGGACCAAGGGCGTCCTACATCCGGGAAGTCGAGACACCATATTCCGGACATCACCGGCACATAATCAGAATCGGTCTGCACGCCGACCCCGAGAGCGGAGTTGTTTTGACAGGGTTAGAGCGGGTTGGTACCCTTCTTAAGGGCGCATTCCGGCCGTTCTGACCGTCTTTCTGCCCTTTCTTCAGCGTCCCCGTCGTCTAGCCCGGCCTAGGACACCGCCCTTTCACGGCGATAACACGGGTTCAAATCCCGTCGGGGACGCCAATAAAATCGGCACCACATGGTGTGACGCCCTTGACTCCGGGGAAGGCGTTGGGTTCCAAACGGCCTAAACGCGCGCCTCTTCAGCCTGCCATTGAGCCCCGCCAAAAATCCTCTGCGATCTTGCCATCCAACTTGTCCATGTACGCGCTATCCATTCGACGGCGGACGTGGTCGCGTGCACGACATTCGAAGGGTCTTCACTTCGCCACGGCCTTTTGATGGGAAGCATATATCCGAACCCGCATCAATCTGCACTGCGGGCCGCTGTTGGCGAGTGACAAACAGTCCGTCCGGCACCGTCCTTGACGACGGTCTGCAAACTAGAGGACGCTGCGGCCGCCGTCGACGATGAGGTTCTGCCCGGTCATGTACGAGCTGGCGTCTGAGCACAGGAACAGGATCGCACCTTGATACTCGTCCTTGTGCGCCATGCGGCCCATGGGTATGAGCTGGTGCAGTTTGGCGGTGAACTCATCAGGCTGGCCGGCGAAGACGCCCCCGGGAGAGATGGCGTTGACGCGGATGTTGTGCGCGGTCCAGTAGGTAGAGAGATACCGTGTGAGGCCGATGAGGGCCGTCTTGACCACCGAGTACGTGACCGGCTTGACCGGCTGCTGATCTTCGGGAAGCCCTTCCTTGCGGTAGAGGCGCTGGTCCGGTGCGATGACGCCGAGGTCAGAGGCAATGTTGAGGATGACGCCCGCGTTGCGTTTCACCATCTCCTTGCCGAAGATGCGCGAGCAGAGAAATGCACCTGTGAGACCGACGGCGATGTCCGCGTTCCACACAGCGAGAGGGAAGTTTTCGAGGCGCGACCACTGTTTCGGCTCGCGATGCGGATCGGATTCGACCTTGGGGTTATTGGCGGCGTTGTTGATGAGTATGTCGATGCGGCCGAATTTCGAGAGAATGGCGTCGCGCGCTTCGAGGAGCGAGGTCTCGCTAGTGATGTCGGCGGCTAGGCCGAGGCACTCCGGGCCGTGAGCTATTTCGAGCTGTTCGGCGCGGATGCCGGGATTGGCCTCGGGAAGGTCGAGCAGGACAACATGAGCGCCAGCATCCGCGAGAATCGCGCCATGATGATAGCCGAGGAGTCCGGCTCCCCCGGTGACGATGGCGACGCGGCCAGTGAGGTCGAAGAGTTCGCGGACGCGGCTGTTGAAGGTGCCCATAGTCGAAGTCTACAAGCTGCGGGTCTGGCCGCCGTCCATCACGTAGCAGCCTCCGGTGGCGAACGCGGCCTGCGACGAACAGAGGTAGGCCGCGATCGAGGCGATCTCCTCCGGCGTTCCGAAGCGTTGCTGGGGAACTTCAGTCTGAAGCATCGCCTCGACGGTCTCGCGGCGAAGGTTGAGGTGGCGCTCCCACGAGCCGCCGGGAAAATAGATGTTGCCCGGAGCGATGGTATTCACACGAACCTTCTTTGCCCCGAGCTGCCGGGCGAGATTCTTGGAGTAGTTCACAAGCGCAGCTTTAGCCGCGGAGTACGGCAGTGGTGCGGACGTTGCTTCGATGGCGACAACGGACGAGATGAAGAGGATCGATCCTCCGTTGGGATTGGCGAGAAGGATGGGCAACACAGCTTGCGTCAGACGAGTGGAGGCGAAGAAATTGAGTTCGAAGAGGCGCTGCCACTCTTCTTGGGGCTGGTCCCAGCCGGGCTTGCCACTGCCCGTGCCGAGGTTGGCGACGAGGTGGTCGATGCGGCCGAAGCGTTCAACCGTGCGTTCGAATGCACGGGCGATGGTGGTAGCTTCGGCGAAGTCGCCGCGGATCGCCAGAATGCGATCATGGCTTGCCGGCGTAGTGAGCTCGGTCTGGGCAGAGTGCAACGCGGCTTCGTCGCGGCCTGTCAGCACAACGCTGGCGCCCTCGGCGAGGAGCGTCGCCGCGATGGCTTTGCCGATGCCGCGGGAGGAACCGGCGACGAAGACGACCTGATTGTCGAGATCAAGATTCATGCGAGTCGAGACCGCCTAGTTAGACTGCCGTCCATCCGCCATCGATGTTGAAGTTCTGTCCGGTGACGTAGGAACTGGCGTCGGAGGCAAGAAAGAGGAGTGCGCCGCAAAGCTCGATGGGACGGCCGATGCGGTTGAGGACAGTGTAGCCCTTCAGGCGTTGGACAAAGGGTGAGTCTTCAGCTACGGAGTTCTGTCCTTCCGTGTCTTCTGTGTTCGAGAAGGGGCCAGGCGAAATGCAATTCGCACGCACTCCTTCGCGGCCCCAGAAGCTTGCCGTGTAACGCGTAAAGGCGGCGAGCGCAGCTTTGGAGGCGGAGTAGCCGGGAGGATTCAGGGAGCTTGTGCCTTCGTAGAGTTGCGGGCGCGGGGCTACCGAGGCGTACATGGTTGCGATGTTGATGATGGAACCGCGGCGCTGCTCTTTCATCCGGATGCCGAGACGCTGGGTGGTCTGGACAGCCCAGTAAACGCCGCCCTGGAGGTTGCGCTGCCACTGGTCGAAGGTCGAGTTTTCCAGCGAGCCTTCTGGAACGTTGAACCCTGTTGCCGAGCCGAGTTCGTGGGCGTTGTTGATGAGGATATCGATCGATTTCTCTTCCGCGGCGATGCAGTTGCAGAGGTTGTCGAGAGCAGCCATGTCGTACATGTCAATTTGATGTACAGCGATCTTCTCCGCCCCGAATTGATTGGACCAGCCTGTGGCCTCCTGCTGGAGTCGCGCGCTGCGTCCTAGGGCTACAACGCGGGCTCCGTTAGCCAACAGAGCAAGAGCGAACGTACGCCCGAGAAAGCCAGAGGCTCCGGTGAGTACTGCGGTCTTGCCTTCGAGCGAGAAGAGCGAGTTGACCCTGATGTGGTCGGCGCTGATGGGCATGTGTGCTCCTACCAGTATCGTTTCACAAAGGCGAGCTGGCCCTTAATGAAGTTGACTTCGTCGTTATCATCGCCCCGCGCAACCTGAAGGGTGACGCCGCCCTGATAGTCAATACTGCGGATTGCTCTGAAAACGTCGTCGAAATTGGCCGAGCCGGTGCCGAGCGGCCGGGATTCGACGCCGCCCTGGGGATTCTTATAGCGATCCTTGATGTGGACTGACCCGATGCGATGACCGTACGCAGCAAACTCTTCCGAGGCGATGTAGCCTAGGCCTGAACTGTTGCCGGAATCCCAATTGACCTTGAGGTTTGGATGCTCGATCCGGGCAAGGAAGGAGGCGAAGTCTGTGGGATTGAAGTCGGCTTCGAGATGCAACTCGACATGGTGCGATTGCGCGATGAGGAGCGCGCGTTGCAGGACGTCGATCACTGCCTGCTTCTCATCCTCCGTCGTTATCTTGGACTGGTCGACGAATGGCAACACAATACGATTGGCTCCAATGCGGGCGGCGATCGGAATAAGTTCGTGTAGATGCTGCTCGCGCTGGGCTTGCACCTCCGTGGTGCAGCGGATCAGCGGGAAGTCCATGAACCAGTCACCGCACAAGGCCGGCGTAGCAATCCCGTACTGGCGCTTGAGCACGTCCATCTCCGCCAGATCGGCTTGGGAGAAGATTGGGTTCGCAGTGCGCCCATACTCGTCGTGGATCCACTCGATGTAGTCTAAGCCCACTTCGCGTGCACGCTGAAACTCTTCGCGCCACGACCTGCGCGGGAACGCCTGAAAGTGGCCATTTTCCGGCGGGCTCAAGCGGCCTTGCATAATTCCGATTAGAGTCTTCGTCATAGCCATCATCCCTTGGGGTCGGCAACCAATTATATCGACGAGAAGGTTCCCGATGGGTACCTAGTGCGCTTCCAGTGCGCGAAGTATTCGGAGCGGGACCAGCGTCATGACCGTGGCGACGACAGTGGCATCTTCAACCGCCTCTCATGCCAGCCATCACGCGAGAACGTGTGGGGCCTTGGCGGATGCGGCACGCTGCATGCTGTGTACTTACTGTGGGGGGCATCCCTTCCCGGCGTCGTCGCTGGAAAACGTTGTTGGCTCCTGTCCTTGTAGCGGTCATCACATCTTTAGCAATCGCCTGCACACCTAGACGGACACCGGAATCGGAGGCGATAATCGATTTCTGAGGAAGAATGTTTATCAGCAGGGTTAAAAGATTGTTACTGGTCTTGCCGGGAGTTCTGAGTCTTGCGTGGTGGTTCGCCGCTCAAGAGGCCAAGCGGCATGGAATTCAGGTTCGCAAAAACGGCAAGTTTGTTGAGTTACGCAAGCAGAATCATGTCATTCGCGTGCTGCCTCGGAGCGTAAGACAGGCTCCAGAGATTTGCAGAGAGTTCGAACTGTATCGGCGCGTCCTGCCAATAGTGCGACAGGACGATATTGAGGTTACCGACTTTAGCGTCAATCCCGAGCCGGCAAACTGGGAGCGCATCTGCCTGAAGCTGGGCGTCACGATTGAGAGTCGCGATAGCGCGATCTGGCTGCGCAAAGGCGTGCGAGTCATGATTTTGGCTCCTCGTCATTTTGTTTACAGCGTGACGATGGCTGAGAGATTCGAATTGTATTCTGACCCCCTCGTTCCTCGGGAGCAAGATGGTCTGTTGATCGTGGATTACTCGCGTCCTGGGACGGTACAACGGTACGCGAAATCTGGTCTGGAATTCGAGATGGCTTCATTTCCAGAAGAGGAAGAGGCCATAGAGGAATACTTCAGGTGGTACCGCCCTCGATCTGGCGATCTCGTATTCGATGTGGGAGCGCACTGTGGGGTGTCGACCTATCAGCTTTCAAAATTGGTTGGGCCTGAGGGCAAAGTAATCTCCTTCGAACCTGATCCGATGAATTTCAGTATTCTCAGGCGGAATATCGAGAGGCATAGTCTGGAGAATGTCGTCGCAGTAAATATTGCTGTCGCTGGAAAAACAGGAGAACTGCCATTTAACTGCGAAGGAACCATTGGTTCAAGCTTGACGTCGCTGATGTTGCGAGAATCCGTAGGTTCTACCGTAATGGTGGAGGCAGTCACCTTGAACGATGCCTTTGCACGATGGGGCGCACCTGCTTTTTGCAAGATCGATATTGAAGGGGCCGAGATTGAGGCACTGGCTGCTGCGCACGAGGCGCTAAGTCGTCATGCTACACACTTGGCTATCGACACGAATCATCCCCAGGCCGATGGAAATCTCACCGATCGGAGAGTAGAAGCCATTTTGCAGGGCTATGGATACCAGGCCCTTTCTGAAGCGAAACCTCTGATGACCACTTGGGCGCGACCCAAGACGGTCTAACTTCAACGTTCGCATAGATCTTGATAATGTTCTTTGCTCTTCAGAGACGCGCGACACGAAAACCTGTTCTAAAACCCGCGAGCCAACCCGTCACACATCTCTGAGCTATGTACCCTGCGTGTGCCTAAATTCGGCACAAAACACCGGTCCGAGGACATCTACCGAGGGAGCCGCGACGAAAAGAAAGAGATAACCGCACCAGCTTTGAAGTTAGACGGGTCTTCATGCTCTCCGTGAGAGGTGTGGATCGTGACGCTCCCGCCGATAGCATTGATCGCGTCGGCAAAAGGGTCCTCATTCTGCGAACGCAAAACGAACTGATCGGAATAGGATGCCCATATCTGAATAGGGATGTCGTGGAAGACGGTCGGCGGAGCGAGCATTGGATCAAATCCCTTGGTTGCCGCGGCGTACCCAGCCGGAGATGTAAAGGCGTATGCTGTCTCAACCGTAGGCGCGAATTCAGGGGTCGCAAACATAGCTGCTAGACTGCAGGCGGGATAGATACCGACAACTGCCAGCGGCTTGAGAGCGCCGTGTGAGATCGCATTCCAGGTGACAATGCCTCCCATGCTTTCTCCGATCACGAACGGTTGAGGCAAAAGATTCAGTTGGGAACGCCATAACTTTTGCAGGTTCGCAATATCTTCCGCGCACTCCTGATCGCCCCAGCAATATAAATTGCGATAGTCGCTCGCGATCACGACAAATCCAGATGCCGCGAGAGAGCGAACAAAATCGCCCCGAAGGTCATCCGCGAGAATGGAACTGATGGTCTGTCCCAAAGCATGGTTGTAAATAATCCATGGGGTCGGGTTTTGAGACTTGTAGGACGCCGGCAGAACTGCCCAAGTCAATACGCCATTGACATCGGACTGTCGCAAGATCGAAACATTCGAATTTCTCAATTCGAACCGAGCGCAACCGATTATCAAAGCGGCGCAAAGTGCCGATAGAAGATAGATTTTCGCTGTGGTGCCGAACACACGGAAAGCATAGCATCCGAGTCACCCAGCGCTACACCGGATTCGACCGCGCCCGTGCGCAAGTCATACCGCCGTGAAGTTGAAGATCGCTTACACACGGGCGGCTTCACGGTAGTGTACGTGAAAAAGCCATGAGGACTTAGCGGATGACACGACGCGGTCAATCGTCGGAGTCTTGCGTAAGACTGGAACCGTACTCCTTGCTCCGAAGCATTCCATTGGCTCCCAAGGAAATCAATGGTCGACGAAGAATCAGAACTACGGAGCGAGCCTCCTGGCCCTCAACATTCCACAGGCTCAGGCCTCCATCGGGCGAGGTGACAAGAAGCGCGGACCCGTCCGGCGAAACGTCACGCGCATCTCCCGACCCCTTGCCCCCGTCTGCCCTTGGGGTTACGTTGCGGACCTGAAGATCCTTGGAGTTCGATATTTCCAGAACTCACCTGATCCTCTCTAGTCCTCTAATCGCGCCTTTTCAAAACACGTCGTTATTGGTGAATGACCGTCTAACCCTTCGCCACGTAAATCCGATGCTAAGGCTTCTCAGGCGCGCCGCCGCAGTCGAAGGAGCCCAGGGCCTTACCGTCATTCAGTGCAAATGTGCCTGACCTGCCATCAGCAGCCACGGTTACAGTCCCAAGACCGATATAACTATCTTCCAGCGCTGTCTTTCCCAGGTACACCGCGACGATTTCGTTGACATACTTGCCAGGGCCGGCAAATTTTGCCTTGTTCGCGTGCATTTGGTCGGCCATGAAGGCGCCGGGACCAACTGTGAATGCCAGAGTAGGCATCGTCGCATTGGGCCCGATGTTGACGCCAAGCGTCCCATCTGCCTTCAGTTGGCAGCGCCCGCCCGTCACCGTAAGCGTCTTCGGCTTCTGAATCGTCGCTGTCGCCTGGGCTCTCGCCGGAAAAGGAAGCAGAAGAAAAGCTGCCGCAAGTAGAAACTCTTTTCGCAGAGTTAGAGACATTGGCTCTCTCATCCTTTCAGTTTGGAAGAAACTAGCTTTGACCAGCAAAAGATTTTCACGGGTCGGCGATCACCACGGTCATGTTTCAGTGAGCCCCGTCGCAAACGACCCGAAAGCCATAGTCGGCGTAGCCAAAATCTGGCGGGATGCTGGAACGTGCCGAGCATCGTGAAATCTTGATTTGGTGCCGCCAGGCACCTCCGCGCGAAGATTTTCTCGCGCCTTCTTTCGGTCCTTTCGGATTTCGATCCGGTGATATGGCATAGTAGTTCGCTTCGTACCAATCGCTGCACCACTCATGCACGTTCTCGCAAATGTCGAATAGGCCGTAAGCGTTCGGCTGTGATTGTCCGACCGGTTCAGGGCCAGTCTTCCAATGACTGTGGTAGCCCGGACGTGATACCGGCGGATCATTGCCCCAGGGAAATAGCATCTGCTCGGCACCGCCTCGCGCAGCCCGCTCCCACTCGGCCTCTGTAGGAAGCCGATAGTGCGAACCAGTCATTGACGAAAGCCACGCGCAATATGCCACAGCGTCAAACCACGAAACCGCCACCACAGGTTGCTGAGGATGACAGAAATTGGGATCGCCCCAGTTTGGAGGCCGCACATTCCCGGTGGCATCCAGAAACCGCGCATACTCTTGAACCGTGACTTGGGTTGCGGCCATCGCAAAGGAATCCAGCCAGACGCGATGAATAGGCCTTTCCACTGGCTGACCGGTTTCGGATCCCATGGAGAACCAGCCAGCGGCGATGCGAATTCGTAGCGGCTCAGTGATCCGCGAGCGATGTCCTCTAGAGTCAAGTTGGACCAATGGGTTCATCTTGATATTGGATGCGAATTGCTGCAGAGGGCAGCAGGAGAAACTGGTTTGCCTCGATGCTCCGCGATCAGTCTGCTGGAGTTCTCGTCAGTGTGAAAGTTTCATCATTGGTCTTGCCGTTTTTTACATGATGAACCGTACATGTGAGCGAAACGCCCATTCGGTGATAATGAAGCGACACGCTGCCATCCTGCTCAGCAAACACCACATCGTTCTCGGAGTTTGAGAGGAGGGGCATTTTTATGCTGACAGTCTTTTCTTCCCAGCCCACAAGATTTGCGTTGAAGTGTTTCAGTTTTAAAACCGGCCGGTTTTCATCCAGTTCAACCGCCCAAAATTCATAGAAGACCGGCTTGCCACCTTGCACCATCCGGAAACTACCCACCATGCTGTCACCACGCACTGGCGACCAGTTCTCCTCCTGAACTTCGAGACCATTTTCACTCACCCATCTGCCTGACAAAAAAGCTAAGGGCTTCAACGCTGAATTGCGTACTTGTTGCCCATGGCTCACCGATGCCACTACCAGAAATACTGCGAACAAAACCGGCCGCCAAACCCTTGTCATTCGACCATCGTAACCCACTATCGATCGGGTGATGAGCGGATCGAGAAACATCCATCTCATGTACCTGACCCTCAGTGTCTGATCACGGGCCTTCCACCAATAACCGCATTGGCGTGACCGCGAACAAATCTGGACCGTCACACTTGATTCGGCGGGCAATCTGAAGGTGGATAACGCCAAATACGAAGGAATTGATTCGGCTACGCTGCCGGCAAAGGCGCCGCAGTTCTAACGAGATACCGCGGGGCGGCGTTGCCCACTTCCCAGCACATCCTGTCATCCTGATTTCACTCACCGCAGTGCCTTGCGTGACTAGGATTACCCCTAGTTGTGAGGGCTAGAGACTGAACCTAACATTGGCGAATCACTGTGAACGTGTCTCGACGACGATGTATCGCCATCGGATGGGCCCATGTCAGATATGGGAAAACCTGAAAGTTTTGAAAATCGTCGGCGTGTCCTGTTGGCCGACGATCATCCTCTCGTACTGGAGCGGGTGACGGTGCTTCTGCAGTCGACTTTCGAAGTCGTGGGAGTGGCTCATGACGGGCTCGAAATGATCGATAAGGCGATGCGGCTGAGCCCAGACATCATCGTGTCCGACATTTCGATGCCGAAGTTAGACGGAATTCAAGCGGCTCATCGGATTCAGAAATTGGGAGCTAAGGCTCCTATAGTGTTTCTGACGATCCATGAAAGCCCCAGGCTTGTGGAGGCATGTCTGGCAGAAGGCGGGCTTGGATTTGTGCTGAAGGCTCAGATGAAGGCCGATCTGATCCCTGCCATTCACGCGGCATTATCGGGCCAGTGCTTTGTATCTTCCCCCCGCCACGGCAAAGGTAGAGTCCTCGAATAGTGCACGACCAATGAAACGCAGGGGCCTCTGCGCCTTGAGGCCCCTCCTTTTATCCGCATTTCTGGAAGTGAGCGGGCGATAAAGAATTACCGTCAGGGACGCCAATACAAATCGACAACCTGTGCAATCAGAAGCTCGCAACTGAGCGAACACTTGGCCTTTTGACTCAATTGGTCATGGCCGCAGGATCGTGGGCAGCCGCAACAGGCGCTTTGCGGCGGAGGATTGCAGCGGAGATAAGCGTAATGACAAGGCCGACGGGCAGCGGCTCCATGAAGGTGTAAGCCATGTTGACAAACGGGTTTCGGTAGAGCTGTTGAGACCGCTGTATTTCAGCAATCCTCGCAGCGGTAGTGGCCGGGTCAAGTCCGGAGGATTGGACCTTGTGAACCTGCGCGGCGAAGTAGCTGTCCATGAAGTGCGGCATGAAGTTGAAGTACAGGACCTCCCACGTAGCGACATAGCAGGCGGTAGTGATGACGGTGATCAGGATGCCGCAGGCGAAGGCCCGGCCGAAGGAGATTTGTCCTGCGAGAGTATTTTCGCGGTAGCTGCGAATGCCGAAGTAGATCAGCAGGAACGACGCCACCATAATGGTGTAGCCGAGAACCATGCTGTGACCGGAGCCGATCTTGTCGGCGAGCAGAAGCGAGCTGTCCATCAGGACGGAGATCATGACGCCGGCGATGAGGCCGAAGGTGAGAACGGTTTTCTTCATGTGAAGCTCCCGGTGATTAGGCTCTTGGCCCGAGTGACTATGAGGTCACGATGCAGTGTAACCGGGTCAGACGTCGTCACCCTTTCGAATGATTTTTCAGGAATGGAGCGTAAATCATCCTTTCTGGTGACGCGTTCCTACCCGGAGGCAAAGACCTCTCCCCTCATCCACAGTGCAAAGATCGCCCGCTGGGGACCCCGGGACGACGGCTTCACGGCAGGAGGCCTAGTTCTTTGCCGCGCCGGACGGCCTGAGTACGACGGGCAGCTCCGAGCTTGTCGAAGGCGCGGGCACAGTGTGTCTTGACGGTGTTCTCTGAAACGAAAAGCTGCGTGGCGATCTCGCGATTGCTCAAGCCTCGGGCGACCAGGGTGAGAATTTCCAGCTCACGTGGCGTCATGCCGAGCGCCTGCTGCTGGGCCTCATTGGGGGCGAAGGGGACCGAACTGGAAACGAAGGGGGCGGGTGCCTCCGCGGGAACAATCACTTCCCTCACTACAACTGTCTCGCGAATTGTTTCGCGACGGCGCGTGATGCGAAGGCCGAGCCAGATCCCGAATGCTGCGAAGAGGACCGCGACCAGCGCGCCATAAAGCTCAACGGAGTGCTCGATGACGATGAAGCGGTATTCGGTGTATTGGAGCGTAGCGATAAGGAGCCCGCCGACCAGACCGAAGATGAGAACGTGGCGTTTCATGATGGAATTGAGAAGGAGTATATCCCCGCCTGGCCAGGCTCTGGTGACGCGGCTCAATTCAGATGGACGCGAACCCGGCACCTCTGCTTGGAGGTGCGACGATCATTCTAGTGGTTTGTTGATGGCACTAACCGGAGCTTCCGATTGATTTGCGGCCAGTACTGGCGCAACAGGTTCCCCCCAAACCTCCAGCCAAGATCGCTTGCATAGCGAGTCAAAGTGCTGCCAACTGACCGGTTTTCCTCGGGCCAGTAAGTATTCGCCAGGGCTTCGCCCGCCAGCGGGCCCAGCAGTCCGGCGTAGTTCACGACTGGTTTCCCCGAGTCGCTGCGAGTTATCACCAGCCTTACGGCGCTGTATTTAACCGCCTGTTTAAAGTTGAGACCCGTCTTTACATAGAAACGCGGATCTTCATGCATCACGGAGGCGATCAGGAAGGTTCCAAAGAGGTTGTCCGAGGCACTGCGGGCCATGCCTGACCCGAAGCGTTTTCCATATCCTGAACCACCCTGGCCGTACCCAGAAGGGCTGTCGATCGCCTGGCCGTACGCTGCCCCCATCAGCGCAGCACCGATGGTGGACAGCGAAACGCTGTTGTTTGCCGCCAACTCGAACTTGTCCCAACTGGTGAGCCGCCCCTTGTTCGTAGCCATATCGGGAAAGACCAGCGACTTCCGATCCAGCACTTGGACGAGGTTCACTCCAGTTGTCAGCGGGTTGGTCCCCTGCGGCGGTGCTTGGGATTGTGCGCCGGCAGGAGGGGTTTCGAGCGCCAGCGAAGCCAGCACTGAACCTGTTTTGGTTTCTTGATCGATGCTTGGCGACAGCCCTTTCGCATTCACGATCTGTTCCAGGTTCGCGGATTTTGATCCGGGTTCATTCGGCGTGATCCTGGTTGACAATTCGAGAATCTCGCCTGAGGGCCACTCCCAGTGTTCCAGTGTGAGTTTGCGAAACGGAGGCTGAGAACTGGTTTCCCATGTCTTTGAGTTGATGTCGATTCTTTTCAACGAAGACCAATCAATGGAGACCTTTGCCGCCTCAAGGAGCTTCCGCTGACGGGGGCTGAGAGCACTGAGGAAGTCGTTTCCTTTTACGGGTACCGAGTTAGGCGTGTATTTCTGGACGACGGAGAACGAAGTACTTGCTTCGTAGCCCGTCCGATCTATCTCGCACTCAAAATGCCCGCGAAGTTCTGCGCTTGCAGCCTTCTTGTCCCCATCGGGAAAGCGCAACTTGACCGTGAGGTCGTTTTTAGCCCCTTGTCTGACCCTGAGAATCACTCCCTGCTTAAGCAGGCCAAGATCAGCGGTGTCGAAGAAATAGACCTGACTGCTCGCCTCTTTTTCAAATCCCAGTGAAGTGATCACGGAGTCTTTCGTTGGAGGGGAAATCAGAAGCTTGATTTCGACCGGACACGCTTTCTCGGCACGTAACGAGGAACTTAAAAGAAAGACAGCAACGAGCGGTAAGCATGTCAGCTTCCACTTCTGTCCGAGGGAACTCGCGAAATGATTTTGCATTGGCTGGATTCTAATTCAATTACAGTGGGAAAAACCTGTCATTAATGACAGTTTCTTATTAGCCGTGGGTCGTGATGAACTCTAAATCAGTCAAGGCTGCGTAACAATTGCGGTATTGATGCTGGTAGCATCTGTCTGCATCTTCTTTTCAAGGACATGAGTTTGAGCAAAGGGCCGGCAAAGATCATCATCGTCCGACACGCCGAGAAGCCTACCTCGCGGGCACCTCACCTTGCTTTGCGCGGAAGAATGCGAGCCATCGGCCTGTCAAAGTTGCTTCCAAAAATCGTGAAGGCCGATTTCGTGTTTGCGTCCACCTCCACCAAGCATTCCGCCCGTCCCTATCAGACGATCCGGCTCACGGCGGACAGAATGGGGATCGATGTCAGTACAACCTACGCCGATCGAGATATCAAAAAGATCGTGAAGGACCTGCGCAAGAAGCAATTCAACGGAAAGACGGTCCTCGTCTGCTGGCATCATGGCATGATGCCCAAGCTGATCCGTGAACTGGGCCATGAGTCACCTTACGAACCATGGCCGGAGGATCTCTACGATCGCATTATCTGTATTGATCAGGATGGAATTAAGAATCTTCCCCAGCGCCTTTTATTCGGAGACGCACTGGATTGAAGGCGACGGGTGTCCGCCTCAGTTCCCTGCCGCAGCGCCCAAATCTTCCTCGCTAATAACGCGTCTCGAAACTACTTTGCGGCCTTCGGCGGACATTGCGCGTCGTAGATCGCCTGCATCTGTCTGAGTCTCAGCACGCCGTAAAACACGGTAATCGCCATCGCGACAATCAGAATCCCTGACAGCCTGCGCTCGATGCCGAATGCTCCTTCGCGGTTAGCAATGTACCCTGAGACGATCAATCCGAAAATCCCGATGTTGATTATCCAGTTCACCGGCTTCGACACAACGTAGTCCAGCGTTCCGAAACCGCTCAGTTGGTAGAGCATGAATGGCAGGATTGCGACCATCGGCAGCAGTTCCGATGCGCCCAGGCTAACGTCAACAGTGCCCGGCGCAACCGCGTGCAGCAGCCTGCTATGAGCAAGCTGGTGAAACAACGCCGGCATTGCACATAAAAGCGGTACCACCGCCAGCAACTCAAGCACAAGCGATCCGCTCCACGTACCAATTTTCGACGTTGTATCGGCGCCCTCTCCCGATTGCTGCGTCCCGATGAAAAGTCCAGCCACGATTGCCGCCGCGCTTGACAGCATCAGCAACTCGATGGTGATGCCAAAGCTCTCCGGCTCACCTGCTTTGAGAAGCAGCATCGCAAGAAATCCCGGAGTGTAGAACGTGACGCGTATAAGCTTTGCCCATACGCGGGCATCCCGATCCGGGGGAAGAATGGGAAGCGGACGTCCGTCGATTCCAACGGTTGGTCTGACCTTTGACATGTTCGTGCTCTCAGGATTCTTTCTCAGCTAAGCGGATGTCCGACGCAGTCCTTCTGTACCTCGTTGCGGCAGCGCCCTTACTGCAACGCGCCTTAATCCGCCACAGCCTTCGCTGTAGCTTTCGAGGCGTCCTTAATACCCACAGCAGTCTTCTCGCCTGCTTTTTCCGTATACTTCACTGTGACTGCAGAACCCTTCTTGGCTCCCAGATAGGTCTCTACGCTGGCCTTTTTGGTTCCCTTGGCCGCATCTTCACTGGCCTTTTCGGTCCCCTTGGCGGCATCCTCACTGGCCTTTGCGGTTCCCTTCGCCGCATCCTCGCTGCCTTCGGCAACACCCTTGCCGGTGTCTTTGGCGCCTTTTACCGTCGTCTTTTCCGTCCACTTGAATGTGTGCTCGGTACCATCGGAGGCCTTGACAACAAAGGTCTTTGAATCTCTATCAATGCTCTTCACAACTCCGCTGACGGCGTGCGCAACATCATCTTGCGCAACGGCACTTTGAAGACCGATTGACATGGCAAGAGCCATGAGCCCTGCGAGGACCAATTTGAAACTCTTTGAATGTAGGACCATTTCTGATTCTCCTTTTGAGACTGTCTATTGTTCGTTTCGCCGAAAGGAAATATAGCATCCATTCCCCGGCGCTTGTCGACCGCCGAATGGTCTCGAACCAGTCGACGCCGAAAGGTCCAAAAAAGCAGCGTGACGAACTGATGCCTACTCTATCCACTCCGAAACGTCTCGACATCTGTCAGAAATGACAGTCAACCAGAAGACAAACGGCGACCACGCAGGTCGGCGGGATGAGTCGACGTTTTCTTGCGACTGTTTCAAATGACAGTTGCTATCGAATCGCAGTCTCGGGTGAACTAATTGCGATCGTGGTAATTCTCGTGGATCGATCGAGATTCAAGGCTGAGACTTGAGAAGGACTTTGCTCTCTGCCTCCCGATAAAGTACCTGAGACTGGTGAGTTGGGTATGTAATATGCTCGGTTTTGATTTGGATGTTTGGGATTATCTGACTTTCTTGGTGATTTTTGCCCTGGTCGGTGCTTTTCTCACTGTGGCCGTGTTAGTTCTTGGTTTGCCTGGGCGGATCGCAATCGCGCGCAAACACCCCGACGCCGACGCCATCAACATTATGGGGTGGTTAGGCTTCCTGGCGGTTATACCGTGGATGCAGGCGTTCATGTGGGCTTTCAAACCCACGAACGTCGTCGATATTCGCTATTTCCCAAAACAAGAACGCGAAAACATTCAAGAGGAGCTGGCGCGACTGACCGGGCGGACAGCCGCAGAGAAGCAGCCAGGTTCTGAACAGTCGACGTCTAGCGCTGCGACCAAGCCTCCTGGCTCGGACTCAACCTTATGATGTTCGCTTTCCTTATCACGTTTATATTCGGTCTATTTGTCTGGCTGGTTTTCTTTAAATTCAAATGGCTCAAGTTGACCCCAACGTGGGGAGTTCTCAGCCTCTTCTTTGTCGTCCATTTATTGCTCACCTTTGTTATTGGTGTGCGCTTTGTGGCTCCGTACTCGTCAAACTTGAAGGTCGTTCAGCATACGATTCAACTCGTTCCGCGACTACCTGAGCCCACGCTTGTGACTGCCGTTTTGGTTCAACCCGATGTTCCGGTCAAAAAAGGCCAGCCGCTCTTCCAGTTCGACCGCCGCCCTTATGAATACCAGGTTCAACAATTGGTAGCGCAGATTGAAGCTGCCTCCGCGACGGTCGAGTCGTCGAGGTACAAGGTCGAACAGTTGAAGGCAGAGCTCGCTTCTGCGAATCAAGATGTGCTCATGTACAAAGCAGACCTTGATTCGGCCGAACAGAAGGTTGTCAGGACAAAGAGCGAACTGGAATACGCGAAGTATCAACAACAGCTCTCCCAGGGTCTGTCTCATAACGGCGCGGGGCCGGAAGAAGATGCTCAAAAGTGGAAAGCGCAAATGAATGCCGACGAGGCAGCTGTCCTGGAGGCCACGGCAGATGCGCAACGCTCGCGCCTGAAATATCAATCGCAGTGGGAAGGAGTCAACACCACGGTAGCTATCGCCACCGCCCAGCTGAAGGAAAGTGAAGCCGCACAAAAGCAGGCATCAGCGACGATTGCCAGCGAAAAAGCTCAATTGGAACTAGCGCGCTATTACCTCGACAACACCCTCATGGTGGCGCCGGAGGACGGCTACATCGTAAATCTCCAGGTTCAGCCGGGTATGGTCGCGGGTATTTTTCGTGTCGGCGGGATCGCCTCCTTCATTGTGGACAGCGACCGCTACTTGCTGGCTAGCTACACTCAGCAGAATCTCAAATATGTGAAAGTCGGACAACCAGTTGAAGTGGCGCTGGACCTTTACCCCGGCCAGATCTTTCAGGGAAAAGTGGACAGCGTCTGGTGGGCGAACGGAGAAGGACAATACCTCCCCAGCGATATCATCCCGAAGTTCTATCCGGCAGATCCGATGAAGCCTCAGGGAGAGTTTGCTGTAAAGATCTATCTCAACAACCCTTCCAAGGTTGGGCTTCCGATTGGCGCGCAAGGCGCAGCGGCCATTTATGCGGGTAGAGGTGGCTTCGCCGTCGTTCGAAAAATCACGATTCGCATGCACTCGTGGTTCAACTGGCTTTACCCAATGCCATTCTGATGAAACCCTCCATCAACTCAGCGCCGAACAATCGTCCTGGAACCGGACCAACCTTCATTTCGTCGCTGCACTGCGTGATCGTAAGTACGGTGGGAATCACCATCTGTGGGTGTGCGCTGCACAAGCCGCCCTCGCACCCTGCGATTGTCGACCAGGCACTGCCAAAAGCCACGCCCCTGCCACCGACCTGGAGCGCCAGCCAGAAAACCAAGAATGTTACTGGTGATTGGGTAAAGTCTTTCAGCGATCCCGGTCTTGATTACATCGTCTCCGAAGCCATTGCAAACAATCTCGACCTGCGGCAGTCGGCGGCGAGAGTGGAGGCGGCCCATCAAAACGTGATTATCGCCAGTGCCAAACTCAAGCCACTCGTTCATATACCTCTCACGGGCGCTAGCACCCTTTCAACCGACTCAGACAAGACCGAGCAAATTCAGAGCAGCACCGCACTCCTGGAGGTCGCCTGGGAAATCGATGTCTGGGGTCGCGTGCGCTCCCAGCGCGCGGCTGTCGAGGAGAACTACGAGGCCGTCGCCCTTGACTACGCGTTTGCGCGGCAATCAATAGCCGCGACCACCGCCAGGAGTTGGTATTTGGCCGTCGAGGCTCGTCAGTTGCTCACCTTGACCCAGCAGAGCGTTGACATCTACGCAAAGCTTCTCGAATTGGTGAAAGTGCGAAGAGCCGCGGGAAAAGTTGCGGATCTCGACGTGGCGGAAGCGGGTTTCCAGCTTAGCGAAGCCCGAAGCCAACTTGCAATCGCACAAGGCGTGGACAGCGAGGCGAGGCGCACATTGGAGCTGCTCATCGGACGGTATCCATCAGCTCAACTCGAGGTGGCAACCGTGTTCACTCCTTTGCCGCCGCCGTTGGACCCGGGTCAACCTTCATCGCTGCTTGAAAGGCGACCCGATATTGTGGCCGCTGAGCACCGGGTATTCGCGGCGTTCCGGACAGAAGAAGCTGCCAGATTGGCGCTGCTTCCTAACTTCACGCTCAATATTGAGGGAGGGCGCCTGAGTGATCCCCTGCTTTCTGTGCTGGGTCTCAATCCCTGGTTGATTCACAGCGCCATCGGAATGGTCCTGCCTATCTACGAGGGAGGAGCATTGCGAGCGCAGATCAAAATCGCGACGGCGCAACAGGAGCAATCCGTCGCGAGTTTTGGCAACGTGTCGCTGAAAGCTTTTGGCGAGGTGGAGGTGGCGCTCACAAATGAAGAATTGCTGTCCAGGCGCCTTCCGTACATCGAAAGCGCAGTTCGCGACCATAGCGAAGCTGTCCGGGTAGCCAGCCTGCGGTACAAGGCAGGAAGCATGGATCTCTTGTCGGTTCTGCAACTACAGGAAAGCCAGATTCAGAGCCAGGCAGACCTCATCAAATTGCGCAATGCGCAACTGGCCAATCGCATCAACCTGCATCTGGCTTTGGGCGGAAGCTTCGACAGTTCACCTGCCGATTATTCCCAAACGCCGGGTCCTTGAGAATTGCCTCGGACTGGTACTTGTAACAGTTGTTTCCTCAAGGTTGGCTCATTAATGTGACCAAACGGATTGAAAATCCCCTGTTGCTAGAGCGTGCAGAGAAATTCCATGACGCTACGCAAAACCACCAGATCGGAGAAAAAGATGCGCGGACAACTAAGAATTGCAAAGGTCATGATTGGCGCAGGCCTTGTCACCGGCTTATTCATGGCAAGCAGCCTGCCCGGATTCGCAAGAGAAAAGTATGAAACGATCGAAGCTCAAGCGATGGGAACAGGCACTCAACTGGGCGCCAATATTGGCGTGACCCTGAACATCTATGAGTTCTCGACTCCTGCAGAAAGGCAGGTATTGGTACAGGCATATGAAAAGGGTCAGAACCAGGGATTGGTCAACGCGCTTCAGAAGATGAAGGCGGTAGGCCATGTTGAGATCACTGGGACTCTGGGCTACGACTGCTCCTATATCAAGATGATTCCCACGCCTACAGGTCGGAAGATCGTCTTTGTGACGAACCGCCAGCTGCGTTTCAGTGAAGCCTACTTTGACACCCAGTCTCAGTCGTTCAATCTGACCGCTGGGATCATCGAAATCAACGACCAGGATAAGAGCAAGAGCACAGGTGTCGTATATCCCGCCGCACAGCTCACTCTGGATAGTCAGGGCCAGCTGCAATGGGATCTTACCCAAAATCCCTGGAAGCTCGTTGATGTCATCGACTGGAAGGGAACGCCCGGAGTCAACTAGAACATCGACCCGATCGCCCGGACAATTTACCCCGATGATCTGTAGCAAACGCAAGTCGGCGCCGCAGCAAGACTAGGAGATAGTCACAGCGGCGCTTGACTCGTGCAACACGGAAATCATTGTTTCCACCCGTGTCCCCCTCGCCGGCGAGGAAATGAAAGATATATCTCCTCCGACGGATCGAATTCGTTCTCTCATGCTGATCATCCCGAGACCCGCCCTGTGTTCCGGCGCATCGGGATCGAACCCAATGCCGTCATCCGCACACGCAACAAGACCGAACTGCCTGTTCCCAGCAACTCAATCTGCACTCTGCATATTTCTCACGAAGAAATTGTTCCATCGCGACCGCATACAAGGGGCTCCGGCCTAGCCCTTCCTTATCAAAGGACTCTGTATAGATCGTGACTGGAGCGTCCAGTTCCTGCTCCAATTGGCCTCGGATACCGGCCTGCAATCTGTCCAATGCGAGAGAGTCTCGAGCCCCGAAGTACAGCATCAGAACCCTGACTCGCCGCGTGATTGGCGCTCCCCATGAAGAACTGGAGATAAGAAGGAGAGCTATAAGAGGCCCTCGACAGAAACTGCGCCTGTGGCTTCCAATCCAGCAAGATTGAATCGTTGGCCAGGGGAATCGAGCTTGGAAAAGAACTTCCATTGCAACCTATTGCCGAAGGCAGGAACTCGAAACCGATTAGCCCCTGCTGCCTGGCACTTTCAGGCATGTCGAATGAGTTTCCTGGTGCGATGAACATATCTCACAAGCCGCCGCTTTTGCTCGCATTCTGCGAGGCTTACAAACGGAAACCCGACTTCGCCCTGTCAAAAGTGCCAGCCAGAGTTTGAACCTCAGTGAATTCTGCTTCCAAGACGAAAGAATCAGAGATACCCAGTTCCCAGTTCGATTCAAAATCTTCGTGAAACCGTTACTTCTGACAGTAGTCAGGACATCAATGCGAGATTAATGTCCCAGATTGAACTGGGAGCGGATGCCTTCAGTTGAGTGAGGAAGTCGTATGTCCAGTACCCGCTTTTTGAAGCTTGATTTCAGGGTGGACTCCTTCGGAAGTCAAGCCGACAAGCGGCCACGTGTTCGCATCTTGCTCGTCGACGATAGCACCGAAATCCTCGACCACGTCAGCGATATGCTCTGTTCTGAATATGAGGTAATCGGCAAAATTTCCGATGGGAATGCAGTTTGCTCTCAAGTCGCTAGACTGAGCCCGGACATCATCATTCTTGACATCTCCATGGGGAACCGCAGCGGCCTCGAGATTGCTCAGCGACTGCGCGAGCAAGGCTATGCGAGAGAAATCATCTTCCTCAGCGTGCACGAAGATCCTGACTTTGTGTCGGCCGCGATCGGAGCGGGAGGCCGCGCCTACGTAACCAAGCCGCGCATGAATGAGGACCTTGGATTGGCTGTGCAGTCCGTGCTGTCACACAGGCTCTTTGTCTCTGCGCCCCTAAGATGACTCACCAGATCGAGATCTGGATACACACTCCGAACGCGGATACCGCGCTACGTGCGCGGCGTAACGATATGCTCCTGGATTGCATACTGGATCAAATCAGCGTTTGTCTGCAGCCCGAGGCGCTCCATTAGCTTGTACTTGTGAAACGCTACGGTGCGCGGTGTCAGCGTCAGGACATATGCGATTTCCTTCATCGTCCTGCCCTCAGCTAACAACTTGAGAACTTCGCGCTGGCGACCCGTTAGACTCTCCCGGCTGAGGTGCGAATGGTTTGTCTCGAGAGACGACTCGGCGACCGCATTCATGATTGATGCCGAGATGTAGCGCTGACCCTTGAGTACCTCGCGAATGGCACTCAAGAGCTCCGTTTCATAGCAAGACCTAAGCAGGTACCCGGAGACCCCACTCCGCAGAGCCTCAGTCGCAATAGCAACATCAATGGTTGTCGAAAGGTATACGAAGCGGACCATGCGCGTCAGCTTCTTGATCTGCGCACGCGTCTCCAAACCGCTCTTCCAACTTTCGCCGACGTCAAAAATGATGACATCCGGCTTGAGTTCCTGAACCGCAGCCAGAAGGGCCGGTTCGCCCGCAAGGATTCCTACCACTTGAAACTCCGGCTGCAGGAGCCTTGCATACTCCTCCGAGAGGAGAAGCCGATCGCTCTCGATCAGAACCCGCGGCCATTTTACCGGACTCATCTCACTCTCCTTGCATCGGTTTCACGATAGGCACCGCGTTCGAACGAAACCCTTCGCACTCTGCCGCAAAGCGCTTAGTCGAAATCGACAGAATCAAAACGCACTTTCGACGATGCTTCACCTCTTGGGTGATGCTACCCACCGCTATCACCGGGTGCCTACTGTCAAAATGAACAGGCTGTAATCATTCTTCCGCGAACCACCTGTAATCGATTTGGAATGAAACTACCTTGAAGCATCAAAGACGACCTGATCCTGCCACCAGAGCTGCTCAAAGAACTTGCGCGCGAGATCGACGTTCTTCGGCCTCTCCTCGGGCGAAGACGCAGCCTGCACGATGTTTTCAATACTGAGCTTCCCATCAATCGCATCGAAGAATCGCTTTTGCATTGCAGTGATCGGGAGAAACAGGTCCCTGTATGTGTGGGCCCGATTTATCAGAACCGCGGCAGCTCCCTGCGGCAACCGTTCAAGCACACAAACCGTATCTGCGATTCGAATAGGCACATAGTCAAGCCACCCGATCCCGGAGAAATCTATCCGTTCGAGATCATTGGAGCCTTCGTCGCGATACACGACGGCACTATGGCGAACCATTGTTCCGCGGAAAAGCTCAACGGCAGCATAGATCTCCTCCGCGGAAAGCTGTGCCATCCGCTCTGCCTGGGGAAGGTTCGCGATCACGCCACACCTCGAACTGTAGGGCGCCTGCCGGGTCCATCGCCCAAACGTCAGGCCGGCCTGCCGAAGAAAAGCAAAAAACTGCGGTACGGAATATGCCCTGTCCTGGGGGTGTAGCAGAGCATCGGCAAGTTCCGCTTCATCACCAAAGTCCGGTGCCACACGCAGGATCGTCTCAAGCGGATGTCCCGGCGGCAGCATCCTGAGCGCAGTGACAAGATCCCGAATCGCTCCGTCCGATGCCGAGATACCCAGCCGCCTGCAGAACTCCTGCAACATGTAAATCCCCGTGCGTCCATAAGGCGCGTACACCATCAGATGCATGGCTCCATCCGGATTGAGCACGTTGCGCAAAGCACTCAGACCAGCGTCGGGATCCACGAGATGGTGAAGAACTCCTGTGCAGACGATCTGATCAAAACCTCTTTCCAGTTCGCCTGCCCTCTCGACTGCCAGTTGGTACACTTCAAGGTTCTTGAGGTCGTACTTTCGTTTCAGATCTTCTGTTTTACGCAGGCTGGTTGCGCTGAAGTCGATCCCAACCACTTGGGCTTTAGGCCACCGCATTGCGTATTTCGCCGCCTGCGAAGTCCCGCAACCAGCGACTAGAATCGAAAAGTCTTCTCGATAAGATCGATCAGGCCAGAACAGATGAAAGTCCGCCATGCGTTTCTGACGGTCATTCCAGGTCCGTCCATAACTATCGAGATCATCTATCGGTCGGGGATAGGGATAACGCTCGTAGAAGTCCCGGACTTCTTCTGACACGCCCACACGCGACAACGACTGTTCAGAGTGTTTGCTATTTGTCATGCTCGACTTGGCCCTGGCGAAGTCCAGATAATCCGTTCGGATCTGTTTCACCTTTCGCCTTTGAATGCGATAACCAACTTCCGCCGATTGCCAAAAGCCATCGAGCTTCAGCGTATAAGAAGCCTAGCCACGTTATCAGCAGCCTAGGAACTGTCAAAAGATACAGTGTGAGCCTCGTCGGTCTTCCTCTGCAATTCCACCTCGGCTGTTACAAGTGACAGTTTCAAACGCCTGCGAGCCGTGATGCACTTAGGGTCCAGCGCCAAAGGCTTTTTGGCGGATCGCCTGAACGGGCAGAACAACAATCGTCAAGTCCACAGAACGGATTGTGAGAGGAAATATGAACAGAACAGCCGGGCGCAACATGAGTACGGCACTATCGTCGCTTCTGCTATTAGGGGCATTCGCAGGATTCGTTGGCTCTGCCAATGCTCAAAGCCCCGAGATGCAGCAACGAATCGCGGAAATCAAGGCGGCGTCCGCGAAAAACAAGCAATCCCTCATGTCCTACAGCTGGAATGAGCAGGACACGATCAGCATAAAAGGCGACGTAAAAAAAGTGCAGCATTACCAGGTGCGGCTTGGTCCTGATGGCAAACCGCAGAAGACGTCACTGGACCCGCCAACCGAAGCGGCTCCGCCAAGCGGCGGCCGTATGAAACAGAGGATCGTCGCCAAGAAGACCGATGAGTTCAAAGAATACGGCGGAGACATGAAGGCGCTTGCGCAGCAATATGCGCCACCAGACCCGGCCAAAATACAGCAGGCCGCTGCCCAGGGCAATGTCTCGTTGAGTCCGGTCGCGGGTTCACCAAGTCAAGTGCAGCTCGTAATTAAGAACTATCTCAAACCGGGCGATTCGATGACGCTGGTATTCGACAAGGCACAAAAATCAATCGTCAGCGTTCAGATCGCGTCCTATATGGATGATCCAAAGGATGCAATGAACCTGACGGTGCAGTACAGTAAGCTGCCCGATGGGACGAATCACATTAACAGCATGGTTATCGATGGAGTAAGCAAGCAATTAAAAGTCGCAGTCCAGAATTCCAATTACGCGCACGTCTAAGTCATGAACCACTGAGTTGTGTATGGCAAGCTGAATCCACAGCACTTCATCAACGCCATTCCGGAGCTCTCGGGATGGCGTTGCCGCGAGTGGCGTCCGGCCACCTCCTGTTTCGGCGGATGTGAGGCATCAGTTCGAATGCGTTGCGAAGTGACATTGGAGACAAAACGATGCCGGAGTAGATTAAAAATCTACTCCGGCAGGTTACCCTGCGGTCGCCGGGGAGGGCTTGGCACCGCAGATCCTTCATCGAAACAGAAAGGCTCTGTTCTAATCCCCAACCAGCTTCCATGAGCTGTCAGGATCGAACGCGCTCATCGCCGTTGCCGTCTCAGCCGTATTCTTGCCCAGATCTTTCTGCAGCAGCACTCCATCCTGATTCACGATGAACGTCATGATTCCCGTATTGCCGTAGTCAGCCGGATAAGCAACAAAGGCGAATCCGCCGACCATCTTTCCATCGGCCATATAGTCCTTCGCGCCCCCCGGAGTATTGCTGGCTTGCTTGGTGAGAATGCGGAAGAAGTAGCCATGGAAAGGCACGTGCGCATCCTGCTTCACGGTGTACCCGTCTGCAGTGGCGAACGCCGCAAGCGGCCCGAGCGGGCTCTGAGGCTGTCCTGCGGGTGAAGCCCAGTACAAACCGTTCTCCTTGCCGGGATCACTGATGAATTTCTGCGCAAATTGCTTTGTTGTGCCGTCGCGGGGTTGCGATATGTACTCGTATTGCGCATCCACCAGCGCCATGCAGACGTCCATGACTGCGAGTTCATTGCGCCCCACGCGCCGCCGTAGAATCTCCTCTTCACCCGCTCCTGCGTCAAAGAACCATTGCCCCGTCGCCGTCTTCCTTAGCGGAATCGGAAATGGAAAATTATCGGGTCCGACCAGCAGGACTTGCGACCCGTCTGGCATCTTCCGCCAGCGATGCATTACGCCATACCCCTTGATGAACGCGTCAGCTGCAACTTTGTCCTGGACAGGGTCGCTTGAGTAGATGATCTTTTTTGACTCCGGCCCGAAAACCGCCAGCACTTCGTTTTGATCGCCCGACTTTCCAGCCTGCACGAGCGCATTGCCGGCATCCTCCGGGTTAGCGAATACCTTGTATGGGGGTACATCCGCCTTTTTGCAGGAGACAAAGAGGACGATCAATCCCATGATGACTATCCAGGTTGGAAAGGAAACTCTGCGTGCTTTAAACGACATTCCAAATCTCCAAGACTTCGGCTGTTAGAAAATCCATGACGCAGTGGTCAAACTTCGTATCTAATGCAAGGCTGGTTTACGTTTTACCTGCGTCTGCCGCCTCCGCCTCCGCCTTCGCGGCCGCCCCAGCCACCGCCACCGCCCATGCTTGACGCGCCACGAGCGCTCTCGGAGCGGGACTGCCATCCGCCGCCGCCGCCACCGCCACCGCTCCAGGCCGAGGATCCACCGCTCTTCTCCTGCCCTCCCCACCCCTTCGCCGCAGCAGAGTTCTGGCCGGAGTAGCTCGATGTGTTGGCCTTCTGGGTATTGTTCGAATTCCCGCTCCAGCCACTCCCAGTGTTGCTGTAAGTATTTCCATTCGCCGATGCGTACTTGTTACCGTTTGCGGTTTGACCCACCGCGGCACTGTTGCCGTACTTTCCCGATGCACCGTATGCTGAGCCGCCATTTGTAGTGTGAACTTGCCCGGTGGTTCCATTGGCATTGGTCTGGTGCTGACCGTAGGCGGTATTCCCGTTTTTCGAAACGGTCGAGGCTCCGTAACTCCCGTACGCGTTGGAACCTTGCACTGTTGACGCGGATGCACCGGTTCTTGGGTTGTATGCCTGAGCCGCGCCTACAGAGCCGTAAGCGTTCGATGCGGATGCGCCGCGCGCATAAGTCCCGGTCGACGGGTTATAGCCTCTGCTTGCGGAAGCGGATCCATATCTACCGTATGCAGAAGCACTCGAACCGTAATAGCCGCCGTGCCATGCAGCATTCCCGTAATACGATCCGCCGCGATACACGACCGTCGTGCTGTGCCAGTTGCAATTCCAGCTGCTATAGCCCCAGCCGTAACCACCGCTCATCATCGCTCCCACCGCGATACCGACCCCAAACGCAACTACCGCAGTCGTCGCCACGGCTGCGGCACTGTAGCCGGGAGTCACGTACGGATACCCGTAAACAACCGTCGGATTGTAAGTGGGAACGTAGACGACCTGGGGATTCGTCGGCTGAATCACGATGGTCTGCGGTGACTGTTGCACAACCGTGATCTGTGAACCTGACTTCAGATTGCCGGCAGCCTGTGCCTTTGCTCGTAGCGCCTGCACAGCGGTCATGACGTCGCCAGCCTGCGTGTGGTATGCCTCACCCAATGACGATGTCCAACTCAGATTCTTCGCCATATTGTCGAGCACCGAGGGAAACTGGGTGAGAGCCTTCACGCTGGGATCCCACTGCTGTTGATCGACAGCCTTCATCAGGTTGTTCCCAGTGAGGCTCGAATTCTGCTGAAGCCATCCGGCTGCTGCATCTATCTGATCCGGGAAAGTCGCGGCTCCAAGAATCTGGGCCACCAGCGAGTCAGGATAAAGCGCAATCGGTGCAACCAATCCTTGTATTTCTTCCGCCGTCAATGGAGCGCCTTGTCCCGAATACCCGGCCGGCGCCTGTTGTGCAGTTTGCTGTGCTGGTTCCTGAGCACCCGCTTCAAATTGCGCAGTCGTGAGCACAAGCAGAAAGCACATTGCCGCTGACAAGAACTGTTTCGCGAAGGTCCTGATCATCTTCATTCCTCCATGCACCAAATTGCGCGCGCCCAACCTCACAGGACACCTCACCCGGCACATGTTTTTCCTCTGTTACTGCACCACACACGGGAGCCATTGGATAACTGTCATTTGTGACAGTGCAAGGCGGACAGGAGGCTCGCGTCCGATCTCCCTTCATATCGATATAGCGTGCAAAAAACTCCCCGGCTCACGCCGGGGAAATTGGGTTTTCCGCTTTCAACTGTTTCTTCGCGAGGAGGGCCTTTCGACCCTTCTCTCGAAGGATTGTTCTATTTACCGGTTGCCGCAGCATGTTGTGACAGCTGTGCCATCACCGCATCCAGGTTGAACGCCGCGGGTTTCTGCCGAGGCGGGAACTTCACGAAGTTTGCAAGCTCGCCTGCCACCACGGCCTGCATCATGTACAACTGGGGCACGTGGTCCACCATCCAGTCCAGGTACGTGTTCGAGTTGATCTCAGCCAACTCGAACGGGTCGCGTCGCAGGTTCACGATGTACGGCAGTCTAAGCTTCACGAAAGGTTCCGCCCATAGCCGCATCGTGTGCGCGCGTTGCACAGCCAGATTGAACTTGTAGTCACCAACCCGAACCGCCACAGCTTCCCCGTCGTCGCTCATGTACATGATCGCGTTTCTCGGGCTCTCCTTGGCTGCACCAGTGATGTAGGCTGACTGGTCGTAGCCGTCGAGATGGACGTGGAAAGGCTTTCCGTCCACCGTGGCACCAGCCTCCAGCTGTTTGGCAACGTCCGGATTGCCGGCGATTGTGAGCAGGGTCGGGAACATATCGATGTGAGAGACAATGCCGTTCAGCACCGTGCCCGGCTTGATCTTGCCTGGCCAGCGCATGAAGCATGGAACGCGCCAGCCGCCTTCCCAGTTGGTGTCCTTCTGCGCGCGGAACGGCGTGGTCGCTCCATCCGGCCAGGTGTCGTTCTCCGGGCCGTTGTCCGTGGAATACATGACGATGGTGTTGTCGGCAATGCCCAGCTCGTCGAGTTTGTTGAGTATCTCGCCGATCTGCTCGTCGTGTACAACCATTCGATCGCTGTAGGGATCCTGGCCGCTCTTGCCAAGATTCTTCGCGGCTACGTGGGTGCGGAAGTGCATCGCTGTCGCGTTGTACCAGAGGAAGAACGGCTTGTCCGCCTTCGCCTGTTTCTCGATAAAGCCAATCGCGCCGGCGGTGATCTCCTCATCGATGGTCTCCATGCGCTTCTTGGTCAACGGGCCGGTATCTTCAACTTTCTGTTTGCCGACTACGCCCCACCGAGGCTCATCAGTCGAATCGAAGGTATCGCTCGCAAAGCAATGCAGCACGCCTCTCGGTCCAAACGCGGCCTTGAACTTCGGATCCTTGGGATAGTCGGGCAATTCCGGCTCTTCTTCGGCATTCAGGTGATAAAGGTTGCCGAAGAACTCGTCGAATCCGTGCACGGTCGGCAGGTATTCATTCCGGTCGCCGAGATGGTTTTTGCCGAACTGACCGGTAGCGTAACCAAGCGGCTTCAGCAGTTCCGCGATGGTCGGGTCTTCCTTCTGCAAACCAACTGTGGCGCCCGGCATACCGACTTTGGTGAGGCCGGTGCGGATCGGGTTCTGGCCGGTGATGAAGCACGCGCGCCCTGCGGTGCAGCTCTGCTGCGAGTAGTAATCGGTGAAATGGACGCCTTCGTTGCCAATTCGGTCAATGTTTGGGGTGCGGTAGCCCATCATCCCGCGGCTGTGGTAACTGAGATTCCACAGGCCAATGTCATCGCCCCAGAGAATGAGAATGTTCGGTTTCTTTGCAGCAGCCATGTTCTTTACCTTCCTTATGCGTGTGTGTTGGGGATAGAGATTGCGGCGCGTCAGTGTGCGGATAGGTTCCGCATGCATCTAAGGAGCCACGCGTTTTTGCCGGATGCATCGATGGTGCAGGTGTTCCGTCTCAACTTGTTGCGGGGAAAACCTGCGGACGTTCGCCTGTCAAGGATCGCCAAGCATCAGAGCCATCGGTGCACCTCTCCCAAATCGCCAGACGAGATGGGCAAATCGGTGATGAATGGAAATTGCCGCCCGCATTTTCAATGGCAAATTCACGGCGGCTCATTCCCCGGAAGCAAATCCTATGCGAGCCTGTGGGCGATGGGAACTGTCAAAACAAACAGATGCTGGATGAAGTGCTGGTCTGCCGGGGATCTCACTAAATCCAGAACCGGATCTGAGCGTGGGTCCCTCTCAATGAGGTAAAACATCCCGGCTTACCGCCGGGGATTTGAGCCTGACCGCAACTTCTACGGTTCCAGACATTCAACTCGCCTTGCTTGCGCCTCCAGCGGTGGCGAAAGAGGACATCTTCTCGAGTGCGTCACCCAGCGTGAACGTCGCAGCTTTCTGCGATGGCGGAAATTCCTTGAAGGTAGCAATGAACTCCGCGGCCATGGCTTGCGCCGGATAGACGATGAAACAATTTTCGATGAGCCATTCCCAATAGATATTCGAGGTGATGTCGGCACGCTCGAAAGGATCCGTTCGAAGGTTGAATATCTTGCATAACCGCAGGGGGACGAATGGCTCCGCCCACACCTGTAGGGTGCCTTGGCATCGCTGCTCCATGAACACGACTTTCCAGTTGTCGAAGCGGAGAGCAAGCACATCGCCATCGTCGCTGAAGTAAAAGAAGAGCTTTCGGGGACTCTCTTTAACTTCACCCGTCAGATAGGGCACAAGGTTATAGCCGTCGATATGATTCTTGAACTGACGGCCAATCGCGTTATACCCACCCTTCTTGAGTTTGCCGATGATGTCCGGCTCACCGGCCATGGCTAGAAACGTCGGCAGCCAGTCGTGATGTTGGACGATCTCGTTGGAAACCGTGCCGCCCTTGATGTGGCCCGGCCAGCGTACGATCATCGGCACGCGGAAAGCGCCCTCCCAATTGGTGTTCTTCTCGCTGCGGAATGGCGTCATCCCTCCATCGGGCCACGAATTCATATGCGGTCCATTGTCGGTCGAGTACATCACAAACGTGTTGTCGGCGATGCCGAGCTTGTCGAGATAGTCCAGCACGTCCCCAACGTTCTTGTCGTGGTCGATCATCGTGTCGTGGTACGGTGACTGCCATCGACCCGCCTGGCCCAGGCTCGACGGTTTCGTATGTGTGTACAAGTGCATGTGAGTGAAGTTCAGCCAAATGAAGAAGGGTGTGTCCGCATCGTGCTGCCGCTTGATGAAGTCCTTGGCTGCGGCTGCAAAGTCGTCGTCGCAGGTTTCCATCCGCTTCTTAGTCAGAGGGCCGGTGTCCTCGATCTTCTGCTTGCCAACGCGGCCCCATCGCGGTTGTTCGGTCGGGTCGTCCTTGTCAGTGGCCCAGCAATGTAGGACACCGCGAGGTCCAAATTTTTCCCTGAAATTTGGGAACTCTTTCGGGTTCGGATAATTGGGCCGTTCCGGCTCCTCCTCGGCATTCAAGTGATAAAGATTCCCAAAGAACTCGTCGAATCCATGCGCGGTCGGCAGATACTTGTTCAGATCACCCAGATGGTTCTTGCCGAATTGCCCCGTCGCGTAGCCCTGATTCTTCAGGCATGCGGCAATCGTCACAATGTTGTCCGGCATCCCGACAGGTGCTGCCGGAATGCCAACCTTGGAGAGACCCGTGCGATAGACGCTCTGCCCGGTGATAAACGCCGACCGCCCAGCCGTACACGACTGCTCCCCGTAGCTGTCCGTGAACATCATGCCTTCCTTAGCCAGTCGATCGATGTTCTTGGTGCGATATCCCATCACACCATGGCTGTAGCAACTGAGATTGTTAATGCCGATATCATCGCCCCAGATGACGAGAATGTTCGGCTTCTTTGCTCTTCCCTGCGCCTTCTTGGCTGCGTCCTGCGCCTTGTTTGGCATCGTTCATCTCCTTCTTCGACGTGCCCTTTTCGTCGATTGTGGTCAGCCCGACAGCTGGCGAGCTCCCGTGAAGCAAAGAGCTGCGGTCCGCTGTTCCGGTCTATTTAAAAGTTTCTGACTTTCAGGAGGGGGGATTTCCAGCTGAATTAAAACGGTCATGAATCATCGGACATGAAGCCCATTGGCGCTCCTTCTCTGGAATGCCAAACGAGATAGGCCACCAGCGCAAATGAAATTTCCGACGCGCGATCATCAGGAAACGCATGTGCGTTTCTCCGAGCGAAGCCTGTTCAACGTTCTTTAGCCGATGCACTGTCAGAACCAAGGGGGAACTGGTCGGCCAGCCAGATTCAATTCATAGATCTGCTCTGGTGGAGGTGTCGTGTTGCTATTAAGCTGGAGATTCCGCGACAGAGTTTGTTTCGACCAACGCCGTTGCAGTCAAGAGTTCTAATTTGCTGAATGGCGATTCAGGATTCTGATCGCCATGACACTTGCGAAACTTCAGGCCGCTGCCACATGTGCAAAGCGCATTGTGTGCCTGCTGAGCGTCGCGATCCGCGATGATTCCCATTACCTCCGAGGGCGCGCGACGTTTCTGCAGCAACTGGGCCATCATTGCCATCGTCGGGCCAGTGTGCATGAAGAATAGTTCAAGCCCTTCGCAGAGATAGTTGTGTCCCGCTTCGCCATCGCGCGAGACACCAAACCGGTCCTTCGGACAACCACCGTTGCAAAGATTCCTGACTCTACAGTTCTGGCATTGCTTCGTGAGCAGATTGCGTTTGTCATCCCCGAACTTGCGCTGCTCGGGCGATGCCACCATTTTCAATAGAGTGCTCTGGTGAATATTGCCGAGCAGGTATTTCGGCTCAACAAAATGATCGCAGGAATAAAGGTCGCCGTTGTATTCGAGTGCCGGCCCATATCCGCAGGTGGGAGCGTGGATGCAAAGCAGGTGGCGGCCGAAAAATGCCTCGAGCGTCACGTCGAACATCTGGACGAAAACCTCACCCACATCATGCCGAACCCACTCCTCAAAGACGTCGATGAGGAACTGGCCATACTGCCTGCTGCCGACCGTCCGATTTGTGACCACGTTGCCGGATTGCGTGTAGAGGATGCGCTTGCCGCCTGCCTGCTCGCTCCAGCCAAGGTTCGCAATATCAATCGTGTCAGCGCTGGCGCGTTCGACAATCGGAATAAACTGCACCCACTTTGCGCCCATCTCGTCGCGAAAGAAGCGATAGACCGTGCGTCCGTGTTTTTCGTTGGCCGCGTTCACCGTGCACAGCACATTGAAATCCACATCGTGCTTGCGCAGATAGCGCCAGCCCTTCATTACCTTGTCGAAGGTTCCCTGCTTGCCCCGGTCCAGTCGGTAGGTGTTGTGGATCTCCCGAGGACCATCGCAACTCAGGCCCACAAGAAAATTGTGTTCCTTGAAAAATGTGCACCACTCGTCGTCAAGAAGAATGCCATTGGTCTGAAAGGTGTGTTCAATGGTTTGCCCCGGTCGCCGATACTTCTCGACAAGTTCGATGGATCTCCTGAAAAACTCCACCTTCATCAGTGTGGGTTCGCCACCCTGCCACGCCACCGTTACCGTCGGCGTGCGATGCGCCTCGAGCAGTTGCTTGATGTAAGCCTCGAGCGTCTCCTCTGACATCCGATGCTTCTCGTTCGGATAGAGCGCGTCTTTCGACAGGAAGAAACAATACGTGCAATCGATATTGCAGGTTGACCCGCTTGGTTTCGCCAGCAGGTGAAAACCCGGCGGTGCATTCACGGGCCGAGTGGAATCGGGCATCAAATCCATAGGTGTGATTTTTCCTGCAACGCCAAACGTATCGGGTTGCCAGTTTGGAATATAGTGATTCAGCATCTTCCCGAAAGAGACGGACGGTCTCATCCTCTCAGGAAATTAGTCCGATCGCTCTGATTGGGGAACTGTCAATTATGACAGGCGAAGGTTGACCTCTAGCTGCGGCTAATCCATCTACCGTCGCCGAAGATACGAAGCGATCAGCAAACTACCCACAATCCCCGATATGAGCCATAGAATTGCAACCGTAACGGAAATGACGATGTCGGTAACCGAACTGTCGTTTGCTCTACGTTTGGCTTCTGCGGTTTCAGCTCGTTCGCGACACTCTTTCAACACATCGGGAGAGATCGTCCTTTGAATCAGCTTGAATCCCACGACCAGGACCACCAGATCGTCCATGAATCCAATCACCGGAATAAAGCTGGGAATGATCTGAATGGGACTGAGCAAATAAAACGCAGCGCATGCGGCAATCACCTTCGCATACCAGGGCGTTCGCGGATGCTTGAAGGCGAAGTAGAAAACGTGCGCTTCTTTTTGGAGCTTCTGCGCCTTTTGAGCCCACGACGCGATAAGCGTTTGGAATCGCCGCGTCATCGTGAGGCTCCGCAAAGAGGTCGCTTCCGAGATCGTCGAATTGGGGAATTCGCCTTCCAGCATTGCCGTCCGTTTCTGATTGAGCCGGCGATCAAAATCGCTCGGGAGCTTGGGAGTGATTCGAATCAATTTCTAGCTTCAGGTATCCCTGTAATGTCGCTCACCACAACCGCGCTCTTCACCTACGCTCGTACATGCTAAAACTGGAGAAGGAGCGAAGCGTTCATCGAAGAGCGGACCGGAGGGTTGGATCGTCAGTTGTTTCGACATGCGTAGACGAGCACGAGACGCGACCGTCAGTGGAAGGGGCAGACTGCGCTGATCAGCGGCCGCCCCCCCCAGAGAGAGATTACTTTGGCGGATAAGCCTTCAAAAGCTTCGCCATGGCGCTGTTCAGATTCTTCTGATTCTTTTCCTGGTTGCTGCTCGGGTTCAGGGTCTTCGTCGCACTCCCGGTCCACACGAGCGTTTTAGTTGCGGGATCGTAAAAATCGAGTACGAGAGTTCCGGTATTGATCGTCGATTGCTGTGCGCTGGCCATCCCGCCGCCCCAGCGAAATCCCCCGGTCCCATAGGCATTCCATTGCGTTGACTGTTGCACTGCCACCTGATAACTGATGTAGAGATCTGCCGGGTCATTTTCCACCTTGCTTAACCCCTTCGTAGCAAGTTGACTGTCAATCGCCTGCTTGATCTCGGCATCCATAATCTGGTTTGGATATTTGGCGCCCTCAACTGTCACCCATTTGTAGGTGTGATATTTCGAAAAATCTGTGCCCGGCATGGCCTGAGACTTTACGTCCTGCGCCATGGCGACTCCACAAGTCAGAAGTGCAACTCCGAGCACCGCTAAACTGATCCGAAATCTTCGCTGCATTGCTCTCTCCTTTTTCATCTAGAACTGATCAGGCTTCCATCCGAAGTCAAAAGCTTTGGTTTCGCAGAACCGACGCATCGTGTCGTGATCCACAGGGGCACATTGGAGCACCGACCCTCACCCGTGACCGCCAAGCTACAACACACCCTTCAGCATGAAAACTGGCAGAAGTGACAGTTGGGGCGTTCTTTGCAACGCTATCTCGTCTTCAATCCAGAAAGGCAATATCACGAACTAGCAGCTGTTAGTTCTGCCAGTATCCGCAGCGGAAAACCTCTGCTAGGTTCAGGACACTGCGATCTCCCTTAGGAGCCCGACTCAGATGATCCCGGCAAGAAACACCCTTACTGGGGCATTCCTTGTTTTGCTTTCCCTGTCCTTCATGTTGCCCGTCCTGCACGCTCAGGAAAAAGCTAACCCTGACATCTACAAATCGTGGGATAAGACTCTTGTCCGCTCGGCGGAGAGTCCTGCGATGACTCCGGAGTTTATTCCGGGCGCGTCACTCTCGCAAACGGTAGACAATCGCGCGGAGCCATCCGTTGATTTGAGTCCAGAGGTCTCCAGCGTGACAGATCCACCGGGATCGGTCGCGACCGAAATCGCCTTGGAAAGCCCCAAAGCAGACTCACAAGTTAGCTCAGCAGCAAACTCGAAGTCAGATTGGGATAAACCCCCGAATGCCTGGAAGTTCATCGTCTACCCGGTCTATGCCTGGGTTCCATTCTTCAGCACAGACGTGACCCTGCCGACGATTCCGTCGCCGCCCGGTGGTGGCGGCCCGGAGACTCCCACTGGTTCCACATCCGGATCCTTAAACGGTGCGGCATTCGCCGGCGCAGAAATCTACAAAGGCAAATGGTCGGGAATGTTCACATTCCTTTATGCCGGGCTTTCGTCCACGCGCACCACCCCGAGAACCACCGTAACCGCGGATTTCATTTACGGGCAGGCCATCGTGGAACACGAAGTGTACAAAGGGCTGAGTCTTGGAGGTGGTTTCAGACGCATGGCTTTGGATCTGACCGCCACCCTGGACACCTTTCCATCGGTGAGCAGAGACCCCGGCTTCTGGGACCCGCTGCTCAGCGCGACCTATCGTAAGCAACTCGACAGAAAGTGGCGGGTATCAGCCCACATGGACGGAGGCGGATTCGGAGTCGGCAGCACCTTCGACATTGGTGCAGCCGCATCAGCGGACTGGAGATTTGCCAAACACTTCGGCATGACCATGGGCGGTGCTTATCTACACTTTGAGAACTCCAACACGGTTCTCCGAAAGACGCTCACCATCAAGCCGACTATGTACGGTCCTACGTTTGGTTTCGGAATCTATTTCTAGAAATCCGATTGTCGGATCTGAGACGAAATTCAGCTGCATATCACCGTTCACCTCAACGTCTCGCGCACACCAACCAGGCAAAATTGGATTCCGGAGCAATAGTGAACATTGATCGTCGCAGCAATCAGCAGACAAAGCCCGTAGACCAATTTGCCATGCCGCACTATCCCACCGGAAAAGTTAGGTCAGATAGATGCAATATTTCTTAGGAGCCCGCCGCAAATGATTTCTGCAACAAGCCGCGTCACTAAATCCCTGATTCTTGTTCTTTCCTTTTGCTTCGCGTTGCCTGCACTTCGCGCTCAGGAAACCGATCTCGATGCCCACAAATGGCGCGTTACAGGAATGTGGTGGTTCTCTCACCCGACCGGTGACCTTCGCGCCTCAGGTGACCAGGTGTCGTGGGATCTTGGCAAGGACTTTGACTTCTCGAACTACTCGACATTCACGGGCGCGGTCGATTGGCACTTCAAGAGAAAGCACCATATAACCTTTGCGGCAAGTCCTGTCTACAGTTCCAAGACTGCCACAATGACGCGCGACATCACTTTTCAAGGAGTGACCTATCATACGGGCGCCGCGGTAACCGCCGATCTCAACTCATTGACCTTCTCGCCCGGGTACCAGTACGACTTCATCCGCCGGCATCAAGGCTACCTCGCATTGTCGGTATCAATTCATTTGCTTGACACGTATGCAAAACTCGCCGGTATCGGAACCATCAACAATGTCTCAGCAATCCGCAGTGCATCGGCCTCTGAGTTTGCTCCATTGCCGGTTCTTGGGCCGACGGGCCGCTGGTATCCGATCCATGATTCCAACCGCTTCTCATTGGCTGGCGGGTTTGAAGGAATGTACTTCTTTGGCTACGGCAACTTCATGTTCGCGCAGGGAACTGCGCAAGTCCGGCTATATAAAGGCTTGGACTTCAAGGGCGGATACCAAATGGGCACCAGGCTCAGTATTCAAGGAACGAATGACCGCCTCGGCATGCGTTTAACTCAACAAGGGCCGGTCGCAGGACTCGAAGCGAGCTGGTAAGACCGGCATTAACAGTGCTCCAGATCTGAAGAAGCTCACTTCTTCACCCTTGAAAAGAGAATGTGAGCCGCCAAACCGATATTGTTTTCCTGTTGATTCGGAGCCTTGCCCGTGTTGTTCTCATGTTCGTAGTAAGCATCGAATTGCACATGTCTGCCAACCGGAAACAGGCATCCCGCGTATAAGTCCGTCGTGCTCCACTTCGCATATTGGCTCGTATAGTAGGGTTCGGCGCTGACTTGAGGAATTAAATGATAGGAGTGGATCGCAAACGTCCGCTCCAGCGTCAGCTTATTACGATATCGCCATTTAAACGTCCCTCCTTTCCAGTCCAGATCAGCGCGGTTTCGATCCGTAACCAGAAAATCGCCCTTCATCGGAAAATTAAGCGTCGCAACGGGCATGAATCGATTGTCCGTGGGTTCGTTCGGAGCAGTTATATATCGATATCCGGCCTCGAAAACCAGCGGTCTTTGCTTCGAATCGTCAAGATCGAACGCAGATACCTTCTTCAGCTTCACGAGCGGTTTGAAGTACACCTGCAAGCTTGGTCCCAGGGTCGATTGGATCGATGCCCCCTCGTCCCTGTCCCCCTTCGCCTGAAAGTACACGCGAGCCTTGGGATTCACCTTGAGATATACGTCAACCTCCGGAAGGAACTGTGGTGTTTGAGCTCCGGCAAAGGCGCCCACGCCCAACATCACAGTCGCAATCTGCAGCAAGCGTCTCGCAAAATACGAACCTGTCGGCCTGAGACTTCCCCGCCCGCACAGGAACCCGAAAAGAAGACCCCGTCCCGTGGGGGTTCTGGCTATGAAGTCGCCTGGATTGTTATCTTTTGCATTTGTCACTGATCGAGTCTAGGGGTTTCCTGGATCAGGTCAACTGCCACTTCTGACAGGTCAATTCGCCGCCCTCCACGGGGTGACGCGTCCCAATATAGCCCGTCTAACCACGAGTGCCATAAGTTGCGGCAAGAACTTCCACTAGGACAACCAATGGCGGCCACAAAACATCCGACACGAAGAGGTGAGGGTTGTTGTGTGCGTCCGCTGCACCCCTAAAGATACGTAAATTGACACCCTGTCCGTAATGACTGATGATGGGTATGCTCCCTCCCCAGAGAAAACTTGAGCACAATCCAAGATCTGGGGTAAGCCACGCTGCCTGAAATAGATATTCCTATTCGAGTAATGATTGTGGAGGACTTTCCGTCCTTTCGCAAATTCGTTTGTTCAAAATTAGTGCAAAGAGCCGACTTGCAGGTCGTGTGCGAAGTCGCCGATGGTTTGGAGGCGGTTCAGAAGGCTGAGATTCTGCAACCGGACCTGATTCTGCTGGACATAGGCCTCCCCGGGCTCAATGGCCTCGAGGTTGCCCGCCGCCTGCGCGATTTAGCGCCAAAATCGAAGATCATCTTCTTGAGCCAGGAAACGTCCTCAGACTTCGTTCAGCAGGCTTTGTGTCTGGGTGCCTGGGGCTACGTCTTTAAGGCGCATGCGGAGGGCGATCTGCTTAAGGCAATCAATGCAGTTCTCTCTGGTGAGAAATTCGTCAGCACCACATAGGCAACGCACTCTCCCACGCTATCTAACGGCCGATCGGGGACAGTGGTCTCCACTGCTCTCTCATGCCTTGAGTCGTGTTTCTGGGCACCGTAGATCCAGCAAGCTGCGCCAATTCGGACTCTGGTGTCATGAATGAAGAAAAGCCGCAATCGAGGCACACCAGCACTTTCGGAAATACAAAAACCCCTGGTTTATCCGCGTTCCTGAGACCCTGACGATGGATATTCATTTCGGCGGGAAACTCCGCTTGATTGCTCGAAGTGCAAAACGCGCAGGTCATGGCCAACCTCCAATCGAGACAACGATGCTGATTCATCAAAACTGCTTTGTCAATTCAAAACTCGCCACATTCGAGGTAAAGCGCCTTAGTTGGCCTCGATTTTGACCGGGGATTGACAATTGCGGTGATTGAACGCGAACCTTCATCGAGTTTTCGTCAGATAACGATTGCTCCGGATAATTCGACCCGGAAAGAATTGCGCGTCAGGCTAAGATTTTGAGCAACACAGTAAGCGCTTACCCGCTCTGGTCTCCCAATCAGCTCAAGCATATGGAAGCGCCTCACCGCAAATCTGCTGGTTCTAGTGGAAGATCAATTTGATCAGAAATCTCAGCAACTCTGCCGGCGAAAGGATCGTCAGCGAGAGCGGTAAGAGAGGCGCTGCAACGGAGACAGAGAGACGCACGATGTCGTTTGTCCAAAATGGAACCAGGTGCATCTGACGCACATTCGTGTAGACGTTTGATAATTCCGAGAGCGACCGGAGATCCTCATTCCTGAGCAGTTCGCTCGATTCATGCTCACTTCCTTGCACCCACTTCTCTTCGAAGCAAAATACAAGCCTGCTGGCCAGAACGCCGTATTCTGCTGAGCTCTTCCGAAAGGCAGCTGCAAGCTGAGGCGTGAACATCACGAGCGGACCCAGCATTACCAAAACAAGCACCGCCGTGGTTCCGATTGCCTGCATCTTGAACGACAGCAAAGGGCGGCCATCAATTAGAACCCGATCTGCGATCCAGCCGGAGAGCAACACACCCTCTGCAAAAAGGATTGGCGCAAAGGCGAAGGACCCAGACCCGAGGAAGCCTATTCCACCCGCGCGATCTGGGTGGGCTGCACTCAAGTGCAGGGGAAGTCTCGAAATCTGCCAGAGAAACCGAAACCAGATCGCCAGGCGCAGATACCAGCGCACCAGAAGGAATTGAAAAATCGGAATACTGACGAAGACATACCAATATCCGGCCAGCGTGAGATTCAAGTGGACCGCATCCGGTAACGCATACCAGGTGCGACCGCCCAGGGCAATCTCGCTCCGCCAGACCCAAAGCCCGATCGTGTACACCGAAACCAAAAGTGCGGCTTCAACAAAGACGAGATCGCGAAGACGCTGCGCCGATTTCACGGCCGTCGCAAACTTTGGCAAGTCTCCCATGGCAATGATCTGCCGTTGCGTGAATCGCCTAATCATCGGACTTATGCGTCGGTGCACTCCGAGTTCGGCAAAGATGAGCACAGGAAGTGCGACCAGGAATCGAACGTTTGCCACAATGTCGTGCAGAAACGGCACTTTGACCGTTCCCTCGAACGCATGACCCTCAAGAAGTGAGAGCAAAAACAACGGTAGCCACGCGATCAACGTGAAGATCATCGCCTGGCGATGTACCAACTCAAGAGCATCCCCCGCCAAGTGCGTGCGCCGGCAGAAGCGAAACAAAGGTCCGCCCTGCACCAATGAGAATTCAAGCGAATCCTGTGTGGCATCCATTTTTGTCGACTCGGCTGATGACTCGAAGCTCTGAATTCCCAGCATAAACTCAGCAACTGCCGCAGGCTGGTCTCGCGAAGATTTGGTTATGGGACGTTCGAGTGCTGCATCGCAATTCGCCGAAGCGAAGAATCCCTTCGTCTAAAACGGTCCTGCATGCAATAGAACGCCATAGAAAGTGACGATTCCAATCAGGACGATTGCCATCGCAACGACAAATGAGACTGACACCTTGTGCCGTTTCTGAGAGGGTCCAATCTCCTTTAAAAAGACCCGGTGCTGCCATGCGGCCGCCATCAATGCCAAAGTGCCCACCGCGATCAAGCTCAGTCCTAGATTGCGTGGCGCATTCGGACGACGCACAACTCCCGCCGCGATATCTTCGGCTTTGTATTGGAAGAACTTGTAGATTGTAAACCCGAATCCGATCATGGAAAGCGCAGTTCGAATCCATGCCATCAGCGTTCTTTCCGCTGCCATCACCGATCGCTCGACGGCCAAATCCGTTCGCTCTTCTGCGAGAATCGTTCCTCTGTCTTTTCGCTCAGTCACGGCTACCATTGCATTCGCTTCAGACATGTTTCTTCGCCACCGTACTCGTCTCGTTCCTTCGAGCAATGCGCGTGACCACGCCGCGCAGAATCAAGTAGGGAGCGAACGCCAGAATGAAAGCAACGATGAGCGCTTCTCCCACATAAACAAATCGCAGCTCAATGATCTGGTACACCACGTCCAGCACCACCGCCAGTATGAAGACCTTGCCTACACTCTGCCATCCATCTTTGAGCTGTGCCATGCGATTCCCGGGATGCATGAGAAGCGACCAGAGATACGGCGGCTTGCCTAGCTTGGCATCCTTCAAACCCGCGCGAATCGCGAAGAACGAAGCCATGCACGGTTGCAGCACCAGCCTGAACTTCATTGGCCCGCTGACGCGCTCAATTAATTGACTTCCAACACGTTCCCACAGGTGGTCCATAACAATTCCTCTCGCAGTGCCAAATCCCGTTGCAAATCACCGGGGTCCGATTGCCTTTTCAAGCTACGCACGCGCCACCGGACCCTCGGGAGGCGCCTCAAACGGCACAATCTGTGCCCAATGCTCTTTCACTGCAATCACACGGAAGATGAACGCGACACCAACCGCAATCAACGTGACTGGAAAGAACTCGGTATTGTTTTTCATCTGAATCGCAATAAGGGTGTAGACCGAGCTCGCGATTACTGCGGTCGTCACAAGGTGTTGCGACGGCCTCACGATCTCAGGCGTTACACCGGAGAAGAGATCGATAAACACTCCACCCGCGGTGGTAGCGGCCAAACCGATGAGAATTGCTGCCCAGAATCCGAGGCCGTGATCGAGCGCCTTATGAGCTCCCAGAACCGCAAACCATGGCAGTGAGAACGACTTGAAGAAGGCCAATGTCCTCGTACGAAACCGTTCCTCTTTCGAGTCGGCAAACCAGTAAATCGCCAGGCCAAGTATTCCCGCACCCAGGCAAACGAAGAAATAGGTAGGGTCCTTCAACGGCGAAGGAATTTCATTGAGCAATACGTCGCGTGTCACGCCGCCGCCGATTCCGCCAAAGAAACCCATGATCAGCAGTCCAACGACCGCGTAGCCTCGATTGTGCGATGGATTGCGGGCAACAAGAACTCCGTTAAGAGCATTGATGCCGGCGGAGAACAAGTCGACATTCGGAAAACTCGGCAGATACATTTCGATCTTCTCCTTAAAGAGCCTTGGCGCCGCATACATGCAGAACGAAGGTCAAATCTGATTTTCAGCACTCTTCGAATTCGAATGAACCGCGATGTCACGAGGTGCCTTTGGGCCTGCACCTTCCAAATCAAGATCTCCCACCGCCCCGAGAACAGCTTCTCCTTGATCGTCAACTGTTCCAATACTCTTGCCCTTTGCAACCGCCGCTGACTGCCATGGCCAATGGCCTTCAAGTTCGACGACCAGCGACCAACTCAGAAACGTTCTGACAACGACCAGTGCGCCGAGGATTTCCATGCCTTGGGCCGTCAGATCCAGCAGAACCGTGCGGATCACATCTGCCGCAACCAGAATCTCAAGCGCAAGTATCAGTGACCGGCCAAGCAGTCGTTTATACGCGCTATACGAAGAAGGAGTCCGCTTCGCCAGCTGCAGAACATAGCGCAAAAAACCAAAACTGATCGAGACAACAATGATCACTACTGCCAGCGCCTGGATTCCCTGTGACGACATCTCGATCCATTCGCGCATATTTCCCGTTCCGATTCACCCGATAGCACAAGATTGCCTTAAGCCGGCATCCTGGACTGCGCAACTCACGCCAGGATTCAGAAAGCGTCATCACCCTTGGGGGAGCATAGGGGGCTCGTTCTAATGTCACAACTGTCATATTTGACAGGAGCTGCTTTCTGCTCGTCGGACGCAGGAGTTTCACAGCGCTCGCGACCTCGACGAGTTTCCTGTCAGTTCTACCAGTAGACGCTTGACCGCCTGACGAAGAGACTTGCTCAAGTGAAATAAGCGCATCTGAGACATGGATGTCGGGCGCAACTTTGCCTTACCACTTGAGTGCCAATCATGAACCCCCTCCAGAGTTTGCGACTGCTAAGTACAATTTGCCTGTTTGTGATTGGTTCACAATTCGTCGTCACTCAGGAGGCGTCGAGTTCATCTCATTTCGCGACCGTGATTGACGAGCCTGTCGATACCGATGGGCAGGAGTCCAAGCCGGTGCAGACTCAGGTATCCGGGGGTCTCGCAACCGCAGGTCAAGTCGGCAAAAAGAAAGAAGAAAAGAAGAAGCGCGAAAAACGGGGATCGTTCGTGATCGCCCCCATCCCGATTTCAAACCCGGCCCTCGGTTCCGGCATAGTACCCGTAATTGGCTTCATCTTCCCGATCACCAAAAGCGACAAGGTCTCCCCGCCTTCCGTTATTGGAACCGGCGGACTGATTACGGATAACGGCAGCAGAGCATTTTCGTTGGGCGCGCAACTCTATTTCAAGCAAAACACCTATAAGTCCACTGCGATCTATGCCCGCGGCAATCTCAACTATGACCTCTATGGGTCTGGAGTCGATGAGGGACTGAAACTGCCTCTAATCCAGACCGGCAGTCTTTTCCATGCGGAATTCCTCCGTCGCATAGCGTGGAAGTTCTTCCTCGGTCCTCGCTTTTCGATTGGAAGCTCGCGTATCACCGTCGCTGAAAACGGCACTCAGTTCTCTGAGCCTCCGCCGGAAATTGGGCTCAATATTCAGCTCACCGCTCTCGGTGTTCGCCTGACTCGCGACACCAGCCCCAACCGGTTTTATCCGGCCAGCGGGACCTATTTCACCGCCACGTCAGACTTTTACTCGCCCGCCCTGGGCAGCAAGTACACGCTTCAGTCATACACAGGTTCTTTCAATAAATATTGGAGCATCGGCAAGAGGCAGGTTCTGGCGTATGACGTTTATGGCTGCGCAACCGGCGGCAAGCCCCCGTTTTACATGAACTGCATATACGGAAGCGGTAACGAATTACGAGGCTATGTAGCCGGAAAGTACTTCGATCGATATATGGCAACGACCCAGATCGAGGAACGCGTCGCCCTTCCATACAGATTGGGCTTCGTTGCATTCGGGGGCATCGGCGAGGCAATTCCCGGAGGGGACGAATTCCTCTTCCGACACAATGAATTCCTGCCCGCCGGCGGCGTTGGCTTGAGACTGCTATTGAGTAAGGCGTACCACGTCAACCTTCGTTCCGACTTTGCCTGGGGAAAAGACGGCCACACCTTCATCCTCGGGATCGGAGAAGCATTCTAGCTCTATAAAAGACAAGGCATTCCATGCACATGAGCGAAAAGAATCTTACTTCGGTCTTCCCAGCCATGCGTACTGCCATGCAACCGACACGTTTTGGTAGTCGCCGCCAAACTGGACGTAGGCGCCGTTGCTGTAACTGAATTTCAGCGACTGATGTTTGCCGATCGGCACGGCTGCGGTAAACCCAAGACGAGAGTTCTGCTGCTTCGTAAGCGGTTGTTCAAGGCCGGAAACCGTCGTGACTCCCCCAGCCCAGAAATTCCCATCGAACGATGCCCAGTACCTCCGCCCGAAGTCATAACTAAGATGAGCTTCAAGCGATGCGGTTGGATTCTTCGATTGCGACCTCGTACCTGGATAGAAATCGTTTCGCGACCAGAAGTCATTATTGGTTGTGAAAAACCACACGCCCGCGTAGGCATCCACCACCCACTTTCCCCATCGCTCCGAATAGCCAAATTCCGGCTTGAACGACCACCGATTACTACCCCAGTTAATCAGCTTTGTGGGATCATATTGCCCCGTTGGAGCCTGCACCTTCAGGCTCGCCCCGAGCAGGACCTTCTGCTTCCATTTCGCAAATTCCCGCGGCTGCATCGCTGGCCCACCCTTCAGGTTGATCGCAATGCGATAGAACGAATCCGTGAGGCCGGAGCGGTATAGGTGCAGCCCTGCGCCGTTCACCGTTCCCTGAAAGCTTCCTTCTGCGTAGGGCACCACGGCGAGAAAATTAGTCGACCGACCAAATACGCCGAATGAATGATAGTAGTTTGCAATGAATAGCGAGTACGTTCCCGTTGCATCGCTACTGGGAAGCGTACCGTTGAAATCGATGCTGCCGTCGTAGAACGACCAGGTCAGCGTCAAAGCATTGGAGTGGTAGGGCGTGATGAGATAGGCACGGGGCGCAAGATCCTGCGCTCGAACTACCCGGAGCGAAAACAACAACAGCAAACTTGTCATTGCGAGCCAGGTGCCGCGCTGCTTCCGATTTCTTCCGACCTTCATGCCATTTTCTCAACTTCCAACTACATCCGCGATTGGTTCGCCTAGTTTCCATTTAGAGATTCGGAGAGGATGATTAGGTTTTGAGGCTGCACACTGATTAAGCCGTTGCGCGGACTGTCAATGTCGGCGATAAGAAAGAACGACAAAGAGACAGCAAGCGGCACGATCAGAAGAATCACTTTGCCTCCCCTGCGCGCTCCGTATCCGATCAAAAAGTTCGCGCCCAGAGCAATCGCTCTCATCAACAACCATCCCGCGGTCGGCACGCGATTCAGCCACGCTGCCGTGCTGTACCCCTGCGAGTTCAGCACGTCGTTCATACCTCCCATGGCAAGGCCGGTCAGTGCGTTAGGCTGAGCCATCGCCGGAACTTTGACGCTCGACCACAAGTCATTTTGCAAATTAGCGGTGGTCGCATTGATCTGCTGCAATTCTTTCTGATCGCGGCTCTTGTAAAACAAGATCCGCTGATCGAGATATTTTTTCAGCAAATCCTTCGCCTTTCCGGAATCAGCAGCAGGCAGCACTTCTACGCGGACGTATTCCGTGCCAATAGCGTTTGCCTCTGCCTCCTCCAGGTTTTTCCTCTGATCGTACCTGCTGGCCGCCATCGAAAACGTGAATCCGATAAGCAGTCCAAGCAGCGTCAGCGTGGCTGTCAGAACCGTGTTGAAATCATCCCGCTCTTCATCTTTGAGCGGTCGCATCCTATGCCCGACGATGGCTCCAAGGTTGGCCGACAGCCACATCGTAGTCAAAGTAACCAGAAATATGAGACTTGGGTAGCTAACTAGCCGATCCATAAGACCTTCTTTCAAATAACTGCCCTCGCAACTAGCAAGCGCCGAAAACACTGGACATGCTTTCACGCCAGTTACAGCCGAAGTGACTCTTTTCGGGAACTTTTTTCCGTTTGCAAGAGTGGTGTGAGATCTCGTCCCAGAAATCCTGCACGCGAGCAGCAACGGCCTGCGACCAGACAAACTGAAAACATCTGAAGTAGAGCCACGTAACAGCTCGTCTGATCACAGCACCCAGAAGCAAGTCGGCTTAGTTACGGTTTTAGCGTGAGCCTTTGTGTGAGTGCGAAAGTCAGCGCTGACTCCGAAGGAAGTTCAATGTCTCTGTTATTGCCCGATGCTCCTGCCCCAATGGCTCCGGCTGTGACGCCCACCAGCGCACCAATCGCGGCTCCCTTTCCTCCGCCTGCCAGTCCCCCGATCGCTGCGCCGCCACCGGCACCGCCCACCATCAACCCGGCAGTCCGTTTGCCTTTGCCCTTGGTCTCCTGGCTCGCGTTATCGGTCACGATGTTGTAGTGTTGCCCGTCCACGATGATCGAGGTTAGGCCCAGTGAAAGAACAGCTCCGCCTTTAAATTTCCCCGCCTTCTTCGCGTCACGAACAATTCCAAAAGCCTTCGCTCCTTGCGGGATCACCGTGTTTCCATCGATCGTAATGGGGTGGGCCATCGTCGCCGAGAACGTGCCCCCAGCTTGGCTGGTCTTCGAACTCAATGGCTGCACCAGGCGAACCGTCAGTACGGTACCGGTTGGTACGACAATTGGCTTGGGCGGCGGAGGCGGAGGAAGAGGAGCGGGCGCAGGCGCAGGCTGCACATTCGCCGCTACGGGCGCTGGAGCAGGCGCCGGCCCAGCTTCCGCCGGCAGGCTCGAATCCACAGAAGTTTGATCGACAACATCGGAAACTCCCGGTTCTTCCTTCGCGATCTGCTGCAGCTTCTTTTCTGCTGTAGCACTCTTGACCTTGCCCGTAAGCGTGACCTTGCCATCTTTCGCGGCCACTGCAACGTTGGAATCCTTTACCTCGGGGTCCGTAGCGACTTTGGTCTGAATGTCGCTCTGAATCTGTTCGTCGGTTGGATGCTTCGAGCAACCCACGCAGAGCGCCACCGACAGCACTAGACAAGAATGAAACAGCACGCTACAACGCATTACTTTCTCCTCCAAGCCGCGAATACAGTCATTTAAATACCACAGGAAAGCTTAAGAACCGCTCGTCAAATACGATACTGGCAAAATTGACAGGATGACTCCAACAGAGCGGCAACAAGTCAAGCTACTAAATACTGTCAAAATTGACAGGTATCCCGGGATGCCGAAAGGGTATATCCTGCGGTGGCATCTACTGATTGCTCTTCCTCCCCCGAATCGTGTAAGTTCGCCCACATCGCAGCCTTCCACCCACGGATAATGCCATGTTCGAAAAATACCGTCCGAGAATCATCATCGCCGACGATCACACATTGATCGCCGAGGCTTGCAAACAACTTCTGGAAGCAGAGTTTGACGTTGTTGCGGTTGTTAACAACGGACAGGCACTCATCGATTCCGTTTGCCGACTGAATCCAGATGTCGCCCTCGTTGACATCTCCATGCCTCTGCTGAACGGCCTGGACGCGTGCGAACATATCCGAAGCGTCAAGCGGACAGTGAAGATCGTATTCCTCACCATGAACGCCGACCGTGCGATGGCCGCTGAGGCGTTTCGGCGTGGAGCATTTGGATTCTTGCCGAAGACCGCCGCCGCAGCTGAGTTACCCATCGCAATCAGAAGCGTAATGAAGGGCAAACCCTACATCTCTCCCCTCATCGGCGGTGATTCTTTTGACCTCAAGACTGAGTACGAGGGAACAAATGGAATGCCGGGGTTGTTGACCACCAGGCAAAAGCAGGTAGTGCAATTGCTGGCCGAAGGCAAGTCAATGAAAGAAGTTGCCTCTGACTTGACCTTGACCCCCAGAACCGTCGCCTTTCACAAGTATCGCGTCATGGAAATTCTCCATTTGAAGAACAACGCGGAGTTGGTTCAGTACGCAATGAAGGAACGCATGGTCGCTTCTAAGTGATCTTTCCCGCTTCGCTCCCGCTATCCACATAGCTTCGTCGCCGACTTCGAAATCTGACTTGGGCAAAGTGTGCACAAAGCCCAACAGGCGCACAGCATTTATCCAATTCTCGACAGCGTGGTGAAAGCTCTCCGCCTATTGATTCGGCGGCGCCGGTCTCGCTTGTGGCTGCGGCTTGCTCGTTGGTGCGGGTCTCGGTTGCTGCGTCGGCTTCGGTTGCTGCGCTCGGTCTCTTCGGTTGTAGGAGCCGGCCGCGGTTGAGGACTCGGTCGGGGCTGTTGCGGAGCAGGACTCGGTTGCGGCCGTGGTTGTTGAGGAGTGGGCTTCGGCTGCGGGGACGGCCGCGGTTGAGGAGCCGGCCTCGTCTCAGGCGGTCGATTCGGATAGGGCTTGGCGATCGGTTGTGATGGTTTCCCTGGCTTGGGTTGCTGCACTGGCGGCCGACCTGCACCGGGCCGATTCGTTGGCGGAGGATAATATCCAGGCCTGTGATTTGGCCCCCAGGGCGGACGATTGGCCGGTAGTCTTACCGGGGTGGGCGGACGATAATTCGGTGGGCGATAGTGCCAGTTACCGCCATATCCCGGGCGACTGTTATAAGGCACCGGTCGCGGGCGATACCAGACATGCGGCGGACGGTAAGGATTTCTCCATCCGACCCAAACCGTGTGATTGTAGTAGCACCTGTGCGATGTCCAATTCCATCCCCATCCCATCCATCCCCACGGGCGGGTGCTCACAAACAGGATTCCAAGCGGAATCGGCGGTCCGTAACTCACAACCACAACATTGGGAGGTGGCCTGACGTACACCACCGTCGGGTTGTAAACCGGCACATAAACTACCTGCGGGTTTGCGGGCTGAATCACATAGATCGTCTGCCCAGATGACTGCTGTACTTCTACTTTCTGCTGCTGATTGTTTTGCAAGTTTCCTGCGGCATACGCTTGGGACCGCAGTCGTTGGATCGACGCACTTACTGCTCCCTGATCGGCAGAGAACGCTTGCCCAATGGACGCAAAGTCATCCACATTCTCCGCCATCATGTTGAGCACGTCGGGAAAATTCACCAGCGCAATAAACGCCGCGTCGAAACCCTGCGCCTCCGCCGCATCGGTGAGTGCCGCGCCCTGCAGCCGTTGATTCTGTTGCAGCCAGTTCGAGACGTCCAGAATCTCCTGGGGATTCGTTGAGGCTGTTGTAATTTGCGCCAGCAAAGAATCAGGGTAAAGCGCAACCGGCGCCAGCAGTTGATCCAATTGCTGCGCACTCGGAATCGGTGTTTGCCCCGAAAGGAACGATCCGGATAGCTGGGAGACCACCAGTGCAAAAAACACAATTACCTTCGCCAAGGTCGAACGCATGAATTGCCTCGTCAGATTGATTTGCGTATCTGTGCGGGAAGAACTATCGTAGACGCGCTGGTAATTACGGCTAACCGTCGCAACACGATAGTAAACGGGGAACTTCATTCTGGACGAAACGGCCACTAAATGTCTGCAAGAGCTTGCATGCATTTTGCAAAGCAACTCACGCTCATCCAGGCCGCGATTGCAAGAATGCACCCACCAATCGACAATTCGGCGCGTTTCGCATACGTAATCCCCGCCGGTCCGTTTTATGCCTCGGACTGGTAATTATGACAGTTGCGAGTTCGGTGTCATGTGGTTAGTTTCCTCTTAACGTTGCGAGGTCCGAATGGGTTCTTTCGGATGACAATACTTGCTCATCACTAGAAGGCAACTTCTTGAGGAGTGTGAAGACAACTTCAATCTTTTTCGAGCGGTGCTTACTCATCGTCGGGTCGGTGCTTTTGGCCGTCTGGTTGGTAGCTCTGCTCCATGGGGAGATTCTTTCCCGATTTGCTCTGTGGCACTTTGAGAACGCGCAGGCCGCCGCAATACAGAATGACGTATCGAAACCAGCCGATCCGAGTCAAGACGTCGATTTCAGTCTCTGGGCGGCGAAACGCATTCAGGCTTACAAAAGCAGTCTGCTGAATGCCTCAGGCCTTCCCCTGGCTGTGCTCGAGATTACGAAGGTGAAAATCCGGGTCCCGGTCTTCGAAGGAACGGATGATCTGACGCTGAACCGGGGAGTTGGACGAATCGCCGGAACCGCGACGCTGGGAGATCCGGGCAACGCTGGAATCGCCGGTCATCGCGACGGCTTCTTCAGAGGATTGAAAGACATTTCGGTTGGAGACGAGATTGATCTGGTTATGACCACAGAGAGAGACACTTACGTCGTGGATCAAATCGAAATTGTCACTCCGGCTGACGTTCACGTGCTGGAGCCGCGCAGTAAGTCCTCTCTCACCCTGGTTACTTGTTACCCGTTCTATTTCGTGGGCGATGCACCGCAACGCTTCATTGTCCACGCCTCCATCGCAGCGCGTCGGCCGCTTGTCGGCTCAGGAAATCAACCCACAACCACTTCCGCAGGCTTGGGAAAAAACAACAAGGAGAATTCGCAATGAAAGCAAAATTCACACCTCTACACAGTTTGCTGGCTGTGGCGGCAGGCATGATTTTCTTGGCCTCCTCTGCGGCCGTCAACGCGCAGGTCGAAACCTCAACGGCAACAACCCACGGCGCTCCGACCCATGACGTCAAGGTCGAAAAGGGAACCGTAGTTATGGTTTCCGGAAATGACCTCTACGTGAAGGACGAAGCCGGCCAGATCCGGCATTTCGCGAACGTTCCAGAGAGCGTTCACGTCACAGTCAACGGTCAGCAACTCGGTATCCATGACCTGAAGCCTGGAATGACGATTGAACGCACGGTCATTACGACCACGACACCAAAGATGATCACAACGACGCAAACCGTGACCGGCAAGGTTTGGCACGTCAATCCGCCGTTGAGCGTAATTCTCTCCCTCGATAACAACACAAACCAGGAATTCAAGATTCCCAAAGGCCAGAAGTTCGATGTTAACGGCCAGATGGTGGACGCCTGGGGTTTGAAGAAGGGCATGACTGTATCCGCGACTAAGATCGTCGAAGTTCCGGAAACAGTGGTGACGCAGAAGAAGATCCTTGCTGGGCAAATGCCTCCTCCTCCTCCTCCTGCTCCGAATCAGCCGGTCCTCATCGTCATTGCGGAGCCAGTTCCAGTTCCGGCTGCCGCTCCGCAAGAAGCAGCTGCTGCTCCCGCTCCAGCTCTTCCCAAGACAGGCAGTTCATTGCCTTTCGTCGGTCTTCTGGGCTTGTTGCTGTTGGGCGCTTCGTTCGGTCTGCGCTCCTTCCGCCGGTCGTAGTAACCCGTCGGCCTTTCCGCAGAGAGGGGCTCGCCTTCGTAAGAAGGTGACCCCTCCCTGAGAAGGATCCATGCGGCCTCTCCGCAAATCGCCCTTCCAGTTTCGCCCCACGGTCCGATGCGTGAGGGCGGTGATGCGTGAGGGCGGTAACTCTCTCCCTCACGCATCGGACCGGAATCCCCGCCAGGTCCAACTCAGACTCAGCATCTGACATTCGCTTCCCTCTTGCCTAACTCCCCTTTCCGGAGGAACATGGTCCCTGCGCCACTTCCCCTGGAGGGCGCGATTGCACAGGAGGCCTGTGGCAAGTTCGACGCGACCGGCTCCGCCCATCGCGGAGATTGATGTTCTTTGGATCACGGCTGGCCTCGGATGCGATGGCGATACCATCGCCATGACTGCTGCCACGCAGCCCAGTATCGAAGACATCGTCATGGGTGGCATGCCCTGGATCCCCAAGGTCAACTTCCACAATCCCTTCCTCTCCTTTGAAAACGGCGATGATTTTCTCAAGCGCTTCCACCTGGCTGCGGAAGGCGGCGTTGATCCTTTCATCCTCGTCATTGAGGGCTCCATTCCCAACGAGAACAACAAAAAAGAAGGCTACTGGGCATCGCTCGGCACCGACGCAGCAACAGGCCAGCCCATCACCACCTGCGAATGGATCGACCGCCTCGCGCCGCATGCCTGGGCCGTGATCGCCGTCGGCACCTGCGCCACTTATGGCGGCATCCATGCCATGGAAGGCAATCCCACCGGCTGCATGGGACTGCCCGACTATCTCGGATGGCAATGGCAGTCCAAAGCAAACATCCCCATCGTCTGCGTCCCCGGCTGCCCCATACAGCCCGACAATTTCATGGAGACTCTTCTCTACCTGCTCTACATGGCCGCCGGACGCGCGCCCATGATTCCCCTCGACGAATCTCTCCGTCCCACGTGGCTTTTCGGCGCGACCGTCCATGAAGGCTGCGACCGCGGAGGCTACTACGAACAGGCGCAGTTCGCTGAAGAATACGGTTCTCCGCTTTGCATTGTGAAGCTCGGCTGCTGGGGACCAGTCGTTCAATGCAATGTTGGCAAACGCGGCTGGATGGGCGGCGTCGGCGGATGCCCGAATGTTGGCGGAATCTGCATCGGCTGCACCATGCCCGGCTTCCCCGACAAATTCATGCCCTTCATGAATCAGCCGCCAGGATCACTGCTCTCGTCCGCCGCCGTCCAAACTTATGGTCGGGCCATCCACGCGCTCCGCAAGTTCACCCAGGCGTCGCTCAACAAGGTCCCTAGTTGGCGGCGCCAGCCGGCTATCCCCGGCAAGAGGGACTTACATCCAAGTTAAGAGTCTCGACCCGCTGCATGGAGTACCCGATGGCACTACTCGCGCAAACCGAATGGGGAGATCGCCCGCCGCAGCGCGAGGCCGAATGGAACAACACCCCCATCCTCCCGGATCTGAACGAAGCCGAAGCGCTTCTCATCGAATTGGCCGGCGTATTCGGATCGTCAAATGGGGCAACAAATTCAGGCTCCGCTGTTCCCTCGCCAGAAGCCCACGCTTCGAATCTCGAAGCCAGATACCGCGCCCTGCTCGAGCAGATTCCCGCCGTAGTCTTCATGGCCTATCTTGATCGCGGTGTCAGCGAGGCCTATGTCAGCCCGGAAATCGAAGCTGCACTCGGCTACTCGCGCGAAGATTGGCTCGAAGATCCCGTGCGCTGGTATTCCCGCATCCATCCTGACGACAAGCAACGTTGGAGCATTGAAGCGGCCAACATGTTCCTCTCCGGGAAGCCGCTCCGCTCCTCCTACCGCGTTATGGCTCGCGACGGCAGAGTCGTCTGGTTCCACTGCGACGCCCGCATGGTGCGTCATCCTGATGGGTCGCCATGGTTCATCCACGGCGTCGCATTCGACATCTCCGACTTGAAAGGCACCGAGCGCGCTCTGCAACAGGAGCGCAATGTGGTCTCCGCAATTCTCGACACCGTCGGCGCGCTCGTCACCGTTCTGGATCCCGAAGGCCGCATCGTGCGCTTCAACCGCGCCTGCGAGCTCACCACCGGATACGCGCTGGAAGATGTCCGCGACAACCATATCTGGGACTACTTCCTGCAGGCCGAAGAAGTTGAACGGGCCCGCTCAATTCTTTCGCAGCTAAGCGGTGACCTGCTGCCTCAGGATTTTCAAAGTCACTGGGTCACGCGGCACAGCACACACCGCCTGATTGCATGGTCTTGCTCCATGCTGCCCGGCAACGATGGGACCCCCAACTACATCATCGCCACCGGCATCGACATTACCGAGCGGGAACAACTGGAGAGGGCGCTCCTCGAAATCAGCGCGCGCGAACAACGCCGCATCGGTCAGGATCTCCACGACGGACTTGGGCAGCACCTCACTGGAATCGCATTCATGGCCAAAGTCCACGAAGCCAAGCTTACTGAAAAGCAGGTCACCGACGCCGCCGACGCAGCCAAAATCGTAAAGCTTGTCAATGAGGCTATCCACAAAACGCGCGAATTGGCACGCGGCCTGCTGCCCGTCGTCTCCGACGCCCATGGCCTCATGTCTGCTCTCCAACTCTGGGCCTCGGAAGTTGAAGACCTCTTTGGGATTTTCTGCCGCTTCGAATGCGAAACGCCCGTGCTGATCCATGATGACGCCATGGCTACGCATCTCTATCACATCGCGCAGGAAGCCGTGAATAACGCGATTAAACATGGGCAGGCGCGCAACATACATATCCGCCTGTTTGCCGAAAACGGATGGGGCACACTCGTCATCAACGACGACGGCACCGGCATCCAGGAAAACCATCCAACGAATCATGGGATGGGGCTTCACATCATGACGTATCGAGCGGGGATGATTGGCGGAAGGCTTGAGGTCAAGCCTGACCAGCCACATGGGACATGCGTCACTTGTATGTTCCCCCTGGCCTCCGCTCGCTCGAAGGGAAAAGCGAATGACGACCAATCTCGTTCTTGACAGCCCCGTGCAGACCGCCAAAAGGACCGTCCTTGTTGTCGACGACCATCCCCTCATGCGCCAGGGGCTCGCGCTTCTCGTCAATCAACAGCACGACCTGCAGGTTTGCGGCGAGGCCGAAGAGGCTCAGACCGCTATGCATGCAATCGCTCACTTGCATCCCGATATTGTGATTCTCGATATCTCCCTCAACGGCCCGGACGGCCTCGAACTGCTCAAGAATATTCGCGCCACAAACCCCGACATTCCCGTGCTGATTCTCTCCATGCACGACGAAGCCATCTATGCCGAGCGCGCCCTTCGCGCCCGCGCCAACGGCTACATCATGAAGCAGGAGGCCACCGAGAAGGTGCTCATTGCCGTCCGCCGCATCCTCAACGGCGACGTCTACCTGAGCGACCGAATGTCGAATAAAATGCTGCAACAATATATAGGTGGCGCGCCGTCCCTGATCCAATCCCGTATCGCGTCGCTCTCCGATCGGGAGCTGGAAGTCTTTCGCTTGATTGGTGAAGGCCGCGCCACCCGTGAGATCGCCGAAGAACTTCACCTCAGCGTAAAGACCGTGGAAACCTATCAGGCCCACATCAAGGAGAAGCTCGCCCTCCGCAGCGGCCGCGAACTGATCCACCACGCCATCCAGTGGAAGATCAACGAAAAATCGGTCTGATTCAACTTGAATCTTGTATCAGGCCGATGACTTCGCAGCTTGACCACGAACTCGAATGATCACGCAGCTTTGGAGGGTACGGGCTTCAGCCCGTACATTAACCCCACGCCGATAGGCGAGGCTTTAGCCCCCGAGGCCGGCGAAGGTTTTTTCACTTACATCGCAATTCCGGTTGGAACCCTCGCGCATCGGGGATTCCCCGATTCATCCCCGAGACAAAGTATGAAGTGAGAATAAGGCCGGTCCCGCTTGCGGCTCGTTCGCCCACTCTGTTTGGATCAAGAAGTTTGATGAATGCGTCTTCCCTGCCCTCTCTCGAGATAACCCAACGATTCGCGAATGCGACTCAATAGCTGTTAACAAAACGAGAGACCCAGACGCTGTATTCAAACACGGTTCCAAAGAGGTCGGCTCCAACCCGGTAATCCGCAGTAACGAGAATCCTGGCGAGACTTCTGCTCATCGCCCGCGCGATCTTGACTCCTCCGCGCGCGCTCACTCGCGTCTGCGTTTGCCAATTTCCGTGCGGACGGGTTGTGTCTTTTCTTGACTCGCTCCGCTGTTCGCTGCAGTTGAACAAGGCAAGACCAGCCAGCGTCCCCAGAAGGAGATCCGGATCATGACCGCACAAGCTATTCCGTATGGTCGAGTCACTCAAAAGAAACCTGCCGTAGCCGAACTCCACATTCTCTGGATAACGGCGGGGCTGGGTTGCGATGGAGACTCCGTCTCCATTACCGCAGCAACGCAGCCGAGCATTGAAGATGTGATCCTTGGCGCGATTCCCGGGCTCCCCAAGGTCCACCTGCACAACCCCGTCCTCGCCTACGAAAACGGCGACGACTTCATGAAGTTCTGGTATGAGGCAGAGGCCGGCAGGCTTGATCCATTTGTTCTCGTTGTCGAGGGCTCCATCCCCAACGAGAAAATCAAGAAAGAAGGCTACTGGGCCGGTCTCGGAACTGATCCGCATACCGGCCAGCCCATCACCACCTGCGAATGGATCGACCGCCTCACACCCAAAGCTCTCGCCGTTGTCGCTTGCGGAACCTGTGCCACCTACGGCGGCATCCATGCCATGCAGGGAAATCCAACCGGCTGTATGGGGTTGGCTGACTATCTCGGATGGGACTGGAAGTCCAAAGCCGGTCTGCCCATCGTCAACGTTCCTGGTTGCCCGGTGCAGCCCGACAACTTCATGGAGACGGTGCTCTACCTGCTCTACCAGGTAGCAGGTCTTGCCCCGATGATTCCCCTCGACGAGCAGTTGCGCCCCACGTGGCTCTTCGGCAAAACAGTTCACGACGGCTGCGATCGCGCCGGCTACTACGAGCAGGGCGACTTCGCCACCAGCTACGGCTCGCCCAAATGCATCGTCAAGCTCGGCTGCTGGGGCCCGGTGGTCAATTGCAATGTTCCCAAACGCGGCTGGATGGCCGGCATTGGTGGTTGCCCCAACGTCGGCGGCATCTGTATCGGCTGCACCATGCCCGGATTCCCCGACAAGTTCATGCCCTTCATGGACGAGCCTCCGGGCGCCAAAATCTCCAGCACCGCGATCGGCGCATACGGTAAAGCGATGCGGACTCTACGCAGTATCACGCAGGCCACCGTTAACAAAGAGCCCAAGTGGCGGCATCCACGCGCCGAACTCACCACCGGCTACCGCTCTACCTACTAACCGAGCCAAGAAGGAGAGATTACGATGGGGACGATTACCGCTACTCGTTCGGAGCAAGATGCTGGAAAGAGCCAGTTAGTAGAGATGAATTGGGATCCGATCACTCGGATCGTTGGCAGCCTCGGCATCTTCACCAAAATCGACTTTGGCAAGCGCAAGGTCGTAGAGTGTCACAGCACCTCTTCGATCTTTCGCGGATACAGCATCTTCATGAAAGGCAAGGATCCGCGCGACGCCCACTTCATCACCAGTCGCATCTGCGGAATCTGCGGCGACAATCACGCCACATGCGCAACCTATGCGCAGAACATGGCCTTCGGTGTGCGCCCACCGGCTATGGCGGAGTGGATCGTGAATCTCGGCGAAGCCGCCGAGTACATGTTCGACCACAACATCTTCCAGGACAACCTCGTCGGCGTCGACTTCTGCGAAAAGATGGTCAAGGAAACCAACCCCGGCGTGTGGGAGAAGGCTGAAAAAACCGCATCTCCTCACGCCGAACTCCACGGCTTCAAAACCATCGGCGACATCATGAAGGCGCTCAATCCCTTCACCGGTTCCTTCTATGTCGAAGCCCTGCAAGTCAGCCGCATGACCCGCGAAATGTTCTGCCTGATGGAAGGACGCCACGTCCATCCGTCCACCCTCTACCCCGGCGGCGTCGGCACCGTTCCCACCGTCCAGCTATTCACCGATTACATCGTCCGCTTGATGAAGTACGTCGAGTTCATGAAGAAGGTCGTTCCCCTGCACGATGATCTCTTCAACTTCATTTACGAAGCCATGCCCGGCTACGAAGAAGTCGGCCGTCGTCGCATCCTCCTCGGCTGCTGGGGATCGTTCAATAACCCCGACGTCTGCGACTACACCTACAAAAACATGTCGGAGTGGGGCAGTGCCATGTACGTCACTCCCGGTGTCATCGTCGACGGCCAACTCGTGACCCACGACCTCGTCGACATCAATCTCAACATCCGCATCCTGCTAGGCAGTTCCTACTACGACGACTGGCAGAACTCCCAGACCTTTGTGGCAAAGGATCCCCTCGGCAATCCGGTCGACCAGCGCCATCCGTGGAACCAAAGCACCTTCCCCAAGCCGCAGAAGCGCGACTTCAAGGAGAAGTACACCTGGGTCATGTCCCCACGTTGGTACGACAAGCGAACCGGCGACTACCTCGCTCTCGACACAGGCGGCGGCCCCATCGCGCGCTTCTGGGCCACGGCGCTCGCCGGCATCGTCGACATTGGCTACATCAAAGCCACAGGCCACAGCGTAAAAATCTATCTTCCCAAAACCGTCTCGCTCCCTGAAACCGAGTTCGAATGGCACATCCCGAAATGGAGCAACGCCATTGAACGCGATCGCGCGCGCACCTACTTCCAGGCCTACGCCGCGGCGGCCGCTCTCTACTTCGCCGAGCAGGCATTGGCCGAGTTGCATGCCGGCCGCACACGCACATGGAACGACTTCAAGGTTCCTGAAGAAGCCATCGGCTGCGGCTTCCACGAAGCAGTGCGCGGCGTCCTGTCGCATCACGTCGTGATCAAGGATCACAAGATTGCCAATTATCACCCCTATCCTCCAACGCCCTGGAATGCCAATCCGCGCGATATCTACGGCACTCCCGGACCGTATGAGGATGCAGTGCAGAACACGCCGATCTTCGAAGAAAATGGGCCGGACAAATTCAAGGGCATCGACATCATGCGCGCTGTGCGCAGCTTCGATCCCTGCCTGCCCTGCGGCGTTCACATGTATTTGGGCAACGGCAAGGTGCTTGAAACCCATCACTCGCCGATGTTCGGCGTCGGCTCCGACGTCCACAGTTGAGAGTATCAATGGGCTCACCTGAGGGGGAGCGGGCGATTCGTATGCGGAACTAATGCCGATGGATCCCCGCTCGCACTCTATTCGCATCACGAGGAGGCACGTTGGCAACCGGCAGCGAATTCCAGGATCAGGTTCAACAACTCGGCAAACTCATCACGCAGTTCGATCAAATGCCGGAAGGCCCGCAAAAAACCGCGTGCAAAGAGCTCGTGCAGCTCCTGATGGATGTGCATGGAGCGGGCCTCGAAAGAATTATGGAGATTGTCTTTGATAGCAGCAGCGCCGGCCCCGCGATCATCGACGAGCTGGGCCGCGACACCATCACCGGCAGCCTCCTCCTGCTCTACTCACTGCATCCCGACGATCTGGAAACGCGCGTCGACCGAGCCATCGAAATCATGCGCCCTCGCTTGCGCAAACTTTCCTGCGGCGTCGATCTCGCAGGCATTGTTGAAGGTGCCGTGCAGGTCCGCGTGACCACCAGCGGCCACAGCTGCGGATCTTCCACAAAAGATGTGCGCGCAATAGTGGAGGAGGGCATATACGAGTTCGCACCCGATGTGGCCTCGCTTGAAGTTCTCGGACTCGAAGAGCCCACAGCCTCGGGCTTCGTCGCATTGGAAAGCCTGATGGGCCACAGCCTCGTGGCTACCGCGCATCGCGAGCATTCTCCAGTAATGGAAGGTGCAGATTGAGCCCGTCACACGTCTTCGAAAAAGGGGCCCGCTATGTCTGACGACACCACGCTCGCCTTCGAGCAGGCCTTTGGCGTTTTGCGCCAATTCACCCGCTCGCGCAGTGCGGCTTCTCGTGCTCTCGAACACTGCGAGTTCTGCGTTGCCGCCTTGCGTCTTGACCATCCACACCTTGTAGAAATCGCCAAGCGCCAGATTCTTTGCGTCTGCGATGCCTGTGCGCTGCTCTTTGACGGACTGGAAAACTCAAAATACAAACGCGTTTCCCGCAGTTCCCAATACATACCCAACTTCGAAATGACAGACGGCCAATGGGAGAGCCTCATGATCCCCATCAACATGGCCTTCCTCTTCCGTTCCAGTCTTGAAAACAGAATCGTCGCCCTTTACCCGAGTCCAGCCGGTGCGGTTGAATCCCTGTTGCCGCTCGATGCATGGGCGGAAATCGCAGAGCTCAATCCGTCACTGCATCAACTCAAGCCAGACATCGAAGCCCTCCTCGTCAATCGCGTCGGCCATGCGCACGGTCTGAGAGATGCCGAGTATTACATCGCGCCTATCGACGAGTGCTACAAGCTCGTCGGCTTGATCCGCACCCATTGGAAAGGCCTCTCCGGCGGAGCAGAGGTCTGGACCGAGGTAGGCCGCTTCTTCACGGAGTTGCGATCCAAATCGGAAGTGGTCCGAGGAGGCGCCAATGCCTGACCTCACTTTCCAGATTGACTCCGCCAGCGTCGTTCCCTTCGCCGCGGTCCCCATGATCGCGTTCCAGCTCCAGATCAAAAACTCCGTACCCGATGAATCCATCCACACCGTCGCGCTGCGCTGCCAGATTCAGATTGAGACCACCCGGCGCCGCTATACCTCCGGCGAGCAGGAGCAGTTGCTCGACCTCTTCGGCCAGCCCGACCGCTGGAATCTGACTCTCCGCAGCTTGCTGTGGACACACGTCAATCTCGTGGTTCCAACCTTCGCTGGCAACGAGACGGTTGTCGACATGCAGGTCCCATGCAGCTTCGACTTCAACATAGCCGCAACAAAATACTTCGCCGGCCTCGCTGAGGGCGACATCCCGCTGCTGTTTCTTTTCAGCGGAACCGTCTTCTATGCCCCTCCCGATAGCCCTCTGCAAGTCGCCCCGATTTCCTGGGAGCAGGAAGCCCGTTACAAGCTTCCGGTCAAAATCTGGCGCGACATGATGGACTCCTACTACCCCAACACCGTTTGGATCAATCTTCACAAGGATGTCTTCGAACGCCTCTATCGCTACAAAATGCAGCATGGCCTTCTCAATTGGGAACAGGCGCTCGAACGCATCCTCACCGAAGAAGTCGAGGTTAGTTCGTGAATCTTGACCGGGTCGAAAAGATCGCCGAGGCCGTGCTCTACGAAGGGTACATGCTCTATCCCTACCGGCCATCCTCGGTCAAGAATCAGCAGCGCTGGAACTTCGGTGTTCTCTACCCGCCATCCTGGTGCGATCGGCAATTCGGTTCCGACCGATCCAGCATGCAAACAGAATGCCTGCTGAAAACAAACGCGTCGACGCGACTCACCGTCAAAGTCCGTTTCCTCCACATCGTGCAGCGCTCCATCGCAAAGCTCGTTTCTCCATCCCCAAAATCCCTCGCACCCTCGGAACCCACGCTTGAACTCGTCGATCGTCTTGAGCTCACCGGCCGCGTCTATCAACCCTGGCAGGAAGCTGTCGAACGCGATCTGTCCTACGTCGGCCTCGACCCCGCAGACTTTGCCACCATGTCCCCGCTGATATTCGATTTTCCCGCAGGAAAGAGCATCGATTATCTTCGCGACGAACAGGGCAAGGCAGTCGGCGCCATCATCCGCGAGTGGAAGGCCCTCAACGGCTCCGTCGAAATTCGATCGCTGAGCAACCACGATGAAGTCGTCAAGATCACCGTGCAAGTTGAGAACCTCACCAGCAACCCCACGCCTTCCTCCAGCACAGCACGCGAATCAATCCTCCTGGATTCCCTCGTCTCGGCTCACACAATCCTCGGCGTGGACAACGGTGAGTTCCTCTCTCTGCTCGATCCCCCCGCAGGCTTCGAAGAACAAGTCGCGCAGTGTCAGAATCTCGGCACATGGCCCGTGCTCGCCACAGACAACGCCGACGCAGTGCTCTCGTCCCCCATCATCCTCTACGACCATCCGCAAATCGCCCCCGAGAGCGCCGGCAATCTTTTCGACTCAACCGAGATCGACGAAATCCTTTCCCTGCGTATTCTCACTCTCACTGACGAAGAAAAACGCGAAATGCGTCAATCCGACGATCGCACCCGCGGCATCTTGGAGCGCACCGAGCAAATGCCCGAAGAGCAATTTGCAAAATTGCATGGCATCCTGCGCGGCCTCACTCCCGTAAAAGAGGAGACGCAATGAACGAATGGGAATGGAATCTCCTCGAAGACAAGACCGGCAATCTCGATCACGTTGAGATTGACGGCATAGCGGTAAAGACTGGCGACCGTGTCCGTCTGCGCCCCAAAGAAGGCGGCGACATCCTCGACATTGCACTGCGCGGCCAGATCGCGATCATCGAGAGCATCGAAGAAGACTACGAAGGCGTACAACATATCTCCGTAGTCGTCGAAGACGACCCCGGCCGCGACCTGGGAATGATGCGCCAGCCCGGCCATCGCTTCTTCTTCACGCCCGCCGAAGTGGAACCCCTTCCCCAGTCAATGCAAACTCCAGAAGGCGAAATACCCACCACCAAAGCCATCAAGCCCACCATCCTCGTCGCCGGCATCGGCAACATCTTTCTGGGAGACGACGCGTTTGGCGTCGAAGTGGTGCGCCGCCTGATAAACCGCAATCTGCCCGCTGAAGCCCGCGTCGTCGACTTCGGCATTCGCGGCCTCGACCTCGCCTATGCCCTGCAGGACAACTACGAAACCACCATCCTTATCGACGCATTCCCCCATGGCCAAACGCCCGGCACCGTCTCAATCGTTGAGCCGGACCCCAACGAAATCACCGCCGCGCCCGACAGTCTCGTTGAAGCCCACAGCATGCATCCCTTGACCGTGCTCCGCATGGCTGCCGCAATGAATGGCTCATTGAATCGAGTGCTTCTGATAGGCTGCGAACCCGAATCTCTCGGCGGAGACGAAGGATACATGGGCCTCAGCAAACCGGTTGAGGCCGCAGTCGAAGATGCAGTGAACACAACCGAAGCATTGATCAGGCGTCTTCTCGCTGGAGAAGCCGTTTGAGAAATATCAAGGCGGAAAAGGAGAGCTGAAATGGCAATGGACCTGGTTGAGTCAACCGTGAACGGCACCGACAACGGTAAGGACACCCTCTACATGCTGGGCGGAGTTGCGCTCATTGTATTCGGTGCGGGATTGGTTCTTTCCAATCCCACCATTCGCCGTTACATGTCGAATTTCGGAGTAGGAAACCTCGCAACCGCCGTGATTCCCGATGTTGAGCGCTACTTCAAACTTCGCGCCATGTAACCCAAACCGCAAGCCCGATGCGTCCGCCCTCTCCGACTAGGACAGGCAGGCGCGATCATGAACGGATAAATGGAAACCGCCAAAGCCACACTTCTCCACTACGTCGTCGATGCAAGGGCCAGCCGCTTAACGGTGCAAGTCTTTGCATCGGGCATTTTGTCTGCAATGGGCCACAATCCCAAAATCGGCATTCGCACCTTCACCGGCAAGGTAGACTTCGACGCTGACGCCGTACAAGCCAGCGGATTCCGGCTTTCTATGAAGGCCAATTCCCTAGGGGTCCTCGACGACATCAGCGACAAAGACCGTCGCGAAATCGAAAAAATGATGAACGAGCAGGTCCTCGAACCATCCAAATACCCTGACATCGTCTACGATGCCCCAACCGTCACCATCACGCGTCTTGAACAGACTCTCTACTCCGCCACCCTCAATGGCACCCTGAGCTTTCATGGCGTCACTCGCAACCAAATCATCTCGACGCGAATCGCAGCATTTGACGAAATGATTCGCGCCTCTGGCGAGTTCACCCTCAATCAGTCCGACTACGGCATCAAGCCCGTCTCGTTCGCCGGTGGCGCACTCAAAGTAAAAGACGAATTGAAATTCTCCTTCGAAATGGTGGCACGCAAACAGGAATGACCCGCATTCGCTTCACGTCGATAACATTCGCCTTTTGGAAAGGAAGAGACTCCATGTGCTTGGCAATACCCGGAAAGATCGTCGAATTTGCAGACGGCCAAAGTGAGGTCGGCATCGTCGAAGTAGCCGGCGTGCGGCGCAAGGTCCAGCTCGGCCTTCTCTCCGAAGACCTGCCGGTAAAAGGCGACTGGGTCCTCATCCACGTCGGCTTTGCGTTGTCGAAGATCAGCGAGTTCGATGCTGCCGAACAGATGCGCCTCCTTTCCATGCTAGGCGAAATCGACCAGGCCATGGAAGAAGTTCGCGGCTATGGAACCGACGGCAGCGGCGGTGAAAACAGCACGGACCATGAACCGCGATCGCGGCCCAATTAGCCGCCCAGGGAGATCAACCATGCGCTATGTAGATGAATTCCGCGATCCCGAACTCATCACCAGAGCCTCTGAGGAAATCCGCCGTCTCGCCGATCCCTCGCGCCACTACCGCATCATGGAAGTCTGCGGCGGCCACACCCACGCCATCTATCGCTTCGGCCTCAAAGACATCCTCCCCGAAAACATCGAGTTGATCCACGGCCCCGGCTGCCCCGTATGCGTGCTACCCATGGGCCGCATCGACGACGGCCTCGCCATCGCCCACGAGCCCAACCGAATCTTCGCCGCGTTCGGCGACATGATGCGCGTACCAGGCGCCACTGGCAGTCCCCTTGAACACAAGGCACGCGGCAGCGACGTCCGCATCGTCTACTCGCCCGCGGACGCGCTCGAAATCGCTAGAAAGAATCCCGACAAAGAGGTCATGTTCTTCGCCATCGGATTCGAAACCACCGCGCCCTCGACCGCGCTCACATTGATGAGCGCAAAGAAACAAGGCATTCAGAATTTCTCCGTCTTCTGCAATCACGTCACAATTGTTCCCGCAATCCGCGCAATCCTCGATTCGCCCGACATGCGTCTCGATGGATTCATTGGTCCCGGACACGTCTCCACCGTCATCGGCTGCCGACCTTACGAGTGGATCGCTCGCAACGAAGGCAAACCCGTCGTCACCTCCGGCTTCGAGCCGCTCGACCTGCTCCAGTCCATCGTCATGCTTCTAAGACAGCTCGAAGCCGGCGAAGCCAAGGTCGAAAATCAATACAAACGCGTCGTCCCCTGGGAAGGCAATCGCGCCGCTCTTAAAGTCATGGCTGAAGTCTTCGAGCTTCGCCCCTACTTCGAATGGCGCGGCCTCGGCTTCATCTCCCAGTCCGCACTTCGCATTCGCGACACCTACGCCGCCTGGGATGCAGAGCGGCGCTACACCGTGCCTGAAACGCGCGTCACCGATCCAAAATCAGCGCAGTGCGGAGAGGTGCTGAAAGGTGTCTTGAAACCCGCGCAATGCAAATTGTTCGGCAAGGAGTGCACGCCTGAACATCCCATCGGCGCGCTCATGGTTTCGTCGGAGGGTTCATGCGCAGCGTACTACAACTACGAACACCGGAAGTCGCTGGTAACAACGATCAGCGCAGTAGCCTGACCGGCAGCGTCGCCATATCAGCCGAAGCTCAGCCCCCCCAAGCCCCACCTAAGCTGCGTTTCAAAGATCCGCAGATCGAAATGTCCCACGGCGCCGGCGGCAAAGCCAGCCGCAGGCTCGTCGAAGGCCTCTTCGCGCCGCTGCTTCTCTCTAACTCATCCGAACGACTCGCCGACGCCGCACACATCGAAATCGGCGGAGCCACCGTCGCATTCACCACAGACAGTTTCGTCGTCCGCCCCCTGCGCTTCCCCGGCGGCTCGATCGGCGAACTCGCCGTCAACGGAACCGTAAATGACCTCGCCGTCTCCGGTGCCAAAGCCCATTCGATGGTCGTCACATTCGTTCTCGAAGAAGGCCTCGCCAGTTCCGTCCTCGAAGCCGAAGTCCGCGCCATGTCCGACGCTCTCAAGCGCGCAGGCGTCGCCATGGTCGGTGGCGACACAAAAGTCGTCGAGCGCGGCAAGGCAGACGGCATGTACATCACCACCGCCGGAATCGGCAGCCCCATCCCCGCCGTTCACGTCGACCCGCGCACAGTCCGTCCCGGCGACAAAGTCCTGCTCTCGGGTCCCATCGGCGACCACGGCATCACCATCCTCCTCGCCCGCGCCGATCTCGATCTCGAGGCCGATCTTTGCTCCGACACGCGCTCCGTTCTGCCCATGATTCAAGCCATGGCCGAGCACGCCGCCCCCGGCATTCGCTGGATGCGCGATCCTACTCGCGGCGGACTAGCCACCTCCCTCAACGAACTAGCCCGTGACTGCGGTCTCTCCATCGAGCTCAACGAAGAAAAGATTCCTATGCGCGACGAAGTACGCGGTGCCTGCGAACTCCTCGGCCTCGATCCCCTTCACATCGCCAACGAAGGCCAATTCGTCGCCATCGTTTCGCCGGAATTCGCCGACATCGCCCTCAACGCCATCCAACTCACTGAAGGCGGCGATGAAGCGCGCATCATCGGCCAGATCCGCACCGAGCCCGCCAATGCCGTCGTCGTCAACACCCGCTACGGCGGCAGCCGCATCGTCGACATGCTCGTCGGCGATCCACTCCCGCGCATCTGCTAAGAGGGCCCCATGAGTACCACAGCAAATCTCGCCACCCAGATCGAAGAATCGCTAATTATTCGCAACGAAATCCTTGAAGATTTCTTCTCCGGCGAGTCGCGCCATCTCGCCGAAGCCTGCCGCCAAATGTCCGAGCGCTTCCTCAGCGGCGGTCGCCTTCTCGCATTTGGCCGCGGCGCCTGCGCCACGGATGCCCAGCACGTCTCTGTCGAATTCGTTCATCCCGTCATCGTCGGCAAGCGCGCCCTTCCCGCACTCGATCTATCCGCCCTCATGCAGCCATGGCTCGACGCCATCTGCCGCCCCGAAGACATCGTCATGGGCTTCGGTCCTCCCCACGGCGACCCTGAAGTGCGGACCGCACTCGAATCAGCACAGCGCCGCGGCGCGATGACATTCTCTCTGCCCGGCGCTGGCGGCTCTTACGCCCTGCAAACGTCGATTGAGGATCCTTTCATTCATCAGGAGCTAGTAGAAATCTTCTATCACACGCTTTGGGAGACTGTGCACGTCTTCCTCGAGCATCGCGAGCTCGGACAGGACGTCGGCGCCAGCGAATTCCTCTATCCCTTCCTCGGAACGAAGAAGCAGGAAACATCGTCCATCGTCGATAGAGTCGCCAATTCGATCTTGATGAAAGTCCGCGACGACACCGCGCTTCGCCGCCGTCTCGCCTCCGAAGAGTCCGACCATATCGCCGCCACCGCCCTCGCCATCCACCGGCAGCTCGCCCTCGGCGGCAAACTCATCATCTTCGGGAACGGCGGCTCTGCAACCGACGCCAACGACTGGGCAATGGACTGCGTCCTTCCCCCCGAAGGCCGCCGCACCATTCCCGCAATTTCACTCTCCATGGAGCCGGCAATCGTCACCGCGCTCGCCAACGATGTCGGCACCGAAGTGATCTTCGCGCGACAGTTGATGGCCCACGCGCGCCCCGAAGACATCGCCATCGGCATCTCCACCAGCGGCGGCTCCCGCAATATCGTCATGGCTCTCGAAGAAGCCCGCAAGCGCAAGCTCCTCACCGTCGCGCTGCTTGGAAATGACGGCGGCGAAATCGTTCGTCGCAACCTCGCCGACTTCCCCATCATTGTGCGCAGCGATTACATCCCGCGCATCCAGGAGGTCCAGGCATCCGCCTACCACGTCATCCTCGACACCCTGGAGGCACTAAGCCGTGGCGACGCTTGAACTCTACGGATCATCCCAATGCCCCTACACCCGCGAACTCCGCGACTGGCTCGAATGGACAAGCCGCGATTTCACCGAGTACGACGTCGACGCCGATCCCCAGGCAAACGCCCGCATGCGCGCCCTCAACGGCGGCGACCGCAACGTCCCCGTCCTCATCGAAGACGGCAAAGTTATTCAGGTAGGCTGGCAGGGCCGCAGCTGCATCGTCAACGCCACTCAATCGTGAACGCCGACGATTGAAACAGGCTAGTGCTTACGAAGCCCGCTCCCACGCGTCAGAGCTAGGCTCCGACAGGGGAAGTCCTTTGAGAAACTGAGCCAGCTTGGTTAGATCCACCCGCGTCGTGCCATAAGCCTCGCCGTCGTGCTTGTCTTCATCCGCAGGATGAAGAAATGTGAATCCCACGCCGTCCACACCGGTCCTCACCACGGTGGAGAACACCGTCAGCGTCTGTCCATTTGCGGCATCGTCAGTGCGCTCAAGAGTCACCGGAAATCCTGTGCCGGGCAGCCACCGTTCCTCGGTAATCATGTAGAACCCCGCGACGCTGACATCCCCGATCTTGTACTCCTTGGAAGATCGAAACTGGCCAAGGAAAGCGATCAGTGGCGGCATCAGATGGCGATTGGCTACGCGTTGATCTGGGACTATCCAACGCATCAATCGCTTCATCAATGGTTCTTTGGGACGGGGAGCCGTCATATTCTTCTCCAACGTGGGGTTCGAGGAGTGAATGACCTTGATCTCAGCGAGGGTTGGAATCGCTGCGGCCTGCTTGGGCCTATCCTTGATAAGCACATCCATATTCGCAGATTCCTTTCAAGGGCACCAGTACCAAGAGGGGGTCGAGTCGCTGGCCAGATCAACGTAGCACTCGCGTAAATCACCTTCCTATACCCATTAAGTTGAAGTGCCTGCCCGCAAAGGAACCTCCACCCCGGTTACCAAGGTGGTATGCGACTGGCGTATCAAGTAGATTTTCGGGGAACCGCACGATCATTCGCCCGATCAGATAAAGCGGGCCAGGGCAAATCTGTCGGTCGTCTGCGATGGCTGGACGTCATGGCTGTTCCGATCCAGCGTCTCCGGCGTCACAAACTGCGCCGCCACACCATCAGAACCGCGCCGCACTATCTTTGCAAGCACCGTAATGGACTGCTTGCGCTCGCCCTTGGCGCAGGGCTTTTGCAGAGTCATCTGGATCATCGTTTCCGGCATCCAGCGATCATCAGTCAGCAGGTAAATGCCGGTCATGCTGATGTCCGCAACATCATGCGGTTTCGGAGCGCCGCCGGTGTAATAATGAGCCACCATCCCCGGCACATAGCGCCGATACGCCTTCCGCCGATCGCTGCTTGTCGGAGCCACTGGGTTCAGCCAGCGTTTGAATCGCATTCCCAGGGTAAGTGGCTGCTCCTTGGCTTTTCCGTTGGCATCCCCCGGCTGGCTTGATATCTTCCCCTTCGGCTCCGCATTGCCCGGGCTGGCCGATGCCTGAGGCAATGAGCGTCCGGCCTGTGCAATCGCCGTGGCATTCTTCTTATCGTCTTGCGGCTTCGTGGCAACCGCCCTTGTCGGCACGGTGGCCTTGGGATCCACGACGCTCCTGGTCTCCACGGCACTCTTCTTCCGCACCTCTTTCACGATTTGCTCGATGCTCATATCCGCGGCGTGAACTTCCGGCTTTTCTACCTCGGTTGGAACCACGAGGGCAGACTGCGCGGTCTGGGTCTGCCCGGCACCGCTCATCACCCTCTCAGGCAATTGCTCCACCGCAGTCTTTAGCACACTCACCAGGGGTCTTAAATCCGCGACATCCGAAATGGCAACCGTCAAAGCTGGCGTCGGCGCTTTCTCTTGCAGCGGTTTTGCAACGCTGGAAAAACGCGGAATACTCGCGGAGAGCCTCAGATCTTCGCCGGACTTTTTGGATTCGGGCGTTTGCGCCATCACAGCTTGCTTCGGATCGGCCTCAGCCTTTTCCGATTTGCTCGAGCCGTTTGCGAAGGCCGCAGACTTTCCGGTGAGAGATCTCTCTTCTGACCCATGGGAGTTGGCAGCGGTCGGCAAACTCACCTGCCACATCCCGTACTGCGCAACTGTGTAAGCCGTCGCAAGGGGTCGCTGCGCGATACGCGTCGAATCAGAAACCTCCGTCGGCAACTGTGGTCGCGCCCAACGGTTCCCTTGCGGGGGCATTGGCTTGAAAAACGTCCCCCTCCCCTTCTTCGGAATCTCGGCAGCATCCCCATTTCTCGCCGGGAATTCTGGCTTATCTTCCCGTCGAGGACTTTGCTTTACTTCTGGTGAAACAGCCGCTGCAGTTGCCTCCACGCTCGGCGCCTTCGACTTCACCGCTTCCTCTGCCGCTCCAGAAGCCGTGGACTCGCTCACCGTCTCTGGTGGAGTTGGAACGGCAGAAACGGAAGCAGGTCGCGGCATCTCAGCCCTTTTCGCTTCGGGCGCTCCATTGTGCGCAATCCACCCCGAATCAAATGTGGGCGCGTCCACCCAATTCGAGAAAAGATCTTCGACCCCTCCATGTTGCCCATACATGGTCGGTGCCTGTGAGGCATGTGGCCTCTCCAGAACCACCTCGGTGATCGAAATAACCGGCGTCTCCGTCTCGCTCTTCGCATCATCGGTTGGCAACTGTGCCGCAATCTCCGGAATCGCTTCCGGCACCGGAGTCACCGCCGCGCTCCCGGGCATTACTAGCGCTGAAGCCCGCATTGCAAAACGAGAGCTCACCGCCCCAAGAAGCGCCGCCAGGCCCTTTCCCGCAGATTTTGATTCTCCAGAAGACTTCCCGTTCAACCCGACTGGTTCGCTCGCCGGAAGATCCATGCTCCCGATCTCCTGCTCAATCTCCTCTTTGTGGCCGATGAGCAGGTGATCGCCTGGTGCGGTCTTCGTGGACTGCAATATATGGTGTGCTACTAGCAGCGCGCTCGCGACTTCCCCGCGAAATGCCGGAAATTCGACTCCCGGAACAATCTCCAGCGCGTCGACTACCTGGTTATCGTTGTCCAAATACAGCAGGTCAAACGGAAAAAGCCGGGGAACCGCAGGCGCAGCACGAAGCGGAAACAGCAGCAGACCGGACTCCGCATCCACGCCAAGCCCACCCACCAGCACCTTCAGCATCTTCAAAGGTTCATTCGCACTGTCGGCGACAGTCACCTTCGAGCTGAGGAAAACTCCTCGGGCCTGGTTGTACACGCAAAAATCTCTGGTATCCATAGGTCCACGGTCTTAGGGAAGGCGGGATGCGGATACGTGCTTGCGTTCGCCCTCTCTCGCTTTCGGCTCCCTTGGTCGGAAACCAGTCGTAGGAAAGGATCTTCTCAATTTCACGAGCGAAATTCAATCGGAACCTGCGAAAATCAACCAGTTCGCGAACCGTCTCATGAACTGATATCGATACTTTCGAACTCACCAATGTCTTTAAACCATTGATTTAAAAGAAAAACACCAGTCCTCTGAAGAACGCCGCCAGCCGGGCTTTTCGTCCATCCAGCACTTCTGAAGGTGGTTTTAGGGTTCCATACGCGACATCAGCCAGACGCGTCTGGGGTCGCGTCTGGCTGATATCAACGGGGAATACCGGGTTGGGTTGGTCGGCTTTCTACAGAACCGTAAGGCGGGTAACAACCGTGCAGTAGGGCAGGTGGGTGGTTCTCTTCACCTGGCCGCTCTCGTCCTCTTCTTGCAATCCGATCTCGGGCTTGAGGACCTCCATGAGCTTTTCGACACGGTTTTTCTGAGCGCACAACTGCTCAAACGACCTCAGAATTTTGCGCAACTCCGTAGACGCCTCATCGTAAGCGAATCGGTAAACGTCTTTATGAACGTTCTCTCTCATAGAAGTTCTCCACGAATGAGAGTCTAGCCACTTCTCTCCAACTGGGCATCGCACGATCGTGGTAACAAAAGTACAACTTCCTTCGTGCTCTCCTGACCCGTCGGAGCAGTCGAAATGTGATCCCAATCACCGGTAAATGAGCACCTTAGGCACCCGAACAAAGCCGTTGCACCTGGCTTCTAGCCCGCTCCAGGCGACCCCGCTCAGTTACTTCTCGCCGGCTTCAATTTGCCAGCTCGCCTTCCCGTATCCGCCGCCAGCAATCCGCCACACGGAACCCATCTGAGCCTTCAATGGGCATCATATTGGCAAGCACACAGCACAAATTCGCCAGGCTGAACATCGGAAACCACGGCTCCACAGCAATCAGAAGCAGATTCACTGACGGACCAGCCAGCGCGATCATCAGATTCTGATTTACGCTCCCCTGCTCGCGAACCGTGAAGAGTCCCTTCTTCCAATCGATGCCGATTCTTTTAACGCGAACACCCAGCGCGCCGGCCGCAGCAAGATGACCGCATTCATGCAAAACCATCGCCAGTACGCCCAGGCCAAACCCCAAAAGCACAGGTTCAAACCACCGCAGCCAAATCCAGTACATGTGCCTTGCCCCCAATCAACCCCGAACACCTCGATTCTCGCTCCATACTCTGCATTTCCGGCGGACTCGGCGCAGAAATCAAAGTCTCAATTACCGATCAGGGAATGCCACACTGCAACGGCCCAAAACGGACCCACGCAAAAGAGCCCCGGCTCAGCGGTTGCTGCCGGGGCTCACGGGTTTCCGCTATGTAGGGAACGATATATCTACAATTCGTCCTTCAACCTGCAATAAGCAATTTAATCCTGCCCTACGACGTCGCGGTCGAGTGCTTCTTGGGGTTGACCTCGATTTCGTTCACAACCTGTTGTACATTCGGCACCTTCTTGGCAAGGTCCTCAGCTTCCTTCTTCTGCTTCACAGTCTTTACCGTGCCCTTCAGAACAAGCGTGCCATTCTTGGCTGCACCGCTGATGCTCTGATCGTTCAGGTTGGCCTGCGACTTGATCATCGCCTTGAAGTTGTCCTCAATGGCGCTGTCCAGGTTCGAAGCCACTGAGCCGGCTTCGCTCGCGCCCGGAGGCCGCACGCCGATCTCATTCGCAATCGTGTAGTCGGGTGCCGCCTGCTTGGCAACATTTTCGGCCTGGCTCTTCAGCTCCTGCGAATCCACGTTGCCCTTGATCGTCATCACGCCTTTTTCCCTGTCCTGCGAGACATCCACGGCGCTCAGGTTGTTGTTCTTGAGTGAGTCGGTGACGGCCGATTTCTCATCGGGGTGCGCAGGCTTATCGCATCCTGCAACAGCCATCGCGCCAATCAGAACGCTGGCCGAGCTGAGCAGGAATTTGTACCGGATATCTGTAGTTTTCATATATTTCCTCTCCTGTCTTTCTTCTCATGAAACGAAACGCACAACTCGTACACGTACAGCAGGTCAGATGTGAAGCAAAGTCAGGCGGGTTGTACTTTAGTGGCGCAGCTTGTCTCCGCATTCGCACAAGTTGATGAAAGATCCGCCATTTACGAACGCGCTCCGGAGTTAATCCATCTATCAATCAGCCTCTTTCCCAGCACCCCTACCACCTGCAACATGCAACTTTTCAGTACCTTTTTCTTTCGTTTTATCGGCAAAGACCGCCCGCAAACACATACCTTTGCCCCGTCCTCAGGGGTGATTGCGGTCACAGTGCGGATTCGGGGAGCGAGAGCAACATATTCCGGGCTTCGGAGGATGCTCTCTGATGCCCAAACTTCAAGTACACCCTTAAGTTGTTAAGCAAATAAGCGCGGAGACGAAATATTGTGAGATGGCAAGAGGAATTCCGGCGTAAGTGCATGAGCGCGGCACAGGCCGTAAAATCTGTGCGCTCCGGAGATCGAGTTTGGATTCAACCGAGTTGCGGCACGCCCAAGCCGCTCATCGATGCACTGGTCGCCCGCGCGCCTGAGCTGATCGACGTTGAGCTCGTGCACATGAAGACCCTCGGCGAAGCCGAATACACAAAACCCGAGTACGAAGGCCACTTCCGCCACCGCGGCCTCTTCCTGGGTGAAAACGTGCGCGAAGCCGTAGCCGCCGGACGCGCTGACTACACGCCAATCTTCCTCAGCGAAATCGAATCCCTCTTCGAAACCGGGGCACTCCCCCTCGATGTCGTGCTGATGCAGGTAACGCCGCCCGACGCCCACGGATTCGTCAGCCTCAGCACCACCGTCGACTGCACCATGACTGCGGTCCGCTGCGCGAAGACCGTCATCGCCGAAGTAAACGACCGAGCCCCACGCACCCATGGCGACACCTCCATTCACGTCAGCCGGATCTCTGCATTCGTCCTCACTTCGCGGCCGCTGCTCGAGTTGCACGCCGAGCCCATCACTGAGATGCACATGAACGTGGCGCGCAACGTGGCCTCGCTCATTCCCGATGGCGCAACGCTTCAGCCCGGAATCGGCGGCATCTCCGAGGCGGTTTTGCATTGCCTCCACGACAAGCACGACCTGGGAATCCACACCGAAATGTGCCCCGACGGCGTAGTCGACCTCATGGAAGCGGGAGTGATCAACGGAGCGCGCAAATCGCTCCATCGCGGCAAGGCCGTCACGGCATTCGTTCTTGGCACGCAGAAGCTCTTCGACTACATCGACAACAATCCCAGCTTCGAGTTCCGTTCCATCTCTTACGTCAACGATCCATTCATCGTCGCGCAGAACGATCGCATGGTCGCCATCAACTCCGCTCTTCAAATCGATTTAACCGGGCAGGTATGTGCGGATTCGCTGGGCACCCGGCCTTACAGCGGCTGCGGCGGCCAGCTCGATTTCATTCGCGGCGCTGCTCGATCGCGCGGAGGAATTCCAATCATCGCCCTGCCCTCGACAGCCTGCCGCCAGACCTTGTCTCGCATCGTGCCGGTTCTGGAGCCAGGTGCAGGCGTTGTGACCTCGCGCGCAGACGTTCATTACGTCGTAACCGAACATGGAATTGCGTACCTGCATGGCAAGACCCTCCGGGAGCGTGCCGAAGCGCTCATCGCCATTGCCGATCCGCGCTTCCAGCAGGAGCTTGAAGACTTTGCGATACGCGCGCACTACCTGGAACCCAAGGTCCCCACATATGCATGAGTCAGGCATCACTGGCGAGGCAGCCGTTACTTGTGAGTCAGCCCTTCGCGTTTCCGACCCGCGAGGGATGAAACGCGCCGGAGGCGCACGGTTCGTTAGCCCCGCGCTTCAGCGTGGGGAGGTCGGATTACCAGAAGTGCGCGAGTCCCGTAGGGACGGCGCCTTCTCAATTTTTCTCTTTTCCTAGGAGCAGATTATGACCTTCACGGAAGGTTCGAATGCTAACAAGCGAGATCGAGGCCTCCTCCGCGTAGATGTGAATGAGTGCAAGGGTTGCGGACTATGCATCGAGGCATGCCCACCCAAGGCAATTCATCTAAGCGAGCAGCTCAACCACTACGGCTATCGCACCGCGACCTACAACGGAACTGGCTGCACCGGTTGCGGAATCTGCTTCATGGCTTGCCCCGAGCCAGGCGCCATCACCGTTCTCCGTCGACGCAGCGGCGCAGCCATGCAGCATCAGGAGGCACTCGCATGCGCAAGCAACTGATGAAGGGCAACGAAGCGATTGTGAGGAGCGCGATTCTCTCCGGTTGCCGCGGTTTCTATGGATATCCGATTACGCCGGCGAGTGAAATCACAGAAGCTGCGGCGCTTTACATGCACCAGGTCGGCGGAGTCTTCCTGCAGGCCGAAAGCGAAGTAGCCGCCATCAACATGCTCTACGGCGCCTCTTCGGCCGGCATTCGCTGCATGACGGCATCCAGCGGCCCCGGCATCAGCCTCATGCAGGAAGGCATCAGCTACATGGCGGGTGCCGAGTTGCCTTGCGTCATCGCCGACATCACACGTGGCGGTCCCGGCCTCGGCAACATTGCTTCTGAGCAAAGTGATTATCACCAGGTGGTCAAGGGCGGAGGAAACGGCAATTACCGCACCATCGTACTCGCGCCTCACTCCGTACAGGAGATGGCCGACCTCACCGCTCTCGCCTTCGAGCTTGCCGATCGATATCGCAATCCCGTTGTCATCCTCGCCGACGGATTCGTGGGCCAGATGATGGAGCCGGTCGAATTCGCAGAGAAAGCAATTCTGCCATCAATTCCCGAGTGGGCCGTTGCCGGAACCGCCGAATCGCGCGCCAACATGATCACCTCGCTGCACATGAGCTCGGACCATCTCGAAGCGCACAACAACGCCCTCGAAGCAAAGTACCGACGCGCCGAGAAGCACGAAACCCGCGCAGAACACTGGTACACCGAAGACGCCGAAATCGTCCTAGTCGGATACGGCATCATGGGCCGCATCCTCAAAGCCGTCGTTGCAGACGCTCGCGCCGGAGGAATGAAGGTTGGGCTGCTACGTCCCATCACGCTGTACCCGTTCCCCACGGCGGATTTCCAGCGCCTCGCCCGGCATGCCCAATCCTTCATTGTCGTTGAAATGAGCAATGGTCAACTCGTCGAAGATGTTCGCCTCGCATTGAACGGCTCACGTCCAGTCGAATTCCTCAATCGAATGGGTGGCAACGTGCCATCGCACGAAGAGGTCCTTAGATTTGTTCTGGCTCATGCGCAGGCTTGCGCGGAAAAGGAGCAGATGGTCCATGTCTAATCTGGAATCCGATTACGAAGTCGTACATGCCAAGCCAAAGGTCTTCTACACGACCTACGAGCGCAAGGAAGAACTCCAGCACCAGACGCACTACTGTCCCGGCTGCGGTCACGGCATCGTGCACAAGATGCTGGCCACCGCCATCGACCAGCTCAACATACAGAACCAGACGATCCTCATCAGTCCCGTCGGCTGCTCCGTCTTCGCCTATAACTACTTCGACGTTGGCAATATTCAGGCAGCGCACGGCCGCGCGCCGGCAGTTGCAACCGCGGCGAAGCGCAGTCATCCGCACAGCATCGCCATCAGCTACCAGGGCGATGGCGACCTATCCGCAATCGGCTCCGCCGAAATTCTCCATGCGGCAAATCGCGGCGAAAACATCACCGTCATCTTCGTCAACAACGCCATCTACAGCATGACGGGCGGCCAGGCTGCGCCCACCACGTTGATTGGACAGAAGAGCACCACCACTCCTTTCGGCCGCACCACTGCGAACGAAGGCTACCCGCTCCGCATGAGCGAGTTGCTCGCGACCCTCGACGCTCCCGTCTACATTGAGCGCGTCGGCCTCGGAGACAACAAGCAGATCGCGCAGGCCTCACGGGCCATCCGGCGCGCCGTCGAGAACCAGGTGCGCGGCCTCGGATTCTCAATGATCGAAGTCCTCTCCCCCTGCCCCACAATCTGGAAGATGTCCGCTGTCGAGTCGCAGCGCTGGATACGCGAAGTGATGGAGAAGACCTATCCACTCGGCGTCGTCTGCGACCGCACAAAAGATCGCGAGCCGCGCGTCGCCGCGAACCCTGCTCCGGCTCTCGAAGAGATTCCCGCAATCCTCGGAATCGTCCACGACGATCAGCCCGACGTCCCAGTAGCGCCAGACAAAGCGAATCAGGTTGATCTCCACGTCCGCGTTGCAGGCTTCGGTGGGCAGGGCGTTCTGCTGCTCGGCGAAGTATTAGCTGAAGCAGGACTCGACGCGGGGCTAGAAGTTTCATGGCTTCCCTCCTACGGCCCCGAAATGCGCTCCGGAACTTCCAACTGCCATGTGCGCGTCTCCAGAGAACCCATTGACTCACCCCTCGTGACAGTTCCGAATTTCCTCGTCGCCATGAATGAGCCGTCCCTGCGCAAGTTCGACCGAAGCGTAAAGCCCGGCGGATGGGTGATCTACAACGGCGACGTATTCCCTGAAGACTGCGAGCGGGACGACGTCAACGTGCTCGCGCTCAACTTTACCCGCGCCGCCAACGAGCTCGGCGACCCTCGCGCCGCCAACATGGTCATGCTGGGAGCCCTGCTTGAAATCTCAGGCGGGCTGCCGCAAGCCAGCATCGATGCGGCTCTTCGTCGTCTCGTGAAATCTGACCGCTGGTATCAGCTCGACCAGCGTGCCCTGGCGCGGGGGCGAGAACTGTATCGCGCATCGTGCAAAGAGGTTGCCGTATGAAAGCCACTGCCGATCCAAACCTGCTTGTCTACTTCGATGGCAAGTACATGCCGCTGCGCGATGCGCACGTCAACATCCTCACCCACGCCCTCCATTACGGCACCGGCGTCTTCGAAGGCATCCGCGCACACTGGGTACCTACTGACGACGACCTGTTCATCCTGCGCGCACACGAACACTACGAGCGCTGGAAGAAGAACTGCAGCATCCTCCGCATCCATGTCCCGGCCACCGTACCCGAGCTGTGCGCCATCACCGTTGAGCTGATGCGGCGCAACGCATTCCACACCAATATCTACGTCCGGCCCCTCGCCTTCAAGTCTGCCGAACGCATCGGCGTCAGTACCGACGACCAGGACTCTTTCGCCGTCATTGCCCTTCCCTTTGGCGAATATTTGCACAGTGACAAGGGGCTCCATGCGGGCGTAAGCTCCTGGCGTCGGATCGAAGACAATGCGATTCCGGCGCGCGCCAAAATCTGTGGCGCCTATGTGAACAGCGCTCTAGCCAGCGACGACGCGCGGCAATCCGGCTTCGACGAAGCCATATTCCTCAACGAGAACGGACACGTTGCCGAAGGCGCCACCTCGAATCTCTTCATGGTTCGCGACGGAGAGCTCATCACGCCATCTGTGACTGAAAACGCCCTCGAAGGCATAACGCGCAATTGCATCATGGAACTCGCTTCTCGCGAAATGGGGCTGCGTGTCGTCGAAAGACCCATCGACCGCAGCGAACTCTACATATGTGACGAACTGTTTTTCACCGGCACCGCAGTCGGCGTCGCCCCCATCGTGCGCGTCGATCATCGCCCGGTGAAAGACGCAGCAATCGGAGCGGTCACGCACGCGATACAAAAGCTGTATTTCGATGCCACCCGCGGACATTTGCAGTCTTACTGGGACTGGCTCACGCCTGTTTACCAGTCACGGATGAAGCACGAGCAGGAACTGGCCTCCATGGATGTGTAGTCGTTGACGGACCAAGCTCTCCTGGCACCACCTTCCAGCGCTGTCATTCCGAGCGACCAACGGGAGTCGAGGAATCTGCAGTTGCTTTTTAAGAACTCCGTCATCCTGAGCAAAGCGCAGCGAAGTCGAAGGACCTGTTTTCTAAAACCTCCTCACTCAAATCCCTTCGCAAACTGCCGATAGGTCTTTCAGCAGTCACTTTGAAGAGGTCCTTCGATGCGCTCGGTTTCCGCCCTCCTCGCTTTCATTCTTCTTGCCCCGCTAATGATGGCGGAAGCCCCGCCAGGACCCAACTCCGAACTCGAAGGCGGACTCGTCATTTCGCGCCCTCAACCAGCCGAAACAGTCAAGCCCCGCATCGACCGCCTCACCTGGACGCTCCTCGCTGCCGATGGCGGTGCGCGTGCACTCGACGCCTATTCCACGCAGAGGATGCTCAGGAACAATTGCAACTCGAGCCTCCAGATAGCCGGCACATCCACCTGCAACTATGAGCAGAATCTGCCTCAATTCATCACCAATCACACACCGGGGATTTATGCGTTCGACGCAGCCGTGTGGCTCTCTGAATTTGCCGCAACAAAATTCCTGATTCAGCATCATCATCGCCGGATCGCCCGCTTCATCCCCTTCCTCGATTGCATTTCGACAACATCCTTCGCAATAAACAATCTCACCTTGTCGATCGGCGAAAGCGGCGCGGTTGTATCAACGGCATCCAGATCGCAGCGCAACAGAAATCGATAGTCTCGCCAATCGCGCCCGGTTTCGTATCAGGGCACGACTTCAGTCGTGCCGATATCACTCGAAAAAGAGTCTCGGGCTTTAGCCCCTGCGTGATCTCTCCTTCCAGTTCAACGACATCGCTTGCGGTAAACAATCTCCGTGTCGACAGCCAGCAGTCGTTTCAGACGCATCCCAGTTCGAAAAATCAATAGAAGCTGGCTTATAAGGATTGCCTTCTGCCCTCGCCTGTCACATTTGCCAGTTGTATCAAAATCCTGCACCGCCCAAGCTGAAGATGTTTGCAGTAATTCTCCAATCCCCCAAGTGGTGCCAACCAAGGAGTGAATATGAATTCGAGAGGCATGAACCTTAATCTGCTGGTCGCGGCAACCCTGACAGTGCTTTGTACGTCTGTCTTGGCCCAGGGACCGGCGGACCCGCCAATCGCGGGCTCGACTGCTATTTCAACGTCTTCTTCCGCGGTTCCGGACGCACCCCTCCCCCCGCCCGGTCAGGGCTCCGGTCCGATATCACAATACCCAGGGGGAAATACCAGCGGCGATTGGCGAGTCGGGATCTCGTTTTACGGTTGGTTCCCGGGAATGCACGGAACCGTTGGAGCACTCGGCCACAATGCCAGCATCCACGTTCCGTTCACCGATGTCTTTCATACGCTTAAAGGAGTCATACCGATCGCAGTCGAGGCCGACAAGGGCCGCTTCGTCATGCCGGTGGATTTCTTATGGATGAAACTCGGCGTCGACAACGGGATCCCCATCAACGACTTTACCCAGACAAATATCAGAACTGATCTGACACAGTCGATCTTGACGCCGAAGGTGGGGTTCAGACTCCTTAACGCCGATCACTTGAAGTTCGACGCCCTCGGCGGAATTCGCTATTGGTATTTGAGTCTGGACAACTCACTGCAGCCCTCTGGCCTCGGCAATTCGCGATCGGTCAACTGGGTCGATGGCCTCGGCGGCGGCAGGTTCATACTGCCCTTCGGCGAAAAGGCGGCCATAACCGTGGCCGGTGACGCCGGCGCAGGCCAAGCCAACCTGGACTATCAGGTCGTGGGCCTGCTGAACTTCAACGTCACGCCTAAGCTCGGATTGGCGGTGGGCTGGCGCTATCTCGATGTGGATTACACACCGACCACGAACGACTTCGTCTATGACACTGCCACGACCGGCGCGCTTGCAGGATTCACCTTCAACTTTGGCGGCAAGCCACCGGTTCCACCAACTGCCTCGTGCTCGGCTTCGCCCTCGCAGGTCTACCCAGGCGAGCCCGTCACTGTCACTGCAACCCCGCAGGTCTCAATCCGAAACTGAACACCGTGTACACCTGGAGCGGAGACGGCGTCACTGGCAATGGATCTTCGGCGACGGTCAACACGTCCGCCTTGAATCCCGGAACCTACACAGCAATGGCCAACCTGAAAGAAGGAAAGCCGGGTAAGGAAGGCGAAAAGCCCTGGCAAGTCGCAGGCTGCTCGGCCACTTACACCGTCAAGGCATTCGAGGCGCCCACACTGAGTTGCTCAGCGAGCCCAACCGACCTCAAGCCGGGTGATTCATCGACCATTACAGCCCAAGGTGTCAGCCCGCAGAATCGCCCCCTCACCTACAACTACCAGGCTTCGGGTGGCGCCATCACCGGCAACGGAACCACGGCAACCTACGCCTCGTCCGGCGCGTCCCCCGGTCCGGTGCAGATCACCTGCAGCGTATCCGATGACAAGGGCCACACGGCAACGGCAAACACCAGCCTCAACATTCAGGCGCCGCCTCCGCCACCACCTCCTCCGCCGCCGCCGAGTCTCCTCCTGCACAGCGTCTTCTTCCCGACCGCTCTGCCGAACGAGAAGCGCCCCGACAAGGGCCTGGCAGAAAGCCAGGAGCAGATTCTCACCACGTTGGCAGCGGACTTTAAGAACTACCTCCAGGTTAAGCCGGATGCGCGTCTTACCCTCACCGGTCATGCGGATCCACGCGGCCGAGCCGAGTACAACAAGGCGCTTTCAGAACGCCGCGTTGGCAGTGTGAAGCACTTCCTCGTCGAACAGGGTGTTCCCGAAGCGTCCATTGACACGCAAGCGATGGGCGACGAGAATCCGCTCTCGAAGGATGACGTCAAGCAGCTTGTCCAGAGCAATCCTGATCTGACGGATGACGAGAGAAAGAAGATCCTGCGCAACCTCACAGCCATTTACCTCGCGCAAAATCGTCGCGTCGACATTACCCTGGCCAACACCGGTCAGCAGTCGGTGCAACTCTATCCCTTCAACGCCCATGATGCAGGAACCCTTCTCAGCGAGAAGCCTCAGGCACACGCCAAGAAGCAACCGAAGAAGTAGCAACCCTTCAGCACCGGAGCGGGACCTCAAGACCCGCTCCGCGGCTGTTGTACCTCAAAGCCGTTTACATTGAGCGTGAACATCCAGGCGTTCAGAAATCTATACCTAGACTTGCAAATACGGAGGGAGCAGCAGCCTTCATGCTGCTGAATAATCCGCAGAAAGCTGCAAAGCCTTTAGGTCTGGCAGAAAGTTCCCGGAGGGAACGCAGGAAAATAGCCCAGGGTGGAGCGGAGCGCAACCCTGGGATAGCCAAACAAAATGAGCCCCAGTCCCGTAGGGACGTCCAAATCCAGCCGCATTTTTATACTCTAAGCAGAGCCGCGATTGCGGTTGCCTTTGGGGGATTTCATCCGGCCCAAACTGACCCACGCCGATCTCTCGATCAACGTCCCTCTTCGCCCACCCTCGAACTGGTCAAAACTCCCGCGATCCGCTCAACGTGTGATTGGATTTGCGGTCGCGAGCGTCTTTGTCTCAATCGATCCGGCAACCTTTGCCACTCGATGGTAAGAATCCAGCCGAGCCCCATGATCCCACGTGTCCGTCACGACAATCACTTCATCAGCACCTGTCTCCGCAACCAGCCTCTCCAGGCCAGCCTTCACCGTTCCCTCCGAACCAACGATCGCTGCGCTCAGCCTGCTTTCGACCGCGGCCCGCTCGAATGCGTTCCACGGCCGGTCGATCGTGTCAAGAGAATCCACCGGTGGCAACAGTTCCACCGGCTGATTGCGGATGAGTCGCAGAAATCGCTGTTGCGGCGTAGTGAAAAGCCGGCGTGCGGCCGCGTCCCTCTCTGCCGCGATCACTGGCACAGCAATCATCAACCACGGCTCCTTCAGCGTTTCGCTGGGCCGAAACAGCATGCGATACAAGTGCGTGGAGTGCAACAGCATCTCCGGCGAAAAGTGCGCCGCGAAGGCAAACGGCAATCCCAGCTCCGCCGCGAGCCGGGCGCTGAAGTCGCTCGATCCCAGCAGGGTGATCGGAACCCCGCTGTCCTTGCCCGGAATTGCCTTCACCATCTGGCCGGGCTTCTCCGGACCGAGGTACGTCTGCAACTCCGCAAGCAACTCAGGGAAATCGTCACCCGTCTGCCGCATGTCGCGGCGAAGTGCGCGCATGGTGTAGCCGTCGCCTCCCGGTGCGCGGCCCAGCCCCAGGTCGATGCGCCCGGGGTACAAGGCTTCCAGTGTTCCGAATTGCTCCGCCACCACCAGCGGCGCATGGTTGGGCAGCATCACGCCTCCGCTGCCGACACGTATCGTCTCGGTAGCTGAAGCAACGTGCCCGATCAACACCGGTGTCGCGGAACAGGCGAGGCCTTCGATGGAGTGATGTTCGGCCAGCCAGAAGCGCCGATACCCCCACTGCTCTGCGTGACGCGCAATATCAACCGACCTACTAATAGCATCCCGTGTAGCTTCCCCGGGCCGCATGCCTACAAGATCAAGTACTGAAACAGGCAAACTCATCTTCAAATTAGATGTTCGACTCGCATCCTCGATTCACCCCGTCCGCTGGAACCCTGTGCTTCGAGAACGCCATCAGTGGTGACCCAATCGCGTCCCCACCCAGCCCAGATTTCACCTCTGCCCGCAAAGATTCCGGCTGACTTGGAGCCGCCATAACGTTAAGAATTGTTAAGTGGACTACGAAGGCCTTACTACGGTGTGCGAGACTTAACAGCCGTAGGGGTTTTCGTCTTGTCAGTTGCGGTCGATGTGAAGCCGATAGAAAGCGCGGAAAGGCCGAGGCAGCTCTCCTTGTTGCTTGTCGACGACGACGTCGAACTATGCGGCATGATGCGGGAGTTCTTCACCCAGGAGGGCCATCATCTCGACTGCGCCTACAACGGCCGCGAGGGCCTCACCGCCGCGCTCAACGGCGCCTACGACCTCGTCATCCTCGACGTGATGCTGCCCGTAGTCGACGGGTTCGAATTGCTGCAGCGTCTGCGCCGGCGCAAAGATCTCCCCATCATCATGCTCACCGCGCGCGTGCAGCAGCAGGACCGGATTCGCGGTCTCGACTCCGGTGCCGACGATTACCTGCCCAAGCCCTTTGATCCCGATGAACTGCTCGCCAGGGTGCGCGCTGTCTTGCGCCGTTCAGAGTCCCTGCTGCGAACGGAATCGGAAGACATCGTTATCGGCAACATCCGCTTGAATCCCTCCACCCGCGAGACGCACCTTGATGACGAACTCGTAGATCTTACCGCTGCTGAATTCGATCTCCTCGAAATGCTCATGCGCGCCGCCGGCCGCGTCGTGTCGCGTGAAGAGATTACCGCCGCCCTTTTCGAACGCGAAGCAACACCCTACGATCGCTTCCTCGATGTCCACATCAGTCACTTACGCAAGAAGCTCGAAGGCGGCCGCAGCCTGATCAGAACGGTACGGGGAGTGGGATATGTCTTCACCGGCGCAGCCTAAAGTTCTCCTCAGACAATCTCTCTACATATGGGTGCTGCTGGCCATGGTCGGCATCCTCTCGCTGTCGTTCGTCGCCTTTCGCGCCATCTCCGAGCAGATAAAGGCGCAGAAAATCGACCCCGTGTACGACCGCTTCGACGAGTTGCAGCTCGAGAGCGCCAGGAACATTCAACAAAAATGGGGCAAGGAAGCAATGGCCCAGTACCTGCGAAAGTTGGACGGACTTTTCAGCGGGTCGCATTATTTGCTCGATGGATCGGGAAAAGATCTGATCTCCGGTGAAGATCGCTCAGACATGCTGCCGAAGCCGCCGGCTGTGAAGTCGCGCATGGTGCGGCATGGTCACTGGGAGATCACACACCGCTCGGCGGATGGGAAATTTTGGTTCGCGGCGGAGGGGCAAGACCTGCCCCCAAGAATCTGGTCATTTCTGCCGTACTACTTCCTCGTGCTCGGCGCGACCGGAATCCTTTGCTGGATTGCGGCAGCGGGTGTAATCTCACCGATCCGGAGAATTGCGAACAGCATCGCGCAGTTCGGTCGCGGAGATCTCAGCGTGCGCGTCGAGACGGATCGCGAAGACGAGATTGGCCAGCTGGGGCGCTCGTTCAACGAGATGGCCGAACGCCTCGAACGCCTGATCGTAAGCGAGCGACGCCTGCTTGCCGACATCTCCCATGAGCTGCGCTCGCCGCTTGCACGGCTGAAGTTCGCCCTGAAGCTCGCGCGCACCAGCTCCGATTCGTCCGCTGCGCTCGAACGCATTGAGCGCGACGTCGACCGCATTGCGTCCCTCGTCGCCGATATCGTGGAGATCAACGTCGTCGAGGACGATCCCGCCCTGCACGACAAGCGCGAGATCTGCGTACGCGACATCATCCACGAGGTTGTGCGCGATTGCGCCGTCGAAGCCGAGATGCGCGTCTGCAAAATTGAAGTCAGCGGCGACATTTGCGGCGCCGTGCATGGCAATCCCGAGTTGTTGCGCCGCGCCGTGGAGAACGTTCTGCGCAACGGCATTCGCTATTCCCCTGAGAAATCATCCATCGTGCTTTCCCTCGAAGAGAAGCTGGATGAAGCAATCATCTCCGTCCGCGATTTCGGCCCGGGAGTGCCCGACAAATCCCTGGCGCGTATCTTCGATCCATTCTTCCGCGTAGAAGAGGCGCGTAACACCAATGGCGGAGGATCGGGACTTGGCCTTTCCATCGCGAAACGCGCCGTGCATCTGCACCGCGGCTCAATCGCTGCCGAAAATGCAACCCCTGGGTTGCGTGTCACGATTGTGATCCCGCTCACACAGCAAGAAGCCATAAAGACGGCATAAAGAAATCTTTGAGCCCACTTTAGCTTTCATCCCTGTTCTCAGTTTTTTTACACTCGTCACAATCGTTGCATCCCCGCATGTTTTCTATAGTTTCCGCTACTCATCGCCGGCGCGCCCGATACGCTTAACGTTTCTTAAGCTTAAAAAGCTTGCAAGTGGTGTTCACTGTGGACAGTGCCTCAACTTCAAACCTCAAATCTTATCGAGGCATCCGAGGAGAACATCATGAAGCGTTTGTTTGGATATGCACTTATGCTTACTCTCGCAGCTGCCCCGGCGTTCGCTGCCAAGAATTCGCAGTCGGTGAATCTTGCGTCGCCAGTGAAGGTGGGCACAACCGAACTTCCCGCAGGCGATGTCAAAGTCACCTGGACCGGTACGGGAGAAAACGTTCAAGTCACAATCGCGCAGAACGGCAAGACGCTCACCGTCCCTGCCAAGCTTGTGGAAGAAAAGCACAACCACAAGGGATATACCATTAGCCGACAGGCCGGTGCTGATCAGTTGCAGACCATCCAGTTGAGCAACGTGTCCCTGCAGCTCGACAGTGCAACCGCTTCCGGCCGCTAAGACACCTTTTGCTGCTAACCGAAACCCGACGTCAGAGCGAAAGTCTGCTTCGCAAGAGTTTTGTTCGTTCACTCATGTGAATTGAACTCTCCATTCCCCTTCCGGCTAGTCCGGAAGGGGATCTCTTTGCATATCAACGTTTTCCCCTTCATTCGCTGGGCAGAATGCGCACCCAGATCCGGTGCGCCACCCGGTTTGGCCCCGGCGCAAGTTCGAGGTATACTAGAGATTCGGCAAGCTGAAGGGTGGGTGTGTCTTCATTCGCCCCTTCGCCCGTCTGAGAGCTGAAAGGTACACATCAGGACGGATGAGAGCTGCTCTAAACTGCAGTTCGGGCGTGCCCGGAAACTCAGACAAGTCTGGAGCAAATTGAGATGGCACAGGTATGTGATATTTGCGGCAAAGGCCCGCAGTTCGGCAACAACATTTCGCACGCGCACAACGTAACCAAGAGGCGCTGGAACGTGAACCTTCAGGCGGTGAAGGCGCTCGTCAACGGCAACCCCAAGCGCATCCGCGTGTGCACCAGCTGCATCAAGACCGGCAAGGTTGCAAAAACGTAGCGAGATCGTTCCGACCGGCGGAGTAATTTGAATCACCATGATTGGCGTCAGAACCCCGTCCTTACAGGGCGGGGTTTTGTTGTGCGCTCTATTGCGCCGCCGATTTGGGTGCCGTCGCCTCAGCCAGCGGATTCTCCCAGGGAAACGCCGCTGCATCCAGCCCGCCCGGTGACCATCGATCCACAACCGCTTTCCCCAGCTTGCCCAGGGTTTGCTCGGCTTCGTTGTCTCCGGTCCAGCGCTGGTCGGCATTCTCCCACGTGAAAGCGGCGATCACGATCGGCCCGCCTTTCGACGAGATCAGCGCTACATCGTTGCGAACCTGGTTGAGCGCGCCCGTTTTATTGCCGATCGCCGAACCGGTCTCACTGGTATCGAGCGTTTCCAGGTAGCGAGGCAGGCTGTTGCGGTCCTGCTGGTTGCGGAGCATCCCTAGAATCGCTCCGCAGATCTTCCCATCCGCTGGCAGCGCGGCGGTGTTGTCGAGAGCGAGATGGCATGTAGCGAACCGTTCCATAATGGACGCCATTTCGCGTGCTGTAGTTTTGCCGAGGCCGAATTTCGGCTGGTCGGCAGGCATCGGTTCAGTGGCTTTAACGTAGACTTTTTTGTAGAGCACGGTTTGCTTCAGGCCGGCAGCCCGCAGCGTGCCGTTAATGTTCGCGAGGCCGAGCCGGTCAATAGCCACATTCGTGGCGGTATTGTCGCTCAGAATCACCATCAGCCTCAGCACATCGCCAAAGGTCAGCGAGACAGGCGGAGTCAGTTCGCCCAGCACTCCGGATCCCGCCACCTGGTTCGGTTTCGTGAGCTCGATGCGCTCGTCAAAGGTAGCGTGCCCCGCGCGAATCTGCTCGGCGGCATCCAGCAGAACGCCCATCTTGATCACGGAGGCCGTTTGCACCGCCTCGTCGGGAACGAGCGATGCAGTCTGCCCCGTCCGCAGATTGTGCGCGTAGAGCGCGACATGGCCCTTGTGCGCTGCGGCAATTGACTTGATCTGCGCGTCAAGCTGCGAATCTTGCTGGGCAAGGGCAGCCAGCGAAAAAACGAGCCCCACGACCAAACCTGCAACACTGTTCCGGCACTTTGAGAAAGTCATGCGCCCAGACTAACGCACCATCACACCTTCGAGACATTTCTCAGTGCGTATTGCCACAAGAGTCATTGACAATGGAGGAACTGTCGAATAGCCCGCAATAGGCTCGCCCGCTTCTAATCCGCTATGGGTTCCAAATCATCAGGAAAATCGAGAGTGCGGGCAACTATTCAATTGCTCGCTGCGCGAGGCATCGCGGCACAGCCTGCGTCGCTCACTTCTTCTTCCCGCCACCTCTGGAGACGGAACGGGGAGCCCTGTCGTCCTTGGCACGTGATTCGAGCAGCGCGGCTTGTGTCAGCACGTGTACCATCCAGTTCTCCACCTTCCGCGCCTCGGCCTCTTCTATCTGCAGCACGTCATGGAAGACAAACATCGATTCGGCACCAATCACCAGCGCAACCGCGGCGCACAGTTTGCGATACGTCGCTGCGTCGAACCGATCGCGTGCGGGTGCAAGTGCTGTGTGAATGAAGTCCGTCCTGCGATTCTGGCGAGGTATCTCGCGCGCGCCGTTGCTTTGCTCGAGCAGACGCGCCACAATGAACCTCATCTGCGCCTGGTTCTTCCAAATAAAGTCATGCATGCTGGCGTTCGCTTTGAGCAGCCTCTCCTCGGGATCGAGCGACGTATCACCCGTAAAAAGCTGCTTGGCCGTCGGCGTTCGGACCTCGATGGCAGCCTCGGCAATCAGCGCTTCATCGCTGGAGAAGAACCGATAGGCGGTGGCGCGAGAAACCAGCGCCTCCTTTGCCACGTCAGCTACTTTGGGCAACTTGCCCTGCGCCATTAGCCGTGACGCCGCCTGAAGCAGGTCCTGCCGGGTCCGCTGTTTCTGACTGATGCGCTCTCCCTTCGCCATTCGCTACTCTCCCGGAGGCAACTGCTGCATCAGGGCAGCCATATCGATCCAGGCATTTTCACGCTGGATCATTCCGTCGCTTGTAAACTCGATGATGTGCAGCAGGCGAACCTCCGCGGTGCGCCCTTTCCCCTCAAGTCCGAACGGTCTGCCGACCGCCTTAAACTTGACAACGGATTCGTCCACAACGAAGTCATTGCCATACAGTCGATTTACACACCTCACGCTGCTTTCCGCAACGTCGGAAAACAGGGCCTGATAGAAGGGACGCGCGCCCTCCCGCCCTTTGGTGGGGCCAGTGGGCCACCCGACGATGTCGTGGGTGACGTCAGTGGTCAGCGTGGAGAGGACGCCCTCTATATTGTCCGTAGCTTCACAATTGAAGTGCTCATCCAACATGCGATCCATTTCACTACGCGAAAGCCCCATTGAGGAATTCCTCCAACCTGAGATGCATGTACTGTAATGAGACATTAGTCTCATGTCAAGAAATATTTCTTATTTATAAATCTGTCACGGGAGCGGTTGGTTGAAAGTCCTCGCTCGGACATCGGACATCAGACGTTTGAGGTTGTCGTCGGTTGACCGCGATACTGCCGCTACTCATTTTTAGGGAGTAGGGGACGATTGCGGCGCAAGCATCTATTGAAGAGAGGCCTGCGAGGCATTAGACCTCGCCCTCACCAGCACGCCCACTCACAGCAAGGGCTCAAAGGCGACTTAAGGACATCTCCGATTGTCCAGCAGGCTCTCAACACTCCAGAAAGTCTTTCCCCTTCGGCGGAATCCACGGATCCTCAAAACTCGATCGCCGAACCTCCGGACCGGACATGTGCTTGATGAGAAGCACTTCGTTTCCAATTTCGCTGTAGATCAACTCATCCACGATTCCGCTCGCCAGCAGAATTCCGTATCCACCCAGCCGCATCCCCAATTTGCTGCGAACCTCGATATGGCGTGTCGGATCGTCCGGCGAATATGAGATCGCGGCATGGGGAATCTTATCCGGACGAAACCCTTTTCCAGGATCCGCAACATAGAAAACAAATGCTCGCGCCGTCCGCACCGCGGCTACTTCCAATATCTTTGTAGGATCGTTCTGGCCACCGTGCTCAACGGCATTGTTCAGGATTTCCTGAAAAGCAATCATCATCTCTTCCGGCGGGCGCTCCGGCAGTGTCATCTGGAATTGCTTGAAGAATGCAGTCAGGCGATCGGCATTCAACAGGTCGCAGTTCATCAACACCGAAATCCAGTCGCGCTCAGCAGAAATCACCTCGATGCCACCGGAGGCATCATCCGCCTCAACGGCACTCAGCGTATACCGTGCAATCTCTCTCATGTTGAAAGGTGCGCATTGGCAGAGAAAGACATGCTGCCGCAGCGCCGCAATCAGGTCTTCCGGCGTGCCGCTCGTGGCAAGCACAATCACGCGCACACTAGGCCTGATGCGCCGGATTTCCTCAATCAGAGCGAGGTCTTCATGAATGCCGGTATCAGGATCGGTCACGACAACAGCGTAGGGAGTGCGGCGCAGTTGCCGAAGAGCGTCGGCACTTCCGGCGGCGTGCGCAAATGAGCAGTGAAGGCTCGTCAATTGTTCTTCGAGCCCCGCTTCGCATGCTCCCTCGTGGCCGATCAACAGCACGCGAGGTTCAGAGATGAGATTTCGACTCTCACCCACTTCGGATTTCTCTGAAAGTTTCATTTCTCTGCACTCCCATTGAGCCCTATCGAGTACAGTCCCTCGCAGCTAATCTACATCGAAACTGGCCCGTTCGCGAGGAAGAACCTACAGGCCTTACTCCTCCACTGATAGTTTTGACAGTTCTACCTTCACCACGAAGATAGCAGTTTCACGAAATCCGTAACTGCGCAGGAGAACTTCCTACTTCGTGTCGCCCTCACGCGTAAAGGTCAGTGAAGCGGAGTTGATGCAGTAGCGGAGCCCCGTAGGGCCCGGGCCGTCCGGGAAAACGTGTCCCAGGTGCCCGCCGCAGCGGGCGCATGTAACTTCAACGCGGCGCATGCCGAACGTGTTGTCCTCGTGCTCCGCGATTGCCTTCGAGTCGGCGGGAATCACGAAGCTCGGCCAGCCGCAGCCCGAGTCAAACTTCGCCCCGGAGAGAAACAGCAGCGCACCGCATCCCGCGCAATGGTAGTTGCCGGTTTCGTGGTTCTCCGTAAGCGCGCCTGTGTAGGGCCGCTCCGTGCCCTTTTCGCGCAGCACATGATACTGCTGCGGCGTCAGTTTCTCGCGCCACTCGGCATCGCTATGCGTAACTCTTTCCGGCGCGCCGGACTCTTTCGGTGTGGTGCTCATGTTGTCCTCCAATGGGGATTTATTGGATGCGTGGACCGCACGGTTCGATGCGACGGTCGACGACTGCATCAGTGCCGACTGCGTCAGTCGCCGGCTTCCGCGATCAGCTCAATCTCCACCAGCGCATCCTTCGGTAGCCGCGCCGCCTCAATCGTAGTACGCGCAGGTGCGACCACACCTTGTGGTGCCAGGTACTCAGCGTAGACTGCATTCATAGCGGCGAAGTCGTTCATGTCCTTGAGATACACGTTCGCTTTGACAACGCGATCCAGCGTGGTACCCGCGGCCTCAAGCACGGCTTTCAGATTCTCCAGCGTGCGCCGGGTCTGCTCGGCGATTCCTCCCGAGATAAGCTGCTGCGTAGAAGGATCAAGAGCAGCCTGTCCGGCAGTGAAGACAAGGTTGCCGCAGCGAATGCCCTGCGAATAAGGTCCAACCGCTTTTGGCGCCGACGAAGTCGAGACTGGTGTTTTGCTCATGAATCGATTTTAGCGGCTGATCTAGCCCCGAGTCTCGTGGAGGAAATGCCAGACCCGAAAACACCCGCATCAGGCAGCAATCACCGCCAGGCACCGAGCAGGCCGCCAACGATGATCAGTCCCACGAGCCAGTAGCCGCTATTGATGGCAAACAGCTTGAAAGGCCTGCCCTCATAAATGCCCTGCGGCAGATTCGGCGCGGCAATGAACCCGATCCACATCAGCACCCCCATCACGCAGCCGTTTCCAAAACCAAATGCGCTTGTCGCGAAACCGAAAGCGTTTGCCCAGGAGATGATCTGCGCCAGAATGTACGACATCACCAGGTCGCCAATGAACGAGGCGACCATGCCGAGCATCAGACCGCTCTTTTTGCCTTCCTCTTTCTTGATGCCCAGGATCTCCATCCACGGCTTAGCAAAAAGTGCCGGCGAGTACCAGATCGCTCCCAGAACCCAAAGGAGGACCGCCGAAACCACGATCGCGACGTAATTCAACGAGTGAGGCTGCATCATCAAAGTCTCTCCGCAGGCGCAGTTGCGCCACCGTTCACACCACAATCATTCAGCTGTGTGATTGCGAATAAGACTCTCGTCCCGCCGGAAACCCCTGTCAAGAAAAAACCGGTCCGGAATAGGACATCTCCAACAACGCGGAGGCGAGCGTCAACCCGGAGTCTTGATGCCCTTCTTCAGCATTGCCACCGCCTTGGTGAGGCGGCCCTGCCGCGTCTCTTCCCTCTTCGCTTCCGTAATCCAGCGGCAATATTCCTTCCGGTGCGTGTAGCTCAACTTCTCAAAAGTTGCGCTCACGCCTTCCTTCGTCATCAGCTTCGCAAACTCCGCCGGCACCTCCACAGTGCGTACAGACTCGTCGCGCTTGATGACAACCTCGACCGTGTCACCCGGCCCCTTGCCGATCTGCTCCCGAATATTTTTAAGGATCGGCAGCATATGTTGCGGATGGCCGTACTTCACCAGCGACCCGGCGTACGCAACACCGTCAAACGAAGCGACAACCCGTACCTGCGCGCGCGTTCCAAACTCCGTCTGAGTGTCGTACGGGAAAAGAACATAGGCGCCGTTGCCGCCGGCGTCTTGAATCGTCGCCTTGAATTTGAATTCCTTCATGCGCCATCCCTCGCGTGTTCCCGAAACCTGCAAACTAATCTGGCACACGCATTTCGTTCTTCGCAAGAAGAATCAAGGGCGCGTTGCCCCGGAAAGTCATCTTCGCTGAGCACTTGGCGCAGAGTCGAGCGATTCGCGATCAGGCGGCGCTCATCTCAACGACCTTTCCTTCTCGAAGCGTCTTGATATCCCGCATCGGAGGCTGGCCGAAGAAGCGGCTGTATTCCCGATTGAATTGGCTGACGCTTTCGTACCCAACCTGAAATGCAACGGTCGAAGCGTCGAGACCATCAAGCAGCATGAGCCCCCGCGCTGCCTGCAAGCGCAACTGCTTCTGATACTGGAGCGGGCTCATGTGAGTCAGTACTCGGAAATGATGATGCAGCGTCGATACGCCCATCCCTGCAATCTCAGCCAGATCATCCACGCGTACAGGCTTCGCATAGTTGTCCCTGATCCAGGAGATCGCCCTCGCCGTCCGATGGCTCTGATCTCCTGAAGTGGCAATCGCTCGCAGGCGAGCTCCCTCAGGCCCACATAGCAATCGGTAAATGATCTCGCGCTGAATGAGGCCACTTAGATAGGGAATATCCTTCGGATTCGCCAGCAGATCAACCAACCGGCAACATGCGCTCAGCAGCTCGGCCGTGATCTCACCGGTCACCATGGCCGGGTTGTCACAGGACGCGTCACGCACGCTGACATCTTGCTGACCGAGAAGCTCGCGGACCATCGGCATTTCCAGTTTGATAGCCATCGCGAGAAGGGGCTTCGCCTCGCTGGCCTCGACCACCTGGCTGACGATCGGCAGGTCAATCGACGTCAAAAGAAAACGTGACCGGTCATAAACGAACGTGGTCTGGCCGAGATCGACGCGTTTGCTGCCCTGAGCAACGACGATCACGCTGGGCGTATAAGTTCCGGAGCATGGCGCACTCGGCGCAGTCCTGCGTACCAGCATCACTTCTGGAATTTGGGTAATCAGCTTCTCTGAAGAGCCGATGAACCAGGCAATCTTATTCGCCAGCTCCGTTCTCAAATCCTGTATAGAAAGGCCCGGTGAAGGAGTTGCGGGATGCTTGCCATTTCTGCTCATTTCATTTGCCATCCTTCTTCCTCAGCATAGCTGTGCCGTTCGTCCCGCGCGAGTGCAAAGACTCGCCATCAAGAGAATCAGGCAAAAGATCGGCAGGATCGGGATAACGGCTTGTATTCGCATCTCCCTACACTGCAGGTGAAGAGGAAATGATGCAAAGGCACCGCAGTGATTTGTTTTCTGCCTCGAGCCACCGGGCTCGGGTAAAAACGGGATAAAGGCGAGATCATCCCCAAACCCTGAATGCAGAATTCTTCTTGCATCCGCGTAGCGTGAACGATCAGCCACGCTACTTCAAGTTCCTCCACGAGTCAGCCACACATATCGAGGGAGAGCCATGAAAACTTTAATGCTAGGTCTGTTTCTATCAACAGTGATTGCTCCATCGTGCCACGCACAACAATCGCCGGCGCCACCAACAGAAACGATTAAAACTGCCGCAAGTCAAACCCCCGAGCAACAAGAAGTCATCAACCTCTCAAACATGAAATGGAATTGGATGGCAGACAAGAAAGTCGATTCCTTAGAGACGCTCTTTGATGACAAAGCCATGTTCACTCACATGGGAGGAACCTGGGGAAAAACCCAAGAATTAGCCACCATTAAGAGCGGTGGCATCTGGTACAAAAAAGCTGTAGTTTACGCAGTCGACGCTCGCATATTTGGTAACACAGCCATCCTGCTGGAGGACATTGATTTGCAGGCAGCAGTCGGGGAGCACGAAGTCACCAATCCTTTTATGGTGACTGAGGTTTATATCAAGGAAAACGGCCAGTGGAAGCTCGCCCAACTCACCTTCTCGCATCTGCTCAGGCCGGTCAAAATGAATAGCAATAAGAATTAGCCACAAACCTCGAGAATGAATCTGCGACGAAATTTGGCACTCGTGGGGTTGTGAAGAGATTGGCCGTGCGGGGAACTCTGGGAGTGGAGCACCGGCACGGCGCAACACGGGAAAGTAATCTCGCCTATATAGCGGTTACACCTACTTCAAAGGGAAAGACAATTTGGTTAGAACCGGTCAGCGATAAGGACAACAACAGCGCGAAATGGATGCTCTCCGAGCAAACAGAAGCGGAGTGCCACCGCTCCTGCTTCGGCGGGTTGTCAACATTTTAGAGGCGACAGTCTGGATGCTCCGAAGGGACGATTTGTGCTGCGAAGGGCCAACCGTCATTTCGCCGGGCAGGTCTTTGTACCGGTATCCGCAACGCTCGCAATCATCCATCTTCCGTCGACACGAACCAGGTTGAACAGGTCTGTTCCGCAGTGATCGACCTTCCCATCCACTAGAAAGTCGAACGGCGCCCACACCACGGCGAGATCGTTATCGATCCGGATTAGTGGATCGTGAATGCGTTCTTCGATCTGTGTCTTGCCGGGTTTACCTACGCGCTCCGCAAAGGCTTCAAAGGTCATCTGCGCGGCCTTGCCGTCGCGCATCAGCACCATCGTGCCGCCCGGCAGCGTAGGCGCCTTGATCGCCACAGCATCTCGTTTTGACATGCCGTCAAACATCGCATGGATCGGCGCCAGCACAGCCTGCTCCTCCGCCGATTCCGCAAAGGCGTGGGTGGCGAGGCTCGTTGCCAGAATCGTGCCAAAAAAGAAAACGAACCGCTTTGCGTTCCTGTTCATGCTCGCCATTCTATCCGGAGATGTGCGTCTTAGGAGACAATCCCTGTTCTCTCTTTGAGAAACGGCGACCTCTGCGGTTGCTGAATGACCGTCCAAAACTGGATCTGGCGCGGAAATATGATGAATAACACTCAAGTGCCGGACATAACAGACTTAAGGAAAGCCATCTAACCCCGGAAGTCTGTACGTCGGGGGTCCCGGGTGCCTGAGCCCTATTTGGTCCACAAGCTTCGTATGTTGAACCTTCGCAGGGTGATCGCGTACGTGCTCATGTTTGCGGGGATCGGTGCCGCAGTACTGTTGTCCATTTTCTTCCTTTCCAAATGAGACTGAGCTGGTGCCGGGAAGTGGCACCCGTCAAGCTGCCACTCGCGCAGGCGGCGAGTAGCCTCGATTGGCGCGAGACCGTCTCTGGAATGGTCGTCAGCGTTGAAATCGACACCAACGAACATGTGCCCAGACAGTCAGAAGACCGTCTGGGCACACAGATACACCAGAAGAAACGAAAGCTGGATCCTTGGTTCTTAGACCAGCTTCGCGTCGAGCGTGATCTCGGTGTTGTTGGCAAATAGTTTCGAGATCGGGCAACCCGCCTTGGCATCCGCAGCCGCCTTGTCGAAGACTTCCTTCGAAGCGCCCGGAACACTCGCTGTCGTTGTGAGCGCAATCTTGGTCACCGCGAAACCGTCACCAACTTTGGCGAGGGTCACGGCTGCATTGGTCTCGATCTTCGAAGGCGTCAGGCCCGCACCGCCAAGCTGTGCGCCCAGGGCCATCGAGAAGCAGCTTGCATGCGCCGCCGCAATCAGTTCCTCAGGCGTGGTGCCGCTCGTTGCGCCTTCAAACCGAGTCGCGAACGAATAGTTGGCGTCCTTCAGTACGCCGGTTGCCGTCGAAATGGTGCCCTTGCCTTCCTTCAGTGAACCTGTCCAAACCGCGCTTGCCTTGCTAGCCATAGATATTCTCCTTTGGGGATTGTGAATCGCTGATTTTTGGATCAATTGATCTCTGGATCTCTGGATCGATTGATCTCTGTTCAGGGGGTGCGCCGCCCGGGAAACGGCAAGGACGGCGTTACGGATTTGATTCTTCGGGCGCCCGCCGCAACGCGACGTGAGCTTCGCCCACATTCCTATGCTAATCTCTCACCCATGCTTCCCAACAGACCCCACGTCTTCGACAGCGATTTTGCGTCCGAATTTTCACAAAGCGGTGCCGTCTGCCCGCCCGGCATCGAGGATACCGACGACTCCCCCGTCGACCACCACTGCCAGATCTGCCCCACCTGTTCCCACCGCCTTACCGGCCACAAATGCAAGCTGGTTTGCACCCACTGTGGCTACTACCTCAGTTGTGCGGACTATTACTGAGAGGTCGCGCCCCCCGGCCCCCCGAAAATTCCGATGGCTCGGCCCGGGGCCTCTGGTTTGACCCAATTTTGATTCCCCGCTATATTTACGACATGAAGCTTGTTTTCACCCCCGCCGTCTGCATCGCCTGTTGTTGCGCGATCGACCGGCCGTGGGTGTGATTCAAGCTCGATTCGTTTAGCTTCTCCCCCTGGCCGCACTCAGCACATCTCGCTGATGCGGTTTTTGCATTTCTGGACCATTTTCAGGCAGCGCGTTGCACTTTGACTTACACGAGTTCTGTTCGATGACTTCTGTTCTTCTCAATTCGCGGCTCCACGCCACCGCCTCCCGGCGGACAGGCTGTTGTTGTAGCCGCTGACCCGATTCCCTTTTCCCAGAGTCTCCGCGCCATTCCTGATTTCCAGCCGAAGAGCGCAGCCCCTACCCCGCCTTCAATAAGAAGGCCCGATCGACCGCAATTCTTCGAGGAGTCCCCGTGACACATCGATCTCGCTTCCTTCGAATTCTTCCCTTCGTTCTTCTCGGTGTTGCCATCAGTGCACAAGCCCAGGTCGTCGGCGGCACCATCGGCGGCGTCGTTCATGACTCAACGGGCGCCACCGTTTCAGATGCCACCGCCACCGTCCGCCAAATTGAAACCGGCGCGACGCGCACCCTCACCACCGACTCCGAAGGCCGTTTCTTTGCGCCCTCCGTCCCAGTCGGCGCCTACACCGTTGAGGTAAAGCACGACGGGTTCGCGCCGCAGAAGCAGACCGGCATCTCCCTCACCGTCGGCCAGAGCCTTCAACTCAACTTCGTCCTCGGTGTTGCCACCGTCGAGCAAGCCGTCGAAGTCGACGCCTCCGATCCCGGCGTGAACACCACCACGCAGCAAACCGCCGGCCTCGTCGACGAGCGCCAGGTCAAGGAGCTTCCGCTCAACGGCCGCAGCTACGACGAACTGCTCACCCTCAACCCCGCCACAGTGAACTACACCAGGCGAACGCTCCGGCGGAATCGGCACCTCGAATTCTTCCGTCGGCAACATGTTCGCCGTGAGCGGCCGCCGTCCCCAGGACAATCTCTTCCTCCTCAACGGAATCGAATACACCGGCTCTTCGCTCATCAACGTCACGCCCGGTGGCACCAGCGGACAATTGCTCGGCGTCGACGCAGTGCGTGAATTCAACGTGGCCACCGACACCTATGGAGCCACCTACGGCAAGCGCGACGGCGCGCAGGTCAGCATCATCACCACCTCCGGCACCAATCGCTTCCACGGCACGGCATTCGAATTCATTCGCAACAGCGCCTTCGATGCGCGCAACTATTTCGACCAGGGCGACATTCCCGAGTTTCAGCGCAACCAGTTCGGCGGCTCGCTCGGCGGACCAATTCGCAAAGACAAGCTCTTCCTCTTCGGCAACTACGAGGGCTTCCGCCAGAACTGGGGCCTCAGCGCCGTCACGCTGGTGCCCGACAACCGGGCGCGCGAGGGCTATCTGCCCAACTCCAAAGGCGGGGAGCAGTTTGTCGGCGTCAATCCCGCCGTCGCACCCTTGCTCGCGCTGTGGCCGGTGCAGAACGGTCCTGAACTTGGCGGCGGAATCGCAGAAGCCTTCAGCCACCCCGAACAGCATATCCGCGAAGACTTCGGCACCACGCGCTTTGACGACAACCTCAGCGGCAAGGATCTGCTCTTCGCCGTCTACACCGTCGACGACAGCACCGCGAACACGCCCTCACAAAATCCGCTGAGCCTGATTGACGAGAGTCTTGCGCGAGCAGGTAGCCAGCGTGCAGGAGCAGCATGTCTTTTCCCCGGCCCTCCTCAACACCGCCCGCTTCGGCTACTCACGCGCCAGCTACTTCTTCACCGGCTACTCGCCCGTTCCATTCTCCGGCTGGGTCACCGGTCAGCCCATCGGCGCCATCGTCATCAGCGGCAGCACCGCCTCCAACGGCGCATCCGCCATCTCGCAGGCCGGTCTCAACGTCGGCAGCAACAACTCCGCCACGCGCAACCTCTTCACCTGGGACGATCACGTCTACTGGACGCGCGGCCGCAATCAGGTCGAGATTTGGCGTATGGCTCCAGCGCATCCAGTCCAACGATTTGCTCGCCCAGTATCAGTACGGCCAGGCCTCGTTCAGCACCCTGCAAACATTCCTGCAGGGCACGGTGAAGACCTTCACCGTCGTCCCATCGCCCACCGAACTCGGCTGGCGCTCTCTTGAAGGCGCGGGCTTCATCGAAGACACCATCAAGCTGTCGCCCCGCTTCGAACTCCGCGCCGGCTTCCGCTTCGAATCCACCAACGGCTGGAACGAAGCACAGGGCCGCGCCTCAAACTACGCAATTGTCGACGGCGTTCTGCAAACCGACCCCGTCATCGGCAGTTCCGCGCTTAGCAAAAATCGCGCCGTCTTCCTCCCCGAGCCGCGCGTCGGCTTTGCATGGGATGTGTTCGGCAACGGCAAAACTGCGGTTCGCGCCGGCTTCGGTCTCTATCACGGCCTCCTCGATACACTCGACTATCGCCTCGATCAGACCGCCCCCTTCAACACCGCCGAATCCATTTCGAACATCGCCGTCTCCAATCTCCAAATCACGCCAGGAACGCCTCCTCCCGCCGGCACCAAGGTTTCGCCCAGCAACGTGCAGCCCGACATCAACACCCCCGCCGCGCTCACCTGGAGCCTTCGCATCGAGCAGGAGATTGCTCCGCGCACCTCGCTCACCCTCGGCTACATCGGTTCCCACAGCTATCACCAGATTCTTTCCGAAGACATGAACGAGCCCGTGCCGACTTACCTCGCAGACGGGTCGCCCTTCTATCCCGCAGGGTCGAAAAACGCCAATCCCGATCTCGCCAATTCCACATCGTGGGTATCGCAAGGCATCGCCGCGTATCACTCTCTCGTCGTCGATGTCCGCCGCTCATTCGCCGGCGGATTCCAGTTCCGCGGCAACTACACCTACTCCAAAAACCTCGACGACGGATCGGCATGGAACACCAGCGTAAGCGGCAACACGCCTGCGTTCGTTTCATTCCCGCTCGATCCAAAGCAAGACTGGGGACCCGCCGCCACCGACGTCCGCCATCTGGCTTCGTTGAACGGCAGCTACGAATTGCCCTTCGGCCCGCATCGCCGCTTCCTCAGCCACGCATCCCGGCCCGTCAACATCATCGCCAGCGGCTGGACCACCAGCGCCATCGTCGCCGTCCAAACCGGCTTCCCCTTCACGCCGCAGCTCGGCTACAACCCCACCGGCAATGGCGACACGCGCAATCCCGTCCGTCCCGACTGGAACCCCAACTTCACCGGCGTCCTCTATCCGCGCACGCCACAACAGTGGTTCAACGCCGAAGCGTTTCTGCCTCCCGCCGCCGGCACCTACGGCAACGTCTCCCGCAATGCGCTCACCGGCCCCGGCCTCTCCGAGCTCGATTTCTCCGTCACGCGCAACGCGCATCTCACCGAGCGCCTTGGCCTGCAGTTCCGCGCCGAGTTCTTCAACATCCTCAACCACACCAACCTGCTCACCCCAATGAAGTCGTCTACACCTCCGCCACATCAGGTCCCTCCCCCACCGCAGGCGTAGTCTCCGCCACGTCCACCACCTCGCGCCAAATCCAATTCGGCGCCAAACTGTCCTTCTGATTCATTTCACAGAATCGGTCCGCACAAAAAAAACGCCAGCGATGCTCATCGCATCGCTGGCTTTCTGTCCACTGTCCCTATTCCCTAGTCCCTAGCTTTCCCTCGTCTTTGCGCACCTTCGAACTCTCCCCGCCTGCCACTGCACCGGCTTCGCCTGCGCGCTAGCCAGCCATCCCAGCACAAATCCAAACCGCGCCATCTTCGCATCGCCTCGGAAATCCCACTGAGCGCTGTACTCATCGGAGGGCTGATGGTAGTGATGCGCGACGAAATCACCGAACTGCGCACGCCCCCACGCCTCATCGTGACCTTCGAAGAGCCTTCCCTGGTCGATCGAGAACGCAGGAATCCCCGCGCGCGCCAGTGAGAAGTGATCCGACCGATAGTAGTGTCCAGCGGACGGATCGGGATCAGGCAGCAGCTTCAAATCGAAATCCTTCGCCACCCTCTCGATCGTCGGCCAGAAGCTGATGCGCTCAGCGCCTCCAAGACTCGCCGACAGCGGCACGCCGATCGGCAGCAGCATGTCGTAGTTCAGATCGAGCGTGATCTCCCTCGCCGGCACCGGCGGATGCTCGCCAAGAAACTGCGATCCCAGCAGCCCCTGTTCCTCCGCCGTAACCGCGGAAAAATACATCGCATGCGGCGGCCGCTCGCTCGATTGCGCGAATGCCCGCGCCAGTTCCAGCAGAATGCCGCAGCCCGTGCCGTTATCCGCGGCGCCGTTGTAAATCCCGTCACCCTTCGCATTCGGATCGACACCGAGATGATCGTAATGCGCCGTGTACAGCACCGCATTTCCAGCCCCTGCCGCCGATCCCGCAACCCGCCCCGTCACATTCGTAGAAACATACTTGCGCACATGGCTTTCAACATGTGCCTTCAACCGCACATTCAATTCCTGCGCGTGAAATCCCTGCTTGCCCGCTCGCTCGATTCCCTGATCGAGATCGCCAAGCCCGGCCATCGTGAACAGCCGCTGCGCCACGTCATGCTGAATCCAGGCAGCCGCGCGCAAAGTATTCAACGGATCATCTGCCAGGTAGCTCTTCTCAATGGCTTGCGAATTTTGCACCACCTGCCATCCATAACTCGCCAGATCGGTCCGGTGGATAATCAACACGCCGACCGCACCGCGACGCGAAGCCTCCTCGTACTTGTAGGTCCAGCGGCCGTAGTACGTCATCGTCTTGCCCTTGAAAAACTTCTCATCCTCCGAGGGCGGCTCATTCACGATCACCAGCGCAATCTTGCCCTTCAGATCCACACCCGCGTAGTCATCCCAGTTGTACTCGGGCGCGTGGATGCCGTACCCGACAAACACAATCGGCGCATCGAAATCAGCAGTGGCCTGGCCCGTCTCGTCCTTCGAAACAATCTGGCTGCCATAGGTAAGATCGACAGGCGCACCGCTCGCCGGCACGAACGCAAACTTCGTCTTGTCTTCGATCGTGTGCACCGCGATCAGCGGAACTTTCTGAAAGTAGCTCCCGTCATCGCCCGCAGGCTCCAGCCCATCGAGAGCGAATTGCGTAGCAATATATTCAGCAGCAATCTCGGCGCCCGCGCGTGCCCGGTCCGCGGCCCTCCAGCAAATCCAGTGACAGAAAGCGCACGTGCGCCCGCATCTTTTCCGGATCAATCGAAGCGGCGGCAGTGCGTGCCGCCGCAGGCAGCCCGGCAACCGCCGGCACAGCCTCAGTCTTCGAAGGAGCTTGCTGAGCATTTGAGAAACACGGCAACAAAAGGCCGACAGCCAAAGTGCAAATAAGATTTTTGCGGGACATGAGTTCTCCGATGGATGTGCAGATTCGCGAATACTACTTGTGAGTGCTCAACAACGCGACATGTCAGACTAATTCCTGAGCGCCGGTGAAGCAAACTTTGCCGAAGTGCTGCGGGTCGTTGTTCTAAGAAGTCCGGCACGTGTGAGCACCTTCCGCGCCAGTCCGGTGAGCGCCATCGCCGAAGCCTCCTCCGCCACAACCCAGCGCCGCACTCCGCCAGCCTTCTCCTTGAGACCATCCGCCGACAACGCATAAACCCGCACCACGTAATTCACCTGCATGATCGCGTGACGCACCGTCAGCCTCTCTTCCAGATCATCCCCGTCACCCACCGCCAGCGCAGGCAGTTCCCACATGCCCGGCATCACCGTGTTCGTCGCCGCGCGCTGCTCCAGAAGAACCTCTGTCCCCGCATCTCCCTCACGCACCACCAGCGCACACGCAATTTCACGGCTCGTCATCGCCGCTCGCTTCGGAGTTTTGTGCTCGCCCAGCGTGCGGCACTCCTTCGCCCACGGACACACCAGGCACTGCGGATTGCGCGGCGTGCAAACCGTAGCGCCGAGTTCCATGATCGCCTGGTTGAAGTCGCCGGCCCTCCGCGGATCGACAAGCCCAGCCGCAAACTCCTCCACCTTGCGCCGCACCGCCGCCTCGCCAACCGAATCGTGCGACTCCCATCCGCGGATGCGGCTCAACACCCGCTCCACATTGCCATCCACCACGGCAACAACCTCGCCATGCGCGATGCTCGCAATAGCTGCGGCCGTGTACGAGCCAATGCCCGGCAGCTTCCGAAGTCCGTCGGCATTCGCCGGCATCTTTCCCGCGTGCTCTGTCACCACGCTCTGCGCGGCCTTGTGCAGCATGCGCGCGCGACGGTAATAGCCCAGTCCGCTCCAGAGCGCGAGCACATCCTGCTCATCAGCCTTGGCCAGTTCCTGCACTGTCGGGAACCGCTCCAGAAACGCCGTGTACCGTTCGATCACCGCCGCCACGCGCGTCTGCTGCAGCATGATCTCCGACACCCAGATCGCGTACGGATCCTGCGTATGCCTCCACGGCAGGTCCCGCTTGTTGCGGTCGTACCACCCCAGAAGCTCGTGGCGCATTCGGGCAACGATCTCTGGACTGGGAAGGCGGGCCATGCGGCCAGATTACGGCATTCGGGCCGCCTTTCGTCCCGGCCCGTGCGCGCTCTCGCCGTCCCGCGATGTGACTAATTCCTGTGATAACCTCGCAAAGAGAGGCTTCTGCTCATGTCTACGAACAACGCACCGGGCACCCGTATTTACATGGATGCCAACGCCACCACTCCCCTGCTTCCGGAGGTGGTCGACGCGATGCGTCCCTATTGGATTGAGCAGTTTGGCAACGCGTCCTCCATCCATCTCGATGGCCAGCAGGCACGCACCGGCCTTGACCGCGCCCGCGAAACACTCGCCGAGTTCTTCAACTGCCACGACGCCGAAGTCGTGTTCAACTCCGGCGGCACGGAAGGCGACAATACTGCCCTCTTCGGCCTGCTTCATCCCGGCGATCACCTCATCACCACGTCGATCGAGCACTCCGCCATCATCCAGGCCGCAAACAAGTTGGCCAACTATGGCGTGCAGACGACCTTCGTCGCTCCGCAGCCCAGCGGGCTGATCGATCCGCACGACATCCTGCGCGCCATCCGGCCGGAAACGCGCCTCATCAGCGTAATGCTGGCCAATAACGAGACCGGCGTCCTGCAACCGGTAGCCGAAATCGGCAAAATCGCAGCGGATACCGGCGTCTTCTTCCACATCGATGCGGTTCAAGGCGCGGGAAAGATCAAGTTCGACGTGCGCCAGTTCGGCTGCCATCTGCTCTCCATCAGCGGCCACAAGGTCCATGGACCCAAGGGCGTAGGCGCGATGTTCGTGCGTCGCGGCACTCCGGTTGAATCCCTCATCGTCGGCGGAAGCCACGAGCGCCGCCGCCGCGCCGGAACCGAAAACGTTCCCGGCATCGTGGGGCTGGCGAAGGCCATTGAACTCGCCATGCACAGCATCGAAGACGGCACCATTACGCGGCTCGCCGCTCTGCGAGACAAGCTTGAAGCCGGAATTCTGGCTCTGCCCGGCACCGGGCTGAACGGAGCCATGCCCGACGGCAAGCCGGCACCGCGCGCCGCCAACACCACCAACATCTGGTTCGACAACCTTGAAGGCGAAGCGCTCGTCATCGGCCTTGATCTCAAAGGCATCGCGGTTTCCGGCGGATCGGCCTGCCACTCCGGCGCGACGGAGCCCAGCCATGTGCTCATGGCCATGGGCCTCGACAAAGCCCGCGCCCGCGCCAGCCTGCGTTTCAGCCTCCTCAAGACCGTGACCGAAGCCCAGATCGATCACGTGCTCAAGGTCGTCCCAGAAGCCGTCCAGCAGCTCCGAGCACTGTCCCCCGTAGCCGCCGGAACCCTCGCCTAACCCCCTGCCGTAAAAGTCTGGTCTTCGGAGTGATACTCCTTCAGTTGGAGAGTTTTGGCTTCGGTTGGAGAGTAATTGGGCTTCGATGGAGGGTACGGGCCAGTTGGAGGGTACGGGCTTCAGCCCGTACATCAAACCACTTCATCAAGTAAAGTAAAGGGCTTCAGCCCCTGTTGGTCGCCGATTCGCCCATAAGGACTTTTTCACCTATATCTTCAGTTACTCCGAAAACTAGTCTGTATCAGGGCACGACTTCAGTCGTGCCGAAAACATCACAAATAGAATGTGGGCTTTAGCCCCTGTCACGGAACGCTGATTGTTGGAGGTACCTTTGAGGGAGGCAAGTTCCTTGGAGGGTACGGGCTTCAGCCCGTACATCAAACCACTTCATCAAAAAAGGGGCTTTAGCCCCTGTTGGTCGCTGGTTCGCCCTGTAAGGACTTCTTCACCAATCCTTCTGTTGCGCCAAAACTGACTTGTACACAGGGCACGACTTCAGTCGTGCCGAAAACATCGCAAATAAAATGTGGGCTTTAGCCCCTGTTGGACGTCTCCTCCGAGCGCACATTTTCGTCTTCCTTGGCCGGAGCGCTCAATCACCACCCAATTCCCCCAAAGACGGAACCCCAATTGCAACTACCCACCCAACGACGCGGAGCCGGCCTTGGCCAGGTTCTGAACGAAGGGAGAAAAACCCATGTCTCAAGCCTATACATTAAAGTACCTACATCGACTAAATGATGACGGCACAATCGATTCCATCTGTCGCGACTGCTTCGTCACCATCGCAACCGCCACCTCAAGATCCGCTCTGGACCCCGAGCAGAGAAAGCATCGCTGCGACCCCTTGCTGCTGGAACGGTATAAAAGGATCAAATCGTATAAAAATTTCCCAATTGTCCCGCGCTTGGCATGACAGGAAGGCTCAAACAGACCCGCCCCGGACACATGTCAACCCCTGCTCGCCTCTCGCGCGGCGCAAGTCGCTGAAAACAAGGAAGAAATAATCCTGCCGAAGTTTGCAGGTTATTTCTCCGTTAAGCGCACAATAAGAATTGATTCGAGATCAAGAGGGACTGCGGCCTGTTTAGGTCCGCAGGCTCTTGGTCTCCTGTTCTAAGTCCATATGCTGAGATGAATCTGCGGCTAACCTGTTTCATGGGAAGAATTTGTGGCGACGCAGCGTCCGTAAGCTGCTCAGGCGGAGGAACTTCTGTCCAGAGTGGGGAGTGGGGGTACCCCCCTCCAAAGCCGATGTAGCAGCAATGATCAGAAGCTACTAGCTAACAGCTAAAAGCTAGTGGTTAGAAGCTAGGAGCTTGCTCCTCAATCAATGCGAAAATAAACTTGTACGCATCCCCATGCCCCAGAACCAGACCATTGCCGTCGCCATGTCCGGAGGAGTCGACTCTTCGACCGTTGCGGCAATTCTCGCCCGTCTCGATGAGGGCACCAAGGTCGTTGGCCTCACCCTCCAGCTTTGGGACCAGACTCGCCTCGCCGGCAAGCATGGCATCCCCGACGCTCCCAAGGCCGGCCGCTGCTGCTCGCTCGACGACGTCTACGACGCCCGACGCGTGGCCGAGCACCTGGGAATCCCCTACTACGTCGTCAACCAGGAAGAGCGGTTCGAGCAGGATGTTGTCCGGCCCTTTGTCTCGGAATATCTCGCAGGACGCACACCCATTCCCTGCTCGCTCTGCAACAACCATCTGAAGTTTGACCAGCTCTTGAAGACAGCGCGATCCATCGGCGCAGATTCCATCGCCACCGGCCACTACGCCGTCAACGAGTACGACCCCGCCCGCCAGCGCTGGATCCTCAAGCGCCCCGCCGATCTCGCCAAGGACCAGACGTATTTCCTTTTCGGCCTCACGCAGGCACAACTCGCCCACACTCTCTTCCCGCTCGGCCACATGACCAAGCCCGAGGTCCGCGAAGTGGCACGCCAAAAGGGCCTCGCCCTCGCCGAGAAGCCCGACTCGCAGGAGATCTGCTTCATTCCCGGCGGCTCGTATCAGAACTTCCTCGCGGCCTACCTCGAGGAGCAGGGCGAAGCAATGCCCGACACCACCGGCGAGCTTGTCGCTTCATCCGGCGAGGTCATCGGCCATCACGACGGCATCTCCAACTTCACCGTAGGCCAGCGCAAGGGACTGAAGGTGTCATCGCCTTCGCCGCTCTACGTGCTCAATATCGATCCGTCGAGCCATCGCGTCACCGTCGGCGCAGATGCAGAACTCGCAACCACCACGTTGCGCGCCAACCGCCTCAACTGGATCAGCATTCCCGAGCTCACCCAGCCCATGCGCGTAAAGGCCAAGATCCGCCATCGCCACGAGCCCGCATGGGCCACGCTCGAGCCTGCAGGTCCCGACGAAGTGCTCGCAACCTTCGACGAACCGCAGCGCGCCGTCACCCCCGGCCAGTCCGCCGTCTTCTACGACGGCGACGAAGTCGTAGGCGGCGGCTGGATCGTCTAGATCTGATTGCCAGAGAATCAGCGGGCTTTCGTGCCTGAGCGAGAACATCGTCGCTAACTTGCTAACTCGCTTGATCGCGAAGCGATCGCTAACTTGCTGTATTTGTCAAACAAACCTCGCCCACCCGCTTCCGCATAAAAAGCGTAGCCTGCGGATTATCGTTGTACCGCTCGCATCGCTCATATCCGCGCCGTTCATACAAAGCAATCGCAGTCTTTAAGTCGTCATACGTATCGAGATAAATCCATTCCAGCCCCTCGTCGCGCGCAAATGCTTCCAGCGCATCCATCAACTTGTCCGCGACGCGATTGCCACGCGCCGACGGCCTCACATACAGCCGTTTGCATTCGCCGGCCCGCGCAATCGATTCAAGCCTGCGCAGCACCACACACCCCACAACTTCGTCGCCCAGATACGCCAGCCACATTCCAGAAGCGGGTGCGCCGAGAATCTTCTCGACACTGGCAGAAGTGTCCCGCTGCACCACGTGCAACCGCTTCGTAATACTCCTCGAGAATTGCGAGCGCCTCCCTGCTCGAAGAACGCAGGCGCTCGATTCTTACCGGCGGCTCTGCAAGAATCGACCGGACATGCGTGAGTGATGCGGCAATCGCCTCCCGATCAACATCAGTCAGGCGCGCGAAGATCTCTTCAATCTGTGCGGTCGACTGCTGGTCGAGACGCGCAACAACTTTTGTGCCAGTCGCCGTAAGCGTGAGAAATTTTTCACGCCCGTCGGCTTCGGAGGTCGCCTGTCGCACAAACTTCCGCCTCGTCAGCGCCGACAAAAGACGGCTGACATAACCCGCATCCAGTTCAAGAATTCCGCACAGCGCGCGAGCCGTCATCTTCGGCCTCGCGCCGATCTCATACAGAATGCGAGCTTCCGTAAGCGAAAAATCGCCATCCAGATGACGCCGCCGCAAAAGGCCCAGCTTCGCCGTATAGAAGCGATTGAACTGCCGCACCGCCGAGATCTGCTCTGCCAGAACCGGCTCGATTCCGCCCTGAATCGACATGCAAATTAGCCTAATCCCAATTAGTTGCTTTTAGCAACTATCTCGTCAGGCCGGTCAAACGCCGCACTCACTCGAATTCACGCGATATACTGGCCCGGCCATCATTTCGGAGAGAAATCTTCATGTCTAAGAAAACGTTTGCCCGCGCCATCGCGATCGTTGCCCTCGCCGCTTCCACCCTTGTTGCCTCCAGTCAAAACGCGCCTGCAACGCTGACCATCCATCCCGATCAGCCTGTCTGCCGCCGTCAGCCCCACGCTCTATGGCCTCATGACCGAAGAGATCAACTACTCCTACGACGGCGGCATCTACGCTGAGATGGTGCGCAACCGCACCTTCCGCGGCGATTGGAGCGGCATCCTCTACTGGTATCTCGTCGAAGGCGGAAACGCGCGCGCAAAGATGGCAGTCGACGAATCGACCGGCCCCAGCACCGCACTCCCCAAGAGCCTGAAGATCGAAATCGAACACGCCGACTCACGCAACCAGGCTGGAGCCCTCAACGTTGGCTGGTGGGGCATGGCGCTCCACGCGAACACCGAATACAAAGGTTCTTTCTACGCCAAGGCCGATTCCGCGAGCGTCGGGCCGATCACCGTCAGCCTCGTCAACGACAACACCGGTAAGCCCGTCGCCACCTCCGCGGTGACCGGCATTGGCACTGACTGGAAGCAGTACACATTCGCATTGAAGACCGGCGCAATCGAGCCATCGGCGACCAACCACCTCGTGATCTCCGCTGGTCACGCGGGTACGCTGTGGTTGCAACTGGTGTCGCTCTTCCCGCCCACGTATCACAATCGCGTCAACGGCAACCGCGTCGACCTGATGGAAAAGCTTGCGGCGATGCATCCGGCGTTTCTGCGCTTCCCTGGCGGCAACTACCTTGAAGGCGATCACATCAACGAGCGCTTCGAATGGAAGAAGACCATCGGACCGCTCGTCGACCGGCCGACCCACCGCTAGTCCGTGGCACTATCACTCTTCCGACGGCTTGGATTTCTTGAGTTTCTGGAGTGGTGCGAAGACCTGCGACATGCAGCCAGTGCTTGCCGTGTATGCCGGCTACTCGATGGCGCAGGAACACGTGAATCCCGGCGACCGATCTCGAGCCCTACGTGCAGGACGCGCTCGATGAACTGGAATACGTAACCGGCGGCCCAGATACGAAGTGGGGTGCCGAACGCGTAAAAAACGGTCACCCCGCGCCATTCAAACTCACCTACGTCGAAATCGGAAATGAAGATTGGTTTGACCGCTCCGGCAGCTACGACGAGCGCTACACGCAGTTCCACAAAGCGATCAAGGCGAAGTATCCCGACCTGCAGTTGATCGCGACCGCACCCGTCAAAAGCGTGAAGCCCGACGTGATCGACGAGCACTACTACGTTCGCGCCACGCAGAACTTCCACGACCGCCAACCATTACGACACGCCCGACAACAACCCGACTGCATCGAATCGCTGGGACTCCGGCCACTATGACAAAGCCGACCGCAACGGACCGAAGATCTTTGTCGGCGAGTGGGCCACGCGCGAGGGATCTCCCACGCCGAACATGGGCGCCGCGCTCGGCGACGCCGCGTGGATGACCGGCCTCGAGCGCAACAGCGACCTGATCGTGATGTCCGCATACGCACCTCTGCTGGTCAACGTGGATCCCGGCGGCATGCAGTGGGAAACCGACCTCATCGGCTACAACGCCATCAAGAGTTACGGCTCGCCCGCGTATTACGCGCAGGTCATGTTCGCGTCCTACCTCGGCGATCACACCGTTGCATCGAAGCTAGAAAATGCCGGTCCAAAGCTCTTCTACTCGTCCACCATCAACACCGCAAAGAAGCAGCTCTATCTCAAGCTGGTCAACGCATCGTCAGATCCACAGCCCGTTCAACTCGCATTGCCCGGAGCGCAACCCAAAGTCCTCAGCAAAACTGATTCGCCTCAGCGCGCCCGACACCCAAACCACCAACAGCATCGACGATCCCAATCGGCTCGTGCCGGTGGAGTCATACGTACACGATGTGGGCGCCAACTTCCCGCTCACGCTACCGGCGTATTCAATCCAGGTGTTGCAAATCGATCTGCCCTGAAAATCAATTGTGTAACCCAGGACCCTAAAGTTCCCGGAGGGAACTCGAGGAAAATAGCCCAGGGTGGAGCGCAGCGGAACCCTGGGATAGCGAACAAAATGAACCTCAGTCCCGGAGGGACGCCCGAACCCAGCCGAATCTTCTTCGGGTGGCGCAATTCGCCACGAATGACTGCAGTGAAAGTGTCAGAAAAAGACGAGGGTGCCCCATCATGACGCTTCTTTCGCATGTGGCAAGCATCTGTGGCGTGTTCATCACAGAATCACTTCGCCTTGATCTCCTCGCCCAAATGCAGCACCGCCCCGTGCTCGCGCAGCTTCTTCTGCAACTCCGGAATCGGCACACTGTGCACGGCGCCGCTGCTCCGTACCGCAAGCGCCGCCGCCACTCCAGCCGCCTGTCCAATGATCATGTACTGCGGCTCCATCCGCACCGACGAGTAGGCTGCGTGCGTCGCCGAAAGGCACACCGGCACCAGCAGGTTCTCCACCTGCTCGCGCTTCGGTGTGATGCTCCGATAAGCAATCTCGTACGGCTGCACCGGCACCTCGACGTTGCCCTCATTGCGCACCGACCCGTCCGGCATCGCCACCCGCTGAATGTTATGCGAGTCGCTGTTGTACGATCCCATGCCAATCGAATCGCTCTTCGACCGCTCCGTCTGCAGATCCGATTGCCGCATTACATACGCGCCCACCATCCGCCGCCCTTCACGAATGTAGAGTTGTCGCGGCCAGTGATCCGTGTCTGCAAACTCATCGCGCGGCAAACCCCATTCGTTTAGCTCTGCCCGCAGCGTCTCCGGCACGCTCGCATCGTGCGACAGGAAGTACATCAGTGACTCGGTGTACAGCAGATGCTCGCGCCAGATCCCCGCCTTCTCCGCATAGCTCGCCTCCGGATACTTCCAGCTATGCCCGATGTAGTCGGTCGAGATCGGCCCGTTGTTGTTGAAGTCCGCCTTGTGATTCGGAATCAGAACGGGATTGAAGACATCGCGCATCCGCGGTGCTCTGCCCGCATGCGTTTCAAATTCGCCAAGATACCGCTCCAGCAATTCGAACTGAGCGCGATCGTACCCATCCGGCTTCGGAAAAGGCAACCGATTCGTTACATCATTGGTCAGGATCAGCCGGAAGTTGTAAGCCTGCACCTTCTTGTCGCCAGTGCCCGCAGCCGCCAGCGGTCCCGCATCCACCTCCGGCAACAAATGATGCTGCGCATCATACGGCGACATCGCCCAGCGAAACTGGTGACCCGGCGTGTCTTGGCGAACACCTGCCAGGTCCTCGCCATATTCCTTCGCACTCTCGCGTCCCCACGTATAACTCACGTGCGACTGCGCCATCAGATCGCCTTCATAACTGCAATCAGCAAACACCGCGGCCCGCCACCGTTTCCCATCCTCGGTAATGACAGATACGATCCGCCCGGCCTTCATCTCCACGCCGTTCGTTTCGCTCAGCCGCTCATGGAACGCAACCTCAACACCGGCTTCCTTCAACATCTCGTTGAAAATCGCCTCATCCACATGCGGTTCCGAGAGCCAGTTTTCTCCCCGCTGCAGATCGTGCACGCCATAGTGTGCTGCCGCCTTCATATAAAAGTCCCGCGCATACCCGCCAATAATGGCGAAATGCCCAAGGTCTGTGGCCGACAACCCGCCCGTCACCATCCCGCCCAGGTGCGCGCCCGGCTCCAGCAGCACCACGTGCAGTCCCTCGCGCGCCGCCGAATATGCCGTCATCACCCCCGCAGCCGTCCCGCCATAAACAATCAGTTCCGTCTGCGCAGAGTCCCCGTGCACCACGTCCGAGTGCTTCGGAGTTTCCGCCCCTCGCGCGAATGCGGCGCTCATCAGTAAACAGAAAATCCCACACACAAAATACCGGCCCAATTTCATCGTTCCAGTCTCGCTTCCGCGTCCGGCTCCGCGCAAATCCTCTTCGTCAACCCCATCGCGGTAAATTCTCTCCTAACCCCTTCATTCCACTGCGCAAAAACTTTCGCCGGTTTTGCAGGCTATTATCCCCTCCCGGCGCACAATGGAATTGTGAATGGCCGCTAGCTCCGCCAACGTGCGCATCGCGCACGCTAACTCCGCTAAAGCCCCAGTTCGCAGCTAACTCGAATCCTTACAAGAACCTATAGCTAACCTCAATCTCCACAGTATTTTTCAGTTATTAACCCCTCTCAACTCCATCGGTCGCAGGATCTTAACGCCAGATGGCGGGGTGGGGGAGGGTGACAGCATCAATGAATGTCGCCACGTCATAGCCCATTGGCATCACGTGCAAATCGCCTGCCCACGCAGACGACTTCGAAGAAGTTGAAGACGGCGCAGAACAAGACAAGGGAGCAGGAAGGGGAAGTGAGAGGAGAAGAGGAAGTGAGAAGAGCTGCCAGCCTCGCGCGGTGACATGAAAGCATCAATCGATACGTCGCTGGGGGCGCCATTCATGACGCATCTCTTGCGACGCGAGTGGGAAAGCACCCATCATCATCCTGAGTGCCGCACGCCTGGCACCAATCGCGCTCCGCAATTTCTAGATGTGTCATCCTGAGCGCCGCACGCTTGGAGCCCCATGAACGACTCGTCGTTCATGGGGTAAGCGGCCGGGGTCCCCACAAACAGGTCTTCGTTTGTGGGGTGATAAGTGGCGCGAAGGATCTGCTTTTTGGGAGATACGTCGTAACCCTCAATGCTGCGCCGGCGCGGATGGACTTCCATTCGACGGCCCATGATGCATCTGCGCTTCGAGATCGTCGAGCTTCTTCTTCTGATCGTCCGTAAGAAACTCGCGAACCTCTTTGTCTGACTTCATGAACAGCGCATGCATTCCTGCCTGGCGTTGATCGGGAGTCAGGCTCTGGTCATCCTCAAGCTTCTGTGTCCCGTCATGCATGGCCTGCAAAATAGGTCTGGTCTTGTCCTGCTGTTCGGCCGTCAAGGCGAGTTGCTCACTGAGCATTTTCAGGTGTTGTTCAACGGGCGCCACGGCTGCGGCATGCACGTCAGGGCCGGTCGGGTTCTGTTGGGCCACCGTGCTCATCGCGAACATCAGCACGGTCCCCACTACAAGCAAGCGAAGTCGATTCATCGTCTCTCTCCTTTTTTGATCGGCGAACCGCGCGATTCAGCCTATGATTCGCACTGTAGCCTTGAAATGCAGCCGCGTCGAGAGCCCGATCGGCGTTCTTGAACAAAGAGGCAGGCATTGTCCAGAAACGAGTCCGGAAAAATGCGCTCTACGGTGCAAAATCAGACGCTGCACGCGAAAGACAAGCCGAACGCGTAAGCCCGATGCGCGCGTCAAGCGCACTCGCGATCAGCTCGGCTCTGCCCTCATCCAGCTCATCGTAGAGAAGTCCGTCAACGACGTCACCGTGCAGGACGTGCTCAATCGCTCGGGTGTCGGCCGGTCAACGTTCTACCTCCATTACCGTGACAAGGATGATCTGCTCGTCAGCCAGTTGGAAATGTTTCTGGAAATGATGAGCACTCTGCTCAGTGTGCGCAACGACAAGTCGAACCGCGTCGCGCCAGTGGCGGAGATGTTTGACCACATCGGCAACCAGAACAAGCTCGCCCGCGTTCTCTCTGACTCCGGCCATCTCAAGGAGTTCTTCGATCTCGCCGAAGGCTACTTCGCCCGCGGCATCGAGCGGCGCCTCAAGGAATCTGGCCGCTTGGCAACACTGCCGCCTCGCGAACTGGCCGCGCGCGCCTCCGCACTTTCCGGCAGCCTGCTGTCCCTGCTGCGCTGGTGGCTCGATCGCGGCGAGAAAGAATCGCCAAAAGAGATGGACGAAATGTTCCACCGCATGGTCTGGACCGGGCTGCAATAGAGCATCTGTCTGCTGTCCACCGTTCCCTGTTCACTGTTCTCAGCACCCGCGCTATACTCGCCGCATGCGAGGGAAAGGTGGCTGTCTGGGATGTCTGAGCGGTTGCCTTATGAAGCTCCTGCTCTTCAGTATCATCGCGGTCGCCGGTATCTGGGTGCTGACCGTCGCGCTGAATCCCTGGGCACTGAACATCGGCCAGCGCTCCACGCCCCTACTCTATTGGCATGGCGCCGGCACTGTGCTTTCGAAGGACGGCAAGACCTATCCGCTGTATGTTTCGTTCTGGCCGGGGAGACCCTCAGGATTTCACGGCGGCGGCCGGCGAGAGGGCAAGCGCAAAAGCGCCGATCTGAGCGGCACGGGCTGGCTGTGCGTTGCCCCCGGCACTATCGAACGGATGGACATCACCGGCGATATGTACGGCGGATACACAAGCGACACCGACAGCGTCATCGATTTCCGGCTTGCTCGAGTGGCGAAAGCCGTTCCAGATCAACTACCAGAGCCGCGGATTCTTCGACGTCGCGGGGTCGTGGCATGGACAGGAGCTGGTGATGGATCGCCCCGGCGAACAGGGAATCAAGTTCAAGTCCGGTTTGTTCATCGATAACGCGACAGTCACGCTCCGCTGGGCAAGCTATCAGGAATTTGAATCCGCGTGCCGCACGATGGGGAACGCACCAAGTCGATAACAAGCCTCGGGCGCGCCCATCGGCACTCGAAATCTTCGGCTCAGCTGCAGTTCTCTGAACAGGAAATCACATGAGAAGGTACATCATCACCGGCGCACCCGGCGCGGGCAAGACAGCGATCATTCGCCAGTTGGAGCTTGACGGCTTCAGCGTGGTCGAGGAGGCAGCCACCGATGTCATTGCCGGGGCTCACGGCCAGGGAATCGATGAGCCATGGCGGCATCCGTCGTTCCTGGATGCAATCGCCCGCCTGCAAAGCGACCGTCAGATTCGAGCTTCGTATCAACCCGACGATGTTCAGATTCACGACCGCTGCGCCGTCTGCACCGCGGCGTTGGCAGTCTATCTCGGTTTCTCGTACACGCCATTTCTTACCGAAGAACTGGAGCGAATCACAAGCGAAGCAATCTACCAGCAGCAAGTCTTCTTCATTCGCAACCTCGGCTTCGTCACCCCGAGTGAAGCGCGCCGTATCAGCTTTGAAGAGACCGTGCGCTTCGAGAAGATCCACGAAGAGACATACCGCGCCTTCGGCTTCGAACTGGTGTCCGTCGAACCAGGTAGCGTGACTGAACGGGTGAGCATGATCAAAGCGGCAATTCGATAGATTTCGCGGCACACGATGAGCTTTTCTGAACTGCTCGAGGTATCCCGTCTCAGAACTCAATCCTTCGAACTCGATTCTGGGCAGAATTTGAGGAGCCTGACCTCGTTTATTTGGGAGCGGGTCCGAGTTGAACGATGTCGCAGCGGGCCGCGATCTTCTTGAATTCCTCAATGAATTCCGGAGTTCCTGGCTTCACGCGCTTCATCAATGCGTCTACTGCAGGGAACAGGTTCTCAAAACCCGAGGGCGCACCCGATCCGACAAAGTGAACTGGCTTGCCGCTCCGATTGTCTTGCAACTTACAAAGCTGCCTCACCGGATTGCGCTTTTCTGGACTGCTCTGGATTAACTAAGTGGTCTCCCAAGTCTCAGAAGCGAGATCCTTCGACTGCGCTCAGGGCAGGCTCTGGGGCAGCCATTTTTCTTGTAGGTCGAGACCTCAGCCACCGGCGGCAGGAAGAACAACTGCAGGTTTCTCCACTTCGCTGCGCTTCGGTCGAAATGACAGAAGTTAGTTGATAGGGATTTAGATCTTCAAATGAGAGTGACGTGATGGTCTTTATACCTTCGGAATTGGTACCGACTAATTCACAAAGATTTCTGGGAACATGGGGTATGCAATCGCTGTATACCCTCTACATGCTCGTGGACAAGTACGCCACGGAGATCGAGAAGCTGAACCTCGACGGCGACCAGCTTGAAGAGTACAGCACCGTTCTGCTGCACCTGCAAAACCAGGTGGAGACAGGCGAGCCGAGCCACAAGATCGTGAACCAGTGCCTCGCCTACCTCGGCAAGTTTTCGGCTCCGATGGCGAAGACCGCTTAAGCCTCGACCGACACCCGCACCGCCATGCCCAGATGAAACCGAGGCTGCGGAGTTAGGTGGGTTACGGGAGTCTGCGAGAAGCAGATCCTTCGCTCCGCTTACCCCAGGCTGCTCCGCTCAGGATGACACGGACTGGGTTAGGTTTCGTGCTTTCCCAGGTCTCAGAAGCGAGACCTGGGGCACCCGGCGGGGAGTGCTTGTGTTGTGCGGGGAAAAAACAAAAGCAGGTCCTTCGACTCCCCTTCCCCTTCGGCTTCGCTCAGGGTTCGGGTCGCTCAAGATGACGGGGCTTTTTTCTGAAGGCGCGCAGGGTCGGTCGGAATGACAGCGCTCTATTCATGCTTCGATTTTCGTTTTAGATTGTTCTCTGGCTTCTGATTCGATGGCTTCCTGTTCAGCGTGCAGGAGAGCTTCGAGTTCTTCCACCTTACGTTTATGGAGCGGGAAGTTTTCGCAGAAGCCGCGGCGGCTGCAGTTGATGCAGTCGGCCGGGGGTTCACACGCGGACTTTTCGGGGCCTAGAATTCCGGTGCCGTCCTCTGCTTCGCAGACCTCCCGGACACTGTCGAGTGGGTTTCCGCCGGGTCGAAGGGCTAGCTTGGAGGCAAGCTGAAGTCCGTAAAAGAACAGGCCGGCGCGCCGGGGATCGATGCGGCCCGCGTCGAGGTCGCGGAAGACCTTGTTCAGTGCCATCTTGACGCCGCCTGAGTCTTCAACCGAGGGAAACGAAGATTGCTTCACATGTTTCTTAGATCCGCGCTGCAGGCGACGCGACATATTGTGGAAGTAGCAGAAGAACTGACCACGGAGTGCCGGGGACTTGCACTTGTACCCGGTGGGCAGGATATGGCGGCATTCGATGAACATGGTCGGAGGTCTCCTGTCACCCTCCCCCACCCCGGCATCTGGGGCCAAGATCCTGCGCGAGACGGAGTTGAGAAGGGCTAATAGCTGAAAAATATTGCGTGAATTGAGGTTAGCTTCAGGTTCTTCTGCGGATTGAAGTTAACGGCTCGATCGTCGAGTTAGCGCGGTTAGCTTGCGCATGGCGCACGTTGGCGGAGCTAGTGGGCACATTCACAATTCCATTGTGCGCCGGGAGGGGATAATTGCCTGCAAAAGTGGGGGAAGTTTTTGCGCAGTGGAATGAAGGAGTTAGGAGGGATTTTCGCGGAGTGGGGTTGACGCGTAGTTTCGGAGGGAAAGCGGGTCCTTCGACTTCGCTCAGGATGACGGGGATTGGGAGGGTTCGTGCTTTCCCAGGTCTCAGAAGCGAGATCCTTCGACTGCGCTCAGGACAGGCTCTGGGGCACCCGGCAGAAGAACACGAACGTGTAGCTCAGGTGATGAGGGATTGGTTTAGAGTCGTGTGGCCCTAACCAGCCGTGGTCAGACAACAACAGATCCTTCGCTTACCACCCCCAAGCTGAAGAAAACGCTTGGGGCCCCGTGCGCTCAGGATGACACCGTGGCGGGTAATGCTTGTTTGCTCTATACCGATACCGCCGCACCCTTGGCGAGCATTTGCTTGATGCCGCGGATGGCTTGTCTGGTGCGCTCTTCGTTTTCTATGAGGCTGAAGCGGACGTGGCCGTCGCCGTAGTCGCCGAAGCCTATGCCAGGGCTTACGGCTACTTTGGCTTCGTTTAGCAGCAGCTTGGAAAATTCGAGCGAGCCTAAGTGGCGATAGGCTTCGGGGATTTTGGCCCAGACGAACATCGTTGCTTTGGGCGAAGGGACTATCCAGCCGGCGCGGTTCAGGCCTTCGATCAAGACGTCGCGGCGGCGGCGGTAGTTTTCGCGGATCTCGGTTACGCAGTCTTGCGGGCCTTCTAATGCAAGGATGCTGGCGACCTGGATGGGCGTGAACGTGCCGTAGTCGAAGTAGCTTTTCAATCTGGCGAGGGCGTTGACGAGGACGGGATTGCCGACCATGAATCCTACGCGCCAGCCGGGCATGTTGTAGGACTTCGACAACGTGAAGAATTCTACGGCGACGTCTTTGGCGCCGGGGACCTGGAGGACGGAGGGCGGCTTGTATCCGTCGAAGCCGAGGTCGGCGTAGGCGAGGTCGTGGATGAGGTGGAATCCGTATTCGCGGGCGAGCTGGACGAGGCGGGCGAGGAAGGGCAGTTCCACTGTTTGAGTCGTCGGGTTCGACGGGAAGTTGACGATCAGCGCCTTGGGGCGCGGGGTCATGCGGGGGATGATCGATTCCAACTCAGCTAAAAATTGGTCGCAGTCGTGGACGGGGACGCTGACTACGTGAGCTCCGGCGATGACGGGGCCGTAGATGTGGATGGGGTAGCTGGGATTGGGAACGAGCACGGTGTCGCGCGAATCGAGAATCGCCAGACAGAGATGGGCGATGCCTTCCTTCGATCCGATGGTGACGATGGCTTCGGAGTTGGGGTCGAGGTCGACGTCGTAGCGCGACTTGTACCAGTTGCAGATGGCCTTGCGCAGCCTTGGAATCCCTTTGGAGACGGAGTAGCGATGGGTGACGGGCTTCTGCGCGGCCTCGATCATTTTGTCGACGATGTGTTTGGGGGTCGCTCCGTCGGGATTGCCCATGCCGAAGTCGATGATGTCTTCGCCGCGGCGGCGGGCGTTGACCTTCAACTCGCCGGTGATGTTGAAGACGTAGGGCGGGAGGCGCTGGATGCGGCTGAACTCTTCCATGATAAGGACAGTTTACAGTGGTCAGTGAACAGTGATCAGTGAAGAAACGCCCCATGTAATAGCGCCGACACGCATCTCTATCCCGCCTGAAGCTTCCGGCTGCGAATCACTGTTCGCCGTCACTGATCACTGCCCACTGTTCACTGTTCACTGGCCTTCAGCACTACGCGGAATCTGGCTTTGCCGGAGATCATGCGTTGGTAGGCTTCTTCGGCTTTTTCAAGCGGGTAGGTTTCGATCGTGGGTTTGACGCCGGTGAGGACGCTGAATTTGAGAGTGTCTTCGGAGTCCATGCCGGTGCCGGAGGGCCAGCCGGCAACGGTGCGGCGGCCGAGGATCAGCGGGAAGGGATTGACGACGATGGGGCCGTCTTCAGGTGCGCCGACAACGATGAATTTGCCGCCGGGGGCGAGTCCGTCGATGACCCACTCGAGGGCCTTGGCGCTGGTGATGGTGGAGAGGATGATGTTGGCGCCGCCGATTTTCTGGAGCTCTTTCGCAGGGTCTTGCGAGGTGGTGTCGATGTAGATGTGCGCGCCTAGCTGCTTGGCGAGGGCAGCCTTGTCTTGCCCGCGAGCGACGGCGACGGTGCGATAGCCGGCCTTGGCGGCGTACTGGATGGCGAGGTGGCCAAGTCCGCCGATGCCGACGATGACGACGGTGTCGCCGGTGCGCGCTCCGGAGTTGCGAAGGGCGTTGAAGGTGGTGATGCCGGCGCAGAGCAGCGGGGCGGCATCGGCGTCGTTGATGCCTTCGGGAATGAAAGCGAGGGCGTTGGCAGGAGCGATGACGTAGTCGGCATAACCACCGTCGTAGTTGATGCCGCTGATGGGCTGGTTCTCGCAGAGGATGAAGTCGCCGCGGCGGCAGGGCGGACAGTAGTTGCAGTGGCCTCCGTGCCAGCCGAGGCCGACACGCTGGCCGGGCTTGAAGAGAGGGACGTCGGGGCCGACCGCATCGACGACGCCAGCGACTTCGTGACCGGGGGCGCGGGGGAATTCGAGGCCGGGCCAATGGCCTTCTTTGGTGAGCGAGTCGCTGTGGCAAACGCCGCAGGCATGCACACGAATGCGCACATGGCCGGGGCCGGGCTCGGGAAACTCTTTTGTTACGAGTTGGAACGCACCGCCGGCGGCGGGTACCTGCATGGAACGGCCTTTGACTGATGGCATGACGAAGCTCTCCTGCGGCTTGGATGTACCCAGGTCGGCTCGGTCGCAAACTTTTCTGAATGTTCGATCAGAGTTTGAGCGCGGTGCAGAGCCGGATCGAGGCGGACTGGGCGGGCGGATTATGTCAGAAAGTGCCGGTAACTTCAGCGATGACGATGGCGGATTTGCGCGATGCCTGTTCGTAGTAAGCGACGAAGCGCTGCGGCTCAGCGGCCTTGTAGGGTTCGAGATTATGCGCCCAACGGAAGCCGATTGGCTGGTACACGAGTTCCACGCGAATTTTATAGGGGCCTGCCGGCGCGGATTTGATGGCGTAGCGAACACTCGCGCTGCCACCGGTGAAGTTGGGATCGTCAAGGGCGGCGCCTACAACGGCGATGTCGTGTTCTGCGGTGTGTTTGTCGAAGCCCGTTGGGAGAACTCGATTGTCTTTGAGGTATCTGACGGCCGAGAGAAGGCCGGTGGTGACGTGGCCTTGCGAGTCGCCCAATATGGGCTCGAAGATTTCGACCTGGTCGGGGCTCGTGATCTCGGTGTAATGCGGCTCGAAACGGAGCGGGTCGGCGTCGTTGTCATTGCCGGTGATGGAGCCGTCTGGATTGAGGGCGCCGGATTCAAAGATGGTGGCGCCGGAACTGTCACGCACGGTGACGTGAAGCCAGATTCGGCGCGAGGGGTATGCGGTTGGCAGCTTGTGGCCGGTGAGGTTCTCAACTTTGACGGAGAACGAAAGGCCATCGCTGGTTTTGCGAAGGTCGAGGAGGTTGAGGCGGGCAGATTGAGTGCGGAGGAACTCCTGCGTCCGGTTTGTGGCAGTCTGGAGCATTTCAGGCTGCGCGGAGACGTCGAGTTCGTCGCGGTGATCGATGAGCATCTGCTCGATCAGGAAGTTGCCGCCGACAAAGACGTGACGGTGCATGCCTTCGCGCTTCGGTCCATAGAGCGCGGTGACGGGAACGGCTTCGGCCACTTCGGGCATGTGGCACTGCTGGCAGGTCTGCTTTGTGCGGAAGTCGCTGTGCTGCCACTCCTGGAATGGCACCTGCTCAGGCAGCCTGCCGATGGGTTTGCCGCCGGGACCGCGCGCCGTGGTGTACAAGGTGTGACAGCTGCCGCAAAGACCTGCGTCGCGGATTTGCGCGGCCTGCTGCGGAACAAAGCCGGCCGTCGAGGATCGCATTACAGTCTGATGGCCGGTGTCGACGGCGAACGGACCGTATTCAGGGCGATTGTGGCGATCGGATGTGGCGGCGATAACTACATTGCCGTTGAAGGTTTGCTGGGTGCCCAATCCCGTTTGTTCTACACGGTGACATACCGAGCAGGTGACTCCGTCGGCGGCGAGCTTGTTTTTGTCGTGGTTCTTCGTCAGGGGGAAGCGCGCGAACACCTCGGTCTCGCGGCCTTCAGCCTTGTCGATGAGGTGCTGCGCGGGCATGTGGCAGGTGGAGCACTCGTCCTGAATGGCCGCACTGGCGTCGGGGTGGTCGATTGATTCGCGGCGCACGCTTCCTTGCCAGTAGGGATCACGCGCGGAATTTGCCATGATGCTCGCACTCCATTGAAAGCCGATGGAGATGTCTTCCCCGGACGGCGTCTTGAGGCCGTTATGGCAGGCGACGCAGCGAGTGGAGTCGTGAAACTCGTCCTTGGCGTTGCGACGGGATGCGGCGTTCACTTGCGTTTCATCGGTTAAGCCGACCATGCAGATCAGGGCGATCGGAGGAAAGAGGATGACGGCCAAGCGGGATCGCATATCCATCACCACCCGTTCCAGAAATGCCCTTCGGCCCAGTCCCACAGGACGTAGAAGTAGACTTGCGGGACACGGCCGGCGGTATTGGTGAAAGGCGCGCGCACGCCAATGTCGGCGCGAATGTGCTGTCGGGGGCTGATTGTTACCTGCATCTCCGGCATCACATCCCAATTCGTCTTCGCGCCGTCTACGAGGTCGCGGTTGGCGAGAAATTCCACCATTGGGGACCATTGACGGCCGAGGCGATGATCGGGAGCGATGGTCTGGCCGAGAGTGGTGTACCAGAAGAGACTCTGCGGCGTGATATCCGGGTGAACCGGCAAATCGGCGCCCATCTGGAACTGCACCCAGGTGTTCGATCGGAAGAGCTGGTCGAAGGCGGCAAAGGGTTCGAATACGGTGGTGCCATTGCCGCCGAGTTTCGTGCTGCCGGTTGGCGGGAGAATGCCACCCTGCAAAGCGAAGATGGAGCCGGTATGCAGATTGGAATACATCACCTGTTTCCATGCGAAGGTGATGTTGCCGACGTGGCTGTTCCACGAGTGGTCCTGATTCTGGTAGTCCCAGGGAAGATCGACTTCCAGTTGTCCCTTGATACCAAATGCCTGTTCGTGGATGAAGTGCGTCTCGAGGCCGGGTGCTCCTGACGCATTTACGGCTGTCGATACCACCAGCTCATCTTCGGGAAATGCTTTTTCGGTGACGAGTGCGCGAGGGAGATTCAGTTCTCCGCGGGGCCAATGAGGGTTGGGGCAAAACGTTCGCAAATAAGCCACGACGTCGTCGATCTGATCGTTCGAGAGCAGGTCTTTGAAAGACGGCATGATGGTAGAAAAGCCGTAATAAGGTCCGCCGTGGACAATGACGGCCTTCCATGCGGAGTTGGGTTCTGGCGTGGTCTGATCGCAACGGCTGAAATCGGGAAACGTACCGGGACGTTTGAACTGAGTGCTGGCCTCGGGCGCTCCCTTGCCATCGGCGCCGTGGCAGGCGATGCAGCCGCCTTCGTAGACAGCCTTGCCGTTCTTTGCGTCGGGCTTGCGGGTATATACGAGGGTTTGCGCAAACAAAACTGAGGCCGCCGCTATGAGGATGAATGTAGACAAGCCCGCGGACAAGCGACGACGCACGAAATGCTTCCTCCGATGTGAGCTGGAAACTAGAAGCGGAAGCCACACAGGCTTTTAACAGCCTGTGATGCGATTAGAACAAAGTCTGATGTTGTTCCTCACGCAGATGACGAAATTGTCATGAAGGCGTCGCCGCCCGGTTCGAGATCGAAGGAATATGCAACACAGCACGATGATCATGATTTCGAGAAAGGTCCGCCTGCTCGCTTGTCGAGGCCAGATTTATTGCCGTCACCCACTTAAACCAGTCTCATAAATAGCTGAGGGGCGATTTCGTGCGATCCTGGGGCTGCTCTGGATGGGCGCGAAGCGCGCAGTGACGTGACAGTGGGAACGCAACGATGAAAAGTGGGCAGTGGTGGAGCCGAGGTTACGGCCACTCCAGCTTCCGAACGATGAATCGCGCCCTGAAACGACTCATGGATAAATACATCTTCTCGCGCGATTGCTTTCGTTAGGACACCGGGCGCTTACTTCTGATCTGCTGTATTCTGCCCGCACAATTCGAATATAGCCTTCTCCGATTGCGCTTCATCCTTCGACAGGCAGAACCGGTCCAGATCCATCGGCGCCAGAACCGGTCCGTGAAAATACTTCTTCATGCCGGCGACGCGAGCCTGCTGCTCCGCTTTGTTTTGCGGGTCATAGTGATAGAAGAGAACCGATTGTACCTGGGCTTTCGAGGCAAGTTCTCCGAGGCTGTCCACGGTGAGATGTTCCTTCTCCATGTGCGCGGCAAACTCCTGTTTGCGGACAGGCGACCAGTGGTTCTGGGCAGCCATCTGGTCAATGAACCCGCGTAGCTCGTCCGAACTCGCCTCCACTTCGGCAACGAGAACGTCGGCGCCCATCGCAAGTTTCACGACCGCATCACTGGGTCCGGTGTCGCCGGTGAATACCACCACACCATGGGGCGTCTGGATACGGTACGAATAGGACTTGAAATGCGTGCGGAACTGCGCCGGCATGAGCGTGTAATGCGAATTCTGGGCGGCCGTGATCTGAATTTTGTCGTCGCGGTAAACAACTCCCTCGCCATCGATTTCGTGAGCGACAAAGGGACTGGTCAGGCCATGGTTCGGCCGGCCAAGCTGGAACCCGGGCTTTTCCGCGGCAAACACTTCAAAGGGAATGCTGATGTAGTGAAAGGCGGCTTCGACCAATTCGCTCGTTTGCGGCGGCCCGTAGATATTGATCTTCCGCGCGTCGGAGGCGAGATCAAGGTGGAAGTAATCGTTGGCCATCACGTCGACGAGGCCGAGATCATGGTCCGGGTGCAAGTGGGTAAAGAAGATCGTTCCAATCGTTTCCGACGGAATCCCAACCTCGACCAGGCGTTGGATGGTTCCAATGCCACAGTCGATTAAATACAGCCGCCCATCGACGATGAGCAGCGTGGCCGGCTCGGAGCGATCCTTGCGCAAAGGCGGACCGCCCGCAGTACCGAGCATCAGCAGTTCGGTATCGTTTGTGCGAAGCGCCGCAGTCTGTCGTTGAGACGCAACGGGAACGCTGAAGAAGGTCAGGCCGAGCGCAAGAGATGCAATGGACATTTTTCCATAGCGCGATTTATTCATGCGTGGACACCTCTGCGCGGAAAATGACTCGCCGCAGCGAATCACGGCGGGGCAGAAGTATAGCGCAAGATTGGTCCCTTATACCATTCAGCTGGCGGTACCTCCTCGGGGAGGAGGGGAATTGATGGCCCGTCTGGGGTGGCGAAGGGAATCCGTCTACTCCGGTAATTTCTGAGGCCAAGTCTTCCTCCGGAATCGCCGCCATTTTTGTCGGGTGGATGAGCAGAGCGGAAATACGTACCTCGGCTCAAGGCGCGGCATTGGCAGTACCTTCAGCGTGGGCGAGAACAAGAGCAGACTGTGCCGCAGCCTGGTCGAAGTAACGCGTGAACCGCTGCGGCTCGTCTGCCTTGTAGGGAGCGAGGTTGTGGGCCCAGCGGAAGCCGATGGGCTGGTATTGGAGCTCCGCGCTGATGTGGAATGGGCCCGCAGAGGCAGGGATTTCGTAGCGGGTGGTGGCGCTGCCGCCGATGAAAGCTGGGTCTTCGAGCGCCTTTCCTCGGACGGCGATGTCGGGCGAGGCGCTGCTTTTGTCGAAGCCCGCGGGAAGAATGCGATTGTCTTTGAGGTAGTGGGTGGCGGTCAGCAGCGCAGTTGTCACGTGGTCCTGCGCATCACCGAGGATGGGCTCGAAGATCTGGACCTGATCGGGTGCGGTAATGGTTGTGTAATGCGGCGAGAAGCGGGCTGGATCGGCGTCATTCAGATTGCCCGCGATGGAGCCGTCGGGATTGAGATGACCGGACTCGAAGACTACGTGCCCTGATGCATCTGTAACCGTGACGTGAAGCCACGCGCGGCGCGAAGGGAAGGCGGTGGGAAGCTTGTGGCCCGTGAGATTCTGCACGGTGACGGTGAAGGAGAGATGGCCCTTGGCGACGGAGAGCGCGCTAAGGGAGAGATGAGCGGCCTGCGACTGCAGGTAGGCGCGGGTCTCAGCCGAGGCAGAGGTAAGCTCCGCGGGAGACGCGGTCACGGCAAGATCGTCGTGATGCGCAATAAAAATATCCTGCATGAAAAAGTTGGCGCCGGGGAAGGAGTGACGGCGGACGGCTTCGCGGGGCAGGCTGTTGAGTGTCGCGATGGGAGCGGGATCGGCGATGGCCGGCATGTGGCAGGACTGGCACGATTGCTTGTCGTGGAAATCGCTGTGCTGCCACTCAAGGTACGGCATCTGTTCGGGGAAGCGGCCTGCGGGCTTTCCGGAGGCGTCGAGCGTCGTGGTGTAAAGGGTGTGGCAGGAGCCGCAGAGGTCAGCCTTGCGAAGATGATCAGACTGCGTGAGTGTGAGGCCTGAGGCGAGGGTGTGAATCGAAGTTGCGCGAGCCTCGGCCGGATAGGGTCCGAAAAGGGGGCGTGGCTGCTGACCGACTCCGGCGACGGTGAGGTTGCCGTTGTAGGATTCGGGCGTGCCCAAGTCTTTCGGATCAGCCTGGTGACAGACTGTGCAGGACACGCCATCTGCAGCGGCTGCGGCGTTGTGAGCGTCGTCCAGGGGCAGGTGCGAGAAGACGGCGGTGCCCTCCTTGCTGACGGATTTGTCGATGAAATGCTGCAGGGGCATGTGGCATGTGGCGCACTCGTTCTCAATCGCGGAAGCAGCGGAGGCGTGGTCGATCGTCTCGCGGCGCACGCTGGCCTGCCAATACGGATCGCGAGCAGAATTGGCCATGAGACTCGCACGCCAGGCCCAACCGATGGAAACGTCCTGGCCTTTCGCGGTCTTCAGGTTGTTGTGGCAGCTATAACAGCCGGTGGACGGAGGAAAGGGCGGGTGCTGCGCGCGGAGAATGACGGGCGGTGCGAGCACGACTGAAGCCCACACAACCGTGGAGAGCAAAGCACACACCGAAGCGCGAAGAGACAATCCATTTCTCCCTGGGACCGCCGACGGCCCTCGCATAGAGCATATATAAGGTCAGCGACGAAACATGACTTTTCGCTCCGAAAAGCGTCAATCGCTTCTGAAGTTAGAGGGCCGTCGAATGCCCACGATCACCGGACTCTATACTGGAAGACGGTATGAGTTCGTTTCTTCCAGTTGATGAGCAGATGGATTTGCTGCAGAAGGGCGCGGCGGAGATTATTCGCGTTTCCGATCTGCGCGAGCGCCTTGAAGAGAGCCGGAAGACGGGGCGCCCGCTGCGTGTGAAGGCGGGTTTCGACCCCACGGCGCCGGACTTGCACCTGGGACACACGGTGCTGATGCGGAAGCTGCGGCACTTTCAGCAGCTCGGGCATACGGTGATTTTTCTGGTGGGCGATTTTACTTCGCTGATCGGCGATCCCACCGGGCGCAATGTGACGCGGAAGCCGCTGACACGCGAGCAGATTGACGCGAATGCCGAGACCTACAAGCAGCAGGTGTTCAAGATTCTGGACGAGAAGGTGACGGAGGTTCGGTACAACTCCGAGTGGCTGGGAAAGCTTGGCTACGAAGGCACCATCCGTCTCGCGTCTCACTTCACGGTTTCGCAGATGCTGGAGCGGGACGAGTTTCACAAGCGATTTCAGGGCGAGCAGCCAATCAGTCTCCACGAGCTGCTCTATCCCCTGATGCAGGCTTATGACTCCGTGGCTCTCGAATGCGACGTCGAGCTTGGCGGCACCGACCAGCGCTTCAATCTCGGTGCTGGCCGCGAGCTTCAGCGCCAATACGGGCAGAAGCCGCAGATCGTGCTGATGACGCCGATTCTCGAGGGGCTGGACGGCGTTCAGAAGATGAGCAAGTCTCTCAATAATGCGATCGGCATCAACGAGCCGCCGGCGGAGATGTACGGCAAGCTGATGAGCATCTCGGATGAGTTGATGTGGAAGTACTGGGTATTTCTGACGGACTTGAAGCAGTCGGAAGTGGATGCACTGCGTGCGGAGGTTGCGAGCGGTGCTGTTCATCCAATGGACGTGAAGAAGCGCCTGGCGCGAACGATTACGGCTGGACTTTCACGGCGAAGAGGCCGCACAGCATGCTGAAGAAAACTGGGCGCGGATGTTCCAGCAGAAAGAGGCGGCTGAGGATCTCGAAGAGATTCATATCGCCTATGCCGATCTGGTAAGCCCGTCGTGCCCGCCGGGAGAGTTGCAGATTCGCGTTTCGAAGCTGCTGCTGCAGACGGGGCTTGCGGCCAGTGGGGCCGAGGCCAGCCGCAAGCTTGCCGAGAAGGCGGTCAAGATTGATGGCGAGGTCGTGACAAATGCGGCGATCCCGGTCGATACGCTGCCGGTGCGGCTCGTGGTGCGGTTGGGCAAGCGCGCCAAGGCCGCGGTTATCGGCGGGTTTGGCGAAGGCGTTTAGCGCCAGCTTTTGCCGGCCGACAGGAATCTTGATAGTTCGAACATTCTTGCTCGACAAGTTATTTCCGGGTTGACGGTAACTCAGGACGTATCCCACTTCATCTCTGATCGTTCCGAGATATGATCGAGGAATCGCCACCCTTGTGGGGCGGCAAAGAGAATCTCGCATCGGAAAAGAACGGCACCCTTTCGAAAACAGGATCTCTCAGCAAATCCCTGCGCTTTGCAGTATGTGCCTTGCTTATCTCCGTAAGCACGTTGCACACCTCGAGCGCGGTGCCAGGAGGCGGCGCCATCTGGGGGCCATGGCAGCGGCGATCTTTGGAATCATCGGCGCCCTCGGCGGGGCGATCGGCGTTTGGCACGTACTACGCCGTTCATCGCATGCCACATGCTCACGGGTTGTGCTGTCGCCGGCGCGCATGGACTGGAGCTCCGAAATCAGGGCGACCAGCAGACATACGCCCTGGCAGGAAACGTAGCGGACATCAAGCCAGGCGAGCGGGTGCGCATTTCAGGCAAAAAGGGAAAGCAGCCTGTCGGGGATGCACCACGGCCATATCTCGTGGAGAAGCTCCAAAAAGACTACGGAGCTTGCACCGATGTTCATGACGCGTTGTAACTCGGTTCCCCAGCCCGGTGGTTACACCCCATAACGGGGCAGCAATGGGAGGACCAGGTTGAGCCGATCCAGAGAATTCGCGGATCTGGCGGACCGTTCCGCACGAATATAACAAACGGAAACGGACCCATTTCATGAAAAAGCGACAACAAAATGGTGCACACGATTGCGCCACCCATCAATAGGGATGCCAGGACTGATACATGTTGCAGATGCTATTGCCTCTCTGACCCGCAAGGCAACTTCGCAAGGCAACATCGAGCGGCACTCTTGCGTTGTTTCTGATTGGTGGACAACTCGGAAGTATCCCCAAAAGCGGGTCCTTCGACTCCCTGCGGTCGCTCAGGATGACGGTCTTGCGAGAAGTTGGAAAAAGTTTGCCGCGATCGAGTGGTGGGCCACGCGGAAATGACTCGTTGATATAGAGCGTTCTCGGTGGGCATCGATTTTAATGGGACGTTAGCCGGACAGGGTAAGCTTTCATGCGGAGGTTGACTGCATGCGAATGCCCTTGATTCTGGCCGTCTGTTTCGCCGCGTGTCTGAACTCTTCAGCGCAGCAAAAGTACTTTGGCAATTGGCCCGAGAATGCGGATCCCCAAAAAGTTGGCGATGCGGTTGCAAGCCACTTCGTCGAAAGCGGCCATTTGGAGTCGATCGTCTATCAAGAGGTCTGCACATGGTACGGGGCGCTGACATTTGCCGAGGCCACCGGGAATAAGATCTCTCGAGACTCAGCTACAGGCGCGCTTCCAGCAATTGCTCACGCCTGAAAAGCAGTCGCTCATACCCAATAAGGAACACGTCGATTACGAGATCTTTCGGCGTGGTCCCGCTGCATGTTTCTATGGAGACAAAGGACGCATCGGCACGCGAGATGGGCCTGCGCTTCGCTGACAGGCAGTGGAGCAAACCGCAGGCGGATGGTCTCTCAGGCCAGACACGCTACTGGATCGACGACATGTACATGATCACGATCCTGCAGCTTGAGGCGTATCGCGCGACGAACGACGCGAAGTACCTGGACCGCGCGGCGAAGGAGATGGTGGCGTATCTGCGCAAGCTGCAGCAGCCGAACGGACTTTTCTTCCACGCTGACGACGTGCCGTTCTTCTGGGGCAGAGGTAACGGATGGGTCGCCGCCGGCATGACGGAGATGTTGCTGTCGCTGCCGCAGGACCATCCGCTGAGGGCGGAGATTCTGGGCTCGTACAGCAAGATGATGGCGGAACTTGCGAAGAACCAAAACACGGACGGGACGTGGCGGCAACTGATCGATCATCCGGAGGCTTGGGAGGAGAGCTCATCCACGGGGATGTTCACATTCGCGATGATCGAAGGCGTGCGTCACGGGTGGCTTGCGGAAGAGACGTTTGGGCCGGTTGCGCGGCGCGGATGGATCGCGCTGGCGGGATTTGTAGACCAGAATTCGGATGTGACGAATGTCTGCGCCGGCACCGGCAAGGAGAACAGCTATGCCTACTACATGGCGCGGCCAAGGCGAACCGGGGATTTTCACGGACAGGCACCTGTGCTGTGGGCTGCGCGAGCGCTGCTGGAGAAGTGAGAGGCTGGGTTGAATCGCGAGGGCGGACGTTATTGAGTGGTAAGTGACGAGTTGCCCACTGTCGTTAGCTAATAATATGTCCGGTGTTTGTAGCAAGTGATATGTCCGCTTTTGGGGCGGTGAGGATGGAGCCATGCGCGAGAGCATGGCGATCTATCCGATCACCGCGATGGAGCGGGCGATGAAGCTACAGGAAGTGTTGTTACGGGCCACATCGGGGAAGATCAAGTGGTGGCAGGCAGCGGAGTTAATCGGCATCAGCGAGCGGCAGCTGCGACGCAGGCGGAAGCGTCTATGAGGAAGATGGCTACGAGGGCTTGCTGGACCGGCGACGTCGCAAGCCAAGCAGCAGACGAGTGGCGAAGAAGCAGGCCGATGAGGTTCTCGGTCTTTACCGGGACAGGTACTTCGATCTGAACGTGCGCCACTTTCATGAGAAGCTCGGCGAAGAACATCAGATCGGGCTGAGCTACACGTGGGTGAAGCAGGCTTTGCAGGCAGCCGGCCTGGTGAAGCGCAAGTCCAGACGCGGGGTTCATCGCAAGCGGCGTGAGCGGCGTCCACTGCCGGGGATGATGCTGCACATCGATGGCAGCGAACACCATTGGTTTCAGGATGAGCGTAAGCACGACCTGATCGTGATCCTGGATGACGCCACCAGCGATATCTACTATGCGCAACTGGCGCCGGAGGAATCGACCTTCACGGTGATGGCCGGGCTGCGGGCAGTGATTGAACAGAAGGGATTGTTCTGTTCGCTCTATTCCGACCGCGGAGCCCATTTCTGGCTGACGCCGAAGAGCGGCGGCAAGGTCGATTATGACCGTCCTACACAGGTGGGCCGTGCCATGAAGGAACTGGGAGTGAATATGATTCCGTCCTACTCTCCGCAGGCGCGAGGTCGCTCGGAGCGCAGCTTCTCCACCTGGCAGGGACGGCTGCCGCAGGAGCTGCGGCTGCGCGGAATCCGCACCCTGGAAGAGGCCAACAAGTTTCTCAGGGAGCACTACATCGCCGAGTTCAACCGCCGCTTCACCGTTCCCGCAGCCGAGCGCGGCACAGCGTTCATGCCCTGCCGGCACAGGAACCTGGAGATGGTTTTTACGCAACGCTACGAGCGCACCGTTGATCGGGACAACACCGTGCGCTTTCACAACCTGGTCATGCAGCTCGAACGCGCTCACTGGCGCCATACCCTGGCCGGATCGCAAGGCGATCATCCATCAGCACCTGGACATGACCCTGACCCTCATGATCGCGGGGCATCGCATCGGACACTACAGCGCGGAAGGAAAGCTCCTGACGCCGCTGAGCAAAAAACAAATCAAGGCCGTGGAAAAGACGTTGAGAGGAAAAGTTCACTTTCCCTCTCAACTTGCAAATCCCGCACACTACGCGGGATTCGCACTTTACCACCGCCTCTACGGCTACTAATTTATGAAACCGGACATTTCACTTGCTACGAAAAGCGGACATTTCTACTTGCTAACGACATTGACGAGTTGCCCACAATACGCCCAGAACCTAATTTTCTGTCTCGAATCCAAACGCGTTCATTCTCAACTGTCAGACGTTCTGCTAGTTCCCGTGACGCTCGTCAGTGCGTCGCAACTTCTACACCTGGGCAACCCGTAGCTCTCAGTACAGCATCCGAGCTTGTTGCCTGAACTCTGGCCGGAACAAAATACCTGGCACGAGTTACCAAACACAACAGGCGGACCACATCATGTGCCTTCACTTCGATGTTCGGTGTTGCCCCTCTCGCACTATCAATCTTGTCGGGTGCGCGGTCGCGCGATCCGCGCCGACAAATCCCTGGAGGTAGACAAGCTCAGGTTGTCTACCGTGACCCGCCGTCCCAAGGCAGTCCTTATTCGGAGTCCAGCTTGTGATGGAACCGATTCAAATAGGCGAGGAACCGAAGACGGGTGCCCAATCACGAATTCGCCAAACCAATGCAGCTAAAGGAGCTTCCCTGTGATCACACGAAAAACTTGCAGTCGACGTGCAAAAGCAGCATCAGCCATTGCCGCTGCGGCACTGTGCTCTGTCTCATTTCTAGCGCAAGCAGAATCACCAAGCGAAAGAGTCGCTAGTGCCGCCAAGGTGTTTAAGGAACTTGCGGCTGACAAAGAGAACGGCTTGCCTATCAACCTGCTCAACAAGTCGGTCTGCGTGATTATTCTGCCCTCGGTCAAGAAGGTCGGGTTCATCGTTGGAGCTCAATATGGCCAGGGAGTCATGAACTGCCGTAGCGGAGCGAATTTCGATGGACCCTGGAGCGCACCGATTATGATGCGGTCCAGCGGCGGAAGCTTCGGATTGCAGATCGGCGGGCAGGCAACCGACTTTGTCATCATGGTGATGAACGATGCCGGGGCGCGTTCAGTGATGAAGGGAAGTGCCAAGTTGGGCGCCGAGACCAGTATTGCCGCCGGTCCTGTAGGCAAGGCTGCGGAGGCTGCAACGACCGCCACCATGCAAGCCCAGATGCTTTCCTACTCTCGCTCGAAAGGCGTGTTTGGCGGTGTCTCCCTTTCCGGAACCTCTTTAGCCCCCGATAACGACGATAACGAAGAGCTTTATGGAAAGAAAGTCTCCGCGGATCAGATCTTTTCAGGAACCGTATCGGCGCCTCCATCCGCTTCGGGCCTGACCGCAGCTTTGGAACAGACGTCGCCAAAAAAGCTTGAGGAGGCGGCAAAGGGAAAGTAACTCGCTGCCAATGAACGGATTCTTGAAAGCCAGGATTAATAGGAACTGGGTTCCGTTCTCGTGGTCAAAGTGATTGTGATGAAAAGCCGACATCGCGTAATGTCAGCCTCGGCCGAAATTCGGTGGCAGTTCTTTTGGCTTTTGGAGGTCGTCTTTCTCGCCACGCCAACGTTTATTACGATCGTCGTATTCCGGCGAAGCGATCCCGTTCTTACTCCTCACAGGCTCGCGGTTCTCTTCGCCGTTCTCATTGGGCTGACAGCATTCAATGTGATCCTCAATAAGCGTCGGAATGCCCAACTCTGAAAGCTCGGCTCCGTGTGCTGTGTTTACCAACAAATCAGGAACGACCCACTATTGTTAGCCGCGTCATCGCCGTCTTCTCTGCGCGCTAGCTGGGTCTTTTCGGCAGCGCCGCACTTCACTTGCGGCGTCCGCGCCGACTCGCGGGACGGGCGGCCACGCAAGCTCCCACCCAACCAGACCGTACACTAATCGCACGATTTGGAGGTAGGACCTCAAAGCAAGCCCACAGCACACCAGCAAGGGCGCGAACACGATGAGCGCACCTAACCTAACTACTTTCTGCATTTGACCTCACGTTGGGGTTTGCTTAAGGAAACACCTCGAAAGCAGAAGAGTCAACCTGTCAAACTTGCCAGGCCATCGCAAAACCATATCCCACAATGCCTGCTCGAGCTATTGGACTAGCAAATCTGACAGTTCACATCCTCGCCAAATAGCCCGTAGTCTGCCCTTTACCTCTATCCCAAGGCGGTGTCGATCATGATCGGATATCTCACGGGGGACGTATGGTGAAGACGTATTTCTCATCCAGATCTTTCGAAGATCGACTTAGTTCCTGGTCCGAGTCAAGTGCCAAGCGCCTGTTTGACCTGGTGTGCGCTTTGATAGCCCTGCCGCTGCTGATGCCGGTATTCCTGGTCATTGCACTGGCGATCCTTTTCACTTCACAAGGTCCGGTTCTTTTCCTGCAGAAGCGTTCCGGACGACACAACCGGAGTTTCACTATTCTGAAATTCAGAACTCTGGAGCATCGAGAACAACACGCCCATAACAGCGTTACCACGGCTGAAAATCAGCGATTCACCCCGGTCGGACCTTTCCTGCGCAAGTGGAAGCTCGATGAACTGCCACAGCTATTAAATGTGCTCATCGGAGATATGAGTCTTGTCGGTCCCCGGCCAAAGCTTCCAAAGCACCAGCTAGGCAGACTGCACTGCCGCCCCGGAATTACGGGCGCGGCCACGCTCGCCTTTGCTCGCGAGGAGCAAGTACTCGCGGGTTTGCCTCAACACGAGTTGGATGACTACTACCGCTTGATCGTTCTCCCAGCCAAACTCCGATTGGACACGGAATACATGGCGCGGGCCACTTTTCTGTCCGACCTGAAGCTCATCGTAGATACCCCTTTCCGTCTCTTAGATACCGCTGCTACGCAGATAGCGCATGAAGTCGAGACGGTCCATACGGAAACCAGATCACAAAGATCTCGACGTGCCTGCTTCGATGTTCCTGATAAATCGTGCGGCGACCGTCGCAGCTGATCAGTCGCTCGATTCAGGAGACTGATTGAGCTTTCTTTTCGCCGTGACTTGGGGTTTCTAACATCCAAGGCTCGCAAATGTGCTTCTGTTCTGGCTCGATGAGCTCCTTTTCTCGACGATTGGAGCTCACAGTGACGAAGCAATTCATACAGATGGAATGAAAAGTACCATCGTGGTTGGCGCAGTGAATGAATCGAATGAATCTCTTCGAGATCAAAAACATGTCGACTCGAGGGTCTCGATTAGAGCTCAATGTTGCGTTGAGGCGGACCAGTCTTCTCACTTCTCGAATAGGCGTGTTAGGCTCAAGCGGTTTTGAGTAGAAAGCAATTTGAAAGCCAAGCCGGCACGCACGTTCGATCAGATTGCCGAAGCAGGAGAACCCGGAAATAATTAACACCCCACAGTCAAGACAGAGATCCTTCAGCTGAAGAGCGAGTTCAGTGCCGGATATGTCCGCTATCTGAACGGCCGTAATCAGAACGTCTGGATGTTCTGCCGCAGCCGCCGCAAGCGCATTGAACGGATTACTAAACGGCAGTGCGGACAAACCACTCAACCGCAGGATTTCGGCAATGCCGTTTGCGATCACAGGATCGTTATCGACCACAAGGATACGGAATGTACCGTTGTTCCCGTTCATGGCGCTCCCGACGAGTTGGCGTTGGGACCTAATTAAATGAGCGGCAAGAAAGGCTCGAGCATCTATGAGAGTCCGCTTAAGAGGTGCTCATCGGCACCATTCCAGTGCGCGATGAGCACAGTGCATAACTTGTACCATCGACACAACTGACGTGTTAACTGGGAATTCTGCTAGGTCTAATCGCATGTTTCTAGCGGAGATTAGCCCAAGTTACGCGCAGTATTGGCACACGCCTGACAGGTTTACAACGACGGCTCAGAAGTAGCGGTCGAGTGACCGCTAACTCGTCCTGTTCACCCCTTATATCTCCCTGAGGTCCAGGCGGCGGACCATCCCATTCTTACCGAGAATGTGACTTAATTTGCTTCGGTCGCGCTAAGGGCGCGATCTTTCAAGGCTCGATTTGCGCTTGTGGCACATCAGAAGCGGAAGAGGTACGAGACCTTCACGAAGATCTGTTTGCCGGTGTTCAGGTAGTCGACGGATGTGGGGGGCACTGGCTCTGCAGGGTTGCAGGCACCGCTGGGTTCGCGGTTGCAGAGCGACCTGTCGAGATTCTGAATGTTGTTGTTGTATCCGACGTAGACCACGGTTCCCGGATGCGGAAGCCAGGTGAACAGGGCCTGGGTTTGGATCTGTTTTGTCCGCTGGAGAGACGTTTCTGCCGGGTTCGCCAGCGTTGAGTCGTACTCGACGATCACGCGTGCGGAGATGGAGCGCGTGAACTGGTAGTTGATCTTGGTGCGAAAGACCTGATTTTCGTAGACGAACGCGCCATTGTCAGCGGCATGATCGCGGTCAAGCAGATAGGTATTGTCTGCCGTTAGCCGCCTGATGGGCTGGAGGGTGATCAGCGCCTGGACCAGTTGGGCATTCAGCAGAAACGGCACTCCTCCGGCAACCGGGTTGTAGTTCACGTTTCCGGTTTTCAACCCGATGAGGGTGAAGTTCAACTGTGACCAGGGCGCACCGCGAACCACCGCGCCACCAAAATTCTGAGTGAAGTTTACATTGTGGTCGAGCGGATAGCCGTCTTGCGGGCCAACGGTGTCGGAGTTTTCACCGACCTGGGGCGCGATGATGATCTGCCGCGGGAATGACACGTAAGGAGCGAAGGTGAAGTAGTGATAAAGACGGTTGCCCTGGTGATCCCATCCGACCAGCGAAAGTCCGTCGATACCTACGCTCTGAACTGAACTCTTCTTCGGGTACCAAATGTAAGTGGCGTGGGTTTGATTGCTATAGAGGTTGGTGGTTGGAATGAACCCGAGCTCCGTCTGGAAGCCGGTGCTGTAGTCCTTGCTGAGACTGTCGAAGATGAAGGAGTGCCCGGCACGCTGAAACTCGAGTTGGGCGGCAGGTCCTGCGGAGTACGTGGGCGGGTTTGCGGGATCATCCGGCCCCATGGTCGAGCTTGCAACCATCTGGCCAATCGCCGTCCAGTTCTTGTTCAGATGCGCTGTGAAGTCGACTCCGCCAATGCGATTCCATCCGCCTCCGAATTCCTGGTCGGTGTAGATGAGCCCGAGGATCGAGTTCTTTCCCAGATCCTGGGAGATGCGGCCGACGAAATATTTGGCTCGCTCGAGATAAAGCGGATTGCCGGGAGCGTAGGTTTCTCCGGGTTCGCGATCGTCGATGGCGAAGAAGCCGAGGTTTGTGTCGCCGATTTTTCCGGTCAGCCGAAGGCCGAACTCCGGGTGGACGATGTTTCGCGTGTAGACGAGATTGATTGGCGTGCTGAAGTAGTTGGCATTCTCGAGAAAGAACGGTCTGAGCTCGGGGAAATAGACGGGGTAGCGCTGGTTGACGGTGAACTGCGGCTGATCCGATTCCACGTTACTGAAGTCGGGATTGATGGTTCCGTCGAGAACAAGGCTGTCTTTGAGGATTAGCTTGCCTTCGCCCCCGCCGGTGCCTTCCAGGGCTCTTGAGCTCCAGTACGGGTTCAGCGGATCGATGGTGATCAGTTCTTTTTCGTTCTGGCCTAGCGCGTAGGGATTGAGTTGCAGGTTATGGGAGCCCGTGACCCCTTCAATGCCGTGCATGGTGGCTTCCTGGGTGAGTACGCCAGAGATGCCGGTGGAGACGCGGGGCCAGTAGTCAACTTCGCTGTTGCGCGGCAGATTGCGGGAGAAGACTACACCCCAGTCCGACGAGGCGGTGCGGAAACGAACGCTGCGGAAGGGAACGGCAATCAGGGCCATCCAGCCACTCGAAGTAATGCGCGCCTCTGAGTCCCAGACCTGGTCGTAGCTGTAATCGGAATCGGTGTTGTAGTCCACGCTGGAGGTATCGGTCCAGGCGGCGTCGGCCTGCACGCCTGCCGGATTGACGGAAAAGAGGACACCCCTGCGCTGGTCAAGGAAGGGATCGAGGATCACCGAGACAGTGTCGTCGCCGGAGATGCTTTCCCGGCGGGAAAGATGACTACGAATCGCGCTGGGGCGGTCGTCGTGACAGATGAACACGAAGTAGATTGTGGATTTGGTGTGGGCAATCCAGACCTCGGTCTCCTGGGTGGCTGGCTCTCCGTCGTTCGGGGCATTTTGAATGAAGCTCGTTACCCTTGCCAGCCGGTCCTTCAGTTCCGGCTTCGGCTCCATGCCGGAGAAGTCAGACAAACGCAGCGGTTCGGTGAGGAGTGGAACTTTGAAATCAGCTGGCGGAGTTGCAGTGGGAATTTGCGGCGAAACGGGAGTTGGCTTGCTGTTTTGAGCAAAGGAGGATCGCTCGCCGATAAAGGGAACACACAGAAGTAATCCAAGAAAGAGTGCCCTGGAGCGTCTGCAGTACCTATCGCGCTTTGTTACGTCCCGAGAAAAGCCAAATCTGGATGGCTCTTTGACAAGGAGCATTCATGAGTCCCGGATATAGCGTGCTTTCGCTGAAGCATCAGGGTCACACCAAAGTGTTATCCGCGTGCCTCAGCCATCATCTTTGATCACAACTGAATTGTTCAGGTCGATCCGCGGATTTCGAAACGCCGACAAATCAGGAAAAGTGCCTGAAATTCAGACAATTGAACAAGCGCGCAAATGGGTCAGTTAAAGTCATGCGTATTATATATTTATTCCATCTGATCACATCGCTTGTTTGCCTCGCGTTATGGGGAACCATGTTTGGCATTGCTGGATTGGCCAATGGTTTAGCGCGAGAGCGAAAGCGGTGGGGTTTATGTTCGATACAAGGTCATCACACAGCTGAACGCATCGCACCTTCAGCGCACATGCGTGCGCTTACGTGATTACGGTGGTGCTTGCGACAGGTGACGATTTGCTTGGTTTTTCCTCTGCGGAGAGTGGGTCAAGTCATTGAAAACAAGTTTACGAGCTTTACAATTCGAGCACGCTAACTTTTCAGAACGGCAATCTTCAATGTCCGATAAGCCTACCTTTGAGAGCCGGAGTTTCCTTGAGCAGGCTACGGTGGGCATTGTCCACGCCACTCCGGAAGGGCATATTCTCCGCTGCAACGCCGAGTTTGCAGAAATCATCGGCTATCCACGCGAAGAAGTCCGTGGCCTGATGATCCAGGAGATCACCCCGGACGAAGACGGTGCACAGTGCCTTTCGTCGTTCCAGAAACTGTGGACCGGGGCCAGCGATGCCCTGAGCCTTGAGATCCGGTTGATCCGCAAAGATGGAAGCCTGACGTGGGCCAAGCTTACGGTATCGCTTCTACGTGATCGCGAGGGTTGGCCATCTCACCTGCTGGCGCATGTTGAAGCCATCCAGGACCGCAGGAGCGCGGAGTGCACGCAAGCCGCACCCGCAGAGGAGGCAGCGCCGGCAAAGGCAGACCGCTTCCGAAGCTTGTTCGAAACGAGTCCGGACGGCGTATTGATCGCTCGGGCCGAGGACGGCAAGATTGTGGAGGTCAATCCCGCACTGCTGGAGACCCTGCAATTCAGTCGCGAAGAGGCGATCGGTCATACCTCGCTGGAACTGGACATCTGGGCGGATGAGAACGACAGCCTCAGGGTCGCCGAAGCGCTGCATGAAAGAGGGGGCTGCCGCGATCTGGAGGTCAGGCTGCGGCGCAAGAGTGGAGAGGTCTTCTGGGGGCAACTCTCGGCTTCCTATGGTGATTTTGACGGGGATTCCTGCGTTATCTCCTATCTTCGGGACGTCTCGGAGGCCAAGGCGGATGAGGAGAAGATTCGCAGCCTCGCGTTCTACGACACGCTGACTGGATTACCGAATCGCCGCCTACTGTGGGAACGGCTGCGCCAGGCACTCATCTCAAGCATACGAAGCGGCAGCAAACACGCCCTGTTGTTTGTCGATCTGGATGGGTTCAAATCGCTGAACGACACGCTGGGCCATCATATCGGCGATCTGATGCTGCAGGAGACGGCGCGGCGCATCTCCGGTTGCGTTCGCGAAGTGGATACCGTTGCGCGGCTCGGCGGTGACGAGTTTGTCGTCGTTCTCGAAGATTTGAGCCAGATTGCGGAGATTGCCGCCGCCCAGGCACGTACCGTGGGCGGAAAGATTCTGGCTTCCATTGATCAGCCGTTCCTGCTTGAAGGGCGCGAGTGCCACACCACGTCGAGCATGGGGATTACGGTCTTCGGCAACCAGAACGAGAGCACCAACGAGGTGCTGCAGCAGGCCGATATCGCGATGTACCAGGCCAAGGCCGCGGGGCGGAACGCGATGTTCTTCTTCGCGCCGGCGCTGCAGGCGTCAGTGAATGCGCGCGTAGCCCTGGAGCGGGATCTGAGAGCGGCGATCCGCGATAATCAGTTCTCGCTGTACTACCAGCCACAATTGGATCGGGGGTTGTTGACCGGCGCTGAAGCTCTGATCCGCTGGAATCATCCCACACGGGGCATCGTCGCACCGCAAGATTTTGTTCCCCTGGCGGAGGAGACAGGACTCATCTTCCCGATGGGCAATTGGGTATTGGAGACCGCCTGCACACAGATTGCGGCGTGGGCCGGTCGCAAAGAGGGTGCGCATCTGTCGATCGCAGTCAACGTGAGCGCACGCGAGTTCCGGCAGCCCAAGTTCGTGGACCATGTGCTTGGTGCGCTGGAACGAACCGGCGCCAATCCCAACAACCTGAAGATTGAGCTGAGCGAGAGCATGTTTGGCGAAAACGTCGAAGACGTGATCGCGCGGATGGCCAAGCTGAAGGCACACGGAGTGCGATTCTCGCTGGAGGACTTCGGAACCGGCTATTCGTCGATGACGTATCTGAAACGGCTGCCACTGGACCAGATCAAAATCGATCGCACGTTTGTGAACGACATTCTGAAGGATCCAATCAGCGGTGCGGTCGCGCAGGCCATCATCTCCTTTGGCAAGGCAATGGGCCTGTCGGTCATTGCGGAAGGCGTGGAGACGGAGGCGCAGCGCGCATTCCTGGCGACGCTGGGGTGCCATTCATTCCAGGGATATCTTTTTAGCCATCCGTTGCCGCTGGGCGAATTCTATGAAAGCTAAGCGCTGCAGGCGGCGACCGCCTCATCCGCTGAATCGTACACACCGAAAAGCGAAAGGATACCGACCATCTTGAAGGTCTTGGAGACGAATGGCGCGGGGTTGACGAGTTTGACAGTGCCACCGATCTTGTTGGCCTGCCGCAGGGCGTTAACGACGGAACCAATACCAGAAGAGTCAATGTAGGGAAGGGCTTCGAGGTCGAGGACCAGGAAGAGATGCCCACTGGCAAGGGATTGCTGAAACGCACTTTCAAACTGGGCGACTGGGTCTCCGCCGACCAGCCTGCCCTTCAATTTCAAGATGCAAACCGTACCAGATTCCTTGATATCGAGGTCCACGACACCCTGTCTTTCAAGCGAGATTTTGCTTTACATGAAGAGTTGAGGCTTGTTAATCTCCAAGCCTCAACCACCTGAGAATTAACGTCATTTCCCCTATTGTCAAGCTAACTTTTACCGAACGCCCCGGGGTCGGATGATCTCACCAGTGAACGAGGCCGCTCTTGAAGTCGGCGCGCTATTGCTTTCCACGCCCGATACAGCTACACGCGCCTCGATAATCGCCTCGGTTGTAGCGACGCAACTGCCGAACTGCGCATGCGCGGTTCACCGGTTCGTGCATGAGGACGTAGAAAATGCCTGGACAGTCGTCGGGCTGGCCGGGGATATCTCCCTGGAGCCAACGACGGCCGGATCAGGAAACCGGCTTATGGCCCCCTGGATGCTTGAGTCGCCAGAGCCTCTGATTTATGCAAACGCGGACATTTTGCGCGAAGACTACTCGCATCTGCGCATCGCGCGTTCAGTTTCGTCGATCGCTTACGTACCGCTTCTTCAGGGGGAGGATTTAGTCGGCGCGGTCGAGATTCTCTTCTTTTCAGGAACTCCACGACTGCAGGATTTGGAAGCAATTGCGCCGATTGTTCAGCTGGCGGCACCGGCGATTCTAGCTTCTGAAGGTATAGAGGCTCAGCGGCAGGATCTGCTCGACTCAGTACACCGGATGTCGCAGCTTTATGACCTGGAAAAGTCGCTGAACGCAACCCTCGAAATGGATGCCGTCACGGCGCTGGTTCCTGTGAAGGCGGCGGCAATTCTGCCCTGCCAGGCGATTCATCTCTGGATGTTTGACGGGGAGGTTTTGCGACTGATTTCGACGCATGGGGAAGACTCCACCGTTGAAACCGGCATGACCCAGGCGCCTGGCGAAGGGTATGTGGCAGACGCGGCCGAGGAAGGCGAAGCGCTGCTGATTGCCGATGCGGACGACGAACGTCTGACTTCACGTAATGTGCTCCTGAAAGAGGAGTCGGAGGCAGCACCGGTAACCAATGCGCTTGTTGTTCCGCTGATGCAGGACGAAGCGGAGATAGGCGTGCTGGAGGCCATCAATAAACAAGACAGCGTATTCGACGACGACGATCAATTCCTGATGATGTCGATGGCTGAGACCATCGCCAACGCCCTCAAGAACGCAAGCCTGATGCTTGCCGAGCGGAAGCTGGAGATCTTGAAGGCGCTGGTGGATGTAAGCGCAGAGATCACCTCGACGCTGCGCCTCGACCGCCTGCTCGGAATCATCGCCAACAGCCCGCAGAACGTGCTGCCTTACGAACGCTGCGCCATCGCCCTCGACCACAGAGGGAAATTGCAGTTGAAGGCCGTTTCGGGCATGGCAACGCTGCCGCTGGGGGATGTTACCGTGGAGCGCCTGAATCAGCTGCTGCGCTGGCTCAGTTCGCAAACCGAACTCGTGCATTTGCGTAATGTCGACAATGGCGAGATTCCGGCACCGGTCGCAGAGTACTTTGCCGCGACGGGCTATCGCGCGCTTTATGCAATGCCGCTGGCCGACGACCAGGGCCGGGTTGGCGTGCTGATATACGAAAGCAGCAATGCCGATTTTCTCGACGTACCGCACATCGAGATGATCAAGATCCTCGCCGGCCAGGCTACGGTTGCGATTCGCAATGCGATGCTCTATCGGGACGTGCCGCTGATCAGCCTGATCGAGCCCCTGGTGAAGAAGAAGCAGGCGCTGATGAACAATCGGCGGTCCCGCTGGATGGCTCTTGGCGTCTTGTTCGAAGGTGCTCTGCTGCTCTCGTTTTTGCCACTTCCGATGCGTGTTGCAGGAGACGCGGTGGTGGCGCCACAACACCTGGTGACGATAGCGGCGCCGGTGGACGGCAACGTGACGTCGGTTTACGCACACGAAGGGCAGCGCGTGGCACGGGGCGACGTTCTAGGCGCGATGAACGACTGGCAGTGGCGCGCCGAGCTTGCTTCATCCGAGGCGAAATACCAGCAGGCAATGCTGGTGATGCAAAACGATCTCTCGCGCGGCGCGGCACAGTCGGGCGCCGACCGCCAGCAAGCGGAATTTTTGCACGCGGAATTCGACCGCGCGCGCGCCCGCGTTGACGAAGCGAAACTGCGCTCGCCCATTGACGGCATTGTGGTGACGCCGGATCTGCAAAACGTGGCGGGCAAGCGTCTGGACGCAGGAACTGCTTTCGCGCAGGTCCTGGATCTTTCGTCGGCGCTCGTGCAGGTTTCCATTCCGGAACGGGATACGGTGTTGATGAGTCCAGGCGAACGCGTCGCGATCAAGCTGGACAGTTATCCGCAGCGCACGTGGCGCGGGACGGTGTCGGTGGTGAGTCCGGAGGCGAAGGCAGGAGACGGCGATCGCACCTTCACAGTTGAAGTTCCGCTGTCGAATGCAGACGCAAGCTTGCGAACCGGAATGACTGGCCGGGCGAAGATTTCCCTGGGCTGGAAACCCGCCGGATATGTGCTGCTGCGCCGTCCGGCACTCTGGGTTTGGCAAACACTCTGGAATTGGATTGGGTGGTAGACAGTATGAGAAGCGCTCTTCGCTGCCTGGTTCGCTCTTATAGTGCAATCGCAATCACGACTGCCGCGATCGCATTTTCCTGCGCTGGTTGCGATTCGCGTCCGGTGGCGGCGGATGCCAGCGCATCGGCGGCAGCTGCGAGCGTGCCGCTACCGAAAGCCCCGCCTGAAGCTCGGAGTACTCTCATCGCTGAGGCTGCGGACCCGAAATCATTCTCAACCAGCGGTCCCCTGGTCGCGGAGCAACAGGCGGACATTTCCGCGGAACGAAACGGCCGGATTGTGAGCATCGATGTTCGCATTGGCGACCGGGTGAAAAAGGGGCAACTGCTTGCCCAACTCGACGATCGGACACTGCGGTCGGCGTGCGAATCGCAGCGGGCGCGGAAGGCATCGGCGCAGGCGCAGCTTCGCGAGTGGCAATCAGAGCAACAGACGGCAGAGTCTGATCTGCGCCGCGCCGATGCCATGCGCGACGCCAAAATCATCAGCGAGGAAAACTGGGAACACGCGAAATATCGTGTGGATGAGACGATTGCGGAGGTCGCGCGCTTCCGCGAAGAGGCGACTGCCGCAGATGCCGACCTTAGCACCGCCAATCTGCAGCTGGAGCAATCGCATATTGTGGCCCCATTTGCGGGCGTGGTGGGGCGCAGCACGGTGCGTCCTGCGCAAGAGGTGAAACCTGGAGACGTGCTTTTCTGGATCACTGCGGAGGCGCCCTTGCAGGTGCTGTTCACGGTGCCGGAGACAGCGATGGCGGCCTTCACCACTGGAAAGCCGCTCGATCTGACGACTGCGGATTATCCCCACCTGCACCAGCAGGGACGCATCGTTCGCGTGAGCCCCGTGGTTGACCCCGCCAGTGGCAGCATTCAGGTGATCGGCGGCGTAGTTCATCCGTCGCCGCTGCTGAAGCCGGGAATGACCATGCAGGTACGGCTGGCGCCATGAACCTAAGCGAAGCTCTCGATGCGGCACTTCCGGATATCCCGAGAGAGCGGCTGTCTCGCAGCCGGCCGCCGAAGCTCGACCCTGAGCTGATTGTCCGCGACGGCATTCTGGATGGCGAGCCATTCGTCGGAGTGCTGCAACGAGGCAAGAACAACTATTTCCGGCTATCGCCATCGCAATGGAAATTGGCTGGGTTATTCGATGGCGAACGGACATACGAGGATATCGCCGATACGTTTGTCGCGGAGTCCGGCATTGCAGTGGACGTCGCGGAAGTGCGTTCCTTCGCGGATCAAATGGATGAACTCGACTTCTGGTACAAGTCGTACCAGGAAAAGAATCTCGCCATGCGCGAAAAGCTCCTCGCGCAGCGCGGGCGTCGGGCGAAGTCGCAGATCAACCTCGCTCACATCAGCTTCTCGGCCTGGGATCCGGATCGCTACCTGGGCTGGGTCGATCGCAAGATTGGTCGCTTCATCTATAGCGGCTGGTGCGCACTGGCTGTCGTTGTTCTGCTGGTCTTTGAAGCGATTGTCGTCGTCGAGAACTGGCACCTTATTGCGCCGGACACCGTGCTCTTCTTTAATTTCGCAGAGAAAAGCCTGGGTGATTTTGCGCAGTTCTGGCTTTTGATCATGGTGATTGGATTCTTGCATGAGACTGCGCACGGGCTGACCTGCAAACACTTCGGGGGGCAGGTACACAGCATGGGGCTCATGTTTTTGTATCTTGTCCCGTGCTTTTTTGTGGACGTAACGGAAAGCTGGATCTCGGCCACCAAGATGCAGCGGCTGGGCACCATCATGGCCGGCATCTGGATTGAGCTCGTGATGTGTGGCGTCGCCATGATCTTCTGGCTGAATGCACCCCCGGGAAGCTGGGTTCACAACCTTGCATACCAGGTGATTTTGCTGACAGGAATCGCTGCGGTCATCATCAATCTGAATCCGTTGATCAAGCTCGACGGCTACTACTTCGCCACGGAGATCATCGAGATTCCGGACCTGAAGGAGAGGTCCACGGCCTTTCTGACGGGGTGGTTTCAAGCGAAGGTGCTCGGGCTTTCGGTGGAGGTTCCGGTTGTGCCGCGACGGCGGGCGGTATTTTTCGGGATCTACGCTTTTATCTCGGGACTGTACAGTTACGTTCTGCTGTTCTTTGTCGTCCGCCTTTCGTACCGCCTTGGATCGAGGTTCATAGAGGAGTTCGCGCTGATTCCCTCGGCAGCGTTGGCGTTTACGCTGTACCGGTCAAGGCTGAAGTCCCTTGGCAAGGTGATGACGCAGGTACGTGAGCAGAATTCCAGTTCAGATTTCCGCTGGCGTCGCTCTTATGTGGTCGCGGGGCTGGTATTTATTGCGCTCTTGTTTGTGCCCCTATGGCGTGACCGGGAAGATGCATTCTTTGTAATCGAACCATCGGTATCGCATACCATCTGCGCGGCGGTTCCCGGCCGGGTGAATGCAGTCTTGGTGCGAGAGGGACAACAGGTGCATGCGGGACAACCGTTACTGCAAATGACCAGCAACCAGGAAGCGTCGATGCGCTCTTCGGCTTTGGCGCAGACGCGGAGTGCCCGATTCAAGACATTCGATGCGCAGGTCCAGGGACAAAGCATTGGGACGGCTGGCGCCGATCAGTCTGCGGCACTGACGATGACTGCGCTGGCAAAGGAAGCACAGTCGGCGCTTGAACTCACGGCGCCAGCAGACGGAACGGTCCTGACCGACGATCCTGCGTTGCTCGTTCAGCAGGATGTCGGCTACGGTCAACCCTTGTTGAAGTTGGCTGAAGGCGCGCGAATGGCAAGGGTCTATGTGCCCGCATCTGCGCTCGAGCGGATTTCCGCCAATTCTGAAGTCGTGCTTGTGATGCCCGACAAATTCTCCGTGCTTCGTCTGCGGCTTCCACTGCCCGCGGGCGACCCCGTAACGCTGCCGGCTGGGCTTGTTTCTGCTGACAAGTACAAGGGGTTTAAGTCACCCGTGTTCTACAGTTCGCGGATTGCGCTTCCGGCGGCTGCGGGAAGCCCAATGTTCGGTCTGGCCGGAACGGCAAAGATTTTTGGTAAGAGGCGGAGTCTGGCAGGACGGATGGGTACCACGCTTTCAAATCTCGTCAGAGCTCACGTCTGGTGAGCGCCACGCTAAAACGGCGGCCAAGGATGGCCGCCGTTTGGCTGTTCCGGGGGAGCATTGTGGAGACTAATATTTCTCCCGGCTCCGATGTGAAGCCTTGAAGGCTAGATGTATCTTGCAGCGATCGTCTTGGCCAACGTAATGCCGCGCGCGACTCTGTAGGCGGTTTTTGCGCTGCCTACGGCGAGGGGCTTTGCGAGAGTCCGGTTGGCCGTGGCCAGCTTGGCGGCTGAAGTCGGCTTTGCGATCTTCGCAGTAGACTTCGAGGTTGACTTGGAAGCGCCGGAGTTGCCGATCAGAGACTTCTTTGTGACTGCCATTGTGATATCCCCCAGGAATGAAGTTGAATTGCTTACGCCGATCTATAGTGCATGCTGCATGCCAAACTCAGACGCACAGTGAACAATTTTTCAAACTACTGAAACTAGGACACTTAAGATGTGTATGGAATTCGCCTAAACTTAGGGTACGCTCCATCCGCAGTTTAAAAATTAAACTTTCATCGGTGAATTTTTAACCTGTTTCCGGAATTTCAGAGGGCATATTTGCGACAGAGGTACTTCATTTTCTGGACATCGACATTGAGCAGGCGGGCCGCTGTTGTCTTGCTGCCTTGCCCTCGACGCAGGGCAGTGGTAAGCAATGCAACTTCGAGCTGGCGGACCTGTCCGTCGAAGTCCGTGCCACCGTCAGGAAGCAGGAGAGCCTCACTGGCAGCGAGGCTATGCTCGATCACGCGGGGAGGCAGGTCTGCGGGCGTGATCTCGCTGTGGCGCGTGGTGATGATCAGCCTCTGAATCAGGTTTTCCAGTTCGCGGACGTTGCCGGGCCAGGTATGCTCCTCCATCGCGGACAGGGCGTCGGCGCTAATTTGCTTCAACGGCACTCCGTTGGCCGTGCAGTGGACCTGGAGGAAGTGCTCGCAGAGCACGGCCAGATCTCCAATTCGGTCACGGAGAGGGGGAAGTTGAATGGGGATCACGTGGATGCGGTAGTAGAGATCCTCACGAAACTTTCCCGTCCGCGCCATCTCTTCAAGTGGCTCATTGGTGGCGCAGATCAGGCGGAAATCGATTTTGCGCAAATTGCGGCCGCCGAGACGTTGAACGTGATGATCTTCGAGAACCCGAAGAAGCTTGGTTTGCAGAGGCAGGGTGAGCGTCGCGATCTCGTCGAGGAAGAGGGTGCCTCCATCCGCCATCTCGATGTGCCCTGGACGAGATTCCGTAGCGCCAGTGAATGCGCCGCGTTCGCTGCCGAAAAGTTCCGATTCGATGAGGTTCTCGGGAAGTGCCGCACAATTGAGCCGGATGAAAGGCTTATTGGCGCGGCGGCTCAGGGCGACGATCGCGCGTGCGGCGAGTTCCTTGCCGGTGCCGCTTTCGCCCCGGATGAGTACATTGATATTGCTCGCGGCTATCTGTTGGATCGCGTCGTAGACCAGCCGCATAGGCTCGCTGGCGCCGATGAAGTCCTGAAACCGGCTGGCCTCAAGGGCCTGTTGCCGAGATCGCTCACGCTCTGCCTCATCGCTGCGACGGCGGATAGTGTCGAGAAGCGTCATCCGCAGCTCAGCCACATCCACAGGACTGCGGAAGTGGGCATCAACACCAGCGGTTAATGCCTGCTTCTCGACAGAACGAGCACGGGCGCGACTCATGGAAATCAAGGTGAAATCTGCGTTGAGCCGGCGAAGCTCCGTGAGAATCGGAAGCCCTCCGTGTAGATCCTCCCCCTGGGTATCAATGTCGAGCAGCACGGCGGATACTTGTCTTTCGCGCGTCCATCGGGCGATGTCTTCGTAACTGTCGCGAACCACGATCTGGACCCACGGCAACAGTTCGGTGCGGAGGATATCGAGGAATTGTTCGTCAAGAGTGACGATGCATACCGTGGGGAGCGGCGTAGTTGCGGATGCCTGGGGGGCATGGGGACCATTCTGCGCCGGGGACATACCGCATTCTATATAAGAAGTTTGCGCCTGCGCTCAACTGTTTTTCGCGCGAGAAGCGCCGCGAACAATGGTAGAGTAGGTCATTCCGCAATCCAAGGGGCGCGCACAAAGGTATCACCGGAACTGCACACGAGTGTACCGAGGCCTGGTTACCGGGGTGTGACGCCCAATACCAAATTCCTGTTTCCAACCGATTATGAAGGATGAGACATATACTCTATGTCCTGGGGAAACTCAATGGAACCTCTGCTGAATTTGCAGGAATTCATGAAGACCGACCCGTCCTCCGGGCCGACGCATAAGCCCGTAACCATGCCAGAGGTCGGACTTCGCCAATCGGTTCTCGAGGATCTGGCGCTCAAACACCTCTACCTCTCGGGTCCCTTCTCAGTCCTGGAAATGGCGAAGCAGATGCGGATCAGCTTCGAAATCGCGAGCGAATTATTGAAGAGGCTGCGCGCGGAGCAACTTTGCCAGGTCACAGGGTTGAGCGGGCAGATCCCGAACCTTGCGATCACGTCGCAGGGCAGGACGCGCGGGCAGGAGCTGCTGTCGCAAAGCCAGTACACCGGCCCGGCACCGGTAACGCTGGCGAGCTATGTGGCCCAGGTAAAGCTACAGAGCGTGGCGCACGCCGAAGTGCATCCGGCAGATGTGCATCGGGCATTCTCAAGCATGGTGCTCGACGACCGCATTTTATGGCAGCTTGGCACCGCGTTGAATTCAGGCGCAGCGATCTTCCTCTATGGCCCATCAGGCGTGGGCAAGACGTCGATTGCTGAGTTGTTGTCAAAAGTGATCGCAGAAGACGCTGTATGGCTGCCGCATGCAATCGAGGTTGACGGGCAGATTATCACCGTTTTTGATCCCACATTGCACACGCGGATGGCTCACATGGAGCCTCCGAATCATGATGAACGGTGGGTGCTGTGCCAGCGTCCCTCAGTCATGGTCGGTGGCGAATTGACGATCGAGATGCTTGACCTGCAATTCAATCCGTCGACCAAGTTCTACACCGGTCCCGTGCAGATGAGAGCTAACAACGGTGTGCTGATTATCGATGATTTCGGCCGCCAGAGAGTTCGGCCCGATGAATTGCTGAACCGGTGGGTGGTTCCACTGGATCGAAAGATCGACTTCCTCACCCTGGCTGGTGGCAGGAAGATCGAAATGCCGTTTGAGATGCTGGTCGTTTTCGCATCGAATCTCGATCCGGCTCAGCTTCTGGATGCGGCATTCTTGCGCCGGATTCAGAGCAAGATCCATATTGGCGAAGTGAGCGACGAGGAGTTCTGCGAGATTTTCCGCAGGGTTGCGACTGACCGCAAGATCGATTGCGACGATACCGTAGCGCATACGCTCATCGACTTCGTCCACGGCACGCTGAAGCAAGAACTGCGTTCTTGCTATCCGCGCGACATCATCAACCAGATCTGCTGGGCTGCGAAGTACGAAGGAAAAGAGCCGCAGATCAATCACCGCACGGTGATGAGGGCAATTGAGTCCTACTTCCTTACGAAGGACTAGTAAGCTTCTGCCGAGTGAGACGGGCAATCTCAGATCGCATTTCATCTTCTGAGGTTGCTAGCTTCACCGCCTGCTCAAGCTCCCGTAGCTTTGCACCCACCAAAAAGCGATAAATACAGCTTGATCCAAGGAACAACAGGCGCTTCACTCCACTGCAGTAACAGGCGTCAATAACACTGATCTGAATTTCCAGATTTTCGCGAATGAAGTCGGCGGGGTAGGTGTCGTTGGCAAGGATACCGCCAACCTTGGCCGCAGCAAGAAATACAAACTCCGGCTGTTCTCGCTTGAAGAACTCGAGAACCGCCGCGCGGTTGGTCAGGTCGAGTTCCGCGTGGGTGCGAACGAGAAGGTTCGCGTATCCCTGCCGCACGAGTTCCCGGCAGATTGCCGAACCAACGAGTCCACGATGGCCTGCAACAAAAATCCGGCTGTTCTTTTCCATTGTCACGGATCTACCTTCAATTCTCGTGGAAGTTAAATACCGAGTAGCCGTGCTTTCTTACCAATGCGTCTCGCTCCGCAATCTTCAGATCTTCGTCGACCATCTCTTTCACGAGTTCGCGAAACGTGACTGTCGGCTCCCACCCCAATTCGCGGCGCGCTTTGCTGGCATCCCCGAGAAGGGTTTCCACTTCGGTCGGACGATAGTAGCGGGGATCGACGGCAACGACCACGTTTCCTTGCTTGTCGACGCCTTTTTCTTCCGCTCCGACTCCTTCCCAGTTGATCTCCATTCCGAGGAAGTTTGCTGACAAGTCCACGAATTCGCGCACGCTATGTTGCTTTCCTGTCGCAATCACATAATCCCTGGGCTCATCCTGCTGCAGCATTCGCCACTGCATTTCGACGTAATCGCGCGCGTGTCCCCAGTCGCGCAATGCATCGAGATTTCCGAGATAAAGTCGATCCTGCAGCCCGACCTTAATTCTCGCCAGCCCGCGAGTAATCTTGCGGGTCACGAAGGTTTCACCACGCGTTGGCGATTCATGATTGAAGAGAATTCCGTTGCAAGCGTAAATCCCATGGGCTTCGCGATAGTTCACCGTAATCCAATAGGCGTAGAGTTTTGCGACGGCATACGGCGACCGCGGGTAAAACGGCGTTGTCTCTTTCTGCGGGATTTCCTGCACCAGGCCATACATCTCCGATGTCGAAGCCTGATAGAAGCGGGTAACCCTTTCGAGGCCTGCGATCCTGATCGCCTCAAGCAAGCGCAACGTGCCGAGCGCATCAGAGTTGGCCGTGTATTCCGGCTCCTCAAACGAAACCTTCACATGACTCTGCGCCCCGAGGTTGTATATCTCATCCGGTTTAACATGCTGCACAATCTGGGTGAGGCTACTCGAATCGGTCAGGTCGCCGTAATGGAGCAGAAGATGACGGCTGGGTACATGCGGGTCTTCATAGATATGGTCGATCCGGCTGGTATTGAACGAGGAGGCACGCCGCTTGATTCCATGCACCTCGTATCCCTTGGACAGCAGCAATTGAGCCAGATAGGCTCCATCCTGTCCGGTGACACCCGTAATCAGTGCTCTCTTCACAATAGCTCTCCCGGCCGATCACGACCTGTTGCAACATCCGAAATGGAATAACTGTGTTGTGAGTGACTATGCAGCAGCCTCAATGCTCGACCTGAAGTATTCCAGACTGAGTTTCAGTCCGGTCTCCAGGTCGATTTCGGGCTCCCAACTCAACAGGCGTTTCGCCTTGCTTATGTCCGGGCGGCGCTGCGTGGGATCATCTTGAGGCAACGGCCGATGCACGATCGTACTCTTTGATTCGGTAATGCGCAGCACAGCCTTCGCGCAATCCAGGATCGTCCACTCTGTCGGGTTTCCAATATTCACGGGCGCATGCTCATCGCTGCGAGCGAGCCGAAGAATCCCATTGATCTCATCAGAGACGTAGCAGAAACTGCGCGTCTGGCTGCCATCGCCGTAAATTGTCAAATTCTCGCCCCGCAGCGCCTGCGTGAGAAAGTTGGAAATCACCCTGCCATCGTTCATCTGAAGCCGCGGGCCGTATGTGTTGAAAATTCGCACGAGCCGCGTATCCACTTTCTCGTAACGGTGATATGCCATGACCAGTGCTTCTGAGAATCGCTTCGACTCATCGTAGACGGAGCGCGGCCCGATTGGATTCACATGGCCCCAGTATTCCTCGGTCTGCGGGTGCTGCTGGGGATCCCCGTAGCACTCTGACGTCGACGCATGCAGGAATTTTGCCTGGAATTTTTTCGCGATCTCCAGCATATTGCGCGTTCCTACCGAGCCAACCATCAGGGTTTCGAGCCCCAGCCGAAGGTAATCTTCAGGACTGGCCGGAGAAGCGAAGTTGAACACATAATCCACGTGCTTCGGATCGAATGGCTTACAAATGTCCTGCTGGCAGAACTCGAACTTCGGCTCACTTTTTAGATGTTTGAGATTTTCAAGAGAGCCGGTGCAAAGATTGTCGACACCCAATACTTCGTGCCCTTCCTTGAGTATGGCATCGGCTAAATGGGAGCCGAGGAAGCCGGCTGCCCCGGTGATTAGTACGCGCATCGCACAATCGTCCTTCTTCTGGCTGTTGTTTTCATTCGCTTGTCGCAACCAAATGAGGGTTTGAAAAGCCCGCTTTTTTGCAGCCAACCGGTTGCGTTAGACCTTTGCACCTTCCCGACGCTTGGGCAGAAAGAATGCAGCGACCGGATCGACCGGTTGAGCCAAGCCAGGCCTTCCCACGCTCAGGTAAGTGAACCCTGCACCGGTCATGACGGTGGGGTCGTAAAGGTTTCTGCCGTCAATCACGATCGGATATCGAAGCGTGTAATGCAGCTTGGCAAGATCGAGTTCGGCAAATTCTTGCCAGTCGTTCAGGATCAGCAACGCGTCCGCGTCCTGTGCAGCCGCGTAGGGGTCGTCGACGTAACGCATATTTGGACCGGCCGGAATGAACTCCTTGCAGCGAATTGACGCTGCAGGATCATGGGCGCACACCAGGCAACCTTCGCTCAGAAGCTTTTTCACAATATCGAGCGCCGGCGACTCGCGGACGTCATCCGTACCGCCTTTGAATGCCAGACCAAGCACTCCGATTTTCTTTCCGCGGAACGTCCACAGCGCAGAGCGAATTTTCTGGAAAAAGCGCTGCTTCTGTTCCTCGTTGATCTTCTCAACTTCGTGCAGAAGTCCAAAACTTACGCCCACCTGCTCCGCAACATGGCGGAATGCCGCAACATCCTTGGGAAAACATGATCCGCCGTAGCCAACGCCGGCGCGCAGGAACTTCGGGCCTATGCGCGAATCCATGCCGATGCCGCGCGCAACTTCTTCCACGTCTGCCCCGGCTGCCTCACAGATATTCGCGACAACGTTAATAAATGAGATCTTGGTTGCAAGCAGAGCATTGGAGGCGTGTTTGATAATCTCAGCAGCCTTGGTCGAGGTATGCAGGATTGGCGGCGGATCGGCGGCCGTGCGCGGGCCCGGCACCGACCCCTGCACATCGTAGTAGCTCCCGCCGGTTAGTGGAAGATATATCTTCTTCAACAGATCGGCGGCGACCTCGGTTGCAGCGCCGATCACGACGCGATCTGCATGGAGGAAATCGACAACCGCGGTACCCTCTCGCAGGAACTCGGGGTTCGAGGTTACATCGAACATATCCTTGGGGACGCCATTGCGCTCGATCACGCGCCGAATCCACTCATTCGTATAGACCGGGACCGTACTCTTTTCTACGATGACCTTATAGGAATCCATGGAACGGGCGATCTCACTGGCTACGGCATCCACGTACGAGAGATCAGCGCTGCCCGTCTCACTCTGCGGCGTTCCCACCGCGATAAAAATGGCCTGCGCTGACTGGGTTGCGGCTCGTAGATCAGACGTAAATTCCAACGAATTCCCGCGATGACGCGCAAGAAGCTCGGGCAAATGCTCTTCGTGGATGGGTATTCCACCGTTCTGCAACATGCGCACTCTGGATTCGTCGTTATCGACACAGATGACGCGATGTCCAATTTCCGCAAAACAGGCAGACGCAACCAAGCCGACATAGCCAGACCCTACTACCGCGATACTTGCCGATTCACTCTTTGCCGTCATCTAGTCAATTTCTCCCGTTTCGACTGCCCTCGGAACTCGCGGCCCATACTTACTCGGACTGGGTCAATGGCTGTTCGCTATCCTGGGGCACCGGAAGCTGGTCTCGATAGCGCCAGAGTAGCGGAACAAGCTGCGCCGCGGAAAGATATCGCGGAACGAAGCGACGGGGTGACGACAAGCAGCGAAATAACCACCCGAGGTAGAGTCTGTCAGCCCAACCCGGAATTCGCACCTGGTCGCCACTGAGAAATGCGATTGCCGCGCCAATGCAATGAATCGCGGGGAGATAGTCGAGGTTGCGCTTCAGATAAAGCCCGAGCCGCTCCTGCGTGCCGCCACCCACGGTGATCACAATGTGCTTTGGACGTAACAACTGCAGCTTGTCAGTGAGTTCCCTGTCTTCAATCTTACCGCCATACATTGGCGCTTGATAAACAAATTCCGGTGGAACTTCAATCCCTTGTGAATGCAACCAGTCCATATTCTTTCTCGAACTGGCGCTGCCGGCCATAACCCAAAAGGTGTTACCGGGGGTACGTACTTCGTGCAGTTGCAACAATTCCTTCAGATACCTGAGCCCTGAAAGGCGCGGGATCGAGTCGCTCTGCAGGAAGTTCCACACAATAACCATGAAGGCCGAATCGGCGATAGCCACATCCGCATTCCTGAGCGCTTCGCGGTAATCGTCTTTCCAAGCTACATCCTTTAGAGCAGGCGCAGCGGGCACGACGAGCAACCCGCCGCGAGAGATACGCCGAATCGCGCCGTGCACATCTCCCACGTAAAAATTGACTCCCAGGATCTGCCGTTCACTCAGTGGTTCGCTCATCTGAAATCTCCCCGGTGGTGAGTTGCCGGTTGATTGGAGCGCCCGTGTACAACGTCCTCAGGCATGGGCAAGGGTGAGCATTTCTTTCTCTATCCATTGGTAGGTCTTTTCAAGACCGACTTTGAGCCGGGTCGAGGGTTCCCAACCGAGATATTCGAGGATCTTCTCGTTATCGCTGTTGCGCCCGTTTACGCCCTTTGGCGCGTCCAGCTTGTAGCGGCGCGTCAGCTTCACGCCTGCAATATCTTCAACAACGTCTACGAGCTGATTGATCGTCACGAGCTCGTTCGATCCGAGGTTCAACGGTTCGTGAATCTCGCTTTCCGTGATTGCCCGGGTCCCTCTCGTGCAGTCGTCGATGTACATGAAGCTTCGCGTCTGATGGCCGTCGCCCCAAATTTCAATCTCGTGCTTGCCGGATAGCTTGGCTTCAAGAACTTTGCGGCAAATTGCTGCCGGTGCCTTTTCCCGTCCGCCCGTCCAGGTTCCAAACGGTCCGTAGACGTTGTGGTAGCGGGCGACTCGGCATTGCATGCCGAAGTCTTCTTCAAAGTGACGGCACATTCGTTCGCTGAAAAGTTTTTCCCAACCATAACCGTCCTCTGGAAGGGCCGGATAGGCGTCGGATTCCCTCAGGGGAATGACATGGGCGTCCTTTTGCTTTTCACCGTTGTAAACACAGGCTGACGAAGAGTAAAAGAAGCGCTCAACGCCGGAATCGCGAGCGGCGAGCAGCATGTGCGTATTTATTAACACGCTCAACATGCAAAGAGCCTTGTTGTTTTCGATGAACCCCATTCCGCCCATGTCGGCGGCGAGTTGGAAGACGACGTCCGCTCCGTTGACGGCCCGATAACAGCTATCCTTATCCTTCAGGTCCGCCACAACGTTTTCGACTTCCGAGGACACCTGGTACCAGTCGCCCATCGGTTTCACATCGACAGCACGGATAACATTGACTCCGTCGGCAAGGAGGCTCTTCACAAGATGGCCCCCGATGAAGCCTCCTCCGCCGCAAATGACTGCCGCTTTACCCTTGAGATCCATAATCCCTAAATGCTCCTTGTCTCGTATCGAGTGTTTCTGTAGTCATTGCAAAAATATGGTGCCGGCTCGCCGGCGCTACTGGTATTCACGCCAGGCAAAACTCTGAATAGGTTTCGAAAAGCGAGTTGAGATTCTCAACATCCCCAAGAAACACGCGACGCAACGGCCCACGGCTCAGAACGATTGCAATCAACGTAAGCACTAGCGTCTTGGCGTTGGAGCAGCGTAATTGCCGCTTCTCGATCCACGGCTCCAGATACCGCGCCACGACTTCCACGAGTTCTCCAAGATGTCTGCGCAGAAGCGGATCCAGATCATCGCTCAATTCCAGGGCACTATATTGCAACAACCGGAGCAATTGCGGCTGCTGGTGCAGAGTTGTCGCAATCAGTTCAAAGGTGCAGGCAAGGGCGGTGCGCCCGTCTTGCGCTTCTGCCAGTCGGGTCAGCAACTCGCCGCGCAATTGGACACGCTGCAATTCCGCTCCAAGCACGGCGAGATAAAGATCGCGCTTGCGTGGATAGTGACGGTAAATTGTCACTTCGTTCACTTCCGCGGCGGAAGCAATCTCGCGTGTGCTTACTCCGTTGTAACCGAATTGAGAGAACAGAGACGCAGCTGTGGTGAGAATGCGCTCCTCTGTACTGCCTCTTGTTGAGCCAGATGGTCCAGTCATAAATCCTCTTGCCGCCTGTCTTAAGCTGGAGGTTCTCAAAATCGTGTGGGTCTTTCCTGACGATGTGTTCTTTGGGGATGGAACGACTGTCTTAATTGCCGATCACACCGAATGCCTGGGAGCGAGGGTGGGTTGGGGAATGCAAGGTCAGGTTCAGTGCGGGATTCCGATCGCGCCGCATTGCGGAAAGGTGCGAGGTTGCTTTCCGGGAGGTTTTTCGTTCTGGCGCCGCTGCGACCAAGGCGTAATTATGCAGCTTTCATCGACCACGAAGAATCAAGATCGTGCTTTTGCTCGAATCGGAAGAGGCGCGACTCTCTGTTTCCTTACTCCGCGGGAACTTAGGCCCCTTGAGCACACAGACGATGATCAATTTCGAGCCACGCGCCGGGGCGAAACTTCTCAGGCAATGGCTCCACGTTGTCTTCGTTCAGTTCGACCGCAACGCTCTGCATGATCTGCTCAAGTGTCAGGACCACGCGAAAACCGCCCTTCTTTCGCACCACAATGCCTTCCATTCCGGCGAAGGCGCCTGATCGGATGCGCACAAACTGCCCGACACGCAGCAGAGGATGGGGCTCAATCCGATGCTCTTTCGATCCGTTTCGCAAGGACTCGATTGCGGCATCGGGAAGCGAGGCAGGCTCGCCTCCGGTTCCTCCCACAACGGCAAGGGCTCCAGGAACGCTCAAGACGCTGCCGCGCTCAGAACGCCTGATGCGAACAAAGAGGTAACTGGGAAACAATGGCAATTCCAGCGTCACCCGGGACCCGTCGCGCCATTTCCGGTCGGCACGATAGAGCGGGAGGTAGTGCTCGATCTCGCGCTGGCTCAAGTGCTGCGCAATCCGCTTTTCGTGCCTACAGGTGGTGTATACCGCAAACCAGCGCGCGTCGCCCGTAACCCCCGGGGTAATTCCGGCAACGGGTGAATCCCAATGCACATCTTCGAAAACGCTTGTTCGCAAGGCTTCGCCATCCTCACTTGGGTGAAGTGTTTCTACAAAATCACGAACAGATGATCAAGGCAACGAAACGATTGGGAAGTGTAGCGACGCAGAATGAAAGCAAGTGCTTCCATCCAAATAGAGTATTCACGGGCACTGACTTGGTTGCCAGTGCCTCCAATATACCAGCAAACTCGCAAATATCGAGTGAAATTAGCGTTGCACAAAAGTACCAGCACCAGCTTGTAGATCACTCCAATGCAAGCGCCTACAAACATTTTGCAATGTAGGCAACCTTTTCTTCGGGAAGCGCACCAAACTGCCGCTCCTCAACTCCGGCCTGAGATTCAACCCAATGGGACGCGGCTCCCGCTAAGCGATTTTCTGATCAGTTGCAGTTCTGCCGGGGAAAATCGACACCGCTCGATGGCTCGAATGTTGCTTTTCAGATGTGTCGGTTGCAACATCGACGGGATTACAACCGAAACTCCGGTCCCCTCAAGGATGCAGTTCAAGGCAAACTCCGGAAGCAGGCTCTCGTCACTCGCATCAAGTTTCTCACGCAGAGATTGGGGGACTGCCGGGTCTTGGCGCAGGCGGTCGATCTGATTTCGACAACGGGTGATTCCCTCCGCGCCGCCAAAGGGATGATTCGCAATCAGCATCAGCGACTTCGCCGCGTTGGGGGTTAGTGATGCCAGATCCATCGAGAAAGGGTTAATCGGGAATTGCGCTACCTTCAACACGGGAGAATGCTCCCCGAAAACAGCGTGAATGACTTCACCTTCCGCTGATACCCCCGCCAATCGAACCTTTCCGGAATCGACCAAACGACACAGTTCTTCGAGGATATCCTGCTGCCGCAGCACGCTTACGGGCGGGCCATGCAGCAGGAGGATGTCAATGTAATCGGTCTTCAACTCACGAAGGCTGGTCTCAAAACTCGATCGGAGAGTTTCAACCGAAAACTGGCCCGGGACAAACTGGTCGGCCGCGTGTTTTCTCACCATCCCGCGAAGCTGAGGAGCAACGCCAAGAACCGCCCGAGCGAGGGGTTTTACCTTGTTCTTCCATCCGCCCGGGTTTCCGGGAAGGATTCCGAATTTTGTGCAAAGTACAACGGAATCGCGGCGTCCTGATGCGAAGAACTCTCCGAGCAGGCCCTCACATGCTCCGTATCCATAGGAGCGAGCCGTGTCGTAGAAAGTGATTCCGGCGTCATAGGCGGCGCCGAGGGCAGCCAGAGACTCACGCCTTCCGGCTCTGCCCATCATTGCGGCACAGCCCATCCCAATTACCGACACACCCTTGAGAGGTGTCGACTGGCCGGCGATATTGATGTCGATTACGCGCATTAGATTTGGATCCTATTGCGAACTGGTTGAACTTGCGAGCCGGTGGGCAAGACGCATGGCCAGCGCAACGGCCAGCAAAGTCGAGTTGGCCTCACCGCCGCTGGGAAAAACCGCCGATGAGGCGACGCTGAGATTCAACAACCCGTGCACTCTCAGATCCGGATCAATGACGCTGGTTGAGGGATCGGTTCCCATACGCACTCCGCCAATCTGATGGAATCCGTCGCCTGCGTTCTCCGCGATCCATGCGCGGGCTTCGTCTCGGGACTGCCAATAGACGAGTTGACCCATGCCATTCGCTCGGAGAGCCTTATCCAACAATCGATGGGATTCAAGCACGCTTTCGACATCCTGATCCAAATAGCGCAGATCGATCGATGCCCGAGGCATGCCAAATGCGTCTTTCTCTTTGGTCAGGGTGATTCGACTGAGCGCGTTCGGGGCTTGCTCAGCGTGATAGTGCAAAGCATAACGTCCGCCTTTGTTGGCGACGATAAAGCCCGGCTTTTTGGGCTTGGTAACGAAGCGATCGCGCAGCACTCGATACATCTCCAGAGCTCCGCTGGGCGCGCCAACAATTGCGTTCCGAAGATGGGCTGCGATTTTGTAGGGGCGAGGGCCAGTGTGAGCGAGGCGGATTGCTTCGCTCAGCAATCGGCGGCCCGAGGGCGGAAAGGCCAGGGCCAGAAATGTTGCGGACAGTACCGCGTTGCGATGGCCTGGATCGTAAAACGGCGGATTATCAGGCCAAAACACAGTATTCAGCAGCTTGTTCTCGATCTGTGTGCGTGACGTGAGCATGAGGCGACGCCGGTAGTAAACCCTAGTGCCGTCCAGCTTGAAATCAAGGTCACTGATCAAATCCGGAGAATCCAACTGCAGGCTTGCGATCTTTCCCGACAGATGGCCCATGTAAAAGCGCCCCAGGGGCCCATCCACACCGCCGAAGAGTGCTGGGTATTTTTGCTGGACACATAGCAAGAGGCGATTCGTCTCTACCCCGCCCGTTGCCAGAATGAAATTCTGAGCCTTCACCGCACGATAGCCGGTTGGAGTTGCAACCTCAAGACTCTCAACTCTGCTTCCATCTCTGGCAACTTCGAGCCCAACCACGGTGCTGCGCAGGCTGATTCTTATGCGTTGCGACCGTAGCAGCGCATCGCGATGAACCTCGATCAGTCGAGGCGTAGTGGCCCATCGTTCCACGGAATCCAGCTTCAGCCCATCGATCAGATCACGTTTGTAAGGCACGGTGAAGCTATCATTGCCGCACAGCAGATACTTCGAGGCGATTGCGTACCACGGGTGGATCGAATCGTGCGCGATCGGCCAGCTCGAATCCGGCACAAAGTCCCTTCGCGCAAAGTCAACGTCGTCGTACGCAACGCAGCGCCCACCCCAGGTCCACGACGTTCCTCCCAGGGCTCGGCAGACCGCGAGACTCATGTCGGCGTGCCGTCGGGGATCGACAATTTCGGCACGCGAGGCTTCAGAAATCTTGGGGTCGATTGCGGCATCACCGGACTCGAGAAGCAGAACATCGTGCCCGAGCCGGTCAAGTTCCAGGGCGAGTGCCATGCCGACCGGGCCAGAGCCGACGATACAGAACTCACATTTCGACTGATCAGAAGGGAGTTGCTCAACGAGCATTAGTTGACTGCATTCCTTTTAGCCTGGGACTCTTCTCCGGTTAGCTGAATCATAAGACACGACCGGCCGGATCGACTGTAAATTATTGATTTTGAATGCTCGGCAATGACAGGCTATGCTCGAGGCAGCGTGAGGATGTGGTATATCGGGAAACACAGCAGGAGCACGGCGACTACGATCAGCCCCATACGCACCTTCCGAATCTTGAATCGCTGACTGATCGCCATGAGCAGCAATACGGTTGCCAGCGTCACGGTTACCCGCACGTATTGATCGGCGCGTTGTCTGCTTCGAGTACCCTGCTCGAAGACTTCTGTGGCCTGGTCATTCAATCTGGCCGCCGCTTGCGTCTTCTCGCTTCTGTATTCCGTCATCATCTGGGGACCCGCCGGAGCATTAGGGTTGTTGATGGGGTCAGTCTTCTTCCAGGCTTCAAAGGCGGGACGAAATTCGGGAAGGAAACGTCGTTCAAAAAGGGCGGCGAGCTTCTTGTCGCCTTGGGATTCAGCCCTCAGCCACTCAACCACGGTCGAGGCGTTGTACAAACGCTCCTGATTCGCGGATGTGGTGGCTCCCTCAGCTTGAACGCGTAATTTGCTTGCCTGGCCGTACAGTTCTGACTGACGTCCCGTCCAAAGCTCTGCCTGATAACCACTCCAGGCAGTGGAGATTGCCACTATGGCCAGCACCAGGGCCTCCACGATCTCCAATATTTCCTGTCCCAGGAAGAGCGACGACTCCTTGTGCTCGGTGAGGTGATGGGCGATTTCGACGTTGGAACGTCCGGCTTCGGGCATTGCCAAGACCTCTTTCGTGATCAAAACCGAGCTCGCGGGACAGATTCAGTCGGACGTATCCTTAACAATCCCAATTGAACTTAAGATCTCCCCTCCTCTGCCACAACTGTCAAACTTGACAGCGAAACGTTGAAAGCAGCCAACCGACCAAGTAGCATTCCGAGTATCAAAACTGATGCGCCATGCTTGCTCTGAAGTTCGGCTGAAATCGAGATTGCCATCCAAATGCAGCATTCTGACCTGCGCCGACCGTCAATTTACTGAGGCATTGCCATGCGGAAATTGACGGTCCTGCTGCTGTTGGTTGCAATGACGCGCCCTGCGCTCGCTTCAAAACGAGTCACCGTTTCTCAACTAGAGGAGGTTCTGGCCGCAGTTTCTGGAAAGCCGGATGCGGAGGTTGCGCAGCAAATATCAGATCTGGAGCTGACCGAGCGGCTGAGTACAACCACCCTGGCGCGACTGGAAACGAATTCGCCAGGACCTAAGACCTCACAGGAACTGAAGATTTTGGCAGATCAGTCGGCTTTCCTGTTGCCGCCCGCAGCAGAGATTCCCCAGATTCCTTTGCCGGATCTAGCGACGCAACGAAAGATGATGGGGCTGGTTGTGAACTATGTCAGCAAGACGATCCACCTGTTACCTAACTTCTACGCGACGAGAGTAACGACTCACTTCGAGGAAACACCGCAGGTTCAGACGGGAACGAATCCAATTCCTTATCGCCCCTTACATGAGACCAATGCTTTCGACGTGACGGTGCTTTACCGAGACGGCAAGGAAGTGGTAGATACGGGAAGTGATAAGCCGAGATCCTTAAAAAACCAAGAAAAGGGACTCAGGGACTGGGGGGTATTTGGCCCGATTCTCAGCACCGTGTTCCTTGACGCAGCAAAGAGCAATCTGAGTTGGAGCCACTGGGAACAGACACCTGCGGGAACACAGGCCGTGTTCCGCTACGCTGTGCCACTGGAAAAGTCGCATTACCGAGTGAATTATTGCTGTGTTCCGGGGGACGATCCGCGTGTCCCTTCGCAGTGGGCACCCCTTGACCGTATCGTCGGCTATCGCGGGGAGATTGCGGTTGATCCTCATGAGGGATCAATTCTTCGATTGACCGTCCAGGCAGACCTAAGGCCATCCGATCCCATTTCGAGGGCGGACATTATGGTGGAATATGGCCCGGTGGAAATCGGTGGTCAGTCCTACATCTGCGCAACCAGGAGTGTCGCTCTCTCGTCTGCACTGTCGGAGAGTAACTTCATCGTTGGAGACCACGGATACGTTGGGAGCGTAGCCCCGAGCCCGCCTCAGAAACTCTTGAATGATGTTTCATTTGAGCAGTACCACATGTTTCGGTCATCTTCGCGCATCCTGACCGGAGACGAAGCAAAGGAGCAGAGCGAGCCTCCTGCTGCACCTTCGGCGAGCGCAATTCCGTCTGAGCAAGCGAAGACTCTCCCTGCTTCACAACCAACAGAGACCGCCGAAGATCAGAATTCAACACCTGGCTCAGACTCTTCCGCCGCATCCGCCCAAAAGCGACCTGCCGAGCAAGCGGCTGCGTTGGCACCCACGCTCGCCACAAATGCTGCGCCGGACGTGAAAGCCAAGGCACCCCTCATCGATGAAGCTCCTCTGTTCAAGACGACGACCCGCGAAGTCCTCGTAGATGTGGTTGCAACCAAAAGTGATGGGGATCCGGTACTCGGACTCGGAAAACAGGATTTCGAGATCAGAGAAAATGGCAAGCCGCAAGCGATCGATTTCTTCGAAGAGCACACGAAAAGCGGCGGTGGCCCGAGCGCGCCGCCGGAGATGCCGCCGATGCCCGCAGGCACACGCACCAACGTTCCGCCTGCACCGGTGAGTGATGCGGTCAATATTCTGCTGCTCGATACCTTGAACACTGAGCCGCAGGATCAGGCTTATGTCCATCGAGAAGTCATGGATTTTCTGACACACATGCAGCCCGGAACCCGTGTAGCGATTTTTATCCTTGGATCACAGTTGCGTTTTGTGCAGGGGTTCACGACGGACAATTCGGCATTGGTTGCGGCGCTAAACGACAAAAAGAATGGCATGAAAGTAGAAAAGAATCACGCCGCTCGCAGCCGCAGCGACGAAGCCGACGATACTGCCGACGTCGCTCAATTGCAGGTGATGCAGGCTTCTCCCACCGCCATCGCGGCGATCCGACAAGCGCAGGCCGATTCCCGGGCTCATAACGCGGGCGACCGAGCCTCCATGACTTTCGAGGCTCTTAATTATCTCGGGCATTATCTCGCGGGTGTACCTGGGCGCAAGAATCTCATCTGGTTCGCGAGCTCTTTTCCAGTCGTCATCTTTCCCACCGCAGCACAACGCGAGACGATGAAGCAGAATACTGCCGTTCCCGGATATCTGGACAAGGTGAGGACGACCGGTGATCTGTTTACGACGTCCAGGATTGCCGTATATCCCATCAACGCCGAGGGAATGATGACGGAGCACGTCATCGAAGCCAATGTCGGCGGTGAAGGCCCTGAAGGAATAGCCGGGCACGCAGGCGGCCAGGGTGTTGACTCAGCCAAGTCCGCTTACAGCGCAGGTGCCGCGGAGCGTGCCGGCACCATGAATGCAATGGAGCAGCTGGCCTCCTCGACCGGCGGCAAGGCGTACTTCAATACGAACGATCTGAATGCCGCGTTGCGGCACGCAATCAGCGACGGCGCGAATTACTACACACTCGGCTATTCGCCCAACGAAGCCAAGATGGACGGAAGCTACCGGCAGATCGAAGTCAAGCTCGCGAAAGGAAAGTACAAACTCGCCTATCGGCATGGTTATAACGCGGACGATACTTCGATGCCTCAGGCCAGTTCTGCCGCAGGCCCCTCTCGCACCGCTCTTGCTGTTCGGAATGCCGAGCGCCACGGGCGTGCTCTACGGTGTTCATGCCGAACGGGCCGCAACTCAGCCTGGGCCTGGTGCGCCGCTGGCCGGACAAAATGCGAAGCTCAATGCGCCATTGACCCGTTTCGATGTGGACTTTGTTGTTCGCGAACAGGATGTTGTCTTGCGGCCTGACGCACAGGGGGTGCGAAGCGGCAAAATTCTCATGGGCCTCAAGGCCTACGATCGCGATGGAAACGCCGTCAACTGGGAGGGCGTAACGGAGACTTTGCGCATTGGTCCGGATCAGTACCCTTCGATCCAGAAGACAGGGCTTCCGGTTCATCTCGAGATCGATTTGCCGTCCAATGTCTATGCCCACCTGGTAACGGCGGTCTATGACTGGGGCTCAGGGAAGGCCGGGAATCTTGAAATTTCCGTGAATGCGCCCCTCCGCTGAGACAGGATCAGGAAGCTTTCTAACATCGCCTTGCATCGGTTATAGACTACGAATACCTTATGCTTCTCGAACGCATTCGCAGGATCACGCGCGACGGAAGATTCATCCCAGAGATTGACGGACTGCGTTTTGTCGCGATCACCAGTGTATTTCTCTTTCATTTATCCCTGGAACTTGAGCTCCGCAGCGGCCGGATCATTCCCGTAGAGTCCCGTTATTCGGGCCTCTTTCGGATCATTGGGAATGGCGACTGCGGGGTGAGCCTTTTCTTCATTGTCAGCGGCTTTGTGCTTGCGTTGCCATTCGCACGTCACTTCTTTGCAGGTGCGCAGCCGGTTTCGCTCCGTAAGTACTTCATCCGCCGTCTTACCCGCCTGGAACCGCCGTATTTGCTTTCCATTCTGCTCTTCGTGATTCTGCTGTTCGTCTATACGCGCCGTTTCTCTGCGGGGGTTTTAGCCCATGCGGCCGTCACGATGTTGTATCTTCACCGCCTCGTTTACGGGGAGCGTACATTTGTTAATCCGGTTTCGTGGAGCCTTGAGATTGAGATTCAGTTCTATATCCTGGCACCGCTCTTTATGCAGCTCTACCGGGTGCGCGGCAAATTGCTCCGCCGCGTCCTGATCGCGTCTCTTCTCATCGCTATTAGCATTTCTCAATTTGCAATTGTCGGTAGTCCCCGCGCGTCTGAGAGCATATTGTTCTATGCCCAGTTCTTTCTCATGGGCCTACTGATAGCCGATATTTATATCGTCGACGGAGATCGGATTCGCCCATCGTTGCTCTGCGATGCGGCCGGGCTTCTAGGGTTGGTGCTCACGTTCTGTATGGCCCGAACCTACGTCACCTCGCATATTGTCATGCCATGGACCATGGCGCTTATATTTGTCTGCGCGCTTCGCGGCGTGGTGTTGCGCCGTTTTTTTGCGAATCCCTGGATCGCAGCCATCGGCGGCATGTGCTATTCCATCTACCTTATGCACTTTCAGATGATCGCGGTATTTTTCAAGCTCACGCGGAAGTGCATCGGGCCCCAGTTCGACTTTCTCAGTAACTTCGCCATTCAGCTTCTGGTTACCGGTGTTCCGGTCATGGCGATTTCGCTGGCCTTCTATCTATTGATCGAGAGGCCCTGCATGGATCCCAACTGGCCTTCGAGATTCTGGCACTGGATCACGGGCCGCAGCGGTTCTGAGGCGCAAGCCTTGGACAGCGGCGGCATCTCCGGCTGAGAACGGTTGCATCCAATGCATTAGACCCCAAGTTGCATTTTGTGCGATGCTAGCCCCATTCGACGTTTGGAAACGAGGTCATTTTTGCCGTCAGGGAAATTCGCTCTAACCTACACCGTGAAGAATGAGGCGAGGCTGCTGGCGTCGGCGATTGAGTATCACATCGCGGCCGGCTGTTCGCGAATTTATATCTTCTGGGATGGAACGACGGATGGATCTCAGGAACTAGTGTCGAAGTACGATTGCGTTACGGCGCGCGATTCTATACGCGTGGAGGAGACCGACGACGCTCCCGCGTGGATTAAAGACATCCTGGTCTGCTGGGAGAACGATATGGATGTGCGGAAGCGCATCAACACGTACTACGCGGCGAAGAGCGCAGCTGCGGAAGGCCTGGATTGGCTGGGCGGTATCGATCCCGATGAGCTAGTTCTGATGTCACGTGAAGAGGAGATCGCCGAGGATCAAATCTCAAAACACCTGGCCAAGATTCCAGATGAGATCGACCAGATATTCCTGCCGAACCTCGAATCGGTTCCCACTTCAGCCACGTCGACGAATCCGTTTGCGGATTGTGTATATTTTCTTAATCGCTTTCCGAAGACAGAAACGATCTGGCGCTACTCTCGCGCGCTCTTTGTCAGGGTTTTTCGGCATGCCTGTGATTGCCGCCTGGTACGACTACCTCTTTTACCAGGTTCGATTCCTTGGAGCGCTTCCGAGACTACTTCGCGACCCGAGCGACGGCAGTATGATCCCGGCGGGTTATTTTCTGGGTTACAGCAACTACAAGTCTTTCATCCGCCTGAAGACGTTCGCCAACTTCGACTTCGTCACTCATGGCTGGCGCGCGTTTTTGCGAGCGCCGCGCACGATGCGCATGGGAAATATTCTTCACTTCGATATGCTGGATGCGGGCTACTTTGCCGCGAAGTTTCGCCAGAGGCAACAGGGAATCATTCTCAAGGTCTTTTATTTGCGTTATCGGCTCGCGCATGTGGCGCGGAATTCGAGCGACGCCGAGATCGCGAAGTTCTTCGAGCGATACATCGCCATTTCAGATCCGGCTCGAATTGCCCTGCTGAAACGAAGAGGGATCATTTCGGAGATTCACGCCGCGTCGAACTTCATGCTGAGCAAGCGCGAAGAGCTGAGTTACGCGAGACGCTGAAGGTCGCTTCACGTCTATCCCATCGTTGAGGGAGGAGTGGTTTACACTTTCAGCATCCGGCGTCGGACCTATTGATCGATTTCGGAGAACACTAAACTACGGAGCTTAGCCGAGCAACTCGGCGACGGCGTTTGGAGCAGCCTGCAGCGCGGCATCGATCTGCGATTGATCTTTGCCGCCGGCTTCGGCGATATCGGGCCTGCCACCGCCTGAACCTCCCACAAACTTTGCCACCGCGCCGACTAGTTTTCCGGCCTGTATGCGCTTGGTTAGCCCCGGCGTGACCCCTGCGATGATAGCGACCTTTGCCCTCGGGCTGCGCGGAAGCCAAGACCACCACACCTTCGCCGAGTTTCTGCTTGAGGTTGTCGACGAGCGTGCGCAGTTGTCCGCGCTCGAGCGAATCGGCGCGATGCGTTAGCACTTTCACGCCTTTCACTTCGGTGGCGCGCTGAACGGCTTCATCGAGGCCGCCGGCTGCAGACTTCATGCGGGCTTCTTCGAGTTCGCGGCGCAGACGCTTCAGTTCGTCGTCTTGCGCGGCAAATTTTGCGCGGAGGCCCTCGGTCAGGTTATCGACCGATGGAACGTACTGCCCGGCGAGCTTGGCCACTTCAAAGTCGCGGCGGAAGGTGTCGAGCGAGCCTAGTCCGCTGATGGCCTCGACACGGCGAACACCCGAGGAGACGGCGCTTTCGCCGGTTAGCTTGAGGAGGCCAATTTCGCCGGTGGCTGCGGTGTGCGTGCCGCCGCAGAGTTCGGTTGAGAAGCCGTCAGAAAGCTTGACCACGCGAACCTTGTCGCCATACTTCTCTCCGAAGAGAGCCATTGCATGATACTCGTTGACCGCGACGTCGATCGGGACGTCGACAAGGGTTTCGACCTTGGCGTTGGCGAGAACTTCCCTGTTGACGATGTCTTCGATCTCCTGCAGCTCTTCGTCGGCAACCTGGGCAAAGTGGGAGAAGTCAAAGCGGAGGCGGTCAGGGTGAACTGCCGAGCCGGCCTGCTTGACGTGCGTGCCGAGGACCTGGCGCAGAGCTGCGTGCAGCAGGTGCGTGCCGGTGTGATTGCGCTTGATGTTGTCGCGGCGAGCGCCGTCGACGAGGGTGTTGACGTGATCGCCCACGGCGATGTCCTGTTTGAGGATTGCCTTGTGTGCGCGAACGCCCTGCACGGGTAGAACGCAGCCGGTGATTTCGGCGATTGTGGTGTTGCCGTCGGTTGAAGTGAACCAGCCGGTGTCACCGATCTGGCCGCCGGAGTCGCCGTAGAAGCTGGTGTGATCGAGCACGACTTCGACCTGGTCGCCTGCCTTGGCTGAGGGCACACCGGCGCCGTCTTTCACAATGGCGAGAACTTCGGCATCGTTGGCGTTGAGCTGCTTGTAGCCGAGAAAGTCGGTTTTGGCGAGATCGCGGAAGACGGGACTGGCGGATTTCTGGCTGCCGCCTTTCCAGGAGGCGCGGGCGCGGGATTGCTCTTCCGAGCGGGCACGCTCGAAGCCTTCATCGTCGAACTTGACTCCGGCATCGCGAGCTGCATCGACCATGAAGTCGAGTGGGAGGCCGAATGTCTCGTAGAGATGAAATGCCTTGTTGCCGGTGAAGTTGCCCTTCAGTTCTTCGTCGAGACGTGTGAGGCCGATCTTGAGCACGCGGTCAAACTGCTTCTCTTCCGCCTCAACGACCTTCGCGACACGCGGGGCGGAATCGATCAGTTCGGGGTATGCGCCGTGCATCAGGTCGCGGACGGCGAAGACCATTTGATTGAGGAACGGCTTTTCCTGGCCGAGGAGGCGGCCATGACGAATGCCGCGGCGAAGGATTTTGCGCAGTACGTAGCCGCGGCCTTCGTTCGAAGGCAGGACGCCATCGTTGATCAGAAACGTCGCTGCGCGAGCGTGATCGGAGATGATGCGGAGGCTGGCGTTGCCGGTGAGGGTTTCAATTTCTGCAGGGGCTAAAGCATCCTCCTTGTCTGGGGCTGCTTCGGGCGACGCAGGCAACCGCAACAGCGGGTCCTTCGACTCCGCTTCGCTGCGCTCAGGATGACGGCTTTGGGCCGACTGGATCGTGAGACCTGTTAGTTCAGCGGCATGCTGGATTAGCGGAGTAAACAGGTCGGTCTCGAAGTTGCTGACCTTGCCTTGGAGCACAGCGGCGACGCGCTCGAGGCCCATGCCGGTGTCGATGGAGGGCTTGGGTAGCGGGGTCAGCTTGTAGGTTGTTGCCTTGGTTGCGGGATCGACGACAGCCGAGCGGTCGAACTGCATGAAGACGAGGTTCCAGATTTCTACGTAGCGGGCTTCGTCTTTGCCGAAGGGGAGATCGACGCCGGGAGTTTCGGCGGCTTCGAGGCCCATGTCGTAGAAGATTTCGGAGCACGGGCCGCAGGGGCCGGTTTCGCCCATCTGCCAGAAATTGTCCTTCAAACCGTATTGGAAGATGCGCTCTTTGGGGACGCCGGTTTCGATCCAGAACTGCTCGGCTTCGTCGTCGCGCGGAACTCCGTCTGCGCCCTCGAAGATCGTGACATAGAGGCGGTCTTTGGGGATGCCGAACCACTCGGGGCTGGTGACGAGTTCCCAGGCGAAGGCGATGGCGTCGCGCTTGAAGTAGTCGCCGAAGCTGAAGTTCCCCAGCATCTCGAAGAAGGTATGGTGGCGGCGGGTGAAGCCGACATTCTCGAGGTCGTTATGCTTGCCGCCGGCGCGGACGCATTTCTGCGACGTAGTTGCGCGGGAGTAATCGCGCTTATCGGCGCCCAGGAAAGAGGTCCTTGAACTGGTTCATTCCGGCGTTGGTAAAGAGCAGCGTTGGATCGTTGGCAGGCACCAGCGACGAAGAGTGCACCCGGCGGTGACCCTTGGTCTCAAAGAAGCGCAGAAACAGCTCGCGGATTTCGTTTCCCGTGCGGAATTGCATGACTCTCTTAGTGTACCGGGAACAACCCGGCGAGACAGGCGTCCCGTGAACATGTCAGACAATCCACGCGACTTGTTCGGAAAGTCTGCATCTTACGATGGAGATGTTCCCAGGAGGTTTCATGGACAAGGTTGCGATTCTCGCGCTGCTTACAGCCAAGGCCGGCAAAGAAAAGGAAGTGGAAGAGTTTCTGAAGTCGGCGCAAGCTCTGGCGGTGCGCGAGCCCGGCACGACAACCTGGTATGCGCTGAAACTGGGTGATAACAGGTTTGCGATTTTCGACACGTTTAAAGATGAGGCCGGCCGGGACGCACATCTCACGGGCGAGATCGCAAAGGCACTCTTTGCCAGGGCGGAAGAACTGCTTTCTACTGCTCCGCTGATAGAGAAGCTGGAGATTATCGCTTCCAAGACATAGTCAGCGCCTTTCGCGGCTTTCAGGTCCAGTTTCACGTCCAACATGCATGAGCATTTGCGAGCGGGGCGGAATCCTGCTGCGTGTTTCGTGGATTGTCAGCCTCGCCGTAGTGTTCGCCGCTTCCCCGGCGGCGGACGCTCAGCCCGGGCATAACCTCACGATCGTGGCCTCGCGTGAATTGAAAATCGGTGGCGGAACCCTGCAGATCGATTTCGCCGCTGGTGCAATGGACCTTTCGCAGGATGCACTCTTTGAACATGTGCGGGCTGCGGCAAAAGCCATCACCACCTATTACGGACGCTTTCCTGTTGAGCGCGCGCGCGTTCTGATTGTGCCAGTGCCGGATCGAAGCGGAATTGTGCAGGGCACCACATGGGGCGACATGGCGGGCTGGCCGGGCATGACGCGGTTTCGGATCGGCCAGCACACGACGCAGGAAGACCTGAACGACGACTGGATGATGACGCATGAGCTCGATCATCTTGCCTTTCCTTCGCTACCTGACGATCAGCACTGGATGGAAGAGGGGCTGGCAACGTACGTCGAGCCGATTGCTCGTGTTCAAGCAGGCGAACTGAAGCCGCAGCAAATTTGGCGCGACATGGTGCGCGATATGCATAAAGGCGAGCCAGTCGAGGGCGATCGGGGGCTTGACACAACGCACACATGGGGACGGACGTATTGGGGCGGAGCGATGTTCTGCCTGGTTGCCGACGTCGAGATTCGGAGGCAGACCGGCAACAAGAAGGGCCTGCAAGATGCGCTTCGCGCGATAGTGGCTGCGGGCGGAACGATCGATCATGAGTGGCCGCTGGACAAAGCTCTGACGATTGGCGATCAGGCGACGGGAACACACGTGCTGACCGAACAATATGCCAAGTGGAAGAATGCGCCGGTGACGGTGGATCTGGATAAGCTTTGGGCGGAACTTGGCATTCGACGGAACGGCGATGCGGTTGAATTTGTCGCAAGTGCTCCGCTGGCGAATGTGCGTGAGGCGATTGCTCGGCCTTCGCGGTAGTGAGTATCGGGGATAATTTTTCACGCCGAGTGATATCCCAGGTCTCAGAATCGAGACCTGGGGCACCCAAGGTATCGAAAACGACGAGGTCCTTCCCGACGCTTATCCCAGAGATCTTTCGATCTGGCTCCATGTGTGCGCCGCTCGCGTCCCGATTTTCCGGGGGGGTGTACCCCCATACTCTGTGAGCAAAGTCTTGCGCTGCAATGATTTACGCCGGCGGCGCGGCGCTAAAGTCTTCCTGAGAGAGACTTTAGATCGCAGAGTCGTCTCAGCAAAGGACTTACGGACTGCCGATCGGTCATTCGACCGTCCGCTTGTTTTTGCCCGTCCGCGCCTGTGGCTGCAGGAGTGTCAACTTCACGATTGTGCACGTTTCGGGGGAAATAACCTGCAAACTAGGGCCGGTTAATTTTGCGAATGAATTGAATGATTTAGGGCGGGGAGCAGACGAGAGGTGCTTGACAGTTTTGGGGGCATGCTCCGAAAGCAGGTCCTTCGACTCTCTGCGTTCGCTCAGGATGACGAGGGTTGTGGGTGGACTAGGGTTGTGGGTTTAGTCGTAGCGTTCGAAGATGATTTGCTTGCGGTGCCAGCCGTAGCTTGCCAGTTTTTCGCGGACTCCGGCGACCATGTTGTTCAGGCCGCAGATGTAGGCGTAGATGTCGAACTTGAGATCAGACGGAAGGATTGCCGGGTCTGGCGGAGGGACGGGCAGGGTGAGGCCGAGGCGGGCGGCGCGCTCTTCGACGATGCGGGCAACGTGATCCTGCACGTAGCCGCGGAGACCTTTCCAGCTTTCATCGGCACGGCTGAGCGTGGGCAGGTAATGGAAGTTAGGCTTGCGCGCGGCCAGGGCTTCGAACTCTTCGCGATAGTAGAGCTCGCTTTCGTGGCGAGTGCCGTAAACCATCCAGATCTCTTTGCCTTCGCTGCGATCGATGCCGGCGTCAGGGCCGGTCTCAGGAAAAAGCCATTGTGCGAAGCCGCGCATGGGAGCGATGCCGGTGCCGGTGGAGATGAAGATGGAGTCGGTGACGGGCTGCTTCAAAACGAAGTGGCCGTGGGGGCCGTGAACCTGGATGGTACCGCCGGGAGCAAGGTCAGTGAGATCGGCGAGGTAGTTCGAGAAGAACCCCTGCGGGACACGATTAACGCAGAGATCGAAATGGTTTGCGTTGGCGGCGGAGGCGATGGAGTATGCGCGAGTCTGCTGCTTGCCGGTGGAATCAGGAGCGACGGCGGAGATGAATTGGCCGGAGATGAAGGGGAAGGTTTCCAGTTCGTCGAGAACGAAATCGAAGTGGTAACACTGAGCCGATTCAGAGATTAACTTCTTGCTTGCCAGACGTGCCGTATGCGTTTCACGCGCCAAGGTAGATTCTCACTTGCAAAAGGATGAAGCCCGACGAGCCATGACAAAAGTTGGAGTTTCGAAAAACTTCTCCCTCAGGGGCTAAAGCCCGATTGTTCCCTGAGCCTTTACGGCACGCGACCCACTACGTGGGTTCCCCGAGTCGTGCCCTTTCAAAAACGAAACTTCCGCCATCGACCAGCTAAGAGGCATTAATAGCAGTATATCGCGCGGCATGCGTGCGGACGGGTTCGCATTTTGGGTGCGTGGATACTGAAGTTTGTGGAATGAAACAGCGGCGCCTGCGGTGGTTTTCGTTCTACGCCAGCGCGTGCCAGCAGAGTTGGAGGCCCATGACGAAGAGCCAGAGGGAGAGGGCGAGGCGCATGGTGCGGACGGGGATGCGGGAGGCGAGGCCGGTACCGACGAGCGCGCCGAGGACTCCGCCGACAATGAGGTTGATGAGCAGGGTCGAATTGAGGCCGGCACTGCTGAGGTGAAGCGTGCCGCCGATGAGGGAGAGGCAGAGGCCAAAGGCGAGGTCGGTGCCGACGATGCGGCGCGCGTCGAGGGGCGTGAGGCCAAGAAGCGCCAGGGTGCCAAGTGCTCCTGCGCCGGAGGAGGAGAAGCCGACTTCTGCACCGATGGGCAGCATGACGAAGGCGAGCCACTTTGGGGAGTTGGTGCGCTGCGCGAGTTCGGCGGCGGGCCGGAAGTGGCGGTAGATATGCCAGGCGGAAGAGAGGGCGATCATCACGCCCAGGGCCAGGAAGAGCCAGAGATTGTTCGCAGAATTGTGGGCGACACGCTGGAAGATGAGCGAGCCGATAGCGACGCCGGGGATTCCGGTGGCGAGGATGATGGCGAGGGTGCGCCACTCGATCTGGCGGCGCCAGATTTGAACGGGAACGACGACCAGCTTGACGGCAGCAGAGTAGGCGAGCGCGGTGCCGACGGCTTCGGCGACTGGAACGTGGAGAAACAGGATGAGCAACGGCGCGATCAGCGAGCCGGCGCCGACGCCGGTGATGGCGATTAGCGTGGCGATTGCAAATCCGAGAAGGAGTTCCATGGCGATCTCCGGGTCAGTGAAGCTGCATCAGTGAGCCTGCAGGTGGATGCCGCACTCGAGTTTTTGGCCGGACCAGCGGCCCGAGCGCGGGTCGTTGGCGTCGAAGGGCAGGCTGGTACATGGTGCGCAACCGATGGAGGTGTATCCCTTTTCGTAGAGCGGGAGCAGCGGGATGGAGTGCTGCTCGGCGTACTGCCAGACATCGCGGGTGGTCCACTCGGCGAGAGGGCTTAGCTTGGCGAGGATGTGGCCGCTGGGCAGGGTGAAGAACTCATGCGGTTGCAGATTGGCGCGCGACTTGGACTGCTGGCGACGCAGGCCGGTGACCCAGGTGGTGTAGGAGCCGAGAGCGCGGAAGAGCGGCTCGACTTTGCGCAGGCCGCAGCAACGGTCGGGGGCGGTCTGATTGAGGATGCCGAATTGCGCTTCCTGTTCGGCTACTGATTGTTCTGCCTGGACATTGATGAGGTTCAGGTTCCACTCGGAGGCGATGCGATCGCGGTAGACGAGGGTTTCAGGGAAGTGGTAGCCGGTTTCGAGGAAGATGACGGGGATTTGCGGTTGAAGCTGGAGCACCATGTGGAGGACGGCGACGTCTTCGGCCTGGAAGCTCGAAGTGATGCAGGCGCGCTGCGCGTGCTCGAGATGCTCGCGGAGGAAGCCCGAGGCGGTGAGGGCGAGAGCGTCAGATGCCGAGGCCGTTGTCATTGTCGTCTTCTCCTGTGGGGATTGCGGCGAGGCGATGGATTTCGTTGAGTGTTTCCTGTATGGATTCGGAGTCGCTTACGAGAGCTTTGGCTGTGGTGGCGTCGGCGCGGGTGAAGGTGATGGGGTCGGAGTTTTCGGATTCGATGATGACGAACGCGCCGAGGCGGGCAAACGTTGCGAGTTGCGCAGAGGCCGGGATACGGGTGCGGAGGACCGTGGCGCCGTCGGCGAGAAGCGATTGCTCGATCTGGGTGGCAAGGGCTGCGCGATTGCCGACGTTGAGCAACCCTGTGGTTGCATGTTTGTGTTCTGATTCGGAGGCATCGTGGATGACGCGAATCATGCCGGCGCCGGCGGTGGTGTTGTCTGCCGGATCGATGAGGATGAGGCTGCCGGTGGAGCGGCTATCGCGGTAGAGATCGGCGAGAAGAGGGCGGCTGGTTTCGATGACGACTTGACCGATGTCATTGAGGGCGAGTTGCGAAGCTGAGTTCTCGGCGAGATGTTCGACGTCGATGCGGGAGCGGAGTTCTGTAATGGTGGCGCGGACGGTCTGACTGGTGTGCTTGAGGAGGTATGTGGCGCCGGGGCGCAGGGGTTTGGAATGCATCCAGACAACGGTGGCTTCGACGCGACTGGTTTTGCGGGGTGGCGCGGCGATGGAGGCGATCATGTCGCCGCGGCTGAGGTCGATTTCGTCTTCGAGGGTGAGGACTACCGACTGTGGTGCACGGGCGCGGGCGAGATTGCCGTCGAAGGTGGAGATGGCGCGGACGCGGGTCCGGCGACCGCTGGGCAGAGCGAGGACTTCATCGCCGGGATGAATGGCGCCGGCGGTGATCTGTCCGGCGAATCCGCGGAAATCCTGATTGGGACGCAGCACGCGCTGGATGGGCAACCTGAAGGTTGCCTGTGTGCGTTCGATGGCGAGGGGGAGGGTTTCGAGCAGCTCGAGAATGCTGGGGCCGGAGTAGAACGGCATGCGGGTGCTGCGATGAACGACGTTGTCGCCGTCGAGGGCGCTGACGGGGACGGCGATGAGCTGGGGGATATCGAGCTGACGGGCGAGGCCCTGCAGGCTGGCGCTGTGACGGTTGAAGACTTCTTCAGAGAAATCGACGAGGTCCATCTTGTTGATGGCGGCGATGACGATAGGGATTCCGAGGAGGCCGGCGATGCAGGCGTGGCGGCGGGTCTGGGCGAGGATGCCTTTGCGCGCGTCGACGAGGACGATGGCGACGTCGGCAGTGGAGGCTCCGGTGGCCATGTTGCGCGTGTACTGCTCGTGGCCGGGTGTGTCGGCAATGATGAATTTTCTTTTGGGAGTTGAGAAGTAGCGGTAGGCGACGTCGATCGTGATTCCCTGCTCTCGCTCGGCGCGGAGACCGTCAGTGAGCTGGGCAAAGTCGATGGCGGCGTTGCGGGTGACGGATCGGATGTGGTCGTCGTAGACGTTGTGGGAGTCGTAGAGCAGGCGGCCGATGAGGGTGGATTTGCCGTCGTCGACACTTCCGGCGGTGGAGAAGCGGAGGAGAGCCTTGGCGAGTTCGGCTTCGAGGCGCTGTTCGATGGGTTCGGGAGCAAATTCGTCGGCAATTGTGGGGATCTCGAGGACATCTGCGTGAGATGACTGAAATCTCTCAGGGGCTAAAGCCCGATTCGATTTTGCATCGTTTGTGGCACGACTGAAGTCGTGCCCTGACACTTCGTGCCCTCCCGACGGAGTTGGTATTGCTTGTTCGGAGTCTTCCTGAAGCAGGTTGCGCTCGGTGGTAGCCATCAGAAGTAGCCCTCGCGCTTTTTGAGTTCCATGGAGCCGTCCTGGTCGTGGTCGATGATGCGGTTGGCGCGCTCGGAATTGCGGACGGCCATCAGTTCCTCGATGATCTTGGGCACGGTGTCGGCCTCTGAGCGGATCGCGCCGGTGCAGGGGCTGCAGCCGAGCGAACGCAAGCGGCATGTGACCCACTGCTCTTCGCCGGGGAGGCCCTGAATGAAAGGCTGTTCGAGGGGAATGAGCGAGTCGTTGCGGACGAGCATCTTGCGCGGCTTGGCGAAGTAGAGGGGGACGATGGGAATTTTTTCGAGATGGATGTAGTGCCAGATGTCGAGTTCGGTCCAGTTGGAAAGCGGGAAGACACGAATGCTTTCGCCGGGGCCGATGCGGCCATTGAAGAGGGACCAGAGTTCAGGGCGCTGATTCTTGGGGTCCCACTGGCCGGCGGCTGTCGCGGAAGGAGAAGATGCGCTCTTTGGCGCGGGATTTTTCTTCGTCGCGGCGCGCGCCGCCGAAGGCTGCGTCGAAGCCGTGGGCGCGAAGGCCGTCGAGGAGAGCCTGGGTCTTGAGATATCCGCAGCAGCGCTGGGTGCCGAGTTTAATGGGATTGGCTCCGTCGGCGAGGGCTTCTTCGTTGCGCCAGACGATGAGTTTGAGGCCGAGTTCGGCGGTGTAGCGGTCGCGGAATTCAAGCATCTCGCGGAATTTGTAGCCGGTGTCGACGTGGAGCAGCGGGAATGGGATGGGGGAGGGGTAGAAGGCTTTCTGCGCGAGGCGAAGCATGACGGAGGAGTCTTTACCGATGGAATAGAGCATTACCGGGTTCTGGAACTCGGAAGCTACCTCGCGGAAGATGTGGATACTCTCGGCCTCGAGGAGCTGGATGTGGCTTAAGCGCTCGTCGCGTTGGCGCTCGTCTGAGAGTGGCGCGGAGCGGCTTTCGGGAGTGATCGAGTTCAGCTCGGCGGTGGTGGCGATTGTCATGTTTCTCCGGATCGTCTGTTTGGGGGCAATAAAAAACCCGCGGCTGCAGAAAGGCTGCGGCGCGGGGTATGGGAATTCCGGTGAGTCTTAGAGGAGGCTTATCCCATAGTCCGGCGCGGCGCACAACAACATGCGCAACAAGCGACCGGCATGGAACAGCGACTCATTGGATCTACTATACGGATGTCTCGATGTGAGGTCAATCACACACAGCGAAGAACGGGCGAATCTTAATCTTCGTGGAGCACCTTGAGCGGGTCGACGCGTGTGGCGCGCAACGCGGGTATGAGGCTTGCCACGAAGGAGATGAGCACGATGAGCAGGGTTGCGGAAGCGAAGGTAGCAAGATCGCGGGTGCTTACTCCGTAGATGACGCTGGCCACCAGGCGACCGAAGAAGAATGCGGCAATGAGACCGATTGCGACACCAATCAAGGTCGGTTTCATGCCTTGTGCGACAACGAGGCCAGCGACGTCGCGGAGCGACGCGCCAAAAGCGAGGCGAAGGCCGATTTCGCGCATGCGGCGTTTTACGGAGTAGGCAAGCACGCTGTAGATGCCGATGGTGCAGAGGACAAGTGCAAGCAGTCCGAAGATGGCGAGGAGTTGCATGTTAAAGCTCTGCTGGGTGAGGGTGGTCCCGATGAAGTCGTCGAGCGTGACGACATTGTCGACGGGAATATTGCTGTTGATCTCGGCGATGGCGCGCGTGACGGGAGTGGCGAGGGTTTGCGGGGCGATAGCTGACGTGCGCACAACGAGGGAGAGACCATAGGGGCGCCACGTTCCCTGGGCCGAGTTGCCAACTTGCGCGGCCGGCCAGTAGAGGGTGGAGATGCCGGCGGCGCTGTCGAGACCTTGCTGCTTCACGTCGCCCACGACGCCGACAACAGTTCGTTCCTTATCGGGGAAAAATGTGAGCTTGAGGTGATGGCCTAGGGGGCTTTGGTTGGGCCAGAATTGGTTGGCCATCGCCTTGCTGATGACGATGACTGGCTGCGAATCGGCGGTATCGCTGCTCTGGACATCGCGGCCTTCGAGAAGCGGGATCCGCATGGCGTTGAAGTATCCGGACGTGATGACGCGGACGGAAACCTCGGGCTGTTCGGACATCGGTACAAGGGGTTGGCCTTCAACAGCGACCGGTTGATTGGAACCGCCGACGAGAGGCAGATCGTCAACTCCGCCTACGGCTTCAACACCGGGAAGGGCGCGAACGCGTTGCAAGACCTGGGTGAAGAATTGGGTTTCTTCGGCAGGCGTTTTGAATTGATGGCGCGAAACCTCGAGGGCCATCGTGAGTGCGTTGCGGGCATCAAAGCCGGGATTGACTGCCTGAAGATTCCAGAGGCTACGGAGCATGAGTCCCGCGCCGATGAGGAGCACGATGGAGAGGGCGACTTCGACGGAGACAAGCGCAGAGCGCGTTAAGCCGCTGCTGGTGTCGGAATCAAGACGGCCAAGTCCCTGCTTCAGCGACTCACTGACATCGCCTTTGATCATGCTGATGGCGGGGAGAAGCGCCGAGAGGATGCCGGTCAGGAGCGAGAGGCCCAGAGTGAACCAGAGAACGGAGCCGCTGAGTCCTATGTCTCCCATGCGGGGGAGTTTGTCGGCGAAGAATTTGAGGAGCAATTCGATTCCGAAGTGAGCGATGAGAAGGCCGAAGGCTCCGCCGCAGACGGAGAGAATGACGGCTTCAGTGAGCAGAGGCTGCACGATCCGGGCGCGATTTGCGCCGAGTGCTGAGCGGATGGCGATCTCTTTTCGCCGGCTGAATACGCGGGCGAAGATGAGATTGGCAACGTTCGCGCAAGCGATGAGCAGTACCAAGGCGACAGCTCCGAGCATCATCAGCAGCGGAGTGCGCACGTCGCCGACGAGGTCTTCACGCATGGAGATGACGATGGCACCCCATCCTTTGTCGTCGGCGGGATAGGCCTGCTCGAGGCGATGGGAGACGGTGTTCATCTCGGCTTGTGCCTGAGAGATGCTGATGCCCGGCTTCAGTCTCGCGATGGAGAGGTAATGATGTTCCCCGCGAACGGCGGCTTCTTCAGCGGTGAGGCCGAGCGGTGTCCAGGCTTGCGCGAAATCCGGCTTCGTCAACCTTGGACCCATGACGCCTACGATCGCGTAAGGAGTGCCATCAAGGGTCATCGTTCGACCGATCACCTTGGGGTCGGATCCGAAGCGGGATTGGAAGAGCTTCCAGGTCAGGATGATTTCCTGATTGCGGCCGGGCTGATCTTCCTGCGGAACGAAGACTCGGCCATAGACGGGCTGAACGCCGAGGACGGAGAAAAAATTGGAGGTGACGCGACCGGCGCGGATGGTCTCGGGCTTGCCCTGGCCGGTGATGTCATAGGAACTACCGCTGTAGAGAGCCATTTCGCTGAAGACGTCGTTCTGCTTCTGCCAATCGAGGAAGTTGGCGGCGGAGACGGCGAAACGCGTCATTCCCGGGAAGCTGGTTTGTGGAGGAACATGCCAGATTTGGACCAAGCGGTCGGGATCGCTGAATGGAAGGGGTTCAAGGAGGACGGCGTGAACGACGCTGAAGATGGCGCTGTTTGCGCCAATGCCGAGGGCCATGATGAGGATGGCTACCGAGGTGAAGCCAGGGCTCTTGAGCAAATGCCTGGTGGCAAACTTCAGGTCCTGCAGGAATCTCGACATGAAACGGCCCTCCCGAGGCTATCGGAAGGAGCAAGTCGTCGGCCATTTGGCGATGCAGCAAGCCTATTCAATTCAGACGGCGGGGCGCAGGGGGAGACGGCGGGGCGTTCGAAGTAGGGATTGGGTGTCCGCGAACGGACAGGTCGTTTCTCCGAATTTCATCTCTAAATGGAGTTCCCGAAATGCAGGTCCTTCGATTTCGCTCAGGATGACAAAGTTTCTTCTACACGCGGGGATACGAGAAGCAGGGCCTTCCACTTCGCTCGGGATGACGGGGTTCTTTCTACTGCGAATTCCTTAGTGACGGGCTTGCGTCTCTGCTGACGCAATTGCGGGTGGTGTGGTTTGGAAGCTAAAAGCACGATCGGATTTGTCAGTGAGATTTGGGGGCGACTTGCGGGGCGCGGATGCTGTTTTGGGGGCGCTTTCCGGCAGTGCATAGGCTAGCGCCATGGCGGCCCAGTTTGTGCCGGCGGCGGAGATCCATTGATTGTGGCCGTGCGGGAAGCCGGCGTCGAACCATGGCTGGAAGCCGAGAGCTCGGGTCTGCACATACCAGGAGCCATCTTGCTGCTGTGTGTTGAGGAGCAGTTTGATTCCGCGTTGGTAAGCAGGGCTGGACGACGGAAGACCGGCGATGTGGAGAGCAACCAGGCTTTTGCCGGTGGCATAGGCGGTGCTCTGCATGGTGGGCAGGTCGGACCATCCGCCATCGGGGCGCTGCGCGGCGAGGAGTTCTTTGACGGCTTGCTGGGTTGCGGCTTTGTTTGTTCCGGCCCAGGCGAGGCCGGCTACACGCCAGCTGCGGTCTTCGTTGTTGTAGGAGTGCGCATTCGCGAGCCAGTTTGCGGCAAGGCGAATCGAGCGGCGATATTCTTCGGCGTTGACTTTGGGAGTGTAGAGCTGAAGAGCATGCATGGCGCGCGCGGTCTGGCCGATGTAGTCGAGACAGATGGGGGGACGGTTGTCGGCATGTTGTGCGGGCCATTCGCCGTTCTTGTGCTGCCGCAACAGAATGTAAAGAGCCGCAGTGTCGGTGTTGATGTCGGGCTTGTAGCCTTCGGCATGCAGGCCCATCAACTGATAGGCGAGGATGCCTTCGCTGAAATTGTCTTCGGTGGGAACGATGAAGCCCTGGTGCAACCGATCGCGCAGCTTGGCGAGGACGTCGACGTTGGCTTGCACTTGCGCAGAATCACTCTGCTCGTCGATGCGGAAGCCACGTTTGCGCGAAAGCCCCATGGTCATGGCAGTGAGGCTGTTGTCGTGACATGAAATGCAGCCGGAGTTGGTAATGAAGTTGGTGTCGGCGCGCTGTAGATGGGGGATCGTGTCCTGGACGGCGCGCTGAATGGAGTTGTCGCGCCTCATAGTGAGAGAAACAGGAACAATCTGGCTGGGTTTGGCGCCGGATTTTTCGAGCAGCTTGACGACCGGTGTATCGCCATTGTGCCTGGCGATGTCGAGCACCGTGAGGCCTGCATCGCCGGTTTTCGAATGCTTGTCGACGGCGTTTACGTCTGCACCGTGATCGATGAGGAGCTGCACGGTTTCGACCGGGAGATTATCGGAGATTGCGGCGTACATGAGCGGAGTTCTGCCCAGCAGGTCGTAACCGTTGGCGTCGGCTCCGTGATCGAGCAACGCACGCACGTCGCGGGGGTCGGCGAAAACGGCGGTGTCATTGAGTGAGAAGAGTGAGGACGCTTTTCCCAGTGACCTGCTTGAGGATGCGATCGACGCAACTGGAACAGTGCGCGGCGATGGCCATTGTAAGGCCGGTCTCGCCGGCCGTCCTGGGGTCTGCTCCACTGTCGAGGAGCATTGCAACGACATCGGGGTCGCCGGATGTGAGGCCCTCGATCAGTGGTGAAGATTCATTCTCGGGGCGGTAATTCGGATTGGGTTTGGCGCCGCGATCGAGAAGGAGTTTTACGGTGGGTGCTCCGCCGGGACGCCGCGCGGCAATCATCAAGGGCGTGCGCATGTCGTCGGACCGGGCGTTTACATCGGCACCATGATCGAGAAGCAGGCGGGTCTTCTCAAGATCGGTGGCAGCCCACATGAGTGCGGTGGCGTTGGCGTCGTTGCGTTTGTTGGGGTCGGCTCCCATCTTGAGCAACTGCGCGAGGGTCGGCACATTGGTGTAAAGCACCGCATACATGAATGGAGTAGAGCCTTCGGGTCCGCGGGCATTCAGCAAAGACGGATCAGCGGCGGCGGACTTCATGAAAGCAGGCAGGTCAGCTGCGCGGAGGGCATCGACCATGGCGATTGCTTTGGGATCGAGCGGAGGCAGGTCGGCCTCGTTGGCGAGCGCGTCGGGCCATTCGGCTCCCTGATCGATCCACGCCTTGATGATTTCGATCTGTTCCGGTCGCAACGAACCGGTCGGCGGCATGGGAGGGCCGTACCCGTCGCCAACGATGCGGTGATAGACAAAGCTGTTGCTGCTGCTTCCGGGCACGACGCGGCGGGAGAAGGACTTCATCACGGAACTTCTGCGATCGAGCCGCATGCCGGCACGCTGCTTGGCGGGGCCATGACAATCGCCGCACTGTCCGCGGAAGATGGGCAGGACGTCGCGGCCGAAATCGACCTTCGCGGTGGGTGAGGTCTGGGCCGACACGATGCCGGTGACGATGGTTAAGCAGAGAGAGATTGTTGCGAGTCCTGAACGTGCCAAGTGGCCTCCGCCTGAAATTGCATAGTGGGATTCCTTGCGTCTCGCCTTTAGAGTGATCGCAGAAGGCTGACCGTATCTCAGTTTTAGAAGGAAATCCCGTTCTTGCTCAGAGTCCATTTGCGCTGGAACGACGAGGGACGGGAAAGGCGCAGACGTTCTAAGTTACGTCGAATGCTATGCGTGGATGCACGGGAAGTAAAGGAGTATCTCGCTGCGGAATCATGATTATGATCGCCACGATATCAAATATTGACTCGCTACTGAATGCTGCTGCGTCTATCTGAAAGCGCGAATCGATTGCCGGGAACCAATAGCGCCTTGCTTTGAGTGTTCCGACGACGTGAATCGCTTAGCCTGGGATGATTTCTCGGCGTTGAAACGGCAACAGATGAGGAGCGGCCGATGGCCAATATTCAAGCTATCTGCACAGGCCTGGTTAAGGTGAGGTTGGCGCAGCGCGAATCGAGAAGCAAAGGGTTGGCGCGCCTCACGGACATGTTGTTCGACGAGGAATGGACCGATTGGCTGCCAATTTATGCCTGGGTCATCGAGCATGAAGAAGGGATCATTGTTGTCGATACTGGAGAGACCTCTCGGGTGCATGAGCGGGGATATCATCCTTCATGGCATCCGTTCTATCGTCGTGCGTCTCGATTTTCAGTTCACCCGGATGAGGAGATCGGTTTCCAGTTGCGAAGTCTCGGCATAGGCGCCAGAGACGTGAAGCAGGTTGTGCTGACCCACCTCCACACGGACCATGCGGGCGGATTGGTTCACCTGACGGGAAGCAAGTTCTGGGTGGCGCAAGGAGAACTGAAGAGGGCAAGCGGGTGGGGTGGAAAGATTCAAGGCTACCTGCCGCATCGATGGCCAAAGGGATGGGAGCCTGAGTTTATTCGCTTCGACGATCAGGCGCTGGGTCCATTTCAGCAGAGCATGTCCCTCACCAGAAAGGGAGATGTGCTGATCGTGCCGACGCCGGGACATACGCCGGATCATGTCTCGGTTGTCGTTTGCGGATCCCCGTCATTCTTCCTCGCCGGAGACACCAGCTACAACCAACAACTTCTGCTCGAAGGGAAAGTCGACGGCGTGAGCCCGGATGAAGAAGTCTCACGCGGCACGCTGGGCAAGATCGTTGCGCTCGCAAAGGAAAGGCCGCTGGTGTATTTGCCATCGCACGATCCAGAGAGCGAAGAGAGACTTGTGCGGGGATTGGTGATCAGAGATTCCGCTGAGAAGATGCTGGCTGCGACGTGATCATCCTAATCACTCAATGCGAGGGTCCGCAGTAGTTCCAGTTTCAGATTTGCCTGAACAAGGAATCGCGTTGGCGCTCCCGCTCGACTCAACTGGGTCAGCAGAGTTTGTCAGTCGTGGCGGCGACGTCGAAGTCTTTTTGCGTAATGCCGCCGGCGTCGTGAGTGACGAGGGCGAGGCGGACCTTGTTGTAGCGGATGTCGATGTCGGGGTGGTGGCCGGCGTTCTCAGCGATGTCGCCGACTTTATTGACGAAGGCGAGAGAGGCGCGGAAGTCCTTGAAGAGAAAGGTGCGGACGAGTTCGCCGGATTCGATCTGCCAGTCGGGTACGGTAACAAGGCGGGATTTGATTTCGTTCTCGGAGAGAGGGGCCATGGGAGTCCTCCTGGGAAGCGGGCCGGATGGCGCCGGCGAGACCTCATCAATATAAGTTGTGATGCCAGGGAGGAGTTGAAATTTATCGGGCGGGTGTGGTAACTAATCCTTTAGTTGTTCGTCTAACAGGATGTAGAAACGGCAATAAGACTGCCACGATCTTTTGGAATCAATGGGTTAGGGATGCCTCCGAAGAAATCAAACACATTGACCGAAGCCGAACTGAGGCTGATGAAGATTTTGTGGCGGCGCGGCGAGTCGGCGGTGACCGACCTGGTAGCGGCGATACCGGAGGGCGAGGAACTGGCCTATAACTCGGTGCTGACGACGATTCGGATTCTGGAGCAGAAAGGGTACGTGGAACACCGGCAGGAAGGGCGCGCGTTTATCTATCTGGCGGTGGTGGCGGAAGACGAGGCGAGCCGCAGTGAAGTGAAGCACGTGTTGAGCCGGTTTTTTGGCAACTCCAGAGAGCAATTGCTGTTGTCACTGCTGGGCGATGGGGATATCTCGCGCGAGGAATTGGAGCGGCTGAAGAAGGCGATTCGGGAAGCAGCTCCCGACAGGGTAAAAGAGGCCTAATCGATGGACTTGGTGGCAATGCATTTCGTGGCGATGCACTTCGTGGCGTGGATCGGCGATCTTCGGCTGGTTCCACCGGCTGCGTTGGCGTGGTTTGCATCGAGCGGAGAGGCGTTTGCACGGACGGCTGGAACGACGCTGGTTACCTCGATCTGGCAGGGCGCGTTGATTGTGTGCGGGCTGGAGATCTGCCTTCGGATCATGCCGCGGGTTTCGGCGGCACATCGGTTTGCGATTTGGGCGGCGGGATTTGGAATGGCGGCGGGGCTGCCGCTGTTGGCGTTGTTGCATTTTGGTGCCGGGCCGGCCTCTGCAACTGGCGTTGCGGATCCGGGCGTGGCGGGGAGTACAGCTGGACCGTTGTTTCAACTGGATGCGCGGTGGGGATTGGCGATTGCCGGACTCTGGGTGGCGGCTTCTCTGATTCGTGGCGCAGTTTTGGCGGTGCATTCGATTCGGCTGCGACGGTTGTGGAAGGCCGCGCGCCCGGTGGACGTGAATGCAACGCTGGCTGCGGCTCTCGAAGATGTGCGCGGTGGACGGGTGACGATTTGCACGACGGAGATGCTGGACCGGCCAAGCGTGATTGGATTTTTTGCACCGCGAATCCTGATTCCTGCATGGCTGATGGCGCGGCTGACTCCCGATGAGTTGGAACAGATTGTGCTGCACGAGACGGAGCATTTGCGGCGCGGCGATGACTGGACGAACCTGATGCAGAAACTGGCGCTGGTCGCGTTTCCGCTGAATCCGGCGCTGGCGTGGATGGAGCATCGCCTGGGCCGCGAGCGCGAGATGGCGTGCGACGAAGGCGTGGTTCGGATTACGAATGCTCCGCGTGCCTATGCTGCTTGCCTTGCAAGCCTGGCGGAGCGAGGACTGGAACGGCGGGCCGAGGCGTTGACGCTGGGTGCGTGGCATCGGCGGTCGGAGCTGGTGTATCGAGTACATGGAATTCTGATCCGTAAGCGCGGATTGAACAAGGCTGCGGCGGGTGCGGTGCTGGGTGCCGTGGGATGCGTGCTGGTGGCTGGATCTGTGGAGATGGCGCGGGCGCCACAGCTGGTGGCGTTTGTGACAGAGCAAAAGAGCCTGGCGATGACGCCGGCTCGGCAGCAGGAGATGGCTGCAATGCTGGCGCGCGAGAATGCTGAGGCCAAGCTGAGGTTGCCGGCGGGATTCCACGCGGTTCAGGCGAAGGCTGTGTTGCCGGAGGTTGAGCCTGCAAACGTGGTGAACACTGGGAAGCATCACGCTCAGAAGAACGTGGCAGCGGTTGCAGTAAAGGCCGTTGAGAGGGAAGATACGAAGATTGCACGGGTCGATATGGCCGGCGATCGCGTGAATGCGGACCCGGAGCAACAATGGGTCGTGCTATCCGCGTGGGAAGAAGTACGGACGGTAAGCCGCACCTCGAGCACGATAACGGACTATTACGCGAGCACGACGACTGATGCCGGGGGCGATGGGTCGGCGCAGACACAGCAAGATGACAGCAAGACAGCGGGACATGCAACCAACCGGTTGCCGAATCAGACGAGCAGCCAGTACACGATCAGGCAGCTGATTTTGAGAGTGGCGCCCGCAAATTCGAATTCCAATTCTACTCAGCCGGCGATGTCGGTTCGCGGCGGCTGGTTCGTGATTCAACTGTAAGTTCAACTTCAAAACGCAATGGAGAGTTAGGCATGACTGTAGCAACTAATTCATTAGTAACAAAGGCAAAGAAGTTTGGTGCGCCGATTGGAGCCGCGGCTGCGGTTCTGCTTGGCGGTGCAATGTTAATCGGGCACACGGCGCAGGCAGCGAGCAATGGCGCTATGTTGAACGGCGGTGCGCCCATGGATGACAACAGCGTTTCTTCGCTGGTGGCGCTGGACAATGCAGTGGAAGCTGTCGCAGCGAAGGTTACGCCGGCGGTGGTCAACGTGGCGGTGACGGCGCGCGTGAGTGAGCGAGAGACCGATGGGGATGATGACGGCCAGGCGGGCGGACAGATTCCTGAGGGTGCGATTCCGCCGGAGTTCCGCCGGTTTTTCGGTCCGACGGGACGCGGACAGAATCCTCAGTCGCAGATCGAGCACGGAATCGGGAGCGGCATCATCATTTCTTCAGACGGCTACATCGTGACCAACAATCACGTTGTGGACGGAGCAACGCAGGTGAAGGTGACGCTAAACGATCGGCGTGTTTTCACCGCGAAGGTGGTGGGCGTGGACAAGCTGAATGACCTCGCCGTGATCAAGATCAACGCAAGCAACCTGACGCCGGTGGCGTGGGGCGACTCGACGAAGCTGCATCCTGGACAGACGGTGCTGGCATTCGGCAGTCCGTTTGGATACTTCCAGTTTTCGGTGACGCGCGGGATTGTGAGCGCGCTGGATCGGCCGAATCCGTACTCGAATGATGCGCGGAAGCCGGGCGACTTCATTCAGACTGATGCGGCGATCAATCCGGGCAACTCCGGTGGAGCGCTTGTGAATGCTCACGGCGAACTGGTGGGCATCAACACGTTCATCATCACGAACAATGGAGCGTTTGCGGGCGCAGGATTTGCGATTCCCTCGCAGATCGTGCGAGCTTCGGCCGAGTCGATTATCAAGGACGGCACCGTACATCACGGATATCTGGGCATCAGCATGAACGATGTGACGCCGGATAATTCGAACTTCTTCAACCTGCCTGATGCGATGGGCGCGATCGTGAGCCAGGTAACAGCTGACTCACCGGCGAGCCGCGCAGGGCTGAAGAGCGGCGACGTGCTGCGCGAACTAAATGGAAGCAAGATCAGGAATGGCGGCCAACTGCAGGTTGTTGTGAGCCAGACTGCTCCGGGAAGCGATATCAAACTGGGAATTCTGCGTGACGGCAAGCCTGAGACGCTGACAGTAAAAGTCGGCGAATTCAAAGGTGAAAAGCAGGTAGCGGAGAACGAAGGCGATGGGTCGCAGCAGCGTGGAAAGCTTGGGGTCGGCGTTGGCGATCTGACGCCGGACATGCGCCAGCAGATGAACATTCCGTCGCAGGTGAAGGGTGCGGCGGTGCAGAGTGTGCGGCCCGCGAGCCCCGCGGAGGATGCGGGACTGCAGCCTGGGGATGTGATCCAGGAAGTGAATCGCAAACCGGTGACGAATTCGGAAGAGTTCGCGAACAATGTGCATGCGGTTCCAGCGGGCAAGGACATTCTGCTGCTGATCTGGTCGCACGGCGGCGCAAGTTATCGCGTGGTGCATCCGGCACAGAGCGAACAGAACGGCGAGTAAGCTAGCTGTTCTGAGCATGGCGTTGTAAGTAAAACTGACGGCCGCCGCATCTCCTCGAAGTGCGGCGGCCCTTTTTTGCTTGCGAGCAAGCTAAAGTGGATCATCCAGACGTGGTTTCGAATCAAGCACTATGGAATCGTGACCTCTCAACGAGAAGAGAGCGTCTTCGTTGATTCGAAGACGCTCTCTCACGATTTAATGAATTTGCTACTGGATCACAACGAGCCGAGCCACTCACTGTCCCTGCGAAGTTCGCTCGGAAGCCAGCTTCTTATCTGCGTGCTTGTCGAGCCGTGGAGTGATCATCGACCCGAACTGAATTGACTGAAGGACGTGAGTATTGGATTCGTCGTCAAACCGCAAGACGACTTTTCTATCGGAGGGTCCTGCCTGGCCGGGGGACAAAAGCCAGGTGAGACTCTGCGAAGCGTCGTAGCTTTGAAGCGTCACAAAGCTTCCGGTTGAATCGTGCTTGACCAGATAGGTCCCAGCCGGGAGAGTCTTGCCGGCAGCGGTAAAGTTGAAAGGGACGTCGACTCTCGATGCCGCCATTGCGGAGTTTGTCGCCAACCCTGTTGAGGCGATTGCCGACGCCAAGATAACATTTTGAAGGATCGAACGCATAAGTGAGACCTCCTGCCTTGCTCACTACGCTAGCGCTCTTGGAAAAGATAGTCGTCAAGTCTCCGTCCAGAAAACGTCAAATCTTCAGCAGGCTTTTTGTTGCGGTGCGGCGCTCACAATCATTTCGCGGAGCATCCGCAATTCCTTCTCCGTCTCATTGACAAAGGCGGACCGCTCTGCGGCAGCCATATTTTCGGCGACACGCGATGCATGTTCCAGCAGTTCAATTGACTGGCGATACGCGCGTCTCTGATGCGCCTGGCGTGCAGCGACGCTCAGAGTGTGAGCGGCCTGCTCCCAGTTTCCGGCCGCTTCAAAATGCAACGCAATCTCCTGCGCCACGTTGGCTTCACGTCCAGCGAAAAGGTTACGCAGCCGCTCCGCGATACGGATGTGTCTCTTCGCGCGGCGTCCTGTCGGCTGCCTTTCGTACAAGACTTCGCGATAGAACTCGTGGGCGAACGAGTAGAAATCGGACCGCGTTCCGTCGGGAAGATCATCATGACCTGCGCGGTTTACCAAGCCGGTTCGGCGCTCCAGATTTTCAAATATTTCCTCTATGGATTCCTGATCGTCTTCCAAGGCTGCTGCCACCGCCCAAACCGGAAATGCGATGTGCATGAGACTTCCCGCTTCCAGAACGCTCTGCTCCTTCGGGTTCAGGCGATCTATTTCCAATTCGATGAGCCTTGCCAGTTCGCCTGGAACGCTGATTTCCATCTCAGCAACGGAGGAAAGCTGCTGCCACCCGCCTTCGTTGTTCGCGCCCTTGCGCACCAAAAACCGCTCCGCGATCATATGGTCCAGGAGCGCGAGCACAAGAAGCGGATTCCCTCCGGAGCGCTGGTAGATGAAGTTATCAAGTTCCGCGGGCAAGTTTTCCTGTTCCAGCCTGCGGCTGAGCAATAGTTTCAAGGCCGGCTTTGCCAAAGGCGCGAGAGCCAATTCCGTGCACAGATGACGCACCAGCAGGTCCTGCTTTATTGACTTCAAATAAGGCCCGGTCGATCGATCATGCGGTCGAAATGTCGCAATCACCATCAGTTTCACCGGCGTTGCGCGTCGAGCCAAGGCCGAGAAAAGTTCGAGGCTAGATTCATGCGCCCACTGAATATCTTCGACGATGAGAATGAAGAGCTTTTTCTGTGCTGACTTTTCGATTGCCTCGCAGAGGTGCCCCGGCCGATTTTGAAGGGGGTTGCGCCAGGGCAATTCCGGGGCAGCTGTATTCTCTTGATCGGTTGATGCGAGGAACTGACCGAACGCCTCCCAAATGGGGTAGTAGTCTTCTTTTTCGCTCAGCCCTTCAGCGCAATGGCCGAAAGCGATAGATGTTTCCGGCAAGGTGGTGTTGAGTGTTTCGCAGAACGCGTTGACAAGCGCTGTCTTTCCAATTCCGGCTGGACCGGTTACGAACACCAGTTGCCGCTGGCCGCCTGCCGCGAGTTGAGCCAAATTTTGCAGGCGATGCAGATCTTCGTCTCGACCTACGAATGCGGCGGTACCGACTTTTTGCGCTGATCCGGGCGAGCCCGCGACTTCAAAACCAGCAGGGGTCTTCTCCGTCACGGTGGCGACGAACCGGTAACCACGCTTGGGCAAGGTCTGGATGAACTTCGGATGTTTTGCATCGTCACCCAGGATCTTGCGGAGTTCGAGTACGTAAGTTCTTAATACCTGTGGCTGCACGTAGGTTGTGGGCCAAATCGCATCGAGCAGTTCATCGTGCGTAATTAAGCGGCCAGGATTCTGCACCATGTAATGCAGAACGGAGAATAATTTATTGGCCAGAGCAATCCGCACGCTCTCGTGCCAGAGACACTCGTTCGAAGTGTCCAGCACAAACGACTCAAATTGCTTCATGCAGCGGAACCCCCGGGGAAATGGACTCAAGGTCCGTTGCAGCATTTGACCTTCCAGAATGAGAAAGGATTCCCTTTCGTGCAACTAAAGCTATTTATTCATCAATGCCGATCCCGAGCGAGGGTCACGCGCTGTGGAATCGTCCATTTTCGAACACGGTTGTTCCAGCGCGGACAGTTAATGGATGTCGGCTATGTGACCACTCATTGTTTTGCTTCTGGATTGGGCAAACGAAAAGGAATCGAGACACGCACAAAATAAGGGCTGGCGGCGAGATCTATGGCTTTGAGCGCCTCAAGGCGCTGTTCTCAACTGGGCCAAATGCGCGAGAGGCTTTAGAAGCGGCTGTCGATTTCGACCAGGATGACGACAACAGCGTTCTCACGCTCACTCGAGTGGCGACCGATGAAGAGTCAACGGCAGTTGCCGTTCATCCCATTCCGATTGAGGTCTAATCTGCAGCTTTCTTTGGCCGGCCACGGGCCGTCAGTGGCCTGGGTGCAGATAAGCGCGATTGCGAAGTGACCTACTATCTCGTGCCTTAAAGTTGCTCGACGGCTGAGACGAGAGCTGGAACGATCAGGCATCCATGGTCTCAGTCGACACGGACTTGATGAGAGGCAGGGCAATAGCGGATTCGCCTTGCTGCGCGACATCGATTGGGAGAGGACTCGATGCGGCGTTCACGAGATCCGTTGTTGGCCCAGATGTAATGAGACTATCCGTCATAGCTTCGTCGAATGCGTGAGACTCGGGAACCGCTTCGGGAAGCACGAGAGTAAACACAGTTCCTCTGCCCACTCTGCTTCGAACCCGAATCTCTCCCTGGTTCCGTCGGATCAGTTCGCTGGTGACCCAGAGACCGAGGCCTGTACCGAAGTTGTCTTTGGTAGTGAAAAATGGTTCGAAGATGTGATGCAGATGCTCCGGTTGGATGCCTGATCCCGTGTCGGCCACGGTTTCCCGAATCAAGGGAACGCCCTTACAGTTGGATAGATGGGAGCGAAGACAGATGCGTCCACCCTTTGGAGTGGCATCCAGCGAATTTGCGACGAGATTACAGAGAACTTGGCGCAGTTCGGCCGGAATTGCTGAAACGGTGAGGGTTCCAAATCGAGTCCACCTGGACGTACAACCGGCTAATCGGACCGGTGACACGGCGGTAAACTGCCTGAGGGTTGCCGGGGAAATGATCCGTGATAATGTCCTTTGTCGTTGAGCGATTTCCATCCGCATAGGCGGAAAAATACGTAAGGGATCTCCGGGGGCTCGTCAAATCCCTTTTCGGAGAAAAGGTCGATTGCCGCATGCCGCAAACTGTGCCGTGCCGTGAATAGCCGAATGCATCAAATCAATGCCTTAGGGCGACGAAGTTCTCGCACTGTCTTTCGGGATAATTGTCCGAATTATCCGCAATTGAATTTCTTTTGTCACTTCTAGGATGCACTCCTATTTCCAGTGACTTGCGGACACAAATTATCCGCAACAATTGTCATTCCAAGAGTAAGAGGAAGACGCGGTTCGGTTACTCGACTGTGACCGATTTTGCCAGGTTGCGGGGCTGGTCTACGTCGCAGCCGCGGCGGACGGCGATGTAATACGCGAGCAACTGCAGCGGGACGATCTCGATTAACGGCGAGAGCAGTTCGAATGCGGGCGGGATGAGGATGACGTGCTCGACAAGGCCGGCCAGTGTGGTGTCACCCTCCGTGGCGATGGCGATTACGCGGCCAGAGCGCGCGGTGACTTCCTGAATGTTGGAGAGGGTTTTCTCATAGCGCAGCTTCGACGCGGGGTCGGATTCGTCGCGGGTGGCGAGGACGACGACGGGAAGTGTCTCGTCGATGAGGGCGTTGGGGCCGTGTTTCATTTCGCCAGCGGGATAGCCTTCGGCGTGGATGTAGGAAATCTCTTTGAGCTTGAGCGCACCTTCGAGGGCGATGGGGAAATGGATGCCGCGGCCCAGGTAGAGAAAGTCGCGCGCGTTGGAAAAGCTCGCGGCGAGATGTTCGCATTGGGGAGAGCTCGACTTCAGGACTTCTTCGATCTTGGCAGGAACGCGGCTGAGTTCTTCGATGAGCTGGATGGAGCGCTCCGTGTTGAGGCGTCCGCGGAGTTGACCCAGCTTGACCGCGAGCAAGAAGAGCGCGGTGAGTTGCGCAGTGAATGCTTTGGTGGAAGCGACACCGATTTCGGGTCCCGCGTGGGTGTAGATGGCACCGTGAGCTTCGCGGGCGACCATGGCTCCGACAACGTTGCAGATCGCGACTGTTTTTGATCCGAGCGAGATCATCTCGCGCTGGGCTGCAAGCGTGTCTGCGGTTTCGCCGGACTGGGTGATGAGCAGGCCGAGGGCGTTGCGATCGGGGATGGGATTGCGATAGCGGTACTCGCTGGCGTAGTCGACGTCGACGGGCATGCGGGCCAGGCGCTCGATCATGTACTTGCCGGCGAGAGCGGCGTGCCAACTGGTGCCGCACGCGGCTATGTTGATGCTGGAAGCGCCGGCGAGTTCGTCGTCGTCGATTTCCATTTCGCCGAGGTAGATGCTGCCGGAATCGAGTGAGACGCGGCCGAGGGAGGTGTCGCGGATGGCGCGCGGCTGCTCCCAGATTTCCTTGAGCATGAAGTGCTTGTATCCGCCCTTTTCCGCCTGAATGGGATCCCACTGGATGCGCTGTAATTCGCGCTCGATAGGCTTGCCGTTGAAGTCAGTGAGCCTGACGCCATCGAGGGTGAGGATGGCCATGTCGCCGTCGGCGAGGAAATAGATATCGCGTGTGTGGTGGAGAATGCCGGGAACATCGGATGCAATGAAGTATTCGCCGTCGCCTACGCCGATGACGACCGGAGGTCCGGAGCGCGCGGCGATGATCTTGTCGGGCTCGGCGGAGGAGAGGATGCCGAGCGCGAAGGCTCCGGTGAGGCGCTTTACGGCGCGGCGGACGGCATCTTCAAGCACGATGGGGGTGCCTGCGGCGACGGCTTCGTTTTGAATTTGCTCGATGAGGTGAGCGATGATTTCGGTATCGGTTTCAGTGACGAACTTGTGGCCCTGCGCGGTGAGTTCGCGCTTGAGGTCGAGGTAGTTTTCGACAATGCCGTTGTGGACTACAACGATGCGACCGCTGCAGTCGCGATGCGGATGGGCGTTCTCTTCGGTGGGACGACCGTGGGTGGCCCAGCGTGTGTGTCCGATGCCGAAGGTGCCGTCGAGCGGATGATCGCGAAGGACTTCTTCGAGATTGCCGAGTTTGCCGGGGGCGCGGCAGACCTCGAGTAAAGCGGTGTTGGGGCTGCCAACAGCGATGCCGGCTGAGTCGTAACCGCGATATTCGAGGCGGCGCAGACCTTCGATGATGACAGGGACAACCTTCTTACGGCCGACGTAGCCGACGATTCCGCACATGATTGAATTTTATGCGACTGGACCAAGTGGGACCGGACTCACGACGTCGATTGAGAAAGAGTTCCATCGTCGAAAGAGACGACTATTCCTCAATGCGATATGTGAACTCTTCGATGACCGGGTTGGTGAGGACTTCGCGGGCGATGCGCTCGACCTGGGTGCGCGCGCCTTGCGGATCGAGGCCATCTGCGAGCGACAAGGCGAAATACTTGCCCTGGCGGACGGCGGAGACGTCGCTGAATCCGATCTTGCGCAAGGCATTGTGGATGGTTTGGCCCTGTGGATCGAGGACCGATGTCTTTAACGTGACGTAGACATGCGCCTTCATTACTGGCGATTATAGTATGCCAGGCGCGGAAGTGATTGATCGCCGCTGTTGACGCGGGTGTTGTGTGAAATGAATTCTTCGAGAGATGAGCGCTGGAAATCGACTTCGATCCGCGACCTAGCCTTTGCGCCGGTAGAGAATCTGGAAGTCGTAGCCGGGATTGGGCGGAAAGAGGCCGGCGAGATGGCGCAGGCGTTCAGCCAGTGCCGGAGCGGCCAGCAGCGGATATTCGCGCTCGCGCAGATCGTGGTAGTCAAAATCGACTGCGAGCGAAAGCATGTAGATGGCCAGCGCGTCTGAAAATGCAGCATCGTAGAAGGACGTCCGCGAGCGCTCGTCGATGGTCTTCTGGCCGTTCTGCGAGTCCTGCGCGCGGCGACGGGCCTCCCATGCATCCTGACTGGTTTCTCCGCGCACCTGCGCTTCAGCCTGCGACCAGATCAGGCGGGAAAAACTCTCCGGCACTCCCGCTGTGTCGGCAAAGTTGTGCGCCACATTGATGAAGAATTCGAAGGCAAGCCCGAAGCGGTCCTCGACGAGGCGAGTGGAAAGAAAGACGGCTTCCGTTGTGCCGAAGCTCGCGTTGCGATGGCACACCGCGCGATCACCAAGTTCAACCGTGTACGACGGTGCGATCATCGTCTCGCCCGTATCGGCGATTGCCAGCGGAACAAAGTAGTAGGTGCGGCTTTTCAGTGCTGGAGCAAGCAGCCCAGGAACAGCCCCGGCCAATCTCTCCAGATCAGTCTCGCTGATGCGCGTTTCGCCCCACCCGGCAAAGTTGATGCCGTTAGGGGCATTGCCCACGCTGGCCTGCGCCGCCACCTTCTCGGCGGGCCAAAGCTCGATTTGCGCGCTGCTCGGCATAAGTCTGTATTCTAGACGAGAGAGGTCGCGACGATGCAAACAGCGCATAGCCAGCGCCACCCCGGCGGCACATTTCTTGGATTTCCCCTGCAGGGATTCAGCCTGTTCCAGAGCCTTTTGCTGACGTTTGCGTCCGCATTTTTTGCATTCTTTGCGGCTACGACGGCTACGATTTTCGTTCTGCTGGGCTGGAATCTTATCGGCCATCATTCGGTGAATTATGCCGACAGCTATCTCTACGTCGGCTTCCCGGCCGGTCTAATCGTGCTGCTGGTCGCGCTGCCCGTGTTTGGCACTCTGTGGATTCGGGCCAAACTGGGGAAGTAGGAGACCGGTCACAAAATAGAAACGGCCATTCCGGAAGGAATGGCCGTTATGGCTTGGAACCGCCTCGAACGGCTTAGAGGCCGGCGGGCTTGGGGTCTGCCGGATCGTACTTCGCCACATGAATCTTCTTGGCGAGGCCAATCTTGGAGAGCAGCCAGATGCCCCAGAAGTTGGGATCGATCTCGTACCACTTAAGGCCGTGGCGCGCTGAGACGGGATGCGCATGATGGTTGTTGTGCCAGCCTTCGCCGCCGGTAAGCAGCGCAACCCACCAGCTATTGCGCGAGTCGTCGCGGGTTTCAAAGCGACGGCTGCCCCAAAGGTGGGTGGCGGAATTCACCAGCCAGGTAGCATGCAGGCCGAGGGTTACGCGAAGCGCCACGCCCCATAGAACCATGGCCACGCCATTGACCCATCCACCCCAGATCCAGCCACCAGCCAGCAGCAGCAGGCCGCTGACGGTGATGGGGAGCCAGTGATACTTGCTGAGCCAGAGGTAAAACTTGTCGCGGCTCAGATCCGGCGAATAACGTTTCAGGATTTCGACCTGGCCATGCAGGGCCTCTCCGAAGAGGATCCAGCCTGTATGCGCCCACCAGCCGCCTTCGCGGGGCGTGTGGGGGTCGCCTTCCTGGTCACTGAGTTGGTGATGCACGCGATGCGTCGACACCCAGAAAATCGGTCCGCCCTCAAGCGACATGGTGGCGAAGATGCTCATGACGTACTCGACCCACTTGGGAGTCGTGTAGCCACGGTGGGTGAGCAGACGGTGATAGCACATGCCAATGCCCACGTTGATCGCCAGCACATAGAGGATCGCCATCACCGCGAGACGCTGCCAGCTGAAAAAGAAGAAAGCTGCCAGCGCACCCACATGGAAGGAGCCGATGATGGCCAGGGTTGTCCAGTTGATTCCGTAATCGATGGTCGCGGCTTTACCCATCTTGACGAGGAATTTAGCAGGGATCCTACCAACAGGCGACGAGAGATCCTGTTCTGTTGCAACCCGTTTGATTGCTTCGTCGGGTGCGTTGGTGGGAGCGGGGGCGGAAACAATTGATGCCATTCGTTTGCTAAATCCTTTAGACAGTGGTGTGAAAAAGCCGGCTGCATTGCAATTGTATAGGAGGCTGGACTTTTCTCCCTGCAGATATTCATCAATGTCACGAAAGTTACATAGTGATTCCAGTGTGATGAAAAATCGCGGGGTTAGCCTAGTTCATCCGAGGGGGCTAATTGAACCGTGGACGGTGCATTGCCAGCGAACCTGGGGTCTCGCCACACCGAAGGAAAGGACGTGTCGAGCGATTATTCTCCGGGAGCGACGCCGAATTCGCCGCCGCCGGTGACGAAGATTTTCTCTGCCGTTCCACGGAGCACCCGGTAGAGCGCGAATTGCCGCTGGGAGGTGCCGCGGAGTTCAAACAGCAACTCGCCGCGATTGTCGGCCAGCACATCGACCGCGTCGACGAGTCGCATGCGCGGAGTATCGTCGAGATGCGAAGCGTCAGTAACGCTTTTGAGGAGCACCAGCGGATTGCCGTAAAGATCCGGCTGGGCGATGAGGGTCACATACTTCCTCTCGGCCAGCGGGGCATCCGTGTGAGCCGAGAGGACCATGGTGGCCCCAGAGCCGTAGGCGAGCTCGAAGACTCGGAATTTCTCTTCGACGAGGGGGGGAGGCTCTGGCGGCGGGGCCGGTTTGGCGCGCGATTTGGAGGAAGTGGCGGCGCGTTTAGGGGATGCAGGAGGCGGCGTCTTGAGCCCAAGCGCCTGTCGGGCTATTCCCTCCAAGGCTTCTTTCATCTTTGTTTCGTCGTCGGGGTTTGCCCAGGCGTAGCTCCACGTATGTTCGGGTCGCCTCTTGGCGTCGGAGATGGCCACGGCCTGTTGCATGTCAGCGGGTATTCCCATCAGGGTGGGCTTGACGTCGGGGCCGCTGTCGGCAGGTTTGCCGTGCAGAAGATGCGGGCGGTCAGGATCGGTGCTGCCGAGGTGGGCGCCGTCGCTCGAATCGGCAGTTCCCTGGGGAGTTTTGTGCAGGACCGGATGATCGGACCCGCTGCTTTCAGTGCTCCCGGAAGGAGGGGTGGAATCCTTCTTGTGCAGTGTGGGCTGGTCCGGGTCAGATGCAGGAGGGTCTGATGCTGGAGCGTTGCCCGCGGTGGTTGAGTCGTCGGTGCCGGCTTTCTTGTGGAGCGTGGGGCGATCGGGGTCTGACGGAGCGGATTGCCCGGATGATCCGGAGTCCTGGCTGCTACCGGAGTTTCCGCCTTTGCGGTGCAGGACAGGTTTGTCGTCGTTGGCATCAAAGCCGTCTTCCAGAACGGGCTTGGGAACGGCGATTTTGGCGGATGGCAGAGGCTTCCATGAACCATAACCTACCCACAAACCCTGCTCCTGGCCGGCCTTCTTGATGTCGTAGAGGCCGATAGGCGTGCCGTTCATTTCGAGTTCGTATTCAACCTCGTAAGCCAGCGCCATGGGCAGGGGTCGAGCCAGGTAGACGTTACCGTCCTGGAGAGCCTGGCCATCATAGACGGTGATGGGAACGAGGCGACTGACTTTGGGCTTGCCTTCGTCGCCGGTCCACTCAAGGACGGCGATGGCGCGCAGGTCTGGGGTGCTCTTGGATTTTTTGGATATCTGGCCGGGATACTGCGCCCAGGCGGCGGTGACCGCGAGCAGGAGCGCGACGGCGAGGGATGTTTGTCTGGTAAAACCAGTCTTGAAGAGCCGCGATGACACCGGACCTACCTCTCGGAAATAATGCACACGAGCATACCGTTCCAAATCTCTATCCACCATACTGACGATACGAGGAATTTCCCATGGAAGTGAACCAGAAGGTCGCCGATTTCACGCTACAGACGGACGAGGACAAAACTGTAAGCCTTTCAGACTACGCCGGCAAGCCGGTGGTGCTTTTCTTCTATCCCCGCGCCGATACGCCCGGCTGCACGATTGAGGCGTGCGGCTTTCGCGATACCTTCAAGAAGATTCAGGCAGCGGGCGCGGTGGTGCTCGGCATCTCGCGCGATACACCCAAGGCGCAGGCCAAATTCAAGGCCAAGTACGACCTGCCGTACACACTCCTTGCTGATGTAGACGAGAAAGTATGCAATCAGTTTGGTGTGTTGAAGGAAAAGAACATGTATGGCAAGAAAGTCTGGGGCATTGAGCGGACGACGTTTCTGATTGGACCGGACCAGAAACTCATTCATATCTTTCCGAAAGTGACCCCGGAAGGCCACGCGGAAGAGGTGCTGGCACTCGTGAAGGAATGGAAAAAAGCGCACAAATAAAGGCGTTAAAGGCCGCACGGGCGCTTCCGGGGCGGCTGGTTCCCCGCAAATTCTTCGAGAATTCGCCGGAGAGGGTTGCTCCAAAGCTTTTGGGTAAGCTGCTGGTCACGCGCGATCCCAAAGGCAATCTGCTGGCCGGGCGGATTGTCGAGGTCGAGGCCTATCTGGGGCCGCATAACGAGCAGCCAGATCCAGCAGCGCACACGCATCGAGGGCCTACCCCCCGAAACCAGGTGCTTTTTGGGCCGGCGGGCCACGCGTATCTGTACTTCATCTACGGAAAGTATTTTTGCGCAAACATCAGCTGCGAGCGCGAGGGACTTGGGGGAGGCATTTTGCTGCGTGCCCTTGAGCCGGTGATGGGCATCGCGCAGATGGCGCGCAATCGCGGTCTGGATGAAGATGCCCCGCTGCGGATGATCGCTTCTGGACCGAGCCGCCTGTGCCTCGCACTCGGCCTCACGCGGCCGCTGCACAACGGTCTAGACCTGACAAGCAAAGCGTCCTCGCTGCAAGTCCGCGACGATGGGTTTCCTGAGTCGAAGCTGGTGATTACGCCGCGAATCGGGATAAGACATGCGGTGGATCTTCCGTTGCGGTTCGCTTTGCGAGGGAATGCGTGTGTTTCGGGGCCGAAGCACCTGTCTGGAGCGTCAACCATTCGCAAGGGTTATTCGTCAGTAGAATAGAGGTCATCCTAAAACTGCGAGGAACTTTGCACTTGAAGTTTTCTTCCCCGTACCTTCTCCGCCCCTCTTGCGGCCCTGGTTTCCACACTTTTTGCTGTCGCTACGTTTGCGCAGACTCCAGCCGCTCAGCAATCGCCCGCGGGCCAGGCTCCGCATCACCATGAAGAGCCAGTGCCGACCAACCTAAAAGTTCTGCCCAAGACGATGACCGGGGAACAGGTGCACGACCTGATGCACAAGTGGGAGGCGTCACTGGGCGCTGAGTGCAGCACGTGCCACGCAGCCGATCCCAACAACATTGGACCGAATGGGAAGCCTCGGCTGAATTTTGCCGACGATTCAAAGCCGGAGAAGAATACGGCGCGGCTGATGTACAAGATGGTGGAAGAGATCAACGGGAACTATATCGATAAGGTGGAAAACTCCGGCGTGCCGGTGAGTTGCGGAACATGCCATCGCGGCCATCTCGATCCGCCGATCTTCTCGCCGCCGAAGGGCGATCACGATCACGATCACCCGGCTGCACCTGCTGGTGCGGAGAAGCCACCTGCTTAGAACTAAGACGAGGTGACAGCCCGGTGAGCATTTTGCTGAAAGATCTGCGGCACGCTCTTCGTGCCCTGGCTGCTGCGCCGGTGTTCGCGGTGGCGGCGATACTTTCGCTGGCTATCGGAATCGGCGCGAATACCGCGATCTTCAGCATCGTTGATGGCCTGTTGCTTCGGCCGCTTCCCTACACAGACGCTGATCGGCTGGTCATACTCTGGAACCGCTCGCCGGGCCTGAACATCACGGAAGACTGGTTTTCAACTGCGCAATATTTCGACATCAAGAACGGCCATCACGGCTTTGAGCAGGTTGGGATTGCCATTGGCGGCAACTACAACCTGACGGGCCCAGGCGATCCAGAGCGCGTTGGAACGATCCGGGTCTCGTCGAGTTTGCTGTCGCTGCTGGGACAGAAGGCTGCTCTCGGGCGGTTGTTTGTTCCCGATGACGACCAGCCGGGGCGAACAGCTACTGCCGTGCTCAGCTATGGGACGTGGGCGCGACGCTTTGGTTCCGATCCGGGGATTCTTGGCAAGAAGATCATCCTGAACGGCGTGTCGTATGACGTTGTCGGGGTGATGCCACGTTCATTTTCGTTACCTCGCGAAGTGATGCCGACGCTGGACGGAGCGGAGCAGGCCGAGATATTGCTCCCGCTTCCGCTGGATGCGAATGCCGCACAGAATCGCGAACACGAAGACTACAACATCGTTGGCAGGCTGAAGCCTGGAGTTTCAGTCGGGCAGGCGCAGGCAGAAATGGATACGATTACGGCGCGCCTGCGGCAGCAGTTTCCAGAGGTGTATCCGCCTAATGGGGGGTTAACGTTCGGCATTGTGCCGCTGCTCGAGCAAGTGGTCGGAAACGTTCGGCGCACGCTGTATCTGTTGCTGGGAGCGGTTGGCTTTGTGCTGCTGATCGCGTGCGTAAACCTGGCGAATCTGCAACTGTCGCGCGCCATGGCGCGCCAAAAGGAAATTGCGGTGCGCACCGCGCTGGGAGCAACACGCGGGCGGATTGTTCACCAGTTGCTGACCGAGAGTATGTTGCTTGCATTTGCCGGGGGCGCATTGGGCGTGGCGCTGGCCTTTCTTGCATTGCGCTTAGTACGGCTGGTAGGTCCGCAGAGCGTGCCAAGGATGCAGGATGTCGGCATTGGCGTTGCTGCTCTTGCGTTTACGTTCGCGATTTGCGTTTTGTCGTCGATTCTGTTTGGGCTGGCTCCGGCGCTGCGGGTTTCGCGAGTCGACGTGCAGACCGCGCTGCAGGACACGAGTCGCAGCTCATCCGGTGTGAGCGGGATCTGGGGACGAGGGAACAGTTTGCGCCGCTCGCTGGTGATTGCCGAGATTGCGCTTTGCGCAATGATGCTGATTGGCGCGGGGCTGCTGATTCGCAGTTTTGTTCGAGTGAGCCAGGTTGATCCCGGCTTCAATCCGCGCAATGTGCTGACGCTTGAACTGACGATGACGGGCGATCGATACAAAAACAAGGAAGCGGTTCTCGCGGCTTATCACGAGCTTTGGCAACGGCTGGAGAGGTTGCCGGGCGTTACCTCTGCGGGAGCCGTGACATCGCTGCCGCTGAGCCAGATGTTCGCATGGGGACCGATCACTGTTGAAGGGCGGGTGCCGCCGCCGGGCGAGAAGTTCATCAACGCGGATGTCCGCATGGTCAGCGGACATTATTTCCAGGCAATGGAAATACCTCTTCGCGAAGGGCGGTTATTTAGCGACGATGATGTTGCGAGCAAACCCCGGGTGGCGCTTGTCGACGACTCCATGGCGCAACAACTCTGGCCGAAGCAGGATCCGGTTGGAAAGCGGCTGCACATTGGCGGCATTGGCGACAAAGACTCGCCGTGGATCACAGTTGTTGGCGTGGTGGGCCGGGTGAAGCAATACACTCTCGACTCGGATTCGCGCATCGCTTACTACCTGCCTCAAACGCAATATGTGACGCGCGCGATGAACGTGGTGACGCGGAGCAGCAACGACCCCGCGGCGCTGGCCGGCGCCGTGAAGCAACAGATTCGCGAAGTAAATCCTGATCTTCCGCTTTACAACGTGAGCACGATGCAGAAACGCTTCGATACGTCTCTGGCGCGGCGGCGGTTCACGATGCTGGTGCTCGGGACATTTGCGGCAATTTCGCTGGGGCTTGCGGTGATTGGCATTTATGGTCTGATCGCTTACATGGTTGGCCAGGGCAGCCGCGAGGTGGGCATCCGGCTGGCGCTGGGCGCTACGCGGGCAAACATCGTGACGCTTATTGTTCGCGGCGGAATGACGCTGGCGTTCTGGGGCGTCGGTCTCGGGATTGGTGGCGCGCTGGTGGTCGGCAGGTTGATGCGCTCGCTGCTGTTTGGTGTCGGAGTGGCCGATGCCGCAACCTTTGTCGCTGTTCCCTTTCTTCTGGCTGGCATTGCTTTTTTTGCAAGCTATATCCCGGCGCGACGCGCTTCGCGGATCGATCCCAGTGTGTCGTTGCGATGCGAATAAGTGGACAGTGGTAAGTGAACAGTGGACAAGCGCTAAACGAAGATCTGCAGCGATAAGTCGAGCGGGAAATTTACGAGACAAACCGCGCTTGCGAGCCTTTGGGGATTGCTGCTGCCGAAGGATTGTTATTGCTGTCACTTTGGCGTGGGGAGTCCAATCCGACGGCGGAGTTCGTCGAACCGCGGATCAGAATGGAGAATGTCGAGTCGCTCATCCACGGTCAGATTCGTCAATAAATAGGATCGGTCTTGGTAGGCTTGGTTGAGCCAGACGAATGCTTCGTCTTTGTTTCCCAGACCCGCATAGATGACTGCAAAATTGTAAGGTGCGACGTATTGGTGAACCGACAGTTCCTTGAGATGGTCGATGATCTTCTGCGCCTCTTCCCTTTTGCCCGACACCGCGTAGGCGTGTCCAAGACTGGACCATACCTCAGTTGTTCCTTCAAGCGATATCGCCTGCTGAAGCGCAGCAATGGCCTCGGGGAATCTCCCTTTTTGCACATACGCCCTGCCCAGGAAGTAGTGGTCGAACCAATAATTCGGATCGAGATCGATGGACGTGCGCAGTTGCTCGATCGCCTTGTCCCACTGATGCGTGAAAACAAAAACAGAACCCAGGTTGCCGTTGAGGCCGGTCGAGAGCGGATCGATTTGCAATCCACGCTTTGCCTGGGCGACCGCTTCATCGCCGCGACCCATGATCGGCAGAAACCATGAATAGTAGCCGCGCGCGTCGCCACTGTCCGGATTGAGTTCAATGGCTCGTTTGAACTCGCGCTCCGCGGCGGCCCAGTCCCACTCATACCATTGCGATTCGATAGCCAGTACGACATGAGCCTCTGCGTTGCTTTTGTCCAGTTCGAGCACCTTTTGGGCGGCTTCTCTGGCCTTCGGTCCGGCGATCCTGGGAGCGATAAACCAATCGGCCTGATTGATGTAGTTATTCGCAAGGGCGCTGTATGCAAGCGAATAGTTGGGATCAAGGGTGATCGCCTGATTGAGGTTTTCGATAACTTTGTCAAAGCCGTCCTTGGTGAATTTTGATGTGTAATGCACACCCTTGAGATAGAGCTGATATGCCTCGGGGTTTTGTGTTGAGCCTATGGCCAGTTTCTGATGGTCGGCGGGGTGATTGGAGCGAAGCCGCTGAGAAACCTCCCTGGCTATATCGCTTTCCACTCTCAACAGGTCACCAACCTTGCCGTTGTATTGCTGGCCCCAAAGCTGTTTTCCATTGCGAACGTCATCGATCCTTCCACAGGATTGATGTGGGCCGCGACGGACAATGGCGAGGATATTACATGGGGTAAGGCGATAAAGTACTGCAGCAACCTGCGCTCGGCTGGATACTCCGATTGGTGACTGCCGACGGTCGATGAGTTGAGCGGTATCTACGACGGCAGCGGCTTCATTGACCCTCACGCGGCTCTGGCTGGAAGGGCAAAAGGAGGTTTGCTTCTGACGGGTAATCTTGAGTGGAGCAGTAGTCGGGTACTCGATGATCGTGGGCACCGCACCGGATACGCATTGCAATTCGACTTCCCTAACGGGAGGTCGTGGCACGAACCTCTTGGTTACTATGGCAGCAAGCGTGCGCTATGCGTGCGTCTTTCAGGGGGAAAATAGGCTCAAAACGTAGATGGTGGGTGGCCCGGTCCCGAAGATCGTTTCCAAGCAGGCCGAGGTTCCCGAGCCTGCCCTGAGCTTGCCGAAGGGGCACCCTCAACTGGATGCGCCCGACATCGGGGCCACCCGGCGCATTGAATACTGAAGGTCCCAAAAACCAGAATCCCCGCCCATTCGCGCAAACGGCGCGCGATAAGGACGGGGTACCTGGTCTCCTGAGGTTTACTTCTTGGGCCGCGACTCCGGCGGCACAAGACCTGCGAGGCGGTAGTACACAACGAGCTGGCCGTAGTGTTCACCGCTATGTTCGATGATGCCGTTTGCTATGTCGAGAACGCGCGATTTCTGCTGAGGAAAATAAACAACCTCCGTCGTCAGGCCTTTTTCGCCTTTCGACTGGAGGGCGGTTGCGCCATCGGCGAAGGATTTCTTGACGAACGCAACGATGTCGGCCTTGGACTTGTATTGGTCGCGCTTCGGATCTTCTCCCGCGGGAGGCTTCAGCCCCATCACAGGATTCGTGAAGTAGTAGCATGAACCCGCCGCGTGCAGCAGCTGCTCGGCGAAGCTCCGCTGCTCGGGTGTTGGCTTGAAGTCATATTTGTCCTCGGGAAAATCTTCGGCCATCGCCGTCAGCTTGCGGCCAATCTCATTCCAGGAATCGAGCACGACTTTCAATTCCGGATCGGCAGGTTTGACGGCTGCATCTTTCTTCATCGCGTCCTGGGCATAAGCGGGAAATGCGAATGCCAGCAGGACGATAGCGAGAAACGGTATTCCTTTCATTTCTTTCTCCACGATTGAGTTTCGCGAGTCAAAGCTTCAGCTTCTTATTTCGCCTGCGCAAGAGCATTTTTCGGAATACTCGAAGACTTTTGAGAGTAGTGAGAGGTGGCTATTTGTTGAGGAAATAGCCACTTGAGTGCGTGCTTTCGGTCTACACCAATTCCGAAAATGCTATAGCCCCGCAACAACTGCGGCAACTTTCTCGAGTATCTCGTTCCAGCCCTCGAGTTGACCGCTATTCCTCGCGCTCTCCATGGGTTCATTGCCAATGTGGGTGAGCCTGGTTTGGCCGTTTCCGAGATCCTCAAAGAGGGTCACATCGTACGCACCCTTTATGGCCTCATTTTCTATTCCTAATTGCTCAGGCTCAATCTTGTTTCCCTCCGGGTCGGAAAAGTACATCAACGAAACGATCTTCTCGTACGGAACAATCTCGTGGTATTCAACCGCATTCCAGCCCTCGTACCCATCCGGCGTTCTCATGCAGAAGAGGGATTTTCCGCCCACGCGAAAATCCATCTTGCAAACGGGCGCAGTAAAGCCCTTCGGTCCCCACCACTGCATCACGTACTTCGGGTCTGTCCACGCCTTCCAAACCAATTCGCGTGGGGCATCAAAAACTCTAGTGACAACCATCCGCTCTGTCTCGTTAACCGTGTTGTTTGTCATCTCTGACCTCCGCCTTTTTCAGTTGATTCACCACGACTTCCAGTTTGTCGAAACTCTCTTCCCAGAATCGGCGATAGCTAAACGCCCAGTCACTGACTTTCTTTATCGCCTCTGGCCTAAGCGTGCACACACTCTCTCGCCCACGCTTTGTCTTGATCACAATCCGCGCTCGCACCAGGTACGCAATATGTTTTGAAATCATCTGCTGCGAAAGTGCAAACGGTTCCGTCAATCCATGCACAGAGGCAGGCCCACGTGAGAGCCGTTCGATCATCGCCCTACGGGTGGGATCAGACAAAGCCGCAAATGTTGTACCCAACCTATCCACAACCATATGGTAGTGGATATCCTGTCAGTGTCAAGTCTGAATTTTGCTATCCACTCAACGAAGTTATCCAGAGAAATGCAGCAAAAACGGGCAGCCATAATCGGCTGCCCGCAATGATTTGTCAGTGTTCCGCGAGGACTACTTAGGGGCCTGCACCACAATCCGCTTGGCCGTGATGGTAAAGGTTCCACTGATGCTGGGAATGGGATTGCCGTCCAGATTGTAGTAGGTGTAGTCGCCTGAGCCGGTGCAAGAGTGTCCACTCTATCCATCCTGGTAGTCTGGCGAACTTTCAGCGTTCCCGTCGGATTGCCGCTGCTGAAGGCATCGAACGTGAGATTGAGGTAGGTCAGGTTGAATGTCCTTTGGCCGGTCATTTGCCACGCGCCGTGACCCGCGCTTGCCACCGCAAGAGGATTGAAGGAAAGCTGGTCGGCTGGTGCGGGACTTCGATGCAAGCGGGAACCTGATTTCGACTGGCTGCTTTATCCACACAGTTTACCGGCTCGATACCGCGCTTCATCTTTTTGTATGGAAGAGATCTTGTGATATTTGATGGTGAGGTCGCGAAGCTATTCAAGACTGCCGCGTTCCGCGATGATCTTCTTCAATACCTGATCGAGAGAACCGCGAAGTATCAACATTTTCACTTCCAAGGTCGTTTTGCCACCGGGACTCAACGTCTTTGTTTCATCGACATGTTGGCAGGTGAGTTCCGGATTGCTCCAGACATTGGCGCTATTGTGAGAAAAGCTCGCAACAATCCACTTTCGGTCCTCGGAAAGGGTTGCGACCGCGGGTTGGTCCACTTGGACTGGATTGTAGTAGTACGTAATTCCGTCGCTACGGCGCTCGACCAATGGGTCGGGTATTGGCGCGGTAAAAGAGGCGAGGTACCGGGCCGGAAGCCATTCATTCATCGGCATCGCGAGACGACTGGGAGTGTTCTCGGCGAGAAGCCCCCAGGCCCCTTTGCGATGAACGTATGTTCTCTCAAGTCGTACATCGTGGAAAATCGACGTAAGCCGCGGATCTGTCGGAGCCCACAGTAGATTGAAATCCGTATCTGATGAGTTCTTGAACTCATAAACGAAAAGGACCCCGTCTTCCTGCAGCGTAGCCCTCGCGGTCATGTGGATTCCGTTGTCGAAATTCATTTCGTATTCGATTGAGTGATCATCCCGCCGCCATATCGGTGCCTTGCCTTGATGTCCTTCCCGCCACATGTAAATGTGCTCCACCGCGTTGGCATCCTTGCTCCCACTCTTTCGAACTGTGACGTGTTCCGGGAACACAACCTGAATGGTGCGATCTGTCAATGGATGACCAGGGAGAACGATCCGAAGAACAGGCTGTGTGTGGTCCGTTTCAACCAGCATTCGCACGCCTGCATTGTTCTTAATTACGTTCTTTGTGATACCACGAGGCACCTGCGCACCAAGTGCACTGGTCATCAGCGTCGCCGCAATCACACAGTGGAAGATGGCCATATTCCAGACAAGGTGGCGGTGCGCCTGAAGGCAGCATAAGGGCAATCAGCGCAAGCGTAGCCGCTATCGCGAATAACGTTCGAGCCAACCCTCGAGCCTTCAGCCGCGCCAGCGCTTCGAGACTATATCCATTACGGATAGAAATCAAACCCAATGGAAAGCAGGGCTCCGCTGTCTCCCCTTGACACTCGACAAGAAGAAGAGAGATTCTGTTGTCGAACGTCATGGGGAAGGGTGGCTGAGGAAGATGGCTCCGTCTACGGATTTGTTGCAGGGGACGCTGGACATGCTGATTTTGAAGACGCTGGCACCAGGGCAGGAGCACGGGTGGGCGATTGCGCAGAGGATCCAGGAGATGTCGAACAACGTTTTGCAGATCGGCCAGGGATCTCTGTATCCAGCGCTGCACCGGCTGGAATATCGCGGCTGGATTCGGGCGACGTGGGGCGCATCGGAAAACAATCGGCGTGCGCGTTTTTATGCGCTGACCGCGGCTGGGCGGAGACAGCTGGATGCGGAACTCGAGAACTGGGACAGGCTGACGGGCGCGGTGAACCTGGTGCTGCAGGGCATATAGCGCTGTGACTGGCGGGAGAATTATGTTGCGTGAATGGTGGTCGCGGATTCGCTTTTTTGTTGCGGGCAAGAAGCGCGTAGAAGTCGATGACGAACTTGCGTTTCATTTGGAACGCGAGGTGGAAGCGAACCTGGCGGCGGGGATGCCGGTGGAGGAAGCAAGACGGCGCGCGGCAATTGCTTTTGGAAGCAGAGAGCGTGCACGCGAAGAGTGCCGCGAGGAGCGACCTTCTTTCTTCCTGGAGTCGCTGGGACGCGATCTGCGGTTTGGGTTGCGGGGATTGTGGCGGAATCCCGGCTTTACAGCGATGGCCGTGCTAACGCTGGGGCTGGCGATCGGGGTGAACGCAACCATCTTCAGCCTTTTCGATCAGGCATTGATGCAGGCTCTGCCTGTGCGCAGCCCGAACGAACTGGTGGTGCTGAACTTTGCCGGGGGACGGTCTGGACATTTGCATTCGGAGGGCGGAAACACACCGGGCCACCAGCACGAATTTTCGTACCCGATGTACAAAGACCTGCGTGATCACAATACGGTGCTGAGCGGGCTGATTGCCGAAGCGCCGGACACGGTGGGCGTGACGTGGAACAACCACGCGGAGCCCGTTCAGGCTGAGCTGGTGAGCGGAAATTATTTTGAGACGCTGGGTGTGCCGCCCGCAGTGGGGCGGCTGTTTGGCGCGGGCGATGAGACGGCTCCGGGGGCGAATCCGGTGGCGGTGCTGAGCTTTGACTACTGGAAGTCACACCTGGCGGAGGCACCCGTTGTCGGCAAGACGATGCTGGTGAATGGAACTCCTTTCACGATTACAGGAGTGGCAGCGCCCGGATTTCGCAGCATGGTGTGGGGACATACCCCTGCTGTATACGTGCCGCTCTCGATGGAGCAGGTGCTGTCACCGGAGTGGAAGTATCTTGCCGATCACAAGTCCTATTGGATCGCCGTTGCCGGGCGTTTAAAGCCGGGAGTGACCCGCGCACAGGCAGAGGCCTCACTCAATCCCCTTTTTCGTGCGCTGCGCACCGAAGAGTTCAAGCAGTTGACCGATCAGTCAGCGAAAGCGCGGCAGGATTTCGTCGGGGCGACTTACCTGCACGTTGACGCGGGAGCAAAGGGCTTCAGTCCGATGCGGGGCGATATGCAGGCACCTCTCACCATCATTTTCGGGATGGTGCTGTTAGTCATGGGCATGGCGGTTGTAAATGTCGCGAGTCTTCTGCTGGTGCGGGCAGCTGCGCGCGCGCAGGAGATATCGGTTCGTTATGCCATGGGCGCGACCAGCGGACAGGTTCTGCGGCAACTGCTGGCGGAGGGAATGATTCTGGGCCTGGCGGGTGCTGCACTGGGACTGGCGCTTGCACCGGAAGCTCTGCGGTTGTTGATCCATCGGTTGTCATCGAATATGCCGGATGGGTTGCCCTTTGCGGCTGTGCTCAACTGGCACGTCCTGGGCTGGTCACTCGTGGTGACGATGGTGGCGAGCTTATTGTTCAGTCTTGCACCTGCTTTGCAGTTTCGGAATCCGCGACTGGCGGAGGTGATGCAGCAGCGGACGGGAACCAGCGGCGGCGGGTCGCTGAAGTTTCGCCGCTCGTGCGTGGCGCTGCAAATTGGATTCAGCTTACTGCTGATTGTGGCGGCGGGAATGTTCGTGAGGACGATTCGTAATCTTCGCAATGTGGAGACGGGATTTGCGACTGATCATCTGCTTGCTTTCAATCTGAATCCGACGCTGGCAGGTTACCCGGGAAACCAGGTTGCTCCGATTGAGCAACGGGTGCTGGACGCGATTGCCGCGCTGCCGGGAGTGCGTGGTGCAGGTGCGACGAACGACGCGGATCTGGCGGGCGACAATGTCACCGGAGACATGATTCCAGCGGGGTATGCGGCTAAGCCCGATGAGGAATTCGACGTAGAGCTGCCCTGGGTGAGCAATGGCTATCTGCAAACGCTGGGAGTGCCGCTGGTGGCTGGACGGGTTTTCAACGCGAACGATACGGCAACTTCGCAACGAGTGGCGGTGGTGAACGAGAGCTTTGCGAAGCACTACTTTGGCGGAGCACAGCAGGCGCTGGGAAGAATAGTGGCGCGGCCAAACAAACCGGGAACAGACGCTTCGATTGTGGGAGTGGTGCGCGACGTAAAGCACTCAAGCGTGCGCGATCCCGCTTTTCCTACCTGCTACACGCTGTTCTCGCAAGCGACCCGCCAGGCAGGGCTTATCTTCTATGTGCGCACGTGGCAACCGCCCGACGCCGCAACGACGAGCTTACGCGCGGCGATTGCAGATATCGATCCCAAGCTGATCGTGGAAGATCTTCGAACCATGAAAGAAACGATCGATGGGAATTTGATGGCGGAGCGCGCGATTGCGATGCTGGCCTCGGTGTTTGGGGTGCTGGCGACGCTGCTTGCGGGGATCGGGCTGTATGGGATCCTTGCGTATTCGACGGCGCAACGGACGCGAGAGATTGGGATACGCATGGCACTGGGCGCGCGACGCGTGACGGTGGTGGGACTGATTTTGCGGGAAGTGCTTCTGCTGGCAGGACTCGCGATGGCGGTAACGATTCCGCTGGCGATGCTGGCGACGCGGATGGTACGGAGCCAGCTTTTCGGCGTGTCGGTCGCTGATCCGACGGTGTATGGAGCGGGGATCCTGATTATTTGCGTGGTGGCGGCGCTGGCGGGATTTATTCCGGCGAGGCGCGCGGCGACTGTGGATCCGGCTCGGGCTCTGCGAACGGAATAATGCTTCGATCGCGATTTGGAAGGCCGCTCAAGTCGGATCGGTTTTTCGACGAGGTGCTTTGCTGAGGGCAGCGAGCATTGCGGGGTCGTTGCGAACGTTGTCAGACTGAAGCCATTCGGGATCGACGGCCGCACCGGCAGCGACGAGGAGCGAGACCACTTCGCGCTGTCTTCCCTGATTTCCATCGGGAGTGTCATAGCAGCCGTGGATGGCCCAGCCGAGCGGAGGCGAAAGATATTTCGCGTCCTTGAGATCGATGTCGGAGATGGGAATGAGTCTTTGCGCCAGCCTGTCTTCGCCGAGTAGTGCGGCCCAGTGGAGCGCGGTTTCGCGGAAGATTCCGAGGATTTTGGGATTTGCGCCGGCATCGAGAAGGCGAAGGCCGACGTCTTCCGCAGCGAGGCTTGCGGCGCCGATCAGCGGAGTGTCGCCTTTGCCGTTGCGCTGAAAATCGAGGTCGGCACCGGCTTGGATGAGTGCGTCGATCAGCGGTAATTCTGCACCGCGTTTCAATTTGCCCTCGAAGAGCATGTCGCAGACGTAGTGAAGAGGATGGGTGAGATTCCGTTGATCCCCGCCCCAGCGGATGAGCACGTTGGCCCGCGCTGCATTTTCGGTGAGCAGAGTGCTGAGAGCTACGGCATCGCCATTGCGAATTGCTGTTTTTACATCCATAACTTCAGTTCAGAGTTCGCAGTTCTGAGTTCGCAGCGCTTCGTGTTGACGAGTAGCGCGTCTATTTTGGACGTTTGTAATCGCCGGATTTGCCGCCGGATTTTTGTTCGAGCTGAATGTTGCGGATGACGATGGATTTGTCGAGGGCCTTGGTCATGTCGTAGACGGTGAGTGCGGCGACGGAGGCGGCGGTGAGGGCTTCCATTTCGACGCCGGTCTGCCCCGTGGTAGCCGCGGTGGCGCGGATTTGAACGCCACCTGCCACGATGTCGGCCTGAACGTCGACGTGTGTGAGCGGGAGCGGGTGGCACATGGGTATGAGCTCCGATGTGCGCTTGGCGGCCTGCATGCCGGCGAAGCGTGCGACCTCAAGCGGATTGCCTTTGGGGTTTGCGGGGAGCGCGGCGAGGACGGCGGCGGAGAGCTCGATGAAAGCGGAGGCGGTGGCAGTGCGCTTCGTCGCTTGTTTCGCACTGACGTCGACCATGCGGGCCTGGCCAGTGGCGTCGTAGTGGGAGAGACGACCCCTGCGACGAAGACCTGTCGCCGGGGACCCCGGGGAGAGCGATTTGGATGGCTTCGACATTCTGGATTCTCAATGTAGCAGGATGTGGACGGTGGTTCCGGCTTCTAGGAAGCCTGCATCTTCAGGGATGACGAGGAAACAGTTGGATTGCGCGAAGGCGGTGAGGTCGCCGGAGCCGTGCCAGGGAACTAGGGCGACTTGCGGGAGCTGTGCGATGGACGGATTGAATTCGCAATTGGCAGGGAGGAAGCGTGTGAGTCCGGGTTTGGTTTTTCGGTCGGTGTCGCGGGCGAGGTGGGCGAGGACAAAGCGGGGGTGGATTTCGCTGCTGCCGGCGAGGGCCGCAAGGATGGGAGCGGCGAATAGGTGGAAGGTAGCGGCTGAGGAGATGGGGTTGCCGGGGAGGCCGAAGAAAGGGATGACCTCAGGGGCTAAAGCCCCTTTCTTTTTGGCTGGATTTATGTACGGGCTGAAGCCCGTGCGCTTCCGTTGCGCTTTCGCAGAGCGGGGTCCTCTTCGAACTTGTCCGAAGACGAGAGGTTTGCCGGGTTGGATACGGACTCCGGTGAAATGGAAGGTGGCGCCGAGGCGGGAGAGGGCGGGTTCAACGAGATCGAATTTGCCTGCGGAGACTCCGCCAGAGATGAGGAGCGTGTCGGCTTGCATCGCTTGTGCAAGAGAGACATCCAGAGCTTTGGCGGTGTCAGCGGCGGTGGGAAGGACGATAGGCTCGGCACCGGCGCTGGCTACGAGTGCGGCGAGCATGGGGGCGTTGGAGTTGCGAATTTTACCGGGTCCGGGTTTGGCACGGACGGGAACGAGCTCATCGCCTGTGGTGAGGATGGCTACGCGGGGACGAGCGTAGACGTCGAGTTGGGCATAACCGCAGGAGGCAGCGAGGGCGATCTGGGCGGGGGTGAGTCGGATTCCAGCGGGGAGTTGTTCATCACCACGGCGGGCCTGCGCGCCTTTGGCGATGATGTTTTCTCCTGACTTGATTTTGCGCCCGGGGGCGAGGCGAATAGTGTTATCCGATCTTTCGACGTGTTCGAGCATGACGACGCAATCGGCGCCGGGGGGGACGGGAGCGCCGGTCATGATTTCCCATGCTTTGCCTTTGGGCAGACGGCCAGCGGGGGCCTGGCCGGCATGCGTGGATCCGGCGACGGGAAGCGCGATATGCGCGGAGGCTTCGGCGGCGCGACACGCGTATCCGTCGCGGGTGGATCGCGCGAAGGGGGGCTGATCGTCGTCGGCTGCGATGGGGGCGGCGAGGATGCGGTTGAGGGCGCTGGCGAGAGGGACGCGCTCGGTTCGGGGTTTTGTATATTTGGCTAGCTTGCGAGCGTGAGCGGCTACGAGGGCGGCGGCTTGTTCGTAGCTGGGGAGATCGGAACTCATGGTGGGAATTGTAGTGGTTGCGGGTCGCTTGATTCGGCTCGTTGACTGCCCATATTGGAACCGGTGCAAGCGAAAAGCAAAAGCAGATCCTTCGCGCCGCTTATCCCACTGATGAGGAATCATCTGCGGGGCCCCTGGCGCGCGGCGCTCAGGATGACACGCGCGGGGGTGGGGTTCGTGCTTTCCAAATCATGACGCGATGGGACTGCGCGAGGAATGGGGAAACTGTGGTTCGTGGTGATGCTCGCGAATGACGAGAGAGAATCGAGGTTTCCCAGGTCTCAAAAGCGAGACCTGGGGCACCCAGCTTTGTGGTGGTACGACCACTGAAGGGTTCTAGTGCTTCACGACGCTGAGGGTGATGGTGGATGGGTACTGGGTTGAGTGATGAACCTGGTTGTGGGCTACTACGGCTTTGACTTCGTCGTAGTTGTTGCCGCCGGTGTTGAGGTTGCGATCGTAGCGGGGGAAGTTGCTGCTGCTTATCTCGATGCGAAGTTGCTCGCCCGGAGCGAAGTAAGTGCTGGTTTGGGATGGCTGGAAGGCGACCTTGTAGACCTTGTCTTTTTCCATGAAGACCGGCGGCTTGTCGTAGCCTTCGCGGTAGCGGACGCGCTGGATGTTTTCGTCGATGTTGTATGCGGTGCCATCGGGGAGGACTTCGATGAGCTTGAGGGTGAAGTCAGTGTCTTTGGCGTCGCTCGAAACGTAGAGCGTGAGTTCTACGGGTCCGGTGACTTCAAGGCCTTCAGTGAGGGGACCGGTGGAGTAGACGAGGACGTCGTCGCGCGCTTCGAGAGGGCGCTGATCGACGGCTCCGGGTTTGAACTCGGCACCCATGCAGCAGAAGCCACCGCCTCGCGTGGGCACGGGGTTCATGGGATCGTAGAGGAATTTGTCGGCTGCGTCTTTGGGCGGCGCTGCGGAGATGAGTGCGCCATCGCCGGCGAGTGAGTTGGCGTGGCCGGTTGAAGAGAGATAGAAGGTGACGGGCTTGGCTTCTTTGGGCGGCCAGGTGTCAGACGATTGCCACTTGTTGAGGCCCATGGTGTAGTAGCGGACTTTGGGAGTTTTCGCGAGAAGGCCGTTATCTTCGCCTTTGAGGAAGTGATCGAACCAGGCGAAGGTGAGGGCGTCGTAGTCGAGTCGTGCGTCACCGAGATCGCGCTCGCCGACGATGGTGTGTTCGGCAGCGCGCTTGTAACTGCAGTGCGGGACGGGAGCGATGATGGCGTATTGCTCATTTGCGACTTCGGGGCTGGCGGTGCTGCGGACGAAGTTGTAGGCGGCGAGGTTGGGAGCGACGCTGACGTCGTACCAGGTCATCATCCAAAGACCGGGGACGTTGATGTGCATCGAGTCGTTCCACAATCCGCCTTTGTACCAGGAGGGATCGTTGGGCGTGCGTTCGATCATGCCGGGCTGGCCTGAGGGAGTTTTATCGGCGTAGATGCCTTTGGGAGCACCGACGGCGGCAAGGATATCTTTTTCGGGGAGGTGCGCGAGCGCCTTGGCCCAACTGACCGTGGGAGGATGCGCGTCGAGGTCCCACCATTTTGCGGCTTCGACGAGAGCCTGCTGCGATGTGGCGGGAGGAAAGTTGGGTTTGGCTTCGTTGGTCTGCAGGCCTGCATCGTAGAGCCAGGTGGTGAAGAGCATCTGCACGGCTCCGCCGCGGAACCAGTTGCCCTGCTCGTAGTAAGGGCCGACGCGGCCGACGCCGGCGCCGTAGCTCTCAGGGATGATGGTGGCGAGAGCTTTGTTGCCGCGCGAAGCTACGCTTAGCTGCCACTCGGCCGTAGACGAACAGCCGATGAGACCTACTTTGCCGGTGGACCAGGGGAGCGCGGTCATCCAATCGAATTCATCGTCGGCGTCAGTGAGAGGGACGCCGAGGATGTCGTAGTCGCCTTCAGAGAAATAGCGGCCGCGCTCGTTCATCTCGACGAAGGCATAGCCATGTTTGACGGCGTCGAGTGGGGCGGTCATGTCGCGCGGAGCGCCGATAGAGATGTCCCAGTAGTTGAAGTTGTACGGAGTGCGGGAGAAGATGACGGGGTATTTTTTCGACTCGTCTTTGGGACGATAGATGTCGGCCTGCATGCGTTTGCCGTCGCGCATGGGGACCATGACCTTGCGATCGATGATGGCAACAGATTCAAGTTCTTGCTCGATGGCGTTGCGACGGGCGATGGTGGCAGCGTCGCCCGTGGTGCGGGCTTGCGATTGAGCAAGTGTGGAAGATGCGAGACAAACAAGAGTGATGGCCGCCAGCTTGAATCTGGAATGCATTGTGACCTCTAGGGTGAATTGGGGAAGAGTGGAGCCCTTGGAGAAAGGATAATGCAGAAGGTTGGGCTATTGTTGGGGCTCCTCAACCATGGTTCGGCAGAACCGTGGCTCATGAGAGAGAAAAACAGAAGCAGGTCCTTCGACTTCGCTCAGGATGACGCGGTAGCGCGGGGTTGGTGCGAGGACGGACGTAGGCGCGAGGGTGACGGTGCGTTGTTTTATGAGCGTGCGGGAAAAACAAAGGGCGCACCCGGATTGGGTGCGCCCTTGCTTGATGCATTAAGGCGGGTGGGTGACTACTTCTTGGTGGCCTTGTAGGTGGAGTTGATTTTCTGGCCGGCGGAGTCGAGGATGCCCTTGACATCTGCGGAATAGGGGCCGGAGGGATCAAGCTCGAGATACTTCTGGTAGGCTTCGCCGCAACCCTCAGGAAGAACGATGCGAGAAGTCTTGGGGTCGACGGTTGCCTTGCTGATGAGGGCCTGACCCTTCAGGTAGTAAGGCAGCGCGTCGTTGGGGGCGGCGGCAATGGCTTTATCCGCGGCTGCGGCCTGGGCATCGTTGTTGCCCACCTGTGAGTAGATGACCGCTTGATTCTTGTAGTAGAAGGCGGCCTTGGTTGGGTCAGCTTTGGCAGCGGCATCATACGCCGCAGCGGATTCAGCCACTTTGCCAGCGCGTGCGTATATTTCGCCCAGGCCGGAGTTGGCCAGGCCCTCGATTTCGGGGCGCGGCTTTTTCGAAGCGGCATCCGCGTCGATGGCCTTCTTGAATGATGCTTCGGCTTCGTCGTATTTCTTAAGCCCCAATTGACCCTGGCCGAGATAGGCCCAGAGCACGGACTCCGTGGGACGAGCTGCGGTGTCCTTCTCCATGAGGGTTACGACGTCGGTGTACTTGGCGTTCCTGATTTCAGTCTCTTTGGCTGCGACATCGGTTTTCGAGGCAGAGGCTCCGAGTTGCTGAACTGCGGCGGCGTGAGCGGTGTCGGCGTCGTGGATATCGGCCATTACGGTCTTGAGATCCGCGTTCAGCGACTTGATGACGGCGTTGGCCTTCATTGCCTCAGCATTGTGCGTCTTCATTTCCGCGAGCTGCTTGCGAGTCTCTTCGGGAAGCGTGTCGATGTATTCCTTGCGCGACATGTCGTCATCGGCAACGGTGTCTTGCCCGACGATGATCTTGATGTTGTCGAATTTGTCGGCTTGCTTGTCCGGCGGCATGTTCGGGGTGCGGTAGATCATGGTGTAGGTGCCGGGAGGCGCGGAGCCGGTGTAGTCGCCATTCGCATCCACGGGGAAGCTAGCAACCTCTTTGCCTCCGCTGTGGAGGCTGACGGTACCGCCGGCCTGGGACGCGCCGGTGGGATTGGTCACGTGGCCGTGGATCTTGCCTGTCGGCCCAACATTGGCGGGCGCGGTGGTTTGCGCGGGAGTCTGGGCGAGCGCAGGCAGTGCAGCTAGTGCCAGCATTCCGAGCCAGAGCGAAATCTTACGTTTCATGTTCTTCTCCTTGGGAGCTTGGGCGAGCCAAGCAGCCCGCGTGCTCGATCGAAAAAATTTCAGTAACTCTCAAACATCCACAAATCTAAACACTCACCCGTCAGGTTAGATGCGTTCGGGGCAATTCACCGCACGGCATCAGCAAGTTCGACGCTGCGGGAACTGCCTTGAACATCAATAACCGGAAAAGATGCTTCCGCAAACAGTCGCTTCGACTTGCATTTGCAGCGGCAAGCCGTTGATACGGCAAAGAGCGCTCTTGTCGGGCACGACCCAAGGTAAATCCAACGGATGCTTGAGCACAAGGCCGGTGGACGATGCAGTCCCGTATACCGACCCGGTTGCCGTCTCAGTGTCTGCCTGCTACCCGATGGTAGTTTGCGCTGGTCGGCAGCCGTTGTGGCCTACATCACACCCTACAATATCGAAATGGGGACTACGATTCGACCGGCAGTGGCGGACGATGTGCCGCAGATTCTTGAGTTTATTCGCGGGCTGGCCAAATACGAGCGCGAGCCAGACGCGGTAACAGCAACCGAGGCAGATTTACTGCGCGACGGGTTTGGGCCTAACCCCTACTACTGGTGCCTGATGGCGGACCAGGACGGCAAACTGGCGGGATTTGCGCTTTGCTTTTTCAGCTATTCGACGTGGCTGGGACGAGCGGGGGTCTACCTGGAGGATCTGTTTGTACTTCCTGAGTTTCGCGGACTCGGGATCGGCAAGGCGCTGCTGCAGCGCGTGGCAGCGGTTGCGGTGGAGAAGGATTGTCCCAGGCTGGGCTGGGAAGTGCTGGACTGGAATACGCCCGCTATCGAGTTCTACAGCGCCATGGGGGCGGAGTTTCTTGATTCGTGGCGGAATGTGCGCGTGACGGGCGAGGCGCTGAAGCGGCTGGCCGGCGTGGAGGAATCAGCGCAGTGAGAATTCGCGTGATTGGCGGAGGACTGGCGGGGCCGGAGGCGGCGCTGACCGCGGCACGGCTGGGCTGCCAGGTAGATCTCTACGAGATGCGCGCAATGGTGGACGGGAAGCCGCGCCTGACGCCGGCGCACCAGACGATTGAGTTTGGCGAACTGGTGTGCTCGAACTCGCTGAAGAGCGAATCGCCGAATACTGCTCCGTGGCTGCTGAAGCAGGAGATGCGGCGGGCGGGATCAGCGCTGTTGCGGGTTGCGGATGAGACGGCTGTTCCAGCGGGACACGCGCTGGCGGTGGATCGGGTGGAGTTTTCGCGGAGGATTGCGGAGGCGATTGAAAATGAGCCGGCGATCCGAGTGATTCGCGAAGAGGTGACTTCGCTGGTGTCGGGCGAGTATGCGCTGACGATTGTGGCGACGGGGCCATTGACTTCGGGTGCGCTGAGTGAGGAGATTCAGCGGATCACGGGATCGGGACATCTCGCGTTTTACGATTCGATTTCGCCGATTGTGGATGCCGAGTCGATTGACATGGAGCGGGTGTACTTTGCTGCGCGCTACGACAAGGGCACGGCGGACTACATCAACTGCCCGATGAATCGCGATGAGTATGACCGTTTTCTGGATGCGCTGCTGGCGGCTGAGGCGGCGGAGAGCAAGGAGTGGGAGAAGCTCGATTACTTCGAGGGCTGTCTGCCGATTGAGGTGCTGGCGACGCGCGGGCGCGACACGCTGCGCTTCGGGCCGATGAAGCCGAAGGGATTGAACGATCCGCGAACGGGCAAGATGCCGTGGGCGGTGGTGCAACTGCGCAAGGAGAATGTGCGCGCGGACAGCTACAACCTTGTCGGCTTTCAGAATCACTTGAAGTTCGGCGAGCAGGCGCGGGTGCTGCGGTTGATTCCGGGGCTGGAGAACGCAAAGTTTTTGCGCTATGGGCAGATTCATCGCAACACTTATATCTGTGCGCCGGTTTTGCTGGATGAATTTCTGCGGTTGAAGAGTGAGCCGCGGATCTTGGTTGCGGGGCAGATTTCAGGCGTGGAGGGATACACGGAGTCGATTGCGACGGGGATGCTGGCGGGGATTTATGCTGCTTCGCTGGCGCGGGGTGAAGAGGCGACGACGGTGCCACGGGGGACGGCGCTGGGGTCGTTAGTGCACTACATCACGCATGCGGATGCGAAGGATTTTCAACCGGCGAATATCACGTTTGACTTGCTGGAGCCACTGGAAGAGGAAGTGCGGAAGAAGGTGCGGGACAAGAAGGAGCGGCATCGGATGGTGTGCGAGCGGGCGCTGGAGAAGTTTGAGGGTTGGTGGGCTGAGGTGCGGGTTGGTGCTTCGGCCGTGCGTGGTTGAGGGCGCTTGGCGAAGTAGTAGTTTCCGCATCGGCCACTACAGCAGCTTGTGGCACCTTAAGGTTCGAGGTAATCAGTGATGCCAATCTATCTCCAACTGCAGGTAGCTTTCCTTGCTCTCGCTATCGTGTGCGATGGCTGTAGAGAGATCAAGGAAGAGCATTTTGCAAACCTCGAAGTCGCGAGAGCGAGTCACATGACTGAGAAAGGGTGGGTACCCACCTTTCTGCCACAGAATACTAGGGATATTAGCGTTCTTGGCGATTTGGGTGCGGGGAGTGTTTACGGGACATATTCATCGAGCGATATCGCCGCGCTTCGCAAACACTGCGCAAATGCCGATGACTCGCTTCACGTCCCGGGGTACGGTCCGGATTGGTTCAGAGATACATTGAAGGAAGCCGATACTGCGGCAGCGCTGAGGCGCAAGGGATATGACGTCTTTCAGTGTGAAGGCGGGTTTGGGATTGTTGCCTTCGGGGCTCGCCAGTTTGGGTATTACTGGTCCGTTAGAAGATGAACGGGAATCGAGCTCGGCGCCATTCAAGAGGACATCATCTTTAGATTTCCGATCCAATCAAAGCAACTCGGAAGTTGGGATTTTTTTGTTTCGACGGGTTTGAAAAGCAACAGCAGGTCCCTCCACTTCGGTCGGGATGACAAGCGCTTTTGCGATTGTGGGAGAGTGACGGCCATAGCGGACGAATCGCTTCGGTGCGGATGTGGAATGACGCAAGAAAAACCGCAGATCTTTCGACTGCGCTGACGCTCCGCTCAAGATGACAAGCACTTTGGAGGCAGTTGCTCGCCCACATATGTGCATGTTCCCAACGCCGGTCTGTCGAACCCGCTTATGAATCAATGTCTGGAGGACGATTTATGGTTTCTGCATGCGCGTGCGGGAGGCAGATCGGAGTTCAGCGGGTATACACCGCAGGGAACCGGGCGGGTGAAATCTGCGTAGTCACCGTGGTAGGCTGGGTTCCCTGGAAAGGTCACGCGTATGCACGCAATGTCTGCCGTTGATGCTATTTCTCCCGCGGTTCTACGGACCAAGGACCTCCTGTTCAGGCCGTTTCGCTGGGGGACGTTTCTGAAGCTTGGGCTGGTGGCCTTGCTTACGGAGGGGCTGGGGAGCAATTTCAATTCGTCTTCACGGTCAAAGAGCGGCGGGGGTGGGGGCGGCTCTTCCTCGAACGGCGGGCTCATGATTTCCTCGCTGCGCGATATTCCTCCGATACGGATTGCAGAGTTTGTGGCGGCCATTCTGCTGGTCTGCGTGATTGCGGCGGCGATTTTCTACCTGATCACGCGGTTGCGGTTTGCCTTCTTCCATTGCCTGGTGCACAACACCAAATTGATCAGGCCGGGCTGGGAGCTTTATAAGGAGCAGGCTTCGCGGTTCTTCTGGCTGAACATTGGGGTGGCAGCGTGCTTCTTATTGCTGGTGGGGCTGATCGCGATTCCGTTTGCGGCGGGGTTCTGGCGCGTGTTTCATGACATGCAGCCGGGAGGACATCCGAATATCCCGATGCTGCTGGGGCTGATTCTTCCCTTGCTGCCCATTATTTTTTGCCTGGTGGTGCTGGGAGTCGCGCTGGACATTGCATTGCGCGACTGGATGCTGCCGCACATGGCACTGGAGGACGCTTCGGCGGGCGAGGCGTGGAGTTCAGTGTGGGCGCGGATCAGCGCAGAGAAGGGGCAGTTTTTTGTGTATGCGATTTTGCGCCTGGTTCTGCCCATTGTCGCGATGATCGCAATCTTCATGATCCTGCTGATTCCGGGGCTTGTGCTGGCGGGAGCAGTGGCGGGAGTGGAGCTCGGCATCCATTCGGCTTTTGCGGATTCGACTGGATCCGCAGCGGCTGCAGGCGTGATGTTGCAGGTGTTCTTTGGGCTGGTGGCGGTTGGGTTTGCAGTGCTGGCGAGCATTTGCCTGGGTGGACCGCTGAGCACGGCGACACGCGAGTACGCGATCGTTTTCTACGCGAGCCGCTACAAGGTGATGGGCGACTTGCTCTATCCGCCGGCTTTGCCGCAGGGTTCGATGCCTGAGGGTTTGCCGGCGGTGTGACGCCGCCGCGATCTTTGTTTGCGGGATGGTGGTGGAAGCGCACGCGTTGCGGATCAGACGCGGGTGTGATGATCGGCCCACGCCTGCTGCAACATGGCTGCTGCTTTTGTAACGGGCATCGGGATCTTCTTTTGCTCGTTACGGTAGACGGCCCAGGCGGCGATGCACGCTGAAATACCCACTACATATAAGGACAGACGAAACATCTGAAGTTATCCTCCGTGATTTCGAGTTCGATGCGCGGCTTGCGGAGAGAGATGCAGATGAGTGTCGGCTGAGAAGCGAACATTTCCAGGGTTCGCGGTGTCAAAGAAGAGAGTGCCGACGCGTGGTGTTGCCGGCTATGCATGATGGGACCACGCGAAATAGCGGCACGCGTGTGAGTGGTAGCCTGAGACTGGGGAGTATCCGGGATGCGGTGGTTGGTGATGGCAGTTGGTGTGGCGGCTTTGGCAGGCGCAGGAATGCGCGTGAATGCGCAGCAGACGGGCGCAGCCAAGCCTGCCGAGGCGAAGCCGACTCCGATGATGGTGACGACGGGATCGCCCACTCCACAGAGAGATAAGCCTCTGTTGCCGGAAGCGTTTGCAGGATGGATTGCGACGGAAAAACCGAAGTCTGTAACCGATGCGGCGGCACTGGACAGCGCCAATGCGGCGGCACTGAAGGAATACAGCTGCACCGGTGGAATGACGGCCGGTTATAAGCGCGGCGACGAGACGCTGAACGTGAAGGCGCTGACATTCCAGGATGTGAGCGGAGCGTACGGGGCGTATTCGTTCTACCGCCAGAATGGATGGCCAAAAGCGGAAATCGGCGCGGGTGGGACGTCGGACAAAAATCGGGTGCTCTTCTGGATGGGCAACACAGTGGTGGATGCGACGTTCTCGCATGTGGGACCGATGTCGGCTGGAGAGTTGCGGGAGCTGGCGAAGAATCTGCCTTTACCGCAGGGAAACCGGGCGCTAGCTCCGCCGATTCTGGCCAGCCTTCCTCAGGGCTCGCTGGATAAGCAGACGACCCATTTTGCGCAGGGGCCTGCCGGTTATGCGGGCGCGGGTGGCGTGCTGCCGCCTGAACTGGTGGGATTTGATCGCGATGCGGAGGCAGTGACGGCGAGTTACTCGCTCAATTCGGGGCCGGCAACGCTGACGCTCATTGATTATCCGACTCCGCAGATGGCAGAGGCGCAGGAGAAGCTGATTCGCGCGTACATCAAGGCGGGCAGCGGGGCGCAACCGGCGTTTTCGAAGCCGCTGCAAGACTCGGACCAAGCTTCGCTGGAGGTGAGCCGCAGCGGACCGATCGTGGCGCTGGTAAGCGGAGACGCGATCCCCGACGAGAGCCACAAGTTGCTGGCGGAAGTGCACTACTCCGCCGACTTGACGAAGATGTCGCAGGGGAAGGACAACGAGATTGTGAAGACCAGCCGGTTCCTAATGGGTCTTGCGATGCTGGTGATCATCGGGTGTAGCGCGGCGATTCTGCTCGGGTTCTTTCTGGGTGGGGGCAGGGCGCTTTACCGGGTCGCGCGGGGTAAGCCCGTGTCTGCGATGTACGATGTGGAGTTCATTCGGCTGCATCTCGAGGACTGAAACCATTGGGTGATAAGAATCGCGGAGCGCATCTGAACCGTTAACTTCGCATTTTGCCTGTGGAAAAACGGCTGTAAACCCTAGAAAACACCCCGAAAACGCGGCATAATACGTAGTTTAAAAGGCGAATGTACGGCGAATATCGGGGGGACGTTACAGAAATAGCGATCGCTGTAACATGTTGTAACTAAAGCTAGTTATATGGCTCCGGATTTATTCTTGACACTCTGGTCCCCGAAACCTACTATGCAGCCAGAAAGTTCTGATGGTTTTGCCTCCGTTGGAACTATTCTCCCTGAGGAAGGAGCTGCCCTGTTGCCGGGCGGCTCTTTCCGTTTTTGGAGCTAAGTTGCGGGTCAGGGGGTAGTTGGGTCGGGGATGGGGTCGGACCAGGTGTAGCCGCAGGACTCGCAGAGCCAGTTGTTGGAGGGTTCTACGGATTCCAGGGTGGGGTCTTCGGCTTTGCATTTGGGACAGCTGGGGAGCTCGAAGGCGGGGGCTGATGCGTCTTCCTTGAGCTCGTCGATGATGTCTTGCGGGATGGGTTTGGCGACCACTGCGCGGGCTTCTTCGAGCTGATCGGCGGCGACGTTGATTTGAAGATCGCCAACGCCAAGCTCCAGCCAAGGAACGACGAATCGCGAACCTGGACGTTGAACCCAGCTTTCGATTCCGGCGCGGCGCAGCATCTCCCCTCGCTGAGCTGCCTCATCGATTGAATCGCAGCGGCAGAGTCCGGTCTTCCAGGTGTATTCAACGGACCGAATTGCGGCATCGTCGGCAGCGGCCTGGTTGCTGTCTTCTCTAAAGTCCCAGTGCACCTCTGCAGGGTCGTTGTCGACGGCTTCGCGGCTGGTCGATTGCGATGTCAAAGATTTCTCGGAAATGGCGCGCTTCTTCAATTCGTTGCGGAGGATTTGTTGCGCTGTGTCGGTCAGATCGTTGACTTGAGCGGCGAGTTCGCGGATTTCTATGTCGCCCATTTCGCTGTAGAGCGCGGTGAGGCGACGCCATTCTTCCATGGGGTCCTGTGGCATGGGGAGCAGTATAGCGGGTTGCCAGGGCGGATGGAGTGCGAGGAATTCATGGCATCCCAGGTCTCAAAATCGAGACCTGGGGCACCCAGAGACGTGGGGATTGAAGCGGAGAGAGAAGCAGGTCCTTCGCGCCGCTTACCCCACGGAACGATGTCCGTGGGGCCCCAAGCGTGCGGCGCTCAGGATGACACGAACTTTTAGCAGAACGGCAGTTTGGTCTATCGGAAGGTGTTCCAGCCTATGTCGGCTAGCAGGGCGCGGCCAACTACGAGGGCGGTGACGATGAGGGCGGCGAGGACGCAGGTCCAGAAGCCCATGCGGCTGAAGGGAATGAAAAGCACGCTTTGTTTGCCGGTGAGGTTGATGCCTGCCTGGTCGGGCAAGAGGGCTTGAACAGCCACTGCGATCAGAAAGCCTCCTGCCCACACGAGGGCGATTCTGAAGGAGAGCAGAAGGGTCAGGTTCATCATCGAATTGATTGGCTCCTCTCGCAATAGATATTGAAGTGACGCCGCGGGCACCACTTTGGCTGCCTCAGCGTCAGCTTTACCGAATACAGGCCCGACGATACAATCGAAAGAGACGCGAAGCGCGGCGCCTTCAGTGTGCCCATTCGTTTGCACCCGACAAACCGAGGTTTGCGGGACTTCGTTTCATCGGCCGACGTAGCTCAGTTGGTAGAGCAGCTGATTCGTAATCAGCAGGTCATCGGTTCAAGTCCGATCGTCGGCTCCATCTGATTCCAAAGTGATTCCATATTGAACTTAGACACCGCGGACGGCGGGGGCGGGCAATTGTGCCTGTTCGCGTCGCGCCTAGACGTTGAGTTGGTCACGGCAGGAGTTCGTAGTTTCCTACTCATGTACATGAATCGGCGCCCACGTTCGTATCGGCTTAGGCAAAGAACAAAAACAGGTCCTTCGCGACGCTTACCCCACGGACGATGACTTGTCCGAGGGGCCCCAAGCGTGCGTCGCTCAGGATGACACCTTATAGGAGATGCGAGCAGATGCTTTTTGCACACAGGTTCGTTCGATTCCCACTTATGACGGGATGAGACCGCGTTATGAATGAGGCACCCAGGTTTTTGTTATCACCGGTAAACAAAAGACCGGCCTTTGGGGGCCGGTCTTTGTGTTGGTGATGTGGAAGGCTCAAGCTTTGGGCACGATCAGGATGGTGATGGACTGAGCGGGAAAGGTTGTGCTGAGTGCGCTGGTCGTGCTTCCGCTCGGAGGTGCGGTGACGGTGATGTCGGACTGGGCAACGATAGCGTTGAGGTTGGCGCTGCTGTAGAGGTACGACTGCGCAGGTCCGCTTGCCGTGAAGTTGGCGAGACTGAGAGTGTTGGTGAGGTCGCCGTAGGTTTTGTTGATGACGACGATGGTGAGCATGTTGTCCTTGGTGCGAAGAGCACCGTAGACAGAGAGCTTGCCCTGGTCGGCGCTCGTGGAGGTGATGGCCTGATCGCCGAAGGTGGCGCCGGATCCGTTGTAATTTCGGAAGACTTCGAAGGCCATGAGGCCGGGGATCTGTGTGGCCGGGATCGGGGGTCCCCAGAGGGTTCCGATGTCGAGGCCTTCGCGTCCGAAGATGCCGAGGATATCGGCCTGCGCGAGGGCGCCGTTGACGTGCTCCTGTCCGCCCCAGTTGTATTCCGTGATGGCAAGCTTGGTGCCAGCGTAGTCGCTGGCGACCCACTTCTTCATCATGGGAATGACTTGAGGAGCCTGTGCGGGAGGATAGCAATTGGACGTGTAATTCGAATCTGCGAAGTAATTCGGCTGAGGGAATGGCTGGTTATGTTGGTTGGCCGCGGGATTGTCGGTTTCGGGATCCGTGTAGGTTGGATCCCAGAAGACGCGTGTCGAGTTTAAACGCTCCTGCTGTGTCTGCGTGTCGCCGCCGGTACTGAAGGCGAGATTGTAGGGAGCGAAGTAAGTGTGCAGGTCGAGGTAATCGAGAAGGCGTGTTCCGTTGGTCTTCTGATACGCGGCGAATTGCTGGAGATAGTATTCGATGAGCGGGACGCCGCCATGCGCGTTGCGATCGACTGGATTTTGCCACGGCTGGTAGCAGGGACCGGATCCCCAGCCTGACTCGATGTCTTTCTTCGAGTAAAAGTACGCCCACCAGAAGTCCATCACGGGGCCGCTGACTTCAGCGGTGGGATCGGCGGCCTTGATGGCTGCTGCGTGCGCGATGCCGTTGTTGGTGACTTCGTCATAGGTAAAGGGTGAGGGATGGACGTCGCGGTGCACCGCATCCCACCAGGTTGGCTCGTTGTCGAGGTCGTAGATAGCGACGCCTCCGTTGGCTGCGGTGCCGAATTTGCCGACCAGGAATTTGACCCAGTTGCCGGTCCAGGTGGCGTCGACTGCGGCGCTGGTGTCAGTGGCTTTGTTGCCGGTGATGGGGCAACCCTGGGAATTTGTGCAGCCCGCGGCTCCATTCGGATAAACTCCGCTGCCGCAACCGCGGCCATCGGGCGAAATGGCAGGATTGTTGTTCAGCCCAAGCTGATTGGGATAGGTCGACTGCGGGAAGCTGCACGATGTTCCATCTTTCGCAACCCATCCATTGACCGGAACTGTGCCGATGGTTCTGGCGCCGACAGAAGCATCGGCAGTGACCTGCGCATTGAACGAGCTGTTGCTCTGAGTGCCTCCGGCGAGGCCGTACTGGTTTTCGAAATACCAGTCGCTAGCGGAACTGGTGACATCGAGCAGGTAGTTGTAGCGAGAGGTCGCATCGCCGCCCCAGCGATCGATGCTGAGCGCTGCGGCCTTAGCCGCGGCGGTATTCAGTGTATAGGCATTCATGCCGTAGATGTAGGGGTTGATGGTGTGCGTCACGGTCCCAGCGTCTACGGTGAGTAAGGGACCGGAGGTTGCAGCCGGCTGCGAGAGCGTGACCGTCGCGCTGCCCACGACGGTCGTGTCAGATGTGCTGGTGGCGGTGACCGTGACTGTGGCGGGTGCTGGATAAGGAGTGTTGTAGAGTCCGGACGCGCTGATGGTGCCGGGGCTCAAGGAACTGCCGGAGGGCGCAACGACGTTCCAGGTCACGCCGCCGGTCACGCCGGTGGGGAGAGCCGCGTTGAACTTCACCTGCGAGCCGATGATCGCGGAGTTGGGTGTTACGGTGATTTTGGGCGAAGTGTAAGTCGCGGTTATGGTGGCGTTCGCATTGACCGTTACGCTGCAGGTCACGGTGTTTGCGGTGGTGCATCCGGACCATGCGCTGAAATTGTGGCTGCCGGCGGTGGCGGGGGCAGTAATGGTGACAGCTGTTCCGGATTTGTAGGTTCGCGTGAAGCTTGCGTTGCCGTTGCCGGCGCCGTTGTTGTCGGCGGGTGAAACTGTTATCGCCACTCCAGTGGTTGGATCGACGGTGTTCACGGTGAGAGTGTAGGTAGGGGCAGGTGGAGGAGGCGTACTCGAGCTGCCGCCACTGCCGCCACTGCCGCCACACGCTGTCAACGCTGCTGCCAGAGTCACTGCCATCCAAAGTGCTGCATTGTGTTGCAAGTCTTTCATTGAGGGTTCTCCCGGTGAACTCCAGCACGTGGCTGTGCGGTTTTTCCGTGGCAGGTGAAACGTTTATTTCTCTTCAGAGGAGAGACACGATTGTGCGCAAGAATCCATCTTGAAAAGCGATTTACGGCGTTTCAAAATTACCCGGAAATTTTCGAGCAATGATACTCCACGAGCGGCGCAAAAGGTGTGATTCACGCACGCCACGGAAGTGACTTTCGGACAGGGTCGGAAGGCTGCAGGTTCCTGAGATGTTATTCGTGCTTCAAGAAGAGCTTGAGTTCAGCGAGGAGGCTGTCACGGAGAGTATGGAGGCGGACAACGGCCTCGGCGGCTTCGTCTGCGCGGCCCTCGGCATTGAGGGCGAGAATGTCCGCGCCACAGGCGTGGAGATCCTGATGCAGCAACTCGATTTTTTGGAGAGCCGGTGTACGGGTTTCGAGGGAGCGAACTTCGGACGACATCCACGTGCCTAGGCGGCATTGAGTGGGATCGAGCGAAGGGGGCACGCGTCGCTTGCCATGCAGGAAGGCTTCGATGGCTCCGACCCAGGTGTTGTGTTCTGCGCCGGCATAGAGGAGAGGCCGGTCAGCGGGATCGAGCACGATCACATTGGACCACTGCGGATCAGGACTCCAACCGGCGATCCATGCGGGAAGGTCTGCGGCGGGCATGGGTCGCGCGATTCCGTAACCCTGGGCAACCTGGCAACCGAGACGGAGCAGGAGAATTCCCTGCTCTACGGTTTCGACACCCTCGGCGATGGCCTGACGGCGAAACGCGGAGGCGAGGCCAAGCATGCCTTCAACGATGGTCAGATCCTCAGGATCGTCGATCATATCGCGCACGAACGTCTGATCGATTTTGAGCACGTCGACGGGAAGGCGTTTGAGGAAGGCCAATGAGGAGTAACCGGTGCCGAAGTCATCGAGTGCGAAGGAGACGCCGAGTTTGCCGCAGTTGTGAATGACCTGGGAGACGAGCGACATATCGGTCAATGCGCTGCTCTCGAGCACTTCGATTTCGAGACAGGAAGGATCGACGGAAGGGTGAGCGGCGAGCAGGTCGTTGAGACGTGGAGCAAAATCCGCTTCCTGGAGTTGCTGCGCCGAGATATTGACGCTGACGGGAATGTCGAGGCCACTGGCCTGCCAGGTTTCCATTTGCTTGAGCGCGCTCTCGATTACCCACTCACCGATTTCAATGTCGAGATGGTGTCCATCGACAACGGGAAGGAACTGTCCGGGGGGCAAGAGGCCGCGCTCAGGATGCTGCCAGCGAATGAGAGCTTCAGCACCTTTGATCGCCCCGGTGGCCATGTTCATTTTGGGCTGGTAGTAAAGAATGAACTCCCTGCGTGCGAGGGCTGTTTGAATTCGCTCAAGATCTTCGTGGTGTCCGCGAGTAGAGAGCGCGAGACGAGAATCAAAGAGATGGAAGCGGTTTTTGCCGCTGATCTTGGATTGATAGAGAGCCTGCGCGGCCTGGCGCAGGAGTTGGTCGGCGTCGACATCCTCGGCCTGTGGATAGCAGGCGATGCCTGCGCTGGCGGAAAGCTGGAGAGACAGATCACCGAGCGGGACGGGCTGCGATGCGGCGTCGAGAAGCATTCTGACGGCAGGCATGCTCTGGTCGGAACTATCGTAACCGAAGAGGACCGCGACGAATTCATCTCCGCCCAGTCGTGCAAGGGTGTCGTCACTGCGAAGCGCAGTCTTCATGCGATGGGAAACGGTGGTGAGAAGTTCGTCACCGATCGCGTGACCGTGGCGGTCGTTAATGGCCTTGAAGTTATCGAGATCGAGACTCACGACGGCCAGCACAGTTCCACGGCGGTCGGCTTGCACGATGGCATGTTGCAGTCGCTCGCGAAGGAGGACGCGATTGGGCAAGCCAGTGAGCAGATCGTAGCGAGCAACACGCTCGAGTTCCCGCTCGTGTTGCTTATCTAAGGTGATGTCGGAGAACAGGGCGACGTATTGTTGCGTGTTTCCTGATTTGTCACGCACGGCAGTGATGGTGAGCATCTCGGCGAAGATGCGACCGTCTTTGGCGCGATTCCAGATTTCGCCGGACCAGTGGCCGTTCTCGATGAGGTCGCGCCACATATTGGCGTAGAACTCTTTACCCTGGCGACCGGAACGGAGGAGGTTGGTGCTGCAGCCTACGGCTTCTTCGCGGCTGTAGCCGGTGATCTGCGTAAATGCGTCGTTGACGTCGAGGATGATGCCGTTGGGATCTGAAATGACGATGCCTTCGGAGGCGTGCGTGAAGACACTGGCCGCCAATTGCAGGCGCGCTTCGGCGCGCTTGCGTGCGGTGATCTCCTCAGTAAAGATGATGATGCCGCCGATGGCTCCGGTTCCGGTGAGCCATGGACGTACATCCCAACGCAGCCATTGCACGGTGCCGTCGGAACGATCAAAGCGATCTTCGTCGTTTTTGATGGTTTCGCCGCCAAGGGCACGACGATGAATGGCGAGCCACCGAGCGGGCATATCCGGAAATACTTCGTAATGGGATCGGCCGAGAATGTCGGCGCTGCGGAGGCCGAAATCGTCGCACCAGCGGCGGCTGACGGCGATGTATCGCATATCGCGGTCAAACATTGCGAGAGAGGCGGGAGCATGCCCGGTGAAGAGCTGAAGCAGTTCTTCGCTCTGGCGGAGGTCAGCTTCAATACGCTTTGTCTCGGTGATGTCCTGGATAGTGCCTCGCATCAACAGGGCTTTGCCGGCACTGTCTGATTCAATGCGGCCCGTGCCATGTACCCATCGGGCCACGTGATCGTTGTGGCGGACCATGCGGTATTCGCGATCGAAAATCTGGCCTCGACTGAGCACGTCTTCAGCAAAATACGCACCCATCCTGTCGCGATCTTCGGGGTGAATGAGCGCGATCCATCCGCCCACTGTGCGCTCGTAATCAGCATCTATTCCGAATATTTCATCCAGGACGTCGGAGGATGACCAGAGCATGGTCGTGAGGTCGAGAGTATAGCTTCCCAGACCGGCGATCCTTTGAGACTCAAGCAGCGAGCGAGCAAGTTCGCGGAGTGTACTGTCGGCGTCCGAACTGAGAATTGGATCGTTCATGGAGCCCGTTCCGCATGTCATGGAGAGCAGACAGACACAGCTTTGGATAGAGAGGGCCAACGTACCACATCGCGGGTGACAACGGAAAGCGGCTTCGGTTTACTTGCAGTCAACTTTAGTGGGATTGCGAAGCGAAGAAAACTTACCTCTTTTCGTGAGGAAAGAGGTGGCTGGAAAGCTCTTTTTTGGAGACGAAACCGTGCGGATTTGAACGCGAAACCGGGATGGCAAAAGCGTTGGAACCAAATGAGGTACCGGTTATCCACGCACTTTTTTACGCAATCTTATTTCGTCCCGGCTTATCCACGCTTATTCTTGGCATAATCCAAGCTGTATTGTGACTCACGCGAAGAAAGAGCCGATCCTGCGGGCGCAAAAGTCTGCAAGGCCGGTTCGAGCTGAGCGGAAGGCACATGAACGAGAGCGGTTCCTTCGTCGCTGATCCGAACGCCACGACCAGGAACGGAATCGGAAATCGATTTTCAAGACCGAGTTCGAATCCTGCGTACACCGGGATGTCAACACCGGAGCATTGAAGAGTGAACAGCTTTAGCCGTCAAGATGTGTTGAGGATTCTGCAACTCAGTTCCCGCCAGCTTCAGGGTTGGGAAAGAGCCGGGCTTATCGCCCAGCGCGAGACTTACACCTTCCAGGATCTTGGCCAATTAAGAACATTGCGCTCGTTGCGCGAAGATGACGTATCGGCGGCGTCAATCCGTCATTCTGTTGCGGCCATGCAGGCTGTAGCCGGGATGTCGAATCCGCTGCAAGAGGCGTCGCTGGTGCGCACGGGCACGCGGCTGGCATTTCGCTGCGACGGGGCGATGGTCGATCCAATCCGGCGACAGCTATTGTTTGACTTCGAACGGATCGAGCGGCAGCCAGCGAGCGCGGCGGTATGCGCGCTGCGGCAGACACAGGACGATCTGCGAGGGGTGCAGGAGTTGTTCGTGTCTGCAGTGCAGGCAGAGGAAGCCGGCGAGAAGCACCGCGCTATCGCACTCTACGAGGAGATGCTGCGGGTCGATCCAGAATACGCGCCGGGCTATATCAATCTCGGCACCATTCATTTTCATCTGCGGCAGTTTGTGCGCGCCGAGGAACTGTATCGGCAAGCGACCTTGAAGGACCCGGGATACGTGCTGGCGTTCTTCGACCTGGGCAACGTGCTGGACGAGCTGGAGCGGCCGGACGAGTCAATCGCGGCCTATCAGCGGGCAGTGGAACTGGCTCCCCGATATGCCGATGCCCATTACAATCTGGCCCTGGCGTTCGAGCGCAAGGGCGAGCGCCGATCGGCTCTGCGTCATTGGCAGGCTTACGTGAAGCTGGATAAAGCCGGGCCGTGGAGCGACCATGCGCGGACGCAGATTCGCAAGCTGCTGGATAGTGAGAAGCTGTCGATCTCATGGCGCGCAACGGGTTATGTTGCTCCGCGCAAAGGATTGGCGGATCTACAGATCCTAGAACGGATGAACTGAATCCAGAAGATTGGCTGCCGGGCTGGTTCTTTCGACCCTCGAATTCGATTGCATGGGGTATGCCGGGGTTGGTAAACCTGATTGCGCACTCGCAATTTTGACCCTCAAGTGCCACGTTCACAACTTTGTGGCCCTTTCCGAGTCTAAAAAATGAGGCCCACGATTGGCGTTCATTCCAGCGTCGCCTTGACACACATTGCACCTGGGCTCCTGGCTCAACTTCTCTTTCCACGAGAAATCTCCGGGCGTCTTGACATTGGCTTGACTCGAGCATGAGCTCAGCTCACGTATGGTCTCAAACCTCTCCGTTTCCAAGGATGACTATGATCAAGAAGCTGCTTCAAGGTCCAAACAGGCTCTGGCTGTGCGGTGGAATTGCTGCATTTGCGTTCGCGGCAACTACGGCAACTTCGGGGGCAGCGCAGACGCCGGCTGCCCGCATCCGCGCTGAAGTCAGCAACTCGCAGATGTCAGTGCTGAGGGGTTCGCAACACCCGCTCGCTCAAGGCCAAAACGACGCCGGACGGATGTCTTCGAATGCGAAGCTCACAGGCATGAGCATTGTGTTTAGCCGTTCTGCGGCCCAGCAAGCGGATCTGGAAGCACTGCTCGCGGCGCAGCAGGATGCTACATCGCCGCTTTATCACCAATGGCTGAGTCCGGATCAGTTTGCGGCGCGATTTGGAATGGCCCAGTCGGACATCGACAAGGTGCAAAGCTGGCTGCTGCAGCAGGGCTTTTCGATTGACTCGGTGGCGCGCAGCAAGAACCTGATTCGTTTCTCCGGCACAGCCGGCCAGGTAGAACAGGCATTCCAGACGCAAATGCATTTCTACACGGTGGAAGGAGAGAAGCACTTCGCCCCGGCAACGACGCTTTCTATTCCTTCAGCCATCTCGGGCAGTGTTGCGACAGTCGCCAATCTGGATGATTTCAGGCCCCGTCCCATGCACATCCGCAGCACTACCGTGCAGCCACGGGCGGGATTCACATCAGGGCAGTCAGGAAATGTGTTCTTCTCGCCGGGCGATGTGAGGGTGGTTTACGATCTGAATCCGCTTTTGAGTGCCGCGATCAATGGCGCGGGCCAGTCGATTGCGATCATGGGGCAGTCGTCGGTGGCGGTGAGCGATATTGAAAACTTTCAAACCGCGGCGGGACTCGCCGTCAAAGACCCCACGATGGTGATTGTGCCGGGATCCGGCAGCCCAACGGCTTTCCAGGGCGACCAGAGCGAATCTGATCTGGATCTGGAATGGTCTGGCGCGATGGCCCCGGGCGCCGAGATCTTTTTTGTCTTCACGGGCGGCAGCACCAATTTTGGCGTCTTCGACTCGATGCAATATGCGATTGACGAGAAGATTGGAACGATTATCAGCGTGAGCTACGGCGCTTGCGAACCAACTATTTCGGCGTCGAACAGGACCGCACTGGAAGCGATCGTGTCGCAGGGTGCGGCGCAGGGGCAGTCGATTCTGGCTGCTTCGGGCGACACCGGCTCGACCGCATGCTTTGTGAGTCCAACGACGACCAGTCCTCCGCTGGCCACGCAACAGGCGCTGGCGGTGAGTTACCCGGCGAGCAGCCAATATGTGACCGGCGTAGGCGGGACGGAGATTTCGCAGTCCAACCCGGCGTACTCCACGGCGGGTTCAGGTTACTGGGCAGCCAAATCCGGCACTACCGATGTTGTGACTTCGGCATTGCAGTACATGCCGGAGGTTGTGTGGAACGACAGCGCCCTCAGCGTACAAGGGGGTGGTGGGTTGAGCGCGGGCGGCGGCGGGGTAAGTACGCTGTACACGACGAAGCCAAGCTGGCAGAAGAACGTGCCGGGCATTCCCAGCGACAATGCGCGTGACGTGCCGGACGTGTCGCTTTTTTCTTCGCCAGCATTTGTTCCTTACCTTTACTGCAGTAGCGATACGTCGGCGTGGTCGCAAGGGCAGGCGGCGAGTTGCAATAGTGGATTCCGCGACAATACGACCGGTGACCTGACTCTGGCAGGCGGCACGAGTTTTGCCACACCGATCTTTGCCGGAATGATGGCGATCCTCAACCAGCAGAAGGGCTATACGACCGGGCAGGGTTTGCTGAATCCGATGCTGTACTCGCTGGCGTCGAACAGCACCACTTATGGAACAGCATTCCACGATGTCACGAGCGGCAACAATGAGTGTCCTTCAACTCTACCCACTACCTACTGCACCGGTGGTGCCACTTCAAGTTACTCGGCTGCGACCGGCTATGACCTGGCAACCGGGCTGGGATCGGTTGATCTGGGCAACCTGGTGACGGCATGGCCAGCGAATACGGGAACACCGAAGATCGCCACGAAGACGACCGCCACGGCCGCGAGTGCGTCACCCAGCGTAAAGACAGATGACGTCATCACCATAACCGTGGCGCAAGTGGGGGCGAGCGGAACGCCGACGGGCACGGTGAATCTGTCGATCGATGGAGCCGGCAGCGCATACTGCACAGTAACCACTACGAACCCGTGCACTTTAAAACCGGTAACTCTGAATTCCAGCGGCACAGCAACTTACACAGCCAACTTTGCAACTTGCGGCGTGCATACAATCGTGGCGCAGTACGCGGGCGATGCGACGAATGCGCCTTCGACGGGAAGCGTGTCTGTGACGGTGAGCTCAACAAGTTGCACGTTCGCAATGGCATTCAGTCCCACGACTTTGACGGTGAAGCAAGGCTCACAAGGGACAGAAACCCTGACCCTGACGCCCGGGAGCGGATACACCGGCACTGTGAACCTGACCTATTCCACGTCAAATGACACGGCGCTGAACAACCTCTGCTTATTTGCCGGCATGGGCGTCAACAGCGACGGATCGATGACGGTGGCGAGTTCGACGGCTGTCACGGGGCAGATCACCATCGACACCAAGGCGTCTGATTGCACGACAGGAGCCGCCGTGCAAGCACACGGCCTGCGCTTGATTCCGCACGCAACAGGCTCACTGAAGCCGAGCAACAATACTCCGAAGAAGAGCAAAGGGGTTCCGCTCGGGATCGGATTTGCGGGTTTGCTGCTTGTCGGGTTCCTAGGGCGGTCGTCACGCAAGCTGCGGCAACTGGCCTGCGTAATTGCGCTCGTATCGCTGGGCCTCGTTCTCTCCGCCTGCGGGGGAGGCGGAAGCAGCAGCAGCGGCGGTGGCGGTGGCAGTTCTGCTTCGAATCCGGCGAAGGGGACGTATACCATCACGTTTGCAGGAACGGATTCGACCACATCCACGATTACGGCGCAGTCGTCATTCTCGCTGGTCATCAACTAAGCTGCAGTGGGTTGATTGGAAGATGGGGCAGACTCTGTAAGGAGTCTGCCCTTCTTGTTTTGTCGCAACTGGGCGCTGATGACGCAGCGTTGCATCATCCGACGCTGTTGTCTGATACACTCCGATGCCGGAGGCATTGATTTCCTTGTCTGATAAGAGCCACTCCCCTTCCCCGCTTACCCAACTGACTGAAGAAGAGCGGATGTTTTTTGCAACTGTGCGACAGTTCGCGCAGGAGACAATTGCGCCCCAGGTGCGCGCCATGGATGACGAGCAGGAGTTTGCGCCGGGGCTGGTGGCGAAATTGTTTGAACTTGGGTTGCTAGGCATCGAGATTCCAGAGGCTCTGGGTGGCGCGGGAGGGAGCTTTTTTGATGCGGTGCTGGCAATCGAGGCGATTGCGATGGTTGATCCTGCGGTCGCGGTGCTCGTCGATGTGCACAACACGCTGGTGGTGAACGCCATCCGGCGATGGGCGAGCGAGGATCAGCGCGTGCAGTGGCTTTCGAAGCTTGCGAGCGGAACGGTGAGCGCGTATGCACTGAGCGAGGCTGGTTCCGGGTCGGACGCGTTTGCACTGCAGCTGCGGGCGGAGAAAGTGGCTGAGGGCTATCGGCTGAACGGACGCAAGCTGTGGATCTCGAACGCGAGGGAGGCGGGAGTCTTTCTGGTTTTCGCCACGCTTGATCCTGCGGTGGGGTATCGCGGAATCACGGCGTTTCTAGTCGAGAAAGGGACGCCGGGATTTTCCGTTGGGCGCAAGGAAGACAAGCTGGGAATCCGCGCCAGCAGCACGTGCGAATTGCTGTTTGATGGATGCGTGGTTCCGGCAGCGAATCTGCTGGGCGCTGAGGGCAAGGGATACAAGATTGCAATCGAATCGCTGAATGAAGGGCGCATTGGGATTGGTGCGCAGATGCTGGGATTGGCCGAAGGCGCGTGGGGACATGCCGCAAAGTACGCGAAGGAACGGCGGCAGTTCGGCAAGCCGATCGCGGAGTTCCAAGCGGTGCAGTTTGCGCTGGCTGAGATGGCGACGGAAATCGAGGCTGCGAAGCTGATGGTCTACAACGCAGCGCGGTTGAAGGACGCGGGGCAACCCTACGTGCGCGAGGCAGCGATGACGAAGTATTTCACGTCGCATGTGGCGGAGCGGGTGGCTAGCCAGTGTGTGGAGGTCTTCGGCGGCAACGGATTTGTGCGGGATTATCCGGCGGAGAAGTACTATCGCGACGCGAAGGTTGGCAAGATCTACGAAGGCACTTCGAATATGCAGCTGATGACGATTGCGAAGCAGCTGCTCGCGATTGGCTCTTAGCTGTCAGCCCTCAGCTTTCAGCTGTCTTGTGCCGACGTTGGCTACTTCGCGGATATGGGCGGGGCGGGTGCGGCAGCAACCGCCGATGATCTGCGCGCCGGCGGCTCGCCATTGTGCGGCTTTGCTCTCCATAAACTGCTGGGTCGCTGGTGCCGACCCAGCAGCGAGCCTGCGCGTCCCAGCCTTCGCCGGAGTTGGGGTAGACGACGATGGGTTTGTCGGATGCGGCGCGAAGCTCTGCTATCAGTGCGGAGATCAGAGAGGGGTGAGTGCAGTTGACGCCGATGGCCACGGTCTGCGGAAATGCGGCGACGGCTGTTGCGCATTGGCGGAGGAGTTCGCCGTGGACTACATGCTGCTCGTCGCGGCAGGTGAAGGCAAACCATGCGGCGAGTTCCGGGTGCGGAGCGAGCGCCTGGCCGATGGCTTCTGCTTCAGCAAGCGATGGCAGTGTTTCAAAAGCGAGAAGGTCAGGGGCTTCTGCCGGCGGTGCGGTGGCAAGGACCTGGATGCGCTGGCGATGAAACTCGACAAGATCAGTGAAGTTGCAGGTGTAGTTGCCGTGATATTCGGCGCCGTTGTGGAGGGCCGCTCCATAGGGACCCAGGGAAGCGGCGATGAGGACGTGCTTGCTGGGAAATGCGGTTGCAGCCTGGCGGGCGAGCGCGACTGAGCGGAGCAATGCGGCATCGGCGCGCGCGGGATCGAGACCGACTTCTGCGTAACCGATGCGCGAGACCTGGTAGCTGGCGGTCTCGATGATGTCGGCGCCGGCTTCGATGTAGGCGCGATGCACGGCTACGATTTTTTCGGGCGAGTCCTCAAGAACGTGGGCCGACCAGAGTGGGCCGTTGATGTTGGCGCCGAGATATTCGAGTTCCGAGGCCATGCCGCCGTCGAGCACATGGACATTTCGCAGGAGAGCGTCGCGGTTTTTCAAGGTATAGCTCATGCGGTCGTGTTGTTCGATGTTCTCAGCTGAAAACTTTCCAGAAGAATGTCAGGTAGACGGCGATGGAGCAGAAGACCGCGCTGATAATCCAGGTGAACCAGAAGAGCCATCGCCAGGATGGGCGCAGGGCGGCGAGTACGGCGAGGGCAAGAAAGCCGAGCAGGAACGGGAGAGTCCGAAGATCAGAGTTGTAGGCGGCCTGGCCGAGCTTGATCGGGCCTTTCACTAGATCGACGAGGAGGCTACAGCAGAGCGCCGCCGGGAAAGAGAATGAGCAACCGGGTTGCGATTACGCGCCAGCGTGTGAACTCAAGGACGGCACAGGCCAGGAGAAGAACGATTGTGAACCAGCAGAAGAGAGTCGCCACAGGGAATGCCTCCTGCAACTGCGGTTGTTGAAATGGTAAATGAAGCAGGTCGTGAGTTCAGAGTTCCTAGTCTCTGAGCAGTCCTAACTGCGACCAAAAGAAGCAAGGAAATCGCGGCTGGCTGGAATCGTACTTTCCCACCCAAGCGGAGCTTGGATGGGCCACCCGGCAAGGTTGGAGTGAAGAGAAGCAGATTCTTCCCTCACCACCCCCGAACCTACCCCAAAGAGCCAACGCTCTTTGGGGGCCCCTGAAACGTTCGGGGCCCCGTTCGCTCAGAATGACAGTTTCAGCCATACGAGGGGCATTGAGGAACTTGCTTTTAGAGTTTTTGGGTGCGCTGGACGGTGCGGACGCCTTGGACGCGGCGGATGCCGAGGACCATGCGGTTGAGGTGGCGGAGGTCTTCGGCTTCGACTACAAATTCGATGACAGCTTCGCCGTTGTCTTCGTGACGGATGTCGACGCCGCGGATATTGGTGTTGTCGTCGGAGATGACGGCTGTGAGCTCTTTCAACATGCCGGTGCGATCGTCGCAATAGATGGTGATCTTGACCGGGTAGCGTTGCGGGCGGCCGGTTTCGTCGCCCACGCGTGACCACTCGACGTTGATGCGGCGATCGCTCTCGTAGAGAAGGTTCTGTACGTTGGGACAACTGCGCGCATGAACGGCGACGCCTTTTCCGCGCGTAACGTAGCCGACGATTTCTTCGCCGCGGATGGGATTGCAACATCGCGCACGATAGACGAGGAGATCGTTCTGACCTTCGACCTGGAGCGAGTCTGAGCCGGTGAGGTGCAGCTTGCGCACCGCGTCGGACATGGCCTGCTCGACGGTGCCGGGCTGCTGTGGTTCTGTTGTCTGTGTCCCGTCTGGGGGATTGGCATAGCCGGGCGCGAGCTTGTTGAGTACCTGGTGCGCGGAGTGCTTACCTGCGCCGAGAGTGGCGAGCAGGTCGGCGGCGGTTGCAACGCCGTATTCGCCAGCGATGCGGGCGAGGTCCTGATCATCAATCTGGCTCATGGGAACTTTGAAGCGGCGCGCTTCGCGTTCGAGCAGCTTGCGGCCGATTTCAACGGCGCGGCGGCGCTGATCCTCGTTGAGCCAGTGCTTGATCTTGTTGCGGGCGCGCGGACTCTTGACGAAGGTGAGCCAGTCGCGGCTGGGCTTGTGATCTTTCTGCGTAACGATTTCGACGATGTCGCCGGTGCGCAGCTTCGTGCGGAGAGGCACCATGCGGCTGTTTACCTTGGCGCCGACGCAGGTGTGACCAACTTCAGTGTGAATGGTGTAAGCAAAGTCGACGGGGGTGCCGTCGGCGGGGACCACAACGACTTTCCCTTTGGGCGTGAAGGTGTAGACCTCGTCGGGATAAAGATCCATCTTCAGGCTGGAAAGGAATTCGTTGGGATCCGTCATCTCCTTTTGCCACTCGACGAGCTGGCGGATCCAGTTGAGGCGCTCTTCGTCGCGGGCTGTGACGACTCCGTCTTTGGACTTGTACTTCCAGTGCGCGGCGATTCCCTCTTCAGCGATGCGATGCATCTCTTCAGTGCGGATCTGTACTTCGAACTGATGGCCGCCTTCGCCGATGACAGTGGTGTGGAGGGATTGATAGCGGTTGGCGCGGGGGATGGCGATGAAGTCCTTAATGCGGCCGGGGACAGGACGCCAGATCGTGTGAATAAGGCCGAAGACGGCGTAACAGGCGGCGACATCGTGGGTGATGACGCGAACGGCGAGCAGGTCGTAGACCTGATCGAACGTGACCTTGGAGCGCTGGATTTTCTGGAAAATGGAGTAATAGCGCTTGATGCGCCACTCGACGCGCGCCTCGATGTTGTTCTCGCGCAACTGCTCGACGAGGGTGTCTTCAACACCTCGAAGGAACTGCTCGCCCTCAGTGCGCTGGGCTTCGACGGCTTCAGCGATTTTTTCAAAACTGACCGGATCGGTGTAGCGAAATGCGAGGTCTTCTAACTCTCCGCGGACCTTGCCCATGCCGAGACGATGGGCGAGCGGAGCGTAGATGTCGAGCGTTTCGCGGGCTATGGCTTCGCGACGGTCCGGCTGCAAGTGCTGGAGGGTGCGCATGTTGTGCAGGCGGTCAGCCAGCTTTATGAGGACCACGCGCACATCGGTGACCATGGCCAGCAGCATCTTGCGAACGTTTTCAGCCTGGCGGTCTTCGCGGTTGGCGAATTGGATTTTGTCGATCTTGGTGACACCTTCGACGATGTGGGCCACCTGGTCGCCGAAGTCGGCCTCGATCTGCTCGCTGGTTGCGGGCGTGTCTTCGACGGCATCGTGCAGGAGGCCGGCGGCGATGGCGGTCGAGTCCATCTTCATCTCGGCTAGAACTTCAGCAACCTCAAGGGGATGAATGATGTAAGGCTCACCGGAGGCACGCATCTGGCCCTTGTGATGCTGGACGCAAAACTCCCAGGCTTTGCGTATAAGCTCGACGTCTTCAGTGGGGCGGTTGGCCTGAACCTGGCGGAGGAGAGCCTCTATGCGGCGATCGATGGCAGCCTGGTCAAAGACTGGGCGGGCAGGTGCTGGAGGCGCTGCCGACTCGGCGGTGGCGCTGGTGAGCTCTGCCGGAGTGGGCTGCCGGACTGTCGCCATACTTCATTATAGGCCGCAAACGTTGCGCGTTCCTCAACGGCATACAGCGGCAGGCGGTACGGTGTGGGCGGAAGCGTTGAATGGGCGCGCGGGGGATCTATACGTCGGGCGAATCACAATGAGGATGCCTCGTAAAGCGATCAGATGGATTGCATGGCAATCTCCGTGCTTTTTTCGGATGCGAGTTCGTATTTCAAAACCTAATGATGTTATATCGACATGGATATTTGCTTTCGTTATTAAGTAAAACTGATTAAAACTTCACACTTTTAGGCCATTGGGAGTGTGTTTGCCATCACTGCCTGACCTACCTGAACCGGGAGTAGAGTCTCCCTCGGACTAGAGGTCCAGAACCGAGGAACTTATGCTGAAAAGCCTCTTAGTTACAGCTGTGGCCGCGGTGCTTGCGGCAAGCTTGAGCTTTGCAGACCAATCTCAATCGAAGGTAGTGATTCCAGTCAACAAAACCTCTCCGACCGACGGCAAGCAGATGTATGCGAGTTATTGCGCTCCCTGCCACGGAGTAGATGGGAAAGGAAACGGGCCGGCGGCATCTTCATTGAAGGCTCGGCCAACCGATTTGACGGAGTTGCAGAAGGACAACCACGGGAAATTCCCAGACACGCATATCGTCGCGATTCTGCAGTTTGGTGCGGATGTTCCTGCACACGGATCAGCGACGATGCCCATATGGGGACCCATTCTTGGTACCATGAACCGGTCGAACGACCAGGAAAAGCAGCTCAGAATCAGCAATCTGAGCCGTTACCTGGAGAGCATTCAGGCACGGTAACAGCCGGCGGCGTCGCTCCCGGCGAGGGGGCAGATGACAAAGGTAAAGAGACCGAAGCCTGGACGAATTGAGAAGGCGCCAGAAGCATCCGTGCGGAAGGCGCCTTTCCAGCGAAGCGGCGACAAGCAGCAGCCGGAGAAACGGGCTGCTGGGCACGGAGCCGTCAAGAAAGACGCTTCGAACGACTCGAAGCGAATTCCCTACTCTGCGGACAAAGTGACGGGGCACTCCGGTAAACGGGATGCGAGCCGGAACGCCGGCGCGAATGAGCACGGCCTCGGTGCGCGTGTCAGCCGTCGTGCGGCTGATCGGCTGCGCGCGGGGCACGTATGGGTTTACGCCTCGGACGTGGAGTCGCTGAATGCTGGCGGGGGCGGTGCGCCTGCGTTACTGCCGGTGGCGGATACCCGCGGATTGCTATTGGGGACGGCGCTGTACAGCCCGACGTCGCAGATCGCACTGCGGGTGGTTTCGCGGGAGGCGATTGGCGAGGCGGCGTGGCTGGAGTTGCTGGCTGAAAGGCTGCGCGGCGCAATCGCGCGGCGCAAGCCGATGCTGACGGAGGAGACCGATGCTTGCCGGCTTTGCTTCAGCGAGGCCGATGAACTGCCGGGGTTGGTGGTGGACAAGTACGGCAGCCTCATTATTCTGCAACTGCTGACGAAGGGTCTGGACTCGGCGGCAGTGCGCGATGTATGCGTGCGCGTTCTGCGCGAGGAACTAAACCCTGCAGCGATTGTGGAACGGCCTGATCCGCGCGTCAGGGAATTGGAGGGGCTTTCGGCACCAAGTGCGGAGGCACTCTACGTGCGTGCGTCGGAATCAGCGCAAGCGGCGGGCGGAAAGAGACGGGACGCGAAGGCCGATGCGAGGGTTGCGAGTCTGCGTTCGCAATTCCGGCTAAATGGGCTCATATTTCAGTTCGACGCCGATTCCGGACAGAAGACCGGGGCGTTTCTCGATCAACGCGTCAACTACGAGGCGGCCCGCGGGTGGGCTGAACGTCTTGGCGCCACGGGACGCGCACTGGATGTTTGCTGCTACCAGGGCGGATTTGCGCTGCACCTGGCCGAGGTGTGCAAGGTGGTTACGGGAATTGATGCTTCGCGCGCCTCTTTGGAAGTGGCAGAGCACAACCTTGTCGCAAACCGCGAGCGGCTGAAGGCCGAAGTGGAGTGGGTAGCCGGCGACGCGTTTGAGATTCTACGCGACTGGTCAGAGGGCCGGGAGAAGTTCGACACGATTGTGCTCGACCCACCGGCATTTGCGAAGACACAACGAGCGGTGGAGGGGGCGCTGCGCGGATATAAAGAACTGAACCTGCGCGCCCTGAAGATGCTGCGGTCTGGCGGTCTGCTGGTGACTTGTTCGTGCAGTCACCACGTGGGTTGGAAGGATCTGGTAGGCGCAGTTGCTGCCGCGGCTTCTGATGCGCACCGGCGGGTGCGTTTGCTGGAGAGGCGTGGGGCTGCGCTCGATCATCCCGTGGTGTTGAATCTACCCAGAAACCGAGTATTTGAAGTGCCTGGTGCTGGAAGTGGAGTAATGAACGGCAAGGATGGGGGCATTGGAGCCATATCCTGATTAGTCTCTTAGCGAGTTAGCGTCGCTTCGCGACTTAGCAAGTTAGCGGGTTAGCGGATCGAGGAACTGGAAGCTGCAAGATTTGTCGATGCGGGTCGACGCCAGTGGGGCAGAAGTCGGGTGCGCCAGTTCGGAGCCGGATGCGGTTCGGGTGTGGTTGCGGCTTTCATTTGCGATAGCGCTTCTTTGACCTGGGCGCGCAGGCTTTCCGCTTCGAAGATGCAGGAACGCAGGTAGGCCGAGATACTGAGTTGCGCGGCGGCGGCGCGCTCGTGGAGTTGGGCCTCTTCGGCTTTGGTTAGTCGGATGGTGATGCTGGCGGTTTTGCGTTCTTTGATGCCGGTATGGGAAACGGCATTTGAAGCGGCGCTGTCCGGGAACGATGGATCTTCTGGCGTTGGCGATGATGCTAGTGCGGGATCGACAGGGGGAACACGGCGATTCGAGCGCAGCGCCTGTTCGTAACTGATCGTGGTTACGTCATCGAGAAGCGCGCTGTCATCCCACGTCTCAGTCGATTTTTTAGGAGCGCTCGTGAGTGACGCCAGCAGGCTGGCGAAGCTGCTTGCATCTCTCTTTGCCGAAAGCGGGGATTGATCAGACATCGCATAGAAGCTTAGGTTTGATCGCTGTGCGGCATCAAGAATTCGGATGCGATTCTTGCGGGAGCATTTTCATTTTGGGACAGCGAGGCGATTGCTTTTCAAAACGGAATGCGATGCGGATTTATTCTGCGGGTTTATGCGCGGGCTTGCTGACCTTTGCTGGAGCACCGGTTTCCGTCCATAGAAACGCGAGTTGATCGGCGTCGTCCTGAATTTGTTGCTCGACGCTAACGCCTGCCGAGTGGCCGCCGGCAGTACTGTAGTGGAGAAGAATGGGGCGGCCGCTGGTGGAAATCGCCTGAAGCAGGGCCGTCATTTTGCGGGCGTGCAGCGGATCCACGCGCGTGTCGCTGTCGCCGGTGAAGAACATGATGGCCGGGTAATCGGCGCGGGGTTTGACGTTCTGGTAAGGCGAGTACTTGTAGAGGTAGGGAAACTGCTTCTCTTTTTCGGCGGAGCCATACTCGGTGGTCCAGTGGGGGCCTTGCTCGAATTTCTGATAGCGAAGCATGTCGAGCAGGGGGTAACCGCACCACACCGCGGAGAACAGCTCCGGATGCTGGGTGAAGGATGCTCCCATGAGCAAGCCGCCGTTGGAGCGCCCGGTAATGGCGAAGTGCTGGGGCGAGGTGTACTTCTGGTCGATGAGGTAGCGTGCGGCGGCGAACCAATCGTCGAAGACGTTCTGCTTCTTCTCGAACATCCCTTGTTCGTGCCAGCTTTCGCCGTATTCACCGCCGCCGCGCATATTGGGGACGGCGAAATATCCGCCTTGCTGGAGCCACCAGGCCCAGGCGGGATTCCACGTCGGGGTCTCGCTGAGGTTGAAGCCTCCATAGCCGGTCATCAGCAGGCGGACCGATGCATCCTGGGGCAGGCCTTTCTTGCCGGCGATGAACATGGGGATCTGTGTGCCGTCGGTTGATTTGAAGAAGACCTGCTTGAGTTCGTATTGCGCGGTGTCGAAGGGGACTTTGGGTTCGGCGAAGAGTTCGCGTTTGCCGGTGAGCGTGTCGATGCGATAGATGGTCGGCGGCTGAATGTAGGACTCGAAACTGAAGAAGCCATAGCGATCGATGGGGCGGCCGACAACGCCGGACGCGGAGCCGATTCCGCTGTAATCGACGGTGCCTGCAGGCTTGCCATCGAGAGTGTAGACACTGGTTTCGGACTTTACATCGTGCAGGCGCTTGACGTAGATTTTGCCTCCGACGATGGAGAAGGTCTCGATGACGTCTTTGCCTTCAGGCACGATGGTCTTCCAGGCCTCGGGCATGATGCCGGGGTCGGCGCGGAGGATGCGTCCGTTCGGTGAGCTGTAGTCGGTGCGAATGTACCAGGCGCGATTTGTGTAGATAGTCGCAAAGCGCGAGTCGAGCCCCCATACGAGAACTTCGAAGGGCGAGGCGGGCTTGGTGAGATCGCGAAAGCAGATGTCGACGCGCCTGGCGGGCACACCACGTTCGATGGTGACGACGAGGTAGCGGGCGTCGTCAGTGACCTGGGCGCGGAAAAGATCGATAGGGCCGAGTAGTTCGCCGTGGAATTCGCGGCCAAAGATGAGTTTGTCGTCGGCGTTGCGCGTGCCGATGGCGTGCAGGTAGAGCAGCGTGCCTTTGCGGTCGGTGCGCGCGTAGTAGAGGCTTTTGCCGTCGGGGGTGAAGTCAATGGAGTAGTAGATCCCGGAGGGAAGTTCATCCTCAAGCGGCTTCTTTCTTACGACGCTATAGATGCGTACCGTGGCCTCGTCGGCGCCGCCCTGGCGCACTTGGTAGGCGATGAACATGCCGTCGCGGGAAACATCGGCGAGGCGGACAGAGGTGTTGGTGTCGCGGCTCATGGCGGCGGGATCGATGAGGCGCTCATCTTTGGGTGCCGACGGCTGGCCTTTGGGTGGAGTGCCTGTCCAGCCGCGGCGCATATAGATGGAGAGTTGCTCTTCACCCGCGAGGCGCTTCATGAAGTAATAGTTGCCGGCGCGCTGAAGGGGGATTGACCAGCGGGAAGTGTGCTCGAGTGGGTCGAGATCGTCGACCGCCTGGTTTCGAATCGGGTCCAGTTTTAGATAGCGCGTGGTGTAGGCGTTCTGCTGGTCGATGAAGTTGCGGGTTTCAGTGCTCTTGGCATCTTCCAGCCAGCGGTAGTTGTCGGTAATTTTCGTGCCGTAGTAGTTGTCGATGACGGGATTCGCTTCGGCAACGGGCGGGGGTGGAAGCGTGATGCCGTCGCGGCCGTCGATGGATTGAGCGAAAACTTTGGAACCCAGAAGAACAATAAAGACAGCACCCGCGAAGCGCCGCATCGAAAACCCCCTGCCAGACAGGATACTCGGGGGAGGCCGCGTAAGGTGTTGTGGTGAGGTGACGGCGCTGGCACCGTACGTCGGCTGCGCTCGCATTGCGGCGCGCTTCAAACTGCAACCCCGGTAGAATCGAGGTAGTGCCGGAATCACTGCCAACTCAACCGCGCGCGGGCGCGCCTTCGTTGATGGACCGAGCGTTGCGCGTGCTGCGGCCGTCGCATGCCCACACGGCGTTCAGCGCGACGGTTATTCTGATGGCGTCGACGTTTCTGTCGAGCGTTTTCGGACTCGTACGGAATATGTACATCGCCTGGGTATTTGGACGCGGCATGGAAGCGGATGCGTTCCTGGCGGCATTTCAACTGCCGGACATGATTTCGTACTTCCTGGTGGGTGGGGCGGCGTCGATCACATTTGTCACGATTCTGACGCGCTACCGCGATTCGGGCCGGGAAGAGGAGGGCACGCGATCGCTCTCAGTGATTTTGACAACGATGTTCCTGGTGTTGGGCGGTGCGATCGTTCTGGCGGAGATATTTGCGCCGTGGTACGTCCACTGGTGGTTCAGCGGATTCGATGCGAAGAAGGCAGCCTTGTGCGTGAGCCTGACACGGATCCTGCTTCCCGCGCAGTTGTTCTTTTTTGCCGGTGGGGTTTTTGGTGCTGTGCTGCTGGTGCGCAAGCAGTTTAACGTGCAGGCGGTGACGCCGCTGATCTACAACCTGGGCACTATTATAGGAGGCATCCTGCTGGTAAAGCGGCTGGGTGTCTCTTCGCTGGCCATCGGCACGGTAGCAGGTGCGCTGGTTGGGCCGTTTCTGCTGAACGCGGTGTTTGCGCGGCGGGCGGGAGTCCATTACAAGCCGATGCTCGACTGGCATGATGAGGGATTGCACGAATGGGTGCGCCTGTCGCTGCCGTTGATTATCGGCGTATCGCTGGTGACGGCGGATAACTGGATCATTGCGCACTTTGCGTCGAATACGAGCGGCGCGATTTCACTGATGACTTACGCGAAGCGGCTGTTTACGGCGCCCATGTCGATGCTGGCGCAGGCCGCGGGCGCAGCTTCGATGCCCTTCTTCGCGAGCCTTTGGGCAAAACAGAACCGTTTCGAATTCGCCAGCACGGTGGCGGATTCTGTGTCGCGCGTAACCTGCATGGGGTTGCTGGCTGGATCAGCGATGATCGCGCTGGGCAAACCGGCAATTGATTTGCTGTTTGTGGGCGGCCGTTTTTCAGCAGCTGATGCGCGCGAATGCGCCGGGTACTTTGCGGTGTTTTCGATCTCGCTGTTTTTGTGGTCGGCACAGTCCATTTACTCGCGCGCGTTTTATGCGGCGGGCAACACGTTTGTGCCAATGGTGGCGGGGACAATCATTACCGTTATCTCGCTGCCAATTTATTCTGCGTTTTTCAAGGCTTACGGGGCCATGGGGCTGGCATTCGCGTCGGACCTGGGAATCGGGCTGCAGACGCTGACTATTGCGGTGCTGCTGCATCAGCGGCACATGGTGTCATTGGCGAGTCTCGACTATCGCGAATTGGGGCGGTGCCTGGCAGCTGCGCTCACCGGCGGGGCTGTTACGTGGATCGTGTTTTCGTGGATGGCCGGTGAAGTGATGCACGGAATGCATCTGGCGGTTCAAGGCCGCTTGTATAGTCTGCTGGTGCTTGCGGTGGGCGGGCTGTTTTGGGGGGGGATTTCTCTATGGGTGCTGAAGAGAACAGGGTCGGCGCTGCCCAGAGTGGTGATGAAGCGGCTGCGGCTGGCCTGAATTTCCGATAGAGGATCAGATTTTCCGGGGCTAAAGCCCTGTCGATAGCCGGATGTGAATCGAGGGGTTTAAACCCCTCGCTCCCTCCTAAACCGCAGACGCACGAGGGCAATAAGACACCGGAACCCCTGCCTGGGCAGGGGTCCGCGCGGTCCCGAGGAACAACTGCGCCTTACGAGTGAACTGCTACCTTGGCCGGCTCGGACTGTACGGCGGTTGGCTTCGAATCGGGCTTGCGGATGTCGATGCCGCCCTTGAAGAACGCACCATCTTCAATGCTGATGCGGGCCGCAGCCACATCGCCGGTGAGGGCGCCTTCAGCACGGATGTCGACGCGATCAGTGGCAGTGACGTTGCCTTTGAGCTTGCCAAGGACGACGATCTCGCGGGCGCTGATGCTCGCCGTGACATTGCCGTTCTTGCCCACGGTGACGCGATTGCCGGGAATGCTGATGCTGCCCTCGACCTTGCCGTCGATGAACAGGGATTCAGTGCCGGTAATCTCGCCCTTGATGGAGAGGCCTTTGCTGATGCTGGCTTGCTCGCCGACAGAAGATGTGGCCGCGCGCGGTGTTTCAATGGTGGGCTGCTGCACCGGCACCGGACGAGCCGAAGGCTGCTGCTCGGGGGTCGGTGTCGGAGAGGGGGATTGGCCTTGTTGGGTGGGTTTCCACATAGCGCTCAATGCAATTTCCTTTTCTGTCCTAACGGGACTGAGGGTGCCAAGGCACGGGCCACTTTTGTGGACCCGAAGACTTTAAAATTCCCGGACGCGGCCCATGCTTACCGGGGCACGTGCGTCCTCAATGTGATGTTAGTCCTTTGCTCGGACTTACCAAGCAGGGTTGTTGCCGTTATTGTAAGACGACAGGGCAAAAATAGACGAATGCCGAGAGTAACGCGCTCTTTCGGTTGCCAACTGTGACAATAGTTGGAGGCGCAAACCCGATGAATCGCGGTGATTTACCTACAAAATCCGAACCACGAAAGGCAACCATGCTGCGAACTGTCAGAATCTTTGTGCTGGTGTGTGCTGTGGGAATGTTGGGCCAAATCTCCCTGAGTGGACAAGGGGCGTCAGAGCAGAGGCCATTCGATGTCGTGATTCTGCATGGGCACATCATCGACGGGACCGGATCGCCCTGGTACTCGGGAGATGTCGGGATTCGCGACGGACATATTGCGGCAATTGGGGACCTGGGCGCTGCGCCGTCGAAGAAAAAGATCGACGCGCAGGGCAAGGTGGTGGCGCCGGGGTTCATCGACATGCTGGGACAGTCGGAGTTGACGATCCTTGTCGATCCACGACTGCCGTCGAAGATTTTCCAAGGGATTACGACGGAGATTACGGGCGAGGGCGGATCCGTTGCGCCAGTGAATGACGCGATGCTGGCGGCCGATAGCGCGGGATATTCGCACCTGAAGATCACGCCGGACTGGCGAACGCTGCGGGAGTACTTTGCCCGGCTGGAGAAGCAGGGGATGGGTATCAACCTGGCGACGTACGTGGGCGCTACATCGGTGCGGCGGATGGTGCTGGGGGATGCGAAGGTGGACCCCACGCCGGTACAGCTCGAACAGATGAAGGGTTTGGTCGACCAGGCGATGCGGGACGGTGCGGTTGGTGTATCGACCTCGCTGCAATATTCGCCGGCGCCTTATGCGAAGACTGAAGAGCTGATCGCCGTGGCGCGCGAGGCCTCGAAGTATGGCGGCATTTACGCAACGCACATGCGCAGCGAAGGCGATGGGGTTCTGGAGTCGATTGACGAGGCAACACGGATCGGACGCGAAGCACAGATTCCGGTGGAGATCTGGCACCTGAAAGCGGCGGGAAAGGCAAACTGGGGCAAGATGCCGCAGATTGTCGCGCGCATTGATGCGGCGCGGGCAGCAGGTGTGGACGTGAGCGCGAATACCTATGCGTATACAGCATGGTTCAACACGTTTTCAGCATTTGTTCCGCCGTGGGCGCACGATGGCGGCGACGTGAAGCTGGTGGAGAGGCTGAAGGATCCAGCGATGCGGGCGCGGATTCGCAAAGACATGACCACCACAGGCAAGAATTCGGCGGGCGAGGATTGGGACAACGAGTGGCAGGAAATTCCCGGGCCAGAAGCGATTCTGATCGCAGTGGTGCAGAATCCGGAGTTGCTGCCGTTGCAGGGGAAGCGGCTGTCAGAAGTTGCGACGTTGTGGCACGAGGATGCGATTGACGCGCTGTGCGACCTGCTGATCAAGGACAACGCGTTCACGGAGGTCGCTGTATTCGGCATGGATGAGCCGGATGTTGTGCTGGCGCTAAAGCAGCCGTGGATGTCGTTTGACAACGACTCGCAGGGGACTGCGCCGGAGGGACTGCTGGCAAGCGAGCATCCGCACCCGCGAGCCTATGGAACGTTTCCGCGAGTGCTGCGGAAGTATGTGCGGGAGGAGAAAGTGCTGACACTGGCCGACGCGATTCGCAAGTTTTCGGCTCTGCCGGCACAGCGGATGCGACTGATTGATCGCGGCGTGCTGAAGAAAGGGATGTGGGGCGATGTGGTGGTGTTCGATCCGGAGAAGATTACGGACAAGGCAACGTTCGAGGATCCGAACCAGCTTTCGGTGGGGATGGAGTACGTACTGGTGAACGGGGTGCCGGTGATTGCGGAGGGCAAGATGACCGGAGCTCTTCCGGGGAAAGTACTGCGAGGGGCGGGGTATCTGCCTTAATTCACTTTCTAACTCAAGCTCAAACGTCCGCCGGCATAAACGTACGTACTGACTTGATCGAAGCTTATTAGCTTGGTGCAGCCAGGGAGAACATCTGTCAAAGAAATCATCGTCTTTTTAGCACGACAAGATCCTGCAATTGGTCGATGATTCCGGGAACGAATTGTCTCACTTCAAAATCATCGTTATTCCAGTGCTGTCGAATGTAGGGTTCTGTAAAGTAATTGACCCCGTAATCCCCGTCGATCCCGATAATATTGCTGCCAATGTTCCACAACTTTTCTGCAGCTTTCATGTAATCGGGTTTTGCCTGTCCCTCGTAGAAGAAACCCTGCTCTTCAAGGGTTTTGCGCGCGCCCGGAGGAGCTGGGCCATCGTTCGATTGATCAGATCGAATCTCCATCGCATGGGTGCCCAAGATGGTGAGACAGCACAGGCCCTGGGGCCGCGTGATTCTTGCCAGTTCGCGCAGCCATTGCTGGTTGTCCTTGATGTTCAAATGGGAAAAAATGGATACCGAGTAGATCAGATCAAACTGCCGGTCAGCATATTTGAGAGGTGGAAAAAACTCGCTCGTGTATGAGTCAACTTTGGGGTAGGCCTCTTTGATGAACTCCATCGAACGACCATTCACATCGCATGCCGAAAGCTTCAGGGCGGGAAAAGATTTTGCCATATGGAGAAGCTGACGTCCAACTCCGCATCCGAAATCGAGCACTGCGCCAGGCTTACGTAAATCCACGCCTTCGATATACGCGGCGGTGATGATTGGCAGCGTGGTGGTGAGGCCGGATTCGTAGTAATGCCGAATCGTATGCGACGAGGTTCCGCGCATCCTGGAATTCGGAGGCACGGGAAAATCCACAACGCCGGTCGCGCGAAGCGCCGAGACTTTTACCAACTGGTATTGGTCAATTGCGGACTTTGCAAATGATTTGAGTAAGTATTTGACAGCTCGCCGATCGCTGATAACTGCGCTGAATTCACCCGCCATGGATTTAGCTTACGATAGAAACTACAGAATTTGGGCCACGATCGGGGTTAGAGCGCAGATCGCGGTCTCAGTGTGAGGAACAAAGACAGAGAAGAAAACGGCGGCAAAAGGCGCGATCAACTTCATCGGTCTAGATTCTTTGCCTCTATTGAGCGTTTAACTCATCTATTGTTTGAACGATCTTATGAGCCATCCTCTTTTTTCGCCGTTTCAGTTGCGTTCTGTTGTGTTTCCGAATCGGATTGGCGTTTCGCCGATGTGCGAGTACTCATCGCAGGACGGGTTCGCTAACGACTGGCATCTCGTCCATCTTGGTTGTCGCGCGCAGGGTGGCGCGGGGCTGGTGATGACGGAGGCTTCGGCCGTCACTCCGGAAGGCCGCATTTCGATCAACGATCTGGGCATCTGGAAGGATGAGCACATTGCGAAGCTCGAGCAGATTGCTCGGTTCGTGCACTCGCAGGGAGCCCGGGCGGGAGTTCAGCTGGCGCATGCGGGACGCAAAGGCAGTATGACTGCACCGTTTGGTGGCGAGCGGTTGCTGACAGAAGAAGAGGGACGCTGGGAGCCGCTGGCGCCGAGCGCAATTGCGTTTTCACAGAACTACGCGGTGCCGAAGGAACTGAATGAAGCCGAGATTGCCGGTGTGATCAGTGCATTCGCGGATGCGGCGCGGAGAGTGGATAAAGCGGGGTTCGATTTTGTGGAGATTCATGCGGCGCATGGCTACCTGCTGCACGAATTCCTGTCGCCGCTTTCCAATCAGCGCATCGACCAATACGGCGGCAGCTTTGAGAATCGCATACGGCTGCTGCTGGAGGTGACAGACGCGGTACGCGCAGTGTGGCCTGATCATCTGCCGCTGTTTGTACGCATCTCGGCGACGGATTGGGCGGAGGGCGGCTGGACTCCGGACGAGTCTGTGAGGCTGGCGCGACGGCTTGGCGAGCATGGAGTCGACTTGATCGATGTTTCGTCGGGCGGGCAGGTGCCGAATGCGAAGATTCCGGTGGGTCCGGGATTCCAAGTGCCATTTGCAGCGCGCATCCGCAGTGAGGCTGGAATTCCGACGGCGGCGGTGGGCATGATCACTGAGCCGAAGCAGGCGAACGACATTATTGCCGATGGCAACGCGGACGTGGTGCTGCTGGCGCGGGAGATGCTGCGCGATCCATATTGGCCACTGCATGCAGCGTCGGCACTGGGTGAAACTGCGAGCTGGCCGGTGCAGTATTTGCGCGCCGCACCGCAAGGTTCGCCGGCTCGGACTGCGCTGGAGCGGCCAGTGAAGGGCTAAATTCAACGATTGTGACCTGATTTTCAACAAGATTCGGGGCATGTGGTTGTCTTTGTTGCGCATTTTGCTTCACTTCGGGTGCAACATGTGGCCTATACTGCGTCTAAGAAGTGAGCCCGCACGAGTCGCGGCATTCTGTATTTGCTATGGCATCGCATCCGTCCCCGAAGCGCGCCGTTGAAAACCCGACTATACCGGACCGTCTCTATTTCAAAATCGGGGATGTAGCGCGCATTCTCAAAATCGAGCCATACGTGCTGCGATTCTGGGAGTCCCAGTTTCCGCAGCTGAAGCCGAATAAGAGCGGCACCGGGCAGCGGCTTTATCGCAAGCGCGACGTGGAAATCGCCGTCGAGATCAAGCGCCTCGTGTATGGCGAGGGGTACACGCTCTCAGGTGCGCGTCAGGCACTGGGCCATGCCAAACGCGGGGAGCCCCAAGCCGCAGTAGCAGCTCCGACGCAGGCGCCGGCTGCCAAGGTTGGAAAGAAGGGCGACAAGGTTGCGGACGTAATCGGCAGGGCTCGCGCCGAGTTGCGCGAGATTGCCACGATGCTGGCTTCCCCGGCAAACACGGCGACGCCGCCGGTGCAACAGTTTCGCCGCCGGGCTCGCTCTTCGTCGGCTGAGAGCGCTTCGCGATCTCTGTTCGACGCTTAGCTTTTTTTAAGGCGTGCCGCTCGCTTGCGTTTCGATGGTCGCCTGACAACATCTATTTCTGCCGCACAGGATAGCGCCATGGATAGCGAGCGCTCGCTTACCGGCGCTACATTCTCAGGAAGCCATGCTGGTCGCCGTTCGCGTCGTAATACACCCCGGTAATCTCGCCCATTACGTTCATTCCTGTCGGTATAGTGCGGGTTGCGTGGGGAACATCAAATGTCTTTATGTGCCCATTTGCTTCCCGAAGGAATCCGTGGAGCGTGGAGCTCGCGTCAGTGAAGTATCCGGCAACCTGCCCCATTAGATTGATTGCGATGGGCGCTGTGTCGGTGGCACCGAGGACAACAAAGGTTTGGATGGATCCGTCTGCATGTCGCAAAAATGCGTGGGAATGATTCCCTTCTATGTAACTGCCAAGAATCCACCCTCGATCATTAATTGCAACCCCGGCTGTGCTCGTCGCATTCGGAACATCAAAAGTTTCGATTGTCCCGTTAGCCCGGCGCAGGAAACCGTGTCTGCCGGTGCCCGTGCTGTCATCAAAAGAGCCCGTAGTTTGGCCGACGGCGTTGATCGCGACCGGTATCGTTCCGACAAAGCCGCCGGATCCGGCATCGAATGACGTGATTGTGCCGTCAAGTTTCCGGAGGAATCCGTGTGAAACCTGCCCTAGATCGACCCACGATCCAACAATTTGTCCCAAGTCATTTATTTCTTCGGGGGATGTCACAGTTCCGGTACCACCATTAAAGGTGTCCATCGTACCCTGCGGGTTTCGAAGGAAGCCAAGTTGGAGATAGCCGAAATCGAGATTATCGCCGTAAAAGCCGATGATCTGGTTGAGATCGTTTATGCCAGACGGCAAAGTGTAAGTGGAGCCCGGCGCATCGAACGAGGTGAACCTGCCACTGGCACTCCGAACAAAACCGCGGACCGCCACGGCCTGCTGGTCCCCATAATAGCCAACAATTCGACCTGAGGACGAAATGCCTGTCGGAGTTGTGGCGAATCCTCCAGGAAAGTCAAATGTGATGATTTTCTGGGCGTAAGTGAATTGGGAAGAAAGTGCGAGAAGTACGACTACACGCGAGAGCATGGGAAAGAGAGAGGATATTTTCATGGCGTTGATCCTTCTGATGGGGGAAGTCGTTGGGAAACGTCAATCATTTTTCTTCGTAAAACTTTCGCACGTGAGTTGAGCTCACGATGCAAGGCGAGAGTATCGTCATGCAAGCCACACGTCAATGCACTAAGTGGGAAAAAGATTGATCCGCCCCATCGCCGCTCCAGTAAAGCCAATAAAAAACGATAAACCAGCTCTGGGAAAGCGGCAAAAGTTGTGAATGAATGGTTGGGCGAAACTCAAAACCCGCGCGCGCTACAAATCCGGCGCCAATGGTCCTGAATGATCGTGGGATTGTGTGGTTTGCAGAGTCTTCTCTGCCGCGGCGGCTTCAGTCTGGCTGTTTATCTCTGCCCCCAGCAGCAACATCAGCCCGGTAATATAGAACCACGTCAGCAGGATGATCACCGCTCCCAGCGATCCATATGTTGCGGTGTAGCTGTTGAAGAAGTGAAGGTACATGCGCAGGCCGAACGACGCCAGGAGCCATCCGGCAATCCCCACTGCTCCCCCCGGCGTGAGCCAGTGCCAGCGCCTCTTTTTGCAATCCGGCGCCCAGTAGTAAAGCACCGCAAATGTCAGTGCCAGCAATGCGCTGGCAATAACCCAGCTGGTTAACCTTAATCCAATCGTCGCCGCAATACGCAGCAGGAGTTGCGGAATGCGATGCTCGGCGATCCGCGCATAATAGTCGCCCAGCAGCATGGAAGCCAGACCAACCGTTACGATGATCGTGAGCAAAATCGTCAGTCCGATCGCCTGAATGCGCGCGACGAAGTAAGACCGCGAGTCGTCAATCTTGTAGACCGCATTCAGTGTGTCCTGAATTGCCGAGATGCCCACGGAAGCCGACCAGATGGCCGCAAGGAGCCCAAATGTGACCTTGCCAGAAGTGGCAGCAGCAGTCGTTTCGTTGAAGGTGCTCAAAACCGTTCCCAGACGCCGCCGTGGGGATGACGACCGCCAAGTAATCAAGCAACTTATCGTAGAACTGGAAGGCAGAGCGGGCCACCAGGCCCAGGATGGAGCTGGCGCAGAGCAGTGTGGGAAACAATGCAAATAGAAAATAGAACGCCAGTTCCGCCGCATGACCGAATACTCGATCTTCGATCAGTGCCTTCCAGGTCCTGGCGATGATCAGCCTGGGCGGAATTCCTTGAAGATTCCAGAGTGATTCCAGAGGGGAATGCGAGACACGATCTCCCAGATTCGCCGTTGCCGGCGGTTCAATCGTGGATCGGCGCTGGATCTCTCGGCAGAAATAGGCCACATTGCCCCGATCTTAAAGCTGCGATCACAAGCTGTGTGATGCGATGCGGGGCCACATCGATAGTCACGGCCTCCATGACCATCACGGGGGAATGCAGGCTTCGCGTTGCTTCCATGAAAATAATGCAGGGAAACGCCCCAGCCAATCTCAAAGCAGCGCCCGCTGAGCAAACGCCGCCTAGGGCTCGCATCCAAATAGACCAATGGTGTCTGTATCCAGAACCCCGCAGGTGCTCACTCTGCGCCATGCGCGACTGGCCAGATGGCTCTTTTTTGTGCTGTGCATATTCATTCCTGCTTCTTCTCTCTCAGCGAAAGCTGGAGCGCAGATTCCACAGGATTCCAAGACTCCGCCGGCCGAGCAGATTCTTGCCTCGTACCAAGGCCAGACGGTTACGTCCATCGACATTGCCGGTCGCCCCGATCTGAAGGATCATTCAATTCACGTCGGAGTTCGCGCAACAGACCGGCCAGCCATTCGACAAGCAGAAGATCGACAGGACTACAGCTGCAATTAAAGCCGCCGGAAACTTCAAAACGTACGCATCCAAGTGGATCCGGAAGCGCAAGGGCTACGCGTCACTTTGTGATCGAGCCCGCTTTCTACTACGGCATCTTTCAGTTTCCGGGAGCTGAGCGGTTTACGTATTCCCGGCTTCTGCAGGTTGCCGACTACGTGAGCCCGGCCCCGTACAACGCTACCGAAATCGAACACGACCGGCAGTTGCTTATTCGATTCTTTCAGCAGACGGGCTTTTTCCAGGCAAAAGTCACTACCGAGCTCAAAGTCGATTCGAAGCATGGAATCGTGAATGTTCTGTTTCACTCGGAACTTGGTCGCAAGGCGAAGTTCGGCATCGATCGACATCGCGGGGTTGCCCCCTGCAGATGCTTCTGATTTGCAGCATCGCCTCACCACGTTGCCAGCCCGGGCTCGCGGAGCAGCAATCCGGAATGGCAAGACATATAACCGAGGCACGTTGAACAAGGCCATAAATTATCTTCAATCCCACTTGCAGAAGGAAGGGTTTCTTGCCGCGCAGGTGAAGCTGGAAGGCGCCGAGTACCACGCCGACACCAATCGCGCCGACATCCACTTCAGCGTGAACCCAGGCGTCAAGACCAAGGTCGAAATTGCCGGCGCACATCTCTGGCCGTGGACAAAGAAGGCCCTGCTGCCCGTCTACCAGGGCGTTGGAGTGGACGAAGAGACAGTGCAGGAGGGCGAGCAAGCGCTGGTCACCTACTACCAGTCAAAGGGTTACTTCGACGCGAAAGTCACTTCAGAGATGGCCGGCAGACGAGAAATTGCGCACGGTCGTGTATCACGTCTCAAAGAGAAGAAGCACAAAGTCACTGACGTTCGCATCAATGGCGAGTCGCAACTGAAGGCTGAAGACCTTGAGCCGCACCTCGTCGTGAAGGAGAAGCACTGGTTTTCGCGCGGACAATTCAGTGATCAACTTGTGCGCACGAGCGTGAAGAACCTGAAGGCGGTTTACCAGTCGCAGGACTTCAGCAGCGTGCAAGTCACTCCTTCGTCATCAACCATGGCGACGACGTCCAAGTTGCATTTCACGTCACGGAGGGCCCGCGCGACATCGTCAATGCGCTTTCTATCGAGGGCGCCCACACATTCCCGGAGTCGCAATTCGCACCAAAGGAGCTGAAGGTCGCCGCCGGCCAGCCATACTCGCAGGCAAACGTGCAAGCTGATCGCGCTTCCATCGTCGCCAACTACCTGAAGGCCGGCTATCTCACTTCGAGCTTTCGCGAGACAGCCACGAAGTCTCGAAGAGCGAACCGCACCGCATTAACGTCGTGTACCATGTTTACGAAGGGCCGCGCATCTTCACCGGCGATGTTTTACACTGGGCCGCGTCCGCACCGAGCAACGCCTTATCGACCGGGATATCGCAGCTCATCAAGCCTGATCAGCCCCTCACCGAGACAAGTCTGCTGACCGCCGGCAGCAATCTATATAACCACTACGGGTGTTTTCGACTGGTCAGAGGTCAACCCGAAAAGTCCGATCGCAACGCAGACCAAGCGAAGATGTGCTCGTGAAGGTGCACGAAGCAAAGCGCAATGATTTTACCTACGGATTTGGTTTTGAAGTCATCAGTCGCGGCGGCAGCATTCCGAGCGGCACGGCAGCCCTGCCCAACCTTCCGCCAGTTGGACTCCCCCCCGACTTACACAACGAGCGAGGTTACTTTCTATGGACCACGCGGCAGTGTGCAGTACACGCGCAACAATCTTCGCGGCAAAGCGGAATCGCTATCGATAACTGCATTCGCGGGGCGACTGGATCAACGCGCGGCCATCTACTATATCAATCCGAATTTCCGATGGTCGTCGTGGAAGTCCACTGCTTCATTCGCCGCCGAACGCGATGAGCAAAATCCGATATTTTCGTCGCAACAGGAGATCGCCAGCGTTCAACTCCAGCGGTTTATTGATGGCGCAAAGAGAAATCTCTTTTTCGTCAAATACAGCTTCAGCAAGACGGATCTTACGCGCATCAGATTCCCGATCTTGTACCCGCCGGAAGATCAACATGTTCGACTCTCAGGCTTCGGTGCAAACCTCACGCGCGACACGCGCGACAACGTTCTCGACGAACACAGAGGGGTGCTTCGGCTCCGTTGAGGTTGACTTCTATTCCACCAAGCTTGGATCCAACGTCGACTTTGCGAAGCTGACTTCGCAGGCGGCCTTCTACAAGGAGAAGTTTCACCATATCGTGTGGGCCAATAGCATTCGCATCGGTCTTGCGCAGCCTTTTGCCAATAGCTTCGTTCCCCTGAGCGAAGCGTTCTTCACCGGAGGGGGCGATTCGCTGCGCGGCTATCCGCTTGACGGCGCGGGGCCGCAACGCAACGTCTACGTATGCAGCACTGGCCAGACAGTCCCAGATTGTCCGCAGATCAGCGTGCCCAGCGGAGGTAACGAACTGCTGGTCATCAACGCCGAGGCGCGCATACCCGTCCCTCTTAAGAAAGGCCTCAGCATCGTTCCGTTCTATGACGGCGGGAATGTATTTCCCCACATCGGCTTTCACGATTTCACTTCGCTCTATTCAAATAACGTCGGCATTGGCCTGCGTTATTCCACACCCGTTGGCCCGTTGCGCATCGACCTCGGACACAATCTGAACCCCGTTCCGGGTGTGAACCCTACGCAGTACTTCATCAGCATCGGCCAGGCATTCTGAGGATTTTCCCGTGGCAATTATTCATCGACCTTCCGACGACGCTCAATCCCATGAGCCCGATCCGCATCGATCCTTCAGGCGTCCATTGCTTCTTGCTGCCCGGTGGATTGCGGTGTTGATCATCTTTCCGATCCTGCTTGGGGCCGCGGTCTTCTCATTTCTGGTGAATAGCGCGCGGGGCCATGCTTATCTCATCAACCTGGTCCAGAAGCAAGCTGGAGAGAGCCTCGGAGTGCCGGTACACCTGCAGAATCTGGACCTCCATCTGGCCACGCTCGGCGTCGATCTCTACGGCCTCACAATCGATGGCGCAGGTCCACACAGCTACCCGCCCCTGCTGCAGGTTCAACACGCCCAAGCCAGCGTGCGCGTGGTTTCCGTGCTTGGCCGGAAGTGGTACTTCGACAGCATTCGCCTCGACAGCCCGGTAGCTCAGATTTTCGTGGACAAGAATGGCGTCTCGAACCTCCCGACGTTCAAGAGCAGTTCCAGCGGCAGTAACACATCCGTTTTCGATCTTGGCATTCGTCACGCGGTGCTCACCAATGGCGCGGTCTTTTATAACAACCAGCCGAGCGCCATTGCGCTCGATCTTCGGGATGTCGGGTTCAACGCGAGATTTAACAGCCTGTTGCAGAAATATTCCGGGGCCCTTGCATATACCGATGGACGCTTTATTTACGCCGGCACGCAGGCACCTGCGCATGCGCTGAGCGTGGAATTCGACGCGACCCCGAGTGTATTCCATCTCTCTTCTGCAAAAATTCAGAGCGGCAACACCCAGCTTGCTTTCACGGCAACGGTCAACAATTACAGTGCTCCCGTCATTCAAGCGCAATACAACGCTACGGTTGACGGTGCGCAACTAGCGAGCGCACTGCGCAATCCTTCCATCCCTGCCGGACTCATCTCGGTCTCAGGAAGCGCACAATATCAATCGATCGCGGGCCACTCGCCTCTACAGAGCCTGGTGATAAACGGGGACCTGACCAGCCGCAAGATCGTGGCCGCAGCCCCAACTGTCAGAGCGGAAGTCTCGAACATTGCTGCGCATTACTCGCTAGCCAATGGCGATGCGACCCTCCGCGATTTCCGCGCCAGTGTTCTGGGCGGCGAAGTCATGGCGAAGGGCACGATGAAGAATATTGGCGGCGACTCGCACTCGAAGTTCGAGGCGACCTTGCGCGGCATCTCGCTTGCAAATGCAAAACAGATGATGGGCTCGGCGGCATCTACTGGGTCAGTGGCAATTGCAGGCACGCTGAACGCGAGTGCGACGGCGGTGTGGGGAAAGACATTTGACGACCTGATTGCGCATACCGATGCGACCATACAGGCAGGCCTGGTCAACGCACCGAATGCGAAGCGAGTGGCAGCCGCAGCAAACTCCACCGAAGCCGCGTCCAACGCTGCACCAACCGCGGGCCCTATTCCCGTCAACGGCGTACTGCATGCGACTTACACGGGTAAGGATCAACGGCTCGATCTCAACCACAGCCACTTGAGCACGCCGCAATCGAATTTGAATTTCAATGGAGCAGTCAGCGGGAACTCCAGCCTCGCGATTCAGGTGCAAGCCAACGATCTGCGTGAGGTGGAGGCGATCGCCGACCTCTTCCGCACACCCGCGCCAGGCCAGCCGCTGCAGCCTCTCGGCCTCTCCGGCACAGCGTCGTTCACCGGCGTCGTGCGAGGCTCAGTGGCGGATCCTCATCTCACCGGACAGCTTATAGCGCAGAATCTTCAACTCCAGGGCTCCGCGTGGAGATTGCTCCGCACCAACATTGATGCCAGTCCATCGCAGGTCAGCCTGCAGCACGCCGAACTCGACCCTGCTGCGCAAGGCCGCGTCACTCTGAGCGCCACCGCTCAGCTAAGTAAATGGTCCTTTTCGAAATCGAGTCCAATCCAACTTCAGCTCAATGCATCGCAGCTCGACGTGAGCGAGCTAGCTAAGTTGGCCGGGCAGCAGATTCCCGCTACCGGAACTCTCGCAGCCGACATCAAGTTGCATGGTACCGTTCTGAACCCGCAAGGCAATGGCACTGTAACGATAGTGAAGGCAGCTGCCTACGGGGAACCGATCTCGACAGCCAAGGTTACATTCAACGGCAACGGCGACAAGGCCCAGGCAAATTTATCTCTCTCCGCTCCGGCCGGTGCAATCGAAGCTAAGGTAGACGCCAATCCTAATAAGAAGACTTATTCGGCCGTGCTAACTTCATCCGGCATCCATCTCGATAAGTTACAGAGCCTCAAATCGAGCGGCACCGATGCCAACGGTGTGGTGAGTATCAGAGCAAAAGGCGAGGGTTCCTTCGACAATCCACAACTCGACGCAACGCTCGAGATCCCCAGCCTGGTCGTGCAGCAGCAAACCATATCCGATCTTCGCTTGCAAGCGAATCTAGCCGACCACAAGGCGACTGCTCAGTTGACTTCTTCCGCGGTGAATACGGCAATCAAGGCGAACGCCCGGGTTGCTCTAAGCGGCGATTATCTCGCGGATGCGACCCTCGACACACAGGGAATCCCGCTGGGTCCGCTGCTCGCCGTCTACGCACCCGATCAGGCCGCGAACATCACGGGGCAAACGGAACTCCACGCTACATTGCATGGCCCGCTCAAGAACAAGCGGCAGCTTGAGGCTCACGTCACTATACCCGTGCTGAAGCTCGCCTACAGCGACACCGTACAACTGGCTGCCACTGCCCCTATCCACGTCGACTACAAAGACGGCACCATCAACGTGCAGCGCTCCTCCATTCGCGGAACCGATACCGACCTTCAATTCCAAGGGACGATTCCCACCGTCGGCAACGCGCCAATGTCTGTGCTACTGCTTGGAAGCATTGATCTTCATCTCGCGCAATTATTTGATCCCGACCTGCGCACATCCGGTCAACTCAAGTTCAACATCAATTCATACGGAGCGGTCCACGGTCCGGACATTGCAGGAACGGTCGACATTGTGGATGCTGCAATGAGCACTCCCGATTTGCCGGTCGGACTGCAGCACTGCAATGGCACGCTCGCGCTCACCAAAGACCGCATCAACATCACAGAACTCAAAGGCAACATGGGCGGGGGCACGATTGCGGCGCAAGGTGGAGTAGCCCTTCGTCCCTCAATACAATTCAATATGGGAGTCGCCGCGCGCGATGTGCGGATGCTCTATCCGCAGGGGATGCGTGAATCCGTCAATGCCAATGTCCGGCTCACGGGTTCGCCCGAGGCAGCGGTTCTGGGCGGCAATATCAACCTGGCCGATCTCTCGTTTACAAATGCCTTCGACCTGAACGATTTCATCGACCAGTTCGCTGGCGGAGTAGAGGCACCGCCATCTCAAGGATTCGCGCAGAATGTCGCGCTCAATCTAACAGTGCACTCCTCAAACAACGTGAACCTCGTCAGCCGCACGCTTAGTGTAGGCGGATCAGCCAACCTGCAGATTCGGGGAACGGCTGCTGATCCGGTCATTCTGGGACGCGCCAACCTTACCGGCGGCGACATCATTCTCAACGGAAATCGTTTTGTTCTCACGGGCGGGACCATCCAGTTCGTGAACCCGTCGGTGACAGAGCCGGTTGTCAACCTGAATCTCACAACCGCAATCCAGCAGTACAATATCAGTCTTCGCTTCGAAGGCCCGGTCGACCAGTTGCGCACGCAATACACCTCCGATCCATCGCTGCCTTCGGCCGACATCATCCACTTACTTGCCTTCGGCCAAACTACCGAGGCAGGCGCCGCAAACGCAACGCCCACCAACCAGGCGGCTGAGACACTCGTGGCCAACCAAGTCTCGAGCCAGGTTACGAGCCGGATCTCAAAGGTTGCGGGCATCTCACAGCTTTCCGTCAACCCGGTGCTGGCGGGCAGCAATGCGCAGGGGCCTGCGGGCGCCAACATCACTGTGCAACAGCGCGTCACCAGCAATCTATTTGTTACGTTCTCGACGAATGTTCAAACCACGCAAGGGCAGACAATCCAGGGTCAGTACCAGGTATCGCCACGCGTTGCCATCAGCGGCACGCGCGACCCAAACGGAGGGTTCGGTTTCGATGCACTGATCAAGAAATCCTGGTGAGGGTTGCTGTGAATTGCGATTTTATCTGCTTCCGATATTCGTCGAGATCTGGCTACACCAATTCCCGTACTTTGTCGTGAGCATTTGTCAATGCGATCTTCATGCGGTTTGGTTCACCACGGAGGAGAGCCTCACCCAGCTTCAAAGCTTGTGAAGCTTTGATCTTCGCGGGCATCGGCGGCGTGAACTGATCGACAACCGCCTCAATCAGTACAGGCCCGGGACGGCCGATGACACTGTCGAGCTGGGCGCCGCATGACGCAGCCTCGTCGATCTGAATGGCATCGAGACCTGCGCCGCGAGCGATGGTGACAAAGTCGGCTGGATACAGGTCACAGGCATACTCGGGATTGCCGAGAAATACCATTTGTTCCCACTTGATCTGACCAAGGGTGTTGTTTTTGATCACGACAATTTTGATGTTCAGTTTGTATGCTGCTATGGTGATGAGCTCGCCCATCAACATGCTGAGCCCCCCGTCACCAATGATGCAAAATACTGGACGATCGGGATAGGCAACAGCGGCGGCAATTGCATACGGCAAACCGCACGCCATCGTGGCGAGATTGCCGGAACAGCTATGCTTCTGGCCTCGCAGTGCCGGCACGTAGCGCGCCCACCACGTGGTGATGGTCCCCGAATCAGAGGTCACGATCGCATTCGGCGGAATGCGCTTGCCTAGTTCCCAGCCGATTACCTGTGGCTTCATCGGCTTGTCGTCGCGAGTGCCGCGCTCCTCCATCAGCTTCTGCCATTCAACTTTCGCTCTCTGAGCCTTCTCAAGAAAGCCTTTTTTGTGTTTCTCGAGCAGTGGAATGAGGGCACGAATGCAATACTTTGAATCTCCTACAAGGCCAACGTCTGCCGGGTGCCGCAGACTGATGCGCTGAGGATCTAGATCGATTTGCACGCACTTGATCGAGCCCGGCTCGGGAAGGAATTCAACATAGGGGAATGAAGTACCGATCATGAACAGGGTGTCGCAGTCCTCGATTGCATTCTGGGACGGCTCAGTACCGAGGAGCCCGATACCGCCCGTCGTGTACGGGCTATCGTCCGGAACTGCTGCTTTGCCCAGGAGTGCTTTGACGATCGGCGCGCCAAGTATCTCCGCAACTTTTTCGAGTTCCTCGGTGGCGTGCAGACCACCCTGCCCCGCGAGGATGGCGATCTTCTTTCCGCGATTGAGAATATCTGCAGCATGTTCAAGGTCGACTCTTGAAGGCACCTGCTCAAAATGCGCTGGAACGGCAGAAGTGTGGTGCACAGGATTTCGTTCGGAACGTCCTTTCTTGACCTCCTGCACTTGTACGTCGACGGGAATCGTAATGTGAGCAACGCCGCGAGCGGTGAGAGCTGTGCGGATGGCAAGATCGACGAGGCCTTCCATGTGCGGTCCACTCATCACGCGCTCGTTAAATTGCGCAACGTCAATAAAGAGCTTGTCGAGCGCTACATCCTGTTGCGTAAATGTGCCGATCAGGTCGCTGTGTTGAAGACCCGTAATGGCCAACACCGGGGCGTGGTCCAATTTGGCATCATAGAGCCCATTAAGAAGGTGAATGCCTCCCGGACCGGAGGTTGCGATGCAGACTCCGAGTCGTCCTGTGAATTTGGCATACGCACAGGCCATGAGTGCTGCTGACTCTTCATGCCGGACATGGATAAGAGCGAATCTTATCTTTTTGCTTGCGAAGGGCTTCGAACACTCCGTTTATGCCGTCCCCGGGCAGACCGAAGATCATGTCCACACCCCAGGCGAGCAACCGCTCTACAAGTACATCCGACGCATTGGTCATCCTTCGCCTCCCAAGAACCAGTCCTCTTGCCGAGTTCGTAAAACGGTTGGACGCGGCTTTTTCAGCAGGGGTTTGTTTCAAAAGAGACAACGCTGTGGCGCCAATGAAGAAACGACACGGCGCGAGGTCTGATAAAGCAGGTATCTTCGACTCCAGGAACCGCCACTACGTCAAACAAACTGGAGACTCTGGATGCGGAGAAGAGATTTTCTTTCAGCCTTTTCGCTTGCGGCAGGCCTGGTGGTGAGTCGGCGTGTATACGCCTCTGGGGCGTTGGTATCCAAAAGCATCCTGGACTACGGAGCAAAGCCCGATGGCAAGACTCTGAACAGCAAAGCAATTCAGCGCGCAATAGACGATGTCTTCCGAGCGGGAGGCGGCACCGTTACGGTTCCTGCCGGAATCTTCCTGACCGGCAGAATCGAATTGAAGAGTGGCGTCACGCTCAATCTGGAGGCAGGCTCCACGCTGCTCGGCAGTACATCCATCAGCGACTACAACGCTGGGAATGGGGGCGAAAACGGGCGCCACCTGATCTTCGCGATGAATGCACAGGACGTAGTTCTCTCCGGCCCGGGACGAATCGACGGCCAGGGACCGACCTTCTGGGAACCTTCAGGAAAGGCACCGCTTTCGCAGGACCAACAATGGGCCGATGTAGCTTCTCATGATCTGGCAGTGAAAAAGGGCGGGCGGCCTAGTCCGATGCTCGAGTTCGTGAACTGTCAGCGACTCAAGATCCAAGATGTTCGAATTGAGAACGCACCCGGATGGACGCTCCAGATCGTGAATTGCGACAACGTGGACATTCACGGGATCGCCATCAAGAATCCGGTCAACGGCCCGAATACAGACGGCATCGATGTTACGGGATGTCAAAACGTAACTGTGTCGAACTGCTCCATTGACACGGGTGACGACGCGATCTGCTTGAAGAGCGAGAATCCATATGGCCCAGAGCCGCGTCTGCTGAAGAACATCGTGGTGACGAATTGCCACCTGACCACGTGCTGTAACGGATTCAAACTCGGCACTTCATCCGAGGGCGGCTTTGAGAACATCACGTTTTCAGACTCTGTGGTCTATAGCGCTAACGTCCCATACAGAAAACGCGTCATTTCGGGTGTAGCTCTCGAAGTTGTAGATGGAGGGTGGATCGACGGCGTAATTGTGAAAAACATCCGGATGCAGCGAACACGCACCCCTATCTTCCTTCGCCTCGAAAACCGAAAGCATGTCCATGACTATCCGCAGCGGGGCTTGCGCAATGTGAACATTGAGAATGTCGAGGCAACAGAAGCTCTGCTTGCAAGCTCGATGACAGGTCTTCCGGGAATGGAGATTCGCAATGTGACGTTGTCACAGATACGGGTTAACAATGTGCTTCAAAGTCAGCCGGAGTGGGTCGGGCGTAGCGTGCCGGAAAAGGAGAGTGCCTATCCGGAAGCGCGGATGTTTGGTATGTTGCCGGCCTCGGGTCTCTATGTTCGGCATGCTCGTGAGCTCCGATTGAACGATGTAGCGTTTACGGCGCCACGCGGCGAGAGCCGGTCAACGATTATCTTCGACGATGTAGTTGGTGCGCGCTTAGCCAAGGTGCAAAGTTCGCCGATAAGTGGTGGAATGCCCCTCCTTTTGCAGAGCAACTCTCGCGACGTGCAATTGGCTAAGTCTGATTCGGACTGATCACTGAGCAAAGTTCGCCGGGGTGCATGCGTCATATCCAAGCGACTGAGTGCTGGCCGGGGTTGGAGGCGACGGCGGCGTCGACCATGGCGCAGCGTTGAAATCAAAGAAGTCGAGCAGATTGGGCTGGGCCGCATCATGGGGATTGAGGTGCGCCGAAGGCCCGATAAAGCGGTCTTCGACAAACTTGATAATCGCTGTGTGGTCCATCGGTATGTGCGAAACATAGTGGCGCCTGGTGAAGGGCGAGATCACGATGTTTGGAACGCGGAAACCGAGTTGAGCCGCGAATCCATGCAATGCAGCGGCATCAGCCGGGTTTGCACCCGGATCTGTAGCGTAGAGGTCGCAATGCAGGGTCGGGACGCCTCCGGCTGGCACGCACGGGAAATAGGAATCGGGGTTGACGGCGATCTGCGAGATGTCCGGGATGGTTCCGAGTGACGGGTTAGTGAAATCATTGGAGTGTCCCGGAACAGGGGGCACGTGATCGTAGGGGCCGCCGCCTTCATCGTAGCTAAGAAAGAACACCGAATCTTTCCACGACGAGCTTGTCATTAGCGCGCTAACGATGTTGGACACTTGCGCCTGCCCGTTCAGAATTGGCTGTCCTGAACCGGGATGTTCATCGTTGTGCCCGTACCCTGCCTCTATGAACGCGAAGCTTGGCAATGTGCCGTTCTTCAAATCTGTGAAGTAGGTTGGTAAGGGCGCAATGTGCGTCGGATCGATACAGAAGGAATTGGAAGTGTCGCCTACCACGCCCGACGGCTGAGTGGGCGGAGTGCAGGAAGCTCCAGCAGCGGGCTCGTAGAGGTAGCGATACGAATAGGTCAGATTAGAGAAATGGGTCGCAGGATAAACGCTGTTGCCTGATGCGAGGCAATCATCCTCATCGAGGCAAAGCCCCTCGGTAACCGTGTAGTAGATCTTCCACGACACGCTTGCCTGATCGAGCTCCTGGAATATGTTCGGGATATTGAGCTGAGGCAGATGGTCGTTTCCGCCTGGATCGTGTACCAATCCCTGAGTTGAGCCTCCGGTAAATGTCGCGAGCCGATTGGGAACACTCTTGCTCGCGAGGGGAGAAAACCACCTATCTGAGATCGCAAACTGCGAAGCCATGTAGTAGTAGTAATTCAGGAAATCCTCGTCGTAATATGCCATTGCTCGCTGGCCGGCGAGGTCAGTGAATTGACCTGAGCAGGTTCCGCTCGCGGCGCAGCTCTTAGCAAAGCCCTCAGCTGTATGCACGAAGCCGGTCATCTGTATGGGGCGCGTATCGAGGAAGTTGTAGCGATTGACGTCGCCATAACTTGCCAGCCAATCAGAGGATTCGTCGTCGAGACATGTGCTCTTGCTCTTAAACAGCGGGAAAGCCGTTCCCTCATCGTTAGGGTTGCTGATCGTTGTCAACTTGTCGTCGATGCCATCCACGTTGTAGGTGATTCCGTCATCTCCAACATTGAAGTGATTCGCCGATCGGTAGGGATTGAGCATGCCGAAATAGTTATCAAACGAGTGGTTCTCCTGAAGCAGAAGGATGACATGGTCGATCGATTGCACGCTTCCCGCAGCGTTTACGGTCACAGTTGTGGCGGCCGTGATTTTAATGCCGGACCCGGTCGCAGTCGCCGTGTAGGTTGTGGTAGTTGATGGGGTGACAGCTTGTGTTCCACCATTTGGTTGCAGGTTGTAACTGCTTCCGTCAGATCCGCTCACGCTTACCTGTGTTGCGTTAGTTGCAACAACAGTAAGGGTTGAGGTGTTTCCGGCGATTATGGTGGCTGGGTTAGCCGTTATGGTTACGGTTGGTGAGGGATTCGCAGTGACGGTCACGGTGACAGTCGACGAAGCCGCACCGCCTGGGCCTGAAGCGGATGCGGTATAGGTTGTGGTCGATGTGGGGCTCACAGGTTGTGTGCCACCAGTTTCCTTCAACGTATAGGTATTTCCGTCAGTTCCCGACACCGTCACCTGTGTGGCGTTGACTGCGGTTACGGTGAGGGTGGAGGAATTGCCCGAGTCAATGGATGCGGGGCTTGCGGCAATTTGAACTGTCGGAGCCGGATTAGGCGTTACGGTGAGGGTAGCGGCTGCGGTTGCACTTCCACCGCTTCCCTTGGCGGTCGCGGTATAGGTGGTGGTAGCCGTTGGACTGACGGCTTGCGTTCCGCCTGCAGCAGCGAGGTTGTATGTGGTTCCGTCTGACCCGCTAATTGTGACTTGTGTCGAGTTGGTCGCCGCGACCGTAAGAATCGATGAGCTGCCGGAGGTAACTGACACCGGATTTGCGGTGATTTGAACAGTGGGAGCGGGATTGGCCGTCACAGTGACAGTGGCAGCTGCAGTTACAGTTCCTCCGTTCCCCTTGGCAGTCGCAGTGTAGGTCGTGGTAGCCGCTGGTGTGACGGCTTGTGTGCCTCCTACAGCACCGAGATTATATGTGCTTCCGTCTGATCCACTGACTGTGACTTGTGTAGCGTTCGTTGCAGCAATGGTAAGGATCGAAGAACTGCCGGAGGCAATGGACGCCGGATTTGCGGTGATTTGAACGGTCGGAGCCGCATTGGCTGCCACAGTGACGGTTGCAGTGGCAGTTACAGTTCCTCCATTGCCCTTGGCAGTCGCGGTATAGGTAGTGGTAGCCGCGGGACTGACGGCTTGCGTACCTCCCGCTGCAGCAAGGCTGTATGTGCTGCCGTCTGATCCGCTGACTGTAACTTGTGTAGCATTTGTCGCCGTGATTGTAAGGGTAGAAGAATTGCCGGGAAGAATGGAGGACGGGGCTGCGGTGATTGTCACTGTCGGTATTTCAGCGGACGCGGATACGGTAACAGCCACGGTTGCCGTTGCCGATCCACCGCTGCCTGAGGCCGTGGCCGTGTAGGTGGTCGACGCAGCCGGTTTTACTGTTTGCGTCCCGCCTATCGCCGGCAAAGTATAGGTGCTGCCATCTGACCCGGTAATCAGGACCTTCGTAGCGTTGGCAGACGCAACCGACAACGTGGAAGATCCCCCAACTGCGATCGTGGTCGGGCTGGCAGAGATAGTTACAGTGGGCGCACCCTCCGTGTTGTTGTTATGGGTGACTCCGCCGCATCCTGCTGCGAGGAGAGCAGAAGCCAAGGCCCAAAATCTAAAGGAAAGCACCGGACGGAAATTCACAAATCGTGGAACGACAGGCAAATGCGTTCTCCCTTCTATCGCACACGTCAGCGGATTCTCACGGCAATCGGGGCGCATCTCTCCCACGCATTTTCCAAGGCTTGTTGGAGAACCTTCGTTGACCAAGAAGAACCACATTAAATAAGAAAAGGATTTAGACCAGGGCGAAGCCTGCAACCTAACTGACGCCATCCCCCTCTATATAGATGTGAAAAGGGGTAACTTAGATGCCCGCCCCTCCTAGTCTTACGGGGTGGTTTCTGAAGAGGACTGATGGGTAATCGCGTTCAGTCACCTATTCGAAAAATCCCGGTTACCACGGGACTGTCCTTTTTGCCCTTGGCGCTCGCGAAGGCTTTAATAGTCAGCTCAGTACCCTTAACGATAATCGGCGCATGATAAACACTGGATTCAGTGAATGGTTGGGAACCGTCAACGGTGTAGTGGATCGTTGCTCCCGACGTTTCGCTTTGCAAGACGACCTCGGTATCACCGTGGAACGCGCCAGGGGCAGGGGAAAATCTGGGCTCCCCTGTCACATCCGCCATGCGATCGCTTTTGGCGATGGAGATGCTGCCATGGTCCCACTGTGCGGAGGGCGGAATTTGCAGAAGAACGGAACGAAGGTAGCAGCGTTGAAAGTCGTGAATTGGCCAGCCCTGATAGTCTTCGTTCCAGTCGGTCAACAAGGCATGAACGTCGTGAAAAGATTTGAGAAGACTTGCCGCTCGAGGCTGGTGAACTGCGGCGATGAGAAGGTCGATACGGGGCGTATTCAATTGATCCGAGATGGATACTTCGAACAATCCTTCAGAAGGAAGTGTCAACGTAATCGATCGTGAACTCTTGTCGAAAGAGCGCCTCGCCTGCGGCCGGGAGCCTTGAGAGAGTGGCCGCACCTCGTACCAATAACTTCCGCTCGACAATGCAGCGACAAGGCCCGCAATCTCCACTTTGTTTTGATCGTCAAGTACGGCAACGACCTCATCACGCGGCAGGGGCGCATTTCCCCGTGGCAGAATGGACCGAGCATCGCCAATCTTTTCCAGTAACACGGCGTTTACGCGGCCTAACAAATCGACTGCAATAGTGTCAGGCTCACGATAAAGCGATGGGACGCGAAAACCGCGCTCGCAATCCTTCGTACTGAAGCACTCATAGAGAACGCGCTGACCATCCGGCAAGAGAACGGTGATCGAGTGATTCTGGGTTCCCTCCGCAGGTTGAAGAAGGGACCCGGGGACAATTGCGTCTCCGATTGAAATCGGGATGTTCTGCCCTTCCATATGCCAGGCGCCTATTGCGCGCCACGCGACTCCGAAGGCCACCTGCTTTGGCTTTTCGGCATGCGATCGGATTGGTGAGAAGAGAGACGCAACCACGAGCAACTGCAGGACAGTTTTGATTGCTTTTCGAAATGGTGGAACCGCTCGTTGTTCGGAAGGCGACGAGATGGTGCACTTCAGCTTGCCTGACATATCTTTCCTATTCTGATGCAAAATTCCCCGATAAAGTCGACTTTCCCTGGCATTTAGGCAACCGAAATACGATCAAGGTTCATCGAAGAGAATGCATGTCGGCCCATCAAATCATCCTGATTCAGCTTAAATAACATCCTGAGAGGTTCATCATCATTCGCTGGTGGAACGATATCGCAGACCCGATTGACCTGCTATCTCTTATGGACTTGCTTCGCCGTCCCTTGGCTCTCTATCGACCCTAGCGTTTCTCAACTGACAAGAAGTTGTTTGTAGCATTCCCTGTGGGGTAGGTGTTCGCGCATGTCTCAAATTCAGAAACCTTCCAAGTCAAATTGTGAAGCGTCCGCAATCAGGACAAGTGTGGGGCAGAGTGGCCGGCTCCTTGCATTTCTCGTTATTTCGCATTGTTTGCTGGTTACGACCCTATCCGCTCAAATACCGACCGCTGTTCCGGTCCTGACATGGCGCTACGATTTGACTCACTCCGGACAGAACACGGGTGAGACGATGCTTTCGCCGACGAATGTAAACGCGACCTCATTCGGCAAACTGTTTTCGCTCTCGGTGGACAGCACCACATATGCACAGCCTCTGTATGTACCTGGCTTAAAAATGGGTGATGGGCAGACACACAACGTACTCTTCGTTGCGACATCGAATGACTCGGTTTACGCGTTTGACGCAGACTCCAATGGAGGAGCAAACGCAAATCCGATCTGGAAGATCAGCCTGCTCACTGCTGATCACGGCGCGGGCGCCGGGGCTACGGCGGTGCCGTGGCAGGACACCGGCTCGCCAGATGTGGCTCCTACGGCTGGAGTCACAGGAACACCGACAATAGATGCAGCGACAAACACAATGTACCTGGTCGCGAACACAAAAGAGAACGGCGCATATTTTTCACGGCTTCATGCGATCAACATCATCACCGGCGCCGAGCAAGCGAACAGCCCAGTGAACATCACTGCGACCGTTGCCGGTACGGGCAATGGCAGCTCGGGCGGGCAACTCTCCTTCAGTCCTCTCTGGGAAAACCAGCGAACCGCCCTCAATCTATATAACGGGTACGTGTATTTCGGCTATGGAGCGCACGGAGATAATGGGCCGTGGCACGGATGGCTGTTTGCTTATAACGCCAGCACATTGGCGCAGAGCGCTGTACTGTGTCTTACTCCGAACGGCTCGGGTGCTGGTATCTGGGGATCGGGCGCAGGATTGCCGATCGACAACGTCGCTGCGGGGGGCCGGATGTTTGTGAGCACCGGGAATGGTACTCATTCGACATATCCGCCATTCGATGCAAATACCGAGTTTGGCGAAAGTGTCATTGACATCAGCCTGGCAAACGGCGGCCTCAGGCCGACAGATGCATTTACGCCCTTCAACTATCAGCTGCTGAATGGTGAGGACTGGGACTTGGGAGCGGGCGGCGCTTTGATGGTGCCCGACCAGCAAGGAACACATCCTCACGTTCTCGTCCAGGTCGGCAAAGAAGGGCGCATCATCGTACTTGATCGAGACAATCTCGGCGGATACGCCGCCGGAGCTTCTTCCAACACAAACGCCTTGCAGGATATCTCCAGTGCTATTCCGCAAGGAAGCGGATTTTGGAGTACGCCTGCATATTGGAATGGGAATGTCTATCTCTGGGCAGAGAATAACGTTCCGATGTTGTTCAAGATGAATACAGGCGTTATGAATACCACGCCAGACAGCCAGTCGACGATCACCTCGGCTTTCCCGGATCCATCGTTTTCACTTTCTTCGAACGGTACGCAGGGCGGAATCGCCTGGGCGTTACGAGCCGATCAGTTCAATACCAATGGGCCAGGAGTTCTGTATGCCTGGGATGCGAATGATTTGACTCACACGATCTACGAGAGCGATACCAACTCCGCTCGGGACGTTGCGGGCGCAGCCAATAAGTTCGCCATCCCGATCGTGACCAACGGAAAGGTGTATGTCGCAGCAAATGGGCAGGTCGATATATACGGCCTGCTTACTGGACAAGCAATTGCAGCCGCTCCTGTAATTACACCCAATGGAGGAAGCTTCTCGACGGCGCAGAACGTCACGCTTTCCACGACCACGGCGTCGGCCGCCATCTACTATACCCGCGACGGTTCTACTCCCACTCCTGCGTCGACGCTCTATGCAGGACCAATCTCGGTCAGCACAAATACCACTATCAATGCAATTGCAAGCGCCCCAGGCTTCGTACAGAGTGCGGTTAGCAGTGCGACCTTTACTTTCACGACCCAGACGCCAACGGTCACTTTCACGCCTGCTCCTGGAACTTATACATCGCAGCAAACGGTAACGCTGTCTGATACGGACGCAAACGCGAAGATCCATTACACTACCGATGGATCGACACCCTCTGCATCATCGACCTTGTACGCAGGTGCCATCCAGGTCTCGACGTCAGAGACCATCAAAGCCATCGCGATTGATCCCCAGCTTCAGAACAGTGTCGTCAGCAGCGCAGCTTATGTTATTCGGCTGGTTGGAACATCAATCGACTTCGGAATGGGCTTCTCTTCTACGACGGGCTTGACCTTGAATGGAAGCGCTGTGGCCAACAACGACACTCGCCTGCAATTGACCAATGGCGGTCTTAACCAGGCCGGAAGCGTTTTCTGGAATACGCTGATTGGTGTCAACTCATTCAGCACAAAATTTGAATTCCAGATATCGAGTGCGCAGGCGAATGGGTTTACTTTCTGTATCCAAAATGTGGCACCGACGGCTCTAGGTGGAAACTCGGCAGGTCTCGGTTACCAGGGAATTACGAGAAGCGTCGCAATCAAGTTTAACTTCTACGACTTCCAGGGCGAGGGTGGCGATTCGACAGGAGTATATACAAACGGTGACGCGCCTCTGCTGCCGAGTACCGACATATCTCCGAGCGGGATTGTATTAAACAGTGGTGATTCGATCCAGGCGCAGGTTACTTATGATGGCACAACTTTAACCCTCGACCTGCTCGACCTTGTAACCAACAAGACGTTCACTATGTCGAAGGCGATCAATATTCCTCAGATCGTAGGCGGACAAGCTGCCTATGTCGGTTTCACTGGCGGAACTGGTGGTCTAACTGCAAGCCAGAAGATCCTGACCTGGACTTACAATACGCAACCAGCCGGGCAAACAGCGGCACCTACAATTTCGCCAAATGGCGGAACATTCCCTTCGTCGCAGAACGTCACCCTATCCACTACGACAGCATCTGCATCCATCTACTACACGCTCGACGGGTCTACACCCACTGCGGCATCGACGCATTACACCGGGCCGATCGCCATTAGTACGAATACGACGATTCAGGCAATTGCAACCGCCACAGGGCTCACACCGAGCGCTGTTAGCAGTGCGACATTCACTTTCAGTTCCCAAACGCCTACAGTCACCTTCGCACCGGCTGCCGGCACGTATCCTTCTGCGCAATCTGTAACGCTTTCGGATACGGATGCCAATGCCAAAATCTACTACACAATCGATGGCTCAACGCCATCGGCCTCTTCACCTCTGTACGCCGGCACCATCCAGGTGTCGACATCAGAAACGATCAACGCGATCGCGATTGACCCGGCGCTGCAGAATAGCAGTATCGCTACAGCGGCTTACATCATCCAGCCTCCTGCCACTAATCCGACATTCGCTATGACTAGCAGTCCGATCTCTGCGATTAAGGCCGGAAGCTCCTCGACATCCACGATCACGATTACTCCCAGCGGCGGTTTCACTGGAACAATATCGTTCGGATGCACTGTAGCAGGGGGTCCTGCCGGTGCGACAAGCATGCCGACATGTTCAATCGACCCGTCCGCATCCATTTCAGGTACGCAACCGGCAACGGCAACGCTTACGATCAAGACGGCGGCCACAACCTCGGGGATGACCAACGATCCCTTCAAGCACATGTTTGCACTGGGTAGCGAGACGCTTGTTGCGCTTCTCGTTCTGCTTCCGATACGCCGTCGCAAATGGCAGTCTCTGGCCGGAATGGTTTTGCTGGTATTCCTGCTGGGTGCGGCTTGCGGATGTGGAGGGGGAAACACCACACCGGTGAAGACGACCAACTCCGGTACGACGCCCGGAAATTATGTCGCCACGGTGACGGGCACAACCGGGACCACAAAAGCATCGACCACTGTGCCTTTCGCCGTTCAGTAGTCCATAGCCACAAGTCGAAGTTTCGATCGCCCTGCCACTCTTTTCGTCATGCACCTTGACGAGGAAATCTGGCAGGGCGTTTGGCTTTGGTGGAGAACCGCTGGCCTCATCGCGCCAATGGTCTTCCAAATCGCTGCGATGATGGATGAAGACGAAGCGTTTATGTTTGCCGGGGCCGCCTTTTCCCAAAGTACCTCAGTAACACAACTAGTACTCTCATCACCTTTCTCTCGGGCGTCGCCCCGCGTATGCTGATTACCAAGTAAACATTAAATTCTCGCGCCATTGCGCTACACACTCTGCATTTCGAGCGCGAGATGTCGTCTCAAATGGCCTGTCCTGCACGCTGGCTTTGAACGAATATTGCAGCCGCACCAATGGTGACGGCTCTTTGGTAACTTATTTTTTCCCGATCTAATCGATGTCGCAGCAGGGATAGGTCGGCATGCGTCCATATACGAATCGTCGCCACACCACCCTCATAGGCATGTTTTCGCCAGGCCGCAATTCCCGGCCATACACTCCATCCATCGCAGAAACGCTTGCCCCTGCTTTCCTCGCATTCTTACATGCAAGTTACGTTCAGTCCTTCAAGCCGAACGCACAAGAGGTCGAAAAACCGTGCGACGTAGCAGTTGGACAGATCAGAAACTCCGACAGTGAAATCTCCCCCGCTGTTTATTCCGATGGAGCCCGTAGCAGGCAAAGCTGCGGGAAGGCTCTTATCGCCATATCACTCGAGGTTGACTCATGAGGAACCTGCTCTTCGCTGCATTCGCTCTCACAGCTTTTTCAATTCCTGTGCAAGCCATCACTGTTTCTGCTCCCTCTGCCGGCGCCAAGGTGAGTTCGCCATTCGTGGTGACTGCAAGCACCCGGACATGCGCTTCCCTTCCAGCTGTTTCCATGGGCTATTCGATCGACGACGGAAAGGCTGTCATTGAGCCGACGTCATTTTCTGCCCTTGTTACAGCCACACCCGGATCCCATGTGTTGCATGTGAAGTGCTGGGGACAGCAGGTGAATGACCAGGTTCTCCTCAATATCACAGTGCTAGCCGCCACTTCGACGGACATTGCCGTCGCGGCTCCTGTTAGCGGAGCCAGCGTAACATCGCCGTTCACGCTGACGGCAAGCGTGAAATCCTGCGGATCAGTTCCGGCAGTCTCGATGGGCTATTCCATCGACGACGCAAAGGCGGTGATTGAGCCCACATCGTTTTCTGCCTCGGTTACTGCGCCTGCCGGCGCCCACGTGCTGCATGTCAAATGCTGGGGTCAACAGACGAGTGATCAGCGGCTCATAAACATCAATGTTGGTTCGACAGCCCAAGCTTCTACTCCGTGGTTTTCAGTGCCCGCCGGCACCTACTCGACCAAGCAGACCGTATCGATGACCTCAGCAACGGCCGGCTCGACGATCTACTTCACGACTGACGGTTCCGCGCCTTCGGCATCCTCCTATCGCTACGCTGGCCCTATTACGGTTGCCGGTTCCATGATGGTTCAGGCGATCGCGATGGCTCCCAGCTATGGCAATAGCGGATTGGCTCGAGCCAGCTATGTGATTTCAACCGCACCCAAAGGCCCGTCGATCCCTTCGTACGCAATCGTCGAGAAACAGATCCAGCAACTTCCTAACTGGCGAATCAAGCATGACTCGGCTACGTCCGGCACTTCAGCCGGATCTCTGACTCTGGTCAGCGATCCCACGCTCAGTGGTCAGACAGGAAAGTTCTATACGACATTCAGCAATTCCGGCGGTGAGCTCTACTCGGTTTCGTACGGAAACGATACGGACGCAAAGAACTTTGTGTATGACGCTCACGTCTGGATCTCAGCAGGGAGCGTGATTAGCAACCTCGAGATGGATAACAACCAGGTGATGCGAAACGGCGACACCGTGATCTATGCGTTTCAGTGCTCCGGATACACGAACACATGGGAGTACACCGCAAATGCCGGAACCACGGACAAGCCCGTCGCGAAATGGCTTCGTTCGACCGCTCCATGTAATCCCGCAAATTGGACGCGCAATACCTGGCACCATATCCAGATTAGCTATTCGCGCGATGACAGTGGAAATGTGACTTATCACTCCGTGTGGTTTGATGGAGTTGAGTCGCCGATCAACCAGACAGTAAACTCCGCATTCTCTCTTGGATGGGCGTTGGGAGCAATGGTGGCCAATTTCCAAGTCGATGGACTTGGCACGAGCGGATCTTCGACTTTGTATCTGGATAACTTCACCATCTCTCGCTGGTGAGGAGAGAGATCGAACTGTCTGGGTTAAAAGTGCACGAATCAATCCTGCGGCAGGAAATTTTTACCGATTGAGCATGTAGGTTTTGCGCGATGCTGGTAAATATTTCCAGGATGCCTGACCATTAAAAATATTTTGTAATTTCGGGTCGATTTACGTTGTCGCCGTGAATCATCTGTGTAAGGATGCTCAAGAACATTAACTACAAGTTGCCTGGGATTTAAAGAAAACTTCGCTGAGATTGGGCCACTTTGAAGCGGATGTAGCGCGCAAATCAAGCCCAGTTGAACGCGCTGTTTTTTAGAGTTAGTTCGGTGTCCATTCGAGACAAACGACACCGGAACTGCGATAAGAGGTTGCTGAGCAGTTAGACCTGGTGCGCATCCTAAGTGCCTCTCAGACCAGCCCAATCACAATTGAAAGACGTCTTTGGCTATCAGGCGAATGCTTTGAGAGTCGATGCGAAATCTATGCCTTCTATCGCAAAGGAATCTGATGAGATTTTTCCGGAATCTGACCATTACATGCTCCGCAGTCTTGACTTTTTCTCTTCCGGCACTCGCTGGTGTAACCATCAATAGCCCCGCAAATGACGCCGACGTATCAACTACATTCACCCTTTCAGCGTATGCAAGCACCTGTTCGTCTACTAGTGTGGATGCGATGGGGTACTCGTTCGATAGCAGCAGTGATACTACGGTGGTCGACAGTCAATCGATCAACAAAAGCATCTCCTCTTCTACAGGCACGCATGTGCTGCATGTAAAGGCGTGGGCATCAAACGGAGCTGCATGCGTTAAGGACGTCACGATAAACGTGAAATCGTCCGCGAGCTCCTCGAGTACTTCATCAGCGTCGATTCCCTCCTATGCGGAAAGTGTGAGTTCGATCGAATCTCTGGGCGGGTGGAGAGCAGCTCACGACACCGGCGGTCCGGGATCATCGAGTGGAACGATGCAGGTGGTCAGCTCGCCTTCGAAGTATGGCAGTTCGAGACAATTTGTCACTTCGTTTAGCAACAATGGCGATGAACGCTACAGCATATCCCTCTCCGATAACGTCGACGCCAAGAATTTCTTCTATGACACGTGGGTGTACCTTACAAGCTCTGAGAGCATGCTCGCGAATTTGGAATTTGACGTGAATCAGACGATGTCGAATGGGCAGACAGTCTTGATGGGTTTTCAATGCGATGGCTGGACCGGACACTGGGCTTACACGGTCAACACAGGAAGCGCGGGAAGTCCCAGGCCTAAATGGGTGAGCAAAAGCGGAACGAGTTGTAACCCACAGCATTGGTCGCCAAACACGTGGCACCACGTGCAAGCCAGCTTCTCGAGAGATAGCTCTGGCTACATCACTTACCATTCCATCTGGTTCGATGGAGCTGAGTCCTCATTGAACGTGAAAGTCTTCGGCGCCGCCGCCCTTGGCTGGGGAGACGTATTGCAGACCCAGTTCCAAGTGGACGGGTATGGATCCAGCGGACGTGTAACGGCCTACGTTGACGGGCTGAAAGTCTCCGCCTGGTAAAATCGGTGGCTGGCTCGACAGCCTTTGCAGCCCGTTTCACTAAGACCTAAGTACGAGATAATCTCGAAACGAATCCACCTGGGGCATCGCTGGAATGGGGACTACGTCGTCCCATCCTCGATGCCCCTTGTTCGCCGGACCCTGCCGCCAGCTAGCTTTGCTTTCCGGTGACACACTGTTGTCCGTGGGGCTTTCAATGTCCCATGTTGACGGAGTCGAAGGCGTTTCCACCCACGCTCTGCGGCTGGAAATCGGCCATTCGAGCCAGCAGGGCGGCCCAATTCTAATTTTGCATCGAGCTTTGGCCGTCAGACTTGCTTTCTGGTCAAAACTCAGCATCTAAGTAAAGAGCCTGAGCAAATCCCGAGCACGGCCAAGATGACAACAAAACAACTGAGCTTGCGCAAAGCCAAGTCGTTGAATCGACGCATGCTTGTTCTATGCCTTGGTTCTCTCCCGGTTTTTGGGCAAGCCAATCAGGGAGAATTGCAGCTCCACATCACGGACCCTGCCGGCGCGGGCCTTGCCGCCACCGTGCACATCATCAGCCAAGCCAATCAATACTCCAGAAGCCTTGTCACCGACGCGCGGGGCACCATCGACGCCCAGCATCTGCCCTACGGTCTCTATCGCGTGCAGGTCGAACGCAATGGCTTTGCTCCCTTGACGCGCACCGTTGAGATTCGCACCTCTATTCCCGTGGAGCAGAACATCGCGCTCTCCATCAGCGCGTTTCAGCAATCTGTCACTGTCAACGAGACTTTGCTGGTTCGCGACCAACCCGGCTCTGTCAATCAGATCGGCACCGGCGACATTCAGGATCGCGTTGGATCTGTTCCTGGCCGCTCTATTCAAGATCTTGTGATTACGCAGCCCGGATGGCTTTACGAAGGGAATGCGGTCCTCCACCCACGCGGCTCCGAGTATCAGACCCAGTTCGTCATCGATGGCATCCCGCTCACCGACAATCGATCGCCCAGCTTCGGTCCTGAGATCGAGGCTGAAAATGTCCAGTCGATGAGCATCTATACCGCAGGCATCCCTGCCGAATACGGCCGTAAAATGGGTGGCGTAATCGAGGTCAACACACAGCAGGACAACGAACCAGACTGGCACGGCCGGACTACGCTGTACGGCGGCAGCTTTGATTCGGTCGGAGGATTCGCAAGCGTCCAATATGGCAGGGGCAAGAACACTTTTTCTGCGAGCGCTGACGGGAGCCGGACCGACCACTACTTGAATCCGGTCGTTCCGGAGAATTATTCCAACACCGGGACGCTCGGTGACTTCGGAGCCAGCTACCGGCGCGCCTTTACACCCAATGACAAGTTGAGCCTCAGCGTCCGCCACGAGCTCGCGCGCTACGACATTCCGAACGAGCTCATTCAGCAGGCGGCGGGACAGCGTCAGAACGCAAACAATATTGAGACGATGGGCATCGCTTCCTATCAGCATGTTTTTTCTGCGGACGCAATGGCTCAACTCTCGGGCATGTTCCGCGACAATTCCAACGAATTTTTCTCCAATCCTGAATCCACGCCTGTCTACGTTGGCCAGCACAACTACTTCCGCGAGAGCTACCTCAAGGGGGTCTACACCTATAGCCACGGCCGCCAGGAGTGGAAGGCCGGCGTCGAGAGCGACAACGCTTTTCTTCATGAAAATACCTGTTACGTCACCACCTCTGACGAAGGCGACAATAGCGGTGATGTTCGTTTCGCATTGCATCGCGGCCCTGACATGGCTCGTATGCACCGCACTGGTGCTCTCCCGATGGATGCCGGCACGTATCCGGGCCTTTGTTCCGGCGCGCCCATGGATGGCGATCATGCGCTCTTCTCATACTCGGATCAGCGTCCAGATCTTGAGCAGGCGGCCTTCGTTCAAGATCTTATTCGCCTGAACAATTGGACCATCTCGGCCGGCGTCCGCTGGGACCACTACCAGCTCATCGTCAATGACTGGGCCATCCAGCCGCGCCTGTCCATCTCGCGTTACTTTCCGTCGGCCAATACCGTCGTGCATTTCTCTTACGATCGCGTGTTCCAGACGCCATCGTTCGAGAACATTCTGCTCTCCAGTTCCGCGCAGGTCGAGTCCATCGATCCCACCGATTTTCTGCGACTTCCTGTGAAGCCTTCTAAGGGCAACTATTTTGAAGCTGGCCTCAGCAATGTGATCGCACGGCATCTCAAGTTCGACGCCAACTGGTTTCGTCGAGTCGTAGACAACTTCGCGGATGACGATCAGATCGAAAGCACCACGATCAGCTTCCCCATCGCGTTCCGCAAATCGGTGATTTACGGCCTCGAAGGAAAGGTTGAAATGCCCGAGTGGAAGCGATTCTCGGGCTTTGGTAGCTACTCCTACGAGGTAGGGAACGTCTGGAACCCCGTCACAGGCGGTCTCTTTCTCGGCGCCGATGCGAATGAAGCGGCGGAAGATCTTGACGGCCACTTTCCCAATTCACAGGATCAGCGCCATACGGTGCGCGCGCGCGCGCGCTACCAAATTCATCCACGTCTCTGGGTTGCAGCCGGCTTACAATACGACACCGGCTTGCCCTTCGAATTCGTTGGCGACCGGGATCAGGCTATCGCGCAATACGGCCCAGCCATCATCGATCGGATCAACTTCGATCGCGGTCGCATCCTGCCGACGTTCCAGGTGAACGCATCTGCTGGAGCCGATCTGTACCGCTCAGAGAAGCTCGCCGTTCGGCTCCAGGCCGACGGGCAGAATCTCGCTGACGTCCTCAATGTCATTGACTTCGGCGGATTGTTCTCGGGAAATGCAATCGGACCGCCCAGGAGTTTCTTTCTCCGTCTGACGACGACATTTTAAGATTCCGGGCAGTTCGGTCGATTTGAGTAGACGCTCTTTCTCGCATAGTCCTCCAGAAGCGAGGCATGCGCTTCCTTGCGGAAAGGCAACCGAAAGAATTCAGTCAAAGCGGACGATAATTGCGCAGGATTTCCCTGACAGAGCTACCTCCCTTGCGCCCGATCCAGCCCGAGGTTTCCAGCCGCTTTGCCCTATCCATCCAGGGCCAATTCGCGAACGACTCCTTAGCAGCTGCCGCCACCTGCTTCCTTCTAGTCTCCTTATCGAAAATACCTCGCGGCAACAGCGGCGGCACATGTTCGGCTGCGAAGACTCGCCCCGAAGCATCTCCGATCAAGGCTAACGACTATTACAGACAAGTGAACCCTTCTTGTTTGGCGATGAATGCCTTGGCGATTTAGCTAGCCGTCAGTGATTGGGCCTGTTGAGCGCAACTGATTCGGTGGAAGGGCCGTTGATCCTGCCTGCTTGTTCGGCATAGAGAACAAAGCCGCGCTTGAGAGCGTCGGAGGCGAAAGCTTCGAGGTGAGCGGTTCCTATCGCGGGCGCCAGCCTGGTCTCCACCTCACCGAGAGCGAGTCGAGCTTCGCATTCCCCGGTGTAAAACCCGATTTGATGCGCCCGCTGAATCAAGGCACGCAAATCCCGCTCAATGGCGAGCAGTATTTCGCGTTTTCCGGTTGCAACTCCGGCAGCCTTAATGCGCAGTTCCAGCAAATCGAGCGGCATCGCCAACACGGGAAATTCATGCAAATCGGTAAGGCTCTTCGCCTTATCGATGGCAGCCTTACTTTCTGAAATCTTGCCCTGAGCGAGAAGAGCTCTACTGAGCGCGAGATATCCGCCGAGTTCTTCTCCGGCATTCTTATCGCTCTCGAAAGCAGCAATGGCATCGCGCACCAGCTGATCTGCCTGTTGGGCATGTCCTCGATCGATTGCGAGTTGGGCAAGCGCGACCTGATCGTTGGCAGCCGACGCGTTTACGCCCTTGAGAATTCCCGCCGACTCTTCGTAGCTCTTTTCCGCGCCATCCAGGTTGCCCTGATGCCGCTGGATATCGCCGAGCGTCGTAAGGGCATTGGCCGTTTGCCACGGATCTCCAGCCCACGATCGAAAAGACGCTACTTGTCCTATGGCTTCGGCGTTGGCGTCGGCCAGTTCGCCTTTCATGAGCAGCAGTCCGGTGTGGCCGAGAGGCGGGTATTGATCCAGCGGAAGCTTGGATTCTTTTGCGAGTTCCAGGCACTCCTGATACAACTGCTCAGCCCTCTGGAAGTTGCCGCGCGAGATCTCCAGGTTTGCAATGTTGGATGTCACCACCGCGAGATTTACGCGATCACTAACTGACGCAAAATTGTGTTGCGCCTTGTGGTATTCATCTTCGGCCTGCGCCCACTGACCACGATTCTCCAGTACGAGAGACAGGTTGTTCTGCGCAACGCCTTTTCCTTCGTAGTCACCAGCCTCGTGCAACATTTGAATTGCCTGCTGATAAAGCGGAATGGCGTCCGTCTCGTGCCCGGTAAGTCTCTGATTTTCGGCCATGATCTGGAGAGTGGCTGCGGCAAGGTTGCGATTGCCGGCTGCAGTAAAGATGTCATACGCCTCGCGGCACTCCGGGGGGCTCTGCAGGTGTTGCCGGTTCAAGAGGCATAGGTTCTGCTGAGCCTTTGCGTAAACTTGCCTCTTGTCGTTTACAAGGGCCTTTTGGGCGGCGGTGCGGACGAGCTTCTCCGCGTCAGCAAGGCTTTTCCTCATCACAATCGACGCCTCGCGCAGGTCAATCAGAGGATCGTCGCGCACCGGCGATGGAAGCCGCCGCAGTTGCCTGAGGGTCTCTGACGCCTCATCGGGATGGTATGACTCGATTTGCAACTTTGACAGTTGCAAGCCGTAATCGAGACTGTCGGGGAACATGTTAAAGAGGAGGCGGTAGATCTCCGCTGCTTTGCCGCGGTCGCCACTCGCTTGATCGTAACTTGCCTCGATTTCCATGCGCTGAGTCCGGGGCAGACCGGAAGCAAGGTCGAGTCCGCGTTTTGCTTCAACCTTTGCCTGATCAAAATGCCCGAGACTCATGTCTGTTCGCGCGAGCATGGAATGGGCGATAGGGAATTTGGGATCTGTTGCTATGGCCTGTTCGAAAAATCCTCGCGCCACATCAAATTCGTAAAGCCGCAGCTTCTGAAGTCCGAGCGAGTAGAATCGGGCCGCTTCGGGATTCGCCGGCAAACTGGCCTGCGCGATCATCTCTTCCGACTCGAATGCGTGCGGAATGCCAAGGCGGTTTCTCAGCTTGCTGCCAATACGAGACACAATTCCGAAAAGATCTTCTGTCGCGCCAATCTCTGCGATCTCGGTGAGTACCTCTCCGGATTTGCAATCCTGCAAACGAACGTCGACTCGGAGTTGCCCGTGCTCAGACTTTCCGATGGCCGCGTATGAACCCAGCACCAGCAGGTTGCTGCTGAGAGCGGTTCCGATTCTGGACGTGGTTACCTGATCGAGCGTGTCTGTTTTCGCCCACGGAGAATATGCGCGTAGATTGGCAACATCTTCAGAGGAAACAAGACGGAGCTTTTCTCCACTCGCCAACTCCGTGCTCAGCATTTCCCCCAGCGCCGTGCCCAGCCAGGAATCACCCTCAATTTCGGAAAGGTTGCGAAAGCCCAGAACAGCGACTGATCTTCGGAGCTGAACCGTAGCAGGCTGTGGAGGCGCCGTTGAAGCGCTTGCAGTGGATCTCGTGCCATTGATATGCGTCCATGCCGCAATGGAACCAAAGATCAGCGCCAGCGATGCCGCTGAATACACGATCCGCCGACCGGTTCGACCACTCTGCATGGGTTGCTGCAGAGTACTTGAATCGACTTGTGGAACGATTGGCTGAACGAGCGAAATCGGAGTCGGTGCCTCGGTCCGGATGCTTGTGACGGGCGCGATGAATCGATATCCGTGTCGCGGGACAGTCTCGATAAATCGTGGATTGTCCGAGTCATCGTCAATGGCGGCGCGGAGTTTCTTGAGAATAACGTTCAGGCTTCCATCGAAGTCAACAAAGGTCCCATCGGGCCAGAGGGCGTGGCGCAATTCCTCGCGGGAAACAATCTCTCCCGGCTGCTCCAGCAAAAGTAGCAATACCCGGAACGGCTGATCCTGGATTTTTGTGCGCACACCATTGCGGGTCAGCGTCTTGTGAGGAACATCCGCCTCGAACAAGCCGAACCGGAAGCTGCGCGCCAGGGAAGGTGGCTGTTGCATGCTGTGCCGACCCAAATCGGATTGGGTCATCATAGCACGGAAGATTTTCGATTAGTATGTTTTCCAAGCCACTCATTAGAAAGGATTAGATCCTTCCATTCGCTGAAATAAATTTCAGCCAGCAGCCTTCATCAGCAAGTTTTCTGCGCAGACAACAAGTCTCGCCCTACGCGGTGCAAGCTCGCATCAAAGTCCGCGTTCTTAATCCAGCATTTGCGTCATCTCAGAATCCATTTCTCATGGGCTGTGTGCCTGCCGGACCAATGACCCAGACCCTTGCGGAGTATTGCGAGGAATTCAGAGTGAAACTGAAGGCCGGGCTCGCGGATGAAGTACATGTTTCCGTCGCCCACGAGACGGCAAAACCGTGTGCGGTCCAGGTGGTGGTCCAAGCCCCCTTCGATTCCGCGGGGACTTTGTCTCCATGGCACGAGACTCCGAATTGATTCAGTTGGAGACTCTCAACCGCCCATCCTGGGCTTAGCTGCGAGAAGTCGTAAAGATCCCGTCCAGCCGCGAACGGTTCCCGATCTGAGCGGACGATGAAAACCGACGAACCGAGCGCGTCCGCAGAGATCTCATCGCTTGCGACCGGCGGAGAAACGTACTCAAGTTGCCGGATCGGTCGCGACGATGTAGACGTTGCGTTCAGTTTGACCCACGCAGCTGGAATCGTTTTGAGAAGTAGCGGCTCTCCGCGGACGGCCACAAACATGCAACCCAATAGAGGTGCTTCGCGCCCGTTCGCAAGGTGAACCACCATGTCTACAGGGAAATCGGAAACGCCGCTGAGCGTGGGATCGATGTGCACGGTGATCTCATCGTCGGTCCAGCCGGCCGGGGAGTCCAGTTGCATTGAAAGCGGTCGCGAGTTCGCCCCGGGTTGAATGTTTCGTAAATCTGGCTGCAACCGCACGCTTCCCGGCGTACTGCCGAATCCGCATCCCTCGATTCGGTAGTAATTGTCTGGTTCTATCGGCGTGAATACGACAGCCGAATTCCTTCCATTCACCGATCGAATGGTTGGGGATAAGCACGAAGTTCGCGAGGGTTCTCCCGGCTGCTGGGGCGATGCGCGCGGTTGCGAAGGCGCCAAGGAATTGCCGCGCGAGGCCCCTGCTGGCGCGGCGTTCATCCTCTGCAATAGCGACGGGGCAGAGGACTGCATGGCGACGTGCGATTGCAGGTAAGCTCGCTGCTCAGCTACGACGGCCAGGACGCTGGTTTCCACGCCGGTCGTTGCAAGGTGGGGGTTTCTCGTCTTTGGACCAACGATCATCCGGGCCTTGGCAAGTGTCTGTGTGCGCATCCTTTCGTATTGGCCGGTCTGTGTATTCACTTCGGCGGACATCATCTGAACCACACGAGATGCGCCCGATCCACCCTTACTTTTTTTGGAAGGATCTGTCGCAAGGCTAGATTGAGTACCCAACCAGAGACTGGTGCTAGCGAGAATCAAAAGGAATAGGCGCATGCTCTGTCTGATCTTTTCTGAAGTCGTTACATGGCGGAGAATCCGTCTCCTGGAATGGACGGCAGACGGGCCGTTGCAAGATTGGAATAAGCCACCGCGCGCCGCCTCGTCAAAGGAACTGCATGTGACTCTTCGCTGACTTCATAAGTGGCTCTATTCATCGAAGTTTGCGAAGGCTGCTGACGCAGGGGTTGAGGGGAATCGGTGGCAGGCGGCGGTAGGGACTCTCGTCTGCCGGGATGCGCACCTATATATAGGTTGCGGTTGAACGAGTTTGGATCACGCCGACAATGAGATCGTTCCCGGGAAGCTGTTGAGGATTCGCTCGATGGAACCGGCGCCCATGTCGAGTCGCCGCATCGCATAAAGCGACCCTGGACCCTGGGATCTCGTTCCCATGGGCCGCCGCGAAAGATGAAGAAGAAATCCGAGGCGCTTCCTTGTTCTGCTCCTGATTCCCGGCGAATCTGCCCTGCTATGCGCTGGTCAGCTTTCTGGAAAACCTGCGCGCCAGCAGTAACTTAGCAAGTCAGCTTCGTTTCAGTTGCAGTTCCTTTGACCTTCATCCGCGATGCGTCTATTACTGGGCGCATTCGAGGTCGTTCCCCATGCAAACCAGTTTCATCGCGATAATTTCTGTCCGAATCCTTTCCGGCGCCAACGCCATTGCACAGGTTTCTCCCTCCCCCACTAAAGTGCAAGGCATCACGCCCTTGGGGGCCGCGATCGGAACAATTGCCGGATTTTCGGGCACCTGAATTGCGGAGGACGGCAAGGTAGAACAGTAACGACCGAATTGAATTGCTCACTATTTGAAATGCGGGGCCAGGATGCCTTGGACGACCGGATTAATCGCAGTGAAAGGAGTACAGGCAATGAGTGTACAAACGACGGCGCTGATCGCCACAACTTGCGCATCCATCGCATTGCTGGCCGGCACGGTTCTGGCGCAGCAATCCGCCAAGCCGCTCACCAATGATGACGTAGTTGCGATGGTGAACAAGAAAATGCCGGAGTCTGTCGTTGTGTCTGCAATCAAAAGCAGCCCGGCCAATTTCGACACCTCCACGAGTGAACTAATCCGGCTTAACGCTGCTGGAGTTACTGAAGGTGAGCTGAATGCGATGCTTGCGGTTGCTCACAAGAGCGCTCCCGATGCTCATCCGGCCAAAGGTTCTGCCGATGCGGCAGAGACCACCTCTGAGTCAAAGTCGCGCATGCCCAAAGTGATTGTGACCCAGGGCACGACATCGCAGGAGCTAAAACTCGAAAAAACACAGCTCGCGCAGACAAAGAACAAGCCCTCTTCCATGAAGGGCCTTGCCGCGGACTCAACGGTTACCCAGGCGATGCAGGCCGGCATTAGCACTGCCAGTTGGGATGCCGCTATGCACATGAACTCGGTGGTTGGCGGAACGGCTGTAGCAGAAGCTGGCAGTGTCTTCTCTGGAATGCTTGCACATCGCACGCCCACGGTCACCTACGTTTGGGGTGTCCCGTCGTCTGCTTCTGGCAACGTACTGCAAAGTGTCAGACCCGTATTCGCCGTGGATTTCTCTCGCACGCCGGGAATCAATCCAGATGATTACGAACCCGCGATCGTAAAGCTGACACCCGCTCAGAACACCTGTCGCATCGTTGGGGCGACCCAGGGAAAGGCTGATGCAGGCGGAAGCCCGGCTGCCGATTGGGAAGTCTATTCGCATTACCTCGAGGACCAGGTGGCAATCAATCCGCAGAAGCTGGGTTCGGGCAAGTACAAGGTTGCGGCAGCGGCAGAGCTCTTGCCTGGCGAGTACGGGCTTGTCATTCGCCCAGTTTCCAAGACGAAGAAGTTTTCCGGCGGCGATGTAGCTCGCGGGCAGGGCGACGGATTGATGTTCGATGCGATCTGGACATTTCAGATCTCAGCCGACGCGCAATGAGCAGGCGCGAAAGTAACGGGGGCAGAAACGTGTTGAGCCTGAAATTTTTCGGCAGAACTGTAACGACAACTCCTCGCTGCAGCGGCCGCTCTTCTCATCGCCGGCTGCAGGCATGAGAGTTCGCCTGCCTCGTTGCAGGCGGCAAGAGCTGCCACTACGGCGCAGCCGGCGCAACAAGTTCGGCGGCCGGCCATCGCTTCTCACGCTTCAGGCTACGCTCACGTCACCTATCGCTCCAACGTTCGCACCATGGAAGCCGACGAAGGCAAGAAAGCCCTGATCGGAGTCAGCAGCAACGGCGCGAGCCTGCTTTTCGACAGCTCCAATGCGACCGCGCGATCACTCCATGCCGGCGATGTCCTGCTGATTAAGGGCCTGATGGCGCGAATGGTGCTCGGCGCAGAAGCGACTCCCGACGGGGTTGTCGTTCTCACCCAGCATGCCCTTCTCACAGATGTTGTGCAAGACGGGGAGATCAAGATCCAGGCACCCGTGCACTTCGGTGCAACTCGCGCCGCATTGGAACCGCCGATCGCTCCGCTGCCGACATGGCTTGATTTGATGGCCACACCGGCCTACGCGCAGAGTCCCGCCGGTGTGATGGCGCAGAACGCCGAGGCAAAAGGGACGATGGACGCCTACGGAAACATGGTTAAAGGCGCATTCAACTCCGTGGTCAGCGGATGGGACACCACCTTCAAGGCCACGCCGAGTGAAGGTCAAACCAATCTCGACATCACATTGAAACGCGATGTGGGCGGATTCGTTGCGCTGATCACTGGAAAGGGATTCATTTCGAATTTCCAATTCGATTCGCTGATCAACATCAAGCAGAGTGTCCTGCAGAATATGGACACGAGCTTCACCAATTTGAGCGGCAGAATGAATTTCGATTGGCAGGTGGCGAAGGACACCGGAGGCGTGATGGCAGAGGAGAGCAAGATCAAGCTGCCTGGCGCAATCGAGGTGCCGCTCTCTGAGTTTCTTGAAGGACTGCCTCTGTATCTCGAGGTGAGCGGCGCGATTCTCATTCATCCTGCAATTACTGGCGGCAAGGAAATCACCAAAGGCCAGTTCCAGATCACGTACGACGGGAGTCAGCACTTCACGGTGAAATCCGGCAGCGTCAACGCCGATGGAAATATGTCAGGAGATATACAGCTCGGCGACCACCAGGAGTTGTCGCCCACAGCGCCACTTGGCATGGTGGTTGCGTTTGCGGCCCCACGCGTTGAGCTGACACTGGGCCTGAATAAAATCTACGATGCAAGCGACATCAAGAAGGCGGCCGAGTACGTCGACAAGATCGCAGATGTTGTCGCGAAGCACCTGTTGAATCCTCAGCAATACGCCAATTACCAGCAGAATGGTGTGCATCTTGGCGATGTGTTCAAGAATGCTCTATCGACCGACGGCGCTGCCTACTTCCAGATGGTCGGCACCTCGGCATCCAGCTACACAGGTATGTCTGCGATCTCGCCTTGCGCGCGTTTTGACCTGATTCTCGTGGCGCAGGTTGGCGCCTCCGCAGAAGTTTGGGGCAAGAACGTAGGCACGCTTTCGAAAGAGATCTTCAAGAAGAGCATAACGAAGGTGGATCCACCCGGCATGAGACTCTGCGAAAACATTGGCAAAGGTTAATCAGAAAAGGAGCAACTTCCATGGAATTTTGCGGAAACTGCGGTGCATCAACGACACAGGCAACAGGCTTCTGCGGGACCTGCGGAAAGCCAATCGGCGCGTCGGCCCAGGCAAGGGCGTCGCAATCAGTAAACCCAACCGTTGGCGCGCCCGTTGCCGGCTGGACTCCGGTTGCTTCACAATCCGCGCAGCCTCCCTCCGCGGCATCATCGGGTGGGTGGTCGCCCGCACCGACTCCGCCGCAGAGTGCGAGTTGGACTTCGACACCTGCGTCCCCGCCTGCTTCGTCGCAACCAGTGAATCAGGGATGGAGTTCTCCCGCCGTGGGTGCGCCCGCCGCGAACTGGAACTCCGTAAGCTCTCAACCCGGCGTGGCTGCACCCCAGATGGTTGCAGCGACAGGAACAGGCCTGACTCCCAACATTGCAGGCGCTCTTTCCTATTCGCTGGGAATCATCACAGGCATCCTGTTCCTGGTCCTCGAACCTTACCGACGCGATCGCTTCGTGCGATTTCATGCGATGCAATCGATCCTCTATTTCGTGGCTGCCGTGGCATTCAACATCCTATGGAGGATCATGATCGGAATCCTGATGTCGATCAGCGGCTGGATTGCGGTCGTAGCATTTCCGATTCGCATGCTGATCTCGCTCGGATTGTTTGGACTCTGGCTCTTCCTGATGTTCCAGGCATTCAACCAGCGCGAATTCAGCTTGCCCATCATTGGAGCAATCGCGAAGAAGCAAGCGGGATGAGCTCTGAATATGAAGTCGTCGTCCACAACGAAAACTGTTTGGAGGCTGCCGTGAATGCAAAGAGTAGATTCTCATGGGGACTGGTTCTGATTGTCTCTTCCATCGCGATATTGACAATTGCTGGATGCAGAAAACATTCAGCAATAAGGGAAGAAGCCGCCAGGGCTGAAGCTGCGAGTTCTTCGACTCCCTCTCATCCCATCGGTGGAACATATTGCCTCGACACCTTTGCAAACGGTGCGGCGCTCGCCCATGCGATTCATTTCTCCTATAAAAAGAGCGAAACCGATGGGTCGTTCAAGAACTTCGAAGGAGACCTCTCGGGCGACAACCTCGATTCCAGTGTTCATGAAAAGCGACCCGCCACCGACATCGACCGGGAGATGAATAAGGAAAAGGCGCTCACCCCGGTTCCGATTGTTGACGGCTTCGTCGAAACGACTCGCACCGATCACTACACACGTAGCGACGCTTCGGCATGGTCGATGGGTTCAGGTGGCTCTGTTAAGGCCTTCGCCCCGTGGGGCCTTTTCATCGCCAAGCCTGAGGTCAAGCAGGTCGGCACTGAGAACGTCGCTGGATTCGACGCGGTGAAATATTCCGTCGATACCTCGCAGCAGAGCCAGCTGGATAAATCGCCCATGACGATTATGGGTGGACTGACGGACTACACCATCAAGGGCAACGCGTGGGTCGACAAGAATCAACAGTGCATAGTGCAGTACACCATCGACTACGAGGAAGACAGAAAAGACGGCACCGTCAAAAAGACCCACTACGAAGGAAGCACGACAAAGAAATGAAGTGCTGAATCTCATCCGGCCGCGATCTCATACAGAGCTCAACCGAAACGCAAACTTGGGATTCAATTCGAGGTGGAGGTTAACGACGATGATTTGCCAGACTTGTGGAGCGGACCTGGCAGGGGGTGTTTCTTTCTGCACCCGATGCGGAAGTAAAGTCAGCGCACCCCCGGCGGCCGTCTCCACAAAACTCTGCAAGACATGCGGCGCCTCCATCTCTCCTTCAACAAAGTTCTGCGAGGCCTGCGGCGCTCCCGTGGATCAGTCTCCTCAGCCCACTTCAGCATTCCTATCTGTCCCGCCACCTCGATCCGCCCCCGCACACCAACCAGTCTCCTCCGCATCGCCAGCAAGCGGCAGCGCATCTGCGTGGCAATCCACGACAGTAGGAACCACACCGATGCCTGGTGCCCCTCCCCAACAACGCTCCGGCGGCGGACTCATGAAGCTCATGTTCGCGGCCGTTGCTGTGCTTGCGCTGCTCGCCGTCACGGTGGTCGGAGGCATCGCCTACCTCGGCTATCGTGCCAAAAAGAAAGTGGAGAGGATCCAGCAAGCGTTCCACGACAAGGACGTCAAGAGGATCACCAGCGAACTCGATCTCGACAAAGTCGCCGCAAAGATTGCTCCGAACTCGGCGCTTGCCGCATCCGATGATGACCGCTCCTTCGAGATCATTGAAGCAGCAGGATGGAAGGCCTACACCGGTTCTCCGACCGCTGCGACCTCCACGTTGGTTCCCATGAAGGTTGGCCTCGTTGTTGCCGGCGCATCCTCCCAGAAGGGAAGATCCGATTACGAAACCATCATCACCACACGCGATGTCTCTGGCGGCGGCATCGATATCGACTACACCTACTTTGGTCCCCGCACCGGTACGCCGGAAAATGCGCACACGTCTCCTTCCAATTCAATTCGAGACATCGTCACCCAGCGGAGAGTCTTGTCGCAGGATCTCGCAAGCGCTCACGAACAAAATCTTTACTATAGCGGCCAAGATCCCCACGTGTTCCCCGGCACCACTTCGCTGCGCATCTCGCACGACGTATTCACTGAACTCAAATCAAGTGAGGGAGCCCAATTCAGTTACAAGGTGTATCCTCCGCCTTCGATGCAGGGTCTCGTATCGAACCTTCTGAATAAGGCTCAAAGCGACACCGGCAATCTTTCTTTGCAGGACGTCATGGGAGGGCCATCGTCCTCTACCCTCGTCAAGTGCACTTTGCAGCGCGCAGCCCCCGACGATATCGCTTATCCCGTCATCCTCAATGACAAGCCGGTAGAACTCCCGGCCATACACGCCGCATGCAAGAGCGACCAGGATGATTTAGAGCTCTATGTCCTCGATCAGATGAACGATCCCATTGTGCTGGCCGGCAGTTCACGTCTTGGACACCTGCGCGGAGAGGTCATCCGCATCAACTATCCCGAAGAAAAGGCCGTCAATCCAATCGAGCAGGATCTGAAACAAAGCGGTCGCGCCCAGATATACGGAATCTACTTCGACTTCGCCAGCGCCACCATTCGGCCGCAGTCAAAAGTCGTGCTTGCAGAGATCGCCAAGGCGATGAGAAACAACCCTTCCTGGAGACTCGATGTCGAAGGCCACACAGATAACATCGGCGGCGACGCATCCAATCTCGATCTGTCCAAACGCAGATCTGTCGCCGTGGTGCAAGCCCTCAGCACTCAGTACCGCATCCCGGCAGATCGCTTCACTAGCCAGGGACTTGGCGCGTCAAGGCCGGTCGACACGAACGACACACTGGAGGGGCGCGCTCGAAACCGTCGCGTCGAGCTTGTTCGTCAATGATGAACACGCAACGTCCGGCGTCACCCCGCGTCGAGCCAAGCCGTCGACTGAGTCAGAAACGATTGGGCCCGACGATTGCGCAGTTTTTCGAAACGGCGCGCGCGAGGATCTTCGCGGTCGGTGATGTCTGGTCTGGATTCGGTGGGAGAAGACCATGAACTTTTGCACGAAGTGTGGGAACCGGCTCGCAGCGGACCTCAAATTCTGCACGCAATGCGGTGCACCCGTTCCGGAGCCAACGACATCGGAGGGAGCGGAAGCAGACAAGGAATCCCAAGTATCCAATCCTGTGCGACAAACGCAAGCGGTCGTTGCTCCACCGCCATTGCCTGCGGCTGAGTGGCAGTCATTGCCGGTTGTCCCGGTGCAGCAGAGCACCCCAGCCACGAATAGCGGTTGTCTACGTACAGTTGTGGTCGCGCTTTGTGTGCTGGCGGTCGTCGCAGCACTCGGCATCGGGGGGTTGGTTTATCTCGGTTACAAGATGAAGCAGAAAGCCACTGCAATTCTGCACAAGGCTCAGGATGGGATAACAGCGCCAAACTCGCAACCTTCCATCGGACCTGATGGCAAACCCGAATCGCCGGGCGCGAGTTCTCAGGACGGCCCCACAGGAGTGCTGGGCGATCTCGCCAGAATGTTGGGGGGTAGCAAGGGAAACGGGAGCGGCGGCATCGATGACGGGGACCCGGTGCCGAGCGTCTCCGAAAGGGATCCAGTCGAGCCGTGCACCGCGGCGCCCTTCACGCCTCAGAGCGGCGCGCGCATTCCGCTGCAGGAAGGCACCGTGATCACGACCGCCTGGGGTGTCAAATATGAAGATGTCGAAAGCCGTGTTTCCCTGCAGCCGGTTACGCCCCTTTCCATCAGCATGTCGAACTCTACGGGCGCCTACAAGTTGGACAGCGGCGGTGAAGCACGCCCATCCAGCTACACAAATACAGTCTGCAATGCCGATATTGCTTCCGCTGGCACATATGTAACGGTGGTCGGCATGCATGTTCCTCACCTCATTCATGGCGTCACGCGACTCCGGCTATCGGACAAGTCTTTCAACGAAGTGAAGTCATCGGGCAAGATCAATTTTGAATATCTCGATTACATTCACGCGGGCAATGACGCGGAGAAGCCAGTTCACGATGCAGGCGTTCTGACTCGCGTCGAATCCCAGGATGTTCCTTACCCCATGATCGTGAACGACGAACGCGTCACTCTTCCCACGATTCATCTCGCGGGAATTACCGACCCTACCGGCAAAGATCCGAGGCCGAAGAAGTGGCGCCCTAACCACGCCGCGGCCGATCTTTACGTTCTCGACGATCCGTTGGATCCGCTTGTGCTGCTTTGGAAAGAGAAGGACCCAGCCTTACACGATGGCAAGTTCCGGATTGAGGTCGTCAAGATCGACTTCAAAACCGCCCGTCCGGTCAACATCGTTGAAAAGCAATTGACCGAGCAAAAACGCGCAGTCACCTACGGCATCTACTTCGACTTCAACAAAGACACCATCAAGCCGGAGTCGGAGCTGGTGTTGAAGCAAATCGTTCAGGCCATGACGGATAACCCGGCATGGAAGCTGACCGTCGAGGGTCATACCGATAACATTGGCGGCGATTCGTACAATTTGGACTTGTCGAAGCGCCGCGCGGCAGCCGTCAAAGAAGCGCTGGTCACGCGGCATCACATCTCCCCTGACCGTCTCTCTACCGATGGGTTTGGCGCATCGCGACCGGTTGAGCCCAACGATACCCTCGAAGGCCGTGCTCGCAACCGGCGCGTCGAACTGACTCGCGAGTAAATCATGCCGGTGACGCTAGACAGCAAACCGCAGTCATGAAGTGTGAGGGTGAGCACGTCGCGCGTGAACGTGTCCGCTTCACTCCTGAACGTGACGATGTACGCCGACGAATGGACAGCGCATACACAGACAAATTGGATGGCAAAATCACAGAGGAGTTTTGGCAGCGCAAACAGGCAGAATGCCAGGCTGAAGAAGCGCGCGTTACAACGCAAATTCAGGAGATAAAGGAGCCTGATTTCGAGGAACGTCTCATCGACATGCACTGGATTTTATAACTGGGCAAAATGCTCATTCTTTGTACTTACAAGCGAACCGGCAGAACAAGACGAAATGCTAAGTCGGCACTTTTGAACTGTTCAATAGGCGCTGTAAGTCTTTATCCTACTTACAGAAGACCAATTTGACTTCATTGCAAAAGGGCAGAAAACGAACAAATGGTCGGCGCTAGCGGACGATTTTAGAACTTTATGGCCTGCCCTGAAGCTTTCTCGTTTCCAGGATGAAAGTGATAGATCTGCACGCAGGCCGAGGGTCAAGGCCATCGGGCTCAGGCAGCTTCTTCACTTTCTCGGTCGGCGGTTGATCAACTCCTGATGTGCGGCCCGCAACGGAGCTTCCGAGATTCGAATCAGTCCGCCGAGAGGGTCATACATCTCAAGAATCAGAAGAATCGCACCGCACACCGCCGCGGCCGACACTGACAGGCCAGCCATCGAACAACCGGCATTTCAGGTCGGCGTGTAATTGCTCCTACCGGTCCGCAGTCGCTCGTTGACGAACTGCTCGAACGCTCTGAGCGTCTCGTAATAGATGCCCTGAGGTCGGCCACCAACGTAGAAAAAGCCGGAGCGGCTATAGAGAACGAGTGCCCGGATGCTTTGCCGCTTGACCATTTCATCCAAGTCGCCGGTATGGCGCTGAAAGCTCATCGGCAATCCGACGTCTGCGGACTTGGGGAATTTGTCATTCGACGCAACGGCATGCGCCGCCTGCGGCTGAGCACACACGATTGTGCCGCAGACGATCCAGAGCAATAGCCCTAATAAGAAAAGGTGCATTACGATGACTGACTCGGAGCGACATCCGCGGACCATCCCACCATTTGTGATCTAGGCAGGCCGATGACGCAAGTATCAGGGAAGCGCGGCAACCAATGCACCGCTGAAGCAGTTCGATCCACAAAAGCACCCTAGCAGTCGCGGACACTCTCTCAAGCAGAACCGGACATCCATTTGCCGTCAAAACTCCGAAGAGTTCGCACCGAAGATCGGGTTTGTGTTCTCTGCCAGTCCCGAAACAGCTGGATCGCTCCAAAGGTTCATTTTCTGCATAGAGGCGTTCACTACTTTCGTCAGTGTGCCAAAGCCTCTACCTCTGCGGTTTTCTCCTTCGCGAAGGCACCAGCTCTGCCGCCCTCCAGGAACTTTTGGGCGTCAAGCCTGCCGAACAACTCGATCAGTTTTCCCACCAGGCCGGTCCATCCGGTCTGATGGCTGGCTCCGAGACCTGCTCCGTTGTCACCGTGGAAGTACTCGTAGAACAGGATGTAGTCCTTCCATTGCGGATCGGTCTGGAATTTCTCCGTACCGCCGTATACCGGGCGCCGGCCGGATTCATCCCGCAGAAAGATCCGGGTCAGGCGGTTGGCGATCTCTCTCGCGACTTCGAAAAGGTTCATCAACTTGCCCGAACCGGTGGGGCACTCAATTTTGAAGTTATCTCCGTAGTACTCGTAATAGGACAACAGAGCACGAATCAGCACCGCATTCACTGGCATCCAGATAGGCCCGCGCCAGTTGGAGTTGCCGCCGAACATGCCTGTGTCGGACTCCGCCGGAAGATAATTTACCCGATATTCCTGGCCATTCACATAGACGACAAACGGATGCTCGTCGTGATATTTGGAGAGAGCCCGAATGCCATAGGGACTAAGGAACTCATTCTCGTCGAGCATGCGAGTCAGAATCCGACGCAAGCGATCGGGGTTGACCAGCGCAGCAATCCCGCGCTCGCCGTACCCGAAATGACCGCGGCCAGTTGGGTGAATACTTTCGGCCAGTTCGGGCATCCGCCGTAAGCGTTCACCCAGGATTTTCGCCAGTCCAGGGACCCTCTCGCGCTGCCACGGCTCGATCACCGTGGTCGCACACAAGGGAAGCAGGCCCACCATGGATCGAACTTTGAGCCGTTGTGCGCTACCGTCTGGCAGGCGAAGAACGTCATAGTAGAACCCATCTTCCTCGTCCCACATCCCCTCAGGCCCGGTCTGATTCATGGCGCGAGCGATCCAAAGAAGATGATCCGCAAACTTCGCTGCCATGTCTTCGTAGAAAGCGTCGTACGACGCTAGTTCCACCGCGATCTCTAACATATTCTGGCAGAACAAAGTAACCCAGGCTGTGCCATCCGCTTGCTCGAGGTGGCCGCCGGTGGGGAGGGCCGCACTGCGGTCGAAGACGCCAATATTGTCCAGCCCAAGGAACCCGCCTTCGAACAGATTGTTGCCATAGCGGTCTTTGCGGTTCACCCACCAGCTGAAATTCAGCATCAGCTTGGAGAATGACCTCTTGAGGAAATCAATATCGCCTTTCCCGGTAGCCCCTTGTTCGGTTCGGTAGAGAAAAATGGTGGCCCAGGCATGCACCGGCGGGTTCACATCGCTGAAGTTCCACTCATAGGCTGGGATCTGACCGGTTGGATGCAGGAAGAATTCTTGCAGCATCAGATCGAGTTGCTCTTTAGCAAAGTCGATGTCGACCGTCGAAAGAGCAATCGTGTGAAATGCCAAATCCCATGCAGCGTACCACGGATACTCCCACTTGTCGGGCATTGAGATGACGTGCTGATTCAGCATATGGAACCATTCGCTGTTCCGCGTGGCGCGCTTGCTCCCCTTCATCGGATCATCGCCATGCTCCGAGAGCCATTTGTCCAGGTCAAAGAAGAAGAACTGTTTTGACCAGAGCATGCCTGCCATTGCCTGGCGCATGACGCGCGCCTCATCCTCGCTGACATGGGCTGGAGTGACCTTTCGATAGAACTCGTCTGCCTCACCCTGACGCATCTTCATGATCGTTGGAAAAACGCTGAACGGTTCACCCATGGCGGCAGGAGCCTTGTCGCTGAGGCGCAGGCGGATGGTAGCCGTCTGTCCTGCACCCACATTCAACTGATATTGCGCAGAAGCTTTGGTTCCCGTTTTCTGGGAATTCACTCCGTGCTCATTGCCCTCAACCACGTAATTGTTGATTCCGTCTTTGACGAAAGCAGATACGTTCGGACTACCGAAGATCCGTTGATTATTGGTCTCATTTTCTGTGAAGAGGAGCGGAACGTCTCCCTCAAAATACAGATACCGTTCACCAAGCTCCGCATGTGAGGCGGCAATTGCCTTCGCGCCTTTCTGAGTCACAACCCGTAGGGCCGGCTTGGGCGTACCTGGCCACCAGGTCCAGGTGTTGCGAAACAAGAGCGTTGGCAGTACCTGCAACTCGGCCGCCTCGGGCCCCCGATTCACCACGCTGATCTGGATCAGCATGTCCTCCGGCCCCTGCTTGGCATATTCGACAAAGACATCGAAGTAGCGGTCGCCGTTGAATATTCCGGTGTCCAATAGCTCGTACTCCATGTCATGGCGATTGCGTCCTTTGTTCGTCTCGATCAAATTGAGATAAGGAAACGCTGCCTGCGGATATTTGTACAGGTACTTCATGTACGAGTGCGTAGGCGTGCTATCGAGGTAGAAGTAGTATTCCTTCAGGTCTTCGCCGTGATTGGCCTCGCTGTTTGTTAGGCCGAACGCGCGCTCTTTGAGAATCGGATCCTTGCCATTCCATAACGCCAGGCTAAAGCACAACAACTGGTTGTCGTCGCTGATGCCGGCGAGACCATCTTCACCCCAGTGATACGCACGGGATCTGGCCATGTCGTGCGTGAAGTAGTCCCAGGCATTCCCGTCCGAACTGTAATCTTCACGCACCGTTCCCCACTGCCGCTCGCTTAGGTAAGGTCCCCACTTCTTCCACGGAGTCTTGGCAATGCGCGCCTCTTCCAGCCGGGCTGTTTCCGGATCATGGATCATACTGTGCCTCTTCTTCTCGGTCTGAGTCGCCTCAGCAGTTTTCGATCGTATTTAATTTGTGGTTTTCAAAACCACCGTCCCGGGAGAACCTCGGAGGAGAGTCCTGCAATTTCCGGTCGAGCGAGTCTTCGAACGCGCGAAGTTCGTGAGTTGAAGATAAGAGACGGAAGTCCGCCTCACTGGCGCTCCTTAGCGGAGTACCTTCAGTAGGCGGCTGACTCAATCATTTCCCTTCGCGCGAAAGTTGTCTACTGTCACTCGTGACAGGGGGCCCGGGGTTGTTCCTCACGTGAGAACCGGGAAGGAAGCTTTCCGTTAGCTTGTCCCACTCGCCTAGGGTGGGGGTGGCGCGCCCGAGGATTTTCTCCAAGTGTTCCGGGAACAGACTGACCTGTTCTCGTGTCATTTGGACGGTCTTTATTCACGCGGATTTGGCCGAAAGCTCAATGTCCTCGTCGCCCGGAGCGCGTATGTTGAGAGTCCTATCGACTTCTGCTTTCGGTCGAAGGGAAGTTGGTTGCCGGGAAAACGGTGCCGAAACTTGGCCATTCACAAGAATCAACACCACCCATGCGCAGCCAGCGATGATGACGACGCTCTCGGTGCTGAGCCAAAACTGCCGTGCCATCAGGGGAAGGCCACGTCTTGAAAGTAACCAATGGATGCCGGATGCACGCGGATACGTCAGATCCCGAGGATCAGACCAGTTGCCGCCACTGCCATCGGTTTACAAATCCACTCCAACTGGACGTAAAACCGGCTTTCTCGGACAGTTGCTCTTGCCATTGACTCGCTCCGACGTTTTCGCTGTAACTCGAGTTGTCGAGGCCGTATTTGCTGAACCAGATGAGGAAGAGAAGAAAGGAATTGCTACTCCGTTGAAGGGCATCTCCGACGGCGGAATCGTCAAAGAGTGGGAACCCTTTGGGGAACCCAAGCTGTTTAGCCTAGCGAGATCCAATGTAAGTTATTGATTTAATGGTCGGGACGGGCAGATTTGAACTGCCGACCCCTCGCACCCCAAGCGAGTGCTCTACCAGGCTGAGCCACGTCCCGACACAGTCGAGCCGGCTCGGGTGAGCCGGCCCATGGGGTTCTGATTTAGTTTACACCAGCGCGGGTCCCTCAAGTGCCGCTGCGCGATGCTGGCGAAAAAGGCGGGTGGTGGAGAAGGAATTCCAGCGACGATCGAGTGCATCAGGTGGGAGTGACAAGGCCACGGCCTACCTAAGTCAGGTCCAGATCGGCCCATATGACGCGACCGAAGCTGCGTCCTATTCAGGCGCCAGTTCTTTCGACCTCTATTTCGCGTGGACGCCACTGATGCGTCGTGGCTAGTGCGATGGGGGGACGAACTCCGACGGAAGCGCGGAGCCCTCGCCAAAGAAGAACTGCTCCATCTGCTCGACGAGGAACTCCTGGGCCTGCGGGGTCCATGGCTGCAGGCGGTATTCGTTCAGCAGCATCTTCTGCCGGTCGACCCATTCGCTCCATGCGGCTTTCGATACATTTTTATAGATCTTTTGGCCAAACTCCGAGTCGAAGGGCGGCTCGTCGAGGCCCTCCATTTCTTTCTTATTGCGAACACAAAAAACCATATGCGCCATCGTTCCAGCTCCTGATTCCATTGTAATGGGGATCGTTCGCCGGACTGGTTTGTGCTTGTCTGCCGTGGCGGGGCGCGCGGTATTCTCAAGCCATGTGCGGCCGGTTTGCTCGTCGATCAACGCAGGAGGTCCTCGCCGACTGGTTTGGCGTGGAGATTGAGGACATGCCGTGGTTTGCACCCACCTATAACGCGGCGCCGCAGAGCACGCAGCCCGTTGTGCGGCTGAACAGCGAGACCGGCAAGCGCGAGTTTGCACTGATGCGCTGGGGGCTGGTTCCCTATTGGGCCAAGGATGCCAAGGTTGGGTACTCGACCATCAATGCGCGTGCCGAAGAGGTTGAGGCCAAACCGCTATATAGGGACGCCTTCAAACGGCGCCGATGCCTGATTCCGGCGGACGCCTTTTACGAGTGGCAGCGTATCGACTCGAAGACAAAGAGGCCGTTTGCGTTCGGAATGGGGAGCGGAGAGCCTTACGCCTTTGCCGGGTTGTGGGAGCGGTGGAAGCCGAAGGAGGGAGACCCGCTTGAGACATTCACAATATTGACGACTGATCCCAATGAGCTGGCCGAGCGGGTACACAACCGCATGCCGGTGATCCTGGAGCCCCGAGACTATACGCGTTGGATGGAGACGGGCGATCCAGCGTGTCCGCCGATCGATCTGCTGCGGCCGTATCCGGCGGAGAAGATGCGGTCGTGGGCGGTGGATGAGCGGGTTGGCAATGTGCGCAATGATGATCCTGAGTTGCTGACCGAGCGCAAGACGGACCCGATCCAACAGCAATTGTTCTAGTGCCTTTCGACGGTACTGTCGGGCTGACAATGTCATGATTCCGCTTGACTTCACCCTTGCTCAGGCGGTCTCCTTAAAGACATCCCACCGGCTCATGTGTCTTGCCGTACAAGGCAGAAATCTGCTGGTTTTGACTTCGATGCCTCAAGGACTTGGGTTCCAGCAGGAAATGGGTGGGAACGAAGGAAGCTCTATGACCGTTGCGACACGAACCGGAATTTCAGACAACGCCGCCGCCGCAATCTCCTATTTCACGTTTATTCCGGCGATCGTCTTTCTCCTTCTGCCCCCGTACAAAGAAAGCAGCTACGTTCGCTTTCACGCGTGGCAGTCGGTGCTGCTGTCAATTGTCGCGTTTGTGATCGACATTATTCTCGGATCGATCGCGCTTCTGACGTTGTTCCTGGGTACCTCTGCCCTCGCTTACACGTTCAGGACTATTTCGCTGCTCTGGCTTGTTGTGTGGCTTGTGTGCGTCGTCCGGGCGATGAATGGCAAGAGGTTCATGATCCCGCTGCTGGGAAGCATTGCCGAAAAGCTTGCGATGAAGTAGTCTTTTTGCCACCACAGGAATCTGTGACGCGGTTCGCTGTATCCGCTTGCGCCGCCGTGTCTATTTCTTCAAACACTTGCTCTTTTCCTTCCAGTTCCGGGTTCGGTCCAGGTTCAAAGTTAAGGAGAGCAGCCATGTCTGATTCCCCGCAATACACGCCCCTTCCGCCACAAGCCGCGCAGAGCGGTTTGTCTGACAACGCCGCCGGAGCGATCGCTTATGTCACCATCATTCCCGCGATCGTCTTTCTGCTGGTCGAGCCGTATAACAAGAATTCGTTTGTGCGCTTCCACGCATGGCAGTGCATCTTTCTCGGCATAACTGCGATTGCGATTCAGATCGTTCTCGGGATTATCCCCGTGATTGGCTGGATTCTTCTTCCCTTTGCCTCGCTGGGCATTCTGATCGTGTGGATCATTGCGCTGCTGAAGGCATTGAAAGGGGAGAAATACCAGCTTCCGATTATCGGCAAGTTTGCGGCGCAGCAAGCCGGCGCATAGGCCAATTCGCGAGTATCTGCCTGCCGGCGTGAATCGCCTCTCAGCGACGCTTGGGCTTTCGGACGTGGCGGTTCTTTTTCTTCGATCCGAAGGCAGTGTTCTCCTTGCGCCGGTTGGCTTTCGGCTTTGGCGACGGCTTCGGCGACCTCTTGCCGGTCAGCGGAATTCCTTCCTCTACGACTGAGAACTGGAGACGGCGCTCTTGCGCGAGAATGCGATCGAGGATGACCTGCACACGATCGCCTGCGCGGAAGCGTCGGCCCCAGCGCTCGCCGATGATCTCGTGGGTGTTTTCGCGCCAGGTATAGCGGTCGTCGCGAAGCGTGTCGATATGGACCAGGCCTTCGACAAACAAATCGGTAAGTTCGACGAAGAAGCCGTACTTGGTGGGGTTGAGAACCAGTGCAGCGAATTCCTCGCCCACGCGGTTCTCCATGAAACGCACCTTCTTCCACTCCACCAGCTCGCGTTCTGCTTCGGCGGCTCGGCGCTCGGCCTGGCTGGATTCCTCGGCGATCTGCGCCAGCTCGGCTTCCGGAATCGGTGGCTCTCCATGGAATCCTTCACCGGGCTTCAGCTTCTTTGCGTGGTGGATGACGATGCCCCTCAGCGCTTCGTGCGGATGTGTCCATGGTGAGCCGTGACGCCCTTCTGCAACTTCGGCGCGGCCCACCACGCCGTCGCGTAGTAGTGACTTTGTTATGCGGTGCACGATGAGATCGGGGTAGCGGCGAATGGGTGAAGTGAAATGCGTGTAGGTGGGCGCGGCGAGCGCGAAGTGACCTTCGTTGATCTCGGAGTAGCGCGCCTGGCTGAGTGAACGGAGCATGAGGTAGCTGAGAATGCGTTCCTCGGGCTTGCCTTCAATGCGCGCCGCCAGCTTCTGATACATCTTGGGCGTAACGGCGATGTCTTCTGGGACCTCGTGGGTGCGGGCCTGTCGACCACTGCGTTGGGCGTCGCGCCGATCTCCACGAGTTTGAATGCGCTTGACCGGCAGCGCGCCGAGCCCAAGGGAGTAGCCGAAGCTGGCCGCAAGCTCTTCGAATTGCACGACGCGGCGCGGTTCCGGCTTCTCGTGGATGCGATAGAGTGAAGGCACGCCGAGGTCTTCGAGCCAGGTGGCAACGCACTCGTTGGCGGCGAGCATGAACTCTTCGATGAGCCGATTGGCCCAGGTTCGCTCGGATTTGGTGACGCCGCGCATCTGGCCCTGTTCGTCGAACTCGATGACCGGCTCTGGCAAGTCGAAGTCGATGCTTCCTCGCTCTTCGCGGCGCTTGTTCATGAGTCCGGCAAGGTGGCGCATACGCTCGAAGTCGGCGACCAAGGGAGCGTAACGAGAGCGCGCTTCGGGATCGCCTTCAAGTATCGCGTGGACTGCTGTGTAGGTCATCCGCTCGGCGGAACGAATGACGCCTTCGACGATTTCGAAGCTTTCAATACGGCCCGCAGCGCTGAGTTGCATGAGGCAGCTCAGGACAAGGCGGTCTTCATTGGGGCGAAGACTGCAGATGCCGGTCGATAGCTCCTGGGGAAGCATGGGAATGGCGCGGTCTGGAAAGTAGACGCTGGTGCCGCGGAGACGAGCTTCGAGGTCGAGGTCGGTGCCCGCGCCGACATACTCTGCTACATCGGCGATGTGGACCTGGAGTTCGTATCCACCATCGGCGCGTTCGGTAACGAGGACGGCATCGTCAAAATCTTTGGCGGTTTCGCCGTCGATGGTGACGATGGGAAGTCCGCGGAAATCGCGGCGGCGATCGACTTCAGCATCCTCGAGAAAAGCGACAGCTCGCGCTTCGGCCAGCACTTTATCAGGGAAGATGCGTGGGAGCTGATGCTTGCGAATCATCATCTCCACGTCGACACCGAAGTCGTCGGGATCGCCGAGCACTTCAATGATGCGGCCGATTGGAGGACGCGTGGGCGTGGGCCAACTTGTGATTTCAACATCGACGACGATGCCTTCGAGGTCGTCGTAATGCGTGGGCGCAGCGGCTTCGCCGCCGAGGACGCGATGCGGTGTCGCCGGTTGCGCCGTCTCCGGCAGCCCTTGCCCGAAGGGAATGACGATATGCTGGGTCATCCGATCATCAAACGGAATGACCTTGTCTCCCATCTCGCGATCGGAACGCGCGTAGTGGAAGACGCCGACGACGGTGGGGTTTCGCCGTTCGAGGATGCGCGCGATACGGCCAAGGCGACGGCCGTCGGCGCGGGGAGGCGCCAGTTCCACCAGCACCTGATCAGCCTGCATGGCGCCGTTGATCTCGTCGGGCGGAATGAAGACGTCATCTTCTCTCTGCGAACCCGGGCGTGAATTCGGGCGGACGAAGCCGTAACCGTCGCGATGCAGATCAAGCCGGCCGGCGATGAGGTTGTCGCGTGTACCGCCGTTGGATTTTTTGGGGATGCTCCAGTGTTCGCGATCGGTTTTTACGAGGTCGCCACGCGCGGTCATCCGGGCGAGTTGCTCGAGGAGAAGACGACGTTCGCGGCCGCCGCCGAGGCCAAGCTCGCGGACCAGTTGCTTGTATCCGGCTTTGGCGCCGGCGGACCGCGCAATGTGCGTCAGCAGTTCCCGATCGGTCATGACTTAAGAGTAGGACACCGAAACGGCGTACGGCATCGAGCATATCTAGATCGGGCAGGAATTCGCCCTCCCTCAATTTGAGGGAGGGCGAATAGCACAGGCCGCGCGAATAGAGCTGCGCAGCCTGCATCCCCCCATGGAGAAACTTGCTTACTGCTTCTTGAGGACCGCCGTTCCCTTTTCGTCCATCAGGATGGTGCTTTCGAGCTTGCGGAAATCGGCGGCACGCGCCGCGGGAAGCTCGACCTGGCGGACGACAAATTCGCGCTCGTAATGAAGCTGGTCGCCTTTTGAGGTGATGTTGGAGTGGTAGCTGGCGAAGTCGAGATCCAGATTCACGGGATCCGGTGTTTCATCGACGACATACCCTGGCGGCAAGGTGATGTCAAAGCTATCGCGCCAACGCCCTGTCGCATTCAGATCGATCGGCACGGTACGTGGCTTGTCATTGAACGGGATGGCATGTGAGCCAACGACGCGTGGTCGCACCAGCAGTAGGGTTCCGGCCTGGTGCGCGTATTGCGAAGCGGTGAGCTTGTAGTGCACCTCGAGAGGCTTGTCGAGTTCTGAAGGCTGGACAAATTGAAATGAGTTCAGTACGACTCCTGGCACATCGTGCGAGATTGCCGTCTCCAGCGACTCGCGTCGTTCCTTCTCGTCCGAATACTTGAGGATCATGCGCATATCTGCGCCTTCGGGGCCGGAGTGCGTAGTGTCGACAAGGCCGCTGAGGGTACCGTCCGGCGCGAGCGTGAACTCGCCTTTGCGTGTTGTGCCATTGGCGTCGGGCGCCAGTATAGGCAATGCGATGACCTGGCTTGCGGGGCCCGCGGAAAGAGTGCCATAGCTGCCTTGCAGATAAGAGGGCAGATTGCCAACGGGCGTGCGCTCGTTGGTGGGGTCGAAGATGAGATAGCGTTTGCCGTCGTGGGCTTTGACGACGGCCAGGAGGCGGGGATCGTTTATGTCTGCCGGAATCTCGATGGCAGTGATCATGTGATTGCCATAGAGCGACGGGGCATCAGGATCGACGATGCCGCGGCGATCATCCACGGGAACATAGTATGCATTGATCCCGGCGACACGCAGCATCGCAATCAGCAGCGTAGTTTTGTCTTTGCAGTCGCCATAGCGATTGCGGAAAATGTCAGCGGCGGGATTGGCTTGCAACCCGCCGATTCCGCGCTCAACGATGAAGTAGCGGATGTTCTTCTGTATGGAATCGGTGATACGACTCAGCCGGGTGTAGAAGTCCGGCGCGCCGGCAATGAGTGCCTGCGTAAAGGAAGTGATTTCAGGCGAGGGCGTAGGCCGGTCAGCCTCAAGCGTCGTCACCCATTGCCCGATAGCCTTCCACTCGTTGTCAGTGCCGTCCACAGCGGCGTCGCCCCATTGCACGCTCATCCGCGCCGCGAGTCCTGCCCACTCCGGGTGGGACGGTATGTCGCGGAGATCGAGGGCAGGCATGTCCTTCAATTCCCAGCGCCAGTGACTCGGCGCGACCTCGACTGCCGGTACTGACTTGAAACTGTGCCAAGACTGTGAATGCGGGTGTCCTGGAGGCAAGTCCACTTCCAGGGCCTGAAATACGATAGGGATTCCGCTCTGAATTCTCCAGACCTTCTCGCGAATGTACGGTTCGAGAACTTCTTCCGATTCGCAGAAGACCGTGGCTCCCACATCAACGGCGGGCGGATGAGCGACGCGCGCCTTGTAAGTTGAGAGCATGATAGGAACGCTGGTATCGCCCACTTCAGCGAAGTCTGTGTCTTGCGCCATATACTGCTTTTCGTCGGCAGCGTTTGTCCACACGCGGAAGTAGTTCACCTTCTCATCGACGTCGTAGCCGACTTCGCAGGTGTTGCGACGTCCCTGTGGTTTCAGAATCCGGATTGCTTCGCGCTCCCGCTCGGTCGCACGACCATTGGCATCGATTGTCTCTACGTATTCGTCGTAGAGAATGACAGCAGAGGAGTCCTTTGCATAGTCCGGCGTGTGGGTCTTGTTTGCTTCGATTGCCCAGTCGGGTAAGGGCAGATTCTTATTGAAGACGCCGGCTGACCCCGGAGTTGGTACAACTGCCAGAAGAACCACAAGTGCGGCAGGCCGGAGGCGAGCGATGGTCCTTAGCCGAATCCGCATGATTAGTTCCCTTTGGAAGCGACTTGTGCGCGTGTGAGCACGAGTGGTTGTTGATCTGCTGTAGCGACTTTCTGATAGAAGTCGTGAAGATCACCATAGTCGGTAGCGGGGAGAATGGAAAAATTGAATGCCGCGTTGCGAGTTACGGTGACATCGTTGCTGGCCACCTTGGTGTCGACCTTGAGGATTGCATGGGCCGGCCATGAAATAGCAGCGGTCTGGGGCGTGGTCTCGAGCGCAAATTCTGCTGGTAGATGGTATGTAACCTGGTCGACGTCTCCCTTCGGATAATGGACATCGATCAGCATCATTCGCTTGTCCTGTGCCACAAACGGATGACTTGCATGAGCTTCAAAGAAGAGACCCGGAAGGAAGACGCGCTTGCCAGTTGCGGTTCCCATATTCCCAGACACATCAATGAAGGCGATAAGGTAGGAGCCGTAGTCAGGCAATGCGAGGAAGTGGTTGAGTTCCGCCTGTACCCCGTCGGGCATGTAGGATCGCAGGGTCTCGTTGAATTGCTTCTTCACTTCGCTTTCATCGTTGCGAATCGCAAGTTGACGCCAACGGAGGGCTTCCTGACCCATCAAAATAAAGCGCGCAGTCCCTTTCACGCTGCCGGAACCGTCGATCGTGAGATCGGCGAAGCGCTGGGCACCGGATGCGGTGTAAGCGCCTCCAGGCGTATTCGCCAAGACCGGCCCGTTATCGTTGAGGCGGAGACCCGACGCATAGGTATGCTTCCAGTGGAGGAGTCCGAAAGGGCACATTTTCTGGCCCGGATCTAGATAAACGTCTTTGCCATTCACCGTGATCGCCACGATGTAGTCATCGAGCTGGCCAAGTGAGAGGTAGTTTTGATCGAAGACCGCACGGTCGCGGTTGACGACCTGCATTGGGTATGCGTGCAATCCAGCAGCACGAGCCAGAGCTACAAAAGTAAGCGCGAGTTGGTCGGAAGTGCCACTTTTTTGTGTCCAAACATCTTCGGCATTGTGGACCTGTTTCAATTTTTCGTTTTTGAGTTCCGCGCTGGATTTTTCACGCGTGAAGTCGGTGTTATCGAGGTTCATGACTGCGTCGTAAAGTTTGCGGGCCTTCTGCTCATCGGTATCGCCGGAGGTGACAATTTTGGCCGCTGCATCCTTCAGCGTCTTGCTGGGGTCGGCGAAGCGATCAGTTTCCTTGGCCCAGCGCTTGCCTTCCTTCTGCCAGAACTCTCCACCGCTCATATAACCGCTGTAGTAGAACTCTGCGCGCCACTTGATCGTATTCAAAGGCGGCATCCAATCATCATTCGGAATAGGCGGAACGTCTTCAACATCGAGGCTGTAACGGTTCATCGCGTCGCGCTTCATCTTTGCCCCATTGCAGCCGATCAAGCCATACATCAGGTTGCTGGCCGAATCGCCACGCGAGTTCGTGATGTACTCCTGATTCCTTGTCGGTTCGAACATGTAATGGGCCTTGTGAACGAAGTACGGCTGCTGGATCTCCCATGTCGGCGAGGAGACGGTGTTGTCGTCATAGCGGATCTGCAGGTAATACTCCAGAATGCTGCCAACTTCGACGCTCGGCAATGTAAAGACCATGGTGTTGACCTGGTACTGCCTGGTCTTGACATCTGTCAGGTCGGTTGGCTTGGCGGTCAGCGGAACTATCGTTCCATCAGGGTGAATGGTACGGCCCTGGATGCCGGTGACTTTGAAACTGCGACGCTCGTATGGGATGCGCACGGTCGCCAATTCCTTGCCTTTTTCCGTGAGGACCTTGATGCGCGCGAAATCGCTGTGGTAGTGGAGATTGTCGTCGGTCTTCTCTTCGCGATAGAGGTAGACGGCATCGGCGCCCGGCGCTTTGGGGTCGGAGGTCATCTCCAATTCTTCTTTGGTTGGAGGCTGAAACTGGGCTCGGAGAAGGGTGGGAAATGCGAAGGTCAAACAGCAAAGCGAACAGACGACAGCGAATCTTGGCCGCATGTGTTTATGTCCCTTGAGAAGGAATGAGTGGAAGTGTATCGCAGTTCTGCGTTATTTGGGCAGGGTACTTTTGACCCATTTGGGCCATTTCAATTCCTCTGGGCTACCAAATAGAGCCTTTGCCCGGCTTGGACACGAGTGAAACTCTGCTCATGAATGGGGGATACGAGAGGGGTAGGGCAACTACCGGACGGGAAGAGCGAAGTTGACGCCTGTCTGGAGATTCGCTTTGGCGGTTGCGTCCACATCGATCTGGCTAACGGGGATGTCGCGACGATTCTGATCGAGGACTGTGAGGGTGTTCGCCGTCAGCAGGTAGTTGTAGATCTGCTCGGGGGGACGACCGTCCTTGAAGACGAGGGTGACAGGCGGAGCGGAGGGCGCAGGTGACGGTGAACTGCTGTAAGGGGCACGGTGAGACGTGTTTGGTTGTTGCGGATATGGATCAGGAGGTTGAGGCGGCTCTTGCTGGTCATCGGGTTGCGGCTGGTAAGGGACATTGTTGTCGTTAGGCTGCGGGGCCGCGTAGTTTGAAGGCGGCTGAGAATCGTAGTTGTCCGAGTCGTTGAAAATGCTTGGCCAAACGTATGGATATCCGTAAGCGTATGGGTATCCCCAGTACGAGTAGGGCCAGAAGCCGTTCACAAAAACTACATGATTGTGAGGATGGTAATGGTATCCAGAGTGGTAATGATTGGCGCCGTGCGAGGAGTGGTAGGGCGCGCGGTGCATCGAAGTCCCGTTCGGTAGTCGGGGGCCAGTCGTAATCGGGCGCATTCCGCGAACTGGATTCGATGGCGAGCGCGGAGCAAATCGCGTGGGCGCAATTGTTCGGGGAGCGACTGGCCGGAATCCTGGACGAGTTGCAGAGAATCCGCTACGAAAAGCTGGAGCGCTGCGGAACCCGCCGGCCGGGGATGAGAAGCCTTGACGCGCACCGGAAAAGCCCATATGTGAGCCGGAGAAGCCACCGCGGGAACCGGAAGCGCCGCCATGGAATCCACTCCGCTGCGCATACGCTCCGCAGCAGAGCCCGGCGAGCATTACCGCGACCGTTGCGAGCCGCTTCATGAATAGATTTTACGCCTGTTTTAGACATTGGGGGGAGCATCTCCGGTTCGGCAAACCATGCGCCAGCGATCTTGTTTAATCATGGGTGTGCACTCTTCCCGGCCTCAAGCTCCTATTCCCCGCTCATGAGTGGCGAAAGGGATGCGGGCGTTACACTTGATGCGTTTGGAATTCGCGCGAAAAAGGAAAACGTATTCAATGAATATTCGTCGATGGGCAGGGTCATTTCTCGCAGTTTGCGCCGTGGCTGGGGCGCCGATTGCAGCCGTAGCACAATGGAATCCGCCGAATTCCGTGGTGAGCTTTGAAAAGAAGGCCAATGGGATTGAGATTCATCAGAAAGATGGCGTACTGAAGTTCGAGGTGAATGCGCCCGACGTGCTGCACGTGACCTACTCACCGCTGGAAGCGAATCAGCCGGCGCGCCCATCGGATCACGTGGTGATCAAGACAGACTGGCCGGCGGCGAGCTTCGACGTCTCGCAGGACGAGAAGTCGGTTGTGCTGACAACCGCAAAACTGAAAGTCGCGATTGAGCGGCAGAGCGGGTCGATCCACTACCACGGCGCGGACGGAAAGCAATTGACCACCGATACCTATCGGATGCTTCAGCCGGCGGAAGTGAATGGCGAGCAGACATTTCACGCGGAGGTTGCGTTCGGGATTTACGGTTCGCATGAGGGGTTCTACGGTCTGGGCCAACACCAGGCCGGGGTGTGGAACTATCGCGGGGAGTCGGTCGATCTTTCGCAAGAGAACACGGAGATTGCGATTCCGCTTCTTGTCTCAACCAATGGCTACGGCATCTTCTGGAACAATCCGTCGCGCAGTGTCGTCAATAACCGGTTCGTGCACTGGCTCTACATGAGCGGCGAAGTGGCTGATCGCGTTGATTATTACTTTATCTATGGTCCGGAAGCGGATCAGGTCATTGGCCGCTATCGCGAATTGACGGGCGAGGTGCCGCTCTTCGGGCGCTGGGCTTATGGCTTCTGGCAGTGCAAGAACAAGTACCAGTCACAGGCGGAGATTGAGGGCGTTGCGGCGAAGTATCGCTCGCTGCACATCCCCGTGGACAACATCGTGCAGGACTGGTTCTGGTGGGTCACGATGGGCGAGATGACGTGGAACCCCAACTATCCCGATCCGCAAGGCATGATCAACAAGCTGCACGATGAGCACTTCCACCTGATGGTTTCGGTGTGGCCGTATTTCAGGCCGGGCAGCGCGACTTACGATGAGTTCGACAAAAACGGATGGTTTGTGGCGAAAACGAAGATGGCTGGCTTCCATCCGCTGGGCCAGGCACTCTACGATCCAACGAATCCCGATGCGCGGGCGCAGTATTGGGCAAATATCAATACAGCGCTCTTCCAAAAAGGCGTGGACGCATGGTGGCTCGACACCGACGAGCCGGAGACCGAGGGGCAGCAGGACAACATCCTCGTCGACCACAAACTGCATATTGGGTCGGGCGCGCGTTATGCGAATATCTATCCGCTCTTTCACACGGAAGGCGTTTCAGAGGGACAACAGAAGGCCTCAGACAAGAAGCGCGTCTTTATCTTGTCGCGTTCGGCCTATACGGGAACGCAGCGGCTGGGCGTGACAGCATGGTCGGGCGACGTGCTGAGTGACTGGCTGACTTTTGCGCGGCAGATTCCTGCGGGATTGAATTACTCCATCTCCGGGATGCCTTACTGGACGACGGACATCGGTGGTTTTATTTCGGGCGGCAATTTGAACGATCCGAAGTTCCGCGAGTTGTTTGTTCGCTGGTTCCAGTTCGGAACGTTCTCGCCGATTTTCCGCGTACATGGGACACGGAATCCAGATGAGAACGAACTGTGGTCGTACGGGCCGGACGCTCAGAAGATCCTGGTGGATTACGACAACCTGCGTTATCGCCTGCTGCCGTATATCTACTCGGAGGCGTGGCAGGTAACAAGCGAGCACGGCACACTGATGCGGCCGCTGGTGATGGACTGGCGCAACGATGTGGAGGCGCAGAACACGGGCGACGAATATCTCTTTGGGCCGGCAATTCTGGTGAGCCCAGTGACGAAGCAGGGCGCAACAACGCGCACGGTGTATTTGCCCAAGGCGACCTGGTACGACTTCTGGACGGGCGCGAAGGTGGAGGGCGGCAAGCGGATCGAAGCAGATGCGCCGGTCGCGAAGCTGCCTCTTTATGTGCGCGCGGGTTCCATTGTCCCGCTTGGTCCGACGATGGAGTGGGCCACCGAAAAGGCTGCCGACCCGATCGAGATTCGCCTTTATCCCGGAGCGGATGGCGACTTCACTCTCTACGAGGACGAAAACGATAACTACGGCTACGCCAAGGGGCAACATGCAACCATCCAGTTGCATTGGGATGATGCGGCTGGGACGTTGACTTTCGGCGCGCGCGAAGGGAGTTTCCCGGGGATGCTTGAGAAGCATACTTTCAATGTGGTTGTGGTTGGCGGGGGCAAGGGGATCGGAGTTGGTGATGGCGCGGTACCGGGGCACGGGGTGAGCTACTCGGGTGATCGGGTGGTGGTGAAACCGTAAAAGGCAGCTGTTAGCCTTTAGCTATTAGCTGTTAGCTTTCTCGTTTGCCGAGCGTTCTATGAGGGCTCTTCGGTGGGTGTTTAGGGAAGCGACACGTTGCAGGATAGAGCTAACGGCTAGAAGCTAAGAGCTAAAGGCTCGCGGCATCCAACATGGACGCCACGAGCGCCAAGGGTAGGCCGACTACGTTGAAATAGCAGCCTTCTACCCGGGGTATCCATTTGGCGGCTATGCCCTGGATGCCGTAGGCGCCGGCTTTGTCCATGGGCTCGCCTGTCGCGATGTAAACAGCGATTTCTTCTTCGCTCAGGGTTAGGAACTGCACTCCAGTGACTTCGGCAGCCACTTCTGTGCCTTTTACGGTCGCAATGGCCACACCAGTGATGACGCGATGCGTTCGGCCGGAGAGCAGGCGCAACATGCGTGCAGCGTCGGCGGCATCCTCGGGTTTCGCGAGGATGTGGCTGTCGAGCGTAACAGTGGTATCGGCGCCCAGCACGATTGCGTCAGGGTCGTTGATCTCAGCAAAGACGGCCAGAGCTTTTTCGCGCGCCAGGCGAACGACGTACGAAATCGGGTCTTCGTCGGGAAGTGGATCCTCATTTACGTAAGCGGGACGCACCTCAAAGATATAGCCGGCCTGGGTAAGCAGTTCGCGGCGGCGTGGTGAGGCAGAGGCGAGGATCAATCGTGACATGTCGGCTTCTCTAGGGTAGCGCGACGCGGCGCCTGCGGCGGAATGTTGCATGCATTCGCGGCATGTGCCGTGTAGGATCAGAACGCGATGATCTTTGCGAATCTCGATTTGGCAAAGCGGTTAGAGGGGGCGGAGGCGTTCGCCTGTGCGGAGTTCGCGATCGCGCGCAAGCGGCTCTACCCGGAGAGCATTTCGGCATGGATGAAGTGCGCCGGGGCCACCGTGGTCTTTGACGGGATTGATGCACCTACGACGCAGACGTTCGGTCTCGGCTTGTTTGAGGAACTCACGACTGCAGCGCTGGATGAGATCGAGCAGTTTTTTCTCAAGCGTGGCGCTGAGGTGATGCACGAGGTTTGTCCGTTTGCAGGTACGGCGACGCTGGACCTGCTGTGCGCGCGCGGATATCGACCGTTTGAGATCAGCAACGTAATGTATCGCGCGGTGGAGCCACCAATGGAATCCCGGGCTGACGGTATCCGCGTGCGCATCGCGAGTTTGGACGAAGCACAACTATGGAGCAACATCAACGCACGCGGCTGGACCCACGAACACCCAGAATTCGAAAGCTTTGTACGTGAAACCGGAGTTCTGATGGTTGCGCGGGAAGGAAGTCCGTGCTTTCTGGCCGAGGCTGACGGCACGCCCGGAGGAGCGGGAGCGCTGATTCTGCATGAGGGAGTTGCTCTATTCGGCGGAGCGTCTACGGTTCCTGAGTTGCGCCGGCGCGGGTTGCAGGCGGCGCTTTTGAACGAACGGATGCGCTATGCCGTCGAGCACGGATGCGACCTGGCGATGATGGTGGCAGAAGCGGGAAGCAACTCGCAGCGCAACGCGGAGCGCAAAGGATTCCGTGTGGCATATACGCGGCTGAAGTGGAGATTGGCGCAGCAGTAAGGCGCAAGATTCGTATTGTCCCTAGATTTTCAGCCCTGTCTCCAGCCCATTCTCTGTTGCCAACCCCCAGGCCATGGCCGGAGTGTTGTGGGCCATGCCGAATCGCCCGTCGGGGCCTAGCAGAATGATGCCGCCATGACCGCCTAGGCGATTGTGCAGATACGCGATCGCTTCGCGCGCGGAGAATTCGGGGGCGCTGCCGGCGGCCACGCGATCGGTGGCCCATTTTCCCAGAACGAGCTTCATGATGGGCTCACCCCATCCCGTAAGCGAGACCGCGGCCGACATATTGTCGGCGTAGCAGCCGCAACCGATCAGAGACGAGTCGCCCACTCGACCCGGAGTTTTGTTCAGTGTGCCGCCGGTCGATGTTCCGGCGGCGAGATTTCCATGCACATCCAAGGCAACAGCGCCAACTGTATCGTGAGAAGAGTCAATCATACGCGGTATAGCCGTCTCCGGCCCTTTGTCGTCTTCGAGTCCTGAGAATGTGGCATCGGCGAGTCCAGCAGCCTGACGCTCTTGCGCATTCTTCAAGCGGTCGCGTTCGCGATCGAGCACCAGTTCCGCATTGTCGATGAGCGACATGCCGTGTGACCTGGCAAATTCTTCTGCGCCAGTGCCGACGAAGTAGACATGCAGGCTCTGCTCCAGAACCAGCCGCGCCGCCTGGATGGGATTGCGGAGACGTTCCACACAGGCCACGCCACCCGCCTTCATGCGGCCTCCGTCCATTAGCAGCGCATCGAGTTGCACGCGGCCGTCTGAGGTGAGAAAACTGCCGCGGCCGGCGTCAAAAGTCGGGTCGTCTTCCATCACGGTTACAGCAGCCTCAACGGCATCGAGCGCACAACCGCCGCGTATCAGGATTTTGTGTCCGGCCTCGAGAGCATTGCGCACGCCCCACAGATGTGCTTCGGCGGCGTCATCGGGAATGGCCCAGGCTCCGCCGTGAACCAGCATGATTGGTTTCCGCATCACCCGGTAATGTTAGCCGATCGAACCCTGATCACGAATGCCACCGGTCACAGGCCGACGAAATCAAACCTCAGGCCAATTGAAAATCTCTAAGTCAAGGGCCCCTCGGACTCGGAATGACCTAAATTCATGAATCCATTGCGCAAAAAAGTTCGCCAGAGTTTGCAGGCAATTTTGATGTATTCCGTTAGACTTTAAGCATCAATCGTAATCATGCATGGATGAGAGCCTCTGAGGCTCTCAATTTCTTTTGGACTCCTTCCGCGGAGAACTGCCCGCAAAGAAGAGACTGAATCAGCGCAAAATCGGAGCAAGTGCCTGTGAGACTCGCCGCCAAAGACGGGTATCGCAGTGTTGCGTCCAACTGACCAGCAGGATGAGCGGGTGGAATTTGCTCGTCTACTTGCGGTTCAGAACTCCATCAGTGGAAGGCTGTCCGAGAAGGTCGGACAGATGAACGCAGGAAAACCGAAACGCGTCGCTTTAAAGAAGACGACGAGTGTTCCAAAGCCCAAGCGCGAGAGAGGCGCAGCAAAGATGCAGGAGGCGGCCGACGAGATTTTGAGCCGCGATTGCAAACCGCTCATCGAAGCCCTCTCATCGAACGGTAAGAAAGGCCAGATGCAGAGCGCCAAGTTTCTGTATGGTCTGGCGCAAAGGGCCGAGGCTTCAGCAGAAGGCGAAGGCGGCGCAAGCATGTTCCGCAGCATCGCCATGGAATGGGCCAATTCGCCGGAATGGAAGGGCGAATCGGAAACGGAAAAGGCAGACGAAGAAGGCGGAGCGAACTAAAATTCCGCACCGACGCTTGCAATTCTCATTGGCTCTCTTATTAACGTCAACCTTGAAACGGGTCAGCCCGTCAGCCGCACGCTCGCGATTTACAGCGCAAAACTGACGGGCATGGCCCCTGTTGCAGCACCCGAAGAAGGAAGAATCACGCATGAGCCTCATTCAAATTCAATCCATTCGCTGCGCCAAAGCTTTCGGAGTGAGCCTCGCCTTTATGGCGATGGCTGTTGCGGCCCTTGCGCAAACCATCAGCACTACGACCGTGCAAGGGACGGTTTATCTGGCGAACGGCTCTCCGGGATCGGGCACACTGCAACTTAGCTGGCCCGCATTCACCACAGCTTCCAACCAGACGGTCGCTGCGGGGAAGATCACGACAACGATTGGCGCGGATGGGTTTGTAAGTGTGAACCTGGCACCCAACCTGGGCTCATCGCCGGCGGGTCTTTTCTATACGGCGATTTATCACATGAGCGATGGCACTACGAGCACTGAGTATTGGGTGACGGAAACGGTGGACGCATCGCGGAGCTAGAACACCGCATGGAACGCCACGAGCAAAACTGGCAGCGCGCCAAGGGCTTTATGGCAGCATTCAGTGTGCTGCTGGCCGTGGCGGAAGTGGCGGTCGTGGCATGGCACCGGCATTAGATTCCCTAAACGCTGTCACTCGATTCTGTGGAATCGCCGTCACGCTCTTATAATCACCCCATGAGCGAGAAGCCGTTAGTGGGCGTGGTGATGGGCAGCAAGAGTGACTACGAAGTGCTGTCTGCGGCCGTCGAAATCCTGCAGGCGTTCGAAATCCCCCACGAGGCACGCGTCGTCAGCGCCCATCGCACGCCTGACTGGCTCTTCAAATACGCGGAGACGGCACGCGAGCGCGGGCTTCGCGTAATTATCGCCGGAGCCGGCGGAGCAGCACACCTTCCGGGAATGCTGGCATCTAAAACTCTGGTGCCCGTGCTTGGCGTTCCCGTTTCAGCCACCCAACTCAACGGCCTCGATTCCCTCCTCTCAATCGTCCAGATGCCCAAAGGCGTTCCAGTCGGTACGCTGGCCATCGGCAAACCCGGCGCCGCAAACGCCGCGCTGCTGGCTGCTGAAATTCTCGCCGCAACTGACTCCGTACTTTACGACCGGCTGTCTGCCTGGCGCGCCGCACGCACCGAAGAAGTGATGACCCAGGAGTTGCCGTAGTGTCTGCCCAATCCCCCCTGATCAAGAAACCACCTGTCATCGAGCCCGGCGGCCTGATTGGCATCCTCGGCGGAGGCCAACTTGGCCGCATGACCGCCATGGCCGCGCGCACCATGGGTTATCGCGTTCGCGTCATGGATCCGGAGTTCCGGTGCCCAGCGAGCTTCGTGGTCGACGAAACGGTTGTGGGCACCTGGGACGATGTTGCCGCAGCAAAACGAATGGCCCACGGAGCCGATGCCGTAACACTCGAGATCGAACAGATCGGCGTCGACGCGCTCAGCGAGGTTGCAAAACTCGCTCCCCTTCGCCCCGGCGTCGAACCCATCCGCATTATTCAGGACAAGACTCTTCAAAAAACTTGGCTCGCTGAGAATGGATTTCCCGTTGGCCCATTTCGAATCGTCCAGACCGAAGACGAGCTTCATCAAGCGGTAAAGACGCTCGCTGGCCGCATCTTTCTCAAGATCGGGCGCGGTGGCTACGATGGCCGCGGCCAGGCACGCATCGGTATGGAGGCCTTGCTCAACAAACAGATCATCACCGATGCATGGACCAGCATTGGAGAAAAGCCATCCGTCGCCGAACAGGCGCTCGACCTCGTCAGCGAGATCAGCGTGATGGCGGCGCGCAATCCTGCCGGTGACGTGCGCACCTACCCCGCCGCGCGCAATCACCACGAGAACCAGATCCTCGCCTGGAGCGTGCTGCCCTCGGGCGTCTCACCCGAGATCGAAACGCGCGCCGAAAAACTGGCAGCGGACATCATTGTGAAACTGGGCATGGAGGGACTGCTCTGCGTGGAGATGTTCATCACCCGGCAAGGGCGCCTGCTGATCAACGAACTGGCGCCGCGTCCCCACAACAGCTATCACCAGAGCGAGCGCGGATGCGTCACCAGCCAGTTTGAACAACTTGTTCGCACCACGTGCAATCTGCCCCTCGGCGACACATCGCTCATCAGCCCGTGCGCCATCGTGAACCTGCTGGGAGACATCTGGCTCACCTCATCGCCGAACTTCGCCAAAGCCCTTGAAGTTCCCGGCGTCCGACTGCACTTATACGAAAAACGCGCCGCGAAGATGGGCCGCAAAATGGGGCATTTGTCGGCGACAGGTACGACGCCGGAAGAAGCGTTGGAACGCGTACTGGAAGCGAAGCAGCGGCTCTAGCTAATCACTGGGAAAGACCGCGTTGGATCTTTCGGATCGACGCGTATTGCCAACTCGCTGTCCGCGGGATGATGGCGCACAAAAGCGTCGGCGTAATTGGGATAAATGTACGGCTTTTTAATTGCGCCCTGAAATCGCTCAAAATCCGCTTTGTATTTGTATTGGAGCACCACATAATCACCGCCGTAGCCATGCTTCTCAAAGTGACAGCGAACAATCGTTCCTGCCACCGCCGGCCATTTGCCGCTCTCGACGTTGCGCCAAAAGAGGACGAACCATCGGAATATGAATCCGATGAAGATATCGATGACGAAGCCGGCCATGTGTGCCGAGAGAATAGCAAATGCGTGCTGGGATCCGAAACTAAATCCACACGTCATTCGCCGCTGTACGCTCGCCACCTTCTTCACCGGTGTTGCGCACGCCCCGCGGCTCAATCAGCATCAGTTTTACTTCGCGCTCGGCATACGGCTTATGCTCCACGCCCTTTGGAACCACGAACATTTCACCCGGTCCTATCTCGACCACTCCATCGCAAAAATCAATGCGCAGCGTACCTTCGATCACGATGAAGGTCTCATCCGTGTCGTCGTGGTCGTGCCAGATGAAGTCGCCCTGGAGCTTCACAACCTTGAACTGATAGTCGTTCATCTCGGCAATCACTTTGGGCTGCCACTGCTCCGTGAACAGCCCGAATTTCTCGCCAAGATTGATCGCCTTGTAGCTCATCGCGCGACACCTATGTGCTGAACTGCTCAGCCTTCTCCCAGCGCTTGGGCCGCTTGTTGGCCTGCAGAATCTTTTTGCGCAGGCGCAACGACTTCGGCGTGATCTCGACCAGTTCGTCATCGGCGATGAACTCGATGGCCTGCTCAAGATTCAGCGTCTTGTAGGGCACCAGCCGAATGGCATCATCGGCGCTCGAGGCGCGCATGTTGGTCAGCTTCTTTTCGCGAACCACATTCACATCGAGGTCGTTGTCGCGCGAATGCTCGCCCACAACCATACCCTCGTACACATCCACGCCCGCACCCAGGAACAGAATCCCGCGCTCCTGCAATCCGTTCAACGAGTAAGTCGTCGTCAAGCCCTGGCGGTCCGCGATCAGCGCGCCTGTAGGCCGCTGCGGAATCTCGCCCTGGTACGGAATATAACCGTCAAAGAGCGAATTCATCACAATCGTGCCGCGCGTCTCCGTGAGCATTTCGCTGCGCAGGCCGATCAGCCCGCGACTGGGCACGCGAAACTCAAGGCGCACGCGGCCCGAGCCGTGATTGTGCATCTTCGTCATCTCGCCCTTGCGTGGTCCGAGCTTTTCGATCACCACGCCCGTGTGCTGCTCAGGAATATCGATGGTAAGGTGTTCAACCGGCTCCATCCGCGTGCCGTCCACCATTTTCGTCACGATCTCCGGACGGCCCGCCAGCAGCTCAAATCCCTCGCGGCGCATCATCTCAATCAGAATCGCAAGCTGCAATTCGCCGCGGCCCAGCACCTTGAACGTATCCGGAGAACCGGTCTCCTCCACGCGAATCGACACGTTGGTCAGCAGTTCCTTCTCAAGCCGCTCGCGCAGGTTGCGGCTCGTCACGTACTGTCCTTCTCTGCCTGCAAAGGGCGAATTGTTTACGGCGAACTGGATGGCAATCGTAGGTTCGTCGATGACAATCAGAGGCAGCGGCGAAGGCGTTTCTAGCGAAGTAATGGTCTCGCCGATGGTGATGCCTTCAACGCCCGCGACGGCAACAATGTCGCCCATCGTTGTCTCGGTGGTTTCGGTACGCTTCAATCCCGAGAACGTGAACAGCTTGGTAATGCGCGTCTTCATCAACGATCCATCGCGCTTGGAGATGTTCACGTCATCGCCCGCATGCAGTGTTCCCTGAAACACGCGGCAGATCGCGATGCGGCCGAAGTAGTCAGAGTAATCGAGATTCGTAACCAGAATCTGCAGCGGCGCATCCACATCGCCGGTTGCTGCGGGAATGGTCGATACGATTGTCTCGAAGAGCGGCTGCAGGTTTTCCCCGGGCTTGTCCAGATCAAGAGACGCGGTGCCGGCCTTCGCCACCGCATACAGCACCGGAAAATCCAGCTGCGATTCTTCCGCATCGAGATCGATGAAGAGGTCGTAGATTTCGTCCAGCACTTCCTTCGGGCGCGCATCGGGACGATCAATCTTGTTGATCACCACAATAGGTTTCAATTTCGCTTCGAGCGCCTTCGAAAGCACATACCGCGTTTGGGGCAGCGGGCCTTCCGCAGCATCAACCAGCAGCATTACGCCATCGACCATCTTCAAAGCGCGCTCAACCTCACCGCCAAAATCAGCGTGGCCCGGCGTATCGACAATATTGATCTTGCCACCCTCAAAGTTGACGGCGGTGTTCTTGGCAAGAATCGTGATCCCGCGCTCGCGCTCCAGGTCGTTCGAGTCCATCACGCGCTCGGCTACCTGTTCATTGGCGCGGAAAGTGCCGGACTGGCGAAGCATGGCGTCAACAAGGGTCGTCTTACCGTGGTCAACGTGGGCGATGATGGCGATATTGCGTATCGTCTGGCTCACAGGCGTAGTGTTCCTTCTCTTCTAGGGCAAATCTGGATTTGCGCTCAGGTATGGCCGTCGCGGGCCATCAGGTTGGGAATGAATACAAGATGAATGGCCACACAGTGCGGCACCTTCTATTTTACCAGTAGTGCAGTTTTTGAGCCCGTTCGGGCAGTTTCCCCAAGCAATGCTTGGTCTTATACACTCTTCGGCAAATGCGAACCTTCGCTTTCCCGCCTACCCGCCCATCCGACCGCACCCGGAACTTCTCCTGCATGCAGGCCTTCCGATTTCTGCTCGCAGCCTGTGCCTTAACACTGCTTTTCGTCCCTGCGATGCCCACGCGGGCGCAACAATCAGCTGCCAAAGGCCTGCAGATTTACGCCATCGACGTCGAAGGCGGTCAGGCCACACTGCTTGTGTCGCCATCCGGCCACTCGCTGCTCGTCGACACCGGCTGGCCCGGCAACAACGGCCGCGACGCCGGGCGCATTCAGGCAGCCATGAAGGACGCCGGCATCACCATGATCGACAAGGTGCTCATCACTCACTTCCACGTCGATCATGTAGGCGGAGTGCCGAATCTTGTCGAGCGCGTCAAAGTCGGCGAGTTCCTCGATCACGGCGAGAACCGCGAAGACTCCGACATCACGCGTCACGACTATGCAGCCTACGTCAAAGCCATTGGCGCGACACCTCGCCGCGCCATCCATCCTGGCGACACCATCGACATCCCCGGCCTCAGCATCGTCGTTCTCGCAGCTGACGGCGAGCACATCAAAGCGGTTCCCGGCCTAAAGCCGGAACCAAATTCCTATTGCGCCAGCGAGCCAAAGTGGGAACTCGATACGACCGAAAATCCGCGATCCGCCGGGGTACTGGTCCGCTTCGGCAAATTCCGCTTCCTCGACCTCGGCGATCTCACCAAGGCCAAGGAGATTCCACTTGTCTGTCCTGACAACCTGATCGGGCAGGTCGATCTTTTCCTGGTCAACCATCACGGGTTCAACTTGTCGAATGCGAAGGCGTTTGTCGACGCGATCCGTCCCCGCGTGGCCATCATGGATAACGGTGCGCACAAAGCGGGCAGCCCCGAGGCATGGCAAACCGTGCGCGAAAGCCCCGGCCTTGCGGATCTCTATATGCTGCACACTGCAGAGGGCTCCGACGCCGCACACAACAGCCCCGATCCGCTGATCGCCAATCTGAAAGGCAGTAATGACGGGGCGTACTTCAAAGTACTGGCGCACCCGGACGGCACGTTCAGCGTCACCAATTCGCGCACAGGCCAGACAAAGAGCTACTAGGCGCGTAGGCCTGAGACTGTAGAAGTTGTTCCTCATCAGGATCGGGCCGGGTTCCCCAGGTCTCGCTTCTGAGACCTGGGAAGAGTGACGAAGACTGGCGCTCATCATACAGCCGTCCGACCCGAACAGCCGCTACATGCTCGAAGAACCCTTCGAGCTGGCTTCCACCGCGATGTTGTGGCTCTTCGCGATCTGCTCGATCAGTTGCAGGTGCTGCGCAATGATGTGTGTGCCCTGCTGAGCAATCTGCTTTACGTTGGGATTCTGGGCAGACTGCGCCTCGTCCTTAAACTCCTTCAGGTCCTGCTGGTGATCCTTCACCATCATCGTGATGTACTCACGATCGAACTCCTCGCCCGAGAGCCCTTCTAGCCTTGCGATCTCCTTCTTGTCTTTCTTCGAGAGGCCCTTCGGTTCCGAGATGCCCAACTGCTGCGCAACAGGCTTGAACCACTTATCGGCCATCTGCCCGTGGTCGTTTACCATCTTCTGCCCAAACTGCTTCACGTCGTTGCTCTGGGACTTCTGTTGCGCCAATTGCCCAAGTTGCACTTCCATTTCCCCGCCTTGGAGCGCCTTCGAGACAAAGGTCTTCTCTGCCAGATCCTGCCCCGTCGGAGCAGTTCCCGGATAGGCGCCCGGTCCCATCCCGGGATTAGGGCTCGTGGTTGTGGAAGGCTGCTGCTGGCTTGGCATACTCGGTTGCTGCGGGTTGCCCGGCGTCTGGGCCAGTGCCGCTGCGCCCGCCAAAAGAACCGTCCCCGCGCTCAATGACAAGTTATAAGTTATCCGCTTCACATCCATATCGATGAACCTCCAGGCACACACGCGGTCCGCGCATGCACCCACAGTCGGATGCCCTTCGTCGGAAGCGGAGTTGCCCGGTTTTCTAACTCGATACCGAGCCGCAACTCTATATGGCATAAGGGTTTATTGGAACGAAACTTCTTTCTATCGTCGTGCCTTACCCGATAGAGCTCAGCTTGAGACACCCCAACGTAAACGCGAATGGGAACGGCCCTGGATCCTCGGTCCGATAGAGCCCGTCGAAGAACACCAAGCCTGCGTCCGGCTGCGCGTCATCGTAGTGCAACGACGGCTTCCACGGTCCTTTGTGCCAACCTCGGTCTTCCGCCGTCGCGATCTGCACAGCCTCGCTCCAGTCCCCCAGATTTGACGAGGGTTCCTTGGCAGTGCACCACCACAAACCAGTTTCGGGCGGAGCAGAATCCGTCATCGATACCCGCGAATATACTGACTCAAACTTGTCGCCGCGCGGCCTCACGCAAAAATCAAACATCTTCATTTCGGCAGGCGCAAAGATCCGATGTTCACTCCAGTTTGACCTGCCGTCTTCGCTCTCGGCATAGCCATGTATTAGGTAGTCCTGCTGGTTCGATCCCGCTACGTACCACAGTCTCCACTTGCCGTCGAAGTAGATCAGATTGGGTTCATAAACGCTGCCACGTTCCCATTCCATCTTCGCCGTGAACACGGGCTCCCCCTGATCCACCCATCGCTCACCGTCCCACTCCACGTAGCCGATTGCATACGGTCCCCACAGGTTTTCCGCCGCGCCGGCGTAGTAGATGCGTTCCACCCATCGGTCCGTGTGCGGGTCAGGGCCCTTCACATAACAGGGACAATGTCTGCCGCCCGCTCCGTCCCATGCACCGCTGGCTTCTCGACCGGCAAGGGGGAGAAGCTTCCCCTCCCCATCGCGCGACAATGTCCAACCCTGCGAAGACAACGACGCGCCGGGAGAAAGAGATGCGCTGAAAAGATCTGTAGCGCCAAATCCGCCGGGCTGTCCTGCGAGAAACATCCACCACTGGTCGCCGCGTTTCGCCAGCGTCGCGTCCAGCAACTCCGCTCCGTGCGACCCGGTCGCTTCATCCCGCGGGTCAAAGATCTTGCGCTCTTCCGTAACAGTAAAGCCGTTTGGCAGCGTGATCATGATCGATGTTCCTGGTCCGACATGCTGGATTGGATTAAGGTCTGCGTTCCGTTTTTGCGTGTAGTGCTTCCAGCGCATCGCAAGCCGTCTTCACGCCGTCTTCACCGCGCAGTTGCTCCGCCACCGTGCGCGCCTTCTCCGCGAGACTCGGATCATCGAGCATCTTGCGTATCTTGCGCGTGACCTTCTCCGGCGTGTAGTTCGACTTCTGGATCACCTTCGCCACGCCGAGCCGCTTCATGCGCCTCGCATTGTCGGGTTGGTCGTGCGAATACGGCATGATCAGCATCGGCTTGCCGGCGCGCAGGCACTGACCCACAGTCCCCACGCCGCCCTGGTGCACCACCAGCGATGCCCGCGAAAACAGCGCCGAATATGGAGCATATTCCGCCACGCAGATCGACTCCGGCAGATTCTCCTTCGGCTTGTTCCGCGGATCGCTCCCGATCAGCAGCACAGCGCGCTTGCCCAGTTCCATCGCGGCCTTCGCCGACACCTCGTAGAAATCTCCCGCAGCCAATACCGCCGCTGAACCGAGAGTGAACACGATAGGCGGCTCTCCGCTCGAAACAAATTGCTCAAGATTGGGCGGCAGTTTCGCATTGCCCGCATCGGCATCGTAATAAGCAAATCCGGCAATCAGCGTGTTTGCAGGCCAGTCCTTCTGTTCTTCGCCCAGCACACGCGAAAAAAGCGCGAGCACAAGATATGGCGAGTGCTTCGCATCGAACAGCGGATTCTCGCCGTGGGGCAGCCCAAGTTCGCTTCGCAATTCGTAAATAGGTTCCGGCCACTTGCGGCTCACGAACCGTGCCACCCGCTTGATCACGCGCCCGAACCCCGGCACTTTCTTGTCTGCCTTCGCCAGCTTGGGATACGGCGGCAGCACCGGCGGATCGAATGCAGAGAAGAACGACAGCGGTGCCAGCACATAGCTCGCCCACGGAATTCCAGTGACCTCCGCCACGATCGGCCCCGCATAATTCAGTTCGCCCAGCAGCAGCAGATCGGCGCGCACCGGCTTCGTCGCCGCATCCAGTAAGTCGTCATACGTATGCCGCAACGATGGAAACAGAAAATCGCGCAGCCCATGTTCCGTTCCGTGCTTGATGTCGTAAACCATCTCCACCAGCACGTTATTGGTCGGATCGATGTCAGGCCGGATCGCGTGAAATTCCAACCCCAGCGGCTCAAGCCTCGTCCGATACACGGCCGGCAGCGCCATTACCGGCGAGTGCCCGCGCCGCTTCAATTCCAGCGCCAGCGCGATCAGCGGATTAATATCGCCAAGCGTGCCGATATTCGAAAGAACGATGCGCAAAAGTCAAATCCGTAGAGAAGAATGGAAACGCAACGATAAGACTAAAGCATTGACCGGCCGGGCGCCCGTCCCGAAACGCTGGCCCCACCGCAGGTGGCTTCAGCCTCGTTTAATCTTGCAGCAAGATAATTACAGAGGAGAACCCATGCGCGTGCTGCTGGTCGAAGACGAAGTCCGGCTTGCCGACAATCTTGCCGCCGCCCTGCGCGATGGCCCAGGCCTTGCCGTCGACTGGGCCGCCGACGGCGAAGCGGGCGACGACGCGGCGAGCAATCTCTGCTACGACCTCGTCATCCTCGACCTGATGCTTCCCAAGCTCGACGGCCACGGAGTTCTGCGCCGCATGCGCGCCCGCAAAGACGCAACCCCGGTCCTCATCCTCACCGCCAAAGAAGGCAAGGACGCCATCATCCAGCTACTCAACGCCGGTGCCGACGACTACCTCGCCAAGCCTTTCGACCTCGGCGAACTCCTCGCGCGCGTCAAGGCGCTGATCCGGCGCGGCAAAGGTGCGGCCCACCCCACTCTCAATGCCCTCGGCGTCACGCTCAACACCCTGGAACAGACCGTCCACCGCGGCGAAGTCCTCGTCGATCTCTCGCCCACCGAATACCACATCCTTGAATACATGCTGCACCATCCGCGCAAGGTCGTCAGCAAGCAGGAACTGCTCGAGCATCTCTACGACTACAACTGGGAGCACCACTCCAACGTGATCGAGGCGCACGTCTCAAACCTGCGCAAGAAGCTCGACGCCGCCGTACCCGATGCCGAACCCATCATCGAAACCTTGCGTGGTCGCGGCTATCGTCTCAGCCCCGAGCCCTCGTCATGACCCAACGTTCCAGATTCGGAATGACAAGCATCGCCTTCCGCCTCATAGCCGCCGTGATGCTGGTGGAGTTGGTCTCCGCCACGCTCGTTATCCTGGTCGCATTGGGATACGAGCGGCACAGTCACTTCCGATCGTTTGAGGTGATGGTGCACGGACGCGCCGACTCCGTGCTTGGCGCCGTGCAGGACGCCGAAGATGTGGGCGACAACGTGATGCTCGATCTTGCCGATCTGCATGTGCCGCCCGACGACGTGTACGAAGTATGGGACGGACGCGGACAGTTGCTGGGCCGCTCCGCAAACTGGCAGGGCAGTGCCGGCATGCGCGTACCTGACCACAATGGTATGTCTCGCACAAAAATTGGGGATCGTGACTATGGGCTCCTCTTCATGCGCGGCACCCGCATCGTCGATCCTGGATTACCGGGCGGCGGGCATCTTCGCTACGTCACCATCCTTTATGGCGCGCCGACCGACCGCGTCTGGCAGGCGATCTACGGTGCGGTCGAATTTTACGCAGCCGGCATGCTGCTTCTCGTTCTAATAACCGGCCCGCTGATCGCGTGGGTGCTGCATCGCGGACTCGAGCCGCTCCGCCAGCTCGCTTCGATGGCTGGCCGCGTCTCGGCAGATTCATGGGAGTTTTCGCCGCCCGCCTCGGCGCGCGAAACCGCTGAGCTTGCTCCACTCACCCAGGCACTCGAAACTGCCTTGCAACGGCTGGAACGATCGTTCACGCAGCAACGGACATTTGTCTCCGACGCCGCACACGAATTGAAAACCGCGGTCGCGGTCGTCAAGTCATCGCTCCAACTCGTAGGCATGCGTCAACGCACACCTGGGGAGTACCAGGCGGGCAACGAGCGTGCTCTCGCCGACACCGCCCGCATTGAAGAGCTTGTCGCCAAAATGCTGACCATGGCTCGCGTTGAGAGCGGCGCCACAAGCGCACCCAGCAACAGCAAATGCGATCTGAACCAATGCGTATCTCAAACCGTCGCCGACCTTGAAACCGTTGCCGCCGCGCGCCAGGTGGAGTTGACCGTACGCAATCTGCCCCCAGGTGCTTGCACCGTCCCGCTCAATGCTGAAGATTGCCGGCTTGTGATCTCCAACCTTCTGATGAATGCCATCCAGCACAGCCCGCCGAATGCGCAAATCGAGGTCGAAGCAAATCTTCGCGAGAACTCCATCGAGCTTCTTGTTCAGGATCACGGCGACGGTATTGCCCCGGACGCGCTGCCCCACGTCTTCGACCGCTTTTACCGCGGCGATCCTTCCCGCGCCCGCACCACTGGAGGCGCCGGTCTTGGCCTCGCCATCTGCAAGGCTGTGATCGAAAGGGCGGGAGGCACCATTACGCTGACCAGTAATCCGGGAAACGGCACGAACGCAACGATCCGATTGCCCAGAGGCTGACTTGCGCACTTCTTCCAGCGCCGAGTATGGTTCGCGCGCAGTCCGGATATCTAGTCCGGCAAATTGGTCGGAAATATCGATCAGCATGCCTCTTTCGCGCATCCAATCTGCCATGTGGACAGCTCACCCAGTTCCTGGTCGACAATGGGTTCCAGCAGGATTCCACCCGGTGAAAGGAATCTGCCTTGAGCCACTTCGGCAACACTTCCAATCCGCATTTCGGGCTGTCGACTCGCCCAAAGTATCTGACACCCAGGGCCCTGTTCCTTCTTCTGGCCGTCCTGATCGCAATCGCCATCATCTGGTTCGCAACGCGCGCGGGAACGATGAAGAAAGCTGCCGACCTCGAACATTCCGTGAGCCATCCTTCCACGCTTCTTACTGGCGAAAAAAAGCCCAAGCCACCCGCGGGCAAGCTGCTGGTGCCAGCTACGCCGCCTGCTCCGCTGCCGCCCCTGCCAGATTGGTCGAAGATTCAGGCAGCGAACGCTGCGCCTACCTCTCCCACGCAAGGTATGCCCAGCACCGCGGCCCCAGCAGTTATCCCCGCTCCCATCCCCGGAACCGCGTTCCCTCCCACGATTGCTGCGGGCCGTCCGGCTTATGCGCCGTTATCCTATAACGCCCGCCACGAAAAGGCATTCGGAGGCGGCTGTTCCGGTCAGCTCGTCCTCAGCAGTACCGGTCTCCAGTTCAACTGCCTCAGCGACATCCACGCCAGCATGCAAATCGCTATCTCCGAGATCAGCGGAGTCGATGAAAATGGAGTCCGCCTCACCTCCGGGAAAAAACTCCATTTCACCATCTCCGGCATGACTAAGCCTAATGAGCAAGCGCTCTTCGCCGACTGGTTCAACCGCCTTCACTGAGCTATCGGCTCTTCAGTTCATGCTTTCGTAGAAGGGCTTCCAGTTCCGCTCTCCCTTCATGCCGCGCCCAATCCGCCGGGGGTGCCGCGTCCGCGGAACAACTGCCTCTATCCGGCCTCTCTGCGCCCGATGCGCTTCCTGAGCCTCTGATTGACGTGACCTCAACAGATCGTCGGCGTGTTACGAATGGGCCAGAGGCTGAATTCAGCGGCTTTCCGGGATTACCGAAAATCGCGAAGGCACGCGTCAGTCAGGCAGAGCCCATCGATTCCCCGGTTACCTGGCCCAGACTTTCACGCTTTTTCTTCGATACGCATCACGCAGCTCTGTACAAGAAAATGCCTTGAATAGCGCCGAAATAGCAGCCGGACGGTAACCAACTCCTTTCAGCCGGTCATCTCTCTATCGAGTACAAACGACCCATCCTTCAAGACATACGTGTTATTGCAACGCCCTCATTCCAGCGTAGAAATGACCCATGTAAAGCGCGATGTCGGCGCAATCTCCGGCACTTCCCCAGTCTGCCGGAGCCGCAAGGAGGGCCCTGATGTTGATCCTGAAGAGTAGTTCCACACTACAATCTGCGACGGGACTTAAACCCGGACAGACAATCTACCAAAAAGCGATTAGACCCACGAGTTGCTCCATCTTCGAACGGATAGGCTTGGCGCTCGTCCGGGATGTTCAAGGCAGTGCACTCGTCGAGACAGCGGTTTCGATGCCAATAATTCTTCTCCTGATGACGGGGATCTTCTCTTTCTCGATTGCCCTGCATCAGAAGTTGGCCTTAGCCGAAGCAGTTAGCGCCGGTGGGCGCGTTCTCGCCGTTGAGCGAGGTGACACTGACCCCTGCGGTGCGACAACCAAGGCAATCTACGCAGCGGCTCCAACTCTCTCCCAGTCAAACATGACGATCAATTATGTGCTGAATGGCGTAGCGGTCGGTTCCGGCGTCACAACGTGCGCCAACACACCGAACATGGTCACGGGCGGCAACGCCCAGATCACGGCAACCTATCCCACCGGTATCTCTGTCTTTGGCAAAAATCTTGGCACCTTCAATTTGACGACAAACATCACGGAGGTCGTCCAATGAAGACCCTTCAAAGATCGCTTCTCTCAAGGGTGATTCAGGATCAAGACGGTCAGGTGCTTCCGTGGATGGTTTTCCTGATGGTCTTGTTCCTCGGAGCGGCCGGCATTACGGTTGACCTCGGTCACGCATACGTTTGCTACCGTGAACTTCAGACTTCAACAGATGCTGCTGCCATGGCCGCCGCATATGAACTCTCCCAGCCAACCGCCACCACGGATTCCGTTAAGGCCGCTGCATCAAACTACAGTTCGGTCACCGGTGCGGTTAACGTCAATTCCAATCTCCTTAATCCGACCATTTCGGTCAGGTTCAATTGCTCGACGTCCGTGGCCAATCTTGGGATTTCTTGTTCCGGCTCATCCACTGGATACAACGTAGTACAGGTGCAGCAGTTGGTCACCGTTCCCACATACTTCATCCGCGCTCTGGCGGTCCTTGGCGTCAATGCAGCCAAATCAATCCCCCTCGGGGCAGTTTCAACAGCCGCCGCGCGTGGCGCAACCAATTCGCAGTTCAACGTCGCCATCGTTCTCGATACCACAGCTTCCATGAAGACCAATGACAACGATGCATCCTGCGGCAACACCAGAATCTATTGCGCCCTGCAGGGCATGCGAACACTGTTGACCTCGCTGTCCCCCTGCACGGCATCGGGATCGGGCTCCAACTGCGCAGGTGGATCTTCATTCGACCAGGTCAGCCTCTTCACTTTTCCGAATATTGAGGCCGACCAGGCCGCCAACGACACGTCTTGCCCCACAGGTAATCCTGCGATCCCCAATTACTACACGCCGGTCCGAGGCGCCGCCTGGAAGGCGCCCACAGGGAACGCCGCGACATACCAGGTCACGTCTTATCTATCCGACTACAGTTCCAACGGAAAGGCCAATGGAACTGTGAACACGTCGTCGTCCCTCGGAATCGCAGCAGGCGCATCTACCAGCAAGAGTTGTTCGGGATTGCAAGCGCCAGGCGGCGATGGAACCTACTACGCGGGTGCAATCTACGCCGCGCAATCTTCATTGTTGGCCGCGCAAGCTGCTAACCCTGGTTCGCAGAACGCCCTCATTATCCTGAGCGACGGCGACGCGCAAAGCACCAAAATCAGCGTTACCGGAACCGTCCAGAAATCCGGCACGGGCAGTCCTGCATTGACCGTCGACTATCCCGCCTCATCCAACCAGTGCCAGCAGGCCATCGATGCAGCCAACTTCGCGTCATCCCAGGGCACCACGGTATACACCATCGCATACGGCGCTCCAAACTCCGGCTGCTCGACTGACAAATCCGGCGCGCTTGCCGGGCTATCCCCCTGCTCGGCTCTCCAGAAGATGGCCACCGCGGCGGCAAATTTCTACTCCGACGCCACTGCCTCTCAAAACAAGGGCGAGTGCTTGTCGTCGGCGAATCCAAATTTGAATCTGAATCAGATCTTCAAGTCGGTCGCAACCAGCTTCACGGTCTCCCGAATGGTTCCCAACAGCTTTTTCAATTAGCAGCAATCAACGCGGCCGTTATCGGGGTTCAGAACCCTGGAAACGGCCGCGCTACTCTCTTTCCCCTTCACTCTGCTTTTTGCTCCAAAGACCGCAAAAACGCCTCGACCTCTGTTCTCCCTTCATGCTGCGCCCAATCCGCTGGTGTACCGCGCCACAGCAGGTCCCTCGTATTTACGTTTGCCCCGCGTTCAATTAGTAATCGCACCAGCTCTTCGTGACCCATCAATGCAGCCTGATGCAATGGAGTGGAATGCGCGTGGCCCCCGGATGGGTTATATCGATTCGGATCCTCGCCGGCGTCGAGAAGCAAGCGAACGATTTCAATATGTCCGACCTGGCTTGCCACGACCAACGCCAGGTGTCTCTCCGCACCGCTCGCTGTGCGCAGCAATCTGCGAGCATCCTCAACACGATTCAGCACCGCTGCAATCGGCAAATCGACATGCGCGCCGCGCGCAATCAAGGCGGTCACCGTTTGAAAATAACCGTGCAGAGCGGCGGCATGGATTGCGCTGTCCGGGTCGGCTCCATAATCGCAAAGCAGATCGATCAGCGGAATCTGAACGCCGCATTCATGGGGTACGCTGCCTGTTGCCACCAGCGCCAGCGTTACATTGCGCGAAGTCTGATCCGGACCCGCATCAAGAATCACCTTCGCGATCTCCACGATATTCTTCGGCAGCGTCCCATGCCGAATCGGATTCTCGGCAACGAACTCCAGCAGCGCCGCGCTGTGAAAGTAATTTCCACTCTCGAACTCAACATGCTCGTGAACGAGCTTCCGATGCTGTTTCAAATAATCGCGCAGCCCTGCAGCATCTCCCGCATCCAGCAGGTCTACCCCGTGACGAAACACCACGTTCTCAATTCGCTCATGATGTGGCAACTTCAAACGGCTTGCGAGTTCTGGCGACTCCACATGCGCCTTGAGCCGTGCCCAGCTTTTGAAGCCGTACTCACGCGCAATGGTGAATTGCGCATCGCTCAGCCGCAGCGCACTATCAAAGATCTCGGCATCGGTAGCGTCTTTGAAACGCGGGTTGAATTCCCTGATGCGTTGCGCGACTCCGCGATCGTGGGCAGCAAGCCCTTTGAGCAGATCTTTGGCTTGATATTTGAGATGGTTAAGGTCTGGTTTAGACGGAAATTGCTTTGCAGGCATGACGAACTTCCTCTCGTGTGCCCAGGTCCGCATATGGAGGGCTGAAAGTCAGTTCGCAAATTCAAATTGTAAGAAAAGGTGGACTTCTGTCCTTCCCGCGGACCGGATGCGCCCTTCAGCGCTGCGATGAGCGTACCACGAACTCACGCTCCGGTCAGCGAATGTATATCCTCAATTCACCGTCAAGGACAGGACCGTGCCATGTTGTAGCGAGCCGGCCGAGGCCGTTACGGTAATCGAGGATGTAACCGGCTGCGAGCTTCTTGTCGATGAACCCGTACCTCCGCTCGATCCGCAGCCGCTGAGCCCCGGAACACTCAACACCAATGCCAGCAGGACAAGCGATAGGATCTGCCACCGCCTCCCTTTGCGCCAGAAGAATAAGCCGCAAGTAAGACTTAGCACCATCGGCGAAAATGCCCACGGACGGCTTTCAGAGACCTTCGCGGACTGGGGTGTCGAAAGCGTCAGTGTGGTCGAGACAGTCGACGCGGACGGCGTTACCGTGGCCGGCGAGAAACTGCATGTGGTGCCTGCAGGCAATCCAGTGCAGGCAAATGAGACCGCTGCCTTGAATCCATTTGCAGGCGTGATGGTGATCGCGGCTGTCACGGCCTGTCCTCGGCTGACCGTGAAGGATGCGGGCGATGCTGTGATCGTGAAATCGGGAGGCGGCAAATTGATGGTATAGGCCACCGTCGCCAGCATGCTCTGGCTGAATCCATTCGCCATGGCAATGGCTGAGAGAGTCTCGGACTGAGAAACTGTGATCGCTTCCTTGATATACCGTGGAGCTCGTCGTGGGCACACTGCCATCGGTCGTGTAATAGATGGTTGCCCCGGGCGTTGCATCGCTGATGGCCACCGTCTGCACCGACGTATAAGCGCCGGCAGGTACGCTGAAGGTCGGCGTCGCAGCAGCCGAGATAAACGTATAGCTGGCGCCGGTAATATAACTCGTCGAGTAGCCCGACGCGACGGCAATGGCTTGAATTGTCCCGGCATTCGGGAGTGAAACAGGACCGGCGTAGACCTGGGAGTTCACCGTTGGCACTGTTTTGCCATCGGTTGTGTAGTAGATCGTTGCGCCACTGACCGTGTCGCTCAGCGTGATCGGTGTACCCGCTGGGTAACTTCCAGATGCCGGCGAAAAGGCGGGAGCCGGAGCCACAGGGAGAGTTCCAGCCACTTCAAATCTCCAAAGATCATTCAGAACTCCGGAGTTGTTCGCGGAGTCATTTCCATTACCGCCAAATAACCAGAAGATGCCGCGATTGTCGGTCCACGCCGTTGCCAAATCGCGCGCACCGGGCGTATTCGGCGCACCAGGAGCGCCGAGCGTTCCATAGACTCCCGGATCGCCCCCTGAATTTCCATCCGAGCTTCCGCCCATCCAAACCCATGCGCCGCTCGTGGGGATGAATTCCCACAGGTCATTTAACAGTTCCCCATATCCGTTCGCCGCGAACCCGTTGCCGCCGAAGAGCCACAGATTGCCATCAGCGTCGGTCCATGAGGTGGAGTAAACGCGCCCGCCTGGATAGTTGGCCGTAGATGGTGCACCTAGGGTCCCATAAGATCCGTAGCCGCCAACGATAGGGTTTCCAGCCATCCATGTCCATTCGTTTGTTGCCGGGTTGAATTCCCAGAGGTCGCTGAGAAATTGTCCTTTCCCGTTGAATTCCGATCCCCATCCGCCAAACAGCCAGAAATTCCCATCTTTGTCGGACCACGCCGCCCCGATTTGACGCCCAGCCGGGGCGTTTCCCGGCGCCGGAGTGCCACGCGTTCCGAAGACGCCGAACTGGCCCAGAAACGTGCCCGGCACCGTGCTGCTGCCGGAGACCCACGTCCACTGGTTCGCAACCGGATCGTATTTCCAGATGTCGTTGAGTTCCCCGTTGGTTCCAGCTGCGTCGAAGCCTGAGCCGCCGAAGAGCCACAGATTCCCGATCGCGTCTGTCCAACCCGCGGCATACATCCTGCTGCCTGGATAACTGGTGGAACTGGCCTGGCCAATTGTGCCGTAGATTCCGGAAATTCCATCGAGGCCGGAATTAGTGGCTGCGCTGCTACCCCCCATCCAGGTCCATTCGTGGGTCGAGGGATCGTACTTCCAGAGGTCGTTGAGCACCCCCGCTCCAGTAGCCGCATAACCATAGCCACCAAAGAGCCAGAAATTGCCTTTCGTATCGACCCAGGTGACGGCATTGGAGCGTCCACCAGGGAAGTTGTTTGCAGCTGGTACGCCGAGTGTCCCGTAGACGCCGGACTCGCTCTTCACAAGCACCCCCCCGGAGTTACCACCCATCCACGCCCATTGGTTGATCGCCGGACTGTATTCCCAAAGATCGTCGACGGGGCCAAACGAGTTATCGGCCGCGTATCCAGTTCCGGCAAACAGCCAGAAATTGCCGCTTGCATCTACCCACGTTGCCGCTCCAGAGCGGCTTCCCGGCGTATTCGTCGCGGCGAAAACGCCCAACTTGCCGTATACCCCGGAAACTCCGGAATTCGTGTTTATGTAGTTCGGGATGGTGTTTGCCCCGCCCATCCAGGTCCACTCACCCTGGGGGAGAGCCTGCGCGGTCAAAGAGGCGAAGGAAAAAGCCAAAAAGGACAAAAGCAGAGAGAGTTGAAAACAAGCAAACACCCGGCGAGCCATTTTTCGTTCACACTTTCTATCTGTATGAGAATCGCGAGGATTGTATTTTCCGCTGATTTCCTCTTGATGTGATCGTTGGCACATCGAGCGCGCACCTTCGTGGTATTGCATTCTGCCCGAGCGCATTGTTGCGCTGCCTTCAGCGTTCCTTAATCCCGCCGTGGAACAATGCTCTCGCCGGTGAATCTCAGAAAGAGTCGCTGCGATTTCCCGAGCCCAAGCGGAGCCGAACATGAAAATTCAGCGTTGCCTCCCAATCTTTGCGCGCACCCTTTTTGCCGCCACCTTGTCGTGCACTCTTTTAGTCGCCGCTCTCGGCGCCCAGGCGCAGTCGGGGTACCCGCGACCGGTCTGGACCATATAAAGTTCTCGACCACTGGAAGCTCGCCGACGCAGGCGGATGGGATTACCTGCTTGTCGACTCCCGGCTCATCGCGTCTACATCACCCGCGGCGATCACGTCGACGTCGTCGACACCAACGACGGCAAGCTGATCGGCACCATCGGCGGCCTGCACGGAACCCACGGCGTGGCGCTCAACCCTGACGGCAAAACTCGGCTACATCTCCGATGGCGGCGGCAATGCCGTCGTAGTCTTCGATCGCTCCAGTCTCTCCACCGTCGCCACCATTCCCGCCGGCACCAATCCCGACGCGATCATCTTCGAGCCCACCACCAAATCCGTGTGGGCCTTCAACGGCCGCAGCAATAACATCACCGTCATCGACGCCGCCTCGCAGAAAGTCGTCGCCACCATCCCCGTACCCGGCAAGCCCGAGTTTGCCGTAGCCGACGGCAAGGGAAACGTCTACAACAATATTGAAGACAAGAGCCTCGTCCTCAAGATCGACGCAAGCGCACACAAGATCACCGCCACCTGGCCCGCAGGCTGCGAATCCCCTTCCGGCCTCGCCATCGACCTCGAAGGCAATCGCCTCTTCCCTGTCTGCGACGGAAACAAGATGAGCGTGATTGACGCCGCCACCGGCAAGATCCTTGCCACGCCGCCAATCGGCGATGGACCCGACGCAGCCGGCTGGAGTGCCAAGCACAAACTCGCCTTCGCCTCCAGCGGTGATGGATTCCTGTCGGTCGTCGACGGCACCAATTACAAAACCATCCAGTCGCTACCCACCAAGCGCCGCGCGCGAACCATGGCCTACGATGCAGCTAACGACCGCGTCTACCTCGTCACCGCCGACTTCGGAACGCCTCCCGCTGCCACCACCGAAAATCCACGCCCACGCCCGCCGATGATCCCCGGCACTTTCGAAGTCATCGTCGTCGGCCGCTAATCCCGCACCAACGCTTTGCACGGAAAGACGCCGCCGCGGCCAACCCCGGCGGCGTTTTTACCATCTGGACTCACGTGAAGTTCCCTTTATTCACTCAATCATCGAAGGCGCGCTCAATCCTCAAAACAGCCCTGCTCGCGGCCATTCCGATTGAGATCGTAAACTTCTGGGTCATCGGCTATCCAGCCGGCGCAAGCGGCCTGACCTCCGCCAGTCAGAACGCAGCGGTCGCCCTCCAGTGGTATCTGATCCATCTCCCCGGCATCGTCGCCAGCGATCGCAGCACTCTCCTGCGCACCCACCCCGGACCATGCTCCGTCGTGCTATTCATCGCCGGCTTCATCGACACTTCCATCCTCCTCGCCGCAGCCATCTGGACCACGCGATTGGCGCTCCGCACCCTCAGCAAGCTATCCTCCCCCATGAAGCACGCCCACTGAACACTAACCACTGTCCACTGTTCACTGCCCTTATGAAGCTCGCCCTCGCCATCCTAGCGCTCGTCGTCTTCGCCCTGTCCTTCCTAGCCGACTACAAATGGCGCCAGTGGATGGCCAAACGCCGCAATGATCAAGACCGCTAGAAGCCCGATTCCCCAAACTCCTGCGCAAACCGGCATTCCCCAAATTTTGATCACTGCATCCTGTAAACCAAAGTCCGATCTGCCCCGTCTCATCCCTCAACGCGGCACTTCCACCTGCAACTTTCCTCGTTGGTCGCCGTTACAATAGGCATAAGGGAGTCGTCCAAGCCACCATGCCAAGAAATCTTGCCCTCGCCCTTCGCTTCCCCGCTCGCCGCGTTGCTCTCACGCTGGGTCTCGCCGTCGCCCTGTTCGTTGCGGCACCCAATATGCGCGCCCAGTTCAATGCGCCGCCCACCACGCCCGTGCACGATCCGGCCGCCCTCAAGCCTCCCGCCGGAGCCCGCGTGGCCATCGTCGAATTCGAAGACATGGAGTGCCCCGACTGCGCCAATGCCAATCCGCTCCTGAAAGAGGCTGCCGCCAAGTACAACATCCCCTGGGTGCGCCACGACTTCCCTCTTCCCTTCCATGCCTGGAGCTTCCAGGCCGCAGTCAATGCCCGCTGGTTCGACACCAAGGGCAAAAAGGTAGGCGACGACTACCGCGATGCCGTTTTCGCCAACCAGCGCTCCATCGAGACCCTCGACAGCCTTCGCAAGTTCACTGAGAGCTACGCCAAGAGCCACAACATCGCCCTGCCCTTCGCCATCGATCCCCAGGGCAAGTTCGCCGCCGAGGTCAAGGCCGACTATGCACTCGGCCAGCGCATCGGCATTGAGCACACTCCAACCATCTGGATAACCACGGCCAACAGCAAAGGCGCGCCCTTTATAGAAGTGGTCGACCGCACCAAGCTTTTCCAACTCATCGATCAGGCAATTGCCGACACCAAGTCAACGCCGGAAAAAACAGCACACAAATAACGTCACTGCATTTCGGGGCTGTTCCCCATGTCCGACTTTCGCCACGTTATTGAAATCAATGTCTCGCCAGCTCGCGTCTGGCCGGTGCTGCTCGACGTAGAGCGCTGGCCTGAGTGGACCACCTCCGTCACCCGCGTCCAGCGCATGGACATCGGCCCGCTCACCCTTGGCAGCCGCACCCGCATATGGCAGCCAAAGCTGATGCCCGCCGTCTGGCAGGTCACCTCGCTCGACGAGAAGCGCCATATCTTCGCGTGGACCACGCGCGCCCTGGGCTTCAAGATCGTTGGCCGCCACCAGGTCGAAGCCGTCGGCGCCCACAGCCGCGTCACCCTCTCGGTCCACTTCTCCGGCCTGCTCGGAGCCATCATCGCGCGCATCTACCGCGACCTCAACTGGGACTATCTAGCCCGCGAAGCCAACGGCCTCCGCACCCGCTGCGAAGCCCCAGTGGTTCAGCGCGCGACCGCGCGATGAACCAGTTATCAGTGGGCAGTGATCAGTGTTCAGCCGTCGGTCTTCGGTTCTGCATTCAGAGTGTCAGGCGCCGCAGCAGCAAGCATCAAAATTTACCCGCAAAGCCAAAGTGTCATCCTGAACGAAGCACTGTCTTTTCGTCTTCGCGCGAGTATTGGTTTGAAGTGTCATCCTGAACGGAGCAGCTTGGGGCCCCGCATTCGCGGAGCGAATGTGGGGTTAGCGGAGTGAAGGACCTGCTTTTAATCGCCGCAAAAAAACGGAGACCGAAGCCCCCGTTTCCACTGATCACTGACAACTGACCACTGTGAACTACATCTGTATCTTCACCAGCTCGCCCTGCCCCCCCGGCGCGGGGTCCCCGGCAACAGGTCCTCGTTGCTGGGGTGGAGAAATCATCTTCGTCTGCGGAGCCCTCCAGTGGTCGATATGGCTGATGCGGTGCACGCACCCAATCGTGCAGTTCGGAGCGCAGCTCTTCGCCGTCAAAAACTCCCGCTTCACATCCGCGGTCGTGTACTGCGCAAGCGGCACACCCGGATACCCGCGCTGCTGCGAGCAGTAATGCACCAGCCCGTCCTCGCAGATGTAGAGGTAGCGCGAACCCGCGCGGCAACGCCACTCATTCTCGCGCCCCTGCACAATCGCTTCCTGAAACGCATCGAACTGCGCGTAGTTGGTCTTCTTCCGGTCCGTCATCTCGAAGTAGACCTTCGCCTCGTCCGGCTTCAGCGGCTTCAGCTGCCCGTCGCCGTCATGGATAATCCCGATGGTCGACTCGAACCCCAGCTCCAGCGCCCGCTTTCCAATCACCAGCGCGTCGTTCGGATCCTTAAATCCGCCGCCCACCACCGAATTAATATTCACGTGGAACTCGGCGTAATCGGCCAGCATCTGCAGCTTCTTGTCCAGCACCTTCAGGCTCTTCTTCGAAATTTCATCGGGCTCAAGGTTATCGATCGAGATCTGCATGTGGTCGAGGCCCGCACGATTCAGCCGCTCAATCCGCTCCACATTCAGCAGGTAGCCATTCGTGATCATCCCCGCAATGGCGCCTGTCTTCCGCATGCGCATGATGATGTCGTCCAGATGCGGGTGCGTCAGTGGCTCGCCGCCCGAGATCCCGATCATGGCCGTGCCCAGCCGCCCCAGGTGGTCGATCCGCCGCAGCATCTCGTCCAGGGGGACAGGCTCAGAAACCTTGTCGTATTCGTTGCAGTAAGCGCAAGAAAGATTGCAGAACCGCGCCGGAACTATCTGCGCCAGAACAGGATGCGAAGTAGACGCCAGCGCCCGCGCCACCATCGCATACTCCCGCGCCTTGCGCCGAGCCGCAATCAGCTTGCCTCTAACAGTAGATCTCCGGGGAACTGCCATTCTTACTATTGAAACATACAAGAGAAGGACTCGCAGCCCAAGCCTCGATCACCACAAATCCGGGTGCCCCAGGTCTCGCTTCTGAGACCTGGGAGGGAATAAATTCGGGTGCCCCGGGTTCCCCTTTGAGACCTGGGAGGGATGTGAGCCCCACCACCGACTCTCCACCATCAACAGCATATTCTGGCTCGAATGACCAAGGCCTTCACCCGTTATCAACAAGCCGGGCGGGTGGCCCAGGTCTCGTTCACCACAAAGTTGGGTGCCCCAGGTCTCGCTTCTGAGACCTGGGGGGTGATGGCCGAACCACGATGAACCAAACAACCAAGACACTGTGAGCCCCACCACCGACTCCCGAATTCTCACCAACTTAAACTCTCCCGGATGACCAGAGGGCTCCATCGGTATCAACAAACGGGAAACTTCCACTTCATCACCTTCAGTTGCTACCGCCGCAGACCATACCTCAACAGGCCCGCAAGCCGGCGCCTCTTTGAATCCGCGCTCGAACGGATCCGCAAGCGATATGGCTTCGTCGTGCTCGGATACGTGGTGATGCCGGAGCATGTCCATCTGCTCGTGAACGAACCGAAAGACGGCACACTCGATCGCGTCATGCAGGCGCTCAAGTTATCGGTGACGAAAAGACGAAAAGAAAGGCCGTTCTGGCAAGCCCGCTACTACGACTTCAATGTCTGGAATCCCGAGAAGACGGCGGAGAAGCTCAGGTACATGCACCGCAATCCCGTAAAACGTGGTCTCGTCACCAAACCAGAGGACTGGGAGTGGTCCAGTTTTCAGCACTACATGACGTGTTCAGAAGGAACGGTCGAGATTGAGTCGTTCTGGACTGCCGCAAAGCGCGGAAACCAACTCCCGAAAACTCAGGTCTCACCACCACAATTTGGGGTCCCCCACAGCCTGTCCTCAGCGGAGTCGAAGGGATCCGCTTCTCAGACCTTGGAATTCCACTGCACCGCCTTCACGCTGCGATCCTCGCGCCCTTGACCGGAGTATCTTCGACCCATAAGAGTACGGAGGTCCCGCGATGTACTCGCTCAAACTCCCACAAAGCCTTATTTTTGCCGCAGTCATCATCGTCACCAACCCATCGCGCTTCGCGGCACAATCCTGTGGCGCATCGGGCATCGCGGTCCAGGTGCTCGGCTCCGGCGGCCCGGAATCGCAGGACAAGCGCGCATCCACCAGCTATCTCATCTGGGACAACGGCATCCCGCGCGTCATCCTCGACGCGGGCGGCGGCAGCGCTCTCCGCTTCGGCGAGAGTGGAGCCCTGATGGCGCAAGTCGACGTTTTTCTCTTCAGCCATTTTCACGTCGACCACTCCGGCGATTTCCCCGCGCTCGTCTTCTCGTCATGGTTTGAAGACCGCAATCGTCCTTTGCCTGTCTACGGTCCGTCGGGCAACGAGTACATGCCCTCCACCACCGAGTTTGTGCGCGACCTCTTCAACGATCCTCATGGAGCCTGGCGCTACTTGAGCGATCTCACCGGTCCCGCCAAGGCAGGGACATACACTCTTGAGCCGCACAATGTTGCGCCTGCAACAAAACCTCTACGAGTCTTCCGCGACCCGCACCTGACCCTCTACGCGGTGAGCGTCGTGCACGGTGCGTTTCCCGCGCTGGCATGGCGGGTCGAGATTGGCGGCAAGCGCATCGTCTTTAGCGGAGACACCAATGGCAATGGCGAAGGCCTGCCTCAGCTCGCGATGAATGCCGATCTGTTTGTTGCGCACAACGCCGTTCCCGAAGGCGCCACGGGTGTTGAACGCCGCCTCCACATGCCGCCATCGGTCATCGGCGCCATCGCTGCCCGTGCTCACGTGAAGCAGCTGGTCCTTTCCCATCGCATGCTCCGCACCCTGGGAAAAGAGGACCAGACGCAAACCGAAATCCGCCGTAGCTATTCCGGTCCCCTGGCCTTCGCGAACGACCTCGATGCTTCCCCCTGAAGTGAGGGCCAAGTACCCCATATCTCGAAGAGATTTGGGAGCCGGAATTGCCGGGCACCCCACAACAGCCCAAAACACGCCGGTGTCATTCTGAACGAACGGGGCCCCGAACGTTTCAGGGGCCCCGAAGAGCGTCAGCTCTTTGGGGTAGGTTCGGGGGTGGGGAGTGAAGAATCCGCTTTTCAGCCCCTCTGCCCCGAAGACGGTCGGCTGGCCCACCCAATCCTTTCAACCCCCAACCCCAGCGGGTGTCATTCTGAACGAACGGGGCCCCGAACGTTTCAGGGGCCCCGAAGAGCGCCAGCTCTTTGGGGTAGGTTCGGGGGTGGGGAGTGAAGAATCTGCTTTTCAAACCCTCACCCCCGAGGACAGTCGGCTGGCCCACCCAATCCTTTCAACCCCCAACCCCAGCGGGTGTCATTCTGAACGAACGGGGCCCCGAACGTTTCAGGGGCCCCGAAGAGCGCCAGCTCTTTGGGGTAGGTTCGGGGGTGGGGAGTGAAGAATCTGCTTTTCAACCCTCAGCCCCGAAGACAGGTCTTCCTCGATGGAGTAGAGATATCGATCACCGATGCCCCTCCCGCGCACCGTCAATACCTCCCCGCCCAGATTTTCCCTAACCCCCTCATTCCACTCCGCAAAAACTTCCCCCCGTTTTGCAGTCTATTTCCCCCGTCCGCGCATAATGGAGTCATATGCACACCCAACACAGTCGCGAGAACCAAGCCCCTTGCTCCAGTCTTCCCACCCGAATCCATTTGTTTAGAGTAATCTGCGGCTAACCGTAATGTTAAGAGCAATTACAACCACCAATCCCTCCCTAACGTAAAGAAGATGAATAATTTAACCCCAGATGACGGGGTGGGGGAGGGGTGTACGGGAATAATGGCAGCTAGTCCGCCCGGTGATAAACTTTGCACCGTCCCGGGAGGGCCACCATGCGTCTCTGCATCTTGCTTGTTCTCTGCATCTCCTTCGACGGCGCACAGGTGCCCACCCCTCCAGCGCAGCCACGCGGCGACACCGTCATTCAGCAGCTTGCTGGGGCATGGCGTCTTGTCAGCATTGAGACGACGCGCCCCGGCGGCGAAGTGATCTATCCCTTCTATGGCCGGCATCCAGAGGGAATATTGATGTACGACCCCAGCGGCTGGATGAGCGTGCAGATCGTGTCAGACCCCAGGCCCACAGTTCCGCACACCAGCTCGCGCGAAGAGTTTCTGCGCGCCCCCGCTGCGGAGAAGACGGCCGCCATCGACGGTTACTACGCTTATTTCGGAACATGGACCGTCGATGCGTCCGGCTCTTCCGTGACCCACCACATCCGCCACTCGCTCTATCCCGGAGAGCGCGATCAGAACGGAGTCCGCCAGCTAAAACTCGTCGGCAATAGGCTGACCCTGACTGCAAAAACGCATGAAATGGGCGAGGATCATCAGCGCGTGCTCGTCTGGGAGCGCCTCCCGTCCCAGCCGCAGTGAACGCCGGGCAGCCACACCCGGGTTTCCTTCTCCCAAAGTTGGCAGATGATCTGAATAGCTCAGACATCCCCTTTCAAACCCGCTACGGTCATCGTGCAGGGGTGTCATCTGACGCCCCTGCGAAGTTAAGGAGATCTATGAATGGTTTTAAGCTGGTAATGTTATCGGCTGTTGCCGGATGCTGCATGTTTGCGATCGCTCCGAAGGCAACGGCTCAAGCTCCCGGGCCAGTCCCTCTTTCGCAGGAGCGGCCCGCTCTCCCTCAAGGGCAAGTCTCTCTTGATACCGGAATGGCGCCGGACTGTCCGTATGGCTACTATGAGGCTGCGCCGAATGCCTGCGCTCCCTACGGCTACTACGGTCCCGAATGGTTCACCGGCGGCGCGTTCGTTGGCGCGGGTTCGTGGTTCCATGGCCCTAGCGACTTCCATGGCCAGGTAGACAGCCGCCTGAATATCGAGAACGGCTATAAAGGCAAGCTGCCGGAGCGCGGCGAAAAGGCCGACCCTTCGTATCATCTCGACAAGAACACCGACTTCAAAGGCAATGAGACGCGCGATGGCCGCGGCCACAAGAGCCCCGACCCGGCAAACGGCGATAAAAAATAGATTACTTGTATAGCTTTAGAGGGTGGCCTGGATCTCTTGATCGGGATGCGGGCCACCCATATTAGTCGATAAGTGCAAAGTCGCCTCCAATTACTCGAGATATAGCGCGCGCTCGCCGGGAATGAGCGTAGCATTAAGGGTGAGCGAGTTACTTATCTCCTCATTCAGATTCTCTGAACTAAGGCAGTTCTTCTGAAGTTATTCCCCTCTTAGCCCTTGATTACATGAAGGGTTCCCTATGATAGTCACTAAAGTAAAGACTCATTCAAAGCAAGTTAAAGTTATCCCCTCACAGCCTTCTGCAGCCCGCGAAGCAACACCATCAGGAATCCGCGTGTCCATGGACGATATACGCGTGCGCGCCTTTCAGATGTATCAGAAGCGTGGTGGCCAGAACGGCTACGACATTCAGGATTGGCTCAACGCCGAGCGCCAGATCACCCAGCGCTAAGATCCACTCACTCCAACACACTCGAGTCCGGCCAAAAAGTCGGAAGGGGAAGTTATGCGTTGTCCAATCTGCCACGATTTTGAACGAGCGCTTGAGGATAGAACGAGCGAATACCACCAAGCCTGCTCAAATACCGTCTATTGCCACATCAGCTCGCGGTTTGTCGCTTACAGCGAGATAGAAATGTCGCGAGCCAAAAGCGAACTGGAAATACATCGCTCCGTCTGCGCTTCCGCCGTCACCATGGATCGCTCGCGGCGAGCGACCTACGCATAGATTTCTGAACGTATGGGCTGCCTCGTTCATCGCATCATTATCGCGATGAGAGGGCCTCGGGCGCTGATATGATCGCCTGGAATCCTCGTCCCTGCCATGAAGAACCTGTTTCAACCGGAGACCGTGCAGGAGTTGAAAGAGCGCCTCGCGCACTTGCGCCCCGACAGCCCGCGCCAATGGGGCAAGATGACGCCCGGACAGGCCGTCGCCCACTGCGCCATGGGAATGGAACTTGCGCTGGGCGATCGCCGTCCGCCGCGCATGTTGATCGGACGCCTCCTCGGCTTTGCGATCAAGCCGATGGCCTTCAAGGAAGGCGAACCCATGCGGCGCAACTCTCCCACCATTCCCGGCTTCGCCGTCACTGACAACCGCGACCTCGCCAGTGAATGCGAAAAACTCAGCGGCATTATCGACCGCTTCGCCGCCTGCGGTCCTGCCGGCTGCACCACGCATCCCCACAGCTTCTTCGGCCGCCTCACGCCCGATGAATGGTCCATGTGGATGTACAAGCACATCGACCACCACCTCCAGCAATTCGGCGTCTAGATTTGGTGCGAACGATATCTCTTGCACGCGGATCTTGTTTGCTCGCATATTCATCGGGGTCTAATCGCGATGAGGGTGTCGGACTCGCTGGCCGTGATCGCGGATTTTGCTCTACCGGGATTTGCCTTGACGAACCACCAACAACTCGACTAGATTAGGCGCACTTCGGAACGGCCCCTTCCCCCGACCCGCGACCGCGGTCAAAACCACCCAATTCCTGGGCAACACACGCTCTCGTTCACTGCCCGCGCAATTTTCCCTGGAACCCCACTCGAAGGAGAACTTTCATGAAAAGACTGCTCACTTTTGCTCTCGCAACCCTGGTAATCACCTCCACGGCGGCCGCTTTCGGCGCCGATAATTCTCTCGGAACTTGGAAGGTGAATGTTGAAAAGAGCAAGTACACTCCCGCTCCGTTTCCCGTCAAAAGCATCACGTCGGTTCGGGAAGCGGCTGGCGATGGCGTGAAGGTGACCAACACCGGCGAACGTTCCGATGGCACAAAAATCAACGCCACGTATACGGCAAAGTACGACGGCGCTCCCGCGTCTGTCTCTGGCGAGGGATCCCCCTATGACACCGTTTCAATCAAACAGGTGAACGCAAATACCTTCGACTGGGAAGCTAAGAACACCAAGGGAAAATATCACACTCGTGGCCGGATCGAAGTCTCACACGATGGCAAAACCATGACCGTAAAGGTAAAAGGCACAAATCAAGATGGAAAGTCTATGACAAGCGAATTGGTCTACGACAAACAGTAGGCAGCGGACGAGTGGCCCAACGGATATTTTCAGATCCCAGCACCACGAACATGGGCGCCCCCATAGCCCAACGGTGTGCCCCATTCATGCGCTCTCTTTGCGCATGAGTGGGATCGCAACAGACGTATGCTCGCGCCGGCAACAGTTACTTCAGGGATACAGATCCAGCCCGAACGATTTCGAAATGTACGAGCCCTTCGAAACAAGCGTCACAAAATCGAAAGTTCGCGGAACCTGGCGGCCATTTCCATAGACCACTGTTGCCGTAGGGCTCACGGTCCAGCTGCTGCCGCTCGGGGCGCTCATCCCTAGTTCCAGCGTGCATCCGGTCAGTGCGACCTGCGGCAGAGTCTGCGCCATCTGCATGTTGCGATAGTGCGTCGATCCAACGGCCCATTGGTCGCTTTTCTGGTCGCCACTACAGCACTTCAGTGTGGCCATCGTCTGACCGCCGCACACCAGCTTCCCGCGTACCTGCGCGTTCCACGGTTTTGCGTTCTGCTGCGTCAGGAAACTGAGCGTGATGTTCTGGATGGGCGCCTGCGACAGCGCTGCCTGCGCCAAAACGAATAGGAACGAAGAAAGCACCTTGCGTATCAAATGAACCTCCCAATGAAGCCCGCAGGACTGGAGCCCGCCGCACAGAGACAGACTAGGTCAAACCGAAAAGTACGGGAAGCACTTTCTTTCTTGTACCGAGTAGCTTCGCGAACTATCCGGGTGCCGCGTCCGACAGATTTCCTGATTGCGACCTCCGAAGCGCCATGTTAGGTTTGTGAAACTTTCGGAATACCGCGCAGCAACGCCGCGCGTTGCCTTTCGAAGCGCAAGGAGTTCGATCCCCAATGACAAAACCCGGATGTTTCGTCGCCACTCTCGCCCTCGTCCTCGCCTTCAACCTTCCCGCTCTCGCCCAGCCCGACAAAGACAAAGATAAAGATGTCGACACTTCAGCGGCATGCAAGCTCCTGCCCAACTACGGTCAACTCAAGGCGGCACTCGCCGCCGCACGCGCCGCTACCAACGGCGGCTTCAACCTCGATATGTGGGGCACCGTCGTCAACCGTGACGGAGTAGTCTGCGCCGTCGCTTTCACCGGTGCCGATCGCGGCAGTCAGTGGCCGGGCAGCCGCGTAATCTCCGCGCAAAAAGCGAATACCGCGAACGCCTTCAGCCTGCCCAAATTGTCGCTCTCCACGGCCGACCTCTACAGCGCCGTCCAGCCCGGAGGCTCCTTGTTCGGCCTGCAGGCCAGCAATCCCGTCGACGTGTCGGTTGCCTACCGCGGCGATCCCGATAACTACGGCACCGCAAAAGACCCCATGGTCGGCGGACGCATTGGCGGCGTAAACGTCTTTGGCGGCGGCCTCGCGCTCTACAACCCGCAAGGCGTACTCGTCGGCGCCATCGGCGTCAGCGGCGACTCCTCGTGCGCGGACCACAACATTGCATGGCGCACGCGCAACGCGCTGAAGCTCGATCACGTTCCCGGAGGCGTCGGCCCCGACACCACCCGGCCCGACAACATCGTTTACGACATAACCCCCGCGCCGGGACTTGCGCTAGGCGTCAGTGCATCCGGCTGGGGACATCCAGCCTGCAGCGCCGCCGCCACGACAATCTCCGGACAGTTGCCGCCAATCAGTTAAGAAATCCAATGACGCGCCGGCCGGGTCTCGATTCTGAGATCCTGACCGGCGCGGTTGGCAATTAATTGGTTCACGAAAATTCATCGACAGTGTCCCGCGCCCGTTGTACTATCGGTCCTCCACTGAATCTCGCGCATTTCAGCTCTCGGCCCGGCTTCCCAAAAAGTCCCTTTTGCGAAGGCATTCGCAAGCGCGCAGTGGAAATTTCTAAGGGGAAAGACACCCGCATGGTTCTCAATCTGTGCGAAGCAAAATGGAGAGTCTCATGACAAAGGATGTACGGCTCAAAATTGCCTGTACCGGCGCTGTAGTCGCTGCAGTTTTCATCTCCGTCAGCGTTTCAAATTCGCCACGTGTGAAGGCCGAATCGAATGGCGATTCGCGCGTTCAGCTTGGATGGGCGGCCGTTCCCGTGCGCCTCAACCTGAAGGGCAAAAACCCCGCAAGGATCGGACTCGGCAGCTATCTTGTGAACGTCGCAGGCGACTGCAACGGTTGCCACTCTGCCGGACCGCAAACTGAGTACGCCGACGGCGGAAACCCCTACTTCAACCAACCGAAAATCGTGAACAAAAACACCTACCTCGGCGGCGGGCAGAGCTTCGGCGCACTGATTCCGGGCTCGTACGAGATCATCTCGCGCAACCTGACGCCCGATGCGACCGGTCGGCCCGAAGGCGGCAACACCTTCGAACAGTTCCGCGAGATTATGCGAACGGGCGTCGATCCGGATCATCGCCATCCGGCCTGCACCGGTGCGCCGAATCCCGGCTGCATCCCTTCGCCGCCTTTCGATGCCGACCTGCTGCAGGTCATGCCCTGGCCCAATTTCAAGGATTACTCTGACAACGACCTTCGCGCCATCTACGAATACCTGAGCGCCGTTCCCTGCCTGCAGGGCGGCGACGCTTATGAACCAGCTAACCGCTGCAAGTGAGCCATCTCTGACGCGCCTGCGCGTTCGCCGCGACTCCTGCGACATCTTCTCGCCGGGGGTCGCGGCTCAATTCCTCCGACAATCTGCCTGACCGCCGCCGCAACGACAAACGAATAACGTTCCCGCCAACGGCGATCAGGATGGACCTATACTGACGACGTGAAGCTTCCACTGCCCGGGCATGAACTTGTCGCGCTGATTGTCGCTGTCTCCTTCGCGGCGGGGCTCAACCTGTATGCGACCGTTGCGACCCTGGGCGTGCTCGCCCATACAGGAATCCTGCCGCTGCCCGAGCAGCTCCACCTGCTGGCGAGTTGGTGGGTCATCGGCGCCAGTGCCGTGCTCTTCGCGGTTGAGTTCTTCGCCGACAAGGTTCCCGCCTTTGACCTGGTGTGGAATGCGCTACACACCTTCATCCGCGTCCCGGTTGCAGCCCTCCTGGCCTGGCGCGCCACCGCTGCACTCACACCCGGTGAGCAGCTCGCCGCCACTCTGCTGGGCGGACTGATAGCGCTTGCCGCGCACGGAGGCAAAACCGCAGCCCGTGCCGCCATTACGCCGTCACCCGAGCCTTTCTCGAACATCGGCCTGAGCCTCGGAGAAGATGTGCTCGCCGTCTCTCTCACCTGGCTCGCGACCACGCACCCGTACATCGGCGGCGGCATAGCCCTGGCTTTTGTCGTAGCCATCATTTTGCTCATCCGCTGGGTGTGGCGTGCTCTCCGCAGCCTCTTTCGTGGCGCCGAACACGCAATCGCGCAATAAATTCATGCAGCCAGGAAAATTTGCTCCCGGCATAACAGTTTTTTGAAGTCCAAAGCACGCCTGCCTCCCCTGGGTATCAGTTTTCGAAACCCTGGAAGCTCTGAATCTTGAGATTCCTTAAGAACCATCGAGCGCAGTTCTGGCATCCGGCAGCCAAAAAGCTTCGATATATCCTTCATTGCCTTTGAATTAATAAACGTCCTTGCCGAGAGTCCAGTGAAAAACAGAACCCCCTCTGTTACTTTCAATCGATAATTTTGCGGCCAAACGATAGCGACCCGAGTCTATACTTGTGAAACCTTCGCTGCCCGATCGAGGAGCCTGAAGCAAGTGCACGACGAATTCCCCATCCCGACAAGACACCAAGCGCAGAATCGGCGCTCGGTGCTGGTCATCGGGCGTGATTCCGGAATTCCTGTTGCAGTCAGGCAGTTTTTCCAGCCTTGCGTTTTGGCCTTCTTCGCGCTGGCTATCGCGATTAGCGCTAATGGATACGGATACAAGCTCTCGCAATACCTCCATCACGCTGAGGTCTCAAAAGCCTCAGGCACCCGCATGTGGGTGGAGCATCGCGACGATTCCTCAAGCGCAGTTACACAGCTCCATACCAAACCGCAAAAGATTTCCGGATTAGCGCTTCTCGCTTTTTCCGCCCCGCAGCTTCCCCGCTTGTCTCGGGATCACGTTGTCGTCACGCCCGCTCCGACGCGCGTAGCGATTGTCGTCTCCGCGCACATCCCCTTCCGGGCTCCTCCCGCATTCAATTCTTCTCTGGCATAGTCGGCAATTACCGGTCTTCATTGCAGCTAGCGCAATTTTGACCGCGTGCATTGCCTTCCCGTCTCTTCATTCCAACCGAATGAATTTGAAATGCCCACCCGAAGGAGAGGGTGCATATGCCAATTGCCTTGAGTGCAATGGAAGTGGAAATGGACGCGCCGCTGCGCGAAGCTAGACTCACCGAGTTTCTCGACACTGCCGAACGGCGCCGACCACAGCTGCTGCGGATGGCCCGGCGTTTAACGAATTCGAACGAAGACGCAGAAGACATTGTCCAGGAAGCTTTCATGAAGGCCTATAAAGCTCTCGCAAAGTTTCGCGGAGAGTCGCAGATGTCCAGCTGGCTCGGCGCTATCGTGCAGAACACTGCACACGAGCATCTGCGCAGCCGCCGCAACCGCGTCTTTGTTTCGATCGAATACTTGAGCAAACAGGACAATGAAGTTGTCGAGATCGATCTTCCCGATCCCGGCAAGAATCCTGAAGAAACCTGGCAGAGTAGGGAGATGGAAGGCATTCTGCGTGAGGAAGTGAGCAAGCTGGGCATGGTGTGTCGTCGCGCAATTGAAATTTGTGCGCTCGACGAGAGTCCACAGCTGGAAGCCGCCCGGGCAATGAATTTGAGCGTGGCAACTATGAAGTCGCGTGTCTTTCGTGGCAAGCGAATTTTGGGCCGCACGCTTTCACGCCGGCTGGCTGCAAGCCACGGAGCCATGACCATGGCAGCCGATCGGCGCGTGAGTTACGAAATGTAGACGGAAGTGTGTCGTCTACCTGCCGATGTATGTTGATCGACCTGCTCTCCAAATTCCAAACCGCCGCGTTTGGATGTTGCGAATACAGGGGGGGCAGCAGCCTCCAGGCTGCTGAAATCATGCGCGGAGTTGAGCGCCGGTTTGCCGGCGCTCATTTTTCTGTGCCAGGTTTCGCCGGGGTGTTTTGCGCAACCACCCATGCGGCCGCGCCAATGGTCCATGAAATCCAAAGCGCAGTCCAGGGCAAGCGCGCTCGGGGCGCAGCAAAGAGCGCAGGCAACCAGACCAGCAGCGTGTACAGCGTGATTTGCCCAGCCTCTGCCCACGCCGCAACGCGCGGCAGTACGCCGAAGAGAATGCCAAGTCCCGACGCCATTTGTCCGACGCCAGTGAGATAGGCCCAGCCGGTTCTAAACGGCAGCCACGCCGGAACAAACGCCGCGGTTTCTTTGCTGTAGATAAGATGAGAGAGCCCGATGGGAATGATCCAGACGGCAAAGTAATAGCGCGCGATGCGCACACCTTTGTCGCCAGTCGCCCAGGCAAGCCACGCGGGCAGGCGAACATCGGCGAGCCTCGCAAAAAGCGTCCAGCCGCCCGCGAGCAGCACAGCCAGTTCTCCGAAGCCCAGGTAGACGCCCTCGATTTTTGGCGCAACAAAGAGTGCAGGCAGCTTGAGCAGTTGCCACACGATCAGGTACGGAAACAGGATGCGTACTGCCCAGACAGAGGTGGAACGAAAGAAAAGCCCAACGCCGCAGAAAAGCATGAGCCCGGCAGCAACATAGGCCAATGCGGTTCGCGCTGGAAACCACGGCGCCACCGGCTGCCACACCATTGCGAAGTCGCCTACACATAGTCCCACAACGCCTAGGCCAATCAAGCCGATCGCAAGCAGCCCAAGCGACGGTTGCTGCTCAACCTGGAGCATGGAACGAGGAGCGGGGCGGGAAGCAAAGTTGAGAACGGGCTGTGAGGAGGGCGCCATGTGATCTCGGAAGCTAGCCTATCTGGAGCCGGATTCCTAACGAGAAGTGGCATCCCGCACAAGGAAGTTCTGAAGTGGACTGGAGACGCGACTTGCCGGAAGCCCAAGGGTCGGGCATGGCGTTATACTTCCGGAACTACATCTCCCCGTGAGGTCACGACCAATGAAAAAATTTGCATTTCTCCTGCTCCTGACGCTTCCCGTCTGCGCACAGACCAATGACAAGAAACCGCCCACTACGCTGCGCGGCGTGCTGCTGGAGCAGTTGCGCACCACTCACGATCAGGAAGACTGGTTTGTTCCAGTCGGCATTGCCGTCGATGGACTAACTTCGCAGCAAGCCATGTGGAGTCCCGGCAAAGGCAACCACTCGGTTGGGCAGCTGGCCTACCACATCTGGTACTGGGACAATCGCGCACTCAACGATTTCAAGGGCGTGAAGAATGAGAAGTTCGATGGCAACAACAACGAAACCTTCGACAACTTCACCCCGGCGCAATGGGACGACCTCGTGAAAAAGCTGAACCAGGTGATGACTGATTGGGAAAAAGCAGTGACCGATGCCGACGATGCCAAGCTCGCTGCCAGCGCGTCGCTCGTGGCGCATGTGGGCGCGCATAACGCGTATCACGTCGGACAGATTCTCTACGTGCGGAAATTGCAGGGCGTTTGGAATCCAGATAAGGGCGTGAAGTGATTCTTCGAGTTGTTAACGGATCGCGACGGTCGCGCGTCTCAAATGTGCAGGCGTCTCGGCTGCGCCTAGTTGTGCGCCGTGCCTCACAATCGTATATATCCAGCCGATGAATGTGAGGACCAGTACGGGATAGGCAAACATCGGCAGCGGACGCGCGATAGGCGTGAGCGGATTTCCCCAGAAGATGCGCAGGGAGACCATTGCGAACAGCACGGCAGCCACGAGGCCGGTGAACCGTGTGATGAGGTTGAAATCGCGCGGAACGCTGACCAGTACAAGACCCGCGCTCCAGAGAGCAGCCCCCGCTGCGAATGCAGGCACACTCGCCTCCAGCGACATGGATGTGCCGGTGAGCATAACGCCCTCTCCGATGGCGTAGATCAGGAAGCCTGCGGCCACTTCCATTTTCCCGGCGCGAAGAAAGCTGAGTGCCAGGATCACCGTGGCGACGATGACACCGGTCGCATCGACGGCCCAGCAGACAGCGCGAACGTTCGATGCGGCGGCCATCGATCCCGCCATTCCCAGGGCACCGCCCGCCACAAGGCCGACAACGGCCAAAACGCGAAGAACTGTCGTCATAATCCCACTCTCTATTTTTTCTCGAATCGCTGCGCTTGCGGCAACCTGCCGGAAAATAGGCTTCGCACCGGGGGAGGAGATGGGCCTGAGACGTTTATTCAGTTGGGCTAGAGCTTTGCAAAGTGTACACAACTCGAACGACAATCGCACTGGCTTTTTTGAGAGCCTTCAGACGAGTCCCGCCGGCCGTAGTGCCTTATCCACTGCGTTGCCGATGCATACGACAATGGGCAGCAGCGCTTCAACGTCCTCGTGCGTGGTGCGGAAGTTGACGATGCAGGCGCGGAGCGCATATTTACCGCCGATCACAGCATTGGAAAGATAAGCTTCCCCACCCTGCTGCAGGCGCGTGAGCAGCTCGCGATTCAGATCGTTCAGATAGCCTTCTATCTGTTCGTCATTGCGCTTCAGATCAGACGGCACAAAACGAAACGTAGTGATGCTCAACCCCTGGGTCAGTGCCTCAAGCTCCGTGCAGTTCGCGATGCGCTCGAACATCGCTCGCGACAGGCGAATGTCGTCGGAGATCATCTGCACATAGCCCTCGCGCCCCACCTGTTGCAGCGCGAGCCACACCTTTAGAGCGCGAAAGCCGCGCGAGTTCTGCGGCCCGAGATCGAAGTAGTTGATGGCCTCGACACCGAAATGATAGTACGGCGGATGATATGCAAACGCGTCGCGCAATTTCGACACGTCGCGTACCAGGGCGCACCCGGCTTCGAGCGGAGCATAGAGCCACTTGTGCGGGTCGACGGCAAGTGAGTCGCACTCGCTGAGGCCAGCGAACTCCGCAGGTGCATCGGGGACAAGCGCGGCAAATCCACCATACGCACCATCGATGTGAAACCAGAGATCCATTTCGCGACAGAGTTTCGCAAGTTCGGGCAGAGGGTCGACGGCGCCGGTGCTGACCGTGCCGGCATTTCCAACGACCATGAACGGCTTTTCTCCCGCAGCAAGATCGGCGCGGATTTGTGCGCGCAGCGCGTCAACATCGATGCGGAGTTCGCTATCGACGGCAATCCATCGCACCGAATCAGTGCCCAGGCCGGCAATGTCGGCGGCTTTCTGAATCCAGGTGTGAGTCTCCTTTGAGCAGTACGCGCGCAGGCGAGTGCCTTCAACGCCCTTGCTGCGCACATCACTTCCGGCCTTGGCTTGGCGCGCCGCGAGAAAACAGACGATGTTGGCCATGTTGCCCCCGCTCACGAAAAGCCCGCCGCAGTCGGTCGGATAGTTGAGCATTTCCGCGATCCAGCGGATCGTCTGCGCCTCAATCTCACTAGCCATCGGGGACAGCAGCCATGCTCCACAGTTGGGGTTCGCAACTGCCGCCAGCAATTCGCCCAACGCGCCGATCGGCGCAGGAGAGGCTGTGACATATCCCCAGAACCGCGCATGCGCATTGAACAGAGAGTGATCGAAAAGAAGCGCAGCTGCGTGGTTCAGCAGTTCTGCCGGATCGGCCCCCTTGAGCGGAAGAGAACGATCAACACCAAGAGCTTTGCGAATTGCCGAGGGAGACTCTCCCGTAGTTACCGGACGCTGCGGAAGCGAGTCGAAGAAATCGGCGATCCGATCGATGAGTTGATGACCGGCGGCGCGAAACTCATCTGAGGAGATATTGAGCGGAGATGTGCGCTTTGCGATTGTTTCGGCTTCCATCGGGAGACCTCGCACGAATTCTACTGGACCACTGCATTGATAGGATTCCCGGTTCTTGCTGTGTATCGGGCTGCCTCGCTTAACCCTGGCTTTTCTCGTATTTCCGCAATTTTCATTCGACACCGTGACACACTGCGCCTGTACAATTGGCTGCATTCGGAGGTCAACGAATGAGCAAGTACGCGAGCATTACCGATACAGTCGGCAACACGCCGGTCGTGAAGATCAACCGCCTGGCCCCGCCGGACGTAAACCTCTACGTCAAGGTGGAAGCATTCAATCCGCTGGGGTCGGTAAAAGACCGCCTCGCGCTGGGCGTGATCGAAGAGGCAGAGCGCACCGGCAAGCTGAAGCCGGGTCAGACCGTCGTAGAGGCCACCAGCGGCAATACAGGCATCGGCCTCGCCATGGTGTGCGCAGCCAAAGGCTATCCACTGGTAGTGACGATGGCGGAGACGTTCAGCATCGAGAGGCGCAAGCTGATGCGTTTTCTTGGCGCCAAAGTGATCCTGACTCCCGCCGCGGCGCGAGCCGTCGGCATGGTCAAAAAAACTGAAGAACTGGCTGAGAAGCACGGCTGGTATTACACACGCCAATTTGAAAACGAAGCCAACGCCGATATGCACTCGCGCACCACCGCGCAGGAGATCCTCAACGATTTCAAGGGTGAACGGCTCGACTACTGGGTTACGGGATTCGGTACTGGCGGGACGCTGAAAGGTGTAGCGCGCGTGCTGGCCAAGGAGCGGCCGGAGACCAAGATCGTGGTCTGTGAACCCGACGATGCTCCAATGCTGTCGAGCGGCATTGAGCAGGAACGCAATCCCGACGGATCGGCAAAGGCCGGCCATCCAAGCTGGAAGCCCCACCCCATGCAGGGCTGGAGCCCCGACTTCATCGCCAAGCTTGCAGGCGACGCCGTGGACACGAAGAGGATCACCCAGGTCCTTCGCATCGCCAATCCCGATGCCCTCAAGTGCAGCAAGGATCTCGCCAAGAAGGAAGGCATCTTTGTCGGAATTACGTCAGGCGGAACCTTCGCCGGCGCGTTGCGTGTGGCTGCAGAGGCCCCAAAGGGGTCGACGATTTTGTGCATGTTGCCCGACACCGGCGAGCGCTATTTGAGCACGCCATTGTTTGCGGATGTGTCCGTAGACATGACCGACGAAGAGTGGGAGATTGCCCGCTCGACGCCGGGGTGCATACTGGAGCCGCCGAAGCAATGATCCCAATGCGTTGATCACCGGCGAATCGCGCTGCTTCGCTTATTCTCTCTTGCGCCTGAATCGCCATTCATCGATATAGGCCCATGAACCGCTGGCGTCGCGCTCTTCGTTGACGAAGGAGAATCGATCTGCGTTCTCCTTCGTCCACCTGATCCGCCATTCGCAGTTGAAGCCGATCATCGTCATCAGACCTATGAAAACGATCTGATTTCCCTCCCACCCTTGCTGGGAACGCAACATGCCGTACGCTCCATTCATCAGCACGTAGATCCATTGCTTGCTGAAGGGATCGAATGTGATCTGCTGCATCTCACGGCCATCCGGCGCAACCATGCAGAGCCAGTTGTTCCTTTCACAGACCGAATACTTACAAGTACCAATATCGCAGTAAGCTGGATTGGCGGCGGTTGCGGGAACGGCATTCTCGTAGTTCCACTCGCCGGCAATCCAACCAAACTCATCCATCCTGGTTGCACGAAGCTCAGGAAGTCCCGCAACAGCGCCCGGGTTAAAGACACCTACCTGACGATCAGGGTCCGTCCGGGAAGGCCCCATTCGCATCACTCCCGAGGAAAACAACTTCTCCATCAGCATTCCGTGACCTCCAGTGCAAATATCCAAACGCACGAAAGGCGCCAAACCGGTACTTCCGGCGGCGCCCACTTTTTCAAATTAGCTTACTCGTTAAACCATGTGGTGAGAACCGCTCGACTGCATCTCTTCTAGCTGACGCTTGAGCTCGTCCATCTGCTGCTTGAACTCATCCATCTGCTTAGGGTCGAACTTGAATCCATCCGCGTTGAATTCCTTGTTGAACTCCTGCATCTGCTGCTTCATTTGGTCGAGCTGCTTCGGATCGATCCCAAAATTGCGATCTTTGAAAGCATCGCGAAACTCCTCAGCCTGCCTATGAAATGCCTCAGCCGGATCGCGCATCGACTGCGCAGCAGCGTCGTCAATTGAGAAATTCTGCGCCAGGTCGCGCATTACGTCGGGATCAGCAAAGGCCATGAGCGAACCCTCGCCGTCAGGGAAGAACTCTTCAAAGTCCAGCTCACTCTTCTACTTCTTCTTTGAGTCCACCTGAAGCGTCAGCGTCTGCATCCTCTTCTCTCGAAGAATCGTGATCGGTACGGCCTTCCCTTGATTGGCCCGCATCAAGCGATCCCAATCGGAGACCGTGATGATGTTGTCGATTCCGACCTTGAGAATCACGTCGAAGGCTTTCATTCCGGCTGCAGCGGCCTCGCTCTTGCGAGCCACTTGCTTCACCATCAAGCCGTTCCGAACACCGAGATATTCAGCCATCTGGGCCGTGAGCGGTTCAACGATAGCACCGACTTTCAACGTGCTGTTGCCCACGAACGGCATGTGAAATCCACCCGAAGAGGGCACATCTCCGCCACCTCCTGTGCCCAGGATGGAAAGGCCCTCGACAGGAGTGCCGATGTCGCCGCCGCTGTTCAGCTTGTTCCAGATGTCGGTGTCGAGCTTCTTATGGTCCGCAAGCTGCACCGTGACGGTCTGGGTTGCTCCCTCGCGGCTGATCACCATCGTCACTTTGCGCCCCGGCGGAATCTCGCGCATCATGCGCCCGAACGCTTCTGCGCTCTCCACCGTCTGGCCGTTGACTTCGAGCAGAACATCGTTCACGCGCAGGCCAACCTGCGCCGCCGGCGCGTCGTGATCGATGAGCGTAATCACGGCGCCGTGCACATCTTTCAGTTTGAGTTTGTTCGCTGAATCATTGTCCACGTCGCCGACAAGCACGCCAAGGTAGCCTTGCGAACTTGAATGCAACAACAGCGGAATCGGTTCTTCAATGATCTGCCAGATGCGTGCCGCCTGCCCAATAGCCATTGCAGGCGCGAGTGTGATTGCGGCTCCGAACAGGAAAACTCCGGTTTGGATGTAGGGCCTCATAAAGCGGTTCATTTCACTTTCCTCGTGTTCCTTCATCCAGGTCCGCACTCTGTATGGACGGTGTGGTTGCCTGAAGGTAAGGGTCGTTTATTGAAACACCGGGGTCCGGCTGAGTACCTCGCGGGACACCGTGCGGATATGGGGATTATTGTCCGAATTGGCAACCGTGGACAATACCCGTCTTACGCCGGTATCTGCCTGCACCGGCTCCAGTTCAGTGATGGCCGCGGCGCGAATGCGCGGATCGCTGTCGTTCAAAAGAGCCTCAAGCACGGCATTGCGGACCCGTATGTCTTCAGCAACGTATGGTTGCAGGCCTTCCAGAGCCTTCATGCGAACGGCCTCGCTCTTGTCGTAACGCAGCGCCACCATCAGGGCGTCTCGGATGCCCGCACCCTGGCACGCGTGCCCCGCCCGGCATTCAGCCGCGAGCAAACCAACAGAATCGTCACGAACACCTTGTGAAGACGCATTCGCCGACGCCAGCATCAGCAACTGGCGGATCGCCGGATCATCGAGTGAGCCTTGAATGTGCTGCGGTACGACCTGGTTGTAAGTCACATCGATGATTTCGCTGTTCGGCTGCCGGACAACGCTTGAAATGTTGGAGACCTCAGTCGAGGGCGTTGGAAGGGTCGACGCGGGATCAGCTTTGGCAATCGGAACTGCCGGGCCTCTGCCAGCCGCATGGGCCGCGCGAGCCTGGGCATATTCGTACCCGCCCAGCGTTCCTGCGCCTGCGCCCACAATCAGCAGCAGCAAGGCCGCAACCGGAGCCGCCTGCAGGCTCGAAAAATTGTTCACGATCCGCTGGCTGAACCGCTCGTACCACCGTTTCGGCGGCAACGCATCCAACGCTTCTTCAAGGCGTATGCGCGAGCGCGTGATGAAATTGGGATCCGGCTCAACGACAGGATAGGCCTTGGCGAGAGTCTTCAGCGCCAGCAGCTGTTGCTGCTCCTGGCTGCACTCCGGGCAGCCGATAATGTGCCGGTCCAGCTCGTGTGCCTGTTCGTCGGGCAGCTCGCCATAGGCGGCCAGCACGATACGCTCATGTGCAAGTTCGCAGTTCATCTCTTAACGTCCTTCCAGCCTCATAAGTGCTACGCGAATCCAATCCAAAAGACTCGCCGCCCGCGAAGGGCCTAACGCAACCCCGCCAGTTGAGTTCTCAACTTTTTAGTCGCTCTGAAGAGCGTATTTTTGGCGGTTTCTTCTGTCGTATTCAACATCTCTCCAATGGTGCGCAGGCGGAGACCCTGGTAATGCTTCAGTTCAAAAACCATCCGCTCCCGAGGGGTGAGTTTCCCGAGTGCGGCTTGAATCCGCTCTGCCAGAACCTTGCGGTCCAGCTCCTTGGCGGGATTGGAAAATGACCGATTGTCGGAAACCGATGACAGAATATCGATCTCGTCGCCGGAGTGATCGAGCACCACGGCCTGGTCTTCGCGGCGCGTCTTGCGGCGGCGAAGCTGATCAAGGCAGAGATTGGTCACAATCCGATAAATCCAGGTATAGAACGAGCACTCGAACCGGAAGTTGCCGATATACCGGAACGCCTTGAGAAAGGCCTCCTGGTAAATGTCTTCTGCGTCGTGCTCGGAGCCGGTAAGATGCAGGGCCAGCCGCAGCACCTGCTGCTCATACTGGCGGACCAGTGCATCGAATGCCACACGCGAGCCAGCTTGGGCCTCGCGAATCAGGGCCATCTCCGGCGCGCGGGCCTCTAAACGCTCCGCGGCGCGATCCGGTCCGTCCATTGCTCGGGAGGCCATACCTGCGGAAGATTGTATCCTCCTTTTGGCAGGCCACGCTAAAGAGCCGGCAAGTGCGGTCGGCGAAGATGGGTAACTCACTGCGTCCGATGCCATCGAAATTTTCACTCCGCGGGTGCAGACCTAATCGCATATTTGTAGACTCTCGCAAAGCCTGTTTGTGAGCGGATTTGCGGCCGAAACCATGCGAAGGTGACGGCAATTACACGGCGGCGTCCCATTGACAGGTTTTTGAAGAGGGGGTGGTTACACTAGAGGAGCATGAACGAGAGTCTCTTTTCCGGAATCGAAGCCGCCCAAAGCGAATCGAACGGCTGGTACACCGCCCATTGCGATGGCGGATCGCGAGGCAATCCCGGCCCCTCGGGCTATGGCGCCGTTATCGAAGACCCGAAAGGGCAGGTCGTGGCCCGGCTCAGTGAATTTCTGGGCAAGCAAACCAATAATTACGCTGAATACAAAGGACTTCTGTCCGTCCTTGCCTGGGCCAAAGCGCACAATATACGCCAGCTTCGTGTGGTTTCGGACTCCGAACTGATGGTCAAGCAGATGAAAGGCCAGTACAAGGTAGCCAGTCCCGGCCTGCGCCCGCTCTGGGAGGAAGCGAAACTCCTCGCCGGCAAACTCGACCGGTTTGAGATGCGCCACACCCTGCGAGGCGGCAACAAGGAAGCCGACCAGCTGGCCAACGACGCGATGGACAAGGGTACAGGCCGTCCGGCAGCCGGCAGACCAGAGGCTCCCCCGCCCGCCACGGGCCACGACAGGAATTCAGCTTCAAAAAGCACACCCAACCAGGTTTTCGAGGGTTACGTGAAAGACGGAGTCGTCCACCTGCTCGAAGGCGAACTACCCGATGGCACCTTCGTGAAGGTCTCGAAAAAGTAACAGCCGCGCTTATCCCATTAGAAACCCAAGGTGCCCCATTCATGCGCGTCTTGTGCGCATGAGTGGGAAGGCAACGACCCCACGCACAACTATGTTTTTTTGAGGTCCGGACGAGCATCGTTCCTATGCGGCAGCGGCCAGCTTTTCGTACTCCGCATACTCCGCGGGACGATTGAGAACAACGCTCAAATTCATCAGCGCGCGTGATGAGCAGGCAGGACACGCGTGATTTGCATCGCTCACGCAATTGCAGTCAAGGCAAAGCACAGCATGATCAAGCGGAATCGTCGACTTGTTTTTAAGCGCTGTCATATGTGTTGTCCAATCCTTTGGACTCCTGAAAAGATAAAAACCATCTACCACCGCGGAGTTGCGCCCTCTACCACCAATGTGGCAGCCAACCGTATTCCAAGTGCTGCCTGCGAGTCATGCAAGGTAGTGCAACGTAGCACGAAATCGTTTCAAACGAGCGTGATTTCTAAAATTGTGAATTGCTTCTCAGTAGCTGCGGATTCATCAACATTGGCAAAAAAGCGCTCGTCATGTTGACCGCACCCTGAGCGTAGCGAAGGGGAAGTCGAAACATCTGCAGTTGTCTTTCGAAGCTCGCTAGCCACGAGATGCTTACTCCGCATCGGTAGTATTTCGAAAAGGAGGACAATCGGGATGAAACCAACAGCCCTTTTCAGAACTGCCAGCGTTTTGCTCTTTGTAGCAGCCGCAGGAAACACATACGCCGTCGTGAGGTTCTGGCAGGCTGCTGGGGCAATGAACACGGTACCCCTCCCAGAAGATCACCGTCTCACTTACGGCCCAGTGGTTCTCGCACTCGGGGTGTTCTGTTCATTGTGTGTTCTGTTCGGGGCATATCTTGCCTGGCATCTGGGTGCGCTGGCAAGGACAGCTCCTCAAGCCATTGGTGCTTTGGGATGGGCGCTTTTCGCGTATCAACTTCTTGGTGTCTATGTGAGCTTCAATGAGCTTTCGGGTCTTGTACGGATTCTCTCGGTTGCACTTGCAATCTGCACTGGTTGGGCAGCCTGGCTGTCAAGAGGCGTCCGCTCAGCGTCGCTATCGGTCAAATGAACGAGTGTGCATTGCGTTCTCAGCCAATGTTGTTCCGCCATACATGCCCCGCGCGCTCCAGCAGCCGATCGCCGCAATCCGGCCCCCACGTGCCCGCAAAGTAATTCGGAAACACCTCAGGATTCTTGGCCGCCCACGCCTCCAGAATCGGCGTATACAGCGACCACGTCACCTCCACGCCATCACGATGAGCGAACAGCGTCTGGTCGCCAAGCATCGCATCCAGCAGCAGCCGTTCATATCCGTTTGCCGTGGATGTACCGAATGCCGCGGCATAATCAAAATCCATATTTACCGGGCAGACTGACATGTTCGGCGTATTGGGAACCTTCGCTCCGAATCGCAACGCAATTCCTTCATTCGGTTGAATGCGAATCGTCAGCAGGTTCGGCTGAATATCGTTGCACGGTCCGCTGGCCTGCATGCGATTGAAGATGAGCAGCGGCGGCTGCCTGAACTGGATGCTGATCTCCGTGGCCCGCTTCTTCATCCGCTTGCCCGCTCGCAGATAAAACGGCACGCCTGCCCAGCGCCAGTTCTCGATTCCCAGCTTCACCGCCGCATAGGTCTCTGTCCCCGACTCAGGATTGACGCGATCTTCGTCGCGATAGCCAACTACTTTCTTGCCGTCTATAACGCCCGGGCCGTATTGTCCACGCACAACATCCTTGATCGGAATGCTGGGAATTGCACGCCACACTTTGACCTTCTCGCGGCGCACAGCTTCAGCTTCAAAGCTCGACGGCGGCTCCATCGTAACGAAGCTCAGCAGTTCCATCACGTGGTTCTGCACCACGTCGCGCAGGGCGCCGGCCTTTTCATAAAACGGCCCGCGGCCTTCCACGCCCAGTGTTTCCGCAGCCGTGATCTGCACGTGGTCGATGTAATTGCGATTCCAGATCGGCTCGAATATTCCATTGCCGAAACGGAACACCAAAATGTTCTGCACCGTCTCTTTGCCCAGGTAGTGATCGATGCGGAAAACCTGGTTCTCATGAAACACCGCGTTGACCTGGTGATTCAGTTCGCGCGCCGAATCAAGATCGTGACCGAAGGGCTTCTCGATGACGACACCCACCCGGCCCTGCTCCGGTTGTGCCATCCCTTGCGCACCGAGATTCTCGATGATGGGCGCGAAAAATTCCGGCGCGGTGGCAAGATAGAAGAGGCGATCCGGACCGATGTTCTTCTCCTGCGCAATCTTGTCGAGTTCCTGCTTCAATCCCGCATAGTGCGAAGCATCGTCGAAGGTGAGTGCGTAGTAGCTGATCTTCTTGGCGAACTCCTCAAGCCTGGGATCGGCCTTATCGACATTGCCAAATTCGATAATCCCTTCGCGCATATCGGCTGCAAATTCGTCGCCCAGAGGCCGGCGCGCCACGCCGACGATTGCGAAATCCTTCGGCAGAAGGCCAGACTGTTCCAGGTGAAACAGCGCAGGCAGCAGCTTCCGCTTCGTCAAATCGCCGGAGGCGCCGAAGATCACCATGATTCCCGGATTCGGAATGCGCTCGCCGCTCGTCGGAACCTGCGACAAATCTTCGGGGCGAACCTTCATCTGCACAGTAGCTGATGCCATAGCGACCTCCTTGGTCGGTCGAGTGAACAGTGCACAGTGAACAGTGGAAAATAGACACTAGCCCATTGATTCAACTCACTGCTCCCTCTGCTCTGTTTCCTTGTTCACTGCCCACTGTCCACTGGTTCACTAATCTTTTTTAACCGCATGTCCGCCGAACGCATTGCGCATAATCGCCAGCATGCGATCGGTAAAGTTGTTTTCCTCGCGCGAGCGAATCCGCCGAATCAACGACTCCGTAATCACTGGAGCCGACACATTCAGGTCGATCGCTTCAAATACCGTCCAGCGTCCCTCGCCTGAATCCGCTACATATGGTTCCAGTCCATCGAGCTTCGGATTCTTGCTCAGCGCATCGGCTGTCAGATCCAGCAGCCAGCTGCGCACTACGCTGCCGAAGCGCCATATCTGCGAAATCTGCGCGAGGTCGAGCTTGAACTCTTCCTTCTTCTCCATGATGGTGAAGCCCTCGGCATAGGCCTGCATCAGGCCGTACTCGATGCCGTTGTGCACCATCTTCACAAAGTGGCCTGATCCCGCCGGACCCACGTGCCCCCAGCCTTGATCCTTTGCCGGCGCCAGCGTCTCAAAAATCGGCCGCAGATAATCAACGGCTTCCTTGTCGCCGCCAATCATCATGCTGTAGCCCTCTTTCAGTCCCCACACGCCACCCGATGTGCCCACATCGACAAACTGAAATCCCTTGGCCGTCACCTCGCGGTAGTGGCGCTGCGAATCCTTGTAATTTGAGTTGCCGCCATCGATCAGGATGTCACCTTTGTTGAGCAGCGGTTCCAGTTTCGCAATCGTGTCGTCAACCGGTTTGCCCTGCGGAACCATGATCCAGATCGCCTTCCGCCCCTTGAGATTCTTCGCCATGTCCTCGAGCGAATTGACGCCGACATTGCCCGACGCCGTCAGCTTCTGCACGGCCTCTGCGCTGAAGTCGAACCCCACCACCTGGTGTCCGCCAAGGTGCAGCCGCTCGGCCATATTGCCGCCCATCTTACCCAGACCAATCAATCCCAGTTGCATATTGCTCTCCCTTCCAATCTCGTTACAAAACTTCAAGGCTTTGCAAGTCGCGCCGCAAAGCATCCGCACCAGTAAATCGAATCGCCTTCATGCCCACCGCGGCAGCCGCCGCCACGTTTTCCAGACGGTCATCAATGAACAGGGACCGCTCAGCACGGTTGCCCAGAATACCCAGCGTCCGGCGGTAGATTTGAGGATCAGGCTTGCGAATGCCCATATAGCATGAAGTGCACGTAAACTTCAGATATTGTCGAAGGCCAAACCTATCAACTCGAAATTCATGCGTCTCGCGGGCTTCGTTGTTGAGCGAGCCGATCATGCACTTATCTGATGCCGCGAGTTCCTTGAGGATGCACATCGCTCCATCGGGCAAAGCCTTCGACTGCGCACAAATCGCATTGAAGAATTCCTCGCGCGTAAAGCTGCGAGGCTCATAAAACACGACGGCATCCAGATACTCATCGATCGAGATTTCGCCGCGTTCCCATGCTTCGAAGGCCTTGGCGTGATGAGCTTCGAATGCGGCCGAATCGAGATGGAATTGATCGACGATGGCAGCGCGCTCCTGATGGTCCCAGCCGTTGGTCAGCAGGACCCCGCCAATATCGAAGAGGATTACGTCGAAGGGGAACATCGGCGTCTCAAAAACAGTGGGCAGTGAAAGAACAGTGATCAGTGGCCAAGTGAACAGTGACCGCTGTGCCGAAATGACTCTCAAAAACAGATGCGACTCAGTTGGAACCGCATTGATACTTCGCTTCAATAGCCAGCACTTTCTTGAAGCGACGGGTAAACCGTGGTTCGTTCGAAATAAACTTTCGCCTTGATGAATGCGTCCACAAGCTCGTATGCAAGCGATGGCCCCACAATGCGCGCGCCCAGCACCAGCACGTTCATGTCGTCGTGCTCCACGCCCTGGTGTGCCGAATAAGTATCGTGACACATTCCCGCGCGAATTCCGGGCATCTTGTTGGCTGCCACGCTCACGCCCACACCCGAACCGCAAATCAAAATTCCGCGAGGCGCCTCACCTGCAATCAACACCTCGCCAACCCGTTCCGCAAAATCGGGATAATCATCCTGCGGCTCAACCTTGTATGCGCCGAGATCCAGAATCTCGTGTCCCGCGCGCGTCAGGTAGGCGCGCACTTCTTCCTTCAATTCGAATCCCGCATGATCCGATGCGATAACTAACTTCATGAAACTCCTTCAACGAGAGAGCGCAGGGGAGTGTGAATAAAGACTAAAAAGCTCGCGAAGTACGTCGATTGTTAGTCCCTAGCCCCTAGTCCCGAGTCCCTATCTTTTCAAAAGCGCTTTCGCTCGCGCCGCAATGTTCTCAGGCGTGAATCCATACTCCGCCATCACCTTCGGCCCCGGAGCCGACGCCCCAAAGCGATCAATGCCGACGACATCGCCGTCGAGGCCGACATACTTCCACCAGCCCAGCGTCGCGCCCGCTTCCACCGCAAGCCTCGGAGTTCCCGCCGTCAACACGCTCGCCTTGTACTCGGCCGATTGCTCTTCGAAAATCCGCCAGCTCGGCATGCTCACTACGCGTGCGCCAATTCCCTCGCCAGCCAGCAGTTTGGCGGCATCGATGGCGGTAGATACCTCCGAGCCAGTCGCGATCAAAATCACCTTTGCGTTCGCCGCATCTTCCAGAACGTAGGCGCCCTTGCTCACGCCGCCATAGACATCGTGTTTCGATGCATCAATCACCGGCAGATCCTGCCGTGTCAGCGCGAAGAAGCTCGGCGTGGTGCGGTCAAGCGCCAAACGCCAGCAAGCCGCCGTCTCATTCGCATCGGCAGGTCGAAAGTCCGTCAGACCCGGCACCGCGCGCAGCATCATCAGGTGCTCAATTGGCTGGTGCGTTGGACCGTCTTCGCCGAGACCCACCGAATCGTGCGTGAACACAAAGATCGAGTGAATCTGCATCAACGCCGCCAGTCGCAGCGCAGGCTTGCAGTAGTCAGAGAAGGTAAAGAACGTTGAACCAAATGGCACTAGGCCACCGTGAACAGCCATGCCGTTCACCGCCGCGCACATGCCAAACTCGCGCACTCCAAAAAAGACATTGCGGCCCGCAGGATTGACGTGGAAACTCTCTCCCGGCTTGAAAATCGTCTTGGTTGACGAAGTCAAATCCGCGGCGCCGCCGAAAAGTTCCGGTACGCTATCCGCCACCGCATTCATAATCGCGCCGCCGGCATTGCGCGTGGCCTGCTTCTTGTCCACCGGGAACGAAGGAATCGACTTCTCCCAACCCTTTTTGCGCAGACCCTTCTGCGTGCGATCGAATTCAACGGCCAGGTCGCGGAATTCCGCTGCATAATGCGTGAAGAGATGCTGCCATTCAGCCTCTGCCGTTGCTCCGCGATCGATAGCCTTGCGCCAGTTTTTCAGCGCATCATCGGGAACATAAAAGCTCTGATCTTCAGGGAAGCCATAGAACTTCTTTGTCGCCGCAGTATCTGCCGGTCCCAGCGCTTCGCCATGCACCTTGTTGGTGCCGGCCTTCGGGCTGCCGTAGCCAATCACCGTGCGAACGGCAATCAGTGAAGGCCTTCCGGTTTCAGCCTTGGCCGCTGTAATCGCGGTCTCAATCGCTTTCAGATCGTTGCCATCGGCCACATGCTGCGTGTGCCAGTGATACGCTTCAAAACGCTCCATCACATTGTCGTTGTAGCTAAGTTCCGTCGGACCATCCAGCGAAATCAAGTTGTCGTCATAGAGCACGATCAGCTTGCCCAGCGCCAGTGTGCCCGCCAGCGCGCACGCCTCGTGCGAAACGCCTTCCATCAAATCGCCATCGCCGCACAACACATAAGTATGGTGATTCACGATTTCAAAACCGGGCTTGTTGTAAACCGCACCAAGATGCTTCTCGGCAATCGCCATACCCACGGCCATAGCCAATCCCTGCCCCAGCGGACCAGTCGTTACTTCCACGCCATCGGTGTCGCCATATTCGGGATGCCCGGGCGTGCGCGAATGCCACTGGCGGAAGCCCTGCAGATCTTCGATCGTTACCTTGTAGCCGGAGAGATAGAGCGTGGCATAGAGCAGTGCCGAGGCATGCCCATTCGAAAGCACAAACCGATCGCGATCGGCCCACTTCGAGTTAGCCGGATTGTGCTTCATCAGTTTGTGAAACAGCAGATAGGCAATCGGTGCACAGCCCAGCGGCGCACCGGGATGGCCGCTATTGGCCTTCTGCACCTCGTCAACAGCGAGCAAACGCAACGTGTCAATCGATAGTTGGTCGAGTGAAAGATCCGCGAGAGTAGCCATAAACTCTGATCCATTTCCTTTCGAAAAGCTGCGGAAAGTTATGTTTAATTCCGGGGCTCGATGCTGATCTCAATGTTGTAACCGAGCCAGCGATTCTGCCGCGGCCAGTGGAAAGTCCATGATAGACCACCGCTCGCCTCATTTGGAGCGGTGGAAAGATCCACGCTGTAGCCCGCGCTACCTAGACTGCGGCCCATGGTCGATTGCGTAGTCTTCCATTGATCCGTCGTCCAAACCACTTCAAATGGCTCCTCGTCGAGGATGCGCAGCGTGTCCCCGGCGCTGATTCTCTGAATCGGCCTGCGGCGGCTGTAGAACTCCAGGTTGGTGCGCAATTGCTTTCTACCCTGCGGCTCGCAATATCGCTCGTAGACGCTATCGATGCGGTCGAAGACCTTGCCGTCTACCGTTGACCGCAGAAGCTTCAAATATTCGGCATGAGCCCACACCAGTGGAACCGCCGATCCGGCTGGCTTGCCCTTCTCAAGACCCGGCCGGTCCACCTCGTCCCACACCTGCTCCGGCATCATCTGGCCCAAGGTGGCAAAGCGCTCGTAACTCTCGATCAACGGAGCGGGATCTCTCCCGGCGGCCAGCTCGTAGTGAGCGCGCTCGCCGGTGAAAAGAGGCCAAACCCGCCCCTGTCCCCACCCCTGAAAAGGTCCGCCATCGGGCCTCTGCCCATAACCATCCCAGTTGTACCGGTGCCAGCCCGGCCCCTGCGGCAGATCGGTCTTGAGCACCGCATCCACCACCTTCAGCGAGTCAACGATCAGCGGATCATCGGCACGTCGCACACCATATCGCACCAGCTCGACAAAACCACCATCGATAACTTCGCGAGCTTCAAATTCAGTCCGCGTGCCCGGCGGCCGGTTGTTGATGTGGATGATCTCGGTTCCGCAGTCTTCGCAGGCATACGCTTCACCCTTCTCAGGTGGCCGGATGCGCATGTAGTGCCGCTTGACCTCAGGCAGCAGCACTCCGTTGTTGGTGACCGTCCAGTCCTCCAGATGGCGCTCGATCCAGTCGGCGAACTCCTCGAGAAACACGGCCAACTCCGTGGCGTCGTGGGCTCGCGCCATTTCTGCGGCGCAAATCAGTCCGCTGATCACGGCCGCAAGCGTCGAAGGAGAATAGCCGGCGTTCTCCTCCCACCGATCCTGATGGGTGATGGGCGCATGCTGCGCCAGGAACCCCGCCGCCCTTTCGATAAACGGGAATATTTCCATCTCGCCCAGACCGTTGGCCTTCCACAGCCGCCACGCCAGGATGATCGGGAAGGCCACTTCGTCCAGTTGCTCGCCGGACCAGTATGGCCGCCCATCCACCCAGAAATTCTGAGCGAAGCCTCCGTCCGGCTTTTGCGTACAAGCCAGATAAACCAGCGCCCGGCGAACTGTCTCGACACGTCCGCAGGCCAGCAGGGCCGTCGCCGTCTGCACCATGTCCCGCGTCCATACCAGGTGATAACCACCCAGGTCATCATCGCCATGCGCCTGCCCCCACGGAATCGAAGCCGAAGCTACAAACGCGCCTGAGAATGTCTTGTCTTCGTGCGCCAGCAGCACGTTGTGGCTGGCCCGCATCAGCTTGCCGCCGTCGCGCGATTTTGCCGCCAGCCACTCCGGATTAGCCAAACGGTGCCATTGCACAATGAACCGTTCGCGATGCTGATCAAATGGCGTAGCCAGCGCACTTACAGTCTTCTGCAGCGCCGTGTGGTTCCCTTCGCCAAGGCCAAAGGCCAGCGTGAACTCGCGCGCGCCGTCGGCGCCAGCAGCGCCCATGTTCAGTTCACCAAACATCGATATGTTGCCGTTGGTGGCAGAACCGAATTCCCAGTCCATCTCGTAGTTATCGCGCAGGTCGTGCCATCCGTCGCTCGAACCCACAAACCCGCAGCTCACGCGAGAAAATCCGCAACTCGCACCCATCGCCAGCGACCATTGGTTCTTGAATGCCAGCAGCATCTTCTGCCCTGCAATATCCAGTGCACGGGCCGTATTCCCGGCGCCTCCGCCATCCAGATGTGGCGCCAGCAGCGCGTAGACCTTCAGGCGCGGAATTAGATCCTCGTGGCCCTCCAGCCGCACCCGTTGCAAGACGACGCTGTGGTGCGGATCGCAGATGATCTCTTTGGTCAGCGTGTAGCGCCCCCCGGGGTCCCGATTGATGTAGCGCACGCCCAGCGCCTCCGGGTGGATGTACTCGAATGTCGAAACCAGGTCGCGCTTCTCCTCGTGCGTAAACGTCTCGCCGTCGGTAACCAGGAACTCCATGTCACGGATCTGGGCGCTGTCGATTGTGGGGTGATAAATCTCGTTGAGAATGCCGTGGGAGCATGTGAACCAAACCCGGCTCGAAGCCGAGTAGGCCGTCCCAATAGCGTCTTTAACGCTGGAGGTCCACCTCGGCAGGAGACCGGGCGCGCCGAAAGCCTCACCCTGCTGGTCGAGCCAGCGATACGATAGTCGATCATTCATGCATTCACACCGGGCGTTTTGTGGTGGGAGGCTCAGTTTCGGGGTCCGACATCTCTAGGGATGTCCCGATCGGCCCCAAGGTTTCCGTTTTCGTAGCGAATACTTCGAACCCTGCCGCGGACTTACCGCATCCATCCAACCATAGGGCACCGCCCGCGGATGTGAATGGTTGTTTTCATTTTTTAACGTTGTTGCCGGGTCCGCCGCGTCGAATACTTCTCGCGAAGACCCAGCGATCACCCTCCACTGAAACAGTACAATCCCAACTGAGGAGATTTCCCCGATGGCATACGAACTTGCACCGCTTCCTTACGACTACGCCGCTCTCGAGCCTTTCATCGACGCGGAGACCATGAAGCTGCACCACGACAAGCACCACCAGACCTACATCACCAACGTGAATGCCGCGCTGGCCAACCACCCTGATCTGGCCGCGAAATCTGTGGATGACCTCATCAGCGACCTGAACGCAGTCCCCGAAGACATTCGCAACGTTGTGCGCAACAACGGTGGAGGACACTCCAACCACACCATGTTCTGGACCATCATGGCATCACCCAAGTCCGGCGGTGGCGGCGAACCCACCGGTGCCCTCGCTGATCAGATCAAAAAGGATTTTGGCGATTTTGAAGCCTTCAAGAAGACTTTCAATGAGACCACAGCCAAGCAGTTCGGCTCGGGCTGGGGCTGGCTTGTGAACCAGGGCGGCAAGCTCAAGGTCATTACCTCCGCCAACCAGGACTCGCCGCTCAGCCAGAGCCTCTACCCCATCCTCGGCAACGACGTCTGGGAGCACGCCTACTACCTGAAATACCAGAACAAGCGCCCCGACTACCTCGCCGCCTGGTGGAACGTAGTCAACTGGGCCGAAGTCACCAAGCGCTTCGAAAAAGCCAAGAAGTAACAGCAGTTGGTGGCCGAAGGCCTAAGTCCCCCGAATCTCTTCCCAGCCACAACAGGTGGGTGCCCCAGGGTCCCGATCTTGGGACCTGGGAAATCGATACAGTCCATCCCGCCAGGAACCAATCTCGGACCCCTGAGTTCTCTGACCCATTCATCGCAGTTTCATCGCGATGAATGGGACGGGGTGTCGCGGCAACTATCCTCGCAATCTGAATCCAGAAGCGCTGCGCTACGGCAAAAGTGCGCAACCGAGACAGTCAAATCAACCTTTGCCGTCCCGGCTGGTCTCGCGAGCGATGCGTATCATCGACACGATCAGCAGAACAACCGTGATCAAAACCAAGGCGTCACGAATGTAGTTTCCTGTTGCCCATTCCGTAGCAACCCGATCGTAGAATGCCGACGTATTCGTCAGCGGAGCAACAAACAGGATGCTATTCCGGGGATAGTGAAAACGGAATGTGACCACGTCGGCCAAAATCAGAAGCGCCAACCCCCCAACCAGCCTCCATCGCGTGATGGGAGTTGGCTTCCAGTTGCACACGATCGCTATCAGGAGGAGAAGTTGCGAAGCGGGTGCTACTGCTCTGAAAAACACTCCAGGGTTCACCGCATGATAAAAGCCGCGAGCGTGTTCCAAAGCAATCGGACCACCGTGGTAATTCGGCGCGTCCACAACGCTCTGATAAACACTGGCTCCCAGTAACATTGCCGACAAAACCAGCGCGATAGCCACGGATGCGAGGCGAAGGTTCATTTAAGGCCTTTCAATCGGAATTTTCCATCTTGCTCTCCGGGCAGCTTCGATTGCGCGGCCAGACCTCGAAACGTCCTCTGGCAGTAATTAACACACCCGACACCAAAGCAGCGAACGAATCCGCAGGAACTGTCGGACGTAAACTGCTGCCGACGAGGAGATCTGGATCGCGCCGAATCGCCGGCGACTCATGCTCCAAATTCGCTTTGTGAAAAGACATCTACCGCAAAGCCCATCCGGGTGGAAATATTTGGCGACGCGGCACACTCCCCGGCAAGCAGATGAAAACAGGGTATTTACCATCGTGGACCGGGTGATATAGGTAAGTCCCGTTCAGCCGAGCTGGCGACTCCGCCACAACCTGACCCGCACTTCCGTGTCTAATGGCTTGGAAAGACAAAGATGCGATTCCGCACCCTTATCCCGTCCGCGGGACTTTTTGCCTTCGTTTTTATCGGCGCTTCGTCCTCGGCCCAGTCGGCCAGCTTTGCCATCAGCCAGAACGGCAAATCCGTCGGCGCCGCCAGCTATAACTTCGTCTCGAAACCCGAAGGCTACGACTCAACCTCGATCGTCCACGTCGACATGCAGGGGCTCAACTACAAGCTTTCGAAGACTGAGCAGCTTTCTCCCTCCAACGCCCTTCTGCACGTCCAACTCAGCGCCATCGTCAACAACTCCGCGGTCAGCGTCGTAGCCAAGCCCGACGCCGCCCGGTTTCTCCTGAACATCTCCGCTAACGGCCGCGCGAGCACCACACGCCTCGATTCCCATGACCGCGCTGTCTTCCTGCCCGACTTCGACCCCGGCGCCCTCGAAACGCTCCTCACCCTGGCCGCGAGCAACAACAACCGCGACCTCTGGGCCATCATCCCCAAACAGGCCGGCACCATCGAGCCAGTCAAACTCGCGACCTATGCCGACGAGCAAGGCACCCTCGACGGCAAATCAGTCACCGTCCACCACTTGATCGCGACCATCGCCGGAAATACCACCGACCTCTTCGCCGGCCCCGAGAACCAGCTTCTCCAGGCCGAATTGCCACAGGAAGGCTTTGCTCTCGTCCGCAACGGATTCGTCCTCACCCCGCCCGCCAAACCCATTGCACCCCCGCCCGATCCACCCGCAACGTCACCCTCACCAACCGGGTGAAAACCAGGAAATCTTCGGCCATCCGCCCTCTGCTCGAAACTCCGGAAATGTCAGCCGGCCCCCTGTCAGATTTGCCAGTCCCAGCGAAATTTCCCAGGGCCTATCATCTTCTCGTTCTGCCGAGGAGATACCCATGCGAACCACGCTCCGGCACAGTTTTTACGTCGTAACGATCTTTTGCGGGCTTGTCTTCAATTCAGCCATCGCCCGCGCGGCTGATCCACTCCCGTCATGGGTGGAAGGCAAGACCAAGCAGTCCATCATGGACTTCGTAGCAGCGGTCACCACTCCGGGCTCCCCCAGCTTCGTCCCGCCCGCTGATCGCATCGCCACCTTCGATAACGATGGAACGCTGTGGGCTGAACAGCCACTGTATTTCCAGTTCATCTTCGCAATAGACCGGATCAAGGCGCTGGCGCCGCAACATCCAGAATGGAAAACCCAGGAACCTTTCGCCTCGGTCTTGAAGGGAGACGTCAAAGGCGTCCTGGCTGGCGGCGAGCCGGCTATAGTGCAACTCCTTACACCCGCACAATCGGGAATGACCACCGACGAGTTTGAACAGACCGTCCGCGACTGGCTCGCCACGGCAAGACATCCCACAACCAAGCGCCTCTTTACCGAGATGGTCTATCAGCCAATGCTTGAGTTGTTGGCGTATATGCGCGCAAACGGTTTCAAGACCTTCATCGTCTCCGGCGGAGGCGCAGACTTCATGAGAGTCTTCACCGAGCGCGTATACGGCATACCTCCGGAGCAAGTCGTTGGCAGCACGGGCAAAGTGAGCTTTGAATGGCGCGACGGTAAACCAGTGCTCATGAAGCTTTCTGCTATCCAGTTTGTTGACGACGGACCTGGCAAGCCTGTTGGCATCCACCAGTTCATTGCCCAGCGACCGATCGCAGCCTTCGGAAACTCCGACGGCGACCTCGAAATGCTCCAATGGACCTTCGCAGGTCCAGGGAAATCATTCTGCTTGTATGTCCACCATGATGACGCCGTCCGCGAATGGGCCTACGACCGAAACTCCAGCATCGGCCGCCTCGACAAGGGGCTCGATCAGGCGGCGGCGCATGGCTGGACCGTGGTGAGCATGAAGAATGACTGGAAAACCATCTTCCCCCCCGCAGCCCGTCCCTGAAGTGCACGATAAAAGCTCGCGATAAGAGTTGGCGGCGTCATTCTGAGCAAACGAGCCCCGAAAGTCCGACAAGTTCAACATAGAAACTGGTGGCGTCATTCTGAGCGAACGGGCCCCCGAACGCTTCAGGGGTCCCCAAAGAGCTTCCGCTCTTTGGGGCAGGTTCGGGGGTGGTGAACGAAGAATCTGCTTTTGCCAACTTCCAATCAAGCCAATAACTCCAGACACCCACTAGTCCCACAATCTCAACATAAAAACCGCGGTGTCATTCTGAGTGAACGGGATCCCCGAACGCTTCAGGGGTCCCCAAAGAGCACGCTCTTTGGGGCAGGTTCGGGGGTGGTGAGCGAAGAATCTGCTTTTCTTCGCACGTCCAGACTCGCCGAAACCCGCTTCCGTCTAGCTCACAATCTGGCCGGAATTTCGTCTCAACCAATAGCGCAGCCGCGAAAACACCCCCATAAGTCATACGGAATTCAACGCTGACCAAGCTGAACCTTCGTCCGCCTTGGGGACGGCCGAGCCGTGGAGCAGTTCTATTTTGATTTTGAAGAATTTTTGCAGCATATCGCTGCTTATGTGTATCGCCGCCTTCGGACTTATGCGCTCCGCCGTCGCAGAGACAGGTTCCAGCACCGCAGTGCAAAGTCCCTACAAGTTGCACTTCTTCCATACCCACACCGGAGAGCGCCTCGATATCGTCTACCGCGATGGCCGTGGATACGACCAGGAATCGCTGGATCAGCTCAACCACTATCTGCGTGATCACCGCACGGGCGATGTTCGCACCTACGATCCGCGAGTCTTCGACCTGCTGCACGATCTAACGACCTCGCTTGGCAATCACAATCTCGAAATCGATGTAGTTTGCGGCTATCGCACACCCTGGAGCAACGAATACCTCCGCACCCACGGACACGGCGTGGCCCTTCACAGCCTCCACATGCAGGCGATGGCCATCGATATCCGCATCCCCGGCGTTTCCACCGCGCGGTTAAGAGACGCGGCAATGGCCCTGCATCGAGGCGGAGTCGGTTACTACGCCGATTCGAAATTCGTGCACGTCGATGTAGGCCGCGTCCGCTACTGGTAGCGCAAATCTGATCGAGTGTCCTGACCCTGGAACCCCCGATAAAATTTGGCGGTGTCATTCTGAGCGAACGGGCCCCCGAACGCTTCAGGGATCCCCAAAGAGCATCCGCTCTTTTGGGCAGGTTCGGGGGTGGTGAGCGAAGAATCTGCTTCTCCGGATGACCTCAAGACACAACTTACGGGTACGGATATCCCTTGACCAGCGCGGCTGCCAGCTTCGCATCAAACCCATAAATATCGTCGCTGAAATGAACCTCGCCGTTCGCGTAAGCCAGCGCAGTCCCATAAACAATGAAGACCGGCACAGGCTTCGCGAGAGTCACAGTGACGTTGTCCTTCCCGGTCTGCATCCCTTGCTGCACCTTCTCCAGCGTCCACCCGGAATTGTTACGCAGCGCCCACACGGTCAATTCGGCAGGCTTCTCCACGCGAATGCACCCGTGGCTGAAGTCACGGCGTGATCGCGAAAACAAGCTCTGCGATGGTGTGCTGTGCAGATAGACATTGTTCTCGTTCGGGAAGATCAGTTTGACAAGCCCCAGCGCATTCGTCGGCCCGGGCTTCTGCCTCACCATCAGCTTCCCGGCCTTGAGCTGCGCCAGCACCTCGTCTGAAATCGTTCCCGACGTGACGACCTTGCCATCGAAGGTAGTGACCTCATAGTTCTTGCTCGCGATATATTCCCGATTCCGCTGAATGGCCGGAACAATCTCACCGCGAAGAATACTGGGCGGAACATTCCAGTAAGGACGCAGAACCACATACGTCATGTCGCGTGAAAAAACCGGCGTCTGGGTACGCATCGCTTTGCCCACGACCACGCGCATGTCGAGCGCTGGATTGTTGTTTTCATCAAGAGCGCGCAGCCTGAAATCCGGAATATTCACGATGATCGGCGGCGCTGAAAACTCAGCCGGCAACCAGCGCCAACGTTCCAGCGTTAGCTGCAACTGGAGCACCCGATCCGCAAGCGGCACGTTGAGTTGCTTGATCGTTCCCGCGCCCAGGCGGCCGTCCTCATCGAGACCATGGCGGCGCTGGAACCGTTTCACCGCATCCACCAGCGCTCCGCCATAAACACCGCTATCCTGCGACCCAGCCGCATCCTCCGGCAGGTCGCCGACGAGACGCAGAAAGCGGGCGAGCCGCGGCACACCCGCGTAAGGCTGCCCCGGTTCGATGGCCTTGGTGACTGCGGGAAGCTTTTCACCGTCATCCAAACGCGCCAGCTCCGTATAATGCGCCAGCGCCTGCTCACTCCTCCGGTATGCGGGAAACGGCGGTTCTATGCCATCGATCGTCGCCTTCACATCTTGCGAAGGTATGAGCTTGTCGCGCACGAACAGCGCCAGGTCATACTTCTTCCCTTCCACGCTCAATCCGTACTTGAAATGCTGCGGGTTGATTCTCCCAATGCGTAGATCGGACACATAGCGCATCGTGCACACGGTCATTGCAACGTCAAACCGAGCCACAGCCGAGGCATCCGATGCCCCTTGCAGCGTTTGAATCCGATCCGCCCAGCGCGAGGCATCGTAGTCCTCGGGGTTGAGCCCCTTTTCGTCGGCTTTGCGAAACTGCTCAATCAGCGAAAGTGCTACCGGCACCGGCTGCGATCCCACACTCCATGCCGGAGCAAAACCCGTCGGCTCGTAAAATTTCTGCAGCCAGCTACGATAGTCAACGAAATTCGGCCAGCGCATGCCCTCCATCTGCCCGCTCGTGACCAGCTTCTGGATGTCGGCTTGTTGCCCGATTGCGGGGCATGAAAGGCACATCCAAAAAAACGCAATTCCCCACACGAGTCGCATCTGATTCCGAGCAATGTGCACTTGTTCTCCGTCGTCCTGCGCTGTCGATTGCCAGGGCCGGTTACTGCTTCATCAACTGGTCATAAATGAGTTGGTAGGGATCTGAGCTTACTCCGAGATCGCCGATGAAGGGCCGATCGAAAGCGAAGGTCAAAAAGATGACCAGCCCTATGAAAATAGCGAGAAGCGTGACCAGAATCGCATGCAGGCGCACATCGTCCACGCTGAAAAAGAAGGAAGCGCACAGGCTGATCACCGCGCCCGCCAGGATCACGATCCACATCAGTTCCGGCAAATGGGTAAGCACAGCATCGACACGCATGCGGCGCGCCTCTATCAGGTTGTTATAAGCCCGGAGCGTCTCCGCATGGAGCAACTTTTGACCATCGGTAGTCGGTTCAAACGAGAGCAGTAGTCCCTGCAAGCGATTCATCCACTCGACTCCCTCGGTCGGCACTTCCCCACGCGCCTGCAACGGCCACGCTCCGTGAATGATTTGAAAAACATAACCGCGCAATTCCACCTGTAGTCGGGAGCGCATCGGCTCGGGATAACCACTGATATCCCGGTACAGCATGGCTGCTGCGGTTGCCTCTCGTGAAACGATCTTCGACACGTCGGCATAAGTCTCGAAGACGTTCACCGCAATCAATGCGAGGGCCAGCCCGTAGAAAACCATCACGCTGTGCACCATGGTCCCGCAAAAATGAGCGTCGTGATGATTGATGTGCAACCGCGGCAACACGAAACGGCGCACCAGTAGGAGTCCGCCGATCGCAAACACAGAGAACATTGCGACGACCATCAATCCCGAAACAATCAGGGGAAGCCTGAATAACAAATTAACCATGATGTGCGCTTTCAAAACGGATCAAAGTCCTGTACCTCTTCAACACGGCCAGGCGGCCGCTGTTGCATTGTCTTGCACTCCGGCATGTACCACTAAGTTCAAGGCCCGTTTCCACCGTGCGCCGCTGGCCGAAACCAGTTCTACAGTTCCCGAGTCGATCTCAATCTAGACTTATCGATACCTTGCCACTACTGTCAGTTATGACAGTTTCGAGCCGTCGAATTGAGTCAACTTGTCTTGACCCAACGCGAGGGCAAATTCCCTCTCCGCGCTTGAAGGGCCGGATTGAAGTGAAGGACCGAGGCTGGATGGAGCCTGTTAACTACAAGCTCGACGCCGCCGCCACCGCCGAGGCCCACGCCCACTGGAAGTTGAATCCGCCCAGGTGCCCGGTAACATCCACGCCTTCGCCAATGAAATAAAGGCCCGGCACGTTGCGCGCCTCCATCGTTTTCGAATTAAGCCCAGCTGTATCGACTCCCCCCGCCGTCACCTCGGCCTTCTCGAATCCCTCTGTCCCTGCTGGCCGGAACTCCCATCGGCGCAACCTGCTCTCGGCCGCTTCGAGTGCCGCATTCGACCAACCTTCCGGACCGCCTGCCTCCGCCAGATGCGCGGCAAGCCGTTGGGGCAACACATCGCGCAGCGCCTGTTTGAACGCGGCCGCATCGCGCCGGGCTCCCCCTTCGAGTAGCGATGCCAGCAATCTCGACTGACCATTCACGTCGGGCGCAAAGTCGACCTCAATCGCCTCGCCCGGCCGCCAGTACGACGAAGCCTGCAGCACCGCCGGCCCGCTCAACCCGCGATGCGTCACCAGCATCTTTTCGCGAAACTTCGGTCCGCGTGTTGCCTGCGCCGTCACGTCCGCCGACACGCCGGCCAGTTCCGTCCAGCCCTTCTCAGCCCCCGTCAGCACCAACGGCACAAGCGCAGCCCGCGGTTGAATCACCTTCAACCCGAACTGCCGCGCCAGATCGTAAGCCAGCCCGGTCGCGCCCATCTTCGGGATCGACAATCCGCCGGTCGCAACCACCAATGCACCAGCCGCGAACTCCCCGGCTGAACAAACCACGCGAAATTCCCCCGCTGCGGCCTCAATCGCAACGCCGCGCGCGTTCACACGAATGTCCACATGACCGCGCTCGCATTCCGCCAGCAGCATATCCACGATCTGCCGCGCAGAGTGATCGCAGAACAACTGCCCCAGCGTCTTCTCGTGCCACTTGATCCCGTAGCGCTCGACAAGTTCAAGAAAATGGCGCGGCTGGTACAGCGCCAGCGCCGACTTCGCAAAGTGCGGATTCTCCGAGATGAAGTTGGCAGGCGTGCAATAAATGTTGGTGAAGTTGCATCGTCCGCCACCGGAGATGAGGATCTTCCGCCCCGGCTGGGCATTGTGTTCGAGCAGCAGCACTCGACGATTGCGCTGGCCCGCGACGGCCGCACACATCAGCCCGGCCGCCCCGGCGCCCAACACGATTACATCGAATTTGCGTATCTCATCGGCCACTCATTCATTGTCGCCGAGCGGCACGATCTAATAATTGATAATTGAGCTTTGCTCGCTTCTGCTCATCACTTCGCGGCCTTCATCTTTTCTTCGATTCCCTTCACACGATCCACAGCCTCGGTGAGCCCGATCTTCTGGCTGATGCGCACCAACTGGATCGCGTCGATCTTCCGTCCCTGCCTCAGAAGCGATTGGATTGAATTCTCATGTGCAACTCCGGAACTCGACGAGGCTTCGTCATTTTCGATGTGGAGAAATTGGAGAATCTCTGCCCTGACCGAATCGCATCCCTGTTTGTCGCCCCTGTACATATCGGACATTGGAACCGGCTGACCGGATGTGAGGATCGTCAAGCGATAGGTCAGATTCCATTGCTTGCCCGCTGTTGAACATTCCATGCCGATGCCTGTGATTTCGCTGAATGGAACCATCCCGCTCGATGCCTTGAACGCACGTCGCCGCCACCACGCCGCCTGCTGTCTTCCCGCATCGAAAACAACCACTTCCTTTCGCCAGAACAGATAGGCACAAAGCAGGATAAAACCGGCCGCCAGCAATCCTGCCCGCTCGCCTCGTACAACCGATAAATAGACGGCCGGGACAAAGGCGCACAGAAGAAAAACAGATATCCAGATGCTGCTGTCGACCACCACCAGTTCCTGATTGGTCTTGCGGGTCACGTGCATGACAGCCAATATGGCACAAAACTTCCGGGACCGCAGCAATCATTCGTCCACCCCACCTAACCGCGGTCACTGGAACCATCTCGACCTCCAATCCGTAGTCTCGGATGGAATGGACTGTAACTACACCTGGGCGTGGGTCGAGTCCGAGGTCTCCGCGACCATCGAACAATGGAATTCCTGCGCCAACAAGTCCGTCAACGCCGGTCCTCAGTTGAGCCGACAGGAACAGGCTCGGCGAGAAGCAGCCTACGACGAAGCCCTGCATGCCGTTGAACGCGAAGCAAAGCATGCGCGCCGCGGCCGCGCCGAGAGGCTCGCCGCCCAGCGCCGGATTGTCGCGGTCTTTCCGCGATTCGCGTCCATCGCTCTTGGCCTTGAAGACGAGGCGGTGCATCTGCTCACCGATGGCTTTCTCCCCATCGGCACGCAGTTCGCACAGTGGGCGAGGCGCTTCGATCCACATCTTTCCCTCGCCGACACCACCCAGGCATGCCGCAACGCGTGGACTGTCTGCGGGATTCAGCCGCTGCTCGGCGACCGCATGCAAATGACGCCCGCCATCATCGGCTACAGCCTGCTGTACCCCTACAGCGACAACTATCTCGACTCCGAGAAAATCTCCATCGAACGAAAGCTCGCATTCAGCGCACGCTTTCGCGATCGCCTGTGCGGTCTGCATCTCGCACCACGTGACCCCCATGAGACTTCTGTCTGGGCCATGGTGCGGCTGATTGAGGAGCAGTATCCCCGGCAGCACTTCCCGCGTGTGTATGAGTGCCTGCTGGCGATTCACCAGGCGCAAGAGAACAGCATGGCCCAACTCAAGCGCAGCCGAACCGCGACTGAGGCCGAGTTGCTGCGGCTGAGCTGTGCGAAGGGCGGCACCTCAGTACTCGCAGATGCGTGTCTCGCGCACGGATTTCTCAGCGATAAAGAGGCACGTTTTGCATTTGCCTGGGGCGTGTTGCTTCAGCTCGGCGACGACCTGCAGGATGTCGAGGAGGACCTGAAGCACGGATCAGCGACTCTATTCTCGCGTTCCGCAAGCGCCCGCGTGCCGCTCGACAATCTTGTGCGCCAGCTCCTGGCTTTCAGTGAATGCGTTGCCGATCAGATTGACAGGTTGCCGCACGGAGACCCTGCGCTCAAGCGCCTGCTGCGCATGAGCTGGCGGTCGCTGATCTTGATGGCAGTAGCGCGGTCGCCCCGTTTCTTCACGCCGGCCTTCCTCGCCGAACTGGAGCCTGCTTCTTCGTTTCGCTTTGGATTTCTTCGCGCACGGCAAAAGCGCCTCGCAGGCCGTCGCGGTCTCTACAAAATTCTGTTTGAATCATTTCTTGAATCCTGTGATGCCGACCTCTCGCACTTGCCGCGGCCTGAGGACTGGCTTACCTTCACACTCGACCCAAGTCACTCTCGCCGGCTTCAGGCAGTTGGCGACTGACCAAACTGGGCGCATCCTGAATCGATTCCAATATGCCCCGATCCGTGTGCGGGACAATTACATCTCGTCCTCGCGAAACATCGGGTGCGGAATCAGCTTGCGATAATCCTCCTGATGCGCGCCGTCGAGACAGGCTTCAATGATGCGCTGTCCCAGCTGATCCAGGTCCGGCACCAGAAACTGCTTTAGTTCGCCGGCAAAGAATTCCCGCCACTGCCGAGCGCCTTCTTCATACACATCCATTCCACCCTGCAGCTGCTCTTCAACGCGCAGAAAGACGCGCGGAATCATGGAGCCTTCGATCTTGAGCTGTTTCGGAATATAGCCGAGCAGTGGAAACGTAGCTACATCCACCTGCTCGCGGCCAAACTTCGCGCTGCCGCGCCGCGCCAGGTATTCGCGCGCGATCCACTCCGCCATGAAGCCAACTTTCCACGCACCAATGTGCTGGTTGGGAATCAGCACGTAGCGCGTTTCTGGCGTATCGACAATCTGTCTCAACAAAAGATTTGCCTGATCCACTCGGCGCCCCGTAGCGAACGCCCAATAGGACCCGACTCCTTCCGACTGCATCTCCTTGGACTTCTGCGCCTGGATGCTGGGATTGCCGTGCCCCCGCGGCGCAACCAATCGCCACAGCCACGCGAGTGCGGGACTGAGCACGTGCAGCATCGCGAGAATTCCATAGAGCTGACTGTCGCGATGCGTTGCCGGACAGCGAACGCCAAAGCTACGCACATCCACGGCGCGCGGGCCCCCGGCAATGTCTTCAAGCATTCTGCGCGGCAAAATCACACGCGGATTAGGACAAAGCTTGCCGGGCGCGTCTTCCACGTGCTCCCACGTCAGGCACGTTCCACCCGGAACGATGTAGTGATTCAGAAAGATCAGCGGCTCGGGCGGATCGATGCAAAGCCGTTCAAGATTCGGCGCCGTGCCGTAGCTGTGGATATGATCCACGCGCACAAACCACGCATTCTCGGCATCGGCGATCGTCAGCCTGCCATGCTGCCGTTGATAGCTTGGATGAGCGCACGCCATGTCATCGGCAATCGGACGCAGATGGCAGGCCTCCGGCAGATTCAGCGTCCGTTCTTCCTGGGTGATGATGTTGCGACCGATCAGCAAACGCCCATCTTCCATGCGATGGATATGCTCGGTCATCTCGCTCTTGCCGCCGCCGCTCGCGCCCTCATGCATCAGGATCAACTGGTTTTCATACGGCGTAACCACCGCAACCGCTGCACAGTGATTAGTCGTCCAGCCTTCGCGCTCGCCAATGTCCAGCAGCATCGAGTAAACGCCCTTCTTGGCGCTTGGCCCGGGATACAGGTTGTAAGCGAAGACCTCCTGGTGCGTTGCAGAGCGATCGTGCACTACCACCTGCCGTCCACCAAAATGCGTATGACGGAATGGCGGCGCTACGAAAAGGATTCCGCCGGTGATCTTGAAATCGGCAGGCACCTGGCTGCGCGGAATCATTCCCTGCAAGTCCGCCAGCGCCGCCGCAAAAAACGCCGCCTGCCGCGGCACAATCAAAAGCGAGCCATAACGAAGCGCATCCGAGCCCGCATAAAACGGCATCGCTACCAGTTCCTGCGTCTTGAGCCAGTCCAGTGTCTGCTGACGTGTGTTGTCGAAGCTCTCTCCAAAGCGCAGTTCGTAGGTCGGCTTGTCAGTGGGCAGCGCATCGCCGATCACCATTGCATCGGGATCGCGCCGGCGCATCGCTGGATCGGGAAAGTTGATCGCCAGACCGTTGCGGGCCTTGGTCACCACAGCTTCGACGATGCGTCCCTGCCCATTCAGCTTTCCCGGCACATGGAAGATGGCCTCGTAGACTCCGTGGTCTTCGCGATTGCCGAGACGCCAATCTGTCGTGCCAGTTGGCCGGCCCAAAGCCCAATCAAGAAGCTGCGGCCGGTTCTCAGGCACTTGCATCAACGGAGCAGCAGCCAACACTTCACGCACATGCGCCGGCAAATCCAGCTCAGCCCATGCGGCCTGGAAGTCAACAACGCTGGTGATTTCTGCGGCGATTGTCACGATTGGTCTCGCTTTCCGGGGATCAGAATGTGGTCAATATTGTTGTGAAACGCCAGAGAGACCACACACTTTTTATCGCATCCGCCGGTACAACTGGCAGTGCGCTTCGTCACGCTTGGTGCGATAGAGTAAGTGCAGTCCTTTCATCATCAGTTAAGCTTCCTCGGAGCGATGAATGTCAAAGCAGCGCAATCGAGAATCGGTGCCCGAAGATTCCGGCTGCTCCTTCGCAGGCGGAATCGAAAGAAACGCCATTGGAGGCACTCGCCAGCATCTGTTCGGTGCTGGTGATCGGGCTCTTCGTCCTCTATTTTCTCGGTCAGAACTTCGTCATTCCCTCCGGCTCAATGGAGAACACACTTCTGGTCGGCGACCACCTGCTTGTCGACCGCATCACCTTCAGTCCGGCTACGCGCTGGATGCCGCTGGTTCATCATCGAGATCCGCAGCGCGGCGACGTAGTCGTCTTCCACCGCCCCCTTCCCCAGCCGGAACCCGACTCCGAAGGAAAGCCTGTCTACGAGATCCTGGTTAAACGCCTGGTCGGAATGCCCGGCGACCATATTCATCTGCACGATGGAACGGTGTTCATCAATGGGATCGCCCAGCCCATGCCGGCCGAGGGACTGGATACGCCGGTCACCCCGCCCAGCGAGCGCTCTTACATCGATGATTTTCCGTCAGTGGTGCCCACCGTTGACGAGTCGCACGGAGCCCTTACTTCCTGGGTCGTCGAACTGCCCAGTCATCTCGAGAATGGCGACCTTGTGGTGCCGCCGGGGAAGTACTTCATGATGGGCGATCATCGGCACGCCAGCCTCGACTCGCGCTTCTGGGGATTCGTGCCGCGCGAAAACATCATCGGGCGGCCGCTCTTCAACTACTGGTCGTTCAAGACTCCTGACGATCAGCAGGACAAAAAAGGACTAGCCAACCAGGTTTCCTGGCTCGCACACGTGACCTTGCGCTTCTTCACCGATACCCGCTGGACTCGCACCTTTCATCGCATTCGTTAGCTTGCTCCGGGCCCGCCGAATTTCTCGCGAACCAAATCCATCGCATCTTCAGGCGTTGCGATCGTCCCTTCCAGTTGTGCCTCTTCAACAGCCTGCAGCATCTCCTTGAACGCCGGCCCCGGCTCATAACCCGCAATGATCAACTCACGCCCGGTCAGCAGAGGCTTGGGACGAACAGCCTCGTCAGGCATCGACTCATAGCGCTCACGCACAAAGTTCCAGATGTCGAGATTGCGGTGCGCCGCCATGCAGTCCATGCGATGCAGCGCGAGATGCTCCGGAAAATCCTCGAGACGAAAAAAGCGCTTCAGAGTCGAGGCCTTCATGCGCGGCGCATCCGCGAAGCGCATGTGATTCTCAATCAGCGCAAGAATCTGGTGCGTCTCGTCATTCGAGAAGCGAAAGCGCCGGCAAATCTCCGCACCAATCGCCACCCCCACTTCCACGTGGCCGTCGAAGCGGATGCGGTCAGGCGCTTCGCGAAATGTCGGCGGTTTGCCGACATCGTGCAGCAGCGCTCCCCATGCCAGCGTCATGGCGCAGCCGGGCTCCAATTGTTCGAGAAGCATGAGTGTATGGATCCACACGTCGCCCTCGGGATGAAACTGTGCAGGCTGCGCTACTCCCTTCATCCGTGAGACTTCAGGAAGCACCTGCACCAGCAGATCGGTTTCGTCCAGCAGTTCAAAGGCCCTGCGCGCATGCCCTTCGGTCAGCATCTTCGTCAGCTCTTCACGAATGCGCTCGCGGCTTACGGCAAGAATGCGAGCGGCAAGTTTGCGCATCGCGCCCAGCGTCGCCGGTTCGATGCTGAATCCAAACCGCGCCGCGAAACGCAACCGCGCGCAGCAGCCGAAGCTGGTCTTCTTCGAAGCGCCTTTCCGGCCAGCCAATGGCGCGAATAATACCGGCGTCAAGATCGTCGAGTCCGCCAACATGGTCGATGACGGCCCTGCGAAGGCTTTTGGCATCCGCGAGAATTTCCTCCAAAGGCCCGCCTCCACGCAGTGGATCCAGCAGCAACCCGTTGATCGTGAAGTCGCGACGCTGTACATCTTCCGCGGCCGACGTTGTGTACCGCACCTCGTCGGGATGACGGCCGTCAGAATAAACGCCGTCAGACCGGAACGTAGCTACTTCCGTCACGCACCGTTCTTCGACCGCCCCGTCCTCGCACCCAGCGGCGATCCCAGACGCAACCAGCACCACGCCGAAATGCGCTCCCACAGCAAAAGTGCGCGGGAACATCCCCAGAACCACGTCCGGTGTCGCAGAAGTTGCAACATCAAAGTCCTCGGGCTCGCGGCCCAGCAGAAGATCGCGAACGCATCCGCCCGCGAGATACGCTTCGTATCCCGCCGCACGCAGCGTCCTCAATATCTCCAGAGCGCCGTCGAATTGGGGTGAATCCGGCAACATCGGTTCAGTTTGAGGATAGCCCGTCTCAGACGGCAGATTCGAGCCCGTTAAACTTGAAGTATGTCCCGCGGCCTAATCCTCGGTATTGAATCCTCCTGCGATGAAACCGCCGCAGCCGTGGTCGAGCGCGGTGCGCGCACCCTTTCGTCCGTCGTCGCCTCGCAGATTGCGACGCATCTTCGCTATGGTGGCGTAGTTCCAGAGCTCGCCAGCCGCGAACATCTTCGCGCCATCGTGCCCGTGGTGCGCGCGGCGCTCGCCGAAGCCGGAGTTACGCTTGCCGATCTCGATGCCGTCGCTGTCACCTCCGGTCCGGGCCTTGCAGGGGCACTCCTCGTTGGCATCACCTATGCCAAAGCTCTCGCATTCGCGCAATCGTTGCCGCTGATCGCCGTGAACCATCTCGAGGGCCACATCCACGCCGTGCTGCTCCAGAAACGGCAGGCACATTTGTCGAACCCCGCCGGCGAACCCCTGGGCGATCCCGTAGACGCGCAGGCCCTCGCGCTGGTGGTCTCCGGCGGTCATACGCATCTGTATCTCGCGCAACCCACCGGCGGAACGTGGCACTACTCGCTCATCGGGCGAACCCTGGACGATGCGGCCGGCGAAGCCTACGACAAAGTCGCCAAGTTGCTCGGCCTCGGCTATCCCGGCGGACCGTGGATCGATGCGCTGGCCCGTTTCGGCGATCCGCATGCCGTACCGTTCGCCTTCGCGCAAATCAAATCCAAAATTCACCTGGGAGGCAAACCGCCGCGGACAAAGGCCGCCAGCACCTCACCAATCGCAGCGCTTGACCCGCACTTTCTCTTCTCCTTTTCGGGAATCAAGACCGCCGTGCTGCGATACGTTGAGTTGCATTCGCTCCGCGACGAGGCTGCCGCCCGCATTCCCCGCATGCTTGCTGCCGGGCGCCCACCGCAAACAAAGGACGAAGCTCTCGCCCTGTGTCCGCAACCAACGCTCGACCTGATTGCCAGCTTTCAGCACGCGGTGGTCGGCGACCTGATGAAGAAGACCTTCGCCGCAGCCGAATCCCTGAACGCAGAGCGCATTCTCGTCACCGGCGGGGTAGCTGCGAACCGTGAACTCCGCGAGCGCTTTACCGCCGAAGCGAATCGACAGGGCTTGCAGATCGCCTTCCCCACCTTGGCGCTCTCGACTGATAATGCGGCGATGATTGCAGCCGCAGCATGGCCCCGGTTTGTTGCGGGTGAGTTTGCCTCGCCTGAACTCTCGGCCGACCCGTCGCTGGCACTGGGCCGATAGGCTTTGAACGACTGTTCATTTTGCCAGTAGCCTGCGTATGCCGCCATTCATATCCTCTGCCTCATAGTGCATCGGAAGCGATGATCGAAGGCCTTAGATCGAGAGATGCGTTTGCATTCGGCACGTCGTCGGCTCCAGGCGATCGGCGGTCGCGAAAGCTTCTGGTAAGTTGCGTCTGCTCGTCCGTTGTTGACAGGCGGGTTGTTCAACTCCCCGGCAGGCTCAGGCCGCGACTGTTCTCTGGACTTAAAGAGGCAGAACTCAGTTCCATCATCTCCGCGGCGACCCACCGGCATTTCTCCCGATCTTCCGTGATCGTTCAGCGCGACGACCCGGCAGAGCGAATGTTCCTTCTCACCAGAGGTCAGGGAAGGCAATTCGTCATCACCAGCAGCGGCAGAAAACTCATCCTGCACTGGTTGACCGCTGGACAGTTTTTCGGTGGCGTAACGCTTCTGGCTGCACCCTGCCACTACCTTGCCAGCACAGAAGTGGATTCCGATAGTTGCGTGCTCGTGTGGGATAAAAAAACTATTCGCGAGTTCGCGTCGCGTTTCCCCATCCTGTTGGACAATGCCCTCTCTGTCGCCGTCACGGAACACATTGCGTGGGCAAACTCAGCAAGAATCTCCTTAATGTCCGATGACGCCCGGGGACGCATCGCCAACCTGTTGCTCAGCCTGGCCTGTGGAATCGGCAAGGCTTGTCAGGATGGCGTCGAAATCCGCGTCGGGAACGAAGACCTGGCAGCCGGCGCCAATGTAACGCCGTTCACGGTCAGCCGCGCTTTGGGAGAGTGGCAGCGCCAGGGCATTCTGAAAAAGGGCCGAGGCAAGATCTTTTTGGCGCGTCCCGAACTCCTGATGGAACCTAAATAAAAAATAATCAACCCGCCGAGGCTTCTCCTCTGCGTCTTTACCCTCAACAAGATCCGGGAAGACCAGTTAACGGCATAGCTCCGGCCAGACGTTGTTTGCCCTGGAGCAACGACCGCCACCCGCAAATCTGCGAACATCAAGGCAATACATAACAAAATTTATATACAGCCTGGGGGGGCGAGGGAGCGCTGGGCAGTCTGCAGACTGCCCAGTTCCTGGCCGAGGTCCTTTCGTTTCATGCAAATTACCGCTCATTCGGGAAGCAGATTTCAGAACGAATCACTTTCTCTTAACCCAGAACACAACCGGAACTCCAGAAATGAATGGAGGCAGCCCTCGGTGAGTGCTTCGGCCTGATATCGACAATTGAGACGTTCACGCCGACAAAGGATCGCTGGACTCAATTAGCCGTTCGCGTCCTTTACATTCTGTCTTACCAGGAGCGGTTTCACACCGCTTCAGGCATATCGATGTATTCGGCGAGCTTCTTGATCCAAGCCTTGGCGACTGGCGCTCCTAACTCTATTCCCTGGGCATCGTCTTCTCCTTGCGGAGCCGTAGTGCTTCTATGATTTGGATGAAGTAGGCTTCAAAGTCCGCATCGTATGGGGCGCTGAGGAGCAAATTCATGAGACTGGTGAGGCCCCTTGCTTTTAGTGACAAGAAGGAGATAAACGGCTTGGTTCGTGAGCGCGGGAAGGATTGCCCGGTAATAGGGGTGCTTCTTGTACCAGAGCCCTTCGATCAGCGCGATACCAACGCTTCTTTTTTGTGAGCCGCCGGTGAGATATTCGAGGGCGCGGAGGAGCGTATTCTGCTTTTCTTGTCTGTAGCGTTCTGCCCCTGCGATAACTGCGAGCACTATGGCGACCGATGCGCTTGAGGCAGTAGAAACGATCGAGATGACTGAGCTGTCCATATCGGTGTCCGATTATATCTCGCATTATTATGCCTCGATCCACTGGATCTTTGACAGGGTGGCCCGGGTTTCGCCTTTGAGACCTGGGAGAACATCAATCCTGTCTTCGGAAGAGACTCGCGCAGTTATCATAAAAACGCCTGAAAGCGCCAACCACCAGTTAAGTCTCTTCGAGGGCCAATAAAGGAGGTGGACTTGGACCGCACGAAAGTTCTGGATTCAGTCACAACATTTTACTTGGAATCTCACGATTTCAACGGATATCCGGTTTATAAGCTGAAGGAAGACTACCGGTTGTCCGACCGCGAAGCAAAAGTATTGATCGAAGAACTGGTATCTTCGGGACAAGTCGACGTGACGTTGACCGGGAATACGCACATCAAGCCATTCAATATTCCCGACACCACCGCACAAATAGCTGCCTGGAAGCCCTTGAGTTCAGCGAGCACTTTTGCCTTTACCCAAAGCCCAAGAATCTTTCCAAGCTACCTGAACTCAAGAAATACAATGATCGGCCATACACCAAAGCTCTCGCGATGGGGCAAGGACAGTTGGAATATCGTACCTTCGACCTTTCCGTGCTCGAACATTACCGCAACGATCCCCGATACCTGTACGAGGCTGACTCGATCCACGGAAACATCTCTGTGCGAGACGCCTTTTACGAGTCCAGCGCAATGGAGGAGCGCGACCAAGTCATTCTCTCGTCTTTGGCTTTGATACGCGATGAGATGAATGAGCGGTCGCGGTCTACCTGCGGTATCCCTCCGATGGCCCCGACTCAACTTGGCGCGCCAAGATCTCGCTGCCACCTATAAGCTGCATCCCGACTACTTTCGGACTACCATCTTGGGCGAATGGGGCACACGGATTCCAATTTTCGACGCGTTCATTGCGGAATTGACGATCATTAACGAAATGACGGAACGCATGAATATGCCGCCCATGTTCCGGCATACGTATTCCGAAGAGAGACCTCGCGAATTCGCATTTCTCTTGCGGCCAACGTTGGCCGAATTCAATCGGTTTGTTCTGCTCCTCGACAAGATGATGTCCGACATCTCAACAAGCCGTTCTGCTCTGCCGCCTCAATTCCACTCGAAGATGAAGAGGAGCGACCGGACGGAAAGGTTGTGGTCACCTCGCGCCGGACCATTGCGCTCCTCGAAGCATGGATGCGCCGATACTTCCATCCCGCCGATCCTAAACCCGTTGAGAAAATCTTCGCTGCCTTCCGAAAGGTTCGCAAAATTCGGCAACAACCCGCGCACAAAGTCGATGAGGATGCGTTCGATCAGCAGCATTTCAAGAATCAACTTCAGCTCATCATCCAAGCCTACGATGCTGTCCGCCATATCCGCCAAGCGCTGGCGAATCATCCTCTAGTACAGAGAAACCCTCCAAGCATTCAGGAGGAATTGTTCGATGGAAAGATTTGGGATATCTGAAAATGAGGCGGGTGTCCCAGGTCTCGCTTTTGATACCTGGGGAAATAGAGAATTGAGCAAGTTAGTATTACTCCGCGCAAAGACGCTTTCGGTCACTCATCCATCTGGGTTGACGCTAAATCGCCACTCGCAAACTGACCCGCGGTTCGATTGCGTCTCGACAGAACGAGTGCGTTGGGCTGTCAGGTGTGACCGAGCGGTTGCCAGCGCGTTCCGGTCAGTGCCGGTAATTTCAGTTGCGGTGGCCGGGTGTCCAGGCATTTCTTGCTTCTGCGCTCGATCTCGAATGGGAATGGGCTGGTGACAGAGATAACTCAGCTTCGATGTATTCATTGCGGCAACGCCGTGGACGAGACGACCAAGGATCATGTTTTTCCCACATCCTGGTATCCCGACACGACATCGGAGGACACCCAGCGGTGGACTGCGCCAAGCTGCGGCACGTGTTACAACATTCTTGGTTCGATGGAGAAAACGGTCTTCAGTCGCCTCATTCTTTGCGTTGATCCTCAAAAGCCTGAAGCTGCGGGGCTTTACGCGAAGCTCAAGCGCTCCTCGGAGTGGGCGTTGTTGATCTGAGTAAAGAAGAGGTGGCGCACAGACAAAGGTAAAAGCTGGGGCTGATCGCTGCGATTAAGCCTCATAGTCCCGCATCAAGTGGTTCCATACTTCCCGGCTTGGGTTCGCATCCCGGTTCAAAGATGAGGACCTTCCTCAAATCCGTATTCCGGGCGATCTTCTTTTGAAGGTTTACGAGAGAATAGTGCGTGGCTGCGAATACGTCTTGGCAAGCAGGATCATTGAAGAGCCGTCGGCATTCAGATTTACTTCGTACACGAACGCAACATTCCAGAAGCCCTCACGCGGGGACTCAAAAGCCCAGCTGCTGAAGATGTGCATGTCGGTCCGCGATTCAAAGTAGTTCGCGCTCATCGCACGATGATCCTTGCACGGTATCGTATGAAAACACGACTGTGGGGCAGTGCCTATTTTCTTGCGATCATAATGAATCGTTCAGACGATGCAGGAGCGCCTCCTGCAAATCTCTAATCAGCCGTATCACCATCGTTTACCGCATTCGTGCATACGCACCCTGCGTTTGGGTAAAGCGAAGCCGCAGACCTGGGATCTTGCAGTTCGCCAGGCGGCGCGGTCTCCGTTTATGCCCAATCGCCGAAGCGCTCATCGAGAGCAGATTACTCTCGACTAGTCGGCTCTGCTGCAGCAATGTAAGGATCCTGTTGCGACCCGCTCTAATGCGCCGTAATCGAGAACGAGGTATGGTATAGCATGCTGTGCGAGTATCCGACGGCATACAGGCCGATCTGATGCGTACCTGCTGGAACCGTCAGCGTCACGTCGGCGTAGCCCTGCGTTCCAAAGACGTGATGTGTCTCGCTGCGCTTTACTCCATCCACCCATACTTCCATCTTTCGAAGTGGATAGAATGCGCTGGCGCTGAAGCTGATGGGCACTGAAGTTGTCGTTAGAGAGCCCGGCGAACAGACGTGTATTCCGATCTTAGTCGTGGGACAGCTGCTTACACGGCGGGTGCCCGCGTTGAGTTCAAGCGAAGCGGTATCTGGATCAGCGAAAGCCCTGTCCGTTAGCAACAGGTCGATATCCGGTCTACCGTCCTGGTTATAGTCGGCGGTGAACAGATCCCCAAATGGAACATCGCCCGGCCCCTCAACTGTGAAGTAATCGACGTTATGGTAGGAGCCCAGCGTGTAGTTCCCCGGCGTTGTCTGGTATAACGCCCGGAATCCAAAGGCGAGGCCGTTGGGGTTGATGGAGGTCCGGTCGCCAGGACTTTCCAGAGCAAAAGCGATGTCCTTCCATCCATTTCCGCTGAAGTCGGCCAGCTGCGGACGATAGGTCTGTACCGCAATGCTAGGTGTTCTTGCCAACATCCTGTCTTTTAAGGTGCGATTCGCCTGCCCAGTAAAGAGGTGAATCTCAATGTCCTCGTTGACCCAAACCAGATCAGTGCGGCCGTCCTCGTCCATATCGGCCGCACTCATGTCTCCACCAAAAAGACTGTTGGTGAAGACCGGAACGGCGGTGAAATGACCGGCTCCGTTCCCGTAGAGGACCGTAAGGCCGGAGGTAAAGTTCAACGCGATGTCGGCGAATCCGTCCCCGTCGTAATCACCAAGGAGCAACTGGACATTCGATGAGCTCCTTGTTTCGTTGTCAGTGGGCAGAGTGACGGAGTAGATCTGGCCCGCGTCTGCAAGCCCGCTGCCGGTGTTTTTCCAAAGCTCGACGATGAGTTTGCCGCTGCTCTTGTAGGCGACGATCGCATCGGTTCGCCCGTCGCCGGTGGCATCGAACGCGGTGGCCCATGCATCACGGAATCGTCCAGATATGGTTCCAGGGACGGTTGGGGCAGTCTTGATGCTCGTGAAGTTACCTTTGCCGTCGCCGTAGGCCAGGACGTACAGTTGGCTGCCGCCGTCCGGGTTATAGAAGAGCACGTCGGCTTTATCATCTCCGTTGAAGTCACCTGAAGCCAGCGGCTGGTATGCGCTTTGCGGGAACGAGTAATCATGCAGGCTGAAGCTGCCTGCGGAGCCGGAAAGAAGACTGGTCAGCTTCTCCCTGTCTGTCGTCAGCAGATCAGGGATTCCATCGTTGTTGAGGTCGACCTGAAGCGAAATCGCGGCGACTTGGCCGACGGGATGTGATTGCCGGATGAAGGGAGTTTCGGCGAGTGTTGCGAGGGGCCACGACGAAACCAGTGCGCACAGCGCTAAGGCGGCAAAATGATTCTGTCTGGGCATGGATCGACTCCAGCACGCTTTGATCCAGCTTTGAAGAAGCAGGTTGTCCCTGGAGGTGCCGGAGGACTCGAACACCCAGAAGTCCTCAATGCGAACTCGTATCCACTAGCCCAGCGCTCTAACTAGAAGCGCAGCCCTGAATCTCACTGGTGCCTGCCCCCTCATCATCTGACGGTCACCCAACATTGATGCACTGCTCGAGATAGGTATCAGGAAGTCGGCCAGCGGTTACAAATCCAGTCCACATGGACGTAAAACGTCAGGACTCTATCGGAGCTGCTCCGCGCGATAAGGCGCGAGGGGTGGCAGAGAGACAGCGCGGAGCAGGTCGGATAGAGCGGTTTGAAGGAAGTCGCTGGTGCGATCGGGGCAGGATGTTGGCTATGGGTTTTTCATCGCATCAGGCTCGGTTGTTCGAGCGAGTGCGGTTGGTAAGTGAGCCGCGCTGGTCCTGCGGGATGCGCAATTGGATGAAGTAGACGCTGTGGAACGATAACCGGTTCGGATGGGAAACGCCATTTTTCTGAGCCGGTGCACACTTCGATTAAGCGTGCCATGAAGCATGCAGTGCAGACCGCTTTGATGAGACGGCTAAGAAGAATCAAGCAGGTGTCTCTCTTTCTTTTCGGCGAAGAACAGTTGTGCAGCAGTGATCCGCTCAACGAGATGCATGAGCCCATGGCAGTGCGGGCACGTCCATAGCAAAGGCTTTGCGAGGAGCGGCGTTTCTTGATCCGGAGCCTGGTGGAGCAAAGCGCGGCAGAGTGGCAGCATGCGGGCTCGTCTGCGGCTGGCGAGGAGACCGAAGTAGCGGATACGGGGAAAGCCTCGCGGCAGCACATGCTGTACGAATCGGCGCAAGAACTCTTCGGAGGCAAGTGTCAGGGTGCGCTGCCTGCCGTGATGGGCGTAGTCCTTCCAGCGGAAACATACCTCAGCAGCTGAGACCGAGAGCAGGCGATGGTTAGAGATGGCAACGCGATGGGTGTAGCGAGCCAGATAATGCAACACATGCTCGGGGCCGCCGAAGGGCGGCTTGGCATAGACGACCCAGTCTTGGCGATAGAGCGTGCGCAGGAAGATGGCGAAGCGCTTCTGGTTGTGAAGTGGCACGCACTCACCGAAGAAGCGCAACTGATCGCGGGCAAACAGACGTCGTAGTCCGGCGACAAACTTGCCGCGGAAGACACGGCTGAGCACCTTGACCGGCAGCAGGAATCTGGCACGCGACGCGATCCAGCGCGAGTGGTCTGTCGCGAGTCCGCCACCGGGCACCACGCAGTGGATATGCGGATGTGGAGTGAGCGTCTCCCCATGTGTGCAGGATGGACAAGAAGCCCGTGTGTGCGCCAAGGTGCTTCGGATCGGCAAAGACCTCGAGCAGCGTGGCGGCGCTGGCTTCAAAGAGTAAGGAAAACAGCTGTCGCTTGTTCTGCCAGATCAGCGGCACAAGCTCATGTGGAACGCTGAAGACGAGATGAAAGTAGCCAACAGGCAGCAGTTCCTGCTGGCGCTGGCTGAAGCCAACGGTCGCGCGCAGCGGTCTGACACTTGGGGCAGTGCCGGTTGCGGCAGGAGTTATACGAGATGGCCTGGTGCCCGCAGTTTAGGCAGGCGTCGCGATGACCGCCGAGGGCAGCGGTGCGGCAGCGCGCAATGGCATCGAGCACCTTCTGCTGCGGCCAGGTCAAGGAAGCGCTGTATCGCTCGCGAAAACTGTCGCCTGCAATACGAATCACGTCGGCCACCTCGAAGGATGGCCGGCTCATCGCTTCCTGCCCTCCTCTACCGCGGGGAGCGCGATCTGTTCCAGCGGGTTGACAGCTGCATGAAGGTGACGCCGCGAGAGCTGGAGGTAGACTGTTGTATCTTCGAGCCGCTCATGGCCCATCAATATCTGAATCGTGCGCAGGTCGGCGCCGGCCTCGAGCAGGTGTGTCGCATAACTATGGCGCAGGGTGTGCGGGTGGATCTTCTTCGTGAGTCCGGCACGCGTAGCCGCTACATGGCATGCGTGCCAGATAGTCTTGTCGGAGATAGGCTGGTCTGTACCCCGATGGCCCTCGGTGCTGGGAAAGAGGTAGCCCTGAGGCTTCTTCCACCGCCACCAGCTGCGCAACTCCTCGAGCAACTTCGGTGAGAGTGGCACATCGCGGTCCTTCGCTCCCTTGCCCTGGCGGATGCGGATCACCATGCGCTGGCTGTCGATGTCCTCCACCATGATCTGCGAGGCTTCCGTCCTTCGTGCTCCGGTGGCATACAGCAGCACCAGGAGAATGCGGTACAGACGGTTGGGTGCGGCATCGATCAGCCGCACCACCTCTTCCTGACTGAGAACGGTCGGCAGCTTATGGGGCACCTTGGGAAAGATGAGATCGTCGAAGGCGAGGTCCTTCCGCTTCAGCGTCCGCTTGTACAGAAATCGCAACGCCGAGATGCGCATCTCGACTGTGCTGGGGGCAAGCTTCCTCTCCTGGAGCAGATATCGCTGATAGCGTCGCAGGTGCTCGGGACCCAGTCGTTCCGGCGAGCGATGGAAGTACTCGGCAAACTGGCTGACGGCGTTGAGATAGCCGCGGATGGTGGCTGGTGAGTAGTTGCGCCGCTGAAGCTCGTGCAGCATGCGCTGGCGAAGTGGGGTCATAGGAACCTCCTCCCTATGACCACTCACCCTAAACGCCGTGCATCGCTGAGCTAACCACAACTCTCAGTCCGTCGCGTCAGCGACTTCGTTCAAACCGGCTGCTCGGACAAGTGCTCAGTTATCACTCGCTCGATCCACGCATGATCGCCAATGCACTCATCGAGGCGCGTTCGGTGCGGAATTCAGGGTCTGATCGAGTCACTGCCTAACCGGACACAATTCGATTCTGAACGGATTCTCTGCGGATTTCACCAAACTCCTAAGCAGACTTAAGCAATTTCGTCCCCACATCAACTCACGTTCACACTCTTCTTCCCGCCATGCATAGCTTTCCTTGGATCGGGCGGATGCTTCTCCAATAAATGGATATCGAACTGAGCCGTGAACCAGGCAACATTCTCAATTGGGTTCGTTAACCGCGGTTCGCCTTGCGCCATTTGCGCTCCGCACATCGAACACTTCGCGGAGACGGGAATACTGTTCTCGTCATATCTCATTTGCATCGTCGGTGTCGGCGGCATACCTCAAGTTTAGCCGCCCGGAGCCTCAGTCGGCAGATTACCGGCACTCCCAGACAGAATGCCTACAAAACGGTAACGTCCGGTGAGTCGGCCATTTGTTCGAAATCCACGCTCGATGTCGTACCATCAACTCTGTAGGAGTGAATGAATGCAACAGTTAACCAATTTGGTCGGTTGGCCGCCTCAAGGAGGCGCTGGACCATTTGATACCCGCAAGGCGGCCTTTGCGAGTTCCCCGGAATCAGTGACATTGAGGAGAGTCGACAGGATCGTGGGCAGTCGCGTCGACCTGACCTGCATGTTTGGCAAAGAAGTCGTGACCTTCCGATTCTTCGCCTCAAGTAAGGGAATGGCCGAAAATGTTGCGGAAGTCCTCAGGTGCAATTCGGGTCAAAACCTGCGCGATCTGGGCATGCTCTACGTTGCTGACCTCGAGGGCTAGCACGAGTCATAATTCCAGGCAGCGCCAATCCTTAAGTTCCACATATAGCAAGCTCCGGGTGCATCACCGGCCCATCCAACACAACCAAATTCTGGAATCTGTGGTTTAGCCGCGGATTACGGCTTCCGGAACGTCAGGCAGTAGAGCTTTCCGCCGCAGATTTCCCGGTGGGTGATGTCTTTCATTTCAGCGGGAACGAGATCGACGAGGCATTGCACTCGTTCCGTTCCCGGCCCAAAGCTCTTTTCCGACCACCGGAGTTCGCTGGTAGTTCTGGCGAATGGTCCGCTCTGTCTCGTCCACGATCACGATCTTGGTGCCGGATTTCGCTACCCAGATCATCTCCTTGATGGCGCGCACCTTGTCCGTAAAAAAGTTGATGCCACCGACGTGAAAGACGCAATCAAAAGCTTCCACCTTGAAGGGCAGGCGTTCGGCCTCAGCCTGAAATATGTGGGCCTGCCGGCGCCATTTCAGCAGGTTGCGCTGGCACTTTTTCAGCATCCCCCAGGAGATGTCGACGCCATAGAAGTCAATGTCGCGGGGAAGAAAACGCAGATTCGCACCCGTCCCAACTGAGGTCTCCAGCACCCGCGCGTTGGGCTTCAACTCAAGTTCGCTGATGAAGTCGATCCGGTAATTCGGCTTGCGCGTAAACCAGTGATACAGCCTCTCCGCCAGATCGTAGCCCGGAGCAATGCGATCGTAGAGCGTCTGGTACTTCAGATTTGAACCCGTAACCGTGCTTACGAATAACGGAATACCATCGCGAATCGGATAAATCCGGCCAGTTGCCGTATTGCGCAGGTTATTGCCAGCCATCTCCAGGGCATAGCGTGTGTCCGGATCGCAAAGTAAAGATAAGACGTGATCTTCCATCTGTCGGCCGAGACACAAGCATCGCCCTTGAACCAAGCATACGACGAAGTCAAGGTCACATTTCCGACCACAAAGGTAACCTGAATCCCACCCGTAATCCCCACTGCTACAATCGGAAAGACCAAGTGACCGCGACTTTAACCCGAACAATGAGTCCCCTGCCCGTCACACCCATGCCTGTGCGCCTGTTCAACACTCTTTCAGGGCAAGTGGACAAACTCGCCCCGATCGACGGGAAAGAGCTCCGCATGTACGCCTGCGGGCCCACGGTTTACGACTACGGCCACATCGGCAACTTCAGAACCTTCCTCGTCATCGACGTTCTCCGTCGGTTCCTCAAGCTGTCGGGAATGCCGATTCGCCACGTCATGAACATCACCGACGTAGACGACAAGATCATTCGCAACTCCGCAGCGGCAGGCGTCCCCATAGGCGAGTACACCCCGAAGTACGTAGACGCGTTTTTCGAGGACCTTAACTCGCTTGGCGTCGAGCGGCCCGAGATCATCGCCCGCGCCACTGAGAACATCGGCCGCATGGTCCAGTTGATTGAGAAGCTGGCCGAGGTGGGTGCTGCCTACCGAACCGACGATGGATCGTGGTACTTCCGGCTAAGATCCTTTCCCGAATACGGCAAGCTGAGCAAGAAAGACCTCAGTGGGATGGAAGACGGCGCCCGCGTAGACGTCGACGAGTACGAGAAGGACTCGGCACGCGACTTTGCGCTTTGGAAAGCAGCGAAGCCCGGCGAAACCTCCTGGGAAACTCCGATCGGCCGCGGTCGCCCCGGATGGCACATCGAGTGCTCGGCCATGTCGATGGAGTACCTCGGCGACAGCTTCGATCTGCACGCCGGCGGCGAAGACTTGATGTTTCCCCACCACGAAAATGAAATCGCGCAGAGTGAGAGCGTCACCCACAAGCCGCTCGCGCACCACTGGATGCACGTGCGGTTTCTGCTGGTGGATGGGCGTAAGATGTCGAAGAGCGAAGGAAACTTCTACACCCTCCGCGACCTGCTGTTAAAGGGCTACAAGGCTTCAGCGATCCGCCTGGCTCTCATCTCGGTTCCCTATCGGCATCAGCTCAATTTCACATTCGACGGCCTCATCGAAGCCACGGCAGCGATCGACCGGCTGCGCACATTCAACAGCCGCCTCGCAAAGGGTGCGTTTCCTGCCGGCGAAAACCCTGAGATCCAGGCCGCCGCCCAAAAAGCTCATGAGGAATACACGGCCGCGCTCGCCAATGACCTGAACACCGCCGAGGCGCGCGCACCGATCTTCGATCTCATCCGTCTTTCGAATACGGTGATGGATCAAGGCAAGTTCTGCCAGTCCGATCGCGAAGCGGTTCAAGCCGTTCTCGCAAGCTTTGACGCGGTCTTTGCCGTGATCGAAGATCACGACGCGGAGCCGACCCACCTCGCCGTGGAGTGGGCTGAAAAAGAAGGCCGCCTCTCCGACGTTTCCCCCGAGTTACTGGCGCAGCAGTCCATGACCGATGACGCGATCAATGCATTGCTGGCTGAACGAGACCATGCGAAAAAACGCCGCGACTTCGCCCGTGCCGATCAGATCAGGAAAGAACTGACTGAAAAAGGAATCCTCATCGAGGACTCGAAAGACGGCGTTCGCTGGAAGCGGAAATGACGCTGCCCCGACATCTACGCCACAGAGGAGACCACGCCCCCATGGAATCCAATGAAGTACAGGAATTGAAAGAACACGCAGAGCACGCAGCAAGCGACTCCGGCTTGAGGCCCGTAGCCTTCACCATGAGCCTCCTCGCCGTGCTCGTCGCAGTAACGACGGTGCTCGGGCATCGCACCCACACCGAAGCTGTGCTCCTGCAAAACAAGGCGACCGACAAGTGGAACGAATATCAGGCCCACAAGATTCGCTCCAATAACACCGCGCTGATTTCCGACTTGTTGAGCGTGGTCACCATTGCCGACAAGGACGCTGCAGCAAAAATCCAGAAATCCTATGCCGATCATCAAACCAAGTGGAACGATGACCTGAAGGAATTGATGGACGAGGCAACCGCACTCGAGGCCGAAGTAAATCACGCCGAGAAACGCGCCGATCGATTCGATCTCTCCGAGGCAATGCTCGAGATAGGCTTGGTCATCACCTCGGTCACGCTTCTCACGCGCAACCGCAGGTACTGGTATCTCGGCATAGCGTTCTCAGTCTTTGGTGTTGCTTCGGCACTCTCAGTGTTGTTGCTGAAGTGATGATCGTCGCGCAATGCCGCTACAGGCATCGTGGTAGACTTGCCGCGAAATGATAATCCGCCCTTATTTGGCAGTATTGATTCTGATGGCCGCGCCGTTGCTGAGCCAGGACCTCGCGCTTCCCGCTCCTTCTACAGAGTTTCTTGGATTCACCTATCGCGTCCCGGCTGGTTGGAACGCGATCGACGCCCAGGCAACACTCCCCGAGGTGAAGAAGCGCCAGTTGGAGACAGCGAAGACAGACGATGAAAAGAAAATGATCGCCTGCGTTCAGATCCCCGTCAGCGCCCGCCGCGGAGCTCCTCCATCTTTTCTGGCGGCTATGGCACTACCCTTCGATTGCGTTGGACAGGCCATGACGGAAAAAGACTTGCCCGGCTTCGCGGAAGGAAGCTCCCAGGGCCCGAGGGCAATCTTCGACTTTGCCGATCCCGTGTATGGAGTCCTACTCATTGGGTAGCCACAGCATGTGGATCGAGCGCGCCAAGGGAAATCCCAAGGGGCATCCCGAGATGCCCTACACCCTCGAAATTGCATGCAGTCTGCTGAAGAAGTCCGCCGTATGCTGGATGACCGTGGCAGGCGATCAGCAAGCTCTGAAGGACTTCGAGAGCACCGCCGTCACGCTAAATGGTGACTTCTTCACCGAGCTTGTTCCGGCAACAGCCTTCGACAAAAAGCCCGCGTCATAAACGAAGGGAGGGCATCAACCCGTCCACTCTTCAGCTCACATGAACGACGGGCCTGCGCGAAATATCCCGCACGGCCTTCCGCAGCACTTCATGGGTTAGCGGAGCCGCATCGCCCTCGCCGAGGAAGAGAAATCTGAAAATATTGATCACAGGATTTCCTTCCCTCCAGCTGAAATAGATATGCGGCACTCGCCCCGTCATTTTTCCTATCTGAATCAAGATCGCTGCAATGGAATTCGACACCATGGGACTTCGCGCGTGCAATATGCAATGGCGTCCGATCCGCTCACCCCGCACCGAAAGCCGCTGATTGAACTCCGAAGCATCCGTGCGCTCCACCTCGAGAAAAAGAACGGGCGCATGTTCTGGAAGCCCCTGGACCTCGCGTACGAAAGCTTCGTTCCGGTCTAGAGCTTCAGCTGTTGTCCCTTTGGGCCGATGCGCGATGATGCGAATCGGCTGATCGCCCGCGCTACGAATAAACTCCTCGGCATCCTTCGAAAATTCGACGCCGGAAATCCGAAGCTCCGTCGACCGCGTCGCACGCGAGACAAACGAAACAAACATGATGGACGCGATGAAAATGCACGAAATCTTCAAACCTTCAGGGCGCTCCCAGATATTCACTGCCGTCGTGTACACAAAAATCACCACGACCAGTAAAGACGTCAGGCGCTCGCGAACTGTCCGCACCGAAAGCCAGACCGCACAAGCTGCAGAAGTGATCAGCACAAGGACGCCTGTGGCATAGGCGCCTCCCTGGGCATCGACGTTGGCGTGAAAGCCATAGGTGACGTAAAACGCCACCCCCATGAAAACCAGCACCAGCGGCCGCGAAGCCCGCGCCCACTCCGGAGCCATCCCGAAGCGCGGAAGATAGCGCGGAATGAGATTCAGAAGCCCTGCCATCGCCGACGCTCCCGCGAAAGCAAGAATCAGAATCGTGCTGATGTCGTAGGCAGAGCCGAACATGCTCCCGAAGTACTGATGCGCCAGGTAGGCCATGGCGCGGCCGTTTGCATCCCCCCCGTCTTCAAATGCGTGCGCCGGAATCAAAACGGTCGTCACAAAACTGGTGGCAATCAGAAATACACTCATGATTCCCGCTGCGGTCGTTAGCAATTTCTGCGTATTGCGAATGCGCGCCGCGAGATTCGCGCCGGCAATCAGGGGCATCACGGCGACTCCGGTTTCAAATCCTGAAAGCCCCAGTGCAAGGCGCGGAAAAAGAAGCAGGCATATGCCGAAGATCCCGAGCCAATGGGGATGCTGCGCAAACAGCGAAACCTTCCAGTGCAGTATCAGTTCAGGACGACGGAATATCTCCACCACCGCGCGTGCCGTGACGATTGCATTCAACACGAGGTAGGCCGCCACCAGAACGACAGCGATCTCAATCGCCTCTTTGAACCCCTTCAGAAAAACCGCCCCGAGGATCGCGAGCAGGATCAGCGTCACCGCCATCTGGCTGGCAAGCCATCGCGGTGCGAAGGGATTGTGAACAAAGTGCGCCGCCGCATCCGCTGCCGACAGCGTCATCGTGATTACAAAATCCGTGGTCGCGAATCCAAGCAATGCCAGAACGAAAATCTTGCCGCCCCACTCCGGGAACAGCCGTTCCAGCATGGCGATACTGCCCTGCCCGTTCGGGCTCGCCTGCGCCACCCGCTTGTAGAGAGGTAGCGCCGCGAACAGGGTAATCAGCACGAGTACCAGCGTGGCAAACGGAGAAAGCACGCCGGCTGCGAGGAACGCGATTCCCGGCTGGTAGCCCAGCGTGGAAAAGTAATCCACCCCCGTAAGGCACATCACGCTCCACCATGGATGGACTGGTTCGGAAGACCCGTGTGCGCCCTGGGGGTGTTTTTGATCGGCAAGCAGCCAATTCGCCAAGCTCAGTTTTGTCATCCGTCCGTTCGCCTTACTGAAGCCACCAGGTGCATTTGGATGCTGATTGTACGTTTATACCCTGATTAGACAGGGTTTCAGCCAACGAGACCGGGACCTGCGAAGCCGAGTACGCGCCGAAACCGATGGAAAGTCGTCACAAGCGCGTGCTATGCTGCGACCAGTGGGGTCTCTGATGGAAAGGCACCTTTCAAGCGCTATCCAGCCGATACCAGCGACAAAATGCTGGTCGCGGGAGCGCGCGCGGTGCATCTGCCCTCGACGCCATCTGCGCGTTCTGCCCATCCGAACACGACCTAGTCTCTTCGGCGGCGATTAGTTCCAGGACCGCCGAAGGCCCTCGCCTGCACTCGTGGACTCGACCAGTCTGCGAAACGGAAATGCCCCTTCCAAGGGGCCGCGGCATCGCCACATCCAGCGCCGCCGCAAACGAATACGACGAGGAGACTAGAGATGAATAAACAAGAACTGCACGCCAAATTTGGACCGAAGCTTGTTGGTTCCCTGCCAGGCCCCAAGGCCAAAGCTGCCGTAGAAGCCGATGATCGCCTGATCTCGCCCAGCTATACGCGCTCTTATCCGCTGGTAGCAAAGCGCGGTCGCGGCCTGCGCATCGAAGATGTGGACGGCAACGAATTCCTTGACTTCGCAGCTGGCATTGCCGTGACTTCTACCGGCCATTGTCATCCCGAGGTCGTAGCCGCAATCCAGAAGCAGGCCGCAGAGCTCATCCACATTTCCGGCACCGACTTCTATAACGAGCCGCTCACAGATCTCGCTGAAAAGCTCTCCGCAGTTGCCCCGATGCCCGGTCCGCATCGCTTCTTCTATGGCAACTCCGGCGCCGAAGCCGTGGAATGCGCCTTGAAACTTGCGCGCTATCACACGGGCCGGCAACACATCATCGCTTTCCTCGGCGCCTTTCACGGCCGCACCATGGGCGCGCTCTCGCTCACTGCGTCGAAGCCCCAGCAAAAGCGCCGCTTCGCGCCGCTGGTTCCCGGCGTAACGCACGTACGCTATCCGTATGCATATCGCGGATGCACAGGCGGCCCGCAGGAAGAAGAAGAATTCAGCCTTGGCTGCGCGCGCTACATCGAAGAGAAGATCTTCAAGACCATCGTCCCTCCTGAAGAAGTCGCGGCAATCTTCGTCGAGCCGATTCAGGGAGAAGGCGGATATGTCGTCGCGCCCGATAACTTCCTCCGCGAACTCCGCGAAATCTGCGACCGCCATGGCATCCTGCTCGTTGCCGATGAAGTGCAATCCGGCGCAGGTCGCACCGGCAAGTGGTGGGCCATCGAGCACTCCGGTGTGCAGCCCGACATCGTCTGCATGGCCAAAGGCATCGCCAGCGGCATGCCTCTCGGCGTATGCATGAGCCGCGCGGAGATCATGGACTGGGTCCCCGGTTCGCACGCATCCACCTTTGGCGGCAATCCGGTCTCGATCGCAGCCGCGCTGGCCACCATCGACATCCTCCAACGCGAAGCAATCGACAACGCCGCAAAAGTCGGCGCCAAAATCCTCGAGCGGTTGCACGGATGGAAGAAGACGCACGCCCTCGTCGGCGACGTCCGCGGACGCGGCCTGATGATCGGCGTCGAACTGGTGAAAGACAAAACGACACGCGAGCCTGCAACTGCCCTTCGCAATCGCCTGGAAACGCTCTGCTTCGAAAAGGGCCTGATGATCCTCGGCTGCGGCGAGACCTCGATTCGCCTTTGCCCGCCCCTGGTAGTGAGCGAAGAAGAAGCCACCGTCGCGCTCGACATCCTCGAAGACTGCCTGACGCAGGTCGAGAAAGAACACGCGCATGCCGGTGAACTGGCGATTGCAGGCAGCTAATCTCGGCATACCCTCAGCAGTGTCATTCTGAGCGCCGCACGCCTGGGGCCCCATGAACGAGAAACCGTTCGTGGGTTTAAGCGGCGCGAAGAATCCACTTTGCCCCGGCCCGCAAGGACCTCAATGCCGGGTGCCCCATGTCCCGCTTCTGGGACATGGATACCACCAATCTCATCATTAAGAAAGGCGGGGCTTACGCCGCACCTGCCAACCTCTGCTTTCGCGGTTGAACGCAACCACCAGATCACAGCCCAGCCACTGACTTTGTCATCCTGAGACGTAACCGAAAGATCCGCGGTTGCATTTTGTCAGTGCTCCCCAAGCCGCCGACGGCTGTAGTTCAGTCCGACTGCTATTTTTGTCAGTTCCTGCGGTCTGCGAATGATGCGCTAATGCATTCGCTCGTCACAGGAAGGCTGATATGGTGCTGATGGGTCCTACGTTCCGCCAGCAACTGCAAAGTAGCGAATGAATGAAGAAACGACGCTCAATCTGCGTGCTCGCTGTGTTGTGCAGTTGCATTTTGGCGGTGCAAACCACGGCCCAGCAACAGAAACCTGAGGATCCCGAAGACGAGAAACAAATCGGGCTATGGCTCGATCAGGGGGCCTCCATTTGGCTTTCGCAGAACAAGTCTCTCGAAATCGAATTCCACGAACGGTTCGATGAGGGTGGGTCCAACCTGTATGAGTATTTCGTGCAGGGAGGCGTTGCCTTTCGTCTACGGCCGTGGGTCACGCTGATCCCGATCTACCGTTATCAACGCTATCCCTCAAATCCCCGGATCACTTACGAAAACCGACTGCAGCTTAATCTCACCATGAGTACGTCAAAGGGTCCGTGGAAGCCAATCCTGCGCACGCTCATCGAAGGACGCTTTCCGGATGACCGTCCCGCTTCTGCGCGTATTCGTTTGCGCCCGGGAATCGAATACACTCTGCCGCTGAGCACGGCATGGCGCCCTGTCGCCGTTCTAAACAACGAGTTCTTCCTCGTTCCCGGAAACAACCCGTTCGCCAACGCAGGCAGCCACTACACCCAGAACCGCTTCCAGGTCGGAGTCCGACTGCCCATCACCGCTGCGTTTTCTGTCCGGCCGTATTACATGCTCCAGTCGCTGAATCTGCCCAGCGGTTGGGAGACGAACGAAATCGTCGGCATCTCGCTCGCCCTGAAAATCCAGCCCAGAACCAAGCGAAAGGCTGTCCCTTAGTGGCTGTAGATTGAAAAATCCCCGCGCAACTCCCGGCAACATCCCCTGTCATGGCTCAGCAACCAAGCCTGTGAACCTGCCGGCCGATGCGGACACAAGAATTTTCATCCACTCGATATTCATGAGTCACAGCCTCTCATGATGAATGTTTAAGGCGATCGAACGTTTGAATCAAAAGCAACTTCTGGAATCTGTAGACCGCCGCCAGCACTTCGTTGGTTACACAACCGGCCGGGTGCGCCATGTCTCGCTTCTGGGGAATGGAAAACCACTGCTCTCGGCGCGCGAGTTATCTCCCGAGTTGCGCCATCTCTCTATTCCGCCGAGAATAGGTACGCAATGAATCTTCAACACCTGCGAGTCGGCTGGCTGGAGCGTTCGCTCGCCGGGCTCAATCGCTTCGCGAGCAAACGCGGACGGAACCCAATGCCCGTCCATCTCACCGTCGGCATCGACGGCGAAGACGCCGCGCTCTTCTATCTGCAGCGCAAAGGCTACATCATCGTCGCGCGACGCTGGTCCTCAGGCGACGTGCCCGGTGATGTCGACCTGATCGCGTGGCATGGACCAATGCTTTGCTTCATCGAAGTGAAGACCCGAACCGCCCACGATCTCACTCCGGCCGAAACCGCCGTCGATGAACACAAGCGCAGCGTACTTCGCCGCCTCGCGCGCAGATATGTGCGACAACTCCCGCAGCAGGCCGCGCCGCCGGTTCGCTTTGATGTGGTCAGTGTTTATCTCGTCCCCGGACGGGAAAAAGAATTCCAGCACTTTGAGGGATCGTTCGGCTGGGATGACAACTCGCGATTCTAGCTCCGTGCGCGCACCCAATTTCCGCTGTCAAGCAAACTTTTCAAAGCTGCCCACCCAAGGTCTTCATTCCAAATGGAATTTTCTTGCTCCGACTTTGCAGGTAATTACCCGCTCCCGGCGCACAATAGAAGGGAAGTCAATTCTGCAATCAGAAAGCTCCCTATGCCGTTCGCCTCTACTCGCATTGCATACCCTGGTCCCTATTCCCTGCCTCATTCCCTGCCTCTAACGCCTTTGCTGAGACGACTCTGCGGGCTAAAGTCTCTGTTAAGACGACTCTAGCGGCGCGCCGCCGCAGTAAGTCGTTGCAGCGCATGACTTTGCTTACAGAGTAGGGGGTACCACCCCCCCCGGGGGAATCGGCGGAATGCGCGGGTACGAGGCTCAGCCCTTGGCGTCTTCGAACTCTTCGTGCCACGCCATCTGGATCGCCTCAAGCCGCGACTCGTTCGACTTCGCCGGATCATCGGCGAAGCCTTCAAGTTCGGTCACATACTTGTGCAGATCGGTGAAGCGCACCGTCAGTGGATCGACGTCGGGAAACTTCTCCTGCAATTGAATGCCGATCTCCTCGGAGTCGGTCCACTGAATCTCGCGCGGCATCGTTTGCTCCTTAATATTGATAGAACGGAAATAGTGCTAACCCGCCCTGAAAGGAGGGTGCGCCAAGATTTGTGCTGCTACTTGCCTTCGGCCATGGCCAGCGGTTTGCCCTCTGACGTGTAGTTGCGATTCCACTTGGGAATCTCGACAACGTAGTTGCCCGGCTTGGTGATGACTGCCTGGCACCCAGGCGTGAATTCAACTGCTGATCCGCCGCCATGTCCATTCGATCGAGTTCGTCGTCGTCGGCCGGGCTGATGCCTTCCTGATCCTTGATCCACAAGTGGCAGGTCGTGCAGGCGCAGACGCCCGCCGCAAGCGTGATCGAGAAAGATGCCGAAGTTCTCGGCCACATCGAGAAACGACATCGGCTTGCCGTGATGATCGTAGGGCATCGTGCCGAATTCAAACTCAACCGTCTTGCCTTCCGGCATAAAGGTGACCCGCACCAGCTTATCCGGCGGAATTTCTTTTTTCGTTTGCTTCGCTCATATTGATCCTCGATCTCCTTCGTACCGCACTCACTTGAACTCCGCGCGTGCCATCGGATGCGGCGCCGTCACTGCTTCGCCCAGTTCTTCGTCGGCCGCATCCATCGTCTTGCCGCGGATCGCTGTTGTCACTGCGGCATCCATCATCAGTTCCGCAAAACGTCGCGTGAGCCAGATCGAGCGCAGTCGTCGCTTCGCGAATGGAGGCAAGATCGTCGCCCTGCTTTACACTCTGCAATCCGATCCCGCGCTGCCATGATCGCGGCCTGCTCTTCGCCGCGCAATTGCTCCCACGCCGGGCTTGTCAGGCGCCCGCTCAACCGCGGAGGATTGTCGTCCGCTTCGTTGCGTGCCTCAATCAACAGGCGCTTCGCAAAATCCTCTTCCGCATGATCGAACGAGTCGAGAATCATGCCTTCGACCTGCTCGTCCGTCAGTCCGTATGTCGGCTTCACTTCGATCTGCGCTGCCTTGCCGCTCCGCTGCTCGCGCGCCGAAACCTGCAGAATTCCGTCCGCATCAATCAAGAACTTCACTTCGATGCGCGGCAACCCCGCACTCATCGGCGGAATCCCCTTCAAATCAAACCGCGCCAGCGAACGGCAATCCGCAGCAAGTTCGCGCTCGCCCTGCACCACGTGGATCGCCACATTGGTCTGTCCGTCGACGCCCGTCGTGAAGTGCTCCGTCGCCGACGCCGGAATCGTCGAATTGCGCTGAATGATCCTCGCCACCGTTCCACCCAGCGCTTCAATCCCAAGCGAAAGCGGCGTCACATCCAGCAGCAGCATCTCCTCCGTCGTCTCCGATGCGCCCGCCAGAATGTCAGCCTGCACAGCCGCGCCGAGCGCAACCACTTCATCCGGATTCAATTCAATGTGCGGCTTCTTGCCCCGCGCGCTGAGATGAAAGAGTTCGTCCACCAGCTTCCGCACCGCCGGAATCCGCGTCGACCCGCCAACCATCACAACTTCATCAATCTGCTCCGGCGTGACGCCGGCATCGGTGATTGCCTGCTTGCACGGTCCAACCGTCCGGCTCAGCACCGGCTCGATCAATTGCTCGAAAACAGCGCGCGGAATTTCGCGCCGGTACCGATCGCCATTGGGCAGCTCGATATCGAAGCGCGCGACATTCGTCCGCAGACAGCGCGATCTTCGCGTCAATCGCGGCCTTGCGTATTGCCTGCACCGCGCCGGGATGCTTGCGCAGATCCACACCGTGCTCGGCGTTGAATCTCATCGAGCGCAATCGCCAGCAGCAGATTGTCGATATCGTCGCCGCCCAAGGTGCGTATCGCCGTTGGTCGACTGCACTTCGAAAATGCCATCGCGCAGCTTCAGAATCGAAATATCGAAAGTCCCGCCGCCGAGATCGTAAACCGCAATCGTGCCTTCCTTGGCGCGATCGAGTCCGTATGCCAGCGCTGCCGCCGTCGGCTCGTTCACCAGCCGAAGCACATCAAGCCCCGCCATGCGCCCCGCGTCTTTTGTCGCCTGCCGCTGCGCATCGTTGAAGTATGCAGGAACCGTAATCACCGCCTGCGACACAGGCGATCCGAAAAATCGCTCCGCATTTCGCTTGAGCTGCCGCAAAATGTACGCCGAAATCTCCGGCGGCGTAAAACGCATTTCGCCAAGCTGAATCGCGCGGAACCTCGCCGGCCTCGACGTCGTCAGCCAGACGAAACGGAAACAGCTTCAATTCGCTCTGCACTTCTTCGAGCCCGCGTCCCATCAGGCGCTTCACGGAATAGATGACGCGCTCCGGCGTCTCGATCAGCACGCGGCGTGCGCTATTGCCCACGGTCACAGTGGGCCTGCCGCCGTCCGCCGGCATCGGATCGAGCGCAACAACCGACGGCACCAGGTTCGAGCCGTCAACGCCGGGAATGACCACCGGCTTATCGCCCTCCATATATGCGACCAGGGAATTCGTTGTTCCCAGGTCGATTCCAACTACGCGTCCTTCTGCCATGATTCTCTTTTAGGCTCCCAAAGTTTCTGTCACGTCGCGGACAAGATTGTTGATATAGCGCCGGCGATCGAGCAGAGCCACCATCTTTTTCTGCGATTCCTGGCGGGTGTTTTCATCGCCCACGTCCCAAATCTTCCACTGCGCGCGCAAGATCGCGATCTACCTCGTCGAGCAGGCCATCAAACTTCGTCTTTGCCTGTTCGAGACTTGCATTGCAAATTCGGGATCAGCGTCGCCCATCTTCTTCGCCATGCGCATCTCTTCAAGCTGCATGTTCAGGTCGAATGCTTCTTCCAGCAAATCCGCAGGCACACGCGACACATCTTTTTGACCCTTGCGATCCTTGCCTGCATGCTCTTCGCCGATCTCGGCGCCGTGCAACTTAAGCAGATACTCGGTTCTGCGAATCGGATTCCTTCAGCGTGCGATAAGCATCGTTCAGCAGTGCCGTGTCGGCCAGGCTCCACTGCTTCTCGTTCTCCTGCGCGCGCGCAAATCGGTCCGGATGCAGCTTGCGGCTCAGCTTGTGAAACTGATGCTCGAGCATGCCAAGATCGAGGTCGAGCTGCGGCACAAGTCCGAACACAGAAAAATAATCTCCCCCCGGAGGAGGCTGAATCTTGCTGCAATGCGGACAGAACAAGCGTCGCATCGTTGTGCGCGACGGCGCACGACCAGCACGCGACCGGTACTGCAGAATCGAGAACTTTCAACATGAATGACTCCGGGGCGGAGGACTACAGCGAAATCAGAGTCGAGATATCCCGAATCCGCTGAACTCAAGTCGACGCGACCCTCAGGGAGCGGCGACCCTATACAAAACTCAACACGCTACAGTGACTCTGGTTTCGCTCTATGAGAAAGATGAACCGCAGCCGCAGGAGCGCGAGGAGTTCGGATTGATGAAGTTGAAGCCCTGCCGCATCAGTGTCTCTTCATAGTCCAGCGTCATGCCGTGCAAATAGACGAACGACTTGGGATCGACGAACACGCGCACGCCGTCGAACTCGTAAATGCGGTCACGCTCGCGGGGCCGTGTGTCGAACTTGATCGAATACGAAAGCCCGGAGCAGCCGCCGCCCATTACGCCCAGGCGCAACCCGCCTTCTGTCGGCGACACGCCTTCCTTCTCCATCGCGACGCGAATGCGCTTTACCGCACGATCCGTCACCTGCAGACCCTGCGAAGCTGGCGCCGCGGCCGCGCGGCTTGCTCTCCGGCAGCGCCGGTGCAGCGCTCGCGCCCTGCGCCGGCTTCGATTCGATTGATACAAAGTTCGACATTGTTTCCTTCTTGCCCTGAAACTCCGCTTACTTTGCTTCGGCAGCCACAGCCACGTTCTCTGCAACACCGTTCTTCTTCTTCCAGTCGCCGATAGCCGCGCGGATGGCGTCTTCCGCCAGCACCGAGCAGTGAATCTTGACTGGAGGAAGCGAAAGCTCCTTCACGATGTCCGTGTTCTTGATCTCCAGAGCCTCCTCAACCTTGCGGCCCTTGATCCACTCGGTGGCCAGTGAAGAGCTGGCAATTGCCGAGCCGCAGCCGAAGGTCTTGAACTTGGCTTCTTCAATCACCTGTGTCTCCGGGATTCACGCGGATCTGCAGACGCATCACGTCGCCGCACTCAGGAGCGCCGACCAGACCCGTGCCTACATCTCCCGAGCTCTTGTCGAGCGTGCCCACGTTGCGCGGATTGTTGTAGTGATCTACGACCTTATCGCTGTATGCCATGTTCGAACTCCTCCCGCGGGGAAGCCGCGTTTCTCTGTTAGATTCGGCGGCTTTGTCGCGGCCGATCCGTCATTCTTTAGGATGCCTAACTTCAATTCCAGCGTCGGATTTACTGACCACCTGATCCATGTTCAGCTGCCCACCGCAGGTTGTCTAGTGCGCCTGCCACTCGATCTTGGTCAGGTCAATTCCTTCTTTCACCATCTCGTAAAGCGGTGAAAGCTCACGCAGTTTCTTCACAATGTCGATAACTTTCGTCGCCACGTAATCCACTTCGGCCTGCGTATTGAAGCGGCCCAAGCCAAATCGAATGGAACTGTGCGCAACATCGTCGCCCAGCCCCAGCGCCTTCAACACATACGAGGGCTCCAAGCGTCGCCGACGTGCATGCGGAACCGCTCGAAACCGCGACATCGTTAATGCCCATCAGCAGCGATTCGCCTTCAACGTAAACGAAGCTCACGTTCAGATTGCCCGGCAGGCGATGTTCCATCGATCCGTTCACGTGGATGTAGTCAAGCTCAGATTGAAGCCTCTCATTCAGTCGATCGCGCAAGTCCGCGCAGATACGCAGCTTCGTTCTCCATCTCGGCCAACGCGATCTCGCACGCTTTGCCGAGTCCAACGATGCCGGGAACATTCAGTGTGCCCGAACGCATGCCGCGCTCGTGGCCGCCACCATCAATCTGTGCCGCGATCTGCACACGCGGATTGCGACGACGGACGTACAGCGCGCCCACACCCTTCGGTCCGTAAATCTTGTGGCCCGAAAGCGAGAGCACGTCGATGTTGTCGGCGATCACATTTACGGGAACCTTGCCCACCGCCTGCACCGCATCGGTATGGAAGAGGACGTTCTTCTCGTGGCAGATCTTGCCGATCTCGCGAATTGGCTGGAGCACTCCGATTTCGTTGTTGGCCGCCATGATCGAAACCAGAATCGTCTTGTCGTCGATGGCGCGCTTCAGGTCTTCGATGTCGATCAGACCATCCGCCTTCACCGGAAGATAGGTGACGCGATAGCCGTACTTCTCCAGGCGCTTGCACGTATCGAGAACTGCCTTGTGCTCTGTGACCTGCGTGATGATGTGGTTGCCGCGCTCGCGATACATCTCCGCGATGCCCTTGATGGCGAGGTTGTTCGACTCGGTTGCGCCCGAGGTAAAGATGATTTCCTTCGCCGTCGCGCCAATGAGCTTCGCGATCTGCTCGCGCGCCGTTTCAACCGCCTGCTCGGCTTCCCAGCCAAAGGAGTGATTACGGCTTGCGGCATTGCCGAATTTCGTTGTGAAATAGGGCAGCATCGCTTCCAGCACGCGGGGATCCAGCGGGCTCGTGGCGTGGTTGTCCATGTAGATCGGCAGCGTGACGCCTGCCGGCACTTCAATCTGACTCGTAACTGTACTCATCCGACCTCTCCATCGTTTGTGCGGCTCCGCTCAGCGCGGAGAGTTAGCTAAATCGTCAGTGAAACCAATTTCGGTTCAAGCACGTGGCCTGGCGGGTGCTCATGTTCGGCCAGGTCCTGGATGCTGATGCTTTTCAGAACGCCGGCGATTGTTTCATTCACCCGCGCAAGCGGTTCCTTGATCGTGCAGCTCGGCGTAAGGTCGCATCCTTTAGCTCCCTTCGTGCACGAGGTAATAAAAAACGGTCCATCAATCGCCAGAATCACCTCGAAAGCCGAGATGGATGAGGCCGGCTTCGAAAGCGCATATCCACCGTTCATGCCGGCGTGCGACTTCAACATGCCCGCCTTGGTGAGTTGCTGCAGAATCTTGGCCAGCAACTGAGCGGGGATCCCATATGCGTCGGCGATATCCTTGGCGCTCAGGGCAGCCATGTCGGGATGCTCGGCGAGATACTTGAGTGCCATCAACCCGTAATCGGCTTTTTTAGTGAGCTTAAGCATAATATGCGACTTCTTCAGTCCTTATTAAGTATACGACTGATAATGTCGGCTTTTCAATCATTCGGGGGCTCTGGAACCTCTTTCTGCGACCGTGCGTAAAGACCAGGTAGAAAAATTTCACTAAATTGCCGTTTTAAAACACGCAAAAGGCCGCTACAATCTGCGGCAAGAGCATTCAAAACGAGCTAAATCAAACGATGGTTACCGCCTGCAAACACCCAAGGGTGCGAATTGTTTCCCGACAAGAAGACGCCGAATATGTTGAATGCCTGGAATGTGGCGACGTCTTCGATTCAGAAGAATTCCACGACATGGCCATTGAGGAATCTTCCGAAAAGGAAGAGAAAGAGGATGAGTAAGAAGTTTAGGCCACGACTCCAAGACAGCCTTTATCTAAATCGAAGAATTAAAGAGTCTTAATCGAGATACAGCTCGGGGTCGACGTCACTTCGGGGCGGCTCCGGTGCCCTGCATGCTGCCACGATGCCACACGATCATCCACGCATAGTGGAGACCGGAAACCACTGTAAGCGCAGCCGTTGCATCAAGCGCCACAGTGCGGAGCATGACGACCCATTTTACCGCCGTCAGCTGGTGCAGAAGAACAACTGCCACGGCGCCGACTTGGGCAACGGTATTGGCCTTGCCGAAGATGCTCGGCCCAAACTCTCGGCGACCTCCAACTGTGTAGAGCACGGCGGCCACAAGCAGAATGCCTACATCGCGCCCAAAAACCAATATAGTCACCGTGGTCGGCATGAGGCCCTTGTACATCAGAACCAGGAACAAGGTGCTGAGCAGGAGCTTATCGGCGATCGGATCGAGGTACTCTCCCAGCGTCGTGCGTTGTTTGAGTACCCGCGCCAGCACGCCATCGAGAGCATCGGTCAATCCGGCAGAGATGAACAGGATAAAGCTGAGACCAAACCGATCTTCCAGAATGGCAGCCACCAGAAAGGGCGCGAGGCAGATGCGCAAAACAGTAAGCAGGTTTGGCGCGCTGCGTAGGGGGTTTCGTCGCGAAGTGGGATCCTCAGTCATTGATGGGCGGCTTCCGGATACTGCACAGCTTGGCTCGCAGGTCGTCTCAGCAGGATAAGCCACGCTCTGCCTTGCAGTTGCAGGCGCCAATTTATCAGTAATAAATGGTACAGCATAGCCGACGACACGCAACAGTCCTGATTCTTGACGAATCGACGCATAAGTCCTGCTGTCCCTGTTAATCTGATGTTGATAGACTAGTCACTGTCACAATGCAGGCGCGTAGCTCAGTTGGTTAGAGCGCTTCCTTGACACGGAAGAGGTCGCTGGTTCGAATCCAGTCGTGCCTACCATTATTTTCAATAACTTACGGCTTCTGCATCCATCCAATTTCACCCAAGGTTTCACCCAAAACTAGTGTGCGGGAGATGGAATTGGGCCAGGGCCGTGCCTAGGGTGGGGCAGGGAAGACGAGAAGACGATCCTGTTCAAAACGGACTCGGTTAGTTCAGTTTTGAACGTTTGGGCGGCTGGCGGCGACCCAGGGTCGCTCCCACGCCAGCTTGACCGGGGACGAATGCGCCCCCGGTCAAGCTGGCGGACGCCGGAACCGGCCCTGCTTCGGACGGCACAGTCTGACTGTTCAGAACTGAACAAGCGAGACGCGTGACCCTGGGCCCTCCCGTTCAGACATGAACAGCGCGAAGGGATGGAGACCAACCGGCGTGCTCCGGGCGGAGCTTTGTTTGTTCACAAATGAACGCGCGAGACGCGTGCGGCCGGGCCGCTGGTGTTCAAGACCGAACGGCGTGGAAGGCTGGCAGTGTCTGGGGCGAGTCGGGCGGTTGCATTGTGTTTGTTCAACAATGAACACCGGCGATCTAATGGGTGGGTTAGCACGCGGTAACGCTCCCACTCGAGTCCGGGTCGGCGGCGGGGCAGCGACGGACCGGTGTGCCATCTTGTGGCTCAAGACTGAACGCAGCCGGACGCGCGGCCCCGCTCACCGCGTCGCTCTGAATGAAGCTCCAGATTGAATCTCAGTCCCTCTAAGCGAAAAGCCGGAAGCGGAATGCGGCAGCCGTCAATTCTCCCTGCCGAAGACCAGCACTCCCAGATTGCATGGTCCCCGTCATCGATGCACTCGCCTTAATAAGGCGAGATGTAGAACCGAGCTGCGACTCAATTGAAAGTTCCACCCGGACATGCCGATGGTATTCAGAGACGGCATGTTTTTCGCTCGGTATGCGCCGGGCGAGGGTTACCCGACCGAATGTTCCGATGGGATCCAGAGGCCGTTACTTCAACCCGGGCGAGGACCTCTTCGATGCGCAAAACTTCTGCTGCCCAGCAAATCGATTCGCCTCAACCGGGCTTATTCGATGGGCTTGGCCAATCGAATGCGGAGGATCCTCAGGCCAAAAATGGATCCTCCACCGGCCCCCCGCCCACCAACCCAGGTATTGCTGAGCAGAACGCAAATCCACAAACCGAGGGTCCGATGCCGGAGGCAGTTCCTCCTCAGCCAACCGAGAACCCCACCGGGGCGGACGCGGGTGGCACTCAGGCTGCTGTCGATTTGGTTGAATCAGAAGCGCCTCGCGAGACACCGCCTATCGGAGAACTTACGCATTCGAGCTTGCAAAGCGGGACAGACGGCCTCGCCGGGATCCCTGCCATCGGCGCGGCTCCGGATCACCCTGACGCCCCAAACGCGGTTGTGAACGGGTACGCTCCTCACGCAGGCGATCAGAGAGGTCGAGTCCCAGTGACGGAGGCAACAGGATCCAGGACAGATGCTCCCCGGGAGCCGGAAGAGGCCGACCGATCGGCCCTTGAGGCGCAAAATGGGGAGCCGCCCAATAACGACCGAGAAGAATCCAGAGGGGGAGTTGAATCCGGTCGAACAGGCGCGCTCGACGAAGACAGCGCAACTGAAGCTTCCTTCGGCGCGACGGACCCAACGATCTCCCCGGACCCCGCAGCTGTCGCGACCGCCGCGGACAGCCCTGAAGGCTCGGGCACAAACCAACCAGCAGGACCCGACCAACCCGGGACGGCGCCCAGCAATGGAACTACGATCAGCACCGGCGCAGGTCCAAAGAAGGGCTCCCCGTCTAAGAAGATGGTCCCGCGCCGTCTCATCAAGGTCCATCCCGATGTCGAGGTGATTCTTCGCCAAGCCGGCCTCTTCGATCTCTGGCAAGATATCTGGCGGAAACAGACCGGTCCGACCAAAACAAAGATGGCGCTTTTGAAGGGAGCAGGAGTCGAAATATTGCTCGCGGCAACAGAACTTCGCGCCATCAAGAAGCAGGACGAGTACCTTTGTTATTCGAATACGTGGATCTTTCGGCACCTTGAATGCATCCTGACGGGAAACCAAGACATAGCGGTCGAGGTGCATGCGAAGGTCAGCCGGGACCAGCTCCGCCAGGAAGTACTCAACGAGTATCTTCTGCGCCCGGTTTATTACCGCCTCCCGGCAAAACGCTCCTTTGGCCTCCGTCTGCTCGAATCCATGCGAACGCTTGCAGGGTCTGAGCTGTTCGACAAAATGACGGTGCGCAGATTTCGACACTGGACCGGGTACTCCACCGGTTCCATGAGCAATCCGCGAAAGAAACCATAAATGCTCGCCCCCAAAGACTATCCGCAACGAATCGCATTGATGAAGGCGGCCCAAAGGGTCGGAATCGATCAGGACCAGATCGCAGATTTTCTGTGGCTCGCTAACGCAAGGCCCGATCTCAAGCACCTTTCAGCCGTAGTCAAGAATCTTCTTGCCGCGCTCGAGTTGGCAAGGAGCCACTGGCAATCGATTCTGGTTGAAGAGGGGATCGACTGGCTGCCGGGCCTGTTGACACAGCTGGCCAAACTACTGGAGACAACTTCCCTGCCGACCGGAGCTGAAAGCGTTGCGACGGACGACGGAGAATCTCAGATCGAAGGTCGATTCGATTGGTTGGTCAGGAATGCCTTCTACGCTGCGATGGGCTTTTCCAGGCAAATAGGCGACGACGCTCTTCGCAAGCATTACAGGCTGCTCCAGGCCCACTTTGCGCTGGCGCATTTTCACCTTACCCGGACCAACCGCGAAACTACCAGACAGCTTTACGAAGAATACGGCAAGAGCTCGGAATGGCCGGCAATCAAGATAAGTCCTAAAAACGCCGGCCTCGCCGTCAGGAACCTGACACAGAATGTCCTCTGGGCAAACGACATACTTACGAGTTTCTCGATTGTGCGGGCGAGCGGAAGCGTTTCGCGAAACGGTGAAGTTTTGCGCATTTTCACGATCATGGTCGCGATGCGTCGCGCCGCCGGTTCTTCGCCCAGTTCACGAAACAGGCGGGTCAATTCCTCTTCGCTGTAATCGTTTACGATTGTCGCGGCGGTGAGGCTCGTTCGCGGGTCCATTCGCATGTCCAGTGGACCGTTTCGCATCAAACTGAACCCGCGCTCCGCGTTTTCGAGTTGCCGGGACGAAACACCCAGATCAAGAAGCGCGCCTCCGATTGTGCGAATCCCGAGCTCGTCCAGAACACAATCTGCGCTTCGGAAATTTGCCTTCCGCGGATCATCCGCCGCCAAGTGCGCCAGACGCTCGGTCACGTGCCGGACTGCATCAGGATCCTGATCCAGAGCCAAAACATCTGCGCCACTTTCCAAAAGCGCTTCAGTGTGCCCGCCACCGCCACACGTTCCGTCGAGGATCAGCAAGCCTGTTTTCGGCTTGAGTAATTCGAGCACTTCCCCCTGCAAGGCCGGGCGATGATAGACAAAATCCTCCGCGGGCTGCGCGGAGTCTTCTGGCGCTTTTGGATCGATGGCGAACCATGCAGGCGGTGCCGTCCAGAGAGGATTGATGACCTGTTGGCGCAACATACGCTTATAATCCAATCTCCTTTGCTACATGCTGGTCGGTGGCCGTTTCCTCTTCGTGTGCCCGTTTCCACCGTTGCAAATTCCAAATTTCAAAAGCCCGCGATTGCCTACGAGCGCGACTTCATTTTTCAATCCAACTTTTTGGCAAAGTTGGTCCGGCAAAACCGAGCCGAGCCTGCGGTCCGCGGCTACATGTGGGGCGCGAGAATGCAGATGACGCAGGAACACGCGGCGATCGTGCGCGGAAACCTTGTCGTTCCTTTCCGCAGCCAATCCCATTTTCGCGAACTCCTTTGGCGACATAACCGCAGAAATTGGTGTGTCGCCTCAGGCAAAAGAATGAAATCCTCGGGACGATCGCGTCGCCAGCGGGATGGGATTGTGATCCGATTCTTCTCGTCAATGGAGTGCCGGAACTCTCCGGCATAAAAGCGTTCGCGTTGGGTAATCGGCGTCCATTGGTCGCGTGGAGCGATAGCCCACTTTACTCCACTTACCCCACCTTTAACCACCTTGAAGGGGACGGTCTAATAAAAATCTTCACCCGTTTTAAACCCGGCTGAACTGCGTAATTTAGCCGAGCGATGGGTCTTCTCTTCCTTTGTGAGGGAGAGGAGGAAGGTGAGGGTTACTGCGGTTCTCGCCGCAATGACATTCACGAACGTTCTGTTCGCGGCCGCAGCGAAATACGTAAGCTCGTCCGAATCATGAAACCTTTCCGGTTGGCGCCCGGGCTCGCGTCACTCTTTTCATTTGCGGCGGCGCAACGGCCTGGTAAAGCTCGACTGACGCGGTGCGAGTCTCGATGTCAATGCATCCAGATGGGTCACCACCGTTTACAACTTCGATAACGCACAGCTCACGGCGGTGTCCGCGACAACAGATTCGGATCGAAAAGTTCGCCAACGATTCGTTATCAACTCGACAACGCCGGCCGGTTATCGACCGGAGAACTTTCAGGACCGGATGGTCGCGTTCGACTTAAGAGCCGCTACAAGTACGACAACGCCGGCCGTCACGGAAGAAGCTCAAAGCGCAGCCGACGGCACGCTTTCGCACAGGATGGTTTACAGTTACGACTCGGCGGGCAAGCCAACTGGTTATTCCGTCTTTGACGCCTCCGGCAAATTACTTAGCCGCACAGGCGGCGCTGCTGCTCGCCCATCTCCATCGCCGAGACCGCGCAGAAAAACGAAGCGATGACTGGTTAGGGTGTTGCGCTCAGACTGGAGGCGTTGTTGGCGAAGGCGACGCCGTTTAGCCTCTCGAGCGGGATTTTCAAATTGTTGAGGTCGGACCCGCTGATTGTAGATGTACCATCGCGTCCATCCACGCGTGCGCAAAATGTGCTGTCGTTGTTTTGAGCGCCGACGGTCAGTTTGTGTGATGTCTTGTTGCGGCTGAAGTCGTGAAGCTGACCAGCGTTGTGGTTTATTGATCCTTTGCTGAGGTGTTGCGTTCCGGGCCAGCGCACCGCATTCAAGTTCGACAAGGTTGTCAACAGCGATTGCAAATCGGCCCTATTAATTGCGCCTCTTCCTTTAGCCCATGCCACTGGTTGTTTTGATCACGTTCTAACGATAGCTCTTTGTCAGTCGTGACACTTATTTGAATCTGCTCCGGCTTAAATTTGAAGATCGACAAATCCTGCCATCGCGCGGGATCGCTGAAATCTGATCGAGCAACCCGTGACGCACTGCCACGACAAATGGTTCGTCGGTGAGGCGCGCGTAAATGTTATCGCCCTCGTCTTTTCCAAAGGCAATTGTGGCGAACGGTTCCTCGCCCGCTTTACCTTTCTTCGGTGTTCTCCGAGGCAAATGAACTGAACGTCAATTGGAGCTGCGGCTTATCGAGGCCGTATTTCGGCAGATTGGAAGCGACGTCTTCGACGAATTTTGTCACCCGCTCATTTTGCAGCGCGTCGATCATGCGCCGAACTGCGCCTGCATCTGCTGGCGCGTTGTTTCGGTTGGTCATCGTCCAATTCTCGTCTTTGCGTGCGAGAACAGTTTTCGTTTTGCCCGGCGCGTCGATCGTGATCCGATCAAGAATGTTAGTGTCAATCCGAACCAGATGGTTGTCCCGCAAGTCGGCCGGCTTCGTGTTAAGGATCTCTTCGATTTTTTTCGGCAACGTGTAAACAGAGCCGCGGAGCGAACCGCACATACACCTGTTCGTTTTCTTTTTCGGGTATTGCGCCGATTTGCAACGTCTGCCCTTTGTCCTCCCGGCCGGCAACTTTGATGGACTCACCGATCTCGACTTTTTGATCTTTTTTCGGTTCCTGATCGAACAACGTGATTGAGCCGCGCGGCTCCGCTAATCCATATGGTCGGAGGTCGCCGCGATCGTCAGCCACAAATTGTCCAATGCGCGCCGACGTGACCTGCGAGATCAGGTCGAACTTTCTGATCATCGGCGCGGGCGCGGAGCGGTTTCAGGATCTCCCAGTTCGTATCTTTCTTCTCCAGCTCAATTTCTCCGGCAGGCGTTTTCAATACCACCCGGCGCACCTGAGCGTTACTCAAGATCGGTAAGTTTTCTGTCCCGGAATTCCTCCGGTTTTTTGTCTATGTCTTTCTTAACCGATTGGCCGGCGAGAAACGTTTCCTTTGAGTTCTGGAACCGCACATACATCCTGCTTTCCATTGCAGCGTCTTTGCCAAACAAAATTTCCGGCGGCCGATTGCCCGAGCAATTTGAGCTTCAGCTTCGGATTGTGCAGACCGTCCTCAGCTGCTTGCTCTTATCAGCGTCGATCTCTTTGGCCGGGATGGTTCCCTCCTTTTGCCAGTTCTCCAAGTCCGACAACAAAGTTTCGACTAACGCGCCATCGGCCTGGTCCTTAATAGGCGTTTCCAGGCGCCATTTGTTGTCGCGGCGTCGGATTTCGATCTTTTGGTCGCCGTTTTGAATCACGATTCCGTCGATCTTGGTTTGATCAAAATTGACCATGTTCTGCGACTGACGCCGGGCTTCTTCCGTGCCCGGCCGCTTCATTTCGAAAAATCTGAAATAAGCGACGCCAGCGAGCGCAATGATTACCAGGATGAGTGTGTTCCTCCAATTCATGTCAGACGCGACGTTGCCACCAGACGACTGTTCCAATAACAGCGGGAATCAGCGGCATCAGAACCAGAAGAATCCAGCGCAGTCGGCGCAATGCTTCCGGGTCGAAGCTGAACGTGAGAGGCTTCGGAATTTTTGGCGCGATACCGATCATTTGTTCGCGGCTCAACAGCCAATTCACTGCGCCGGAAACAAAATCGAGCGCCGCCTGATCCTGCATGACGGCATTGTCTTGAACGAATTGGCGTTGCTCACCGCGACGAGCCGCGACGAGTTCACCTGCACGCGAGCATCGGCGCTGCCGCTTTTTTCCGCTGAGGCAGCGATTGTCAGGGGCACATCGCCGGCCTTTTGCGCGTCCGCTTGCAGCTTCACCTGATTTCTGAGTTGTAATCGGTCTGGGCAAGTGGCCTTTTTCTGCCTGGATCAGCGGCTCGAGCCGATGCTGACAGCTCGTCCGCGTTCGGATCCAGGTGAGTGAAGCCGTGCCGCCAACAAAAATGGC
>CAWFWK010000006.1:0-286211 GCA_963819425.1 uncultured Acidobacteriaceae bacterium | reverse complement strand
GGTTCCGCCGACGTGGAAGGTACGCATGGTTAGCTGCGTGCCCGGCTCGCCGATGGACTGCGCCGCGATAACACCGCAGGTTTCGCCAAGCTCGACCATGCGGCCAGAGCCGAGGTTGCGACCGTAGCAGAGTCTCGCAAACGCCACGACGCGATTCGCAGCGTGAGCACGGAACGAATCTTGACCTTCTCAACACCGGCACCCTGAATTGCGGATGCGATGTCTTCGTCGATCTCCTGGTTCACGTCGATTACGGCGTTGCCGTCGTAGTCCTTATTCGTTCGAGTGATACGCGGCCGATGATGCGATCGCGCATGGGCTCGATGATTTCGCCGGACTCAACGATCGAACCGACATAGATCCCTTCCGAGTTCCACAGTCGTATTCGGTGACGATGACGTCCTGCGCTACGTCGACGAGGCGGCGGGTGAGGTAGCCCGAGTCGGCGGTCTTGAGTGCCGTATCGGCCAGGCCCTTACGTGCGCCGTGGGTCGAGATGAAGTATTCGAGCACCGTGAGGCCTTCGCGGAAGTTCGCCGTGATGGGCGTCTCGATGACTTCGCCGGAAGGCTTGGCCATCAGTCCGCGCATACCCGAGAGCTGGCGAATCTGCTGCTTCGAACCACGGGCGCCGGAGTCGGCCATGATGTAAATCGGATTCATGGCTCCTTCGTCGTCCGCCTTCTTCATGTTGCCGAACATTTCGTCCGCGACCTGATCGGTAACAGCCGACCACATCTGGATGACCTTGTTGGAACGCTCGCCGTTGGTGATGGCGCCGTCCATGTACTGCTTCTGAACTTCGATGACCTTCTTGTCAGCTTCGTCCACCGTGGTGTACTTGCTGGCAGGAATGACCATGTCGTCGAGGCCAACGGACAGGCCCGACTTGGTGGCATAGTTGAAGCCTAGCGCCTTGATGCGATCGAGCATGCCAACCGTGACTTCGAGACCGAGGTTCTGGTTGCAATAGTTGACCAGCTGACCGATGCCCTTCTTCTTGAGCAGGCCGTTGATATACGGCATGCCCGAGGGAAGCGCGTCGTTCAGAATTACTCGGCCGACAGTGGTGTTGATGTACTCGTTGTTGAAGTCGACCGGCTCGGTGTGCGTCAGATCCTGATCGTCATAGGCGGTGGTCATGTCGAGCACCTTGCCTGTGTATCGTAAGCGAATCGGGGTCAGAGTCTCCACCTGGCGCGCTTCGAGTGCCATCAGGATCTCTTCCGTGCTCGAGAAGACGCGGCCTTCGCCGATGCCACCCTTCTTGGCCTTGGTCAGGTAATAGAGGCCGAGCACCATGTCCTGGGTAGGAACGGTGATGGGCTGGCCTGACGCCGGCGAAAGGATGTTGTGCGAAGCGAGCATCAGCACGCTGGCTTCAATCTGCGCCTCAGGCGACAGAGGAATGTGCACGGCCATCTGATCGCCGTCAAAGTCGGCGTTGAAGGCGGTGCAGACCAGCGGGTGAATCTTGATGGCCTTGCCTTCGACTAGAACCGGCTCAAACGCCTGAATACCGAGGCGGTGAAGGGTTGGGGCGCGGTTCAGCAGCACAGGGTGATCCTTGATGACTTCTTCAAGGATGTCCCACACCACCGGCTCCTGCATCTCCACCATTTCCTTGGCTTGCTTGATGGTGGTGCAGTGACCAGTCTGTTCGAGCCGGTGATAGATGAAGGGCTTGAACAGTTCGAGCGCCATCTTCTTTGGCAGACCGCACTGGTGCAGCTTCAATTCAGGACCAACCACGATAACCGAACGGCCAGAGTAGTCGACGCGCTTGCCGAGCAGGTTCTGACGGAAGCGGCCCTGCTTGCCCTTGAGGGTGTCGGAAAGCGACTTCAAAGGGCGGTTGTTTGCGCCACGCAGCACACGACCGCGGCGGCCGTTATCAAACAGCGCGTCCACGGCTTCCTGGAGCATGCGCTTTTCGTTGCGCACAATCACTTCAGGCGCGTGCAGATCCATCAGCTTCTTCAACCGGTTATTGCGGTTGATGACGCGGCGATAAAGGTCGTTCAGATCCGAGGTGGCAAAGCGGCCGCCATCCAGCGGCACCAGGGGGCGCAGCTCTGGAGGAATGACCGGCAGCACATCGAGAATCATCCACTGCGGCTTGTTGCTCGACTTGCGGAATGCCTCGACAACCTTGAGGCGCTTCGCGTACTTGATCTTCTTCTGAGCAGAGGTTTCGGTCTTCATCCGCTCGCGCAGTTCAAGGCCGAGTTCCTCGATCTGGACGCGCTTCAGCAATTCCTTGATAGCTTCTGCGCCCATCATGGCCTTGAAGCCGGAGGGACGATACTGCTGGTCGAGCTCGCGGTAGCGGGCTTCGTCCTTGATGATCTCGCGCTCTTTTACCGGAGCGTCGCCCACGTCAACAACAACGTAGGACTCGAAGTACAAAATGCTTTCGAGATCGCGCAGAGAGATGTCGAGCAGGTGGCCGATACGCGAAGGCAGGCCCTTGAAGAACCAGACGTGTGAGCACGGGGATGCGAGCTCGATGTGGCCCATGCGCTCGCGGCGCACTTTGCTCACCGTCACTTCGACGCCGCACTTGTCGCAGATGACACCGCGGTGCTTCATGCGCTTGTACTTGCCGCAGAGACACTCCCAGTCGGTTACTGGTCCAAAGATGCGAGCGCAGAACAAGCCGTCGCGCTCCGGCTTGAAGGTGCGGTAGTTGATGGTTTCCGGCTTCGTGACCTCACCATGCGACCAGCTGCGGATCTTCTCCGGCGAGGCAAGCATGATGCGGATAGCGTCGAAATCAGTAATCGGGCTGGTGAGTTCAAACGGGTTTGAACGGAACAAGGTAACCCTCCTTGGCGGGCCTTTCAGCACTCGCCGCGGTATCTCCCGGGATTCTTTAGCGGGTCCTTCCTTCCCGGGAAGCGGCGGTTACCGCTTTCAAGAAGGACACCGAAAAACTCTTTGCTTCCGGCTAACCTCTGGTCTGAGTAATCCCAGGTCTCTCAGAATCGAGACCTGGGGCACCCGGTCAGGATCAGTCGGCGACTGCTGCAACTTCCGGCACAGGTGCCTTCTTGAGAAGGTCTGCGCGCTTGATCAGTTCCACGTCGAGGCACAGCGACTGTAATTCGCGAATGAGCACGTTGAACGATTCCGGTACACCCGGCTCGATTGCCGCTTCGCCCTTGACGATGGCCTCGTAAATTTTGGTACGGCCATAGACGTCATCGGACTTGGCGGTGAGCAACTCCTGCAGGATGTATGCGGCACCGTATGCTTCGAGGGCCCACACTTCCATTTCGCCGAAGCGCTGTCCGCCGAACTGCGCCTTGCCACCCAGCGGCTGCTGAGTGATGAGCGAGTACGGTCCGATCGAACGAGCGTGAATCTTGTCGTCGACCAGATGCGACAGCTTGAGCATGTAGATGTAGCCCACGGTTACCGGCTGTTCGAACTGCTCGCCAGTCATGCCGTCGAAGAGCGCCGTCTTGCCCGAGGAAGGCAGTCCGGCCGAAGCCAGCAGAGCCTTGATCTCGTCTTCCTTGGCGCCGTCGAACACCGCGGTACCGAACCAGATGCCGCGCTTCATGCCTGCTCCAACGCGGAGAAGCATTTCGTCATCGAGCTCAAGCAGCTGGCGCAGCGTTGCGGTTCCGGCAAACTCTTTCTTCATGAGTTCGCGCGTTGCCTCAACGTCGCTGTTGGCCTTGATCAATGCAGCAATCTTGGCGCCCAGCGAATGTGCGGCCCAGCCGAGGTGCGTCTCGAGAATCTGTCCGACGTTCATACGAGAAGGAACGCCGAGGGGATTGAGAACGATCTCGACAGGCGTGCCATCGGGCAGATACGGCATATCTTCCTCAGGAAGAATGCGCGCGATTACGCCCTTGTTACCGTGGCGGCCGGCCATCTTGTCGCCGACTGACAGCTTGCGCTTCATGGCAACGTAGACCTTGACCAGCTTGATGACGCCCGGAGGCAGTTCGTCGCCCTTTTGCAGTTTGGCGATCTTCTCATTGGTGATCTTGCGCAGCACTTCGATCTGGCGCGAGGTCATCTCTTCGATCTCATCGATCTGCTCATTGACGCGGGGATCCTTGTCGTTGTAGCGGATGCGCTTGAGGTTCTTGGTCGAGATGCGCTCGATGGTTTCGCGGTCAAGCAGAGCGCCCTTGGTCAGCAGGCGCTTGTTGGTCCGCTCGTCGTGCAGGTCGGCGAGAACTTCCTTTGCTCCCAGAATTCCTTCCAGACGCTTCAAGCGCTCGTCGGTCAAAATGCGGATTTCGTCGCCGAGGTTCTTTTCGAGCTTGGCAACATAATCAGCTTCGATCAGCTTGGCACGCTCATCCTTCTCCTGACCCTTGCGGGAGAAGATGCGGACGTCGACCACTGTGCCTTCGATACCCGGAGGGCACGTAAGCGAAGCATCGCGAACGTCGCCGGCCTTTTCGCCGAAGATGGCGCGCAGCAGTTTTTCTTCCGGCGTCAGCTGAGTTTCGCCCTTGGGCGTGACCTTGCCGACGAGGATGTCGCCGTGGCCGATCTGGGCGCCGATGCGGATAACTCCGCTCTCGTCCAGGTCGCGGAGCGCGTGCTCGCTGACGTTGGGAATGTCGCGCGTGATTTCTTCGGGTCCAAGCTTCGTGTCGCGAGCTTCGATCTCGAATTCCTCGATGTGAACCGAGGTGTAGTAGTCCTCACGCACCAGCTTTTCGCTGATCAGGATCGCGTCTTCGAAGTTGTAACCACGCCATGGCATGAAGGCTACGAGGACGTTACGTCCCAGCGCCAACTCGCCCTGCTCGGTGCAAGGACCGTCAGCAATGACCTGTCCCTTGATAACCCGCTCACCCTCACGAACAACCGGCTTCTGGTTGATGCAGGTGTTCTGATTGGAACGCTTGAACTTGATCAGCGTGTAGATGTCCGAACCCACTTCACGCGACAACTGCGTGGGATGGTGTTCGCCTTCGACGCGCACGATGATGCGCTCGGAGTCGACCGAATCCACGATGCCGTTGCGCTTGGCCAGAATCACGGCGCCTGAATCGCGAGCCGTAACACCTTCCATGCCGGTACCCACCAGCGGAGCCTCGGCTACGAGCAGAGGCACAGACTGGCGCTGCATGTTTGCGCCCATCAGCGCGCGGTTCGCGTCGTCGTGTTCCAAAAACGGAACGAGAGACGCAGCGACCGAGACGAGCTGCTTCGGCGAGACGTCGATGTAGTCAACGTCCGTGCGATTTACCAGCACAAAATTCCCCTGACGACGCGCATTCACCAAGTCTTCAGTGATCTGCCCTTCGGCATTGAACTCGATGTTGGCCTGCGCGATGGTGTGCTTGTCTTCTTCCCATGCCGACAGGTAGAAGCTGAAGGGCATGTAGTCGATCTGCCGCTTGCCTGACTTCTTGAGCGAAGCATTCAGCTTGATTGCTTCTTCCTTCTCGATGTGGTCGCCCACACGCAGTCCGCTTTCGCCTGCGTTGACGATCTCAACGTAGTCGAGGATGCGCGAGTCCTTCACCTTGCGGTAAGGCGACTCGATGAATCCGTACTCGTTGATACGCGCAAAGCAACTGAGCGAGCTGATAAGGCCGATGTTCGGACCTTCCGGCGTTTCAATCGGGCAGATACGACCGTAGTGGGTAGGGTGCACGTCGCGGACTTCGAAGCCCGCGCGCTCACGCGACAGACCGCCCGGCCCAAGAGCCGAGAGACGCCGCTTGTGCGTGATCTCGGAGAGCGGATTGGTCTGATCCATGAACTGCGACAACTGCGAAGAACCGAAGAACTCGCGGATTGCGGCCATGACCGGCTTGGCGTTGATGAGGTCGTGCGGCATTGCTGTCGACAGTTCCTGGTACACGCTCATCTTTTCCTTGATGGCGCGCTCCATGCGGACGAGGCCGATGCGGAACTGGTTCTCCATCAGTTCGCCGACTGCACGAACGCGGCGGTTGCCGAGGTGATCGATGTCGTCAACCATGCCGATGTTCTTGCGCAGCTTAAGCAGGTACCGGATGGTGCCGTAAAAGTCTTCCGGCGTCAGGGTGCGATGGTCGAGCTGGGTGGCGTCCTGGTTCTCGTAGAGCTTGATGTTGAACTTGAGACGGCCCACGCGCGAGAAGTCGTACTTACGCGGATCGAAGAACATGCCTTCGAACAGCGCCGTCGCGGTATCGAGCGTCGGCGGATCGCCCGGGCGCAGCTTGCGGTAGATTTCGATCAACGCCTCTTCCGGCTTGTGGACGGAGTCGCGCTTGAGCGTGTTGGTGATGATGTTGCCCACGTCGTCGCGCTCGGGGAAGAAGAGCTCGAAGCTCGTCGCGCCGCTCGCCATTACCTTGTGCAGGCGGTCGGCGGTCAGTTCCACGTTCGCTTCGACAATTACTTCGCCGGTGTTCAGATCGACGATGTCGGCGGCCGTGATTGCGCCGTCGAGTTCGGCAGACTCAATCTCGATCTTGTCGATGTTGGCGGCGCGGATTGCCTTCAGCGAGTTCGCCGTAATCTTGCGGCCGGAGTGCGCGATTTCCTCGCCCTTGTGCAGAACGGCGTGCGCCGGCTTTGCGCCCTGCAGGTGCGTGGCCGCCTTTGGATCGGCGGGAACGGCCCACTGCAGCTTGCCATTGGCGATGTGGATGCGATCGATGGTGTAGAAAGTCTTGAGAATTTCCTCGTCCGAGCGCAGACCAAGCGCGCGCAGGAAGATGGTTCCCAGGAACTTGCGCTTGCGATCGATGCGGACGTAGAGCGTGTTCTTCTGGTCGTACTCGAACTCCACCCAGGATCCGCGATAAGGAATGATCTTGCCCAGGAAGTAGGTACGGTTGTTCGCGGTTTCAAAGAAGACACCGGGCGAACGATGCAACTGCGAAACGATAACGCGCTCGGTCCCGTTGACGATGAAGGTGCCGTTCGGGGTCATCAAGGGAATGTCGCCAAAAAAGACTTCCTGTTCCTTGATGTCGCGAATCGTCTTGTTGCCGGTCTCCGCGTCCTTGTCGTAGATGGTGAGGCGGACCGTCACCTTCAGCGGAGCAGAGAACGTCATGCCGCGCTCTTCGCACTCCTGCTGGTCATACTTCAGCTGCAGGCCGACGGGGTCGCCGCACTTGTTGCAGAAGTCAGGAACGTTCTTGTTGTACGTTCCGCACTTGTGGCAGAGAACGTCGCCAGGAAGAAACGGATCGGTGATCACCATGGCGCCGCAATGCGTACAGGCGGTGCGCAGGTGGTGAAGACCTTTGAGGTGACCGCACTTGCATTCCCAGTTGCCGATGGAGTAGTCGACGAAATCAAGCTGCGAGATGCCGCGGAAGTCGGTGATGGGGAAAACGGAAACAAAAACCGACTGCAGTCCGGAGTCATCACGCTCGTTGGGCAGCTTGTCCATCTGCAGAAAACGCTCGTAGGAGCGGCGCTGCACTTCGATCAGGTTAGGAATCTGGGTTGCGGTTGGAATCTTGGAAAAATCGAGCCGGCTGCGAATCGCGCGCTTCTCGTTAGGCATGCATCACTCCTGAGTCTCGCTCACGCCGGCGCAATTGAGTTCGCGCCGGGCCGGCACCCGAGTCTCGAGGCGCCAGCAGTTTACGTAAAGAAATTCGATCAATCAGATTGGCACCCTGCCAGTTGCCAAACCTGTCCTGGAGGCGCGGCGATCATTTCGCCGAACTCCCGGAATCCCGCGCCAAGCGTGTTTACTTGATTGAGGCGCGGTGAAAATCGCGCCACAGGCGTTGTCGTACTTCAGGGTGTTGCGCTAGACTGCGCACAATCGGTAGCAGACTGGCCGGTGTACCCGGCTCGAATGCCTGCAAATGCGTGGTAGATTTCGCTCAGAAAGCACAATCCGCCACGTTAGAGACACAAATGCCCGCGAGGACACAACTCCCTCACGAGCGCGGCTTACTGCCGATGCTCCCATCCGATTTTTGTTGCAATGCTATCGCCGATCCCAAAGCTCGCTTCTGCTGCCGCCGCCTGCCAATCGACATCCGTCAGAGGGAAACCCGCTTATCCCTTTGACACGAGAGCACTTAACTTCGCGTTGATGGTCGCCCCGTGGCTGCTTGGCCCAGCCGAGGGTGCGAACATTTGTGCCCTTTGACTCTTGATTAAGACGCGCTGTAGTGGTTTTCGCCCAAACCGCGGAAATCCCAGCATGGGCCGAAAAGACGCGCAACGTTTATCGTAGCGCGTCCCGGCTCGTCTTGCAAGTCGCGTACCAAACTACTTAATTTCGACGGTTGCGACGCCTTCGAACTTCTTCTTGATCGCCTCAGCCTCGTCCTTGGTCGCGCTTTCTTTCAACGCCTTGGGGGCGCCATCGACCAGGTCCTTGGCTTCCTTCAGGCCGAGCGAGGTAACCTCGCGGACAGCCTTAATGGTGTTGATCTTGTTCGCGCCTGCATCCTTGAGGATGACCTGGAACTCGGTCTTTTCCTCAGCCGCCGGAGCTGCTGCCGCGCCGCCGCCACCGGCAACCGCGACCGGAGCCGCTGCTGCTGCCGAGACGCCGAGGCGCTCTTCGAGCTTCTTTACAAGTGTCGCCGCCTCAAGCAGGCTCAGGCTAACAATCTGTTCTTCCAACTGTGCGAGATCCGCCATGTCTTTTCTCCATTCAATCCGTTTGATATTGATATTCCCGGCCGCACTCCAAACGGTAAGTTTCCGACGCGCCAGACCCGCGCACTTTCCGCCTGTTTTACTGCCAAAACTCTTAAAACCAGCCGTTAGCCATCAGCTTTTAGCCATTAGCTAAAACCGGGTGCCCGCGAACTTACGCCGCGCCTGCGAACTTTTCTTTTTCGACGCCCTGGTTGATCACGACTGCCAAGTCGCGTCCCGTAGCATTCATCACCGTGACCAGCCGCTGCGCAGGAGCGTTGATGAGATAGAGCAGCTTGGAGAAGAGCTCTTCCTTGCCCGGCAACTTCGCCAGAGCCTTGACCTCTTCTACGTTCAGCAGCTTGCCGTCAACGATGCCCAGCTTGAACTGGAACTCCGCGTTTTCACCGGCCCACTTGGCGAATACCTTGGCTAGCGCAACCGGGTCGCCCGAGGTGAACGCAACCGAGTTCACACCCTTCAAGCCCTTCAGCGCGGGACCGATCGAGCTGCCCTCGCTTGAGACGGCTGCCAGCTTGTTCTTGACCACGCGATACTTGCCACCCGCCTCGCGGATGACCTTCCGCAGTTCATAATCCTTGGCAACGGTCAGCTTGCTGAACGTGCCGATAATTGCGGTTGTCGAGGTCTCAAGCTCCTTAGCCAGCAGCTTGACCTTCTCCGTCTTCTTCGCTTTCGAAATTGCCATGTCTTTGCTCCGCTCGACAGTGAACAGTGATCAGTGAACAGTGGACAGTCTCAAAAACCTGCCCTTGATCAACGTTCAGTCTTCAAATCTCTCTCAGAACCCGTCACATGTGGACCAAAGCTAATCAGCGGTCACTGTTCACTGACCACTGTTCCCTGTCCACTGGCTTTTTAGTGCTTGCCTGCCGCATCGGCTACTGCCGAATCCAGCGGAACTCCGGGGCCCATCGTGGAGCTCAGCGTGACACTCTTGATGTACTTGCCCTTGGCTGCCGAAGGCTTGGCACGCACGATCGATGTAATTACCGTGGTCGCATTCTCCACCAGCTTCTGAGGGTCGAAACTCAGCTTGCCCACCGGTACGTGAACCAGGCTGGTCTTGTCGGCGCGAAACTCCACCTTACCGGCCTTGATCTCTTTTACCGCCGACGCCACATCCAGGGTCACAGTTCCGGTCTTTGGGTTCGGCATGAGGCCTTTGGGGCCGAGCACCTTGCCGAGGCGGCCGACGACCTTCATCATGTCGGGGGTCGCAATCAGCGCGTCGAAGTCGGTCCAATTCTCTTTCTGAATCTTCTCGACCATCTCTTCGCCGCCAACAAAATCAGCGCCGGCTTCCTGCGCTTCCTTCTGGCGATCGCCGGACGCGATCACGGCAACGGTCTTGGTCTTGCCCAATCCGTGGGGCAGAACGACGGTTCCGCGCACCATCTGGTCGGCGTGCCGGGTGTCAACACCCAAACGCATGGTCAAGTCGACGGTCTCGTCAAACTTGGCGTACTTAACTTCCTTGAGCAGGGTGACCGCTTCATTGAGCGGATAGGCGGGCTTGGTTACAGCCGCACGCGCCTTCGCAATATTCTTGCTGATTTTAGCCACTAGATCCTCGTCTCCCACCGCAGTCGCCAGCCCCAATTTCGGGGAACCTGGAGGTTATGCGCCTGAAACCTTCGGCGCTTACGCCCTCGAACAGGTCCAAAAGCCGTGGTGTTATTGACGGTCCAGGGATTTCCCTGGACACATCTATGGATGATAGCGGAATGGTGGCAGAACTGCAACAAGGCTTGTTCTTATTAGATAGATGTCAACTCTTTGAGGATTCAGGCGCCGGACCCGGGCTGAGATCCGGCGCCCAACGTTCATCTCAAGAAACGCCGGCAGACCCTTGATTCCGGGAACTGGGGCACGTACGCCGATCCGCCCAAATCAGAATCCGTGAACCCGAAGACGAAGAATTGATTGACACCGAAGGGGATAAATTCGCCTCGCCTGAACTCTCCTTAACCGGCTGTGAGCACGTGGCTTAGTGGCGTGACCGCAACAAATCTCACACCACGGCATCTAACCATCTATAGGAAAGACGAGAGGGAATGCGCCCACACAGAGTTGTCGTTCATGGGCGCTCGATTGAGGAATAGGGGTATATGAAAAAAATAGCATTAGCTATCGCACTAACCGCCGGAAGCGTTCTGGCGGCTTTCCCAGCGTTTGCGCAGAAGAGCGATCAGCAGGGACAGGGACGAGCCGTGGTGACCATTTTGCCCGAACAGGCGAACGGCAACATCGGCCAGGTTCCCCAGGGCTTCAAAGTCAAGGTGAATGGTAAGGAATCGCCGGTGACGAACTTCACGCCGCTGCAGGATTCGAACAGCCCCGTAGAGCTTGTTTTGTTGATTGACGGTGGCGCGCGCACCAGCCTTGGCAGCCAGTTCAGCGACCTCGAAAAATTCGTAACGGAAATGCCGCCCAATACTCGGATGGCGATCGCTTACATGCAGAATGGACGCGCCGCCTTTAGCAGTCAGCTATCGTCGAATGGGGCCGATGTGCTGAAAGGTTTGCACGTGAGCAACGGGTTCCCCGGCTCGAATGCAAGTCCGTACTTCTGCTTGTCGGATCTGGCGAAGAACTGGCCATCGCATGATCGGACTGCGCGTCGCGAGGTGCTGATGATCACAGATGGGGTGGACAACTACGATCGCCGGTTCAATCCTGACGATCCGTACGTCGATGCGGCCATCAACGACTCGGTGCGCGCCGGCGTGATCGTCTATTCCATCTACTGGAAAGACATGGGCCGTGCTAACAACACCGAGTATGCAAACAACGCAGGGCAAAACCTGCTGCAGATGGTGACGCAGGCGACAGGCGGCAACAGCTACTGGCAAGGCATGGGCAATCCGGTTTCGCTGCAGCCGTTCCTGCAAGATCTACGGCGCCGGCTGAACCATCAATACGAGCTTAGCTTCTCAGCTCCATCGAACGGAAAACCTGAGGTCGCGTCTCTGAAAGTCGACCTGAAGGTTCCGTCAGCGAAGGTGGCCGCACCGCAGCGAGTTCTGGTTACCAGCACGGCCAGCGCACGCGGGGAATAACAGGATTTCTGCGGTCTGAGAAAAAACAGGCAGGCGATATCGGATCGCCTGCCTGCTTTATTCCCGCAAGACCGAAAGAACGGCGGAATGATTTGCCCGGCGTTCAAAGTCCTGCAGAATGCGTATAAACGCTCTCGGGTGAGCGGTCGCTTCGTTCTGCCGAGCTGATATAGCCCGCATCTCTGCCACGGCCGCTGCCATCGGACCCGTGCTGCTTCACAAGCTTGTTATAGATTCCCAGCAGAAGGAACGGAGCGGCCCACTGGCCGACGAACATCGATTCATGCTTTTTGTTCCAGGCTTGGAGGCCGGCGGAAACGGCCATGGCGCCAAGTGCAAGAACAAGATATGCACTGGTGGGAATTCTCGACGTAGATTTCTCAATTGCGGCGGTGAATTGATCTTCTTCGACTTCACCTGGGTTCACACGATAATCAGCCATTGATCAGTTCTCCTCTGCGACACTTCTGATCGCCTAGGTGTGATGCGGTGCGTCCAGGAAAGAGCGCCTGCAAAGCACCGCAATTGCCTGCGCATCAAAAAGCCGCTGCCCGACATTTCATCGCACTGGAAAAACTTCGGCGATCCGCCTCCGTAAAGCTCTCATTTCAGAAATCGATCCCCTATACCGTATAGTTTTTTGAAGCCGGCAATGCCCGGACGGGCTTCACTGCTTTTCAACTCCTTCCCCATCGAGAGCCCGCCGAAACCAATGCCGTTCCTCTGCAGCGCAAGGAAATAGCGACCACGAGGTCCCCGTCGACCTCACACTCGCACATCCTTGCGCCCGGAAAACCTTCTATGAGATGAGGTCTATGAGACAAGTTCGGTTGGCTTTGGTTTCTTCCTTCTGTATTTTGGCCGCAGGCGCTTCAATCCACCCGCAATCCCTGAATACCAACTTCGCCCGCGATCCGCAGCAGCCCGTCGATCAGGAATATACCGATCACATCCATAAGTACACGACCGACCCGTCGTTCAGTTCGCCGCTGGTCGATTACCTGCCCGCTTCGAAGACCGTACCCACGCCATCCAAGGTGCTCGGGGACGTTTCCGGAGCGCCCGACATGCTGCCCTACGCAGAGGACGTCTACAAATATTTCCGTATGCTGGCCGCAGCGAGTCCGCGCGTAAAGGTCATCACCATCGGACATACCGAAGAAGGCCGCGAGATGATTGCCGCGGCTATTGCCGACGCCGACCTGCTGAAAAACGCCGACGCCAACAAGCAGCGACTTGCACAGCTCGGTGATCCACGGACTATCAACTTTGACGACGCAAAAGCTCGTGCGCTGATTGACCAGTCTTACCCGGTCTACTACATCACGGGCACGATCCACTCCGTTGAAACTGGCGCGCCCACCGCGTTAATGGAACTGGCTTACCGCCTTGCAGTGGATGACTCGCCTTACATCAAATACATCCGCTCGCACATGATTGTGCTGATCACGCCGGTGGTTGAAGTCGACGGTCGCGATCGCATGGTCGACATCTACCGGTGGCACAAAGCCCACCCCAATCAGCAGTGGCCGCGCCTCCTTTACTGGGGTCACTACGTCGCACACGACAACAACCGCGATGCGATGGGCATGACGCTCGACCTGACGCGCAATGTGCTCGATACCTACGTCGACTGGCACGCGCAGGTGCTGCACGACCTTCATGAGTCAGTCCCCTTTCTCTATGACAACACCGTGGGCGACGGTCCATATAACGCATGGGTCGATCCGCTGCTCGCCGACGAGTGGGCCGAGCTCGGCTGGAACAACGTCGCCCAGATGCAGAACTTTGGCATGCCCGGCGTCTTCACACATGGCGACTTTGACACGTGGAGCCCGGGCTACCTGATGTTCCTCGCCGCCATGCACAACGGCATTAGCCGCCTGTACGAAACATTCGGCAACGGTGGCGCCGACACCGAGAAACGCATCCTCACGCCCGAGGACTACTCGCGGACGTGGTACCGTCAGAATCCGCCGCTTCCGATCGTTACCTGGTCGCAGCGAAATAACAATAACTACGAACAGAGCGCATTGCTCTCCACGATTTCGTACTTCGCGCAGCACTCGCATCACTTCCTGGAGAACTACTACGTCAAGAGCAAGCGATCGACTCAGAAGCCGAGCCTCGAAGGACCGGCAGCTTATGTAATCACGCCAGATGCCGCTGCGACCAATCGCGAACTTGAATTGCTTCAAGTTCTCAAGCGCCAGCATGTCGAGATCCAGCAACTCTCAGACGAAGCAACCGCAGCTGTCGCTGGGGAGAAACGTGGAGACAAGCCGAAGCAGGAAAAATTTCCCGCGGGCAGCATTGTTATCCGCATGGATCAGCCTTATTCGCGCAGTGCCGATGCCCTGCTCGATCGCCAGTTCTGGGCCCCCGACGATCCGCAGAAGCATCCCTATGACGACACTGGATGGTCGTTTCCGCACCTCTTCAATGTGAAGGTGGTGCGCTTGACGGATGCTTCCATCCTAAAGGCGAACATGAAGCCGGTCGACGATCCGGCAGCGCTCGCAGGCAAGCTCGACGGCACGGGTTCGCTCATCGCCGTGAACAACACCGGGCAGGTTTCGCTGCTTTCACTTATCTACAAACTCAAGGGAGCCAAAATTCAGGCTGCCGAAAAGCCCTTCGACGTTGACGGCAAACACTTCGCCGCCGGTTCGCTGGTGATAAGCGGCGCCGACGACAAAATTTCGGGAGCACTGCACGATCTTGCGCTCGACGGAACGCATATTGGCGCAGCTCCGTCTGTGCCTTCGCATGATGTTGCGCCTCCGCGCATCGCCTTTATGCACACGTGGCTGGCTACGCAGACCGAGGGCTGGTGGCGCTACGCATTCGACAACGCCGGCATCCCCTTCGACTACATGAGCACGCAAGCGGTGGCCAAGCAGGATGATCTGCGATCGAAGTACGACGTCATCATTTTTGCGCCCGTTGGCCGCTCCTCCTCGCTCGATATCATTAACGGCCTGCCGACGTGGAACAACGCAATGCCGTGGAAGAAGTCAGACATCACACCAAACCTGGGCCGTATCGACTCCACGGACGACATGCGCCCCGGCCTCGGTTACGACGGTCTCGAGCACCTCAAGAAATTCGTCGAGCAGGGCGGCCTCCTTATCACGTGCGAAGACACCGCACAGTTCGCCATCGATACCGGTCTTGCTCCCGGCGTCAGTGTCGTACCGCGCGGCGATGTGCGTGTCGTGGGCTCTGTGCTCAATACTGTTTTTGTCGCGAAAGACAGCCCCATCGCTTCAGGATATGGGGCAAATCTTCCCGTGATCAGCGCCAATGGGATGGCCTTCAACATCAGCAACACGCTTGGCCGGGCCGGCGGACGCACGCTGATGGATCCCTATTCTGAACGCCCGACCGGCCGCGGGAGCCTCGAAGACAATGACGAACCACTGGGACGTAAAGCTGTCGAAGCGGAGGCGCTCGAGAAGACGCAGCCCTGGGAGGCGAAGAAGCTCAACGAAGAACAGGTGCGGAACAACTTCTCGGTTATCCCAGAACAGATGCGACCCGAAGTCATTCTGCGCTTTACCGGCAACAAGGAGCTGCTGCTCGACGGCCTTCTGGACAAGGGGGGTTCCATCGCCGAACGCGCTGTGGTGGTGAATGCGCACCTTGGCCAGGGCAGCGTCCTTCTGTTCGGCAACAACCCCATCTACCGCGGCGAAACCATCGGCGACTATGCGCTGGTGTTCAACGCGATTCTTAACCACGATCACCTTGAGCGCAAGGCCGCCGCTCCAGAAGAAAAGAAGGGTGAATGAAATACACTCGAGCGGCCTCTCGTTATCTGGGCGCCTGGCGTGTTTTCCGGGTTGGCACAGGAGAGGCCGATCTGTCAGTTTTGGCTTTTCCCGGAATGCCGTTTTGTGTCACACTTTCAGCTATGGGAAGCAAAGACAAAGGTAGAAAAGAAGTCAAGAAGGCGCCGAAACCGAAACCGAAGCCCGAACCGGCCCGGCGCGAGATCTTCACCCCAGCGCCGCCGAAATAGCAGCCGGAGCACGACACCGCGCCGCAGTTCTCAGTGTGAACGCAGAAAGGCCCTCCCGATCGGGAGGGCCTTTCCATTTACTGCAAAGTAAGCCAGTCCGGACTTACCCTACGACTTCAATTCCCATGGAGCGAGCGGTGCCCTTGATGCTCTTGATGGCCGACTCGATGGAGGCGGCGTTCAAGTCAGGCATCTTCTGCGTGGCAATTTCGCGCACCTGCTTTTCGGTCACCTTGCCCACCTTGTCCTTGTTGGGCGTGCCTGCGCCTTTGGCAACGCCGGCGGCCTTCTTCAACAGAACAGCCGCGGGAGGCGTCTTGGTGACGAAGGTGAAACTACGATCGGCGTAAACCGTGATGACGACCGGAATGATGAGTCCGGCCATCTCCTTGTTCTGCGTGCGAGCGTTGAACTGCTTGCAGAACTCCATGATGTTGACCTGCGCCTGGCCCAATGCGGGACCGACGGGCGGCGCGGGCGTGGCCTTGGCGGCTTCGATCTGCAGCTTGACCTGCGCTGATATCTTCTTCGGAGGTGCCATGTACGTTTCCTTCGGAAACCAGCTTTTAGCTCCTAGCTGTTAGCTTCTAGCTGATCGGTTCTTATTGCGAATTTTGGTGCTGCGATTTTAGCGTTCCCTTTTAACCGGTCCCTGCTAGGTACGACCGGCTAGAAGCTAAAAGCTAATAGCTAAAAGCTGCAGCTACTCAATCTTTTCGACTTTGCTGAACTCCAGTTCAACCGGTGTCGAGCGGCCGAAGATGGTCACCATGACCTTCATCGTTTCGCGATCTTCGTTAATCTCGTCCACCACGCCGTTGAAGTTGGCAAATGGTCCGTCAGTGATGCGGACCTGCTCGTTCTTCTCAAACTTGATCTTCATCCGCGGCTTTTCTTTAGCCGTCTCAGACCGGAAGAGGATGGAACTCACTTCTTCCTCAGAGAGAGCCACGGGCTTGTCGCCCGTGCCCAGAAAGCCCGTTACCTTAGGCGTGTCTTTCAACACGTGCCACAGGTTGTTGTCGAGATCCATCTCGACCAGCACATAGCCGGGCAGAAATACGCGCTCCACGGTGCGCTTTTTGCCGTTGATGATCTCCGTCACCGGCTCGGTGGGAATCATCACGCGGCCGACCTTATCTTTAAGGCCAAAAGCCTCGACGCGGCTCGCAATGGACTCGCGCACCTTGCGCTCAAATCCCGAGTAGGCGTGGAGGATGTACCACTTGAACAGCGGATTGCGTTCTGGCGCCGGTTGCTCGGCGGGCTGTTCTATTTCTTCTGCCATCTTTGTCTCGATTCGTGGCTGCGCCATTATTGTGCGCCCAGTTTGTGGAGTACAGCCTGAAGGGCCCTGCTGAAGATGCTGTCCGTTACCCAGAAGAAAAATCCGAAGATGAACACGGTGATGATCACGACCGAGGTCGTGGCCTGGACTTCCTTCCGCGTGGGCGTGACCACCTTCTTCATCTCCGCGCGCACATCGCTCAGGAAGTTGGTGAAGTTGCTCCATGTGCTCATCGCGCCGCCGGAGAAATTCGACAGAGCGTTGGGTTCCTGCCGTTTGGCGGAATGGTCGTCGCCCTTCTTGATTGCTGATTCTGTTGCCATACTTCCAATCCTTCTCAGAGAACAGCGGTCAGTGAACAGTGATCAGTTTACGTGCTTGTTTAGCGGCTTCCCGCTTTTTCTGATCTCTGTTCCCTGATCTCTGACGCTCTGTTTCCCAATCTGGCAGGGGCGGAGGGATTCGAACCCCCAAGTTCGGTTTTGGAGACCGACAGTTTAGCCGTTGAGCTTACGCCCCTAAAAGCAGTGAACAGTGATTAGTGAACAGTGATCAGTTTTGATTTTGCCGGTACGAATTGCTGTGCTTATCCCGACGATGCTCAAACTGTTCACTGTCCAAAGTTCCCTGACCACTGTGTTTACTTCGTTTCCTTGTGCGGCTGATGCTTGCGGCAGCGGTTACAGAACTTCTTGAACTCGAGACGGCCGGTGGTCGTCTTCTTGTTCTTCGTCGTCGAGTAGTTCCGCTCCTTGCACTCAGTGCACTGCAATGTCACAATTTCCCGCATTTTCGAACTCCAGTGATCAGTGTTTAGTGAACAGTGATCAGGTTTCTTCGCCTGCTCAGGCCTTCGAGTGAACTACGGCAGTTACTGATCACTGACCACTGTTCACTGACAACTTGCTTCTTTGCTACTTAATAATTTCCGAAATCGCGCCTGCGCCTACCGTGCGTCCGCCTTCGCGGATGGCAAACCGCAGACCCTTTTCCATGGCTACCGGTGTAATCAGTTCAATCACCAGTTCCACGTTGTCGCCCGGCATCACCATCTCCGTGCCTTCGGGCAATTCCGCCACTCCCGTCACGTCCGTCGTACGGAAGTAGAACTGCGGACGATAGCCCTTGAAGAACGGCGTATGACGGCCGCCTTCTTCCTTGCTCAGCACGTACACGGTGCCCTTGAACTTGGTGTGAGGCGTGATCGATCCCGGCTTGGCCAGAACCATACCGCGCTCCACATCTTCCTTAGGAATGCCGCGCAGCAGGATGCCGGCGTTGTCGCCCGCCAGGCCTTCGTCCAGCTGCTTCTTGAACATTTCAACGCCCGTGCAAACCGACTTGCGGGTCTCGCGGAAGCCGACAATCTCGACATCCTCGCCCACCTTCACCTTGCCGCGCTCGATGCGGCCCGTGACTACCGTGCCGCGGCCCGAGATCGAGAAGATGTCTTCGATCGGCATCAGGAAGGGAAGGCTCACGGCGCGCTCCGGCTGCGGAACGTACTTGTCCACCGCATCCATCAGCTCGTCGATCTTGGCTTCCCACTTGGCTTCGCCGTTCAATGCTCCGAGAGCAGATCCGCGGATCACCGGAACGTCGTCGCCCGGGAACTGGTACTTCGACAAGAGTTCGCGGACTTCCATCTCGACCAGGTCGGTCAGCTCTTCGTCTTCCACCGCATCGCACTTGTTCAAGAACACCACGATGCAGGGAACGCCTACCTGGCGGGCCAGCAAAACGTGCTCCTTGGTTTGGGGCATCGGGCCGTCGGTCGCTGCAACCACCAGGATCGCGCCGTCCATCTGTGCCGCGCCGGTGATCATGTTCTTGATGTAGTCGGCGTGACCGGGGCAGTCGACGTGCGCATAGTGCCGGTTCGGGGTCTCGTACTCCACGTGCGCCGTCGCGATCGTGATGCCGCGCTCCCGCTCTTCCGGGGCGTTGTCGATCGAATCGAACGAACGGAACGTGTTCTTCGGGTTGTGCTTCTGCAATACCTTCGTGATCGCCGCCGTCAACGTCGTCTTGCCGTGATCGATGTGACCAATCGTGCCAACGTTCACATGCGGCTTCGAACGATCAAACTTTTCCTTCGCCATTTTTCTATTCCCCTCGCAGCTTCTATGCCATTGCCAACAGGGCGCCGGCAGCCCGGCTCCAGCCCCCAAAAATCAGTTCACAGTTCGAAGTTGTCAGTTCTCAGTTCCATCCTGCGCTCGACCGAACTGATGACTGAAAACCGAATAACTTGCTCTTCTCAGTAGTACGCGTACGCCTTCAAATATCGTTGCCGCAAGTCTGCCGACACCTGTTCCACCAGCCACAGATAACGCTCGCGGGTTAATCCCTGATCTGAAACCGGCAGCGCCTTATACAACGCGATTGCTTGCTTGCCCAGCAAGCCGCGGCTGAGGACGGTTTCGAAATCCCGAATCCGCAGCTTGTAGCGGATCACCCGATTCAGAAAAACCTCCACGTCGCTCGACTTGAACGCCGCGTCAATGAACGTGTGAAGCTCTGCGTACGTCTTCTCGTCCTGGACCGAAATTGCTGCCTGCTCAAACATTCTTGCTTCTGCCTCTGTTCCTTAACTGGAGCGGGAGACCGGACTCGAACCGGCGACCAACAGCTTGGAAGGCTGTGACTCTACCACTGAGTTACTCCCGCCTGAAAACAGTTGTCAGTGGTCAGTTTTCAGTGATCAGTTTCTCCTCACCGATGGAGACCGAATTCGCTGTTACCTGTGATGCTCTACCTGACCACTGTTCACTGTTCACTGAATTTCTGGAGCTGATGACCAGGATTGAACTGGTGACCTCTCCCTTACCAAGGGAGTGCTCTACCAACTGAGCTACATCAGCTCTGTAAACCTAAGAGCTTTTACTTCCTTCGCGGCGAATCTTCTCCGCCTTCATTGCCAACACGGTGCGCAATGCGAAACCACCGATGACGACCAGCGGAATCAGCTTCAATTCCACCAACCTTCCCCCGATTGGAATCTTTCCATCAAGGGTAAACCAACTGAGTGCCGCCAGAATGGCGTATAGAACCAGCGCCACCCTGAACTTGCGATCGAGATCGTTGCCCGATCGCTTCAAACCTTCGCGCCCGGAACCCGCGTCGACCGGTTCTTCGCGCATCTATCTACCTCAAATCGTGGTGCACAGGGGAGGATTCGAACCTCCGTAACTCGAATGAGTGGCAGATTTACAGTCTGCTGCCATTAACCGCTCGGCCACCTGTGCCCAACTGCCCCACCAACAAAACCGTGTTCGCAAGGACTTGCATTTTCCCCGTCGCTGCCCACTTCCGCACATCACGACCTTACCGGAAAGCCTCCGGCTTGTCGGAGCATGCACCTCAGTGGGATCACCGCAGAGGACTGGTCCGGCCATCCACGCCGGCCCTAAAACTTGCTGCCGCCCGTACCCTCGGGGCTGCTTCGAAATGGAGCTGGCGAAGGGATTTGAACCCCCGACCCTCTGATTACAAATCAGATGCTCTACCAGCTGAGCTACGCCAGCCCGACCACCCCAAAAACATTGCCGGGAATACCGGGAAATGGGCGGGCACACTCCTGCTCCGCACATAACACGGCACAGTTTCTAAGGTTAGCACACAGGAAAGAGGGGAGCAAACGGACCAGAACACCAGGCAAAGCCGGTGTAAAGGTGGGCGACAAGCTCGAAGTTGTCCGCGTCACCAGGGAGATCAAGAACCCAGCGACGGGCGCTGTTATCCGTCCGCACTCCATGTCTGGGGGGACAGTGAAGGCCACTGATGTGGATGACGCTTCCGCGGTCTGCACATCGGTTTTCAGCTCGGGATTCAAAGTGGGCGATTCGGCGAAGTCGGATGCGCAGAGTTCGACCCTAAGTCATCCTGTTCCAGAACTGACCCCCTCGCAAGCTTGATTCGCGGGCTTGATCCAAGAACAACCAAAGTTGTAGTCGGCCCGATGCGAAGGTCACATACTGACTTTCTTCTAACTGGTATATTCCGTGCCGGGAGAAAACGATGAGGAAAGTCTTTGCAATATTTATGTGCCTGCTTTTTCCGATTAGCGCCATAGCTGGTGATAACGGCTACAAGATTGCGTATGATGGCGGATCAATCCAGAGCGCGAAAGCCGGAACTGGAATGAAGCTATATCTCGAGGGAACCAACATACGAATTGTGAAAGATAAAGAAGAAATTGCACTGATTCCTGCTGCCGCGATAACTGAGATCAGCTATGGACAGGATGTTCATCGTCGGGTTGGCGCGGCTATTGGTGTGGCTGTCGTTTCACTCGGCATAGGTGCTTTGCTGGCCCTAACCAAATCGAAGAAACACTTTATCGGTCTCACATGGGATGATGCGGGCAAAAAAGGCGGTTTTGCATTCCAGGCCGATAAGAGCGACTATCGCGGCTTACTCGCCGGACTTGAAGGAGTTACTGGAAAGAAGGCAGTCGATTCCGAAGCGATGACCGTAAAGAACTGAAGGTCGACGTTACTCTTGCATTGGCGCGGCTTCGGCTGCGCCGTTGTTTGCTTCGGATACACCGCTCGTCACTTTACTGGTGTGAATCCGCTTGCTCGCTGCCGCCCTCTCGCGGGATCATTCGATTGTTCCCACAAATGATCTGTGTCGTGTGTCGACGAGGTGTGATTTTATGCGTAACGGAATTCTGACCATCGTACTTCTTCTCTTGTGCCCTGTTTTATTCGCTCAGGAGGTGTTGGACAACGCTATCGTCGCGAAGCTTGTGAAAGCCGGTCTCTCAGAAGACCTGATCGTCACCACGATCAACTCGTCCCCGGGGAAGTACGACACATCGGCGAACGGCCTGATCGCGCTGAAGAAGGCGGGCGCTACGGATAAGGAAGTGGCTGCCATAGTTTTGAAAGCATCCGGCGTTTCAGCGGCCGCTCCGGCTGCGACACCAGCATCCGCGAGCCAGGGTGCTGCCGGCAGTGGATCGACGGGTGTTGTACTCGCGGCTGGCTCACTGCCGACGGGTGTCGACAGCATCGGCGTTTACTACCTCGATAAGGATGGTCGCGCCTGGCAGGAAGTCCCCGCCGAAGTCGTCAACTTCAAAGCTGCCGGGGCTCTCAAACACTATGCCAGCGCAGGAGTCCTGAAGGGCGAGATGATGGGCATCGTCGGCGGGAACCGCAGTTCCCTCTTCCTTAAGACGCCGGCTTCCTTCATCCTTTACGTTCCCGAAGGCCGCGTCCCCGGCGAGTATCAGCTGCTGCATCTGCATGTGAACGCCGACAGCCGAGAGTTCCGGGCCGCAAATGGCGGCATTGTGCACGATGCCGGAGGCGCCCTTCGCGATGTGATGGACTTTACCTCCAAGAAAATTGCGCCGCGGGTGTATCTGATCGAGTTCAACGAAGACACGGAGCGAGGCGAATACGGCTTTCTGCCTCCCTCTGAAGCCCAGGTCGGCGGTGGCATTCCGACCGCCAGCAAAATCTACAGCTTCGCCATCACGCACTAGATCCTCGGATTTCAGGAGATCCACGAAACCGACCCTCTGAGCGACACCGGTTCGCGGCCCGGTCCGATATCCTGTATATGGACACCGGTTGCGGGTTCCCTGATCCATGCACAAGCGCACGCGCAGAACGCTGTTGGTAGTTGCCGGAGTGGTGGTACTGCTGGCTGTTGCGATCTTTCTGCGCTCGAAGGCCCCGCCCGAAGCCGCTCGACTTCTGCCGGAGTCGGACGGTATCGTCTACTTCAACCTCAAGCCGGTTCGCGCATTTATCCGCAAGGACATGAAGCCGCCCGAGCGCGTCCCCGAATACCAGCAGTTTGTCGACGCCACAGGCATCGACTGGGAACGCGACCTTGACTCCGCAGCCGTTGCCCTGCACCGCATGCCGGACCCGAACGGCCCCAACGGGCCGGTGGCCTACTCCATGGTGCTTACCGGCAAGCTCACCGGTAAGCGGCTGAACAACTGGCTGGACTCCAATGCCACCAGCCGCGAAGTCTACGCTGGACATACCATCTTCAGCGTTCCCTCTGAGAATCGCACGGTGCGCGTCGTCCAGGTCGGCTATGACATGATCGCCGTCTCCAACACTCCCACGGCGGAGCAGATCCACTCCATCGTCGACCGCCATCGCACCGCCGCGCTGCCATTTGCTGGGTCCACCCTGCTATCTCGCCACTACCACGACGTGCCGTTACTCTCCGCGGCATGGGGGATCGGCCAAATTGGCCTGCCCTTCTCAGAGAATGGCTCTATCAAGGTGCTGGGCCTCTCTCTTCCACTGCAGGCAGACTCCACTATCATCGCCAGTATCACTCCCGGTCTTCCCCTTGCTAACTCGGTTCGACTTCGCGTGGAAGAGATCGCACCTGACGACGAAAAGGCCGTAAGCCAGGCCGCTTCCCTGGCTACCATTGTGACCCTGGCCCGCGGCGTCACCACGCAACTTGCTGACAACGGAGAGAACAACGCTCTTCGCGAATTATTGAAAACCGCCGAGGTCAGCCGTAAAAGCAACCGTGTAATCTGCACCGCCAGCCTTTCCCCAGCATTTTTCAGTCAGGTTACGCATAGTGAAAATTCCCTGGCACTGCCAGCAACTCATCCGCCCCTCGACGCATCAAAGTAAGTGACGCACTTCTCCATAACAGCGTCCGTTAGAGCATTGTGATAAAAGGCCGCCAAAGGCTCCCTCCTCCTGGGTTGGGGTGGATCCAAGATAGGCGGCCTTTGTATTTGCCATCCACTACCTCCAATCAATTTGTGGACTCCAGCCCCTCTGATCCCGCATCTTTTCAGCAGGCACTTGTTCGCTCCATTTCGAAATTTTCGAGAGGTTCCATGACTCGCTTCATCAGAAAGCAAGCTCTGATCTGCGCCATCTTCTGCCTGATATCGATTGCAGTAGCAGCCGGGAAAAAAGCTCTTCCAATACCACAGTCCTCGTCGGGAAGCGTGCTGACCGGCCAGGCCGCCTTCACTGACGCCGCCCACGAGTCGCCTGGCATCCGCCGCCACGTCACCGTCGGCGACTTGCCGGCACCGGCACCTGACCAATCCGTCGACAACGGCCCCAGCGTGGTTGCACGTCCAGCCAACGCATGGCCTATTGCACCAAAAGGCTTCAAGGTGGAACTCTACGCCACAGGTCTCGATAATCCCCGGCTCCTGCGCGTGGCACCCAACGGCGACCTGTTCCTTGCCGAAAGCGAAAGCGGCAAGATCCGGGTTTTTCGCGGCGTAACTCCAGACGGAAAGCCGCAGCAGACCTCCGTCTTTGCTGAAGGATTGCATCAGCCTTTCGGAATTGCGTTCTATCCCCTGGGATCAAACCCCAAATATGTTTACATCGGCGACACCGACGGTATTGTGCGCTTTCCTTATGAAAGCGGGGATCTGAAAGCCCGCGGGGCTGCGGAAGACCTGGCCGAGTTGCCTGGCGGCGGGCGCTTGCGCGGCGGTGGCCACTGGACGCGCGACCTGGTCTTCACGAAAGACGGCAGCAAGCTCTTTGCGTCGGTCGGCTCGCACTCCAACGTCGACGACAGCGACACGCATCCCGAGGAGTACCACCGCGCCGACGTTCTTCAGTTCACGCCAGACGGAAAATTCGTCAAGGTCTACGCCTGGGGAATCCGCAATTGCGTGGGAGAAGCGATTAATCCAATCACAGGCGAACTGTGGTGCTCAACCAATGAGCGCGACGGCCTGGGTAACAACCTCGTTCCTGACTATGTGACTCATGTGCAGGAAGGTGGATTCTACGGCTGGCCGTGGTGGTACATGGGTGGACACCAGGACCCGCGCCACGTTGGCAAGCACCCTGAGTTGGGCTCCAAGGTCATCACGCCGGACATCATCGTCAACCCGCACTTCGCGTCGCTCGAAATGATGTTCTACCAGGGCTCGCAGTTCCCAGCTGAATTCAAAGGCGACGGTTTCGCCTGTGAACACGGCTCATGGAATCGCGCCCAGCGCTCCGGCTACGAGGTGATTCGCCTGCCGATGAAGAATGGTCACGCGACCGGGGAGTATGAAGACTTCCTCACCGGATTCACTGTGGGTGACGGCCAGGTTTGGGGACGCCCCGTTGGTGTAGCCGAGGCAAAAGACGGATCGTTGTTTGTTTCCGACGACGGAACCAGGTCTATCTGGCACGTTGTCTACACCGGCAAATAGCCGCAGTTGTCTCCTGCTGGCATGGCCCTCCGCCCCATGGACGGCTCAACCATGCTCGAACAATTGAGTGTGCACCAATTCGCATAGCTTCATCGTCAGTGGATCGCTCAATCGGTAATAAACGAATTGGGCCTCTTTCTGCCGCGCGATAATCCCGGCCGACGCCAGCAATGACAAATGCTTCGAAATGTTGGACTGGGTGGCACCGGTCGCTGAGACGATCTCACCCACGGTGAGAGGCTTGACACAAATCAACTGGAGGATCTTGAGGCGCATGGGTTCGCCCAGGACGCGGAATTGCTGCGCCACGCGGTCCAGTTCCACTTCCGTCAATTTCCGATTATTCTTCGCAGTTGACATATTCCTCTATGGTGATATGATCATACAAGAATATGATTGAAACGCAAGCCAAATCTATCCTTCCAATTCAGCTCTGCCAACTTCTCGCCGCAGGCAAGACGCTGGAGTTGCTCGATGTTCGCACACCGCCGGAATTTATCAATGCGCATGTCCCTGGCGCAAGGCTCATCCCCTTGGATGACCTAGACGTGGAAAAATACCTGCAGCAGCATCAACCCGGCCAACCCTTTTATGTTCTTTGCCAAGCGGGTTCCCGGGCCCGTAAAGCCATTGAGCGATTCGAGCGCTGTGGCAGCTTTGATGGCGTTTTGGTGGAAGGTGGCACCCAGGCATGGATCGACGCTGGGCTCGCCGTCAATCGCGGCGTAAGCAACGTCCTACCCATCATGCGGCAGGTCCAGATTGTCGTCGGGACGCTTTCGGCCATCAGCTCTGCGCTGGCCTTGCTGATCAGTCGCTGGTTCGCAGTCGTGCCGCTCCTGCTCGGCAGCGGCCTCCTCTTCGCCGGTATTACCGGCACCTGCGGTATGGCGATTCTGCTCGCGAGAATGCCATGGAACCGCACTCAATCCAAGTGCCTCGAGTCTTGCTCGATAAGTGAAAGACCATGAAAACTGCCAGAAAAATCATCATCGTTGGCGGCGTTGCCGGCGGGGCGTCGGCCGCCGCAAGGGCTCGCCGGGTGGACGAATCGGCCGAGATCCATATCTTCGAACGGGGTCCTTTCATTTCTTTCGCCAATTGTGGATTGCCGTACTTTATCGGTGGCGAAATCCCCGATCGGGACAAACTGCTTATCATGACACCGGAGAAGATGTGGAACCGTTCGCGCGTGCAAGCGCACGTCAACCACGAAGTTCTCTCCATCAACCGAACGGCAAAAACTGTTCGAGTCAGGAAGCCTGACGGCGCTGAAGAGAATGTGGCATATGACAAGCTCATCCTGAGCCAGGGTGCCCGGCCAATCATTCCGCCGCTTCAAGGCGCCGATCTCCCCAACGTCTTCACTTTGCGCGACGTGCCGGACATGGACCGGATCGTTGCATTTCTCGAAACCCATCGTCCGAAATCAGCAGCCGTAATCGGCGGCGGATTCATTGGCCTTGAGATGGCAGAAGCCTTTCATCGCCGCGGCATCGACGTCACAATCATCGAGAGATTCCCGCACATTCTTCCGTTGCTTGACGATGATATGGCTACGTGCCTGCAGAATCAGATCCGCGGCCATGGCCTCAGTTTAAGAACCGCGGCAGAGGCAAAGATTCTCACTGCCACAGGCATCGAGTTGGCGGATGGCGCGTTCGTTCCCGCGGAGCTGATCCTTCTCAGCGTTGGAGTAAAGGCCGAAATTGGGCTGGCAAAAGAGGCTGGCATCGACATTGGAATTACCGGAGGAGTTAAAACCAACGCGCACATGGAATCCTCCGATCCCGACATCTACGCCGTTGGCGACGCAGCCGAAACAACGCATGCGCTGACCGGCACCAGGACGCGTATCCCACTGGCCGGTCCTGCCAACCGCCAAGGACGCATCGCGGGCGCAAACGCGGTGGGCGGACATTTTCGATATCCCGGCGCTCTTGGCACGTCGATCGTGCGCATCCTGCATATGACAGCAGCCACAACCGGGCTGACCACTGCACAGGCAGCCAAGGCCGGCCTCAGCTTTTTTACCAGCGTGACCCGCGACAACAGTCACGCGGGTTATTATCCCGGTTCAAAACCAACCGTGCTCAAAATCGTCGCTGAAGAAGGCACGGGCCGCCTCCTGGGAGCGCAAATCATCGGTGAAGATGGCGTGGACAAGCGCATCGACGTGCTTTCCACGGCAATCACGGGCAGGATGACGGTCTTCGATCTCGAGAACCTCGATCTGGCGTATGCTCCGCCATTCGGCTCTGCTAATGATCCGGTAAATGTGGCGGGATTTGTGGGCGACCACATCGTTCGTGGCGACGTCAGCACCGTCTCTCCCGAGGAGTGGAATCCGAACGGAGAATTCGTTCTCGATGTTCGTGACAAGTGCGAAATCGCTCAGCTCGGCGGCTTGCGGAACGCCGTAAACATTCCCTTCGGTGAACTCCGTGATCACCTTAACGAACTACCCCGGGATCGAAGGATTCTGGTTTATTGCCAGAAAGGCCAGCGTGGCTACCTTGCGGCATGCGCTCTGAAAGGACATGGTTTCGAGAACGTGGTCAATCTCCGCGGAGGGTTCGCGCAGGCACAGCTTCATGGCTTCTGACATCCACATTCTGGTCAGCACCTGATTGCCATGCGCACACCGCTATTTCTTCAAGCCCAGTGCCTCCACAACGGCGGGATCCACTTTTGACGGCTGACCGTCGTTCTTCCAGACCACGCCGAAGCCACCGCGATAGTCCCACATGGTCCAGCCGATGTTGTCGGCTTCGAGCGCGGTGCGGACGTCGCGAATCCACTGCATGCGCGATGCCTCCGGCGTCACCTTCCGGTAAACGCCGAATTCGTTGCAGATCAGCGGAACGTTGTGTTCTTTGCCCCACGCGGCGGCGGCATCCATCTGCAAGCGGATGCGGTGAGCATCCCAGTGGTCGAGCCAGTAGTGCTCGAGTGCGTAGCGATTTGAAGCGTCAGGAACTTCGGCTAGCGACTTCGCCATGCTGTCTTCCGTCGCCGGGAAGGGTATGTCGTGGGTGTAGATCCACCATGTGCCGCCCCAGCCTGCGCCCTGGTGGGTAAACTCGTGCGGTTCGTAAAAATGGAAGGTGTAGATCACGTTGCCATCGGGCAGCGGTTGCTGTGTAAGCAGATCGGCGATCGATGACCAATTTGGGCCAGTAGCGATGATGGTGTTCTTCGGGGCAACTTCGCGAATGGCCGCGGCGGCGCGAGCCTGCACTCCCGCCCAGCGATATGGATCGCGCTCCTCGGGCTCGTTCATGATTTCGTAAAAGACCAGGTCGGAATTGCGGTCCGCATAGTGCGCGGCCAGTTTGCGCCACAGCATCAGGAAGCGGTCGACTCCGTCGCTGGTGGTACTGACGCGCCTTTTGTAATCGCTCTCCGGGTGAATATCAATCTGCACGGCCATGCCCTTCGCGATCATCTGATCCACAGCGTGATCGAGCCGGCCGACGAAGTTCGAATCGTCTTTCGCGAAGAAACCGCGCGTGAGCGGTGCCGCGTCGATGCTGAGCCGAACGTTGTCGAAGCCGATCTGCGCCATGAGCGCGATGTCGGCGTCATCTGTGTATTTGTTCGTGCTATCTGCTGAGTAGCTACCCGACTGCGCGAACCACTCCGACGCATTGATGCCGTGACGCAGATGTTGTGCACGGGCAAAGGCGGTCTTTACTTCTGCGGCGCGGTCTTGAGCGAGGACAGGCGACGCAACGATGAGCAAGGCAAGGAACACACGAGAACGCAAGGACACAGTTCATCTCCCAGGGCAAATGTTTTGAATTCCAACAGGTAACGATACTATGTCCGGCTGATGCTTGCGCGGCACAACGCGAACGCGCACAATGGCTGAAACCTTGCACGTGGAGACCCTTGATGCGACACCTTGTTCGCGCCGCCGCACTTCTGTTTTCTTTGCCAGCGTGTGCTTCGCTATTCGCCCAGCAGCCGGACTCTCCACTCGCTCCGGCACAGGCGAAGCAGAGCCAACCTCGTCCGAACACTGGTGATGATGATGCCTTGCTGGCTCACGCTGCCAAACTCTACTACTCCACCAAATCAGCGGGGCTGACCGGGTTTGATTGCGCCGTTCATCCTGACTGGCTCAAGTTGATTCAAAGCTCGGAAGCTGGCGGCGCCGTGACCGAGAACAGCCAGGACATGATGCTGTTGAAGAGCATTGCGATCAGCCTGCACGCGCGGATGAATGGCAGCTCGACGCTGGAGTGGGTTCAGCCTTCGAATGCCAGCAAGCCGCTCGACCAGGCCTCCGCTGAAAGAATCGATCAGATGCACAAGGGCATTGAAGAGACGCTGGTGGGCTTCATGCAATTCTGGACCCCGTTTGTCGATGGCTCGGTTGTCCCGCCGAATGGCAGGGGCATCGAGATCAGGCATACCGCTTCGGGCCTGATCCTGCATATGAAACAACCAGACGCGGAGGTGACAGAAGTCTTTTCGAACGAACTTATCCTGAAAGAATTCAAGGTTGTCACGGGCGGGAAGATGATCGCCCTTAAGCCCTCGTACGATTCCTCTGACGATGGTCTGCTGGTAAGCCGCTTTGTCGCTCATATCGGGCCGGAAAATGCCCATTCCGCGGAAGTCCAGGAGATGCACGTGGAGATCTACTACCAGACCGTCGGAGACTTCCCAATTCCATCGAGGTTGAATGTGGAAGTGGTCGGCACGGGCACATTCGATTTCAAGCTGGATAACTGCCGCGTGAACCCGACGGCCTGATGCGCAGAGTGATCGAGGCGTAAACGTAAAAGAGCGGCTCCCATTGGGAACCGCTCACGTGTCAGATTCGGACTCTGTTATTTGCTTGCGACGTTTGGTGAGCTATCGGCGGCGGCAGCCTGCTCGTAGGTGGTGCGCAGATACTTGTGCGGATTCACCGGAACCTTGTGGATGCGCACTTCATAGTGAAGATGCGGACCGGTGGCGCGGCCCGACTGGCCGACGTATCCAATCACTTGTCCGCGGATCACATGCTGGCCGGGAACAACGGCAACGGCGGAAAGATGTCCGTAGAGCGTAAGGAGATCGTGACCGTGGTCGAGGACCACCTGGCGGCCATATCCGGAGCCCATGTTGTCGCCCGTGACTTCACCGTCGCCGGCAGCGCGCACCAGCGTTCCGTAGGGCGCTTCGATATCGATACCCGGATGGAATGCGCCTTCGCCGTTGATTGGGTCTTCACGCTGGCCGAAACTTGATCCCACACGTCCTTCCACAGGCCAGATCGACGGCGCATCGGCAAACTTTGTCCAATCACCTACGAAGCCCGGCGCAAGACCGCCTTCAAGTGCACGCGTCATGCGGCCCGACATTGCCTGGTCGCGCAGCGCGTTGAACTGCTCGAAGGTCATCTTCACATCCTGCGCTGTGACTTCGTCTTTGACGGCAAGCGTTACAGGCGTCGGCGCAGCAGCGGCGCTGGCAGCGGATGCTTTCGCCGGAATTACTTTGTGCTGGCGCAAGCCGTAGAGCGCGGTCACTTCGCTGGCGAGCGCTCCGAGGGACGCTACCTGCACATCGCGATCGTGTGCCACCTGGGCAAGCTGCTTGTAGTCCTTGCGCAGATTCTGGTTGTCTTGTCTGACCTGGTTGAAGCGCTCGGTCTTGAGCAGCATGCGTGTGTAGGAGCCGGCCAAGCCAACGATGGTGAATGTGCCTACCAACGCTGCAGCGACAAATCCGTACACGTAACGCAGAGGAAGCGGAATCTTCCTTACGCGACCATCTTCATCTCTGGCAACAAAAAGAATGTAATAGCGTTTTCGCAGCATGGTCCTGCTTTCACATCAACAAATTTGCAAGGTGCTACTTGCCGCGTTACCAGTAATCCACAATGAATACAGGGTGCGGGGGAACCCGCCCTGCCTTCTTATACGCTCCAGCAGAAGCGCTTATGGTTTGAACGTCATTCAAGGCTAGCAGCCGCTCCCGCGCGGGGTCAATAAATTGAGGCGGAAAAATAGGCTAAAAATTCGATTTAGGTCTCGCCCCAAACTGGCCTTAAGTAATGGTCTGAACCGCACACTCGAGCGGCTTGTCCTATTCTCAATAAGATGCGCGGCAAACAAAGTAAGTTGATTGCGAAGGGCGGCCCGGGCGAACTAGCGCTGCTGGACCGCATTCGCAGCCGGGCAGCCCGTTCGGCGAGTTTCGGATTGCGCCTGGGAATCGGAGACGATTGCGCGATTTTGCGGCTGAAACCGGGGGAAGAACTTGCCGTAACCACCGATTTATCTGTAGCTGGAAGGCATTTTCGCCTGGAATGGCACCCTCCTGAGGCGGTGGGGCACCGTTCCCTGGCACGGGGGCTTAGCGACATAGCCGCCATGGGGGCTCGACCGATAGCGGCCTTTCTTTCCTTAGGTTTACCGAAAACCCTGGCCGCGCCAAAGGGACGGCGTCGGGCTTGGATCGACGGGTATATAGATGGATTCCTTGCCCTTGCGGACCAATTTCAAACGCCGCTCGCGGGGGGAGACCTCGCAGAATCGCCACTGGCTTTTGCCGACGTTGTCCTTCTGGGAGCCGTGCCGCGCGGGGGGGCTCTGCTTCGCTCCGGTGCCAGGCCGGGGGATATCGTGTGCGTCACGGGCGCTCTTGGCGGAGCGGCGTTGGGGCTGGAACTGCTGAGAAACGGTTCGGGTCGGGTAGGATCGGCTGCGCGAAATTCCGAAAAGAGACAGGACCCTCTCGGACCTCACTTCTGGCCGCATCCGCGAATTGCCCAGGGGATCTGGTTGCGCCGGCGGAATGTCGCCAGCGCAGCCATCGATCTGAGCGATGGGCTTTCGACAGACCTCGACCATTTGTGCAAGGAGTCCGGGGTCTCCTCGGAGATTGATGCCGAAGCGTTACCCATCCACGCTGGCGCGATTCTGGACCAGGCGCTGCATGGTGGCGAAGACTACGAACTGCTATTCACCGCTCGGCCCGACACGGCGATTCCGCGAAGCATCGCCGGAATTCTCGTGACACGGATCGGGAGGATTGTAAAAAGTCGAGCCGGTAAGCCGAGAGTCATGTTGGTCGACTCTTCGGGACGTCACCCGTTGCACCCTGCCGGGTGGGAGCACTTTTCATAGAGGAAGTGAGAACGGGAGTCTTTATAATCACTGACTTTCCGCGAGATAGCAGATTATGATCGTGTGATATGGAAAGCGGAAAAGTACGCGTGCGCTTCGCACCTTCCCCCACCGGCCTTTTACATGTCGGAAATGCGCGGACGGCCCTTTTCAACTGGCTGTATGCCAAACGGACTGATGGCAAATTCATCGTGCGTATCGAGGACACGGACCTTGAGCGTTCAAAGGCGAGCTACGAAAAACAGCTGATCGAAGATCTTGTCTGGTTAGGCCTGAGTTGGGATGAGGGTCCGAACGAGAACGATCCTGGAGAGAAGGGTGAAGTCGGACCTTACCGTCAATCGAAGCGGCTCGAAATCTATTCCACGCATACGGCGCAACTGTTGGCAGAAGGCAAAGCATACCGCTGTTTTTGCACGCCGGAGGAACTGGAAGAGGAGCGCGGTCGGGCCATCGCAGAAAACCGGGTGAACGTTTACAGCGGGAAATGCCGCAATCTCAACAAGCAGGAGACCAGGGAGAGTCTGCTCAGGGGCAAGCCCTATGCGGTGCGCTTGAAGGTTCCGGATCACCCCTTACGTTTCCACGACATCGTGCGTGGAGACCTCGAATTTGCCGCCGAAACGGTTGGCGATCCGATCCTGGTCCGCTCGGCACGGGGCGGCACCGCCGGAGCGAGCCCTGGAATTCCCGTTTACAACTACGTGGTAACGATTGACGATGCGCTGATGGGAATCACCCATGTAATCCGCGGCGACGACCACATCTCAAACACGCCGAAGCAAGTCGCAATCTATGAGGCGTTCGGTTGGCCGGTGCCGACATTCGCGCATCTTTCGGCCATTCTCGGCCCGGATCGCGAGCGTCTTTCAAAACGCCATGGCGCCACGGCTATGTCGAGTTTTCGCGAGATGGGGTATCTCCCGGAGGCGCTGGTCAACTACCTCGCGCTCCTTGGGTGGGGTGCCGAAGACGGGAAGACCGAGACATTCACGGCCGACCAACTTGTGCAGGAATTCACGCTGGAGCGGGTTACGCAGAGCCCCGCAATCTTCGACTTTGAAACATTGAACTCGTTGAACCGGCACTATCTGAAACAGACGGCGCCAGCGCGACTCACCGCGCTTTGCTGGGACTATTTCGGCGGATTGATGCCGGAAAAGGAAGAGGCCTCGGACGCGGTGCTTGTCTGGTTCTTCCACGTAATCTCGTTGTTTGTTCCGTCGATCAGTCGCCTTGACGAGATTCCTGCAAAAGCGGCCTTCATGTTTCACATGGATCCAAACCTCGCGCGGGCCGACCTGGAAAATGCGGCCATACTTGAGGCCGTTTCGTCGCAAACAGTGTTGAACGAGATTGCCAACCACGCACGCTCCCACATGGGCCCCGTTACAGCCGCGGATTTTTCCGGCTGGATGAACGAGGTGAAGGCAGCTACTGGGGTGAATGGCACGGAACTCTACCATCCCGTGCGCATTGCCTTGACCGGCACTCACTCCGGGCCGGACTTCGACAGGCTCATTCCATTAATTGAGCAGGGGGCGGCTCTGCAACTTGGTATCCCCGGTGTGCGTCAAAGACTAGATGCATTCATCGGAGTTTGAGCTTAAGTGAACGATGTCTTCGGGATCGGCGAGACTGGCTTGGCCATCGTAATGCGTCCTCGTGGCGACAACTGGTTGCTTAACGATTTTGGAGCGACGGATTGAGCGCTCCGACGTTCGGTCTCACATTTCCTCACACGTGGCAGGTAGAGATCCTTCCGGCACGTCCGGTGATTTTGCCTGCCCGACATTTCGTCTATCCACGCGATGTGGAAGAGATCGAGCGCGGTGCACTCGAAGTGCTGGTGCGCCCCGATGGACCGGGCTCTGCGCCCTTCCTCGCAACATGCGCGTTAGGATTTCGCGATCCCGTGGTTCCGACAGGGATCTGGTCTGCGCCGAACCCGCAGGAGGTGTGTGCAGTTTCAGGCGGATATGCCTACATCATCGACACCGTCGCGCCGGAGCGCTTCACGATGCTTTCCTATCGGCCAGTGCTTCAGGTCCATCCGGTCGTGCATCAAGGCCTGCTTCTCTTTGTCGGCAATCGATCAATCTTCGCCTGGGGTGTGGCGGGCGAAGCGTGGGAGACGGTGAAGCTGTCGGATGAAGGCGTCACCGTAACCGCTATTGAAGGTCCTGTGTTGCGGGGTCATGGCTGGAATATGTTGTCGGACCAAGAAACGTCATTTGTGTTGGATTTAAAGAGCGGCGTTTTGGTCGCGATGTAGGAGAGTCGCCTAACTCTGCAAATCTTCGCCCAGCAGCTTAAGCAGCGCGGCCGGCTTGTGGCTATCTACGACGAAGGTTGCTTCTGCTCTGGGCCCCTCTGCAAACGGGCTGGCGAGAATAATGGGCTTGCCCGGACAAAGTGTCCGCACCTCAGTGAGAAGACTTGGCCTCTTCGCGAGCTGGCCGGCATGCACCAGAATGGCATCGACGTTTGGGAATCGCTTCAGCAAATCCACACCGTCCTTAGCGTTATATGCAGTTAACACATTGTGCTTGACTGTTTCAACGACGAGCTTTCGCGCCGAGAGTCCCTCCGGCTGCTCTTCCTCGATCATCAAAATGACAAGTGATCTCAATTTGCGCTCCCAGTCGGGTATGCCCCTTCAGTGAGAGCCGCTCTCCACGTCAACGGTTGGTTGGGATTTCCACTTTAAAACGCGAAGAGTTCAACGGAAAGGGCTATCGAACTACTGCATACGAGTTGATTCAAGCTTAGAAGCTTGCGATCTCGCGTTGGTGGACTCGTAGGCCGCATATACGGCTTCGAAGACAGAATCCCAAATCGCTGTGACAGCATAACGTCGCGCGGCTCCCCTCATTTCGTCATTCAATCCTGGGTTGTTCAGAATTCCGGAAATTGCAGAAGGAAATTCCGTATCAGGCACAAGCCGGCCTGTAACCTCGTCGCGAATGAAGCTGCAGGGACCGCCATCGGGAGTGACGATGGCGGGGACACCGCTCGCAAGCGCCTCGAGGACGACATTGCCGAATGTGTCAGTGTGTGACGGGAAGACGAAAAGGTCCATATTCGCATATGCAGTTGCGAGCGCCTGGCCTTTCAGTACGCCGGTAAGCTCCGCCCGCGTCAGCCGTTCGCGCAGCCACGGTTCCAGGGCTCCGTGGCCGACAACTAGAAATCGGAAATTATGGCAGCCGGCTCTCTCCAACTCGCGCTGTACCTGTGCAAGTTGCGCCACGTTTTTCTCGACCGAGAACCGGCCCACATAGCCAAGGACGAAGTCACCATCGTCAGCACTCCTGCTTCGCATTTGCGGATTGAACAAGCCAGCATCGACACCACGGGGCATGAGGTAGCAGGGGCGCGAGGTCGCCTGTTCCAGGATTTGGCAGAGCTCCGGATCCGGCGCGAAGAGCAGGTCGGCGTTTGAATAGAAACCAGTTGCCACGGCCAGGGTTAGCTCTTCGATGGCGTGGCCCGCCGCAGCGGAATGCGTGTCGGGCAAAAATCGCAGCAACCGATCAGACCGGCGCGCCAGATACTCGTGCACATTGGTGTGCCAACTCGCTGCCAGGGTCAAATTGTAGTGGCGCGCGATGGCGACGCCGAGCATTCCGACTTCGCTGGGGCCTGTGATGTGGATGAGATCGGGATTGAAGAGCTCCAGGGCCCGATCGATGACAGGTAAATGACGCAGATAGGTTGGATCGAAGCTCAGATCTTTTTCGAGCGGGATCGAGAATGCTCCGCGAGGGAGTTCGAGGGTAGTGACACTGCCGTCCTCTTCGAGCGTCTGCGGCCGCTGACCCGCCCGCACGCAGAGAAAGGGCAGATCGTATCGGCGCGCAAAAGCTTCAAAGTGGCGGCTGGTGTGCGCGACTCCGTTTGTCTCATGAAAGGAGTCGGGAAGATAGGCAACTCGCGGAGGTCAGACGCGGGGTTCATCGCAAGCGGCGTGAGCGGCGTCCACTGCCGGGGATGATGCTGCACATCGATGGCAGCGAACACCATTGGTTTCAGGATGAGCGTAAGCACGACCTGATCGTGATCCTGGATGACGCCACCAGCGATATCTACTACGCACAACTGGCGCCGGAGGAATCGACCTTCACGGTGATGGCCGGGCTGCGGGCAGTGATTGAACGGAAGGGATTGTTCTGTTCGCTCTATTCCGACCGCGGAGCCCATTTCTGGCTGACGCCGAAGAGCGGCGGCAAGGTCGATTATGACCGTCCTACACAGGTGGGCCGTGCCATGAAGGAACTGGGAGTGAATATGATTCCGTCCTACTCTCCGCAGGCGCGAGGTCGCTCGGAGCGCAGTTTCTCCACCTGGCAGGGACGGCTGCCGCAGGAGCTGCGGCTGCGCGGAATCCGCACCCTGGAAGAGGCCAACAAGTTTCTCAGGGAGCACTACATCGCCGAGTTCAACCCGTGCGGTCATGGATTCCTTGCACTCATGGATGCGCGCGCAGGTCCGCTCTCCTACTCGCCTAGAGCGAGACGCCGCTGGCTCTCGTCGTTCCACGCTATGCGCAGACCACCGGATACGGGCCCGTTGCCCAGCATCTGTACGGCTTTGATTGCCCAATGAATTGAAAACGGCGGACGGCCTTTCGGCCAGATTTCGCTGAGAGGGCGCATCACGCCGTTTGCGTCGGAGTGATATGCGCGTTCATCCCATGTGCGTGAGCCCTGCGGAAAGTCGGGGTAGTCGCGGATTGCGTCGAGAGTGGATTGCAACAGGCGATGTTTCCACGGCTGCGCATATTGCGGCATGAATAGGACGTTGCTCAGGCGCTCGCGGCGAATCTCATGTACGAACTCAGTGAAACTCGCAGCATTTGTCAGGTTGATATTTGCATTGGGTTCGACGCCGTGGCGATCGCCGCCACTGATGAGCAGCATATTCCATTGCTGAGCCAGGCAACGAACCGCGCGATTCTCTTCCCAATTGCGCAAGCCATTCAATTCGAGAGCGTGCAGCCACGCGCCGTACTTTTGCAGGAACTCATTGACGAGAAATCTGTGCTTCTCCTGGCCCACCAGGAAGAGATCCCACATGGGATGGTTGAAGACGACAAGGACGCCAGGCTCGTCATGCAAGGCGACGAGGATTTCCCTGAGTTGAGGCTCCCCAGGATTAGTGGTGAACGCCGCGAGGGTACGCATCCATTGCCTGGCGCGGCCTGAGGGGAGGTTATGAACGCCGAGATGAAAGTCCTGCACGCCGGCGAAGGGCACGCTCCACTCGACAGAGACGGGAATGCGGCGGGCGCTGGGAACGGTTCGCAGGAGCATAGGCGCCGCGATGTTGTCGTGATCGGTGATGGAAACCATGGGTTGCAGATCAAGCTGTTCAATCTGCCCGCTCTCGAGATCGAACGCCAGTTTGGGAGTCATGGGAGGTGTCCAGTAACTGGTCGCGTAGTCCACACAAATGCCGTAGTGCTCTTGCGCGCGGCGCTCCAGGCGCGCCAAGATCGGACGAATCGCTGCATACCTGCTACCCAGATTGGCGAGAAAATCCAGCGTCTCCCTGGATTGGTTGGTATGACTGTGGAGCGAAACGCCGGTAGGGAACCCTTGGTGTGCTTTCTGGTCGCGCCACAGGTACGAAACGGTCTGATTGGCCATTTCTCCTCCTCATTCGCGAACTTGCGCCGGATTCTTACAAGTAATTATCGAATCCGCCCGTCAACGGCAGGTTAAGAGGAGAAGAATTGCACTTCAATCAGTGCAGCAGGATCAACACAGTTACCACATTGATTTTGGGCGCTATCGATTTTACTTGCAACCAGTTAGTTGCATATATCGCAACCGGATGGTTGCAGGTTGGTTCAGTGGGTGCCCTACTTGCTCATTTTGGCCATCGCGGGTCCGAGAAAGTCCTCGAACGTCTGGGGGACCACGATATCGCGTGGAGGCTGCTCAGCTGCGGCGTTCGCTTCGGGAATCAGATAGTTCTCAGTCAGTCCGTTGCGCAGCAGCTCGAAGGCATCTTCGGGTGTGTCTGCATATCGGAATAACTCGATATCTTTTGGCGAAATTGCGCCGGTATCGACCAGCGCGTCGATATTGAAAACCTTTTTCCAATATTCCGATCCGTAGACCACAACCGTGATCTTCTTGGCGAGTTTGTGTGTCTGGGCCAGGGTGAGAATTTCGAACATCTCGTCGAGCGTACCGAATCCACCGGGGAAGACGACCAGGGCCTTTGCCAGGTACGCAAACCAGAGCTTACGCATGAAGAAGTAGTGGAACTCGAAGTTGAGCGCCGGAGTGATATAGGGATTTGGCGCCTGTTCAAAGGGCAATTGGATGTTCATGCCGATGGTTTTGCCGCCAGCTTCGTAAGCACCGCGGTTGGCAGCCTCCATGATGCCGGGACCCCCGCCGGAGGTGACGACGAAGCGGTGACGACGCGAGGGAATTTTGGCCGCCCAGCGGGTAAGCATCTGGGAGAGGCGGCGGGCGTCTTCGTAGTAGCGAGCCATGGCGACTGCGGCGACTGCGCGCTTACGTTGGAGGTCGGTGGCTTTGCCTGCGACGATGTCGGGCACGCTTGCCGGCTGCTCATTGCAGGGCGCCGGTTGGCGTGAACCCGTATTGTCGAGGAGTTCGAGGGCGTGGTCGGCTTCTTCGCGTCCGCGGAATCGAGCCGAGCCAAAGAACACAACGGTGTCCTGAATATGTTCACGGCGGATGCGGGCAAGGGGTTCCACGTATTCCGCAACGATGCGAATCAGGCGGCCGTCAGGGCCGTTGAGAAAAGCCGGATTCTCGTAAGCCAGCGGTGCGACAGCGAGCGCCGGCGGTGCGCCATTGGGCGGAAGAGTCGCCGCAGGAATCGGAACGCTTAAGTCCGCCGCGCCTGAACTGGCCGGCGTCGCTTCTCCAGTAGCTTCTCCCGGTTCCCCGCTTCTCGTTCGCTGCTCTTCCGCGCTCATTCCCTTATCCATTTCGATGCCGGATAGCATCTTGCACAGCAATCCAGATATTCAGCAAGCCTAACCCTGAGATGACGCCGCGCACTCCGCCGTTTGCCGCATAAATTGCGAGTGTGGGGAACTGCACGAAGATCGGGTTTTGATCCCAGAACAATTGCGACCAGGGGGCATAGCAGATGGCCAGACCGATGTACATCCGAAGCAGGACGCGGAGATAGAGCTCCGTGCGCACCAGCCAGCGGGGAATGCGCTGAGGAGGACGATCGGTCCCTGGTTCCAGCCTGTCGCTAGAAACTGGCGCAGAACTCATCACGGTTCCGGGAACAGGAGCCGGGCTCGGAGGCAGGGTGGTTGATATGAATTCCGGCTGGTTTGACATTCTCCAGGGCTCGTAACGCTGCCCCCGAATTCTTGCCGTTTCACCAGCTCAGGGACGCCGTAATCAAACGGTAACACAATGACGGGGTTGAGCCCGGCGGTGTGGCTTGGCAGAGTTGATGCCCGGCATTGCATGCAGCAATTTACGGGGGTATGTTGTTGGTGTACGCGGGTTCCGGAACCCAGGGAGTCTGCCGTGAGACATTCTGCCGTATGCGTCGTTCTCCTGCTCAGTTCATTGACGTTAGCCGCACAGAATCGGGCTAAACCCGAGGCGTCTACCTTGATTTTCAAAGGAAATGCGGTCGGAAGCGATTGCCCAATCGGTATGCGGGCGAGCCAAGGCGTCTGGGACCACACTATCAAGGTCCGGCAAGGAAATCAGGAGCAACTCGTTCAGCCCTTCGGCCAACGGATCTTCCTCTCTCTTGAGGATTCGCATCCTGACCCGATCGTCGCTGCTAGCGTGAGAGTTCACGGACTGACAGGCAAGAACCGGGTTCTGCACACCGACCAAGCAAATGCAGGCGGTGACGCAACGAAGGATATGAGAATCACGTTTGGTTCGACCGGCACAGGCGGTGTTTCCAGCGATCTTTACATGCCTGGATTTACTTCGGTGAGTTCGATCGAGCTGATTGAAGTTTCGTACAGCGACGGCAAGATTTGGAAAATCGGTAGCTCCGACGTCTGCCGCGTGACGCCGGATCCGATGATGCTGATTGCAAACCACTAAATCGTCGCTCACCCGCTATGGAGTTGCAGTCGCTGCAGGCCTAGGATGCGAGGCGGTGCTTCCGTCCGTCATTCCCAGCGCCCAGCGAATGGCCTCGAAGTACATCTTGCGGATGTCTGGATCCTGCCAGGCCTCTTCGGTGTGGCCCAGCGTGGAATAGAAGACTCGCCCCTTGCCGTACATCTTGCTCCAGGCAACGGCAAAGTCGTGATCGGCGCGATGGACGCGCGGGTTGTTGTTGTAGTCGAGACGGTCTGGATCGAGGCTTAGCAACACGTTGACCTTATCGCGGGACCATGCTTTGGGCTGGTAGATTTCGTCGAACTTCACGAACTCTTTCGGGAAGTGGCGGACGGCCGGAAAATCAGGAGCCTCGTTGATGATCGGCGCATTGAAGGTCATCCAGGGATGCTGGTCAAACCAGCCGCCGATCATCTCACCGTACTCCGGCCAGTTGTAGTTCGTGTCGAGTGCGGCGTGAATTCCGACAAATCCCTTGCCGTCATCGTGGATGAAAGCAAGCATGTCGCGCTTCTGGTCGGCATCCATATCGAGTTCGCCGGTGGTGCTGGCAAAAACGATCAGGTCAAAATAATCAAGATTCTTTGCATTTCTGCCGAGGTCCTTCTTTGTGAGCAACTCGGTGTCGGTTCGCAGTGTTGCATCCCAGAGGCCGCTTTCCTGCCCAAGGCTGTACACGGCGGCCATGGCGGCGGAAATGGAATCGTGCTCGAAGCCTTTGGTTTGTCCGACAACGAGCACGTGTTTTACATGCACTTGTTTGGCGTGCGGCGCGGGTGGAAGTGCGCTCTGACCAAATAACAGTGCTGACATGCAGGAGAAGAACAAAAACGCCGAAAGAACAAGAGAGTGCTGAAGAAAACAGAGATGAGCCTTGCGCACGAGATTTCCTCCGCAGGCCATTATCTGCTACCAGAGCGGGTTGGCGGCGACTACTCGTGTGCTCCGTGCTTTTTCAGCATGTCGGCCCACTTGTGATCGTCCATTTGCATTGCGTACGTCAATGGACGGTGTTGGCTCTGGTCCTGTGCGTTCACGTCGGCTCCGCGGTCGACGAGGATCTGGACCATGCTGCCATATTGCAGGTGCAGTGCGGCGTCGAGGATCGTATCGCCGTACGCATCTGCAGCATTCACGTTTGCGCCCTTGTCGATCAGAAACTTCACATCCTCGGGCTGATCGCGAAGCACGGCAAAGAAGAGGGGTGAGGCACCGCTCGAGGCCTGGGCGTTCACATCGGCCCCCTTCGCGACGAGCAACTCCATCAGTTCCTTATGACGGCTGGCAAACAGACAAAGATGGAGCGGCGTATAGCCGTTCTTCATGTCCCGAGAATCCACACCATGGACGGTCAAAAGACTGACCGGATCCTGATGATTGCTTGACGAGAAAACCGCCCCAAGATCGCCAGGGGTGAAGGCGCCGTAGTTATTTTTTGCGTTAACATCCGCACCGGCATCGATCAGCAACTGGGCCGCTGCCAATTGGCCATGAAGGCAGGCAACGTGAAGAGGGGTGTCTCCGTTCTTGTCCTGATCGGCAACGAGTTTCGGATCGGCCTGAAGGAGTGCTTTGATCTTGTTGACATCTCCCTTCCTGGCTGCATCGTGAATTGGCGCGCAAAGCGCGGCAGTTGAACCGCCAAGCAAAAGCAAGAACATCCAGGCGGACGCCCGCTTCGCAAAGAAAAAGCGGACAAATGCATACGTTTTCATTGGTTCTCCACGGAAAGAAGGATTGGCTCTGAAATTTGACCCATTCTACCGAATACGGCTCGGTCGAATTGTGACCGATGCCGCTATACCGATGACGGGATTAAAGGCGCTCTGGACAGGCGGAAACCGCTCCGCCCGGGCACCTAAAGTAATATGACTTGGGTGTTACCAAAGTCTACATGCGGCTTAAATCTGGTACCCAAGTCACGATACGATGTGGCGATGCCGCTGATCCATTCCCTCAGCGATATGGAGCCAAGCCGTGAAAGCTTCTGAAGATACGAAATGTGGACCAAGCGTTGTCGCCGAGACGCTCCTAAGTCTCTCTGAACAGGCGAGAGTTTGCCACGAAAAGATCAACTTGCTCGAAGCGGGCCAAAACTTCAATCGGGCTGACGTTCTTGCCGAAGTTGGCAAGCTGCTCGATGCCTGCCAGAACCTGCGAGACGCCATTCTCTCCGAAGACAATAGGGCGACCTGGACGACCAAGAGTGAATTGAGCGCGCTCGTCGGCCGACTCGATGATGCTGCCGCAAAGCGGCGCAGGTACCTCGACCTTGCCGAAGTGCTGGCCACAGGGACCATCACGCATCGCCGCGAGCGTACGCGGCTGGAACGTCTTGCACTGCGCGATAAAGCCGTTGCCGAGCTGATGGAGGTTTCCGATCAGCCTGCACCTCCGGAGTTACCGGGGCCAGTGGCCGAGAAATGGCTGGAGTGGGCATGTAGCCTTGAGGACGATATCAACGAGGCGGAGCTTCATAAGCTGAAGGGTGGTTTTCCGCGTCTCGATGACTTTGTGCGACAGTTGGAAATCGATTGGTGGCACGACGATCCGGCACCGAAAGCGACTGAAAAGCGCAAATCCGTTACATCGATTTCGAAACACTCGAATGGATCACATGTGAATGGGAACGGTAATGGCCATGTCAGGCAACCCGTTCTCGAAGAACCGCAGCTTGAGCCCACTGTTTCGGTCGCCAGCCCTGCGCGCGAGGGGGCTGCCCCGTTCGCTGAGGTTGTTTCGATCGCTGAGATTGTTTCGATTGCGGAGGTTCCCCCCGTCGAAGTGGCAGCTTCGGTTGCCGAGGTAGCTCCGATCGTTGAGGCGGCTCCAATCACTACGCCAAGCTTCGAAACCCTTGCGGTCAACTCCGATGACAAACTTGAGGCGGGTCTGCCGGTTCTGACTGCAGGCGAGGCCGCCCCGTCCTTCGTGGATGAGGAAGTCGTCGAACTTCCGGCCGAGACACTCAATCCCACGCGGAAGGGCCAAACGTCCTTCTTCGCCTGGGAGCAGGTTGAGCAGTTTACCCGGCGCATCGAGAAGGCGAATGTTGAACGGAAGGATGCGCGCACGATTCGCGCACTGCTGGCAGTTTCGCACTTCCTCGAGCCTCACGATTTGAATCCGATGACGCATCCCAAGTGCGGTATCCGCACGCTCATGGGATACCCTGCCACGCCCCAAGCTGAGTATGTCGCTCCGAGTGAAGTGATGCAGTGCATCGCCGAGGACGACGGTCTGCCGCTTCTTACCGGCGGAGCCGATCTGCTGCGGTGGGGGTTGCTGCAGCCCTCCGAACGCAATTTCCAGGGAGTCGCTTCGGTGCGCCGGATGACTGTCGAGCATCTGAAGGCATGGTTCAGCGAGATTTTCCGCATCGCTCTCTCTGACAAGCAGATTGAGGACATCTACAACCTGACCTCTGGCATTCCTTACCTGGTTGGCGAATTACACAAGCTGGTCATTCCGCACCCGGAAGATCCGCCGACCTGGCTTGGCCTGGCGCGCTGGATGGAAATCAAGGCGCAGTTTGAAAAGCTCTTGCCGGAGTTTGCACATACCTTGAAGAGGGGTGCTTCGACGGTGCGGCTGACTGACCGGGAGCTTTCGCTGCTCAACATGGTTGTGATTGTCAGCGGAGACTCTACACAGGCGACAATCGGTTCCAACCTGTCAGAGAACTGGGAAAAATACGAACACCCCGAGTACCGCGCTTTGAGTTCGCGGGACGAGGTAAGCCTGGCAGTTCTGCTGGAACTCGGGTTGCTGCCACGTCGCAATGTGTCGGGCGGAGTGCCCTCAAAGGCTCTTGAGCCGGTCAAACAGGACGATGCGATCCGGAAGCTCGTCGAACTGCTGTAGCGATCAATAAGTCGAATGTCAATGGGGCAGACAGGCGCAATGCCATCTGCCCCATTTTTCTGGTGCGATACCCCCTGGATAGCAGGCCTTTCTCCACGACAGAGGTCTGACGAGACCGCGCCGTGGAGTTTATTCTGTCGGAAGCTATGCGATCCATTTATCGCTTCCCCTCTTTCGCGGTCCTTGCCGCTGGTGTGTCCTTCGCACTAATGTCGCCTGCCATCTCTGTCGCCCAGGAAGGGACGACCAACGTACTCTCCTATCGCGGCGAGCAACCGGTTCACGCGCAGCACGGCATGGTGGTCAGCGTGCATCACCTCGCCTCGGATGCGGGTGTTGAGATTCTGCGCGAAGGCGGCAATGCTGTCGACGCGGCGGTAGCCACGGGATTTGCGTTGGCAGTTGTGCATCCTATTGCCGGCAACCTCGGTGGCGGGGGCTTTCTGCTGCTCCGCACCCACGAGGGCAAATCCACGTTCATCGACTACCGCGAAAAAGCGCCTCTGGCTGCGACAGAGACAATGTACCAGGACGCCAAGGGCAATCTTATTCCGGATGCAAGTGTGATTGGCTATCGCTCCATCGCGACCCCTGGCTCCGTAGCAGGACTGGTGTACTCGGAAAAGAAATACGGAAAGCTAGGCTTGAAGCGCGTCATCGCTCCGGCGATCATATTGGCACGTGACGGATTCGCTCTCACTCCCGAAGAGGCGCACGAGCTTACCGATCATGACCTGGCACGGTTTCCGGAGTCGCGCCTGCTGTTTCAGCGGAATGGCGCTTATTATCGCTCGGGCGAAACTTTTCAGCAGCCGGAACTGGCGCGAACGCTGGAGCGGATTTCCGCCGATCCCGACGATTTCTACCACGGCAAGATGGCGCAGGAACTCGTGGATGACCTGAAAAAGGGCGGGGCGCTCATCACGTTGGAAGACCTTGCGCAGTACAACGTCGTTGAACGCGAGCCGGTCATCGGAACATTCCACAACTACACCGTCATCAGCGCGCCGCCTCCCTCTTCGGGCGGAGTCGTGTTGCTGAGCGCGCTGAATATCCTGGAAAGTTATGACCTCGCAAGTCTCGGCGATCGCAGCGCCGGCGCGATGCACCTCATCACGGAAGCCTACCGTCGCGCGTATATGGACCGCTCCGACTACCTTGGCGATCCCGACTACAACCGGATCCCGGTTGCTGAACTTACCGCGAAGGGATATGCGGATGCGTGGCGCAAGAGCATTCTGACCGACAAGGCAACACCCAGCGCGGACCTGAAACGTCCTGCGGGATTTCTGCCGCCGGCTCCAACGACGGCTGGCAAGCGCCACGAATCCCCGGATACAACACACTACTCAGTTGTTGATGCTGATGGAAATGCGGTGTCGGTGACGACGACGCTGAACGACAGCTTCGGTTCGCACGTGACGGCTGGTTCGCTCGGCTTTCTGCTCAACGACGAGATGGATGATCTCGCCGCGAAGATGGGAGTGCCGAACATGTACGGGCTGATTCAGGGGCCTGTGAACGCAATCGCGCCCGGCAAGCGTCCGCTGAGTTCGATGACTCCGACGATTGTGCTTGAAGACGGCAAGTTGCGCTATGTGCTGGGTTCTCCCGGCGGCGCACGCATCATCACGACCGTCGCGAACATCTTCCTTTCGACAGCGGAAGGCGGTTTGAATATCCAGGAAGCCGTGGACGCTCCGCGATTTCATCACCAGTACCTTCCTGACAAGCTCTACCTTGAACCGGGATTCGACCCCAAGGTCCTTTCTGAATTAAAGGGAATGGGCTACGGCCTGGCTGTGAAGGATGGTCACTGGTCGAACGGTGAATGCATCGCCATCGATTCAAAAACCGGGGAACTCGAAGGTGGTCAGGACCACCGCAGTCACTACGGCAAAGCTGCGGGATACTGAGCGGAACTCACGCGTACTGGTGCTGGAGGAAAGAAACCGACGTGCTGGTTTCGGAGGTCTCGCTGGTCGGCTCTGGTGCCGCAGAGTCTTCTCCTCTTTCGCTGGATCCTTGGTCCCCTGCTGCCTCTCCAAAGGGCAGAAAGACAGAGAAGGCTGTCCCAGTCGCTCCCGGGCGCTTCGAGCTCCATACGCGCACGCTGCCTTTGTGCCGTTCCAGCAACTGCGCTACAACCCACAATCCCAACCCCGTGCCGGTCTCAGTCTTAGTTGTGAAAAAGGGTTCGAAGATGTGACTCAGGGTCGCCCGGTCGATGCCTGCCCCTGTGTCGCAGATCGTCACGCGCATTCCCGACGTGGTCCGATCACGCCAGTCTCTCGAGGGCCGAAGCCGTATGTGAAGGCGTCCGTTATATTGCATGGCTTCAATCGCATTTGCGATGAGATTTGCAAATATCTGCTGGGTCTCGCTGGGCATGCAATGGATGGGGCGTTCCCGCTCAGCGTTCAGTGCGACAGTGATACCCATGCTTTGCAGCTTGCTGCGAAACATGTTGAGAACGGAGTCGATGACATCGGAGAGCAATGTGGTTTTTGGCTCCCCCGTTTCCCGGTGAAATTTGAGAGTCGACTGCGCCATTAGAGCAATCCGCATCAATTCGTCGAGAGCGCTTGATGCCTGGGTGCGCGCTTCTTCGAGCGAGTCTGTCATCGAGATCAGGAAGAGCATGTTTGCGACGGCTTCCATTGGATTGTTGATCTCATGAGCGACGGAGGCTGCCAAGCGTCCGGCGACGGCCAGCTTTTCGGCGCGCAGCAGCGCCTGATCGGCGAGCTTGCGATGATTGATATTTGCAAGAACACCAAGAATGCGCACCACTTTCCCCTGCCCATCGACCTGGCATTTTCCTTGCGACTCCAGCCACTGAAGAGAGCCGTCAATCGCGCGAACGCGAAACTGCATGCGATAGTCGGACCCATCCGTCCTTATCCGCGCAAATGTTTCCTTGATGGAGGGAATGTCCTCCGGGTGTACGAACAGTTGCCAGGCGTCGGGGTCGGAACCATATGCGCCTGGTTCGCAACCCACAATCCGGTAGACCTCGTCGGAGCGATGTACAACATCCTTCTCCAGGTCCCACACCCATAGGCCCATGCCGCTGGCCTTCAGCGCAACCTTCAGCACATCGTCGCGATAGCGCAGTTGTTCGCCGGCAATGACCCTTTCCTCGGCCAAGATCCGCTCAGACTCGGCGAGTTGAAGCCGTCTTTTTAGTTCTTGATTCGCCAGTTCGGCTTTTTGCTGTGCGAGCCGCCGCACCGACCAACCCATAAGCAGCGTGAACAGCACAAAAATGGCGAGCCGAAGTTCTTGAGAGAAATTGCCGGTTGAGAATCGAAATTGCGAGCGAGTTAAAAATTCGTCGACAAGGATCGCGACTGTCAACGCGCATCCTGCCGCGCCCCATAAGCCCATGAACCATGCAGCGAGAATGACTGTTGGAAACGCAAGCAACAGTGGGAAGGCGCGCAACGGAGCGATCTCGGACGTCATCGCCACCACTCCGATAGCCATGAAGCAGCCCAGCAGGAACCTGACGAGCCAGGGGAGACGACCCATTCTTTCGGAACTTAGGAAGCTGAAGGTCATGTACGCGGCCTCAAAAAAGCGTTCAGCCCTCGCGCGTGGAAATCTCAGGATTCACCGCGACGCAACTACACTTCGGTAGATTTTTCCATTAGCTACTGATACGGCGGCTATCTTGCAAGTGGCCCCAAGGGAATGACAGTGTGGGTAGCATAGGCAAAATCTCGAATGGTGTCCAGTTCCGGGAGGCGTACGACAAACGGGCAGACCAGACCGGATTTCCATCTTGTTCGCCCCGATGAGACTTCACATCTTCCGATAAGTTGTTTACGGAATGAGACAATAGGAGCGAGCGCCGGCTTTAATGTCGGGGCGGGGGCCGTCAAAGCATGCTGCCAGTTCTTTCAACGCATCTGTTTTTGAAGCAACGGCTACACCCTGGACTGCTTGAAACTGCAGCGCGCGGAGGCGCCCAGGGGGTGGAGTTATTTGCCGCGCGTCAGCATTTTGACTACACCAGTCGCGAACACGTGATGGAACTGGCGGGCTGGTTCGGCTCGAACCCGCTCGTACCGTTCTCAATGCACGCTCCGCTCTACCCCGACCGCGAAATGGGCCGCGCCGGCGCTCCAGCCGTGAACCTGGTTCATCCAGAAAAATCGCGTCGCATCGACGCCATGGACGAAATAAAGCGAGCGCTCGAAGTCGCCGAACACATCGCATTCAAAAAGCTCATAGTTCATCTCGGCGAAAAGTACGATTCGTGGTCGCTGCGGACCATGGAATACGCGACTACTGCTCTTGAGCATCTCGGCGCCTTTGCCAAGCCGCTGGGGGTCCGCGTTCTGGTTGAGAATCTGACCAGCGATGCTGCAACTCCGGAGCACCTGATGACGATTTTCGAAATGGCCCACCTCGACCAGATCGACGTCTGCCTGGACCTGGGTCACGCGCACATAGCGCCCGGAATTGCCGAGGCGATCAGTACGCTGGGCAAGCGAATCGGCGAAGTCCACGTGCACGACAACCATGGCCTGAAAGACGAGCATCTGTGGCCAGGCGATGGGGCCATCGACTGGGCGGCAGCCGTGGAAGCTCTCAAGCAGTTGCCTGCACCGCCGGCGGCTGTGCTTGAGATCAGCTACGACACTTCTGATGCACCCGGCGCAATCCCTGAACGAATCCAGCGATCGTTCGAAATGCTGGCCTAATCTCCGAACAGGGGCGCATGCAGGCCGGGTTGCAACTAACCCACTGAGTTGTTGTACCAACGCAGAACTCGCAGAGCGCGCAGTGTGTTCCAGCGGCTTGCCCTGCCGACACCGGCTTCCATTTCCAATGGAATTTGTTCGGGATGGAGGAGGTTAAGCGGCCACCGGCCATTCTGGTGGCGTCGCGCCATCACGATTTCAATGGCTTCACGTACGCGCCTGTCAGGCTTGATTCCCGCATTCCGCAAGTAATCGAGACCACGCAAGACGTCGTAATGCCAAAACGTGGGGAACGAGAAGCGGAGCCAGCGCTTGTTGATCACTTCTCCGGTTCGGAGCGAGCGGAACATGCGGCGCTCGAGCAAATAGTTTTCGGCTCTCTTGCGCGCCTTTGTGACCGCCGCTGATTTGCGCCCTGCCCGCTCGTATTCGAGCAATCCCTCGAGTACACAAATGGTGGTGTGAAACGAAGAGCGCCGGCTTTTAGGTGCTTCGCAATTCCAGCCGCCATCTTCGAGTTGCTCGTCGAGGAGTTGATTGGCCAGAGCGTCGTTCGGCTCCTTGAAATAGGTTCCGATACCGAGGATTCTGCCGTTGATGCAGGGCTCGGTTTCGCCATGAAGGTATGGCCGGTTGTTGAGGGGCTTGAAGACGAGCCGCTTGTCCACGCGGGCGATCATTTGGCGAGCCTGCTTGCTCGCGGGATCGAGACCAAGGTTCTTCAAGACGACGAGGCTCCAGGTAGTAATCAGGTCCCATTTTGACCCGCGGCCCCAGTGACCGGCGGAAGTTTGGCGAGCGAGCAGTTGGGCTCCCCAGCCCTCAGTTGCAACGCGCGCCCGCTCGGCGGCAATCGCGCCAGGGGATTCACCGGCGAGATCGCGCATGACCTGCCAGCGGATGGACGGGTCAGAATCGAGGAGCCACTTGATGTGCGCGGGGCGGGGCGCGTAATCGAGGCGCATGCCTATGTTTATAGCAAGGGCGTGCGAGTCTTCACCATCGCGCTGAATCGCGAAGGCGCTGCCACTGCTTGGTGATGTGGCGAAGAAACGCATGTGGGTGTTGCCGGGGGTTACCCGCGTTTCGGGAGTTTAGGTCGCTCCCTGGCTCTACTGCATACTGGAAGTAGCCGAGCAGAAACCGGGCCGAGGGGAATCCATGATTTTGAAGCGCACACGATGCGCAAATCCGTTCTTTCTCCTAGTCTTGGCGCTATTGTTTCCGGCTTGCCCGCGGAGCGGCGCACAGGCCGCGCTGTTGATGGCAGAACCCTTTGGCCTCTTTGGATTTCTGAACCCCACCGGTCACGATGCTGTCTATTTTCACCGGATTTGCGCGGAAACTCCGGTGAAATTGCGCCGCTGTGCGCCGGGCGAGCGCGGGGCTGTGATCACGCGCTACCAGGGGATAGCGGAATACGACTGGATAGCGATGCCCCTGCTGCCTTACCTCTATGCTGTCGAGAACGCCTCAGAGGTTCCTGTGCGCGCGGATCCCGCAACCGTAACAGGCCTTCGCGACAAGTACCACGAGGCACGTTTGCAAAGCCTCGGCAAAGACGTGCCCCGCGGCGGCAACGTGAAAAGAGGATGGAGTCAATTTGTGGGCGTCGCGTACGATCGGCGAGTCTATGCTTTCCGGTTTGCAACCACAGAAGAGCAAGACGACGCATTGATCGCCCAAATGAATTCCGGGCCGAACCACTACCCGTTTCAATCTGCTTCGCAGGAATTGCGCGGATTTCAACAGCGGCATTCTGAACTTCTATTTTCCAAAAACGTTTCATCGCAGAGTCCTTTCGGACGGGGGCATTACAACCCCAAAGCAAGTCACATATCAACTGCAGAGTTATGCGCGCAAGCACCCTGAGACACAGCTGGCAGTTTTCGACATCCGTCAGATTCCCGGCAATCGCCGCCACAGCCATTCCAACAAGAGCATTGCCCAGTCGCTGATCACGTCAGGCTACGTCGTTCCACTGGCTTTCATCAGTCCGTACATCGTCGGCGGAGTGGTCGTGGATTATCTCGGGTGGGGTCGCTATCCGCTCGACCTTAAGCACTGCCAGGTTCTGACACCCGGGAACATGGCTCCATTGACGGATATCGAGGATTCCGAGGGAATTCCGCACGACGCTCGTGGTCCGGTCGAGCCGCTGCGTTAGATTGCATTGCTGGCCACTCTAACCGTCAAATTCACGCCTGTTACTTTTGGCAGTTTACGCAGTCCAGGGGCAGGGCTAGTGTAGTTAGACATTCTCGCGTGGAGCTATCTGCAAATCCATGAACTCGCCAATCCTTCTGGATCGGATTGTCTAACTCTCCACACTTGAGAAAGACCGCCATGGTCTCTGCACTGCCCAGGCAACTTCTCGCCTTTATCGTCGACGAAGAGCACATCCTCGCTTCGACACTGGCTGAATTTCTGCGCCAGGAGGGGCTCGATGCTCGGTCATTCGCCGGCCCAATTGAGGCCTTGGGCGCGGCTTCCATATCGCCTCCCGACCTCCTCATTTCCGACGTGGCGCTGCAGCCTCTATCAGGCATCGAACTGGCGCATGCCCTGCGCGAAAAGTGTCCGGCCTGCAAAGTGCTGCTGTTTTCGAGTGATGCAGATGCTAACAGTCTGCTTCAAGACTCGTTCGCAGCAGGAGATGACTTTGCGCTGCTTCCGGGGCCGGTGGGTTTGCTCAACCTGATGGAAGGGATCCATAGCCTGATTCTCGGACGCTCCACCGCCCCACAGTTTCCCTGCCATTAAGCACGATTTAAAGCGCAACTAGCACAAAATCGCAGCGGGTCGCCGATCAATCCGTTCAGCGGTCGAGGGCTAGCAGGTTGGATGAGGATTTTTGAATACAACCTCGATCGGAAGCCAGTCTGACAGGCGCTTCGCGTCTATTTCGGAATCTCTAGCCTGGTTGGAAAGGGACGACCGGGCAAGCGCCACGGATAGCTTCACTTTCCCTTTCATGCAGTAGGCGCCGAGAAACTTCGATAAATCCCGGTTTGCTATGTCCATATAGTCCGGAGGAAGGGTTCCCTCTGCGCCATGGATATCGACGGGGGCCATAATCATCTGGTTCATCATCGGCCCTTCGTGTTTCGTAACGGTCGAAGAGTCGAATCGCACCACGAGGCTGGCTCTTGTCTCCAACTCGTCGTCAGGATTCGCAATGAATTTGATAGCCGGAATCGTGACTCCAGCCGGATTCGGCTTGGTCGGCTGCGTGTCAAAAGATATATGGTAGCGAGCCCCTTGCCATTTCGGCTTAGCGGGAACCTTGGCAGCCGTGTCGCTCTTGTTTCCGCATCCCGCCAACAGCAGCAGCCCCGCGAACGCGAGTATTATTCCCTTTCTCAATTCATCCTCCTCGTTGTGTGAAACGACGCGCCAGAATACCACCCCTGCGGCTGGCTGGAATGTGATCGCCGTATGTCGCTGTCCCTGGGGCCCGATCAGCACGAAGGGAGGGGCGCAAATCCAACCCGGCACCGTTGGAAACCATGGAGGTTACCTCCATTCCGATTTACGGTTCTGGAGCGAGCCTAAAAAGAGAGAATTCAGTTATTATTTCACCGTTATGCCCCAGACACTATTTTCACACCGCCGTCTTGCGACGGTCCTGATGTTCTTTGCGCTTTCGGTGTCGGCGATTGCGAAAGACGCGCCTTTGGCGGTGATCGACTGGCCCATAACGGGGACGCCGTTCGTGCGCTTTACCTTTGGCAAGTTCAAAACGCTTCCCGGCATGGGGAGTCTGCATGGATACGTCATGGAGACTACGGCGGAGAACCTATCCGCGCGCGTGATCCCATCTGCGCGCTTCTCCGTGTACCTGTTCGATAAAGCGAAGGCGCGGGTGGGCGAAGACTCAATCGTGCTGAGTAATGTGGGACCGGGAGAAACGATCCGTTTTCAAACGACCGTGATGGCCTCAGGGCAGCCTGTGTCAGTTTCGATTCAGGAAAAGAGCGATACCGCCAAGAGCGTCTCGCTCCCAGTAAACTCATCGCCGCAGGGGGCTCTGCTCAAAGTGGATGGCACGCAGGCGGGGGTTACGCCGCGGCTGATCAATATTGGCGTTGGCAAGCATACTCTCACTTTCAGCAAAGAAGGATTCAAGAGCGGAGAATTTCCTCTTGAGATTGGTCGCGACGACGTTTCCGGCGGGTCGATCAGCTACGAACTCGGGGCCGCATCTTACGATTCCATTGAGTTGCGCGATGGAAGTGTCCTGAACGGCGATCTTGTCTCCATCTCCGGAATGGATATTGAAATTCGAGTTGGCGGTAGTCTCCAGCATGTCGATCGCAACAAGGTGAAGCGCATCATGCTGGTGCAGCGTGAAGCACCAACGCAAGACCTTCCGCCGGCGACGCAATAGCAATAAAATTTGGAGTATTCGCACTAGCAGATGCGCGGTAGCTGCTCGCCTATTTGGGTCGCGATCACCCGGTTCGCGCCCATAGCGGTGCGAGCCACCAGCATTTTGGGGTGCTGTGCTGTGACCTGGCCGATGCGTGCTGCTTCAGTGCCAAGTGGGTGCGCGCGCAGAACCTCCAGTGCGCGATCAGCCGATTGAGGCGCGACAAAGAAGACCACCTTACCCTCATTGGCGACGTACACCGGATCGAGGCCCAGTAGTTCGCAGGCAGATTGCACCTCGGTGCGTATGGGCAAGCTCGGCTCGTCGACCTCGATGCCGACGTTTGAAGATGTTGCAATCTCATTCAACGTGGAGGCAAGGCCGCCGCGCGTGGGATCACGCATGGCGTGCACATCATTTCCGACTGCATCGAGAACATCCGCGATCAGTCCGTTGAGCGCTGCACAATCTGAGCGGATCTGACTTTCGAATTCGAGCCCCTCGCGCACGCTCATGATGGCCATGCCGTGATCGCCGATGGTGCCGGAAACCAGCACGACGTCGCCAACCTGCGCGCGATGTGGACCCACATTAATGCCGGGCCGCAGCACTCCGACGCCCGCGGTGTTGATGTAGCAGCCGTCGCCATGGCCGCGCTCGACTACTTTCGTGTCGCCAGTAACGATACGCACGCCAGCAGTTGATGCCGCGTCGGCCATGGCGCGGACAACGGCGGCGAGTTGAACCAACGGGAACCCCTCTTCAAGGATGAAGCTTGCACTCAGAAACTTCGGATCGGCGCCGGAGACGGCAAGATCGTTGACGGTACCATTGACGGCAAGCGCACCGATCGATCCGCCGGGAAAGAACAACGGCTGCACGACAAAGGAATCGGTGCTCATGGCGATTCGGCCTGAACCGAGTTCGAACACGGCGGCATCACCGAGATTCTCGAGAGCCGGATTCCGGAACGCCGGAAGAAACAGATGTTCTACGAGTTCGTTGCCAAGCTTGCCGCCACCACCGTGGCCCATCACGATGGTGGGATAGTCGGCCAGCGGCAGTGGACAACTCCAGTTTGAGAAATCGGGCGTGCCGGAATTCGGAACCGCGCCGGATTTCTCAGTCCCGAGCTGTTCAGGCATTGACGGCTCCGGAGAGTGCAGACCCTGCGTGGGCGAGGTCTTCGGCAGACAGGAATCGACCATAGTTGAAGTACGCGGCACAGGCACCCTCGCTTGAAACCATGGTGGCGCCGAGTGGATGACGCGGTGTGCACTCCTTGCCGAAGGCCGGGCACCCTGCAGGCTTGATGGCGCCCGCGGAGAACATCGCCCGCCTTGCAGAGTGGCGACTCCTCGGTGTGAATGCCGCTGATTTGAAAACGCTCTTCAGCGTCGAACGCGCGGTAGGGCTCGCTGAGACGCCAGCCGCTTTTGGGGATGACGCCGATGCCGCGCCACGCACGATCCGCCACTTCAAAGACCTCGGCCAGCAACTGTTGCGCGGGCAGATTTCCGGCGTAGGTCACGATGCGCTCGTAGGCGTTCTCGACGTGGTGTTCGCCCTTTTCTAACTGGATCACGGCGCGACGAATTCCATCGAGCAAATCGAGCGGCTCAAAACCTGTGACGACGATCGGAATTTCGAACCTGTCGGCGATCGGTGGATATTCCCAATAGCCCATTACGCTACACACGTGGCCGGCAGCAAGGAATGCCTGCACCTTGTTGTCGGGAGAACTCATGATGGCTTCAATGGCAGGCGGAACAAGGACGTGGGAGACCAGCACCGAGAAGTTCTTGATGCCGCGCCGCCTGGCCAGGTGAACGCTCATGGCGTTAGCCGGGGCCGTGGTTTCAAACCCTACACCAAAGAAGACAACTTGTTTGTCAGGATTCTTGACGGCCAGTTCCACCGCGTCGAGCGGAGAGTAGACCACGCGAACGTCGCCGCCCTCGCCTTTGACTTGAAACAGATCGCGGTCAGTACCGGGGACGCGGAGCATGTCTCCAAACGAGCAGAAGATGACCCCTGGCTGCGCGGCAATCGCAAGAGCCTTATCGATGAGGCCAAGAGGAGTTACGCAGACGGGACAGCCGGGGCCATGGATCATCTCGATGCCAGCGGGCAGCATCTGGTCAATGCCATTACGAATGATGGAGTGTGTCTGGCCGCCGCAAACCTCCATGATCTTCCACGGACGCGTGGCGACCTGGTGAATCTCGCGCGCCATGCGCTGGGCGATTTCGCCATTGCGGAACTCGGTGAGGTACTTCACTTTTTTCCGCCGCTGTTGCTCAATTCCTGATCACGCAGATCCTTGCCGTGTCAGGTCACAACTTCCGTCGGGGCAGGGTGACTGAGGCGCATTGGCCGCACGAGCAAAGACTTCTTCCTCGGAAGCCAGTTCCTCCTGGAGGGCGCCCATCTTCTCAAATAGCTCCAGGGTTTCAAGGGCGGTTGCTTCGTCGATCTTGGAGAGCGCAAACCCAACGTGGACAATGGTGTAGTCGCCGACGACGACCTCGGGAACGTAATCGAGACATACGTTTTTGACGACGCCGCCGAAGTTGACGCGGCCCATCCGAATGTCGCCTTCAGTGATTTGTTCGACTTTTCCGGGGATAGCTAGACACATGGCAACCTTCTTATACCGCCGTGAGTATAGGCCCAGATGTGATTTAAATCACCTGATGTAGGAGTTAGGTTCCTACGTCTTCACGAACTAAGCCGCTCAGGAGAACGGTTCGAGAAGGGGGGGGGGGGTCCCGCCTTTTTCCCTCGTTCTCTGCGATGCGTGCTTTCACCATCTTCTTGACGAGCGTTGGGGGCAGCGGCTTGTCCTTGGGAATTGAAGTGTACCTTTGGCGGTCCGATAGGCTTTCAGCTCGTCTTTCATCTCGTCGATCAGGGACGCTTGCATGGGAAAGAAGCTGCAATGTTTTTTGAATGCGGCATAGGCGACCAAGTCCGCCCTTGTAGTGGAAGGCGGGAATTCCGTAGCTGAGCTTTTCAGTGGTTTCAGGGGGGGCTGCGGAGCGAATGGTTGCGCGGAGTTTTTCAAGGGTGGTTCGCGCGGGCTCCGGGACTTTGGCCAGATAGGCCTCCACATCACCAGCGTCGGAATTGGCTTTTCCTACGGTCTTTTCGGTCGCCTTCTTCATATTTCCTCGTGAGGAGTTTCAGCGAATTCTGCCACATGAGCCTGTGACTTGGCAGCAGGTTTTCGAGTCAGATTACGAGCGCTGGCAGAGGCGCGTCAGGACCGGCGGGATTTCTCTTCCGCCAGATATGCGAGCCAATCGGGCATGCCCGCGCCGGTTTTTGCGGAGGTCTCAAAGATGCGGACGCCGGGACGAATCTCACTGATGTTTTTGAGCGCAGTAGTGCGGTCGAAGCCGCAGGGCTCCGCGATGTCGATCTTGGTGATGATGGCGGCGTCGGCAGAGTTGAAAAGCGTGGGATATTTGAGTGGCTTGTCTTCGCCTTCTGTCACGCTCAGCAGAGCCACCCGAATTTTCTCGCCCAGATCGTAGCTTGAGGGGCAGACGAGATTGCCGACGTTCTCTATAAAGAGATAGTCGAGATCGGCGAGTTCCCATCCTTCGAGATGCCTGCCGATCATTTCGGCTTCGAGATGGCAGATGCCGTGGGTGTTGATCTGGCGGACGGGCGCGCCGCTGGCGGCGAGCCGGCGGGCATCATTATCGGTTTCGAGGTCGCCGACGAGCGCAGCGACCTTTGCGCCGCTTTCGCGAAGTTCGCGGAGCGTGCGCTCCAGGAATGCCGTCTTGCCGGTGCCGGGACTGGAGACAAGGTTGAGCACCAGCACGCCAGCCGATTGAAAGCGTCCGCGCAGGTTTCGCGCCAGCTCGTCGTTCTTCTTTAAAATGCCCTGCCGCAGTTCAACGATCCGGGTGGTCATACAGTTTCCTCGACTTCATCAATCTCGATGGATTCAATTTCGAGTTCCCTCCCCTGGCGCAAATCCGAGACGGGCTCGTCGCAGCGCGGGCAGCGAAAGCTTTGCAGGCTCGCAATCGCCACGTTCTGTCCGCAGGCGTCGCAGTGCATCATTACCGGGAGAATCGTGACTACCAGCTTGGAGCCTTCCAGCGGGGTGCCATCGGTGGCGATGCCGTAGCAGAACTGCAGCGAGTCTTCGACGACCGACGCGAGCGCACCAACGCGCAGGCGTACCTCTTTAACCCGTGCGCCGGGATAGGCTTCGAGCGTCTCCGTAACGGAATCGACGATGCTGGAAACGATAGAAAGCTCGTGCACCGGACCTCGCTTGAAACGTCGATTTTACGCCGCAGACCGAGCAACATGTGTGCCGAACGGCACTCCACTTGTAGAATGACACGAGAGGTCGGAGCCCTTCCCTGTGAGCAAAACCCTTGCGACTCATCCGCATACAGCGTCCCGTCTCGCGCTGAGCGAGCTTGCCCCCGGAGCCATGCAATCGGAGATCCGCGCCATGAGCGTGGAGTGCGAACGTATTGGCGGCATCAACCTAGCCCAGGGGGTCTGCGACACGCCGGTTCCAATGCCGGTTGAGACCGCGGCGATTGCCGCGATCGTTGCCGGCCACAATATCTATACGCGGCAGGACGGCATTGCACGGCTGCGCACGGCGATCGCGGCAAAGCAGGAGCGCGACTGCGGGCTGCACTACGATGCCGAGACTGAAGTGATGGTGTCTTGCGGAGCGACGGCCGGACTGCATGCGGCGGCGATGGCGTTGCTGAATCCAGGCGATGAGGTGCTGGTCTTCGAGCCGTTTTACGGGTACCACGTGAGCACGCTGAAATCGATGCGCGTGAGGCCGGTGCTGGTGGCGCTGGCTGAGCCGGACTGGGTGCTGGACACGGACGCATTGAAGGCGGCGATCACCGAGCGCACCCGGGCTATCATCGTGAACACGCCGGCAAACCCCAGCGGGAAGGTGTTTGCGCGCGCGGAGCTCGAAGCGATTGCCGATGCGGCTCGGGAACACGATCTGTTTGTGTTTACCGATGAGATTTACGAGTACTTCGTCTACGACGGTGCCGAGCATATTTGTCAGGCGACGCTGGACGGTATGCGCGAACGGACGATCGTGATGTCGGGGTTCAGCAAGACGTTCAGCGTGACCGGATGGCGGCTGGGCTATGTGACGGCAGACGCGAAGTGGATGGGCGCGATGGGATACTTCCACGATCTGACTTACGTGTGTGCACCCTCCGCGCTACAGCATGGTGCAGCGGCGGGGCTGGAGCAATTGCCGCCGGGATTCTACTCGCAGCTTGCGGCTGACCATCAGTCGAAACGGGAACGGATTGTGGCTGCACTGCGCGATGCGGGAATGGAGCCGAGCGTGCCCGCTGGAGCCTACTACGTGCTAGCGCGTGCGAGCCATTTGCCGGGTGAAACTTCGGCGCTGAAGGCGCGACATCTGCTTGCGGAGACAGGAGTGGCCGCCGTGGCCGGATCGGCGTTCTTCCGTCCGGGGCGCGGCGAAGATCTGCTGCGCTTCTGTTTTGCCAAGAAGGACGCAGACCTGGATGAGGCATGCGCACGACTGCGCAAGCTCTGATCCGCTCATTGAATGTCGACGCAAAGGCTTAAAATGGACCTTTGATCCAGCGTGAGAAACTGCTTTTCCGGAAAGGTCCTGCCGTCGTGAACGAATTCCCTCATGCCATGCTTCGCGAAATCTTTGAGCAGCCCGCTGCCATCCAGCGGACGCTCGATCTTTACCTTGATGGAGAGGCGTTGAAGGCTGACGCTTTCGATCCGTATGCGGGCTGGCTCAACGCGCGGGGTGAAGTGCTAATTGCGGCCAGCGGGTCGAGCCGGCATGCGGGTCTGGCGGCGGAGATCATTCTCGAAGATCTTTGCGGGCTGGCAGTGGACGTGGAATATGCGAGTGAGTACAGCACCCGGCCAGCAGTGAATCCGCGGCGGCCTTCGGTGCTGGTGATTTCGCAGTCGGGTGAAACTTCAGACACGCTGGCCGCGTTGCGGTTTGCCAAGGATCGCGGAGAGCAAACGCTGGCGATTGCCAACGTAACTGGAAGCACCATGTTGCGTGAGGCCGGGGCAGCGATGCCGCTGGCCGCGGGAAAAGAGCTGGCAATTCCCGCGACGAAGAGCTTTACCTGCCAGTTGACGGCGCTCTACCTGTTGGCGCTGTTCGAAGGCAGCAGGCTCGGTGCCTTCGATGCGGCCCAGTTCAAAGCGCGAGTTGCCGAGCTTCGTGCGCTGCCAGAAATGATTGAGCGGCAGCTTGAGGGCTGGCGCGAACAGATGACGGCGCTGGCAAAAAAGTACAACGACGCTGACAGTTTCCTCTATCTCGGGCGCGGCGTGCATTACGCGATTGCACGCGAAGGCGCACTGAAGATGAAGGAGTCGTCTTATGTGCAGGCCGAGGGCTATCCAACGGGCGAGTTGAAGCATGGACCGAATGCACTTGTCGGCGAGCACGTGCCGCTGATGGCGCTGGCAACGGTGGATCGGAACGTGGACGACTCGGTGCTGCGATATGAGAAGACGCTGCAGTTGCTTGCTGACATGAAGACGCAGGGCGCTCGCGTGATCGCGATTGCGAATACCGGGGACGGGCATGTGGCATCGCTGGCTTCTGATTGTGTGTTCGTCGAGGCGGCAAGTGAGCATCTGCTGCCCATTCCCGAAGTGATTCCGCTGCAGCTTTTCAGCTATGCGATGGCGCTGGAGCATGGGGTCGACGTGGACAGGCCGAGAAATCTCTCGAAGGCTGTGATCGAAGCTTAAAAGCCGAGAATAATAAATCGACAACAATCGAGAATAAAACCACAGGAAGTATTTTGGAATATGCAACCTTTTGGTTGCCGGAGGGGGTGTATACCCCATACTCTGGAGACAAGTTCGCCGCTTTCAGTGGTTTACGAATCGAACGGCGGGGCAAAGACTTCTGCCAATTCGACTTACGCGCAGAGTCGTCTAGCCAAAAGACTTAGGACCGCTGCCAGCGGTCGATCGCCTACTCAGCGAGGGTGCCGGTCAGCAGGTTGATGGAATCTCCTGCTCCGCTCAGCAATTCAAAGAATAGCAATTTCACTATAAATTGCCTGCAAATCCGGGCGCGCTGCATATCGCTCAAAACAAATGAGATGCAAAGTTTCCCGAAGTTCGAGGGCTTGACATCTTTTATTGTGCACCACGTCCTTCGAAGTGGGCCTCGATTTCCTCGAGGGTTTTGCCTTTGGTTTCGGGCAGCAGAAATGCAGCGGTGAGGAAGTAGACGACCGTGAAACCTGCGAACAGGTAGAACATTGACGAGTAGTTATGTTTGGCCACGTAGGGCAGGAAGATGGCCTGCAGAATTGCTGACACGAGCTGGTTAAGGACAAGGGCGATGCTCATGCCGTTGGAGCGGATGCGCGTGGGCATGAGTTCAGAGAGCGCCAGCCATACACAGACACCGGGGCCGGTGGCGTAAAAGGCAATGAACATGTAGATGAAGAGGGCGACGAGCCAGCCGTGGCTCTCCTGCGGCACCGGTCCAAGGATGGCCTTTTCGATTTTCAAAGGAGCAGTCTGCGCGGCTTCGTAGTTGCCGAAGGGATTTTGAAACAGGGCCTGTACCTTGTTGGCCGGCACTGCGGCGGCACGCGAGACCGAGAGCGGCGCCGCGGCGGGATCGTCAGATCGGGCGTAGCTGGTGGTTCCCGCGAAATCGCCGTAGGAGAAGATGATGGCGAATGAAGCGCGATCAGGGTTGATGCTGGAAGCAGCGGAGGATTGCGCGGCGAGGAGATGACGAGCCTCAGCGCTGTCGAAGTGGACCGTCAGTTCCTGGCCTGGTCCGACGAGGGCCTGGATCTGTTCTCGGCAGTCGATGCCCTGCTTTTCGGTCTGCTTGAAAAGCGTTCCGACGATGACCATGGAAAGCATAATGCCGCTGGTGCCCAGGATGAAGAGGAACTTGCGGCCCTTGCGATCAACGAGCATCATGCCGATAGCAGTGAAGCAGAAGTTGAATGCGGTGAGCAGGACGTATCCCCAATGCGCCTGGAGGTCGGAAAGGCCGCTCTGCAAAAGAATGTTGGTGTTGTATCCGATGACAGAGTTGATGCCGGTTGCGGTATTGCAGGCAAGGATGACGCAGGCGAGAAGGAAGGGGATGACGTATTTGCGGCGGAGGAGCGAGTCGCGAACCTTTTCGCCGGCAGGGGCGACGGAGGGCTTTGAAGCCGCTTCCATTTCCTGCAACTCGATGGTTGCCTGTTCGGGAGAGCGGGAGCGAAGCAGCGCGGCGCGGGCTTTTTCTGGACTGCGACGGTATAGCCAGCGGGGCGATTCGGTGACGAGGAAGGCGCCCAGTACGAAGAAGATGCCCGGGGGCATCGACATCCAGAAGATGCTGCGCCAGGCATGGTCTTTGAAGTTGAAGAGCGCCTGGGTGTCGGCTACGCGCGCGACGGCGTTGACACGGTAGCTGAAGTAGATGCCGATGAGAGCCGCGACCACGATGCCGAAGGTGAGCATCCACTGGAAGACGCCGGTACCCTTGCCGCGCGTAGAGGCCGAGAGGCACTCGGCGAGGTAGAGGGGGACGACGATGCCGATGATTCCGCCGCTCATTCCCTGAAGGAGACGACCGAAGAACAGGGGCGCGTATCCCTGCGAGAGGGCAATGACGGGGATGCTTAGGATGAACGCCGTGCCGCTGAGAATCATGAGCGGCTTGCGGCCCATCCAGTCTGCAAGCAGGCCAGCGAAGAGGGTGGAGAAGACGCTGCCGAGCAGGACGGCGGCAACGATGATGGAAAGTTGCGCGGGGTTGAGCTTGGAGGTGGCCTCGAGGTAGGGCAGCGCGCCACCGATAATGCCCACGTCGATGCCGTAGAGCAAGCCGCCGAGGCCGGCTACACAAAGGAGGAAGAGGTTATACCGCTGGCGGCTACGATCGGAGGACGTCGAGAGTGAATCCGGAAAAGTGCTGGCTGTCATGAATGTGCCTATTGTATTTCTGTCGATCCCAAGATGAGCAAAACCGTTCCTGGAAAATCGGAGTCTGTGCTTTCCCACCCATGCCCCGATAAAACTGCGTCATATCACCCCACGGACGAAGACCTGTCCGCGGGGACCCCAATGATGGGGCACCCTAGTTCTTTGCCTCATTGATCTTCATCGCAATGCCGAACGGATCGCGAGGTTCAACACGACCATCAAAACCGCCGAGGCGGGAAAGAGAAGCAACGCTTTCTTGAGCCGCTTCGGGTCGCCGCCTGCGATGGCGCCGATGATCCACGAACTGACGGCGAGGCCAACCCATCCGCAGGTGATGACAAAGCCGAGTGCCGTGCCCGTCATGCGCGGGAATGCAGCGCCGGTGATGGCGAGCGTGGTGGGGAAGACCGGAGCCATGGAGAGGCCCGCGATGAACACCAACACGAATGCCATTCCGGGCTTGTTGGTTTGCAGCATCAGGTAGGTGGTGACGGCCATGGCGATGGAGGCGCCGAGGGTGACGTTGATAGGGGACACGTGCGCGAGGATGGGTGACACGCCGACGCGACCGATGAGGAGGCCGAGCGCGAATCCCAGAGAGAGGATGTTGAGAGCGCGCGACTCGGGGATGCCCTGGGCAATGAGATGACGCGGGAGCCAGTTCCAGACGCCGACTTCGCAGGTGATGTAGAGGAAAAGGAAGAGGCCGAGCATGAAGAGCAACGGACGGCCCAGGATCGGTCCTACGTCGGCAAGAAGAAATTGGGCGTTGCCGCTGGGCGCGGGCATCTTTGAAATTGCCTGAACGATCAAAGCGGCGACCGTGAGCGAGGCGACGGTGTAGCAGAGACGGACCCAGTTCCGCTTGAAGATGTTGGCGGCGATGAAGGGGGTGGTGAGGCCGCCGAGTCCGAAGAAGAGGTTTACGAGGTTGAGCGCGATGGCGCTGTGCTCGCCACTGACGCTGTTGGCGAGCGCGTTGGCGCCGGTGACCACGATGCCGCCACCCATGCCGAGCAGAAACATCAGCAGCAGGATTGGACGGAATCCCGTTGAGCGAGGCAACAGAAAGAGCGCAACGGCGATGCAGCCGAGGCCGAGAATGAGTCCGACCTTGTCGCCCTGGGTGTCGAGCAGCGGGCCAACACCGAGCGAGGCGATGATTAGGCCGAGGGCCTGCACGAAGGCGATGGTGCCGTTCTGCGTGGGGCTGAGGTGAAATCGCTCAGAAAGCTCGGGGAGAATGGTGCCGAGCATCGCGGCGATCATTCCATAGACAAAGATGGCCAGAATTGCGGCAAAGATAAGCACGTAACCGGGTCCCTTTCAATATCGTAGGCAAGGATACGGCATGGGGCGGCCTATCCGTCACAAATCAGCTTTTACGTTAACCAAGCACGGTGCTGGCACGTCTAGAATGTGTCTGCACTTCCCTGGTATCTATCTCTGGTAAATCACGAAACGGAGTCCTAAAACATGGGCGATCTCTGGAATGACGTGAAGCATGCGCTGCATCTTTTCATCAAGAGCCCGGGATTTACGATTGCGGCCGTATCGGCGCTGGCTCTCGGGATCGGGGCGAACACGGCGATCTTCACGGTGGTGAATGCAGTGCTGCTGAAGCCGCTTGGCTATCCAGACGCCGATCGCATGGTTCAAATGATGCTGACATCGCCGCAGGGGAGCGGGGCGGGCGCGTCGATTCCGAAGTTCCAGGAGTGGCAGAGGCAGACATCGATTTTCAAGGACGTGGCGGCGTACGATTTTGCGGGACCGGGATTCAACATCACCGGAGACCGGCCGGAGCTGATCCACGGCATTCACGTATCGGAGGCCTACTTCCGCGTGTTCGGGGCGCCGGTGATGCTGGGCCGCACCTTCACGCAACAGGAGGACTCGCCGAACGGCGGGCACGTGGTGGTACTGAGCTACGGCTTGTGGCAACGGAGATTTGGCGGAAATCCGAAGGTGGTTGGGCAGGCGCTTTCGCTGGGCGGTGAGCCATACACGATTGTCGGCGTGCTGGGGCGAGATTTCGCGACGGACCCGGAGGCGGATATCTGGATTCCGTTCCAGTTTGAGCCGAACAGCACGAACCAGGGACATTTCTTTCTGGGAGCGGCGATGCTGAAGCCGGGCGTAACGGTTGCGCAGGCCAATGCGCAGATGAAGCTGGCGTATGCCGAGTTCCGACGCCAGTTTCCCACGGCTGATCCGAAGGGAGGATTTGCGGTTCAGCCGTTGCGGGATTCGATTGTGAGAAATGTACGTACGTCTCTGCTGGTGCTGCTGGGGGCCGTGGGCCTGGTGTTGCTGATTGCCTGCGCCAACGTGGCCAATCTGCTGCTGGTGCGGGCGACAGGGCGCAAACGCGAATTCGCGATTCGCGCGGCTCTGGGAGCGAGCCGGGCACGGGTGATCCGGCAGTTGCTGACGGAGAGCGTTCTGCTGGCCGTGCGCGGGAGGGGTTCTCGGACTCGGGCTGGGATTTCTCGGGGTGCGGTGGCTGCTGGCGATCAGTCCGGCGGGGCTGCCGCGGATCGGCGAAGACGGCGCGGCGGTGGGCGTTGACTGGCGCGTGCTTTGCTTCACGCTCGCGGTTTCCTGTGCGACGGGAATACTGTTCGGACTCTTCCCGGCATTCAGCGTGTCGCGCACCGATCTGAATTCGACGCTGAAGGAGAGCAGCAATCGCGCGGGAACGGGCTTTCGGCAGGGGGTGACGCGTTCTGTGCTGGTGATTACGGAGGTTGCCCTGGCCATGGTGCTGCTGGTGGGAGCGGCGTTGCTGATTCGCACCTTTGTTGCGCTGCGCGCTGTGAATGCCGGGTTTGATGCGAACAACGTGTTGACGATGGAGATGTCAATGAATGGCGACCGGTTCAGCAAGACCGCCGCCATTGCACAGCTTTCGCGAGACGGGCGGCAGCGGCTGGATGCCCTGCCGGGCGTGGAGAGCTCGGCTTTCACATGCTGCCTGCCGGTTGGCGGGCAATTCGGATTGCCTTTCGCGATTGCGGGGCGACCGGTCGATCCAGCGAAGGGGCAACAGGGCGCGGGATGGATGCAGGCATCGCCGGATTACTACAAGGTGTTTCGCATTCCAGTGCTGCGAGGGCGTGAATTCAACGATGCGGATACGGGTTCTTCGCCAGGCGTGGTGATCATCAACGAAGCGTTTCAGAAGCAGTACTTCCCGAATGAGAATCCAATCGGGCAGCAGATTCTTATCGCCAAAGGGATGGGGCCTCCGTTTGAAGAGCCGGCGCGGCAGATTGTGGGCGTGGTGGGGAATACGCATGATGCCGGGCTCGACCAGGACACGCCGCCGCTGATGATTGTGCCGGACTCGCAGGTTCTGGATGCAATGACGGCGCTGAATGCGAAGATCGTTCCGCTGCGGTGGGCGGTGCGCACGCACGGCGATCCACGAAAGCTGAGCGCGGCGATTGCAGAGCAGCTGCGGCAGGCCAGCGGAGGATTTCCGGTGGCCCACGTTCGCACGATGGATGAGATTGTGTCGAGGACGACTTCGCGGCAGAACTTCAACATGATGCTGCTTACGATTTTCGGGGCGATTGCGCTGGTTCTGGCGGCGATCGGAATCTACGGCCTGATGGCGTACTCGGTACAGCAGAGGACACAGGAAATTGGTATCCGCATGGCTCTGGGCGCGGACCGCACTGCGATTCGGAAGCTGGTGGTGTGGCACGGCATGCGATTGACACTGGTGGGCGTGGCGGTTGGAATTGCGGCGTCGTTCGGGCTCACGCGGCTGATCGCCAGTTTTCTGTTTGGCGTGAAGACGTGGGATCCGACGGCATTTATCGCTGTGCCGGTAGTTTTGTCGGCGGTTGCGCTGCTTGCGGTTTGGCTGCCGGCAATGCGGGCTTCGCGGGTTGAACCGATGCGGGCGCTGCGGATCGAGTAGAAGTTTCCGTGTTGCTCGAACTTCCTTCCCAGGTCCAGACGCAAGACTTCCACCCCAAGGACGAGGACCTGTCCTTGGGGACCCCGAACCTGGGACACGCAGATTGGTGCCTAGTCGCGGCGCAGGATGAGGAAGACGCTGATGAGGACGAGGGCTGTGCCGGCGAGGATGCGGCCAGTGATGACCTCTCCAGCCATGAAGTAGCCCAGGGCCACGGCGACAATGGGATTCACGTAGGCGTGACTGGAAACGCGCGTGGCCGGCATATGCGCGAGCAACCAGACGAAGGCTGTGAATGCCAGCAGCGATCCGAAGACAATGAGATAGAGCAGCGCCCCTAAGGCGCGCAGGGAGATGTGCGGGAACGGGTGCATTTCGCCGAAGGCGGCGGAGAGCGCGAGGAGCATGGCGCCGCCCAGCATCATGGATGCGCCGGCTGTGACGGGGCGCGATTTGGGCAGGGTCATGGAGCGGGTGAGAACGGAGCCGAGAGACCAGGTTGTGCCGCCGGCGAGGATGGCCAGGCACGGGATGACCGCCAGGTGCTGTTTGCCGCTGGGAATGAGGAGCACGGCTACGCCGACGAAGCCGATGACCGTGGCCACGGCCAGCATGGGGCGCATGCGCTGCTGTCGCAGGATGAGCATTTCCAGGATCAAGGTGATGATGGGAAGCGCAGCCGCGAGCACGGAGACGACACCGGATGGGACGTACTTTTCTGCCCAGAATAGCGGGCCATACTCGGCGACGAACATGAGGAGCGCCATGATGGTAAGGCTTCGCCATTGGAGCAGGGTTGGCCTGGTTTCTCCCCTGGCGCGCATGAAGGCATAGAGCACGACACCGGCGGTGAAGAAGCGGGCTCCGGCTGCGAAAAGCGGAGGGAGTTCTTCGACGGCGATGCGGATGGCAAGAAATGTGGTGCCCCAGACGATGTAGATGGCAAAGAAAGAGAGGAGCAGGCGAATGCGGAAGGACTTGCGTTCTCCTTCGTTTTCGAGATTGCCGATCGATTTGATAACCACCGAATCCGCCATAGATGGTTACCATCTTTACATCGTCACGGTAACCTGTCAAGATTGGTTTAGAGGTTAGCAGTGGAAATCGCAAGAAATGGGACTTCACCGGGGACAAAAGGGCGCTTTGAGCTGATTGGCGGCCATCCTGCACTCGATCTTGTGAATACGCTGGATTGGCGGTTCCGGGACACTGGGTCAGAAGAGTTTATCAACAATTATGCCGATGTCATCCGGTTCATCGAGCAGTCGGGGATGATCGGCGCGGGCGACGCGCGTCGACTTTTGCGCGGCGCCCCGGAGAACAAGGCTGAGAAGGTTGTGACTGCGATACGCGAACTGCGGGAAGCAATGGCGGAAATTCTGTATGCAGCGGTTGCGGGAAAGAGTCCGTCCGGCTCGTCGGTGAGAAAGCTCGAGGCTTGCCTCAACGAGGCGAGGGCGCAACAACAATTGCACTGGGAAGGCACGAAGCTGGCGTGGAAACTGGCGCAGTCCCCTTCCCTGGCGGCGCCTCTCTGGCTTCTTAGTTTAAGTGCCGGGCAATTCATCACATCGGACCAGATGCAGTTGTTGCACGAATGCGGGAACGATGAGTGCCGGTGGCTATTTCTCGATACCAGCAAGAATCACACGCGGCGCTGGTGCGATATGAAGATCTGCGGCAATCGCATGAAGGCGCGGAGATTCAAGGCTCAGCACCGAGGGTGAAAGGCAACCGCAGCCGCCATGGCGCGATCCACCGCCCGAAGAACATGAAAACGGCTGAATTCGGACGTCCCTCCGGGACTGGGGCTCATATTGTCTGGCTATCCCAGGATTGCGCTGCGCTCCATCCTGGGCTAGTTTCCTGCGTTCCCTCCGGGACCTTTGTTGGCCTCAACTTCCCTTGATCGCGGAATTTTCGGGGCAATCCCTCCACTCCGCTTCCTGTGTCGGGATGACATCGTGCTTGTCGGCGCATTCGTTTGTGGCTCGCACGCAGCCTTGTGTCCCTCCATTAGACTGAAAGCAATGATTTCGATGGAGCGAACGGCGTGGGCTGCCCTGGCGGTTGTGGGGTGCGCATTTCTTTCGGGATGCGGAACGCCGGGTGCACCGCAGCCTCCATCGTTGAATCTGGCGGATCCGGTGGGGGATTTGTCGGCGATCCGCAACGGCGACAAGGTGACGCTGACGTGGACGATGCCGAAGCGCAACACTGACAAGACACCTATAAAAAACGATGTAGCGGCGCGCATATGCCTGCAGGAAGGACCGGGCGCGTGCAATCAGGTCGGGACGGACGTGATGGTGGCGCCGGGCGCCGCAGGCAGCTATACAGATGCGTTGGCAGGTACGCTGGCAAGTGGGAATGTGCGGCCGGTCAGTTATTTTGCGGAACTGCGAAACAAGAAGGGGCGCTCGGCAGGACTGTCGAATGCGGCAACCGTGTTGGTGGGCGAGGCTCCTCGTCCTGTCGAAGGACTCAATGTTGAAGTGCGCAAGCAGGGTGTGGTGCTGAGGTGGACTGCGGATGGCGAGAACGTACCGGTGAGGCTCGACAGAAAACTGCTGACTCCGCCGTCGAACAAAGTAGAGGCAGCACTGTTGGCTCCGGCTCCTGAGGCAGTGAATGTCACGCTGCTGGTGGAGAAAGATGTGGCCCAAGGCCGCGCGATGGACAAGACGATTCGCCTGGGCCAGAGCTATGAGTACCGTGCGCAGCGCGTACGTCGCATGAACGTAGATGGGAAGACGCTGGAACTGGCGGGCGAACTCTCTCAACCCGTCGATGTGGAGGCGAAAGATGTCTTTCCACCCGAGGTGCCGACGGGATTGGCCGCGGTGGCGGCAGCAGGAGCGAACGGCGCAGGACCGTCGATGGACCTGAGTTGGGAGCCAGACACGGAGGCTGACGTCGCGGGCTATGTTGTGTATCGCCGTGAAGGCGATGGGGAGTGGCAGCGGATCTCTGCCGCGACGCCCGGCATCGAACCGGTGTTTCATGATGCGCAAGTTCAGCTGGGACATACTTATCAATATGCAGTGAGTGCGGCGGGCAAAAACGGGCAGGAGAGCGCGCTGTCTGCCGCTGCCCACGAGACGGTGCCGCAAAACTAGAGGACTGTCAGGCGAATTGCGGTTCGAGGTTTAATCTTCTAGCGGGTTAGCGGCGCGTTGCGCCAGGCAAGTTAGCAAGTCAGCGGACCTGTGCTGAAGCCATGTGCATTGCGGGCTGCCGAAGGAGTTCGAAATTATGAAATATTGCCGGTTTCGTTTTGAAGGGCAAATCGAGTACGGGGTTGTGGAAGATCGAGGGGGAGAGCCGTGGATTATCGATCTGATGCATGCGCCGGAGGAGGATGCGGTTGCGCATCTCTCGAAGGCGCGCGCTGTCGTGAAGGATCCGGCGGGATTTGATTTTGAGCCGATCGCGCTGAATGATGCCGAGCTTTTGCCGCCGGTGACTCCATCGAAGATTATCTGCGTGGGTCGGAATTATCGCGATCATGCCAAGGAACTGGGAAACGAAGTCCCTTCGGAGCCGCTGCTGTTCTTCAAGCCGCCTTCGTCATTGCTGGCGCACAAGGGCACGGTGATGATGCCGCCGCAATCGGAGCGCGTGGACTTTGAGGGAGAACTCGCGTTGGTGATCGGGCGCAGAGCGAGCAAGCTTGCGGTGGACGCGGATTGGCGCAGTTATGTTCGCGGATACACGATTGCCAATGATGTGACGGCACGCGATCTGCAGAAGAAAGATGGCCAGTGGACGCGGGCCAAAGGGTTCGACACGTTCTGCGCGGTGGGGCCACTGGTGGCGAGTGAGGTTGATCTGGAAAAGGTGCTCACGGTGGAGACGCGCGTTAACGGGGAGTTGAAGCAGCACGGGTCGACGGCGGATTTCATTTTCTCGATTCCGGAATTGCTGACGTATATCACTGCAGCCATTACGCTTGAGCCGGGCGACTTGTTGTTGACGGGAACGCCGGCCGGAGTGGGCCCCCTGAATTCGGGCGACCAGGTAGATGTGGAAATTGCCGGGCTTGGTGTCCTATCGAACACGTTTGCAGCGGCGCCGAAGAATGCATGAACGGATGCAACCTGAGCGAAACCAAGGAATCAAAGAAGAGCGGTACACTGGAGCCGGGCGCGAACGCGCCGGGGCCCCTTCCCTGGAGGAAAAATGCCACAGAATCTGCTGGAACAATTGCGCAAGTACACGACTGTCGTTGCAGACACTGGCGATATCGAAGCGATGGAGAAGTTCCGTCCGACGGACGCGACGACTAACCCATCGCTGATTACGACGGCGGCGCAGATGCCGCAGTATCAGCCAATCGTTGACAGCGTCATCATGGATGCGAAAAAAGAATTGGGCGATAGCGCCAGCGACAAAGACGTCGCCAACCTGGCCTTCCAAGGCCTGGCCGTTGCATTCGGCAAGAAGATCCTGGCGATTGTGCCGGGCCGCGTTTCGACGGAAGTTGACGCCCGCCTCTCGTATGACACAGAAGCGACGATCGCGCAGGCGCGCAGCATTATTGCGCAATACGACAAGGCCAAGATTGGCCGCGATCATGTGCTGGTAAAGATTGCGTCGACCTGGGAAGGCATTCGCGCTGCAGAAGTGCTGGAGAAAGAGGGCATCCACTGCAACCTGACGCTGCTGTTCGGAATTCACCAAGCTGTGGCCGCTGCTGAAGCTGGCGCGACGCTGGTCTCGCCCTTCGTGGGCCGCATTCTGGATTGGTACAAGAAGGACACTGGGAAGGACTATCAGGGCGCCGATGACCCGGGCGTGCAATCGGTGACAAAGATATACAACTACTACAAGAAGTTCGGCTACAAGACACAGGTGATGGGCGCGAGCTTCCGCAATATCGGCGAGATCAAGGAACTGGCAGGCTGCGATTTGCTGACGATTTCGCCGCAGTTGCTGGCGGAGTTGGAAAAGACGGAAGGCGATCTGCCACGCAAGCTCGATCCCGAAGCCGCAAAGTCGAATGCAGATTGAGCGCATCGTGGTGGACAAGGCGGCGTTCAAAAAGATGCATGCGGAAGATCGCATGGCGACGGACAAGCTGAAGGAAGGCATTGAAGGGTTCTCGGCGGCGCTTGTGAACCTGGAGAAGCTATTGGCAAATCGGCTTGCCACATTGGAATCTCGCTCGCCGGCGGCTGTCTAGAGTCGAATCAATACAGAAATAAAAGGGGCAGCCTTGAGAGGCTGCCCCTTTCGCTGCTACGGAATCACTTAATTCACTTGCATGGCTTGCCCGCATCGGGGCGGGCGCCCTTTGCCTTCGCGTCGGCCTCGGACATGTATGCTCCGGCTTTGGTCGTGCCGTAGTACTTCGTACCAGGACAGTGGTAGACATTGCTCGCAGTGTTTACCCAGACTTTGCCTGCTCCGCCGCCGGGTTTTGGAGCGGTGGAAGTGGCTGCGGATGGCACCGGGGCTGTGGCTGGAGCCGGTGTGGGTGCAGGCTTCGCCGCCGGAGCGGGAGTTGCGGAGGGAGCTGATGTAGTCTTGGCCGACGAAGTCTTCGCGGCAGGGGCAGCGTACCAGGTCTGCACGCCTTTATGGCCGCTGCAGGCTCCGGACTTGCTTGCTGCTGTGGAGTAGGTGCCGTCTTTGCAAATGCCAGTTGCACCTGCGGGTGCGCCGGCCGGAGCCTGCGAGAGACAGATTTGTGAAGCAAGAAGCCCGGCAGAAAGCGCCATTAAGGGGAATAGCCTTTTCATTTTTTCCTCCATTTGGTATTGAAACAACTTAGCTAACGCGGCAGAATCTACCATTCGCCCGTGAAACATGTCTAGTCAATTCCGAGAATCGTCGATGAGGTCGCCATGTTTGCCTCTGATTTCTTCGCGCCGCACATGCGAAGAATGAAGGCGGACTCTGTCGCTCTTCAGGAGAAATAAGCATGACTGGAAATCGCTTTTGGATCATTGCCGTTTTGACGGCGGTTTTTATACCGGGCTGCAAGGATCGGAATCTGCCGGCGGGAGGGCCATCGAACACGAGCGGCACTCCATCCCCACAATCAACAAATGCGCTGCCCGCGACGAACGATGTTGGTGACAAGTGGTTGGGCAAATGGATCGGTCCTGAAGGGACTTATCTCGTGCTCTCGAAGAATGGCGGCAAGTATGTTGTGCTGATCAATTCGCTGGACGGCCCCGCAACTTATGAGGGAACGGCGGCCGGCGAACGCATCGAGTTTCAGCGCAATGGCAAGACGGAGATTATCCACGCAGGCAACGGTCATGACACCGGGATGAAATGGCTCCAGGACAAAACAAATTGCCTGGTCATCCAAGCCGGCGAGGGATTTTGCCGGGACTAGAAGCTGCGGATTTGAGGTGGGCGCTTCCCTTTTATGGTGTCGCCGGTTTCGCAGACGCCATGCGCGTGAAGCGCAGCGGTTTGTCGAGCCCCTTGCAATAAATAAGCAGATACGGATCTTTCCACTCGAAACGCTCGGCTGCCTGCAACGCCTCAAGATATTTTGACTCCTGAGCCATCACCGGCTCGGGACAAGCCATGCGAGTGGAACCCATCGCACCTAATTTGATGGCATCCCCGTTGATCTCCGATGAGGCAAAGAAACGATTGCAGGAGCCGTTGCCTGCGATTTTTCCGGCATCAGGGAAGGATAGAGTCGCCTTGCCGTGATCGGCCGCGACGCCGCCCAGGTCTTCGAGTTGCCAATCACTGCCGGACAGGTTGAAGGCGGCGGGCGTACTTGCAGTCCCTGGAGCCTTGGCCTCTTTGATTGAGGAGATGTTGAGGACCGGCTGTTCACCGGTCTCTACGCCGGTCTGCTGGCCGAGTTTGCCGGTAGCGGTCACGTGCTTGTTGGCCAGTTTTTCGAGCTTCTTCGTCTTTGAATAACGCACTTGAATTGAGCTGGGCTGCTTTCCACCGACAGTGATTGCATGATCGAGCTCGATTGCCCAGCCTGTCGATTCTGCTCCGATCGCCATCATGCGAGTGAGTTTGCCGGTTACGGAAATTTCTTGATCCGCTGTCTGTGCCTGGACACAGATGCCTGTAACGACCAACATAAGGCCGGCTACCAATCGCGCGATGCGCATTTCGCGCCTCCTCTGTGGTGGTTCTCTGATTTGCAAATTGCTTTGAGTCGTGAGGGACGGGCTTTGCTTTCTGCCCCGATTATCCACAGGATTGGAACTACAAACAAGGCGATTTGTTCATCGCGATCCCGCGAGCATCGGAAGATAGAAGCGAAAATCAAAAGATTGCAAGCTGTTTGTCGCGCGAGGCGGACGCTGAAGTCGCTTGTTTTCAGAGGGCAGCGTTGAGGGAATGTTTAGGCTCTGGTTACCAATGGATAGTCAGCAGCCAGTGACGTGATTTACCTCACATATCCAGTGCTACAATTCCGCTAAAGTTTCTTTCAACGCAATACAAAATCCAGCGATGGCCGGGCATGGTTCCGGACTGCGCAAGTTGCACTCGGACCATATCGTTTCCCAGCCTTGCGCTTTGTGGGGACATGCATGCAGGTTCAATCTCATCCGCTCGAACCGTTCTTCTATCAAGCAGTCCGCGGCAGTTATGAAGGCCGGCTTGGGCTCGCACCTGAGATCACCAGTTACGTTTCACGCATGCTTTGCGAGTTCTCAGAGGCGAACAATCTTCTCCGCCTGCATGACTCGAAGGGCAGGCCGATTAAGAAGCTGGAAGAGATGGTGCGCGCCTCGGATCCGATTCTTGGCACGGCGCGCTCGTTCATCGCGGAGCGATCGATTCGGAAGTACATCGGCGACTACACACTTTTTCTGGCTGGCATGTGCCCGGATGCAATCGACTCAGACCCGAAGAACTCTTCGCAGAAGCCGACACTGGCCGAACTGATTCGGGTGGGCAAAGAGAGTTACTACATCGTGAGTCAGTTTGATGTATTCGAGTATGAAAAGGAGGCTCCGTTGTATGGGCAGCTCTCCAATTCGTTTGAGCATTGCATTCTGGGTCTCGCCATCGCACGCAGGGAATTGTGGCGAACGATAAATCCTCCAGCACCGATACATTAGCCATATTCATAGAAAGATGCAGCGCAGCAGTACTATAGGCGGTCTGGTGGTTCGTGCCCCAGGGACAAGCAAAATGTCCCTGGGGTCAACGATTTACGCTTCTGACCATTTGCAATTGACATTCCACTTTGCCAACAAAATTAGCCCTCCCTCTTTAGTCGTAGCAACATTTCGGCTAATCTCTGTGTCAACACTATGTAAATCGGGTAGTGGCTGGTGATCTCCGGCTGCACGAATGCCGCAACCGGCCACTGCTGATAAGCAGCACCGATTGCGCGAAAGTGCTTTTAGGGAGGTCTATATGCAAAGCCAGAATCATCCGCTCGAGCCGTTCTTTCAGCAGGTAGTTCGCAACAGCTACGAAGGCAAGCTGGGATTGCATGATCCTGACGTGACCGGTTACGTAGCGCACCTGCTCTGCGAATTCTCAGAGACCGACAAACTCTACCAGGTGAGGGATCCCGAGGGGCATCCGATCGAAGAGTTGGAATCGATGATTCTGGCCGCGGATCCGGTGAACGGCACCGCGACTTCGTTCGATGCGGAACGCGCAATGCGCAAATACATTGGCGATTATGCGCTGTTTGTGGGTGGGATGTATCCGGAAGCCAATGTGCCCGGAACTCGCCGACGCGCACCGCATCCAAGTTTGTCGGAGCTGATCCATGCGGGCAAAGAGAGCTACTTCATCGTGAGCCAGTTCAATATGTTCGAGTACGAGAAGGAGGCGCCACTGTTCGCACGGTTGTCGGACGGTTTTGAGCGATGCATTCTGGGACTGTCGCTGGTGCGCGAAGAGCTGAGAAGGCGGAAGGCGCTGCCGGCGCCGGAGATGAATTAGAACCAGGGACTAGGGAATAGGGAATCAGTGATCAAAGGAATTGCCCCGGAGTCGCATGGACTTCCGAGGCATTTTGTTTGTAGTGGATTTGGTCGAGGCTACTCGGACCAGACGGCTAGGACGTTGCCTTGGCCGTCGGAGAAGTGGAAGCGCTTGCCGCCGGGAAAGTCGAAGGTAGGGACGGTGATCGAACCGCCTGCGGCGATGATGGCGTCCTGCGTGGCCTTTAGATCCTGCGAGTAAAGGACGATGAGCGGGGCGGCGTCGCTCTGCGACTGAGTTGGTTCTCCTTTTCGAAAGCCGCCGTCGATACCTGCGTGGTCTCTGTCGAAGGCGATGTAGTCAGGCCCGTAGTCCTGGAAATTCCAGCTGAAGGCTTTTTCATAGAACGCCTTGGTGCCGGCAATGTCGGAGGTGGTGAATTCGATGTAGTTGATGGCGTGGTGCTGGGCGGGTTCGCTCATGCGTCTCTCTCCAATGCTCGCATTCTGCGTGAATGCGGTGACAAGGTTGGGATGCGTGGAGGCGAGGAAACGGTGACGCGAATGCGAAGCGCAGGCGCACCGATCCCAGGTGCTCTGATACGCCTCCATCCACATTCCCTCAGAAGCGGGAGAGTGCAGGTAGAGTCCGCTATCAAGAAAAGCCAGCGAACTGCCGAGGTACGAGGGTTAGGTAGCACAGACGAAAGTCACATTGCAAATGGGTTTGAAGGGATGCTTTCATGAGTGCACGCCGTTGTCGAGTTGAGGGAGATCAACATGAGAGCTTTGCGGACGTGGCCAATTGCGATCATCCTGATGGGCTGCACAGTTTTGAATGTGACGGCAAAGCCAGTAGCCGCTGACGGAGCGAACAACCGAGAAAGCAAGGTTACGATTCCCCCGACAACTCCGTTCACTGTGAAGCTGGATCAAGTGGTCAGCGCAAAGACTGCCGAGAGCGGTGAAGGCTTTACGGTTACGTTCAGCGAGCCGGTAAAAGTGGACGGAATTGTCGTGATTCCGGCGGGCGCAGCCGGTGCCGGATTGGTGAGCAGAAACTCTCAAAACGACACGGAGATGGAATTGAACTCGGTGTTCGTGCATGGCAAATCATATCGAGTGACCACCGTGCCGATTCTTTTCAATCCGAAGGGCAGTCTTCGCGCGGGAACGAAATTCACGTTCGATCTCATGCTCTCGGTGAAAGTTGTCGAGTAAGAGCTACACTCCCAAGTTCTTTGCGAAGGTTCCACCGATTCATTCCCAGCGCTTTACAAGATGTAGCGGCTGAGGTCGTTGTCTTTCACGACTGCCGCCACCATCTGGCGCACGTATTCCGGTGAGATAGTGAAGACTTTTTCAGGGCCGGAGGCGGTTATGCGCTCGCTGTAAGGGAGTGGACCGAGGGCTTCGTTGGCTCCATCCTTCGTTAGCGCAGCGGCTTGCTCTGCATTTCCGGAGTTGCGGGCCACATCCGGGGCAAGGAAACTGACGTCTTCGAGCACGCGCTCCATGATGGTGTGGAGACGGCGCGCGCCGATGTTCTCAGTCTGCTCGTTCACCTTGAAAGCAAACTCGGCCATCTCGCGGAGCGCTTCGGGATCGAACTCGAGGCGAACGCCTTCGGTCTCGAGCAGAGCCGAGTATTGCTTGGTGAGCGAAGACTTGGGCTCGGTGAGAATGCGGAGAAAATCTTCGACGGTGAGCGATTTGAGTTCGACGCGAATGGGAAAGCGGCCCTGCAGTTCGGGAATAAGGTCGCTGGGCTTGGAGACGTGGAATGCGCCGGCGGCGATGAACAGGATGTGATCGGTGCGCACCATGCCGTAGCGGGTGTTCACGGTGGTGCCTTCGACGATGGGAAGGATGTCGCGCTGGACCCCCTCGCGTGAAACGTCAGGGCCGTGGCCGCCTTCGCGTCCGGCGATTTTGTCGATTTCGTCGAGGAAGACGATGCCGCTGGATTCTGACGCGTTCGACAGCGGCACGATTCACCTGGTCCATGTCGATGAGGCGGCCTTCTTCTTCCTGCACGAGGTAGTCGAACGCGTCGCCGACTTTCATTTTGCGCTTCTTTGAACCGCCGCCGAAGATGTTGGGCAGCATGTCCTTGAGGTTCATCTCCATGTCTTCAAGGTTCTGATTGGAGATGATGCCGAACTGCGGCGAATTGCGCTCGCGCACGTCGAGTTCCACGGTGCGATCGTCGAGCTTGCCTTCGCGGAACTGCTGGCGGAGTTTTTCGCGGGAACGGTGATAGCTGTCGTCGCCGGGGAGAGTCAGTTGCCCCTCGTGCGATTGCGGCGAGGCGGGGGGCGGAGGCAGCAGGATGTCGAGAAGGCGCTCTTCGGCGTTCATCTCGGCCTTGTCTTCCACTTCTTCGAGGCGCTCTTCGCGCACCATGTCGATGGCGATCTCGACCAGGTCGCGAATCATGGATTCGACGTCGCGGCCGACGTAGCCGACCTCGGTAAATTTGGAGGCTTCGACTTTGAGGAAGGGCGAGTTGGTGAGCTTGGCGAGACGGCGCGCGATTTCAGTTTTGCCGACGCCGGTGGGCCCAATCATGATGATGTTCTTGGGCATGATGTCGTCGGCGATGTCGGGCGGGAGCTTCTGGCGGCGCTGGCGATTGCGCAGCGCGATGGCCACGGCGCGCTTGGCGGGGCGCTGGCCGACGACGTGCTTGTCGAGCTCGGCGACGATTTCGCGCGGGGTCAGCTCGTCGAGCGAGAGGTCCTGTTCTTCGGCGGATGCGGGAAGGTAGATGGCCATGGATGGGGGCGCCTAGCCCTTCAACTCCTCGAAGGTGACTGTGTCGTTGGTGTAGATGCAGATGTCGGCGGCAATCTTCATGGCTTTGGCGGCAATTTCGTGGGCGTCGAGGTCGGTGTTCTCCATCAGAGCGCGCGCGGCGGCGGTGGCGTAGCTTCCGCCGGAGCCGATGGCGGCGATCGGCTCGTCGGGATCGATCACGTCACCGGAGCCGGAGATCAGGAACGTCTGGCCCTTGTCGGCGACGACGAGCAGAGCTTCAAGGTTGCGCAGCATCTTGTCGGTGCGCCAGTCTTTGGCGAGCTCGACGGCGGCGCGATTCAGATTGCCGGCGTATTGCTCCAGCTTGGTCTCGAAGCGCGTGAAGAGGTTGAAGGCATCGGCGGTCGATCCGGCAAATCCGGCGAGAATCTTCTCCTGATAGAGCCGGCGAATCTTCTTGGCCGAGTGCTTGAGGACGTGGTCGGCCATCGTGACCTGGCCGTCGGCGGCCATCACCACCACTCCGTTGCGGCGCACGCAGATTACGGTTGTGGAACGAATGCGGCGACGGTTGGCAGCGGCGGATTTTGGTTTCTTGCTCAAAGCCAAATCCTCAGAAAAACAAGACTCCCGGCACGCCGGAAGCCGTTGAATCGCAGTCATCAGTATAGGGCATCGGGCCGAACCCACTCATCGCGATGATGCTGCGATGAATGGGCCAGCGGGTGTTCTACCGCTGCCAGACCACCCTGCCGGAACGCACGACGGCGCGCACGCGGGAGAAGTTTGTAAGTGTGTCGGCGGGATCGGCGTCGAGGATCGTGAGGTCGGCAAGTTTGCCGGGCGTTATCGTTCCTTTGCTGTTGGAGACGCCCATGCGAGCGGCGGGATTGGTTGTGAGCATGCCGAGAACTGTTCTCCAGTCGAGGCCGCTTTTGCCGAGTTCCACGAATTCTCCTTCGGTGGTGTAGTCGGTCATGTAGCCGACGTCGGTTCCGAAGAGGAGCGTGCCGCCGAGCTGATGAAACTGCTGCACCTCAGCGCGCATGGGATCCATGTAGTGGGGATCGGTGGTGACGGTGGTGGTGAACATCTTGAGCGTGGGAATCATGGCCATGTTTTTGGCGATTGCCGAGCTGAGGAGCTTTGCATCCACGCCCTGGGTGTCGTCTGCGGCGTGGGCCAGCACATCGACGCCGCTGTCGATGGCGACCTGGATGCCGGCGAGGTTGGAGGGATGGGCGAAGACCAGCTTGCCGTTGAGATGAGACTCGGTGACCGCGGCCCTAGCGATATTCACGGGCATTGGCAGCACGTGTCCGCTCTGGACCCACGAACCGGTGAAGAGCTTGGTGAGGTCTGCGCCCGAGGCGAGGTTGCGGTGGACAATCCCGGTTGCTTCCTGCGGCGTGGTCGGCTGGGGCAGCATCATCACCATCCAGCGCGGCATGGATTCGCGCAGATAGAACGGAGCGCCGTGGGGCGGATAGAGCGCCGTTCCCGCCGTGTAGATATAAGGCCCGGTCAGTTCGCCTTTCTCGATGCGGCGGCGGATGGAGAAGGTGTCAGCGGGATTGGAGCCGAGATCGATGACAGTGGTGAATCCCCGGCTGAGAAACATGTCGGCAAGTTGCGGATTGAGGGTGGCGGCGGATTTCCATTGGGCCATGGACCATTTGGGCTCGGTGAAGTGGACGTGTGCATTCCAGAAGCCGGCGGTTACGACGCAATGATCGCAGGGCACGATGGTGGCATCGGCAGGAACGGCGACCTGCTTCCCTACTGCCGCGATCAGGCCGTCGCGGACCAGCACGGTGCCGTCTTCGATTGGGGGATCGTTGGGCGAGACGTAGATCTTCGCGTGTTCAATCGCCAGCGTGCCCTGGGCCAGCTTGAGTGGAGGATGCGATCCGTGGCGGGGATAGAACTCGACGAGCCAGATTCCGGCACAGGCAACGACAAAAAGGATCAATATCAAGGAAAAGAGACGAAACAGCCACTGTCGCATAAGCGGACCTCATCCGTTCAGAGATAATACGCAGCGAGCGGGCAGCAGTTCACGCGAATCGCGGTTTGACGCGTCCAACTACACCAAATAGCTTTGGAACAGGGGCAGTGTGCGCGGGCCCCGCTCGGAGGAGCAACGATGCAAAGGAACTTGCCGGGACGGCTTGCGTTGGCAGCCGTTTTTGCGGCTGTGTTTTTGGCCTGCGGGAGCGGATCAGCCCAGGATCTGAAGAGTTTTGAGCAGCGGATCACGACGAAAGTGCTGCCCAATGGCCTCACGATTCTGATCTGCGAGCGGCCGGAAGCGCCGGTCTTCAGCTACACCACGTTTGTAGATGCGGGCGACGTAAACGATCCCTCGGGCCAGAGCGGTCTGGCGCACATGTTTGAGCACCTCGCGTTCAAGGGCACAAACGAGATCGGCACCACGGACTACGCGGCGGAAAAGGTAGCCCTCGACAAGGTTGAAGCTGCCGAGAACGCGCTCGAGGCTGAGGTGCGCAATCCCATGGGCAGCGACCCAAAGAAACTCGAGGAGCTGAAAAAGTCCTTCGATGCTGCACAAGCGGAGGCCCAGAAATTCGTAATCCCCAACCAGTTCACCGATGTGGCGGAGCGCAATGGCGCGCACGGGCTCAACGCACAGACCGGGCAGGACGACACGCTGTACTTCTGGTCGATGCCGGAGAATCGCCTGGAGCTATGGGCATGGCTCGAAAGCAGCCGGCTAGCCAACACGGTTCCGCGCGAGTTCTACAAGGAGCGGTCGGTGGTTCTGGAAGAGCGCCGCATGCGCACCGACTCCAACCCGATTGGGCGGCTGCTCGAACAGTTGGCGGCCACGGCTTATGTCGCGCACAACTACGGCCGCAGCGGCGTAGGCTGGCCAAGTGAAGTCAGCCAGATTACGGCAACGGAGGCGATGGCCTTCCACAAGAAGTACTACGTTGGATCGAACATCGTGATCGCGGTGGTGGGCGATGTCAAGGCCGCCGAGGCGATGCCGATCCTGGAGAAATATTTCAGCAAGGTTCCCGGCGGGCCAAAGCCGCTGGATATGACAACCGTCGAACCGAAGCAGTTTGCCGAGAAGTCGGTCGTGATCAAGGACCCCAGCCAGCCGATTTATGTTGAGTCGTATCATCGTCCCAGCTATCGCAGCCCCGACGATGCAGTGTATGACGCGATCAGCGATATCCTTTCGAACGGCCGCGTCTCGCGTCTTTATCGCAGCCTGGTGCGCGACCAGCAGATTGCCGCTGAGGCAGCAGGCTTCGGTAATTTTCCCGGCGAAAAATACCCCAACCTCTTCACGTTTGGCGCGGTGCCCTTGCCCGGCCACACCGACGCGGAGATGGCAACCGCGATCCATAAGGAAATTGAAAAGCTGAAGACGACCGATGTGACCGATGCGGAACTTGCGATGTACAAGACGCGGGCGCGCGCGGATCTGCTGCGCGGGCTGGCCGATAACCAGGGCCTGGCGAATGCGCTCGCCGAATATCAGACACGCTACGGCGACTGGCGCGAGCTTTTCCAGCAACTTGATCGCGTGGACAAAGTGACCAAGGCGGATATCCGACGCGTTGCCAACCAGATATTTGTCGCCTCAAACCGCACCACGGCCGAGATTGAGACGCAAGCTCCGGCGGCACCAGCGAAGAACGACGGAGGCGCAAAAGTGAAGAACAGCGGTCAGTGGTCAGTGGTCAGTGATCGGTTCGGGTTGTCTAAGTCCGCCCTGGCTCGCGCCTTTTTGTCGCGTTTTCGTTTTTGCTGATTGCGGGTCGCTTCGCCGGCGCAGCAAAGCAAGCCCTGGGAGAAGATTCCGATTCCGCCGCTGCACGAGTTCAAACCACAGCAGCCGAAGCGGATCGCACTGAAGAATGGCATCGTGATTTTTCTGCAGGAAGATCATGAACTGCCGTTTGTTTCGGGATCGGTGCTGATTCCGGGAGGATCGCGCGATGAGGATCCGGCGAAGTGCGGGTTGATCGCACTCTACGGGCAGACATGGCGCACCAGCGGCACCGAAAAGATGAACGGCGATGCCATGGACGATCTGCTGGAGTCGAAGGCCGCGCACATTGAAACCGGCGGAGATGATGACTCGACCGCGCTCTCGTGGGATTCGCTGAAGGCCGACACCGACCAGGTCTATGACCTCGCGATGGACCTGCTGTTCCATCCGAAGTTCGAAGCACAGAAACTGCAGCTGGCGCAGCAGCAGATGGCAACGGGCATCGTGCGGCGCAACGACGACGAAGGCCAGATTGCCGGGCGCGAAGCTGCCAAGCTGGTGTATGGCGCAGACAGCCCGTACGCGCGGCAACCGGAATTGTCGACCATCGGGCAAGGTGACGGTGGCTGATCTGCAGGCATGGCATGACCGCTCCATCGGCGGAAAGCTGATCATCAGCATCAGCGGCGACTTTGATTCGTGCCGCCATGGAAGCAAACTGCGCGCCACGTTCGAACCGCTGCCCCAGGCCAAGCCAAATCCGGCGCGGCATGAGGTTTTCGCCGGGCCGAATCCGGGCGTCTACTTCATCAATAAAGAAGATGTGAACCAGTCGCAGGTGATGATCGTGGGCCTCGGAATCGAGCGGCGCAATCCCGATGTTCCCAGCATTGCGATGATGAATGACGTATTTGCGGGCGGGTTTGCAAGCCGGCTGTTCCAGAAAGTGCGCACGGAGCTTGGGCTCGCGTACGCAGTTGGCGGAGGGCTGGCGTTTGGCTGGGACCATCCGGCCACCTTCCAGGCCGTGGTGCTGACGCAAAGCGCATACAACGGTCGAGGCAATTCAGCAAACCTATAAGGTGATGGACGGGCTGACCACGCAGCCGTTCACCGAGGAAGAACTGAAACGCGCCAAGGACAATATTCTGAATTCGTTCCTCTTCCGCTACGACACGAAGGACAAAGTGCTCGCGGAGCGGGTGCGGCTGGAGTTCTACGGATATCCGGCGGACTATCTTGAAACCTACAAGGCAGCGCTGGAGAAAGTTTCGGTCGCCGATCTGAATGCGGCAGCGAAGAAGTACATTCATCCCGACAAGTACGCGGTGCTGGTGGTGGGCAATGGCCCGGAGATCAAGCCGGGACTGGATGACTTGAAGATGGGACCGGTGCACAACATTGACATCACGATTCCCGGCGCGCAAGGCGATGCGGGCGGCGGGGCGGAGAAACAATAGTGAGCAAGGAAGCGGAGCAAGCCAAAGCGGTCGACACCGAAGCTGGCGGTCGTGATCATGGCCGCGGGCAAAGGCACGCGGCTGAAATCGCGGCGCCCCAAGGTGCTGCATGAAGTCGGCGGAAAGCCGCTTTTGAGCCATGTGATCGGCGCAGCAAGCCGCCTGGCGGAGAACGAGGATATCTACGCAATCGTCGGCCACGAGGCGGAGCGCGTGCGGGAAGCTATGGCGGGCACCGGCGTTCAATTCATCGAGCAAAAAGAGCAGCGCGGAACCGGCCACGCCATTCAATGCGCGCGCAAGGCGATCTCAGGGTACGAGCACATCCTGGTTCTCTCCGGCGATGTGCCGCTGATCCAGGCGGAGACGTTGCAGCACCTGATGACGCTGCATCTGGCAGAGGGCTCGGCGATGACGATTCTGACCGCGGAGCCTGCGGATCCAACGGGCTATGGACGGATTATTCGCCATTCACCCGATCGGCCAGAGGTGGAATCGATCGTGGAGCAGAAGGCGCTGAAACCCGAACAGAAATCGATTCGCGAGATCAACTCAGGTATTTACGCATTCAAGGTTGCGCCTCTGCTGAAGCATCTGGACAAACTCACCAACAAGAATGCACACGGCGAGTTTTATCTGACGGACATGGCGGCACACCTGAACGCGGCAGGCGAGAAAGTTGCGGCCATCAAGGCTCCTGAGGCTGTGGAAGTGTTAGGGGCGAACACCATCGCGGAACTGGTCGCGCTCGATGCAAGAATTCGCGCTACCGTCGCCAATCGGTTGATGGCGGCGGGAGTCACGATCTTCCGGCCGGAGACGTGCGTGATCGATGCCGAGGTGGAGATTGAGCGGGATACGGTTATCGAGCCATTTGTACAGTTGCTCGGCAAAACAAAGATCGGCACGGACTGCCGAGTTCGCTCCTACTCCGTAATCGAAAACTGCACGCTGGGGCAGGACGTTTTGATTCGGCAGAGCTGCGTGCTCGGCGAGAGCACAGTGGCGGACGGCGCCCGGATCGGACCATTTGCACATCTTCGTCCGGGGAGCGAGATCGGACAGGACGCGCATGTCGGAAACTTCGTCGAGACGAAAAAGGCCAAGCTGGGAAAGGGAGCAAAGGCAAATCACCTGACCTATCTTGGAGACGCCGAGGTGGGTGTGGGATCAAACATTGGGGCGGGGGTGATCACGTGCAACTACGATGGCGAGCACAAACACGTCACGCGCATCGGTCAGGGCGCCTTTGTGGGCAGCGATTCGACGCTGGTTGCGCCGATTGAGATCGGCGACGGCGCGTACATCGGCGCGGGATCCTGCATTACAGAAGATGTCCCGTCGGGCGCTTTAGCCATGGGACGATCGCGGCAGGTGAACATCGAAGGCTGGGTCGTAAAACGCCGGGCCCGCAAACGGGAACAGAAATAGAGATTGGGCTTGAAAGTGAGTGGTTTTACGTTTTGAGGGCTCGCGCACGCAAGTTTGTGTATCGAGGTGAAACAAATTCTTCTAAAATCTATACAACTTTAGTACTTTGGTACTTTGCCAAGTAGGTCTTGCGCCGCTGCCTAGGTAAGCGTAACTTTTTGATACGTTCTCAAAGTTTATTGGTCTTTTATTGGGAAATGATATTGGGAGAGGGTCGCTCCGAATCCCCCTTCGGACGGTCTGCAGGTGAATTTCTCGTGCATTTCCTATTATCTTGCGTCCTGATGACGATTGATCACTCTAAGGGAGAGTGTGTTTTCCGATCTGAAAAATGCTGGTGCCTAAGTTGAAGGGATTGCCCCGCCGGAGATGGACTGAGCACTGGCGGCAAACCGGGAAGGATAAGGGGTTGGCGTCCACGCCGGCAGGGCAGGACGCGTCCTCAACTGCGATGCTTTCTGTGGCAAGCGCGGACATCCGCACGAGCGTGAAAGCGCGCAAGGTTGCGCGCATCCTTGTCGTGGACGACGAGGCTCACGTCCGCTCGATGATTGCCGCGACCCTTGAGCGCCAGGGATACGAGGTCATGCTCGCCTCGGGCGGGCGCGAAGCCCTTGAGGCGATTGATCAGGAAGCCTTTGAGCTGATTCTGACGGACATCGTGATGCAGGAGGGCAACGGGTTGGCCCTGCTCGAGCGCATTCACGGTCAGAATCCGAATCTCCCCGTCATCATGGTTACCGCAATTCACGATATCAGCGTGGCCATCGACTCAATGCGGCGCGGCGCCTATGACTATCTTCTGAAGCCCTTCGAACGCGAACATCTGGTTGCGACAGTGCAACGTGCACTTGAACACCGGCAAGCACTGCAGGAAAGCCGCACCTACCAGCAGAATCTGGAGCAGGTTGTAAGAGCGCGCACGGAGATGCTGCGCCAGGCGATGGAAGACCTGGAGCACTCCTACGACGTCACCCTTGAGGCACTTGGCGACGCCCTCGACTTGAAGGATTCAGAGACAGAAGGCCACTCCAAGCGCGTTACGGCGTACACCATTGCGCTCGCTCGGGCGATGGGCATCTCGCCGGCGGAGATCAAAGTGATTGCGCGCGGAGCTTTCCTGCACGACATCGGCAAGATGGCAATTCCCGACGATATTCTGCGTAAGCCCGGCAAGCTGACGCCGGAAGAGCAAGAAGTTATGCGCGAACATTGCGCGCGCGGCTACCAGATGCTGCGCAAGATTCCCTTCCTCGCCGAAGCGGCTGAGATCGTGTTCACGCACCAGGAACATTACGACGGATCGGGCTATCCGAGTTCGTTGAAGAGTGCAGCAATCCCGATCGGCGCGCGAATATTTGCAGTAGCGGACACGCTCGATGCCATTACCAGCGACAGGCCTTATCGCCAGGCTCGCACCTTTGATGCCGCGCGTGAGGAGATTATCCGCTGCTCGGGCACGCAGTTTGATCCAGCGGTGGTCGAAGTTTACCTGAAGATTCCGAACGAACTCTGGCTCGAGTTACGCTCAGAGATCACCGGGCAAAATCGCCACTTCTCAACGTTCGACATCGCCCACCCCCTGGGCTCGTCGAGGGAATAAGGGCGCGCGAAGGATCTCCCTTTGCGTGGATGCCTGATTCGGATTTACTAGTGAATCGAATTGATGGCTGCAGCACCCAGCGCAAGCTGAGCAAACACCTGCGTCCACTCCGCTGCGCCTTTCAAAGCTGACGGCTTGAATGTCTTCTCCGGGACTACAATCGTGTCGCCAGGGTTGAGGCTCAGGCTTGCGAATTCATTGCCCCAGGCTGATTTCGTGGCATCGCGGCTTACGATATCGCCATTGGCCCGAATGATAAACGCATACTTCTTGTCCGCATCCCTGTTAGGGCCCCCGGCCTGCTGCAAGTATCCGCTGACGCGACGTCCCTTCACAAATAAGAAGGCATTCTGGTTGTACACAGCGCCAATTACATTCACGATAGCCGGAGCAGGTGGAATCACGAAGCGATCACCATTCTCCATTGTCATATCCGGAAGGCTGACTGTGCCAGTGCTATCCGGCTTGAGGGTCAGAACGATTCGGCCGGTGGCACGGACTTGGCGCAAGGCCGCGACCAGGTCATGCTGGCTATTTTGGGCGGAAGTATTACTTGCGACGTCCTGCGAAGTGCCAGAAGCCGCGAGCGCGAGATTTGCCCGCTGTATGCGCGCCTCCAAGGTGCGGGCATACTCTTCAATCCGGGCTTGCTGCGCGATACGGACCGACTCGCGCGTGAACATCGAACCATAGAGATATGCCTTGGGGCTGATGCCGCCGGCGCGCTCTACAAGCTCTTTCAGGGTTTCGTCGGGCCTCGCGCTATAGACTCCGGAATGCACGAACTCGCCATCCAGGGTCACGAGCTTGGTTTGTTCCGCGAGGGGAACACGGAAGTCCGCTTCGGAGAAGATGGATATAATGTCGCCACTCTTTAACTCGAGATCGTGCGACGTATCGTGTTGCAGGACAAGTTTGCCGAGATCGAAAGGAATGAGCGTGGTCTTCAGCGTTTCCGGATCGATTCGCTCGACAACTGCATAGTCCCAATCGATATCCGGCGCGAGAAGGCGAACCGATGTGCGCTGCTGCGCGGGGCGAGGCCCCTGTGAGGACGTGTCATCCATCGCTGCCAGGGAGGAACTTCCATTCCGCTGCTGAGCAGAAGGGTATCGATTCTGAAGTGAGCCGGATGGATCCTGCGTTGCATCCCGCGCGAAATCCCGCGTCGGGTACTGCGTCGAATCCTGTCTTGAATACTGAGGTGAATCCTGAGTCTGGTACTGCGGGTTGGGTTCTTCGAAAACAGGGGGTTTCAATGTGATGGCGTTGTTGTCGAAGGGCTGACGAAAATTCTGAAAACCCGGGGTCGGCTCAAACTCGGGAGAGGGCAGGCCCAGTTGTGACCGCTTCCACCAGTAGTTCCGCGTAACAAGGGAGTCCTTATCTGGAATAAGCTCGCTGACGCGCATTCCAGGATGCCATGCGAAGCGACCCGGATTTGCGATATTCCCGCGGAGAATAACGGTCTTTCCATAACGTGGCACGATGGGAAAGACACGCACGATGTCGCCATCAGCGAGCGGCGTCGCCAAGCCTTGCTTGTCGTAAACGATTTCCATGGCTTGACGTTCGTTGTGGTCATGAATGCGCTCCACCGAAATGCGCGCCCCGGAAGCGACGGTAGAAACGCCTCCGGCATTTGAAAGGGCCCGCGACAATGGCTCATCTGGAAGCGTTTCGTAGATTGCCGGATTTTTTATGCTGCCAGTAATTGCAATTTGAGGGCCCACAGGAGGGATGAAGATCACATCTCCAGGCAAGAGCTTTGCGTCTGTCGACTTGTCGCCTCGAACCAGCAGGTCGTAAAAGTCAAAATGAGCGACCGTTTCACTGCCGCGGCGTAATTCAATATTGCGGAGCGAACCCTGTGCGTTTGGCCCTCCGCCGGCGAAGAGTGCATCCACCAGCGTACTCAGTGAGCTGATGGTGTAGACACCGGGAGTCCGGGCTTCTCCGGCCAGATAGACCTGGATGGAACGGATCTGACCGAGATCCACGGTCAGGTCGAAGTTATGGTAAACGCGACCAATCGCACTGCGTAATTGCCCATCGAGTTGTGAAAATGGAATGGATGCGACATGAACTGGGCCGACCTGCGGGAGATAGATTTCTCCCGATCGATCTACCCGGACATTGGCCTGAAAGCTCAACTGCCCCCAGACGCGGATGCGGAGCTCGTCTCCGGGGCCCACGACAAAATCAGGGGGCACGGGCGCCATATCAACCGGAGCGAAGGTCGACGGAACCCGCCGGAACAAGTTCGCTCCGAATATAGGGAGAATCTGACCCGTAGTGGTGGCCACAAACTTCTGGAATTCGGTGAGGGGTTCAGGTGGAAGGAACTGCTGGTATTGACCGGATTGGGATTGCGGCCGGTTCAGCTGCTCGTTATCGGTATAGTTTCCATTGGGGCGCGTCTGCTGGGAGCCGTTTCGGCCAGACTGTGGAAAACGAGACTGCGGATTCTGCATCTGACCTGTGCCAGGCATCTGACCAGAGCACTCAGGCGCGCTGATTTCCATGGGATCGGAGCAGTCGATGGAACTCGGGTACTGCGCCCCCTGGTAGGTACTTTGATATGGATTTTGGGAGGGATTTTGCGTTTCACTCGGGTAGCTTCCCGAAGTCTGTTGCTGAGCATGGACGCCCACGATAAGCGAAGAAACTAAGAAAAAGATGGCAATCGGGTTGACTACTTTGAACCTCGGTGAAGGCCAGCCACGGGTGATCCTGGCGCAGACTTCCCGGACGCTCCTTTCACTAAGATGTGAGGAAACCATAGTCATGAGTCTAGCATGACGTTCGGTAACCGGCTCAGCGCGGAAGAGCTTGGTTTAGAGGGCGTTCGGCGGTAGTACGACCCCTTCAAATGTCGAGAGATTTTTTGGCCTGTCACCCAGAGCACAACAGGAGTCGCACGGGGTTACGGCGAGAACGACCTGGGACGCTGTCAAACTGAAACAATTGGGGATGGTCTTCCTCGAGTAAACGCCCTTTAGGGGTGTTTCAGCGTCTAAAATGTGATAGTTATCACGGTTTCTTGTTACTAAGAGTGCTAATTCGCAAACTGGTAACGCTTCACTCCGTCAGGAGTGTTATTCTTCGTAGGCACAGTTGTGCAGTTTTGACCGAATTGCTTTACTGCTTTCTGCCGAGTTTTTCCTGATCTTACCCCGCAATATCTGAAGCCCGGGGGCGTTTTCAGGACGAGGAGGAGCAGTTTCATTACTCGCACGGCAGCTACGACGTGCCGCCTTTACATTGGATAGTTTGCTTCCAGCCTGCGGAGGGTTAATTGAGCGCCAATGTAGTGATTGCCTCGACCGGCTCAAAGGCTTCATCTCGGGAGACCCTTCCGTCGTTCGATTTGCAACGAGGATCACAGACAATGCCGAAGGCGGCTCCTTCAGGAAAATCTGAAGCGGGGGCGCGTTTGTCGTTGTGCCTGATCGAAGAACGGGTAAGTGAATGGTCCCAGTCGACTCTTAAGCGCTTTTTCGACGTGGTTTGCGTGCTCCTGGCAGTTCCGGTGCTGATTCCAATTTTCATTGTTGTCGGTCTGGCAGTTCGCTTTACGTCGAAAGGGCCTGTTCTATTCCTGCAAAAGCGCACCGGGCTCCACCGCCGAAACTTCACGATCTTGAAATTCCGTACGATGGAGCACCTTGAAGGCGTATCACGGTGCAAGGTTACGACTGCGGGCAATCAGCAATTCACTCCGATTGGCTGTTTCCTTCGCCGCTGGAAACTCGATGAGTTGCCACAGGTGTTGAACGTGCTGGCTGGGGATATGAGTTTGGTTGGTCCGCGCCCCAAGTTGCCAGAGCACCAGCTTATCGAGCTTAAGTGTCGACCTGGAATCACCGGCGCGGCTACCATCGCATTCGCTCGTGAGGAACAGATTCTTGCGCGTTTGCCGCACGATTGTGTAGAGGCGTACTACCACTCGACCATTCTGCCCGCCAAGCTGCGACTCGATCGCGAGTATATGGCGCAAGCCACATTTCAGACTGATCTGAAACTGATCATGGACACGATCACACGGCGCTGGGGCAGTTCGGAGATTTGCGAACTTGCTGATCTGCAGACCATCGAGATGCAACGCAGAACGCCCAAAACCAAGGCACCCTCGCCCATGGCGATTGCGAACGGCGTGGCAGACATGAGCGCCGACGAATCGCTGGCCTCCGGAGATTGATTCCCGAGTCCGATCCTGGAGGTCGGGGATTATAAAGTTCATCGATGCCGAGGATTGCGGGCTTGTATCACAAGCTCTGCTGATGAGATGGAGGCACGAGTTCCCGGCAGGTAGTAGTTTTTCCTGGACCGGATAGAGGGTCTTTAGAAGCCAATCCGACGCTTTGGGAACCAAGTCTGCTGAACAGTAGTAGCAGTGACGGTCTGCTGGCCGTCGAGGTAGATGGGCGCTTTCCAGTGTTCAAAGGTAAATTGACCGTTCAGTTCCAGGTCTTTGCCGAGGCGCTTGACGATCTGAAAATTGACATCGTTGATGGTCGTGCCGCCAGGGATAAAGTCTTTGGCCCTTCTGATTCCTTACTCCAACCTGCACCCACTCATTGCCGCTGAGATGATAGGTAATACATCCCTGCCCGCCCTTGTCTTCGCGGCCTATCCAATCGCCGATCATGGAACCGTTATTGGTGTAGCCCTGCCTTTGGATGATCTCCCAGTACATAAATCGCCCACCCTGGCTATTGCTGATAGATGGATCTGTCGAGACTGCTTCAGCCCGCACGTCAAGCTTGGGAATCCCGGGTACGTGAGAGAGGAGCTCATTTTCCCGGTGAAACATGCATTATTCCCAGTTTGAACCCGTCGGTCGTGCTGGTTGACCGTCCCTGTTCGGCTTGGTAGGCTAAAGCTTAATTCCTATTGGTTTCTGCGGAATACCTCCGGGATGGTTGCCGCTGCCGTGAGGGTTTCACGCGATTCGCGCGAAGAAATCAAGGGACTGGTGGCTGGGTTGTCTACGATCGATGAGAGGCTCCAGCCTGACATCGCCGGGGTACATTGCGCCATTCGATCCAGAACACGCTGTCGGCAATGGACCTCCGCCAGTTGAATGTCTCCGGGTACTGCACGCACAAAAGCTGCAAGACGCCGAAGTCAGACATTCCAAGTCAACATTCAATCCGACAAAGCTCTGGTACGACCAATTGACCGCCGCGAGCGGCTCCCAAGGAACAACACTATGACTGTTGCGGCTCAAACTCATCACCTGGAGAGCTTTCTCCACAAGGCCGAAAGAAAGACGCTCACGACCGGGATCATTGGCCTGGGTTACGTTGGCCTTCCCCTGGCGCAACTCTTCTCAAGCCAGGGATTCAATGTAATTGGATTCGATATCGACGATTCGAAGATCCGCAAGCTTATGAACGGCGAGAGCTACATCGGCCACTTGCCGTCATCCGTCATTCAAGAAATGCGCAAGGATGGACGATTCAATGCTGTCTCGGATTTCTCGCAGATTTCGAGCGCCGACACGATCAGCATCTGCGTCCCAACTCCGCTCGACAAGGCCAAGCAGCCCGATCTCACCGCGATACGCATGACTGCAGAATCGATGGTCGAGCACTTGCGACCGGGACAACTCGTCATATTGGAAAGCACAACCTACCCTGGCACCACGACGGAAGTGCTTGTTCCCATCCTTGAGAAGTCCGGTCTCAAGATCGGCGAAGAACTGTTCGTGGGCTACTCTCCGGAGCGTGAGGATCCCGCCAATCCGAATTTCACGGCGCGGACAATCCCCAAGGTGGTCGGGGCAAACGACCCGGCTTCGCGCCGCGCCCTCGAATCGTTCTACTCAATGGTCTTCGATCAGCTTGTGCCTGTATCGTCCTGCGAAGCCGCAGAGATGGCCAAGCTCCTCGAGAATATCTACCGCTGCGTGAATATCGCGCTGGTCAACGAGATGAAACTACTCTGCCAGCGCATGGGCCTGAACATCTGGGAGATTATCGACGCTTCCAAGACCAAGCCTTTCGGGTTCCAGGCGTTCTATCCCGGCCCGGGACTGGGCGGCCACTGCATTCCGATCGATCCTTACTATCTCTCCTGGAAGGCACGCGAGTTTGACTTCGCCACTCGCTTTATCGAGCTGGCAGGAGAAGTTAACACCAACATGCCCTACGAGGTCGTGAACCGGATTACAGACCATCTCAGCAACAATGGCGTGTGTCTAAACGGCGCGCGGCTCCTCGTGCTGGGGCTGGCTTACAAGAAGAATGTGGACGATTGCCGCGAATCGCCGGCCATCAAGATTCTGAAGATTCTTGCCGACCGCGGCGCACGGCTCTCCTATTACGATCCTCACGTTAAAAACTTTGTATCGCACCGTTACGGCAAGTTGCGCGGCAGCGAATTGCAAACACTCACCGAAGACGAAATTAGCGAAGGCAGATGGGACCATCATCCTTACCGATCACGACGCCTTTGACTATGATCAGATCGTCAAGTTTTCAAAGCTGATCATCGACACGAGGAACGCGACGCGGAATGTCAGTCAAGGTCGTGAAAAGATCGTCCTCGCTTAAAACAGCTCTTCAAGGAAACTTGCAATGAAAGTTCCTCTTCTCGATCTGAAAGTGCAATACGCCGGCATCAAGGATGAAGTCCTCAGTGCCATCAGTGAAGTCCTTGATTCGCAGGTATGCATCCTCGGCCCGAAGGTGGCGGAGTTGGAGCGCCAGGTCGCCGCTCTGTCCGATTGCAAGTTTGGCGTTGGCGTCTCCAGTGGCACTGACGCACTGCTGGCGGCGCTGATGGCGCTTGAAATCGGCGCGGGCGATGAAGTGATCACCACCTCCTTCACCTTCTTTGCGACGGCAGGATGCGTGTCCCGCACCGGAGCGAAGCCCGTCTTCGTCGACATCGATCCACGCACTTACAATATCGAGCCGCAGCTAATTGAGCGGGCCATCTCGCCCCGCACCAAAGCCATCATCCCCGTTCACCTCTACGGCCAAATGTGCGATATGGACCCGATTATGGAAATCGCGCAGCGCCACAAACTCTACGTGATCGAAGATGCCGCACAGGCGATCTCTTCGACCTACAAGGGACGCAAAGCAGGAAGCATCGGTCACGTGGGCTGCTTCAGCTTCTTCCCCAGCAAGAACCTGGGGGGGCGGGCGACGGCGGGATGCTTGTGACCAACGACGCCGATTTGAACGATCGGCTTCTTGTAATGCGTTCGCACGGCTCCAAGCCGAAGTACTATCACAAGGTGATTGGCGGCAACTTCCGCCTCGATCCGCTTCAGGCCGCCGTCCTCCTCGTGAAGTTGCCACACCTCGGCGCGTGGTCTGACGCTCGCCGGCGCAATGCAGCCATCTACGACCAGCAGTTTGCCGGCAGCCCTGTCGGAACGCCGTGGGTTAGTCCGGACACCGTCAGCATTTTCAACCAATATGTGATCCGCGTGCCGGAGCGGGACGGGCTCAGGGCCCACCTCCATGCGCAACAGATCGGTTGCGAGATCTACTACCCGGTTCCATTGCACATGCAGGATTGCTTCAAGAACCTCGGATACGAAGAGGGGGATCTTCCGGTCTCAGAGCGAGCGGCGGGAGAGGTATTGGCGCTTCCCATCTATCCTGAACTGTCCAAAGAACAAATCCACCTTGTCTCCAGCACAGTCGTCGATTGGGTTTCGGAACATTCTGCATCGACTCACGAGGGATCATTGTCGCCCGCCTGAGAGAACCTGCCAGCGGCGTGGGATCCTCGTTCGAACACGCCGAGCCAACGAATTACACTTCCCTTGGAGTGTCGATCTTCTTGGTTTATGAGCGAAGCATTTGGTGGAGGGCCTCTCAACCGCAATCTTGTCGGCGTAATCCTGTCCTTGGTGATTCTCCGTTCTGTCCGCTGACCGGCATTTGCCCTCGATTGCATCAGTTGCAACACCAGCCACCTGGACTTTCAGACGCATCATAGTCACGTTGCCAAGCAAGACACAGGAGCATGACCACGGGACGATTTTCGGCACAACCAGGGATCAGCCTGCTTCACTTCCCAGCTCGCCATTTCACTTAGCTACAACTTAGCGGATCCCGCCAAGTGCCGGCTTCTCGCGGAACCAACCGCCTTCAGAGCGACCGTTTTGCTAACAGGTTGTCGGAGCCGGACTCCAAGAGAGCCAAGAACATCGTGCATGTTGGATGCCGTTCGACCGATAACAAGAGCGTAGCAGCGGCCCGGCCGATGCCAAGGCCGGACCGAGCACGGCGCGTTCCGTCGAAGAGTCTTGACAGCGCCCTTTGCACCTCGGCGTAAGATTTGGCTATGCGGGGAATGTCATCATTCTTCTGGGAGAGCTTTACGGAGTGTCGTGCGGCTACGATCTGCAAAGTGGTCACACAGCTTAAGTATGCCGGAGCTTCCTCGCTTCACCCGCTGTGCTCTGCTTGTAGAATAAACATTGAACACCGCCAAATTCGAACTTCGGCAGGAATAAATGCCAACAGATCCTTCGCTTCCAGAACAACGAGAGAACACTGGTCCTGCTTCCGGGCCGCGCACTGCGAGGCCCGACACAAAAGACGACGAGATATCCCTAATGGATCTGTTGATCGTTCTAGCCGAGCGGATACGTACGATCCTCTCCGTCACGGTAATATTTGCTGTTCTCGCGATCGTCATCGCGCTGATCCTTCCCCAGAGCTATACCGCGAACGTTACCCTCCTACCACCGCAACAGAACTCGTCAATGGGGGCCGCGCTTGCTTCGCAGGTTGGGAGTATGGGTGGCATGGCGGCTCTCGCCGGTGCAAGTCTCGGCATTAAGAGCCCCAATGATATGTACGTGGCAATGCTCAAGAGTCGCACTGTCGAAGATGCAATGGTGCAACGTTTTAATCTCATGCAGGAGTATCATCAAAAGTATCCCTCCGATGCCCGCAAGGCCTTTGAAAAGTATGCCGTCGTTGACGCTACTGGCAAGGACGGTCTAATTCATATCTCCGTCGAGGATCGCAATCCGAATCGTGCTGCAGAACTCGCCAATGGCTATGTCGACCAGTTCCGCAAGCTTTCTGAGCATCTCGCAGTCACGGAAGCATCGCAGCGCAGGTTGTTCTTCGAGCAGCAACTTGAGCAGGCAAAGGACAACCTTGCCAACGCCGAAGAGGCCCTGAAGCAGACAGAACAAAAAACGGGAATGATCCAACTCGATAGTCAAGCGCGAGCATTGATCCAATCGGCGGCGGAACTTCGCGCGCAGATCGCGGCAAAGGAAGTAGAGATCGTGTCCATGCGCACGTTCGCTACAAGCGAAAACTCTCAGTTGGTTCAGGCACAGCAGGAGTTGGACGGCCTGCGTGCGCAGTTGGCAAAGCTGGGAGGCTCCGAAAGCAGCGCTGACACCGGGCTGATGATGTCCAAAGGGCGGGTCCCGGAGGCGGGTCTCGAATATCTACGCAAGCTGCGCGATGTCAAATACAACGAAACGATCTTCGACATTCTGGCCCGGCAGTTTGAGGTCGCCAAGCTCGATGAGGCCAAGGAGGGAGCACTTATTCAGGTCGTCGATGCCGCCGTTCCACCTGACAGGCGCTCCTTTCCCAAGAGGGGTCTTATCGTGATCGGAGCAACATTCGCTGGTTTCTTTGTTGGAATGATTGTTGCCCTGATGCTTGCGTTTTATGAAAACTTCAACCGAACGGCAGAACACTCGGTGAAAATCCAGCGACTACGGCGAGCTTTCTCCCTGCGAAGAAGAGTGCAATCAGTGCCTGTCTCGCACTGATGCACGAACGGATCGAGTATTGGATTAGATACCCGAGTTGAGGTATCAAATCAACCTCTATGATCTCCACGGCGGATTGATCTACTTGCAACTACACGACCCATCCGACTTCATTGCCGCAGTACAGCGACCCAATTCAATAGGTGGCCCAGGGGAAAGAATACACGCGACGTGATTGGCAACCGCGCTTGTTGCAGGCATCGCCGTCAACCCATCTCCATTCTGGAGCATGTAACGTGGCGCATAGACGTAACCTCCAAAGTTGGTAAACCCCCCGTACTTGGAGTTGATGTTCAACGGTTTTCCGACCGTAGTCCCGTTCTGGTAACTTTCAATCCAGCTGTCAGCGTAGTCATTCGCACCAAAATCCAGGTTGATGGCGCCCCCATTTTGTACGCGCCATGCATAGCCGGACCCCGCATCCGCGTAACTAGCGGACCCTACCGTACCAGACTGCGTAACCGAGAGAATGGTATCTGTTTGTTGAGCATTTGTGCCTCCGCCGGAGGACCCGGTGACGTGCGACCATCCGCCACCTGCCTGATCATGCTGCACAAACCCCTGATAGCCGTAGTGCGCTATGTTATTGGTCCATGTAGGAGCCGGATGGATGGAACCATTCGCTGTAGTGTCTGTGACAAATACCTGTCCAGGGCAATTCGGGCTGCTGCAATCTAGCGCTACATTGTCAAAAATGATGAAGTTCGAGAGCCCGGGTGCGCTCTCACTGATGGAAACATAAGAGGGAGAAGGGGTTGAAAAATTTTGATCGTAGATATGAATATAGCTCGCGTTATGGATAGATACCCAGCTTTGCGGCTGAGAATTGCCGTCCCCACACGCTTGCGACCAGACTCCATGAATCTTTACGCCTACCACGCCCTGGGCGTTCTGACCGGCCACGTCACCGTCAATCAGGAACGCGGGAGCATTCGGACCCGTGCAGGATACTTCGCCGCCAACGATCCCGAAGTTCCCTGTCTCGTTAGGGGACCCATTTTCACCGCCGGTGATGTATACCATCGCTCCCGTGACACCGTTGTCCCCACGCAATTCGTTGTTCAGGAACATCGTTTCGCCGCCACCAACGCCATTCCCAATATGCCATTCGTAGGTGACATTGGAACCGCCGAAGAAGTTATTGTTGGAAATCAGCGAGGGGGAAACAATCGCTTCGAAGTCCCCTACTGCGGTGATGGTCGCGTTTCCCGGTCTGAATGTAATGCCCTGCAAACTAAACATGTCTTGAGCCCGGCCTAGAACCGCAAATCCGCTCGTAACCATAGCCGACATCTTCACCGCACCACTCGCTACCGTGACTTGACATGGCGAGGTTTGTCCATTCACCGAGCCCGACGGCGATGCGCCCAAGCATTCTAGCGCACTCCCTTCGTTGATCATGATGCCCGGACTCCCATCCATGACATTTTCCTGAATAGTACTTCCTGGCATCATGAACACCTTGATGCCGGGCCCGGTTGGCCAGCCAATCTTCAAGGTCGAGCTGATGGTGTCGACGTATCCCGCGGACAGGATCACGGTTCCTGCTTTACCCACCCCGATGGCTGCTTCGGCATCTGAAATATGTGCGTACATGCCTGCGCCGCTACCAACGTAAAACGCACCGTTGCTCGCCTGAGAATTGAGCAATGATGCGGCAGCACTGAAAAACAGGATTGTGCATAAGCGCACGATCAAATCGAACCGGCTCATTTTTAACTCCATTTCTGAATAGGATATGGTTGACCCGTAATCTCTGATCTATAAACACTCAATGTGGAAAATATACTGCTGATATTAAAGAAGATGCGATTTGATGGCAAGAGCGTTGTCTACTCGCCTGAAGCTCGAGTGACGTTGGCCGGACATCGCCAATGGATCATTCAGAGAAGCACGCGGGTTCGCGGTCGAAGAAACCGATCGTGACGTTAACATCCGAGCGATCGCGTTTGGGCCTGATTGCGAGGCTCATTGTCTAAGCCAATCGGGTTTCCAAGGGGGTACAGTGCTTTGTCGATTCCGGAGCCTCATTCACAGCGTTGTTGCCGGTCACGATTGGTGCTCCGAGTAAGCGAGGCACGCCCGGCTCGGAGCAACGATCAACGACGTCCGATTCTATTCTGATCGAGTTTCTAGGTCGGGCGATGATCAGCACCAATGGAGGATAGGCATCAAGAAGACTCTGATGCCCGGGCCTGTCGGCCAACTAGTTTTCAAACTAAAGGTCATGACATCGGTGTATTCCGCTCAGGATCACGATACCCCTTTAGCCGCGGCTTCCCTCAGGCCCCGAACTCAATCTGCCTGGAATCGGTCTTTCAATTTCAAGAACGGCTGCTCGATCAACTTCCATGAGCAGCGAGCCATGCCGTACGACAACGCAATCCCAATCAGGATTGAAAGCGCTGAGCCTAGAAAACTTCCCATTGCCGCTAAACGTTGGCGAATCGGCACAATTAGAAGCACGTATCGTATTGGCGTCTGGAAGATATACATCGCATAGCTGTATTTGCCGCATTGCGTGAAAGCTCGATTTCGCAGAACGGAGCAACCGATCGAAGCACTTCCTCTGTTCACTGCGCCATATGCTATGACCGAAGCAAACAGGAGATCGAGTGCAGTCATACCAACGGTTGGTATTGGACTAAATCTGGGATCCGTTGAACCAGCCCAGGACGCCGCGATAATCAATGCGCCTAGTCCGACGATGAACCCGACCGGCGCCAAGCGCTTGGCCAAACCGATAAAACGGCTGTGATTTAATCCGATTGCTAAAAGAGCCCCTATGAGTAAAGGTTCCACGCTGAATGGCGTTAGTCGACCAATGTCGGGATTCACGCTCAGGAGGGAATGAAAAATCGGAAGAAAACGGAAGGTAATACATACCGTGACCAGGACGGAGCAGACCCAAGTCAAAGCTCTTTCGCTTAGGAACAACACAATCCAGGGCCAGATAAAATAGAACTGCTCTTCGCAGGCAAGAGACCAGAAATGTCCAACCGGAGAAGAAACAAGGATCCCGAATGCCGAATGAAAATTCGAGATGTGCAGCCAGTACCAGACCTGTTCGAAGGAGCCATATGCAGACCAGGCGCGCACACTGTTGTTGGTCGGAAAAAACTTCCTGGCGAGGGGGAGTCCAAAATCAAAAAACAGGAAGACCGAGACGTAGTATAGCGGCAAAATTCTGAGCGCACGCCGCACATAAAAAGATTTCACGTAGTTCCGCGATTGCTTCGTTCGTAGAAGGATGCCGGTAATTAAGAACCCTGAGAGAACAAAGAAAAGAGAAACGCCCGACCAACCAATCCCCGTGATATTGCCATATATAACTTGCAGTCTATTGGCGCCCGCGGGAATTGTTCCTCCAAAATGGAAGACGATCACCAGGAGTACTGCAATTCCTCTTACACCATCCAACTCGAGAACATGACCAGCAATCCGAGTGAGTGTATTAGCTGGTCTATGCAGTACGGTCGATTCCATCAAATTCCGATCTGGCGTAGGTGTTGTTTTGTGGGTGCGCTAACAGAGCACAGAATATCATCCGCTGGACCAGTCCTGCCTCCCATGAGCAAGCCGCAAACGAGAAGTCCTGCCTGGGATGAACATCGCCTCGAAACTCAATCTGGTCGCGCCGGAAGACGAATCAATGGCAAGCTCAAAGCGCATACCATTGAGCGGTGCGACGGATCATTTCCGCCAGTCCAACCGATTCAATTAATCCCAGCTCATTGCGTGCTCGGTCTACGCAGGGAACATAGCGCGAGGGAGCGACATCCGGCCGCGGAGACAGGGCGACCCGAATCTCGGTGTCAGGATTCAGAGTCGCAGCTACCACCTGTGCAAGTTTGAGAATACTGACATCCTGCGCCGACCCTACATTGAATGGAACGAGGCCTGGGGCACGAAACAGCAGAGTCCACAACCATACTGCGAGATCGGCCGCATACAGATAGGACCTTCGAGGAGTACCGTCGCCCTCAATCTGAATGTGCCTGCCAGCAAGAACGTCGCCAATGAAGTTTCCAATTGCGAAATGCGCATCGAGGGGAAGGTGCGGTCCACAGAAAGCCCAGCAGCGTGCAATCTTGCACTCTATCCCGGTTCTCTTCTGGTAAATGGCACATAGGAGTTCGGAAACCCGTTTGCCTTCGCCATAGACACTCAATATGTCAAGCGGGTCTGGAGACCCGGCAAAGCCTTCCGGAACATGCGTCAGTTCGGCCGGCTGCCTTCCGTATACTGCGCCCGAACTAGTCAGTAGAAATTTTCGGGTGCCATGCGTAGCGGCGAACTTCAGAACATGCTCCGTGCCCGCTGCCAAAGTGGAAAACATCTCGAGCGGTGCATCCTTTGTCTTTCGCGCCACAGTCTCTGTGGCCGCGTGGATCACATACCCAAACTCCCCAGTCGGGTAGATGAAATTGCGAACGTCTCCGGAGTGGAGAGTCACCGCGGGATCGGCAGCAAGGTGCGGGCATTTCTTGGCGAATGCTGCCGGATCTCGCGTGAGTATCGTAATTTCAGCGCCCAGGGACAGGAAGTGATTGATATAGCAAAAGCTTTCCACTAGCCAGCAACCGAAAAAACCTGTGCCGCCGGTAAGAAAAAGGCGCTGCCCGCGCAACTCCTCCCAAAGTGGTGTCGTGTGGTTGAGTACGAGCTCCAGGTCAAGCCGAGCAACGCTAATCGCGGGCACGGTTACACCTCCAAGAGTAGGATTTCAACTGTGCTCGGGATTGCTGGGAACACGTTCGGGCGCTAAAGCACATCGCAGTCTGGATCCGTCTCCTTCGTAGGAACGCAGAAACAGCTATGCTCCGGCAGCATCTCCCGCGCGAGAAGCGGATGGCGCCAGATGTCGGTATTGCGTGCGGTAGACGCAGTGCAGTTCTCGATACGAAACCGATTCGAGAGGCTCGTGAAGCAGGTCGATAAGCGATTGCCCATAACTTATTCCCTCCCTCGCTTTGCGCGCGGTGCTGAGGCTCACTCGCTCAGCGGCTTGACGATCATGTTCGCCAGAAATTCCTCGCGGGGCAGGAATGGGAAGAGATCTTCAAGCGGTTTAGAAACAAATGAGCCGTCGGGCCTCTGATAGGACTGAAGCCGCGGAGCACGTACCTCATCCTGAAGAACATTGACATCGCAGACGACGGGGCCGGTCATGTCAAGCACTCTGCGAACATCGGCGCGGAGGTGGTCCTGGCTTTTGATGACTGCTGTACCTAGACCAAATGCCTCGCCGATTCGAGTGAGATCGGGGACAGTAAGACCGGTTCGGCTGTCAGCGCCAATATTCGCCTCACCAAAATAGGCTTTTTGAGAGGCTCGAATAGAAGAATAACCGTCGTTGTTCAATACGAAGAATTTAATCGGCAGTTGGAGCCGGCGGATAGTCTCCAGTTCCTGAATGTTGAACATGAATCCCCCATCGCCGTCTATTGCAATGACCTCCCTGCCCGGATTTGCAATCGCAACCGCGATGGCCATTGGAATGGCATAACCCATCGCACCGAGGCCGGCGGTGTGATAAAGACGTTGCGAATGCAGGGTGGGGCAGGCCAGCAGGTAGATTTCAATGGCCGAGCCAGAGTTTCCAACCACGAGTTTGTCGCTCGTCCTAACCTCCGTGCCTATCACTTCGGCAAGGTTAAACACCGAAACCCTCCCCTCCGGCTTGCGGTGCTCGTCAGTAACTACCGGATAACGAGTCTTCCAGTCGGCGCACCGCGCATCCCATGCGGCATGGTTCATAAGCCGGATGGAATCCTTCTGCCGCAGGAATTCCTGTAAGAATGCACGCCCATCCGCGCAGATGGGCTGTTGCAGGTACGGATGGAGTTTCTGGAGTTCCGCCGCGTCAATGTCGACGGCGACTTTGTGTGCCTCGCGCGCGAGATTCTGCGGTGCATAACCCGTAATTGCAAAATCCAGCCGCACACCGATGGAGAGCAGAAAATCTGAGTTCTGCAGGGCGAAGTTGGCCCCTCGCGCAGCCACCGAACCAGGTCGACCGACATAGGTGGGATCATTGCTCGGGACAAGATCAGCCGCGCACCAAGTGGCCACGGTGGGAATTTCCAGCAACACCCGGAGTTGTTCGAACTCTTTCTCCGCATGTGCGAGGCGGATGCCGTTACCGGCAAACAATAGCGGCCGTTCCGCGCGGTTCAGCTTTTCGATCAGGTGGCTGACTTCCTGCTTCAGATTCGAGTTCGCCGTTAGGCTCTTCCAGCTCAGCTGGATCAAAACCGCGCAGGGAGGACGGGGCGTCAATCGGCGAAGCCTGAACATCGAGCGGGATATCAACCCATACCGGGCCGGGTCGGCCATTCAGCGCAAGGTAGATGGCCTTTTCCATGTGGTAGCGGATCTCCCTCGGCTCAAGGACTGTCACAGCGTACTTTGTGATCGGCTTCACGATCGAAACGATGTCCACTTCCTGCACGCCGAGCTGGCGCATTCCCAGCGGCCGGCCGTCCTGGTCGAACATTCGGTCTGGCCGCTTCACCTGACCAGATACAAAGAGCGTCGGGGTCGAGTCCAACCAGGCGCCGGCGACGCCGGTAACGGCATTCGTGCCTCCCGGTCCGGTGGTTACCATACACACGCCGAGGTGATTCGTGGCTTTGGAATAGCCTTCCGCGCAGATGGCGCTCGCTTGTTCGTGTGAATTACATATTGCCTCTATCGCGGGCTCTGCACCAAGAGATTGGTTCAGGTGCATCGCGCCGCCGCCTGTGACCAGAAACACGTGCTTAACACCCTGGTCGGCAATGAAGCGCACAACGTAGTCGGAGAGTTTCATAACTTCAACCATAGCAAGGCTAAGGAGCATCTGTGCGAGGTCCAGGTCGGTAGCGTTGATTTCGGGGTCAATTGAAAACTTCTTCTGCACTTAGCCCGCGAGCGGCCAGCAGAGCATCGATCAATTCGCGAACGGCGCCGTTGCCCCCGCAGTTTTTGGCAACGAAATCAGCCTGGGCGAGAACCTCTCCGGAAGCGTCGGCAGGGGCCGCTGCAAAGCCTGCTATCCGCATTGCAGGAAGATCGTTTACATCATCTCCGATGAAACAGATATCGGCCAGTTCTATGCCCGCTGCCGCTGCAAACTCACGAAGAGCAGATGCCTTGTCGCGACAACCCTTCATCACGTGCCGAATCTGCATTTTCTTCGCATAGCGATCCACGAGCGGGCTGTCTTCCCCGGAGATGAGGGCCAACGCAAGTCCGGCGCGCCGTGCAAGAGAGACTCCCATGATGTCGGCGAAGCAGAAGCGCTTCCACTCTTCGCCGCCTGGTCCCCACCAAAGACCGCCATCGGTGAGCACGCCATCCACATCCAATGCGACGGCGCGGATCCGTTCCATGCTACCGTTTCCGGAATTCCCCTCTGGCATCCGGGGCTATACCCCGGCGCCGACGCGGCGCAGTTTTTTGATAATCGGCACTTCGCGCTCGTAAACGCGCTTTACGCCGTCGCCTTTTGACTGCTCCCAGAGACGGATATCACGCACCAGCCGCGAAATGCCATTTGGTTCCAGCGATGCAGCCTGGTCGGAGCCCCAACTGGCGCGGTCCATGGTGATGTGGCGCTCCACAGAGCAGGCCCCGAGCGCAGCCGCACAAACGCTGGACGGGATACCGGTTTCGTGGCCGGAGTAGCCGACCGGCACGCCGTAGCGCTGCGCCATGGTCGGGATGGCGCGAAGATTCAATTCATCGTAATTCGCGGGGTAAGTGCTGGTCGCGTGCATCAGCATGAGGTTGTCTTTGCCTAAGATCTCGACTGCATGATCGATCTCGGCATATGTGCTCATCCCCGTCGAAAGGATGATCGGCTTTCCCGTCTTCCGAATATGCCGCAACAGGTTGTCGTCGGTGAGCGAGGCAGAAGCAATCTTGTGAACCGGCACGCGAAATTGTTCCAGAAAATCCACGGATCCTTCATCCCAAGGCGAGGCAAACCAGCACATTTTGACCGATTTGCAGAACGCGTCGATCTCCTCGTACTCCTCTTGCTCGAACTCCAAACCGTATTTCAGGTCGCCGTTGGTTGGGCCAAATGGGTTCTCCCGCGGCTTCGCCAACTCTTCGGGAGTGTACACAACGCCAACCGTGCGCTTCTGGAACTTCACGGCGTCGCATCCAGCCGCGACTGCCACACTGATCAATCGTTTTGCTAGATCAATATCGCCGTTGTGATTGATGCCGATCTCAGCAACTATAAAACACGGCTGATCGTCGCCGACGAGTCTACCGCCGACCTTAATTGTGCTCATGGAAGTAAATCTCCTGCTGTGTCTTTTCTTAGATTCAGTGGAACGCCGGCGGAACTTGCGGCGCGCCATCGCTCGGATATTATCGAAGCATTCATACCAGCTTTGACAGCATACGCTTCCTCGTCATTATTCGTCACGCGCGCCATATGTGACTAAAGAACCCTAAGCATCTGACGTCAGACCGTTGAAGGCGCCGTTTTGGATACTTCTCGCTCACATATGCTCAGTTCCACCCAATCACAGAGCATATGCCCGCAGAGAATATGGCCTTCCTGAATTCGCGCGGTATCCTTCGACGGGATGCAAAGGGCCGCATCTGCGATCTTTGCCATCAGTCCTCCCGTTTCACCAGTAAGAGCAACTGTAAAAGCGCCGCGTTCTCGTGCTGCTTCAAGCGCGGCACAAACATTTCTGCTGTTCCCTGATGTGGAGATACCCACCACGACGTCACCCTTTGCGCATAATGCCTGGACTTGACGCTGAAAGACATTCTCAAATCCATAATCGTTACCGATTGCCGTCAGGGCAGAGGTATCCGTCGTAAGCGCAATTGAAGGAAGTCCACGCCGCTCTCGTCGAAAGCGTCCCATCAGTTCGGCAGCTAAATGCTGCGAGTCTGCCGCACTGCCTCCATTCCCGCACCAGAGCACCTTCTTCTCTTCGCACATGGCGCGCGTCATCTCACTGGCGATGCGCTCCAGCACTTCCTGTTGCGTAAACAAACCCTGAATCACTGCGATATGCTGGCTGATTGCAGAGTGAAAGACTTGAGATCGGTTAGCGGCGGATGGCACGTCTACTCCTCATGCGCGGTGATTGATATTACGGAAGAACAGGCAGCTTGGATTCCCGTTGTTCGATCTTTGCGTCGGGGACGGCGTTAAGCTTCAGATTCCCGGATTGCGAAGTCCAAGTCGATGCGAAGTCTTTAATAGACTCAACGACAAAATCAAGCATCGATCGAGTCAACCCCGGGTAGACGCCGATCCAAAACACGTTGTTCATTACAAAATCAGTGTTCGGCAGATCGCCGATTACGCGATATTCGCAGCCCTCGTAGGCTGGCTGGCGAAGAAGGTTGCCGCCGAAGAGGAGTCGGGTACCAATCTTCTGAGCTTCGAGTGCGCGGATGAGGTCCTCCCGCTTGAAAGGCGCGTCTTGGCGAATCCCAATGGGGAAACCGAACCACGAGGGGTCTGAACCCTGGGTCGCCTGCGGCAATAAAAGGTAGTCCTGAAGTGGCTTGAGTGCGGCGAACAGATATCGAAAATTATCTTTGCGGCGCTCAATGAATTCCGGCAGCTTCTCAATCTGAGAAGTTCCAAGAGCGGCCTGCATGTCAGTCGCTTTGAGGTTGTAGCCAATGTGGGAGTAGGTGTATTTGTGGTCATACCCACATGGCAAGCTACCTAGCTGCCAATCAAAACGCTTGCCGCAGGTATTGTCTTTCCCAGGATCGCACCAACAGTCTCGGCCCCAGTCGCGAAACGATTCGATGAGAACTTGCAGGGCTGGTTTGTCGGTCAACACCGCTCCGCCCTCTCCCATCGTGATGTGGTGCGCAGGATAGAAACTGCAGGTTGCAATGTCGCCAAAAGTTCCGACCGACCGTCCCTTCCAGGTAGATCCAAGCGCATCGCAACAATCCTCTATCAGCCAGAGGTTGTGCTTCTTTGCGAAGGCGGAGACGGCATCGAGGTCAAAGACATTCCCCAGCGTGTGAGCGAGGAAGATTGCCATGGTCTTCTCGCTTCGCGCAGCCTCCAACAGGCTCACGTCGATCTCGTAAGTGGGTAATGTAACGTCGACGAAAACCGGAACAAGGCGATTTTGAATAATTGGATTGAGCGTCGTCGGAAAGCCTGCTGCAACAGTGATTACTTCATCGCCAGGTTTGAGCTGGCGATCTCCGAGCTTTGGCGAAGTGAGAGCGCTGATGGCAAGAAGATTCGCTGAAGATCCTGAGTTGACCAGCGAAGCGCAACGTACGCCGACAAACCGAGCCAGCTTCCGCTCGAAATCCTCCGCAAAGCGACCCGTAGTAAACCAACAATCGAGGGCCGAGTCGACCACGGAACTCAAATCGTCGCCGTCAATCACCTTCCCAGATACCGGGACAGGCGTCATGCCAGGCTTAAATTCGACCGTCGGAAAAGCCTCCGCATGATACTGGAGGGAAAGTTCCAGAATTTGTCGACGAAGGAGTGAAGCTCTGTCTGTCATTGAGGTCTGCACACCAAGAATACACAATGGCGAGCCGCCAGTGTACTCTATTGGGTACGCAGCCAGACATCGGGAATGAACGCTCGGTTTGCTTACTACCGAGAATGTTGGACTTGCGGGTAAAAGAGACTACTTGAATGAAAGCAGTAATTCTCGCCGGCGGGTTTGGAACACGCCTAAGTGAAGAGACGAGCACTCGCCCCAAGCCGATGGTTGAGATCGGCGGCCGCCCAATTCTGTGGCACATCATGAAAATCTATTCGCAACATGGAATCAACGACTTCGTTGTCTGTTGCGGCTACAAGGGCTACATGATCAAGGAATACTTCGCGAATTATTTCTTGCACATGTCCGACGTCACTTTCGACATGCGCGAGAACCGGATGCAGGTGCATCAAAGTGTCGCGGAGCCATGGAACGTAACTCTCGTGGACACAGGAGACGACGCAGGCACCGGCGGACGATTGAAAAGAGTCGCTCAATTCTTGGGAGGTGACGATCCCTTCTGTATGACCTATGGCGATGGAGTAAGCGACGTTGATGTTTCCGCGTCTATAACCTTCCATCGAAGTCATGGCAAGCTGGTAACAGTAACGGCCGTGCAGCCGCCGGCGCGGTTTGGCGGCTTGGGTGTGGAGGGATCTGCTATTTCTGATTTCCAGGAGAAACCGAAGAGTGAAGGAGGATGGATTAACGGCGGCTTCTTTGTCCTTTCGCCGGCAGTAATGGCTGAAATTCGAGACGAAAGCAACATGTTCGAAAGAGAGCCAATGCAAAGCCTCACCGCGAAACACCAGGTGCAAGCCTTTTTCCATCGCGGTTTCTGGCAGCCCATGGATACCCTGCGCGACAAGCAAAGGCTGGAAGAACTCTGGACTAGCGGGAGAGCGCCGTGGAAGACATGGTGAATCCCTGGTCTGGACGGCGGGTTTTTCTCACCGGACATACAGGCTTCAAGGGCAGCTGGCTCGCACTGTGGCTTTCCAGCCGGGGCGCGAAGATTCGAGGTTACGCACTCGATCCTGCGACCGAACCGAACCTGTTTACTGCCGCATCCGTGGCTTCCGCGCTGGATGACGTTCGCGGTGATATCCGGGATAGCGCCAAGCTAGCGGCCTCGATGACTGAATTCGCCCCGGATGTGGTCTTCCATCTGGCTGCACAGCCTTTAGTGCGACGATCCTACGCCGATCCACTGGCTACATATGCGACCAATGTGATGGGCACGGCGCATGTGCTGGAGGCTGTGCGTAGCACTCCGTCGGTTCGAGCGGTAGTGTGCGTCACGACCGACAAGTGCTATGAGAACAAGGAATGGGTCTGGCCGTATCGCGAAACCGATGCCCTCGGAGGGCATGATCCCTACTCCTCCAGCAAAGCCTGCGCTGAAATCGTAAGCGCGGCTTACCGAAGTTCTTTCTTTCCTGCAGACAGATTGCATGAGCATCATGTTGCGCTAGCTACTGCGCGCGCCGGTAACGTGATTGGAGGGGGAGACTGGTCGGAGGACCGTCTTATTCCCGACCTGATCCGCGGGTTTCAGACTAAGCAACCTGCTCTGATCCGGCGGCCCAATGCCATACGTCCCTGGCAGCACGTGCTTGAGCCTCTGCACGGGTACATAATTCTTGCCGAACAACTGCTTGCGGAGCAGGCACAATTTGCTTCTTCATTCAACTTCGGCCCACGCGACGAGGATGCGTGGACCGTTGGACGCGTTGCGACGGCGGTTGCAAAGATGTGGGGTGAAGGTGCGTCGTGGGAACGCGATCCCGTTTCAGGCGTGCATGAAGCACATTATTTAAGGTTGGATGCCAGCAAGGCTCATGCAGAACTGGAGTGGCGACCTCGACTCGGAATCGACGAAGCGTTGAAATGGACAATGCACTGGTATCGCGCCTGGGGAGATGGGGCAGATATGCGGCAGATCACGCACTCCCAAATCAGAGCTTATGACGAGCTTCTTGGATAATCAACAATGTATTCGCAATTGTTATCAGCAATATAGCTATACCTTCAGGCTGCTCTCGGGAAGCCAGTAGACTATATACATAGCTCATCAGGAAGATCAAAGGACCTTGTCGCCAACCAATTTTCATCCAGATTCCGAGGCTTCCCCACGAATGCTCAAGGTCAGCAACGATCAAAAGCCGCTTTCCAAACTGGCAACGCTCGGGAAGCACATTCGAAATCGGCTTCATAAAGGACTTGGAATCGACAGGGCGATCGCCTTCACCATTCTCGCCAGGGGCTGGGCCAGCTTTGCCGGATTGATTACCGTAGCTCTCATCGCTCGCTTTCTGTCACCTGCGGAACAAGGGTACTATTACACCTTTGGCAGCCTCATAGCGCTCCAGATAGTTTTTGAGTTAGGGTTCTCGTTTGTCATTCTCCAAATGGCAAGTCATGAACGCGCCCATTTGACGTTTTCCCCAGAGGGTCTCATTTCAGGAGACGCAGTTGCTCACGCCAGACTCGCCTCGGTTCTTCAAAAAACTCTTCGCTGGTATACCAGTGCAGCACTTCTTCTGGCGGTATTTCTACTGACCGCCGGTTCACACTTCTTTTCTGCGCACCAACATATCGGCGAGAACGTCTCCTGGCATTTTCCGTGGTATGCAGCGGCGCTCGCGGCAACACTGACATTCCAGGTTGATCCGATTCTATCTTTTATGGAAGGCTGCGGGTTTGTGTCGAATGTTGCGCGGCTAAGGTTCGCGCAGGCCGCGACCGGAAGCGTGCTCGCTTGGTTAGCGCTTGGAGCGCATCATGGTTTGTTCGCGCCGGCGATGATCATTGCCGGCAACGCCGGCGTTGCTTCCATTTGGCTCTTTCGGCGGCGAGACCTTTTAGTGCCGCTTCTTCGACATGAAACGGGGGAGCATCGCATTCAGTGGATGAGAGAAGTATGGCCCTTTCAGTGGCGCATCGCTGTGAGCTGGCTTTGCGGGTATTTCATCTTTCAACTGTATAATCCGGTCCTTTTCGCGTTTCGAGGTGCTGTGGCCGCCGGTCAGATGGGTATGGCTCTCAGCATAGCCGGGGCCCTCTCGTCAGTGGCAGTCTCGTGGATCAACACCAAGGCCGCACCCTTCGGGGCAATGATCGCACGGAAAGAATTTCTGCAACTAGATCATCTCTTTTTCAAAGCCCTCTGGCAATCTCTATCCGTGTGCGCAGCGGGCGCTCTCGCGGTTTGGCTTGCTGTGACTTATTCAAATTGGGCAGGCCTGCGGTTTGCCCACAGGGTCTTGGACCCCAGTTCCCTGGGAATTCTGCTCATGACCACGGTGTTGAATACCATAATTAATGCGGAAGCTGTCTACCTCAGGGCCCATAAACAGGAAAAATTCCTCCTCACTTCAGTCCTGGGAGCGCTCCTCGTCGCCCCTTCCACTTACTTCCTGGGGAGAAGCTACGGCGCATTCGGTGTGGTGATAGGATCGCTCGCGATCTGTACATTCATGGGACTGCCCCTTGCCACCTACACCTTTTTCAAATATCGGAGGCTCTGGCATGAGCAGTAGCAGCCCAATTCTTACGATTGGTATTCCAACGTGGAATCGAAAACGAGAGTTGCAGGAGTGTCTCGACCTTGTCATTCCTCAGGCAGTTGCTGAAGAAGGCGTCGAAGTCATGGTATGCGATAACGCCACCGATGATGGAACTCAGGCCATCGTGGAGGACCTTCAGCGCCGCAACAGGGTCGTTCGCTATGAGCGCAATCACACCAACATCGGCGCTGACCTTAACTTCGTCGAGGTTCTGAGACGCGCTTCCGGTACTTACGTCTGGATCCTTTCAGATGATGATTTCCTTGTTGACGGTGCGGTTCGCGAAATTCTTCGAATCATCAAGACTTACAGTCCTTCTTACATCTCTGTGAATTATGCGTACTGTGATAGCAAACAGCGACTCATGCAGTTTCAACCCGACCAACGGTACATGTTAGAGCAGGATGTTCCGCATGCCGATCTCAATCGCACGTTTCAAGTTCGAAATCATTGGTTGAGCTTTCTCAGTTGCTCGATCTATCGCCGCGATTTAGTCGATTTCGACAACATCCTGGCAAATAAGGTAAAGGTTCCTAATTGGATCCAGGCATATATGGTTGCGCAGGTCATAGCGAGAGGCAAAGATGGCTATCATTCTTCCTTCACCGCAGTGCTGGCCAGGGTAGGCAACGATCGCGTAGACTCCACCCCTTTCCTCGCGTACATGCCCGATGCTTTCATGCATATTTTTCGCAAGTTTGACGTCAAACAAGAGGTCGTCAGCCCGGTTATCAATGGCATGAGGGAAACGTTTCTCTCCTTCCCTTCCTTTCTTGCATGTCGCGCCAAAGGGTTATCTCCAAGCCCCTTGCTCGTGCCGGCCCACTACAAAATCGGATTGTTATTCCCGAGGTTTCTTCTCGTTGGAATGCGCCACATTTATCGGAAATTCAATTCGCGATCCGTAGTGCCAGAGGTCGATTGATGTTTTCGGAACTTCTTTTAAATTCGCTGCCGGCGTCTCAATGACGCAGAGTGAGAGGCTGCTCATCGCAGGGGGTATGCAGTGAAAGTCGACGTTCTTGTGGTGGGGGCTGGCTTTGCAGGAAGTGTAATTGCGGAGCGCTGCGCATCCGCCGGTCGCCAGGTCCTCCTCATTGATAAGAGGGAGCACATCGGAGGAAACGCGTACGACGAATCGGATGCGCAGGGCGTGCTCGTCCATCGCTACGGACCGCACATCTTTCACACCAACGCCCCACTCGTTTCCGACTACCTTTCGCAATTCACTGACTGGATTCCGTATGAGCATAAGGTGCTTGCGTCCCTCGATCAGAAGCTGTATCCAATTCCTATCAATCAGACTACGATCAACCGTCTTTACGGACTTTCGTTAGATGAGGGGGGCGTCGCCCGCTTCCTTGAAAGTGTGCGCGAACCGCGGAACCCTGTTCGCACCAGCGAGGACGTCGTCTTGTCGACCGTAGGGCGCGATCTCTGCGATAAATTCTTTCGGGGCTACACGCGCAAACAGTGGGGGCTCGATCTCTCCGAGCTGAGCGCCCTCGTCGCGGCCAGGATTCCCGTCAGGACGAATTCCGATGACCGCTATTTCACGGATTCTTTCCAAAAGATGCCTTCGGATGGCTTTACGGCGATGTTTACGCGAATGCTGAAACATCCCCGCATTCGTGTCGAGCTTGGCATCGATTTTCGAGAATTACGCCAGCGCGCCCAATGGAATCTTTTGTTCTACACCGGCCCAATTGATGAGTACTTCGATTTTCGCTTCGGGCCTCTTCCCTACAGGTCTCTCCGTTTTGAGCACCTGCATCTTTCGGAAGTGAAGCAGTTCCAGCCCGTTGGCACGGTCAACTATCCCAAAGATGATGAACTCTTCACGAGGATCACAGAATTCAAGCACCTGACCGGTCAACATCACTCCGGCACATCCATCGTTCGCGAGTACCCTGCCGGTGAGGGCGACCCGTACTACCCCATTCCCCGTCCCGAAAACAACGAAATCTATCAAAAATATGCCACCGAAGCGGCCGCCGAAAAGATCGTTTTCTTCGTTGGCCGGCTTGCCCAATATCGCTACTACAATATGGATCAGGTCGTTGCTGCAGCATTGAAAGCGAGCGAAACCGTTCTCAAGACATCCTGAATCTTCGCAGACCGACGAAGCGATTCGATTCGCGTTAAAATCACTCTTTACACCCAAAAGGGAGTTTCTGCAGGAATGCCCGAAGCGAATATGTATGAGACGGCTCCGGCGTCCACTCAACCATCCTTCGCCGCGGTGGTCGTGACATACAATCGCAAGAATCTTCTGGCTGAGTGCCTCGACGCTCTCCTCCGCCAAAGCAGGCCGCTTGATCAGATCTTTATCATCGACCAGGTAAGTACTGATGGGACCGCAGAGATGCTTCTGGAACGCGGCTATCTGCAAAAGCCTCTGATTGCGTATAGCCGCTCGGAAAGGAACACCGGCGGAGCTGGGGGATTTCAGCGAGGGGTAGAGCTAGCCTACAAGGCTGGCTTCGATTGGATCTGGCTGATGGACGACGATGCCATCGCCGATTCCAATGCGCTGGAAAGGATGCTGCGGTACGTAAATGTCCCGAATGTTTGCGCCGTTGCCAATGCGAAACTACGGCTGAATGGGACATTGGACGACGGCCACATAGCCTTCGAGAAAAACAGTTCCTACCAGGCCGATCCTTCATATCTGACATTCTCGTCTTTTGTGGGGCTCATGGTCTCGCGCGTAGCTGTCGGGGACATAGGCCTTCCTAAAGCTGAGTTTTTTCTCCAGGGCGATGATACCGAGTACTGCATACGCCTCTGCAGGGCGGGGCGCATCGCTTTCGTTCGAGACTCCATCCTGGAGCATAAAGAGGTCAGCCGCCCACCTGAATTAGTTCACCGATTCGGCCGCGATTTCACAATCTATCCGAAGGATCGATTTTGCTTTCAATATTTCCTGTGGCGTAATCGGGTCTGGATTGAAACCTACGGTCGCGGGTTTCGCCTGGACAGAATCGGATGGCTAGTAAGCAAAGTCCTGCGTGTGTTGATTCGAACTTGTCTCATTGATCGGAGCGATCTCGCGTTCAGGCTTTTTATCATTCTTAGAGCAGTGGGGGATGGTCTGCGGGAGCGGTTTGATAACGATTTTCCATTCCGCATGCGCGATCAGATTCTCGAGGCGGCCGCGAGGAAGCAGTCGTCGATGAATGAAGTTCCCGGTTCTTCATCGTGACCGAATATATTTGCGGCGAATGCCGATGGACGACGTCACGCCAGAAAATACGTTCTCGCCGATGGCGCGCATTGTCCTCGGAAGTCTGGAGAATAATTTCCACGGCGCACGCAACCGTTGCATGGTGATATGGATGAGCAAGGAATAACCTGATTAGGGAAGGCGGATGCGCTTTGTGAACACCGATGGAGCGAGGAGGAGACCGACGCGAGTACTGTTCTTATCGCCTATCGATATGTGGACAGACAATGGGATGGCGCGTCGACAGCAACAACTCCTTGAGGCTTTGTGCGATACCTTTCCGGGATCGGTCGATGTTCTGTCCCTCGCCGCTTCAGCCACAAAGTCCCGGGCTTGGCTGCGCAACAAGGGATTCAACGTCAACCTGTTGCGGGGAGTCTTTCCCTTTGTAGCTCGCTGGAACACAATCGCGTGGTATGGCGGAGGCGTGATTCTCTGCAATAAGTTGAGGTGGATTAACCGTTTCCGCTTTCCTCTCCGCACCCCGATGCCCGACAGTTGGTTTCGTCGATACGACTTGATTCTCTGCTTCTACCCTTGGATCCATCCACTCCTGGGACTTGAGCGCGGGGGAGCTAAAGTCATCGTAGACACAGGTGACATTATGGCTGACCGCCATGATCGTACCGGCGCTCGGCGCTGGATAAGCATCAGAGCTCAGGATGAGAGGAATATTCTCGAGTCCGGCAGCCGGTGTCTGGCAATATCTCAAGATGACTCAAATGAGTTCCATCGGATGTACAATCTTCGACTGCCAGTGGTGCCTTTCGTCCCTCCGGACCATGCGGAACTTCTCAAAATTGCCTCGGAGAAAAGACCACCGAGAGTCGGCTTTATGGGGGCACCCAGCTACGTAAATGAAGAGATATTGCGGGTGTTGTCTTCTCCGCGCTTTTTAGAATGTCTCTGTGCACACGGGATCGAACTTCTCATCGCGGGCGGTATTTGTAAAACAGCCGACCCAGCAATCCTCGCTGCTCTGGAGCGGGGCGGAGCCACCATTCTTGGGCGCGTTTCGTCCATAACCGATTACTACCGTCAAATCAGCGTCACCGTAAACCCGGTGGGACCGTCGACCGGTGTCAAGATCAAATCGGTGGAAACGCTCCTGGCCGGTTGCTCGTTGATCACAACCCAGTGGGGCGCCGACGCATTGCTTGCCGCTGCTTTCCCCGGCCAGATTACATACGTGGAGTGGCCCGTCGACGCGAAAAAACTTGGAGAACTGTGCGTCGCCGCAGCATGTGAAACAAATTCCAAAAGTTATGAAGCCGCCGAAGAGTACATTCAAAGCGCGACCCGCACGCTGAAAGAGATGATTTCAAGATGAATCGTCTTTCGGTCGGTCACTTCATCATAATCGGACTCGCCTTTTGGGGACTGCCGGCTGTCGCTGTGCTTGGACCACAGGCGCTTCTCTATACCCTCGCCGCTGTGATTCCCGTGTGGCTTTTTTCATACCGCGGCCGGGCCGTGAATCGCAAGATCTCATCCACTGGCCCTATAGGGACTACTGCCACATTCATTCTCGTTTCACTGGCGGTTGGTTATTTCGTGGGCGATGCGCTGTTCGGCCAAAAGCTCCTGTCAATTAATCTCTTTCTGCACGGGGTGGCCGCGGTAGATCGGGTAGTCGACCAGGCAAACGCGAATGGCTCGCAAGGTCGCGGAATCGTTGTTTTGTTCGGGATCATATTCAACCTTCTACCCTTTTGCATGATTGATGTCGCAGGCAAGGCGGGAAGATTCCAACGATGGGCTCTATGGAGTGGAGCCGTTCTTCTGCTTTTCTACGGAGTCACTACCAGCCGGGGTGCAGTAATCATCTCAATACTGACAATCGTGTTGGGGAAAACCTCCAATTGGCGACGGATTGCCTTCGCTGCCGGAATTGCCTTTGGTCTTTTCACGTTGGCTAGTATCGTCCGAGGTGATCTTGCCACTAGCCGTAACCCCCTCAGCGAAGCTATCGGAGCTCCTTACGTAAACTTGCTCCTGATGCATACGACACACTGCGGATCAGCTCCCTGGTACAACTACGTCGGTGAGTTTTTCAAGAAATTTATCCCGGGGTTCATTTATCCAAAGAGTATCTATTCCTTCAATATGGAAACATCATTATGCATCTACCCAACTGCCGATGATGCGGTTACTTCGATCTCTATATTTACCTGGCTAGGCGAGATCCTTTATTATACTCCCTCGGTGCTTACCGCAATTTGCGCTGGCAGCCTTCTGGGTGCCATGGGACGCATCGTGAATCAGATGCTTGTTCGCAACGATCTGCCATGTACTCGGATCGCGATCGGTTTCGCAATCATCACCCTGCTTCGGTCACGGTCGCAGGATGTTCTAACTTATTTAATTGCAGAGATGATCTTTCTCTTATTCTGGCCGCACCTGTACAGCCTTTCAAAATACTTGCGTCACTGTGTTGGTCCAGACCCTGTTACGGACTCTCTGATCAGCTCTTGAAGGTGTGCCGTTCACTGTCATCTCTTCCGCATGACAGCCTTTTATCCTGGATGCGGTGGCGTGGCATCCAACTCGGCGAGCCTTGAAACCGCCTTTTCGATAGAGTTGAACTTTTTTGCAGGGATAAAGACGTCTAAAGGACTGGAGTAAAATCTCAAATGTGATTGTGTCTTAAAATCAGCTGGTTCAGCGAGAAAGCACTCTCGTTTTGTTTTGTCCCGACGCTCAATCATCAGAAAGCTGAACGGACGAGGAATCTAAGATCCTGTGTCATTGGAGAAGTAGGTAGGATGCGATATCAAGCAATCAGAAGGTTCTGTCAAAAAATCCCTCTGCTGACTCCACTGGCAGGGACGGCGAAGGCCTACTTGGCACTTACCCACTACGTTCAGGCATATAACCTCACTCTCCGGACCGAACAGGAGAAAAGAGATTACTTGAAGTACTGGCAGAAAACGACAGGCTATCGAGTATTCGTCGAAACCGGTACCTGTGAAGGGCGAACCACCCGTCAGATGGCTCCAATCTTTGACCATTGCTTCACGGTGGAACTAGATCCCACCCTCCACGGCCGAGCAGTTCAAAACCTGTCTGGCTTTACAAACGTGAGTGCTCTTCTGGGGGACAGTGCCGTCCTCCTACCTTCCATTCTCGAGAAGGTTCGCGAACCCGCAATCTTCTATCTTGATGCCCACGCGAGCGGCGGCGACACGGCTCGTCCGTCGAAGGACACTGTAATTGAGCGGGAGCTTGCGATGGTGTTCTCGCATCCGATCAAAGATCACCTGATCTTGATCGACGACGCCCGCGCGTTTTGCGGAGTATTTGGCTATCCCTCAATTCGGAAACTCGAGCGATTTGTGAAGCAAAAAAGCGATTACTACATACATATCCGCGAAGACGTCATTGTGATACACCCTGACGCCTTCTAACCTCTCGATTCGGGCTGACAAGTTATTGTCGAGGTGCCGAATGCACGGGGAGACTCAAAAGATCATCTATAGGTCAGTTAGTTGGGCATTGAGCGGGATTTCGATGCATAGTACTGTGACAAACCTTGACGAACAAAACTGGCGTCGCAAGCGCGAGCTAGAGCTTGGATTAGATTTCCGGTTCGGTCGTTTCTTTTTTGTGGCGCGATCTTTCAAGATATGCAGGCTCGATTTTGGGATCCGCATCCAAGCCGGTCGACCTCGTATGCTTCGCTCCCGGCAAGGCAGAATCCTTATCCGCCGCGCGCGCAAAGGCTTCAAGATAGTTGTCTGCCAAAACAGCAGGGTCAAATTCAGCCTCTACGAACCGACGGGCATTCGTGCCCGCTTCAGATGCTGCCAGCGGATTGCGATAGTAATAGAGGATCGCATCTGCGATAGTTTGCGGCGTCTCAGGTTCTACACACAATCCGCATTTGGCTCTCTCCAGAAGCCGCCATGTATCGCTTCCCGGGTCGACGGCTGCAACTGCCGGCTTGCCGGCAGCCATGATGGTGAAGAGCTTACAAGGCACCGAATCGTTGGTGAACCCACGCCGCAGCGGAATAAGACAAATATCAGCTGCGCCGTACATACTCGGCAGATCTTCGTGCGGCTGGAATGGAAGGAATCGTACGTTCTTCAATGCCAGGCCTTCTAGATGGGTCTCAGCCTGGACTCGGCCCGAACCATTCCCTACCATCAAAAACTGGATCTCCGAAACGTCCTCCAGTAGCTTCGCCGCATCTATAACGGTTTCCAGTCCTTGCGAAAACCCCATGTTACCGGCGAAAAGTACGACGAATTTATTCGCGAGCTGAAACTTGTGGCTGAAAGAGTTGTCTTTGGGCTGGGGAGTGACAAAGTCAATGTCAATGAAATTGGGAATTACGGAGATTTTCTTGTCCGGCACGCCCTTTGCTAGTAAGTTCCTCTTGAATCCATCCGAAATTACTGCCACTCCGGCAGCTCTTCTATATACAAAGCTCTCCATCGTCTTCAACAGGCGGATCATCGTCCGGTTCTTCAGCACTCCCGCTCTAATAGCGACGTCTGGCCAAATATCCTGCACGTTATACACAAACGGTGTTCCACGCAACATGCTAATTAGCCCGGCGATCACACCGTTGCTTAGTGGTGGAGACGGAACGAGAATTACATCATACTTGGGAAGCAATGCACCCTGAAAAAGAGATAAAGCGCTGAAGCTAGCGTAATTCAGAAGCCGCTGGAAGACACTGGCTCTGTTCTGAGTTGCCCGGGTGGAAATACGATAAATCTGCATCGATCCAGACCGCTCTTTATAGATGAGCTTCCCAGAATACTCCGGCCACGCACGGTCAACATCGTAGTGAGGAACAGAGGTCAGAACAGTAACCTGGTGTCCCTTCGCTACGAATTCGTCGGCTAAGGTACTCATGATGATGCCGGTGGAGGCAACATCCGGCCTAAAATAGGTAGTCAGTAATAAGATTTGCATTGGAATGCTAAGCAGTTTCTATTGTAAGGTCCCGACCCGCTCTGTTACTCCGCTCTTTACTTGAGTGTCGATCCATTCAAACGTGCGGCGCAGCCCTTTTTCGAGGGGTGCTGACGGTGCCCATCCTAGCTTTTGCGCTATAAGCCGGTTATCGGAGTTCCTTCCGCGGACGCCCAGCGGTCCTGGAATATGTCGAATGCGGAGGTGCTTGCCAGCGATGCGCATTGCCATCTCGGCCAGCTGTTTGATCGTTACCATTTCGTCTGAGCCAATATTCACCGGCCCTTGAAAGTTAGATTCCATGAGGCGCCGCACACCTTCCAGGCACTCATCAATATACAGAAATGACCGCGTCTGGAGTCCGTCGCCCCAAATCTCAATTTCACCATTCGCAGGAACTTCAGCCACTTTTCGACAGATGGCTGCAGGAGCCTTTTCCCGGCCGCCGCGCCAAGTTCCTTCGGGTCCAAAGATGTTGTGGAACCGGGCGATGCGGACCTCCATGCCATAGTTGCGTGCATACGCCAGATAGAGTCGTTCACTGAAGAGTTTCTCCCATCCGTATTCGCTATCCGGCGCTGCAGGGTAGGCCGATTCTTCGGCGCAGTTGGGATTGTCGGAGTCCATCTGATTGCGTTCCGGATAAATGCACGCTGAAGAAGAATAGAAAAGGCGCTTCACGCCAGCTTTGCGTCCTGATTCCACGGTATTGAGATTTATAGAAGCTGAGTTGTGCATGACACATGCATCGTGTTCTCCGGTGAAGATATATCCGGCCCCGCCCATATCGGCAGCGAGTTGGTAAACATCCTCAATCCCCTCGACCGCAGCCGCCGCCACGCCGGGATCTCGCAAATCTCCGATCACAAACTCGTGAGCCAAGCTTCGAGAGAATTCGGGATACTTCAGATCCACTCCCCGAACCCAGAATCCCTCATTCCGTAAACGTCGAACGAGATGGCTGCCGATAAATCCACCGGCCCCGTTCACAAGAACCCGTTTCATTCCAACTCTCCCCTAGAGATATTTTTATGGCGCGGTCCCCATAGCTTTGAACATCGATCATCAATTATACCCTCATTTACACGCGGTTCGAAGCGGGGCTACTTCGCATCCAATTGCATGGTGAAAGGCTCTGAATCACGCGTGAGCAAAGAGTCCGATTCTTCTCGCTTCCCACCAGTGGGCCTTTACTCCGATCATGAGCGTTAATTGAGCAGCCGCCCTAATTCCGCCAAATGCGACCGGTAATAAAACGTCTCGAGGAAGGTCCTTCTGGAGTTAGTCGCGTACGCATCAATGTTGCTTCGAATGTCCTCCAATGCGGTCCAAATACCTTGGTGATCTCGAGCGATAGCGAAACGCCCGTTCACTCCCTCTTGAATAAATTCTGGGAACGAACCAATTCTGGTCGCAATTACGGGAGTTCCAAACATGAAAGCCTTGGGTAGAACGCCACTTTGTGTCGACCTGCGATAGAGATTCCAGACGCAAATACTTTTGGCATAACAATCATTGATCTCACGATTCGCCAGCGGCCTTCCGCAGCGAATCTCAACCTTCTCCGAATTCCGCCTGAAGAGAGGTTCACTCACGACGGATGAGGGAATCGGATTCCGTGATGCGATGAGAAAGGAAATATTCAAATTACGCTGGAGAGCGTAGCGAACGAACTCAAGATATTGATCAAAACCGTGAGATCGGCAAAGACTTCCGATGTAGCCAAAATGGCGCTTCTGACCGAGATTTGTTAAATAAGCAGGAGGCGCTTCATCGTCATACATGAGTGGTAAGTAAACAGCATTCTCGTTGTATTGGAAATCTGAGTTCCGATACTCGCGAAGTCCATATTGAGATGGCAGGATAACCGTATCAGCAAGCTTAAGCGCGGGAACGGTAAGATGATGGGCCATGACTGCTTTGAGCGTTCCTTGCAGGCCCTCGGTCCTCAGATAATCAAGAGACATTTGCCATGGCTCATGAAAGACATAGAGAATCCTGGTACCTTTTCGTTTAAGAGTATCTGCCAAGTCCTTGTTCGCCTGAGACGGATTTAGAAAAATCGCGTACTTCCATCCGACTGCAAGCGCATCGGCGCTAAGCTTGCGCGGGGAAGCTACAGCTGCGAGCTCTTGAAAATCTAAGTAGGCGGGATCGAGCAAGAATTCGGGGTCATACCCGAGTTCCTGCAAGGCCTTCGCGTAAGCGATCAGGTGTTGAATAAATGCGGGGTTGAAGCGCAGGGAGACAAGGGCGGCCTTTGCCTTCACAACTAGCCTTTCCTGATTCCGAGGATAGCCAGAATACGAAAGACGGAGACAGGCTGCGCCACATGCATCTTGCCCCTAACGAATCGTCGTTCCGCAACTCGCGCCATGACAATGAGAATGCCCACCGCGAGAATCGCAGGTAATCGAGAGCCCTTGTAACAGAGAATATTGCCCGGCCAAGTGAAGATCGATATCAAGTCCACGGTCTTGTCCACTCTCGGGCAAATACAAAAGGACATTCCATCTATTCTAAAGGAGCCGATTGACTCCGAAGTAAGAAACCCGAGTAAGAGACGACTCAAGAAAGCATCGTCGCGAGCCGCATCGCCGAATTGGCCGATGGACCAGGAACTGAAAAATGCGCAACATCCATGTTCCTCTCTTTCTTGGATTCGTTTTGGACACAGAACCGATCGCGCACTGCTGTTGCATCTGGCAATGCTCCAGGTTTGGATTCGCCCCGAAGCTGCGAAGCTCAAAGTAGAATTGAATGCGTGAATAATCCGATTGTCGAAACTGCCCGCAGTATCGAACCGAAGGCTACTCTGATCCTCGGGGGTTCTGGATTCATCGGAACGAGATTGGCTGCTTTAATGAGCGAACGGCAGCTCCCCTTCCATATTGGGGACCTGCGGCCGAGCCTGTCTTATCCGAATGTGTGGACCGAATGCGACGTGCGCAAACTCGAATCTCTAAAGAGAACGGTCGCTGATTGTTCTGCCGTCATCAACCTGGCGGCGGAACACCGTGATGATGTACACCCAATTTCGCGTTATCACGAAACGAATGTTGTCGGTGCCGAACAAGTCTGCACTGCGGCCAGGGATGCAAACGTAGGGAAGATTGTATTTACGAGCAGCGCTGCGGTCTACGGATTCCATCCGCACGCGGTTGATGAGAATGGGCCCTTTACTCCCTTCAATGCGTATGGAAAAACCAAGTTGGAAGCTGAATTCGTGTATCGCCAATGGGCTGCCGAAGATCCATCCCGGACTCTCGTAATCGTTAGACCAACTGTCGTGTTTGGCGAGGGGAATCGTGGAAATGTTTATAACCTGCTACGGCAGATCGAGTCTGGGCGATTCTTCATGGTTGGCTCTGGGAAAAACGTTAAATCGATAGCGTATGTCGGCAACCTCGTCGCCTTTTTGGTTCATTCCCTTTCTCTACAGCCAGGTGTGCATGTTTTCAATTATGTAGATCTGCCGGACATTACAACTAAGGAATTGGTAGATCATGTGTCGCTCTCCGTCGGGCGCTCTGGGCGGACGCCTTCTCTTCCTCGACCCATAGCGATGATTGGAGCGCAGGTCTTGGACACGGTCGCTAGACTCACCGGGCGGACGTTTCCGATAAGCGCGGTGCGGATTCGGAAGTTTTGCGAGAGCACCCAGTTCCGCGCCGACAGAGCGCTGCAATCTGGCTTTGTGCCGCCCTACTCACTGCGTGAAGGACTGGATCGAACCCTCCGGTCGGAGTTCTCTGACACAACGGATGAGCCGCAGAATTGATTCCTGGGAGTTCGCTGTACGTCAGGTGACCAGTGATCTGCCTGTGCTAGAAACGTCCGCCATTTACTTTATCCGAGATAGGGCTCGACCACACCGTCCACCTTCATAGAGGGCAAGCCGGTAGTCGCGGAGATATACGGTATACCGTCCGCCATCACGCCATCCGGAAACCGCCATCCCGTGGCAAGCACGCCTGACCCGCTCACAATCCCGACGTTTGCGAAACCTCCGTTTGATACGGGGAATTTGATATCGCTAGAATCAACCGAATTGATTACGAGTTGCCCGACATATCCAGATCCATCGCCAATCAACGCGGGCGTACTGGAGTGACCGGAGCTATCTTTCACGGCAAACCCGTTGAAGGTCAGATTTTCAATCGATGAATCACTCCCAACCTCTACCGCTGGCACGCTCGAGCTGCTTTTTCGTTGGATTGTGCAGTTATTGATAACAAGACTCTTTCCAGCGTAAGGGCAGGAGACGGAATATCCAGAAGAGCGCGCCAATGCAAAACCGGGATATTGTTTCGCCGTGACCGGCAGTAACGTAACATTCTTCAGGTTGACGTTGCCGAAGTTGGCACCAATCTCCAATATCGCCGGGGCATTTAAAGTGCAATTTGAAATTGTCAGCCCATCGATTGAATCGGGAAGAGCCTCCGCGCCGTGACCTAGGAGAAAACCGGCATAGGACAGCGTGCCCACACAGTTATCGACTGAAACCCCGCTGATATTAAACCGGTGTCCATTTGAGCTGTCGATCGTGTGCAGTCGCATCAAAAAGGTCCAGCTATTCACTCTGCAATTCGAAACAGTGACGCGCGAAATATCTCCGGTATAACCTTCCGGACAGTTCAGCGCAATCGCATCGTCGTCCGCGGTGATCTCACAATTCGAAATATCGATGTCGTTCGCGGGTCCATCGAAGTGAAGCCCATCTGTGTTGGGCCCATGGCTCACGAGCACGCATCCGGATATTTTCACATTACCTACGTTTGAAAATCTCATCTGAAAAGAGGGCGCATTTACAACAACGACATTTTCCACTTCTATATTGTTCAGGTTCATCAAATCGATGGCGAAATACCAAAGGTTGGAAGTAGGATGGCCTTGTGTCCATCCGGTTGTGGAAACGCCGTTATGTCCATTGCCTTGATTACCGTTGATCGTGAAGTTACGCAATGAAACGCTGCTTCCCCGTGGAGGGGCCGGCGGTCCAGGATCAGTGGGTATTGCTGCACTCGGCCCTCCATTGTGGATGCCATCGTTGTTTGTGCCTGACTTGATGAAGAACCCGGTGCCACATCCCAGTCCGACGATGTTCCAATATCCACCCGCCGGTAAAAATAGTCCGGAAACTAGTGCGGCGCCATCGATGATCAAAGTGATTGGGTTGCTCTCGGAGGCGCTTGCCATCGCCGCATTGATGCGTGGACTGTCATCTGTGGCCAAACCACCGCCGTGTTTGTTCCGCCCATTCTGCAGATTGCAGTTCAATGCACAGCCAATCTTGGATGCCCAAAGGTAAGTCATTCCGGGCACCGGTGAAGGCGCTGCCGCGGGTCCAAGACACGGGATGTTTATCTGAGCGCCCGCACAGCCGGCCAAAATGTCCGCGAAGGCCGATCCGGCTACTAACATTCCTGCCTGCGTCAGGAAATGGCGTCTATCGATCATATTGTGCTCCGGAGATCACTCCCCAACCCTCTCCGCCTTAATGCATTCGCGTTGAAGTCTCCCCATCGGGTGTTCCACCTGGTCATGCCAACCGCGGAGTCCGACGCAGTTTGTTCATCTCAACATCGAGTGCTCTTTCTTTTGAAATCATATACCCGATAACAGCCATTTCATCTTTACAGGGCACATGACCAGTGATCGAGACCAGCATATCCGCGTGCACGCCAGCACCAGCCTCGTTCCTGTCTCGTGCAGTCACAATGTCAATCCCGACCCGCCTGTTTTTTAGGCTGACATCCCGACCGCGCACTAGACTGGGAAACTATGTGTTCGCCGTGACAGGAACCGACACATCCAATCCGTCCGTCAGGGCGACAAAAACAGTCGCGATCACAGTGCAGTAAGGTCTGTTTGATCGACTCGAGTTCCTGATGCCCCAGACAAGTTCAATCTGCTTTTTTGAGGGCAAGCGCTCAGAATGGACAAGAAGCGCCTGGGCTAGTCTGACGATCTATGCCTCCACAAAGTAGAGAAGCCACTACCAGGGACCGGTGTCTCTACGCCTGGACCGAAGAGAGGCTCGTTGCTGAAACTTCCTGGCCAGGCGTAAAGAACCGTTTCAGACGCAGGAAAGCATTCTCGAAATAGTCAAAACTCACTTTGGCAATTACCAAGATTGTCCCAACCTCAAGCAGGAATAACAGAAAACGCTCAACGAAGTTCAGGTTTTCGAAGACGCGGGCGTGCCGCGCGATCAAACCGCTAAGCGGAATGAAAACGAGAAGATGGTAGACATAAATACCGTAGCTGTATTTGCCCATGATCCGCAGAGGAGGATATGTGAGTATCCGTTGCATAAACGGAATGTGGTGTTGCGAGACTGCTACAAGGGCCCCTGAAAGCAACGCAAAGCCGGTGATGCCCACCGTCAATATCCAAGTGGACGTGCTCACCAACTCCGAGTGATGGAACACGGCGATAAACACGACGATCATCGTACCTATGCTTATCGCAGCAATGATGTAGCTCATCGGTACCGGTCGCTTATTGCGGTGCATATAAAGAGCGCAAAGCGCGCCCAACAGCAAGCCATCTACACGGCTCGAAGTGATCTGCGCGAGTCCAAAGCTACCCCCGAAATAATGCTGCGACATCATGATTCGCAGGGGCAATGCAACGACAACCCCGATCACACTGACCCGGACGATCATCTTCGGAGACACGAGATAAACCAGCAGCGGCCATACAAAGTAGAATTGCTCCTCCACCGCCAGGCTCCAATAGACGGCCCAAATGCCGCTCATCAGTTTTTGTCCATTCCAAAACAGGGGCCAATTCTGCAAATAAAGAAAATAGGCCAGCTTCCATGAACAGGTTGGCGGCAATTGATGCGCCATCGCCGAGGAGTAATGGGAACAGATCAAAGTGGCCGTGAGAACGAAATAATAGATTGGAAAAATTCTAAGCATTCGACGCGCATAAAACGACGAAAAGTAGTTTTGTCTCGAGCGCGTCTTCAATAAAATGCCGGTAATCAGAAACCCGGAGAGCGCAAAAAACAGGTCCACCCCGCCCCAGAGCGGTACCATGCAATATCGAAAAAGCTTGCTCGTGAGGCTTGGATCCTGAAAGAGCCCCGAGAGTCCTGCGCCGTGGGAAAATAAAACTCCCACAATGGCCAATCCGCGGATGCCATCAAGCTCAGGAAAGCGCATGTGCGCTTCGTTGTTTGCGGTGGTCATCGGTAAGCTGCGCCCCCTACTCCTCGGGTTAACTCTCTACATTGCAAGCGCTGCATAGGAAACTTTGCGGGCAGCCGAATCCTACGGAAAAAGCTATCTAGCTTACGCTTTTCTTCTGTCCGAGCGCTCGTATGTGGACTCCTTCACCCCAGCCCACGTCAACTCGTGCGCTCTCGATCTTGACAACATCTAATCCCGCCGACTCGAACAGGCGGCTCACGGCCGGGACGCAATAAGAATTGATATGTTCGTGAATGTAGACATCAAATTTAAGCGCTCCCCTTCGCAGGCTTTCGCGCTTCGCATCCGGAATCTCCTGTGGCGTTTCTATGTAGAGATATCCGCCAGGCTCTACGTACGAGGCTATGGTGCGCACCAGTTTCAACGGATTCGGAACGTGCTCGATCACATGCGCCAGCAGAACGATTGAGTACCGTTTCAGCGCCGCCTCCGATTCGATTCGGATGACGCCCGGAACAGGCTGGATATCGGAGACCTCGTAGACAAATTTGGCGCCTGGAAACTCCGGGATAAACCGCCCATCCGAACCGCCGTAATCGAGCAACGTCGGCGCCTTCATGCCACTCACGGTTTCGTGCAGGAATGCGGTGAGGGCCGCGCGGCGATTCCGGACCTCGAGCTCATCCTGGCCAACTGCAGCCGCAATGGATGCATACGATGGCTCGTATTGAATGCGCTCCTGGTTGTAAGAAGGAGAACGATAGTCCCTGTATAAGCGCATCACATCTTCTTCGTGGAAGGGAGTCTTCGTTTGGATGAAAGAACAGGTCGAGCAAACTTGCATCTCCACGAAAGCTTCTTTTCCGGCGAGCCGCGAAAGGAGGGAGTGGCCGCGCGTCGCCAGTGCACGAATCTTCTGCTTCAAAGGATTCGCCGATCTGGGATACCGAAGCTCCAGGCCAAGGGCTCGTTTGAGAAAGAATGCTGCAACCAGTCCGATCGGCCCAAGATCCTCTAAAACACTTCCCCCGCAATTCCTGCATTCACTCAAGCAGTCTCCTCGGCGTTCAAGCTGAATATCCCGGTCTACAGGGGGTTTCCGCGCGGCGGCTGCGATTCAGAGATTCAACAGCGCGTTTAAATACATGAGCATAAGTCGAACTGAAGCAACTCCAGAATACAACAGCATGTGAGAGCAGCGGACGCACTCAAAGATACGCTTGCCTCATGCACCGCCGCAGTCGGTAGGGATTTAGCAGCTGTCACAATGGCGCGTCTTAAATCATTGGGCCAGGCACACCCCTTCTGCACTCTATAGTGAAAAACCGGAATCAAGGTGACGGCGGCGGGAGTCGAACTCGAGCCGATTTGCGAGCGTCTGAGCTCGCAGGCGAAATCCTGAGCCCCAGCGAAGGACAGTGCTACGTTTGCTGTTCGAAGAAAGCTGGTGGAGGCGGCGGGAGTCGAACCCGCGTCCGAAATCGCTGTCAGCCGGGAAGATCCATGTTCAGTCCAGTTCCGCATGTTTTCGCCTCAGACGCTCAGAACGGACAAGATGCGCCTGAAGCTAGTCCGATGATCTTATGGCTGCAACACGGACCGAGAAGCAGCCACCAGCCTACTGAATGACGTCCTGATCACAGCCCATAGGCAAGGCCGTGAGGGACGGCAGCTTAGTTAATTAAGCTGCAAGTGCCAGATTATCGTTGGCAACTTTGTTTTTGCAGGCGATTACGGGTGCCCACACCCCGACATGCCTCCCATGCCGCAATCGATCCCGTCGAAACCGTGACGCCCCCGGGGGTTGCTGCCATCCCCTTTGATGATCGGGAAATGGCGCCGGATGCGAGCCGGGCCAACTGGCTCGTGCTGCTCCTTCATTCTAAGCCATACAGCGGACCGTCGTGTTCTCCACCCGGCTTTCCGGTCGCAGAATGATGCGAACAGCTCCGGGGGGGGTGTATACCCCCTACTCTGTAAGGAAAGTCCTGCGCTGGAACGATTTACGGTTTTGACGCGGCGCTAGAGTCGTGCTGACAAAGACTTTAGCCCGCAGAGTCGTCTCAGGAAAGGAGTTAGGAGCGGGTAGGCAGTGATCAGTGGTCAGTGGAGGTCAGTGGTCGGTGGTCGGCTGGCAGATTGATCAGGAGCGGCGGAATATTTCGCATGGTTTAAGGATACGGAGTTCGTGGAAATAAGCTGCAAATGTATGGGGTCTGGAAGTGATTGCAAGGAAAGTGGTTGCAAAAAAGTTTAGTGGGAGGGGCTTGACAGCAGCTGAGTGGACCCTCGCAGTGAGACCGTTGTATCCCCCTCACTGAGGACTAAGATCCGCACCTGCTATTTCTGACTCGTGGAACTCGAAGAATTTGTGTATCCCCGGCACGCGGGCCCGCTTGCGGAGGCCTACGGCGGCCGCTTTGAGTCCGCGTTTATCGTTCTTCATCCCTTCGTCCGCGTCCCGAAGTCTCTTTCGTGGAACGTGACGCAGGCCTATCCTGACGATGCGCAGATCGCCTCAGTTGGGGTCAAGTGCGCCTGGTCGGAGGTGGCGGCAAAGGCGGGAATCAACTGCTGCGCCCGGATGAACCAGGCGTTGCTGACCTCGATCGGTTCTCTGGCCGATCCCGTGGCCGATCCGGCAGGGCGCGACGGGCTTCAGCGGTTCCTTGAGACCAATCCTGTGTGGATGCCGGTGGAAGGGCGCTTCGAGCCGCTGCTGCAGCGCGATGTTCTGCAGATTTTTGCGACGTCCGGAATTGAAGAGCTGGTTTTCGTTCCCGAATTTCCGCAGTCAGACCCGGTGGTGCGTCTCGCCGTCGGAGGTCTTGCGGACGGCACGATTCCCTTCCCTGGTTGCGGGACACTTCTTGCGCCCGATGCTTCGTTCCTGTTCACCGTTGACTGGGACAGCTTCTTCACACTCTTCTACGGCCGGCGTTCGTTTATAGCCGATGCTGCGCGGAAGCTGAACCTGGAAGGCTTTTTCGCTACGGCGAATACCGACCACGCCTGGTGGAACTACTCGATGGGCTGCGCCACCGTTACCGTTTCGCCTGAAGACTGGCAGACGGCAAGATGACGCGAGCCTCATGAGCCAATGAACCGCGATATACCGCGAATTACCGATGGTCTCGCCAGTTCTCGCCCAGGGGCGTCTGATTGGTGACGACTCCGTGGATCACCGTGCCTACGCCGAAGTGGGTGTTCGCGGGGGCTCCGAGTTCCAGCGTGATATTCGAGAGAGTGACGGACCCGGCTTCCCCGGTAACTCCTGTGACGCATACGGTGAGCGGCGATTGCGGGGGAGTGGGCTCGAAGGGCGCGGGCTGGCCATTGCCCGTAATCAGATTGACCGGGCCGGTGAACCGGAAGCCGAAGGTGTTGTTTGTGGGAGACGGAAAGCTGGGGCACCCGGTCATGTTCCATTGAACGCTCGCGTTCTTCAGAACGATGTGATGCACGTGAGGGGTGGCGCCGGGCTTAGTCGGATCGACGGCGCCGGTTGAGGTGGTGCCGTAGTCAGACATCGTCATGTCTATCGAAAAGTCGGCTTTGCTTGATCCTGGGCGCACGTCAATGATCCAGGCACCATGCATTTCCCAGGGACCGCCCTTGACGGTCGAGGCTGTGTAGTCGTGGATCGAACCGTTGAGGCGAACCTGCCCCTGGGCGAGGACTCCTGCACCGAGAGCCAATACCAGGACCGAGAGCGCACGTACCGCCAGACTTGAGAATTTCCAATTCATAAGTATCTCCGGGTGTGAATTTCGCGCCTTCACCGTTTGCCTTGGGCCGACGTTCCAAACTGAGGCCGTGAGATCGGATTGCGGCGATACACGCTTGAACGTGCGAACAGAATCGGCGGATTCGAGCGAGTCTCCAAGCTGTAATGCGCGGGTATGGCCCTCTGCCGTCAAATACAGTCTTTTGCCGTGCCTCTTGATCGGGGTACAATCTGGTCACTTCGCTTCCCGGCGATTCCCTCTTCAATCAGGAGAACCGAATGGGTGGACCTTCGATTGAAACGCCGCCTCCCCAAAGAGCTTCAGAGGCGCGGCTGGACTCCTGGAAGGAGATTGCGGCCTACCTAGGTCGTGACGTGACGACGGTCCAGCGCTGGGAGAAACGTGAAGGAATGCCAGTGCACCGGCATCTTCACGACAAGCGCGGATCTGTTTACGCATCCAAGGGGGAATTAGACGCCTGGGCGCGCAGCCGGCGGCTGAGCGAGACGCAAGAGAATGAATATGCGGAGGCTGTTGGGGCTGAGACCGTTCCTCCTCTGAGTTCGACCTCGTCGTCGAAGCGTGATTGGACTTGGCTTGCGCTGGGTGCGGTGGCTGTGACGCTCACAGCCGTGGCTTGGTTCTGGGCTGAGAGAACCGAGTACTTCTGGCGCAATCCGATTCAGAATGCAGAGTTTCAACCTGTCACGGACTTCGGTGGAGCAGAGCAGGCCGCCGCCATATCGCGCGACGGGCAATTCATTGCGTTCCTGTCGGACCGGGACGGGCAGATGGATGTCTGGGTCACCCAGGTTGGTTCGGGGCAGATCCATAATCTGACCCGAGGCAATGCGCCCGAACTCGCCAATTCGTCCCTTCGAACACTGGGATTTTCGCCTGACGGTTCTTTGGTTACCTACTGGACCCGCAGGCTGGATGCTTCGCACACCAGCCGCATCGGTGTTTGGGCCGTGCCCACTTTGGGAGGAGAGCCCAGGCCCTATCTTGATGGTGCAGCCGAGTTCGACTGGTCTCCAGACGGTTCACGGCTGGCTTACCACACGCCCGGTCCCGGCGACCCTCTCTTCGTCTCGGACGGGAGTCCCCGCCCGGGAGAGCGTCCGATCTTCACGGCACCGCCTGGGCTTCACGCGCATTTCCCTTTATGGTCCCCGGATGCGAAATTCATCTACTTCGTCCAGGGTTCGATTCCGGACAGAATGGACATTTGGCGGATCCCAAGTGCCGGTGGAAGTCCCGAACGGATCACGTCGCAAAACACACACGTGATCTACCCTGTCCTATTGGATCGACGAACGCTGTTGTACCTCGCCACCGATCTTGATGGCGCAGGTCCTTGGCTCTACAGCGTCGACGTGGAACACCGTATTCCGCATCGCCTTGGCCCCGGTCTCGACCGGTACTCATCTCTTGCAGCCAGCGCGGACCGTCGCAGGCTGGTTGCGACGCTTGCAAGCCCGAAAAGAACGCTCTGGCGTCTGCGCTTGCCTGATCCTCAAACGAAGGCGTCTGCCGCGGCTCCGGTTCCCCTCACAACAGGCACGGGATTTTCGCCGCGGCTGGGCAGTAACTATCTTCTGTATGTGACTGCGACCGGTTCGGGCCAGAGCCTCTGGAAGCTGAAAGGTGAAACCAACACAGAACTGTGGAGCGATCAGGCGGTGCAAGTCGTGGGCGGCCCGACCATTTCTCCAGACGGACGCCATTTTGCTTTCATCGGAAAACGCCAAAACCAGACTCTTCTGTACATGATCCAAGCCGACGGCACAAACGCGAAAGTGCTCACCAATTCACTAAGCCTTCAGGGCGATCCTGCCTGGGCACCCGATGGGCAGTCGATTATCTCGGCGATCATTGAGTCGGGTGTGCCACATCTATTCAGCATTCCGATCAACGGCAGCTCCCCGACTCCATTTGTCAGCGAATACTCGCTCGATCCTGTCTGGGATCCTAATGGACAATTTCTGGTTTATTCAGGCCCCGACATTGGCACAACGTTTTCACTGAAAGCCGTAACCGCTGCAGCTGCGCCGCATGCTATGCCTGCAATTACGCTGACGCGCGGAGCTCGACACCTGGCCTTTTTGCCTGGAGGACATGTCCTCGTGGTGCTGCGGGGAGAGATTCAACACAAGAATCTCTGGCTGATCGACCTGGACACCGGCGCGGAGAGGCAATTGACCGACCTTCCTTCTGATTTCGACGTTCAGGATTTCGACATCTCGCCAGATGGTCGTGAAGTTGTGCTGGAGCGGGCACAGGAAAGTTCGGACGTACAACTCATCGACCTGCCACGCCGATAGAAGTCAGATTATGTTGCCTGGCGGAGCATTCTGATCGTTTCATCCACGGTGACAACCTGGGCGAACAGGTAGCCTAGGGTGGCGCATGTTGCATTCTGTAGCTCTTCCGCAGTTGCGCCATTCATTGCGGACGTCCCGGTACCATCGCGCAAGAAGAAGACTTTGAAGTCCCGGACTGCGGCCTCCCTCGCGGTGGTCTCACAACAGACATTTGTTGCAATGCCGCTGATGATGACTGTGTCGAGTTCCAATGAGCGAAGCACCAGTTCTAAGTCAGTGCCGTAGAAAGCACCGAATCTCGGCTTCTCGAGGATGATGTCTTTCGCCTCGATATTCAGTGCGGGATGCAACCGGGAGGAAGGCGACCCTTTGTTGATCACTCCTGCTCGTACTGCTTCGGCATTTTCTGCCAGCAAGCCGCCATTTGAGCCATCTTCACGAAGCACATGTGCGGTGTGGATTACGGTAGCGCCTGCATTGCGGCATTCACGGGCAAGGCGATTGACCCGCTCCAGTATGACCATACCGTCCTGAGCAGCAATCGGCGAATTCTCTACGAAACAATTTTGCATGTCCACGTTCAGCAGGGCTGCGCGTTTTGGTGCGAGAGGATATCTCACCATCGAACTACACCTTCTCTCGTCAGGCTTAATTTCTCAGAGAAAACAGTTCGCGATTCATGCAACGCGAGAGCTCATCCCGCTTGCCTTTGGTCTGAGCTCTCGCAAATCGGCAGCCTTGCCAACACCTACGGCAACGTCACCTTGATAACTCTTCCGGTAAATATCTCCGTGACATAAGCGTGGCTGTTCGCTTTGTCGAGGGCCATGCTCGTTGGAGTGATGAGGCATTCCGCCACAACGGATGGAGTGGAATAGGGTGGCTGATAGATGCTGAGGCGACCTGGAGCAGGCTGTGGCAGCAACATGTTTGTACTGAATTCGAGTGTAAGGAGCGCCAGCCTGCCCTGATGTTTCACGGGCGTCATATCGATTGCAGCTGTAAGTCCGGTAATCAACGTTGTCTGGGTTCCGGTGACTGGATCGATGGCGAGCCCCTGGGCGCCGCCGGGAGGAAACGGGAAGCCGGAGAGCAGCGTCACGATGAGTCCATCTCCAAATCGGCGGATGCTGTTGGGAACGGCTTCGACCACGGGAGGTCCAAACGGGAACAGGCTATTTGGCAGCGGCGCGAAATTCGACAACGTCTGGTAGGCGCCAGTGTTGGCATTCACGACGCGGAGATTATTTGAACTTGCATCCGGGACGTAGAGGAGATTGTCGATGGCCGCGACTCCGAAGGGATTCGATTGGCGCACGTTTGCAAGTGCACCCGGGACCGGTTCCGGCAGATAGTCGGGAAAATCGGCGACGAGACGAATAGCGAGCTGATCGCCGTTCGCGTTGTAGAGAGTCGTGCTGGAATTGCTTTTGAGCGCTGACTGGTCAGCCGGGGTCATTGTGAATCCGGCATTCAAGACGGATCCATGACGGGTGAGCCTGAATGCGAGCACGGAACTGAACAACGGCGAGGATGGTGTTGGATTCGGGATTTGCGTTCCGGGGAGAGGACCGGCGACGACCGCATCGCCCAGACCGATGGTGGCGAACAGCGTGTTTCCCTGCAATGCCAGGCCGGAAGGCCCTGATGGGTCACCGTTCGGCGGGGAGAATCCCGATGGCAACCCACTAACGAGAGTTCTTACCTGGCCAGTGCCAGGATCGAGAATGGAGATCCGTCCCATGTTGGGGCCAAAGCCGGCCTCTGCGATTAGAAAGTCATTGCCCGTTGCGGCAATGATCTTGGTGGGAGCCTGCAATCCGGCTGCGACAACGGATGTGGGACATTGAGCCACCAGTGTGGCCGTGGCGAACGTACAGGTGAGTGCAGCGGCGGGGAAAATTCGTGCGATTCCTTTGCGTGTCATGGATCCTCCGAGTTCGGCCTTCGCGAACTCTCGTCAGTGTGGGCTTTCGTTCCCCGGCTTGCGCCGAGGCGCCATCAAGCGTTGACGTGATATTGTTCGCAATCACCCACGAATGTCCTTAGAATGTGTGAGACTTTCTGAAGACTTCTGAAGTGCCAGGCCGGAGCCAGTGCAAGACATCTACGAATTCGGCGGATTCCGGCTGGAGACGGGTCGCCGTCTCCTGACCGGGCACGATGGTGCGCCGGTCGCGCTTTCTCCCAAAGCGCTCGATACGCTGATGTATCTGATCGCGCACCGGGGCACGGTGGTTACGAAGGAAGCCCTGCTGCAAGCCGTCTGGCCCGACACGGAAGTCGAAGAGAATAACCTGAATCAAAACATTTCTGCGCTTCGACGGGCCCTTGGCGGCCCTCGCAGTGAAAACCGATTCATTGTCACCGTTCAGGGGCGGGGTTTCAACTTTGTAGCCTCCGTTGCGACTCGATCCGCCTCTGAGGTAACGGACACCACCGCTCACCTCAGGACTGTCGCAGTGCTTCCGTTCAGGCCTCTCGTGGTTGCGGATAGTGACTCGTCACTTGAACTGGGAATGGCCGACACGCTGATCACTCGTCTCAGCGCAATCCGCAGGCTGGTGGTCCGTCCAATCAGCTCGGTGCGTAGATTTACGCAATCTGACGTAGACCCGCTGCTTGCTGGGCGGCAACTCGGCGTTGAATCCGTGCTGGAAGGAAGTTTGCAGAAGCACGGACAGAAGATCCGAGTCACCGCGCGGCTGTTGAATACGGTCAGTGGAAAGGCGCTCTGGACGGGTACCTTTGACGAGCAGTTTACCGACATCTTCACGTTGCAGGATTCGATCGCCGAAAAGGTGGTGAAGGCGCTCGAACTCAAATTGAGCGAGGCCGACAAGACGCGCCTGACGAAACGCCACACAGCCAGCGTAGAGGCATACCAGCTTTATCTGAAAGGCCGATTCTACTGGTGGAAGACCGACCCACAAGAATTCCAATTGAGTCGTGAGTATTTCCATCGCGCCGTGGAGATTGACCCGGACTATGCCCTCGGCTATTGCGGGCTGAACAGCTACTACGGCTTCAGTTCGGCGTGGGGGCTGATTCCGCCCAAGGAGGGATGGAGCAAAGCGGAATGGGCTATCCGCAAGGCGCTCGAGTTAGACGACACTCTTGCCGAGGTTCACCTTGGCATGGCCGCGCTGAAGATGATCAACAAGGATTGGGCGGGCGCCGAAGCAGAGACGATGCGCGCTATAGAGCTAGACCCCCAATTCGACGAGATTCACTACTTCCACTCCTTTCTGCTTATGGTGATAGGCAGGTTCGACGAAGCTATCGCTGCGAACAAGCGGGCCCTTGCCTGCAATCCATTCTCTGTGCGCATCAACCTGCAACTGGCCAATGTGTTCTATGTGGCTCGTCGATTTGAGGAGTGCATACGGCAGTGCAGAGAGATGATCGAGATGAACCCCGACGACGCCGCTCCGCATGAGTTGCTGGGAGACGTTCTTGAAATAATGGCGGATCACAGTGAAGCGGAGGAAGCGTGGTTGCGCGCGGCGAACCTCGCAGGTGATTCGGAGATAGCGCGGATCATTCGGAATGCTGCAAGCAAGGGTGCTGGCAGCGTTGTTCGAGCCATGGCCCGGAAGAAGCTTGAACGCGCACAGTCAAGAGTGGATAAGGGCGAATATGTGCCATGTGCCCAACTGGCTCGACTGCATTTGATGGCGGGAGAGCGGGAGAGCGCACTGAGTTTGTTGCCGAAGGCCGCGGAGGAGCGAAATGTCTACTCGCTCTTGATTGCGAGGGATCCCATTTACGACTCTCTCAAGAGAGAACCGCGATTTTTGAGCGTACTCGCAGGTATGAACTTGCCGAAATAGATCTCGAGATTTTCGCGTTTACTGTTTTTCGAGATCGATCTGCTGGTAAGCATGTTGGGCGATGCCGGCGCGGATCTGCGTGGGTGTCTTGCCGGCCTTGATCATGGCGAAGGCGTAGAAGGCTTCCTGCGCGCAGGTGGAGCACTCCGTGCCGTGATAGCCCTCGTAGCAACTGCGCAGGCTGGTGTGGCCCAGTGCGCGGTCGCAACGACAGTTGCAGGGGAGCTGGTAGAGCACGTTGCCGATCTTCACGGCCTGTTGATAAACGTGGATCTGCCAGGGATAGCGGAAGTTTTCGCCAGTGAGTTTCGCGCCGGCCAGAATCGGCGGCAGCGCGGAGACCTTGAGAGGAGCCGCAGGGTGGTAGGCCGGGATGTCGTCGGCTGGATTAGACCACTGCGCGTAACTCGCGGCGGTGATCGCGAATACCGCAAAACCAAGAACCCAACGGCGCTTTGCAAAATTCATTATGCGATGCTCTCTCTGTTCATTTTAGACCGCATGCAGAGCGAAACGGAATCTGTCGCTGAACACGGAGCTCCGGAACACAGGTGGAATGTCACGTTGTGGATGATCCCGATGGACTCGTCGGGTCTGGAGGACGCAACGATTCGGAGCTCTACGATGAAGCGGTTGGAAACGCGGGAGGGAATTTCGCGGTACTATGTCTTTCGGTGCGGGAGCAAAAAAAGACGGCACGAACGTTTTTTGTTCGTGCCGGGAGGCCAGTGACGCAAACTACTTCCAGCGCTGGTGCGATCAGAAAGACCGCTCTCCATCACTGGAATATCTACACGATACTATAGATCGGCTTCGAAGCAAATACAAAATTTCAGATTTTCTCGTCATGCGGGACGGGGAACCATCTGGTCGCGATTGGCATCTCAGAACAGCTTTTGGAAAGAAGCAGGGAATGACAAAGCCGGATAGTGGGACACGTCATGAGACGACAAGTGACTTAAAATCATCGAGTTCTGTCATAAGTTACGCGGCGCAAGGCCCCAAGAGACGGCCCGGGGAGAACCGCGGCTGGGTCAAGGTAGGCGCCATTGCGGCCGCCTCAGCAGTGCTGGGGGGCTTGGCAACGGCATGGTTCTACCGGAAGGCGCTCTCTCAGTTGCGAGAAGCAGAAAATGAAATTCCGGATTCTGATTCCGAAATTACTGAGGACGAGAGGGCGGAGGATTTCTGAGCCCGGAGCCGTTCTGGGTGGCAACTCCCTGTCCCACCGTGAGCTCCTTTTCGAGAATTTCGCACAGGATGTGACCGGCGAGGATGTGCGCCTCCTGGATGCGCGGTGTGTCTGCCGAAGGAACTTCAAACAGAAAATCCGCGGCCGTGGCGATTCTGCCTCCGCCTTTGCCCGTGAAGGCCACGGTGACGGCTCCGATTTTGCGCGCGGCCTCGAGGGCGAGAAAGACATTGCGGCTGTTCCCCGAGGTGGAGATAGCCACTACGACGTCGCCCTTGCGCGCCAGCGTTTCGACCTGGCGCTGGAAGATGTGCTCGTAACCGTAGTTGTTGCTGGCGGCAGTGAGGATCGAGGTGTCAGTCGAGAGAGCGATCGACGGGATGCCGGCTCGATCGAGCCGGAAACGGACGACCAGCTGGCCATTGAGATGCTGCGCGTCTGCGGCGCTGCCGCCGTTGCCGCACCACAGGATTTTGCCGCCCATCCGGATGGCGAGCACCATCTCGGAGGCGATCTGATCAAGGACGAGCTGCTGGTCGTTGAGGGCCTGGATGATCTCGATGTGCTCGGCAAGTGCCGCCTGGAAGATTTTGGCTCGGTCAGGGGTGGTTTCGGGCATGGAGGCTCAAGTTCCTGGAGAGGATGGGCTATGGCTGGCCCGCGCCTCTGTGGAGGACGCTCCAGCATAGTACTCCAGCGAGCGGTGGTTTGAGGATTGGAAACTTGATCAGGGTAGAAAGCAAAATCGGCGATTCCGAATGCCAGGAACCGCCGATTGATTTTGTAGCCGTTACCGCACGGTGTTTAGTGGTTGATCAAGAACTGGAGCTGGCCAACGTAGACGCCGTAGGGGCCCAGTTGAATGGACTTCAGTGAGGCCGGGTTGGCTGCACCGGGGGTTTTCAACAACGTGGTGAGAGGTCCGTCGGCCAGGCCTGGGCTCACCAGATTCACGATTTGCGGTTCGGCGGTGAAGTTTAGCGCCACCACAACCGGGGGCGCTCCGGCGGCTTCGCGCTTCCAGCTCAGGACCTTGGTGTTCTGTTTGTCGAGCATGGTGTCGGCGCCCTTGGAGAAAGCCGGATTGGTTTTCTTCAGCCGGATCAGTGTTTGATACCACGCGAACATTGAGTTCGGATCCCGCCGCTCCGCCTCCACATTAATGGTGGATGCGTTGGGCGGAACCGGAAGCCAGGGAATTGCGTTCGGAGCATCGAATCCCGCGTTCGGCCCCGGCGTCCACTGCATCGGGGTACGCTCGCCGTCGCGGCCCTTGAATTGCGGCCAATAGCGGAGGCCGACTGGATCCTTCACATCCTCCTTGCGTGCAGGCGGTGTGGTGGTCATGCCGATTTCGTCGCCGTAATAGAAGAGCGATGCGCCACGACTGGCAAAGAGGATGGTGGAGATCACACGCTCAATGTCGGTGTCGTGCACGCCATCACCGAAGCGCGCATCAAGCCGCGGGTTGTCGTGGTTGTCAAAGACGATCAGAGGAACGTTGGAGCCGAGATCGGTTTCCGCATCCTCGAGCCTGGCACGGAAGGTGGCGACATCGAGCTTATTGATGAAGCCGAGTTGCGTGTCCATGGGAAGGTGGAATTCCGGATGCTCGGGGGTTCCATACTGTTTGAGAAGTTCGGCAACGTTGGGCAGATAGGTTTCGCCAATGAATACGCGGGTGCCCGGATACTTGTCCGTGGAGTACTTGTCGGCTTCGGCGCGCATTTCAGCCATCACGGTGTGAACGCCGGGCAAGTTGTCGGTCTTCACGTTTTCGAGCACTGGCTCGCCGTTTCTCATTTCAGGATTGCCATTCTTGTCTTTCACTGCGGCTTCATCGCGCATCTGAGGATCTTCGAACAGCGTTGTGATGGCGTCGAAGCGGAAGCCGGCAACGCCCTTCTTGAGCCAGAAGGCAATGATGTCTTTGAAAGCCTGGTGGACTTTGGGATTGTTCCAGTTGAGGTCGGGCTGCTGGACGTAAAACTTGTGGTAGTAGTACTGCTGTGTCTTCTCATCCCACTCCCATCCGGGGCCACCGAAGACAGATTGCCAATTGTTGGGTGGCTGGCCCTTATCGGTCGCGGTCTGGCCCTTGCCATCGTGCCACACGTACCAGTCGCGGTAGGGATTGTCTTTTGACGAACGCGACTCGATGAACCACTTGTGCTTGTCGGAGCTGTGGTTCATTACCATGTCCATGAGGACGCGGATCTGGCGTTTGTTGGCCTCGGCGATGAGATGGTCGAAGTCGGCCATGGTGCCGTATTTGGGATCGATGGCTTCGTAATCGGAGATGTCGTAGCCGAAGTCGACCTGCGGCGACGGGAAGCAGGGCGTGAGCCAGATGGCATCGACGCCGAGTTCTTTCAGGTAATCGAGATGCGCGGTAATTCCCTTCAAGTCGCCGATGCCGTCGTTGTTTGAGTCGGCGAAGCTGCGGGGATAGATCTCGTAGAAAACGGCATTACGCCACCAGTTCTTCTCGTCGGTAGCCGATACGGATTTAGTTGGTTGGGTCTGAGCTCCGGCTTTAGGTACGGCGGTGCCCAGCATGAGAGCGGCGGCGGTGATGATTGCGAGTTTTTTGGTCCAGTGCATTGCGTCTCCTCGTCCCTGGGGAGGTCGCGCCTCGAAAGCAAGGGCAGACGCACCCCGTTCCGATGCTCATGAATTGGCAACGGTGTGAACAGCCAAAACTAACACAATCGGCTGGGTTTGGGGGAGTGAAAGTGAGACGAACCCAGGTCTCAAAAGCGAGACCTGGGGCACCCGGCCACGCGCTGGACGGGGCACCCCTGTTTCCTGCTGATTGCGGCCTTCTTCTGTGGCTTTAATCGTCTACTCCACCTTGGCCACGAGGGCGCCGAAGGGAGGCAGAACAACGCGGGACAGTGAGACAGACGTAGGAACGTGAGTCGAACTGTACAGTGGTTGGAGTTGGCCCGCACAGCTGGACAGATTCTTATCCGCCTTGCACTCGAACGTTTGCTGCTTTCCACTCATGTTCAATAGAACCAGCACTGTTTCGTCTGCACTCCTGCGCAGGTAGGCGAAAACGTCGGGATCGTTGCCGATACTAGTTTGGGCTCCGTCGCGTAGAGCGGGTTCTGTCTTGCGGAGAGCGATGAGGCGCTTGTAGGTGTTGAAGATTGAATCGGGGTTCTTGCTCTCGGCCTCGACGTTGTATTGGGCTGAACTGGGCGGAATGGGCAACCATGGTTTCGTTGCGGTGGTGAATCCGGCCTGCGGCGTCTCGTCCCATTGCATGGGGGTGCGCTCGCCGTCGCGGCCCTTTTCCTTGGGCCAGCCGAGTTTGCCGATGGGGTCGTGAACGTCTTCGACGCGGACAGGATCGGTCGTGCGCATGCCGAGTTCTTCGCCGTAGTACATCTGCGGGGTGCCGCGCGTGGTGAGCTCGAGCACGGCCATCAGCTTGGCGATCTGGTCGTTGTGCACGCCATCGCCGTAGCGGTCCCACTGGCGGGGCTGATCGTGGTTCGAGAAGAAGTATTCGGGCTGGCCGTGGGCGGAGTTGTTTTCAATTTGATTGAAGAGCTCGCGGAAGCGTGGCGCAGACAGCTCGTTCACATCGGCAATCTGAAAATCCATGGGAAGCTGCACTTCATCGCCGTTGCCGTACATCTTTGTCAGCGCTTCGACGTTAGGCTCGTCGGCTTCGGTAACGAGAACGGGGTCGCCTGGATACTTATCGACGACGCTGCGGACTTCTTTGAGGACGTCGTGCACCTGGGGTAGATCGTCGGTGTATTTGTGCTGGATGTTGCGATCGCCATAGGCATTGTGACCCGGCAGGTAAGGATCGTCGCGCATCTCCGGATCTTCGTAGAGGCGCGAGACTGCATCGATGCGGAAGCCCGCGACGCCACGCTTCATCCAGAAGTCGAGCACACCATCCATGGCCTTGTGTACTTCGGGATTACGCCAGTTGAGGTCGGGCTGCTGGACATAGAAGTAGTGGTAGTAGTACTGCCGCGTCTTCTCGTCCCACTGCCATGCCGAGTGGCCGAACCACGATTGCCAGTTGTTGGGTGGTTGACCTTTGTCCGTCGCGGTTTGACCTTTTCCGTCGTGCCACACGTACCAGTCGCGTTTCGGATTGTCGCGCGAGGAGCGGGACTCGAGAAACCACTTGTTCTGATCGGAGGTGTGGTTGATGACGTAGTCCATGATGACGCGGATGTTGCGCTTCCTGGCCTCAGCGACCAGGGTGTCGAAGTCCTCCATGGTGCCGTAGAGGGGATCGATCGCCGTGTAGTCGGAGATGTCGTAGCCGTAGTCGATGCCCGGCGAGGGGTACATCGGCGTGATCCAGATGGCGTCGATGCCCAGGTCGCGGAGGTAGTCGAGGCGTGAGGTGATGCCCTTGATGTCGCCCACGCCGTCGCCGTTCGAATCCTGAAAACTGCGCGGATAAAGCTCGTAGATGACGGCGTGACGCCACCATTCCGAGCCTGTGGGCTGGGCTTGCGCGGTGCTGGTTTGTGTTTGTGCTGTTGCGGTGGTTGCTGGCGCTGAAAGGGACAGCCCCAGAGCGCATGTCGCGATGGCGGCTACAAAAGGTTTGGTCCAGTGCATTGCGGTCCTCAGGTCTTGATTCCACTGCTCGTAGATTCGGCAACGGTGTGAACAGGCCAAACTATCACATTGGGGGCCATGGACTGGGAGAGGTCTTCGCTTCGAAAGGATGACGGCTCTCGTAGATACACGGGTAAAAACTACATCGAGAAGCAAACATTACACGGAACTTTAGGGCAGAACGTCGCGCCGGAAGATATGAGATCGGGATAAGACTCATGAATTGTTACGGAAATGGCAGATAGCTCTGGCTGCGAGTTTGGCATGCATGTTGCATGCATGAAACGTTATAACAAACCAAGAGGATCACTGCAGTGCGGCTTCTGTATGCGCGATCCAGGCCGCGATTCATGCACCCAATCCAATCCACTTTCGGTCCGCTTCAAGGACGCGCTGAGAACTGAACGAGCTGTTTGCCTAAGGTTTAACCGGACCGTCTCGAACAACCAGACGATTCAATTGCTATCCAGGTGTCGGCGCACTCGTGTGTCGATTAGCCCGAGATATAGGCCGGTCCTCTGCCTAAGAACTTTGACCGGATTGCTATCCCGAAACCCGTACAGACAGAGATTCTGGAGGTATGTCAGGTGTCAACAATTCGAGCTTTTCGCGCCAGTTGCGCGAAATCCAATTCTCCCAATTTCCCCGGTCGCCCAAATTCATCTAAATCGTACAGGCCTTATTCCAAACGTTCTTTCCTCATTCGACTCCGTCCGTGGTTCACGGGTTCCCTTGCGATTTCCTGCTTCTGCATTTTCGTTTCAGGCTGTGGCGGGAATGGCCAGAAGGGCTCCTCCGGAACGGCCGCCACCAATCAAGCGACGGGCGCTGCGGCGAACTATCAGACAAATTTTCCGAATACAGAAGTTCCGTTATCCCAAAGCGGCGAGTGGACCAATGGGGGCACAACGGGGCTTGACTGGAATAACTGCCGATCCAAGCCGGGCTTCGCATTTGGAACGCAACCGGGAACCAAGACCGCGGACGATTCGATCTGCTTACTGCCGGGAGGCTGGAACTCGGATCAATCTGCTCAGATCACGCTCAAGATCAATTCGACCTCGAATGCCTCTCAGGAACTGGAGGAAGTGTGGTTGCGAACAACCTTGGCGGCGCACACCCTCACCGGTTATGAGATTTTCTGTTCGATCATTCCGAGTAATCCCTTTTTGCGCCTTTCGCGCTGGAACGGCGCAAAGGGCGATTACACAGTGCTTGCCACTGCGTCGACCACGTGCGTAGACGGCGACGTACTGAAGGCGACAGTTTCAGGGAGCACGATTACGGTGTCCAAGAACGGTACGTCCAAGCTGATCGTGACCGATTCGAAATTCACTTCGGGTTCACCAGGAATGGGCTTCTATATCAAGGATGTTGTGAGTACTGCGGCGGCTGCTAATGCGGAGTTCGGTGTCTCTGCCTTCAGCGCCACGGGAAGCGCCAGCACCGACGGCTCAACAGGTGGGTCTCCCGGAGGAACAACCGGTTCAGCAGCTCCACACCAGGTCAGTTTGAGTTGGAACGCTCCTGCAAGCTCGAGTGATCCGGTGAAGGGATTCAACATCTATCGCTCCACGGGTAGCGGCTCTTTTCAACGGATCAACTCCAGTGTCGACGATCAGACGACGTACCAGGATGGTTCCGTGCAGTCTGGAGTGACGTATAAGTACTACGTGACTACCGTCGATGGTTCCGGTGTTGAAAGCGGTCCGTCAAATAGCACAACCGTCTCTGTGCCATAGAGCGCAGATCAGGTAACGAGAGCAGTTCCGCTGGATCACTTCAGTTGCAGCGCCGATCCAATCGGTGGCAAATGGAAACAAGGAGAGGCTGAAAAAAACTTCAGGTTGAACCACAGAATGCCTGCCTGACCATCACCACCTCGTCGACGAGGTGGTGATGGTTGACCCAATAAATCTATTGATTTGGCCTAAACAAGGCTATTGTCGGTTCGCATGAGCATCTTCGGGAAATATGCGCACGGTGGACGCGAATTTGTGGTAATTGGAGAAACGCACTTCGTTGATGAGTCTCTCGGGACCAACCTTGTCTACGAGTTCCATGTTCAGGTTATGGACTTCTGACACCGCAACGGCACGAACGGGACAAATGTAATTCTTTCCGCCAATGTTGACCCGGCCGTATTGAACGGCACTGCTGGAAACCATAACTGGATCGTCTCCCGTCAGATCCGCCTCCAGGGTAATGCGGTCCACGACGCCGGTCGAAGGGTCGAGATAAAGTTCGCCGTGATATCCAGCCAAGTAACGAAACCGAAATGATTGTGGATCGTCCCGGGACTTTTGATAGCAACAAAAGTCGACGAGATAGTGAGAATCGGGTTTTGGTACGCCGTAACGAAAGACCGCAACCAGAGCGCCTGATTCGCTCGTTTGCCAACGATTCCAAACGACGCTTCCCTGGAACGAGTCGCTGAGGATGGCTTTGAGGACTGGACCGAATTCGCCCCTCGTGGTGAAGCCGGTGAAAACGGATGATTCGGGCTGACTACTCCCTGAATCGCTGAAGGTAGAATCCACAATCTCCTTTCCATTTTGATAGGCAATCTCGCGACGAGATTCGCGAACGAGATGTAGATTCGCTTTAGTTTTCCCGTGTTTTGAACCTGCCTGCTGAGGAGCATTGTCGAAGCTATCTGTGGTGCGAAGTGCGAGAAAATCGGGAAGGCGCCGAAGAGCACCTTCAACATTCTCTATGGCTGAATTCAGCATTCGCTGCTGCAAGATCTGATCGGGGCAGGGATAGATGGCAGTTCTCCCGAAGGAGGAGCGAGGAAAATCGAAGAGTTTGCGATGAGTCGAAGCTGCTCGATTGTGCTTGGACCCAAGTTTGCTTCGGATTCAATTCGCACCAATGTTTGCGCTGTGAGTTGTTCCGTGAGTTGTACCGACCCAAGCCGCTCCGCTATTTCACGATCGGACTCCTTTGCCGTCTTCTTGGAAGTCAGGAACTGCTCCAGTTGCGCGACGGTAACGCGCGTTGCAGCAAGAATCGGATTCACAAGAAACACGAACACGAGCAAAATCGAGAATCTGCGCATGTAAGAACCGCACTTGTAACAACGTAAGCGAAAATATCCCGAGTGTACGCACTAGCTACAAACAACGATGAGACGTTTGACTTCAGGTTTTGGGAGTTGAAGGGCGATTTTGACCTTTTCTCATTTACCCGCCAGTCATTCGACGACCTCGGACTTCGGCGGCAGCAGCCAGAGGACCGCAACAATTGCGATCAGCACCAGGGAGGCAGCAGGCCGGTAATAAGCCGCAGGGATCGCGGCCAGATACAGCGAGACTGACGCGATCTGTTTGCCCCAGCTTGCGTGCGCGGGCGCTGCACTCTGCTTTCGTATCTGGGCCCAAAGCGCCATAAATCCCAACCCCGGGAAGATACTGATCGCCGCGTAGAGGGCGGCGGTGAACGATGACAGTCCCTTGACGCCGATCCAGTCGGTGGCGAATGGAAACAGAGAGAGGCTGAAAAGAAACATCAGGTTGGACCACAGAATTCCGTGGCTGACGGTCTCCACCTCGTCGACGAGGTAGTGATGGTTGACCCAGTAAATCCCGATCTGTACGAAGGTGAGCAGGTAGAGAAAGACGGTTGGCAACACCGCGCGCATACCCGCTATGCCGTCCGGCGCGGGCACCTTCAGTTCCAGCACCATGATGGTGATGATGACGGCAATAATGCCGTCAGAGAATGCTTCAAGTCGTGCCGGACTAAGGCCTTTTTGGCTCACTCTGAAATCCTTCAGAGCCCGTAATTTCGTCAACGGTGTGAACAGGTCAAAATACCACGAGCGGTTATCGACAGGCGAGCGATTTTGGTCCTCTTAGGGCAGAGTACGTTCAGGTGTCATGTCGAGTGGCAAATGCCCAGAATCTGTACCTAATTTCAGAATCGCACCAATTGCCGAGGACATTCAAAGCGACACATAGCAGAGTGATCTTGAGGTTCAAGACGGACTGCGCTCCGTCACGATGGGCCGTCTGGAATCGCCCACCTTAATTCGCAGCCGACTCCTGACAACCAGTACAAAACCCACTACGAGAAATGCCGTTATTGACCGATTTGCTCTTCTGCGCTCTGCCGAACTGCTCAGGAGGTTGGCATTGAACCGCGAGCCGGAGAAGTACTCCTGTTTTTGTGAAGTCTCCTTAACGATAATGGCAGGTGCCCTTGTTATTCTCGGGCTTGAAGGTCCAGCCATCGGGCCTCAGAATGTAGCTTTTAGCTCCGGCACTTCTTGCCATGTGCAACTATGAGGGAGCCTTCGGCAACCGATGGCATCAAGAGTCGAGCATAAGAGTCAACGATAAATAGCAAGCAATACGATCTTCTTCATCGTCTTCTCTGGTCCCCCCTTTAGACCGAACCCAGACCGAATTCGGCGCCACCACCTCAGCGCGACATCACCGTCGAGTTCTGCGCAAGCAGCATCGATTCAAGAATCTGATCGGAGACTTCCTTTACCGCGCCGGGCGAGTGCGCGAGGAACAGCGTGTTGGTCTTGTCGTTCTCGCCAATCGACTTCAGCGTGTCGAAGTATTGCGTGACGAGGACGAGTTGCATGACGTCCTTTGATGTGGCACCTTCGACGGCTTTCTGGAACTGCTCGATGGAGTTCTGCAGGCCTTCAACGATTGCCTTGCGCTGGTTGGCGATTCCCTGCCCTTGCAGCGCTTTGCTTTCGGCTTCGGCTTCGGCTTTTTTGACGACAAGAATCTTGTCGGCCTCGCCGCGCGCCGTTGCAGCCACCTGTTCGCGCTGGGCGGCGTTGATGTCGTTCATCGCGGACTTGACCTTGGCGTCGGGCACGATATCGGTGACGAGCACATTGACGATTTCGTAGCCGAAGGCGGCCATGTCGGAATCGAGCTCCTGCTTGACGGCGGCAGCGATGCTGGACTGCGATGCGAAGACCTCGTCGAGGGTCATCGAGGGAACATGGCCGAGAATGACCTGTTCGACATAGGACTTGATCTGCGCCACGGGGTCGGAGAGCTTATAGAAGGCGTCGTACACACGCTCGGGGCGAACGCGATTCTGCACCGAAATGGGGATGGTGACAAAGACGTTGTCCTTGGTCTTGGTCTCCATGGTCAGCGCAATCTGGTTGACGCGAAGACTGACTATGCCCGAGACGGAATCGAGAAACGGCGCCTTCCAGTTGAGCCCTGCCTCGGCGACGCGAAGGAATTTGCCGAAGCGGGTAAGGACGGCCACCTGCGCGGTACTGACGGTAAAGAAGCTGCCCAGGATGAGCGAAAGAACAATGACCGCAAGAATAGCGAGCAGGACCAGAGTGACCATATCCATAGGAGCCTCCGCAATGCCGACAGTGAAATATGCGGAGAATTATACAGATGGGCTACGAAAACGGATGTAGCACTGCGGTGGATTCGCGGAGGAACTGCCGGAGTTCGCAGATGGTGCGGCTATTGTGTGCCGGGGCGCTGAGGATGGGTGGTCCAGTTATTTGCGGAATTGTAGCCGAAGTGCGGCTTCTCGCGTGTTCCGGCGATGTAGATGGGAATCTCGGTCCCGGCTCCATTCTTTTTGAAGAAGCGATCGGCGGGTTTGAGCAAGAGCCCCTTCCAGCCGCCAACCATCTGTGAGACCGTCGCCTGCATTTTCGCGGTTCCGGTGAAGTCCAGCAGTCCGCCCTTGGTGTGATAGGTGCCGTGCAGGTGGATGTCGGCGCCTGGAACAGAGTAGAGGACTGATGGAAGCGTCAGCACTCCGGCATCGAGGTCGAATTCGCCCTCAACGTGCGACTTGATTTTCTCGTCTTCAACGGACTTTAACTGATCGAGTCTCCCCTGCCCTCGCAGACTCAGTTCGCGAATGCGCTTCTGCACCTGCAGGCTTGCGAATTCAGCCTGATCCAGCAGGAAATGACCTTTGATCACGATGCGCTGACTTACCGGTGTCTTTCCAGGCGCGATGTGTAGCTGCGCCTGCACCCTCACGCCGCCATCGAGAACGGGGTTTGGCGAATCGGTAGCAAGACGCAGGAAGTCTTCTATCCTTGCGCGGTCCACGATCACGCTGAGCGCAATATCGTGGCCGATGCTGTGCAGCTTTCCGTCGTCGCCGGTCTTCAGAACGCGCACAACCTGGCCCTTCGCGGTGAAGTGGGATCCTCCAAGTGTGGCATCGACGGGCTCAAGCCACGTATCGCCGTTTGTTCCGTCGACCCGCGCATGAAAAGTGGTATGCAGCGGCATGGTGTGGCCGAATCGCGAGAGCTGGAAGTCAGGCGTATCGGTTTGGCCGTCGACGGTGAGTTCGCGCAATGGCCCCTGGTAGCGTCCGGTCGAACTGAGAATGCCGGCAATGCCGGTGAAGACTGACAGGTCGGCATGGCTGAAGGTGTAGTTGCCCTGAATCGGTGTGCTGCCGGGATCTGAGACGACCCAGGGACCAAAATTGCCCGTGGTGTGGATCGCGCCGGGCGGTTTGGGGTTGTCAAGCTGCGCGTCGAAGACCATGGGGGCGCCCGGACGCACGTCCTTCACCCGGAATTGATGGATGACGAATTCCAGCGGCAGCTTGTTGGGCTTGTCGGTTTCGAGCGCGAAGCGGGCGTCGGTACACTCAACGGCGTCAATCACGAAGCTCACTTTCACGCCATTCGATGGCGTTGGAGTGGTACTCCCGGGTTGAGATCCGAGTGCCCGCTGCATGTGCGAGCGCGGAGGAAACCGGATGTCGAGGCCTTTGAGGCGAATCTGCGTGATGTGGATCGGCTGTCCAGCTGGATACCGCAATGGCGCGTGAAAGTGAAATTCGTCAAGCCGGATGAGAGGCTGCGCCGGCGAGTTGGATTCAGGAACATGAACACCCTCAACGTCGGCCGGGGGCCAGATGCGGAGGCCTTTCCCTTCGCCCCAGATGCCCCACTCGCCGCGCAGAGTGTTTCCCAGCTTGAGATGGAAGCTGTCGAGTTCCACGCGGGCATGAAAGCGTTCAGACAAGGCCTGGACCACCTGCTGGCGCATGAATGGCTCTGCCCGGTGGGCTGCGATAGTGATGAAGACGGCTGCCGTGGCGAGGAGCGCAAGAATGACTCCGCCCGCCCAAAACGGCCACCGGGGTATGCGTCCGCGCGTAATCCTGGCTTCTGCAATCTCCACCATTGGGTTGGATGCCTTCCGTTCGATCGGCGCTTGCATTTTCTGATTAGACGGGCGATGAACTAAACTGCTTGGCAGCGATGCAAGCCAATATTGAGAACCTGGTGAAGCTGCAAACCGTGGAAGTGGAACGGAGCCGACTGGCGCAAACTGCCAAGGCTCTGCCCGCCCAGATCAGCCAGGCGGAGTCCGCGCTGGCGGCTATGCAGGCGAAGACGGCTGCAGCCTCTGACGCACTGAATCGCGAGGACTCACTGCGGACGAAGCTGGAGCGTGAGATTGCGGCACACCGGCAAAAAGCCGACCGCTACAAGGCACAGCAAGACAGCGTGACCACCCCGGCACAGGCTTCGGCCATCGAGCACGAGGTGCAGTTTGCCCAGGCAGAGATTGACCGCCTGGATAATGAGGAATTCGCCAGCCTGGAGCGCACCGAAGCCCAGGAAGCGACGCTGGCCACAGCCCGGGCGCAAGTGGAAGAGCTGGCAGCCGCCCTGGACAAGACGAAGGAACGCGTCGCCGCCAGCCTAAATGAACTCGCCGGCCAACAAACTGCACTCGCCGCTGAGCGCGAGTCGCTTCGCGCCGAAATTGCGCCCGAACTGCTGGCTCGCTTTGATCGGATCGCCTCGCAACGCGGCACCGGAATTGCCCGCGCCGAAAACCAGCAGTGCATGAGTTGCCGCATGGGAGTTCGCCCGCAGGTGTGGAACCAGCTTCGCGAAGGTGAGTTGCTGAACTGCGACAGCTGCGGCCGGATGCTCTATTGGGATCCAGCGATGGCGCCGGCGCCGAAGACACCGCAGCCGGAACCTGCCGCAGACGCTGGTCGAGCGATACGCAAGCCGCGGCAGGCGGGAGCGTAACGGGTCCAACTGTCGGAATAACTCCGTCGAGGAAAGTTGGGAGCAAGCATTGAAGCGCGTCTGCGTCGACATGGACGAGGTGATGGCCGATACCCTGGCCGAGCATCTTCGCCGTTATAACCAGGCTTTTGAAGAGGACGTCACCGTCGACGACCTGGCAGGCAAGGGCTTGTGGGAGATCACGCCGCAGGATCGCCAGAAGGAACTCCGCGCCTTTCTGGATGCAGAGGACTTCTTCGAAGACCTTCCGCTGATGCCGGATTCGCAAGATGTATTGAAAATGCTTTCGTCGCGGTTTGAGATCTTTATAGCGACACAGGCGATGGCGGTACCCAACTCGCTGGGGCCGAAGTATCGCTGGCTGCAGCGGCACTTCCCTTTTATTCCGCCTACGCATTATGTCTTCTGCGGAGACAAAAGCATTCTGCGCGCCGATTACCTGATTGACGACCTGCCGAAGAACTTGCTGCGCTTTGAGGGTCAGGGACTGCTTTACACCGCGCCGCACAACCTGACAGCTACGGGGTTTGTGCGCGTGAACAACTGGCTCGAAGTCGCTGAACACTTCGCTGCGATCCCGGAACCGTCGTAGAGGCTGATCATTTGGCGGGTTGTTCGCGCGAACCTGCCGGCCATGTCGGTCCGATCAGGGAGATCGAAAGAACTGCACCGCCTTCGAACAGAGGGCCCGTTTCGCGCAGGAACGCCGGCAACTCTCCGCCGAGAATCTCCATTGAGATGTTGGGAGGCTGCTTGCCGATAACAGGCGCGATCACGCCCGCGATTCCGCCCAGTTCGATCTTGATTTCGTAGACGGAGGATTTGCGGGGAGAGCCTGCGAGATAGAAGGTCTGAGGCGCCATCGGCATGATGACGAGCGTTACAAGGCGCGGCTTCGGCGTGGAGACAATCATCGAAACCTTCGTTTCACCTGCATCGGGAGAGACGTTTTTGATCACCGGTGTGACCAGGCCGTTGTAGAGATCGGCCGGCATCTTGATGCGGTCGGTGGCGCTTTCATCTTTGCCGTCTTTGCCCGGTGATCGCGTCACAACGATCCCTTTCACAACGTCAATCATCATGTCGATCGGGTGCGGGAAGTAAGGACCGCGCTGAATGTGGTGATCGGAGATGAGGCGGAAGACGCCACGCTGCGTATATACGGTGGTTTCGTCGTCGAGCGAGCCGTCTTTGAAGTGAAAGGTGAGATGAGACGTTACCCGGTCGCCGCGCACGATTTCGATAAGGTCGCCAATAGCAAGAACCTGGCCCTGTTCCGTGGTCAGCGCCAGGAAGCCATGCAGCGTGCCCTCGGGATGGCGCACCTTAATTGGCTCAGCAGCGGCAAGGAGAGAAAGAGTACAAACCAACGCGGCAACGTATCGCCCGCATCGAACCTTTAATCCGGAGGTAGGTTTAGGCTGCAAGTGCACTGCGTGTCTAGATGGCGTGGTAGCAGCAACCGTTGCCTCGCAATCGCGAAGATCGAAGGCAGCAATGCATGCTTCAACTTGTTCGATGCGAGAGGGATTGGCGATACTGAATGGACGACTTCGAGCCCGGCGGAGCGAACCGGTCTTTTGAGCCGTCTATTCCAAATGGCCTGCGCAAGACCTGTCAGGAAGGCAAATTCCCCATGAGCATTTGTAAAGCTATCTTTTTCGCCACTATATTTTCGCCGATGCTTATTTGTGCCGCTCAGACGGCGGTCGGCGGCCCGGCGACGTCTGTAACCCCTCCGGCGAGCAACGTCTTCACTCCTGCTCCGCCATCCGAAATTCTGAAACCCGCCCTTCAGGAAGTGCTGCAAACCGTGGGTGCGGTGAACCTGGACAAGTGGAAGAAGGGCAGCGTACGAGATGAAGCAGGAAAGAACATCGATGCGATTCAACGCTATATGCACGGAACCATGCCGCAACTGATTATCGAAGGGGACGCGGCGCCCGGGACGTTGAGCAAGGTGCTTCCGGTCTCGGTCAACGTGGACGCGCTGTATAACGTGCTGGTGCACGTGGTCGAAGCCTCCCGCGTCTCTGCTCCCGGCGACCAGGTGAGCCAATTGCAGCAAGCGCTGGCTGATCTTGAAAAGGCGCGCGTCACCTTTGGAAACCAGCTTCAGCAGATTGCGACCGTGCAGGAAAAGCAAATGCTGGAGCTGCGCACCACGGTGCAGACGCAGGCGGCGTCGCTGAAGGCAGCCTCGACACCGCCACCGGCTCCCAAATGCCCTGCTCCGCCGGCTCCGGCGAAGAAGAAGAAAGCTGCTGCAAAGGCCACGACTCCCGGCACAGCCACTCCCGCCACCACGACTCCGGGCACTACGGCGAAGCCTGCGGCGAGCACTCCCGCGAACCCACCTGCAAAGCCGCAGTAGCGGCTGTTGCACAGCAAGTAAAACGCGGCAGCCGAAGCTGCCGCGTTTTTGTTGGGTGCTGACCGAATTGCCGCTGTTTGAATCGGCCGACGTTATTAGAAGTCCAGCTTGATGCCCACCTGGATCTGGCGCTGGCTGTACACAAAGTTCGAGTCGGCGTTGTTTGCCGTGCCAAAGCCGGAGGCATTTACGCCTGCGCCCGTTGCCGGTTGATAAACGAGAGTGCTGGCAGTGGTGTTGATGGAGTAGGCCGTGGAGTTCACGCCGGTCACGTTCTGGTGGTTCAGGACGTTGAACATTTCTCCAAGCAACTCGAAGTTGAACCTCTCGCTGACGCGAAGATCCTTTTGAATCCGGCAATCGACAACCGTCGTGTTCGGCTGCTTGAAGGTGTTGCGTCCGAGCTGTAGCAGATAAGCCGAGCTGCCTGATCCGGTCATACCCGAACCAGCAGCTTTTTGATTGGAATTCGTTCCCACGGACGGCTGGGTGCCGCTGATGGCTGCTGAATAAGGCAATCCATTCTGCCACTGGAAGACCGGGTTCACGTGCCAGCCATCGGTCATGAACTTTGTCCAGCTGTGAGAATGCCCCGGATATTGCCACATCACCCAGGAAACGAGTCGGTTCGGCACGTTGAAGTTCGAGTTGCCATAGTTGGCTCTTGCATTGCCGCGCGGATCATACCAGTTATTGGAGGTCGGAGATGTGCTCTGATTCTGGTTGAGATCGAGCGCATGCGACCAGGTATAGTTCACATCGAACTGCAGGTTTTTATTGCTGCGGTTCTGCACCTCGGCAATCATTCCGTTGTAGCTGGAGTTGATGTTGCTCGCAACTTCGGTCACAAAACCGTAATGCGAGTTGACGTAGCTCTGCGAGTAGACGGTCGACGTAATGGCCGTTCCGCATGCCAACGGGCCGCAGGTTCCTCCTGCAGTTTTCGGTGCGACGTTGAGCGTGGTCTGATAGGTCGTCGCCGGGTTGAGATTGATGTTGACGAAGTTCGGCAATTCCCTGCCCAGTGCACCCATGTAGCTCAGTGAGAAGAACGTGCGCCTCGGCAGCTCTTGCTGAAGCGAGAAGTCGAATTCACTGACTTGCGGATTCTGGAAGTTCTTCGCAAAGAAGTCCAGGCTCGGCGTTGGGAATGTGCCTGCACCAATCACATTCGGGAACGTAGGCACAGTGCTGCTAGGCAAGGCACCATGAATCGTTGGAATGGTGTACTGGCCAAGCGGGCTGCCGGCTGCTTCATAGGCATTCAGGACGATGCCGTTGGGAATGCGTCCATAGTAGAGACCATAGCCAACGTGAACCACCGTTCTACCGGTTCCTCGCGGATCCCACGACAAGCCAACGCGCGGTCCGAAGTTATTGTTGTCGGATGGCCGGTTGGTAATCTGTGCTGCATCGTTGGGGTATGGTCCCTTGCCGTTGATTGCAACGTTCAACAGAGAGGTATTGATTAGCGACTGGAATGGCGCAGGAATCTGCTCTTTGTCATAGCGCAGCCCCAGGTTCAGGGTGAGCCGTGGCGTCATCTTCCAGTCGTCCTGCGCGAAGAAGCCGTAGTCCACCGTGGTGAGGGAGAACTTCGGAGTGCCGAAGCCCTGCGTGAATCCGAAGTAGCACGGATAGGAGGCGCCATTCGTCGAGATACCCGTTTCAGCCTGGGTTGAATCGCAACCGCCGTTCGGGCTCAGGATATCGGAGAAGAAGTTGGCGAAGTACTGGTAGGTGTAAACACCGTTGCTCTGGTAAAGGTTATCGATCGTATCGACGTTGCGAAGAATATCGAGACCGAACTTGACCGTGTGGCCATGATGCGACCACATCGCGGTATCGCCTATTTGCGATTTCTTCTCGTCGGGATACGCTGTTCGGAATGAATAGTACGGCGAACCCGCGGTGAAACCATAGTTGCTCGATCCGCCCTGGATCGCGAGTTGGATCGGAATGCCGGTGGAGTTGGTGAGAGACTGCTTGGTGAAATCGCTGTAAGGCTGTTGGCCTTCCCAATCGAGTTCGTGGCCATACTGCACGCGAAGTTCGTTGGAAAGACTGGTCGTGAACATGCTGTCGAGCTTCACCAGGCCGTAGTCGAGCTTTACGTAATCGGTACCGAAGGTATCAATCGCATAGTTATTCGAGGTCTGCGTTTGCACGCCGCCGGGAGAATCCCAGCGCAACCGATGGTAGAGGCCGCTCAAGTGCTCTGTGGGCGTAATCTGCCAGTCGACCTTCGGCGTGTTCAACACTTCGTCGCCGGTGCGGGGAACGGGACCGAGATCATCGAGCAATCCCACGGTCTTCAGGCCTGTGGCGGATGAAACCTGCGAACCATACAGAAGCTGATCGTACTGCGCCGCCGCGGCTGCATAGTTGCCGCCGTAGGCGCGATAGGCCAGGGTGCAAGCCTCGAGATCACCGGGCGATGTGCCGGTTCCGGAAAGCTTCGCGTTGACGGTAGTCACGCCGCTCTTCGTCGTGGTCACCTTTGTGCAGGCGGCTCCTTCGGGCAAGGTAAGGTCGGCCCACTGGTTAAAGAACGAAGATGGTGTTGCCGGTTTTGCGAGACCCGGGAAGTTGCGCTTGAACTGGTCGTATGCGTAGAACCAGAACAGCTTGTTCTCGATGAGCTTTCCGCCCGCGCCGAATCCCCAGCGCTTGCGCCAGTCTTTTGGTCCGTATGGACTGTTGGGAAATGTGGGTGTACCGCCGCCTGCGGGAAGGTTGACTGTGGTGATCGTTGTGAATGGATTCAGGGCTCCCCAGTCATTATCGCGATCGTAGAAATATGCCTGACCGTGCAGCTGGTTCGTTCCGCTCTTGGTGACGGCATTCAAGACGCCGCCGGCAGACCGGCCATATTCGGCGGAATAGACGCCCGTATTTACCTGGAACTCCGAGATGGAGATCTGCGAAGTGGAGTAGCCTGCGCGCGTGCGGCCGCGCTCTTCAGAGAAGAAGGCCTGGTTGTTGTCGGCGCCATCGATCTCAACGTTGTTGAGGATCGGGCTGATTCCGCGGAAGGAGATCAAGCCAAAGCCGTTGGAATCCGATGCAGCGCCCGGAGTGAGCAAGGCAAGGTTCGACCAGCGTCCACCATTCAGAGGAAGGTTTACGATTTCCTGCGTCGTCAATGTCGATGAGACTTCGGGCGATTCAAATTGGATGACCGGGGCCACTCCGGAAACTTCGACAGTTTCCTGCGTAGATCCAGCCTTCAACTCGGGATGCAATTCTGTGAGCGAACCGACTGTGACCGGCACTGCCTTCGCGTTGTAGTTGCCAAACCCCTTGGCGGAAATGGTCACGGTATAGGTGCCGGGTGGTACCAGCGGAACTTTGAAGTATCCGCTCGGGTCAGAGACCACGTTGAAGTCAGCACCTGTTCCATCGTTGTGCAGGGTGACTGCTGCATCGGCTACAACAGCGCCGGTGGAATCGACGACCGTACCCGCGATGGCGCCTTGAGTCGTGCTCTGTGCACCTGCAACAACAGAGGACAAGCAGAGACACAGCAAGCACACCGCGAGCATCGTGAAGCTCTTACGGATCAATTGAACAAACATGAGGAGGCTCTCCTACGATAAGAAGAGCCGAGTTGACCCAAATGAATCTGTGCGCTGGAGCACGCCTTCGGTGGCGAATGTGTAAATTGAGTGCGGGAATTCCTGTCAGTCGCCTACCCGGGGATCGAACCCTCGCGGAGACATCTTCGACAGTGGAATATAGCTATTGCTACTCAAGGATATAGAGCGGAAATCGAAAGGAATGCGCCTAAATGCATTACATGTTTGTGAATTAAACGCCTGAATCGTGCAAAACCCCGTCTCGACTCCTATTGCTCGCGCTGGCCCAGCACGCCGCGACCTGCGACTGCCCGCTGCACCAACGAGGCACCGCTGCCAGAACGCAACAAGGTAACTGGCTGGGACGCCGGCGGCTGGTGCATTGTCACGATCAACGCATCTGCCGGCTTCTTGCCCGCGCATACATAGGAGTGGGGCGTGCTCGAGTCAAAGTACACCGCATCGCCAGGCGTCAACATGCAGTGGTGCTCCCCGTGGTGCAGTTCGAGTTCGCCATCGAGAATGTAGAGGAATTCGTAGCCGGGATGCATGTGCGCCCGCGGCTCTTTGGTTCGCTCGAGCGGTATGAACTCGGCAAAGTAGGGATCCATGTGGCGGTCGGGCACCATGTAGCCGAGGCTCTCAAAGAAGTACGTAGGCTCTTCGACACCGGTCTGCGGCAGACGCACGCGCTCTTTGCGGCGGTGTACGCGGAACATAGACTGCGGTTCTGCTTCAAAAAAATACGAAAGATCTTTTGAGAAGACCATCGCGATGCGGGCAAGATTTCGGAGCGTGGGAACTACGCGTCCGGTTTCAAGCTGAGACAGAAAGCTTGCCGACAGGCCAGTATGTTTACCCAGTTCCACCAGGCCCATCGACTTTTTCAGCCGCAACCGCTTGATGCGCTCGCCGATGTGTTTTTCAGCGATGAACTTTTCCGTGGTTTCGGTGTCAACTTGCGACTTTTGTGTTTCTTCGCTGCGAGCCGCTGCTTCTGTCATCACCCCTCCAAGGACCCTAGGGCGCAATTTTGCCCCATCAAAACCTATTCCCATGATACTAAACTCAAGTCCGCTGAGCAAACGCGTCAAATCCATCGCGCATGGGAGGAACGGCCATCCTGTAAATATGGATTTGTCAGCCGTTTCCGGCCGAATCATCTTGAGTGGTGCATCGGGGATGCTTGGCGGCGCCCTAGAGCGGGCACTCGCCGCAAGGGGGATCCCCACCCTTCAATTAGTGAGACGAGAGCCGGCGGGCGAAGGACAGCTGCAATGGAATCCGGACGCGGAGAGGATCATTGAGAATTCGGCACCGCTCGAGGGCGCCTCGGCCGCCATTCACCTCTCCGGCGCCAATGTCGCCGCACATCGCTGGACCGACGCATACCGGCGCGAAATGACCGCGAGCCGGGTGGAATCTACCCACAAGCTGGCAAAGGTACTGGCTGCGTTGCGCTCTCCGCCGAAGACCTTTATGGTGGCATCGGCGATTGGGATTTACGGCGATCGCGGAGATGAGGTACTGACGGAGTCGTCGCAGACCGGCTCGGGATTTCTCGCCGATCTCTGCCGGCAATGGGAGGCGGCAGCGGAACCGGCCGTTCAGGCGGGGATACGCGTCGTACACACACGATTCGGAGTCGTCCTGGGGCCGGGACATGGCGCATTGCAGCAGATGTTGCCGCCGTTTCGCGTCGGCTTGGGTGCGCGCCTGGGCAGCGGACGGCAATGGATGAGCTGGGTTAGTTTGGCGGACGTGATCGCCGCGATCTTATTTGCGCTGGAGCAAACAAAGCTGGCCGGACCCGTAAATGTAACTGCCCCGAATCCGCTGACGAATGCGGAGTTCACTCGCGCGCTCGGACAGCAATTGCACAGACCGGCGTTTTTGGCGGTGCCTGCCTTCGCGGTGCGCATGATCTTCGGACAGATGGGCGATGAGGCACTGCTGGCAAGCGCTCGCGTGCAGCCTGAAAAACTGCTGGCTAGCGGATTTCGGTTTTCGATGCCCGAGATTAACCGCGCTCTGAGGGCTGCGCTGGAGAACTGAGTTTTCGTGCTTTCCCACCCATACGCAAAAAGCGCGCATGGATGGGGCACACAGGTCCGGCATCAGGTTCAATGCCTGTAAACGACAAAGGCCGCACGAGTATCGTCTGTCGAGCCTTTTGCTTCCGGAATTTCTAGCGCCGGCCCTGAATTACCTTTTGATTGACGTTTCCGCCTTTGCCGGCACCCAGCTTCTTTGCTGCGCGGCGGGCGGCGATCTCATGCATTTCCTTGCCGATCTTGGAGTTGTTGATGGCCACCTGCATGATCAGGTTGATGATGTTACCGGTGATCCAGTAGAGCGCCAGACCCGAGGCGAAGTGCCACAAGGTGAATCCCATGATGGCGGGCATCATGATCGCCATCATTCGGCGCTGTGCTGGGTCCATACCCGGCGAGGGCGTGATGAACTGCACCAGGAACATGGTGCCGATAATGAGAATCGGCAGAACGTGCAGCGGATCGGGCATCGACAGATCGGTGAGCCAGAACCAGTGTGCCTGCCGCAACTCCACGGCGTTCAGCAGCACTCGATAGTAGGCGAAGAAGAGCGGCATCTGCAGCAGCAGCGGAAGGCAGCCGCCGTACATGTTCACGCCTTCTTCCTTCATGATCGCCATCTGCTCGGCCTGCATCTCGGCGCGCTTGGGATCGTTGATCTTCAGGTTGGCGTACTTCTTCTTGAGTCCATCAAGCCTTGGCTGAATGCGCATCATCTTCAGCGACGACTTCATCGTCCAGATACGCGTGGGCAGCAGGACCAAGTTGAAGATTACGGTGATGATGATGATGGCCCAGCCCCAGTTGTTGATGCCGGGACCCAACATGTTGTGCAGGGCACGCAGAGCGAGATACAGCGGCTTGGCGATGATGCCCCACCAACCGTACTGAATCACCGACGCTAACGACTCGCCGGTAGGCTTGCCATCGGCGCCAATTGCGCGAATCGAATTGAGAATATCGGTTTCTTTGGGGCCGGCGTAGATCCGCAGCTGGGTATCGCCGCTCTGGTCGCCCATGGCCATTCCGATGACGTCGGCTGGTTTTTTGGCACTGTTTGGATCGCTCAGGTCGGTGGGCAGGTCGATGGTGTGGTGAAGTGTAACCACGGTGGCACGCGACGGCACATCGGGCAGCATCGCGGCGGCGAAATACAAGTCCATGATCGCCGCGTATTCGTACGGCTGATCGAATGTTGCGTTGCCGCTAACTTTTTTGGCCGCCTCGGTGTCCTGTTTACCGTCAATCGACCAGCCAAACATCGACTGAGTCGGAACCAGGAACGTGGTGCGCTTGCCGTTGGCGGTGAGAAACTCTTCCATGTCGCCAAGTCCAGCCGGCCAAGCCACAAGAGCGCGCACGGGCGCGCCGTTACGCTTCACGTTGACCCGAGCTCCGACCACATAGCTGGAATCGAATGTGAAGGTTTTCACCACGTCGAGCCCGCCGGCTGCATAGTGAAAGCTGACAGAATTCGGAGCCAGCACCTGGCCCGTTGCTGACGCCTGGTAGAGCGCCGTATTCAGTTGAGTGGTCAGATCGTTGTCGTAGGTGTAGAGCGAAAGCGGCAGCCCGAAGCGGCTCGCGGCATCCTGCTGCACCATGTCTAACGGCTTGCCACTGGAGTCGGTGTAGTGCTTCAGAATCCAGTGCTGAACTTGTGCGCCCTTGTTCGTAAATGTGATCCGAAACTTCTCGTTCTCGATGATCGTGGTGGTCTCGGCACTGGCGCCGACGGTTGCGACCGGGCCAGGTACGCCCGCCGGGCTCGATGCCAGTCCGTTCGGATTTGGCGTTGAGGCCGCTTGTGGCGCCGACTGCTGCTGCGCCTGCTGGTTCTGCGTCGCCGGAGCATTCGCTGCCGGTTTCTGGAAATACTGATAGACCATCAGCGCTGCGAGCGCGAGGAACGTAAAGAGGATCAGGCTGCGGAAATCGCCGCCGCCGGTACCGCCGCCGGGAGATCCCTGCGACTCAAGGTTGGGATTACGAATTTCGGGCAAAGGTAACTTCCTGTCTCTGAGGAGTGGCACGCCGAATGGCAGCCGCTCTTTCTATGGTAATGGTTCGTGCTTCAGATGACGTGCAGGACTTAAGGGTGGACCCGGGGAACCGTCTTTGCTTCCTGGGCTGGCTGGTACGGAATCGAGGCCGCCCCGGCTGAAAGGATGACAGCGGAGCAGGCGCCAGATCGCAAGTCTCGTTCCGCGAATCGGGCCGTGGGTCGCAATCGCAATCGAAGCATATTCGGAACACGTTGGCACGAAACGGCATCCGCCGCCAGAACCCAGCGAGTGCAACGCCGGCGACAGCCAACGGCGGTAGAACTCGAGTATGGCAAGAAGGATGCGCAGTCATTGTGCAGGCTCTGCTTTGCCGGAACGTGGGGATTGAGCGAGCTTTGTCCGTGCCTGTTCCGCATTTGCCTGCTGGAGAATACGCAGGATCTCCGTCTCCAGTTTCGTGAATTCCATCGAAAGCACGGTCCGGTGGGGATGCAGGATCAGGTCATAGCCGCCGGGAAGAAGTTCAACATGCCGCCGCAGCACATCGCGAAGGCGGCGCTTGATGCGATTGCGTTCGTGGGCTTTACCCAGCACCTTGCCGACGGTCAGCCCGACGCGTGGGCCGGCTGCCTCGCTCTGCGGCGCCAGGAACCAGCTCATCGAAGCCGAGCGGCGCTTCCGTCCCGCGGCGGTATAGGCGCGCTGAAAATCTGCGTGTTTACGCAGTCTCGCCGCAGCCAGAGACTGGCGAACCGTCCGCGCTTCGGGCGCGTGGGTTTGCTGCTCAGGCTCGGAGGAAATGCTCATCGCAAACTGATAGGATCTCGGCCGGATATGGGTGGGCTCTGAAACCTGCTCCAGCCGAAATAAAACGGCGGGAACGACTTAGAGCGATTCTCCAATTACAATTGGCATCTTGAGTTCTCAAGAAGATGGCTTTCCCTTGGAGAAAAGCCAACTTGCAGCGTCGCTTCGCGCTACATCCAATTGGAGAACTGCTTTAGTCGCGGAAGCCGGCGCTGACTGAGACGCGCTTGCGGCCTGCGGCACGACGACGGCTCAGCACGGCTGCTCCCGACTTGGTCTTCATACGTGAGCGAAAGCCGTGCGTCTTCGAGCGGTGACGCCGGTTGGGTTGAAATGTGCGCTTTGGCATAAAAATGCGCTCCTGTTTCCTGTCTGAAATCTTCGCCTAAGTGGCAAGTATTAAGTATATCGGAGGTTGGGGTTTGAAGCCAGCCGGGCAGGGTTGCGCCGGCAACCGGCCAGTTCGATGCACCGACGGAGATTCGGAAGGAACCGGACCGGTACTCGGACCAGGACACTCAGATGTCAGCGTCGAAAATTTCGGCAAACATGTCTATCGTGTTCGACGTGCAATTTGAAACAGCACAATCGCGGAAATAACTTAGTAGAAATTCAGGATCATTGCGCGAGAATTTCGATCACGTGTGATGTGTTTCACCGTACGTGGTGCAACCTTTCGCCTCTTCCCAAAAGTTATGTGAAAGAGGGATTGCAACGCACCTCAAATGTGCTACCATCGGGACCGTTCAAGAAAGTTTCCGAGCGTCCCACGGAGTGAATTTCAGCCCGTGCCTCGCAGTGTTTTTCCGAGGCAGACCAACGGCCCTCAGGCAGTTCTCAGTCGGCAAATGCAGATGAGCAATCGCTTCATCTGCAGCGTGAGCCATTGCCTCAACCGCGCGGTTTGAATTTCACACGGCAGTACACAGGTGGCGCCGGCAAGGATAAGCTCGATGGCATTCGCAATTTCGCCGGCTTCGGCTCTCAATCCCTGGCTGCAGATTCTCGCAGCCCTGGAAAAAAAGGTCATCCGCCAGTCGTTTGAAACCTGGCTCAAGCCGACTCGCTTCAGTCACGCCAGTGGCCGCATTCTTTTCGTTCGCGTTCCCTCCAAAGAGTTCCAACACATCGGAGACAAGTACGGCGACCTGATCCAGGAAGCCATCGACCTGCAGTCGCTTGAATTCGACGACGTGCAGTTCGTCACGGTCGAGGAAGATCCCTCGATGCCGCCGCAACGCAAAGATGGCGGCTTTGGTCCGATCCCTGCGCATGCACCCACGGCACCTTCATCGCGCTCGCCTGAGCAGACACGCTTCGACTGGTCCACCGCTGCACAGCTAAATCCGCGATACACCTTCGACGCCTTCGTCATCGGGAACGGCAATCAGTTTGCTCGCGCAGCCTCGCTTGCCGTCGCAGAACGGCCTTCGCGCGCCTACAATCCACTCTTCCTTTATGGCGGCGTGGGAATGGGCAAGACGCACCTGATGCACGCCATTGGGCACGAGGTGAAGCGGCGTCAGCCCACGGCAAGCATCTGCTATGTTTCAGCGGAGAAGTTCACCAACGAAATGATCACCTCGCTGCGCAATGATCGCATGACCAGCTTCCGCGATCGCTTCCGCACCGTAGATGTTCTGCTGATCGACGATATCCAGTTCATCGCGCAGAAAGAGCGGACGCAGGAAGAGTTCTTCCATACCTTCAACGCTTTGCATGAAAGCATGAAGCAGATCGTCATTGCATCGGATCGTCCGCCAAAGGAACTGGCCGAGATTGAAGACCGACTGCGCTCGCGATTTGAGTGGGGTCTGATCGCAGACATTCAGCCGCCGGATCTCGAAACCAAGGTCGCCATCCTGCAGAAGAAAGCCGAGAACGACCAGGTTCAGCTTCCCACCGACGTCGCTCTGTTCATCGCCTCCAACGTTCGCACCAACGTGCGCGAACTTGAAGGAGCTTTGACCCGCCTCGTCGCCTGGTGCAACTTGAACCGCACCGAGATCACGCTGGCAACGACGCAGCAGTGCCTCAAGCAGTTCATCGACATGCAGGTTCGCAAGATCACGATCGAGTCGATCCAGCGCGCCGTGGCCGAGCAGTTCGGCATGAAGGTGAGCGACCTGAAGCAGAAGAACAACTCGCGCAACGTCGTTGTGCCGCGCCAGATCGCCATGTATCTGGCCAAGCAGATGACCGAAGCCAGCCTGCCTGAAATCGGCCGCCAGTTCGGCAACAAGCACCACACCACTGTTATGCATTCCATCGGCAAAATCGACGAGCAGCGCCGGACAGACAAGGACCTGCACCGTACGCTAAACAAGCTGCAGGAAATGTTGAACGGGTAAAGACAGTGATCAGGGGTCAGTGATCAGTGATCAGAAAGGCCGCGCGATGCGCGGCCTTTTGCATGCGGCTCGAGAATCCCTACTCCAACGCGCTGTCATTTCGACCGTAGGTCGCCGCGGCGACCGAAGTGGAGAAACCTGCAGTTGGTTCTCGACGCACTGCTCACAAAGCTATTACTTCCGCTTTGGCCACCACTCGCTCTGGACGCGCGAGAATCACGGTTTCAGTGGCTTCTCGGATAGAATCGCCTTCGTGAACCCAGACCTAATTGCTGACGACAGCGCGGAAGACATTGCACTGGAAAATGCCGGAAGAGCCCTGATGATCCGGCTTCGACGAGGGTTTCCTCGCTTCGCGGAAACGTGGGCAACATATTTGGCCGACTGGGGAGGCGAATCCGTTGGACCTTATATTGACATAGGCGAATTTGCCCATTTCGTTGATAAGCAATTGCTCTGCGACGGACAGATCGAAGAAATCAGACGTGCCCTTCTCCTGCTCGATGAGTTGTTTCTCGAAGGCAATGAACCGACACGCGATCTCATTGGAATGGGCTTTATCGAAGACCTTCAAAACATTCTGAGCGGACGAACAAATGGATACCGAACGGTGATCCCCCTCCTACCACCGACTCTCCTCAAGGTCTGGAATCAGATTGAAAAGCAGTGGGCTGGCCACAGCAGTTTGATGGATGTAATTGAAGCGGAAGTGGCTCAATCCAAGATTCCCGGCGGCCGAAAGCTAAGTTGGGCGGAAATCCTCGACTTGCCAAAGACGCAACTGTAATTCGTATTCCGGTCGCAGTAGGGACGATCATCACTGATCGCCAGGTGCCCCATGTCTCGCTTCTGAGACATGGGAGACCTCAGATTCATGCCGTCTGGAACTCCGTCACGCTCAACACATTCCCATCGGGATCCTTGAACCATGCCACGCGCGCACCGCTGGGCGAGTTCCAGATACCGCGCGGGTCGGCGTCGTTCATTCCCTTGTAGCGGTTGAATTCCACGCCTGCTGTGGCGAGCCGATCGACAGTCGCCTCGATGTTTGAGACGTGCCAGCCCAGCACTGTGAACGGATGAGCGTGAAGCTCGTGAACGGTGGTGACGCGGAGCATGGTTCCGGTGGCGTCGAAGACGAGGGCGAAGGGTTTCTCATCGGCCACGAGACGCAGCCCGAGAACTCCCTCGTAGAACGCACGTGCTTTTGCGGGATCGGTAGTGGGAGCAAACGCGACCAGCTCGCCCCCACCCAGAATGGATTCGCCTGCCATGATTTTGCCTCTGCCGCATTGTTCCGCGGGGTCGCGCAGGTGGCAAGCTGTTTCTGGCTGGCGTTTAGCCCTGTACGACCAGGTCCTGCGCCAACTTGAAGTGCACCACCGTCTCTGCCGGGATGTCGAGGTCACGATTCCCTGTTAGTCCGGCAGCGGCCGTGCCTGCACCGCCGCCCGCAAGGCCGCCGATAAGCAATCCTGTGCCGCCGGACGCGATTCCGCCGATCAGCATGCCCAAGCCTGCGCCGCCGCCGATCATGGCTGCGGAGCGTTTGCCCTTGCCCTTTTTGCGCTGGGTCAGATCGGCAGTCCTCAGTTGATACTGCGTTCCGTTCAGCGTCATCGACGTCAGGCGAAGTTCAAGCACCGACGCGCCCTTGAAGTGGCCGCGCTTATGCACCTGGTCAACGACGCCTGACACCTGCGTGCCCTTGGGCACGATTACGCTTCCATTGGGATCAGCCACCGGTTCCACCACTTCGCCCGTGAACGTGTCGCCCGCGTGGTTGGTCTTTACGCTGATGCGCTGGTCAACCCGAATGGCGAGGCTGGTTCCGGCCTCGATCGTGACATGCACTGGTCCGGCAGGCGTGGGCTTGCTGCCATCACTTACCTGATCCTGATTCGGATCGCCACCAACGGGATACACCTTTGGATCCTGCGGCGGTGGCACCGGCGCACCCGGCGTCGGAGGCGTGGTAGTCGTCGTCATCGCTTCCGTCGTCTGGCCTTTTGCAGGCGGCTGAACTACTGTCGTCGTCGTGGTTCCGGTCTTGTCGACGCTGACAACCTGCTGGGGCTGCCCTGTCGCCACTGCCTGCTTCTTTGCCTGGTCAATTGCCTTATCCTGCTTCGATTCGCATCCTGCGAGCGCAATGGTCAATGCCAGCACCAGCATAGGCGTGCGCGCCGGGCGCGACAAAAAGTTTGAAGAAAACATGATGGTCCTCTTTCCAAATGGGATTTGGCGCAACACAAGGCAATCAGGGAAAGTGGTGCAGCAATAATCTAGTGAGTTTCTTGTTCGATTAGATGCAGGCTGGCCAAATTGCGCAAGAGTACCGAAGAGAGGGCATGATTTCAGAAGGGTTACAACCCTCCCGCCAGCGCTATACCAGGTCCTGATCGATCAGCACAAGCCGCTTTCGCGCAGAACACACCAATGACGCGCACATCGTCAGAAAACAAATTGCAGCATTCATTGGTGGATAGTTGGCGACACTAGCGTCGCGATATTCAGGGGACGCCAACCAACGTTGTCGTCAAACTCTATCGGCGATCGCGTCTAGGTCCGCGATCGCGTCCTGATCCCCGATCAGGGCCAAATCCACGCGGCTTCATGGGCGGTGTCACCGGCAAATTCGTCTTGCCTTCAGGAAAGACCACGAGAAAGCGGTCCTGCCCCTCGCCGGAGCTGGCCGTCTCTACGCCGGGCAGGTCGCGAAACGCCATATGCAGCAGGCGGCGCTCGCGGCTGTTCTGCGGCGGGAAAGCATAGGGCACCCCGGACTTGCGCACCTTCTCCGCAGCCACCTCGGCCGACATGCGCAACTCCTGCGCGCGCAGCGCCTTGAAGTTGCCCGCGTCGAAGCTGACCAGGTCGTGCTCGCGCTGCTCAAGCCGAAGCATCTGCGAGGCGATGGTTTCGAGCGCCCGGAGCAACTCGCCATTGTGCTGCGTCAGCAGCGGAACATCGGGGCCACCGAGTTCCACGTAGATCTCCCGCGCTTCCAGTCCCTGTGGATCGCGTGCGCCATCTCCCGCGACAATCCGGTATTTCAAGCGCATTCCGCCAAGCTTGTTGAGGGAAGAAAGGAATCCAGCGATTTTTTGTGCAGCCTGCTGCAGGTCGGCAATTGGCATAACGGACTAGTATCGCAGAACGGGCCGCGGTGGCGTGTGCAGAAAACGAGCAATGCGTTCCGTTTCCGGCCTCTGCGACCCAGAAAAATCACACAGTTCGGAGAATCACCCGTTATCATTCACTATCCAGCCGCGAGTCGATGAACGCGCATTGAAAGGGAGCGCAACATGTCCCTCTTCACATGGATTGCCGGCCAGCCGCGCAGTCAAAGGATCTGCCGGATCGCAGGTCTCGCCCTCTTTATCGTCGCCTTCTTTCTTCCGGCCTGTCACGACACGGACAGTAGCTCGTTTGTGCACGCGGCACGCTCTGGCGGGCTGGCAGTGCGCGTGGCTTTCGATCTCGATGATCTTCGATAGCGCCGCGCTCTTTTCTCCGCTCTTTTTCGCCTTCCTGGGCGGGTGTATCAATCCGCTGATCCTCATTTACCTGCTACTGAGCTTCACAAAGCGCTTCTCGAAAGTGAAAAAGGGGTTAGCCGGCGCAGTTCTCCTCGGCATGGTGTCGACTTGGGTATTTTTCATCGTCGGTCACTTTGTGCCGTTGATCGGACACGTGCTTTGGATTGCGGGAGCGCTGCTGATTCTCTATCCCGAATTGGCCGCTCTACCGCGGCCTGGCGGCAATCGAGCGCTCACGGAGCCACTCTCAAATATCGCAACAGAATAGCGACCTGGTTCGCGTTATCTCCGTACTTGCGGCGTCAAATACTCCGGACCCACCGGATCTGTGACAGATTCGGCAACAATTCGATCGATCTCCGCCATCGTCCCGGTGTCCAGCTTCCATCCCATCACGCCTGCGACCGCGTCCAGTTGATCGGGCCGCTTGGCTCCCCACAGCGCGACGGAGCAACCGGGCCGGTCAAGCACCCAGCGCACCGCCAGCTGCGCCACCGATTTTCCGAATCGCTCGCGAGCCAGCGCCGCCAGGCGTTCGACCGCCGTCATATATTGGCTGAACCGCGGCTCCTGAAACTTCGGATCGACGGCGCGAATATCTCCCGGCTCAAACTTCATGCCCCGATGCACGCGGCCGCCAAGCAAGCTGCGGCATAGCGAACTGTAGGTCAGCACCGCCACGCCGTTCGCCGCGCACCAAGGCAGCGTTTCGCGATCGATATCGCGCTCGAAGATGTTGTAGGGCGGCTGGTCGGATGCCAGGGGAGCGACACTGCGAAATTCTTCCATCTGCGCTGCGCTGAAATTGCTGACGCCGAGCGCCCTGACTTTGCCCGCGCGCTGAAACTCCACGAGCACAGCCGCCACTTCCGCAACCGGAATCATCGTGTCTGGCCAGTGGATCTGGTAGAGGTCGATGTAGTCCGTGCCGAGCCTGCGCAGGCTATCCTCAAGCTCCCGTCGCAGCCGTGCCGCAGTGGAGTTCGCAAATACCCCGCGCTCGTTCCACTCGAGACCCGCCTTGGTTGCGATGTAGAACGCGTCTCGCCGGCCATGAGCCCGCATCACCTTGCCAACAATCTCTTCAGCTCGTCCCCGACCGTAAATCGGTGCCGTGTCGATCAGATTGATGCCGCGTTCGATGGCACTCAAGCACGTCGCAATGGCCGCGTCCTCGGCCACCGCGCCCCACTCTGAGCCGCCGATGGCCCAGGTCCCCAGACCCACCCTCGAGACTTCTATCCCCGCAACTTTTGTGGTTTCCATGCACAAATATCTTATGCGCACGATTTAACGAATGGCCTCAAACGCTCATGGATTCATCTAAGACTCAGGTGAAATTAAGGTTGTGACTATATCCTGTGTTCCTGTGGCGATCGACCTCACACCAAATCCCGGCCTGAGATGCGCCAGTTTTCCTGCACTCTTCGGCGCGTCGCTTCTTGCCGTATCTGCATTCTGCGGCGCGCAGGCAGCCGCGCAAATCACGGCGCAAACGACAGTGCAGGCAGCCCCGCCCGACTCCTCGACGACCGCTCAGCCTGTCCTCATCACCCTTGACGAAGCGCTGAAACGCGCACAATCCAGCGAACCTTCTTTCGCCACTGCCATGGCCAACAGCAAGGTCGCCGGACTCGACCGCAGCATCGCGCGCGCCGGGTTGCTGCCCAGCGTCACGTACCACAACCAGGCACTCTACACGCAGCCCAACGGGTTTTCTACCGAGGGCCCCCAGGGCGTCACCGCGCAATCGCCGATTTTCATCGCCAACAATGCCGTGCACGAATACTTCAGCCAGGCTGTGGTCAACGAAGACATCGGGCTTGCCCAGATCTCCGGCGTTCGCCGCGCAGATGCGGCTGCGGCCGTTGCCGCCGCCGAGATGGAAATTGCCCGCCGCGGCCTCGTCTCCACCGTCACCGGTCTCTATTACGGACTCGCAGCCGCCGATCAGAAAGCTTGCCATCGCCCAGCGCGCCAAGGCAGAAGGGGACGACTTCCTGAAACTTACCGGCCAGCGCGAACAAGTCCGCGAAGCCGCGCACGCTGACACTGTAAAGGCGCAGCTCGAGCAGCAGAAACGCGATCGCGAACTCTCTGACGCGAAAATCAACGCGGACAAGGCGCGGCTCGAACTCGCTGTCCTGCTCTTCCCCGATCCGCGCACGGCCTACAGCATCAGCCTGGCTGACACTCCGGCGCCTCTCGCGTCGCGCGACGAAGTAAATCAGTTTGCTGCTAAAAATAACGCAGAGCTGAAGAGTGCGCTGGCCACGCTGCGGTCGAACGATGCCGACGTTCTCGCAGCCCGCGGCGCCTATCTGCCCGGCCTTGGCCTCAACTACACCTACGGTATCGACGCGCCACAGTTCGCTACCAATGGCCCGGACGGCGTGAAGAACCTCGGCTATTCCGCCATGGTCACGCTCGATATTCCGGTGTGGAACTGGCTCGCCACGGCGCACAAGGTGAAGCAGAGCGAGATCCAGCGCGACGCCGCCAAGGTTGCCCTCACCGCAACCCAGCGTCGACTCATTGCGCAACTCGACGAAGCCTATGCGGAAGCCCAGGCCGCTCGCGATCAGCTCGCCTCGCTCGATGCCAGCGTGGCGACTGCCGCGGAAAGCCTGCGCCTCACACGGCTGCGTTACGTCGGCGGCGAAGGCACCGTGCTTGAAGTGGTCGACGCGCAATCAGCTTTCATCACGGCGCAGAATGCCCGCGAAGACGGACGCGTCCGCTATGAAGCAGCACGCGCAGCATTGCAGACCCTTACTGGAACGATGTGAACCCATGAACGAACCGATTCAAATTGACAACAACTGCCCCATTCGCCGCAGCCAGCGCGTTGCGCTAATTGCACGCGTGTTTTCCGCCGCTGCCCTGTTCTCCATCCTTCTGGCCGCGGGCTGCAAGAAGGAAGAAACGCCTGCCCCGGAAATCACCGTTCAGGCAGAGCATCCTGAGCAGGGGCCAATCTCCGACCACATCACCGCCGACGCCATCCTTGCGCCTCTCGCGCAGGCGGCTATCATTCCCAAAATCAGCGCGCCCGTGAAAAAGTTCTACGTCCAGCGCGGAGCGAAGGTGAAGGAAGGCGAGCTTCTCGCCGTGCTTGAAAATGCCGACCTCGTCGGCGCAGCGCAAGACAACAAGGGCTCCTATGAAGCCGCGCAGGCAGCCTACGCAACGGCAACCAAGGCACAGGTTCCCGAAGATGCGCAGAAGGCCGAGCTCGATTACGCGCAGGCCAAGGCCAATCTCGATCTGAACGCCAGCATTGTGAACAGCCGCAAGCAGCTCTTCGCCGAAGGAGCGATTCCCGGCCGCGATCTGGACACCGCGCAGGCCGCGCTGGTGCAGGCGCAGGCCGCCTACGACACGGCCGCAAAGCATCTCGAGTCGATGCACAACGTCAGCCGCGAAGCTGCGCTCAAATCGGCGAAGGGCCAGCTCACATCGGCTGAAGGCAAGTACAAAGGCGCCGAAGCGCAAGTCAACTTCTCTGAGATTCGCAGCCCCATCGACGGCGTCGTCACCGATCGGCCGCTCTACGCCGGCGAAACTCCGGCCGGCGGCGCGCCGCTGATTACAGTAATGGATACTTCATCGCTGCTGGCCAAGGCACACATCGCGCAGAGTCTCGCACAGCAGATGAAGATCGGCGACAGTGCAACCCTCCTTGTTCCCGGCATCAAGGATCCGGTGGACGCGAAGGTGACGCTGATCAGTCCCGCGCTTGATCCCGGCAGCACCACGATCGAAATCTGGTTGAAGGCCGACAACAAAAAGGCCACGTTGAAAGTCGGAACGCCGGTCAAGGTGTCGATCACCGGAAGGACAGTTGAGAAGGCCCTGAAGGTTCCTGTCTCGTCGATCCTCACTGCGCAGGACGGCGCTAAATCCGTCATGGTCGTCGGCGCAGACGGCGCAGCACACAAGAAAGCCGTTGAGCTTGGTATTCAGGATGGCGATGACGTCGAGATCACTAAGGGGCTGACGATCGCCGACATGGTCATCACCAGCGGTTCCTATGGACTCGACGAAGGCGCCAAGGTGAAGGTCGGCAAAGCCGAGGATGAAGACGATGCAAAGCCCGCAGCCGGCAAGGGAGGCGACAAGGACTGATGTCGATCGCCACCCAAACGCCGGTCGTCAACGAGAAATCGTTCTGGCTGTCCCACTTCACGCGGCCGATCTTCTTCTTCGCCGCGATACTCACCATCGCGGGGATTTACGCTGCGTTTCAAGTGCCGATCTCGGTCTTTCCTGAGACAAGTTTTCCGCGCGTGGTCATCGGCATCGACAACGGCGTCATGCCTGTGGAGCAGATGGAAGTCACCATCACACGGCCGATTGAAGACGCGGTCAACTCCGTTCCCGGTCTCGTCACCGTGCGCTCCACCACCAGTCGCGGATCGGCAGAAGTCAGCCTCTTCTTCGACTGGAACACCGACATGTACCAGGCGCTTCAGCTCACTGACGCCGCTCTCAGCAAGGTCGAGCAGACGCTGCCCCCCACCGCGCGCATCGTTTCCCATCGCCTCACCTTCGCTACGTTTCCAATCCTCGGATACAGCCTTACCTCCGACACCATCCCGCAAACGCAGCTATGGGAACTGGCCACCTACGACCTGAAGCCGCCGCTGAACCGCGTGCTCGGCGTAAGCACCGTAACGGTGCAGGGCGGGCAGGTTCCGGAGTTTGGCGTGACGCCTGATCTTCCGCTGCTCGCGGCCAATGGCGTTACCGTCACCGATCTCGTCAACGCTATTCAGGCCTCGAATATTGTCGATTCACCCGGCCTCTACGAAGCCAATCATCAACTCATTCTCGGGCTTGTGGGCGCACAGGTTCATGATGCCGAAGGGCTCCGCCAGCTTGTGGTGAAGACCACGGCAGCGGGCGCGCCTGTGCGCGTTGCCGACGTGGCGACTGTGCAGCCGTCGACGCTGCCGGTTTACACGACTGTCACGGCCAACGGCAAGAACGCCGTGTTGATCAACATTGCGCGCCAGCCGTCGTCCAACACGGTCGCGGTCGCCGATGCGGTTTCGGCCGAGATTGCACAGCTTCGCCAGAAACTGCCGCAGGGTGTGAAGCTCGAACCTTTCTACGACCAGTCGCAACTGGTGCGCGACAGCATCTCCAGCGTGCGCGACGCAATCTTCATCGGGCTCATCCTCGCCTGCATCATCCTCTTCCTCTTCCTGCGCGACTGGACTTCGTCGCTGATCGCGGGTCTCGTTATTCCGGTCACGGTCGCCGTCACGATCCTCGTGCTGTGGGCTATCGGCCAAAGCTTCAACCTGATGACACTCGGCGGGCTTGCCGCCGCTATTGGCCTCGTCATCGACGACGCTATCGTCGTGGTTGAAAACATCGTGATGCATCGCGATAGCGGTGAGCCGCGCGCCAGCGCTGTGCGCAAAGCACTCAGCGAAATTACCGTCCCGCTCATCGGCTCAACCATCACGCCTGTTGTGGTGTTCCTGCCGCTTATCGCCGTGACCGGCGTGACTGGCAGCTTCTTCCGCGCGCTGGCCATCACCATGGCCGCGTCTCTGCTGACTTCGCTGATGCTGGCGCTTACGTGGACGCCCGGCCTAAGCCTCGTGTTGCTACGCAATCGCGACGCCGCAGGACACAAGGAACACACCACCGGCCGCTTTATGAGCCGCGTGCTCAAGCTCCATCACCGCGTGCTGGATTGGGCGCTGGCCAAGCCTTTGTTACTGGGCCTCGCATGTCTACTGCTCGTGATTGCCACGTACTTCGGATACAGAGCGCTCGGCTCCGATTTGCTGCCAGAGATGGACGAAGGCGGATTCATCCTCGACTACATCATGCCCGCTGGCAGTTCGCTCAGCGAGACCAACCGCGTGCTTCAGCACGTTGAGCGGATTCTGCACGACACACCTGAGGTTGAAAGCACCTCGCGCCGCACCGGCCTGCAAATGGGGTTGGCTGCCGTAACCGAAGCCAACACGGGCGACTTCACCGTCAAGCTCAAAGCAAAGCGCGGCCGCGCCATCGACGACGTGATGGATGATGTCCGCTCACAAGTTAAAGCCACCGAACCCGCACTCGATGTCGAGTTCATCCAGGTGCTGCAGGATATGATCGGCGATCTATCGAATGCTCCCGAGCCGATCCAGATCAAGATTTTCACCGACGACGAGGCCCTGTTAACGCAACTCGGCCCGCGCGTTGGCGACGCCATCGGCAAGATTCCCGGCGTGGTCGACGTGCAGAATGGAATTGAAAACACGATCAGCGGACCGGCAACGAACTTCCAGGTTAACCCCACCGTTGCCGGCGCGCCTCGGCTTTACGCCCACCGAAGCTGCCGAAGATGCGACGTCCATCCTCGACGGATTGCCCGCGAACGATCCGTTGATCGCCAACGGCCGCCCGTACACCATTCGCGTGCGCCTGAGTGACGATCACCGCAAATCGCTCGATGCAATTCAGAATACCGTCTTCAACAGTTCCGCAGGACACACGGCGACGCTTGGCTCGCTCGCGACCATCACACAGCTTCCTCCGCAGAACGAGATTCGCCGCGAGAATCTGCAACGGCATGGTCGTTGTAACTGGCCGCCTGGAAGGATCTGATCTCGGCACGGGAATCGCCAAGGTCCAGAAAACTGTCGAGGGACTGCACCTGCCCTCTTCCGTTCGCGTCACCTATGGCGGAACCTATGAAGAGCAGCAGAAATCATTCCATGATCTGTTGAAGGTGCTTCTGCTGGCGCTCGCGCTGGTCTTCGGCGTCCTGCTTGCCGAATTCCGCAACTTCCCGGCCCCGATCGCGATTCTCTCGTCTTCGATTCTGTCGATCTCCGGCGTCATTCTTGCTCTGCTCATCACACGCACCACGTTCAACGTTGCCTCGTTCATGGGCCTGATCATGGTCATCGGCATCGTGGCGAAGAACGGAATCCTGCTGCTCGATGCCGACGAAAAATTCCGCGCGGAAGGCGTCTCCCCGGCCGAAGCCATGATGCACGCAGCCCAGCGTCGCCTACGCCCCATCGTGATGACCGCTATCGCCGCGGTCTGCGGCATGCTGCCGCTGGCCTTCGCGCTCGGCGCCGGCTCGCAGATGCTGCAGCCGCTGGCCATCGCCGTCATTGGCGGCCTTGCGATCTCGATGGTGCTCAGCCTGGTCGTAACGCCGGTCGTCTACTTCCTGCTGACGAAGAACCGTCGCCCGCAGAAAGAATTGGCGTAAATCCTGAAGTGGAAGGTGAATCAAAATTTGTCTCGCCAGATCACTGTTCACTGACCACAGACCATTGATCTCTGGTCTGTCACAATAGACCCATGGTCACCGAGCCGATCAAGCTCTCCGCTGCCGAAGCCCGCGCCCTGGGCGCACTCGTCGAAAAGGAAATCACCACACCCGATTACTACCCGCTCACCCTGAATGCACTCATCAACGCATGCAATCAGCGTTCGAATCGCGAGCCTGTGATGGACGTCGACGAAGATGACACGCGCCAGGCGCTCCACGGCCTCGAAAACAAGGGACTCGCAGGTCGCGCCCGCTCTGCTGACGGCCGCGTCACGAAATACGAACACTGGCTTGGCGAGGCCTTCAACTTCAGCCGCGCCGAAACAGCATTGATCTGTGTTCTGTTGCTGCGCGGCCCGCAGACGCCCGGCGAACTGCGTGGGCGCACGGAGCGCATGCACCGCTTTGAAGAGATCGGCGACGTGCTCGCCGGCCTGCAAAAGCTGACGGAGCGCGATCCGTCGCTGGTCGCCGTTCTTCCGCGCCAACCCGGCACCAAGGAAGCGCGTTATGCGCATCTACTTTCCGGACCAGTCGAATCTATTCAGATGCCGGCAAGCGCAGGGTCCGCTCAGATGATTGCTGCGACGACACCCGAGCAAGATGATCGCGTCGCGAAACTCGAGTCGACGGTTGCGGAGTTGCAACGCGAAGTCGCCGCGCTCCGCGAGAAGATCGACAATCTATTCGGCTAAAACTGGAAAAGTTCAGCATCGCTACCTAGATCAGTTCATACCCTGCAAACCAATAGCCGATTTCGAACGTCGCCGTCTCTTCGGCGTCTGATCCGTGAATCGCATTTTCCTGGATCGACCCCGCAAACTTCTTGCGGATCGTTCCTTCTTCCGCATTCGCCGGATTGGTCGCGCCCATCAGCTTACGCAGATCGGCAATCGCGTTGTCCTTCTCAAGCACCATCAGAAAAATTGGACCAGACGACATGAACTCGCACAGGTCGTTGAAGAACGGCCGCGCCGCATGCACGTGATAAAAGCCCTGCGCCTGCTGCTTTGAAATTGTCTGCTTGCGAATCGAAATCAAGCTTGAATCCGGCCTTCTCAATCTCGGCCAGAATGGCCCCCGCATATCCCTTGCTTACCGCGTCTGGTTTGATAATGCTGAAAGTGCGTTGCGCCACTCGATAGCTCCTCAAAATCGGCTTAAGCCCATCCACTATTGTACTGGTCACAATTGGCGACCAACCCTACCCCAATCTGCTAGAGTTTCGCCATGTCTCGGTTAGTCGCTGCACTCTCTTCCTCCGGCCTTGTTTTCATTGCGTTCCTTGCCGCCGCACCCTCCTTCAGCCAGAACGCAGCACCCGCCGCACCTGCCGCGCCCGAGTTGCGTGTCTTCGATACGTCGCTGATCGACAAGTCCGTCAACCCCTGCGAGAACTTCTATCACTACAGTTGCAATGGATGGTTCAAGCGCAATCCCTTGCCCCCTGACCAGACCGCGTACGGCCGTTTCACCGAGCTCTATGAACTGAATCGGCTGCATCTGAAACAAATTCTCGAAGATACGTCGAAGCCTGATCCCAATCGCACACCCAACGAGCAAAAAATTGGCGATGAGTACGCGAGTTGCATGGATACGGCCAATGTGAATCAGCTCGGCCTTACGCCGATCAAGCCGGAACTCGATCGCATCGCGGCCCTGCGCTCCACCGACGAACTACCGGTACTGCTCGCGCATCTGCACACCATCGGCGTGAATGCATTTTTCGATTTCAGCGCCGATCAGGACTTCGCCGACTGCCAACCAGGTCATCTCCTTCTATGGCGCAGGGGGTCTCGGCCTTCCGGAGCGCGACTACTACTTCCGTACTGACGCCAAATCCGTCGAGCAGCGCAAACAATATGTGGACCACATTCGCAAGATGTTCGTGCTGGCCGGTGAACCCGAGGCGCAGGCCGCAAAGGACGCTGAAACCGTAATGGCCATTGAAACGCGCCTTGCCAAAGCCTCGCTCACCATCACAGAGTCACGCGAACCGCAGAATCTCAATCACCCCACCGATGTTGCCGCGATCACAAAGATGCTCACGCATTTCAATCTGACCGACTACGTTACGGCGGCTCATGCCCCCGCCAGCGGCAAGGCGAACGACGAGGAGCCGAAGTTCTTCGCTGAGTTCAACGCACTCGTTGCCGACACGTCGCTCGACCAGATCAGGACCTATCTGCGTTGGCACCTGCTTCACGCTTATGCCGGCACCAGCATGCCAGAGGCCTTTGAGACTGAGTCATGGAATTTCTACGCGCATATCCTCAACGGCGCAGAAAAACAGCAGGAACGCTGGAAGCGCTGCACCAGCCGCGTCGATCGTGAGATGGGCGAAGCTCTCGGCCAGGTCTACGTCGCTAAATATTTCCCGCCATCTGAAAAACAACAGGCTCTCGAGATGACCCTCGCCATCGAGCAGGCCATGGGCAAGGACATCGACTCGCTTGACTGGATGAGCCCTGCCACCAAGGTCCAGGCAAAGGAAAAGCTGAAGACCGTAATGAACAAGATCGGCTATCCCGACAAGTGGCGCGATTATTCAAAGCTCGTGATCGTGCGCGGCGATCCGCTGGGCAATCAGCAACGGGTGCGCGTGTTCAACTTCAATCGCGAACTCGCCAAGATCGGTAAGCCTGTCGACAAGGGCGAGTGGTACATGTCGCCGCCCACCGTCAACGCCTACTACAGTTCGCAACAAAACAACGTCAACTTCCCCGCCGGATATTTTCAGCCGCCCTTCTTCAGCGACAAGGAAGATGACGCCGCGAATTATGGCGACATGGGATCGACCATCGGCCACGAACTTACCCACGGCTTCGACGACGAGGGTCGCCAGTTTGACAAGGACGGCAATCTCAAAGAGTGGTGGACGAAAGAAGACGAAGCGAAGTTCACACAAAAGGCGCAATGCATGGTTGATCAGTATGACGCCATTGAGGCTGTTCCCGGCGTTCACCTGAACGGCAAACTCACGCTCGGCGAAAACCTCGCCGACCTCGGCGGCCTGTGGCTCGCATGGATCGCGTGGCAGGACAAGGCCGAGGCCGCGCATGTCGACATGAATGCCAAGACCGATGGCTACACGCCCGAACAGCGCTTCTGGATCGCCTACGCGCAGCAGTGGTGCACGCAGACGCGTCCCGAGCAGCTGCGCAGCCAGGCGCAAGCCAATCCGCACGCGCCCGATGAGTACCGGACCAACTCCATCCTGCAAAACCTTCCGGAGTTCGCGAAGAGCTTCAGTTGCAAACCAAGCGACAAGATGGTCAGCGCAAAACCGTGCCGGATCTGGTGATGAGCTAGTTCCTGGGGCTTCGCGATCTACAAAAGACGCGAAGCCTCCTCCCACAATTGAATTGCGACATCTCCCGCCGGTTCACTCCGCGCCAGTTTCGCAGCCTGCCCCGCCCACATCTGCATCCGCTCTGCGTCACCGGCCTTTGATGCGTTCTCGCGCATTGCGCGCGTCAACCCGCGTTGCAGGGGATACGATGCCGGTGAAGGTGCATCCGCAGACGCTGACGCGCGCACATATCCATTTGCCACGCCTCGCCCCGGCCGCCCAGTGAACGCGCGCGTAATCATGGTTTCGTCGGCTTCTGTTTTGCCCAGAGTATCTGCCCAGGCGCGATTCAACTTCGCTTCAGGACAGCGCAGAAATCCCGTACCGATCATCGCCGCACTTGCTCCAAGAACCAGCGCAGCCGACACTCCGCGGGCATCGCCGATTCCGCCCGCGGCTATCACCGGAATCGAAACGGCATCGACGACCTGCGGCAGCAACGCAAACAATCCGACCATTCGCCGTTCCGCTTCGTTGGCATCAAATGCTCCGCGATGACCGCCGGCCTCGGCGCCTTGCGCAATGACGGCATTGGCTCCCGCCTCTTCCGCAGCTCTCGCCTCTGCTACCGTCGTCGCTGTCGCCCACCATAAAATGCCTCGCGCCTTCATCTGTGCGACAAAGAACGATGCATACAACCCCATGATCGATGAAATCACTTTGGGCTTCGCGTTGAGCAGCGCCTGGCACTGGGCATCGAAGTCCGGCAGCACACCTTCTGCCGCACTCTCAGGCACCTCCGGTCCCCACTGAGCGAGATATTCGCGCTGCCGCCTCTCCAGTTCCGCATCGCGGTTCGGCGGCGGCCCGGGAATCCATAGGTTGATCTGAAACTCGCCTGTGCTGTGTTGGCGAAACTCCCCGCACCACGCCGCAATCTCTTCCGGCTTCATCAACAATGCACCGCAAGCGCCCATCCCGCCTGCATTCGCGACAGCAATGGACAAAGACGGCGGACACGCTCCTGCCATCGGAGCGAGCAATATCGGCATGCGAATTCCCAGCCGCGCCGCGAATTCTGCAGCTCGCTCGACTGGGTTTCTCACCTTCATGCGAGTATCTCCGCCAAGTGATTTGTATCTTGCGGCTCTCTCCGCAGCAAAGCCCACCTCACGGTGGGCCTTATGCTTTTGAGCTGGAAGTTAGCAGCTAGAAGCCACCGGCTGTCTTACTTTCCAATCACTTTCGCCAGCGTTGCGCCAATCTCCGCCGGCGACACCACCACATGAATTCCCGCCGCCGTCATCGCTTTCATCTTGTCGGCAGCCGTTCCCTGCCCGCCAGAAATAATTGCGCCCGCGTGTCCCATGCGACGCCCCGGAGGTGCCGTCTGGCCGGCGATGAATCCCACCACCGGCTTCTTCACATGCTGCTTCACAAATTCCGCCGCAGCTTCTTCAGCCGATCCGCCGATTTCGCCGATCATGATGATGGCCTCGGTTTCAGGATCGTCATTCAACAGGCGCAGAGCATCGATGTGCGTCGTGCCGATAATCGGATCGCCGCCAATTCCGATCGCGGTCGACTGCCCGATGCCGCGCTGCGTAAGCTGGTGCACGGCCTCGTAGGTGAGAGTTCCGGAGCGCGACACGATGCCGACCGAGCCTTCCTTATGAATGCGTCCCGGCATGATGCCGATCTTCGCTTTGCCCGGCGAAATCACACCCGGACAATTCGGCCCGATCAGACGCGACTTCGACGACTTCAGCTTCGCCCACACCTTCACCATGTCGAGCGTGGGAATGCCCTCGGTGATGCACACGATCAGCGGAATGCCCGCGTCCTCGGCTTCGAGAATGGCATCGGCAGCAAACGGCGGCGGCACAAAAATCATGGTCGCGTTGGCGCCCGTCTCCTTCACCGCATCGGCCACCGTGTTGAATACCGGCCAGCCTTCATGCTTCGTCCCACCCTTGCCCGGAGTTACACCACCCACAACCTTGGTGCCATACTCCGCGCAACCGAGCGCGTGAAATGTTCCTTCTTTTCCGGTAATGCCCTGCACGATGAGCCGCGTATCGTTGTCGACTAAAACTGCCATTCGGAAGCTCCTAGCTATCAGCTTTCAGCTCTCAGCTTTGACGTCTCGCCTTTGAGCCAAGTTTTTGAATAAACGAGGTAAGCATCTTGGAAACCTCTTCACCAAGAGCTGTCGCCTCGTCAATTGCTGCCACGGATCCCATGCCGAGTCTCCTGGCAACGATAAGTTGAGTCTTAATCTCGAAAGTAGAACCCAATGCGATTCCGAGAAATTGCCGGAACTCTGCAGCATTCAGCCTTCCTCGTCCCTCAGCGATATTGCTCGCCACAGATACGCTGGCGCGGCGCAATTGCGATACGAGACCATATGTCTCTTCCTTCGGGAATCGCTGCGTCAATCGGTAAACGCAGACGGTCAAGTCCATCGCTCGTTGCCAAACCATCAAATCCTGAGCATCCTGTGGCATCAGATCCCTTACTCTGCGTAGCCGCCGACTGAAAGCTGATAGCTGACAGCTGAAAGCTATTTGCCCTTCGCGGCAGCCACCACGAGTTCAGCAGCTTCCTTCATCGTTGCGCCAACCTGGAAATTCAGACCCGATTCGGCGAGAATCTTGCGCCCCTCTTCGACATTCGTGCCTTCAAGCCGCAGCACAATCGGCACCTTCACGTTCAGATTCTTCGCCGCCGCGACAACGCCCGTCGCCAGCCGATCCACGCGCAGAATGCCGCCAAAGATATTGATGAAGATCGCCTTCACATTCGCGTCCGACAGCAGAATCCCGAATGCATGTTCAATCTGTTCCTGCGTCGCCCCGCCGCCTACATCCAGGAAATTCGCAGGCGAACCGCCGGCATATTGAATGATGTCCATCGTCGCCATGGCCAGGCCCGCGCCGTTCACCATGCAGGCAATCGTGCCATCGAGCTTGATGTAGTTCAGCGCGTACTTGCTCGCTTCCACTTCCAATGGGTCTTCCTCGGCCACATCGCGCAGCGCCTTGATCGCCGGATGCCGGAAGAGCGCGTTGTCGTCGAAGGTGATCTTCGCGTCGAGCGCAAACAGCTTGTCGTCCTTGGTCGTGATGAACGGATTGATCTCCACCAGCGACGCATCGGTATCCATAAAGGCCTTGTAAAGGCTCTGCAAAAACGCGACAGCCGCATTGATCTGCGTCGGCTTCAGACCCAGCGCAAACGCAAGCTTGCGCGCCTGCCATGCGCCGAATCCTACGGCCGGATCGATGGTCTCTTTGAAGATGGCCTCGGGCGTCTTCGCGGCGACTTCCTCGATCTCCATGCCGCCGGCCTGCGAAGCCATAAACACCAGCTTGCCGGTCGCGCGATCGAGCACGATGCCGAGATAAAGCTCGCGATCGATTGCCGCGGTCTCCTCGATCAGCAGCCGCTGCACCTTCTGCCCCTGCGGACCGGTCTGATGCGTGATGAGCTGCATGCCGAGGATGTTCTTCACATGCGTCTCGGCCTCTTCGCGACTGCGCGCCACCTTCACGCCGCCGCCTTTGCCGCGGCCGCCTGCGTGAATCTGCGCTTTCACCACCACGCCATTGGCGCCCTCGGCGAATAGTCTGCGGGCCACTTCGGCCGCTTCTTCCGGCGTGTTCGCCATTTCGCCCTTGGGCACGGCAACGCCATACTTCGCCAGGATTTCTTTTGCCTGATACTCGTGAATTTTCATGTTGGTAGGAACCGCAACGTCCGCTGATATGTTCGGGAATCAGTTCTGGAAAAACAACAAAGGCCGGTCAGCGCGATCGTTCCCGCGGTACCCAAATACTATCTTGCTGCACGATAGGGTCGCAAACCGCCGTCCTCGGGCGAAGCGCAGGGAGCACCGCGTATAGGCTGGGAAGCCTAGTGTATCTATGGTCTTTTATTCGGGGCGTGTCCTGGCTGGCATTCTGTACAACCACCTGCGTTCAAAGTAGGCCATTCCCAAGGCTGCGAGACACAGCACGATTTCGGCAAATGACGATCTGGTTGAGCGACTAACTCGATACGTGTCTGTCATCCAGAATGGAAGCATTGGAACGAGGAATGTAGAGAGTCGATAGCAACACAGAAGGATCGTCACGAACATCGCGTGCGCGAGCAAGACCTGCGGTCTGGAGCGGAGGTTATCGCGGGAAAAGATGAACGGTCCGTCTTTGGCGAGCTCGACCCAAAAGACGAAAGCCGTGTAGACCACAGCGATTATGGCGAAGCGGCCCCAAGAGAAATAGCGCAAGGTTTGACCGGGGTCGATGTTTCTTGTGATTCGGGGATCGGCGAGCAAGATAAGCAACACGGTTGTCGGCAAGGTGTCCGCCTCCGTCTTCGCAGTTTCTCAGATTCGAAAGAGATTCTTGCGGAGATTGTAGCCCTTCAATGGCCGGTGGTCCTCACAACAGGTCGAGGCGGTTGAGCACATCGGAGCGTCAGCGGAGATGGTGCTCCCTTGGGTTCCCTTCGCTACCTTCGGAGTGCAATACCATATTGAGAGATATGGATTCGCTGAAGACCCTTCTCAAGCCGCTTGCCGAAGACGGCGCACAACTCACGCGCGAGCAGGCTGCCGGCGTGCTCCGCCAGATCCTCGCAGGCGAAGTCCCCGACGTTGAAACTGCCGCCCTGCTCACCGTCTTGCCACGCGCGGCGAGCAGGCGCCCGAACTCGCCGGCTTCGTCGACGTCATGCGCGAGCAGTCGGTTCCCGTTCCGCTCACCGACGAAGAGCGCGCCGAACTGGTCGACTGCGTCGGCACCGGCGGCGGTGGTCCGCTTACCTTCAACATCTCCTCCGGCGCTGCCCTGGTTGCCGCCGCTGCGGGGGCCAAGGTGGCCAAGCACGGCAATCGCGCCGTCACCTCGCGCTGCGGAGCGGCCGACGTACTCGAAGCTCTCGGCGTTCCCATTGATCTCTCGCCGGAACTCGCCGTTGAATGCCTGCGCGAAACCGGCTTCGTCTTCCTCTACGCCCCTCTCTATCACCCGGCGATCAAGACGCTCGGGCCGCTGCGGCGCGCTCTCGGTTTCCGCACCATTTTGAATCTCTGTGGTCCGCTCACCAATCCTGCGCACGCCCGCATCCAGGTCGTCGGCGTGCTCGCACCCAGCCGAGTTCTTCTCGTCGGCCGCGCGCTGCAGGCCCTCGGATCGAAGCGCGCCTTTGTCGTACACGGGTCAGATGGTATTGATGAACTCACCACCACGGGCGAATCTGTTGTGGCGCGCATCATTGAAAGCGAGCCCGGCGTCGAACCGACAATTAAGGCCGCTCGAATAACCCCCGAAATGGCCGGCCTGCCGCGCGCGGCGCTCACCGACTTCATTGGCGGCGACGTCGAGCTGAACAAGGCCCTGCTCTACGACGTGCTCACCGGCATTAAAGGCGCGCGCCGCGACATCGTTCTGCTCAACGCCGCAGCAATGCTCGTGGCCGCCGACCTCGCAGGCGATCTCAAAGAAGGCGTAGCCCTCGGCGCCGAAGCCATCGACTCCGGCGAGGCTGCCGCTACCCTGGCCAAGTTGCGCATGTTTGGAGAAAAGCACGCAAGAAGTTAGTGCTCGCCCGTTCCTGAACCAGAGAGCGGAACTTCGCCCGCTCCAGTTGATCTATTAGGAGCTGAATATGAAACTCGCTCTCCTCATTCCGGCAGTTCTTCTCGCGACTATCGCCGCAACAGCACAGCAACCGACCCAGCCTCAGCTCAAGGTCGACTCCAGCAATCGCACGCTCACGGTCAGCGCCACCGACAGCGTTACCGTTGAGCCCGATCTTGCAATTCTGCACATCGGCTTCGTCACCCAGCCGCAAGACGCCAAGTCGGCATATGCCGATGGGACACGCGCCTCAAACGCTATCATCGCCGCACTCAAGCAGGCCGGAGTCGAGGAGACCGCAATTCGGAGCGAATCGCAGTACCTCGACCGCGACTGGACCACCAAGCTGCGCAAATATACGCTCCACCAGCAATGGACGGTCAAAGTCGCGCCTGCACGCGCGGCCGAGGTCCTCGATATTGCTGTCAACGCCGGAGCCACCAGCAGCGGCCAGATCGACTGGACTGTGAAAGACGAAAAGGCCCTCGAAACCGAAGCACTCGACAAGGCTGCCGCACGCTCCAAGGCAAACGCAGAGGTGCTGGCCAAGGGAATGGGCGTGCGCCTCGGCTCGCTGATTTACGTCAGCAATCAAGTCTCCGCGCCCCAGTACCCGAGGCCAGTCATGGCTATGGCGATGAGGAGTGCAGAGGCGCCGCCCCCGCCGCTGGCGATCGAGCCGCACCAGGTAAGCCGCGAAGCGAGCGTCTACGCCGTCTTTGCCATCGAGTAAATCAAAGCTGCAAAGTGGGCTACAGCAGCCCGCCGCGCCCGATCATGCGTCGTGCCAGCAACCACGAAAGCAGCGACACCCCAAGCGCCGCCGCCACCCAGCCCGCGTCCTCCAACGTTCCTGTCAGGTTCGGCGACAGGTTCGAAGGGAGCACACTCAGCATGCGCAGATCCGGTACGCCTGCCCTCATCCCTTGTCGCACAGCCTCGACGCCGATCCACGCGACGCCGCCAAGCGCGACCACAGCCCCCGGAACCACGCGCTTCCAAGGGAACGGAATCGGCTTTGGCATCGCTGCCTCTTCGCGCACGCGCTCCATCACCGCCGAAACAAAGCCCGACGAAGGCGCCAGTTCTTCTTCCGCACCGAGAATACGATCAAGGTTTTCCGTCTTCCTCGTGGAGTCCATCGTCACGCCTCCTTCTCCGCCAGTCCCATCGCCGCCTGCTCATCTTCGAGATGTGGAAACCGCTTCTTCAACAAAGCCCGCGCTCTCGCCAGCCGCGCCTTCACCGTTCCTTCCGGCATCCCCATGATGCGCGCCGCGGCGCCCACATCCATCTCGTGAAAATAAAAAAGAATGACCGGCTCGCGATAGCGCACCGGCAGCGCCAGCACCGCCCTGCGGACTACATCCGAGCTTTGTCTCATCGTCAGGTCGCTCAGCTGTGCCGCTCCTCGCGTCGGCTCCGGCGCATCTTCAAGCCGAACATCCGGCGTCGGAAATCGCTTCAACTCCGAACGAAAGACGTTCGCCGCCAGCGCAAACAGCCACGTCGAAAAGCTGCCCTCGCGCCGCCACTGCGCCAGCCCGCGCCACGCCCTGACGAGTGCCTCCTGCGCCATCTCCTCCGCGCGTCCGCGGTCGCGGCAGTAACGCCACGCCATATTCACCAGCGGACCCTGCCACCTGCGCACGATGCCCTCAAACGCATTCACATCCCCGCCGAGCACGCGCTCCACATCAGCCAGGTCGGCCTCATGGCCTCGCGCCGCGCTCACGTTCCGGGCAGTCGTATTCAAATTCGCCACTCTCTCTTGATAGTGGGACAGAGGTCCGCTGCGCCCGGTTGCAATTTCTCGCGTCAGTGCCAGTTCTTCACCAGCGGCCACATTTGCGGCAGGGGCGTCTTCAGTCCCCGGCAGTAGAACACATCGCCGTGTTCTCGCGGCATGGAATAGGGATGATCCACGTGCCCGCGCTTCTCCACGCTCGCATACACCTTCTCCAGTTCTGCTTGCCGCCCCTGGATCACGATCATGCTCTCACCCGTATACCCGCGCGGTCCCCATAGAAAGTAGCTCTGGTGCCCGCTGATGGCGTCTGGCAGGCCGTATTTCTTCCCGAACAGATCGATCGCCCCGGCCTGCCCGAAGTTCTGCGCAAAGATGCCCGTCTTGCCTCGTTCCTCTGGCGGCACGGTTTCCCATACTCGCGCAACTTCCGCAGCCATCTCTTCCCAGCCAAATTGCGAGGCGTAGATCTGCGGAAGCGGCCCAAGTTGCCACTTCTCAATCGCGGGCTGCTCCATGTGAAGCACCTTTACATAACGGAGATATGTCTCCACCGGCAACACCGGCAACAACATGGGCGCAAACACCGCGCTCATCAGCACCATCAGCCCCACGTAGCCCCATCCAACCCAACGCAGCTTCGGCCCGCGGAGCCATTGCTCCCACAGCACGCTTCCCCCTGCAAACAGGATCGGGAAAGCCGGCCAAATGTAATACACGCGCGGATTGAAGACGTAGATCACCGCAAACGTGACCACGCACGCCCAACCCAACGCCCGAAATGCCTTGCCTCTCTTAGCTGCAAAGAAAAACCACAGGCCACCAAGCCAGATGGGCAGCGACAGTGGCAGCATGGCACGCAACTCCTGCACGAAGAAGGTCCACGGCCCCAGTTGCACGTTGCGCCCGTCACGCCGGATATTGGCCTGCAGTTCAAGAAACGGGAAGTGATTCTGCATGTTCCAGATCAGATTCGGCAGAAAGATAAGGAACGCGATCAGCATCCCCAGCCAGAACCACCGCGACCGGAAGCACCGGCGCTCGCGCGTCAGGACCAGTCCAACTACCAGCCCAAATCCAAAAATCAGCATCGAGTGCTTGTTGAGCAGGCCAAGCCCCGATAGCGCTCCAACGGCCAGCCACAGCTTCGCGCTTCCTCCGTTCACAATCCTCAGCACAAGATAAGCGCAGCCCAGCCAGAACAGAGGCTCATACGCATTCATTGAGAGCAGGTTGTCCATGCCGAGAAATCCCGGCGCCAGCAAAACTGAAATCGCCGCGAGCCCCTGCGCAAAGCGCCCCCCGCCCAATTCGCGAGCAATGAGCCCCGTCAGCAGGATCTTGCCCACCCCGGCCAGTGCCGGCAGCAACCGAATCGCGGGCAGTGATTCTCCCCAGAGCCCAGTGCCCAGCCACGTCATCGCCGCAATCAGCGGCGGCTGATCGACGTAGCCCCACGCCAGGTGCCGAGCGCATGCCAGGTAATAAAGCTCGTCAGTGAAGTATCCATAGTGGCGGCTCGCATAAAGGTGGACCAGCAATTTCGCTACGGCGGCAATCAGCACCACGACGCCGCCCGTTAGCAGCCAGGGTTTGCGCGCGAAGGGCAATAAGCGCCCGGCGGGTTGCGCGGGCGCTTCATCAGGATGGATCTCAACAGAACTCATGCACTACCTATACGCAAATTCTCGTCTCGCGTCGGTTCAGTCACAGCCAGATGTGATGGCGGCCACACCAGCGGCTTGATGCGATTTGCGCCGATCGAAGATTTGATACTCAAGAAAATGCAACCACCCGCCCTGCTGTCCTGTCCCACCATTCGCAAGGGACAAAAACAGCCCTGGTCAGCAGGAGGATTTATGACACATCTGGTACTTCAAATGATCTTTGGCAACAACGATGTTTTCGCGAACTACGGCCTGTGGCTCTTTCTCTCTGTCGGCGCAGTGGCTCTCTTCGGTATCTTCCTCCCGCTAAGCGTCTGGATGGATCACCGCCGCAAGGAACGGGAAGCCTTCTACAAGGCCGACACGATCCGGCGCATCGCCGAGGCACCGGGACAAGGCGGCAACGCCGCAGTGGAGCTAATGCGCGAACAAGCGCGCATGGCGAGCCTGAAGACGCGCGAAGGCATGAAGATCGGCGGCATCATCAATATGGGTGTCGGCATCGGCGTAACCATATTTCTTTTTGCGCTTCTGCATGGGTCGCCGGTTTTTCTTTGCGGCCTGATTCCAGCCCTGATTGGCGCCGCGATGCTGGTCTACGTATATGTGCTGGCCGAGCCGGCATTCTAGCGGCTTCTGAATCTCCTCGTGCGTCCCGCGCATCGGATAGCTGTTGCAACAGATAATTCCCGGCCGGTAACTTGGCTGGGAACGCCGGAGATTCACCGATGCCCGCCAACGCCGAACGTCAGCCAGTGATCTTTCTGCCTCACGGCGGCGGTCCATGCTTCTTTATGGACTGGACGTGGGGCCCAGCCGACACCTGGCACGCCACTCAGGGCTTTCTCGAGTCGATTGCTACCTCGCTGCCCGCGCCGCCGAAGGCCCTGCTCGTTATCAGCGGCCATTGGGAAGAACCTGCATTCACCGCCGGCAGCGCAGCGAAACCCCAACTCATCTTCGACTACTCCGGTTTCCCCGCACACACCTACCAGCTCACCTGGCCAGCGCCTGGCGATCCGGCGCTCGCTGTTCGCGTGGCTGAGCTGCTTCGAAATGCCGGCCTCCCATCCGCAACCGATCCGACCCGCGGCTACGACCACGGTGTCTTCGTTCCCCTCAAGGTTGCGTTCCCGCAGGCAGAGATCCCGGTTGTTACGCTCTCGCTGGATCACTCGCTCGATCCCGGTCTGCACATTGCCGCAGGCCGTGCCCTGGCGCCTCTCCGCGATGAAGGGGTTCTCATCATCGGCAGCGGCATGAGCTTTCATAATCTCCGCGCCTACTTGAACCCCGATACGCCCGACCGTGCCCGCGGGTTCGACGCGTGGCTCACCAGCGCCATAGAGTCGCCGGCCGCAGAACGCAACTCCCTGCTCTGCGACTGGCGCGAAGCCCCGTTCGCGGCCTACGCCCATCCGCGCGAAGAGCATTTGATTCCCTTGATGGTTGCTTCCGGCGCTGGAGGCGAAGCCGCAGGCAAGCGCATCTTCACGGATGAGCCGATGGGTGCGAGGATCAGCGCCTACCGCTTCGACGGCTGATTCGCCTCAACCAATGCGAGTTGAATCAGGTGCGCTTCTCCCTGCGGTTTTGCCGAAGAGTAACTAACGAATAGGCCACCACACACCAGCGATGCCGCCAAACGGACATCCGTTTGGGAACTTCCGGGGTCGTCTACAATGCGCTCGGAATTGGGCATTTCCGTAAGATAACTAGTCGACACGGTCGTCAGTGAGTCATAGGCTCCTGCTCAGAGAGGCACTTACCGAAATCTACTGGTTGAGGCAGCCTGTGGTGCTGCGGGTCCGTCCTCGTTTCTGAGCGATGCGAGAATTGATCGTGACACCGCACGGGAGTGAGCGATGAGACGCGAGGGTCTGGCAAAAACCGCGGTAACGATAGGTCTGCTGGTTGCTGCCGGCGATGTGCCGGTGAAAGGGCACGCCGCCTACGTTGCCAATGTTCCGCGGCAGGTGAACGTGGCGCAATTGACCGAGATTCTGAATAGGGAAAAAAGCAAGCGCGACGACGAGGTCGCGAAGGTACTCGACAATCTGCAATTGACCGAGCGCCTAAGCAGCAAAAAGCTTGCGGCTCTGAACGCGGAACTGCCGGGCACGAAATCAAGAAACGCACTGATGGTGGTGAGCGATGAGTCGGAGTTTCTAGAGCCGCCATTGGAGGAGACACCGAAGATTGCAACTCCCGATGCCGCGGAGCAACGTGGCCTGATGAGTCTAGTTCTGGAGTATCTAAAAACGACACTTCCGAAGTTGCCCAACTTCATCGCCCAACGGACGACGATCAGCTTCGAATCGATCCGAACGGAGGATGAACGTGCGGGGAGAGCTACAGCTAAGAATATTCCGCCACGGCGAACGGGCGAAACAAGAGTAACGGTCCTTTATCGCGATCAGAGGGAAGTTGTCCGTCCTGCGGATGGGAGCCCCTCGATGGCACAGGTGAGCGGTCTGACGACGTGGGGTACTTTCGGTCCGATTCTCTCAACTGTGATTCTGGATGCATCGCACGGAAAAATGATCTGGAGCCATTGGGAGGACGGAAGCGCCGGGCCCATCGCGATCTTTCGGTACCAAGTGTCCGAAGAGGCGTCGCACTATGATGTCTCAACCGAGCGCTTTGCGAACGAGGGGCAGGACGATTTGATTTCGCATCGCACGGCTTACCATGGCGAGATCGGGGTCGACGCTGCAACCGGAGCGATCCGGAGGTTGATTATTCAGGCGGACCCGACTTCCCTCTTAGAACGAGCCGACATCATGGTCGAATATGGCCCAGTCGATATCGGTGGGAGGCAATACACGTGTCCTTTGCGCAGTGTCTCAATCTCTACGGGACACCCTTCGGGTTTTTATGGCCTAGTTGGGTTTGGCGTTGGCGAGATGCGTGAGGTGACGCGACTGAACGACGTGGTTTTCAACGAATACCACGTATTCCGATCGGATATGCGAGTTCTGCCTTAGGAGTATCACCGTCTACTCGTGAGCTGCTCATCCATGACGAAGCTTCCTCAGCAGGAGCTTCCGCCGACTCATGGCTAATGGCCCTTACAACGTTCCCGAGGTAGCCCACTTCTAGCGTCCCTTGAGCCGCAGGCTCATCCCGCTATCAAGCAGCACCGCCACCAGGCCAAACAGCATGCACAAATCCGTTCTTGCTTCGTGGACAAAACTGAGCAGTCCATAGTGCTCCAGCTTCGGGGCCCCAAACCTGCCCAGCGAATGCCCCAGCAGGATCGGCGCCTTGGTCGTGAAGATCGCCGTCAGAATCACGATCAGCAGCAACAAGGCCGCGTCACCGGCGTACATGTTCAGAATCAGGGCTGCGCCTGCTGCAATCTCCACCGCTCCCACAAACGGCGCGAGCACGTGCGGCACAGGCAGCCCGATGTGCGCGAATCGCCCCCAGCCCAGTTCGGCGGGATACACGAACTTCAGAATCCCCTCGGTCAGAAACACCACTCCCACAATCACGCGTATCAGAATCATCGGAAGATTCTTGCGCATCTTTCTCTCCCCGCCTCGCTATCTGCTCTCGAGCAGATTTTCAATATCCTTCGTCAGACTCTCCGGCTTGGTAGTGGATGCGAAGCGCGCAACCACTTTTCCGTTACGATCGACCAGAAACTTCGTGAAGTTCCACTTGATCCTTCCGCCGCCCAGCAGCCCCAGCAGTCCCGGCTTCTCTTTTTTCAGAAACTGATAGAGCGGGTGAGCGTTCGCGCCGTTCACGTCGATCTTGGCGAACATCGGAAAGCTCACTCCGTAATTCTTCTCGCAAAAGGCACCGATCTCCTCAGCCGTTCCTGGCTCCTGCGCGCCGAACTGGTTGCACGGAAAGCCCAGCACCTCCAACCCGCGCTCCTTGTATGTCCTGTAAAGCAACTCGAGCCCGGCGTACTGGGGAGTGAACCCACACTGGCTGGCGGTGTTCACAATCAGCAGCACCTTGCCCATGAAATCCGACAGGCTCGTCGCGCGCCCATCCAGGGTCTGCGCCGAAAAACCGTATACAGTCTCCGAAGTTTCTGCCATTTTCTCCTCAATCCTCGTCGCTTTTGAGGATGTCATGTTGCCCGCGCCTGCGTCTAAGCATCGTGCATTCGCTCATATCCAGTCATTTAGGGCAAGGAATCTCCGCTTACAGGTATCAGTTCATGGAGCGTGGTTAGCTTCCGCCATTTCGGTCCGGTAAACTGATCTAGGACCCAAATGAGCAGGCGGTTGGCGACCAGATTCAGCATTCGATGGTAGATCTGTTTTCGTCCATCCATGTTCTGTCACTCGTTTCGTGAAGTGCCCGGAGTCCCGAATGACGCGATAGGCAGTACCCCATCGGACAGGTTTTCGTCCGCAGAGTACTGATTGGCGCGGCAGAAAAATTGGGGAAGGATTTGGTTTCCGATCCGAGCGCTTCATCCGTGGTTTCGATGAGGTTGCTACGCTCTGAAGACACCGTCTTCGAGATGATAAAATCAATCTTTCCTAAAGGCTGTAACAGAACTTAAGCAGTGAGGGTGTGCATATTCTTCCCGTGAAGCCTTACCTTGGACCGCACCAGTACTTGTGCTCGCCGCAGGATTCCAGCCCGGTGAAGATAGGGGGCCCCGACGGACAGGTTCGTGGGGTACTCATCAAGCACGACGTGATCGCCCGCAATTCGCGGATTTCTGCCATTATTTCGCGGCTTTTTCTTTTGTTCCTGCTTGTATTCTCTGCCGGTACACTCCTCGCCCAGCAAACCACCATAGAGTCCATCCGGGTCATCGGCAACCGCCGTATCCCCAAGGAAACAATTCTCGCCCGCATGTTCACCCATCCCGGCGATACCTACGATTCGGTTTCGATCGAACGCGACTTCAACTCCCTCTGGAACACCGGCTACTTCGAAGACCTCCGTATCGAGCGCGAAGATACAGAGAAGGGCATCATTCTGAACGTCTACGTCCGTGAACGTCCTACCATTCGCGAGATCAACTACAAGGGCAACAGCTCCGTCTCAACCTCCGACATTCTCGACCGATTCAAGAAGGAGAAGGTCGGCCTCTCGGTGGAAGGCCAGTACGATCCCACCAAGGTAATGCGCGCCAAGAACGTGCTCGCGGAACTGCTGGCCGAACATGGACACCAGTTCGCCACCATCAAGGCGGACGTCAAGATGATCCCCCCTGCCTCGGTGCAGATCAACTTCAGCATCAAGGAAGGCCCGACGGTCAAGGTCGGCCAGATCAAGTTTGTCGGCAACCAGCACATCAACAGCATTACCCTGCGCCGCTCCATGAAGAACCTGAAGCCTGTGGGCATTCCGTATTCTCTGTTCCTCGAGAATCTATTTGCCCGCACCTTCGACGCCTCCAAGCTCGACGAGGACACTGAGCGCGTTCGCTTCGCCTACCGCGACAAGGGGTATGCCAACGCCGCGGTCGAAACGCCCCGTACCCAGATTCGCGACGAAGGCGGACTGAGCTTTCTCACTTTCCGGCCCAAACGCGGCAAGCGCATCGATATTCTCATGCCCATCGAAGAGGGCGCGCGTTACAAGCTCGGCACCATCACCTTCACGGGAAATACGCACCTCAACAATACCAAGGCCCTCCGTGCAACGTTCGCCATCAAGGATGGCGACTGGTTCAGTGCCACCCTCATTGGCAAGGGCCTCGAAAACCTGAAAAAAGCGTACGGTACGCTCGGCTATATCAACTTCGGCGCCATTCCCAAGCCCGTCTACGATGAACAGAAGCACACAGTCTCCTTCCAGATAGACATCGACGAAGGCAAACAGTTCTACGTCTCGCGCATTGAGTTTCAAGGCAACGTCATCACCCGCGACCGCGTCATCCGCCGCGAACTGCTGCTCGACGAAGGCCAGGTCTACAACTCGCAGCTTTGGGAGTACAGCCTGCTGCGCCTCAATCAGCTGGAATACTTCGACGCGCTTAAGGTCGACCAGGATTCAGAGGCTCACCAGAACGCCGAAGCCGGCACCGTCGACCTGCTGCTGAAGGTCAAAGAGAAGGGCAAGAACTCCATCGGCCTCAATGGCGGCGTCAGCGGACTTTCCGGCGCCTTCCTCGGCGTGAATTACCAGACCAACAACTTTCTCGGCCTGGGCGAAACCCTCAGCGTTCAAGGCAACATCGGCAACGTGAGCCGCCAGTTCCTCTTCGGCTTCACCCAGCCCTATGTACACAACCGCCCTCTCGGCCTCGGCTTCCAGATCTACAACAACAAGTCCGACTTCAATGCGGCCAAATCCTACCAGACGTCGAGTGGCACGGCTCTGAATCTGACGAATGCTCAACAGCAGCTTACGCAGAACTACAATCAGGCCTCAACCGGGTTGAACTTCTCGGTGAACTACCCTCTGCGCCGCCACGCCTTCCAGCGGGTGGGCTTCACCTACTCCCTGTCCCGCGCGAATATCACCGCTTTCAGCACCGCCTCGCAAACATACTTCCAGACCATCAGCTTCCGGTCCGGCATCCAGGGCTCGAACGCTCTGGAAGGCATCGTCACCAGCCTGGCGTCGTTCACTTATACCTACAACACCGTAAACAATCCGGTTCGGCCGCGCGCCGGCAAGGAGTTCACGGCAGCGTTTCAGGTCGCCGGCATCTGGGGCAACGTACGCTACTTCTCGCCCCTGGTTGCCTTCAAGACCTATCGCTCGATGCATTACCTCAGGTTCAATCCCAATGGCCACAACGTGCTTGCTTTCAAGTCGCAGCTCGGCTACATCCAGGGATACGGCGGCGATGTGGCGCCTCCGAACAACCGTTTCTATGCAGGTGGCGACTCGGAACTGCGCGGCTTCGACATTCGCAGTGCGACGCCGTACGGTTACGTGCCCACGCGCCAGACCGTACAGCTCACCAACCCAGACAATTCCTGCGTGCCGCGCGACCCCAACAATCCTCAGCTGAACCAGTGCATCGCGGTCCCGATTCCGGTGTACGGCATCGTCTCTATCGGAGGCGACACCAGCTTCCTCAGCAACCTCGAGTACCGCATTCCCATCGTTGGCTCCGCGATGTTCTCTTTCTTCGATGATTTCGGCCTCGACGTCGTCGCCAACCATGGCCAGCTCAAGCAGAGTCCCGAGGGCTTCGCATCCCTCACCGCTCCCCTCTATGGCTGCCCCGTCTATAACAACGGCTCCTGCCAGGGCGGCATACCGGGGTCGCAGGTTGGATTCCAGCGCGATATTCGGCCGGTCGCCGGCACCAATGTTGTTCCCCGCATGTCGCTGGGCGGAGAATTCTCCATCATCATGCCAGTCATCAACGCGCCGTTCCGGCTCTACTATGCGTATAACCCGCTCCGCCTCTACGAGCGTCCCTATTGCAACGACGTAAACCTCGGAGCCAAGGTGCAGAGCTGCACGGCACAGCTGATTACGCGCGACATGTTCCCTCCGGGTGGCGCGGGCGACTACACCTATGAGCAGACCATCCAGGCATACGGAGCGCAGAATCTCTTCCGTGAGCCGCGTAAGACCTTTCGCCTCAGCGTATCCACCACCTTCTAATTGCAACCCTGACCAGCATTTGCGAAGGCCGCCCATTCGAGCGGCCTTCTCGTTTCCGGCCCCTGTCCCTATTCCCTGTTCCCTTCTTCCTTTTGTTTGACCCCCCTCTCCGCCCCTCATATAATCGTTGCTAGTTCCTGCTGACGTCTCCGTCCGCGTCTTTTTGCCCTCTGCCTCAACCATCGCGGAGCTTCCAACCAAAAAAGACGAATGAAGGTTGCTCAGGAGGCACAGGCTCGCCATTGCGCCACTTTGCCGCCAGGCTGCCTTCCAGGGATTTCAAGGAGTATTTGATTTACATGAAACACACACTCGTTACCGTAGCCGCGCTGGCCTCTTGCCTCGCGCTTAATGCCGTCGCTCAATCGAATGCCGTCTCAGCCGCTGCACCGGGTGCATCGACCGTACCTGCAGGACCACCGAAGATCGCCGTGATCAGCTTCCAGGAAGCCGTTGCACAAACCAATGACTTCCAGCGCCGCTTCGGCGACCTGCAGAAAAAGTATGATCCCAAACGCCAGCAGATCAAGACTCTCAGCGACGAGATCGCCGGTTTGCAAAAGGAACTCCAGGCCCAGGCCGCGACCATGAGCGATGCCGACCGCGCTACCAAGGCCAAGCTTCTCGACAGCAAGCAGAAGGAACTGAAGCGGACCGGCGATGATGCTCAGACTGACTTTCAGCAGGACATGCAGCAGACCTTCGGCGCAGTAGCCGGAAAATTCGCCCAGACGCTGGATGCCTACGCGGCCGAGCATGGGTTCAGCGTTGTGCTCGATAACGGCAACCAGCAGCTTCCCGTCGTGATCTACAACAATCCTTCGGTTGACATCTCCAAGCCCGTCATCGAAGCCTACAACGTCAAGTCTGGCATTCCGGCGCCTGAGCACCCGGCAGCTGCCACGGCTCCCGGAGCCAGGGGAACGGTTCCCGCCAGGACGCCCTCCGCCGCTCCCAAGACGGCACCCGCAGCCCACTAATCTTCAATGGACCACAGAAAGCCCTCGCCGTGCGCGAGGCCTTTCTGCGTGGGGCAGTTCCAATTCCCTGATTCCCGCTCTCTGTTCCCTGATCCCTATTTCCCTGCGGTTTGACCCTCCCACCCGGCCCCCCTATAATCCATCTAGTTCCTGCTGAAGTTTCCGTCTGCTTCTTTTCTCGTCTTTGCTTCCGTCTAATGGAGGTCCCTCGAGAAAATTTGTTGCGAGGTTTCTCAGAGGGCGCGCGCAGAGAAGATGCGGTTCACCTGCGAACTTGAATGCGCGGCAGCCCCAGGAATTTCTAAGGAGTTTTCAAGCCGAATGAAGCGCACTCTTGCATTAGTTTTCACGCTGGCCTCAGGCCTTGCCCTGACTGCCGCCGCCCAAACGCCGTCCGCTCCAGATGCTGCTGCTGTCGCCCCTGCGGGCCCAGCCAAAATCGCGGTCATTGCATTTCAGGTTGCCGTCGCACAAACCAACGAGGGACAGCGCAGCTTCGCCGACCTGCAGCGGAAGTACCAGCCCAAGCAGTCACAGCTCAAGGCCCTGAACGATGAGATCGAAGGCCTGACCAAGCAGCTCCAGACCCAGGGCGACAAGCTCAGCGATGCGGAACGCGCGGCGCGTGCGAAGACCATCGACGACAAAAAGAAACTGCTCGAGCGCTCTGCCGAAGATGCCCAGAACGACATGCAGAACGAGATGCAGGAGCTGTACGGCGCGCTAGCTTCCAAGGTCTACGACGTACTCAACGAGTACGTGAAGAAGAATAGCTACACGCTCGTCCTCGATTTCTCGCAGCAGCAGAACCCCGTGCTCTATGCCGCCGATTCCACCAACATCACCAAGGCCATCATCGACGCGTATAACGTGAAGTCCGGCGTACCGGCCCCGACAAATCCGGCTCCAGGAGCAAACCCGGTACCGTCCGCTCCCAGGCCAACCGCACCGAAGCCCACCACTCCGCAGTAGTTCCGAGCCAGCGGCTGCTCCTTGATCGGAGCGGCTCCGGCAAAGACGAATCCTGCAGCACAAAGTGCGGCTCTACCAATGAAGAAAGGCCCCGGATCCCGGGGCCTTTTTCTTCATGCATTTCGATCTGAATTCCAGCGAATTACGCCCCTCAATCCCTGCCTAAAACACTCCAGGCCACCTGTGGAAAAATTTGTGGATATCGTGTCGCTTGATCCACAGAAAAAACCGCATTTTCTCACTTGTCATTTCCTACACGCTCTGATAAACCTAGGAAGCCCTTTATTTATCTAGCAGAAGCGCAGCCTGCACCACGCGTGCAGCGGATCGCCCGTGCGTAGAGCCTCTCCCAGCCCAGCAATGAGCTTTCCACAATTCCCCATGAACAGTTGATAAATGCGATGTAAGCCGGGTCACCATTTGAGGGTTACTTCTGCTGATCTTCCCCGACCCGCAACACCGCCAGAAAAGCCTCCTGCGGAATGTCCACTTTCCCGATCCGTTTCATCCGCTTTTTGCCTTCCTTCTGTTTCTCTAAAAGCTTGCGCTTTCGGGAGATATCGCCGCCATAGCACTTGGCCAGGACGTTCTTTCTGAGCGGGCTGACCGTCTCCCGCGCCACCACCTTGGCCCCGATTGCCGCCTGGATCGCCACCTCGAACTGCTGCCGAGGAATCAGCTCCCGCATCTTCGAAACCAGAGCCTTTCCGCGTTCATAGGCAAAATCCCGATGCACGATGATCGACAGCGCATCCACTGGCTCGCCGGAAACCAGAATATCCAGCTTCACCATCGGCGATTCCCACTCGCCTGCCAGCGAATAGTCCAGCGAAGCATACCCGCGTGAGATCGATTTCAGCCGATCGTAGAAATCCAGCACGATCTCATTCAGCGGCAATTCGTACGTCAGCAGTACGCGCGTCGGCGTCACGTACTCAAAGTTCATCTGCTTGCCGCGCTTCTCTTCCACCAGCTTGAAAATCCCGCCGACGTACTCTTCATTGGTGAGAATCTTCGCTGTGATCACCGGTTCGCGAATGGCATCGATGTTGGTCGGCTCCGGCCAGCGCGAAGGATTGTCCACTTCCATCACCGATCCATCCGTCATGGTGATGTGATAGCGAACGCCCGGCGCCGTCGTAATCAGATCAAGCTCGTATTCCCGCTCCAGCCGCTCCTGGATGATCTCCATGTGCAGCAGCCCCAGGAATCCGCAGCGAAAACCAAACCCGAGCGCTGCCGAGCTTTCCGGCTCGAAGAAGAATGATGAATCGTTCAATCGCAATTTTTCGAGAGCATCGCGGAGCAAAGTGTGCTCGTGCGAGTCCACCGTGTAGAGTCCCGCAAACACCATCGGCTTGATGTCTTCAAATCCGGGCAACTGTTCTGCGGCGGGCCGGCTTTCCTCTGTAACTGTGTCGCCGATACGGGTGTCGCTTACCGTTTTGATGGTCGCCGCAAAAAATCCCACCTCGCCTGCCGAAAGCTCGGCAATCTCCACCGGCTTGGGCATCAGCACGCCCATCGACTCAACCTCGAACGACTTCCCGTTCGACATCAGCCGGATCCGCTGCCCCTTGCGCATCGTTCCCTGCATCACGCGCACCAGCACAATTACGCCGCGATACGCATCGAACCACGAATCAAAAATCAGCGCCTGCAGAGGCGCATCCGGATCGCCGGTAGGCGGAGGCAGCCGATGCACAATCGCCTCCAGCACTTCATCCACGCCCTGCCCCGTCTTCGCGCTCACTGGAATCGCATCGGTTGCATCGAGACCCACTGCCATCTCGATCGCCTCCTGCGTCCGCACAATGTCGGCGGAGGGCAGATCGATCTTGTTGATCACTGGAATAATGTCCAGTCCATGATTGATGGCCAGATACGCGTTGGCCAGCGTTTGCGCCTCTACGCCCTGCGTCGCATCCACTACCAGCAAAGCACCTTCGCACGAAGCCAGCGAGCGCGAAACCTCGTAGCTGAAGTCCACGTGGCCTGGCGTATCAATCAGATTCAACTGGTAAGTCTGCCCGTCGCGCGCTTTGTACATCATGCGCACTGCATGGGCTTTGATGGTGATTCCCCGCTCGCGCTCCAGGTCCATGGCGTCAAGAATCTGCGCCTGCATCTCACGACCGGTCACCGAGCCCGTCAATTCAAGCAGGCGGTCGCTGAGCGTCGACTTGCCATGGTCGATATGGGCAATAATTGCGAAATTGCGGAGGTATTTTACGTCCATCAGGGGTAGGTAATCACTGCGGGCCTGGTACTAAAGTCAGCGATATCTCTAGGTCATAGCTTATCATCGGCATAGTGCTTTGAATCGGTCTCATATAAACTGCAACGACGCGCAGGGAGAGAGATGAGCCCCGCCTCGATGGCGGGTCTCACAGTCGGCAAACGAAGCAATCGAGGCATTTATGAGACCGATTGTTCCGCGCTTGGGGTATAACCGTCTCATCGTTAAATCGATGCTAATTCCGTCGACTGCAACCGGTCTCCTAAATGGCAGCAAGCGATTTAAGAGATGGGGCGAGGTGTCGTCACAGCATCCCTTGTTACGCATGATTTTGAATCGCTTTTATAACCTCGGTTCGGCCGCGCTGGCCCTCACGCTGGCTGTCTCGTTATCAGGATGCGACCCGCCAAAAACCGCGTCTTTAGCGACCCCTGCTTCCCATGCACTCGCGCCCTCTGTGTCCGCGCCCGCGCCGCAACAGACCCCCGCACCGCCTCCTCAGGCCAGTCCATCGCAGCAACGCGTGCAAACTCTGATTCAGGAAGTTGAAAAGGCTTACTCCCTTGGAGAAGCCGCATATAAACATGGCAACCTGCCCGAAGCCAGATCAAACTTCGACAAAGCCGTCGACCTAATGCTCACCAGTGGAATCGACATCAAATCCACTCAACCGCTCCAGGACGAATTTGACCGTATCATCGACCAGATCAACTCGCTCGAGATGGAAGCCTTGAAGCAAGGCAACGGCTTTACGCCGAAGACGGAAGACACCCCCGCGGAAGCCGCCAGCGACATCACCTTTGTCGTCGACCCCAATATCGTGGCCAAGGCCAATGCCGATCTCGCCACCACCAAGTCCGACCTTCCACTCGTCGTAAACGACTACGTTGCTTCCTACATCAATTTCTTCGCCAACACCTCGAAGGGCCACAACACCCTGCTTCACTCCTTCCAGCGCGCCGGCCGTTACCGCGCAATGATTCAGCGCGTCATGAGCGAAGAAGGAGTTCCGCAGGACCTCATCTACCTCGCGGTCGCGGAATCGGGATTCCAGCCCCGCGCCGTCAACGCAAGGTCTCGCGCGGGCGGCATGTGGCAGTTCATGCCCCACGGCAACTACGGCCTTACCCGGAACCAATACGTCGACGAGCGCTTTGATCCTGAAAAATCCACCCGCGCCTACGCACGCTATATGAAGTACATCTATGCGCAGCTCGGCGACTGGTACCTCTCCATGGCCGGTTATGACTGGGGAACCGGGAATGTCCAGCATGCCGTCCAGAAGACCGGTTATGCCGATTTCTGGGAGCTCTACAAGCGCAACAACCTTCCCGGCGAAACTAAAAACTACGTCCCTGAGATTCTTGCGGCCATCATCATCGCCAATCACCCAACCCAGTACGGCTTCGACGACATCACCCTCGACCCGCCCGTCGTCACCGATACGGTGACCATCAACTACTCAGCTGACCTGCGTCTGGCCTCGGACATTGTCGGTGCGCCCGTCGATGAACTCATCGCGCTCAACCCCAGCTTGCTGCGTCTCGTCACTCCCCCCGACACTGAGTTCGATCTGCATCTGCCCGCTGGCGCCGCTGCCATTTTCCAGCAGAAGATCGCCGCCATTCCCGAGAGCAAGCGCAACTCCTGGCGCTATCACAAGGTGACACCGGATGACACCCTCGCGTCGATCGCTCACACCTATAGCGTTTCGGTTTCCGCACTCGCCGAAGCCAATCAGCTTGACCAGACCGCCAAGCTCGACAGTGTTGAGGCAATCGTCGTGCCAGTCGCCCCGGCTGCCGCCTCATCCGCACACACCGTCTACTACACCACCCGCCGCGGCGACACCCTGGTCTCCGTCGCCGATCGATTCGGCGTCTCGCTGACCCAGCTCCGTCGGTGGAACAAGCTCCCTGCCTCCGGCATCAAGATCGCCGCGGGCCGCCGCCTTCACGTTGCCGAACCCACCCTGGTCCGCACCAGCAGCAGCCACAGTCGGCACGCAAAGGGCAAGACCACCACTGCCTCCGATGGCGCAGCCACCTCGGCTTCTCACGGCTCGCGATCGAAGACCTCCTCGTCCCACGCGAGTCACAGTAGTCACACATCGAAGGCCGCATCGTCGAAAGGCACAACCAGCGCGGGTTCCACGAATCACTCCTCGCATTCAAAAGCATCTACGACCGCACAAAAATAATCATCGACGCGTTTCTCTTCACCTGTTTTGATAGCTTTTCATTCGAGGTGTTGTTAGAATGACTCCGCATGCGGGGATGATTTTTCCGCACAGCAGAGATGCAAATCCCACTTGGGCAGCGGTGATCCGCTGGAGGCAATCGGATGGACGAAGTGATCAAGATGTACGCGATGAACGACGGCGATTCGAACCTGGAGCCGGCTGAGTTGAGCGCCGATCACGATGAACTGGAAGAGGACGACGAGGTTGAAACCTCAAGCGTGCTCACCTCCTCCGACGACGACGATATTGTTGTCGAAGAGGGCGTGATTGTCGTGGAAGCAGAGCCAGTGGCAAAGCCGGCCCGCAAAAAGGCAGCCAAGAAAGCTCCTGCCAAGAAAGCTGCGGCGAAAAAAGCCCCGGCTAGGAAGGCAGCGAAAAAGGCAGCCAAGAAGGTCGCCAAGAAAGCTGCAAAAAAATCTCCGGCCAAAAAGGCCGCAAAGAAGTCCGCCAAGAAAACCGCTGGCGCTAAGGGCGGAAAGGCCGCGGCGAAAAAGTCCGTGGCGGGTAAGCGCGCCGGCAAAACCACAAAAAGAGGTAAGAAATTGGCAGTTAAGAAAGCAGCAAAAAAGGCTCCCGCCAAGAAGGCAGCAGCAAAGAAAGCTCCTGCAAAGAAGGCGGCTAAGAAGGCAGTCAAGAAGGCAACCAAGAAGACTGCAAAAAAGAAGTAACCAGGCAACCGCAATTTTCAAAGGCAAGCAAAAATGCCCGGCATCCCGCCGGGCATTTTTGCGTCTATACCAATCAACCTGGGGGCCCCATCCATGCGAAGCATAGTGGGAAAGCTAGGAACTAGGCGCGAGCAGCTGTTTCAAATGCCACCGTTGATGCTCCACATAATCGTCAATCAAGAACCGCAGCGTCACCGGCGCATCCGCGTCCAGAACGCATTCCGCTTCAAACCGCGATTCAGGAATGCGGTCCACGACCGCCATCAGGATCTCGTGCTCCGACTCCCACCAGCTCAGAAGTGTCTCCCAGGGCTGTTCGCCGTATCCATGCGCAGCGACCCAGGCATCCTGCTCATAATTCCGCCCGTTGAAGAAACCCTCGCTCGAAGCCCTCACAAACCGCTGCCGGTTGTTGGTAGCCGAGTCGAGCAGGTGGCCCACAATCTGTTTCCGGGTCCACCCACCCGCGCGCCAAGGCACATCCGCCATGGCCGCCGGCACCGACATTAACTCCCGGTGCACGTCGTCCAGCCCCGCACGAAACTGCCGCGCGATTTCAGTCATGGTCTTTCTCTTCCACCGGCTGCCAGCCAGGTCTGAGTTGATAGCTGAGATCTGATCACTGATCACTGACCACTAGCTTTTTTGCGCCTCTGCGATCGCCGCCAGAACCTCTTCCGAGTGCACCTGCGGATTCACCTTCGTCCACACCTTCACAATCTTTCCCTTCGGATCGATCAGGAACGTGTTCCGCACCGCAATCGTCATGGTGCCGAAGTGACCCAGCGAACCGTACTCGTCCACCACCTTGTGCTCCGGATCGGCCAGCAGCTTGAAAGTCAGCCCTTCCTTGGTGCAGAACTGCTTGTGACTGTCCGGCGTATCGACGCTTACGCCAACAATGGCAGCATTCACGGCGTCATATTTCGCCTGATCGCGCTGGAAGTTGTGCGCCTCAATCGTGCAGCCCTGGGTCATGTCCTTCGGGTAGAAGTACAGCACCACCCACTTGCCGCGAAAGCTATCCAGCGAAACCTGGTTTCCATCCTGCGAAGGCAGCGTGAACGTGGGCGCCATCTGCCCGACGGAGGGCATCGGCTCATCCGCCGCCCGCACTGTCATCACCGAAACCGTCAGCGCAATCGCCGCGGCAAACCCAATCAGAATCGTCTTCTTCATCTGTAACCTCCTGTTGATAAAAACGGGGATTCAACACCAGAGCCCAAGCCGACATACCGGCATGTCATTGAGACGCAGCGGGAAGAGCTGAGGACGCCTCGCTGCCCGTCAGTATAGTTCCAGCCCCCCCGATGAATTGTCATCAAAAGGTCAGCGATCAGCCTTCGAACTCGGCTACTCCCAATCCCAGTTCCCAGTTCACGGTCGCCGCCGCATGGCCACGACTACAATCCCGGCCTCAGCTGCTCGCTGCAGCAGCGCCTCACGATCGAACAACAACGTCCGCCCCGCTTCCACCGATAAGCAGCTAGCCCCTGCCTGCGCCATCGTCTCAATCGTCTTCATCCCAATCACCGGCACATCGAATCGCATATCCTGATTCGGCTTCGCGATCTTGACCACGGTCAGTCGTCGTTCGAGCGTGGATGCCGGCGAACCGAACTCTTCGTCCATTGACTTCATCAGAGCGCCCGCCCGCTCAATCGTCGCGTCCGTACCCTCCATGGCTTCCACCGCTACGCAGGCCTGCGCCGCCACCACCACCGTCTGCCCTATATCGAACCCCGCCAGCGCATTCGCGACGCCCAAGCCATACTCGATATCCTTCCGCTCGACCTCGCTCGGCGCGCGACCACCCACAGCCTCAGTCAATGCGCCTTCCTCGGCCAGCAGCGGCTCCAGAAATTGGGTCGAACTCATCAGCTCAATGCCCTCGTCCGCCAGCACCTTCGCCACCGCGCCCAGCAGCATGTCTGTATTGCGGGTGCGCAGATTCAACAGCAATTTCGCCAGCCGCCAGTCCGGCCGGATGCTTGAGAAGATTTGCTTATGCTTCACCTGCCCCGCCATCACGGCGGATTTGACTCCCTCTTTCTGAAAGACCTCGATCAGCCGCGACAACTCCCCAAGTGAAAGCCAGTGCACCGTAATTTTTGCGTCGGCAGCGGCCCGATCATCGATCTCCGGATCCGTCTCCTCGCGAATGGCCGCCACCGTCACTGCGAGCCCCTGCGCCCGCGCCGCATCCAGCAGCAAAAACGGAAACCGCCCGTTGCCGGCAATCAGGCCAAGTTTCATCGTACCCACCGCATCAACGTAACGTGCTTTTCAGATCGAGCTGCACAACAATCATTCCCCAAATCGAACGATCGCCCCAACCTTCCATCGAGCGATGAACTTGCCTTCAGCACGGCCATTCCTCCCGTCGGGAGGAAACGAAAATAGCCCAGGGTGAAGCGCAGCGAAACCCTGGGAATCGTATCGGCTAACAATCCCATCGCCCCGTAGGGCCTATCGAAACCATCCACTGAAGTTCGCGATACCATTGATATTCAATCATGTCACATACATATTGCTGTTCATTGTTTCACTGCGTCTTCTCGACGAAGGATCGGCGCAAGTCCATTTCGCCGGATATACAGCCTCGCCTCGGGGAATACATCGGCGGGATCGCCAGAAAACACGGTATGAAGGCTCTTGTCGTCGGCGGCATGGAGGATCACGTCCATATCCTGTTATCCCTCCCGTCGTCGCTTCCGGTTGCTCAGGCAATGCGCGAAATCAAATCCGCCTCTTCGCGCTGGATGCACGAAACCTGCAATCTGAAGAATTTCGAATGGCAGGAGGGATATGGTGCCTTCTCCATCGGATCGGCGCAGATCGGGCCCACCCTTGCCTACATCGGCCGCCAACACGAGCATCATCAGAAACGCGATTTTCAAGCAGAGTTCATTGCTTTCCTGAAGAAACACCGCGTCGAATATGATCCGCGATACGTCTGGGGTTAGTGTCGAATCGCCCCTACGGGGCGAGAGCGCTGTAGGCCGATCCGTTCCCAGGGTTCCGCTGCGCTCCACCCTGGGCTATTCTCGTCTTCTCCCTCCGGGAGAATTAGCCAAGCCCTTCAATGTTCGACCCACTACTTGATGACCCCGCGCTCGCTGCGCTCAATGAACTTCACCAGCAGCGCCACGTCCTCACCCTCAAGCTCGCGAATCTTCTCGAGAGCCTGCGTCGTATTCAGCTTCGACACCAGCAGTAGCCGAAAGGCCTTCTGCAGCGCCTTGATCCGCTCCGCGCTGAATCCCCGCCGCTCCAACCCAATGCTGTTTACACCGAACGCCTTGTTCTCGCGCCGCGCCGAGGTCTTTGAAAACGGCAGCACGTCCTGCGTCACAATCGTCCCGCCTCCGATGAACGCATACTTCCCCACCGTGCAGAACTGGTGCACGGGGCTGAACGCGCCGACCGTCGCGAAATCCTCGATGATCACATGTCCCGCCAGCGTCGCTGCATTCGCCAGAATGCATCCATTGCCCACGATGCAGTCGTGCCCGATGTGCACCGCCGTCATCAGCAGGTTCTTCGAACCCACCCGCGTAATGCCGCCGCCCTTCGTGGTCCCTCGACTGATTGTCACGCTCTCGCGAATCGTATTGTCATCGCCGATCTCGCACTGTGTCGGTTCGCCGCCATACTTCAAATCCTGCGGCGCCATTCCCACCGCGCAGAACGGATAGAACAAATTCCGCGCCCCGATATGCGTCCGACCATCGAGCACGACGTGCGAGATCAGCCGGCAGTCTTCGCCCAGCACCACGTCTGGCCCGATGGTCGAAAACGGCCCCACTTCGCAGGAGTCGGGAACTACCGCCCCTTCGGAAACCACCGCGCTGGGATGGATACTCACTCCGCCACCGGCGGCGCCGTGGGCGCTTTCACCTCATCCGGACTTGTTTCCGCAGAATCGCCTTGCGCCTTCCGCTCGCGCGGCACCACCGCGCACATCAGCGTCGCCTCGCATGCGAGCTTGCCGTCCACCGTCGCGCGGCCATGGATCTTGCCTGCCCGCGTCCTGAATGACAGCACATCTACTTCAATCCGCAACTGGTCGCCCGGCGTCACTGGCCGGCGAAACTTTGCCCGCTCGATCCCTGTAAACACCACCAGCTTCGAGTGCCGGTCTTCCATCTCGTGCATCATGATGATGCCGCCCGCCTGCGCCATCGCCTCCACCACCAGCACCCCCGGCATAATCGGATACCCCGGAAAATGTCCCTGGAAAAACGGCTCGTTGATGGTCACATTTTTGATCGCCACGAGCCTCTTGGTCGGCTCAAATTCCGTGATCCTGTCGATCAGCAGAAAGGGGTAGCGATGCGGTAGGAATTCCAGGATCTCCTGGATGTCGAACGTCATTCTGTGGCTCCACAAGCGCGCGAAAACACGCCCCGCGCTCCCTGAGGATTATAACCAAGCCAGTGCGAGCACCCCGTGCGGCCGCGAAACTCTCGATCACCTCTAGCTCAGCTAAAGCTAATGGCCAGCAGCTGACAGCTATTTCTTGATCTTCTGCGCCACCGCAGCGACATCCCAGAAGTCGGGGCCGAGGTCCTGGTTATAGTGCACCTTGTCGATGAACACCTGCCGCGCCATCTCGTCATTGTGCATGCGCGTGATCGAGTACGCTGTCGGCAGCCCTTCCACGTCGTGATAATCCGCGTATTCCTCGATATCGGTGTTCAGATCCTTGTACAACGGGTCGCGCCACTTGAAAGTGCGGGTCAGAGGCAGGTGCGTCTGCACATCCAACTGGATGGTGATCGCCTCATTCTCGGGCGAGATCAGCGTCACCTGTTCCGCCATATGCCGCTCGGCCATCCTCTGACCTTCATACACGAGGATCGTATTCGGATCCTTCAGCCACACCTTCACCGCGAGTTCAATCGAGTGGTCGCGACGCCGCAGAAAGTCATCCACCTGCTCCTGTGGCAACGGCTTCGCCCCGCGGTAGGTCACCTCTATCCCTTTGCGCGCGATGTAAAACTGCACCACGTCGCGATGCTTCGTATATTCCATGCGATCGTGATCGGGCCATTGGTGATACTCGAAGAACAGCGTCGTTCCCGGGTCGGGATCACCACGATGGAACGCCGCAATATGCCCCTCGCGCTCCACGTTCTTCATATTCAGCCACGCGTCGCCGCCCAGCGCCTTCACCATCGCGTCCAGCGCCGCATGTGCCTTGGCCGCGTTCTTTGCTCCGGATTCATCCATCGGCAGCGGTGCGTGTTTCGCGCCTGCGTCATCCGCCTGTGCCCTTAGCCCCAGCGGCATCGCCAGCACCACCCCAGCCAGCACCACCGCCCATCCCTTCCGCATTCTTCCTCCGCCTGTCTTTCTATTCCCTAGTCCCTATTCCCTAGTCCCTGCTCTTATCCAACCAGCACCGCTCCCCCATTCACATTCACCACTTCTCCCGAAATGAAGCCCGCCAACGGAGTGCACAAGAAAAGCACCGGCCCGGCAATCTCCCGCGGAGTAGCCACACGCCCCACAGGAATCCCTGCTCTGATCCGCGCCCCCAGCTCCGGATCGCCCAGCGTCCCGGCCGACATATCCGTCGCCACCCACCCCGGAGCCACGCAGTTCACCATGATTCCGCGTGGCGCTAGCTCAGTAGACAGGCTCTTTGTCAGACTGATCAGCGCTCCTTTCGTCACGGCATAGTCCGCGTGCATGGCCTCGCCCCTCTGCCCCGCGGTCGAGCTGATCAGCACGATATGCCCCTTCGTCCCGTCGTCGCCCGTCGCCGGAGGCCCCTGCAGTTGCATCTGCGTTACTGCAGCCTGAACCAGCCCGAAAACCGAATCGAGATTCACAGCGATCGTGTTCCGCCATTGCTCTTCGGTCATCAGCTCAATCGGAGCATCCTCCGATGGCCATACGCCGTGATTCACCACCAGCGCATCCAGCCGCCCAAAGGCCTTCACCGCCGCCGCAACCAGTGCGCGCCCGTCTGCGGGCGATCTCAGATCCTGTTCAATCGCAACGCAGCGCTTCGGCCCGCCGCACTCGTTCATCAGGGCGTGTGCCTGCTCCTTCGCTTGCCGATAGCTGAACGCCACATGCGCGCCCGCGACCGCAAACAGCCGCACCGTCTCCGCGCCAATCCCGCGTGAGCCGCCAGTGACCAGCGCTACCTTTCCGTCTACCACCAATGAAATACCAGCCATAGCGCCAAACTAAAGCATCCGCAAGCGATGTGTCGAGAGAGGCCGTTCGTTCTCTGTCTGCGCGGAACTGGTGATCTATGTTCTCCCGGGGAGAGAAGTCGCCTCCGCGGTCGTTCCACCTTGTACCTGTTTGTTTTGACAGTTTCGAAGAACTACGGCGAAGGCTACCGTTGATCACGCAGCCAAGGTCTTCTCAGGGAAAGAATCTCAAAGACTCCCAGGTTTTCGATTCATCGTCCGCTTCGGACCGCCCAGACGCCGCTGGCGCCTCACACAAACGACTAATTAACACCCGAATGGAGAACTGAAATGTCGAAGCAAAGAACCGTGGTAACTCTCGCCTTGTTGGGAATGATGGCGCTCGCTGGCCAGCCGATGTTTGCCCAGGCGGCGCAGAGCTCGTCTGGACCAAGCCTTGATCAGGACATCAAGATGCTGAGAAGCGATGTTCAAGCGTCAAGGAAGACGATAACCGCAGAGAACATGAATCTGACCGCAGACGAAGCCACCAAGTTCTGGCCTATTTATGACCAGTATGCGGCGGAAGTCGCCAAGATCGGCGATGCCCGCGTGGCGCTCATCAAGGATTATGCGACGAACTACGACACCATGACCGATGAGCAGGCGAATGCCTTCATACAGAGGGCGGCCGCTATCGATCAGCAGTTCACAGACACTCGCACGAAGTACGTGCCGATGTTCGAGAAAGCCATTTCGGCCAAGAAGACCGCGTTGTGGTACCAGATCGACCGTCGGCTCGACCTTCTCATCAACCTGCAGCTGGCAGCCAACATTCCCGTCGTGGATACCGCAAAGTAGGCTCGCAGCAACTCGCAGATCAAAAATCTCAATGGGATTTTTGGAGCGCGGCGCCCAGGGGCACCGCGCTCTGGTTTTTTGGTCGGAATAACAATAGTCCGGTGCCCAGACCCGCCACAGCTCGTAGGGCGTCGCATCAGAACCGGAAGTAGGCTCCGAACATCGGTTCCGACGTGCGCGTAAATGCGTCTGTCGACGTAAAAAGCTTCGTCAGATCCGGAGCCTTGTACAGGTTTCCTCGATATTGGAACCGCAGGCCGATATGCGGAAACACGCCCCAATCCAGCCCCGCTCCGTACTGGAACACGGCCTGGGTGTCACTGGTCGTGGCGAGCTGGCCGCTGGTCGGCTGATTGAAGAGCGCGCCCACCCCGACGAGCGCGAACGGCCTCAGGTTCGCAAAGTGAACGGAGGCCACCCAGTCTCCAGTTACCTCGTGCGCATTGGCCGACACCGTGATCGGGTGGATCGTCGAGCAGGTAATGCCCGAACAGTGATACGTCTGGTTCCCCCGGTTGTATGAGTACGTCACCTCATAGCCAATCAGCGGATTCCGAATATGCCGAAGCTCAACCATCCCGCCAGCTGAGTTCGCGGGGCTCTGGACGGTTCCGTTTCCGTTTGTGGTTCCGTGAAATGCCCCATACAGGCTGAGCGCCACATCGGTCTGCGCGTGCGCGACCCCAACACCGATCGCGACCAGCACCGCAATCAACAGAAATCTCTGCAACCACATCCTTCGCATGAAGCCTCCATGAATTCGCTTGAATTGGATAAGACGAAGACGTCCCAAAAACCTGTAAACAGGATCGCCAGATAAGGATCGTTCCCGATCTTCCCTTGGACGCATGTTCCGTACGATCGGTGGGCAGCCCGCAGGTTACCGAGGTCTCTCACCTGCAACCCGAATCTCGGACCACGAGTTGCGAAGGTAAGACAGAATTGTGATTTCGGAGTTCTGATGTGCGTGCTCTCGGCCGCGGCTTGTCAAGAGCCCTACCCGCCATCGAGACATCTAAACCATTGATCGGCAGGCAAATAGATCGGTCGTGAGATTTGCAGTCTATTTCGGCAATTGGCGCACAATAGGATCGGAGTCGATCCTGGCACAGCCTTGCAGGTTTGTCTACGCATTCCGCCCACGCCCTCGCCTCTTAGGCGTTTGAGCAGAGGATTTTGCGCCCAAGTCCAATCCTAAGAGGATTTTAAACCGTAAATATCCTGTAACCAATTAGATAGAGTATTCCATAGTCCGCAAAAAAAACTCGAGGCGCACTCATCTGGGCCGCCCGGCTAAAGAACCAGTGCCCCGCTTCAGATTGCCCGCACCATCCGCACGGGCAAAAAGATAATCGCGCTCACCAGTTCCAGCACTCCACCCACCGCAATCCCGACAATGCGAAACGGCAACAGAAGAAGCCACACAAACGGATAGGCAATCACCGCCAGCAACGCCAGCGGCCAGCAGATAACCAGAAGAATGCACCACAAAAGAAATTTAGCCATAACGTCATCCTCAAGCTCGGTCACCCAAACATACGCGCATCCGGCCTTTTCAGTTCCACGAGGCTGCCGGTTTGCCAAGTCTCGATTCTGAGACATAGGAAACCCAAACCTCAATCAACCGTTCATTTTGCCTGCTTTGCGCCGCCCCTTCGCTTCTCGCCCCGCGCCTTCGGCCCCTTCTTTCGATCGGCGATAAGCTTCTTCCGCCCCTTATCCGGCAACGCGAGCAACGCCTTCGTCCGCTTCGGCAGTTTCTCGAAAATCAGATCATGGGCCTTCCGGAGTTCCTCTTCAATCTGCCGCGGCCGTAGAGCATCCCACCGCTCCAACGTGACCCAATAGGCCTTGGCGAGGTACGGTGAAGCAAAAATGCCCTCAACCTCCAGCAGTTCGTGAAACCGCTCCGCCCCGCAGTGGAACCACAAAACCCCGGTCCCTGATCCATCCAGGTCCGTCATGGCAAACATCTTGCCGCCGATATCCCGGTTCCCCGCCCAATAGACGAGGTGGTGGCCCCAGTTCAGCGTCTCGGCCACGTGGGGCAGCGCCATGCAGATTGCCTGGATACGTTCGTTATCCATCCCCGAAATTCTAGCCCCACCAAACTGGCCAAAAAAATCTCAAATACCTACTTGACGTCATACACTAGTTGTCATACAGTATGTGAAGTACAGTGTATGGCGCACAGCGATAGAGGCACAGCATGACAGTGGCTGAAAACCAATTTGAAAGCCTTCGACTCGAACTCCGGCGCGGCAGCCTGACCCTGGCAGTCCTCGCCCAGCTTCGGCAGGAGCATTACGGCTACACCCTCCGCAAGGATCTGGCCGAGCGCGGCCTAGAGATCGACGAAAGCACGCTATATCCGCTCCTCCGCAGACTTGAGACGCAGGGCTTGCTCGTAAGCCAGTGGCGCGAAGAAGAGAAACGCAACAAGCGATTCTACCGCCTCTCGCCCGATGGCGAGCAGATCCTGGCCAAACTGCTGGAAGAGTGGCAGGCAATCAACGCATCCATCACCAGCATCAACGAACACCCCGAATCCCAGAGCAGCAAGTAAGGAAACCGCCATGGACCTTCTCGAGCGTTATCTCCAAGCCGTTAAGAAGTACTTGCCAGCGCGCCGGCAAGACGACATCATCGCCGAACTGCGCGCCAACATGGAGTCGCAGATCGAAGATCGGGAATCCGAACTTGGTCGCCCACTCACGACGAGTGAGCTCGAAGACCTTCTGCGCAAGATGGGACATCCCATGCTCGTGGCTTCGCGCTACCAGCCGCAGCAATACCTCATCGGTCCCACGCTCTTCCCGATGTATCTCTATGTGCTGCGACTCACCATGCTTTGGGCGTTCGTTATCTGCATGATCGTGACGGTCGTCGTCACTCCGCTCACGACCACCGGTGGCAGGGCCATCTTCGAGTCTCTGCTGCGCATGCCGGGCATCCTCATCCAGACCGCGGCGTGGATCACCCTCGTGTTCGCGGCCCTCGACTTCTTTGGGCTCGGTATCCAAACGCGTTTCCGACTGCCACCGGCATATCCACCGGCGTCACCAAGAACTGGAATCCCAGTACGCTGCCGCCGCTCGAGAAGGACGCCAACCGGCCTGGCAAGCGTCGCTCGTTCGCGCATGGCAGTCGCCGAGATTATCTTCGGCTCCCTGTTCCTGGTGTGGTTGCTGCTCATCCCGAGCCATCCTTTTCTGATGCTCGGACCCGGCGTTGTCTTTCTGAAGGTCGTGCCGTACCAGCTTTCGCCGGCGTGGTGGGCATTCTTCTGGTGGATCATCGCACTCAATATCGTGCAGATTGTCTGGAAGTGCATCGACCTGCTTCGCGGCACATGGTCGCAGCCCAGCCGCATTCAGCAAGTCGCCTCCAAGACCTTGGGGCTCATCCCGATCGTCATTCTGCTTGCTGCTCCGGGCCATATCTACCTTTCGCTCAAGAATCCCGCGCTCGATCAGGCGCGCTACGGCCAGAACCTCGACCAGATCAACAACGGAATTCACTACGCCTTCGTCGTGATTTGCGCGATCGTCGTGCTGCAGCTCGTCATCGATGCTCAGCAAGTGGGTCTGGGAGACCCGTCGCGCCCGCCTCGCGGCGGAGTAGCCAGCTGCTTTTCCCCCTGACGCCGCTGCCCGACGGCACACGCTTCATCGAGTAACGGTTCCGATTCGCGGACGAGGCCGCCCGCACTGGAGGATTTATGCGCCGTCTAATCGCTCACTTCAACTCTCTGTTCCTCGGCATGATCCTCGGCATGATCTTCGTTGCGATTGTCTATGCACCAAGCTCCCATCGGCAGCAGAAAGTCCGTGCCCACGCGCTCACGATAGGCTACGAGATCGTCGGAGCAAAGGACCACACAACCGTTCTTCTGATTGCTGGAACAACGACGCACCTTGTCCGCTTGCCGGCAGGACTCTGCGCACACCTTGTAAACCAGGGCTGCCACGCTTCTGACTCGGTCACATCGGCCTCTCTCGTTAGACCTGCAACTCATCAGCAGGTCGAGGAGTAGCAAGCGCGCCTTCCGTCTGCCCGATCACGGCGGCCGCCATGCAATTGCCGACGACGTTCATCATCGTCCGACCCATGTCCATCAACGTGTCCACACCGAGAATCAGCAGAATCGGCGCAGTCGGCAGATGCACTGCGCTCGCCGTAGCCAGCAGCACAACCAGCGACGCGCGCGGAACGCCCGCGATTCCCTTGCTCGCAGCCATTAACACAAGAACCACGGCGATCTGCCGGCCAAACGTTAGATGAATCCCCGCGGCTTGCGCAACGAACACAGCAGCCATCGAGAGATAGACGCTGCCGCCTGTCATGTTGAAGCTGTAGCCCGTGGGAATGACGAAAGAGACAATCCAGCGAGGCACGCCGAACTCCTCCATGCGCTCCATGGCAAGCGGAAGAGCAGCCTCAGAAGTTGTTGTCGCAAATCCAATCGCCGCCGGCTCGCCCACCGCACGGAAGAACTTGCCCAATGGAACTCGAAACGCCGCCATGACCGGAATCATCACCAGTAGCGCGAACGCCGTCAATGCGATGTAGTAAGTCACCACCAGCTTCGCCAGCGGAAGAAGCGTCGCCAGCCCCGTGTTGCCTACGGTATATGCGATTGCCGCTCCAGCCGCCAGCGGCGCGAGATACATGACGAAACGCGTCATCTGAAACATCACGTCCGCGAGCGACTGCAACACCCGACCCAACGGCGCGCGCTTTTCATCCGACAGCATGGCCAGCGCGGAGCCAAACAGAATCGAAAAGATCGCGACCTGCAGAATCTGGTTCTGCGCCACCGCCTCGGCGATGTTGTTCGGAAAGAGGTTGAGAATGATCTGCTGCCACGTTTGCGGAGCCTGCGCCACGGCTGATGCAGTTCCCTCCAGCGCTGCCGGAATCGCGATGCCCCAACCCGCTCCGGAGAGATTCATGGCCACAACGCCGATGATCAACCCAAGCGTCGTGACGACTTCAAACAGGATCAGAGCCTTGATCGCAACGCGGCCCACCGAGCGCAGTTCGTTGTGGCCCGCGATGCCCGTTGTGATCGTGGCAAACAACAGCGGCGCAACGATCATGCGGATCAATCGCAGGAACAGATCGCCGGGCAAGCGCGCCTGCGCAGCCACGTGCGGAGCATCAAGACCAAGCTCCACGCCGGCAATCATCGCGAGAAACGTCCAGGTCATCAACGATGGTTTGCGAATCACGAAGCCGACAAAGCACGCAATCCCTATCCAGCGAAGCGTCTCCCCCGCACCAGGCATATGCGCAAGCGAAAGAGATACGCCCACAGCAACGAGCAGCGCTCCCACAACCGCAGCTACAAATGCAATACGATCCTTGCCCTGCGAATGTGTTGTTGTGGAAGTCGGCATCGTGATCTATTGCGCCGCCGGACGCTTCAGCTTCATCGCCTCGGCAGTCACATCCGTATATTTCAGTCCCGCGCCCGTATTGAAGAGCACCACGCGGTCACTCGGCTTCAGGTATCCGTTCGCGAGCAGTTTGTCGTATGCTGCGGTAACGCTCGCGCCTTCTGGTGAAAGAAAGATGCCTTCGTTCCGCGCCCAATCCAGTATCGACGCGAGAATCTCGTCATCACTCACCGCGATCGCCATTCCGTCAGATGCGCGCACGATGTCGAGGATGATCGCATCGCCATAAGGCTTCGGTACACGCAGTCCCGCGGCAAACGTAGCCGCATCGTGCCACATCATGCTGGCCTTTGCGCCTTCGTCGTAAGCGCGCACCACAGGCGCACAACCGGACGACTGCACCGCAATCATCTTCGATCGCTTGCCCGGTCGCACCCAACCCAGTTCCTCCATCTCCTCGAAGGCCTTCCACATCCCGATCAGCCCAACGCCCCCACCGGTTGGATAGAAAACCGCGTCCGGATATTCCCAGCCGAGCTGCTCCACCAACTCGTAGCCCATCGTCTTCTTGCCCTCGACCCGAAACGGCTCTTTCAGCGTCGAAATGTCGAACCATCCCTCCTGCTGTTTCCGCTCCTGCACGATGCGCGCGCAGTCCGAGATCAATCCGTCTACCAGCTGCACGTGCGCACCGTACGCAACCGCCTCAACATAATTGGCAAACGGCACATCGAGCGGCATGAAGATGTGCGCCTCGATCTGTGCCGCTGCGGCATAAGCCGCTAGCGCACCCGCTGCATTTCCGGCCGACGGCACAGCAAGCTTGCGTAAACCGTAGTGCTTCGCCATCGTCACCGCCATCGCCAGCCCACGCGCCTTGAAAGTACCGGTGGGGTTGGCGCCTTCCTCCTTCACGAAAGCGCCCGGATGCCGAGTGCTCTTAAGCATCGGTGTCCATCCCTCGCCCAATGTGACGGGAACAGCTTCAGGCAGCACCGACCGATAGCGCCACATGCCCGCCCACGGTCCCTCTGCATCCTTCGCGATCACATCGCGTGCCTTAGTCCCTTTAAGGTGGGAGAGGTCATAGCGAACGAAAAGCGATCCGGCTGGCTGGGTCGTACATTGCTGGCAAACGGTCTGCGGAGTTTCGGCAGAGGTGTGCGCATGACAACGCGAGCACTCGAGATAAGCAATTGGGGGCATCGATTTGGAGACTCCAGATACAGATTAGCGGGTCGAAGACAAATTGGTGCTGCGCCCTGATACTGAAGGACCGTCAGAACTTCGCTTCGAATTCGCGAAACCGCCGCTCCAGTTCCCACTGCGCCGCCGCCTTCTCATTCGCGTCGAGGAAGGCCTTGCATGCGGCAGATGGCTTCGGTCCACCAAGAATCTGCCCCTTGCATGCCGCCGCCGGCGCACTGAAGACATCGGACGCCGCCCACAGGCTGTCTCCCGGCAAGAAATTGTGTTCCATCCCGGTTCGCGCCAACTGCTTCAGATCTGCGTAGCTCAAGTGATAGTCATTCGCCGCCCGCACATATTCATGGGTCAATTCAATGCGGCTCACGCCCTGGTCATCCGTTGAGAGCGCTACAGGCACGCGTGCTGCGCGGTAGTACTCGAATGGGTGCTTGTTCCCTGTGATACCGAGGATGCCCTCATTCGAACTGAGGTTGATCTCGACCATCACGTGTTTCTTCGCCATCTCTTTCAACAGGCCAGGAGCATCGTTCTCATACATCGAATCCACACCGTGCCCGATTCGTTCCGCGTGACCAATCTCGACTGCCTGGCGGACATGAAACTTCAGGCCTTCCGGTGGAACCATGCCCGGCGCCAGTTCGCCCGCATGCAGCGTAATGTGCACCTTTGGATAAAGGCCGTGCAGATACTCCACCATCTTCATGTGCAGCGTGTAGTCGCGCATCGCCACCATGTAGTCTTCCGGCTGCACGAAGTTGATGCCTACCCAATCGTCCGATCCTTGCTCGATCGCCTGTTGCACCGTTTCAAATCCCAGCAGGGTCTGTGCAAATACCTGCTCAGGAGAGAACGCACGCAGCACCTGGTAAATAAAGCGCACCTGCACCCGGCAGGCAGTCGCCGCCTGCGGAGTTCCGCAATGCTGAATCTCATTGCGCAGATCAATCGCCACCTTTATCTTCTTGGCGGTCCGTCGCAATCTCATCCCTCAGTCCGTGATCGAGCAGAGCCTGCCGCATCTGCGCGAGGTCTGGATTGAATCCCAATTCGTGCGCAATCCGTGCCGCATGCCCAAAGGTCGGAGTTTCCATCAACTCAAGGTATTGGTTGTTCTCGGCATCCGAACGCCGGGTAATTTCATCGAGCCACTGGCCCGTATGGCTCTTGTCCAGCCCGCCAAAGCGGTCGAACGTTGAGAAGAACTGATCGTGCCCGCTGTAGCTCGGTGTCGGCACAAAATTGCGCATCGAGAATGCATCCACGACACGATCATACAAACCCTGTTGCGCCGGGGTCAGACTGCTTCCGTTCAATGCGCTCGCCGGCGACGAGTGGGGGTGCGCAGGGCTCTTTTACTACTTTTCCGGATTCGTTGCGCGCAAAATCCAGCTTTGTGGGATCGATACACACCTTGTCCTCAGCGGCCACTCGAATCAGTGTCTCGGCATATACGCCCGCCCCGAGATGAAAATGCAGGTCGGCCCCTTTGGGAAAATCGGCCAAAAAGGCTTGCACCGCGAGCGGTCCCTGGTGAACTGCAGCCTGGTAGGCGCGCGATGCGCGAGCTTCGGCCCCGGTCGCCGCGAGTGCTGCGGGCGCTGCAACTGGGGCGGCAGCTGAAATACCGGCGGACCGAACAAAGAGCGCAGCTGCAATGAGCAAAACCACTGCCAGGCGGGTGGAGATTACTGGTGAAATACGCATGGTTGCTCTCAAGTGTAAGTGGTCATCACCGGGCTCCGCATTCTGATTCTTGAAGTCGAGCTTTCGCTGGATTTTCTCTGAACCAACCCGGTTTCCCGTCATGCAAGCTGAATATTCACCAGATCGTGGGAGGTTGTCCTGGTGGCCGGACAGACTCCATCGTGAAGTCTGCATCCAAACGAAAGAGCGCATTTGTGAGAACTGGTTCAGGATCGACCAATCCCAAGTCCAGGCTTTCGACGTGCCAATTCCAAATACGTAAAGCCGGTTAATCATAAATGGAAATATCTTCGCCCGCCTTCAACCAGCAGGTATCGAGGCGTTCTTTTCTTATAGGAGGACTCTTCGGCGCAGGCGGCCTTGCGCTGTATGCAGGCGAGGTCGAGCGGCATTGGCTCGAAGTCGTTCACAAGGACATTGCTCTTCGCGGACTGCCGCACGATTTTGAGGGATTGAAGGTTGCGCAACTGAGCGACATTCATCTGGATGAGTTCACCGAGCCGTTTCTATTGCGGGAAGCCATCGATGAAATCAACCGGGCTCGTCCTGACGTGGTTCTTCTTACGGGCGACTATGTCAGTTCAGAGGTGCTGCCGCACCGCCTCACGGTCGAAGCGGCGTGGCAATGCGGCAAGATGCTGGGCCAGCTCGAGTGCAAACAGCGATACGCCATCTTTGGAAATCACGACATCTGGGCAGGCGAACACCACGTCGGCGATGCCCTTCAATTCAATGGCATCACTCTGCTTCGAAACTCATACTTTCCGTTAGAGCGTGGCGCAGGACGCATCTGGCTCGCCGGGCTCGATGATCCGGTTTGTGGACAGCCGGATCCCGACCAGGCGATCCCGGCATCCATTCGAAATATCGCCACCGAGCCGATCCTGCTGATGTGTCACGCGCCGGATTATGTCGATGAGTTGCAGAAACACTCGGCGGGTCAGGCGGTTTCTCTGGTCTTGAGCGGCCACACGCACGGCGGACAGATTTGCCTGCCGTTCGTTGGTCCCCTCCATCTTCCACCCGGGGGGCGCAAGTACGTTGCGGGACTGTTCCAACTCGGAACGACGCAGCTTTACGTGAATCGCGGCATTGGTAGCGTGGGAGTGCCTTTCCGCTTCGATTGCCGCCCAGAGATTACCGTGTTCACGCTCCGCTCGGTTTGAAGAAACGGGAAATTCCTGGCGCATCGCAGTCACCGCCTGTTAAGCCCCTTTGAGCACAATTTGATCCCGCTGGCCGGAACAATCCTTAAATATTCTGATGGAGTTCAGAGCTGCGTATGATAGACCGGAAGTGCGAGTTCCTGGAAGTACGCGAATTTCTCGCCTGAGTCGTGCCATTCCAATGAAGACCCTTTTGATCTCCGATCCCGTTCGCTATTCGCGCATGACAACTCAAGAGCTTCGTGAGTCATTTCTTATCGGTGCCCTTTCGCGTCCCGGCGAAATCAATCTCACATACGTCGACCTTGACCGGGCAGTAATTGGCATGGCGATTCCATTGGATCGACCGATCGCCTTGGAAAGCAGTTCTGAGCTCAGGGCGGCGTTCTTCACGGAACGGCGTGAGCTTGGAGCGCTGAATATTGGCGGCGAGGGCCTGATCCATATCGGGAATTCTTCCTATCCGCTCGAAAACCTGGACCTGATTTATATCGGACGTAACAATCCGGAAATTCGATTTGAATCGAAGTCGAAGGATACGCCGGCTGTCTTTTATCTCCTGAGTTATCCGGCGCACACGCCTTACCCTGTTGCTGTTGTGAAGAAAGAGTGTGCTCAATCCACGGACATTGGAAGCGCGGCGCAAAGCAATCGGAGAACGATTTATAAGTACATCCATGCGGCCGGTGTGAAGAGCTGCCAGCTCGTCATGGGCGTCACTCATCTACACGAGGGCAGCACCTGGAACACGATGCCTGCGCACACGCATATGCGCCGGTCTGAGGTCTACTTTTACTTCGACCTCGCTGAGAGCGCGCGTGTGTTTCATCTGATGGGGCCCGCTGAGGAGACGCGACATATCGTGGCTGCCGACCGCGAAGTTCTGGTTTCTCCGGGGTGGTCAATTCACGCCGGCGTCGGTACCCAGGCGTACAAATTCTGTTGGGGTATGGGTGGTGAGAACCAGGATTATGCGGATATGGACCCTGTAAACCTCGCAGATATGCGCTAGGCCAGTCTGACGTTTCTTCTGAATTCCACCTGCTCATGACCCAACGAGCTTTGGCATATGTGACCGCTGGCGAGCCCTCTTCCCCTGGTTTGAAATCTCACCGGCGCCGCGCCGGGCCGTGATAGAAGGAAACATGCTCAAGATTCCCTTCCTAGCCCTCCTTCTCAGTCCCCTTCTCACGTTTGCGCAAAGTGCGAAGCCGGCAGCCGCAGGGGCTGAGCCAACGGCGCCGCCAAGCATCCATGAGAAGACGGCTGGGATGAAGCACCTCGCGGGCCTCATCCCGCTTGACTGGGACGCACGAACTGGGAAGCTTTTTCTCGAGATTGGCCCTCTGGAAACGGATGGCAGGAGTTCCGACTTTATCTATGCAACCTCATTGCCCTTCGGCACGGGGTCGAACGATCTCGGCCTCGATCGCGGACAGGTGACAGAGGGACGGATTGTCCGTTTTGAACGCAGTGGACCGAAGGTACTGCTGGTTCAGCCAAATCTCGCATTTCGCTCGTCGAGCAGCGATGCGCATGAACAGCTGGCCGTCATGCAGTCGTTCGCGCAGTCCGTATTGTGGGGATTCACAATTGCCGCTGAGTCTTCAGACGGTTCCGTGCTGGTGGATGCCACAGATTTCTTTTTGCATGACGGGCATGGAGTGGCGGACCGGCTGACGAATTTGAAGCAAGGCGCGTATCGCGTGGACGCGTCGCGATCCGCAATTGCGCTCGACGATACGAAGGCATTCCCGAAGAACACTGAAGTCGAGGCAGAGCTCACATTCACGACAGACACGCCGCCCAAGGGTGAGTTTGTCGCTGACGTTACGCCGGACCCTCACGCGATGACGGTGCGCGAGCGAACGTCGTTTATCGAATTGCCTCCTCCGGGTTTTGTGCCACGGCGTTTCAATCCACGGGCCGGTTATTTCCCTGCCAGCTATCGTGACTACACTGCCTCGCTGGACGAGCCGCTCGATCAACTTTTCATCATCCGCCATCGCCTCATCAAGCAGGATCCCAATTGCGCCGCTGACTGCAAACCCATCGCACCCATCCAGTACTACGTGGATCGCGGTGCTCCGGAGCCGGTCCGCACAGCATTGGTAGAAGGCGCGCGCTGGTGGGATCAGGCGTTTCAAGCCGCAGGATGGGCGAAGGGAACCTTTCGTGTGGACCTTCTTCCTGACGGCGCCGACCCCATGGACGTGCGCTACAACATCATCCAATGGGTGCATCGCTATACGCGGGGCTGGAGCTACGGCGCCGCCATCGCAGATCCGCGAACAGGCGAAATTATCAAGGGCAATGTGACGCTGGGCTCTCTGCGCGCCCGCCAGGACTACCTGATTGCGGAAGCACTGCTGTCTCCATATGGAGACTCAACTTCGGGCGCCGCGAGCAAATCCGCGGACAATCCGATGCTGCAGATGGTGTTGGCGCGGATTCGGCAATTGTCAGCACACGAAACGGGGCACACGCTCGGGCTGGCACACAACTTTGCGGCATCCTCGGTAACGCAGGGCGATAGCGTAATGGATTATCCACACCCTTACATCACGCTCGACGACAATAGCCACATCGATTTGTCGCATGCATACACAGCGGGCATCGGCGATTGGGACAAGGTGGCTATCAACTACGGCTATCGTGATCTCGGCGCGCACACGACCGCCGACGAGCAGAAGACTGCGCTCGACAAAATTCTCACTGACGCCGATCATGCCGGCCAGGTCTTTATCACCGACGAAGATGCACGGCCATTTGGTTCTGCGCATCCGCGGGCGCATTTGTGGGATAACGGCAACGATCCTGCCGCGGAACTGGACCGTGTTCTCGCCGTGCGCGCGGCAGCATTAAAGAATTTCGGGGAAAACGCGATCAAGCCGGGCACGCCGATGGCTCAACTGGAGCAGACCCTGGTTCCGCTTTACCTCTTTCACCGCTACCAGACTGAGGCCGCTATCAAGGAAATCAGCGGGCTCGATTATCGCTACAATCTCCGCGGCGACGGTCTCGCAAATCCCAAGGTGTTCGATCCGGCGCAGCAGAAGAAGGCGATTGACGCCGTGCTGAAGACGCTGAAACCGGAGACGCTGACATTGCCTGAATCAATACTTCACCTTCTGCCGCCTGTTCCTCCCGGCTATCCGCGCACGCGCGAATCGTTCCCTTCGCATACCGGTCTCGCTTTCGATCCGATCGCCGCCGCCGAATCGGCCGCGGACCTGACTCTCGCCGTCCTGCTGGACCCTGCCCGCGCAAGCCGAATCGTCGAATATCACATGCGGGTTCCAGCTTCGCCGTCGCTGCGCGTCATGCTTGAATCGATTTCATCGACCGTAGCCGAACGTCCTGAGGCGGGTCACAGCGTGTCTTCGGAGGTGGAGCGTGCAGTGGAGTTTCGCGCCGTAGAAGCGATGTTGGCCCTCGCGGTCAATCCGGCAGGTTCAAGCCAGGTGCGAGCCATCGCCCTCTGGCATATTCGCGACATTCTCAAACAGTGGACCTCGGCTCCGGCACCGCAGGATTCGGCCGAGGCGATTCACCGCGCCGCTCTCATTGATCGCATTGAGAGGTTCGAACGTGACCCCGACAAGTTCGTTCCCGCGAAGCCCATCGAAGCTCCTCCCGGAATGCCCATCGGGGATGACGAGTAGACTTCGGCACCTGACGCACCTGACGAAGGATGATCATCGCATGAATCGAAACACGACCAGACGATCTAGGTAATCGTCATTCGTCATTTTCTTGTCCGCACAGTGGGGACCAAGCACATTACCCAGTCGCTGACGGGGGGGCTTACATTCGCCGCATAGCGTTTCCCCACACGATCGCAGATGCTTGACGTTTACGGTCCGGGCGAAATCTGATCCATCGGCAGTTCCAATGCGAAAAGACTTGCGTTTCCCTGATCTGCATGCGCCCATATGCCATGAAATGCTTGCTTCAATTCAGGATGCTGTTGAATGAGCGCGGCCATAATCGAAGACACTTGGGCGCGGGCTGAGGATGGCGTTTGAAGTTGCGCCGCCTCCGTCGGGTTCGGCGTGTAATGAAGATCGAGATCAAGGGCGCCAAACTCAGTCGTCGTATCGATCGCAGTGATATCGAAGCTTGAACCCTGCGCATTGAGCGTCATGGGAGTCTTGCCGGGAAAATCTCCGGGACGAGCTTGATCAGCCTCCAACTGTAGTTTCTGCAGATTGGGACTCGATAAAAAGTCCACTGGACTCAGCAGGTCCTCAGCCACGCGGTAATAGATCCAAGCAGCCCAGTTCCCCTTCGTCTGCGCGTACTTCCGCGCGGACACCCAATACCAAAGCCCGTCGTGATCAACCTCGACCATCGGCTTGGCATAGAAGCCGGCCAGTTGCCACTGATCCCCAGCCGCGCTGGCAAGAATGATCGATATCTGTTGGGGCTTCGGCACCCCTGTCGCGTGCAAGATTGCGAGGGCATATTTGCCGGGAGGTATTCCATTGAACGTAAGCACTACGATCGGGGAACCGCAGAAAAATTGGGTTCGCTCCGCCCCGGCCGGATCTTGTGACGCGTCGAGTGCGTACACATTGCTGACTGTGATCGTTGCGTTCTGCACGACAGGTCTCAGGCTTGTTACCGAAGAAGCGATGCCGTCGAAGTCCGATGCAATTGCCGGTAGCGTTTTGGCTCGTAATCCCGCAACATCCCCACTCTGCACGGTGGCAATCATCGCGCGAGCTTGATTCGCAAGGTTATCGCGCTGCTGCGCGGTCATCTGCGACTGGGTGAGGCACGAAGCAGCGTTCGCACTTGCAGGAAGGAAAGTGAGAAGCCCAAACGTGAAAGCTACTAAAGAGAAATAGCTCCCTTTCTTCTTCGTTCGCATTACCGTTACCCCTCTTCACGCTTGTTCGGGATGCATTTGTCACTTACACAATTAGTAAGATGCAATTCCCCGGGAGATCGCAATCTTCCGCATGAGAAGAGTTTTGGAGGCATCGATGGCCTCCGGGGTCCGATTTTTCCGTCAATGTCGCTCTGCCCGACAGAATCCATCTCAGAATATGAACCATTGCCTGTAGCGCCCGAAGCAATACGCCCTCATTCGCGTAATTCTTACCGAATTTCAACAAAGATCGAGTAGTAAGTTCACAAAAACTCCGCACCCGTAAATGCTGCTAAATTTTGTCTTCAAAAGGGTTGTCGCATGTAATTAAACGTGAAATATTTTGTCTAACGATTTTCCGTAATAGTTGCCTCGCCGACGAAGTTTATTTGCCAGTGGAGACCGGTTGAGCCGATCAACCCCGGAGTTTCACAAAGGGCTGACTTTGCCGGTGATCGCCGGCCAGCAGGCTGGGCCTGCGGGCTGCCGATGGTTGAACAAAGAGGTTGCTGGGTAGTACTCTCAGGCGATTTCTCGCCCTGTGACTCAGAACAGCCCATCGGAATGTGACCGTTAGACCTCTTGTCTTGAGAGGGAGAGTGCATTCTGCCCGAAAGAAAGCACGGCCGGAGTGAAGGTCGAGCGATGCAGGATCAACAAGCAAAAACCATTTTCTAGTGCAGAAGGAACTAATGAGGATCTCAAAGAAACTGCTTATTGCCGTTTTCATGTTTAGCTCGATCACGATTCCCTCATTCGCGGGGGTAATCGTCAACACTCCCGTCAACAACAGCCACGTTAGTTCTCCATTCAGTCTTTCCGCCTTCACGTCTCTTTGCTCTGGACAACAGGTGAGCGCCACAGGTTACTCGCTCGATAGCAGTACCTACACTGCGGTTTTCAATGCGCCGACAATCACGACCACTGTATCTGCCGCCGCCGGCGGTCACATCCTACACGTCAAGGCATGGGGTGTTTCCGGGGCTGCATGCGTCACCGACGTTGCGATTACTGTTGGTGCGTCTTCACTCGTTCCGTCTTATGCAAGCAGTGTGAGCAGTATTCAGAGTTTCGGCGGCTGGACGTCAATCCATGACACTGGAACGCCGGGAGGCTCGAGCGGTTGGAGCGCAACCACCAGTTCACCGTCGCGCAGTGGAGCGGCACGCAAATTCTCGATGAGTTATTCGTACTACGGAGGCCAACGTTACAGTACTTCCTTCGGAGACGACGAATCCGCTTCGAACTTCATCTTTGACACGTGGGTGTATGTTCCCAGCCCGAACAGTGGCCTCGTCAACCTGGAGTTGGACCTGAACCAGGTTCTGTCCGGTGGTCAAACGGTGATCTACGGGATGCAATGCGACGGATGGACAAACACCTGGGATGTCAGCGTCAACAAGGGTACAACCTGGCAACCTAACAATACGTGGGCACATACCTCTGTGCCATGTAACGTTCGCAACTGGTCGACGAATACGTGGCACCACGTACAGCTCAGTTATTCCCGCAACGATACCGGTTGGATAACCTATAAATCCGTCACGCTGGATGGGGTTCAGCGCGGAATCAACATGACAGTTTTGGGCGCATACAACCTTGGTTGGGCGCCGACGCTTCTGGTCAATGTGCAGCTTGACGGCTCGACCAGCGGCAGCGGCTCCGCGAACGTCATCCTCGACGATCTGACCATTTACAGGTGGTAATGTTGTGCAACGAAGGCCCGCTGGAATCTCAGTGGGCCTCCCCGCTCACCTTCTCATAAGAGCGCCGAGCCCGTATGCGACCCTTCGGTCGTTGGCGCTTCGAAATGTTTGCCCGTTGCCGCATCCGTCGAGACCAGAATGCTCAATGTCCTTATCTTCACTTCACGGCATGCAGCTTCGATGCCCATCGGCGAAATGATGGTGAACACTCCAAACATTCTGTTCAATTCCATATAGGCTCGACGGTTCTTGTCGACGAATTCGATCGGATACTCCGGCTTCCTTGCGCGGGCTGCTGTCGGATCCGCGTCCAGCACGAAACTGATATCCGGTCTCGGAATCAGGAACATGATCATGCGCGCATAGGCGCGAGTTAAGGGCTCTGGTTAAGTCCAGATTGGCAAGCTCGTCGTATGTATAACGATCGAAGATGATGAGGTCAGCCTCGCTCAGAACGGCCCTCTTGAATGCGAGCCGTATCGAAACTGCGTCGAGCAGATAGAGGATGTAACGCAAGAACGTCATTGGCCAGCCACCGACGTTTTTGTCCTGCCTGTTGATCGGCGCCTCCGGGCTGCCAATGCCCTTGTCGCCTTTGAAGAGCTTATGTCCCGCTCCCTCACGCAACCCCTTTAACCGCGCAACATCATCCCAAAAGCGGAGGATTCGAACCCGCAAACCTCGATCATTCAGATATTCCCTGAGCCGTTCGATCTGCGTGGTTTTCCCAGCGCCATCAACTCCAGAAAAACTTACGACCGGCACTCGGCCGCTGTCGCGCAAACCCCGCATCTTCGCTCCCCCAATTGGTTACTATGGCTGACCGTGACTGGCTCTCGAAAGACCAACGACTGCGCCTACCGCAGCCCCAGCAGCAATCACGATACTCATCCTTACGACAATCGCGCGCACACGTCTCTGCTTAGCTGGCGCAATAACTGCTCCTGCGGGGCTCGAACCCGGAACACCTGTAGGCTTCTCATATGGGGCGGCGGCCGTGCCCACCGGTTGCTGCGGCGTCCCCTGCTGCTGCGTGGGCTCTTGTTGTTCTGAAGCCCCGGATTGTGGCGTTGGTGCAGATGGCAAGGAATTCTGATCCGCATTTGCCGGCGTGTCTGCAGGCATCATCGGAGGAGCGCTCAACGCCTGTTCCTGAGTCGGAGCCGGGGCTTGCGTTCGCACCGGGGCTTGTTGCTGCTGTGAGGGATTTTGCTGACCCTCCGCGATTGGCGCCTGTAACGTCATAAGGGTTATCAGACTGCATACGACACATCGAATGCCGATGGTCCATATGATCTCTCGTCTATTTTGAGAGGAACGTCTATTCTTTCCGATCGTCATAATGATCCCCTCACACCTAAGCTGCGTTTTCCCTTGCTGACTGCCGATTTGCGGCGGACGGTTCTCGTTGAACTACGCCAATCATCGGCAGGCGAAAACTCTCGACCGCTTCACTGATGCTGTCGAAGGTTCGAAAGAGATGATCGAGCCCCAGGGTGCGAAACGCTTTACCGGTTTCCGCGCGCAACGCTGCAAGGCGGACGTCGCCATTGCGTTTGATGGCTTCCTCCAGGCAGCACAACAGAAAGTGACTTGCGCCGTCGTCCAGCCTGCCAAGCCTGGAACAATCCAGCACAAGGGCAGGACGGTCAACATTGATGCAATTCTCAAGCTCACGGTAGAGAGCCTTTTGTTGACCTGCATCTAGTTGTTCCGGCAGCGTTCTTACCGTAATGGATTGCTTCTGTTCCTTCATCGTCTCTATCCTTCAGTGTCAAAGATTTTCGATTCGTCTCCAAACTCCTCTACGGCTCACAACCAGCGCCCCTCAAACAATAGGGATCAACCGGATTGTCCTAAAGTAGTCGGGCAAGTTCCGCCGCTGGATTACGGGTCGAATGCGTAAGAACATTCTTGGCATAGCGAAAAAGGGTCATGAGATTAGTTCTGTACCAGCAGCACTCGGTCATACGTGGAGAAAGCCCGCAGATGAAGCGTAGCTTTTTCGTGTTACCCGGCGACCGCAACATGGCAGCCATCAAACGATGATTCCCATCGAGTACGGTAAGCGGCTCAGCCTCGTTTACTCCAATCAACACTACGGTGCCGAGCTCGGGATCTTCGGCATCGAAGCGGCGACCGATCGCTTGAATTTTCGACACAAAGGCGGAGTCCAGACGGTCTTGACCGGTGCGCATGCCTTCGGCGATATCGAGTGTAGAAAACCTTCCATTCGCTACCTTGCGCCATTGTGCCCGAGGAAACATGCGAACGTTTGCCAGGTCATCCGGAGTTATCTCGACCTCGTACCATTCTGTTTCGAGGGGAATCTCTCTCCAGAGATACAGATGGCGGATGAAGAAGAGCGCGCGACGCTTTGCATTTTCGTCAGGGTCTCCAAAGTTCGGCGATTTGACGATCTCGCTTAGCGAATTCTGATACGGCCGAAATGCGGGACCCTGAAAGTCGCTCTTCAAGAATTCGGCAATCGCCGCATCTTCAGAGATCCGGCGAATCAGACGAACGGGGCGAAGGCTACCAGGTTGCAGAATGTCTTTCGGGTCGGTCAGTGAATTGATCAAAAATGGAACAGAAATAAAGACGAACAACAATCCCATCAGTGCGAGTTGAACCAGCACCACCTCGCGCAGTGAAGAATGGAACTCGCAGATTGCCGCGATGAGAACGCCGCTGAATGCCAGCTGCACCCAGCTGGTATTTGCGATTTTGTAAGACATCTCGAAGGTGATGATGACCGCGGCGAGAGAGTAAACAACCGTGGCAAGCGCGTAAAGCGCCAGCAAGTAAGGCAGATTGTATCGCCCTGCGATCGAGAAGTCGGCCCCAAACAGGTGTGTCCAGAGTTCTGCGGGGGCGATGCACAATCCAACCGAGATCGCAACGCCAACGCCGAATACCAGGCCGAGCGACGTAGCAATTACTCGCAAGTCCCGTCTCTCTTCGCTGCTTGTTCCGGCAACTAGCGGAAAAGTCGAATTCACAACTGCCTGCGAAAATGAGAAGATTACGCGCCCAACCATGGCGACTGCGGCATAAAATCCGGCTTCGCGAGCGAGAAAAAAGTGATTCACAAGTACGATGCCGGAGTTATTGATAATCATCTGACCTGCGAAGAAGATCGTCGCCTGGAACATCTCGCGACTGGCATGCGAGAACCGTAGCGGATTTTTCACGTGGCCGTAGAGTTTTACTCGCGCCGTATAGTAAGCGATGGCGATTGCTGCGGAATTCGCTGCGATTACACCGTATAAGCCAAAACCAAGACCTATCAGCGCGAGGGATCCAGCCAGTCTAACTACCTGCTCTATCACCAGGTTGACGGCTAAACTGCGGAAGCCGAGAGTTCCCTGTATAAAGCCTCTGCGCGCGCCTAGCGGAACATAAAACGCCGCACCAATTGCAATCAGGCTAACCAATCTCGGATCGGGAAGATTCAGGTAGTTCGAAATCCCCGCCTGAAACAGTACAAGCAATAGGCCAACAGCTATGCCGCATCCCCACGAGAATCGATGAAAGAGCCGGTAAACGGCGGATGTGTTTTCGCGCGACTCCTGTTGCGCGATGAATTTTGAGGCAATGATCTGAAACGACAATGTGACGGCCGAAAGCAGCACCAGAATGGTATAGATAACCGTCGCGTGTCCAAAGCCCTTCGGCCCAAGATAACGGGCGACCGCGATGTTATAGGCGAGATTAATTCCAGTGTTTAGCCCCGATCCCGAGAGCAAAACAATGCTTCCGGAAACAATGCGGGCCTGCAGTGTCTTCCTGGGGGGAACAACATAACTTACCACTGTGAATGAATCTCCGATCCGATTTGCCAGAAAGCCTGTCCTTAAATCAATGCTTTGCAGCTAGATCCTGAGGCAGCTTCTATTCATCGGATGCCGAAAACCACGTCTTGGCTGCTCCGTCGACAGTTCTGACAACCGGCGGGCGGATAATGGCTTCTAATGTACTTATTGATGCTGAACCGTTTAGCTATTTCACTTCTTCTCTTTCTGTTCGCGCCCCATGGCTGCTTGAATTCTGCGTCGCAGGCACCAACCCGCTTGAAGTACCGGGCAACCGGATCTTCACCGCAGGTTATCGCCTTGTATGAGGCGTGGTTTGGACACCCGAGGCACATCTCGGTTGGTTATTCCTCGCAGGACCCAGATGTCATTGATCACCAGATCAAGACTGCAAAGGCGATGGGAATCACGGCCTTTGTCGTTGATTGGTATGGTGATCGTGAGCCGTTTATCGACCGCAGTTATGCGGAAATGCAGAAGGCGGCTGCAAAAAACGACTTCAATGTAGCCATGATGTACGACGAGACCAACCAGGAAGATGGTGCGACCGACGTCGCGATTGCCGACTTCACCATGTTCCACGAGAACTACTTGTCGTCGAAAGCGGAGGGCCGCCACGCATACCTGACGTTCGACGGGCGACCGGTTATCTTTATTTTCCCGAAAGGCGGCCATACCGACTGGGACAAGGTGCGCGCGGTGGTTAACAAATGGAATCCGGCCCCCCTTCTCATCCAGGAGAACCTTCCCGGTCAGTACGCGAACGCGTTTGACGGCTTCTACGCCTGGATTAACCCTGGCGAAAAGGGTTGGACGCAGGACGGCAGCAACTGGGGAGAGCAATACCTGAGCGACTTTTACAACCAAATGAAGACCAAATACGCCGATAAGCTCATTGTCGGCGGTGCGTGGTCCACATTCGATGACAGCAAGGCATCGTGGGGGCTCAACCGCCACATTGCTGCCCGATGCGGCCAAACCTTCACTGATACGTTCAATTTCTGGCGGAAGGAGTTCCCTCCGGATCAGCCTCCACCATTCGTCATGCTTGAGACGTGGAATGACTATGAGGAAGGAACGGCGATTGAGCGCGGCATCGCCAATTGCGGCAAGGCAAACCACCCTATTTCAACAACCGCATCGACCTCAGCGCCGGCAATATCTCCAGGACGCGAATAATAGCTCTGCCACACACTCAAGTCCGCCCAAAAAGAGACCCCATTGCACCTCAATGGGGTCAGCCAAGTAATAACAAAATAGACTAAGCAGCGTCCTGCTCTTGATATTTGGCAGCTTGAAGTGCCAGGCTTCCGTTCGGAACGCCGTAACTTCCGACCGGCACTTCGATGGTTCCAGCTTCCGTCTCAATAGAGACCTGGGGCCGATGGACCTGTGTGATAAGTGAGAGCGGCCGGTTGCGCACTTCGTCGTAGACTCTGCCCACATATTCTCCGAGGATCCCGACCGAGAGCAGAAGAAGACCCCCAACAAAGAACACCACACTTGCCAGCCCAAACCCAGTAGTCGCAATGACGCTCGTTGCAGGAATCATGCAAAAGGCAAGAAGCACGGACATGATTGTAGTGAACCCAAACAGGCCAAAGCTGAGCCGCAACGGCTTATAGCTGAAGCTGGTAATTGCGTCCATCGCGTACTTAATTCTGCTGATGAACGACAGCTTTCCCTCACCGCCGGCACGATCCTGGCGATCGTAATACACGATCGAGTTCTTATAGCCGACCCATGCGCGAAGACCAGGAAGATAGCGATTCCGCTCGCGCAAAGCCACGATTGAATCAACGGCCTTCCGGTCCATCAAGCTGAAGATTCCAGCATTCAGCGGAATGGGATAATCGGAGAGAGTTCCAAGCAGGCGATAGAACAGCGGGAACAGCGCGGCGAGCAACTTCCGGCTTTCCTGTCGACTGCGCCTCACTCCCACCACAACTTCTGCGCCGTTGCGCCAGGCGTCGATCATGCGCGGAAGCACATGAGGCGGATCCTGGAAATCCCCGTCCATCAGGATTACAGCTCGGCCGCGAGCAGATTGCAGCCCAGCCGAAATCGCTCCCATGTGACCCCAGTTGCGCGACAACTCAACCACCACCACATGCGAATCTATAGCTTGTAGACCTTTTAAGAGTTCTAGGGAGGAATCAGTTGACCCGTCGTTGACGTAGACAACCTCCCAGTCATCCACAACTCCCTTGAGGGCAGATGCCAAGGCATCGTTCAGTTGTTCAATCAATTCCTCTTCGTTATAGATCGGTATGACTATTGAGATCATATTTAGCTCCTGGAATTTCGCATTCGGTGGTGCTCCTTTCACTTTCCCGTTCCAATTCGAGCAATACAGCAGTAAACCACTGCATTCTTAGATGCACCGGATAAAGAACTCACTCGGGCTGCGATTGGAAAATACGTACCCGCCAACGTGTTTCGGTTGGGGTCATAACTACGATGTATCGAGTACGGACTTGCTCGGTTCCAATTGACTTGTCGTGATTGAACACTTGCACATCGTATTCAACCGCATCGGCCAATTCGATCGACAGCCCTTCAGGTGAGTAAAAGAGAATCTTCAAATCGTGCGAGCGATCGCGGTAAACCGCATGAACACCGGCCGCCGTCTGTTCTTTGATGGTATTTGCAAGCTTGTCCCTGGCAGCGCCGATGAAATCCCGATCAAGCAGTTCGGGCCGATTTTGCTGCAAAGCATTGCTCAAACTCGTCCATGAATCCAAATAATCCTGGACTGCTGCTTTGGCCGTTTGCTCTTGCAACTGTCTTGGCCCCTGCTGCGTCGGCGGCTGAACGTGTACGCTTGGCTGGTCGCCGGCGAATGCCGACATTGCAGTACCAAACGCGGAGATCAGCACGAATGATTTCAGCATGCTCATTGCTCCCACCGAATCTGGTTGCCGAGCACGACGCCGCTCGCGACAGAAATTGTCGTGCCGCGGTGCGCAGGCATTTCCACCTTCGCTATACCCTGCTTCAGAGGCACATCCACCGTTGATTTTGTGTCGTTGTATGACGCTGTAAATGTCACAATCGTGCCGTCCGGCACGGCGTTTCCATTGCAATCGCGCACGGGATCCGTTTGCAATTGAACCTTGTTGCCTGCCGGTCTGGCGTTCATCTTCAGGCTGCAAGGATCACCCGGGACCTGACCAACTACACGAGTACTCGAAACGTCGCCAACACGCGCAATAAACTGGTCTTTCGCTTCGTGCAGGGTCGAATCCATCTGTACCCAGGCGGCCCCGAAGCTTGTCTCCACTACGCGCGTTTGCGCCTGAGAGGACTTGCTGGATAGTTCAAACGACACCGGCAATGGCATAGTTATTAGATTCTGATAGCTATCGAAGACGTATGCTGTCCCAGTGATGCCGCCACGCAACGCCACCGGAAGCCGCGAAGGCTTTGCGATAAACGTAAGGTCCGCCGGCTTTTTGCCCGGAACTACATCGATCGAACCTGTCTGGCTTGAAGTGTCAGATGCGGCGACAACCGTGTAATGGCCGGCGTTGTAGAGAGAACCCGCGGGGAACCAAGTAGTCTCGCCCAGTTGTACGTCACGCTTGATCATTTGACCCGGCCCGACGATGTAGAGGGTTCCTTTTCCGTTCCCGCTCGATTGGATCGAGAAGGCAGAGCCGGCCTCAATGCGCCGAGGAACCTTCAATCCATCGCTTTGCGCAAGGAGGTTTGGACTCGCCCAAAGTGCGAGACCACCCAATAGCAGCGAAAGTGTCGCCCTCATTGGGTGCCCCCAAATGTGTACGTCGAAACGACGGTCCGCTCGCTGCTAATGTTCTTCGCAAGGTCCTGGGGAATGTGGATGTTGAACGCGACCGGCGTCTGGGGCAGCAGAGCGTGGTCGACATACTGATCGCCGACCCACACCACCTGCCCGGATTTGTCATAAAACGTTCCAAGCACGTGCGCTACATTCGCAATCTGACCGCTCTGATTGGTAAGTTGGCCCGTAAGGGAAGCATCCGGCGAAGGGTTCAACTTTTCATTTTCAATCTCGATCACTGGATCGGCAGAAGCGGGCACCAGTGTTGAAAACGGATTCATCCGTACGCTTCCGACATCAGCGAGCGATACATCGGGAAATCTGATGAGAAACGGCGTGATCTGCTTGGGAAGAAGTTGATGCGAGATCTTATCGAAGCTGCCCTCGGTTTCTATTGGCTTCTGATCCTTCGACATCAGTGTCGCCGTGACCGAAACATATGCTGGAACTACATCCTCATTGAGAAGTTCGCCGAGCAGAACGAGACCCTCTGCCCGCTGAACGGGATGCATATCGACAATCCGGACGTGAGGCGCTTCCACATCCTGGGCGCCCCAGTCGTCACCTGCAGTCCGATTGATCACATCCCAGCGCAGGTAGTTCACCGGAATCACTTGCGGAGGAACCACGGCTTGCTTCTGAATTGGCCATTCAACGCGCCACTCACTGCCGTTTCTCACCACGTGGAGGTCGCGCTCATTTAAGGATGGTCCAACGACAGTCGACCAGTGCATTCTGAGCCGGACATTTGCGTCCGAATCCGATGCGTGGAGGGGCTGCACCTCGAAGCTACTGAGCGTTGCATAGGTCCGTAAATCCGGGTAGTAGCTTGTCAGGTCACGCCGGAATTCAGCCGCCGTAAACTGAGCTTTGTTGGCCAGGCTCGAGTAGGCATTCCCCCACGCCTGTGCGCGTATCTCTGCTGCCAAATTCTGAACTGCAGCTTCAGGCGTTGAAGAGGGCTGCGCAAAATTCTCGCCGCCGGCGTATGCGGCAGCAGAAGCATTTGGCCATAAGGTCCCGATTGCCACCAGGGCAACAGTCGCACCGACAAGTGAAACCGCAAGCAGACGTCCGTTACTCACGATACTCACGATGCCAACCTCCCCGATACAAGTTCTTCCTCCGCCGCCGGATAAGGGAAAGAGACGCGGCTCTCCAATGGCTTTCTCTCGGGAATCAGCAGCACCAGCAGCGCAAGAATGCTGCTGCCAATCGGGAGAATGCCCCACATCATGCCCTGCCACTGCGGAGGAATCTGAGGCGCATTCAATGGAACTGCAGGCGGCACTCCATCCTTGCTCCAAACCGTAATTGCGCCATTGTCGATACTATCTACGGGCCGCCAACCTGCAAATGACAACAGCGGGTCGTAGTAGGGATCGCGAACGAATACCCACTTCAACCCGTAATGGTCTGCATGCTCGAGGATGGCGCGCAACGCATCGATGCCACCCTTGCCGAAGTACTTCGAACTCGTGAGGGCGCCGGCTCCGTTCTTGGTCAATTCAGGAAGCATGCGGCCCGAATTCCATTCGCCGTCGACGCTGCCGGCATCGGTCATCATTGCGAGACGCGCAATCTTATTACCGAATCCAAGTGTCACGTATCGGTACTGGTTATGCCCGTCACGATTAATCCACGTCGCCACAGAATCAACTTTGAAGTCCTCGGCGTCAGCAGGACGAAATGTGGCCCATCCCACAGCCAATGCACAAGTGAATGCGGCCAGGATACTGAGACCAACGATCGCTGGAGTTCTGAAACGATCAACAAGCTCCGAAGCCAGAAGTCCCACGAAGGGCAATGCGAGCAGCGTGGCCCAGTAGCTGAAGCGCTCCATTGTAATGACGTCAAACGCGCGTCCGAGCACGATGTGGCCCACCGGGGTCGTCCCGCCGAGTCCTACTAAAAATGCAAGCCAGAAGCCGAGCATCAGAGGACGGAGTCTCGTTACCGCGGATCCACGAAGGAAGATGAATGGAAGCCCCAGCACCAGAGCACCGTAGGGAACGACGAAATAGTTAAGCCCCCATTGCGGGCTTAGGATGTAATTCGCGCGGCTGGGATGAGGAATCGGAGTTTGCGTCACCGGATAGTGAATCAACGCAAGCCAGAATGGGAGCAAGACAGCTCCGATCAGGACTCCGACCAGAATCGTAATGCTCAGTGTCCTCACGACAACCGCTGTCGTGGAAGACGACTGTTGTCCTTCCTCCCGATCCATCAACGCAAGCGCGACCACAGGCAACGCAAAAAAGAATGAGCCAAAGAGCAGCGTCGCATGGTGCGCGGCTGCAGCAGCTGTAAACAAGACGCTAGCTTTGATAAATGCCCGCCATCTTCCAAATCGGATCCATTCGAACAGGAATGGCAGAGCATTTAAGTAAATTGGCGCGGCAGCGGTGGTGCCCAATTGGCCGGCGGAATATACGAGAAAGCTCTCTGATCCAAGAAACACGCTGGCGAGCGCCGCAAACGAAGCCGCCCGCGGTGTGACCCACAATAACGAAAATCGGTAAACTCCAACAGCAAGTAGCAAGATGGCCACAAACTGCACCGCCATGTAGGCGTAATCGAGCCCAAGAAGATGCGACGTCAGCGCGACCCATTGCTGAGGCAATGGCGGATAAGTAGCCTGCGAAAACCCCGCGTACCACCTCGTGTTCCACGGATCAAACCAGTGAGATACGTAGTGTGAAGCAAAGAAAATATGGAAGTTCGTGTCGTACGACTTCAGCGGCAATTTCATCAACAGCAAGGGCAGATGAACCATCATTACTGCCAGCAGGATGAGAGTAAGCGGGATTGGCCGTCGGGATTGTGCGATAGCGTCAGACTTCTGCACAGGTACCTCTCAGGGTTATCAGTTCGGAAACACCTGGCTGCGGTGAGCCCTCATGTATGCATGCCTAATCATGTATGCATGATCGAGGTTATGTGAACGTTCAATGGGCTTTGATTCACAAACCCTTAACACGGTTGCATTTGCTCTGGAAAATCAGCACCGCTTGCCGTGCTGTCTGGCAAGCAACGTGCTTGCGGGTCAACCTCCTCCGTTCAGCCAACGTTGCGCGCGATTCTTGAATCAAATGAATAACCGTGAGTTCGCGGCTGTGTGAACTCCTTGCAGTAACGAGCGGACTAGGTGAACCTTGAACGACATACATAGGTGTGTATTTTTTGCTTGCCTCGCGGCAGTCATGGCAGGGACTTGCGGAGCGCATGCGCAAACATATCAAGTCGGTCCCGACGCATCCAACAAGCAGGCACAGCCTCAGCAGCAGAGTGGGCAATCGTCCCTTGGGTGGGGCTCGAACATCGAAAATGCTCGGATAGCACGCGCGGCCCAGCAGGCGCTGGAAAGGGGTGACCGCGTGCATGCTTTGGAGTACGCCCAGCGTGCGTCGCAATCAGCCCCCAATGATCCGCAATTGTGGTTTCTGTTTGGGTACGCAGCACGCCTCAATGCGAAATACCAACAATCGGTGGATGCGTATTCTCACGGTTTAAAACTCAGCCCTTCCTCCCTTGACGGTCTTTCGGGCCTTGCGCAGACTTACAGCGCCATGGGAAAAAATGAGGACGCGACGAGACTGCTGAAGCAGGTGCTGGCGGCGGACCCTCGACGCGCCAACGATGCTTTGGTACTTGGTGATCTCTACATGCGGGCCGGCGATTACAACTCCGCGCTCGATGCCCTCAGTCGCGCCGAACGTGCGCATCCCGATGCGCGCTCAGAACTTCTGATGGCTCTCTGTTACCAACACCTGAAAAAGCCGGATCTGGCAAATAAGTATCTTGAGGCCGCCAGGAAGCGAGCACCCGACAATCCGGAGGTCCAACGATCGCTGGCCGGGTTTTTCCGGGAAGAGGGCAAATATCCTGAGGCGATTGCTGCTCTGAAGTCCATTCGTAATCCGAAACCGGATGTCACGGCTGAACTTGCATACACCTACCAACTCGACGGTAAGCTCGACGAATCGGCGCGTGTGTATGCAAAAGCAGCAGACGAACTACCGAAAGATATGAGTCTTCAGTTGTCGGCCGCACAGGCTCAGATTGCGGCCGGGGCAATCGACCGCGCTCAGCCATTCCTGCAACGCGCTGAGGGCATCGATCCGAACTACTACCGCCTGCACGCAATCCGCGGCGAGATTGCGCGCGCGCAAGATCAGTATCCCGATGCTGTGAAAGAGTACAACGCTGCAATTAGCAACCTGCCCGCTGAAGCTGCAGAAGGACCCCTCTATGGAATACAACTCCATATGGACCTCGCAGAGCTCTATCGCGCTCAACAGGACGACTCAGCTTCGAAACGTGAAGTAGAGATCGCGCAGACGCAGATCAGCAAGATTAATGAACAGGGTTCCAATGGCGCGCCATTCCTCCGTCTACGCGCGCAGATCAAACTGGCATCCGGCGACTTCGACGGTGCGCTTGCAGACGTGAATACAGCGCTCACGATCGCATCTCACGATCCGAATAACCTGCAGCTAAGCGGCGACGTATTGATGAAGCTTGGTCGTCCCGAAGAAGCAATCGCGACCTACAAGAAAATTCTTGTAATTGATTCCAAGAACCGTTTTGCGCTCACATCTCTTGGTTACGCCTCGCGTGCAGCAGGGCATGATTCTGATGCCGAGAAGTACTTTCAGCGTCTCGCCCAGGTTGAGCCCGACCTCTACGTTCCTTACCTGGCGCTTGGTGACTTGTATACCGCGCGCCGCCATTTCAAACAGGCCGAAGCTTCCTACGAGAAGGCCTACGAGCTCGCTCCGAAAAATGCGCTTGTTGTTGCCGGCGCTATGAATGCCGCGATTGAAGCCCATGATCTTCCCCTTGCAGGCAAATGGCTTGACCGTTCCTCACCGGAGATGGCGCACGAACCCCTTTTGCTCCGCGAACAGGAACGTTATTTGACCTTCAAAGGGGATTACCAGCAGTCGGAGCAAATTGGCCGGCAGGCGTTGAAAGCGATGCCCCACGATCGCGATGTTGTGGTCTATCTCGGCTACGACTTGCTTAATCTCGGAAAATGGGAAGAGCTGCAGGCACTTACACAGCAGTATGAGACCGTTCTTTCAAAAGAGCCGGATATTCCGCTTCTGTTGGGGTACGTCCACAAACATCAGAACCAGTCAGAGAAAGCGGAACGGGACTTCACCGAAACGATCAACCGCGATCCCGACGTCGTCACGGCTTATGTGAATCGCGGCTACATGCTCAATGATCTGCACCGGCCCGACGCAGCCGCGACCGATTTTGAAGCGGCGTTGAAGAGAGATCCGAAGGATGGCGAGGCACATCTCGGACTCGCATATGCCAACCTCGACCTTCACAAGCCTTCCGCAGCCATTCGCCATGCTGACATGGCGCAGCAGCTCATGGGCGACTCCAAGAATGTGCATGTCATTCGCGCCACCGCATTTGGCCGGCAGGATATGCTGATCAAAGCAGCCGACGAATATCGCGCAGCCTTGAAGTTCTCACCCGATGACTCCGCACTTCATCTTGGGCTCGCTAACGCTCTGTTTTCAGCTCGACACTACAATCAAGCGATCGACGAGTTGCAAATAGCAGAACGCAATTCCCCTGGAGACCCGAGCATTTCTGCAATGCTGGCGCGTTCCTATGCCAACCTCGGCGAACGCGATCAGGCCTTCCACTATATCCAGCTCGCAGAAGCGCAGGCACAGGCAGCTCCTCCGCCGCAAAGCCCATTCGGAGAATCTATACAGGGCGCAACATACGTCTCGACCGGCGAGGCGCTGGGAACGCTCGGCGAGCAAAATGCCGCAATGGAGCGCTACCGGAAGGCGCTGCAAATTCCGCAGAGCAACCGGGTCAGCGTCCGTCTGGCAATCGCCCACACCATGGCGCAGCAGGATCGCGACGAGGATGCGCAGAGGGAAATTGCTCTTGCATTGATGGAAGCCACTGCGGGCGAATCGTTGCCCCCGACCGGCGCCCAATACGTCGAAGCCGCGGACATCTTTCGCTCGATACACGATTATCGCTTGTCACAGACTTACATTCAGCGTGCAAAGGCGGCGGGCGCGCCTGAAACAAAAGTGCGCATCGGCATGGCAAACAACTATCTGGCCCTGGGAGAGACCGCCAAGGCAAATGCCGAACTTGCCGCAATCAAAGTCGATGCCGACAGCGCGCCCGATTATCAGTACCTTTTGGCCCAGGCGAACGTCTACCGCCAAGAGCATCACAATGTGCAGGCTCTGACGGCGTTTGCGCAAGCCGCTGATGCTGAAGGCGAAGATCAGGCTGCGGCGAACAGCCTGCTACAGGCGGGTGCGAACGAAGGCCTGCGCATCACTCCAAAGGTCAGCGTTCTCTCCGAGTTCCTAATGAATGGTCTCTTTGAAGACACAACAGTTTATGTTCTGGATGCGAAGTTGGACGCGCCATTTCCCGTTCCGCCTTCGGACACTTCCCAGCTGCCCCCGCCGCGCTCTTCGCTCGGCACTCAATTCATGACCGCCTTCCATCTTCACGTCGGGAAACTGCCCGAGCCGGGTGGTTTCTTTCAAGTCAGCAACCAGCGCGGCCAGATCTCCGTTCCGGCGACGAACTCTATCCAAAATCGCAACACGACCGATTACACATTGAATTTTGCGCTCAACCCGACTGTGAATCTCGGAGCAAACGTGGTGGGCTTCAGTGGGGGCATCCAGACGACCATTCGCCGTGATTCCATCGTCCCGACTCAGATGGATCAGAATCTCTTTCGAATGTTTATCTACATGAACACGAGTTCCTTCTTCAATGCGATCTCTGCCACCGGCTACCTTATCCGCGAAAGCGGACCGTTTACAGAGACCAATGAACATTCCCGCAACTTAACGGGGGCGCTCGCCTTTCGCGTGGGATCTCCCTGGGGAAAGACAGCGCTCTTAACCGGATGGGGAGCCAGCGACCAGCTCTTCACTCCAGAAAACACCGAAAATTACTACACGTCATCCTACATTGGCCTCGAGCACCGGTTTTCCGAGCGACTCCTGGTGCGGGGAATGGCTGAATACCTTCGCGCGTGGCGCGTGGTGGGAGGCGCCGACGGAACCGCGCAAAACCTCCGTCCCGCCGTTTCAGTCGATTACTCTCCATGGCGGAACTGGAATTTCCAGGCGTCAAGCGCATTCTCAGACACACGTAACTACCACGTTTACGACGCAACGCAAAACGGATTCTCTGTCTCCTATGCGAGGCCGTTTCGGCGCAAGTTTCATGACGACTCCGGGTCGGTTGTTTTGCAGTACCCCATTCGCTTCGCCGCGGGTCTGCAGTCAGAGACCTTCTTCAACTTCAGCGGAGCCCAGAATCAGCAGTTGAGGCCTTATTTCCAGATAAGCATCTTTTAGGGGTAGTAATTAATGAAGATTTGCCTGGTAGCGACCTTTCCTCCGAGTGGGCGGCAGCTGAACGAATACGCCTTCCACATTGCGAAGGAACTCAATAACAATCCGGACGTAGAGCTGACCATCCTTGGCGATGAGTTGACCAGCTATGACTTTGCAACCGACGAGAACGGTCGTCCCCTAAAGGTTGACCCCAAGTCGGAACTGCCTGGGTTCAACGTCATTCGCTGCTGGAAATTCGGGTCGCTGTCAACGCCTTGGCGACTCGTCAACACGATTCGAAAATTGAAACCCGACGTTGTCTGGTTTAACCTCGTCTTTTCCAGTTTTGCAACGCCAGAGAATCCGTTTGCTGCATTTGCCGGTCTCTCTGCACCAGCCCTGGTGCGCGCTGCCGGCTTTTACACGCACATTACGCTGCATCACATCATCGAGCATGTGGACTTTGCGGCGGCAGGCGTTCGGCTAGAGCGCCTATATCGCGTCGGCACTCAGGTGGCGACACGCGCGCTGCTACGCGCCAATTCCGTCTCAGTTCTGCTTCCCGGGTACCACCAGACGCTTGTGACAAAGTACGCCGCACAAAATGTTCTGCTTGGCACACACGGAACCTTTGCTTCTGCGCCGTCGCCGCCGGACTTTACCAAGCGCGGCAATCCTCACCAGCGCATTCTTGCCATCGGCCACTGGGGCACCTACAAGAGACTCGAGACCTTGATGGAAGCGTTCCCGCTCGTGCTTGAAAAAGTGCCGAACGCAAAACTCGTAGTGGCCGGTGCGAACCATCACACGCGGGCAGGATACTGGGAATCTATCCGCGACGCCCAGCCAGCGGGCCTGCCAATCGAGTTTCGCGGATATGTCCCGGAAGATGAAATCCCGGAACTGTTCCAATCCACGTCGGTCCTGGTATTACCGTATGATTCAGCTACCGGCTCTAGCGGTCCAGCACATCAGGCGTGTGAATACGGCGTACCGATCGTTTGCGCGGATATCGATGATTTTCGAGGAATGGCAATTGACGAAAATATGGCTTTGCGCTTTTACGATGTGGGCAACGCCAATCATCTGGCAGAACAACTGATTCAAATTTTGCGATCCCCAGTGTTGCAACAAAGGATGGCAGCCCAGAATTACTCTGCCGGCATTCAAATGACGATGACCAACGTCATCCAAAACTACCTTCGCTGGTTCCGACTTCACCAGACAAAGAAAGCCATCTTGAAAGATGGCGCTTTCACGCCGTCACGTATCCCGTGGACCATTGCGCCTCGGGGAGACGGTCAAACTCCGGGGTCGATAGCGCGGTCTTCGCTCGTTTCTCAGCACCAAACCGAGGCCGCTCCTCATTTGCTCTCTGACAAGATTGACGACTATCTCGTGATTGATGAGCTGTCGGATTCCTAGGACGCGCCGGCGATGCAAATTCTTGCACTGCGCTCGAAGGGCTACTTGCCAACGGCCCAGGATGGTTTCTCGTCCCTCGAGTGAATTAAGGAGAGTACCTTGTCGACTGAGCCCATGCACAGCCAGCGTTCTCGTCTACTACTCGCCTGTTCATTTGCGGCTCTATGCTTTTTCCTTTCTGGATGCGAGTTGTTCGTCGGCAGCAACGTTCTCAAGAATCCGACGATCACCCTGACGGCCAATCCAACTTCGATTGCTTTGGGACAAACAACTTTACTCACCGTGGTTGCGACTCAAGCTACGCAAGTGATAATCACCGGCAGCGACGGATCAACGTATACCCTTGGCACCGCGGGCGGAACCCAGTCAGTGAAGCCAGCCGCGACTACGACCTACACTGCGACTGCAACAAACAGCAAGGGGAATACCGCAGCAACCGCAATCGTCACAGTTTCGACAGTCCAGGCCACTGTGAACATCACAGCGACTCCTTCCACGATCACGAGCGGCTCCTCCTCAACACTCACGGTGACCGCGACCAACGCCACCCAGGTCACAGTAACAGGCACTGACGGCGGTTCCTACACACTGCAACCGGCGGGAGGAACGCAATCTGTCAGTCCAACCGCGACTGCAACATACACTGCGACGGCGACAAATGCGGCTGGAAGTGTCACGGCGACCGTCACGGTCACCGTTGAACCACCTGCCACGCTTCAGTCGATTAAGCACGTCATCTTCATGCTTCAAGAGAATCATTCCTTTGACAATTACTTCGGCATGCTCAATCCCTATCGCAAAGCCAATAACTGGAACATGGGGGATGACGGCATCGACTACGAAGTAGACGGCATTGACACTAAGCTTGGCTCAATCAGCAACGTCAATGACGAAGGCCAATCATTCCCGCTTTTCAAGCTGACCAGCACCTGTATCGATGACGAAAGCTCTGATTGGCTCGCGAGTTACGGCGATGTCAATCGATACGATTTTTTGACCTCCCGGCCAATTTTGATGGATGGTTTCGTCCATAATGCTGAAGGCTTCGCGAAAAGCTGCTCCGCACCGGGCGCCACATGCTCCGGCGACTTTACCGACCTCGCAGGCCAACGTGCCATGGGCTATTACGACGAGGGTTTTCTCAATTACTACTACTACATGGCTTCGCAGTTTGCTGTCTCCGATCGTTGGTTTTCGCCCCTGTCGAGCAAGAGTATTGGCAACCGCATCGCTACCTTTACAGGTGGCACTACGCAAGGTCTTGTTAAGGATCCTGGAGGCAACGACCACCTTCCGCAGCTCGATATAGCGAACATCTTTCAGGAGCTTCAGCAGGCTAACGTCACGTGGAAGATTTACTACACCGTCACGCAGGGACTTTGCCTGCCGGGCAACGACGACTGTAACACTTCGGCAAGTTCTGAATTCCCGGCCACCGCTTTTGACACGCTCAGCTATTCAACCCAATTCGTATACGAAAACCCGACGGGTGTCGCGTGCACACCACCAACGCAGCCTTCCAGCACGGTAGGGGACACTTCCAATTCGTTCTGCATCGACACGAATCACATTGCGCCTTTGTCTACCTATTTCACTGATCTCACGAACGGAACGTTGCCCAGCTTCGCGTTCATCGAAGCGGGTTACGGTAACAACGACGAACACCCTGGATCGGGTCAATCAGTTCTCGCGGGGCAGGCTCAAGTGGCGAACATCATCAACTCGTTGATGGCGAGCCAATCGTGGAATGACTCGGTCTTCTTCCTCAGCTACGATGAGGGCGGCGGGCCATACGATCACGTACCACCGGTTCCCGGACATTCCAACGATTTCACTGACACGAGCCTTGGGTCGATTGCCGACATCTCCCAAATTGCAGTCAACCCGGATGGATTCAACCCCTGTGTTCCGCCCGGCGGCATTCCTACAATTTATTGTGATCTATCCGCCATTGATCCCGGTGCCAACGCAGGAGACGCAGCAGCGGTTCAAGGGTTTGCGGCACAGTTAGGGTTCCGGTCGCCGAACATCGTCATTTCACCGTTCGCGCGCAGACACTACGTCTCACACGCGCCGATGGACCATACCGCGGTGATCAAGTTTGTCGAGAATCGATTCATCGGGAGTTCGGCACATTTGACCGCCCGCGATGCTGCGCAACCAAATCTGCTGGATTTCTTCGACTTCAACAAGGTTCCGTGGCAGACGCCCCCAACGCCACCCGCTCCGGCTTCTGACGGTGGCTTCGCCAACAACCCTTGTACCCCTACAAACTTCGCGCCGCCAACCGGTGCAGCAGCGCAGACGGAATAGTTCCAACAAGCTTCGGGCCGAATGCTAGTAGGCTGAGACCTCGTGCGCCAGGTAGTGGGTTCCATCGTACTCGGCAGCCACACGCACGCGTTGCCCGGCGTGGACATTGGGAAACGTAGCCATGGTGCCGGAATTGAACTCGATCTCGTAGCTCTGATTGTCTGTCGGATCAAGAATGACCATGGTGCCCGCGTGCATATCGAGTGCGAGCAAATTTCCGCTGAATACGAACCGCGATCCAGGAGTTGCGAAAACCGTAACGTTCCTGACCGATCCCCCGCCCTTTCCGTCGGGCTCGAACTGAATCGATACCAATGCACCCCTCTGCAAGTCGGCAGGTGATGACTCCGCAGATGTGAAGCTTCCCTGCCCTTTGCGCGAAAACTTCGTGTCGCCTGAGACCTTCACTCGGATTGGCTCGCCTCCGTGACCGCTGACGATTTGCAAGTCTCCCCTTGAGGCGTCGTAACTGAGAACCTCGCCGCGATAATCGCCTTGTTGTGCCTGCGACAAAATATGCACGCTGATTGCGAAGATCGATGCACCATCAAGCGTCGTCTGGATCGATGCGTGTTCGCTCGCGCGCAGATCGCGCAGCGGAATTTTCTTGCCGTCTACAAAGACCTGCGTCCGCTCATCAAAGAGAATCTTCAAGGGCTTTTCGCCGACGATTCTCAGTGTGAAACGGTCAAGCACTGGATCAACGTCACGTATTGCCCCGCCGAGAATCGTGCTCTTTCCAGCCGGCAAAGGAGGAATAGCAGACAGGTTGTGCGATGCGTTCGACGCAGCCAGATCCGGGTCAACTGCAGAAGCCTTCTCTTTCACCTGGGCGTGTATTGCCAACTGAGACGAGAGGACGAAGGTGCCCGCCAGGGCCATTCCAAGAACTCGATTCATATCTAACACCTGTATTTCCTGTTTACCGAGACAACCAATTAGATGAGGATTTTGCGCAATTCGATGGTCGGCTAGGTGAATCCATTTGCATCGAGGGCAACACGAACTGCGATTGAGCATCTAAAGAAAAGTGGACCTTTGCCCTGTCACCTTGCGGGGCCCTGCATCTAAAAGAAGGCGGGAGAACGGCTTGGCACATCGACATCTAATGCTACTGGCATGCGCTGGGGTCCTCGCGGGTCCAGCCGTGTCTCGCGCCGACGACGTAAAAGTCATCAAAATCCCACGACGCAGCGAGTTGACTCCAGTCCAACGCCTCAATCGGAAAGGTGTTGAAGCTGTTAAGAAGCATGACTACAAAGATGCTGAGTCGCTTTTCTACAAGGCTTACCTCTACGACCCCGCCGATCCATTCACGCTTAATAATCTCGGTTACGTGTCAGAGCTTGAGGGAGACCTCGAGCGCGCAAACAAATTCTACGCACTGGCGGCAGAGCAGGGCTCGAACGCGAGCATCGACCTGAGCAATGTGGAACACCTGCGAGGCAAGCCAATGCGTGATGCCTTGATCAACTTGCAGGACGTGCCGATCCGCATAAACCGGACGAACATCCAGGCCATGCGATTGCTTGCGCGAAATCGCGGATTCGAAGCCGTCGCACTCCTTAAGGAGATTCTTCCGCTTGACCCACACAACGCTTTCACACTCAATAATCTCGGCGTAGCCAGTGAAGCGACTGGCGATATAGATAACGCGCTGCGTTACTACCGTGCCGCTGCCGCCTCTAATTCCTCAGAACCCGCAGCGGTGACGTTGGACCAGGCGTGGCGCGGGAAATCTGTGAGCGAGATGGCGGCTGCGAGCGCCAAGCGTCTTGAGCGCCGGATCCGCAACGCCGGGCCGGTGGAAGCACAGGCGGCAATGTTAACGATCCGCGGTGTGTTCGCAGTGAACCAGAACGACTGGGCTTCGGCCCGCGAAGATTTCCTCCACGCCTATTCTCTTGATCCGAACAGCGCTTTCACTCTTAATAACCGCGGATATGTCGCTGAGAGAGACGGGGACTTGGAGTCTGCGCAGTTCTACTACGAAAAAGCACAGAAAGCCGAGAACGCGGGCTCCCGAGTTGGATTCGCGACTCAACTTGCTGCCGAGGGACAAAGTCTTGGCGTGGTTGCAACCGACAGCAACGACAAAGTCGATAAGGCAATCGATGTGTACAGCCAACAGAGGCGGCGGCAAACCGGCCCCGTCGAGTTGACCCCTCGCGGCGGTTCACCCGCTCCAAAACAGCCGGACGAACCTCAGAAACCCGCAGTCACTGCGCCTTCTGGCCAAACGCAAGCACCACAACAGTAATCGAGAATCTTCCCAAATGCCCGAACTGATCGCCCACAAATCGCTGAATCGCCTCTCCCGTCTTCTGCTTCCTCCCAAGACGGTTGAAAGCTCCGTTTCCGGCTCCTACGCACAGTTGGAGCGGGACGTCGTCCAGCTGTCACGACCGGACTTTGATAGCCTCGCAGCCCTGGCTGACACAAACCATGTTCTGATGCGCGGGTTCAAGGTCTTCAGAGAGCTTGCTCATGAGGCGGGAGACGAGGTTCGGACATCGTGGGCAGATGTCTGCCTTTCGGCCGAGCAAACCCGGATCGATAGAGCGCTCACATATCTTTCATGCATTTGCACCGCTTTCGCGCAACATCGCCTTCCTGTCGCCGTGATCAAATCTCTCGATCACCTGCCTGATCTTGGAAGTGATCTCGACCTCTACACCTCTGCCAGGCCAGACGATGTGATTCGGCTCATGGCAGAGGAATTCGATGCACGCCTTGCATCTCGTAGCTGGGGCGACCGGCTTGCCGGTAAGTGGAACTTTATTGTCCCGGGATTGCCGGAGCTCGTCGAAATTCATGTCGGCCGGCTCGGTCAGACGGGCGAACAGTTTGCAATTGCATCTTCGCTTATTGAACGGACACGGTGCGTCACGGTCGGAGAATTGCAGTTTCGAGTGCCATCGATCTCCGATCGCCTGATGATCTCGACGCTGCAGCGCATGTATCGCCACTTTTACTTCCGCCTTTGCGACATCATCGACAGTTCACTTCTTATCGAGAGCGGAAGCATCGATTACGAAGACCTGCATGCGGCCGCTACGAAGGCCGGCATCTGGGAAGGCGTGGCAACATACCTCGCAATTGTTTCTGATTACGTTTGCCGCTATCGAGGAATACCGCTGGAAATTCCACAGTGGGTGATGGCGTCAGCACGGTTCACTGGGAAGGAAGTCTACTTCGCCAAAGACTTCCTGCGCGTCCCGATTTTGCCGCAGTCGGTAATGCTCTACGGATCTCAATTAGCTGGCGTGATTCGGCGGCGCCAACTTGAAAGCGGCGCACGCTTGAGCCTGTTGCCTTGGCTGGCTACGGCGGCGCTGGTAGGACAGAAAATCACCGGGAGCGATAAGGGGATCTGGTGATTCGTTTCGCACTTCGGGCCATTTAACAAGGGGGGCCGAAGAAGTAAGGTCGTTGCAAAACTGGAAGCAATCTTTGGTTCGACTGACCAGAAAAAAGGGGGGCCGAGAGCCTCATATTCGGCGCAATAAACTATGGGAGACTTTGAACCGAGAACGCGAAAATCGAGCTCTAAGATAAGGCCGTTCGCAGCTCGCCAATCATACACCTACAACTCGTCATCGCTCGCCGTGGACCTGCTCGATAGCGATGCTGAAGAAGCTGATGAGTTGTATCTGGTACCCGCACGCCCGATTCCGATGCCCTCGTCGGTGCCGACTTTTGGGAATCTCGATACGGCTCTCCGCCAGCGCAGCCCCAAATCGCGCATCATCTCGGCCATTGTCCACGCCGTCTTGATCGGCCTCCTACTTTGGCTAGGCATGCAGATTCGCACGGTTGTCGTGCCTGCCGTGACGACTACCCATGTCGACTTCAAACTCTTCGCCCCCCCTCCTCCGCCCAAGATTCTGCCGGTGGCTGCAAAGACGGGTGGGGGTGGCGGCGGTGGCGCGCATCAGATTGTTGAACCAACAAAAGGCCGTGCACCGGAGGTTGCGAAGGTGCAACTGAATGCGCCTCAACTGGCGAGGCTTGAACATCCTAAACTCGCTGTCGAACCGACCACGCCAATCAAGATTCCGGACGATCCGAAAATGATGAACCTTGGCGCGCCCGAATCGCCCCAGATCAAGCTGGCTTCCCAAGGCAGCGGCAGCGGTTCGGGATTTGGGCATGGGCTCGGCGGTGGTCTCGGTGCCGGTCATGGCATCGGCGCCGGCCCGGGAAGCGGTGGCGGATACGGGGGCGGTGTGATGAGCGTGGGCGGCGGAGTGAGCGCTCCAGCGGTCATTCGTTCAGTCCAACCCGAGTTCTCAGACCAGGCGCGGCAGGCGAATTTTCAGGGGACCGTGGCTCTGCAGTTGATTGTCGACGCAAATGGCAATCCGCAAAACGTCCGCGTCACGCGGCATCTGGGCATGGGCCTCGATGAGAAAGCTATTGAAGCCGTCCAGCAATACAAGTTCAAGCCAGCAATGTATCAGGGACATCCCGTGGCTGTGCAGATCGTTGTGGATGTGGAGTTCCACCTGCATTAAGGACAAGACCGGTCGGTAAATGTGCAGCTGTACGGCCTTCATTCCTATTACGTTCTCTCTTGCAGGCGCATCTAACAGTCAGATGCGCCGTTGCGATTCCGAAAGTCGAGTTATGCCCAGATTCGAGAACATCTATGCGCGGCTATCCCGAGGCATAAAGCCCTCCGCATTGGCAGTCTTGCTTCTTTCCGCGTCTCCTTTGGTCGCCCAGGTCACTGCGACGCCGGAGGTGGCCACCGCAAAGCCTCAAGCGGCAGTTCCTTCCGCTCCGACCGATCCGCGTCGTCCTGAGATCCAACCAAACCTTTCACTGGATCGCGATCCGGTTCCGTCGCCCGATGCTGAAGCTCCAGAAATCGCTACGACATCTGTCGATACTCCATCCAAATCAGCAGAACTGCAAAAAGGGCAGAACGGGATCTATACCCTGCATCAGGATGTCGACGAGGTTCTTCTCAGCGTCACCGTGGTCGACGAGAAGGGGCACCCCATAGAGGACCTCACGCGAGACAATTTCCACGTGTGGGAAGATAACGTCCCTCAGCACACTAGTTCGTTCCGGCATCAGGATCAGCCCGTCTCCATGGGAATTCTCGTCGATAACTCCGGTTCAATGCGCGATAAACGCACCGCCGTAAATGCGGCCGCGATGAATCTATTGAAAGACTCCAATCGCCAGGATTCCGCTTTCATCGTGAACTTCAATGAACACGCGTATCTCGATCAGGGTTTTACATCCGATCTCGTTGCTCTCAATCGCGGGCTGGCGCACTTCGATACGCGGGGAACCACTGCGCTCTATGACGCTGTGGCCGCCTCTGCGGATGAGTTGGCAAAAAATACGAAGCTTCCGAAGCAGGTGCTCCTGATCGTGTCGGACGGAGCCGACAACGCATCGAGACTGAGCGAGCAGCAGGCGATCCAGCGCGTACAGAATCTAGGCGGCCCGGTGGTCTACTCCATCGGCCTGCTTTACGATGCCGATGCACGAGAATACCAGCAGGCTCACCAGGCATTGCAGACTCTCTCCGATGACACTGGTGGTCTTGCCTATTTCCCGCGCTCGCTCGCCGAAGTGAACGAGATCGCTTCTGAAGTAGCCCGGGACATTCGCAATCAATATACCGTCGGCTATCGCTCCACGCGGTCAGCCAGTCTCGGCGGGTATCGCGTCGTCCACGTTGAAGCTATTGCACCCCGGCATGGCAAACTCACGGTCAGAACCCGTCGGGGCTATTACGCAAAACCGGGCCACGTCAATCAAACCGCCGAGGTCGGCGTTCCTCCGACGAATCAGTAGTTCCTTTACTACACGCGCCGATGCGGAATCACATTCCCGTCCCTAAAACACATGACCTAGAGAGAAGAACCACGTCGCGTGTCCGGTGTCACCTACGCTTCCGCCAATGAATACGGGCCCAAAGGCAGTGCGCACAATTACACCGCCCGCGCCATCCATTGGGAGTTTGCTCACGCCCGGTGCGTTTTGCATCTTCGCGACCTCATAAAGTGCAACGCCATAGACACCGCCGCCCAAGAACGGCGGAAGGCTCAACAATCGGTGCATATAACCCGGCCGAAAATAGAAGTACTGATCCCCGCGCACCTCATTCGTGCCATAGGCAAACAGTCCCGATATTCCCCCAAGAAAATACTGCGGAATGCCGGTCTGTTCGAAGCCCATGGTAGTCCCACCCTTGCCAACCAGGAAGAGGGAATCCCTGCTAGAGATCGGCTTGAAGAATTCACCTTTCATCTCCAGACTTGGAAATGCACTGGGCGCCCCGGGGCTCTTATCCATCCAGTAAAATAGCGTTTGCGCAAAATAGCCTGAGGACGGAACGTAAGGCTCGTCCAGGTGGTCGTTGATGTAACGAAACCGCGTAGCGCCCACCTGACCATTTACCGAGGAGAACTCAGGAGTGCCCAGTTTTAACGTTGCATTCAGATAGCCGATTTCATATCCGGCTCGTACTTCGCTGAATCGGTCGATAGCATACCCAACGTCGATCCCGCCCCCTGCTCTTCCGATGCGATAATCAGCCTGCGGATTGGTGTAGGAATAGATCCATTGCCCCGAGTTGCTCGCGTGCGCCTGCGGAGAGAAGAACCACCTGGAGGTTTGAGTAAATCTCTTGTAGAGTTCCGAAGAAATTCCGTAAGCATTTCCAACAGCAAAATCCGTGCGCCATTCCGAGCCGTATCCCAGGACGTCGTGAACCGTCAGTCGACCTCCCAACGTGAAGGTTACGTTCTCAGGCTGCGTGCCATCCACACTAAAGGCAATCTGCAAAACCGGCGGCGCGTTGTTCCTCTCACGGACATCGATCAGTAGACCAGTTCCCTGGCCAGTCTGGGTCATGCTATAGGATGCGCTTGAGATACTTCCCACACCGGTCAACAGAGTGAGATTCTTATCAAGCTTTACCGTGTCAATCGGCTTGTTCACCATCGGCTCGAGAAGTGTCTCAATTTTCTTGTTCACACGAGGTGTGCTGCCTTCCACTTTTATAAATTGCGGCGCACCTACCGGACCTCGCTTGCGCGCGTCACGACGGGCCACGTATTCGTCCCACTCCGCCTGACTAAGCGCATAGGGCTGCAGCACTTTGGCCTTTTCTTCGGCAGCTTCCATGCCTTTTTGAATGAGTGCATCTGCCTGATTGAAGTCTAGGGCCGTAAATTTCTGAACATCCACTTTGACGACGATATCCGCAGCTTCCATGCCTCGAACCTCTGAAGCGGCCGAACTGATTTGGATTGACCGTCCGAGAACGCCGAAGAGAGATTGAATATCATCCGCCGTTGTCGGAGAAACCTGGAGATGAATCGCGATGACGATATCCGGACCCATCGACCGCGCCAGGTCGGTCGGAAGGTTGTCTACCAACTCGCCATCCACGTAGAGACTTTCTCCCTGACGGACTGGGGCGAAGATTGCAGGCAGCGACATGGTCGACCTCATCGCCAAGCCGATTGGACCGGTAGAGAACACATGCGCCTTTCCTGAAACGAGGTCGGTGGCAACGCAGCGGAAAGGGATGGGCAGGTCATCGAATGACTTCACGTCAGAGTAGGAAAGTGTTTCCCGATCGATGAGAAGGCTGATCTGATGACCAGCATTCAATCCAGAGGGGAGCGATGCCCCTTTTTTGAAACCGATGGCCAGGGTGCTCTGAACCTCGCGCGCATCTTCCTTGCGGCGAAAAGATAGATCTTCATACGGTGTTACGCCTCCCAGCAGCAGCGGCCAGTCCATTCGTTTGACGGTTTCCTGGATTTGATCGGGACTGTGGCCGGTCGCATATAGGCCCCCGACGAGGCCGCCCATGCTGTTTCCCGAAAGATAGTCAATGGGAATGTGATGCTGTTCGAACCACCGAAGCACCCCGATGTGAGCCAGTCCCAACGCACCTCCGCCCTCGAGCGCGATTCCGACCGTCATTCTCTTGGAATTGGAAGGGATCGCTGATCCGCTTTCAGCAAAAGCACCAGGAGATGACACGATCGCGGCAAACAAAATGAGTCCGATCTTCGACCAACGAAAGCCGCAAACTGCAGATGGAAAAGCACGCTTCATGGCGAACTCCGGTTTCTCGAATCTCAATCCTCGATCATTGTTCAAAATCCAACCCGCCCCACTCGGATCCGCGCAGAAAAATCCGGAGACCCATTCGCCGATTGGGCTGCTGCATTGATATGTTCGCGTTGCTTCAATTCCGCGAACGGAAGTCCTCCGGTAACCAATCGGCCACGGTCGTACAGCAATTCGTCCAGCGATCCATTCAAAAGGAACTTGTAACTCCAACCTTGAGGATTGTTAGCGACAGCAGCCAGCTGCTTATTGAGCGTGGTGGTGCAGTTTTTGGTCACTTCGTTGTACCACTCGGGGTGGTCGTTCAGTTGATTGAGGTAGTCAACGTACGTCAGGAACATCTCTCGAGCAATTTTGGAATCTGCCTGGAGGCGGTACATGTACACCTCCTCATCCTTGCGGTAATTGGTGCGCAATCGAATCAAATCGCGCTCGTCAGCCACAATGAAGATCAGTCCGTACTGACGAAAGAATCCAAGAATTGTCGAATACTGCTGACCTGGTCTGTAGCGAGCTTCAATCGAGAAGGCAATATGCTCGTTCTCCCCAAATTGAAAGCTGACAATCGGGTGGCTAGCAAAGCTGAGCCCCCAGTTCGTTAGGAAAAAGTCCGCGCCCTTGATTTGGGAAAGATTGACGGTACGATCGCTCCAGCAATTGGAGTAGTCAGTTTCGGTGCGGTAGTCGCAGTTGCGTAAGTTGTGAATTGTGATCTGGTCTCCGGCAAATTCAGTCCACGCAGTTCGATCGACGTCGGCTTGCCATTTTCCGCTGTTCGTGGGCTTTAAAGTTAGCCACCACTGCAACACGCAAAAGCAGCTCACAAGGCATAAGATCGCCGCCCACCGGGATCCTTTGAATTTGATTAGGATCGCGATGATTCCCAGGACATAGACCAACGTCAAAGGCACGCGCAATGCCTCGATTCGAAAGTCTACGTAGATCGCGGCGGTTGCCCAGAAGATAAACAGCGCGAGAACAAACCATGCTAATGCAGTTCCAATTCTCCGCAAGATTCGCAATAACCTCGTCGATGGCGTTGAGGGTCGGACGGGGGGCAGCCTATCACTTTTAACATCCAGAGCCATCTCACTTCTCTTTCGACATTTCCGGTTTACACAGCGACGATCCCCCGCCGATGATTTCGACTGTCGCCAATCGTGGATTACGTTAGTATGGCAAGCCCGCTACCCGACCGAGAACTGTCAGTTCTGCCAGTTCTTCTGTCCAATTTCTCCAGTTCTATTCCAAAATTGCGGTCGAAGTATTGATAAAGCAGCTCGTAGGAAAGATCTGGTCAGGGCACAGGAACCATTGGCGATATCGCCCCGCTCAGAGGGATTAGGGTTGATTTACCAAGGTTCTGTAACTAAAGAGGGCCGGGTGGCCTCAGGTCATTTCAGACCGAAGCTCCAGCTGAGTCCCGAAGTGGTTCCGTAATCGCTTCCGGGGAGGCCGGCGGGCGGCCGATTGTCCCAGTTCCCATAGAAAGAGGCATTCCATTTCAGGTCCCAGAAAAGCTTCACGTAGTAGGTAGCATTCGTATTGAAGTAAAGGCGACCGGGGTCTGAAAGCGCCGGCAAGAGCACGCCGGTGACATCTAAATTCGTTTTGCTGAACCTGAACATCTTGAGATTTCCAGAGATCAGTGCCCCGGTGATGTTTTGGGTATTAGCAGAGACGCCCGGCTGGTTATAAGTCGTGCTTTGCCAAACTGCCCCACCGAGAACGGAGATGCTCGTCCGGTTCGTGTTCTTCAAAAATCTGCCCACGCCCCCTCCCACGCCGCTCTGATGTGAAATCCCTTGTTCAGAACTCTGAAGAAGATTTGCCACACCCGCGTAATACCAGTTGTTCCGTGGCATCAACCGGGTTAGATTCCCGTTCAGCGAGTTTCGAGTGGAAGCGTTGGCGCCAGTGCTGGAAGCAAGATTCGAGTCGAAGCTAATTCCGGCGCTCCAACGCTCGCGGACGTAATCCGTTTGGGAGCCAAATGAGAACTGGGTGGATTGATTGCCTTTGGAATAGCTGATTCCGAAGTTAACCTGGCCGTTGAAGCGATCCCAGAACTTTTCGGCGATCCCGGTCATTGAGATGATCTTCGATCGATCAAGCTCGACCTCATGCGCCTCGGCCTCTATTACCTCGATTTTTACAGGCCGTCCGGCAGCTGTCTCCGGAGTCCGAAGCGATCCTGAATAGACGGTGCCATCCTCTGTTTTCACGATAAAAGACTGCTTGCTCTCAAGACTCGCAACCTTCGACCAGTCCACCGATGCTGTGCCGTCAATGTAATCAAAACTGACGTAGAGGGTGCCGGTATCAAGACCCTTGACCTCGCAGGTCATGCGGTCACCGTTCTTCATCACGAGAACGTCGGTCTTATCCCTGGCAAAAAGAGGCACGGTAACGAAAAAGAAGACGAAACTCAGAATTGTGGCGCGACTTCTCATGGGGGAACCTCACTGCGTTGATTTCATGACACATCTACTCGAGCCGCGTTGTCGCTGGACAACGCTTGCAGTTCTTGATGAATGTCGAGGGGAATCCAGCGAGGGGTTGCTGAACGCTCGCGCGACGGACCGGGAACATGCGTGGTCAAAGCAATAGCCTTCCCATGGTGCTCCAACTCGTTGCGAAGACTCCACTGTTAGTAATGACAGTTGTCTGTCACGCATCGTGCGCGAAGGATAAAGAAGCGGACTCCTCCGATGATGAGGCAGACGCATCCCAGAAAGCCTACAGAGATTGAATGTTCTCGGTTATTGGACCTTACGAGGTTTGCGATGAGTGCGAACCGGCGCCAGTCTTCGCAATTGCCTTTCCCATTCCTGAAGGCGAACGGATCTTTCCTGCGCCCAGTTGCTTGCGTGCTGTGCGCGACTCTGTTGCTTTGCCTGCCGGTCTTGAGCCAGATCCCCACGGTCCCCGCGCCAGCTGCTCCCCAGCCCGAAATTCCTCAAGATCCTTACGGCCGCACCACTCCGCGGGGAACGGTTCTGGGTTTTCTGCTAGCCGGCCGCAGCGGAGATAACGAAGCGGCTACCAAATATCTGAACACCCGTCTTCGCGGCCAAGCCGCCGCAAATCTCGCCCATCAACTTTTCGTTGTTCTCGACCGGCGTCTTCCCGCTCGGCTTCACGCGCTTAGCGACAAGCCGGAGGGTTCGGTCTCGAACACGATGAAGCTTGATCAGGAACTCGTGGGCACGATCGCCGAAGAAAACGGCAATGTTGACATCACCCTCGAACGAGTCAATCGCGGTAACGGAGAGCCCGGAACCATCTGGTTGTTCTCCAGCGACACGCTCGACGCCATTCCGGCACTGTATAAGGAGGTCAATGTCATATCGGTAGAAAAAGTTCTCCCGGCATTCCTGGTGAACCATAAATTCTTCGGTGTCGCACTGTTTGAGTGGCTCGCCTTACTGGTCGGTATTCCACTGTTCTTTTTGGTCACCGCATTGCTGGATCGACTTTCTGGCCCCCTTGTCGGTTCATGGCGTCGACGATTACGCAAGAGACCAGACCTGCCCGATATCAATATTCTGCCGATACCCATCCGATTCTTGCTGTTGGCAGTTGTCATTCAATGGTCGCTTACTAAAGTCAGCCTTCCCCTGTTAGCGCGGCAATTCTGGTCGAGCGTCGCCAGCATCGTTACCATCGCAGGCTGCGTCTGGCTTGTGATTCTTGTAAATGGTCGACTCGAGAAATACATCAGTAGATTTCTGCCCTGGCGTAATCTCTCGGGAGCCTCCTTGATGCTTCGACTGGTCCGCCGTCTTGGAGACGTATTCGTCGTCTTTGTGGGCTTGCTGGTGACCCTCTACCGCTTCGGCGTAAATCCAACTGCCGCTCTGGCTGGACTCGGGGTGGGCGGCATTGCCGTTGCCCTCGCCGCGCAAAAGACTCTGGAAAATGTAATCGGCGGCATGTCTCTTATCTTCGATCGAGCCATGAGCATAGGGGACATGATAAAGGTGGGCGAGACGCAGGGCACCGTTGACGATATTGGTTTCCGTTCCACCCGCCTTCGGACTCTCGACCGAACCGTGGTCAGTGTTCCCAATGGGCAGATCGCCAATTTGAGCCTCGAGAACTTCTCTGTGCGCGATAAGTTCTGGCTTCACACATTCCTCACTCTGCGTCAGACGACGACCTCTATGCAGATGCACGCCGTCCTGGAAGGCATTCGTAGCATGCTTGAGGAAAATAGATCGGTCGAGACCAACTCGATCCGCGTGCGTTTCCTTCGATTCGGGTCCTATTCCTTAGATGTCGAGGTTTACGCTTACGTCAGGGCTCGTGACTGGAACCAATTCCTCGAACTCCAGGAAGGCCTTCTTCTCGGCATCATGAAATGTATCGAGTCGGCGGGAGTTGAAATTGCCCTTCCCTCGCAGTCCTTGTTCCTGACGAACTCTCCGACATCGACCCAGCCCGAAACCACTGGGACTTTCAAATCATCCACACCGGAAGCCAAGCCCACGACCGTACGGGCAAATCCGAATGAAGAAGAAACTCCACCTACGTCTCGATAATAGATCCGCTGATTCCTGCATCCCCCCCTCGTTAGGGCCAAGGATGCGGCAGCAACTACTCCATTAAATCAAAACCGCAAATGGAGGGATATCGTGACCCAGAATCCAGAATCGCTAAGACTCGAGGAAGCAAGTACACTCGAAACCCTCACCTTCTGTTCTATGAATACTTCCGTGGCGATAACGGTGCGGGGCTTGGCGCCAGTCATCAAACAGGCTGGACGGGCGTGATCGCGAAGCTGATTGAGATATTCGGCCACCTTGAGCAAGAAGCGTTTTTGAACTCGGGAAAAACGAATGCCTTTGCCAGAGAAGAGGTCAAGGTGTAAATATCTGGCCGATAATTTATGAGTCGACCGGCAAGGTATTCTTTCGAAACTTGAAAGGTTGGCGGCGCCTCGGAGCAATTGAGTCAATCCAAATAAAAAACGAGGCGCCGAAAGAAAAACGACATGAAGATCTGGCCCCGATACCCTTCGCTCTATGAAGTAAATACCTGGGTTTGGCTATCCGAACTCAGCAAGAAAGCTGGAAGGTCCGTTGACCTTAGTTCTGTGCCCGAGGCGGAATGGGATGCCATCGCCAAGTTCGGATTCGATGCCGTCTGGTTCATGGGTGTCTGGGAGCGAAGTCCAGCCGGCATTGCTATCGCCAACCAGAACGAGAATCTGCTTGACGATTTTCGTGCTGCTCTCCTGGACTTCAAGCTGGAAGACAATGTTGGATCTCCATACAGCGTAAAACGCTATATCGTCGATCAACACCTTGGCGGCCCCGACGGCTTGGCCGCTGCCCGGCAAGAGCTCGCAAAACGAGGAATGAATCTGCTTCTCGATTTCGTACCGAACCATGTTGCGCCCGATCACCCGTGGGTCGCGACGCATTCCGAATACTTCATTCTAGGAACTGCTGACGACATCAACAACTACCCAGGCTGCTACATTTCGGTGCAAGGAATAGTCCGCGCTTGCGGGCGAGATCCCTACTTCCCTGCCTGGCCAGATGTATTGCAGCTGAACGCCTTCGAGCCCGGACTTCGCCAGGCAGTGATCGAAACTCTGTCCAGCATCGCCACTCAGTGTGATGGCGTCCGTTGCGACATGGCCATGCTTCTGCTCAACCAGGTCTTCCAACGCACCTGGGGAGATCGCGCCGGACAATACCCATCCACCGAATACTGGGACGAAGTGATCTCTGCAGTTAAAAGTGCTCATCCGAATTTTCGGTTTATGGCTGAGGCCTACTGGGACCTCGAGTGGGAACTCCAGCAGAAAGGGTTCGACTTCTGTTACGACAAGAGGCTCTATGATCGCCTCGAGCACGACAACGCAGAGAGCGTGCGGCTTCATTTCTGTGCAGATCTTCCCTACCAGGAGAAGCTCCTTCGTTTCCTCGAGAACCATGATGAGCCGCGGGCCGCAGCCACTTTTTCAGCCGCAAAGGAGCGGGCAGCCGCTGTCACAATAGCCACCCAGCCGGGTGCGCGACTCTTCCATGAAGGCCAGTTTGAAGGTAGAAAGATAAAGCTGCCTGTCTTTTTGGGCCGACGTCCAGATGAGCCCGTCGACGAAGAACTGAAGGCTTTCTACGAGAGCCTTCTGGCAGCGATCAATGCCCCCATCTTCCGCGAAGGCAAATGGGATCTGTGCGAGCGTAGCGGATGGCCCGACAATCAAAGCTGTCAGAATCTGGTGGCCTGGAGCTGGGTCAAGGATGACGATCGGCGACTCGTTATCGTCAATCTTAGCGACAATGAAGCACAAGCCCGAGTGAAAGTCCCGTGGGAAGAGTTGCGGGGATCATCCTGGCGCCTGATCGACACACTCTCCAACATAAGCTACGACCGCGACGGGGATGAGATGACGAGTCCAGGCTTGTATCTCGAAGTGAAACCTTGGGGCTCTTTCGCCTTCCAGTTTCAGCGCGCGCTCTCGGCGTAGCATGGCGCTGCGCCGAGAGCGCGATTTACTGTTCGAGCCAAACTCGCGTGATTATTCCTTATTGCTGACGAGAGAGAACATAGCGCCTTGAGGGTCTTGGCCGTTGATGATCCAGCCCCCGCCGGGTACCTGCATCGGACCGTTCAAGACCTTTCCACCGCCGGATTCAACTCGTTTGACAGCTGCTTTGATCGAGTCAACGTTGAAGTAGAAGTTCCAGCATGAGACGGGTATATGCGGCGCTTTTGTCATCATTCCGCCGTCGCCCATTTCCTTGTGGTCTCCTTCGTCGAAGAGGCGATAGATACCCATGGGCCCCATGTCCATATCGCTGACCTTGGTCCAGCCAAAGAGCTTGTTGTAGAACTCGAATCCACCTTCGACGTCAGTTGTATAGAGTTCGTGCCAGCCGATAGTGCCGGGAGCCGGTGAGGCTGGGCGTTGCGGCGATGGCATCTTCGGGTCGGGAGTGAAGACCACGATCGCGGCACCCTGCGGGTCGGATAAGACGGCGAAACGAAGCATCCCGGGAACGTCCGTGGCGGGTTTCCATAGTTTGCCACCGGCTGCGACAATTTTTTCGATGTGAGCATCGACATCGTCGACCGAAATGTAACCAATCCAGCCGGAATGTCCGGTCATCTGCAGCATGCCGGCGATTCCCACGTTGCCGATGTTGAAGGTTGTGTACGGGGTACCATCTCCAGAGGGCATCTCTTGCGTCGTCCAGCCCACAACGTCTGAGTAAAACTTGCCTGTGGCCTTGGTGTCGCTGGTCATGATTTCATACCAGCTGAACTTTCCCTTTGGCGTAAACATGTGTGTCTCCTTTGTTGGTGGGGGTCTGGGATCCAGGCATCCAACGGACTGATAGCGTTGATATCAACTCGCTCAAACCTGTGTCAATCGCGCTCAGGTTAATTCTGATGCCAAGGATTACGGAAGGTCGAAAAGACGATTAATTCGAGATCGATTCTTGATACTTCATGGGTTATGCTCCATCAACGATTCTATGCCCGGCCTAACACTTGGATTTGCGGGATTACCCGGCAAACTTCCCTTCTTTCGGACAACTGATGGCGCTGCGAGCCCATCCCATGCCTAGGTACACAAAGTCCGGAGTCTCACGGCAAGTTCAAGCTTCTCCCGTCCCCTACCCGAAAAGGTAATCCATGACCAAAATCTCAAACGCCCTTATTGCGGCTTCGGCTGCAATCGTTCTCACTTGTTCGATCGGCTGTTTCCCCGCTAACGCCCAGGAACCCGACAATTCCGGCCTGAATAAGGCTCAGGCGAAGACTGCAGACGATCAAACAAACGCAAAGACCGATCGCCTTCTGACTGCAGACGTTCGAAAGGCCATCGTAGCGGACAAGAGCCTTTCTACCTATGCCCACAACGTGAAGATCATCGCCCAAGACGGCCACGTGACCCTGAAAGGTCCAGTCAAGTCGGAGGAAGAGAAGAAACAAGTTTTGACCGACGCTGCAAATGTCGTCCCCGCAGAAAAGATCAGCAATGAACTTACGGTGAAGGAATAGTCCTTATTCAACCCAGTCGCCGATTCTTCGATCGGCAACCAATAGGAGTTTCAAATGGCTAACAAAAACGTGGCAGTGTTCGGAATCTACAGGACGGCCCGATCTGCCGAAGCAGCGGTCGATCATCTCATCGCTCACGGTTTTTCCAATTCGGCGATCTCTGTGCTTATGCCGGATGACGAGAGCACCAGGGCCTTTGCGCACGAGAAGAACACCAAGGCACCGGAAGGAACGACAACCGGCGCAACCACTGGCGGTGTCGTCGGGGGCACGCTCGGGCTTTTGGCCGGCATCGGGGCACTGGCGATACCCGGAGTTGGACCGCTGATCGCAGCGGGCCCGATCATGGCTACTCTCGCAGGTGTTGGAGTTGGTGGTGCTGTTGGAGGGGTCGTCGGAGCTCTCGTTGGTCTGGGAATTCCGGAATACGAGGCCAAGAGATATGAGGGAGCCGTCAAGGATGGTGGAACATTGCTTTCGGTCCACTGCGATACTTCAGAGCAGATCGACTCGGCCAAGGCTTCGTTGAAGGAGACTGGCGCCAAGGATGTTGCGTCGGCAAGCGAATCCGGATCAGATGACAAGTCAGGTGGCAGACAGACTTACGGCGATCTCTCACCCAACGACAGTGTTGAGAGGAACGTCGATGACAGCGTCGCCGTAGCCGAAAATACTGCCCCGCGCCGTTAAAACATAAGGGCGGCAGTATGGGAGTCCATCTCAACCAAGGTGGACTCTCTGTTTTATCAACTCTTACAGAGTTTACTCACCAGGAGAAAATACAGTGGCACTCAACGACGTTTTGATCGATGAACTACGAGATATGTATAGCGCGGAAAACCAGCTCGTTAAGGCATTGCCTAAATTGGCCAAGGGCGCAAAGAACAGCGAGCTCAAGAGTTTATTTACTGACCATCTGGAGGAGACCAAAAACCAGGTCGAAAGGCTGAAGAGTGTGTTCAAGCTGCTTGGCGCAGAGCCGACCGGTGAACACTGCAACGGCATGGAAGGGGTAATTGAAGAAGGAGCCGATGCGTTGGAGAAGGACGAGGAAGGTGCTTCCTTTGACTCTGGGATCATCGGCGCGGCTCTCCGCACCGAACACTACGAGATCGCTGGATACACTGCCACAATCGCGATGGCCAGCATTCTCAAAATGTCCGACGTCGTCGATCTTCTCAACCAAAATCTCAAGGAAGAAGAAAATGCGGCGAAGAAAGTTCTTGCCGTCGGCAATGTCATTATGGGGCAATCGGCTCACGAACCCGAGACTCGGAAGGGACCCAAATCGGGGAAAGAACGGTACTCGGACCGGAAGAGCAAGGAAGACGAGAAGAAGGCTGCCCCTGCACTCCACAAGCGTACCGCGTAGTGCGGTTGCAATGGAAAACCAACTAATGGGGCGCCGGTACGAGTCGGAAATGATGGTTTTGCGCGATTCGCGGCCACCGCATCGGGGTGGCTCGGGCCCAAATGGGCCTTCGCCGGCGCCGTTTGCATTATTTTTATATGGGCCTTGACTGGCCCTCTCTTTCACTTCTTCGACAATCGGAAGAAATTGTAGTTCTGAGTCACGACAGCAAGAAGCTTGGTCCCGGCCTCTCTCGGCGAGTGATGCGTTTAAGAAGCCGGTGAATTGCTCGATATTTTGAAGCTTGTATCTTGGCAGGCAGGAGTAAGACACGCACGTGCAACCTAGCTTTCTCAGTCAACCGTTGTCGCATCAATTTGGCTTCCTCTTGTTGCTGGGTCTCGCCGTCGCCTGCGTGACGTGGACCATTACGCACGAGGAAATTCTTCGGGAACCCCGCGATTTTTGCAAGGATCAAAGCCGGAACTGCAAGCGCCTCTATCAACGGAAATTCTTCTACCTGTTCACCTGTGAGTATTGCTTCAGTCATTATGTGGCGGCGTTGTTCTTGCTACTGACTCGTTTTCAGATGCTCTATGTGGGATGGCGAGGATATGTGATTTCGGAGTTCGCCTTAGTCTGGATCGCTAATGTTTATATGGGTGCATACAATCGCCTGCGACTCGAAATCAAGGCCGAGAATCTTTCCATCGCGGAACAAACAAAGGGTGCGGGTAGGACGGAGCCAGGCACTCGGTGATTCAACGAGGCACAGCATAACCATGTCCAGCGTTGAGCCTCCGCCTGCAACGGCCCGCCGCTGGACTATCTCGCAAGGCCTGACTGGTTCGCAATGAGCGCAGGGCCTGACTCCGCCGAGTAGCGTTCGTTTCTGCTGACTCTAAACCTGCTCGCCAGGCGCCGAGAGCACGCTTATTTCGATTTTCTGCACACCCAAGCGCGGATGTTTGGCGGTCAGTCGCAGAACTCCCGGCTCTTCCCCCGCGCGTATCCATACGGCACCTGTTCCGCCGATAAGTGAGAACGGGTTGTCGCCGATCAGCTTTCCCGGACCCTCCAGCGTAAAAGTGATCGGATCATTCGCGTAAGTGCGCATGGCGCCGAACTCATCGGTTACGCGAAAAACAACGCGGGTTGTATCGGCTCCATCTGCATGGAGTTCACGGTCGTCGGGAACCAGTGCGAACTTTGTATCGACACCCCTGCCTGAGAGCGACTTGGAGATGACCTGCTTGCCATTGATGAAACCGTCTGCTCGCAAGTCTCCCCATGGCGCACCGATTTTCTTCAGATCGATCTTGTTCAATTCGAGGACAAAGGGTGCGTACTTGAGATGTTCGAACTCCGTGCGATCAGGATCGATCTCGGCAACGAGAACCCATGGTTTTGCAGGGTCCGAGTTGGCGCGTGCGAAGACCTTGATGTGATCGCAATTCGAGCAGAAAACAGCCTTGGTGAAGCCGACGGACTCATCGCCGCGGGCCCAGTGGAATGCAGGCTCGAGCACGACCTCTTCTGTCGGGTCGCATTGCGATTTATAGAAGCCGGCAGCAGCTTTCGGCTCACGAAAGATATCGGTGACTCCGTGATAGCAGATGCGGTCGCCGGCGCCAAAATTGGAGTGCGTGTTGTAGTCGAACGCGCACCAGCCGATTCCGCCGGCATATTGAGGGTTCGATGCAAGCTGGTTGTGAATGCGAGCGTGCCGCAGGGTGTGCTCGCGTTGGCGCTCATCGTCATCGGTTGTCTTAGTGGGATAAGTGTGACCGACAAATTCGGTATTCAGATAGCGGGGATGATTCGGTGGCTTCAAGGGAAAACCGAAATCGTTCATGGTGAAGACGTCTTCGAGAAACTCCGACCCCTGGAAGTAGCGGATGCCGCCGGTCTGGCGTGAATCATCGAGGGCATGCGCCAGTGCGTTCGTGCGCGTGTAGAAGTCGTGATCATCGAGAGACTCGTTGATCCGGACTCCCCAGAGGATGATGGAAGGGTGGTTCCAGTCGCGGCGGATCATACGGCCAACGTTGTCGATGGAGATTTGCTTCCAATTCTCATCACCGATATGCTGCCAGCCTGGAATTTCTTCAAGCACGAGCAGGCCGATTTCGTCGCAACGATCGAGGAAGTGGCGCGACTGGGGATAGTGGGAAGTACGCACGATGTTGCAATGAAGTTGCTTCCGCAGAATATCGGCATCCTGGCGCTGGACGCGGGCCGGCATGGCCTGACCAACAAAAGGAAATGTCTGATGTCGGTCGAGTCCGCGCAGCTTAATGATTTTGCCATTCAGCGAGAATCCATGATCAGTGAACGTCGCTTCGCGGAATCCCACCCGCCGAGTGTCCTGGTCGATAACTTGGCCAGACTTGGATAGACTTACGTGAACCGTATAGAGATGAGGCTGGTCGAGATTCCAGAGCTGAATGTCTCCGAGATGCGTGAGTGTAACGGTGTAGCGGGCTGGATCCTTGGGCGTCTCGACGCTGCTGTGAGCGGGGGCGTCGGTATAAGGGTCGACCGGAGTAGGAGGATTGGACGGATCGATAGCCGAGGACGCTCGTTCGACAGTGTGGTTTGCTTTCGCTATGACCTTGTCTCCATCGCGAAGCTCGGCTTCGAGAGATAAGCTGCCGCCTGCCGCTAAATCTCCGGCTAGAAAGCAATTGACATCGAGAGAAGGATTGGAGCTTAGGACATCTTTGGGTTGCGCAAAGATGTTGTCAATGTAAAGCTGAGGAACGACACGAAGGGAAACTTCGCGATAGATTCCGCCGAAGGTCATGTAATCGATTTCGTATCCAAAGGGAGGGATGTCGCTGCGTTCCGTTGAGTCCAACTGCACTGTTAAAACGTTTTCATTTTGAGGACGCAAGTGCTTCGTCAGTTCGAAGGAGAAGGGTGTAAAGCCCCCCTTGTACTCGCCGAGAAGAACACCATTGATCCAGACAGTCGAAGCAGTCATGGCGCCTTCGAAATCTACGAAGACGCGCTTGCCCGCTGCACCTTGAGGAAGCTTGAACCGACGCCGATAGGTGGAGACGAATTCGTAGTCTTTGTCGTCAAAATTGTGCCAGGGTAGTACAACGTTTGTATGAGGGATGATGACTCGCTCAAACTTCGAATCGTCAAACTCGACAGCTTCAGCGCCAGCCACCTTTGAGGGCCTGTAGCGCCAATTCCGGTTCATGGGGAGAATCACTCTTCCCGGCGAGATCTGCTCTTCGGCAAGTACGTGAGAACCGGACAACGCGCTAGAGGCCAACAGTGCGCCTGCAGTCTTGATAAAGTCACGTCTGATCAATGAACGACTCCCTTCTGAGATGACTCAGTTCACGGTGAAAAAATGTTGCATTTAAACCCCAGGGGAACTATACAAAATATGCCCCCATCTCCGATGCGTTAGCTGACAGCTAGTGCCACGAGTTGTGCAAGATCCAAAGTCGAACGTGATTGCGTTCCCCGCGGTAATGTCGGAGCGATCACGAGAGCCTGGCTGTGGCCTTCGAACCATACCAGGAATGAGGATCGGTTATATCCCTTGAGCCGCTGCTGATTGATCCAGTGATAGTAGGCGCCCATGTCTGCATCGACGAGCGAACCCACGGGGTCAAGCTCTGGGTCTCCGCCGGCGCTCGAGAGCAGTTCGTTCATTGGGCGCTGCCGCTGCCGCGGCGCAAAGCGGACGAGCAACGTAAGCGGCTCGGCACGGCGCAGGGCTTCGCGGGTTGCCCATTGGGCAAACGTCGTCGAAAAGATCTGCGTGCCCGAGCCTTCGGTGAAGATTTTTAGCTTAAAGCGCTCGAGGACTGCAGTGCCAGTATTGCTCACGCTCAGATCGGAAGGAGTCATCCGGGCAAGATGGGTGCGTAATTCTTCAGGACCCATGCCCGGGCGACTGATCTGTCCCTGAATGTCTTTCAAAAGGGCCGCGCGCATGGTCTGCATGCCCTTATACGAGACGCAGGTCAAAAGCGGACTGTGCTCCGCCTCAGCACCGCCATCTACATACCAGTGACCAAATGGAACAGGATGTGCCTCAGCGCGAGAGGCTGCTGCCGCAAGAAGAAGCTGCAGGCCGTTCTCGGGCTTAATCTGGTTGAAGTAGGTGCCGTGTGGGCGCAGGTTGCGAAATAACGGCTCGTTGTAAGTAGAAACACCCTGGCCAATGATCGCAACGCCGAGTCTCTGCGTCGGCAGCGGCTGCTCCTCGATCGCTGCCTGAAGGTGCGTGCCATAGTCGGTCGCAGCTTTGCGAAACGCATCGAGTTGGTGGGTGCTCCAGAGATAGGCAGATAGTTGCTCAATGAATTGGGCGGGCGAATTGATCCAATCGAAATCTTCGAGCTTCGAAGAGATCGAGATGGACCGGAACGGCTGAAACCATTCTTTGGCTTGCGACTGGGAGAGCGCGGCGATTGTCGATAGCTCCTTATCGATTGCGGCACGTTCCGCTGGAAATTTGAAGTCGTAGTCAATAATCTCGCGCAATAGGCTGGGAAGGAACGTAATGGGAAGTTGCCGGATGGTCTCGATGTGATCGAGCACAAGCTTTCTGGCCTCGGGCGGATACGCCGTGAAGTTCTCGGGCTGGAGATTGCGCGGCAACATGGCTACAAGAGTTCCTTAATTGGTTTGCCCTGCGACTGGGCGGGCGAGAAGCCCATGATCGCACCGAGGCTCGGCACCAGATCGATGGACTGCATGGGCTCATTGAAGATCACGCCCTCGCGAACGCCTGCACCGAGCGCCATCATCCAGGTTGTGCGGCTGGCGGTGTCGCCCGTGCGATGGTGCTGGAATCCGTTGCCGCCTACGTCGTAGTCAGAGTCACGGCCGAAATCGGGAAGGATGAAGAGTGTCGTGTTGCCGGCGTATTCGGGATTCTGCTGAACTGCCTTCCACAATTCCGCGCAGAGGCGATCGGTACGGCGAATGCCTTCGATGTAGAGCGAATATGCGCCGGAGTGGGCCACATCGATGTCGTGCATTGTGATCCACAAGAGACTGGGCGCCTCCTGTTGCATGAGGCGCTTGGCGATGTAGACGGAAAGTTCGTCTGGGCTGGAGAGTGTTCGCGCATGCGCCATGAAGTCCGCTACAGAGAGACGGAGGATGCCGTCGAGCTGTTGTAATTCAAACTCCCCGCCGCCGAGTTGTGGTGTGTAGAGCGGGCTTTCGTAGTTGTCGCGGAGCAGATGGTCAAAGTCTACAGTGCCCCCGGCGGTGGCAGCGCTAAGCAAATGCTTTGGCAGGATGACGGTGGCACCCGTTCCGGGACCGTAAGAACGGCAATCGCTTTCGCCGATACGGTTGAATCCGTTGCTCGGTGCGACGACCCATGTGTCGGAGGCGGGGCGCTTGAGGTCCTTGCGGAAGTATTCGAAGACGGTCGGATGCTCGGGGGCAACCGCGGAGAAATTATTGAGAGTTTCGTAGACGCCGGTTGTAAGACTGGCTGTGGCGACGTAGTGGCCGAGGATTCCGTCATTGGTGACGTGAGTGAAAAAGCTTGATTGAGGAACTAACTCGCTCATCAAGCGCGGAATGTTTTCCTGGCCTTCTGGTGCGAAGGTTTCCTGGTCTCTGGCGCCGCCGCCGAAAGTGATGACGATAACCTTACGCTTCTTGCGGGATGCCTCACCGCGGAGAAAGGGGCTTGCACCGCCGAGCGTGGCTCCAAGAGCAAGCCCCGCCGTGCTGCGCAGAAATTCACGGCGACTCCAACTTAGACTGGAGGCAATATCTCGGGAATTGAGTTCCACACCGGCAGGCAATTCCGGGGTGGGTCTCTTACTGAGCGCCGACCTGATCATCAACTCAACTTATCCAATCATCTTGCGTTTGCTACGAAAAGTTCCCTATCTCGATTGCTCGGTGAACCATTAGCCGGTGCCAAGGGGAGCATTGAATCATGGCTTGGCGGAAGAATCCGATTTTTCTGAATACACGAATTGTTGAACTTCAGCCCTCTCTTTGTCGCTCTCTGCCAGGTGTTCTGCACGGAGTTTTTGATAGACTGCGAATTCTCGTTGAGCCTGCTCTTTTTGTCCTATGTGCACGTAGTCGGTGCCGAGACGGTAATGCGCATCCGATAGGTTTGGATTGAGCTGAAGGGCGCGCACATACTCGGGAATGGACTTGTCATATTGATGCTGGCCTGCGTAGAGGTCTCCGAGTTGCACATGCGCCTCAGGAAGATTGTCGTCGAGGGAGATCGACTTTTGCAGGAGGCCTTGAACGGTTTGAAGATCAACGTTGGTGTCTCCGGCGCGCTTTCCTTTCCAAAGACTCATCGCATAGTAGTATTGCGCCCGTGCGTCGTTGGGACGGATTTCTGCATATCGACGAAAGCTCTGAATGACGTCGTCGGCCTGCTTTGGAGAACTGTCGTAGGCCTTGGACAAGAAGACATAGCAGCGAGGATCGGCGGGGTCCAGATCTGCCGCAGTGAGAAGCGCCCGAACGGCCTCGTCATATTTGCCCCGTGAATAGAGCGCCAGCCCAAGTCCGATGTAAAGTCGTGGAGACTTGGGGAATCGCACCGTTGCATGCTGGAAGATGGCGATTGCGGGCTCGTAGGTACGGTGAAGAAGCATTTCGCTTCCCCAATCGAACAGGTTGTCCTCTGTGGGATCGATGTGTGCTGCAGTTTCGAAGTCGTTGGCAGCTGCGACAAACTTGCCGTCTTTCTCGTCGATCTGGCCAAGCAAGTTATGAAGTTCGCCGGTGTCACGCGTCTTCAGAACGTTCTGAGCCACTGACCTTGCTTCAGACAGCCGACCCAGGAGAAGGTCCGCCATCGCCAGGTCGTAGCCATTTTCATAGGAGTCGGGTTTGATTTGCTGTGCATGCTCCAAAAACGGCTGAGCTTCAGCAATTTTTCCGGCTTGAATGTAGTACTGGCCAAGATTTCTGTTTGTGTCGAAACTCTCTGGTTCAAGTTGGTGTGCCTTGATGAACTGCTCTCCTGCCAGCGCGATCTTTCCCGAGTGAAGAAGGCTCGTTCCGAGATTCGTTCGCGCGAGTGCGGAGTCTGGTTTCAATTGAACTGCGGTTTTGAGGTGTTCCTCTGCCTTCACCTTCTCAGAGAGCGAAGCGTACACGAGTCCGAGAAGCTCATGGATCTCGAAGCTGTTCGGGGCATACGGAAGAAGGTGTTCCAGCTGCTCCGCTGCCGCTGCATATCGCCCCGCATCATAATCGGATACCGCCGATTGATATTGGCGGTCAAGCTTCTGGTTCTGCGGATCCTGGGCCGGGGAATGCATGGCGCAGCTCAGAACGGTTCCGATAAGCGCCAGCCGGACTCGAAACCGCTCGCTCACCGCCCGCCTCCGTGATTGCCGCATGAGCATCGTGCTACGCAGAAAAAAGCCCCGGGAAGGCGCCGAGCAGGCGTGCCCCCGGGGCGATTTCATTCTAGCCTAGTAGTACAGCTTCACAGCAAATTGAATCTGTCTCGGATCGTTGGGTGCATTGCGCGTCGATCCGATTGCACCAAAGTTGGCGACGTTGGTAAAGTCGGTCGATCCGCTGATTGACACCACGCCGTTGCCACCAAAGCCAGGCGCGTTGAAATTTGGATGGTTGAGGATATTGAAGAACTCCGCCCGGAACTGCGCTGAGAACCGTTCGCTGAACTTCATATTCTTGAACGTTGAGAAGTCGAAATTGTGGAATCCTGGTCCAGTGGTTTGGCCAGGCTTGTCGCCCAGAATTGCGTTTCCTGTCAAGGCTGCGCACCCTGGTGCTGTGCCGGGATCAGCTCCCAACGGGCATGCCTGCTGGAACGCCTTTGGATTGCCGAACCAGTACGGAAGATTCGTACCATTCTTGTCGATCCTGGTTTTGATTCCAAGATTCTGACTTTGGCCGGCAACCTTGATTGCGTTGCAGCCCGTACCTTCGGTCACGCTGGTTGGGCAACCGATATTAACCGGCTGGCCGCCTTGAAGCACTACGATCCAGTTAATGGACCACCCACCAAGAATGGCATTGGAGACCCCTCCGGTGTTCATGTAGCGCTTACCCTTGCCAAACGGAAGCTCATATCCGCCACTCAAGTGGAATACCGAGCGAATGTCGAAATTAGCCAAAGCCCAGTCAAACTTAGGGCCAAGACCTGGCACATCGGGTGCACGATATCCGCCCTGACTGCCGCCGTTAAGCAAGTCGCCGGCATCGGACAACGTCTTCGAGTAGGTGTAGGCGAGAAGGAACGTCAATCCGTTCGACATCTGCTGTTCGAGCTTGGTCTGTAAGCCGTTGTATCTGCTTTCTCCCACGGTGGTGTGGTAGCTGGAGCCACGTCCGAAATCCGGGAACGGCACTTCGTTATTCGGGTAAGTGTCCGACAGGCTATGCCCTTTCGGCCAGAGCTGACTTACGTTGTTGGTACCCACGCCGGTTTGAAGATTATTGCCACTGGTCCACACGTACGAAGCCTGTGCCGACAAGGCGTGTGTGAGCGAATACTGGAATGTCCAGTTCGCGCTGTAGGTGCGCGGCGTTTGGTAGTCGAATTGGAGTCCCTGTAAGTTCAAGCCGTTCGCTAAGACAGCCGTTGGGTCAAGTGGGATACAACTGAAGCCAGATTCAAAGGTCGCCGTCCCGCCTGGACCCGCCGTGGGACACCCGGCAAACGGAGTATTGATACTGATCGGGTTAACCTGGCTGTCCGTTCCCTGAGGAACGAAATTGAAATTGAATACAAACGGATAATTCTCGCCGATATTGGGTCCATATCCCTGATTTTCAAAGGAGTTATAGAACATCCCGAATCCGCCGCGAGTCACGAGCTTGGGCGTTATTTCATATGCGAATCCGACACGAGGCGCAAAATTGGTTTTCTGCGTTTCCACCAGCGCTTGTCCATATTTGTCAGTGCTGTTAAGAGCAATGCCATCCTTCGCCAGGAGGTGGTAAAGCTGGTGGACAAGTTCCGGTTGTCTTTGCCTGAGGCTGGAATCAGGTACTGCGGCATGTTGTCCGGGGGACCGCTCGGCACGAAGTTGGCTTGTCCGCCATTGGTTTCATTGATCGGGCCGAAGTAATCCCACCGCAGGCCAAGATTGAGGGTCAGCTTCGAATTGAGCTTCCAATCGTCCTGGAAATACGAAGCGAAGTACGTCTTTTCATCGTAAGTTTTGTTGATGTTCGAGGCGTAGACCTGGTCGGAGCCTCCCGAGTAATTAATTCCGTTTGGAACGGTCGCCGCTTGCGGCAGCAGCAGAATTTGGGCGAGACCGTTCGTTCCGTTCTTGCCGACGACATCCGTGAACGATCCGTTGTAGTCGAATTGACCGCGCGACCACGCCGGCTGAAGTGTCGAGAACTTCACGTGCTGATACTCGATGCCCATCTTGAAGCTGTGTTTGCCGTAAATCTTGGTGAAGTCGTCGGTGACCTGGATGGTCTGACTCACTTCGTCAGAGGGCAGGAAGTTGTTGCTTCCCAGTGTTGCCAATCCGCCAAAACCAAACGCCGGAAGACCGCCATTCTCCGGCAACCTGCGGAATACCCTGGATTCCGTATTGAGCCGGAATGCCCATCTGCGAGCCGACTGGTCCGAAACGCGTGGTGTGCAGGTGGTTGAACCCTCCGCGGACCTGGTTGATGGTATTCGGACTGAACACATGGGTCCAGGCGGCGACCGCCTGATCCGATTTCGCAGTCTGGATACCCTGTTGGAAGCTGCCGCCGTCCGCTATGCCTCCAAAGGGTCCCGGAATGTACTGCGGATCATCCGCGTAGCTGAAGCGGAAGAATATCTGTTCTTTCTCGGTGGGGTTGTAGTCGAACCGAGTGTCAAACGTGTTTGAATGCTCGTACAGTTTCGGGGCCGATGCAAAATTGTTGTTCGGACCAGAGTTTGTCGGATTCGGGTACAGGTTAAGAAGAGGGATCGCCGTGGGATCAATCCGTCCAGCGGGAAGGTTATTCAGATCGCAGACGGCTGCCGTATAGATTAAGGTCGACGCAGGACATGTCCCGAATGGATCGCGGACATAACCCGTAGCCGTCGCAGCGCGCCCAGAGACCGGGTCGGTTAAACCAGCCGTTACGTGGCGCGTGGTGGCGGGATCCATGACCGTGCCCTTGGGAACCGTTCGTCCTAGGTTGTCGGTTTCTGTCCCGCTGTTCGCAGCCAGGATGGCAGTGAGATCGGTGTAGCCGCTATTGCGCTCTGCCTCAGTCGGGACAGTGGCGCTGCCTGAGGTGTTGCCCTGAACTCGCTGCTTTCCCTCATAGTCGCCGAAAAAGAAGAGCTTGTTCTTGATGATGGGGCCGCCAATAGAAGCGCCGAATTGATTGAGGTTCAGTTTCCCTTTGAAGGGATTTGTCGTGTTCTTTTCGAACCAACCGGTCGCATCGAGCTACGTCGTTGCGGAAAAATTCCCACGCCGCGCCATGTAGAGTGTTGGTGCCCGACTTGATGGTTGCGTTGAGAACAGCACCCGCAGAACGACCCAGTTCTGCACTGAAATCGGCTGTCTGCACTTTGAATTCTGAGATGGCGTCGACCGGAGGCAGGATGATGAAGTTTGTTCCGTTAAGGAAGTCGACGGCGTTCGAGTTGTTGTCGATCCCATCCAGCAGGTAGTTGTTTTGTGCGGGACGAAGACCGTTGGCAGAGAATGCGCCGGAGGCAGCGTTGCCGCGCGTATCGGCTTGCGGCGTCTGCATGCCCGCGCCGAGTTGGGCAAGGAATGTGAAGTTGCGTCCATTGAGAGGCAGAGCATTTACTTCCTGCCCGCCGATCACCTGGCCGACTGAAGCCTCTTCAGTTTGAAGCTGTGGCGGAGCGGCGTTGACTTCAACCGTCTCACTCGCAGCGCCGAGCTTAAGCGATACGTTGACCTGCAGGGTCTGGGCAACGTTTAAAGTGATGTTCTTCTGGGCCGTCGTCGCAAAGCCTTTTGCTGTAACCGTGAGCTGGTAGTGTCCAGCTCTGACCGGCGAAAACTTGTAGCCTCCGTCGCCGCCCGACTTGGTCTCCAGGGTTATCCCCTGGTCAGTGTTCAACAGGGTTACCTGTGCATTGGGTATAACCGCACCGGTCGTGTCCACGATGTTGCCAGTGATTGCTCCTTCGTCCACCTGACCAAATGCGGATCGGCCCTGGACAAGAAAGATGCAAAAGCAGGCTAGGGTTATGAAAACGCTTACTCTTGACCTAGTTGACATTTTTACGCGCACGGCTCATCCCAATGACCTCCGTCTTACCGTTCCAGTTTCTTCGTGCCGATCTGTTGGGGAAGTCGAAACTGTTTGCTTCAACCGTTTTGTAAACGGTTTCATCGGCGTGCGAGGAAGCGTAGGATATTCGTACAAACTTTGTCAATCAAAAGTTGTAGTCGGCTCGAATGCCAGACGAAACCCGCTTCTCCAAGGAGCGAATTTCCCATCTCATTAAAAATGGATGGTAGGAATTATATTTTTTATAATCAACAATATAGAAGAAGCAATAGATCGCGATCTGCAGGATTACTACCTCGGATGAAACATTCAATGGATGGACTGACTGAGCGAACATTGCACGGGGGTATAGCACTTCATGTGGAAAACCGCTTCTGTTAAATCCCGTTACTAGGTGATACGACTTGGCGTCGAGTCCTGAACGAGAATCACGACGCTTTTTGAGCGGATGCTATTATCCCGTCATATTGTCCAAACGACAGACGGCAAAATGAAGTCACTTCCCCTCAACGTGAGCCCTACGCATTTCTCGCCGAAAGCTTCTTAAAAAAATGGGGTTCGCGCCTTTTCTACTTCGTCCAGCGCCATTGTTGGGTGCTCTGCCGCTGTTCGCTGCGCGTGAGTTACCGACGAAACCGCAGGTGGGCTTACCTTTCGCAGAAAACCACTTGATCCCTCATTATCCGGTCCAATCTCCTTTGGCAGATGTGCTCAAACTCGTGATGCCCGGGTCCGACCGGTACGTCACAGAGTTGTATGCGTTCGAAATTGAATCCGCACTAAAGCGATGGAGTGACGGATTGAAGAGTTCCCCGCACGACCAATCGGCGCTAACCGAGTTTGTTGACGAAGCAATTCAAGCAGTCCCGCTTTCTAAAAATCAAGGAAACGAAGGTGCGGTCTTCTTTCGGAATTGAGGTGGTGAGAAGAGAGTTTGCCACCACTCCTGTGGTGGGACGCAGAAATTTGCTGAAGGAGATCGACGCCTGGCTTGGACCTCTGACACGCGTGGACACCGCGGAGTTTGAGATTTTCAGGATCGAGGAGACCGCAAGTGCGCCCCTCACAGTTCGCATCGATGTGCGTTACGACCTTGTTACGCAGCGAAGCGATGATAGCCGCGAAGAACGAGTTGGATCGTGGCGCATGGTTTGGTCACGCGATGCATCCCAACCATGGAAGGTGATGCGATGGGAGGCTGGCGAAGAGACACGAAGCACGGTTCACGGATCGGCGTTCATCGATGTCACGATCCAGGCGATTGGCCAGACCGAGTCATATACGAAGCAATTGGCGCACGGAGCCGACTACTGGCGGACTGTTCTCGATGGGGCGATCGGCGTTGACGTTTACGGCAACAATGGGGTCGCGGCTGGCGATTTCGATGGCGATGGTTTCGACGACTTTTATGTTTGTCAGCCGGCCGGATTACCAAACCGCCTCTACAGAAATCGTGGCGACGGAACGTTCGAAGACGTCACGGAGAAGGCCGGCGTGGGCGTACTCGACAACACGGCCTGCGCGCTCTTTGCCGACTTCGATAACAAGGGGCTGCAGGATCTTCTTGTGGTTTGCGGGACCGGGCCGCTTCTGTTTATCAATCAAGGCGACAGCACTTTTGCGTTGAAGCGCGATGCGTTCAAATTTGCGCGTCAGCCGCAGGGAACCTTCACGCACGCAGCAATTGCGGACTACGACCTTGACGGGCGCTTGGATGTTTATTTCTGCATGTACATGTACTACCTGGGCCTCGATCAATATCACTACCCGATTCCCTATTACGATGCGCGCAACGGTCCGCCGAACTGCCTGTTCCACAACGAGGGCAATGGGAGTTTCGTAGAGGCCACGGAAGCTGCCGGATTGAATGCAGACAATGACCGCTATAGTTTTGCGTGCGCCTGGGGGGACTCCAACTCGAACGGACATCAAGACCTCTTCGTTGCCAACGATTTTGGAAGCTCGCAACTCTACCGGAACAATGGCGATGGGACGTTCACTGTAGTGTCGTCGCAGGCGCAGGTTGAAGGCGTAGGCGCTGGCATGGGTTGCTGCTGGTCCGATTTCAACAACGACGGCCGTCAAGATATTTATGTACCCAGCATGTGGGAGGCCGCAGGGCAACGGGTTTCAGAACAGCAGCAATTTCACGAAAGCGCTCCACAGCGAATTCGCGAACTCTACCAACGGCATGCACGCGGCAACGCTCTTTATCGCAACCGCGGAGACGGGACATTTGAGAACCAGGGAAGGTCGGCTGCAGTTGAGATGGGACGATGGTCTTGGTCGTCTGATTTCTGGGACATCGACCACGATGGCTATGGCGATCTTTATGTTGCGAATGGATATCTGTCCGGGAGCGAACGAAACGATCTTGCCAGTTTTTTCTGGCGTCAGGTGGTCGCCAAATCCTCTGAGGACGCAACACCAGCGCCATCGTACGAGCGCGGATGGCAGGCGATCAACGAGTTGGTTCGTTCGGACAATACGTGGCATGGTTATGCGCGTAACGTGATGTTCGCAAACAATCGCGATGGCACATTAACTGAGGTTTCCGGGGCCGTCGGCCTGGATTTCTTTGAGGATAGCCGCGCCTTTGCACTTGCGGACATCGATCACGACGGACGACTAGAAGTCATTCTCAAAAACCGAAACGCACCGCAGCTGCGCATACTTCACAATGCAATGACAGAGATCGGCGATTCGATCTCGTTCAAACTGCGAGGGCACAAAAGCAATCGCGACGCGATCGGAGCGGCGGTCACGGTCTTAACCGGAGCGCTCCGCCAGACTAAATATCTGCAAGCAGGATCCGGGTTCCTTTCACAACACTCAAAGGAGCTTTTCTTCGGCGTCGGAAAGCCAGAGGGGACCATTCGTGCAACCGTTCGGTGGCCGAATGGGGAGTCGCAGCAATTTGAGAATCTGCCGGTAAACCATCGCATCGAGATTGTCGAAGGTCAGAGTACATTTGAGGCGAAGGCATGCAGCAAGCCCCCGACGATCTACGCGCGCGGGGGGGAGCCGCCTCAGCCCGAGCTGCTGCCTTCACGAGTAGAGACGTGGCTCATTGATCCCCTGAAGGCCCCTGGTTTTTCGTTACCCGATGTCACAGGCAAAGCGCTTAATCTCGATTCTCTCCAAGGTGGCTTGGTACTGCTGGCCTTCTGGTCGACGACGGCATCCGCGAGTCTTGAACAGCTTAAGAAGCTTCAGGAGCAACCGGCCGCGTTCACTTCGGAACGGATTTCCATTGTGGGGTTGAACGTCGACGGTGCCGGCAAGACGGAAGAGGCGCGCGCCTTCGCAAAACAAGGGAAGTTCACATTTCCGTTGCTATTTACCAGCGAAGACGTTGCTGGCATCTACAACATCATCTACCGTTATCTCTTTGACAGGCGCAGAGACCTGCCGATTCCGATCGCCTTCCTTCTAGATCGACAAGGCATGATTGTGAAGGTCTATCAAGGGCCGATGAACCTCGAAAACTTGAAGTCGGACCTTAACTCTGTGCCAACTAGCGCGGCCGGTCGCAGGGAAAATGCGCTCCCCTTCAAGGGACTCCTCGTGCGGGATGCTTTTCAGCGCAACGACTTCACTTACGGCGTCGCCATGTATCAGCATGGATACCTCGAGCAAGCAGCGGAGTCGTTTCGACAGGTTTTACTGACAAAACCGGAGAACGCTGACGCCAATTACAACCTGGGTACGCTCAATCTGCGAAAAAACGACTTCCTGCAAGCCCGCCAGTATCTTGAGAAAACCGTCCAATTGCGGCCTGATTACCCGGAAGCGTGGAACAATCTTGGCATGATGGCCGCCCAGCAAGGACAACTTGACGAAGCGATTAAGGATTTCGAGAAGTCCCTGCAACTCAGACCGGCATTTGCAATTGCGTTGCTGAATCTTGGAAATGTCTACCGGCGTCAACGATCGTTTGAGAGGGCGCAGGAGTGTTTAGACCGCGCGCTTAAACTACAGCCGGACGATCCGGAAACCAACTACAGCATCGGAATGCTGTACGCGCAGCAAGGCGATGTTCCGCGCGCAACTGAATCTTTGCAGAAGGCGATTGAACTCCGACCTCTTTATCCTGAAGCTCTGAATAATCTCGGCGTCCTCTTTGTGCGTACCCAAAAGTATGCAGAAGCAGAAAACCAATTCCAGACTGGAATCCGCGTGGCGCCAGGCTTTGACCAGTCCTACTTGAATCTCGCGCGACTTTACGCGCTGCGCAATGATAAGGAGCGAGCGAGAACTGTGCTGCTCGATTTGCTGCGCGTGCAGCCGGAGAACGCAACCGCGAAGCAAGCGTTGGAAACACTACAATGAGGGCCTGGAAATGCACGTCACTGCCTTTTTCAAAGAGGGCGAATGCTGCCGCATCGCTGCAAATTAACGCCGTCACCAGGCAGGGTGTTGTGTTTGTCTCTTTCCTCTTTCTGGCGTTCGTACTGAATGTCCGTGTTGTAAGCATGGCTCAGCAGTCACCAGCCAAGCCTTCTGACGACTTCGCGAAAGCCACAGCGCTAGCGCAACAGGGACGAGTTGCGGAGGCAAAGACGGCGACATTGGAAGTTCTCGAACACCACCCTTCCAGCGTTGAGGGGTATAACTTGCTGGGCATCATCGAGACAAATCAACACGATTACGAGGGCGCGCTTGAAGCATTCAAGAAGGCCCTCAAGTTTGCTCCCAATTCGGTGAAGACCTACAACAACATTGGCAATGCCTACGTCGCCATGAAAGATATCGATTCGGCAGAGAAGGCCTTCCGCATGGGGTTGCATCTGGAACCAGCAAACCAGGACGGCAACTACAACCTAGGCGTTCTGCTGATGATGAAGGGCAACGCGGTCCAAGCCATACCTCACTTTCAGAAAGTGTCGACCCAGAATCTTGCCGCACGCTTCAACCTGATTCGGGCTTATTTTGAAAGTAAGCGAGTTCAAGACGCGCTTCGCCTGGCGACTGACGTCTCAACTCAAGGCAAGAACGATGTGCAGGTGCATTTTTCTCTTGGAGTGTTGTTGGCGGCAGAGAAACAGTACAAACCCGCCCAACTTGAGTTTGAGAAAGCCGACGCTCTCCAGCCAGAGACGTTTGAGATCATCTACAACCTCGGACAGGCTTATCTTCGTGGAGGGCAAAATCCCAAGTCAGAGCTTGCACTTAACCGCGCGCTGAAGCTTAAGCCAGATTCGGTTGAGACAATGTATCTGCTCGCGCAAGCGTACACAAATGACGGTCGTCCACTTGACGCTCTGGACCTTCTGCTGCGGGCACACAAGTTGGCGCCCGATAATGCCGATGTCATTTTTCTTATGGCGCAGATCAGCATGTCGCAGAATTATTTTGAAGACGCGATCCCGCTACTGGAATCGGGCATTCAGATAGCACCCCAACGCGCGGATTTGATTGCGGCGCTCGGCGAAAGCTATTTCATGGCGGGCAAGGTCGACAAGGCAATCGACCAGTTCACAAAATTGCTCAAGATTGAAAACTCTGCGCGCTCCTATTCGTTTCTAGGGCTTTCTTACAGAAACCTCGGAAGGTTTGACGAGGCAAAAAAGTACTTCGAGGAGGGAATCAAGCTCGATCCTCATAATACGTCGTGCCTCTATAATCTTGGATTCATCGCCGAGCGGCAGGGAGATGCGGCCGCTGCAGAGAACTATTTCCAGCAGGCTCTTCACCTCAATCCAGATTTTCCTGACGCACTGCTTGAGCTCGCCAATCTTCGAATGTCCGCAAAGAAATTTGCGGAGGCAGAAGAACTGTTGAGGCGATACGTTCGGGTGAGCCGCGACCCGGCCAACGGCTATTACAAGCTGGCAATGGTGGAGCGCAGCCTGCACGAGACTGCGGCCGCGAACCGGGACTTGAATTCGTTCAAGACCCTGTCAAAGAATTCGGCGAGTGGTCCGCTTCCTTTTGAGAACCTTTTCGACTATCTCAACAATCGCTCAGACCTTGCGCCGGGCGCACGCACCCAACTGGACTTGGCAGAGCTGACCACTGAAGTGAAAAAGCATCCAGATCAATCTCAGAACTTGTACCTATTGGCCGAGGCGTACTTGAAAGCGGGAGACGTGGAAAACGCGAGGAGCACAATTGCGCAACTCGATCAGCTCGCAAGTGGGGACTTCCGCACGCTGACCGGCATCGGTGTTTTGCTGGCCCGCTTTCATTTGTACGATGATGCAATCCGACATTTTCAGCAGGCGTTGCGAGATTAACCCCAATTCAGACGATGTGAAATTCGATCTGGCAGACGCATATTTTCGAAAACGTAAGTATTCGGAGGCACTCGACATAGCACAACAGGTTTCGCCCAATGAGCAGAAAGACGATGCGTACATGGCTTTGCTGGGGGACATCTACGCTCACATGGGAAACGCAGAATCGGCGCGCAAGATATTTCAGGATGAAATAGTGCGCAACCCTGACAATGACCAGGCTTATCTTTCTCTTGCGCTGCTGGACTTGCGCGGTGGGGGCATTGCCGAAGCGAGGCGAACCCTTCTGAATGGGCAGGCTCGCATTCCGGGTTCAGGCAAGCTCTACTGGGGGCTGGGGCTTACTGCGGCAATGCAGGGAAATTCCAATGACGCCGCCGCAAATCTCGAGCGAGCGGTCGATTTGCTGCCCGAATGGTCGGGAGGATATTCGACGCTTGGCGTCTTCTATTTCGAAACGGGACAGGTCGCCAAGGCAAGAGATGTGCTGAATCGCTTCAAAAACAGCAGCGCGAATTCGAGCCTGGACATCGACAAGATTGCGCAGGTGCTTGATCAAGCCGCACCGGCGAACGCGGCGGAGAGTGGTCCCACGGCCTTGGCTGACAAGGCACAATTTCTACAGTTGGCGTTGTCATTGGCAGACAGAACACTATGAGATTCATTCGTCAACTTCCCCATCTTAAAAAAACGGGGCAACTGGTTGGATTGCCAGGCCTCCGCCCCGATTGGAAAGTCTGCGCGATGCTTGCGGGCTGGGTCTTCGTTTTGTTCATCGGATTGATGGGCCAGACTGGCACTGTGAAGGCGGTCGCGCAGCAACCACCAAAGCCCTCGAGTACTCCGGTGAGTATCCGCTTCACCGACATTCGCAAATCGGCAGGCATCACATTCGTGCAGGATTCGACGGGAACGGATGAGAAGTATTACCTGGAAACCATGGGCACCGGCGTGGCTTGGATCGACTATGACCAGGACGGGCTGATGGATCTCTACTTTGTGCAGGCAGGCGCAACTGACGCCTACAAGCCCGCAAAGACCCTGCGCTCGGCCCTCTATCACAATAACGGCGACGGGACATTTACCGATGTAACACAGAAGGCCGGTGTGGGAGGGGAAGGTCACTATGGGCAAGGAGTCGCAGTTGGCGACTTCGATAATGACGGTTATCCCGATCTATATGTCACCGGATATGGACGCGCCATTCTGTATCACAACAATGGCAATGGGACGTTTACCGACGTGACGGCGAAGGCCGGCGTGGCGGATGAAAGCAAGTGGTCGACGAGTGCCGCATGGGTTGACTTCGACAGAGATGGATGGCTCGACCTGGTGGTGACCAACTATCTGGAGTGGTCTCCGCAGAATAACGAATGGTGCGGCGAGCGAGCGCCCGGCTATCGTTCCTACTGCAGTCCAAATAACTATCACGGCCAGAAGACAAAGCTCTACCGAAACAATCATGATGGGACGTTCAAAGATGTGAGTGAGACGTCTGGAGTTGGCCTGGCCGAATCGAAAGGCATGGGCGTGGTCGCGGCAGACTTTAACAACGACGGCTGGCCCGACATTGCGATTGCGAACGACACGTGGCCGAACTTCCTCTTTGAAAACAAACACGACGGAACATTTTCAGACGAGTCGCTGATTTCTGGCTTGGCGGCCAGTGAAGATGGTCGCTATGAAGCGGGAATGGGCATCGACGCCGCGGATGTGGATGGGGACGGGTTTCTCGATGTCTACATCACCCATCTGGATTTCGAGTTAAACCGTCTCTATCACAACAACGGGGACGGCACATTTACCGACGTCACGTATAGTTCCGGAATCGGCAACAAGGCGATAACGCTTAGTGGTGTTGCCGCAAAATTCATCGACTACGACAATGACGGATGGCCGGATATTGTGCAGGCGAATGGAGCCATGGTGGACAACGTAAAGCTCTACCACAGCGAAATTTCCTACAAAGAGCCGCTGCTCATGTTTCACAACCTGGGCGGAGGCCACTTCGAGAAGGTTTCAGACTCGCTTGGTCCGGACTTCAACCAGCCGGTAGCGGGCCGGGGCCTGGCCACAGCCGACTTCTTCAACGACGGTGCGGTGGGTTTCGCTGTGGTTTGCAGGGGCGATTTTCCTGAGCTGCTCCGCAACGATGGAGGCAATGCCAACCATTGGCTCGAAGTCCTTCTGATCGGCACAAAGTCCAATCGCGATGGAATTGGCTCAGCGTTGAAACTGACTTCGGAAGGTTTCGTTCATGAAGAGCAGTCGAAGGGCGGGACGAGCTACATGTCTGCCAGCGATCCTCGCATACATTTTGGGCTTGGTAAGCGAACCAAGATCCAATCACTCGTCATCACATGGCCGAGTGGGCAGGTGGACAAGCTGACAAACGTACCCATCGATCAGATTATCGCAGTGAAAGAAGGAGTTGGAATTGTGCCGCACCCCTTTCCCAAGGTTCCTCGCAAATGAGACAAAGACGCACGCCCTGAAAAATACGCTCTTCCTGTCACAGTCGATTCATGACACAGATTTGGGTAACCTATAATCAACGCATTCTATGATCATTCCGCGGCGCCGCTTTCTTGGATCTTCTCTTTTCGTGCTCGGCAGTTCTTTGCTTGACAGGCTGACGACTCCTCTCTGGGCATGGAATGGGAAACCCCGACTTGAGGCCGCGGTGCCGACTTCTCCAGCGTCTCCTGTCCAGTTCATCGACGTTGCAGAGAAGGCAGGCTTGAACGTCCCCAATGTATGGGGAGGTGTCGACCAGAAGCGAAACATCATCGAGACGAAAGGCAGTGGCATCGCCTTCTTCGATTATGACAATGACGGATGGCTCGATATCTATCTGACGAATGGAGACCGGCTCGACGCACACTGGGGTGCTGGGAAGCAGCCGACCACGCACCTTTTCAAGAACAATCGCGACGGCACATTCACAGACGTCACGGAAAAGTCAGGACTTGGACGGTCCGGATGGCAGACCGGTGTGTGCGTTGGCGACTACGACAATGACGGCTGGGACGACCTGTTCTGCACGTTTTGGGGTCACAACATTCTCTTCCATAACAACGGAAACGGGACCTTTACCGATGTAACACGCAAGACAGGTCTCTACCAGGAGCACGGACGGTGGGGCACAGGTTGCACGTTTTTCGATTACGACCGGGACGGTCATCTCGACCTCTTCGTTTGCAATTTCGTAAAGCTTGATCCCGACAAACCATTGACGATGGAACACCAGAGTTTTTGCCAGTGGAAGGGTATACCCACCATGTGTGGTCCGCGCGGGCTTCCCGGCGATACAAACATCCTCTATCGCAACAATGGAGACGGCACATTTACAGATGTATCGGAGAAGGCTGGAATCCTCAAACCGGGGCCGCGGTATTCCATCACCTCAGTCTCTTACGACTTTGACAATGACGGATGGCCTGACATCTATGTAGCGGTCGATTCCGAGCCGAGCATCTTATTCAAGAACAACCACGACGGCACATTCACCGATATCGCGGTAATGGCCGGATGCGCATATAACGATGACGGCCATGAGCAGGCGGGTATGGGTCTCGGCGTAGCAGACTACGATTGCGATGGCTGGCTCGACATCTTCAAAACAAACTTCGCCGACGATACGTGCAACCTGTACCACAACAACGGCGATGGAACATTCAGCGATCTATCATTCGATTCGGGCGTCGGCATCAATAACAGTTATGTGGCGTGGGGGTGCGGATTTATTGATTACGACAACGATGGCTGGTCTGACATTGTTCAAGTGAATGGGCATGTGTATCCAGAGATCGACCATTACAACTTTGGTGAGACGTTCAAGAATCCGAGGCTCGTCTACAAGAATCTTGGCAACGGACACTTCAAAGATGTTTCAACAACCATGGGCCCCGGCATGACCGCAAAATATTCCAGCCGAGGCGCGGCTTTCGGCGACTTCGATAACGACGGCGGGATGGATGTGCTGATCCTGAACATGAATGAGTTACCGTCTCTGCTCAAGAATGTGGGTGGTAACAAGCAGAACTGGATCAAGATCAAGCTGGTAGGCACGAGATGCAATCGAACGGCGATCGGCGCACGCGTCCGCGTCGTGACGGGAAAGCATATCCAGATGGATGAAGTGAACAGCGGCACCAGTGTCATGTCGCAGAATGATCTACGCCTTCATTTCGGACTCGGCACCGTTGAAACCGTGGACATGATCGAGGTGAAGTGGCCTACAACCCAGAAATTGGAAAAGTTTATGCGTGTAAAGTCCAACCAGATCATCACTATTCGTGAGGGTGACGGCATCGTGTCGACGATGAAGCCGCACACAAGTTAAAGAAGGGACCCGTTCGACAGGTCAGTTGGGAGGCGGCGACGAAGGGTTGGCGGGAAGAGCAATGACGAATTGTTTGACGTCTTTGCGCTGACGCAGGATTTCAGCTGCCGTTTGTCTTTCAATCTCATCGTGTTGCTCAAACTCGAGCTTGGCCTTATCTTTTTCGCCGATGCGCTCATATGCGATTCCGAGGCGGTAGTGAGCCTCGCTCAACTGCGGATTGACTTCGATTGCCTTTGAATAGAAGCCGATCGCCTTCTGAAAGTCATGGCGCGACGCTGCAAGATTGCCTAATTGCAGATACGCCTCCGCGCATTTGGGATCGACGGTGATCGCCTTGGTCAGTATGGTCTCAATCTGGTTGAGAGTCTGCGGGTTCGTTGACCGTCCACTCTCCTTCCATAGAGCCATCGCATAAAAATAATTCGCCATCGCATTGTCTGGTTGCAGTCGAACAAAACGTTCCAGCTTCTGCCTCACACACGGAACAGGGCTGGGCGCGGCGATCTCAATCTTGCCCATGAACATATAGGGCTCAGGGGCTCCGAGATTCAGGTCCGAAGCCTCGCAGAGACGATGCGCCGCGTCATCGTAAAGCGCACCCGCAAACAAGGCCGCGCCGAGGGCGGTGAGCATCCGCGCCGATTTTGGGTAAGCCTTCACTCCCTGCTCGAAAACAGCCCGTGCCTGCCATACAGCGCGGTGATAAAGCAGCTCGGATCCCCACTCAAAGTAATTCTGTTCACTTGGATCGATGCGCACCGCCTGTTCATATTCGTGAACCGCGGTCAAAGGATCGCCACTCTTTTCATCGATCGATCCCGCGAGACGGTGCAGGTCCGCGTTGTCCTTCTCTGTGCGCAGATGCTGCACATGGTCTCGCGCCTCCGACAGATCGCCGACGCTCTCGCATGTCCTTGCCAGATCGTATTCATTCTCAAAGTCGTCAGGCTTGATCTCGTACGCCGACTTCAAATAAGTAGCGGATTCGGCATACCTTCCCTGCCGCAAATAAAACTCGCCCAACTGGTGATTGGCCTCGAAATCTTTGGGCGCACCGCTGAGAGCTGTGCGAAGCTTTTCTTCCGTTTCTCTGTCGGCAGCCGCATCCGCGGGCGACCTTGCAACGACCGATCCCGGGGAACCAGGCTTGAGTGTGAGCGTCTCGCGTGTAAGCGCCTCGCTTGTGCGCAGACTTGTGTCCGATCCATGGCCGCCAGCTGCCGTCCAATCTGTGACACCGGCAACCGCAAAATTCGGATTATCGGCGAACTCCATTGCCGCCGCTGGTGCCTCCGACCCGGGGCTCGCGTTGGCCCCGGCAGTCGCAGGTCCATCAAACTGCAGGTCCACCCGGCGCGGATCGTCGGCGGAAGAAATTGTGAGCGTGGCGCTTCGGCTGCGGACACCGGTCTTCTCGGCAATCAGCACATAGCTGCCGGTGGAAAGTCCAGAGAATTTGAATTCGCCGTTTGCGTCTGCGACGGTTTCGCCTCTCGCGACGCCATCCTGCTGAAGGTAGACTGTCGCGCCGGCAACTTGGTCGCCCGTTGTATTTCTTACCTTACCAAAAACCGCACCTGCCGACGTACTGGAGTCCGGTTGCGCCAACCCACTTGGGCTGAACGCTACGCAAATCAACCACAAAACAATGAGAATGCTCCGGCAGGCGATCACCAGATGACGCCTTCTCACCCGTAAATCGAACTCCACAACGGAGTCGATTGCGAAGTGATGCTGACCGATGGTGGTTGCGACGTTGCAGATCATATTGGGCAGACAGCTTCAATATTAATCTCCTGTCCCTGCTTCTAGTGATTCAGAAGTCGCGCGCGAAACCGCACACGCAGCGAGAATTGTCTGAGACTCAACCTGCTTTCTTCAACTCCGGATACCGTTTATAAATTATCCGCTTATATTCCGCAGACAGCTGTCCCAACGGGATTGGCTTGTCCTGGGCGCGTGTCCCTTTCTCGTTCAACACATTCATCAGACTCCATTCCCGCTGAAGTCCCTGGGGTTCGTGCTCTGGCAAATCGTATCGCGTGAAGTCGATGACCATCTCGGGCGTTTCGGTCTTCCAGTTCCGAAGCAACGCGAGCCGGAACTCCTGATTCATGAACCACCGGATTTCTAATTCCTTCTCAGAGCCAGGTGCGCCAGTTCCTTTGGCATCGAATCGGTAGTTGAGCGAAGAATTGTTCGGCGTATGTTTGCGCCACTCCATGCCGAATGCTCCCTCGGTGAGCACTTGCGTGTCCGGCCACCGGCTGTTGACTGCCTGCAGCCACCACTCGAGATCTTTGTCATGGTGGACTGACACCTCCCAGATTCCCGTAACCCAACCGAACCCATTCAGAGCGCGACCCTGGTCAAAGTGCATTGCGGTGGTGGCCATCATCTCGTTGCGACCGGCTTGTTCTCCCAGGTTTCCAACCGTCTCGATAGGGCCCACGCCCATGCGGCTGTTGAATCCTCCCTCAAAACCGTTGCGACGCGCTGCAAGAAAATCGCACGTCCAGCCATCCAGGCATACGCAATCGATAAAGTCCGCTGGGCCCTGAGCCGGTTTGAGATAGTGCTCGCGACTCGGGTAATAGGGATAGCAGATACCACCGTCGCCATCGCCGTTGTCGACGCCGTGCTGGCTCCAGATCTGTCCCTGGCAAACATGAATTCCTTCATCCGCAGCGAGGAAGCGTTGGTTCTCGGCGTCCATAAAGCCGGCGACAAGGCACTCCGGACGATACCGATTGCCTACCATCTCCGAAATCATTTGCAGCGCCTTGTGAATGGTCACCCGGATGTTTTCGCGGGTATCGTACATCGGTGCGAAGTAACCGCCAGGAATATACGTGATCTCATCGCCATATTGTTCGTGATAGGACGCAAGCAGTCGTCGCGCATCCTTGTATTGCTGGCGGGTGTCGTTGAGTGCCAGCCAACTGATCGCCCAGGTCATCTTGCCTTTGGGGCTGCCGCGCAGAAAGGCTTCGCGCCGGGAGCGGATCATTTCCAAGCTATTGTCTGGTACTTCGTCTTCACCAATCGAGCGGCTGGGAGTCACCTCGATTTGATTGACGCGAACTACGGAGACATGGGTCAGGAAGCGACCTTGCAAAGCTGGCCCGCCTGCGGCAAGTGAGTTCTCTCCCAGCGGCGCGAGCGTCAGGCAAGCCGCCGAACCTGCCGCGCGGTTCATGAATGTCCGCCTGGTCCATGAATTGATCATTTTCTAAGGGTCCTGTTCCGCCGCCCCCGCAACTCCGTGATCAAGGCCCGCATCATGGTTTCTTATACACCGAGAACGCGAATATTATCCTGATCTGGACAACCGCGACCCTTCATTCACTTGGTTTGGGCAGTGTTGGCGAATAAGAAAGCGTCTCCACTTGCACAACCTCCGCCACTCCGGATGTATAACGTCAAGTTACAAAAATCTGGGCGGATTCGAGCCGGTAGCGATCCCAATGAAACAAACAAGAACCTGCCGACGGTCTTAGCGCACAGATTCTGCGCACATGATGGACGAACTGTTCCGGCATAATCCCCCCGCGTCGAAGAGCTCATTCGATCTCTTGGTGTGCTTGGACCCGGGTCTATATCGGTTAATGAACGATGTAAGTTGGAGGTGGGGTAACAGTAACAAGAAAAATAAGGATTAAGTCATACTCGGGAATGCTCGGGGACTTCAGATGGTGGCCAGGGACGCTACCACATTGTCGTATCATACGCGTATTTATTGGGGAAATATGATTTTGTGTGGGTAATCTACCCCGAAAACTACCCCAATTTTGCCGAGGCTGCTCCTGGCGATTTTTTTGCATGCTCATGTCGGCGACTAGTTCCCTAAAATCTTGGAGGGTCTGTAAACGCCATTACGGCCACCATCCCGTACGCGAGCGCCGCACGGGAGCTCGGCTGATCTACCCTCTCTGTTTTCGCAAAGGTGAATTCATTGCATCTTGCTAAGGTCGTTGAAGGTGATCTTGCCTGGCCTCAGAAACAGCATTAGGAGGAGATAAGCAATCACCACCCAGACGATCAGGACGAATCCATCTGACGTCGCCACTGTGTACGCCTGGGCCCGCACTTGCAGGCCAAGAATAGTGGCGGCACGATGCTGTGCCTCTTGCTGCACCGTGGATCGCGGCAGTAGTCCGCCCGTCAGCATCCGCACTCGCTGATCCGTAAGCCAGTGCCTCTTTGTATATAGAGCCCCAGCATGTTGGAGTGAAACTGCTCCCGCACGGCAATGAAGCGAGTCATAACAGCTACGCCGATCTGGCCGCCGAAGATTCGCATAAGGTGCATGAATCCGGAGAATGTGGCAACGTTAGAGGCGCTTGTCAGGGCTCCTGATTCGAGCGCTTCCAAAACAATGCTGCCCACCAATCCGATGTATGCGCCTGCCAATCCGAGAGACAGCAGAAGCTCCACTATTTCGAAGCTATTCCCTGACCACGAAGTATCCACGTGGGACCAAAGCCAACAGCATATCGCGCACACGGTAAGCCCCAACGCCAGGACCAGCCGCGAGTTCGTGTAGATGATGATTGTGGCCGCCAGCCACACCACCGTGAACATCGGCAGGGCCACCCAGGCAAGCGCATGTCCGGTCTCAAGGGCCGGTACTGTTGAATGTTGGCGAGGAAGCCTGGCACGAGCACAATCGTAGCCAGGTGCATGAACTTGAACACGAAGATAGATGTGGCCAGGATGATGATGTTCCGAGTGTTCAGAAATTTTAGATTTACGATTGGATTGGGCTGGACCACACGTCTCAGGATGGCCGCCCCAAGCAGAAAGAGTCCCGCGACGAGCATGCCGACGATTGTGCCGGAGTTCAGCCAGTCCAGCCGCTGTCCTTGATCCAGAGCCCCGTATAAAAGAGCAAGGCTCAAGCTGAAGTAAATGAACCCGTGCCAACTCGGTCTGGGTTCTGAATTGGTCCGGTGCGGAATTCCGAAATAGACACAGACCATCATCAATGGGGTAAATAGTGCGGCCGTCCAGAATATCCAGCGCCAGGAAAGATGGTCGATGTACCATCCCTCCAGCAAAGACGCAATGTTACTGACGAAGACGATGTCTGCTGCATACGCCGCGAGC
>CAWFWK010000005.1:0-95158 GCA_963819425.1 uncultured Acidobacteriaceae bacterium | reverse complement strand
GAGCAATCCCTTTTAAAAAGCTCTTTAGCAGATTCTTGGGGGAGCGAGCTCGAACGGCAAATCCGGAGACGAGCCCATGGTGTGGGCCAAAGCGACCCATTCACGCTGTTGGGCGTCTCCGCTGTGTTGCTGATTTCGGCGGTTGTCGCGTGTTATGTTCCGACGCGCAGAGCCATGCGTATCGACCCGATGGATTGCCTGCGGACCGAATGAAGGCCGTCAGACTAAATGTTGGGTCTCTGAATCAGCCTCACAGCTGAGTTCAGCCTTTGTAACACCCTCGTGCTCCTCCTCGACTTAGCATTCAAACAATCAATCGAAGAGTCGCGACGCCATCGACAGCCGCATCCTCGCCGTCTGTCCAACCGCCTCACTAATCGCCTGTCCTCCGGGAAAAGGGGTTCCCACGGTGGGTTCCCAAGTGAATAGCACTGAAATCTATCCTTAAGAATCAGAAGAGTTTATGCGATTGAGGCCCCACGATCTAAGATTCGCAAATTGTTGATTCTACGAGACATTGCCAGTTCGGGACCAGGGGGTCGGAGGTTCAAATCCTCTCTCCCCGACCATTAAATCCCGCAATTTCAATTAATTAGCGAATTCTCATTTCCGGCCAATCCGGAACTTGGGTCCATTTGGGTCCAATAAGCTTTTCCACCTCCTCAACAGCCTTTCGCGCGTCCTCCGGAACAGAACCGATGTACGTTTCGCGCGTCACTTCCGAGGAAGCGTGACCGAGTAGAGCCTGCACCGTTCCCAGAGGAGCTCCAACGGAATCGAGCAGCGTGGCATTGGCGTGACGGAACCAATGCCAATTGGCTCCGTCAACCCGAGCGCCTTAGCATGCTGGCTTCAGTTGACGATTGAGCAGATTCCTCCGACTGAGAGGTGCGCCGTTTCGCGCTGCAAAAATCAGTGCGGATTGAGACACATCAGTTTGCGCCGAGTCTGAGCAGATCTCTCACTGACCGGCCTAAAGGAACCGGCGTTTGCTCCGCTTGCTCTTCGGTTCATCAAAATGGCCTTCGTAGACCGATTGATTCACCGAGAAGAAATCCGTTCTCGAAATCGACATCCTGCCAACGAAGCGCCAGCAGTTCACCAATTCGCAGACCGGTCATGGCAAGCAGAGCAGCAATGGAGCGGGATGGCTCAGGAAGCTTTTCAATGAGAGCACGTACGCACTCCGTTGCAATCGGAGCCCGTTCTTCTTCCGGGCCACGTCGCGGCAAGCGTGTTCGCCGGACGGGGTTAGAGGCCAACAACTCATCTCTTACGGCTGCTTCGATGATTGTGCCGAAGGCGGTCCGGATGTGCTTGACCGTCTTCCACGAAGATCCGCTCTTCACTTTCGCATTCAGAAAGCTCTGAACCGCATCCTTCGTGATCAATCGAAGCTGTGTGTCACCGAATACCGGAATGAGATGAGTGTCGACCATGTTGTCGTAAAACTTCTTGCTTGAGAACTTCAATGTGGGGTACACATCCGGCTTCCAACGGTCTTCAACGAAACTCTTGAATGTCAAGACCGCTTGAGGCCGGTGTTCGCCGCTATTCGTTCTGCGCAACAGATCATCGAGCAACTGCTGTGCTTCACGTTTGGTGGGGATCTCCGCAATCGTCCCGAGAACCTCTGAGCGCCGAATCCGCTCCAGTTTGTTCTCGGAGCTAATCGCTTCTTCCCACCAACGAGCGACCCACACTTTCTTACGTGTGCCTCTTTTAAACAGTGAGCCTTTTTGATGACACCTTCTACGAGACATTCGTCCTCCGAATGTTGCTCGCTTGGGTGGTGGTGCGTCTGATGGAAGAGTATTCCCGGGGACCGATCCATCAATAGCTCCTTAAGCCATCCAACCTGGTACCCACCACGAAAGTTCGAAACGGAGGTACTTCCCGAGCTTGATGTGGGGGATGCGTTCTTTGCCGCGTCTCCGCGTCCGCTCATAGACCCAGGAGACGGGCACGTGCAGCACACGTGCTGTCTCCGCCACATCCATCAATTCGTGATTCCACTCATTTGCCGCCATACGTGCCCCTTCTGTCTTGCTCGAATCCTGCAACTTCAGCGCCGCCCCGCCTTACCCCCGCGTCCAGGTGACGTCTGTTGCACTTCGCTCCATTTGCATCGCCGATACGCCCATGTACTGCCCCGCCTGCCACCCCCACGTCCAGGTGCCGTGCGTTTGCACTGCGCCCCATTTGCATCGCCTGATACGCCCATGTACTGCCCTACCTGCCACCCCCACGTCCAGGTGAACGTCTCACGAGCCAACAGAAAAATCCCCACTGGAATCTGAACTAACCCGGCGTGCAAACCTCAATCGCGTCCCCAGAGTGCAGTTGGAACGCCTTCAGAAACTTTTCTTCGGTCGTATTCGAGAGAGATAAACCCGTCGAAAAAACTCGCCTGTAACTTGAAATCTCGCATTCGACACTCTGCGAGCATGTGCCAGATCTGACGATTTCAAGAGTGCCCAGACAATCCCCGAATTGAACTTTGGAAACAGCTGGATTGCAGCGCGCCGTATCGTGATGCGCCTAGACCCCTTCGGAGCCGACAAAAGCAGCTCTTTTGTGAGGTATTTGGAAAGGTAACGAGACACGTTGGCAATCGGTCACTTGCTTGATAAACACGATGCGCCCGCCGCCGAGATCCCGAAACGCGAGAGATCCACTTCTGTTCGATGTAGCGATCGAACAGGATATGCAGGTGCGGGATTCCCGCCTGTGTAAACTCCAAAACGCAGATGTAGGAGGGGCAACGCCGTACTTCGCGTTTCAAATACTGACGGAATTTGTTGAAGCAAAGCCGTAGATACGGCACCGCGAATTTTTTGTGCTCTAGTTTCTTGGGGTCGAGAGTCAGTGTCAGGAAATACTTGAGGCCCATCCCTTCCGCAACGCTTCGAATAAAGAGCTGATCGGCGAGGCCGGTGTCATGCCCCTCTATAGACAGATATTCATTAACTACGGAGTGGAGCCTTTCCAAAGAAATGCTTGCACGGGAATTGCCTTCTTCCGCCTCACTGTGGAGTAGCCACGCAAGATAGCGATGGAGATTGATCAGAAGTACCCGATGGTCCCGGACAACTGAGCTCTTTGCTGATTCCGGTCGAAAAAGAGGGATACATAATCTTCATAGAGAGCCGTTCGTTGATCCGGAGGGAACTGCCTTTTGTGTGAATCAAGCTTAAAAGAATTGTCAGCTGCATCGGGTTTCGCGCAGAAGATCGCGTAGGTGAGGCTGATCTAGCTTCTCCTTTTAGGATCGATCGAAAACTCGGCGGCTTGCTTAGAATCGATTCTCCTAGCGCCTAAGGTTGCACAACGGTTTACGAAGAGTACGTTCGTCAGATCTTTTTTAAGAGTTCGCTATATGCTCGATTATTTTTGCGCTTTCAGCTTCGCAAGATCTTGAAGTTCCCTTCCCAAATGTGCAACTTTGTCTGGATGGTAATTCGACATTTCTCGGTGGTAGGCTGAATGGATTTCGTCCCGGTTCGCCCCTCGCCGGATTCTGAGGACGGAATAAGGATCAAGGGAAACCGAATCTGCATCAGTCGAATTTCCCTCGTTTGTTTTTCGTCCAGCGCGTGCTGAACTCTCCGCAGAGCCGCGCGCTGAATACGCGCTGTTCGATCCATCGAATGATTTCGGGACCTGAGATGAGTGTGATTGGCTTGCTTCGGCGGCATTCCATAACGGTTCGTGCTGACAATTCGGAAGTTCAGCTCAGCGAGGTTTTCAAGGCCGCAAAGCACAGTGGCCAATCCATATACGGAGAAACGAGTAGACAACCTCCGCGAGTCTCTTAGCGGAGATAAAGTGACCGCCCCTTGATTTTTGACGAAACGAAACACTGGTGGTGCGCACTACGAGATAGGCCCATGCTTCTCAATTCTTCAGTGGCGACCCTAAAACCTCCTGCCGCACATGCAGATTGATAACGGAGGAAAATCAAATGGATACAGATATGGGCGAATTTCAGTACTCAAAGGCCCGTTCCTCATTCCGATGTCGACCCGAGGAAAATACCGCCTCACGTTTGGGAATGTTCGAGATAAACGAATTCGCGCAGCTCTTGAAGTATTGGGTGGTGCTGATCTAGCCAGGGACATCGGTATGGACAATATTGCCAGAGCCGTCAATCTTTCACCTTCGCGATTTCGTCACCTATTTACTCAAGAAGTTGGAGAAACACCTCATGGCTGCGTTAGGCGATTGAGAATGCTACGAGCCAAGAAGTTGCTCGAGGAGTCCTTTCATACAATTAAGGAAACCATGGTGATGGTGGGTTATTGTGACGCCAGCCACTTTAGTCGGGACTACAAGAAATGTTTTCCGTTTCTCCATCTATAACGCGACGGGCGAACTTACATGGAAACTCGGAAACAGTGTCCCTTTGAGCCAAGGCATCCAACAAATAGCCATTTCCGCCAATGAAAACTAGTTGCTATTAGAGAGATTTACAGCCATTGTGGCGTCAGTGCAAAACCCGCGGCGCTACGACTCCTTCCAATTTTCATTTAGTCGTAGATAACTGCTTACGCGGCTGTCGAGTAGCGGATCGGTTTCAGATGCCGCCACAGGTGCGACGCCGCTCCACTTCGGCTGACATTCACTAAGGTCAGTTAGGGGTTTATTCAGGTCGGGACTGGAGGAATAGCTATGAGTGATAAGGCAGGCGCCCAACAAGGCGCGGGCAATGTGGAACCCCCGGTACGCCACCACCGCCTTCGGGCAGCGCTGGCGGCGGCTCACAAGGCGGCGCGGGCAATGTGGGAACCCCTGGCACGCCACCACCGCCTTTGGGCAGCGCTGGCGCCGGCTCACAAGGCGGCGCGGGCAATGTGGGAACCCCTGGCACGCCACCACCGCCTTCGGGCAGCGCTGGCGCCGGCTCACAAGGCGGCGCGGGCAATGTGGGAACCCCCGGTACGCCACCACCGCCTTCGGGCAGCGCTGCCGCGGCTCACAACGCGGCACGGGCAATGTGGGAACCCGTGGTATGCCACCACCGCCGAATTGAGATCTGTCGAATAGATTCACCGTCCAGCGGATCCGCGAATCTGATGTCGCCAAGGTTGGTGACGAGTTTGGTCGTACCGGCAAAGCAATTCATCGAGAGCAACGCATACTGCACGGCGTACCTTGATCGATTTTGATTAGGTTCTGCTGACATCGAGCCGGATTGGTTCGTTTAGGCATAGGATTCGAGATTCACGCCGAGGAGAAAGCGATGGCGAAAGCGACAAAAGAGAACAACACTCTGCATCCGAAGCGGGGAGCTTTCCCACCCCTAGAATGTACTTGACACGCAACGCCCTCAGTCCCGAACAACCCGACGAATCCGGCGTGACAGTCGAACAGCCAAGCTCAGGATCCGATACTTCCAGTACTGGGGAAGAATTTCGCAAGCAGCCTAATCGCGGGAGCGGGAAAAAGAGCTCTTAGGTGGAGATAATTCAGCCTGTTCATGTGCCTCATTGGCAGAAGGAGAAGACGCGATGCCGAGATACAACTAACTCCAAAACGTGGAGCCTTACCGACACCGCCGAGTGTGCTGGCAGGCGCGACACCTTTTAAGGACAGGAAAATATCGGCCCCCGAGCTTCCTGATGTGGCCTGTTCGATTGTCGTCTTGGAACAACTACATCTACGGTGACTGCGTTTCCGCAGAGGAAGCCTTCGCCAAGGCCACGGCCGCACCGCAGACATTCATTCCGGAGGCGCGGTAGTTGCTTGGGCAACGGCGCATGGCTATCTAAATGGCGCTTACCTCACCGACGTTATGACGACGATGCAAACGGATGGCTTCCCGCTCAACAACCAGACATACAATGACGGCCCTCATCTCTTGGTCGACCATACCAACGCTGCAACTCTGCAGAGCGCCATCTACAGCCACGGTCCGGTGAAACTCGGCGTCGGAGCGGAGTACTTCCAATCGAATGCCAATGGCCTTGTCACACCGGGGACAAGCGGTTGGGCGATGTACAACTACCCGACGAACCAACCGGAGGATCACAACTCGAGCCTTTGCGGTTACGGGACCTTAGCGGAATTAGTCAGCCTTCTCCAGCAGAATGGTGTAACCGTCAATGTGCCAAATGGGATGCCAACTGGCCTCTGCTATGCGATGTTCACCTGGAATTCCATCGGGATCGTCGATGAGCAGTCGATGCTGAACATGACCTACGAGGCCTGGGTGAGAAATCCGACAACGATCATAGCGGGCGGTCCGCAGTCCGGCTCGATTCAGATCTTTGCGCGCGGTGGCGACGGTGCCGTTTGGCACAATTGGCAGACCGCCCCGAACAACGGCTGGAGCGGCTGGTACTCGCTCGGCGGTTGGATCGACTTGCTTAAGTCTGCCATGAACGCTGACGGTCGCACGGAGATCTTTGCGCGCGGTGGCGACGGTGCCGTCTGGCACAATTGGGAACTCACGCCCGGGCGGAAGCTGGAGCGGTTGGTACTGCTTGGCGGATGGATCGACCTGTTGGAGGTTGCTAGAAACGCGGATGGCCGCCTGGAATTTCGCCCGTGGTGGCGACGGCGCTGTGTGGCATAACTGGCAGACGGCTCCTAATAACGGTTGGAGCGGGTGGTACTCGCTCGGCGGCTGGATCGACGGAATGTGCATCGGAAGCAATGCCGATGGTCGACTGGAGATCTTCGCGGTGGCGGCGACGCTGCTGTCTCGCATATGTGGCAAACCGCGCCCAGCAATGGCTGGAGTGGCTGGTACTCATTAGGTGGCTGGATCGACCGACTAGCGATCGGACGCAATGCGGATGGTCGACTGGAGATCTTCGCGCGCGGTAGCGACGGTGCTGTCTGGCATATGTGGCAGACGGCTCCCAATAACGGTTGAGCGGGTGGTATCGCTTGGCGGCTGGATCGACCGCCTAGCGATGGGACGCAATGCGGATGGTCGACTGGAGATCTTCGCACGCGGTGGCGACGGTGCTGTCTGGCATATGTGGCAAACCGCGCCCAGCAATGGCTGGAGTGGCTGGTACTCGTTAGGTGGCTGGATCGATCTGCTAGAGATCGGAAGCAATGCGGATGGTCGACTGGAGACCTTCGCGCGCGGTAGCGACGGCGCTGTCTGGCACATGTGGCAAACCGCGCCCAGCAATGGCTGGAGTGGCTGGTACTCGTTAGGTGGGTGGATCGACTTGCTCGAAGTGTGGCCCGAAGCCCCCGGGATAGCGTAAGCCAAGGGTGGCAGAGACATATCCGGCCCCCGCAAAGGAAGAGGCCGTCTGCGATGAGCAAACGGCCTCTGTTTATGTCGGCGACGACCTACTCTCCCACGCACTTTCGCGCGCAGTTCAATCGGCCCGGCGTGTCTTGACTTTCGTCACCCGTCTTAGCGCCGCCTGCTGCAGTTGCATCTCAATCGGAAGCGGGAAAGTCGTCTTGAATCCCGGCGCGGTGAAGATCGAGGATTCCGTCGAAGATCGCGAAAAACTTGGGACAACTTGGGTCCAATAACTGCCGAATACCATGTATTTGGGTACGCTAGACGCACAACCAGCCCAAACGAATCAACAGCTTAGCGAATCGGTTGTTACTTCGGGACCAGGGGGTCGGAGGTTCAAATCCTCTCTCCCCGGTGATGCGCACGGAATCCGTGCGCATGGGAGAGCGAGTACTTCACTTGCTTCGACCCAAGGACTTCGTGATTTTTGTCACATTCAACCACAGATCGGACTTCATATAGTCACCACTTGCTAACAATGAAGAAATCATTCTCTTGCTTTTCTTAGGTGCATCGTTGGAAAAGAAGGCCTGTTCCTGCAATGCCCTGAACTCGATGGTTTGGCTTTCTCGCCCATTCGTTGAAAGAGCTGACTCCTTCGAAGCGTGTCGAGGAATCCTCCCATGAGTGGGTGGATTGTTCGCCCGCCCGCCGGGCCCTTGATGTCTCTCTCGCTGCTTCGGTCTTGGCGTTCTTATCTGTTCCGATGCTGATCATAGGTGCGTGCATTCGGCTTACTTCAAGAGGACGCGCAGTGTTCTTCCAGGATCGTCTGGGGAAGGGTGGTCGCCTGTTCCGGATTTACAGATTCCGAAGCATGTATGAAAACCGCGGAGAGAATGCGGGTTCGAGGATCACAAAGGCTGGCGACTCACGAGTCACGCCCCTGGGGAAATATCTTCGCAATTTCAAACTCGATGAACTCCCGCAGTTCTTCAACATCCTCCGTGGCGATATGAGCCTGGTAGGTCCACGCCCTAAGCTCTCAGAGCATACCTCGTTATCAAATATGCCTTACCGGCCTGGGATCACGGGCGAGGCCACGATCGCATTTCGCCGCGAAGAAGACGTTCTCCGAACTGTTGATCCTGACGAAATGGACAGTTTTTATTCAGAACGCATCAAGCCGCTTAAGGCACGTCTTGATGTCTGTTACATGTGCAAAGCTACATTGCATTCAGATTTGCGAGTGATTGGGGCAACATTTCTTCATTGCGTGGCGCTTACCCGCAATTCAAGCGCGATGCGCAGCGGCGGTACCGGGGCAAGCAGGATCGAAGGTATCTCGCCGAAGGGCAATCCGGAAGTGACTCCCATTCGAGCGCCATCAAGAGTCAACGCACTACTCAGATGCGTCGGAAAAGAGCAGGAAAGTTCTAAAATCGTCCACCAGCGCCGACCATTGTTTGTTTTCCGCCCTTTTCGCAATCAAATCAAATGGCGATCTGTAGGCAGGATAAGAAAAACATGCTGCAAGCGCAGGCGCTTTGCTCTGGTAGAGCTGCTTGGAGCCTTCCTATTCTGGGGGAGGGTGGAGAGGCTCCATTGCGCGTATTGGGGTTATTTCTGGCTAATGCCTATTACCGCCCTCTTGAGTCCCCCACGATCCCTCAAGGCCAACAACCGGTCCCTGCTGTGTGAGGCGAATGCCAAGCCGGTCACTGCCTCCGTGGATGCTGAGCCGGGTCCCCAACTGGTAACCGGCGCTTACCTTCAAGTGGTGGGTTATTCCGACAGCAACAGCGCCACGTGTGGAAATGAAGTCTCCGTAGCCGCCGAAATACATTCCTTGCACAAATCCATCGAGAGCCAAACGGTCCGAATCGTGCAACGGATACCAACGGCCGTGAGGACCTAGTACGGGGAGCGGAGCGAAGAAAGATGCAGATGAGTTCCTGTTTGCGGGTTGACCGTTGACGATCACAGTACCGCTTACCGATCCCTTCGTATCAAGCAGGTAAAGCAAGACATCCAATGACACATACCCATGGTCACGGCGAATGAAGTCCCATTGATAGCCGGGAGAAAAGGAAAGCGCTTCCAGATCCGCCGATGCCCGCGTTCCGACGTTATACGTCTCTCCCTGGAAGGTGATGGTTCGGGCAAGAGTGACCGTGTGGGATTGCGAGACCGGGCTGATTCCGAACAACAGGTGATGCTTCCTCTTGAAATGCCAGTCGACAGTCCCGGAGAAGGTCGAGTAATAGCCGAAGCTGAAGTCTTTTTGAAGATCAATAATGCCACGATTCCCGGCGCTATTGAAGGAACCCGAGGGTTGCGAATACCACCAATAAGCCGTACCTCGCCATTTGTAATCGTCCAGATTCTGTGCATTCGCGGGCAGCAGCGGTAGCGTTGAACAGAAAAGGCAGAGCAGGAGAATGGTTTTGTTCCCATTCCGCGCGATCAAGCTGATGATTCTGAGCACGGTCAACTCCAATAGCTACCTCAATTCTGTTGTTCCTTTTGTCATCCATCTCGGGCGGGTATGGAGCGCGTGCACTTTGCTTTTGCTCACACTCGTCATTGGCTCGCATTGTACGCATGGCTGTGTCTTGATGACATCTGTCAGTATTGCCAGTTGCGCACCTTTGCGTTCCCCAAGGAAGGATGGCAGTCAGGACTTCGTTTACTGCCGCGCCATGGCGATGCGCATAGCATCCTCAGGCGAGACGAGATGATCGAGGCTTTCAGCGTCCTCGGCAATGGCAAGTTGAACGCCCTTCACCTTACCCGTAAATTCATTCCCTCGCGACCCGTAGTCCGGCGAAACAGGGGCTCCCGTGTCCACCCCCACGTCGCAACCATCATCGCCAGAGAAGATCATGGGTTGCGTGGCGCCGACTCTACCCTCGCCCACCTTTTTGCCATCCACGTACAAGGACACCGTGCCACCCTTGGCCAGGCCACCACCGTCGTAGGCAAACTCCATGCGTACCTGATGTTCCCCCGCGGGCAGCACGTCGGCTGACTCGGCGTAGAACTGCTGGATGCCGAAAAAGTTGTAACAGTATTTGAGCTTGCCGCCCTTCGCATACAGGCTCCATCCGCCAGCGTTGCCGGCTTGAGCGACGATGACGCCTTCTGCCCCTGTTGTAGGCACGACGATCTCAGCGGTCACGGAATGCGACTTGTTTTTGATATTGATGACCGAGTTCTCGGACAGTCGTCCCATGCTGCCAAATAGAATTTGCGAGTTGCCCTTGATCAGCACAGGACGGCCCGCCATATCTGGGTTGAACCGTTCCACTCTCCGGTCATCCATGGGGAGTACGTTGTACCTCACAGCTTCGATCAGCCATAGGCGCTGCAGTTCGTGGAGCTTTTCCGGCATCTTCTTGGCCAGATCGTTCGCTTGGCTCCAGTCTTTACTGGTGTCGTAGAGCTCCCAGACGTCGTCGTCGAATGCCGGGGCTTTCTTGTCGAAAACCCATGGCGTGCTGTGTCGCGTGACTGCGGTCCAGCCCTTGTGGTAGATGCCGCGATTGCCGAACATCTCGAAGTACTGTGTCTCATGCTGCTCGGCAGCGTTGGCATCGTTGAAAGCGTATGCCATGCTGACGCCTTCGATCGGATGCTGCTGAATCCCGTTGACAAAGACCGGCTGGGGCAGTCCGGCCAGTTCGAGAATGGTCGGCGCAATGTCGATCACGTGATGGAACTGACTCCGGACCTCGCCCTTCGGCTTGATCCCCTTCGGCCAGTGCACGATCGTCCCGTTGCGTGTGCCGCCAAAATGTGAGGCGACCTGCTTGGTCCATTGATATGGCGTATCCAGGGCATGCGCCCAGCCCACAGAATAGTGGTTGTAGGAGTCCGGTCCCCCGAACTTGTCCAGCCGCGCCATCAGGAACTCGGGCGTCTCCAGTGCGGACGCGCCATTGAGAGAGATGCACTCGTTGAAGGTTCCGTTCACCGTACCCTCTGCGGACGCGCCATTGTCGCCGTTGATGTAGTAGATCAGCGTGTCGTCGAGCAGGTTGAGCTTTTTCAGCGTATCCACCAACCGGCCAACATGGTAATCGGTGTACTCCAGGAACCCGGCGTAGACCTCCATTTGTCGGATCAGCACTGGCTTCATTGCGGCAGGCATCTCATCCCATGCCGGGATCTCTTTGGGCCGTTGCGTGAGCTGACAATCTTGCGGAATGACGCCCAATTTCTTCTGGCGGGCGAAGATCTCTTCGCGCAGCGTATCCCAACCCTGATCAAACTTGCCTTTGTACTTGTCCGCCCATTCCTGCGGGACGTGGTGCGGGGCATGCGTCGCACCCGGCGCGAAGTAGACGAAGAAGGGCTTGTCGGGAATGAGCGCCTGCTGCTGCCCGATCCAGTTGATAGCTTTGTCCGTCATGTCCTCCATCAAGTGGTAGCCCTCTTCGGGCGTCTTCTTAACCTCAATGGGTGTGGTGCCTTCATAGAGCGATGGATACCATTGGTTAGCCTCACCGCCGATGAACCCGTAGAAATATTCGAATCCGCCTCCCCCGGTAGGCCAGGCATCAAAGGGACCGGCCGGACTGGTCTCCCAGACAGGAACTTCATGGCACTTGCCGAACTGCGCCGTCGCATACCCGTTGAGCTTCAGGGTCCGGGCGAGGGGCGCACACGTGTTCGGAAGGATGGAATTGTAACCCGGTGCCGAGGTCGCTATCTCGGTGATTCCGCCCATACCAACCGTGTGGTGGTTACGTCCGGTCAGCAGCGCCTGTCGCGTCGGCGAGCAAAGGGCCGTGGTATGGAATCGATTGAATTTCAGGCCTTCTCGCCGCCAGCCGTTCCGCGGTCGGTGTGTTGCATGGGCCGCCAAAGGCGCTCGAGGATCCAAAGCCCGCGTCGTCAATCAATACGATCAGGACGTTGGGTGCGCCTTTGGGAGGCCGCAATGGTAAGATCGGCGGAAACTTGGTCTCGGGGTCCTTCGCATCATAGGTCAAAAGCCCTGTGCGCGGTTGACCGGGGATGGGAAGAACAGTTCGCTGTATGTTGTCCTGGTCACCCATGAGTAGGCTTCCCCCTTGGAAATCCGGGGTGTTCTCGCGCCGATTAAGAGGGCGGGTGCACTCGTTTGGACTTCGGCTGAAGACTAGGACTTCCGCTCCAGTTCCGCTACTGTCAAAAGGGACAGTCTTAAGATCGGTTATGCGCGAGTCATCGTCTACCGGAAATATCCAAGTTGTCAATACGTGCGCGTGGTGTTGTCGAACTTCCTAGACCGCCTCGACCTGCTGTGAGCTATCCCGCAAACAACGCGGGATTCGCACTTTACCACCGCCTCTACGGCTACTAACTTATGAATCCGGACATTTCACTTGCTGCGAAAAGCGGACATTTCTACTTGCTAACGACAACAGTTGTTTTTAGCGGCTAGAGCGATTCAGATCTATACCGCCCAATGGACAAAACAGGCAACTAATATCCTGTATATCGACTGAGCCTCGGCGAATCCTGTCGCTGGCCCGCAATTTTTCCGCGCCCAAGGAGCATACGAACATGACGCCAAAGAACACAATCTGCCTCTGGTTCGACAAAGACGCGCATGAGGCGGCGCGCTTTTACGCCGCTACCTTCCCGGATAGTAAAGTCATCGCTGTTCACAAGGCTCCGGAGGACTATCCGAGCGGCAAGAAAGGCGATGTGCTGACGGTGGATTTCACCGTGTTGGGCATTCCCTGTCTTGGTCTCAACGGCGGTCCGGCGTTCAAACAGAGTGAGGCGTTCTCATTTCAGATCGCGACAGACAATCAGGAAGAGACGGATCGTTACTGGAACGCGATTGTCGGCAATGGAGGCAAGGAAAGCCAGTGCGGCTGGTGCAAGGACCGCTGGGGCCTTTCGTGGCAGATCACTCCGCGGGCGCTGACCGATGCGCTTGCGGCCGGGGGCGAAGAGGCGAGCCGTGCCTTCAAGGCCATGATGACAATGAAGAAGGTCGATGTCGCAGCCATCGAGGCGGCGCGGCGAGGCTGAAGATCACCACGGGACTTGTTCGTCTCGATCAACCCGAGAGTGGGGCTGAGTGCGGACGTCCCTACGGGACTGAGGTTCCTTTTTCGCTATTCCCAGGGTTCCGCTGCGCTGCACCCCTGGGCTATTTTCCTGCGTTCGCTCCGGGAACTTTTTGGTTGGGTATCGCCATGATTCTCGTATATGGAAATGTTGGACGCTGGCGTTCGTGCTTTCCCACCCATGCGCAATGAAGCTGCGCATGGATGGGGCACCCGACGTTCCACGTTGGGCTATTTTCCTGCGTTCCCTCCGGGAATTTTTTGGTTGGGTACGGAAGATCAGATGATTACGTGGGCGTCGCCGGGAACCTTGGGATTCGGGCCGTACTCGTTTCTGTCGGGGTCGCTGTCGAGCAGGGTGAAGACGAGCAGGATGAGTCCGCCGATCAGGGGAACGAAGGCGATGAAATACCACCAGCCGCTTCGGCCGATGTCGTGCAGGCGCCGGATGGTGACGGCGAGAGAAGGGACGAAAAGCACGAATCCATAAGCGGACATCACGCCAATTGGAAACATGGCCGGCTTGCCTTGATCGGAAAAGGCGACGGCAAACAGCACAAGGAAGATCATGACGATGCCGTTGAAGAGATGGAAGTACCAGTATTCTTTGCGACGGGAGCGGCCGCTGAAGTCGGTGGCTCTCTGCCAGGCGAGAAGATACCAGGACATAAGGTCTCCTGTTTAGGCGTGTAGATGAGAATACCTTAACAGTGAACAGTGAACAGTGAACAGTGACTAGGGACTAGGGAATAGGGACTAGAGAACGGCCCGGGGCTCCCACCCTTGCTGCGCAAGGATGGAGGCACCCAGTTCAATTCGCCACTTCTCACATCGGTCCGCTATTTCTCGGTTAGCTCGTAGGGGATGCCGAAGCGGCCGATTTGGATGACTGCCCTGGTGGCGGGCGGCCAGATGTGCAGATTGGTGACGCCTTTGATCGCGGTCATCAGGTGGGCATCCGCTGTTCCAACCAGCGCGCCGGTGGCCGCCTGATTGAAGTGCACGTTGAGTTCATCGCCGGCGTGGGTGTATCCGAGGACGTACTCGCCGGGTTTGAGATCGACGCCGCCGACTTTGACAGGCGATTGCACGACGAGGAAGTGAGAGTACTTTCCCTCAGCGCTGTAGCCGGCCGTGATGAGCACCACACCGGCGATGTAGTGTCCGCGCGAGTCTACGATGCCGCTCGCGGTGCGCATTTCGGTTTCAATGTGCTCCTTGATGACGGGAGCGCGCGCAGGCAGCAGCGAGGCCAGCTCAGTGTCGGAAGCCTGGCGCCAGGTGGGCTTCTGTGCGTTTGCGATAGCTCCGGTCGATGCAGTCGATGCAATCAAAAGTGCAAGAAGGAGGATTCTTTTCATGATCACCTTATTCATGGTTTCGGCTTACGCAGAGACTCCAATGTAACGATGCCGCGCTGGATGGCGGCGGTCGCGGCCTGGGTTCGATCGGTCACGCCCAGCTTTCCGAGCAGGCTGTTGATGTGAGTTTTTACAGTGGCCTCGGAGATATCGAGTGCGGTGGCGATCTCCTTGTTGCTGCAGCCGGCGACAATCTGCTCGAGGACGTCGAATTCGCGAGGGGTGAGTTCCTCGGTACCGACGCGTTCTGCGAGGCGTTGCGCAATTGCAGGAGGAATGTGCGAACGGCCCGAGTGCACGGCGCGAATGGTGGAGACAAGATCTTCGGTCGTCATGCCCTTGAGAAGATAAGCGCGGGCGCCGGCCTGGAGGGCGCGGAAGATGTCCTCATCGCCGTCGTAGGTGGTGAGCACGATGAAGCGAGCCTGCGGCGTCTCCATGCGGATGCGCTGGATGACCTCGACACCGGAAAGACGCGGCATGCGCAGATCGATCAACGTGACGTTCGGCTGGCATTTCCTGAACTGCGCGATGGCTTCGACTCCATCTGCAGCTTCGCCGACCACTTCAATTCCCTCAACTACGTTGAGAAGAGCCACGAGGCCCGACCGCACTACGTGATGGTCTTCCACCACGAGGATGCGAATGTTCTCCTGTGCCGACATTACTCCCCCGATCTTTCCCTTGCTTCTTTCGGCGTCATTACTTGCAGGCGCACGGTTGTGCCCGATCCAAGGTCGCTTGTTACTTCGAGCGTGCCGCCAATCGCGTCTGCGCGCTCGCGCATTCCGGTAAGTCCATAATGACCGGGAGGCGAATCAGCTCCCTCGGTTACCTTGAAGCCGCGCCCATCGTCGCGCACTACGAGTGCAATTTCGGCCGGTCCATATTCAAGTTGGACGACGAGATGTTTGGCTCCGGCGTGCTTCTTCACATTATGGATGGCTTCCTGTCCCACGCGCAGGAATTCCCGCTCCATGCCGGGTGGCATCGGCCTATAGGCGCCGAAGATGCTAAAGGTGGCTTCGATGCCGTTTCCGTTGGCTTGCTCGGTGGCGCGACGCAGTTTCACAGGGAGTGTGTTTTCGCCGGTATCCTGCGAGCGCAATGCCCAGATGGATTGGCGCGCTTCGGCCAGGCCTTCGCGGACATGTTGGCGCGTGGTGTCGAGATGGCGCACGGCGGCATCGGTTTTGTGGTTGCGGAGGAGTTCGGAGACAACTTCGAGCTGGACGGAGACACCGACGTATCCCTGGGCGAGGGTGTCGTGGACTTCGCGGGCGATGCGGTTGCGTTCTGCGAGGACGGCATTGAATTCGCGCTGGGCGCGGAGGAGGCGGAGGCGCAGCAGCAGGACGATCAAGGCTGCTGCCAGTATTGCGAGCAGGATGTAGAACCAGATGGTTTGGTAGAAGTGCGGCCGCAGCGTAAATCCAAGAGCAGCGCCTTCGTCGTTCCAGAAACCATCGTTGTTGGCTGCCTGAACGCGGAATGTGTATTGGCGTGGCGGAATGTTGGTGTAGTAGGCAGAACGTCTTGTGCCGGCTTCGGTCCACTGGTGGTCGAAGCCCTCAAGCATGTAGCGATAGCGGACCTTCTGCGGGGAGGTGTAGCTCAGTCCGGCGTAGTCGAACTGGAAGTGGTTATGTCCGGGTTGTATCTTCAGGGGCTCCGCACCATGCAAGGGCATGTCGACGTCGTCGGCTGCAAAGCGGACGAGCGCGACCGGGGGTGGCACGGTATTGACGGGGAAGTGGGCGGGATCCGCTGCAACAAGTCCCTTGGGAGTTGCAAACCAGAGCCATCCATCGCGAGAGCGCCACGCGGACGGATGGCTGTTGGTTGCCATTTCGCGTCCACGCAGGCCGTCGGCCTGACCGAATTCCATCCAGTGGGAACAACCTCCGGCCATGTCGCAGTCGCAGCGCGCAATGCCATTTGCGGTTGCGAACCACAGATGGCCGAGATCATCATCCAGGATTGCGTGAATGGTTGTGCGGCTGAGGCCTGTAGTAGACACCGGCGAAAAGTGCTGCCCGTTCCAGAGATTCCATCCGTGACCTTGTGTGCCGATAAGCAAAGTTCCGTCCCTGCGCTGTAGCAGGGCAGTAATCACGTTGCTCGAGAGGCCATCTGCCGAGGTGAAGTTGGAGATCGACGGTTTCGGTCCGCCTTGAAGGCGGGAAAGCCCTGCCAGAGTTGCAACCCAGAGGTTGCCATTTTTGTCGCGGGTCATCGCGCCGACGAGATCGCTGCCGAGGCCGGTCGCCTGGGTATAGATGTCCATTTGCATCGCGGATGCGCCGGGATTCCAATGTGCGAGTCCGCGCCGAGTACCGATCCACAGGGAGCCATCGGCATCGACCAGCAGGGATCGGATGAAGTCATCGGGCAGCCCGTCTGCCGATGTGAAAGAGTCGACTGCTCCGTTGCGAATGCGGCTCAATCCGTCGGGAGTGCCGACCCACAAGTCGCCGTTCGGCGCCGCGGCGAGCGAAAGAATCACATTGCTCGAAAGCCCATCGCGCACCGTCAGGTTTTTCACTTTGCTGAAGGTGCTTCCCTTGCGGGAGATGGCGTCGAGACCGCTGCCGCTGGTGCCAACCCAAAGCGTGCCGGCATTGTCTTCGACGACGGTTGTGGCCGCATCGGAGGAAAGGCCGTCGCGTGTGCCGAAAGTGCGGAAGCGCTCGTCGCGCAGGATGTGAAGACCACTGGTTTCCGTCCCGACCCAGATGTTGCCCTCGTGGTCCTCCAGGATGGAGAGTATCGAAGCAGTGGCGAGGGGGTCGGTTACGGGGAAACGGTCCAGCTTGCCTGAGGAGTAGCGGACGAGGCCGGCGTTGGTGCCGATCCAGAGTGCGCCGGAACGGTCGGCGTATGCAGTTTGGATGCGTGTGCCGGGGAAGTCCTTGCCAACGGTCCAAATCTGGTGAGGATGGCCGTTCTGAGAAATCTGGATTGTGGTTTTACGGACAGTCGCATCGAATCCATCGACGAGAGGGCCGGCGTAGAGAGTGTCGGAGTTTTCGAATTGAGCCGGCACGACGCGGGAACCGTCGATAGCAACGTTTCCGTTTTGCGTAGAAACGATGACGGTGTCTCCAGGACCTTGCCTGAGAGTGTGAACCGAATTGGCGGGGAATGCGTTGGCAGTGGTAAAGGTCGTTATGGACCCGTTCTGCAATCGGGCCAGACCATCGCTGGTGCCGATCCAAAGGGCGCCGTCGCTCGCTGCCAGAAGGCAACTGACGTCGTTCCCGGGGACGGCTGGTTTGGAGCTCTGATCGAAGAGGATGAAGTTGTTGCCATCGAAGCGGACTAGGCCGACTTCGGTTCCCAGCCAGACGAATCCGTCACGCGTCTGTGCAACGGACTGGACCGTGTTCTGCGGAAGGCCATTCTCCATGACCCAGGATTGGCGTCCGTAGCTGGAAAGTGGGGTGCTCGGCTCCAGCGCTGAGGCGGAGAATACGAAGCCCAAAAAGCAGACAAGCAGCCATCCCGTCGAGCGCGTGGATGCGGTTCGGCCAGGAGCGGAGAAGGTGCGGGGGTATGCCGAAGCTGGAGTAGTCGGATTGGGAAAGACAGGCAGCAAGAGAGATTAATCCAGAACCGGACCACGGTTGCGATACTGCTGGGGCATTACTCCGATTATGAGGCCAGCGGGGATAAATTCGCAGAAGTCCTTTTAATTCACCGGGCTAGTTCTGGAATTATCTCCACCCAATGATGGAGGCAGCGGTCGTCCGAATGACTCAAGACGCGAAACCGCGATCTAGCTACTCTAAGACTGCCTCCTGAAATTAGCTGGTACATCTGGCAATGAGATTTTGAGGGCGGGCCGACATCGGCGCCGCCCTTTTTCCTTTTGGGCGGGTTCTACGACCGGTGATTCTGCTACTCTCGTTTTCGCATGAGCTACGAAAACATTCGCATGGAGAAGCGCGGGCCACTGGCAACGGTCACCCTCGACCGGCCCAAGGTACTGAATGCCCTGAATGCGGCGACGTTTGCAGAACTGGATGCTGCATTCGGCGAACTGGCATCGGATCCCGAGGTGAGGGTGGTGCTGCTGACCGGGGCAGGGGAACGCGCATTTGCCGCGGGTGCAGACATCCGCGAATTGGCGGCTGTCGAGCGCGCTGAGGGAAAGGCATTTTCGCTTCGCGGCCAGGTCGTCTTCAGGAAAATTGAAACCCTCGGAAAGCCTGTCATCGCCTGCGTAAGGGGATTTGCGCTGGGAGGCGGCTGCGAGTTGGCAATGGCTTGCACATTGAGGATTGGAGCCGATGATGCCAGGTTCGGGCAGCCGGAGGTGAAACTGGGTGTGATTCCGGGCTATGGCGGATCGCAGCGGCTGCCGCGCCTGGTGGGACGGGGGGCTGCACTGAAGATGTTGTTGACGGGCGCGATCATCGATGCGACCGAGGCTTTGCGGATTGGGCTGGTCGACGAGGTTGTGCCTGCGGCCGAGCTGATGCTGCGGGCTGAGATTCTTGCGGGTGAGATTGCAGCGCAGGCTCCGCTGGCGATTGCGGAGACTTTGAGGGTTGTGGATGAGGGCCTGGATGTGGCGCTCGATCTCGCACTGCTGCGCGAAGCGGATCGATTTGGGCACCTGTGCGATTCCGCAGATAAAGCGGAAGGGACCAAGGCCTTTCTTGAGAAGCGGAAACCTGTGTGGAAGGGCGAGTGAAGTCCTAGATCGCGGTTTTTGATTGGATTAGGTGCCCTGATATTCTTGAAGGGTGATCCCTCACTCAAAAGCTGCTGGAATTGCAGCGATGGCTGTGCTTATGGCAGTTGTGGTGGTTGCCTGCCATAAAGAAGAGCAGGCCGTGGTTGGCGTTGCCAAAAGTGCCGTGAATGCCGGGCAACAGGCGCAAGCGGCCGCACAGGCACGGGCCACCACCCGAGATCAGGAGCGTGACGCGCTTAGTCATATTCCGCTTCCGACCAAGAGCCTTTACATCGATGTGCATGAGCCTTCGGCGTGGGCCAATCCATTTCTTGCAGTCGGGCCGGATGCTATTACGCTTGCGCATTGTGCGGGCTGACGCCAATTCGAGCGATGTGGGCAAAGGGACGATGTTGCGTCCGGATGCCGCGCGACGGCAGGAGATTGAGATTCGTCCCAAGGACCTGGCCGAGGCGATGGTGGCAGTGCCCCAGGGCGCATGGCAGTATGGGCGCGTGGTGGCAGTGGCGGAACTGCCGGGGGCTACAAAAAAAGATCGCCCAAAGATTCGGCGCAATGTCGAAACTGCGATTCAGCAGCTGAACGATCTGGGGATCGTGGTACAAGAGTGGCCTACGCGGTAGGACATCCCTTCTTCGACTTCCAGCCCCAAGCAAGCAAAGCGGCATTCTCTCCAGATGGCAATTCGTTGCGATTCAACGAGAGCTATATGTGAGGAGGAACGCCTTGAGCGCGCTACTATTCCCACGTGGACGTTTTCACGATTCTCAATCAACCTCGGCTTGACCACGAAGGCTTCAGCGCGCATCGCGAACTTGAAGCGCGGCTGAAAGCAGCTCTGCGCGGCGATGTGCTTTTCGATGCCGGCTCGCGCGCGCTTTACGCAACCGATGCTTCGAATTATCGGCAGCTACCGGTTGGCGTGATTCTGCCGCGCGATGCCGCTGATGTGGAAGCTGCGCTCGATGCCTGCCGCGCGTTGGGAGCTGCCGTGCTGCCGCGTGGTGGAGGGACGAGCCTCTCTGGACAGGGCGCAAATGTTGCCGTTGTGTTTGACTTCTCGCGCTACATGAACGCGCTGACGTCGATCGATCCCGAGGCGAAAATTGCAGTTGTGCAGCCTGGAATTGTTCTCGACCGGCTTCGCGATGCGGCGGAAAGACATCACCTGACGTATGCGCCCGATCCGGCGACGCACTCGCGCTGCACGCTCGGCGGGATGATTGGCAACAATAGTTGCGGCGTACATGGGTTGCTGGGCGGAAAGACCGTGGACAACGTGGAGTCGCTGGATGTGGTGCTCTACGACGGCACGCGCATGACGGTGGGCCGAACGAATCCCGAACAGCTGGAGAGCATTGTTCGTGCGGGCGGGCGGAAGGGCGAGATTTACGCGGGATTGACGCGGATTCGCGACCGCTATGCAGACCTGGTGCGGGCGAAGTTTCCGCGCATTCCGCGGCGCGTTTCGGGATACAACCTTGACGAGCTGTTACCGGAGAACGGCTTCAACGTGGCACGTGCATTGGTGGGCAGCGAGGGGACGTGCGCAACGGTGTTGTCGGCGACTCTGAATCTTACGGCGAGCCCGCCGTTTCGTGTGCTGACCGTGCTGGGGTTTGATGATCCATTTGTTGCGGCCGATTCCGTTCCGCTGGCGCTGGAGCATAAGCCCATCGGGCTGGAGGGGTTCGATCAACTGCTTGTGCAGTTCATGCGGCGAAAGGGGATTGCGCTGAAGGAGCTCGACCAGTTGCCGCCCGGCGTTGGCTTCCTGCTGGTGGAGATGGGGGCGTGGAGTGCGGAAGAAGCGCAGGCGAAGGCTGAGGCGCTGGCCCGCGATTGCCGAAACTGGAGCAACCCGCCGGTTGCGCATATCTGCACTCCGGCTGAAGCAGCGAGCGTGTGGTATGTGCGCGAGTCAGCGCTGGGCGCGGTAGTGTTTGTTCCGGGTGAGCCGGATCGGTGGGAAGGGTGGGAAGATGCGGCGGTGCCTCCTGAAAAATTGGGAGATTACCTGCGCAGTATCTCGAAGCTGATGGCGGAGTATGGCTACTCGAGCCCGCTGTATGGGCATTACGGGCAGGGTTGCGTGCACATGCGCATCAACTTCGACTTCCGGAGCGAAGAGGGGTTGCGGAACTTCCGCGAATTCCTGGATCGCGCTACGGATGTGGTGCTGGATTTTGGCGGATCGCTGAGCGGGGAACACGGCGATGGGCAGGCGCGCGCGGCGCTGCTGCCGAAGATGTTCGGGCCGGAACTGATGCAGGCGTTTCGCGAGTTCAAGGCGCTGTGGGATCCGGACAATCGCATGAATCCGGGCAAGCTGATCGATGCTGTGCGTGTTTATGATCCGATCGAAAATTTACGCAAAGGCCACCTGCGGTGGGGCCAGACGCCTTCGGCCGGTCCGCGCCAGGAAGAAGGCGCGGATGAAGGTTCAGTGACGGAATTTGAGCCGCACTTTGCATTTACGCGCGATAGGGGATCGCTTGAGACGGCAACGGAACGGTGCGTTGGTGTTGGCGCGTGCCGAAACACTGTCGGCGGTGTGATGTGTCCGAGCTATCGTGCTACGGGGGACGAGAAGCACTCCACGCGCGGACGAGCGCATCTGCTGTGGGAGATGCTGGCCGGGTCGCTACATGCGGAGGGATTTCAGAGCGAGACGGTGCACGAGGCGCTCGATCTTTGCCTGAGCTGCAAGGCGTGCAAGACGGAGTGTCCGGTGCAGGTAGATATGGCTGCGTACAAGGCGGAGTTTCTGGCGCAGCACTACAAGGGACGCTTGCATCCTTTGCGGGACTATGTGTTCGGGTTTGCGGACAAACTGGCGCGGTTCGGTTCGTTCGCGCCGGGGATTACGAATGCCATTCTCACTGGTGCGCTAACGAGTCCAATGATCAAGCGGATCGCGGGTGTTGCGCAGCAGCGAGCGCTGCCGAGCGTTGCGACGCGCAGCTTTCAAGCGATGCGGCATGCGAACGGAGGAACGCGCGATGCGCATTCTTCCGCGCCGTCCGTTCTGCTGTGGCCGGATACGTGGAACAACTACTACCATCCGCAGACGCTGGTTGCGGCGGAGACTGTGCTCGCCACGGCGGGATTCAGGGTTGAGACGGCGCAGGGGCACATCTGCTGTGGAAGGCCGCTTTACGATTTTGGCTTTCTCGATCACGCTCGCGCGTATCTCGAAGATGTGCTGGAGCGGATGGGTCCGCAGATCAATGCGGGGATGCCCTTTATTTTTCTCGAGCCGAGCTGTGCAAGTGTGTTCAAGGACGAACTGCTTGAGTTTTTCCCGAAGGACGATCGGGCGCAGCGGATGAGCAAACAGGTTTGGCTGCTGGCTGACTGGCTCCAGGCGAATGCGCCGAACTGGGTGCCGAGCCGGCTGGAGGGTGCGAACGTGCTGGTGCACGGGCATTGCCATCACAAGGCGGTGTTCGGCGGACCGGCGAGCGAGATCGCGCTGCTGCGTCGCGCGGGAGCGAATGTGGAGCAGATCAAGGCGGGCTGCTGCGGCATGGCCGGTCCATTCGGTTTCGAGGCTGAGAAGTTCGACGTGTCGAAGACAATTGCGAGCGATGGGCTGATGCCAGCCGTTGAGGCGGCGGGGCCGACGACGGTATTGCTGGCAGATGGCTTCAGTTGTCGCGAACAGATTCAGCAACTGGGACATAAGCGGGCGCTGCATTTTGCGGAACTGCTGGCGCGGAGTTGCGGCTGTGGGCCCATAGGCTGAGACCTGTCGATGGGAGCTAGCTGTCAGCCATCAGCTTTCAGCTCTCAGCCGACCTTCAGCCGGCGTGCTAATTCGCCTGCGCAGTATCACCCAAACGAAAGCTATCTATTTTCATTGGGTTTGGGAGATGGATTTTGGTGCGGCAAAGACTTTGCGCGGGATCTCCTGAGCTAGCAAGATTTCCGATCATTCACAAAAAACAGAGCTAGTGTGCCCTGGCGCAACGAACTTTTGTCTGTGGCCGCATAACATCAGCTCATAAAAGAAAGAACATCCATTTCTGTCACAGGGAAGTTCTAGCGGTCTCCTCTGCTTTCCCTGTGACAATTTTTATCCCGGATCTGACTTCTTTTGTCCTCTCGATTCTCCCGGTTGTGTCCACAGCCGCAGCATTTTCCAGTATTTAAAGCCGTTTCAGATGTGGCATGATTTCACCGGAGGGTTCCTGTGAACAAAATGAGATGTTTCTTCTTTGCCATGATGGCTATTGCTCCCCTGAGTCTGGTCGGACAGGAAAAGCCGGCAGCGCCGGCCGCTCCGCCAACTCCGCCCGCAAATCCGATAACCGTAAGCGAAAAAGGGCTCTATTCATTTTTGAGCAGTGCCGTAGTTAGAGCGGCTGAGAAGATGCCGGAAGAAAACTACGCCTTTAAACCGACGCCAGAAATTCGCAGTTTCGGTCAACTGGTTGGGCATGTGGCTGATGCCAACTACATGTTCTGCGCGCAGGCATCGGGAGAGGCAAATCCGATGAAGAACGTCGAGAAAACGAAAACTTCCAAAGCCGATCTTGTGGCCGCGGTGAAAGACGCGGTTGCGTACTGCGGCAAGGCGTTCGACGGCATGACGGATGCCAAGGGCAGTGAGATGGTGAAATTCTTCAACTTCAATCTCGCGAGAATCACTTTACTTTCGCTGAACACGGCGCACACCGATGAGCACTACGGGAATATGGTGACCTATATGCGTCTGAAAGGGATTGTGCCGCCGACCAGCGAAAATCAACCTGCACAGGCACCACAGGCGCCGAAGTAAACCTGGCGTTGATTTCCGGTTTAAGTGCGCCCGGACTGGTGGAAATGGGTTGACCCGGAGTCACAGGACTCCGGGTCAACTGCGAAGAAGGCAGGACCTTCTTCAATGCGATTTCTGCAAGGCGATTTCAGTGTTCTGCTGGTTGGCGTGCACTGCAGCCAGTCGCTGGGTTTCCTTCTCGAGCTTCGATGGCCGGATGTCCAGGCTGAATTCACCGAGGCCGCCTCTGACTTCGTGAAGGAAGTGCTGGTCGCCGTACACCTTGAATATCAGCACGTGGGGTTTCTCGTTGACATAGGCCGTCGCGGTAGCAGGAATGAACACCGTGACGTGTTTCTCCCAGTTCCTGAGCTCGATCACCCTGTCGGTGACATTGGAAATCGAATATTCGCCCGCTGGAAGCACTTTCTGACCGATCGTGAACTCAAATGGGATGTTAGCCCGCACAGGGGATTGAGCATATCCGAGTACGGATGCCGAGAGGCATGCAACTGCCAATAGCGCGGTTGTGAAGTTGAATTTCATGGGGAACCTCCTCCTTGTCGGGTGCAATCTCAATTGCGCCTTCACTCTCTAAAGCGGATTCCGACGAGAAATCCGGACAAGGCGGGAAAACATCGTCGTATGATTCTCATCAGCGTTGAGGCGGTTTGGGTGATGAGCGGAGATGTCGGCGAAGTGACGGTGCTGCTGAATGCCATGAAGAGTGGCGACGCGACCGCTGCGGATAAGCTGCTGGGCCTTGTCTACCAGGAACTGCATTTGCTGGCGAAGGGGTACATGCGGCGGGAACGACCGGACCACACGTTGCAGCCTACTGCGCTGATCAATGAGGCCTATATGCGCATGGTGGGTCACGGCACCGACTGGCAAAACCACCAACACTTCATTGGGGTAGCGGCCAACGTGATGCGTCGAGTGCTGGTTGATCACGCGAGAGCGCACAATGCGGGCAAAAGAGGCGGCGACCTTCACAGGGTGGAGCTTGAGGAAGGATTGGCATTTACGATCGAACGCTCCATCGAAGTGATTGCTGTGGATGACGCACTTTCAGAGCTTCAGACACTGAATCCCAGGCAGGCCCAAGTCGTTGAACTGCGGTATTTTGCGGAACTGTCTGACGAGCAAATCGCGGCACTTCTGAATATCTCAAGTCGAACGGTACAACGGGACTGGTTGCTGGCAAAAGACTGGCTTTCCCAGCGAGTTCGCTAGCACCTCATAGTTGGGAAAACGACATGGCAGATAATGCCGACAAAGACGAGCGGGTGATGGCGGTCGTGTCGATTGCCTTAAGGCGGTCGTCGGCGGAACGCGAGCTCTATCTGCGCGCCGCCTGTGAAAGCGATGAGAGCCTGTACCGTGAAGCTGTTGAACTGGTGAAGCGGCAAGAAAAATTAGGAAGTTTCATGGAGCACCCCCTCGTCCATGACCAGGCGCGGCCGTTTGAAGTCGGAGAGGTCATCTCGAATCGATTTGAGATTCTCAGAGAGATAGGCGAGGGCGGCATGGGCTTCGTTTACGAGGCCTTTGATAGAAAGCGCAACCAGCGAATTGCCATCAAGGCGGCGAGGCCCGGCTTTCATCGTCTTCTTTCTCCGGAGCTTCAGGGCGCGCTGCAGGTGCGCCACCGGAACGTTTGCCTGGTAAATGAGATTCATACCACTCAAACTGCGCACGGAGACATCGACTTTCTCACGATGGAACTTCTCGAAGGGGAGACCCTGGCTGCGCGCCTCAGCGGAGGTGGCGAACTCCCACATAACGAGGCATTCGATATAGCCATCCAGATTTGTTCCGGCCTGGCAGCAGCGCACGAGAGCGGCGTTGTTCATCGTGATCTGAAGCCCGGAAACATTATGCTTTGCCGGACCGCTAACGAAGGCATGCGGGTTGTCATCATGGATTTTGGCCTGGCAGGCGCTGTGGCTCTGGACGCGAACGAGGGCGGGACTCCGGGCTATATGGCGCCCGAGTTGATCAAGGGTGAAAAGGCATCCTTCGCCTCAGACATCTATTCGCTTGGGGTCATCCTGTATGAGATCGTGACGGGTCGATTCCCACTTCAAGAAAAGCCGTCAGATCCCGGCAAGGCGGGCCATTTTGCGGCTCCGTCGAGCTTCAACAAGGAACTTGACTCAAAATGGGACCACGTCGTCCTGTCTTGTCTCGCGGAATCGCCTGCGCTTCGTCCTTCCGATGCGCGAGAGGTGATTGCCACTCTTAAAAAGAAGCCCGTTCGCAAGGCTCCCTTTGTTGTGGCGGCCCTTATCCTTCTCTCGGTTCTGGCAGTGCCACGGGTGCGCGAGTGGTTGAGCGATCTTTTCTGGCCACCGCCCAATGTGCGCCTGGCCATTCTTCCGGTCGAAGGCGGCGCCAACGGCGCAGACATCAGCGGTGGAATCCTGCAGGACGTTTCGGATCGCATTCGGCAAATGACGAGTAAACATCGCAGGGTTGTAGTGATTCCGCCTTTGGAGGTCCAGGAAAAGCACATTCTGACGGCGGAGCAGGCGCGCGATGTGCTGCATGCCACCCATGTGCTGCAAATCAAGTTGAAGAGTGAAGGCGAGGAATTGGCCGCACAAGGGGCAGTCATCGATTTGGCGACGCAGGCTCCCCTCCGGGAGTTCACCGGACGTTATTCGCCCGCCACGGTTGGCAACATGCCCGCGGCGCTGGCCGGTGCAGTCTCGCTGGCGTTGGGACTACACGGTCCTGCGATTCCGGAAACGATCTCTCCGCAAGCGACGCCGGCATACGACAGAGGGCTCTACCAGCTCCGCAAGGATGAGGACAGCTTCGAAGAGGCGATAACATCTTTCGGGGAAGCCGCCCGGATTGATCCTCGATCGCCACTCCCGCTGGCCGGCCTGGTCGAAGCGAAGGTCATGAAGATCGAACAGACCGATAAGCCAGGGATTCTCGAGGATGCCCACCGCGATCTGGAGGCCGCGGAAAGCCTCAGTCCTGATTCGCCAAGGGTGCGTCTGGCCGCAGGCCAGCTGAAGAAGACCGCAGGCCAGTATGAGGAAGCGCTGGACGATTACCGTAGCGTGCTCGCTGGCGATCCGCAGGATGCGGACGCGCTGAGGCGAATCGCGGAAGTCTACGACAAGCTGAAAATGCCGGCCCAGGCGATCGCAGCCTACCAGAAAGCGATCGAGCTCGATCCCGATTACTATGCGGGATATCACGGACTGGGGGTTTTCTACTACAACCACGGTGACTACGCGCAGGCTGCCGAGCAGTTTCAGAAGTCCATTGAGCGAGCCCCCGGCTTGTTTGATGAATACACCAACCTAGGTGCCGCTCTTGATGACCTTGGCAGGGAGGCCGAGGCTGAGAAGGCATTGCTCACCTCATTGAAGGTGCACGAGACCCCACGTGCACTGAATAGCATGGGCGTCGTACGGGCGTATCAGAACAAGGATGACGAAGCCGTTTCGTACTTTAAACGCGCGGTGGCGATGGATCCCGCTGAGTATGTGTATCTTGAGAATCTCGCGGATGCCGAACGACGTCTCGGGCGGCAGCACGACGCCAATACTGCATACCGGAAGGCCATGGACATTGCCCTATCGGCGCTTGAGCAAGACCCTCGCAAGGGATACGACCGGGGATTCGTTGCCTACACTTCGGCTCGCCTAGGAGACCGGAAGCGAGCGGAAAACGAGATTGCACAGGCTTTGCAGATGTCACGGGGAGAAACAAAGGTGATTCGTAATGCGGTTTTGACCTATGAGGCGCTCGGTCAACGCGACCGGGCGATCCAGCTCCTCAAGGGAGCCAAACCAGAACTGCTACAGGAAATCGCCCGCAATCCAGACTTGTCGGAGTTTCGCAATGATTCTCGCTTTAAGCAATTGAGAGCTGAAAGTTCAAAAGGAGGGAAATAACATGGCAGCCAATCACGAAATTCATGTCAACCTTGAGAAGGATTCCCATGGTTCGCATGCGATTCCACAGAACATACCTCGTGTCATACACGTAGGGGACACAGTGCAATATACGAGCACGGCAGGCGAAGTCACAATGAAGTTTGACAAGAAGGACCTCACTGACAAATCAGAACGCAAATCTCCCTTCGACGATGCAAGTGGGAAGGAAAAGAACTCGGTGAGCAGTAGCGATGGTCCAACAAAGGCTAGCCACGAGGGCGTTTACTTCGGTAAGTGCTCCCTGAAGCCTCACGGACAACAGACGAGCCTTGGCTGGGGAGAAGGCAGTCTACTGTCTGGCGTCACTCACGTAGTGAAAAACGCATAAGAAGGCCGGTTTGGAGCCACACGCTCGCCCCACACCTCACGATTTGTGCCCCCTCCCAGGTGCCCAAAAACGGCATCTGGGACCGTGTCCGCTTGCATACTTAGAGAGAGGGGACCGGGCCACCCTGCCCGTGATGTGTCTATTATTGGGCGAGGTCTTTTTACGACAACAATGAAAATTTCCCCAGGTCCCCGAGCGACCCCCGACGTAGCGACTGTGGCGGGGTGGATCTTGTTTGTCCTGGCGGTGTTGGTTCTGCTTGGCTTGGCCTTTGACCTGAGAGGGTTGCAGAGCTTCGTTCCTGAATCAGCGGGTATGAAGGCCAACTCGGCAGTCGCAGCGATGCTTGCGTCTATTGCGCTGCTGCGTCGCAACCACCGCGACCTCCCCTTCCTTTCGATGGCGGTGTTTCTCATTGGCGCATTTACGTTTAGTGAGTATTCCCTGCACCGCAGCTTCGGGATCGATGAGTTTGTCATTCGCGATACGAATTACATTTTCTATCCGGGCCGGATGTCGCAGTACACCAGCATCGGATTCATGCTTGTCGGATTGTCCCTGCTGCCAATGAACTCGCGGCATCGTGTGTTGCGGCGGCTTTCTCGTGCCCTCGGTCTATTGACGGGTGCTTTCGGCGCTCTCGCAATCGTGAGTCACGCTTACGACACGCATGCGACGAACCTGATTCGGCCGCACAGTAATGTCTCTGTTCCGACGGCACTGGGATTCCTGATCTGCGGCATTGGAGTGCAGTATGCAACTCCATCTGAGGGTATCGCTCGTCTTCTCCATGCTGACAACGCCGGAGGAGCGATGCTGCGACGACTGCTTCCAGCAGCCATTGTGCTCACGTTGGTGCTTGGCTACGCTGTAAGAGGTGCACAAATACACTACCGCTGGGAAAGCGGCTTCTCTCTGGCGGTTGCGGGTCTGGGCGTAGGTGCGTGTCTCATTGCCGGGATCATGCTTACTGCGGTTGATCTTGAACGGCAAGACCTTTCACGCCAGGAGAGCGAATCCCGCTTTTTGCTGGCCGCGAAAGCGGCTCCGGTGATGATCTGGATGTCGGGCACCGACGAGCTACGCAGCTACTTCAGCGACCGCTGGCTCGAATTTACCGGACGCTCTCTTGAGGCCGAGATGGGAAACGGCTGGGCAGAAGGTATCCACCGGGAAGATTTGCGGCGGTACCTCGACACCTGTGCGCAATGTTTTGATCGGCGCGAGCAATTCAGAGTGGAGTATCGGGTTCGGCGGTACGACGGACAGTATCGGTGGCTTCTCGACCATGGAGTCCCGAGGTTTGATCAGGATGGCTCTTTTGTCGGCTACATCGGAATTGCTGTCGATATGACCGACCGCAAGTTGGCAGAAGAAACATTGCGGGAGAGCGAGGCGCGCTTCCAGGCATTAGCCGAGCAGAGCCGGACAACACATTGGGAAGTGGATCCACAGGGATTATTCACTTATGTCAGTCACGTGTCGTTCGCATCCTGGGGTTACCACCCGGACGAAGTTGCGGGCCGGATGCACTTCTACGACATTCATCCCGGCGAAGGCCGCGAGGCGTTCACGTCCGCTGTCTTCGCTATTGTCGAGCGTAAACAACTGTTCCGCGACATAGTCCACGCCATCGAGACGAAGGATGGTCGCATCGTGTGGGGATCCACCATTGGCATCCCCCTTTTGAACGCCGACGGAACCTTGCGGGGCTATCGAGGCAGTTGCACCGATGTTACCGAGCGCAAGTTGGCTGAAGATGCGCTTTCAGACATGAGCAGAAAGCTGATCGACGCACACGAACAGGAACGTACCCGGATCGGGAGAGAGCTGCATGACGACATTGTTCAACGACTCGTGCTCCTGGCGGTACAGTTTGATGGAATTCAAAAGAATATTCCTGATGCGGTGCCTGAATTAGGCGGGCGAATACGCGATCTGCGCAACGAGACCGCCGACATATTGAACGATGTCCAATCGCTGTCGCACGAATTGCACTCTTCGAAACTGGAATATCTGGGCATTGATGTGGCAGCGAAGAACTTCTGCAGAGAGTTTGGTGAGCATCACGGAGTGGAGATTGATTTTCAGAGTCACGATGTGCCTGCGTCGTTGCCAACCGAACCTTCTCTTTCTCTATTCCGAGTTTTGCAGGAATCCGTACGCAATGCCTCAAAGCATAGCGGGGTAAAGCGTTTCGAAGTTCGCCTCTGGGGAGGCCCGAGAGCGATTAGCCTCACCATTCGCGACCTAGGCGCAGGCTTTGATCGAGAAGCAGCAATGAGGAGCCCTGGGCTTGGCCTTACAAGCATGCAGGAGCGCCTGCGGTTAGTGGGTGGAGAGCTTTCAATCGACACACAACTGAACGTCGGCACCACGATTCATGCCAGAGCTCCTTTCCATCGAAGCAGCGATTTTGCAGGTGAAGCGGGGCAGGAAACAATGATCGAGGCTCGCTAGCTGAGGGATTGGTGCGTTGGCGAAGTCGATCAGTTTCGTCGCGAAGGTCAGAATCTCAAGATGGGGCCAAAAGTAATCCGCAGGTTGTTGTGTCCGCCGTCGTTGAAATAGATCAGGTCGCCAAACTCCAGCCGCAATCCGAGCGGACCCAAAGTTGCCTCCGCACCACCACCCGGATAAAGTGCCGCGTTCAGATTAGAGTCACGAATGCCGAGCACTGTACTCACAACGCCGCTATATGGAAGCAGGCTTGGGCTGAGCCGGAAGTCGATGAACCCGCCTTTCAGCGTGACGAACGGACGAAGATGGCCATGGGCTGGCTGCAACTTCGGTCCAAAGAGGCATTGAGTAACCCCAATCGACGTCTGTTCGATCGCGGTTAGATTGCCGCTGGCGATGTTGTCGTAAGCTTCCTGGAAGTTGACCCCGTAGTCGTAGGCAAACTCGCCTTCAGCCATTACGTTGCGGTGTAAGCGAAAGCCGAGTCTTCCACCCACTCCGAAGTTGTTGGTTTGTGTCTGCGAGACGTTCAGATAATCGAGAAGCAAGCCGGCTTCGACACGCTTTTGCGCGTGCGCCACACACAAGTTTCCGCCGAGGAGAAGGACGGCAATCGCGACAACGACCTTCACCATGCAGTAGTACGCCTTCCGGGTCCAGTTCAGCTAGATGCCAGAAATTTCCGCCCGGTTGGATCATCATCGACCAGGCTTCACGCGCGTGACTCTATGAATGGGCCGGCAAATTGAGATTCAGCTTGACAAAACCTGAATACTTGTTCACTCTAGGCCTGTAGTAAACAGGCCTATGACTGAGAACCCTGCTCGCGATCTTTTTCCTGGCGCACTCGAAATGATGATCCTCGAGTCGTTGCGCCGGCAGCCGGCACACGGCTATGCGCTGGTTCAGCACATCCAGCAGCGATCAAATAACCTTCTGCAAGTGGAGGAGGGCTCGCTTTATCCGGCGCTGCAGAGACTGCTTAAGGGGAAACTCGTAAAAGCCGAGTGGGGCGTTTCTTCGACCAACCGCAAGGTGCGGACCTACCAGATCACAGCTGCGGGCCTTCGCCATCTTGAGAAGCAGATTTCCAGCTTTGAGCGCATGTTTGAAGGCATTGCACTCGTCCTCAATCCAGGCAAATCCCCAGCCAGTTAGGAGGCGCCTTCCATGAACTGGATACCGAACTTTTTTCATCGCCGCAAAATTCATGAGGATCTGCTTGAGGAGATGCGACTCCACATTGAGGAACGCATCGAGCAGCTGATGGGCGAAGGGTTGAGCCGAGAGGAAGCCGAACGGCGGGCGCGCGTCGCCTTTGGCAATCGAACCGTTGTTGAAGAACACAGCCGGGAAGTTTGGCAACGCTCTGCACTCGAGTCACTGTGGACCGACTTCCGCGTTGCGCTGCGCCAACTGCGGCGTTCGCCGAGCTTTACCTGCGCCGCCATTTTCACGCTGGCACTGGCCATAGGCGCAAATGCCGTGGTGTTTGGCGTGTTGAATGCGCTGATTCTGCGGCCGCTGAATGTGCCGAACTCGCGAAGTCTCTACGCACTCGAACGCGGCGCCGAGAAGGACCAGGGCGCATCGTATCCCGACTATGTGGATCTGCGCGATCGCAATCGCACCTTTGAGGCCCTGACCGCATACATCCTGGCTCCTATCAATCTGGATACAGGTGAGAATCCAACGCAGGCGTGGGGCTACGAGGTCGCCGGGAACTACTTCGATGCCATGGGCGTTCAACCCTATCTTGGCCGCTTCTTCAACCTTGCCGATGAACATGGGCCGAACAGCGCACCGTACCTCGTCATCTCTCACGCGTACTGGCACAGCCATTTTCAGGATGATCGTGGCGTGATCGGCCGTGTGGTGCAGGTGAACAAGCATCCTTTCACCATCCTGGGCGTAGCACCGCCGGGGTTCGAGGGGACACTGCTTTTCGTGTTTCCTGATTTCTGGGTGCCGATGGTGCAACAGGAACAGATACAGGGGGTGAAGTACCTGGACCGGCGCGACCAACGGAGCATCTACATGTTGCTGGGCCACCTAAAACGGGGAGTTACCGAGGCCCAGGCGATCGGTGATCTGAACTCGATTGGTTCGTATCTCGAAAAGAGCTATCCCAAAGACGATGCGTACATGACGTATACCCTGGCGCATCCCAGTCTTGCAGGTGACATGCTAGGAACGCCGGTGAAGGGTTTTCTAACCGGATTAATGCTGCTGGCGGGGTTGATTCTGCTGGCCGCGTGCGCCAACCTTGGCAGCCTGTTTTCTGCACGCGCGACCGATCGATCGCGCGAAGTTGCGCTGCGGCTGGCGCTTGGATCGAGCCGCAGACGCATTCTGCGCGGAATCTTCATCGAAGCGGTGCTGGTGTCAGTCATTGGCGGGGGATTTGGCCTGCTGGGCAGCATCGCGCTGCTCCGCGAGTTGAGCGTGTGGCATCCCATTCCGAAGTTTCCCATTCAAGTCGCCGTCTATGCAGACGCGAAGGTTTACGTGGTTGCACTGCTTCTGGCTTTAGCGAGCGGATTTCTTTTTGGCGCGGTTCCAGTGCGGCAGATACTGCGGACCAGTCCATATGAGGTAGTCAAGGCGGGATCGGCGGGCATCATTGCGGGCAGGACTCGAAACCGTATCTCTCTTCGAGATGTTCTGCTGGTGGCGCAGATTTCCATCTGTGCGGTGCTGGTGACGTCGTCGCTTGTTGCGGTGCGGGGGTTGGTGCGCTCGATGCACAGCAACTTCGGCTTTGAACCGGAGAATGCGATGCTGGCAGATACCGATCTCAGCATGTCTGGTTACAGTGGCGAAAAAGTGACTGCGATGCAGAAACGCATGATTGAAGCGTTGCAAACGATTCCCGGTGTCAAGTCGGTCGGATTCGTCAGCCACATTCCGCTGGGAGGGGGTGGGTCGACTGAAGATGTATTTACGGACCAAACGACAGAGCTGAGACCTGCGAACGCCGCCGCGAACGTGCAGATATTCAGCGTATCTCCCGAATACTTTCAGGCTGCGGAAACAGACCTGGTGAGCGGCAGAACTTTCTCGTGGCAGGATGGCAAAGATGCGCCGCCAGTGGCGGTGGTGAATGCGTTGTTTGCGCGCAAGATGTTTGGCTCGGTGAGCAATGCGATTGGCCGGTTTTACAAGCGGGAGGATGGAACGCGGGTGCAGGTTGTGGGTGTTGCCGAAGATGGCAAGTACTATCAGATGACGGAAGACCCGAGGCCGGCAATGTTTCTTCCTTTCCTGCAAAGGCGTACCAACCTGACATGCCTGGTGGTGCGCTCTGATCGCGATCCGCTGCAGCTCGGGACAGACATCAGGAAAAGGCTGCGGAATCTGGATCCCGGCCTGCCATTCAATCTGGAATCGTGGAGCCAGGGGCTGGATATTGCGCTGTTTCCCTCGCGCGCGGCGACGGTGACACTGGGCGTGCTGGGCGGCATGGGGTCGATGCTGGCGCTTACTGGAATTTTTGGAATGTCTGCCTATTCGGTCAGCAAGCGGCTGCGGGAGTTGGGAATCCGAATCGCGCTTGGCGCCAAGCGCAAGGCGGTGCTGCAGACAGCCCTGGCGCGTCCATTGAAACTCCTGGTGATTGGCTCAGCGGCAGGATTGCTGTTGGGAATTCTGGCGGCCAAGGTGCTGGCATTCATCGTGTACACGGCCACTCCACGCGATCCACTGGTGCTGTTTGGCGTTGTGGTGGCGATGTGTTTGCTGGGGCTTGTGGCCACTTGGATTCCAGCGCAGCGCGCACTCGGGGTAGATCCCTTGATCCTGCTGCGCGAAGAGTAATCGGCCACAATCGTGGATGCCCGCGAGGTGAAGAACAGCGCTGGCCTCACTTTCTCGTCGGATTGTTGCTCGAAGATAGATGCCACGAAACTTGCGCTAACATTGAGGAAGAAATCGAGGGCGCATGTTTGTAGTTGTGTGGCAGTTTGAGATTGCCGAGGAGCAGGTTTCTGCCTTTGAAACCGCTTATGGGCCGGAGGGAAACTGGGCTCAGCTTTTTCGCAGTTCGCCTGAGTACCTGGGGACGGAATTGCTGCGCGATGCCTACATCTCGGGTTCGTACCTGACGATCGACCGCTGGGCGAGCGAGGAGGCATTTCGGAGTTTTCGGAAAGAAAACGATGCTGCCTATGAGGCATTGGACCGCACCTGCGATGCGCTGACTTCGCGGGAGACGCGGATTGGGGCCTACACGGTTTAGGCGGATTTCTCACGGGGAAAGGTCGCGTTTAAGAAGCTCGGGAGACTGGACGTGACGACCACCACAGGGGTGCTTAAAGTTTCTATCTTCACCTTTTCTTCGCTTTTTCTGTATCTATTGAGTGTTCCATCCTGCTACAATCCCTTCGAAATACCAATAGCCGCCGCGTGTTTTCTGTCTTTCCCGACAATCCGCGCCAAGCGAGCATACCTAGAGGAGAAATATCTATGCCTATTGCCGATGAGCGCGCAAAAGCAGTCGAATTAGCCCTTTCGCAGATCGAAAAACAGTTTGGAAAAGGGTCCATTGTTCGTCTTGGATCGCGGGAAGCGCTGGTTCCGATCTCAGTCATCTCAACGGGATCGATCAGCTTTGACGCGGCTCTGGGTGTGGGTGGGGTGCCGCGGGGACGAGTGATCGAGGTTTTCGGGCCGGAGTCGTCGGGCAAAACGACGATCACGCTGCAGATTATCGCAGAGGCGCAGAGGAACGGCGGGCTGGCGGCGTTTGTGGATGCCGAGCATGCGCTGGATCCGATGTATGCGAAAAAACTTGGTGTCGACGTGGATAACCTGCTGGTTTCGCAGCCGGATTCTGGCGAGCAGGCACTGGAGATCACCGAAGCGCTGGTGCGCTCGGGCGCCATCGATGTGCTGGTAGTGGACTCAGTAGCGGCGCTTGTACCGAAGGCCGAACTCGATGGCGAGATGGGCGATTCGCACATGGGACTGCAGGCGCGGTTGATGTCGCAGGCGCTGAGGAAGCTGACGGGCACGGTTTCAAAATCGCGCACTTCTCTGATTTTCATTAACCAGATTCGCGAGAAGATCGGCGTGATGTTCGGCAACCCTGAGACGACGACAGGCGGTCGCGCGCTGAAGTTTTATTCATCAGTTCGCGTGGACATTCGCCGCATTGCCGCGATCAAAGAAGGCGATGTCGTCACGGGCAACCGGACCAAGGTGAAGATTGTGAAGAACAAGGTTGCCGCTCCGTTCCGCGAGGCCGAGTTCGACATTCTGTATGGCGAGGGCATCAGTCGCGAAGGCGACGTGCTTGACCTGGCAGTGGCCAACAATATCGTGGAGAAGTCAGGCGCGTGGTACAGCTACTCCGGCGAGCGCATTGGGCAGGGACGCGAGAATACGCGCAACTTCCTTAAAGAGAACAAGGACATCTTCGCGAAGATGGACGGCGAGGTTCGCAAGAAGCTCGGCATCGGCGCGGCCAAGGCTGAGGTGCCTGAGGTTCCGGCAACGGGCCAGCCGAGGCCAAGGAAGCGGTTCGCGTTCGCAAGGGCTAGAGCGGTTCCGCAGTTGGTGTAGCCGTTTCTGGCTTCGGATGAAGGCGGATTTTTCTTGAGGAGAAATCCGCTCGGCAGCAATGGTCCGCGGACAGGAACTGCGGAACCGCTTGATCGCGCGATCGGTTTCCGGGAGACAAGGCATGCGCGTTCGGTCGATTGGGAAAATCGTCCTTGCGCTGGCGTTGTGTTTTGGCGTCAACGGATTTGGCGAGGAAACTCAAAGACCAGCCAAATCTCTGAAAACCCCGCTGATTTACCGCAATGCCAAGTACGGTTTCTGCCTGGCGCTGCCTTCAGACTGGGCGGGATTCAAGGTGCTTGGCGTTCGCTGGAGCGGAAATGGGAAGGCTGGCGAATCGGGGCCCAGACTCGTCCTCCGGAATCCGCGCTGGACGGAGAAGAAGCCATATCAGGATATTCCGATCCTGGTGTTCACTCCTGCACAATGGCGTGCGATCGCGAACGGTGAGTTCAACGTGAGCGCGGCGCCAATCGGACCGAGTGAACTGGGACGGGACGGAAAGCATGTTTTTGCGCTGCCACCGCGGTTTGCGGGGTTCGACGATGCGGTCGGATCGGACGAAGTGTTGCAACTTCTGAAGCAGAAATCATTTCAGGCACCGTGTTCGACACGTCAACAGGCCGATTGACAACATAACCGCGCGTATGAGGACAGCAAGGAACTTCGAATGCTGTCAAACGTATGAGTGGTTAGAAAGCGGTTTCCTCACCGTCCCTGATCTGTGCTCTAAACTTGGAAGGCAAATGGAATCTCCTGGGCGAGCAGTCGCGAACCTTCATCCGCGGAAGATTTTCTGCTGGCTGGCGGTGATTTGCGTATGTGCTCTGCCGTTGTTTGCACAGTCGCCGGCCCCTTCGGCAAGTGCTCCGGGAACTGCACCCGTGGCCGGGATTCGCGCAATGACGATTCTCGAGGGTCAGTGGCGCTTTCACACGGGGGACGATCTGCAGTGGGGAGAGCCGGGCTTCAACGATTCCGATTGGCCGACAGTCAGCCTGAGCCAGTCGCTGGCGGAGCAGGGGATCGACACCTATACCGGTTACGGATGGTATCGGCTGAAGGTGCAGCCGGAGCAGCTTGCGCAGTTCAGCAATCTGGCTTCGGGGCAGCCGCTTTCGCTGCTGGTCTCGAGCAATTCGGTTGGCCAACTCGACGTGTTCGTGAATGGCGTGGAAGCGGGCCATACCAAGGGAATGACGGAGTCGCCTTCGGAGTACCAGTCGCCGCCATTTGTGGCGCAGCTTAATCCGGCAAGGGCGGGGCCGACGGTCATCGCGATTCGTACGTGGGCGGGGCCGGGAACGACCATCAGCCACGGGCTTTTGCGCAGGGTGGAGATTGGCGCGGCGAACGATATGGCAGAGCGTCACGCCATGACAATCGGTCGACAGTGGAATGAATACGTCATCTCCAACCTGGTGGTGGCGTTCCTTTTTATTTGCGTCGCTGGTTCTGGGTGGCTTTCTTTACATGGCGCAACGGCATCACCCGGAGTACCTGTGGCTCGCCTTACTGTGCCTGTCAGTGGCTGCAGGCGGGGCGGCGGATTCGGCTTTTGGGCTGGCGATGATGCCGTTCTCGGTTTACCACGTCCTCACGATGTTCAGCGGCCGGATCTTTATGGCGATCACGCTGGAGTTTGTACTCCACTTCACGGGGACCAAGTCGCGGAGATTTGTGCGTGGTGTGCAGATTGGGGTGCTGCTGGTTCCGTTCCTCTCCTTTATTCACCCGATCCTTATTTATCAAGTTCTCTCCGTTGCTTCGGAGGTCTTGTTCTGCGGGCTCGTGGTCGTTTTGTTGTTCCGCGCGTGGCGAGGGGGAAAGAGTGAGGCAGGCGTGATGCTGCTGCCGTTCTTTCTGGCGGCCACGGCAGACTCGGCCAATACCGTGCTCGATTTTGCGGCGACTCGACACTGGCTGCCCGATCAGTTTGCTTCGCATCGCTTCTACTTCGGGCCAATCGAATTCGGCATTGGCACGGTGGCCTACACGATTTTCCTGGGGAGCCTGATCGCGGTGATTCTTTACCGGTTTGTACGAATCAGCCAGGAAGAGCAGCGCTCGGCGGCGGAGATTTCGGCAGCCCGCAGTGTGCAGGCGCTGCTGATTCCGACGCAATTGCCGTCGAATCGCAACTTCATGCTGGAGAGTGCTTATTTGCCGGTGAATGGCGTTGGCGGAGATTTTTTCCAGGTATTGCCCGTCAAAGATGACTCGCTTCTGATCGTGGTGGGGGACGTGAGCGGCAAGGGGCTGCAGGCGGCTATGAATTCGAGCACGCTGGTGGGCGCGCTGCGCAACGAGCTGTCGCACGATCCGGCCACGGTACTGAATCATTTGAATCATGTGTTGATCGGAGCAGTGGCGTCGCCGGGGACGGCGGTGAAGGAACTGGATTGCGCGCCGTGCTTCGCGACGTGCCTTTGCGCGCGGGTGTATCCCGACGGCACGACGACGATCGCCAATGCCGGACATCTGAATCCATATCGCGATGGGCGCGAGATTGCGCTCACGGGAAGCCTGCCGCTCGGCGTAATTGCGGATGTGGAGTACGAGCAGGCGACATTTCAGCTGCATCGCGGCGATCGGCTGGTGTTTCTCTCTGACGGAGTGGTGGAGGCCACGAACGGAGAGGGCGAGCTATTTGGATTCGAGCGCACGCAGCAAGTTAGCAACGAGTCGGCGCGGTATATCGCACAGACGGCGCAGCGTTTTGGACAGACCGATGACATCACGGTTGTCTCGCTTTATTTGTCGTCGCGCACGGCGCAGCCCAGCAAGGAAGAGCTTGCTTACAGCAAGTGAGCGCATAGAAGGCGATTGAAGCCTGCGGTCTCCCATCCGGTGAAAAGCAACAGCAGATCCTTCGCGACGCTTACCCCAAAATCGTTTGCACGATATTGGGGCCCCAAGCATGCGTCGCTTCAGGATGTCCAATTTGGGCGGGCGAAAATAAATTGCCGCTACGGAGCGCATCTGAGAAGCCAACCCCAATGCGGGATTGGCAGGCTGGAAATACCGTAGAATCAAACCGGAGCAGACTCGATGAGCGTAAGAGCCCTTTATCCCGGCACGTTCGACCCACCGACGAACGGGCACATCGATCTGATCCAGCGCGGGGCAAAGCTTTTTGAACATCTGACCGTTGCCATTTTGAAGAATCCTGTCAAAAATCCACTATTCACGGTGGAAGAGCGTGTGGAGATGCTTCGCGAGTCGACGGCGGCGCTGGGCAACGTGAGCGTGGCGACGTTTGACGGGCTGATGGTGGATTTTGCGCGACAGCTTGGGGCGACGGCTGTGTTGCGGGGCATTCGCGCCATCTCCGATTACGAACACGAATTTCAAATGGCGTTGATGAACCGCCGTATGGCGCCCGAGATTGAAACCGTGTTTCTGCAACCTGCGGGCCGGTATTCGTTTGTGAGTTCGCGCATGCTGAAGGAAGTTTTCAGTTTCGGCGGTGAAGTTGCCGGGCTGGTTCCCCCCAACGTTCTCAAGCGCCTGCACAGTCGCATCGGCAGCGCAGGCTGAACCGTGCACGCTGCGCCAGTCGCGCAGGAGGTTCAGGTTGTCGGACTTCGTAGCTCTTAAGCCCTCGTCGATCCATCGTGAGATCAGGAACACTCTGTTTGGAGATGTGCCGCTGGCCGAGCTGGTGCGGGCGCATCCGAAGGTTCCACTGGCCGAGCCGTGGGCCTCTTTTCAACGCGCGCGGGATTTGAAAGAAACCGGCGACGAGCAAGGGGCGAGGCAAGCCCTGCACGGGATCCTGGCGATGCCAGATCTCGATACGCGGGTTTCTCTACAGGCGTGGCATACGCTGAGAGAACTGGGCGAGAAGCCGCCGCAGGGGCAAGAAAAATATGTACTCGGGGTGGTGGTGGAGATCGGGATGCCAAAAGGTCTCGACCTGGTGGCTTGTTATCGCGACCATCGCGCGCGCTACTTCAATTACAGCGGGGCCGGAGTGCTGTGGGAGCGGCGGGACGATTCGCTGGATGACCTGATTGACGAGCTGCTGCAGGCTGGGTCCGTGGTGGTCGAGGCGATTGGGCCGTGGACCAAGCCGAAGCCTCCAGAGCCGAAGAATGGCGATGCGCGCATCAACCTGCTGACTCCCAATGGTATTCATTTGGGGAACGGACCGGTGGAGGCGTTGAACCAGGATCCGATGGGCGGGCCGATCTTGTCGGCTGCTTTCGGGCTGATGAAGCGGCTGGTGGAGTTGACGAAGAGGGAGCCGGAGTAACAGCGGCTTCTAGCTCCTAGCTGCTATCCATGTACACTCTGCAGAATCGCAGGTCTCAAAGAGAGATCCTTTACAAGCCGCGATGAATAATATGCAGTGATTTTCGTCACTCCTGGGAATCCGAAGTAAGGGTACGCTTCTAGCCAGTAGCCAGTCCCACCCTGTTTCCACGTAAGTGGGCCCCCCCACCAGGAAGAAAGCAGACAGTAACCAAACAAAGGCCCTCCCCCCAGACACAAGCTGGCAAACAGCCGGAAGGAATTCCGGCGTGCTCAGAGATGCTAGTCGCCGCGACCTCCTTTAGTCCCCCAATTGCACCTAATCAAAAGATGAGAATTAGCCGTTACGGTCCCATCAAGAGCCCGGTTTCGCTCTGTGCGACACCCGACACTGTGCGTCGCACAAAGCTTGTTAGGATCACCGTCGCTTGAACTTGCGATCGTTCCACCACGGGTGAGTACCTGGAAAACATTAGGCCCAAAGTTCTCGTGATCGATGACGACCGATTGGTCGCGGACACCCTCGCCATGGTTCTCAATGTCAGCGGCTACGAGGCCGTGACAGCCTATAGCGGCGAGCACGGCCTCGAGCTCGCGCAAGAGACTGTGTACGACCACCTCGTAACTGACGTGATGATGGAACCCATGAACGGCATTCAAGCCGCGCTTGCTATCTCTCACATTCAACCCGCTTGCCAGATACTGCTCATCTCAGGCAACGAACGCACCGCTCGTTTGCTTCAGGAAGCCATGGATGCGGGACAGGAGTTTGACATCCTCGCGAAGCCGGTCCACCCCACTTTGATCCTCAGTCACCTTCGCGGCACGTCACCCCCGACCACCGACCCCGGCGGACTTTCCAACTGAAGAACGATAGATACAACCCAACTTAGAAACCATCGCTCGCAATTTCGCCCAATGTCCGTTACATGACATAAGCCATTCTTGCAAGCCGTTTCCACCCGGATGGGTATTGCATTTTTCCGGCGTCTAGTTGTAATCTCTGCATCGGTTCCCCATTTATTTGCGGTTTTTTTGCCCCAAGGGCGTGACACCGTGACATACCCGCTAGACCGCGACTCGATTCTCGGAGTGATAGACCGCTGTGCCTGGTTGATCGCATACTACGAACGCGCCGGCGGGACCCCTGAATCCCTGAAAGCATTCCGAGAGACCATGAACAAAGCCATCAACGATCTTGCCGCGCTCACGCTCTCGACCCAATCCGAAGTGAGCTGCGACTCAGCCCAAGAATGACCATAGACACGACGCCCGCCAAATCGACAAATGCCTGCGCCGGCCTCTCCTGCTCTTCTCCGGCCATCTATCCGTTTTCCGGCTCGACCAAGTCCTTAGGCAGGTGGTCGCACTAGCGAGAAATGATCCTCAGGAAAAATTCATTCTCCTGCACTGAATTCTGTGCAACAATTTCTTGCACATGAGTCGCAGGCCTCCGCAAGAGTTGCTGACGGAACTTCGCGCCTATCTCCAGCACTTCGACAAAACCGGCCACCTCGGCGAGAGTGCCAGTGTTGCTGAAATTCAGCAACGCCTCCGCGTCCGAATCGCCGAGGTCGAAGCCGAACTGAAGCGCAGTGCGCCGGCCAACACCCCAAAAGACCATAGATACAACCCAGATAGATAAAGAGCTTCACCCGACTCACCCGCGCCGGATGGAAAGAACGCCGAGGGACGGAAGCCGACGCCCGGCAACGTCCGAGTGATCGACTTCGAGAAAGCCCTCGTAAACAGTCAATAGATACGCACCCAACCATCGGTCGGACTCATAGGCCGCCAGCTGTGATTAACACGACATAGATAGGGCGCCCAGACCACCTTTGACCCTATGCCGCCATCCAAGTGCATCTCCGAATGTGTGCAATTCGGGACAGCTTTTCTCTTGCGCCGAGTCTAGGTTTCAAAGAGAAGCAGGTCCTCGAATGCCTACCTACAACTCGTCTGAGATTCTGATTTCCGTGCTTCGCAGCACTTCGTTCCTCCTGGAACATTACGGCTACAGCGGGCACGACCCTTCCCTGAGCGAATTGCGGCGCTCCCTCTCTCGCGCCATGGAACAACTCGAAGCCAAAGCGCCAGCCGATCATGCAGCGCCCCACTCCTTTGAAACTCAGCAACGAGTCGCGCTCTGGAAGTCCCGCGAATAAAAGGATTGTAGATACGACACCTGGATAAACAGCTAGATAGAAAAAGCCAACACCTCCGCTCTGACCTGTTGTGACCGGCATCATCAACTAAAAATGTGCACCGGACACTGATTCGTGGCACTATGCAGTCAATGGAACGTGAGCGTTCAGCGTATGTCCGATCTGCTCACCGCACTGCGAGCGAACCCTGCGCGTAGATTCACTTGCCAAGGAAGACCAAACACCCGCAGCCCTTGAACTTCGAGCGTTTCTGCTACGGCGTATTGAATCATCGACCAAGGCACCGCCGCATCATCCCTCCGAAGTCCGAGCCGAAAGGCCGTGACAAATGGATCATCGAGCTTCTCAGCCTCCCTCCCTCGATAACCTGCTCGCTTCTCTCCGTAGCACGGTGCACCGCCTGGAACAATCCGAGCACCCTGAGAACGTTCTATTCATCAAGCACGTTCTTCTCAATCGCATCGCCGATCTCGAAGCAGAATCCAAACACGAGCCACCCACCGATTCCTAACAGCGCCTTCGGCCGGCTCTGCAATTCACGACCTCTTTTCCTCCCAAGCCGGCTCTGATACGGCTCCAAGCGTTCGACCGCGTGAATGCGTGCACGAACAAAATTGTGGGCTCCATCGTGACAGGCATCGATGGCCCTGTGTCCAAACAGATCAGGACACTGCCAAAACGCCGATATTTAAGCGGCCATTGGATGCAAACCACAAAATCTGTAAAGATAGAAGCACTATGACTGTTGCTTCTCCTGCGAAAGTATTTGCTGACCGGATTGGCCGGATTGAGGTTTCTGCAACCATGGCGGTAGCCGCCGAGGCTGCGAAACTGCGTGCACAAGGCGCGAACCTGGTGGATTTTGGCGCCGGCGAGCCGCATTTTGCTACTCCGCGGCACATCAAGGACGCTGCGATTGCGGCGATCGAAGCCAATTTCACGCGCTATACCGTCGTCCCGGGTATTCCGGATGTGCGGAAGGCCATTGTTGAGCGGCACGCGTGCGATTTCGGGTCGGATTACTCGATCGACGAGGCCGTTTTCACCACCGGCGGAAAGCTGGCGTTGTTCAACACGATCCAGGTGCTGGTGGATCACGGCGACGAGGTGATTCTCCCGGTTCCCTACTGGGTAAGCTTCAAGGACATCATCCAGTATGCGGGCGGGAAGGTCGTTTTCCTGGAGACGAGCGAGGCGGAGAACTTCCGCATCACGGCGGATGCAATTGAGAAGGCGATTACGCCGCGGACCAAGGCGATCATTCTGAATTCGCCATCGAATCCGGCGGGGTCGGTGGTGTCGGCGGAGGACCTGGAGCGGATTGTTCATCTTGCTCATGACCGCGGGATTTTTCTGTTGCTCGACGAGTGCTATGTGTACCTGAACTATGCGGGCAAGGCGGTTTCGGGCGGCTCGTATACGTGGGCCAAGGAGCACATCGTGATACTCGGGTCGTTGTCGAAGACGTACTCGATGACCGGGTGGCGCGCGGGGTATGCGCTGGCTGCGAAACCGGTGGCGGCGAACCTGAGCAAGCTTCAGTCGCAGTCGACGTCGAACGCGGCGAGCATGGTGCAGAAGGCGTCGATTGCGGCCCTGGCGGGTTCGCAGGAGTGCGTCGAGCAGTTCCGCGCGGAGTTCATTGAGTTGCGGGACTACATGCTGGCGAAGCTGAAGCAGATTCCGGGTGTGACGTGCACCAAGCCGGAGGGCGCGTTTTACGTGTATCCGAATATTGGAGCGTTTATCGGAAAGGGTGGCGTAAAGACGGCGACGGAACTGGCGACGCGATTGCTGCACGAGGCGCATGTGGTGACGGTGCCGGGCGAGGCGTTCGGAACGAGCGAGCATATTCGGATTTCGTACCCTGTGACCAAGCAGAATATTGATGAGGGGACGCGTCGGATGGGCGAGTTTCTGGGCAAGCTTGGGTAGATTGTCCGCAACAGAATGCGGAAACGAAAGGCCCGGTGAACCGGGCCTTTTCGTTTTAGGGGGTTGGAAGGTTCCTGCTTTCCCACCCATGCGCGATGAAACTGCGCATGGATGGGCGGTTTCTGACGGAGCTAGCGAAAAGCAGGTCCTTCGACTTCGCTCAGGATGACGGAGCGCGGTGAGTGCTGTGGTTTCCCACCCATGCCCGGCCACCCCACAACACGACGACCTCTGTGGGGACCCCGGAAAGTGACTTCTGCGCATGGACGAGGCACTTTGTGTCAAATCTGCATTTGATTTCGGGCGGCCCTCCGGGACGCGGGGGCGTTGGCGGGAGTGTTCCCCGGGTTTCACCCGGGGCTACTTTCGTGTTGTCCCTCCGGGACCTATCGTGCAGCGCTTCGCCCTTCATGACGCCAGGGGACCTATCGTGCAGACCTTCACCCTTCATGATGCCGGGGAGCTACGTGCAGTGGCTTCGCCATTCATGACGCCGGGGAGCTATTGTGCGGGGAGTTCGCCGTTCATGACGCCGACGCCGGGGACGTAGCCTACCTGCCACTCCGTGAGTGGAGCCTGATGGCAGCAGTCGAGGCAGGTCGTCTTCTCGAATCGAGCGGAACACTGCGGGCAGACGCCGCCGGTCTCGAAGGTGTCGAACTTGGTATCGCACTTGTTGCAGCGCCAGATGGGGCCAATGGGCGGCGCGGTTCGGCAACTGGGGCAGGCGAATCCCTGTCTGCGGGGGATTTTCTCGAGGTTGCGCAGGGCGCGCGCGGTTTTGAAGCCGCTCCAGCAATTCATTCCCGCGTAGGCGGCTATCAGGCCTGTCCAAATGGATTGGGTCCACACAGCCAAAGCGATGAGCCCAGCGACTCCAAAGAAACCAAGAGACGACGCGACCAGGAGGCTGCGCGCGCGCCCCAGAGGAAACCAAAGCAGGGAGCGGAGGATCTGGCCACCATCGAGGGGGTAGATGGGAAGAATATTAAAAACAAATAAAACGATGTCAGTGAAGAGGATTGCCACGATCAATCGGTAGACATCGGGCATCGAGTATTGCCATTGCAGCGAGCGGGCCGTTAACCAGGCGACCGTCAACGGAATGGCCAGAACCACGTTGACCAGCGGTCCGGCAGCGATGCTCCAGAGGGTTGCGCCGGGGCGCTGAGGCGGATTGACATAAGCGACTCCGCCAAGGGGCCAGAGCATGATCTTGTCTGCGGTACCACCTACGGAGCGGCAGGCGAACGCATGGCCGAATTCGTGCGTCAGCACTATGGCAAAGAGGGCCAGGTACTCAATTACGTTCCAGATGATGGAACTGTATCTGCCCTTCCGAGCCTGTATCTCGAAGAGAGCGACGAGGAACCACGTCCAGTTAAGAAAAACGTCGATTCCTTTGAGCCGGAAGAGATGAATCGAGCCTTGGCCGGTGCCGAACATGCAGTTAGCTTACCGGATATCTCCAGTTGCATCCCTGCCGCACAGGATTTTGGGCAAAAGAGGTGGGATTGTCGGTGGGCGGTCGCAGGCCAGTGAGAAGCCTTGCCGGCGGAGGGATGCTACTCTTTTTTTACGCACTTGGGCACGGTCGCTGCCGGCTCAATAAACCTAAAAGTATCGTCCATCACTGTGCAAACCTAGCTTCTGTCGAGTAGGATGTGTTTTCCATGCCGAAGTCGATCGATTTTCGTCCAGTTATTCTTGCCGGTGGCAGCGGAACCCGATTCTGGCCCCGCTCCCGCCGTGCCCGGGCCAAGCAAGTGCTGGCGCTCGATGGCGAGCGCTCCATGATTCAGCAGACGGTAGAACGCCTGAAACCGCTGGCCTCCGCTGAGAAAACATGGGTAATCACCAATGAATTTCTGGCGCAGGAGATTGCCGACCAGCTTCACGGAGTTCCGCGCCACCAGATTATCGAGGAACCGGTGGCCCGCAATACCGCGCCAGCGTGCGGTTTGGCTGCATTCCTGATTGAGCGAGAGAATCCGGACGCCGTGCTGGGGGTATTCCCGTCGGATCACGTAATTGCGGATGAGCCGAGATTTCTGAAGGCGTTGCAGAAGGGAATTGCCCTGGCGGCGGCGGGGGAGAATATCGTCGTGCTGGGCATTGAGCCGACGCGGCCGGAGACGGGGTATGGCTACATCGAGACGGGTGAGGATGATGGAGCGGAAACTGCTCTTCGCGTTCGCCGATTTACCGAAAAGCCGAATCTGAACCGCGCGCAGGAGTTTGTTGCTTCAGGAAATTACTACTGGAATTCCGGGATGTTCCTGTGGTCGGCAAGGACCCTGGCCAATGCTGTACGCGAGCACCTGCCGGAGATGGCTCCGCTGCTTGAGAAGATTGCGGCCAGCTTTGGGAAGCCCGAATTTGACCAGGTGTTTCGCGAGCTTTATCCGAAGTGCGAAAACATCTCGGTAGACTACGCGGTGCTCGAGCCTCGTTCGGCCAAAGGCGAGCACGCGTCGCATCTCTATCTGCGTGCCGGCGGAGTTCAGCTGGAACGACCTGGGTTCGTGGGCCTCGCTCTACGAGTACCAGATGGAGACACGGCTGCGCGGCGATGGCGATGGCAATGTCGCCGAGTCGGATGGGCACCTGACCATCGAAGCCGGCAACAATTACATCTACAGTCCGAAGAAATTTGTTGCGCTGGTCGGCGTTGAAAACCTTGTCATCGTGGATACGGAGGATGCGCTGCTGATCGCGCACCGCGACCACTCGCAGGATGTGGGCAAGGTAGTAAAGGAACTGGGGCTCTCGGGGCGCGACGAGTTGATCTAGAATCTGCAAAAACCTTGAAGTGCGCAGGTGCGGCCCTGCGACTGAATCTTATTGAGTATTCGAAGGGCTCGGCGTTCAACTGCGGCTCTGCTGATTACACCCGTTGATAAGGAAAGAGCAATCTCTGTATGTCCCATCCACAAATCAAGTTTGGAACTGACGGCTGGCGCGGCGTCATCGCCGACGACTTTACTTTTGCCAATGTTCGCACGGCGGCGGCCGCAATTGCCGCGTATGTTCACGCGCAGGAAGATCCTGCGAAGGGCCTTTGCATCGGCTATGACACACGCTTCGGGTCGAAGGCTTTTGCGCGGGCATGCGCTGAAGTTGTGGCTGCGAGCGGGATTCCAGTTGCGCTGGCCAACGACATAACGCCGACGCCGGCATTGAGCTATGGCGTGCGCGGGCGTGGCGCTGCGGGCGGCATCATGATTACGTCGTCGCACAATCCCGCGCAGTGGAACGGCGTGAAGTACAAGGCATGGTACGGCGGGTCGGGCAAGCCGTCGATTATTGCGGCGATTGAAAGCTATCTTGGCAAGCCGGTGCCTCAAGCCGACAAGCCGGCGGCCATTGAAGAGGTTGATTTTCTGCCGCCGTATTTGCAGGCGATTGAGAGCTTCGCCGATCTCGATCTGATTGCGAAGTCGGGGATGAAGTTTGCGATCGACTCGATGTACGGAGCGGGGCTGACAATCCTGTCGGATATTTTTACGCGCATCGGCGTAGATCACGTGCAGATTCGCGGGAATGTCGATCCGCTGTTTCCGGGAATCAATCCGGAGCCGATCGAGCCGCACATTCGTGCGCTAGGCGAGGCAGCGGTTGCGCACAAGTGCGATGCCGGGCTGTGTACCGATGGCGATGCGGACCGGATCGGCGCGACGGATGAGGATGGAAACTTTGTCGATCCGCACAAGATTTTTTCGGTGCTGCTGAGCTGGGTGTTGCGGCGCAAGGGCTGGCCAGGCGCGGTGACCCGGGCATTCAACACGACGAAGATGCTGGATCGGATTTGCAAGAAATACGGTCGCGAACTGATCGAACATGGAATTGGGTTCAAGTATGTCTGTGACCTCATGCTCGAACGTGAGATTGTGATGGGTGGCGAGGAGTCGGGCGGCATCGGGTTCCAGCGGCACCTGCCGGAGCGCGATGGGCTGTTGAATGCGCTGTTGCTGGCGAATGTGATGGCGGAGGAAAAGAAGACGCTGGGGCAGCTCGTGGCCGATCTTCAGGCTGAGTACGGGGAGCATCAGTACGGGCGCATCGATCTGCACATTCCTGATTATCTGAAGAACGCGGCAATTGCGCGGGCGCGAGGGTTGCAAGTGGGCGATGCATCGATTGCGGGAATGCCGATCTTGCGGCAGGAGACGCTGGACGGCGTGAAGTTCTATCTCGACAATCCTGAAGCGAAGACGAAGCCAAATGCCGCGGAGACGTGGATTCTGTTCAGGGCGAGTGGGACGGAGCCGTTGATGCGGATTTATACGGAGTCGACGTCGAAGGAAGCGGTGGCGAAGTTGTTGGAGAGTGGGCGGGCGTTCGCGATGGCGAGTTGATAGAAGCAGGGACTAGGGACTAGGGACTAGGTCTTCGTGATGCAATAGGCGTGCGAGGAGTAAACCGTGTTCATTCACATTTTTGGATTTCGGTGGAAGCCGGCGGCAACTGAGGCCGACAAGGCGCGCGCGGCTCATGACATTGTGGCTTTTCGAGACCATGTTCTCGGGTTGATCGATGTTCATGTCGGGCCCAACTTGTCTCCGCGGGGACAGGGTTATACGTTTGTGGGACTGATGACTTTTACCGACAAGGCCGCGGCCGATGCGTACACCACGCATCCCATGCACCAGGCGCTGCTCAAATGGCTGGTGCCGCTGATCGATCCGGTGGAACTGGATTTCGAAGCTTAGTTCAACTAAAAGCAGATCCTTCGCGACACTTACCCCTGGATCGCTTGCACGATCCTGGGGCCCCAAGCGTGCGTCGCTTCAGGATGACACTCCATTGATGATTTTGAGATTCCCCAATCTTGCGGGGACATGGAGCTATATGGTTTTGTCGTCGGTGTGAGGCTCGGTGGTGTCGGCATAGTGTTGGCAGCCGAAGAGGCGGAAGTCGGAGACGGTTTTCAGACGAAACTGGCCGGACTCCTGATGCCGCCGCGGAAACTTGAGGCGGAAGAAGTCTGCGCCGTCGACATCGTCCAGATAAAACGCAGGGCGAGCGTCGGCAGTTTCCGTGGCGATTTCGATGTTGCTGAGCTCGAGGTTTTTAACGTGGCGAGCGTATATGCCTGTGGCGGGCAAGATCGCCAAACATGGAGGGCTCGGGATATTTGTCGGCGTTCTCTTGCGGTTGGTTGGACGCCATGTCAGCGGCGGCGCCGCCTACCTGATGCAGGTAAACGTCGCTGATCTTGAGGTCTTCGACGGGGTGGTCGGTTACCCCGGCGATGATCGAGGGCAATTGCGTCGCGCTTGAACTGACAACATTGCTGATGACGACGCGTTTCATCGTGCCGACGACGGTCTGCGGTTTGGGTCCGCGGAGGCGGGCGCCGAGACGGAGGAAGAAGGGTGCGCTGACGTTGCGCATGGCGATGCCCGTGAAGGTGATGTCTTCAACGATTGCTCCGTCGACGGATTCGAGCGCGAAGCCGCGGCAGCTTTCGAAGACGCAGTTGGAGATGGTGATGTTCTTGAATCCGCCGTTGGTTTCAGTACCGAGCTTGATGCGACCTGTACCTACGCGGCCTTTGGGCATCTCCATTTTCTTCCAAGTTCCGTCGAGTACGGAGCCAAGTTCGTAGACGCCGGTGACGTAGCAGTTGGTGATGGTGAGATTCTCGGTGGCTCGCGCGTAGCCGAGCGCGTAGGAGCTTTTGGGGCAGATGCCATCGTCCCACGGCGAGTTGACGGTGCAGTTGGAGACCCGGACGTTTCGGCAGCAATCGATGTCGATGCCGTCGCGGTTGGTGTCGATCTTGAGGTTGTCGATGGTGAAGTTGTCGACGCCGGTGGCGAGGACGCCGAACCATCCGCCCTGGAGGATGGAGAAATCCGAGAGGATTACGTTGCGGCAGTTCTTGAGCGCGATGGCCTTGTTGCCTACTCCGGGTGCGGTGGTATTAGGCAACACCTTTTCGTCGTGGCCGCGGCTTAGGCCCTTGCCCCAGATCAGGCCCGGGCCGAAGATGCCGCAGTCGTGGATGTTCTCTCCCCAGATGAGGCTGTTGTGCCAGTGATTGTGGCCGTAGTCCTGATAGGGCTCCCACTCGCCTTGCGGCTCGGCCGCATCGTAGCCGCCGGTCGAGAGGCCGTCGTAGGGAGTGGACGCGGCGAGAATGGTGGCGCCTTGCTGAAGGAATAGCGCGACGTTGCTCTTTAGGTGGATGGAGTAGCTGGCGTAGACGCCGGCAGGGAAGATGACGGTGCCTCCGCCTGTGTTAGCGGCTGCGTCGATGGCCGCGTTGATAGCCGGTGTGTCGATCGAGGCTCCGTCGCCTTTTGCGCCGAAGCTGCGGACATCGTAGTAGACAGGCTTTGCCGATGTGGCCGGAGATGCGGTTGGTTGCGACTGCGCTGTTGCACGCGGAGGATTGAGAAGCGTGGTGGCGCCGCCGGCCATGGTGAGGCCGGCCATCTTGAGAAACTCCCGACGAAAATCCTGCACGCGTTATCTCCGGTTGGAACTGGAAGGGCAGCGATGAGCTGCGCAGCCATCGATTCTATAGCCTGTGGGGGCGAGTGAGTTGTCTCCGTGGTTTTTAAAATTCTGCGACGTGCGCGTTAGAAAACTTGTATGAAAGGGCCGTACCGGAGTTGGAGATCGCACGCAAAGCTTTCCGAAAAGAGGGGAGAATCGACCTCGCGTTGGCGACGGCGCGCGGGCATATGGGTCGTCGGCAAGACGGCACAACAACGCGGGAAAGGCTGTGATTGAGCAGACTGACTATGCGGTGTTGGTGGGGGGGAAGCTCGCAGGCCGGCGATCACACGGAATTTCGCATTGTCCCGTAAACCGGGTGAAGCGCCGTCCTGGTCACACCGGCGATGCGGTACGCAGATCGTGCCCAATCGTATTTTTGAGGAACGTCGGCTCAAGTTATTCTGAAGAACCTTGGGTGGAGGTGTTTTACCATGGCCAAGCTCGTGTATGGACTGAACCAGTCCCTGGATGGTTACGTCGATCATCAGGAATTTAGGCCAAGCCCGGCGCTGTTTCGTCACTTCATAGAGCAAGTTCGCGACTTGGCGGGCATTGTGTACGGTCGCCGCATGTACGAGGTAATGCGTTATTGGGACGAAGACCGTCCGGAGGATGACGCGGAGGAACACGCCTTCGCGGCGGCATGGCGGAGCAAGCCGAAGTGGGTGGTGTCGCGCACGTTGAAGGCGGTCGGACCCAACGCCATACTTGTCGCGGATGACGTCGAGGCGGCGATACGTGGGCTGAAGGCTCAGCTGGTTGGGGAGATTGATGTTGCCGGGCCAGATATGGCAGGAAGCCTAACCAACCTTGGTCTTATTGATGAGTATCGACTTTACCTGCACCCCATCGTGCTTGGTCGCGGCAAGCCATTCTTTTCCGGCCCTCGGCCGCCGCTCCGCCTTGTGACCAGCGATCTCGTTAGCGAAGACGTGATCAGGTTGACGTATGTTCCCGCTTAATCGCGCGACGGATTGCGCCGAGGCGTCAGGTCCGCTTGGGGGCATGAAAGTAGAAAGGTCCGGGTTGCGCAGCATTCGACTAATCCAGCCGAGTCATGGAGCAACTTGGGCAGATTCAGTGGTGGAATTCCGATCCGACCAGCCGCATCCGCTGAAGTGTTGTTTCTGCGGATGCTGCTAGTCGATGAAGTAGCCAATATCCGTGAGAACGCTGTCACTCAAATCCACGCCCAGGAGACGCGCACCGAGAGGAGTCTCCAGATCTCTTTCAAAATTCTGGAGCACAAATGCGGGCAGGTCGGTTTGGCGCCGAAGCAATCGCAACAGCGACGCGCTATCGGTTGGGCATTCATAGTCGCCGGGTAATCCGCAAGATGGGCGGATCGTAAGCGAGAGGGGAATCGTTCCAAGTCCTGACTTGGGTTGATCGGCTGGACGGGTTATCAGATTGACTCGCATGCGGGAATAGTGACATCGGTTTCGGGAACGCTCAACGGTACCGATGGGTCATAAACGGAACCAATGGCGGCGGAGGGCCAAATGCTTGAGATTTGGCCGTTACGAAAGAGTGAAATCAATCTCAGTTTCCCGTTTCGTTCAAACGGAAAGACTTGTTGGGATAAGGCGGGTGAGCGGGGACGGGCCGCGGATCAGCCTGGATCTCTTCCTTCAGTAGCTTGAGAGCGGCCTGGAGCTGGTCGTCATTGCCACTGAACGTTGAATGAGGCAGGTTGTCGACACTGATGTCCGGCTCCGTTCCGTGACCCTCAATGAGCCATTTGCCTTCGGGCCCGTAGACACCGAGTTCGGCGGCGGATGCAATCCCATTGTCTGCCTGCGAGTTGCTGAAGCTGAGCCAGACTTCGCCTCCCCAGGTCCGCATACCGATGACCTTACCGAGGTTGAGGCGTTTGAAGCCCTCGGCAAATGCTTCGCCGTCGGATGCGGTCTGCTGGTCGCAGAGCACGACAATGTGGCCGCGAAACGCGTACTGCATATTCCAGATCGGGCTGCCCACGCGCGGCTGCCAATAAAACCACGCCTGCCGCAGCAACTTTGCAAGGAGCCACGAATCGATGTTGCCGCCGTTGTTGTGGCGGACGTCGATGATGAGGCCCTGGCGGTCGTAGACAGGATAAAACTCGCGAGCCCACCGGTTGATATCGTCTGAGCCCATGGCCTGCAGGTGGACATAGCCGACGGTATGGTTTGAGTCAGAGTCGACCTTGAGGCGGCGGGAATACTCCCACTCCGCGTAGCGCAAATTTGCTTCGTCTCCATCTTTGATCGGCGTGACGAGCACTTCGCGCACTGTTCCTGTAGCGGATTTGACGCGCAGCAGTACCTGAGTTCCCGCTTTGCCTCGCAGGAGGACGCGCTCGTCGGTTACGCCGAGCAGGTCTTCGCCATCGATGGAGACGATGACTTCTCCCTCGCGAACCAGCGATTCAGGACGAGCCAGTGGAGGAGCCAGGTCAGGAAGGTCGGGATCGTGCAGATAGATGTGATCGACGACGAAACCGCCTGCCTTCTCGTCACGGCGCAGGCGGGCACCCAGCGAGGCGATTTCGACTTGGTCGCCGGGTTTTCGCGAATCGCCGCCGACGACGAACGTATGCAATGCCGAGAGTTCGCTCACCATCTGAGCGATCACCAGGTTCAGTTCATCGCGGTTCGCTACTCGATCCACGAGCGGCAGGTAGCGATCGCGCATCGCGGCCCAATTGACGCCGTGCATGTTGTGGTCATAGAAATAGTCGCGTTCGAGTCGCCACGCATCCAGAAAGAATCCGCGAAACTCGTCGACTGGCTTGGTTGAGAACGTCCAGCGGGATATGTTGATTGAGGCCTTCGCAAGGGCTTTGGCATCGGATGTCGCTGAAGGCTTCACATCGGAATCAAAGATGAAAAAGTCATCGCCTTTGCGAACGAGCAGCTTCTTGCGATTCTGGGCAATCTCAAAGTTCTTTATATCGGACATTACAGTTTCGATGTCGTCGCCATTGTTGGCCACGTCGATACACTGCATGGCAAGGTGCTTCTGCGTGTTGTCACCGTCGTTGAGCCAGCAGAGGCGCTTTTCGGCTGCCTGGAGATTGCCATAGTTGCCGGGAGGTGCTGGGACCTCGCTTAGGCGAAGCGCCATATCGGTGAAGTCGATTTTCACAGCAGGCGGCTTGGGGTTCTCTGTCTTTTCGTCCTTCTTCTCTTCCTCCGGTTTTTTGGGCGAGTCCGAAGGCTTCTCATTTGCGTTCGGTTTGGCATCCTTGGATTTGTCTTCGGCCTTCTTTTCGTCGGATTTTGCGGAGCTATCGGGATGCAATTCGTCAGGAGGGAGGAATGGGGAGCGAAGGTCGGGAACGAGCGCCTGTTGGTAGATCTTTACCTGGTGGTCAAAGAATGGCTCAGGCTCGCGCGATCCCCACGGCGACTCGATTGTGGTTTTCAGCATGCGATCGGAGAGAAAGTACATCCATTTGCCGTCGGAACTCCAGGTAGGGCTGGCGCTGTTGTAACGGTCGGAAGTGATTTCCTTGATTTCGCCGGAATCAATATTGAGGACTTTGATCTGCAGGAACTGGTTATTCGCCGATTGAACGAAGGCGAGCCATTTGCTATCGGGCGACCAGCGCAGGTCGGCGAAGTCGCCCATCATCGATTGAGCGATCGGCTTTTCCTGCTTGGTTTTGGTGTTGAACAGCCAAAGATGCTCGTCCTTGTCGTGATGCGCAAGCCAGTTCCCATCCGGCGACACGACTCCGTCCCAGCGCAAGACGTGTGCGTCGTTGGTCCATTGTTCGGGCTTGCCTTCCCCATTCGCAGGGAACTTCCAGAACTCGGTTTCGCCGCTTTCGGTGGATAGGGCGAGAATGCTTTTGCCGTCAGGTAGAAAGCGCGCTTCGCGATAACGGACCGCAGAGTTGGCTGCTACTTTGACGATTCTTCCGTTTCGCAGCGGCAATGTGAATACTTCGCCGCGAGCAGTGAACACGGCGTTGGTTCCATCGGGAGAGATGTGGAATGCGGTGAGAAATTCCACCGGCTTCTTTACCCAGTGTTCCCGAAGCTGATCGAAATCGGAAGCGAGGGTAATGGGGACGATCTGCTCGTGTCCAGACTTCAAATCGAGGAGCCACAAATCAGCACCGCACGCGTAGACAATTCGCCCGTCATCAATTGATGCGGATGAGATGTCGAAGATGCGCTGGTGGCTTTCCTGCTTGAGGTTGTGTCCCTGTTCATCCATGGAGAACACGTTCATGATTCCGTCTCGATCAGAAAGGAAATAGACGCGTCCGTTCCAGAACATGGGCCGGGTCGATGCGCCGGTGTAGTCCGCAGTGAGGGCAACCGCCTCGTTGTGGCCATCGAACTTCCAGATGCTCTCGGCTGTTCCGCCTTTGTAGCGTTTGGTCTCGCTCGGCTGTTTGAACCAGCGCGTGAAGAAGAGGTTCTGGTCTCCCGGCGAATACGCGCCTTCAGCGGCCTCGGCCAACGGAACGATCTCCCGCGCGCCGACCTCGTTGACAAGGACGAGCTGGGTTCCAGGCAATGTGGTGTAGCGCGATGTGGTGATCATCAGCCGGCCGTCGGGGGCGAATCCGGCGGGCAGGGAATTGCCATCCCAAGTGCGCCGCTGAGGCAGGCCACCGTCAATCGGCATGGTGTAGACCTCAGTTGGGCCTTCGAAGTTGGCGCTGAATGCGACGGTCTTGCCATCGGCCGAGAGGACGGCGTGCGATTCACTTCCAGGATTCGAGGTGAGTCGCCTTGCAACGCCACCGTTCACCCCAACCAGCCACAGATCGCCCTCGGATGTGAAAACAATGTCAGCTCCGCGAACCGCAGGATACGTGTAATAGCCTCGGTGGATGGGGACGGTGTCGGCTGCGGAGGCAACCGAAGTTGACAAGGCAATCAGTGAAAAGAGAATCGCCGCGAGACTGACAGGGGTCCATTTGCCAAACGAATTTTGCATGGTTGTATCCACCAAATCGAAGTTGATAGCAGGAAGAACAGGGAACCATCTCGCGCAATTTCGCGGGGCGTGATTCAAAACCAGAAGATAAAAGCTGAGTACGAATGATACTACGGAACTGCGCCGTGCCTGACCCGTCAATTCCGGCTTTATGCCAGCCTCAATGCCCGCCGAACAATAACGCGCCCCCGATGGCGAGGGCCAGGGAGATCGGCATAATCAGCATGCCTACTCGCAGGAATTGCCATGCGCTGACATGCATCCCTTCCTGACGAATTTCGATGAGCCACAGGATGGTGGCAAGGGAACCGGTGATGGAGAGATTCGGCCCCAGATCGATACCAATAAGCACCACCTGCGATAGAAGCGGGGGAAGCGTCATGGTGCGCAGAGCGGAGCCTGCGATAAGCCCGAGCGGCAGGTTGTTGGCGACATTCGTTCCGAACCCGACTAATCCACCCAGAGCAAACGCACCCTGTACCCGCGGCCATTGCACCAGGTGCTGAGTGGCTACTTGTAACATTTGCAACGCACCAGCGCTTTTTACTGCTTCCACGATCACGAACAAGGCTGCCACAAGCGGCAGCACGCTCCAACTGACCTCGCGTAGCAGGGGCACAGGATTGGAACGGCCTGCAATCAAAACGATCGATGCGACCGCAATTGCTGCGACACAAGTGGGCAGTCCCAGATCTTTCCTGAGCGATGAGGCAATCAGCAGAATCGCCGCAACTGCGACGATGCCGAACAGACTGACTTTGCCGAGGTGCGAGAGATGTACGTCAACGTTTGACCCATTGCACGGGGCGGCCAGTTCTTTGCGGCTATACCAGCGCAGCAGAATATACGTCGAAACAATGGAGATGACCGAGGGGCAAATGAACCTGGCCAGCCACGTCATAAGTGGCGGCATCGCAGCGTGAAAGACGACCAGGTTCGCGGGATTTGAAATTGGCAACGCAAAGCTGGCCGCATTCGCAACCAATGCGCAAGTAAGCAGGTGCGGCATTGGTGCGGCCCTGGCGCGCTTTACCACCGACAACACCGCAGGCGTAAGAACCACCGCGGTGGCATCGTTCGACATGAAAATAGTCACCGCGGTACCGACGATGTAGATCGAAGTGAAGAGATGCTGCGAGGAACCGTTTGACCGTTTCACAGCGATGTTTGCCAACCAATCGAAAACGCCATTGGTCTTCGCCAACTCTGATAGCAGCATCATTCCGGTGAGGAACAGGCAGACATCCAAGCCCTCTGCGACTGCGTGGCCGGCGAGTTGGAAGGGAATCAAACGGAGTGCGCAGAGAATCAAAGCACCCGCGGTGGTCCAGACAAATTCCGGAATTCGGAAGGGCCTGAAAAGCATCAGCGCGATGCTGATGGCAGAGATGCCCCAGATCGCGACGTGCGTCATCACCACTTCCTGCCGAGTTGCTGTGGTCGGAGGGGCGCATCCCTAATACCGCGCTCGATCCAGGCTCCATTCACGTGCTTTTGGTCGCGGACCGCGATGGGGGTGATCTTAGACGACGGCAATATCCACATCCGATTGTGTATGGCGGTTCACCTTGAGTCCCCACAACCGCGTAGCCAAGGGCTGGCCTCGGCATGAGACAAAGGCTCTCATTTCTTATGGTAACGAATTGTCGCAGTGGGACGGCTTGCCGTGGAAGGTAGTGGGATGGCTCACGATTTGGCACGCGCCGCTTGGGTCAAATTAGTAAATCGATAAACCTTAGAGTGCGCTGGAATCTTCTTGACAGGATCGATGGCCCGCGAATAGCTTGTTCGGAGTTCGAACAATATCCCTATTTGAGCTTTGAAGTTCAGATCGACTTTTGGAGGCTGTAGATGGAATCACGTAAGAGGGTGGGTTCCTGCCTGGGAATTCTCACTGCGCTAATCGTTTTCCTCTTCTCCCATTCCCTGATGGGGCAGGCGGTCAACGGAACTCTACTGGGAACCGTCACCGACACTTCAGGAGCTACTGTTGCTGGAGCAAAGGTCTTGGCAACGGCCGCCCAGACCGGCGCAGTCCACGAGTCGCTCTCCAACGAAAGCGGCAACTACGCCTTTCCGGACCTCCAACCCGGAAGCTATACGATCAGTGCTGAGGCAAGTGGATTCAAGAGGGTTAATCAGCAGAACATCAATCTGCTACCCAATTCATCCGTCCGCGTCGACCTGACGGTTACGCCGGGAAACGTCTCGGAGACGGTCGTGGTGACTGGGGCGCCTCCCTTGCTACAGACCGACCGCGCCGACATCAGTACCAAAATTGACGCGGCCAGCGTGGCGGAGTTGCCTCTCACAACTGGGCGCAACTTCCAGTCGCTTCTCAACCTGGTACCCGGAGCCAGCCCCGCGACCTTCCAGCATTCGCAGTTCTTCAATGCGCAGAATTCTTTGCAGACCCAAGCCAATGGCATGCCGCGCGTCAGTAATCTTTATCAGATCGAGGGAATCGACGATGACGAGCGCACCGGCCTGCTGCAAATTCTGATTCCTCCAGCCGAAGCCATCCAGACCGTTGATGTCTCGACGAATAACTATGAGCCGGAACTTGGACGCTCGGTGGGCGCAATCACCAATGTGACGCTCAAGTCCGGCACCAATGCCTTTCATGGTTCGGCGTTTGAGTATATCCAGAACAATGCTGTCAACGCTCGCTCCTATTTCAGTGGCCCGCTTGGCCACCTGTCATACAACTACTTTGGCGGCGCCATCGGCGGCCCAATTAAGAAAGACAAGTTGTTTTTCTTCGGCGACTACCTCCGCACGACCGACAGTGAAAGGGTTAGCAGCACGTTTACCGTCCCTGACGCTCGCTGGTATACCAACGCCGGAGCCACTCCGGGCTGCACCGATCCAACCGGTTGCGTCGATTTGAGTGGCGCGCTCGTGGGCACGACCGGGCAAATCTATGACCCGAACACGGGCGACGGAACAGCCGCGCATCCGCGCACTCCGTTCCCACACAATCAGATTCCCTTCAGCCGGATCAATCCTGTTTCGCTGAACATGCTCCAGCATCTCAACGCGGCTTATCCCACGTATGGAAAGCTGAACTCGACCTTGCCGCTATCGAATCCGACAAACAACTACACCACCAATCTTCCATTTACCAAGGATGCGCATAGCTTCGACGTCAAAATGGATTGGAACGTCACAGAAAAAGACCATCTGAATGGCCGCTACAGTTGGCAGCAATCCAACACCTACCAGGCGTCGGCCTTTGGCGACTACCTTGGCGGTCCTCAGGGGGGCGGCTTCGAGGCCAAGGGTACTCAGACGGCCTACAGCACCGGCGGCATCTACAATCATGTTTTCTCGCCCAGGCTGTTAACCGAGCTTCGCGTCGGCGTAGCCCACCTCCACAACTCGGCAAATCCAAATGACTACGGCACGGACGATGCGACAACCATCGGTGTGCCCGGAGTCAACATTCCCGACCAGCCATTTACCTCCGGACAGGTCGGCATCACCATCAACGGTGGCTTTTCTAACCCGCTCATCGGATATTCAGCCTCCGTGCCCTGGATCCGCGCAGAATCAAACATCGATGCAGTGAACACCTGGACGAGGGTTGTTGGCAACCACACCATCAAGTGGGGTGCCGATATTCGCCGGATCCGCGACGATCTCTTGCAGGACCAGACCTTCAGCCCCCGCGGCGCATTCACCTTCAATGACCTGCAGACCTCTACGACTGGCGCGAAGACAAATATCGCAAACTTCATGGGCAGCTTCCTACTCGACCAGCCCAGCCAGACGGGCCGCGATCTGAACACGTTTTTCCCGGCCTACCGCCAGTGGTGGTTCTTCGCCTTTGGAGGAGACAAGTGGCAGGCAACGCCCAAGCTGACTCTTGACTATGGCCTTCGCTGGGACTTCTATCCGCCTGCTACGCCGAAAGTCGACGGCGGATTTTCAAACTACAACCCGTCAAACAACACACTGGTTCTAGCCGGTCTCGGCAACAATCCCTCAAACCTCGGGATTGAGACCCAGTACAAGTACTTCGCTCCGCGTACTGGACTCTCCTACCGCGCGAGTGAGGACACGGTGATCCGCGCGGGCTTTGGCATGAGCTATATCCCATTCACGGATAACACGTATGCGTACAACTACCCCATCCGCGCCAACAACAGCTATCAGCCGGCGGGCTCGACCTTCAGCCCCGCAGTCCTCTCCGATGGCGTGACAGTTGCGACCTTCCAGGCTGGTTTCCCAGCGCCGGTTCCGGTGACGATTCCCAGCAACGGAATCATCCCTGCCAACACGCCGTCACTGATCAGCCAGGTCTATACCTACATTCCGCTGAATTTCCGGAATTCCTACGCGGAAGCCTGGAACCTGGCCCTTCAGCAAGCCTTCGGCCCCAACTACACTTTGCAAATTGCATACGTCGGCAATCATGGCTCGCGTATGAATGTGTCACAGAACATTAACCTGCCAAGCGTGTATGGCGGCGGCAATGCTTCACTGCCGGAAAACTCCACCGCATTCACGGGTGGCGCTACAGGTCGTACCGCGGCCACGAACGAGTACTTCCTTGGGGCCTCCTCGAACTACAACGCCCTTCAGGTCCAATTTACGAAGCGCTACTCTGCCGGCCTTTCGTTCACCTCCGCGTTTACCTGGGGCAAAGCGCTTAACTACGCCACCGGGGGAGATGACAACGGCAGCCTGGTCTTCTTCATCAACCAGCGCAAAAACTATGCTCCGGCCGACTTTGACCGTTCAAAGAACTTCGAGCAGAGCTTTGTCTACGAGCTGCCGGCCGGCCGCGGTCACAAATACTTCAACTCCGGCATTGGCGCCGCAGTGTTCGGTGACTGGAGACTCTCCGGGGTGATTTCCCTGCTTTCTGGTTTGCCGTTCAGCGTGTATGCAAATCAAGGCGTACTCAACACACCAGGAACCGCGCTGCTGGCGAACATCACGGGCGGCCCCAAAGTGACTCACCAGATCGGATCCGGCAAACAGTGGCTGGATAAATCCAATTTCTCCCAACCAACGGGCTGCACCGGTCAGACACCTTGCAACAACCCTGGCCTCGGCAACACCGGAAGAAACCAGTTCCGGGGCCCGGGTTATTGGCAGAACAACTTCTCGCTTGCTAAGAAATTCACGATGTATCACGAATTTGCAAGTGAGATTCGTATCGACGCGGTGCAGTTGACGAATACTCCTCAGTTCGGCCTACCCAATTCTGGCAGCGGATCAATCTTTACAGCCGCGAACTTCGGCCAGATCACGAGCACCCTGGGCAGCGGCCAAGGCAGCGTGAACGGAATTGGAGGAGGACGCTCTCTGCAGGGGTCCTTCAAGTTCATGTTCTAGAAAATCAACTCACAACGCAATGAAACGGCCGGTAATCGCGCAACGGTTATCGGCCGTACAAGCTGGTAGGAGAAAGGTGTCAAAGAAGATCCTGCAAACACAATGGAGCCTATGAATCGCTATTCAAGACGAGAATTCGTCATAAAGGCTGGAGCAGCAACCGCAGCCTGGTCCGCGCTGCCGATGCTCAGCCTGGCCGAATCGTTGGGAAGACCGTTCAAGGTATCCGTCATTAACGACGAGATTTCGCCGGACCTTGATCACGCCTGCTACGTTGCTTCACACGACTTTGGGATGAGCTGGATAGAGCTTCGTTCCATGTGGGGCAAGAACGTCATCGATCTCGATCAATCCCAGATCGATGAGGCTAAAAAAATTCTCAGCAAGTACAAACTCCAGGTAACTGACATTGCGAGCCCGCTCTTCAAGACGGACTGGCCCGGAGCGCCAAAATCGCCGTACGGATCGAAGGAAGACTTGCACGGTGCACCTGAAGTCACTTTTAAAAAGCAGGACGGAATACTGGAGCGCTCGATCTCCTTGGCAAAGGAGTTTGACACCAATAAGGTCCGCTGTTTCGATTTCTGGCGGCTGGAAGATGTTGCGCCTCATCGCAGGCAATCGACGATAAGCTCAGGTCAACTGCGGAGATATGCGGCAAACAAGGGATTCTGCTGGTTCTTGAGAACGAGTTTGCCTGCAACACTGCGACCGGTCGGGAAGCCGCACGCACCATGAATGCGGTGCAGACCCCGCATCTGGCCTTGAACTGGGATCCCGGTAACGCCGTGATGCGCGGCGAATTCGATGCTTTTCCAGTTGCGTGGAACTTGATTCCCAAGGATCGAATTCACCATTGCCACTGCAAGAACGCGATCAAAGGCGCAGATGGGAAAATCGAATGGGCGCCCGTCGATAAGGGATACATCGATTGGGCGGCGCAGTTTCGCGCACTTAAACAGATGGGCTACCACGACGCAGTGAGCCTTGAGACTCACTGGCACGGCGGCGGGACGCCGGAAGAGTCCACCCGAATTAGCTGGGCAGGAATGAAGCAAGCCCTGGAAGCCGCCAACGCGGTTTAAGACGAATACCAATTCGATTAAGACCGATGGCTGCATTCAGGAGAGAAGGAGAAGCGATGCTCACACGACGGGAATTTTTAGACACGCTTGCTGTAGGCGGCGTCGGATTGGCAATCAATTCGACTGCCAAAAGCTACGGTCAGATTTTGGGAGCGAACGATCGATTGAACTTCGCGATCATTGGTCTGCATTCGCGCGCCTATGCTCATCTTTCCGCTTTGAAGGCCAACAAGGATACGGCTCGCGTCGCGTATGTGTGCGATGTGGACATGAACACGATGAAGAAGTTTGCCGCCGACACCGAGCGCGAGCTGGGTTATGCACCAGCGACTGACCAGGACTTCCGACACATTCTTCAGAAGAAGGACGTTGACGCCATCACCATCGCGACCCCGGATCACTGGCACGCGCCGATGTCGATTCTCGGGCTCCAGGCTGGGAAGCACGTCTATGTCGAAAAGCCCTGCAGCCACAACCCCGCCGAAGGCGCGCTGCTTGTCCAAGCGCAGCAGAAATATGGAAAGCTAGTCCAGATGGGCACTCAGCAGCGCTCATCCCCGCATACCATTGAGATCGTCGACAAGATTCATAATGGCCTGGTAGGCAGGGCTTATTACGCGAAAGCCTGGTACAGCAACATTCGCAAATCGATTGGCGTGGGCAAGGAAGCGCCCGTACCTGCACAGCTCAATTGGGATCTGTGGCAAGGTCCCGCCCCGCGCATGGCGTACAAAGACAATGTGCAGCCGTATAACTGGCACTGGTTCAAGATCTGGGGTACCGGCGAAACCCTTAACAATGGCACTCATGAAATTGATGTCTGCCGCTGGGCTTTGGGTGTCGATTATCCTCGCGCTATTTCATCGTCCGGAGGGAGATATCACTACACGGATGATTGGCAGTTCTATGACACGCTGGTGACCAACTTTAACTATGCAGACAAGATGATGTCGTGGGAGTGCAAATGCTGCGACGGGATGAAGTACTACGGACGTGACCGCGGCTCAGTGATCGTTGGAACGAACGGCTCGGTGCTCATAGATCGTGACGGCTATGAGATCTACGACCTGAAGGGAAACAAGATAAACGAATTCAAGGCCGGCAGCGCAACTTCGTCGAGTGATTTAACTGGCCGCGATTCCATGACCGACCTTCATTTTGCCAACTTCATCGCTGGAATTCGCAAAGGCGAGAAACTGAACGCCCCGGTTTCCGTTGGGAATGTCGCCGTGACCATGCTTCAGTTATCGAATGTCTCGTGGGAGGTCGGCCGCGAGTTGCGACTGGACACAAGTTCCGGGAAACCTCAAAACGATCCCGATGCAATGAAGATGTGGGGGCGGCAATATGAGAAGGGATGGGCACCAAGTATTTAGCCCGGAGACTCGGGACACGTTGTAGAAGCGGGCTTGTTTTTTTTGCTCTCGTGCCGGCATTTCACTTTTTGCTTGAAATGGAGAATAAAGACCGGGATGCCAACGTCACGGTTCATGCTCAACGGGACACTCAGCGCGTCGAATAGAATTGCCAGACAAATTAACCGCAATCTCATCTTCAACCAGATTCGCGCCAAACAGCCTATCTCACGAGCTGAACTGGCACGCACATCGGGCCTTCAAAGAAGTACCGTCTCCCTAATCGTTGAGGAGCTGCTTGAAGACAGGTGGGTTGTCGAGGGCTTGACGGGAGAGATTCCGCGCGGACGAAAGCCCACGTTCCTCAACGTCAATGGCCAGCGCGTAGTTCTTGCGCTCGACATACACCCGGCTCACGCAATGTTGGCTGTGACCGATCTCGGAGGCAAGGTCATTTCTGTTGACTCTGTCGAGCTTCCAGAAAACCCAAAAGACGTTATCGGAGCAATTCTGACCGCCGTCAACAAGATGCTTCGAAGTCATCGGAACCGTACATTTGAAGGCATCGGCATCAATCTTCCGGGGCGTTTTGATCCGCACCTTGAAAAATCCATCTTTGCGCCAAACGTGGACTGGCCTATAGGGCAGTTGAAGTCACGTGTCGAACGAGCCACCGGTCTCCCCGTTGTCGTCGACAACGTCGCCAATGCGTGTACTTTATCTGAAGTGTGGTTCGGCTATAGCGACAGGATGAATGACCTGGTCGTTGTAAATGTATCGGAGGGAATTGGCACCGGAATCTTCGCGAATGGCCATCTTCTGCGCGGCGAAGCCGGTGTCGCGGGCGAGTTCGGTCATATTCAACTTGATCCGAATGGCCTGCGCTGCGGATGCGGCGGCAAAGGCTGCTGGGAAACGATTGCTTCCAATAGGGCCGGTCTTCGTTACTACGCCGAAATCACAAAGAAGCCCGTGTCCTCGTTTGATGCCCTAATCCAACTTGCCAAAGCGGATGACGTTGCAGCAAGGCAGGCGTTGAACATGATGTGCAAGGCCCTTGGTCGAGGAATGCACATGATTTCTCTGGCTTTGGCGCCAGGTGAAATCGTTGTGGTCGGCGATATCACCAATGCCTGGGATTTGGCAGGCCCAGAGATTGAAGCTGAGATGCGTCGCTTCCCGCTGGTCCGGCCGCCCAGCATTCGACCCGCCCGGGGCGGAAACACAGCACGACTTCGCAGCGCGGTCGCGTTGATCATGAATTCGAAGACGCTCTAGGCGTACGTGAGTACCTTGTTCCGAGCCACGCTTTCCAAGGGTAGAAACACTTCGAAAGTCGTCCCGCTTTTGCCGGGGCGTTCAGAGGACCGAAAGCGAATCGTTCCATGATGTTTAACGATAAGAGCTTTCGAAACCCAGAGGCCGAGGCCGGAACCCTTGAGACCCTTCGTTGTGAAGAACGGATCAAAGAGCTTTTCTCTGAGCTCTTCGGGGATCCCGGGACCGCGATCGTGAATCGTGATTCGCACACCTTCACCTGCGGCGCGATGAATGGATTTGACTCGGATTAGGACTTCCGAATCGGGAGGCGATGCCTCAGCCGCATTGCGAACCAGATTGACGAGGACCTGATTTAGTTGGCCCGGAAACCCGTGGATCGTCAAAGCACTCTGGCCGCTCGAAATGAAACGAACGTGTCGCATGGCCGCTGATCTTCCCAGTAGAGAAGTTACTTCAGATATAAGCGCGGGAACATCGATGGGGACAGGTTTCTCCGAATCTCGATGGAAAGCGAGCGATTGCTTCGTGATTCGTGCAATTCGCGAAAGCTCCGCGTTTGCCCGCGCCAACAGATCATGGATGGACCCGAGCGAGGAGGACGATTCTGCAAGATAGAGGAGGTTGGTAAGAGCTTCGAGCGGATTGTTGATTTCATGCGCGATCGAGTTTGCCAATTGTCCTGTCGCGGAGAGTTTCTCTGCAGCGCGAAGTGCATATTCTGCTAGCTTGCTGTCAGTGATGTCTGTGAGGATAAGAATCTTTTCCGCTGACTGATTTTCTCCTGCCACAGGATTGATCGAAAGGTGCACCGTCCTCTTGCCAATGGCGAATTCGTCGCGGAATGGTACCTCGGCTTTCAACGGCTCACTGGTTTCTAGAAGATGCTCGAGGAATAAGGACGCGTCCTGTCCAGCTTCGATTCTCGCGCTCGAACCACAAATCCGGGTGAGGGCGTGATTCCATCGAACGAGACTGCCGTCTGCACCGATGAGGGCGATGCCTTCCTGGAGGGCGTCAAATGTAGCCTGCCATTGCTGCGCTGCCCTGCGCGCCTGGGCTTCGGCGGTCCGCAAGCGCACAAGGGAGCGCACTGTGGCCACTAACACCATCCGGTCGATTGGATGGGTCAGATAGCCGTCGGCGCCAGCCTCAAGCGCTCGAACCCGATCCTCAATAGAGACGAAGGACGCAGAGATCTGGAGAACGGAGACAGACGAGGTCAGGGGATCACTCTTTATTTTCTGGCAGACCTCGTACCCGGACATGTCGGGCAAACTCACGTCCAGGATAATTACTTCGGGTAACGTGCGCGCGACTTCCAATGCGCCCCGGCCGGTCGCCGACTGAACACATTGATATCCTGCTGCGTCGAGGATTCGAGTCAGAATGTACCTGTTTTCCTCTCGATCATCGGCAATCAGGATGCGCGGGCGAGAGGTGTCAGACATTGTGTTCTCTAACGTCAACTTCGGTGGCAAGTCCGACGGATTTAATCCAATCCAGGAATGGCTTGGCGGAGAGCCGTGTAGTGACGTCCTCTTTTCGGATAATTTTGGCATGCCAGGAATTCAACTGAGTTCTTTCCGAATCGCTTAGGGTCTTGGATGTATAGATAAGCACGGGCAGGGCACTGGTTGCCTCTTGCGTGCGCAATTGTCGAAGGATCTCGAAGCCGCTGATGTCGGGCATAAGCAAGTCGAGAATTAATGCGTCCGGCAGGCCCTCGCTGAGCATATTGAGGGCCTCCGTGCCGCTCGATGCCTCGCGAATATGAAGCCAGGGCTGATCGAGAAGATCGCGAAGGATGTAGCGGGCAACTTCGTTATCATCCACGAGGAGGATTCGCTTCGTACCGGTATGCGCGGTAAGGCGTCGAAGCTCACGGAGTAAAACTTCGCGCTCAATCGGCTTGGGCAGGAAGAGATTCGCTCCATTGGAAATTGCGGTGGCGGTCTCATCGTGAACGCTGGTGATGATGATGGGAAGTTCCGGCAATCTCTCGCGCAACCGCGTAATAAAATTCCAGGACTTTTCATCTCCGAGGTAGATATCTGCGACAACGGCAGCGGGCGTGTGCCGGGAGGTCCAGACTTCGGACTGAGGCACGGTAGGCGACAGGATCGCCTGAAATTCAGAGTCGCGCAGGTGCGACTCGAGTATGTTGGCGGTCTCCGCATTGTCTTCAAGGAACAGGATTGGTGTCCGATGGAATTCAGGGGCGGCCGGCATCACAAAGTCATCCTGTTGCGTTGCTTCTCCCACGTAGACTGCGGGCAAACTAACGAAGAATGTCGAGCCTTTGCCGAGTTCGCTCTCCAGCCAGATTCTTCCTCCCAGAAGCATCGCCAGATTTCGACAGAGGGGCAGGCCAAGACCAGTACCGCGATAGCGGTTCTGAAGAGGGTTATCAACCTGGCCAAATTCTTTGAAGATCGTGTCATGATTTTCCGCCGCAATGCCAATGCCGGTGTCAGAGACTTTGAAGAGGATCTCCCGATTCTCAAGCAAGTCGGCCGTGATGGTAACCGTTCCATTCGGAGTGAACTTGAGGGCGTTGGAGATCAGGTTGCGGAGAATCTGCGAAACTTTTCCTTCATCGGTGCGCAGTGGCGGAAGACCAGGCGAATCTTCAAAAACGAGATCGACGGAGTTGTTGTCGGCAAGAAGTGGTTTCAGCATTCCCTTCAGTGCGCTGAAGAGCTCATGAACTTCGAAGCGCTTTGAACGAATTCGGACTTTGCCAGCTTCAACCTTTGCAAGGTCGAGCAGATCGTTGACCATCTCCTGAAGATCGATAGCAGAAGACTCGATGTACCGGATTTGTTTAATCTGCTCGGGCACGAGGTCTCCGTCCAACCTTTCCATGAGAAGGCGGGCAAGGGAGATGATTGAGTTCAGGGGCGTTCGAAATTCGTGGGAGACATTGGAAAGGAATTTGGTTTTCAGCTCAGATGCACGCCGCAGATAGTCGGCGCGCTCGTCCAGTTCTGCATAGAGCGCAACCACGCCGCGGTTTGTGTCTTCGAGTTCCCGGTTGAGCAATTCGAGTTCTTCCTGGCGAGCGCGCAATTCCTGGAAGGTCCTTAGCAGTTCCTGATTTTGCTGCTGAATCTCCTCGTAAGGACTTTCCGGCGTTCGAGTCTGCATCTTGCTGCTGAGAGCATGTGCAGTGCGCAACGTCCACGTATCCCGATGATGCGGAATAATCTTGCCCATGCGAACCGTTGTTCCATTGGGCGATGTCTCAATGTGAAAATCATCCATGAGACGGCGCGTGCCTATTAATCCCATGCCCATGCCGGTTTCGGATTTATAGCGCCCCCCCAGGATTTCATCGAGATTGCCGATGCCGGAGCCAGAATCGGAGACTGTGACCTCAAGACGCTGTGGAGACTCAAGCTGAAGAGAGAATGTCACCTTGCCATTTCGCGCATAACGAAAAGCATTTCGAGCAATTTCAGATGTTGCGGTGGCGATCCGGACCTGATCCTGATTGTCCAAACCCAGTTCCGCCGCCACGTCGCGAGCGCGCTGCCGGGTTTGAACGACATCGCGCTCAGAAAGGAGGGGGAGATGGATGATGGGAACGGACATATTATGCGACCTTTACGACAACCACGCTGGCATCGTCCCGGTGGCGCCGAAAATCTCGAAACAGCGCGCCTCCTATCACCGCAGCGTGACGCGATAGCAACCCGGCATATGGAGCCAGGTCCCATTTGGAATGGAGGCCGTCGGAATGGAGAACGAGCACCGCATCCGGCTGCCAATCGACGCGGAACTCCTGAATTCTGGGCGCTGTCATTCCGAGCGTGCCATTGTGCGAAACAAGACTTTTTGATGCGCCTCCGCTCAGCAAGACTGCGGAGATATTTCCGACTCCGGCGTAGACGAGCAAATTTTCCTTCGGTCTGATTTCCGCGATCGCAGCAACGGCCCCGCGGGTTTTCCGTAGAGCGTCGTGTATATAGGACAGTATCTCGCTCGGAGTCAGATGGATTCGCTGGCGAAACATGGCAACGGCTTCTTGTGCTGCTTCGGCCGCCCCATAGCCATGACCAAGTCCGTCGACAAGGAGCGTCAACGTGCGGTCGGGTGTTTGGTGGGTGCACCAACCGTCTCCGCAGACCCGCTCCCCGGGATAGGGCACGGCCAAGCCGGCAACTTGAAGCATTTTCCCGGGAGTGTCTTTTCCAATTTCGATAAGGGCGATGGTTCCGGTAGGGCTGGTGAAGATCTCGAATCTGGTAGCCATTCTCTTCATGGCTCCCAATCCGCCTCCCATGGTGCCAGCCGTGGAATAGCCGTCGCCCATTGCTTCAGCGATGTTGGGAATTCCGGTACCTTTGTCTATCGCGAGAATGCGCGCCACCGCCGATTCATCCTCTTTGACACCCACCAGGACAATTTGCCCTCCGCCTCCGTGGATGAGCACGTTGCGCGAAGCTTCGGTTGTAAGCAGCGCAAATTCACCGGATCGGGTCTCATCGAGACCCATTTTCTGGGCGATCGTGAGAGCCGTGCGCCGCGCTTCGCCAACAGAACTGGCATCCTTTACGGCTATGCATTCAGTGAGGGCTATCTCCATCGTGCAACAGTGACCCGCGTCCCCTTTCCTACTTCTGATTCGATGCTGAATTCGTTCACGAGTCGCTTGCTGCCTCCGAGACCGAGTCCCATACCTGAAGCACTTGTGAAACCGTCTTTGAGCGCCTGTTCGATGTCGGGAATTCCGGGACCATTATCTTCGAATGCCAACCTAAGGCCGGCCTTGGTTCCATTGGCCAAGTGCTCGATGGTCATTTGGCCCCCTTTGCCGTGGTCGAGGGTGTTACGGCCAAGTTCGCTAGCCGCTGTCACCAACTTGGTCTGGTCAACAAGGCTAAAGCGCAACTCAATTGCCCACTGCCTTACCCTCTGGCGGGCCAGCACAACGTCATTTGAAGTTTTCAAGGGAAGAAGTTCACGCCTGAGGATATTCATCACTCATTCCAGACTGCGTTGGGGCAACCGCTCCGAATAGCAATTCCATTCCCGCCTCTACGCTTAGCGCGGTGCGAACTCCCGGTAGCGACATGCCCAGTTCGACGAGGGTGATAGCGACAGCCGGTTGCATCCCCACGACCACCGTATCCGCCCCCAGGACCCGGGACATTGCGGCGATATTGGCAAGCATCCGCCCGATGAATGAGTCGACGATCTCAAGCGAAGAGATATCGATCAGCACTCCGGTGGATCCCCATTCGGAGATGCGTTGCGTAACATCGTCCTGTAGTTGAAGGGCGAGCTTGTCGTGCATATCCACCTGGATGGTGATCAGCAAGAGCGAACCCATGCGAAGAACTGGAATCCGTTCCATCAGTCCTCCCGCTTCGCGAACAGGCTGCTAATCGGGCTCACCGGCGCTGAAGCCTCGCGCACGACCTTCCGACCGCTTCGCTGCAACGCCAGCGCAAATGCGTCGGAGAGCTTTGCCTTGGTTATTACGTCCTCCAGATTGATGCCCAAATGGACGATCGTCTGGGCGATCTGTGGCCTCACGCCGCTGATAATGCACTCGGCGCCCATCAGTCGCGCTGCAGTAATTGTCTTGAGCAGGTGCTGCGCGACGAGCGTATCGACGGTGGGAACTCCCGTGATGTCGATAATGGCGAACTTGGAGTTCGTGGCCACAACCGTCTGCAACAAGCTTTCCATTACAACCTGAGTCCGTGCGCTGTCGAGGGTGCCGATAATCGGCAGCGCCAAAATGCCGTCCCAGAGCTTGACGACGGGCGTCGAAAGCTCAAGCAGTTCCTGCTGTTGGCGAGAAATGAGTTCCTCGCGAGCCGCCATAAAAAACTCAGTGGTGGTGTTCGCCAGACGGTCGAACATCTCTGTTGCAGTCCAGATATTCTCGAAAAGCCTGTCCTGGTCGCCTGAAAGCTCGCGGCGTATCGACGCAAAGACCGGTTGTTTTAGCGAGAGGACAAAGCTCGCAACGTCGGCAGGCGAAAATCCCTGGCGAGCGCGGGACGTTGAGATCTCCTGCAACAGGTCTCGCGCAGTGTTCCACCCAGCCGCGGAGAGATCGGTCGGGCCACTCGTCCTCATTCCGGCGATGACGGCGGACAGAATTGAGCGGCATTGCTCTTCAAGTTCTGTTTTGCTGATAAGGTCGGCCCGCTGGACCGTTTTCCCCATATCCCGCATCCAGCCGGCGCGGATCTGCTCCTCGTTTTTGGAGATAATCTCCACTAGCTCATTCATTGCGATCTCCGCTTGATAAATTTCGATTCATTTGTGAACACTGTGAGGGATAGGACCTGGTCAGGTCTCTGGCGGGGTTGAGATGAGGCGAGACTAGCCGTTGACCTATTGAGATGCAAATAGCAGAGCAGTTGGTTTCATTCCTCTGGAACAATTTCGGGCGGAGATTGAAGCAACTTCGACAATGCGTCGCGAAGACCCTCGTCGCCCTCCCATTTGGCTACGACAGAAGTCACCTTGAACAGATTGCACATTTCTCGTTGCTCATCCCCGAGGATTGACCAGATGATGACTGGGATTGCGGACAATCGAGGAGTGCTATGCCAATACCTCAGTAGCTCATACCCGCTGTCATATCCCAGATTCAGGTCCAGGACGATGACGTCGGGCAAGGGACTTCCGCCCTCAAGGGCTTTTTCAAGGTGTGTTTGAGCTGTGCGTAGAGATGTTCGCGCGTCCACCTCGTCAAATCCTACTGACTCGGCCACAGCTGCTGCGCGCTTTGCGTCCTTTGGCAGGTCTTCAACCAGCAACAAACGTTTCATAAGAGAGCCAGCTTCTGAAGTCGTAGAGTACACCAAATCTTGGAGTTATCGCATTCTACACGACGCGCGGGTCGAGGCAAACTAGAAATAATCAGGAAGCCCTTGGCCCGTATTCAGGAGGACCGATTAGGCCGAGCCTGTCGCTATCCGGCGCGGTCTGCTTACGCGCGTGGGTCGCGAAAGCTGAGGTTGCGGGGGTGATAGCACGCGAGTTGACAACGTTATCGAAGTCCGCCGCATCAGATAATAAGTTCCCCTGAATAAAAATCCGTTTGACAGGATAAAGCTGGAGATGGACTCTTCGTCGCAACTCGATCCACCGCGCGAACATGGGAAGCCGGGATCGCAAACACTGGCCTTCGTTGTTGATGACGAAGAGATCATCGCAACCACCCTGGCAATGATCCTCAGAGGAAGCGGCTTCGATGCGGTGGCGTTCACGCAGCCGGTAGAAGCTTTGCGGGCCGCCGAACTAAGATGTCCCGCTTTTCTCATCACCGATGTGGCGATGCCAGTGTTGAACGGAATCGATCTCGCGATCCAGTTCAAAGCCATCTACCCTCAATGCCGGGTATTGTTATTCTCCGGTGCTCTTTCCACGAGCGCCCGGGTTGACGGTGCTAAGGAAAAGGGCTTCGAGTTTCCAATTCTCGCGAAACCCGTCCATCCGAAGGAACTGCTGGCCAAGTTGAAGCAACTGGGCGAACAGAAGCACTGAAGGGCTCTACGCAGCATGCACCGGCAGGAGCGGCAGCGTCAGCGCGATATGCGCGCCCCCGCCCTCGCGATTTGCAGCCGTGATACCGCCTCCATGCGCACGCACCACCGCATCCACAAACGCGAGGCCTAGCCCGTGCCCGCTCGACTCCTTGCCCTTGATGCGCCGCTCAAACAAATGCTCGCGTACTTCAGACGAGAAGCCGGGCCCATCGTCTTCCAGAGACAGCAGCGCAACCCCATCGCACGCTTCGAGCTGGACGGTCACCGTGCACGACGCGGGCAGATGCTTCAATTCGTTGTCGAAAAGATTGGCAATCATCCGGTGCACCAGCGCCGCATCCGCCTCAACCGTTACCGGCCCTGCGCTGCGTAGCCGAATCTGCAATCCCTTCTCGGCCATCGACGGTTCGTAAAGATCGATCATGATCCGTTAGCAGCTCATCGAGATTAATCTCGCTTCGGGTGAGCCGCAGTGCATCCGCTCGCGCTTCCGCCACGTCGAGGGACGCATTCAGAAACTCGGTTAACCGGTCAAGCTCATCGATCGCTGAGACAATCGGCTCCGCCTGCTCTGCATCTGTCGCCGCCGACAGCGACATCTCCAGCTTCCCTCGAATTGCGGTCAACGGGCTGCGCAAGTCGTGTGCCAGTGAATCGGTAATCGTGTGGAGCTGGTGCATCGAATTCTCGATCCGGTCCAGCATCCGATTCAGGGTGCGCGCAAGTTGTCCGACCTCATCGTTGCGTTTGCTGGTAGGCACGCGCGCATTCAGCTCCGAGTGCCCGATGCGCGAAGCCGCCTCACGTAATCTCCCGCACATGGCTCAGCATCCTGCGCGTCGTGTAAAACACAATCGCAAATCCCAGCGCACCAGCAGCAGCCACCACGAAATAAATCGAACCCGCAGCTTGTCAAGCACTCGAAGCTCATCCCGCTCAGAAAGACCAAGGTACACGCGGCTTCCGTCCACCGATGCGCAGCGTCGCCACGCGAAAGGGAATCGCCGTTCCCGCAACGTTCAAGTCCGTGGGCTGGTCCGGCTGAATCGTTGCCTGCTGAATCGCCGCGACGAACGCCGTCGCTGCTGCCGGGACCCGCCCAAAGCTGCATTCCACCATTCGCACCCATCTGCAGGAAGAACACCGAATCGTTTTCGGCGCTCTCACCGCGGACGCGGTTCGGCACTTCCTTGCTGGCCAGCTCTGCAACTTCGCCCATCACGCGTCCGTACAACGCATCCTTGGGCGTATGCTCCGCCACATCGCCAAGCACCTCTACCTCGCCCGAAAGCCACGCATCGCTGCGCCTCTGTATATCCGCTGCGACAAATCGATGCAGAAACAGAAATACCAGCATCGTACCGAAGGCAAATGCCAGCGTGGCCCACAGTGAAATGCGCCATGCCGCACTGTGCATTACAGGCTTACCGATCTTTGAGGACATACCCAACTCCCCGAAGCGTGCGAATCATCGGCTGCATGCCCTTGCCATCGACCTTTCCGCGCAGGCGGTAGATGTGCACATCCACCACATTCGTGTCCGGTTGGATGCGCATGCCCCATACCTTATCCAGGATCATCGACCGCGTCACTACGCGTCCCGCATTTCTGCAGAGGTATTCCAACAGCACAAACTCTTGCGAAGTGAGCTGCAGAACTTCGCCTGAACGCGTCGCTTCCCGGCGCAGCAAGTCCAACTCAAGATCCAGCACACGCAACCGCGTCGACTCGTTTCCAGTCGGACCGTTGCGCTTAAGCAGATTGCGCAGCCGGGCCAGCAGTTCTGCCAGCGCAAAAGGTTTGGTGAGGTAATCGTCGCCGCCCTGCTCCAGCCCGCGCACGCGATCATCCACCGAGCGGCGCGCCGACAAAATCAGCACCGGAGCTTTTACGCCGATCTGGCGCAAGCGCAAAATCAGGCTGATTCCATCGCAGTCCGGGAGGCCCAGATCTACCACCAGGATGTCGTACCCGTTTTCCGTGGCGAGACGTTCGGCGGTCGCAGCATTCGATGCCACGTCCACCTGGTAACCCGCCTCCTCCAGCGAACGCCGCAGGAATGTCTGAATATCGTGCTCGTCTTCAACTAACAGAAGCCGCATGGGTCAAATCTTAGTTCATCGAGTTAGGCGCGGTCTTCTTTCACAAATCCCACTGTTCGGCGAATTTATGGCGGATTCGCTCGACTGGTCAAAATCCATGAACGACTCGTCATTTTTCCGTAGCCCTGGCGTCATGTGCATCCAATATTGTTGATATAAAAGCTCCTTTGGTCGTTCGGCACCGTACGGCAAGCCATATGAACAAAACTTCATCCACTCGCGCTTTGAGCCTTGCACGTCTAAAGTCCCCGAATTGCGTCTGTATCAAGTACATGGCTGCTCGAGCTCGTTTCAACCGGCAGGTGTCCTCGCGCGCTGCAATCGCAATCAAATACAACAGGGTGACAAGGAGTAGCGTGCCTCGAGAACCTCAGTTCGATGAAAATAGCAGGGCCAACCTGCAAGAGTCGTTTCGCGCTTCGTTGCCGCTCCCGTTGCTCCTCGATCCTCGCTTTGAAGATTCCCTGCGTCATGTGCTTTCGAATCCCGGAAGCATGGTACGGCCGCGCATGGTGCATCGCCTGGGGGGTGCCTACAACCTTCGCTCCGAAACCGCGCACAACGTTGCCATCGCTCTCGAGTACTTTCACACCGCATCGCTTGTCTTCGACGACCTGCCTTGCATGGATAACGCCGTTGAGCGCCGCGGCGCGCCCTGTGTCCACGTTCAGTTCGGAGAAGCCACCGCAATCCTCTCCGCACTCGCTCTCATCAACCGTGCCTACGCTCTTATCTGGCGCGCCGTCGCTGCTTGCCCCGAGGACGGCCAGCATCACGTAACGACGTACATTGAAAAGCGCCTCGGCGTAGAAGGCCTTCTCAATGGTCAGAGTCTTGACCTTCACTACTCCGCGCTTCCTCATACCCGGGAGACAACCGAACGCATCGCCCGCGGCAAGACTGTCTCTCTCATCCGCCTCACGCTTGTTCTTCCCGCTATGCTTGGCGGCGCGCCGGCCCGAGAGATCCAGCTGCTTGAGCGCATCGCCGTCTGCTGGGGACTCGGCTACCAGGCGATCGACGATCTCAAGGACGTGCTGCAGAGCGCCAGTGAAACGGGCAAAACCGCGGCGCGCGACGAACTTCTTGATCGCCCCAACATCGCCAGGGCCATCGGCGTTTGCGCCGCCGTCGAGCGCCTCCAACGCCTGCTGCGCGTCGGCGACCTTACCCTGCAACGACTGCTCGTTCACCGGCCGGCTTTGTCGTTCCTCTCCAACCTCCGCAGCGATCTCGAAAGCGAGCTTCGCCAAGTCACGGACAGCGCTTGCGAAATGGCCGAGGAGGCAGCTACAAAAGAGCGGCCATGATCTTCTTCAAGTTGATCCTCACCAATCTCCGCCGTCACCGCATCCGCTCCTTGATCAGTATTGCCGGCATTGCCTTCAGTGTCGCCGCCATGCTCACCGTGGTCACCATTCTTCAAGGCGCCATTGGCATGTTTTCGAGCATTCTCTCGAACGACAGTGAAATTATTGTCTTCGAGCGCAACGTCTCCGATCTTTTTTTCAGCAATGTTCCCGCTTCTGTCGCCGGCGAAATCACTACCTGGGCCACCGTCGCTCACGCAGATCCCGTTCTGTTCGGAATAGTTTCGAGCGCCGATCACCCCATCATCACCTGCTTCGGGGTCACGCCCGACGATGCCCGTATTCGCAAAGCCACATGGCTGGCCGGCGATCGCGTCCTCTTCGGCAAGAGCAACGACGACGTTGTCCTTGGTTCGCGCGCAGCTGACTTTCTCAACGCCGGCGTCGGCAGTCGCGTTCCCATCGGTCACGGCACCTTTCACGTCATAGGCGTTTTGAAAACTGCCAACGGCTTTGAAGACGGAGGAGTCTTCATGCCGCTTGCCGCCGCGCAAAGCTTCTTCCACAAAGACGGCTCTTCCGTGGTCACGATCAAGCTGCGCAACAAAGATGACGCAACCGCATTCAAAGCCCAGGTCAAGCAGAACTACCCCAACCTGATCGCACTCGAGGATACTGAGTTTGAACACTCCTACTCGCAGTTCAAGATCCTCAAAGCAACGGCCTGGGCCGTCGGCGGATGCGGCCTCATCCTTGGCGGCCTCGGCATCGCCAACACCATGATCATGTCGGTCTTCACGCGCATCCGCGAGATTGCTATCTTACGCGTCAATGGCTTCAGCAACACTCAAATCGCAGCCATGATCTTCGGCGAATCCTCCTGCGTGGCCGCCTTCGGTGCATTCGCCGGCCTCGTCATCGGCATCACTGCGCTCTTGACGCTCAAGCACGTTCCGGCGCTCGACGGTTACGTTGACGCATCGGTAAAGCCGATGCTCATGCTCGTCGTGATCGTGCTCGCGATGCTTACCGGAATCGCGGGCGCTCTCTATCCGGCTGCATACGCGATGCGCATCCGTGCGGTGGAGGCGCTTCGATTCGAATGAGCAGCCTGGCCACAGTACCCGACTCGTAGCGGACAGGTCGTCCTCCGCGCCGAAGATGTCTGGAAGACCTACGACGACGGCGCAATCACTGTGCTCCGTGGGGTCGACTTTGAAGCTGTGCAAGGCGAGACCATTGCGCTTTGCGGTCCGTCCGGCTGCGGCAAAAGCACCCTGCTCCACCTCTTTGGCGGGCTTGACGCTCCAGATAGTGGCCACATCGTCGTCAACGGCATCGAAGTCAATCGTCATCGCGATCTGCTCAAGCTGCTGCGCCACGAAATCGGCTTCGTCTTTCAGCTTCACAACCTTATTCCCGACCTCACGCTTGCCGAGAACTGTCTCATCCCGACCGTCGCCGCCGGAACGAATCGCATCCTTGCGAATCAACGCCTGCACCAACTCGCCGAGCGCACCGGCCTCACCCATCGCCTGAATCAGAAGATCCAAAAGCTCTCCGGCGGCGAGCGCCAGCGCACCGCCATCTGTCGCGCGCTGATGAACCACCCTAAAATTCTTCTCGCCGACGAGCCCACCGGCTCTCTCGACGAGCACACCAGCGCAACCGTGTTCCAACTCCTTCTCGATGTGGCCGCCAACGAAAGCGTCACGCTGCTGATGGCCACTCATGATCGTGGCCTCGCCTATCGTTGCGATCGGTTCGTCGAAATGCACGACGGGAGGATCTATGAACCTCGTCCCGTCTAACGTTCTCGATCCACCGATTACCGTGCGACTTCGGGCGACGGCTCCAATTTCCATCCCAGACCCGGATATCCGTGTTCATTCCCACATTGCGTCTGCGCAGCCCATCGCCAATGCTGCATGGCACGCATTCCTGTGGCTCGTCATCGGCAACGCGATCGGCGTCATGCTTGCTCTCCTTTTGCTGGTGCCCTCATTCAACGCCGTACTCGGCGAATGGACTTATGGCCGCTGGATGATGGTGCACGTCAACATCCTTCTCTACGGATGGTGCAGCCTGCCCATGCTCGGCTGGCTTTTCCGCATCTACGGCGCCGACCGTGGCCCGCATCGCGGCATGGTGCCGTCCTGTTCTTATGGACCTGGTCCGCAGCGCTTTTCATCGGATCGCTTACATGGCTCGCCGGCCACTCCAGCGGAAAGCTCTTTCTCGATTGGTCAGGCTATGCGCGCCTTGCGTTTCCCGGCGCCATGCTCGCGCTCTGGCTCCTGCTGGCCGCTTCTCTCGTTCTCGCCTGGAACTCTGGCCGCAACAAACCATGGTCCGCGCACGCCGTCAAAATCATTGGCCTCGCCATTCTTGCTTGCCGTCCCTTTCGCTATCTACGTCGCCTCAAATCCCGGCCTCTATCCCGCCGTCGATCCGTCGACGGGCGGACCTACCGGTGAAAGCCAGCTGGAATCTTCTCTCGGCGTCGTCGCCATCCTGCTCATCGTTCCTTTTGGCGTCGCCCGCCGCCAGCCCGGTCGCAACTGGCCGCTGCCATTTCTGCGATCCGTTTTCGCCGCTGAATCTCTGTTGTGTCTATCGATGAACCGCGGGGACGTCAGCCATCATCTGCCATCTCAATATCTCAGTCTCGGCAGCCTTCTTGTCTGGCTTCCTATTGCCCCCGCGTATTATGCAACCTTTCAGTGGCACGACAATACACGCGCATGGCGCAAGGCGCTACTTTGGTGGTGGGGATTTCTTGTGGTCTCGGGCTGGATCATGTTTCTTCCCGGCGTGCTCGATCACTTCAAGTTCACTGATGGCCTTGTGGGCCACTCCCTTATCGCCGTTGCTGGATTTCTTACCGCGCTGCTTGCTGTGGTCTTGGTACAGCTACTCGGCGACGATGGATGGATTCTTACCCGCCGCTGGTCCTTCCACATGTGGAATTGGAGCGTCGTTGCGTATGTCGTTCTCATGCTCATCGCAGGCTGGATCGAAGGCGGAGATCCAGCTTTCACCATCGCTCCCGGCCTCACGCGCAACATTTTCTATACCCTTCGCCTCGTTACCGGCATCCTCATGCTCATCATCCTCCGCGGAATGGCTCATTGCTGCGTCAGCCCTTCTTCGCCAATCCGGCGCTTGTTCCATCTGAACGTTCTCGTGAGGTGACAGAATGAAAGACCTCTTTCCTCTTCGCATATCAGCTCATCACCGGCGTCTCCGATACTTCGACGGGTGCACTTCTCATTGCGGCTCCGGTGTTCACGGTCCGAATGATGGGCCTGTCAGTTCCGCATGAAGCTGCTCCGTTCCTGTCGTTCATCGGAGCATTTGTTCTCGCCGTCGGGCTATCCTGTTTCTATGGTGCGCTGCTATGTGCACCGGATTGGCTGTGTTCCTCGGCTTGAAGCCGTATGGCTCCTCACCGCCATCATTCGCAGTTCCGTCGCCATCTTTGTTCTTGCTGCGGTTCTCGGCGGCACGCTCGCACTAGGTTGGCTCAGCATTGCGATCTTCGACGGCATCTGCGCTCTTATTCAGGCGCGCGGACTGCGCAGAGGTTGGTTAACGCATGTTACCCGGTAGATTGCGTTCATCGGGAGTGCAGGGCATCGGCCTCATCGCCGTCACCTATGTCTACTTCCTGATCTTCGCGCAATTCGCGTTCATCCATCGTCTCGACGCGCTTGGCATCGCAGGCGATCACCTGAAGTTCGTCATGGCTGCGATGGCGATCGGCGGCATTCTGCTCAGCCTGTCTGGCCCCGCGCGTTGCCTTTCTGCCATCGCCCGTGCGTCGCCTTCAAATGGGATTTAGTTTCGCGGGAATAGCCGCCTTCCTCTCGCTCGCCCCGCTCACCGCGACTCCGCCATTGTGGTGGCCCTGCTTATCGGCGCAGGGCTCGGCCTGCTTACTGTCACCCTTGTCACATATCTTCGCCAATGGACTGGCGACAGCAACGCTCTGGTCAAAGTCGGCCTTGGCACAGGCATTGGCTATTCTCTCTGCAATGTCCCGTCACTCTTCACCGCGTCGCCCGCAAGCGCAATCCGCAACTGCGGGCCTGCTCTGCCTGCTCGGTATCGTCTTCGCAAACTTCACCGTCGAACCCGCATCGCAACGCTCAGTCCAACGAAGCACCTGCGCCGTTCCAAATCCTCATTCGCTTTCATTGTCGCCTCCTTCTCCGCTCTCATCTGGCTCGATTCCGCGGCCTTCTTTATCATCCAGAACACGTCCGCGCTCAAATCCGGCACGTGGCAAGGCTCCGCGCATCTCTGGGCAAACGGTCTCATCCATCTCTGCGCCGCTTTGTTCGGCGCATTCCTTCTCCGCCGCCGCGAATTGCCGATCGTTCTGGCTGCCGCAGCAGGCGCTCTCGCCTTTGCCTGCCTTCTTCTGCTCGATCCCGCACGTGCCATTTCCGCCTCGCTCTTCTATCCCAATCGGAGTTTCGCTCTATTCTGTGGCCCTGGTTGCCTATCCATCGCTGCTATCATCCGCCACGTCCACGGCGCAGCGCGGACGCCAAGCCGGGTGGATTTACGCTATCGCCGGCTGGATCGGTTCCGCGCTCGGCATCGGCATGGGCCAGAACCTTGGCCACGTCCCGCCCGCGTTCGTCGCAGTCGCTTCGGCCGTCGTTCTTTTTCCAGTCCTCGTCAGGGTCTTCCGCCATCGCCCACGTGAACTGGCGTTAACCTGCCCTCGTGCTCCTCGGCGCTCTCGTTGTGTATCGCATTCAACCATCGGTACCCGTAGCCGCGTCGCCCTCAGCCATCGAACGCGGCCGCCTCGTGTACATCTCAGAAGGCTGCATCCACTGCCACTCGCAATACGTTCGACCCAATACGACAGACGTACTCATGTGGGGACCGATTGAAAGCCTCGACCAGATTCACCAGGAACGCCCACCTCTCATCGGCAACCGTCGCCAAGGTCCCGATCTGTCGCATGTAGGCGCTCGTCGCTCCGCGCTCTGGCTCAAAATGCACCTCTACAATCCGCGCGAGGTCAGCGGCTCGTCCATCATGCCGTCTTACGCCCTTCTTTTCCGTGATCAAAGAGGCAACGATCTAGTTGCATATCTTGCAAGCCTGGGCGCACCGGCAGCCAGGCAGCACATCGCCGACGAGCAACAATGGCACCTTTCCTCAGAGGCACTAGCCTCTACAAACTCTGCGGACGCCCCGCAACTTTACAACCACTACTGCGCCACCTGTCACAATGCAGACGGACGCACGCGCCTCAAGTGGGAATCCGAATTCATTGAATCCCCTGCAATCCTTACAGTTGGCGCGATCACCACCGCGGGTCCAATCACCACCGGAGGCGAAGTGGACCATCCAGCAGCGAGACCGGAATCCGCACGTATCGATCACCTCGCGCAGATCATCAAATTCGGCATTCCGGCGTCTGATATGGCTGGCCACGAATACCTGCCCGACAAAGACATTGCTTCACTAAGTTTGTGGCTCGCGCGCAATACCGCGCAGCAGCCACAAAAGCAATAGCTGCATTTTCACCAGGAGAATAAACTTGAAAGACCTCGTCCGTTCCGCACTTGTCTTTTCAACGTTGGTTTTTGCCTCAAGCGCCTTCGCCCAGCACCAGACTTTCACGGTCGATCCCAACGCGAGCCAGGTCGCCTTCTCCCTCGCCGGCACCGGCCACCACGTCAATGGCACCTTCCACGTACAAAGCGGTTCCATCGACTTCGATCGCACTGCGCACACTATCTCCGGCTCAGTCGTGGTTGCCGCAGGCAGCGGAAACAGCGGAGAGGCCAGTCGCGACAAAAAGATGAACAACGACATCCTCGACGTCGAGCACTACTCTGAGATCACGTTTGCCCCGGAGAAATACGACGGCACTATCGCGCCTACCGGTGACTCCACCATCCAGGTCTCCGGCACGTTCACTCTCCACGGCACCCCTCACGACCTCACTGTTCCGATGCAGATCCACATTGAGGGGGAAGCCCTCACCGCGAGAACGCACTTCACGGTGCCCTATGTGAAATGGGGATTGAAAGACCCGAGCGTCTTCATCCTCAAGGTCGCCAAGGATGTCGACATCGATCTCACTCTCACCGGCAAACTGACACCTGCCGGCTAATGAGCTCGCCCTCCATCTGCGAGATCGGTTTTGATATGCAGACCGGTTTTTGATTTCGAACTGGGCCGCTAGCTCCTGCTCGAACATCCAGTTTCAGGGGCCGGTATGCCCCTGGCGCAGCGCATTGTCCAGACAGATCGCATTGGCAGTGGCGTTACCCAGCGCGGTGTTATCAAAGATCACCCAGGTCTCCTGTTGCGCCGATCCGCCTTCGAGTAGTTGAAGCCGCTGCCCGAACGCCTGCAGCCACCGGTCGTCATATTCCGAGTAGTAGACACGTGGGGTTCCGTGAAGGCGCCAATAGCGCAGGCCGGCCCAGCCTCCCGGCCTGGCCGCTGCTTCCGAGCCTTTGGGCGGGTCGGCGGCGACACGGGCAATCTGAAAGCTTCGCAGCAGATGGTCAACGGACACAGAAAACCAGCTCGCATGACGGGGCTCTAGAACGACATCGCCATGATGCAATTCGCGCAACGTAGTGAAGAACTCCTGTGCTACGCCTTCGTCGAAAGCGAGCTTCGGCGGGAGTTGGAAGAGCACAGGCCCCTGTTTGTCACCGAGAGCGTGAATCGCGTGGAAGAACTCCAGCAGAGCGCCACCCGTATTCACCAGCCTAGCGGTGTGGGTCACAGCTTTGGGCGCTTTCACGGCGAAGCGAAAGTTTTCGGGCGTCGCGGCAGCCCAACGCTCCCACGTGGCTCGCCGGTGCGGACGGTGAAAGCTGGAGTTGATCTCCACGCAGGACAGTCGATTTGCATAGCGCTCAAGGTGCGAAATTTTTGTATCTTCTGCCAGCGATGAAAAGAGCGGCAGGTGCTGTTTTGGCACTGTCCAGCCTGCCGTTCCAAGAAAGAATCGCATCTATTCCAGCGTACGCCGCCGCCCACCCGCGTTCCAGCAACTACTCCGTCATCCCTGGTTATCGTGTCGCACGGCACTAACCCGATTCACATCCCTTAAGCCAACGTCCCGTTACTGATCCATCGGCATGCACCCAGAACAGGGTAGTTGCGGAGCTGATCACGATGTTCAGTTAGCCGGGAGCGATGTCTTGATAGCCTGTGCCAGATCGTCCGGGTGAAAGCCGAAGGGGCCCGGCTTGCTCTTGTAAAGAACGCGGCCGCCCTTGCCGATCAGGTAGAGCCGGTCGGGCCAGCCGGTGTAAGCAGATTCGACTCGATTGTCGAAGCCATCTACGAGCGCGGGAAACTTGATGCCCAGCTTGCGCACGCACGCGCCGGCAACGTAGGCGCGCTCAACTTCATCCTTCGGGCTGCTGAAGAGGACGTTATCGCGCACGTTGGACCGCATCTGCCACACGTCCGTGGGATGCGCTTCAAGAATGTAAACGGCGTAGAATCCGATCTTGTCGCGATACTGCTCAGCGAGCTTGTTCAGGGCGGGAACCTCCCGCCGAAAAGGCGGTCAAGTATAGCTGCCGAAGACGAGGACAACAGGCCTGTCGGCCCAGAGCGACGCCAGGTCAGTTGGAGTGTGGTCTTCAAGTTTCTTGACCGTCAGGCTGGGAGCGGAGTCGCCGACGTTCAATTGGCCGTGGCGCGCGCGCATCCAAAGAGTCTCGAAGGGAAGCACGAAGTAGGCAGGCATGGGCATCTTCGCCATCACATGGCCGAAGACCTCGGGTGGCTGGTGCATGGCCCAGTTCACGTATCCAACGAGGCCGAGCCAGCCGACGAAGCAGACGGCGGCGATACTGGCAACCCAATTCCGTATGCGCTTCTTCTTTGTGCCGTCCATGGTTCTCCTACTTCGTCATCTCATTCATCTCGAGATAGCCCTGTGGTGCAATTCCAAACGCATCCGCAACCCGATTGAAGAAAGCGAACATTGCGGTGATATAGACGGCCTCAGCGATCTGCGGCTCGGTCCAGCCATGATCCCGCAGTCCCTGCACATCCTCGTTGGTGGTGCGATACGCCGCTTCCGTCACCTTGGTCACGTAGTCAAGCAAGGCACGCTCTGCGGGGCTCAAGCCGGCTTCTTCCAGATTGCCGTTTGGCTATCGCCTGCACCGTATTTTCTTCGGCTCCCTGAACACGCAGGAAGTATGCATGCGAGTCCAGTCAATACGGACAGCGATTGAGCCACGAAACCCAGCTCGCAATCGCTTCCTTGGTTCTTCGGTCCAGATGACCGTGGGAAAAATGAACCGTGTCGCTGAATTTGATCACATCGCGCAGGAAGTCGGGGCGGTGGCTGAAGCACTTCAAAATGCCGGGGACCTTTTGACGGCCTGACTTGGCACGCCATTCGTCGTAGACCGCGGCCACTTCGCCAGCGGCGTCGCGATCTTCGATGAGCTTGATTTTGGTTTCGTTGTCGGGGTTTGTCACGCACTTTTCCTGCGAAGTATTCCGCAATATAGCACGACGGCTGGGCGTGGGCACATCCACCTGAAGGTGTACCGAGAACCTAGAGAATAAGGCGCTGGTCGTTCTGCTTCAGGGTAATGCGCTGGCGGTCAAGGTACTCGAGCAGGGGGATCGCGTATTTGCGGGAGAGGCCGGTCAGTTGCTTGAAACGAGCAACATCCATCAGGCTACCGCGAAGTGGGGCAAGCTGCGCGGCGAGTCGGCTCAGCGCGGCAGAGTGGATGAACAAGTCGTCGCTGCCCATCCGAATGATGGTCTTGTCTCGTTGCAGCGCTGTGACGAGGCGGCGCATGTCGGTCTCTTTTATGCTGAATCGCTGGGCGAGTTCCAGGACAGAGGGAGCGGCGAGCCCGGCCTCCTCGTACGCATGGGCGATCGCCGCCAGTCGGTCGCTTTCCGGATTCGAAGCAGGAACACCAGCGTTGTAAATGGAGACGGTTTCGTCACGGAGCTGGATCTTCTTCTGATTCGACGAGGGAGTTGACCACGAAGTCAAAGACGGGATGACTGAGGGCCGCCTGGCCGCGGAGCTCGGAGGCCTTCACTGGCTGGCCGGTTTGAAGGCGCGTTGTGATTTCGCTGCGCGGCCGTGAGGAAAGCTTCGCGGCTCAGAAGCAGATTGTTCGAAACGAGATGGATGTCTCCGGATTCGATGGCTGGGCCGATCTGACGTCGAATTGCATCGAGGGTCAAGCCGGTTTCGGCAGAGAGCGCGTCAAGAGTGATTCCGCCGGCGTTGCGGCGCGATACACGGATTGAAAGCTGCGCGGCTGGAGAGGCTGCGCGCAATTGTTCGAGCCAGCCTTGCGTGGCGGACTTTCGCTGCCGAGGTAGCGGGTGGGCATCGAGAACACGGCCACCGCCGATGGTGCCGGCGGGAGATGGTTGCCGCAGTACAAACCGGTCACCCGGCGCCAGAACGATTGGCTCGGCAAGCCTGAGGCGCATGAGACGCGAGCTTCCCGGTTGAACTGCTTCATAACCATACAGAGACACAGTTGCCATGGTCTCGGAAGTGAATGCGTGGAAGTGAATGTTTGCGCGATGCTTCAACGCAGGCGCGCTCTTGAGAAGGCGCACTTCAACGTCGAGAGTATCCACCGCCGAAAGCGTTCGGGGTGATACCAGTGTCTGGCCGCGACGGACCTGAGTCGCATCGATTCCTGAGAGATTCACGGCAACCCGCGAGCCAGGCTGCGCGAATGGGACGGGCTTGCCATGCGATTGAAGTCCACGCACACGGACCGCGCGGTCATCGGGCTGCAGGTGCAGCGTCTCGCCATCACGGATGGTTCCGGATAGAAGGGTTCCGGTAACTACGGTGCCGAACCCCTTCATGACAAAGGAACGGTCGAGCGGCATGCGCATCAAGGCATCCGAGGTCTCGAGGTGAGTGCGCATAGCGAGGTTCAGTAGCTCTGCTCGCACAGCTTCAAGACCCGCGCCGGTTGCTGCGCTGGCAGGCACGACAGGCGCATGATCTTTCGAGAGAAACGTTCCCTGCAGAAAACTTTCGACGGAATTTGTGACCTCCTGCAACTGAGAAGCGCTGACAGCGTCGGCTTTGGTAATGACGGTCAGCCCTTGCGAGATTCCGAGGAGATCGCAGATGGCGAGATGCTCCACTGTCTGCGGCATGATGCCTTCGTCGGCCGCGACAACGAGCATGACTGCCGGAACACAGCCAGCTCCGGCGAGCATGTTACGGATGAAAAGGCTGTGACCGGGAACGTCAACAAAGCTGATGCGAAGCGGAGATCCGTTCGGCGTCGGAAGCTCGAAGGAAGCAAAACCCAGGTCGATCGTGATGCCGCGGCGTTTCTCTTCGGGAAGTCGGTCCGTATCAATGCCCGTGAGAGCGCGAACCAGCGTCGTCTTGCCGTGGTCGATGTGACCAGCGGTTCCGATCACGATTGAGCTGGGCATGTTGGTCATTCAGAGTTATCCAATGAGAAACGCGCGTTGCGATTGCTCGATCTACAGGCTGCTCAAAAGAGAAGCTAGATCGTCGTCGAATTCCGGAGGTACGGTGCGCAGATCCAGCAAAACCGTGTCGTCTGCAATGCGGCCGATGATGGGTGGTTCGAGCTTGCGAAGTCTTGCAAGAAGTTCCTCCGCAGGGAAGGATGTGTGCCGTAGAGAGATAGCGCAGCTTTGCAGAGCAGCCTTGGGTGCGGTGCCTCCTCCGACGAGACTGTCGACTGGAACGATGTCAAAAACCAGTTGAGAGGAATTGATGTGCCCGGCGACTTCGCGGCAACGCCGCATCAGATCCTCAGGCGGAATACTGAGCATACGTTCAACGGGAATGGAAGTCGTTTCCTCGGAAAGATGCTCCAGCAAGGTGGCCTCGAGCGCCGCGTAGGTGAGCTTGTCGACCCGCAACGCCCGGAGGAGTGGGTTCTTTCGGATGCGGTCAATCAGATCGATTCTGCCAACGAGGATGCCGCATTGGGGGCCGCCCAGCAGTTTGTCTCCGCTGGCGGCAATAAGGTCCACGCCGCTCTCAATGGACTGAAGCAAGCTGGGTTCTCCACTGATCCCAAAGCGCTCAAGCGAAGACAGAAGGCCGGTGCCCTGATCTTCAAACAACGGAATGCCCGCACGTTTTGAAAGCTCGACCAGATCCTGCAACGATGGGCGTTCGGTGAATCCTTCGATGCTGAAGTTCGACTGATGAACGCGAAGCAGAAGACCGGTGCCCGGACCGATCGCGCTTTCATAGTCGGCCAGCCGGGTGCGGTTGGTCGTACCGACCTCCTTAAGAATTGCGCCGGATTTCTCAAGGATTTCAGGGATGCGGAATCCTCCGCCGATCTCGATAAGTTCACCGCGAGAGACGATGACTTCGGACTTTTCGGCAAGCGAATTCAGCGCGAGCATGGTGGCAGCAGCGCAGTTGTTGACGATGATGACGCCATGCCGATGGGAATCTGCTTCAGGTGTGCTGTCTTTACCCAAGGCGCGCAACACAAGGGATTCAACGTTGGAGTCTCTGCGGCTCCGCAGGCCGTTTTCGAGGTTGAACTCAAGGTTGCAATAATCCTGCGCTACTTCAACCACGTGACGAAGAGCCCGTGCGCTCAGTGGAGCGCGGCCGAGGTTGGTATGGAGAATTACGCCGGTTGCATTGATGACTGGGCGAAGTGAGTATTGGCCACTCGCTGTGAGGCGATTGGCAATTTCCTCGGGCAAATGGGTGATGCTCTGCTTCAGGCTCGATTCTGAATGCAGCCCCGAGGAAATCTCTGAGCGCATTGCGGCGAGAGCCTCGCGGGCCGCACGCAACACTGCGCCGCGCGGGTGCGCATCGAGCAAAGAGCGGCACGCGGGAATCAACAAGACTTCGTTGACTGACGGCAGCGCACGAAAGAGCTGCTGAAGCGTTTCGTCCTCGTGTTGCAAATCGTGAATTGCCATTGTGGAATTCTCAGACTCAGTAGCTGATCATCGCAGAAGGATCGCAGGGGCGCCAGCATCCGCGGTAAATGCGCCTGAGACATGCCCGATGGTGGCGGCAGGAAGGCCGGCATTTAGGAGGTCCGCGAGCAATGTTGGCGCATCTTCGACAGCAACCGATATCAAAAGTCCGCCCGATGTTTGCGGATCATAGAGCAAAGCGCGTAGGTCATCCGGGATGCGGCTACCAGGAGCGTCCGCGACCACACATTCAGCAAAGTCGCGGTTGGCGAGCAGACCGCCCGGAATCGCGCCAGCGGCTACCGCTTCGAGCGCACCCTCAATGAGCGGTACCTTATCGGTTTCGATTTCCAGCGTGACCCCACTACCAAACGCCATCTCGCGGCTATGACCCATGAGCCCAAAGCCGGTGATGTCGGTGATTGCATGGACGCCGGAACAGGCGATGGCAATGGTGGAGGCGGTGCTGTTGAGTGTTGTCATGGAACGAACGGCGCGCTCCACCCAGGCTGGCTCAGACTTTCCCTGCTTGAGGGCCGTAGTGATAACGCCCGTGCCGATGGGCTTGGTGAGAATGAGAACATCCCCTGGCATGGCTCCGGCGTTTGTATAAACGCGTTCCGGATCGATGAGGCCTGTGACCGCATAGCCGAATTTCATTTCGGCATCGCGAACGGAGTGGCCGCCAACCACAATGCATTTTGTTTCCGCCATCTTCGACAGGCCACCACGCATGATCTGTTCAAGGATTTCAAGTGCGGCGTCCTGAGGGAAACAAACGATCGCGAAGAGCAGTCAGCGGGCGGCCTCCCATCGCGTAGACATCGCTGAGAGCATTGGTGGCTGCAATCTGGCCGAAGGTGAATGGGTCATCCACCAGCGGGGTAAAGAAGTCGACGGTTTGCACCAACGCCATTCCCGGACCGATACGGTAGATGCCCGCATCGTCGGAAGTATCAAATCCGACCAGTAGATTTGGATCGGCTTGCGCCGGAAGCCCGGAAAGTACCTGGCGGAGAGATCCGGCGGGAAGCTTGCTCGCGCAACCCCCGGCCTTTACCTGCTGCGTCAAGCGAACCGATTGTGTCTGATCCGAGCCCATGTCCTTCCATTCTTATCATCCATCCGCGCCTTGCAACTAGGGCAAGGTAGCATGTGAGAGAGTCATAAGACGGAAGTGCTTAGGCTCCGGTGATCCTCCCGGTCTTCAAAACCGGCGGTCGTCCTTAACGGGCGACGGTGTGTTCGACTCGCACGCACTTCCGCCAGTTCCATGGTCTTCTGCTGACACCCCACGTCTATTCGTTTGGACCAGCTAAAACATGAACTTCAATGCAAACTGCACCTGGCGCGGAGTTCCCGCTTCAAGGATATGGTTAAACGTCGGCGAACTGATGTCGCAGTCAGGCAAAAAGAAGTTCGTGCGATTCAGGATGTTAAACAGCTCCGCACGAAACTGAAGCTGCTTCGATTCAGTTACTTTGAAATTCTTAAGGGTTGCGAAGTCCCAGTTGGCATACGCCGGACCGATATTCACGTTGCGGCCTTCGTTGCCAAACTGTCCCGCGTCGGCTGTGGGATCAAGGCGCTGTAAAGCGCCGGAGTTAAGCCATTCGTTGACCGTGCGGGGCCCATTATTGGGATTGCCGACGAGATTGGGTCGCTGAGCGGAGAAACCGGTGATCTCCGGCGCGCTGCCTTGCGCCGCAACGTCATTCGAGTCAAAGACGGTGAACGGGGTGCCGCTCATTAACGTGGCAATGCCATCCAGCTGCCATCCGCCTAATGCTGACTGGTACCAGTTGTGAGGATGGTTCCAGAACGGGAGCGCCCATACATAGCTCGCAACGAACCGGTGGCGTGCGTCGAAGAGCGACGGCCCACGCTCTGCTGCAAGATCGAACGGATTCTGGGCGAGATCGTTTTCGCCTGCGACTGGTTTTGCCGCCGATCCGGTTATGTTGAATGACGAAACATCGTCGATGGCCTTTGACCATGTGTACGACAGGAGGAATGACAGTCCGTGACCGTATCGCTTGCGCAGTGACGTTTCCAACGCGTTGTACGACGAATTGGCGATGCCCGCGATCTCGCCCGTTGATGCGTACTGGCAACTGCTCGGCGAATCGGCGAGCGTGCACCCCGAATAAAGCCGCCGTTGATTGGCATTGCCGGAATTCGAAATTGGCTGGCCGTCCTCGGTGGTTCCCGGGACGAACACGGCTGGGTTCGCTTCAATAAAGCGCGGGAGGCGTGTGCCCTTGGTGCCGACGTATCCGACCTCGAACAACCAATCATTCGCAAACGACTGCTGCAAATTCAAGTCCCAATCCTGCGTATAAGGGAGAGTCAACGTCGGCGACAGTGTCAGGTTCGTGAGTGGAGTGGAGAATGTCCCCGGAGCCGGGGGATTGCCGTTGAACGGATCCGCGAAGTTCGGCAGGCTGACCTGCGGTGTCCCCAGGTACGGAGGCGCACTGATCGGCGCCTGCAATGGGCCACCCTGTCCTGTGTAATACGGCTCATAGAAGATGCCGTACGCCGCGGTCACCAGCGTTTTGCCATCACTACTCGGATCCCAGGCGATGCCAACGCGCGGAGCAAACGCCTTATAGTCGGTGGGGATCAGGCCGGCAGGAACTCCGGAATCTCCGGGATACAGCAGTCCCACCGGAGCATTCGGCATAACTGTGGACTGCTTCCCCGGCTCAAACAGCGATACCCGATTTCGAAGTTCGGTGGACGGCAAGGGCAACTCGTAGCGCAGTCCGGCATTGATCGTGAATCGCGGGGCGACCTTATACGTATCCTGCACGTACCCATTCGCATTGTTGCCGCGGATATTGCGCGAGAAATCGCCGATGCCCTGCAGGAAGACGACCGGCTGTCCGGTGAGGAAGCTGGCGAACGCGTCCGTTACGGGGAATGGCGCGAATACGAAAAAGCCGTTGGTCGCGATCCCTTGCAGCACGTTGATTTGCTGATATTGGTATCCGCCGCCAAACTTCAGCGCGTGCTTACCACGCACCCAACTTAGCGACCCAGAGAAATCGTAGACGTTTTCGTAGGTGTCGCGCGGGCCGGTAATCGGATTACCAACCAGGGTATAGCCACTCACCTGGATGAACGGCGGTCCGGCGGCGACATCGAGACTCGGCGAGTATTGGAAGCCAAGGCTTGAGGGTGGCTCATGGTTCTGAGACTCGCCGAAGAGGAACTTGTTGCGCAGAAACGAGAATCGCCCCACAGCGATCAGGCTTGGCGAAAAAGAGTGCGTATCCTGTGCGACAAAGCTCTGCGCGCGCTGGTTTTCGGCCACGGGGAAGCCTGGCACGCTGGCGCCGCCCGGTGATAACGGGCTGAGCTGGGAGAGCTGGTAAAACATGTAACTGAAATTCAGCGTGTCGTGGGGATCGAGGTAATCGTCGACCTTGATGCCAAACTGATTCGTATCATTGGTTAAAGTTTGCGTCGTAGCAAACAGATTCGTACCGGCGTTCGGAAGCGGGAAGAAAGACAGCAAGTTTTGTGAAACCGGGTTGAACTGCTGCGACGGTACGACGTTGTTCGGGTATGGCGCATTGGCGAAGACGTTGAAAAGCTGGTTCTGAGGGTTGTTGCAGAAGCCGTGCGAAAAACCCTCTGGGCAGAGTTCCGAGAAGTCGCCGCCACGCTCTTTTATCGATGGCACTGTAGTAAGCGCTGAGATGCCCTGGCTATTTCGAAAGCCTTCATAGAATCCAAAAATGAATGCTTTATCCTTTTTGATCGGCCCGCCCGCGGCTGCGCCAAACTGGTTCTGCTTCAACGGCTCCTGCGTCTGCGCGAAATAGTTGGTTGCATCGAATGCGTCGTTGCGCAGGAACTCCCATAATGTCCCGTGAAGCTGGTTCGTGCCCGACCGGGTGATGACATTCGTCGTCGATCCCAACGAGCCTCCGAACTCGGCGTTCGCGCTGTGCGTGATGATGCGGAACTCGCTGATCGCATCCACCGGCGGCCTGAGGACGAATCCGCCGTCAACGCCGTTGAAGTTGTTCGCGCCGTCGATGAGAAAGTTGTTTGATTCCGGTCGCTGGCCATTGACCGCGTAAGCCTGTCCGTTGCGAAGCGACCCGCCCGCTTCAGCTATGCCAGGCGTCAAGGGAACGACTCCAGGCTGCAACAGGCCAAGTTGCGCGAAGTTACGCCCGTTCAGGGGCAGATCCTCCAGCTCCTGCTGTTGCACAACCTTGCCCATGCTGGTGACGGTGGGCTCAATCAGCTGAGCATCGGCGCTCACCACCACCTGCTGCTTTTCCGATCCGACCGCGAGATGAGGCGAGACCGAAGCCGTCTCGTTCACATTGAGCGTGATGCCATTCTGCACGTGCTCCTGGAATCCTGTCGCAGCGACCTGCAGGCGATAGTGTCCGACGGGGAGTTCCAGAAGAACGTAGTTCCCGTCGCGATCGGTGGTCGTCCTGCGCGACAGGCCCGTTTCTGCCTGCTGGGCAGTAACGACGGCGCCTCGAATGACGGCGCCGCTCGGGTCTGTAACGGTTCCGCGAATGTTTCCTGTGATCTGCTGAGCAGATAAACCGATGCAAGAAAGTGCTATAAATGCAAGCACATTGCGAACCATGTTCATGTTGTTTTTGGCCTCTCCCAGAAGACTTAGAACTACAAACAGAGTGACGTCGTGGTTCGCGTGGAACCTGTCGACATCAATGGCCATGACGTATGCGCCACAAAACGTGGGCATCATCAAAGGCTCCATGAGTTAGAGAATGCTGGCAGCGATCACCAGGAGCAGGGCTCCGCCCAAGTTCAAGGGGAGAAATCGCGTGGAGGGCTGCACGAAGGAACAGTAGTCGGTAAGACGGTGCGGTGTCTTGCATCGGTCGGTGGGTAGCTAACTCAATCCTTAGGTGGAGTCTTACCCTTAATCAGCCAATGAATCATGCGCAAAGCGCGTGCGAGCCGGCCAGGGCCAGAGGCGATTTGCCGCTAGCTCGGGACTATAGCTGAGGCGCACTAGCTTGCGACGATCTCAGATACTCCGCTCGGCCAGGGGCGCCCCATCCCTGTTTCTCATTGGACCGAGACAGCATCAGATCTACTTTTTCAGTGACTGTGGAAGGACGCAGGAAAAGCTGCTTTGTTGATGACCTCTTTGAAAAAATAGGGAATTGGCGTATGGGCATCGAAGAACCTTCGTAGCGGGTTTATTCGTTATCAGGTTTCTTTGAGGGATGGGCGCATGGGTCAGCTCTTTGAATTGCACTGGGGTTCCTTAGTCAGCAACGGAGTTTCGAGAGCGCCAAGACCTGGTTCGCGAGGACACCTTATCTTCGAGCCGTATAGGTTCTCTCAGCTGAATCGATGTGCTCCATATTTCTGACGACGGCAGATTCTCCCTCTGAATCCTGAAGCTCGCGAAAAATCATCCTCGCCTGCTGATACCGGGCAAGTGCATTCTGACGATCATGCAGAATGGCGTACGCAAAGCCCATATCGTTAAGTACGACGGCCTCGTTGATTCGGTTACCGGTTGCCCGCATAAGCGGAAGTGCCTGCGAGAAGTAGTCAAGGGCTCGCTTACCATCGTGCCAAGTGCTGTAGGCCGAACCAAAGTCGCATAGAGTTGCGGCCCGACCAGCGTCGTCCTTGAGAGCGGTGTAAGTTTCAAGAGCGTGAGTGAGATATTGGAAGGTCTTACTGCGTTTACCCAACGCCATGTATGAGAGGCCAATATTGTTCAACACGGCTGCTCGACTGGAGACATCCTTTGTGAGTTGGTACAGACGGAGCGATGCTTCATAGAACTTGAGGGCACGATCGGGAAAGCCCCACAGTCGGTAAGAGTCGCCAATATGCCCAAGGGTTGAAGCCTCGCCGAGTGGATCTTTCATATCTCGCCAGATCGGAAGAGCGTCATTGTATTGTTCGATCGCTTTTTGCATCTGACCGAGAGCGCAGTAATGTTTGCCGATCTGGAGTAGAGCCTCTGCCTCAAGCTTGCGGTCGCCGCGAGCGCTATACATTATGCGCAATTTGGCAAGCGCGGCTATGGTCCTTTCAATTTCACTCGCCTTGGATTCTGATGGACCGGAGAGAGTGAGCACATCCACACCAGGATTTACCTTGCCGGCATTGATTGTGCCTGGCGGCAAGGGATCTGCGGGGTTAGTTGTTCGCAAATCGGTGCCTCGCTGGGCTTCGCCGATAACTTGATCTGCGTTGAGTTGTGGCTCCTGTATCACAACATCGCTGCGATCGGCGGCGAAGCATACTGAGACGATGCCCATGAAGAAAGAAACAAGGGTGGGAATTCCCGGAAGGCGCATGATGACCTCCGCGCCCGATGCAAGGCATCAGGCGTGACAAGAGCCCATTTGTCTAGTTGCCGAGCGTTTTGACCAAGGGGAGTACGCCCGGAATTACGGGAGTTTGAGCCAGGAGGATTTATTTGTCAACTGTCATTTCGGGCGATGGCGGGTTAAATCCATTGCATTGCACGCGGGAGAAAATCAGTTCGTCACAAAATCGCTTTTGTAAGAAAATCTCAGGTTGATGCAAATCGCCGAAGCAGTCTTCAACCTGAACGTATGACTCGCAACATAAATCGGAATCGCGTTCTGCTTTTCAGAGTTGTTAGTTCGTTTCGGCACGAGTGAAAGTCGTGCCCTGACACTTCTTGCCTTCTCCGGATTCGTCCTCGCAGGCTGGTATCTCTCCGAAAATGAAGAAGGCGGACCGTATGGTCCGCCTTCAGTGTTTCTTAATTTGGTGGCGTGGCTGCCCGGGCCGGAGTCTAGGCCTTCGTAAGGACGGGCGTTGCTGTGCCGAGTTTCTCGGCCAGCATTTCGTGGGCGTGGGCGAAGAACTCTTCTTTCGAGATCTTGCCTGCGTCTACTTCTGCCAGCAGTGCTTTCTGCGCAATGTATTCCTTGTTGATGATTCCTGCTTTGGATTGCAGCATACGCCATGCCTTGCGGCGCT
>CAWFWK010000004.1:0-248361 GCA_963819425.1 uncultured Acidobacteriaceae bacterium | reverse complement strand
CAAAGCGCGCTAGCGCTGGGGACGTTGGTTAGCTACACCGCTCAGCGCTGGTAGATCACCTTGCCGTCGAAGATGGTCATATCGACCCTGGTCTTCTCGATCGCCTCCGGCGGGATTGTAAAGATGTCGTCGGAGAGCACTACAAGGTCTGCCAGCTTGCCCGGTTCGATGGATCCCTTGACCGTCTCCTGGTGTTCGGCAAATGCGGATCCCATTGTGTAGGCGTGCACTGCCTGCGCAACGGTGATGCGCTGCTCGGGAATCCAACCATTTGAATTCTTGCCGTCGAGAGTGCGGCGAGTGGTGGCGGCATAGATGCCCATCACGGGATCCAATGGCGCGACCGGCCAGTCGGAACCGAAGGCGAGTGTTGCACCGGCATCCAGCAGGGATTTCCATGCATAGCTCGACTTAATACGCTGCTGGCCAAGGATGGTTTCAGCCCACCGTCCGTCGTCGATTGCATGGTAGGGCTGCATGGAAACGACCACGCCAAGCTTTGCGAAGCGCGCGTAATCCTCCGGATGAAGGTGCTGCGCGTGCTCGATGCGGGGGCGGCGATCGGCAGGGCCATTGTCTTTTTCCAGTCGGCCGTAGAGATCGAGTATGGTGCGGTTGGCGCGATCGCCGATGGCGTGGATCGAAAGCTGGAGTCCGGCCTTGTCGGCCTGGCGCATCGATTCGTAAAAATGCTCGACGTCGAGAAGATCGGGGCTGGCGAGGCCGCTCTTCGCCGGATTGTTCGTGAACGGCTCATCCATCCAGGCAGTTTCAGAACCAAGGGCGCCATCGGCGAAGGCTTTCAGGTTGCCAATGCGGAGATAAGGACTGCCGAAAGGCGCGACGATGCCGGCGTCCGCCGGAGACTTCCAATCGCGGACGGGAAAAGCCTCGTAGATGCGGACAGTCAACTTGCCAGCGCGCTCGATCTTCTGAAACTCGCGAAAATTGTCCGGCTGGCCGCGGTCTTCAGAACTGTCGGCCATGTTCTGCACGCTGGTTACGCCGTGAGCTGCTGCTTCGCGCATGGCTGCTTCCATGGCCTGGGCCTCCTCTTCGGGAGACAGCGGAGGCATGATTCGCTGGACGAGAGCGATGGCAGCGTCTTTGAGAATGCCGGTCGGGTTGCCGTCCTTGTCGCGCTCGATTTCTCCGCCCGGCACGTCTTTCGTGTTTCGGTCGATGCCGGCGAGCTTCATGGCCTGTGCATTGACGAGGGCCATGTGTCCGTCGAGCCGCCACAAGAATGCAGGATGATCGCCGGAGACGTCGTCAATCAACTGGTGGTCGGGCAGAACAGGCGGATTCCAGCGTTGATGATCCCAAAGACCATTGCGAAGCCACGCACCTTTGGGAAGGGTTCTGGCGAATTGAGCGATGCGCTCCTTGAACTCGGCCTGGCTGTTGGCTGAGCCAAGATGCACGGTGATCAGCGAACCGCCGCCGATGAGGAAATGCACATGGGAGTCGTTGAAGCCGGGCAGGAGAAGGCGGCCGCCGAGATCGATGATGCGGGTGTCGGGGCCGGCGAGTTTTCTAATCGCTGTGTTATTGCCGACCGCGAGGATCCTGGAACCATCGAGCGCCACTGCCTGGGCGGTGGGCTGCGCCGGATTTTCGGTCCATAGCTTGGCGTTGACGAGGATCATGCTCGCCTCAGTAGCCGACGCGCTGCAACAGCAGACGCCGAGCACAACAATGAGCGAGCATAGCCAGGAAAGCTTCATTGCGACTCCCTTCAAACTGAGGCACGATTGTCCGCGATCATCGGAGAATCGCGGGAAGACAGGGAACATTTCAGATTTGTACAACTCTATCAGTGAGCGGGCATTGTGGAGTTCCGCGCGGGTCAGTTCTAGTATCCTCGGTCGCTCGCGAGTAAGGGGCGAACCGCACCTTACTCCCGTCAGTGTTGGCCGCAGCAACCGCACCCACGACGGTCTTAACCACCGCTCGGCTGATTGCGTCAGCGAAGAACCTCATGCACCGGGCCATGCTGATGACTTTTGTATGGGACCGGACTCCGCCGCTCGGAGTTGTGTCAGCTGAAGGGGAGCGATATCGAAGCCAGCGGATGGTTATTCGTGTCCGGCAAGGTAAAGGTACGCGGGACCGCGACGTCCTGCTCAGCTCCAAGCTTAAGGTGGTCTGGGATGCGGTTACCGAAGCGCGCGAACGCGCAGGGATTGACAAGCATGTCACGCCGTACACGCTGCGGCATAGTTTCGCGACGAACCTGCTCGAAGCAGGCGCCGACCTGCGCACCATACAGAATTCTGCTTGGGCATCGGGACCTTGTCGCGCGTCAGTCGAGCGAGGACTACCGTAGCGGTCGGCGTCAGGAGTAATCCCAAACTGGATCACGTGACTTCACTGAATGTTGCTGACTGACTCTCTCAGCCAACCACAATGTGCAGATGTTTCAAGAAGGCTTCTCTGCCCTCCAGGGGCACTTGCAGCGCACGCGATTTTTCGTATGAAGCGATCCAACCGAGTTCCAAGAACCGCTTGTACATAGCTACGCCCAAGGTGCCAGCGAGATGGGGACGACGTTCGGTCCAGTCAGGACACTGACGCGCCAGCTTAACGTCTGCAACTCCCGAGGAGCGTGATACTGCGACTCCACGTTTTTCGAACCACTCTCTGCCGCTGTCCGTCACGGCAAACGCTCTGCCTGTCATTGGTTCCAAATATCCCTCACGCTGAAGCGCATCTGTTATTGCTACTCCCAGCCATCCGGCCAGATGCGCATAACATGTGCGTGCATGCTCGAGGGTTCCGAGACCGGGTCTCGATGCCTTGATGCCGTTCTGTGCATGAGGCGCGGACGATAACGTCAGCAGCGATTCGACAACGTGGGCGACCTCTTCATTCGCAAGCTGATAGTACCGGTGCCGTCCTTGCCGCTGTGCCGTGACAAAACCCGCTTCGATCAATCGCGCGAGATGTTCGCTCGCTGTCTGAGGGCTGACATGGGCAGCCACAGCCAGTTCTCCTGCCGGCACGGCGCGACCGCCCATCAACCTGAGCAACATGGCGGCGCGGGCGGGCTCGGCGAGCAGTTTGGCAGAATTTGCGAGTGCATCACTCATAAAGACATTATGCCGATTATTTTTCTTCAATAGTTCGGCCTACGCCGAACTATTGTCGCGTGCATGTGGCATCCAATGGCGCTAGGAGATTGTTATGTACACATTATTCTTGCGATACACCATCGACCCCAATAAGCTTTCCGACTGGCGTGGCTATGCCCAGGCGGAGTTTGATCCCATCACAGAGAGCGGCGGCCGCATCACAGGATACTATTCTCCGACCGAATTTGCGGGCGCCACCAGCGAAGCGTTCGCCACCATCGATGTCGGCACGATGGCCGAGTATGAGGTGTATCGTGCAAAACTTGCGGCGCACCCCAAGCACCAGGAAAATGTCCGCAAGATTGAAGCATCAGGTGCGATCCACTCCATCTATCGCGCCATCATCCAGAAGGTTGAGCCGGAGGCCAAGGCAAAATGAGCTCCTCTCCAAAATGTCGGCAACAACGACCATGAGAAGAGTGAAAAACTGCATCAAAATTCTTGGAGGAAAACATATGCCATTTAAGAGCGAAGCGCAGCGTCGTTATTTTGAGGCAAACAAGTCAAAACTGGAGAAGCAGGGTGTCGACGTGAAAGAGTGGGAAAAATCAAGTAAGGGCTTGAAACTACCGGAGCGGGCACCCAAAACGAAAAGTAAAAAGAGCTCTTAGAAGCGCTTGAGTGAAAAGCCCGTTTGCCCTTGGCTAACTCAGATGAAAGTTCAAAGCAAACTGCTTTATCGCGATTGGCAACTCGCGGATGCGTTTCCCACACGCGGTGAAGATAGTGTTGACGTGCGCAACGCCAGTACTGGTAAATCCACCTCTACCTGATCAACGGATTCGGCTGACACTGGCCGACTTGCGGGAGACTAATCTTCGACTGGATCACCGCAGATCAATTATGTCGGACAGATTCATGACATTCTGGCAACTGGTGGGCGACTTCAGCTCCTGTAACGTCTACAAAGCCTTCGCAGGGGTGCTTCTCGCGCCGGATTCAAGTGCGGGAATCGATCTCGTACGGATGAACGATATGCTAACGTGTTCTTACACCCGGCTTGCTCAAGGGGTTCGGCAGCGCGAGGGCTCTGGTGTTAGCGAATGTGGACCGCCGCCTTCTAGCGTGTACCGCGTGAGGGCGGATGGGAATCCAGATTGCACTGAAGCATCGGACACACTATCGATACGAGACGGCGGTTTCACTGGGCCCGCAGATCATACGTTTGCGTCCCGCTCCGCATTGTCGCACGCCTATTCTCAGCTACTCTCTCGATATCACACCGCCAGACCACACACTCCTGTGGCAGCTCGATGCTTCCTCGAATCAGCAGGCCCGAGTGCTTTTTCCAAAGAAGACGAGCGAGTTCGCGGTCGAGGTGAATCTCATTGCGGACCTGTCTCCCCTCAACCCTTTCGATTTCCTCCTCGATCCCGCAGTCGAACAGTATCCATTTCAATATTCTCCCGACGTTGCAAGAGATCTGCATCCCAGTTTGCTGGCTGACCCTCCGGGACCACTCCTTCGCGCCTTCATTGAGAACTGCCGAGATCAGCGAATCGATACCGTAAATCTCTTATTGCTGACGAACTCGCAAGGTGCGGGATGAGATTGGCTATGTGACCCGCCTTGAACATGGAATCCAGACTTCCGAAGAAACTCTTCAAAAGCGCTCGGGTTCCTGCCGTGATTCCGCGTGGCTCTTGGTCGAGTGCCTGCGAAACCTGGGTATCGCAGCACGGTTCGTCTCGGGTTACCTCATTCAGTTAGCGGAAGCCAAAGCGGAATTGAATGGCCCGGCTAGCGCTCCGCAATCCGACTCCGCCGATCTCCATGCGTGGGCAGAGGCTTTTTTGCCAGGGGCCGGATGGATCGGCTTGGATCCAACCTCAGGGCTGCTCGCCGGCGAAGGACACATTCCACTGGCGTGCACCTCGAGTGCTGCCCAGGCGGCTCCGATTTCGGGCACTGCAGAGCTGGAGAGCACCGAGTTCAGCTATGAAATGTCCGTTAGCCGCTTGAACGAATCGGCTCCCGTGTCTGAAGTCGATGGCGAAGATCAGTGGCTCCGCATACGACAGCTCGCTCATCGTATCGACGCAGACCTTGAGTTGCACAATGTCCGGCTGACCATGGGGGGTGAACCTACCTACGTCGGCATCGATGAGCCCGAAAGTGCTCAATGGAATATCGATGCTCTCGGCGACGCCAAGCGAACCCGTGGCCTGGCTCTCATTAAGGCCCTCCGCAAAAAAATAGCGCCCGGTGGGTTGCTTCATTATGGCCAGGGAAAGTGGTATCCGGGCGAGCAGTTGCCTCGCTGGGCGCTTAGCTGCTTCTGGCGCGCGGATGGTGTTCCTGTGTGGAAAGACCTGAACCTTATTGCCATCGAGAATCATGATTATGGATTCAAGGCAGGCGACGTTTTGCGGTTTATGCGCGCTCTCGCGAGGCGACTTCAGGTTACGGCCGCGAACATTCTTACGGCTTTCGATAAGGATGCGCCGCCAACTGAGCCTGCAGGATACATCCTGCCGATTCGACGCCGGCAGCCGCACGGAGTTCTGCGCTGGTCCAGCCAATGGTGGTTTGCGCCCATTGAATACGTTGTTCTATCGCCCGGAGATTCTCCGATGGGCTATCGCATCCCGACTGAAGTGATTCCCTGGATTGCACCCGATGAGCTTGAATACGCTTTCGATAGTGCGCCCTATGCTGATCGCGTCAAGCTGCCGCCAGAGAGATTCCAGCGCATGGACCTCTTTGATACCGATCCGGAGGCAGACCCGCTTCCACCGATCCTTCGAAACAACGATGACGCGGAGGAACTGATTCGGCCGGCCCTTTGCCTGCAAATCCGCGAGGGGCGCCTTCATGCTTCGCTGCCCTACGCGCCCATCCTGGCGGATTATCTTGATCTGGTGAACGCGGTCGAGGATACGTGTCAATACTTGCAGATGCCTGTCTGGTTGGAAGGTTACGCCCCGGCTCACGATCCGCGCCTGCGGTCATTCAGCGTGACCCCTGACCCCGGGGTTCTCGAAGTAAATCTGCCCCCGGCCGGGAATTGGAACGAGTTGGAGCAGATCAACATGCTGCTCGACCACGAAGCCCGCCAGAATCGATTGATCTCTGAGAAGTACAGTTTCAGCGGCGATTGCAACGCAACCGGAGGTGGCAGCCATATCGTGATTGGCGGAGCAACTGTCCAGGATAGTCCGATACTGCGACGCCCCGATTTGCTTCGCAGCATGATCGCCTTCTGGCAAAATCATCCGTCGCTCTCCTATCTGTTTTCAGGAATGTACGTTGGCCCGACCAGTCAATATCCGCGTGTGGATGAAGCGCGCATGGACGCCTTGTACGAACTCGAGCTTGCTTTTCGACATTTGCCCTCGACGGGTTGCCCTCCGCAAACTGTCGACGGACTTTTTCGAAACCTGCTCGCTGACGTGACAGGAAACACGCATCGCGCCGAGTTCTGCGTAGACAAACTGTTTCCACCAGAAGGGCTTGGCCTTCAACTGGGCCTGCTGGAACTGCGAGCCTTCGAAATGCCGCCAAACATGCGCATGGGCCTCCTCCAAATGCTGCTTGTCCGCGCACTCGTTTGCGCATTCTGGAAGGCGCCGTTCGAAGGCGATCTCGTCCGCTGGGGTCCGGTGCTGCACGACCGATTCATGCTGCCCCATTTCGTGAAGCAGGATTTCCGCGAAGTTCTTTCCCATTTACGGCGATCCGGGTTTGATTTTGAAACAGACTGGTTCGACTCGCATTTCGACTTTCGTTTTCCGAAGATCGGCTCGATCTCAGCAGACGGGGTGACCGTCGAACTGCGCCGTGCACTCGAACCGTGGAATGTGCTGGCAGAAGAGGCGGCATCCGGCCGAACGGTCCGAAACGTCGACTCGTCGGTTGAGCGTGTACAAGTAAACGTCTCGGGCGTGTCCCAAGATTCCCGATACATCGTGGCGTGTAACGGACGCTGGGTACCCCTTCAGCACGCCTCCGAAGCTGGAGTTGCAGTAGCCGGTGTGAGATTTCGGGCACGTAAACTGTCAGCAACGATGCATCCGACAATTCCTGTGCATTCACCGCTTACCTTCACCTTGATTGATCGGCGCAGCCAGCGCTCACTTGCGCAGTGCTCTTACCGCGTCCAGCCACCTGACGGCCGGGAATACGCTTGCCGCCCGGTGGATGCCGATGAGGCCTTGGCGCGAAGACTGGAGCGCTTTGAGATCATACGTCCGGTTGTCCATGTGACAATGCCCGACGAGGAGATCAACTCGACCTTCCCGGGCACTCTGGATCTTCGCATCCCTGCACCTGGCCCGAGCGGCGCCCGAGTTGAAGCGCGGGAGGATCTTCGGTGACGGTCGATCTCTATCAGACTCCGCTGCGCTACGGTGAAGCCTATGACGAATTGTCGGCCGATGGTGTGAATCCGCGCGCTCACTGGGCACACCTGATCGAATCACTCCGCACCATTGGACCGGAGGAGTTGGGGCGACGTTGTCTTAGGGCAGAGCGCCGAATTCGCGAGAACGGCATTACCTACAACATCTACGGCGATCCTCTTGGTGCAAACCGTCCATGGGAAATCGACATTGTTCCGTTTTTGATTTCCGCTGAAGAGTGGCGATATATCGAGCAGGGAATCATTCAGCGCGCGAAACTGCTGAGTCTGATTCTTGAGGATATTTACGGATCTCAGTCACTGATCAAGGACGGTCATTTTCCAGCCGAGCTTCTCTATGCCAATCCAGCCTTTCTACGGCCGATGGTAGGCGTGCGTGTTCCTTCGCACTCTTATCTCCACATGCTCGCGGTTGATCTCGCCCGCTCGCCCGACGGGCGGTGGTGGGTGCTCTCGGATCGTACGCAGGCTCCGTCGGGCAGTGGATACGCCCTTGAAAATCGAACCATCGTATCGGATGTTCTGCCAAATGTTTTCAGCAGCTCGAAAGTCTTGAGGCTCGCGCCATTTTTCCGCGCCCAGCGCGATGCACTCGCGTCCCTGGCGGAACGCAGTAATCCGCGCATCGTTCTGCTGACACCCGGCCCGCACAACGAGACTTACTTCGAACATTCGTACATTGCACGTTACTTGGGTTTCGCATTGGTTGAGGGAGCAGACCTCACCGTGCGCGATCGATGCGTGTTTCTCAAGACGGTGGATGGACTGGAGCGCGTCGATGTGATCCTGCGCAGGGTCGACGACAGCTTCTGTGATCCGCTGGAGTTGCGCAGCGATTCTCTTCTCGGCGTGCCAGGCCTTGTCGACGCGGTCGTAGCCGGAAATGTTCAGGTGGCCAATGCCCTTGGCAGCGGGGTGATCGAGACCGCTGCGATTATGCCGTTTCTTCCTGGGCTCTCAAGGCACTTGACCGGAGAGACTCTCAAACTCCCGTCCGTTGCGACATGGTGGTGCGGCCAGTCTTACGCTTTCGATTGGGTAATCAACCACCTTGATTCGGTGGTGCTGAAGCCGGCGTTTCCATCTCGCGGAATGGAGCCGGTGTTCTCGGCAAAACTGGAGCCGGCAGAAAAGCGAAAACTCGCGGTCCAAATGAGGGCCTTCCCTCATGAATATGTAGCGCAGGAACAGATTGCCCTGTCCAACGCGCCCGTCTGGGGAAACGGCCATCTTTACTCGCGCAGCGTAGTTCTACGAGCCTATGTGGTCAACACGGGCCATGGCTGGACGGCGATTCCCGGCGGACTCGTGCGTGTTGCTGAAGCCGAAGGCTCGGTTGTGTCGATGCAGCGCGGTGGACACAGCAAGGACGCGTGGGTGCTGTGGGACGGCCCGGTGGACACCTTCAGCTTGCTACCTCCGCGGAACCAGCCGGTTGCATTGCGGCGCGGATCGCCCGATGTGCCAAGCAGCGTAGCCGACAGGGTTTTCTGGCTCGGACGTTACGTCGAGCGGGCCGAAAACACTGCGCGGATCGCGCGATCGATGATCTCTCGGGTCCGTCATGCCGAACCAGCAGAACTCGCGTGCCTGGTCCGCTTGCACGGTTGCTTGAGGTCGAGGCACAGTAAGCTGCCCAAGGCAAAAAAGAGACATGCAACGCCGCTTGAGTTCGAGCGGGAACTCATCTCTGTAATTTCCGATGCAAAGCGCACTGATAGCCTCGCGTGCATCCTTTCCGAGATCTCTCGTGTTGGCAATAGCGTTCGCGAGCGGCTATCGGCCGACATGATGATCCTCATCGGCCAGCTGCGCACCTCTCTTGAGACGGAGCGTGACACGCAGATCCACGAGTATCCGGCGACACTTACGCTGTGCCTTGAGTTGCTCTCCGCGTTCTCCGGAATGGAGCGCGAAAATATCAATCGCGGTCTGGGATGGATGTTCATGAGCATCGGACGGCGCCTTGAGCGCGCTATCTATCTCACCCGAATGTTGCGGCAGATCACTCTTCCACTTGGGGAGCAGGACTGGCCCCTGCTGGAATGCCTGCTCGAAGTGGGAGACAGTACGATGACCTATCGAACTCGGTACTACACCACACTTCAGCCAATGGCCGTGTTGGATGTTCTGATGGCTGACGAAAGCAATCCACGGGCTTTGGATTTTCAACTTTCGCATCTTGTGGATCTCTATCAAAAGCTTCCCAGGCATATGGCTGACGATCTTGAAGCCATGCGGGACGCCCTCGCGATGCTCCGCAGTTTCGATTTGCGAGCGCTTAGCTACAGTTTGCCTAGCGTCCCCTCTAAAGCCAGGAGCTCTGAGGGCCTTGTTCGGCTCGAAAATTTCCTGGGCATCCTGGAACGATTGCTCCCTTCCTGGTCAGATAATTTATCGAGCCGATATTTCAGCCACGCTCGCACGCTGCCGATCAGCATTGGCCTATGATCTATAAAATCATTCACCGCACCACGTACAAGTACAAGTACCCGGTATCGGTCGGCAGCCACGTCGCATGCTTGAAGCCCCGCTCGCTGACTCGTCATCGTCTTGCGCAAAGCGAACTGCAGGTTGTGCCGAAGCCCGCCATCATGGTGGAACGAGTCGACTATTTCGGTAATCACCAGTACTTCTTCACCATTGAAGAGCCACACGATGAACTGGTCGTTGAATCTCGAAGCCGGGTGATCATGGAAGAGACTGCACGAGATTCGCATCTTCCCTCTCCTCCCTGGGAACAGGCGGTTCAAAGCATGACTGAAAACCTCGGTCTCGAAGCGCTCGAGGCTTATCAGTTCCGATTTGAATCGCCACGCATCAGGCTTCGGCCAGAGTTTGCCCGCTACGCACAACAGTCCTTCACTCCCCAGCGGCCGATGGTTGAGGGGTTGTTAGATTTGACGACGCGCATTCATCGCGACTTTCGCTTCGATTCAAAAGTGACCACGGTCAGGACTCCGATTGAAGAGGTATTTCGAAAGAAGCGAGGCGTCTGCCAGGACTTCGCACACATTCAAATCGCTTGCCTTCGCTCCATCAACCTGCCCGCAAGGTATGTAAGCGGGTATCTGCGCACCTATCCGCCTCCGGGTCAGGCCCGCATGGTGGGAGCCGACGCATCCCATGCCTGGGTGTCCGCCTATTGCCCTGGAATCGGCTGGATTGACGTTGATCCTACCAACGATGTGGTTCCCTCTACCGGTCACGTCACGATTGCCTGGGGCCGCGACTTCGGCGATGTGAGCCCTCTGCATGGTCTTATTCTTGGAGGCGGAGCTCATACCTTGAAAGTCGCGGTCGATCTTGAAGCAGTCGAGTCCTGATCGCCGGCATCAGCCCGGAACCGCAGCTTCCTCCACCTCAGACACCACGAAGAAACTGAGTAAATCCGCTTGCCCAAAGGACGTCGTCATCGCGACATCCGATGCATCCCGGCCGGTCGCCATCAGAATGCGGCCCAGCCTCGGCTGATTGTTGCGAGCGTCAAAGGTCCACCAGCGACCATCCAGATACGCCTCGAACCAGGCGCTGAAATCCATTGGCAATCTCAAAGGGACGCCAATGTCTCCCAGATAGCCGGTGGCGTAGCGCGCGGGAATATTGAGCGCCCTGCAGAAGGCGATGGCGAGATGCTGAAAGTCGCGGCATACGCCGACCTGTTCGGTGTAGACATCGAGAGCGGTCTTCGTCGGCCGGGCTTGCTGGTAGTCGAAGGTGATCCGGCTGTGCACCCAATCGCAGATGGCCTGCACGCGGCCCCACCCGGGCGGCACGTTACCGAAGAGATCACAGGCAATGCCGGAGAGCCGATCTACTTCGCAGTAGCGGCTATTCAGTAAATACATGAGCACTTCATCCGGTAGATCGCCAACGGAAACTTCACGGGCAGACAGGTCCGTCTCATCTGGCTCGTCTGTGTGTTGAATCAAGGTTGAGCACCATAGCCGCAGCCGTCCCGGGGGAGCGACGAAGCGCGAGCATCGATTCCCAAAGGTGTCGATGTAGTAGGTAATTTTGAGCTCCGGCTCTGTCCTCAATTCGTCGGGCTCCCGAAGATCCTGCACGCGAGAAGGGTGGACACTGAGAAGCGCAACCATTGCGACACTGGTCGGAATTTCAAACTGGATATCGTATCCAATTCGGATCAACATTGGGACCTCATGATCTTAGCGGAACAGCGTTTCTTATATTGATGTGGGAAATATGACTTCTGCCATCTCACAGGCTTGGATGCTTTCAATGCGGTAGAGAACGCCACTGGTCTAGTGCAGATTGCAGATTGTTTCAGCTTTCCCCCGCCAATGTTTGGGGTTTAGTCCTGTCGAACGGCCATTTGGCCGGAGATTGTTGGCCAGTGTTTACAAATCCAGTCCATCTGGCCGTTCAGATCGGCTCCACGGAATGGTGAAATTGCCGAGTCCGGGATCGCTGTCAAGTTGCCGAGGAGCCGATTATTCGGCGAGTTGCCTTGAGATCATTTGCCGACATCTTTTCGTCTAAGTATTTACTTCAGGAAGAGGCTTATTCGGATTCAGGACGCCCCCTTAATCAGGAGCTTGCCCTGCCAAAGACAATGTAAATCGCCTTCCGTCGTTGCTTGAGGTTGTTGGTAAAGCCACTTGCGAATATCAAAAGGATTCCAAGTCAATGCGGAAGATTTACGCGCCGCAGCAAGGCGCGAAAGCGTTCGTCGCCGCGAAGTTTGTCGAGGCGCGGATCGGCGGACAGGTCGAAGACGATGTTGCAGTGGTGGTCCAGATCGCGGTTGAACCACCGAAACGCCTCCGTTAGATCGCCCAGACGCACATAGCTCATCGCCAGGAGGTTCGAGTGGCATTCCTGGATGGGCCCGGGTAGAAAAAACGTAACCCGCGCTTCCTGGTAGGCTTTCCATCCCCCGGTCGCAAACGCCAAGCGGAAAGAGTTGATTTCCTGAAGTGAAAGCTCCGACCCGAGGGCTTTTAAGTCGGCAGCGACGGCCTCGCTGTATTCACCTCGGACCTCATAAATGCTGGAGTTCCAACCTTCAACATACCCGAACTTGTCAGGTGCGATCTCCAAGGCGCGTTTGAGAGCAATGAGAGATTCGTCGTAGCGGCGAGAATAATAGAGCATCGAGCCGAGAAGCCGATTCGCCCAGAACGAAAGCGGGTCAAGCGTGACGGCGCGTTGCATGGCGTTTACCGCTTCTGCCGGCCGCCCAACCGATGTGAGATAGACTGCGTACCAGGTTTCCGCATCGGAACTGCTGGGACTGAGCTCGATGCCCTTGCGAAGATTCTGCTCCGCAGCGTTCCAGTCGTAGAGAAAATTTGTGTCGATTGCGCCCAGGGCGGTGTACGCTTCACCACTGTAAGGATCCAGTTCGATAGCCCGCCTGGCAGCCGCTATCGCGATCGGCATGATTTCAGCGGCATTTTTGTCGCTGGCCACATACTGTGTCACCAGGGCTTCAGCCAATCCCGCGTTCGCGGCTCCGTAATCGGGTTCGAGAGCAATGGCTTTACGGAAGTAAGACGCCGCCAGGTCGCCGTCTCGCCGCTGGATGAAATACAGACCGCGCAAATAGGCATCATGGGCCTCGGGATTGATGTGCCTCGCGTTGGTCATTTCCGTCCGGGCTGCGGGTGTCAGCACAGAACTGGTTTGTACCGAGATCTCGCGCGCTACATTGTCCTGTAATGACAAAACATCTCCCAGCGGCCCTTCAAAGGACTGTGCCCACAGATGCTTGTCACTTCGTGCATCGATCAACTGCGCGGTGATCCGTGCGCGGTCTCCCGACCTAACTACCGATCCTTCCACAATGGCATCGACACCCAGCTCACGTGCTATCTGGGCCAGTGATTTGCGATCACCCTTGTACTGCATTATTGAGGTCCGCGAGACCACGCGCAGACCCGGGATGTGGGCCAGCTCGGTTATCAACTCATCGGTCATCCCGTCGGCGAAATACTCTTCGTTGGGGTTGCCAGAGAGATTTCTAAGCGGCAACACCGCCAGCGAGCGGATGGGCGCAGGATCAGTCCTGTGTGTCAAGAATTTGAAGAGAAAAACGAACAAAAGAAGGAAGGGTATGATCAGCGAGAGCATCCGTCCTGGACGGCGATACCAGTTTTTTCGGGCGACTGTCACGACCGCAGGCTCGCGCCTGTCAGATGCATCCGATTCCTCGACGTCGGGCACGGCTGCCGTCTCGCGCTCCTCACCCTTGGTTGACTCGCCCGGCATGGAGGCGTCCGGCTCGCCCACCCGAGCGGGGACTACAACCTCCACGTCCGCGATGAACCGATACCCTCGGCGGGGCGCCGTCTGGATATAGCGCGGCGAGGCCGCTGAATCACCAAGCGCCTCCCGCAATCGGTTCACGGCGTTATTCAAGCCGTGGTCGAAGTCCCCAAACGTGTCACCCGGCCATAGCTCCGAGCGCAATTCTTCGCGCGTCACCAACTCGCCCCGCCGTTCCACCAGCAGCACCAGCAACCGGGCTGGTTGCACTGCAAGCCGCTCCTGGTGTCCTCGGCGAGTCAGGCTGCAGGTCCGCAGATCCAGTTCGAACGAGCCAAATCGTACTGCTTTCGCTTGTTGTTGGGGAGGGACCACGGGGAATCCTCCAGCGTCGCAGATTGCCCTCTGAGCATACAGCAACATCGCCTGGCGCCAACCCTCGATTCAAGCTCCTCATATGGAGCGACTTGGTCGTGGAGAATTCGGGGACATTATCAAGAGCTTCCCGTGATTGCATCCGGGGTGGGGTCCGCGCATGGTAATCCCCTCCACTCAGGAGAACACCAGGAGTCCCTATGAAAATGTGCATTTTCGGATCGTTACGGTCTGCCCTCCGCCTCACGTCCTGCGTCACAATCTGGTTCGCCGTTATGCTGCCCTTGCGTTCTCCGGCGCAAAACGTCGTAACACAATGGAACGATATTGCGATCACTCAGGCGCGCGCCAGCACCGAGCCAGGCGCCACCTCTGCGGGCGCCACAAGCCTTTACGTCGCCTACGTCCAACTCGCAGTCTACAATTCGGTCGTCGCTATCGAAGGCCGCTTCCACCCCTACGAGTACAGCGTTCCGGCGGCCAAAGACGCTTCGCCCGAGGCCGCCGCCGTGGAGGCCGCCTATCGGGTGCTGCTGCATTTGCTTCCCGACCGGACCACTGCGCTTACCGCGGCATACAACTTGTCGATGGCGGGGATCCCGGACGGCTCCGGCAAGACCGATGGCCAATCTGTCGGCTTGCTTTCAGCCAACGCGCTCATCTCCTTGCGTGCTGGCGACGGGCTCGGCGTTCCGTGGCCGTACACCTATCCCTCCACACCCGAGCCGGGCGTCTACATCCCCACCCCCGGAGTTACGTCGCTGGTCACCCCGTGGGCAGGCCAGATGAGACCATTCACTTTCGATAATCCCGCTCGTTTCCTGCCGGATGAGCCGCCCCCCTCTTTGAAGAGTCGGGAATGGGCCGAAGACTACAACGAGGTGAAACTACTGGGGGCGGTGAACAGCACTGTCCGCACGCCGGCTCAAACCGAAATCGGCCTGTTCTGGACCGATCACACCACGACACAGTACGGACGCATGCTGCAGTTGCTGGCCATGCAGGAGAACATGAACCTTCTGGACAGTTCGCGCCTGATGGCAATGTCCTTTACTTCGCTCGCCGACGCTTATATCGGCTGCTTCAATGCCAAATATCACTTCAGTTTCTGGCGCCCGGTCACGGCGATTCGCAATGGCGACATCGATGGTAATGATCTAACGGTTGCTGACCCCGCTTGGACTCCGCTGGGATCCACGCCCGGACATCCCGAGTATCCCGCCGCTCATGCATGTCTCACTGGTTCGCTCGCCGACACTCTGGAGCAATATTTTGGAACACCGCACGTGCATCTCACGGTCAGCAGTGCGGTCACGAACACAACCCACTACTTCCAAAACGTTCATGAACTTGAACGCGAGGTTGAAGGCGCACGCATCTACGCAGGGTTTCACTACCACCACTCCCTTATCCAAGGCTTTCTCTTGGGACACAGGGTCTCTCGAAACGTCACCGCTAACTACTTCGCCCCGGTAAAGCATCACAAGGACGAAGACTGAAAGTCAATTGAGAGTAAGTTGCAGCGTTGCCATGCGACTGGGCGTGGCAACGCCTCTTAAGAAGATGCCAAAGAAGCAGAGCGACGCGGGTGTGGTGAGATGTGGAGAGGTGATGTGACTAGAGCCTTGCACTTCGCAAGCTCCAGGGTGACAACGAAGACCGCCGGACAAGGAAGTGGGTCTTGACAAATGCGCTCGAGATCAATGTTCCTGGGCAACTGGGTGCTTGAAACAGCCTGTACCCAGCTCGCCGCCTGGGGGACCAGAGAGGAGATGGCGCATCTTACTCTCGCTGTCAATATCAGCGTGCGACAGATGCGCCATCATTGCTTCGTCGAACAGGTGCTGACGACCCTCAGTCGCACCGGGGCCAATCCTCAAAAGCTACGCCTTGAACTTACCGAAAGCATGTTCGTAGAGAGCTTTGATGAGATCATCGCCAAGATGACAACGCTCAAGGCCCATGGATTGCGATTTTCAATCGACGATTTTGGCACCGGCTTTTCCTCGTTGTCCTATCTGAAACGCTTGCCCATCGATGAATTGAAAATTGATCGCAGCTTCGTCCATGACATCGTCGGGGATGTGAATAGCCGCGCCATCGCGGAGTCGATTGTTCTCTTAAGCCGTACCCTTGGTTTGTCAGTGATCGCGGAGGGCGTGGAGACCGAGGCTCAACGAGATCATTTAGCCGGATTTGGCTGCAGTTCGTATCAAGGTTAGTTGTTCAGCAGACCACTACCGATCCTAGACTTTCAAGCATTGTGCTGATCTTTTGTTCGTTGAGCAATCAAGGCTTCCCATGAATCCTAAAACGGCAATCCCGCCATCAACATCCTGCGATTCCCAGGACGAATGCGGGATTATAGGAAACGTCAAACCCACAGTTCTCGTGATCGAGGACGATCCGGTGATTGCCGACACCCTCGCAATGGTTCTCAATACAAGCGGCTTCAGAGCCACAGTGGTGAAAGCGGTGTAGAGATCGCTCGGGAATGCACCTTCGATCACCTGCTGGGCGACGTAATCTTGGGCGGCATGAATGGAATCGAAGCCGCGGTTGCAATTCGCCAGTTGCAGCCAACGTGCCGTGTTCTCCTCTTGTCCGGAAGCAACGATACTGCCGAACTCCTCGCTGCTGCCGCCGTGCAAGGACACACGTTTGAAATCTTCGCTAAGCCCATCCACCCGACCAGTGATGCTCCAGATAATGCGGACACCCGCACCGAACATCCAACCGAAAATGTCGATAGGCCTCCCAGAGCCGATCTCCGGTATCGCTTCTGTGCCTTCATAACGCGAAAGCCAGTCATTTGAGAGGTCCCGAGCGGATTACCGTCCAACCGGAAAGTGCAAACGGTTCCGTCAATCCATGCACAGAGGCAGGCCCATATGAGAGTCGTTCGATCATCGCCCGCCGGGTTGGATCAGACAGAGCCGCGAAAGTTGTACCTAATTTATCGCCGAGGCACTCATCGAGCAATGGGCCGCAGAATTCGAAGGTCCCGGTCGGATAACCCCTACTCGGAATGTATGGTCCGCCGCCCGATGGCCGCGTCTGCGGGCTTATTGTGATCTACGGCAAAGTCGGGAGGTCGCTTAGATATTCTCGACCTTTTTGTTTTTGAGGGACTGACCGATGTGAATCGGAGGGTATTCACATTCTGCAAAAACCCACTCACGGTCTTTCCCATCCAAAAGATTCGATTCAAACAGAATTGCTGTCTTGCAGTGGCCGCAGCGAAAACCAAGGTGACCCCTATCCCAATTCGTCTTTTTGAACCAGCCAAGGTCTGTTTGCGCCACTTTCAGCGTGCTCTTGCAACTGCTGCAGACGACCTTCTGTGACCATTCCGGTCCGACTGAAACGATTTCCATGAGTAGCTCCTCTTGCAATTTTTGCTCTGCTGCTCTGCTGGATTCTGCGCCTAGAGGGCACTTAGGAATTCGTCAGATAACGAAAAGGGAGGCAGTCGAATCCTGTTTTGCCCGGGTGCTAGGCATTCTAATCGACCACAGGACGCATTCGACAAGTGGATTCCTCAAGCAACCAACGAAAACAATTGGAATGTTCTCCTGGATATCGCGGTCGACAGAGTTTCAGAAGCGTTGGCGTGAGCATTTCCCGGCCGCGTCAGTCCTGGTATTGTTCGTCGCTCACGTGTTCCATCCACTCGACGGTTTTGCCATCGAGCTTCTCCTGAATGGCGAAATGCGTCATTGCTGTCGTTGGTGCCGCGCCGTGCCAATGCTTCTCGCCAGGCGCAAACCAGATGACATCGCCCGGGCGGATTTCTTCGACGGGTCCACCCCAGTGCTGCGCCCTGCCATAGCCGGAAGTGACGATGAGTGTCTGGCCGAGCGGGTGCGTATGCCATGCGGTACGTGCGCCAGGTTCGAAGGTGACGTGCGCACCGACCACACGCGCCGGTTCGGGCGCCGTGAAAAGCGGATCGACGCGCACAGTGCCCGTGAACCAATCTGCTGGGCCTTTTCCTGAAGGTTGGGAACCCACTCTCTTGATCTCCATCGTCTTGTCCTCGGTATATGGATTGTCTGATACAGCTATGTCGTAATGCATAGGAAGCAAAGGTATCAGTTGGATCAGCTCTTAACGGCGTGGCGTGATGCTAACAGTTGCGGACCGCGCCTGCTCGCTGATCATAGGAACAAGGTAAGGGCTCCGCTTGTATTTCGCGCGGTAAGCGTCGTCAATGGGGTCGTTGACCGATCCATCCACCTTTTCGAACGTAACCTCCTTCGTCATTCCCGCAGCGGTGATGCGCCCGGCTTTCTGGCGAACGGCGGCTTTGTACCAGCGGGACTTTTGCCCGTTGTATCCGCGCACGTAGAGGGTGCCGTTCAGGGTTACGGACCAGATCCAAGTGGGCGTGCCGTAGGTTACTCCATCTTCGCGATAAGGCGAGATATGCAAATCATCGGACTCGGCGATCTTGCGCAGTTCCTTATGTGACCATGCGGACAACGTGTTTTACCTCCATGTTTTTGGTCGCCCCTGCGTGCAAATCCACTAACAATACGATGGCCGATACTTCCAGGCCGCCTTTTCCAAGCTTACGCATTTGCATCGTGTTTTCCTTCAATAGCAAGGTCCTTGTAATCATTCGAATCCGAACGCCGACCCTGCTTCACTGTTCAGAGATGCTCCCACGTGACGGACCAGCGTTCATCGGGCCGGGCGGACTTAATGATCAGGTGTCCCTCCGGGGTCAGCTGGTAAACGTGCGGTAGGTCTTTCCCGAAGAGGGCGTCGCGCGTATTCGATCCCTGTACGTGATGGGTCAGCATGTGCGTTGCCTCGTCAATGTCGTAGCTGCCGAATGAAGCCTCGTATCCATCGTGAACCTACTCGTTCGATTGCGCATTTGCCGATTTGGGATACATGAGCTGCACGGATATGTGGCCATCGCGCGTGTAGATCAGCATTCCCAGAGGCTGGAGGGCAGAGATTGCCTTCCCATCCGCCCCAGTGCGTCAATGCGTGCCAGATGCCATGCTCCGATCAGCCTTTCATGATCTGACACCTGTTGCTTCGCAGATTGAGCCTGAAGAAAGCCGACGATAGCTAGCAACGCGGCGAGCGCGCCGTAACGCGTAACTTTCATATTCGATTTCTCCAGCCGATTTGTTTTCTCCTTGAGCAACTCCAGCTTCGGATGATTGCCCTCAGCGCCCTACCATTTTTTGAAGTTGCGCGGGGTAGCGCGCTCCCTGCACCTCCACGCCAGATACAGCATTCTCAATGTCGCGCAGGTCGTCAGGGGTCAACTCCACGGCTGCCGCGCCCAGGTTCTCTTCGAGCCGATGCAACTTTGTTGTACCGGGAATCGGAACGATCCATGGCTTTTGCGCAAGAAGCCACGCAAGTGCGATCTGAGCCTTGGTCACGCCCTTCTGCTCTGCAATTGCGCCGAGCACATCCACCAGGTTTTGATTTGCTTTGCGGTTCTCCGCACTGAAGCGCGGAACCACATTGCGGAAGTCGGTGCTGTCGAACGTCGTGCTTTCGTTGATGGCGCCAGTCAAGAAGCCCTTGCCAAGCGGGCTGAACGGGACGAAGCCAATCCCGAGCTCTTCGAGCGTCGGTAGAATCTCTGTCTCCGGCTCTCTCCACCAAAGCGAATACTCACTCTGAAGAGCCGTGACTGGCTGCACCTTGTGCGCTTGTCGAATGGTTTGAGCGCCAGCCTCCGACATTCCGAAATACTTGACTTTACCTTCGGTAATCAATTCTTTTACGGTGCCGGCGACGTCTTCGATCGGAACATTCGGGTCTACGCGATGTTGATAGAGCAGATCGATGACGTCGGTGTTTAGTCGCTTCAGAGATGCCTCGGCGACCTCGCGAATGTGTTCCGGTCGGCTATCGAGCCCCAGCGGAGGCTTTCCTTCTTTAAACCCGAACTTGGTTGCAATCACAACCTTGTCTCGGACAGGAGCCAGTGCCTCGCCAACGAGTTCTTCGTTCAAGTATGGGCCGTAGGCTTCCGCGGTATCGAAAAACGTGACACCACCTTCGTAGGCGGCGCGGATCAGCTTGATTCCCTGTTCCTTTTCTGTTGCCGGGCCATACCCGAAACTCAGTCCCATACATCCAAGGCCAAGGGCTGAAACCTCAAGGCCGCTCTTTCCTAATTTCCGCTTTCGCATCGGTTTTCTCCTAGACTGTTCAAAACGTTGGTTAGACTGAGTCGTCGTCAGGCATCCAGCCGAGCGCCCCTTCCTTACTCCGACTTCAGCGAAGCCATGTCGATGGAGAAGCGATACTTCACATCCGACTTGAGCAGGCGCTCGTACGCTTCGTTGACCTTCTGGATCGGGATCACTTCAACATCAGAAGTAATGTTGTGCTTGCCGCAGAAGTCGAGCATCTCCTGGGTTTCAGCAATGCCACCGATGAGAGAGCCGGAGAAACTGCGGCGCGCAAAGATGAGCCCGAAAACGGCGACCGGGAGTGGCTTGTCCGGTGCGCCGACCATGGTGAGGTTGCCATCGCGGCGAAGCAATTGGATGTAGGCGTTGATGTCGTGTTCGGCTGCGACGCAGTCGAGGATGAAGTCGAAGCTGCCGGCGTGCTTTGCCATCTCGTCGGCGTTCTTCGAGATGACCACCTCATCCGCACCGAGGCGAAGCGCGTCGTCCTTCTTGCCGGGCGAAGTGGTGAACACCACGGTATGGGCGCCGAGAGCGTGCGCGAACTTGGCGCCCATGTGGCCCAGTCCGCCGAGACCGACCACGCCGACTTTTTTGCCCTTGGTCACGCCCCAGTGGCGCAAGGGCGAGTAGGTTGTGATTCCGGCGCAGAGCAGAGGCGCGGCTCCAGCAAGATTGAGGTTCGATGGAACGCGGAGCACGAAGCGCTCGGTGACAACAATGCTCTCGGAGTAGCCGCCGTAGGTGACACCTCCGGTGTGCTTGTCGGGGAAGTTGTATGTGAGGGTAAAGTTGGCGCAGAACTGCTCGAGGCCAGACTTGCACTCGGGACACGTGCCATCCGAGTCAACCAGGCAGCCGACGGCGGCAAGATCTCCCGGCTTGAATTTGGTAACAGCCGAGCCAACCTTCGTGACGCGGCCGACGATCTCATGGCCCGGAACGCAGGGATAGACAGTGGGCATCACTTCTTTCCACTCATTGCGCGCCTGGTGCAAATCAGAGTGGCAGATCCCGCAAAACAGGATTTCGATCTGGACGTCGTGCTCGGTTGGTTCGCGACGGGCGATTGTGGAGGAAGTGAAGGGCGATGTCGCGCTGGCGACGGAATAAGCTTTTGCCTTGTACATGGAGTAACCTCAACCTCTTTGATTTTGCGTGCATCCTGCTCCAAATCAGACTACGAAATGGAGCCATCCCGACGGTATCCTGATCCTGCCGATCTATTGCCTGATCCTGTCGATGCATGGATTTTTGTGCACGTTTTTATGAATTCCGCGTTAACTTGTTTCTGGAGGATTAGAGGTGTGAAAGGGTTGAAACACAAGGTGACCAACACAAATCGAAGCTTGATAGATGCGCGTAAGGAACTGGCCCGTAAGATTGCCGATTGTACCCTTGCGGAAGGAGATGCGGTCACCGCAGTTCCGGGCCTTCGCCTCTACCGCCGCTCTGTCACTACTGCTTGCACTTCGGCTGCCTATGAACCCAGCCTGGTGGTCTTTCTGCAGGGGCAAAAGCGCATCAACGTTGGCAAGACGACCTACATATGTGATGGCTCGAACTTCCTTCTGACATCGGTCGATCTTCCAGTTGTCAGCCAGGTGATTTTGGCAACCGAAAAAGAGCCGATGCTCGGCTTGATTCTCAAACTCGAGATGCCGGCAGTTCGCGAAATTCTCTCGCAAGAAGAATTTCATCTGCGCGAGGATTCGGCTGACGCCCGCGCCATGGCTGTCGGCGTTTCTTCGCTCGAACTCCTCGATGCATGTTCCCGGCTCGTGAATCTCATCGACGCCCCGCAGGACATTCCAATTCTCAGCAACTTGATCCAGCGCGAAATCATCTATCGATTGTTGCGCAGTCCGCAGGGGAAGCATCTCCGCGCAATTGCAACGCTCGGGGAGCAGAGCCACCGGACAGCCAAGGCGGTTGAATGGCTAAGGATGAATTACGCCAAGCCCCTGCGTGTTGAAGATTTGGCAACCATGGCGCGCATGGGCGTTTCAACCTTGCATCACCAGTTTCGGTCACTCACCGCGATGAGCCCTCTGCAATACCAAAAGCAGCTTCGCCTGCACGTTGCCCGGGAGCGCATGCTCAGCGAAGGTTTGGATGCTGCGAGTGCGGCCTTCGAAGTCGGGTATGAAAGTGCCAGCCAGTTTAATCGTGAGTACAGCCGATTCTTCGGCGAACCTCCGATGCGCGATATCAAGGCACGTCGTCTTGCCATTGTCGCAACAAGTCGCGACTGACGACGCGGAATTCGCCCACTCTTCAGTGGACCTCGAATCCGGTATCCCACATGCAAACGGCAAAAAGAGTTGAAACGTTTCAACGGATCCTCTCACTATTTAATCGACCAAGTGTCAGAGGATTGTGGGCCGTGAGGCCCCGGCGGACTGAGCTATGAAGCAGGTGTATGAAACATCAGGTCGATCATCGATCGCGCAACGCGATGGGTGGAGTTTAGCGTTCCGAACCTGTGTTCATTCGGGCGGTTTGCTTCTGCTTCTTCTCTTACTCTGGCTATGAAGGTGGCGCACTGACGAGCGCTGAAGAGGCAACTGGCTAGAGTCCGGTGTAGATCTGCAGCGGAGCCCAGAAGAACGGTTTGCGAAACTCACCCTTCGCATGAAGCAGTTCAAGCTTGGCATCTCGTAACGCAGCGCCGGGCGACTTTCCGCCTTGTAGACCCTGATACAGCGAACCCATTAGCCGTGGAGTAGATTCGTCACTCACTTCCCATAACCCGCCAATGACGTTGTGCGCGCCTGCGCGCATAAACGCCCACGCCAGGCCCACCAGGCCTTCTCCAACGTAGGACCTCGTTCCGCTCCCATAGCAGGCCGATATCGTAACGAGACGCGCATGGATCGGATGCTGCATGATGTCACGCGCATGAAGCTTGAAAGAATCTTCTTCCGCGGTAGAACGCGAGAGGATAATCGCGGAGTCGAGCGGGTCAGTGCGGCTGGCAACGCCGTGAGCGACAAAATGAATGTAGGCAAACTGCTGCGGCGCGCTCGCAAGGTAGGCGTCCGCCGTGGCACCCTCGCGCGCAAGAATCGTCTCGTCCTGGGCGGGGAAGTGCTGTTCGATCTGCTTCATCTCGGTTGCTGCCTTCGGCAATTCGGGGTAATCGGGGTTGGGTGAAATGGCATCCCCGACGAGGAGCAGCTTTTTCCCGTCTTGCGCGATTGGCTTTGCAGAAGCGAGCATCTGGAGCGACGGCGCGGAGATGAGAATCGCGTCTTCGATGAAGTAATGCCGAGCCGGCTCCGATGCAATCAGTGTTTCGAAGTTGAGCTGACTCATAGCTCCATCATCCAGAACTATCACTGTTGATCCCGGCCGAATGAGTTCACGAGCCGGCGCGACAAGCATTTGATAAAGGGCAACGCCATCGCCATTGGATCTTTCTATGGGATCGCTCAAACCGAGCAACGCTTTGCGATAACGCTCAATCAGCGACTCGATCTTCTTCCGCGCTGGAAGCGTGAACGTAATGGTCTTTGCCGGCGTGATTGCCCAGAGATACGACTCGCGCTCGCCAAGCCAGTAGAAAAGCAGGGTCGCATTGGTTCTACGTGCGATCTCAGCGGGATGCAGGGGAATGTTCGCGGATGAGCGAACGTCGGAGGTGACTCCAAGCCCCTGCTCCAGCGTCCGGGCGCGACTGCGGTCGGCAAGGATAAGTGCATTGTCCGTTTTGTGATGAGCCACGAGAAAGTGAATGTAATCGTCGTAGATGCTCGTGGCATTGGCAAGGAAAGGGAGTTTCGATTCCTCGCTCTTGAGCTCAGCCCGCGCTGATTCAAAGGTAGCCAGCGACGTCTGATACATCCGATCGGCGTCAACGGGTTTGTCTTCCGATTCGCAGAGCCGGGCAAGTTCGTGCTCTGCACCGAACCGCATGGAGGTCTGGCTGGCTGGATCTTTTTCGACTTCACGGAAGAGTGATTCCGCGTCGTTCTGGTTGTGGTTCGCCGCGGCAATTCTAGCCTGCGCGAATGTTACATCGAGCGCGTCGACTCGATTATTGTTGTCGGTCACCAACGGACCGAGCTGCTGTAAGTATCTCTTTGCTTCGTCAAGTTTACCGGCGTCGATCGAGGCGTGCGCCAGAACTTCAAGGGCATTCACAATATCTTCCTTGCCTTTGATTTGCATGGCGAGCGGAAGAGCGCGGCTGTCTGACTGGATGGCTCTGGCAGGATCTCCGGTTTCTTGATATACCTTTCCGGCCGTTATCAGCCAATTGACTTGGTAATGCAGATTCCCAAGACTTTCGGCCCCCCGCTCCGCTTCAACGAACAACGCCAGAGCTCTCTCAGGATCGCCCAACTTGAAATAGGCCCATCCAAGATTGCCCGAGATGTTTTGCGCGAGGTCTTCTGCTCCAAGCTCAACGGCAATTCGATGTGCATCTGTGGACCAGTCAATCGACTCGTCAAAGTGCTCAACCTGAATTGCCACCCATCCTAAATTCAAAGTCGCAGTGCATTGAAGATATCGATCATGAAAGGACCGGGCGATAGTGAGTGCACCGAGGAAATCAAGCCGAGCGTCAGCAAGCTTGTCTTTACTCATTGCAATGGCTCCGCGGGCTTGCAAAACTTCACCGCAGGCTACGCTGTCTGTGCTGTTGCATAGTCCTTCGGCCTTCGTGATCGTTTGATCTGCAAGATCGAGTTGTTGCTGGTGGGCAAAAGCAACGGCCTCGATAGTCAACATCCGGATTGCATCCTGTGGACTATCAGACGAAGGGCGAACTGCACGGAGAAGTCGCAGCGCATCGTCGGACATACCGCGCCGTAGCAGAATCTCCGCCTTTAACAGCTGAAACTTTGCCGCCCATTCTGGGTTGTTTGCTTGATTTTGGGCGTAACCCCGCTCCGCCTCCCGCTGGCTCTTTTCAAGCTGACCATGCTGGAAGAGGCACTTCGCATTCTCGTACTCGACCTGGGGAAACGCGACCCCAGTATCCCGGAGCGGAGCGAGCAGAAGCAGTCCCGCTGCAGACACCAACACGCGACGCCATGCAACGCCGAACCTGACCATGGTTTCTCTCGCAGACACCAAAATATCAATTGTCTACGATTGACCCTAGTCGCAGCCGAATGACTAATTGTGCAACAGACTCGCGGCTATGGATAGCCGCCTCCATTTACCTTGCCGCCGCCGCCCATGAGGTTTCCGCCACCCACGCACCCCATCACCATCTCGATCATCTTCAGAGTGATGGTCGTGTATCTCGGTGCCCCGGTAGGCGTGCCGTAATCCGCTTCCTCTACTGTCAGGGTTGCGAGATAAATCTTGCCGAAGTTCGGCACGTCGATCGCATGGCCGAAGCTTCGACCCGGATACCCGCCTTCCACCTGGTTGACCAACGAGCATGTGATCGGCCCTGGTTTGCCTGCACTGGAAGAGCTTTGATTGTAAGACTTCGCGATATCCGCCGGGAGATTCTTCTGGCCCTTCAAGCGATCGCGCTGGGCGTTCGCGCGCTTCTGAAAGTCCCGGTCGCTCAGATACCCAGCATCCTTCTTTGGTTTCGCGCCCAGCATCTCCAGATCCAGGTCCAATTTCACATGGTGTCCCGCGATGCGCAGATTTTCAAATCGCGTGCCGAGAAATGTCACAGTGGGAACGTATCCAACGAGCGGATGATCGGTGGATATCTGACAAACGATGCGGTCGGCCGTCACGATATCCAGCACGTTCAGACCTTCAATCACCGACGTGGTCAGCGTGTTCCAGCCGTGGTCTGGCTTTGTGTCGAGGTTGCCGCCCACCTGCGTATAGGCGGAGCGGAATGAGACAACTCCGCCGAGGCGGTAATTCTCTGCGTGCTGCGAGACGTATCCGCCACCTGGGTGTAGCTTCACAAACGTCGGAGGCTTGACTTCCTGGATGAGCGGCAGAGTCAGCTCCCCTGACAGAGCCACAGCTTCTGCGTTGTAGTCGTGATACCTCTTCACTGGACTTGGCATTGTGGCCTTTCTTTTCAAAAACATGGTCGAAGCTCTCATTCTTCAAAGTGAATATCGAGTAGACGCCGGTCAATTTCAGTCCGCGCTCCATTGGGACCGGTACCGGAGATAGCCAGCGTATATGAGCCTTGGACCAACCCTTCGCCGGGAATGGAGAGGGAAACAGTTCCGTCTCCAGTTGATCCAGCCTGGGATGCGGTGATGCTCCTCGTCCAAAGCTGCTTGCCGTGCGGATCATACAAATCAAAGACGTAGGAAGCATAGCCGGAATCCTGTGGTAGCTCAATCGAAAGTGCTGCTCCGTGTGTGCGATCCGCTCCCACCGGCGTGTGAGCGCCACCTCGCGTCCCGGCATGAAAAGCCGTAGACGGTTGTATGCCTGGTTCGTTCGCGGCCTTGCGCAGCGATGGGATTGTTGAGAGATTCTGGTAAGAGACAAGCATCAGCAACGCGGCAAAAGCGGGAATCGCGAAAGCCGGCCGGAGCCAGGATTGCCAGTCAATTCTCTTCTTGATTGGTCCCGCAGGTTCCGGCTGGGAAGACGCGGGGGAAGTTGCGGGGAGCCCGTGCAGTTCGCCTTTTGCGATGTTGATGAAAGCGGATCCGGCGCGCAGATCGAGCGCGCAGTCCGGGCAATTAAATGCATGTTCCTCGAAAGCATCGCGGAGCTCCGGCGTCAGCTCATTCAGCAGATATCGCTCCGCCGCCATTTGTTTTATTGCTTCGTTATGATCCATCAAACCAGTACCTCAAGTGACCAATCCAAATTTGCCGCCGACCCCGTGTACAAGATGGTGAACCAGGCCGTCAGATCGTTTCAGCCGGCCGCGCATTCATGCCGAGGTTCATCCGCTTGAGATACTCGACTTTGAACTCCTGCTTGGCGCGATGCAGGAGGACGCGAAGATACTCCCGGTCAACGCCGAACTCACGGCAGACATCCTCGCGATCGCGCTCTTCGAGGAACACGGCCTTTAACAGGGAGCGATCCCGCAGCGGCAATTCGAGCAGGATCTCCCTCACTTTTGCTTTTAGCTGGGTTGCCGCGATCATGCTTACAACGTCCGCTCCGGTCGCCTGCGGTTCAGGACTTCCTTCTTCATCGAGTGACTGGCTTCGGCCGGAAGACCGGTAGTGCTCCAGCAGGACGTTGTTGCATACCGTGTTCACGAAGGCACCGAATGATTCCGGCCGTCGTAGCGCGTTCTCTCTGCGCAGCGTGGCGAGCACCCGGGCAAAGGTTTCCTGGCGCACGTCATCAATGGCCTGCGGGGACTGAAGCCGAGATCGAAGTTTCAGTTGGAGCAATTCGGTGAAATAGCCGACGAAATGCTCCTGGGTAACCCGGTCTCCCGCACACAAGTTTTCGATGTAACCTGCATCGAACGCACGAAATTGCAATGAAGTCTCCGCCAACCCGAGAGGACGTAAGTATAGCATTGGCGTCACTTGCGCAATGCACCGCCGGGGTTGGCGAGTGCAGGGACGGTTGCGATTCTTCTGCGGCGAGGAAATTCGCGAGGCCGGTTCTTGAAGGAATACTGATGTCATTTCAATCCAGTTCTTTCGGGGTAATCGGTGCATTCAGCTCAGCGACGGACAAGTTGAAAGCGATCGGGCTTTCGTTTGATGGGCATGTTTTCCAACTGGCAGGCCATTTTGAAATAGCCTGCCAGTGGATAATCAAGCCGACCCAGCCGGCAGTGAGCCAGATCGACGGAGGTAGAGAGAACCAAAGGCTGAAATCAGTGGTGCAAACCATCATTTTTGCAACGGCGAGGAGGAGCCAAAGGCGGCCGCTCTCGCAAATACAAAGGCCAGCAAGCTGTGTTGCGGATCCGTCCGGGTGGAACGCGCGACGGATTCGAGATGGCTCTGGGTCATCGAAGCCGCACGGCTTATTGCCGTTTCCCGTTTCATCCCATCCGAGGTGTCTTTCCGAGATTTATCGTTGACCGGCGAAAGCGCATCTGGAAAATCGACTTGTGAGTCCTGGATTTGGAAGTCGGACTCCACGACATTGCCCCAGATGGGAGTCCAGCTTGGCGCGCCCGCGGGCGGCGGCGAATTCCACGACAGGATGGTCCGGATCTTTGGCAGAAGTTTGCCGGAGCAGAGCTCTTCTCTCAAGATCATGTCCAATGTCACCCGTTGCGCGAGCGGTCGCGGAGAGCGTGCATCGAAAACACTGAGGGAACGCATTCCCTGGTCGAGCCACGTCGAACCACCGTCGTAAGAAAGATAAAAGCGGACAAACTCCTCAGAACCGTGGATAAAGGCGTCGCCGGTGTAACCGAATGCCTGCTTGATCTCGATCGTGGCACAGAGCTGTTCGTGCTGAAGATCGTAGCCAATTTGAGAGATGCGTTCATAGGTTGTGTCCTCCTGGATCTTGAGGACCGCCATGAACGAACTGGGCGGAACTTTGCCGAAATAATTCGGGTTCGCCAACAAAAGCGCGCGGAGTCTTTGTCGAGCCTGATCAGGAGAAAGCCGTGCCAGGGCGATCAACTCCAGAGCGGGTTGAGTTGATGGTGCGAAAGGTATAACTGCGGGGGAGTTCATTTCCATTCCTCTCATTCCACGCATTTCCAGGGCACTTTTTCGCTTGCAAGGCAATCAGGGACGAAGCCAGGCGCAGTTCACTTCACATGCGGCGGCCGCGACTGAACAGCAAATGGATCCCGCGCGCGGTTTAACTTTCGAGGGATAGTGATGTCTCAACGCGCGCCGTTTCAGAGAAACTCCCAAAAATTTTCAGGAATGAAACTCCTAGCGCTTCTCCGGATCTGATGCCTTGCCGGAGGTCGACTAGATTTCACAGCAATATGTCGATTTTGCCTTTAATAAGCTGGAATCCAAGGGCGGAGCTGAACTCCAAGCTATGAGGGGTTCGGGAGAAAGGGACGAGGACTCTCGTCCGGGGGTAACTGAACACAACTGCCATTAAAAGTTGGAGTTATGTAGCCAAACGGTATCCCAAACGTAACCACCTTACCCGGAAGAGTAGGTTACTTGGCAGTAAACCTGTGCTAGGCTAACCACACTTTTGGAAGAATCCAAAAATGCTGCGTCCATGCCCTGCCGACTAATTTCTGCCGGGACAATGAGTTGATTGAGGAACCGGGATGCGAAGGCGAGCCGTGCACTCCAGGGAAATTCCGAACAGCGCCCCCACGTCGGCACCGGAATTTCGTCATTCGCCTAAGCTACGGCTTGGATTTTTGGCGCTGGCCTTCATTTGCACCGCGATCCAGGCAATTTCGGATTCTCCTCGGGCGGCCGAGCTAACCACGGTTCGTCAGATTCGCCATCTCAAAGTTTCCACACCCGCCGCTATCGGAGTGCATTTGCGCGGCGTCGCCACCTACTATGACACGGTCGCTCCGAACCTCTTTGTGCAGGACGCGACTGGCGGAATCTGGGTAGACCTACGCAACTCCTCGGTCAAGCCTCCTCTGCCGGGGCAGGTACTCGATCTTCGAGGCGTTGTCGGTTTCGGATTCAGCCCGTTTGTAGCGAATCCGCAGTGGACAGTTGTAGGCAGTTCTGCGCCCCCCAAGCCTTTGTCCATCACCTATGACGAAGCCGCGACAGGTTCATTCGACGGCCAATGGGTGCAGATGGATGGAGTGGTACGTTCCTTCGTTCAGCAGGCTGAAGGCAACGTATTGGTTATCGATGTTGCGACGCCGACCGGCACGTTCAAGGTTCGGGTTCCCGACTACCACAGTCCATTTCCGATGGAACTGGTGGATGCAAAGGTTCGCTTCAACGGCGTTTGCGGAGCTGCCTTCAACAGCCGCAACCAGCTCGTCTCGATTCACCTCCTCGTGCCGTCGATCAAGAACATGGAAGTGCTTGAGGCTCCGCCAAAAGACCCTTTTGCCGTGCCGGTAATTCCAGTTGCAGACGTTCGGAGGTATTCGGCTGATCTTTCCGACGACCACCGGGTAAAGGTCGTTGGGACGGTGACAGCCCGGTTTCCCTTGCAGGGGATCTATATTACCGACGGCTCGGGCGGTCTCTACGCCGAAACCCAGGATGGATCTCCTATTAAGGAAGGTGACCAGGTCGAAGTTATTGGGTTTCCCGCGGCCGGCAGGTTCAGCCCCGTTCTGAAATCCGCGAGCATTCGGCCTACCGGAAAGCACTTTTCGCCAACCATCGCGCCGGTTAGCGGACGAGCAGCCCTCAAGGGAGGGTATGATGCACAGCTCGTCAACATTAGTGGAACGCTTCGCGCCTATCGTCAACGTCTGGGCCGGCGCGAACTTGTGATTGAGTCGGACGACCACGTGGCGTTCGAAGCCAGTTTCGCGCGGTCCGGCGGATCCGAAGTGACCATTAAAGAGGGAAGCCGGATCTCACTAACCGGAATCTGTTCGGTCAAGGCAGACGAGAATGGCAATCCCTCTGAGTTTGAAGTCGTACTCCGTTCGCCAGAAGACATTCGTGTCCTTGCGGCACCTCCCTGGTTTAACGCCGAAGTAGCGGCCAATATTCTTTCCGGGTTGATGTTCTCGACTCTGGCTGTGATCATCTGGGTGTTTATCCTTCGCAGGCGCGTTCGCAAGCAGACTGTGATCATTACCGAAAAATTGAAGAACGAAATGGCCCTCGAGGAGCGGTATCGCAATATCTTCGAACGCAATCTGACTGGGCTTTATGTAACGGCTGCGGACGGCAGGATTCTGGACTGCAATGATGCCTGCGCCCGAATTCTCGGATACCACGGACGCCATGAGTTGCTGGGCAACAGCACGCGGGCAGAGCAAATCGTTCAAAAACTCCATGAAAGCTTGTCCGACGCAAGTTTCACGGCCGGAACCGAGCAGCCGATCGTGCGGCTCGATGGCACGCATGGATGGGTACTCTGCAGCCTGAAAGCGGTCGGCGGCGAAGAAGACGGCAGTCAGGTTTTCGAAGGGTCCCTTGTCGACATCACCGAGCGTAAACTCGCTGAGGATCGAATCCAGTTTCTGGCTTACTTCGATTCGCTGACAAACCTGCCCAATCGAACCCTGGTTCAGGACAGATTATCGAAGGGCATTGCCGGGGCCAAGCGCAAGCGTGAAAAGCTCGGAGTGCTGCACCTCGACATCGATAGTTTCAAAATCATCAATGATTGTCTCGGGCACTCGCGGGGAGATGAATTGCTCCAGGCCATTGCTCATAGATTGCAAGCCTGCGCCCGCGAAGAAGACACAGTGGCGCGATTGGGTGGTGATGAATTCCTGATCGCTCTCGGTCCAATCGGCTCGCATGACGACGCAGCAGTGGTGGCGGAACGAATCGCAAGTGAACTCAGGCCGGCGTTCAATCTCAAGGGCAATTCCCTCAGCGTCACATGCAGCATCGGAATCAGCATCTTCCCCGATCATGGCGGGGACGCAGAAACGCTTATAAAGCATGCCGACGCCGCGATGTATGCCTCAAAGAGGCGGGGAAGAAATACCTTCAGCTTCTTTTCGGAAGAAATGACGGCGCAGGCGATCGAACGCCTTCAGCTTGGGAACAGCTTGCGCGGCGCCCTCGACCGGGGTGAGTTTCACCTTGTATTCCAGCCCGAATTCAATCTTCGAACCGGTGCCGTATCTTGCTGGGAAGCTCTTATCAGGTGGAAGCACCCGGAACTGGGATTGGTGCCGCCCGACAAATTCATTCCGATTGCCGAGGCCAACGGCATGATTGTTCCCATCGGCGAGTGGGTGTTGAGGACAGCATGTCATCACGCTCGCGGTTGGCATAGCGTCGGCAACAAAGTTCCAGTAGCCGTGAACGTTTCTGCTGTTCAATTTCGACAGATCGGCTTTTGCGATCTCGTCAGAAGAGTCTTGAAAGAGACGGAGCTCGATCCCGAATTCCTGGAACTGGAGATTACCGAGAGCCTTCTTCTTGCAACCGAAGACATGCGTTTCGAAGTTCTCAGCCAACTCAAAACCCTCGGCGTGAAGCTCGCGATTGACGATTTCGGCACTGGATACTCGAGCCTCAGTTATCTCAAGCAACTCCCGGTCAGTAAGCTCAAGATCGATCGCAGTTTTATCCATGACCTGCATCGGAACGGCAATGACGTAGCAATCGTCGCAGCGATTATTCAGATGGCCAAATGCCTGAATCTCAGGGTCACGGCCGAGGGCGTCGAGAATGAACAGCAGTTGCAATTCCTGCGCGAACAAAGGTGCGACGATGTGCAAGGCTTCCTCTTCAGCAAGCCCCTGCGCGCCGATCAAATGGATTTCCAGAGCAGAAAGGCTTCCGCTCTGTTCGAGATTCTTTCCATGGGCGCTGCCAGTTAAGCTTCCCCCAACGGATTACAGAAACTCTATTTCCAGCTGAAGGACTCCGTTTGTCGGCGCATGCACTTCGGGCTGCCCATCCGGGCGCTTGCAGTAGTATGATTCCTGCTCCGCGTCCCCTGCCAAATTCGCGCGGTCTATCCCTTCGGGAGGATTTCGATGGCGACAATGACAGAACCAATTCCGGGCAAGCTCGGCGATAAAGTGAGCTTCCGCCCTCGCTATGGCAACTATATTGGCGGTAAGTGGGTCGAACCCGCTTCCGGCCAGTACTTCGAGAACGTAACACCGATCACGGGAAAGACATTCTGCGAGATTCCCCGCTCGAATGCGCAGGACATTGAACGAGCCCTCGACGCTGCACATGCCGCTCGCGAGAGCTGGGGCCATACCAGCCCGACGCACCGCGCCATCCTGATGAACAAGATTGCGCAGCGCATGGAAGACAACCTCGACATCCTGGCGCTCGCCGAAACATGGGACAACGGCAAGCCAATCCGCGAAACTGTGAACGCAGACCTACCGCTTGCCATCGACCACTGGCGCTACTTCGCCGGCTGCATTCGTGCGCAAGAAGGCACAATCTCCGAAATCGATCACGACACCGTCGCCTACCACTTCCATGAGCCGCTCGGCGTCGTCGGCCAGATCATTCCGTGGAACTTCCCGATCCTGATGGCGACCTGGAAACTCGCTCCCGCAATCGCCGCCGGAAACTGTGTAGTGCTGAAACCCGCCGAGCAGACCCCAGCCAGCATTCTGGTCTGGGCCGAACTCATTGGCGACATCCTGCCTCCCGGCGTGCTCAATATCGTCAACGGCTTTGGACTCGAAGCCGGAAAACCGCTTGCCTCGAGTTCGCGCGTCGCCAAGATTGCTTTCACCGGCGAAACCACCACCGGCCGGCTCATTATGCAGTACGCAAGTCAGAATCTGATCCCCGTCACGCTTGAACTCGGCGGCAAGTCCCCGAACATCTTCTTCGCCGACGTCCTCAACGAAGATGATGACTTCTTCGACAAGGCTATTGAAGGCTTCGTGATGTTTGCGCTCAACCAAGGCGAGGTTTGTACATGCCCCAGTCGCGCGCTCATTCAGGAGAGCATCTACGACAAGTTCATGGAGCGGGCGCTCAAGCGCGTAGCGGCCATCAAACAGGCCAATCCACTTGAAAGCGACACTATGATTGGAGCGCAGGTCTCAACCGAGCAGTTGGAGAAGATCCTCAGCTACATCGACATCGGCAAGAAGGAAGGCGCTGAAGTGCTGGCGGGCGGATCACGCGCTCACCTTGGCGGGGATCTCGACACCGGATTCTACGTGCAGCCAACGGTCTTCAAAGGCCACAACAAGATGCGCATCTTTCAGGAAGAGATCTTTGGCCCCGTCGTTTCCGTGACGACATTCAAGACAGAAGCCGATGCGCTTGAGATTGCCAACGACACACTCTACGGTCTCGGCGCAGGTCTTTGGACGCGCGATGTAAACCGTGTTCACCGTTTGGGACGAGGCATTCAAGCTGGACGCGTGTGGGTCAACTGCTACCACGCCTATCCCGCTCACGCTGCATTCGGCGGATACAAGCAGTCCGGCATCGGCCGCGAAACCCATAGCATGATGCTCGATCACTATCAGCAGACGAAGAACATGCTGGTCAGCTACAGCCCAAAGAAGCTTGGCTTCTTCTAGAGAAATACTCTCGTGCTACCCAAGCGCTGGGTGTCCCCATCCTTGCGACGTTTTCTTGTCGCAAGGGTGGGATAGCACGAAATTTCTGCAGTTAGTTCTAGGATGGATGCAGCAACCAGACATCTTACTCACGGCCTAGGCACCCATAGTTATGTCAGAACCACCCAAACAGGTCGAAGCGACTGATCTAGCTATTCAGCTCATTCGCGTTCTGCGCGAGAAACACGGGCCGCTGATGTTTCACCAGTCGGGGGGCTGTTGCGACGGCAGCTCTCCGATGTGCTACCCCCGGGGCGAATTCATGGTCGGCGACTCCGACGTGCAACTCGGCGAGGTCGACGGCGAGCCCTTCTATATGAGCCGTAGCCAGTTCGAGTACTGGAAGCACACGCACCTCACTCTCGACGTGGTGCCCGGCCGTGGCGGCATGTTCTCGCTCGACAACGCCGAGGGCCTGCGCTTCCTCATTCGCTCCCGTGTCTTCGACGACAATGAGATTCGCGAACTTCGCGAGGCTGGGCGCATCTAATGATCGGCGTCGTAATATAGGTTCCGCGCCATTTCATTTAGCGGGAGATGTCCATGTCAGAGGTCGTGATCGTTTCGGCCGTTCGTACGCCCATCGGAAAATTTCAGGGTTCATTGCAGTCCTACACCGCTCCGAAGCTGGGGGCGCTCGTTGTCAAGGAGGCAGTGCGCCGTGCAGGGCTTGAAGGAGCGGCGAAGAACTCCGGCAACGGCTCAACTGATCGGCTTCAAATACCGGACGACTGCATCATGGGCTGCGTCCTCCAAGCCGGTGTTGGCCAGGCACCTGCGCGACAGGCCGCGATCTTTGCCGGTTTACCGCCCGAGGTGGGCGCGTTCACAGTGAACCAGGTCTGCGGCTCGGGCCTTCGCGCCGTTTCGCTCGCCGCGCAGGCCATTCAAACGGGAGACGCCGACGTCGTCGTTGCGGGCGGAATGGAGTCGATGTCGAACGCGCCTTATCTGCTGCCCCAGGCGCGAACCGGCTATCGCATGGGCAATGGCACCCTTGTCGACGCAATGATCAACGACGGCTTATGGGATGTTTACAACGAGTTCCACATGGGTGCCGCCGCGGAGATGGTTGCTGAGAAGTGCCACATAACTCGCGAAGATCAGGACGCGTTCGCGGCCGAGTCGCATCGACGCGCCGCCGAAGCTACATCCGAGGGCCGCTTCCGCGCGCAGATACTGCCTGTCGAAGTCCCGTCAGCAAAGAAGGGCGAAGCACCGCGAGCATTCGATGCCGACGAGGCCATACGCCCCGATACAACCGCCGAGATCCTCGCCAAACTGAAGCCTGCGTTCAAACAGGGTGGCACCGTGACCGCCGGCAACGCGCCCGGCGTCAGCGATGGCGCGGCAGCGGTGGTTGTTACGAGCGCCCACCGGGCAAGGGAACTGGGCTTGAATCCGATGGTCGTCGTGCGGGCACAATCCCATGCTGGTAGGGCACCCGAGTGGTTTTCGCTTGCACCCATCGATGCCGTACGCAAGGTCGTCGCCAAGGCTGGCTGGTCCCTTGATTCCGTTGACCTGTTTGAGTTGAATGAAGCATTCAGCGTGCAAGCCCTCGCCGTAATCCGCGAACTTGGCCTCGATCAGGCCCGTGTCAACGTCAACGGCGGCGCCGTCGCGTTAGGCCACCCCATAGGCGCGAGCGGCGCTGCAATCCTGGTCAAGCTCATCTACGCCATGGCCGACCGTGGAGCCCGACGAGGCATCGCGTCTCTCTGCCTCGGCGGCGGCGGAGCCGTGGCGTTGGCGGTGGAGTTGCCGTAGCCGCTACAACGGCCTGCGCCCTTCAAATTTCGACCAGGGTTTTTGATGGTGCGAACTGTCCGATATCGGACAATCCACGCCGCCAGCGGTCAATTCAACTCCCATTGCTTCAAAGCCTTAGGTCGCCTAACCCGTTTAATTCGAATATCTAGCAGTTGACTGCCTTTGGCACGGCAAGTGCTCCTATCCGGGAGTGATGGATATCGCACGCCCGGACATTAAGAAACAAAAACGGCGCCGCCTCTTCATTTGGGCCGGCATTGGGGTGGTAGTTCTAACGGTTGCAGTGGTTCTGGTTTCCCGGCTCAAGCCGGCAGCTCCCACGGTCGATGCGTCAACTGTTTGGCCTGACACTGTGAAACGCAGCGACATGATCCGCCAAGTTCGTGGATCAACTGGCACTTTGATCCCTCGCGAAGACTCGATCCAATTGATTCCCGCTTTGACCGATGCCACAGTCGTCCGCATCCGAGTTCTGCCTGGCACCATGGTTAAGCCCGACACGATCTTGATGGATCTGGCCGCGCCAGAGGTCGAGCAGAAACTGCTTGACGCCAAGCTGCAGGTGAAACAGGCCGAGTCCGATTACAAGGACAAGCAGGCCCAGCTGCGAAGCACCCTCATGGATAAAAGGATCGCCGCCGCGGCAGTTGCGACCGACTACGGCACCGATCAGCGACAGGCCAAGATTGACGAACAGCTGTATAAGCTAGGTGTGGTTTCCGGTGCCGCGTACGACAAGTCAAAGGGCACCGCAGATCAGCTGGCGGAACAGCACAAACTGAGCCTGGAGCAACTCGAGCTCAATGAGAAGAACATCGAGGTGCAACTCGAGTCCTCGCAGGCCAAGATTGACCAGGCGAAGACGCTGCTGGCGCTCTATCAAAAGCAGACCGATGCCCTGGAAGTGCGTGCCGGGATTGAGGGCGAACTCGATCCGTTGGCAACTCCCGTAGCGGTGGGTACGCACGTCACTGCCGGGACTTCGCTGGCCGAAGTTGTTCAGCTTGGCAAACTGAAAGCTGCGCTGCAGATCGCCGAGACCCAGGCACGCGATATCCATATTGGACTCCCTGCATCCGTCGATACGCATAACGGCGTCGTTCAAGGCCACGTAGCTCGTATTGATCCCGCAGTATTGAACGGAACGCGTACCGTTGACGTACAACTGGATGGGCCTCTGCCTCCAGGAGCTGTGAAGGGCTTGAGCGTCGATGGCACGATCGATCTCGAGAAGCTGAACAATGTTCTTAACGTCGGCCGGCCAGCGCTGGGGAATGAGAACTCGACACTGAGCCTCTTTAAGGAGTCTCCAGATCACAAGAGTGCCGAACGCGTTCAGGTAAAAGTGGGTCGCGCTTCGGTCAACAGTATCCAGGTGCTCGAAGGTTTGAAAGAAGGCGATACCGTAATTCTTTCCGACATGTCGCGCTATGACAACGTAGATCGTATTCGCCTTGAATGAGGCACGCTAGGCCACAACTCAGGAACCGGCCAGGAACCAGGAGTGAACTTTAGCCCTGATCACTGACAACTGATAACTGACAACTGAATTTAAGAGGGGGATTGGATGGCAAACGACAAGCTGATTGAGATTGAAGAATTGACCAAGGTCTTCTACACCGATGAAGTGGAAACGCACGCGCTCTCTGGTATTCACCTCACCATTTCGCGCGGCGAGTATGTGGCCATGTCTGGCCCATCGGGCTGCGGCAAATCCACGCTGCTGTCCATCCTCGGCTTGCTTGATACGCCGACTGGTGGCAAATATCTGCTCAACAACAAGCCGGTAGAGAACCTGAGCTTCGGCGAGCGCTCGCGCATACGCAATCAGGAGATCGGCTTCATCTTTCAGAGTTTTAACCTGATCGGCGATCTCACCGTGGAAGAGAACGTTGAACTTCCGCTCACGTATCGCGCCGGAATGCCTTCGGCAGAACGCAAGAAGCGCGTCAAGGAAGCCCTGGAACGCGTCAACATGGCGCATCGCATGCGGCACTATCCCGCACAGCTCTCCGGCGGTCAGCAGCAGCGCGTCGCCGTAGCCCGTGCACTAGCTGGATCCCCATCGATCCTGCTGGCCGATGAGCCTACCGGAAACCTTGACTCGAAGAATGGCGAAGCTGTCATGCATCTTCTCGCCGACCTCCATCGCGAAGGCTCGACCATCTGCATGGTGACGCACGATCCGCGTTTCGCCAAGCACGCCGAGCGCGAGGTGCACCTGTTCGACGGCAAGGTTGTGTCTGAGGACGAGCTCAAGAAGCTCACGGAAGAAGTGGAGGCGTAAAGTGTTCGGCCAGGACTTGCGATACGCTGTACGCCAGCTGCGCATGTCGCCTGGCTTTACGCTGACGGCGGTGCTCACTCTGGCGTTGGGGATCGGCGCACTGACCACGGTTGCCACGTGGACCAATGCGGTTCTCTTCAATCCCTGGCCCCAGGTGAGGGATGCGCGGGCATTACGCTTCATCTCCGCCACTGTCCTCGGCAGCGACGGCTACTCCGTCCATTACGACCAAGTCCAATACCTGCGTCAGCAGGCGCACTCGTTCGGAGATGTGGCGGCGTTCGATTTCGCCACAATCAACCTTGCATTGCCAAATGCCCAACCTCAGGCGATCCCCGCGGGGACCGTCTCGTCCAACTACTTCCAAACCCTTGGAGTCAAGCCGGAAGTTGGCAACTTCTTCCAGCCGAACGCCAACGATCGTGCCTATGGTTCGACGGATGCGATCGTGCTGTCTGATGGATTGTGGCGCGACCGATTCAACGCCGACCCCTCCGTTGTCGGTCGCACCATTTCCGTTAACCACCACGTCTTCACCGTCATCGGTGTAGCGCCTCGCGGATTCGCCGGTATCTTCGGTGGCGTTGCAGAGGCCGCATGGGTTCCGCTTTCTGCATTGCGCGATCTCTCCGCCGATTCGTCGCCCGATCCATTGATATTGGCCCGTTGGGGCTTGCAGGCTGTTGTTCGCCTCAACCCCGGTGTCTCCGATTCCACCGCCAAGGCCGAGATCCACACCCTGGCCCGGTCTTTCGCCCTCGCGCAACATAACGATCAATACAAAAGCTGGGATCTGAACCTTTACGATTCGGCACATTTTCAGCGCGGATTCTTCTCCGTGATCGGCGAAGTCCTGCCTGTGCTCGTCGGCGCTTCCTGCTTGTTGATGATCCTGGTCTGCATCAATATTGCATCTCTACTCGGCCAGCACGCGGCACGCCGGCGCCGCGAAATTGCGATCCGCACTGCTCTCGGAGCCCGGCCTTCGCGCATCGCCTCGCAGGTTTTTATCGAGACAGGGCTGCTTGCCCTTGCCGGTGCGCTGGCCGGCTGGGCTGCGAGCGTCGGAATCTCTCGCGCTATTTACGTTCTGATGCCCGACTTAGGTTTCCCGCTCGCCTTCAATCTGCACAGCGATTGGCGCATCACGGTCTTCGTCGCCGCTATTGCCATCGTGGTGACGCTCGTATGCGGCATGTATCCCATTCGCCAGTCCTTGCGGGTTTCCCAGCGCGAAGCTCTGCACGAAGGCAGTGCGACCGTCGCCGGTTCGACCCGCAAGAGAATCGGCCAGCGCATTCTCCTGGGCGCTCAGCTTGGCATCTGCTTCATCGTGCTGGCCTGCTGCGGGCTGCTTACACGTACCTCGCTCAACATCTTCAATCGCCCTGTCGGATTTGATCGCACCAATATCCTCACCGCGACCATCGATCTTTCGAGAGCCGGCTACAAGGACGATCACGCCCGCCTCTTCCTTTCCCAGCTTCTCGATCGCCTGCGGCGCGCCCCGGGGGTCTCCTCGGTTACGCTGACTACGCATTTGCCCATGGGCGACGAGGGATCAGGCAACACGCGGGATTTCAGTATTCCCGGGCACATTCCCGCAAAAGGCGAAGACAATTCAGTTGTCACTGACTTCGATGGACCTGACTTCTTCCGTACATCGGGAATTCAGATCCAACAGGGTCGCGATTTCACCTCCGCCGATAATGACCTCGCTCCGAAAGTTGCCGTCATCAACGAGTCCATGGCGCGTCGCTACTGGCCCAATGGGAATGCCCTCGGTAGCAGCATCGTTATAGACAAGATCCAACGTCAGATCGTCGGCATTGTTCATGACTTTGCATACCATAGCCCCGCTAACACAGATCCGAACCCGGTTGTCTTCCTGCCACTGCTGCAAGGTAAATCGGGATACGGCTATGCGATCATCGCCATCCATTCGCGCCCAGGAGTGACGGTGGTGTCGCAGCTGCGCAAAGCTGTCGGGGACCTTGATCCAGCCCTTCCGCTTGAGAACGTTCGGACTCTGCAAAATGTGACCGACCAGCAATACCAGATGTCGCGCATTCCCGCGGAACTGCTTGGCGTCTACGCCATCTGCAGCGTGCTTGTCGCCATGATGGGTCTGTATGCAGTGATGGCCTACTCGGTGATCGAACGCAATCGCGAATTTGCTTTGCGCATGGCGCTGGGTTCTTCGCGTAGCGGAATCTTTCGCCTTGTTCTGCAGGGAAGCACAGCCGTCATTCTCGTCGGGCTCGTCGCCGGAGGTCTCGGCTCCATTGCCGCAGTCCGATTGCTGCGTTCAATGCTGTTTAACGTCGCTCCCTTTGATCCCGTGAGCTTCAGCGGCGCGGCCATCGCGTTGGTGCTTACAGTTCTTGTGGCCGGCATTGCGCCGGCGCGCCGTGCAGCGAGCATTGAGCCAATGCAAGCGTTACGAACTGAGTAGTGCAAACGAGGCCAAAAGACCGACGCCCCTTCGGAGCTGAATTGCGATGAATCAAGGCCTGACTAACACGCTGCAGGATCTCCGCTATGCGCTTCGCCAGCTGCGGAAGTCACCGGGCTTCACGCTCACGGCGATCGTGACGCTGGCTCTTGGCATCGGGGCCAACACCGCGATCTTCACCCTGGTGCAGGGCATTCTATTGCGTTCGCTTCCAGTGGCAGATCCAGCTCAGTTGTATCGCATCGGCGATACCGATAATTGTTGCGTCAACGGCGGATTCGTCGGGGAAAACGGCGACTTCGACATTTTCTCCTACGACCTTTATCAGCATTTGAAGGAATCGGCACCCGAATTCGAATCTCTGGCTGCAATGCAGGCAGGGCAGTGGCAATGGAGTGTGAAACGCGGCAGCGCATTGCCGAGAGCACTGCACGGCGAGTTTGTCACTGGAAACTACTTCTCCACTCTCGGGGTTGGCTCGTTCACGGGCAGAGTATTCAACGACTCCGACGACCAGCCGACGTCCGCTCCCGTTGTGGTGCTCAGCTATCGATCCTGGCAGAGCGAATTCGGCGCCGATCCAACGATCGTCGGTCAGACAGTCTCGATCCAGACGCACCCATTTACGATTGTTGGGATCGCGCCGCCGTCCTTCTTTGGCGATCGTGTCTCGGATCGCCCACCCGACTTCTGGATGCCTTTGAACCAGGAGCCGTACGCGCGTGATGCCAGCACGATTCTGCATCACCCCGAGCAAAACTGGCTGTATCCAATGGGACGTGTCCGGCCAGGGACGAGCATTCCGGCGCTCCAGCAGAAGCTTTCCACTGCGCTGCGCAACTGGCTCTCCACGCGTCCTGCTTACACTGAGCACGGCGGCTCCTCCATCATTCCCAAGCAACACGTGGTCATTGTGACCGGTGGCGGTGGCATTCAGAGCATGCAGCAGGAGACGGGCAAGGGCCTGAAGATGCTCTTGATCCTCTCCTCGGTGGTCCTGCTCATTGCATGCGCCAACATCGCTAACCTGGTCCTTGCACGCAGCACAACGCGCCGCGGAGATGTTGCAGTCCGGATGGCGCTTGGAGCCGGACGCGCGCGGGTCATTCGGCAGATCGTCACGGAATGCGTCCTTCTCAGTTGCATCGGCGGCTTAGTAGGGTTGGCGGTCGCCTACATGGGATCGCGCACGATCCTCGCGCTCGCATTTCCTGATGCGCGTAACCTTCCCATCGATGCGAGTCCGTCGCTCGCAGTATTGGGTTTTGCATTTCTCGTTTCCCTAGCCACAGGCGTGGCATTCGGATTTGCGCCCGCATGGTTCTCTGCTCATGCGCAGCCGGCGGAAGTTCTTCGCGGCGTCAATCGCTCCACGCGCGACCGTTCTGCTTTGCCGCAGCGGGCACTCGTCATTTTTCAGGCTGCCCTGTCGCTGGTCTTGCTTGCCGGCTCCATTCTGATGACCAAATCGCTCAACAATCTGGAACATCAGAATTTCGGTATTGCGACCGCAAATCGCTACGTGATGCAGGTCGATCCCGCTGGTGCCGGTTATCGCGCCGATCGCCTTCCGGAACTCTACCGACAGATCGAAGATCGCTTCTCCTCGCTTCCCGGAGTAGCCAACATCAGCATGGCTCTCTACAGTCCGCTGGAAGGAGAAAACTGGGGAGAGTGCGTCATTCAGCAGGGTCATCCCGCCCCCGGACCCAATGACAAATGCGGATCCACATGGGACCGTGTCAGCCCACATTTTCTTCAGACGATCGGCGTCCCAATCGTGCGTGGTCGCGATTTGTCAGAACAGGACACACAGGATACGCAACCAGTTGCAATCGTCAATCAGGAATTTGTCAAACGCTTCTATCCCAAAGACGATCCCATCGGAAAGCACTTCGGCATCGATTTTCCCCAGTATTCCGGAGCTTTTGAAATTGTCGGAGTCTTTCACGATTTCAAGATGAATAATCCGCGCGATCTGCCACGCCCTATTTTTCTCCGGCCCCTCGCGCAGTACTACAACGGTTACAAGACATGGACGGGCAATGGACCACCGCCGTCGTTCATTGATGCCATCGTGGGCGGCGAAACCCAGTCCATGTTTATCGCCGACATCATCGTGAATTTTCGCGTGCCGCAGCAAAATGCGGATGAGCTTTTGCGGCGCACACTAGCTTCGATCGATCCCAATCTGACGGTCGTGGAAATTCGCACATTTGACGCGCAGGTGGCCGGAAACTTCACTCAGGACCGGCTCGTTGCTCGACTAACTACGTTGTTTGGAATTCTCTCGTTGGTTCTGGCCTCAGTAGGCCTCTATGGCGTCATGTCCTACTTTGTGGCCCGCCGTACAAGCGAGATCGGCATCCGCATGGCGTTGGGTGCGACGCGGTCAAGCGTCCTTGGCATGGTAATGCGCAGCGCGCTTTGGCAGGTTTTGGTCGGACTCGGTATCGGGATTCCAGCCGCCCTCGGCGCAGGCTACCTGATGAAGAGTCTCCTATATGGCGTGGCCAGCTACGATCCGTTGGCTCTTGTTGGCGCGCCCTTGATTCTTGCCCTCTGTGCCGTGGCGGCGGGATTCATCCCAGCACGCCGCGCCGCTTCCATTGAACCTATGCGCGCACTGCGCATCGAGTAGACGAAAGGAGACTGAGCGAGATGAGCAAACTGGCTGGTGACATTAGCTACGCATTTCGCCAGATGCGCCGTGCTCCGGGCTTTACCGCTACGGCTGTGCTCACTCTCGCCCTCGGCATCGGCGCCAGCTCCGCTATCTTCTGCCTCATCGACGGCCTCTGGCTTCATCCTTTGCGCATTCCGCATCCGGGCGGATTGGTGCAAGTCATCGGACAAGTCGTCCAACTTATTGGGTTCAACACCGGTCCTTCGGCAAATATTGATGCCCGGATCGTCGGAGTGACGGAAGACGCGCCAATCAACCAAATCGGCGAGATCCCAGAACCCTATATCTACGTGCCATTCCATCTCTCGCAAATGGGCGAGATCACTTTTGCGCTCGAGACAAAGCAGAATGCAATGAGCCTGGCGCAAGCAACGCGTCAGATTCTTATTCACACCAATCCGCTGCTCGATCCGATGATGGTCACTTCATTGCCCGAACTTATTCGCTATTCCGCCGGCAACTACCAGATGATGGCGGAACTCGTCAGCGCTCTGGGCTTCATCGGTCTGGCACTTACAGTCGTTGGCCTCTACGGCTTTCTCGCTTTTCGCGTTAGCCAGCGTTTCCGCGAGATTGGCATTCGCATGTCCTTAGGCGCGTCACGCGAGTCAACTGCATTGCTCATCCTTCGCGATACCGCACGCATGGCCGCGATCGGCCTTGTGCTTGGATTGCTGCTCGCCATCGGTGCTACGCGTCTTGAAACATCCATGCTCTTCGGGGTACGCCCGCTCGATGCACTCTCGCTCTTAGGTGCAATCGCTGTTCTCAGCATCGCAATCTCACTCGCAGCATGGCTCCCCGCGCGGCGCGCCGCTTCCGTTGATCCCATGCAGGCTCTGCGCACTGAATAAGGAGAGGTCAGAATGAATTCGTTCCTGCAGGATCTTCGTTACGCGTTTCGACAGCTGCGCAAGTCTCCGGGATTCACGATCACCGTGGTTGTTACACTCGCGCTCGGAATCGGCGCCAACGCGGCTGTCTTTACCGTGTTTGATCAGGTTCTGCTGCGCGTGCTGCCTGTCGAACGGCCGCAGGAACTCGTTCGCTTCGAGTGGAGCGGAGCATTCAGCGGCTCCATGAGCAGTTTCGGCGGCGATTCTACCAACTACTTCTCCTACCCAATGTATAAGGATCTGCGCGATCAGAACCAGGTCTTCACGGGAATCTTAGCGGCGGATAAAGCCCAGGTTGGCGTTTCCTGGCGCAACCAGGCCGAAAACGACGACGCTGAAGTGGTCTCCGGAAATTACTTTCAGCTTCTCGGGCTCAAGCCTGCAGCAGGACGCCTCTTCACGCCTCAGGATGACACTGCAAAAGATTCAAACCCCGTGACCGTGCTCAGCTACAACTACTGGCGCACCCACCTTGGAGCTGCAAGAGACGTCATCGGCCAGACCATCCTTCTCAACGGCCACTCCTTCACCATCATCGGGGTTGCGCCGTCAGGCTTCGATTCCGCGATCGGCGGCTATCGTCCCAGCGTCTTCGTTCCCACGAGTATGGTCGATATTGCGATGCCCTGGAGAGCGCCTCTCGACGACCTTAACAATCACAAGTCAGTGTGGCTAACGCTCGTTGCACGGCTCAAACCGGGCGTCACGCGTCAGCAAGCTGAAGCCAGCATGAAACCGCTCTGGCATTCCCTGCGGGCCTACGAGCTCACGCTTTTCAAGTCGAAGTCTGAGCGTTTTCGCAAGAATTTTCTCGATCTAACGACGTTCAAAGTGATCGACGATTCCAAGGGGTTCAACCCCAACCGCAGCGATCTCCAGAAGCCCCTCGTTATTTTGATGAGCATGGCCTGCCTGCTCGTCGTTCTCTGCGCCATTAATGTAGCCACACTGCTGCTGTTGCGCGCCGCCAATCGCGCTCGTGAAATGTCGATGCGCTACGCGCTCGGCGCACGCCGCGGTCGCATCGTCTCGCAGCTCATGATCGAGGGAGGCGTACTCGGCCTGACTGGAGCCGTCGCCGGAATTCTACTGGCGCCAGTCGTTACCACCGCATTGGTGCGCATTCTCACCAGCTCCGATCCGGGAACCGAGCCTTATTCAGCCTCTGTCGACACGCGGGTGCTTCTGTTCACGCTGGGAATCTCTGTGCTCGCTACGCTGTTCTTTAGCGTTGCCCCTGTCTTCCACTTTTTCCGCCCCAATCTCGCCGGTGCACTGCGGCAAAATTCAGGAACGCTTTCAAAAGATTCGCAGCGCTTCCGCAAGTTCGCTGTGGGCACACAAATTGCGCTCAGCGTACTGTTGCTCGGCGGAGCGGGCCTCTTTCTGCGCACTCTCGACAATCTCCGCCACCAGTCAATCGGTTTCGAAACCGCAAACCTCGCTGCGTTTTCGCTGAATCCCGCGAATTCGGGATACGGAGAAGATCGCTCCGCCCAAATCGTCACCGAATCGATTGAGGCGCTACGTCGAGTTCCAGGCGTGGTCTCCGTCGCTGCCAACAACGATCCAGAGCTGGTGGGTGATACCGAGACGTCAAACTACTCCGTGCAGGGATACAAGCCGGCAGAAGATGAGCGCATGAACTTCGAGGAGCCGCGCATCACTCCTGGCTACTTCGCCACCATCCATCAGCCGCTTCTCGTGGGCCGGGAATTCACGCCGGCAGACACCAAGGGCCAGCCCGACGTTGCCGTCGTCAATCTCGCCTTCGCAAAACGTTTCTTCGGTTCACCCCAAAATGCCGTGGGCCGCCATTTAATGGAAGGCGCAAGTGACAAGGAGAACTTCAACATCACCATCGTGGGCGTCGTCGGCGACATCCGGCATACTGACCTTCGTACCCCACTAGGACCTGCTGTTTATCAGCCCTACTTCCAGCAGAAACATCCTGGAGGTGTCACTGTCTACGTACAGACATCGCCTCCTCCCGGCACCCTGGAGAGCGTGATCCGCCAGACGATCCACCAACTCGATCCTACGCTGGTCGTTGACGGCCTGCGCACGATGGAAGAACAAGTCAATCGCAGCGCGTCAGATGAGCGCGCGATTGCCTTTCTCGCAGTCGGGTTTGCAGGGCTCGCGCTGATTCTCGCCGCGGTCGGACTCTACGGCGTCCTCGCCTACTCCACTGAGCAGCGCACGCGCGAGATCGGTGTGCGGCTCGCCCTCGGTTCGCCTCGGTCCGTCATCGTCCTTCTGGTCGTCCGCGAAATGGCTATCATCGCGGCCGTTGCCACGGCTGTCGCTCTTCCTTCGCTCGTCGCGCTGGGCCGCCTGTTCCGGAGCCAGCTGTTCGGCGTCACGACATTCGATCCGCTCACGCTTTGCGGAGCGGTGATTCTCACTGTGCTGATGCTCTCGCTGGCGGCGGCTTTGCCCGCGCGCCGTGCCGCGGCAGTTAAACCCATGCAAGCTCTGCGCACTGAATAACGAACGGTAAGAAGGGGAGGCCAGGATGCAATCGATTCTTCGAAATCTGCAATACGCGATGCGCCAGCTGCGCAAGTCTCCCGTATTCACGGCGACTGCGATTCTTACCCTGGCCCTCGGCATTGGTGCGAATACCGCGATCTTCACTGTGGTCTATGCAACGCTGCTCGCGCCGATGCCGTATCCTCAGCCCGACCAGCTTGTGATGGTATGGTCAAAAATTCAGGGAGGTCGTAACGGAATCGCGGCCCAGGATTATCTCGACTGGAAAAATCAGAACACTGTCTTTCAGGATCTGAACGCCTTCACCGGCGGCAGCTTCAACCTTGCAACCAAGGACCAGCCGGAGTATATCGAAGGCCAGTTCACAACGCCGGGAATGTATCGCATGATGGGCGCGCCTTTTCGCTATGGCCGCGACTTTCTCCCGGAAGAGGGTATCGCGGGAAAGGATCACGTTGTCATTCTGCTTAACAAGCTTTGGAAACGTCTCGGCTCCGATCCGAATATCATCGGCAAAAGCGTTCAGATCAATGGAACCGCATACACCGTAGTCGGTGTTATGGCGCCAGGCCAGGCAGATCGCTTGGATCAGTGGCTTGTCGTTCCGCTCGTCTTCAAGCCAGAGCAACTGAACCATGACTTCCATTGGCTGCTAGTGATGGGCCGTCTGAAATCCGGCGTGACGATGAAGCAGGCGCAGTCCAATATGGATTCCGTCACCGACAACATTGCCAAGGCATTTCCGAAAAGTAATAAAGGCTGGGGAGCACTTGTGGAGCCGCTGAAGAACGATTTCCTGCCAAAGGAGCGAATCCAGACCTTGTGGATGCTTCTTGGCGCGGTCGGCTTTGTGCTTCTCATCGCATGCGTGAACGTCGCAAACCTGTTGCTTGCCAAAGGCACCGCGCGGCAGAAGGAAATTGCAATTCGCAGTTCCCTTGGAGCCTCGCGTAGAGGCATCTTCGCGCAGTTCCTCACGGAGAATCTGCTCCTGGCTTGCCTCGGAGGAGTGCTTGGCGTTGGCGTCGGTGCTGCAGTCCTGCGCTGGCTCGTTGCATCCATGCCGCGGGGCACGCTTCCTTCTGAAGCCGATCTCACTCTCAATCTGCCGATTCTCTTGTTTTCGTTTGGCGCCACAACGCTGGCCGGTTTGCTTTTTGGTTGCGCGCCCGCGTGGTATGCCACCCGCATCGATCCGGGCGAAACTCTCAAAGAGGGCGGCAGGTCGGGAATGGGTGCGGGCCGCCAGCGCGTGCGCAAGGTTCTTGTGGTCGCTGAATTTGCATTGGCTCTCGCGCTGCTGACCGGCGCCGGACTTGCTATCCATAGCTTCTGGAATCTCACCCGCGTCGATCTCGGCGTCAACACCGTTCATGTGCAGACTTTTAGTCTTCCGGTTCCGGATGCACGCCCCAAGGATCCCAAACTGATCATCGCTTACTACCAGCAAATGCTCACGAGCCTCAAGTCCGTTCCCGGCGTGCTCGACGCGTCCGCTTCCGTTGGCTTGCCTCTTGAGGGCCCGGGGTTCGGAATGCCGTTCACGATCGCAGGACAGCCCGACGTCGCTGATCCCTCGCAACGCCCCGGCTCGGCCTTTGGCATGGTGACACCCGACTACTTTAAGACCTATGGAATTCAGATCACGCACGGCCGTGCATTCACCGACCAGGACACGGCAAACACTGTGCACGTCGCCGTGGTGAATGAACAATTCGTGCAGAAATATTTCAAGGGTAAAGACCCGCTTCAGCAGCGGATCAATGTAGAAGAGCTGATTCCCGGTGTTACCAAGCTTGGGCCGTACATTCAATGGCAAATCGTAGGTGTCTTCCATAACGTGCGCGCCGGTGGATTCCGGCAGGACTTCCCCGAAATCGAGATTCCGTTCTGGCAGATCCCGTGGCCCTCGGCGGTGATCGGCGTACGCACCGCAGTAGACCCCGAAACCATGACGCGGAGTATCGCCAACGCTGTGCATGCAGTAGATCCGCAAATCGCGCTTGCAGAGCCGCGCACGCTCGATGAAGTCAAAAGCCTGATGTTGGCCGACGACCGATTCACCATGTCGCTCTTCGCCGCGTTCGCCGTGGTCGCGTTGCTGCTTGCCTCCATCGGGATCTACGGTGTGATGGCATTTACCGTTGCCCAGCGAGAACACGAACTCGGCTTGCGCATGGCTCTTGGTGCAAGTCGAGGGAGAGTGATTCAGCTCGTTCTCAAAGAAGCAATGCTGTTGGCGATCACGGGCCTGGCGATCGGCTTGGTTGCCGCCTTCTTCGTTGGGCGAGCGATGCAAAACACACTCTTTGGAATAGGTAAGCTGGATTTCGGTGCCATCGCGGCAGTTGCACTTGTTTTGCTCGCTGCATCGCTTCTTGCAAGCTGGATCCCAGCGCGGCGGGCCGCGGCAGTTGAACCCATGAAAGCACTACGCACGGAATAGCGCACAGCGCAGAAAGGGGCAGCATGTTGCGATCGATGATGCAGGACGCGCGGTACACGCTTCGCCAGTGGAGACGTGCTCCCGGCTTTGCGCTGACCGTCGTGGCTGTTCTGGCTCTCGGCCTCGGCGCCAACATCGCTGTGTTCACCCTGCTCAACGCAATCCTGTTGCGCCCTCTGCCCTACGCGCATCCTGACAGAATTGTTTCCTTGCGTGGTCCAGGTCCCATCGATTGGTTGCCTTACGCGAACATGCAGCAACTAGCCGACGCCGCAGGCCCGCAGATGAAGTACGGCGCCATACTGATGGATGGGAGCCCTTTCAGCGCGAGCGTTATGGGTCCCGGCGGTCGCTTTCAGGTTTCGCATCTTGCGGTGACTGCTGGATTGTTGGACATGCTAGGTGTCCAACCAGTCCTCGGACGCGGATTCAGATCTGACGAGAATCAACCGGGCCAGAATCATGTGCTCATTATCGGCGAAGATGTTTGGCGAAAACTCTTCAACTCTGATCCGCATATTATCGGTACGACGTTGATACTCCAGAAACTTCCATACACCGTAGTAGGCGTGTTGCCGAAAGGGTTCTTTTTCTCTGAAATGAACGAAATGAGCGTCTGGTCGCCGGCCGGAATTACAGCGCAGAATCGCTCCGACATGGCAGGCTCTCACCTCCTCCTCGGTTGGATGTATGCGCGTCTTCCCGACGGCATGTCGGAGTCGCAGCTGGCCGCTAATCTGAGTCGCATTCAGGCAGTAATTGCAAAGGAAGACCCTGACCACGACGTCGCATCGGCGATCAAGGCAATCAACTACCGGCGTTCGTTGAATGAGGAAGCTCGCAAGCCTCTCGCCCTGCTTTACGCAATTGTCCTCGGAATCTGGGCACTGGCATGCCTGAACGTCACCAGCCTGATGCTTGCCCGCGCGGTCTCGCGCGCCCGTGAGCAGGCAGTGCGGTCAGCTCTTGGCGCCAGCCGCAGACGGCTCCTTCAGCAGACCATTATCGAAAGCTCACTCCTCAGCATTCTTGGCGCTTTTGCCGGTTTCTTTCTCGGTCAAGCTGCGATCAAGCTTCTATGGCACGAGATCAGCAATCGCTTGCCACTCGCGCACACTATCCACGTCGACTCGCGCGTGATTTGTTGTCTCGCCGGATTCACACTTCTCACTGCCATTATCGCGGGCGTCTTTCCCGTGCTTCGTGCAATGAGCAAGGATGTACGCGAGAATCTCGGCGGGGTCAATTCCTCATCATCTGCAAGCGCCAATCGCACTCGCGAGGTACTTGTTGTCGGGCAGCTCGCTCTTACCCTCGTGTTCCTCGTGGGAGCAGGTCTCTTCCTGCGCACCATTCATGCGCTCCGCCAGGCGCCGCTAGGATTCACTCAGCAAAACGTATTGACTGGCGGCATCATGCTTAACGCAGGAACGAACCTCGACAACGGAGATGCGAATCAGCAAAGCGTTGTTCGAACCACTTATTTGCCGCTCCTGGAACGTCTCCGCGCCATTCCCGGAGTAAAGGTCGCGGCTCTCAGTTCTGTTCTTCCATTGCGATCTGAGATGAACGTCACGCTCCTCACCAAGCTCGATCATAAAAAGGTCGCCGAATCGCAACAGCCCAGAGCCGAGGCCCGTATCGCTTCCTCAGGATTTGTGGATGCTCTGGGTGTCCCCATGATTCGCGGCCGATTCTTTACTGATGACGATACGGCTACGTCGGCGCCTGTCATCGTCGTCAATCAAGCCTTCGCTGCCAAGTATCTTGCCAGTCAGGATCCGATCGGCCACGTCATTTCCATGAGCGACAAAGGCCCATTCGCCGACATTCGCATCGTCGGGGTGATCGGCGATATGAAACAGAAGAGCGTCGCGGAATCAACCAAACCGGAAATCTATTTCTGTCTCGCTCAGACTGAACCCGGAACTCCGATGTACGGCGTTGCGACGGCTTTCATCCAGGTTGCGATTCGCGCGGCTGTTCCAGCTGAACAACTGCGCGGGCAATTCGACAAAGCTCTTCACGAAGTCGCGCCCGATTCAACAACCACGGGGGTGAAGACCATCCATCAAGCCGTCGAAGACTCCTTCGGCAGCCAGAAACTTATTGCCTACCTCCTTGAGTCCTTCGCCGCGCTTGCTCTGATGATCGCCTCCGTTGGACTCTATGGTCTTCTATCCTTCGCTGTCGCCCAGCGCACCCGCGAAATCGGCATCCGTATGGCGCTTGGCGCGCAACAGTCGAGCATCCTCGGCTTGGTCATGCGTCGCGCCGTTGTGCTGGTCGCGACCGGCCTCGCGCTGGGCTGTGCACTCGCCTGGTTCGCCGCTAAATTTGCCGGCAGCTACATCTACGGCGTCCGAGCGCATGATGCCCTGACCTTCACGGCGGTTGCCATTGTGCTTGCCGCATCCTCGTTTTTGGCTGCATGGTTGCCCGCGCGCCGCGCAGCCGCAGTCGACCCAATTCTTGCTTTGAGATCGGAGTAAACGAACATCATGATTGACCTGAAAAACATCGAACGCAGTTATAAAACCGGTCACGCCGAAACCTGGGTGCTGCGCCGCATCAATCTCACCATCCAGGAAGGTGAGTTCATCACCATCATGGGCCCATCCGGAGCAGGGAAGTCTTCGCTCTTGAACGTGCTGGCGCTTCTCGACGACAGTTGGCTGGGCGAATACTGGTTCGGCACAACGCCCGTCCACTCACTCAATCGCAAGCAGCGAGCTGACCTCGCACGGCAGCGCATTGGCATGGTGTTCCAGAGCTACCACCTGCTCGACGATCTCACCGTCGCTGAAAATATCGATCTCCCCTTGTCGTACAAGAACCTCCCGGCGAAGGATCGCGGCGGCATGGTTGCCGACATTCTCGATCGCTTTCAGATCGTCGCCAAAAAAGACCTGTTTCCGAATCAACTCTCCGGCGGCCAACAGCAACTTGTCGGCATCGCGCGGGCCGTCGTACATGCGCCGTCCCTCTTGTTGGCTGATGAACCAACCGGCAACCTCCACTCCACCCAGGCGCGCGAAATCATGGATCTGTTTTGCGAACTCAATCGCGCCGGCACCACCATCGTGCAGGTCACGCACTCCGAAGAAAATGCGCGCTACAGCAAGCGCATTATCGAGTTGCGCGACGGCTGGATGACACGCGATGAAAACCTGCAGACCACCACCTCGGAGGTCGGCGCACAGTGAAGAACACACAGGTGAACGCATTGAAAAGAAACCCGGGCAATCCCATCGGCACCCGTATCGTCGCGGGTGCGACAATCATCCTTCTTCAGGCTAACTTGGCGTTCGCGCTTCAGTCGGAATCGACGAATCCCCCGGCGCAGGCAGCTGCCCCGCCCGTAACCACTTTGCAGTCGACGGCTCAACCGGTGCCGTTTAACGAGATGCTGCAGCACTCGCACAATCCCTTCGACGCGTACCGCGGCAAGATTGTGCCGCCGCCCAGCATGGCCAACTCCCTGCGCCTCAACTCACTCGTCCGCGACGGCAAGCTCTATCTTTCTCTGCAGAACGCAATTGATCTCGCTCTCGAGAACAACCTCGACCTCGTCATTGCGCGCTATAACCTGCCTATCGCGCAGATGGATATTCTGCGCACCCAGGCAGGCGGATTCACGCGAGGCGTAAATACTGGCGTAGTCTCCGGAACGCCCGGTGGCGCAGCAAGCGGTACCGGCACCGGAAGCGGGGCCGGCGGCACAAGCACCGGGAGTGGCGGCGCCGGCGCTGGTCAAGGTGGTCTCGTGCAATCGACCTTCGGCGTCGGAACAAACGTTTCCAGCTACGATCCTTTTATCACTGCCCGTGTCTACAACGACCACACCTCGCAGGTTGTACCGAACCAGACCGTCCTAGGCGTCCCCGTTGCGCACCAGAACGAGAACCTTGCAAACTTCAGCTATCAACAGTTCTTTCCAACCGGGACCTATTTTGAAGGTGATTGGAACAACAACCGAACGACTTCGAACAGCCCGAACAATACTCTGAACCCGCAGATTTATGCCAATGTGCAGTTCTACGTACAGCAACAGTTGCTCGCCGGATTCGGCACCGGTCCGAACCTGCGCTTTCTACGAATTGCCAGGACAAACCAGAAGATTGGAGACATCGCATTCAGGGCGCAGATTATCGCGACCGTTACCCAGATCTGCGACATCTACTGGGACCTTGTGAATGCCTACGACACCGAGCAGGTTGGGGAGCGCTCGGTTGCCTTTGCCACAGAGACACTTAACACCAGCCGCAAGCAACTCGACCTCAAGGCTATTCCCGAGATGGATGTGCTCAAGGCTGAAAGCGAAGTGGCTACGCGCCAACAGGACCTGACTGTCGCACGCACCAACCTCGAGCTCCAGGAACTTTACATGAAGAACGCCATCACCCGGTCTTTCGATGATCCAGTTCTTCAGGAGTTGCCGGTGGTCCCGACGGATCATCTCGCAGCCCAGATCCAGCCGGAAACCTTGCCGATCCAGCAGAGCATCACCGACGCTCTTAAGAATCGCACCGATATACAGATATCCGCGCTCGACCTCACTAACCGGGAACTCAGCCGCAAGACAGCTCGCAATGCGCTGTTGCCGCAGCTCAGTCTTTATGGCTTCTATACCGGCACCGGATACGGTGGCACTCCTAATCCTGATTTCACCGGCGGGCCCGTCGAGGCGCCTCCAACCTACGGTGGCACTCTACAGAACGCTCTGAACAACTCTTCGCCCGAGTACCAGGTTGGCCTCCAACTCCAGATGCCTCTGCGCAATCGAGTCGCCAAGGCCGACCAGTACCGTACGGAACTCGAGTACCGCCAGTCGCAGGTGTACGCTGAAGAGTTAAAGAAAAACATCGTCATCGAAGTGCGCAACGCGCGTTATGCGCTTGAACAGGGTGCCAGCCGCGTGGGCGCTGCCAAGCAGGCTCGCGACCTCGCGCAGCGCACACTCAGTATCATGCAGCAGGAGCAGAAACTGGGTGCGGGTTCGAATCAGCAGACGCTCTCGGCCGAGCACGATCTGTCGGTGGCTGAATCGGCGCTCGTTACGGCGCAAACAGCATACGAAAAGGCTCGCATTCAGTTGAAGAGTTCCACCGGGTCTGTGCTTGAAGAATACGGAATCTCTATCGCGGACGCAAAGACCGGCGTTGTCGCAGAGGCGGACAATCACTAAATGGCGGACCCTCGTAAAAAGGAACTAATTCGGGTTTTAGTTGCCGACGACCAACCGCACATCCTCGAAGCCGTGGAACTGCTGCTGGAGCCGCAAGGCATTCATGTGGACTGCGTGCGCTCGCCGCAACTGCTCCTCGAAGCTCTCGGCCAAAGCGATTACGACGTCGTCCTAATTGACCTCAACTACACGCGCGACACCACCTCCGGAAAAGAAGGGCTCGACCTCCTGGCGCGGCTGCAGGAGATCGATCCTCGTATGCCGGTCATCGTCATGACGGCTTGGGGCAACATCGACCTTGCCGTCGAAAGCATAAAGCGCGGCGCTCGCGACTTCATCCAGAAACCCTGGGAAAACGAGCGCCTCATCTCGCTGATTCGCGTCCACGCCGAACTGCACAAGGCCCTGCGTCGTGCCCGTCAGCTGGAACTGGAGAACCGTCTGCTCCGAGCGGAAGGCATGCCCGATTTCGTCGCAGCCGCACCCTCCATGCAGCCCGTGCTGGAACTCATCAGCCAGGTAGGGCCTTCTGACGCCAACGTCCTCATCACCGGCGAGCATGGCACCGGAAAGGAAATCGTCTCCAAGCTTCTACACGCCGCATCCCCGCGTGCGCGTATGGCCCTGGTTGCCGTCAATGCCGGTGGATTACCGGAAGGCACCTTCGAAAGCGAGATTTTCGGTCACGTCAAGGGGGCATTCACTGATGCCCGCTCCGACCGCGTTGGGCGTTTCGAACTGGCCAATGGCGGTACGTTGTTTCTTGATGAAATTGCCAACGTTCCCCTTCGCCAGCAAGCCAAACTTCTGAGGGTTCTTGAAACCGGCGAACTCGAGCGTGTGGGCTCCTCGCAAACGCGCCGCGTTGATGTGCGTGTCTTGTCGGCGACCAACGCAAACCTGCCTGAAGAAGCCAAGGCCGGAAACTTTCGCGAAGATCTCCTGTTCCGCATCAATACCGTCGAGATACATATCCCGGCGCTACGGGACAGGCGCGAAGACATACCTCTGCTCGCCATGCACTTTCTTAATCGAAACCGCTCGCGTTATCGCAAACAGGTCGGCGGCTTCTCGTCCGCCGCTATGCAACAGATGATTCAATACCCGTGGCCAGGCAACGTGCGCGAACTCGAGCACACCGTCGAGCGCGCCGTGCTGCTGTGCCGCGGCGACGAAATCGATCCGGGCAACCTCGCCATAGCTACATCCAAATCTTCTGCCCCCAACTTTGAGAACATGAGTATTGACGAGGTCGAGGCTCTGCTTATCCGCAAGGTCCTGCGCCGCTGCGACGGCAACATCTCGCAAGCCGCCGAAGCTCTAGGTCTCAGCCGTGCCGCGCTCTATCGCCGCATCGAAAAATATGGCTTATGAACGGCACGTGAGGAAACGCAAGCCCTCGGCGATCCGCCGGGCATGGCTCTTCTGTTTCCTGTTAGCTTTGCCGACGTTCCTCTTCGCGGGCATTCTTCTGTGGCAGCAGCACGTCACCGCTGCACCCGCTTTCCTGCTGCTGTTTTGCCTGTTTATATATCTCGTGCTCATTGCAGCCTCGCTTATCGAGGGCCTCATGCGCCCGCTGCAAACACTCTCCAACGTCGTGTCGTCCTTGCGCGAAGGAGACTATTCGTTCCGCGCCCGCGGCGCGAACTCGTCGGATGCTATGGGAGAACTTGCATCTGAGATCAACGCTCTCGCCGATCTGCTACAGAAACAGCGCGTGCGTTCGCTTGAAGCCACGGCGCTCCTCGCCCGCATTCTCGAAGTGATGCATGCACCGCTCTTTGCCTTTGATCGCGAAGACCTCCTCCAACTTGTGAACAATGCCGGTGCTCAGCTGCTTAATCGTCAGCTAGCGCGATGCTTCGGCCACAGCTCGCGGGAACTCGGGCTGGATAGTCTGCTCGCCTCTGCCGACCAGTCGATTCACTCGTTTGGCAACAAACCGTCGCGATGGCTGTTGCGCAAAGCGATTTTTCGCCAGGACGGTGCGCCGCACACGCTTCTGTTGCTCGCCGACGTGAGCCAGCCGCTTCAGGAAGAAGAGCAGATCGCGTGGAAACGCCTGATTCGTGTTCTCGGCCACGAGCTTTCCAACTCACTCGCGCCCATCAAATCCATTGCCGGAAGTCTGCTTGCGCGCGCTGAAAACATCGGTGGAGATGAAGCCACGGTTCGCGACTTCCGCCGAGGCCTCAGCGTTGTTGAGAGCCGCGCTGACTCTCTGCATCGATTCGTGCAGTCTTATCGCCTGCTCGCGCAGTTGCCTCCACCGCATCTCAAACCAGTAATGGCCGGCCCCTTGCTCGAACGCGTCGCGCTCCTTGAGCAGCGTGTACCCGTGCGCCTTGATCCCGGCCCTCCGATTATGCTCAACGCCGATCCGGATCAGCTCGAGCAGATGTTTATCAACTTGCTCACGAATGCCGTGGACGCATCCCTGGCGAACGGCGCTAAACCAGTACGCATCGGATGGCGCATCGCTGAATCAAACATCGTGGTTGGCATCGAAGACAGCGGCCTCGGGATCGCCAATACCGAAAACCTCTTCGTGCCCTTCTATACCACGAAGCCTAAAGGAAGTGGTGTAGGACTAGCGCTCGCGCAGCAGATTGCCCGTGCGCATGGCGGTGAAATCAGGCTTGTCAATCGTGAGGATGGTCCCGGTGCGCGCGCCATTATTCATTTGCCAATGGCGTAGTTGGTTTCAGCCGGCGGCGGAGATCGAAATTACGTTCGGCTTGATCTCAGTGGCCACCACGCTATTGCGTCCCGCGTTTTTGGCGCAATAGAGCGCTGCATCGGCAATCTGGATCATCTCTTCGTAATTCGTCGGAAAGCCTCCGGCAACGCCAAAACTCGCCGTCACAGAGAAGGTCTTGTCTCCCTCGCCGAGCCGGGCTGCTTCGACCATGGCGCGCAGATCCTCCGCGCGTTCCCGGGCCGCTGCATAATCCGACCCCGGCAGAATCAGCAGAAATTCTTCGCCGCCATAGCGGCCCACCCAGTCGTAACTCCTCACCGCGCGCTGAAAAATACCGCCTGTCTCGCGCAGGGTAAGGTCGCCGGCAATATGGCCCATCGCGTCGTTGACGCGTTTGAAGTAATCCAGATCGACCAGGATGATACTGAGCGGCGTTCCATCCCGTTGCGAACGGTCCACTTCGCCGCGCAGCCGTTCCACGATGATGCGATGATTCCACAATCCCGTCAGGCCGTCGTGCTCCGCGAAATGGCGCATCTGCTCGCGCGTCCGAACAAGTTCGGTTTTCTCTTTTTCCAGATCCTGGGTCCGCCCCTGCACGGCTTCTTCCAACTGCCGCTTCTGTCGCAGCAGCTGACTCACACGGCGCCGCCATGTCCAGACCGCCAATACCAGAGCCAGCACACCCAGTTCCCACTTTATCCACTTGTCCTGCCACCACAGCGGAAGAATCGTGAATGAGAATGACGCCACAGGTGAAACCGTGCTGCCCGCACCGTTTACAGCCGCAACTTCAAAGCGGTAATATCCCGGCTCAAGATGGCGATAGTGCAGCGTCATCTCGCGGGTCTCTTCCCAGCCCGAATCCTGCTCGCCGATCAGGCGGTAGCGGATACCGATGTCCTGTGTGTCCTTGAACGACAAAAGGGCCATCGAGATCGTTAACTGATTTGAGCTCCACTTCACGGAGCCCCCGTCCGTGACAGGTACAGCGCCGAGCGCTACTTGTGAAATTGCCGGAGGCGGCGGCGACCCTGACAGTGCGTCCTGAGGGGCGATCATGTGGCTCAGTCCGCCCGAAGTGCCAATCCACATGCTTCCGTCACGATCTTCAGTAAGCGCGAAGCTGTCCGTATCGTTCCAGATCAGCCCATCATCCTGCGTAAAGCTGCGCCAGCGATGGCCATCGTAGACAGTTACACCGGCGTCTTCACCAACCCACAACCAGCCACGACGATCCACGACAAGGGACACGATCTCTTCTGACATCAGGGGTGGACGGCCGATGTGATCGGATTGAACTACTTTGTACCCGCTGATGCGCAGACGCATCAGATCCTGCGATGGACCAGCCACCCAGATATCTCCGTTCCGGTCGACGGTGATGAGGTCAGCCTTTGCTCCCGATTTGCCCGGATCAATCGCGTGCCACCCGGTGGCATCATGTTCGAAGAGCCCTCCGTCCGATGTCACCCACAAATTGCCTGACTGATCCAGACTCATGTCCGTGAAGCGGAGCGTGGCCCTCGGAAACACAGGGTCGATAACCGCGTGCAATTCCCGGTCCGTACTCGTCGGATCCAACTGGAACATTCCGCTCACAGTAGCGATCCACATACGATGCGGGCCCTCGGTCAAAACCCGATATACAGCCGGTGTTGTTACTTGTTTTCCCCCTAGCGACTTGGGATCGATCCTGGTCAGGCTGCCCGCCATGCTGCCCATCCAGATCGCTCCATCCGCGCTCACCGCGATTGATCCTGCGCGCGCTACCTTCACGCCTGGGGACTGCCAGACTCTTGGCCCGTTCCCGCCTGCAGGTATCCAGTCGAGCCCTGACTCCGTACCGATCCAAAGTCTGCCCTGGTGATCGCGCTCCACGGCCCATACCAGGTTGTCGCTTAATCCGTCAGCTTGTGTGTAGCCCTCCCACCGGTCTTCGCCGACCCAGCGCAGCAGCCCGTGACCCACTACGCTCATCCAGATCGATCCCTCGCGATCGACAAATAATTCCTGCACTTCAAACGGCGACAAACCATTGTGTTCCGTAACCAGTCGCCAGTGATCTTTCTCCCAGAGCGCCAGATCGGAACCCTTAGCCGTCAGAATGCGGCCCTGCTCATCTTCTGCGAGGGTTGGATACGCTTCTGAAGTAGTCTCGCCGGGCAAATTCCGCAAATATGCGTGGCTTCCATCAGGAAGCAATTCCACAACGTTCAGGTTGCTGCGCAACCAGATGTGTCCGTTGCGCGCAACCATCATCCTTAGCCATTGATCTTCAGGCAATCTTAGCGTTGGCGCGCAGTCGCGTCGATTGACCGCCACTCAGACGGCAAAGGTCTTTTTCACAGCCGTACCACAACGAACCATCCGGCCCGTATAGTACGCTCCACACAAATCCGCTCTTCAGATCGAGTGGCTCAGCAGCCCAATCGTCGGTGCCGCGACGCTTCAACAGCACGCCGTGGCTGCTCGTTGCTGTCACCACTTCGTCCTGCTTGATTGCGGTAAACGTGGTTCCGGTTGGATGCGCGAACTCGTTCAGCGCATAAGGCAGCCGTACCTCGGAGAATTTGCCGTCCTTGCGCTCAAAGTAGACGCCCGCCGAGGTCCCCACCCATAGAGTCCCATCAAGACCGATAAATACGTTGTCGATGATGCGATCGGGTATTCCCTCCGCTGCCCCATAGCGCTGGAACTGGCTACCGTCATAGCGGTAGAGGCCGTTCTGCGTGCCCATCCAAAGATATCCGACCCTGTCCTGCTGGATTGAGGTGATGTTTGGGTTTCCAAGACCCTGGATGTACTCACGAAAACTGTAGCGCTGGGCGGCTAGTGGCACACAAATCGAGCAAAGCATCGCGACTGAAATCACCGCGCGCCCAAACCAGCAGCTCGATTTGGTACTCCAATTTCTCAAGGTCCTGTCTTTCTCGGCATTCGGAATCGGGAAATTGTGAGCCTCTGAGATGTAAATCTTCGGCAGTAAATCCAAAGCGACTCTCGGACTCCCGATCTGACGCTCTTCAGTAACCCAAATATAGCCTTGAGCCTTGCTCGCGAATATGCCACTTTGGTCTAAGTTATTGTAAGACAAAGGTGCAGAGGTAACATTTAGCATGTTACCGTCGCGCTGAAATGAACTAGAAGGACAGCATCTGAGCTAAGAGGAAGATTCTGCCAGTGATGTCGTCAATCGCACATAAGGGCAGCTTCGGGGAGGGGTCCTGAACCACTGTCTTCGGTAACGTCCGTCACCGGGGCGGGTGCCGTAAAAAAGGTGTTCACCTGCTCCAAGACGTCCATTCCGGCCTTTGCCTGGTAGATAGCCTTCCGCAGACGACCGCCTCCGGGAACCCCGTGGGTGAACCAAGTGGCGAACTGCTTCATTTTTCCGGCCGTCTCACCCAGTCGAGCGTCGCGAGGCAGGTCCTTGGTCGCTTCGGCCTCAGCAAGCAGCATCTCGAAATAGGCGCGGATCATGTGATGACGATCGGCAAATGTCGGCTGGTCATAAAAGCCTTTAGCCGTATATTGCGCAATCTGCCTGAAAATCCATGGATTGGCCGCGGCTGCCCGGCCGATCATCACCGCGTCGCATCCCGTCTGTGCGACCATCGCCGCAGCATCCTCAGGGGTGCGAATATCGCCATTGCCGATCACTGGGATTCCAACCGCCTGTTTGACCGCGGCGATCCATTCCCACCGTGCTTGGCCGCTGTAGCCCTGTTCGCGCGTACGCGCGTGCAGCGCCACGGCATTCAGCCCCTCGGCTTCCGCCATCCGGGCAAGCTCCACGCAGACGATCGCCGAATCATTCCAGCCCATGCGGAACTTCACGGTGAAGGGAATCGTCACCGCTCGGCGCACCGTTCGAAAAATTTCCCCAATCTTCGGCAGATCTCTCAGCAGCCCCGAACCCCCATTGCACCCAACCACTCGCTTTGCCGGGCAGCCAAGATTCAGGTCGACAGTATCAAATCCCGTATCTTGAACAATGCGCGCGGCTTCCGCCAGCGTCTCCGCATTCGAGCCAAACAGCTGCGCCCCGATTGGATGCTCGTCATCGTAGAAGGTCAGATACCGGCGGCGCTTTGTTTCGCGCATCCGCGAAAGCCCATCCGCCGAAGTGAACTCCGTCATCAGCAGTCCGCACCCGGACTGTGCGTTCGTGACCTCTGCCTCAATCTCCGACGAACCGGGTGCTCCAGAGCCTGCCCCGAGGCTCGCTAATTCCGCGTCAATCTTTGAGAAATCGGGTGCCCCAGGTCTCGCTCCTGAGACCTGGGTAGGATGTTCCAAATGATCACTCGACTCGGCGGCAGTCGAAAACAAGCTTGCATGGCGAATAAACCGCCGAAAGACAGTATCCGTAACCCCGGCCATGGGCGCCAGCACGGTAGCCGGCGAAACCAGCACCGGACCAATCCGCATCTCGGCCGGCACACGAATCCCCTCAGGCATCGCGTGCTCCCTGGGATTGTCCCAGTCTTTCTTTACCGTGAATCCCTTGCCAGCCATAAGGAGTTCTCAGATCACAGTTTGGAGCTCACAGTTTCAAAGGTCTAGGCCATTTCCCAACTTAGAACTCTGAACTGCCCTCAAACATACTTGGGCCTCCGCCGAGGCGGAGGCCCGATCTCGCAGCCGTGCCCAAGCCTTACTTTGCCGGTGACGTCTCGGTAGCCTTGGCGTACTTTCGGCGGAACCGCTCTACGCGCCCCGCTGTGTCGACAAGGCGCTGTTTGCCAGTAAAGAACGGGTGGCAGTTCGAGCAAATTTCCACGTGAATGTCGCCCTTGTGGGTCGACCGGGTCTCAAAGTTGTTTCCGCAGGCGCACATCACGCGCACCGCAGCATAGTTGGGATGGATCTTTTCCTTGGGCATCGCTAAAGACAAACCTTTCCTGCAATCTTCCGTATCTATTGTATTGTGATTCACCGGGTAGCGCAAACGATTCAGGCAGCGGCAGATGGCCTATCCGGCAGCGGGATCAAGGCTCTTCGCGTCCTCTAGAGGAGTTAGCAACGGCCAGCCCTTGCGGAGCACGTATTCGAGCCAAGCGCCGGCGATCTGCGAAGTCACCACGGCGGCCACCACCAATGTTGTGTAGAACTTCGAACTGATAATACCCGCGTCGAAGGCTACGCTCGCCAGCACAATTCCCGGGCCACCGCGCGCGTTGGTAGTGATTGCCAGGTTGATCAGGTCCAGCCCTCGAAATCCTGCGAGGCGCCCCGCCAGCGAAACCGAGAGAATCTTGATAGCGCACGTGCCAAGCAGGAATATCGCAATCATGCTCCACGAGACCCCTTGGATGAGATCTAGTTTCAGCCCTACGATCGCGAAGTAGGCAGGCACAAAGACCGCAAATGCTACTTTGCCGATCGAGTCCAGCGCATCGGCGAACAAGCGGCGCTTCTTATGAACCACGGCGAACCCTGCCAGAAACGCCGCAAACACCAGGCTCACTCCCAAGGCTCCGGCAACAACGCAGTATGCAAGCAGCACAGCCATCGCATATCCAATTGGGCTCGACTTGGCCAGAAAGTTGAACTCAGCCTTGTTGATGCGTTTCACTATTCTCGGCACTACCGTTAGACCCAGCCCAAAAAACGCAACCGTGAGCGCGAGATGCATGAACATCTGCCTCGGATCAAACCCATGCTTTCCCGCCGCAGTTGTTGCGATCGCGAGAGCTAACCACAGCACAATGTCCTCAAGAACCGCAACCCCGAGCACCAGCCGCGCGAATCGCGTATGAAGAATTTTCAAATCGCTGAAAATCTTCGAGACCACCGGCACTGACGTGACTGCCACACCCACGGCAAGAATGATGATGAGCGAAACGTTGTTTCCGTTTGGGCCTGCAAGGGAAGGGCGAATCAGCGCGGGTCCAAAGACGAGTCCGAGAATGAAAGGCAGTCCCGTACCGACTATCGTCAGCCATCCGACTTCACGGCGCTCCTCGCGCGTGAAAAGTTGCTGCGTCTCGGCGCCACTCAGGAACATAAGTAATAGCAAGCCAAGCCAGTAGATGAAGTCGAGCACATCATTTTTGTGCATCGCACTTCCAATAACACCCGCAAAAGAAGGCACCCTTCCCAGCAGCGCGGGACCCAGCACGACGCCCGCAAGGATCTCCCCGATCACTTTTGGCTGGCGGAGTTTCACAAACAATGCGCCAAATAGCTGCGCTAGCCCGACCAGCAAAAGCAACGCGAAGAGTACTGAGGTGAGGGAAGAATTAGACACGCTTTTATGTGCTCATAGGGTGTGATGCTGATCTTGGCCCTTGATTTGCATCGGTTCCGAGTCATTGCCGATTTTGCATGCTCGTTCTGCTGCCATCGAACATCGACATGTCAAAAAAGGCCACCTCGAATCCATCTCCTATGGACAACGCGAGGAGGTGACTGCCCCTCCAATACGGGGTGCACGAACGCACGCAAATTAACACGAGGTAATTTCTATATGGGATTCATTACGCCCAACGACTTTCCAAACATGCGCGAGCTCTATACGTCACAACTGCGCTATCTGCTTTCCGCCGAGAACCAGATTGTCGACGGGCTTCCCAAGATGATTGAAAATGCGCAGGAGACACAGCTTAAACAGGCCTTTCAGTCTCACCTGCAGGAGACGCGCAACCACGTCACTCGCCTGCAACGCCTGCTTCGTGACCTGATGAACGATCCGACCGACAAAAAGGACCCAATCCTGACGGCAATCGTCGGCTCGGCCGAAAACATCACCAAGGAGACAGATCCCGGCGCCGTGCGTGACGCCGGTCTCATCGCCAGCGCGCAAAAAGTGGAGCACTACGAAATTGCGTCGTATGGCACCGCCCGCGACTGGGCCGAACAACTCGGCCTGAGCGAACACGCGACTATTCTTCAGCAAACCCTTGACGAAGAAAAACACGCCGACAAGTTGCTGACAGAAATCTCGCACACGGCAAACGCCACCGCCGTATAGAGATCTATTCGAAGGGTTTTCAACCCGGCTCAAAACTGGGTGCCCCAGGTCCAGGGCCCCCATCGACAGGTCTTCGTCGATGGGGTGGAATTGACCTGGGGTTCTACCCCGCACGGGCAAATCCACTGCTCACTTTCCGCCGCTCTTCATCGCCTTAGCGATCCCCGCCTCCGCCAGCGGAGCCATCACGTCGTATCCCGCTTGCGTCGGGTGTACGCCGTCGTGACTGAGAGTTGCCGGCAATCCATCGCGCTCATCCTTCATCGCGGAGTGGTAGTCGACGTACACATGCCCGTGCGTCGCAGCATAATCCTTGAGCCATGCGTTGATCGCATCGATCTTTGGCGCAGGGGTCAGTCCCGGCTGCCACGGATAATCAAACGCAGGCAAGATCGAACACAGCACCACACGAATGTGATTCGCCGTCGCCATCTCCGCCATTGCCGCAAGATTGGCTTCCGTCTCCTCCAGCGTCATCGGTCCGGTATTCCCGGCAATGTCATTGGTCCCCGCAAGAATCACCACTACCTTGGGCTGCAATGCAATTACGTCCTGGTGAAAACGCAGCACCATCTGGGGCGTCGTCTGTCCGCTGATGCCGCGATTAACATACGGCTTCGCGGCGAACACCCCGCCTGGCGCATCGAAGTGCCAGCCTTCGGTAATGGAATCGCCCATGAACACCACGCGCTTTTCCCCTGCCGCCGGCGGCCCCAGTTTCAAGTCAGCCTCCTTGAACCGCTCCAGCCACGGAAAATCTGTAAGCAATTGCTGATCTTGCTTGCGCCAGTAGTCGTTGTCAGGATGCTTGGCCGCAGCCGGCACAGGTGCTGGAGCCTTCATCTCCGGCACATTTCCAGGCTCCTGGCCGGCGACCCCAATCGAGCAGGCTCCCGAAAATATGGAGAGAACAGCGACAACAAAACGCAAAGAAATCCGATTCACAAGTCACACCCTTCCCTTTGTATTGAAAGCAAGTGAAATCCCATCTTAACGCCGCACCGCAGTCTCCAACCTGCTGCCGTCCGGCTCACGCATTTTCCACCAAGCCACCCGCCTTTCCCACCGCAACACGCCTGTGCCGACTGCGCTAGGCTTGAATGAGCCATGAGTGTATGCGAAATCTGCAACGGCGTAGGCTTGGTCCGCGTTAAATCCGACGCCGGTCTGTGGGTCTCGCGCGCATGCGACTGTCAGGAGGCGGATCGCGAAGAACGTCGCCTGGGCGCGGCCCGCATCCCTGAGCGCTACCGTCAATACACGCTTGATGGGTACGAAACCGCCTTCCGGGGTGCCGATCAGTCGCTGAGCCGCGCGCATCTTACAGCGCGCAAATTCGTCGAGGCCTACCCCGTCGATACCGCCGGAAAAGGCCTGCTTTTCACCGGCTCCATCGGCGTTGGAAAAACCCACCTCGCTGTCGGCGTGCTCCGCCGTCTCATTCAGGAGAAGGGTTGCAAAGGCCTTTTCTGCGACTACCGTGAACTGCTCAAGAACATTCAGAACAGTTACAACACGCAGGTGAACACAACAGAACTCGAGCTACTCAAGCCCGTCTTCGCCGCGGAGGTGCTGGTCCTTGACGACCTCGGCGCGCAAAAGCCCAATGAGTGGGTCTGGGACACGGTTGCCCTCATTCTCAACACGCGCTACAACGACAAGCAGACCACCATCATCACGACCAACTATCCCGATCAGGCCGCCGGCAGCGGTGCCAAGTCCGACGTTGAGCGCGCCGCCCGCGAACAAACACTCGGCGACCGCATCGGCGACCGCATGCGGTCACGCCTCGCAGAAATGTGCGTCAAGGTGGAGGTCACCGGCGAAGACTTCCGCCAGACAGTAAAGCGCGCCCGCTTCGGTTGAGATATTCAACACGCTAAATTCCAGCGATCTGAGATTGCAGCGTGTTTAGCGCGATGAGCCCAATGTACGAAGGGTCTGCGTCTTCCGGTACTCCGTCTCATACCGATTCTCGGCTATTGATCTCTCGCTCTCCAGGCATACTTCCTCACTCGATGTTGCAAAAACGAGCGGGAACTTCACCATAGCTTCAACCAGGCCGTTCGAAACCTCGTGAATCGCCAAAGAGCCCCTGTCTCCAAAGTGCAACCGAAGTCGATTCTTTACGTTGGTGAGGCCGATTCCCATTCCGCCCGACTCCCGATTCGAGGAGTTCAACCCGGCCCCACTGTTTCTGACCGCGATGCTGAGTTGCCCGTCTTCTTCTTTTGCGGTTATCTCGATCAGTCCGTCATTCACGCGCGATAGCCCGTGAACATAGGCATTCTCAACGAGAGGCTGAAGAATCATGGTCGGAACGAGAGCATCATAGAGGCGCGGGTCGACGGTGATGCCCTGGCGCACCTGGCCTGCTGACCTTATGTCCTGAAGGGAAAGATACATTCCAATGAACTCCATCTCTTTCTGAAGGCAGATCAATTGCTTTGATCCTTGCTCCAGAGAGACGCGCAGCAAGCTGCACAGTTGCTCCAGCATTCGGTCCGCTGCGCCCACGTCGGAATACATCAGGCTTGAAACGCTGTTCATGGTGTTGAACAGAAAGTGAGGATTAATCTGCATGCGAAGAGCAAGCATCCGTGCTTCCGTCAACTCCACGGCAAGTTGCGACAAGTCTCTTTCCCTCTGTCGCGATTCGCGGTAGTAACCCATTGCGCGAATGACGATGAAGGCTCCCCAGAAAACCGCCGTATTCTCAAGAAACTCTTCGGCAAGACTGAAGTCCAATCTTTGCCAGAAAGTCATAGGAACACGACTGATGGGGAACCCGCATGCCGCCAGGGCCATTTCGACCGCGACGCTCATGACGATGCTGAGAGGGACAATGCGAAACAGGATGTATCGCCAGCCCGCTTTTTGCAGGCTGTCTCCGAGCCAAAGCCAAAGAAACCAGCAGAATATGCCCCAGAGCAGATACTGCAGCTCCCAGCCTTCAATTGCAGGCAACAGGTTATAAGCGGATTTTTGCCACATAATTCGCATGCCCAGCCATTGCTGCAATGCGAACAACAGGCCGACGATAAGGAAGCTGGCGAGAAATGGGATAGGTCGCATCCCCACGTTTTTTGAGCGACCGAAAAGACTCTTCAAATTCATGGTTAACCCCGCTAAAAAGCGGGCTCCATCATTGCAATTCGCTCGTTAGGAACGGCTTGCCGTCGCGCGAGTTTCGTCCCAGGCGATGTTGAGCAGGCGCAGCTGTTTTCCGAGCTCTTATGTAACCGAATTCCAGATCATATCAGCATGTTGGACGATGATATGGGGAACACAGCGCGATTTGTGACGAACGACATGAAAACGCTTCCCGCATCGTCCGTTGCCCTTTGCCAACCACCCTTTTCCAAGCCGCCTGTGAAGCTATCGCTTCATCGCCGCCCTCGCGATCTTGCGCCATTGGCTGATCAGATCGAAAAGAGGTTCTCAGAGCCTGTTCACTGGATCGAGCGGAGGTAGGTCACGAGCTGCCAGCGTTGACCCTCGGGCAGGTTAGACCAGGACGGCATGCCGTGGGCCCGATCGCCCTGGCGCAGGAACCACTCAAGGTCTCCATCTGTGGCGGAACGGACATGGTCGGTGCGGAGGGACGGTTTTTTGCGACCATCTCCGGTGGCGTCCGCGCGGTGACACTGGGCGCAATGCTCGCGATAGACAAGGGCGCCGGCTGCTACCGTGTCGGGACGCGTGGCGAGCGGATTGACGCGATCATGTTCTTTGGAAGGGACGCGGTCCCAGCGAGAGGTGGATGCTGCGCACAAAAGCACGCTGACGCCAATCGTAAGAAAGAGAAATGAAAGGAAGCGCCGGTTCATTGCACACCTCCTTTGTTGCCTCGGAACCAGCTGCCGACCTGGGGCAGTTCCGAGGCCCATCCGAAGCGATAGACGCGATCGAGGCTGGTGGACGTGAGGCCGAACCCGGTCGAGAAGCTGAGACGGCCAAAAGGCAGTTGCCAGCCGACAATAGGAGCGACGTAGTGGGAAGTGTCCTGCAGTGTAAGTGACCAGGTGTCGCCGAGCCCGCCGTAGGCTTCACCGCCATACATGAACTTTTCGAGGCAGAAGACGCATGGTTTGCCACTACCTGAGTGTGCGAAATGGCCGGGCAGCGCCGACGGCATAGCCGAACTCCCACGGTTCATGTCCCAGATTTTTCTCCGCGATGAAGTTCTCAGAGATGTTCCACGCCTTGAGATTCGAGGAGAGGATCAGCTTGAGCTCGGCTTCGTGCTTGTGTTCCTGGCTGGCATCCGCGTTCGGCTCGGACAGATCGGCCTGGCCGTCGTGGCCCACGACTTCGAGAAGAGTTTTGTCAGCGCCGGTTATGCTTTCGTATTCCACATAGAGAACAGGGTTGATGATGTGCTCGCGCATGAGGGGCCGAAAGCGGTTTTCGAGGCGGTAGCCGGTGAAGATCGTCGATTCCTGCCCCGTGGTTTGCGTGTCCAGATAAAGCTCGGTGGTCCACCAGGCAAGGACTCCATATTCGAGCTCGCTTGCGGTAGCGCCGTAGCGGTGGCTGTCTGCCGGTTGACCGAGAGCGGTCTTGGTCTCGATTTCAAGATTCCCAGGTTCTTCCAGATCCTGAGAGTAGGTGATGAAGTAGGGCTTTTCCTGGGCGGGAAGGGGCGGACCGAATGTCATGGAGAGCAGGATGAAGGCAAAAGCCAGGAGACCGGAGATTCTGGAGGTTTTGCTGGAAGTTCGAGCCACGTGCAGCCTCTCTATGGATATACGACTCTTTTTGTCCTATATCGAATATAAACTCAGACTAATTCGGTCGGCAATTCGGAGCAAGGTCATTCGTCACATATGGCGGGACGAGAGGCTGGCAGCGTTCAGCCCGTCCTGGGAAATGCAGGATTCAGCGGTCGGCCTTATCGATTTATTATCAATAAAAGTTGACACTAATTCACTCATGGTGCATCTTATCTACTGATATTGAAACTCCCTTAAATCTGAGGCAGGAAACACACTATGGCAAAAATCATTGGAATCGACCTCGGCACGACCAACTCGTGCGTAGCCGTTCTCGAGGGCGGCGAGCCCAAAGTCATTGCAAATGAAGAGGGTGCGCGCACTACCCCCTCAATCGTCGCCTTTTCAAAAAGCGGCGAGCGGCTGGTGGGCCAGGTGGCCAAGCGCCAGGCCATCACCAACCCCGAAAACACCATTTTCTCGATCAAGCGCTTCATGGGCCGTCGCTACAACGAAGTGACGGACGAGATGAAGATGGTGCCTTACAAGGTCGTCCAGCAGGGCGACCATATCGCGGTTGTGGCGCAGGGCAAGGAATACACCCCGCCTGAGATCTCGGCGATGATTCTGCAGAAGCTGAAGAAGAGCGCCGAAGCCTACCTGGGCGAGACGGTTACGCAGGCTGTGATCACGGTTCCGGCGTACTTTAACGACGCGCAGCGTCAAGCCACCAAAGACGCGGGCAAGATTGCCGGCCTCGACGTGAAGCGCATTGTGAACGAGCCGACGGCGGCCGCATTGGCTTATGGGCTCGACAAGAAGAAGGACGAAACCATCGCCGTGTACGACTTCGGCGGCGGCACGTTTGATATTTCCATTCTGGAAGTGGGCGAAGGTGTTATTGAGGTGAAGTCGACCAACGGCGATACCCACCTGGGCGGCGACAACCTCGACCAGCGCATCGTGGAGTGGCTGATTGCCGAGTTCAAGCAGGAAGAAGGGCTCGACCTGAGCTCGAAGGGCAACGAAATGGCTCTGCAGCGCCTGAAGGATGCGGCGGAAAAGGCCAAGATCGAGCTATCGACCACGGTGGAGACCGAGATCAACCTGCCGTTTATTACAGCGGATGCGACCGGGCCGAAGCACCTGGTGCGGAAGCTGACGCGCGCCAAGCTGGAGCAGTTGGTTGCCGATCTGCTGGAGCGTTCGCTTGAGCCCTGCAAGAAGGCGATGACAGATGCGGGTGTGACGGCGAACGACATCGACGAAGTAGTCCTTGTCGGCGGCCAGACGCGCATGCCCAAGATCCAGGAACTGGTAAAGGGCCTGTTCGGCAAGGAACCGCATCGCGGCGTGAACCCTGACGAAGTGGTTGCGGTTGGCGCGGCGGTCCAGGCCGGCGTGCTGGCAGGCGAAGTGAAGGATCTGCTGCTGCTCGACGTGACACCGCTGACGCTGGCGATTGAAACGCTGGGCGGCGTGGCGACGCCGATGATTCCGCGCAACACGACGATTCCGACGAAGAAGACGGAGACGTTCTCGACGGCGGCGGATTCGCAGACTGAAGTAGAAGTGCACGTGCTGCAGGGCGAGCGGCCGATGGCCGGGCAGAACCGCACGCTGGGCAAGTTCAAGCTGGCGGGCATTCCTCCGGCGCCGCGCGGCGTGCCGCAGATCGAGGTCACGTTTGACATCGATGCCAACGGCATTCTGAACGTGAACGCCAAGGACGTCGCAACGGGCAAGGACACGCGCATCACCATCACATCGAGCTCCGGTCTCTCGAAGGAAGAAGTCGAGCGGATGGCGAAGGATGCCGAGGCGCACGCGGCCGAGGACAAGGAGAAGCGCGAGGAGATCGAAGCCCGCAATGCTCTCGACGGAATGGTCTACAACATCGAGAAGATGCTGAAGGAGTCCGGCGAGAAGGTGCAGGCTGCCGATAAGACAGAAGTGGAATCGGCGCTGGCCGAAGCCAAAAAGACGCTGGAAGGCTCCCCGAGCGTTGCGGAACTGCGCGCTGCCAACGACAAGCTGACCCAGGCCAGCCACAAGCTCGCAGAGGTCCTTTACAAGGCCAACGCAGCGGCCGCCGGCCAGGCGCTCCGACGGCGCAGGCCGACGGAACGCCGGGGGACGAGCAGAAGAAGGACGAAGGCGTGATCGACGCTGAGTACGTTGACGTCGAGGACAAGAAGTAGCGGAGTTGGCGGTGTTAGCCTCGCTTCGCGAGTGTCAGCGGAGTTAGCAAGCGGGGTGGGCGTTTTGCCCACCCCGAGTTGTATCAGGTCTCGAACGAGGTCGAGGGATGGCTGATCCGTGAACGCTGGACGTGAACATGTACGCTAGGGACATAAGAAAACTCAAATGGCCACAACGCAGAACAAAGATTATTACGCGACGCTAGGCGTCAAGAAGACGGCGACACCGGAGGAGATTCGGAAGGCCTTCCGCAAAGCTGCGCGCAAATATCATCCCGACGTGAATCCCAACGACAAGAAGGCGGAGGAGAAGTTCAAGGAGATCTCCGAAGCCAACGATGTGCTGAGTGACGAGAAGAAGCGCAAAGTCTATGACCAGCTTGGCTTCTACTCTGACCAGATTGACCCGGCGCAGGCTGAGGCCTATGCGCGCCAGCAGCGCGTGGTGGCGGCGCTCCCGGTGGATTTCGGCGGCTTCGACTTCTCTGGATTCCAGGGCGGCGCGCACGCCGGGACAGCAAGCGGGGCCGGGCTCATCCAGTTGGGGCAGTTTCAAGGACATCTTCTCCGGCATTTTTACCGGAGCGCAGCAGCAACAGCAGCGTCCGCACGGCCCGCAGCCCGGAACCGATCTCGAGTACCAGGCGACGATTGATTTCTGGTCGGCGATTCGCGGAGGGCAGGCGCGCATCCAGGTGAATCGGCAGGAGATTTGTCCGACGTGTCATGGTGCGGCGCAAACTGGCGGCGCCGATGACGTGTCCTGAGTGCAATGGCACAGGCCAGGTGACGCAGATGGGCGGGCGCATGAAGTTCAACATTCCCTGCCCGGCTGCGGCGGGACGGGGCGCGTGACGAGTGATTGCCCGACGTGCCACGGCGAAGGCACGGTGAGCAAAACGGAGACGGTCGAGTTTCGCATCAAAGCGGGAACGCGCGATGGACAACGGATTCGGCTGCAGGGCAAGGGAAATGCCGGCGTCAACGGCGGCGCTGCCGGGCGATCTGTATCGTGATTGTGCGGACGGGAACGCATCCGGTTTTCACGCGAGTTGGCGACGATATCCAGTTGAAGGTGCCGGTGACGATCGCGGAGGCTTCGCTGGGCGCAAAGGTCGAGGTGCCGACGATTGATGGACGCGCGCAGTTGAAGATTCCGCCGGGAACGCAAAACGGACAGAAGCTGCGGATGCGCGAACGCGGCGTGGAGAGTGCGTCGCATCCGGGGCAGCGCGGCGACCAGATTGTGACGGTGGACGTGGTGGTGCCGACATCTGAACGATGAACGCAGCCGCGAGATCATGCGCGAACTGGCGAAACTGAACAATCAGGATCCGCGTGTGGCGCTGTTTGAGAAGCTGTAAGAAGCAGGGACTAAGGGATCCAGGGACTAGGACTGAAAGCTAAGAACTCACGAACTACGAACTGAGAACTGACCATGGTCGCAAAACGCAAATCCAAAGGCGCATATATGATCTCGGCGGTGGCCGAGATGTATGAAATTCATCCGCAGACGCTGCGGCTCTACGAACGTGAAGGCCTGCTGAAGCCCTCGCGCACGGAAGGGAACACGCGTCTCTACACGGATGAGGACCTGGAGCGGCTGGAGTTCATCCTGAATCTGGCTCGCGATTTGGGCGTGAATATCGCGGGGATCGCGATCATTCTGCAGATGCGCGAGCGCATGGAAGAAATGAACCGCCAGATGCAGAGCTTTGTGGAGTACGTGCGAAGCGAGATGCTGACACGGTTCCAGCAGAATGCGCCCAGTTCGGCGGGCGCGATTGTGCCGCTGAGGAAGCCGGTTGTGGTCAAGCCTGCGCAGACGCGCAAACCTTTATAGCGGCACCGCTGATGTCCTATGAAGTTTCTTCCCAAAGCGGTCCGCCGAAATCCTCGCTTCGTGTTTCCGGCGCGTATTCTTGAACCTGCATGTTGTACGTCCTGCTAGTCATCGCCGTCTTCGGCCTCATTACTTCCACGGTCTTTGCCGGCATGGTTCTGGCGGCGGTGCCGGGCTATCTGCGCGAACGGCGAACCGTTGAAAGTGAGCTTCGCAAGCGGCCCGGGTTCACTCCTCCGCTCACATTGCTGAAGCCGCTGGCGGGCGCTGAGCCGGATCTTGAGCTGCATTTAGCCAGCTTTTTCGAGCAGGATTATCCCGAGTTTGAAATTCTGTTTTGCGCGCGTCAGCCGAACGATGCCGGACTTGAGATTGCGCGGCGGGTTGCGGCGCGGTATCCGCAGATTCCTGCGAAGTTCATGTCGACGGGCGAGCCGCCTTACATCAACGCCAAAGTCGCTTCGATGGAGTTGATGGAGAAATCCGCATCACACGACATTCTCGTCATCAGCGACAGCGATGTGCGGGTGACGTCGGACTATCTGCGCGCGGTGGCGTTGCCATTTGCGGATGAGAAGGTTGGCGGCATGTGCTGTCCGTATCGCGGCATTGCGGCGGGCGGCGGGTTGTGGGCGCGGCTTGAGGCCGTAGGCATGAGCGTGGAGATGACGGCGGGTGTGCTGGTGGCACGCATGATGGAAGGGATGCAGTTTGTCCTCGGTCCTACGATGGCATTCCGGCGCAGCGTGATCCGGCGCATGGGCGGGTTCAAAGTCACGGCAGATTATTGCGCGGACGATTTCGTGCTGGGCAACGAAACATACAAGCTGGGGCAGACTGTGGTGCTGAGCCATCATGCGATCGATCACATCGTGATCAACCTGAGCCTGATGGCATCGTTGAAGCACCAGGTGCGCTGGATGAAGTCGACGCGCTTTTCGCGGCCGAAGGGGCACTTCGGCACAGCGCTTACGTTCAGCATGCCGTTCGGATTATTGGGGCTTGCTGCGGGAATGCTGCTCGGGCATTTGGGATGGGGAATTGCGCTGCTGGCGTGGTCGGTTGCAACGCGGCTGGCGTTGTCGGTTGCGGTTGGGCGCATGGTGGTGCGGGATCCGAGCTGGTTCAACTTGATGGTGCTGTATCCCTTGCGCGACCTGATGGGATTTTTCTTCTGGGCGGCGAGCTACATGGGGAGCCGGATTCTGTGGCGCGGGCGCGTATTTCAACTCCTGCCAGGTGGCAAGATGCGGGCGGCAGAGCAAGTTGAGCATGACTGACTTCGAATATGAAACCATAACCCTGGTCATTGGAACGCGTAGTAGATCGCTGCGCTCCCAAAAGCAACTGCAGATCCCTCGGCTTCGCTCGGGATGACAAGACCTCGGGTTGTGGGGCGAGAGGACAGCAGCTAATTTAGCGGACGGTCGGTCCAGAGGGCTTTGTCAGCGATGGTCTGAACGGGGAAGAGGCGGCCGGCTAGCAGTTGTTGGGCCTTAGGCTGATTTGTGTCCTGCGCGAAGAGCCACTTGCGCTCGCCGGTGCCCCACATCTTTGAAAGCTGATCATCGCTGAGGAAAATCTTCGGCGCGTCCGGATAGCACGAGCCCCAAAGGAGAGATGAGCCGTTTCCGTGCGGAGAACATGGCTCCATGACGATGTAGGCGGGCCGTCGCAGGAACTTGTGCGTATAGAACACAACGGACGAGGCATCGGACTGATCGCCATAGATGATGAATGAATCCGATGGCGAAGCTTTGCTAACGATGGTGTCGGCCAGTTGTTTGGAACTCAGCATTGGCTCAAAGCGCGCGAAGGCGATGTGCGCGGCGATGAGAAATACCGCCGAGGTGAGCGCAACGCTCGTAGTCGCGGCCAGGTGCTTTCCGCGTGTGCGAAGCATCCATCCCAATGCGGGACCGATCAGCAGCGCGATTGCGGCGATGATGGCGGGAAGACGCAAGGCCGCAAAAGACGGACCGGTGAGGTCGAAGAAATGCGACATGGAGAGCGTGTATCCGCCCACATCGCGATGGGCGAGAAGCGTACCGATGTCGGAGACAAAGGGCAGGTTGCGCGATTGCCACAGGCCCCATCCAAGGGCCGCTGCTATGACCACTCCAGCAATAGAAAACACCGCTTGCGCACCGCTGAGCCATTTCTGCGACAGCAGCGCCTTCTGGCCTTCGGGACCGCGGCGCTCTTCAATGTTAGCCAGCACGCCTGCAATCAGCATCAGAATCGGGGTCCAGGCGGGGAAAGTGTAGTATTCCTGATTCGTCGAGATGGCAAAGAACAACAGCGTGAATCCGGCAAAGAGGGCGAGGAGCCAGGTGGAGCGGACGCGAAACTTGAGGCGCGCTACGTGGCTGGCCACGTCTTCGCGCGCGGCGTGCTCGAGATAGAAGTCCACTGTCTGGCCGGAATCGCGATGCAAATGCTGCATCCATGCGTGCCGAGTTCGCCATGCCACGACGAGAAGTGCAGGAAGAAACAGGCTCCACGGGAAAAGCCAGACGAGATGCGCCAGCCAATACCACGCGAACGGCATCTTGTTGTAGTCGTGCGGGAATCGGCCACCCAGGAAGCGGAGGAAGTGCTCGTTGACGAAGTAGAAATACCAGAAGCCGTGCACATTTCCGGGCGTGGGGTGATTGCCGATCGGATGTCCCTGGTCGGGGTTCGCAAGCCCGCAAAGAATGTGCCAGGGTGCTGCGATAGCCAGATAGAGCAGGATGCCGGAGACGGGTTTCAATTCGCGCCAACGGCGCCATTGCCCACTGAGCATCAGAAGAGGAATCGCTGCCGCAGCAAAGAAAACCGGGGCGATCAAACCTTTCGTCAACGTGGCAAGTGCGAGTGCGGCCCACGTGCCGTAGAAGCGGACGGAATTGCGACTCTCAAGGCCAGTGATGAAACTCCAGAGAGCATAGAGCAAAAGGAAGCTGAGTAGCGCCTCGGGGATGCCGAAGCGCGTAAACAGAAATGGCCCGATGGCGGTGAGCACGCCCAACGCGGCATAGAAACCAGCACGTGCGCCCCATCCGCGTGAAACCCACAACCACGCCAGCCACGCCAGACCCAGAATGGCCAGTGCGTTGGGCAAGTGGGTGGCGAAAGCATTCTGGCCGAAGATCGAGTAGCAGATTGCATCGAGCCAGTAGGGAAGCGGCGCCTTTTCGAGATAACGGACGCCATTGAGGTACATGGTGACCCAGTCGCCGCTTTCAACCATGTGCTGGGCAACCTGGGCGTGGGAAGCGTCGACGTCGTCGAGCAGCGGCGGAGTGAAGAGCGAGGCAAACTGCACTGCCAGGAAGATTGCCCCCAAAAGCGCCCAAATTGCGACCTTTGAAGGTCCTTGCACCGATTGGATTTTCGGGTTTTGTGGAATTTCCATGAGGTAAAGTTCTGAAAATCAAGGATAACAGTGAGAGGGCATTCCCAATCTCATGGCACGGAATGGCGCTGTCAACCAAGGCCGAGGCTGGCCGGCATCATAGAATGGACGGCAGGTTAAAGCTCGATGAATAGCAGGAAGAGATTGGAAGGGGCGGCGTCGACGACGATGCGCGACCGCCTTGCCGCATGGCGAGAATTGCTCGATCTGTGTGGGCGCAAAGCGACGCGCAAGCGTGTACATGCATTGCGGGTGGTCACCCTTCGAATGCAGGCCGAACTGGAGCGAGATCTCACTGAACTGCCGGACGCGAGTCACCAGGCCCAGGCGATTCTGCGGTTCTCGAAGCAGGCCGAAAAACTTCGCCAGGCGCTCAGCCCGGTTCGCGAATTGGACGTTTGGATCGGCAAGCTGCGCGGACTTCGTGCGTCACTGGACGAGACGGCAACCTACGTACCTCGTTCGACGCAGGAGTCAATACGCGGGATCGATCGGCTCGAAGCGCGGCTCAAAAAGAAACGCAGTAATGCGGAGAAGAAGCTGGTCGCCACGATCGAGAAGCGGGGTGGTCATCTCATTCGAGCAAGTGAAGACGTGGATGGATCGCTGTCCCATAGCGTATTCAGCGCAGAGGCGGGGATTGCCGAAGAACTTGTTTCGCGCTTTCGAGCCGTGAGAGCAGACTTTTCCGAGTTCGATGAGGAAAATCTGCACGATTTTCGTAAACGCATCAAAATGGTGCGGTACCTGGCGGAGCTACATGCCGGCGCTGATCGGGCTTGCGCGCAGATCGCTTCCCAGGTGAAGAAAATGCAGTCTGCAATCGGCGAGTGGCACGACTGGCAGGAACTTGGTCTCGAAGCACAGCATGGTCGGCACGTAAAGAACAAACCGCTTGCGGAGCTTCTAAATTCTGTCACAGCCGAGTCGTTTGAGGCGGCCCTTGCGACGGTGTACAACATCTCGGCGCGCATTTTGGGTGAAGGCACGACGCCTGCCAGTTACTTGCACAATGAGCTCAGTAAGCCGCCAGCGCGAAGCGATCCAGGCTTTCATGCAGAACTGGATAAAAAGCTCGCCTGAGATGTTAAAGGAACCGGACAGGTTGGTAGCTCGTAGTTGAACATGTGAAGCGAACACGTTCGATAGCGATCTGTGCCGGTGCGGGACTGGCGATGTGGCTGCTGTTCTGTTCAGTCATCGGAGTGCTTGCCGTCGAGGGTGCTTTGCATCCAGCGCGTTTTGTATTGAGCGCGAAAGACGAGCAGCGATCCAGAGCGATAGCGGAAGAGAATAACGCGACTCTCTCCAATGTGGAAGTCACCGCGAAAGACGGCGCGGTGCTGCGCGCATGGAATATACGACCCATTCATGGGAATGGGGACGCAGTAGTTCTTCTGCACGGACAGGGCGACAACCGCGCAGGGATGCTGGGGCCGGCAGGTTTGCTCTTGCGTCATGGCTATGAGGTGCTCTTGCCGGACGCACGTGCTCACGGATCGAGTGGCGGGCAAATTGGCACGTACGGAGTTCTCGAGGCCGACGATATCGAGCGCTGGTTCGAATGGCTGCAGCACTCTAAATCCCCTCATTGCATCGATGGCCTGGGCGATTCCATGGGCGGAGCGGAACTACTTCGGTCTCTCGATGCAGAACACCGCTTCTGTGCCGTTGTTGCCGAGAGTGCTTTTTCGTCGTTCCGCGAAGCCGCTTATGACAGGCTCGGACAGCAGTTCTCGACCGGCTCGTGGCTTGGTCGCACACTGCTGAGGCCAGCGTTTATGGTGGGCATGACGTATGCTCGATTTCGATATGGAATTGACTTCAGAAGAGCAGATCCGGCGAGCGCAGTTGCGGGATCACGGGTTCCGGTGCTCCTGATTCACGGACTGGCAGACACAAATCTGCCGCCACGTCACTCCGAGATGATCAAAGCTGGAAATCAGGCGGTCATGCTCTGGGAGCCGGTCTCTGCAAATCATTGCGGCGCATCGAGCACGGAGCCGGCTGAGTACGAGCGCCGTGTGGTTGGCTGGTTCACGAGCCACACACTGCACTAGCTGAAGCTGCTCTCTGCCCACCGCAACCGCCCCGCCATGAGAGTCAGCACGCAGGTTCCGAGCCAGACCATATCCGGAGCGTCATACGGATCGCTCCGCTCATCGTGACACGAAGTTGCTTGAGGCCCGCGCTCCTCGTTCCGCGCGTGCAACGCGCCGATAGGAGCAGGCATCTGACGGCAGGTGTTAGCAGGGTTCCGCTGGTGCTCTCAACCAAGGGACTCACAGGTTATGGGGTGACGCTCGGGAACGTATGGTTGCGCCGAACTTGCGCTATCACTGTGAGGTAACACAATGCTGATTAAAGTTTCAGGCTACCGGGCATGGGCTCTGGTCGCTTTGGCTTCTCAATTGATCATTGGCATGCCCTTGGCAACCTACGCCCAGGATCAAGCGAATCCGCCATCGTCAACGGCGCCTGATAATTCGTCCCAAAACAAGAAGCATGATCAAACGGCTCAGAGCCAGAAGGAAAATGCTTCAGACCGCGAGATCACGCAAAAGATTCGCCAGTCACTCATGGCGGACAAGTCTCTTTCCACCTATGCGCACAACGTGAAGATCATTACGCAAGGCGGACAGGTGACGCTCAAGGGGCCGGTCCAAGACCAGAATGAAAAGGAAACAATCGCTACCAAGGCTGCCGATGTTGCTGGAACGGGCAAGGTAAACAATCAGCTGACCGTAAAGCAGTAATAAATCAACGTAAGAGTTAACCATCGAACAGGAGTTTCAGTATGGCAGGTAAAAATACAGCAGCATTTGCAATCTTTCGCTCGCGGTCCGAGGCGGAAATAGCGGTAAACGAACTCACCGCGGCGGGATTTTCCAACCAGGATGTGTCCGTTCTGATGGCCGATAAGTCCGGGACAAGAGACTTTGCAACGGAGAAGAATACGAAGGCACCGGAAGGCACAACGACCGGTGCGGGTGTCGGCGGCACACTCGGCGGCACACTCGGACTTCTTGCGGGGATTGGCGCGATTGCGATTCCTGGAGTTGGTCCTCTGATTGCGGCCGGTCCCATCGTGGCGATGCTGGCCGGAGTGGGTGTGGGAGGCGCAGTCGGCGGAATGGTTGGAGCCCTGGTCGGAATGGGGATCCCGGAGTATGAAGCGAAGCGGTACGAAGGCCGCGTGAAAGACGGCGGGATCCTCGTGTCGGTTCACTGTGAGAGCTCGGAAGAAGTTTCGCGTGCGAAGGACGTTTTGAAGAGAGCAGGCGGAGACGATGTTGCATCAGCAGGCGAGAAGTCTGTGAGCACCCATACGGTGGGCAGCCATACAGATGCGATGAGTGACCGCGATCCTGACACAATCAACGCATACAGGACCCGGGAGCCCCGTGCGGAAGTGTCGGATACCGTCGATACAGTCAACGCATACAGATCAAAAGAGCCGCGTTCAGAGTTTCCGGAAGGGTCCGCCACTGAAGACGACATCCTGGACGACGCGACTCGTTCAAAGAGGGCCGTGTAACGACCTGCGCTAAGAATCGCTTGAACCGGCCTGTGCAATTTTTGCGCAGGCCGTTTTCTTTGGGATCAGCTCGTGCCCCATGCCTCGGATTGTGACGCGCCGAAGTTATCACATTACCTGGCCTCTAATTAATAGCGCCTCCGTAGATTTCACTGCATCCCAGGTGTAAACTGGAGCGCGTTCGACTCCCCGTGCTCGTCGTTTAAAGTCACTCACAAACTGCAGGGCTCCCGGCAAAGTATCGCGAATCGATTTCCCAAGATTCGCTATCAATCAAGACGCTTTCCACGGCCCCGCGCCGCGCAAAGACTAGGGCTTAAGCGTCCGAAACCAACGAACCATCGCTTTGATTCGGTCAAACGCAAAGGAGGAATAGACATGGCAAATGCGACGTATGACGTCCAGGCAAATGATGCCGCCGGCGAGGCGAGTGTCGCGAAAGTCGATATGAAGTTCGAAATCGTCGTAATCCCTGTTTCGGATGTGGATCGCGCAAAGGAGTTCTACGCGAGGCTTGGGTGGCGACTCGACGCCGACTTCGATAACGGTAAGGACTTCCGCGTGGTCCAGTTCACGCCACCTGGCTCGGGATGCTCCATCATCTTCGGCAAGAACGTCACCGGTGCAACACCCGGCTCGGCGCAAGGCCTTTATCTGATAGTCGACGACGTCGAGGCCGCGCGCAAGAATCTGCTCCGTCGCGGTGTTCAGATCAGCGAGGTGTTCCACGGCGGCAACAACGAGTTCGCCGGCTTGGACGACCCTTACCTGTTTGGACGGATCCGGGTCAACGGTCCTGACCCCGCGCATAGCAGCTATCGCTCGTTCGCCTCGTTCAGTGATCCGGACGGCAACGGCTGGCTGTTCCAGGAAATCACTTCGCGGCTCCCCGGTCGCATCGACTCCAGCGCAACGACTTTCGCATCGGCGAACGATCTGGCGAGTGCGTTTCGTCGTGCGGAGGCCGCCCACGGCGAGCACGAGAAGCGCACCGGGCAGCGCGACGCGAACTGGGCGGACTGGTACGCCGCATATATGGTAGCGGAGCAGTCTGGCAAAGAATTGCCCCAATAGAGGGCCAGTCTCTGACCGCGCGAATTCGTGCTTTCCCAGGTCTCAAAATTGAGACCTGGGACACCCCGCATCGGGGTTCTCGATCGTGGATTCCTGGAGGGATTGTGAGTACCGCAACAACCAACTCTTCCGTCCGGCGCGAACCGGAACTTCTTGGGCAAACTGTCGTTGTCATCGGCGGCAGCGCCGGAATCGGGCTCGAAACCGCTCGACGCGCACGAGTTGAAGGGGCCAAAGTGATCCTAACCGGCCGGGATCCTGAGCGCCTTAAACTCGCTGCTGGCGAACTGGAAGCGCTGAGCATAGCGGCCTTCGATGCGAACGATCCTGCTGAACTCGAGCGATTCTTCGGTGATCTGACGGGCAAGATCGACCACGTGATGGTGACGGCGGGCAAGCCGCACTATGGGCGCCTTCTCGATATGGACCTGGAGCAAGCCCGGAGCGTCCTCGAGGCACACCTCCTGCTGATGCTTTATGTCGCCCGCAATGCTGTTCACAAGATAAGACCGGGAGGCACGTTGGTGTTTATGGGCGGTACCGGCGGTCGCCGCCAAGGCATCGGAATGGGATTCGTGCCGACGGTCACCGCTGCGCTCCCCGCGCTCACCGCCAGCCTCGCGCTCGAACTCGCTCCCATCCGAGTAAACCTCATCGCCGCCGGCTTTGTCGACACACCGTTGTCGGCATCGCTGCTTGGCGATGAGCTCGACAACCGGCGCCATCAACTTCGCGCAACGCTTCCGATCCGGCGCGTCGTCACAGTGGCCGACGTCGCTGCGCTCGCTGTACACATCATGACCAACACGGCCCTCACCGGCGCGACCTACGACGTGGACGGCGGACAGCAGCTCATTGCCGGTTAGCGTCATCGAATCATCCTTCTCTCTAAACTCTGGAAATCCTTTCGCAGTTCAGGTCCCAAACCAAGACTTCGCCTGGACGGCGCGAGGAGAAGTGCGAAGCACCGCGACATGTGCGGTGAATCAACGCCGCTGGCTCTCAAAACTGCGAGGGGGATGAAGGACGGAAGATGGTCGCGGCGCGGTCGTGTATCTTGGCCGAAGATACTCATTTCGATTTTGTGGGGTTCATTTCTTCCTCATGCCCACGTTTGCCGCTATTGATATCGGTTCCAACTCCTGCAGGCTGAAGATTGCAAAGGTGGTGTCGCATCAGCTCCGCACGCTGCACGAGGATCGCGAAGTAACGCGGCTGGGAGCCAGCGTGTTTGCTACAGGGCTGGTGTCCCCGGAGGCGATGGCGGCGACGCTGCGCGCTCTCAAACGGTTTCAGCGAGCGGTGCAGTCGCACGGCGTTGACCAAATTCGCGTGGTGGCGACTTCGGCGATGCGCGATGCACGCAACTCGGCGGCCTTTCATGCATGGGTGAAGGCTGAAACCGGCTGGAACATGGAGACCATCTCGGGTCTTGAAGAGGGTCGGCTCATTCATCGCGGCATCGTGAGCGGAGAGCCTGGGACAGGCGGCAAGGTGCTTCTGATCGATCTCGGCGGCGGCAGTTGCGAGATTACGCTCTCAGAACACAAGAGGATCAAGGAGACGATCAGCGTTCCGCTTGGCGCGGTGCGGTTGACTGAAGAGTTCCTTTCCGTCGATCCTGCGCCGCCGGAGGACCTCGCACGGATGCGCAGACTGATTGCGCGCGAACTGCGTCGCGCGCATCGCCGGATCCAGCCGGGAAGGGTGCAGCTCGTCGTCGCTACCTCTGGCACGGCTGCGGCGTTGTCTGAGGCTTGTGCTGCCGTGCTAGCTAAGGGCGGCAAATCTGCGAAGTCGGGAAAACGCGCAGGAAGCGGCGGTGGCGGGAGCGGAATTGCTCCAACGCCGATGGTGCGCAAACTGGCTGCGAAGCTTGCGCGGATGAACTTGCCGGAACGCGAAGCGGTGGTGGGCATTGGTCCAAGGCGAGCAGAGATCATCATTGCCGGCGCGCAGGTGTTCGCAGAGTTGCTCGAGAGCTTCAATCTGCGCGGGGTTTCGCTACTCGCCTCTGGGGCTGCGCGACGGCATTCTGGCGCAGATGCTGGCGGCGCAGGACGATCGCGCGGCGGCCCACCGGCAGTTCGAGATTGAGCGCTGGGAGTCTGTGATTGCGACAGCCGAGCGCTACGGAGTGGATACGCGGCAGGCCGAGCCGGTGCGCGCCCATGCCGTGCAGCTTTTTCGCGAGCTGCAGGCTCTGCATCGGCTGCCGCCGGAGTATGAGGATTGGCTGGCGGCTGCCGCAGTGCTGCGCGATACCGGAAAGTTCATCAACCACCAGGGACATCACCGGCATACGCAGTACATCGTGTCGATGTCGGAGATGTATGGATATACGCAGGTGCAGCGGACGATTGTTTCGGCGATCGCGCGTTACCAGGGCAAGAGCCGGCCCGCAGCCTGACGATCGAGCTCTTCGCAACATTCCCGCTGAACAGCATAAGCTTGTGGAGCGCGCGGTGGTGCTGCTGCGCCTGGCGGTGGCGTTGAACCAGGACCGGGCTAGCGATGTGCTGGACGTGGTTGCGCGTGTTTATCCGAAGCGCGTGTATCTGGAACTGGAGCCGGGCCGGACCGGTGCGGAACTGGAACTGTGGTCGCTGCGCAAGGAAGCGGACTATTTCCGCGAGGTCTTCGAGCGCGAACTTTTCGCGACGCTCGCGTAGATCAGGCGAGCCATGCGCGGATCGATGAGCCACTGGAGCAGCGGCGGGTGCTTTTCCATGTCGATGCGGGCGACCGTGCCCTTGCGCATGCGGACGCCGGCGCCGCCGTTGCCGGTGATGAGGCGTCCTAAAAACTGGAACAGGTTCGGGTTGTGTCCGACGACCAGTACGTCCTGGCGATCGGCGTACTTTCCCAGGAGCTTCTGGAAATCAGCGTATGTTGCGGTGAAGTCGAGCGCAGAACTGACTTCAACCTTGCCGTCGTAGCCGAGCTCGTTGCCGACGAATTGCGCGGTTTGAAGCGCGCGCTTCAAGGGACTGGAGACGATAATGTCGGGCTGGACTTTGAGGGCGCCAAGGATGCGGCCCATGACCATGCACTGTTCCTTGCCTTCCGCGACGAGGCCGCGCTTGGCGTCGAGCTTGGCGCTCTCGCGAGGAACTCCAGCATTGGCATGCCGCATGATGTAAAGGTTCATGGTGGGGGTGGGCGTATCCGGGAGGGTTAAGCCACTTCCTTTGAGGTTCGATTTTAACACGCGTGTAACATGCTGCGGATGAGCTGTTTCCGGGCGAGAAGAAGAGGGCTCCGGACTTAGCAGACGGCTTCGGGTTCGGGCCTGTGCCAAAAAAGAGATTGAGGTTGTGCATATCTTCGCCTTTTGTTCGCCTTATACTGGTGCGGATGGGGGAACGCTCCTCAACCGTTCGTATGCGCCTTGCCGGCAAAATCTGTGCTCGATGCCGAAACTTGATTCCCGATGTGCCTCCCACGCCGGGTGAAAGGCTGTGCGCGAAGTGCCGATCGCCGGAGATTCATCGGATCTACATGTATTACATGTACCGGACCAGCTGGATGTGCCAGTTTCTGGAGGAGGACTTGAAGACGCCTCTTCCGCGGCGTTACTACTTCCAAAGCCCAGAGAAGATTCGGGCGATTGTGGAGAAGGTGGGCAATTTCGCCGATCTCCAGGATCGCCAGGCCTTGGACTATGGTCTGGAGACAGGACGAGGCGGAGTGTGGCTTCAACTCACGGAGGAACAGTACAAACGGCTCAAGGTCCCGCGTTGATTTGAGTTTCGGCTGTTTGGAGTTCAGCTGTACGGGCAGAGAAGAAGGGTGCGGATTTACTGTGGACCGGGCTTCCAGAGTTCGCTTACCAGGAGACCAGAAAGCCATTTCCGCTCGTTCGTCAGGATGAACCCAGCTCTTTGGAGCGCCTCGTGATGCCGAGGCAGTTCCCGGATGGTGAGGCCGGTCAAGCATCCGAACGCGAAATAAAGTGCAGTAACAATCGGCCTGGCTATGAACCGACCGTACCTGTTGTCAGGAACGGCGAACTCGGAGACTACCCAGGTGGCGTCGGATGTAAGCGCTTCGCGCAGCCGCATTGCGAGAGACTCCACGTCGGCGGTTGTCAGGCAATCGAGAAAGAAGTGTGTTGCGACGAGATCGAATTTGCGGGCGGCGAAGTGGAGTTGGCGGGCGTCGGCCAGGTGGGAGTGCACGCGACCGGCGTTGTTTCCTGCGTTTTGCATCAGCCGGCGCAGCATCGAATCGCTTGCGTCCACGGCATCGACCGCGATATGCGGATTTTCTTCGAGCAGTTTCACGGTGAAACGTCCATCGCCGTCGCCGATGACGAGTGCCGATCGCCGGTGCTTCATTTCGGCGAGGTAGGCACAGCGGCATTTCCAGAGGATTGGGCCAAAGGTGAACCACTCAAGCCAACGATAGACACGCGCCAGCCGGTTGAAATTGGCGGGTCGGGAAGACGCGAATTCATTGCGGTGATTCAATTCCAGAGTTGCGGTTCTCATGATCAGCGCGCTCCTAGGATGACGAAGGCGAATGGCGTCAGAAGGACCAGGTCGGCAAGTGTGCGCAGGGTGAGCGAAGAGATATTGGTTCGAGTGCGATCGAGCAGCGACAGAAGCAGCGCGCTTATTGCGGCCGAGCAGGCGAGAGCCGAAGCGCGTGCATCCATGAAGACAAAAGCTCCGGATGCGGCAAGGCAAATGACGCCGAGAACGAAAGTATGCAGGAAGACACGGGTCTGGTTCATTGACGATTCCCAACTCTCGATCGCGGTGCAGTTCAGCCAGGCCAGGGCAACGAAAAACAAGAGGCAAGCGAAGAACGGCCATCGCGCAGAATAAGGGCGCGAGAGCGTAGGCGCGGCGCAACCCGCTGTAAACAGCAGTCCGACAAGCAACTCCTTCGACACAAGTTTTCGCAACCATTGCGGAAGTTTTGTTGCCGAGTGCACGCCGGAAAAGTAGATGAGCGCGGCAGTGGCAAGAAGTGAGTCGCGACTGCGCACTGCAACCGGCATGCGTCGCGCGACGAGTTCTGCCGTGATTGCAGCAGTTACGCACGCCACGGGAATCAACAAGCGCCGATACCGCCAATGGAAGTAGTGACGCTCGCGCAGAGCGTCAAGTCTTCCGGATCGGATCGCGCGTCGCGCATCGAGCAAACGATCGGCTACGTACACGGTCCATGTTCCAGAAGCAAGGAGCACGAGAACCCACTGGTCGAGGTGGACGCCAGCCACCCTCGCAAATGCGAGTGCCCACACAACGGCGACTGTCGGCGCATCGAGACTAACGAGATGCCATAGATGCAGCGCACGCTGCACTTGCCACGTGAGGGTTGGAGCGCACTCGGAAATGATTTCGCGATGTGTGAGCGAATTGGCCGGGGAAAGAGCCACTACCGTGATTGTAAAAGGAGCAGAAGGCAGCCAGGATTGTGAGTTGCCGGTATGCGAAATGCGCCTGCGTGAACTGGTGAGGATTGCGCAATCTCAAGCGGTGAGGGTTTCGTTCACGAGCGCGTAGAGCTGGGCATTTACATCGTGCGCGCTAACGAAGAAGGGCGTGTGGTGGCACGTGAGGGTCAGTTCCTGTCTTTGCTCGGAGTAGTTCCACTCGACTTCAACGCCCATTCTGCTTGCGCGCCCGATGTTGCCGTTGATCGCCACACCTGTGGCTCTTGCCTTCTCGGTCAACTTTGCGAATTGTGCGGGGGTAACCCCCGAAAACACTTGCGGTGAGCTTGCTGCCACGTCGTTCTCCTTGCCGGGTTAGTGTCGTGAATGCGATTTGAATCGGACGCCCGGCCGCGGTTTGTCTCTGTCTTCAGACTGTAGCAAGATGAGTGGAAATTGCCTGCAAAAACCGAGGAGAAAAGTGCTGTTTGGATTGAGCAACTTAGGAAAAAGTTAGTTGCAATCACTTGACGAGACCGAGAGTAGTCCCAAACCTACCCGAATTCATGTTCAAAAGCATCGGCTTCAATCTCAGATTCGCCAGCTATTCTTCGTCGAAGCTGTCGCCCACAAACCAATTGCTGCTCTCGAGAACGGAGATGCGTTCGCGCAGAGCTTGCTCAACATCGGCAAGGTCATGCTCATCTTGATCGAAACCGTTCGCCTGTTCATCGCGCTGGAAGTCGGCGGTGAGCGAATGAGCCAGGAAGATTGTAGTGAATACCTTCATAGATGTTCTCTACGATGGTCCCACAGCTTTGGTTCACCGCGTACTTTTAGTTGGTGATTCTCGTCACGCGGCTTTTGAACTCAGACACGGAAACTAGTTTCCTCTAGTCGGCGGTGGCCTGTGCGGATTCCGCAGTCAGGCTCTGAATGGCGCCGCTAATGCATTTCTTGAGATCGTTCACGGTTTTGCCATCCTTGCCGGGGTAGATTGTGTGCTCTAGAAGATACAGGGTACTTTTAAGAATCTCGACTACGTTTAATGGGATTTCATAGGGCATGACTTTTACACCGCTTTCGATAGGTTTTAAGTTTCGGGGCCCCAAATCTATATCAAACTAAGATGCCGGGCGGCACGGGATGGTTTGCAGTCGCGATGTTTCATGGCTGGAACTTTAGATAGCAATTAACGGTTTACGCGCATTTTTCGCCTGAGTAAATGCGCAGTCGCATCGCGATGGCAGCGCAGGCAAAGGGTGCGAATATTTTGGAGATCGCACTCGCCTCCGCCTTCGATGACGGGAATAATGTGATCCGCATCCCAGAGGCTCTTGCGCGACCTGCGACGCAAGCCCCAGTGCGCAAGCAGCGAAGAGCGATTTGTGCCGCGCGCATAGCGGAGTCTGCGTGCTTCGGCGATCGTGTCGATATGCGCAGCAGGCGCAGATACCGCGATCGCGATGGAACACCTGCTCTCGAAGATATGCGGGCTGAGTGCGCAGTTTCCACTCGTGCACACAGAACTCAGAGCAGAAGGTGTACCGTCTGCGCGGAACCTCAAGCGAGCACCAGCGACACAGGCCGCGGCCGTTGGGGCCACGTGGAATTGTCTTGCGATCAACCCAGCCGCCGCGCATGGCGCGTGAGGTGCTCATCGTTTTGTTCTAAACTGCGGCGCCGCGATCCGCATGCTGGTTTTGCGTTACGGGTACAAAGAAGTGCACCTTTGGAACTGCAAAAGTATTCAATCTTTAGTCGGTGGCGTTTGGATTTTCGATTGCACCGTTCTTCAGCGCCCATTCGCGGAAGCCATCGGGAGCATTTTTTACGCCTGCGATGTTGGCGGACTTGATGACGGCGATCTGCTTCCAGGCGATGGATTCGAGATCTGCGTCACGTAGTTCAGCGTCGGACAGGTCGGCGCCGTCAAGGTTTGCGCCGGCGAGATTGCTGCCGACGAGGTCGGCGTCCGTCAGGTTCGCATTGGATAATACCGCTTTTTCAAGATCACTGCCTCGGAGATTGGCCGAGCGGAGGTTGGCGTAGGCGAGGTCGGCGTAACGGAGATGGCTGCCACGGAGATCGGCGGCGCTGAGGTCGGCGCGCAGAAGGCTGGCGCGTTCAAGATGGACGCCCTGAAGGAAGGCAGCCGAGGCGTCCACGCCCACGAGGGGCACCTTGTCCACGTTCAATTCCTGCAGAGCCTCGATGCGTCCGCCGCTACCGCCCTTGCCCTGTGCGGTATTGATGACCTGCCAAGCCTGGTAGTGGCGCTGCTTGATGCGGTCGCTGGACTCGCTAAAGTAGAAGATGACGCCGATCAGGACGGAGAGGCTGCCGAGGCGCTCGAGCACCTCGAGAAAGCTCCAACGACTGAGGCCGTAGGCGGCCCACTCGAAGATCCATTCGAAGCCCCGAAGAGGAAGCATCCACGGATGCCCGGTCTCACTTCGGATGGTGGACCACCTTGCCGGACGTCTGCTCATTCTGCGCCCAATCATTCGTTCCTCCCTCGAATCGCGTGCATGGATACAACGAGGGCGCACGCTTTCAATGAGAGTGTCGAGGGACGATAAAAGATACGTCAATGGTGGAATGTTTAAGTCCGCTGATGCCGCGGGCGTTATTCGCGGGGCGAATCAGAGGCTGCCCACGGCCCACAAGGTCCGGGGGCTATGGCGCAAGGATCTTGAATGGGGGTTGCGTTGCGCGAACCGCCGGCTGGCGAGAGAAGCTTCGACGGAAGTTCCTCAACTTCTTGCCGATGCGGTCGGAAGCCATGAAGAGGTGTCCGGCAGTGAGACCACCCACAACGGAGTGATGACCGACGGCGGCGAGGGCCATCGATGCGATGCAGCCGCATTGAGAGCAGTCGGGATCTCCACCGAACTGGCAGGGCGTGATGCGCGTGCGGAGATCGGCAGAGATGGTTTGCGTGGTTCTGGCGAATATGCATTCCTCTGGGCTGGAGGGTGGCGAGGCGATCTCGCGGATGAGCGCTTCAGGCATGTCGAGAGTGGGATATTTTAGGCGCAGCTGGCGGAGATCTGCGATGAGCGAGGTGCGCTGAGAGGGAGCGAGTATTTCCGGATCGTGTGCGCCGCGCTGGGGTGTGAAGATGCTGAACCAGACTTTTGCCACTTCAGGTTGGCCGGCCCAAAAGCCGAGAAAATCATCGAGGTAGCCGGGACGTCCGGCGATTTGTGACGTGATGGTGCAGTGAATGGTGACTCGCGCGCCCTTGATGTTTTTGAGGATGCGCTCGTAGGTGGCTGGTTTGCGCCGGGCGTCATGTTCCGGCTGCAGTCCATCGACAGAGATGACGACGTTTAGTTTTTTGAATCTGGCCCATTCAGCAGGAATGACCCTGAATGCACTGGTGACGATTTGCGTGTGCACACCGCGGCTCATGATTTGCGGCAAGAGAGATTCCAGTTCCCGGTAGCGAACGAGCGGATCGCCGCCAACGATGGATAGGTGAATAGGTTTCAGTTCGTCGATCACTGCGAGGACTCGCGCGATGAGATCTTCGCCCTTGAAGTCAGAGAGTTCGCGCAGTTGAGTCGCGCCGCCGAGATGCGCCGCGTCGAAGGCATAGCAGCCGGGGCAGCGCAGGGGGCATTCCTTAGTGATTTCGATGGAAAGGGAAGGCGCACGGCCGGCGAGGATAGTGGCCCATGCGTGGAGAACTTCGGATTTCTTCATTGTTTCTCCGTGTAAGTCGTGCCGTGGGGGGAATCAACGGATAGCGACAGGCTCGGAGTGAGTCGTCGCCGACATGCGTGCGGAGTTGGAAAAAGGTTAAACCTGAAGTGGAGGGTTGCCGAGACCGGAGTGCCGACAGGTCATTAGCGCAACTGGAAAGGTAGAGGATGCACCTAGCCGTGTCTTCTCTTGAGATACGGGGTCACGGAATGCAGACGCGAGGCTGTGCCGCGCGGAGAGCAACGCCTGAATGCATTGCTTGCAGCTTTTTGCGAGCACCAGCACGAGGGAGAGCAACGACAGAACCATGAGCATGCCCAGTTCGAAGTCGCGGCCCCCATGGAGAAAATGATCCCAGGTCCAGAGGTGCTGCGTGACCGGCATCGTGCAGAGCGATAGGGCCGTGAAAATCAGGAGAACCTGGCCAATGACCACAAGGACTCGTGCCGTGCATGAGCAGGCATTGAGGTTGGGTCGTCGCATGCTGAGAAAACGATGCAATCGTCGCCTCACTGAAGTCGATTTTAAGCGTTTGGAGATTTGCGCACCACAATTGAATCCGGACTGGCTTGTCGGCAAACGGCGTTGGAGCTGGCGTTACCGTAGATTCGTTGGATGGACTCGGCGTGAAATTGGTTAGTTGCCGGATACGGTTCGCAATTCTCAAACAGTCCCAGCGGGAGAAACACGCCCGCCTCAGTCGGCGGCGTGGGCCGGTTCGGCGACTGACTTTTTAGGGCGCTTAACCGGCGGGCTGATGGGTTTGATTTTGGGAATGGCATCAAGGTCGACTTTGCCTTCGGAGAGCTTCATGAGGAAGTCCTGTGCGGAGAAGGCGGGGTCACCCTTCAGCACTTGAGAGGCACGGGTGTAGGTACCATCGGGCTGCTGGATGCGAGCTTTGACTGTGTCGGCGAGGTAGGCGGGCAAAATCTCATCGTGGATACGGGCTTTGACGGCCGGATCACGAACCGGGAAAGCGACTTCGCAGCGCTCAAAGAGATTACGCGGCATCCAGTCGGCAGAGCCGAGGTAGATTTCGTCATCGCCGCCGTTCGCAAAGTGGAAGATGCGGGAGTGTTCCAGGAAGCGACCAACGACGGAGCGGACCCGTATCCGGCTCGACATTCCCTTGACGCCCGGGCGAAGTATGCAGAGGCCGCGGATGATGAGGTCGATTTCGACACCGGCACTGGAGGCATCGTAGAGCGCTTCGATTACGCTGGGCTCGAGGAGCGCATTCATTTTCGCGACGATGTGCGCGGGACGTCCGGCGCGAGCGTGCTCGGTCTCACGGCGAATGAGGCCAAGAAAACTTTCCGCCATGGTGAGCGGAGCGACGAGGAGCGGGCGGTAGTCGTCAATCTCGGCGTGGGCGGTGAGGTAGTTGAAGACCATGTGCACGCGCTCTGTGATCTGGGGATCGCAGGTAAGCAGGCTGAGGTCGGTATAGAAGCGTGCCGTGATTGGGTTATAGTTGCCGGTGCCGAGGTGGCAGTAGCGGCGCGTGACGCCGTCTTCATCGCGGCGGACAAGGAGAGCGAGCTTGCAGTGAGTCTTGAGGCCGACCACGCCGTGAAAGACCTGCACGCCGGCGTCTTCCATGCTGCGCGCCCAGCGGATGTTGGACGCTTCGTCGAAGCGGGCCATGAGCTCGACGACGAGGGTGGCCTCCTTGGTAGCAGCGGCTTCAATGAGCGCGGAGAAGACGGGCGAATCCTGGCTGGTGCGATAGAGAGTCTGCTTCATGCTGACGACGGCGGGATCTTCGGCGCCCTGCTGAATGAAGTCGACTACGGGATCGTAAGAGTCGTAAGGATGGTGCAGGACGATGTCGTGCTGGCGGAGCTCGTCGAAGATGCTGGTTGATTTTCGGCTGAGGTGCAGCGGGCGTGGCGAGAAGGATTCGAATTTGAGATCGGGGCGCTGAATGTCGCTATAGAAGAACATCAGGCGCGAAAGGTTGACGGGTCCATCGCCGCGAAAGACCTGGTCTTCATCGAGTTCGAAATTCACGCGGAGACGCTCGACGATCTCGGGGTCGGCGCCGGCTTCAATTTCGAGGCGCACCGCATCCCCTTTGCGGCGGTTGTGGAGCTCGACGCGAATGGTCTCGAGCAGGGAGCGCGCTTCTTCTTCTTCGAAGTAGAGGTTTGAATTGCGGGTGACGCGGAAGGCGGCGCGTGACTGGATTTCGTAGCCGCGATACATGCCGCCAAGATTTTGCGCGATCAGTTCCTGAAGCAGGAGGTAGTCGAATTTGCCGTCTTCGGCTGGAATCCGGACGAAACGGGGCAGAGCGCGAGGAACAGTAACGACGCCGAGGACTTGCGGGCCGGAGCTCTTGCGTTTGCGGCGAAGGAGCAGGGCGAGGCAGAGCGCTTTATTCAGGACGCGCGGAAAGGGATGCGCTGGGTCGATGGCGATGGGGGTGAGGAGCGGGTCGACCTCGCGCTGGAAGTAGGCCTGAGCATATGCGCGGGCGTCTTCATCGAGTTCTTCCCATTCCATGAGGCGGATGCCCTGTTTGCGGAGTTCGGGAAGAAGATGGTCGTTCCAGCATTGGTATTGGCCTTCGATGAAGCTGTGGATTTCCGCGGTGAGTGAAGCGAGGGACTCGTCAGGGCGAAGTCCGTCGTAGCCCTGTTCGCGGTAGCCGTCTTCAATGCGCTGCATGAGGCCGGCCTGGCGGATTTCCACATACTCGTCGAGATTGGAGGCGGTAATGGCGAGAAACTTGACCCGTTCGAGGAGGGGATTAGAGGGGTCTTCGGCTTCTTCGAGAACGCGGCGATTGAATTGCATCCACGAGTGGTCGCGTCCGGTAAAGAGCTTTTGTTTCTGCTTCGTTCTAGCCATTTGCGTGAGTACAAACCGTGTTGGCAAGTCTACAGCGTTTGCTGGAAAACTGGAATCCGGGGGAGGGCGCTTCCAGAAGATCATGCTTACAGAAGCGGCGAGTGCGGAAGATTAAAGGCGTGCGAAAAGGAAGAAAGTGACGGGGTAAAAGAAGCGGCAGCGGATTGACCCGAGACTGGCGACGGGTGGAGGATAGAGATTTATCGTTCCCGCACACTTTCCCAACCGAGGAGGCTCTCTCAATGAATACCAAGGACAGCTTGATTCCCCTGGAGCCGATTCCTGCCGGAGCGGACGAGTTTTCAACGAAGGTGAAAGGGCTCTTGGATGGCCAGCCGAAGGACGAGGCGACGGTGAGCAAAGCTCTGGAAGGCATGGACGCCATGCTGGACCGGATTGCCGCCGGGCTTTACAGCATTGCGTCGATGCTGGTGGGGGAAGGCGAAGACAGCATTGGGCTGGTGGAGACTGCTGTTGCGCGAACAGACCTTTCTGGCGCGAGCGATGCTGGTGAGGCCAGGCATAGTAGCCGGCGAGAGCTGTGTGCGGCGGCGATCGAGCTGATAGCGTCGCGGGAGCACGGAAGCCTGGCGGCGCCGGTGGGCCTGGTTCATGCTTCTACCTGCATTGAGGACGATGATCTGGAGTCGGCAGGAATTTCTCGTGCCGAACTGGAAGGCATGCTGGCGGGCCCAAACCGGGAAAACGTGAAGCACTGGATTGAAGGCCTGGCGACGGAAACGCGCGTGATCTTCGTCCTGCGGGCGGTGGCGGGTTTCACGGCGAACGAGACCGCCGAGATGCTGGCCGAGCATGGCGGTAAGGGCGCGGAAGGCTGGAATGCCGAGGCGGTACGGGAGTTCTTCCGGCAGGGGCTGTGTTCGCTCGCTTCGCAGCTCATTCACGCGACGGTGCGGTGAAGCAGGGAACTGTGCACAGTGGGCAGTGCACAGTAAACAGGGATTCGTGAAGTGCAACGACACCTTGCGGCCGATCTTTCGACCCACAACTTCCCTCTGACTACTGACCGGCGGATTCTGACCACTGTCCACTCCTTTTGTTCGATACACTAGATAAAGAACCCGCCTGCCCGGATCGGGCATCTATTGGAGTGCAAAGACTTTTCCGGCAGAATCCATAGCCAGGATTTCAAAGACGACCGATGTCCTCAGACGACTGTAGAAGATACCTAAAACATTTTTGTGCCTATGCAGGATTGGCGCTGATTGTTGGAGCCGTGGCGGCTCGGCCGCTGCTTGCGCAGCAGGTGCCGACGCAGATACCAGGGCAGAGTGCGGGACCGACGTCGGGCAGCTTCGAGGGAAGTGTAACGGCGGGACAGGCAACAGGGCAGACGCTGAATTTGTCGCTCGACGATGCGATGCAACGCGGCCTGAAGAACAACCTCGGCCTGATTTTAAGCGGGACACAGACAGATGCGGCACGAGCCCAGCGCTTGACCGAGTTGCAGGCGTTACTGCCGGATGTGGAATTTAACGCGCACGAGGCGGTGTCGCAGGTGGACCTGGCGGCGCAGGGATTGCGGATCCCGGGCTTCCCGACGATTATCGGTCCTTTCGGCTACACCGACCTCCGGGGATATCTGACCTGGTCGCTGCTGGACATCAAGTCGCTGCGGACCTACATGGCGGCGAAGCATCAATTCACGGCAGCGACGCTCTCGGCGCAGGATGCGCGCGACATGGTGGTGCTGACCGTGGGCAATGCCTACATGCGGGTGCTGGCCGATCAAGGGCTTGTAGACAGTTTCGTAGCGCAGGTAGCAACGTCAAAGATTTCGCTGGACCAGGCAAACGCAAATCACGATGCAGGAACGTCGCCGAGGCTGGATGTGTTGCGGGCGCAGGTGGATTATCAGTCGCTGCAGCAGCAGTTGATTGTGGCGCAAAACGCGTTGGACAAAGACAAGCTGGCGCTGGCGCGGGTGATCGGATTGCCGCTGGAGCAAAAGTTTGATCTGTCGGACAAGGAACCATACGCGGCTTTCGACAAGCTCAATGTCGATGCGACGGTCAAGCAAGCGCAGGCCAATCGCAAGGATCTGGCATCAATGGTGGAGCAAACCGAGGCGGCAGTGGAACAGCGCAAAGCTGCCACGGCGGATCGGTTTCCGACGATCAAGTTTGACGGAGACTACGGCGTCATCGGACCCAACCTTGGAAGCTCGCATGGGACCGGCAATGCGGCGGGTACTTTGAGCGTTCCGATTTTCAAAGAGTACGGTCTGCGAGGCGAAGCACAGGTCGCGCAATCGCAACTGGATACGCAGAAGGCGCAGTTGAGCGATTTGCATGCGCAGGTGGATGCCGACGTGCGCGATGCGCTGCTGGATATTGAAGCAGCGCAAAAGCAGGTCGAGGTCTCGCGATCGAGCGTGGAGCTGGCAACGGAAGCATTGAGCGAGGCTCAGCAGCGCTATGCAAATGGAGTTGACGACAACCTCGCGGTGAGCCAGGCGCAAAGATCGGTGGCGCAGGCCAATGATCAGTATGTATCGAGCCTTTATCGGAACAACGTTGCCAAGCTGAGTTTGGCGCGGGCGTTGGGCGCGGGGGCGGACTACAGGAAATATCTTGGGCAAAACCCATGAGACTGAAGTGTCTTGAAATTCGAGGAAGGTCGTTTGCTGATGGTAGCTTCGACCCAAACTCAATGGCTTCGAGACGCATGAATACTGGATTTGCAATTGGAGGGAAGTAAACGTGGCGGAAACAACCACAACAACAGTGCAGGCGCCTCGGGATGAGAGCACCGAGGTGACGCAGCCTCCATCTCGTCGCAAGGGCATCATCATCGCGGTGGTCGCGGTGCTGATTCTGGCCGGGCTGGGCTTCTACTGGCACTCGACGTACTACGAAGATACGGACGACGCGCAGATCAATGGACATCTGATTCAGATCAGCTCGAGAATCGCCGGGCAGGTGGCCAAGGTCTCGGTAGATGAGAATCAGCAGGTGAAGGCGGGGCAGATGATTGCAGAGCTTGATCCGCGGGACTACCAGGTTGCCGTTGAAAATGCGAAGGCCGCCCTTGCCAGCGCGGAGGCGGCCGCAATTGCGGCGAGTGTAAACGTCCCGATTACGACGATCAACACTGGCAGCAACCTGAGTTCAGCCGGAGCGGATGTAAGTGCCGCGACGGCGTCGATTTCGCAGGCTCAGTCACAGGCGGCAGCCGCGCACGCCCAGGTGATCCAGGCGGAGGCCAATGCTTTGAAGGCGCAGCAAGACCTGGCTCGTTATAAGCCACTCGTCGAGAAAGACGTCATTAGCAAGCAGCAATACGACGCGGCGGTAGCATCAGCGGATGCTGCCAAGGCGGCAGTTGAAAGCGCGCATGCAAATGAGCGGGCTGCCGGAGATGCGGTACGCGTTGCGAGTGACAAGGCATCGCAGGCACAGGCGCAGCTAAAGTATGCGCAGACCGGACCCCAACAGGTGGCAGCACAGTCGGCGCGCGCCAAGCAGGCACAGGCACAAGTAGCACAGGCCCAGGCGCAACTTGACCAGGCGAATCTGAACCTGAGCTATACGAAGATCGTGGCCCCGGTGGCCGGCATCGTCACGCGAAAAAGCGTTGAGATCAATCAGAATGTTTCCACCGGGCAGAACCTGCTAACCCTGGTGTCCCTGGAAGATTTGTGGGTTACCGCGAACTTCAAGGAGACGCAGCTGAAACACATGTCCGCGGGCCAGCACGTTGAGATCAGCGTGGATGCGACGGGCAAGAAGTATGACGGACACATCACGCAGATTGGCGGAGCGACCGGTTCGGTGCTGTCCCTGTTTCCACCGGAGAATGCAACGGGCAACTACGTGAAGGTGGTGCAGCGGTTGCCGGTAAGGATCGATTTCGACGATCTGGACAAGGAAGATCCGACTCACTCGCTTCGGCCGGGGCTGAGCGTGGAGCCTAAGGTGAGGGTGAAGTAAAGCTGTCAGCTATCAGCCCTCAGCTAGTTCTCAACTCATCCAGCTCTTCGATTCAATCGGAGAGCTGGTTTTCTTTGGAAGCAGATGCTTGGCTGGCTGCTCACCAACGCCGAGTCTTGTATCAGGGCACGACTTTAGTCGTGCCGCAAAGCCTTCAAGAAAACCGTCCGGGCTTTAGCCCCTGAGAAATTTAATTTCCGGTTAACGGCAACCTTCCCGCTTCGAATTTCTCTAACGCTGTCATCCTGACGCGCAGCGGAAGAATCTGCGGTTGCCTTTCGTTCATTCCGCAGCGCCCCAATCCATCCGTGAAGATTAGTTTGTATCAGCGCATGACTTTCACAGTTAGGTGAAAAACTCGACGAGCCACTGTTTTGTAACAAGGGATGGCTTTAGCCAGGCCGTAAATGCAACAAAATGAGTGTCGGGCTTTAGCCCCTGCGCGATGCGTCGTTTGAGAGTTGAACCTTTTCATCAAGCTGTTTCAGTCATGCTGCAAAGCCACAAAAAACGCCCCTCGAGCCCCACGAAATATGTAAGCTCTGAATTGAAACTTCCGCATCAATGGTCAACCGCTCGTAACGGTCGGTTTTTTTTGGATGCTGCGTTCCTCTGAAGGAATGCAAAGAGAAGTATGAGAAGCATTACTACGATATTGAGCATCGACTTGGCTAAGATAAATCCTGTTACGCCGTAGGCATGACTCCAAAACAGGTTATGCGTATATCCCCACCAGCCCATAGCCGCATCGATAAGGCAAGCCCATCCAACAGCGACGGAAAACCAGGTTACGATATCGCGGGGACTCTCGCTCGGCTCCCATATGTTGAAGGACCAAGGACGGAAGCCTAATGCTATCCCGAACAGCGTCTGGAACACGAGAAATACGATACGAACCGTTGTCAATTTATATCCGAGCCATTCGCGGGCGTGTTCATCTCCCTGTTTCAAAGCTTCGCGGAACCACCGCATGGCCTCCGCTCGATCCTGCTTCAGTCCCTGCCCGTAGTAATACATGTAACCCAAATCGTATTGAGCCCGCGGCAGCCCATTTTCCGCGGCACGCCGATACCATGATGCAGCCGTTGTCCAATCACGCTTCACGCCTCGACCGTCGTAATACATAGCCGCAAGGGCACATTGAGCCTTGCGGTCATTCTGGTCAGCCGCCTTTTGGTACCAACTCACGGCCTCCGAAGTGTCCTGCTGCGCGCCTGTCCCCGTGTCGTACATGTAGCCGACACCGTATTCGGCTCTAGCGTCGCCTTTCTCTGCTGCGGCCCGGTACCACTGAAGCGCCGCAGCATAATCCTTCGTGACGCCGCGGCCAACGCCGTACATGCTTCCGAGTCTGTATTCGGCTCCTGCATCGCCTCTCTCCGCCAATGCACGGGTTTCCATCATTTCGTTGTTCGCCTCCTGAAATCTGGCCTTGGCTCGATAGGTGTGCCAAGCGATTGCTGAAGCGCAAAAGGCAATGACCAAGACAACAACAATCCCGATCCTCCAACGAGAATTCATGCGGACTCCAAATGACCGAAACGAAGTGGTGATTTTTACCGATGATCTTACACAAAACCCGTAAGAAAGATTGCGTCTGGCTGCGACGTCATCGGTGATTTGGCGATTGTTGGTGTGTCGTGACCAATCCGGAACATTCACATCCTTTGCGATGCGCCAGTCTCAGCCATTTTTGGCAAACACGGCTCTTGTCCGCTCCCTCGCACCGCTCAGAGCGGTTCGCCTCACGCGATGTCAATACCCGCCTCGGCAGAATCCGCGCCATCAGCCTCATTCTTCTACTGAAATAAATCTCCTGGACCTTGCAGGCTATTTCTCCCGAATTCCTTACACTTATCTCCGTGGCAAAAAGTGGCACGGATAACGACTCGAGCATCCCGTGCGCAAATTCACTTCGACTACGTCCTCTTCTAGAGCAGCACCCACAATCCGCTCCACACGCATCAGAAAAAGTGCAAACTTCACAGAATCGCAGGTTAAGTTCAATGTTTTGACGACTTTGAGACTTAACTTAAATGAAGACAACGACTTACGCTACCCCCTCCCGCCTAAGTCCTTACCGCTGAACACTCGCTTAAGAAATCTTCTTTAACCGCAACCGTATGGTTGCACATTGTTCAACACATCACATTCGAACCGAGCACGCTCATTGGAGAGTGCCCTCCAGCTCTGTCTTCGAGCTGCCGCACTACATCGCGCGGCTGTCTGCAATGCGGAAAACAGTAGAGGGGATTGTCAGCAACCGAAGGAGAAACGCATAGAATGATTCCTTGCTCAAGGAGAACTCAGGAACAGCAAAGCTGGAGGCTAGAAGCTGGCAGCTAGAGGGCTCAAATCATGAAAGACGCGATTCAGGTTTCGAAAGAGAATTATTTGAAGGCCATCCTGGAGGCTGAGGCCGAAGGGCACCAGGTGATTCCAGCGACGCTGGCGCATTGGCTCGAGGTGTCGGCGCCGGCGGTGACGATGGCGTTGAAGCGATTGCGGCGGGACGGATACGTCGAAGTGAACGAAGACGGAATCGTACGGCTAACCGAAACCGGGCGTGAGACCGCATACCGAACAGCGCTGCGCCACCACTTGATTGAACGGATGCTGACCGAGGTCTTCGGCATGGAGTGGTACGAGATCCACGACGAGGCCGAGAAATTGGAGCACGCGGTTTCGCCGGCCTTTGAGGCGAAGCTAAAAGAGAAACTGGGAGAAGGCGGCGCGTGTCCGCATGGGAATTCGGTGCTGCCAGAGAAGCCCGAAGAGCGGAAGAAACGCGGAGAGGTTCCCTTGTCTGAGGCGCGCGCGGGGCAACGATACCGGGTGACGAGCCTGCAGGAACGGGATTCCCAGCTGCTGCTTTTCCTGCATCGAATGGGTATAGGGCCGAACAAGAGCCTGCGGGTTCTAAGCCAGAATTACGATCAAACTGTTTCGATTGAGTTGCCTACGGGAAACTCGATCCTCGGAAGACCAGCAGCGGAGGCGGTATGGCTGAAGCTGGAGTAACTCAAGATAATCGGAAATAATAAATAGATGTTAACTACAGTTAACTTGTGGCATACTCGAAACAGGTAGCAGTTCGAGTTCCCCCTTTTTCGCCTCTATGGCTACAGAGACTCCAAATTCCATTGGGCTCCAGCAGCCCTCATTGCCCGAGGTGCACGCCAGCGTGCGGATCTCGCGGTCGCCGCATTATTGGCGGCGGCTGCTGGGATTTCTTGGACCGGGGTTCCTGATTTCGGTTGGTTACATGGATCCGGGGAACTGGGCCACGGACATTGCCGGCGGATCCCGGTTCGGGTACACGCTGCTGTTCGTGATCATGCTGTCGAACCTGATGGCAATTCTGCTTCAGAGCCTGGCGCTGAAGCTCGGTGTGGCCACAGAGCGGGACCTGGCGCAGATGTGCCATGAGAGTTATGGGCGCAAAGCCAGTTTCGCGCTCTGGGTCGGAGCGGAAATTGCGATTGCTGCTTGTGACCTGGCCGAGGTGATCGGATCGGCGATTGCCCTGCAACTGCTGTTCCATATTCCTCTGTTGTATGGCGTGCTGATCACCGGGCTGGATGTTCTGGTGATCCTGCTGCTGCAGAAGTGGGGATTTCGCTACATAGAGGCGCTGGTGATTGCACTGATCGGGACGATCCTGGCGATGTTCACGGTGCAGGTGTTTTTGTCGCGGCCCGATCACCTGCTGGCGCTCAGGAGTCTGCTGATTCCTTCGCCGCAAATCGTGACGAATCCGGCGATGCTGTATATCGCGATCGGGATATTGGGCGCGACGGTGATGCCGCACAATCTCTATCTGCATTCGTCGATTGTGCAGAGCCGGCGATACAAGCGGACGCCGGAAGGCAAGCGCGAAGCAATTCACTTTGCGAGCGTGGATTCGGCACTCGCGTTGACACTGGCGCTGTTTGTGAATGCCGCGATCCTGATTGTGGCGGCCGCGGTGTTTCATCGCAGCGGGCACTTTGAGGTGGCCGCGATTGAGGACGCTTACAAGATGCTAAGCCCGCTGGTGGGCGCTGGGTTTGCGAGCACGCTGTTTGCGGTGGCGCTGCTGGCGTCGGGGCAGAACTCGTCGATCACCGGAACGCTGGCGGGGCAGATCGTGATGGAGGGATTCATTCATCTGAAAGTGTCGCCGTGGCTGCGCAGGCTGATTACGCGCGGGCTGGCGATTATTCCGACAATCATTGTGGTGGCCTTGAATGGTGAGCGGGGAACGGAAAAGCTGCTGATCCTCAGCCAGGTGATCTTGTCGATGCAGCTCAGTTTTGCAGTAATACCGCTGGTTATCTTCACCGGCGACCGCGCGAAGATGGGCGAGTATGTGAACTCGACCTGGATGAAGGTGCTGGCGTGGAGCACGGCCGTTGTGATCGCCGGGCTGAACGGGTGGTTGCTGGTGCAGACGTTCAGAGGGTGAAGGGCAGGGACCATAGGGACTAGGGACGCAGGGATAGACTCTGCCTTCGGTATATCGTTATTGGTGAACCGGGTACTGAGGGCTTCGCATGCGCAAGACGGTGGAAGCGGTTTGTCTGGGGATGCTGGCTGTCCTTTATTGGATGACTTATGCGGAGTTGAACGGGGCGAATCGGCTGCCGGACCGGATCCCTACACACTTTGATATCTCCGGTCAGCCCAACGCTTGGGGACCTCCCGGATTTCTGTGGTTTCTGCCGGCCGTCGCTGCCGGGATCTACTTGCTGCTGACAGTTCTGGGAAGCATTCGATTCCGCAGATACAACCTTCCGGTTGCGGTGACTGAGGGCAATCTGTCGTTCCTTCAGGAGCAAACCATCCTGATGGTGGCATGGATCAAATGCGAACTGCTTTGCCTGTTTGCCTATCTACAGTGGTCGATTATTCAGTCCGCCCGTAGCGGTTTATTTCGCCTTTCGCCGCTGCTCATTCCCGTGTTTCTGGTCGTGGTTTTTTCGACGGTGGGCTGGCGGCTGACGACGATGATTCGCGGCGCAAGGGCGCGAGCGAAATCAGCGGATCACATGCAAAATTTGCGATAGGAAGCCGCCGCCTGGCGGCGGCATGATGTGCGGCTTCAGGCGGCTAGAAGATCCAGACGCTAGCCAGCATTGTGACCATCGCAGCGACCGTGACGACCTGGTAGACCAGATCCTCTTTGCGGCTGGGACGAAATGAAACTGCCGATGGGGGAGGAGAGCATGTCTGTTGCCTTTCCACACTGCGCGTCGTAATCAAACGTTGCGGGAGTACGGAGTTCGTTATGACCTATATAGATTCACCCCGATTGAATTGTGAATCAACCAAAAGTGCTAATACTTCTGTTACCCGAGTCACGTATGGGAATCGAGGAGGGCTTGCGTGCGGTTTTCGATGCCGCAAATTGGCCGTGTGCCCGCGGCGATTGGTCGCCGGTGGCCTGCATGACCGCAGTTCTGGGATTGATTTTGGAGGCGAGAACGTGCTCCAGGCCGCCGATGGCACTTGTCCGATCGGCAGCCTGTGCGCGCAGCGAGAGTTAGGCTTCTGCGGTTGTGGGGTCGATGATGGACGTCACTTCGGCGACGGAGTTGGCTGGGAAGCCGCCTTGTGCCGCGTGTTCGCGAACGAGCTGTTCGTTGGCGGCGATGTAGACGCAGTAGATCTTGTCGCCGGTTACATAGCTGTGGACCCACTGAATTTCTGGGCCGAGCTTGCGCAAGACTCCGCAAGACGTCTGGGAGATTGCTTTCAGTTGATCGCTGGATAGGCTTCCGGCGCCGGGAACCTGGCGCTCGATGACGTACTTGGGCATGGAACCTCCGGAGAAGAGTATGCGGTCGGGGCCAGTGTATCTGGCTGGGTGGCTGGTAAGGAATCTGTTATTGAGAGTGAACAGCGTAGAGGCTAAGGTGTAGAATCCGCTCGTGAGTACAGGACCTCAGCTTGTTCCTCCCGTGGAGACGCGCGAGCGGAACTGGATGCCGCTGGTAATTGCCGCCGCGGCGGTTTTTGTGGTTGCGTCGATCGTGGTTTTCACGATGGAGCGGGGCAAAGGAGCGGCGACAGTCACGCCGATTTCGGCTGCTCCTGATCCCTATGCTGCAAGCCTGCCGATCACCAATGTGGTTATGAGCGAGTCGAGTAACCTGGCGGGCGGCAAGGTGACGTATATCGACGGACGTATCACTAACAGCGGAAGCAAAACTGTGTCGGGAGTGTCGGCGCAGGTGCTGTTCCGGAACGCGGCGAAGGAAGTGGCGCAGAATGAGACTCAGCCGCTGAAGTGGATCAGAACTCGGGATCCCTATGTGGACCTGGAGCCAGCATCGTCCGCACCGATGACGCCGGGCGAGAGCCGGGATTTCAGGATGATTTTCGATGCGGTGACCCCGGATTGGAACGGCGTTTACCCCGAGATCCGGATCGTGCGCATCGACGCAAAGTGAGGTTTTAGTTCGATTTACCGGGTAAGACTTACCGCTCGTGGTAAAAATTACTTTCCAATCACCTCCTCCACCGTGCCCGAACAGGATGTCCTCTCGACGTCGAGGACACATAAACCTCTGAAATCAAATGTGTTTCCCGTTTGTCCGCATGTATATCGACCTTTGGCATGCCCCATGCAATAAGGATGGCGAGCGACACCAATGCTCACCCGCAGAAACGATTGCGGCAACCGCATATCAGGGGTTAGACAAAAATGAAAAATCAAATTAAAGCTACAGTTCTGTTTCCCAGCCAGGTAGCCCTTCTGGCCTTGGCTTCGGCGATCGCGATCCCCGCGATGGCCCAACAGACGCAGCAGCCTGACAATTCCCAGAGTGCTCCGGCCGCCGCGCAGCAGACACCATCCTCGACTCCTCCGGCGACGGTTACGCAACCGATTCCGGAAGCGAAAGAGGGTTTCTGGGGACGCGTCAATCCTATGGCGCGCAAGACATGGGTGAAGAAGCGGCTTGATCCGATTAATGATCGCCTCACCGAGCTCGACCAGGTGAACGCGAAGAACGCCGCCGACATCAAGGATGTGGATGCGCGTTCGCAGGCCGGCATTAAGAAGGCTCAGGATTCGGCCGACGCAGCGAACCAGGTCGCGACCGCAGCAGGCGACCAAGCGAAAAAGGCGAACGACACCGCTATGTCAGCGACCGGTCGCATTGACAACGTGAATACAGAAGTCAATGGCTTGGACACATACAAGCCGATCAGCCAAGTCGAAGTTCCTTTTCGCCGTGGTAGCGCTGAACTGTCCCAGGACTCAAAATCCAAGCTTGATGACATGGCGAAGAACCTGCAAGGTCATACGGGCTACATCATCGAAATCGAAGCTCGGTCGCCTGCTGCAGGGTCAGCCGGCATCGCGAGCGCGCAGCGCGAGGCCGAAGCAGTTAAGCGTTACCTCGTATCTGAACACGACGTTCCTATATACCGTATGCACGCTGTGGCTCTGGGCAATGCCCCAATGCCGGAAGCGACCACCGAAGTTGCGAGCAACAATGCCCCGGCAGATCAGACTGCGCCGAAGCCTGCAGCGACCCACCGTGAGAAGGTTCCCAGCACCGTGTATATCAAGTTGATGGAAAACAGTTTGGCGGCCCAGGGCTCCACATCCCCCCATGGTATGGCGTCCTCGTCCGGTGCGGAGCAGCAGTAATGCTGTGTAGCCACCCCCCTGAGGCTCCCTTCCGCGCCGACGGCTACCCCGCCGTTGGCCGCCAATAGACCTCTCGCAACACGAGAGAACCAAGGCAACTTGGCCCCCGTTAATGACGGGGGCCGTTTTTTTTGTGGTTTCAGACTGGGTGCGAAGAATCCGTGAAACAGCGACGGGGCGGGCCGTGAAGCCCTTTACCAGAGCCGGCTGAGCGCGCGAGGACATTTGCGTTGTGCGCATCGCGTTAGGATGGTTGCGATGAAGGTTCTTAGTGCTGATGAGATGCAGGCGTGCGATCGCGCCACTACGGAGCGCTATGGCGTGCCGTCGATTGAGTTGATGCGGGCGGCGTCGGCAGCGGTTGACGTGTTCGCGCGGGAGAATTTTCCGCGCGCTCGACGCGTGACGGTGCTGTGCGGCAAGGGAAACAACGGCGGCGACGGAATGATGGCAGCGCGGCTGCTGGCGAAAGCAGGGCTTGAGGTCACGACGCTCCTGTTGGGGTCGCAGTATGAATTGAAGGGCGATGCGGCGATGGCGTGGCGTGAACTGAGTCATTCTCAGAATCGGCATCTCTACGAGGTGAATTCGGCGGCCGAACTGATGGCGCATCATTCAGCTCTGGATACGGACCTGATTATTGATGCAGTGCTGGGGACGGGGTTCAAGCCACCGATGAAGGGGCTCCCCCTGGCGGCGATGGAGTGGGCAAGCGCGAGCGATGCGCCGTTTCTTTCTGTCGATGTGCCGTCAGGCTGGCCGGCCGATGCGACGAGCAGCAGGCTTGAGGAGAAGACATTCCCGTCAGATGCGGTGATCACATTCACGGCTCCGAAGTCGGCGCATGTGTTTGGCGAGATGACGCGGCGATGGGATCAACCGATCGCCGTGGCGTCGATTGGTTCACCGGATGAGGCGATTGCTTCAGAGCAGCGGTTGATCTGGGCGGGGAGTTCACACGCCCTGGTGGAACAACCGCGCGTGACGGATTCAAATAAGGGCAAGTATGGACACGTGCTGGTGATTGGCGGATCGGTAGGGAAGTCGGGCGCGCCGGCAATGACGTCGATGGCCGCACTGCGAGCGGGCGCGGGGTTGGTAACGGCGGCGGTGCCGGGCTCGATTGTTTCGCTGGTTTCAAGCTTCGCGCCGGAGCTGATGACGTGGCCGATGTTGGCGAGTCCCGCGGGCGAGACCGCGAGCAAGGGCGTCACAGCGCAGCAGTTTCAAAAGATGATCGAAGGCAAGACGGTGATTGCTGTGGGACCCGGGTTGGGTGAGGGACCGGGGACAGAGATTCTGCTGGAGGCAGTGTTGTCAGACACGAAGCTGCCGGTAGTGATCGACGCTGATGGGCTTAACACGCTGGCGGCAAATGCGTTTTTGATGGAGAAGTTGGCGGAGGTTGCGAAGGCGGGAAGGACGGTGGTGTTGACGCCGCATCCCGGCGAGATGGCGCGCCTTGCGTCGAAGAAGGTGACGGAGATCCAGGCGAATCGGCTGCGATGCGGTGCGGAAGTTCGTTGGCGAAACCGGAGTAACCCTGGTGTTGAAGGGATCTCGCACGCTGATCGCGCATCCCGACGGACAAGTCGCGGTGAATACGTCGGGCAATCCCGGAATGGCGAAGGGCGGCAGCGGCGACGTGCTGACGGGCGTGATCGCGGCGATGCTGGCGCAGTTCAAAGAGGACGTGGCGCATGCGGTTGAGGCTGGCGTTTATTTGCATGGACTTGCTGCGGATCTCGCGGTACGCGATGCGGATGAACATACGTTGCTTGCGACCGACAGCTTGAAATATTTTTTCGATGCGTTTCGTTATCGGCCTTTCCGCTTTTCGAAAGACGCTCAAAGAGGTTATGTTTGGTTGCAGGGGCTGCCAGTCGCAGGTAAGCTGGGCATGCGCTCCTCAGAGGCCGAATGAGCAAGGAAGCCCCAGTCGCCGAAGGACGGATTCACGAGTTCGTAACAAAGAGCGGCGCCGACACGGTCGAGGTCGGGCGCAAGCTGGTGAGTTTGCTTGCACCGCCTCAGCTGCTGATTCTGCGCGGAGACCTGGGCACGGGCAAGACGACGCTGGTGAAGGGAATTGCCCAGGCGTTGGACGCAGCCGAGCCTGACGAGGTTACAAGTCCCACATTTACGCTGCTGCATGAATATGACGGCACGCGCGAAGGCAAGCCGGTGAAGCTGTTCCACCTGGATGTTTACAGGCTGGAGGGCGAGCGGCAGCTGGAGACGCTGGGGCTGGATGAACTGGTGACTCCCGATGCCCTGGTGATGGTGGAGTGGGGCGAGAAGTTCAAGAGCATCCGCAAGAAGGCTACGGGCGAGATCGCGATTACATCGGCGGGCGGCGACGCGCGGAAAATTTCGGTGACTCTGAAAGAATAGCCACGCTCCGCGCAATCGGCGAAGGACTAGAGCGATCAACAAGGAGTGGAATGATGCGGATGACTTTCTCAAGCTGCGTTCTGCTGTTGGTCGTTGTCTCGCCGATGGCTTTTGGGCAACAAGCGACACCAGTGACAACGACGAGAGTGGCTCCGCAGGTTGAGAAGAAGTCTGCGACGGCGCAGAGCGCAGACGCGAAGGGCGTTCAAACAAAGGCCACCCATCATCGGTCTGCAACGGGCAAGCGCTCGAAAGGCTCGACCCCAAAACGTGCAAAGCGACCTGCGTATCGGCCGGAGTATACGCAGAACTCCGTGGAGGTAATGAACGGGGCGTCGACGCAGAAGATTGTCTTCCACGACGATAAGGGAACCAGCGAATCGACGAAGGGTACACGGGCGGGGACGAACGCACCGGCACCGTTGAGGGTCGAAGTGGTGAACGGAACCGCGAGCGACACAGAGTACTTCTACGGGGACAACGGTCGACAAGGATCGGACGAAAAGCGGCCTGTCGTGGTCGCAATTCAATCGAGCGACACGCGAGTTGTCGGTGGGAACAAGCACACCGTGGTGACCGGCATTACGGCCGTGGGACGCGGTGATGCAAAGAGCGCGAACGGCAGCGGACAGAAGGTTACCGCTGTGGTTTCTCCGCAGCCGAAGCGTCCCGAGTATCAACCTGACGCGCATTAGAGCCTGAGTCTTTTTTCGATGCAAACAAATGTTCGAGATGCGAACTGCGGATCGTGCGCTCCGGCTGCGGTGCTGCCGCGGCAGGTGGCGTGGCTGCAATGGATCACGCTGACGTGGATGCTGCTGGAGTGCGGCGCCTCGTTGTGGGCGGCTGCGCAGGCTCATAGTGTGGCGCTGCTGGCCTTTGGAGCGGACAGCCTGGTGGAGATGCTGTCGGCGACGGTGGTGCTGCTGCAGTTTTTCCCACGATTTCCGCTGAAGAAAGAGCATGCAGACAAGGCGGCGGCGGTGCTGTTGTTTCTGCTGGCGGCGGTGGTGGTGTCGATCGCATGGCTGGGACGCGGGCGACCGATGGAGACGAGTTGCGTCGGAATCGGAGTTACGGCGCTTGCGCTGGTGGTGATGCCGGTGCTGGCGTGGATGAAGCGGAGACAGGCGCAGCGCATGAACAATCGTGCGCTGGCCGCGGATGCGACGCAATCTGCAACGTGCGCTTATCTTGCCGGCGTGACGCTGGCGGGGCTGGTGGTTTATGCAGTGTGGCAGATTCGCTGGGTGGATACGGTGGCGGCGCTGGTTGCGGTGCCGTTGCTGATTGTGGAGGGAAGGCGCGCATGGCGCGGCGAAGGGTGCGGCTGCACCTGAACGCGATGATTTCGGAAGGGCACTGGCGTGTCGGGGCTGTAAGATGTTGGCTATCCTGCAGTCATACAGCAGTCGATACCCGGAGGGTTCTGATGCGTGCCGTTGCGCCTGCCTTTGTTGGCTTGTCTTGTTGTTTTCCTGATCGCAATTGGAGTGGTTGTTGAACCGGCCGGAGCACGCGCGGCCACGAAGCCGCACATCTTTCAGCATCCCGCGTTGAGCAAGGATCTGATTGCGTTTGGATATGCGGGTGATCTATGGACGGTGCCGCGGGCGGGTGGCGTGGCAACGCGGCTGACGACGGGCGTGGGCATTGAGACTGATCCGATTTTCTCGCCCGACGGCAGCATGATTGCGTTCACAGGAGACTACGACGGAAACACGGATGTGTTCACGATTCCGGCGAGAGGGCGGCGTGCCTTTTCGCGTGACGTATCATCCGGCGGCGGATTTTGCGGTGGCGTGGACGCACGGATGGGAAGAATCATCGTGTTCCGGTCGACGCGGATTTCGCAGAGCCGGTATACGCAGCTTTACGAAGTTCCGGCGAAGGGCGGAATTGCAAAGCCGCTGCCGTTGCCGATGGCGTACCAGGGGCAGTTCTCGCCGGACGGGAAAGAGATTGCGTATTCGCCGCTGCCGCCGGCGTATGGATTCGATTACATGACGTATGTTTCGTGGGGGAATTATCACGGCGGGCGCGCGAGCACGATCTGGATTACGACGCTGCCGGGGCTTGCGTCTGATGCAGATTCCGCACGAGACGTCGTCGGATTTTTCGCCGGTGTATGCGGGAGGGAAGGTCTACTTTCTGTCTGCGCGCAAGGGCAAGGCGACGATTTACAAGTACGATCCGGCGGCGAAGGCTGTGACGCAGGCGCTCGCGAATGACGGGCCGGATATTCGTTCGCTGCATGGGGAGGGCGACACGCTGGTGTACGACCGGCTGGGCGAGATTTATCTCTATGACACGAAGTCGGGAACGAGCAAGCTGGTGCCGATCGAGATCGATGCGGATCTGCCGGAGGTGCGGGCGCGGATCGACAGCGTGGGAGACGAACTGGAGAATGCTTCGGATTTCGCCTACAGGCGTGCGTGCCGTGATTGAAGCGCATGGAGACATCTTTACGGTCGCGGCGAAGCATGGGCCGACGCGCGATATCACGAATACGCCGGGGGCGATGGAGCGCGAACCGGCATGGTCGCCGGATGGGCAGTCGATTGCGTATTTCTCGGATGAGTCGGGAATGTATGCGCTGCATGTTGCGCCGCAGACGGGAGCTGCCGTGGCAGGTGCGGCGGCGGTGAAGAAGTTTGCGCTGGCGCCGGAGCCGGCTTACTACTTTGGCACGAAGTGGTCGCCGGATTCAAAGAAGATTGCGTTCTACGACAACCGGATGAAGACGTACATGGTTGACACGACGACGGGCAAGCTGGCGACTGTCAACGACAAGAATGTGTATGGCGGATTTTCGAGCAGCACCTTTGATTTTGCATGGTCGCCGGACTCGAAGTGGATCGCGTATCCACGGTCGATGGCGAATCATCTGCACGCGATCTTTCTTGTACTCGGTGGATTCGGGACAGTCGACGCAGGTGACGAGTGTGATGGGCGATTCGCGCGAGCCGGCATTTGATCGCGAAGGGAAGTATCTCTACTTCCTCACGAGCACGAATGAGGGAGCGACGTCGGATGGGCTCGACATGACGAGCGATCTCTACCAGGTGACGTCGAACATTTACGCGTTGACACTGGCGGCGGATACGGCGTCGCCGATTGCGCCGGAGATGGATGACGAGAAGGCTCCGGCGGAGGAGAAGACCGAAGGCAAGAAGAGCGACGACAAGGCTGGCGACAAACCTGCGGAGGGCAAAGAAGGCAGCGGCGATGAAAAAGCGCATGCAAAGCCCGCGCCGAAGCCGGTGAAGGTGGATCTGGACGGGATCGAGAAGCGCATTGTGGCGATGCCGCTGCCGACGAGTGTGTACACCAGCGTGACGGGAGGGCTGAAGGGGAGCGTGTACTTCACGGAGATTGTCGCGTCGGGGCGGTTTGGGGATCGCGGCGCAACGCTGAGCCGATGGACGCCGGAGGAACGCAAGACGGAAAAGCTGGCGGAGCATGTGGAGAAGTTCGAACTTTCGGCGAATGGCGAAAAGATGCTGCTGGCGCTGGGACATCCGCGGCCGGAAGGTGGTCGAGCTGCCTCCGGGCGGCGGGCAAGCCGACGTGGGTGATTGTGCCGGCGAATGCTCCGGTGAAGGCGGGCGAAGGCGCGCTGTCGTTTGGCGATGTGAAGATGCGCGTAGAGCCGCATGCGGAGTGGGCGCAGATGTATCACGAAGTGTGGCGGATCGAGCGCGCGTTTTTCTACGACTCGAATTTCCACGGAACGAACACGGTGGCGGATGAGAAGAAGTATGAGCCGTATGTGGAGTCGATCGCGTCACGCGCGGATTTGAACTACATCTTCCAGGAGATGCTGAGCGCGTTTTCAGTGGGGCATCTGCGTGGGAACGGCGGACAGATTCCGGATGCGAAGAAGGTGCCGGGCGGGCTGCTGGGAGCGGACTACGAAATCAAGGGCAATCGCTACTGCATCGCGAAGATCTATACGGGCGGAGAATTCAATCCGCGCGAGAAGGCTCCGCTGGCGCAGCCGGGACTGAACGTGAAGGTGGGCGATTGCATTCTCGATATCAACGGGCAGGAACTGACGGCTGATCTTGATATCCAGCAGACGCTCGAGGGAACGGCGGGTAAGGTGATCAGCTTTCGAATTGCGGGAGAGGACGGCAAAAATCCGCGCGATATTTCGGTGACGCCGATTGCGAGCGAAGCGGCGATGCGGAATGTCGACTGGATTGAAAGCAATCAGAGGAAGGTTGATCAGCTTTCCGGCGGCAAGCTTGCGTATGTGTATCTGCCGGACACGGGCGAGGGCGGGTTTACGAATTTCAATCGCTACTATTTTGCGCAGACCGACAAGCAGGGCGCGGTGATTGATGAGCGCTTCAACGGCGGCGGACAGGTGGCGGATTATTTCATTGAAGTGCTGGGGCGGCGGATCGAGTCGTACTGGGCGCCGCGGTACGGCAAGGTCGAGCACACTCCCAATGCGGGCATCTACGGGCCGAAGGTGATGATCGCGAATGAATTTTCGGGATCGGGCGGCGATGCGCTGCCGTGGTTGTTCAAGCAGGCGAAGCTGGGTCCGCTGGTGGGCAAGAGGACGTGGGGAGGGCTGGTGGGCATCGGGCCGATTCCGGTGCTGATGGATGGAGGACACGTGACTTCGCCGAGCGTGGCGTTCTTCTCGCCGAAGGGAGAGTGGGATGTGGAGAATCATGGCGTGGAGCCGGATTACGTGGTGGAGCAGGATCCAAAAGCAGTGAGCCAGGGGCACGATCCACAGCTGGAGAAAGCGGTTTCGCTGGCGTTGGAGGAATTGGGTAAGACTCCGCAGCCAGAGGTGCAGAAGCCGGCTTATCCGAATTATCACAAAGCCAGTGAACAGTGAACAGTGGACAGTGCACAGTGATCAGGATGTGATCTAGCGAGCTGAAAGCAGCAAAACCCAGGTCTCAAAAGCGAGACCTGGGGCACCCAGATTCTCTTCATGCTGAGAATTCCATTCAAAGACGTGGAATCAAGGCTTGCGGAGGTTTTGCGCGGGCTGGGGTTCAGCGAAGCGCGGGCGGAAGAGTGTGCGCGATTGTTTGCGGAGACAACGTGCGATGGGGTGTATTCGCATGGCGTGAACCGGTTCGCGCGGTTTGTGGCGATGGTCCGGAACGGGAGTGTGGATCCGGCAGCGGAGCCGAAGGTGGTGGCGCGATTTGGAGCAATGGAGCGGTGGGATGGACAGTGCGGGCCGGGGAACCTAAATGCGCAGGCCGCAATGGAGCGGGCGATTGCGTTGAGCCGCGAGCATGGGATCGGATGCGTGGCGATGGCGAATACGAATCACTGGATGCGTGGCGGCACGTATGGATGGCAGGCCGCGGATGCGGGGGTGATCGGGTTGTGCTGGACGAACACGATGCCGAATGTGCCGCCGTGGGGCGGAGTTGAGCCGACAATCGGGAATAATCCGCTGGTGATTGCGGTGCCGCGCGCGAAGGGACACGTGGTGCTCGACATGGCGATGTCGCAATTTTCGTATGGGGCACTGGAGAGCTATCGCAAGCGCGGGGAGATGTTGCCGGTGGATGGGGGATTCGACGCAGAAGGAAAACTGACGTGCGATCCGGGAGAGATTGAGAAGTCGCAGCGGCTGCTGCCTGTGGGTTTCTGGAAGGGATCGGGGTTGGCGGTGGTACTGGACATGGTGGCGGCGATGACTTCACTGGGAAATGCTACCCATGCGATTGCCAATGATCCACTGAAGGAGACGGGATTGTCGCAGATGTTTGTGGCGCTGAATCCTGGGGCGCTGGGGGATGCGGCGCGGATGGACCAGATTGCGGATGAGGTGGTTGAGTCGCTGCATCGCTCGGGACCGGTCGACGAGGAGAAGACGGTGCGGTATCCGGGGGAAAAGACGCTGCGATTGCGCGAAGAGAATCGAAGGCTTGGGCTACCGGTGGAGGAGGCGGTGTGGGAAGAGATCGCAAGGATGTGAGCAGCGCGTGAATTTTTGAATGGAAGGTCTTTCAGAAATTTCAACGCAAACAGGAGCCGTCCCACAAAAAATGGCTTTTGGGTACAATCAAAGGCATCCGAGAGTGCCGGATCCCGTGGAATAGCGAAGAAAGACAATCGAGAACAAGGTGGTGGCTGGTCCATTGAATTGTTTTGGCAGGGGGCGATTCTGCGCGAGGATATGGTCTGCGATCACCTTCATAGTTCTGGTGGCTTCAACTTCCATTGCAGTCGCGCAGCCAAATGCGAAGAATGTTCTGATTCTGTTCCATTATCCTGCGCCGGTAGTAGATCCGGCTTATGTCAATCTTATTGAATCCTTATTGCGGTCCCGCGTCCGATCGCAGGTTAACTTCTATATCGAACACATGGAGGCGACGCGAGTCGACGACGAGGATTACGAGGAAAATCTGACAGATTCTCTTCGGAATACTTACGGCGGCCACAAGCTTGATCTCGTAATGGTGTCGGGTTATCCGGCGCTCGATCTGGTGTTGAAACATCGGAACGAATTGTTTCCTGGCGTTCCCATCGTCTACTTTTCCCAGGAGACCCGCAAAATAGCGGGACGGACGTGGCCCGGAATCACCGGCGTAACCGAAACCCAGAGTGTCAAGGCCGTGATGAACCTCGCGCTTCGTCTGCATCCTGAGACCGGCACTATTGCGATCGTCACTGGTAAATCGGATATAGAAACGTTCTGGCTTCGAGAACTTCATTCCGAACTGCTCCACTATCAAAATAAGGTAAAGGAAATTGATCTCGTCGATCTTCCGACAGATCAGATACTGCAAAGAGTTGATCAGCTTCCGCCGAAGACGCTCGTCTTTTTTGAACTTCAACCGAGGGAATCGATTCAACCTGCGATTGGAGTGTGGGACGCTCTTGGGCAGATTGGACAACGTCTTCCGACTTATTGCATCTTTCCCTACGAATGTGTCGGCCATGGAGCCGTTGCAGGCATCGAATCGAGCGGACGAGACGAGGTCATCACATTAGCCGTCACGCAGGCGGCGCGGATTCTCTCTGGCGAGAAGGTAGATGACATTCCCGTTGTTCATCCCTCGGGAGCACAAACCCTGGCGGACTGGCGACAGCTTCGCCGATGGAAGATCCCAGAATCGGCTCTGCCGAAGGGCACGCAATTCTACAATCGTGATCCATCAGTGTGGGAGCGCGACCGTAAGTACATCTTTCCGGCGATCGGCTTGATCATCGCACAAGCGCTGCTGATTGCCGGTTTGTTGTGGCAGCGCGCGCGAAAACGGAAAGCAGAATCGGTGTTGCGCGAGAGTGAGGAACGCTTCAGAGTAATGGCGGACACCACGCCCTCGATGATCTGGATGTGCGACCCAGAGGGCAACATCACGTATATGAACGAACGATGGCTGGCGTTTACTGGTCGAGATCCTCAGGACGGTTACGAAGCATGGATCGCTTTTATCCACCCTGAAGATGTGAAGAACGTGATGACTCCGCTATTGCAGGCGCTCAAAGACCAGAAGGCCTTCTCGAAGGAATACCGTCTTCACCGGAACGACGGAGTATATCGCTGGATGTTCGATGTAGCGTCCCCAAGGGTGAATGGGGATGGATCGTTTGCCGGGTTTATCGGATCGGCAATTGACATTACAGATCAGAAACTCGCACAGCAGGCCCTTCAAAATGTGAGCGGTCAGCTGATTGAAGCGCAGGAGAAAGAACGCACCCGAATTGCGCGCGAGCTGCACGATGATGTTTGCCAGAGGCTTGCGCTTCTTTCGATGGAGCTGGAGCGGGCGAAACGCGATTCAGAGGGACGAGTCTCAGCGACAAAAAACCTTGAGCAGATTCGGAAGCATTGTTCCGAGATTGCGGATGATGTCCAATCGCTTTCGCATCAGTTGCACTCATCGCGACTAGACTATCTGGGCGTCGTTGCAGCTGTCAGGGGATTTTGCAAGGAGTTAGCGGAGAAGCATGCGGTCAACGTTGAGTTCACGGATAGAGATGTGCCGAGGGACCTGCCCAACAACATCTCGCTGTGCCTGTTCCGAGTCACACAGGAGGCGCTACACAACGCGGTGAAGCATAGCGGTGTAAATCAATTCAAAGTGGAACTGAGTGCGACATCGACCGAGCTTCAGCTGGAGGTGACGGACGCAGGCGCAGGCTTTGACGTGGATGAGACGAAGAAAAATCGTGGACTCGGACTGGTGAGCATGCAGGAAAGGGTGCATCTGGTACGCGGCAAGTTCTCTCTGGACTCGCACCCTGGAAAAGGAACAAGGATCCTGGTGGTCGTGCCGTTACTTGACGAAAACGGGAACTCCATGATGGACGGGGGGAAGGTCAACGTTGCGTCGAGGGGTGGTCGACTGCTCGCTTCGCGATGATCCATTCAATGAGGAGGCCTTCATGCGGTACGAGCTTGCAGGTATTCGTTTCACAGCAATTGACTGCCGTGCCTGGCGGTGGGCGCGCCTTCGATCCGGGCGGAAGCGTCGAGGGAATATATAGTTGACAAGCATGAAGCATTCGAGCGGCAGCCAGCTTTCTGGCAGGCTCCACCAGTATCTTCCTCTCAAAACTGGCCATCGCCTTCTCAATATCGCCCTCATTCTGGTGCCGGCAGCATTTCTGGTCAGGTACATGAGCAGTTCGCCTGTGCTGATCTTTGCCGCCTCTGCGCTCGGCATTATTCCGCTGGCCGCTTCGCTGGGCAAGGCCACCGAGGATCTCTCGAGCAAGCTCGGAGAGATGCTGGGAGGATTGCTCAATGCGACGATGGGCAATGCGACCGAACTGATCATCGCCTTTTTCGCGTTGCGTGAAGGGCATCAGGCGGTTGTGAAGGCGTCGCTTTCGGGAAGCATCATTGGAAACGTTCTGCTGGTGCTCGGCACCAGCGTATGGGTTGGAGGCATCGGCCGCCAAAGGCAGACCTTCGACCGCCGAACGGTATCGGCGAGCGTCACAATGTTGTTTATCGCGGTAATCGCGCTGGTGATGCCGGCGGTTTATGCGCTTTCAGTCCACGGCCACCTGTCGACCAGAACACAGGCGCTGGATCGATTCAGCCTGTGGACGGGGGGAGTGCTGATTGTCTTGTATGCTTGCGGTCTTCTATTCCAGATCAGGAACAGACAAGCTCCCCTGGAGAGCGAAGGCGCTGACGGGCCAAAGGAAGCCTCATGGATACCAATTGTCTCTCTGATTGTTGCGACAGTACTGATCGCGGCGCTGAGCGAGATACTGGTGACCCAGATTAGTGCGGCACAGCATGCGCTTGGGCTGTCCTCGATGTTTGTTGGTGTCGTGATCGTCGCTACAGTTGGCAATGCTGCCGAGCATTCGACCGCAATATTGATGGCTTACAAGAACAAAATGGACCTGTCCCTCTCGATTTGCATTGGGAGCAGTGTGCAGATTGCGCTGTTTGTTGCGCCGGTGCTGGTCTTCGCCTCGTTCTTGCTCGGAAACCCAATGCAATTGGTCTTTTCACCGCTTGAAATCGCCGGCATTGCACTCGCGATACTCACGTTGGAGATGATCGTGAATGATGGAGAGACTGTCTGGTTTGAGGGTACGGAACTGATCGCGGCCTATTTGATATTGGGAATCGCGTTTTATCTCGTTCCTGAGTGAAGCAGGGAGGCCGCGTGAAAAGTGTCTGTCCCCAAACTGAATTCATGAGTGTTGATCGAGTGCGCAGGTCTAAATGTGCGGACCTCCGCCCCAGGGGCAAAGAACTGGCATCGGCTTCGCAGATCTGAGCGCCCGACAGCATGTGACGGGTATCGCACATAGTGATTAACAGACAGGTGATGGCACGCTGGGCTCGTCAACAGTGACCATGAAGAGAATGAGCGCATTCGTCGAGAAATAACTCTGCTATGAGGATTTAGAGGCGAATGACCAGTCGCTTGGCCGGGAAGCACGAAGCATGTGTCGGCGGAATCTAATGGCAAGCAAGCGCGGCTAGCTGATGCACTGGTCGTTGAAAACTGGGAAAACTGCCAGTTGTTTCTATAACCATTCTGGATTGCAATTCAATTGATCGTCATTTTCTCTGGTAGAGCTTACCGGTGGTGGCTGTGGGTCCTCGTTTCATACGTTTTCTGATCGTGGTTTGCGCGATTCTATCTGGTCTGTCCCGTTGCGTGCTTGCGCAGGATTTCGTGGGGAGCCAGGAAGAGGAAATTGCGTCTCTGTCGACTCCGCGACCAGAGGCGGCATCCACTCCGCGACTGGAAGTGCCGAGGGCGCCGGACGGGGAACACGTGTTGCGGCTGGTTCCGACGGGGAGCAGCAGCGCTTTCTACATTCGGCCGGTGCCCAAGTTGGAGGGGGGAATCGATTGGAAGAACCTGGCGTTCTCATCCGCCAATTTTCTCGCGGTGGAACATTTGTTCCGCTATGCGACAGAAGATGCGACCCGTGAAGCGGTCAACAGCTTGTCGTTTGATGGATACGTGGATTCGGTGACAAGCCTGCACGGCTGGGGTGACGGCGACGAGTTCATGGTCAATTACGTCGGGCATCCGATGCAGGGGGCTGTCTCGAATTTCATGTGGCAGCACGACGACCGTGCGTATCGTGCAGAGGAATTTGGGCGCAACCGCCAGTATTGGAAAGCCAAGATGCGCGGAATGGCGTTTGCGTTCGTATACAGCACCCAGTTTGAGATCGGGCCGATTAGTGAAGCGTCACTCGGAAACGTTCAGGCGAGCTGGCCGCAATTCGGTCTGGTGGATATTGTGGTCACTCCGACAATCGGCACGGGTTGGGCCATAGGCGAAGATGCGATCGACCGAATCATTGTTCAGCGAATAGAGACTCGCGTTACCAATCCCGTTGCTCGCGTGTTCCTGCGCGGAGGACTGAATCCGGCGCGCTCCTTTGCAAACATGATGAGCGGAAGAGTTCCCTGGAGCCGGGATGATCGTCCCGGCATGTTCACTCGCGGCCCGGAATTTGTGCCTGCAGCTGCGTTCAAACCGAAGATGACGCAAGACGCACCCAGAGAACCGCAACCAGGTGTCGCGCCATTCGACTTTGCGTGGAACCTGACTCTCAGCCGGTACCTGGGGAATACCGAGGCGGGAAGCTGCGTTGGTGGCGGGGCGACGGCAGGGTTCAGGCTTGCCGAAAATGTGCAATTGATCAGCGAGGTTGGCGGCTGCCGGATGGTGGAATGGAAAGCAAACTGGAGCGGCGACAATCTTTCTTATGTTGCCGGGCCTCGCTGGACTGTACTGACGTCTAACCGGTGGATTCCGCACTTCGAAGTGCTTGCGGGCGGGATGAAGATCACGCAAGAGTACAAGGACCCTGTCAAAGAGGCGGAGGCGAATCAACTGCCCGACGAGACTTTACAACAGTCGGTTGCGAAACATAATTACTACGCCACGGACTGGGCCGATAATGCATTCACCCTGCACGCCGGAGGCGGACTCAAAGTTCGCCTCAACAGCGTGTTTGAAGTGAAGGTCGCTGACCTTAGCTACGAGCATAACTGGCTGGCGCCGATGAACGGTCTTCAGTACCGAAACGGATTCAAGCTCAGTTGGGGCCTCGTGCTGCGGATGGGCACCTGGTAGATGGTGGTTTTCCGATCGTGCTCCGGATCATGCCGCGAACGAAGCAATCGCCTTCTTTTCGTCGTCGTGCACATCGAACACGGTATACAGCTTTGTAATCTGCATCAGGTCATGAACACGCTTGGTCAAATTCAGGAGCTTCAACTCACCACCGCGGTTCTTGACTGATGTGAAGGCGGCGGTCAATTCGCCGAGGCCGGCGCTGTCGATATAGCTGACGTCCCCCAAATTCAGGAGTATCTTCCGCAGCCCTTGAGCGGTTTGGTCGCGTACCTCGTCGCGTATGGCCGCACTCGCCTCGCCTAATGTCAGTTGCCCGCTAAGATCGATGATGACGATTCCGTTCACTTCCCGAGTACGCATTTTCAGGCTCATTCTTATACTCCTTCTTGCTTCAGAGGCTGCAGCCGCGTCAAGTAGACGTCACTGGAACTGTACTGCTATCGAGAGCGATAAGCCAAGTTGCGGTTCTTCGTCACACGATGCTTGGAGTTCATGAGGGGGCCGGAGTAAGCTTCAGAACTATTGAAAGTTAAGGGGAGGCGATCCATGAGAAGAATTGTTTCGGTCGTTATTGCGACATTCTGCGTGCTGGTTTCGGCTGGAGTGAGCGCCGAGCAGCCGCCGATTATTGATCGAGCGGCATTTTTCGGCGAGATCCAGATTGGGGGAGCGCAGATATCTCCCGATGGGCAGTATCTTTCGTTTCTGAAGCCGTACAAGGGGACGCGCAACATCTGGGTGAAGAAGGCAGGCGAGCCCTTCAGCGCCGCGCGGCCGATGAGCAAGGAAACGACGCGACCGGTGCGGCAGTACTTCTGGAGCCGCGACTCGAAGTACATTCTGTACGCGCAGGACGCGGGCGGCGACGAGAACTTCAACGTGTATGCTATCGATCCGACTCAGCCGGCGGATACGGCGACCGGCGTGCCGCCGACGCGCGCGCTGACGAATTTCAAGGGCGTGCGCACGATGATCTATGACACGCCGAAAGCGAAGCCGGACATACTGTACATCGGGCTAAACGATCGCGATCCGAAGTGGCATGATCTCTATGAGCTTTCGATTTCGACCGGCGAGAAGAAGCTTGCGCGCAAGAATACAGAGCAGATCGCGGGATGGGATTTCGATCACGACGGGAATCTGAAGCTGGCAGAGCGGACGAACCAGGCGGGTGACACAGAAATTCTGGCCGTGGATGGGGACGGTTTCAAGAAGATTTACAGTTGCACGGTGCTGGAGTCGTGCGGCGTGGCGGATTTCGACGCAACCAACAAGCAGGCCTACCTGATCACGAACAAGGGCGATGTGGATCTGACGGAAGTGGAACTGCTGGACCCGTCGACGGGAAGCACGAAGAAATACGAGAGCGATCCGGAGAATCGCGTGGATGTAGAGGGATTACTACAGTCGAATGTGGACTACCACGTCTTCTTCACGCGTTACGAGGATGACCGCTCGCGGCTGTACTTCAAGGACAAGGATTTTGAGAAGGAGTACAAGTGGCTGGAGTCGAAGCTGCCGGGCAAGGAGATTAATTTCGGCGCGCGCTCGAAGGACGAGAACATCTGGATTGTGAGCGCGGCGAGCGACACGGAGCCGGGCGAAACGTACGTGTGGAATCGCAAAGCGAAAACACTGGATTTGCAATACAAGATCCGCGAGGAGCTGCCGCGCGAATCTCTCTCGGAGCGGAAGGCGTTCAAGTACAAGTCGTCGGATGGGTTGGAGATTCATGCGTACCTGACGCTACCGAAGGGATTGCCAGCAAAGAATCTGCCGCTGGTCGTATTTCCGCATGGCGGTCCGTGGGCGCGGGATTACTGGGGATATGACACGTTCGCGCAATTCCTTTCAAATCGCGGGTACGCGGTGTTGCAGCCGAACTTCCGCGCGTCCACCGGATACGGCAAGAAGTTTCTGAATGCCGGGAATGGCGAGTGGGGACGCAAGATGCAGGACGACCTGACCTGGGGCGTGAAGGCGCTGGTGGCCGATGGAACGGTGGATGCCAAGCGCGTGGGGATTGCGGGCGGGTCGTACGGCGGCTATGCGACGCTGGCAGGAGTGGCATTTACGCCAGATGTGTATGCGGCGGCGGTTGCTATTGTTGCGCCGTCGAACCTGATCACGCTGCTGGATGCGATTCCGCCGTATTGGGAGGCTGGGCGCAAGCAGATGTATGCGCGCATGGCCGATCCCACGACGCCGGACGGGAAGGCGCTGTTGATTGCGGAGTCGCCGCTGACGAAGGCGAAGGATATCGTGACGCCGCTGATGGTGGTGCAGGGGAAGAACGATCCGCGCGTGAATATTCGCGAGAGCAACCAGATTGTTGCGGCGGTGCGCGATAACGGAAAGCCGGTTGAGTATCTGGTTGCGCCGGACGAGGGACATGGTTTTGCGCGGCCCATCAATAACCTCGCGATGGTGACGGCGATGGAGGAGTTCCTGCCGAAGTATCTAGGTGGACGCGATCAGAAGGACGTGCCGGCGGATGTGGAGGCGAAGTTGAAGGAGATTACGGTGGATCCGAAGACGGTGAGCGGCGAGGTGCAGTTGAAGGGGGCGCTGGCGCCGGCGGCGAAATAGAAATTGGCTGAGTGAGCGGAGCAGCGTGCGGCTTACTGTCGTTTTGGATTACTCCCTGCCAGCACCCGCGTGACTCACTTCCGGGAAGCCCTGTCCAAGTAGAGTGCTTTGACGTTTCGTGTGATCACTTATCAATACGGGGGATTGATGAACCTCTGGTTACGGGATCTGCGGCTTGCCTTTCGTATGCTTCGCAAAAATGTCGCGTTGACTGTGGTGATTTTGGCATCGCTTGGCATCGGCATCGGCGCCAATTCCGCCATATTCAGCGTGGTGGATGCACTGCTGCTGCGTCCGCTCCCCTATCCGCATCCGGACCGTCTGGCGGCTGTCTGGCTGCATTCTCCCGGAATCGGAATTCTGCGGGATTGGCCTTCTCCCGGCCAGTACATCGACATCCAGAACCAGAACCATTCGTTCGACCAGATGGCGATCGCGCAGAGCCGCACCTTCACCTTGACGGGTCGCGAGCAGCTCAGCACGGGTTGACGTGTTGAGCGCGCAATCGAGCCTCCTGACGATGCTCGGCGCAAAACCGCTGCTTGGCCGCATTCTTGCTGCCGGAGGAAGACACTCCTGGCAGGCCGGGAGTAGCGATTCTCAGCTACGGAGCATGGCAGCGCTTATTCAATGCAGATCCCTACGATTGTCGGCAAGAGCATCACGCTAAACGCGAAGTCATTCACTGTAGTTGGCGTGCTCGAGCGGCGTTTTATGCTCAACGCGGAAGTGATGCCGTCAGAAGGACCGATGGACAAAGTGGACATCTTTCTACCTCTGCCATTGGGACCGGATGCCGCACAGCGCCGAGGCGACGAAAACTACAACATCGTTGTCCGCCTCAAGCCCGGCATTTCAGTGCAACAGGCCCAGGCAGATATCGATGTCATCGCCAACGGCATCCGCATTAAAGACAAGCGCGACACCAGCTTTGGTATGGATGTAATCGGCTTGCAGAAGCAGGTGGTGGGGGACGTCCGGCGCGCTCTGTTGGTGTTACTCGGCTCAGTAGCGCTCGTCTTGCTGATCGCGTGCGCCAACGTGGCGAACCTTTTGCTGGCCCGCGCTGCGGGGCGTGAGAAGGAACTCGCTATCCGGACCGCCCTTGGAGCGGGCTGGCACGGGCTGGCGCGTCAATTATTGACAGAGAGCGTTCTGCTGGCACTTCTCGGTGGAGTCGCCGGGCTGCTGGTGGCACGACTGAGTCTTCTCGTAGTACGCACCATGAATCCCGGCAATATTCCCAGGCTCGATGAGATTGGAATCAACGGTGCCGTGCTCGCTTTCACATTTGGTCTTTCGCTCGCGACGGGGGTGCTCTTTGGTTTTGCACCGGCATGGCGGGCCATCAAGCTCGATCCAAACTCATCGCTCAAGGCCGGCGGTCGCAGCGGACAGTCTGACGGCGGTTTGTACATCAAGCGGCATCGCCTGCGTGGCTTGCTCGTGGCGTCGGAACTTGCACTTTCCCTTGTTCTGCTGATCGGTGCCGGACTGCTGGTCCGCAGCTTCGTTCGCCTGCAGAGCGTGGCTCCAGGATTCACGGCAGACAATGTGCTGAGCATGCAGTTCGTGGTGAGCGATCCCAAGTATAAGGACCAGAAAGTCCTCAATAGTTTCTACCAGGAGATCGAAACTCGCATCGCCCATCTGCCGGGCGTAATCGCAGAGGGTACTGTCTCGGCGCTCCCTCTTACCGGAACGATAGGGTGGGGAGGGATTCACGTGGAGGGGTACAATCCGCCTCCGGGACAAGAGTTGCAAGTCGACCAACGTACGGCGAGCACGGACTATTTTCGGACCATGCAGATTCCTCTGGTCGCGGGGCGCTTCTTCTCGGGTATGGACAATCTCGAATCGCCTCAGGTGGCAATCATTGATCAAAAATTCGCGCAGCGATTCTGGCCGCGCGGTGACGCCGTGGGGAAACATCTCTGGTTCGATCCGAAAAAGCCCATCATCATTGTTGGCGTCGTAGGAGTGGTCAAACAATACGGCCTCGATACGGACGGCAAAATCGCAGCGTATTTCCCCATGCAGCAAGGGCCTGACCGAGGCACGTTTCTGGTAGCGCGTTCGTCGTCTGATGATCCGGGACTTGCCAACAACATCACCCGCGAAATTCATGCAGTCGATTCTACGGTTGTCATCTACGACATTCGAGCCATGCAGGATCGCTTGCATGATTCTCTTGCGCGGCAGCGCTTCTCAAGCACGATGCTGGGTGCATTTGCGGCGTTCGCGTTGCTGCTGGCGGCCGTGGGGCTCTATGGCGTGATGTCATACCTGGTCACCCAGAGCACACACGATATCGGCATTCTGGTCGCATTGGGTGCGCGGCGCGAGAATATCGTCGCTCTCGTCGTCGGTCAGGGGATGCGATTAACGTTGATCGGCATCTTTGCGGGACTGATCGGTGCGGCCGCCCTGACCCGCGTGATTGCCAGCCTCTTGTTCGGCGTAAGCGCCACGGACGCCGTTACGTTCCTGGCTGTGCCGGCATTGTTAGCTGTGGTCGCATTCGCCGCAACGGTCATCCCTGCCTGGCGAGCCAGCAGCGTGGATCCGATGGTCGCGTTGCGAGAAGAATAGACGCATTTTCACTGAGATTTCTGGGTAGTATGGTTGTCCATGCCGTTCTTCGATTACGAAATGAGAAAACGGGGGGTCGCGATGATCGCGGCGTTGAGTATGCTCGCCCCTCTGAACTCATTGGCCGAGATCATCGATTATCACCAGCACTTGTACAGTCCCGAGGCGGGCGCGCGATCATCTCCGGGACCGAAAGGCATCGATGCCGACTACCTCGTAGCACAACTCGATGCGGCCGGAATCAGCCGAGCTGTCGTACTGTCGGTGGCATACAGCTTTTCAAATCCAAATAAAGCCTCAGTCCCAAATGAATACGCGCACGTGATGGCTGAAAACGATTGGACGAGCGCGCAGATCGCCAAATACCCTCATCGCCTGATTGGCTTTTGCAGCGTCAATCCACTTCGGCCGTATGCACTCAAAGAGATCGCACGCTGCGCGAAAGATCCAAACCTGCGTACAGGACTGAAGTTGCACTTCGGCAACTCTGACGTGAATCTAGATAATCCTGAGCACCTGGTGCGAGTGCGGCGAGTCTTCCGTGCCGCCAACGAGCATCACATGGCGATCGTGGTGCACATGCACGCCAACATTGATCACCATCGGCCTTACGGAGCAAAGGAAGCTCACATCTTTCTGAATCAGGTACTCCCTGAGGCTCCGGACGTGGTCGTACAAATAGCGCATCTGGCTGGGGGTGGAGGCTACGATGACCCCGCAACCGACGACGCACTTTCGTTATTTGTGAAAGCAATCGAACAAAAGAATCCTCTGATGAAGAATGTTTACTTTGATGTTTGTGGGATAGCGATACCGGGGATGTGGGAGGACAAAGCTGAACTGCTCGCGACCCGCATTCATCAGATCGGAATTCACCGGCTTCTTTATGGGAGTGACGCCGCAACATCCGACAACCTTCCGAAGGACAATCTGAAACGATGGCACAGTCTGCCGTTGACCCAGGAGGAATTCAGGGTGATCGACAACAACGTCGCTCCGTACCTGCGGAATTGGGTCAGTTCGGAGACGTCGACGTCAACCCGTTGAAACGCAGTACGGATCGCTCTTTGGATCCCTGCCTGCAGGTTCCATGGTGTACGAAGACGCAAAGTATTATGCTGGACGGCATGCGTCTGACGGTACTCGCCGCGGTATCAATCCAGCTTAGCGTTATCCCGATTGCCTTGGGCCAGGCGAAGCAGCCAGTATTCGAAGTTGCATCGGTGAGGCCCAGCCAACACGAAGTTGGGCCGGACTATAACAATCAGATCACGTATTCGGCTGATCGCTTCACCGGCCGGAATGTAACCCTGAAGCGTCTTATTGCCGAAGCATGGAAATGCCAGATCAATCAGGTCGTCGGCCCGCCGTGGTTGGACCACAGCGAGTACGATGTCGAAGCGCGAATGCCTGACGGCACAAGCCGGGACCAGATATCCCTTATGCTCCGCAGTCTTCTCTCTGACCGGTTTCATTTGAAGGAACACAGCGAAAGTCGGCAAATGCGCGCGTATGAGTTGACAGTCGAGGAGGGCGGCCCAAAGATTCAGCCGGTTCAAGCAGGAGAGAAAGTCACTGCGGGATCGGGATTTCATTTTGAGGGAGACATGCGGCACTTCGCGGATCTGCTGGCTGTCCAATTCTCTATTCCAGCGGCAGACAGTCCGAACGTGCCCGCAAAAGCCGGCGGCTCTTTGATACCGGTCTTGGATAAGACAGAACTCAAGGGCGTCTACGAATTCGACGTAGACCTGCGACCCGAGTTGGGTACGGATGCATTTACAGCGTGGAAGAGAGCGCTCGAGGATCAACTCGGACTGAAGATCGAAGGCCGCAAATCTGAGGTTCGGGTCGTCGTCGTCGATGATGTTGACAAAATTCCTACGGCAAATTGAGGTCGCGCGAACGTTGCGCCATCCGGAACGTTTGAATCATTCTTGAGAGCTCCTCATCTGATGAAGCAGAAAGGGCTTGGCTTAGGTGGCTTCGACGTGCTGAGCGAGAGGTTATATCTATGGGCAAGCTCGATGGGAAAGTTGCGGTTATCACAGCCGCAACCTCGGGGATGGCGTTAGCTACAGCAAAGCTCTTTGTTCAGGAAGGTGCTTACGTCTTCATCACGGGCCGCCGACAGGAAACTCTCGACAAGGCCGTGAAGGCGATCGGGCGCAACGTGACGGGAGTGCAAGGTGATGCAGCCGCACTTGCTGACCTTGACCGTTTGTATGACGTGGTGAGGCGTGAAAAAGGGAAGATCGACATTCTATTCGCCAGTGCCGGCGACGCTGAGTTCGCATCGCTTGCCGATGTGACGGAGGAGGGGTTTGACAAGACCTTTGGCCTCAACGTTCGCGGCACCCTCTTCACCGTTCAGAAGGCTCTCCCGCTCTTCAATGACGGTGGTTCCATCCTGATGAACGGATCAATTGCGGGAATCAAGGGCTTTGCGAATTTTGGTGTTTATTCTGCGAGCAAAGCGGCGGTGCGGTCCTTTGCGCGGACATGGCTGGTTGAATTGAAGGATCGCCGTATCCGAGTGAATGTGCTGAGCCCCGGCACCATTGATACGCCGGCCCTCGATCAGTTCGGTCCGGAGGTGAAGGAAATGCTCAGGAGCCAGATTCCCCGCGGGGAGATGGGACGCCCTGAAGAGATCGCGACCGCTGCGCTGTTTCTGGCGTCGAGCGATTCGAGCTTCGTGAACGGGATTGAGCTGTTTGTTGACGGTGGTACTGCGCAGATCTGAGCTCGTGCTAGAAACCCATGATGTTGTAGCCGCAGTCTACGTAGAGGGTTTCGCCGGTGACCGCACTGGAGAGGTCGCTGGCTAGGAACAGTGCTACGCCGCCGACTTCGAGCTGATCGACGTTGCGGTGGAGCGGGGCGCGATCAGCGGCTGCCTTGAGCATGTCTCCCATGGCGCCGATGCCGCGGGCGGCCAGCGTTTTGATGGGGCCGGCGGAGATGGCGTTGACGCGGATGTTTTTCTGACCGAGGTTCCACGCGAGATAGCGGACGGTGCACTCGAGCGAGGCCTTGGCGAGGGCCATGACGTTGTAGTTGGGGACGACTTTTTCTGCTGCGTAGTAGGAGAGCGTCATGATGCTGCCGCCTTCGGTCATGAGCGGCACGGCGGCGCGGCTGACGGCGATGAGCGAGTAGACGCTGACTTCGTGGGCGATGCGGAAACCTTCGCGGCTGGTGTTGATGAATTCGCCGCGGAGGTCTTCGGCGGGAGCGAAGGCGACGGCGTGGACGAGGATGTCAAGCTTGCCGTACTTGTCCTTGAGGGCGGCGAAGAGGGTATCGATTTCGCTGTCGCTGGAGACGTCACACTGGAAGCCTGATGCACCGGGGAGCTCGTGGATGAGGTCTTCGGCTTCGGCGCGCATGCGCTCGTTCTGGTAGCAGATGGCCAGGGTGGCTCCGGCTGCGGAGAGTTTTTGGGCGATGCCCCAGGCGATGGAACGCTTGTTGGCCAGCCCGAAGACTACTGCCGTTTTGCCTGCCAGGTTGATCATGTTTGTGATGTTCCTCCGGTGATTCTTTCGTTGTGGTGGGATGCGCGCCGAGCCGAGAAGCAGATCCTTCGCTCACCACCCCCGAACTCTGCCCCAAAGAGCAAACATCGCACTTTGGGGACCCCAGAAAAGCGTTCGGGGCCCCGTTCGCTCAGGATGACACTTCCTTGGAAGGGGAAATCTAAGCCCGATTCAGGATATCAAGCCGATTTGGCCGCTCAGCCGCCGAGGTCGACTAGCTGGACGTTGCCGACGGGGCGGCCGAGGAAGCGGGAGCCCAGGCGCTCGAATTTTTCTACGGAGTCTGTGGCGAAGAATCGGAGGATCGGATCGGTCGGGGTCGGTTCGGGTGGTGCGCCGAGGTCCCGGCAAAGATACATGACGAGTTTGTCGGCGGTAGATTCGGCGGAGTCGATGATTTTGATCCCGGAGGGAATCGCGCGCTCGATGATTGGCTTGAGGAGCGGATAGTGGGTGCATCCGAGGACGAGGGTGTCGGGGTTCATGCCCTGGCTGGCGGCCTGGGTGGTGAGTTCTTCGAGGTAGATGCGGACGACTTCGGCGGTGACGGCCACCTGCGCCACCTGCGGTGGGGCAAACGCGGCTTGCGCCGCAAATGGTTCATTGCTAGTAGACGGTGTAAGCCATCCTTCTTCGACGAGGGGGACCAGGAGCGGACAAGCTTTTTCAAGCACGCTAAGGTTGTGAGTCTGGCAAGCGGCGGCGTAGGCGTGGCTGTGGACGGTGGCATCGGTGGCGATGACGAGGACGTCGCGTGTTTTGGATGCTCTGTGAGCGGCTTCGGCGCCGGGTTCGATGACGCCGATGACGGGGACGGAGGGGACCGCTTCCTTGATGTCGTCGAGGGCGAGGGCGCTGGCGGTGTTGCAGGCGATGACGAGGTAGTCGGCGCCCTGCTCTTCGACGAGAAAGCGCGCGCTCTGAGCGGCGTAGCGGGCAATGGTGCGGCGGGATTTGGAGCCGTAGGGGAGGCGGGCGGTGTCGCCGATGAAGGCGAAGCGCGCCTGAGGTGCGCGGGCGATGAGCGCGCGCAGAACGGTGAGTCCGCCGAAGCCGGAGTCGAAGACGCCGATGGCTGGAGGGGTGAAACGGGACGGGGTACTGGACTCGGTCAAGGCTTGTTTCCTTCGGCGGGCGTCACGTCGGCGGTGAGGTAGGTGCGGGTGAGGTCGGCGTGGCCGGCGAGGGTGGGGCGTAGCTGGCCGTCGACCAGAAAGCGGACCTCAGTGACGTTGGGAAGGTTGGCGCGGATGGTGGCGCAGATGGAGAGGACGGTGAGGGACTCGGTTTCGAGGCCGGAGGGATGGCTGGCGGCGAAGGTGCCGGTGAAGTTGACGACGGCGAGCTGATCGCCAGGTGCCTGAGTGGCTTTGGCGCCGGGCACGGGCAGGAGAAAGACCTGGGCGACGGAGGCGGCTCCGCCGGGGACGGGGTGAGTGGAGTCGGGAGCTGCGTAGAGGTCGAGCAGTTTGCCGAGGACGGCGCGGGCGCGGGCTCCTGGATCGGCGGGAAGCGGCAGAGAGTGCATCTGGGGGAGCAGGGAGTTATCGAGATCATTTGCGGCGACGAGGGTAGCCTGCTCGGCGGGAGCGACCTCAGGAGCTTGTGTGGGGGCGGTTGATTCGCCGGCGAGGAGGCGTTTGTGGGCGCGATCGCGTAGTTGCCAGAGCTTGAAGCCCATGCCGAGGGAGGCGATGAGGAGCAGGCCAAGGAGAATTTTCTGGTAACGAGGGATCATGGCTGGCGGGCCTCCGTGCGGACTGGGTCGGATCGCCATTCAAGCACCGCGGCGGCCAGGGAGGCAGCGACGCGCGTCTGGTAGTCGGCATTGTCGGGCTCTGCAGCGATTGTGTTGTCGGAATCGCGCAACGGGCCGATTTCGATGGCGAGGGCGGGGCAGGTCATGCTCTCGATGCCGGGAACAGGGATGCGGCCGAGGGTGACGTTAAATCCGGCGTGCGTCAGCGCGGAGTTGACTGCTCCGGCGAGGGCCAGGCTGCGGGTGATCCATGGAGATTGGGCGGACTTCCACGCCAAAAAACGGGTGGGCTGCGCAGGCGCAAGGGAAGAGGCGAAGAGATGAACTCCGGAGCCGTTTTCACTAGCGTGCAGACTGATACAGACAGCGGCTTTGGCGTGGTTGGCAAGTTCTGCGCGCCGGTTGATGTCGACGGAGGTATCCGATTCGCGCGTAGTGATGACCTGGATTCCGCGGGCAGTGAGCAGGGAACGGAGGCGGACGTTGAGTGCGAGATTGGCGGATTTTTCGAACTGGCCGCTATCGAGGTGGGCGCCGGTGTCGTCACCGCCGTGGGCTGCGTCGAGGACGACTACGAAGCGGGGGGCAGGAGCAGGGGTGGGTGCCTGGGGCGGGGACGGCGGGAGGGGCTGTTGTGCGGCGCTGGGAATTAAGAGAGCGAGGGCGACGATGAGACTGGCAGCGGTGGAGAAGTCCCGCCCAGGTCTGAAAATCCAGACCTGGGGCACCCAGGTTCGGAAGGCTTGGGAGGCCCACTTCGATGGCGTGTTACTCCAGGGCATAGATTGTCAGGCCGCTCAGGAGTTTCGGAAAGAAGTCGGTGGATTTCTGCGGCATGACAGCGCCCGCAAAGGCAACTTCGCGGAGTTGTTCCATGGTTACGGGATTAGTGAGGAAGGTGACGTTGGCTTCACCGCGCTGGACCTGGTCCACGGCCTCGACGGCGTCGCGGAGGTAGCGCAGGTTGGTTTGCTCGCGGACTTTCTCCGCGTCGAGGCCAAGTAGCTTGTCGAGGATGATGGTGTGGAGGTGGCTGAGGTCGAGCTGGCGCTGGTTTTCAGGGAGAGACGCAAGCGCGGCAGCTGCGGCATCGGGCTTGGAGCGCAGAAGGAAAGCGCCGCTTCGGGTGATGGCGACGAAGGCGGTTCCGGTTTGGTGGCGCAGCGTTTCGATATAGCTGACGGCCGGAGAGTCGGGCAGCTTTTCGACGGTGAAGAACTGCTCGGCGGCACGGGCGAAGGCGACGGGATCGAAGCTGGAAAGGCTGTGCACGACGCGGTGCGTGGGAAGGATGACGAGGCCATCGGAGTCCATGTTGACGAAGGTCATCATGACGGCAGCTTCGGGGTACGGAGGGTGAGGAAGTTCGTTGGCGTTGTGTTCGACCCGGGGGATGGCGGCGGGGGCGTGCTCTTTGGAGTAATTAAGCGCGGTTTCGTAGCGGTGGTGGCCGTCGGCGATGATGAGCTTTTTGTCGGCCATAGTGCTGGTGAGCAGGCGGATGACAGCCGGATCGTTGACGCGCCATACGCGGTGGAGGACACCATACTCGTCGGTGACTTCAGCGTCGGCTGGGCCGGCGCCCTCGTAGAGGATCTTTTCGACGCTGCCGGCGGGGTCAGAGTAGAGCATGAATATCTGGCCAAAGTGGGCATGGGTAGCCTTGAGCAGGTTGAGGCGATCGCTCTTGGGTTTGGAGAGGGTCTGCTCATGGCGGAAGACGACCTGGTCGGCGTACTCGTGAAGGCGGCCGAGGGCGATGAAGCCGCGGCGCTCCTTGATCTCGTCGGACCCGGGAACGCGGAAGCGCTGGGAGTAGGCGAAGATGGCTGGGTCGCGCTCCTGGACCAGGATGGACTGCTCGCGCCACGCCTTTAAATCGCGGGCGGCGCGGGTGTATACATTCTCGCCACGCTCAGCATCAAAGAGTTCGGGCAGCCCAAGGATAATGCGGACCAGGTTGTAGGGGCTGCGCTGGTAATAAGCCTCTTGCATGGCCGGTGAAATCTTGTCGTAGGGCTGGGTGACCACGTCTTCAAGCCGAACAGCCGACGGATTGTAGCGCCAAGCGCGGAACGGATAAATACTTGCCATGCGGAAGGTGTTGCTCCCTCTAGATTAAGGCAGGATTTGCGCGGCGGGTTCGGATCGTAAAGTGCCGCCGGAACTGTCGCTTAGAGTCGATTGTATCCCAGCGACGATGACGGATTTGGGTTGGTTGGAGTCAAACAAAGCGACGATGTGTGCGAAGGACGCGAGGTGCGGGCCGAGCATGCTAAACTCGCCATCATTCCAAGGTACGAGCCCAGGTACGAGCGCATGAAGCCACTCCTCAATCGGGTCGAAGCGCCTCACGAGAGATTCCGCAGTCCATGGTTGGCGGGTATGTGCGTTCTTGCGCTGGCGGTTTTTGGCGTTGTCGGGGGCAGGGCGCAGGACAATCCTTTGGACAAAGTGCATGTGCCGCCACCGACCGCGGGCACTCCTGCGACCGGCGCGCCGGCGGGAGTGGATGCGCCTGCAGCGACGGTAGCCGGGAAGGCAAAGCCCGGATCGCTTATCCGGATGAATGTGGACATGGTGCTGGTACCGATCACAGTGACGGATCCCATGAACCGGCTAGTGACGGGGCTGGAGCAGCAGGACTTCCAGGTTTACGAAAACAATGGGGAGCAGAAGATTCGCAGCTTTGCTGCCGAGGATGCGCCAGTTTCGATCGGGATCATCATGGACTTATCGGGATCGATGAATTCGAAGCTGGTTCGTGCGCGGGAATCGATTCTGCAATTCATCAAGACTGCCAATCCCGAAGATGAATTTTTTGTCATCGGGTTCAATGACCGACCGGAGCTGATTGAGGATTTCACGGCCTCGGTGGAAGATATCCAGGCTCGGTTGGCAACGGTGAAAAGCGGGCATCGGACTGCACTGCTGGATGCGATTTATTTCGGCGTGACCAAGATGAAAGACGCCAAGCACGAGCGGAAGGCTTTGCTTGTGGTTTCGGACGGCGGAGACAACCGGTCTCGCTACACAGAGGGCGAGGTGCGGGCGCAGGTCCGCGAGTCGGATGTGGAGATTTACTCGATCGGGATCTTCGATCCGTATGCGGCGACTCCTGAAGAGCGCACCGGGCCGGTTTTGCTGAATGAGCTGTGCGAGGAGACGGGCGGACGGCTTTTCCGGGTCGACGATATTTCTGAAATGAGCGATATTGCGGAGAAGATTTCAACGGAACTACGGAATCAATATGTGATCGGGTATACGCCTAAAAATATGTCTCGCGACGGTAAGTGGCGTAAAGTGAAGGTGAAGTTGAGTCCACCATCGGGTTTGCCTCCACTAACGGTCCATGCTCGAACCGGATACTATGCGCCCTTGCAATAACGCAATCCTTGCGGTATTTCTCTCGATTTCGACATTCACGCTGGGCGCACAACAGGCGCCGAAGCCAGCAACGCCTTCCGCGTCAGGCCAGACCGGCCCACTCACGGTGGATCGCGATCCTGTTCGCTCGCCAGACCCCGATCAGCCGACGACCACAGCTGGAGAACCTCTGCACAAGGAGGGCGAAGGCTACGTTTTGCATACGAATGTGGAAGAGGTAGTGCTGAATGCCACAGTGCTGCAGGGAACGCAGTCAATACAGACACTGAAGAGAGATAACTTTCAGGTTTTTGAAGACGGCGTGAAGCAGGGCATCATCAGCTTTCAACATTCCGATCTTCCGGTATCGATCGGGTTTGTGGTGGACAACTCGGGATCGATGTCGAAGAAGCGTCCCGCGGTGAACAAATCAGCACTGGACCTAGTGGAGGCGTCGAATCCTGAGGATGAGGCGTTTGTCGTGAATTTTTCAGACGAGGCCTACATCGACCAGGATTTCACCTCGAATGTGAACAAGCTGCGCGATGGGCTGGGTCATATTGAGTCGCGCGGCGGCACGGCGCTGTATGACGCAGTGGTTGCGTCGGCGGACAAGCTGGTGTCGGATGCGAAGCGTCCCAAGCAGGTGCTGGTTCTGATTACGGACGGTGAGGACAATGCTTCGACTCTGAATTTGGATCAGACGATTCGGCGCGTGCAGGAGTTGTCAGGACCGGTAATCTATACGATCGGGCTGCTGTTTGGCGATGAGATGAGTCGCGGCGAGGTGCGGCATGCACGGCGCGCGCTGGAACTGCTTTCGAACGAGACGGGAGGAATCGCATTTTTTCCTAAATCGATCGAGCAGGTGGATGAGATTGCAGCGGAGATTGCGCGCGACATCCGGAGCCAGTACACGATTGGCTATCATTCGACGAAAGCGACGACCGAACCAGGTTTCCGACGCGTTCTTGTGACCGCCGAGGCACCGGGGATGAGCAAGCTGACGGTCCGCACGAAGTCGGGATATTTCCCGACGACACGGGTAGCAAAGAAGACGGCAGGCCAAAAGAAATAAGAGCTGTTCTCCAAGCTATATGTGGCGTTTTGAGTCTTGATCAAGGTGGCTTTTTCTTGATGACAAAGCCACTTCGCTCTGACACCTTCCCTTAACAGCAATTGGAGACCAGCTTAGCTGGGCCCACTGAGCTAAACTGAATTGCCATGGCAGTCGAATGTCCTTCCACCTCTCCCCTCCGTATCGCATCCGATATCACTCAACTTGTTGGCCATACGCCGATGCTTCAACTCAGCAGAGTTGTGCCCGTTTCTTCGGCGGCGGTGTTTGCCAAGCTTGAATTCTTGAATCCCGGAGGCAGCATCAAGGACCGTGCGGCACTGGGCATGATCCTGGATGCCGAGGCCAAGGGCATCCTGCAGAAGGGTTCAACGATTGTTGAAGCTACGGCGGGGAATACCGGCGTGGGGCTGGCGCTGATCGGCGTGAACCGTGGGTACAAGGTGAAGCTGTTCGTGCCGGAAGGATTTGCGGAAGAGAAGTGCATCCTGATGCGCGGGTTTGGCGCCGAGGTGGTACGCACGCCTGAGGCTGATGGAATGGCCGGTGCCATTCGCGAAGCCAACAAGACCGCTGATGCGATTCCGGGCGCTTTCATGGCGGGGCAGTTTACCAATCAGTCGAATCCGCAATTTCACCATGACACGACGGCCGCCGAGATATGGGAGCAGATGGAAGGGCGCGTGGATGGGTTTGTGGCCGGCGTTGGGACGGGCGGAACGTTCTCGGGCGTGGCGCAGTTCCTGAAAGAGAAGAATCCGGCGGTGATTGCGGTGGCAGTGGAAACCCAGGGTTCGATTCTGCAGGGTGGAGCGCCGGGAAAACATCGCGTGGAAGGTATTGGCGTTTCGTTTGTACCGGAGACGTTTCATCGAGAAGCGTGCGACCGGGTGATGATGGTGAGCGATGACGATGCATTCGCGATGGTGAAGCGGCTGGCGGCGGAAGAGGGGCTTGTGGGCGGATCGAGCGCGGGGGCCGCAGTGCATGCTGCGGCGGAACTGGCGCGGGAACTGGGACCGGGCAAACGAGTCGCGACAATCATTCCGGATTCGGCGGAGCGGTATCTGTCGAAGAAGATATTCGAGGGCGGGGTTTGAGAGACAGGGAACTAGGGATCAGGGATTGACGAACAACGTGGCCGTCGGATTTGCACCACGGCACATTTTTGATTCTTGATTCACGCAGCTACGCTCTTTGCGCAGAAGCGGGTGCGCATTCGGACTTTCTAATTTACAAATGTCGCGGCTAAGCGTTCATGCCGGCGTGCCTGCAGCCTTCGTGGCCACAGGTGCACATAAGTTCGGTCTTGTCGCCGATGCCTTCGCAGTGGGCGCTGCAATACTTTTCTTTTCCGGTCGGGACACAGTTGCAGGCGGCGTTTGCGCATTTCTTCGTGGCGGCCATATTTTCCTCCTTGGCTCGACCGACCCAGTTGCAAGAGGCATCTGGGACATAGACGACTTCGATGCCGGGTCGAGACGAAGGGATGCTGAGGCGCGGAAGCAGGGCCAGCGGTCCGCGATAAGCTAGAAGGCAGGAGTAGCAGCCAAACGCAAACTATGCCTGATCATAAATTTGCCACCCTCGCAGTGCACGCAGGACAGCAACCGGATCCGCTGACGGGCGCGGTCAACGTACCCGTTTATCTCTCTTCCACCTTTGAACTGACCGGGATCGGCACCGACAAGGGATATGACTATTCGCGCGCCGGCAATCCCACTCGCGCCCACCTTGAAGAGGCGCTTGCGGCCATCGAAGGCGGCACATGCGGCCATGCTTTTGCGAGCGGTATGGCGGCCATCTATGCGCTGGTGGCCACGTTGCGCACTGGCGATCACCTGATTTGTTCAGCGAATGTATATGGCGGCACTACGCGGCTGTTCAACATGATCATTCAGCATTACGGGATCGCGATCGAGTACGTCGACACGGCGAACCTGGATGCGGTGAAGGCGGCGATCAAGAAGAATACCAAGCTGATCCACATTGAGACGCCGACGAATCCGCTGATGGTGCTGACGGATATTGCGGCCGTGTCGGAGATTGCACATGCGCATGGCGTGGAGGTGAGCGTGGATAACACTTTCATGTCGCCTGCACTGCAAAGTCCGATTGCGCTGGGCGCGGATATCGTGATGCATTCGACGACGAAGTTCTTGAATGGGCACTCTGACGGCCTGGGTGGAGCACTGATCGGGACGAAGCCGGAGCATAAGGATCGGTTCCTGCTGGTTCAGAAAGCGGCGGGCGGCATCATGTCGCCGTTTGAAGCATTTCTTGTGATGCGTGGGATCAAGACGCTGCCGTTGCGCATGAAGCAGCATGAAGAGAACGGGCGGGCTGTGGCGGAGTTTCTGTCGACGCAACCGAAATTGAAGCGGCTGGCCTATCCGGGGTTGAAGAGCCATCCGCAGCATGAGCTGGCGATGAAGCAGCAGCGGGGGTTTGGATCGATGCTGAGCTTCGACCTGGGGACGCGCGATAAGGCAGGGAAATTTCTGGGTGCAGTGAAGCTGTTTCTGAATGCGGAGTCGCTGGGCGGGGTGGAGTCGCTGGCGTCGCACTCGGCGACAACGACGCATTTCGCTCTTACCGATGCGGAACGAGAAAAGGTTGGCATCACGCAGGGGCTGGTGCGGTTGTCGGTGGGGATCGAGGACAAGGACGATCTGATTGCGGACCTGGAGCAGGCGCTTGCTGCTGTATAGGTGGGCCGGGAGCACACGGCTGGACCGGCCTATGCAACCTTTTGGTTGCGGCATATACCCCCCCACTCCCCGTCTCTTTAGTGAAATTTTCTGGTTTCAGTGGCTTGTGACGCAGGATGGCCGCCAAATTTTTCCAGCCACAACGTTTACCCGTAGATTCCTCTTGCTAAAGGGTTTAGAGCTGACTGTCGGCCTGCTGCCTTTGGAATGTTGCGGAACGGACCGCCATCACTGTTTCGCTGGTTCAAGCATAACGAATTAGCAGGAAATTACCTGCAAAAGTAGAGCAGGAATTTTCGGTGAAGAATCAGGAACTTGGAGGTTTTGATGGGAGTGGGGGCTTGACTGGTGCCGATTGAGTTCGTGCTTTCCCAGATCTGAGAATCCAAACCCTTCGGCTTCGCTCAGGGCAGGCTCTGGGGCACCCACTTTCTTGCCCAGGAAAGAAAGAGCAACCGCAGATCCTTCGACTCCCGTTGGTCGCTCAGGATGACAATTGTGTGGAATGAAGGCACCCAGTTTCTTGCCTACGAAAGAAAGAGCAACCACAGATCCTTCGACTCCCGTTGGTCGCTCAGGATGACAATTGTGTGGAATGAATGCACCCAGTTTCTTGCCTAGGAAAGAAAGAGCAACCGCAGATCCTTCGACTTGCGTTGGTCGCTCAGGATGACAAATTGTGTGGGAATGAATGCACCCAGTTTCTTGCCTAGGAAAGAAAGAGCAACCACAGATCCTTCGACTCCCGTTGGTCGCTCAGGATGACAGATTGAATTCGGTCGCCGACGGCGACCTTCGCTCAGGATGACGGGGTCATTGGGAAGGTCTAGTGGCCTATGGGGGCGGCGGGGAGCTTTTTGGGGCGGGTCATCAGGAAGGGCAGCGGGATCAAGACTGCGGTTACGGCGACCATTACCCAGATGACATCGACATATGCCAACAGGCGGCCCTGGACGAGGGCCATGCCGTAGATCTGCGCGCCGGCGTGGTGGATGGCGTCGGGCATCGCTGATCCGCGCTGCACCCATGCGCCAGCGAGGCCGGCACGCATCTGGTCATAGGCAGGATTGCCCGATGCCGCGTGAGGGACGAGCATTGCGAGATGCTTCTGGCTGAGGCGAGCGAGGAGTGTGGTGACGAAGCTGATGCCAACGCTGCCGCCGAGATTGCGCATCAACGCGGTGAGTCCGCTGACTTCGTTGTACTTCTCCTGAGGAATGCCGGCGTAGCACAGGGTGTTGATGGGAATAAACAGGAAAGGCAATCCGAGAGCGATCACGGCGCGCCAACTGACAGCCATCCCGAAGCTGATGTTGAGATTGATCTCCGTCATTCGCCAAAGGCCAAACGTGGTGACCACGAAGCCCATGGCAACCAGTTTGCGGGGGTCGAATTTGGGTGCGAGGGCGCCCGCTACTGGAAAAAGAATCATCAGCACGAGTCCGCCGGAAGAGACGGCCATGCCCGCCTGCCGGGCGGAGTAGCCCATGATCTCCTGAAGGAATTGCGGGATGAGAACGGTGGAGGAGTAGAGCGACAGTCCGACCATGAACATGACGAGTTGCGTGGTCGCTACGTTTCGTCGCTTGAAGAGGCGCAGATCGAGGACGGGATGTTCGATGGAGAGCTCGCGCCAAAAGAAGAGCGTGAGCCCAATGGTGGCGGTGATGGCAAGGGTGACGATGAAGCGGGAGCTGAACCAGTCGTCTTCCTGACCTTTGTCGAGCATGATTTGAAGCGCACCGATGGCGACGATGAGGAGCCCGAGGCCCCAATAGTCGATACCTTCGCGACGCTTGCGAATTTCGGCGAGGTACGGTGGGTCTTCAACGACGCGGTTGGTGAGGTAAAGCGACAGTATGCCGACGGGGATATTGAGAAAGAAGATCCAGCGCCAGCTGTAGTTGTCGACGATCCATCCGCCGACGGTGGGGCCAAGAACCGGGGCCATGACGACAGCGACGCCATACATGGCGAACGCCATGCTGCGCTTCTGGGGAGGGAAGGTGTCGGCGAGGATGGACTGCTCGCTGGGCTGGAGGCCGCCGCCCGCGGCACCCTGCAGGACACGGCAGAAGACCAGGATTCCAAGGGTGGGTGCAATGCCGCACAGAAACGAGGCGAGCGTGAACAGGAAGACGCAGCTCATGTAGAAGCGTTTGCGACCAATGCGGTTGGCGATCCAGCCGCTGATGGGCAGCACCATGGCATTGGCGACGAGATAGCTGGTGAGTACCCACGTCGCTTCGTCGGGGCTGGCAGAAAGCGAGCCGCCGATATGGACCATGGCGACATTGGCGATGGAGGTGTCCAGAGCCTCCATGAACGTGGCCATGGTGACTGTGATGGCGATGACCCACGGGTTTGCGCGGGGTCGCCATGTCTCGTGGAATGTGGGTGTCGCGGCGGCGGCCAAGCCTCGTCCTTTCGGGGTAGAAGGTGCTTCGTTTAGCCGCCGTTGGCAGCATGGGGGTGCTTACACCAGATTACCGGAATTTGGACGGCTGAGGGGACGGCAGCGGTATGTAATCCTGAGAGCGAGATGCAAATGTGTCAATCAGTTGCGGAGATAGGCCAGGGATGAGTTTGCTGGTGCTGGGGGTGGATACGTGCGGCCCGTCGGGGTCCGTGGCGCTGGCGCGGCTTGAGGGGGCTCTGGCAAGCATTCTGGGGCAGAAGGAGCTTGAGGGGCGAAGCTACTCGGCGACGCTGGTGGCGGCTGTGGGGACCCTGCTGGAAGAGCACCGGGTGAAGCTGGCCGACGTCGGGGCGATTGTGGTGGTGAGCGGGCCGGGGAGCTTTACGGGGGTTCGCGTGGGGCTCAGCGCCGTGAAGGGGTTGGCGGAGCCGGGGCAGATTCCGGTGGTGGCTGTGTCGCGGCTGGCGGTGCTGGCGGCGAAGGCTGGCGTGATGACGGCGGCGTTGGATGCACACAGGCATGAGGTTTTTTTGCGGCTGTTGGAGTCGGACGGGAGTGTCCGGGAGTTGCTGGCGGGGGTCGAAGAACTCGACGACGGTTGCTTTGCGGCCGGCGAAGGTGTCGGTCTGCGATGAAGCAGCGGCGGCTCTCTTGGAGTCTTCGTGGATAGGAACCGAACTGATTCGATGTGAAGCGCCGACGGCGCGAGATGCAATTCAGATTTGCGTGCCGGAGATTGTGGCGGGGAAGTTTGCCGATCTGGCGTTGCTGGATGGGCACTATTTGCGGCGTTCGGATGCGGAGATCTTCGGGGATCCGACGACGGCCAAGTGCGACCGGCATGAGTGTCGAACCGAGTGTCCGGATTCGTTCGATGGTGGCGGCGGATCTGGATCGAGTTGTCGAGATTGCGGCGGGGTTGGAGCAGGCGCCGCAATGGCCACGCAGGGTCTTTGAAGCTGTGCTCGACCCGGCCACTCCAAGCGCGTTTTGCGTTGATCGCTGAAGACTCGGAAGCTCGAGTGGTGGTGGGCTTTGCCGTTGCCGGACTGGTGCCACCGGAAGCTGAATTGGAGTCGATTGCGGTGTCAGCCGGATATCAGCGGAAAGGCGTGGCGCGACGGCTCTTTGCGGTCCTGACGGACGAGCTGGTTCAGGCAGCAGGTGCGGGAAGTCTTGCTTGAAGTGCGAGAGTCAAATCAGGCCGCGCAGGGCGTTTTACGGCGCACTTGGGTTCGCGATAGAGGGGCGGCGGCCGGGCTACTATGCTGACCCGGTTGAGGATGCTTTGCTGATGCGGTTGAAGCTCGGCTCGTCGACCTTTGCGCGGTAGATCGGCAGACCATCGGCTTGAAAATGTGATTTTCATCACACTTGTTACGTCACGGTTAAGAAATCCACAGATTCAAGGCAATTTCTCGCGTCTTCCCGCTTGCCGAAGGCACTCCGGAGGACTATATGTATTGGGTTAAGAAGGGACGGAGGTGCTTGATGGATGAGATAAACGGGTCTACGCTGAGCGAAGAAATTGGTCGTCTCCAGGCCGAACATCGTCGCTACGCTCAGCGGTTGGAGGAATTGCTTCAGAAGCCTTATCTCTCTACCGATGAGGAATTGGAAGAAGTACGCCTGAAGAAGCTGAAACTGCATGCCAAGGACCTGATTTACGCTCTCGAGCATCATCGGTCCCCGGCAATCGCGTAAAGTTTCTGGCCTTTGGGCAGAAATGACGATGAAAGGAACGGCTGAGCCGCCCGGTTCGAGCCGTGCGCAGGACGAGAGTCTGCTGTCGATATCTTCGTCTCGAATTCAACCGTATAATCGTTAGGGACAATGGTTCGTGACGGTTACATCTACGGTTTGAGTCTGCTGGCAGTGGGGCAGTGCTGTTGTGGGCCACGGGCACATGGGTGTGGAGCATCGTGCCCGTTTTGCTGGCCGTTTTCTTCCTCTGGTTTTTCCGCGATCCGCAGCGCGCTATTCCCAAGGGTGCCGGACTGATTGTTTCACCCGCCGACGGGCTTGTGACCGAGACGGTGCGGATTGAAACGCCTCAAGGACCGCGCCAGCGCGTCAGCATCTTTCTGAATGTCTTCGATGTGCATGTGAACCGCTCGCCCATCGCGGGAGAGATGACTGCCGTTCGCTATCAGAAGGGAAATTTCTGAATGCGATGAACGAAGAGAGCGCCGACCGCAACGAACAGAATATTGTGACGGTGCATGGCGAGGGGATGGAGATCGTTTTCAAGCAGATTGCGGGGCTGATTGCGCGGCGAATCGTCTTCAATCATGGCGCGGGAGACCGGGTGGAGCGCGGACAGCGCGTGGGGCTGATCAAATTCGGTTCGCGCACGGATATTATTCTGCCGGCCGAGGCGGAAATTCGCGTGAAGACGGGCGAACGCGTGAAGGGCGGATCGTCGATTATTGCGGAAATGCCGGAGTCTGAGCTGGCTGCCGGGGTGACGACGCACCGGAAGACCGCCAGCGCTAGCGCTGAACCGGAGATTACAGAAGGAGACGAAGCTTGAACTCCTCTGACGCGGCGCTTGCCAAGGCCAAAAACCAGGCGCGGCTGCGACGCGGGATGTTCATCCTGCCGTCGCTGTTCACCGCGATGAATATCGGCGCGGGCTATTTTGCAATCACGCAGACCATTGAGGCTGCCAGCAGCGGCGCGCAGACGAACGGTGCGCAGATGCACCTGGACTGGGCGGCGATCGCGATATTGCTGGCGATTCCATTCGATTCGCTTGACGGGCGCATTGCACGCATGACGAATACGGCCAGCGATTTTGGCAGGGAACTGGATTCGCTGGCGGATGTGATTACGTTCGGCGTTGCGCCGAGTTTGCTGGCGTTTGTATGGGGCTTTCATTTTCTTCCCGACACGATCAATCCGCAGTTGCGCCAGCATCTGATCGCAGGCTGGGGCATTTCTCTGTTTTCTTGTTTTTGATCGGCGGGGCATCGCGGCTGGCGCGATTCAATATCAGCCACGATCCGAAGCCGAGAAATCCGGGCAGGCCGGATAGGAAGTACTTTGTAGGAATGCCGATTCCCGCGGCGGCTGGACTGCTGGCGGCGACGGTGCATTTCTTCTATGGCATTCCTGTGCAGGCATGGTGGGTGGCTATACCCTGGCTGATCCTGGTGGGGCTGGCCGGATTTCTGATGGTGAGCACCTGGAGATTCTGGTCGGGCAAAGAGATCGACCTCAGCCGCAGTCATCCATTCCGGCTGATTTTCGTGATGGCGATCGTGCTTTACCTCATGATCCGGTATTCGCAAGTGGTGCTGTTTGCAATCGCGCTGGTTTACATGTTTTCAGGCATCTGGGCACGGGCGGCTTATGGCTGGTCGCGCAGGCGCCGCCGGGGACAACGTAGCGACTCGGAAGGGCTGCCCGAAGGCCCGAATGCCGATCCGGATCCGCTGCGTCACTCCTAGTTACAACCGAGAAGAAGGACGACAGTGTACAAGATTGCCATCGTTGGAGCCTCGACATTGCTGGGCAAAGAGCTGAAAGACGCTCTCGCGGATTCATCGCTCGCCGCGTCGGACGTATGCGCTGTTTGATGAAGACGAAGGGCTTGGCCAACTCGACCAGGTGGGCGACGAGGTGACATTTGTGCAACCCATCAGCGCGGACTCGTTCGAGCACATGGACTTCACATTCTTTTGCGGCACGGAGAGCTTGACCCGCAAACAATGGCGCGAAGCTCTGCGAGCCGGGTCGACGGTGCTGGATCTTTCGGGTGCATTGGATCAGGAGACAGGCGTGCTGGTGCGCTCGCCCTGGGTGGGAGAGCAGGATGTTGCGGCAGATTTGTTTACGCCGGCCATTGTTCCTGCGCATCCAGCTGCGCTGGCTCTTGCGCTGTTGATGGAACGGCTGCAGCAGGCAGCACCGGTGCGAAGCGCCGCGGCGACTGTGATGCTGCCGGCCAGCGAGTTCGGTCGGGCGGCGATGGATGAACTTCACCAGCAGACGGTGAACCTGCTGAGCTTCCAATCGGTTCCGCGGGCCACATTCGATGCGCAATTGGCGTACAACCTGGTTTGCGGATTCGGCGAGAACGCCAAGGTCGAACCTGAACGCCGTGGACGCGCGGATTCGTCGACAGTACAGCGCGCTGGCGGGAAGACGACTGCCGATGCTCGCGATTCAAACGATCAGTGCGCCGGTGTTTCACGGACATGTGTTCTCAGTTTTCGCGGAGATGGAGCGGCCAGTAGATCTGTCGACGCTGGAAGACGCGATGAGCGGATATCACCTGGACCTGGTGCTCGAGGACACGGATTCGCCTTCGAACCTGGCGGCGACGGGGCAAAACGATGTGCTGGTGCGGCTGCGTCTGGAGCCCGGTCCGCGCAACGCGAATGAATCGGCGCGAGTGTGGCTGTGGGCTGCTTCAGACAATCTGCGGCTGTATGCGCAGAATGCGGTGGAGTGCGCGCTGGACCTGCGACGGCTGAGGCCGCAAGGGACGGTGCAGTAGCCACTCTGGATAGACATTTGCAGATGCGAGTCTATTTCGCGGAAGCGTGTCCACAGTTGTTCGATGTAGCTGTCGGTCATTCCGGCGATGTAGTCGGCTACGGTGCGGGCCAGGCCTTCGGTTGGAATCTGAGTCTGGTGGTCGGCGGGCAGAACGTTGGATCAGCCATCAGAGCCGCGAACAATTCCTGAACGACGTGGGCGGCGCGTTCGTGTTCTTCTTCCATTCCCGGGGAGTTGTAGAAGTTTGTGTAGAGATAACTTTTGGCGGCGGCGCGGTCGGCTTCCATGGCAGGACTGAGAGCCGCGATTCTTGCCGGGCGCGCGGCGGATGTCGTCGAGCGTGGTGGCGCCGAAAGCGGCAACGCGACTCCGCACTTCTTCGATGAGATCGGTGACCAGAGCGTTGAGCATGCGGTTGAGCGTTTCGTACACCGCCTGCTTCGCCGGTGCAGAGGGGAATTGCGCCGTAGTCTCGTCGTGGAATCGGCGGAAGAGCGGGACATGGTCGGCACACATCTGCGACGTTGCAAAATGCCGGAGTCAAGGCCATCATCAAAATCGGCTGTCAGGTAGGCGATTTCGTCGGCGAGGTCGATCAGTTGCGCCTCGAGCGGAGGACGAAGATCGAGGAAATATTCGGCGAGTTCGGGGTGGGTAGCGCTCGAGTAATCGCGGGAGTGCTTGATGATGCCTTCGCGCAAGGCCGAGGGTGAGGTTGAGGCCGCGCCAGGCAGGATAACGCTCTTCAAACCAGGTGACGATGCGCAGGGCATGCAGGTTGTGGTCGAAGCCGAGGCCGTGCTGGCGCAACGCGGAGTCGAGGGCTTTTTCGCCGGCGTGGCCGAAGGGCGGATGGCCGATGTCGTGGGCGAGGGCGAGGGCCTCAGCGAGCTCACGGTTCAGGCCCAGAGCTTCGGCGAGGGTGCGGGAGATCTGGGCTACTTCGAGCGTGTGGGTGAGCCGGCTGCGGAAATGGTCGCCGGGAAATCGCGCGCCAAGCGGGAGAAGACCTGGGTTTTTCCGGCCAGACGGCGAAAAGCGCGCGCATGGAGAATGCGGGCGCTGTCACGCGCAGAAGGCGAGAGCGATAAGGATGGGGCGGTTCGGGATGTATGCGGGCAGACAGGGATCGCCGTTGCCATCGACGGCGATGTTGGCGGGCGGCAGTGCCATTCATTTAGGTTTGGCTCGGTGAAGTCATCCGTGATTGGTCTTGGTCTGGTTATATCGCAGCGGAGCGGGGGCGCGCACGGCGGCAAGGCATTGGGCAGACCAGGGTCGGAGCGGAGTGTCCATGGCGAAGAATTTGCAACGGACGTGTTGCGAGTCACCGATGCTGCGACCAAGCGGAGTGCTATAGAATCCTTCCTGCGCAGGATTGGACAATGCTCGGGCATCCGGGAGTACGATCCTGCCGATTTTTCAAACTGCGCGGGCAGGCGTCGTAATTTCGCGCATTCCGATATTCTTTACATTCGGACAGGAGGCAAGAATGAAGACGATGAAATGTGTTGGATTGGCCCTGGCGGCCTTTGGAGTTGCATTCACGACAGGCTGCGACAGGCATTCGAACAAAGAAGTTTTTTACCTGGTTTCGTCGAATATGGCATTGCCATACTGGCAAACGGCCGCGAAGGGGTTTAACAAGGCCGCAGCGAATACAAAGTCACCGCGAAGGTTGTGGGACCTGAGAATTATGATCCGCAGGCAGAACTGGCGGAATTGCAGAAGGCCGTGGCGGCAAAGCCTGCCGGCATTCTGATTTCCGTGGCGGATGTTTCGGTGCTTGGGCCGGCAATTGATTCGGCAATTGGCGCTGGGATTCCGGTGATCACGATCGATTCAGATGCAGTGGGGAGCAAGAGACTGTTCTTTATCGGCACGAACAATCTGGAGGCGGGAAAAATGGGCGGCCGCCGCGTGACTGAGCAATTGGGCGGGGCAGGGAACGTGGTGTTCTTCACGATTTCGGGTCAGCCGAACATGGAAGAGCGGCTCAAGGGATTCAAGGATGTTCTGGACACCCGGCCGAATATTCACGTTGTGGACGTAATCGACATCAAGAGCGATGCGCGCACAGCATTTGACAAGACGCAGCAATTGATGTCACTGACGGGCCCCAAAAAGATCAATGCGTTTATCTGTCTTGAGTCAGCATCAGGCAAGATGGTTTCGGATGCGGTCAAGCGGACGAATGCACGCGGACAGGCTAGTGATGGCCTGGGACGTGAATCAGGACACCCTGGACGGAATCAAGGGCGGAACGATCAACGCGACGGTTGCGCAGAAGCCGTTCACGATGGGATATCATTGGCTTGAGGTCGCTGGATGAGATTTTCCATGCGGCGCCGACCTCGTTGACGACGGACTACAGCCAGGATGCGTTTTCTCCTTATCCTGTGTTTGTGGATACCGGCACATCGCTGGTAGACAAGCGCAATGTGGACGCCTACCTTGCCTCGGCAGCGGCGCATCAGTAACGAACGATACGGCAGTCGGGCGTTTTAGAGTCTTTGGTCCAACTGAAATTCGGAATCGCGGCAACTTTCATGGAATTGAAAGTTGCCGCATTTTTTTGGTGGGCCGAACTTTGGTGGTGATTGCGTTCTGGATGTAAACGTATGCTAAATCGATTGAAAAATATTTTCTTCGGAGTGCACCGCAGGGTCCTTGACGTGGCAAGAAATTGGGTCCAACATAGGCAGCAAATGGACTGATTTGCGTGGACCCCGGCTTGTGTCGGGGTCCTGACGCACCAAGCAAATGTGATGTTTTACCGACTCGATACGCCGAATTTAGACGAGCAATGCAGGACGAGCGATGGTGGTCAAAACACAATTCAATGGCAGCGAAGTGACGGGCCTTTACGTTGGCGCGCGGAATGTGCGCCGATACTTTCCAAAGGCCACTCGCGTAATCGAGCTGCAGTTGGACCACCTGCAGATTCAATGCGGGTTGTCTCCGGAGTTCTGGCATGGGGAACCGCAGATCCACGATCCGCGTCTTTGTGAATGGCTGGACTTCAAGGTCTGGGCGCCGCATGGGTGAACGGAAGGAAGTCAGATTAGCCATGACTCCGGCCGGCAAAAACGTATTCAGGCTGAGATCTTCCAGGGTAAAGGAAGACGGTATGGCCGGTATTGAGCCGCTAACGGCTGCCTGAAATTCAGGCTGGCATTTATGCCGAGCGGCATGATCATTTCGGCAATTTCTGTTGCCGAGTTTAAGACAACCGAGCAGTGGTGAAAAGACTTCTCCCCTGCGAAAGAGTGGTTTAAATGAAAAGGCACCTGGAGAATGAGGCGATTGAGGCACTTCGACAGACGTTGGGGCAAATCTCAGTTGTCAAGACGAAGGAAATCAAGATCGAATCGCACCGACACCGCAGTGACAAAACCATTATCGCAAACATCGAAATCTATGGTCACGCACACAGGCTTATTTGCAAGGTGGTGCAGAATTGCGACCCAACGGAATTGCAGCGGACGTTTCTCGAACTGAGAAATCTGCATTCGCGATTCAAGGGCGATACGACCGCGGTTCTGATTGCGCCGGAACTCTCAGAGGACGCACAGACGCTTTGCCGAGAGAGCAATACGGGGTTTCTGGATTTGGAGGGGAATGCCCGTCTCTATCTCGATGAAGTCTTTATCGTGAAACGTTCGTTGACGCATCACAAACCGCTTCCGCCCCAGGCTGAACCATTGCCCACCAGCGAAACGGCCCGCTTTGCAGGAATTGCATAGCGCGAGCCGGGCTTCCTCAGCCAACGGCGGCAAACATTAAGGGCGGCCCAGTGAAGGGCCGCCCTTAATGCTGTCCAACTTCAAAATTTTGAATTGAACTATTGGGGCTTGTTTTCTCCAGTGGAGTTCTCCTGCCTGGCGAGTCGGACGCGGGCGGTTTCCAGTTTCTTTTGAACCTTGGCGACTTCGGCTGGTTCAACATCGGGAGCCGCGGATTTGGAGTACTCGGAGAGCGATAACTCCCACTGGCTGGCGGCAAGCCGAATGCGCCCGGTCTTCTCGTAGAGATCGCCGAGATGATCGTGGACCGTGGGATCGGTCTGATCGCGCTGGACTGCCTGGCGAAGGTTCTCTTCAGCCAGTTCATATTGCCCGAGCTTGAAGTAGGCCCAGCCGAGCGAGTCAAGGTATGCGCCATTGAGTGGTTCGAGTTCGACGGCTTTGCGGATCATTTTCAGAGCTTCAGGGAGTCGGTTGCCTTTGTCGGCGAGCATATAGCCAAGATAGTTGAGGACAGCTGCGTTATTGGGATCGAGTTCGAGCGCCTGGCGAAAATATTGTTCGGCCGGCTCGTAGTGCTTTTGGCGCTCAGCCAGACTGCCCTTCAAGAAGAACAGATAGATGCTGTCCTCCTTTTTGGAGGTAAGGGGCGTGGCCTTGTTCAGGGCTTCTTCGGCTTCCTTCCACTTGTGGGTGCGAGTATAGATCTGTCCCAATGTAATCCAGACCTCTCGGTCGCTTGCCGAGTTATTGAGCATGCCCTTGGCCATGGCGATGCCTTCGTCTTCTTTGCCCTGGTCAACCAGTTCGCCGGCGAGCATCAGCTTGAGCTCGCGATTTTTGGGATTGGCTTCGACTGCCTTGCGCGAAACTTCGATGGCCTTGTCGTACATCCTGGCATCGCGATAGACGTCGACCTGATTCTGGTATCCGTGTAAAGAGTTTTCACCGCCAAGATCGATCATCTTCTGATAGGTAGCGATGGCTTCAGTGACCTTGTTCTGCTCGTGGTAAACCGAACCGAGCCGCTCAAGAAAGATGGCGCGATTATTCTTCTCGTCCGCGGTGTATGCGCCGTTAGCGTGTGAGGTCAGGTCGACCATGTGTTCGTAGACCTGCGCGGATTCGTCGTAGCGGCCGAGGACATCGAGCAGCAGACCCTCGTTGTAGCCTGCCTCGAGCGAATCGGGATCTTTTTTGACGGCCTTCTTTACGGTCGTAAGCGCCTCTTCGTATTTGCCCTGGCGGCGGAGGATCTCGCTGATGTGAATGGAGGTGCTTGCGTCCTCAGGATCGGCCTCGGCCATTTGCCGATATACCTTGAGTGCTTCATCCAGCTGATTGTTATTGAGGAGTGCCTGGGCGAGTGCTCCCATGCTGCGAGCGTCTTCGGGGTCGAGGTCGGCAGCGCGCTTGTATGCATCGATGGCATCTTTGGGACGCTTCAACTGGTCGTAAACCGATCCCAGCGCGAATTCCATCTTTGGGCTACGTTCGGAGGGCGGCACAGCTTCGATAACCTTCGCGGCGTGCGCGAGGTCGCCGTTTTCGGCATATAGACGCGAAAGGTTGAGGACCACTTCCTCTGAATCGGGATCGAGATCGTGGGCGGCTTTGAACTGCTCTTCCGCTTTCTCGTTCTGATGCTTGACGGTGTAGAGCTGGCCCAGCACCATGCGGTCTTCCACGCTTTTTGGATCGAGCGCAACGAGTTTCTGGAATTCGCCAATGGCCTGATCGAGGGTGTTGCCGTTGGGAGACGAGGAAGAGACCGCATTTTGCGCCTCGCTCAACTGGCGAAGGTAGAGGCGGCCGAGGAGGCGATGCGCGTCGATATCGTTGGGTGAGGTTTTGAGCAGCCCGCGGGCGGTGGCTTCAGCCTCGCGCACCTGGCCGGTGCGAAAGTAAAGATCAGCGAGCTCGTCATTCAATTGCGGGGAGTTGGGATCGGCACTGAGCGCCGTCTTATATTCCTCGACAGCGTGCCTCATATACTCGGGCCGGCCGGAAGCGATGGCTTGTTCCTCGTAAATGTGGGCGAGGGCGGAGTGGTAGTAAGACTGAGCGCGGTCGGGTTCGGCGGCCGATGCGGAGCCGGAGGCAGGTTTGGTATCGGCGTTTGCAATCGAGGGACCGGCCGGATTTGTCTGAGCTGGCGCGCTTGGGGTTTGCGCAGGGAGGGTCGCCACCGTAACGAGAGAAGCGGCAAGCGGCAACCACAAAGAGGGCGATAATCTTTTTATTTTCATGAGCCTCGGGGATCCAGAGTGTCTCACCAGGGAGGACGATTATCCACTCTGGCTCGCCGGATTAAAAACGTTTGATGCCGACAGTATGCCTGCGCAGCCCACCCATTGTTAAAGACGATTTTACCTGCGAATAGTCGCAGCAAGCCATCGGATTGGGGGATTTCGGCAACAGGTAATCGTTAGCTTCGAAGAAAACGGCTTGCTACTGTCAAATCTCTCAGGTGCCTGAACCCGAGAGCCAGCCACTTTCGCGAAGGGAGCTGAGCTGGCGGCGCAAAATCTCAGCTTGTCGCTCCATACGCTCGAGTTGTCGTTCGCCGGGATGAATATCCGCGGGGATGAGCGGTCTGCCGGGGCCAGTATTCATCAGCTCGGGCCAAGAGGAGACGACGGCTGGTTTGAGGACATCGAATTGAGTTTCGAGCCACTGAAGGCGTTGTTGGAGCAGAGCGAGGCGACTTTGAACGGGAAGAGATTGCTTCCACTCCGACTCACCTTGCAGCGTCGTGAGCGTGGTGATGCTTTGCGCAAAGCGCCGCAGATACGTCACGAATGCGGTTGCGAATTGAGCGAAGGGCAGGCGCCGCGGCCATGACTCGGCTAGCATTCGCTGGAGAGATTCTTCGGTGTCGTTATGGGCAAGACCGGCGCCGCGCCGGGCGGCTGCAAGCTGGCGGGGTGATGGCGAATCGGTTTTCCATGCTTCGGCAAGCTGTTCGAGATAGCGGCGATCGGCCGTGAGGCTTGCACGCAGAAAGGCCGGCGCACGGTCACGCTCATAGATAGGAAAGAGGAAGATCATGGCGAGAATGGCGATGACCGCTCCCGCGAAGGTGTTGAAGACACGGATGAGCGCGAGTTTCCAATCGCCTGAATATGGAAGCCATGCCAATACGAAGGCCGGGGTGAGAAAAAACGCGAAGGCTGCGTAGCTGACGGGCAGAACAGCCAGGGCCAGCAGCGAAAGCGGGAAGAGCACGGCAGCGATGACGAGCTGCGAATGAAGCACGACGGCGAGCAATGCGGCGAGGATACCTCCGCCGATGGTGCCGCCGACACGCTCAAGCCCACGGCGGAGCGTACCCGAGACGTGCGGCTGCAGCACGATGAGGGATGTGAGCAGGAGCCAGTAGCCGTGGTCGATATGCAATATCAGGATCAATGCGACATCGAGGGCACATACGACTGCTACGCGCAACGCATGACGCAGAGTTAGCGAGCTAAAAGTGAGGTTGGCTTCGAGAAGGTCGAGGTCTGGGCGCAGTCTGGCCTGCTTGAGCCGGCGGTGGACGTGGTCTGGATGGTCCGTTGTTTCTACAGGATCATCGGAAGCGAGCGGAGACTTGCCTAGTCGGAGCAGTGACGCACTATCGATTGAAGATTCGAGCACAGACGCAGACTGAGTTACCTGGGCCAGCAGGAAGCGATCACTGGCATTCGAGGTGTCAAGGCATCCGGTCAGGTAGTGCGGCAGCCGATCCATTTCGCTCCACTTCGCACGGGCGTGGGCTACGGTCAAGTTGCGGCGGCGCAGGAGGAGCGAGGCGATCCACTGCTCGGCGGAGCGGAGATCGGGGAGGGCGGAAAGGCCGCGCTGAAAACATGAAGACTCACCGGATGCCTGCGACTCGAGGTGTTCTGCGAGCGCGACAGTGTTGGCTATGAGTAAGTCAGCGTGTTCCAGCAGGACAACCAGCTGACGAGCAACCGTAGAGTCTGCTTGATTTTCTGCCTGAACGTTGGCGATAGTTTGCCAGCCCTGTTCGACGACACGGCGAATGCGGAATTGATGATGTTGCGCTAGTCGATGCCAGAGAGCCGGCGTGGGTTTACGATGGGTGGTTTGTTCGCGCGTGGCAAGTTCGTACACGGAACCGAGGAAGGATGCGAGTTCGTTGTAGCAGTCTGCGACGGCGAGGCGCGCTGGTCGATATGCGTCGAGCGGCCAGAGCAGAAGCGAAAGCACCGCGGCCCATACGCCGCCGAAAAACAGTGCGATGGACCAGCCGAGGGCGGTATGCCAGGCAACCGGCGCGGCACCGATACCGCAGATAAAGATGACCTGGACGAGCAGGCCGGCTGAACTGAATGGCTGACCGAGAACCGCCAGATAGCTCCAGAAAAAACAGAAAGCGATGGTGACAGGGAGCGCCCAAATGACGCTTCGTCCGGCGATGCAGCCGAGAAAGAGTCCTGCTGCGCCGCCGATAGAGAGCGTTGCGAGGCCGGCGAGTCGCGAGCGGTAGGGTCCGCCGGTATCGGCCAGAGTCGCTTCGAATCCGCCAAGCGCAGCCCAGCCGAGGATAGGGAGTCCCGCAAGGTCACCGATGACCAGTGGCGCGCAGAGGGCTACGGCGGCGCGCAGGCCGCGGAACCAGTCCATCTGGCGAGCGAGTGAGAGGAGATATGCGCGCCGGCTGCTTGAAGACTGGGCGAAAGCCGTCATAGGTTGAACTTTCGAGGCGAGATCAATGGCGGAAATGCCGGATCCCTGTGAAGACCATCGCGATGCCGAGGCGATCGGCGGCAGCGATCACGTCATCGTCTTTGACTGAACCGCCAGGCTGGATGACTGCGGTTGCGCCGGCTGCGGCGACGGCTTCGAGTCCATCGGGGAACGGGAAAAATGCGTCGGATGCGGCGACGGTGCCTTTGAGTGAGAGCACGGCCTTTTGCGCGCCGAAACGGGCGGCATCAACGCGGCTCATCTGGCCTGCGCCTATTCCAACGGTCTGACCGTCACGCGCGTAGACGATTGCGTTGGATTTGACGTGCTTGCAGACGCGCCAGGCAAAGATCAGGCTTCGAAGTTCTTCGGCAGTCGGCGGACGCCAGGTGACGACCTTGAGTTCGTCTTCAGTGATTCGGCCGGTGTCGGCGTCCTGAAGGAGCAAGCCGCCGGAAACGTTTTTGACGACCGGGCGGTGCGGTGCGTTGCGGACCTCAACGAGGCGGAGATTCTTTTTGGCGGCGAAGCGCTCGCGTGCTTCCGGGGTGAAGGCGGGTGCCGCGATGGCTTCGACGAAGAGCTTGGCGATTTCGGCTGCGGCTTCAGCATCGACGGGGCGATTGATGCCAATGACTCCGCCGAATGCGGAGACGGGATCGCTGGCGAGGGCTTTCTGGTAAGCCTCGAGAATCGTGGCTCCTGTTGCGGTGCCGCAGGGGTTGGTGTGCTTAACGATGATGACGGCTGGCTCGTCGAACTCCTGTGCGAGTTCCCAGCAGGCATCGAGATCGACGAGGTTGTTGAAGCTGAGTTCCTTGCCCTGCAGTTGCGTTGCGCCGGCGACGCCGAGGCCGGAGGCATCGCTGTAGAGGGCGGCGCGCTGGTGGGGATTCTCGCCGTAGCGCAGGGACTGGGCGAGCGGCATATTGATGCGGAGCGTTGATGGGAGAGCCTGTGGTGCGGTTGACTGCGACTCCTGCGCGATGGGCTGGGTAGGTTCGGGGGCTTCGGCAATCTTGTCGAGCGCGTTGGCGATCGCGGTGTCGTAGGCGGCGGTGGTGGCGAAGGCCTGCTTTGCGAGACGCCAGCGAGTTTCGCGCGAGAGTGCAGCGCCGTGGGCGCTTTTCATTTCCTGGATGATTGCGGGGTACTCCGACACGCGAGTGACGATGGCGACATCTTCAAAGTTTTTGGCTGCGGAGCGGACCATGGAGGGGCCGCCGATGTCGATGTTTTCGATGAGATGGCCGAAGGCGACGGCGGGCTGGGCCGCGGTTTTCTCGAAGGCGTAGAGGTTGACGACGACCATGTCGATGGGCTGAATCTCGTGGGCGGCGACCGCGGCTTCGTGTTCGGCATTGCCGCGAATGTAAAGAAGTCCTCCGTGGACGCGCGGGTGCAGTGTTTTTACGCGGCCGTCGAGCATCTCTGGGAAGCCGGTGAGGTCGCTGATGTCCTTTACCGTCAACCCCGCTTCGCGAAGAGCGCGCGCGGTGCCGCCGGTGGAGATCAACTCAACGCCGAACCCTGCGAGAACTTTGGCCAGATCAACGAGGCCGGATTTGTCGGTCACGCTGAGTAACGCCCGGCGGATCCGTTTTGTTGCATTTGTCGAAGCAGTCACGGTTCAACTCCCTGGCGATCTTCGCAGAGAGGATTGTGCGCCCAGCGAGGCGCAGGATGCGAAGACCAAAGAACAGACTACATCGAAAGGCCCGGCCGACATTGTGAGGTGACTTGCACCGGTGCAGCCCGCGTTCGTTGTGCGTAACCTTATGAAGGCGAATGCAGTAGAGTTGAGGTATGAGCAGCGTTCCCCCTCCATCCTCGGGAACCGGGCCTTTTGATGTGAAGCCCGACGCGGAGCCGGAGATTCTTCGTCCGGCCGCGGGCTACATTCCGACTCCGCAACCGGTGGTGAGACGGCAACGGTCGTTCTGGGCGACCGCTCCGGCAACGTACGTGCTGGTGGGAATCAATTGCGCCGTTTTTTTGGCGATGGTGCTGCACGGGGTGAGCGCGATGAGCCCCACCGCCGATCAGTTGATGTTTTGGGGAGCGAACAACGCCGGCGCCATTTTGAATGGCGGTCAATGGTGGCGCATCGTCACGGCGATGTTCGTGCACGGAGGTCTGATTCACCTTGCGACCAACATGTGGTGTTTGTGGAATCTTGGCCTGCTCGCGGAGCCGCTGATCGGATGGCTTGGAGTGCTAAGCGCTTACATTCTGACAGGCGCCGCGGGCAACCTGCTTTCCACGTTTTATAGCTGGTATAGCTATCCGGATGCGCGATTTACGCCGGGCGGCATTGGATTTCCACCCGGAGTTGGAGCTTCTGGCGCGGTCTTCGGAATCGCCGGTGCGCTGATCATTTTGCTCAAATCGAAGCAATTGCCGGTGCCGCCCATCGAGCTGAAGCGACTACGCAGGTCAGTCATCTACTTTGCCGCGATCAACCTGGTGATCGGTTTTTCAGTCAATGTTGGCACGAGCGTGATGGGCTCTGGTTTGCGTATCGACAACATGGCGCATCTGGGTGGGTTCACTTGCGGGTTGCTGTTTGCGGCGCCCCTTGTGCCGCGTCTTGGATCGACCAAAAGCCAGTTTGACACGCGCTTCCGAATCGCGCTGACATTGGTTGCAGGACTGCTTGTGCTTTTCAGCTTTTACCTTGCACAGTTGCCGGGCTGATGAAGGAGCACGGCGCTGCTGTCTATGCGAAAATCTGATTGAACGGTGCTCGTCGATTCCCTCTCAAGGAGGAAGACCATGAGGCGTCGTGAATTCCTGAAACACGCCGCGGTTACTGCCGCAACTGTTGCTGCCTCGAGCCAACTTAAAGCTAAAACTCCCGCAAATCCGATTGCACGGCGCACGCTGGGGCGAACGGGCGAACAGCTTTCCATCATCGCGTTCGGCGGAATCGTGGTGATGAATGAGAGCTCGGGCGAATCATCGAACATTGTGGCCGAGGCTGTGGATCGCGGGATCAACTACTTCGACGTTGCTCCAAGCTACGGCAATGCGCAGGAGCGGCTGGGGCCGGCGTTGGCGCCGTATCGCAAGAACTGCTTTCTGGCGTGCAAGACGGAAGGCCGGATGAAAGACGATTCGCGCAAGCAACTGGAAGAGTCGTTGCGGCTGCTGAAGACGGATCATGTGGACCTTTACCAATTCCATGCGCTGACGAAGATGGCGGACCTGGACAAGGTGCTCGGGCCGGGTGGCGCGATGGAGACCATGGAAGCGGCGAAGAAGGAAGGGAAGATCCGCTTCATCGGATTCAGCGTGCACTCAGCAGAGACGGCGGTGGCGGCGATGGATCGCTATAACTTCGACACGATTCTGTTTCCGTTGAACTTTGTGCTGTTTACGCAGGCGGGATTCGGGCCGCAGATTCTGAAAAAGGCGCAAGAGAAGAAGATGGGGATCCTGGCGCTGAAGGGCATGGCGAAGTCAGTGTGGCCGGAGGACGAGAAGAAAGACCATCCGGAGCCAAAGTGCTGGTACAAGCCAGCTGGGTTCCCGGATGAGGCGTCAATGGGATTGCGCTGGACGCTGGGGCATCCCATCACGGCGGCGATTCCGCCGGGGGATGAACGCTATTTCAGGCTGGCGATGGATGTGGCTCAGAACTATAAGCCGCTGGAGTCACACGAAGAACAAACTCTGCTCGCGGGTGCACAGGGAGCCGAGCCGATCTTCCATTTAGGTAATCAAGTGTAGCGGGGGCTTGGTGCGTCACTGGCCATGAAGCCCGAAGCCCCGCGTGGCCTTGGAAATCTGAAATTACCGCACTGCTGTCGAGGCGAACTTCTTGACCATGGCGAGCAGCAGTTTGCGGTCGCTGTCATTCAGGTTTGTTGAGTAGCGGCGAATCTGCGTAAGAAAACGCAGTTCGTCGTCGCTGAGGTGATGCGTATTCACCGCTCCGCCTAGAGAGTCTTCAGCGAAAAACTGGGCGATGGGCAAGTCGAGCGCGAGTGCGATTTTCGAGAGTGTGTCGAGCGAGGGAACGGTGTGTCCGTTCTCAACGCGCGAAAGATAGCAGCGCAGCAGGCCTGTTTTCTTTTCGATGTCGCCCTGGGAGAGCCCCTTTTGCAGCCGGTGTGCGCGGATAGTGGTGCCGATCTTCATCACGCCAAATGCCTTTCCCGCTTCCCGTGCCTGGGAGACATCCACGGTAGCTACCACTGAGTTATTGGCGTAAGAGTAAACATGGCATCTCTGACAGCGCAAGCGGAAATTGTTGTTGAAAACACCGGTGGTAACCTGCATGTAAACCAAGTAGTAAACAGCAAGGCGGTTCTTCGGGACGATCTCAGGGGTGCGCCGCAAAAATGCGTTGAATCCCGGCGTGGGCGCAGGCCATGAGTTGTCTGACGTCAACCTTCGTGGCCCGGAGCACGTCTGTCTGAATACTGGGTTAAGTGCAGGAGCGTAGATGAAGCGAGGAGCAATACGGGGGGCTATCGCTGCGGCGGTGTGCGTGGTCGCGGGCATTGGCGCCTGGGCCCAGTCCTCAGTTCCTGCGCAAGCTGCCGGTGCGACGGCTGACCCTGCTGCGGCGGCAGTGCCGAACGCTCCTGATGCTCAATCCGCTGTCACCGGGGGCAAACTCCACGGGCATGTAAAGAGCGGTACGATCCCGCTTCCCGGCGTCACCGTTACTGCTCAGAACACGCTCACAGGCAAGCGCTACTCGACCACGACGGATTTGACCGGGGCATGGTCGCTGACGATCCCGCAGAACGGGCGGTATGTAATTCGCACACAATTTGCGGCGTTTGCGCAGGGGGCGCAGGAGGCGGTGCTGAATACCTCAAGTCGCGAGCAGGCGGTGGACTTTCAACTGATGCTTGCATCGCGCGCGGCCCAGCAGCAGCAACGCGAGGACGCGCAGACTGGGCAGGTTCAGCAGGCGATCCGGCAGTTGGCGAGTAACGGAGCGCAGGCTCTGAACCTGGTGAGTGCGCTCGCAGGAGATACCGAGACGCAGGGCGGGGCAACTGGAGCGAGTGGGGCGGCGCTGCCTTCGATTGCGGGGAACTCCGAATTCAGCGATCAATCGGTTGCGATCAGCGGGCAGTCGGGCTCGGTGAGTCCGATGGCGGGCGTCGACATGGATCGACTGCGCGATGCGATGGAGACGATGCGTGCGCAGGGTGGCATGAATGTCGACGGGGCGACCGGCGGAGGACTCTTTGGAGGCGGAGGATTTGGGCCGGGCGGCGGCGGCGGGTTTGGCGGAGGATTCGGGGGTGGGTTTGGGGGCGGTGGTCGCGGGGGCGGGGGGCGAGGAAACTTTCGCGGCTTTAATCCGGGCCAGCCGCATGGCGCAATTTTCTGGATGGGCAGCAACTCGGCGCTGAATGCTCAGCCTTTCAGCCTGTACGGTCAGCCGCAAGAACAGCCGGCTTCGGGCACGAATCGATTCGGGATTACATTCATGAGCGCTCCGTACATTCCGAAGCTGACGAAGCCCAGCGGCAAGGACACGGTGTTTCTAACGCTGTCGGGAACGCGGAGTTCCCTCCCGGTGGATGACTATGCGACGGTGCCGACGGATGCCGAACGAGCGGGCGATTTCTCGGCTCCTGGTCTGCCACCGATTTTTGATCCGGTCACGGGGAAGCAGTTCTCAACGGGCGGTGTCTTGAACGTGATTCCTTCGGCACGCATTTCGCAGCAGGCCAAGGCGCTGCTGACGTGTCCAAATCCGGCTGCGAGCGGGACGAATTGCCAGCCGTTCTATCCGGAACCGAATATTCCGAATTCGGTTCAGAACTATCACCTGCTCACCACGGCGCAGTCCAACTCGACGCAAGCGGGCATCCGCTATATGCGAAGCATCGGTGCGAATGCGTCGCCATTCGGCATGGGTGGTGGGCGCGGAGGCGGCGGAGGCGGACGGAGGGCAGCGCAGCAGAACCAGGGGCTGCGGCAGAGCGTGAACGCAAATTACAACTGGAGCCACTCAGCATCAGACAACGTGAATATTTTTCCGCAACTGGGCGGCAAGACGTCGTCCAGTTCGAACTCGTTGCAGGCTGGCTATACGGTTGGGTATCACAAATTTACGAATGTGTTAAACGTGAATTGGAATCGGTCGGACACCAATGTGACGAACTTCTTCACCAATGGGCCGGACATCGAGACGCAGCTTGGAATTCTGGGACCGAACAATGAACCACTGAATTCGACGCCGCTGAATTATGGATTGCCGAGTGTTGTGTTGAGCAACCTTGCAGGTATGAACGAGCAGCAGCCGAGGGTCGCAGTCGCACAAACCATTTCGTTTTCCGAGACTTTCAGCTGGATTCATGGGAAACACAACATGCGTTTCGGCGGCGACTATCGTCGCGTGCACAACGACTTTCTTTCGAGTTCGAATGCGACCGGGACCTTTGCGTTCACCGGACTGTTTACGCAAAACGGGGCCAGTGATCCAAACACCGGTTTCTCGGTCGCCGATTTTCTGCTGGGACTTCCGCAGCAGACCGCACTTAATTCCGCGGTGAACAAGACTTACCTGCGCGACAACGTGATTGACGGCTTTGCGATGGACGATTGGCGTATGCTTCCGAGTCTCACGCTGAATTACGGCCTTCGTTACGAATTCTTTGCGCCGTACACAGAAAAATACGGACGACTGGCGGAGGTTCTGACAAATCCAGCGGAGGGGTTTACTTCACAGACCCAGGTGCAATCGGGACAAGCGGGGTTGCCTGCTTCGCTGGTGTATCCCGTTCACCAAGGCATTTGCGCCGCGTGTGGGAATTGCGTGGAGGCCGCCGAAGCTAAAGCAGACGGTGGTCCGCGCCGGGTTCGGGATCAACTACACGGTTGGTTCTTATGCGACGTTTGCGACAACGATGGCTCATCAACCGCCGTTTTCAAACCAGCAAACGAACCAGGAGATTACATCGACGGGGGCGCCAACCTCAGCTTGCGTGCAAATCGGCACGTGCCTGACGCTTGCACAGGGTTTTCCCGCCCCTGCGACAGTGGGAAATTACGCGCTCGATCCGCACTTCCATTTGCCGTACGTGCAGACGTGGAATCTCGATATCCAGAAGACGCTGCCGTGGGGCGTGGTGATGAACGCCGGTTACAACGGGGCGAGGGGAAATCATCTAGATATCGTCACGGCTCCGCGGGCACTCGCGGAGAGCCCTGACACCGATCCATCGAATCTGCTCTTTCGTTATGAACAAGGAATAGCGTTTTACAAATTCAATGCGGGCACGCTGCGTTTGAATAAACGGCTTTCGAACGGCGTTTCACTGGGCGCCAACTATCAGTACTCGCATGCGATCGACAATGCGGGGATCGTGGGCGGCGTAGGCGGGGTCGGCGCACAGGATTGGACGGATCTGCAGGATGAGGAAGGGGATTCAAGCATCGACGTCAGGCATAAAGTGAGCGGGAATTATCTCTATGAATTGCCTTTCGGCCAGGACAAGCGCTGGGTGACGACGGGGACTGGCGCACATGTTCTTGAGGGATTCTCGATTTCGGGCACCTTCACGTTTGCGACAGGCACATCGCTGACTCCGATTTTTCAAGCAGGTACCACCAGCGTTGCGTGCGGAACGTCAGGCACGTTCCGGCCAAATCTAACCGGTTCGCCGTTGAATTTGAGTACGGGGAGGCAGTGGTTCAATCCGGCTGCATTTGTTGAGCCTGCTAATCCCCCGGACAATCCTTATCCATGCGGAGTGTTTGGAGATACGCCGCGCAGCTATTTCAAGGGCCCTGGGATTGTGCAGAACAACATGTCCTTGTCGAAGACGATGCAACTCGGAGAGACGCGCAGCCTGGAGATTCGCGCAACCATCAACAACGTCTTCAATACGGTGCAGTACGCGGGCATCGACACCAACGTGGCGTCCCCCACGTTTGGGCAAGTGACTTCCGCAGCTGCGATGCGGTCGTTCCAATTCACCTCGAGGTTCAGGTTCTGATGGCGAATTGGGTGGAAAAGGCGGTTGCGGTTGTCGCGATGTGCGCGCTTGCGTTACCGGCCGCGCCGATTGCGGCGTCGCAGGACGCCAGCGCAGCGCAGCAAGATAACTATGTTTTCAAGGCCAATGCCGAGCTGGTGTTGACCAACGTTGTGGTGCGCGATGCGAAGAGCGGTGAGTTTGTGCGGGGTCTGAAGCAGAGTGACTTCACCGTCTCAGAGAATGGAAAGCAGCAGCAGATTTCGTCGTTTGATTTCCAGACTGTCGACATGGCGACGCCGTTGAACGAGGCCACCATCAGCGGATTGGCAATGGGGGTGAATGGGCCGGGAACGAAGGCTGCCGTTGTCGCAAAGCCTGAGGATTTGCGCAACCATCGGTTGATTGTGATGTTTTTCGATCTGACCTCGATGCAGCCGGAGGATCTGGATCGCTGCGTGAAGGCGGCACGGGATTTTCTGACGAACAAGATGCAACCCGCAGATCTGGTTGCACTGGTTTCATTGGATCAGACGCTCAAGGTGGATCAGGACTTTACGTCTGACAAAGTCGCATTGGCGAACGAAGTCGGAATTTACAACGGGACTGAGGGGCAGGGATTCACCCCGGGAGCCACGGCAAACACCAACCAGGTGGAGGATACGACGGGCTACACGCCCGACGAGAGCGAGTACAACGATCTGAACACGGATCGCGAATTGTTCGCGCTGCGTGCGATCTCGAAGGCGCTCGAGAAGATTACGGAAAAGAAATCGCTGCTGTATTTCTCGGGCGGTATTTCGAGGGACGGAATCGAGAATCAGGCGTCGTTGCGCGCCGCCATCAATTCGGCAGTGCGTGCGAATCTTTCGATCTATAGCGTGGATACGCGCGGACTGCAGGCCATCTCGCCACTTGGCGATGCATCGACGGGAAGTTCTCGTGGTTCGGGTGCATTCAATGGCGCGGCTCTTACGAACAACATGAACGCCAACTTTGCTACGCAGGAAGTGATGGCGACGCTGAGTTCGGATACTGGTGGCAAGGCATTCTTTGATTCGAACGATTTTGCACCGGCGTTTGCGCAGGTGCAACGCGATACATCCGCCTACTATGCAATCGGATTTCACTCTACAAATCCTGCGCGAGACGGCAAGTACCGGAAGCTGACGATCAAGATCAATCGGCCGGGCGTGAAGATCGAGTACCGACCGGGCTATTTCGCGCCCGCCGACTTCAAGCATTCTGGCCGCGAAGATCGCGAGCGCGAACTGGATGAACAGCTGACCAGTGATTTGCCGGCCACCGACGTTGCCGTGTATCTGGATGCGATGTACTTCCGGCTCGATGAGAATCGATTCTTTGTGCCCGTTTCGCTGATTGTGCCGGGGTCGCAGATTCCCTTTGTGAAGGGCGGCGACAAGGATAAGGCAACGCTCGACATTATTGGCGAAGTGATTGACGAGGTGAAGCGGCCAATCGGCAATGCGCGGGAGACGGTGAAGCTAAATCTCGATCCGGCGTTGCAGGCGCGGCAGAAGAACATTGAGTACACCACGAGTTTCAACCTGCCGCCGGGCAAATATCACTTGAAGTTCGTGGTGCGGGAAAACCAGACAGGCCGCATGGGTTCGTTCGAGGCAGACATCACGCTGCCGGATATGAAGAAGCTGCCGCTGAAGATGAGTTCTATCGTTCTGGCTTCGCTGCGGCAGCCGAGCAAGAAGAGTTCGCCTCTCATACGCGGAGGCGAGGAGTACGTTCCGAACATCAGCCACGTATTCCGCCAGGATCAGCATCTCTATTTGCTGTACGAGGTCTATGGACCGACGCGGGAGAAGCCGGCAGAGGGGCAGCCCAAGGGAACGAAGGCCGGCATCAACCTGCTCAGCAGCCTCCAATTGATCCAAGGCGCAACGAAGGTCTACGAGACTCCGCTGGTGCAGGCAAAAGCCGTGAATGTGGAAGGGCGGGATGCGGTGGCCGTGGAACTGGATGTGCCGCTGGCAGGACTCAAGCCGGGCTCGTATGTGTGCCAGCTGAATGTAATTGACGACGCCGGGGGCAGCTTTGCTTTTCCACGTTTTGCCGTGCTGGTGCGCGAGCCTGTCGCGACGGCGACTCCCAGGGAGCCGGCGGCCAGTGGATCAGGTTCGGGTTTGCCCGGGCAGAAGTAGACTCAAATTCCGCAACAGTTCTGCTCGGCCAATCCGCGTATTCTGAAGCGGAGAGGTGAAATGGCGGGAGGCAATCCAGGGCGCGTTGCAGTGATTACGGGAGCGACCGGAGGGGCGGGTGCAGCGGTTGCGCGGGCTCTTTCCCGGGCGGGCTATTCGCTCGTATTGACTGCACCGTCGATGGAGAAATTGAGCGCGCTGGCATCGCAGCTCAAGGGCGCCCTGCACGGTAATTGAAGGCAACCTCAGCGATGAATCCCTGCCTGAGACGTTGCTCTATGCGGCGCTCGACCGGTTTGGGCGGTGCGATATCTGTTTGAATAATGGAGCGCTCTTTGAAGCGGGAATTATAGAGACGGTGGATATTGAGCGCCTGAGCAGTATGGTGCGGGTTAATGTTGAGGGCTCTTTCCGTTTTGCGTACGTGTTTGTGAAGCACTTCGTTTCCGAGGGGGCAGGGCATCTGGTGAACGTGTCGAGTGTGCTCGGCAGCAGTTCGCGGCCAACACCCTATGCAGCGACGCAGCGGGCGATTGAAGTGCTTTCAGACGCGCTGATAGCGGAACTGGGCGACGGCGAAGTCATCGTTTCCTGTATTCAGCCGGGGCTGGTTAAGAGTGGACTTCATCATCGCTGGGAGATCGCGGCGGATGGTGCGGGATCGGGATATCCGCTGGAGCCGGAGGATTTTGCCCGCATGGTGCTGTTTGTCCTTGAACAGACAGGAAGCCAGCAGAAGGAAGATGACGTGGCGGAAGTTGAAACTGCACGCAGAGAAGTGTCGCCTGGAGAGCCTGCCACCGAAGCGGAAGATGATGTGGTGGAAGATCACGGTGCGCTGACAATCGAAGAGGACGGCGACGAGTCTGAAGAAGGGTTTGTCGAGGACGAAATTTGAGCGGTGAAATTCAGGCAGACGGATTTCGATCGCGATCCGTGCCGCGATAGGGGCAGTGCCGGCAACCCGATCCGCAGCAGGTACCGCGCTTCAGCAGGTACGCAGCGGTAAAGACCATGTAGGGGCCATCGAAGTAGTAGTCTTCCTGATCGAGGCCTGGCACAGGGGGTGGCGGCGCCGGGGGATCGTTCTTTTCCATTTCCGCATTGTCTCAAACTCGCTTTGGTGCTGACGGCTGGGTGCACAGTCTTCACCCAAAAGCTCACATTTAGAATCGAATCATGACATTGACCGCGCAAGATCGCGCCCGCCGCATCAAGATCATCCTCTTCGATGTAGACGGCGTGCTGACCGATGGCACTATCTGGCTTGTTCCTGCTCCCAACCCAGCCTCGAGCAGCGCAGACACGCAGTCGCACCTTTCAAAGCACGAAGGGCAGGTTGGCTTTGGGGTCCATTCGACGACCATGATGGAAGCGAAAGGCTACAGCGCGCACGATGGTACTGCGATTTCATTGGCGCGACTTGGCGGTATGAAGTGCGGTGTGATCACCAAGCGCATCAGCGAAACGGTGGCAACGCGAGCGCGTGATCTGAAGCTGGAATTTGTCTACATGGGGCAGGCTTTCAAGATGCAGGCGGTGCGCGAGATCATGGCGAAGGAGGGAGTGACGCTGGAAGAGATTGCTTATGTCGGCGATGACGTGATCGATCTTCCCGTGATGCGTGAGTGCGGATTCGCGGTGGCCGTGGCCAATGCGCGACAGCAGGTAAAGGATGAGGCGCACTACGTGACGCCGAATGCGGGCGGTTACGGCGCGGGACGGGATGCCGTCGAGTTCATCCTTGAGGCCCAGGGCCTTCTGCAGAAGACGATCGATGAGTATATCGACGAGCGCAACCCGATTTCGCCGGCGATGGACATCGGCAAAGGTTCTGACTAGACGGATCGTGCAGTTCAGTTCGTTGAGGGAAATACTTGTTCGATGAGAATGGTCCGAAGGGTTTGGCGCAGGTCGGTTTTTGCGTCCGGCTCGGTGTTCGATTGCGGATGCAACTCTGGGCGTGGAAGGCGGCGCACCGGTATCCGTTGTATTCACCGCGAGAATGCTGGCGCAGCGGTCTGCAGGGTCGATCAGCATTTCCGATGAAAAGCCGCCCTGGTCGCCGTCGTGATAGATGTAGCGGTGGCCGCCGGTCTCGACAACGAAGAATCCAAGTCCCATTTTCGGCTGCGACCCGTGAGGGCCCGCCGTGTATGCGGTTGAAGGTTGGCCTGGCTCGGTTGCGGGTAGCACGCCCGTCCACGCCTCTTCGAGCGAACTGCGCTTCAAGACGATTTCGTAGAGCGGGTTGCCGGGATCACCGATCAGAAAGCGCAGAAACTTTGCCATGTCGGTGATCGGCGCTTTGAGCCCGCTGTTGGATGTTGTAATGCCGGTGTCGTAATTGAAAGGTTGAGGAGTGAGTTTTGCGCCGGCGCGGAGATAGCTTGCGGCGACGTGCGGCTCGAGGAAATAAGGCGCAACGTCGAAGTAACTGTTCGTCATGCCTAGGGGCTTGAGAATGTTCTTATCGATATAGACTTCGAAGTCGTCGCCGCTGAGACTTTCGATGATCTGGCCGAGGAAGACATAGCCAAGGTTGGAATAGCTCCAACGTGAGCCAGGGGCGAAGGCCACATGCGTATACGGAAGCATTGCCGCGACCTGCGACCACCGGGTTGGCTCGAATGGTTGCCACTCGCAGTTTGTGGCGTCATCGCAATCCCATGGCCAGGTCGGATTTCGGAATCCGGCGCTGTGCGTAAGCAATTGCCGGATGGTGATTGCGTCGATGGCGCCGAATGAATCGTGCACCTCATGCAATTCAGGTACGTAGCGAACAGCCGGATCGTCAAGCGAGAGCTTGCCGCGGTCGCGAAGCTGGAGGATCGCGATGGCCGTCATGGTCTTGGTGATCGAGGCCCAGTTGTATGCCGTTGCGTCGTCAACCAGCTGGTGTGTATCTTGTCGGGCCTCTCCAAACGCAAGGGTCTGTGCCGGTCCCTGGCCGCGTACGAGTGCGAAGCCGCCGCCGACGACTCCATGCTGCTTCAGCACTGCTTCGAAATGCGGACGGAATTCGTTGAGCGGCGAGGGCGATACGGGTGCCTGGGCATGGCCTGAGGCCGCGATCAGCAGGCAGGCGATCGTCGCCGCACACGCTAGAACAGCTGAATGTCGGATCGGCATGGGGCAATCATAATATGCGCGCCAGGTGGGTGAGACGAGGCGATGAACGCGCCTCAAAGTCTTCTGAAGGGGCGGACATCCAGCGGAGGAGGCGGCGCATCTTATTGTTCACGTGGATCTTGCTGTGGTCCCGCATCTTAATTTATCTAAAGCATTCTCGCTATTTTTGATTTTGCGGTGACACTTTAATTTGCGAGGTCAGGAACGTGAAGAATATATCGAAAGCGGCAATCCTCTTTGTGGATGATGAGCCATGCATGAGGGAAGTGATGGCGATGATCCTCACAGAGGAAGGATATGAAGTTTCCACCGCGATAGACGGGCTTGATGCGCTCGTCCAACTTCGTAGTTCCGTCCCCGATCTCATCATTTCGGATCTGCAAATGCCCCGCATGTCGGGCATCGAATTCTTGTCGGTCGTGCGCCGTCGTTTCCCCGCGATTCCAGTGATCGCCATCAGCGGCGCTTCTGATGTAAAGGAGTTCTTGCCGGCCGAAGTGATGGCCGATGCGTTTTATCCCAAATGCCGTTGCCAGCCCGATGAGTTGATGCGCACCGTCTCGGATCTTATGCACCTGCCGATGGCACGGCCGACCAACTATCATCCGGCTGCGCCGTCGAGGGTGCAAACCGCGCGACGCATCCCGGACGGAAGTGGAAGTCCAGCCTGGTGGCTGACGTGCACTGACTGCTTGCGCGCGTTTTCATGGACGGGCGGAGAAGTGAAGGGCCGCGAGACTCAACAGGCGCACTGCCGGTTCTGCATGACGCCGGTGAATTTCGTCAATGACGTTGAGCTTCCGTCATCTGCCGTCGTCATTAGCTCCTGCGCTCCGCCAAGGATGTCCGCGGCTTAAAAGAGCTTGCATGGATGTGAACTGTTGCGCTTTGATTGGTCAAAGTTTAACGGGCCAGTCGCAGAAATGCGACTGGCCTCCTTTTTTGAATCCACCCTCAGCCCAGCACAATGGTTGGTTTCTCGCCGCGCGTGTCGGCCTCGTTCAACTCGGTGACAATGGTGCGGGTTTCGTCCGGCATTAATGCGATGTAGTTATCGGAGTAGATTGCCGGCAAGATGCGATCGCCGGTTTTCTCCCGCACTGCTTTCAAGCGCACCATCAAAGCAGGCGAGGCTCCGGTGTTCTGGAGCTTTGTTGACAACTCCCAGAGATTTCCTTTTCGCACCGCGGAGGTTGTGGCGTCCAACTTGGGCGCGGGCAACTCGCGGATGGCGCGAAAATCGTTTTGCCGCAGGCCGCGCATGTAGAAGTTTGAGGAGATTGTCTCGGAGTTGCGGCTGAGTGCCAAACGCAAAAAGTGAACGGACGATAATCCGCCCGGATACTTCATGTTGATGCAGGTTGTTGTTGAGTCTTCTGCGCTATCCAGCGGCGCTGTCTTCAGGTCCACTCGCTTTCCGTCCATGTTCAGGATTTCAACCGATGCGGTGAGACCGGTGACCTTGCCGGCGTTGTAGTTAACTACTTCGATGGTTTCATCGGCGCAGTTCCACTGAATGTGCAGAGGCTCAGAGCCCTTCTTGCATCCGTAGTAGGCGGCTGTCGGTTCAAAGAAATAGTCGTACGTCTGCCATACGAACGAGGGCCAGCAGGAGTGGCTCATCCACAGCAGCACGCCCATGCGGTACTTGCTTTGCGCTTCAAACATGGCGCGGTACGTATCGTAGTTTACGAATTGAGCCAGCCTGATCCACTCTTCGGCATTCGTCGCACCGCCAAAGCTGTTTTCAATGATCGCGCGGAAACCAGCGCCACCCATCGCGCCTTGCAGGCAGAAGTCGTGCAGCCCCCAATCGAGTGCCTGCGGCCACAGCGCTTTTTCGGGCATCATCAGGCGCACGCTGTCTAGAGACGGAATATTGGGCGCGCCGATTTCGCTGTGCAGCTGTTTGTCAGCTACTGCGAAATAAAAGCTTGCAGGATTCGCCCAGTAAGGGCCGTGTCCGCTGACGACTTTGTCGGCCGAACTCGGGATGTAGTGGAGCCCCGGATGCAGGTCGCCGAGCGTCTTCCGAATCCCCTCCTCAAGCGGCGGCGGAGGGAAGCCCTCATTGCGGCCGCAATAGAGGCCGACGGAGGGATGATTCCTGATGCGGAGGACGAGGTCCTTCACGTTTGTCAGGAAGAGGTCGTTGTTATCCGGCTCAGGGCCGTCCCACGGATTGGCAAGCCAAAAGTCTTGCCACACGACGACGCCGTGACGGTCGCAGGCTTCATAAAATGCGTCGTCGCCGATCTGGCCGACCCAGTTCCGAATCATGGTGAAATTCATCTCGCGGTGATAGCGAACCGCGACATCGTATTCGCGCGCACGGTAGCGGAGCATGGATTCGCCGAATCCCCAGTTGCCTCCGCGCGCGATGAATCTGCGTCCGTTGATCCATATGCGCAGATCGCCTCCGTCTTCGCTGTAGGTCATCTGGCGAATGCCTGCCTTGAAGGCCTTCTTGTCGATCGTCTTTCCGCCGGCTTCCACGGAGATTTGTGCGTCGTAGAGGTAGGGATCGCCGTAACCGACAGGCCACCAAAGCCTGGGATCCTTCAGATGGAGAGCGGGGGCAGAGGATGGGTCGAGGGTGACGGTTTTCCGTTCTCCCGGGGTGAGCTTTATGCGCTGCTGGACTTGAATATCGCCCATCTGGAAGTGCACCGTGCCGCTGAAAGGACGAGTTTGGTGATTGACGACATCCGCCTGGATGGTGAGGTCGGCGGATGACGTATCTGGAAGCGGAAGTTTGGCGGAGACGAATTGGTTTTCGATAGTTACAGCTTCAGTGACGGCGAGAGATACGTCGCCCCAGATGCCAATGTCGCGCCCGCGCATGGTTGGAATCCAATCCCATCCAATGGACGCGTGATAGGTGGGATTGTCGGCTCCGAGTCCGCCTCCGTTTTTAGCGCAGACCTCAAACGTCTTTTGCTTGGCGCTGCCAGGTGTCGCGTTTTTTTCAATGCGGACAGCGAGAGCGTTCACACGGCCGGGGAGAATTTTCTGCGATACATCAAACTGGCCGCGCATGAAGCCGCCTTCAATTCGGCCGAGCTTCTCGCCGTTCAGAAATACCTCCGCTTTCCAATTGATGCCGTCGAAGTTGAGCCATGCGAATTGCTGTGGAGACTTTGCCGGAGCCGTGAATTCGGTGCGATACCAGAAGTCGGAGTAGAAGAATGAATCGGAGATGTGGAGCTGATTCTGGCCGAAGTTTGGATCGGGAATCGCACCAACATTCGCGTACGACGTCAAAACCGTGCCCGGCACGGTGGCGACCAGCCAGTCAGCGTCGTGGAAGGCGGCCTTTGAGAGGGCTTCACCCGGATCCTGAACGAGGTTTGCCCTTTGAATGCGCCACGATCCCCCGGCGAGGACGAGTTTCCGGTCTGGACCCGATTGGGGTGCTGTTTTGGGTCTGGCCGTAAATCCGCCGCGGCCGAGGACCTCTATTTCGCTGAGAATGTAACCGTTCGGCGAGCTCGGCCGTTTCATCAGCACACGCACATAGCGGCCGTTGACGGGCGCAGGCAGCTTGAAGTCATCGATCGCGCCGGACGAGCCGGATAGCGATTGAAGATCGCGCCAATTCTCCGCGTCGTCCGAAACCTGCACCGACCCTTCGGTCGCGCGGGCAATCCAGTAGAGCTTCACGTGATCAAACTCGCAGCGGGAGCCGAGATCAACGTAAACCCATTCTTCGCCCGATCCCGCGCTCATCCACGCACTGGTGAAACTGTAGGGGCCACCGACTTCAACTCGCTGATCGCCTTTGAAAAATGCCACCTGACCGAGTTTCCACGTCGTGGTGAAGACCGACATGGGGTTATTTCCCGGACCCATTGCGCACTCGATTCGGTAAAAACGGCTCCTGCTAGCGGAATTGAGCGAGATGAACGGCGTGAAGAAGTGATTAGGCGCGCAGAAATCGGGCGGATACCCTGCAGTGGAAGCCGGCTTGGGCGCCGAAGTGGTGCCCGCTACCGTCCATGTGCGGCCATCGTCGGAAACAGAGACTGTAAAGACGAGCGCGGATGGCGATGCCTGAAGTGGTGAAACGACAAAGAGCTGGATGCGGTCAATCTCCGGCGCTGCATCACCACCTGCGAGCTGGATGTCCACCTGTGCGCGAGACCCGCGGAGTTCCATCGTATTCATGGGCGCGTGGTCGACGATTACTTCGCGATTCTCTTTGCTCACGGGGCCTTGAGATACGTCGGAGACGACGATCCACTGCGGCATTCGATCAGTCTTCATGCCGTCGGTCACGAGCTGGGCGGTGAGGTTGTAGTCGTAACTGCTGGAGTGATACGCCGGACGGAGGAGAGCAAGATTGCGGTAATTTGCAGTGTCGGGTATGAGGGTAGGACTGAAATCGGCGCCCGGTTCTCCGGGATATATTCCGACGCCGCGCGTGTACTCAAGTGCCTTGGATGTATTCCCGGTTTGGACTTGCAAGCCGGATGTTCCACCTTCGATAATTTTGGCAGGTTGGGCGAAGGCTGAAGTGCCTTCTACTGCTATGCCCGCGCCCACGATTGCCGTGGTCTTCAGGAAATCTCTTCTCGATGTCGTCATCTATTCTCCGTGAGTTACACCCGCATCGCATTGAATCGTCGCAAAGTTGCAGCGCCACCGATGAAACGAGCGGTATTTCATGTACATCTTCGGCCGATTCTGTCGACTTTTCGGTATTCTGCGAAAGCGATTTTTCAGCGCCGTTGGTCTGCAGGTTTTGGCTCGACAACCATGTTAGCCGCAAGGGCCGGCCTGCACCACGTTCAAGGCAGTTTGGCGGCTTGGAATGATGATCTGAAATTGGATGATTCGACGATGCTCGAGGCTGTCCGGTCGCGTTACCCTTCTTTAAGGACGGCATGCGGACTGGTTTTTATTCGGGAATTCGACAGCTTGGAGGCAACATGAATATCACTTTTTCGGGGCGAGTGGTTTTGGTCGCTGGCGGCACGGGCGGACTGGGCAGGGCGGTAAGCCTCAGCTTCCTGGAAGCGGGCGCAAATGTGATCGTCACGTATCACAATGAAGCGGAGTTTCGCGCTCTGCAGGAACTGGCTGGTCAGAATCGGTCATCCCTTGAAGGACATCAGGTTGATGTTACTGACATTGCAGCTGTCGCTGGTTTGTTCAATGCGGTCCTGGCGAAGCATGGTGCAGTGGATGCGCTGGTCAATACAGTTGGGGGGTACGCAGGTGGCGTGAAGCTGTGGGATTTGGAGACGAAGGTATTCGATCGCATGTTGGAGCTCAATCTGCGGTCAGGGTATGTGCTGGCCCGCGCGGTATTGCCGATCATGCTGAAGGCGGGACATGGGTCGATCGTGAACGTGGCGGCCAAAGCTGCGATCGATCACGGCGCCGGGGCTGGTGCGTATGCTGCGTCCAAGGCCGGGGCCGTGGCGCTCATGGATTCGCTCGCGGCAGACGCCAGGGGAACTGGCGTGCGGGTGAATTCGATTCTTCCAAGCATCATTGATACGCCCGCAAACCGGCAGGCGATGCCGGACGCCGATTTTAAGACGTGGCCGAAGCCGGAGGATCTCGCGCACGTCATTCTGTTCTTGTCGAGCGACTTCGCCAAGTCGATCCACGGCGCGGCCGTTCCGGTCTACGGTAATGACTGAAGCCCTGCCTGATCGAACAGGCAGATCAACTGAGTTCATAAGGGTGTCGTTGATGGCGAGAAACCAGGTTACCTGCAATGTCGTCGCCCACGATCGTTTCTGAAACCGGGTCCCAGCGCACATGATGTTGAGTCTTCATCGCGATCCAGTGCAGCAGACAGGTAGAGCAGGCTCGGTGACCTATCTCTGCGGGCGCAGTAGGGGCCTTGCGGGAGTGAATGCAATCGAGCCAGTTTCCATGCTGATCATCGGATGTGTATGGGTGAAATTCGTTGGGCCCGATGACGGAGTCCAGAATCCTGGGGTCGCCGGCACGAAGCGGAATGATGGGCACCGACGAATCATTCGATGTCGCGGTCGGGGTCGTCATGCCATCTCTGCAGACAAAGATCCAGCCCTTGTCGCCAGTCCATTTAATGCCGTTTTCAAATTCGCCGGAGATCGTCATCACGACACCATTTGCATAACGACCGTAGGTTTTAAAGGGACCGTGAACATCCCAGAGTCCATCGGTGGGGAACTGAGCCTGTCCCCAGATCTCGATGGGGCCTGTCAGTTCCGTGTCCATTCCCCAATGCGCGGTATCGACGTGGTGTGCGCCCCAGCCTGTAATCATGCCGGCGCCGAATTGCTCGATGCGCAGCCAGCCGGGACGATCAAAGCCCTTGGTGGGCATGACACGATCGAGAGTATACGGAACATCGGGTGTTGAACCGAGCCATGCGTCGTAGTTGAAACCCGGGGGAACTGGCATTGGCTCAGGGCTACCGCCGGCGGGATCGCCGGGAAGGCCAATTTCAACGCGTTGTATTGTGCCGATTCGGCCGTTCCTTACCAGTTCTACGGCGCGCGCAAACTGCTTCCAGGAGCGCTGCTGCGAGCCGATCTGCAGAATCTGCTTGCTTGCTTTTACGTGATCCACCATGATGCGGCCTTCAAGAATCGTCAGCGATGCAGGCTTTTGCAGGTAGACGTCTTTGCCGGCGGTGACCGCGGCGACTGCCAGGCGAGCATGCTGATGGTCGGGAGTGGATATCAGCACGGCATCAATCTCTTTGTCAGCAAGGAGTTCTCTGAAATCGGCGTATCCCTTGGTGCCTGCGTAGGAGTTTCCGGTCTTCTTCGTGTAGGCTTCGTTCACGAATTGCTTCCCGAGTTCGACGCGATCGGCACTGAGGTCGCAGACGGCGAGGATGCGATTGTCTCGACCAGCGACCCCGGTGAACTTGATTACCCCCGGCATGTCATGCACACGTGAGATTCTGCCCACTCCGATCGCGCCAATATTGATTCGGTTCGAAGGCGCCGTCGCCCCGAAGACACTGCGAGGCACGATGGTGGGGAATCCCGCTGCAAGGGTTCCGGCGACAGTGCCTTTGATGAAAGCGCGTCTTGTTGAACTCATTGATGCCTCCTGGGAGATAGACTTCACGCATTGCTCTCAATCCAAGCGCTCAGGGTTGCCAGGCGACCCCTTTACTTCGGGTTCCATACTAAATAGTAGTGCGCGGCAACCGCAGTGCCGCTGATTACCGGCGCCGTGAGAGCTGACTATGCCAATCGGAGTGTGCCACTTTGCAGGCTTGAGGCGATGCTTTCGGACTTACTTTCGCCGGGCGTTCTCAACGCCGATCCGCCACTTGATTAATCTTCACTTTCCACGAAAGAATATCCCCATCCTCGCTGCAGCAGATAGAGTAGTTTCACACCCCAGGGTTTTTTGATATCAGAATGGACAATCGGAGGGAATTCGCGATGGCCACCATTACTGTGAACGGCGAGCGGCGAGAGGTCCAGGCACCGGGCGACACGCCGCTACTCTACGTCTTGCGGAACGATCTCCAACTCACTGGTCCACAGTTTGGCTGCGGGATCGCGCAATGCGGTGCTTGTTCCGTTCTGATCGACGGCAAAGAAGTGCGATCGTGCATTACTGCCTTGTCGGATGTCGCTCCGAATCAGGAGATCACCACGCTCGAGGGTTTGCCTGCGCGATGGGCAAAGCAAAAAGGGATTTCCCCCGAAGCGGCGAAAGACACACTTCACCCGGTGCAGCAAGCCTGGATTGAGGAACAGACTCCGCAGTGCGGGTTTTGTCAGAACGGGATGATGATCAAGGCAACCGAACTGCTCGAAAGCAATCCGAATCCAACACTGAAACAAATCAAAGAGGCCTACACCACATCTGGAATGTCACCCAATCTTTGCCGTTGTGGAACCTATCTCGCGATCATCGAAGCCGTCCAGCATGCTGCCACGATGATGCAGAAGGGAGGCAAGTGATGGCGAACGAGATCAACAAGCCGATCGATGTGTTTGGAGCGACCCTGACGCGGCGCCAGTTTGTGAAGACAAGCGGGATGCTCGCCGTTGGCGTCAGCATGGTTGGACCTGCGGGCTTGCGGGGTGATTCGCCGAAGGCTCCTGTAGCCAAGAACTCGCTCGATCCAGCCCTACCGACCTCATGGATCGAGATTCACCCGGATAACACCGTGCTGATTCGTACCGGGAAGAACGACTTCGGGCAAGGCACAGTTTTTACGGCTTACCGACAGATTGTGGCTGAAGAACTGAGCATGCCTTTTGAGGCCATCACCACGGTTGTTTCAGGAGACACCGACAGCACGCCCGATGGCAGTGGAGCTTTCGATTTCCTCGGCGGGGGAACACCCAACCTGCGCAAGGTGGCTGCCTATACCTATCAGGCTCTTCTCGATCTTGCTTCAAAGAAGCTTGGCGTGGAGAAAGACAAATTGTCGGTGAAGGAAGGCGTCGTCTCCGGCGGAGGCAAGAGCGTTTCGTATGGCGACCTCATCAAGGGTCAGCAGCTGAACCTTACGATTCCCGTCCGAGGCGAACTGACGAGCATTATCGGATTGAGCGTCGAGGGGAATCCGCCGATGAAGCCTGTGAGCGAATACACGGTCATCGGCAAGTCGTTCAAGAGTTCGGCAATTCAATCGAAGGTATCTGCGAAAGCGGTCTGGGCGACAGATGTGCGTCTGCCTGGGATGTTACATGGGCGCGTAGTGCATCCGAAGACGCTTGGCTCGACATTGATATCGGCTGGCCAAGTGGACAAGACAAAGTTCCCAAATTCGCAAGTCATCGTGAAAGGGAATCTGGTTGGAGTGGTAGCGCCGACCGAGTGGGAGGCGATTCAAGCTGCGCAGCAAGTTGCAGGCGAGACCAAGTGGACGGATTGGAAGGGCCTGCCGGGCAGCGCAAAGCTGTACGAGTACTTGAAGAACGAAGCCGACTGGAAATCAACGCCGGTGATGAAGAGCGGCGCAACCAAGGGCGATGTGGGACCAGTGCTCGCATCGGCACACAAGAAGTTTTCTGCCTCCTACCAGTTGTCTTATATGAAGCACGCGCCCATCGGCCCGACCATGGCCATTGGCGATGCGAAGGCGGACGGTACGGTACACATTCATACGCATAACCAGAATCCGCAGCAGTTGCGCGGCGAGATCGCGAAGATGCTTGGCATCACAATCGATCACGTGATCGTGCACACTTATCCCGGACCCGGACACTACGGAAGATCGAACGGCGGAAATGCTGGCGCGGAAGACGAGGCGGTCATCTTATCGCAAGCCGTGGGCAAACCAGTTCGCGTGCAATGGATGCGTGCGGACGATATGCGGTGGTCCACGCAGTCACCCGTCTCATTCTCCGATGTGGAATTGGCGGTCGATGAACAGGGAAAGATCGCGGCATATCAAATCGATCACTTCATGCCACCGATGCAGGATGATCGGCCCGTTGGTGCGGTAATCGCCGGACTGCCCACCATGGCCGCGCCGGATGTCCATGGGGACTTTATCACCTCAACGATGAACAACATTTCGGATGAGTGGCTCTACTCGGAAGCTGCGCATGTAATCGAGCGGGGGCATGGCACGTTCCAGGTGGGACAAAAGGCTTCGCCGATTGCCGTGGGTCTCCGCGATCACAGCATGCGCACGCCGGGGCAGTTCCAGCAGAACTATCCGCGCGAACTGGCAATCAGTGAAGCGGCAGCGCTTGCAGGTGTGGATGCCATCGAGTTCCGCATCAACAACACGAAGGAAGAGCGGGCAATCGGCGTACTGAAGGCGGCGCGGGACGCTTCAGGCTGGGACACACGGCCATCGCCTCGTCCGAATTCAGTTTCAGTGGGGTCGGCGCCCGTGCGCGGGCGCGGTGTTTCACTCATGCTTCGCGATGGAACGTACTGGGCATGCGTTTGCCACATCGCTGTCACTCCCAACACAGGTACGATTGCGGTGGAGAAGTGCACGATGGCCGTCGATCCTGGAATCGTCATCAATCCAGCTGCAGCTGAAGCGTCAAGTCGAAGGCGGCCTGGTTATGGGAATCAGCATCGCGCTGCTTGAGGAGGTGACTTTTGATGAGAGCGGTGTCACGCAGGAGGACTGGTTGGGCTATCCCATACTGACAATGGCCGACATACCTGAGATCAAAGTCGAATTGATCCATAATCCGAAAGTCGGTAAGTACGGCGGAGGCTCGGAAGCGGCCAACGCACTCGCCGCGCCGGCGATCGCCACGGCATTTCACGACGCAACCGGAAAAGTGATTCGCCGGCTCCCGATGAAGCCGGCTTACGTGCAGGCTGTTTTGAAGGCTTGACGCACGCGAGCGTTAGATGCCATTTTGGAAATCTTATTCATCTCCTTTTACAAAGCGATGACCGACGTTCTGTGTCTCAGGCCGTGCGCCGAACCTTACCCAAGAAGGACCAGTTTTGCACACGGCTCCGCATTACACCATAGACTTAAAGTCCGCATCCATTGGAAATAGCTCATCCTTTACTGCCAATGTCTTGAGCCGGGAGGGCGTCGAAGCTCCCTTTGCTGTCTTGCCTGCCCGATCAGTAGAGTCCAGTGCTTGCCAAGATGTGCGGACCTCGCGGACTCGCTCTGCGGTCTTTCCTCCATCCACCATTGATCTCAATTGCCGAACCACTTCCATCAATGTGGAGGCCTGCGCGGTCAGTTCTTCGGCGGCCGCCGCACTCTCTTCGGCCGTTGCGGCAGACTGTTGCGTGACCTGCTCCATCTGCGTGAGCGCTTTGGCTACCTGCTCAATGCCGCGCGTCTGCTCCCGGCTCCCAAGGCTGACTTCATCCACCAGAGTCTTCACCTTCGCCGACTCCTCGGTTATGGCACGGATCGCAATCGCGACCTGGTCTACCTTGATCTTGCCATCGTTAGACTTGACGATCGACTCCTCGATGAGAGCCGCAGTATCTTTGGCCGCTTGAGCGCATCGCTGTGCAAGGTTCCGGACCTCATCAGCAACGACTGCGAATCCCATTCCGGCTTCGCCAGCGCGAGCCGCTTCTACTGCTGCATTCAATGCCAGAATGTTAGTTTGGAAAGCGATTTCATCGATCACTTTAATGATCTTTGCGACCTTGTCGCTGGATCCTTTAATGTCGCTCATCGCCTCCACCATAGTCTCCAATGAATGATTGGTCTCATGGAATTTTTGCTGAGACTGGGCTACCAATCCGTTGGCCGCTTGTGAATTCTCCGCGTTCTTTCTCGCCATTGAATTGATTTCTTCGCTGGAAGCGGATGTCTCTTCAAGCGACGCTGCTTGTTCAGAGGCACCCTGCGCGAGCGCTTGACTCGAAGAAGCGATCTGGTTTGCCGCGCTAGCTACCTGGCCTGCACCTTCGCTCAACTCGTTGATCGCCCGGCGCAGGCTGGCGTTGACCATTCGCAGGACAAATACAACCAGAATGCTGATCGCAAGCACTAGAAGCATGCCAATGGCAACAGCCCATCGACTGCTGACTGAAAGCGCATCGGCGCGCCGCTGCGATTCGGAAAGAATATCCCGATTGATCTGAAGCAGCGCCGTCGACCGGTCCTCCATTGTTGCCACAACCGGAGCCATTTTTTCGTCGACGAGCTTTTGAGCTTCGGCAAATTGGCCTTTTTCACCCAGCTCCAGGTAGTGCTTTACCAGCGGGTCAAATGCCGCGAGGTCCTGGTCTAAACCATCCATCAGGGCCTTGCCCTCCGCAGTCACAAGGAGGGGCCTCATTTCCTTCATTTGTTCATCGACCGTTTTTCGCGCTACTTCCATTTTCTGTGTATTTCGCTGCACGAAATCGTCATCTTTGTTCATATACCCGAGCATGATGCCCCGGTCGGCGGCGGCAACTTCATTCAATCGCTTTCCCACACTGGAAATTAAGTCGACTTTGACAACGGTCTTGTGGATAGCCGTGTCAAGTTCCATACTTAGATTGTTTACGGATCTCCAGGCGGTGTAACCCAGGCCCAGTGTCAATAGGATAAGGGTGCCCAGGCTGATTCCGAGCTTCTTTGCGATGGTCATTTGCGCGAACATTTGTATCTCCTTCGAGGTGATCAAAACTACATTTGCGTCAGAGCACTGAGCCCATGAATCTCCTGGCTGGCCAGGACGCGATCAATGTCCAGCAGGATTTTGACTTTTCCCTTTACCTTGGCCATACCGAGCAAATAAGAATTGGGAGAGTCCGCACCATCTCCGAAGTCCGGCGAGTCTTCCACATCTGAAGCTGAGAGGTTCAGCACCTCGGAGACCTCATCGACGACGATTCCCGTGAGCAGGGAGGCGGTTCCGGCTTGAACCAGTACCACGATGATGCAGGTTCGTTGTGAGTACTCCTGCATCGGCATGCAGAACTTCAATCGAAGGTCGACTACGGGGATAATTCTGCCGCGCAGGTTGATAACTCCCCTGACGTAATTCGGAGTCTGCGGCACTGCTGTTACGTTTTGAATGCCCATGATTTCCCGAACTTTTATAACCCTGATCGCGAACTCTTCGTGGCCTAGCATGAAGGTCAGATACTTGCCGGCACGTTGGTTAGGAGTCGCTGTTTCTGCTCGTGTTGTAACCGACTTATGCCTCTCTACACTTTCGGACCTCGAATGCTGCGTCGACGGAAGTCCACCGACGTCAGCAACGTCGCTGTTCAACATTTCCATAGTTGTGCCTGGCATAGGGCTCCTTCTGTTTTCCAATTTGCACATTCCGAATCGCCATCTTCTCTTAAGTCGGGCTGGAGGACGGTTGGCAACTTATCCATCTTGACCGGCATCCGGCGATCTCGCTCCGATGCGATATCCACACAACGAGCCAGAAGCGCCAACAGCAATCGGATGGCAAGTTTCATGATCTTGTGCTCCGAGTCAGTAACCAATTAACCAATGACTCTCGATCGGTATATCGGCGCGGCAGGAGATTCAGATCAGGGCAAATCAATATTTGTCGTCCCCACCGATGCCTTTTCGAGCGCCGACGTTCGCTGCGGAGCGGTGGCGGTGTCCAATCGGCTGTTACTGTTCAGAGCCGTCGAGGTGACGACGGACTGACTCGGCGAGATGGCAATCGCAGGGAGATCGAGATCTGATCGTGCAGACCCGAAACCGCAAATGACGGCGAGCATTGCCCCTCACCTTTGCAGACAAACCAATTCAGAAAGAATCATCATCTGCGGTAGCCTCGGGACGAAGGCTAGTGCTGAATTAGGTCAGAAGGCGTTCACGGCAGTGAAGAACTCCTCTTCATCCATGAATTCAATTCCGCACCAGTAAACCGGCCAGTTCGTGCCGGTGATCGAATTAAAGGTCTCGTTGCCGGAGTAGAAGGCTTCCTGATAGTGTCTCTGCGCCACGCCCGATGGAAGCAACTTGGGAAACAGTGCCGAAAGCGAAGTGGCGAGGGGGCCCTCCAGGCCATAGGCTTGAGAGAATGTGTAGTAGTTGTTGAACAGAACAGACGGCACCTGAAGATTGCAATTCACGGCGGAATAGTCAACGGGTGCAAGTTTCAAGCCATCCAATGTGAAGATTTTGTAGGCGGGATTATTGCCAAAACACGGACTGATGCCGGCCGTGATTTCCAGCGTGATTCCGGGAGACATCAGCCGGAATTCGTCCATGTGCGTATGGCCTGCAAGTGACATCGCAATCACGCCTGGATACTTTTGAACTATTCCCATAAACCTCGTCTGATGGGCCTCCACCCACATCATCGTGGCTGTCGTAATCTGGCCATTGTCATTCGTTGTCCCGCCGGTTGTTGCCTCATCCGCTCCCGGAGGCGCGTGCATCAGCAGCCAAACCTTCTCGCCGGCCGCACTGGCAATTGCAAGCTGCCTATCAAACCACGCAAATTGAGCCGCAATGATGGTTGGATCGGGGGGAACAAGCGGGGAAAATGCAATTGAGTTGAGTCCGATGATCATTAGATTCATTCCCTCAAGCTCGACCGAATAGTATCCGCCATTGTTGATGGTCTTGATAATCTCCTGTTGATTCCCCGTACCATTCAATGCGAGCGTGTATAGCTGCTGCGCGTTATTGGCGAGGAAAGTTTTGTCCGGTCCATAACCTGTATAAGAATCGCAGTTGCCCAACACGAAGAAAACGGGGACGGCGCCCAGCGCCGCTCTGATCTGCTGCAGGACGAAAGCGAGTGTCTTATCGACAAAGGCAGCTGCTTCGGTCACTGTCGAATTCGCCGAATAGGTAGCGTAAAGCTGGTCGAGGCCGTGGCCAAGAAAGTCACCTGTAAAAAGTACTGCCGGACTTGCTCCAAGGTTCTGTTTGATGCTTGCCAGTGCCAGGCTCAGCAACGCATAGTTGGTGTCACTGAGCGGCGCGGAAGGCGCATTATTATTGTTCAACCCCTGAAAGATCCCTGGCCACTGCGAAGTATCCGCTGCATCAAGTTGCGCTGCCAGTGCTGTATTCACTGCCAGTGTTGTGGCACCGAGCGGATCGGGTGGAACTGGCGCGATAAATGGCTGGAAATGCAGGTCGGAGAAAACCAGTACCGGAAAGTCATCTGAGCCTGCAATGTTGGATACACCGCCGCATCCGCCGATCAGGCCCGCGCTGGTCAAGCTTGCCAACTCAAGAAAAGCTCGTCGTGATATTCGTGGCACTTGAATCTCTTTCTTGCGGTCGTTGTTGACCGTGTCGTTGGCGGCACCCAGAAATTAGGCGCCGTGGCCGGCTACCCAGCCTTACGTATTAGACTTCGCATCGGTTTCTATTCTGTAATCTTCGTCAGGAAGACATTGAGGCGACAGGAGAAAACACCGGACGCACTCTATTTAGATCACGCCGATTCCCAAAGCCGCAATTTTCCCGTCTCGGACTTCAGCAGGCTATTAGTGCCAGCTTTGCCCTTCTATCGACAATTGATTCAGAGCTTGATGCTGAGGGAGTTGGGCATTTCTTGCCCCTCAGGCAGGATCAGGGAAGGTTCGCGGGTCGATACGTTGAGTCTCCAGCCATGCGTTGCGCGACGGTGGGATGGATCGACGAACTCGGCGCGATGTATCGAGGAGAGGCCAGCGGCAATTCCCATTTCCATGCAGGAGGTGTAAGCCGCGTATCGAAATGTCTTCGAGGAAATATTTCCAGGATCCACCACCAACCCTTCAAGGAGTTGTGCATGGTTGCCAAGCAGTCTGGCTTGGCCATGTTCGGATCGATAATGCCGAGAACCTGATCCTTGCGCGCGTGATCCACTGAGAGGCCTTGCGCCTCCGCTTGCTCCAGCATCCATTGGAGCGTGAGCTTTGCCAGGCCGCTCTCAACCTCGGCATATCCCCCGCCGACGTCGGAGTGCACACCTGCAAACCATATCTGCTGGATGTCTTGAGGGTATCTTGGATCCAGCGCCCACAGATTTTGTCGAAATGCGGCTCGTCTTTCATCGATAGAAATCGCCTGGCGGCCAACTTCTATATCAGGGTTGGTTCTTGTGAAAGGCAGCGACAGCGGATCGTAAAGCCAGCCGATTGAGCTAACCGTATCCCATACGCCGACGAAATGCATCTTGCACTGCCGCGAGAAAGTGGCTTTGAATTCAGCAGCCAATTGGAAATCTTCATCCGTCCTTTTCTTCTTCTTGAACATTTTCAGGACGTACCGGATTAGGGGCTCATTCCCCTTTTGCATGAGACCGTACATGTGCACCATGGCGGCAAGCGCCCTTGCGATATATGCGCCACGACTGAAGCCAAAGATGAAGATCGTGTCGTTCTCTTGGAAGTTCTCCATCAAATAAGTGTAGGAATCTTCGAGGGCGTCGCTGAGGCCATAGCCAAATGCAAGACCGCAGGTCCTGGTCCACCATTGCTGGAATGCGCTCACAGCGTTAGGGGAACCCATGGTTCCAAGCCCAGGGTGATAGAAGGCGATTTGGGAGTGGTCATCTCGATTCAGCACAGAATAGAGCTTAACCACATTTGAATTGCTCGCTCCAAACTCATTCCCCGTTCCATCGATGCAAAGGACTATGTTTTTGGCCATCTCGAGTCCTCGAGGTCATTTCGATTGCGCAAGGCAGTCGATGGGCATTCGATCCCTGGACGGCGGATTGTCTTCTTTGATTTTCAAGTACTCGATGATGTCCATTCGCTGGGCGGGGGTAAGTTCAGGACCGATGACGCCGGTGGGCGACTTGGGCGCGTTGGGATTATTGGGATCGTAGGGTACATAGCGCGAATCAAATTCGTGCCCGGTATTGCGATTTCCAGGGATAGAGGTGTCGAACCAGAATCCGCCTTTTGTTCCTGGCGCTGGTTCGGTGACGTATCCAACATGATTTGGATCGAATTCGCGGCGGCCCACAAAGAAACGGGGGGATCGCTTGTTCCACGGGGACAAAAGTTCGAAAAGATTCGGCACCGACCCATTATGGAGAAACGGGGGAGTAGACCACACTCCTGCAAGCGGGCGCGGTTTGTATCCGTCGACCACCTGGGGGAGGTCGAGCGTGTCAAAACCTGCGTAACAGCCCTGCAGAGTTTTGGACATGTGGTTGTCTGTGTAGTAGCGGTTGCGAATAATCAGGCCCAGCATGTTGAGGCCCGCTCCTTCATTCACAGAACGCAGGTTGATGCCGTCGAGCTGCTGCTCGATGTACTGGTCGGTGACGGTGAATTTCTTCGCGTCATCGATCTCTTGTAATATTTCGCTTGGTGTCGCAGTATCGGCGCCGGGACTCTTTGCCTGGTTGAGTTCGTCAAGCAGCGCGGGAAGCAGCGCGGCATCCCGCACTTTCTCGGTCTCGTATTCAGCCTTGAGCAACCGCTTGACTTCATCGAAAGTGATACCGGTGCGCGTCAGGTCAACGGTATTGTTCACGAAGTTATTGGCCGCTGCCGGATCCGTGCCTACCACCTGAATCGGCTTATAGCGAATGACCCACATCGGATCGCCGGGCAAACGTCCAGGAGAGGTGAATTGTTTCAAGGCCTGGGACGCGACGCTGGGACCGTGACAAAACACGCAGTGCTGTTCAAAGAGCGCTTTGCCGCGATCGGCGGAGGCAGGATCGATCTTGCCGAGAAGATCTTCCGGCCACGTCGGCGGAGCAAGCTTCTGAATCGTCGATTCGATCCGCAGCAGGTTGTCAAATGAAACTGAGGTGCGATATCTGTCGCTAGGCGGAATTGGACGTCCGTAGTCGTCGACCAGGTTGAAGTCGGCACCCACGCCGAGGGCCTCGCCGACGTTACGCGCCATGGGTTGACTGACGGATGCGCCGTACTGCTCCCAGTCGAATTTCCAGATATTCCACATGTAGGGATAACTGACGGGACCGTTCCCCACATGGAGATTGGTTCGGGTAATGTGATCGCCAAAAACAACATTCGCAATTCGGGCTAATGCATCGGTGCGGCCGTATCCCTCTTGAACAGGGTAGAGATGTGGATTAGAGGAGCCGGCAACGACTTTTCCCAGTTGTCCCATGACAGACGTCATGTCGCGCCATAGCGCCAGCTTGTTCTTGATGGTGTCGGAGTTTGGACCGAGAATCCGCGATGAGAAGCGATTGAACTTGAGGGGATTGACCAACGTCTCCGCAATGGACAACATGAGGTCGACCTGAAAGCTGCCTGGCTTGACGTCAGTGAAAGCCGTCATTGCGGCGCCGCCGTCGATGCGGACTGCGGTCGTCCTGCCATTTTTGGTCACGTTGAGCTGACCAGTGTGGCACGCGGAGCAGGTAATATCGACCACGTTGTCGTGGACCTTCTCGTCGAAATGGCGTGCAAATCCGATGGGAAGGAGATCGGGGTTGGCAGAAGTCGCAACGGGGTCGACGACAAAATCGAGTGCGCGCATGTGGTCAGGATCGGTGAGGCGGACGCGACTGAAAGGTTGTTCGAGGTTGACGAACCAGCTGTAACGCACCCCGTGCATCTCTGTACCTTGCGGTGTGTAGTAGAAGGTTTCGCGGTCAGTCGAATCGCGGTTCAGACCCCATCCCTGGTTCAGATAGCGGAAGTCATCAATGCGCTGTGCGGCAGGGATGTTCCGAGCGGCCAGCCGATGGTATACGAAGCCAGCAATGAAATAGATCGCCAAAATCGCGAGTGGCGACATCAAAGCCAATTTGGCCAAGCCTCTGAAACGCGGCCGCGGAGCGGGCGGAGCTGTGGGCAGTTGCTCGAGTACGGAGGCAACGCTCGCTTCGCCAAGGCGTACTTTGCGGCTGGCAAGCTCCGCGGCGAGGCGAGCCCGGTTGATGCTGCCGAGCGGCTGGGTGTCGGGCGTGGAGTGTTCGGTAACGTCGATGAATCTCGGCTCGCACGCTTCCGGTTTCAGAATCGACTTCGGCAGAAGGGTCAGTCGACCAATCACGTAGAAGGGCGACTGGCTTTCCTTCCACTCGACACTTGCATTTTCAACCCAGAAACTTGCGCTTCGGCGAAATCCCCAGCGCGTCATGCGCTCGGTGTCAAGGAGTTGCAGCGCGAAATCGAATGAACTCATCTGCGCGTCCTGGTTCAGATGGCGGATTAGTTCATCCTGCAAGTCATTCGGACTATCTTCCAATTCTTGGGCAGGATTGTCAGCAGAGGGAATTGCAGTGTACTTCACAGCTTCGAACGGACCGTTGCGAAAAGGAACAGTGCTCCAATAGCGCATCTGCTGGTAGGCGCGCGTCTTGCCGTGTTGCTGAATGGCGCCACGAACGGCTGCTCCGAGGAAACTGAAGAGATCTGGAATCGATAGCGACCAGATTGCTTTGAGTTGATCTGCTCCTTTGGCGGCGCTCAGAACCTTCATGAGTACCGCGAAAGTGTGCGCGTCATTGATCGGAAATGTCGTGGCACTCTGGAGCGAATAATCCTGATAAGAGGAACCCGTCGTCGCGCCGGGTGTCAAGTCAACTGAGAAAGAGAGCGCGCGGAGATCAGGCTTGCGGTCGGAGGCGATAGTGGAAGCTGCGTTTGCAAATCGCACCGTTGCCGGATAGACACCGGGTTTGGCATAGATACCCTGAGCCAGGCGGCCGGCCAGAGCAGGATCACCGATTTTGTGCGCGATGTCGAAAACTTCAAATGTTGCTCTCGCGCAGATGCCCTTCGTGTGAGTCCCTCTGCCGAGCGGTCTTTTCTGGGCAGCGGCAAAGGCAGCTTGCACCTTCAAGATGCCTCGCACGATATTCGCAGCATCGAGATCTTCTGTGGGGAGCATTCGATCAAAATTTACCAAGGCGAGTTCATCCGATCTCGGACAGGACTGTCCGGGCGTTCACGAGATCTGCGGTATTGTGGCCTTCCGTAAACCAGTTGTAGACAGGGGTGAGGATGCCACGCGCCTCGTCTCGTCTCCCCTGCGCGAGTAGAAGCTTTGCCAGCGCGGTCGCTGTACGAATTTGGAACGACTTCGTTTGTTGATTGGCAGCGTAGTCCAATGCCTCGCGCAAACTCGCTTCGCCCGCCTCCGCGTCGCCACTAACCAGCAGCAACTCGCCTCTCACTCTTTGCAACTCAGCTATGTAACCACCCTCAGAATTTAGCTCTGCATGGGCCAATCCCTCTTGGATTGCCTGTAATCCCTCTTCGACCTGACCCGACTGACGATGTGCATCTGCAAGAAGAGCAAGAAATGCTGAACGGACCAAGCCGGCCGAGATGGCCTTCTGCTCTGCGAGACTTGCTTTCAAAACCTCGATGCCTTCGTTGTGCCGGCCGAGAAGATACAGGGCATATCCCTGAAAACCTTTGCTCCAGGCGGCTTCTTGAGGCAACTCATACTCGCGACAGAGGGCCATCAGTTCCTCGCCCACTGCAAGTGCTTCGGCCGCCTCGCCACGGTAAAGATGAATGCCATGAATCACGACAAGAGCGAATGCGATCACCGTTGGCATTCTTTGCGCCCGAGCGATGGCAAGCGTCTCAGTAGCACGCTCGATCGCGCGATCGGGATAGCCAAGGGCCCAGAGAGGCCGCGCAGACATGGCGCGCCCGAGGGTGCCAGGATCCTGCCCGTACGTTGCGGCATTGATGCGACCTTCAGACGGATTGTGCAATTCCCGGCATCGTTCGAGCAGACGGCTCGACTCGACCATGTCGCCGATAAACTCGCGGACCACCCCGGCGAGGTGATTGGCTGCCATCTTGTATGACTGGACCCCGGAACGCTCGGCTTGCCGCATTAATTCGTCTCCGCGTTCGCGGCACGCGATCAGGTCACCCCGGATGAGAAGGAAGAGGGTTGTAGCCCAGAGCACGGGAATCAGTTCCGGCGGATCGTCCATCTCCTGACATAGTTGCCGCGCTCGCGTGAAGACTCCCTCAATTTGAGGAGTCGCCCATCCGCTGGTCGAACGAAGCGCGATTCCCTTCATCATTTGAAGGATGACTTCCTGTTGCTTCCGCGCAGGTCCCTCGGGAAGGGCACTTACCGCTTCGAGGCCGCGTTCGGCGAGTGACAGCGCTTCGCGGAAGGCGAATAGTTCAGCCGAACGTGCTGACGCGATATAGAAGTACTGTGCGCAGGCTGAGAAATCGCGCGCTGCTTCAAACAGAACGGCGACGCGGGCAGCCACACTCGCTACCTGATTGCCATGCCGGGTTACGAGTGCGCGCGCCACGCGCCCGCTTAGCGCAGCACGCCGTGTTGGCTGCAATGAATCGAACAACGCGTTTTGATACAGGACATGTACGAACTGGTAGTTCAGGGTCAGCGATCGATCAGGGAACTCACTTTCCTCACCACGTCGAACGAACACATGCACCCGCTCAAGAATGTCGAGACGCTCTTCGACTTCAGCGGGATCCATTTCGATCGCTTCTGCGACGATTGCCGAATCAAATTCATATCCTTGAACGCTGGCGACTACCAGCAACTTGCGATCACGTTCTTCGACTTGCTCTATCTTGCGCTGAATCATCCCGCGGACCGAGGCAGGCAGATCGCGAGGGGTCACAGGCAGATCGCGGGCAGTCGCCCATGTGCCATCTATTTCGACAATTCCGCCCGTATCGCGGAGATAGCGCACCAAGTCAGCCATGAATAGCGGGCTTCCCTCGGTTTTGGAATGAATCACAGAAGCAAAATCAGCCGGAAAATGGTGATGCGGAAATTCCAGGGCGAGGTAGCGTTCGACGTCTTTCGTCGCAAGAAAGGGAAGCGCGATTTCCTGAAAGAGCCCGCGAGATTCCAAATCGTTTCGGATTCCGAGAAACGGATTTCCACGCAATGCCATGTCCGATGGACGATAGCTCCCAAGTACAAGCGCGCGCGTATTCGAAAACCGACCGGCAACGTAATTCAACATGTCGATCGTCGAGATGTCAGCCCAATGGAGGTCGTCAATGAAGAGAATGAGGGGCTGGGTGCGCGAAAGCTCCTGACAGAGCGCGCTGAACTCTCGTTTCATGCGCTCTTGCGATGTCGCCGGAGCAACCTCACGTGCTTCGCCGCTTGTTGAAGTGATCGCCGAATCCTGCGCCACCAAACCGTACCAGGTCGGCGCTGTGGCCTTCATCACGCTTCCGAACCCGGACCCAGCGTGCGGGTGCAGCAGGCTTTCGAGTGCCTCCAGGATCGGCAGGTAAGGCTCATCGCCCGCCAGTCGTTGCGAGCAGCGCCCGCGTCCAACCACTGGATGCTCGCCACGGCTGGCCAACTCAGAGAGAAAATCCTCCAAGACGCTGGTCTTGCCTATACCTGCCTCGCCTGTGACTGCCAGGATCAGGCCGCGGCCATCTTTTACGCGGGCATATCCTCGCCAGAGCAGTCCGCGCTGTTCTTCGCGTCCGACGGTGATGCGACTTGCGATTGCCGGAGCAGGCAAGGGAAGTGATGACGATCTGTCCGGCAGCTGGCCTGAGATCTGTTCGAGTGCAACCCGTAGTTCGACCATGCTTTGAAAACGGTCTCGCGGGTTTTTGGCCAGGCACTTGGATAGGATTTCTCTGAGTTCATCAGGTTCGTTGAGCAGTGGGGGTGTATCGCGAAGGACGGCGCTTAGCACCGATGCTACCGAATCTCCGCGAAATGCGCGTTTGCCCGAAAGCATCTCGTACAAGACGGCGCCAAAGCCAAAAATATCGGAACGTTCGTCGACCGGCTTTCCTTCTGCTTGTTCAGGAGCCATGTAGGCAACGGTTCCCATCACCGTGCCTGCGAAGGTCTTGGTCACATCTGGATCGACTTCTGTTGTGCGTTTGGCTAATCCGAAATCCAGCAGCTTAGCTATACCCTTTTCGGTGACTAGAATATTGGCGGGTTTCAAGTCACGGTGCAAAATGCCGCGGCCGTGAGCTTCCTCCATTGCGCTTGCGATTTGGAGCGCCAGCTTGACGACCTCTTTCACGCTTAAAGGACCAGAAACAGGTTTGCCCTCGATATACTCCAGGACCAGGAAATCCGGACCTACGTCGTAAATCTGGCAAATATGAGGATGGTTGAGGGCTGCGATGGCCCTGGCTTCCTTTTCGAACCGAGCACTGAATTGCTCGGTGGAAACTTTGATGGCTACATCTCGATGTAACCGTGAATCTCGCGCGCGAAATACCGCCCCCATCCCGCCCAGGCCGATGGGAGCGAGGATTTCGTAGGGGCCGAGTTTATCTCCGGCGGAAAGGGGCATGGGGCAGCTAGGGCAAGTCTAACCGAGGAGATAGCAGACTGCGCAGGGAACTTACTGCCAGATTTGAGGTTGAGCTCTCAATTGCGCAAAGCTCAATCTCGCGCGCAAGAAAAGAGAATGTTGTCTCCAAGGGGGCAATGGCGCCGGGCCGGTTTAGACATGCGTCAAATCGACAGTCCGCGGAGCAATTCTAAAGTTGGGTTCGGAAGGGAGAACCGCCGACCAAGAGAGTGCCGGACGGCGGTTTCAACCTCAAAAGCGAAGTTTCTTACCACCGCAGACCGCCGGCTGCTGCTGGTCCGCCCCCGAGGCTGTTACCAAGCCAGGGTCGGTGGTAAGAACTCTGCGAATAGGTCGTCGTAATATGGTTTCAACTGCGCCATATCAGGTTTGGTGTGACCCTTCGAGTAGAGATCATACTGATTGAATTTGAGCACCCACTCCAACATGGACCGGTCTTTGTCGTTGCAAAGGTGATCGTAAGCGCCATGCCGGTGCCAAGGGTAGAAGGAGTGGAACCGAAGCATATAAAGCGATTCGTCCTGAAGATAGTTCTTCATCACTTCTGCGATGTAGCCGTCGTGCCCAAAGGACATGTGGATATTCTCCAAGCCGCAGCCAGGCTCGTAGATTCCATATTTTGTCTGGAGTTCGGGCTTATTCCTATCCGGATTGTTGGCGAAGTACTCATGGAATACGATGTCTTGCGACCAAGCGCAGCCAACCGGAAAGGTGTCTCCTACGACTCCCCACTGTGGCTCGCCGTAAAGGCAGAGACACTTGCCAAGATCATGGATGAAGCCGGTGAGGACCATCCAGCGTGGTTGGCCATCCGCACGGATGGCTTCTGAAGTTTGGAGCAAATGCTCGATTTGGGTGAGGTCCGTGTCGGGGTCGCTGTCGTCGACCAGGGTGTTGAGAAATTCCGCGGCTTCCCAAACGGTCTTCTGACCTTTCTGCAGGCCGAAGTATTTCTTTTCCTTTTCGAGCACGTAATCGAGCGTTTGATTTTCGTGATTCAGTCGATAAAATTCCGCCACGCCCGGCGTGGCAGTGGCGTCATACACGCGAAATTCTTCCTTGGACTTCCCTTCCTTATATCGCCCTTCGAGAAACTCATCCCACTCATCGAGGTCGACGAGTGGTCCGTCGCTCGGAATGCCGGCTACCGTTTTGCTCATTGCTCCTCTCCTCCTGGTCGCGCTGGCCAGCTTCGACAGCATATTTACATTACTGCCAATCCCGGCATGCCGCAATCACTTGAAGTCTTCGAATTGGAGGCCAAATTGCCACATTCCTGACCTAAGTGTTGGAGAAGGTTCAGGGTTAGCATCGGATGGAAGCTCTCTGCGAAGATTCACGAAATGAGATTCGATGGGATGGGATAGGCAGCACGTCCCGATCTTTCTCAATAGATAGTTCTACTCCGCTGCGGGAATTACATCGAAGGGAGAACCGGCCGGCGCCGCGCTGCAAAATCCAAACATTGGTGGATGAAGGCAGTCACTATTGCTGTTTGCAGCCACAAGATTCGCGGACCGTCATGGATACGGGGAGCGTCATCCTCAGGGTTGAAGATTTCAGTTCGCCTTTGATTCTCTGCAGGAGGAGGCGAGCAGCCATGCTTCCCATTTCTGCGGCGGGCTGGCGGACGGCTGTGATCGGTGGGTTGATCAGAGTGAAGAAGTCAACATCATCGAAGCTGGCGACCGCGACATCCTTGCCCATCTCAATCTTCAACTGCTGGAGCGCCTCGATTACCCAGATCGTTGCTGCATTGTTGGCGGTAAACAGCGCGTCAGGACGGCTGGGCGAGGCGAATAAGTCTGACAAGGCGGATTTCACGGAAGAGAAGTCTGACAATCGCAGTTCTTTTGGGCATGGGAGCTTCGCACGTTTCATGGATTCCCTGTATCCGATCATGCGTTGCTTGATGGTTAAGAGGTGCGGGTTTACCGCCACGCACCTGATCCTTTTGAAGCCGTGCTGGATGAGATGCTCCACTGCCAGTTGCGCCCCGGTTCTGTTCTCGACCCCGACAGAATCCGTCGCAGCAATTTCGATTGGCCGATCTATGGTGACGATGGGGGTTGTTCCCGCAGCCAGTGTTTTCAGGTACTTATTCCTACTGTCCACGGGGACAAGAAGGATGCCGTCAACAGGATGATGCACCATGATTTCCACTTGTGCGGCTTCGACGGTCGGGTCCCCGTTCGATGCGGCAAGCCAGACGAGGTAGCCACTCTCATGTGCGGTCTGCTGGACGGCGTGAATGATTACGGAAAAAAAACTATCGGCGATGTCGGGAACGATCAGACCAATTGAACGGGAGAGTTGCCCCATGAGCATACGGGCAGCGTAATTGGGCCGGTAATCAAGACGGCGAATTGCCGCTCGAACCTTTTTCGCTGTCTCGTCTGCGACATAGGGGTGGCCGTTGATGGTCCGGGAGACCGTCATCGGTCCTACTCCGGCCACCCGTGCTACATCTTCAAGCGTTGCCCGCTTCTTTGGAGGAGCCATAGCCGTACTTTCAGCCTTCTTTATGAGAGGGCTAACATATGGAGCCTACCGTGCGCAATTGAACATTGGCCGGAAATTGTCATTTCATTGTTGACAAATTAACACGGGACTGTGTAAACACTTGAAGGTTGTGATAGCGCAATCATAAACAACCTGTAACCTTCCCCGGAGGTCACAAGTGAAAAGGCAGAGGTGCAAAATTGCGCTCATGGTCATGATGTATCCCATCATGACGGCAACTCTCCTCTGTTCCCCATCGGATGCCTCGTCTGCACCGGGCGCCATCTCAGATTCATCCGGAATCGCCATTTCCAACGCAAGGTCCCTAACTCGCATCTCATTGTCCCCAATTTCGCCCCGGAAACTTATAGCGGCAAGTGGACAGCATTTCAGATCCACGTCGCTCAACGATGCACGCGGGGATGTTGTGTGATGTTGTAGCGCAATCCATCCTCGCGATTGCGCAGTCCCCAAAAAGCAAGTCATATCAAACGCTTCACGCATTTTCATTTCAAAGGAGTCGCCATGCGGAAAGCTATTCAAATACAAATTCGGTCTCTCTGCGCCGTCCTATCGATCGCCCTCTTGTTCCCAGTACATGGATTCGCTCAATCTGATGTGGGAACAATCAGTGGGTTTGTTCGAGATCAGTCGGGAGCCGGTGTGCCGGACGCGAAGGTAACAATTCTCAATGAGAGCACCGGGGAATCGCACACAGTAACCTCCGATTCGCAGGGGCACTACACCATTACGAATCTGCGGCCAGCCGTTTACAGCATGACCGTGGAGGCGCAGAACTTTAAGAAGTTCACAAGCTCGCACAATAAGCTGAATGCCAGCACTACGCTCTCGCTGGACGCTGACCTGGCGGTCGGCGCGACGAGTGAGACCGTCCAGGTGACCGCTACCGCGTCCGTTCTTCAAACCGAATCGGGATCAGTGCAAAACCAGGTCTCCGGCCAGCAGATCAGCGATCAGCAACTGAATGGCCGCAATCCGCTGTACATGGGCTCCCTGCTTCCCGGCCTTCGCAGTGGCTCAACCCTCGGCGATTTTAACTTTGCTGTCGGCGGCGGCGTTCCGTTCCAGATAAACGGAGCGCGGACCCAGGATACGCTGGTGACCTTCGATGGAGCGCCCGCGGTCCGCACCCGCGGCAGCGGCGCCGTCATCGGCGTTGCCAGCGTTGACGCAACCGCGGAGATGCAGGTACTCACCGCCGACTATCAAGCCGAATACGGCGGTGCAGCAGGTGGCCAAGTGCGGCTCATAACCAAGAGTGGCGGACAGAACTTTCACGGCTCGTTGTATGAGTATTTGAGAAACTCCGCCATGAACGCCAACACCTGGACGAGAAATCAAAGCCCAACGACACAATTTGCGCCGCCCTTTCGCTACAACAACTTTGGCTTCGCCGTAGGCGGCCCGGTTTGGATTCCCGGAGTCCATTGGACTGACCCTCTTCGTCAAAAACTCTTCTGGTTTTTCAATCAAGAATGGATCCGCTACCGATTTACGGACACTCAGACTCAAGCCGTGCCCACCGTGCTCATGCGCGAGGGAAACTTCAGCGAGTTGCTGAGTCCAAACCCCTGGTACTCGGGCGTAACCAAGATATATGACCCGACAACGTGTCCGGTGAAAGGCGGAGCAGGCTGCGTCCAGTATCCAAACAACGTGATTCCGTCGGGACAACTGAGTTCAAATGGCATGGCGATTCTGAACGCGTATCCCGCGCCGACTCCCGGCTACTTGTCAGGTACGCAGAACTGGATTGGACAGGCGGCCCACCCCATCAATCAAACCAAACAAATTATCAATGTTGACTTCCTTCTGACCTCGAATCACCGATTTGAGTTCCGGCGTCAATATGCGACCTACTTTGAATACCAGCCTTTCGACCAGGGATCAGGTCTGACAGGCAAGTACTTCAATCGTCCAAACCAAACCAACGTCCTTGCATGGACCTGGACGATTTCTCCGACCCTCATCAATGAGTTGCGCGGCACTGTGAGTATCGATCGCGTATATATCCCGGTGAATACGGCCCTGGCAGGCTTCAACCGGGGCACTCTGGGAATCGATTTCCCGTACATTATTCCGGGAGCCAAATCTGCGGAGGAGAAGATTCCGACGGTCACGGTTCCAAACTTTTACGGTCTTGCCGGCGGTCCTTATCCTTCGCATTCTCAAGGCCCGATCTACACCATTAGCGATAGCGTGACAAAGGTGTGGGCTAATCACACGTTCAAGGGCGGGATCTTTGTGAACTATCAGGGCGAAAACGATAACGACCAGATCAACGTGGCGACCGTTCCCGGAGGCGCAAACAATCAAAACGGGTCATTCGTGTTTACCGACAACCGCAGCGGCCTGGCCGGTACCAGCGGAGCCGGCATCGCCAATCTTGCTCTCGGATTAGCTGACAGCTATACCGAGATCGGACCGAGGGCGTATACAAGTTGGACAGGCCAGATGTATGAGGGGTTCGTTCAAGACTCATGGAAGATGACACCAAGGCTACACGTTGACTATGGAATTCGCGTAACGAGTCTCACCCCGTACAAGCCGGCCTGGGGCAACGCTGCGTACTTCGATCCGGCGTCCTACGATAAGAGTCAGGTTCCCGTCGTCAGTCCCACTACGGGCAACATAACCCTCGGAACCGGAAACCCCTACAACGGAGTTGTCATCCCGGGCTTCAGCCAATTCCCTAGCTCGGCTGCTGCACACGGAGTGATTGGATCCGAGCCAAACTCAACCGCGTGCGCTGGAGGCCCTTGCACACTTCTATTTGCTCCAAACCTCAATAAAGGCTATGTGGACATCTCGACCACTGTTCAGCCTCGCCTGGGGATTGCCTTCCAACTCGACCCGAAGACCGTGTTACGAGCGGGCGCAGGTGAGTTCGCCACGCGTATGGGCCTGCTGGACAATATCTTCCCAGGCGGCAACCCGCCCTTCCAACCCTTCGTAACTGTGGCGGCGGTCTCAGGAAGTTTTGCCTCGATGGTAGACAATCCGGGCGTGGCATTGAATCCGAGCGTAGCTCCTCCATTGACGGTTACTTCGCTCGTCAACAGTCTGAAATCTCCAATCCGATGGAACTGGAACGTTTCTTTCCAGCGGGAACTTCCATTCAGCTCAACGTTCACCCTCGCATATGTCGGCGGTCGTGGATACCATAACTGGCGCGTGTTCGACATCAACCAGCCCGCAGCCGGCGCTCTGCAAGCGAACCCAGGCAAGAACGCTAATTATCTCCGTCCCTACCTGGGGTTTGCAGCCATTCAGCAGGAGCAGAGCAACGGCGGTGCAAGTTATAACGCCATGCAAGTCAGTTGGAACCGGCAGTTTGTCAATAACTTCATGTTCGGCGTCAGCTACACATGGGCGAGGAGCATGGACGACAGTTCGAACTATCGCGACATCGTTCCCGACACATACAACCCGACTAACCTCTGGGGCCCGTCGGAGTATGATGCCCGCAGTGTGGCAGTCGTAAACTACCTCTATTCCCTGCCGTTCTTCCGGAATCAGAACACGATCACAGGAAAGCTCATTGGCGGCTGGCAGTTGAGCGGTAGTTCCCAGTTTCAGACAGGGCAGCCATGCGGCGTGGGAACTAACAACGACTACGCTGGCGTTGGCGAGGTCGGCAGCTTCGGATGCGGCACCAATACCTCTGAGGGGCAGTTCTGGGTCATGAACGGAAGCCCGAGGATCCTCAAAAAGTTTTCAGGGTATCCCGGGCAACAGGGAAACAAGTACTTCGCTACAACCAACAGCGATGGTTCGCCGCTCTTTACCCAGCCCGCGGCAGGCACCTTCAATCTGCAAAAGGGCGTCCGCAACAGCATCTACGGCCCTGGCTTCCAGAACTGGAACCTTTCCGTCAAGAAGAACTTCCCGATCAACGAGAGAGCTCAGTTTCAGTTCACCGCAGATGCCTACAATTTCATCAATCATCCTAATTGGGCGCAGATCGGACAGGCAGGTGGTCTTCAACTAAATCCGACAGCAGGCACGTTCGGACAAGTAACCCAAAAATCAACCACCAATCCACGCAATCTCCAGGTTGGTCTGAAGTTCATTTTCTAACCAGCGTGCGTGTCGCCGAGAACTCCGCTCCATTGCGGAGCGGAGTTCTCGTCTCCATCAAGATGAGGATGTCTTCACTACGATTCCAGGATGGATCTAACACTTTGATGCCCACATTTCCGCAGAATCCAGATCGACTCTCCAACTCACTCTTTTCAGGCCCTATGAGAATCCATTCCAATCGATTTTTCGCGCTCCTCTTTGCGCTCATGGCATACTTTCTGGCGGTTGAAGCTCGCAGTCAGACGATGAAGGCACCTGACATCACGAGCACGCCCACCCTTTACGTCGTTCCTTACGCACACCTGGATACGCAATGGCGGTGGGAATTTCCGCAGACCATCAGCGAATATCTACTCAAAACGATGCGTGTGAATTTCGATTACATCGATCGATACCCTCATTACGTTTTCAATTGGACCGGGGCAAATCGGTATCGCTTGATGAAGGAGTATTTCCCAACGGACTATGCACGATTGAAGCAGTACGTCGCCGCCGGGCGATGGTTTCCCGCGGGCTCATCCGTGGAGGAGGGAGACGTAAACCTCCCCAGTGCAGAAGGAATCTTCCGCCAGGTTCTATACGGCAATGAATATTTTCGAAAGGATTTCGGCAAGGCGAGCGAGGAATACATGCTGCCAGACTGCTTCGGATTCCCTGCATCTCTTCCGAGCATTCTCGCGCACGCAGGGGTAAAGGGTTTTTCGACGCAGAAGCTAAACGCGCAGTGGCAGCCTGCTCCAAAGGTCGGAGGTTCAGAATCTCCCGAGCAAACCCCGGAAGGCATCCCATTCAACGTTGGAATGTGGATGGGACCTGACGGCAAGGGCGTGATGGCCGCTCTCAACCCTGGCGGGTACGGCAGCAACGTCTATACGGATATCAGCAAAGAGCCAACAGAAGTATCGGCATCCGGCCCGCAATTAACGAGCGAGGAGCGTGCGCGCCTGACTCCTCAGCAAGCGGCTGCAGTTGCGCGGCAGAGGCCGCAGGAACAGGACTGGGTCAAGCGTATAGATCTCAACGGGAAAGTCACTGGAGTCTTCGCCGATTATCACTACGTCGGCACCGGTGATATTGGGGGAGCTACTCAGGAATCCACTGTCAAGCTGCTCGAAGCTATCGTGACGAAGAGTGAAACTGTATTGCCATCTCCGCCGCGAACTGCCTTCGCAATGGGAGAAGCGCCGGCTGCGGAGCCTGCCGGGACACCGGTGAAGGTGGGAGAAGGCCCCGTGCATGTCATGGAGACCGCTGCGGATCAGCTCTTCAAAGACATCTCTCCGTCAATGACCACGCGTCTTCCTCAATACAAGGGCGACCTTGAGCTCATCAATCACTCGGCTGGTTCCTTGACATCGCAGGCTTACCACAAACGCTGGATCATGGAAAACGAGCTACTGGCCGATGCGGCCGAGAAAGCCTCTGTCGCCGCTGCATGGATGGGAGGGCGAACCTATCCACAGCAACGGCTGAATGATGCCTGGATGCTCGAACTAGGCGGGCACTTCCACGATACCGGTGCTGGAACCGCCACTCCGCGTGCATACGAGTTCGCATGGAACGATGACGTAATCGCAGCGAATCAGTTTGCAGGCGTCTTAACAAGTGCCAGTCAAGCAATCGCGTCAGGACTCGACACCGACGTAAGCGGAACTCCAATCGTCGTTTTCAATCCACTCAACGTGACCCGCGAAGACATTGTTGAAGCAAACATCTCGTTTGCAGGAGGAGTTCCAAAATCAGTCCGCATAACTGATGCGACAGGAAAGGAAGTACCTTCTCAGGTCGAGAACGGGAAGGTCCTTTTCCTCGCCAAGACGCCCTCTGTCGGTTACGCGGTTTACAGCGCTGTTCCTGGCCCTGCGTCGAGCGTCGCTTCTGAGCTCAAGGTCGCCGAATCCTCGCTCGAGAATGCCCGGTACCGGGTCAAACTGAATTCGGATGGCGACGTCGCGAGCATCTTCGATAAATCACTGAACAAGGAATTGCTTGTTGCTCCGATGCGGCTCGCCATCTCGAATGACAAGCCGAAAGTATACCCTGCGTGGAACATGGATTTCGACCAGGAACAGGCACCTCCGCGCGCGTATGTTGGCGGTCCCGCGAGTGTTCGCATCAAGGAGAAAGGTCCGGTGCGCGTGTCGCTCGAAGTGACAAGTGAGACGGAGGGCTCGAAGTTCGTCCAGACGGTGAGTCTGGCAGCGGGAGATCCCGGAAATCGCGTCGAATTTGGCGAATCAATTGATTGGAAGACTCTTTCGGCAAATTTGAAAGCAGTCATCCCGTTGAGCGCGTCTAATGAAAATGCCACGTATAACTGGGGCATTGGAACGATTCAGCGGCCGAATGCCAACGAGCGCCAGTTCGAAGTGGCGTCTCACCGCTGGATCGATCTCTCCGATAAGAGTGGCACGTTCGGAACGACGATTCTTACCAATTTCAAAAACGGCTCTGATAAACCGAATGACAACACCATACGCCTGACGTTGATGCGATCGCCCGGAATTCAACCTCCCGCAAACGGCCGCCCGTCCGGCTATAGCGATCAAGCCAACCAGGACTGGGGTCATCATGAAATCGTGTTTGGGTTAACCGGTCACGCCGGAGATTGGCGTACTGCTCAGACAGATTGGCAGGCTTACCGGCTCAATGATCCTCTCATTGCCTTCCAGACCGAAAAGCACAATGGGCCGCTCGGGAAAAGCTTCTCTCTCGTTCATTTGAACAACTCGCGTATTCGCCTGCTGGCCTTGAAGAAGGCCGAGGAAAGCGACGAGATCATTCTCAGAATGGTGGAGCTGGATGGCAAACCGGCTCCGGATGTACGCGTTTCCTTTGCGGGTCCAATCGTCGCCGCGCGCGAAGTTAATGCACAAGAACAGCCGGTGGGTGCAACAGATATCACTGACGGTCAACTCACTAGTTCGTTTACGCCCTATCAGCCTAGGACGTTTGCTCTACGCCTTGGCGCGCCGACGACGAAGTTGGCTGCGCCGAAGTCCCACCCGGTAAAGCTTCAATACGACCTTGCCATCGCGAGCAACGACGACACGCAGAGCGCCGGAGGAGGCATTGATGGCACAGGCAAGGCTATGCCGGCGGAGATGCTGCCCTCAAAGATCAATTATGGCGACGTGGAATTTGAGTTGGCGCCCGCAAAAACAGGCACACCCAATGCCGTACTGGCTAAGGGACAGACCATTGCTCTGCCGGAAGGCCACTTCAATCGTATCTATATCCTTGCTGCTTCTTCCGATGGAGATCAAAGGGCGCCATTCGCAGTCGGCAATACAAAAGTCGATCTCACTATCCAGGATTGGACCGGATTCGTCGGTCAATGGGATACGCGTCTATGGAAGAACCAGACGGAGAGAAATTGGGCCATCTCCGCAAATCACGCCGTCTGGCCACCTGCGATCTCGAAGAAAAGGAAAAGCGCCCGGTCTCTCCTCACTATCCCGAAGACTATACCGGACTCCGGCCGGGATATGTGAAACCCGCAAACCTTGCATGGTACGCATCTCACCAGCACACACCTGACGGCCTCAACCAGCCCTATCAATACTCATATCTTTTCGCGTATGCTCTGGACGCATCCGGCAATCCGAAGACTCTCAAGCTTCCGAATAACGACAAGATTCGTATCCTTGCGATTTCTACTGCGGACGAGAATCCAATACTTGAAACTACTCAATCGCTGTACGAAACGCTGTACGGCACAGAAGGGCCTAGCGCATCGCAAGGAAGCGCGCGCGAGGCAGGTCAGCGATAATTCGACTTACAATGCCGCTCATGAATAGATTGGTGTCAGGATTTTTTTGGCTCGCTTTGGGCACGGCAACAGGCTTGACGGCTCAGAACGATGCTGTTTCGTATGTAAGTCCCCTGGTTGGCACACAGAGAAGCGTTATCGGATACGGTGGCACGATGCCCTTTGTGACGCCGCCCTTCGGCATGACCGATTGGACCCCGCAAACGCGACAAAACAAAATCAGCGTCGTTTCCTACAACTATGATGACGCGACAATCTCCGGCTTCATTGGCACGCATCAGCCCGCGATCTGGATGGGCGATTACGGATACGTCACCGTCATCCCGCAGGTCGGCGAACTGCGCACCACGCCAGAATCTCGCGAAGCTTCCGTACAGTCACGCATCGGAAGTAGCGCGTCCCGATTATTATCGTGTCTCGCTGGATGCGGGAGCCGTCGGGAAGATCCAGGCGGAGATGACGGCGACCGAACGCTGCGCCTTCTTTCGCTTCACCTTTCCAAATGCAGCACCTGCACGAGTAATCATTGAAGCCTCTCGGGCTGGAATCGCAGGAAGGGCCTCGGTAGATCCTCAATTGCGCGAAATTACCGGGCTATAACCCGCATCGGATGGATGCGCACCTGGGTCCATTTGCCCTGCCAAACTTCAAAGGCTACTTCGTCGTCCAGTTTGAGCAGCCGCCGATGGACATGAATACGTACGGGGATGCTGATTCAAGCCGCGGAGCATACGCGGAGTTCAAACCAGGGCAAGCCATCCAGGTCCGCGTAGGTACGTCATTCATCAGCATCGAGCAAGCACGCGAAAATCTTAGAGCGCGAGATTCCGGATTGGAATTTTAGCGCCGTGCAAGAAAAGCTTCACACGCAATGGAATCAGAAGTTATCGCAACTTACAGATCGGCGGAGCCACCGGTAAGGACAATACGCTGATGTACACGGCGATGTATCACGCGCTGCTCTATCCGCGCATCTTCTCTGAGTATGGTCGCTATTACAGCGCCTTTGATGACTCCATCCACAACGGTGAGAGTTACACCGCTTATTCAATATGGGACACTTTTCGTGCCGAAAACAGCATGCTCACACTGCTCGCGCCGGAGCGCATCCCGGGCATGATCACAGCCCTTCTGCAGAACTTTAAAGAGGGCGGCTGGATGCCTAAGTGGCCCAATCCGAGCTACACCAACATCATGATCGGAACACATGCGGATTCCCTTGTTGCTGAAGCCTTCCGAAAGGGATTCACTGGTTTCGATCGCCAAGTTGCGTGGCAGGCCGTGTACAAGGACGCTATGACTCCGCCCGATGGCGACACTACGTCGGCGATGGCTCGATCGCGAAGAGCACACGCCCTACGAGGCCCGCGCAGGGCTCACCTATTACAAACAACTCGGCTATATTCCGACTGACAAGACCGACGAAGCGGCTTCGCGCACTCTTGAAGACAGCTACGACGACTGGTGCGTTGCGCAGACCGCGAAGGCACTCGGAAGAACCGACGATTTCCGCTTCTTTCTAAAGCGCTCGTTGAATGACCGTAACCTCTACAACCCGGCTCTCGGGCTGATGAATGGCAGGACCTCAGACGGCAAGTGGGCTCCGATCGGCGGCGAGAGGGATGGTGACCAAAACCGTTCCGTGTCTGGATGGACGGAAGGGGATGCCTGGGTTTACACGTGGTCGCCTTTGCACGATCAGGCAGGATTGATCCAGTTGATGGGCGGAGCCGAGAGCTACGACAACAAACTGGATCAGCACTTCAGCGGTGGCCACAATGTGCACAGCAACGAGCCGAGTCACCACTACGGCTATCTCTATGACTTCGGAGGGCAGCCGTGGAAGACGCAGGCGATGGTGCGCAAGATTGCCGCAAAGGAATACGACGCGAGTCCGGGCGGTCTTGATGGAGACGACGATTGCGGTCAGATGTCTGCGTGGCTTCTCTTCACAGCGATGGGGATCTATCCAGTGAATCCCGGCGAGTGGAGAGTACATGATTGGAAGTCCAATGTACCGCGAGATGTCACTCACGCTCGCCAATGGCAAAACATTCCGTGTTGAAGCGAGCAACAACTCCGCTGAAAACGTCTATGTTCAATCTGCGGAACTGAATAGAACGCAGCTCGATATTCCGGTCATTACGTGGGAGCAGATCCAGGCTGGGGGTATTCTTCATTTCGTCATGGGGCCAAAACCGTCGAAATGGGGCAGCAACTGGAGGCCTGCTCTGATACCCAGTAACTAGGGTCACTGGCTGCCCCTCAGCTCTTGAAGCCTCGGCATTTCCCGCCCGGCTCAGGACATCATCTCGAGAGCCCATTCATGCTTTTACGATGGCCACAGCTGTCGCTCTTGCTGCTCTTTCTTGTGCACATAGCAGCTGGACAATCTCCCGCGCCGCCGAACCTCGTTCTCCATGGCGAGGTTCATCCCTCGCAGAACCAGACGTATATCGAGGCGCCCTTCGCTGTCCCGACCGGCGTGCATCGCATCACCGTCTCCTTCCACAACCTTGGCCATGATCAGCACACCGTGCTTGACCTTGGAATCGCCGACCCAATTCGTTTTCGTGGCGCCAGCGGCGGCAACAAGGACCACTTCACTCTCAGCGATACAGACGCCACGCCTTCTTATCTTCCCGGAGCCATTCCGGACGGCCAATGGAAGCTTCTGATCGCCGTCCCAAATATTCGTCCGGGTATTACTTCGCGCTGGCGTGCCGAAGTGTGGTTCAACCCCGCGCTCGACGATACGTCCTTTACTGATCACCCGCTGCTCGATCAGCCTGGCTGGTACCGCGGCGATTTGCACATGCACGACGCGCATAGCGACGGAAGCTGCCCCAGCCAAAGTGGCAAGTCGGTTCCATGCCCTCTTTTCATCACGGCGGAAGCTGCTGCTCGCCGCGGTCTGGACTTCATCGCCATCAGTGATCACAACACCACTTCTCAGTATGATGGCGAACGCGAACTCCAGCCGTACTTCGATAAGCTGCTGTTTATTCCGGGGAGGGAACTGACAACCTTTTACGGGCATGCGAACGTTTTCGGCACCAGCCGCTTTATCGACTATCGCGTCGGAACTCCGCAGGTCCCGGATGTGAATGCAATGTTCCGCAATGCGCGCGATCTAGGAGCCATCGTCTCGATCAATCATCCTCAATCTCCCACTGGAGAAATCTGCATGGGATGCGGATGGACGCCGACCAAGCCAGTCGATATGAATCTTGTTACTTCCATTGAAGTGATCAATGGAGGCGGCACGCCTGCGACGCACTTCTGGGAACAACAACTGCTTCAGGGACATCGCGTGACCGCAATCGGCGGCAGCGACAATCATCATGCCGACTGGCCGCAACAGAAGCCGGGATCCATTGGCTATCCCACCACCGTCATCTACGCACAAGACTTGTCGGTCGCTGGCATCCTCGATGGAATCCGTTCCGGTCGTGTATTCATCGACGTCACCGGCTCGCGCGACCGGCTGCTTGATATGAACGCACGCGCGGGATCTACATCCGCAGCGATGGGCGGCGATCTCGAATCGCGAGGCGATGAGGTTTCGCTGGAAATTCATGTGGTGGGCTGCGATGGCGGATCAATTCATTTCTTCGTCGACGGCAAGACATCGCCAGATCTGCCGTCGCTTTCTATCTCTGGCGGAGATGAAACTCTTCACGCGAAATGGCACGCCGACGGCGGGCGCCATTTTTTGCGGGTGGAGGCTCACGACGCCAATGATCATCTGTTACTGTTCGGCAACCCGGTCTACTTCGGCTATGAGACGGAAAAAGCTCACTAAGGAAGGGAACACCATGCGTCGTGCACTATATCTGGTTCTGCTCGCGTGCAGCGCGTTCACATTGGCTGCGCAGCATGAGCCCGGCAACCAGCCTCTGCCCGGAAGCCGTACCGTAATGGATGCGCACAACTGTTATCCGTATTACGAATGGTGGTACGACCGCATTGACCGTGCGCTCTCCGCTGGAACGCCGCTCGCGATCGAGCAGGATCTTTATTGGTATACCGACGCAAAGACCGGCAAATCATGGTCCATCGTTGCCCACGGCGCTCCCTTCAGTGGGAACGAGCCCACCATGGAGCACTACTTCTTCGACCGCGTTCGTCCCATCATTGAACGCGCATTGAAAGAAGGTAATCGAGGAGACTGGCCGCTCATCACCCTGAATCTCGACTTCAAGAGCGAGGAACCGGAGCACCTTCGAGCCGTATGGGCACTGTTGACGAAATACGAGGACTGGCTTACTACCGCGCCGAAAACATCTGATCCAAACAGTGTCCAGCCTCTTACTTTACGACCCATTCTGGTGCTTACGGGCGAGTCAGACGCGCAACAGAAAGTGTTCTTCAATGACGTACCGGCGGGCGATCGGCTAGTCGTTTTCGGCGCGGTGCATACCAACACAAGACAGCCGATGGCTCAGCCCGAAATACTCGAACCGTTGCCGGCGAGCAACTATCGGCGTTGGTGGAACAATCCCTGGAGTGTGGTGGAGAGCGGAGGTCAGCGGCAGGCACGCGATTGGAGTTCTGCTGACGAGGAGCGCCTGCGCCTTCTCGTGGGACACGCACATTCTCATGGACTCTGGATCCGCTTCTATACTCTCGACGGCGCAACCGACAAGGAAGAAAGCTGTAATGGCTGGTTCCGGAGCTATAACTTTGGTTCGCTCGCCGCTGCCCAGGAGCGCTGGCGCGCCGCTGAAGAGTCAGGAGTGGATTACATCGCCAGCGATCAATATGAATTATTGGCTGAGTTTCTTCACGGCTCGGCGGGTGGTTCATCCAGGATCGGGACTAGCCGATCTTTTCAAGGGTGTCGAGAGCGCGGGTTTTAGTTTGCGTTATCTCTAGTTGCTTTGTTGGTGGACCTGATGAATAAAGAAGCGCCCGGCAGCCGCCGGACGCTTCTCGTGCTTTGCTTTACTTCGATTCCTTGATGATCGCGTCCGCGGCGTTGCCGGCTACGACCCAGCTTGCGGATCCGGCCACGACGGCTTCATCTTCGAACCACAGGAATCCGAAGTCGTCGATGCACTCTGGAAAATCCGGCTTGATGATGATGTATCCGGGAATCACTGCGCCCGGAATGTAAGCATTGTCGGCGCGGTTGTTGCTGTACGTCTTCGTCTTCGAGACCGTACCGACGCCTGCTACATATGAGGTGCTGGATACCGGATGAGTGCCGAGAATGTAATTGACGGCGCGCAGTGTATATTCGGGGCCAACGAGATCCGGATATGCCTTGTGCAGGAAGTACATTCGGATGGCCATGTCGACCACGGCGCCCGATCCGCCCCAGGTGCCCAGGCTCGGGGGCACGCCGAATGGGGTGGCGTCCAACTGCTTGTCCAGACCCGCCATGTATGTCTTCACCGCTTCCCGCATTTGATCTTTCGCGCTCGCGTCGAGATAAGGCAATGCTCGGACCGCTGTCCAACCACGGAAGCCCATCTGCTGTGGGGTAATCATCTGAGGGAATAATTCCTTCAAACGAGACTTGTAGGGTTCGGCGCCGTTCGTGGCGATTGTTAATTCCAGGGCGGCAGCCCAGTCCGGTCCGACACCGAAGCCGCCGCGGGCGGAGTCGGGCGGAGGAACTGGCTGTGCGCTAGTCGCGCCCGCACTGGTGGGAGGGCCCGAAGTGCCGCGTCCGTTCGGAACGCTTTGAGCACTTGACACTGCGCCCTGAGACGCAGCGAGCACGCCAGTTCCGGGAGCACCTGCCGGAGCCGCTCCGCCCAAGCCGCCTCCCGTGGGATTCTGAGTCGGGTGAGCCTTCTCGTCGTTCCATGCTTTGATCGCAGTATCGAGGCAGTCTTTCGCTAATGCGTCGTCATAGCCTTTCAGCACATCGGCCGAAGCAGCCAGGGCCGCGATGGCATTCCACTGGAAGAACGGGTTGTTCGTGGAGAAGATCCAACGGTCGTCGGGCTTCCCGGAGTAATCGCCATTCACTTCGTTCAGACCGAGCTTCGGGTCATAGATACGGCCGTCGGTTTTCGATGCTGCGTCGCCCAGGTGCGTGTACTGTCGCAGATCTGGTTCGTGAGTGCCGCGGATAGCATGGCCAATATTGTGGAACTGCGCAAGGATGTACAGTGCGCCGTGCTTGACTTGCTGCACCGTGTCCGGCACGCCATCGGGACGATGCATCTCCACCGCGCGCGCGGCTTCATCCACCGTAAGCTCGTCGTACTTGAGATTAAACTCGCGATACGCAAGAGCCAGACTCTGAATCACGCTTAGTTGCGCAGGCTCCTCGAGATCGAAGTCGCCGGCATCATACCAACCCCCCACGCTCATCCCAGGAATGTGATCGCCGCCTTTGTACTTCCCATCCGTTGCCGTAGCTTGCCTCCAGCCGTCGAATTGCTCGCCAACGACTGGGGCCAGACGGCCGTCATCCAAGTGCGAAGCGCCGTGCCACACGCGGTACCCTTCGCGAACGGCAACGTGATCCATCTGCTCCGCAAGGTGATGGTCCAGGCTGTCCTGCCAAATGTTGGCGTATGCGTCATTGGAGATGGGGAAGGACGCGGTACGCTGGTCTGCGTACTCGATGACGTAAAGACCGGGGTCCTTGACCGAGGTGAAATCGAATTTCGAATAGACATAGCGCAGCCAGGACGTTGAAGGCGTGATGGGGCCCTCGAACACCTGCTTGTACGATCCGTCCTCCATGAGGCGCAGCACCTTGGCTGTCTTAGGGGCGTCGTACTTCGGGTCGAGTTCGAGCACCGCAACCTTGGAGAAGCCCGGCGCATAACCGACCTGGCTGTGCGCGATCATCGGCGGCCGAGTCCAGTTCGGAATTACGTCCGGCCTGATGTGCCAAACGATGGCGCCGGCGGTCTTGCCCGACGGGATCAGCGAACGCAACACGAACCAGCCGTTCTGCGCGCGGTTGCGTCCATCGAACAGCATAAGGTTGGCCGTGTCCGAAACAACATTGACCCGGGCCAGGGGGTCGTCGATTCCCAAGGTGATGCTCTTGCCCTCGGCGAACGGCAGCGGCTGAGTGTATCCCTTGGCCTTGTCCCAGTCCTCAAGGTAGTAGGCCTTTTTGGGTTCGTCGGAAAGCGGCAACACTTTGACCATCGGATCATTGGGCGTGCGCGGGAAGATTCCGGCTTTGGTTCCGTCCACAAGGTAAGCCTTGCCCATGTAGATCGAGGGCAGTAACTCCAAGTTGAAGCCCGCACGGCCGGCCAGTTTTTGAGGTAGTGGCTTGTCGAGATTGATGGTGACCTTCACGCCGCCTGGTTCCGCAGCGACATCGAGGGTGTAGCTGAGATCGAACGTCGGGAAGGCGAGGCTGGCGGTGAGCCGGTTGTTCGCCTTATCGGCCTGGCGCCCTTTTAGGGTTGCGACGAGGTCCCACTGCTCAGGCGTTGGCATCAGGCGCACGTCGCCATTTGTGGCAATGCGCTGGCCGTGGAGAATCATCTCCATCGCCGTGTTCTTTTGGTCTACGAAAACGGGATGGTACGTGCTGTCGTAGAGAAATACGCTAAAACCTTGAGTATCGAGGTAATTCTTTTCGGTCACCTTCATAGCAAAATCGGCGCCGAAGAGGCTTGGACCAGAGGTCACAGCCAAGAGAAGACACACTCTGATTCGGGTGAGCATAGATTGATATGACACTGCTCCTTTGCCTCACCCTAACATGTCAGGTCAGAGAGCGCTGGACCGAAATGCGTTGCCTGCGAAAGGGCGCGTTATCTCCTGATCCGAAAGCGGTAGATGTTTACGCTGATACGGGGCAATGCCTAATTCAGAGGCGATACGGTTCTGTAATGTTCCTGAACTCGTTGGATGGTTAGATTCGGGCATGATCGAGCGTCCCTTGTTCATCGACTGGGAGTTTCGCCGCATTAGCCTCGGAACTAATGGTCTCCAGTTCACGTCCCCGAGTCTCCGGGACAATGAAGCGCACAAACAGTACGGTGACCACGCAGAATATTGCATAGATCAGGAACGTCGAGGCAGAGCCGGCGGCCTTGATCAGCGAAAGAAAAGTCATTGAGACCAGAAAATTCGCTGCACCAGAGCCGAGCGATGCTGCTGCCACGCCGCGGCCGCGCACGCGCAGGGGGAAAACCTCCGACACCAGAATCCACGCGATGGGCCCCATGCTGAACGCGAAACAGGTTATGTAAACCATGAGGCAGATCGTTGCAACCAGCCCGGGCGCCGCTCCGAATGCTGCGGGGGAGTGAAATGAATACGCCAGCAGAACCAGGCATATCGTCATTCCGCCCAGGCCCGCGTACAGCAGCGGCTTGCGTCCCACCCGATCCACCAGCACCAGCGCAATGATGGTAGCCAGCATGTTGGTGACGGCCACCAGCAGGGTAGCGAAGATCGCGTTTTTGTTCGATGTGATTCCAGCCAAGGCAAAAATCCGCGGCCCATAGTAGATGATCGTGTTAATTCCAGTAACTTGCTGCAGCACGGTGAACCCCACCGCAATCAACAGGGAGGTGCGAACGGCCGGACTCCACAGTTCGCGCCAGCGCTGCTCCACCGGAATGGCAAGGGCCGCAGTAATTTCCTCGATGAGCGATTGCGCGGCTGCCTCATCGGTATAGCGGCTGAGCACCTGCCGCGCCTCAGCTATCCGGTTGTGCGCATAGAGCCAGCGCGGACTTTCAGGAAGGGTGACGACGAGTACGATTAACAACGCTGCGGGTATGGCTCCCAATCCGAACATCAAGCGCCAGGCATGCTGCGCGGAGAGCCAGTACCCAGCGAGATCGGCTAGCACGATTCCGATGGTGAGTGCGAACTGGTAAAGACCGATCAACCGACCCCTCGATTGCGGCGGCGCTAACTCCGAGATATACACGGGCGCAGTGACTGAAGTGAAACCTATGGCAATTCCCAGGAACCCGCGAGCCAGGATCAACGTTGTCACGTTGGGTGACCAGAATGCGAGCAACGAACCGGCCAGAAAGATGACCCCGCCCCACAGCAGCGTGGCGCGCCTTCCAATGCGATCTGCGATGCTGCCGCCGGCGATGGCTCCGAGCATGGCGCCCACCAGCACCACGCTCACGACGATCTCCTGCATGCGTGTGGAAAGGGGGAAAGATTCCTGCACGAACACCATCACGCCGGCAATCACTCCCATGTCGAAACCGTAGAGAATGCCGCCTAGTCCGGCAATGAACGAAACGCGCAACAGAAAGGCGCGGTTCACTCGTGTCGCTGTGACGTTTCGAGTGGCTTGACTGAACTCGTGGTTCACAAGGCTCCTTGTACTACTGTTCCATCGGGCCATACTGGAAACGTGGCGGCAGCCGGCAGCCGTTTCTTTCTGCCATTGCCAGCGTGAGTGCTTGCGGCACCAGCAAAGCGCTGATGCCTTCCCACGGTTCTGGTACGGCATTGATGCGAATCGGCAAGAGCCTCTCGGCGGGCGGTCGGTCCTCCGCAGATACCAGCACTACCTTTCCCCCGCGCCGAATGCACTCATCGCTGAGCTTGAATCCCAGTGAGGCCGCGCGTCCGATGGCGAAGATGATTGCCACGTGCGTACCATCCACATCCAGATTCGGCCCATGTTTGAAGCCCGCCCCCGTGTGGGCCGCCGCTCGAAAGCCGGTCATCTCGCGGATGCACAGCGCGCTCATGACGGCGCCTCCATAGGCCGCGCCACGGCCAATGATTTCAATGTTAGCCGCGCCTCGGCAGAACTCCTCCAATGCGCGGCGCAAGGCGAAGATGCGATCCAATGAGGTCGCATACAGTTCGACCGCCCGCTCGGCGTCTTCTTGCCATGGCAGTTCCAGCATCTCCGATGCCAGCAGAATCGAAGCAGCAGCGGTGTTGGTATAGGTCTTGGTTGCGTTGCCGTATTCCGGTCCAGCCAGAATCGGCATCCTGTTTTCGGCCAATCGCCAGCAGGTGCTGTTCGTGTTGTTGCAGATCAGACCCAGAGGTATGTTTGTAGCTGCGCGGAACAGTTCGACCAGTTCGGCGCTCTCTCCCGACGCGGTCAAAAGCACCGACACCGCGGTATCCTTCCAGACCGGTTGCGCATAGTGCAACCATTCTCCCGCATCCACTGAAAACGACAATCTTCCACCGCTCTCCAGAAGAACCAATCCGCTGAAGGAGGCGCAGTAGGATGCGCCCATTCCGATGAATAGGACTGGTCCTTCCCGGTGCGAGAGTTGACGCAGTTTCATGAGTTCGGCACGAATCTCCGAATCGCTGCGATAGGCATGAATCAGCTCGCGAAGCCGGCCTGGCTGCTCTCGGCATTCGATCTCCAGTATCTGCGTACCGGTCGCGGTAAGGAGCGCCGGAGGAGGCTCAACTCCTCCGATCCACCGCGGTTCGTTCCTCTTCGCTTCTTCCATGCGTGTTTTTGGATCTCCAGACGTCGATTTCTTTCTGCTGTTCTCCCGAAACAAGTTGAGATTTTGCGCCTCTCGCAATCATGACTGATCTCAATTATTCCAGCTTCGTAATGTTTATTTAGTATCATTCCCGCAGACGAGAGAATCAAGCAGTTCTGTCCGGTCTTAAGACCACTAACGTCTGGGTCGTGAGGACTCGGTATGACTAAACATGCCGGCCGGGTTCGTCGCGAGGAGCGCATATACTGGCGAAACAGTGAAGAAAAGACCCATTCCAATCGGCAGGCCTTCTGTCCTCCGTTATACGAATGCCCACGGTATTCTCAAGTTGCTGCGCGAATGCGGCTCCTGCTCGAAGGCAGATCTGGTGCGCGCGTCCGGGCTTAGCGCACCGACGGTCACTAACGTTGTGAAGGATCTGCTTTCGGCGGATCTGGTTGAGCCGCTCGGCGAGGGTTCGTCCAACGGCGGACGGCCACCAGACATGATTCGCTTCAAAGCAGAACGCGGCTGCCTGCTCGCCGTGGAAATCACCGCGAAAAATATCTCCTTTCTTCTAACCGACCTGAACGGCAGCGAACTCAATCGGAGAGAAATATCGCTTGTAAAACGGAAGACCACCCCGGAAGCGGTCTGCAGCTTGATTGGCGACGAGTTGAAGAAACTTCTGCGCAAATACGCGAGAAGCCGGGACAAGCTGTTGGCGCTGGTGGTCGGCGTGCCTGCCATCACCAATGTGGATGAGGGCAGCGTGCTTTCGATCAGCACTCTGGAAGGCTGGCGCTCCGTTCCTCTGCGAGCCATGCTCAGCAAGGTCGCAGGCTGCCTCGTAATTGTTGAAAACGATATGAATCTTGCCGCGCAGGGCGAATTCTATTGCGGCTCCGCGCAACACATCAGGGACTTCGCCCTCATCCATATAGGTACCAACGTCGGCGCCGGCATTTTCCTTGGGGGAAGAATACATCATGGGGCCGACTGGTCTGCCGGAGAGATTGCCTATTTGCGTCTTCCCTCGATCTCTCGCCGCCAGCCAACGATCCATGAGTTCGGAGAATTGGAAACCGTGCTGTCTGGCCCCGGAATTCTGAAGAACTGGCGCCAGGCATGTGCGCGATCTTCGCGTGGTACGCACAAAAACGACATCGACGTAGTGAGAGTCCTGAATCTTGCCCGGGCGGACGATCCATGCGCAGTCAAGATTGTTCGGCAGCGTTCTGCCATCGTTGCGGACATCGTCGTGAACCTCTCGCTGATCTTGAATCCTGGCTTGATACTTTTGGGCGGAGAGATCGGCAGCCATCCGGTTTTCATTGATTTTGTCGAGAAACATTTGAAGGGAAGAGAGTTTGCGATAACCAGAATCGCATCCAGCCCTCCCAAACAGCGCGCAGTGCTTTGGGGCTGCATCTCCCTTGCCCTGGAAGCGATTCCGTCCGTCCTGCTCCCGCAGCCGATCCTGTGAGCTTTCTTGCTGCAAAAGCTTTGGCTCTTGCAGACTCCTCGGACTTTGTAATAAAACGTTATAAACAATCTGGTCGGAGCCACTCGTTGCCCGGCAATTGAATTGCAAATCCTGGGGACGTGCGCGCGGGAGGAATATCATGCGAAAACTTTTGACCGTTGTTTTGCTGTCAATGATGGCCGCGCCTTTCTGTGCCCAATCGCATCCTATTCTCGCTCTCGGATCGGCTGCTCCCGTTTTCAGTCTTCCGGGCGTTGACGGCAAGATCCACAAGCTCAGTGATTATGCCGCCAGTCCGATACTTGTTGTCGTCTTTACCTGCAATCATTGCCCGGTCGCTCAAGTGTACGAGCAGCGAATTGAGAAGCTCTACAAAGACTATGGCCCGCGTGGCGTTGCCGTTGTGGCCATTCAGGGCAACGATCCGAAGGCCCTAACCATCGATGAACTCGATTCCTCCGATTCGAGCGACACCCTTGCTGAGATGAAGATCCGCGTGGCGTGGAAGCATCTGCACTATCCCTACCTCTACGACGGTGCCACGCAATCGGTCGCGCGCGCCTACGGCCCGCAGGCTACGCCACACGTATTCATCTTTGACAAAAGCCGACGCCTTCGCTACGAAGGTCGCTTCGACGACAACTTTCGCATCGAAAAGGTGACTGTTCAAGACGCGCGCAACGCGGTCGACGCCCTGCTCGCCGATAAACCCGTGCCCGTCGACCACACGGCCGCCTTCGGCTGCTCCACCAAGTGGCAAGAGAAAGAAACTCTTCGCGAGGAAGCAGAACGCAAGCTGAATACTCAACCGGTCACGCTTGACATGGTGGATGCCGAAGGCCTCAAGAAACTGCGCGCCAATGCCGGCGATAATTACACGCTGGTCAGCTTCTGGGCCACGTGGTGCGGTTCCTGTGTTGCGGAGTTTGCCGACATGCAGGACACTCTCCGCATGTACGGCGACCGCGGGTTCAATCTCGTGACCGTCTCAGCGGATGCACCGGATGAGAAGAATAGCGTGCAGAAGTTCCTTGAGCGCAAGCACGCCACGAGCCGCAACTTGCTCTTCGCCTCCGACGACACTGCCGCCTTACAAAAAGCTTTTGACCCGGACTGGGAGTCAGCAGTGCCGTACACCGTGCTGATAGCTCCCGGGGGCCACGTGCTCTTTAGCACGACGGGCTCAGTGGATATGCTTGAACTACGTCGGAAGATATTGGCTTCGGTGCCCGCTGCATATATCGGATTCCAAAAATACTGGGTTGAAAACTAAGTGGAGAGCACGGAGAGGAATCATGCCTCTGCAATGATCCCTCTTGGATCCGACTAAACAGACCAACGCAACCTATTGAACCGGCGACTGGCGCGCAGCCCAGAAGATTGAATTGCGGAAGATTGTGGCAAACGCGGGGTTCTCGAACAGATCCGCATGATGCCCCATAAAGATATAGATGTTTCTGGCCTTGTAATGCTCATTGGTCCAGATCACAGGATGATCGCCCATCTTAATCTTTGAATCCGGGCTGTAACTGTTCTCGCTTACGCTGGCAAGCACATGAACATTGGGTCGGGGCGACTTGTCCCATGTGTACCATTCCTCATGCGCAACCGGAAATTGGCTCGTCACGCCCCGCATCGCGGGATGCGACTTGTCTTCGACCGTCACTACGCCGTCGGCAAATGTCGCGATGTACTCCTTGAAACGGATGTCACCCATGAACTGCGAAAACCAAGGCCACATCTGGAAGGCGTCAAACTCACCTAGAAGCGTGGCGTGGTGAAAACCAATCCATCCGCCACGGCCCTCTTCGATGTACTTGATAAACGCGGCTTCTGCTGTCGGAGTCCAATTGTAGGGCGGGTAGTTCAACTGAATAAAGAGCTGATAGTGGGAGAGGAATTCGTCGTCAATCTTATCTGTGTTCTGAATGTAATCGACTGCAAATTGGTTCTTCGCCGCAAGCTGATTCAGCCATACCTTCGCTGCTTCCACGAACGGGGCATGAATTCCTCCTGCCTCCGCAATGGCGACCACTTTAAATCTCGGAGCGACGGTCTCCGGTGTGGCTGCTCCGGCGCCTGCCGCTGAAACCAGCAACATGCCCATCCAAAGAAATGCTCTGCGCGATAAAGCCATGCCTGCGATCCGCATATTCTCTCCAGTGATCATTTTGCTCGTGGAGGGGTCATCTCCAGCGCCCAGATGGCCATCGGACGCATGTACATTCCTGCGCGGAAATTCCCCGTGATGTCCCATGCCTCCGGTGTCCGGAACCAGTAGCCCTTGCTTTCATAGATCACGTGGTAGAGCCCCCAGGACGACTTCCACGCCTCGTCCTGCATGCCTTCGCTCATCAGCAACCCGGCATAGCCTTCGGTTGTACCCACCCAAACTTCTTTGGCTTCTGCGTTGGTAAGGATTTTGCCGTCCGCTGCCATGCCGTTGGCCGCGCCCATCTGCCCGTCGCCGAATTTCATCACGTTGAAGTCGAAAATCTTCTTCAGCGCCGATTTCTCCATCGCGTGGGGCACAATGTCGCCAAGGCCGGTCAGGTTCGCGTACCACTGTCCAGCAAGCTGGTCCGTCTGAATATCATCTTTGGACTCGCTTCCTGTGTCGTAACGGAAATACTCTCCGTTCCACAACCGGGTCACGTAAGTCTTCTGTCCCTTCAGAAACAGCGCGTGATATTCGATGGAAGTTTTCACATCAGCCACGATGCGGGCCGTCTCTTCCCCGGCTCGCAAGGCGGCAAGCCACAACCCACCGGAGTAGGCGCTTACGCCGCTGACAACCCAGTCATCGTAGGTCTGGTCGGGATAGCCGCTATTCTCCGGGACACCTCCGCCGTGGTCGAACTGCCGCAGGTATTCAATTGCAGCCCGCATCGCCGGCCAGGACTCGCGTAGGAATTCTTTGTCCTTCCTTCCAGTCAGGACGTAGTCGCGATATACCATGAGCACAAACTTCGAGTTCAGATCTTTCCAGTCGTTCGTATCCTGCCAGCCGGGCTCGTTGACGGCGATGAACGGATCACTCTCCGGCACGCCCAAGTCGTGCGGCACCGCGCCAATCTTTTTTCGCTTGTGCGTAACAGGCGCTCCTGTCTGCTGCGACTTCCAGACCGCCAGCCCTTGCTCGGGCCATTCCTTCTGCACGGTGGCGGCGAACTCGCGCAATACCTGCTTATCGATCTGCGGCCAGAACTTCAACAGGGGCAGCGATGCATAGAACCGCACATCGAGTGTCCCGTAATACGCATAATCAAAGCACTCCAGCAGCGCAAACGTGGCCGCTAGCTTCGGATCGGAGCCGGCTTCGCGGCCCCAGAACGTTCCGCCATCTGTGATCGCATACAACTCGTTGAAGAGCATGCCGCGATACCACAACGGTTTGCTCTGGTCATTGATATACGGAGCCTGCCAGCGATCGATCGCCTCGCTCCATTCCGCGGCGTGCAGCAACCCATCGCGCGCGATCTTCCACGCGTTGTTGCCCGAGGTTCCATAGAAATCCGTGTACCGGCGATCCCATTTTCTTCCTTCGCCGAACTGCACAACGGGGAAATCCCATGCCAACACCATGGGGATGATTTTCTTTTCGCCGGGACGCAGTGTGAATCGCAAGGCAATCGTGCCCGCCAGTTTTTCCTTGTCGCTGACCCACGATTTTGTGTCGTTGGCGAGCCGCCCGTCTTTGGAGAAAGGCGCCCATACTTCTTTCCCATCGCCCGACGCCTGCCATGTGGTTTGATAGGTCACTTCCACGCCGGGATTATCGAGCGCCGCAATCGCGAACTGACCATCCCACTCATTGGCCGCACCCGCATGATTCCTGCTGAACACGATGCCCTTCATCGTGCCTGCGTCTTCAATGGGCTCGCTGTGGTAGTCATTATGGTTCCCCTGGTTCGGCGTTCCCGCGAAATCGCGCGTGAACGTTCTGAACCATCCGGCCATATTGGTCCAGGACAGCAGCACTGAGACTGTCACCGTCTTATCTGTCGGATTGTCTGCATGCCACCGATAAACTGCCACGGGGTAGCTGGACTCGCGGTAGTTCTCAGGTATCACGGGCGAAAACTGCTCCAGCGTCACGTGAGCAGGGAAGCGCTTCCACTGGTAGTCAAACCAGGCCTTGGGGAAAAGCGCATAGTAGTTGCCCGCGCCCATCGGGTAATTCCACTGCCATGCGGACAATTCGCTGCCCTGAGGCTGCCCGTTCATTAGCACCTGGGCAACGCCTTTAGCGTCTCCCTCAGACTGCTGGAACATCGCGAACTGATTGGCGTACACCGGCTCATATTTATGTACAGCCGCCTTGATGTGCCAGCGTGCAAAGTCCCCGCGATAGCTGCGAGAGAACGTGCCCGCCCCCAACCCTCCCACCGGAACGCCCTGCCAGTATCCGTCATCGATGTCGCCCGGCGTTCGCGTCTTGCCCGGGTTCTCGAGCGGCAAACCGAGAGGCCGTTTCCAGGCGGCTTCGGGAATGCTCGCCTGTCCCCATGCCGCACCGACCGTTGCGGCGCAGAACAGCAACATCATCGACCTGCGTTTGCAGAATTGCACTAACGATCTGTTCAGGATGCACCCCGGCATTTCAGCACCCCGGCTTTCCTGTCGGGAGTGCGGGCTTGTCTGTAAATGAGTATGCGACCCACGCCGCGGGGCGCGTTCGATCATGGTTCGCGTCTCAACCACTTCGATCGGGCGACGAACTGATGTGGTCAACTCTTGCCACCGAGCCACAATAGGGCTTTCTCAAAAAACAGGTTCTGCGTTGCGCTGTTCAGAATCTTGCCTCCGTGTCCCATGTTCGTATACAGCATCTTGTACTTCGTATTCGTCCAAGTCACAGGGACATCGCCGCCGCCCAGAGTGTCCTTGAATCCCAGCGGAAAATTCGACGGCGCAAGAGTCATCAGAACCTTGATATTCGGATTGCTGCGCAGAGTTGGTTGCCAGCTATACCACTCGTTGTCAGGGGAGAGGAAGCGGGCCGGCAGTCCCTTCACCGCCGGATGGGTCGTATCGTCGACCGTGAGCGTGGCCGGCAGCGGAGGCCAGCTATTTCCAGTGAATACCGTGCCCAAAAAATCTGAGAACCACGGCCACGCCGCGCGATTCTCCGTCCAACCCGCAATATGGAAACCCATCCATCCACCGCCGTGCTCCATGTACTCCTCAAACGCCTTGCGCTGTTCGGGCGTCGAAGGAAACTCATCGAGCCACATCACCACCTGATATTCCTTCAGCACCGTCGGATTCATATCGTCCCAGTTCGACGTCGCTTTGAAGTCGAAGTGGTCGCGCTTCGCCATCTGCTGAAAAAACGGGATTGCCTGCAAGGCGAAATCCACGTGATCCTGCTCCACGTTCGTCGAGTAGAAGGCGAGAACACGAAATGGCTTCGCGTGGGCAACTCCCGCCAGACCGAAAACAATGAGGCAGAAGACAAGACGCACGTGCCGAATCATAGAGATGCTTTTCCCTCCGGAGATGCCGTGATTTCACTCGACCGGGACTTTGTAATGGTTAATAATATAGTTCCACCGAGGTTCAATCACAATATGATTCCGCGTGTTTCGATCTGTCCAGCAGGCTTTTTGCGTCGCTGCATTTCCGCCGCTGCTCTGCTGGCGGCGTTTGCGCCTCTCGCATGGTCCGCTACGGAAGATGCTGCGTGGGGGCGCCTCATCACCAGCGCCGCCATCGTGTGCAATCCTTCCACACACAAGATCTATGCGGTCAACGAGGGCACGAACTCTGTCACCGTCATCAATGCTGCAACCGGTGCTATACGCATTGTGCAAGTCGGTCGGGAGCCGATAGCAATCGCAGTCAATTCCGTCACCAACAGGATCTATGTCGCCAACGACGGGAGCGCATCGGTCAGCGTAATCGACGGCACGAATGATACCGTGGTCGCCACTGTCGCAAGCGCGCAGCTTCCGTATACCTTAGCTGTGGACGAGATGACCAACACAATTTATGTAACCCACACCTACACCGGTTCAGTGACGGTCATCGATGGCACCTCGAATATGGCTCGGGAACTCAAAGTCGGTGACGCCGACGGCATCGCTCTCGATCCTCGCACCGGCACGGTCTTTCTTTCCCATTACGAAGAACCTTTGATCCGTTTTGTGGACGAAGCAACCGGCGCAGTCACCAGGGCCAGCGTTGGTCCGCATATCTGGGGCATGGTGTTCGATCAGCCCTCGGGCACGCTTTTCTTCACTCAGACTGCAAGCGCCGAGATTATCGCGCTCGACGAGAAGACCCATGCCGTCCGCACGCTTCCTGTCGGCAGAATCCCCTGCGCCTTGGCCATCAATCCTGTCACGCGCCGGCTCTACGTGGTGAACTACGGCGACGAAACACTTAGCATCCTCGATCTGCAAACAAAGACGACGATTGCGACTTTGCCCGTAGGGGGGCACCCGCAAGGACTAGCTGTCGATTCCAAATCCAACCGTATCTACGTCGCCAATGTGCAAGGGAACAGCGTCACGGTTATCGATGGTGCCAGGAATGCCGTAGTCGGCGTTCGCAACGCGGGCAGCCACCCATATGGCGTTGCCGTCGATCAAAGCTCTGGCCATGCCTACGTCGCGAACTATGGCGCGCCCTGGGTGACGCCGCTTCCGGACGCACCACGGTCTATCCCGCCATCGCCTGCCAGGTGACAGGTGCAACCGCTTGTTCTTGCGAATCTAGCGAAATCTGCGGATGAAGAGAGAGTGGCGATCTGATCGATAAAGGCCGAGCACGTACAACCCTGGCCTGCCCGTCGTGAAGTAAATCTTCTGACGAATCCGAAGAACCGCGGCATTCACAGGAATCTCTAGAAGCCGGGCTGTTTGAGCATCAACAGTGGTGGCGTCCACTTCTTCGTCGGAATGGCCGATCTGAATCCCATACTCGTGCTCCAGTATGGAGAACAGCGAGACTCGGTCCAGCCGGGCTTGCTTGAGACCTGCAAACTCTTCAGCAGAAAAGTAGCAGGTCTCGAGGGCACATGGTTCATCGCCGCTGAGCCTCAAACGTTCGAGTTTCACCAGCGGATGTGTGGATGGCAACGAGAGCCGCGCAGCAATTTCCTGTTCCGTATGAGTGATGCTGAGCGAGAGCATTTTTGAAGAGACAGCCAGGCCACGGCCCGACATCTGCTCGGTGTAGCTCATCAACTTGTTGAAATGGATCTTCGGTGGAGCGACAAAAGTCCCAGCGCCGCGGCGGCGCACAACCATGCCCTCGCGCTCCAGAGCGGTGAGCGCATGCCGAGCAGTCATCAAGCTAACGCCGTGAATCCGCGCCAGTTCGCGCTCCGAGTCTACAAGATCCCCGGGCCTCAAGAGGCCGCGTTCCAGTCGTTTCGCAATCGCGCTCTGGATCTGCTTGTACGCGGGCAGCCCGTTCTTCCGGACGTTTGACATTACGAAACGCTCCCTACGAAGGTGCACATTACTACAAAGTGCTCTAGTGCTCCAACAAGAATCGTATATGTGCACAGTCGGCAGAATCCAGAGAGACATACACCGCCTCGTGGAGTTGCGCGTGAGGGGATGTGTTCTGGCGAGGCGAAGTAGTGCATATATGGAAATATGTCATAAATCAATGAAAATTCCCTTTTTAGAACAATTATTGGGGCGGATGCTCAGACTGCGATCCTTGCTGCACCGAGAGTCGAACCCGGCGACTAGTAAATCGTTTCAATAGATTTTTGGGATCACAAATGCAGTTTTTTCCTTGACTCACGACGCGGTCCGCTATATAGCTTTGCTTATGAACGTTTGTTGAAATTTTAGGAGGCATGTAATGAGGAGTTTTTCTGCGTTGTTCCGTTCACTCCTTCTGTTTGCGGCTGTAGCCGGAATTTGTCATTCCGGCTGGAGTCAAGAAGTAACGGCTTCCATTACCGGCACGGTAACGGATCCAGGAGGTGCCGCTCTGCCTGGAGCCAAGGTAACGGCAACGTCACAGGAGCGCGGTCAGATTTACGCCGCTCTGACGAACGACAGCGGTCTTTATCGGATCGCCCAACTTCCCGTGGGCACCTATACCGTTAAAGTGGAGAAAAGCGGCTTCTCTTTGGCTTCCTACCCGGCATTTGTGCTTACGTTGAATCAAGTAGCCCGTATCGACGTGGCGATGAAGATCGGCAAGGCGAGCGAGACGGTGGAAGTAAGCGGCTCAGCGCCCGTCCTTGCAACGGAGACGACACAGGTCGACACCGTCATCAATTCTGCGACTAACGACAATCTGCCGCTGGCTTCGCGCAATTACGTGCAACTGACGCTGCTGGCGCCGGGTGCGGTTTCGACCGATCCAAGCAGTTTCAATAACGGCAACAATACCGGCGGTTATGGTGGCCGTCCGCTGATCAATGGGAACCGCGAGCAGGCAAATAACTTCATGCTCGACGGCATGGACAACAACCAGGTCTCGGATAATCTGCTCGGTTACACGCCGGCTCCGGACGCAATCCAGGAGTTCAACCTGATTACGAATAACGCACCGGCAGAGTTTGGCAATTTTGAAGGCGGAATTGTTAACGCGACGATCAAATCAGGCACAAATGCCTTTCACGGCGATGTTTGGGAGTTTTTCCGCAACGACGTTCTAAATGCGAACAGCTGGTCGAATAAACTGGTCGATCCTGCTCTTCCCAAGGCTACGCTGCGCTGGAATATGTTTGGTGGCACGGTCGGGGGACCGATCATCAAGAACCGACTTTTCTTCTTCGCCGACTATCAGGGGCAGCGATTTGACATCCCAAGTTCGGCGGGTTTCAACTCGGTTTTCACCGCCGCTGAGCGAGGCGGAAACTTCGGTGATATTTGCACGCAAAATGGCGGAGCGTTTGACTCGTCAGGCATCTGCCGGAACGCCGATCCTGTAAACGATCACGGAGTCCAGCTATACAACCCGTGCGCCTCCTTTACCGCTCCGTGTACTGCTTCATCGGCGCCCGCCGCGACGCGCCAACCATTTCCGAACAACGTAATTCCGGCCGCCATGGTCAGTCCTGTAGCGGCTAACTTATTCAAGTCAAGTCTGTATCCGACTCCCATCAGCACCCAGGTGCAACACAATGCAGTGAATACGACTAATTCAGCCTTCAATGTGGACCAGGGCGATCTGAAGGTCGACTTCAAGGCTTCACAAAGAGACAATATCTCGTATCGGTTCACCAGGGCTTATCAAAACAATCCATCTTTCAACTCGCAGGTGCTGTTGTCTGATGGCTACTCATCGACGCCGATTTACAACATGGTTGGCGACTGGACTCGCACCATCGGAAGCAATCTGGTGAACGATGCCCGCGTTGGCTGGAGCCACATCACGCTTAATAGCGGCAACGCCTGGGCATCCGGCGTTGGGCAGTATGGCAACACGCTGGGAATTGGGAACGGCAATCCTTCAAATCTCGATGGCCTGCTTGCGCTCAACTTCAGCAATACAGCTGTCAGCAACTTAGGAGCCTCTGAGCAGACTCAGAGCTTCGATGACCACGTCTGGCAATTCTCCGAGGGGTTGAGTTGGAGCCATGGACGGCACAATTTCAAGTTTGGCGGTCAGTTGTTAAACCAGACCATCAAGACCTTCTACGCCGGCAACAACGGTCAACTTGGTCTCATGGACTTCGACGGAAGATATACCAGCCCCACCAGTGCAGGTGGCGGAGGTGACGGTGGTGCCGATTTTGTCCTCGGCCTCAACTATCAATACGGTCGCGGAGTAAGTACCGGGAAAACCTGGCAGCAATTCAGCAACGTCATCGGGGTTTATGCAGAAGACACGTGGCGCGTCACGAACACCTTAACGTTGAATCTCGGTCTGCGGTACGATGCGCACACACCCTGGACGGAAACCAACGACCAGCAGGCGAACTACAACATCGCTACCGGCAATATCGACCTCGCCGGCCAGAACGGGGCCAGTCGCGCTCTCTATAACGGCTTCTATGGAGGCAGGGACTTCCAACCCCGCGTCGGGTTCGCGTGGACTCCGGCGGCATTGGGCGGGCGCACGGTGATCCGCGGCGCCTTCACAATTTCGTCGTACCTGGAAGGCACCGGCACGAACCTTCGTCTGACACTCAATCCACCTTTCACTCCGGCAGAAATCAACGCCATCTATAATGGCACTTCGCTACCTCTGACCAATACAACAGATGGCATTGCGGGTTCAGCTTCGGCTGCCTCTTGCGCAGCACCAGCTTATGCCTGCTACGCTCAGGCTTTCCTCCGGGTCTGGGATCCCAATGTGCAGCCTGCTATTGCGGATCAATGGAACGCGACGGTCCAACACCAATTTGGCGGTAATACGACGGTTCAAGTCGGGTATGTAGGGCAGAAGGGAACACACCTGATGGTGCCGTTCGACTATGCCCAGAGACAGCTGCTATCGGGTGGGGCCACAGCAGACAGCCCCTATTTTGCAGCCAACAAAACGCTGTACGATGTTTTGGGCAACCCTGCTCAAGATGGCGAAGGTGCGACTGTTTCAGGCACCAAGTCCAATGGCAACATGACATACAACGCCTTGCAAGCCGTGCTGCAGAAAGAGGCCAGCCATGGTTTGCAATACCAAGTCTCGTATACCTTCTCCAAATGCATGTCTGACAACACGGGGTATTACGGCGCGTGGAACAATGCCCTGAGTGCCTCAGCCTACTGGCAGAACGTCTACGATCAGCGCTCGGAGTGGGCGCCGTGCTACTACGATGCCAAGAATGTTCTTTCAGCGTATGCGGTTTACGACCTTCCCTTTGGCCGCGGAAAGACGGTGGGGAAAGACGTCAATGGGGTAGTCAATCAGGTAATTGGAGGATGGGCAGTTAGCCCTATCGTTTCCTTCCGTACTGGCTGGCCATTGCCGATTCAGGGAGCTCAGGATAATTCTGGTACATTCGGCCGCGGGGCGCGAGCAAACTGCAATGGCGTGCCGTCGATTACGAATACAGCGATCGGCGGAATTGGCAGACAGTGGTTCACCAATAGTGGACAATTCACCCAGCCAGCGGCCGGCACCTTCGGCAACTGCTCACCTCAACTCGATGATCTGCGTTCACCCCGTTACACCGACGTCGACCTGAGTGTGCATAAGGACTTCCCAATACGCGAGCGGTTCCGGTTACAGTTCCGAACCGACTTCATCAACGCTTTCAACCACGCCCAATACAACGCACCCAACATGAGTCTGGGTGCGACGATGGGACAGATTACCGGTGCCCAACCCCCAAGGAACATACAGTTGGCGCTGAAACTCTACTACTGAAAATGAGGCACGTATAATGATGCAGGCGAGTGACCTCGCCTGCATCATTTACTTTTCAGAGAAGGAACTTCGAAATTCACTTCCAGATGTATAGATACTTGGCGAGGGCCGCGGCAATTCCCGCCTTACTGGGTTGTTTCTGGCACGGGTCGATCCTGCTCGCTCAGCAATCCTCACTTCCCAGTTCGCAACCTGTTCTAACTCCCGAGAAAGCAATCAGCCTGGCGGAGCAGGGACGCTGCCGCGAAAGCATCTCTGCCCTGAAACATGCAATGGCGGCCACCGTCCCCGCTGAGGTGCGGAAGCAGGCTGGCGTGCTTGGCGTTCGCTGTTCCCTGGCCATGGATGACCGTGACTCGACGGATGAATTCATCCGGTTGTTGACCCGGCAATTTCCGAAGGACCCGGACGTCCTCTTTGTGATTGTCCATGCATATTCGGACCTATCAACGCGAACAGCCCAGGATCTTGGTCACTATGCTCCGCAATCCATTGCCGCACATAAGTTGAACGCTGAAGCCCTCGAAATGCAGGGTAAGTGGGAGCCTGCTCAGCTTGAGTATGAAGCAATAATCCAAAAGGACCCGAACGTTCGCGGCATCCACTTCTTGTTGGGCAGGCTGATTCTCTCGCGGCCGGATGCAGGGCCCGAAGCTGCGGAACGTGCCAGGCAAGAGTTCCTCAAGGAAATTTCGATCGATCCGAGTAATGCTGGCGCACACTACGTTTTGGGAGAACTTTCGCGCAGGGATGGGAAGTGCGAGGAGGCAATTCCACAATTCTCCGAGGCGGTCAAGTTCAATTCCAACTTTGCAGAGGCCTATCTCGGTAAGGGTCTTTGCCTCGTGAGTTTGAAGAAATATGAAGAGGCAGTTCCCCCACTGCGCAGCGCGGAGCGCCTCACGCCGGGAAATCCGGAGGTCCACCACGCGCTTGCTACGGCACTCCAGAGATCCGGGCACACAGAGGAAGCAGAAAAGGAATTCTCCATTCAACGCAGTCTCACTTCTGGGCAAGGCTCTGAAGGCCCACAATAGCGATCCTGACAGTCGCTACTTCTTCACGAGTCTAAGCAACCCAAATCGTTCCGGCACATGAAAACTGTCGCTCATCGGGGAGCGCCACGCAATCTCATGCCGAGCCGATGCCGGCCCCTGGCTCCGAAACAGGTTGATCCGAAGCATATTGCCCTGCGCCGCCTGACGATTATCGATGGCAGAATAAGGAATTCTCATCGCCCCGAACCAAACATGGGCAGCCTTATCGATTCGCGCTGAAACCTGAAACCCGGAGTTCCATTTCCAGCCATCCTCGTGATGCGGTTTGCTGAGATCGATGTCCAGATCAATCCACTCGCCCTGCGGAGAAATCTCAAATTCCTTGTAACGCCGGATGTCGGTGAAATCGGCTCCGATGAACACTTCCGCCACATCCCACTTCCAAAGTTCGTTCGTCTCGCCCGAATGATTTGGATTTGGCTTCAGATTGAGCTCTCCGTATGGGCATACGAACAGAAAGTACAGATACTTTTCCGTCCACCGTGTTCGAACTTCCGTACGATACCTCGGGTCTGGCTCTCCGTGGGTACCTGCGTCCATATGGGTCGGCAATGAATCTCGCCAAAATAGGGACGCGGGATTCGTGTCAAGACTTGGATCCGAATCGGCCCAGTTGCTCTGAATGACGCGATCGTCTGCGAGCACTTCGCCCCAGCAAGTGAAGAGCATGGTTGAGACGCAAATAAACCCAATTACGGAGATTCTGAATCCCAACATTCTTAGCTGCCTAGGGATTGCCCGATATTGCAAGCCGCGTCAAGTGATATGCCATCAAGTGGTCAGGCGCCAAAAGTGCTTCTCGAAATTCTTTCTGCGCCTGCTGATCATTGCCCACAGAGCTATCGAGCATCGCCCTATTGTAGAGCCACCAGGCGCTCCTCTCGCCATCATTGTTCGAGCGCTCGAGAATGTCGTTCAGTTTCTGTTTGCCCGCGCTTTCATCGAAATCAGGGAGTTCCTTCGATGCTTTCCACGACCAGACTGCGTTTGCAAGACCAGATTGTTGCGCGCCGCGTTCGAAGCTGGCTTGGGCTTTTTGGTGGGCGCCGCAGACCTTGTACACATTCCCAACAAGATAGCTAAATCTGGCGGAGCGCACGAACGGCTCGAGACCATCATGTGTGAACGGCAGATCTGATACCGGTTCCGCAAGATGATCAACAACTCCAACTGCCTCCGCGCATCGTCCGCTTCGTGCGAATGAGGTGGCGCGTTGCACTTCGAGTTCGAGCCAGACTTCGCGCACATTGATGCCTCCTTCTTCGCGGGGAAAGAAACGATCATGGAACAGTGCTTCCGCTTTCTCGAACTCTCCGGCCTCGACCAGATTCAGAATCAATTCGTAAACGAGATTGGAAGGAATGTGGGCATGATCGGGATATCGTTCCAAGGCCGCCACAAGTTCCTGCGGTGGGCGTCGCAGGATGCTCAGTGCCTGATCCACTCCCGTGTAGAGTTCGACATTGGAAGGATCCGGGCGCAGACCTTCCTGAAACACGCTCAAAGCCTTTTCGGGGTCGTCCTCTTCATGTAGTAATGCGCGCCCCAGGCTGGCATGCAGGACCGGAATCTGCGGATTCAGCATGCGGGCCTGCTCCCACTCAGAGAGAGCTTCTTTTGTCAGGCCTCGTGAAAAGTACAGGGTTCCGAGCAAATAATGTGCAGTCGCATCCTGCGAATTGAGACGAGCAGCGGTCCGCAAAACCTCCAGATCTTCTGGGCGGTTGGGAAATACATAATTCGTTGGAAGGTGCGCAGCAGTATCAAAATCTGCTGAGGAAGGCTGGCCGAGTTTCTCGCGACAATATGCGCGGTAGTAGGCCACCATTGGATGTTTGCCTGGAGAGAGCATTCCCGGTTCAGTTTCATCCGGTACCGCTGGGGGATAATTGCGCGCTAAAACATCAAGGGCCCGGGAATACATGCCGAGACGCATGTATTCAGATGCGACATTCAATACACGCTCAGCGTCATTACCTAGGTGTTGCAGATCAGGCTTGCCGGTTTGCTCCAGCAGAAAATAACGCTGCGGAAAGCGCGCTAGCCATTCGTTAGCGAGGCTCTGAGCCTCTTCCTTGTGTCCTTCAGGCTCCAGGACAGCAGACAACTCTTCTGCAGTGCGCGGATCATCCGGAGCAGCGTGTGTAGCCGATCGCAAATAAGATTCCGCCTGCTGCAGATTTCCTGCGCGGGCAGAAAGTTCAGCCAAACGCACTCCCGCTGCCGCACGAAAAGCCGGCAGCCGCTCTGCAGCTTCATAGGATTCTCGCGCCTCGCGATTCTGCCCCAAGCCTTCATATGCAATCCCGAGGTAATAGGAAACTTCAGCATCGGTGGGATCTCGAGCCGCTACCGGCTCCAGAAGGGTTTTGGCTTCTTCGTAGCGCAACAAACTCGCGCATAGGCGTCCTGCAGCTTTGCGTAATTGCATGCTCTCTGGAAATCGGGCAAGGGCATCGCGATAAGTTTTGAGGGCGACAAGGAGCCCACCGTCGAGTTCCTCTTCGTTTCCCAGTTGGAGCCAGTCATCTTCCGTGCGATGCTCTCGGTCTGGAATGTTGAAGGAAGGCTGTGGGCCGGTTCGAATTTGTTCCGCCGGCGTCCAATCGTATTGGCCCTCGGTTTGCCGCAGAAGCAGCGACCCTTTGCTGTCGCGCAGTTCGAACGTGTATTTCTGTTGGTCCTCGGCCTTTTCAAGTCGATGTGACCATGTCTGCTGAGGGCTGAGGTCGGCCTTCTGTTGAAAGACCTCATGATCCCCGGCCAGAATACTAAGCGTCGCCTGGGGAACTGCCTGATTCACGTTCAGTCCGGTAACAAGCGCTTGTTGCTGCCGGTCGAGATGGACGACCCCTGTCAGATTGGCCCGGGAAATTCCGCCGATATTCCTCACTGGCATCCAAAACTCAGAAAATTTGATTGTCTGTCGCGGTTCAAGAAAAGCATACGTTTCCTGATTACGAAAAAGCCCCGCCTGCACTTCGACGTACGCGCTGTTGTTGTCCGACAGAGCCGTCCGCCAGTCCAATCCATCCGTATCGGTGCCCCAAGACCAGATCTTCTTCGCAGGAAGTTGCGAGTACTCAGCGTAGTGGACAACGCCTGTGTTGGTGTGCGGGTTCCAAACCCCCATAAAGGGCTCGCGGCTGCCATGCACGAATAGAGAGACAGGGCCACTCGTTTGATTCTTCACAATGCTCAGGTCGGCGCCGTCCTTCTCGATCGGCCAGGGCTCGACGTCTCGAAATCCGTGACTCGCTGTGAAGCGCGTCGGATATTGAATGTGCGAGTCATCCCAGACTTGCACGCCCGCGTTGTTCCACCAGTAGAAGCGATGCCGAACGTCGCTGCGATTGTTGAGTGTCACCCTCTCCTCGAGAACGGTGGAATGAGGCTGAAGCACGAGTTCCACCGACCACTGCATTCCGTACACGCGGTCAATATTGCCTACCTGAACGAATGCGCTACCGTCGTCCCTTTGCCCGAAGGCAAAATCGACGGGAGAAAGGCTCACCCAATTGTGGGAAACCGGAAAATTGAACTCGATGCCGAACGCCGCCCAGGCGCCCCGATAAGATATAGCCGCTTTTTTAATGGAGGGATTTGCGTAAAACATGGGCTGGCCGCTGATCTTATCGGTGCAGGTGTAAAGATGGCCTCCGAGATCGGGCAGCACCGAGCATTTCAAGTACTCATTCTCGAGAAAGAGAGCGCGCCAGGCATGATCGGTTCGTTGGTTGGTCAAATTCGTGCGAAGCGTATAAGGATAGTTGAATCGATCGTTCGCATATTGATCAAACGGTGGATTGGGATCGGGCGCTGCTTCTTCATAGGTGGGTAGTGTCAGAGTGCCTTGCCACACCCGGACTTGAGCGGTTGCCTGGCATAAAGGAAGAAGCAGAAAGGCAGAGAGTAATTTTCGGCGCATCATCTTGGCACACCCGCCATTATCTACGCCCCAACCACAGTGGCGTCAGATTTATTCCAAGGGCAACGAGTTGCGCTGCGTCGATCGAAAGTCGATGCTCCGAACCCATCTTTACTCCCGAAGAATATCCGCAAAGGAGCGTCTTCTGCCTTGTAAAATTAGTAAACTTTGTTGAACGTTGCGCTTGGCTCTTGAGCCCGTTCAGAAGCAAGGAAGTTCATGCGAAACGGATCCGAACGGTCCTTCATCCGAACAACGACACTCAAATTCAGCCTGGCCTCAGTCCTGTTTCCGCTTTTTCTGGCTCCATGTCTGAGCGCACAGGATACGGAACCCACCATGCCCATGCACGCGCGCTCCGAAGACGGCGCCGAATTTCGCTGGCTGCACAAAAAGGTGTTGGATTCCCGCGCTCTCGATAATATGGAGAACCTTTCTACTTGGTCCTTCTCAGGCGATGGCGAGATGACGCTAACCACAGATCGAGCCAAAGACGGAAAGCATGCTCTGCGGATCCGTTCAAACACGAATGTGGCACGAGCGGGCGGCGATCAGGAGTGGGAAGACCTGGTGGCCACGCGAAAATTCGCAAGTGAGGACTGGTCTCAGTTCAACCGCATTTCTCTGTGGGTATATCCCGACGTGGTCGGCGCTCCCGCGATCTCTTGCACGCTGGTACTTCACAACGACGGCAAGCATAAACTTCCCGACAGTTACAACGAAGGCCGCCACGAATCCATCCCTCTCAAAAATCATGAGTGGAACCAGATCGTGTGGGAGATCGCCCCTCTCGACCGCGACCGTGTAACGGCCGTCGATTTCGCTTACAGCCTCCCCAAGAAAATCCCCGATCCTGGCGACCGCACGTCTCTCGATATTGATCGGCTCGAGTTGCAGACCGTTGTGCCTGATCACGTCGAAGGCTGGGACGTGGCTGCCGGAAAAATCGCTTTCAGCCACAGCGGGTACACCGCGGGTACGCAGAAGTCTGCAATAGCCAGCGATCTATCAGCGCGTCAGTTTTCGCTCGTCGATCAACAAACAGGCAAGGTGGTTTTTACAAAGCAGGTCGAAGAGCCAACTACTCCGCTGGGTAAATATCAGACACTGGACTTTTCTGAATTTCGCCAGCCAGGCACCTATGCGATCAAAGCCGGAAACACCGTGACTCGTCCTTTCCGAATCGGCGATGACGCGTGGCGCAACAGTATTTGGAAAGCAATCAACTTCATGTACAGCGAGCGCTGCGGAACGGAAATTCCCGGCATCCACAACCGTTGCCACCAGGACCTCTACACAACCCATGGGGACGAGCGAATCGTGGTCAATGGCGGATACCACGATGCCGGCGATCTTAGTGCCACCGGACATACGCCCGCGATGGCATATGCGCTGCTATCTTTGGCCGACTCGCTCAAGCGCCAGGACGAAGATCCTGTTTTAACTGCTCGTCTTCAGGAAGAAGCGCGGTGGGGTTTGAATTGGGTTCTGAAAACACGCTTTGGTGATGGCTATCGAAGCACCGGACAGAACGTGAGTTACTGGACTGACGGCATTATGGGAACGGCGGATGACCGCTTCGGAAAAGCTGTCAACGATCCAGAATGGAATTTCCGCGTGACGACCGTTGAAGCGTTGGCTGCGCGGGTGTTCAAAGACAGCGATCCTGAGTTGGCCGCACGCAGCCTGGCGACTGCGAAAGAAGATTGGAAGTATGCAGTGGAAGGCATGAAGACCGCGGCTCCAATTCCTGAAGTGTATGGCGCATCCGACGAATTGGAGAGAATTTCGTTTGGAGTCGTGGCATCCGTCGAACTCTACCAGGCAACCGGGGAGCAGCGATACGCCGATGAGGCTGTTGCCCTGGGCGATCAAGTGCTGGCGTCGCAGGAACGCAAACTCCAGCCGTGGAGCATTCCCCTGACTGGATATTTCTATACCAGCCCCAAACGGGAGAACCTGTTCCATCGTTTTCATATTGGACAAGAACAAGAGCCGATCATCGCTCTGTTCCGGCTCTGTGAGGCATTGCCGAACCACGACAAATGGATGAAATGGTACTCGGCGGTCGTCCTTCACTCCCAGTACTATCTGAAGGCCGCTGCAGCCGTCGATGAGCCTTACGGTGTGTTGCCTGCGGCAGTCTATCGCGATAGCGAGGTCCGCCTCATTCCCGAATCCAAAACCTGGACTCCTCTGCGCGCCGCCGATCGTGATTCTTATGTGCAGGAAGTCAATAGAGGGATTCCACTCGGCGGCGATTACTATCTGCGCAGATTTCCGGTCTGGTTTGATTATCGAGGCAATTCCAGCGTTCTGTTATCGCAGGCCAAGGCACTTTCAGCCGCCGGGCGGCTGCGAGGTGATCTGGACGCCGAAGATCTGGCTCAGAAGCAGGCGCAATGGTTGGTCGGTCGCAATCCTTTCTCAGCCAGTCTCATGTATGGCGAGGGATATGACTGGACGCCCCTCTACAGCGTGCGTTCCGGTCAAATGGTGGGCGCGCTCCCAGTCGGAATCGAAACCAAGGGCATGGATGATGCCCCCTACTGGCCAACACAAATCTGCTGGACGTATAAAGAGGTCTGGGTGCAGCCGGTCGGGCAGTGGATATGGTTGATGCAGGATATCGCGGTGCCGGCCACCGTCAGAGGAACCGTTTCGCCGTCTAATCATCAACCGGTAGAGTTCCGTGAACAGGGAAGCGGCCAGGTAGTGACGACGATACCAATCGACGGAGCCTTCAGCCTCCATTTGCCGGAAGGCCGCTATGATGTTCGTCAAGGCTCACTTCATACCACCCTTACCGTCTTACCCGGTGGATACGACTCGATTGATCTACGCCCGGAGCACTTCCTCGATTTCAAAGTCTCCTTTCAGGATTTAGGTCAGAACGAAATTCTGGTGCGGGTGTCTGCTGAAGGCTCTGGTCCGCACGTGTTTTCGATTCGAAGCGATAATCTCGCCGTGCGAGAGCAAGCAGCCCTGAAAGTTAATCTAACGGCCGGCAAAGTTCAACAAGTCGTCTGGCACGCGCACGTTCTTTCCGCAGATACGCCATGGGTCGCGGTCGTAATTCCCGACGATGTGCTGGCTAAACGCCGCGAGGTCACGGGGGCGGAAACGCGTCACTGAGCGGGAGAAACCTGCGATACCACGTCAGAGGTCAAATATCATTTTGAAGCACCGGATTGCGGCAACATCTCGGCAGACGAGCCATCTGGCCCATTCACTCATCTTGCGTTTCTTAACCGTGATACTTGCCGTCAGTGTTGTCGCCACGGTCGCGCTGACTCCTTCTTTGGTCAAATCGAATGCCTCGGCACAAACATCGGGCAGTTTGGGGACCATCCGGTTCGAGGACATTGCTGCCAAAGCAGGCCTGAACTTCACCACGCAAAACTCCGCATCTCCAAACAAAAATCAGATAGAAACCATGGTCGCCGGAGTCGCGCTGCTTGACTATGACGGAGACGGGTGGCTGGATATATACCTGGTGAACGGCGCGGCCATACCTTCGCTCAAAAAAGAATCTCCCAAATACTGGAACCGTCTATATCGAAATAATCACGACGGCACGTTTACCGACGTCACCGAACGTGCCGGGGTCGCCGGCGCAGGCTACGGGATGGGCGTGGCTGTGGGCGATTTTGACAACGACGGCAGGCCGGACATATTTCTTGCGAACGTCAACGGTAATCAGCTGTTTCACAACAATGGGGATGGTACATTCTCAGACGTAACCGCGAAAGCTGGGCTGAGCGGCGCCGAGATGAATGGCAAGAAAATGTGGTCTGTCGGGGCCGGTTGGTTCGACTACAACAACGATGGCCTGCTTGACCTGTTCGTGGTGAATTACTGCGGCTGGGAGGTAAACAAAGATCCGGTGTGCCTGCTGAAAGACGGCGTGCGGGCCTACTGTCATCCCAAAAACTACACATCTCTTCATAACACCCTCTACCGCAATAACGGGGACGGCACCTTCACCGATGTTTCGCAGGAGACAGGGATCGCGGCGCATATGGGCAAGGGCATGAGTGTCTCCTTTGCAGACTATGACGGCGACGGATTTCTCGATGCCTTCGTGGCGAACGATACAACTCCGGCATTCCTCTTTCATAATCTCGGAGGCAAAAAGTTCGAAGAAGTTGGGGCGACGGCCGGCGTAGCGTACTCTCCGGAAGGGTTCACGCTTTCAGGAATGGGGTCGGATTTTCGGGATGTAAACAATGATGGGTTGCCTGATATCTGGTACACGGCCGTCGAGCACCAGATGTTTCCCCTCTTGGTGAACGCCGGGAGCGGAGTTTTCGACGATGCAACTCACACCAGCGGGCTGCAATCAACCAACGAGATGTCGGGATGGGGCAATGGCATTTTCGATTTTGATAATGACGGCTGGAAGGATCTTTTTGTAGCACGGGCTAATGTGCTTGATAACGTCAGCGAGTTGACCCCCAGCCGAAAATATCCTGAACCTAATTCACTGTTCCGTAATCTGGGTAATGGGAAGTTCGTTGATGTAGGCGGCACGGCTGGCCCCGATTTCCAACTCGCGGCCCCTCACCGCGGGGTTGCATTTGGCGACCTATTCAACGATGGACACGTCGACGCTGTGGTGACAGTGCTCAACGGACCGGTCAAGCTTCTTCGCAACATTTCCAATACGGGAAACCATTGGATCCTTTTGAAACTTGTAGGAACCAAAAGTAATCGCATGGGGATCGGAGCACAGATTCACATTACAGGTGAAGATGGACGGCAGCAGTGGAATGAAGTGACGACAGCGGTTGGTTACACGTCCTCGAGTGACAATCGGGTTCACTTTGGACTGGGCGGTAACCAGTGGATTAAAGATATCGAGATCCGTTGGCCAAGCGGAACCCGTCAGGTGTTACACAATGTTGCCGCCGACCAGATTCTCACCATTGAGGAGCCTCAGCACTAGCCGCCGGCGAGTGTCGCCTACACCGAACGCAGCCACATCTCTTTGTTTCAATTTGTAGCTATCAAGAGAACAGCCTGGAATGCGGGCTTTGGCTGGCCATTGCGGTCGAAGAGCAGAGGGTACGAGGTTCGCCCTTTGATTGGCCAGCCGTTGAGCCATGATTGTCGGTCAGTGACTCCCCACATCGTTACCCGGTTCACTACGTCGCGATGTTTCCAATAAACCGCGAAGAGATCGGCATAGCGTTTCGTCAGAGCCTGCTGAACATTCAGAGGCAGGCCATTGGGGTAAGGGTTGAGCTTGGCGTTCTCCTCGACCTTCAGCGAAACATCCGCGGTGTGCCCCCACGCCGAAGGAAGCACATCGATGTCGAGTTCGGTGATCGCGACTTTGACACCGGTCGCGGCTAAATCCGTGATGGTAGCTTCTTCGTCCGCAGCCGATGCTCCGTCGAGGTGCAGGTGAGCCTGATCTCCGACTACGGCGATCGGAACGCCGGCCTCCTGCAGCTTCTTCACCAGTGCGATCGCGCCTTTGCGTTTGGCTGGAGTCTCTAGATTGTAGTCGTTGTAGTTAAGTTGGACGTTTGGATCGGCGTCGTGGGCATACTGAAAAGCCTTGACGATGTAGTCTTCTCCGATAATTTTCATCCACTGCGATTGACGAAGAGTTCCGTCTTCATTCAGCGCTTCGTTTACGACGTCCCAGCTGTCAATCTTTCCTTTGTAGCGTCCCACCACTGTTTGTATGTGATCGTGAAGACGGTGGAGCAATGCGTCGCGCGTGAGCGAGTTCCCATTTTCATCTTTGAAGACCCAGGCGGGCGTTTGAGAATGCCAACAGAGAGTGTGGCCGACAATGAACATATGATTCTTAAGCCCAAACTCGACATACTTATCCGCGAGGGTGAAGTCGTAGTCGTCAGGGAGGGGATGAATCACTTCCCATTTCATTACGTTCTCAGGGCTTATGGAGTTGAATTGCCGGATGATGATGGCATCGTCGCTCACGTCCTTGCCGGTGATCTGATCATTGTTCATCGCTGCGCCTACAGCGAAGGCGCCGCGGAATGTGTCCTTGAGCGTTGGCGTTGCCGTGGGAGTTTGGGCCACGGCAGCCAAACTACACAAGCACACGATCGAGGCCGAAAGCAATTTTCTGCACTGTCGCATTTCAATTCTCTCCTTTAGTTGCCCAATTTCCGCGCGTGCGCTTAGGGTGCTCAACTCGCAAATCAATCCCGAATGAAATTGTTTTGGGCCGGCTCGTAAACCGCCGATCAATTTTCCGATCACGCTATAAGGCAGCAATGACTGTCCTCACAACTATATCGCTTTACTAGATCGCTTGCGACTTACCGAAATGGATAATTCGCTGCTGAGAACGACCGTGACTAAATGCCTATACCTCCTTACTACTATTCAGCTTCAATGCCCAGAATTCTCCGATAGGCGCATCTATGAACGACCTCAGGCCGGATTGTCAGGGCTCTGCGATGAGGTTCTCCTGCATGATCGAATCAAACAGCTTGACCTCCGTCCCATCTTGTTGCAATGTGTGTAAGCTCAGACTTTCGTCGCGCCGGTGTCGGACCGCAATGCAAAAAGGGAAATTGAGACAGTGCTCACATGGAAAGTGCCCATCACAACCCGCGGCAGATCAGGATCCTTATCGCGGATGATCACGCGATCTTTGCTGAGGCCTTACGCCTCTTGCTCGAGAAAGAGTACTTGGTCGTCGGAGCGGTCGCCGATGGTCGCGCTCTGGTGACAGAAGGCATAAGGCTCCGGCCGGATGTGGTTGTCACAGATCTATCGATGCCGCTTCTGAACGGGATTGATGCTGCGCGAAGAATCAAGGAAGTCGTTCCGAAAGTTAGATTTGCGTTTTTGACAATGCACGACGACCCGCGTCTCGCAGCTGCAGCACTTGAACTTGGCCATGTGGGGTTTGTTCTCAAACAGTCTGGAGGATTGGAACTCCTCGGGGCAATTCAGCATATCTTGCGCGGAAAGTCCTATCTTTCACCCAAATTGAAACCTATCGATTATGTCGCTGCCAAGGCAATGGTAAGTCAGTTTCCAAAAAATCTCACCAAGCGGCAGCGCGACGTCGTTCAATTGTGCGCCGAGGGACGCCCCACGAGAGAGATTGCTTCCATCCTCAATCTGAGTGAAAAGACCATCCAATTCCACAAGCATCACATCATGCAAGCATTCAATATCAAGAACAACGCCGAGCTTGTTTTGTTCGCACTAGACCGCGGATTGATTTCGGTCAATTCCGAGCCGCAGAAAGGCATTCGAACTATTTCGCGGCAAATGGATAAATAGATGTAGAGGTTTGTGGATGTGAACCCAGTCCACCGTCTGCCACGCACCTCTTCGCGGCCAGACAAATAGACCATCTGATGTTCAATCGAAGTTGGTCTTCGCGCCCCGCTGCGGCGGGTTTGATTGGCTGTCTTAATTTCGGCTTCTCTAACTGCGATGTGCCTCGGGGTTCAACGTAGGCGAGAGATCGCAATCTGCCTGAGAAAATCACTCGTGAGTCTTGCACTCGAATGCAGGATTCAACCACGCTTCCCATGCAGGTCTCCAGTTTGGCGGTGGTAAATTTCACGACAGAATGGCGCGCACCTTCGGCAGATTTTCAGACGGGAGCTCCTCTAAGGAAATAATCTGCTGAGCCACCTCATAGTTACGCGGGTTTGAGGTTGCTAAGGACTAATCGCATAATTCAGACACCAAGGATACGACGACGATCTCACAATGCAATATAGCGTCTCGGGGACGGCATGGCTCACGCCAAAGCCGAGAACTGGCACCGACTCTCAGCTTTCTCCAGAAAGGCAGACACTTAGGAAAAGTGCTAGTTTCGGGGGTTAACAAAGTGTGCTCAAATGATCCGCGAAGTACCGACTGTGATCAGCGGGGAGAGACAAGCGGGCCTTAGATCATGCTCTGGTACCCGGAGGAGACGAATTCCATGACATCCAAGGTGATCATTTCTGCAGTTACGTTTGCCCTTTTGTCGGCAAGCGCCATTTGCGTGGCGGATAGCACGGAAGAAAAACAAGCGAAGATCCGCCAGGGAGTTTCTGAAGCACTTCAGGATCTGTACAAACTGCAACCCAGCGCTCAGGGCGCCATTCAGAAGGCCGCGGGATACGCCGTCTTCAAGAACTTCGGGACGAACCTGCTGGTGGTAAGCACGGCGAGCGGCAAAGGCATTGCCACCAACAATCAGACCAAGCAGGATACTTTCATGAAGATGATCTCGGGAGGCGCCGGTCTTGGCGTGGGAGTGAAGGACTTCCGTGTGATCTTTGTGTTTGAGAGCGATAAGGCGTTCAAACAATTCCTCGACTCCGGCTGGTCAGGTTCAGCGCAAGGAGACGCAGCTGCCAAGGCGGGAACATCGGGAGGGGCTGTCTCTGGAGCGGTCGAAGTTGCCCCGGATGTTTACGTCTACCAGATCACCAAGAACGGTCTAGCGCTGCAACTTACGCTGCAGGGTACCAAGTACTACAAGGACGATGACTTGAACAAATAACATATGGACGCACGAAATGATCCTGAGCGACGATCGAGAAAGACGCTGCATCTGGCTCCCCTATTTATTAAGTTCGGGGGGCCTATCTGATCGGGGTGGGGGCTGGTATTCCCATGGAACAGTCTGGAGCATCAGGTTGCGATTAGCTCCGGGCATCTTACACTCCTGCCTTGGTTTGGATGTGTGCAGTGTGTGCCACCGGTGCTTCGGCCGCCGTAACTTCTAACCGGACGCTCAGCTAGTATGGCGTTGGCACGGTCTGGGGGGGACTACGTACTCAGCGGTGATACGGCAGATGCCGAATTTCTCGGCGTCGCGTATCAATCACTTCACGATCCGTTCGAGGAGGATCTCTTCAAACGGCGTTTATCGACTTCGCTTGTCCGAGTCCAGATTCCTTGACAGAGAATAGCTGACACGGAGGACCGGTTGAACAGGCGAAGGATTATTTCATCCCCTTTTGGTTGTCAACCGACTGTATTTCACCGTTCCGTTTAACAAAACGAAGAAATGTGTTCTGCCATTTCAGAGGAGCGTCTTAGGCTCGACCTCAACAGGTCGCCCGAGAGCAACTGATCCACCATCCCGGTTGGACTCAAGCCAGACCAGTATTCTCAAATTGCGATCTCATTGCCTTACCGCCTCGGAGGGCAAACCATGGGCCGCTTCCCACTTCCGGACCTTCTGGCGACCGTCGTCAAAGAGTCGTTCGTAATTGCCCTTCAAAACTTTTGCACGTGTCGTTTCATCGAGGAGCTTCCATAAGGGATCATATTGGTAGTAGACCCGCAGGTACTGATCTTGATTAGCAGGCGCGACTTCATCAGTCCCAAACAGGAAACGGTCTGGATATTGACTAATGAGGGCAGAAGCAATTCGAGTCGCCTCGGGGCTCGAGACCACGTATTTGGCTACTTCGTTCCAGGAAATGTCGAAGTAGACATGGCTGAACTTCGGATCCGCCAGAATTTCAGCCACATGAGCGGCATGATTCTTGATGGGCCGGACAACCCGGCCCATACCCATATGAGCCCAAATGATTGTTGTGTTTGGGTGCCGTGCAAGAAGGGCTTTCATCTGCTCCAGGTAAACGGGTTGCGAACCTTCCTTTGCAAACGGCACGTCCATATCGTTATGTATCAAGACGACGAGGCCCACCTCACCCGCGAAATCGAGGATGCGGTCAAGTGCTGGGTTTGTAAGGCTCGCTGTTTCCCCTGACACCTTGGCTGAAACGAATTCCTTGTGAATTGAGAACTCACCAATACCGGTGAATACGCCCGGGAAGGTCTCGAGCACGCGGCGAATGTGATCGGCAGCATACATATCCGCCGGATCGAAACCGGTGATCATGGGGTCGAATCGCCCGCGCTCCTCTTTCGAGAGCGATCGGTATGCCATCGCGATGTAGGCATCGGTAAAAGAGTAGTAATAAAGCGGGGCGTCTGTTTGAAGGTAGTAGGTCGGTGCGAAGTCGCCGGAGTTCTGATATGACCATTGTTGCTGCAAGGGTATGCCAAACAACGCCACGCGACCCGCTTTAGTGCCCATAATTTTCAGAAAGTCGTGAATATCTGTACCTTGCTGAATGTAGTTAGTAAGGTGAAAGTGACTGTCATTGAATTCATACTGCTGTGTGGGACTGGACTGCGCGGATACTAGCCCGCAAAACAGCAGCAGAGAAATGCCCAACCGCAAAGCAGGTTGGATCAGATCCCAGGGCCGGAAGCTCGTCGCCATCTGCCACTCACCTTTCCGGAGGATTCATCAATAACATCATTCGGTTCTGGTTTCTTAGAAAGCCATCTCGAGAGTCGTACTAAAGATTGGTCCTGTACCGCCAAACGGAAATGGAACAGATGTGTAGCCGACCGGAGATCTATACAGGTAGAGAAACTCGGTGTTCCAGCGGATGACTCTGTTTTTGTATGGGAAATAATTCACTCCCGCTCGAAAGTCCCACGGGCGTCCATAATTGCCAATGATTTCCGAGCCTCCGAGATAACCCTGGAGAGTCTGTGGCAACACCATCGCCGAAGCCTGAAGCTGGTATCCGCGGTCGGGGTTCGGGCGAAGAACCGAAGTGCCGGACCCTTGGAAATTGCTCAGCCGATGGAGGTAGAACTCGCCCTCGAGCGCATAGCCGTGATACTTGACTCCCCCGTCGACAGCGAACATCTTGTAAACCGCATCGCTAACGGAGATCCCTGGTCCGAAAAGATTCGGCGTAAAGATGATGCTTCCATCGGAGAGCCGGAGCTGAGTGTTGTCGGGAGAATCGGTCCCCGGCTGGCTCTGCTTGTTCTCCTTGCTATACGAAAAGTGGCCGGCCAATCGCGTTGCCACGTGCTCATGCCCTTCGAAGTCGCCAAAGCCTGCGCCGAATTCGCCCGTAGTCGGCATCCAGACGAGAGCGTTTGCGGTGGTCTGAAAATAATTGGGAAGCTGAGCGGCGGCCACACCAAGCGTGCTCAGGTTGTTGGCGATCATGCTTTGGTAGATCAGCCCTTTCGTAATCATCCCCGATGCCTTGACGCCCGAGGAATAGGAGGGACGCATGTATTCGTCGGCAATCAGGCGTGAATCCACGCCGAGCCAGAACGGAAAGTTACCTTCTACCGATCTCACTCCAGGCAATGAGAAGATCCCCGCTCCTATCGCAAAGTGTTTGCTGAACGCGTAACTCAGATTGCCGGCCAATACCACTTGCGCACCTTCGCCTTGCGAGGCGTTGGATGTCCACGCATAGAGGAAGTAGCGAAACCTCTGGTCCATCATCCAGCCGAGAAACTTAAACTGCGCCTTATTGAGCTGAAAGTCCTGGCGCTGCTGAAGGTCAGTGGTAACGCCGAAATAGCTTGTGTACGTTGGCTCGAGAGCCCTCTGGTTCAGGTAGCGCGCGTAGGAATATAAGCTGATATTCAAGTCGCCCTGTTTTGTTTCTGCGACTTTGAACCCCTGGTTGGTCTTGTACGTGCCCCAGTTCGTTGGTCCCTCATCGCCTTGCGCCATGCCACCCGACGCCAGTGGCATTCCATCTGCGGCAACAGGTCTCATCGAATTGAGCGACCTTGGCGAGGCTTCAGATCTGTTTCGAGGCTTTAGGAAAGAAGCATTGACCATTTGGGGCTGAGTCTCCGCAACCACTGCGCTCTTTAGCGCGCTCGCCGCCGCATCGGCCTCCACCGCATACGTTTCCGTTGCATCTGACCCTCGTGCGAGCGCCTGCCGCATCGACAAGATCTGATTCATCAACTCGCGGTTTTGTTTCTCGAGTTGCTCGTTTTGCTGGACCAAACGATCTACTTTTCTAAGCACTTCATCCGTTGTCGGAGGATTGACCTTCGGATTCGGGCCGGATGAATCGCCGGATTGTCCGATCGCTAAGCTGCAGCAGTACGTGACCGTCAACAAAATTCCGGCACCTGAGAACGCTCTCAATGCAACCTTGTTCACGTTTCATCCTCCCGCTGGATTGGCGAACGATGCAGCGGCAAATAGCGCTTGTTGTCATCCGGCACGGTTCCCCGGAAGGTTGCGTCATTTCAAACTGACCGAACTTGGTGAAAAGAGATTGTAGTTAAGCTTTTCAGACACATAATCGATCACTTTCTGCGCCTTTACACTGTTTCCTGCCTCGTCGAGAGGTGGCGCAAAAACGGCTATCGCTCCCTTGCCGGGTGCGATCGCCACGATTCCGCCGCCAACGCCACTCTTTGCAGGCAAGCCAACGCTCCAGGCCCAGCCGCCGGAGCCGTCATAAAGGCCGGCCATGGCCATTGTGCTGAGAATATGAGGAACGTCTTCGGCCTTGATCACCTGCTCACCAGTGGCTGGATTGACGCCGTTGTTCGCTAGCGTTGCGCCCATGCGGGCAAGTTGCTTTGTGTTCACGCCGACTGAGCATTGCTTTGTGTAGACGTCAACTGACTCAAACGGATCGGCGTAAATGCGATCATACTTTGCCAGAAGATATGACAGCGCTTTGTTTCCAGTGTTGGTGGCCGCTTCAGACTTGTATACCTCGTCGATGAGCACCAACTTATCGCCGGCCACCTTGCCGTAGAAGTCAAGAATCTTGTTCCATTTTTCATCTGCAGTCGCGCCTGAGACGAGACTCGTCGTGGCAATGGCTCCGGCGTTGACGAACGGATTTCCAGTGTGGGTCGGCATATCAACCACTGCAATGGGTGAGTTGAAGGCTCGCCCTGTAGGCTCGGATCCGACCTTTTTGAATACCTCATCGGCTCCGAGTTCATTCATTGCGAGGGCAAGAGTGAAAACCTTGGAAATCGATTGGATCGAAAAAGAATAGTCAACGTCGCCGATAGCAATAACCTGATTGTCGGTCGTGACCACCGCAATTCCGAACAACTTTGAATCCACCTTCGCAAGATACGGGATATAGTCGGCGTTCTTCCCACCCGTATCACCCTTGAACTTTTCGTATGCCTCGCGAATCACAGCTTCGACCACTTCCCGCCTGGGAGCAACGGGGCTTACGTTTTTGCTCTGCTGCGCAATCGCTGCATACGGGAGAGCGCTCCCGATGCATGTCGCAGTAAAGAGCAGGGCGGTTGAAATCTTTCTCGTGATCATTCTGGGCTCCTTTTCGTCGCGTGCATTTAAGGCCGTAACGGTTGTGCGAGATGGGGCGTGGGTTTACCGGCCCTCATTGCACCGTATAGGGAACGGTCTTTCCGTAGTTGTATCTGAAGGAGAACTGCACTCGGTAGTCGTTGTAGTTCCATCCGTCGTAGAAGTTCACGCGCCGACCGAACTGAAATTCGCCGCCCATCATGACGTTCTTGGTGGGGTAATAGAGGAGGTTGGCCAGCGCGTAATGCCCCTGATGAAAATCAGAACCAAGCTCCTGGGCCGAGTTGGAAATGTTCTCGTAGGAGTAGCCGACGGTACTGCTGAAGCGATTGTTCCAATTGTGGTCGTCGAACGCGACGATTCCAAGGACGGGCAGGGCTTCTCCTGTAATTGGGTTGGCAGGATTGCCGAAATTGTTTTTGACGCCCACGTCGATTGGGGCATCGTTCATGTAGTTCTGGATGCCGTGCCCGTAGACCACGGAGAACCGTCCTGTATCCGCCTTGTCGAACTTGGCGTTGGCGCTAGCGTTGATGCCCCAGCCGTATACGGTGCCGTGAATGTTCAGCGTCGGCGTCGCGTTCAGATCGACCCAACTGATCTTTCTGAAGATGCCTGCAACCTGCACATGTCCGGCCTCGCCCGCCCAACGCGCGTGTGCAGAGATGTCAGGCAAGGTAAATTGGGGAGTGACACCTGCCAACTCAACTCGGCCTGCGTACGGACCGCCGTCGGCGCTTGCTCCCGGCCGTTCGGCAGCGATCATAAAGTTGCTATCGCCCTTCTGCCAAGGGGTCCAGCGTGCCTGGATGTTCCGGAAGAAGACCATTCCGGTTGGGCCCCAATACTCGATTGAATTAGGAAAGACATCCGGGTCCATGAACGGGCTCCAGGTTTGTCCTGCGCCGATTTGCTTCAGCTCGCCCCAGGCATGGCGAAGGCGAAATGTGGTCTGGCCTGCATCCACGCCGGTGCCGAATAGCTCAAACTCAAAGATCGTTTTCAGATCGCCAATGCCCGTTGGCACCGTTGTCTTGACCCCCCACCGCGTCTGCCGAACGCTGAAGAAGACATTGCCACTCGGTCCAAATTCGTTTTCAAACGCCGGCAACTTGGTCGGACGCACGACGTCGAACCAATCCGGGTTGATCTGCCCAAAGTTGTAGCCGGCATCGAGCATGGCGAAGCCATACATTTGAAAAGTTCCTTCAGGGGCCGGTTTGATCTCGTGTTCCATGGTCTGCTTGGCGGGGTCTTCTTGCGGCTCTTGTTTCGGGGCGGGTTTGGTAACCGTTATGAGAGGCATGACGCCTGAGGAAGTCTTGATGTTCGTCGAGGGGGGGGCGACCGCTTTCAACGACGCCACTTCGCTGTCCAAAGCCTGCTTCGACTCAAGCGCATTTATCCGAGCTTTGAGGTCTCCAATCGTTTGCTCGAGTTGTTCGAGCGTTCGCTTTAGCTGTTGCGTTTCCTGCGCTTGCGAGTCCTGCGCTTGAGCTCGAGATGGCTGAACTGAAAGAGCGAAGATGACCAATAGCAACAATGCAGTTAGACGGTATGTCTGACGCGCTGCGCAAAGACTCGAGTTCATAAGTGCTCCTTCGGCAAAAATGGCTACACACTCTTTTATGCCGAGCGATGAAGGAAGACAATTAGGGAAATACCTAGGTTCTGGCAGGCGCTTTGTTGCAGGGCAGGCGAGTTCAACTCAACTCATCCATCTCAGAATGGCGTGCACTGGCTGGATGGCGGTGCGCCGCTCGCGCAGTTGGTCTCCGTATGCGCGCGGCTCGAGTTAGTAAGATGTCGAGGCGATATCAAAAGGCCATTCGTCGTTCGTCGGGGTCCACGTCTTGTCAGGATTGTAACTTTCAATGTTAGCGAGGGTCTCTAGTCCGTCCTTCCCCAAGTCTTTCTGATAGACTTTCCCCTCGTAGCTGACGATGAAACTTTTGATTCCGGTTATTCCGTACTGAGCTGGTGCTGCCGCTAATGCGAAGCCGCCAATCATGGCGCCATTAATCACGAAATTGATTTCGCCGCCTGGTGCTGACGGACCCCGAGCCTTCAGGACCTTGAAGTAATAACCGTGAAATGCATTTTGTGCATCAGTCGGATACCCCTCCTGGATCGCCTTGGCAATTGGCGCGGAGATAGGACCACCACCCGTGCCGTCTTTGTTTACCCAGTACAGACCGTCTTGTTTCCCGGGTGTGCTAATGATTCGTTGAGCATATTGGTTCAACCCCGAATTGTCGTGAATCACAGAAGCATATTCTTCCTGGGCCTCTACGAACCCTCTGCAGACTGCGATTGCATCCAATTCGTTTGAACCAATGCGCCGCCTCAGAATCTCAGAGCGGCCCCGCCTAGAGTCGAAATACCACTTGTTTTCGCGATTCACTATTGGAATGGGAAAGGGCCACTGCTCTGGACCTACGGAAACCGTCGCCTCTTTTCCGTCCTTGGCCAGTTCAATCGACTGCTTCTCTTTTGCTAGCGCCGCAAACTCCTGTGTTCGCCTTTTATCCGACACCGGATCTCGAGTGATAAGGAGGTCTTCGCTGCCTGGACCGAGGATCGCGCTCAGCGAAGCCAGATCGAAACTCGCTGCAGCCTCAATCAATGCGGAAACCCCTGCTTTCGGTGTGTCGAACGATCTCTGTGCCTGGGTAGGAGTCGCCGGCTGCTGAGCCAAGGCTCTTGAACTGGTTCCGAGGGGAAAGAAGGGGGCAAAAAACAAGATGCATGCCGATGGGATGAGGGTTACCGTCTTGAGACTTTTGTTGTTCATAATCACATCCGTCCTAGCTTGAAGCGTTGTTACCGGCGACGACCACCGCCGCCGCGCATACCGCCGCCCCGCGACCCCATGCTGGATGAGCCGCGAGAACTGCTTGCCCTCGATGTGGAACGGCTATTTCCTGCGCCTCCGAATGCGCTGCTCGACGAACCGTTGGAGACTCTCTGGTTGCCAATCCGATCTCCCCCGCCGCCGCCGCGACTCATATCTCCCGCCGACGCTCCACGGTCTCCGCCTCTGCCCCCGCCACCCATGCTGCTTCGGTCGCTCACGCCTGCTTGCTGGCGGCCTCCGAACTGCGACTGGTTCTGCCGGGCGTTCGCCTGACGATTAGCCATGGAATCGCCACGAGCAGTGCCCCCGAACCTGTCTGCTGTTGCCCTGTCCGAGTAAGGCGCGCCGCCGCGGTGTTTGGGATTGTGCTGCCAACTGTCACGACCGCCGCCCGCAGGCAGTTGCGACGGGCGATTGCCGACACCACCGGCACCACCGACTCCGCCGGCACCACCAACTCCACCGACACCACCAACTCCACCGGCGCCACCGACACCGCCAGCACCTCCGACACCGCCAACCCCTCCGACACCGCCGGCGCCGCCGACATTCCCTCGTCCTCCGGACGGGAGTTGCGAGGGACGATTGATATTCGTGTTGCGGTTGAAGTTGTTATTGTTGTTGATGTAGACGTTGTTGCCGCCCCAGCCGCAACCCCAACCCCAGCCTCCGCCCCACGCTGCTCCCACCATCATGCCCACACCGAAGGAGAGTGCCACGCCGGCCCAGACATATCCGGGCGGGTAGACATAGGGTGGATAGGGATAAACCGGCGGCCCATAAACTACTACCGGGTCATAGGAGGGCACGTAGACGATCTCTGTTTTTGCGGGCTGAATGACGATGACTTCCTTGTTTTCAATAACCGTGGTCTCAACCTTCTGCTGCTCAGTGGTCTTTAGATTTCCTTTCGATTTCGCCTTGGCGCGCATCCGTTGCACGGCGTCCATCACATCGCCTTGTTGAGCGAGGAAGGCATTTCCCAGGTCCGCAGTCCACTTAATGTTGTCATTCAGAATCTTGACGACATCCGGAAGAACCACGAGAGCCTGAACGCTCGGGTCCCAGTCTTGCTTCTTTACTTCCGCGGCCGCTTTATCTCCTGTTAACTTGCTGTTTTTCTGCATCCACTGACTGAGCTGAACTATCTCCAGGGGGTAAGTAGAGGCGGCCAGTATTTGAGCCAACAATGGATCTGGATAGAGTGCGATCGGAGCAACCAGGGAATCCAGTTGGTCATTTGGCAGCTTTGCATTGTCACTACTTGGGCTCTTTGATTCCTGTGCTGCTGCAAATGCAATTGGATCGGCCGAAAGGACAAGGACCACGCAAAGCAGGAGAGCGATCGCACTGGGCATCGCCTCCAGAACGTATCTGAGGCATAAACTCTTCGGCTTCATTGATCGCCTTCCCCTGACGATTTCCGGTTCGGACGCCCTCACGCTTTCGGATCAAATACATAGAGCGCGAGTTAGCGCAGCTAACTACCGAAACTTTTATCCCAAGCTGAGAGGGAAATCAATGAGGTAAATGCCTAGGTCTCTTGATGTGAAGCTTGTAGAACGAACTACATCCGACCAGATTGTCAGGGCTATGCGATCTGTTTCTCCTGCATGATCGAATCAAACAGCTTGACCTTCGTTACATCTTAGTGCAATGTGTAGGTTCTGACTTTGACGACGCCGGTGCGGGATGCGACGCGAAAAGTCGAGAATCGGACAAGTGCACAGATGGAAAGTGGCCATCACAACCCGCGGCAGATCAGCATCCTCATTGCGGATGATCACGCGATCTTCGCTGAAGCCTTACGCCTCTTGCTCGAGAAAAAGTACTTGGTCGTTGGAGCGGTAGCCGATGGTCGCGCTCTAGTGACAGAAGGCATAAAGCTTCGGCCGGATGTGGTTGTCACAGATCTGTCGATGCCACTTCTGAACGGGCTTGATGCTGCACGAAGAATCAAGGAAGCCGTTCCGAAAGTAAGATTTGTGTTTTTGACAATGCACGACGACCCGCATCTCGCAGCCGCCGCACTTGAACTCGGCCATGTGGCGTTTGTTCTCAAACAGTCTGGAGGATTGGAACTCCTTGGAGCGATTGAGCATATCTTGCGTGGGAAATCCTATCTTTCACCCAAATTGTCACCTATCGATTGTGTCGCCGCCAAGGCAATGGTAAGTCAGTCATCAAAACATCTCACTAACCGACAACGTGACGTCGTTCAATTGTTCGCCGAGGGACGCCCATTGAAGGAGATTGCTTCCATCCTCAATCTGAGTGAAAAAACCATCCAGTTTCACAAGTATCACCTCATGCAAACCTTCAATATCAAGAATAACGCCGAACTTGTTTTGTTCGCGTTGGAGCGCGGATTGATTCTGGTCAATTCCGAGCCCTTTGTATCGAGGGGCACGCAACTCAGCTTGCATCAGTCCGTATAAACCCTAGGGCTTCCCCCAGTAGTAATCCCCCGCCTCTTGTTCTAAAAATAGTTCGGAGTATTGTACTCCAACCGAGCCATTTGCTTTTTGCGCATGGGGGCGTGATGTCCTGTGCCTCGAAACGGAGGCGAACTTTGATCCGACCTCGAATACTCGTTGCCGAAAGCCATCCGGTCCTTCGCTCGGCAACCATAGCATTGTTGACGTCTCATTTTGATGTCGTCGGATCTGTTGCGGATGGAGCTGCATTGGTTGCTGAGGCTTGCAGACTTTGCCCCGATGTAATTGTTTCTGCGATCACCCTTCCGATCCTCAACGGAATAGATGCTGTTCATCAATTGCGAAAATCTATCTCACCCTTCAGAATTGTTTTTCTCACAGTTCATGCTGAACGGGAGTTTATCAACGCCTGCGTGGCAGAGGGCGCACTAGGTTACGTCCTGAAATCTCAAATGAAGGCTCACTTGATCCCGGCTGTACATGCGGCTCTCGCCGGAACATCTTACATCTATCCATTCGCAGCCAAATAATTTCGCGTATCTTCTTCTCGCGGCGTCTACAGCGAACAGCTGATCTCTAGCCGAAAAGCGTTGGAAACCCGTGCGGCAGGCACTGGTCCTTACCAGCCGCAGGAGACCGTCCAGTTTCGCAGGCGGGTCGCCTAGGAGAAGTACCGGTTGTAATTCCGTCGGGTGTTTCTGATACTTGGGTCTTCGAGGCCAAGGGGCCATGACACAGGAGTCAGATCTTGTCGAAAATCTGATACTCGTCCTCGTAACTCGCAGTTACCTGAGGGCTAGGGGTTTTCAGCGGAACGCGAGCATAGATCGTGGTTCCCGCTTCGGGCTTCGATTGGACCTTCAATTCGCCGTGTACGATTTGAAGTCTTTCGCGCATGCTGACCAATCCGAGACCTCGGCAAGTGAGCGCCTCTTGCACTTCAAATCCACGTCCTGAATCCGCCACCTTCAATTCAACGGAATCTTGTGTGCCGCTCAGTTCCACCTTAAAGGTCAGAACTCCGCTGTGCTTGACAGCGTTCTGCAGTGCTTCTTGCATCACCCGAAACAAGCAAAGCGAGACTTCCTTCGGGAGAGTTGATGGCATATCCCCATTGTTGAAGTCGATCTCCACTTTAGCTTTCTCGGAGAGTTCCTCGCAGTAGCTCTTGGCTGCGACGGCTAGACCTAAAAATTCGAGTCTCGATGAATGCAAGCGATGAGAGAGGGTTTGTGTGTCCGTGGCAATCCCGGCAATCCGTTCCTGAAGATTGCGAAGGTGGTCTGGAAGAGGCGAGCTTAAGGAACCCTCTGTTCCCCATTGATCCAATTCATAGGCCAAGACGGCTAGTCGCTGAAGGATGTCGTCGTGTAGCTCTCTCGCGATCCACGTTCGCTCTTCCTCATGAGCTTCTATCAATCTCCGCCCAACGGTGGCCAAAGCGTCCTCGGCCAGCTTGCGACCAGTGACGTCAATGCAAGATCCTATGTAGCCGGCGAATGTGCCGTCCGAATCAAATCTTGGCACGCCATGATCGAGAATCCAGCGGTATTCTCCATCGTGTCGCCGCACCCGATACTCCATCTGGAACGGTTCGCGCCGAACGAACGCTATCCAATAGATGTCCAGATAAGTTCCGAGGTCCTCCGGATGCACCGTCTCTACCCAGCCTTTGCCAAGCTCCGCCTCTGTGGAGCAACCAGTGAATTCGAGCCACGGCTGATTGAAGTAGCTGAAGAGCCTGCCAATGTCCGACATCCAGATCATTACAGGTGCGGTGTTTGCGACAAGCCGGAAGCGCTCCTCGCTTTCGCGCAATTTGTGCTCTGCCTTCTTGCGGTCCGTAATGTCCTGGACCATGCCGTGAAGCTGCGCGATGCGACCGTTGTCATCGCGTATCGCCTCACCTCGCGCGATCACCCATCGCGTAGTGCCATCAGGGCGAGGCATCTCAAGATCGAGCTTGTATTGGGTTCCGGTTCGCAACGATTCGCCTACAGCACGACTCAGCCGTTCCCAACTTTCGGTCGTGAATAGCTTTGGATGTTCCTTAAAGCTGGGCGCGGGTTGAGTAGGATCGAGACCGGCGATGCGATAGAGTTCCTCAGACCAGGAAACCGCGTCAGTTTCCGTATCCCATTGCCAAGCCCCAACTTTTGCCAGCTTCTCGGTTTTCTCAAGCTCTACTTCCTTCTGTCGGCGCGCTTCTTCAGCTTTCCTGCGCTCAGTGACGTCCGCCGCCATGCCCAACATTCGAAGATCGCCATTGCCTGCGCCATCGAATTTTCCCCTGGCAGCGAGCCAGCGCACGGTTCCGTCAGTGCGAACGACGCGAAATTCTGCATCGTACGGTTTCCCGTTTCGTCCGGCATCCAGGATCGCCTGCTCGACAAGTTCCAGATCTTGCGGGTATACCAAGCGTCGGAAGTCCTCAGCCTGCCCGGCATATGTATCCGATTCGATTCCGAACACGGTCTGCAAATCGCCAAAACAATAGTTGCGTCCATTGCTCTTGTTCCAGTCCCATCCGACACATTTCCCGGCCTCCACCGCAAGACGGAGCCGGTCGTTGCTGATTCCCAACTCATTTTCCGCTTCTCGCCTTCTCATGCGTTGCCGAAGCAACCCGACAATCAGGAGCGCTTCAAACAGAATCAGGACAATGCCGCCAAATATGTACGATTTGTAAAGCTCCCAGGGCGTCGGCTCACGGTTGAGGACGATGCTGCCAGGGGGAATCACGCTCTCTTTTAGGCCCCAGCGCTTCACCGCTTGCCAATCGAACATGTAGGTGTTTACGCCTTTTACCCGGGGGATGTCCTGCGGCTTTGCTCCTTGAAGTATTTTCAGCGCCATGTTTCCGGCCACCTTCCCCTGCTCGTTGAAGTTTGAAAGGTAGCCCCCCACTTCACCGTGATTCAGATAAACATCGTAGAAAGTAAAGACCGGCGCATTCGCTGCCGCGGCAACCAGCGGCCCAATTTCATTTGACTTGTACCCGATGCCTGCCGTATCGCTCGAATATGTGAGAAGCAGGACGAGAGTGCGGCGTGGAAGATGCTTCAGTCGTTCGGGCAACTCAGGCACAGCCACATCTGTCATATAAGTAATTTCGAGATGGTCTGTGAGTCTTTTGATTTGCTGCTTGAGGAGGGCTTGCTCATGTTTGTCCCTATCCGATACGCCCCCCAACACCACCACGTGTTCTGTCTCAGGCTGGAGCTTCAAAGCCATTTGCAGCGTCTCCGCCGCGGCCATATCGCTTTCGATTCCCGTAAAGTCAGAACCTAATGCGGCGGCACTTGGAGCATCTCCAGTGGGCAGGCAGAAAACAATAGGAACGCCGGGAAAGGCTCTCTGGTGCGCCTCCTGCATGAACTTGAGCGGCGTTGGCCCAACCGTGATAATCACATCCGGCTGGCGATTCCGATATTTCCGAACGTAGAAATCGCGGAACTCCTGCTGAACGGCTGGATCGGGGAACAATGGGGTATCAAAGTACTCTGAATAGAACTGAATGCGATAGGGCGCATTCGAGAGCGCGGTCTGAATTCCCTGGTTGATGATGCGTATGGCGGGATACGAAGGGTTTCCTTCGTTCAGGATCAGAACCCTTCGTATTTCCTTTGTGGGTGCCGCTCCAGTTGGGTGAGACAGGACAGTGGCGACAAGAATGGCAAGCGAAACCAAGAGGTAACGTGCAAGCCTCCTCCTCGGTATTGTTGCCTGGCCGCGAGACGACGAAGGCATAGGGAATGCCCTGCCCTTCTAATCTGTATGAGACGATCTGACGGCGCTCACAGAGCCTGATATCAGAGTATGCCCAATAGGAACGCGCCTTCAATAACTATTGGTTAAGGATTGTGATCGTAACCACTGGCAAAACTAACAGTTGGCTTCTGCTGAAATGCGAAGTAACGTCGCATTTCCACCCTGAGCAGAGCATCAGGGCGCGCTTCCCAACTTGCGGCAGACCGCGCAGTCGATGAGGTGCACGGTTTGCACACCAAGGTTCGCAAATGATCAGCGGTTTTGGCGCTCAGGTTTGCGTTTTAGTGACGATAGAATTCTTCTGCTCTTCGCCGAACGCGATCG
>CAWFWK010000003.1:0-934388 GCA_963819425.1 uncultured Acidobacteriaceae bacterium | reverse complement strand
CGCAATGCAAACTGATCAAGGGCAGGATCCACCTCAATACACCACCCGGAGGCAGGGACGGGGCAAGAGGTGCCATTCTAGCCTCGTTACTTGCCAGCAGGTTTCCAGCTTTCTTTGGTTTTTGAAGAACCGCCATTGCCAATTTCTTGAAGTTCTCGCCAGCCCTCAGTCCCTCGTGATATTCGTGTCTTATCTCTCTCCTTATTTTCCTCCAGGGTGAGTTTTCTGCATGTGGGTTTCCCGCCGCATCGAGCAATTCATCGAGACGCTCATTATTCGCCTTGGCGCGATTCAAGAATCTATACAGCAACATACCGCCGCCACAAACGCAGCTAATGAAGCTAGCAGTAAACAGTGGCGTCAGGTAAGGCGCATCCTTTCCGTTGTTATCAAGTCCAAAAACAATTCCGATTCCAAGCGATCCCAAGAGCACGAGCAAGATAGGAACAATCCAGAAGAGCGCCTTATACGCTCTCAGGAAGAGGTGGCGAAGTGGACCCAAAGAGCAGCAATTGCGGGCATGCTGTACGGTGCAGTTGCCTTCTGGCAGGGGTGCCTGATTCGCGATCAATTGCGCCAAAGCATTGCGGCCACTCAAGCTAGCGAGAAATCCGCGGATGCCGCGTTCAAGACTTTCTATGCCACCTACGATCCAGGAGGTGCCGCTGAGCGCACTACCCGGCAAATGGCTTATCAGAGCGCTGCTCAGTTTCAAGCCGCTGGCGCTGCGCAGTCTGCCGCCACGACATCCCAGGAGGCAATGATTGCTGAAAATCGACCATGGCTCAGCCTCAAGGACATTGCGTGCGACGTTTGCGACTCCATCATCGGGGGCAATGGTCCGGTCGAGACGGCGCTTAAGAATTTGAAGGGGACCGTCGTAGTAACGAACCTGAAAGCGGCAATCGTTAATACAGGTAAGACGCCTGCCGAAGATGTGAAGATAGACTTCGCTATTCACTGGGGATATATGGTTAACGTTCCTCCAGAGTGCAAGAAAGACCCCTTTCATTCCGCCAGATGCTGGCCCTCCCAATTCGAGATCAGAAATTTTCAGGGCGATTCTGGAGGAGTTACCAACAGCAGATTTCATGTCACTCCTACCAATATTGGCCTCGTGGTACCCAATGAAGCGATGGCCCCACCAGTCGTCTTCGTTCGGGAGACGCGCCAACAAATAGTCAGCCTGCCTGACGTGACTACGTCGCCAACCGTCTACGTCGACGGCCTTATCACCTATCGAGGCGGATGGGGTGTGCGGGGCAAAACGAAGTTCTGCTTCTTTCCGTCCTTGGCATACGGCGGACGGAAGAGACCCGAAACCTATGACTATTGCGATACCCCAAACAGCAATACGATGAGATAGCGGCCTACATGTGCGTCTACCGTTTTGTTGCCGATGTGCGCATTGAGCCAAGGCATGTGTTTGACATCTCTCACGACGATGGCTCGCTTCAAGGCGAAGTGAGGCGATGTTTTAGGGGCGTGGTCAGGTGTGCGGTTGATGGAAGTTCATTTGGGGGGACGCCATTGCGTGTAATCCGCGAACAGCAACCCCTGCAGAAAATCATGCCGTTGGACCTCTGGGTCGATGGCTGCACATTCAATTAACTTCGCTGTTTTTGCCTCGCGGCGCTTCAGTGCAAAATTTGACCAACCCCGCTACAAAAAGGTTTTAGTAGATGATTTAGAGATATAATTCTTGGGTGTTTCTGGCGGGGAGAAATCCGGAACGAAGCGCCCGAGGGAACCGTATTACAGACATAAGGTAGTCCAGTGAATTCAAATCTGTCTTTCAAAGCCGCCTTCGCAGTTTGGGGCGCCAGTCTGAAGTATTTCTGCACTTTTGCTCTTATCGTTCTGGTCGCATCCGCCGTCGCGGCCGGGCAAACCGTGGCACAAGTTGCGTGGGGTGGCTTGCTGCGCGATGCCAGTGGCGCTCCAATTGCGGATGCTACGGTCAGGCTCTCCTCAGGATCCTCAAAGGCCGAAGGCAAGACCGGATCTGACGGGCGGTTCGCGCTGGCCATGCTGCCGGCGGGAAAATATCACCTGAGCGTCACTACGAAGGCCGGGGCGTCGCAGTATGCTCCGACGGTTGCTTTGACGGCTGGCGCTCCCGAGGCGCTGCTTACGCTTTCAGAGCGCGGCGAACTGACGGTTGCCGTAGTGCGGATCAAGGCGCAAGCGGCTACGGGCGGTGAGGAGCTTTCCGGCCAGGCTGTGAGCGAGCTGCCCTTGAACAAGCGCGATTTCAGCTCGCTGTTGCTGCTGGCGGCCGGCACCATGACCGATACCAATGGCGCCACCAACTTTACCGCACAGTTCGCCATTAACGGACAGCGGGGAGTCGAAGCGACCTTTGGCATGGACGGAGCTGACATCAGCGATCCCGAGATGGGCGGCGCAACGTTCTCGAACTTCAACGTGGATGCCGTGGAAGGAATCGACTCAAGCTCGGGAGTTATGCCTGCCGAGATCGGGCGCGGCGCCGCCGGCTACACCAATATTCATACGCGCTCCGGGGCCAGCGGTTTTCACGGCTCGTTCTTCGAGTTCGTCCGCAACTCCGCCTTTGACGCTCGCAACTATTTCGATCACGCCACCCCCGCCTATCCGGGGCGCATTCCGCCATTCCGGCGCAACGAATTCGGCTTCACCAATGGCGGACCTGTGTACATTCCCCACGTGTACGACGGCCGCAAGCGCACCTTCTATTTCGGTCAGTACCAGGGCTTTCGACAGGTGCTCGGCACAACGCAGGTAATGCCGGTTCCGGCGGCAATTCAACGTCCGCAGCCGGGAACCAACTATGTGGACCACGTGATCGTGTATCCCGATAAGACGGTGGACACGCTCAGGCTGCCCGTCGATCCGGCCATCGCGGCGATCCTTGCGCGGTATCCGCTGCCCAACCTGCCGACCGGCTCGTTCGGCATAAACACCTATGCGACGGCATCGAAGGTTGATACCAACGCCGATCAATTCTCGATCCGGATCGATCACAACTTCACGGAGAAGGACAAGTTTTTTGCCCGGTTCAACTACAACAACCTGTCGGGGCCAACGACAAATCCTGACCAGACGGCGATTGATCCGCAGTTTGGAGTTCAATACATCGATCACCAGCGCAACGTTGTGGGCACGTACACCCGCATGGTCTCGCCGCGCCTGGTTCTCACGTCGATGATCAATATCATCCGCACCACTCCGGGTTTCCCGACGACGGACTATGCCGACCCCGCGGTTAAATTCAATGACGGGCTATTTGAGGCATTCAACTCGGCAGCCGGTTCGGTGATGCAGGCGTACGGCAATCTCTTCCAGGGGTATCAATCGGTGGCGTATGCGGTTGGCCCTCATTCCATCCACGCAGGATTCGAGGCACGAATCAATCGCGACACCACCTACTTTGGCATAAGCCCGAACGGCGAGTACGCTTTCGGCGGCGGCACTGCGTATTCCACGACGAATATAGGCTCGGCAAGCGGGGCGCACGATATACACGTTGGTGATCCGTTGCCGGATACGTTCTCCAGCTTCATTGTCGGAAACCCATTCGTCTACACCGTCGCTCTTGCTCCTACCTTTTCATCCGGCGGGCAGCACATCGGTCCGGCCGCGATCAACCGCGAAGACTATAACGCGTGGATACAGGACACGTGGAAGATTACTCCGACGCTGACGCTCGATTATGGGATTCGCTTTGAAATCTACACTCCCATTACCGAACGGGCTCACCGCACCGGCCGCTTCGGGTCGGCGGATGGGCACACACAGTATCTGGTCAATCCTCAGCCCGGCTACAAGACCGATTGGAACGGCTGGGGGCCTCGTGTGCAAGCGTCGTGGCAGGCGACCCAGAAACTCATCGCGCACGTTGGCGGGGCTGTTACCGTGATTCCGCCAAATATCTGGCAGGATAACTTCCTCACCGGCTCCACGCCGTATGTGATCTATCCGAGACGCGTTTCGTCGTCAGCCGCGCCATTCAGTTACGGGTACCAGATTCCGTCGTCGCAGCTGCCCAATGTCTACACTCCCGACGGCACAAATATCTTCGCAACGAATAATCCCAAGGCTGTTCCGTCGAACACGGTGATGGATGTGGATCGCTACCAGCGAGACCTCGCCGTACTGACTGACTCCACTGCCATCACGCCTCTCAATTTGTCCGGCATCAACCCGCAGTTTGGAATTGGCCGGCTCTTTACGTGGACGCTCGGCCTGGAGCGGAAATTCGGCAATTTGACTGCGGACGCGGCGTATGTGGGAACTGCGGCGCAGCATCTTCCGCGCTACGGTTTTCCCAACGCTTATCCCGGAGCCACCGCGGAATTTGCCAAAGACACCAGGTTCGATAGCGCGGGAAATGTGATCGGTGGTTTTGGAGTGGAGAACGTGATCTTCAACGATTCGCACTCCGGCTATAACGCGTTGCAAACTTCGCTGTCGGGCGTTGTGGGTCACGGCGGTCCGGGAATCCAGGCCGGCTACACCTGGAGCAAGTCCATCGATAACACTAGCCTTGTGATTGGCGGAACGGGGTCAACCGGGGCGGTAGCATCGGGCTTCTCTCAGAATCCGCTGGATACCCATGCTGAAAAGGCAGTATCGAATTTCGACGTCACACACGGGTTCAGTGTGAGCGTCGCACAGGACCTTCATCTGTCGAGCGTCAATTTCCTCAACTCCGTTCCCAAGGTGATCACGGGCGGTTGGGAGATGCTGGTGATGTCGAGCATCAACTCGGGATCTCCTTTTACCGTCTACTCCGGAATTCAACAGACGGGAGCGGGGTCGAACGGCGTGGATCGTCCGAACCAGATTGCGAAGCCTAAGCTCTCCACGGCACGCAAAGACCGCACAGACTACTTCGGACATGGCGGGGGCAATGGCCCAGACTATTTCAGCATTCCGGTGTTCCAGCCGGGGGGCACGGGACCGAACCAGGGCCTGTTCGGCACACTCGGCCGCAATTCCTTCCGCGGTCCAGCCTTCTACAACTACGACTTCGCATTCATCAAGGACACGCCGCTGGGGCATCGAGTCAGCGGAGCCGAGCGTATGGGCCTGCAGTTCCGAGCCGAGTTCTTCAACATCTTCAACATTGTGAATATGGGCCTGCCGGCAAACATCCTGGGTGTTTCCACAAACACCACGAACGGGGTGCCCTCAGCCGTCATCAGCCGCACGAACGGCTTTGGCCAGATCAGCAAGACTGCCGGTAACTCGCGGCAGATTCAGTTCTCATTGAAGCTGATCTATTAGCGACAAACAGTGTGGCGGTCCTTGAGGATCGCCCGCTGCCGCTCTTCTATTGGCGCCCGCCGCCGCTCTGCTATAAAGGACTGGCATTTCCGGCCAGCATCTGTCGTGCCGCGAACCTGCGTTCGCGTTGTCGCAACAGTATTGCGGCCGCGGGAGAACTCATGAAAAACGCCCGGTCCCTATCCGCAGTTCGAGCCGTTTCAGTGGCGTCTGCGCTCGCATTTAGCGCATGCCTGTCGATCGCACAGCAGAGCGTTAAGCCTGTAACGAACTATCCGCTTGATCTGACCGTGGTGAAGCCGGAGACCGTCGGCTTTTCTTCAGAGCGCCTTGAGCGCCTGCACGCAATGATGCAGCAGGAGGTCGATCAGAAGCACCTCGCCGGCGTCGTCACCATCCTTGCACGTCACGGCAAAGTTATCGACTACCAGACTTACGGATCTCGAGACATGGCTGCCAGCGCGCCGATGACGAAGGACGTGATCTTCCGCGACTTCTCAATGACCAAGCCCGTCACAGGCGTCGCGATGATGATGCTCTATGAACAGGGCAAGTGGCTGCCGTCTGATCCGATCGCGAAATTCATTCCTGAGTTTGCGCACCTCAAGGTCTACAAGGGCGTGGACTCAAGCGGGAACCTGGTCCTCACCGACCCGGACCATCCGCCTACCATGCGCGAGCTGATGACCCATACGGCGGGATTCACCTACGGATTCTTCGGCGACACGCCCGTCGACAAGATGTACCGCGACGGAAATCTGCTGGCCTCGGCCAACCTGCAGGAGTTCATCGAGAAGCTGGCGAAGATTCCGCTGCTCTATCAGCCGGGGCAGGGCTGGACCTACAGCATGTCGATGGACATTCAGGGATATATTGTCGAGAAACTATCCGGCAAGTCTCTGCCCGATTTTTTCCGCGACAACATTTACACGCCGCTGGGCATGCGCGATGCGGGCTTCTATGTTCCCGCGGACAAGCGCAACCGTTTCTCGGTGCTCTATCGCGCCAACCCGAATGGTGAATTGACTGCTGATCCCAGCGCCAGCCGGCGAGCCGGCGACTACGACGTGCAGCCACCCATGCCATCCGGAGGAGGCGGCATGGTTTCCACTGCCGAGGATTACTACCGATTCGCAACGATGCTGTTGAACCAGCGGCGAGCTGGACGGCAAGCGGATTCTCGCGCCTTCGACGGTGAAGCTGATGACCTCGAACCATGTTCCCAGCGAGTTGCTTACCGGCAAGTTCGGCATCGGTTCCCAGGTGATGAGGCCCGGGTTTGGCTATGGATATGACCTCGCGGTTGTCTTCGATCCGCCTGAGGCCAATCTCTCCGACGGCAAGGGGACGTTCTTCTGGGACGGGGCCGCGGGCACTTGGTTCTGGGTTGACCCGACCAACGATATCGTTTTTGTCGGCATGATCCAGCGCATGATGAGCCCGGACAACGGAAGGCTGCAGTACCGCGCTCACGCGGTTGTCGACCAGGCTCTCGTCGATCCGTCGAAGTAAACACGGTGCCGCGTCGTTGATGGCTACTTGAGCAGATCGAGCGCCATTGCCGTCATCGACGTAACGCCGGTCTTGATGGTTGGTTCATACACGGGAGCAAACAACGCGGAATGCTGGCCGGGCAGCCGCGTGCCGTTCTTGTGACTCTCGGCAAGTTTGGCGGGATCAGCTACACCCACCCAATACATCAAGCCGGGAATCTTGCCGTCGAGCGTAAAGAGTCCGACATCCTCACTTCCCATCACCGACTTCGCGTCTTCAACGTACTCCTTGCCCAGGGCCGCTGTTGCCGGTGCTCGCAGTCTTTCTGCCAGTGCCGGATCGTTGTAGGTCGCCGGAGTACTCTCTCCGAGTTTGACTGTCGGCATACGATCTGAGGGGATGCCGTATGTCTCCGCAAGTCCGTTTGCCGTGCGTCGAACATCTGCCACAATGCTGTCACGTACTGCCGGCGAATAAGCACGCACCGACAGCCCCAGCTCTACCTCGTCGGGAATGATGTTGTTCTTCGTCCCACCGTGAATCGTACCCACGGTCAGAACCGCAGGCTGCTGCGGATCGATCTGCCGGCTCACGATCGTCTGCGCCACCAGTATGAACTCGGCTGCCAGCACAATCGGATCTTTTCCGGCCTCGGGCCGTGATCCGTGGCCGCCGACTCCGCGTATCGTCACGTAAATTCCAGTGGAGCTCGCCAGCAACGGACCACCCTTGATCGAGATTGAACCCGCTGGGACGTCGATCGTGTCGTGTTCGGCCAACACAAAGTCAGGCTTGCCGAAACGCTCGTACAAGCCGTCAGCCAGCATTGCCCGTGCGCCGTCGATCGTTTCCTCTGAAGGCTGGCCGATCAGCATGAGCGTTCCGTGCCACTGACTTTTGCGTTCCACCATTTCTCGAGCCACGCCCAGTAGCACCGTCATGTGAATGTCGTGGCCGCAGGCGTGCATCACGCCTACATCCTGCCCCTGTGCATTGGTCGATCGCACCGTCGATGCATAGTCGAGCCCCGTCTTCTCCTCCAACGGCAACGCATCCATATCGGTGCGAATCAGCAGGCGCGGTCCAATTCCATTCTGCAAAATGGCCACAACGCCATACGCCTGGGAGCCGTCAGGATATTTGCCGACCCGCTCTGTCACCGTGTATCCCAGCTTGCGCAGTTCGCCTGCGAGCAACGCCGACGTCTTCTCTTCATGGTGCGAGAGTTCCGGATTGCGATGGAGATGCTTGTAGGTCTCTGTCAGCGTGGGCAGCTGCCGTTGAGCCGAGGCCGCCAGGTCAGACGCGACTGGTCCGGCGGATTGTGCGATCGCCTGAAGCGCCGCAAACATAAGCGCAGCAAAAGTGATAGAACGTCGGTTCATCTGTTCAGCGCTCCCCATGGAATTATTTGGCAAGCCTAACACGTTGAATCGGCTGCGCCTCTCAGTCGCTGGCTTGGAGTCGTTGAGCAGCTCCTATTGCATTCCCATAGAAACCAGAGTAAAGTGCTCCTATTGCTTAGCCAGAGGAGCAGCCAAATGGGCGACAAAACTGATGTATGGCAGGGCACGCTGACCCTGATGATTCTGAAAACGCTCGAGAGCATGGGCCCGCAGCATGGTTACGGACTTGCCCGGCGCATTGAGCAGACAAGCGGCGATCTGCTGCAACTCAACTACGGCACGTTGTATCCGGCGCTGCTCAAGCTTGAGCAGGAGGGATACGTTCGCTCAGAGTGGGGCACCTCCGACAACAATCGGAAAGCGAAGTTCTACGAGCTAACCAAGGCCGGCCATAAGCAGGTGCGGAAAGCCGCCGCCGAGTGGGAGCAGGCGACTGAGATCCTCTCCCGCTTTCTAACCCCGGCTGAAGGCGCATAAGCGGAGAGCGCATGAATTCCCCGAGGCCGAAAATCCGAGCACTCTGGCACCGACTTAGCGGCACGCTCCATCGCGATCATGTCGAGCACGACTTCGATGCAGAACTCGAAGCGCACATCGCAATGGATACGGAAGCCGGCATCAAGTCCGGCTTGGATGCAATCGAAGCGCGTCGCCATGCGCTGCTTCGCCTTGGCGGTGCGGAGCAGGTTCGCCAGGCTCACCGCGAACGACGAGGTTACCTCTGGCTCGAGCAACTCGTCCAGGATTTCCGCTACGGATTCCGCACGCTGCGTCGCACGCCCGGCTTCACCTTCACCGCTGTCCTCACCTTAGGCCTTGGCATCGGCGCATGCACCGCAATCTTCAGCATGGTCAATGCCGTACTCATCCGCTCTCTGCCCTACGGAGACCCTCAGCATCTCGTCTATCTCTTCACGCCGAATCCGAATTGGAAGGTACCGCCTGAAGTTATCTGCCCGGGCTATGGGGACTTCTATGAAATCAAGCGCGGGAACAAATCGTTCACAGAGATGACGACGTATGAACAGGCGCTTTTCAAAGTCACCACCCGGGGAGCGACGCAGCCCATCGGAGCAGCCCGCGTGGACGAAAGCTTTTTTTCAACGCTTCAATCCACGACGGAACTGGGCCGAACGATCAAGGCCGATGACAATCAGCCAAACCATTCTCACGTTGCGGTTATCAGCCATTCGCTCTGGGTATCGATGTTCGGGGCGAATGCCGACGTGCTGAAGCGCTCGCTCGAACTCAACGGCGCAAGCTATCAGATTATCGGCGTGATGCCGCGTGCGTTCGAGTACCCTTTCAAAGCAGATCTACCGTACGGGAACCCACACATCGTATCTACGAAGATCTGGGTTCCACTTGCTTTGACGCCCAAACAGAGGGCAGATCGTGCCATCGATGACAACGTGGTCGTGGCGCGACTGCGCTCGGGCGTATCCATCGGGCAGGCACAATCTGAATTCGGCACGATGATGGCTCGTTTCGACCGCTTATATCCCGGTCATATGGGCGATTGGGGTGCGCTGGTGGAAAGCTTCACTGGCCTTTCCATCGGTCCGGTACGTCCGCTGATGAATCTGCTTCTCGGCGCCGTGGCTCTCGTGCTTCTGATTGGGTGCGGAAACGCGGCCAACTTGCTGCTGGCGCGCGTCGCCGAACGGGCTCGCGAACTGGGCGTACGCGCCGCCCTGGGCGCGGGCCGCAGCCGGATGGTACGCCAGTTGCTGACCGAATCGATGCTGATCGGCATAGGTGGTTGCGGGGTCGGCATACTCCTTGCGTGTTTCTTTCTGCGTCTGCTACCGCATCTCGATCCCGGAAACATTCCCCGCCTTAATGAAGCCTCTCTCGACGGTCGTGTGTTGCTGGTCGCAATCGTGGCTTCGCTGGCGACAAGCGTGATCGCGGGTCTGCTGCCCGCCGTAAGCGCCTCTCGCATGCAACTCGCTGAGTCTCTGAAATCGAACAACGCACGAGGGAAAGCGATGGGGCATACTCGTTCGCAGAGCGCGTTGATCGTCGCGCAAACCGCGATGGTGGTGGTGCTGCTGGCAGGCGCCGGCCTGCTGACTCGCAGCTATATCAAGGTGATCTCAGTGGACACGGGCTTTTCGCAGTCCACATTGACGATGAATCTCTCCCTCGGCGACCACGGCCAGCCACAGACGGGCCGCGAGGCATACTTCAGAAGGCTTATTGCGAGAATCAACAATCTGCCTGGGGTGATTTCGGCTGGCGCGGTCAGCGACCTGCCGCTAGCCAGGAGCGAAAGCCTCGGAACCTTCTGGGTCGATGGATTTGCCAACGAAAAAGACCAGTTCGTGGAATCGCGATGGATCACACCCAGGTATTTTGACGCAATGCAAATTCCGCTTATTGCGGGACGATACTTTACGGAAAGCGACGATGTCGGTCCAGCACATCCCGTCATCATCAACGAGCGATTTGCGCGGACCTATTTCGCCAATCGCAATCCGATCGGTGGGCGAATCAGCGGAGATGAAACGCAGGCCCAATGGAGCACGGTAATCGGCGTAGCTGCCGATGTTCGCCACACAAGTCTCGAAGAGGATCCGCAGCCGCAGATATACGCTCCAACATACAATTCGCGCGAAAACTCGCTGGCCGTTCGGTCGTCGCTTCCGCCAACAGCAATGGCCAATGAAGTTCGATTGGCATTGAAGGCGACCGATCCAGACGTTACGCTTTCGGACATTCGCACGATGGGCGATCTGGTCTCCGTCGCAAGTGCACGCCGGCGATTCCAGACATCGTTGTTGACCGCATTCGCCGGGATTGCATTGCTGCTGGCTCTGGTCGGTCTTTACGGTCTGATGGCCTTCTCCGTAAGCCGACGCACGCGCGAAGTTGGCATTCGCATGGCGCTTGGCGCGGAGCGTCGCGATGTTCTGTTTCTCATCATCCGGAATGCCGCAGCGCTCGTATTCACCGGGCTGGTGGCAGGTCTCATCTGCACATGGGTCGCGATCCGCACACTCAAATCGTTTCTTTTTGGCGTGAGCGAGCACGATCCGCTCACCGTGATTTCTGTCTCTCTGCTGCTACTTGTCTGCGGCCTCATCGCCGCGTTTGTACCCGCGCGCCGCGCCGCTTCCATCGATCCCATGCAGGCTTTGCGCACTGAATAGGAGGGCCTTTGCGAAAACTACGTGCACTTTGGATACGTTTCATCGGCTTGCTCCACTCCGGCAGCGGCAATCAGGATTTCTCAGCGGAACTCGAGTCGCACATCGCCATGCACGTTGACGACGGCCTTCGTTCCGGCCTGACACCTGATGAAGCGCGCCGGCGGGCCATCATCCAACTCGGCGGTGAAGAACAAGTCATGCAGACGCAACGCGAGCGCCACGGTATGCCTTGGCTCGAATCGCTCGTGCGTGACTTTCGCTACAGCATTCGGACGCTTGCGAAACATCCAGCGGTTACCGCCATTGCCGTACTCTCCATCGGCCTCGGCATCGGCGCCAACGCCACTATCTTTTCCATGGTGAGCCGATTCGTGCTGCGTCCGGCGCCGGTCGGCGATCCGTCGACGCTGTTGGCGCTTCATATCGCGGAGCGGGGAGAACAGTGCTGCAATTCCTTTCCTCTTCCGATCTACCATGATCTTCAGGACCAGGCGAAATCGTTCTCCGGTGTTGCCGCTTACTATGAGCTGATTCCCGCGTCCCTGAGCGGCGGCAGTGAGCCCGAGCGCGTCTGGGGACAAGGGGTCTCATCGAATTTCTTCGATGTGCTTGAGCTCCCGATGGTGCTCGGACGCGGCTTATCGAGCGCCGAGGATAGGCTTCCCGTGGTGGTAATCAGCGCGCGGCTTTGGCAACGGCGCTTTGCCGGCGATCTCCAGATCATCGGCAAGTCCGTTACGCTCTCGGGCCGGTCATTCACAGTTGTCGGCGTTGCACCGGCATCGTTTCATAGCGTCGACCAGATTTTGGACGCGCAATTCTGGGTTCCGGTCGGCATCGCATCGCAGCTTGTGCCCAACCTGCCGCCGGCGGACGCGCGCGACTACCATTGGCTCGCGGTCATCGCGCGGCTGAGGCCCGGCGTCACACGCATACAGGCTGCAGCCGAACTGGATACCCTGGCGAAGCGCTTCGCACTGACTTATCCCAAGACCGACAAGGACAACTCGTTCGTCTTTGAGCAGGCGGGCTCATTGCCTCCGCGTGACAGAACCGCGGCTCTCACGTTCCTTGCCGCGCTGTCGATAGTCGTTCTTCTTCTGCTTGCGATCGCGGGCGCAAATGTTGCGAACCTGCTCTTCGCGCAGGCCGCTGCCCGACAGCGTGAGATGGCTGTGCGTATCGCGCTGGGTGCAACACGCGCGCGACTGCGGCGGCAGCTGCTGATTGAAAGCACGTTGCTCGGTCTTGCCGGCGGATTCCTTGGCATGCTCTTCTCGTTCGCCTCCACCCAATCGCTCTCCGCCGTTCGCCTTCCTGCCCCGGTGCCTCTTGATATTCATGTCGCCGTCGATTGGCGCACCCTGCTCTATACCTTTGTCATCAGCTTCGGCTGTGGCGTTCTGCTGGGGCTTGCTCCCGCATGGGCTGCGGTGCGGCCGGTTCTCTCCAGCGCGCTTAGGGGCGAAGATGCACTCGCGCGCCCGGGCCGGCGATTCAGTCTTCGCAACATCCTCGTGGTGACGCAAGTTGCGATGTCCCTCGTGCTTTTGCTGGTCACCGGACTGTTTCTGCGCAGCCTGCGAAGCGCGGCCAACATAAACATTGGCTTTCGTCCGCAAGGGTTGTTGTTGCTTTCCGTCGACCCTCGCCTCAACGGATATTCACCGCAACAGATCAGCCAATTTCTCTCCGACGTTCGACGTCGAGTCTCAGCGCTGCCCGGTGTTGACTCGGCAGTGACAACCGATGTTGCGCTGCTGTCCGGTGGCAATCGCAGCGACGGCTTTACCGTTGCGGGACACTCCGGCAAAGATGCCACATTCACCTATGCCGACCTGTACATGACCACGCCAGGCTACTTCGATGCGTTGGGAACGCCTCGGCTCTGCCGGCCGCGACTTCGGCAACGAAGTCGCCGATGGCCCCAGGGTCGCCGTCGTCAACAAGGCCTTTGCAGACCGGCTTTTCCCGAGCGAGAATCCGATTGGCCAACACGTGAGTGGCGGCCATTGGACCTACGAGATCATTGGCGTCGTCGGCAATGCAAAGTCGCGCACGCTCGGAGAGGATACGCGGGCCATTCTTTATCGATCGCTCGACCAGAGCATCGCCGAGGACGCCTCTTTTATGGGCTACACGCTGGTCGTCCATACGCCCGGCAATCCTGCAGCGCTCGCCGAGGCCGTGCGCAGACAGATCTACGCGCTCGATCCTTCCATCGCCATCTACAACGAAGAGACGATGGAAGAGCATGTGCGCACGGCCTACCTGCTGCCGCGTATCGCCGCCATGCTTTTCGGCGTCTTCGGCTGCATCGGTCTGATTCTTGCGGCCATCGGTCTCTACGGCGTGATGAGCTATGCGGTCAGCCGGCGCACGCGTGAAATCGGTATTCGCATGGCGCTCGGGGCACGCACAGGCACGGTGGAGCGGCTCATCGTTCGGCAGGGAATGGTGCTCGCCGTGATAGCCATGATGCTTGGCTGGCCTGCGGCGTGGTTGCTTTCGCGGCTGGCGTCGAGCTTTCTTTATGGGATTCAACCGCACGATTCGCTGACCTTCACGGTTGTGCCAGTTTTTCTCGCGGGGATTGCGCTGGTGGCGTGCTGGCTTCCGGCGCGTCGCGCGGCTTCCATTGATCCGGTGCAGGCTTTGCGCACGGAATAGGAGATCTGGTTATGAGATCGATCAAAGCGTTGTGGTTGCGATTCCGCGGCGTCTTCGTGCGCAGGAAGGCCATCGAATTCGATGCCGAGCTTGAAAGCCACATTGCAATGGATTCTGAAGATGCGATGCGTGCCGGCCTCAGCAAGGAAGAGGCGCATCGGCAGGCTGTGCTGCGACTGGGTGGTGCCGAGCAGACGCGGCAGGCGTTTCGAGACCGCGCAACGCTTCCGCCTGTTGAAAGCTTTCTGCAGGATATCCGCTTTGCCGTGCGGCAGATGCGCAGAGCGCCGGGGTTCACCATCACCGCGGTGCTGACGCTGGCTCTCGGCATCGGCGCCAATGCGGTCATTTACACCCTTGTCGATTCCATTCTGCTGCGGCCTCTGCCGTACGCTCGTCAGGATCGCCTGGTGCGCATCGCCGGCTTGAATTCGCCCACGTTTCCCAAGGGGTGGATTCGCGAACTTGGCTCACATGCCACGGCGCTCAAGTCTGTCGCCGGCTATGGGCCTGACGCGGAATCGAATATCTCTGAGTCCGACGTGCCGGACCGCGTCTTCGGCGCAAAGGTGACGGTGAATGCATTCGACACGCTCGGAATTCATCCGGAACTGGGCACTTTCTTTTCTGCGGAGGATGCCATTGATGGTCAGGATCACGATGTGGTTCTGAGCTACGGCTACTGGCGCCAGCACTTCGGCGGAGACCCATCGGCGATCGGGCGGCAGATACGCATCGACGGTGTTTCGCGCCGGATCATCGGCGTGATGCCGGCTGGGGTTCGCTTCCCGTACGCGAATACGCAATTTGTGATTCCGGTCGCGTATCGCGGCGGCGACGTCTTCGATCCCTGGGGCAACTTCGACCTGCGTGCATTTGGGCGGCTCGCCGATGGAGCCACCCCGGCGCAGGCACAGGCAGAGTTGCGCAGGCTGCATGCGGTGCTGCTGCCTGGCTTTCCTTTCCGCATGCCAGACATCTGGGCTTCTGACATGACGGCAGTACCGTTGCTCGAATCGCAAACTGGCGCGATGCGTCCAAGGTTGCTGCTTCTCTTCGGTGCCGTGGGCCTCATCCTACTTATTGCTTGTGCCAATGTCGCGAACCTGATGCTTGCGCGCGCCACTGCCCGTGAGCGCGAAATCGCAGTCCGCAGCGCGCTCGGTGCGTCAGGCCGCCGCCTCGTTCAGCAATTGCTGTCAGAAAGCGTTGTGATGGGATTGACGGCCGGAGCCGTGGGCCTGGGAGCGGCTTTCGCGAGCCTCAGGTTATTTGTGCGTCTGCTGCCGCCGGATACGCCGCGCATCCAGGATGTGTCGCTGCATCCTGGCGACGTGGTTTTCACGCTCTGCGCATCTGTGTTCGCCGGATTGATCTTTGGCCTCATCCCATCGATCAAGATGGCTTCGATGAATCTGCTCGGCACGCTGCGCATTGGCGGCCGTGCACTGATGGGGATGGGATCCGGTTTCAGACTCTCCATGATTCTCGTCGTGGCGCAGATCGGGCTCACCGTCGTAGTAATTACTGCAGCCGGCCTGGTGCTGCACAGTCTTTACAGGCTTACGCGCGTAGATCCGGGATTTCGCGCGGACCATACGGTAACGGCAGAGGTCTCGCTGGACGCGGCGGCCTGCAAGCAAAAAGGACGATGCCAATCGTTCTTCACCTCTCTGTTGGATCGCATGCAAGGAATTGCCGGCGTGGAGAACGCGGCCCTGGTTGACTCTCTGCCATTGAGCGGGCGCGAAAACAACTATGTTTACGACGCTGAAGATCATCCTCGCGATGCGCGACAAGGAGCACTGCTCGCCACGAGCCGCATTGTTTCGAGTGGATATTTCAACGTGCTTAACCTGCAGCTTCTGCGTGGAAGACTGCTCGATGCGCAGGATGCCTCGGGTTCCACCCGGGCTGTCGTCGTCAACGAGAGCATTGCGCAGCGGCTCTGGCCCAATCAGGATCCATTAGGAAAACACTTGCTGGATGTTGTGGATGAAAGCGCCCCAGCGGTGTGGAATGCAGAGAAGGCATCGATCGTAGTGGGGGTTGTACGCAATGCGCGCGAAGGCGGCCTTGAAGAAGGATTCAGTGATGAAGTTTTTCTCCCCATGACGCCGGGCCGTGAACAGCCGGTGATGTACGCCGTATTGCGCACGCACACAACCCCTTCTGAAACTGCGGCCGGTCTTCGCAGCGCCGTGGGCAGCATCGACTCGCTTGTGCCTGTTACGCGGGTGCGCACGCTCGACGAGGTCGTTGCCACATCGGTGGCTGCTCCGCGCGCCCTGGCCATGTTGCTGCTTGGCTTTGGCAGCCTGGCTGTCATCATCGGTGCAGTCGGCGTCTACAGTCTTATCTCGTATATCGTCAGCTGGCGCACACGGGAGATTGGATTGCGCCTGGCGTTAGGCGCGCAGCGGTGGCAGATTGTGTTGAGTGTCGTTCGGCAGAGTCTGTTGCTAGCGGCCGCAGGCTGTGTGATCGGCCTTGCGGGCGCGGTTGCGCTCAGCCGCATTCTGCACAGCTTTCTGTTTGAAGTCAGCGCGCTCGATCCCATCACGTTCACTCTTGTACCCCTCTTGATGGCGATCGTAGCGCTCATTGCCTCGTGGATTCCTGCCCGCCGCGCTGCCGCCGTGGATCCCATGGAGGCATTGCGCGCAGATTAGGAGGCAGGAATGCGAAAACTGCGAGCGCTTTGGATCAGGCTATGCGGGATGTTCTCCGCGCGACAAGTCGGAACCGAGTTTGAAGCTGAGCTTGAGGGCCACGTTGCCGAGCACATTGAGGACGGTCTGCGCTCCGGGCTGAGCGAGGCCGAAGCGCGCAGGCAAGCGCTGTTGCGTCTCGGTGGGGCCGAACAAGCCCGACAAACCTACCGCGATCGGGCGACGCTGCCATGGCTTGAAAGCGTGCTGCGCGACGTCCGCTATGCACTGCGCGGTTTTCGGCGAAATCCATTGTTTGCAGTCACGGCAATTCTGACGCTGTCGCTTGGGATTGGCACGACGGCTGCGGTCTTCAGTGTCGTCGATCGCATCCTGTTTCGGCCGCTGCCTTTTGCGCACGATGATCGGCTCGTGTCCGTGGGGCTTACCGCTCCCATTGTTCCGCAGGAGTTCGTGTTGGGTGGGTGGTACTACGAATGGCGCGATCATCAAAGGCCCTTTACCGCACTTACCTCTGAAGCTGGGGTGAATGCGTGCGATTTGACGGAACATCACCCGGCACATCTGAGTTGCGCCAGCGTAGATGCCAATTTTCTGCCCACCCTTGGAGTCTCGCCCATCCTCGGCCGCAATTTCCTGCCCGAGGAAGACAGGCCTAATGGCCCGAAGGTCGCGTTGATCTCTTACGGCTTGTGGACCAGTCATTTCAATCGCGATCCTGGCGTTGTGAACCGGCTGATCGATATTGATGGCAGCCATGTGCGGGTGATTGGCGTGCTGCCCAGTGACTTCGAGATGCCTGCATTGGAGCAAGCCGACCTAGTAGTGCCGCAAGCGGTCGATGTAAGCAAGGTGGAACCGGACCGAGTGATGTTTGCTTTCGCGCGGCTCAAGCCAGGCATCACTGTGGCGCAAGCGGCGGAGCAACTGCAGCCCGAGTTCAACTACGCTCTCAGCCAGGCACCGGCCCGTTTTCGCAGTGAGGTTCATCTGCGCGTGCGGTCGGTGCGGGAGCGGCAGATGCAGGATGCTCGCCAGGCGGCATGGATCTTGCTTGGAGCCGTGTTGGCGGTGTTGTTGATTGCCTGCGCCAATGTAGCAAGCCTGCTATTGACGCGCGCCACGGCACGAGAGCGGGAACTGGCCGTGCGCTCTGCACTTGGCGCGAGCCGACATCGCTTGATTCGGCAGGCACTGGTCGAGTCAGTAATCCTCTCGGTATCGGGAGCCGTGGCAGGCTGCGCGTTGGCCAAAGGCTTGTTGTACGTGTTTGTCGCCATCGCGCCATCGGGCCTCCCGTTTCTCCGCAGCGCCCAGTTGGATCCGCGCATTTTGGGCTTCACCGCGGTAATCGCGGTAGTGTGCGGGCTGGTATTCGGAATCATTCCGGCTCTGCACGGGCCGCGCTCCATTGCTCTGGCTGCGCGAACGCTGCCGTCGGGCGCACGGGCCGTGATGCGGAAAATACTGGTCGCTGGTCAGATTGCCGTCAGCGTGATTCTGCTCGCCGGAGCTGCGTTGCTAGTGCGGAGCTTCTCCACCTTGCAGATGCAGCCACTCGGCTTACAGACCTCCGGCGTGGTCACGGCGGCGATTTCTCTGAACCGATACACGTTCACCACGCCTCAAGCCCGGATGCAGTTTTTCCTGCAGGCGGAGGCAGCGCTGCGCAGGCTGCCGGGAGCGGCAGCGGTAGGGCTAAGTGACACAGTACCGCCGGGCGGCTATCATCGCGACCACATCTACAACATCATGGAGGTTGCGGGGCGTCCTCCAATGACAGGCGGAACGGGCGGCATGGTGGCATGGCGCTGGGTGACCCCGGATTACTTTAAGGCTCTCAATATACCAATTGTGCGCGGACAGAATTTCACTGAAGCGCAACGCACATCGAGCGATCACTTCATGATCATCAGCAGTTCACTGGCCTCGCGATTGTTTCCCGGGCAGGACCCCCTGCGCCAGCGCGTTAAACCGGTTCCGGGCGGACCGTGGTTCACAGTTCAGGGTGTGGCGGCAAACGTCAAAAACTCCGGGCTTAGCGAGGACGATGAACCGGAGTATTACCAGCTGTGGCGCGCTGAAGCGGAGGACTGGCAGCAACCGCACTCGGCGGCGCTTGTGGTGAAGACGACCTTTGCGCCGACTGCGATGGCACCCTGGATCCGAACCCAAGTGAATGCCATCGACGCAACCGTGCCTGTGGAGATTGAGACTTTGAACGAGCGGGTAAGCGGGCTCGCCGACCGCCCGAGGTTTGAGACTGCATTGCTCAGTTTGTTTGCGGGCACAGGATTGTTGATGGCCATAATCGGGCTTTATGGTGTGGTTGCATTCATGGCGCAGCAGCGCACGCAGGAGATTGGGATTCGTATGGCACTCGGAGCGACACGCGGCGCAGTTCTCCGGCTTGTCCTGCGCGAAGGATTGCGCCTGGTGGTGGTTGGCGGCGCTATCGGGCTTGTTGCAGCGCTCGTTCTCACGCGGGCTTTGCAGGCAGCGCTCTTCAAGATTGGTCCGCATGATCCTTCAAGCTTCATCGTCGTTACAGTACTGCTTGCGCTCGTGGCCCTCATCGCCATCCTGATCCCGGCGCGCTCTGCGATGAAGACCGATCCCATGACTGCGCTGCGCTGGGAGTAGCGATCGCATTTCGCGCCGAGCGTCGAATGATACACTCCGGCGCGAGGGGCATGAATGGGATCAAGCGCAATTGAGTTTCGACTGCGGATGCCGATCAACGCAGTCATCATCATTCTCGGATTCTGGGCGCCGTGGATTGAAGTGTGCCATATTGGCCGGCGCATCTCTCTGCTGGAGTGGCTGGCGCTTGAGCTGAGCCGCACGGGGCTTGTATCGTTCGCCGTTGCGACTCCCTTGCTATTGATCATTGCTTCGTTGATCGCCGCTAAAGCCGTGCTGTTTCGCGTGTGGGGGACGGCTTATCTCGGCACCGGCACCGTCAACAGCGGCAGCATGGTGGCAGGCAAAGTGATGGCCGATGGTCCCTACCGCTACGTGCGCAACCCGCTCTACATCGGCCTTTGGTGCATGGTCATCGCAATGACATTTCTCATGCCGGTCACGGGGGCGGCATTTTCCGCCATCCTCATTACGATCTTCGCCATCCGCCTCACGCTCGGCGAAGAAGCGTTCCTCAGAGTCAAGCTCGGCGAGCCGTATCTGGCTTATCTGAAGGCTGTGCCCCGTTTCATTCCACGATTGCGCGGAGCACCTTCGGCCGCGGGCGCAAAGCCGCACTGGGTTCGCGCGTTGCTCGCAGAACTCACTCCCATCGGCATCCTTGTCGCCATTAGTGGCGGTCTCGCGCAACTACGATCTGGAGATTGCGGGCCGCATCATTCTCGTCTTCTTCGGAGCATCGCTGGTCGCACGCGCCTTCCTGCCCGGCATTCGGATTAACTCCGAGCCGGCACAGTAGTGCTCCGCTTGCCCAACAGGCCGAGGTGCGTGAATCCAAATCCGTCGGAATATTTCAACCCGTATCCCAACAGCCGGTCCACGCCGATGTGATTTGCCCAGATCAGCGCAAACGGCAGCAGTGCAGGAGCATTCAGCAGCAGCGCACTGAGCGCCAGTGCTGCCGGTACTACGTAAGTGTGCACGGCGTTGTAGCAGCGCGCGCCCCGGCACGAGCCGGCAAGATAGCCCAGCATCGACAAGTCCGGCGTCAACCACAGCGCGGCAAACAGCCACCAGCTTGCGCCTGTCTTCGCATACAACACACGCCGTCACCGCGGCCACTGCAAGTCCTTCAAGCCGCAGCAGCGTGAGTACCGACCCTCTAACTGTTGCGCTCGTTTGAGAGATTTCCGTCATCTGAGTCGCCATTCCTCTTCGATGTGCCAACTCGCAGAGGTATGCACAATAATTCGACGGCCTGCTTCTGGCAAGCAGAATCAGCACAATAAAGAAGGGGAAGAGCGCGAGCCCTTCCCCAGCTTGTACAGCACCCCTCAGGAAATGTAACTACTTCTTCGGCGGCGCGATGGTGTCCTTGGCCGACTTCGCCACGCGGAACTTCACCACGGTCTTCGCCTTGATCTTGATTGCTTCGCCTGTCTGGGGGTTGCGGCCCATGCGCGCTTTGCGCTCTGCCTTCACCAGGCGGCCGATGCCGGGGATTACGAATACGCCGTTCTTCTTGGTTTCCTTGATGGCGGTCTCAGCCAGAAGATCAAGGAAAGCGGCCGATTGTTTGTTGGTCAATTCGAGCTTCTCGGCCATATGCCGGGTAAGTCCAGTCTTGGTCATTCCAGTTGCCATGTGATGTTCTCCTTCGAAAGTTGTTGCCTGGTATCCCGCCGCTCGGCATCTTTAAGGAACCAAAGAAGCCTAAAAGCGAACCGCATGGAGTAGTGCGACCTCAAGCGTTTCCCAACCTGTTGCCGAAACGCCTGGAGGCAACGTAGTGCACAAAAACCCCTGTATTCATGCGGGTTCTCGAGAACCCTGTCGTTCGTAACAATGCGGCTTTGGGTGGCCTAAAGTCAATGGAAAAACATCGGTTTTCCACAATTTTCTTGGGTTTTTGTGGGTATTTCGCCTAAAATTGCCGGTTTTAGCAGGTTTTTCGCACTTCAGCCGCCAGAAAACCCGCGAAATACGGGCGAATTCCGCCCGTTCGGCTGGTCGATCTTCGCATCAGTGCAGCCCGAAGAGCACCTTTCGCTTTGGTGCAGCGGCCGCTGCGATCGGCGTGTTCAGCGCGTCCACCATCGGGGCCAGCAGCTTGAAATGCTTTACCAGCACTTTGGCAAAATCCTTCCGCTGCGCTGCTCCCACGGGCAACGTCGTGCTCAACCCCCATTGCTTGCAGCGAACCAGATCCATCGCCGGGTGATCCGCCGGAAAACCCTTCGGAGGCCGCGTCAGCGCTTCGCCTTCAAAGTCGCTGAAGGTTTTGCGTACCGCAGGCTTCTTCAGGATCTTTCGAAAATCCGCGTGGTTGTCGAGCAGCCAGTTGCGGATCGCAGCAAGTTGCTCCTTCTCCGGCATGTAGGCGCCTGCCGCAATCACCACGCCCTTGGGGCTGACCTGGAAGTAGTAGCCTGCGCCCGAAGTTTTCTCCAGCCCCTGGTGCGACCACCAGGCAGCCACGTGCGTCTTGTAGGGCCGCTTGTCGTGCGAAAAACGCGTGTCGCGATAGATGCGAAAGAGGCTCTTCTCCGCCGGACGCACGTGGTTCGGCGCGAAGTCGGTCATCGCATCGGTGATCTTGCGGACGATGGCCAGCATCGGCTCCTTCAACTGCGCCTCAAACTGCGCCTTGCGCGGAGCAAACCACTCACGATCGTTATGCTTGGCCAGGTTGCGCAGAAACGTAATTGCTTCAGGTCGAAGATAAGGCGCCGGCATTGCGGGATTAGATTTAGCTGCGCGTGGCATACGGATGTCAGTTTATGAGAGCGCGCGACGCGGTGGATGCACAGGGCGCGTATTTCCTGAGGAAATCGGAAAATCAGGCTGATCGAATCAAAAGCCAGAGGTCTACCGAATCACCTTCAGCGCCGCGCGGAACAGCCCATCGAAATCGCCGGCAAGTGACTTCTCTTTCGCTACCGACTGCTCAATCGCCTTCTCCGCCGCGGGGCGCTGATAGCCGAGATTCGTCAGCGCCGACAACACATCATCCACCGCCGGACCCGCAACCGAACTTGGCGTCGGAGCAACAGCGAAGTCCTCAAGCTTGTCTTTCAACTCCACCACAAGCCGCTCGGCCAGCTTCTTGCCCACGCCGGGGATGCGCGTCAATTGCGCATGATCCTGAGCACGAATCGCCTGTACGGTGCGCTCCGGCGACAGGCCGCTGAGAATCTTGATGGCCAGCTTCGGGCCGACGCCGCTGACCGTAATCAGCCGCTCGAACAGCCGCTTCTCTTCGCGTTCGAGAAAACCGAACAGCGCAATCTGGTCTTCGCTTACCTGCGTGTGGATGTGCAGCGAGGTCTCGGCACCCACGCTAGGTAGCGCCGTAAATGTCGGCACAGAGATGACGACGTCGTATCCCACGCCGGCGGCCTCAACAATGGCCTGGCCTGGTTCTTTGTGGATCAGCTTGCCCCGCAGATGCGCGATCATTGCTTGTTATTGTACGTGCGAGATCGTGCGGCTTCCCAGGTCTCAAAATCGAGACCTGGGGCACCCAGAATCGAGCTCACTGTAGAAGTCCCATCCGCTTCGCGACGCTCTCCAGTGTTTCGAGCGCGCGGTCAAGTTGTTCGCGCGTGTGTTCACTGGTCAGGATCAACCGAATGCGAGCCTTGCCCTCCGGCACGGTCGGAAACGCAATTCCTGTTCCCATTACGCCCTCGTCGAACAGCGCCCGCGAGAAATCCATTGCTGCGCGACCCTCGCCCACAATCACCGGCGTAATCGGCGTCTCGGTTGCCGGAGTGTTCACGCCGCCGATGTTGAATCCCACACGCTTTAGTTCGCCCTGAAAATACTTCGTGTTCTTCCAGAGCCGATCGATGCGCTCCGGTTCCGTTTCGAGAATGTCGAACGCCGCAATGCAACTCGCCGCCACCGACGGCGGATGTGAAGTCGAAAACAAAAACGGCCGTGCGCGATGGTAGAGGTAGTCAATCAAATCCTTCGATCCGCAAACATACCCGCCCAGCGAGCCGATGGCCTTCGACAGCGTGCCCACCTGCACGTCCACGCGCCCGTGCATTCCGAAGTGATCGATGCTGCCGCGGCCATTGCGTCCCAGCACGCCCGAAGCATGAGCATCATCCACCATCATGATGGCGCCGTACTTCTCGGCCAATGCTGCCAGCTTATTTACCGGGCCGATGTCGCCGTCCATCGAGAACACGCCGTCCGTAATCACCAGCTTGTGGCCCGGCTCGTTGGCAATTTCCTTCAGCAACTCTTCACAATGCTCGGCATCCTTGTGGCGGAACACCTTGATCTTCGCCCGCGAAAGCCGCGCGCCATCGATAATGCTGGCGTGGTTTAGCTCGTCGGAGAGGATGAAGTCTTCCTTGCCCAGGATCGCGCTTACGGTTCCCGCATTTGCAGCGAACCCGCTCTGGAAAACCACGCAGGCCTCCACGTTTTTAAAGCGCGCAATCTTCTCCTCGAGTTCCATGTGGATACGCATCGTTCCGGCGATGGTCCGCACCGCACCTGAGCCCACCCCGAGTTCGCGCGTGGCTTTAAGAGAAGCCTCAATCAGCTTGGGGTGATTCGCCAGCCCCAGGTAGTTGTTGCTGGCCAGGTTGATTACTTCGCGCCCATCATAGTGGCACACCGGCGCCTGCTGGTCGTCCAGCACTCTTAGCTTGAAGTGCGTTCCCTTAGCCTTCAGCTCATCCAGCACAGCGGTTAAGTAAGCAAGTTGCGGGCGCGTGGTCGTCTGCGGACGAGTAGCCGTTTCCGTCATTCCAATCCACCTCAACCTGAAAAGGATAGCGGAAAAGCGCGGACCGGGGCGCGGAGTCAATTGTTAATAACGCTTGGCAAGTGCGGCAGGGACTTCGCCTTTTCGGCCGCCCAGCAGCCAGTCAACAGGTTTGCGCACGTCGTCCTCTTTGGCTTCGCCCATCACGCGAGCCACGGATTCGCCATTCTCATCGAGGACAAGAGTGCCGGGTACGATGTCGCCCAGGCCAAAACGGTCCAGCGTATCGGTGTCGGCGTTCACCCAGCTATCGAGGTTAACGTGCATTTTCGCCAGCGTGGCCGGGATCTTCGCGTGGTCCTTCGGTGCGTCTATAGAGATGAAGACGAAGCTGACAGGCTTGCCTGCGTACGAAGCCGCGATCTGCGACAAACGAGGCAACTCCTCCTGGCACGGCCCACACCACGTAGCCCAGAAGTTCACCACCACTATCTTTCCGTGCAGTGCGGAGAGCTTTCGCGTCTGGCCATCCAGCGTTTTGAATGTGGGATCCGGAATATGCTTGGCCATCAGCGGACATGGCACAACTGCAAAGGCCAACAGAAGGCCACTCAAACTCATAGCTTTTTGTAAACCGCGCATCGTCCTCTGACCATAGCGAGCGAACCAGCAATTGAACCCCTCCAAAAGGTTGAAGTGCGTCTCGTCACGATGGCCGACGTATTTTCCAGTGCAGTGCTGCTAATGTGATCGGGATTCCTCACACAGGTTCTTCCCAGCCTTGTGGTAAGTCCCCGAGGAATCTTTTGAGGAAGGCTCTTTTTTTCTGATTTGGAGAAAACAAAAATGAAAATACTCCTGTTACGGAGCGCGGCCGTGCCTGCCGTGCTGTTTGTCTCCCTCTTCTGCTTGCAGCCATTTGCCCACGCGCAAGGTTGCGTAGCTGCCCACTCTCCTCAGCCCGTCATTTCCGGTCTCGATCCCACCGATGCCGCAACGATTGCCCATTCCGCGGGAACCAACTTCATACACGGACTTACCGTTTCCGCCGGCTATCGCGTCTACAACTCCTACAAGCACTACATTGGAACGGTCTACCAGGTTCAGCGGCAAACCAATCACAATGCTGTCGTGAACCACGTCAACCTGTTTGAGTTGGATTTGAATTATCAGTTCACGCCGCGATTGAGCGCGATTGCCACAATACCCGCGCTGGACGCGTCGCGCCACGGGCAGTCCAGCCCTAACAATGTCTATCACTCCGGCGGTCTCGGCGATATTACCGTTGGCATGCAAACCTGGGTGTGGCGTCCACCGACTGAGAGTCACGGGAACATCGCGTTCTCCGCTCAACTGAAGCTGCCCACGGGCATCAACGATGCCAAGGGGACGACCGTTACCAAGAGCGGCGCTAAGCAGACGCAACCGTTCGATGAGTCGATCCAGCCTGGCGATGGGACATGGGGCTTCGCCCTGGCTACCGAAGCCTACCGCGAATTCTACTGGCACACTTCGGGGTACTTTACGGGGTCGTGGCTCTTCAACCCGCAGGACACGACCGGCGTGAAAACATTTCGCGCAGCTCCCGGAGAGGGCGTAATTTCCGCCACCGACCAATATCTATGGCGCGGCGGATTCTCGCGGCCGGTCACGCACGTTAAGGCTCTGCGCGGGCTCGCGTTCAGCATGGGCGCCCGGATGGAAGGCGTGCCCGTGCGTGACGCCTTCGGGTCGAGCAACGGCTTTCGGAGGCCCGGCTACGTTATCTCCCTCGAGCCGGGAATGATGTATCAGCATGGACGGTGGGGCCTGTACACGAACGCCGCCTGGGCAATTGAACGCAATCGCAAAACGAGCGTGACCGACCTTGCCAACAACACGCACGGCGACGCAGCGTTCTCCGACTACACCATCATGTCAGGGATCTCGCGGACTTTCTAAACCAAGCTCCCCCGAAACGCCCTTGGGCCGCATCCGTGATGGAGGCGGCCCAAGGTGTTTTAGGGTGCAGAATTCGGGGATAGATCGACTCGACGCAGGCCTCGCACCGCGTTGCAGATATACACGCCGTCGGCGTTTCTTACGTCGTCGAGGGTGAGGATCTTTTCCTCCAGGTCGGCACGCGTCTCGAGCAGAAAGCGGCGAAACACGCCGGCCAGCAGGCCGCAGACGACCGGCGGCGTATACCAGCGGCCATCCTTCTCAATCAGCACATTGCTGATGGCGCCCTCGGTCACTTCACCGCGCGAATTCACGAAGAGAATATCGTCGAAACCAGCGCCGGACGCCGCTGCGAAAGCGGAATCATACAGCTTGCGATTCGTAGTCTTGTGAAACAGGAATCGGTCGTCTGGGACCATGCGTTCGGCGGCGATCGAGACGCGGGCGGGCTCGGCGCTGGAGAGGCCTGCGATGGGCTCCGCCGCGAGGTGAGTCGTGCCGTCGGAATCCAGAAGAAGGCGCACTTTGCGCGGCCGCTGGTCGGCGAACAGCGCTGCTTCGGCGAGCAGCGCGGCCTGCACCGCGGCGCGATCGCATGTGAACCCGAAGTAGTCCGCGGAGTCCGCAAGGCGATCGAGATGCAGGTCGATCAAGGGATAGCTGCCGTTCCAGAGCATGGTCTCGATCAGCGAGAACGGCTCGGTGGTGCGCGTAAGAAACTCAGCCTTGAGCTGGCACTCGCGAAACTCAGCCTTCGGCTCGGAATCGATGACAATGCCGCCGCCCACGCCCATGGTTGCTTCGCCGTTTTCGAGCACGAGTGTGCGGATGGCTACATTGAAGACCGTTTGTTCCTGCGAGAAGAATCCGATGGCGCCGGTATAGATTCCGCGCGGATTGTCTTCGATTTGCGCGAGCAGTTGCATGGCCCGGATCTTCGGTGCGCCAGTGATGGAACCGCAGGGAAACAAGGCGCGGAAGATCTGTTCGTAACCGATGTCGGGTCGCAGTTCGCCTGTGACGGTTGACGTCATCTGCCAGAGCGTCGGATAGCGCTCAACGTCAAACAGATTCTGCACGCGTACGCTGCCGAACGTGCAGATGCGCCCAAGATCGTTTCGAATAAGGTCGACAATCATCACATTCTCGGCACGATTCTTAGGGTCGATGACGAGCCGGTCGGCGATCTCGCGATCTTCGCTCGTGGTTCGACCGCGTCGTGCCGTGCCCTTCATGGGTTGCGTCATGATGAGGCGCTTGCCACCTTCCTGTTGCACGCGGAAGAAGAGTTCCGGCGAAAGCGACAGGATGTGCCGGCCTTCCTGGCAATGCAAGAACGCTCCGTAGTCGACCGGTTGGGCGGCGCGAAGGCGAGCGTAAAGCGCCGCTGGCCGTTCTTCGGATTTCAATTGGATTGGAAATGTGAAATTGAGCTGATAGACGTCGCCCGCGCGTATCCACTCGTGAATCTGCTCGATGCGTGCGGTGAACTGCTCCTCGTCGAGACCGAGCGCCACCAGCGGCGCAGACGCAGCTGGTGGCTCAAGCCCGAAGTGAAGATCCGTCGGGTCACCATCGACGAATTTCCCCATCGCGTGATCGAAGCAGTAGGTGCGCTCGTAGATTCCGAACCATGCGAGGAGGTCTTTTTTGCGGCCAGGCCGAAGAGCGGCGCTCGGCTCGAAGAATAATCCGCACTCATAGGCGAAAAAGCCGGCGACGAAATGTCCCACGCGCACCGCCTCTTCAATCTGCGGGAACAACCCTGCAACGTCTGCCAGCGTACGCGCTTCCAGAATGCGCACCGGATCCGTGAAGACCCGACTCAAGGTGCATGCGCCGGGACGCGAATTCTCCAGCAGAAGCGTGCCGGGCGTTTGCTCTGCAAAAGAGTAAATCGCCGTCGGAATGGGATGCCATGTCTTCATGCATCCGCTCGCTTGCCCGTTATTGAGTGACTGTCAGCGCGAAGGTTGTACTGCGTGTGGTTGCGGTAACGCCATTGCTGGATTGCGCCGTGACAGTGATGGTGAAATTACCTGGTGGCGTCGGCAGGTTCTTCGTCGGACCATGGTTGTAGTAGTTGTAAAGCGGCGAGCAGGCAGTGGTGCCCAGAACCGCAACAAAGCCTACCAGAGCCAGCATCACGATGCGACCGAGGAAGCGACGGCGGCGGGCGCCAAACGCGAATCCGCCCAGTAACAACGCGCCGGGCAGCAGCACAGCCCAGGCAATGGGACGCGATCCCCGGATCAACGCAGGCTCCGCCTTGACCAGGGATGTGGCCTGCGTGGCAATCACCACCGAACTTTTGATGGCAGTCGTGGCCCCTACCGGGATTTCAATGTTCGTCGGAGTGAAAGTGCAGGCGCTTTGGTCGGGCAGACCCGAGCAGGAGATTGTGATGAACATCGGCCCAGTCAGCGATGCCGCGTTGATGGGCGTGACGGAGACGATTGCCGAACCTGACTGTCCCTGCTTGAGCGAAATCGAGGCGGGAGCAACCGAGACTGAGAAATCGGGTGTCGTACCGGCGACCGCTCGAACCGGAGCGATCTCGGAGTTTGAGGTCAGATGCGTTTGATCGCCTGCGTACGTGGCGGAAAGGCTGTGATCACCCGGAGCCAGATCGACGGTCGCCGACAGGCGTCCCTCGGCATCCAGGGCGAACCCGGCCAGCGCTTTGCCATGGTCCGTAACAGTAACCGCACCTGTCGCCGGCTGCCCATCGGCGCCGATAACCGCCATCGAAAGTGTGGCTTGAGTCCTGCCATTCAGGTCGCGGGTTCCCACAGCGAGAGTGGTCTGCGTGGGTTGTTGTTTGCTCGCGGCAGGGGCCCCGAGGGCCGGAATCGCAATAGCGACGCCGAGCGCGGCAACCCAATGAAGCCGCAGACCGCGGCGGAACATACTTATCACGTGCACCAGCTCCAGATTTGAAGAAAAGTCGTCAATCGCCCGGTTTTCGCGCGTATCCCCATTGTATCCGGCTGGGGCGGGCGGGGCGAGCAGCCGTGCTCTCAGTTACCGGGGGTACGGGAGTTGGACGAGCCAACCGCCAATAGGAAAGTAACAGGCAACGAGATAAACCTCGTCGCGGATCAGGTCGCGCAAGATCCTAATCCTGTCGCAACAATTGCGCCGGATTGATTGCCAATGCGCGCCGCGCCGGTATCCATGTGGCAACCAGGCCGATCAGCATCATGGCAGCCACGGCCCCAATCAGGACCAGCGGATCACGCGGAGTCGCTTCATACACCAGCGCTGCCAGCAGGCGGCTCGCAAGTACGCCGAGCACCAGACCGGCCATCGATCCGGCAAACAGCACAATCAGCGGACGGCCGAGGGCCGCTTTCATCAGCTGAGCGCGATGCGCTCCCAAGGCGACGCGAATGCCAAGTTCCCGCAGCCGCTTCGACACTGTATAAGTTGCCATCCCAAATACTCCGGTGATGGCCAGCATCGCCGCCAGAATCCCCATCACGCCCAGGGCCGCCGTTGCAATCCGCGGCGGAAAAAGAGGGAAAGAGAGCCTGTCGGGCCAGCTGCGAAGGCTGAAGGGCAGAGCGGGATCGATACTTGTGATCACGCGATTCAGAGCGGCGGCAATCTCCGCAGACGGCAAGTCCGATCGCACAATCAAAATCGTATTCGCCTCATGGTTCTGATCCAGCGGAAAGAACATCGCCGGATAGGGATCTTCCGTAAGCATCTCGTACTTGCCGTTCTCGATGACCCCTACGATCTGATAACTCGTCTTGTCACCGCCAAGGAAGTGACGTCCAATCGCGGACTCATCGCCAAACATCTTGTGGGCGAAGGTCTTATTCACGATGGCGACCTTCGGCGTTTTCGGTCCATCATCCCAAGTGAAATCGCGGCCTGCGAGTAGCGTGGTGCCGGCGGCCTTCAAATATCCAGGTGAGATTCCGTAGCTCCGTGGAGCCATGACGCTGTTTGAACTGCGCAGATCGGTAGTTCCCTCGCGATAGACTGACCAGTTGCTGCCACCCCCACCCAGCGGCAATGAGTCGATGGTGCCCGCGCCTTTGACGCCCGGAATTGCCGCGGCCGCATCGATGATGCGTCGCTGGACGGGAAATGCGGAGTTATCGGAGTATCCTCCCATCTGCATATCCGAATCCACCACCATCGCTCCCTCCGCAACAAAACCCATTGGCGCGTGCAGAGAGCGCTCCATGCCGCGCAAGGCCACCATCGACGATGTCAACAGCAATGCGCACAGGGCGATCTGTATCCCGAGCAGCAGGTCGCGCAACGTAAGCCGCTTCAGAATTCTTGCCGACGTCGTCCCGCTCTTTAACGCATCCGTAGCGTCAGTACGCCAAACCTGCCGCGCCGGCAACAGGCCGGGAAGAATTCCGGCGGCAATTGAAAGCAGCACCGCAATCAAATAGGTTCGCCCATCCGCAACAACGGTGACGTGGATGGGGTATTCGCTGATCGGTTGCCACTGGCTGAGGACTTTGAGCATCGCGGTGGCAATCAATGTACCCAGCGCGCCGCCCGCCAGCGAAATCAGCACAGCTTCGGTAAGCAGTTGCCGCAGGATGCGCCACCGCGTCGAACCGATGGAGAGGCGAATTGCCAGTTCGCGGCTGCGGTCTGCAGCGCGTGCGGCAAAAATGCCCGCAAGGTTGACGCAAGCCGCCAGCAGCACCAGCAGAGCCAGCCCCATGATTGCAGCCAGAAAGGGTTTCGCCGGACCGCCAAGCGTGTCTCCCAGAAGACCAGGCTTGACCAGGCGCACCGTGAGTCCGTCATCTTCAATCGGATTCTCTCGCGTCATCTGATGGGCAACGGCGCTGAGATTATCCTCTGCCTGGCGCGGCATAACGCCCGGCTTCAGCTGACCGATCACGAAGAGCCCGTGGTTTCCGCGCCTGGTCAGAAAACTATAGCCCTCTATCTGCGATTCGTTCACCATGGGTATCCAGAGTTCCGGCCAGAAAAAGATCTCGGTCCCGTGAAAGTCCCTGGGCGCAACTCCGAGAATGGTGAACGGGTGCTTATTCAGATCGACCGTCGTGCCCACGACGCGTGGATCAGCATTGAATCGCGTCCGCCACAGCGCATCACTCAGTACGATGTAGGGCGCCGAGTTGGGACCGTGTTCGTCGCTCGAGTGAAAGAACCTGCCAAGCTGCGGCTGCACGCCCAGCATGTCGAAGTAATTGCCGGATACCTCGTACTCCCACGTCTTCACGGCGTTCCCGCCGGAACTGATACCCGCATAACCAAGCCGATATGTCGCCATATCGGCAAATGCAGAGTTACGTGCCTTGAAGTCCACATAGTCCGGATAGGACTGGTTGTCGTCGCCCGGCCTCTCGTTTGCCAGCTCAAGCAGACGATCCGCTCCCGCAACATTCAGCGGCCGCAGAATCATCGCATTCAGTACGCCGAACACCACAACATTTGCGCCGATGCCAAGCGCGAGCGTAAGAATCGCTGTCAACGCGAACCCCGGCGAACGCCGCAACTGGCGGCCCGCATAGCGAATGTCGCGGCCCAGATCCGCGAGGTTGAGCGTCGTGTCCGAAGCCGTTACGCGTTCTTTCGTGCTCGTCCGGTTGCCGAACCGCAACAGCGCATCGCGGCGTGCCTCTTCCGGTGACATGCCTGCCGCCACATTCGCGTCGACGCGCAGATCTATGTGCGCCCGCAACTCCGCTTCAATATCGTGATCAACACGCGAACGGCGAAACAGATTCGTAAAGCGACGGAAGAGGGCCATCGTTATTCTCCTGTTCTATTCGGCGCGCAACGCCTGCATGGGGTCGACGCGCGCGGCGCGGCGAGCGGGAATCCAGCAAGCGAGCGCTGCAACTGTGAGCAGCAAAGCGGCAACTGCGACAAGACTGACTAGATCGGCGGATCCGACGCCGTAGAGCGTTGAATGCATGAGCTTGCCCAAGCCGTACGCTCCTGCCAGACCGATGGCAATCCCGAGCAATGCCAGCCGCATTCCGCCGCGGAGGATGAGCGTGACGACTTCGCTGCGACGCGCACCAAGGGCCATGCGCACGCCAACCTCGTGAGTGCGCTGCGCCACCGCGAAGGCCATTACCCCATAAATTCCCACCGCCGCCAACAGAAGCGCGACGACTGCGAATCCGCCGAACAGGACCATGCCGAAGCGGTCGTTTGTCTGCTGATCGTCGAGGACCTGCTGCATGAGTTCAATGTGGGCTATGGCGGACGGCGGTTCGACAATATCGACCGCGACGCGGAGCCCGGGAGTAACGGCAGAGGGGTCAACCGCGGCGCGCACAGCGAAGGCAAAGACGGGCCATGCGGCTTGCCATTGCGAAATGTACATCTCCGGTTGAGTTTCGCCGGTGAGGTGCTCGTTGTCGAGGACGTCGTGGAAGACGCCCACGACCTGGTACTCGACCGGCTCCGGGATTTTCCGAGGCCCACTATTGCTGTCGGTGATTTTCCCAACCCGCAAGATTAGCCGCTGGGCTAGAGGGTCAATTCGGGCAAGGTAGCGGCGAACGAAGGTCTGATTGACCATGACCACTGGCGGGGAGTTAAGAGAATCGTTCTCGTTGAAGAACCGACCCTTTTCAAGGCGAATTCCGAACGTGTTGAAATAGCTAGGCGTAACCACTACAAAATCCGCGACTGGAGAATGATCTCTTTCGACAGGCTGGCCTGCAATGGTGAAGGGAAACGTGGAGTAGCCGTGGAGTGGAAAGCCGGTTGCGATGGTGGCGTCTGAGACGCCGGGCACGGCACGCAGGCGATCGAGAAACTGGTGTTGAAGAACAACTGTCTGCTGGGGCGGGGGAAAGGTGAGCTTTCCACCGGCCGGTAGAGGCGTGCGCGGTCTGAGGGCTGCGATGATAACGCGATCGACTGTAAAGCCAAGATCGATGTGGCGCAGGTTCCAAAAGCTATGCAGTGCCATACCCGCGCCTGCCAGAAGGACTAGAGCAAGCGAAACTTCGACTGTAACGAGGATGGATTGGGTTGGGGTGCGGTCGCGGCTGCTTACGGAGCGCGATCCCTGCTTCAGCGTCTCACTCAGGTTGAGACGCGACGACTGCCAGCCGGGGGCACATCCAAAAAGCACACCGGCCAGCAATGTGACGATGAGTGTGAAGCAAAGCACTGGAAGGTTCATTCCAACATCGGCTTCTGTGGCGAAACGCTCCAGAGGCAAGATGGACATACTGAACTTCATAATTGCCCATCCCATCGCGATGCCGATGGCGCCGCCTGCCAGAGCAAGCATGAGGCTCTCTGTGAGGAGCTGGATGAAGATCTGGGCACGGGTGGCACCAAGCGCGGAGCGAACAGCAAGTTCCTGTTTGCGTGAAGCACCGCGGGCCAGCAACAGATTGGCGACGTTGGCGCAGGCGATAAGCAGAACGAGGCCTACGGATGCCAGGAGCAGCCATAAATTACGCTGAAGCTTTTTATCGAGCCAGTCGTTCTTCAGCTGCTCAACGCTCAGCGTGGTTGCGGCCGGTTCGCTTCGCCTCCTTTGGGCTGCGATCTGGCGATCGATGACTTCAAGTTCTGCCTGGGCCTGGGCGAGTGTGACTCCGGGCTTGAGGCGGCCAAAGATATTGCCGAAGTCGTCGGAATGGACGCCCGGCGGATGAACCACGGGGATGATGAAGTGCGCGCCATTTTTGTCCGTGGATAAGGGTTGAAGCACACCGACAATTGTGAACGGCTGGTCATCGACGAGGATTGATTTGGCCAGAATATCGGTGTCAGAGTGGTAGCGCTCACGCCAAAGTCGATTCGTAAGGATGACCACGCGATCGTTTCCTGGCAATCCTTCGTCGGGGCGGAAATCACGGCCCAGAGTCATATGAGACTGCGTGTGCTGGCTGTAGAAGCCGGGCGTTATCGCGCTGCCGGTGGTTTCGTCCTCGGTGTGGTCGGCGTTTGTAAGATGGTGTCCGCGCCACGAAAGGAAATCGAGACGCTGAAAAGAGCGGCTCTGCGCGGCGAATTGAGCGAAGTCATCGCCGGAAGAAGGAATGCGCTCGCGTTTGAAGTGGCTCCATACAACGACCATCTGATCGGCGTTTGGATAAGGCAGGGGCGCCAGGAACGTGGCCCAGATGATGCTGAAAATCGCCACATTGGGACCAATGCCGAGGGCCAGCGCGAGAATGGCGGTGAGCGCAAATCCAGGTGATCGGCGGAACTGGCGCATGGCGTAACGGACGTTGCGCCAAATGCCGCCGAGCGCCAAAGAAGTGTCCGCCTCCACAACCCGCTCTTTCGTGCTCGTCTGATTGCCGAACCGCAACAGTGCATCGCGGCGTGCCTCTTCCGGCGACATGCCCGCCGCCATATTCGCGTCGATACGCAGATCTATGTGCGCCCGCAACTCCGCGTTAATATCGTGATCGACACGCGACCGGCGAAACAGATTCGTAAAGCGACGGAAGAGGGCCATGGGAAAGTCTCCTGTCTTGGTTATTCCCCTCGCAGGGCTTGCATAGGATCAACTCTTGCGGCATGACGGGCAGGAATCCAGCTTGACGCAATCGCGATCGCAGCAATCGCAGTGGACACTCCGACGAAGATGACGGGGTCATGCGGACTGACGCCACGGAGAAGGTTGGCAACTAGCTGGGCAAGGCCAAAAGCCAGCAACAGGCCGCACCCAAGTCCGACAGCCGTGAGCCACGAAGCCCGGCGCAGAATCATCGCCAGTACGCGCTCGCGCGGTGCGCCCATGGCGAGACGAACGCCAATCTCGCGCGTTTGTTCGCCGACGAGGTTGGCCATCACGCCGAAGATGCCGATGGCAGCAAGGAAAAGAGCGATGACCGCATCGATTCCCAGCATCACAGAGGCGTCGACAAGCCCAGTCATCGATTCGCGCAGAGACTGTTTGTAGGTCATGACCGCATCAAGCGGCAACGCGGGATCGAGCGAGGCGAGCGCCCTGCGGGCAGATAGAGCAAGTGCCAGCGGATCACCATCCGTGACCACCGCATACGTAGCGCCGGGCGGGGGTATCTGCGTCGCGTTCATGTAGACGACGGGTTGGATCGACTGGTCCCACATGGAGTAGCTCGTGTCTTCCGCGATTCCGATGATGGTGAGCCATGGTTCCTGCTTGTCGTTTGGGCTGCCCATACGAATGCGACGGCCGAGCGGGTTCTCGCCGCCGAAATACTGTGCCACAAACTTTCTGCTTACCACGGCTACTGGTTGGGAGTTCACTACGTCGCTTCTCTTCAACTCGCGGCCTGCAATCACAGGAAGATGGAAGGCGGTGAAGTATCCGTCGCTCACCGGGATGCGGAGCGCACTTTGAAATTTTCCGGGCACGGCAGGACGGTTTTCGATGGCCATGTCCTGCATCCACGCGGTGTCGCTGTAGGGCAGCGCAGTGGTTACATCGGCATGAGTGACGCCGGGAAGAGCGCGCAGCCGTTCAAGGCTGTCGGAATACCATGCGGCAAGTTTCTGCGGCGTGTCGTAACGGGTCGCGGGCGGTGTCACGTTGAAGGTGAGCACCTTCCCGGGTTCGTAAACGTCTCCCAGATGCAGCAGGTGCAACATACCTTTCGACATCAGCGCCGCGCCGATCACCAGAGCGACGGCGAGAGCGATTTGCGAGACTGCAAAGATGTTCCTGAGACGGCGATGACGCCCTGATCCTGTGGTGCCGCGGGATCCGGACTTCAGCTGATCCGCCAGGTTCATGCGCATCGCCTCAATGGCAGGCGCAAAGCCTGAGATGACTCCAGCGCCCAATGCGATAAGCAGAGAGAAGGCCATCACCCGGCCATTCAACGAAGTATTGGACCATCCCGCCATATAGCGCGCGATGCGCGGAGGCATGTTGATGATGAGGAAATGGAGGTAGATGCCGCCCAGCAGCAGGCCCCCGCCGGCACCCACCAGTCCCAGCAGAATATTTTCCGTCAGCAACTGGCGCATGATCCTTATGCGGCTGGCGCCGAGGGCAGAGCGCATGGCGATTTCGGGGCGTCGCGCAATGCCGCGGGCGAACTGGAGGTTGGCGACGTTGGCGCAAACCACCAGCAGGACAAAAAGAGTGGCGCCCATCAGCATCCGGTAATAGAGCGGGGTGGATTCGCCATTGATGCCATCGAGCAGCGGCTCAACCTTTACTGACCAGCCAAGGTTGGTTGCTGGATAGTCCTTTGCCAGTTGATCGGCATGGATCCGCATCTCAGCCTGCGCCTGCTTGACCGTGACGCCTCTGCGCAGCCGGCCGATCACGAGATAGTCATGAACGCTGCGGTTTGCCACTTGCTGCGGCGTTGGCGCCAGTGGCAAAAAAAGGTCGGCCATCGACGGATACTGCATGGTCTTGGGCATGACGCCCACGACGGTATATACGCGTTGATCAAGCTCGATCTGGCGGCCCAGGATCGATGGATCGCTGGCGAAGCGCCTCTGCCAGAAGCCGTAATTCAGAACCGCCACGGCATCGTGGCCTGGCTGGCATTCACTATCGGCGAAGAGCCGGCCCAGCAGCGGTTGCGCGCGGAGAACGCTGAAGAAATTCGCTGACGTCAGCGCCGCCTGCACCTGCGCAGCATCGCCCGCACCGGTCAGGCTCATGTCGGCATACGTGCGCACCGCCAGTTGCTCAAACGAATGGTTTTGCCGGTTCCAATCGTAATAGTTCGCCAGCGCGACCGAATGGTAGTTGCCGCGGCCCTGCTCTTCGCCCAGTGTCACCACCTGATTTAGATCGGGCACGGATATCGGATGCAAGACAACCGCGTCCATGCTGCTGAAGATTGCCGTGTTTGCGCCGATACCGATCGCGAGCGTCAACACCGCGGTGATGGCAAACCCCGGAGACTTTACCAACTGACGACCGGCGTAGCGCAGGTCAGACCAGATAGAAGCCAGGCTCAGGACAGCGTCAGCTGATGCTACGCGCTCGCGCGTAGAAGTCGGATTTCCAAATTGCAGCAGGGCCTGGCGCCGAGCTTCCTCCGGCGACATTCCTGCAGCGACGTTCGCGTCTATTCGCAGATCGATGTGCGCCTGCAGCTCCGCGTTGATGTCGCGGTCTACGTCAGATTGGCGGAATAAATTCATCAAACGGCTAAGTATGGCCATCGGAGCCCTCCTTACAGGACCGAACGGGTTGCTACGCGTAGCGCAGGACCGCGCGCACGCCCTTCACAAGTTGATCGAAACTTTCCTCGGCCTGCTGTAACTGGCGCCGGCCGGCAACGGTGAGCTTGTAGTACTTCGCGCGACGGTTCGTCTCCGTCATCGCCCACTCCGAGGCGATCCAGCCGCTCTGCTCCATGCGATGAAGCGCCGGATACAGCGATCCCTCTTCTACGCGAAGCATGTCGTTGGACGCGCTTTGAATGTGCAGCACGATGCCGTAGCCGTGCAGTGCGCCGTTCTGATCCAGCGTCTTCAGTACAAGTAGATCGAGTGTTCCCTGAAGGTCGTTCTTCGCCATTCTCTACCCCTAGAACTCTTGGTACAGAGAACTCTATGCCTAGAGAGCTAGGCGTGTCAATAACAGCGATACGAGGATTGGGAGCTTGTGGTTCCAGGATATTCGGCAACCAGGCAGATTCATGCTTTGGTGTGCGTCCGATCCAATTTTCAACTGCAGGACCCTGGGGATGATAGAACGGTTGGATGCGGAGCAACGCGCCTGAGCCACACTCCACTCAAATCTGGGTGCCCCACGTTTCGGGGTTCTCGGCGACAGGTCTTTGTCGCTGGGGTGAGGATTCGCGTTTGAGATCTGGAATACGAGGTCTGCTCAGCAAGGGTCTAATCTTCGTAGCGGTTCTCCAATTTAGCTTGATCGGATCGGCCCAAACCGCATCCCAGGCGTGGCTCAAGTATCGTCCTCTTGGCAAGCCGCTCACGGTGCCTACTCGCGTCAATCCTCTTGGTCATAGCCTGGTCGAACAAACCGCCGCCATCGAACTCCGTCGCGGCCTGCTCTCGCTCTCGGGCGGCGCTCCCCTCGAAGCCGGCCCTAACACTATCGTCCTCGCCACTACGCAGGAGATGCGCGCGCGCGACGCCAATAGCGCAGTGCCTTCCCTTGACTCCGACGAGTTTCTCATCTCCGCACGCCGTGGCGATCTCGTCCGTGAAATCGACATCGTTGGTGGCAGCGACCGCGCCGTCCTTTACGGTGTCTTCGCATTTCTGCGCAACCTTGCGCAGGGAACCGACATGAGCAAGGCGAACCTGCGCGAACACGCGGCCATGTCCGTCCGCTGGGTCGACGAGTGGGATAACGCCGATGGCTCCATCGAGCGCGGCTACGCCGGCCGCAGCATCTTCTTCAGCGACGGACGCGTCCGCGACGACCTCGGGCCTGTTGCTGAATACGCGCGCCTGCTTGCATCCATCGGAATCAACGGCTGCAACCTGAACAACGTAAACAACGCAGGTGTCTTCCTCACCCCTCAGATGCTTGAAGGCGTGGCAAGAATCGCCGAAGCCATGCGCCCCTACGGCGTTCGCGTCAGCCTCTCCGTCGATATCGCCAGCCCGCAAAAGATCGGCGGCCTCAACACGTACGATCCTCTCGACCCCGCCGTGAAGAACTGGTGGGCCACCAAGGTCAACGAGATCTACTCGCTCATCCCCGACTTCGCCGGCTTCACCGTCAAAGCCGATAGCGAAGGCCAGCCCGGCCCCGCCAGCTTCGGCCGCACGCCCGCTGACGCCGCCAACACCCTCGCCGCCGCGCTGGCTCCGCACAATGGCGTCGTCCTATACCGCGCCTTCGTCTACAACCATCACCCCGACTGGCGCGACCCCAAGGCCGACCGCGCCCGCGCCGCTTACGACATCTTCCATCCCCTCGATGGCAAGTTCGCACCCAACGTCATCATCCAGACCAAAGAAGGCCCCATCGACTTCCAGGCCCGCGAGCCCGTCTCGCCACTCTTTGGCGGACTCACTCAAACCAGCCAGGCCATGGAGTTGCAGATCACGCAGGAGTACACCGGCCAGCAACGCCACCTCGTCTACCTTGCGCCCATGTGGAAACAGGTCCTCGACTTCGACATGCGCGTCGGCGGCGCCGCAACGCCCGTGAAAGACATCATTTCCGGGACGGCATTTCATCGCCCGCTGGCGGCATCGTGGGCGTTTCAGGCATCGGCCAGCAGGCATGGCTCGGATCGCCGCTTGCCCTCGCCAACCTCTATGCTTTCGGTCGCCTCGCGTGGAATCCCGATCTCACACCCGAGCAGATCGCCGAGGAATGGACGCGCCAGACCATCTCCACAGATCCGGTCGTCGTCCGCACCGTCGCAAAAATGCTGATGCAGAGCTGGCCCGCGTATGAGAGCTACACCGGCCCGCTCGGCCTGCAGACACTCACCGACATCACCGGCAGCCATTACGGCCCGAATATCGAGTCCAGCGAAAACAACGGATGGGGTCAGTGGCACCGCGCCGACGACAAGGGCGTCAGGCATGGATCGTACGGTGACGACAGGAACGGGCTTCGCGGGCCAATACTCACCCAACGTTGCGAAGATCTACGAATCCGCCGCCACCACCCCCGACGATCTACTCCTGTTCTTCCACCACGTGCCCTACACTTACAAACTCCACGACGGCAAAACCGTTATCCAGTATCTCTACGACTCGCACTACGACGGCGCCTCGCAAGCGGCGCAATTCGTGAACGACTGGGAGTCGCTCAAAGGCCGGTTCGACCCCGCGCTCTACGCCGACATGCTCGCCCGTCTTCAATATCAGGCCGGCCACGCCATCGTCTGGCGCGACGCCATCACGCAGTACTTCCTCAAACTCAGCGGAATCCCAGATACGCAAGGTCGCGCAGGGCATTACCCCAACCGGATCGAAGCCGAATCCGGCCACCTCGCCGGCTACAAGGTCATCGACGTCAACCCGTGGGAAGACGCCTCCGGTGGCAAAGCAGTGAGCTGCGACCAAGGCGCGGAACAGCGGAGCTGTAATGCTAACTTCACCTACAACGGCCGCCCCGGCAAATTCAACGTGGCTGTTCAGTACTTCGACATGCAGGGCGGCGCCGCCAAATTCACACTCACCCTCAACGGCCAGCCTTTAACCTCCGACGCCTCATGGTCCGCCGACGCAACGTTTCCCACATCGCGCCCTCACGCAGACAACTCCACGCGCCACATCGTTCACAACGTCGCACTCAAACCTGGCGACACCCTTCGCATCGAGGGAACCCCCGACGGCCACGATCCCGCCGCATTCGACTACATCGAAACTCTTCCGGCAACGCCTGCGCCGTAGAATTCATTGACATCCACTCCACCCGCGCTGTATTCCCAACTCATGATCCGCCTCACTGTGCTGTATCCCGTCACCACTGAGTCGACTTTCGATTGGAATTACTACCTCGGCCCGCATCTCGTCCTGGCGCGCCAGCTTCTCCTTCCCCACGGCCTCGTCCGCATCGAGGTTGATCGCGGTATCGCCGCATTCCCTCCAGGGACTCCCTCGCACCATCACGCCATCGGCCACCTCTACTTCGAGACCATGCTGCAACTCGACACCGCCCTCGCCGCTACCGCCCCGGCCCTGATCGCAGACCAGCAGAAGTACTACAGCGGAGAAAGTGTCGTCCAGGTCAGCGAAGTTGTACCCGTTTGAACGTGCTGTCATTCAAGCTCTGTCATTTCGACCGGAGCGCAGCGTAGTGGAGAAATCTGCAGTTGTTCCTCATGTGTAGGGGGCACGGACACAGACCGGCCGTATAGACCCGCGCTATCATTCCTCCGTGAACTTACGCACTCCCTTCGCTCTCATCGCAACTCTCCTCGCGTCCGTTTCTGTCTCCCTCGCCCAATCCCCTCCCAATCAGCCCGACGCCGACCGCCCTTCTCCGCGACCTCACCGCCGACTTCACCCGCCTCGCCCCGCAAACTATCCGCCCCGCCGACGGATACATCAAGTATCCCTACCTCATCCCTGCCGGCTACTACAACCAGATGTGGGATTGGGACGGCTTCTTCATCGGCCTTCACTGGGCGAACCAGGATCCAGCGAACGCAAAATATCTTCGCGACTGGGTTCTCGGCTTCGCTGGGTCCGCCGATGCCGACGGCTATGTTGCCGGCTGCATCACTCCCAAAGGGCCGCGACCCCTGTTTGGAAAATTTGCGATGAAACCATTTCTTGCGCAGGGCGCCGTCATCGCCGCTGAAGATCTGCACGACTACGAATGGCTGCGCCCCGTCTGGCCTGCGATGAAGCGCGTTCTCGACTACCGCCGCCGCACCCAATACGACGAAAAATGGAAGCTCTGGTTCTGGGACAACGCCATGCAATCCGGCGCCGACAATAATGCCGCACTCACCAACGATCCCAACGACCGCAGCGCGATCCTTGCTGTCGATGCCTCCGTCTATGCCATGCGCGAGTACCTTGCCATGGCGGCAATCGCGACGAAACTTGGCGACACCGCTTCGGCCCGCGCCTACACCGCCGAAGCCCTCAATGCCCGCCGCGCGATCATGCGCCGCCTATGGTCTCCGCGCGACGCCATGTTTTGGAACCGCCGCCGCGACAGTGGAGCTATCGTCCGCGTCATCGCCTGGTCCAATTTTCTGCCGCTGGTCGACGGCCTGCTCCCACAAGACGACGGCCGCCGCATGATCTCGCTTTATCTGCTCAATTCCGCGCAGATGCGCTCCGAGAATGGATTCCGCAGCCTCTCCCGCTTCGACCCTGCCTACAACAACGAGGCCATCATCAACCCCTACTCCAACTGGCGCGGCCCCATCTGGATCAACGCCAACTTCCTCGATTGGATCGCTCTTCGCCGCTACGGATTCAACGACGAAGCCCGCTGGCTAGCCATCACACTCGCCACAAATATCCACCGCGACATTGCAAAATGGGGATCGATGCACGAAGACTACGACGCCGAAACCGGCGACGGCCTCGCTCCCACGATCGATCAATCGCCGGGCAAGAAGTTCGCAGGCTTTGTGGGATGGAACTTGTTAGCCGAAGACATGCTGCAGTGTGAGGTTGCCCATCAGCACTGCATGACTTTGGCGATCACCAGCCCACAATAAAAAGCGCAACCGAGTGGTTGCGTCTTTTGGGCAATCTAAATACAGCCAAAATAAGAGGGTGCCCCAGTTCTCGTTTTTGAGGCCTGGGAGAGAAATGCCGCTTGCTTACTTCGCCGCATGCGGCTTCATCCCCGCCCAGGTCCAGCCACGCATCTTCCAGCCATCTTTCTCCTTATGCAGCACAACCGTGATCTGCCCCTTCTCTTCTATCGGTGTGCCCTTGAGTTTGTAGACATACCCCGTAGGCATCACCACGTAGGCGGCGTCGCCTTCAATCTCTGTCCGCACTGCCGCGCTGTACGTCACCTTTGCATCGGTGACACCTGTGGCCTTCGCGTTCTTCTCGAAATCTGCAGCCCACTCCTGCGGTGCATGAGGGCCCATCCACACATGCGGAGCAAACTCGTCAATGATCGTGATATCGCCCTTCGCGTACGCTGCAAAGGCTGACTTGGTATCGCCGGTGTTGAATCCATCAATGAACTGACGGATCGGGGCTGTTACATCGGCGGGAGCGGCTGCCATTCCTGCGGGCAGGCAAACAATGCCCATCAACAACGCGAAGATCGCTTTCTTCATTTGATTCTCTTTCCTTGATCAAGTTGGGATTCTCTGCGGAAGTGTTAGTGGAGACTCGCATTCAACTACGGTGCATGTCAATTGGAATCGAAATGCAAAGCGCTCCGCTCGTCTGCACGCATTAGTCTAGATAAATCCCGTCCGATCTTCCCCGGAGGCCCATGTCTCGCAATCTCGCGCTTACCCGTCGCAAGTTTCTTGGCGCAGGCGCTGCAGCTATCGCAGCCACCGCCCTGCCATCCCGAACCGCGCAGGCGCAGACCGCCGCACCGAAGGCGATTGCCGCGCTCCCCAACCTTTCCGGCAAGGCCCGCCCCTTTACCAACGGCGAACGTCAGGCCCGCATCGAGCGCGCCAGCCAGCTCATGACCTCAGCGAAGATCGACGCCATCGTGCTCTCCAACTCAACGAGCTCTTCCGTCTACTTCGCTGACATGCGACTTTATGGCGGAGAGCGCCTCTGGGCCCTGGTTCTTCCCGCGCGCAGCAAGCCGTTTCTCGTTTGTCCCGCATTTGAAGAAGGTCGTGCGCATGAGTTGCTTTCCGCCGGTCCCCTCTCGGGCAACGTCGATGTAATTACCTGGCAGGAGGACGAAAGCCCCTACGCTGCACTCGCTAAAGGCCTGAGCGATCGCGGACTTGCCACCGCTACCATTGGCCTCGACGAGCACATGGCTTTCGTTTTCGCGGAAGGGATACGCGCCGCTAATCCGCATCTCAACGTCGTTTCAGCCACGCCCATCACTGCCGGCTGCCGCATGATCAAAAGCGCGCACGAAATCGAATGCATGCGTCTGGCCTGCCGTGCCACGTTGCTGGTCTATCGGGCAGTCGCTCAGTCAGTCGCGCCGGGCATGACCACTGCCGACGTGCAATCGCTCATCGGGGCCGCCTACCATCAGGTTGGTTTCGCAGGTGAAGCCAGCCTCAACGTCGACGAGTTCACGGCGGTGCCCCACGGCTCAGCCAAGCCGCAGACTCTCCGCGAGGGCTCAATCCTCATGCTCGACGATGGCTGCTCTGTCGAGGGCTATGAATCCGACATCACCCGCACCTTTGTCCTCGGCAAACCGACTGACAAGATGAAGTCGGTTTTCGACATTGTTCAGCGCGCCCAGTCCGCAGCTCTTCACACCGCGCGTCCCGGCATTCCGGCGGCCGACGTTGACGCAGCTGCGCGCAAAGTTATCGTCGATGGGGGCTATGGCCCCGGCTTCAAATACTTCACCCACCGCGTCGGCCACGGTATTGGCATGGACGGCCACGAGTGGCCCTATTTCGTGCATAACAATATGTTCGGTTGGGATCTCGCTCCGAAACTGCAAGCCGGAATGACTCTCAGCGACGAGCCCGGCATCTACATCCCCGGCCAGTTCGGCATTCGCCTTGAAGACGAGTTGCTCGTCACCCAGAACGGCGCCGAACTACTGACTCCTCAATGCCCCTCACTCGAAGACCCTTTCGCCAATGTCTCGTGAAGCGACGTAGGCTTGCGTTGTGCCGAGCTCTTTCTCCGAGCCGAGGATCATCCAGCGGCTTTCACCATCTTGACCACCGGAAGCGCCTCCCCATTTTTCAATGGCACCGCGATCCGCTCGATCTCTACGTAACCCTTCAGCCGGTAGAGCGGTACGCCGGTCAGCGTCGACCCCATCTCAAACTGCGTGAATCCCGCGGCCAGCGCCGCATTCTCCACCGTCGCCAGAATCAGTGAACCCAGCCCCTGCCGCGCAAAGTCAGGATGCACGAAGATCGCGCGCACCTTTGCAGCATCCACAGCCGGATCAAGCAATTCCGGCTCGCGTCCAGGGCCACGATCTGCATCCGAACAGCGTCTTCCGCTTCGACCATCCGCCGCACCCGGCCAGACGTTTTTGCGCATCTGCATTTTCATCCGACAGCTTCGGCCATAAAATACGTTCGGTCCCGAATCAGCTGTGTATCCAGCCCCAGCACCGTCCCCAGCGCGCCCTCAATCTGCGCCGGCGTATAGTCGGCCGCCTGCAACCCGCGCACCGAGGCTTCGATCAGCCCGTGAAGCGCCGGAACGTCCTCGTCCGTCGCCAGGCGCAACTGAAACGCAGTTTCCATTCTTCTATTTTGCGAGATTGGGGCTATTGGTTGGTGATAATTTTGCCGGCGCGCTCGTACGAACCCAGGTTGAAGACGTTCTTGTATCCAAGTTCCTCGAGCTTCTTTTTTGCCATTCTGCTGCGTACTCCGGAAGAGCAGTGCAGCAACAGAACCTTGTTCTTGTCCCTCAGAACTGACAGCACCGTCATTTCAATGCGGTCCAATGGCATGTTGCTGGCCTGCATTAAGTGCCCTGAATCAAATTCATTCGCATTTCGTACGTCGATCACCAGAGCCCCGCTCTTCAGATAATCCGTGGCTTCTTTCGATGAAATCTGGCCAGAACGCTTCATTGCCATGTAGGCGATCGCCAGAACGAGAACTGACTAAGAATGGTAACCACGTCATATTTGTAGTTTACCGCCTTTTATCTGGCGTCGGATGCGCGTACCGCTCGCTTGTGTACGTACCAAAGGCATCTGGTTTCTATGCGGATTTTTGTCTATTGCTGGTGGAAGCGTCAGACCTTCGCCACTTCCACCAGGACGGAATAGAATGTTGCCCCCGCGCCAATATCCGTCAACTGCTCGCTCGTCAACGCATTCACATTCACGCCGCCTTCATTAAACTTGGCCCAGTCCAACCGTCCAGCCACAACGCCCTCAGGAACGCTTCCATCCACCAATGCCGTCAGCAGAATCTCTCCCCGATCGTTCCAAACGCGAACCCTGTCGCCATCTGCAATCCCCCGCGCTTTTGCATTTACAGGATGCATTTCAAGCCGCTGGCTCGTACGCGCTTCCATCTTGCGATGCCCATCGAGGTTTGCAAAGGTCGAGTTCATATAGTTGTCAGCTTTCCGCCCCAGAAACTCAAGCGGAAACCGTTTTGCGCCCTCGCCCAATCGCGATTCGTTCGGAGGCGTAAAAGCAGGCAGCCCGGTCAAGACCCTTCGCGGACAGCGCCCCGGAATCAAATTCGATTCTGCCCGAGGGCGTCGGAACCGGTCCGGACGTAAAAGGGCAGAAACGGATTGTTCTCCGGATCGCGATGAAACGCCAGCGGAATGTGCCCCTGCTCCCGCAGATCCTCGAGCGTGACGTGTTCCATGGCTGGATTCTTCGATCGGCCGTCAAGCCCTATGGCAAGTGCCTGTCGAATCAACTGTTCCTCGCTGTCGCGGAAGCACTGCTCCGTAAAACCCATGCACTGTGCCAATTGTCCGAACAGCCACACATTCGACCGCGCTTCACCGGGCGGCTCGATGGCCTGGTTCGATAGCTGGACGAAGTAGTGTCCGTATGCGCCCTGAATGTCCGTATGCTCCAGAAAAGTTGTGGCGGGCAAAACGTAGTCAGCGTAATCCGTAGTGTCGTTGAAGAACTGCTCATGCACTACCGTGAACAGATCCGTCCGCGCAAGTCCCCGGCGCACGGCGTTCTGATTCGGCGCGACTGCCCCCGGGTTCGAGTTGTACACAAACAGTGCATGAACCGGCGGGCCGCCACTCAACACATCGACTTCGTGCTCCGCACGAATGCCTGGCCCTTGTTCCGCCGTCAACGCCATTCCCAGCGTCGACATATTGATGGTGCGCGCCTCGCGGCCGAGCGGCGAATCGAGAGCTAAATCTCTCCGCTCCAACTCCCTCTTGTTCCACGAAAACGCGCCCGAGGTCGACAGCGAGCCGCCGCCTCCGCGATATTTCCATGCTCCCGTGAGCGCCGGCAGCATCGCAATCGCCCGCACCGCTGTGCCGCCGTTCTCGCTTCGCTGCACGCCATAATTCATCCGCAGAGCAACTGGTCGTGTCGTCGCGTATTCGCGTGCCAGTTGCTCAATCTCTCCCCCGGTCATCCCCGTCCATGCCGCCACGCGCTCCGGCGTATATTCGCGAGCTCTTTCAGCGAGTCGGTCGAATCCATGCGTCATCTCGGCGATGTAGGCGCGATCTTCGAGGCCCTCGCGCAGGATCACATGCATCATCCCGAGCGCCAGCGCTGCATCCGTTCCCGGCCGGATCGCAATGTGCCAATCCGCCAGCGCCGCCGTACGTGTCTTGTAGGGATCGATCACGATCAGCCGCGCCCCATTGCGCCGCGCCTGCTCCACCATCGGCCAAAGATGAACGTTGTTGCCGTGGATGTTCGCGCCCCACGCCACAATCAGCTTGGCCAGCTTGTAATCTTCTGTTGGAGTTCCCAGCTTCTTTCCATACACCAGGTTCCACGCCACTCCGCCCGCCTCGGAGCAAATCGTCCGGTCAAGCTGGCTTCCGCCGAGCCGGTGAAAGAACCGCCGGTCCATCGACCCAAACCCGAGCACGCCGATTGTCCCCGCATAGCTGTAAGGCAGAATCGACTCTGGCCCATACGTGTCGCTGATCTGCTGCAGCCGCGCCGCAATCGCGCTCAGTGCCTCATCCCAACTCACGCGTTCAAAGGCTTCGTGCTCTTCGCCTCTCTTGAGCGGCCCCTTAGCGACTCCCGCCTTACGCTTCAGTGGATAGAGAATCCGCTGCGGCGAGTACACACGGTCGAGGTACTTCGCCACCTTGCCGCATAGGAACCCCTGCGTCACGGGTTGCGAGGGATCGCCCTGGACCTTGATCGCCCGCCCATTCGCATCGACGGTAACCAACACGGCGCAGCTGTCCGGGCAGTCATGCGAACACACCGTATGCACTACGCGAAAAGGGGAAGTCTCAGCCGCAGCCGCCATAGCTAGATTGTAGGCCAACCCCGGCTCAATCAGATATCCGAAGCTGCACGATCATGGTGCTGCACCTTTGCGAAGCAAAGATGGGAAGGCAAAGCTGTTCCCACGTTGTAATCTTTCCTCGTACAACTCCCATCCCTGGAGGCTCTCTCCTATGAAACGCGCCCTGCCGTCCCTCGCCCTGTTTCTCATTGCCATCGCTCCAGCATCTCCAGCACAAGCCACGCACGACGCCGCTGCCTCTGCCGCCGACGAAACCGAAATTCGCGCAGCCATCAAAACGCAGGCCGATGCCTGGAACCGTGCCGATATACCCGTCTTCATGGAGGCCTATGAGGACTCGCCCGAGACCACCTTCATCGGTCTTTCCCTGCGCAAGGGATATCAACCTATTCGCGAACGCTACATGCTCAACTACACGAACCCCGAGCAGATGGGCAAACTCACTTTCAACGATCTCGACATCCGCCTGCTTCCATCCGGTTGCGGTAAATCTGAAATCGCCCTCGTCACCGGCAAGTTCCACCTCGAACGAACCTCCAAGGGAGAAGCCAAAAAAGACGACGGCATCTTTTCTCTGGTCTGGCGCAAAGGCCCTCATGGCTGGAAGATCATCCTCGACCACACCAGCTGAATCGTTGCGGCACGTTTGCGAATTCGCTTGCGTGTGGCCGGTCAGGGTCGCATACTGGCGGCTTAGTCGCATCCATAAAGCAACGTTTCCTGCGCGGAAATGCAGCGGGTGTTTTTTGCGTTTAGACCACCCGAGTCTCTGAAGCTGTCGACAAAGGGAGTGCGCCTTGCCCGGTTCGTCGTTGCCCGATCTCACGCCTGGATTCCAACAAGCAAACCCGCCGCCCGTGCAGCGACGCTGGGGAATGGCCGTATTCGCAACTCTAGCCGCAATGCTTTGCACCGGAGCCACGTCGCCCTCGGGGTGTGACACTTCCAACTCCAGCGGCAGCATCGGTCCGTCGAACGGCGAAGTCGTCGGAGCCGCGATCGGCATAGGTGCTGTCATTGCGGTGGCCATCATTGTCCCGGTCGAGATCAACCGCAGCCATCACATCCTCACTGGATGCGTAGTTACAAGCACCGCTGGACTCGATCTGCATACAGCGACGGAAAGATCTACTCGCTCGAAGGCGACGCCACCAACATCAAGGTTGGCGACAAGGTCAAGCTTCACGGGACAAAGATCAAAAAAGCCAAAGACAGCACAGGCCCCGGAGTCTTCAAAGTCGAGAAGCTGAATCGGAGCTACGGTCCGTGCCCGATTGCAGCCACAACCGCTTCTCTCGCGCACTAGATAGTTTGTCTCTCTGTCTTTGAGATGGAGAATTGTCTTCCCCGTCTCCGCCGCTGTCCTGTATGGTCGTTCTACATTCCCCGCACCCCTAGCCGAACCTCAGACTGGCGCTCCTGGATACATGTTCGACCAGCCCGAGACCCAACGAAAGAAGAAGAGGTTCCCATGAAAGTTTCGCGTCTGTTAGCGTCTGCCGCGCTGGTCGCGGCATTCTCTGCCACTGGGCTTGCGCAGCAAGCACCGACCGGCTATCACAGTGTTGCCTGCATCAAGGTAAAGCCCGAAAGTAATACAGAATTCCGCAAGTGGGCTGCTGAGGACCTCCACAAGTTTGCGCAGTCCAGAACTGAGGCCGGCGCATACGCTCAATGGTTCATTCTGCGATCGGTTCTTCCGGCAGGCAGATCTGCGGAGTGCGATTACGTGATCGTCTCTATGTATCCAGGAATTCCGCCACAGCCATTGGGTCTCGAAGAACTCGACGCTGCATTGAAGAAGGCGGGAATGAGCATGAGTGCGCAGCAATTTGTCGATCGCCGCAACTCCCTCACCACTCTTATCTCAAACAGCATGTTCCAGAACCAGAGCTATGTCGGCGCTTTCAAAAAGGGCGATTACTTCATCGTGAACTACATGAAGGTCTCCGCGGAGAACATGGACGATTACGTTGCCTGGGAGAAGAAAGTCTGGAAGCCGCTTGCCGAGGCAATGGCGAAGGATGGGGTGCGGACCGGATGGTCGCTCAACACTCGCGTTTTGCCCAGCGGAAGTGAGCAGCCCTACCAGGCCGTGACCGTGGATGTCTTTCCCAGCTGGGAGTCCATCTACAAGGACGACCCCCAGTTTGTCGACCGCTGGCACAAGGTCCATCCCGACATGGAGCTTGGCACGACCTTTGAGCGCTATGAAAAGCTGCGCACCCTCGCAAGCTCGCAGCTCTACGTGGTCCAGGATCTGATCCAGGCAACGAAATAGCCCGAAACGGAGGGTTCCGTCTGCTTACCGAAGTTGGCGGAACACCTCTCCCAACGGGATCACATCGCTCGTACGAGTGGCCCACATTCCTCAATTGGACGCCGCAACCCGCGTCGCGTCTTCTTCCACCCGGCTGTTCCGGACTTGCGAGCGTATCTGCCGCCAACCCACCCAAAGCATGGTCTCCGCAACGGCAAAGAGAAGAAAGCCGATGAACGCAGGTAGCAGATGGAGAAAGTCGACGTAGCCCACCACAAAGTGAACCCCGATTGCTCCACCAAAACCTGCGCAGCCCATCAGCCCAACGATCTCCACAAAGCTTCGGTTAAGTTCGGCGCAGCCTGCCATGAAGATCAGCAAGCACCCGATCGAGCACAAGCCGCCGCCAAATCCCGATCGATCATGGGAGATCACGGGAATGAGTGATGGCGAAATACGGTGCAGAAAGCTGACATCCAGACCGATGAACCGCAAGTCCGACGGAACAAAGACGCGCGTCATTCCGAAAATCGCAATGGTAGCTCCGGCAAGGATGATACCCAGTGCGCAAATGCCAAGGAGCAGCCGGCCCCAGCCAGCCAAACCGGAATCTCCTTGCGCACTCTCCCGCCAGGCAGATCGCAATGACAAGACCTTCGGCCTGCCGCGACATAGTCCGAGCAGAAACACGGGAAGAAGAAAGAGAGTGGCCACGCCGTGCCAACTGTCGAGATAGCCTTGCCCCAGGTATGTCAGGAACGCCAGGAATCCCACTCCACCTGAAAACACAAGGGCCCACCACGCCCACGCTGCCCGCGCCCGCATGGGAAATGCAGCCAGCCACAGATACCCCAGCCCGATTGCCAGCAGGGTCCCGCCATAGGCTACGCGGTCGTGAAACATGAAACCCACTAGACGGGAATTCCCGGCATGCATCAGCGCCGTCGAATCCATCCCGATTGCGTGGCTGTCTTGTGGAAGCAACTGACCAGAGACGGACTGCAGAATCGCAAATCCCCCGCTAAGCGCAAGAGCAATTCCGGTCAGCGCGATGAGAGACCGGCCGTCTCCCAATGCCGTGGCAATCAGGCCGGGGTCGTCTCTGTGGGAAAGCATGGCCGCATCATACTGCACCCAGAGCGCGATCTGATTGCTCAACGCGCTGAGCAGTGCGGGAGGGCCCGCCTGCAACGCGCGCGGTGGGTTGGCTGCGCCGCCGATAGACCGGTCCAGCGTGCCACTTCTGTGTATCGAACATTCGATGCGACATGCATTTGTGGCAGGTCTGGTGTGCGTCGAAGCCTTCGAAGTGCTCCTCATTGTTGGCTCGTGGCCAGGTCCAGGCGTGCGTCGGGCAGCGCAACGCGAGCCAGAACAAGTCCAGCCCCTCGACGATGCGGTTGACGCCTGCCTCGCGGTAGCTGCCTGCCTCGGGTCGCCGCGCAGCTTTACGCAGGATTTTCTGGCTGAGTTTGGTGTTGACGGGAAAAAGTTCTGCAGTTGCCACTCGTAAACCCTCAATGCGCTATATGCAAACGCAGCGCGCGCGTGCATCGCTGAAATACCGACTCCGCACGTTCAAACTCCAACGTTGTAAGGGTCGTACTTCGTGCAACAGCGCTGAGCGGTTCGGGAACTGAATCTATTCTATCCGCATACTACGTGGCTCAAAGGTCGCGGATCACCTCATGTTTCTCATGCCGGTACCATTCTCGCAACCGGGGGGCCCATTGGCGCACAATTCAAACGGCCCGATCTTGGCCGCCGATCTTTCGCCAGCCTGACCATAGTTATCGGCGATCCGTAAGAGGCTTGTTTGATTGCGGAGAACGCAAAAAGCCCGCCTTTCGGCGGGCTCTTTGTGTAAAGTGCAGCCAACACCTGCTCAGGCTGCTGCGACTCTACACCCCGAAAATACGATTCCCGTCCCCGAGAGTCAATCCACTGTTGGGGTTAGTCTTGGGGCACTTTGGTATCCATACGAAAGTTACGTTGACGTCCAAGTCGAATAAAGGCACATCAAGCCCGCTTCCCGTGCCCTGAGGGTTGATGCTCTCCGTTGTCCCAGGCGTTGCTTCGGAGCGCAGCCAGTACGTCTTCGGGCCGAAGCGGACGTTGCAGGAGCTCAAATCCAAGCCGATGAATCGCTTGCCTCATCGCGGCGGAAACGGTTTGAGCCGTAAATAAAATCACCCTGCAGTTCGGATGTAGAGCCCGGATGCGCCGGGCCGCCTCAATTCCATCGAGCCGGCTCATGCGGATGTCGCTGAGGAGCACATCCGGGCGAAATCTCTGAGCCAGTTCGACTGCCTCTTCGCCACTATAGAGGGCGACGGGCCTGTACCCATGTTTTCTCAAAATGTCTGCGAGCGTGTCGGCAAGCACCCTGTCGTCGTCGACTACCAACACTATCGAGTCATCCGATTCCCCAGCCATGGAGCTCCCTCGTTCTACGCTTTCATCAGACTTTGATGCACTCCGGAATCCAGGGAAACGAACGACGGATGAACAACCACGAAATTACATCAACGGAATCAACCAGATACATCGAATACTTAACTCGAGCAAAACAACCTGTTTTCCATCAAGGGCATCTCTCAAAGGGTGCGGCCGCGCTTGAAAGGAGGGCCGCTGGAAGTCACTCATTTTCTGAGGTGTTCAGTGAGTTCCGATATTTCCTGCATTGTTATTAAATCGGATCGTCGTACCAAGAAAATCCCGTTAGCCGGTGAGATCGTCCGGGTCGCAGACAAGGCCGGCTTATTTGTCGTAATGGATACCGACCTTGATCGCCGCGTGGCCCACCTGATGGAAAGAGGTGGCAAACATCGCCTTGTCGATGTGCCATTCGTTTCCCTGCGCACCTTCAATCGCTCGCTGGCGCGCGAGATACATCGCTTTCTCGATGCCAGAGAAGAAGCGAAAGAGCTACAGCATCGCGCCCCCGATCTCCGGAACCGCTGGCCCGGATGAAACCTGGCACTGGGCAAGGGCTAGCCCAGGGATTTTGATGGGACTCCCGCGAGTCACTGAGACAATAGATCGGCGCGCGGATGACTCTTCGTTACCTATGCGCCTGGTCGAGTGTCTACTGACAATTTCGAACTGGGAACTATAGACTGTCGTTCAATCATGAGTTGTCTCTTTTGCCAGATCATCGATGGAAGTATCCCTTCCAAAGCCGTCTACCAGGACGACCAGTGCTACGCCTTTGCCGACATCAATCCGCAGGCGCCCATACACGTCCTTGTCGTTCCGCGCCAGCACGTCGCATCCATTGCCCATGCTGGCAAAGAGCACAACGCTTTGATCGGCCATCTTCACTGGGCTGCCGCCGAGATTGCCCGCTCCAAAGGGCTCACGCATGGCTATCGCACCGTGATCAACACGGGCGAAGACGGCGGCCAGACCGTCGATCATATCCACGTGCATCTGCTCGGTGGTCGCCCAATGACCTGGCCGCCGGGCTAAGGGCGGGGAATTTATCAGGGCCTCGATGACCTGTGGCTTCCCTCTTCAAATAGCCCACGCGCAGACCAGATGCGGACCGCCGCACATGAGCAAAGAAGGACGCATTTGGATTTATCCTGGGCGCCTGCCGCAGCCCCCGACTTTGAGCGTCCCGGCATCTCCACTGAAACGCAGGTCTTCATTTGCGGCGGAAAGGGGGTCGTCCGGAGATGGAAACGGGCGATGCGACAGGCAACCTTCCGGTTGCGCCGAAGATCAGAGCCGTTATTGGCTACAGCCCCTATCTCCTGCATCATCATAATCTTTGGGCTTGCTAGAAGGCTTTTCTGAGGGAGAGAACACAACGCAATCCATATGTCACGAATCAAACCTACGGAAACGAAAACCAATACGGAGAGGAAACCCATAATGAATAAATTTGGTACAGCCGTAGCATTAACTCTATTGTCTGCCAGCCTCACGGGTGGAGCGTATGCGCAGGACCGCGACCACCATGATAACGATAAGGATCACCATCACTACGTTGAGCACAAGGACTGGAAGAAAGGCCATGAAATCCGTCACGAAGACTGGAGCCGGGGCCAACGCGTGGAATACCGCCAGTATCACTTGAGCACGCCGCCCCGTGGATATGAGTGGCGCTTGATTGACGGTAATTATGTACTCGTCAATACTTCAAACTTCCAGATCTACTCTGTCGTAGTCGCGCGCTGAGCGCTCTTCGCTTTCACAAGGGCCGCCGGGACCATCCTGGCGGTCTTCGTGTTTTATACGGTGGAATTTTCGCCATTGGTCACAGGCGTACCTTTTTGTGGCTGAGTTTTTGCTGCCCAATCCTGCTTTCGCGGGATATGCTTCTTGCCATGCAACTTCAAAAATTGCTGCCTGTTCGGTCGGCGGCCGGCTCTTTAAGGGCCCCTGCGATTCTGACATTGGCAGCTTTGTGCGTGATTGTATGCGCCACGCTGCGTGCCTCCGCGGAGTCGAACAGCGCAAATTCAACGCCGTCGACTTCTCTCAAGATTGAGGCTTTGGGCAAGGGCACCGTGTCGCTGGACGGCGGATGGCAGTTTCACGCTGGCGACGATCTGGCTTGGGCGAAGGCGGATATGGATGACGCAACGGGCCACAATGGCTGGGAGCAGCTCACTGCCGACGCGCCCTGGGGCACGCAACATCACCCTAATTATGATGGCGCGGGCTGGTATCGTCGTCGCATCGATCTGACTACTGCTCCGGGAGCATCTGGAGACGTTGCCTTGCTGATTCCGGCAATCGACGATGTTTACGAGATCTACTGGAACGGTGAGCCGGTGGGGCATCGCGGTTCATTTCCGCCTAATGTTGATTACCAGACAGCCATTCCTGCGCAAACGTACGGACTGGGCGCGATTCGAAGTGGTGTTCTCGTCGTGCGCGTATTGAAAATACCTTTCGCTTCGAATGATGACGGCACTGCGGGAGGGTTTGAAGGTGCGCCGGTGATTGGCAGTCCTGAGGCGATTGCCTCATTGAAGGACTCTCTCGACTACAAGTGGCTGCGCGGACAGCAATTCCGCTTTGCACTTACCGGACTTTACGCCCTCGTAAGTTTGTTGAGCCTGCTGGCATGGCTGCGCGACCGGCGGCAATGGCTGCTTTTCTGGATGATGGTCTACACGTTCATGCCGACACTGGAGTTGATGTTGAATGGCATGCGTCTGCAGTATTCCTCTCTCTGGATTACATTCTTCGTGCAGGCCGCGATCCAACTTCGGGAAGTTGCGCAATGGTACGTGCTCATTTACCTCTTGCAACTGGAAGATGCGCCGCGACTCATGCGTGCGATCAAGATCTTTGCGATTGGGTCTCTCATCGCTGGGACCTTCGATGGTTCTCTGGGGTTCTTTTATGGCGCGATGTCTAAGTCCGCTTTCCAAATCACCGATGCGGTGCTGACTTTCTTCATTCTTCCCGGCGAGAGCATTCCAATCTTTCTCGTGGTTTACGCCGTGGTGCGGCGGCGCCGTCTGGATTCTGCACGATGGATTGTGGCGAGCATCGCTCTCGCCAACGACCTGTTGTACGCGGTTTCAAATATTTCGCAGCAGGGCGTTCGATTTACCCATTGGCGGCTTGCTGCCTGGTTGAATAGTCTTCATCTGACCGTCTTCGGAAGTGTGATCGCGCTTCAGGCGGCCTTGCGTACTGCCCTCTTTCTCGCGATCGTCTATGCGGTTTTGCGGTATGCGGCCGACTATCGACACCGCCAGGCAGATATGGAACGCGAGTTCCAGAATGCGCGCGAAGTGCAGCAGGTGCTCGTCCCTGAGGCCCTCCCCGCAATTCCCGGATTCAACCTGACCAGCGCCTACAAGCCGGCGCGCGAGGTGGGGGGCGACTTCTTCCAGATACTTTCCACAGGCGAAGGCGGCGCACTGATCGTGATCGGCGATGTGAGCGGAAAAGGAATGCCGGCTGCCATGACAGTTTCACTCCTGGTTGGCACCATGCGCACGCTGGCACACTACACGCAAAGTCCAGGAGAGATTCTGACGGCCATGAACTATCGCATGTTGAGTCGCAGTGCGGGAGGATTTACGACTTGCCTGGTTGTGCGGGTCGATCCGGACGGCGCACTCACTGTAGCCAATGCCGGACACCTCGCGCCGTATGTGAATGGTCGCGAATTGCCTTTACAAAATGGCCTGCCACTAGGTTTGGAGGCGAAGACAACCTACGCGGAATCGACGTTTACGCTGGGTGCGAACGAGCAGCTTACTCTGCTGACGGATGGTGTGGTCGAAGCGCGCGATCGAACCGGAGAGCTTTACGGGTTCCAACGTACGGCCGAGATTGCGACGGGCTCGGCCGAAGAGATCGCCCAGGCAGCACGGAACTTTGGCCAGGAAGACGACATCACCGTACTGACGTTGAACCGCGTGTTGCCCTCGGCCCAGAAAGTTGCAGAGATTGGAGCACCGATACTTTCCCCCTCCCCTGCTTGAGCGGCGGATCCGACTAATATCTCTGCTAACTCACTCAAAGTAACTTATTACTAATGCGCATAAGGTAACTATATTTGCGGCCCTGACGCCCGCGATTTGTAACTATCTTCAGTAACTTATTGTAATTAGTGCCTAAGTGGAATTCCCAATCACCCATAAGTCGCGTTATTTCAGTGTTAGACGCTCTGGAAAACCCCCTCTGAGCCAGAGTCCCTAACGCAGTGGAAAGTGAAAGAGGAAGCCCATGAAGTTACTGCGAGACGAAAGCGGTTATGTGCTTGTGCTCAGGGGATTACAGGTTTTGCCGGGCGGCAAAACGGCCGAAGTAGAGCAGACAGTTCCTTCGCCGGTTCAGGCAGCAAGCGCAGCGGGGAATATCAGCTGTTCTGTGCCTCATTGCTGCTTTTACTGTGCGTGGTGCGGGCAGCCGATTTTGTTGCCGCATGACCGCATCGGATCTCCATTCGGCAATCCCGATGCCCGGAAGATCGACGTTCGTTCGATTGCCACGGTCTGCGGGAACTGCAAACATATTGGCAACTACTCCATGTTTCGTTCGTGCCGCGGTTTCGACACACGCCACAAGATCATGCACGCGCCGAACACCGGCGAGACGGCCCTGCTGCACTGGCTGCAATGTGCTGAGAAGACATGCCCCGCGCGAGTTCCGCTGTTCGTGAGACTCGACAGAGACCAGCCGATGGCTGAGGGCGAAGCATCAGAATGGCTGTGGGATGAGCTGACATGTGCTGTGGGCCATCGCATCAAACCAGTGCCGCTGGATCCCCGATATCCTTTGCCGCTGCGACCTTTTGGGTGGCCTCGCTGACCGGTGGTCGTAGTCTTCGGAACTGGAAGTTCGACCTACGGTGTGATTTTCGATTCCAGGTTGATTCAGGGTTGTGAGAGAATCCAGCATTCCTCGGTTCCACGCTCGCAAAACTTTCTTGAAGGAAGACCGAATGGCAGAGAGTGCGGTTGTTCCCCTGCTGACCCTCGATGTTGAACGAAATGGCGATGTTGCCACCGTGAAATGCCACGGCAAGCTGGTGCTGGGCGTGTGCGATGTGCTCGCCAGCAAAGTTCGCGCTCTGATTCCGAACACAAAACGCATCGTGCTGGATCTTACCGACCTGAATCACATGGACAGCATGGGTCTGGGCACGATTGTGCGGCTCTATGTCTCGGCCAAAGCCGGAGGAAGCTGCGTGGTTCTGGTGAACATGGCCCCGCGTATCCGACAGCTTCTGGGGATCACAAATCTTCTGTCGGTATTGACGGATATGTGCGAGCAGGGCGTGACGATCAGGTTTTGAACGCACGGGAAAAAGCAAGCAAAAGCGGGTCCTTCGACTCCCCTTCCCCTTCGGCTTCGCTCAGGGTCCGGGTCGCTCAGGATGACGGCCTTATTGTGAGACGGGTGTTGCTTGAGGGTCGCTCAGAATGACGGGCTTACTGTGAGACGGGTGTTGCCTGAAACGAGTGTCGCTCAGGGGACGGACTCGGGGACGGGAACTGCTTGGGAGCGTGGCTGATTTATCCTTCGGTGAGATGCCGTCGCAGCGCAAGACTCTCTCAATCGCGATGATCGCAATGAACGAAGAGGCAAATCTGCCTCGCACGCTGGAAAGCGTGAAGTGGGCCGACGAGATTGTCCTTGTGGACTCGGGGTCGCGCGATCGCACCATCGAGATTGCAAAATCATTTGGGGCAAAGACGAGCTACCACGCTATCGCGGGACACGGCGAGCAGAAGAACGTGGCGCTGGATCTGTGCACCAGCGACTGGATTTTCCTACTGGATGCGGACGAGGTTGTGACGCCGGAGCTACAGAAGGAGATTCGTGAATTGCTGTCAGGCGAACCGAAGTTCGATGCCTACTGGATTCCGCGATTGAACCTCTACTTCGGCAGATGGATTCGGCACGGCGGGTTTTATCCCGACCACAAACTGCGATTGTTTAAGCGGGGAGCAGCTCGGCTGAGCGAAGGAGTGGGGCCGCACTCAACGCCGCAGTTTAACGGGCCGCGGGGCAAGCTGCGCGGAGACATGCTGCACTATGCCTATCCCACGATGGGCGTTTATCTCGAGCACATGAACCGCTACAGCTCAGAGATTGCGCGATTGCTGCATAAGCGGGGCAAAACCAGCCGGGCTCTTGTTCCATTTATCTGGAATACGGTGCTGAACCCGGCGGCGACGTTTCTCTATAACTACTTCTTCCGGCTGGGGTTTCTGGATGGGCGTGAGGGGTTGATTCTGCATATCAATCACTCGGTATACATCCATTGGAAATACATCAAGGCGTGGCGGCTGGGGCAGGGGAAAGAATAGTGGTCAGTTGTCAGTGATCAGTCTTCAGTTTTGCGGGTGGCAGCTGAAAGACTGATCACTGTGAATTGAAGACTGTTCTTAGATATGGCAGCTGGCCTGCCCGCGTTTTTCCAGATACTTCTGGTGGTACTCTTCGGCGCGCCAGAAGGTTTGCGCAGGCTCGACCTTGGTGACTATGCGCCTGGGTGCAAACTGACCAGAAGCGTTCAATTGCTCGATCTTGGCGTTGGCCTGCTTTTCCTGCTCTGGGGAGTGGAAGAAGATCGCGGAGCGATACTGTGTGCCCCAGTCCGGTCCCTGGCGGTTTGGCGTGGTGGGATCGTGGAGATTGAAGAACGCGTCCAGGATCTTCTCGTAGCTGACCTTTTCGGGATCGAAGTCCAACTCGACCACTTCGGCGTGGCCGGTTTGGTCGGTGCAGACGTCTTTGTAAGTTGGCTTGTCGAGCTTGCCGCCTTCGTAACCGACGGCGGTGGCCGTGACGCCGGGGATGGCGGCGAAAGCCGCTTCAACGCCCCAGAAACAGCCCGCTCCAAATGTCGCTTTTTCGATACTCATACCTATCAGATGCTCCAGGCCTGGAATTTGTTTCGTACCGCGCGTTGTCAGACTTTTGACCGGAGAAGATGGCAGCTCTGGCACTCGTTTCCCCGGGCAAGACTGCGGAGGCCGGGGATGGAGAAGATGTGTCCGCAGCGGGGACAGCGCCACAGCATAAAGCGAAGATACAGCACAAAAAACAGCACGATAGCGCCGATCAGGGGAAGAGGGCTGGTCTCGCCTCTAGGTCCAGCCATGGTGAATATCAAGGCCACCGCAAAAATCAGAGTGCCGGCCCATGCGAGTGCCCATCTACGGTCGTAGGCTTCCCAGGCATCGCGGAGCTTGAGGTTGGCGCGAATTTTCTTCACGCGATCACGCCCTCTCCTGAATGTGTATGGACGGACTCACTTTTCTACATGCGATTTGAGGCGAGCCAGCGTCTGGTCCCATTGCTTGGAGACGGAGCTCAAGTACTCCTGGAGGCCATCAATCGGTTCGGGGTCGAACTGGAAGATACGCTCGCGGCCGGCGTGGGAGCTACGTACGATGCCGGCGCGTTCAAGAACGCCGAGATGTTTGGTGATGGCCTGGCGGGTGAGCTTCGACTCCTCGGAGAGCTGGGAGATGGAACAAGGCTTACCGGAGCAGAGTGTGGCCACCAGGGCCAGGCGGGTTTTGTCGCCGAGCGCCGCAAACACGCGAGCCCGGGCCTTCGGTTTGGCGGTGATGCGTTTACGGATTTTGTTTGACATGGCTCTCAATGTTCTTCATTTGTTCGGTCCAGCCGCCGTCGTTCCTGCGGAATGCTTCGGGGCGCCAGTCGGCGGGAATGCTTTCGAAGCCGGACTCGGTGAGTAGGAGAAGTGTACCGCCCGGGAACGGTTCAAGCCGAAATTCGACCAACGTTCGGGGGGAGTTGGAGTAATCGGCGGGCTTGTCTGTCTTCTCGAAGGATTGGGCATGGGGCCAATAGAAGGAAAAGAGGCGTTCCGCTTCCATCTTTTCGATGCGCGCCTCCCATGTGACGTGTTCGTAGCCGGGATAGGTGATTTGGCCGCGGGAGACCTGGCCAGGGATGAACGGGCTCTCGAGCTTTACTTTGAACCATTGGCCGAACTCGCGATAGTCGGTGAGTGCGCGCCAGACCTGCGAGACAGGCGCCTTGATCTCAATGCGTTTTTCGATTCTGGTGGAATCCATAAAGCAACCCCAGGGTTGCATAATAGGCCATATCTTAGAAATATGCAACGTAATGGTTGCGTATTATTCCTGGGTATGGCTGGTGAGGTTATAGATGATTCCGTAGCAATCGCGAATATAGCAGCGCGGAAACTCTGGCTCGTCTTTAACCAGCGTGCAACCCCTGGCCAGGAGACGGCGCTTGGTGGCCTCCACGCTGTCCACGGCAACTTCGAGAACCGGACCAATCGGCGGACCCTGCTCGATGAAAAGGGTGATGTGCTTGCCGTGAAGGCTGATCATGTCGGACTCTTCGCTGGTTACTTCAAAACCGAGATTTTCGACATAAAAGGCAGCGGCGCTCTTGGGATCCTGTGCCTGGATCAGGACGTCGCGACTGAAAGTGTTGGCCATACAAGCTTCCTTGCCGCCGCAACGATCGCTGCGGACGAATGGGCCCGGTAGGTTCGGCACTCAATCTAGCACGCGATGCGCACGTGTGGCATCAGGCGGATTCCCGGCAGGTTAGCTTCGCTTTTTTCCTCCGGGCTTGCCGCCGGGGCCTTTGCCGCTGGGGCGCCCAGCCGCCGGCTTCCGTCCGCCGCCGCCTTTGCCCTTGAATCCGGGACCGGACTTCGAAAACCCGCCGGACCTGGACCCGGAGGGCGGTGTTGAACGGCCCGAGGAAGTGGGTCTGCCCGTACCGCCTGCTTTAGGCTTCCACGCGGGCTTCCCTGTTGAGGATGCTGCGGCGCGTTTATTGCTGGGTCGGGCGCCGCCTGCGCGCGGTTTGCCGGTGCTGGTGGTGAAGGGACGCGAGCGGTCGCCTGCGGCCCGAGGTGGGCGCCCTGCGCCGAATTCTCGAGCGCCGGTGCGGCCGGGGCCGCCAGTTGGGCGCGCACCGCCGGGGCGGTCTGACGATGGGCGAGCGGTGGATGGGCGATCAAAGGACGGGCGATCAGAACGGGGTCGGTCCGAAGCGGCTCGATAAGGCCGGGGGCGATCTGAACCGGCACCTGAAGAAGGCCGGTCCGTTCGCGGCCGGAACTGGCCCGGACGGCTTTGGCCTGCACGACCAGCGCCTGGTCTGTCAGACCTGCACCTCGAAACGGCGGACGGCTAGGGGCGGGGCGGCCAGTCGGGGGACGACTTGAACTGGGGCGGGTCGCATTCGACCGGCCTGTGGATTCGCGCTCCGGCTCCACTGCTTCGATCTGCAATCTGGACGGTCTGGATGGCTTGAATTCGTCGGGAGGGGGCGGAGTCTCGCGACGCGGGGCAGCGTGGGGTTTGAAAGGCGGACGATCTGGACGAGCGGAATCGCCCTTCTTCCACGGCTTTTTCTCAAATGGGCGACCGCCATCGGGACGGCGACTTCCGGCAAATCCACCCGTCGGTCGACCCGGACGCGGAGGTGCTGATCCAAACTGTGCCGGACGTTGTTCGGGGCGCGGCGGGCGTTCCCCAAACCGAGCCGGAGGACGGGTGGTGCGGTCGTCCTTCTTCCATGCCGGACGGCCTTCGCCGAACCGCGGCGACTCCGAACGCGGCGGACCAGAACGCGGGGCGCCGGAACGTGGCGGACCGGATCTTTGCGGACCTGGTCGCGAAGAGCCGAAACGGACGGGGCCGGTTCCAGCACGTTCGGGCCTGGGGCGAAATCCTTCGCCGTCTGGGCGTGGCGGTCGCGAAGGTCGATCAGTCCCAAATTGTCTCTTCGGCGGAAACTCCCGACTAGGTGGAAACGACGGCCGATCTGAGATCGGGGAAGTGGCTGGCGGAGTCGCAAGCGGGCGCGGGGAATGCGATTTGACGGTGGGCAGTTGCGCGTCCATCGCTTTGCGACGGCGGATATCCTTCAGTTTCGGTTTGCGTAACTTGCCGTCTGCGGTCTTGCGCAGGTCATCCAGCTCTTCAGCTTCGAGCTCGCGCATTTTGCCCGGTTCAATGTCGAGCACCAGGGGGCCGTAGCCTACGCGGCGAATCTTTTCGACGTGGTGGCCGATCTCCTCGAACATTTTGCGCAACTCGCGGTTGCGGCCTTCAATGAGGATGACTTCGTACCAGGGGTTGTCGCCCTGGCGGACTTTGCGAATCTGGGCGGGCGCAGTCTGCACCCGGCCCGAGCCCGGCTTGCCGCGCTCGATTCCCACGCCCGAACGGAGGCGGTCCAACTCTTCCTCGCCTGGTTCACCGCTCACCTTTACGAGGTAAGTCTTTTCCACTCCTGCTGCAGCACGCGTGAGCTTGTTGGCGAGATCGCCGTCGTTGGTGACGAGCAGGAGGCCTTCGCTGAGGTAGTCCAGGCGTCCGACGGGGTAGAGCCGTTCGCGCAACTTTGCGAAGAACTCCATCACGGTGGGCCGGCCCTCGGGATCGCGCACCGTGGTTACGAAGCCCCTGGGCTTGTTGAGCATGAAGTAGCGCAGGCGCTCGGAGCCCTGCAGTAATTTGCCGTCAACGCGGATGTGGTCGCGAGCGGCGTCGGCCTTCGTGCCGAGTTCGGTAACGACTTTGCCGTTTACCTGAACGCGACCCGCCGTGATTAGATTCTCGGCGGCACGGCGGCTGGCAACTCCGGCCTGGGCGAGGATTTTCTGCAGGCGCTCAGGCTTGCCTGGTATTTCTGGCTCGGCGATGGTGTCGATTTCCTCGTCGGTTTCCGAGGTGTCTGCTCCGGAATCATCGGCGTCTTCGACGACGGATTCCGAATCGGAGTCACTCGCCTGCTCAAATGTGTCGCTGGCCGCAGCGGCTGTCTCTTCTTCGGCTGCAGTCATGTCGTCTTCGGGGCCGTCGAGTTCAGGCTGGTTGGGATCGGGGCGCACGTCGTCGCTCATGGGGAGATCTCGGTTCTGCCTGCTGCGTTTTCGGTCGGGCTCGGCAGGCGCGGGCTGGTGCGGAGAAGCACCGACTATTCAGTCGGTTCCGTTTTCTCGTTGGCTTCGCTCGTGGCTGTTGGAGTGCGTTGGTCATCCTCAGCGGGCGATGGCGAATCGTTATCCGGCTCTTCCGGTGCGTGCTCGTCCAGTTCAGGTCCGGCGCTGCCCTCGGCCTCGTAGGCGGCGGTTGCGGCGTCACCTTCGTCCACCGTTGCAGGTTCTATTTCTTCCAGTTCGCTTGCCATCTTCTCGAACTCGTCCATCGAGGGAAGTTCGGCCACGTCTTTCAGGCCGAAGCGCATCAGGAATTCCTTAGTCGTCTTGTAGAGGATGGGACGTCCGATTACCTGTTTGCGGCCTGCGGTGGTGATGAGCTTGCGTGCCAGCAGCGAGCCGAAGACGCCCGATGAATCTACTCCGCGAATCTCGTTAACCTCGGGCGCGGTTACGGGCTGTTTGTAGGCAATCACGGCCAACGTTTCGAGAGCGGGCAGTGAGAGCTTCATCGCTGGCTTGAGGCTCTTGATGAACATGCGCACGGCGTCGTGGCATTCGGGCTTGGTGGCCATGCGATAGCCACCGGCAATCTCGCGAATCTCGACGCCGCGATCGTCGGACGAGTAGTAGGCAATCAATTCGTCGATCAATTGGCGCAGAATGGCTTTGACTTCGCGGTCGCGCTGGCGTGCCGCGCGCTTGGCTTCGGCTTCGGGGTCGAGCGAAGCGGGTTCGACCTGGGACGACTCGGATGTTTCCGGATGACCCGCATCACGGGCGGATGGTTCGCCGGCTTCTGACGTGGTCTCGGCAGGCAACTCGGATGCGACCTCAGTCTGCGAGATAGCGGCAAAACCGGGGTCGGCAGACTCTGGCTCACGTAGCATGCGGCCGTCATCGGTGCGGAGATCCAGATACTCCAGTTCTTCGGCAATCGTCGGTTGCGAGGAGTCGGACTGCGATGTGTCAGTTGCCTCGGACGCGGCTTTTTGGGCAGCGGCCTCCTGTGCCGCCTTCCATTCCAGCGCTTCAGCGCCAAACAAGGTTGCGAGCTGGGTCAAGGTGACCGGCTCTTCAGAGGCGTAAATAACGGCTTCCAGCTTGGATTTAAGGCTCATGCAGCAATCAGTACCTTATGTATGGTACTGGACGAGAGGGGCGGATGCGTCCACAGAGGCTGGATGAATTGGATTGTTAAAAAGAGAGGGCGCCCGGGAGAACCGAACGCCCTTCGCTCAGGATTGAAACCAATGCAGGTGCGAAGGATCTCTACGAGAGTTGGCGGAAGAGCCAGAACAACGTACCGGAGATCAACGCAGCCGCCGGGAGCGTGAAGACCCAGGCCGCAGCGATATTGCGGATGGTCGACATTTGGAGGCCGCTCCGATTGGCAGCCATGGTTCCGGCCACGCCCGAACTGAGCACGTGGGTGGTACTCACGGGGAGGCCGAAGTTGTCCGCGGCAAAGATGGTGGCCATGGCAACCAGCTCGGCGGTGGCGCCCTGCGCGTAGGTAAGGTGTTCCTTGCCGATCTTTTCGCCTACCGTCACGACAATGCGTTTCCAGCCCACCATCGTACCCATTCCGAGCGCGAGGGCAACCGCCACTTTCACCCAGGTGGGAATGAACTTGGTGGCTTTGTCTACCTTGCTCTTGTACGCCGTCAAGGTGGTGCTCTCGGCAGTGGTGAAGGCTGGGTTGTGGTTCTTTTGCATCAGGCGGATCGCTTCACTGGCGACGTACATATCGTTGCGCACGTTGGTCTGCTGGTTTGCAGGAACGGCTTTGAACTCCTTGTAGAGTGCTACTTCATGGCTGAGGTCTTCAACCAGTTCTCGCAGAGCGAGGATCGTATCGGGCTGGAGTTGTTTGGTGCGGATGTAGTCGGTGACCGTGGTGCGCGCGTCTGCGCCGAGCAGGCCGGTCTTGTCTACGTGGGCATCAAGGACTTTGCCGGCGTTGTTCGATGCGGTTATGAACTGCTGCACATCAGCAGGTGTAACGGCGTGGTTCAATGCATAGGCGGTGGGCACGGTGCCGATCAGGATCAGCATGATCAATCCCATACCCTTTTGTCCGTCGTTGGAACCGTGGAAGAAGCTGACGCCGGTGCATGTGAGCACCAGCAGTGCGCGAATGGGCCACGGCGGAGGTGCGCTGCCCTTAGGAGCCTCATAGAGTCCGGGGTACTTGATGGTGGCCTTTGCCAAAAGGAACAGCAATGCAGCAGCGCCGAAGCCGATGATTGGCGAGATGAGTAGCACCTTGAAGACCTTGGTGGCCTGCTCCCAGTCGACACCCGAGGTGCCACTATGCACACTCATGAGCTGGTTGGCGACACCGACACCAATAATGGAACCGACCATGGTGTGGGAACTGGACGCAGGAAGCCCGAACCACCAGGTGCCCAGATTCCACAAGATGGCGGCGATGAGCAAAGCAAAGACCATGGCAAAGCCAGCGCCCGAACTCACCTGCAGAATCAACTCGACGGGCAGCAAGGTGATGACCGTGAAGGCAACCAGGCCGCTGGAGCTGAGGACGCCGGCGAGATTGCACAATCCCGACCACACGACGGCGATGTTTGGCTCGAGCGAGTGAGTATAGATGACCGTGGCCACGGCGTTCGCGGTGTCGTGGAAGCCGTTGACGAACTCGAATCCGAGTGCGATTAGCAGAGCGATGACCAACAACACATAAGGCCACGCGCTCCCCAGCGTAACGCCACTGAAATCCTCGGAGATGTGGGTGCCGATGAACCAGATTCCAATGATGAGGGCAAGCAGAACGACGGCTCCGCTGATCATGGCGTGGGTCGGATGCATCTTCTTGTCGAGGATTGCTGCAGCCGGTGGACGGGCTGCGACAGCGGTTGCCGCTTGGGACATGGTGAACTCCGGAATGAGAGTGAGATCGCTCTGGACGCCGGGGGAGGGGAGCTCTCCAGATGGAGCAAGGAATATCCGAGACGTATGAACGCGAGATGAAGCGGAGATGAATTTGCAAGGCTGAGGGATGGATATGCGAGGCAAAACGAAAACGGCTGCACCGAAGTGCAGGCCGCGGTCAGAAGACTGGATTCAAATTACGACAGATGCCGGAACGCCCAGTACAGAATGCCGGACAGGAGTGCCGCTGCCGGCAGGGTGAATACCCAGCCCGCCGCGATGTTGCGGATGGTCTTGAAGCGCAGGCCATTGCCGTTTGCAGCCATGGTTCCCGCGACACCCGAACTCAGGATGTGCGTCGTGCTGACCGGGAGCCCGAATTTGTCGGCTGCGAAGATGGTTCCCATCGCGACCAGGCCGGCGCTGGCGCCTTGTGCGTAGGTGAGATGATCCTTGCCGATGCGTTCACCCACGGTAACGACGACGCGCTTCCAGCCGACCATCGTGCCCAGCCCTAGTGCAAGCGCTACTGCAACCTTGACCCACGAGGGGATGAACTTGGTGGCGTTATCCACCTTGCTCTTGTAGCTGTTCAGGGCCGTTGTTTCATCCGTATTGAAGGCAGGATTCTTCGCCTTGATCATCAGCCGCAAAGCTTCGCTGGCCACGTACATGTCGTTCCGCACATTGGCCTGCTCCTGTGGCGGAACAGCTTTGAATTCCTTGTAGAGTGCGACTTCGTGATCCAGATCCTCCACCAATTCGCGCAGTGCCAGGATCGTGTCAGGCTGAACCTGCTTGGTGCGGATGTAGTCGGTCACCGTGGCGCGTGCGTCAGGACCGAGAATTCCCCTGGGGTCGACGTGGCGATCGAGAATGTGCCCCGCTCTCTCCGATGCCACGATGAAGTCCTGCACCTGAGCCGGGCTTACTGCGTGGTTCAGTGCGTAGGCTGTTGGCACGGTGCCGATAAGGATGAGCATGATGAGGCCCATGCCCTTTTGCCCGTCGTTGGATCCGTGGAAGAAGCTGACGCCGGTACAGGTGAGCACCATGAGAGCGCGAATCGGTAGCGGCGGAGGCGTATTGTCTTTCGGCGCTTCGTAAAGCTCGGGGAATTTTGCCACCTGCTTGGCCAGCAGGATGAGCATGCCGGCAAATACAAATCCGATGACAGGAGAAATCAGGAGGGCCTTCAGCACCTTCATGGCCTGTTCCCAATCGACGCCCGAAGTTCCGCTGCGCATGTTCATCAGCTGGTTGGCGATGCCGACGCCGATGATGGAGCCCACCATGGTGTGCGAACTCGAAGCGGGCAGACCGAGCCACCAAGTTCCGAGGTTCCAGAGGATCGCGGCAATCAGCAGCGCGAAGACCATGGCGAATCCGGCGCCCGAACTTACCTGGAGGATCAGTTCGACGGGCAGAAGAGTGATAACGGCGAACGCTACTGTACCCGACGAGAGAAGCACACCGGCGAGGTTGCAGATGCCCGACCACACCACGGCAATATTCGGCTCGAGCGAGTGGGTATAGATGACGGTGGCGACAGCATTAGCCGTGTCGTGGAATCCGTTTACGAATTCAAAGCCAAGCGCGATCAGCAATGCCAGTCCGAGGAGGCCGTAGGGCGCGTAACTGGTGATGGACGCGGCATCGAGATCGTGGGCTACATGAAAAACGATGTAGACGACGCCCGCGGCAAGCACCGCGAGGAATGCAAGAATGCCGGCTTTGCTCGGCGTGCTCTTGAGCTTGCGGTCGAGGAGTGAAGGTCTGGGTAAAGTGGTTGCCGTTGTTGCAGCCATCAAATCTCTCCGACTGCGACAAACGATTCGTGGCGTAGCGCGGAGCAAGCCAGCACGGAATCGGCGAAATTTTCTTGATTGAAATGGGGATGGAACGATCGAGGATCGCTGCAGAAGGGACAATCAAAGCAGGATTGCATAAAACCCCAACAACTGAATGCGTGCAACAGTTGTTTGATGCGGACACCGATTATCAGGTAACCGCAATTTTGATTTTACATGAGGTACGCGAGGGGCAGGGGATTAGATGGCTGTAAGCGCGTAGTTAAATGAGCAGCTAAGTTCATACGTTTCAATTGCTTATATTCGGATCATCTTTTTGGAATTGACCATTGCAATTGGCCCGATTTGCACAGATTATTCACCGTTTGTCAGGCGGTCTTACTAAATGCTTCTTTTCGTGTAATTTGAATGCAAAATTCCACTGAAGAAAAGGCAACAAAACGGTTGCATAAAATTTGGCCTAAAATGCTTCAGATTTCGGCTGGAAATCATGCAACCAATTGGTGGCGTTTCTCCACGACTCTTTCGGGATCAAAGATCCAACGTGCAAGCCCCGTTGATTTGAGCAAGGCGGACTTGAGGGTTTTCACCCTGGCTGGGGAGCTGCGGAAAAGAAATCTACGCTGATTTTCGCCGCGGCCTTCTAGCGCCACTCGTCGGTGGAGTTGGTGAGGCCTTCATTGACGACGGTGTCGAAGCCGGTGCTTTTCTTGATGAAAATTTCCGAGAAGGCTCGGTCCTGGCGGAGAAGGATGGCCTGGAGACGAACCAATTCCAGAAGCGCGAGGAACATGGCGACGAGTGCGCGCGAAGACTTGGTGTGGCTCAGCAACTTGCGCAGGGCTAGAGGGCGATCTTCCATGGAGAGGCGGCGGGTGAGAAATTGGATCATCTGGCCGACGGTGACGGAATCGTCCTGCAGGTTAAACGTGGGACGCTTGCGTGCACGCTCGAGAATGTCGCGGAAGACGCGCACGAGGTCGACTGTGTCCGCGGCGATCTCCGGCTCGGCCGCGGCATCGTCTTTGAATTCGCGCACGCCGGGATTGGACCACGTGGCCGCTTCGAGCATTTGTTTCTGCTGAAGCATTTGGGCGGCGTTTTTGAAACGCTCGTGCTCGAGGAGACGTTCGACCAATTCGCGGCGCGGATCGTCGGCTTCGTCGTTGGGACCGGCGGGAGAGCGCGGCAACAGCATCTTGCTCTTGATGTGGATGAGCAGGGACGCGGTGTAGATGAAGTCGCCTGCCACATCCATATCGGTCGCCTTGAGCTTGTCGACGTATGCCAGGAACTGCGCCGTGATCTTCGCGATAGGGATGTCGTAGATGTCGATGTCCTGCTTGCGAATCAGATCGAGCAGCAGGTCGAGTGGGCCGTCGTATACCTGGCCGACGGTAACGGAAAACGGCGACTGGTCCTGTTCTTCTTCCTGCTTCTTCGGTTTCGCAGGAGGCGCGGATTTTGTCGCAGGCTTATCCTCCGGAACAGGCTTGGAAGTCAGCACAAGAGGCGGAGCCGTATTGATGCCCGGCTCCTTCGATGGCGGATCGCCATGCGGTGGCTCGGGCGAAGGCTCGGGCGCGTCGGGTTCTGGCGCAGGACCGGGCTCAGGATCGTTGACCGGACCGCGATGGCCTGGTTCGGGATCCTCGACAGGTTGACGGTCGGGTGAGGGCTCCTTGACTGGATCTTTCTGCGGATCGTTGGGAGGTTCGATCTCCGGATTTTTTTCGGTTTGTCTCAAAGACATCTCTACTTCGGGGGATGGTTTTTGGTTCGTTACTGCTTGGCCGTTAGCCGCATTGCTGCGCGGACTTCGGTCATGGTCTGCTCGGCTCGTGTGCGAGCCCTCTCGGAGCCATCTTTGAGGATATCCTCAACCTCCCCGGGGGTGAAGCGGGCACGGCGCTCCTGGATGGGATTCAGAATCTGCACCAGCTCATCCGCGGCCCAGCCTTTGCACTCAATGCATCCGATGCCGGCGGAACGGCAGCCATCGTAAACCTTCGCGAGTGTCTCAGGCGAGGAAAAGACCTTGTGTAGATCGCCGACGGGACACTTGTCCGGATCACCCGGATCTTTGCGGCGAATACGAGCCGGATCGGTGACCATGGTCTTCAGTTTCTGGCGGACTTCGGTCTCCGGGTCGGTGAGCATGATCGTGTTGCCGTAGCTCTTCGACATCTTGCGGCCATCGGTGCCGGGCAGCTTTGGCGAAGGGGTAAGCAAGGCATCGGGTTCAGGAAGCACTTCGCGGCCGTCGAGCTTATAGAGATTGTTGAAGCGTCGGGCGACTTCGCGTGTGAGCTCGACGTGTGCCACCTGGTCCTGGCCCACGGGCACATATTTCGGCTGGTACATGAGGATGTCAGCGGACTGCAGCAGCGGGTAGCCGAGGAAGCCATAGGTGCTGAGGTCCTTGCCGACGAGATTCTCCTGCTGCTCTTTGTAGCTGGGTACGCGCTCGAGCCATCCGACGGAGGTGATCATGCTGAGCAGCAGATGCAATTCGGCATGCACAGGTACATGGCTCTGGACGAAGAGCACCGAGCGCGCCGGGTCGAGCCCCGCAGCGAGATAGTCGAGGATCACCTCGCGCGTGTTCCCCAAAAAATTGGAAGTGTCGGCGTAATCGGTGGTGAGCGCGTGCCAGTCGGCAATGAAAAAGTAGCACTCGTACTGGCCGCTGTCCTGGAGCTTGACCCAGTTGGCAAGCGCACCCATGTAGTTGCCCAGGTGGATCTTGCCCGTGGGACGCATGCCGCTTAAAACGCGCGGGCGAGAAGATGGAATTGCAGTTTCAGACATTCTGTTTTCGATTCCGGGATAGGCCGGGATTGCTCAGCCGTGTTTGATCAGAAAAGTCAAAGTGAGGCTCGTTTCATTGTAGCCGCAGGCTCTGCTCTACCCCTTGGTCAGCACGAGACCGACGATTGCAAAGGCTGGGGTCAGCAGCAGGCGCATGATGTAACCGCCGACGACAATCATTAGCAACCAGCTCACCCACATTGGAATGCGATCGTAGGACTGCACGGCGTTGTAGGGCAGGATATTGCGCAGCAGATGGCTGCCATCGAGCGGAGGAATGGGAAGCAGATTGAAGAACAAGAGCGCGAGGTTGATCTGTACGGCGGCGATTCCGAGCAACACAACTGCCTGAACGGAGGAATTGACGCCCGGCAGGAGCATTCCCTGCGCGGTGAAGTTCACGATTTGGCGGCCGCCTGGAACGGCATGGATGACAACCAGGAGGATTACGATTGCAAGTACCGCCAGCAGCAGATTTGAGATGGGGCCGGCGAGCGTGACCAGGTTCTCGTCGCGGCGGATCTTGGCGAAGTTGCGGCTGATGACGGGCGTGGGTTTTGCCCAGCCGATGAGGATGCCGCTGAAAAGCGTAAAGCCGATGAACGGGCCGAAGATGATGATGGCGGGCATGATGAGGGTGCCCACCGGGTCAATGTGGGGCATAGGGTTCAGAGTCACCCGGCCTTGCATCCGTGCGGTCTGATCCCCGAGGCGCGACGCCATCCAGGCGTGCGAGCACTCGTGCACACTCAACGAGAAGATGAGCAAAACAAATTCAAAGACCGCAATTGCAAATTGGGCAGACTGCACCAGACGCTCCCCTGATTTAGAAAGCTCAGGTTAGCATGGTGCGCTGCGCCGTCGTGTTGCGGCCTCTGCGGCTAAACCTTGTACGCCGGGTAGTGCCCGACTACCTCGCCTGCGCCGATCTTGGTGCCGCCCATGATGATTTCGTGGCTGCCGATGCGAGCGCCGTCTCCGACGATGGTGGGCTGCAGCTTCACTTCCTCTTCTGTACCGTTGTTGGAGTAGCTGTGCGAGAAGATGCGCGCAAAGGAGCCGATGACCACTTGCTTGCCGATCTTGATGCCACCGCGATCGTGCAGCAGCACTCCCTGGTGAATTACGGCGCCGTCATCGACTGAGAGCTTATAGCCGTAGGTCAGGTCGACGCCGTGGTGGATCTTCACGCCCGATCCCATGTGGTCGAAGATGTGCCGGCCCAGCATGCAGCGGAAGCGCAGGCCCAGCCACAGGTTCAAGCCGATCGGCGAGCGATCGAACATCTTCCAGAACCAGATCAGCGGCTTGCGGATGGCAAACTCAACGGGATCCGCATCGCCAAAGTACTCAGCCTCGAGGGTCACATTTTCCGGGTCAAGCGACATACTCAGGACGTTTCCGGGCAGCTCGCTTGAGAGAGTAACGTTGGGTTTGCCGCCGTGGGGCCGGCCCAGATAGAGCTGGTAGAGCTGGTCGCGCACGATTTCAGCGCGGCGTTCGGGCGAGCGGTGGCGGTAGAACTCCTCGTCGAGAAAGCGAATCCACCGGCGGAAAACCTCTTCGGCCTCCGGTGTGGGGTGGGGCTGATTGCTGGCGACTGGCTGGGGCTTGGGATTGGTGGCCATACGCTATGGACGATAAATCAGGCGGGTAGGATGCGGCGAGGCCAATGTCGCGGCGGTCACTCGCGGCGGGAACGGCGCGCGTTATCCTAGAAGGTCCGGCGGCACACGCTCTGGGAAGAAACCGAGCCGGTGCGACGGAGTAGCTTTCCCACCCATTTCGCAAAAACACGAAATGGATGGGGCACCAAGAGAGTGAGCCATGCCGGAAGAAACCGCCCCTGCCGTTACTACTGAAACACCAAAGGCCGCAGCGCCTGTGGCTACGATTGCGACCCTGGGTAAATTTGAAGGCCAGTCTGTGCAGATTCGCGGATGGCTCTACAACTCGCGCGAATCGGGCAAGCTTTTGTTCCCTATCTTTCGCGACGGCACCGGAACCGTGCAGGGCGTGGCTCACGTGAAGAGTGTGTCGCCTGAAGTGTTCGAGTCGCTCAAAGGGCTGACGCAGGAGTCGTCGGTGATCGTGACCGGCAAGGTCCGCGCCGACAAGCGCGCGCCCGGAGGGTTTGAACTGGATGTCGAGGATATCCAGGTGATCCAGCGCGTGCCCGAGTCCGATCCGTACCCCATCACACTGAAGGAGCACGGCGTCGATTTTCTGATGGAGCACCGGCACCTGTGGGTGCGGTCCCCGCGCCAGGCGGCCATCTTACGTATTCGCGCCGAGATCATGCGTGCGGCCGCGGAGTATTTTGACAATAACGGATTCATCCGCACCGATCCGCCGATTTTGACCCCGGCGGCATGCGAAGGGACGTCGACGCTCTTTCCGGTCGATTACTTCGGCGATCCGGCTTTTCTCACGCAATCTGGCCAGCTTTATATCGAGTCGACTGCACTGGCGCTGGGCAAGGTGTACAGCTTCGGGCCGACGTTCCGCGCGGAGAAGTCGAAGACCCGCCGTCACCTTACGGAGTTCTGGATGGTCGAGCCTGAGGTCGCCTTCTGCGATCTGGATGGGCTGATGGAACTGGCGGAGAACTTCATCTCGCACATTGTGCAGTCTGTCGTGAAAAATCGCGCCCCTGAACTGCAGGTCATCGGCCGCGACATTGAAACACTGAAGAAAATAGTGCCACCGTTTCCGCGCCTGCGTTACGACGAAGCCGCGAAGATGCTGAACGAGGCACATGCCAAGGGAATTCTCGAGCAGCCCTTCGAGTACGGCAACGATTTTGGCTCGCCCGATGAAACGTGGCTCAGTTCGCAGTTTGACCGCCCGGTGATGGTGCATCGCTACCCGGCCGCGGTGAAGGCTTTCTACATGGAACCTGACCCGAAGGACGCGAATTTCGCGTTATGCGTCGACGTACTGGCTCCCGAGGGCTACGGCGAAGTGATTGGCGGATCGCAGCGTGTGTCCAGCTACGAACTCCTCAAGAGCAGGATTGAACACCACAACCTTCCGCTGGAAGCATTTCAGTGGTATCTCGATTTGCGGCGCTATGGGTCGGTGCCGCATGCGGGGTTTGGCATGGGCATTGAGCGCGTGGTGGCTTGGGTTTGCGCTTTGGACCACGTGCGGGAGACGATTCCGTTTGCGCGTACGCTGCACCGGATCTATCCGTAATAGGATCGCGCATATATTTATTGGCCGATGCGTCAATCGGGCCAGGTACGCCGTGGACTTGAATTAGTCCGGCGGGAGGCCTTATGAACCAGGCGGCACTTGGTTTTCGCTCCCACTCCGGCTGGACTTCGCTGGTTGCCATCGCGCTTGAAGATGGTTTACCGATGGTTCTTTTGCGGCAGCGGCTTCACCTCGTCAGAAACTTCACGTATGAGTTTCGCCAGCCATATCACACCGCGGAGAAAAGACCCAGAGCCGAGGCAAGCGGCATCATTTCGCGCGCACGTGCCGAGGCCCGAAGCCTCGCTTATAAGGCCGTCCACTCGGTCCAGACAAGACTGCAGACACAGGGCTATGCGCTCAAGTGCTGCGGTCTTCTTCTCGCCTCCGGGAGACCGCTGCCGAGCCTGCCGCAGATTCTGGAGTCTCATGCGCTGATCCATACGGCTGACGGAGAACTCTTCCGCGAGGCGCTGCTTCATGCGAGCAAGCGCTGTGGACTGGAGACATTCGGATTGAAAGAGAGAGACGCGATCGACATGTCCGCAGACTCTCTTCGACTCCAACCGGGAGAAATCAAGCGTCGGCTTGCAGACCTCGGTACAGGCCTCGGTCCACCCTGGACGCAGGATGAAAAGCTCGCCGCACTGATTGCTTGGCTTTCGTTTGCCAGTCCATCTGCGCTATCAAAGTAGATTTGCGGTCGAATCCCCGAAAATCGCCTGAGTAAAGGCCGCTCTTTCATGTTCCGGAGGGCGAAGCGCATCCTTAACCAGTTGTACGCATCCGAGTTAGTACAAAGTCGTTCTCTGGAGCGGAAATCGATGACGCTTACCGCAAGCGAAGTGCACCAAATGAAGTATGCGCAGCCTTCGACGGAGGGAGTTCTGCCCGTTGTTCTCGAGCGTTGGAGTCCCCGGGCTTTTGCAGATCGCGACGTGAGTCATGCCGATCTGAAGAAGATTTTTGAAGCCGCGCGCTGGGCTCCTTCCTGTTTCAACGAACAGCCCTGGCGATTCGTCGTCGGTCATCGCAATTCCGAGACTTACACGAAGATTGCCGACGCGCTGGTTCCGGCTAACCAGGCGTGGGCTTTGAACGCTCCGGTACTCATTCTTAGCGTCGCCAAGACCCGGTTCAGTAATAACGACTCGCCGAATTACTATGCGCTCCATGATCTGGGCGCTGCCGATGGTTTCATCACCCTGCAGGCGGCTGCCATGGGCATCGCCACGCACCAAATGGCTGGGTTTGATCAGTCGAAAGCACGCGTGGCGTTTGCGATTCCTGAGATTTACGCAATCGGATCTGTGATGGCGCTCGGCTACGCGGGCGATCCTTCAACCCTGAACGAACGTTACCAGGCGCAGGAGCAATCGCCGCGAAGCCGCAAACCACTGAGCGAGATAGTTTTGTCGAGCTGGGATCATCCCGCAGACCTCGGTTGAGACCCTTCCGGATCCTGGTGCCGTCCCAATTCAGTTAATACCTTCGTGCCGCCGCCCCGAGGCTTTCGCTTTTAGAGTTGAGTATCGGAGTCCGGCGTGGTCATTGCCTCTTCAACCCGTCCAACGCGCCGGCGCGCACCTACCCGTCGGCCGCGTCATCGTTACAAGTCCATCGACCTCGGCAACAGGCGCTGGATCGTCCGCGCGTTTCTGGGCGCCATTTTGGTTGTAATCATCCTGATCGTCTGGGCAACGGTGGCACGCCGGCTCGCTCCTGGGGCGAATACCAGCCGCGATCATTTCGACGCGATTTTGGTGCTCGGCTCTCCTGCCGACTCAGACGGCAACCCGACACCTGAGGAGATGTCTCGCGTTTCAGAAGCAGTGCGGGAATATGAACGCGGCGTTGCCCCGCGTCTGCTGTTTACCGGTGGAGCAGCGCACAACAGATTTGTGGAGGCCGACGTTATGGCAGGGGCAGCTGCTGCGCAAGGTATTCCACCGTCGGAGATCTTCGTGGAGACAAAGGCTCACGACACAATACAGAACGCATGCTACTCGGAGCGCATCATGAAGGCGCATGGGTGGCACTCGGCTGAGATCATCTCCAGCGCTTACCATTTGCCGCGGGCCGGCCTGATCTTCGGCCGCACGTCACTCGACTGGCGCATGCACGCCGCACCACCCATGCAGCCGGACGCGGCCGGCTCGGGGACAGAATCGGCGCTCGAGATTCTCAAGACGATGCGGTATCTGGTATACGCCGGCTGGGCCGAGCACTGCGAGCCTTAATGCAATCGAATAAGCGCGTCGCTAGCCAATGGGACCTCATCGGCGTCTAACACCCAGTTCCGCTCATTGTCCCTCAAAGGTATGGTCCTGTAAGCTTTGTGTTGATGCGTCTTCCAGTAAGGTTTTCATTCTTTTCGGCAGTCCTTGTCCTGGGTCTGCTTGCCCCAGTTCCGCTCGCCTTCAGCCAGGTGCAGCCTGCTGTACAAAGCACCTCTTCGCGCACCACCGGAAACGGCACGTACATTGCCGTCGATCCGCTTGCGAATATCAAGTACGACAACAAGTACGACCTTTCGCTGGGAATGGCGTACCGCCACATGAAAGCCGGCCCGACGATTCTGAACGGGACGAACCTGGGTGGTCTTGACCTGTCCGGGTCCTATTGGTTCAGCAGGCACTGGGCGGCGGAAGGCAGTATCCGCGGCTATCTCGCCACCAGCGGTGCAGGGCTCGGCAACAACGTTACAACCCAGTCCATCTCGGGTCCGTTCATTCAGGAGTATATGTTTGTCGCCGGTCCGGAGTGGCTTGGACCGCACAACAAGCACGGCGCACTGATCGCGCATGCCCTGATCGGCGGCACCTACGGCGACTTCGAACATGATCTTCGCGAACTACCTCCTTCCGCCGTCGCCTTCTATAACAACCAGCTCGCTCTCGCGGCCATCATCGGTGGGCATATCGACCTGAACCGCTCTCAGCGTTGGGTCTTCCGGGTCACGCCCGACGCCATTATCACCCGCTACGGCATCGACTATGGCGCCAAGTACACCCAGACCGACGTGAATTTCGCCATTTCAGTTGGTGTGAATTACCGCTTCAAGCCGAAGCGCCGCTAATCGAAGCCTGTCTCTGCAGCGGTTTTAGGGCCGGAGTCTCCTGAGCGGACTTGTGTTCCGCCTGGGCTCCAGCTTTGCGGTTTTTTCAGCCTGCTCATCCCGTGTAACGCGGACATGCTGCGCGTGTTATCTCTGTGTGGTATTCTTCGCCGTTCAGAGGCGGATCTGTAAGATCCTTCTTTGAAAAATGCCGTACCGGATAACGGCACATTGGATTCGCGCTGAGGAAGCTCCGGGAAGACAACGCGACAAGGCAGGCTCATACGGACATGAAAGACACTTTGGGGGTTTTGCTTGCAGGCGGAGCCGGAGAACGGCTCTTTCCGCTTACCCGCGACCGCGCCAAACCCGCCGTGCCGTTTGGCGGACACTACCGGATCATCGACATTACGCTCTCCAATTGCATTAACTCGGGCTTGCGACGAGTCTTCATTCTTACCCAGTACAAGGCCCTCTCGCTGAACCGGCACATCCGCGAGGGATGGACCGGCATTGTCGCGCAGGAACTGGGCGAGTTCTTTGAGCTGTTGCCGCCCATGCAGCGCACCGGCACGAACTGGTACATGGGGACGGCTGACGCCGTTTATCAGAACATCTACTCGATCGGAAGCGAGCAGCCCAAGCACATGATCATCCTGAGCGGCGATCACATCTACAAGATGGATTACAGCCGCATGCTGGAGTATCACCGAGAGACCCACGCAGACGTCACGCTTGCCACACTTCCGGTTGGGTCCGATGAAGTGGCGCGCTTTGGCGTGGTCGATGTGGGAGCCAGCGGCGAGATTCAGGGCTTCCTTGAAAAGCCAACCTCCACCACCTTCCGCTCGCCCTTCAATCCAGACAAGGTCGAGGCGTCGATGGGCGTCTACATTTTCAACACCGAGATTCTGTTGAAGGCCCTGATCGCCGACGCTGAGGATCCCAACTCAAAACACGACTTTGGACACAACATCCTTCCCAATATGCTGGGCAACAAGAAAATGATGGCCTACAGCTTCGTGGATGAGAACAAGCAGACGGCGCTTTACTGGCGCGACGTGGGCACGCTCGACTCGTACTACGAAGCAAATATGGACCTGTGTTCGGTGTCGCCGGTGTTCAACCTGTATGACAAGAACTGGCCGATGCGCACGAGGGTCCGCCAGTATCCGCCGGCGAAATTTGTGTTTGGTGAGCCTGGAAGGACGGGAATGGCGGTAAATTCGGTGATCACCGCCGGCGTCATCATTTCGGGCGCCTCGGTATCGAATTCCGTGCTGTCGCAGGACGTGCGCGTCAATTCCTATTCTGAAGTCGACTCGAGCGTCATCTTCTCGCATGTACAGATTGGCCGGCATTGCCGCATCCGCCGTGCCATTATCGATCGCGACGTGCACATTCCGGAGGGAACCGTCATCGGCTACGATCCGGTCGAAGACAAGCGTCGCTATTTCGTGACCCCGTCGGGATTGACCATTGTGACGCGCGATGCTTCGCTGTTCGAGAACCCGGTCGAGCCGGAATTTGGGGACCGGTACTGAACCGGAGTTGTTTCGAACGTCCAATACGAACCTTGCTATATGCCAAGAAAAAGGCCGCGCCGACCACAGGCGCGGCCTTCTTTTCGTTCGTGGATCGCGATTCCCTCTATTGCCGGTTTCTCCGGTGCGGTACTACGCTTTTGTTTCGCCTTCCTTTCTCAATCATCCGGCACGAAGGGTGCAGTTTTTGGGTTGGGCCTGAATACTTTTTTGCGGTTAGAAGAATAGGGGTATCAGGACGGGAACCGCACAACAAAATCATGCGTATAGGCCTCCATGGCTTGTGCGGGTACATTAAGCTGGAGCGTGGCAGGACTGGTGGCGCCGAAAGCGCCTATCCGGCGTAAGCTGGAGCCCCGTGAACCGGGCACTCCACGCAAGCCTCTTCAGGGCCACGGTCAGGAAGCTAGACCAATGACGCCGGACACCCGCCCGACGTCTACCCCGGCTGGCGGGGAGGTGAGACCGCTGGAGATCGACTGGTCTGAAATCGTCCGCCGCTGCATGGACGGGGATTCTGGAGCATGGGCCGAACTTGTTCGTACCCACCACCGGCGTGTCTACGGGCTCTGCTATCGCTTTACCAATAATGGCGCTGATGCTGAAGATCTTACGCAGGACGTCTTCTTAAAGATCTATTCCAATCTTGCCAGTTTCGACACTGCCAGAGGCAGCCTGCAGGTGTGGATCACCACGATGACCCGCAATCTGCTGGTGGATAATTTCCGGCGGACGAAGAACCTGCGCTCGACCGACTCGCTTGATGCGGGCTGGGACGAGACCGACGAACTCCGGCCGATCGATCGTCTGACGGCAACCGGAGCTTCACCCCATGAAAAGGCGGCACAGAAGGAATTGGCCAAGATGGTGCAGGGAGCCTTGGCCAAGGTGTCGGTGGAATTGCGCGAAGCGGTCATTCTAAGGGATTTACAAGACATGGATTACAAGGAAATCGCCCAGGTGCTGGGCATCCCCGAAGGGACAGTAAAGTCCCGGATAAGCAGGGGCCGTGCGGAACTAGCGCGCCTTCTGGAACGTAATAAGCGGGAGGTGATGTGATGGCAGACCGCGGAAACATTCCGAACTCTCCAGCTTGCGGGCTTTGGGAAACTCTCCTGGCCGACGCACTGGACGGGTTGTTGCGGCCTGAGGATGAGGCGACCTTCTCCTCCCATATGGCAGTCTGTGCGTCATGCACCTCCCTGTTTGAGGAAGCACGGCGTGGGCGCGAGTGGCTGGAGTTCTTAAGCCCGGAACCAGAGGTCCCGGCGGGTCTGCTGGATAAGATCCTGGCGCAGACCGGGCCGGGACATACCTCCGAATACAAGCTTGCGACTGCGGATAACGTGATTCCGATGGTGATTCCGGCGTGGCAGCGGCCGGGAATGATGGGGCGGATTCGCCGCTTTGCCGAGCCACGGCTGCTGATGACCGCTGCGATGGCCTTCTTCTCAATCGCATTGACGCTGAATATGACGGGCGTCAAACTCACGGACTTCCGGCTTTCGAATCTGCGGCCGACAGCGGTGCGTTCTTTCATGGAGCGCCGGCTGACCATGGCTTCGACGCCGATCATTCGCTACTACGATCACCTGCGGCTGGTGTACGAAGTTGAATCCCGCATGCGGGAGATACGCCAGAACAACCAGGGCAAGCAGCAGCAACAGACTCAGCCGGTAACGCCGGGGGAGTCAAAACAAAACCTTAACCGGAAAGAAGGTGGATCGCGTGTCGATCCTCCCCAACAATCCGGGACACCAACACTGAAAGACTTCGATTATCAGGAATCTTCCGTTACGCATCACGATCGGCCCAGGCATTCCGAGGGCTCTTCGGAACCCGGCAATCCGCCTCAGGCAGCGAGAGCTGTTCTTGAGGAACCCGAGTTCGACTTGGCAATACGGGAAGGGAGCACGATATGGATTGCGTAAATCACAGCGGAGTTAGTGCGACGGCCTATTGCCAGAACTGCGGCAAGGCGCTCTGCACGGCCTGCGTTCGCAATGCGGGGAACGGACAGATTCTTTGCGAGCCTTGCTTCGTGGCGTGGCAGAGCATGCAGCAACCATTTGTAGCGCCTGGCGCTGGCGGTCCGAATCCGTCGGTTGCGGCGGTGCTGGGAGTGATTCCCGGCGTGGGCGCGATGTACAACGGCCAATACTTCAAAGGGCTGATCCACGTCGTGATTTTTGTCGTGATCATCAGCATCACGACGCACTACGGGATATTCGGCCTGTTTATTCCTGCGTGGATTCTGTATCAGGCTTTTGAAGCGTTTCACACGGCGAAGGCGATTCGCGATGGACAGCCAATTCCCGATCCGCTGGGTCTGAACGAGATTGGCAACTGGCTGAACCTGGGTGGCCCACAGCATCGGCCGGGTATGCCGATCAACGCGGTTCCTCCGGGACCGGGACCTGCGGCGCCAAATCCTGGCGCAAGTGCGAGCGGTTATCAGCAGGTTCCGTATCAGCAGGCTCCATATCAGCAATATCAGGCGTCGTATACTCCGCCACCGCCTCCAGGATTTGTGGATCCGGCCATTCCTCCAGTTCCGCCGGTGCCTCCAGTGTTCTGGCGCCGCAAGGAACCGATTGGTGCGCTGATCCTTATCGGATTCGGCTTGCTGTTGCTTCTGAACCAGATGGGCTTTCTGGCCGAACACGTTTTCAAGTTTCTATGGCCGCTCATCTTTATCGGACTTGGGGTATGGCTGATTGTGCGTCGTTTTGAAGATACAAAAGGAGGCCAGCAATGAACCGCTATATCTTGATTCGCCGATTGAGGGGACCAGCGATTCTGCTGCTTCTGGGGACAATTCTGCTGATGCATCAAGCCGGCATGGTTGAGTTCTGGAGCCTGTTCTTTCCGCTCCTGCTGATTCTGATTGGCGTGTTGAAACTGGCTGAGCGTGCGGCGCTGGCCGCGGCCGGGGATGAGACACCGTATCCAGGTTCTCCGTATCCGTATGGCGCGGGCGTGAATCCAGGGGCAGCTGTAGTCGCACAGCCGCAGCCCGGCACATCTATTGTTCCTTCGACGCAAGATTACGGGAAGGGTCCCGAGGGAGGGCAGTCATGAGCAGCGTGCCCCCAAATATGCCACCTGGCGGATACGATCCGCGCACGCAGTGGCGGGTGTATCGCGAGCAGCAACGTGCTGCCTGGCGCGCCCAGCGCGATGCCTGGAAGGCGCAGCAACACGCGTATAAAGCGACGTATCAGCATGCGTATGGACCGCGCGTTCCTTCTGTGGTTGGACCGCTTATCCTGGTGGCGATCGGCATTGTGTGGCTGCTGATCTATGCCGGTCGCATCGCTCCTGAGAATTTCTGGAGTTGGTATGGCAAATGGTGGCCACTGCTTCTGATCGCGGCCGGACTGGCGATGCTGGCAGAGTGGGCGCTTGATTTGAGGCGCGAAGCACCGGTCAGACGCGGGACCGGGTTTGTGGGCATTCTGATCCTATTGGCCGTGATCGGGTTTTTCGCATCGGGAACGACGCGCGGAATGTGGGGACCCTGGGCCAACAATTGGGGCGACCACGATGACAATAATTTCTTCAATATGTTCGGCCTGCCTGAGCACGATTTCGATCAGCAGCTACTAAACGTGCAAATCCCATCGGATGCGGCGATTCATATCGAGAACCCGCGCGGCGATGTGAGTGTGACAGCCGGAGATTCACCGAATATCCAGGTGCAGGCGCACGAAGTGGCGTATGCACATTCGGACGAGGACGCCAAAAAGATCTTTGAGGCCGAACAGGCGCACGTGACAGTGAGCGGCAACGCGGTGCTGGTGAAATCAGACAGCAACAATAATGGGCGGCTTAACCTGACGATTACCGTGCCTAAGAGTTCGCACGTTACGGTGCATTCTGGCCATGGCGACGTGACTGCGGCGAATCTTGATGGCGGGCTGAATATCAACTCCAATCATGGGGATGTTCACCTGAGTGTGATCAAGGGATCTGTGCAGGTGCATTTCTCTACAGATAAGGGCGACTTCTCTGCACACCAGATCGACGGCGATATTACCGCCGAAGGAAACTGCAACGATCTCACCCTGTCGGAGATTACCGGGAAGGTCACGATCAATGGCGAGCTCTTCGGCGACGTACACATGGAAAACGTGACCGGACCTCTACATGTCCACACGTCGGTCACAGACCTGGATGTGGCTGCCCTTCCCGGGGACCTGACGCTGAATTCCGATAACCTGCGGGTGACGCAGGCCAAAGGGCAGGTGCGCGTTACCACGCACTCAAAGGACGTGGATCTGAGCCAGATATACGGCGACAGCTACGTCGAGGATCGCGACGGCCGCATTGCCGTGGAGACTGCGGGCAATTACGCAGTTGATGCGAAGAACCGGAAAGGTGACGTAGAACTCACTCTGCCGCCCAATGCGGCTGCCACCGTAACTGGTAGTACACGCAACGGCGATATCGTTACAGACTTTCCGCTCGAAGTGACCGGAGACGAAAGTAAAACGGTAAGCGGCAAGATAGGTGCAGGAGGACCGAAGGTTTCGCTGACAGCTCAGAATGGCGACATTCACATCAAGCGAGGTGACGAAGTTCCGCCTCTTCCGCCGACGGTTGCTGGACCGGGTTCGCCGAACGCGCCGCATCTGAAAGCGCCGAAAGCGCCTCCGGCGCCGCCGGTGACGCAGTAGTGACAGTGATCAGTGGACAGTGATCAGTGAACAGGGATAAGCGGACATTCTTTAGGGCGCGGAACTTTTTGTTCCGCGCCTTTTCGTTCTGAGGTTCTCTACTCTGTTCTCAGGGCCTGCATTGGATCAAGGCGCGAGGCGCGCCATGCCGGGAGCATGCAGGCAAGGATTGCCACGGCCAGCAGAAGAGCTGCAACGGCTATGAAAACCGTGGGGTCGAACGGCTCGGTCTGATAGAGCATCGATTTGATGAGGCGTGCGGCGAATGCGCTCCCGCTGAGTCCGATGAGAAGGCCGAGCACGGCGGGCCGCAAGCCATCGAACAGAACGGCGCTCAGTAACTGACCGCGCCTGGCGCCTAATGCGATGCGGATTCCGAACTCGGATGTGCGCTGGGCGACCAGATACGTTAGCACTCCGTAGAGGCCCGCCGCGGCCAGTACCAGTGCGATGACAGCAAATGCCAGAATGAGCAGCGAATTGAATTCGGAGTCGAGAGTGGATTTGTTCACCGTATCACCGAGCGTCATCACATTGGAGACGGGCAGATCGCGGTCGAGCTGTCCGATAATGCCCTCGACTGGCATGGCAAGAGGTTCAGCGTTTCGGTCTGAGCGGATGAAGATGGTGGCACCAGAATAGTCGCTGCCGAACAGGGGCCTGTAGAGCGTGGGCTTGGGCGGTTCGTGAATGTCCCAGCGAGTGTCGGCGACGACGCCGACGATTTCGAAGACTTGATGCGAGAAGTCGAAGCGCAGGTGTTTGCCAATGGGATCCTCGGCGGAAAATAGCTGCTTCGCGGCTTCGTTGGAGATGATTGCAACGTTGCCGCGCGCGAGGCGTTCATCGGCGGTAAAGATTCGGCCGCGGAGGAGCGGGATTTTCGCGGCTGCGAAGTAGCCGGGATCGGCGGCGCGCATATGCATATCGAGGATGTCCTCTGGGCGGCGGGGGCGCTCGACGATATCAGCGAGGCTGTCACCGCCCCAGCCCTGGCCAGGCGCAACGGTAACGAGACCGGCTGAAGTAACGCCGGGAAGAGCGCGGACCCTGGTAATGAGTTGTTCAAAGAAGGCCGCCTGCTTGACGTTTTCGCTGTAGCGTGCGGGCGGCAGGCTCAAGTGCATAGTGAGCGTGTTGTCGATTGGAATGCCGAGATCGGTTCCCCGTAGGCGCTGGTAACTCTTCAGCAGAAGTCCAGCGCCGGCGAGCAGAACCACCGTGAGGCCAACTTGAAGCACGAGGAGAGTGCGGCGCAGAGTGGTACGTTTCTGGCTTCCGCTGGCAGAGCGTGAGGATTCCTGAAGCGCACCGAGGAGCTTTTTGCCGTCGAAGCTGATTGCGGAGATGAGCCCGGAGAAGATTGCACAGAGCACGACGGCGGCAAAAGTGAAGAGGAGCACACCGCCATCGATGCGAATGGATTCTACGCGGTTCATGTCCGGCTGGAAGTGCGCGAGAAATTGCAACGCAGTCCAGGCAAGCGCGATGCCAATGAGGCCTGCGGTTGCTGAGATGAGGGCGCTCTCGGTCAGCCGCTCACGAAGAAGGCGAAGACGCCCGCCGCCGAGGGCAGTGCGAATGGCCATCTCTTTACCACGCGCAGAGGTGCGCGCAACGAGGAGGCTGGCGACATTCATGCACGCGATGAGGAGAACGCAGGCGGTGGCGGCGAGAAGTACATACAAGGGGGTCTTGTAGTCCTGAACCACGTCATCGAGCATGAAGCGGCCGGTGGCGTAGGGATGGACGGCAGGCCCGGGGTGATCTTTCTTGATCTGATGCTGGATGGAGTTGATTTGACTTACAACGCTTTGCAGCGTTGCGCCAGGCCTTAGACGCGCGGCCACGATGGATTCGTGATCTTCATAAGTCTTGAGAAGTGCGGGCGGAGCTTCGTGGTTAAAGGGAGTCCAGGCCTGAATGTCTTTGCCGCCGAAGGAGCCGGAGTAAACAAACCAGGAAGGGAGCACCCCAATGACGGTATAGGGATGCGCGTCGAGCCAGATTGTCTTGCCAACGATATTGGGATCGGCGCTGTAGCGGCGCTTCCAGAATGTGCTGGTGAGAAGGACAGTGGAGGCGGCTCCAGGCTGATCATCGGCAGCCGTGAAGGCACGGCCAAAGGCTGGCTGAATTCCGAGAATGGAGAAGAGGTTCCAGGAGCACCAGCCGGCGTCAATCCGCTCGGGAAGTTTGCCGCCTTCTGCCGAAACGTTATAACTCTGGAACGGAGAAACCATGGCCATCTGTTCGACGCCGGTATTGGACCTCTGCCAGTCGAAGAAGCTGGCTGGATCGACGGGCGCATATTGCTTTCCGGCAGCTGCGCCGCGCTCGCTTTCATAGAGCATGATGAGACGGCCGGGATCAACATAGGGGAGCGGTTTGAGGAGCACTCCGCGAACGATGGTGAAGAGAGCGACATTGGCGCCGATGCCGAGCGCCATGACGAGGATGGCAATGATGGTGAAACCTGGAGCCCTGGCGAGGGTGCGCGCGCCGATGCGCATATCGCGAAGGACGGATTCGATGGAAGCCCAGGACCAGGTGGCGCGCGCCTGATCGCGAAGGAGCGCGGGATTTCCAAAGGTGCGGAGAGCGGCGCGCCGCGCTTCCTCATGAGTCATGCCGTCTGCGAGATTCTCGGCGATCTGGCGCTCCAAGTGGAAGCTGAGCTCCTCATCAAGTAGCGTGCCGGCCCCTGCACGACCGAAAAGCATAAGGATTCTCATTCGGAGCTGATGTAACCAGCGCATTTCGCCTCCTCTCGGGCAAGTGCCGGAATAACGATCGCTAGGTCTCACTCACGACCAGGTTGATAGCGGCGGAAAGCCGGTTCCAGTTCGCGGTTTCCTTTTCGAGCTGGGCCCGGCCAGCGGCGGTCAGCGAATAGAACTTGGCCTGGCGTCCGGTTTCGCTTTCGGTCCACCTGGCTTTGATCCAGCCTTGCTGTTCGAGTCGGTGCAGAGCCGGGTAGAGCGAGCCCTGCTGCACCTGGAGCACTTCGCCTGAAAGTTGTTGAATTCTCTTGGCGATAGCCCATCCGTGCATTTGCTCGGGCAAGAGCGTTTTGAGGATGAGAAGATCGAGGGTGCCCTGCACGAGGTCACTTGGTTTACCCATGCCTAGATTATCTACAACAAGGTTTGTAGATAGTCAAGGTATTGGTGACAGTCGTGCAACCGAAGACGTTTTCTGCGTGTCTATTCACTTGCGGGGTAAATGCTGTTTCGTTGTATGCTCCAGTGGCAAGGGGAGTGGTTGATGATGCACGCGCCGATCAGGGTAATTACAGTTGAGCGGGAATACGGGTCGCGGGGCGGAGAGTTTGCTCACGATCTGGCCGAGCGGTTGGGGTGGCGGCTGCTTGATTCTGAACTGGTGAGCGCGGCCGCGAGAAGTGCGGGCGTTGCGCCGGAACTGGCCGCGAAGTTCGACGACCGGCTCGATCCCTGGTATTACCGCTACGGCAAAGTGTTCTGGCACGACACGGCATACCAGATGACCGGCCTCTCGGAAGAGCAGGTCTTTGATTCCGAACGCATGCTCACGCTGATTCGCGAAGAGATTGTAGCGGCGGCGAAACTTGGCAACTGCGTTCTAGTTGGCCGAGGAGCGGCATGTGCGCTCGCATGTCAGCCGGGCTGCTTTCATATTTTTGTCTATGCAACGATGAAGGCGAAGCGCGACTGGTTCACGCAGGCATTTCCCAAGCAGGCGCAGAATGCGGACCAGGCGTTGGCAGCTTACGACAAGCGGCGCGCCGCGGTAATTCGCAAGTTCTATCAGCAGGAGTGGTGCTCGCGCGGACTCTACCATATGCTGCTGAATTCGGCGATGGGGACCGAGGCAATGATCGCTTCTGTGAGCGGAGCGGCGGAGCTTGAGATCGCGCAACCTCTAGCAGCGGCAGCCAGTTCGATTCGGCCTACCGGAGCTCCCTGCTAAATCGCTAGGCGGGAAACCCGCGAGCCGATGCGCGTGAAGATTTCCCAGGGAATGGTGCCAGACGCTTTGGCATGGTCAAAAGCTGTGATTGATTCATCACCCTGGCGACCGAGGATGACAACTTCATCGCCAGCGACCACTTCGGGAATATCAGTGACGTCGATGACGGACTGATCCATACTGATGCGTCCGACGACTGGAGCACGCTGGCCACGGACAAGAAGACTGAAACGATTGCCTAGTTTGCGATCGAGGCCGTCTGCGTATCCTGTGGCGACGAGTGCGAGACGCATCGGCTCGGTGGCGACGAAAGTTCCGTTATAGCCAACAACTGCGCCGGCTCCTACGGAACGTACGCTGACGACCTGCGATTTCCAACTGAGCACGGGTCGTAATTCGCGTCGGGCCTGGGCGAGCGTAATAGGCTCTGCCGCTTCGAATGCCGGATCGTACTCGGGGACGAGCCCGTAGAGCGCAAGGCCCGGACGCAGAAGAGTTCTCATTTCATAGCGCGATGCAAGGTCAGCAATCTTATGAGCCTGACCGGCCAGGAGCGCAGCCGAGTTGCCGACGTTGAGTATGCCGGGGTGAAGGCCGGCTGCGCGGATATGGCTCAGCGCGGCTTCCATCCGTTCGAGTTGATCCTCGGTGACACGCTGGTCGGCTTCGTCGGCCGCAAAGAGATGGGTCATCACAGCTTCGAGACGCAGCGGAGAGTCGCGATGAAAACGCGCGAGAAGTGGAGCAAGCGACTCGGGATCCACTCCTTGGCGGCTCATTCCGGTATCGATTTCAAGATGAACAGAGAAGGATCGAAGATCTGCAGATCGCACAGCAGCTTCAATCTCATCGAACTGCCAAAGATCCCACACGACAGGAGTAAGATTGTGGCGAACAATATCACGACCCTGCCCAGGGAAGGCGCCGCCGATGACGAGAATGCGCGCGTCTGGGCAAAGTCGGCGCACCTCGATTCCTTCTTCAACGCTAGTGACGCCGAGCCAGCGAGCTCCCGCATTGACTGCAGCTGGTGCGCACAGCTCGAGGGCGTGACCATAGGCATCGGCCTTGACGATCGCGAGGAGTTCAACCTCTGGGCCAGCGAGCTTGGCGAGCAAACGATAATTGTGTTCGATTGCGCGAGTAGAAATTTCAACCCAGCAGGGGCGCGTATGCATCAGACCGTCCAATCAACAGTCTAGGCTATTGATGAGGCTGTCGCGCCTTGCGGGATTGACGAAACAGATGCGCTAATCAGCAAATTGCGCCAGTTGGGACTCCCTGGGCGGCGCAGTGAACAGGCTTACGATGATGAGCGCGGCGACGGCGACAAAGAGTGCTGGAAAGATAGCATCGCGATCAGAAATGATGTGCGGGAAGAGAGCCTTTACGGCTGGCAAATCCCACGCCAGCGTGACCACGGTGCCGCCGGCGATGGCAGCAACTGCGCCCCATGCCGTGACACGTTTGGAGTAGAACGCAGCCAGAACAACAGGCGTGAGGGCGGCGGAGTAGATGGTGTAGGCCCACAGCATCTTCTGCAGAATGCTTTCGGCATAGACGGCTTGATACAGAGCCCAGCAGCCAAGCAGCACAACAGCGAGACGCGAAATGATGAGCACGCGCTTGTTTGAGGCTTCAGGCGCGATATAGCGAACGAAGACATCGTTCACAAGATTGGTAGCGGGCGAGAAAAGGTAGTTCGATGCTGTAGAGATAACCTTGGCGAAGACTGCGCCAAGCAGGATTGCACCGAGAACCGCGGGCAAGCCGTGACGAGCCGTGTAGGGAATGATTTCGCGCGGATGCTGCGCGACTTCGCCGGTAGGATATAGCGCGCGTCCAAAGACGGCGATGGCGACGATCAAAGTCTCGAGAACAAGCGTGCCGATGATCCAGCCGACCACGGAGAATCGGGCGTCCTTTTCACTTTTCGCGGAGAAGAATTTCTGATACATCACCTGGTTACCCAACATGAGCAGCATTGTGGGAACAAGAAATTCGAGAGCGCGGACGAGGCCCATGGCGACGGGCTGTTCGACGCCAGTTGCGGAAAGCCTGTAGTTACCGAGTACTTCAAAATATTGCGGAGGCAGCACCGAATGTAAACCGGACCAGCCGCCGGCCTGAAGAAATAGATATGGCGCAGCGATGATGCAGATACAGGTGACCAGGGAACCGATGGCTACATCCATGTACGCCACCGACGACATGCCGGCCAGTGCGGTGGTGACGATGACGAAAAACGCGATGAGGTAGGTGCCAAGTTGCGAGGAGACAGTGTCGGGGAATATAAGGTGGAGCACGTCGCCGCCACCTTTGAATTGATAACTCGTAATTCCAACGTAGGCGAAGAGGATTGCGAAGGTGCCGAGCACTCTTGCCGTCTGGTTGTAGCGAGCTTCGAGCAGATCGGGCAGGGTGAACTGCGCGAACTTACGGGCGCGTGGGGCAATGAAGTAGATGAGCAGCAGTCCGAGCCATCCGCCTGCCGGTTGCCATAGAGCGGCAAAGCCGTTTTTGTATGCATTTTCCGCCCCGGCAAAAAGAGAGCCGGCGCCGATCCACGAAGTGAGAAGAGTGAGGACGAGGACGAAAGCAGGTAGGGAGCGTCCGGCAACTAGGTAGTCGGCTTTGGTTTTAACGCGCGTCGTCCGGAAGATGGCAACCGTAAGAAGGACGACCACGATAATGGCCAGGACAGCAACATACAGATGAGACATCCGGCGGGCTCCTGTGGAGTCTGATGGCTTCTTTGCTTGTATCGGCCGGTCGCCGCCGCTCCAGTGGCGTTTACAGGGGCGGAATCGCCGGATTTAGTGCAAGTTGCTTGCCGTGGCTTTAGGGCTGCGAGAAGTGTAATGGATAGAGCGCAGCCGGGTCGCGCGGCCGGTGGAGCAATGGCGGACCAGATGGCAATTTGACCCACCCATTGCAGGTTGTTAAACTAAGACTGCGGGGTGGAGCAGCCCGGTAGCTCGTTGGGCTCATAACCCAAAGGTCGCTGGTTCAAATCCAGCCCCCGCAACCATTCAGCTCAACAAAATAAAGAGCTTACAGAAGGCCGCTTATTGCGGCCTTTTCGTTTTCTAGCAGAATGTCCGTAAACTGTCCGCGTTCAGACAGCAGGTCAAACGCCGACGTTTTGGATGCCTGGTTCCCGCCGTCGCCGCGCGTGCTCTCCTCATTGCAGGAACACCTTCCATGGCTGATCCGAACTTCCCCGCCCACGCAAGGTGAAGGTCTGCGCGAGGCAGTCGCGACACACCGGGGTGTGCTGCCAGAGAACATCCTGCAGGGCGCCGGATCATCCGATCTGATCTATCGAGCATTTCGACACTGGCTTCTTCGCGAGTCGCGCGTTCTGATTCTTGATCCGACGTATGGCGAGTACCAGCATGTCTTGGAGAACGTAATCGGATGTCGAGTCGAACGCCTGACACTTTCGCGCGATGACGGATACAAAGTAAATGTGGACGAACTCGCTCAGCGAATTGAAGAAGGTTACGACCTTGTCGTACTCGTGAATCCAAACAATCCAACCGGCAGGCACATCCGCCGGACCGAACTGGAAAACGTGCTCCGCAGGGTGCCAGCCGAGACACGGGTTTGGCTCGATGAGGCATACATCGACTATGTCGGGGCCACCGAATCCCTCGAACACTTTGCTGCGGCCAGCGAAAACATCGTCGTTTGCAAATCGATGTCGAAGGTCTACGCTCTGAGTGGGATGCGAGTTGCCTACCTATGCGCGTCTCCGCACCAACTGACGGATCTGGCCTCGCTCACCCCGCCGTGGGTTGTTGGTTTGCCGGCGCAGGTCGCTGCTGTCCGCGCCCTTCAAGATGCCGCGTACTACGAGGAACATTACAAAAACACTCATCTGCTGCGTGCCGAAGTGTATGAAGCGCTGCGCAGCCTCGGAATCCGCGAAATTGTTCCTGGCGAGGCTAACTTCCTGATGTTCCATCTCGACGAGGCCCAACCGGCCGCTTCGCAGATCATCGATGTGGCCCGGCGAGAAGGAGTCTTCGTGCGTGAAATAGCAAGTATGGGCAGTCAGCTAGGTTCTCGCGCTCTTCGAATCGCCATCAAAGACCCCGCCGGCAACAAACGAGTTGAACTAGCCCTGTGGCGGGCTCTCCTCTCCGAAGAGAGTTCAGTCACGGTCTCGCAGGCTGTCAGCATTGCTTGATTTGAACAGATTCGCATGCTTCGTGCTTGGGGCTTCAGACCCATCGTGGCCTTGATTAACGTTTGTGCAGTGGCACAGACAACTTCTTCGCCAGTGCGTGATCAGACCTGGCCGTTAACGTTAGTCACTGCGGCGTCTCGGAGTGGCCGGAGTATATGATCTCCGCTCGGCAGCCTGAGAAGAGGATCGGAGGAGTTCTGTTTGTACACGGCACTAAAGTCGAGGGCGGGATGAGCCATTCGAGTTCCGCGGACCTGTATCGCACATTCCACGCCGGGCGATGTTTCGAGCTGAGCGTCAGCCAGTCCGGCACCGATCCCCAGGTTTTCGACCCTCCAAAGAAGGAGCTGACGGATCGACAGCAGAAGAGTGTGGACGGCAGCTTGGCTCAGATTGTTCAAAGTTTCCGGTTCATCAAATAAACGCTTCGAAGTTGATGTTCGGACCCAACGTGAGCAAGTTCACAGTCACTTCCCAATCGTCCACAATTCTCCCGGCATCGAAAAAGTAACAGCGATTCATTCGTCCATTCCGTAGAATCAAGGCTGCATTAATCCCCGAGCGTTTTTTCTTGGAAGATACCGACAAGCAGGACTTGGAATATACCGACAATCAGGAGCGAAAAGTGTCGTTCGTGATCTTGTTCTGCGTGATGATACCGATTTCTTTCTTTATCGCGGACCCGGGCAGAGCGAGAGCAGCGACAGTTTGCGCAGGTGTTTTTGCCATCACCATTTGGACGCGGCGGCACCTGAGACACAAGGTTTGGTTCTGGATCGTGCTGGCGCTATTGGCCGCGTTACACCTGCCCTGATCTTGCTGGTCCGCTGGTCAGACGCGAGCCTTCCTGCATACGGACTGATTCCGATAGGGCTAGTTGACTACGCGTTCGTATGTGGGCTAATTTGGCTCATCGAAGAAGCGCTGTCGAGTGAGTCCAAGATAAGCTGACTGCCTCATCGGGACATTGCGGGAATATCACCGCGTGGCTTCACAGACAACTGATCTTCGCCAATTGACTCGCTGGGACTTTCTCGACGAGCGAGCGTTTGTTAAGACTTCTTCCCGGCTTCGGCGTCTTAACATCTCAATGTATGCAGGATTGGTTATTCCTTCTAAAAACGAAGACTGGATTATCGCGTTGGGAATTCAATACCGAACATCGGCTTGCCGCTCTTGGATTCGTCTTTTGTCGCCTCGTCTTGGATCACGTCCCAATGCTCCGCGAGGACGCCGCCTTCGATGCGAAGAATGTCTGCTGCAATCCAATTAACGGGCGAGCCGAAACCCGAAAAGCGGCCATGGACAATGACGTAGTCGCCATCTGCAACAATTGTCCCTGCCTCGTATTTCAATGTAGACGGAGTTCCTTTGATGAGATTGAACAGTCCGTCTCGTCCCGGCTCGATGTGCGCGCTGTGCTGGATGTAGCCAGCTGACCAGTACCGTTCTGCCGCCACATAATCCCGCTTGTTGAACAATGTGTCGAATGCCTCAAGCACCAAGATACTATTTCGTTCTTGTACCGTTTGACTCATGACAAGCCCTCATCGACTAATGCATGTTGGAGGATTTTTGGGTGCGCACAACTTAGCTCCTGCTTCGAGCAACCTCGATCCGACATCCGTACGGACTCTCGGGTTTGTGCGTCAATATGTCGTCCGTTGAAGTTACGCGTTTGTTCCTCCGTCGACGGTCAGACTTGCGCCGGTGACATATGACGCCTCGGGACTAGCGACGAATGCTACCAATGCGGCAACCTCTGCGACGGTTCCATAGCGATTAAGCGCCGTCGCCGCTTTCTGCGGCACGGCCCAATCGCCGGCGGCGGGATTCAAATCCGTGTCGATCGGACCGGGCTGGATGTTGTTGACCGTGATGCCTCGGTTCCCCACCTCCCGGGACAACCCCTGAGTGAACATCTTCACAGCTCCCTTTGTGGCGGAATAAGGTACTAATCCCGGAGTCATCATGCGCTCGCCCACACACGAGCCAATCATGATGATGCGACCACCATCATTCATATGCTTCAGTGCCGCCTGCGTCGTGATGAATACGCCACGAATGTTGATGTCAATCACGCGGTCTAGTTCTTCGAGAGTGGCATCTTCGAACTTTTTGGGGATCGCCGTGCCGGCATTGTTCACAAGCACGTCGAGTCGGCCAAGAGTCGCGACGGCCTTTTCAACCGCATCTTTGACTGCTTTGGTGTCGGCGGCGTCCGCCTTGATCGCGACGGCCTTTCCGCCATCGCTTTCAATCGCCTTAACCACGGCGGCTGCTGCGGTGGCGTCTGTCGCATACGTGATGGCCACGCTTGCGCCGTCTGCTGCCAGACGCTTTGCGATCGCTGCGCCAATACCACGCGAACCGCCTGTAACGAGTGCTGTCTTCCCTTCGAGTTTCTTAGACATCGTCATTTCTCCTTTAGTCGTCGCTCACGTCTGATCAAAATTATCTCTGCCGTTCTGTCTCTTTCACTTCGGAAAGCGCCATTCTTAGCTGCTGATTCTTAATGAGGAGTTCGCAGGTCCACTGCTGGAGACTCCAGAGGCGAATTCGCAAAGCATCTTGCGCAGTTTCCCGTTCCGTATTTTTTGCGATGCGAACCGAATTTGTTTCTGCCACAAGTTGCATCGGCGCGGTGGAATTGTCGAGCAAGGAGGGTTGTCCGTGATTCGGGGAAATCATGATGCTCTCCGGTGCAAACCGCGCTCATGGGAGTCGCAGGCATTAGTTGACAAAACTGCTTCGATCTTAGCGGGCTATGTTTTAGAGCGCGTGCTGTAAGACCGGCAACCATGAAAGGCGTCGAGCAGTTTCACTCATTTCACCCGTCGTTTTTGCTTCGGAGTTCGTCACAAGTTGAGAGATCGCCAGGATCGAAACCTGGCGGAAGAACCATTCGTGATTTTCATCTGGCCAGTCGAGAGTTTCCAGGGCATGCAGCCAGACTTCAGCAGCTCGCCAGAGGCCGCTCTGACCAACGACATCTGTCATTGCCTTCACGAAGGCAGCCATTTCACGCTCTGCTTGCATCGCTACGCCGAGCGAAGGTGCGTTGTCGTATTCGGCCATTTGTCCTCTTGCGCAGCGGCTACTCAGCGGCCACCTGCGTACCTGATCTACGAGACCACTATGAACTGACGCTCCGAAGGTTGCATCCCGCAAAAGAATGCATTTTCAATGCCAATGACTGGTGCGCGTGGCATACCACTTTCGAGGTGGATTCTGTACTCACTGTGTGCGTGGAATACCGAGTGAAGGTTTCATTGAGCTGTGAATTCCAAACCCACGTCATCACATAGGAGGACGCCGGCCTGCCGGAATGATGATTTCGCGGCGGCCGAAGAGGCGCGCATCCACGGAAAACGCGCCGGGACCAAGCAGGACCAGCGCGAGGGACATCGCAGCCAGGTTAAGTTCCGCGAATGCATTGATGTGCCTGTCAGCGGGGCCGAAAAGAAGTCCGACACCGCTGATGAGGTAGCCGAGAGTTGCGACTGCGCAGGCGAAGGGCGTCAGGAATCCAACGATGACCACAAGACCCACAATGATTGCGAGCAGTCCAAGCGCCCAGACGGTCGATGCGGATTGGTTGGAGCCAGTTAGACAATAAACACCCTGAGCAATCGCGTTGACCGCGACTGCGATGCGAAGGATGATAAGCCCGACACCAAGCCACCCATCAGGGAAGGTGGAAAAGAGTTTCTGCAGCCTAGTGCCTCCTCGGGCAAACAGAGCACGCCATCGATGAGGTTAGCCCGATTGCGATAGACATGAACCCCTAAATCGAGTGCTTTTTGGTTGCCACTGGCCGGTTGCCGCACGGGGAGGCTTAGAGTTGGATGATCCCCCTCCGAACCCCGATCGCGACGGCCTCGGTGCGATCGCTTGCCCCAAGTTTCTCCATGATGTGTTTGATGTGGCCCTTTACTGTTTCCTCTGAGATAAAGAGAAGCGCCGCGATATCGCTATTTCGATTTCCTCCGGCGACCTTTTCGAGAACCTCAATCTCGCGCTTGCTCAGAGCTTCATCGCCAAGATGTTCGGCGAGGTGGGCCACGACTTCAGGAGGAATATGTTTCTTGCCGGAGTGTACTCTTCGAATCATTTCTACAAGCTGTTTTCGCGGCATGCTCTTGAGCATGTAGCCTTGAGCCCCGGCCTCCAATGCCCTCTGAATCTCTGCGTCCCCTTCAAACGTTGTGAGCATGATGACGCGCGCGTCTGGAAACTCAGTGCGAATGGCCACCATGGCGTCGATGCCACTGATATCGGGAAGCCGGAGATCCATGAGGGTGATGTCCGGTCGGTGTTCTCGGAAACCAAGGACCGCCTCGTGTCCATTGGACGCTTCGGCAACCAGCACCATGTCGGATTCATTTCGTATGATCGCCGCTATTCCCTCCCGCATAAGGGGATGGTCGTCGACGCTAAAGACGTAAATCCGGGGAAGAGTGTCCATTTGTGTCCTCGCTGGCTATCGTCCTGGGCTGGTCCGCTTCATTCGGGTGAGCCGAGTAATCCGTTGAGAGATGCGACCACCAGGTTTATCTGCGTAAGCACGTTCGCCGGGAACCGTTAGTTCAACCTCGGTTCCAGCGCCGATCCGGCTCCGAAGCTTGAGACTGGCGCCGATGTTTTGCGCGCGCTCGCGCATGCCAGGTAGTCCCCAGTGCCCTTCGCGACCCGCGTCGAGCACCCGCGGGTCTATCCCGTTTCCATCATCGCGCACAAGTATGCGGAAAAACCTGTTCGCATATTCGATTTCTACCTCGATGTTGCTTGCGTGTGCATGCAGGAAAGCATTCACAACAGCCTCACGGCTAATGCGATAAACCTCATCACGGATCAACGGATGCAAGGGCCGGGATGCGCCCGAGGAAACGACCCGATAGCTAGCCTTTTCATCGAGCGCGAATTCCTGGCGGACGCGCGAAAGAGAAGTCTCGAGGCTCAGACTGATGCTCTCAGGCGTGCGCAGCCCTCGGAGTGCGCTCCTACCCTCTTCCGTAACCTGGCCCATCAATTGAAGAACGCGTCTTAACAGAGGCTTCGTGGGGGCATCGTGCGGCGTCTGATCTTCCACTACATCGAGTTGCAACTTAGCACTTAGTACACCTTGCAAAAGAGTGTCGTGCAGCTCCTGTGCGATTCGCGTCCGTTCGGCGAGCCTGTCCTGAAATCGAGTGTTTAACCGCTGTGTCAACTGAGACATGCGCATGCGATAGATCGCCATGAATATCAGACCGGCAAATGCCAAACCAGCGATTTGAAACCACCAAGTCTGCCAGAATGCCGGTTCCACGATAAAGCTAACGGCCGTCTCTCGACCACTCGATAACCCCACTCCATTCGACGCAATAATACGGAACCGGTAGAGGCCCGGCCCCAAATTCGTAAAGACAACCTGCCGCAGCGCTGCATCGTTGCTCCAACCTTGATCGGACCCGTCGAGCTTGTATCGAAACCTGACTCTTTGCGGCGCCGCAAGGTTCGAGCTTGCGTAGTTAAACGTGATGCTGTGAGTGCCGACTGCAAGCTTCGGAGTGTCAGTTGAATTGACCTGTTTCCCGGCGGCCGATATCGATTCGATTCGAACATCAACTGGAGCCGCCTTCCTGGCAGAGATGGTCGGATCGGCCGATGCCAATCCATGAGCCAGCGATATCCAAATACGACCGTTGGCATCAGCCACGATCGAGCGATCACGACTCACGCCCTCGACCTCTGGCAGGCCCTCTTCATTCCCGTAACTTTGAACATCCGAGTCACTGAGCGACCCTGCAAGCAGTCGATCACGACTCACCTGAAGCACATGATCCGAAGTCACAATCCATAAAAAACCCTCCTTGTCTTCCGCAACGCCAAGTATCTGCTCGCGCAAGGAGTCGGTCAGGTTATGTGGCACGTCAATGTGGTCTGATGCCCAGAACGCAAGTCCACCGGAAGTCGCGATCCATAACAGGTGCTTCGAGTCCTCAAAAATAGATCTCACATTCGATGACGGTAATCCCTCAGGAGCCGCGTAGTTCCTCCAGTGTCCTTCAGAGAACGAAGCGAGACCGCTCGGCGTGGCAAACCACATGATCCCGTTGAATCCCTCAACAATTGAGAAAACGGAACTTGCTGCAAGCCCATTCACCACCGAATAATTCGTAAATACGCCATTACTAAGCCTGCTGACGCCGGCACTCACCGTCCCAGCCCATACCGTTCCGTCATGATTACGGTGAACGGAATAAACGCTGTTCTGCGCTAACCCGTCGGCATGGTTATACGTTCGCGCGACGAAAGTCCCCGCTTTATTTGTAAGCACTGTCAGACCACCATGCTGTCTCCCGACCCAAATCTCACCGCCGCCACCACTGATGGAATATATGACATCTCTATCCAGCCCAGCGATCGAAACATGACCGACATGCCGGTCCTTCAGCCAATAGAGTCCGCCGGAAGGGGGTGCAAACCATGTCCGACCGTCGGAATCGGCGTAGACTGGACCGCTGCTTTCAGAAGGGAGGTCCTGACCAGGTGAATAGGTGGTAAACATGCCATCGCGCAGTCTCTCAATGCCGTGCGGACCTCCAAACCAAAGATCTCCATCACGATCTTCGAAAATCGCATTAACCGCAGCATCTGAGTCGTGTGCTTCAGACTTGCGATTGATTAGTTCGGTCGAAACCGCAAGCGCAGGCGTGACCCTGATGAGGCCTTGATTGCTTCCAACCCACACGTTTCCCTCGCGGTCTTTGGTTAATGCCAGGATCTGTTGCTGATTGATCAGAGGTCTCGACCCCGGCTTGGCCAAAGTGCGTCCATCCCAGAACTCCAATCCGGTGTCGGTTCCAATCCAGAGTCCGTCGCTGTCAGCAGGAAGCAGTGTATTCACGCTTGTAAGCGCCAGGTGACTTGGTGCAGTTGTCGCGTGACCGTTAACAATTTGAAAGAGTCCTAACTCTCGCGTGCCCATCCAGATCTTCCCGTCGCGCGCCTCCACCGATGACATGACAATGCCCGGGATGTCGGGTGAAATAGGGTATTTTTGGAAAGCTCCGTCGTGGAATCTCAAGAGTCGACTCTCCGGTCCCCAGAGAAGCAACTCGCCATCACTATCAAGGGACATCGCAGTGAATGCGATTTCCGTCAAACCAAATTGAGAAATAGCGTCTTCGAACCTTCCGTTGCGATAGATCAGCAGATGCGGGCCGTCAAGACGTATCCACATGTCTCCCTCGGAGTCGGCTACGAGACCGCGCACGGAACCGATCGGCGGTAAGCCTGAAATGGGCTGTTGGATCAAGGTGAAGTCAAAACCGTTGAATCGTACCAAACCTCTTTCGGTTCCGATCCAGAGGTAGCCATCCTGCGATTGGCAGATGGCAAAGACCGCTCCTCCGAGGAATCCTCTGTCGGCTCCCCACCGATCGTGCACATATTGCGATATGGTTTTGACGGGATCCAGCGCTGAAGCCGCATTCACGAGGTAGATGACCGCAATGCCAGCCAAGAACCATCCACGCAGTCGGTGCATGCACGTCGTCCGGTCACGGAAGATACTCGAATTTTTCAATCACGACCTCAGCAGGCAATTGCGAAGTGCTCTTGGAATGGTAGAAGTCGTACAGATTTATATGTACTGTCTCGGCGGCAGCAGAAGGAACTCCTGAGGTAAACATGTGTTCACTGATACCTCTGGACGTGGATCCCTCCGCAGAGCCCTGGATCGTTTTGAACGATGCGTTACCTGGTTCCCAGCGCAGCATGTGCGTAAACACGCCCGGCGTCACTGCAAAGCGTGCAATGTTTTGCGGAATATAGTAGGGCTGAACAACATATTGTGCGTTCTTGTTGCGGAGCTTTCCCCACTGACTCAATTCAATATCCATTTCAGGACGTAAGACTTCGCCAAGTCGTTCATCAAGGGTGAAAATCCCCAGAACGCCCGAGTCGCTTAGATGGGTGCTGTCTTGCACCACGAATTTGTAGGTGCCATAGCCAAGACTGCGAGCGAGACTTACCTCCGCGCATGTCCACTGGCCATTGCGTTCACCCATATGGAGATGCAGATAGCCTTTCTCGTCGGTCCACGCATTCGCGGGATCATACAAATTCGTTTCTCCACCTCGAGGACTCGGCGCAGAGCGAACTATCCAGTCGTATCCACTGAAGTGAATCGTCTTTAAGACTGGGGATGGAGTAGCAGCGCCCTTTGCAGAAAAAACTGCCGCCACGCCATTGCCTTCCACGGGAAGTGCAGCGATTTTCGCTTGTGGATGATACCCGGGGTCGACCAACAGCGCGGCATACTCGGTGCCAAGATGCGTCGAGTTCTTCCATGTCGAATCGCTCTGCAACGTAGTGAACGGTTTGTCCCAGAATGGCTGTAACCACCAAGTGTCGTCCTTTACATAGAGAACGATTTGCTGGCCGAGTTTCGCGCCCACGACACGGCCCTCAATGGAGTCCATTCGCTCTGGACCTCCCGGACTTGCCGGGGGCATGCGGGTTATTTCGACCGACGGCTTAGGTGTGACCTTCTGCGAGTGGCACCCGGCGATGAGCATGCCGACGAGCATCAGCATCAAATCTGATCGCCTCATCAGGTGAGGAAAAATCCTCGCGGAAAGACTCATACGTCTCCATTCCGATAGCAGATCCCACGGAGTCAGCTGGCAAGATGACCGAATCTTGCGGAGGGATCCCGAAAGGCTTCGCAGGAATCACCAATGCGCGGCTGAAATCGAGCCGCGTAGAGGCGACCCTCGACTCACTAAGCACACTTCATTTCGAGCAGCTTCAGGTGCAACTCTTCATCGAACAATTTCCGGGGCCCGAACTGCCATTTTTAGAAGGAAAGTGGGGAAACACTTCACGATTGGAGGAGCGATGCCTGGCTTGCTGCAGACCTCTGGTATCAACATATCACTTGCCGAAATCATACCCTTGAAGGGTGGCGCGGACTTTGGGCTGGTTCTGGGCTTCCGCTCGGCCAGCAACGAGCTACCGTGAGGTCAAGATGTTCTCACTGAGCTTGCTTTGCGGCATGGAGGAAGCGCAGATCTCGCCATGTGCGGCCTGCGTCAGACCCAATCAAGCATTCTCACAGCTTGCGACGACAGCAAAACCGCGAACCAGCATCAACTCAAGTAGATGAGGAAAAAGCGTGCAGGTTATGGTTCGCTTTCTCTTGATGCGTTTTAACAGCAGCAAAAAGGTGACAGCCTCGATAGTGGTATCCGGCAGACCACTGTCATGGTTATCGAAAATGCCTCCCTTCTGGCGATGCATCTAATCGCGCCTAGCTTCATAGTCTTTCTATAGCAGGTCAGCCGGTGCACGACTCCAGACACTCCCGGCGCAGTGGAGCAGGAAGTCCGGAACCTCAGGACTTTCCACATCTTCCCTATCCCACGCAGTCAACCAATCAAAACAGAAAAGGTAGATCATGATGAAGCTCCGTAGAGCATTCCCCCTCCTCGTTGGCTCAGCTCTCATTTCAACTACGCTGATTACGCTTCAGAGTTCTGCGCAGAGCTCGCCTTCCGCCCCAATCAAGAACATCGTCCTGGTTCACGGAGCGTGGGCAGACGGCTCAAGCTGGTCAAAAGTGATTCCGATTCTCGAGGCTAAAGGCTTCCATGTTGCCTGCGTTCAAAATCCACTGACCTCGTTTGCCGATGACGTAGCCGCAACCAATCGCACGATTAACGCGCAGGATGGTCCGGTCCTCCTCGTCGGCCACTCCTACGGCGGCGCCGTTATTACGGAAGCCGGAAACAATCCCAAAGTCGTTGGCCTCGTCTACGTAGCAGCATTCGCGCCAGATGCGGGCGAATCCGCAGGCAGTTTGGCAAAGCCTTACGGTCTAACTCCAGGCGCCGGTGAGATTCGACCAATAGAAGACGGATATCTGGTCATCACCCCAAAGGGCATACTCGAAGACTTTGCTCCTGATCTTCCTTTGGTTGAGAAAACAACTCTGATAGCCACTCAAGGCCCGACACAGGGTGCGGCTCTCGGGTCAGCAATCACCACGGCCGCGTGGCATTCCAAGCCAAGTTGGTTTGTAATCGCATCAAATGATCGCATGATCTCGCCCGAACAGGAGAGAGTTACAGCGAAGAGAATGAATGCAAAGACCCTGACCCTCCCCACCAGTCACGTACCGATGCTGTCTAAGCCGAAAGAAGTGGCGGACTTCATCAGCGATGCTGCAACTGCAAGGCCAGATGCTACCGCCCAAGGCAACTGAGCTTTCCGCCGGTTTACGTTCCTGATAAGAACCGGGTCTTTGCTTCTTATTCCTCCCCCCACATCCCTCGCTCGAAGATCCCGAGCTGCTAAATCAAATTCTGTGCGCTCGCGCTAAGCCTCCAAAGAGGTCACAAATGAAAACCGCAAGAGAGCTTCTAATCGAATTCACCCAACTAGGACTGGGAGACCCCTATGCTGCAGCGGCGATGTTCAGCGACGACGGCGTTTTCGAAATGCCACATTGCTGACTTTGGATTTCCAGAAAGATATGTAGGACACTCGGATATCAGCGGCTTCTTTGCTTTCGTCCGTGACCTATACCCGGGATTCGCATTTGAGATTGTGAGGATTTTAATCGACACCCCGGACCAGGTCTTTGGCGAGTACGAATTAACTGCGGTCTCCTCAAAGACTGGACGTACGATTCACCAGCTCTTCTTCGGCCGCCTGGTTGCCGAGAACGGGAAGATCAAGCTCCTGCGCGAAGCTCTCAACTCGGTGCAAGTAGCTCGCGCTGTCTACGATCATGGCGTGCCCGATCTCCCCGTCAGCATCGAGGAATCTACGATTTTGTCATAGTTCCACTCTTTCACCATCAACCCTACCTGGAAAGAGGAGCATCGATGAGCGAATTATTGGATCTGGCAGTTAAGGCACACGGTGGACTGGACCGCTGGAACAAGGTGAAGGCGATCAAGGTTGCGGCATCGATTACCGGGGCAATCTGGTATGTGAAGGGCCAAGGAAACACTCTCACGAATGTCGTTTTGACGGCCGAGACTCAACGGGAGAGCCTTACCGTGGACTTCCCAGGCCAGAATATGCGAGCGCGTTTCGAGCCGAGCCGGATTGTGATCGAGGCGGAGAACGGCACGCTCATCGAATCTCGAGATGATCCCGAGAAGTCGTTCGAAGGACAGAAAAGAGAAACGCCTTGGGATCAAATCCATGTAGCGTATTTTGTCGGTGAGGCATTGTGGACTTATCTCAACACCCCGTTCCTATATACCCGTGAAGGATTCTTGAACGAAGAGATCGCGCCAATTCAAGTCGAGGGCGAAACCTGGAGACGCCTCAAGGTGACTTTCCCGGACAGCGTCAAGAGCCACACAAAGGAACAGATCTCCTGCTTCGGTCCCGACGGGCTACTGCGCCGGCACGATTACACCGTGGATATCCTCGGCGGCGCTACCGGACTCAATTACGCCTTGGACTACCGCGACGTAGACGGAATCATTGTGCCGACCAAGCGTCGAGTGTACGCGTATGAGGGTGACTATCAGCTTGTGAAAGAGCCTTTGCTCGTCAAAATCGACATGGGCGAGATCACGCTTCTTCCGGCATCCAGTCACCTGGAGAGAAGCCGGGATGAATCGGTTCTCGTGGGCTCCGCGAAGGCGTAAGCGAGATAGACACAATGTCAGTCAACGCCTCTTCAGTCCACTTCGTCTCGGGGCGATTGGGTTGCCGCACCGCATCGTCATGGCCACTCTGACTCGTATGCGCACCGATGGGATGGCGCGCAGGGTCCGCTCAACGCGGAGTGCGCATGAGAAGTACGGAGCCATATACGGATCCTGACGTCCTCCCTCGATACCTTACATGGAGCCAGATCGGGAGGTGACCCCCTATTTCGTGTGGGACTCCTGACGCCCTTTTGGGAAGACCGTGGAGCGGCGTTGGCCGCACCAGCCACAGCGAGGCGCGTACACCCCGCCGGGGATCTCCCACCCCACCCCCCTCTCGCTTTCAGGTACTACCAAAGCCGTGGAACCTTAAAGAAGTCGCTCTCGCTGGCGCATGTCGTCGCCTGATCGTGACCTCGTACTTCCCGCGACTCACCAAAGTCTGCGTTGCAATTTTGTTTGTTAGGTGTGGCGCAGGAGTTTGGTGTGTACAGTGTACGAACAGATTTCACTGATACCAGAATGAGACTGCTTGGGTATATGCTGTTGTCTCCGACTGAGAGAGTGGAACAATCGACTGGTACCACTTTGCAGAGGTGGCCAGATTCGATACGCCCTTTCATCGATGCACCTCGGGGGCGAAACGAGACTGTTTCTCCAGCGCGGAGCTTTTCAATGTAATGTGTTGCCCAGCCCATAGAGACAATGCTCTCACGCTACAATCGGTTCTTTTTGAGGGGTTGCGGTCGAGTGGTGGGCCAACCGGACCTAACAAGGAATGGTGCACTTGCCCCTTTCGCGGTGACACACTCGGAATTGAGTGCTCGTTATCATGGATGCTGTGCCCACTCAGGCGGGAGCACGCGTACCGACTTTAAGAACTAAGGATTAAGATGAGGTCTTTTGTCATTGCTTTGCTCGTATTTGTCCCGGCCGCAGTTGATTGGGCGCAAGATCTGGCGATTACGCATGCCACGATCTACGCCTCGCCGGAAGCGCCGCCGCGCCGAGATGCAACAGTCTTGATCCGCTCCGGAGTGATTGCCGGGGTTGGGGAGCATCTACGAACGCCCGGCAGCATTGAGACTATATCCTGCGACGGTTGTGTCGTCCTCGCAGGATTCTGGAACGCGCACGTGCATTTCATGGAGCCCAAGTGGAACGACGCCGGGCATCAGCCTGCAGACAAGTTGGGGCGCCAGATGAGCGAGATGCTGACGCACTCCGGCTTTACGACGGTGGTGGATACGGGGTCGGACACAGAGAATACCGCTACTCTGCGCCGACGCGAGGAGAGCGGCGAGTTCGCGGGACCGCGCATATTCACCGCAGGTATTCCGATCTTCCCTGCGCACGCATTGCCGTACTATCTGGCTGATCTTCCGCCTGAGTTGAAGGCGAAGATGGCGCAGCCAGAAACGCCTCAGGAGGCAGCGGCATTCGTCGACAAGAATCGAGCAGTTGGATGCGACATCGTGAAGCTCTTTACGGGTTCGATTGTGAGTCCAGGACACATCACTCCGATGCAAGTGGGAATTGCGCGTGCAGCCGCGAATGAGGCGCATCGCAAGGGGCTGCTGGTTTTCTCGCATTCGTCAAACTTCAAGGGAACGGAAGTAGCAATCGATGCGGGCGTGGATGTTCTGGCACACACACCGGAGGATACAGACGGAATTGATGAAGCCCTGCTGCGGCGAATGATTGACCAACGCATGACGATCATTCCGACGCTTAAGCTTTTCTCGCACGATGATGCCATTGCAAAGATCCGCAGGCTCGATTACCGATATCGAGAACTTGGCGGCAGGCTTGTCTACGGGACCGATACAGGATTTCTTACTGATTATGATCAGGGCGAGGAATTCCGACAGCTGATGCAAGCTGGGTTTGGTTTTCGCGATGTGCTGGCCATTCTGACGACAGCTCCGGTTGAGCTGTTCCATCTTTCGCAAAGCGAGGGCAAGGTAATGCCGGGGATGCGCGGCGATCTGACGATTTTGTCAGAAGACCCAGGATCGGGAAATTTCGAGGCTTTCACAAAGGTTCGGTATACGATTCGTGGCGGCAAGGTAATCTGGCGTCGAGATTAGTCGGAAACAAGAGATTTCCGATTGGATGGCGGACGATACTTCATGTAAGAGATATCCGCTTCAAAACCATCCGGCGCCTCCATAAAAACGAGTAATGGAAGGATCGGCGATTATCCACCCGGAGCCTAGAATTCTGTGCGAGAGTGCTTGATGAGTGCATTGGCGATAATGCGCTTATTGACGGCAGATCTCAATGGAAGACGTTTCACAACTGGCCAGGTCTTCACAGTCACTGAAAGCCGTCTGACGAATGAGCTTCGAATTAGTTTCAGTACGACAGTTCTCTATCGGGTTGCGCCGGGCCGGTGACGTGCAGCCGAGACATTAACCAACTCGCGCGCCTGAAGCCGTCATCGATTTACTGCTACGCCATGGCACAACCGACAATAGAAGACTAAGAATCAAAGAAGTCCCCACAAAACCGACCGAGCCCCACAATCCGGGTTTGATACTCACGAGCATGAAAATCCCAAAGAAGGCCGCCGTCCGGACCCCCAGTGAAATCTTCAGGAAGGGTGCCCGCAGCATACCGAGCGATTCGGATCTGCTCGCCTCCTTTGATCTGAAAGCTTGGCGGATTGCGCGCATGCGGCGAGCCGTAATGTTGCCGAATGGAACCATAAGCAGAGGAAAGGCCACCATCGCCACATTCGCCCAGGCCTTGCCGAAAGATGATGTTCGATAGACCAGGTAGATTCCTGAAAGCTGAATAGTGAGTACCGAACTCACCGCAAAAACGCGAAGCCTACGCACTGGCTCGATCCATGGCTGAGCCTCCGCTAAAGTTGAGGCTCCTCGCAAGTGGACGAGAGAGAGTCCCTCGACACATAGGACTGAACATAGTACGAAGACCGCTGTCACATGGATGATCAGAACCAGTGAATGGATTGGCACATTTCCTCCCTCTATGGTTAGTTGCAGACAACTCTGATTTGCGAATCGAAGCACTGAGGTCTGCGAGTGCTCAGCTACCGATGGAAATGACATCGCGCGGCTTCTGCTGCTCGCGTACAAACCGATAGAGGTAGTAGCCCGTCATGAAACCGGGAATGACCTGAATCACTCCCGTGATTTCGAAGAATCCGTTATTGGGCATCTCGTATGCCGGCGGTGGAAAGAGCCGCATCATCAGTCCTGGGGATGAGTGCGCGAAGTAAAGCGCGTCCTTGAGCACATGGTTGTATGCGCCCTCAAAGACGCCGAAGCCGAGGAATGGAACCAGGAATGTGACCACGATGAATGACCAGAATGCGACCACGCCAACTGCATCACCCCAATGCTTTCGAAGCAGCCAGAGCGACGTGCCAATCAGAGCTGTCGCGAAGCCGCTGACAATGGCAGCATGAATTCGCCAAGCGGTGTTATAGATATACGCCCCGTAAACATGGTGAACCGTGGTGACGGCAAAAGTCGCCGCAGCACCAAGGGTCACCCGTTTCGCAGCTCGCAGTGTCGGTACAGATACCCGGCTGTTCATGTGCAGTCCTTATCCTTGGTTCCAACTTTTGTTGAACACTATGTTCGCTACTAGTCATCTATTCGTCTAATAAGATGTTCGGCGTTTCAAGTCAGACTCGATACAAGATCGGCTCGTCTGTTCGATAAATGTTCAGACAACGCAAACTGTTCGGAAACTAAGGAGGCCCGATGGCCAAAAGGGAGGATCGGCGTGTGCAGCGGACGCAGCATCTTCTTAGGGAAGCTCTCTTTTCCCTCATCCAGGAGAAGGGCTTCGAAGCCCTGTCGGTTCAGGACATCATTGATCGCGCTAATATCGGCCGTGCAACGTTCTACGCGCACTTTGACAATAAGGAAGATCTACTGCTCAGCGGTTTTGATGCCCTCCGGGCATCGCTGAGGGAGCGTCAGCGCGAGGCGCTCTCACATGGAAGCAACCTTGAGAAGCTGGCCTTCGCGTTTAGCCATGACATGCTTGCCCACGTCAACGAACACCGCCATCTATTCCGAGCCATGGCAGGCAAGCGTAGCGGCGCAGCGGTTCAGAATGTGTTGCGCAAGCTGGTCATCGACCTCGTGCGGGATGATCTAAAAGTGATGGTAGAACGAGTCGGCAGTCAGTCCGTCGTCACGGATGCAGTCGTGGAGTTCATCGCAGGCGGCCTGTTCGGCATGCTGATGTGGTGGTTGGGCGGTAAAGCCCGGTTATCTGTCGAGGAGTTGAACACGTTGTTTCGGCGCTTTGCAATTCCCGCAGCAAAAGCCGCTGTACGAGATTAGTGAGAACAACAACCGATTGCAGCGCAATTCACAGATTTGAGGTTTTTGTATGGATAGAGTGGCAAATATTCTGGCATTACTTTCGACAGGGTTATTGGCGGGCGCTTTTGCCTACGGCTTCTTTACCGTGGTCCCCACGTTTTATGAAGTTCCGCTCGAAGTGCACCTCACCTACCGTGATGCGTTGATGAGGCACAACGGAATCTACATGCAGATTTCAATGGTGGTAAGCATCCTAACTCCTTTATGGTGGGCGTTCACAATGGATGGGCCGATGATTTCGCGGTTGCTTGCGATATCGGCTTCATCGCTTGCCGTGACCGCCTTTCTCGTGACTCGTTTCGGAAACGTACCGATCAATCAAATGATCAAGACCTGGTCGTCAGTAATGCCGCCGGCCAATTATGAGATTTTGCTTGGTCGATGGCTTGTTTTTAACAACATCCGGACCGCCGCAGCAGCCATCGGTTTCGCATGTGTCGTCATCGCCACAACCGCGTCCAGAGAATAGTAGCCGTCTTTCGCAAAATCGGATAAGCCCGGATTCGTCCGATCGATTGTCGCCAAGAGCCCGATGCGCTCATTGAGCCCGGGCTGTACAGTCCTTTCTGAGTTCCGAGCGTGTGGTGGCCAACCCGGACATAACCCAATTTGGGGTTACTTCCGTATAGGTAGCGAACATCTGACGCTCGATATAATAGCGATCACTTACTCTTCCAAAGTCAGGACTCGCCACCCTTACCGGGCGGCAAAGAGAATCTCGCATCAGAAAGAAGTCTCGTTTTGAAGACAGAATCTCTCTGCGTCTTCCCACGCCTTGCGGTATGTGCATTGCTTGTCTCTGTGAGCGGGTTGCCACCTCTAGCGCGCGGCCAGGCGCCTACGCCCTCTGCGGGCCAGTCAGCCGCGATCTTTGGCACCATCGGCGCCATCGGCGGGGCGATCGGGTTTGGCATCTACTACGGCATCCATCGCAGCCACATGCTCGCGGGTTGTGCTGTCTCCGGCGCGCACGGACTGGAACTCCGGAATCAGGGCGACCAGCGGACATACACCTTGGCAGGAAACGTAGTGGATATCAAGCCAGGCAGGCGTGTACGCATTTCCGGCAAGAAGGGAAAACTGCCTAGCGGTGATCCACCCCGGCCATACGTCGTGGAGAAGCTCCAGAAGGATTACGGTGCTTGCACCGATGTTCGTGACGCGTTGAACTCGGTTCCCCAGCGCGGTAGTTATGCCCCTTAACAGGCTTGTAGCCAAGCATCCACCGTGAGCCGTCCTCGAATTGGACTTCCGCGATTCCGAAGATGCCACTTTGGTGCTGAACATAGATTCAGTGGACATCCCCAAGGATTACACTGCTTCGACGGTAGGATTCGTTGGCGTCTTTGGTTCGACGGTACAACTTTGATGGAATCGCGGCCGAATGCCAAACAGAACCATAATTGTCCTTTCAAGGACCACACAGCCCGTCGACCAAATTTGTCGATGCGGCGTGATCAAAGTTGATCGGTAGTTAGGAGATGTCGCGTTGGGAATCTTTCGCAATCGTACTGCGTGTTCCTGCTCGGAAGATAGCGTGAACTGGAGTTGGCCGTTCACTCGTGCTCACGAACGGTATCACGACCTAACCGTCACCACCGTGACTTGTCTGAAGCATCCCTGGTCTGTTCGGTTGTACGACCCTAAACAAATGAAATTTGTGAAGGCTGCAGAAGAACGTAAGATCCTGCGTGAGATTCAGGCTGGCGCAGGTTGTTGATTAAGGCTCGTTGGGGAAACGCCAAAATGATTCGGGGTCGGATTGTGGCCAAGCTGGAAGCGGCTTAGATTATCGCGAATCATCAATATCAGGAAACCAGATGGTTAGCCGAAGACGCGCGGCTGGCCGTCTTCTGAGGGAGCTGTCCGGAATACCGAAACAACGATTCACGCTGGAACGAGCAGGGACTTCCCGGAGATCCCGAAAAGTAAATTAGCCGTGAGCGAATAATAGTGTGCTCTAACGCAACGACGCGCTCTCGTGGTCAATGCGAGCATCGAGGGATCGTCATCACCTAAAGCATAAGTAGTCAGGCGTGCTCCGTGAGTATGACCAACTTAATTTCCCAAGGAGCGCCTGTTTTGCACACACTTCATTCGGAATGCAATGCGGATTGCGAACTCGCGGATGCGATTGAGGCCCTCTCGAATCTCCGTCGCGTCCCAGCGAAGCATATCCTTTTCCGGCAAGGTCAACCGCCGAGCAGGCTTTTTCTATTAAAAGCAGGTGGGGTGGTGTTGACAAGCAAGCGTGCCGACAAGTCCGTAATGGGGTTCCGGGCAGGGCCTGGGTCCTTGATAGGTCTTCCCGCCATCGCAGGGAGCCGGCACTACAGCATGACGGCGGTGGTGACCAAGAACTCAGATCTGCATGCCATCTCGATTTCTATGTTTCGGGAGATCGTTGGCAGCAATCCACGTTTGTCATTCAGGGTTTTGGAAATACTCGCAGCCGAGGTCAGATCGGCCCGCCTCCTCGTATCCACCGCACTGTCGAGCGTCACACGACACAGTAGAACTGCTGGCGCTGAGAATGAACGCGTTTGATTCGAGAAATAGAATCAGGTTCTGGTCGTATCAGTGGACGATTCGGAAGTAACCCCTGTTTCGCTGTTTCTGGGTTACTTCACCGTAGATGAACAACTGCGTGGAACTCCTTGTCCTCGAAAACATTGTCACGACACTCTGGCAGTCGGCTAGGCAGGCATGTCGAGATCGATGCCAAGCTTCAAGGTACAAAACGCAATCGCCCGCTGAAGTTTCTTGACCTGTTAGCGAACTCCCCAAATTCATGAAGTTATCGATCGGAACGATCAGTTAGCCGTGGATTTCGACTCGCGCCTGGTGCGAGGTGGCGTAATTTGTCTGGATTGCGCATGATATACAGCGCTCGAATGAGGTCGCCCTCAATCTCGAACGCCGCCGTCTGCACTGGTCCCAGTGGTGAATCCACGCGACTCCAGGCAGACCGTTGATCCGAGCAAAGCGCATCTTAAAATTCTTCGCGCCACCGCGTCGATCCGATCTTGTCTTCACTCTGGATCTTGCCGGCCGCGTCCTTCATGCAATAGCTGATCGTCTTCTTGTGAACATCAAGTCCGATGTAGTACATAGTGTCTCGAGGAGCCTCCGTGGGTAGTTCTCTGAATCAGCCTCACAGCTGAGTTCAGCCTTTGTAACACCCTCGTGCTCCTCCTCGACTTAGCATTCAAACAATCCGTTCGGAGCGCGCAGAACGGCTTAGATTCTTCGTTTCGAGAGTTGATATGAGAAAAGGGATACGGCTGTATCACTGACAACTCTTCTCTCGCTGCTAGAATGCCGACTTCCTCGAAGCACAGCGACGACATCATTTCGATGTCCATGCTCCTCCATCGATCCCGCTGGTCTTCAACGCTGATTGAGATTGTGACATTGTCAACTCGTATTTTGAGTCGACTATGGGAACCACAGGTACCCAAGCGGTGATTGTGGTGCCCTGATTCGCCGCAGACTCGATATTGATGGTGCCATTGACCAGGTTCACCCGCTCCTGGATACTCACGAGTCCCAGGCCAGCCTTCTCCCGAATTTCTTTCGGATCGAAACCCGCGCCTTGATCATTGACTTTGAGTTCGATGCCATCGCGCTCGCCTCGCAGGGAGACATCGAAGCACGTAGCGCCACTATGCTTGATTCCATTGCGTAGGGATTCCTGCACAATGCGAAATAGACAGAGCGAAACATCGTTGGTCAATGTTGCCGGAACGTCCTTACTGCTGAATTTAACTTCGACCCGGTTTTTCTCTGCAGACTCTTTACAGAAACTGCTTACCGCTGAGGCAAGTCCTATGTGGTCAAGCTTGGAAGAGTGGATCTCGTGGGATAATGTCTGGACGTCCTTGCCTATCTCCCGACAAATGTCTAACACCTGCGTCAATTTCGCCAGCCGTTCTGATTCACAACGTCCGCACTCAGGTTGAGTGTTTGAGGAAGCCGCCGAGTTTAACCTTAATTGATCGAGCCGTATGGACAAGAATGCGAGCTGCTGGCAAATGTCGTCATGAAGTTCCCTAGCAATGCGAGCACGTTCCTTCTCTTGTGCTTCTATCAGTCTTCCGCTTAGCTTGCTGCGCTCCTCCTGCGCCAAATTCAGCCTTTCAGTGTGGCGCAGAGCCTCCTCGACCCGCTTGCGCTCTGTGATGTCTACCATCACTGCAACCGCGCTGATCACGTTGCCTTGCTGGTCGTGAATTGGTGCGGCAGATGCTTCGGCAAGCCACGTTCGTCCGCTGGGCAACTCAACCGCCATCTCGAAGGAGGGAATGGCTTGATTTTCAGCGATCGCTCGCTGGATGGGCATTTCCGAGGCAGTGATTTGACGGTCGCCGATAAAGAACTTCGCTCGCCGTCCCGGCACCCGGTCATCGTCAGCGGACGCTGAAATATTGTCGCCCTCAATACTCTCGAATTGCGCCAGTGCAGCCTTATTCCCGTCAATGAACTGGCAGGAAATATCCTTGGAGAAATGCACACCTACCGGCAACGCTTGAAGCAGGGCCTGAAGGCGCTGATGAGTATCAAAGGTTACTCGATTGACAGACCGTATCTCGGCTGCATGGGCGCGGGCCTCTGCGCGTTGCTTTGAATCGACAATCCAGGACGTTAACGCGCCACCTGACATAAAAGCGGCCAGGGCCCACCAATCACTCTGCGCGGTTGAGAAGAAGCCAGCAGGAGTGAGCCAAAGAATTTTGGCCAAAACTCCTGAGAGCGCAGTGGCGAGCAAGCCGCCCTCGAGTCCGCCGAAGATAGCGGCCAGCAGCAGGGCAGGAAAGAATGTCAGGAAAGTGTAGTGTGGTCCCCACACGGGAGCAAGCATGAGCCGAACGGCAGTTGCCACTAAAACAAGTCCGACCCCAAGGGCGATACGGAGCGACTTCCCGCCGGGTCCTGCGAGTGAAATGGAAGGTCGAATTTTCTCGGCAACCTGCTGGTCGTGTTTAGTCTCGGGTGGGGACAAGAGGAGTCTCAGTTGAATTCACCAAGCACTCAGAATCCAAGAAGCACGAGCGATTGAATGTGACTCGCGTCACACGCATGTTGCCGGTCTGATTGACCACGCCTGACCGGAGGGAAGGAGGAGGGTGCTTGAATCAGTTCCTGGTTCTTGACCGTCAACTGGGAAATTACATTTTTGCCAACAAGAAGCGCGTGGTGTTGTATAGAAGAATCTCAGGGTTGGCGATACGCTCAGAACTGCAAGAAACGACCGAGAGCCCCTTATTTCATGGGTGATGCTTTGCATTGCCGTCAGAGTTCAGTGATTACTGATTGATCGGTTCTCCATGCAGCGTTCATCCACCTCAAGCACGGTCACTCCGTCTTTGCTCTTCGTGGGCAGACTCTTCAGGAAGTTGATGATCGCCTGCCATTCCTTAATCTCCAGCGACGCGCCGGGATTGGAATCGCGGACCACGTGATCTCTGTCAATCATGCCCTTGGGAGGCAGCAAATATGGGCTGGACCGTACGGGGGGCAATGCATCCGCACGCGATGTGAACGGCATGCCGTCCCTCTTCTTTGGCGTGAACGCTAATGCTCCGTTGGTCTTCTTAGGCATCGAGCTGAGTACGAGCCCCAAATAGAGGTTGCAGGCAACGCCGTAGAGTTCCTTTGAAGCGCCCGAGATATCGATGGCACGATAACCCTGGGCGAGATCGCCGAGTTCGATCTCCGTGACCACATCAAATTGGGGTCGACTGGAGTCGTAGCGGAAGCGCATTCCAGAGACGCGGGGAAAGTATTGGCCCGGCAGGTTGGGATTGCCCGCGAGGAGGAACTCAAGACAGTTCTTGATCTCGCGTGCCGTGAGATAAGCGAGCACTAGTGACCCACCGGCACTCTGGTCGGTAACGCCGATCCCGGGCGGTGCAAGCTGGAAAACGTCATAAGCGGTCTGGATACCGGAGACGCCTTTCGTCAGGCTGGCCCTGACCATGCCCGCGGCGTTCAGCGCCACATCGGCTCCTGTGGCATGGCGCATGGCGTCTGCTGTCAAATTCCCCAGGGGCAGAGAGGCTTCCAAATCAAAGAAAGTGTTCGACCAATCGCGGTCAATGATCACGATCGGCTCGTCAAGGATGAGTCCGCGTGGCGCGAACACGAGCTGCGACGTCTCGGCTGTGAAAGCCTTGATTGCCAGGCCGAGAACAGTATCGCCCTGAATGGCATCGTCCACGGGCAACAAGTTGTACGAGACGACCTTCCTGTTGCCTTCCTCTATTTGGATGACCAGTTCTCCAACTACTTGCCCATAGCATCCGGCCTGCACGATCGGCGTACCGTTCACAAGGACCGGTGTTCGCATGAAGGTGTGCGTGTGTCCGCCGACGATGATGTCGATTTCAGGGACGGCGCGTGCCAGGTTCACGTCGTCGCCTTCGATGATCGGACCGTTCTTCGGCTCCAGCACGCCGCCATGACTCATGCAGATGATCACTTCCGCGCCTTCAGCGCGTAACTGCCGCGCCGTATTCCGTGCTGTCTCGATCGGATCGGGGAAGGTAAGTGCGCCAGGGTTGATCGTGAACGTAATGGAATCGGTCCCCATCAAGCCGAACAGCCCGAACCGAATGCCTCCGCGCTCGATCAGCAGATGCTTGCGAATCGCTCCCGACCCGCCAAGTTCCTTGAGACTGGCGAGTCCGGCATCGGCTGCATCAAAGTTCGTGTTGGCGGCGAGTATTGGGAGCAAGTGCCCGGCGCGGCGGGCCGCAGACAGCGAACTCGCCAGGGCTGCGGGGCCGAAATCGAAATCATGATTGCCAAACGTCGTCGCATCATACCCTGCAATCGACAGGCATTGATACTCCGCACCCGTGTTCCGGCTCGCTCCGCCGAAGGGTGTACCGACCGTCGCATCCCCGCTATCCAGGACGAGCACTGGTCCATCTGTCTGGCGGGCCCGGCGTCGCTCTGCGATCAGCGTCGCAATGCGCTCCATGCCACCGATTGTGCCGTCGTCGTTGATTGTGCCTGGCGTATATTCCGAGGTCGGTCCAACGCCGATGAGATTGGAGTGAATATCGTTGGTGTGCAGGATGGTGAATGTCTTCGGCATGTCTTGATGGACCTTTCCAGAGCGACAGAAAAGTCTATGACGAGCGTGCTGCCGTAAAAAGTGTCAGAAGACACAGACGAACAGAAATCACCTGAACCTGACGATTACTCCCGAATCACCGTCCAACCGGAAGTAACCCAGAAAGTTGGGTAATGTTCGGGTGGCCCACAACCATCGTTTTGGCGGGAAGAAAGCTGTCCCGCATCTTTGCATCAAGAAGCGCTTTCGTCTTCGAAGTCGGTAGAAGTCGTTACCGGGCGCTTCGGTCGCTCATCGACGTGTAACTGGAAGATATCCGGCCTCGCGTAATGGCCAACGACATCCAGATCATATTTTCCCTGGATAATTTGCCCGAGGTCAATTTCAGCGGTCAGTATGACTTCACCATCCACGTGGGGGCCCGCTAGAAAATTACCGAACGGATCCACGATGCAGCTGCCGCCCTTTGTGACAATCCGACCTGGGTTTTCGCCGAGGTCAGCATGGTAGTCGCTGGGAAAATCGCGCCGGCGATTGAATTGATTGCAGGCGAGCACGAAGCACCTTCCCTCGACAGCGATGTGGCGCATGGAAGCAATCCATGTTTCGCGGCAGTCGGCGGTCGGAGCGCAGTAGATCTCGATACCCTTCGCGTACATCGCCGCCCTCATCAAGGGCAAATAGTTCTCCCAACAAATCACCGCACCCACTTTTCCAAATGGCGTATCAAAAACTGGCAGTGTGGACCCGTCACCGAATCCCCAAACGAGTCGTTCCGATCCAGTCGGCATGACCTTGCGATGTCTTCCTAGTAGCTCCCCTTCCGGAGAAAAGAAGAGAACCGAACAGTAGAGGGTTCCACCGTCCCGTTCAATCACACCGATTACAAGGAATATTTGGTTGCTCTGTGCGATACGGCCGAGCTCATCTGACGCAGCACCGGGAATATCAACACTGCTTTCCCAATATCGCTGATAGTCCTTGCGACCCCGATCAGACCGGGCCCCGACGACGGCTCCAAAATCCAGGCCACGCGGATACCCAGAGACAAACGCTTCCGGGAACAGCACGATCTTTGCACCCAGAGCTGATGCGTCGCCAGCGAGTGCCTTGACCTTTGCCAAAGTCTCTTCGCGATTGAAGATAACAGCGGCCGCTTGAACAACTGCAACCTTGAAGGATTGTGGTATCAAAAGCAATTCTCCTTTCTATCGTCGCAAACGGTCTATCGTGCTACACCATATCTTATGGTGGGCATCGTACAAGAACGCCGCGGCGACCTCTGCGCGGCGCCCTCCGGTCGCATGAGCACGGCACGCTGAAAGGGGGTTCGGGCCGCTTGAATTAAATGCGCAACTTCCTCCTGGCTGAGCACCTGCGGCAAGGCTTGGACCTGACGCGGATACGGGGTCTCAGCTGCACTCCAGCAAACGCTAGATCAACACCACTGCCGCTCGCTCAATGCACGCGAATGCGTCCGCCGCAAAGCGGCTTCGTTCTAGCGGTTTTTCGGCCATGTGAAATGGATTTGTAAACACAAGACGTCATTCCCTACTAATCTTGCAGTTCACATCCGCGTCAACCGCTCAAGGCGTTTTGTTTGAGCTAGCCGTTTGCCACGTACTCGTTATGTTCGCGCGAGGAACGAAACGAATGGATCCTCATAAGGACGCTCTTTCACGACCCTATGCGTGTTGCCATAAGAGCTGGAAGCTAATTACCCACTCGCCGATATCGCACAATCAGCAGCGTAAGATCATCCGCCTGCCCCGCTCCTTGCGAAAACTCCGCTACCGCATCCAGAATCGTTTTCATCACGGTCTCAATCGAGGCCTGCGCGCAACCCGATGTCACTTGGCTCAGCCGCTCGAAGCCGAATAGTTCGTTCTGCGTGTTTGCGGCTTCCACAACGCCGTCAGAGAACAGCACCAACACGTCGTTGGTTTCTAATTGGACCCGCGTCGCCTCGAATTTCGCTTCGTCTGCCAGTCCAACGGGAAGCGTTCCTTCTGTGTATAGTTCGCTGACTTTGCCGGCGCGAATCAGAAGCGGCGACGGATGCCCACCATACAAGTACTCGAGCATTCCCTCAGCATCGATCTTGCCGAAAAACATAGTCGCGCAGCGTCCTACCGAGGCATGCTCGCACAGGAAGCGGTTCACGTGGTTGAAGACTTTTTCTGGAGCCACACCAAGTCTCATGCCGCTCAACGCGCCTTGCAGCATTGTCGTGAGCAGCGCCGCACCGAGTCCCTTGCCGGTCACGTCGGCTACAAGAAAGGCTGTCGACTCATCGCTGAGCGGAAAGACATCGTAGTAGTCGCCGCCGACTCCGTGGCATGGCAGGTGTATGCCTTTGATGTCCAGGTAAGGGAATTCGCGTAGTCCCTGCGGCACGAGTCCTTGCTGAATCTCGCGGGCGATTGCCAGTTCCTGCTCCAGCCTTCTCTGTTCGCGTTCCTTTTCCACCAGCCGTGCGTTGTCCAGAATGCTCGCCGCCTGCGCGCTTAGCGCATCCAGAATCTGCCGGTCGACAGTGGAGAACGCAGTCGTGCGCCGGGAGTCGAGATAGAGGGCGCCAAGCAGCCGCCCTGCCGATGTCTCACTGCCATCGGCCTTGGCGTGGACCACAGCGTACAGCGGAATCGCGACCACCGCGCGTAGCCCCTGGATCACCACGCTTTGCGCGCTCTTCAGGTTTAAATCGTCGAGGTTCAAATCGTCGGTAATGGCGGCCGCACGCTTGCTCACCGCCTGCCGCAGCGCGGTCTGGCTCGGTGCAATACTCTCGGAGGCCAGCGTCGTGCCGCCGCTACCGCGCGCCAGTCGTACCGTCAGCGTGCCCTCGTGGTCCGCCTCGAGCAGAAGTCCACGCTCCGCGTTGGTCACCGACATCGCGTGATCCAGCATGGTGCCTAGCACTGAGTCCAGAGGCAAGGCCGAGTGCAGCAGCGACGTGGCTTCGAGCAGCAAATTGAGTTTGCTCAGGCCGCTCGTCCCGGCGGCGGTTTCGATGGCAGGTAACGAACCAAGTCGAGTCAACATGCTTTCGACATAGTGCTCCGGCGGTCGTTGCCGGAAAACGATCTTCGGACCGTTCTCCAATCCAAACTCGATCGCGTCACCCTCCGTAAGCATCATCTGCACAATCCGGCGCCCGTTCACCCAGATGCCGGGGCGATGCCCGCGATCCTTGAGAAGGTAGCCGCCATCGATCTCCTCAATGACGGCGCAGCGCCTCGAGATGCGGGGATCTTCGAGCACCAGGTGATTCCCTGTGTCGCTTCCGCGGCCGATGAGAAACGGGGTTTGGGAAACAGCGATCGATTCCGGCGCGCTCTCCGGCCGCGCCACTTCAAGAATCGTCTCGTATCCCTGCAGCTCAAGCATAGCTTTCGATCTTAAACTGCGTCGCACACATAATTTTCGAGAATTACCAACGGAACCTGCTCCGACATATGCATAGGCCGTCCCCGGACTCCGTGCTCGCCGCATGGCGATCTTCGACTTATCTGACGCGAACGCGAACACTCACTATCAGGAAGAGCAATATGCAAACAGCATCGGGCATTCATGCGCCGCAATACCGAATCGGTAACAGATCGCCGTTACCAAAAATACACCGCGCTTTCCTAATCTTTGCTTTTCAATAAATATTCCACACGTTACACTTACGGTTCATCTACAACCGTGCACCACTTTCCCCAGGAGATCTCAAAGCATGACCTTCCAGTCTGCTGGCTCGGCTTCCCGTGTGCCGCTTGCACGTGCGTCACATTCTGTTCAGAATCCCTTGAGATCTCTACCGGAAACTCTACGGCGGAGCTTTGCGCAGGTATGCGGCGTTGTCTCGTGCGTGACGGCGTTGATGCTGACCGGCACGGCCGGCGCTTCCGCACAGGCGCCGGTTCTGCAGCCCAGCTGGAATCAGCTCTCGCCCGGGGCCAGTCCGTCGCTTCGAAATACAGCCGCGATTACCTACGATGCCGCTCATGGCCAGATCGTCTTGTTTGGCGGCTTTAACGGCAGCTATCTCAACGACACCTGGTTGTTTAATGGGACAACCTGGACCCAGGCGAACCCTGTCCACAGTCCGTCTCCACGGTCAAACGTAGAAATGGTCTACGATCCGGCGACCGGCAATGTCGTCCTGTTCGGAGGGCTCTTCAACGCGAGCATCCGTTACAACGACACGTGGGTATGGGACGGGACCGACTGGACGCAGCTCTTTCCCGGGAACATTCCAACCGGGCGCGCCAGCACTTCAATGGTCTACGACGCAGCAACTGGCAATGTCGTGATGTTCGGCGGATTGGACACCAACGGCGCTGCTCTCGGCGACACATGGATATGGAACGGGACCAACTGGAACCAGGCAAGCCCCACGAACCATCCGTCCGCGCGTAACAGCTACGCGATGGCTTATGACGCAGCGCATAGCCAGGTAGTTTTGTTCGGGGGGCAGGACGGATCCCTCAATTCCCTCAATGACACCTGGACGTGGAATGGCACTAACTGGACATCACAGAGCCCTTCGGCTCCGTTACCCGGTATACGCAATCTTGCGGGTATGGCGTACGATCCAGCGCAGGGCAATGTTGTTCTGTTCGGTGGACGGAGCAGCGGCAGCAACTATCTGAGTGACACCTGGATATGGAACGGCACCAACTGGACCCAGGCAAGCCCCACGAACAGTCCGTCCGCGCGGATTGCCCTCAACGCGCTCATCTATGATGCGGCACAAAACCAGTTGATCTTGTTCGGAGGGATCAACACCAGCGATACCTGGGCGTGGGCACCCCCGCAGAACTTCGGCAGCGTCAATGTTTGCCCGTCGGGACAATCGACTCCGGCCCCGTGCAGCATCACCCTCCCGCTTACGTTTAGTTTCGCCCAGCCTTTCACCATCCTTTCGATCAACGTCGTCACCCAGGGAGCGAGCGGCCTCGACTTCACGCAAGCCAATGGTGGCAACTGCTCCGGTCTTATCCTCCTAGGTAATTCCTGCACGATGGACGTCACCTTCACCCCGCTCGCACCCGGGTTGCGCAGGGGTGCGGTGCAGCTTTCCCTTGACAACCTGGGCGCTAGTTCCGTCACAACCATCCCCATCTATGGCGTTGGCCAGGGCCCGGTGGCTGTCTTCAGCCCGCTATCGACCTTAGTGAAAAACGTTGGGACTTTGACTGGCCCGAAGGGCGTTCTGGTTGATGCGGCGGGCGATCTTTTCGTTTCCGACTACGAGGGCCACAAAGTCGTGGAACTCGGACCGAGCACGAACAACCAGGTCGTGACCATAGCCCAGTCTCCGCAAATTTCGCTGCCCCAGGGGATTGCAATGGATGGAGCGGGCAATCTCTACGTCGCCGATACCGGCATCCCGGGGGTAGTGAAGATTCCATGGGGATGCACCAACTCGACCTGTCAACAAACTGTGCCGAACCCGCTGGGCCTGTCAGGCCAGTTTGGGGTATCGGTCGATCCGCAGGGCGATCTTTTTGTCAGCAGTTATAACCAGGGTGTGGTGGTCGAAGTTCCAGTCGATGGAGGCGCCCAGACCCCGGTGTACAACGGCAACACGCCGATTGGTACCGCGGTGGATGCTGCCGGCGATTTGTTCGTCGCCGATGCGAACAGCGCGGCGGTTATGAAGGTCCCCGCAGGCTGCACGAACCCCGGTTGTTATGTACCGATAGGCAGCAATTGGTCCACGCCGCAAGCCGTGTCGCTGGATGCCGCGGGCGATCTCTATGTCACGGATTCGAACCTTAAAACGGTTGTGGAGATTCCGGCCGGCTGTGTCAGCAGCAGCTGTCAGATCACCATCGCCAGCCCGGCCGAAACCTCACTGGGCAGCGGATTCCAACCGTGGGACGCGTTTCCAGATGGCCAGGGCAACATCTACATCGCCGATCATGGCCTCCAACGCGTCGACGCGATCCTGCAACAATTCGCAGGCTTGAATTTCTCTGCGTCCACCGTCAACAACATCAGCGGCGACAGCCCTCAATCTGTTTTGTTCCAGAACATCGGCAACCAGACACTGAGCGCGGTCACCCCAGGCGTGGCTTACACCGGTCCGGATTTTCCCCATGATTCATCGGGCCCGGACATTTGTTCCAGCACCTTCTCGCTCGTCCCCGGCGCAAATTGCAATGTGAGCATCAGCTTTCTTCCCCTGAGCGCGGGAGCGCTTACCGGCAACGTCACCTTTACCGACAATGCTCTGAATAATTCTTCGGCTTTTCAAACTCTTTCGTTCAGCGGCCTGGGCGTTGGTGTCCCACAGACGCTGACCGTGATCGGCGCAGGCACGGGCAATGGCTCGGTGAGCTCCAATCCAACTGGAGTTCAAAGCTGCAACATACTTGGCGGAGTCGCCTCGGGCACCTGTTCCGCATCCTTCTCCGGCGGAACGGTAGTATCGCTCCAGGAAATCCCGTCCAGTGGCTATGTATTCACGGGCTGGGGAAATGCCTGCAGCAACTACGGAACGCAGCAGACCTGCCAGGTGACCTTGAACTCAACCACAAGCGTCATCGCCAGTTTTGCCCCGGTTGCCATCAACACGCTCTCGGTGACCGAAGTGGGCACCGGCGCCGGAACGGTATCTGACAATCAATTGCAAATCAACTGCAGCCAATCCAACGGTGTCGTTACAGGAACCTGCGCAGGGAACTACACGGGCGGAACAAGCGTAACGTTGACCGCGACGCCCTCAGGAAACACGATCTTCGCCGGCTGGGGCGGTAACTGCGCGAGTTCTGGAGCGAGCGCGACATGCAATTTGACGGTGAACTCGGCGCTGAATGTCACCGCGAGTTTTGTTGCGCCGGGAGCAACGCAGCCATGGTCGCTTACACCGATCACTGCAGGAGTGGTTTACGGACAAAACGGCAGCTTCACCAGCGCTTCTCAAAACAACGGCGGGGTCGCGAACGGCTTTTCTCTCCTGAGTAATGTCACCGTGGATGCAGGCGGCAATCTCTACGTGGCTGACGGCGGGAACAACCGGGTGCTGTACTATCCGCGCGGCAGCACGACGCCGACCAGGGTCTACGGGCAGAACGGCAGCTTCACGAGCAATTCTCCGAATATCGGTGGAGCAGTCAGCGCTAACGGCTTGTCCAACCCACTCGGAGTAGTCGTGGACAGCAGCGGCGATCTCTACGTCGCCGATCAGAACAACAATCGAGTGCTGTTCTATCCCGTCGGCCAAACCACTCCTACGCGAGTCTACGGGCAGCCCGGCTTCAACACAGGCGCCCAGAATTTTGGCGGGATCAGTGCCAGCAGCCTGTTTGACCCATGGGGCATGGCTGTGGATGCCAGCGGCGGTCTGTACGTGGCCGACTATGTAAACAGCCGGGTGCTGTACTATCCCGCGGGCAGCACCACTGCCACGCGCGTCTATGGTCAGAATGGCAGCTTTACTTCCAACTCTGCGAACAATGGTGGTGTCAGCGCCGATAGCTTGAGCCAGCCTACGGGCGTTGCGCTGGATGCGAGCGGCGATCTCTACGTGGCGGACATCTTTAACAATCGCGTTCTGTTCTATCCCAACAACAGCACCACCGCGACGGTTGTCTACGGGCAAAATGGCAGCTTTACTTCCAACTCTGCGAACAATGGTGGAGTGAGTGCCAACAGCCTCAATAATCCGATGGCCCTGACCCTCGACAGCTCAGGCGATCTTTACGTGATCGACCGCTCGAACAACCGGCTGTTGTTCTATCCCTTCGGCAGCACAACGGCGACTAAGGTCTACGGGCAGGCAGGCAGCTTCACAAGCGCCACCGCAAATAGCGGCGGAATCAGTGCGAACAGCTTATCTCAACCGTTTTCAGTCGCTCTGGATCCGAGCGGCAATGTGTACGTAACGGACTTCGCCAACAATCGCGTGCTCGAATACGGAACCTTCGGCAACGTCAATGTCTGCCCTTCCGGCCAGAACACCCCGGCGCCCTGCAACACGACCATCACACTGAGCTACTCTCACGTGGCGGCGACAACTCTGGGCGCGACCCAGGTCGTCACGCAAGGTGCAAGCGGCCTTGATTTCACGCTCGCCAACGGCGGAACCTGCACCGGCGGCATCGCTGCCGGCGTTTCATGCACAGTCAACGTCAAATTCAGCCCGCTCGCGCCCGGATCGCGTATGGGCGCGGTCACGCTTTACGACACCACCGGCGTCCCAGTTGCCGTCGCGCCCATCTACGGCATCGGCCAAGGCCCTGCGGCGGCCTTCGGTCCGGGCACACAGTTCACGCTGCCGGCAACCGGGCTGACTGGCGTATCCGGCGTCGCAGTGGATGCAGCGGGCAATGTCTTCATTTCGGAGAACGCAGGGGCAGTTAAGATTACGCCCGCCGGCGTTCAGACCACTGTGCCCACGACCGGCATATCTCTCGTATATGACGTGGCGGTGGATGGGGCAGGGAATATTTACCTCGCGGATTTGGGCGGCAACAAGGTGGTAAAGGTTACACCGAGTGGCGTCCAGACCACTGTGCCTGCCACTGGTCTGTCCAGTCCGTCTGGCGTCGCGGTGGATGGAGCGGGCAACCTCTTCATCACGGATCTAAACAACAACCGGGTGGTAAAGATCACGCCCAGCGGCGTTCAGACCACGGTTCCCGCCAGCGGAGTGGACCATCCTTACTATCCGGCGGTGGATGCCGCGGGAGATGTCTTCTTCCTGAATTCCGGAACCGGGCAGGTGCTGAAAGTTACACCCGGCGGGATTCAGAGCACGATACCAATAAGCGGATTGGCCGCAGGCAACGGCGTGGCCGTCGATGCTGCAGGCGATGTCTTCGTCTCGGATCAAATCAACAACGTCGTGCTGGAGGTTTCACCCAGTGGCATCGAGACGACGGTGCCCACCACCGGTCTGAATATTCCCGCCGGCCTGGCGGTGGATGCGGTGGGCAATCTCTTCATCGCCGTTAATGGACAGACCCGTGTGGTGAAAGTGAACCGCTCACTGCCGCCCTCTCTGAACTTCGCCCTCACCAACGTGGGCAGCACCAGCTCTGACAGCCCGCAGATCGCCACCTTACAAAATGTCGGCAACCAGCCGCTGAGTGGCACAGCTACCTTCAACTCAGGCACGAGCTTCTCCGTGGTTTCCACGTGCGGGCCCACGTTTTCGCTTCTTCCCGGTTTCAGCTGTTCCCTGAACTTCGGCTTCTCGCCGCAGAGCACCGGGTATCTGACGGGTTCGGCGGTTTTCAGCGACAACACGATGAATCTCTCCCCCGCGGTTTCCCTTGAGACGATCAGTCTCGGCGGCATCGGCGGACTCAATGGCCAGGCAGTGACTGCCGCAGTTCCCAACGTCGTCGGATTTACGCAGTCCGTAGCGGGCTCGAGTCTTACGGGCGCAGGTCTGGTCACAGGCGCGGTTAGCACAGCATCCAGCAGCATCGTTCCATCCGGAAGCGTCATCGCCTCCAATCCCGCGGCAGGCACCCAGGTGAGCCTGGGTTCTTCCGTCAAACTCCTCATCTCCAGCGGCGCGGGACAACCGCCTGCACCCAATCCACTCTCTTTGCTCAATAACTACTTCGTCACCGGTGACTATGCCGCCGCCGGTGTCACCCTTCGCGGAGCGCCGGTCGTCAATAATTCGGTCACCGGTACCATCACGATCCCGGGCAGCACAGGCCCTGGCAGCCCCGGCGTGCCCACCGGCGCTGATCTCATCGATGGCTTCTTGTATTGGACAACTATCGAGAATTCTCCATCGCCGTCCGGCAGCAACGCAACCTTCCTCGGCTACCCCATTTCCGGTCAGCAGATCGGCAGCGACCTGCCCTACACAGACTCAGTCGCTTCGGTCACCGGGACCTTGCGCGTCTATCGTGCCGACATCAACGCATACTTCCAAAATGGCGCAAACGGAGTACGCACCGGCAGCGGCAGCTTCGCCGTCTCACTGCCTGCAGGCGGCACAAATGGCGTAATGCTCACCGAGGGTGCCGGCCTGGTCGTCATCTATCGCGTCCTCTCACCCAACGTCCCGCTCAAGGCGGTAGTGATCTACGACGGTTCCGCGATCCCCGCCTCCTCAACGACGCAGAATGTGCAGGGATTCTACGATGCTGCCGGCGGAGGGAACGCCAATGGTGAGGTCACGACCTTATTTGTCGACTCCTCCGGCTGGAACAACGTCTCCAATCCGACTGCGCTCGGCCAACCCGACCACTACAATGCTTCGCTCAACCCCGGCGCTGCTTACGGCGCGATCATTCTTTCCACGCAAGTCAACAACCCCGACAATGACGGAATCCTCGGTGCCTGGAAGGCCGGCCCTGCCTCGACTGATTTCCACGGCGGCCAGCCCGGCTACTACGACGTGAAGACCGGAAACTGGGTCGGTTTGCCCGGTGCAAAAGCCGGCCAGAAGGACCTTTTCGTTCAACTCGACTACATGTGTGGCGGCATCCTCAGCGACGGCTCCTGCGATCCCAACCAGGAGAATCTCTTCCCATCGCCGGACTCGCAAGGCAACGATCCGCTTGTCATGGTGCAGAAGGCGTTCGCGAATGCAGGCGTTGCACTCCATCTCCAGGTCGGCAACGCAGTGCCCGAAAGCACCTGCGTCGACAGCCCGGGCCAGCCCTGCCAGTTCCCCAATCAACAGGGAGTGATCGGCTGGAAGAACAGCCTCGAGTTCTCCAAGGTCTGGCCGCGCAACTTTTCTTCCTGCGCCGCCGGTGGCGATTGCTCTCCGCGCTTCCCTTACGGACAGAAGGATAGCTATCATTACGTTCTCTTTGGGCACTCCCTCGCCATACCCGCGTGGAACAGCCGCTACGCGACATTGACATCCATCAATGCTGTCGCGGGCAGCACAACCACCATTGTCACCGCCGATCGCGGCGCGAAGGGAAGCATCAACTATTGCCCAAGCCGGATCACTGTCTCCGGCATACAAGGAATGCCGAATCTCAACGGCGTGTACGACACATCGTCGTGTCCAGACTCCCAGACGATCATCATTCCCACCCCCTCAGGCGTCGTCAACTGGAGCTACCCAAACAGCACGCTGCCCGAACCTGTCATTGGCATCACCTCCGGAACTGTAACCAGCATCTCCGGCTATTCCGATCTCGGCGGCGCAGACTCCGCCGTCACTCTCGGCCTGTGGGCGACGGCTCCAAACCAGGACATGAGCAAGCGTGCCACCGTCATCGCCGGCACGCTGTTCCACGAACTCGGTCACACCATCGGCCTCAGCCACGGCGGTCTCTATTACGACAGCGGCAATTTCGTCCCCACCTTCGAAGCCAACTGCAAGCCCAACTATCAGAGCAGCATGAATTACCTCTTCCAGCTCGATGGCGTGGGACCCAGTTCAGCCATTGCATTCTCCAGCCAGACACTCACTACCCTGACGCGATCCTCGTTCGGTTCCGTCGCCACGCTTCTAGACTCCGATCCAGGATTCGTCGGGAACGCGGGCACGTTCCCAACTTCAACCTGGTACACCCCTAACGCTCCGAGTCCCACCGCCAGCCCCGCCACGATGCACTGTGATGGAACTCCGCTCGGCGGCGAAGTTGGATATCGCGTGAATGGCTCCATCGCTCCCATCACTCCAGCCTGGTCGAACGGCCAGAACATCGCCTTCGACGGACAGTCCTACTCCACCCTGCGTGGCTTCAACGACGTTGCCAACATCGATCTTCGCCAGGTAGGCGCGACCGGTGGTCAGTTCGCGTCGCTGGCATCCGTGCTATCGTTCGACACCGCCGCCACGCCGCTTAATATCGCTCCGGGTGGAAGCGTGTCAGTAGCTGCCGGAGGCACCGTAACTCTTGGCGCTGGCGGAACCATCTCCGTTCCATCCGGAAACGTGACTGTGCCCACAGGCGGCTCTATTAGCGGCGGCGGCACCATCATGTTCGGCACCGGCGGAAACGTAACCCTCGGGGCCGGCGGAACCGGCACCATCACGGCAGGTAGCAACGGTATCGTCGGATTGCCCGGCGGAGGCAATGTCACGCTCGGCGCAGGCGGCACGATCACCCTTGGCGCCGGTGGAAACGTCACCCTCGGTGCTGGTGGAACGGTCACGCTCGGCGCAGGTGGCACCATCACACTTCCCGCTGGTGGCGGAACGGTGACCATTCCCTCGACGGGTGGCTCTTACACCCTACCCGCCGGCGGAACGGTCACGCTTGGCGCCGGCGGCAACATTACACTCGGCGCTGGCGGAAACGTGACGCTGGGAGCCGGTGGAACCGTTACGCTCGGCGCCGGAGGCAACGTCACGCTCGGCGGTGGCGGCAACGTCACGCTTGGCGCCGGAGGCACCATCACCCTCGGCGGTGGCGGCAATGTCACGCTCGGCGGCGGCGGCAACATCACCCTTGGCGGTGGTGGCACCATCACCCTCGGCGGTGGCGGCAACGTCACGCTCGGCGCGGGTGGCAACGTGACGCTCGGCGCAGGCGGAACTGTGACGCTGGGTGGCGGCGGCAACATTACACTGGGCGGCGGCGGCAACGTCACCCTCGGCGCAGGCGGAACCGTAACGCTCGGCGCCGGCGGCAACATAACGCTGGGCGCCGGTGGAACCGTCACTCTTGGCGGCGGCGGAAATGTAACCCTTGGCGCCGGCGGCACCATCACCCTGGGCGGCGGCGGCACCATCGTCATGAACGCCGCAGGCAACGTTACGCTGGGCGCTGGCGGCGGAACCATCAACGGTGTCGCGGATGGTCCCGGTACTTATCCTGTCGGCGCGGGTGGAACCGTTACGCTAGGCGCTGGCGGCAATGTCACCCTGGGCGCTGGCGGCAACGTCACTCTCGGCGGTGGCGGCAATGTTACGCTCGGCGCTGGCGGCAACGTCACCCTCGGCGGCGGCGGAACTGTTACGCTCGGCGCCGGCGGAAATGTCACCCTCGGTGCAGGCGGCGTTGTCACTCTCGGCGGCGGCGGCAACGTCACTCTCGGTGCAGGCGGCAACATCACCCTTGGTGGTGGCGGCAACGTGACCCTTGGGGGTGGCGGAGCAGCTTCCACCGAATTGGATTACACCACTGCCAACTCCATCGTCCGACCCCCGACCGCACCGACCGAAACATCCACCTCACAAGGCGTCGTCGTCAATTGGACTGCGCCCGCCTTCGGTGTCGTCGAGACATACACCATCTATCGCAGCACCATTGACCCGCCCTCGACTACGCTCGGGACACCAGTGGTCATTGGAAGTGTCAGCGGCGTCGGTGGAAATCCTCCGGCGACTACCTTCACCGATACAAATCCGGATACCGCCGCAACCACCGTGGTCTACACCATATCCACAACGCTCGCTCCAGATCCGGGAACGAACACCCAGCGGGAAAGTGCGCCCTCGTCCCCAGCCGTGCTCACCGTTGACCAGACCATCGTCCTTGGCTCGCTGCCGAGTTCGGTGTCGCTCTCAAATTCTTCCATCACCGTATCGGCAACCGCAGAATCGAACGGCGTCGCGAACATGCAACTCGTCGGCTTCACCGCTGCTGGACCGTGTTCCGTTGGAACCTCTCAGATCGATCAGACCGGTGTCTCCTCGGCTACTGTGACCCTCAGCAGTACCGGAGGCTGCACGATCACTGCATCTCAGACGGGCGATAGCACTATCGTTCCGGTGGTCACGCCTGCGTACAATGCCGCAACTCCAGTCTCAGGCACTTTCATGATCGTGCCCGATAATTCGAATTCGACTTCGCAAACCATCAACTTCCCGCAATTGACAACCGTGCAGTACGGCAGCAATCCGGTTCCGGTAAGTGCAACAGCCTCTCCTTCCAGCTTCACCGTCACCTTCACCACATCCGGCCCGTGCAGCCTGACAGGCGGGAACGCAATCGCCATCACCGGTGCAGGCAAGTGCAGCGTCACCGCGTCGGCTCCGTCGGGACCCGGTCCGAATAACACCACCTACAGCGCCGCCTCGGCCACGCAATCGTTCAACATCTCACCCGCGGTCCTCACAGTTGCGGCCGGAAATCTCGCCATCCCGTATGGCCAGCCGATCCCGTCCCTTACCAGCGACTACACCATCACCGGCTACGTGAATTCGGAGTCCTCGTCGGTCCTGAACAACACTGTGCCCGCGATTTCCACCACCGCTACTTCATCCAGCGCTCCCGGCTCCTACCCCATCACCGTTTCCACCGGCAGCCTTGCCGCCACAAATTACTCCTTCCTCTACGTGGCAGGCACCCTGACTATCCAAACCGCAACCGCTACCATCAGCATCGGCAACATTCCTTCGAACGCCGTATACGGGGGCAGCTTCACTCCAACCTATCTCTACTCGGGCACCGGCACGCCCACAGAGTCCACCACATCGTCCACAACATCGGTGTGCCAGGTTCTCGCAAACGGCCTCGTCAACTTCGTCGGCGTGGGAACCTGCACATTGACAGCGAAAGCTACCGCAACCACCGACAATTCGGCGGCGACCGGCAGCCCGCAAAACTTCAATGTGGGAATGGCAACTGCCACCATCAGCATCAGCAACGTTCCTTCGAACGCTGTATACGGAGGGAACTTCACGCCAACGTATCTCTACTCAGGCACCGGCACGCCGACCGAGTCCACTACATCATCCACAACATCGGTGTGCCAGGTTCTCGCCAACGGCACCGTCAACTTCGTGAGCGTCGGAACCTGCACATTGACGGCGAAAGCTACGGCAACCGTTGACAACCTGGCCGTGACGGGCAGTCCGCAAAGCTTCAACATTGGCAAAGCATCGCAAGCCATCACCTTCACTCAACCCATTTCGCCCGTGACATACGGCGTATCTCCCGTTACGCTCTCGGCGGCATCAACCTCAAATCTGGCCGTCGCGTTCAGCGTCGATGCCAGCAGCACCGCCCCGGCAACCATCTCCGGCAGCACCCTCACTATTAAGGGAGCCGGAACGCTGGTGATCGATGCCAACCAGGTGGGCAACGCGAGCTATACCGCAGCCGCGCAGGTACAGCGCACAATCTTCGTAAGCCAAGCGCTGCTCACCGTCACCGCCAACAGCCTCACGCGGGCCTACGGCGCGGCGAATCCGACGCTCACCTTCGCTTACACCGGCTTTGTGAATCCCGACGGTCCCTCGGTCTTGACCGGAAGCCCGACTCTCTCCACCACAGCGGTTGCCACAAGCCTTCCCGGGCCCTACCCGATCACCGTAACCCAGGGAACCTTGGCAGCCAGGAATTACACCTTCAAATTTGTGAACGGCACCCTGACCGTCACGTTCACCGGATCGGTTCCATCCTCCAGCACCGCTTGCAATGGAGCGTACAGCGGTACCTTCAAAGGAAGCCTGGTCGTCAGCAAGGGGCAGACCTGTATCTTGCTGACTGGCGGCACAACCGGTACCGTCACAGACAACGGTGGCAATCTCGTTATTCAGGGAGCCACGATCGGAGGCGGCGTCACCATCACCAGCGGCGCCTTCACCATCGGTCCGTCCACCACCATCAAGGGCAACCTCTCCATCACCAACTTGCCGAAGAGCACCACTGCGAACCAGATCTGCGGCAGCACGATCACGGGAAGCCTGGTGTTCCAGAGCAACGGCGCTCCCGTCCTGATCGGCTCCGGCACGACATCCTGTGCGGGCAACATCATCAATGGCAGCCTGCAGGTTGCCAGTAACTCTGCGGCCGTCACCATGGATGGAAATAGAGTCAGCGGCAGCGTGCAGGTGCAGAGCAACTCCGGAGCCACGACTATAGATGGCAACACGGTGGGCGTCAGTCTGCAGGACCAGGGCAATACAGGAGCCACGCAGATTTTCACCAACGTCATCGGCAACGCCCTGCAATGCCAGTCCAACACCTCGATCACCGGCGGTGGAAACACCGCCCCAACCAAGCAAGGCCAGTGTGCAAAGTTCTAGTTTCCGGAATGGCGATCGGACAACGACCATCTGCTGACGGAGGGAGCAGCAGCCTTCAGGCTGCTGAAGAATCCGCCGCGGGGAATCAAGGCCTTCAGGCCCGGAGAACTCAGCGGGATCGAGAGCCCTTTCGGCAGAATAAGAGTGCCGGAAGTCTACCGCTCCGTCGTCATCCCGACCGAAGTGGAGGGATCTGCAATCAGCGGGCTCAGAATTGACGCAAGCTGATCGCAAGCAGTTCTTCTCCGCGAGCGAAACCGTCCAGTCCGTCGAACAGGCCTCAGACGGACGCCTCAATTGCCAAGACGGCGGCGTATATCAAGAACCAGTGGATCATCCGACGACTGTCCGCGGATGCTGAGATAGGTCTTATAAAAGTCCGCAAATCCCGCGCTCTTCATTCCCTCCCGTGCGCGGCCCTCGTAGTAGTACACAGGCGGAAAATATTCGTATGTCGGCACGTTATCGTCGAACAACTCGATCGCTTCGCCTCGCCGCTTCAGGCATCGATCGAATTCGGCATCAGCTTCGGTGAACGCTCCCGCTTCCAGGTATGCACGCCCGAGTTCGAATCGGCCGATCCAGGTGTCGAGCATATTGTTCGCGGCAGTCATCTGCCGGATCGCTTCGTTGGTGTCCTTCTTCTTCACCGCAATCAGTCCGGCAACGATCTTGCCGTAGGCCTGCGATTCGCTTGAAAGCGATGAAGAAAGACTTGTCTCCAGCTTTTGCGCTTTGCTCATCTCACCGGCATCGACATACGTGCTTGCCGCCAGAAACTGAATCGGAGCAATCTGGCTCAGCGCGAGTGCCTTGTCGGCATCAGCAAGTGCAGCGGCACGGCTCCCCTGCAATTCCTCGATCCTCGCAAGCATCACGTATTTCCTGGCTGCGCCGTCATTGTTTTTGGCCGTGAGATCGACGGCGGCGCCTTGCTTGAGGATGCTTGCCGCGTCTGCAAACTTGCCTTGGTAAGCAGCCAGATCAGCCAGTCCCACCGTCGCAGTGGATGCGGCGTCCGAACCAAAGCTCTCGAGTTGGCGATACGATTGACTCGAATTTTCGATCTGGCCCTGCCCCAATTGCGCTTCGGCCAGCACCAGATAGCCCTGCGCAGCCTTCGGATTGATTGAAAGCGCGACGCGTGCCTCCTTTTCGCTGCCGACGAAATCTCCCGCAAAAGCGCTAATGAATGCCAGGTTCAACCGGGGGCCAACGCCTTTGGGAACAATCGCAACCGCGCGTTTGGCCGCTTCCAGCGCCTTGGGCGCGTCGCGAAGCTGTGTATAGCAGATCGAAAGATTGTTCTGGCCGACCCGATCAGCCGGATAGCGCGTGACGAGCCGCGTATATTCCTGCACACAGTTCTGCCAGGCGCCTGTCACGCGATAGTACAGACCCCGGTCGCGATACTGCTCCCGCTCGGTCATGTTGTCGACGTACTGCATCGCCTGCTGCATGTACTTCACGGCATCTTCGGGCCTTCCAAGGTTCTGGGCCATGGCTGCCATGCCCGTGTAGGCCCACGTAAGTTTTGGATCCAGCGTCGCGGCCTTCTGAAACGAATCGAATGCTTCCTGAAATTTGCCTGCGAACTGCTCATCCACACCGATGGATGCCTGGTGAACAGCTTCGAGAGAAGCGGCTTTAAAGCCTCCGCTAACCTCGGCAAATTGCACGGATGTAGGAGTAGAGTCGCCGAGCGCCTTGCGTATTGGCGCTGCCAATTGCGGAAGGCTCTTCAGGATGTCCTGCTTATTCGCTACCGTGACTTGCGATTTTGCGAGTTCTTTCCCGCTCACCGCGTCCAGCGCGACGGCCGAGATATCGTACTGGTCGCCGCGCAAGGCGATTTCGCCGGTAATCACCGCGTTGACGTCTTGATTGACGGCGATCAGGCGCGCCGATTGCTCGTCGAGTTTTTCTGTCGGCTGCGGGAGTTTCCCAGCCTGCTTTCGAGCGTCCCCGCGACTATACACGTTGATGAAGCTCGCGCCCTCGAGAGCAACACCCATCATCTGTTCCAGCGTGTTGTCCAGAACCGGGTCCCCGGTATGATTCGTGAAATCGCCGACCAGCACCGAAACTGGACTATGCGAGATGGATTGCGCGGCCTTTTGCCTGCCAATTACGAACCACGAAGTTGCAGCAGCGATTGCCAGGATCAGCACACCAGCGATCGCAAGCCGGGGCCATGGAATCTCTCGAAGACGATTCATCCGCAACCGCACCGAAGAAGCAGAAACCTTTGTTCCCCCGCTTCTGCCTTGCCACGCGCGAAGATCCGCATCCAGCTCTTCCGCGCTCTGGTAGCGGTTTGCCGGATCTTTCTCAAGACATTTGCTAACGATGTTGCTCAGCTTGCCTGGGATGTGTTTGTCGACATCTGTCAACGGCGCAGCGCGTTGTTGGGTGCGCTTCAGTAAGCTCGCGATCGCGCTCTCTGCATAGAAGGGAGTGACGCCGGCCAGTAACTCATACAAAATCAGGCCGAAGGTAAATACATCCGAGCTGGCCTTCAGTTCCATGCCCTGCGCCTGCTCGGGAGACATATATTCAATCGTCCCAAGCATGGCGCCGGCGCGGGTCATTCCATCGCCGGTGAACGTCCGAGCCAACCCAAAGTCCATTACCACCACGCGGCCGCTCTTTTCGAGCATGATGTTGCCCGGCTTTAAATCCCGATGGATGATTCCTTCCCGGTGAGCTGCGGCCAACCCGCAGGCCACCTGTTCCATGATGCCAACTGCTTCCGCGACTTCCAGCTTGCCCCGTGCACTGAGTATCTGATTGAGGTTTTCACCCTCGAGGTACTCCATCGTGATGAACTTTGTCTTTCCGGCTTCCCCAATGTCGAAAATACGGATGACATTCCGGTCCGTGACTTGGCGCGCGAGGATCAGCTCCTGCTTGAAGCGCTGCAGAATCTCAGGATGATCCGCCATCTCGGGCCGGATAACTTTGAGCGCGACCTCCCGGTCCAGTTCCAAATCTCGAGCCTTGTAGACGGCGCCCATACCGCCTTCACCGAGCAGTTGCAGAAGTTCATAACGCCCGCTAAGCAACTCGCCGATTCTTGATTCGGCAGCACTGGGCTGAGGATTCGCAATCGTTCCGGGAGGAGACGGGGATCGCGGCGAAGGCGGGGGTCGAACCGAAGTTGCCTGCGGAATCGTGTCCTTGGGATCCGTCACCTTCGCTTGGAAATCAACAATGGTAGCGTCGGCGTCCACCAGCTTCCCTTCGGGCACAAATTGGGAGGTTGTGTCGACGACCGTGGCGTTGGGATCGAATTTAGGTCGCTTCTCTGCGGGATTTGGGGTGTTTCCAGCGGAACTTTCACCGGCAAACGGAGTTCCGACGCCCGGAGGGCCGGGCTTTCCGGGGATAGGTTTCTTATCGGACCGCGTGGAGTCGCTCATGTTGAGTCTCAGAAAATTCGTGGAGCCAGGGAAAGCGCCAACTCAGCTGGACCCGCTGTAGACCGACCAACTGTTGACAACCTCTTAGAATCTTATACCTTGCACCACAACGAGGCAGTCCCGTCTATGCCGATAACCAACAGTTGCCAAACATGCCCTCAATCTCGAATCAGCCTCTCCCACCGACTCGTTGACGCGCCCGCCGGCTCAGCAAGCGAACGCCACTTCTCAATGGTGGCAAATGACTGGTTCGGATCACTAATAATGTGAATTGGATCAATTCGACAGAGATGCTAATTCATCCCTAGAAACTGGCTATTGTTCACACTTCCATTAAGTTATTTCCACTTGTCTGTATAGTCGCCTTGTCGTACACGTGACAAGAAAACCAATGCGGCTCGCCGACTATATAGCCAGTGATAACGGACAATATCGCGTTGTATCGAACTTGCGTACGGGCGCAGCAACCACAACTGACATTCGGAAGGCAATTATCTATCTGATGTCGCTAAGTGCTTGACGGTTTAGCGAAAATCGACGGACTCCTGTGCCGGGATCGCAGATCCTAGCGCGTTTCCCAGTACCTATTCATCGAGCGGCGCCCAAGTCAAACTCAATGAGGGCGTTGCACGGTAGCCAGAATTTCGGGGCTCAAGATGTTTGCACCCTCCTTTCGGAGAGCTGGTGCAAATCAATGCCACCGGGCGTCTTGTCCCCACAGCTGAGCCTGCCTTGACAAAGTTCACATTGTCACCTTATATAGGTAGCATGTCTACCGTAGATCATCTACCTGATGACGAAAAGCTTGAAATGCTCCAGGGGACTCTCGAGGTCCTGATTCTCCGCAGCCTGAAACTTGAGCCGAATCACGCTTACGGAATTTCGCAGTTTCTGCAACAGCAATCGGACAGCGAATTTATGGTGGACAACGGCTCGTTATATCCCGCTCTGCAGCGTCTTCTGCAACGCAAATGGATTGCAGGGCAGTGGAAGACTTCCCCGAACGGGCGCCGCGCTAGGTATTACAGCCTCACGCCGGCGGGACGAAAGGAACTCATCAGGGCAACGTCGAAATGGGATCGATTCGCTGTAGCGATGGCAAAAATTCTGGCGCCGGAGGGATGAGCCAATGCGCCAATGGTGGTCGAAGATCGAACGTGCGCTTGGAAAACGGCGGAGCCTGTCCAGCGAGCTGCAGCAAGAGATGGACGCCCATGTTCAGTTCCTAATTGACGAGAACCTGGAACGGGGAATGTCGCTTGAGGAGGCGCGTGCCGCGGCGCGATGCGAGTTTGGCAATATGACCAGGGTGCGCGAGCGAAGCTATCAATCGTGGCAATTCCCATCGCTGGAATCTCTGATTCAGGACCTTCTCTACGCGGCGCGCGGTATCTCGAAAGCGCGCGTCTTTTCGCTCATCGTGATACTGACGCTGGCGGTTGGAATCGGCGCAAATACGGCCATCTTCAGCGCCGTGTATGCCGTTCTTCTCAAGCCGTTGTCATTCCCTTCGGGCGAGCGTCTGGTGTGGCTTGGCGAGTCTTCCGCAAAGGCCCGCGGCGTCAGCGTGACGTGGCTCAATTTCGATCACTGGCGGAAAGAGAATCACTCCTTTGAGTCGATGGCCGGCTTTGAGAAAGCCGATTTCACGCTTACGGGCCGTGGCGAGGCTGTGCTCACACGCGCCGGTGTGGTCACAGACCAATTCTTTCGGCTGACAGGTTCTCGTCCGATCATGGGCCGGCTGTTTACAGCCAGCGATGATGAACCGCAGTCCGCGGCGACGGTGGTGGTGACGAGCGCCTTCTGGGCCAAAACTCTTTCAGCCGATCCGCAGATCGTGGGCAAGACGCTGACGCTGAATGGGACCGCCTACACTGTGATCGGCGTGCTTGCGCGAGATCCAAAATTCTTTTTGCAGCCGATCGATTATTATCTTCCACTTCGTCCGACCGCTGCGCAGGCTTCAAAGCGCGACGCACACGGAGGGATGCACATTCTGGCGCTCCTGAAGCCGGGAGTTACTCTATCGCTGGCGCGATCGGACCTGGATGCGATCATGGAGCGGCTCGCGCAGGCAGATCCGGGCCCCGAAGACGACCATCGCGGATTCGCCGAGTTTCTGACCGAGCGGCAAACGGGCGATCTGAGGCACGTGTTTGTCCTGCTGATGGCTTCGGTTTGCCTGGTCCTGATTTTGGCGTGCGCGAATATCGGCGGCCTACTGCTGATTCGCATGACCACCCGTGCGCGGGAGATCGCTATTCGCACTGCAATTGGCGCGGGGCGCAGCCGGCTTGCACGGCAGCTTCTGACGGAGACCGCACTGATTACGCTGATTGGCGGCGCCTGCGGAATCCTTCTTGCGGGCGTCGGGCTACGCGCCATCGAGGTGCTGGGACCGCGTGATATTCCGAGGCTTGCAGAAGCAAGCCTGGATTTACCGGTCCTGACCTTCGCCGCGGCTCTGACCGTTGCAGTGGCGCTTGTCTGCTCCCTGGTACCCCTGCTCAGTTCAGACAAGGTGAATTTGATGATTCTGCTGAAAGAGAGCAGTACCGGCTCAGGCGCAGGCCGGATCGGCCACGTGTTGCGTGGAGGCCTTGTGATCGCGGAGATCGCGGTGGCTGTCATCCTGCTCTTTACTTCCGGAATTCTGCTGCGGAGCTTGTGGGCCGCCGAGAACCTGAATCCCGGATTTGAGCCGAGCCACGTGCTTGCGCTTGAGCTGCAACTGCCTCCTTTGCCCTATAAGAACGAGGGCTCCATTCTCGACTTCTATAGCCGCCTTGAAGCATCGCTTCGCGCGCAACCGGGTGTGGAATCGGTCGGCGCAGTGAACTGTCCTCCGGCGGCTGGCGACTGTAATGACTGGTGGTATTCGGTTGTGGAGCGACCGATGCTCAGCCGGCAGGACGTGCCGCTCACACTGGTGAACATGGCGGACGCGGACTACTTCCGGACCATGCGCATTCCAGTGGTAGCCGGACGCGCCCTGTCAGAAGACGACGAGGCGGGCAGACCGGCGGTTGCGGTTATCAATGAAGAGATTGCGCATGCGTGGTGGAAGGACCCGCATTCCGCTGTCGGCCAGCACATTAAACTCGGCGGACCTTATATGAAAGGCCAGGTCGTTGAGATCGTCGGCGTTGCGGCCGATGTCCACCAGTTTGGATTGGACAGCTCGTCGTCGCCGGAGATTTACTTCCCGGCTGCTCAACGAGTGGATGGCGCCATGGTGGTAATGATCCGGACCAGTGGCAACCCGGAGAGCATGATTGCAATCGTGCGGAAAACATTGGCTTCCGTCGACCGCAACATTCCGATTCAGTCGTTGAAGACAGCCGATGCGTGGCTCGGCGCCACACTCGTGCAGCGGCGATTCACCACGCTTCTGCTGGTCCTCTTCGCCGGGATTGCGGTGACCCTGGCCAGCATTGGTTGCTATGGAGTTTTCAATTATTGGGTGAGCTGCCGCAGGCAGGAGATCGCCATACGTATGGCGTTGGGGGCGGGGACCATCGCCATCTTACGCCGAACTGGAAGGCAAGCCGCGAGGTTAGGCGTGATTGGGTTAGTCGTAGGGCTTGCAGGAAGCTGGGGCGCATCACGATGGCTGAGCAGCTTGGTTTTCGGCATCAGTGCTCACGACCCCATTGTTCTTGGAGCAGCAGCGCTTAGCGCCATGCTGATAGTTGCCCTGGCAGCGGCGGTTCCGCTTTGGCGTGCCACGCAGATTGATCCCATCGAGACGCTTCACGAAGCCTGAGGCAAGACAGGAATCTTCCAGTTATTCGTCGAATGAAGAGTCCGTACCGATATCTCGGCCAGGTGTTCGCGGATCTGCCTTGACGTGACCCCGGTTTGCCACGACCATGCCGATGCGCCCCTGAGATGCCTGGCGTATCTATCCGCCTATGCGGGTGGGAATTGCCAACGACAAAGGACATTATCGTGGACTTTCTGAGGCTAGAACTTGCCAAGTTCACCTGTCCGACAAGCCGGTTTGAACGAAGTCGCTGACGCGACGGACTGAGAGTTGTGGTTAGCTCAGCGAGTCCCGCCGTTTAGGGTGAGTGGTCATAGGGAGGAGGTTCCTATGACCCCACTTCGCGAGCGCATGCTGCACGAGCTTCAGCGGCGCAACTACTCACCATCCACCATCCGCGGCTATCTCAACGCCGTCAGCCAGTTTGCCGAGTACTTCCATCGCTCGCCGGAACGACTGGGTCCCGAGCACCTGCGACGCTATCAGCGATATCTGCTCCAGGAGAGGAAGCTTGCCCCCAGCACAGTCGAGATGCGCATCTCGGCGTTGCGATTTCTGTACAAGCGGACGCTGAAGCGGAAGGACCTCGCCTTCGACGATCTCATCTTTCCCAAGGTGCCCCATAAGCTGCCGACCGTTCTCAGTCAGGAAGAGGTGGTGCGGCTGATCGATGCCGCACCCAACCGTCTGTACCGCATTCTCCTGGTGCTGCTGTATGCCACCGGAGCACGAAGGACGGAAGCCTCGCAGATCATGGTGGAGGACATCGACAGCCAGCGCATGGTGATCCGCATCCGCCAGGGCAAGGGAGCGAAGGACCGCGATGTGCCACTCTCACCGAAGTTGCTCGAGGAGTTGCGCAGCTGGTGGCGGTGGAAGAAGCCTCAGGGCTACCTCTTTCCCAGCACCGAGGGCCATCGGGGTACAGACCAGCCTATCTCCGACAAGACTATCTGGCACGCATGCCATGTAGCGGCTACGCGTGCCGGACTCACGAAGAAGATCCACCCGCACACCCTGCGCCATAGTTATGCGACACACCTGCTCGAGGCCGGCGCCGACCTGCGCACGATTCAGATATTGATGGGCCATGAGCGGCTCGAAGATACAACAGTCTACCTCCAGCTCTCGCGGCGTCACCTTCATGCAGCTGTCAACCCGCTGGAACAGATCGCGCTCCCCGCGGTAGAGGAGGGCAGGAAGCGATGAGCCGGCCATCCTTCGAGGTGGCCGACGTGATTCGTATTGCAGGCGACAGTTTTCGCGAGCGATACAGCGCTTCCTTGACCTGGCCGCAGCAGAAGGTGCTCGATGCCATTGCGCGCTGCCGCACCGCTGCCCTCGGCGGTCATCGCGACGCCTGCCTAAACTGCGGGCACCAGGCCATCTCGTATAACTCCTGCCGCAACCGGCACTGCCCCAAGTGTCAGACCGCTGCGCGCGACCGTTGGCTTCAGAAGCGCCAGCAGGAACTGCTGCCTGTTGGCTACTTTCATCTCGTCTTCAGCGTTCCACATGAGCTTGTGCCGCTGATCTGGCAGAACAAGCGACAGCTGTTTTCCTTACTCTTTGAAGCCAGCGCCGCCACGCTGCTCGAGGTCTTTGCCGACCCGAAGCACCTTGGCGCACACACGGGCTTCTTGTCCATCCTGCACACATGGGGACAGACGCTCACTCCACATCCGCATATCCACTGCGTGGTGCCCGGTGGCGGACTCGCGACAGACCACTCGCGCTGGATCGCGTCGCGTGCCAGATTCCTGCTGCCGGTCAAGGTGCTCAGCCGTGTCTTCCGCGGCAAGTTTGTCGCCGGACTTCGACGTCTGTTTGCCCGCGATCAGTTGCGCTTCTTCGGTGAGTGCGTGCCACTTCACAACCAGAAGCGCTTCGCCATCTTCCTGCGCACGCTCTATCGCCAAGACTGGGTCGTCTATGCCAAGCCGCCCTTCGGCGGCCCCGAGCATGTGTTGCATTATCTGGCTCGCTACACCCATCGCGTTGCCATCTCTAACCATCGCCTGCTCTCGGTCTCAGCTGCTGAGGTATGTTTCCGCTGGAAGGACTACGCCCATCACGGCAGGCAGCGCACCCTGACACTTGCCTCCGAAGAGTTCTTGCGCCGATTCGTACAGCATGTGCTGCCGCGAGGCTTTCCCCGTATCCGCTACTTCGGTCTCCTCGCCAGCCGCAGACGAGCCCGCATGCTGCCACTCTGCCGCGCTTTGCTCCACCAGGCTCCGGATCAAGAAACGCCGCTCCTCGCAAAGCCTTTGCTATGGACGTGCCCGCACTGCCATGGGCTCATGCATCTCGTTGAGCGGATCACTGCTGCACAACTGTTCTTCGCCGAAAAGAAAGAGAGACACCTGCTTGATTCTTCTTAGCCGTCTCATCAAAGCGGTCTGCACTGCATGCTTCATGGCACGCTTAATCGAAGTGTGCACCGGCTCAGAAAAATGGCGTTTCCCATCCGAACCGGTTATCGTTCCACAGCGTCTACTTCATCCAATTGCGCATCCCGCAGGACCAGCGCGGCTCACTTACCAACCGCACTCGCTCGAACAACCGAGCCTGATGCGATGAAAAACCCATAGCCAACATCCTGCCCCGATCGCACCAGCGACTTCCTTCAAACCGCTCTATCCGACCTGCTCCGCGCTGTCTCTCTGCCACCCCTCGCGCCTTATCGCGCGGAGCAGCTCCGATAGAGTCCTGACGTTTTACGTCCATGTGGACTGGATTTGTAAGCGCTGGCCGTAGGAGTCGCTCGAGCTGCGGACAAAATCAGGCGCCGAGAGCTTCGGTCCTTCATCTTCCGAGGTCAGCTCACTTTCACTTTCTCTTCCTCGTTGTCTTCGAAGTGGCGAGCTTAGAAACGAGCTTTTCGAGTTCTGCCAGGCGACTTTTCAACTCCGCCACATTCTCTGGTTCAGACTGTTTCACATTCGGCTGTCGCGGATCCGGAGGCTTTCGGTCGCTGTTGGACCGCTTTCCACTGTCTGGCTTCTCTTCGGCACCAGTACGAATGTTCTGCATGAAGTCAAAAGGGCTTAAGGGATTGGGAATCGCTCGATATGCATTCTGATAAACCTCGAGCATCGTTTTCATGTACTGCAATGCACTCTCCTGGCTTGCGCGGCCAGACGCAACTACCATCTGGCGCAGCAGGTCAAGGGGAAAGCTGGATTCTGGCGTCTTGGCATCCTCGACAATGATCTGGGTCAGGATAAGTCGCGTGATGTCTTCGCCTGAGGAAGCATCGATGACCTGAACGTCGTTTCCCTGTTGAAGGAGCTGCGCTACCTCTTCGAGATTCACGTAGCGACTGTTCGTCGTGTCATAGAGGCGCCGGTTCTCATACTTCTTAATCACAACGGTCTTCTGCGCCATAATTTTCCAATTCTACCCCTTGACAGCTTGGCGGAAGCAGCGCAGCATAGGGTCATGCTGCAGTGCAGCATCAAACGCAGCGCAAGGGCGCAGGATGGAGAGCGATATGGAAACGAAGGAAGCGAGAGGACCAGTCACGGTTGCGGAAGCTGTCAAGGTCGATGCAATCGACTCGATGATTGAGCTTTACACCGGCGGCATTGAGCGGCTGGCCGAGGTGCAGAAGAAAGGGTTGGAAATTGCCGTAAAGCACAATGCGGAAGTAGCAGCCGCGTGGAAGAAGTTCACACTGCCGATGCCGGGTGTATTGATGCTGGATCTGACAACCACCGCGTTTGAACGGTTTGCAGAGACCCAGAAGGGTGCAATCGATCTTATGGTCGATCAGACTCACACTTTCTCCAAGCTGGTGAAGGAGCGGAAGTTCAAGGCTACGGAAACGATGGAGCAAGGCAAAAAGAGTGCCAAGGAAGCGATCGAGCACTCCATCGCAGCCCAGAAGACGGCGCTGGATTACACAGCCAAGCAGACGAAAGCAGCCTTTGAGACCGCGAAGCAACAACTGGGCTATGCCAGCACACCAGTGGGAACCGCGGCCGAATCGATGGAGCGCGGAATGGACATCGTGCTCGAAGCGCAGAAGGATTTGCTTGATCTGGTGGCGGAACCGACCCTGCACTAATTGACCAGGTAGGAAGCTCGAATCGGGGCGAAACACTGTCGTCCGGCCCTTGACATGACCAACGAGCCGGAGAAAGCTTTCGCCTCGATTCAGGTATATGCTTTGTGTGCAAGAAAGCCGGGGGTTGGACATGGCCGCAGAAAAGAACGCAACAGCCGCCGATCCATTCGAAGCCTTTCGCAAGATGAGGGACACTTATCTCGAAGGGATGTCGAAGGTGATGATCGATGCGGTGAACACCGAGGAGTATGCACAGGCGACCGGTGCCTTGCTCAACAACTATCTGACCTTGTCCGCGCCGTTTCGCGAAGCGCTGGACAAAGCCATGATCATGGCTCTGGAACAGTTCTCGCTGCCTTCTCGCCAGCAGGTGGTGGCGTTGGCAGAGCGCTTCACCAATCTTGAAATGCGACTAGATGATCTTGATGCAAAGCTCGACCGGATAGTCGAGTTGTCTTCTGCCGCAGAGACGGCGACTGCAGGCGTATCTCATGATGGAAAGCGGGCTCATGCGGAAGATGGGAAGTCGCATAAGCCGACAAGTAAAAAACGATAGAGGTCGATATGGCGCAAGTTGCGGAATTGTCCAACGACTGGACGGTCCTGGATCGGAAGCTCAAGACCTTCAACAGGCTGATGACCACCAAGGCGGCGATCGGGCAGACACCTAAAGAACTGATCTGGACGCTCAACAAGGCCAAACTGTACCGATACATTCCTGTCGTCCCAGCCGGGGAGCGATATCCGATACCGTTGATCCTCATTTTTGCCTTGATGAATCGCCCCACGATCATGGATCTGCGCCCCGGCCATAGCTTCGTGGAATATATGGTTGGGAAAGGCTACGACGTCTTTCTGCTGGATTGGGGAGTTCCCGGGCCGGAAGACAAGAAACTGAAATTCGACGATTACACGCTCGACTACATGCCGCGAGCCATTCGGAAGATGAAGGCAGTGTCGGGGGCAAAAGAGTTCAGCATGCTGGGCTGGTGCATCGGTGCAATCCTGACCACGATTTATGCGGCATTGCGGTCAGACGATGGATTGCGCAACCTGCTGCTGCTGACCGCTCCACTGGATTTCTCAAACCAACAAGGGCTGACGTTTGCACGCTGGACCGACGAAAAGTACTTTGATGTTGATAAGGTTCTCGCGACTTTCGGCAACATGCCAGGCGAAATGATTGACTATGGGGCCAAGGCCCTGAAGCCGGTCGAAAACTACATTTCGAATTACTGCAAGCTATGGGACAGCCTGGAAGACCCGCGCGTTGTGGAAGCATGGCATTCGATGAATACCTGGGTCACCGATATATTTCCCATGGCGGGCGGAGCCTATCGACAGCTCATTGTGGATCTTTACCGCAACAATCGACTGATGAAGGGTGAGCTTAAGATCCGGGGCGAGGTTGTCAATTTGAAGCGGCTGCAGGCAAACCTTCTTAACGTAATTGCCGAAGGAGACCACATCACGCCACCCTGTCAATCGGAGGCGATCCTGCCGAAAGTCGGAAGTACCGACACAGAGATATACCGTGTTCCTGGCGGGCACATCGGCATCATGGCCGGGAGCGGAGCCCACAAGCAGACCTGGCCTCATATCGACTCGTGGCTTGCTGCCCGCTCCCGCTGATACAGAAGTCGCGAACAACTACATGTATATACCGCCGTTGACGTTGATCTGCTGTCCGGTGACATAATCTCCGTCGCAAATGAGAAATGCGGCGGCCTTGGCGATCTCCTCCGGCAACGCCATGCGGTGCATCGGGATTCGCTGTTTGATCTGCTCCATAACGTCGAGAGGAATGCGCTCAGTCATCTCGGTCGCCGTGAAGCCCGGGCAAATCACGTTGGCGGTAATGTTGTACTTCGCCAGTTCCAGCGCGACCACCTTCGTGAATGCGATGAGTCCTCCCTTGCTGGCGGCGTAGTTTGCTTGACCGAAGTTTCCCGCCTGACCGACAAAAGAAGCGACGTTAACGATTCGGCCGAAGTTGTTCTCGATCATGAATGGCAACGCGGCGCTGGTGCAATAAAAGGCACTGTTGAGATTGGTATCAATCACCTCGGTCCAGTCGCCGTCTGTCATCTTGCGAATGCTCTTATCACGCGTGATTCCAGCGTTGTTCACAAGGATGTCGACCTTCTCGTAAATGCCAAATACTTCCTGGATCAAATTTCTGGCTTCGAGCCGATCGGAGACGTCACCTTGGAAAACCTCACTCAGTCCTCCGAAATGCACGATCTCATCCCTCACTTCTCCTGCTCGCATAACGTTCGATCGACAATTGACCGCTACTGTTGCTCCTCGACTTGCAAGTTCGAGCGCAATGGCGCGTCCGATGCCCCGCGACGCTCCCGTAACAAGTGCGACTTTACCGGCTAGAGATTTCGAAGCCGGGACCATGACTTCGGATAAAGTTGCTGTTGCCATGGCGTACTCCTTCCTTTTCTGCCTGTTTAATTCATGGACTGAAAAATGGCTGCAATACCTTGCCCGCCACCGATACACATGGTCACCAGGGCATACTTCCCGCCGATCCGGTGCAATTCATGGATCGCTTTCACCGTCACAATTGCGCCGGTGGCTCCAAGAGGATGGCCAAGAGAGATGCCGCCGCCATTGGGATTTGTCTTCTCCGGAGGAAGCCCCAGTTCCTTGCGAACAGCCAGCACCTGCGCTGCGAATGCCTCGTTGGCCTCGATAACATCCATATCGTCATTGGTGAGGCCGGTGCGCTCGTAGAGCTTTCTGACAGCGGATACTGGGCCAATGCCCATCTCTGCTGGATCAACGCCCGTGACGGCATAGTCGATCAACTTTGCCATCGGCTTGAGCCCCCGCTCCTGAGCCGCATGTTCCTCCATCAGCACAACGGCGGCGGCGCCGTCGTTGATGCTGGACGCATTGCCGGCAGTGATGGTGCCGTCCTTGTCGAAGACCGGTTTTAACTTGGCGAGGTTCTCCATCGTCGCGTCCGACCGAGGTGACTCGTCGGTATCGAACCACGTGCTGCCCTTGCGGCTCTTCAGTTCTATTGGGACTATCTGGCCCTTGAATCGTGCCGTGAGGATGGCGCAGTTGGCACGGCGGTGGCTTTCGACGGCCAGAGCATCCTGGTCTTCGCGAGTTATGCCCCACTTACGTGCGACGTTCTCGGCGGTCACGCCCATATGGACTTCGTCGAAGGGGTCAGTCAGCGCGGCAACGAGGACATCCACTGCCGGTGCATCGTTCATCCGCGCTCCCCAACGCATGGAACTCAACCAATATGGAGCGCGACTCATGGACTCAACACCACCGCCCACAGCGGTATCGCAGTCTCCGCGCGCAATCATGCCGGCGGCTGTGACGATGGCCTGAAGACCGCTGCCGCACATCCGGTTGAGAGTGAGAGCAGGAGTTTCGATGGACAGCCCTCCGCGCAATGCTGCAACTCGCGAGAGATACATGTCCTTTGCGTCTGTGTGAATCACATGTCCAAAAGCAAGATTGCCTATTTCAGAGCTGGCGAGCCCGGAGCGTTTCACGCTTTCTCGCACGACATCCCCGGCAAGTTCGGTAGGAGGAATGTCTTTCAGCGCTCCTCCAAACTTGCCCAACGCGGTCCGGACCGCGCTCAGAATTACAACTTCTCGTTTGATCATGACAAAAACCTTCCGTTCGTTGACTGCTATGAAGTGGTTAAAATTGCTGTCAACCCGTACGCCTCATCGAGAGCGCCGGGCTGACAAAAGACAGTAGAGGCTCGCCGCGCAAGAATCTCCGCTCGGTGGAGTGCAAAGCAGAGCTACCTTCGTCGCCGAAACCTATGACTACTGAGGAACTTCCGCTCCGCAGATGGGCTTCTGCCTTTTAGAGCTTGGCTGGAGAGATTCCTGTCCTTTTCACTCGGATGCTCGGGGAAGGAGGTCCGCCCGCTTGTCGCTCGTGGGGCTGCACCTCGACTGGCTGGGGCATGGTGACTGATTTCGCTCCTAAGTCCCCACAGGAAGTTACTTAAGCAACAGATTTCCAGAATTCCACATCTTCCGTTATGTGCACTGCAGCATGTACTATGCTGCAGTGCAGCGAATGCGCTGACTTGAGGAGCAAAGAAATGGATCTGGGAAGGACTGATACTGAGACAGAAATCGTGCCGGGGTCCCCGTTCACCCTTGAAGGCAAGACGGCACTTGTGACCGGGGCGGGGCGGGGTATCGGCAGAGCTATCGCCAAGCGCCTTGTGGGTGCGGGGGCGCGCGTCATGATCAACGACCTTGACGAGAGCATGCTTCTGGAATCGGAAGCTGAGCTGGCGAATCCGGACCGCGTGAGCCACATTACCGGAGACCTCACAGATCCCGCGATCCCTGAGCTGATTGTGCAGGCCACGCTCGCGGAGTTTGACTCGATCGACATCATTGTTAACAACGCTGGATATAGCTGGGACAACGTCATCCAGAAGACCACCGACGAACAGTTCCAGGCCATGCTCGACATCCATCTCGTGACGCCGTTTCGGATCCTGCGCGCCGCGTCCGGGTTTATCCGGGAATCTGCAAAGAAAGAAATCGCCGCGTCGCAACGCGTCATGCGGAAAGTGGTGAACATCACTTCCATCGCCGGCACTGACGGAAACCCCGGTCAGGCTGGCTACTCGGCAGGCAAAGCGGGAATCATCGGCCTGACGAAGACGATGGCCAAGGAATGGGGGCGGTATAACGTCAACGTAAACGCAGTTGGATTCGGCCTGATCGGAACGCGGCTCGTGCAGCCCCTGACGGACGCGGGCGCCGAGATGGAGATGCACGGTCACCAGATTCGGCTTGGAGTTCAACCCAGCCTCCTGGACTCGGTTAAAAGCGCATGCCCGCTGGGTCGGCTAGGGACACCCGAAGAAGCCGCTGGCGCTGTTCTCTTTTTTTGCAGTCCTCTATCGGACTACGTGACAGGGGAGGTTCTAATCTGCGGTGGAGGGTTCCACTTTTAACGCAGCCTCGCCTGGTTCAGCTACTGGGAGACGAGCAGCGAATCGTCGAAGACGTAGCCCTTCGACTCGCGTTCGTCTAGTTCTGCGAGTTCCACGAGTCTTCGAACCTCCAGCCAGTGCATCAGGCTGAACTCCTGGCCGGAATCGTATGAACTCAGAACGGGCTTGCTTTGCGCCTGTGGGGGAGCAATAAGCTCGGGGATAACGGAATAAGGCATAGCACCTCCGATGGGAATGGGAATTTCTTCCCTCGGTTAAAGAGGGGCCCGAGGAAGCTATAACAGCATGACCAAAGTCACTGACTCAGTGACTGCCATCACAGCTGCCTGGGATGTTTTTCACAAATTTTTCCGCCGTCTTGCGAAGGTGCTGATTCGAATGAGCCGGCAGGATCTTCAGCGGTCAGCGACACAAACGAATTGAGTGAAGCCAAACATTATTCAACGAGAAATGACCGTGGTGTTTGGGAAAACATGATTTCGCAGATAGCGAATTCCTCTTGACGATCCGGGAAACCGAGGAAGGCGACATCGAACTCTTCCCAGGTTGTGAGAGGTTTCAAGTTGCATTTCGTTTATGATCTGGAACCGTTCTGTTAGCGAAGGTTCGACGAATCTGCGCCGTTGAGAAGGCCAGCCCTGCGAAGAATCCGGCGCACCTTCTTCGGCGAAATGGAAAGGCTATCGGCGACTCTTGATATCTTCCTGCCCTCCCGTTGCCACACTTTAGGGATCACCATCTCTGCGAACTCTTCCGTAACTTGTTGGAAAGTCTTGCTGCCGATCATTCCCTCTGACCATCCGCGAAGAGTATCGTTGATGCCGGAAGCGCGCATGATTCGCGTTTTCAAGTCCGCCAGGTCATCCAGGAGATGGTCGTTTTCATCTTCCCCGATAAGATTTGTGGCTTCGCTGACTGATTGTCTGGCGAGTTCCCACTCTTGAAAGAAGTCGTTCGCCGCCGTCATACCGCGGGCGATATAGGCAGCCGCCAGCAATCGTCGATTCTGTGTATGTTTCGCCAGAGTTAACGCTTCGTCGCTGAACTGCTTTGCGTGGTTTGCGTGGAGAGCAATATCAACGTCTTCACCGAGTTGCTCTTCAATCTTTGCGTTTTCCGTTGCGGCCTGCAGGACACACGCACGTGCCATGAGGATTTGGTCGTTTTTCTCATGTCCGATTCGATATGCATCGACCGCCTCTCGTGCAGCGAGGTCGATGTCTCCTCCGTCGAGATGGAGATAACCGGAATTGACGGCTACGGCACCGAGTCCGCCGGAGTGACCTTGCCGGGCATAGATCTCCCGCGCCTGCCGCAATTGAGAGATGGCCTCGTCACAAAGTTGCTGATAGCGGGACCGAAGAGTGCTGGCCGGCGTAACGGATACGGCGGAGAATTTGCGATTCCACTTCGCGCTTGATTCGGCTTTGTCGCTCGAGCATCAATCCTCTTGCGAAGCTGCAAAGCCAGTAGTCGCTTGACATAAGCGGAATTTACAAGCGCTCGTGCGAGGTTTCTATGGTTAGGATTTCCCGTGGAATAGATAGCGATAGCCCGCTCGAAATGCTCTAGTGCTTTTGCGTATTCACCTGCGCGGCGAACAATTCTGCCTCTTGCCGATTCGATGTTACCGAGCGCGAGGCAGTGATCCGTATTCTTGAGAATGAACTCTGCATGGCAGAGCAATTGCAGTGCCTCCTTTTTCAAGCCCTTCTGGAATAAAAGCCAACTCTCGTGGATCTGAATCACTGAAGTGAAAACGGCATCCTCATGAGATTTCTGCGCTCGCTCCCGGGCGCATGCAATTTCTTTGTACGCCAGTTCGTACTCGCCTTTTTTTCTGTGCGCCCGCCCTTTCCAGAAGTGAGCTACTGTCAGGAGATGGCCCATCTGCCGTCCCGCTCTCAGCTCGCAAAACAAAGTCGAGGATCTCAATTGCGGTATCCATTTCTTCGGCAGAGAGTGCTCGAAATCCCTCAACCATTCGCAGTCGAAGATAGTCCTCGAGGGGTAACCTGCGGCGGGATTCGATGGGGAATTTCAGGAGCAGACAGTCCAGGAGATGATAGTCGCGGTATCCAACGTCTACCCACTGGGCAATTAGAAGAAGCAGTTCCGTGGCGTTTGGCTGGTTTGGGGCAAGCTTGATCCAGGCACCTTCCGCCTTGTCGAGCATCGCCATTCCATCGGACACGCGCCTGAGGCTAAGAGCCCGACTCAGCTCTTCAACGAACTGCGGCCCGATTGTCATAACGCGCCAACTTCTTTCGCGGCGGTCCCACTCGGTCGACGTGCAGCACGGATGCTCTCGCGGCAAGCGCTTCATCAGCCTCTTGCCATCGTCGGCGAACAGCCACAGTGCGAGCGTTCCGCCGTGAACGGCAAGATTATGACTCCGTCTGGGCATGCGTGTCCACCCGTCCGATTCGGACTGCCCGCTCTTGTGTCCTGGGTCACATTGCGATTTACTCACATCACATTCCGCAACTGGTGCAAGCAATCCGCACCAAGGAGATGAACATGCGCAACGGTGCTTCTCACGAACTCAATTGGAATTCACCTCGCTGGGACGGGACGATTCGCACTTACGAGCCCGGAGACGTCAGGCGTCTTCGCGGAACGGTTCACGTAGAGCATTCGCTCGCTCGAGCCGGCGCAGAGAAGCTCTGGAGCATGCTTCACCAGGAGAAATATATCGCCGCCCTTGGCGCGCTGACCGGAAACCAGGCCGTTGAAATGGCCAAGGCCGGTTTGAAATCAATCTACCTGAGCGGGTGGCAAGTAGCGGCAGATGCAAACCTCGGTGGCCAGATGTATCCCGACCAAAGCCTCTATCCTTCCAACAGCGTGCCCAGTGTGGTCCGTTCCATTAACAACGCTCTCATGCGTGCGGACCAGATTGCGCATTCCGAGGGACAGGCCTCCATTGACTGGATGTTGCCGATCGTCGCGGATGCCGAAGCAGGATTTGGCGGTGTCCTCAACGCATTCGAATTGATGAAGTCCATGATCGAAGCCGGAGCGGCAGCGGTCCACTTTGAAGATCAGCTCTCTTCCGCCAAGAAATGCGGGCACATGGGTGGCAAGGTGCTAGTACCCACTCAGGAGGCAATTCAGAAGCTGGTTGCAGCTCGCCTGGCCGCTGACGTCCTTGGCGTGCCGACGGTCTTGATCGCGAGAACGGACGCCAACGCGGCACAACTCATCACCAGCGACTGCGACATGAGAGATGCGAGCTTCCTCACAGGCCAGCGCACATCGGAAGGCTTTTTCGGCTTCCGGGGCGGCTTGGATGCAGCCATTGTTCGAGGCCTCGCCTATGCGCCATATGCCGATATGCTGTGGTGCGAAACATCAGAGCCCAATCTCAGGGAGGCAAGGCAATTCGCCGCGGCTATCCATTCGACCTATCCGGGAAAGCTCCTTGCCTACAATTGCTCTCCGTCGTTTCATTGGAAAGCCAAACTGAACCAGCACGAGATTTCTGTGTTTCAGCGCGAGCTTGCCGCGATGGGCTACTGTTTCCAGTTTGTAACGCTGGCGGGGTTTCACGCATTGAATCTCTCTGCCTTCGAGCTGGCTCACGAATACGCGCGAATTGGAATGACCGCCTATTCACAATTGCAGGAGCGCGAATTCGAACTCGCCGAGCGAGCCGGATACGGCGCGGTGAAGCACCAGCGATTTGTTGGTACCGGCTATTTCGATGACATCGCGAACACTATCGCGGCAGGTCATTCGTCGCTCCAGGCGCTCCCTGGATCCACGGAAGAAGAGCAATTTGAACCGACACCAGAGTGGACGGCGGTTGATCCGGATTTCGTCTTACCGGTCTCAGGCGATTGATAAGAAGCCCCCCCCACAAATCAGAACCCAGGACAACCCCAGAGAGAGGAAACCTCAAATGAGTGCTACCGTACCGGTGCTTGAAAACGCGGCCCAAAGCAATACAGCTGAATGCGAAATCCTCACTCCTGAGGCAATGGAGTTTCTGCGCTCCTTGCACCAGGTGTTCGAATCCAGAAGAGTGGATCTGCTTTGCGCACGCAATAAGCGTCAAGCCCGATACGATGCGGGCAAGTTCCCTCAATTCCCCAAAGAGACGCATCACATTCGCCAGGCGGAGTGGACAGTAGCTCCAATTCCGGACGACCTGGTTGATCGCAGAGTTGAAATCACCGGGCCTCCGGAAAGAAAGATGGTCATCAACGCATTGAACTCCGGGGCGAATGTCTTCATGGCTGATTTCGAGGATTCCAATGCTCCCACTTGGAGCAATTGCCTCGAGGGTCAAAGGAATCTGCGTGATGCCAACCTGCGGACGATCGAGTTTACCTCTCCGGAGGGCAAGCTCTACAAATTGGTGCCGAAGCCGGCGGTGCTCTTTGTGCGGCCTCGCGGATGGCACATGGTCGAGAAGCATTTCCTGATCAAAGGCGCTCCCATATCCGCTTCACTCTTCGATTTTGGTCTGTATTTCTACCACAACTTCCGCACGCTGCTCGATCGCAACACGGCTCCCTATTTCTATTTGCCAAAGATGGAGAGCTACCGCGAAGCACGGTTGTGGAACGATGTCTTTATCCATGCCCAGGAATATGTCGGGATCCCGCAGGGGACGATTCGTGCGACTGTGCTGATCGAAACTATTTCTGCAGCCTTCGAGATGGACGAGATTCTGTACGAGCTCCGCGATCACTCCGCCGGCCTGAACTGCGGACGCTGGGACTACATCTTCAGCTTCATCAAGAAATTCAGATGTCATCCGAAGTTCACACTTCCGGAGCGGGGTGGCGTCACGATGGAACAGCCCTTTCTTCGCTCGTATGTGGACTTGCTGATTCATACCTGTCACAAGCGCGGCATTCACGCGATGGGCGGCATGGCGGCACAGATCCCGATTCGCGATGACCCGGATGCCAACGAACAGGCGATGGAGCGAGTTCGTCAGGACAAACTGCGGGAAGTGCGCGCCGGACATGACGGAACCTGGGTGGCACACCCGGGACTTGTTCCGATCGCGAAGGCCGTGTTCGACGAACACATGAAGAAACCAAACCAGATTCACCTCCCTCCCAACCCGACGTCCAGAATAAATGAGAATGATTTACTGGAGATCCCGCTGGGTCGTTTTACCGAGGAGGCGTTCGTTCGCAATGTCGACGTTGCGTTGCAGTACATCGAATCATGGCTTCGCGGCAACGGTTGTGTCCCAATTTACAACCTGATGGAAGATGCTGCGACGGCCGAGATTTCCCGCGCACAGGTCTGGCAGTGGATCCGATACAACGCTCGACTCAGCAACGGCAAACGAGCCGATCGACACATGCTAGCTTATGCGATCTGGAACATCCTGAATCAAGCCAGGCACAAGCTTGGAGTTGAACGCTTTGCTGCATCCAAGTTCGAGCGTGCGGCGGAATTGCTCACATCTTTATCCACGGGTGAATTCCAGGAATTTCTAACAACCGCAGCCTACGCGGATTTTGGATGACAATTCCCAAGCAAGATAGATGTCGTCTTCAAGGAATCTTCAAAGTGAACGGATTATCTTCGGATCGATTCAAACGGGTCGAACAGTCCTGCTAAACATTGTCGTCACTTGGCCGAATAGTCGCCTTGTCGTACACGTGACAAAAAGACCAATGCGCCGACTATAGAGCGAGCGATAACGGACAATATCGCGTTGTATCGAACTTGCGTACGGGCGCGGCAACCACAACTGACATTCGGAAGGCAATTATCTACCTGATGTCGCTAAGTGCTTGACGGTTTAGCGAAAATCGACGGACCCCCGTGCCGGGATCGCAGATCCCTAGGGCGTTTGCGAATATCTATCCCGAACCAGATAGCTAAGCGCGACATCAATGAGTGCTTTGCCCTGTTCTCGCCATTTGAGCTTTCGCTGCCCAGAACTGAACGAGGGACGACTTGTACGTTTAGGGCTTCGGATGAGTGGCGGGCCGGACCCCTCGTTGGGCCGCCGCGACGTGCCTGGAAAAAGTGAAACTGCCCGCCGAGCGTGTTCTTCATATCGACCACCTGTTTGCGCGCATGCAGCGTCTTAATACATACGAAGCAAAGACGAACGCCATGACGAGAATCGGATCAAATTTATCCCAGGTACTGCCACCGCCATTCATTTGTGAATAGAACGCGAGTAAAAGATCGATCGCGATACCGGCATAAACCCACTCAGTCAATCGAGGCACATTGGGAATCAGAAGGCCCACGCCACCAAGGATGTGGGTCACGCCAATCAGAGGGATGATATAGAGCGGGTATCCGAGCTGCTGATTGGCGATCCGCCATTCGCCGGGATCGTGAATTAGATATAACCTTCCGAAGTACACCCAGATGAAGGCGACGAGGCCGGTTATTACCATCGCGGCTATTTGAGTTGCTCGACCTGCCCGTGCGGGTTTATCGATTGTGTGTTCAGCTTTCATATTTAAATTGATCCTCTTCTTGCCGGTTAAATGGTTTAAATCGTTCTGCAATGAGTCGGCCATGGCTGAGCAGCAAAGGCAGGAACCGCCGGTCGAACACGAAGCCGCAGTGGCCACGGCTGGCTGTTCCCGCCCCCAGGGCGCTGAAGCTGCTTGCCCCGGACTTACGCCTTGACGGCGTTCTGTGCAGCCGCAAACACATCGCGTGCGGATGTCGTACCCGCTACGTGTTCCGTACCCGCGATTCCGAGGTCCATCCATCCCGCGTTTACGCTCTCAAACATTTCTTCGGCAGGCCCCGTGTGGCCCTTCGGGATGCCGAACTGCTGGAACGCTTCCGCCCACCCTGCACGCGGGACCGCAAAGGCTTTTACGTCGAGTGCCAGGACTTCACCCAATTGTCCGGCCACTTCATCCGCGCTTACCATCGAACCCAACTCGATGACGCGATGCCCTGACCACGCCGGCCCGGTCAGAAGCGTTGCCACCTCTGCGCCGATGTCGTCTGACGCGACCATTGTCGATTTCCGGTTTGTAGGATTGTAGAAGACCGGTAGTGTTCCGCCCTGGGCGGCCTGTAAACCGTAAAGAAAGTTTTCGAAAAAGCCGCCAGCGCGCACAAATGCGACCGGAGACGGCAGGCTGCGAAGACCTTGCTCCAAGAGTGATAAGGCCGTGACATTCCCCACCCCGCTTGTTCTATTCGCGCCCATCGACGAGAGCGCTACCACCCGCGGGGGCACTACCTTGGTCAGCGCCTCGACATAGTTCGCAATCACGCCCTTTGCTTCTCTGTAATCAGGCGAGGGTGCCCATACAGCCGGCAACATAACAAACGCGCCCTCAACACCTTTGAGCGCCGCCGCTATGGCTGTCGCATCGTTCCAGTCTCCATCCACCAACTCCACGCCCTGGTCTGCCCACTTCGCCGCTTTCTCGCGATTGCGCACAAGTGCTCGCACCTGTTTGCCTTGCTTCAGCAGATGCCGCGCGGTGGCGCCCCCAACTTTTCCGGTAATGCCCATGACTAAATACATGCTCGTTTTCTCCTTTTGCCTCGTATTTGGCCGCCCATCCAAATGAGCGACCTGACCATTAGAGATACTGAAATAACCATTGGTTGCAAATTAATCAGTGGTTATTTTAACCGATGGTTATAAATCAACAATCGGTCGCAATAATCGTCAAAAGGGACTAAGCTATTGAAGTGACATCCACATCACCAAGTCGCCGGGTAGAGCGCAAGGAGAGGTTGCGGGGCGAAATCCTTGCGGCTGCCAGCAAAATGTTTGCCGATCGCGGCTACGAAGCCGTGACGCTTCGCGAGATCGCTAAAGAGATCGGCTATACGCACGCCGTGATCTATCAGCATTTCCCCGACAAATGGCACATTCTTGCCGAGTTGAGCCGCGAGACGATCGGGCTGATGGTTCAGAACTTCGACGCGATTGCCGCTAAACATCTTTCACCGAAAGAGCGTCTTTTTGCGACTTCACGCGGCTTGATTCAGTTCTGCACTGCCCATCCACAGCAGTTCCGTAACGTCTTCTTCGGGCCGGAGAACCGCAACGGCATCCGCGCTGGACAATATATCAACGACATTGGCGCGCCGTTGTTCGGACGATTCGTGCAGCTCTTTTTCGATGTTGCCAAGGATGAGGGATTGCCAAATAGGAATGACATAGTGGTAGCTCACACCTGGTGGTTTACGATCTTTGGCCTCGCCACGCTCATGGTCATCCAAGGGGTTGTGCCTGACTTGCCTGACCAGGCTCTCGTGGTCGAGCAAACGATCGCCACGCTTTGGGCGGGCGTTAAGGCTGTTCCGCGATTGCCGAAGAGCGCAATCCCTAAGCGATCCGGCCGATCCAGTGCCTCAAAGCGATAACAGCTTCTGTCTACTTAGGAGTCGTTGAAGGGATCGGTGCATACGTTTAGGGTTGTACCTACGCGCTCGCCGTAGACGACGTTGGCGGTCTTCGCCGTGGCCCAACCACCATCACTATCAAGAATGAATGTTCAGGTCAATCGCTAGCCACCGTCAGCGGGGACATAGGCGGTACGTACACGCTTCAAAAAGTCGGCCAGTGTTCGCGGATCTGCCTTGACGTGACCCCGGTTTGCTCCGACTATGGCGATGCGCCCCTGAGATGCCTGGCGTATCTATCCGCCTATGCGGGTGGGAATTGCCAACGACAAAGGACATTATCGCGGATCATTTCCGCGGCAACCCGCAGGCAGTTTATCGCCGTGTCACCCGTCCGATTAGCCGGTTTTTACAGCCAAGTGGCGAAGAAATCGACCGATCTGAATAGTTCGATGAGCGCATTGGTCCGTAGGCAACAACTAGTTCTATCACTCGCTGAGAATGGCGGCAACCAGCAACGGCCTCATTCTGAGAGGCCTTGGTCTGAGATGGCTTGCATGCTCAGGCAGGTATGCTTCTACAATTCGTAGCGACACGTGAAATTCAAGACTGAGGGGTCTGAGAATGGCTGAGAAAACGATAGTGGAGAAGGCTGCGGAGACAGTGGGATATGGACTCGCGATGGCAGAAGACGTGGCGAGCTTGGTCAAAACGGCGGTTGGCGCAGCCTTGACCACGGTGACAAAGACGGTGAAGAAGACACCCCCCAAGAAGGGAGCTAAAAAAGTGACAAAGAAAGCAGCGGTACAACGAACCGCTCAAAAGGCACCGGCGAAGAGGGCTGCTGGGAAAATCGCAGCCAAGGAGTCGCCTGCCAAGAAAACTGCGGCTAAGAAAACCTCGAAAAAATCTGCGAAGACGCCTGCAAGGAAGACTGGTCGTGCGCGGCGGTGAACTGAGCACATCGGTCTTCTGCCGAGGAGAAAAGCAACAACCGATGATCTATGATGTGAACGACATCGACCCGTACCGTCCGCGCACTTGCGAGCCGTTTCAGGGCCGCGAGCCACTGAGACAGCGTTATTTCTCAATTCAGTCATTCTTGTCTGACCGACCATCCAGAGCCCCGTAGCCCGTCGCATGCCATGCTAAGTCTGCGATTCTCTAGTTAACTCTGAGGCCATGTTCCTTCTTGATAACTTACTTCGATATATGCAACTTCGTTCTGCTCCTCTTGGCTAGTGGAGTTGCAATCCGGAATGCGGTGAGGAGCAGACTCGCTATCCGGTTATTCTGGGCGCTTCTCGCGGCGTCATTCGGGCTGTGGGCGCTGGTTCCGGGTGCCTGGTTAGCCAGTGTGGCTCTGCACGGCAAGATGCCGGAAAAAGTTTTCGATAATCCTCCACTATTTCTACATATTGTGTTCATGATCGCGGCGGTTGCTTCCCGTCCTCACTTACGGTCGCCAAGTCGAAGACCTTATCGAGCGACGTTAAATTTTCTCGTCCTGCTCTTTGTCTGGGTTTTCGCATATGCCTTTTACCTGCTCCCGTTTCAGTTCGGAAGCGATGGGCCAGTGACAATCCTGCGCTTTGAGGCTATTTTCTTTGTCGAGAATGCTTTGCTGCTCGCCGTTCTCGGCAGATTGATTTTCTATTCGCAATCGCCATGGAAGTCGATTTATCTCCACCTGTTCGGAGCTTCTGCTCTTTACGCAATTTGTACCCTGCCATTTAGCGTCGTGGACTGGGCCATGAGAGGCCCTTCAGGCGTTCGGACCGGCCTGAATTATCCAGTCATTAGAGATCTGACCGTAATAGTTTTCACTGCCTCAATCCTTTGGTTTCTTTGGATAGGTCTCGAGGGCAACAGGCGAATGGGGAAACTGGCTGAAGCCGTTTCTCTGGACACTGCAAACCACAAGTACACTTCGGTCCTGGCAATGTTGGCGGTGCTAGCGATTCCCGTCGTCGGTGTGTGGGAACTTTTCCGAACCGGCGAACCGACTGGTGTCCATGAAATGCGTCTCCTGGTGGTAATGGTGGCGGGACTGATTCTCGCTTCCAGCGCATTTGCCGCGATTTATCTAGCCAACCGCGAGTTTAGTTCCGATGTCGCCGAGGCCCACGACAGGCTTCGCCTGGCCATGGAATCCGGCAAATCAATGGGATGGGACTGGAACCTAGCCACCGGGCAAAACATTTGGTTTGGTGATTTGCAGACAACGTTTGGGATCAGCGCCGATACTTACCTCGCGCGCGAAGACGATTTCATTGAGCGCCTTCACCCGGACGACCGAGAGCGAGTATCGAAGACACTTGCAGATGCAACGCAAAATCGAAGTGAATACAGAGCGGAATATCGCGTGGTGCGGATCGATGGGACCACCCGATGGCTTGCTGACAGCGGGAAGTTCTATTCCCCATCCAATGGCGATCCACCCCGCGCTCTCGGGGTCGCGGTAGACATCACCGAACGCAAGCAAGCGGAATTTGCTTTGCGGGAAAGCGAAGAGCGGTTCCGCCTAATGTCCAACGCAGCTCCAGTGTTGATCTGGATGTCCGGCACCGACAAGCTCTGCACCTACTTCAACAAGCCTTGGCTCGATTTCACTGGAAGGCCACTGTCGGACGAACTGGGAGACGGCTGGACGAAGGGGATTCACCCCGAAGACCTGCAGCAGTGTTTGGAAATTTATACCCAGGCATTCGATCGGCGAGAGTCGTGCAGGATGGAGTATAGGCTCCGGGCACGCGATGGGGAATTTCATTGGATTCTCGATATGGGCGTACCTAGATTCAATCCCGACGGCTCATTCGCCGGATACATTGGATCTTGCGTCGATATAACCGAGAGCAAACTGGCAGAAGAGGCGCTTTACAGCATAGGCAGCAGATTGATTGAGGCGCAAGAGGACGAGCGCGCCCGCATTGCCCGAGAACTTCACGACGACTTCAGCCAGCGAATGGCATTACTCGCCATTGAGCTTGATCGGCTCAGGCAGGACATCCCGGGCTCGAATGGCGACGCTGTCAACCGCATGGACACAGTACGAAAACATGCTTCTGAGATAGGCTCTGATATCCAGGCCTTATCTCACCAGCTGCATTCTGCAAAGCTGGATTATCTGGGCATTGCGGTGGCAATGAAAGATTTTTGTAACGAGTTCGGAGAAAAGCAGAAATTGAAAATTGACTTTCGTAGCCAAAACTTGACGAGCCCTCCATCACCGGAAGTTGCCCTTTGCCTGTACCGCGTTTTGCAGGAAGCGTTGCACAATGCTGCGAAACATAGCCAAGTTTCGACCTTCGACGTACAACTCCAGGAAATGCCCGGAGAGATTCAACTCACCGTCAAGGATGCTGGAGTCGGGTTTGACCTTGAATCGGTCAACAAACGGCGGGGAATCGGTCTAATCAGCATGCGCGAGCGAGTCAAGCTGGTCAACGGAACGTTTTCGATTGCTTCGAGGTTGAATCATGGTACCGAGATAGGCGTTCGAATCCCGATGAGTAACGCGCAAGTCAATTGACCTTATCGACCTCGGCTCTGGCAGGGTTGAATGGGAAAGCTCTAATTTGGGTCGCCATGGACCAATCCACTTGAGCGAATTGTCGCCTTCTCGGACAGGTGGCTCTCTGGGGTGAGAACAGGCCAATGCGCTCACCGAGTCTCTCGCAGTAATTTCAGAGTTGCGATCGGTTTGTGGCCATCCGGAAACACCCCATTTTCGAGTAACCAATGACATGGTCCGGGTTGTCCATAACACTTGCGGAACCTGATTTGCAAGCGCGAATCGTCAAGATATGTGAAGCGAGGCGAATTGATGATCATCTCGCCGACTTCGTCATCTAATTAAGGACGGTCCTGTAGTCCGCGGGTCGGCACAGTCCGGTGTCGACGCGGTTCGGTTTGAGTCCGCTGACAATTCGAGTCGTAGCTACTGCACTTTTGCGTCGAAGACGCCCGTCTCGATCTTACTTCCGTGCTTCATCTGGATAAAGATGCGATACGCTCCAGCAGACGGAAAGCCATAGGGGAAGGCCACCATCGGCGAGACTGGCTCCGCGCTCATATTCATCGCACTCTCGCCCGCCATCCCATTCATTGATAGGCCCGAGCTCTCGTTCGCCAGTATCACTGCAGGCATCGCAGCCGATCCGTCCGGATGCGTGTGTGCAAACGCCGTCCCGTCGGTCTTCACAAACGCGGCGTGTCCCGCCATGCCCAGGTACGGCTGCATGTCCGCAGCCGGCTTGCCCTGCGGATCCAGCAGGCGGAAGATTAGCTTGTAAGGCGTATTCGCCGTTAGAGCCGCCGGCTTTTCCCACACCATCATGTATCCGTCCGGAAGCCTGTAACCAGTGCCGAGCGTCCCGGCCGAGACCGCCTGCGGCGTCGCGTTGGCATCGTCGTTTCCAAGTGGCGCTCCTTTCATTTCCGCCGGAACCGTTAGTATTGTCGTCTCGGTCTCCGGAAAGCCATTGCGAAAAACCACATCCGCATACAGGTGATACGTTCCCGCGGGCATCTCCGGAAGCATCTCACTGAAGCCGCTGTTGTCGTTCCGCACTGGGTGCAGGTGGAACACTGCATCCATCTCCGGCCAGCGGACCGCGTAGAGATGCATCAGATGACCGTGATCGGTCAGGAGATCGGAGTTCTCGACCACTTTCCATCCACCTTCAGCGGCCGGATCAGGATCGCCTATCAACAGATCAAGGTGATTCCCATCCAGTCTCACTTGCAGCTCGGAGTTGCGATGCATCCCCGCCGAATAGTCCGCCGCCTCCACGTTCCACCATTTGCCGCCTAGCCAGACCGCAACCGCGCAAAGACCAAAGGCTGCTGCACCGGCGATCAGCGCACGCCGGCGCTGTGCCAACCCTGGTGTCGATCCCGGAACCAGCCGCGCCTCACGCACTGCTGCCATCACAATCCCCACAACGCCCAGAACAAGAATGCAACCAAGCACGGCCAGGATCACGCCCATAGGCCGCTGCATGCGCAGTATCCGTGTTGGAACTGCCGGCACCGGAACGCTGGCCATAGCCGCGCCCGCCGTGCCGTCGATATCAAAGCGCACCTGCCACGACCCCGAGGCCATGATCCAAAGCGAACCCGTGAAGAACGCCGGATCGCTGCTCGCAACCTTCATCGCATCTGGTGTCGGTGGGTGCTTCGAAGCCTCTCCTGTCAGCGGCATCGGCGTAACGGTCATACTGCGGATCGGAGCTCCGCTTGACCGCGCCTCCACCATAGCTATGCCCGGAATCACCAGCGGCATGCGAACAGTGACGAAAAGCTTGTACCGCCCCACTGCAATCGTTTGGTAGATGTCCTTGTTGCCCACGTGCGCATATGCCCAATTCGGGCATAGCAGAGCCACAGCCAGCGCGCAGATCAATGTCTTCCAACTCGATAGGATCATCGCTTCACTCCACGCATCCAGCGGCCGAAGACCAAGCCCAACCATGTCGAGATCGACGCGCACAGGGATGCCCGCAGCAGCCCCAGCCATAGAGTTGTTCCTGAGTCTGGCCGGAAAAACTTTCGCGTCCGATCGTAGCCCTCCGGCCTCGAGTTGTAGTCGAAGTAGATTGACCCGAAGAAACGGTTTTCGCTCGCATGGGACAACAGAAACTTTGCAAACGGCCACTCCACGGCGAAGATCACAGCGACAAAAATGACTCCGGACACCAGTGCAATCTGCCACAGCCTCCAACTCTTCGCACGCTGCCAAAACAGATCCAGTGCAAGTGCCGGTACGATCAGCAGAATCGGAAACTTCGGCGGAACGAGGTGCGTCACCGGATAGTAGACCGGCCCCAGTTTGGGTTGCGCAGGAAAAAGCGGAAAGATCAGAATGAAAGCAATCAGGAATGAAATGTAGATTGCCGAAATCGTGGTCGCTGCCCAGCGGAAGCGCGATGCCTGCGAGACAATAGCCAGCACTACTGGAACAGTAATCGCCAGGCAGATGTACGCGATTGCGCGATGCAGCATCACGTCCCACGTGTACTCCATGATGAAGAACATCTGTCCGCTCAGCAGCAGCCCACCGAGATAGAGAAACAGCCGCTGGAGGTTTTTGAAATTCGCATCTCCTGCATCCGACGCGCGGTTCATCGCCGCAAGCATCAGAAACAGCACCCCGAGATCGATTGCCCTTATGCCGGCAATCAACAACGCGTGCGGCGGCGAGATGATCTTTACATCGAGGCCGTACGCATTATGCCACCAGTTGTCGAACGGAGCAGAGATGAGCATCGCCACGCCGCCCCACCCGGCCAAAAACACACCCAGTGGAGCGCGCAACCCGAATACGTCCACCGAAGCCTCGCGCAGATACGCCGCATACTCAGATCTGCCGAACGTGGCGGTGAGCACAAGGTATAACCCGACGACCCCTGCAATCACACCGCAGGCGTAGATTGCCATATGCGCGGGGGTCCAGAACGTGTCTCGTCCTATCGAGCGGTGCCACGCAACATCCCATTGACCGCCGATCGACGCTGATGTAACCGCCAGCGCTCCAGCCCAGATGTACCACGGTATGAACCTGGTCGGCGGACCCACGGATGTTCTAGCTCCGGTGCCATCGGCAACAAATGCAGGGGGTTGAGCCATTTCGGCGGACATAAAGTTCCTCCGGGAGCAGGGCTTCCCTCATGATACGAGATATCGTTTGAGACGTTTCATAGCCATCGCAGGTGAAGGGCCACTTGAGGATTTCTGGCGTAGAGCCGACTTTACGGAGTAATCCGGGCGCGAGTAACCACGTGTGTCGACGAGTCTCGTGCAACTGCTCAATAGCATTCCGGATCAGGGATAACCGAGCCTAGGCCGCTTCGCGATGGAGTGTCTATTTGCCCCAGCAAATACGATGCGGGCATCGTCCGGAGACCTCTCGATTTCCGCGACAGTTGCCGCAATCAACCCACAGAAGGTCGGCCATGGAACAAACGCAGACGGCCTCGGAGGCCCTTTTGCGTCTTGAGGAGCCGTTCGCCTCGAAAGAGGTGAAATGGACTGTCAAGGCCAACTTCAAGAGACGGCCGAAAGGGCCGAGTCGTAACCAAGCAACCGTACACGTTGAGGACAATTGCATGCGGGTTGCAACGGTGAGTTTCGTTGACTTGAGCGATTTTGAGGACTTGATGCAGGCGACACCGTCTCTCTTTCCGCTCGTACTTGCTATTCTCGCGGCTGAAGTCCGCCGCACGAATTGCAATTGCCTTCACCGGGATCCTGATGAATTTAGGAGCCGCTCCCCGCGTCGTTCTGGCCCTACCCTTTCGCGAGCGACATCACATCAGGTGGAGGGAGGACTCGGTACAGTCATCAATTAGCGCACTACCAATTAAATGTAGGGCCTCTGCACATTAAGGCCCTTTTTGTACGCCGCGTTTAGCCCCCTTCTCTCAAGAACACGATGATCGGTGGACTGCAGACTCAGCACTCGGGGATCTGTAACTTGGCAATGACGGCGTAGATCAGCTCCCGCATCAGCCGTATGTCATCGTCCAGCTGCTCCAGGGACAAACGAAAGCCGTCCGCTCTTCTGGCAGCCTCTGTAGAAGAGCAAGAGAGGGCCTCGAGACTCTTTACTAAACGGCAGTAATAGGCAGAGATGGATTCATCAAGAGTCTCAAGAAGGCCGGAGTTCTGCGGCATAAGGGCCTTTGGGAGCGCGTTTAGTATCTCCGTCGATGCCCTTTCCGCGGTAACATTCACAACGAGCAAGCCCAGTTGCTGCACTCGTTGCGACTTGTCGAAGATGGGGAAGCAATAGTCGAGCCAATAGCCGGTTTCTCGAGTGTCCCGCACCCGGCCTACAAGCGTGACGGATACCGGATTGCCGGTGCGCAAAACCTTCTCGTAGGTTGGTTCGATCTGTGTTGCGAGGTCGCCTACAATTTCACGTGAACTCTTTCCGACGTGATGCTCCACCGAAGCCCGAGTCTCGTGTGCAAGGGCAGCGTTGACTGACTCGAAGCGTGTCTGCGAATCCAATAGGCAGATGCCGAGATTAGAGGCATGAACACCCGCGGCAAGCAGCGCTGTCATGTTGTCGAGTTGCTTAAACTCCAGAGGATTCCAGCTTCGCATTCGTTGCAGCCACCCTAGTCGGTTAGTAAGGTCTCTTCCAGACATACGAGTAATGGTCCTGCAAATCACTTCGCGGCCGCGGGCGGCGCCACCATGGAGTTGGATTCTGGCGGGCTGTTGATGCTCTACCGGGATGTCCAGGGTCTGTGATTCTCAACGACTTTATGCAGGTGATTTGCAAGATCAACTCACGTGGCCGAGCGTTCACAACGAACCCGAACGGTTCCTGCATCTGGGGCGTCCAGTTCCTGCTGCAGCTTTCCAATGGAATCGCATGCGTGAAAATCGTTCGCAAAAAAGGCAGCCAACGTAGCGTTAAATCAGCTGTGCCGTAGACTGTGCCAATGCTCCATCATCCGCGGTCATCAGGGTCCAGATGTTGCCCCAAGCTTCGAGTCGGTAAATACTGTTGGGCTTCATCTGGGCCATTGCGATCAAGGCCGAAGCGGTTGCCTGCAAGCAACAAATGGCAGCATGACGAGAACGAAAGAACAAAAGCAAAAACTTTCCAAATAAGGAAAAAGCAAAAAACACATCAACCCATGAACGACGTTATCCAATTCGAGGACAGGGTTCAGCGGCAGCCGGAGCAAGCACGAAGGAGAATCCTCGGCTTCCGTTTGCGACAGGCTCAGCCGGAGTCGCGTAAGTGCTGCTCGCGTCTATCATCGTCTTCGCGCGAAATTGCTCTTCGCATCTCCCCCATCTCAGCGAAACCTCTTCTCTGATTTCACCGGCTTCTTTGAAAGCAACAGATGTGACAACCGGCCTCTGAAGATTTCAGGAGGAAGGTAGGAGCGACGCGCATGGCACAGCGGACACTCTGCAATGATCCAGGTGCCCGGCATCGTCATCACAGGTGCCGGGATATTCTCACCGCAGCCCTTGCAACAAACCGTGAAATCGCAGATCGGTGTTTGCGACGACTGCAACACGGAATAGGCATAGGCGAATAAAAGGCGAATATTTGCACAGGGTTCTGCTTCAATGTCAATTGTGCCAGGAAGATCAATTTAATGTGCTCATAATAAACAAGATACGATAATCAGAAAGGTCCTAGAATGGACTATTCTCAGACCTAACCACTCCTGCCTATATAAGAGGTGCAGGCAATGTTGTTCGCGCGTTTGTCACCTCGGTGTAGGGCCCGCCGGAACGACTACTACGCTTTGAAACCAGGAATGGGAAGAATGGCTTATCCCTTAGCTTAACTGCGATCAAGCCTTTTTTCTTTTTTGCGCAGCCCAGCGCTTCCGCTGAGCTGCCGCAATTCTCTCTCTTCTCGCGTTTTGGACTTTGAGAGTCCAACGAATCATTGACTAGAGGGTGTGCGCGGAGAGGTGCGACCACATGCAAGGGTCTCGGACCGAGCGAGCCAATGCGATCAAGTCCAATAAATCGCTTTATTTCTGAGCAGTAATCGTTTACTATGCGCATGGCCCGCGAGAGCTGATCGGTCCCGCGCCAAGCTGGCTCTCGCTCTCAAACCCGTTCGCTCGGAGGTGCATTTTGAAAGTGATTGCATTTGCAATGCTACTGGCGGCGAGCTTCTGTTTAGCGCAGGACCAGGGCGATTTCAAGCCGGCAACATCGAACGTTCTGGATGCGCAGTATCCGAAGGTCGACGGCGACTCGCGCGTGCAGCTTCGGTTTAAAGCACCAGAGGCGACGAAGGTGAAGCTCAATTTCTGGAGCGGTCCCAAGGTGGAAATGGAGAAGCAGCCCGACGGCTTCTGGACCTTTACAACCCCTCCGATGGCTCCCGGACTTCATTACTACACGATCATCGTGGATGGCGCTGAGGTGAGTGATCCTGGCAGTACCGCCTATTTCGGAGGTAGTAAATGGGCCAGCGCGGTCGAAGTGCCTGAGGCCGGAGCGGATTACTACTTGCCGCAGAATGTTCCCCACGGGCAGGTGCGTGAGGTCTGGTATCACTCCAGCGTGACGGGGACGTGGCGGCACGCGCTCGTATACCTGCCGCCGGACTATGACACCGCGAAGACTCGCTACCCGGTGCTCTATCTGCAGCACGGCGGCGGTGAGGACGAATCAGGATGGATCAGGCAAGGTAAAGCAAATTTCATACTCGACAACCTGATCGCCGGCGGAAGTACAAAGCCGATGATCATTGTCATGGCGAACGGATACGCAAGCCGTGCCGGCTACGTCGTTCCCGACCTTACAGGAAAGCCGTTCGGCTCGCCTGAGTTCCTGAAAGTAATGCAAGAGCGGATGAGCGCCTTCGAAGACGATATGACGCAGGTGCTGATTCCCTTCATCGACAACACATTCCGTACACTTCCTGATCGCGATCACCGCGCCATGGCCGGGCTTTCAATGGGCGGCATGCAGACGTTCCAGGTGACGTTCGATCATCTTGAGTCGTTCTCATATATAGGCGGATTCAGCGGAGCGGCCAACGTGTTTGCAATGGGCAATAACAAGCTGGATACGAAGACAGCATTCCATGGAGCGATGGCCGATCCGGCGGCGTTTTCCAGACGCGTTCACCTGCTGTGGATCGGCGTGGGAACCAACGAACCTGAACGAATGAAGTCCGGACTGGAGAATTTGAACGCGGCCCTGGACGAAGGCAAGATCCAGCACATCTTTTACGAGTCACCCGGCACTGATCACGAATGGCAGACATGGCGTCGCGACTTGAAAGACTTCGCACCGCGACTGTTCCAGACATCGGCGGCGGGCAGCCGGACACAGGTACCCCGGTAGTCAGCGTAACTCGAAGGCCAAATCGCGTTACCGTAATAAAGCAACATGTCTGGTTGGCGCCCGGCCATAAAGGAAGACTCATGCACAGACGGGACTTCTGCAAACTACTTGCGATTGCCGCGGCGTCGAAAGCTGCGCCAGCATTGGCGCAGCCCGCACAGCAGATTCAGCCAGTATTGCCGAGTGCCTTCAACCGGTATACGCAGGACTACGCTCAGTTTTGCGCGTTGCCGCCTGAGAAGAGAGTGTTCTACAAGGTGAGCGACGGCAAGATCGTCGAAGAACAATTCGATGAGGCCGCATGGGAACCTTCAGCGTGGAACTACAACCCCACAGCACAGTCGATTGTGGGCGGACTTTGGGATGATGTGCCCCTGAATTCGCCAGTCCCCAATCTTGCCGGCGACGGTCCGTTCAAGCCCACCTGGGATTCGTTACTTGAGTACGAAGCCCCGGATTGGTACCAGGATGCCAAGTTCGGCATCTGGGCTCACTGGAGTCCGCAGTGCGTTGCTGAAGCCGGAGACTGGTACGCGCGCAATATGTATGTCGAAGACCAGCGGCAATACAAATATCAACTCGAACACTACGGTCCACCGTCGCTGTTCGGCTACAAGGATCTATGCGCTCAGTGGACGCTGTTGAATTGGGAGCCGGACGAGTTGATAACGCGCTACAAAAATGCCGGCGCAAAGATATTCGTTGCTTTGGCCAATCACCATGACAGCTTTGACGCGTGGGACTCGAAGCATCAGCCGTGGAATGCGGCTGCCATCGGTCCGCATCGTGATGTAATCGGCACATGGGCTGCGGCGGCGCGAAAGCAGGGGTTGCGGTTCGGCGTAACGGTGCATCAGGCGCGCAACTGGTGGTGGTTCCAGCCTTCGCACAGTGCCGACAAGTCCGGCCCAAATGCCGGCGTGCCATATGATGGCCATCTCACCCAGGTAGATGGAGAGGATCAGTGGTGGCAAGGGCTCGATCCTCAGCGACTCTATGGCGTAAAGCACCCGGCAAGTGCACTGCCCGACACATCGTATGTAAAGAATTTCTACGATCGGACGCGGGATCTCATAGACCAGCACAACCCTGACTTGCTTTACTTTGACGATTCGCTTCTACCGCTAGGCTGGGGCGGGATGAACATTGGCGCCTACTTTTATAACAACAGCCTCAGACAACACGGCGGCAAGCTGGAAGCCGTTCTGAACGTCAAAGATGTTCCCGACCGGCTGGCCAAAGCTGTTGTCGCAGACTATGAGAGTGGGCTTACTGCCGAGATTATGAGGCATCCCTGGCAATCGGAAACCTGCCTCGGTGCCTGGCACTATCTCCGCTCGCTCTACGAGAAACCGGGACAATACGGCGCATATCTACCACCACGTGACGTGATCCATTGGCTGATTGACACCGTGAGCAAGAACGGCACGTTCATTCTCAATGTCCCGGGCAGACCGGACGGAACCATTGACAGCAAGGAAATCGCGGTGCTCGACGGCATCACAGCGTGGATGCAGACCAATGGTGACGCGATTTACGGAACTCGGCCATGGAAGGTTTACGGTGAAGGACCCAATAGCGTGAAGGCGGGATCCTTCCAGGGTGGAAGCGTGAAGAGACTGGGAGAGAAAGATATCCGGTTCACGCGCAATAAGGCGAATACTCTGGTCTACGCAATGGTACTGGGCTGGCCGACAGGATCGTTCGCCGTGCAGTCGCTGGGACTTTCAGCGGCAACAAAGCCGGGAAGAATTGACAGGCTCGAACTCCTGGGAACCGACCAGAAAGTCAGTTGGAAACAGCAGACCGACGCCTTGATGGTGGAGATTCCGAAGCCATATAAACCAGCGGTGGACTATGCGGCGGTGCTCAAGGTGACACTCGCGTGAATAGAAACGGGCATGGCGGTCTTGGGGCGCTCAGCCCTTGTCAAGAACCAATCGACACAGACGAGCCGGTCAGAGGCGGTGCTAAGATCGTTTCGATTCTCGTAATCTCAACTTGTTCTCCCAGGAAGTAAAACTTCATGCGGCATTCTTTGTTGCGGCCATTTTTGATTTTCGTCCTCGGTGCTCGCGCAGTATCATCCATCCCGCATGTTTCTGCACAACAACAGAGTTCACCGCGCGAGATCGTCGTCAACGTGAAAGATGCGCGCGGTCCCGTCGATCGCTTCTTTGATTTTTCAGTTGGCTCCGATTATCCCGGAACGTTGATTCGGGATGACAGCCAGGCGCAGATCAAACTCGTAACCGACGAGCTTGGTTTTCGCTATATACGCTTCCACGCGATCTTCCATGATGTCCTGGGGACGGTGCGCATCGAAAACGGGAAGACCGTGTATGACTGGACGAAGATCGACCGGCTCTACGACGATCTGCTGGCCCGAAATATCAAGCCATTTGTTGAGCTCGGCTTCACGCCAGAAGCGCTGGCAACCTCGCAGAACAGCATCTTCTACTGGCATGGCAACACATCGCACCCAAAGCCCGATGGCTGGCGCGACCTCGTATACGCCTTCGTCCGGCATATTGAAGAGCGCTATGGAAAGGACGAAGTTCGCACCTGGTACTTCGAGGTGTGGAACGAGCCTAACCTGTCCGGCTTCTGGGAGGGCGGCGACCAGAAGGCATATTTCGAACTTTACGATTTGACCTCGAAGACGATTCAAAACGTCGACCATAAGTTGCGCGTTGGCGGCCCCAGCACGGCCGGTGCAGCATGGGTGCCTGACTTCCTTGCGCACGTGAAGCAGAGCGGCGCTCCAGTCGATTTCGTGACCACTCATACTTACGGCGTGCAAGGCGGATTTCTTGATGAAAACGGAAAGAGCGACACCAAGCTCGATCCTTCGCCAGAGGCAATCGTCGGCGACGTACGGCATGTGCGCGAGCAGGTATCTGCATCAGCTTTCCCTGCTCTGCCGCTCTATTTCACCGAGTGGAGCACCAGCTACACGCCGCGCGATTCCGTGCATGACTCATACATCAGCGCGCCCTACATTCTCGCCAAGCTCAAAGCAAGCCAGGGATTGCTGCAGGGAATGAGCTACTGGACCTACACCGACCTGTTTGAGGAGCCGGGGCCGCCGACAGCTCCCTTTCAAGGTGGATTCGGACTGTTGAACCCTCAGGGAATTCGCAAGCCGGCGTACTTCGCTTACAAATACCTGCATGCGCTCCAGGGAGACAACCTTGCAACCAACGACCCGCAGGCAATGTTGTCCGCAAACGATGGAAACGTGGCCGCTGTGATCTGGAACTTCGATCAGCCCGACCAGAAGGCCAGCAATCGCTCCTTCTATACGAAGGTGATTCCATCGCATGCCGTCGCGCCTGTGAATCTGCATCTGACGCACCTTGCCCCTAATGCCTCATATCACCTTGAACTGCATCGCACGGGGTTTCATGCCAATGATGCCTACACCGCCTACATCGAACTCGGTTCTCCCAAAGAGCTGACCGAAACGCAGATCGCGCATCTGAATGAACTCACGCAGGATCTTCCGGAGACAGATAAATTCGTGCGGAGCGATACCAGCGGCGATGTTGAAATCCCATTTCCGATGAACAGTAACGACATCGTTCTTGTAAAGCTGGTGCGCAGCGAGAAAGGCAAATGATCGATGTTCTGCATCTCACTTCCTAGAGACAAAAGAACCCGCAAGGCAAGCAACTTCGAAAAGCCAGTCCAGTTTTTCGCTCTTGTGTTTCTTAGTCTGGGGCTATCAAGCCTCCCAATAAGCGCACAGAACACTTCGGCTCATCCGACTTGGCCTGGTCCGGGGCAGCTTTTCGTGGGCACGTGTTATCAACCCATTGACCGCTCTCCGGGTCAAATTGACAAGGACGTTGCCATCATGAAGCACGCGGGGTTCAACATCGTGCGTATGGGCGATCTGTCGTGGGATTCCTTCGAGCCATCGCAGGGTAAGTTCACCTTTGAATGGTTCGACAGCATCATGGACAAGATGCATGCGGCCGGAATTCGCGTAATTCTGGACGTCCCTGGTCTGCCCGCGCCCATCTGGCTGCATCGCGCATACCCGGGTGTTGATATCGTTGCGCAAGACGGCACTCGTCTTCCTCCCGCCGAGCGTTACATGGACAACATCAGCGACCCCAACTACATTCGTGAGGCTGGGATCATGGCCGATGCGCTGATGAAGCGCTATGCGCATCATCCCGCGGTAATCGCCGTCGGCTACGACAACGAAATCGGAAACGGCTTCATGTCGTATTCGGAGGCTGACCGGCAACGCTTCATCACGTGGCTCAAGCGGAAGTACGGAACCATTGACGCACTGAACAAGGCTTGGGCAACGCAGAGATGGTCGCGCCGGCTGAACAACTTTGAAGATGTCGATCTCCCGCTCGCAAACGGCCCTGGACCGTCGGAACGTTACCTGGACTTGCATCGCTACTGGTCGGATGTGACGGTGGCGCGCCTCGAAGAGCTGGATGCTATTCGTCAGCGGAACATGCCGGAGGTTCCATCAATTTCGAATCTCTGGGATACGGCATCGCGACGCGGCTTTGACTATCTTTCCACCTACAAGGCTTATGTCTCATACGGTGCTGAAGGCTTCTATCCCGGTGATCCCATCAGCGGTTCATTCGGCGCGTTGATGACGAAAGGAGCATTGCCGACTCCGATATGGTTCAACGAGTTCACTGCAGGCGGCGGTGGATTCTACGGAACACCGGGCCGCAGCCGCATGTATGCATACCTTGGACTCATGATGGGCGTTCAGGGGATTCTCGCCTGGACCTTTAACAGCCATCAGGGAGGCGAGGAGCAAGCTCTCTTCGGACTCGTGGATCACGACGGAACTCCTTCGTGGAAAGTGGATGAGTTCGCGCGCATTGCAACGGAATTCAAGCAGCTTGCCAAGTACGGATTTCCCCGCTATACGCATCCTGAAGTAGCCATTGCCTATTCATTCGATTCCTTCATCGACTCCCATCCCAATGGCCCTTCCAATACGACGCTGCAATACTTCAAGCCTCCTTACACCGAGCAGGTGCAAGGCGCTTTTGAACCGTTTTTTCGCGCCAATCTCGACACCGCCATCATCAACATCGGGCATGAGAGTCTTGCGCCCTACAAACTAATCGTTGTGGCCGCCGATTACGTAATGGATGAGGCGAGCGCATCAGCGCTCCGGGAATACGTGAGCAATGGAGGCACAGTGTTGATGACGGCACTCTCAGCCAAAGTGGATGAGCACGGGCAATGGTTTGACACTCCGCTGCCCGGCCGGCTGAGCGATGTCTTTGGGCTAAAGACAAACGCGTTCTATGATTCGTCGGCGCTGAAATTCGAACTGGATGGCAAGGCGATATACACCAACGTGCATCGCTTCGAAGTCCTCGAGCCTTCAACGGCAACTGTGTCTGCTCGATTCACGAACACCCCGGATCATTCACCCGCACTTACGATCAACAAATTCGGCAAAGGCAACGCCCTCTACCTGGCGACTGAGTCTAACGCTTCGACAATCGGTCCCGTCCTCGAACGCGTCCTGCAGCTCGCCGGCATTCAAGCTGGCCCCTCCACTCCCGAAGGCGTTTACGCCCGCGAGGTAGATGGCCGCACTCTGTATGTAAACACAACCGAAGAAAAAAAGATTGTAGCCATCAAGGGGAGCAAACGAGGCATCCAGACCGATCGAATCTATGAAGGCACTGTGGTTTTGGCCCCGCTAGAATCGGATCTCGTCCAATGAAGAGTGGATAGCTATGCTTGACTGGAACGCAAATATCAAACCAGAACAAGCTGAAAATCTAAGCGCGACCGCTCAGTTCTGAATGAGCGTATTATCGCCGAGGCTCTCATCGACAAACACGAAGAGTCCACCTGTCTGTATAGTCGCACGCCTTTCCGGACGAGTGCCCATGGGACTCTGTCTTCGGCCCAATGCACTCAGCGTGAGTAAGTGACGTTAGACGGATTAGTACCGATAGACGCACTAGTGTCCACTGAACTCCACTACCGAACCTGCCGCATAGCGGAAAAGTCGCTAGCTCGTCAACATGGTTTCCAAGGCTCGATGTTGCTTCACTCAGTCGTGGTGACAGCGGTTCATGTCATCTCTATAATTGCAATTTCGCCGAACGCGCAAGCAGGTAGAGCTTGCAGGAGCTTGCCTTTGAACCGCACTCATTGTTTGCTTTTGCTGTCCCTCTTGCCGCTCACCTTGGAGAATCATGCGCAGAAATCACCTACGAGCGGAACCCACCGTTCCACGGCTTTAGAACCCCGCGTCGAGATGCCACTCCGCGATGCTTGGCGCTTCAAGCTGGGTCCAGAATCTGCGACAGAGCTCCAGGATGAACCGGATTCGACGTGGACAACTGTTAGCGTGCCACACACCTGGAATCGGGCGGGATACTACAAGGACGCGCCCGCGTCCCATATCAACACCGCGCAGAACGTCGTCACCACGCAGGGCGTCGGCTGGTACAAGCTCATCTTTACCCCTCCAGCGAACGTGGCCGGCATGGAAAGCTTTCTGCAGTTCGACGCAGCAAGCCGCATCGCAACCGTCTGGTTGAACGGAACCTTGCTGGGCACGCACCGGGGAGGATTCTCGCGCTTTCGTTTGAACAGCACGGCGGCACTGAAGCCAGGCCGTGAGAACACGCTTACAGTGAAGGTGGACAACACGAAACCCGCGCTGGGAAGCTCCACTGCCGACGTGTTGCCGCTTACCGGAGACTTTTTTGTGTACGGTGGCCTGTATCGTCCGGTAAGCCTTGTCTTCACCAAGAAGACGCACCTTGATTTGATGGATTATGGCTCCTCCGGCGTCTATGCGAAGACGACGTCCGTCGCGCCCGACGGGGCGCAGGTAGAGGTGCGCGCGCGAGTTCGCAACGACAGTGACCAGAGTGGCTCCGTTCTGCTTCGAACCTTTCTCATTGACGCGCAAGGTGAAGTCGCGGCACAGCAAGAGCAGTCCGTCGCCGTTGGACCAGCGAGCGGGTCAGAGAGCACCGCGAACCTGGCTGTGCCGCATCCTCATCTCTGGCAAGGCGTGGAAAATCCTTATCTGTACCGCCTGGTGGTGGAGCTCTCAAACAAGTCCTCTCAACTGGTGGATCGTGTCTCTCTACCCTTTGGGATTCGGCAGGTTCGGTTCGATCCAGACAATGGACTCTTCCTCAACGGAAAACACGTGACCGTGCACGGCGTCGGCTATCACCAGGATCGTGAAGGCAAGGGCTGGGCTTCGGAACCGGAAGACGTTGCCGCGGACGAGGCGATGATGCGCGAAATGGGAGTGACTGGCATACGCCTCACCCACTATCAGCACGGCCAGCCGATTCACGACCTCGCAGACCGCGATGGGCTTGTGCTCTGGGACGAAATACCCCTGGTAAGCCAGTGGACATTGGGCGAAAGCTTGCAACCGACGGAAGCACTTCGTGAGAACGCTCAGCAACAACTGCGGGAGCTCATCGCGCAGGACTTCAATCATCCCTCGGTCATCACATGGTCCATCGCCAATGAGGTCGATTTTGGAAACAGCATCCCGGCCTTTGTGGGGAACAAGAGGGGAATAGCTCCTGACCCTCTGCCGTTACTGAAAGAGCTGAATCAGTTGGCGCACGAACTGGACCCCAGCAGGTCCACAACACTGGCAACTTGCTGTGAGGGACGCTACCCACCTGATACTGTGCCAATCACAGCCTCCGTCACCGACCTGTCGGGTGCGAACCGTTACTTCGGCTGGTACTACGACAAGGCGTCCGACTTAGGCTCCCATCTTGATGCCCTGCACCACACTCGGCCGGAACAACCCATGGCGGTCACCGAGTACGGAGCGGGAGGCGCTATCTCGCTGCACTCTGACAACGCGCTGGGTGGCCCGGAGTCTCGGAACCGGCCCCAGGCGGAAGAATACGAGTCCTACATTCACGAACAGAACTGGTCTACGATGCGCAGCAAACCGTATCTGTGGGGTACGTTTATCTGGAACTCCTTCGATTTTGGAAGCACGACGCGCAGCGAAGGGAATGCCCAGGACATCAACACTAAGGGCATCGTGACCTTCGACCACAAGCATCGAAAGGACCCTTACTTCTTTTACAAAGCCAACTGGACGTCGACGCCAACGGTCCATATCAACTCCAGCCTCTATACCGAGCGAGCCTACCGGATAGCCGATGTGCGGGTATACAGCAATGCGCCCAGGACTTCACTCAACGTGAACGGAAAGCTCATCGGAGCGCTTGCAGATTGCCCGGATCGCATCTGTATCTGGAATGGCATCGTCCTGAGCCCCGGCGCCAACAACATTGTTGTAACTGGCTCCTTCCCCACCGGTGATGTAGACGATAAAGTGCAGTGGCATCTTTCCGACGCAGCCGCCAAGAACACCTATATCGATTGCGGCGCGCTAGTTGCGGGTGCAAGCCCAGACAAACTCTTCGGGTCGGATATGTTCTTCGAGGGTGGAACGGCGCAGGTGATCACCGGTCCGGGATCTGGATTCAGAGCTCCGGCCCCGGCATCCATTGCTGGGACAACGAGTCCATTGGTGGCGGCCACTTACCGTGCCGGCTCTTTCACCTATCGCGTTCCGGTGAGTGACGGCCCGCATAGCATAGTCCTGACGTTTGTTGAACCATCACTCCGTTCTGGAGAGCGAATTTTCGATGTCTTCGCGAACGGGCGGAAAGTTCTGGCCAATCTGGATGTGGCAGCCGCCGCGGGAGGTGCGCTGACCGCCTATCAACAGCATTTCGAAGTTGACGCCAAAGATGGCATGGTGGTTCTCGACTTCAGACCTACCAAAGGAGACGCAATTGCTTCCGCGATAGAGGTGCAGTAGCGCCGCACGTGGGATCCCTTATTACTGTTTGTACCGGAAAATCAGATCGGTACCGAAACGGGCGGAGTGTTCACTCATTCCTAGTGGAGGATTTTCCACTAGGGCGAATAGTCGCCATGTCGTACAAGTGCCCTGGGCTCACGTGGTGAGCAAAGGTAACCATTGACACATTCCTCTGCCTGGCATCCTGACCGTGAACACATGCAGTCGTTCTACTCAGGCAGTATTATGGCCAAATGCAACGACGGAGCATCCTGAAAACCCTCGGCCTTGCTGCCGCAGCGCAGTTCACTCGCGCCAGCCTCCTCGCACAAGACCAGACATCCGCAAGTTCCGCTACTCCGGACGCATTCTTCGACCAGGTTGGTTATCGTCCTTCGGATGCTAAGGTCGCCACTATCCGTGGCGCCATAGCAACGCAGAACAACTTTCGCCTTCGCGACGCAGCGGATAACAAGGTTGTTTTTGAAGGGCCCCTCACCTCGCCGCAAACCGACGAGGCCTCCGGCGATCTTGTGCAGCGGGCTGTGTTCACCAGCTTCCGCCGACCCGGCACCTACCGCATCGAGTTTGGTGCCCAGAGCACATTTGCCGTCGACGTATCAGATCACGTCTACGCTGAAGCCCTCCGCACGACTATGCGCGGCTACACAGGCCAACGGTGCGGCTGCGAAGTCGACCTCGGGAACGGATATACACATCCGTCCTGTCACCCGAACGGCGCCTATGGCGCCTCCTCGGGCAAATCAGGCACTCTGCCCAACCAGGGTGGATGGCACGATGCCGGCGACTACGGCCGTTATGTCGTCAACTCAGGCATCACCTGCGGCACCCTGCTCTGGGCATGGGAGATGTACCCACAAGCCCTACACGATCTCCGCCTTGGCATTTCTAAACACCACGGAGTTCTTCCGGACTATCTCGAAGAAGTCCTCTGGAACCTGAACTGGATGCTGCAGCTCCAGGAGCCTGACGGCGGCGTCTTCCATAAGCAGACCAGCGATCACTTTTGCGCGTTCATCCTCCCTCAGGACGATCACCTCGTCAGCAACGTGGTTGGTACGGGCACTGCACCCTTCAAGAGCACTGCTGCCACGGGCGACCTGGCCGCCGTGATGGCGATTGCCGCGCGAGCCTACGCCCCTTATGACAAGGTCCTGGCAGCGCGCTTCCTCGCCGCCGCACGTAGCGCCTGGACCTGGGCAGCCGCGAACCGCAACGTCGTCTTCCACAACCCTAAGGGCGTCGCCACGGGCGACTATGGCGACAACCATGTCGCCGATGAACTCCTATGGGCCTCCGCTGAGCTATGGCGCACTACCGGCGAGGCCCAATACGAGCAGCAGTTCCTCGAAGGCCTGCCCAAGGACCTAGGCACTCTGAAGATCGATCCGCCATCATGGGGGACGGTCGCCTCCATGGCCTGCTGGACGTACGCGATGGCCGCGCAGACTGGCAACGTAGAGACGAAGGCTGCCATCCGCCAGAAGACGCACGAAACCGCTCAGTCCCTCAACCAGCGCAGCCAAAGCAACGGCTACGGCAACACCCTCGGGCCCTCTGACTACATATGGGGATCAAACGGCGTCGCCGGCAACCAGTCCTTGCTGCTCGCCATGGACCACCACTTCAATTCCAATCGTGCTGCCGTCGACGCCGCGCTCGCAAACCTTCACTACATGCTGGGCCGCAACTGCTTCGGCGTGTCCTGGGTCACCCAGGTGGGACAGCATCCTTTCATGAACCCGCATCACCGGCCCAGTGCGTCGGATAACATTGTCGCGCCCTGGCCCGGCTTGCTCTCCGGCGGTCCAAACCGCCATCCCGGTGATGACGTCGCCCGGAAACTCTCACCCGCGCCGCCCATGCGCATGTGGGTCGACGATACTCAGGCATACTCCATGAACGAGATTGCCATCAATTGGAACGCACCACTCGTCTTTCTGCTCGCCTTCGCAAATAGCCCCGTAAGTTTGGAGTAGCGAGCTTCAGAACTTCTGGGGTCACAGCCAGCGGTCTGCGTCAGTGCGAAATATCCATCATCTTGATCACGCTCTCGCGGTCGTTTTGCGTGTAGTAGAGTGTCTTACCGTCTGGAGTAACGCTGAGGCTTGCTTGCAGGCGTGCAGGCTTCTTTTCAAGCGCGACGACGCGAGAGATGCGGCGAGTCACGAAGCTGTAAAAATCGATGGAAGGCCTCGGCTCTGCTTCAAAATCCAGAAAGTATATACCGGCTTGTGTGACAGCCCAATAACCCCAGAAACCAATTTGCGGTCTCTTCGCCACGACCACGGACTCTGATCCACCTTTTACTGGCATGCTCCAAATACCGGGACGATCAAATCTGGAGAAATAAAGGGTCCGACCATCCAGGGATTCGAAGCCGTCAAATCCACCGTTTTTCGTCATCTGCACTTCGTCTCCAGTCTCAAGTGAATGCTTCCATACCTGCAAAGTCCCCGTGCGACCGGAAGAAAAATAAATGCACTTACCGTCCCGCGACCAACTCGGCACGACGCTGAAAGAGGGTCCATTTCCGATCGAATGAACGTTTCGGCCTTCACTGTCGATAACGAATATCTGGGAGGGCGAGGACCCATAGCTGTCAAAAGCTACCCATTTGCCATCACTCGACCACCGGGGCGTACCTGAGTGACGATCGAGATGACTGAACTGAAGTGGATTTTCTCCATTCGCACTGCTCGTCCATATTTCTTCCGATCCGGTTCGCTTCGACATCCAAGCGATGCGGGAACTATCGGGTGATGGCTGCGCGTCCATTTCGGGGTACTGGGAGCTAATCAGCTTCCTCGTGCCGACGACGGAACCACCGATTGAGGCCAGGTCAGTCCGCCAGATTGCGGGCGGTTCTCCGCTGCTCCTTTCCGAGTAGACGAGACGCCGACCATCCCTGGAGAAATTTCCAATCGCCGGGTATGTCGTTTCGCGTTCGACAGAACCGTCGATTGCAGAAACATGCCATAACGAGGGGAGATTAGACCGGCTGGAGACGAAGGCAATCGACTTGCCGTCGGGAGTCCACATGAGACCACCGCAACCTAAATCGTTAATTGAACTGCATTCTGTTCGACTGTCTGCCGTAAGAAGCCGCGGAGCGCCGCCGGAGACCGGGATCGTATAGATGTTGCAACACCCCGATGCGGCCACACGTGTGAATGCGATGGTCCCGCCATCGGGCGAAAGGACGAAATCGATCCCGCTGTCGGTTCCTTTCAGGTAATCAGGCTTTGTGAGACAACTCTTCTCGCCGGTCGCCAGGAAAAAGAGCACCACGCCGAAGTCACCATCCGGAGTGCAGCGGTCGAGCATCAACATTTCTTTGCCATTGGCAAGCCATGCCAGTGGGCCGGCGAGCGAGTACAAAACCGAGTCCATGCGACTCAAGTCCCCAGGAGGCTTTATGAAGCGCAACTCAACTTGGAGCAACTGCATATTCAACGTCCGCGTCCTGACCTTTGGTCTGATGATGACGTCAGTCATTTTGGCGGTCGCGCAATCGAACCCTTCAGCAGCATCCGTGGGCCACAAGGTGTGCTCGAACCGCACCATTTTTGGCAACTACGGATTCCAGATTGAAGGGACGATCCTAGGCCCCAATCTGCCCTTGCGAACTCTTTCTTTGGAGCACTTCAATGGTGTCGGAAGCTTGACCACCGTGGATCACGTGGTGGTAGACGGAAATCCTCCAGAAGAGGAGTGGAGACCGGGGACAGGCACGTACAGTGTCAATGCAGACTGCACGGGTTCGGCTTCCATCGATGTAGCTCCGGGGAATCCTCCGCTCAATTTTCACTTTTTGGTCGTGGACAGTGGCCGTCAAATTTTGCTGGTGGTCGACGGCGGTGCAATCAGAGGAATCGGGTATCGCGTCGAGTGAGCAGGTCGCGTGGCAGTGATCTTTGCACGTAGCTACAATGCTACGCTGTAGCTCCCACTTTTTTTCGATTGAATGATCCGGTTGGTTAACCGCTAACGCCTCCATAACAAGTTTGGCTGGAAAAGTCGAGCTGGCAGGCAAGGTGATCGATCCGACGGGCACAAAAGAGCACAGATAAAGGTAGGGGCAGCAACAGCTGCCCCAAGCATGCACTAGGAGGTGCATTGAAGAAGAGATTCCTGCTAAACCTATCGTCACTTTCTCCGAAATGTTTAATGGACATTCGTCCACGAGATATCCTGCTTTTCTTCCTCGCTAACCTTTAGTGGGCGGGTTAACGACCAACCACAGAATCTGCAGTGAAACATTGAGCCCGGCGAAACCTTATATTGGATCTGAAACGATGCATTGAAGGTTCCACATGCAGGGCATTCAACGGGAACTGGCGTTTCTGTTTGCATCAAATTGCCCTCACTGGTGTTCTCTGATTCAATCGGCAATTGAGCTGACAATATCAATTTAGCTTTGTTGAACGCTCTGCTTAAGGTAACGCCAGTGCACAGAAGCTCGCTCAAGGCAGCTGCCGTTCCCGGCAAGGCGGAAACCTGCCTGTCCTGTTGCGTTGGGGGGATCAATCCAAAGTATTGTTAATGTCAGGGGGAGCACTGTTTCTGGTGCTGCAAAAGCTTATGCCCGTGCAGGAAACGAAGGCCACGAATTAATAGGTTTGTGGAGCTTCCCTTCCGCACCTGCCGTCGCGGGTGAATTGCCGTCTAACCAGAATTAGCAAGGTAGTCAACTTCCGTGTCGGCCCCGATATTGTGAATTCCGCATCGCCATCTCGGTGAGCGGACTATTGTTTTTAGATTTACCGTCGTTTGCGCCAGGCGCCGTCATCGGATCGACATCGTCTCAACGGACAAGTATGTCTGAGCAGCAGATGAAACGGGATCGCGCGCAAAATGGCGCTGCAGTGCCCGATCGTTGAGAGCATTGTCGAGCGCCGCCATGATCATGGACTGATCAAGGACCAGGTAGCGATGTCCAATCGACCCCGTAGTGGGACTGACAGCATCGAAGAACCCATACTGCCCGTAGATGCCGGGGTATTGCGTTAGAAGTGACTGGATATTGCCGAATGCCTGCAGTGGAAGCACATCCAGTGCCAGGAAGGATGCATGCGGGGTGACCACATCCTCAGTTGCGCAACCATGGCACTGCGACAATCCGTCGTTGGGGTTCGCAGCTGTCGCGCCACCACCGTAATAGGGAAACACCAATCCTTCGACGCCAAAGCTACCGTAATTGCCGGAATCATCTGCTGTGCTGGATGGCGAAAGACCCCAGACGGGGTAGTGAAGCGCCTCCGTCGCGTATTTGATCTGCACTTGCGCAACGCGCAGATCATTGAGACCAAAACTTCTTGTTCCCCATGAGGTTTCAGGAACGACCTCATTGGCCATCAGCCCTTCAAACATACCCCCCGCCCACGTTGGTACAAACGTGATCGTAGTGCCGGGATAGGTGTAGTGCCCTTCCCAAACATGAAACACCTGCTGCGATTGGGGGTCGGTGTAGTCCTGCCAGCTGCCAGCCACAGGCCACTGCCCTTGCCATGAAAAGTCCGGGTCGGTAGCAGCGCAATTGTCGTATGGGGCGGGAGGGGGCAACGTCCGCCAGCTTCGCCACCACACGTTGCCGGGCATCTGGCCCAGGCCCATACCGATGTACATGGCAATGCGTGGGTCGCTGTAGAGCGCGCCGTTGTGATAGCCGGCCGGTCCAATACCAACGTAGTAGCCGCCATACATCTGACCCGTGGGTTGGTTTCCGGGAACGGCGGGATTCACGTTGCACTCGGTTTCTTCGCGATTGTCGTAAAAGATGCTGAAATCCATCTGCCCCATCAAGCTGTTCACGAGCGGGGCAAGTTCAGGCATTGCCTGACGAACGACGATTAGTCCCGACGCATACCAGCCGTTGTCAACGGCGGAAAGGAAGAAGCAGTTGTCAGTGGTTGGAGTGGCCTCCGTAGAGCAGTCGATGTCTCCGGGATTCCTGATCACGGAGCCTGAAGTGGTGTCGTACCACTGATAGAGGAAGCCATCGAAGCTTTTCAGGCCTTGCACTTCGTTCAGCGTTGCCTGAATGAGGGAACGTGCCTGCGGCCTGCTGACCAGGCCAAGATCGTTTGCAGCGACCACGGCCCATAGATAGACACCGATGTTAGAGGCAGACGTGTACGTCCCTTTACCGTTGGCACCGAAATTGTCCATGGGCAGGTGCGTATTCGGATCAACGTCGGCAGCATAGAAGCTCCACGTATCCCGCGCGATCTGCATCAGCGCCTTGCGCTGCGCCGAAGGAACCGGAGGGTACGACTTGATCGAAATTGAGCCACGGGTCGACTGGCCGAATGATGGGGACGACAAGGCCATGATCATCATCGCTGCAATTGCGATCATTAGCCGACGGTGGACGACCGGAAGGTGTGTTAAGGCTTGCCGAATGAAATCGGATTTCGTATTTAGGGCGGCGTTCGGGAGGATTGACATGGGGACCTCCGAAATGGGTGGCAGCCAGCCAGGCTAAGAGTTCGAGCCGTTGGAATCCACTTGATTAGGTAAAGGTTGCCCGCGGCACTCGGAATGCTCAGTCGTTTTTTGATAACCAATCGACCAGCTACCGAGAAGGGGCGCAGTCCAAAAGATGCCGAGATACTCTTCTGGCGGTACATCACGTGGGGCGACTGGAATCTAACTAGGCCTCCGCAGTCCGGTCCCGAAGGCCGCGATTCAGCCACATGGGACGCGCAACGTTTCACGTTGCAATGTACCTATCGAGCTAGGGCGCATGATGGCGAGTTTCTAAGGAGCGACGAGTCTGTCGACCAAAGAACCCGCTTTAGCGGTCGTGCCATCGAGCGATAGCCACGTAGGCCATTGGTGGAAATGTTTGGACATCGCGAGAAAACGAGAGCCTTAGTTCACACTGACAGTTCACCAAGATGGCTTTGGGCGTTTCGCCCAAGGCCATCTTTATTTGGTAACGGAAACACACGAGCAATCCCACGGTCACACCAGTTCGATACGTGGACATTCGCCCTATAGAGTTGCCGACGCATACTTGGGATTGGAGAATATCGCGCACAAATACTCGACATCAGGTCGGCCACTGACACCGAGAATGCCGAGATTTTCCCAATGCGAATCAGTGAACGCTTCTCCTTTTGCACAACCGAAAATGAGTTCTGACGTCTGAGGTTCCTATAGGATGAACAAGGACTCCCCATGGCGGATAAGAAAACCCTCTCTCCTGCATCTCTCGTTCACATTGCACAATCCCTGAATCTTCCTCTTCGCGGACTCAGCACCGTTATCGAACTTCTCGATGACGGTGGCACCGTGCCATTCATAGCACGCTATCGAAAGGAAGCGACCGGCAATCTGGACGAGGTCCAGATCCGCGCGATTGAGGAACAGTTGGCCTACTCCCGCGATCTTGAGGATCGGCGAATGACCATTCTGACCTCAATTGACGAACAGGGGAAGCTAACGGATGAACTTAAGGCGCGTATTGAGGCGGTGCTCGAGAGAAACGAACTCGAGGACCTGTATTTACCGTACAAGCCCAAGCGGCGTACCAAAGCCACAATAGCTCGCGAAAAGGGACTGGAACCACTGGCGGAGTATCTTTGGGCCCAGCAACCCGCGACTGAACCGCTGTCGGTGCGTGCTGACAGGTTCGTGAACACGGAGCTTGGTGTTTCAACCGTCGAGGAAGCACTGGAAGGCGCGCGCCACATCTTGGCTGAATGGATGAGCGAGGATGCCGAACTGCGCAAGGTCCTACGTCAACTGATGTTCGATGAAGGCATGGTAGTGAGCCGCAAGTCGATCGACGCGATCGATGATCAGGAAAAGTTCAAGATGTACTACGAGTACAAGGAACCGGTGAAAACCATTCCCTCGCATCGGATGCTGGCAATCAGGCGCGGCGAAAGCGACAAAGTGCTCTATTTCCTGATCGAGATCGAACACGAACGTGTTATCGCTCTGCTGCGCCGGTATGTCTTGCGCCAGCAGGGCGACTGGACACCGCAATTGGAAGTCGCCATCGACGATGCCTGGAAGCGATTGCTGAACTCGTCGATTCAGGGTGAGGTCCGCCTTGAGTTGAAGCGGCGTTCCGACACAGAGGCGATCAAGGTGTTTAGGGATAATCTCTACCACCTATTGCTTGCTCCGCCAGCCGGGCCAATCTCGGTTCTGGGAATCGATCCGGGCCTGCGAACTGGTTGCAAAGTGGCAGTTGTGGACGAGACCGGAAAGCTGCTGGCGCACGATGTGTTTTACTTGCACACTTCAAAGCACGGCAATGCGGAAGCAGTGCCGAAGCTGGAGACCATGCTGAGACGGTACAATGTGCGCGCTATCGCAATTGGCAACGGTACGGCATCACGCGAGACAGACGCGTTCATTCGCGAGTTCTTGCGCGACAAAGGAATTGCGGCAGTCTTTTCGGTGACCGTCAGTGAAGCGGGCGCCAGCGTCTACTCGGCGTCGGACGTAGCGAGGCAAGAATTCCCAGATCTCGATCTGACAGTGCGGGGGGCGATCTCGATCGCCCGGCGATTGCAGGATCCGCTTTCAGAACTGGTGAAGGTAGATCCCAAATCGATTGGTGTGGGCCAGTATCAGCATGACGTTGATCAGCGCCAGCTTGCGGATTCTCTCGAGAGCGTTGTTGAGAGCTGCGTGAATCGCGTAGGTGTGGACTTGAACACGTCATCCTGGACACTATTGAGGCATGTGGCTGGAATCACGGAACGAACCGCATTGAACATTGTGAGCTATCGAGACGACAACGGTAGCTTTCGGTCGCGCATGCAGGTGCTGAAAGTCCCGGGTATTGGCCCCAAGAGCTTCGAGCAGGCAGCCGGTTTCTTACGCATTCGCAATGGTGATAACGCGTTGGATATGACCGCAGTCCATCCCGAGTCCTACCCGGTTGTTGAGCTGATCGCACAATCGCTCGATATGAGCGTCGACAAGATTATTCAACAGCCGCAACTATTGGAAAAGATTGACCGCAGTCGGTTTTCCGTCGGCGTATATACACTGGACGACATCCTGGCGGAATTGCGCAAGCCGGGTCGTGATCCGCGCGACCAGTTTGTTGCGCCGAAATTCCACGATGAGGTCCGCACTATCGATGATGTGCAGGTTGGAGTTGTGCTGGAGGGAGTTGTTACGAATGTGACAAAGTTTGGTGCATTCGTCGATATTGGCGTCCATCAGGATGGGCTTGTCCACGTCAGCGAACTCTCGAATCGGTTCATCAAGGATCCTTCTGAAGCGGTCAAAGCCGGACAGATCATTAAAGTGAAGGTCTTGAGCGTCGATACAAAGGCGAAACGCATCGGGCTGTCAATTAAAGCCCTTACAGGGTCGCCCTCGAGGGATGCTCCGACTAAGCCGATCCCGCAGCCTGTAGCTTCCGTCGAAGATAAGCTCGCGACCCTGGCAACGAAGTGGAGGACGCGCTGATAGCGTATCGATCGCTTTTGCTGTCGCATTCCTGAGGCTTTGGGGCTGTTATCACCAACCTCGCCAACCTGATCGGAACCAGCGTCGAGTCCGTGATCCGAACGCTCTCCGAGGGCTTCAACATCACGCTCAATGCGGCCTCGAAATTCATCACCGAGGGCCCGAAACTAGTCAACGGGCAACTCAGTCGCAACGAACGATCGAGAAGATACCACCTTGTAATCGGCAGGCAATCCATGGCCAACGAGCCGTTTGGGAACTCTCTGTGAACTCCACCCCAAAGAGAGCCGAAAGCCGCCTTTCTGAGCTCCATCAAATCGACGCTCCAATCGGGAGAATCCCATAGTTTAAAACGTGTGTTTAGGCACACTCTTGGTCATCTTGACGACCCAACCATCGCGTCAGCACCACCAAGCCCCTGGCTGGCATAGTCGCCAAATGGGCGGTTGACTGCAACACCGAAGAACCGGGGTTCGCCCTGAAAGCTAATGTCAACCACTGCTTGCCTTTGCCTGAGACTTCCGGCAGTTCACTTGCCGGCTTGACAACGACGCAAGATCACTTGATTGTGAGTAAATAGCTATCGTAAGCTGCCAAGTCATCGGTCGCAGGGCTAGGAGGCTCACTTCCTGAAACAGAAGAAATCGGCAGCGAGAACTAGTGACACGTCCGTAGTGAACGAATCACTTCGGCCCTACGCTATTGCTGACAAGCTGCGCACCCTGCGTCTGCGCAAGAGCATGGGCCTCGCTCAGCTTTCGGAACACACCGGTCTTTCTCAGGCTATGCTTTCGCGACTTGAAAACGGCCGACTTGTGCCGACCTTGCCGACACTGACGCGGATCGCCATGGTGTTCAGTGTGGGTCTGGACTACTTCTTCACCGATCCGCGAAAGCGTTATGTCACCGCAGTGATCCGTGGCAGCGAGCGCAAACGATTTCCTTCCGATCCAAAGGCCACGATTGTACCGTGGCATTTTGAAAGCCTCGACTTTCGCGTGAATGAAAGAAAGCTGAATGGCTATCTGGCGCATTTCCACCCGATGTCGCCGGAAAAGGTGGTTCCTCACCATCATCCGGGAGTTGAACTGCTGTACCTGATTGAGGGCAAGTTGGAAATGACCGTTGGCGTTGAAACGTACCAACTAGCTGGGGGTGACGCCATCTACTTCGATTCGCTGCAGAAGCACTCATATCGCAGTTTGATGAAGTCGCCCTGCACGGCCATGGTGGTCACTACGCGTTCAACTTCTTAGCGCGTGCTCCCAACGACAGCGTGCAGTGCTTCTTTACTACGTTGCAAGAAAACTGAGCTTTCTTGCTTTCAGAGCAATTGATTGCGCTCCGAACGTCGCGCATCTGCCTATCGTCCGCCAATTCGGCCTAGCGTGAATTTATGAGCGTTCACGCAGGCAAGAAAAAACATATTGCGATCGTGGGAGCGGGGCCGGGGGGACTTGCGTCAGCGATGCTCCTGGCACAACGCGGCTTTCGGGTCCAGATTTTCGAAAAGCAGGTCGTGATTGGTGGAAGGAATGCAGAAGTTCGGTTGGGCGACTATCGTTTCGATCTTGGTCCAACATTCCTCATGATGAAGTTCCTGCTGGACGAGTTGTTCGCAGAGGGAGGCCGCCGCTCGACCGACTACTTGCAGTTCAAAAAGCTTGATCCCATGTATGAGCTCCGATTCCATGACAAGACCATGCTTGTTCATTCTGATCCTCAGGCCATGAAGGCAGAGATTGAGCGGATTTTCCCGGGAGAGGGAGCGGGCCTGGATCGCTTTCTTGCGCGCGAGGGTCAGCGCTTCGAAAAGCTATATCCGTGCCTGCAGAAACCCTATGGAACGCTTGCCAGTATGATCAGCCCCACGCTGCTGGCAGCAGTTCCTCATATTGCTGCCGGGCGATCGCTCTACGACGTTTTAGGTGACTACTTCCGCTCAGAAGAGTTGCGACTTGCGTTCACTTTTCAATCAAAGTATCTGGGCATGTCGCCGTGGGATTGTCCTGGGCTCTTCACTATGATTCCGTACACCGAGCACGCGCACGGCGTGTATCACGTGATGGGCGGACTCAGCCGCATCAGCGAGGCATTTGCCCGGGTGGCACGCGAGGAAGGGGCCGAAATTCATACTTCGACGCCCGTGAAGCGTGTGCTATTGGAGGGGCGGCGTGCATGCGGTCTCGAACTTGAGAATGGGGAGAAGATCCACTGCGACCACGTGGTGATCAACGCAGATTTTGGCCATGCGATGAGCACCCTGTTCGAAGAGAAGGATCTTCGGCGCTACAAGCCGGCGTCGCTGCGAAAGCGCCAGTTCTCCTGCTCCACCTTCATGATGTATCTCGGCCTTGACCGTACGTACGATATCGAGCACCACACGATCGTCTTTGCCCGCAATTACAAGAAGAACATCCATGCCATAACGAATGGACAGACAGATCTGGAAGACGTATCGATGTATATCCGAAATGCGCAGAAGAACGATCCATATGGAGCTCCGGCGGGGCATTCTGCGCTCTACATTCTTGTGCCGGTGGCGAATAACACCAGTGGCGTTTCGTGGCAGGAATACAAGCAGATCTACCGTGAGAAGGTGCTGCAACTACTGCGGGAGCGCACTCCGTACGGAGATGTTTCGCAGCATATTCAGCAGGAACTGATCCTCACGCCCGAGGATTGGGAGAGAAAGCACTCAGTATTCCTCGGTGCAACATTCAACATGGCGCATAGCTGGAATCAGATGATGTACCTCCGCCCCCATAATGAGTTTGAAGAATTTGAGAATTGCTATTTGGTTGGCGGAGGCACTCACCCGGGCAGCGGTCTGCCAACCATCTTCGAATCGGCACGCATCTCCGCAAACCTCATCTGTCAAAAGAACGAAATTCCTTTCCCTGTTTCAAAGCCATTGGAGCTGGCACTCGCGTGAGTTCACATAGTGCAGAGCAGAGGATGGAGTGCGCCCGCGCTGCGCAACCGGCTTGGGCAGCTCTGAAGGTAAAGGAGCGCTGCTCCTATCTTGCCAGGCTACGCCTTGAAATCGCGCGGCAATGTGATTCGATCTCGACCTTGATCGCGAGCGAGACGAGGAAGCCGCTGCTCGATGCGCTCTCCGGGGATGTACTGGTTACGCTCGAGCAGATTCGCTACTACGAACGTCATGCGGCGAAGATCCTTCAATCGCGGCGGAATGGCAAGCCGCTCTTCCTGTTTCGCGGTGCTCGGTTTGAAACTCACTTTGGGCCGCATGGCGTGGCTCTTGTCTGCGGTCCGTCCAATTATCCGTTTCAACTTTCGGTGATTCCCATGATTACCGCGCTTGCAGCAGGCAATGCGGTGGTTTTGAAATGCTCGGAGCTTGCACCGCAGACAGCAACGCTGATTGCGGAGCTATGCGCACGAGTCAACTTTCCGCAAGGCCTGGTGCAGGTGGTACACGGGGGGCCTGGCGAGGCGGAAGCGCTGCTGGACGCAATGCCGGACTTTGTCTTCTTTACCGGAAGCAGCCGTCACGGGCAACTCGTGGCGCAACGAGCGGCGCGCCATCTGATCCCTACAGTTCTTGAACTTGGAGGTAAGGATGCCAGCCTCGTTTTTGAGGACTGTCATCTTGACCGAGCGGTGGAGGGCATCGTCTACGGTGCGTTCTCAAATACCGGGCGGGTGTGCGTCGCGGTGAAGCGTGTATACATTCACGACTCAGTCTACGAGAAAGTCGTTGCGAAGTTGAAGGCTCGGATTACGGAGCTCCGTGTTGGAGACGAGCCCGACTCGGATTTACATCCACTGTCCTCAGTTGCGCTCTCCATGCATCTTGAGCAGGTCCGCGATGCTCTTTCTCGCGGCGCTATCCAGTGTTTTCCAGATGACGACACAACAGGAGGCGGCCCAGTGCTGCTCACCGAGGTACCGGCAGAGGCTCGCATCCTCACTGAGGAGTCGTTTGGTCCCGCGCTGATTGTCAAGTCGTTTCGTGACGAGTCGGAGGCGATCGCACTGGCAAACGCAAGTCCGTTTGCCCTCAGCAGCAGCGTGTGGACAGGGAATGCCGCGCGGGCACGGCGTGTCGCCGCACAAGTCTCGGCGGGCAGTTGCGCGGTGAACGATGTGATCCGTGTGATTGCAAATCCCTATGCCTCGTTCGGCGGGAATGGCAAGAGCGGTTATGGGCGCTATCACGGCGCTGAGGGGCTACGGACGTTTTCCCGCTCCAAGACCGTGATGCACACAAGAAATCGGAGCGCCCGGCAAATCAACTGGTTTCCGTTTACGTGGCGCACCCGCAAGCGGCTTGCGCAATTCATTCGATTTCGACATGGCACAGGAGGTGTGCTTGCGCAGATCTGCCGTGTTCTTCCACTCGCCGCACTGGCAACGCTGCTTTGTTTCCAGAGTGCGGCGCAAGGGCCGCACTCAACTCGCCTGACGATAGATGTGCAACTCGCGCCCGACGCACACGGTGAACTTGCCTACCTGATTTTCGCGTCGGCTTCGGGGTTTCCGGGCGAGAGAGATAAGGCCCTTCTTCACGGATTTCTGCCCATTTCGCCGCATAGGGAGCGAATGAAGTTTGACGTCGACCTGCCGCCGGGGACCTATGCGGTGACCGTATACGAAGATCTGAATGGCAATCACAAACTCGATCACAACTTAATCGGTATTCCTCGCGAACCGGTCGGCGCTTCGAACAATCCAAAGGGACGTTTCGGACCGCCGCGATTTTCAGAGTGTGCCTTCAGCCTCGGAAACAGCCCGCAAACCATCGCGATCAATATCGTAAAGGGAATATGAAATCCGCAGAAAAAGGGAAGAGTGTTGTCGTTATCGGAGCTGGGATCGGCGGCATGTCCGCGGCCATCCTGCTTTCGCGCAAAGGCTTCCGTGTAACTCTTCTTGAGAAGAATCGGCATGTGGGCGGCAAGTTGAATCAGCTTCAGGTTGGGGGATTCAGCTTTGACCTTGGGCCCTCAATCTTTACGCTGCCCCAGGTCTTCCGTCCTGTGTTTGAGGGAGATGGCAAACGCCTCGAGGACTATATCAACCTGCAACGGCTTGATCCGCAGTGGCGCAATTTTTTCGAAGACGGGACCATTCTGGATCTTTGGGAAGATGTAGGGAAGATGCGGGCTGAACTGGCTCGCTTCGGGCCAAGCATTTTTGAAGAGTACAAACATTTCCTCGCCTATTCGCGCCGTCAGTACGAAATTGTGGAGAGCGGATATCTCAACGAAGGTCTGGACACTTTTGGCCAGTTCCTTCGTTTTTATGGCTGGCGCGACGCGCGAGATCTCGATTACATGCGTTCCATGTCAGGCAGTATCTACAAGCGCATGAGCAATCGCTATCTGCGTGACATCTTCGAATACTTCATCAAGTATGTCGGCTCGAGCGCGCTCGATTCGCCTGCCTTCATGAACCTTATGCCCAATATCCAGATGGAGTTCGGGATGTGGTATGTCTCCGGCGGCCTGTATGAACTTGCACTCGCTTTCAAAAAGCGCCTTGAAGAGACCGGCGTGGAGGTGCGGTTGGGATATGAGGTCGTGCAGATTGATAGAGACGGCAAAACCGTTACAGGTGTACAGGCGAAGGATCAGGGTGGCGCTTTGTGCACTGTGAGAGCCGACTTCGTCATTTCCAATATGGAAGTCATTCCCGCGATGAAGAAACTTCTTGGGTCGCCAGCAGGCGTGATGAAAAAGTTCAAACGCTTTAAGCCGGCCTGCTCGGGCCTGGTTGTGCATCTAGGGCTCGATTGCATCTATCCTCAGCTTGCTCATCACAACTTCTTCTACTCGTCCGATCTGCATGCCCATTTCCGGCGCGTATTTCGCGAAAACAAACTACCTGACGATCCAACTCTTTACGTTGTTGCTCCGACTCGTAGTGATCCTTCCCAGGCTCCGGAAGGTTGCGACAACATCAAAATTCTTCCTCATATCCCCGCGATCGATGAGCAAAAGCCATATACGCCTGAGGATTATCTTGCGTTGAAGGAAGTCTGCATCAACAAGCTCGAGCGAATGGGTCTCAAGGATCTGCGCAAACATATTGTTGTCGAAGACTTCTGGACACCTCTCGACATTGAAGCCCGTTACGCTTCAAATCGAGGATCGATCTACGGTGTCGTGTGCGACCGTCGAAGTAACTTCGCATTCAAGGCACCAAAACAGAGCTCGCAATTCGACAATCTGTTTTTTGTCGGCGGGAGTGTGAATCCAGGAGCCGGAATGCCCATGGTTTCACTCAGCGGACAACACGTGGCACGGATGATCTCCGAACGGGCCGAAGCAGGAGCGTGATGATTCTCCCGGCATTGCTTTGCGTCGTCGGACTTGCTGCAGGTTTCCTTCTCTTGTGGCGGATACCCACGTGTGCTGAGGCTCAGTCCGACGCTGCGGTTGGTGTGTCTGTCATCATCCCCGCCCGAAATGAGGAGAGCAATCTTCCCCGGCTGCTGCGATCGATTGCGACATCCAACTTACGGAAGGTTGAGGTGCTGGTCATTGACGACCACTCAACCGACCGAACTGCACGTGTCGCGCGAGCACTCGGTGCGACCGTTATTTACTCAGAGCCGCTGCCCCCGGGATGGACGGGAAAGGCGTGGGCATGTTTCGAGGGCGCGCAGCATGCTTCATGCGATCTTTTGCTCTTTCTGGATGCCGATACGTACTTTGCTTCAGGTGGGCTTGATCGTCTCGTTGCGCGCTGGCGATATGAAGACGATCCGGGTTTGTCTATCTCATTGCTCCCGTATCACGTGATGCAGACGGCGTATGAACAACTCTCGCTGTTCTTCTTTCTTCTGATGGCCGCCGGGGCCGGCGGCTTCGGTGCGTTTGGCAGAGCCAGACTCTTTGGTCAGTCGCTCCTCATCCCCAAAGAGACTTACACCGCAGTGAATGGGCATGCATCTGTTCGCGGCTTTGTCCTTGAAAATTTCAACCTCGCCAATCTTCTTCAAGATATCGGACGCAACATGATCTGCCTCAGTGGTCGCGGCACACTCCAGATGCGCATGTTCCCCGAAGGCTTTCGCCAAATGTCGGATAGCTGGGCCAAAGCATTTGTCGACGGTGCGTCTCAATCAAGCGGTGGAGTGCTTGCGTGCTCCGTCGTATGGATTGCATCATTTTGGGTAGCCGCGATCGCGCTGATTGTTCTCTCAACGCCGGCGCCAATCTCTTTTATTTCGGTCTATTTCTTATTCAGCTTGCAGCTGTTTTGGTTTGCCCGCCAACTGGGTAACTATCACCTAGCAACCTGCCTGTTATATCCGCTACCCCTTGCTTACTACTGCTTCATCTTCGCCGTCTCGGCTCTGCGGCGCGTTATAGGACAGAAAACCATATGGAGAGGTCGCGAAGTATGAGTCCGCTGGGCTGGGGGGCAAACATTCTGGGATGGCCCGTCGTGCATCTCACCATCGGTTTTGTGTCAGTACGCCTGCCTTCGGAATTCTTCGCACGTGACAATTGGCTGACGTCCCCGCGACGCTGGGAGGCCAGCGGACGACTCTACCGTGACTGGATGGGCATTCGGAAATGGAAGCCCTTGCTTCTGGACGGAGCACCCTGGTTTGGAGGCTTTGCGAAGAAGAAGCTGTCAGCACGAGAAACGAGGTATCTCGAGCACTTCATTCTTGAGACGCGGCGCGCCGAGCTTGCCCACTGGTGCATGATTGGCTGCCTCCCTATCTTCTTTCTTTGGAATCCCCCTTGGGCGTGTTGGGTCATGACAGCGTACGCCGTCGGGGCCAATCTCCCCTGCATTTTCGCGCAACGCTTCAACCGCCTTGCGCTCTCCCGTGTGGCGCAGAGCCGGCGCCGGGCATTTGCCAAAGCATGAGCCAGCCGTCGCGCAAACTCGATCAGGCAACGCGCCGACGCCGCTACCTGATCCATCTCACCTGCGCTTCTGAAGCACGCAGCGAATCTCGCCACTACGTTGTTCGAATCCAATCCTGGACATCTCGCTCGAGAACTCAGCCTGAAAGACACGAGCGCCTCTTCAAGGATGAATGCGAACTGGTTGAAGCCCTGAATCCTCTTCTTCCTAATGGCTCTGATGTCCGAGACGTCCTCGGCCACATCGAATGCAACGACGGCTTCTTTTATCTTCTGCACCTCACCGCAGAACAAGCACGAAGGTTGGGCGGGCACAGATAGACCGCAAGGGGCTATGGCGTTAATCTTCCGGCGAATCCCCTTGGCGACCATATGGCCACGTGACTCAGGTTCGGTTCTTGGGCATCAGCAAGTGCTTTGGCTATTTGCGACTCATTGAGAAGGTGTTTCAAGAGCTCTTACTTGTCCCAACAGCCAGTTTTCGCCAGCTCTTAATCGATTAGATCTACAAACTGCCGGGCACATAGTTTTATCCGATAGGGTGACTTTAACAATCGCTCGCTTCTTTCGCTCGGCTGGTGCGCCAAGCGCTCGGAGTGACGCTAGACCATCGCACGAACGCACGAGTGAGAATGCCTGGATCGGCATAACCCACTATCGCCGCGATTTTAGCGATCTCGAGCCTGGTGTAGGCCAGCAGTTGTTGAGCGTACTCGCAGCGCGTTTCATCCAATGCCTTTTGAAAGGGCAGTCCTGCCGCGCTTAACCGGCGGTCAAACGTGCGACGATTCATGCCAAGCTGTCCTGCAATCGAGACCGCTGAGACGTGCCCCCTTATGAGTCCGATTCTCAGTTCTCGTCGCAACTGAGTGGCTATGTCGTTATCACCCGCGTGCCAGATCGCTCGGATCTGTCTCTCTAGCGCGATTCGACGCCGAGCATCGGCGCCAGGGATCGGGAGGTGCAGCATTCTTCGCGGAAAGGCGACCGCGGTTTGATCTGCATCAAAACAAACCTTCACGCCAAAGGAACGGCGATATTGGGTCACATTTTGTGGTTCAGACCGAGAAACCAAAACTTCCATGGCGGGCGTATATGCGGCACCGACAAGCTCGCAAATAATACTGAACGCGCCCATGGCGGCGCCGTCGCAGATCATGGCGTTACCGGGGACATTCGGCTGATACACCGCATAGCCGAAGAAGGCTTGCAACTGATCTTCGAGAAGGTAGATGGCACCTCCGTGTGCGTGGCGATGCTGATGAAAAGCGAAATCCTGCAGGGCGGTGCGGAGCGTCGGTGAATTCCGCATAAGTTCCCCCAGAACTCCAAGGGTCTTGGTCCGGACTTCCCGACCGATATCGAGCCCAAAATTAGGGTGTCCCGTTCTTTTGCAGGAAACTTTAGCCAGGGATCCCATGGCCCGGTAGGGGATTGTTCCGTCGGGGTTGTCGAGCGCGTTTGGGCTGAGGCCGGCTGAGGCGAGTACTTCTCGCGGATCGACACCAAAGCGCCGCAGAAGCTGAGGGACGTAATGCAGGAAGCCAACTCTTTGGAGATTCTCGGGGAAGGTAGTCGTGAGCATTTCTTTGCCTCGCCGACAGATTGGCCCATCCACAGGGCAGAATCCATCTGGTATTCGCTGCGAATGTCTGATTGGTTGTCCATTATAGTCAAGTAACTTCGCGCTCGCCGGGATATATTCGAGAGCTAGTCATCCATAGCTTTTCCCCCTCGGCAACCTCAGCAGAAAAGCCTTGCGATTTGATGTTGTGTCCCTCGGAGCTTTGGTCATAGCCCCAAGCGGACCCATCTGTCCTTTTCGCGTGTTGCTTCAGTGCTCGAGTTGCGGCTGCGCTTTTGGCGGGATATCGGCAGAAGACGAGCCACATCTAACACGGAGAATCTCATGCAAAGATATAGCGGTTGCAGAAACCTCGCCTTGGTTGTAGTCATCGCGATAGTTTCCTTTTTCAGTCGGTCGGCGAATGCTCAGTCGCGAATTTCGGAATCGATCCAGGGCGCGCAGCGAGTCGCGGTCAATGGCAGCAGTCCGAACCACCTCATCGCAATGAGCAAGGACAACGGCCGTCTTTCCAGTGGCCACAAACTTGGCCGGATGGTGCTCTTGCTTGCTCCCACTGAAGCGCAGGATAAAGCTGCGGCCGATCTCATTGCTGCCCAGCACGACGCTTCTTCTCCCCTCTTTCATCAGTGGCTCACACCGGCCGAATTTGGCCAACAGTTCGGAATTGCGGAAAGCGATGTATCCCAGGTACGTCAGTGGCTTGAGGGTCAAGGACTAACCGTTCACCACGTATCGCAAAGCCGTCGCTTTATCGTCTTCAGCGGCAATGTCGCCCAGGTTGAGACTGCATTTTCCACGCAGATGCATGCCTACAGCTTACCAGAACAAGAGTTTCATCGCGAACTCCAGCGAGATCCAGATTCCCGCGGCTTTACGCAATGTCGTCAAGGGAGTGGTTCGGCTACATAGCAATCCTAAGTTGCCCGCAGCGGTGGCCGGTCCTAAAGTCCATTTCAAGAAATCCGGCGCCCAGTTCACTTTCGACGATGGATCACATGGGATGGCGCCAGCGGATTTCGCCAAGATCTACAACGTGCAGCCTCTCTATGACGCTGGGATCAATGGAACCGGCCAAACGATCGCAATCGTCGGGCGCAGCAACATCGATCTTCAAGACATACGCGATTTCCGCAACCTCATGGGCCTTCCCGCGAATGATCCTGAGATCATCGTCAATGGCGACGACCCGGGGGTAACGAAAGACGTCGACGAGGCCACCCTTGATGTGACATGGTCAGGAGCTGTCGCACCCATGGCGAAAATTGACTTCGTGGTCTCCGAGAGCAATTTCGCTGATGGCGTTGATGTCTCTGCAGAGTACATTGTCGACAACAATATCGCTCCGGTCATGAGCACAAGCTATGGGAATTGCGAGACCGATCTTGGCCCGGTTGAGAATGCTTTCTACAATTCACTATGGCAGCAGGCCGCTGCGCAAGGTATCACGTCATTTGTATCTTCGGGCGACAACGGCGGAGCGGGCTGCGATGCCCCAGCGGGCGGCGTATATTCATCGGGCGTTCTTGCTGTCAACGGTATTGCTTCGACTCCTTATAACGTTGCGGTCGGCGGCACTCAGTTTAATGATACGGACGATCCGAGCAAGTACTGGAGCGCCACGAACGATCCAACTACCGGCAAATCCGCGCTGAGCTACATTCCTGAGATGGCCTGGAACGAAAGCAGCAACGATCCGAACAATGTTTTGCTTTATGCCGGCAGCGGTGGCGTGAGCAGCCTTTACGCCAAGCCTGATTGGCAGGCCGGCGTCGGTGTTCCAAAAGACGGAGTCCGCGACCTTCCGGACATATCTCTGTCCGCTTCCCTTCATGACGGGTATCTTGTATGCCTGTTCGGCAATTGTGGCTACGGCGACTACTTCTATACCTTTGGCGGTACGTCGGCATCCAGTCCCGCGGCCGCGGGCATCATGGCGCTGGTCAATCAAAAAATGGGCGGAACGGCGCAAGGCGTGGCAAACTATGTCTTTTACAAACTGGCCAACGTCCCCGGCGTCTATCACGATACCGTAATCGGCGACAACAAAGTGCCTGATCCAAATGGTCAATACACGGTCGGCTACCCCACGGGTAAAGGATATGACCTGGCAACTGGACTGGGGTCGATGAATGTCACGGCCCTGGTCAACAACTGGAAAGCTGCCGCCAAAGGAGCCGGCACCAAGGTCGCCCTTGAACTTGGAACAGGACAAAGTGCCACCGCCGTCCACGGGAAGCCGATTGCATTCCAGGCGACAGTCGGGTGCTCCGGCACCTCAACCTGTTCCGCTCCGACGGGAACGGTAGCACTTTGGGCAGCATCTTCAACAGCAGCGGCCGTTGGCGTAGGCTCAGGCAAGCTAACGCCCCTAAGCGACACCAGCGTGGCAGACGTCGTGACCTCTGCTGTCCCCGGCGGCGTATACAACGTAAGCGCCCGCTACAGCGGCGACGGCAAGTATGGGCCCAGCACTTCCGACGCTGTCGCCGTGACTGTCTCCCCGGAAAAGAGCCAGACTTTTGTCGGGTCGGTGGGCGGCGGCACGTTCGCAACCGGTCCCATCACCTTGGGGTACGGTGAATCCTGGCCGGTCGCGGTGATTGTGGCGGGAAATTCCGGATACGGATTTCCGACTGGCCAATTGACCATGACCGCAGACGGAACACCTATCACCACCGGTGGAGTTTACGACTACGCAAGCGGCACCTTTACCCCGAGCACGATGACTTTGAACTACGGCGAGAAGAGCATTACGAAAGCGGGCCTTCCAACCAGTCAGGCAAGTACGATTTCCTATGTTCTACCCACCCAGATGCTCGGAGTTGGCTCTCACCAGCTGGTGGCAAGTTACCCCGGCGATCCAAGCTTCCGAGCAAGTCAGGGAAGCTATATCTACAACGTCACAAAAGCGCAAGGAGTGATCGAAGACTTCTTTCCCATTGGAGACACTGTGGCCAACGCCCCCGTTAAGCTTGCCGCTCAGATCGGATTCGCAAGTCTGGGCTTCGCACCTTACGGCGGAACTATAACTGTCTCGGATATCACCAGCGGTACCCCTGTCGTTCTCGGCAAGAGCGCGGTCGATAGCTCGCTCTATGGCGGCTACTGGACCGCCACCGTCAAGGTAACGACTCCCGGAAGACATACACTCCGCCTGGACTATACCGGCGACAGCAATGTCAAAGGCGTGTCCCAGACTTACCACGTGCCGTTCACAGCCAACGACTCTTCCTACGTCAGCTTAAGCGCCGATGTCACAAATTCGTTCGGCGGACAACCTGTCACTCTGAGCGCCACTGTAGGCTCAAACTTGCCATTGCATGTTGCCACCGGCACAGTGACTTTCTTCAACGGTTCGACCGCGCTCGGAGGAGTCAAGCTTCCTAAGAGCGGAACCGCTGTTTTTGTTACGAACAAACTTTCGCCCGGGGCCAACAGCCTGACCGCAAGCTATTCGGGCGATTCTGTACTGACGCCTTCGGCCTCTGGTCCGTTGGCGGAGATCGTCTCCGATTACATCATGCAAGTCATTCCCGCGACAGTCGCCGTGAAGCAAGGTAATTCCGCAAGCGTCACTCTGAATCTCATTCCGCAAGGCGGTTTCACGAACCCCGTACAGCTGGCCTGTTCAAATCTGCCGTCTGATGTCACATGCAGGTTCACCAAGTCGACCATCACACTTGACGGTATAAATCCGGTCACCACTTCCCTGACTCTCAAGGTCGGCGCGGCGGCGGCGACTTCCCAAAAACCAATTGCCATTACCGTCGCGGCGACCAGCGTGGCCGGAACGACTCCTAAGACGGCCTCGTTAGCGTTGACCATCAAAAAATAATAAGGCGATGCGCAGTTCGTAGGAAGGGCGCCCGTAAACTGGCGCCCTTCTCTTTACCAAATTGGGGCAGGAGTTGATGGCTATGATTTCGGCTGCTCACGCGAGGATTTCTTCGACCAATTCCTGAGCCGACGAAACTTGGCATGTCGCTCAGTCTGGAGAACCTAAAGACCCAGCTCTTGCTTTGCTTTGTCGTCGGAACTATAGAGCCCGAGCTGTGCTTTCCAACGCCTTCACCTGAGATCAGTAGCGGTTCGAACAGTGTTCCAGTATTGATCGGTGATTGCAGTATCGTCCACGTCACCTGTAACAATGAGCCAACTATGGCTTGCAAAACGCGCCGACTCCGTCCTGGAGCGCATCTACGGTGGAGTATCCCAGGGTTGAAGCTGACGCATCGATGCCCGTAAATTCCTTAGCCATCGCAGAGACGGTTCGGCCATGACAGTTCGCCTGGCCAGGTGTGCCGGCGTCGGGAATGGTATTCCCGGTCAAGCTGAACGTCATGTTGAACGCGTTACCGCCGCCAATGATGTCGGCGCCGATCCGCAGCCAGTCCGGGGCCAGGTTCGCGTTGCGGATCCATGCCTGCAAGTCGTTCGTGCCGGCAGGAAACGGCGTCCCTGACGTGATTGGTTTCGGAGCAGAGAGGAAGAAGAAATTGCCGTTGCTTAGCTGAACCTCCGGACGAAAGAAATAGTGACCTGCCGGGAGAAAAATCGGGGCGTTGAAGGTGATATCGATCTCGACCTGTTCGCCACTCGCCGGCCCTTCGCCATGGGCCGCTGGTGCGATGCCATTGATCACGGTGTTTTGGACCGTGAAGGGCGAGATGTCGGTTGGGATAAAACTCAGGCTACCGTTACTGGAATCGTGTGTGGCGGCGCCAATTTCCACGTCAGAGGGCGAGTTTTGTCGGGTCGGCACGTTCGCCGATCGGGCAAGGTTAGAGTCCAGTGGGAAGATGTGATAGATCTCCACTTCTACTCTCGCAATGCCGGAGACGGTAGTTCCACTTGGGATCAGCCCGTGAATTGTGGCCCTATTAACAACAGTGGCTTGAGTCAAGAAAAAATCATCCGCTGTTTCAGTTTCGAGGCCCTGGGAACCGGCAGGCCTGGAGAGCGCGCCCAGTTTTCCGTCTGGGTTACCGGTGCTGAAGAAAAAGGTGCCCGCCCACGCCGGCGTCGCTAGCCACATCCCCACGCTCAACGTGGCTGTTATTAAACTGACTCGCGATCTCACGGCATTGCCCCTCGTGCCGTCATTCTTCAAGGCTTTCTCAAATCGCTTCTTCGTCTTGATCATGAATTCGCCATGTTCCGGTTTAGGGTCTTGCATAAAGACTTCGTCGATCGAGTTTTCGAATTGTGCCATGAAACATCTCCTTCTACTTAACACGCAACTTCTGTCCCGTGTGACCACACCATATGCGCTCTACTCGTCGCTCTTGTCATTGGACCGTCACAGACGTGTAACTCTCTATGAGGTCCTGTTTTGAGTTGAGATCACGATAGAAAACAATTAGGGATGTGACACCGCGAAGGAGCGGCGCACAAATGCATCGCTTCGAATCAACACAACACTGCGGTATCAAAACCGCGCATTGAATGTAGAAGACTAGCTAGGTGATTGCTCCCTCGGGGATGCCGAAGGGAATTGACATCTTGAACGATGTCCCACTCTTCTCTGCTGCATCAAGAAAAAGATCTCCACCGTGGTCTTCGACGATTCTCTTCGCGATGGCAAGTCCCAATCCCGTGCCCTCCGATTTGCCCAAGGTGAAGAAGGGCCTGAACACGGAGTCCTTCATCTCCGCCGGAATTCCCGGCCCGTTATCCCACACCTCAATTAACAAACATGATGGCCCTCCCAGTGTTGTGATCACCACTCTACCCGACTCGGGAGAAACCGCCTCACAGGCATTCAGAACTACGTTTGACACCGCTCGTTCCAGGAGCTTCGCGTTGTACCACCCGATTGTCGACCCCTCGTGGCGATGCGTGATGGCGATCTGCCGGAATGCCGGCCGTACCTGGATCATCCGCATTGCGCGCTCCGTCGTCTCAACGATGTTGCCAATCCCCGGACGAAGAACTTCTCCCCCTTTGGAGCATTCCAGCAAGTCGGAAACCAGGTCTTCCATCCGGTCGATGGAGAAACGGATCTCTTGATAGAATTCGTCCCGCTCCTCCTTGCTTAATGTTGATTCGGTCAGGAACTCCGCGTTTGCTAGTATCGCCGCCAGCGGAGTACGAAGGTCGTGAGACATCCGGGCCACCAGCGTCTTTAAGGAAGGGAGGGGTTTCCTTGGTGGAGGAGTCCACTGCCGACACGGGGGATATCCGGATGATGCGGAACGCTCGCTATGCTCAGCTTGCTCTAACATCGAAAACCTCTTCTCGTTACCGCCGGATTCGATCGAAAGCGCAGCTTCCCCTAGTTCGGCCTCGGCATGTGCCGCTTCGCCTGCGCTAGCATCCGTCCGGCGAGTAGTCATTCTTGAATAGTTCCGTCAAAAAGGGAGAGACACGGAAAAACCCGACGCCCTGCTCCCGCAATTCCTTGAGGCAGGCAACACCCGCAGCGTCAGCGAAAGAAACGTCCTCCAGCTCCAGGCACAATTGAACCGGATCCTGCCCGGTATGCGCATGGCAAGTTGTGCGGAGTTCCTCCACCCAGGGGCCAGCGATCCGTCCTTCCACCCGAAGTTTCACGGCGGTCGCTGATGACTCCATTACTGTGATCCTTAGCATTCGACTCGGTTGCTCCTGTGACCGAATCAGTTGCAATCGCGATGCCAATTACGGCTTCACGGTCGCGACCGTCGGGAGCTTCGCTATCAAAAGCGAAAAACAGCGACGCCGAGTTCCTAACCCTCGGCGCATCAACCAATAGAGCGTCGATTCCGGCTCAACCAGTGGCGTTAGCGCGAAGGCGAAACTCCTCACCCTGATGGCCGATCGCCAGCGCGCCCACCATATTTGGTGGGATCGGGCAGTGGATGTCGGGCAACTACAACGGGCGGGAGGCAGTTCCCCGGATTCCGAGCTTCTGCATCCGATGGCGGAGCGTGTTGGGATGAAGATCCAGGATTTTCGCGGCTCCGTTGGCCCCTTCGATTTTGCCCCCGGACTTGTTTAGAGCTGCGACGATATGATTTCGCTCAACTTCGTTCAGAGTTGGAAGTGCCGTCGCGGTTTCGTGCGCCATAGCGTCACTCGCACTGCCGGACGCGACGTGGTTCTCGATGGCCTGCGCCTCCATCACTGGAATCAGGTCCCGATCCAGCCGCAGGATCGGTTCGCCCGAGATAATCACCGCACGTTCCAATACGTTCTGCAGCTCACGGATGTTGCCTGGCCACGGATAGTTCAGAAGGTGTTCCATTGATTCCCGCGAAACACCCTCGATTTTCTTCCCCAACCGCTTTGATAACCGGGAAAGGCTAAACGCGACCAGCTTAGGTATATCGGATCGTCGTTCTCGCAACGGAGGGATTTCGATTGGAAATACATTCAACCGATAGAAGAGGTCCGCGCGAAACCGGCCCGCCTCGACCGCTTCACGCAGATTGCGATTGGTCGCCGCAATTACTCGCACATCTACATTCAGGGTGCGACTGCTGCCCACTGGCTCAAATGCACGCTCCTGCAAAACACGGAGGAGCTTTACTTGCGTTTCGAGATTGAGCTCTCCAATCTCGTCTAGAAAGATAGTGCCGCCGTTGGCAAGTTCGAACCGCCCGATGCGCCGATCGAGCGCGCCGGTGAATGCCCCCTTTACGTGGCCGAACAGTTCACTCTCGACGAGACCCGCTGAAATCGCGCTGCAGTTCACGTTCACCAGGGCGCGGCTGCTCCGGGTGCTTCGGCTGTGAATCGCGCGCGCCACTAGTTCCTTTCCGGTCCCAGTTTCCCCGGAAATAAGTACCGTCGAATCGGTTGGGGCTACTCGCTCCACGTCGCGCAGCACCTTCAGCAAAGCCGGACTCGTTCCCACGATCTCCTCGAAGTTATGCTCGGCTCGTAGTTCCTCGCGGAGGTAAACGTTCTCCTTTTCCAGTCTGCCTTTGAGGCTTGCAATCTCGTCGTAGGACTGCATATTGCGGATTGCTAGAACCACCTGGTTCGCCACTTCCTGTAGGAACAATGCGTCCTCGTGGGAGTATCGGTCGCGTTCCCGGCTCACAAAGCTGAGGGTGCCGATGCACTTTCCCTGAAGGGTCATAGGCAAGACGCATATGGAATAGATACCCTCGGCGGCAAGACGGCGCTCGTTCGCGAACTCAGCCGAACCTGGGAGATTGCCGCACACGCGAGCCTGCTGGTGGTCGTAAACCCAGCCGATGCTGGTTTCGCTGCGGCGGTATTCAATACCTGGCTGAAAGAAGTCCGAGAGCAACTCTCCCTCCACGGCCAGAAAGCGGAACGTATCTCTCTCCGGTTGATAGAGAGTGAGAGCGCAGCGATCGAAACTAACGACCCGATGCAATGCCTCGGAGATGGAGTGCAGCAAGGCTTCCTGGGTCAGGTTCGTAATAATCGCATTATTGATCTGAAGCAAGCTTCGGTTCTGTTCCTCACTTCTGCGCAGGGCCTCTTCCGTCTGCTTGCGTTCGGTGATGTCGATGAACGTGATCACCGCGCCTATGGTTTGTCCCTCCTGGACGACGGGGTGCGACCAGTACTCGACAGGGAAGCTCGTGCCATCCTTCCGCCAATACACTTCGTCATCGCGGTGCACGCTCTCACCATTTTGAAATCCTAAATAGATGGGGCACTCTTCAATGGGATAGGGCGTACCGTCTTTGTGGGAATGATGCTCCAGCGAATGAAGATTGCTTCCGACCAGTTCCGCCGGATTGCTATATCCGAGAATGCGTGCCGCTGTGCAATTTGCGAAAAGACACGTGCCGGTCGAATCACACGCACAAATGGCCTCGGCCGCCGAATCGAGCATAAGCCGGACGCGCCGTTCGCTTTCGCTCATAGCGTCGTTTACCTGCAACCATGCCGGGTTGAGGCCAGAAGAGTGCATTAGTGATTCCGGGTCTGGAAGGAGGAGAAGGACACCGTTCTGACTCGTCATTCACGGTGCTGAGAACATGCTTCCAGCGAATACCCTACTATACACTCGTTCATCCTATCGGGCGCGCCGTGGTGCGCCCAGCGGGTAGTCCACCATTGGCTGCCAGAACTGAAAGTCGTCGGACGTAGATCACAGAGGCACGGCAACTGAGACTCATCGATGAAACAAGAACAGGATTTCCGGTTCAGGAGGCAATTTTGTTATCGGATATCAGCGAGAGAAGATGTTCGGCCCGAGGTGCGTGTGTGATCCCGTCGATTGGCCAGGGTTGAATAGCTGCCCTAAGTACCGGACGAACGACTGGCTAGACTCGTCCCTTGAAGACGTGGAATGCAGATCAGAAAACTGTACAACTACTCAAGAGTTGATCTGATTTCGGCTCAGTACTTTACTTCACATCCACCGTCCGAAACCCCAGCTGATAAAGGAGAGCCGTCACGCTGGTTCGCGCATTCTGTCGCGCCTTCTCCACAATTCCGTCATCAAGTGCCGCCTGGGCAATCTGCTGCTCGGCGGTCTGGCGTACGCTCGATTCCAGATTCGGGTCGGACTCAACCAGTAAGCCAGTCGTTCTGGAATACACACGAGTCCGATTGTTATCGATTCGCGCGGTGAAAATCTTCGCAGCCGGCAAACGAACATGAACCGCATCATTGTTGACCAGTACATCGCCAGGCTTGAGCTGGCCGAGATCGACGCCGGCAATCACCTCTCCATGAGCCACAAGAAGCAGCTTATCGCCGGCTAGAAAGTCAGGAAGGTAAGCGCTCTGCCGCTCGCCTTCCACAATTTTATCCAGCGAATATTCGACCGTCTCGAGCCTGGAGAGTTGCTGAATCATCGCCACAACCGTGGGAGACGAAACGTCGAACCGGACGGGGCGGCCCGTTAAAAAACTCGCGATCCGATCCCATGCCCCGGCCTGCGACACTCGCGAAAGCACGATCATCGCCAGCAACCCGAGCAGCACGCCGATGCCTAAAGCGGTCAGAAATAAGACGCGGCGCCTGCTCGCTTTGGGCGCGAACCGCGTTTCTTCAGAAGGGCCGCCGACTGTCATAGCTACTAATGTACTCCGCAAGCTGACTCTCGACTTTATTGGATGGTCGAGATGGAATTCAATCCATCGTTTCAAATTCGCGCGTGGACGACGGCCGACCAGAAAGTAACGCCAAAAATCGGATATTCCCGGTTGGTTACGATCCGCTCGCACTGATTATCACGCTGTACGACTCGGGTTCTTTGTAACGCTGATCCTTTATTCAGACTTCAGAACGTCTCAGCAGATAGTCCAACCCGCCGACTCGAAACCAGCGGTATCCATATGGTTCGAGAAGAATGCAGTGCCTACCGTTCTTTTCCGAATAGCTGTGATCTTCCGACAGAAGGTTAACCAGGGTGCCGCTGCCTTCATTTTTGCTGGAAACAGAGAGACGAACCTCTTGAGGCTCGGCGCTTAGATTGTGCAGAAAGAGGACCGAGTTATTGCGCCAATCGTAGCGCATTGCCATTGCCGAAGGTTGTTTCGTTGGCACGAAAGTGAAGTCTCCCCATCCGACTTCAGGCACTTCTTTGCGCATGCGAATAATGCGCTCCATCCAGTTGAGCAGTGAGTTCGGATCACGACGTTGCGCCGCCACATTCAGGTGTTGAAAGCTGTATCCGCCTTCGCTGATCACCGGCGAAACAGGATGCGCGCTTTTGGTAAAACCTCCGTTAGGTTCGGTTGACCACTGCATGGGCGTGCGCGCGCATTCGCGTTCGGGCAGCCGCAGATCGTCACCCATTCCAATTTCGTCGCCGTAACGTAGCACTGGGGTTCCCGGCAGCGTCATCATCAGGCTGTATGCAAGTTCCATGCGTCGCCGGTCCCCTTGCAGCATGGGCGCGAGACGTCGCCGAATTCCTCGTTGATAGAGCTGCATGTTCTTTTCAGGACCGAATGCCGCAAACACGGCTTCCCGCTGCCGCGCGGTCAACCGCCCAAGATCCAACTCGTCATGATTCCGCAGAAAGTTTCCCCATTGTGCAGTCGATGGGCGAGGCTTTGTATCTTCCATCGCTTTCATCAGTGGGCCGGGATCGCCGCTGGCGAGCGCGAAGAAGAGATGTTGGTTGACTTCGAAGTTGAACATCATCTGCAGCCGTTCACCAAAATCGCCAAAGTATTCGAGGTCCGTATCTGGAAGAACATTGGCTTCGCCGAGAATGATCGCCCCGCTCTTGCGCCAGGTCAGGAATTCGCTGAAACTCCGCAGCATGTCATATTTTTCGTGCGGCCGCTTTCCTGCTCCCTTGTTTGAGATCACAAAGGGCACCGCGTCCATTCGAAAACCATCCACACCCAGCTGCAGCCAGAATCCCATGATCTTCAGAATCTCGGCTTGAACCTCGGGGTTTCCGGTGTTCAGATCCGGCTGAAAGTCATAGAAGCGGTGAAAATAGTAGGCCTTTGCGGTCTTCTCATAGTCCCATGTCGACTTCTGCACCCCCGGAAACACCACACCCGACGCCGCATCTGCGGGCTTCTTCTTCGACCAAACATACCAATCTCGATACTTCGATTTCTCATTGCGACACGCCTCTTTAAACCATGGATGCTCGTTCGACGTGTGATTCACGACCAGGTCGATCAGCACTCTCATGCCCCGTTGCTTGCACCCCTGCGTGAATTCAACGAAGTCGCCCAACGTGCCATAGCGGGGATCCACGTTGTAGTAATCTGCAACATCGTAGCCCCCATCCTTATAGGGTGACGGCTGAAACGGCATCAGCCACAGCGCCGTCACTCCCATGCCGTGAAGGTAATCAAGACGACGCTGAAGGCCCTGGAAGTCTCCGATGCCGTCACCATTCGCATCCATGTACGTAGCCACTGAAAGCGAGTAGATGACGGCGTTCTTGTACCACAAATCGTTGATCATGCGGATTGTCTTTCGGTAGGAAGTCTCAACCAAGAGGAGCATTTATTCAGATGCAGGAGTTTGCCTGGTGGCAGTACAGCGTCATCTACGAGGTCTATCCCCGATCGTTCCAGGACACCAACGGCGACGGCATCGGCGATCTGAATGGCATCGCACGGCGCCTTGACTACCTTGTCTGGCTCGGTGTTGACGCAATCTGGATTTCGCCAATCTTCCCCTCGCCGATGGCCGACTTCGGCTATGACGTCGCGAGCTATTTAGACATCGATCCAATCTTCGGAACACTCCGCGACTTCGACATCCTCCTCGAACAAGCTCATCACCGCGGACTCAAAGTGATCCTCGATTTTGTGCCGAACCATACCTCCGACCAGCACCCCTGGTTCCTTGAGAGTCGATCGTCGCTGGAAAATCCCAAGCGAGACTGGTATCTCTGGCGCAACCAGCCCAACAATTGGCTCAGCAACTTCGGCGGTTCCGGTTGGGAATTCGACGCGACAACGGGCCAGTACTACTACCATTCCTTTCTCAAACAACAACCCGATCTCAATTGGCGCAACCCCGACGTCAAAGGTGCGATGCTCGATGCTCTGCGGTTCTGGCTACGCCGTGGCGTAGACGGATTCCGAGTCGACGTGATGTGGCTCCTCATCAAAGACGATCAGTTCCGCGACAATCCTCCCAATCCCGGCTACCGCCCTGGACAACCATCCAGTCATCAACTCTTGCCGGTATTCAACTCAGATCGGCCTGAAATCCACGCTCTCGTGGCCGAAATGCGCGCAGTTCTTGATGAATTCCCGGGCCGCGTACTCATCGGAGAAATCTACCTTCCCACTCAGCAATTAATGAGTTACTACGGAGCAGACCTCAAGGGCGCGCAGCTGCCGTTCAATTTTCAATTACTGCAATGTGCATGGAACGCCGAAGCGGTGGCCCAGTCCATCCTGAATTATTACGATGCCCTTCCGAAGGGTGCGTGGCCCAATTGGGTGCTCGGCAATCACGATCAGCCAAGAATCGCCACTCGCATCGGCGCTCGTCAGGCCCGCGTTGCCGCCATGCTGCTTCTCACTCTGCCGGGAACCCTTACCCTTTACTACGGCGAAGAACTGGGCATGACCAACGTTCCCATTCCTCTCGACCGAGTACAAGATCCCGCGGAAAAAAACGAGCCCGGCCTTGGTCAGGGACGCGATCCTGAGCGAACGCCAATGTTGTGGGATACCTCGCGCTCCGCAGGTTTCACCACCGGTTCACCTTGGCTGCCTATCGGAGAGGATCACGCCGCGCTCAACGTCGAAGTGCTCGAGCAGGACCCCACCTCGATCCTTCACCTCTATCGCCGGTTGACTCGACTGCGCCGCACTCATCCCGCGCTCGTAAGTGGCACGCTGAAGCTCGTCACAGCTCACCAACACTTGCTCAGCCTTCAGCGAGAAGAAGAAAACGAACGTTTCCTGGTGTTGCTCAATCTCGGCTACGACTCTGTCCAGGTTCCAGTCGAGAACGCCACCGTTGTCATCTCGACGTACCTTGATCGTGACTCACAATCTGTGAACGGTTCTCTCGATATCCGGCCTGCCGAGGGAATCGTTCTCCGCCTGTATGATTCCCTCTAAACGCATCATGCCATTTCATGCGCGCCACCCACTGAGATGACCCCTGGGGCCCCGGGGCGAAGTGCCATCAACGCGGCAACGTCTTAGGCGCGACATTCATCCGAAGTAGAGCCCGAAACCACCCCGAAAGTGGCGAAAGCCTCAAGCAACTCGTCTTTGACAATCCCCTTACAAATGGAATGCAACCGGCTGACACTCATAGGCCCGCATTGAACTACTTTGGCACGATGGGGGATTGTTCACGGGTTTGTCCCGTGGACGAAATCGCAAGCGATGTCAGCAATAGCCACACCCTGTTCCCAGCTCCGGCAACCGCGAAAGGGAGCTCTCGCGCTCAAGCGATTCGTTGATATTACCTTGGCGTTTCTAGTGATCGCTGCGTTGACGCCGTTGATGGTCGTCGTTGCCGTTCTCATTTACATCGAAAGCCCTGGCGCGATCTTCTACATTTCAGAACGGATTGGAAAAGACGGCGTGAAGTTCCCTTTCTTCAAGTTCAGAACTATGGTCAAGGGCGCGGATGCGCTCAGACCGCAACTTGAGGAACTCAACGAGCGTGACGCAGTCTTCTTTAAGCTATCGAACGATCCCCGCATCACATGGGTTGGAGGTTTTCTGCGGAAGTACAGTCTTGATGAGCTTCCACAGCTCCTGAATGTGCTGCGCGGTGAAATGAGTCTCGTCGGACCCCGGCCTCCTCTCGCGTCAGAAGTTGAGAAGTATAAACCGGATCACTTGATTCGCTTCGCAGTTCTACCCGGCTTGACCGGACTGTGGCAGGTGGAGTCGCGCGCCGATCCTTCGTTCGCAAACTACATCGCGTTGGATACGAGATATGTCCACAACTGGAGTCTATGGCTTGACATGAAGATCCTGTTCCGTACACCCGGAGTTGTACTTCGGGGTACGGGATCTTAATCGGAATCTATCTCAAAGACCGGACGCTGCCCCAGAATCCACTCCGCAATACCTTACATATCCGATTCCAAATTTCTCGCTTTCGCAATCCAAGAAACGCGGCTTTGGGTTTCTGGTTTGCGCAACCGCGCTCAGAGAGGCCAGCCACATGTCTGTGTAGTCGGCCATCTCGTACTCCGGCCAGGCAACGCCGAGATCCGCGTTTCACGTAAGACCGTTTTTACGTCCAAGTGGACCGGATGTCCACCACCTCAATCTCCGGAGTCGATAGTGTTTGACAGAAAAGAATGTATAAGGCAGACTGGCGACAGTTTTACTCCTGCGGCTGGATAGACCACCAGCGTTCCCGCACTCTCCGCGCTGTGGATTTGCCGCCCTGCTCGCCTTCGGTTCAGACTCAATTCCATTTTGCATTGCCGCGGCGATGCGGAGGTAGTTTCAGCAATGAAGTCCCCCCTCTCCCCCCTGAAGTTGACTCTCCTTGCCTGTGTCGTCGCGACATCATTTGAATTGAGTGCGCAGAATACGCCTCAAATCTTCTCTCCCTTGAACGTGAGACTTTCGCAAGATGGAGCCGGCTATGGCGAGAGCCAGGTGATCTTTAATTCAAGCACGCTCAGTCTCAGTTGTCCGGCCTCTCCGGTCGCATTCCTGTCATCGGCAGCGAGCACCTCTCCCGCCAACAGTTCGGGAAACGTTTTAGTGGACAACAATATCGACGTCACCAACTTGACCCACAACACCGGGCCGGTGAATGTCTGCAAAGGAGGAGTGAACACCTCTTCTATAGGTCCCTTTGAAAGCTGCTTCACAAGCAGCTATCAGACTGCCGCGAGTGCAGGTAGCCTGACTGGGCAGTCGCCCGATACCTTTTCAGCGTCCGGCGGGGTTCCCCCGCTTGACATCAGCGGAATGCTGAATTCGGGCTCGCAACAAATTAAGATCGATCTGGTCGATGAAGGCGGATATATTGCGAATTCAAGTTTGTACCTGAATACAAACTGCACGCCGGGAGGAGTCACTGGTCCGGCAACGATCTCAGGCAACACTATCCCCAGCTCGAATCCTACTGAACAACAACTCAGCCAGGACTTCAAATTCAACACCGGCGACAACAGGATGATCGACTTCAAATACGATCTGTCTGGCGCCCAGTCGGCTGGCTCTCTGACCATCGATTCAGAGGGAGTCAATCCGCAGGTGAGTGATTCGCCATTGGAGCCTTCTATCGATTACCCGCTGAAGGTTGCTGGGACGTCATTTGCGACCTCGATATGCCTTGTGCACGACGGAGAGGTCGTTGATGGCAAGGCCGTGTGCAAGCTCTATGCCTTGACTTGCACCACCGGCACGGGATCGTCCTTCACGGGAGCTCAATGCCCTTCATCCACCCTTTCGAATGAAGTGCTGCAGGACATCTTCGATGGCCCGACTTTTGAGCTGAATGACATTCCGACACCCGGCGGTCCGACATTCCATGAAGGAATGGGCTTCTTGATGGCGAGCGAAGGCTGGGGGCAGGGAGTTTGCAGTTTTGATCCGGCATCATCGCTTCAGGCATTGCCTTGTCCACAGAATCTGCTGACCAGTTTCACTGGCCCCGGACTCTTCGTTGGATCAGGACAGACTACCCGTCCGAATTCGACGTTCATTTCCATTGCCAAGGTTCCGGAAGATTTGACCACCGTCTCCGTAACTGACAGTTCAGGAAACCCAGTGACGGTGGGCCCAGGGAACTGGATCAATAATGCGAATCCCTACATGAAGCTGTCGAGCCAACCACCAAATCTGGTCGGTACTGGACTGGCCGGGGCAGATAAGTTCGTGGCTTCGCCCATCAAGAGCATCACCTTTGGTATCTCCCTGGCGAACAGCGTGCCGGTGCCTGGAACCGCAATTTCCACCGACACGGTTGTTTCGAACCCGTCAGAGTGCTCTGATCCGGTAACAACGATTTTTAGGGCACCAGTTCAGCAACTGGTTGGGTTAGAGGATGGCGCGCACCTTCTGCATTACTATGCTCAAGATTGCGCCGGAACCGAGGAACTGAAGTTTACGAAAGACAATTCGGGCAGCTGGGCGACGAGCTTCTATACGTTCCCCATCAACGTCGATACCGCCGCGCCCCAGATCGCTTCGGGTCCGACTCTTTCACCGGCTGGACCTTACTACCAAGGCCAGATGGTAACTGCCACATTCCAATGCAAAGACGAGCTGTCGGGAATCGTACAGTGCGGAAGCCATCAATACGGGTCTGGCGTCGCCGACACAGGAACGCTGACCACACCCGTGCCAACAACGGGATCAGGAACTCAGACCTTCACGGTTACGGCCAAGGATGCAGCCGGAAACCAGACATCGCAGTCGATCACTTATCAGGTAAGCGTCGATTCCCAGATCAATTTCAGCTTTTCGCCTTCGACGGTGACCTATCCGCTCGGGACGAACGTGACCGTGATGGTGTCGAAGATCAACAGCTTCGTTCCCACCGGAACGGTTCAGATCATGGACAAGGGTGCAGTGCTGGCCACGCTCACATTGAGCAAGGGAGCAGCCTACTACTACCTGAAGGGTCTCTCTGCCGGAACACATCAGCTGACTGCCTTCTACTCTGGAGACGCTCACAATCCCCCGGGCACATCAGCAGCAGTCGCACTCACTGTATCGCCCGTTCCAGTGACCTTGGCGCTGACTTGCTGGAACACGCCTTATCCGTATGGCGCTGACTTTCAATGCGGGGCCTACGCCAGTTCAACAGCAGGCGCACCGCAGGGATCAATCAGCTACGTTTACGATGGTCAATCTCCGATCGCGCTTCCGCTCGTCTCCGGCAAAGCGACGATCATCATTCCCAAACCGCCTGTCGGAAATCACAGCATATCGGTGAGTTACGCAGCACAGACCAATTATGCTGCCGCAGGTCCGAAGGTGCAGAGCTTCGTTGTCACGCCTGCTCCCGTGGTCGTCCAACTCACTCCATCGGCATGGTCTGTGACCGGAGGAACTCTCACGCTTACAGCTTCTGTTCAGTCCTCCAGCGCAGGGCCGCCGAAGGGAACTGGTTCGGTCACCTTTAAGAGTGGCTCGACGGTGCTGGCAGTGTCGCCTGTGAATGCAGCGGGGATCGCGACCGCAACAGTGGCAGTTTCTTCCTTGCCCAACGGAAAGGACGTGATTAGCGCTACCTACGGCGGGGGAACGAACTATGGAACAGGCAGCGCATCGATCACGGTCCAGGTATCACATTGAAGTCAGCGGTTTGCGGGTAATCGGATACGGGACGCGGCGAGGAAAGTTGAGTCGTCTCCTGTATTCGGGACTCGCCGCGTCCTCTAGCACTCATGGAGTGTAGCCACTCAGGCTCTAGCCGTGATGTCGTCGAGGTCGGGGGTCACCACCAGGGTGGTGGATTCTTCGCCGGCGGCAAGCCTCGTCAGAGTCAGCACTGTGATGTCATCATCTTGCCCGAATGCAACTGCGGCTTCGCTGGCTTGCTGAGCGGTCGGCCTCTTCTCAAATAACTCGCGGAGCCGTTCGAACCCGTAGAGTTCTCCTTCCGCGTTTCGAGCCTCCAGCAACCCATCGGTGTAGAGACTGAGCTGATCCCCGGGCTGAAGATGGACTCGGACCTCTTCGAAGCTGCTCGAACTTACCAGGCCCAGAGGCAGGGACGGGGTAAGCAGGAATTCCTTGCCGTTGAGGAAGAGCGGCAGATGACCAGCATTGGCGATCGTGACTTGTCCGTTCGATTCAAGCCGGAAAACGACACTTGTAGCAAAGCCACCCTGCATACGGCCTGCGAGGCACTGGTTGAGTGTGCCAAGGATTTCGCCAGGGCTGGAGGTATTGGTGACCTCTGCGCGCATGATGCCCACAATGGTGGCCACGTTCATCGCTGCTTTCAGCCCTTTGCCGCTCACGTCTCCCAGAGCGACCAATGTCGAACCGTCAGAATGGGCGAGAATCTGAAAGAAGTCTCCACCGACTTCGTAGGCCGGGGTATAGGCACTGGTAACCGCGTACCCTTCCAAAGATGGCAGGACCTCGGGAATAAGGACTTGTTGAATCTCCCGGGCACTTTGGATCTCGCGCTCGAGTGCATTGCTTCGTGCCTGCCGTTCTAGAACGTAGTAGTAAACCGCGAAAAGGATGGAAGCGAAAAGCGCGAGGGATGCGACCTTCTCAAACTGGAACTCGACCCCCTGGATTCTGAATAAAGGTGTATCGACCAGTGCCGTGAACAGTGCGAAGTGCGTGAACCGCTGACCGAAGGCGCTTAGATCTGCAATAGAGTGCAGAACTTGCAAAATGAATGCCGTCATGGCAACAGCCCAGCGCGAAACGCCCGACCGGTTGCGTAATCCCACTGCAATGAGGAAGAAAGGAACGACTTCAAAAAGGAGAACTACGCTGGTGAGCAGGGCGTCCGCCCACTGCATCCAAGGCGTTGCGGATCCCCAGAAGAGAGCCAATACGCCGTCCGCCGTGCCTGCGGCCATGCTGACCCAGGCAAGAGTTCGCGTCCATAAAATTACTTTACGATTTTCATTCAGTTGAAGAAGCCATATGAGAAGGAACCACAATGAGATGTTCGAAAGGACATACAGGGGTTGATTGATAAATCTCGCCAATCCATAGGGAAAGGGGATCAGAAACATTCCCTGAAGCATGTGCAGTGCGACTGGAGAAGCTGTAAATATCGCTACCCAAATGAAGAACCTTTCCCGCCGATTGTGACTCCATAAAACGATGCAAAGCGCGGTGATGAACACACGCAAGAGCACCAGGGAATATTCAAAGAGTTCCAGTTGAATGATGTTCCACGTAAGGGCCCGTTCGTGGAGAGAGATGGTCTCGGGGTCGCCGATCGCCGGGGTGGAGTAGATCCCGCCTCCTTCGGCTATTGAGAAGATGTCGAGAGGGGCCTTCCAGACTCGAACAGCCAACACTCCAGAAGTCGATCCGGCTATCGGAAATGACTTGGGGAAATTGCTGTAGAACCACACCGGATGCGGCGGCAAGCTACCATAGCTTCCGATCAGTTTGCCGTTCCAATAGACCTCGTATGAGTCTTCAGTGTGGGGAAAGAGGATCTCGAACTTTTGGTCCGTGCCTGGCGCCGGGATGATGTTGAGGTGGCGCCGATACCATGCCAATCCTGTATAGGAGGGATGCCCCTGGGCTCCCCATGGCGCGTCAGGAGACAAAGTTGCCCAGCCGGAGTCGTCCCAGGTTGGCTGAGCCCAGGCCAGGTTGTCTCCCATTGAGAACTGCCAGGGCCCGTCAATGTCTGCGATTCCATGCCCCAGACCATGAATTGTGAGAGTGCGATTGGGGTCTCCGTCTGCGGCAAAGCACGGCCGGGCACCACCCAGAAGGATCGCCACAAGCAGTGAAAAACCAATTGTGGGGAAGAGAATGCCTCGCCGGCACATGGAAAGAGCATACTCTGGCAGGCATTGATCTCACACACCTTAAACGTTGCTCCTGGATGCGGGACGAGCTGGGAATATGTCGCTGTCCTTTTGGTTCACGTCTGTATAAGCATCGACCTCGTCACTATTGAATCTCTTGACAAGACCTCTTCCAGAAGCGCACCGCACAGTTTTTGCTAAGAGGTGGCATTTGGCCAAGGGAAACTGGTTTGTGCGCCGAATGATAATGGCTCGGCTGAGGAGGGAGTGTTCCGCTCAACACTGCAGAGAGGGAAGGCAGCTAGCCGCTCCTCGAAACTCTCCAATGGAACCGGCGGGCCGAAGAGATAGCCCTGAAAAGCATGGCATCCCAAGCTCAAAAGAAAGTCTCGTTGTTCTTCTGATTCCACACCCTCGGCGATAACCGAAAGTCTAAGCGCCTGACTCAAAGAGATAATCGTCTGCGCGATAGCTCCGCTCCCAGCATCCAGAAGCAGGTCCCGAACGAATGAACGGTCGATCTTCAGTTCGTCCAGCGGTAGCTTTCTCAAATATGACAAGGAGGAATAGCCGGTTCCAAAATCGTCTAGAGATAATCCGAAGCCATGCGACTTGAGGAGCATCATTCTGGCAACAACATCCTCGATGTTGTCCACGGTAACGCTCTCTGTTAGCTCGAGCTTGATGCGCTTTGGATTGGCGCCTGTTCGATCGATTGCATTCAACACTTTCGGGACGAAGTCTGGCTGCCGAAACTGACGAGCACTGATGTTCACTGCTAATGAAATCCGTTCGGTTTCTTCTCGCGATGCCCACGCCGCAACTTGCGCAAATGCGGTCTGCACTATCCAATCGCCGAGCGGGAAAATGAGACCCGTTTCTTCCGCCAATTCAATAAAGGCCCCAGGAGCCAACAGGCTATGGCCCGGTCTTTTCCAACGCAGCAACGCTTCCGCGCCTACGACAGCGTTACGATCTATCTGGGGCTGATAGTAAAGTTCAAGCTGCTTCGTTCCGATCGCCTGGCGAAGGTCTTTCTCCATCGAGGCGCGGGCATTGACCGCCATCTGCAAAGCGGGGGCGAAGGTGCACACCGTATTCCGCCCCGCCGCCTTTGAGTGATACATAGCTATGTCCGCCCGCTGGATTATGGTCTCATTGCAGTCGTCGTTGTCTCCAAAAGTGGTGATACCGATGCTGCAAGTGGTGAGACAAGTGCGGCCTGCAAGGTGGTACGGTTCGCCGACGGCAGCCCGGATCTTCTCGGCGAAGGCGCGCGCCAACCCCATTGCGCCGTCTGCTGTCTCGCTCAAGTCATCCAGGATCACAACGAATTCATCTCCGCCGAGCCGTCCAACCGACTTTGAGCAGGCGATAAGACGCGCGGCGACCTCTTGAAGCAGAAGGTCGCCCATTCGGTGACCTAGAGAATCGTTGAGCGTCTTGAAATCGTCGAGGTCGATCAACAGTATCGCGCCGATGCGGTTGCGCTTCAGGCTGGTATTGAGCGATTGTCGCAGATTATTTTGCAACATTCGGCGATTGGGGATTTGTGTAAGCTGGTCGTAGAACGCGAGGTTCTCGATCTCGTCCGTCGCGCGTTTCTCAGCGTCTACGTCTCTCGAAATCGTTAGCAGGCACGGTACTCCGTCAACTTCAATCTTCGATGCGGACATCCGCCCCCAGAATATTTCACCATTCTTCCGCCTGAATCGTGCTTCGAAGTCCTGGCATGTCTGGTTCTGTCGGAGATTCTGAAGGAGTCGAAGCCGATCGAGAGGGGCCGCCCATATTTTGAGCTCGATTGAAGTTCGCCCCAGAACGTCCTTGCGGTCAAAGCCCATGACCTCAAGAAAGGCCTGATTACAGTCTATATATCTTCCATCGTCGAGGCGGTTTATGTTGATGGCGTCTAGGCTCGTTTGAAACGCGGTGCGATATCTCGCCTCGCTCAGCCGCAATGCTTCTGTAGCCGCCGACAGACTCTTTTCAGTTGCCTCGGCATCGGAGTTATCGCGCAGAACGGAAAGAGCAAAAGAAACACCATCGATCTTGGTCTCTGAAACGGAGAGCAACCCCGAAAATATCTCGCCGTTTTTTCTTTTCAATCTGGCCTTGAAATCACGGCATCTCACGTTCATGCGCAGTAGGCCTTTCAAGTTCAGCAGGTCGGAACAGTCTGCCCAGAGACCGATGCCGGACGATCCTCGTCCGATGACATCTTCACGTTCGTATCCCGTCATCTCCAGAAACGCGTCGTTCACATCAAAGACGACCCCGTCATCCAGCCGGATTAGAAGGATCGCATCTATACTGGCCTGAAAAATGGTGTAGTAGCGTTCTTCGCTGCGCCGAAGCTGGTCGACGGCATGCTTAGCTTCCGTCACATCCCGAATTACTCCTCGCATCTTTAGAGCGTGGCCGTCGAGATCAAAATCGAGTTTACCGACCCCATGAATCCATCGCTCCGCCCGGTCCGTCTGTCGAATGATGCGGTATTGTTTATCGAAAGCTAAGCCCTTACCCAAGACCTCGTCCACGAAGTAGGCGCTCATCATTTCGCGGTCATCAGGATGAATTAAAGAGGTCCAGCCCATTAACGTACGCTCAAAACTTTCGCCAATGCCGAAGATCTCGTCCATCACCGCAGAACTTGTCCACTCGAGAGTGCGAACATCGAGCATATAGCAGCCAAGAACTCCAATTCTTTGTGCGTGCTCAAGAGAGTCGAGGCTCTCGCGCAGAATCTCCTCGCTTCGGTTGCGATCTGTAACGTCGTGGAAGATCGCGGACGAGCCAAGCAAATCTCCCCTTGAACTTCGAACCGGAGATACATGAATTGAAACATCAGTTCGGCTTCCGTCTTCACGTTGAACGGTATATTCGAAGGGTTTGACCCTGTCGCCAATTCGGATGGCTTTGAGAATTGATTCGAGCCCCTTTCGGAAGAAGGGCGAGACTATGTCTGCAAGATTTCTTCCGATAGCTTCCGCGGCGGAGAGACTATGCAACGCCTCGCAAGGAACATTCCAGCTTTGAATCGTTCCCTGAAGATCTGCCGAAGCGATGGCTTCATCGCAAGTCTCAACGATAGCCGCCAGCAATTCTCTTGCCTTCTTAGCCTCTGTTTGAGAGTACATTTGGTGGATAGCACTTTGGAGTGGAAGGTGGCTGGAAGTCAACATGCTGCCGGTTCTTCTGGGTTTGCTGGGAACATCGCCAGAACCAATAACCGCTTGACTTGGCCTTTTCAGCGTCCACCTCGGAGTGAAGATCTAAATATGTCTATCGGCCAATGTGAACCGGAATTCAGTGGCTCATGAGCCGTTTTCCGGCAAACCGACTCGAGATTTCTCCGTGTGGAGATTTAGCGAGTATTCTCGGCTGTTTTGCCGGAATATGGATGTGATACAAATCAGACCCCTTAACTAAGATCGGAGGCCCCAATTTTCGCGAGGCATACGGACACCTACCTTTATCAGGCGAGAAGACCGCAAGGCGCATCATCTTGAGTTAGAGTCGATTCAAACCGGATTTAGAGAATAATGCGTCTTCGACGATATTTACGGTTGGCAGAAGTCATCAGCCGAATTCACAAAAAGGCGAATATTTACCTGATGCACAAGCGAGAAGATAACTAAGACTGACGCAGTACGCTCAATGCAAGATTCGTCCGTAATTCAGGTTCTCCATACGGAACGAGCATTGCATACGGCAGGTCAGTCTAGTTCACATCAATTCAGTGAATTCAATGGACACGAACATCACCTGAGCCAGTTTGTACCCGAACCAACGGGCCGCCTCCGTTCAGATTGCCCGTGAGGTGATGTTGATTGAGAGATCCCTTTACCAGCATTTCGTGATCACTCGTCACTGAACCCGATCCGGTGGAGGCATCAAGGGTGAGCGGTGCGCTGCCGGCCCAGATTTCGATGTTCCCAGAGCCGGTTCCGAGCGTCCAGGGCGCAGAGGGCGTGCCCGTCGCTTTGATATCGCCCGAACCCGTTTGGCCTCGGAAACTGCCATGGAGATTCTTGATCTCGATATCACCCGAGCCAGTATCGGCTTTCACATCTCCTTGACCGGTCTGGTCCGCGGTGATGTTGCCCGACCCTGTCTTTACTTCGAATGCACCCTGTAGCCCGGTCGCGCGGATATCGCCTGAACCTGTTTCAAGCTTGGCGTTTTGGCCAACGCCCTCGTCGACGATGTCGCCCGAACCGGAGGTAGCCGCAAGGACAATTCCAGCGGGCGCTTCTATCTGGTAGTCGATGCTGATTCCACGCCAATGCTGTTCATGCTGCTGTCCGACTCGAATCACATTGCCGCTCTGTTCGATCGGAGGGTTCGCGGCGATCTGGCGAGCCTGCTCCTGGCTGCCGTTATGACTCACATGGATCTTGCCATGAATGTGTACCTCATTGCCGGAGCCCCGTGTGAGATGGATATCGCCGGAACCAGTCGAGACGAATAATTGCGCTTCACCGCTGACGGAGAGCGCGCGATCAAACGCTATCGAGCTGCCCGATTCTGATTGAGCAGCGATCAGGCGAGCAACAGCCGGGACAGGGAACAAGTTCGGGGTCACCTGAGGGACGGCAATTTCTGGCGTTGTGATTGCCGGGCTTTCTGCTTCAGGAGAAGGTGCAATGCTTGCGGAGGCATCGGGCTCCTCTTCAAGAGCAAGGTTATCCGGTGTGGTATTTTCCTCGGCGATCTGCGCCGTGGGATAGAAAGTTTCAGGCTCTAATACTGGTTCAGTAGCATGCGATGTGGCGGGCGCAATCCAGGCAACATGCACGGATTGCGTAGCAGCCTGTACTCGTACCATGGCTGTCGCAGCAAAAAGCGTCAGCGGTACCAGCACGACTGCGAAGAGTGCACGGCGTCCGCCGGCAAAGGATTGACGAAACGTACGGTCATTGAGCAAGCGCTCGATGCGGCGGGCAAGACTGCTGGAACGTGCCATTGCGACTCCTAGTGCGGTTGGGCGCGGCGCGGCCGCGAATTCGAGGAGGATTTGCGCGTAAGAAGTGCGGCTTCGAGCCTGCTCGATTCCCGCACGATCGCTGATGGCTTCGGCCAGGTCAGCGAGCTCTTTCTTGAGCCACCAGCCCAATGGGCTGAACCAGACAAGAGAGGTGTAGACCCCGGCAAGGAACTGCAGGTAAAAGTCGCCTTGACGAACATGTGAAAGTTCATGAGCCAGCACAATGCGAATCTTCTCTTTGTCCCAGGTATCGTAATCGGCGGGCAGCAGGACGGCAGAACCGATGGTCAAGGGCGAGGAGACTTTGGTGCTTGCGCGGAGAGGGAGTCCCGTGGGAATGTCAGATATTTGGCGCTTGGAAATCGGCGTGGCGGTGAACCAAAGGCGAAGCGTAACAGCCAGTCCAAGGGCGAGTCTCAGAAGAAACACTACCGCTACCCCGAGATAAATCGAGAGAGCGAGCGATGCTGGCGAGATCGCCACGGCCTCGTGCTGAGGCAACGACGGCATCTCTTCGACTGACCGGGCACTGCCTGTCCCGGCCGTTTTCTTTAAGGAGGTGGCTTGGGGCCTCGATTGTCCGGGCTCTTTGGCGGGTGGAGCGGACGCCGAATCCGACGCCGGCCCGGAAGGCTTCTCTGTCTGTAGCGAATCAGGACCTGATATTGGCGGGGCGACGAGCTTGGGTAAGGTGCCGGAACCGCTCTTTGCCTGGAGTTTTGCCCGCAGTTCTTCCAGGAGGGTCATGGGATGTGCAGGAAGCACAATCTTTGCGTTCGCGGGCAACAGTTGCAAACGATCCGCAATCGGCATCAGCAACGGCATTGCCAGCGCACCGACGAGCACGAGGCCTAAAGCCGCTTTTTGCGCAAACACATTGCGGATTCGGAAAGCCCGCAAGCCAACCGCGACGATCAGGCCGACGAATAACGAGCGCATAGCAGCATCGATAAGGACGGGAATCATTGATCCTCCTTCTTTGCGTTTGGAGCGTTCTTCTGGGCTCGGGCTATGTGTTCGGCGAGCCGTTGGAGTTCGGCGCGATCAAGCACCTTGGAATCAACCATGCCCACGAGCAGCGCTTCGACTGACCCATCACAAAACCAGTCCACGATGCGTTTCGCGGCGCGGCCGGCTACACGCTGCCTTGATTGGGCCGGCCGATAAACAAACGCGCGATCGTCGATGCTGTGGACCAGATAGCCTTTTTCTTCAAGACGCCGCAAAACTGTGCGGACCGTAGAGTCCTTCAACGGCCGGTCCAGTTCTTCACGAACCTGGTCGGCAGTTACAGAACCTAAACGCCAGACAATGAGCAGAACGTTCCGTTCCAGTTCGCCTAACTCGCCGGGATCGTGGTTCGCCTTGATGTTACCGGCCATAGTGTTACCGAATGTAACACATTAGCAGCCCGAAGATGCAAGTGAAATTTTGAAGCAAATTAGTAGCGAATCTAATTGCTTTTGTTGCACCGATTAGCGTTCGAGGATCTGCTCAAAATACGCGAGTGCCCGCGGATCGTGCGTCTGGCCAAGCCAGAATATTGCGTCTTTGCGAACAGCAGGGCTCGGATTCGTTTGGGCCACGTGCAGCAATTCCGGCACTGCCTCGTCCTTTGGTAGCTGGCTCAGCGCAAACACCGCTTTCTTCTTCACTGCAACTTCAGGGTCGTTCTCAACGGTGTCCTTGAGCATCGCTACGGCTTTCTTGCCTGCTTTCTGCCCCACCCAGAAGATGGCTTGCTCTCGAACACCGGTGTTCGAATCCGACTTTGCCATCCGGATCAAGTCATCGACTGCCGCAGGGTCATGGCTGACCGAAAAATCAAAACTGAGCTTCTTGCGGAATTCCGGATCAGGATCGTTCTCCAATTTCTTCAGCGCCAGATAGCCATCGTGTCCGCGTCCTGCTCCAAGCCAGAATGCTGCCTTCTCTCGCAGCCACAGGGGATTCGTCGAAGCATGAGAAGCTCTCCAACGCGCCAGTAGCTTTCGCGGTTTCGTGCATCGCGATTGCTGCCAGCGCCTGGTCCGTGTGGCGCTTGTTGTCTACTGTCACCAGGCTCGACAACCAGGCAACACTGTCATCGGCTTTCACATCTGTAAGCCACGTGAATGGCAATCCTCCGGCATCGAGACGGCAACCCGTTCCGACGAAGCGAATCTTATCCACCGCTCCCCGATCGATCCGCACCAGCACATCGATATTCGTTTGCGTGGCATGATCGCTGTCGGATGACTGGAAAGTGTTGTCAGAATCTTCGAGCCGATAAACACCGCAACAGCCATCATCCGCATCTGATCGGGTCTCGCCCGAACACATGGCGAAATGCGATCCCGGAACAGCCGCCACTTCATAGCCCAGCCAGAGGGGTCCGTTTGAATGCTGCAATGTGTTCACCGTCGCTGAGAGTCCTGCGCCGGCGGGCTCAGTGTGAAACTGCGAGTTGATCACCTTCGGCTGCGTCTGCGCCATCGCCGACATCGACACGCTGAGTGTCGCTGCAATAAACCAACCATGTCTCATGGGATTCCTCGCTACTTGTTCAAAATTTCCAGCATGTATTTCGTTGCCTCCTGGTTATGCATCAGACTCAGCTGCTGCACCAGGTACTTCTTCATCTCCAAGTCCTTTTCGGCGCGAGCCAGCGTCACCAAATCTGGCGCGTCGTTCGCCAGGAACAACGCCTGCGCTGCTGCCCGCTTCGTGTCCACATCCGTATTCTTCTGGTAAGTCGAGACCAGGGCTGGCGCGACCGACATCCCGCCCGCGATCCCAAGGTTGCGAATCGCCTTCCGCCGCAGCTCCGGATCTTGTTCCGACTGGGCAATCTCGGTTAATGGAGCCACGCCGTTTTTGCCGCTCGCAATCAGTGAATTGATGATGTCAGCCTTTGTCTGCGCGTTGTTCGTGGCGTGGTACATCGTCAGCAAATCCTGCCCGGCGCCCATGGCTCCCAATGTGCGGACTGCTGTTTTCACGAGTTCCGGATTGGTCTCCTGGCGAGCTGCTTCGAGCAGTTTCGGCGAGTCTCCCGTTATCAGATACGACTGCAGAATTACCCGCTTCACCTGGATGTCGCTCGTGTGCTGATAAATCGAAGCCAGGGCGTCGTCCGCGCGTTTGCCCTGCGTCGCCAGCATGCGGATCGCCTTGATTTGCAGTGCTGGTCCCGACTGTCCCTGCGCGATTTTGCTGATCAGAGCCTCAGCCTGCGGGGAGCGATTCTGTGCCAGCACAAACAGGGCCCGGCTCTTCAACTCCTCCGGCTGGTTGCCGCTCAGAATCTTCTCGAGGATCGGTACTGCCTGCTCCTGGTCTTGCTGCATCAGCGCGTTCAACGCCAGCAACTTCAGATTCTCGTCGGGCTCAGTTTGTGGTGCCACTGGGTGGCCGCTCTTGCCGCGGATTTCGATCTCCAACGCGCCACACTCGTCCAGCCAGTGGCTCTTTGGATACGCCTTCCGTAGTTCGCCGCATGTGTTCAGAGCATTGGCTGGTTGCCCTTCCTTGTTTTCGGCATATGCCTTCCAGTAAAGCGCGCCCTCCGCGTGTTCGCCGTGCATCTCCGCTACGCGACCGAACAGTCCCGCCGCCTCAGACCAGCGGTTCTCGTTGATTGCGCGCGTCCCGTCGGCATACAGACTTGCATCGTCGGCAGCGATGCCGTAGGCGTTCGCAACCAGCAAAGGCACAGGCATTTCGGAGTGTGAAACCCGTGGCGCAACCGCCAGTGTAGCGGCAAGAAAAATTGCAGATAATCCTTTAACGTTCATTAGATCGTCGCTCCCTTCGTTCCCTGGTCCTGACTTCGTGCATGCAAGATCCGAATCTCAAACAGAATTCCCTTGGTGTTCATGTCGTTGCGCACACGCTTGAGATCGCCCGCGGTCAGATTCGGATTGTTCGCGATCTCTGCCAGTACGCCTTCCAGCCTGTCCAGAGCCCCAGCCAGCGCCGCATCGCCCGTATTGCTCGCGGTGACGCGATAGAGCCGGTTGGATGCGAGAAGTTCCTGCGCCTCCGACTGCAACTGCGCGTTCGCCGTCGTGTCCGGCGATTGCGAATGCTCCAACTGCACAAGCAGCCGCTCGGTGCGATCGAGGTGATCGCTCAGCACGACCAGGACTACGCGTTGCGTTGCTTGCGAATTCTCCGCAATACTGACCTTCTTTGTGCTCCGCTCCCAGTAGCGGCCGCCAAAGACTGCCGCCGCCAGCACCAGCGCGAAGCCAACCGCCATTGTCGCGGCTCTCCAATTTGCCCAACCCCGCCAACTCGCTGGCTTTTTTTCATACGGGACCAGCTGCGTCCGCAGAGTCTGCCATACGCGCTCGCCGTAATCTGCACTCCGCTGAGGAAGCGCTACCGGCCGAATCTCCTCCAGGCTCCGGGTGAATTCGGCATACCTTCGCGCACATTCACGGCAGGCCTTGAGATGTGCGTTCGATCCGCTCGCACCCTCGCCGTAATACAGTTCGATCAGCTCGTCTTCGGTCAAGTGCTTCATGCGTTGCCTCGCAGCGGCGCCAGTTCTCGTCGCAACTTCTGCACCGCGCGAAATACCGCCTGTTTCGCCGCATTGGGGGCAATTTCCAATACCTCGGCTATTTCGCTCATGGAACGATCTTCGATGTGCCGCAGCACGAATGCGCACTTCTCTGTCGGTGTTAGCCGTTGCATTGCCGTCTCTTGCACAGCGCTGATTTCCCGGCTCAGCAACACCCGTTCCGGATCGGCATCCGGTGTCGCCACTTGCACTGTCCCCTCCGCCGGATCGGTGTCCTCGCCGTGACGGTACTCTGCCTCAATCCCCGGCTTGCTCACCCGGTTAAGCGCACAGTTCACAGCGATTCGGTAGATCCATGTCCCGAAAGCAGAACGCCGCTCGTAACTCTCCAGTCGCTGATACCCGCGCAGAAATGCCTCTTGCACAATCTCCTCCGCATCTGCTTCGTTGCCTGTGATCCGAAACGCCACTCGGAAGACAGTCGCACTGTGAGCGCGAACAAGCGCCCCGTACGCTTCCTTGTCCCCGGCCAGCACGGCCCGGACAATCGAGTGATCGTTTCCCTGCATTCAGCACCTTAGACAGAGGCCCGGTTTGAGCGGTTAGGAGATTATTTCGACAGCAGTGATGATGTTGTCCCCCGAACTGCAGATGTGGGAATGTTCGAATCCACTGGAGGATCTGCAGGGCCTGGAGTGCGGGAGCGATATTCCAGGGCTGGCAGATCCTGTTGTGGCTGATGGGATGATCGGCGATCTGCACGAGCACGGTACCGGCGTAAGGGAAATAATTAACAAGGCAAACAAAAGGCGAATAGGCTTAGAATGCCTCATGGGCTTCCCCGATGAGCTCTCCTGGGCTCACCCCATCACTCAAGAATGGTTCGTCACACGGTTCGGTACAGCCACGGAACCGCAGGCGCTCGGCTGGCCAAACATCCTCGCCGGGAAGCCCACACTAATTTCTGCACCGACGGGTTCCGGAAAGACGCTGGCTGCGTTCCTGGTCTGCATCGACAGCCTGTTTCGCCGCTCCCTCGAAGGCACACTCCGACCGACCACTCAGGTTGTCTACGTCTCGCCGCTCAAAGCGCTCTCCAATGACATCCAGAAGAATCTTGAAGAGCCCCTGAGAGAGATCCAGCAGTTGGCACTTGAGCGTGGCTACCTTTCGATGGACATCCGGACCGCGGTTCGCACCGGCGACACGTTGCAGAAAGAACGCGCCTCGATGTTGCGCAATCCTCCTCACATCCTGGTGACGACACCCGAGTCGCTCTACATTCTGCTCACTTCAAAACGGAGCCGGGAGCACCTTACGCGTGTTGAGACCGTGATTGTCGATGAGATACACGCGGTCGCCGACGACAAGCGCGGTGCTCACCTGGCCTTGTCGCTCGAACGTCTGGATGCTTTGGTGTGCGGTGAAAACCTGCTCTCTCCCGGAGCCTTCCTTACGGGCCTGATGAAGCCGCCTCAACGAATTGGGCTATCTGCGACTCAGAATCCGATAGAGCTTGTGGCTGAGTTTCTGACCGGAAGTGCTCCGCACCGTGCGCCGGCAACGATCGTTCAGGTCGGACAGAAGAGGGAGATGGACATAGCCATCGAGGTTCCGAGCGATGAGCTGACCTCGGTAACTTCGCAAATCATGTGGGAGGAGATCTTCGACAAACTTGCGGCGTACACCGCGACGCACCGATCGACACTCGTCTTCGTGAATACACGAAAGCTCGTCGAGCGAATTTCCTTTGCTCTATCTGAACGCCTCGGAACCGAAAACGTAGGAGCTCATCACGGTTCTCTTTCGAGGATGCTCCGTCTCGATGCGGAGAGACGTTTAAAGCGCGGAGAGATCAAGATCCTGGTTGCGACAGCATCACTTGAGCTTGGCATCGATATCGGAAATATCGATCTAGTCTGCCAGATCTCGACTACGCGGTCGATTGCTGTCTCCCTCCAGAGAATAGGTCGCGCGGGTCACTGGCGCGGAGCGGTTCCGAAAGGTCGCTTGTTCGCTACGACACGCGACGACCTGCTCGAACAGGCGGCCCTGGTGCGCAAGTTGCGCAATGGTGAGCTGGACCGGCTTGAGATTCCCCCGCAACCTATCGATGTCCTGATGCAACAGATTGTGGCTGCATGTGGCGCTGAACCGTGGCACAAGAAAACTCTGTACGAAATCCTGCGCCGCGCTTATCCGTATCGAAATCTCGCATGGGAACAGTACGAAGAAATCATCGCGATTCTTGCGAACGGAATCGAATCGAGTCGCGGACGCTACGGCGCATATTTAATGCACGATGGAATCCATGGCGAGCTGCATCCTCGTCGCGGTGCACGCATGATTGCCATCTCGAATGGCGGTGCGATCCCGGATACAGCCTTGTTTAACGTAATCCTTCAACCGGAGAACATTCAGATCGCAACGTTGGACGAACACTTCGCAGTCGATTCAAGTCCCGGCGATGTGATCCTTCTCGGTAATACCAGTTGGCGCGTGCAACGGATCGAGGCGGCAGGCCAGGTCCATGTGGAGGATGCGCAAGGTGCGCCCCCCAGCGTGCCGTTTTGGACGGGAGAGGCACCACAGCGCACCGACGTTCTTTCCGATGGTGTCAGTGAATTACGAAAAGAGATATCCGAGCGAACGCAGAACGTTTCGCCCGAGTACATTTCGCCTGCGCAGCCGGAAATCGTATCTGCCGCTAGCTGGCTGATGGAACAATGCGGAACGTGCAAATGGGGCTCGCAACAGCTCATTACGTATATCGTTACAGGCCGTGCCGTCCTTGGCGCTATACCGTCGAAAACCACAATCATTGCCGAGCGGTTTTTCGATGATGGTGGGGGAATGCAGTTGATTCTTCATGCGCCTTTTGGAGGGCGCATCAATAAGGCCTGGGGTCTCGCTCTCCGCAAACGATTCTGCCGCGGTTTCAATTTCGAACTCCAGGCCGCCGCCACCGATAACGGAATCAACATCTCGCTCGCCGAACAGCATAGCTTTCCACTCTCCGATGTCTTTCAGTTCCTGACGGAAGTAACAACAAGGGCGTTGTTGGAACAAGCCTCCCTCGCTGCTCCTGTTTTCAAAACCCGATGGCGTTGGGCGGCCGGGCGAAGCCTCCAATTGCTGCGGAACTCCAAAGGCAAGCGCATAGCTCCGCAGGTGCAGCGCACACGTTCTGAAGATCTCCTTGCCAGCGTCTTCCCGCAGGCAGCAGCGTGCTTTGAAAACATCGAGGGCGATATCCGGATTCCTGATCATCCACTGGTCAAAGAAGTGATGCAAGACGTCCTGCAGGAAGCGATGGATCTTGATGGATTGTTGAGGGTGCTCCGTGGCATTCAGGATGGAAGCATCCAGTGCCTTGCAGTCGACACGCCGGTTCCCTCGCAGTTTGCGCATGAGCTAATCAACGCAAACCCCTACGCATTTTTGGACGAAGCCGGACTCGAAGAACGCAGAGCCCGTGCGGTCTCGCTCCACAGAGAGATCCCGTCTAGTGTCTTGGAGCAGCCCGGAAGACTGGATGCTGCGGCAATTGCGACGGTCCGCTCTGAATGCTGGCCCGACATACGCGATCACCATGAGTTGCATGACTTGCTGATGAGCGTTGTACTGCTACCGATCTCGATGATCGATGAGGAACGTTCCCGGCATTGGCCTGTGCTCTTTGAGCGTCTCGAATGCGGTGGGCGCGCGCAGACGCTGCAACACAACGGAAAGGAGTGCTGGATTGCTACGGAGCAAGTCGCATTCATTGATACTATGTGGAGCAACGCGAGCACCTTACACGGCGATCTGCTTCGCAAATGCGTTCAAGGGTGGATTCAGATTCTGGGCCCTGTGACTGCGAACAGATTTGCGAAGTACTGTTCGATTGATCCGAGGTCGGTCCTCCAGGCTTTTCTTTCGCTCGAGAACCAAGGCCTCCTCATGCGTGGCAATTTCGAAGGACCCGCTACTGTAGATGAATTTGATACAGAATGGTGTGAACGTCGCATTCTTCAACGTATCCACAAATTGACCATCGGCACGCGCCGACGACAAGTGGAATCGATCTCACCTGCGGCGTTTATGCAATGGCTGCTCGGGTGGCAGCATCTGCTCCCGCAGACGCAGGTTTCGGGCGAGGACGGACTGCTTGAGGCAATCTCAAAGCTTGAAGGGTTCGAAGCGCCGGCAGTCGAATGGGAAAAAACAATTCTGCCATCCCGTGTCGCGAACTATGATCCTCGATGGCTCGATCAGCTTTGTTTGTCAGGCGTGGTTGGCTGGGGACGGGTTTCACCTCATCCGGCTTTTCACGAAGAGAATGGAAGTGGCCCCCAGCGAGTAATTCCCACCAACGCCGCTCCGATCACGTTTTATCTGCGTGACTCCGCGGCATGGCTTGACCATGCCCTTCGCGAGCAGGCAGTCGACGAAACAAGGCTCCGCCAGGCTCTCACATCGAACGCCCTGCGAGTGTGGGAATTTCAAAAGAAAAGGGGTGCATGCTTCGCTGAAGAAATTGAGCGGAGTCTTGGCCTGAGTTCCATCGAGGTCCAATATGCTCTGTGGGAACTTGCTTCGGCCGGGCTCGCTGCCGCCGACGGATTCGACCAGCTTCGCTCAATGATTGATCCGGATCGTCGCCGCCTGGCAAACTCTTCCTACCGCAAGGTCCGAAGTGCTGCAGGCAGATGGTCGTTGTTCCGCACCGATGCTCCGGTGCCCGAGGATGCGATCGAGCAGGCCCGCTACAACGACATCGCCATTGAATCAGCTGCGCGCATGCTCCTCAACCGTTACGGTGTCGTGTTCCGTGACCTGCTCGTCCTCGAATCAAATATCCCCCGCTGGGGAATCCTGCTGCGCATGCTTCGTCGCCTCGAAGATCGGGGCTTGGTTCGCGGCGGCCGCTTCGTCTCGGGCTTTGGTGGAGAGCAATTCGCTCTCCCTGAAGTGCCGGATAGTTTGCGCGAGTCCAGGAATCAGGAACTCAAGGGCGACGTGACCATTGCGGGAGCCGATCCGGTCAATCTGATCGGGATTCTCATCCAGGAGAGCGAACGCATGCTGTGCCGGGCCGAGTGTTTGTTATTAAAAGTAATATGTTCGAACAGCCGGTTTCAACGGTTTCGCGAGAAGCCAGGCGACCTCCATTCCGTGAAAACCTCAAACTTGAAACTCGGGCTCCGGCCACGTTATTTGACGCATAGAGTCGATCCCCAGCGTGACAACCAGCGCGTCGAACTGACTCGCGAGCAGGATGCAGAATTCAAGGAGTTCAACATCTGTGGTTGGGGCCAACAATCGCCATGACGCGCGAGATTCGGCTGACAGGAAGCCCGCGCACGCTCGCATGATCTCGAATGTCCCTCTGATTCGAAGAGGTGTAGACACAATAGAGCTTGTCATCTGTTACATAACTGTGGGTTCCCTGCAACCCGGGGCCAACGTCTTGAATTTCGGCATCAGGACATTGCGAAATTGCGTGTAACTGGTTTGGGGAGCACTCTTCAATTCCCGGAATGTCTCTTTGGAAAACGACCTTGGGCACGATTGAATCTCCTCTTTCGCATAAGTGTCCAGTAGCCTCGCACGCATGGACCCACTCTAGATATCGAAAACAAAGAGAGGAAGATGACAACTGCGATCCAAATTGCTAATCGCCGGACCGAATTGAGCTGGCCGTACTGAGCGCCGCCTTGGTGTCGGGATGTCCTGGTCCCAACGTATCTTGAAGATTCTGAAACGCATTGCGAAACGCATCCTGAGATTCACCCAATTTACCCTGAGCTCTCAGTGAAAGCGCCAGGGCGAGATAAGCGCGCCCAATGTTGCTTGAGTGGATTCCAGATTCCGATTGTTCTTTCAACAACTGCAATGCGCGAACAGCATCTGCCTCGGCCCGATTCGACTCTTGAGCCTTCAGCTCGACCCGGGATCTGCGAGTGAGAAGCATCGGAATGAAAGCCGCGCACTCCCCGATTTCTTTGATAGATGCTTCGTCCAAATCGATCGCCCGATTTGCAAGACGTAAAGCCGAAGCGGTGTCTCCTGTATCGAGAGCCAAGCGGGACCTGTCGGAAGCGAGAGCAGCGAACGCATAGTGGTTTGGCGGAAACTTCTTTCGCAGCCTTGGTTCGACCTGCATCATTAACTCAGCGGCACGGGCATACTCGCGGTTGTCGGTGTACATGCGTGCCTTTTGAAGATCCGTTTGATCAATGAGAATCTGATTGTTTTCCTTTCGCGCCTTCGTCGCGGCCGATTCAAGATACGAGGCAGCTTCGCTCCCCCGTCCGAGCTCGCGCAAGACGCCTGCGTAGTTGTAGAGGAGAACAGACGGGATGGACCCTTCGGTTTGATCGGTGCGGCTGATCTCGATGGCACGGCGATAAATCCTTTCCGCTTCCAGCTGACGTCCATCGTAGGTCAGGCAGAGCGCCCAATCGTTGAAGAGCTTCACAGCCTTCTGGGTATCGTCGTATCCGAGATCTGCCATCAGGGCTGACGCTTGTCCAAATGTTCGGTTTGCTTCGCGGAACTTGCCTGCATCACCAAGCACGCCCGCGAGGTTTATCAGCACGTCAAGCTCTTGCAGATTCCAGTGCGACGGAGAGCCTTGGATTGCTTGCTCAGAGGCTCGTGCTCGAGAAATAGCTTCCTGGGAATTCCCGTTGCGGTAGGCAATTTCACTGCCGCGCAATAGGCAGAAGGAACGATCCGAAGACAATTGCTGTTGTGTGTCGAGTTCGCGCATTCCCTCCTGATAAAGGTCCTCTGCCCGCGACAGCTCTCCCGTTGGAATCATCGCCCAGGCGAGGCTGCAGGATGCCTTGGCGCGAATTGAGCTATCTTTCAAGGCTCGTGAAAGCTGATAGGCCTGGTTGAGCACTCGCAGCGCGCTCTTGCTGTCGTCCTCTCCCGAATACTGATCGCCCAAAGAAATCAAAAGCTCAATGTGATTTGCAGCATCAGGATTATGTTCGCTCTCGACCACTGTCTCTTCCCGCTTGAGGAGTTCGTCTGCTGTAAGAGGCTTACCCATCGGTGCCACATCGCTGAGGAGAAGCTCATTCAAGTCGGCGGCGCGTTCTGCACGCCCCAATTGACGAAATGCCAAATCGCGCTGGGTTCTTGCCGTGTGCGCCTGCTGTAAAGTTCCAATCACTCCGGCGCCCGTGGTTGCGATGGCGAGTGCAGAAAGCGCTACGGCCGTGCGGTTACGGCGTACAAACTTGAATGCGCGATAGGTAAGCGCGTCAGGACGTGCGTCGATCGGGCGGTTTTGCAAATATCCACGCAGATCCTCGGCAAACGCCGTCACGGAAGCATAGCGCTCCGCTGGGTCTTTCTTAAGCGCCTTTCCAAGGATCGTATCCAGATCGCCGCGGAGTTGCCTGTGAAGCTTCTCCGGTGACGCGCCGATATTGGCGGCGTGGCTTGCAATCGGACTGAAGGTAGAGCTTGTGGAGCGCACGATGTCAGACGCGCGCGGAGGCTCAAATTCAACAATCGCTTTAACGCGTTCAACCGGCGTACGCCTGCCTGCGCCAGTGGGATGCTGCCCCGTGAGCAGCAGGTATAGCAGCACACCCAGCGCGTAGATGTCGGTTGCGGTGGTGATTTGTTCGCCCTGCAATTGCTCAGGAGCCGCGTACTCAGGCGTGAGAGCGTTGCCTCCTATAGTGAATGCGGCTCGGCTATCCGCAACTTCTTCACCTTCGATCAGCTTGGCGATGCCGAAGTCGAGCAGCTTCACATGGCCGTCGTTGCGTACGAGGATGTTCGACGGCTTGAGATCGCGGTGCACAATCAAGTTGGAATGAGCCTTTGCGACCGCACCCAGCACTGCCAGAAACATCTGAATTCGCGCACGAACATCGAGATGGTGCTGATCGCAATACTGATCAATCTCGGCACCATCGACGTACTCAAGAACAAGATATGGTTGTCCAGCGCTCGTGACACCAGCGTCGATGAGATCTGCGATGTTTTCATGGGCGAGAAGCGCAAGAATTTTTCCCTCACGCCTGAATCTCTCTTCGCCGGCCTTCCCCATCAGCGCGAGATTCAGGAACTTCACTGCAACCCGGCGTTCAAAAAGTCCATCGTTGCGTTCGGCAAGCCAGACACTTCCCATGCCGCCCTGGCCGATTTGCGAGATCAACCTGTAAACACCGATTATTTGACCCGCCAGTGTCACGTCGGTCGGAGGCATTTCGATGACACGATCTTCTAGGAATCCTTCATTTGCAAGGAAACTGTGTTCCTGGAATAACAACTCAAGCTGGTCTGCAAGCTCAGGATCCTGTGAACGAATCCAGTTTGAACGTTCCTCGCCGTCCAATTCGAGCGCCTTGTCGAGCAGTGGACTCAGCGCAACCCATTGATCGAGGGTGGGAGTGGATCGATGATCATTCAAGCCGGCAGACCCCCATTGAGACTGCGATAGAGAAAGATCCGTGCCTTCTCCCACCGTCTCTGAACTGTGCGCTCTGAGAGCGTGTGCATCGCAGCAATCTCGACGAATGAGAAGCCACAGAAAAATCGGAGATCAACAAGCGTGGCGAGGTCCGGCTCGACCTTCGCCAGTTCATCCAGTGCATCGCTGACCGATGACAATTCCTGAGCATTCACCGTGTTCTCCGGAGTGTCCAGCGTGATCGCTGTGATTTCGAATTTCCCGCCCCTTTTGGCAGCGTTGCGCGTTCTTGCGAAATCAATGATGAGTCCGCGCATGACGCGCGCGGCGTATCCCATGAACCGGGCCTGATCAGGAAAGCTGGGCTGATTGCGGTCAATGATGTTCAGGTACGCTTCGTGCAAAAGCGTGGTGACACCAATGCCCACCGGCGACCATTGACGAGCAAGCTGCCGCCTGGCCAGACGGTGCAACTCTGAATAGAGGGTGCTGAACAGAGAATCGGTAGCTCTGTCCTGAAGAACATCTGACATGGAGGTAATAGGGGAAATAGCTTTGTCCACAAAATCTCTCCTCTGTTCTGGATGTATTCGGATGAATAAGGACACGAAATATTTGCGCATCCGTCGAACGGCGAACCTCATTCAGCCAGCGTGGCAGCAGCTGGAATGCACCGCAACAGCGCGGGCGCGCAATTGCAGCCTCTGAGGGGGAGGGCTCGCCATCTCCAATGTAATTTGCGATCGGAGGAGAGTTGTCACTGATTTGTAATTATTGCGTGACTGGCGCAGTGGCGAACGCAAGCACGCCAGCTCATCATTGGAGATGACCTGGCGCGACCAAACTGATGCGGGAAGCTGTAGTGTTGTTTGCCCAGCGATAAGAACACGAGAGAGCCTTGGCAAATGTTTCAAGTCTTCCAGAATGTAGTTCACAGCTTGGGTGCAGAAGCTGCCGGCGTCGCCGTGCAGGTTTGCACAACGACGGCTGAGTCAGGGCCGAGTGTAGTGTGGCCTGGCCGTAAGTCCGCACCCATCGCAAAACAAGATCAACGTTCAGCGATGACGGACTTATACAGCCAGTCTCAGTTCCCTGAGTAATTGATGTTGAACCGGCGCTACGCAAGCGCCATGCGTTGTTGTCTGCATTTAGCGCCCCGAGGTTTCCGCATAGATGTTGCGGGAAATCTCACTCTTGTGTTGCGCGTTGGAGCGCGGAAAATCCATATTCATGTTCACCGCTTCCGTAACGATCTTCCTCAAGAAGTAGTTTCCATTCACATCGTCGAAGACCAGTTTCGTCTGTCCGTCCGCCGATCCTTCTGCGCGAATGCCGCGATTGAAGAGGTTGGTCTTCTGTTCATCGTTTTTGAATGTCAAAAAATTCGTGTCGGAGGTGATGTGATAGGTTCCCTGCGGAAGAACCCGTCCTTCGACGGCGAAATCAAAAGGTACGGTCACGATAACTGTACCTTCCTGCGCCGTAGCGCGGGACGTGAACCCAAGACTCATTCCCAGTACGAGAGTGGCAAATGCGATTGTGCGTTTCATAACTTGCTCCTTTTCTGATTTGCGAGGTGTTGTGGGCCTACCCGGTTTTGCAGTAGGCCCATCGAACATTGCTCTCATCTGTTAAATCGAAACTCGATTGCAAAAGACGACAGCGGAATCGCAATTTTCAGAATTGGTTCAGAATTGGTGTGGCGAGTTCACGGCAGAGTTAGCGCAGTTTGCCTGTACATGATCGGAACTTGACCTGAAGGCCAGCGGTTCGGTGGCGTAGGTCGAGCTTTGGCTGCGTACGCAAAGGCTGAATTCATATAGCTCCTGCCGTCGAGCCACGCGATCAGCCCTTCGGCGATCTCGTAGGTCTGCTCCGCAATTTGGCCAATGCAATTCGCAATCGCAAGCTCACGCCCGCAATGCGTACATGAACGGCGGAACACATCGAGGCGAGCACGGGACAATGCCAGGTCGAATCTTCTGCGACCTCCTTCGATGTGAAGAGCTTTCTTAGCGAGCCACGCGTCTTCTTCGAACAATGCCACGGTACAGATTCGTACCAGGCCATTGACGAATTTCCCCGATTCCACGGTTTGCGGAAATTCATCTTCTCGCTCGCGGGCTGCGATGATCATCATGTTCTGTGCGATCTCAGTTGCCGCGGTGAACATCACTCGAAGAGCGCTATAGATCCGTAGAGAGCCGTATGCCTGAGGCGAATGCGAGTCAATTGGAACTCCTGCCGCGAAGAGTCTGCGTCCCCGTTCCCCGATACTGAGATGAAGATCGTGCAGGTCGCGCTTGGTTTGATGAACCTGCCCGCAGAGTTCCAGACTGTTGAGAGCATAGGCCTTGGTCGCATAGTCAACGGCACGTTGCGAAAGCATCGTCATCCGGAGTACGTGCGAGCGCGAGAGAATACTCTGCTGGGGAGACTGTGTCATTTGAGAAAACTCCTGATTGTGGAGCGTTTTTGCGCTCCTGGGTGGTCGAGAAGATTGTTCATGCGCCAGGGATCGCAGATGTCAAGGTCGGGCCTCGTAAACAATGTTGAAAGGCGTTTCTGTTGCGCGGCGGAACCGATCGAAACCCGCAGCCTTGACCACATCGCGAATTCGACCTTCGCCGGCCTGAGCGCCGAGACAGAGACCAACTTCCTGAGATCGCGAGCAGGGCGTGCATAGCAGCGTCGAGAACGAGTAATATACCCGGCCCACAGGATTCAGATTGTCCTTCAGCTGGTCATTCGCAAAGGGCTCAACAATCATCCATGTCCCATCTTTTCCTAGGGACTGCCGAACGTGCGCCGCCGCTCCGATCGGGTCCCCCATGTCGTGCAGGCAATCGAAGACCGCCACGAAATCGTAATTCTTTCCAGGGAAGGATTTCGCGCTGGCAACCTGAAACGTGACGCGATCTGCCACGCCTTGACGAACGGCGGATTCGCGAGCCGCTTCAATCGATTTGTCGTGATAATCAAATCCGAAGAATTGCGACTTTGGAAAAGCTTGCGCCATCAGGATCGTCGATGCGCCCTTTCCGCAACCTACATCGGCAACGCGCGCGCCGGCTTCCAGCTTCTCTTTGACGCCGTCCAGGGCGGGAATCCATGAGCTGACGAGGTTCGCAGCATAGCCGGGGCGGAAGAATTTCTCGCAGCCGTGGAAGACTCCATCGGCGTGCTCATGCCAGCCCATGCCGGCTCCGCTGCGAAATGATTCGACAATGCGTGGAACCGCAGCGAGGGATCCCAGTGCCAATTCGAAGGCCCCGGGCAAATATGCGGGACTATCTTCCATCGCCAGCGTGAACTCCTGTTCTTGACTCAGGCTGAATTTGTCTGTCGCCGCATCGTAAGTGACGTAGCCGCCTGCAGCTTGGGAAGAGAGCCATTCGCGAAGATAGCGTTCGTCCGTTTTCGTCTTCGCGGCCAGTTCCGCCGAACTGAGAGGGTGTCCTGCAAGAGCCTTGTAGAGGCCCAACTTCTCCCCAATGACCACCATGCCGCTGTGCACGGCAGCGCCGAGGTCGGTCACGAACTGCCCGACAAATGCATTGAGTTTATTCATGTCGATCGCAGGAATCTGTGTTGCGCTCATGGAAATGTCTCCTCTGTAATTCGGTTGTCTTCCGTGATGGCGCGGCGCCTTCGTCGGCCTTCCAACTGCGGAATTTTGCTAAAATCGCCTCGTCGGAACACCGGAGTTGCTGATTGCGGGAAAGCTCACGGCGCACCCTCGCCGGTCAGTTCACGGTAGCCGCCTTGAAGCCTTGGAGTAACGAAGCAATGCCAAAGAAAAGCCAAAAATCGAATTCAGGGCTGCTTGGCCGTTGCGGAGACGGAAACACATTTGGAGACGAATTTCACCACATATGAATTCGGCGAGTTTGTGCTGGATGCTGCTAAAGGCTGTCTGCTCAAGGCCGGCGTTGAAGTCAAGCTGCGTCCCAAGGTGTATGAAGCGCTCAAATACATCGTCGAGAATCCGGGGCGGCTGATCGGCAAACAGGAACTGATGCAGGCTGTGTGGCCTGAGGCTTTTGTTACCGACGATTCGCTGGTTCAATGCGCTATCGAGTTGCGACGGGCCCTCGATGACCGAGGCCAGCAACTGCTGAAGACGGTACCTCGCCGCGGATACCTTTTTATCCCCGAGGTTATCCGGCGACCGAAACACCCTGATACCTTCGCAACCACCAGCTTTTTTGATTCGGCGGCCGACAGTGCGGAGACGCGGCCGAAGATCGCCACGCGGCGGCACAATCTGCCGGTCCCGCGTACTTCCCTGGTAGGAAGAGAGCAACAGGTATCCGATGCGGTCGACCTTCTGCTGCGCAAAAATGTGAGACTGCTGAGCCTTACCGGACCTGGAGGCGCGGGAAAGACCCGTCTGGGAATCGCAGTTGGCGCGGCGGTGGCAGACAAGTTTGCCGGTGGCGTTCTATTCGTTAACCTTGCGTCGATCATGCTACCTGACCAGGTTGCAATCGCTCTCGCGGATGCGCTTGAGATTCAGCGGGTAGCGAACTGTACGATTCCACAGCTGATTGGCGAGCAGTTGAAGGGATCCGGTCCATTTCTGCTCTTGCTCGACAACTTCGAACAGGTCCTTCCGGCCGCGAACCTGGTATCGGAAATGCTCGAGGCCTGCCCGTCTCTCAAAATCCTGGTGACCAGCCGATCCTGCCTCCACATCTATGGCGAGCAGGAGTTTCTTGTAACCCCACTCGCTCAAAGATCGGCAGTCGAATTGTTTTCTCATCGTGCAGCCGCTGTGTGGCCCGAGTTTGCCATCACGCCAGAGAACGAGCCCGCGGTCATGGAGATATGTTCACGGCTCGACGGATTGCCGCTGGCGATTGAACTGGCGGCTGCGCGAACGCGGATGCTGCCTCCCAGCGCTATCCTTGCTCGGCTTGAGAACCCGCTGCAATTGTTGACCGGAGGCGCTCTTGATCTGCCGGAGCGCCAGCAGACTCTGCGCAAGGCAATCGATTGGAGCCACAGTCTGTTGAATGAAGGCGAGCAGAAGCTGTTCCGTCGGCTCTCAGTGTTTGTTGGGGGATGCACCCTGGAGGGTACGGAAGCGGTCTGCAATCTAAGCCGGGATCTGGAGATCGATCTCTTCGAAGGGCTGTCGTCGCTGGTGGATAAGAATCTGGTTCAATGCATTGACCGCGCGCAGCCGGAGCCACGCTTCGCAATGCTTGAGACGATTCGTGAATATGCTCTTGAGTGCCTTGTCGGAAGCGCAGAGGAATCGATAACCCGTCGCGCGCAAGCGGCATACTGCCTGGTCCTGGCGGAGGAGGGGAATCCGGAACTGAATTCCTCGGATCGTACTGGGTGGCTCATTCGATGCGACCAAGAGATCGAGAACTTTCGTTCGACGCTCGACTGGCTCTTTGAGACCTCGAATGTGGAATGGACCCTGCGACTCTGTGTTGCCCTTTTCCGTTTCTGGGACATGCGTGAGCATCTGTCAGAAGGCCGTGCACGTCTCGAGGCCGCTCGGACAATGGCCGGCGAGGAATGGCCACGGGAGCGGGCTCGTGTGTCCCATTTTCTGGGCGCCATTGCGACCGCACAGGGTGATTACCCGGCAGCAGAGCGTTTCTTGAGGCAAGCTTTATCGCTTTATGAGGAGTTGGGTGACGAGCCGGGCATAGCTGCATCTTTGAATGCACTTGCAATATCCGCCCGCGATGGAGGGGACATCGCCGCTGCGCAGTCAAATTTTGAACGGAGCCTTGCATGCTGGCGTCTGCTCTCAGATAGGTCTGCCATCGCTCGCTGCCTTCATAACCTCGCCAATGTGGTTAAAGTTCGCGGCGACTATCCTCGCGCTCGCTGGGCATTGCGCGAGGCAACAGAAATCTTTGAGGAGCTGGGTGACCGCAGCGGAGCCGCGTGGTCGATTAACCAGCAAGGCGACATCTCGCGGGCGATGGGTGACACCGCCGGCGCGCGGCTTTTGTACGAGCGAGCGCTCACAGTTTTTAGGGGAGCCGCGGACCCGTGGGGTTCCGCCAGGTCGCTTGCGGATTTAGGCTACATCGATTGTGAACAAGGAAACCTCACTGCTGCACATCAGGCATTCCGCGGCTCACTTGAGATTTTCGCGACGCTTGGACATCGGCGTGGCGTGGCGCGCATTTTGGAAGGCTACGCATCTCTGGCCCTTGCGGAAGCAGAGGCAATGCGCGCACTTACTCTGGCAGCGGCTGCGGCACAGCTGCGGAAACTGATCAGCGCTCCTCTTTCACAAGCAGAGCAGTCTCAGCTCGATAAGATCGTGCAGGTAAGCAGGGAAGCGCTCAATGAATCGGAAGCTCAGCGCGCTTTGGCTGCAGGTACCGTGATGAGCATGGAAGAAGCGATGCGCTACTCGTTGAGAGACGAGGAAGTCACTTCAAGTTTGCGGGATCAATGAGCCGTCGCACCGCCGAAATACGATCTGCTGGAATACCTGCGCGGCGGGCGTGCTCTCGAACGCTTTCCACATCTGGAGCAAGATAAACACAGTAGACCTTATCTTCAGTTACGTAGCTGTGAAGCCACTGCATCTGCGGGCCCATCGCGTTCAAAGCATCCAATGAGCGCAGCGCGATCTCCCGGATCTGCATTTCTGACAGCGCACCGGCATTGGGTATTTCGCGCTCTATAACGAATTGCGCCACGATGCAAAGTATCACATGGACCCTATCTCGTGCGCCCATTTTTAGTTCTACCCTCTTGATTGAAGGTGCTGACGACTCAGGCCGGACATAGCTCTCGCCTCATTTTTTGCCAGCGCAAATGGCCCCATGGTGCTAGAAGATAAGTTCATGAGCGCTCAACGCCAACTTCTAACACCCCGGGAAGCTTCCAGGATGCTGGGGATTAGCTACCCGACCGCCAAGAAATGGATCCTGGAAGGCAAACTCGAAACGATTAAGACTCCCGGAGGACATCACCGGCTCACCATGGCGAGTCTCAGGCCATTTCTCAAACTCGATGGCACTCGACCGGAACCCGAATCGCGAAAGCGCTATCGAAGAGTAAGCGGTCGCAACCAGCTGGCGGGAAAGGTGGTCAGCGTTCGCATCCAGGGATTCCTCGCCGAAGTCGTCCTGGCAATCGGAGACGCGAATGTGACCGCGATCATTACTGCCGAGGCAGTCAAGGAACTGCGCCTGAAGAAAGGTGATACAGCAGCGGCTCTCATTAAATCTACTGATGTTATGATCGAGCGCCTTGAGGACGAAGTGAATTGAACTGAAGCGCGATATCTTGACGATACGATTCGATACGTATAAATTCGAGATACCCGGTGACTGCGGGCGAAGACAGCCCTCCCCCATCCCAACTCGCAAACCTCGATGAGAGCGTCACCGGGCCGCACCATCTTGCAGTCCTGCGTCCCATGGAGACCTGATCATGAGGTTTCGACGAGTCCTCTGCGCATTTCTTGTGCTGTTTTTGAGTCAGGCGATTGCAGAGGCACAAATTGCGGCGGACATCCGAGGCCGTGTGCTCGACTCATCGGGCGCCATCGTTCCAAATGCCACTGTTGAGCTCACTCAGTCCAACACAAACACACACCTGGTAACCACCAGCTCAGGTGCAGGCGGCTACTTCTTTACAAGCCTCACTCCCGGCACCTACCAGTTGGATGTCACCGCATCTCGCTTCGAGCACCTTACTCGGACTGGCATAACGGCCATTGTGGGACAAACCGTCAGCGTGGACCTCGTTTTGACTGTCGGCGCAAGCCAGCAGACCATCAAGGTCATAGCGGATGCGCCTTTGCTGCAATCGGAAACAAGCAACGTCGAGACAAACATTCCCGGGTCGATCGTCATCGCAATGCCACTCAACACTCGCAACTTCATCCAGCTTGCGACGCTCGCTCCCGGTGTCGAGTTGCCTCCCGGCACGCTTCTGCCCCGCATCAACGGAGGCCGTCCAAGAACGAATGAGTATCTCTTCGATGGCATTTCTGCCTTACAGCCAGAACCCGGACAAGTCGTCTACTTTCCGATCATCGACGACATCCAGGAGTTCACCGTCGAAGCCAACAACGTTGGAGCCCAGTTCGGACGATTCAACGGCGGAGTTGTGAACGTTGCCACACGCGCAGGCTCGAATGCCTTTCACGGAAGCCTTTTTGAGTTCTTCCGCAATGAAGATTTGAACGCCCGCAACTACTTCGCTACACCCGGAGCGCCAAAGCCGGAATACCGAAGGAATCTATATGGAGGATCAATCAGCGGCCCATTCTGGCCGAATCATATCTTCTTTTTTGGGGACTACCAGGGAGTCAAGCAGCTCATTGGCGTGACAAGAATCTCGACCATTCCGACGCTTGCGGAACGGCAAGGCATCTTTACCGGTATTTCGCATATCTACGACCCGACCAGCACAACCGTCGTCAATGGCATAACTATCCGAAATGAATTTCCTAACGACGTAATCAATATTCCATTCGATCCCGCAGCCGTTGGGCTGCTCGCGCGTTTTCCTACGCCCACAAATCTTACTGTCAAGGCGAATAACTACACCCGAACCGCGAATGACTCCGATCATCAGAATCAGCTCGACTTTCGAGTGGATGGCGTTAGAGGAAGTCACGACCTGGCCTTCGGGCGCTACTCCTATTACAACGAAGTCGAAGAGCCTGTGACTCCTTTGCCTGATGGCAGCGGAGCGATTACCGGAAGTGTTCTGGGCACGGGCGGAGTTGCAGGTTTGTCAAATGTCACAGGTCAGCAGGCCGTCGCAAGCGAAACTCATATCTTCACTCCGCACCTCCTGAACGACCTTCGTGCGGGGTACACGCGCCGCGGCAACACCATCACCGGAACGACTCTGGAGAACCCGGCTTCATCTGCTCTGGGTATTCCTGGTATACCGACAAACGCCGCATTCAATAACGCGCTGCCTCTATTCACATTCACTGGATTTCAGCAGCTTGGGCCATCTGCCAGCACCTTCTCCGCATATCAGACCGCAGTTTGGCAAACAGTCGACACGGTCGCCTACACGAAGGGAGCGCACGCTTTCAAGTTCGGCGTGGATCTCCGCTGGTATCAACTGAACGCCGTTGCGCCTCCCAGTCCGACCGGCTCGTTTGCGTTCACCACCACTGGTACAGACCAGCAGGGCGTCACCAACAGCGGGAACTCAATCGCAAGCTTCCTCCTCGGCCAGGTTGATACTTTCCAGATCGATCTACAGCAGAGCAAGATTCGCCCTCGCGACCACATCGAAGAGTACTTTGCGCAGGATGATTGGAAGGTGACAGGCCGTCTGACTCTCAATCTCGGAGCGCGATACACGCTCCATTTCCCGTCAACTGAAAAGACCAATCAGGGCGCGGTGTTTGATCTCGACACCCAGCAACTCGACTATCTCGGCCAGAACGGATTTTCCCGCAGCGCCCGTGAGCTACACGTCGACAACGTCGCGCCGCGGCTCGGATTTGCATTCCTTCTCACCCCAAAGACAGTCATCCGTTCTGGATTTGGAATCGTCTTCATCGACCAGTCCGGTATCACCACGCCGTTTACAACCCCTCAGTTCCCATTTATTCAAAATGTGCAGCAGAAGACGCAAGACGGGTTACGGCCGGCGTTCGTTCTGTCGCAAGGGCCTTCCGTTGCTCCCATTCCATTCACGCCGGATGCAGGTCTAGGTCAAAGCGTTTATACCGCTGACAGAACTGCAGGTTCTGGATACGTCGAGCAATGGAATCTGGGCGTGCAGAGAGCAATCACCAATAATCTGTCGTTCGAAGTGGCATACGTCGGCTCGCACATCGTCCACGTCGGCATACCAGATTCCAACCTGAACCAGCTCACAACTGCACAGCTCTCACAGGGCGCGTCGCTCCTCAAGACGGTGCCGAATCCTTATTATGGCCAGATTCCGATATCGAGCTCAATCGGTGGCAAGACCATCACGGAAGCCCAGCTCATCAAGCCTTATCCGCGATTCCTCAATGTGGCAACGTATCGGCACAACAGCGGCACCACGAATTACAACGCAGTAGAAGCCAAGGTGGAGCAACGGATCTCTCGCGGACTCACCTTCCTGTTTGCCTACACCCATTCCAAGCTGATCGACGATGCTTCCTCGGTCTTCTCTACCACGGTGCTCTCGTCGCCAAACTCAAGCAGCCTGGTTGCCGCAGACACATTTCGTCCGTGGCTCGAGCGTGACTCGTCCAGCGGTGACATGCCCAATGTGACCTCGTTCAGCGCCATCTACGATCTTCCAGCTGGACGCGGTCACAGGTTTGCCTCCAGCGGAATCGCCAATTCTGTTTTCGGCGGCTGGTCATTGAACACAATCTTCTTGCTTCAATCCGGCATGCCCGTCACTGTAACTCAGGCCACCAACAACAATTCTTTCGCGGGGTTCGCTCTCCAACGGCCGAATCTTGTCGGTACGCCGTCCTTGTCTCCCGGCGAAAGAACGCCGGCACGTTTCTTCAACACGAGCGCCTTCGCAACTGCTCCCCAGTTCACTATCGGCAGTGCGTCAAGAAATCCGGTACGAGGCCCAGCCTATCGCGATCTCGATTTGGCAGTGGTAAAGCAGATCGCGCTCTACCGTGAGACATCCCTCGAATTCAGAGCTGAGTTCTTCAACGTCACGAATACGCCCGCTTTTGCTCAGCCCAACGGCAGCTTCGGCTCAGCTGCGTTCGGTAGCATCACCAGCACGTTCACCGATCCAAGAGTGATGCAGCTTGCAATTCGTATCAACCGGTAAAAAAACAGGGCCGGTCCAATGACTGGCATCCGGCCCCTCTGATCTCACTAGAAGTTGATTGCCAGCGAGAATTGACCGAAGCGGCGTTCGTCGTTAGCTCCACCGTTATTGCCGATGCCGCCCTTGGATGCGGTGATAGGAAGCGGAACGCCATAGCCCGTATTCGCAACGTCGTCCACGCTTTCCTGGATGTAGAGATTATGGTGGTTGAACACGTCGAATCCTTCAGCGCGGAAGATGAGATTCGTCCGTTCGTGAATCGGAAACGTCTTGCTAAGCGCCACATCCAGATTCCACGCGCCAGGGCCGCGGAATGAGTTGCGCGCTGTCATGTTTGCGGGATACGGTCCCCAGTCAGAGATGCCATCTGGGAACCCAGGTATCACGAGATTCGGATTCGAGAATGAAACCGCAGGCGGGAGGTTGCCGATAACGTATGCATTTTGTCCTCCGCCGTCTGCTCCATTCGTCGACTTGAACGTATGGTTGGAGATGGGTGTGGAAGGCGTATAGCGGGGAACGTTATAACCCGCCCCTGCCTGGGAATCGTTGGTGCTGTCGAAATACGGGAATGGCGTGCCAGTTCTCACCGAATAGATGCCCGATATCTGCCATCCGAAGAGCGCCTGTTTTACTGCGCCGTGGCCGTTCGCGAACCATGGAGTGCTGTAGATCGGCGCGACAACCAGCCTATGCCGAATGTCGAGATCGCCATTGCCGTAATCGAGCGCGGGATGGAAGGGATTCATGTAGCCGAGCAGGAAGAACGCATTGTTCGTTTCGGAGAATGCGGTGCTCAATTCATCGGTTGCATGAGAAAGCGTGTAGTTGGCCACCACACTGAAGGATGAGTGATATAGATTGGTGGCCTGAAACTGAATATTCATCGCCTGGTAGTAAGAGTCGCCGTTTGAACCACGATTGTTGATGTTTGAGTACTGGTTATTCAGGCGAGTCAGAGCCACGTTGCCGTTTCCATCGGTAAGCGGATCACCGGCAAAGACATTGCCGCTGCCCAAACCGTTAATGTTCTTGATGTCGTACAGATGAATTCCGCGTGCACCGGCATATTGAATCGACAGCAGCGTGTTGGTCGCTAACTGATGGTCAACAGCCAGGCTGTAGAACTGCGTCTGCGCAGTCCGGATATTCTCGTCTACGTTGCGCAGGCTGGTGGGCGGCAGCGGCACGCTACCCGAGGAGCCTGACAGCGGACCGGTATTGGAGCTAGTTACAGGTGTTCCGTTCAACACAACGACCGCATAAGCCGGCGGGTTTTGAATCACGTTGAAAGTTACGTTTCCAAAGTTGCGCTCATAGCTGATGCCGTATCCCCCACGAAGAGAGGTCCTGCCATTCCCGAAGAAGTCATAAGCGAACCCGATGCGGGGCGAGACCGTACCGTACTGGGGCTTCCATAGTCCATCAATCGGACTATTCGGTGTCGTAAACACCTGGCCATTGCGAATCTGCTGATAGTAGTCCGATCCCGATCCGTAATAGTAGTTGGAGTCAAGATTCCGATTGTTGTTGTGCTGCACGCCATAGTACTCGTAGCGAACACCAAGGTTAAGAATCAGCTTTGGCATCACCCTATAGGAATCCTGGCCGTAAACCGCCCAATCATGAAAACGATCGCTGCGGGCGAAAGAAGGCGCAGTCGCGGGCAGGGTGATCGAACACGCGTCTGTCTGAGTCAGCTTGCCGGTATAAGGATTCCTGACGCAAGGAAGGCTGCCGTCCGCATTGACCGCAGCTTGAAAATTGGTCAGCACGCCGTCGACAAGATTCTGTATGCCAGCCGCAGCAGTAGCGCCTAATTGTTCGGTAGCCTGCGCAAATGCACCATAGGCCTGGTTGTCCTGGATGTAAAGGAGCTGGCCGCCAAACTGCATCGAGTGCTTTCCCTTGGTCCAATTCAGATCCTGATTCCACTGAATCGTATTCTGTGGTCCGCCAAAGGGCAGCCCGCCAACGGCCGGATTCTCATTAAAGAAGCCAGGTAACTGGATAAAGGTGGACGTTCCGGGAACCTGTGCATTCACCGATGTGATGAGCACCGGAGAGTTCTGCAGCGAGGTGTCATAGGTCTGAAATGTGTTCAGCCGGCTGAAGCTCAGCTTTGTGCTTGTAATGACACTCGGACTGAAGATGTGAGAGGCACTCAGGAGATAGGCAGTATCTTGAAACGTCTGGCCCACATTGTATTGCGAATAAGGCGAGGCGAAGATACCGCCTGATTCGTCCACTTCGTCATAGTTCACGTAGCGGAAGAACATCTGCGTCTTTGCGCCAAGACCGTAATCGACGCGGCCGACAATGTTGTAAGTGTTCTGGGGTACTCCACCGCCAGCATTGGCAGGCGCCGTGAACGAAACCTGTCCAAATACCGGGGTCCCATCGGGAACTCCCCTGTATGAACCGATTCCCGCGGGGCCGGATAGATAGGTCCTGGTAAATGTGAATTGCTTTCCGCCATCGTAGGTTTTAAAAAATTCCTGACTGTTGGGCGCGGTGAGCGTCAGGAATTCCGGAGTCGGCACTGCAGCCGTGAGAGTAGCGCCGCTGCGTACACGCGTCCATTCGGTGCTTCCGAAGAAGAAGAGCTTGTCTTTCAGAATCGGGCCTCCAACCGCAAAGCCGAATTGATTGCGTGTGTACTGTCCTTTTGGCGCCGGGAGGGCTCCCGTTCCGCCCTGGGCCAGAAATGCAGAATTGATTTGATCGTTGGTCTCGGTATTCGCCGTATATGCCGCCAGGCGGTTGAACTCCCACGCGCCTCCGTGGAAGGCATTCGATCCGGCTTTGGTGGAGACATTCACGATGCCCCCGGACGCCCGGCCGTACTGCGCTTCAAAATTGCTGGTGGTTACGCGAAACTCCCGCACCGCATCCACGGGAACGTACACACCAATGCCGTCAGCGAAGACGGATATATTTTCTACGCCGTCGAGTAGAACTTCAGTGCCGCTAGCCCGCTGGCCGTTGATGCTGAATCCCACAGTCCGCGTGGAACTTGGTCCGTTCTGGTACGTGTTGTTGGACCGCGAATCGCCGCTTGAAGTGCTGTCGCCGGACGAGATATTGCCGGAGAGAGCGACGAAGTCATAAGGATTGCGCGTGAGGCTTGGCAGGCGGGATATCTGCTCTTCACTTACGATTTGTGACAATTCCTGTGTCTGCGTGTTGACCTGTGAGCCGCCCTCGCCCACGACTTCAACCTGTGTCGTGCTGCTGCTCACAGAGAGCTTGGCGTCGAGCGTTACATGTCCACCAACTGTTATCTGCACCTTGGCAGTGTATGGTTGAAAGTTTGCGGATCGAATCGTGACTTCATAGGTGGACGGCTCGAGTCCCGTCACTTTGAAAATCCCGGCATCTGAAGTCGTCTCGTTGCGTACGGCGTTGGTGCCAATGTTCTTTACAGTCACAGTCGCGCCGGTGATTACAGCACCCAAAGGATCCGAAACGGTTCCTGCCAGTTGGCCGGTTTCAACTTGCGCTGACAGGCCGGTTGCGCCGAAAAGGCTAAAAGCCAAAACTCCGAGGGCCAGAATCTTCAGGGAATATTTCATGGTCATGCCTCTCAGTCCACGCTCCCAGGGGAGCGGAATGCGTTCGGGAACTCCTGCGACAGCGATCCGATCAAGACAGTTGAAATCTCGTTCTATGAGGAACAACCGGAATCATGCGACCGCCCCGAAAGCAAATCGTGTTTGCAATCGGCCACTGGCTATTTGAGAGTGCAAGTCAGGGTCCTACCTGAGCCTGCTCGGGCAGATGTGTGACGAACAGCAGTTGCGCTGAGTTGGATTCATCGCGGAATGGGACGAGCAGATGAAATGCGCCAAGCGATCGAAAACTCAAAGGAAGTCACAGCGCTGAATCCTGTTGAATTGCGGATTTCCCATGCGCTTTGTCTACGTCAATTCGAAGAGTGGGGTTGAACAGCGACAAATCCGTGACGGGATTGCCGCTCCGGGGGACCATTGACCGAACACCGCTGCGGTTATGGAAGGAGTTCCAAAGCCCCATACAGAATCTTGTAGCGCTTGAGAATTGAGATGGATCCGCGGGTCACTCGTCCAGAAGTTTGAAAGGCTTGGGTTTGACCCGTGACAGAGGCGCTGTGGAAGTCATATTGCGATTTTGCTCAATCGAGACTTCGCATCTATCCACTGCAATCGATAGACCTTCTAACTCAAACCGTTGAATCGGCGAGGAGGGCTGGCACTATTCGGCGCTTGCATTTTTGGGTTTGGAGAAGCCCTCTTTAAATATGGATACCCAACTGATAATCACGACAAACACGCAACCGATAAGCCCCGTAAAGAACAAGGCTTCGACTATGCGGGTCGCTAAAACCATCAGTGAATTGGCCATGTGCTGGGCACCCGAGCCTTTCCGGAGCAAACCAAAGTAGCCGCGAGATCTCCTCGAAGCTAAAGTCAGTATAGGCGAAGGCGGGTGTTGGGTCCACGAATACCCGGGCAAGGTCGTGCGCCGCATCTCAGCAACCCGGCCCAAACAGGCTTGAATTTCGATCTGATCAGAAAAGCTTGGCGAGCCTCCCGAGAGACGCTTCCCACAGCGCCTTATGCCATTGTTGATCGGACGGGGTCACGCCAACATGCGTCACATGCACGGTCGTGCGTCCGAAATCGCCGAGCAGTCGGATTTTAACCAAGCTCGGTATCGCTCCGAAGAATTTAATCTCCTCCCAGGTGAGGACCAGTTTGTTCCTTCTGCAGACTTTGTATGAGCAGAGAATCGTGACCCGTTCGCCCCGAGAGCACGAGTAACTGATCGAAAGAAAATCCGCAGCGGCGAATACTTCCGTTCTGCCCCCAATAGCTTCGGGCGCCGAAAACCACGCTTCGATGTACTCCGGAACTGTGAGCGCCTGGAATATTCTGTTGCGATCGGCATTCACACTTGTCATTGCCGAGATGCTGAGCGGCTCCACGGTTGGCGAGTATCTCTTCCACTCACGTACAGCTCCGACGGGGACTCCTGGAAATGTATGTGTGCTCATGAATGACCTCAATGTGGTTGTTTGCATGTTTGCCGCCGTTGGTGCACGGATATGTTTCTTTGTGACGAGATGTGGATTGGCGGGATGACTTCCGCGGCGAGTCGCATCAGTTGCCAATCGTTCCCGATTCAATCCGGTGTGTCAGAGAGGGAAGTATCTTCGTAACCATATTGGCCGACTGTGGTTTACACATTTCAGGAATACGGGATAGTCTGCTTGGAATTGGGATCAATAGCTAACTAAGTGTGACGAGTTACCTACTAATCGGCTGCGCTACACCCAATTGTTTACTCCAGAATGCAATCTTTGGAATCCCGTCAGATTTTGACGAGCCTTTGAATCCGAGATCGGTAACTACGGCTTAGAGCTATCTTCTCTCCGCCGGTCAGCACAACAGTGGCATCGCCGTTCACCTCACGTTTAACTTCTTTGACATACTGCAGATTTACGATCGAAGAGCGATGAATCCGGATGAACGACCGGGGATCTAACCGACTCTCCAATCGCCCGATCGTTTCGCGAAGAAGATGCGACTCGCTCGCCGTATGTATCCTGACGTAGTTTTCCTCAGCCTCGAACCAGCGAATATCTTCGATAGAGAGAAACAGTACTCGACCGCGAGATTTGAAGACCATCCGGGTGGTGTAGTGCTCTTGTCCCGAATTCAGCAGATCGGCAACGCCGGCAACACCGTTCGATGCCAGGCGCTCCCGAGCGCGCTGAACAGTCGCACTCAATCTTTCGGTCGTGAAAGGCTTGAGCAGGTAATCGAGTGCATGGAACTCGAAGGCCCGAACTGCCCATCGATCATTCGCGGTTACAAAAACGATTTGCGGTAACGTGCCGTGTCGATTGGACGAAAGCGCGTTCAGAACATCGAATCCATCCATATCAGGCATGCAGATGTCGAGAAACAGAAGCTCAGGGGAAACGAGCCTTACCAGCTCAACGGTTTCACACGCAGTCGAGCATTCGCCAACGATGTCGACGTCCTCAATTTCCTTGAGGAGTTGCCGAAGCTTTTGACGGGCCAGCACTTCATCATCTGCAAGAACTGTGCGAATCATCGCGTACTGAACCTGGCAGCGAACCAGACCTCACTTTCGTCCGTCATTTCGGAGACCGAGTCAGCGGAGAGCGTTACCAAGGTCCGGCACGTCGTCAGCTCTGTCGGCGTCGTTGGCGCCCACCAGCAATCCGGCGTGCATACCCTTTTCCGGATACTGCAATGCATATGCCGGAAACATGCTTGAGCTTTCGGTGTGCAGGTTCACGAATTCGAGCGGTCGATTGTGTTTCTGTACCCATTCCGCGGCCTTCTCATCAAGCGCCTGACTCTGCGCCTGGCCCAGCTCCGAGGAGATCGTTCGGAGATCATTCGTCGTCAATGGAGCCGCGTTCTCGCCACCCTGCAGCGCAGCGATCCGGAAGTGATAGTAGGCCGCTTTGCGGTCTTTAGGAACCCCGCGTCCATCCCGCGAAAGTATTCCTAGAACAACAGACGATTTCCAGTAACCATCAGATGCTGCCTCTTCCAGCAGCGTAACGGCCTCATCGGGTGAGCGGGCGAGATCGGGACTGTGAACGATGTCGAGCCCGAGCTGGTGCTTTGCGGCCACTACACCGGCCCCTGCGGATTCGCGCAACAATCGGATTGCACGGTCCCGACTGTTTGCATCGGGCTCTTGGGAGAGCATAAGGGCAAGGTCATACTTTGCTTGCACGTTGTGCAGCTTGGCTCCAAGTTCAAGCCAGTGCCTGGCCTGCGATGCATCCTTTGGAATACCCATGCCGGAGTAGTACATGAGACCGAGGTAGCAAGCTCCCATGCCATTGCCCTTCTGTGCCGCATCGCGAAATAGCTGAGCCCCGAAGATGGGATCCTTGCGCACTCCTAGACCCCATACATACGCGACGCCGAGATTGACCTTCGCGCTAATGAGTCCGCCGGAAACAGCACGCTCGAACCACTGAGCGGCTCGTGCGGGATCTCGTTCCACACCGAAGCCGGCCTGGTAAAAGAAACCGATCTGCTGCTGCGCACCGGGATCACCGGCGTTCGCAGCCTTTTCGTACCAATAGGCAGCCTGCTTTTCATCGCGCGGCACACCGCGACCCGCGAGATATGCGGCTCCAAGTTCGATCTGCTGCTGAACCGAGCCTCTCTCTGCACCTGCCTGGATTCGGGGGATATCAGGGTTCATCGCGTGCGCAGTATGCGGTTGAGCGATCAGAAGGAACACCGATGCGAAGATCACAATGGGAACGATTGAGACTGCACGCTCACTGCGGTAGCCAGTCATAGATGCCTCCGGTTCATTGAGAAACTGTGAACTATGAATGTTGCGCGAAGGCGCACTTACCCAGAAACAACTGCAGGATCAAGAACGATGAATCCTGATCCCGATGCGCCCAACTACCAAGTCGCTGAAAGCGAGTTGTCATGACTGGCTAACTTGATAGTCACGACTACTTACTCGCATTCCTGGCCAACAACACACCACATTGCGTCTGTCTGGGTGAGTTGACCTATTCACAAACACCGTCGTTCCTCAAAGTGACCGAGAAGCTACGCAGTTCTTGCGTGTAATTCGCTTCACTGCGGGTGAGAACTGATATTTCGTTTCTCAGGTCTTGGAAAGTCGGCCTGAAAAATATCTGTCTCCTGACGATCTCTAGACTTACTGATTTCCCGATTGTAATCAGCACTAAAAGAGCCGCTCATCTCTTCCGCGATCACGATGGCAGCCCACAGACCCCACTTCATCATCGCGAAGACGCAACTCGTCACAAAAAGACCGTCCATCGTTTTATTTTGCGATTGCAAAACAACAAGACTGCTGCACTTCATCCCTAAAAAAGCCTCTTCGTCACATTCGTGAAACTCCAGATGATTTACATGGTCAAATGTGTTGTTTTTCACAGTTAGGTGCACTTACCGGGAGCGAGCGCACTTTAGTCACAGAACAAAGCAATTAATCCCGGAGCGTGTCAATTTGCATACACATTTGGAGGAGGTCTGAATGAAAGTCAAGGTGACGTTAGCGATCGCAATCATGCTGATTGGAGTTACAGGAATCGTAACGAGCTCATTTGGGCAGGTTACGACAGCCGCAATTCATGGCAATGTCACGGATCCTGCGGGGGCCGTGGTCCCCAATGCCGACATCACGGTGCTGAATACAAGCAACGGAATTGCAGTTACTGCAAGGTCAGATGGGTCGGGATACTTCAAAGTGGCGCAACTGCAGACTGGCGGCCCTTACACAATTTCGGTAACGTCTCAGGGCTTCTCGAAGTTCTCGGCGACCGGCATCCAGCTCAAAGTCAATGACGACCGCGAAGTCAATGCGAAACTCGCAGTCGGAGCCGCGTCGCAGACAGTCGAAGTTACTGGCGCTGGTGTGCAGGTGGAGACAGCCGAAACACAGTTGAAGACTGACATTCTCTCTGACGTTGTTACTCAATTGCCATTGCTTGGACGGGATGCAACTGCTTTGCAGAAGTCTGCACCCGGTGTTGTTGAGGCTGCAGATCGCTTCGGTGGCTTCTCTTCGAATGGTGCACAGATCGAACAGAATAGCTATTTGCTTGACGGCGCTGACGTGAACGACTCGGCCATCCAGACTGAGGGATTGATAGTGAACCCGGATGCAATCGGCGAGCTCGCGATCGTTTCCAGCACAATCAACCCTGAATACAGCCGCAACTCGGGAGCCATCCTCAATCAGACGCTAAAAGCTGGAACGAATTCCTTCCACGGCGATGGTTTCTGGTTCTATCGAGACACTTTCTTGAATACGAGAGATTACTTTGCGTTGCCCGGTCAGAAGCCGCCGATTCATCAGAACATTTATGGCGGGACGCTTGGTGGGCCGATTGTCAAAAACAAGCTGTTCTTCTTTCTTGCTTATCAGGGCATCACGAGCGGCCTGGCCACAACGCAGAATACCCAGGTGTTTAGCCCCAGCCAACGGAATGGCGATTTCAGCGCGGATGTAAACAGAATCACCGGCGTGCCAAATTCGCAAGTTCCGGCAGATTCTGCTCCCGGAACTTTGAACGGTCTTTCGAGCAATCCCTTGCCATTCGCTCTCGGCGGCTGCAGTGCGGGTACACCCTGGAATGCATGCCAAGGGCTTGCGAACGTGAGCGTACCCACCGCGAACTGGAATTCGGTCGCCTCAACTCTTTTCAACACCTATGTGCCTGCGTCTAACGTGACTCAGCAGAGCGGCAACGGAGCAACATCGTATTTCTACAACTTCAATAACAGCGGTACTCTCAAGGACGACCAGGGAATCATTCGCATCGACTATCACCCCACACAAAACGATGCGATCTGGGCCTCGAGCGTCTTTGAGTCAGAGCCGACCTTCAATCTGTTGCCCTTCGGCGGCGCCACGCTGCCCGGCTTCTCGCAGATCAATGCCTCACACATCAAGGTATTCGACGCGGATTATAGCCATATCTTCAATTCGCGAATGATCAATGAACTGCGAGGAGGCTACTATCGCTTCAATTATGCGGCGGTGGAACCGGCGGTGATCACGGATCCTGGTTCCGTCGGCTTCAACATTACGCCGCAGTCCTCGGCAGCGGGTTTGCCCGTTGTCAACATTCTCGGATACTTCAATCTTGGATTCAGCAATCAAGGCCCTCAGCCTCGTCTGGACACCAACCTCCTCGGGCAGGACGTCTTCACGAGGATTGCTGGAAATCACAGCTTGAAGTTCGGCGCCACGTTTGAACAGTTCGGCGTCAACAATCCCTATTACGCAGATAACAGCGGGATCTTCACGATCAACGGCAACGGCCAATTTTCCTCGGGTGATCCGGCCATCGATTTTCTGATGGGTATTCCCAGCACGTATAACCAGACATCGGGAAGCCTGGTTGCAGCCACTTCCCGCGAGTACTATGCCTTTGCCCAGGACAGTTGGAAGGCGACCTCCGACCTTACCGTTAACTACGGCATCTCATGGGACGTCGAAACACCCTGGGCGAATCACCAGTTCAACGGCATCGCCATTACCTGCTGGCAGAACACAAACCAGACATCTAAGGTATTCCCAGCAGACGCACCCGGGCTCTTTTATCCCGGTGATCCCGGCTGTACCAATTACGGCGCAGCCACTGTGAAATGGAATCACTTTGGACCGCGCTTCGGTTTTGCATGGTCTCCCAGTTCAGGACCCGCCGCGCTGCTCGGTGGCTCCGGCAGTCATAATCTCGCGATTCGAGCGGGGTTCGGCGTGTACTTCAATCGCGATCAGGAAGAGGAGGCTCTACAAAATCTCTCGTCGCCGCCGTTCCTCTTTGCCTCTCGCGGCGCGGCCGATTTGGGCGGTAGTCCAGGATTCCAGGATCCTTTCGCCGATGTCGCCGCGAGGCCCGGCCTATCCCAGACAAATCCGTTCCCCTATCAAAGACCTCAACCTGGCGACACGCTGGACTGGGAAAACAACTACGCTGAATTGGATCTCAGCCAGCCGAGCAAACAGTTCCTTCCGCCGTATGCCTACAACTTCAACCTCAATGTGCAGAGGTCTCTGGGCAAGAAAATGGTTATGCAGGTGGGATATGTAGGTTCCATCGGACGAAAGTTGCCTCGAACCTACGAAGGCGATCCAATCACCGCAGCGGGACATGATGCGTGCCTTGCCGATACCGGCGGTTGCGCCGCCCAGCTGCCCTTCATTCATCTCCTCTACCCGCAGTACGCAGCTCAACCTGCCACCACTTCTGCTGGAATTCCCTGGTACCTGAGTGTGGCGCAACAAGCATCTACGGGTGCTTCGAGCTATCACTCGCTGCAAGCCAGCCTGCAGCAACAGTTCTCGCATGGGCTGTATTTCACACTCGCCTATACGTACTCCCATGCGCTTGATGACTACTCCGGCTACGAATCTTCGTATGGCAATGGAACGCCTAATGGAGTCGGATTCCTGAATGGGCGCGCGATCAATTTCACACCAGGCTTCGAGCATTTGAACTATGGCAACTCTGATTACGACGCACGGCATAGGTTCGTAGCTGTTTACATCTACGAGATCCCAATACTCAAATCGATGAAAGAACACTTCCTTGTCAACGAGTTACTTGGAAGCTGGCATGTTAGCGGCACGACCGCGTTGCAAACTGGATTTCCGGTCACGATTTCCCAAGTCGGCGCCTATCAATCCGGGTGGTGCGATGCATTTAGCTACTACGGATGCGCAGACAATCCGAACCTGAGTGATTTCCGGATCCAGAAACTGAACCCTCGTGCTCCCGGTCACCAATACTTCGACACGTCGAACTTTTCTCCTGAGCCTGTTGGCACCTTTGGAAACGTTGGACGCAACTTCTTCAGTGGTCCCGGATACAACTACACCAATCTCCAACTCTACAAGGATTTCCCAATCCTGAAAGACAACAAGGCTTCCATCCAGGTGCGACTCGAATCCTACAACGTCTTCAATCACACAAACTTCTCCGAGCCCGACGGTAACTTCGGCGATACCACCTTCGGGCAGATTGCAGCGGTGATTCAGCCTGCCAGTTTTGGAATTTCGGCAGGCGATCCTCAACCGGGCCGTGCCACACAACTTGCAGTCAGAATCATTTTCTAAGTTGCCTGGTATAAGGCGGAGGCCGATCAGATCGGCCTCCGTTTCAGACCTACTCTCCCCTCCCCCCCTCCCCCATCCCCTCTCTTTACAATCAGAAACGAGACTCCGCCACCGTTCTGAGCAACCAAGGGTGCGAAAGCCCGTCGGAGCAAAAAGTTCATCGGCGACGAGTAGCGACCTGGCCATTCCTTCGCGGCAATGGCAGGCTGCCAATTGAAGTCCTCGCAGCCAAATCCTTGAAGCTTCCTTCTCCCCCAACTCCAGTCAGCGAATGTGCTGGATTGGAGCTTGCGAACGCTTACCCTTCCCGTCTTTGCTCGGTCAGATGAGAAGAGACTCTGGCGCCGCCGCAGTGTCCACAATCGGACAAGTTTTCGCAAAAGCGAACAAGTCAGTGGTCGTCGGGAATGCGGCAGTACTTGTAAGTCATTGAATCCAACGCGGAAATCAAGGGGAATGAGATGGCATAAGACTTGCGATGCAGTAGGGTGGACCACTGTCTGGATTGGACATCTGCATCACTTCTGATTCGAGGAACAACATCAAGAACGCTTGAATGGGAGAGGCTATGGCTATCAAGACATTGATTGCTGACGATGAACTGCTTGCCCGGCAAAAGCTGCGGCAGCTTCTTCGCGACGAACCGGATATTGAAATCACAGGGGAAGCTTCCTCGGCGCGCGAGGTTTACGAACTGGTGCGCGCCAGCACTCCTCAGCTCTTGTTTCTCGATGTCCGCATGCCCGGCATGGATGGGCTGGACCTCATCGCGGAGCTTTCACTTTCGACCGGAATTACACTGCCTCGGGTGATCCTCACGACCGCATACGATCACTACGCGCTTCGGGCATTCGAGTTGAATGCCACCGATTATCTGTTGAAACCATTCAGCGCCGAGCGCTTGCACTCTGCTGTCGCTCGGGCAAAAGATCAACTGCGAACCGGCGAACGACGTGATGATCACAAAGATCCCAAGGACGGAGCGGCGGGACAGTACACTGCCCGCATCATCTTCAAGTCGCGCGGACGCATTCTGTTTCTTCCCGTCTCTGATATCCGCTGGATAAGTGCAGAGGAGAATTACGTCCGTATCTGTACGGGGACAGAGACGCATCTGTTGCGAGAGACCATGAGCTCAATGGAGCAGCGTTTGGATCCGGAAATATTCTTGCGCGTCCATCGCTCCGCCATTGTGAACCTGCGCTTTGTCAAAGAGGTTCGTACAGAGACCCGCGGTGACTTTATGGTCCATCTTGTCAACGGACAGAAGCTCGCCATGAGCCGGAGTTACCACGCACGAATCAGCGACTTGTTCAGCCGTGCCGGATGAGACGCGCGAGTTGATTAGCCCGCTCAGTAGTGGACTAACTCCGCGCAGGCGACGAAGGCCACTGGCTCTAATCGGGCCACTGGGCTAGTCGCCTTGCGCGGCGCGATACCCCATCGCATGGCGCTCACGCTAAACTCTGCGTGATAACATCTCTTCTTCTGATCTTTGCCCTTGAATCCGAGACGCGCAGAGAATCTCCTGCTGCTCCGGGGAAAGAATGGCCCGCATCAGGAGGTGTGGGAGCCACACTTTCGAGCGGCACGGAGGAGAAGAAACGCTCATGAAGCTCTTGACCCCGGTTGCATCGTGCGCATTCCTGCTGCTTGCCGCCACGACCGGCCAACTTGCCAATGCCCAGAGCCCGGACCAGACCCTGCGCGCTCCCGCAACACCCCTCGTTGTTCACGATCCATATTTCAGCATCTGGTCAATGAGTGACCGCCTCACCGATAGCACGACTCGCCATTGGACCGGAACGAGGCAGCCTTTGAATGGACTGGTGCGCGTCGATGCAAAAACTTATCGCTATCTGGGCGACGCGAATGGCGAGATTCCAGCGCTGGAGGAAACACACCGCGAGATCACGCCGACTCGCACGATCGTGAACCTGCAGTCGCCGGAGATTGAGTTGAAGTTAACGTTTCTCACTCCAGCCTTTCCCGACGATCTTGCGGTAATGGCGCGCCCGGTCACGTACCTTACCTGGGATGTGAAGTCGCGCGATGGAGCGACGCATAACATTGCCCTCTATCTGGATGCGGATGGCAACACAGCCGTCAATCACCCCAACGAGACGGTGACCTGGTCACGCGCAGAGATCCAGGGGCTGCATCTGCTGCGCGTAGGGAGTTCGCGGCAGGTGATGCTCCAGGACTGGGGCGACAACGTCCGCATCAATTGGGGATATTTCTACATGGGGATTCCCGTAGGAGAAGATACAGAATCCGTTGCTGGAAATGAGAGCTATCGTGACGATTTCGTCAAAACCGGCAAGATACCCGCAGACGATGACCTCGATCAGCCCAGAATGCCGCAGAGCCGTTACCCTTCACCTCCGGCTCTGAACGTTCTTCTGCCGCTCGGTGGCGTTGGCGCAACAGTTGTTACGCGACACGTGCTGCTTGGTTACGACGATGTGTATTCGGTCGAGTACTTGCGGCAGAAACTCCTGCCATATTGGCGGAAGGAATTTTCGAGCTTCGGCGCTCTAATGAAGGCGGCCGAGCGCGATTACCCGGCGATGCAGCAGCGCGCCGAGCAGTACGATGCAGAGTTGTCGCAGGATCTTCGCAAGGCTGGCGGCGCTGACTATGCCGCGATCGCGACGCTCGCCTTTCGACAGGCGATCGCCGCCCATAAGCTGGTGATGGACGACGCCGGCGTCCCGTTCTTCATGCCCAAGGAGAATTTCAGCAACGGGTCGATTTCGACTGTTGACGTTCTCTACCCCTCGTCGCCGATGTTCCTTCTCCTGAATCCCAAGCTCGTTCAAGCGCAACTCGAGCCTGTGGTGCGCTATGCCGAGAGCAGTCACTGGAAGTTTCCTTTCGCGCCGCACGATCTGGGAGTTTATCCGCTTGCCAACGGGCAGCTCTACGGTGGGGGCGAAATGAGCGAAGACGATCAAATGCCGGTGGAAGAGTCGGGCAATATGATCCTCATGTTCGCCGCCCTCGCCCATGCTGAAGGCAATGCGGAATTTGCGCAGCGCCATTGGAAGTTATTGACCAGGTGGGCCGACTTTCTGCTCGAAAAAGGTTTCGACCCTGAGAATCAGCTTTGCACCGACGACTTTGCGGGTCATCTCGCGCACAATACAAATCTCTCGATCAAGGCGATCGAGGCGCTCGCGGCCTACGCGCAACTTGCAGACAAAATAGGAGACCATGCGTCGGCCTCAAAGTACGGAAGCGCCGCGAAGAGCATGGCCGCCAATTGGGTAAAGCTGGCGGCGGATGGGGATCACTATCGGCTGGCCTTTGACAAGCCCGGCACGTGGAGCCAGAAATATAACCTCGTATGGGATCGCATCCTCGGGCTTCATTTGTTTCCGCAGGATGTGGCGGACAAGGAGGTGGCCTTCTATAAGGCGCATATGCGCGTCTACGGCCTGCCTCTCGACAATCGAGCTGACTATACTAAGCTCGACTGGTCGGTTTGGTCGGCGACTCTGGCGACGAACCCGCAGGATTTTCAGAACATCGTAAGCCCGATAGTTCAGTTCTTGAACAAGACCACCGACCGAGTCCCGATGACGGACTGGTACGACACGGTGACTGCGAAGCAAGTCGGATTTCAGGCGCGTTCGGTTGTCGGCGGCGTCTATATCAAAATGCTGACCCAGCCGGACACTTGGAGCAAATGGGCAGCGCGCGCCAATAAGGGTTCACCCAAGCAGTAAGCTTTATTGCTGTCTTTAAGCGGTTCTACGAATCGGCTCTACGCCGGGCATCTCAATAAGTTGTCCGGGCATCCCCTTCAGCAGCAGTAGCAATGCGAAACAGCCAGACTGCAGCACTCCGACACTAAATCCAGCAAGACGAACCGACAACGGGCGTGCACTTAAAAAGGAGAAGGAATGAAGAATCTTAAGTGGCTATTGTTTGCAGCCGGAATGGTCGCAATCGGAAGTATGGCGATCTCGTTAGCTCCCGACCTTGTTCGGTATGCCAAAATGCGGGCGATGTAAGCGCTCCATCTGGCATTTCCTTTCTTCCCAGCGAACCTGGATGCCTCCCTCTAAAGGAAACGCTGTCTATGACGTCTTCCTCGCCTCCAGATTCGGCGAAATCATAGTTGTCCGTCCGCCCTCGATCAAAGAGATACGCACCCTTGCCCATCGTGCCATCGTCATGGCAGAGTTGATGTTTCGTGTTTGCCTGTGGTCAAAAATGCTGCCGACTCAGGAAGGCATGCCGAGGCAAACCCGAAGAGAGAAGGGAAGCCAGATGTCCGTTGGTTCCACTGAAAGTAAGCTGACAAACACCACATCCGGCCACTCTCGACTGATCCCTCCCGGGGTGCTTATCCCTTTCGTCTTGGTGACGGCCCTCTTCTTTCTATGGGGCATTCCCAATAATCTGAACGACGTTCTAATCCGGCAGTTCATGAAGTCCTTCGCCTTGTCCCGCTTCCAGGCGGGATTGGTGCAGTCCGCCTTCTACATGGGCTACTTTCTCCTGGCCACCCCGGCGGCTCTGTTAATGCGGCGCTTCGGATATAAATCCGGCTTCATCGTTGGGCTACTCCTGTTCGGCACTGGTGCCTTCCTTTTCTGGCCCGCTGCCATCATCGGCCGCTACCCCTACTTCCTCGCAGCGCTGTTCGTCATTGCCAGTGGACTGGCTTTTCTCGAGACCGCGTCCAATCCCTTCGTTGCGCAGATCGGGGACCCACAATCTGCCGCCCGTCGCCTCAACTTCGCCCAGGCCTTCAATCCACTTGGTTCGATCACCGGCGCACTAATGGGCACCGTATTTATCTTCTCGGGGATAGAACTCAGCGGATCGCAAGTGGCCGCAATGCAGGCGGCAAACACCTACACAACCTATCTGCGCGCAGAGACCATGCGGGTTGTTGCGCCGTACATGGTTCTCGGCGCCGTCACGATTGTCTGGGCGGTGCTAATCGCTTTCACGCGTTTTCCCGTCGTTGCCGGCGAACATCAGGTTGAAGGGGAAAGCCACGGAAGGTTCCGTGATCTTCTCGGCTACCCTACATTCCTGTTTGCCGTTGTCGCTCAATTCCTGTACGTCGGCGCGCAAGTGGGCACCTGGAGCTACTTCATCCAGTACGTACAGGACTCAACCCATCAGCACGAAAAGATCGCCGGTTATCTGCTCACGGGAACACTGGGCGCCTTTGGCGTGGGACGCTTTGGATCCGCGGCGATCATGCGATACGTACGTCCCCATCGCCTAATGGCGCTCTACAGCGTGATCAACATCGTCCTTGTTGCTATCGGCGTAGTCTTCCCGGGATGGGTCGGCCTCTGGGCGATCTTCTTCACCAGCTTCTTCATGTCCGTCATGTTCCCCACAATCTTCGCGCTGGGCATTGAGGGTCTCGGCCGGAACACCAAGATCGGTGGCTCTATCATCGTCATGGCCATCGTCGGCGGAGCAGTTCTAACACCGCTGATGGGCTGGATATCCCAGGTCACGCACCGCATCTCCCTCGCGTACGCCGTGCCGCTCATCTGCTACGGCGTCATCGCCATCTACTCATTTCTCTGGCAGAGAATGCAGACGGCAGAAACGTCGATCCCCCGTTAGCCATCAAGTTCCCGACAAATCAGTAAAGTCGGTATCTGATTGATGTCTCAGTGTGCTAGCATGGCCGCTAAGTCCCCATCCCACGCCCAAAAAAATCAGAAGCATCCAGGAGGACCACAGCCTTGGCTCTCACTATCTCCGGTCTTTCAAAGACCTATTCCAACGGTGTTAAGGCACTCCAGAACGTCTCGTTGACGATCGGAAATCACATGTTCGGACTGCTCGGCCCCAACGGTGCTGGAAAAAGCACGTTGATGCGAACTGTCGCCACGTTGCAAGCGCCCGATTCCGGAAGCGTGACCCTTGACGGGCTGGACGTTGTCGCGAACAAGACAGAAGTTCGCAAGATACTAGGATATCTGCCACAGGAATTCGGCGTGTATCCCAAGGTCTCTGCGACTGATATGCTGCATCATCTCGCCGTAATGAAGGGCATCACCAACAAGGGCGAGCGCAACGAGATCGTCGATGCCCTCCTGCATCAGACCAATCTCTGGGACGTCCGCAAGAAATCGCTTGGCACCTACTCCGGCGGCATGAAGCAGCGCTTCGGAATCGCGCAGGCCCTCCTCGGCAAGCCCAAACTGATCATTGTCGACGAGCCCACCGCCGGGCTAGACCCTGCAGAGCGCAACCGCTTTCTCAATCTGCTCAGTTCCATCGGCCGCGATGTAATCGTGATCCTGTCCACGCACATCGTTGAAGACGTCCGCGAATTGTGCCCGCGCATGGCCATCATCGCCAACGGCACTGTTCTGCTGGAAGGTTCGCCAACAGAGACGCTCACCGCCTTGCACGGCAAGATCTGGTCCAAGGTAGTTGGCAGCGACGACGAGTTGAAGGCGCTCGAAGCCAATTCTCAAGTGATTTCCACGCATTTGATCGCCGGCCAGCACGAAGTACGCGTGTACGCAGATTCCGATCCCGGAGACGGATTTAAACCCTCTGAGTCGGATCTGGAAGACGTCTACTTCCTCAGCCTTGCCCGACATGCAAAGAACTAGAGCGCGGAGAGCCTAATGCGATTGTTTCTGGAATTCTTCATCTTCGAGTTGAAGTTTCGCTTCAAAACGATCTCCACTTATGTCTACTTCGCCATTTGGTTCGCCTTCAGTTTTCTCTGCATCGCCTCTGAGAATTTTGGCCCTATCGCCGCCGGCAACGGCAAGGTGCTTCTGAACGGACCGTATGCGAACATATTCAACGATGTCTTCTCTACCTTCTTCGGATTGATCATCATCGGAGCCATCTTCGGCACCTCGATCCTTCGCGACTTTCAGCGAGACACCACGCAGATCCTGTTTACCAAGCCGATCTCAAAGTTTGGCTATCTGGGCGGGCGATGGGCGGGATCATTCGTTGCAACCGTATTCGCCTTCTCAGGATTGGTCTTCGGAGAGTTGCTGGGCACGCTGGCACCGTGGGCTGACCATACCCGCGTTGCGCCAACGCACCTGTGGTGGTATCTGCAGCCGTTCCTCTCCATCGTCCTTGTGCAGATCTTCTTCATTGGTTCCATCTTTTTCATGGTCGCCGCGCTGACCCGCCGCATCTTTATCGTTTACGTACAGGGTGCGGCCTTTCTGATTCTGTACCTGATTGGTCTCGGCGCATTTCAAGCGACCCGCGCCACCGCCCTCTTCTGGCCCGGCGTTTTTGACCCGGTTGGCGTGATCCTTAACGACTCCATCACTCGCTACTGGACGGTGGTTGAAAAGAACACCCTGCTCTACTCCTGGTCGCTTCATGCTGCCGGCGGCGTGTTCTTCTACAACCGTGCTCTCTGGATCGGCGTCGGCTTGCTCAGCCTGGGCTTACTTTGGAAGTTCTTCCCGATGTCGCTCGAGGCGCTTACCGCGCGAACCAGCAGTCGACGCGCTCGCATCGCACTTGAGCAGGACGAAGAGCTTCAGCCGATACGTACCCGGGCGGTCGCTCGGATTCCACTTGTACACCAGGTGTTCGGCCTCGCCACATCGATTGCGCAGTATGTCTCACTCACACGCATGCGCGTTCGTAATGTCGTACGCGACGTCCCCTTCTGGGTATTGCTTGTGCTCATGGCTGGGGTGGCCCTCAATAACGGGCACTACGCCGGGCGAGTAGAAGGAAGAAATGTCTGGCCAGTCACCTACCTCATGCTGCAGTCCGTTGAGGGTGGGGCTGTTCTCTTTCTCTACATCGTGGCTACGTTCTATGCAGCCGAGCTCATCTGGCGCGAACGCGATACCCACTTCGAGGGCATTCACGACGCGTTGCCTATGAAGGAGTCGACTGACTGGCTCTCGAAGCTTACCGCTCTCTGCGTGGTGGAGCTCGCCCTTCTCACCATCGCGGGGATCTGCGGAATCATCATGCAGACGATCGCCGGCTACTATCACTACGAACTGCTGCAATACGCGAAAGAACTGTACGTCGTTACGTTCCCTCAGGTTCTCATCTTTGCGCTCTTCGCAATGTTCGTGCAGACCATCGTATCCAACAAGTTCATCGGGCACGGCATTGTCATCGGTCTATTCGTCATGCAGCCCGTGCTCTTCAACTTTGGATGGGAGAATACGCTCTACCTCTTCGGCGCAACTCCGCCCTATACCTACTCCGATATGAACGGCTATGGACACTTCGTCCAACCGCTATTCTGGTCGATTACATACTGGCTTTCGGTGGCTGCCTTTCTCGGTGTCCTCTCAATCGGACTCGCGCGCCGCGGAGCCGAAGACTCCCTACGCGCACGCCTTCATCTTCTTCGCCAGAACGCGCTCGGACTCGCCCCGGCAGCAGCGGTCTTTCTATTACTGGCCGTGGGCAGCGGTGGCTGGTTCTACTACAACACCCATGTCCTCAATGAATACCTGAACAACAAAGACCTCCGCGTGATTCAGGCAAAATACGAGAAAGACTTTAAGAAGTACGAACATCTGCCCCAGCCAAAAGTTATATCCGTCGACACGGAAATCGACATCTTCCCTGATCGCCGCTCCTTCAGTGGCACCGGCCACTTCGTGCTCCAGAACAAGACGTCCCAGCCGATAGCGCAGATTCACATCACCAACGCGCAACAGTCGGTTGAGAACGTAGCCTTCGATCGGCCGTTCCACATCGTCTCAGCCAGCCCGCGAAATCTCTACGTCATCTATGCCCTCGACAAGCCACTTGGTCCGGGCGAAACGATAAACATGACCTTCAAAATGATTCGCGAAACTCGCGGCTTTCTCGACGGCCACGAGCGGGCTGAACTCGCCTACAACGGCACCTTCTTCGATTCGGGATATTTTCCGACTATCGGCTATAGCGCAGATAGCGAACTCGCTGATCCCCGTCGTCGCCGCGAAGAGCACCTCGGAGAACTTGAGTTGCTTCCCAATCGCGGAGATGCGGTGGGCAGCACCACCAACCTCTTCTCACCGCAATCCGATTGGATACACTATCGCACCACCGTAAGCACCTCGGCCGATCAGATCGCCATCTCTCCGGGGTATCTGCAAAAGGATTGGATTGCGAACGGCCGCCGCTACTTCACCTACGACATGGGTGATGTGCAGACTGCAGACTTTTTCTCCTTCCTCTCCGGCAAATACGAAGTCACGCGCGACACGTTTCAGGGCGCTAACGGCCCCATCGCGATTGAGGTTTATCATCTGCCCTCGCACAGCTTCAATGTGCCCGATATGATCGCCGCCTCGAAGGCCGGACTCGCATTCTACGAAAAGGATTTCAGTCCCTATCAGTTCAAGCAATATCGAATTATCGAGTTTCCACGTTATCGCTCTTTCGCCCAATCCTTTCCCAACACCGTCCCGTACTCCGAAGGAATCGGGTTTATTGAGCGAACGCAGAAACCGACCGATATTGACTTCACCTACTTCGTTACCGCCCACGAATTAGGACACCAGTGGTGGGGGCACCAGTTAATCGGCGGTCGCGTTGCCGGATCAAACATGATGTCGGAGACGCTGGCCGAATACTCCGCGCTGATGACGATGCGGCATCGCTACGGCGACGACAACATGCACAAGTTTCTGAAGTTTGAGCTCGATCGATATCTGCGCGGACGCGGCACTGAGGTTCGCAGAGAAGAAGCGTTAGCGCAGGTTCAGCAGGAGGCATACGTCTGGTACCAGAAAGGCGGTCAGATTATGTATGCGCTCTCCGACTATATCGGCGAAGACAAAGTCGACCTGGCGCTCCACAACTTCCTGATGCAGTATCGTTACGCAAACGCTGGAACCGCGCAATCTGGGCCGTATCCCGACACTCGTCAGCTGGTCGCCGCCCTGCGCGAGCAGACGCCCGCCAACCTGCAGTACTTCATCGACGATTCCTTCGAGAACATCGTCCTCTACAACAACCGCGCGGAGTCAGCAACGGTAACGGAGACGCCAGATCATAAATTCAAGGTCATCCTCGTGGTGGAGGCTCACAAGGTAAAGTCTGACGGCAGCGGAAATGAGACGCCCCAAAAATTTAACGACTTGATTGACATCGGTGTCTTCACTGGCCCGCGCGATAGCGAGAAGCCACTCTATCTCCAGAAGCATTGGGTACAAGACGGCAAGCAGACATTTGAAATTATCGTGGACAAGATGCCCGCGCGCGCCGGAATCGACCCGCTGAACAAACTTATCGATCGCGACGCTGACGACAACGAGACTGACGTGACGAAGCAGTAAGGAATCCGATTTATCCTGATTGAACTCTGGCTTTGTCGTGTCATCGCGGGGTGTGGTTCCTCTCGTCCCATACAATGTGAGCGATTGGGTACTGGCGAGGTTCAATCATGGCGAGCGGCATCTTCGTGGGATTGTCGACCATCGATCTCATCCACAGCGTCGATGAGTTCCCGCCCGCGAACACAAAGGCAGTAGCGCGAAGTCAGGAAGTATTCGTGGGCGGACCTGCGACAAACGCGGCCATCACCTTCAGTCTCCTTGGTGGAAAGGCCACGGTTGTAACTGGAGTCGGTCGACACCCGGCTGCAGGTTTGGTCAAGGACGAGCTTCGAAAATATTCGATCGACCTCGTCGATCTCGCTCCACAATCTGAGTTGTTGCCCGCAATCTCATCCGTCTGGGTAAATCAACACGGTCAGCGCAGTGTTGTCTCAGTGAATGCAACACGCATAGACATCCCAAGTCCTCAAGTTGATCATTCCTTGTTGCAAGAGGCATCGATATTGCTGATTGACGGGCACCTAATGAGCGCTTGTCAGGCCTGGGCCGCGGCTGCGCACACACACGGAATTCCGGTGGTTTTCGACGGAGGAAGCTGGAAGCCCGGGACCGACCAGCTTTTGAACTTCGTAGACATCGCAATCTGCTCCGCCGACTTCTTTCCCCCGGGCTGCACTAGCGACGACACCGTCATCAACTACCTGCAGTCTGCAGGTGTGCGTCAAATCGCGATCACCCACGGCGCAACCCCCGTCCGCTTCGTTGACACCTCGCATTCCGGTCTCATCGAGGTGCCGAGAATCGACGCAGTCGATACGACCGGCGCCGGAGACATCTTCCATGGCGCTTTCTGCTTCCACACTGCTAATGGTTCCAGCTTCGTCGAAGCCCTGCGCGAAGCAGCCTGCATCGCCACGGCGTCCTGCCAGTTCCACGGAACCCGGGAATGGATGACCGTGCGATGAGCGCAGCGCTGGAATTCCGAAATATTTCTGTTGCCCTGGAGAGTGGCCGCCTGCTGCTCGACGACGTCTCCCTGGCGCTCGAGGAAGGTACTGTCACCGCGATTCTCGGCCGCAGCGGCTCCGGGAAAACCACGCTCCTCCGTACGGCAAATCGGATGATCGAGCCGACGCGTGGCCAGATCTATGTAGCTGGCACTACCATCAGCGATCTCGGCATCGTTCAACTGCGCAGAAAAATGGGTTACGTCATTCAGGAGACTGGTCTCTTTCCGCACTTCAATGCAGAACGCAACATCGGCATCGTTCTTGAAGCGGAAGGAAAGCGCCGGGAAGATCGAGTCGCCCGTAGCAACGAACTGCTGCAACTGGTCGGCCTCGATCCAGCAGCGTTTTCCCAGCGCTTTCCTCATCAACTCTCTGGCGGCCAGAGACAGCGCGTCGGGCTCGCTCGCGCATTAGCTGCCGAACCGAAAATCCTGCTCATGGACGAGCCCTTCGGCGCGCTCGATCCGCTCACTCGGGCAGAAATGCAAGACATGCTGCGCGATCTGCTGCACCGCGTGCGGACCACCGTTCTGCTGGTGACCCACGATCTCGATGAGGCACTCTATCTCGCGGGCCGCATCGTTCTAGTTGGCGAAGGCAAGGTTCTCGCAGATTTTGCCCGCGATCAATTCCTTCAGTCCGAGCAGCCTGAGATCGTTGCGTATGCCCGGGCATTCCATCGCGGCCAGTCAAATGCAGCACTTGATGCGAACAAGAACAGCGGTGCCGCATGAGCAAGTCGTTCCTGTCGCAATACGGCGGCCAAATCGCCACGCTAACGATGGAGCACCTCTGGCTAACCGGCGCCGCCATGCTGTCTGCAGCCCTTCTCTCCATCCCCGCAGGCATCTGGCTCACGCGATCGCCGCGCTGGGCCAAACCCGTAATCGGCCTGACAAATATATTGCAGACGATTCCCTCGCTGGCCATGTTTGGATTCCTGCTTCCCCTCCCGTGGCTCGGAGAGCGCGCCGCGCGCATCGCCATCGTGGCGCTCACGGCTTATGCGCTTCTCCCCATCCTGCGCAATACCTATGCTGGAATCCAAGCCATCGATCCGACATTGATTCAAGTAGCGCGCGCCATCGGCCTTACCGATAGGCAGCGTCTGTTCAAGATCGAGTTGCCCCTTGCCGCGTCGTTCATCTTCGCGGGATTGCGCACTGCTACCGTGACCTGCATCGGTATCGCGACCATCGCCGCTGCAGTGGGAGCCGGCGGCCTCGGCGAACTCATCTTTCGTGGCGTCGCCTCCGTCGATAATCGCCTCGTTCTCGCAGGAGCCATTCCCGCCGCTCTCCTCGCGCTGGCTGCCGACGCCACTCTTGGTCTTCTCGAACGCCGGTTTAAAATCCCGGATTCCCAAGGCCCAATCCAATGAGCCGGTTATCTTTTCTCGCGTGCATCCTGGCTCTTTGTCTGCCTCTCGTTAGCTGTTCGCCGCCGCACCCCGACCACCCAATCATCGGAGCGAAAAATTTCACCGAGCAAGTCATCCTCGGCGAATTGCTTGCGCAGGAGATCGAGAGCTAAGTCCAATCTCAAAGTCGAGCGTCGCTTCTACCTCGCCGGCAGCTACATCTGCAACCAGGCGCTGGCCGCAGGGCGCATCGACGCATACGTGGAATATACCGGCACCGCGCTGACAGCAATTCTCAAGCAGCCAGTCGATCGCAATCCCGAGTCGGTTCTCGATACCGTTCGCCGGCTTTATGCATCACGCTATGGCATCACCGTTGCCGAGCCGCTGGGATTCGAGAACACCTTTGCCATGGTCATTCGCGGCGACGATGCGCAGCGTTTTCATCTCTCAACCCTAAGTCAGGCGGCGCCGTACGCACCCCAGTGGCGCCTCGGAGTTGGATACGAATTTGAACAACGTCCCGACGGCTTGCCTGGATTGAGCTCAGCCTACAACCTGCACTTCGACGGATCGCCGCGCACCATGGACCTCGGCCTGCTCTATCGCGCGCTCAACGCCCACCAGGTCGATATCATCGCCGCCAACTCAACCGACGGTCCAATCCAGGCGTTCGGCCTGGTTGCTTTGAAGGATGACCGTCACTACTTCCCGCCCTACGATGCGGTCCCGCTGGTGCGCGACGACGCGCTCCGTCGCTGGCCGCGGATTGGTATTGCTCTCCACGCGCTCGCCGGAAAAATCACCGCAGACGACATGCGCGCAATGAATGAGGCCGTCGACGGCCAGCACCGCGACCCTGTCGAGGTAGTTCGCGAATTCCGCATGAATAAGGGCCTGTAGATCCAGAGTTGTGACTGCGAACAGACTGGCATATCCTCTCTGCAAGGCACAACTCCCCGTTTGCCCATGCCTCCGAGGTCCCGGTGACAGTGAATAACACCACAGATCGCCCAGAATGCTGGCCATCCCTCCCACTTGGTTCCTGGCAAGATACATACGCAACCTTGCACATGTGGACGCAGGTTGTCGGAAAGATTCGCCTTCGTCTCACACCGCTCGTCAATCACTGGTGGAACGTTCCCCTCTACGTGACGGCTCGCGGATTGACCACTTCCGGCATTCCCTACGGAGACAGGTCGTTCGAGCTTCGTTTTGATTTCATCGAACACCAGCTCATTCTTGAGACCAGCGATGCCATCGTGAAGAAGCTTCCCCTTGAGCCTCGTACAGTTGCAGATTTTTATCGCGAATGTCTCGCCATGCTCCACTCCGCAGACATCGACGTCAAGATCTGGCCGATGCCGGTCGAGATTCCCAATCCCATCCGGTTCGATCAGGACCGGCAAAATTCTTCTTACGATCCCGAGTCTGTAACCAAATTCTGGCGAATCCTGCTATCAGTCGATGCCGTATTCCAGCAATTCCGTTCCCAATTCGTCGGCAAGAGCAGCCCGGTGCATTTCTTCTGGGGCAGTTTCGATCTGGCAGTCACTCGATTCTCAGGCCGTAAAGCTCCGCCCCGCGAGGGAGCAGATGCCATCACTCGCGAGGCCTATTCGCACGAAGTGAGTAGCGTCGGATTCTGGCCTGGAGCGGGCTTTTCGGGTCCGGCATTCTACTCCTACATGGCGCCAGAGCCTCAGGGATTTAGCGCCGCGCAGGTCCAACCCGCGACCGCTCACTATGACCAAACCCTCAGCGAATTCATCGTCATGTACGACGACATCCGCGCGGCTGTATCTCCAACCGACGCGCTGCTCGCCTTCTGCCAAAGCACATACGAAGCCGGCGCAAAGGTCGCAAACTGGGACCGCGACAGCCTCGAACGGAGCGGCTCCTAAACAGCGATCCGCAGAACCTCGGGAAAAGATGATAGCTACTTGGCTCCCACCAAGTTGTAGCCAGTCACACGCACGCGCGGTTTTTCTCCCCGCGTATCGGCATCTTCGAGTGAAATTGAAATGGTTCGCTTCTCACCCGGCATCAGTGAGACATAGTTATCGTCGTACAGCGCCGGCACAATCAGATCGCCGCTCTTGCTGCGCACTGCTTTCACGCGCACCATCAACGCCGGCGTCTTCGAAACGTTGTGCAGTTCCGTTGTGATCTGCCATTCTGCGCCATTGCGCCGGATATGCGTTCTTGCATTCACCTTGGCGCCGGCCAGGTCGCGAATGCCCTGGTAATCGCCCTCTGCAAGCCCATGCAGATAGAAGTTTGACGAAACAACGTCTTTGCCTCGTGTCAGTGTTAGGCGGATGAAATGCGTACGCGCAAGCCCAGCAGGAAACTCCAGCTGCATCGGAGACTGTGTACTGTCCTCATGGCTGTCGAGCGTCGCACTCTTTTCCCACTTCACTGTCCCATCGATGTTGATTACCTGCGCGTGAGCCGTAAGCGCCGTCTGCTCGCTGGCGTTGTAGTTCACCACTTCAACCGCATCCGTCGCCGCGTTCCACTGGATGTGCAGCGGCTCCGCGGCCTTCTTCGCCCCGTAGTAACTCGCATCCGTGTCGAAGAAGTAGTCGTAGGTTTGCCACAGCAGCGACGGCCACGCCGGATGGCTCATCCAGATCAGCAGCCCAAGCCGATTCTTGCTTTGCCCTTCGAACATGCCGCGATACGCGTCGTAATCTACGAACTGCGCGAAGCTCAACCAATCAGCAACATTCGTCGCACCGCCATACTGCCTATCGACCGCCGTGGTAAACGGATTCTGTTCGTGATAATCATGCAGCGGCCATTGATAGCCCTGTGGCCATATTGCCGATTCGGGCATCGTCCGCCTCAAAATATCCATCTCCACCACGTTTGGCGAACCCATTTCGCTGTGCAGTTTTGTCGGCGCATGCTCAAAGTAGTAACGCAGCGGCTCCACGCGATAAGGACCATGCCCGCTTACCGGCCCGTCAGCCGAACTCGAAATGTAATGCGATCCCGGCTCCAGCGTCGCCACCAGGTCACGCAATCCATCGTCGATCTGCTTCGGCGGAAGTCCTTCATTGCGACCGCAGAAAATCCCCAGCGACGCATGATTGCGAATGCGCAGCAGGTAGTCCCGCGCATTCGTGAGAAACAGATCGTTGTCATCTGGATCGGGTCCATCCCACGGATTCGCCAGCCAGAAATCCTGCCACACAACCACACCATTGCGATCGGCCGCTTCGTAGAACGCCTCATCGCCCGTCTGCCCAACCCAGTTGCGAATCATGTTGAAGTGTTCGTCGCGATGGTAGCGAAGAGCCGTGTCATACTCGCGCGCGCGATACCGCAGCATCGATTCGGGAAATCCCCAGTTGCCGCCGCGTGCGATGAACCGCCGTCCGTTAATCCAGATCTTCAACACTCCGCCGTCTTCCGTGTAGGTAAACTGCCGTACACCCGCCTCGAACGAAGTCTTGTCCGACTCAACACCGTCGACAACAAAGCTGATCGATACCGGATATAGATTGGGATCACCATAGCCCACCGGCCACCACAGCTTCGGATTCACGAGCCTGAGCGCGGCCTGTGTTGCCGGCGAAAGCTCAACCTTCTTCGTCGATCCCGCATCGACAGTCGCCGCCATCTCAACCGCCACATCGCCAATGCGTGCTCGCAGCATACCGCTTACCGCCTTTGTGTCGAGATTCCGCAGCGTCGCTTGGATCGTTACATCCGCGTGCGTCGTATCCGGCGGCGGCAGCGCAGTTGTCACCAGTGGGTCTTCAATCTTCACTGGGCCGCTGGTAGTAAGCGAAACATTGCTCCAGATCCCCGTATCGCGCCCACGAATCGTCGAAATCCAATCCCATCCCGCCGAAGCATGGTACGTCGGATTGTCGCGACCAAGTGCGCCGCCGTTCACTGTCGGCCCTGCCTTGTCTTTCGTACTGCCGGGATTCGCAACACGAAAAATGTGCACCGCAAGCGCATTCGCTCCGCCGTGATGCACAAAGGCCGTCGCGTCAAAGCGACCGCGCATGAATCCGCCGTCGATCTTCCCCACGCGATGTCCGTTGAGAAAGACCTCAGCCTTCCAGTTGATTCCATCGAAGTTCAGCCAGGTGCGCTCACCCGGATGCTCCCCCACCGCCACATTAAACTCGTCGCGATACCAGAAGTCCGCGCAGAAGAACGAATCGGAGATCGCATATTGATTGTCGCCAAAATCAGGATCTGGAATTGCGCCGTCATTCAGATAACTCGTCAAAACCGTTCCTGGAACCGTCGCAACCATCCAATCTTTGTCGGAAAAACCGGCTGTCGAAAGTTCCTCTCCACCAACCGGCACAAGGGATGCGCGCTGCACATGCCATTTTCCACCCGCAAGAGGCAGTGTTCCATCTGCCAGAGCTTGTGCGGCGGCGTGCGGCGCCGCCACTGGTCCGCCTCGACCGTAGACCTCAAGTTCGCTGAGGATGTAACGATCTCCTGTATTCACCGGCTTTGTCATCAGCACGCGCACATAGCGCCCGCGCGCCGGCTGCGCCAGGTGGAAATCGTCATTCGCGCCAATTCCAGATGCAAGGGCCTGCAACGTCTTCCATTGAATCGCATCATCCGACGTCTGGATAGACCCTTCTCCCGGACGCTGAATCCAGGCGAGCCCAATGCGATCGAAGGTACAGGCGGCACCCAGATCAACGTAGACCCATTCCTCTCCACTCCCCGCGCTCATCCATGCGCTCGCAAATATATCCGGCCCCGCCACGCGAACCGGCTTGCCCTTGTCTGAAAGTGCAAGTTCCGCCACCCCCCAGGTACTCACATTCTGTGCCGCCAGCTGCACGCGATACGACCTGAACCGCGCAGGCGCGTTAAATGCAATCGTCTCCAGGAAACTCGGGCCGGGCTCCCGCATGTCCGGCCACTCTGAGCCGGTAGCTCGTCCCACTTCCTTCCACGTCACGCGATCGTCCGAACCGGAGACCGTATACGTCCAGGTGCCCGATAACGATCTGCCATAGATCCGGCGCAGATAAAGATCGACGCGGTCGACCTCTGGTGCCTCGCCTCCGCCCTTCAAATCAAACTCAACCCACGGCGCATCGCCCGACACGTTTACTGAAGATGTGACATTGCCATCGAGAAAGAGCTCGCGTTCATTCTTCGGCAAAAGCCCGGCGTTGCTGGTCGAGGTTTCAATCCACTGCGGCATCGAAGACTCCTTGATGTCGTCCGTGATCAATTGTGCCGTCAGGTTATAGTCATAGGCACTCGACTGGTACGCGGGCCGATGAAGCGCCAGGTTGCGATAGGTGTTTGCGTCTGTCACCAGCGTCGGCCCCGTGTACTCCTTTGGGATCTCCGGGATACACTCCAATTCCACGTGTGTATTTCTGGGCATGTGCCGTCAACGCGGCGAAAGCAAGAATAAGGGCGAGTCGTCTCATGATCTACTCCGCAGGCGCGATCCATACCTTTCGCACGAGATCGTCAGTCCCGGCGCAAGAAGCTATGGATTCAGCTGAACGAGCAAGTGTAACCGCCTGCTGGACTCACCGCAAACCGAACCGCACACTTCGAATGCCGCCGCGAAACCGGGCACACGAACGTCTCCCATGAGTTGCATCACGGAGTGAACATGGCCTGTGTGGCTGTGGTCGAAACTACAACTCGCGGAAGCGCAGTGGACTTAGTTCAAGCAGAATTACTTCACGTTGGTCCAGTCCAGCACAACCTTCCCAGCCTGGCCGGATGTCATTGCCTCGAAGCCCCGCTCAAATTCGGAATACGGGAAGCGGTGGGTGATCACCGGCGAAATGTCCATCCCCATTTCCAGCATCACCGACATCTTGTACCACGTCTCGTACATCTCCCGCCCATAGATGCCTTTCAACGTGAGCATATTGAAGATCACCGCTCGCAAGTCGATGGGCGATTTCTTCGCCGGAATCCCGAGGATGGCGATCTTGCCGCCGTGGCTCATATTCGCAATCATGTCCTGCAGCGCCTGGTCGTTCCCAGACATTTCCAGACCCACGTCGAACCCTTCCGCCATGCTGAGCTGTTTCTGCACGTCGGCGAGCGGCGTCTTAGTCGGATCCACGGCTAGAGTGGCGCCCATCTTTCTGGCCAACTCAAGACGAAATGGATTCAGGTCCGTGATCACCACGTGCCTTGCGCCTGCGCGTTGCACGACGGGTATCGCCATGATCCCGATCGGACCAGCTCCAGTGATGAGCACGTCCTCGCCCAGAACCGGGAAAGAAAGCGCCGTGTGAACGGCATTCCCAAACGGATCGAAGATTGCGGCAACTTCCTGATCGATCCCTGGATGGTGTCTCCAAATGTTGGTCATCGGCAACGAGATCAACTCGGCAAACGCTCCCGGCCGATTCACGCCCACGCCCTGCGTCGCGGCGCAGAGGTGCCGCCTCCCTGCCAGGCAGTTCCGGCACCGGCCACACACGACGTGCCCCTCTCCGCTCACAAGGTCGCCGGGGAAAAAATCGCTGACGTTCGACCCCACCTTCACAATTTCTCCCACGAACTCATGACCGATGGCCATCGGCACCGGGATCGTTTTTTGCGCCCATTCATCCCATTCGTAAATGTGAACATCAGTTCCGCAAATTCCCGTGTAGCGCACGCGAATCAGCACATCGTTGACGCCGATCGCCGGCTCGGGAATGTCTTCCAGCCAAAGGCCTCGTTCAGCTTTGCTCTTGACCAATGCCTTCATTGAGGGTCTCTCCAGGGTCCAATCCGATTCGTCCGAAGTTTACCCGTTCCGGCCTCAGCGCGAAACGAGGCGTCTCCAGAAGTGGGATTGCGGCTACCTGTTTCGAGTGATCTGGTTCGCCCCGGCTTAGAATCGTCCCGCGGCGCCTGCCGGAACGTCCTTCCCCAAAAACTCGAAGGCCCCTCGTCTCCGAGAGGCCTGAATCAGTGGATGTGGGGTAGCGCGTATTTAGACCGTAACGGTCCAATTTCTCAAAGTCAAGCTTGTTGGAGTAGCGCTCGTGATCTCATCACGTTCTCTGTTCACTTGATGAAAAGATCCATCTTCTTTTGTTTCAATGCTCATTCAGCATTCGGAAGAACAGAAAGTGAAGCGCGCAATGCCCGCCCTCGTAGCCGAACCTCAGATTGTATCCAGATTTGGTGCCGAAGAAGGGACTCGAACCCCCACACCCTTGCGAGTACGTGGACCTGAACCACGCGCGTCTGCCAATTCCGCCACTTCGGCACGAGACACAATCCAGCAGTTTCCGCCGGATCGGCAGCAACCTTGAGTCTCGCAAAACGAGCCTGCCATGTCAAATCCGCCTGCTCGTCAAATCCGCCGCATCCTCCACAACCCTCGTCACTTCCGCTTCAGCGCTTCCAGTTCATCCAGCGTCCGCGGCCAGTCCGACCCCAGCAGCCGCGACAGGCTCCGGTCAGCCAGCACTTTTCCGCCGGTCTGGCACTTCGCGCAGTAGTTCGTCTCGTTATCCGCGTAGCGAATCCGCTGCACATTCTCCCCGCATCGCGGACACGGCAAACCAAACCGCCCATGCACCGCCATCTCCGGCCGAAACGCCGTCACCTTCTCCGGAAAGCTCTTTCGCGCCTCCGCTCCCAAGCGATCCATCCACGTCTTCATTGTGGCCCGCGTCGCAGCGAACAGCCTTGCCCACTCCTCGGGCCTCAGCTTGTGCGTCTGCGTAATCGGAGAAAGCTGCGCCGCATGCAGAATCTCATCCGAATAGGCATTCCCCACTCCGCTGATCAGCCGTGGATCGGTCAGCGCGCGTTTCAGCGTGCGATTCTCCGCCGTCAACGCCGCACGAAATCCCTCCAGATCCGTCTCAAAAATCTCGACTCCCCCCGGATCCATTGCGCGCAACCCTTCGTCTCCACGCACTACATACAACGATGCCCGCCGTTTCGAGCCAGCCTCCGTCAATACCAGCGACCCACTCGGAAAATCGAACGCAGCCAGCGCATTCCTTCCAGCCAACTTTGCTTGAGGCGATTTCCAATGCAGCCGTCCCGCAATCATCAGGTGCAGGACCAACCACAATGACCCGGGGTCCCCGACAACAGGTCTTTGTTGTTGGGGTGGAAGATTGTCGTCGACGCCAATCGCGATCCGTTTCCCGATACGCCGCAGTTCGCGCACAGTGCGCCCCTCGACCGCACTCAAAGGCGGGTCCACCGTCCGTAACAAAAACACCGAGCCCAACCGCACGCGCTCCAGCGTCTGCCCCACGATGCGCTCTTCCAGCGCCGTGATATATGCGGAGATGTCCGGCAACTCGGGCATATGTACAAGATAGCGGGCTGGCGCAAGGTTGACGCAAGGCAGCGTCTTGTATATTTGACCCACGCTTTCCTCTTATTGCTGACCCTTCCGGTCCAAGGTGCGAAAACCATGAAGCGTCTCCTGCCTCCAGTTCTTGCTGTGTTCTTCGTGTTGAACGCGGGCCTGTTCGGCCAGAGCCCTCCTACCGCAACAGCCACGTCGCGCTTGCCAATCCCCGCCACGCCGGGCAAGGTTTTCGATCTCGCCTGGGTCGGCAAGATCCTCCGCATCACCGACCCCAGGATCGCGCCCGACGGTAAATCGCTGGCAGTCGTCGTAGCGCATCCTGACTACGAAGAAGACATCTACGCATCCGATCTGGTGCTGGTCGATACCGCAACCGGAAAGTCACGCTACCTCACGCACGATCGCAAGCATGTCTCGTTTCCGCGCTGGTCCCCATCAGGCGACCGCATCGCATTCCTCGTTGAAGACGCCGACAAACACAACCAGATTTTCGTGCTCGACATGGCCGGCGGCGAATCGCAGCAGCTGACGAAAAGCCAGACCTCGATCCAGCAATTTGCCTGGAAGCCCGACGGCACCGCCATTGCATTTGCCGCCGCCGATGCGGCCCCCAAGAAGACCGGTGCCGACAAATTCGACGATGCCTTCGAAGTGGGCAATGGCAGTTTCCTCGATAAGGACAAGGCTCTGTCCACGCACCTGTGGCTCATTCCCGCCACAGGCGGCGAAGCCAAACGCCTCACCTCCGGTGCATGGACCTTGCCCGTTGCCTTTCCTCCCGGACCGCCGGCATCGCCCATCGCGTTTACGCCTGATGGCACCAAGCTAGTCTACGTGCGCCTTGAAAATACCTACTCCGGTGACCGCCGCAATTCTTCGCTTCAGGTGCTCGATCTCGCCAGCGGCAAATCCCAGCCGATTACCACGCACACCATGTACTCCACGCAGCCCCTCCCTTCGCCCGATGGATCGCACCTCGCCTACATCTATCCGCGCGATGGCACCGATCGAAACTACCAGGACATCTACGTCGTCGACGGCCTCAAGGGCGACGGCGACAACATCACCCACGCCCTTGATCGCAATTTCTTCCGCGCCCTCTGGATGCCCGACAGCAAATCCATCTTGACAGGCGCGAACGACGGCGCCACCGCCAGCCTCTGGATCCAGCCGCTCACCGGCAGCGCAACTAAACTGGACCTTGGAAATGTCACACCCAACACCGGCTTCTGGCTCGACGCCACGGTCGGCAACCAGGGCCAGATCGCTTTCGTTGGAACCGAGCCGCACCGTCCGTCAGAGATCTACATTCTCGACACGCCTCAATCCAAGCCGCGCCGCCTCACCACGTTCCACGCGGCCTTCGACTCGCTCAACCTCGGAAAGAGCGAAGTCGTTACCTGGCAAAGCCCTGACAAGGCGCCAAAAAACTGGACCGAAAACGGTATCCTCACCTATCCGCCCGACTACACGCCGGGCAAAAAGCTTCCCCTCGTGCTCTACATCCATGGAGGCCCGACATCGTCGTCGAAGGATACCTTCTCACTCTTCGCGCAAATCATCGCCGCCCAGGGATGGCTCGTCTTCGAGCCAAACTATCGCGGCAGCGACAACTTCGGCAACGACTTCAGCCGCGCCATCGTCGACGATTCCGGCGACGGTCCCGGCCGCGATGTATTCGCTGGCCTCGACATGCTCAAGAAGCGCGGCATCGTCGACGAATCCAACATCGCTGTCACTGGCTGGAGCTACGGCGGCTACATGACCAGCTGGCTCATCGGCCACGCGCAGTTCTGGAAAGCCGCCATCGCTGGAGCGCCCGTCACCAATCTGCTCGATCAATACGCGCTCTCTGACAGCAACGTCGCCCGCGCCACCGCCATCGGCGGTTCGCCCTACACTGGCGACTGGATGAAACACTGGGTCGAGCAGTCGCCCATCACCTACTACGACAAGATGACCACACCCACGCTTGTTCTTCAGGACGTCGGCGACTACCGCGTGACGATCACGCAGGGATATCAGCTCTATCACGCCCTCAAAGATCGCGGCGTCAAGACATGGTTCTACGCCTACCCCATCGGCGGCCACAGCCCCAACGACCCCGTGCGTATGCGCGACGTCTACCGCCGCTGGATCGAGTGGCTAGACCAGTACCTGCCCCACGAATGACCAACAAGCCTCACCACTACCCAACGCGTCATCCTGAGCGAACCGGAGCGTCGCGAAGGTGAGTCGAAAGATCTGCCCTGAGATTCGGCCGCGCAATGGTGGGCGGAAGATCATAAAGTTCCCGGAGGGAACGCAGGAAAATAGCCCAGGGTGGAGCGCAGCGGAACCCTGGGGATAGCGCACAAAATGGAACCCAGTCCCGGAGGGACGTCCGAACGCAACCCGCATTCTCATGATCTTCGGTTGGCCCTCTGGGATACGCGGTCGCTGCTCAACCAATAATTGCGTTATCAATCAACCGCGTCTTCCCCACCCACGCCGCAACCGCAAACAGCGTACCTCGCGTGGCGTTCCCCACAGGCCACAGCGTCTCCCAATCCACCAGCTCGATGTAGTCCACGCGGACCCCCGGCTCCTCGGCAAACACTCCACGCGCCGCGTCGAGTAAAGCCGCGCTCTGACGTTCTCCATCGACCACCATCGATTCAACGCGACGAATCGCTCGGCTCAGAACCAGCGCCCGCTTCCGTTCTTCAGCGCTCAAATACACATTGCGCGAACTCAGCGCCAGCCCATCTGCCTCGCGCACAATCGGGCACACCACAATCTTCGTGCCCAAGCGCAGATCGGCAACCATCCGCCGCAGCACCGCCACCTGTGCCGCATCCTTCTGTCCGAAGAACGCAAGATCTGCCTCTGCCGCAATCATCAGTTTTGCCACTACCGTTGCCACGCCGCGAAAATGTCCCGGCCGCGATTTGCCATCCAGCCGATCGCTCAATCCTTCCACATCAACAAACGTCGCCGCACCGCCGGGATACATCTCCTCCACGCTGGGCGCAAAAATCACCGTCGCACCTTCCCGCTCCGCCAACTCGCAGTCCGCCTTGAAGGTGCGCGGATACTTCGCAAAATCCTCATTCGGCCCAAATTGTGTTGGATTCACAAAGATGCTCACAGCGACACGGCCCGGCCGCGCTTCCGCCGCCGCTTTGATCAGAGACGCGTGCCCCGTATGTAGAGCACCCAACGTCGGCACCAGCGCAACTCCGCCGCCACCATCGCAACGCAGGGCGCGGCTCCACGCTCGCAGTTCTTCCACTGTTTTTAGAATTTGCATTAGGCCTTGCGCAGTTGCCTCACCGGCTTCGCATCACCGCGCTCTGCTTCCAGTTCCGTGCGCACAGCCGAAGACAGATGGTAGCTCTCCTCGTCCGATGGAAACGCGCGATGCTCCACGTCTTCACGATAGTGCTCAATCGCTTCGCGGATCAGCCCCGCCGCATCCGCATATCGCCGTGCAAACTTCGCTTTCGGCGCAAAGCTCAAATTCACCATGTCGTGGAAGACGAGAATCTGCCCATCGCAATCCGGCCCCGCGCCAATCCCGATCGTCGGAATCGTCAGCCCCGCCGTAATCTCCGCTGCTACCTCGCGCGGAATTCCTTCCAGCACCAGCACTCCCGCGCCCGCCTCTTCCAGCGCCTTCGCATCCGCCTTGATCTGCTGGATCGTATCCACTGACTTGGCCTGCACGCGATACCCGCCCATGCGATGCACGCTTTGTGGCGTCAGCCCAAGATGACCAATCACTGGAATCTCCGCATCCGTCAGCGCCTGCACCAGCGCCACGCGCGGCCCTTCGATCTTCACAGCCTCCGCACCCGCTTCTTTAATGAAGCGCACCGCGTTGGCTACGCCGTCAGTCACCGTGCCGTGGTAGCTGCCAAAAGGCATATCCGCCACCACCAGTGCCCGGCGCACCGCCCGCCGCACAGCACGAGTGTGATGCAGCATCTCATCGACGGTTACGGCCAGCGTATTGTCGTGGCCCATCACCACCATGGCCAGCGAGTCGCCCACCAGCAACAGGTCAATGCCCGCCTCATCCACCAGTCGCGATGTTGCGTAGTCATACGCAGTCAGCGCAGAAATAGGTTTGCCCTGCCGCTTCATCTCGGCCAGTGCAGGAATCGTAACTTTTGTGATGGAAGAATCAAGCGGCGAAGAACTCGCGCTTCCGGGGAAGTTCGTAATACTCATGTTGTCTCCAGTGCCGCTCCGTAAACACAAGATGCGACCCGAACAAAACAAGTATACGCTCGGACGGAGCGTGGGGCTTTAGTCCCACGAATCCAGGCGATCTTTTAAAGGAGGGCCTTCAGGCCGGAGCAGCGTCATCTGTTACTGCTCGTCACACTTTGCTTGCCGTCGAGCCTCCCTTCGCCTCACACTATGTGCAGCAATGCTTTCTCCTTTAGCTGCGAGTATTTACGGAGTTATCAGTCTCGCCGGCACAACCGGCCTTGGCATCGGCGGATTTGCCTACGCCTCGCGCTGGCCCACTTCGCAGATCTTCGGCCCCACCCTCGTCGCCCCGCGCACCCCCGGACAAATCGCCCTTACCTTCGACGACGGCCCCAATCCCGCATGGACCCCGCGGCTCCTCGACATCCTCGCCGAACACAATGTGCATGCCACATTCTTTATGGTCGGCAAATTCGCCAAGTCCGAGCGGGAACTCGCCCGGCGCGTCGCAGACGCCGGCCACCTCATCGGCAATCACACTTGGAGCCACCCCGACCTCTCCCGCACGCGAGATGCAAACGTTCTCGACGAACTCACCCGCACCAACGACATTCTCGCCAGCATCACCGGCAAACCCGTGCGCTACTTCCGTCCGCCCTTTGGCGCGCGCCGTCCCTACGTGCTCAAACTCGCACGCCAGCTCGGCCTCATCCCCGTCACATGGAACGCCATGACGAAGGATTGGGAAGAACCCTCCGCCGACAAGATCGCCCAAGATTTAATCAAGAAGATCGACAGCAACCAGCGCAGCGGCTACGCCAGCAACATCGTGCTCCACGACGGCAGTCATCGCAGCCAAAACGCCAATCGCGGCCCATCCATCGCCGCCGCCACTAAGCTTCTCGATCGCTACGCCAGCACGCACAAATTTGTCACCCTCGACGCATGGAGTGAGTAACTACGCCAAGCACTTCTAATTTGTGATTGTCATCCTGAGCGAAGCGGCCTGGGCTAAGAGAACGCCGTCATCCTGAGCGAAGTGGCCCGGGCTAAGAGAACGCCGTCATCCTGAGCGACCAACGGGAGTCGAAGGACCTGCTTTTGCTTTTCTCAACAATCACGCAAACGCCTCGCGCGCCGCCTCAATCGTCGCCTGCACTTCCTTATCCCCATGCGCCGTCCCCAGAAAAGCAGCCTCAAACTGCGAAGGCGGCAGCCACACACCACGATCCAGCATCGCCCGATGAAACTTCCCGAACCTAGCCGTATCCGACTTCGCTGCCTCGTCGTAATTCGTGACTGGCCCCTCATTGAAGAACCACGTCCACATCGCCCCCACGCGATTGGTAGTCAACGCAACGCTAGCCTTCGCGGCTTCCGCCGCAATACCCTCTGCCACAGCCTTCGACGTAGACTCCAGCCGTGCATAAACATCAGCCGCATGTTCCTGCAGATATCCGACCGTCGCAATCCCAGCAGCCATCGCCAGCGGATTCCCGCTCAACGTCCCAGCCTGGTAAACCGGCCCCAGTGGCGCCAGCATATCCATATACTTCCGCTTGCCGCCAAACACGCCCACCGGCAACCCGCCGCCTACGATTTTCCCCAGTGTCACCAAATCGGGATCGAGCCCATACAGCTCGCATGCCCCACCCAGCGCCACGCGGAACCCCGTCATCACCTCGTCCACAATCAGCAACGTGCCCTCGCGCCGGGTCAAGTCGCGCAGCGCCTGCAAGTATCCCGGCATCGGTGCAATGCACCCCGCATTCCCCACCACCGGCTCCAGGATCACCGCAGCAATCTCATCCGGATGCGCATCAAACGCCGACTCCACAGCCGCCGTGTCGTTATAAGGCAGCGCGTGCGTCAGCGCGGCAATCTCTTCCGGCACTCCCGCCGATCCCGGAATCCCAAACGTGGCCACTCCTGAACCCGCCTTCACCAGCAGCCCATCCGCGTGCCCGTGATAGCAGCCTTCAAATTTGATAATCATCTTGCGTCCAGTAGCCGCGCGCGCCAGCCGGATCGCCGACATCGTCGCCTCGGTCCCCGAGCTCACAAAACGCATCTTCTCAATCGCCGGATAGCACGCAACAATCCGCTCCGCCAGATCGGCCTCGCTCGCCGTCGACGACCCGAAGCTCGCCGAGTTCCGCGCCGCCCGCTCAATCGCCTCCACCACCGGCGGAAACGCGTGCCCCAGGATCATCGGTCCCCACGAACCCACGTAATCGATGTAGCGGTTGCCGTCCGCGTCCACCACATACGCCCCCTCGGCCCGCTCCACAAATGGCGGAGCTCCACCGACGGCTCGAAATGCCCGCACCGGCGAATTCACCCCGCCGGGAAAAAAGCGCTCAGCGCGCTGCTGCAGTTCGTGGGAACGTGTTCGCGTTGGGGACGTAGTTTTCGTGCTCATCGTGGCTCCAGTATAGAAGTCGCACCGAAAACCGGAACCCCGTCAGTTATTCCTTCCGCCCGTTCTCCACATTTTGAACAACCAACAGATTCCGGCTTTACATACCCTCGGCCTGAACCCTGCTAGAATCGACCTTTCCGGTCCGCAGCGCCTGCTTCAAACTCCAACCGTAGAAGGCCGAAAAGTGCCCGAAGAATCCAAATCAAAGCCCACCACCCAGAAGGCAGCCACGGCGAAGTCCATCACCTATGCCGACGCCGGGGTCGATATCTCCCGCGGCGATCGCGCCAAGGACCGCATCAAGTACCTGGCACAGAAGACCTTTAATCGCAATGTCTTAGGCGGAATTGGCGGCTTCGGAGCCCTCTTCCGGCTCGACCTGCAAAAGTTCAAAAGCCCCATCCTGGTCAGTTCCGCAGACGGCGTCGGAACCAAGCTCAAAATCGCCTTCGAAATGGGTCTCCACTCCAGCGTCGGCGGCGATCTGGTCAACCACTGCGTCAACGACATCGCAGTCCAGGGCGCCACCCCGCTCTTCTTCCTCGACTACTTCGCCAGCGGCAAGCTCGATCCCGAGGTCACCGAAACCGTAGTCTCCGGCCTCGCTGAGGCCTGCAAAGCCAACGGCTGCGCCCTCATCGGTGGAGAAACCGCCCAGATGCCCGGCTTCTATGCAGAGGGCGAATATGATCTCGCCGGCTTCATCGTCGGCGCTGTCGATCGAGACAAACTCGTCACCGGAGCCGACATCAAGCCCGGCGACGTTCTCATCGGATTCCCCTCCACCGGCCTCCATACCAATGGCTACTCGCTAGCCCGCAAGCTCATGTTCGAGGTTGCCGGCTACAAGCCGAGCCAGTACGTCACCGCCATCAAGGAGAAGGCCGGCGCCGCGCTCATGAAAACGCACCGCAGCTACCTCCACGTCATTCAAAAGCTCGTCGCCGCGGGCATGACCGCCGGCATGGCGCACATCACAGGCGGCGGAATCACTGAAAATCTGCCCCGCATTCTGCCCAAGGGTCTGGCGGCACAAGTCGAGTTGGGCTCCTGGCCCGTCCTGCCCATCTTCGACCACCTCCGCGACCTCGGCCAGGTTTCGCAGGATGAGATGATGCGCACCTTCAACATGGGCGTCGGCCTCATCGCCGTGATTCCCGCCGCTAAGTACACGCGCGCGAAAACCCTCCTCGACCGCGCCGAAGAAAAGTTCTACGTAATCGGCCGCATAGTCAAAGGCGACCACCGCGTCCAGTACACATGAGCCTTCTCATTCGCTCCATCAATCCGCACAACAATGGGTGCCCCAGGTCTGGATTTTCAGACTTGGGAAATCGCGGACGTTGCAGAGATGGTGTCATCCTGAGCGACCGCAGCGTAGCGTAGGAAGTCGAAGGACCTGCTTTTTGGCTTTGTGTTAGGCACCATTTCAGCTCTGCCGCTAACGCCCTTGGAGAAAATGGGCTTTGGCATCCGAGGTTACACACCCTTGCAAGATTCGATACCAACCTCAACATTGCGCCTCGGAATACTCCTCTCCGGCCGTGGCTCCAACTTCCTCTCGATCGCCTGCAACATACGCGAAGGCCGCCTCCCCAACATTGAAATCGCCGTCGTCATCTCAAACGTCGCCGATGCCCCAGGCCTCGCCGCCGCCGCTAAACTCGACCTGCCCCACAAAGCACTCGTCTCCAAAGGCCGTCCCCGCGCCGACCATGACGCCGACCTCATCGCCTGCCTGCGCAAGCACAACGTCGACCTCGTCTGTCTAGCCGGTTACATGCGGCTGCTCTCGCCCAGCTTCATCGCCGCCTTCCCCAACCGCATCCTCAACATCCATCCTTCACTGCTGCCCGCCTTCCCCGGACTCGACGCTCAACAGCAGGCATTCGACTACGGCGTAAAAGTTGCCGGCTGTAGCGTGCACTTCGTCGACGAGCACCTCGACCACGGCGCCATCATTCTCCAGCGCGCAATTCCGGTTCTCGAGTCCGACGACGCGCACTCCCTCGCCGAGCGCATCCTCGTCGAAGAACACATTGCCTACTCTGAAGCGATCGCCCGCGTCGCCGGCGGCGAATACGAAATACAAGGCCGCCGCTACGTGAAGCGGCAACTCTAAGTTGGCGGTGTCATTCTGAGCGAACGGGGCCCCGAACGTCTTTCAGTTCGGGAGTGGTGAGCGAAGAATCTGCTTTTCCTGCACTTCCATAATTATGTCAATGGCCAGCCTGCACTCACTTCGCTTTCGGCGGGTACTCCGCCAATAACTTTGCGATTGCCGCGCCGACCTTCTGCAGCGACTGATCCGGCTTCTGCGGGTTGAGCTTCTGCTCTACCGTTCCCACCCAGACGACTTTGTTACTTGCCTGGTCAACAAAATCCAATCGGAGTATTCCCTGCGGCTGCGGCTTGCCAGCGGATCCAGGCGGAGGCTCGAATCCGGCCCACAGCAGTACGTCTACTTGTGGTGCCTGGCAATTCGCACAAGTGTCTGCAACCGGATTTACGTCCGAATCCAGTCCATAGTCCAGGCTCCCGGCGGGAATCACGGTGAGATCACCGTCCTTGTCCACGCTCACCAGCCCCTTTGTTTCGATCCCGTGCCGGATAGAACCGATCACTGACGCATACAACAGTGGCCTTGCGTTGGGAGGCGGCGGCATCTTCAACGTGTAGGTTTTGTATTTTGAGAAGTCGACGCTCTTGTTGTATCCGACTTTGACCTTCTGCGCGAAGCCGAAAGGTATCGCCAACATTAAAACGATCAGAAGAACGTGGAGCTTTCTCATGTCAGACCTCAACTCCTGCAGCATTGTTAAACGCTAGTCGCAAGAAGTCTAGGTTGCCGTCCGTGCCTTTCGACACTGGCAGAACTGCCAGTGAAGCCCTTACATTTGATCCAATCAATTTGGGCACTGCGTGAATTGTGTGTGTGAACGACGGGATCCTGATTCGCCCTCATTTCTTCCGGCTTCCTGTCTCCTAAAAGGTGTCAATGCCCCAGCGCTCTCATAGCCGGCTAAGTCACTCGAAAAACACGCTAAAAAGTCTTCCCAGTTTTGCAGGCTATTTCTTGCCGATCGCTATACTCAGAATTCGAAGAGCATTTGAGCACTGCTCGAGAACCATTCACCGCTAACTTGCTAACCCGCTTATCGCGAAGCGATCGCTAACTTGCTGCATTTGTCCAAAAATCGTCTACCCGCCATTCGGTTTGGAAGGCTGCCATTGGACCACCATGTGGAACAATCAGCAGAATCCGGCCTCAAAAAGGCCTGTAACTCCTTTGCGGAGACGACTCTGCGGTCTAAGTTCTTTGCTTGGACGACCCTACGGGCGTGCTCCTCTATTCAAACGCCTGAATCGAGAGACTTTACTCACAGAGTATGGGTATACACCCCCCCGCGCGCACAACGGTACGGACCGGGCCTGCTCTCGAAACTGCAACGATGGTGCGCGACAAATTCGTCCTCGTTCCCGCCTGGGGTGCGTTGCGCGGTGGAAGGGAAAGCCGCGCTGTGTTTGAGGAAGGAGGGCGCAGGGTCCTTCACCCCGATTTCGCGAGCGGCAACTTCGTGTGCCCGCCCTGCACCCACCCCCGTCAATCCCTCAATCCCCAAAAAAGCTGTAACTCATTGATTCAATGAAGTCGATTTCCGCCACCGTTTTGCAGGTTAATTCAGCAAACTCTTTAAGCTTGAAACCATAGCCTGACAATCCAGCGGAACCTCACGCGGACCTATTCGCCGCGCGCCCGCCGTCGTCTGTGCCAGGCGACTCGCTTTCGGCCGCAACCGCAACCACGGTCAACTCCGTCAGCGGCCTCGCCGCAAACATCACGTCGGCGGCCCGTCGCAACCCGCCAGGTCTGCCGACCAGAAAAGAGAACTATCGCGATGGCAAACATACTGGTCAATATGGAAAAAGGAATCGAAATCGCAGCCGAGGACGTCCTGAAGTGGCTCACCGGCGCGAACAAGGCTCTCAAAGCCGCACCGCAAGCCGTGGCTGCGCTGGCGACATTGATCGCCGCACTTGAGAAGCCGATCGCCGAACTCGCCGGCGCCGCTTCCAACCCCCTGAATATCGCTCTCGACATTCAGACCGCACACGACCTGAAGGCCGCCTGGCCCGAAGTCAAAGCATTTCTCGCCACCCTGGGAGTGAAGTTCTAGCCAGGCCGACTCTGAGCCGTAACCGCGAGTTGAAAGCCGAGACGGAACAAAATTCCGCATCCATCCAGCGGCATTTTGCTCGATGGATGGGAGACCACAAACGTCAACCGAAGGACAAATTACTCGAAAATGGGGTTATGTCCGGTTAGAGGGTGATTCGGGAGGAATAGGCGACCGAGACACGTTTCGTTCTGTTGGCTCTGCTATTCCGACCGTAGATTGCTGAGATGTCTATCAAGTCGTCTTATGCCCATAAACCAAGAGAACCAAAGGAACCACACCCCATGAAGGACCGTCCATCCGTGAATCTGTATCACGGGTTCCACAGACGTACTCATTCCGAAAGGACTCTGTTTGGTGTGGCAGGCGATATAGGTGAAAGGTTGGCTTCTGACAGTTCCCACGACGCCGTCGAAAATGAATACTGACGTGCTATTGTTCTCCCCCTCGATTATGTTCCAAGCTTGTGAGATACCGAGGTGGGATATCCAGCCGGAAGGCAGCATTCTGGGACCAGAGGTCTTCACCACGATTGTAGAGGTGCAGTGGGTCCTATATACCGCAACCCCCACCTTGAAGCGAATCGACGCATAGCGCGAGCCCGAAAAAGTTTCAGGATGTAACGCAATCTCCGCGAGCAAGGCTAAGACTGCATAACGTCGCATGAAACCGCGGGCTTTTGACCGGCAACTCCCTTCGTAAAGACAATTGTCCTGAGCGCAAACATCAGTGCCGCCGCAGCAACCCAAATCAATATTCTCTTTCGTTCTTGATGGCGATCAGGCTAAGCACAACATAGGCAGTGGTGCGGATTTGGTAAACAAGTCCGTCATACTGGTGAAGATAGCAGGGCCTTTAATAAGGGTGTCGGCGACATCGACGACATACAGAACCACCATTAAACCGAATATCCATTGACGGCGTGAGTAAAAATATCCTTTGAACCCATCGTAATCGCCGATTGCATTCGGTGATTAACAGACTTGCCACAAAAGATAGAGCACGACGGTCGTACAGCGCGACGAAAGAATAGAGCGGAAAAGTCCATTCACTCACCCGGGGTTAAGGTTTGAACTCCCACCACAGAAGTGAATTAAGAGAGATAAGAGAAAAGGCTACCCATACCAGGTGAACCCAATAAACCGGATATCGCTTTGGATTGCCTGAATCTCATTCGATCTCGAGAGCGACTCCATGGTCGCGAGTGGATAGTGATCGATCCGGAAGTAGGGGTGATCTAGCTCACCTCTACTTCCGAATTGAGGGTGATACAGCTGCTACAACACAATCATGCTTGGCCCGTATGAAAAGAACAGTCGATCGTTATGGAAACTACCGTTTCAACCTCAACCGGCGTCTTGTTCACTAGATAGGGCCTGTATCGATATTTGCGCACCGTCGCAATGGCAAGCGGTCGAAGCATTTTCGGTCCAGAAAGCGTATGGGGATGGTTTACATTTCCGGTCTTATCGATAGTGATGTCGATTACAACTGTTCCGGAGACCCTTACGCCATCTGCACTCTTCTGGCAAGCCGGTTCCTCCTTGTGGATGAGCAGAGTTTCTGAGATTAACTCCTTTCACATCACCGGCGTAGCTTTTTCCAAGCACGGATGCCGACGCCTTCATAATAACATCAAGCCGCGAAATAACCACATAATCACGAAGCGGCCCTTCTTCCACCGAAGCAGGTGCGCCACGCTGAGGCCCACGATCATGCCAAACAGCACCCTGACGTGAAGGTACATATCCATCGTCCAATCCCTCAGACGGGTGATTCTAAATGAGCCGGGGAAAGGCCGCTCACACCATTGGAGTAGCTCTTTTCAAGTACGGATGCGGACGTCTTCACCAACGTCGTGAAGTCGCGAAAGGGCCTCATCATCTTCGGAGGCGGATTTCCTGAAATCCAACCAAGCGGGTCGCTCAAGATCGTCTCTGATATGAGAGATTCTGTGCCGGCGAGGAAGAAGCAGGGCCAAACGTCAGCAGTTCTCTTACGTATTCACCGACCGCGCCTCGCCCAGCACCACCTTCACCGTCATCTGCCGCCGTCCTCGCATTACGGTTACGCTGACGGTGTCCCCGGCCTGGTGCTTGTCCATCACCACGGCGATGTCCTGCGGATCGGTGATCTGCTGGCCATCAATCGCCACAATCAAATCGCCGCCCAGCATGATCGGCTGGTTGCCCACGTACGCCTGCTCATTGCCGCCGCGCAATCCGGCACGCTCAGCGGCTCCGCCGGGAGTCACCTTCTGGATCAGCACACCAGAGTCCGCTGCCAGACCCATCTGCTCCGCCAGATCCGGCCCGATGGCGTAAGACTGGATGCCAAGCGACGGCCGACGCACCTGCCCATAACGCGTCAGATCGGAAAGGACCGCCTTGGCAGTATTGATAGGAATGGCGAAGCCGATTCCCGAGCTCTGCTCCGCACCGTTCGAAGCGATCATGGTGTTGATCCCGATCACTTCGCCTCGCGAGTTCAGCAACGGCCCGCCAGAGTTTCCAGGATTGATAGCCGCATCAGTTTGGATCGCGTCTTCAATCGGCGCGCCGTCTCCATTCCGAATAGACCGGATTGAGCTGATGATGCCCTGCGTCATGGTTCCGCTCAGGCCGAATGGATTGCCGATGGCATACACTTTCTCGCCCACCGCAATCTGGCTAGAGTCCGCCAGCACCACGGGTTGCAGGTCAGGCGCCTCAATCTTCAAAAGCGCCAGATCGTGCACCTTGTCGCTTCCGATAACCGTCGCCTTGTAGCTGCGCTTGTTGCTCAGCTTCACTTCAACGCCCCGGTTTGCGCCCTCAACTACGTGATAGTTCGTCAGCACGTGCCCAGCCTTGTCGAGAATGAATCCAGATCCCTGGCCCTCCTGCGGCACAGTCCCGTAGAAGAAGTTGAAGATCACGGCGCGAGAAGTGATGTTCACCACCGAAGGCAGCACCCGTTTGTAGACGGAGATGTTGTTCTGCTCTTCCGCATCGAATTCCGGCGCTGCATGCGCCTCCGACAGTTCCAGCGCCGAGCCCGAGGCGTGCGAACTCGTAAGCGCCAGAGGATTCAAACCTCTCTGGAAATGAGTGGTGACAAACCAGAAACCTCCCACAAGGAGAAGAACCAAAACAAACTGGCGCAATTTCATATCTCTCTTAAACCTTGCAACCTTCCATACACCATACGAATTAGATACAAAGCAGTTCCCGAGGATCCAGCGACGGACTTCGCACCACTTCTGCTGCTCCATCTATTTTAAATAACTACCTTTTGAGGTTTAAGTTGCTCTCCTGTTTCAGTTGGGACCAGAGTTTCCCGACTTGAGCGCGGAGAGCTTCGATATCACCGTTGTTTTCAAGCACGTAGTCTGCGCGATTGGCTTTCTCGCTGTCGGGGATCTGGTGAGCCAGCCGTGCGCGCGCGTCCGCCTCGGCTGCCGCGCGGTCTGTCGCGGATGGAGCGATGCGGTCGACATAGCGGACAATCTTCGCATCGTCAGGAGCCGTGACCAGCACGACCCGATCGATGCGATTGCGCAGCTCCATGAAAACGGCATTGGCCTCACCGCTCGTGCGAGCGTCGCGTTCCACCTCGAAAATGAGCGCCGACACGACAACCGCAACAGCAGCCGGATTTCGCGCGAATACCTCGCTCATCCACAGGCGCTGTGCTTCGATAACGGCCGGATGGATGATCGCATTCAACTCCTTCACGCGCCCGCCCTTGAAGGCGAGTTCAGCAAGCCGTGCACGGTCGAGCCTGCCATCTGCCGCGACGACGTCAGGTCCAAAGACGAGAACGATCTCGTTAAAGACCGCTTGTCCCGGTTCCATCAGCGCTCGGCCCAATTCGTCTGACTCGATGACTTCGCGCACCAAGTTCACGCAGCATGGCAGCGACGGTGCTCTTGCCGCTGCCGAGACCGCCGGTGAGTCCAACGCGCAACATCAGCTAGAGACCTCTCCGCATTTTCGCGGCGCGCACGGTGTTCGACATCAACATGGCAATCGTCAGCGGCCCCACGCCGCCCGGAACCGGCGTATATGCGCCGGCAAGCTCAAACGCCTTGGGATGCACATCACCCACAATCGTCGAGCCCCGCTTGGCGAATGTGGCTTGGCGTTTGGCGTCGCCGGCAAAGAAGCGGTCAAAGTCTTCGAGCGTCGTGATGCGATTGATGCCGACATCAATAATGGTGGCGCCCGGCTTCACCATCTCGGGTGCTATAAACCCCGGCCGCCCGATCGCCGCAACTAGAATGTCAGCCTGCCGCGTCACCTCGCCGAGGTCGCGCGTCTTCGAGTGACAGATCGTCACGGTGGCATTCTCATGCAGCAGTAGCATTGCAACCGGCTTGCCCACAATGTCGCTGCGCCCCACAATCACCGCGTGCTGCCCGCTGATCGGCAGGTTGCTGCGCTTGAGAATCTCGATGACGCCCGCCGGAGTGCACGGCGCCAGAGCAGGTCGTCCCGCCTGCAGCCTGCCCGCATTCACCGGATGAAAGCCGTCCACATCCTTTGCCGGCGACACAGAATCGAGCAGCGCCTTGGCATCAACCTGCTTCGGCAAGGGTAATTGGATGAGGATGCCGTCAATATCGTCGCGATCGTTGAGAGCGCGCACCAGATCCAGCATCTCTTCGGTCGTGACCATATCGGGCGGAGTGATCAGGTCGCTGAAGAGCCCCAGCTCAGCGCAGGTCTGCACTTTGCTGCGAACGTAAATCTCCGAAGCAGGCACATGGCCCACCAGCACCGCAGCCAGCCCTGGCCGGATGCCCTGTGCGGCGAGCGCCCGCACCTCTTCTGCTACTTCCTGCTTGATCGCCGCCGCAATTGCCGCCCCATCCAGAACCCTAGCCATCAATGTCTCCCATCCAATCGTATCGTCTCGAACTCCCACATTTCCCGCACGGCCCGCTGGATCGCGACCGAGGAAGCAGGGCAGAGATATCTCACGCCCATAGGCGGATGGGATCCGATGCGGCGGAGAAGCCCATTGCAGGCTCGCACCGCACCTTTCAGATGGATTCCGGTAGTGCTTAGCGCAAGCCCATAGGCGAGCCCACTCGCCGTACTTCTCCGCGCAATTTGAGCTTGCTGATGTGTACGTCATAGTCCGTTCCCGGCAACAACGATTCCAGCACAAACGTCTCGGTGCCGCCGGAGCGGAGTTCCTTATACCGATAAACGCCGACGTCGCCGATGCTGGTTTCCGTGCCGCCCTTGGGAGCATCGAGAAAGCGCTGCGCATCGGCGACCGTTGGCGCGGAATGCGCTTTGCCGCCAAGCAAGCTCTCGGCAGCATACGATCGAACCAGCTTCGTCCAATAGCGCCCCAGCAGATCGCTATCAGAGAAGATGTCGGCCCACACAATCTCGCCGCGCACAGCCACCACCACGCCGACAGCGTGCTCTTCGCGGAGCTTTTCAAGCACTTGCTCGCGCGACTTCATCACCGGCGCGGCGGCTGCGTCCACCTTTTCGCTCACAGCTGCGCTCTGCATCGCGCGCGCATAGCTCGTCGTCCCAAGGCTGCTGGCATCGGGGACAGTGTGCCGCGGTTCGGCCACCACGCCTCCCGGGGGCGGTGCAACTGGTGCGGCGAGCGCGGCTGCAATGCTGCCGTGCACAGAGTTCCATACCTCCTGCTGATCTTTGACGACCATGGCCTCGGCGCGCACGGTGGGCTGAACCATGATGCTCTGGGCCGACGATTTGCTTGATCCGCGAAAGGTCGCTGAGTCTTCGGTCCAACGTCCGGGTTCGATACAGAAGACGCCCAGGTCAATGGGATCGCTGCCGGCAGGAACAATGCGGTCCTTCGCGATCACGCGATCCTGCTTGCCTCCGGTCACGATTTCGCCCGCCAGCAAAAGCAGCGGTTTGTCGGAGTTGTTGAGCAGCACCAGCGTGTTGACCTGGTCGCCGCGGTACTGGGGCGGTTGGGGATTTGGAATAGGCCGGAGCACCCCATCGTCGATTCTGCCCTGCGCGGGCCGGGGGCGTACCAGTCCACGAACCTTGCCGGCTTCGGTCACCTCCACCTGCCCGCTCTTGATGCCCTCATCAAGCGTCAGGAATGGAGACGCGGGCGTCTTTCCGGATTGCACAACGGGGAAGAGAAGCAGATTTCCGCTTTCAATCGGCGCCAGCACGCGATAGGAGCCGTGCCGCTCGTCCATCGGACCCGCGGCCGCGCGGACGTCGCTAACATGATGAAGCGCAAAACCCGCGATCAGCGCGATAACGAGAAGCGTAGATCCGAGAAAACTCAACCTGGCTGGATTGCTCATGCGTACCCTCCGCCGGCAGCAGCAGCGCCGGCTCTGGGCTGAGAACGGAACTCCGGAGGTTTCTTGCAGGGATTTTTTGGCGTATCTTCGTGTCGTGGACGCTGCACCAATTCAGCCCGCCGATGGTGTGCCTGCCGGGGAGGTTTCCTCTACTACTGTTGCGGTGCATCCCGCGCTGCTGGATGAACTTTGGGAGGAATGTGGCGCGCGGGCCTGGGGTCTCGAGCGGAGCGAGTTCGATCGCATCATTCTGCTCGTCGCAATGGCGCAGAACTTCGGACTGGCCCTCCGGCGTTGTGCCTCAAAAGGAAGAGCAGGCGGCTTTTTTTCGCAGTCTCAAGCTGGCCGATCTTGTGCTGGCGAAGGCTTGCGCAGCTGGCAATGAGCGCGCGTGGGAGCATTTCATGGCGATCTACGGTCAGCCGCTTACACGTGCAGCTATCGCAATCAGCGGCAGAGAAACCGTAGGACGCGACCTGGCCGATGCATTTTATGCGGAACTCTACGGCCTGAACACTCGCGACGGAGAACGCCGCTGCCCGCTCGATTCCTACCGAGGACGCGGCTCGCTCCTGGGATGGTTGAGGACTACGTTGGCGCAACGCTTCGTCGATCATTACAGGCGCACATATCGCGAACAAGCGCTTGATGACCAGGTACACGATGTGCCTGTGTCGAACCCCATTCCGGATTCCGAGCCCGCGATTCTTGCAGCGCTTCGCAATGCCGTTCATGCAGCTTTACATGAGCAGCCTGCGGAAGAACGATTCCTGCTCGCATCCTATTATGTTGACGACAAAACCTTGGCCGAGATCGGCCAAGTACTGCATGTGCATGAAGCGACGATCAGCCGCAGGCTGCGGCGCGCTACGGATGCGGTTCGCAAGCAGCTGCTCCGAAATCTTGAAACAAACGGGATGACCCGCAGAGCGGCGGAGGAAGCGCTTGGAACAGATCCCCGCGATCTCGATCTGAAAATAGATTTGGGAAAGCTACTGCAAAGTTCTGAATCGGAGCCGTTCACAGTACAGGCGATTACAAATCCGGCTGCCGCGCAAGGAACCGCCGCGAAAGCGCTGCTCTCCGACGAGGCAAATACCACAACATGAATCCAACTGCCCAATCCGGAATGCACCCCGACGCCGAGAGCCTGACCTTAATGGCAGAGCAACTGCTGCCCGCGGCCGAGCGCGATCAGATTCTTGCGCACATGGCTACGTGCCGCCGCTGTCGCGAAGTCGTTTTCCTGGCGCAGCATGCGGCGTCGGAGGGAAAACCAGCGCCTGTGGCGGATTCGACGCCAGCGATCAGGAAGCAACGCGCTACCTGGTTCAACGGTTGGACCTGGCTATGGATTCCAGCGACCGCATTTGCAGGGCTCATCGGAGTTGCCGTCCTCCAGCACTTTCGCCATGCTGCCTCGGAGACGCAGATGACTGCGAAGCTCTCGCAGACCGACGATTTGCGCAAGGCTGAGCCTGCTAAGGCACCAGCAGCGAGTCCCCAGTCGATCGCTCGGGACACAGAATCGCAGAAGGCGAAGACGGCAAATCCTTCCGAAGTGCGAGACAAAGAGAAAGACATTGCTCCAATGCCAGCACCGAAGGAAGAAGCAAAGCAACTCGACGAGAAGAAGCGGGTCCAACAAAACGAACTCGCGTCGGAAGCAGCAGGCGCTCCTGTTGTGGTGTCTCCAGCGCTTTCGGGCGGATCGATTCACGGAACGATGGCTGCGCGACCTAAAGGCTCGACGCTCGACGGGCCGTCAGCGGCAAACCAGTTTCAGCAGCAGAATCTGGCGCGGCAAGATGCATTGCAGCAGAACAATATACAGCAATCGCAAGACGCGGCGGCTATTGCGGCGAACAAGCCGGTGAGAGAAAGCGTAGCTCCCGCATCGGCGTCACAAACTGTCACGGTGCAGGCAGAAAAAGCAGAAGTGGCACCGGCCATGGCAGCGACGCCCCCACCACAGGTTTCCTCGATTCCGCTGACCGACAAAAACGATGAAATCTCAACTGCGAATTTCGGAGCGCTGACTAAGGCCAAGAAGATAACGCTGCCCAGCGGGCTTGGCGCACTTTCCGTCGCATCCGAGGCGGCCCGCAGCATCGCGCTCGACACGGTCGGAGCGATGTTCCTGAGCGAAGATGCAGGCAAGCACTGGCAGCCCATTCAAACGCAGTGGACCGGGCGAGCTCTTCTCGTACGTACCAGGCCGATGGGGACGCAAGCCGCTGCCTTGAAGACCCTGCAAACAACGCGGTTTGAGCTGGTGAACGACAAACAGCAGACCTGGATCAGCTCCGACGGAAAGACGTGGACCCCCGAACCTCCCGCCGAAAAATGAAGAGAGCTATGCCCGGATGATGTTGTTGTCCGGCGTCATGGGCATGCTGCGCAGGCGCACGCCCGTGGCCGCGAAAATTGCATTGCCTACCGCGGGCGCAAGTCCCACGAGGCCTGTTTCACCCGCGCCTGCGGAGGGCAGATCCTTCCGGTCGAGCAACACCATCTCCACCTGCGGCGTGTCGCTGAAACGCGGCACCCGGTACTTTGAGAAAGCTGGATTCTCGATGCGTCCGTTGCCGAAGAGGATCCGCTCGAACAACGCACCGCCAATAGCCTGCACAATGGCGCCCTGCATCTGGTTGCGAAGTCCGTCGGGATTCACGATCGCACCGGATTCCCAGGCTTCGACCACTCGCCGAATCTTTACCTTTTTACTTGCAGGATCGATGTCTACTTCGGCACACGTGGTGACGAATCCGCCTTTGTCCGTACCGCAGGCAATGCCGTACCCATGCTCCGGTGTGGACTTTGCACCGGCCCAGCCGAACTTGTCGGTGGCGGCCTGAAGAACGGCCTTCAGACGTGGATTGCTGAGGTTCTTCAACCGAAAAGCAAGCGGGTCTATCTTCGCGGCATGCGCCATCGCGTCCATGTGCGACTCGCGGGCGAAGTGATTCGCGGTTGCTGCGAGCCCGCGATATGAGCCCTGCCGCAGCGGCGACTTCGACGGATGATATTGGATGAGCTGGTTCGCAACTTCGTAGGGCGTGCCGATGGCGGCGGGGCCGGAGTTGTAATTGTGATACTCCCACGCCACGAGCGTTCCATCGCGCCGGGCTCCGGCTTTGATTTCGATCAGTCCGGCGGGGCGAAAGTAGGCCCACGTGAATTCTTCCTGCCGGGTCCACACCACCTTCACCGGTTTGCCGGCGGCTTTGGATAGGCGCGCCGCTTCAATGGCTGCTTCGCCCGAGTGTTTGCCTCCGTACCCGCTGCCCATATCGGGTTGGATCACTCGCACCTTTTCAGCGGGGAGTTTAAAAGCCTCCATCAGTTCGTCGCGCACACCGAAAGGCCGCTGCGTGCCGGTCCAAACGGTCAGTTTGCCATTGTTCCATTCGGCCACCGCTGCGCGCGGCTCCAGTGGAGCATGCGCAATGTACTCGACCGTGTATTGAGATTCAAGTCGCACGTCGGCGCCAGAGAGCGCTTCTGAAACCGAACCAGCAACGTGGTCGGGGCGCTCCCCTTCTTCTTCCGGATGGTTCTTGAGGTATTCGAAGAGGCCCTGATTGCCCTGCTGTGTCGGGACATTCCACTTGGAGTGGATGGCTGCAAGCGCCCGTTGCGATGTGAATGGATCGCTCGCAACCACTCCGGTGAAATCGCCGTCGCGTACAATTTTCACGCCCGGCATCTTTTCCGCGACACTGATGTCAAGCGACTGCAGCGTCGCGTTGTATCCTTCCGGTCGCAGCACGGCGCCGAACATCATCTCGGGTCGCACGATGTCGGAAGGGAATTGATGCTTGCCGGTAACAAAGTCACGGCCGTTCGCTTTGGGCACCGGCGTTCCGGCAATCTTCCACTCTGTAGCCGGAGTGAACGGCGGATCGCCGGCAACGCTCTTCACGAGCGCCTCGCCGCGCGTTAGTTCGCCATAGCTAAGCGACTTCGATCCATCGGGCGTTGTCACTTTTCCTGATGCCGCAACGAGTTTCGTGCCGTCGGTGTTCCATCGTTTCGCCGCCATCTCCACCAGGAGTTCGCGGCCGGCCACCGCCATATTACGCAGTTGCGGCGCCATCGTCGGCGTAGTACGGCTGCCGAAAGTGCCCATGTCCCAGGGGACAAGATCGGTGTCGCCCATGACCATGGTGATGGAGTCGAAGGAGACCCGCAGCTCTTCAGCAACGGCCTGCGCGAGAGATGTGCGAATGTTCTGCCCAACTTCGACTTTGCCGGTAAAGACCTTAACCTGCCCGTCAGCATCGATATGGATCCACGCGCTGATATCCGTGGGCAGTTCGTGAGAGCCGAAGCCGCGGCCCGACTCCTGAGCAAACGAAGGGATCGGAGTAAGACAGACAAGCAGCCCGCCGCCAAGAAATTTCAGGAAATCACGTCGATCGATTTCGCTCCTGCTCTTTTGCGAAGCCAGTTTCGTCGCGCTCAAGTCCTCCGAATCCATATTCTCTTCACGAAGGCTCATCGCCCACCTCCGCCGTTCATGTGGCCCGCGGCACGTTTGATCGCCTCGAGGATACGCGGGTATGTGCCGCAGCGGCAGACGTTGCCGTTCATCGCGCCGAGAATCTGCTCCTCATTGAGCGATTTGTTGTCGCGGAGCAGGGCAGTGGCACTCATGATCATCCCGGAGGTGCAGTAACCGCATTGAAAAGCACCCTCATCGAGAAACGCCTGCTGGACGATGGTGAGCTTGCCATTTACCTCAAGGCCCTCGATGGTCGTGATTTTTGCGCCTGCCGCAGCCGCTGCAGGGATCGAGCATGATCGCGTTGCGGCGCCATCCATCAGCACGGTGCATGCACCGCATTGTCCTTCGCCACAACCATATTTCGTGCCTGTTAAGTTGAGCCGGTTGCGCAGGACGGAGAGCAGCGTCTCCTCTTCTGGCGCGTTTACCTTATAAGATTTTCCATTGACGCTCAGAACCAGTTCGCCCATTTCGAGGCTCCGCAGAGGCCGCTGATCCGGCCGGTACGGGCTTAAGCATAGCGCAATTGGTCAGCGACTGTTGAGTGGTCGATCTCCAGTACCGGATTAGGCGCGGGCGCGACGCTTACGGCTCGCTCTGCTGTGTTTTCCGCCTTTACCGCCGAGTGGTACTTCTGGCCGGATATCTTCAATATTCACGGTTGGTTTCGGCACCTGTATATCCATCGACTTCAAAGTCGCCACAATGATTTCCGAAACTGCCAGGTCCCGGAACCATTTATGGTCCGCCGGAATCACGAACCACGGAGCGTCTTCAGTACTGCACTTGGCGAGCGCGTCTTCATAGGCCTGCACATAATCGTCCCAATATTCGCGCTCCGTGTAGTCGGATTCGCTGATCTTCCAGCGCTTATTGGGATCGTCGAGCCGCTGCTCGAAGCGCTTCAGCTGCACTTCTTTGCTGATGTGGAGAAAGAACTTGAGAATGTGCGTACCGTTCAGAGCGAGACGACGCTCGAAGTCGTTGATCTGATCGTAGCGTTTCGACCAGACCTCCTTCCGCACCAGGTTGTGCACACGCACGATGAGCACATCTTCGTAGTGAGAGCGGTTGAAAACCGCAATTTCACCCCGCTTTGGCGTCTTTGCTTCAACGCGCCACAGGAAATCGTGAGCCAATTCTTCCGGCGTCGGCTCCTTGAAGTTGGCCACGTCGCAACCATCCGGATTCATTGCCCCGACAACATGTTTGACCACGCCGTCCTTGCCCCCGGCATCGAGCGCCTGCAGGCAAACGAGCAGCGAGCGTTGGCGCTCTGCATAGAGCTTCTGCTGCAGTTCGCTCAACGTTACGCAGAGTTCCTGGGTCTTGCGCAACGCATGGCTCTTGCTGTGCTTGCCTTTGAATGCGGGGTCAAAGTCCGCGAGCCGAACGCGTTTTCCCGGACGGATGCGAAAGTCCTCGATGTATTTCTTGCCCGTCATTGCTTCTCCATCGCGGGCGTGTACTCGCCCCGCCGGGCGGCAACGTTACACTGAGCCCGATGCACCAGAGCTTTCTGCGCGGCGGGTACGTTCGCGTCTTCGCCATGCCAGATCTGCATGGCTGGCTCCTGGATGGCGCGAGCGAACGAGAACGCCAGTCCCCACGGCAGGCGTCCTTTGAATCGCGCATTCATCGCACTCAGCCGGGCAGAAGCAAGCTCGCCCGATTGGCCGCCAGAGAGAAACGCAATCCCTGGCACCGCGGCGGGAACAGTGCGCAGAAGGCACCGCACGGTGGCATCGGCAATCTCTTCGTTCGTGTTCTGGTGCGGACACTTCAGTCCTGGCACCACCATATTCGGTTTCAGAATCATGCCCTCGAGCACGACTCTCTGGGCGACGAGCTCGGCAAAAACGGTGTGCAGGGTTCGTTCCGTCACCTCGGCACAACGCTCCATCGTGTGGTCACCATCCATCAGCACTTCGGGCTCCACGATCGGAACCAGGCCCGCCTCCTGGCACAGTGCGGCATAGAGTGCAAGAATGAGCGCATTCGCCTCAAGACAACTATCGCTTGGGATGCCATCGCCAATGGTGATGACAGCGCGCCACTTGGCGAATCGCGCGCCCATCTTCACGTACTCGGCCAGCCGCTCGCGCAGCCCGTCCAGCCCCTCGGTGATCTTTTCGCCGGAATGCGCAGCCATCGGTTTGGCTCCAGCGTCGACCTTGATGCCAGGAATAATGCCTGCCTTTTCCAGTGCTTTCGCGAACGGAACTCCCGCTCTCGTCTGCTGGCGAATGGTTTCGTCCACCAGGATGGCGCCATTAAGGCAGTCGCCCAACCCGGGCGCCGTCACGATCATGTCGCGATAGGCACGCCGCATCTCCTCGGTCTGCGGAATACCTGTCGCAGCAAAGCGTTTATTGGCAGTAGGTGTACTTTCATCCATGGCCAGCAAACCTTTGTCGCCGGCAACCAGGGCTTTTGCCGTATCGTTCAACTGACGAGCATCCATCTTTGCGTGTCCTTTCTGTCGATGATTCCCTGATCCGCAGGGTTACAAGCAGGTACACTGTTGACTTCCCGGATGTTTGCTACACCGATTCTGATGCCGCAGACTATTCGGGGTTGTGCTTTTGTTTCGATGAGGTCCATGGCGGATTCCGCCTTTGCGCCCAAAAAGGTTTGAACGCAAGAACCGCTTGGAGCGTCAAATCTTATCAGGAGCGGTCGCGCAATGAGGAGAATCCTGTGCCTCTGGCTGGCAGTGTGCGGTGTTGCATCTGCACAGTTATCCCCCGTTCCGCCTCCGTCCACCGCTCTGCCCTCACACCCTTTCTTCATCACAAAGTCTTGGATCGTCGGCGGTGTTGGCGACTGGGACTACATGACGATGGACCCCTCAGCCCACCAGCTCTTCATCGCTCATGGCCCTGCGGTACAGGTCGTCGATGTTGAGAGTGGCACCGTCGCCGGAGTCGTCAGGGGCCTGCGTCAGGCTCATACCGTCGTTCTCGATCAGGACGGCGGCTTCGGATACATCAGCGACGGCCCTGCAGACATGGTGCGGGTCTTCGACCGGCGGAGTTTCCAGGTGGTTGCCAGCATTCCCACCGGACCCACCCCGCGATCGATGGCCCTCGATCCATCCAGTGGCTTGCTCTTCGTCGTGGGTGCGCAGGCGACAAGTCGAGAAAACCAAACCTCAAATGGAGCACAGTCCACTTCTTCAAGACAGACTCAGCCGCCGCGCCCTGTCACTCCGCGCACTGCGCCACAGGGCGGCCCGGAATCCACCGTCACAATAATCGACACGGAGCGCAGAGTCGCATTGGCGCAAATCCTGCTTCCGGGCAGTCTCGGTTTCGCCCAGGCAGACGGCAACGGCAGGATTTACATCACGGTCTCCGATCGCAGCCAGATTCTAAGACTCGATGCCGAGGCCATGGGTTCTGAAGTGCAGAGAGTCATCGGTGCGCAGCCAGCCACTCGTGCAGCCCGACAACCAGCCGCGCGGCCAACGACAATTTCTACCGACGCGGGAGCGGCCGGAGCAGCTGAGAAGCCCATCTTGCTCGACTGGACTCCCGGCGCAAATCCTGGCCCGGCTGCCGGCGCTTATCCCGTTCCGTTAAGGCTCGATACGAATTGCCAGCGTCCGCGTGCGCTTGCCATCGACATCTCCCATAGTCGCCTCTTTGCAGCCTGCACCAATATGCGGATGGTCGCCTTGGATGCAGCCACAGGTCAGACCGTAGCGGCTCTTCCCATCGGCTACGGCGCCGATGCCATCGGCTACGACCCAAATCGCGGTCTGATTTTTACGGCAAACGGAGGCAGCGACGGAAGCGTCACTATCATTCGCCAGGACGTGACCGACACCTATGCCGTCATCCAGACCCTCCCTACCCGGCAGAATGCGCGCACGCTGGCTATCAATCCTTCAAATGGGGAGGTTTATCTCGCCAGCGTCATCTACGGCGCCCAACTCAACAATCCTCCAATTAATGGAGCGCCTTTGAAGATCAGCGCCGTCGACAGCAGTTTCCAGGTACTGGTGATCGGAAATTAAAGGCCGCCTCCCGTCTGTTGCTGCTCTGCTGTAAACAGCTTGTTTTTAACTGCTTAGCTTGTTCCGCCGAGTCCGTTCACCCTGCCGTCCTCCCATCCGCAAATCTCCCAATTGGCAGGTTGTAAATCTACCCGTCGGCGACGTGAACCAGATCACATCGTCTTCTCTTATCCACGCTTAGAATTGCGATGGTTACGGGCCGATAAAGGAAACTCTGCCGAGCGTGCTCGGAGAGAATCCCGCCTCGAATGTGTAGATTGGCAGGCTCGCTCGAGACGGACGCTCGCACCCGGGACAAAGGAATCTGGAGCATCAATGGCTAGGCTGGAAGAACGCGTAAAGGCGAAGACGATGCAGGAGAAGATCGCCGACCTGCGAACCCGCCGCGCCGAACTTGAGCTCGGCGGCGGTCGAGATCGAATTGAAAAGCAGCACGCCTCCGGCAAACTGACGGCACGCGAACGTATCGCCGCACTGGTCGACAAATCTAGCTTCGAAGAAGTCGGGATCTTCGCACGCCATCGCGCCTCCCTGTTCGGTATGGCCGGAAAAGAAGTTCCCGCTGACGGCGTAATCACCGGGGCAGCGTCAGTCGACGGCCGTCTCATTCACCTCGCCAGCCAGGACTTCACCGTACTGGGCGGCGCGGCAGGTGAGGTGCATTGCAGCAAGATTGTCGAGATGATGATCATGTCGCTCAAGACCGGCACCCCGTTCGTCTTCATTAACGATTCTGGTGGTGCACGCGTTCAGGAGGGCATCGACAGCCTCGACGGTTATGCACGTGTTTTTTATCGCAATGTGCAACTCTCGGGAACCGTCCCGCAAATTGCCGTCATCTGCGGTCCATGTGCCGGCGGAGCAGCCTATAGCCCGGCGCTGACTGACTTCGTAATTCAGACGCGACAGGCACGAATGTTTATCACTGGGCCGCAGGTCATCAAGCAGGTTACCGGAGAAGATGTGAGCTCCGAGGACCTTGGCGGCCCGCAATCTCAGATGAACCGGTCGGGTGTGGTGCACCTGATCGCGCAGGATGACAAAGAGGCCCTGCAGCTTTGTCGGCGCCTGCTCAGCTTCATGCCTTCGAACAACCTTGAAGACCCGCCCCGCATGCCGTTTAACCCTCGCATCAAGTCCGACTCCGACATGAACGCCATTGTGCCGGTCGATCCCAAGATTGCCTACGACGTACGCGCCATCGTCACTCGAGTCGTCGACTACAACGACTTTCTTGAGATTCAGCCGGGTTTTGCTCCGAACATCGTCATCGGCTTCGGACGCCTGCAAGGCCGACCGGTCGGCATCGTTGCCAACCAGCCAAGCGCCATGGCAGGTGTGCTCGATATCAACGCCTCCGACAAGGCCGCGCGCTTTGTGCGTTTTTGTAATGCCTTCAATATTCCCCTTCTTACGTTTGTCGATGTGCCGGGATTTCTGCCGGGCGTGGAGCAGGAGCGCGGGGGCATTATCCGCCACGGAGCCAAGCTTCTCTTTGCATATTCGGCGGCGACGGTTCCCAAGATCACGGTTATCCTGCGCAAGGCTTACGGCGGCGCGTACATCGCCATGTGCTCCAAGGGGCTCGGTGCGGATCGCGTGGTGGCCTGGCCCACCGCAGAGATCGCGGTGATGGGCGCAGAAGGCGCTGCCGAGATCGTTTTTCGCCATGAAATTGAGGCCTCGCACGACCAGGCCACGCGTCGGCAGGAACTAGTCGAAGAGTATCGCGAGACGTTTGCCAACCCGTATGTCGCAGCGGGCCGGCGTTTGGTTGACGAAATTATTGAGCCGGCTGAGACCCGCCGATACCTTTCGCATGCTCTGGAATCCCTGCACGGTAAGCGAGAACTCCGGCCGCAGAAGAAACATGGGTTGATTCCGTTATGAGGATCCGGTTGTGACGTTGCACTCCACAGACTTGATTTTGATTCTGGCGCTTGTCGCCGCTGGCTGTGCGACAGCCTACCTGCTGTTGCTGCGCAAAATCAAACAAATCGTTGCCGAGCGCCAACTGAAAATCGCCGACCAGCTTGGCTCACTCGACGATGCGATCCGCGCGCTCGAGACCCGTCTTGCCGAGCCCCATGCTCTTTTAGCGGCGCCAGAGCTTAGAGAATCGACGAGCGCAGTTCAGGCCGGTGAACTCGAAGAGGCGCAGGCCGTGGCAGACTCCGAGAAAATTGCTCCCGAGATTCAAGCGGTGATTGCAGCGGCAACAGTTGCAGCCATTGGGCCAGGCGCGCATGTTCGAGCAGTAAAGCCTGTCGCGAGCCCGTGGTCTCAGCAGGGCCGCGTGCTCGTGCAGGGGTCGCACAATGCTCGCGCTGGAAGGTGATTCGCAAGTTCAAAAGTTTAGGAGAGGGCATTGAAGCTTCGAATCACAATCGACGGCAAAGCCTATGAGGTCGATGTCGAGATTCTGGAGGCTGCGGAGAGCGCGCCGGAATATCCACCGTATCCGCCTGCTCCCGCAGCGTATATTCCAACAGAAATCCCTGCACCACTTGCTCCGCCACAAATTGCGGAGACACGCAACAACGAAAAAGAGTGCCGTAGTCCCGTTACAGGTATGGTGATCAGTGTCGAAGCTTCTCCGGGGCAGGCCGTGGAGGCCGACCAGGTTGTCATGGTGCTGGAGTCCATGAAGATGGAAATGCAGATCACCGCGCCGCAAGCTGCCGTAGTCAAGAGCGTACAGGTTATTCCCGGATCATCGGTAAAGGTAAACCAGTTGCTGGTGGAGTTCGAATGATCGAAGCAGTCGCAGCACACGAAGTTGGAAAAGACTTAAAGCCGGGTCAGATCGCGGCTTCTGCGCTGAGTGACATTCCGGGAATCCTGTTTGTCGATCACGTGGCGATTTCGGTGCGGCAAGGAGAGTTGAACGGCCAGGTGAAATCCTACGAGATGCTCGGATTTCGCGAGATTCATCGCGAAGAGGTGTTGGGCTCCGACCAGGTTCGAGAAGCCCTGCTCCAGATTGGCGAAGGGCCCAATCTTATCCAGTTGCTCGAGCCGCTGAACGCGGAGTCGCCGGTGCAAAAGACAATCGAAAAGAACGGTGGTCGCGGCGGACTGGCGCATGTCGCTTTTCGCGTGAAGGACGCTCAGCATGCTTTTGACGCGATGCGAGCGAATGGATTCAGGATCATCGATCCGGCTCCTCGCAAAGGCTCGCGTGGCACCACGGTGTTCTTCGTTCATCCCAAGTCAAAAGAGGATAGCCCATTTGGCATCCTGATCGAAATCGTCGAGGCCCCGGAGAGCAAGTAAATATGGCCACCGAAAGTCTTCTATCCGAGTTCCCGCCAGTAACCACAGAGCAGTGGGAGCGCATCATCCGCGAGAGCGTGAAAGGCGCGGAATATGCGTCAAAAATGATCTGGCATCCGGAAGAAGGACTCGCGGTGAAGCCGTACTACCGCGCCGAAGATCTGGCCGGCCTCCATTTCCTCGATGCCACACCTGGAGATTTTCCCTACGTACGCGGCACCCGTTTGACAGGCGACTGGAAGATTCGCGAAGAGCTGGATATTGCCGATCCCGAAGAGGCGAATCGCGCCGCTAGCAGAGCGATTGCAGCCGGGGCTGAAGAAATTGCATTTCATCGCGTGAAGCTCGAAAGCGCCTCAGATATTGCGCTTCTTCTCGCGAATCTTCATACGAGACCCGTGCACTTTGCAGGCCTGAGCCGAGCTTCCGTCCATTTGCTGATCGAACGGTTTCGAAACCGATCGCACGGGGCCGATATCTCATTAGATCTGGATCCCCTTGCCGATCCGGACTATTCTGCCGAGATCGTGCGCAACGCACCAGACGGCTTCAGGCCCTTCCTCGTTCATGCGGAAGAATTTCATGAACACGCTGCCGGCGCTGTCGAAGAGGTCGGCTTCGTGCTGTCGGCAGCGGTCGACTTCATCGCAGAGATGCAGGAACAGGGCCTGGACGTCGCCCCCATTTCACGTTCACTCTCCTTTTCTTTCGCGATAGGCCCGGAGTTCTTCGTCCAGATTGCGAAGCTTCGCGCCTTCCGCATGGTGTGGGCGAAAGCCGTCGAGAGCTTTGGCGGGACCCCTGCAGCCGGAATAGCGCTGATCCATGCGCGCACCGCGAATTGGAACAAGACCATCTATGATCCGCAGGTCAATATCCTGCGTGCGACGACAGAAGTGATCTCAGCCATACTCGGAGGCGCAGACACCATTTCGTGCGCACCTTTCGATGAATGCTACAGTCAGCCTGACGAGAACAGCCGTAGATTGGCGCGCAACACGCAGATTGTTTTAAAGCAGGAAGCGCTTCTCTCCCGCGTTGCCGATCCGCTTGGCGGCGCGTACATGGTTGAGGCGTTGACCAACTCCATCGCATCCAAGGCGTGGAAATTATTTCAGGAACTGGAAACGGCGGGAGGCTACCAAAAGGCACAGGCAGCAGGAGTAAATGCATCGGTGCTCGATAGACGCACGCGTTCGCGCGAGCAGGCTGTGGATTCCCGGCGGCGCGTGCTAACCGGCACAAATCGCTTTGCAGACGCCTCAGAGAATGCCCTGGGCCGCATTGACAAGGCGCGCACAGACTCTGTGCCGCGAGCAGCGCAGGGATTTGAGGCGCTCCGTCTCCGCACCGAAACGTTCATTCAGCACACGGGTCGCCAACCGAGAATTCTGCTTGCGGAAATCGGTGACATCAAGATGCGTAGTGCCCGCTCCCAGTTTGCCGCCGACTTTATGGCATGCGCCGGGCTAGCAACAAGCATTCAACCTTTCGACCAAGCAGAGCGGATTGCCGACAGCGATGCGGACTTAATTGTGCTCTGCAGCGCGGATGCGGAATATCTTCCGATAGCTGGGGAGTTGCTGCCTATTTTGAAAGGCCGCAGGAGACAGACAGATGTTGTCATCGCCGGCAACCCCGATTCCGCAGAGCAACTCCGAGACCTCGGCGTCGCCGAATTCATTCACATCCGCAGCAATGCCGCCGAGGTTCTCGCAGGAATCCAGCGGCTTATAGGAATCAGGGACTAGAAATGCGTCCAGACTTTTCAAAAATCGACTACAAACCGGGCGTTGCGCACAGACCCGTCGCGCACGGATCAGCAGCGACCGCAGAGGGCTGGCTCTCTCCAGAGCACATTGGCGTCAGGCCGTGGTATACGCGCGAAGATCTTGCCGGCATCGAGCATCTTGAGTACGCAGCCGGCATCCCGCCCTACCTGCGCGGTCCTTACAGCACGATGTACGTGATGCAGCCGTGGACAATCCGGCAGTATGCAGGGTTCTCCAATGCGGAAGAGTCGAATGCGTTCTACCGCCGCAACCTGGCTGCAGGACAAAAGGGCCTCTCCGTCGCGTTTGACCTCGCAACGCATCGAGGCTACGACTCAGACCACGAGCGTGTGAGGGGTGATGTCGGCAAAGCAGGCGTGGCTATCGATTCCATCCTCGACATGAAGATTCTCTTCGATCAGATACCGCTCGATCGCATGTCCGTGTCGATGACCATGAACGGCGCGGTACTGCCCATCATGGCTTTCTATATTGTTACGGCTGAAGAGCAGGGCGTCGCGATCGAGAAGCTCAGCGGAACAATCCAGAACGACATCCTTAAAGAATTCATGGTGCGGAATACCTATATCTATCCGCCAGCGCAATCCATGCGCATCGTGGGAGATATCTTCCGTTACTGTGCGGCTCGGATGCCCAAATTCAACTGCATCAGCGTCAGCGGCTACCACATGCAGGAGGCGGGAGCGACCGCCGATCTCGAACTGGCCTACACCCTGGCCGATGGCCTCGAGTACCTGCGTACGGGAGTTAAAGCGGGCCTCAGCATTGACGACTTTGCGCCGCGCATCTCCTTCTTCTGGGGCATCGGCATGAACCACTTCATGGAGATTGCCAAGCTCCGCGCTGCGCGCGTTCTCTGGGCCAGGATCGTTCAGAAATTCCAACCAAAGAATCCAAAGTCCCTTGCTCTTCGCGCACATAGCCAGACCTCCGGCTGGAGCCTCGCTGCGCAGGACCCCTACAACAATGTTGTGCGAACCTGTGTTGAGGCTCTGGCGGCGGCACTGGGACATACGCAGTCTCTTCATACCAATGCTCTCGACGAAGCCCTCGCGTTGCCGACAGAGTTTTCCGCCCGCGTTGCCCGCAATACGCAGATCTACCTGCAGCAGGAGACGGGCATTACGCGCGTCATCGATCCATGGGCGGGTTCGTATTATGTTGAGCGGCTCACGCACGAGCTGATGCATGGTGCATGGAAACTGATCGAAGAAGTGGAAGAACTCGGAGGAATGACCAAGGCAATCGAAGCCGGAATTCCCAAGATGAGAATCGAAGAGGCTGCGGCAAGAAGACAGGCGAACATCGACTCCGGCAGAGACGTGATCGTTGGCGTAAATGCATATCGCGCCTCGGAAGAGCCGCAGATTCCCGTTCTCGACATCGATGATGCTGCAGTTCGCGCGGCGCAGATAGTTCGGCTGCAGCAATTGAAGCACGACCGCGACCCGCAAGCCGTCGAGCAAGCGTTGTCCCGGCTTGAGAACTGCGCAGTTTCAGAGAACGGCAATTTGTTGGAGTGTGCCGTGGATGCGACGCGCGCGCGGGCCACGCTCGGCGAAATCTCGTTTGCTCTCGAAAAGGTCTGGGGTCGTTACGAGGCAGTCACGCACACCATCTCGGGCGTGTACTCCGCCGGCGCCGCCAATGCGGAAGAATTCAAAAAAGCCCGTCAGATGGTCGTCGAATTCGAGCAGGAGGAGGGGCGCAGGCCCCGCATCCTCGTCGCCAAGATGGGGCAGGATGGTCATGATCGCGGCGCCAAGGTGATCGCAACGGCGCTGGCCGACATTGGATTCGACGTCGATATCGGTCCGCTCTTCCAGACCCCGCGCGAAGTGGCGCGGTTCGCGATTGAGAGCGATGTGCACGTCGTCGGCGTATCTTCGCTCGCCGCGGGGCACAAGACGCTCGTGCCCGAGCTGATTGCCGAACTTCGCCGGCTTGGACATGAACATATCGCCGTTGTGGTGGGAGGCGTGATTCCCCCGCAGGACTACGAGTTCCTGCATAACGCCGGGGTCGCGGGCATTTACGGTCCAGGAACGGTGATTCCGGCGGCGGCGCAGCACATGCTGCAGGTTCTGGCGGCAACCGTGTTGGAGAACATTGCTAATTGATCGACTTGCCCGATGCCAACGAGACCACCCTGCACGTCAAGCTGGGTTGCGCCGTGCCAGCACGGCCTGACGGAAATGGGCGCGCCGCAAAGCGTCCCAAAAATGTCTCTGCGGTTTACCTAATTGATGGCATTCAAAAAAGCGATCGTTCCGCTCTTGCCAAAGCTATCACGCTGATTGAAAGCTCGCGCCCGGCAGACCGCGAACTCGCCGAGCAGATCATCGAGAGATGCCTGCCTGCGAGCGGAAAATCAATCCGAGTAGGAATTACAGGTGTTCCCGGCGCCGGCAAGAGCAGCCTGATCGAAGCGCTCGGCAAATATCTGATTACCGAGTGCGGAGAGAAGGTCGCGGTGCTTGCGATCGACCCCAGCAGCCAGCTAAGTGGGGGCAGCATTCTTGGTGACAAAACTCGCATGACATTTCTTGCGTCGAACCAGGGTGCCTTCATTCGCCCGACTCCATCCCGCGGCGCGCACGGCGGCGTGGCCCAGAATACGCGCGAGGCGATCCTGTTATGCGAAGCTGCGGGCTACCAGAACATCCTGGTCGAGACGGTCGGTGTCGGCCAGTCTGAGGCTGCCGTACACGAAATGGTGGACTTCTTTCTGCTCGTCACGCTTGCCAGTGCCGGAGACGAGTTGCAGGGAATCAAGCGCGGCGTCATGGAACTGGCCGACGGAGTCGTGGTTAACAAGGCAGACGGCCAAAATCTTCGAGCGGCCGAACGGGCGCGCATCGAAGCCGAGAGCGCATTGCATTTCTTGCCTAAATCGGCTTCTGGTTGGGTCCCGCGCGCAATGGCATGTTCCGCGCACACGGGGCACGGCGTTGCAGATCTCTGGTCTTGCGTCCTCGAATTTGCGGCGACTACGAGAGCGAACGGCTGGTTTCATCACCGTCGGCGGGAGCAGTCACGTCGCTCGATGCGCGAAGACCTCGAGATGGGACTGATCCAATTGTTCCGCTCCGACCCAGCTATGCAAAAGCGTTTCGCTGAAATGGAGGAACGAGTCGCTGCAGGGCACATTACGGCGTGCGGCGCGGTGCGTAAACTCCTCGCGCACTTCGCATCCACAGTAGGGGACCGGCCGGAATAGCCGCAAATTAGAATTGTTCTCGAATTTGAGTTGCGCTGACTGCTTCGAGCGTTTGCATATCGCACGATGCGGCCATGTCCCTGGTTCGTCCAGCTCGCGCGGATATCTGTCTACGGCTTCTGCGCACCGGCCGCCTGCACCAGCGTTTCAACCGGCGCCACAGCCATATTGCGCAGCACCGCTTGCGGCTTCTCCGCAGCCTTTAGCATCTGCGTGTCATTTTGCGTTGTCACAGTATCCGGAACGCGGCGATTCTGGAGATCATCCAGCGCTCGCAGCCCAATCGCTGCAACCTGCGATAGCGACTGCGATAAGGGAGCAAGTTCAGCCGTGATATTGGAGTCGTTCAGCGAAGGCTCCAGCTTTGCATCATTGCCCCGCCACAGTGTCAGCCAGGCTTTTGCCATTTGGAACTGCTCAAGCGACGCATTGCCCGCGACGATCACGCTCACGAGGTCCTTAAACTTTCGCGCGGTCTCGCTCTCGGGCGGAACGGCATCCACGAGGTGGTTTAGCGGCGATTGCGAGTCATACTCCTTCAACGACCCACGCTGATATCCCAACGGCGGTTGCACCACCCCAGCAAGCACCGCAAGATACTTGGGATCAGTTTGACCGCTCATGCGCTGAAGCATGGGCCGGGTAAACGACTGGTGCTTCAGTCCATATGCTTCCAGCTTGTTCGAAACAACAGCCATCCGCACATACATCGAGGTCACATCGCGCACATCTTGTGGCGACCATAGCCGTTCTGCAATTGCCGCTGTTCGCGGCCAGATGCGGCTGTCGATAATCTCGGGAGTCGTGAATTCGCTCCACATTGCCGCCTCGCCGCCCAGCACACGCTTCTTCTCTTCTGGTGTCAGGCTCGCGCCATCTCCCGCCAGTGGATCCGCAAGATAGTGCTCGGCCGCCGACTGGTTCAGATCGACATAGTATCCCGTCGACAGCAATCCGCGATTGCCTTGCCGAGCCGCTGCTGCCAGGGACTTTGGCCCGCGCCATGACTGAATCACCACGTCCTTTGGAGTGTCAGCTCCCAGAACCTCATCCCAACCTTCCGTGATCCTGTGGTGTCCGGTTACCAGCTTCTGCACTCGTGCTGTGAAGTAGGATTGCAGTGCTGCATTGTCTTTCAATCCGTGGTCGCGCATGAAGGCCTTGATCCGCGGATTCGCATCCCACTCTTTCCCGTCACACTCATCGCCGCCAACGTGGAAGTAGGCGTCCGGGAATATCGTCGTCATTTCGCCGATGAACTTGTCGATGAACTCAAAGGTGCTCTCCTGCGAAGGATCCATCGCGGGATCAAATACGCCCCAGTGCGTCTCGATTTTGTAGGGCCCTTTTCCGCTTGCCAGATCGGGATAACCCACGAACCACGCTGTCGTATGACAAGGCATATCGAATTCGGGAACCACGCGAATTCCGCGCTCCCGCGCATACTCCACAACGTCGCGCATCTGGGCCTGTGTGTAGTACTGCCCATTCGAGCCCTTGGCGGTCAGCAGCGGATAGATCTTGCTCTCGGCGCGAAAGCCTTGATCGTCTGACAAGTGCCAATGGAAGACGTTCAACTTTACCGCTTCCATTCCGTCGAGGTTGCGCCCGATTACATCCAGCGGCTGGAAGTGCCTGCTCGCATCGATCATCAATCCGCGCCATGGAAACCGAGGCTCATCGTCGATCGTCACAACCGGTACGCTGAATCCTTCCGGAGTGATCGACACGAGTTGCAGGAAAGTCTGTAGCCCATGCATCGCGCCCAGCGGATTCGGAGCCGTGAGCAGCGCATGCGTCGGTGTGACCTCCAGGTGATACGTCTCGTTCTCACCCAGATGCAGCGCGGCATCACTCGGGCCCGCCGTCTTTACCATCAGCGTTGCTTCTCCGCTTGTGATCTCATCGTAGTAGGGAATTCCGGTTTCGCGCGAAAGAGTGCCCAGAAACCGCTTGCGAGCTGACTCAAGCCGGGCGTCTTGATAGCCCTCGATGGCGATGGAGAAGCCGCCATCAATCTTCAGTTGTCCCTCTCCTCGTGTGACATGAAGCGGCAGAGGCATCAAAGGCAGCGATGTTGGATTCTGCGAGTGAGCTGCCGGAGCTTCCACGAATATCGATACGAAAACGCTGAAAATAAGAGCCAGTCGCCAACCAATGCAAACTTTCACAGTCATCCTTTGGAAAACTTGAAACGCAAACACGCCAGTGAGGCGCTCATTAACTGCGAGAAGCTCAGCAATTTCAATCGCTGCGTCTTCCGCCGGAACAGGACACAAATGAGAACGGATTCGACGAATGCTCCGCATGAGGGATCGTCATATCTCATCTATTATCTGATAATTGTCTCTGGATTGAGGCAGGCGGGAGTTTCGCTGGCGGAGAGAGGGGGATTCGAACCCCCGATAGAGCTTTTGACCCTATAACGGTTTAGCAAACCGCCGCCTTCAGCCACTCGGCCATCTCTCCGTTGCTCAATCCGGATTATAGCGGAATTTGCGCTCCTCAAGGGATTGGAGGTCGCTTCTGGCAAGACATCTCCATTTTTCCAGCCCGAACTGATGGGTGCGCGGCGACCGTTGTCATGGAAGCAATCGACGCGGCTGACTTCAGAGTGGTGACGTAGCGGACGAAGTTGCGTCTCGACGCTCAGCCCCACGTCCTGGTGCGAGTTTAGAAGCGCAACAAGCGTCCAGCTCTTTCCGCAGCTCCCTGAGGGCCATATTCGCCTCGCCTGCTCAATCCGAGTTCACTTTTGCTACATTCACATCAATGCAATTGTCTCTCAGACCCGCCCGGCGGAAGATGCGTTTGCTGCCGCTCATTGCCGCCACCTATTTCATGGTTTCCGGCGGTCCCTACGGGATTGAGGACATCCTGGGCGGGGCGGGATTTGCGCGCGCCATTGTCATTCTTCTTGTGTTGCCGATCTTGTGGTCTTTGCCTACCGCGCTAATGATCGGCGAGCTTGCCAGTGCCATTCCCGCTGAGGGTGGCTTCTACGTCTGGGTGCGGCGCGCCCTCGGGCCATTCTGGGGATACCAGGAAGGCTGGCTCTCGCTTTCGGCCAGCGTCTTTGACATGGCGATTTACCCTGCCATCTTCGTTCTCTATCTCGGCAAATTCAATCCCGGGCTTACCGCCGGATGGCACGGCTACGCATGGTCACTGGCAGTGGTTGTTTTCTGTTGCTTGTGGAACCTTCGCGGTGCTCCAGCCGTTGGTGAAGGATCTGTGGGACTGTTCGCTCTCCTGCTGGCGCCGTTCGTTGTTTTTATGGCGCTCGGCCTCTGGCGCGGACTTACGCTCCATCCCGCGGTCCACTGGAGCCATACCGGCTCTGAGGCCGCGCTCTCGACGGCTGTTTTAGTCGCGATGTGGAATTACATGGGATGGGACAACGCTTCGACCGTTGCCCAGGAAGTCGAGAATCCGCAGCGGAATTATCCGCGCGCGATGGTCGCTGCCGCGATGCTGGCAGCCGTAACCTACATTCTGCCGCTGCTGGCCATGGCGCTTTCCGGTCTCTCTGTCAGCAGTTTTTCGACCGGCGATTGGATGACGGCCGCCAGTGCGATCGGAGGTCCAGTGCTCGGTTTGGCAGTGGTAGCCGGAGGCGCCATCTGCGGCATTGGTATGTTCAATGCGCTCATGATGAGTTACACACGCCTGCCCATGGCGATGGCCGAAGATGGAATGCTTCCGCGCTTCGTTGCCAGACGCAACAGCCGCAACGTCCCCTGGGTCAGCGTGCTGCTTTGCGGACTGGCCTGGGCTCTGGCGTTGAACCTCAAGTTCGAGCGGCTCATTTCCATCGATCTCATCCTCTACGGCTCAAGTCTGCTGCTGGAGTTTGTTGCGCTCGTAGTGCTTCGTATCCGCGAGCCAAATCTCACACGGCCCTTTAGAGCAGGCAATTTTGCTTTCGCTTGTTCGTTGGGAATTGGACCGGCTGTGCTCATTGGCTATGCTCTCTATGCATCCCGCAAAGAGGAGATCGCTATAGCGCACAAGACGGTCTCGTCACTCCTCTTCTCTGTAGCCGTTGGCCTCACTGGGCCGCTTCTCTACTGGCTAGTCGCCGGCAGGCTCGCGCGCCGTCGACTTGCTGCCGCTTCCGCTGCTGACTAGTTCCATGCCGAAAAATGCAAAGGCCGCGCATCAAACACGCGGCCTGCTCTATCGAGTTTTGAATGAACCGGCTTACTTCGCTACCTTCTGCTTGAGAGCGACAGGTTTCTTTCCTTCTTCGAAGAGCTTCGTTGCCCGCAGCACGCGATCGCGTGCATACGCTGCATCATGCCAACCCTTGATTTCTACACGCTTGCCCTCCAGATCCTTATATATAGAGAAAAAGTGCGTAATCTCCTTCAGCATGTGCGGATAGATATCGGTGTAGTTCCATACGTTGGTGTAGCGCGGGTTATTTTTGCCCACCGCCAGCACCTTCTCGTCCAGCACGCCCTGGTCCATCATCTCCAACAGTCCAATGGGACGAACCTCCTGCACGCACCCGGGGAAGCTCGGGCCAGGAACCAGTACCAGCACATCGAGCGGGTCGCCATCGTCACTTAACGTTGAAGGAATGAAGCCGTAATCTCCGGGATAGTGTACGGGCGAGTGCAAGTTGCGGTCGAGCTTGAAAACGTGCAGCTGCTTGTCGTATTCAAACTTGTTAGTTCCGTCTTTTGGGATCTCGATTACTGCACGAAACACTTCGGGCGAACGGTCGCCAATCGGCAACTCCAAATAATTAACCATTCTTCTTTACATCCTCTCGGGTTATGTCCGGCATGCTCCGGGGAGCCGGATTCTCATTTAGATGCTCGTCGCACAATGCGCCCGCAATGCTTGATGGGAACCAGGACGGCGCCAGCGATCCCAGGGTTTCTACTATAGTAGCGGATTGCAGCGTCCCATCTCCTGCCAACAAGGTCGCCGTGCCAGGGACGGAATTTCGAACCATTCGCTCCCAATTACTTGCTTTGCAGCGCGCAGAGCTCGCAGAACGGGAGAGGCGGAGCGGCCTCTTCCCGGACGACGACTACGAATGCTAGATCCTCGCCGTGGAAGTCCGGAGTCGCGGATCGAGTTTTTATCTTCGGATTCGTTCTCAGATTTTCTTGCGGACTCTGGGCGCAAAATACCCCATTCAAAAGGGTTGCGGCGAGTGGTCGGCCGCGAAATCCTCTTCAGATTGGACCTATCTGCACAATCCTCCAGTTAGATGGGTTATAAACGCGAGGCTACAATTTTACGCAACTGCCTTTTTTGAAATTCCGGTTCTTAAAGATGGATATATTTGAAAACAAGCTATTTACGAGTTTTAAGAAGGCATATTTTGGCACGTTTTGGCGCATTTTGGCTCGATTTAGCCAGGGTTAAGGGCTTAACTGGCAAGTCTCTGAGACAGGCTCTGACGATTCGATTTTCGTGCCACGATCCTATTCAGCTGGATCGATGCACAACTCCATTATGCGCGGGAGCGGGGATATTGACTGCAAATCCGGCCGAACTTTATCTATTCATTTTATTGAGCTTAGAAAGCGAACGAGCGTTACGGGCGCTTGACAGCTTCGCGCGGAGCAGCCAGGAAACCGAGACTCTTACGATTCCTTTATGTTGTCCTTAGTCTTTGTTGATAGTTCAATCGCCATACTGCGGGAATGCATGCTTTAGGCGTGGTCTTCGTCGATGTGGTCGTTGCGCTGTTCTTTATAGGTCTGGCGGGCTCCGCAGTCGTGGTCCTTATCTCGTTTGTCGAGGACTTCCGCGAATTATTTGCTTCCGACGAGTCGGCGCCAGAACCCGCGCGCCCACCACAATCCTCCTCAACACTAGCCAGCAGCGCCAGCTTCACAGCGCCCCGATCCAGCGCTCAGTAGTCTGCCTCAGCCAAGGCTTTGCGGCCGTCGCGACATCATCGGCGACGCTGAGGATCGAGTGGCGCGGTAGAATGCGCAAATGGCAGAGGAGCTTCGCGAGACCAGCAACACACAGGACAATCCGCCACACGCGGGAATGGTCTGGATACCGGGCGGGAGTTTCCGCATGGGCTCCGAAGACTTTTATCCAGAGGAGCGTCCAGTTCACGAAGTTGGCGTAGACGGCTTCTGGATGGATTGCTACGAAGTGACCAGCGAACAGTTCGCGCAGTTCGTTGATGAGACTGGATACAAGACGGTCGCGGAACGCGAACTGAATGCTGCGGACTATCCTGGTGCGCCACCCGAGAATCTTGTGCCCGGATCGTTGCTATTTCACAAGACGCGCGGCCCGGTGGATCTAAACAACTACACCAATTGGTGGACATGGACGCCGGGAACGAGTTGGCGGTTTCCGCGCGGACCGGGATCATCACTCGAAGGCCTGGCGCGACACCCGGTTGTTCACGTCGCTTATGAGGATGCTGAAGCTTACGCGAGGTGGGCGGGGAAAGAGTTGCCGACTGAGTCGGAGTGGGAGTTTGCAGCTCGTGGCGGCCTTGACGGGAAGGCGTTCACGTGGGGTGATGAGCATTTTCCCGGCGGCAAGGCGATGGCGAACAGCTGGCAGGGGGAGTTTCCCTGGCAGAATCTTCTCCAGGATGGCCACGAGGGAACTGCGCCTGTCGGATCTTTTCCGCCGAATGGATATGGTCTCTACGACATGGCGGGGAATGTGTGGGAATGGACTTGCGATTGGTTTGTTCGTCGTCATGCCGATGAAGTGGTCGCACCATGCTGCGGCCCGGCTGCCAATCCGCGGATTACATCGCCGGAAAAGAGTTACGATCCCGCGCAGCCACAGTTCAAGATTCCGCGCAGAGTTGTGAAGGGCGGCTCGCACCTTTGCGCACCGAACTATTGCCTGCGTTATCGCCCTGCTGCGCGTCAGCCGCAGATGATCGATACCAGCATGAGCCACCTCGGGTTCCGCTGCATTGTTCGCAACAAGGGAACAAACGGATAAGACGTCTCTCCTGCGTTTGGGGAATAACTCTACTGCAGCATCTCAGCGAAAGAGACTCTGATGCTTTCATCCACAAATTTCTGGATGGGATTTGCCGGGTTGATCTATCTTTTCGCCGGAGTCCTCATTCATCGAAAAGAGATCGGCGCGGCTCGCGGCTCGGCCCAGCTCATCACTTTGAGCTGTATTTTTATTGCAGTCTCACTCGCGGTATTCGCGCCTGAGCATTTCGGCGGCCCGGAGTTTGTCGGGAATATGGTGCCGTCGTATATGCCGGCGCATTTTTTCTGGCCGTATTTTGTGGGATGCGCACTGCTTGCAGCAGCGACCAGTCTTACGGCGATGAAGTGCGTTCGCTTGTCGTCCACTCTGCTCGGACTGATGTTCTTTCTGTTTGTCTGCATGCTCTATCTACCGTTTGCGGTCAAGCATCCGGGAAATCGAATGGGTTGGACTTTCGTCCTGAGAGAGGGCTCTTTTTGCGCGGGCGCCTGGGCTCTGGCGGGGCTGTATAGTCGCACCGCATCGCCGCAACTGTCGAAATGGATGATCCTATTTGCGCGTTTCGTCTTGGCGATTGCTGCGATTTTCTATGGGGCACAACATTTTCTTCATCCGAGGTCTGCCCCCGGCGTTCCTTTGGAGTTGATGATGCCATCCTGGGTTCCGCTTCCGAGCGCATGGGTTTACCTCGCCGGATCGGTCCTGCTGGTGGCCGGAATTGGGCTTGCTGTGAACAAGAAGGCTCGGCTGGCTGCGGCCTCGATTGGCGCGCTAATGACTTTTCTGACAGCTTTTCTGTATGGGCTTATGCTGATCTTCTCCAACGGCGAGGCGGAGACGAGCGTAGCCTTGAATTACGTGGCGGATACGTTGCTCTACGCCGGATCAGCACTTGCCGTGGCTTCGGCTTTGCCGCGGGAACCAGATCGTCCGCAGGAAGCTTAACGTTGGAGCGCTGTGCGGATGTTTCTGTAGCTGCCCGATCCTAGGTTGAGAACAGATTTGTGTCGATGAAGTCGTTGCGGAACTTGCCGTCGGGGTCGTGGCTTTTAAGCGCGGCCTTGAATTCGGCGAGGCGTGTGTATTGCGTTTGCAGTTGAGCGGGCGCGATGGTGAAGAGCTTGGCCCAGTGGGGGCGCGGGCCGAAGGGCTTTAGTTGCGCCTCGATCTGCGGCAGGATTTTCTTCACGATCTCCCATTCCGGTTTCCATGTGAAGTGAATTGCCAGCGAGTCGCGCTTGTAGGCTGTGCTCATCCAGAGATCGTCGGCTGCGATGGTGCGCAGCTCAGTGACGAACAAATGCGGGGTGATCTGGTCGCGCAGCTTCTCGACCGCGAGGATGGCTTCGTATCCGCGATCACGGGGAACGAAGTATTCGGTCTGCAATTCGCGCCCGCTCGATGGGGTGAAGTTCATCTTGAAATGGGGCAGGCGTTCGTACCACGGGCCGGGCACGCCCATCTGCTCAGTGCAGCTTTCGGCAGGGTGGCCGGTGATGGGGTGCAACTTTTCGGTTGCGCGTTTTGCGCCGTAGAATTCAGCGGCCGATTCGTGCTTTTCGCCGGCCTGCAACTTGCGCTTGATCCAGACCTGGGTGGCCTGATGGTGCTGCCAGTCAGTGAAGAGACTGACGCTGTAGCCGGCGCCGAAGATTGCGTCAAAGTTGTCCGCGAGCTGATCGAAGCTGAGATTCTGAAACACGGTTTGCGCGACCTGGAACGTCGGTAGCAGTTCGAGCGTTACGCGGGTTACGACGCCGAGAGCGCCCAGGCCGACAACAGCGCCGAGGAACTGATCGCCGTCTTTGTCGCGCGAAAGCTGGATGACGTCGCCATTGGCGGTGACGATCTCGATCCCACGTACCGCGGTGGCGAGGTTGCCATTATGGATGCCCGAGCCGTGTGTTGCTGTTGCGATCGCTCCCGCGACGGAGATGTGCGGCAGCGATGCGAGATTGTGAAGAGCGAATCCGCGCGCATCGATTACGGGGGCGACCTGGCCGTACTTGACTCCGGCGCCGACGGTGACGGTGCGGGCCTTGTCGTCAATTTCGATTTGACCGAGATGCTGAAGGGAGATCTGGTTCTGCGTGCTGTCGGCAATGCGATTGAATGAGTGGCGGGAGCCGAGGGCGCGGAGCTTGCTGCAACTTTTTACCATGCTGCGCACTTCGTCAGCGTTGGCCGGCGTGTGAACGTGATCGGTGCTGTAGGTGATATTGCCGGCCCAGTTCTCGCGTGGAGAGGGCTGCTGCTGTCCGGGTGCTATCCGCGAAATCATGCCGCCGGCCACGATGGCTCCTGAAGTTTTGAGGAACTCACGCTTGTTCATATATTTGGTTTGACCTCGCGCTCAATCTGCGTCCGACAAGAATAGGTTTCGAGCACAGGCGCAAGCAACAGGGAAGTGGAGAATTTATGCCGGAGGAGGCTCGCTGATGGATGCCGAACTCAGCAGCTTGAATCCCAGTTCGCCGGAGTTCCAGTCAACGGCGGCGTGGAGCAGCATCGCCGGCCACAGAGATCCGGTGAGGCTGACTACGATGGCCAGGATCAAGCCGACCATTGCGGTCTTCGGTACCTGCGCAACCCCGAGATAGACGTGGCCCAAGCCGAAGAGCAGCGAAGCGAGCAACACCGCTGCGATGGATCCGATCCATGCAGAAAGGTACCAGGTGAGAAACCCGCGGAAGAAGATCTCTTCGCAACAACCGGCGGTTGCGGAGACGAGCCAGAAGAGACGGCGCTCGCTTTGAGTATGTGGGATGAGCGGCTCTCCGAATTTCAGTGCTTTGCGCACGCGGGCGCGGCGGTCGGGACGGGCGAGCAACGCACGACGCTGCCAAACCAGCGCTCCGATCAAGAGGACTACATAGATAATGCCCAGGCCGAGCCGCAATGGGGTGTCACCCTTGAGGCGCAGATCCGCCAACGATCTGCCGGCAAGTACCCAGTAGAGGATGAGGCCAAGTGTCGGAATCCACTCCCCGGCGATCAGTTTCCGGTAGCGATCGAGGCGTGCGTCGCTTGTCCCGCTTGCTAGTTTCGCGAGGTAGCGAGGCCAGCTCCATTTCCACTCTACCAACGGGACGGCGAGCAGCAGGGCCAAGAACAGATGGTCGACAATCGTGTGATGGATCATGCACTTACGGTACTAATCGGTTAACAGAAAATACCAGCAACAAGGAGATCTGACAGAAATGGTACGCTCTGGCGCTTCTGGCTTTATCGAAACTTGCCTATTTAGTAACCTAGAGGGGATGGCCAAGTTCGTCGGCCCCAGGCCTAACAAGGAGAAGATTCCCATGGCAGAGACCACGAAGAAACCGACCACCCGTAAGAAAACGAGCGCGTCTGCATCGGCAACGAAAGAGATCGCGCCCAAAAAGAAAGCACCAGCTTCCAAAGTGACCGCAATCGGAGTCTCGCACGAAGAGATCGCCCGGCTCGCGCACAAGTTCTGGGCGGAACGCGGCAGGCAGCATGGCCACGACGCGGAAGACTGGCTCCGCGCAGAGCAGGAGCTACGAGGCAAGGCTTCGTAAAACTTGTTTGGCAAGGGATTGCAAGGGCTAATTCTGTTTTCTCAAACTTTTAATGGCTTGAATACGCTATCCGGCCCTCGCTGATTGTCCAGCGAACTTTGCCTTGCATCGCCCATCCGTCGAAAGGAGTGTTGTGCGCCTTGGACCGTGTGTCTTTGGCGTGATACGTCCACTCGGCTTTGGGGTCGAACACAACTACATCGGCAAAACTGCCGACCGCCAGCGTGCCACGGCCTTTCAGGCCGAGCAGGGCGGCAGGCTGCGCGCTGAGAAGGCTGAGCACGCGGCCCATCGGAAGCTTCCACTCCTTGTGCAGCCAGCGCAGGCATAGGCCCAGCGCTGTCTCAAGGCCGGTGATGCCGTTGGGGGCGTGTTCGAATTCCACTTCCTTCTCGTGCGTTGCATGGGGCGCATGATCGGTGGCGATGGCGTCGACTACACCGTCGAGGATGGCTTCGATCATGGCATCTCGGTCCGCGGCCGAGCGCAGGGGTGGATTCATCTTCGCGTTGGTGCTGTACTGGCCGACGTGCTCCTCAGTGAGCAGGAAGTGATGCGGCGCAACTTCGCAGGTGACGCGGAGTCCGTTGCGGCGGGCCTGGCGAACTGCGGCAATGGCGGCGGCGGTAGATGTATGGGCGACGTGGAGGTGGACGCGCGCGTCGCGAAGCTCGGTGACGAGGCGAATGTCGCGCTCGACGAGGGAGCTTTCGGCCTCGGGCGGCATGCCGCGAAGGCCAAGTTTGAAGGCAGTGGGGCCTGCATTCATACTGGCGCCCTGGGTCATGCGGGTATCTTCCGCGTGCTGGATGACGCTCAGGCCAACGCGCGCTGCAGCGGCCAGCGTTTCGCGCATGATGCTGTCTTTCAGAATGGGGTGACCATCGTCGGTGACGGCTACAGCGCCTGCTGATTTCAGCGCGGCAAAGTCGTTCAGCGTTTCGCCCTTTGACCCGCGGGTGGCGGCGCCGATCGGAAACACGCGCACTGAAGCGCCACGTTCGGGCGCCAGCATCCAGCGGGTGATTTCGGGTGAGTCGTTGACGGGAGTTGTATTCGGCATCGCGGCGACGGCTGTGAATCCGCCGGCTGCTGCTGCGGCGGTTCCGGTGGCGATGGTCTCTTTGTAGCCCTGTCCCGGCTCGCGGAGATGAACATGGATATCGATCAGGCCGGGGGCGACGGTGAGGCCGGTTGCGTCCAGCACCTCGGCACCGTTGGTTGCCTTCAGTTTGCCGGGGCCGGCGATTTCGGCTACGCGTCCGTCTTTGAGCAGAATGTCTTTAGGTGCGTCGACACCTGCGCCGGGATCGATGAGGTGGCCGTTGCGAATCACGAGGGCGGTCATGCGTTGGATTCCTTTCCTCTCGTGGCTAATGCACGTTCCACTACGGCCATGCGGACAGCGACGCCGTGACGGACCTGTTCGAGGATGGCGGACTGGGCGCCGTCAGCGACGCCGGCAGTGAGTTCGAGGCCGCGAATGATGGGGCCGGGATGCAGGACAACGGCTTCCGGGCCTTGCGCGGCGAGGCGCTGGCCAGTGAGCTGGTATGCGTCCTTGTATTGCGCGAGATCGAGTTGCAAGCCCGCGAGGCGTTCGGCCTGGATGCGGAGCATCATCACCACCTGCGATTGGCGCAGCGCGGTTTCGAAGTCGCGCTCGACGGATATGCCTGGGCCGGCATTTGCTGCTGAATCGGGCAGCAACTGCGGTGGACCGCAGAGAATGACGCGTGCGCCGAAGCGAGGCAGCAGCAGCATGTTCGAGCGGGCTACGCGGCTGTGCAGAATGTCCCCGACAATCGTAACGGTGACGCCGCTCAGGGTGTCGGCGGTGAGCGTCTCCACTCCATAGCGGAGATGCGCGAGGATGGTTCGCAGGTCGAGCAATGCCTGCGTAGGGTGCTCATGCATTCCGTCGCCAGCGTTGAGGATGGGCAGTCGTGTGACCTCTTCGAGCAGCCACGGTGCGCCCGAAGAGTTGTGGCGGAGGATGATGGCTTCAGCACCCAGCGCGCGCAGGGTGAGGCCAGTGTCTTTCAGGGTTTCGCCTTTTTCGATACTCGACGAAAGGCTTGATACCAGCGTTGTATCGGCACCGAGGCCCTTCGCCGCCAGCTCGAAACTGGTGCGAGTGCGCGTGGAGGACTCGTAGAATAACAGGGCGACGCGGCGCTTGAGCAGGATGCGGTCGCGGATTAGCGGGTCGAGGTTCTCGAGCACCGTTGCGCGGAAGAGCAGATGGCTCACGTCGTCGATGCTCAGATCCTGCACCGAGAGCAGCGAACCGGCATTGTAGGGAAACAGGGATGCGGGAGGCTGTGGAGTGTGAAGCTGGCGGCGTACAGGTGGCGTTGGTGCGATAGCAGTCATTTTTCTAGCTCTCAGCTTTCAGCTCTTAGCTTTCAGCCATTCGCCTCCGACAGGAAACGGAAAGCTGACGGCTGACAGCTTTTCTCTTTCAATCCACCCGCTCGACCAGCAGGACCTGCTCGTCGTTATCGACCTCGTGGAACTTCACTTCGATGATCTCGCGGCTGCTGGTCGGCACGTGACGGCCAATATAGGTGGCCTCAATCGGGAGTTCGCGGTGTCCGCGGTCAATGAGCACGGCGAGTTGCACGCGCCGGGGACGTCCATGATCAAACAATGCATCGAGCGCGGCACGAATGGTGCGGCCCGTGTAGAGCACGTCGTCGCAAAGGACGACGTCGCGGCCCTCGACATCGCAACCGAGCGTACCGGGTGTCACCACCGGTCGAACACCCGCCGTCGACAGATCGTCACGATAGAACTGAATGTCGAGTATTCCGGTATCGACCGGACGCTTCTCGATACCCGCGATCAGCTTGCCCAGGCGCTGGGCCAGCGGCACACCGCGCCGCTTGATGCCGATCAGGGCCAGGTCTTCGCTGCCATTGCTCTTCTCGACAATCTCGTGGGCCAAACGCACAAGCGTGCGCTCAACCTCGGAGGCAGACATCAGCCTTCCCTTCACGCGCAGGGCAGGTGCAGTAGTTTTTTCGGTCATAAGCTCTCTCGCGCCGTATCTCTCGCCGGATGATAGAAGGCTCGACGGTTACGGAGCAAGTGTGGAGAACGGGAACGAGTGAATCTGAGCGAAACTCTTCCGGTGCTGCTCTCGATTTCTGCTGCGCGCAAACGAAAGGCGTTCTAAACTTCCGGCTGACGCCGCCTCGCCAGCATGCGTGCGCCAAGAGCGCCTCCAGCGACTGCAAACAACACCAGGAAGGCACAGTTGAACGCAAGGGAAATCGCCCATATCGCAGCGTGACCTTCAGGAGATTTCAGCGATTCCTGAATATGAGCGAACGTCGTCTGCAACTGAACCGCATCTGCGGCTGCCATGCTTGCGATGGATTCATGGGCTTTCTGCTCAAACGCATCGAGAAAAGCCTGGTAGAGCGAGTCGAGCTGCCCTGCCTGGTGGAAAATGACCCGCTGTACAAAGAGCCAGACGCCGCTTGCGCCAAACGCGATCCAGGCGCCGATTAAGCCTGTTACCAGGCCGATGCGCGCTCCCGCGCCAAGGGTGATCCACGCGGGGCGCTGGCTGCGCATGTAGAGCGTAACTGCCGCGGCTGCTCCTCCGGTCATCCAGAAGATGCCCAGGGCGCTCAGCGGTGAAATGCCTGAAGAGAGCAGTCCTGCCGGTACTGCAATGGCCAGCGCCGCCCGCAAGCCCGGCTTCCAGTCAATGGAGGCGGCGTCGCGCACAGGTTCGGCCCCTCGATCGGCCGCCGGTGGGGCGCCATCGCCTTCTGCACTGTAGACGAGCTGGGGCAGTCCGCACGCAGGGCAATAGGTGCTATCGGCCGGAACTACTTGATGGCAGCGATTGCAGGTGATCTCCATGCTGAGACAAGCCTATCGCATCGGGGCCCTGGAGCGTTTTTGGAGGTTCCATGGCGGAGGGGCTTCTTCTATGGGAAGAAGAATTCAGGGGGGAAGAAGAATTCAGGCAAAGCGGGCTGATTCTAGGACGTCCTGACGACAGCTCGACGTGCGGGAGGCTCGGGCAGCAGGAGTGCTTCGTTCCTACGTGCGTGCCCTCGGGTCTTGCAGTTGCGGCAGCGCACGGGATAACGGAGCATCAGCAAACCAAAAACATCCGAAAAGCGAAGGTGAGCTCGACGCAGGTTTGTGGACCCACACTCCTGGCAGTAAAGGGACATCTCTGCCTCCTGACTCGGTTAGCGTTAGGGAAACGAGGCCCGCTCAAGTGTGACACAGCAACTGCTTGATAGAGGTGAAATTACCAGGAAGGACTTACTGCCCAACCAATATTTGCGTGGAATTCAAACGATGTTACCGGGGAGAATCGGTGAACCGAGACTTGGCCAGCCACTCATTCACCGCACCTTCTGCGCTTTGGATGGCTTCTTCAAGCGTAAGGTTGGTTGAATCTAAAAGGAAAGCGTCCGGCGCGGGTTTCAAAGGAGAGTCGGCGCGATTGCGGTCTCGTTCGTCGCGCGCCCGCAGGTCCCGGATGACTTCATCAGGAGGAGGAACAGGTTTCTCTTCTGGATGGGCGCTCTGACCGCTTTGGCCAATCTGGTCGTAGCGACGCATGCCGCGCACCTCCGGGGCCGCATCAAGAAATATTTTGACCTCAGCATTGGGAAAGACGACGGTGCCAATATCGCGTCCTTCCATAACCACGCCACCACTTGCGCCCATTTGCTGCTGTCGCTTCACCATTGCCGCGCGGATCAGAGGAAAGACGCTTACCCGTGAGGCTGCGTCGGTGACGGTCTGGTTGCGGATTTGTCCGGTGACGTCCTCGCCATCAAGCAGAACGCGGTTTTCAGTCTCGCCTGGCTCGAGCTTGATGTCGGTCTCCGCGGCGAGACGTTCCAACGCCGCCGGATCATCCAGCGGACAATCCAGGCGCAGCGCTTTCAAGGCGAGGGCACGATACATGGCGCCTGTCTCAAGGTTGAGCAAGCCGAAATGACGGGCCAGGTGTCTTGCGATGGTGCTTTTTCCCGCACCTGCCGGCCCGTCGATGGCTACCACGAAGTTGCGCTTCTGCTTGTGCTCGGAAGTTCCGTCCAACTTCATCCGCGCTTCTTCGTCCCCTGCTTGCTGCGGCTGTTAAAGAACCGTTTGCCGCCTGTTGCCGAACGACCTGCTGAAGCCAACGCCGGGCGGCTTTTGCGTGCAGCCGGCCGCGCATCTTTCCGTGCCGATGCGGTCTTGGCAACCGGTTTCGCACCTTTGGCACTCCCGGTGCGCTTAGTCCACGAGGGACTGGTCGGTTTGCCACTATGGCGTACCCCGTTGCCGTTAGAGACACGCGAAGACCCCGTCGCCCGTGTTCCGTTGCTGGTGTGCGAGGAAGCATGCGCGCTTTTCGGCTTTGCACTCTTCGAGGCACTCCAACGCGGCCCTGAAGGCGGACGGGTTCCATTTTGCGTCCGAGTGGAGCCCGGGCGAGCATCGGAAGCTCTCCGTACCGTCCGTCCATTGGAACTGGACTTCGCTGGCCTGCTCGAGCTGGCAGGTTTCCGATCGTGACCATTGGAGTGACCATTCGAGTTTCCGTTGGAAGCCGGCCGGCTGAAGTGCGGCCGGGCAGAATCGGAGGATCCGTTTGATGTTCCATTGGCTGAAGGGCGGCGCACCGGTGTCCGCGGGACGTGGTGTTCTCCCTGGACGTGAGCCGGGGCATGTGCCTGGACGTGGTTATCCGTGCGGGCGTGAGCCGGCGGCGGAACAGAGGGCACCTGCTGGGCGAACGGCAAGGAGATCGCCGGGCTTGGCGATTCCTCATCTCGCTCAAACGAGCGGAGGAAGTAAGCTGAAGCGGGCATCGACGAGCTTGCAGTAAATGGTCGAGACCGGCTCAAACTCCGGCAGCGTTCCTGCTACGTAGAAGTGGGGTGCGTGCCCAAGAGAGATGGTATGCACCTGCCGGGTCGCCACCAGTCCGCGAATGACTTCACGTATCTTGCTGCGGGCGGTTAGAGGAGCAAGGAACAGTTCCACATCCTCCATGCTGGCCGCGATCACGGCCTGCAGGTAAATGGAGGCAAGCACTGAAATCGCCGTGACCTGGGAAGTGGAAGCACCCTCTGCGATAGCTCGCTGGTAGCGGGTGCGCAGCAACTGCCACTTGGCCGCCTGTCCACGGGCTGCGATTACGGGGATGATTCGCAGCTGTTGCCAGAGCTCGGTGATGGCACGAACGACGGCTGATTCGGAGACTTCGCGTCCCAGGGCCTGCTTCAGGTGGGAGACGTTATCGTCGCCACCCTCCAACAGCTTGTAGACATGCACCGCGAGTTGCGAAACCTGCCGGGATCCCGTCAACTGTGGGCTGCGCCGCCAGTCGCGATCACCACGGAGCGCGTACACGTAGGGCAGAACCCAAGCCGCTACAACGAAATCGGGCTGTTCGCCGGGCTGACCAAGGAGGTTAAGCCTTACTGCAACTCCCTCATTTTCAAGTCGAACGAGCAGATCTTCTGCGTGCGCTATGGTTTTCTGGTCCGGGGTCGCTTCCGGCCGTCCAGCGACGGCTTCAACAAAAGAGGGTGCGACGGAAGAGGAAAACTGCCGCCTTGGCAGAAAGAGACAAAGTCCTGTCTCTTCAATCCAGGTACGGGCCTCTTCCAAAGTTAGTGTCCCAAGGCCGGTTTGGCGCATCCGTTCGGAGCGCGCCTGTATTAATTGTTCCGATGTCAAAGAAAAACCTCACTTCCGGGCCGGCAGTACGACATTTCAAGGAACCGTCTTATCCGGTGCCAGATCGTTGCTTCTGTTGATCTTGCCGACTTGGAACTGTCAGCGCCCTACACGGAATTTCCTAAGATGTTTTCGCGCCCAGCAATCCTCACGCCTCAGCGTAGGATTGCCACCCATGTTTTATCTTAAATGCCTTTTAAATTCGATGGAAGGCCCGCTGAATTTCCTTCCAGGAGTACAGCAGAGCTATCGGACGGCCGTGGGGGCAACTCGTTGGATGCTCGGTCTTTGCAAGTTCCACCAATAGCCACTCCATTCGCTTCGGGTCAAGGGGGGTGTTGATCTTGATGGCGGAGTGGCAGGCGATGGAGGCGGCAATCCGGGTGCGGAGGGACCTAAGATCCTCATTCAAAGTGGCTTCGGCTGGGCCATCCGACTGCTCGATTACCTGGGCAAGCATCCGTTCCAGAGCGGCTCCCTCCAAACCCACCGGAGCGGCCTTTACTGCAAGTGTCTGAGGGCCAAAGGGTTCTACCTCGAACCCATTTCGTTCCAATTCGTCGGCGATTTGGGCAAAAATAACCATCTGCCAAGGTTTCAGTTCGACCAGGAGGGGCATGAGGAGGCGCTGGCGCTGGACTTTTTCGACCTGCCGGTCGCGCAAAATTTTTTCAAAAAGCACCCGCTCGTGTGCCACATGCTGGTCGATGATCCATAGTCCGTCGTCGCCGGTGGCCAGAATGAATGACTCACGGAGCTGACCCAGAGGCCGCAGCGAGCCAAGATGGTTGAGATTTGCGGCAGCCTGTTCGGCTTCCACCTGGGCTGTTCCTGTCTGCGCCGCATACCGACTCGCCGCGCTATTGGAGATGTCGGGAGAACAGCTATCTTGCCCCTCCGCGTCTGATGGCGCATCCATCAGGGCCGCAGCGACTTGGCGAAAGGCCTGCTGCTCTAGATGCGCAGCGATTTCTCTTTCACCGAAGGGTAGTTTCCCGGGCACTGGCGTGACGCGGGCGCGGGCGTCAAGCTGAAACGCTCAGACGGATCGATGTTGCCGCCCTCACTGTCGGGGGGTAGATCTGCGGGCGCGCCGGGCAGGCGGGAGATCGGCACGGGGATGAGCGAAGGAGTAGCGGCGGGCGAAGAATCGAGCGCCGCCATGAAGCCGGCGGCGGGGCGCGCTGCGATGAGCGCATTCCGCAGGCTGTCGCGCACGAAATCGTGGATCAGCGACTGCTGGCGGAAGCGCACCTCTGTTTTGGCCGGATGGACATTGACGTCCACTTCTTCGGGCGGCATTTCCAGAAAGAGCAGCACCACCGGAGAACTGGTGGGCGGAATGATGTTGCGATAAGCCTCGGCGATCGCGTGGATCAGAAGTCGGTCGCGAATAAGTCGCTTGTTTACGAAGATGTAGATCGAATTGCGATTGAGTTTCTGCAGTTCCGGCTTGGAATAAAAGCCGGAGAGCCGCACTATACCCGGCTTTGCGTGCCGGTTCCTCGGGATCGCGCTTCCACGGCGGAGGCTCGGGAAGACCGGCGCGATCGAGTCGCGTTTCGGCGGCGACGGGAAGCAGCTGCGCCAGCGTGTCTTTGCCGAAGATCTGGTAGATGCGCTCGGCCGGGCGACTGACAGGCGGAGCGGAAACCAGCGTGTTGGAAGCTGAGACCAGTTCGAAATGCTTTTCAGGATGCGCCAGAGCGTAATGGGTTACAAGCGCGGTTACGTGGGACAGCTCGGTTGATTCGGCGCGGAGAAATTTGCGGCGCGCCGGTGTATTGAAGAAGAGATCGGAAACGGAGATCGTGGTGCCGCGCGGCAGGGCGGCGTCGTCGACGTGGAGAATTTTGCCGCCGGCAATCTCCATGTGAGTGCCTGGGCCGCCTTCACCGGTCGCAGTCTCAAGGGTGACGCGTGCGACGGATGCGATCGACGGCAGTGCCTCGCCGCGAAAGCCCAGCGTGGAAATGGAGAGTAATTCATCGGCGGTGCGCAACTTCGAAGTTGCGTGGCGCTCGAATGCCAGGAGCGCATCGTCGCGATTCATGCCTTGGCCGTCGTCGGCTATGCGGATGAGTTTGCGGCCGCCCGCTTCGACTTCAACGCGGATGCGACTTGCGCCAGCGTCGAGCGCGTTTTCGAGCAGCTCTTTTACGACGGAGGCGGGACGGTCCACCACCTCACCGGCAGCAATCTGGTTTGCCACCTGGTCGGAAAGAACACGAATGCGCCCCATGAGAAAAGCGTAACAGGGATGGAAGAGCAGGGAATAGGGATTAGGGATAGCGGTTTGGATAGCCGTATAAATGAAAAGCCAGGAGCGCGTGGCTCCTGGCTTTCGAGGATCGAGATTTTTCTATTTTCTATTTAGTGAAAGTTGAGTTGCGGGGGACGATTCCTTTTGCATCTGCTCGAAGCAGGCCCAGGCGCGCTCGCCGTCCGAACCTCTCACCGGTGCAAGATTGCAGATGGCGAAGCAGAGATTCGCGAGTGCAAAAGTAGTCGACACATGCCAGAACAGCAGAAGCAGCGCAACGTTTGTGAGCGGGCCGGCGAGCGAGACGAGCATATTCTTCATCGGCGATCCGGCTTCGCGCACGATGTACATCCCCTTCATGCACATTCCGACACTCTTCACCTTGATGCCGACCATGAGCGAAGTCACGAGATGGCCGAACTCATGCAGCACCATTGCGGAGATGCCAAGAAACATTGTGCCAGCCAGGGAGAGCAGCCAGTGGGTCAATAGATAATTCATATAAATAATCTCCCGTACACTCCATGTGATGTTTCTCGCGCATTGCGGGATGCATATCGAACTTGTTTGCGATTGATTGATCAGTGGGGAAAGACAGTAACCATGCGTGGTTACGCGTATGCGGGAGTACATGATTACTCTGTAAGTTGTTTGTGATTGACGCGCGAACCGTGTGCTCGGAGAGATTCAGCAGATCCAGAGCGCCGCCGGGAAGCACGAACCAGCGAGGAGGCCGATCGCGTCGAGAGCGAACGAGACAAGAATGTCTAAGGTGATGAGCTTGCCACGAGGGTTGCTCGAAATCGAAAAGTCCCGGTACATCCACCAAAGCAGAAAACACCATTCGCCGATCCGGATCGGAACGAGCAACGCGAAAAAAATCAATGTGCGTATATAGCGTTATGCTTTTCGAATCCCCGGGCTTCCAGAAAAGAAGGAGAGGCCGGCCAGTGCACCGACGGCTATACCGATGATCGTGCGGGCAGCGCCAGCTTTAAATGCGGATGGAATTTGAGGAGCGGAGACTTCGACCGGAATCGATGTTGAGGTAGGATTCGGCGGCGCTGCGTTCCGAGCAGTCGAGGCTCAATGACCCAGCGGCAGAAGGCAGTATAGCCGAGGAATTTGGCGATCGCGAAATACGCAAATCCGAGAGCACTTCCACCTGCGGGCATGAGGGAATCTTAGGCGCTGCCGAAGTGGATCGAAAAGAAAAATGCCGCGCGAGGCGGCATTTCGTTGGGGCGATTCCGTCGCGCTTAGATGCCGACGCCGAATTCGTTCGACTGCTGATTGCCGGCGCTCGAGTAGAAATCGTAGGGTGTGCGCTTGTTGAACTTGTAGCGCATGCGAAGTTCGCGGCCCACGTAGAGGCCCAGGGCGGCAACGGTCACACCGACGGAGAACCATCCGATGACTTTGAGCGTCTTGCTGTCCTCTTCGTCGTCGAGGAGCGTCAGATTGCTGGCTTCTGCAGACATAAACTGGACCGTTCTCCTAATTTCAATGATAGCCCAACTCTATTTGGACGCATCCCCCGGTCAAGAGGTGAGGCTACCACTTTCGTTGGATGCGTTCCGTTCTAATAACTATGCCTGAAATGGATACTCCGAGGTGTGTCGTGCCTCACACAGCGCTGCGATGTTCAGTGTGCCTTGGATACTTGAGCAAGCCATGAATGCTTTGTTGCATGCGGAAGAAAACTGGCGAGGAACGAGTTCGCTGCAAGATATCGCAGTTCATCCCGCGTAAATCCCTGTTCGGTGTGGGCGAGCAGATACTCATTGGCGACGTTGGAGCCGAAGAAGGCTGGATCGTCAGAGTTGAGGGTGACGAGAAGCCCGGCTTCGAAGTAGCGGCGGAGCGGATGGGCGGCGAACGACGGACAAACGCCGGTGCGCACGTTGGAGGTTGGGTTCAACTCAAGCACAACACGCCGTGTTTTCAATTCATGGAGGAGACTCGGGTCCTCCACCGCCGATAGAACGTGCCCCAGGCGTTCCGATCCGATGTTGAGGGCCTCCCAGATGGCCTCGGGGCCGGTGGTTTCGCCGGCGTGATTCGTGAGGCGGAGGCCAGCCTCTTTTGCGGCAGCATACATCGCACGAAATGGGTCGGAGCCGCAGCGGCGTTCGTCGCCTCCAAGGCCGATGCCGATCACAGAAGGGTAATCGAGCCGAAGCTGCGCGGCTTTGCGAAAGACCTTTTCGGCATCGTCGAGCGAGAAGTGGCGCACGGCATCGAGGATCCAGTAGAGCGTGACACCGAGTTCCTGCTCGGCACGCAGACGGGCGCGTTCCAATCCTTGAAAAATTGGATCGAAGCAGTCGGGATCGGGATTGCGCCAGTGATAGATGACGCCTACAGAGATATAGACCTCGGCGTGAACGACACCCTGTTCGGCGAGATGCTGGGCCATGCGCCATGCGGCCAGTTCGTAGTCTTCTGGCGTGATGAGTCGATCGCAGACGGCCTTGAAGGCGAGGAGGAAGCCGGTGAAGTCAGTGAAGTGATAGAGGGCCTCCGCCGCGGGTAGCGTAATTGGCGCGGCATCGTGGCGCTGGCTCAACTCGACAAGCGTGGCGGGGGTGATGGCGCCTTCGAGGTGGAGATGCAGTTCAGCCTTTGGCAGGCGGCGAATGAAGGACTGGATATCGTCCATTCATTCAGTGTAGGCGAGTTGAGAGGTGCTTCAAACCCGAGATCAGTGTCGCAATGCGAAACCAAGTTAGCGTCAAGCCACACAAAGAAAGCTCGATCAATTTGCGGTGTTCAATCCTTTGCTGGAGCCTTTGTGATGGTGATTCCCAGTCGCGCATATGGGGCAAGGATTTTCGGCTTTGTGTGGGCAGCTACGATCATGCCAGTGACCTCAGAGAGCGGAGCGATGACATAAGGTGAGACCGCATTCAGTTTTTCAGGAGAGGCAAGAACGATTGTTTCAGCGGCGCTGGCGCTCAATGCTCGTTTTACGTGGGCCTCTTCAAAGTCGCCGGTGGTGAGCCCGGCCTCGGGATGGATTCCGGTCACGCCCATGAAGTAGATCTCGGCGCGGATTCTCGCGATGTTTTCAATTGCCGGCGCGCCCACGGCAACGACGGAATGTTTGAAGAGCCTGCCGCCGATGAGAATCACTTCGATATTCCGATGTTCGACCAATTCGATCGCGATGGTTGGGCTGTGGGTCACGACTGTTGCTTTGAGTTCTGGAGGAAAATGGCGCGCAATCTGGACCGCTGTTGTTCCACCATCAAGGATGACGACTTGGCCAGCGCGAACCATTTCGGCCGCTGCCCGTCCAATCAATCTTTTTTCGTCCGTCGCCAAGTTGAGTCGCGCAGCGAAATCTCCGATGGCGGGTGATGCGGGAAGGGCGCCGCCGTGAACCCGCTGCAGCAGGCCTTCCGCGGCCAGTTCTCTGAGATCGCGGCGGATCGTGTCTTCCGAAAGTCCCAGCTCCTGGCTCAGATCCTTGGCGACAACCTGGCCGGATTGGCGGAGAACTTCGAGAATGCGTTGCTTGCGATGAGTGGTAAGCACTTCCGCTACTATCGCATATTTCGCGATATGTGTTGCACGAAATAGCACGATATTGCACGAAACTGCGTCTTCTGGTATGGTGCGGGAATGGAGGTCGCAATGGAAACCCAGAAACCCCTCATCATCCTGATCGCTGGACCTTATCGCTCGGGCACAAACGACGATCCCTTTCTAATGGCGCAAAACCTGGATCGGCTGGAATCCTTTGCGCTGCCCATCTATCGGGCCGGACACATTCCAATGATTGGAGAGTGGGTTGCGCTGCCGGTGATGAAGCAGGCCGGCTCGATCGCGTTGGGGGATGCCATATCGGAACACTATCTTTATCCGGTCGCGGGCCGGTTGCTGGAGCGCTGCGACGCGGTGCTTCGTATTGAAGGAGCGTCGAAGGGGGCTGATGAAGACGTGCGCATTGCACGCCAGCGTGGTTTGCCGGTTTATAGCAGTGTCGAGGATGTGCCGGTTCTTGCAACAACGGGAGTGTGTTGTGAGTAATTGCGTGGGCGTGCTCGCGCTCGCTCAATCGACGCACGACTGATATCTGCTCAAGAGGACAGTGGAGTGCGGACTTTGAAAAGCAGGTCCTTCGCTCCGTTTACCCAACGATTACTGCGCAATCGCAGGGCCTCAAGATGCTCCGCTCATGAGGCCAGGCTTTGTTATGAAACTTAGCGTAGAGGCGCGAATTCGCTGCGGTGGCGGCTGTAGAAGAAGTAGATCAGCAGGCCAACGATCAGCCAGATGAAGAATGCTTCCCATGTCAGCACTTCGAGTCCCATCATCAGCATGATGCAGAAGATGATGCTGAGCACGGGGAAGATCGGTCCCCAGGGTGCGCGGAAGGAGCGGGGGCGCTCCGGTTCGCGATAGCGCAGGATGAGCACGGCGATCGAGACCAGAACAAAGGCGAAGAGCGTGCCGATGTTGGAGAGGTTCGAGACGGTGCCGATGTCGAGCATGCCGGCGGGGATGCCGACGACGAATCCGGCGACCCAGGTGGCGACGGCGGGTGTGCGGTAACGCGAGTGAATCTTGCCGAAGACCTTGGGCAGCAGTCCGTCGCGCGACATGGCGAACCACACGCGCGCCTGGCCAAGCTGGAAGACGAGAATCGACGAGATCATGCCCAGCATGGCGCCGATGAGCACGACCAGTTCAACCCAGCGCAGACTGCTGCCGCCGGGCTGAAGCGAGAGGCGCTTGAGCGCGTTCACTACCGGTGCGCCGTCGCCCATGATGGAGTTCCACGGCACGATGCCGCTGAGACAGATGGCGACGCCGCCGTAGAGCAGCGTGCAGGCAACAAGCGTGGCGAGGATGCCGAAGGGCAGATCGCGCTGCGGTTGTTTGCACTCCTCAGCGGCGGTGGAGACGGAATCGAATCCGATGTAGGTGAAGAAGATGATCGATCCGCCGGAGAGCATGCCCGTCCAGCCATTGGGCATGAAGGGATGCCAGTAGACCGGCTTGATGAAGCTGGCGGCTGCGAAGATGAAAGCGAGGATCGCGACGATTTTGACGAGGACGAGGATGTTGTTGGTGCGGGCCGACTCGCGAATGCCGCGCACCAGCACGACGGTGAGCACCATGACGACGAGGAAGGCCGGGATGTTGAATCCGAAGTGCCAGCCGGGTGCGTAGAGATCTTTGCCCGACGAGATCCTGCAGACCGGTAGGAAGATAGGCGGGCGAGATCCACTTGAGGGCGGGATGGATGCCGAACCACTCGAGCAGCGCCTCGATGTGCGCGGCGAATCCAACGCTGACGCTCATGTTGGAGAAGGCGTATTCGAGGATCAGATCCCAGCCGATGATCCAGGCCACCAGTTCGCCGAGCGTGGCGTAGGTGTAGGTGTAGGCCGAGCCGGCGATGGGAATCATCGAGGCCAGTTCGGCGTAGCAGAGGCCGGTGAAGACGCAGACGATGGCAACAAGGACGAGCGAGAGTGCGAGCGCAGGACCGGCGCCGGGTCGTCCGGCCATGGCGGTGTGGGTGAGCAGGTAGTGGATGAGCGGGGTGTTGCTGACTTCGGGGGTGTCGAACTTCTGGCCCGCCATGGCGGTGCCGATGACGGTGAAGATGCCGGAGCCGATAACAGCGCCGATGCCGAGCGCGGTGAGCGACCAGGGTCCGAGCGATTTTTTCAGAGCGTTTTCGGGCTCTTCCGACTCGCGGATCAGCTTGTCGATGGATTTGCGGGCAAGCAGTTGGCTTGGCAGGGCAGTTCTCCTCGTCCGTTCCAGGCGTGCAGAGTTGGTAAGCAAGGCGGTCCTGTGAGCTCTTGGGAAACCTTATGCGGAAGTGTACATGATGGAGATTGGACGGACGGACAGGGCTGTGGCGGGGCGGTCTGGAATGAGGAGTTTGAGAATCGGGGCCCGGACCGGCATATGTGCCGGTCCGAATCGACCCAAAGCTTGTACGCGCGAGATTAGCGCTTCGACTGGCCGCGTGCAGCTTTTTTGAGCTTCTTCTTGTTCGAGCCGCGCGGCGTAGTGCGCTTGGCTTTGGGCGCAGCCTTTTTGCGGGCGGCGCGTTTCACTTTCTTGCGTTCTAACTTGTCTTCAATCTTCTTGGTATTTGCCAATGACAACCTCTCTTACTGAATCAAATCAATGTGTCCCGCGTGAACGGGCGATGCGAACTTTATGGTAACAGGGATAAACCTGAGGCGAAAGGTCAGCGTTGCGCTCCACCGGCGGAGAAAACCGGCAGACGATCGACTTGTTGGAGCAGCAGGCGACGTATTCGAGCCGCGAACCGTGCGAATTAGCGCGAGATTTGCGATTTTCCGCGTAGAATGAGGAGTAAGACGCTATCTGGTATCACCCAGCCTGCTCGGCCTTTGGCCGTTCCCCTTGCTTCAGACGAGCTCCGTAGCCCACGCAGCAATCACATGTCGCCGGTTCAACTGTCGGCATTTTCCTCGTGAACGGAGTTCTTCATGCGTTCTGATCAAGATTCATCGCGCCCTCAAGCAAGGTATGAACCGATTTGAAATGTGCCAGCTTGTTGCGAAAGGCGTAAGAGCCACGCACAAGACGGGCGGACGGTTCGAAGACACCATCAATGACGCCCTGGAGTTTCTGGGATCGCACAAATCGGACCAGAAGACCATGCACCCTGATCACTCCCGGCACAAAATCTCTGAAATCGGCTGCATAGTTCGACGTAACTCAGCTATACATACGCATAAAAATGAGAAGGACGGCTGTTATGCCGTCCTTTTTTGATCTCACTTCGAACTCTCGTCCGGAATTTAGACAGGCTGAACGTTCTCAGCCTGCCAGCCCTTGGGGCCCTTGGTCACGTTGAACTGGACCTTCTGGCCTTCCTGAAGCGAACGGAAGCCGTTTGCCTGGATGGCGGTGTGATGGACGAAGACGTCCTCGCCGTTCTCACGGCTCAAAAATCCAAATCCCTTGGCGTCATTAAACCACTTGACTGTGCCTGTTTCCATTGTGTGTTGTTCCTTTGATACTGAATTGCCCGCGAACGCAATGAGGAAGTTTGCAAGTGAGCGGGTAAGCGAAACAGGCAATGACTTCTAGATCGAATTCTACGATTGCTCTAAGTATAACACATCATGCAACCTGACGAGCTTTTTTTGATTCGCCAACTGGATACAAACCACTTGCGCGGGTTCCCTCTGGCAAAGGGGCGGCCCAGTGACAGAACTTGGAAACCGTCTTGAACTGCGATGCAGCCCGATGGCGACATATGCCTGGATTTGAGGACCCAACTGGCCTAGGGTGCAGGTATGCTGAATCGCGGTAGAGACCAACTCGGCAAATGGAAGTCGTGCGCATATCTCTGCTGTGCAGCGCTTCTGTTCGCTGTCGGACTTTGGCTCCTTCTCGAGCCAGCCAGGTCACACGGCGAGACGTTGCGAGATAATGTGGTCGCCGGGAAAGGCCCCAGTGTTTGATCGCGACGTCGGCGGTCCACAATGGCAAGTGAGATTGAACGTGGCTAGGCAAAACCACAATCCGGCGAATGGAGCGGCCAGGAAGAGGTGCAGCGGACACCAGCCTCCTGCGCCGCATCTGCGACGAGTTGGTGGGGCCTGGCGATCTTCGGCGCTGCTGATTTCCACCACCGCCGGAATCTGTTTGCGCTTGCCGCCTTTGGAACCAACCGCTGGCACGAAGAACTGCGCATTTATCTCGCCCAGTTCTGGAGCTGGGGCTGTTCTGACTCCAGCCATCGTATTGCTCGACCAGCGGCTCCCCTACGCGGGCAAAGCGCTTGGGCCGGCGTCTTGCGGCGCATATTCTGGCAAGCCTGTTCTTCACGGAAGTCTACTTTTACCTGTTCACAACCATTCGCGCTCTTTTCGGTGTTACGCCGTGGAGTTCGCTGCAGTCCATCGCAGATCTTCAGCCCCGCGGTGATCGGCTGGCAGCTATGGTGCTGGCTGATCTACTGGGTCATTCTCGGCGGCATACAGGCCTACCAGTATTACCAGCGCTACATGAACAGCGAACTGCGGCTGGAGCGGCTGGAACACAGTTACAGCGAGGCGCGGCTGAATGCGCTTCGCATGCAGCTCGATCCGCATTTTCTGTTCAATGCGCTGAACACCATTTCCTCGCATGTCGAGCGCGATCCCAAACTTACGCGACGCATGATCGAGCATCTTGGCGACTTGCTGCGGATGTCTTTGGAGTCCAAAGACAGGCAGGAGGTTCCGCTGGCCGAGGAGCTGGCATTTCTGGAGCATTATCTCGAGATCCAGAAGATTCGTTTCGGCGATCAGCTACGCGTGGTGATGGATGTTGCGCCGGAGGTGAAGTATGCGGCGGTTCCTTCGATGTTCATTCAGCCACTGGTGGAGAATGCGATCCGCCATGGCATTTCGCGCCGAGCCGCAGGTGGAACTCTGATCGTGCGCGCGAAACCGCTGGGCGAACGGCTGGAGATCCGCGTGATGGATGATGGGGTTGGTTTGCCGCTGGGCTGGACGCTGGAGGGTTCGGAGGGACTCGGCCTGTCGATCACGCGGCAACGCATCGCCGGACTTCATCCCAATGGAGCAAGCCGCTTTGTGGTGAGAAATCGTGCCGAGGGCGGCACCGAGGTTGAGGTTTCGCTGCCTTTGCGGCTGGGAGATGAGGCCAATGAACGCGCCTACGCTTGAGCCAATAGCTGTGCTGGTTGCCGACGATGAGCTTCCAGCGAGGCAGCGGCTGATGGATTTGCTGCGCCGGGATGAGCAGGTGGCGTCGGTGAGCGAAGCCGCGGATGGCCAGACTGCCGTCGAGATGATTCAGCGTTACAATCCCGACCTGATCTTCCTCGACGTGCAGATGCCGGAACTGGATGGGCTGGCGGTTATCGATGCGATCGGCGCGGCGCAGATGCCGCTGACAGTCTTTGTCACTGCCTACGATCAGCACGCGATCCGGGCGTTTGAGGCGAATGCGCTCGACTACCTGTTGAAGCCCTTCAGCGACGAGCGCTTTGAGGCAACGATGACGCGCGCGAAAGCGCGGCTCAACGAACGCAGCATGAAGGAATTTGGCCAGCGGGTAATGAAGATGGTGAGCGCGGCTCCGGCGGCGCCGGAGCGCAGGCTTGATCGGCTGGTGGTAAAGGCTGGCGGAACGACGCGGTTTATCCGCGTGATCGATATCGACTGGATTGAGGCTGCGGGCGTCTACGTAACGCTCCACGTTGGCGGGAAGGAACTGCTGTATCGTGCTGCCCTGAACGATCTGGCCGACAAGCTGGATCCCCGCAGGTTTGTGCGGGTGCACCGCTCGGCGCTGATCAATATCGAGAGTGTTCTGCAACTGGAGCCGATCTCGCACGGGGAGTTTGAAGCGGTGCTGAAGAATGGCGCGCGGACGCGGGTCAGCCGGACGTACCGGGTGCAACTGGAGAAGCGGCTCGGCCAGCCACTTTGACTCTGCGGATCATATTGATTGATTCTGCCCTGCGGGCTCTGCCACATTTGCTCTGATCGCGAGCATGCATAGCGAGGTTATCGCGACCAGCATTCGGAATGTGTTTGTATATTCCGGATCCGCCAGTGTCACGTAATGTGGAAACGGCAGCAGTATCAGAGTTACCGCAATCATGGGCGCATGGGGAAGCAAGGCGAAACGCCCCCGGATCACTCCCCACACAAATGCAGCCGTCGCGGCAATCACGAGCATTGCGGAGAACAGAAATCGCATCCTGAACCTGGCGGAGTTCTGCCACCACGGCGTTACATCGTAAGGAGCCCAGCGATCCGTAAGATCCGTTAGCCACGTTATGTAGATGCGGTCGCCAATGCGCCGCACCGTCTGCAGCGGATGTGCCTGTACGTAAGCGGCAGCGCGGTGCAGAGAGTATCTGCAATATTGGATCTCTCCCAACTGCGAGTACAACTTAAACTCCTGCTTGTGGTTTGCCGGATGGGGCGCGTCGAAGGGTTCTCGAATGCACTCCATCGCATTGTTGCCTTGGAAGATCTCGTAGCCGGTGTTCGATCGCAGAGGCACAAGATCATGAAACAGGAGGGCATTTCGCGCCAGCCACGGAGCTATCACCGCAGAGAAACACAAAAGGGCAATCGCGGGTGATCTTAACGAATTGCCCCCACGACGCAGTATCGCCGCCACAGAAGCAATCGCGATCAGCACAATCGGAATCGGAGTAACGTTGACGAGTGCCAACACGCCCCCGCTGATTCCAGCAAGCGCGGCTCTTCGCGCACTCGGTTGCTCTGCCCATCGCATCGCGAGCAGAAGGAATAGGGCGAGCGCCGCTTCCTGCCACACAAAGTACCAGAGGTCTGTCACGGAGCCGATCGACCCAGGCCACAGACAGACTCCCGCTGCTGTTGCCGGAGAAAGCCAGCGGGCAAACCTGCCCGGATTTCGATCGATGAGACGCCGGACAATTAGCCAGTAAAGTCCTGCGCCTATTCCCCCGGCCATGACCTGCAAATAGACAATCAGTGTCGCGGCCTGAAGTGTCGCGCCGCCGGCCAACTTCATCATCGCCGCATAGATGAAGGGAACGACGGGACATTCCCAGGCAGTAGGTTGCGATCCGACCCCAAACGGAAAGCTGAAGCCCCGATGCTGAGCGAGGTTTATGGCGATTGTCGTCATCTCGCCGGTTCCGAATGGATTTCCTGCGACGAATAACGTTCCAGCTCGGGCGCAGAACAAAACCCACGCGGCTCGGGCAGCCGCAGCCGTCGCCATGATTGCGAAGGCGCGGAGCATGAGTGATTCGCCTGAATCCCGCCTGATCCCGCTCTCAAAGCCAGCGTGCCGACTCGTCACTGCCACTCTCCGCGTTAACAGCTTCCAAAAACTTTCAGCCAACCGGAAATGACGCATCAGCCGCTCCGGTCTTCCAACGAGCGGCGCTGATCACACATTGCGCCCCAAAACGAAAGGGACGGCTGATTGGCCGTCCCTTTGCTGTTTCAGAATCTGCAGCTCTGATTTAGAGAGCCTGGACGTTCTCAGCCTGCCAGCCCTTGGGTCCCTTGACCACGTTGAACTGAACCTGCTGGCCTTCCTGAAGCGAGCGGAAGCCCTGCGACTGAATGGCGGTGTGATGGACGAATACGTCCTCGCCATTCTGGCGGGTGATAAAGCCGAAACCTTTTGCGTCATTGAACCACTTAACTGTGCCTTGTTCCATTTTGAGAATGCTCCTTTGAAGCTATTACCGCGAACGCAATGTGGAAGTGTTGCGTGTGGAGCGGTAACTCGGAACAGGCAAGAACTTCTACTCGAATTCTGGGATTGCAAAGAGTGTAGCATGGCAGGGGAGAATTCCGTGACACACCAGGGTAACGACCGCGTCCTCGTAATCAATCCCGGCTCAACCTCTACTAAGTTCGGTGTTTTCAACAATGAAGGGGCGGAATGGGTGAGTTCGGTGCATCACGGCGACGAGGAAATTGAGCAGTTTCGCGGGCGCTCGATGCTGGCGCGAACCGGCTATCGGGCCGCGCTCATTGAAAAATCGCTCGCCGCGGCAGGATACGGTGCAAAGCAATTTGCTGCCGTGGGCGGCCGCGGTGGATTGCTTCCCCCCATGGCCTGTGGGACCTACCTCGTGGACGACGCGATGGTGGAAGAACTTCGGCTGGCGCGCCGGGGCGAGCATGCCAGCAACCTGGGAGCTGTCCTTGCCCTTCGCTTTGCGCGAACCGCCGGGGTGAACGCCTACATCGTCGATCCCGTGACCGTGGATGAATGGCAGGATTGTGCCCGTATCTCCGGCCTGCCGCAGATTGAACGATCCTGCGTGGGCCATGCCCTGAACATCAAGGCCGTGGCGCGGCGATTTGCGCGCGAGTCGAGGCGCTCCTACTGTGATCTGCGCATGATCATCGCGCATATGGGTAGCGGCATTACCGTTTCCGCTCATCGCGGCGGAAGGATGATCGATAACAACACGCCGGAAGAAGGACCGCTTGGGCCGGACCGGACGGGATGGCTGCCTGTTCGCGAACTCATCAAGCTCTGCTTCAGCGGAAAATACTCCGAGATGCAACTCGACCGCAAAGTCTTCGGCGAGGGCGGCCTGTTTGCCTACCTGGGCACCCGCGATCTGGAGGAGATCGAACATCGGATCGACGCAGGCGACAAGAAAGCAACTGCCGTTTATGAGGCCATGATCTACCAGATTGCCAAAGAGACGGGCGCGATGGCCGCAGTGCTGGAGGGGTGCGTAGATGCACTGCTCCTGACCGGTGGCATGGCGCACTCCGAACGGATGGTGAGCAAGCTGCGCAAATACATTGAGTGGATCGCGCCTATCACCGTCTATCCCGGCGAAGATGAATTGCAGGCGCTGGCTGAGGGCGTCTTCCGTGTGCTGGACGGCGAGGAGCAGGCCAAACGGCTGGAAACGCATTCGCTATCCGCCGTTCACAAAGATGCGCTGGTCATCGGGCTGGAGTAATCAGACGAAACAACCAGAACCTTGGCAGTGTTTAAAGATCTCTCGGCGTGCTGATGTTGGCAAACGCATAGCTGACGGGTTGACCGCGATCCGCTCGAAACTCAACGTGAACCAAGGCGGTGCTCTGCGACGTACCAAACTATCATCAATTCATCGATGAGATTCATTCAATTACTTACTCTCAAGCACTGTGCGGCCGTACAGGGGCTGAATTGGCCTCTCATCGTATGGATAAATCCCTGCAAATGTCGCCACTTGCCGGTTCGAAATCGTTACGGGCGTCTTGAGTACTAACCAACTGACGCCCTCGGTGCATGGCGGAGTCGTCAACGAACCGGCAAAAGTGAAATAGCTTAGGTTAGCCGGCAACAAGTCTGCGGCATTGATTTGCAGGTTATCGTGGGTCTTCTCCGGACTGGCCGTCTTCGGCGCGAGACCCCACAGAGTTTCCACCAGCGGATTTGCAGAACCCTCTTCCAACAGCACGGATACCACGGCCAAATGCCCGTCGGCATCTGAGTGCACCAGGTGGACCTCCATGGGAAATCGCTTGCCCTTGATTGTCTCTTCGCTGGGATGGTGGAAATGGAATTGCTTTAGTTCGTAACGCTTGTCTCCGATCTTGATAAAACTGCCGGGACCATAGTTGATTTCAATCGTGTGCCCATTGTTGATGATATGGAGCGCGCCAGGTTTGTATTCGAATTGAATAGGAGGCAGATCAGCACTCTGAGCACCGACAATATTGACTGGGGATTGTCGGTGGCCGATTTTACATGCGGCGAATTCGGGGTCTAGGTCGCCCCAATGGGAGGGGCCTTCACTTCCGCTGTAACCCCATTCATGCGCATGGTGTTCCTGTGCAATGGTCGAGTGCGGCGCGCTTATGCAGCAAAATGCAAGTAGAGCCGCGCCTGCGAGAAACCATCGTCCGATCATTACGACTCTTGGGGTTCGCGCATCATGTGCGTGCCTGTTGGATGGAATGGCTACAGGTCGGTGGCTGACAGTTTTGCGTCCGCCACCAAGCCTGCGTTTCCTCTTCAAAGTGAGAAGCTATGCATCGAGTTTCTGGCCGAGGAACTCCTTGGCCTTGGCTACTTCGTTGTCCCACTTGGTCAGTTGTTCAGGACTTAGAAACTTAACAACACGCTGACGAATCTCGTCGCGGTGCGCCCTCACTTTTGCAATGATGTCGGCCCTGGTTGTGCCGGGATTGTTCTTCAGGTACTCCCCGATCTTTTCCCGCGCTTCTGTCATAGCGGTTTGAAGTTTTTCCTTCTGCTCGTCAGTTAGTTTGAGGTCTGCGGCGAAACGCTTCAATTCAGTCGCCACTTGCTCGCGTTCATCAGTTGTCAACATAACAATTCTCCTTGAGGATTTTCGATTTGGGTTAGGCACCACGCGGAGTGCTTGCAGTTTCCTCAGGGTTGCTTAACTCGGTTGTTGGATCGGGCTGATGGGCATCGAGCCTTACACGTGTTGAGGACTGGCCAAGATTTTCTATCTGCGTTTGGCCTGGGGTCGATGACGATGCCTGCTAAGCCCACGGCGAATTGCCCACAATCGATACGGCGAAAAACGATCCTACCGGGATATTCGGGCATTGGCCTCAGAACAACTTTTATTAGGAAGGACGGAGGAATACAACTGGTGAAACCCCTAGGTTTGGCCATAGTGGTTCGTTCTCGCCAATTTGGCGCTAACGAGAGGGTCTGGAAAAGCTCTGGCACCCGGGAATTTCAGGCAGGAGGCGCGAGCCTCCTGTTGCCGTGCTTTTCTCAAACATCTGGGGATTTCACTGGTTGCGTAGAGGTGTGGGCAGGCAGGAATTGCTCAAGGGAAGGGAATCATTATGCGACTGCGAGTCCGTCTAGTTACGCTAGGGCTGCATCCAGGTTTGGCCGGCGTTTGATGGTGCGTACTCCGTCGGGGAATATTGGAAGGCGATCAATCGCATGCGTCTCTGCATCAAGGGGACAGCTTGCGCAGGCTGGTTGAAATGGGCAGCCCGATGATGAACATGTGGACCAGCAGACCCTGAATCAGACCGTGAAGTTTGAAGGGGCCTACGGCGTGCAATGCGCTGAGAGGCAAAACTACCAGGTTCATCACGAGAAAGAAGCCGATTCCGTAAAAGATTCCGCAGACGATGAAGTTGTCTTTGAGGATCGCGAGCCTGCGGCTGGCGACGCAATAGACGGTTGCGGCCGAGAATGCGATGAAGTAGTGGAGAAAGACGCCGAGGATCCAGATCGGGACGCTGCCGCTTTGGATGACCTGTCGGCCCAGCAGTCCGGCAGCAATGGCGCGGGGAACATTGGGGCCATAGGAAATGAATGCAGTGATCAGATCGAGCGTGCCGGCGATGGCGCCGCCCACAAGAATGGGAAGAGCAAGGCTTCGCGTCTTGCCTTTTATGGGATCAGGTGCGGTAGACATTGCGACCTCGTCAGTTCGGAGAATTGGCCGGAAGGCTTCGTGGAACGATGGTCGTAGTGGCCGCTTGGTTCCGGCAATGTGTTTGGCGCAAAACGGTTGGCTGGGCTGACAGAGTGGTTCGAACGGTCCGCAATGCGGATGAGCTGAATGCAGGAGCGATTGTCAGCCGACTGGCTAGAGCTTCTCGAGGTTGGCAAATTTTTCCATCAGCTTTTTCATGCCGTGGCGCGAGAAGAGCACGGTGAGCTTGGCATCGTCGCCGTCGCCTTCGCGCATAACGATCTGGCCTTCGCCGTATTTGCTGTGGCGCACACGCTGGCCTTTCTTGAGGCCCGCAGCGCCGGTTGGCTCGGGGATGTCCATCTTCGGACGGGACGAAGCCGGCCGAACGAAGGAACCGGGCTTGACGCCTTGTCCGCCAAAGAAGCGCGCGATATTGTCAATCGAGCCCTCCGGCGCTTGCGCGCTCTTACTTTTTGGACGAGAGTTGTCGCCCGAAAGCCTTGTCACTTCCTGGCTCTCATCTTCGTAGTTGTAATGACGGCTGTCGAATTCGCCTGATTGTCCCTGTCGTTGTCTTGCGCCGTAGCTGCTTCCACGGCCGTTTCCGTATGCAGCGACAGACCACGCGGGTGAGCGGCCTCCAAGATTCTCGACGAGCTGGTTCGGAACTTCCTCGAGGAATCGCGAGGGGACGCTTTGCTCCGGTGCGTCGTTGCCGTAGCGTCGGCGATAGTGTGCGCGGGTAAGGATCAGCGTGTTCATCGCGCGGGTCATACCGACGTAGCAGAGGCGGCGCTCCTCCTCCAGTTCCTCGGGATTCATCAGGGTGCGCGAATGCGGGAAGAGGCCTTCTTCGAGTCCCGCGAGAAATACGAGGGGAAATTCAAGGCCCTTGGCTGCATGAAGGGTCATCAGCGTTACGCGGGCACTGGGATCGAACTGGTCGGTATCAGATGCGAGCGCTGCGTGATCGAGAAACTCCGCGAGTGTTTCACCACGAACCTCGGCGTCGTGTGCAGCGTTGGCCAGTTCCTTCAGGTTTTCAACCCGGCTCAGGGCTTCCGGTGAGGCTTCGGCTTCGAGGGCTTTGATGTATCCCGTTCGATCGATGAGGAAGCGGATCAACTCCGGAAGCGTTGCTGGATCGCCGGGTTTGCGAAAAGCTTCTTCTTCCGGTTCGGATTTGTTGCTCGTCGCAGCTTCCTTCCCAAGTCTCAAGTTCGAGACCTGGGGCACCCGCGTTGTTGCCTGCGTCTGGCTTCCTGACTTGTTTCGGCATCTGCAGAAACGGGCGGCCCTTCTTCTCGGCAAACGGACTTTCGGTGAAGGGCGAGAAGTGGCTGGCATCGAGCAGCGAGATCTGGTTCTCGTTATCGCCGAAGCTGAATTCGGTCGCCGCTTCAAGTGCATCGGAGACCTCCTGCTTTTCTTCCGCACTCGGCTCTGCTCCGCCGAAGGAGAAGTCGGTGTCGGCGTCTTCGGCGCCCACATCGGCCGAGAGCTTGCCGGCGAAGTCGGGATCCATCATGGCCTGCGCGTCGAGGATGAGCTGGCGGAAAGATTCGAGCGCCATCTGCGCGCGAGTCGGAATGAGTCGCTGCGCGATCGCAGTGCCGAGCCCCTCCCAGGTGGACTGGCCGGTTTCAAGCGCGAGCCGCTCCAGTGTCTCCAGCGTGGTTTTGCCGATGCCTCGGGCGGGCGTGTTGATGACGCGATTCAGCGCCATGGAATCGTGCGGATTGCGAACGAGGCGTAAGTAGCTGAGCAGGTCCTTGACCTCGGCGCGCTCGTAGAAGCTGAAGCCCCCGACCATGGTGTACTTGATGCCGTAACGGCGCAGCGCTTCTTCCACCAGCCGCGACTGCGAGTTGGTGCGATAGAGAACGGCACAGTGAGCTTCGTCTCCGGCTTCGACTGACTGGCGCAGAAACTTCTGGATGCGATCGGCGATGAAGAGCGCTTCATTTTCGCCATCTGGAGCTTCGTAGTAGCCGATCAGAGAGCCGCCCTGGCGATCGGTCCACAGCTTTTTGCCTTTGCGGCGAAGGTTGTTGGCGACGACTGCGCCCGCGGCTTCAAGGATGATCTGTGTGGAGCGGTAGTTCTGTTCGAGCCGCACGATTCGGGCGTTGGGAAAATCTTTCTCGAACTCGAGGATGTTGCGGATGTCCGCGCCACGCCATGAGTAAATGCTCTGGTCCTCATCGCCCACGGCGCACACGTTTTTGTGCTCGCCGGCCAGCAGCTTCATCAACTCGTATTGAGGACGGTTGGTGTCCTGGTACTCGTCGACGAGAATGTATCGATAGCGGCGCTGGTAGTACTCGCGCGTAGGCGCCGAGACCTTGAGAAGGCGCACCGCTTCCAGCAGCAGATCGTCGAAGTCGAGTGCGTTGTTCTTACGCAGTTCGTCCTTGTAGCTCTTGTAGATGTGGGCGATGCGTTCGCTGTCGGGATCTTTCGACCCAAGATAGTAGTCCTGTGGATCGACCATGTGGTTCTTGGCCCAGGAAATCCGGCTCAGTACGGTGCGCGGGGTGAGCTGTTTTGTGTCGAGCCCCATGCGGCGCATGACCTGTTTCACGATGGCCTGCTGGTCGTTTTCGTCGTAGATGGCGAAGGATCGGGTGAGGCCCTGGCCGTCGACTTTCAAGGCTTCGATATCGCGGCGCAGCATGCGGACGCAGAGCGAGTGGAATGTGGCGATCAGCGGCTTGGTAAGCGATCCATGCCCCAGCAGGCGCTCCACGCGCTCGCCCATCTCCGCGGATGCCTTATTGGTGAAGGTAACGGCGAGAATCGAATCCGGCGCGACGCCCTTCTCCTGGATTAGCCACGCGATGCGGCTGGTGATAACGCGGGTTTTTCCCGAACCGGCTCCGGCAAGGATGAGCAGCGGGCCATCGGTAGTTTCAACGGCAGCACGCTGTTCTGGGTTCAGGTTTTCGATGAGCGACGGCACGGCGGGTCCAGGCGGGAAGGCTTCCTACTCCAGTTTACCTGTCGAGAAGGATTCCTTGCTTCGGCGAAGCGTGCCGCTTGAGACAAGTGTCGATTCGGGAATTACATACGCCGGCGCTATTCTGGATGAACAATGACATTGAAACGGGTGGCCGTGTATTGCGGATCGGCAGGCGGCACCGATCCGGCATTTCTGGAGGAAGCAAGCGCATTGGGGACCGCCATCGCCGGAGCGGGATTGGGACTGGTGTACGGCGGCGCAAGTGTGGGGCTGATGGGCGCGGTGGCCGACGCGGCGCTCGCGGGCGGAGCCGAGGTGATTGGGGTGCTGCCGGAGATTCTTTCCGGCAGCGAGATCGCGCACCGCGGGCTGACGCGGCTTGAAATGGTGCCCACAATGCATGAACGAAAGGCGCGGATGGTAAAGCTCGCCGACGCTTTCCTGATGCTGCCTGGTGGATATGGAACGCTGGACGAGATGATGGAGATCGTGACGTGGAAGCAACTGCGGCTGCACGCCAAGCCCTGCGTACTGATCAACACCGTGGGATATTGGGATCCCTTGCTGGCGTTCCTTGATCGAGCGGTGGAGGCGGGGTTCCTGAAGGCGGAGAATCGGAATTTACTCGAGGTTGCGGCCACGGCAGGAGAAGCGGTGAAGAGGGCCGCTCAGAGTCTTTGAAACATCCTTCAAAGCGGCGTTACTCCAACGTGGCCCCTCGAGGAAGTCGTCGCGCCTCGTTGGGATTTCGATCGAAGCGCGACCATGTTGGGATTAGAAGAGAGGCGCCGGCTGCCTTTCTGAGCTTCTTCAGAGAGCGCTGCGTCGTCCGCTAAGCAGGTTGAAGACCAGAACAACCAGGGCTACGACGAGCAGGAGATGTATCAGGCCGCCGGCGATGTGGAAGCTAAAGCCGAGAAGCCACAGGATCAAAATGACAACAAAGACTGTCCAGAGCATGATTACCTTTCGTGTTGCTGCGGGCGCCTCTGCCGTTGAGGTGCAGAGGCGCCCGCGATCTTCGACACGGTCTCGCTATTTCGAAGCTACGGCCTGCGCCTTTGCGCTGCCGACAGCTGCGAGGAAGGAATGTGCCGATGCAGGCATCGTCACTTCACCCTTGAGAATGCGAGCATTCGAGACATTGTGGCCGTAGATAGCCCGTGTGGAGTCTTCGTCGTGTCGAATCGACGCGCCTTTGAGCGTGATCCCCGCGAAAGCGCCCCTGGCTCGTGAGTAGGTGAGAATTTCGGCATCCAATTTCCAATCCGTATCGGCAGAAGCATGACGGCCGACCGGTCCGGCTGCCACCGAAGCGTCTGCGCCCAGCTCAAACTTGCTGGAGAGTAGCTGACGCATTCCGCGCTCGTTTTGGATGATCATGACCAGATCCACGCCCTCGACGCCGATCTGCAATCCCCAACTGCCGCCGGTGGTAGTAAAGAAGATTGGTGCGCTCCAGCCAGCTGCGGTCCTGCAGGTAGCCACGCCGCGACCATTTTCCGCGCCGAAGATGAAACCGCCCTTGAGAAGATGGGGAACAACGGCAACGCACTTGGCGTGCTCAAGAACTTCTTCTGGAATGCCCTTGTCCGGCGCGTCCATGATTTCGTGGAGCACTCTGCCGGCATGATCGAGCCGGTCATTGGTTGCTTCACGATTGGTGCTCGCCCAGCCAATGCTGGTCATACCCAGGAGAGCGACGATTGTTATGACTTTCTTCATGCAATACACCTTGTTTTCTACCTGAGCGGGGCGTTTCGATCTTCACGCGTGTACATAGCGCTTTAGGTAATTTCGATACTATTTGGAGTCTTGAGGTCGAGTCTGAGCACTAAAGCTCACTTCGTAAGAGATACTTGTATTAGCTGATTAGCCCGATTTGCGAAATGCGGCTGCTCTGACTGATTCGTTAGAGGGAGATCTCATGATTGAACTCGAAAAGCCCGCATTTGATGCCGGCGTCTTCCTTGCGCAGGCAGGGCTGGGACGAAGGATTGTCGAATTGGCGCCGAAGCAACCGTTCTTCTCTCAGGGAGACCCGGCAGATTCAGTCTTCTATCTGCAAAAGGGCAGGGCCAAGGTAACCGTTGTTTCGGCGGCCGGAAAGGAAGCGACGATCCTGATGCTCGCGGCTGGCGAGTTTGTTGGGCGAAGGAGCTTTGGCGGCGATACCAGGGCTGCGACTATCTACCGCAACAGCGATTACCGCCTGCAAAGCCATGCAGATCAAGCGCAACGAAATGATTCGTGTTCTCCACGAGGAGCACGGATTCTCCGACTTGTTTGTTCGATTCCTGCTGGCACGCAGCATTCGCATCCAGGCGGACCTGGTCGATCATCTTTTCAATTCCAGCGAGAAGCGGCTGGCCAGGATTCTGCTGTTGATGGCTGAATTTGGGAAGCCCGGTAAGCAGGAAACGTTGATTCCCCCGATATCGCAGGAGACATTGGCGGACATGATTGGCACCACTCGATCGCGGGTGAGCTTTTTCATGAACCGCTTTCGCAAGATGGGGTTCATCGACTACAAGAGTCGCATCCGGGTGCACAAGTCACTGCTGAATGTGATTTTGCTGGACCCAATACCTGATGCGTGAGCACAGACAAGTACCAGTCCCATCGTTTTCCAAAACAGAATCGAGGGCCATGTCTCGGACCTACCGATGGCGGGCGCGCTCGCGCTGAAGTTCGCGATATAGCTCGCTTTTCGATTGGCCCAGCTCACGGGCGAGGCGCTTGAGGGCTTCTTTTTCGTCGAGATTCGCTTCGGACTGGAGGCGGGCGACGCGGGCGGAGATGGTCTCCCGGGTCTGAGAATCCAGACCTGGGGCACCCGAATTTTTGGCAGGAGCTTCGATGAGAAGAACGAATTCGCCGCGGATACGGTCGCGCGTGATGAGTTGCTGACGCACTTCGGCGACGGTGCCGCGGAGAAATTCTTCGTGGAGCTTGGTGAGTTCGCGGGCGGCCACCACGCGGAAAGCGGGGCCGAAGACGGATTCGATATCGGCCAGGGTGTCGGCGATGCGGTGCGGTGCTTCGTAGAAGATTAGTGTTGCGGCGGAATCGCGCGATTGCGCGGCTAATTCTTCGAGGCGTGTGCGACGGGCGCCAGCTTTCTCCGGCAGGAATCCGAGGAAGTGAAACTGCTCAGTGGATAAGCCCGAGGCGATGAGGGCACTGAGAGCCGCGTTGGCGCCGGGGATGGGGAAGACCGGGACGCCGGCGGCGATTGCCGCTTCGACCAGCCATGAGCCGGGATCGCTGATGCCGGGCATTCCGGCGTCGGAGACGACCGCGATTCGTGCCGCCAGACTTGAGTGATTCGATGAGTTCAGTCCCGCGTTGCCGCTCGTTGTGCTGGTGATAGCTGACCGTGGGTGTGGCGATGGCGAAGTGGTTGAGAAGCTTTTGCGTCTGGCGGGTGTCTTCGCAGGCAATGCGGTCTGCTTGCTTCAGGACTTCAAGAGCGCGGAGGGTGATGTCGCCGAGGTTGCCAATGGGAGTGGCGACGAGGTAGAGACCGGGGGCGAGTTCTTCTGACATTGCTTAGAACATGGTATTTGAGATTAGTAGTCCCCCCTCGTGTCTTCCAGAGGAGAGTGCGTCTGGGGCCCACTCGCGATGAAACACGAGTGAGGCAAGCGAATCGAAGGATCCGCTTTTGGACCTTGAGAACATGGATGTCTTGGCGCTTATTCGGAAGCGTCTTCGGCTTCGATGCGGCGCTGCTCAGCCAGCAGGGACATCGAACTCATCAGGTTCTGGACGCTGACGATGCCGACGACTTTGCCGCTTTCGGTGACGGGAATCAGCGAGAGGCCCTGGCCGCCGGAGATGCGGCGGATGGTCGTGCCGAGGGTGTCTTCAGGTCTCGCCACCTGGAAGGCACGCGACATGATCGACTGGATATAGCCATTGCCGTCGGCGTGAAGCGCGTCGACAATCCGCTGGCGCGAGACGATGCCGACCAGTTGCGGGCCACGGACGACCGGGAAATCCTCCTGCAGGGAGTGAACGCAGCGGAAAAGCGCGTCGGCCAAGGTGTCAGATGGGGAGAGAGTTGCAAAGTCGGTGAGCATGACTTCGCGCATGTGCACCGTGTCGACAACCGATTGGAAGAAGACGCCCTGATCCTCGACTTGTGCGCCAATCATGATGAAAAAGCCGGCAATGATGAGCCAATACGCGTGCAGGGCCATGCCGCTGATCATGACGGCGAGGGCAATCATTTGGCCGATTCCCGAAGCGGCGCGACCCGTAGGCGCCAGTCCGTGGGCGCGGGCAAAATTGCCGCGCAGCAGGCGGCCGAAGTCGAGTGGATAGGCCGGAAGCAGATGGAGGACGCCGAGGCCAGCCTGCATCCAGACCATGCTGCGCACCAGGTGATCGGACGTGATGAGTGGGCGCGCCAGCAGATGCACATCGCCGCCGGCACCAATGAAGGCGGCTGCAAACATAAGCGCAGTGATCACGTTGGCCAGGGGTCCGATGAAAGCCATGGCGAACTGGCCAAAGCCCTGGTTGGAGGCTTCCTGGCTCTCGGGATTGGCGTAAGCGAAGAGTCCCCCGATGGGGAGCAAAAGCACCGCACGCAGCTTGAGATCAAGGTATGCGGCCATCATGAGGCGCGCAGTTTCACGCACAATGACTGCAAATACGCAGATGAAGAAGAGAAGGAGGCCACGAAGGACTCCGGATGTGGCGCTGAGGCCAAGACAGACCAGTGCGAGAGCTGGGAAGAAGACGTGCATCCGCATCTCCACGCCCATCCAACGGCCCAACGGTATGGTCCACCCACGCATGTCTAAATTGTAGTGTCTCTGGGTGCGTCAGCGTTTCTTATATGCTGGTTCGCGATGCGGGTGATTGCGGGAACGCTGCGGCGAAGGACGCTGGAGGCCCCGGCGGGGCTGAAGACCCGGCCGACGAGCGATCGGCTGCGAGAGACTCTTTTTAATGTACTTGCGCCACGGATCGATGGCGCCCGGTTCCTGGATCTGTATGCGGGGTCGGGCGCGGTGGGCATCGAGGCGGTGAGCCGCGGTGCCGCGAACGTGGTGCTGGTGGAGCGAGCTGATCCTGCATTGAAGGTCCTGCGTGGGAACCTGGAGAAGCTGGGGCTGCGCGGTGGAGTTCGAGTGGAGGGGGTAAGCGTAGGGGCGTTCCTGCGCCGCGTCCGACCGCAGACCACAGCGATGTTTTTCGATGTCGTGTTTCTGGATCCGCCTTATGAGGCGGTGGACGAGTACGCGACCGTGCTGGGGTTGATAGGTGGGGATGCCGCGGGACTCTTGGCCGCGGGAGCCGTGGTGATCGCAGAGCATCGGCGCAGGGAGAAGCTGGAAGACGCGTATGGTGTGTTGCGGAGGGTGAGAGTGCTGGAGCAGGGGGATGCGGGGCTGAGTTTTTATGAAGCAGCCGTTAGCTCTTAACTTTTAGCGGTTAGCAATCCGATCTCGCTCGACGAGGGACTTTCGTGCGGGGCGGAGAGATGGATGCCAAGCGTAAGATGAGCGGGTTGAACGGAGTGAGCGCGTGAAAGAAATTTTGAAGTGGACTGCGGGGCTGGTCGTGCTGCTGGGCGCTGCGGGTGCCTGGACGCAGAACTCGCCGCAGTGGGTGATCGGGCCGTTTTCGCGGCCGGCAACCGGGAATCCGGTGGTGTCGCCGAACGCGGCCTCGACGTTCCAAGACCCAATTGCAAAGGTGCCCGTCCAGTGGGAGGCGCTGCACACGTTCAACCCTGCGGCGGTTGTGCGTAAAGGCAAGGTCGTGGTGCTTTATCGTGCGGAAGACAACTCGGGCGCGATGGAGATTGGCGGGCACACCTCGCGGCTGGGACTGGCAGAGAGCGGCGACGGGATCCACTTCAAAAGGATGGGCGAGCCAGTTTTTTATCCGGCAGAGGATGACCAGAAGGCAAGGGAGTGGCCGGGCGGCGTCGAAGATCCGCGTATCGTGGAACTCGAAGACGGCACCTATGTTTTGACTTATACGCAGTGGAACCGCGAGATCTATTCGGTGGGAGTTGCGAGTTCGCGCGATTTGAAACAGTGGACTAAGCATGGGCCGGCATTTCTGACGGCATTGGGCGGCAAATACGCAAACCTGAAGTACAAGTCGGCGGGGATCGTGACGCAGTTGAAAGACGGGCGGTTGATTGCAGCGAAGATCGCCGGGCGCTACTGGATGTATTGGGGTGAAGGTTCCATCAAGCTGGCGACATCGGATGATGCGATTCACTGGATCCCAGTTGAGGATATGCATGGGAGTCCGGTGGAACTGCTGAAGCCGAGGCCGGGACATTTTGATAGCACGTTTCCTGAGACGGGACCTCCGCCGATGCTGACCAGTGCGGGCATCGTGATGCTCTATAACGGCAAGAATGCAGAGACGGGAGGCGATCCTTCGCTGGGGCCGAATGCGTATGCGGCGGGGGAGGCCCTGTTTGAGGCAGCGAATCCTGCGCACCTGCTGACGCAGACCGACAAGCCCGTGTTGAAGCCGGAGTTGCCGTATGAAAAGACGGGCCAGTACGCCGCGGGGACGACGTTTGCGGAGGGGCTGGTGTTTTTTCACGGGAAGTGGTTTTTGTATTACGGGTGCGCGGATTCACTGGTAGCGGTGGCGACCGCTCCGGCAGAGGCGATGAGCGCGGATGGATTGCGCATGGTTTCGGAAGCGGACGGCATGATCGCGCCTCCAGTTGCGGTGAACGGTGGCACTATGCCGCCCGGTGCCGAAGCGAATGCGCGGGGCTTCTATCTGCATAAGGGCGACACCGTGGTGTTCTACGGCGACAGCATTACCGAGCAGAACTATTACAACCAATGGGTGGAGTTGTACACGGCGACGCGTTTCCCGTGGATGCGAGTGCATTTTTACGGCGCAGGTGTGGGCGGCGATCGCGTGACTGGTGGCGGGGGCGGGCCAATCGATCAGCGGCTGGAGCGCGACGTGTTTTCGGAGAAGCCGACCGTGGTGACAGTGATGCTGGGAATGAATGACGGCGGATACCAGGTCACGACGGACGAGATCGAACAGACGTATGTAAAGGGATATCAGCATCTGCTCGATTCGATTCGCGACCATGTGCCGGGAGTGCGGATGACGCTGCTGGGGCCTTCGCCGTACGACGATGTGACACGGCCGGTGGTCTTTCCAGGCGGATACAACGCGGTGATGCAGCACTTCGCGGAGGTGAATCAGTCTCTGGCTGACAAGTATGCTGCGGCGTTTGTGAATCTGAATCCGCCGGTGGTGGAGGCGATCACGAAAGCCGACGCAACGGATCCAAAGCTAGCGGTGCTCCTGCTGCCCGATCGCGTCCATCCCGATCCATTGGCGCACTGGGTGATGGCGGCGGCGTTGCTGAAAGGCTGGCACGCGCCAGCGCTTGTTTCTGACGTGACAGTAGACGCGCATACGGGATCGGTGGCGCAGGCACGCAATGCATCGTTGAGCCAGGTGGAACAGACCGACGGCGCATTGAAATGGACTGAGTTTGAAGATGCTCTGCCGCTGCCATTGACGCGGAGTAATGCAACCACGGCGTTGCTTATGGATTTGACCGACATCGAAGAGCAGCTCAACCAGGAAATGCTGCGGGTCACGGGGCTTGCCGCGGGCCGATACACCCTTAGCATTGATGGCGATGCGGTGGACACGTTTTCTCCGGAAGCGCTGGAGGCGGGCATTAACCTGGCGAACTATGGAACGCCGATGTTTCACCAGGCGCAGCGGGTGAGTTGGTTGGTGCGCGATCGCGACGAGACGCACTATATTCATCTGCGCATGCGCGTGCGGGGCGCGGACATGGGCGAACAGGCCGGAAAGCCGGACGTGATGCAGGCGTTCGAGAACTCGCTCGAGGACTCGATCTATGAGGCGGCAATTCCGAAGCCGCACGTGTTTCGATTGATTCCAGCCCCGACAGGAATAACGCAGAGCACGCGGTGAAGCCCGCACGGAGATAAACGAGCCAAGAGGAGGCTGTGATCGCAGAGATATCGCTGAAGTCGGTTCTGGAGACGGATGCGTCGGAACTGCGTGATGTGGCGACGCATGCGGCGGGCCCAGCTGGTGCGCTGCCGTTAACGGCGGAGATGCTGTTGAAGGAGCCGTCGGGAAATCTCTTCGGGCTTAGCCAGAACGCTGGGATGGGGTGGGAAGCCTCGCGCCTGCTCGATCCGGAGTTTCTGATTCTGAGTACGCACGGCGGCCTGCGCGCTGAAGACGGACGGCCAATTGCGCTGGGCTTTCATACGGGACATTGGGAAGTCGGACTTCTGGTTGCCGAGGCTGCTCGCGAATTGAAGTCGCTGCACGGAACTCCGTTTGCTGGGGCGTGCACAGATCCATGCGATGGTCGGACCCAAGGCACGACGGGCATGATGGACTCGCTGCCGTTTCGCAACGATGCAGCGATGGTGCTGCGCCGACTGATGCGGTCTCTGCCGACGGGTAAAGGCGTGCTTGGTATAGCGACGTGCGACAAGGGACTGCCGGCGATGATGATGGCGCTGGCGTCAGCGGGTCCGCTGCCGGCGGTGCTGGTGCCGGGCGGCGTAACGCTACTGCCGGAGGACGGCGAGGACGCGGGCAAGGTGCAGACCATCGGCGCGCGGTTTGCGCAGCAGCAGATCACACTGGAGTACGCGTCAGAAGTGGGATGCCGGACATGCGCATCGCCGGGTGGCGGCTGCCAGTTTCTGGGCACGGCGGCGACTGCACAGGTAGTTGGTGAAGCTCTGGGATTGTCTCTGCCGCATACGGCGCTGGCGCCTTCCGGGCAGCCAGTGTGGCTGGATGCGGCGAAGCGTTCGGCGCGCGCGATGATGCGGCTGCATGCGATGAAAGTGGGTGTTCGCGATGTGCTCACCGACGGCGCAGTGCGCAATGCGATGGTGCTGCATGCGGCGTTTGGCGGTTCTACAAATTTGCTGTTACATCTGCCGGCGATTGCGTTTTCGGCCGGATTGAAGAGGCCAGGACGCGCGGACTGGGACCAGGTGAATCGTGAAGTCCCGCGCCTTGTAGACGCGCTGCCGAATGGCCCGCAGGGATTTGCGACAGTGCAGGTGTTTCTTGCAGGTGGCGTGCCGGAGGTGATGCTGTCGCTGCGCGCGGCGGGCCTGTTGGATACGCGGGTGAAGACCGTGAGCGGCGACACTCTCGACGCCAGCCTCGACTGGTGGCGCGACAGCGAGCGGCGACACACGCTGCGGCGAAGATTGAAGGAACTGGATGGGATCGACGCCGAAGACGTAATCATGGAGCCGGAACGGGCGCGCGCTCGCGGACTTACGCCGACGATTTGTTTTCCGGTAGGAAATCTTGCGCCGGAGGGATCGGTCATTAAGAGCACGGCGATCGATCCGTCACTGATGGACGAGGACAACGTGTATCGGCATCGGGGTCCGGCGCGGGTGTTTACGACCGAAGCGGCCGCGATTGCCGCGATCAAAGACGACGCGATTGGGCGTGGCGACGTAATTGTGCTGATCTGCAGCGGCCCGAAGGGCGCGGGGATGCAGGAGATCTACCAGGTGACGTCGGCACTGAAGCAACTGCCCCATTGCAGGCATGTCGCCGTTCTGACGGATGCGCGATTCAGCGGCGTTTCTACCGGTGCGTGCATCGGGCATATTTCGCCGGAGGCTCTATCAGGTGGTCCGATTGGCAAGGTGCAGGAGGGCGATCTAATCGAGATCACGATCGATCGCGAACGGCTGACGGGTTCCGTGCAACTGGTGGGCGATGCGAATGGCGCGTTTGGTGAGGAAGAGGGAACGAGGACATTGGCGGAGAGAGGGCCTCGTGCGGATTTGAAGCCGCATCCGGCGCTGCCTGACGATACTCGGCTGTGGGCGGCGCTGGTGGAGGCGAGCGGTGGCGTGTGGGGCGGATGCGTGTACGACACGGACAAGATTGTTGCCCGGTTGAAATTGGGTCGTCAATCCGATTGAGGTTCGCGGTCTTCCACCCATGCTGCGATACGCCCGCACCATGGGTGGGCGCCAAATTTACTGCCGATTTGCCAAAAAATAAAAGCGCAACCAATACATTGCGTGATTGCTATCCGTTCAAAACGGGAAACGCAGTTATGCGCAACTTTGCGGCTGCATATGGAATGAGCGTGATCTCCTCCTCGGGTTCGCTACTTGTAACGGGGCTCTGCGGAAGGGTATTGGCGATGCCGTCTTCTGCGCGCCATGCAGTAACTTTGCGCGCTTTCACGCGAAGTTGAACTGGCGGATCTTTCCGCGAGAAAGGCACGTCGCCCACTTCGGATTCAGAGATGGCGATGCCCCTTGCCGCGCTAGCGGGATCCAATTGCAGAGCGTAGTTCCAAGGCGTGGACGGATAAATTTGCCAGTCGGCCGTCATGCCACGCTCGCGTAGCTTCACCCAGCTTTCGCCGATCCCATACGAAAAGACCAAAGGCCCGCGCTCAATCGCGACGGAGTCGTTGAACCAGCGGGAGATGCGGGGTTGCATGGGAAACGTGATTTCTACCCGATCGCCAGCTTTCCATGTACGCTCGACGCGCGCGAATGATCCGGCTGCAGGTTGCGGTTCATTGCTGCCGTTGACCGTGATAGTGGCGCCGGAGGCCCATGCGGGGATGCGGAGTTGAAGTGGGAATGCCGTGGGCGTTCCCGGGCTGATCGTGAGTAGTACTTTACCGCGGAAGGGATATTCAGTTTCCTCGACGATGTGAATGGATGTACCGCGCAAGGTGGTGCGAACTTCGCACGGTGCATAGGCAGCCGCGACCAGTCCGTCGTGCCCGTCGGTATTCGATTCGCCTGAGAGCATGAAGAGGCTCGCGGCAAACTTCGGCCAACCCTGATGGTAGTTTGCGGTACAACAGCCGAAGTTAGGCTCGAGGCCGAAGAGATTGGACTCCGGTCCATCGCTGACCCACGGCTTGTGGTGCAGGCTGCACTCCACCTGGTTCGGTTCCTGGTTGTATTGGTGCGCCCACATGTCGTCTGTGAGGGTGCCGGGCAGTGCGTTGTAGGCCAGCTTTTCGAGCCGATCGCCAAACTCTGGATCGCCGGTAATCGCAAGCGCTTGTTCGAGTGAAAACATGTATTCGACGACGGTACACAACTCCGAACCCTGCGAAGGATCGCGGCCGGAGAGATGCTCATCGCAAGAAAACATGCCGTTAGGGAGGCCGTGGTACTTGTCGAGTTCGGCGATCATCTGAGAGGCGGCTTTGCGGTTGGTCTCGGAGCCGGACACGAGCGACCAGACGGGGCCGGTCTTCACGGCCTGCCCATTGTTCACGCCGTGCGTGGAAAGCGCGAGATCCTTGAGGCCACCGTTTTCATTGAGCTTGATGAACTCGGCGGTGATCTTCTGCTTGTACTGGAAGTTCGCGTACTGCGCGGTCCAGTCGTAGCCCTGCTGATGCAGAAGCCGCGCGAGGTCGAGCAGGTACGGAGACCCGGTGCGGTTGTAGAGCCAGATCACGCTCAACAACTCATCCTGCCAGCGGAATTTGCCCCAGTCGCGTAGCGGGCGTTTGGGAAGCTCGGCGAGTTGATAGCGGAAGTAGCGGTCCATGAGAGGAACGACACGCGGGTCGCCGGTGAATTCCTGGTATTGCGTGAGGGCTTTCAGCGCGACGATGCGTGGCCACCAATCGTCGTTCGAGGCGGGACCGATCATGCCGTTGGGGGCTTGGTGGGTGAGTATCCAGTCGATGTACTTTTGCGCTTTGGTCTTTAGTCGCGCATCGTCGAGGAGCCAGGCAAGCGGAATGAGGCCGTCGAGGTAGTACGGTCCGCGCTCCCAGGACTCGCCGGATCCACCAAGCCAGCCGCTGTTGGGGCCGACGTCTGGCCAGGTCTCGTCGAGGTGGCCGCTGAGTCCACTGGCCTGGATCTCAAGCTGGCGGCGCAGCCAACCAGTCGGTTGGATTTGCGTGAGAGGCAGTGGATAGAAGGCGCTTGGTGCGAGAGGCGCCCGATTCTTAAGGGTAGCGGCATTTGCCGGCTCGGGCAGAGCGAAGAGCTTGTTCGCTTGAAGTGTGCAGGCGAGTCCGGCGAGACCGGACTGCTTAAGGAAGCGGCGACGTGTGGTGCGAGATCGTTGCGACATGGAAACCTGATTGCGACCGTCAACAGGGTAATCGACGGCCGGAGGCGATAGAGTACTTGACATGAAAATTCCTCGGGTAATCTTCGTCTTGTGCGCATTGTTCATTGCTCTTTTCGGGGTTCCGGCGACGCGAGCGCAGACATCCGCGGACGCAGCGAAAGCTGTATCGTCGCCGCAACTGGTGATCATCGATACCGATATCGGCGATGACATTGACGATGCATTTGCGCTGGCTCTGGCTTTGAAGAGTCCCGAGTTGAAGATCCTGGGCGTGACAACGACATTTGGCAACACGGAGATGCGTGCGCGGCTGCTCGATCGTTATTTGCAGGCAGTCGGGCGGAGTGACATTCCGGTCTTTGCGGGTCCGATGACGAAGACCGACAACCTGATGACGCAGGCGGCTTACGCGAAAGGCGTTTCAGAAAAGAAGCACGGTGATGGTGCGGACTTTATTTTGCAAACGGCGCGCGAACATCCTGGGCAGGTCACGCTGATCGGCATAGGTCCGCTGTTCACAGTGCAGGCTGCAATCGAGCGCGACCCTGCTGCCTTCAGGAAGCTGAAGCGCGTGGTGATCATGGGCGGGAGCGTAGAGCGCGGTTACGGCATGGATGCGCAGGGAAAGCCGAAACCACCCGAGCCGGAGTGGAATATTCTGTGCGATCCCGCCGGAGCAAAGGCGCTGCTGGCATCGGGTGTGCCGGTTTTCATGATGCCCCTGGATTCGACCCAGGTGCCGCTCGATGCCAAGAACCGCGAAGCGATCTTTGCACATGGATCGCCGCTGACGGACCAGTTGACGCTGCTTTATCACGAGTGGATGGGCGGAACTCCGAACCATAGCCCTACTCCTACGCTGTTTGACCCGGTGGCGGTCGCCTTTACCTTTCGTCCCGAGCTGTGTCCAGCCAAGCCAATGCATATTGATGTCAACGACAAGGGCCTGACCACCGCGGGACAGGGGGAGCCAAATGCGCATGTGTGTCTCCAGTCGGACGAGAAGGGATTTCTGAATCTTCTGATGAATCGGGTACCCGCGGAATGAAGATGTGGCCCGACGCGGGCTGATTTCCAGAGAACCTCGCAGAAATCCACTGATATGTGCTGGTTGTCACATGCAACTCCATTGACAGAGCTTGAAAGTAAGAGAAAAATGGCGGGTCGTTGGGAATCTGACCCTAGATATGCATGTAGGGAGAGAGCGAGAGAAAAATGCTGAATTGGAAGACTTTAAGTGTGGTGTTTCTGGGGATTTCGGGCTTGATGATGACGGGGTGCAAATCGGCACCCGATCTGACGGCGGGGCAGGCGTTGTCAATGGTGCAGGCAAAGTATGACCAGACGCCTCCGGTGGGCGTGAACATCCTGGTCAACGATCCGGGTATGCTCCGGGGGGCGACGGCGAAGCTCTGGGACCGGACGAAAATCTATCCCAACAAGATCTGGGCCGATTTCAAGCTGACTCCAGAGGGGAAGAAGGCAGTTGTGCTTCCCGGCGGAGGCGATGTGATTGAATGGCGTCCGGCAAGTCTGGATGACAAGGACTACACGATCATGGTGACGACCGTTGCCGCCAACCACCTGAGGGCGCATGACATGGGCGATCTCCAGGACGAGATGATGGGCGGATCGGGCACATCCAAAGTAGGGAAATATACCGAGGGAGTGAATCTGACAGGTGTGCCGCAGGTGCTGCAGGACATCGCACACAACCCGGGAAACAGGCTGAGCACGAAGAAAGAAGCCGATTTTTCACTCGAGAATGGGGTCTGGGTGCTGAAGACGATCCGGTAATAGGTGAAATTGCACGAGGGATGGGGTTGAATTCGTTGACCCCATCTCGGTTTCTTGTTATCTTTAAAAGGTTCCGCAAGAACGCGCCTATCCGTGTGTGCTAACGGTTGGTGCGTAAGGGGTGATCCCGGTCAGCAAGTTTGGCGAGGATCCGCACCCGAGGCCGTAATAGAAATGACGGCCAAGTCCTGAAATTTGCTCTCCTCTTGCGAAGGGCAGGGACACATCGCTCACCCCGGGTGAAGGAAAGACGGGGAGGCGATATTCGCATCGGTGCTCGCGCGTTGCTCCACCTTGGAGGGCTATGCGAGCCGGAACCGGCGAAACGGAGTTGGCTTTTCCCGTTTAAAAGCGGAAAAACGACCGGCCACCGTCTCGGTTCTCGTCTGGAAGTGGAACGAAGGCAGACGCGAAGCAGCAACTTGGGCTTTCGTGCGTGTGCGCATCGGCAAAGGTGCGCTTTACAGCATGTGAAGCCGGGAAGGCTTGCGCGCGGCTGAATGCAGGTTGGGCTTAAAGGTTTTTGGGGTAAGGAGTTTCAGTTTGCCGACATTCAATCAATTGGTTCGCAAGGGGCGCACGGCCCCTCGGTACAAGACGGCGTCCCCTGCATTGCAGGCCTCGCCGCAGCGGCGCGGTGTTTGCACCCGCGTGTACACGCAAACCCCCAAAAAGCCGAACTCGGCGCTGCGCAAGGTAGCCCGCGTGCGGTTGACGAACGGGATCGAGGTCACCACCTACATTCCCGGCATCGGCCACAACCTGCAGGAGCACTCGATTGTGCTCATCCGCGGCGGCCGTGTGAAAGATCTGCCGGGCGTTCGCTATCACGTGGTGCGCGGCACGCTGGATTCGGTAGGCGTCGCCAACCGGAAGCAGAGCCGCTCGAAGTATGGCGCGAAGCGCGCCAAGGGCGGAGCGGCAGCGGGCAAGAAGTAGTTTGCGGTTCCCGGGCGGAATGATGGTACCGGGACTGGGGCAACAGAACGGCGCTTAGGCGCGAAGGATTTTGAGGAACTATGCCGAGAAAAGGGCACATTGCGAAGCGGGAAGTAGCGCCGGATCCGGTTTACGGATCCACGCTGGTCACCAAGTTTGTGAACTCGATGATGTGGGGCGGCAAGAAGTCGACGGCCCAGGGCATCTTCTATCAATCGATGAAGAACCTTGAAGAGAAGGGCGGCGGAGACGACGCGCTGAAGCTCTTCAAGAAGGCAGTCGAGAATTGCAAGCCGCTGCTCGAGGTCAAGACTCGCCGTGTGGGTGGCGCCAACTACCAGGTGCCGATCGAAGTGAATGCAGATCGGCGCACCTCGCTGGCAATTCGCTGGCTCATCACCTACGGGCGCGCCCGCGGTGAGAAGGGCATGATCGACAAGCTGAGCAATGAGTTGCTCGACGCGGCCAATGGCCGTGGCGCAGCGATGAAGAAGAAGGAAGACGTGCACCGCATGGCTGAGGCCAACAAAGCCTTCGCACACTATCGCTGGTAATCGTCGGGACGTGAAAAGTTCTAGCCGGCAAGGAAGATGGTCCGGCGCGAAGGCCCTGAACGGAATGAGCCTTTGAACTGAAAGAAACGGCGGGCACTGAAGCCCGCAAGGATAAAGAAAAACCGTGGCTCGCACCATACCTCTAAGTCGTTGCCGGAATATCGGAATCATGGCGCACATTGACGCCGGTAAGACGACTGCGACCGAACGCATCCTCTTCTATACGGGCATCACGCACCGCATCGGCGAAGTGCATGAAGGCACCGCGACCATGGATTACATGGAGCAGGAGCAGGAGCGCGGCATCACCATCACGTCGGCTGCAACGACGTGCATGTGGAAAGACATCCGCATCAACATTATTGATACGCCCGGTCACGTGGACTTTACCGCCGAGGTGGAGCGTTCGCTGCGTGTTCTTGATGGCGCTGTGGCGGTGTTCGACTCTGTCAGCGGCGTGCAGCCCCAGACCGAGACGGTGTGGCGTCAAGGCGACAAGTACAAGGTTCCCCGTATCTGCTTCGTGAACAAGATGGACAAGAACGGCGCCGATTTTGAGCACGTTCTCGACACGATTCGCAAGCGGCTCGGCGCGCGGCCTGTAGCGCTGCAGATTCCGATTGGCGCCGAGGCTGGTTTCAAGGGCGTCGTCGATCTGATCGAGATGAAGGCGGTTCTCTGGCACGACGAGACCATGGGCGCCGAATATGACGTTCAGGCGATTCCGGCCGATCTGCAGAAGAAGGCGGAAGCATTCCGTCTGCAATTGATCGAAGTGATCGCCGAGACCGACGATGTGCTGCTCGAGAAGTTTCTCGAAGGCGAGACGCCGACCATTGAAGAACTGAAGAAGGGTATTCGCCAGGCGACCATCGATCTGAAGGTCTTCCCGGTGATCTGCGGAAGCGCATTCAAGAACAAGGGTGTTCAGACTCTTCTTGACGCAGTCGTAGATTATCTGCCGAGTCCGCTCGACAAGCCTCCGGTGGAGGGTATCGATCCGCACGATCATAGCGTGACATTGATTCGCAAGGCAGACGATAACGAGCCTCTGGCGGCGCTGGTGTTCAAGCTGATCAATGATCCATTTGGCAAGCTGTCGTTCATTCGCATCTACTCCGGTTCGCTGAAGACGGGCGATACGATTCTGAATCCGCGCACCGGCAAGACCGACCGCGTAGGACGCCTGGTGAAGATGCACGCCAACAAGCGTGAAGACATCACCGAGATCTATGCCGGCGATATTTGCGCATGTGTGGGACTGAAGGAATTGAAGACGGGCGATACGCTGAGTGCGCCGCAGCATCCGATTGCGCTTGGCGCCATCACCTTCCCTGAGCCTGTGATTTCGGTGGCGATTGAGCCGAAGACCAAGGCTGACCAGGAAAAGATGGCGATGGGGTTATCGCGACTGGCTGATGAAGATCCGACCTTCAAGGTGCGTACCGACGAGGATTCGGGTCAGACGATTATCAGCGGAATGGGCGAACTGCATCTTGAGATTCTTGTTGATCGCTTGAAGCGCGAGCACAAAGTCGATGCCAATGTCGGTGAGCCCAAGGTTGCATTCCGCGAGACGATTCGCAAGACGGCTGAAGCGGAAGGTAAGTACATCCGCCAGACCGGCGGCTCGGGTAACTATGGGCATTGCAAGCTGCGCATCGAGCCCAATGAGCCAGGCAAGGGCTACGAGTTCATCAACGAAATCAAGGGTGGATCCGTCCCGAGGGAATACATTAAGCCGATCGATCAGGGTGTGCAGGGTGCATTGGAGTTCGGTATCCTGGCGGGCTTCCCGATCGTGGACGTGAAGGTGATCCTGTTTGACGGCAGCTATCACGAAGTCGACTCGAACGAAATGGCATTCAAATTTGCCGGTTCGATCGCATTCAAGGAAGCTGCACGCAAGGCGCACCCGGTACTTCTTGAGCCGGTGATGGCAGTCGAAGTCACGGTTCCCGAAGAGTACATGGGCGTGATTATCGGCGACATCAACTCTCGTCGCGGACGGATCGAAGGCATGGAGCACGCGGCAGGATCGCAAGTCATCAAGGCGATCGTTCCGCTGAAGGAAATGTTCGGCTACGTGAACGAGATTCGTTCCTCGACACAAGGCCGTGCGTCGTATTCGATGCAGTTTGCGCGCTACGAAGAGGCGCCGCGCATGATCGCCGATGAAATTATCGGCCGCGCGCAAGGAAAGTAGAAAGGCAGTGGACAGCTGACAGTGAACAGTGGACAGTCTGAAGCTTACCGGGTGAACCGATACTGCAATCTCAGACGAGAAAAACTGATCACTGATCACTGAACACTGACAACTGTTTTGGGGCTGGAGCCGGAATGCCGGCGCCCCTGGGTGCAACAAGTAGTACAAGCCACTGAAAGGGATTTGGATTTCTTATGGCGAAGGAAAAGTTTGATCGTTCGAAGCCGCATGTGAACGTGGGCACGATTGGTCACATCGATCACGGCAAGACGACGTTGACGGCGGCGATCACGAAGGTATTGCAGAAGCACAACCCGAAGAACACGTTCCGTTCGTTCGATTCGATCGACAACGCCCCGGAAGAGCGGGAGCGCGGCATCACGATCGCGACGGCGCACGTGGAGTACGAGACGCCGAACCGGCACTATGCGCACGTCGACTGCCCCGGTCACGCCGACTACATCAAGAACATGATTACCGGCGCGGCGCAGATGGATGGCGCGATCCTGGTAGTCGCAGCGACCGACGGCCCGATGCCCCAGACCAAGGAGCACGTTTTGCTGGCCCGCCAGGTAGGCGTTCCCTGCATCGTGGTGTTCCTGAACAAGTGCGATGCGGTGGAAGACGAAGAGCTGACCGACCTGGTCGAGATGGAAGTCCGCGAACTCTTGTCGAAGTACCAGTTCCCGGGCGACGACGTTCCGGTGATCCGCGGATCTGCTCTCGGAGCATTGAACGGCGAAGCCAAGTGGGAAGCCAAGATCGACGAGCTGATGGATGCGGTGGACAAGTACGTTCCGCAGCCGGAGCGCGCGGTGAGCCTTCCCTTCCTGATGCCGATCGAAGACATCTTCTCGATCTCGGGCCGCGGCACCGTAGTTACGGGCCGCATCGAGCGCGGCAAGGTGAAGGTGGGCGAGGATGTCGAGATTGTCGGCTTCCGCGAGACCCGCAAGTCGGTCTGCACGGGCGTGGAAATGTTCAAGAAGCAGCTGGACGAAGGCCTGGCGGGCGACAACGCCGGCATCCTGCTGCGCGGCATTCCTAAGGAAGATGTGGAGCGCGGTATGGTTCTGGCCAAGCCGGGATCGATCACGCCTCACACCAAGTTCAAGGGCACCGTGTACGTGCTGAGCAAGGAAGAAGGCGGCCGTCATACGCCGTTCTTCAAGGGCTATCGTCCGCAGTTCTACTTCCGGACGACGGACGTGACGGGAGTGGCGGAATTGCCTGAAGGCACGGAGATGGTGATGCCGGGCGACAACGTGGAACTGGTGATTGAACTGATTACACCGGTAGCCATGGAAAAGGGTCTGCGATTTGCCATCCGCGAAGGCGGACGCACGGTAGGCGCAGGCGCGATTTCGGAAATTATCAAGTAGACGCTAGCCGCGTCGGGCGGACCGCCCTTTGGGGTGCATGAACGACGCGGCAAGCGAAATCTGATCACTGATCTCTGATCACTGGTCACTTGGAAAGAAGAGCCAATGGTAGGTCAAAGGATTCGAATTCGGTTGAAGGCATACGACTATCGCGTGCTGGATACCTCGACCGGCGAGATTGTGGAAACGGCAAAGCGGACCGGAGCAACGGTGGCAGGTCCGATTCCATTGCCGACGATCAAGAACAAGTACTGCGTGCTGCGTTCGCCGCACGTAGATAAGAAGTCGCGCGAGGCGTTCGAGATTCGTACGCACAAGCGGCTGATCGACATTCTTGAGCCGACGCAACAGACCGTAGACGCACTGATGAAGCTCGATCTCCCGGCAGGCGTGGATGTCGAGATCAAGGCGTTTGAGAAATAAGTTGACAGTGAACAGTGGTCAGTGATCAGAAACTGACAGCTGAATACTGATAACTGAGAACGGGTTCAATTCCGGCAGTGCAGAGTCAAGTGCTCTGCATGATGAGGTGAGGAAGATATGGCAGTCACAGGGATTCTGGGAAAAAAGATCGGCATGACGCAGGTCTTCGACGAAAAGGGCGATGTGCACCCGATTACGGTGCTGCAGGCTGGCCCTTGCGTGATTACGCAGTTGAAGACGCTGGCCAAGGACGGCTATGACGCCGCGCAAATCGGCCTGGTGGAGTTCATTAAGACGAAGAACGTGACCAAGCCCCAGGCGGGCCACTTCGCGAAGACCGAAGCGCCGCCAGTGAAGGTCATCAAGGAAGTCGACGTGGAAGCCTCTCCGGATGGCGAAGTCGAAACCAAGGCCGGCGACCGCGTGCTGGTGGATATCTTCCAGGATGCGAAGTTCGTAGACGTGATCGGAACTTCGAAGGGCCGCGGATTTGCTGGCGTCGTTCGCCGGCACAAGTTTGGCGGCGGACCGAAGTCGCACGGACATATGTTCCAGGTGCAGGGTTCAATCGGTGCATCGAGTTTTCCGTCGCGCGTGTTTCCGGGGCAGAGAATGCCTGGTCACATGGGCGCTGCACAGATCACGGTTCGCAATCTTCGCATTCGCGGCATTGATCTGGAAGAGAACCTGTTGATGGTTGAAGGTGCGGTTCCAGGATCACGGGAAGGATACGTGCTGATTTCGAAGGCCAAGACTCCGCCGCGCGAGCGTCGCGGATTCGCCGGTTCGACCACGGTCGATCCGTTGAAGGCTTCGAAGAAGGCAACCGCAAAGCGCAAGTAAGCCACCTGCGGTGGGGCTAAACGCGCCTTCGGGCGCACGAGATTGAGAGCCGGTAGCAAGAAGCCGGTGGACGAGATTCAGAGCCGGATGCAAGTCCGGCGGAAGAAGAAGACGATGGCAAACGTAGATGTTGTAAATCTGAACGGCGAAAAGGTGGGCTCGCTCGAACTGGCCGATTCAGTCTATGGCCAGGTCAACGAGGCTCTGCTGTGGGAAGCGGTGAAGCACTATCGCGCTTCCATGCGCCAGGGCACGCACAAGACCAAGAGCCGCACGGAAGTCGCCGGTTCCGGCAAAAAGCTGTGGAAGCAGAAAGGCACCGGCCGTGCTCGTATCGGCTCGGTCCGCTCGCCGCTGTGGCGGCATGGTTACACCGTGCACGGACCTCAGCCGCGCAGCTATGACTATGCGTTCCCGCGCAAAAAGCTGCAGGGCGCATTGCGTTCTGCGCTGGCGTCGAAGCTGGCCGACGGCAAGCTCACTGTAGTTGACACGCTGGAAATCAAAGAGGGCAAGACCAAGCTCTATCGCCAGGCGCTGGACAGGCTGGACGTGACGCGTACGGCGCTGATCGTCGAAAACGGCAAGACGCTGTCGCAGGCACTGATGCTCGGTGCGCGCAATCTCAAGGGCGTAGAACTGGTCCTCAACAACGAAGTTCACCCGTACGATCTGCTGCGGTATGAGCGGGCAATTTTCTCCAAAGCCGCGATCGAGCAGTTGACGGAGTCGCTCGTGAAGAGCGTTTCGAAGCGCAATGCTGCGCAGACGGAGGCCGCGTAATGCCGACTCTTTATACAGTGATTCGCCGGCCCCTGATTACAGAGAAGGGCCTGAGCGTAAAGGAAACCGAGGGCACGCTGGTTTTTGACGTCGCTCCCGACGCTTCGAAGATTGAAGTGAAGCAGGCGGTCGAGGCTCTCTTCAAAGTCAAGGTGGCTGCAGTGCGAACTGCGAATGTGGTGGGCAAGGAACGCCGCCGCGGAAAGTTTGCGGGTTTTCGGCCGGATTGGAAGAAGGCTTACGTTCGGCTCAAAGCCGGCGAGAAGCTGCCGGAGTACGTGAGCAACCTGTAGAAGCAGCCTTTAGCTGTTAGCTCTTAGCTTTTAGCTCCGGATTTGCGGACCGAAAGTGAAGAGCCGAAGGAAATGGAAACAGAAGTTTCGTGAAGCAGGATGAGCTGAAGGCTAAGAGCTAGAAGCTAAGAGCTCATCAAGGATAAAGACGATGGCTATCAAGACATACAGACCGATCACGCCGACGTTGCGCTTTAAGACCACGCTGGTCAATGACGACCTGACGACGGACAAGCCGCACAAGCCGCTGCTGGCAGTGCGCAAGCGCACGGGCGGACGGCGCAACACCGGCGACCTGACGATTCGGCACCACGGCGGCGGACACAAGCAGAAGATCCGGCTGATCGACTTCAAGCGCGACAAGTTCGGGATTCCAGGCAAGGTCGCGACCATTGAGTACGATCCGAACCGCTCTGCGCGCATCGCGCTGGTGCACTACGCGGATGGCGAGAAGCGTTATATTCTGCAGCCTGTGGGCTTGAAGGTTGGGGCAACGGTAAGTTCCGGTCCCGAAGCCGACATCCTGATTGGCAATGCGTTGCCGCTCAAGAATATTCCTGCCGGTACCACGGTCCATGCCGTTGAACTGCGGCCGGGTAAAGGCGCGCAGATGGCGCGTTCGGCCGGTGCGCAGGCGCAGCTGGTGGCCAAGGAAGGCGATTACGCTCTCCTGAAGTTGCCTTCCGGCGAAACGCGCAAGGTGCTGGTTGAATGCCTGGCGACCGTTGGACAAGTGGGCAATACAGATCACGAGAATGTGTCGATCGGCAAGGCGGGACGCAACCGCTGGAAGGGCATCCGTCCGACCAACCGAGGCGTAACGATGAACCCTGTGGATCACCCGCACGGCGGCGGTGAAGGCAAGACTTCGGGCGGCCGTCATCCTGTGACTCCGTGGGGACAGCCAACACGTGGATACAAGACACGCAACAACAAGCGGACCGATGCGTTCATCGTCAGCCGCCGGGCGAAGTAGAGGAGCTGAGGGTATATGGCACGTTCGACGAAAAAAGGCCCGTTTGTGGATGCGCACCTGACGACAAAGATCGAGGTGCTCAACGCGGCCAACGATAAGAAGGTCGTGAAGACCTGGTCGCGGCGCTCGACGATCTTCCCGGAGTTTGTGGGACACACGATCGCCGTGCACAACGGCAAAAAGTTCGTTCCGGTGTACGTGACCGAGAACATGGTGGGACACAAGCTGGGCGAGTTTGCTCCGACGCGCACGTTCAAGGGGCACACTGGCGGATCGAAGTCTGCGGAAGCATCGGCGAAGCCGGCGGGTCCGCGGTAGTTGAGATTTTCGGCGCAACCTGCGCCAGCGAGTTTGAGGAAGAGACCAATGGCAGTCGAGACAAAAGAATACCGGGCCGAAGCGAGGTTCCAGCGAGTATCGCCGCAGAAGGCGCGCCTGGTGCTGGATCTGATCAAGGGCCGGGGAGTTCAGGAAGCGCTGGAGACGGCGGCATTCACCAAGAAGCGCATTGCTCCGGTGATTCACAAGTTGCTGACTTCGGCCGTGGACAACGCCAAGTACGTGTCGGGCGAACGCGGAGTGGATGTGGACGTTGACAATCTCTACGTCAAGTCGGCAATTGCCAATGACGGTCCGCGCATGAAGAGAATTCGGCCCGCTCCGATGGGGCGTGCCTATCGCTACCAGCGCAGGCTGACGCACATCATTTTGTCGGTTGCTGAGCGCGATGGCGGGCATTCGCACCTGGTGACCAAAGCTGACGAGCCGGAAACGGCCGGGAAGCCTGCGAAGAAGACGGGCGCGAAAAAGACAGCTCCGAAGACGGCAAAGAAAGCAGCGGCAAAGAAGCCAGTTGCAGCAACGAAGAAAAAGGCCAAGAAGTAGGCCTGGAAGTTTTTGAGGAAAAAAGCATGGGACAGAAAGTCCACCCTTATGGATTCCGGCTCGGAGTAAACAAGCCATGGCGCTCGCGCTGGTTCTCTGAGCGAGACTATGACAAGCTCCTGGTCGAGGACGTGAAGCTCAAGGCTGAGCTTCGCGAAAAGCTCAAGGCTGCCGGCGTGAGCTCGGTGGAAATCGAGCGTCCGGGCAACAAGCTGCGCTTCCTGATCCGCACCGCGCGTCCGGGTATCGTCATCGGCCGCAAGGGCGCGGAGATCGAGAAGCTCAAGACCGAGCTCGGCAAACGCACCAACCGCGAAGTGTTCATCGACATCATCGAGGTGAACAAGCCGGAGCTGGACGCACAGCTGGTGTCGGAGAACATCGCGCTGCAGCTCGAAAAGCGCGTGAGCTTCCGCCGTGCGATGCGCAAGAGTGTGGATTCGGCGCTGCGTTTCGGCTGCAAGGGAATCAAGGTGCGTGTCTCGGGCCGTTTGAACGGCAACGAAATCGCGCGGTCGGAGTGGTATCTGCAGGGCCGGTTGCCGCTGCACACGCTGCGCGCCGATATCGACTACGGGTTCACGGAGGCGCACACCACCTATGGTGTAATCGGCGTGAAGACGTGGATCTATCGCGGCGATATCTACGAGCAGAAGCGCCGCCAGCCCGCGCCGGCAGGGTCGGGAGTGTTTTAAAGGCAGTTGTCAGTGATCAGTTGTCAGTGGTCAGTGACTCGTGTCTAGTAAGGTTTTGTGATTTGTCCAGGGCTGGTTGCTGGACGTGAGGATTGAAAGTCAGTTTAAACAAGAAGAAACTGACCACTGTTCACTGACAACTGACCACTGGTTTTAGAGGATTTCGCTATGTTGATGCCGAAGAAGGTTAAGTTCCGGAAGCAGCAGAAGGGCAAGCGCCGCGGTAAAGCGTGGCGCGGTTCCTCCCTGTCGTTCGGTGAGTACGGTTTGAAGGTCCTGGAGTGCGGCTACATCACTGACCGGCAGATCGAAGCCAGCCGTATCGCCATGACCCGCTTCATCAAGCGCGGCGGCAAGATCTGGCTGCGGCTGTTTCCTGACAAGCCGATCACCAAGAAGCCGGCCGAAGTTCGAATGGGTTCGGGTAAGGGTGCATTGGATCACTGGGTCGCCGTGGTTCGTCCTGGCAAGATCCTGTTCGAGATGGAAGGCGTGACGCCGGAGATCGCGCAGGAAGCGATGCGGTTGGCGTCGAACAAGCTGCCGCTGCGGACCAAGTTTGTGCAGCGTCCGGGCGCCGAGAAGACCGGAGCGACGAAGACGGCAACAGCCGAGTAATTAGGGTTAGGACGCGCCGTTGATTCGGTCACGAATTGGCAGGACGCCGGAGATTAAGAGATGGAACTCGCAAAGATTCGTAGTTTGAGCGACGAAGAACTGCTCCACCAGGAGAAGACCTCCGGTGAGCAATTGTTCCGGCTTCGCTTCCAGGTCTCGATGGGCCAGAACGACGGAGTGAAGAAGCTTCGTCAGCTGCGCAAGGAGATCGCACAGATCAAGACAGTCTCGCGTGAGCGCGAGTTGGGTGTTCGCGGCGCTACGCACGAGCTGGTCTCCACCTTACCGGCGAGCGAAGAAAAGAAGGCCGCGAAAACCAGTGCGAAGAAGCCCGCAAGGTCGGTGAAGGCCAAGACCAGCGCAAAGAAGAGCATCAAGAAAGGCCCGAGATCCAGCGCCAAGTCAAGCGCGAAGAAGAGCGCAGCGGGCAGCGCAAAGAAGGGAGCCGGTAAATGACGGTGGCAACAGAGAAGCAGGCGCCGGCAAACCGGCGCAACGAAAAAGTGGGTAATGTGGTTTCGACCAAGATGCAGAAGACTATCGTGGTCGAGGTCGAAATGCGCAAGGCCCATCCCAAGTACAAGCGCATTGTCAAGAGCTCGAAGAAGTTCTACGCGCACGATGAGCAGAATTCGGCGCGGCTGGGCGATGTGGTCCGCATTCGCGAGACCAGGCCGACAAGCAAGCTGAAGCGTTGGGCATTGGAAGAGATAGTGCGGCGTTCATCGCTGGCACAGATTGAAGACACGGCTGGAACAGCCGCTGCAGTCGAAGCCGCCAAGTAGGCGGAGCGGTTAACCGGTCTCATGAAATGCAATGCACTTGAATTAGCAAGTGTGGAACCCGACCTCAAGGAGGGTTCCAAAAGAATCGGCAAGTTGAAGAGTCTGAATTCATGAGACCGGTTCTTTAAGGAGAAGAATCCATGGCTGTGCAAATGAGAACCATGCTCGCGGTGGCCGATAACTCCGGCGCACGCAAGCTGCAGGTGATCCTGCCCCTGGGCGGCGGACTTGGCAAGAAAGCCGGTCTGGGTGATGTTGTGACCGCAGCGGTGAAGGAAGCTTCGCCGGATGGAACGGTGAAGAAGGGCAAAGTGGTGAAGGCGGTTATTGTCCGCACCCGCAAGGAGCATCGTCGCCGCGACGGAACCTATATTCGCTTCGATGAGAACGCGGCGGTGGTGATTGACGATGCGCATGAGCCGGTGGGAACTCGCGTTTTCGGTCCCGTGGCGCGCGAACTGCGTGAAAAGAAGTTTTTGAAGATTGTGTCCTTGGCACCCGAAGTGGTGTAACAGCATAGCTTTCAGCCTTCAGCTTTCAGCTTTGTCCAGTGCTGAGTCGAAGAGTGTGGCGAAAGCAACATGAACTGAGGGCTGACAGCTGATGGCTGAAAGCTTGGAGAATAAAATGCCGAGTTTGAATATTCGTCGTAACGATATGGTGAAGGTCCTCGCGGGTTCCGATCGCGGCAAGTCGGGCCGCGTGCTGCGCGTGTTTCCTGACAAGGGCACCGTGCTCGTCGAGCATGTGCGCGTAGTAAAGAAAACGGTCTCGAGCAAGCGCGGCCAACGGACCAAGGGCGGCATTGCCGAGCAGGAGTCGCCGATCAATGTGTCGAACGTGGCGCTGATTTGCTCGAACTGCGATACGGCCTCCATCGGATACAAGGTTGAAGGAACAACCAAGCAGCGGATTTGCAAGACATGTGGGACCGAGTTGCCCACGAAGAAGTAAGAAGCAGCTTCGAGCTTCTAGCCTCTAGCTTCCAGCCTTTCGTACTGAAGCGACGGTGAATGAGGAGCGATATGAAGCTAGGAGCTAGCGGCTAGAAGCTAGTGGCTTTTGGAGAACCTTCCGCAGCGGTACACGGGTCGATGTCGATCCACTCCGAAGACCGGAAGAAAGAGAGTGAAGGAATGGCAGCAAGGCTGAAAGAGAAGTACAACAAAGAGATCAAGCAGGCGCTCAAGAAGGAACTTGGCATCGAGAACATGATGGCTGTTCCGCGGCTTGAGAAGGTCGTTATCAACATGGGCCTGGGTGAAGCGACGCAGAATACCAAGCTGCTGGATCCGCTGGTTGGCGACTTGACGCAGATTACCGGACAAAAGCCGGTGATGACGAAGGCGAAGAAGTCGATCGCGGCCTTCAAGGTGCGCGCCGGCATGTCCATCGGTGCAATGGTGACCCTGCGCAACGAAAAGGCATACGAGTTTGTCGACCGGTTGATCTCGACGGCACTGCCGCGGGTTCGCGATTTTCGCGGTGTATCGACCAAGAGTTTTGACGGGCGCGGCAACTACACGCTCGGTCTGCGCGATCAGCTGATCTTCCCCGAGATTGATTACTCGAAGGTGGAAAAGCTGAAGGGCATGAACATCACGATCGTGACCACGGCGAAGGACGATAACGGAGCGCGCGCGCTTCTGAAGGCCTTCGGCATGCCGTTCCGGCAGGGCGCGTAGGGGAATAGAGGATTATGGCAACCACTGCAAAGAGAGTGAAGGACGCGCGGAAGCCGAAGTTCAGCTCCCGCAAACACAACCGGTGCAAGCTCTGCGGGCGCCCGCGGGGATATCTGCGGAAGTTCGGTATCTGTCGCTTGTGTTTCCGCGCATTGGCGCTCAAGGGAGAGATCCCCGGCGTCGTGAAGTCGAGCTGGTAGTAAGACAGTTGTCAGTGAACAGTGATCAGTGGTCAGTTCCGCAATTCTGGAATGAGCCGCTGAGGTGAGAGCAAGGGGTTCTTACTGAACACTGTGCACTGAACACTGATCACTGTAGTACGCATTTCCGCTGGTTCTCCTGTTGAAGTGAGACCGGGAGCGAACGGGGAATGAAGGAGAAGGAATGAGTCTGACCGACCCAGTAGCAGATTTTCTGGCGCGAATCCGGAATGCAATCCGTGCGCGTCATCAGAAGCTGGATGTGCCGGCTTCCAAGTTGAAGACCGAGATAGCCCGCATTCTCAAGGAAGAGGGCTACATTTCGAACTACAAGACCCAGGAAGAGGAAGGCAAGCTGATTCTCCGCGTGTACCTGAAGTACGGCGGACAGGAAGCAGCTATTCGTGACCTGGCTCGTATTTCGCGTCCCGGCTGCCGTGTGTACATTGGCCGCGATGAGATCAAGCGCGTCCAGGGTGGACTTGGCATCTCGATCATGACGACCCCAAAGGGCGTGATGACCGGTCGCCAGGCGCGCCGCGAAGGCGTAGGCGGCGAACTGCTCTGCGAGGTTTGGTAAAGGCAGTGAACAGTTGTCAGTGATCAGTGGTCAGTTTGTTCGTGCTTGAACTCGCCGCTTAAGAATTGGGTAGACGTTCTGATCACTGTCCACTGAACACTGTTCACTGTTTTTCAGGCTGCAGTGGAACGAATGAGGGTGGAAGCAATCACTGTTCACTGAACACTGATCACTGACCACTGTTTTTCGGGACTCGCAAGCCAAATGAAGGATTGATTCGATGTCGCGTATTGGAAAAAAAGTAATCCCACTGCCCTCCGGCGTGAAGTACAAGGTTGAGGGCAACACGGTCCTGGTGGAAGGCCCCAAGGGCAAGGTGTCGGCGATGATAGCCGACGGCATCTCGCTTGAGACCAAAGATGGCGCGTTGCATGTGGTTCGCGAGAGTGACGACAAGGCCGCGGTCCATGGACTGACGCGCGCCCTGGTGTTCAACGCGGTGCACGGCGTAACCGAGGGCTGGAAGAAAGAGTTGGACATTGTCGGCATCGGCTATCGCGCAGAGTTGAAGGGCAAGGGCATGGTGGTGTTTACGCTGGGCTACTCGCACCCGATCGAAGTTCCGCTTCCCACGGGAATTGAAGTGGCGATCGATCCGAAGCAGACGCACCTGACCGTGTCCGGCATCGACCGGCAGAAGGTAGGGCAGGTTGCAGCCGATATGCGTTCGCTGCGCAAGCCCGATCCGTACAAGAACAAGGGCGTGCGCTACTCCGACGAGAAGCTGAAGAAGAAGGCTGGCAAGACGGGAGCGAAATAACACAGTGATCAGTTGTCAGTGTTCAGTGATCAGTTCCATGACCGTCGACCTCATCAAGTTCTGACCACTGTTCGCTGACCACTGCAAGTTCAACCCGAACGGAGTCGTAGGTCGGCTCCGCTGATAGGAAAGAGACGAAGATGATCAAGAGAAATGAAATTCGCCAGCGGATCCACTCGCGCATCCGCGCCAAGCTGGCAGGCACCGGTGAGCGTCCGCGGTTGAATGTGTATCGTTCGCTGAACCACATCTACGCGCAGGTGATTGACGACCAGAAGGGCGTGACCATTGTCTCCGCCTCAACATTGGCCGGAAAGTCGAAGACCGGCGGAAATGTGGCAGCGGCCAAAGAGATCGGCAAAGCGATCGCGGAGAAGGCTCAGGAAAAGGGCGTCAAAAAGGTGGTCTTCGATCGCGGCGGCTTCCTGTATCACGGCCGCATCAAGGCCCTTGCCGAAGCAGCGCGCGAAGCAGGGCTGGAGTTCTAAGAGCAGTGCGCAGAGAACAATGAACAGTGGTCAGTTTCATTCGCGGTGACGCTGAAATCTCTGGCAAGACGAACGGGACAAGCTGAACACTGTTCACTGAACACTGTTCACTGAAAAAGAGAGAGCAATGATGATTTCGAATAAGAAACTCGATGCCAACCAGTACAACCTGAAGGATCAGGTGGTTTCCATTAACCGCGTGACCAAGGTGGTGAAGGGCGGCAAGAACATGTCGTTTGCCGCGCTGGTTGTGGTGGGCGACGCCGCTTCGGGCGTGGTTGGTTACGGATCGGGCAAGGCCAAGGAAGTTCCCCAGGCCATTCGCAAGGGAATTGAAGCGGCCAAGAAAAACCTGGTTCGCATCAACCTGACCGATACGTCGATTCCGCACCAGGTGCTTGGCCGTTTCGGCTCGGGCCACGTGCTGCTGAAGCCGGCTCCGGAAGGAACAGGCGTGATTGCCGGCGGCGCGGTGCGCGCGGTGATGACTTCGGTGGGCGTGCAGAACGTGCTTACCAAGAGCCTTGGAACCGCGAACCCGCACAACGTAATCAAGGCAACGTTTGATGCGCTGGTGCAGTTGCGCGATAAAAGCGACGTGGCCACTGCGCGCGGCAAGCAGGTTGAGGAGCTTTAATCATGGCTGAGACCAAGAAGATTCGCATAGAGTACTACCGATCCAAGAACTCCACTCCTGCCAAGCACAAGGCGGTTGTGAAGGGTCTCGGGTTTACGCGGCTCAATCAGATCGTCGAGCGCGTGGACAACGAATCGATTCGCGGCATGGTGAAGAAGGTGCCGCATTTGGTTCGAATTGTAGAGAACTAGTTCAGAAAGCTATTAGCCGTTAGCTATTAGCTTTTAGCTTCTGCGTGCAAAAGCCGCCACCCTCGGCTTTTCCATAGACGAGCTAAAAGCTAATGGCTAAAAGCTAAGAGCTGTATCTCAGAACGCGAGTCGGTGGAACTCAATTTCGCCGGCGCTATTAGCGAGGAAAATCATGGCAAAGAATCTATCGAATTTGCGCGCGCCCAAGAAGGCAAACACGGGGCGCAAGCGCGTGGGCCGGGGTATGGGATCCGGCATGGGAAAAACCTCAGCTCGCGGCCACAAGGGTCAGGGCTCCCGTTCGGGCTTCAGCCTGATGCGCGGATTTGAGGGCGGCCAGATGCCGCTGCACCGCCGGCTTCCGAAGCGCGGCTTCACCAACATCTTCCGCACCGAATACAGCGTCGTGAACCTTGACCGGTTTGCTGAGCTCTCCGTCAAGGAAGTCGGGCTGGATGACTACAAGAAGCTCGGCTTGGTTTCGAGCAAGAAGGCGCTGATCAAGGTTCTGGGCTCTGGCGAGCTGACCTCTGCAATCACCATCCATGCGCATAAGTTCTCCAAGTCGGCCATCGAGAAGATCGAAAAGGCCGGCGGCAAGGCCGTTGTGGCGGGAGCGCCGGCGGCAGCGTAGGACATCGACTCAGGTCTCGGAATCGGGGTCTGGGTCTCACCCAATGTGTCCGGGAACACCGCCAAGCTGGCTTCCAGGCTGCCAAGATCGAAAGCTGAAGGCATCCGGCGGAATTCAGGGACACGTGGCGACCTTCGCGCTTACACTGGATTTTGGGCAAGATTTGAGCGGCGTCATCGCCTGAAGCGGAAAACCACACATGCTTGAGAAGTTTCTGAATATCTTCCGGATTCCTGACCTGCGCAAGCGGGTTCTGTTTACATTGGGCATTCTCGCCGTATACCGCCTGGGTGCATTCATCCCCACCCCCGGCGTGAATACTCACCAGCTTGAGCTGCTTTTCAACGCGCAGAGCGGCTCGGCACTTGGCCTGATGGACCTGTTCGGCGGTGGCAACCTGCGCAGAATGACCATCTTCGCGCTGGGCATCATGCCCTACATCACTGCGTCCATCATCTTTCAGCTGCTGACCGTGGTGTATGAGCCGCTGGCGCGCATTCAGAAGGAAGGCGAACTGGGCCGGCGGAAGATTACGCAATGGACCCGTTATATGACGGTTGTCTTGGGCGCGCTGCAATCCATTGGAATCGCGGCCATTCTCACCAAGCAGGGCCTGGTTCTGCACCCTGGAATCGGCTTCAGCTTGATGACAGTGCTCACTCTCACAACCGGCACGGCGTTCATCATGTGGCTGGGCGAGCAAATTACCGACCGCGGCATCGGCAACGGCATGAGCCTGCTGATCTTCGCCGGCATTATCGCCGGTCTCCCGCGTGGCATTGCCGACTTGGTGGCAAAAGTGCAAACCAGTGCCTGGGGAACATTCACGATTTTTGCCGTGCTACTGCTGGCCGTAGGCATGGTTGCGGTGGTGGCATTCATCGTGTTCGTGGAGCGCTCAGAGCGTCGCATTCCCATCCAGAGCGCGCGGCGGATCGTGGGCCGGCGAATGATGGGCGGCTCTTCAAGCCATCTGCCCCTGAAGGTGAACTCGGGCGGCGTCATGCCAGTCATCTTCGCCAGTTCCATTCTGTCGGCCCCACTGCTCTTCGGGCAAATGGAGTGGGTCCAGAACAACCGCTTTTTCCAGCCGATTATTCAGGCACTCGCACCGGGCTATCCCTGGTATGAGCTGCTCTACATGCTGGGCATTATCTTCTTTGCCTACTTCTATGTATCGATTGTGATGAAGCCGGACGATATCGCCGACAATTTCCGCAAATCCGGATCGTTCATTCCCGGCATCCGGCCCGGAAAGCGCACATCTGACTTCATTAACGACATCCTTACCCGGATCACGCTGGTCGGCGCGATCTACCTCATCATCATTTCCCTGGTGCCCACCTTCCTCATTTCGGGCATTCGTTTTGACAAGATCTGGCTAATCGGCAGGTTTTTTGAAAGCTTGCCTACATGGGCCACACACGGTTTGGGGGTCAATTTCTACTTTGGCGGCACCTCGCTGCTGATCGTAGTGGGTGTCGCTATGGACACTGTCAACCAGATCGAATCGCAGCTGATCATGCGCCACTATGACGGCTTTTCCCCGCGTTCCGGTCGTATACGCGGAAGGAAAAACTGGTAATGTCGTCGTCTGCAGCAAGTGTTGAAAGTGCAGTAGAAGCTGGAGTAGAAGGAGATCGAGGGTCGGCAAGGATGATCGTACCTGGACCGATTCTCCTCTTGGGAGCACCGGGCGTGGGGAAGGGTACCCAGGCCAAAGAACTGGTGCAACATTGGGGGATACCTCAGATTTCAACCGGTGACCTGCTCCGTGCCAATGTGGCCCAGGGTACGCCACTGGGCAAGACGGCCAAAGAGATCATGCATCGGGGCGAACTGGTTCCAGACTCCCTGGTCAATGAGATGGTGGCCGTTCGGCTCCAAGAACCGGACACGGTCAGGGGCTACATTCTGGACGGGTTCCCGAGGACCTTGGCACAAGCGCATTGGCTGGATGGACGGCTGTCGACGCAAACCGAGGCTTTGCCGCTGGTTGCGGTCAGTATCCAGGTGGACTATAATCTGTTATTGCGCCGCATCACGGGACGCAGGAACTGCCCAGTCTGCCAGACCATCTACAACATCTACACGAAGCCGCCCCAAAGAGCTGGTTTTTGTGATGTTGAAGGGGCTGCACTGATCCAGCGAGCTGATGACACGGAGAAGGCTTTTGCGGAGCGCATGCGCGCCTACGCGGCCCAAACCGCGCCTGTGATTGAGCACTATCGGGAGCTCGGGCGATTTGTAGAAGTGCCTGGAGACGGGCCGATTGCCGCGATTGCGGCTGGAATTGTTGCCGCCGTTGAGCGACTGCGCCAATAGCGCAGTGCGCAAACGGTATTTTGTGCGTTTTTACGAAGGACGGGTTAGCGAGTGGCTGTCGTGTTGAAGTCGTCTCAAGAGATCGAAAAGATGCGCCGCGCGGGCAAGGTCGTCCGCGAGGTGCTGGAGTTGGTGCGCAGCCAGGTCAGGCCCGGCGCAACCACCCTCGATCTTGAGAACGCAGCAGAGGCGCGCATCAGCGAACTCGGCGCAAAGCCGGCCTTCAAGGGTTATCACGGATTTCCATGTGTGCTCTGCACTTCGATTAACAACGAGGTGGTGCACGGCATTCCATCCAAGAAGCGGGTCCTGAAAGAGGGAGACATCGTTTCAGTAGATTGCGGAGCGATCGTGGACGGCTACTACGGCGATGCAGCCATCACGGTGCCGGTGGGCGAGAAGATTGCGCCGGACACGGCACGGCTGCTCGAAGTGACGGAGAAGTCGTTGCACGCGGGCATCTCGGTGGTGAAGCCGGGAGCGACGCTGGGCGATATCGGCGCTGCGGTACAGAAAGTAGTCGAAGCCGAGGGGTTTTCGGTGGTAAGAGATTTTGTGGGCCATGGGATCGGAAGCCACATGCACGAGGATCCGCAGGTGCCGAATTTCGGCGAAGCGGGTGCGGGAATGAAGTTACGGGCCGGTATGGTGATTGCGATTGAACCCATGGTGAACGCCGGAAAGCCGAATGTGCGCGTATTGCGCGATGGCTGGACGGCAGTGACAGACGATGGAAGCATGAGTGCTCATTTTGAGCATACGGTGGCGGTTACCGACACCGGGGCAAAGGTTCTGACCGAATAGCGCCAAGAATTCGGTCCAAAACACAAGGGCGCGGAAGCGCCCAGAAGTGGATACAGTTTGTCGAAGGAAGACGCGATTGAGGTCATGGCAACAGTTACAGAAACGTTGCCCAACGCCATGTTCAAGGTGAAGCTCGAGACGAATCACGAAGTGCTGGCTCATGTCTCGGGCAGAATGCGCAAAAACTTCATCCGTATATTGCCGGGTGACCGCGTAGCCGTAGAACTAAGTCCTTACGACCTGAACCGCGGGCGAATTGTGTACCGCTACAAATAAGCTTTATAGGCCGCGTGTTGATCGGGATGCGCGGAGAAGGGCAGTTGGCAATGAAGGTCCGTGCATCAGTAAAGAAGATTTGCGTGAAGTGCAAGGTCATCAACCGCCGTGGGGTGGTTCGTGTGATCTGCGAAAACGCAAAGCACAAGCAGCGCCAGGGCTAGTCGAGTCTGGCAAGTAGGGCGGAAACTCCAAGAAAGTGAACAGTGCACAACGTGCAGTGAACAGTTGAAGTACTTGAATTGGCAAGAATAAAACTGATCACCTGTCCACTGATCACTGTTCAGGGGCTAGTTAGCTTGAGTCAAGGCTTGCGATGAACCCCGGAGTAAACCGCAATAACCCGTGCGAACCGGTTAAGGCCGGAGGCACAAAACAGCAGCAGCAAAGGATTCAGAATGGCACGTATTGCTGGCGTCGATCTGCCCCGCAACAAGCAGGCTCGGATCGCGCTCACATACATCTACGGCATCGGCAATCCCCGGTCGCTGAAGATCCTGGAAAAGGCGAATGTTGAAGCCAACAAGAAAGTCCAGGACCTTGGCGAAGAAGAGGTAAACCGCATCCGCCAGGTGATTGAGGACGAGGGTGACGTCGAGGGCGATCTCCGCAAAGACACCCAGATGCACATCAAGCGCCTCATCGATATTCAGAGCTACCGCGGCAACCGGCATCGCCGGTCGTTGCCGGTACGTGGACAGCGCACCCACACCAATGCCCGCACCCGCAAGGGACCACGTAAGGGCACCGTGGCGGGCAAGAAGAAAGCGACGGCGAAGACCTAATGGCGAAACCAGAGCAGAAGGCCGCAGCCGGCAAAGCTGGCAAGAACAAGAAATTCAAAAAGCGCGAGCGCAAGAATGTGCCGTTCGGTATTTGCCACATTCAGGCTTCGTTCAACAACACCATCGTGACCATCACCGACCAGGTGGGCAATACGCTCAGCTGGAAGAGTTCGGGTTCGCTCGGCTTCCGCGGTTCGCGAAAGGGCACGCCGTTCGCGGCGCAGCAGGCTGCGTCGAATGCAGCGTCCATGGCGCGCGATCACGGTCTGCGGGCAGTCGACGTACGCGTTGCCGGTCCCGGATCGGGCCGCGAGTCGGCTATCCGTGCGCTGGCAGCAGCGGGCATCGACGTTCGTTCGATCCGCGACGTCACGCCGGTTCCGCACAATGGTTGCCGTCCGCCAAAGCGGCGGAGAGTCTAAAGACAGTTGTCAGTGGTCAGTGAACAGTGATCAGTTTTCGAGCAGAAGTTTGCGGTATCAATTGTTCATGATGACCAGACAACTTGCAGTGAATGTGCAGGAATCAGTTGATGCTGTTGATTGCAACACACCAAGACTGACCACTGATCACTGTTCACTGATCACTGAAACACCGGGCCGGGAGGAAGTCTCCTCCGGAGATGTAAACCGGCCGACATCCGAAGTCAGGAGAAGAAATGGCTCGTTATACCGGAGCAGTATGCCGCCTTTGCCGTCGCGAAGGCACCAAGCTCTTCTTGAAGGGCACTAAGTGTTTATCGGACCGTTGCCCGATTGAGAAGCGCAACTTTCCTCCCGGACAGCATGGGAAGGACCGCAAAGCCAAGATTGTGGGCTACGGCCTGCAGCTGCACGAAAAGCAGAAGGCCAAGCGCATGTACTTCACCCTCGAAGGCCAGTTCCGCGAGTACTACGAGAAGGCCAACCGCGCACAGGGCGTTACCGGCGAATTGCTGATTCAGCAGCTCGAGCGTCGCCTTGACAACGTGGCTTTCCGTCTCGGCTTTGCAATTTCGCGCCGCCAGGCACGCCAGGTTGTTCGTCACGGCCACGTTTCGGTCAACGGCCGCAAGGTGAACATCCCTTCGTTCCAGGTGAACGTGGGCGACGAGATCGCGGTTCGCGAATCTGCGAAGAAGCAGATCATCATCGAGCAGGGCACGCAGTATGCTGCGCAGAACCCGGTGCCGGTGTGGCTCGAAGCAAATTTTGAAAACATGTCTGGGCGCATTCTCAGCCTGCCCAAACGCAAGGACGTCAATTTGCCGATCAACGAACAGCTGATCGTCGAACTGTACAGCAAGTAAGACAGTGGACAGGGAACAGTGAACAGTGGTCAGCAAGCCTACTGTTCACTGTGCACTGATCACTGATCACTTTCACGAAGGAGAACTTGCGCGGCCGCCGCAAAATGCATCGCGACGTACCTGCCGCGCGGGAAAAGAGATAACCATATGCTTTGGAGAGGATTCCAAAAACCGAAGCGCCTGGCAGTCGATGCCGAGACGCTTAGCGAAACATTTGGCAAGTTCAGCGCCCAGCCCTTTGAGCGCGGATTTGGCACAACCATCGGCAATGCCCTGCGCCGCACGCTTCTCAGCTCGATCGAAGGCGCCGCAGTTACCGCGGTTCGCATCGAAGGCGTGTTGCACGAGTTCCAGTCGATCGCCGGCGTTGTAGAAGACGCGACCGACATCATCCTGAATCTCAAACAGATTCCTTTCAAGCTTTCGGGCGACGGTCCCAAGGCGCTGTACTTGCGCGCTGACCAGCCCGGTGTGGTCACCAGCGGCATGATCGAAGCCGACGGTGAGGTGGAGATTCTGGACAAGAACGTGTACATCGCCACCGTCTCTGAAGGCGGCCGGCTCGAAATGGAAATGCGCCTGAAGCGCGGTCGCGGATACATCTCCGCCGACAAGAACTTCGACGCCGATCTCGGCCTGGGCTTTATCCCGGTGGATTCAGTCCACTCGCCCGTGCGCCGCGTGAATTACGTGGTCGAAGCAGCTCGTCTCGGTCAGATCACCGACTACGACAAGCTCACACTCGAAGTCTGGACGAACGGCGCGGTCCTTCCCGCCGATGCTGTAGGTCTGGCAGCGAAGCTGCTGAAAGACCACATGAACATCTTCATCAACTTCGAAGAAGAAATCGAAGCTGAGTCGCGCAGCGAAGAAGGCCGCGTGATGCTGCGCAACGACAACCTGAACCGCTCGGTCGAAGAGCTGGAATTGTCGGTCCGCAGCTACAACTGCCTGAAGAACGCCAACATTCAGACCATCGGCGAGCTTGTACAAAAGACCGAAGCCGAGATGCTGAAGACGAAGAATTTCGGCCGCAAGAGTCTGAACGAGATCAAGGAAATTCTCGCGCAGATGGGCCTCTCCCTGGGTATGAAGATCGACGAGAGCGGCAATGCCGTTCCCGGACCGACCAGCATTCCTCCGGCGACCGCACTGGCTGCCAACTACAGCCACTACGACGACGAAGACGAGCCGCTCGATTCGGTCGATCTCCAGCTGCCCACCGAGACCGAGAACTTCTAAGGTTTCGTGTTGTAGGACTTGGGTGCCCCAGGTCTCGATCTTGAGACCTGGGAACGCGCCAGAAAATTTTCGAAAGAGAGTTTCACCATGCGCCATCGCAATGCAGGATTCAAACTCGGACGCAACACCAGCCATCGCCGCGCTCTGCTGCGCAACCTGGTCACGTCCGTCATCGTAGAAGACCGCGTGGAGACCACCGTGGCTAAGGCCAAGGCTGTGCGTCCGCACGTGGAAAAGATGATCACGCTGGGCAAGAAGGGTGACGTGCACTCGCGGCGCCAGGCGCTCAGCTTTCTCATGACCGACAAGGCCGTAACGCGCCTGTTCGACACCGTGGCTCCTCGCTACGGCGATCGCCAGGGCGGCTATCTGCGCATTGTCCGCACCGGCTTCCAGAAGGGCGACGGTGCCGAAAAGGCGTTCATCGAACTGCTGGGCGCCGAAAAGCAGCTCGATGAGAAGCGGCAGAAGCGCGACGAGATCAAAGCCAAGAAACGCGCTGAACTCGAAAAGCAGCTCGAAGACAACAAGAAGGAAGAAGGAAAGGGCGCCGAAGAAGCCGCGTAAGCGTCTATCGCTCCCCACTTCTTTTTAACTAGATCAACGGCGCATTGCCCACTGCGGGTGATGCGCCTTTCTTTTTTTCTGAGACAATTTCCTCGGAGTATTCAGCTATCCAGGAGTTGGATTGATGCCTGAACGAATCGTTCCCATGATTCACGTTCCTGATGTTGCTGCCACGGCAGATTGGTATGCCTCGATTGGATTCGAGATACGAGGCACAAACCGTGAGTGCGAGAATGGCGAGATCAATTGGGCGTTATTGCGCCTGGGAGAGAGCGACATTATGCTCAGCGCCGGTGGCCACGCAAGCTCAGAGCCGCGGCGCGAATTCGATCTCTACACGCATGTTGATGATGTGGACGGGCTGCGCAGCCGCCTCGACGGCAAAGCCGAGATCGTGGAAGATCTGCACGACACATTCTACGGGATGCGCGAATTCATAATCCGCGACTGCAATGGCTTCTGGATCACATTCGGGCGACCGATTCAGAAGTGAGTGGAACCGAACCGGCATCGAAGTAGCGCAAGTTATTCTTCGGCTATCTCCTTGATCCGCTTGCCCATGCTCTGCGCATCAAACGGCGCGCGCACTTTGTTGTCGTCATCGAAGTAGACATAAACATCGCGTGAAGCTTGTTGCGGTCCTGGTTCCGGATGGATTCTCGTCCCGTCATTTACCTCTTCGCCGCGCGACCACGCAATCACTCGTCGAGCCCACATATCAATCGCCTTGGGGGTGTATCCATCGGGGTAGACCTTGTCGCTCCCGTGCAGGCGGCAATAGACGAAATCCGCGGTGATGTCCATCATCACCGGCCATTTCACCGAGTCGGCAACCACGAGCGCGACTCCATATTTGCGCAAAAGCGCGATGTACTCTGGCGTGGCGAAGCTCTTGTGCCGACTTTCCATTGCGTGTCTCAGAGGCAAATCTTCTTCCACCTCGAGCCAGGACCGGCTTGCCATCCACTCATCTCGCTGCCTTGCATATGCCGCAGCTTGCCTCTGCGTGTGAGGCAGCAACTTAAGAAACTGTTCGATCCGCTCGGCATTGAACGAGGTTTGCGGCGGAAGTTGCCACAGAATTGGCCCCAGCTTCCTGCCGAGACAGAGCATCCCCTGCGCAAGAAAGTTTGCCAACGCTCCCTCGACATTCTCCAGCTTGCGGACATGGGTAATAAACTGCGAACCCTTGATGGCGAAGACGAAATCGTCGGGCGTGTCCTTGCTCCATGCCTGGAAACTTTGCGGCTTTTGTGTTGAGTAGAACGTCCCGTTCAACTCGATGGAGTTGAGTTGGCGCGAGGCGTATTCAAGTTCGCGCTTCTGCGCAAGATCCTCCGGGTAGAAGGTCCCTCGCCATTCGTCGTAGCGCCATCCGGCGATCCCAATGCGAATTTGTCCTTGTTCGTTCATAACACCACGGGTAACGCCATATTATGGCAAACGCTAGCGCGGAGAAAGTGCTTTGCGTGCCCCAACCGTCCCTATTCTGATGCTAGTTCTGTAACTCGTTTGCGCAAGCTCTCAGCATCGAAGGGCGCGCGGACCTTGGCATCATTGTCAAAGTAGACGAAGACATCTCGCGAAGATCGCTTCCGTCCCGGTCTGGGATGCGCACGCTTCGCATCAGTCACTTCCTCTCCCTGGGACCAGGCGAGAACTCTGCGCGCCCAGATATCAATCGCGTCCGCCTCATATCCGCTGGCATAAAGCTGTTCGCTTCCGTGCAGGCGACAGTAGACAAAATCCGCAGTGACGTCCATCAGCAGCGGCCACTCCACCGTGTCGGCAACCACCAGCGCAATGTGGTTTTTGCGAAGAAGAGAGATGAAGTCCGGGCAATCACAGCTGGGATGGCGGATCTCGATTGCATGTCGGATCGGCTGATCCTTCTCAACTTCAAGCCAGGAACGGCCCTTGAGGCGCTGATCGTGATGGGTCGCCAACGCAGAGGCGTCCTTCTGGGTTCGCGGCAGCAAGTCGAAGAAACTCTGCAGCTTTTCGGGCTGGAATGTGAACTGCGGTGGAAACTGCCAGAGAATCGGTCCCAGTTTCTTGCCCAGCCGCAGCAGTCCCTGCGCGAAGAAGTTTGCCAGCGGCGTTTCCGCATTGCGCAACTTCAGCATGTGCGTGATGTACCTTGAGCCTTTCACCGCGAACACAAAGTCGTCCGGTGTCTCGTCATGCCACTGCTTGAAATTCTGTGGCCTCTGCAACGAGTAGAAGGATCCGTTCAGTTCGATAGTGTCGAAGTGTTGCGCGGCGAACTCAAGTTCGCGCCGCTGGACCAAATCCTTGGGATAGAAAGTGCCGCGCCAGCCCTTGTAGCGCCATCCTGAGATGCCAATGCGAATTAGGCCTTCGCGGCTCATGTCATCGTTGGACGCAAAAAACAACTCCGGGGCGCACCATCCCGGCCCGTGCAGTTTATCCCGCCTTTAACGATTGACCCGACCGGTTCGAACTGGGAGGCGCATTACATCATGGCCTCCAACCCCAGTGGATGCCAAGAGAGCTGGAGAAGAGAAACAGCCTTTCTGTCAGTCGATTTCCCATCACGACTCCAAATGGGCCGATGATCATGCTGGCTAAGAGCCCCGAGACAAACCAATTCTTTTCGGCGATTCTGCCGAACGCGCTTCTGATCTGATCTCTGTTCGATGCGAAGCAGAATTGGAACGCCGCGACAATCGTGATATCGATGCAGACGCTCGAGAGCCAACGCATGAAATCGAACCCGACCATAGTCAATAGAAGAGGCGCGGCCAGCAGAAATGGCATAAGTTTCTTGACCCAACGAGACAAACCCGAGTTTTGCGGCTGCGCTTCAGAGACCAGGGCGGAGAGGAAAGTCCACAAAACCAGCAGGTACGGCGACGCAGAGAGCACTGAAACCGCCATGAACAACAAAGTTGTTGGCCTCAGGTAAAAGTGAACTGCGGTATCAAATTGCTCGCGAAAACTGCCCTGCATTACATTGAAGGCCAAAATTGAAATAGGCGCATCTGTACGGGCTTTCGACAGTTCGAAGTAAACTTTTGGATCAATCGATGCATTCCCGTGCAGAATGATAAAGCAAAATGCGCAGGCCACGAATGCGCAGTGGAGCAGGAAAGCCAATGCCGAAGATTTACCAGGTTTCATCCGCAAGAGGAGAAGGCACAGGACAGCCGGATAAAACATCAGCAAATAGGCTTCGTGAATCAGCAGACCGATCAAGGTTAAGGCAGATACGGGTATGAGAGTAAAGGCATAATGCTCTCGGCCGAACTGAATAACGAACACAGTGATCAGTAGCAATGAAAACAAAGGCACGTCCAGGTATCCGTAAATCAATCCCAGGTGAGGAAGAAGTCCGCAACCTCCGAAGAAGAAACAGAAGAGCAGCATCTCTCGAAAGGACCCGAGAAAGTGCCGGGCAAATATCGCATATGTCAGAATGATGGCTATCAAGACCTGACAATATCCGAGCAGCAACGCCATCCTTGCCGAAATGAATGGGATTGATTGGAACAATGTCCCGTAGAGGGAGCGCCTCGCGAATCCGTGCGAATAATTGAGAAACAGATGGCCATATGCATAATCCATCCTGTTTGCCAGAGTGCCTAAATAGAAGAGTGTCAGGAAAATCGGATAGGAAATAGAAAGGAGAATCAGCGCGCGTTGGCCGAATTCCATCGCGCGAAAACTCTCCGACCAGTGGGGTGCAGGCGATTCCATGGCTCAGTGTATCAAGACGCAAGGCGGTCGGAATCAAGCCGCTCTCGAAAGCCGTTTGCGCCATCTCAGGCGAATGAAGAGATACGCGAGCAACAGCAACACGACCGCGCCGCAGCAGTCGAGGAGCACGTCGGCCGAGACGCCGGTTCGATTCGGGCAGAAAGGATTGATGGAACTCGTCAGAGCTCGCGACAACCGCGGTTCCGAGCAAGCGCAAGCACTGCATCCACCAGAAGACCCGCCCGAGGCAGGCTCATTCGCCAGGCCCGCAGCCACAGTATTCCCATCGTTCCATAGCCGACGAAGTGGCCCGTTTTCCGAATGTAGTGATGCAGAAGATCCCAGCTTTGGTCGGTGACTTGACCGAAGAGGTGTTCCCACATCCAGCGCAGCGGGCCGGTAGTGTGGTCGGATCCCAGGTAGGAGGTCGATTCGAGAATGATGACGCAGATGCCGGCGGCGACGGGCCACCACGCACTGATCCAGTAGCGTATCGATCTCCGATCGGGCGCGTGTGCAGGTCTACTCAACGTGATAGTTCGGCGCCTCGCGGGTGATGATGACGTCGTGCACGTGGCTCTCGCGCAGGCCTGCATTCGAAATACGCACAAACTGGGCATTCTGCTGCAACTCGGCGATTGTGGAGCAGCCGAGATAACCCATGCCCGAACGGAGGCCGCCGACAAGCTGATAGACCATCGACTCGAGCGGTCCGCGATACGGAACGCGTCCTTCAATGCCTTCGGGAACAAATTTGGCAAGGCGGTTTTGTCCGTTGCGTTCGCGCTGGACAACGCCCTCGGTGTCAATTTCCTTGGCGAGATCTTCAGCGCTCTGGAAGTAGCGTTCGCCCGATCCCTGGCTCATGGCCGTCAGCGACCCCATGCCGCGATAGCTCTTGAAGCTGCGGCCCTGGTAGAGAATTGTCTCGCCCGGACTCTCGTCGACGCCGGCGAAGAGCGATCCAATCATCACGGAACTTGCTCCCGCAGCGATGGCCTTGGTCACTTCGCCGGAGTACTTGATGCCTCCATCGGCGATCACCGGAATGCCGCGTTCGTGCGCCGCCCGTGCAGCCTCTGAGATGGCGGTGATCTGCGGCATACCCGCGCCCGTAACCATGCGCGTGGTGCAGATGGAGCCCGGCCCAATCCCCACCTTGATCGCGTCGGCGCCGGCATCCATCAGTGCGAGAGCGCCTTCGTATGTGGCAACGTTGCCGGCCAGCAGTCCAACACCCGGGAAACGCTTCTTCACCTCGCGCACAGCTTCAAGAACGCGCGACGAATGTCCGTGAGCCGAATCGATGGCGAGAACATCGGCGCGGGCATTTACAAGTTCTTCCGCACGCTCGAGGAAATCGCCCGTGGCGCCGATCGCTCCACCAACGCGCAAGCGGCCCTTTTCATCCTTACTGGCGCTGGGATACTTCAACTTCTTCTGGATGTCTTTAACGGTGATCAGGCCCTTGAGGTTGTATTGATCGTCGACGACGAGAAGTTTCTCCACGCGGTGCTTGTGCAGAATCAGTTCGGCTTCGTCGAGCGTGGTGCCGACCGCGACCGTAATCAGATTTTCCTTGGTCATTACGTCGCCGATGGGCACGTCAGTACGCGTTTCAAAGCGGAGATCGCGGTTGGTGAGAATGCCAACGAGCTTGCTGCCCTTGGTGACCGGCACACCTGAAATCTTGTACCGCCGCATGACTTCGAGAGCGTCGGCGATCTGCTGATCGGGCCCGATGGTGACGGGGTCGACGATCATGCCGCTCTCAGACCGCTTTACTTTGTCGATTTCGCCGGCCTGCGCCTCGATGTTGAGATTGCGATGCACGATGCCGATGCCCCCCTGCTGCGCCATGGCAATGGCCATGCGCGACTCGGTCACGGTGTCCATGGCCGAAGAGAGCAGCGGGGTGTTCAGCGTAATGTCGCGGGTGAGCTGCGTCTGCGTGCTTACCTGCGCTGGCACTACCTCGCTGTACGCAGGGATCAGCAGGACATCATCGAAGGTGAGGGCTTCCGGCAGGTTTTTGGCTAGCATAATGCTCTGATGCGCCTGGCGGCCCCGGGATTCGAATCCAAGGACGGCAGGCGCTTATCAATATTGTAGCGGAGCGGGCAGCAGCGCTCGGAGGCGCGAAACTACACCCCACCGGGAACGGCTTCGGGCTCGATTCATCCGTGTTCGCTTCGGTTCCGCTGCGCCAGCGCTCAAATCGGCCTTGCAGCAGACTCATCAGCCCCGTGTACCAGTAGCCGATCACAAAAAGGATGAGAAACGGCGCGGTGAAGTAGTTGTGGTTCGTGAATGTGTAGATGATGGCCAGCAGGAAGTAGCAGCCAATAAACAGCTCGATCCACGGCGCAAGCTTCAGGCGCTTACGATACTTCGCAGCCTGCGACTTCTCTCCCTTTTGCGCCACGCGATATTTGGGGGTGCGCACGAATGCGCTCTTGATGCCCAGCAGCGCTTCCATCACGGCTTTCGAATTGGTGACGGTGAGGCCGATGCCCAGCGCCATTAAGAAGGGAAGGTAGAAGAAGGTCTTCATCCAGGTCTTGGGATAAAGCTCGCGCTGGCTGGCAAGGTAGAACACCGCGATCGATAACGACGAGGCCGTGAACAGCGGGAAATCGATCAGCAGCATCTGAAACCAGCCCTGGTAGAAGCGGACGATCATCGCCGGAATCAGCAAGGCAGTCATGATGATCATCAGCGGATAACTCAGGTTCGCCGTCAGGTGATACACCGCTTCAATCTTGATGCGGCGCGGAACGTCGGAACGCCAGATGCGCGGCAGCATCTTGATGGAGGTCTGGATAAGACCCTTGGCCCAGCGCGCCTGTTGCGTCTTGAAGGCGGTCATCTCGATCGGCAGTTCGGATGGGCATTCGACGTTGGGCAGGTATTTGAAGCGCCAGCCGGCCAGCTGCGAGCGATAGCTGAGGTCAGTGTCTTCGGTAAGCGTGTCGTGCTGCCAGCCGCCGCCGTCTGAGATCGCCTGACGCCGCCACATTCCGGCGGTGCCGTTGAAGTTGAAGAAGTCTCCACTGCGCGCGCGGGCGCCGTGTTCCAGGATGAAGTGGCCATCGAGCAGAATTGCCTCGATCCGGGTAAGCAGGCTGTAGTCGCGATTGAGGTGGGTCCAGCGTGTCTGCACCATGCCCACGTCGGGCTCGCCGAAATGATGGATCACTTTCATCAGCCAGTCGGGTGGCGGAACAAAATCGGCGTCGAAGATGGCGATGAACTCGCCGCTCGCAACCTTCAGCCCTGCGTCAAGCGCTCCAGCCTTGAATCCATGTCGGTTAGTGCGATGGATATAGACGATGGGGTGGCCGAGGGCGGCGTAGCGCGCCACGATGCCCGCGGCGACCTCGGTTGTTTCGTCCGTTGAGTCGTCAAGGACCTGGATTTCCAGCTTGTCCTGCGGGTATTCGAGAGCACAGACGGCTTCCACCAGCCGGTCGATGACAAATTGCTCGTTAAAGATGGGCAGCTGGATCGTGACCCGGGGTAGCTCCTCGAAGTACTTGACCGGGTTCGGGTTGTAGTTCTTCCGATGCTTGAAGTAGAGGTAGCACAGGGTATAGCGGTGCACGCCGTAGATCGCCAGCACGATCATGACAGCGAAGTAGGGAATCAGCAGCGCCGCATCAAACCAATTCCAGTAATGGCGAGTGGTGGAGAAAGGATCTGTGAGCAACACCTTCATCTGGTGGCGGAGGCTGTTCTGCTGACTTCCGGCGAGGAAAAAGGCCACTTGGGAAGGCAGCCCGGAGACCACGCTGGCTATCAGTTTGAGCTCGGCGAGCAGTGCGGATCCTCCATGGACGGGATAAGAGAATTGTAAGCGATAGCCTCAGATGCGGTTGAAGCGGATCTTACCCATAGAATGATGCGGAGTGAGGGCCCCACGGCCATGAGCCAGTCTCATCTCCGCCCACTGGCGAAGTCAGACACCCCGAACGTCCCGATGCCATCTTGTAAATTGATCCGTCTCACCCGCGCGGCAATGTTTACCGCCCGCTGATTGCCGAGTTTTCCAGATTAGCGTAATGTTTCCATACAGTTGGAGAGATCCCAGATGTCTACGACAGCAGTTTCTCCCGTCGTTGCCGCCAAGGGCGGAAGCTTTCTTATCGAGACCCGCACGCCCGCGGAAGTCTTCACCCCTGAGGACCTGAACGAAGAACAGCGACAGATGGCGGCGACGGTGGCCCAGTTTGCCCGCGACGAAGTTCTGCCAGCCTCCGATGATATCGATGCCAAGAAGCCCGGCGTGCTGGCCGGACTCTTGCGCAAGGCCGCGGATCTTGGGTTCACTTCGGTCGATATTCCCGAGGAGTATGGCGGACTTGGGATGGACAAGATCACCTCCACAATCATCGCGGACCATCTCTCGATCCAGGCAAGCTTCTCCACAGCATTCGGGGCGCACACCGGCATCGCCACCTTGCCCCTGGTCTGGTACGGCACCGAGGAGCAGAAGCAGCGCTATCTGCCCAAGCTCGCCACCGGCAGAGTGGATCGGCGCTTATGGCCTGTCGGAAGCCACCTCGGGCTCCGACGCCATGAATGTCCGCACCCGGGCGACTCTTTCGGCCGATGGCGCCACCTACACCCTCAACGGCGAAAAGATGTGGATCACCAACTGTGGAATCGCCGGACTTTACACGGTGTTTGCCAAGATCGACGGCGAGAAGTTCTCGGCATTCCTGATCGAGCGCGACACGCCGGGACTCACAGTCGGCGCGGAAGAACACAAGCTCGGCATTCGCGGATCGTCCACCTGTCCGCTGGTCCTTCAGGACTGCAAAGTGCCGGCGGCGAACCTGCTCGGCGAACCGGGCAAGGGTCATCACATCGCCTTCAACGTGCTCAACGTCGGCCGCTACAAGCTGGGAGTGGCTTGCGTGGGTGGGGCACGACATGCCCTTGCACATATGGCCCGCTACGCGAAAGAGCGCAAGGCGTTTGGCAAATCCATCGCGGAGTTTGGGCTTATCCGGCGAAAGATCGCGGAGAGCGCAACACGCCTGTACGCAGCTGAAAGCATGGCATACCGCACCGTCGGTATGATCGACGCGAGCCTCGAGCAGCTAGGCGACCACGCGGCGCGTTCCCCGCGCGACATCCAACGCCGCATCGAGGAGTATGCAGTCGAATGCTCCATCCTGAAGGTCTACGGTTCTGAAATGCTGTCGCTGGTGTCCGACGAACTGGTCGCCACCATGGGCGGATACGGCTATGTCCAGGAGTATCCGGCAGAGCGCTTCTACCGCGATGCGCGTATCAACCGGATTTTCGAGGGCACAAACGAAATCAATCGCTTGATCATTACCGGCTGGATGATGAAACGGGCCACAGCCGGTGAGCTTCCGCTCATGGCAGCCATCAAGGCCCTGATGGATGAGGTGATGCAGCCGCCCAGCTTCGATTCAGTCGAAGATACCGGCGAAGTGCTGGAACGCGAAGCGGCACTCCTTGCTGCCGTCCGGAAGATCGGCCTTTTTGCTGCCGGAGTCGCCAGCCAGCGTTACATGACGGCCTTGCAGGATCAGCAGGAAGTGATGGCCGACCTGGCCGACATCATCACCCAGGTATTTGCCCTCGAGTCGTCGCTGCTGCGAGCCCGGAAACTGGCCGCGGCCGGCAAAAGCTCTGCGGCAGTGGCTGCTTCTATGACCAGTTTGCTGGCCGACGAGAGCATTGCGCTGGCAGAGCAGGCTGCGCGGCGCGTGCTGGCGGCCTGTGGCGAGGGCGATATGTTGAAGACACAATTGGCGATTCTGCGGCGGCTGGCGCGCTTTACCCCGATGGACTCAGTCCAACTGAGCCAGGCTGTTGCGAAGCAATGCGTGCAACTGGAACGGTATCCGCTTTAGTCCTCCCGGACATCGTTGACAGCTATGCGCGCGAAATGCCGCCTACGACGGGTACGCTCCCGCGATATAGCCCTCGAGGGCCTGGATGGTCTGTTCCTGGCCGGAGATCACCCATTTCACCAGGTCGCCAATGGAAATGACCCCGACTACGGTGTCGTTCTGCACCACTGGCAGATGGCGGAAGTCGTGCTCCGTCATGAGGGTCATGCACTCGTCGACCGTGTGCTTGGGGCTGACGGAGATGACCGGACTGGTCATGAGCTGACTTACCTTGGTTTCGCGCGACGTATGACCGCCCAGGATGCCTTTGCGAGCGTAATCACGCTCTGAGAAGATGCCGACCAGCCGGTTGTCCTTGCAGACGAGCAGAACTCCGATGTTGTACTTAGCCAGTGTCTCCAGTGCTTCGTAAACCGACCGGTCTGGATCGATGGAGAGCACCTTTCTCTCGGGGCGACACCCGATCATAATGCCAATTGTGTCGTTGATCTTCATAGGTGCCTCCTGGGGCCATGTGAATTGACGGTCACTATAGCCCATTGAGATAACGGCCGAAAAGCAAGAAATTCAAGAGATTTTCAAGCCCAGGGCGATTCGTTCAAAATGGCGGGTTCTCGAATGCCTGCTGCCGTTGGAATCTGCCACCCCGATGACCGGTTGCCCAGTCGGATTTAAAATGGTCATAGAGGTCGCGATTTCCCCTTTGAAATCTTAGGAAATCCGGCCCGCAGCGGAACTGGAGAGACTCTGATGGCCCTGTTTAAGACATCCAATCCTGCCTTGGGTAATAAGGCGTTTCAAGACGCGGCCAGCAATGCCGGAGCGATTGATGCCGCCAACCGGATGACCTTGAACGGCACGGTTAACCGGACAGGCATCCTGCTGATCTGCGCCTTCGCCACGGCCGCGTACACCTGGCGCACTTTCATGGAGACGCATGATCCCTCAGACGTTTCGGGACTGCTGATGCTCGGCGTCTTTGGCGGCTTTATCACCGCCATGGTCACGATCTTCAAGCAGAACTGGGCGCCCATCACAGCTCCAATCTATGCGCTGCTGGAAGGGCTCTTCCTGGGTGGCATTTCGGCCTTCTTCGATATGCGCTACCCAGGCATTGCAATCCAGGCTGTCGGACTCACCTTTGGCGTACTGCTGACCATGCTGGTGGTCTACAGTACCGGCCTGGTCAAGGTGACGAACAAACTGCGCATCGGCATCATCGCGGCCACCGGCGGCATTGCGCTGTTCTACTTGCTTCAAATGATCCTGGGCTTCTTCCACTTCCAGTTCGTCACCATCAACGGATCGGGGCCAATCGGCATCGCCTTCAGCTTATTGGTCTGTGCCATCGCGGCACTCAACCTTGTGCTTGACTTCGACTTCATCGAGCAGGGTGTGAACTACGGCGCGCCGAAATATATGGAGTGGTACGGCGCCTTCGGCATTATGGTCACGCTGGTGTGGCTGTACCTTGAGATTCTGCGGTTGCTCTCGAAGCTGCGGAGCCGCAACTAGACAGTTCCGGTTAACACGTAGACGCGTAAGCGGCAAGCTCCTGGCGAGCTTGCCGCTTCTGCTTTGGGATAGAAGCCTACTAAGGAGGAGGAGGTTTTATCGGGAAGCGAGCGTATTCGATCCTGCGATTTTCTGTGCCCGGACCACTTCAGGCAAGTTCGCGTCGGCCTTGGGCCATGCCTTGAGAAAAGCGATGTAAGCCTCCTTCGCGCCTGCCGCATCGCCCGATGATTCCTTCACCAGCGCCACGCCATAAAGTCCAAAGCCGGAGTTTGGCCGTGCCTCAAGCGCAGCATGGTACGCCGCCAGCGCATCCTTGTAGTCCTTTGCCTTCAACAGTGCCGCGGCCTCGGTCTCAGCAACCGGCCGAATGTAGAAAGGAGGCTCATGGTATCCAGCCTTCTTCTCCAGTTTCTCTGCTTTCGCATAGAGCTTCTTCGCTTGCCTCAGTTTGTGCTGGCCCGCCAGTATCCCGGCCCGCAGTTCGATGGACGCAATGTTCAGAGCTTTCATAATCGCCTCAGGCAAAGCATCGGGTAGGACGGGCTCCGTCGGCGGATTTGCATCCGCGGCTTTCTTCGCGGAGTCACCCTTCTTGCTCAACCCGGTCTGCATTTCCTTCATCTGCTCCAGACCCGCATCCATGCTGGTTGAACGTTCCTGCGCCGCCACCAGATCTCCCGCGTCCAGAGCCTTCATCCCCTTCGCATAGTCGGTCAGTTCCGCGGCGAGAAAGCGCAGGTTGGCGGCCTTCTCGCTTTTAGGAAGATTCGCTACGCTCAAGAGCGCCAGCACCGTATCCCAGTCTCCCAGGCGCAGAGCAACGGGCAAGCGTCGATTGATGCGTGCCATCTGGTCACGCGCCGACCAGATGTAGAGCGAAGCGGAAAGCTGACCGCGCGCCGCGGCTAGATGATCCGACATTGCGCTGGCTTCAGACAGTTGGCCCTGCTCCATCAGGTTTGCGATGGCGTACATCATGTTGTGCGCGTAATTCCAGTCGTCGTCGGGTCCGACATGCTGATCCTGCATGTAGCGTTCGTCGGCAGCCATCGAGGCGGAGAACCAGTGCTCGGCCTCTGCATAATTGCCAACGCGATAATAGATATGGCCCGGCATATGCACCATGTGGCCGGATGTCGGCGCAAGGCTGGCCAGCAGTGCTGCACTCTGAATCGCGCGCTCAGGATGATTCCCAGGCTCGATGGCGTGAATCCAGTAGTGATTGGTTGCCGAATCATGCGGTGCGTCGCGCAGGATGCTCTCGAGAATCGCAATCGCTTCCCGCTCGCCTTTCTTGGGTTCTCCTTTGTCGTCGTAGCCGTTCTCCAGCGCGAGAGCAAGAAACAGGCGAGCCTCAATGTCGTTCGGGGCTTTCTTAACCAACTCGCGCAGGATTGCGATCTGTTGCTTGATTAGGTCCATGCTTTGAGCTGTCCCTTGCCGCATCAGCCTGCGCGGCCTCGATGTAAAGCTTCTCGGGCTCCGTGACATGGTCCTTGAGTTGCACCGCTTTCTCCAGTGCCTGCTTGCCATAGACCTGTCTTGGGCTGTGGCCAATGCCCTCGGCCTGCGCCAGTCCCCACCAGCACATCGCGCAATTCGGATCAACCCGCACGCTCTGCTCAAATGCTTTCGCCGACTCGTAATCCCAGAAGTCGTGCATCAGGTTCAGGCCTTGGTCGAACCACGCCTGCGCTTCTGGATTCGCAGTAATGGTGATGTGAGCATTCCCAATCCCGGTCATGCGAATGGGTACGGGAAGCTGCTCTGGCGGAAGGACTGGCTGCATATCGGCCATATTGTGGTTCGCGCCCATCGTTTGCTGCGCTGGAGCGTTGGCGCCGGCGATGGCAAGGAGAATCACGCACACGCTGGCTCGAGCGCGGCGAAGGCGACAAACGCGCACGCCGGCAGAACCCATGGCGACTAACGGGAGGTACATGGAAGCAATATACATCGCTGCCGGAATCCCAGGCTAAGTGAGGAGCTGCCGGGTTCAAGCGATGCAAAGCTTGTTCGCTGAGAGATTAGTTGATTCAGCGCCAAGCCAAGATGCGGGTATCAGAAAGGAAGACAGCCGTACTTCCGCACACTTTTGCAGAAGAACGGCTGTCCAGGTGGATTCGTTTGAAGCTATGCGTGAGCTTCCACACCGTGTGCAACTGCTTCGATGATCGCCTTGTTGAATGCGGGAATATCGTCAGGCTTGCGGCTGAAGATGAATTGACCATCTGTAACAACAGCCTGGTCGACCCAGTTGCCGCCGGCATTCTTGATGTCCGTCTTTAATGAAGGCCACGACGTAACGGTCTTTCCCTTCAGCGCGTCTGCTTCCACCAGCGTCCATGGCCCGTGACAAATGGCTGCAACTGTTTTCCCGGTGGCAACAAACTGCCGCACAAAATTCACCGCCGCTGGATCCATGCGGAGATGATCGGGATTCATCACGCCACCAGGCAAAACCAGCGCGTCATAGTCGTGTGGATTTGCATCGGCAAGGGGCAGGTCTACTTTGACCGACTGTCCCCAATCCTTCTTGTTCCACCCCTTGATCTCGCCGCCCTTCGGGGAAATCACCACCGTGGCAGCGCCGGCATTCGTCAGCGCCTTACGAGGATCGGTCAGCTCGGACTGCTCAAATCCATCGGTAGCTAAAATTGCGATCCTTTTTCCCTTCAATTCTGAAGACATCTGTTCCTCCATTTGTCGGATCGTTCAGCCCAATTGGACGCCGGGCACGGAGGTGAGGTTGCGCGCGTTTGGTTAAAAGGGAAGCGACTTTTTTCAATTCGAATGAACTCGACGGCACTTGAGTTCGAACGAAGCAAACCCCTGTGTTTACAGTGCATCAGAGCCCTTGAATATCTGGCACGCCATGGCCGCAGTGGCCATCAAATTGCATAGTCGAACCGAGGCCAAATGAGGCGGAGAGAATTTTTGTCGGCAGCAGCAATTGCAGCAGCGGGATTGGGTGCGCAGCGCGTAAAGGCTGCGCAGCAAACAGAGGAGAGGAGTAGAGAAATGCTCACCACGCAATCGTCATCCAAAGAGGCAGCTTCGCGCATTCCGCGCGTTACGAGCGCGGGAACACTGAAAGGCGAAATGCTGTATCGCGAACTCGGTGCAACGGGCGTACAGGTTTCCTTGATTGGCATGGGTGGTGCGCATCTGGGGCGGGTGCCCCTCGAAGAAGATGAAGCTATTCGTCTGATCCACGAAGGATTGGATCGCGGCATTAATTTTCTCGATAACTCGTGGGACTACAACGAAGGCCGTAGCGAAGAGCGCGTTGGTAAGGCTCTCGCACAGGGAGGCTATCGGCAAAAGGCTTTCGTCATGACGAAGCTCGATGGGCGTACGAAAGAAGTCGCGACTAACCAGATCAACGACTCGCTGCGCCGCCTCAAGGTGGATCACATCGACCTGCTGCAGCATCACGAGATCATTCGCTTCGACGATCCCGATCGCATCTTCAATGAAGGCGGCGGAATGGAAGCTGTGCTTGAGGCAAAGCAGGCCGGCAAAGTTCGCTTCATTGGTTTCACCGGCCACAAGGATCCCCGCGTTCACCTTTACATGCTTGAAGTGGCGCAGAAGCACGGATTTCACTTCGACACGGTGCAGATGCCAGTCAACATTATGGACGCGCATTTTCGCAGCTTCTCACAACTCGTGGTGCCTGAGGCAGTACGTCAGAACATCGGGGTCCTCGGCATGAAGTGCTTCGGCGATGGAATCATTCTGAAGAGCGGAGCTGTCGAGCCGATGGATTGTCTGCGCTACTCCCTGAACCTGCCCATATCCGTTTTGATCACCGGGATCGATTCAAAGATGCTGCTCGATCAGGCATTCAGTGCAGTCAAATCGTTTCAGCCGATGGACGAGGCTGCCGTCACAGCGCTCATTGCGAAGAGCGAAGAAACCGCGATGCGTGGGAAGTATGAGCTGTTCAAAACCACATCGCACTTCGACACCACCGCGCGTCATCCTGATTGGCTGGGCGCCGACAGCAACGAAGTGCAGAAGCTTGCCCCGCAGCTGCCCGGCTAGATTGCGATCGAAGCTACTGCAGTGACGTAGCAGTGACCACCACCTGCATGCTGCCCTTGCTGTCAAGGGAATCTGAAGTGAAGACGACCGTTGCCTTGCCGATGGGAATGAGAACGACGCCTGCCACTTGTTCTGGCGAATCACAGGCTGATGAAGGTTTGGGTCATTTGCCGTAGCCACACTACTTACGTCCGCAACCAGATCGAGTGACAACTGACGGCCAATTTCGCGCGTATTACGAGCATCAATGTTCACACCAACATCGACGTATTGCCATTGTGTGTTGACGAGCGCATTGCCGCTGCCGGCTGAGGAAGATCCAGTGGCAATAGGGATTTTGGAGCCCGTGCGGATTGAGGTTGACCAATTATGTGGATCAGTACTCACGGTAGCGGAATAAGAACGGCTGTTCGTCGGCTTCCCATCCGAATCCAACTCCTGCACGACAAAGTCGAGATGGTAGAAGTGCGCGGGCCCCTGCGAAGCTTTGGCTGCCTCCGGAGCAGGTGTTGAGTCCTGTGCCAGTGTCTTGAGTCCGGATGACATCGTGAGGAACGCGAAACAACAAACGAGGCCGAGCTTGCGCATGGGAATCTCCTTAGTTCTTGCCGGTATCAGATATTTCGAGAGGTTGAATGTGAATGGCGGCGATGTCGAGAGGTGCGTCGTCCTTTTTTTGCGCCGTCAGCACGGCTTGACGTTGCTCTTCAGGAACCTGCGTCGCGAAGACGTAGAGCGCCTGTTCTTCAGGCGAAAGCGGATGGGGGAGGGGGAATACATCGAGCTTCGGCCGAACAGCAGATCCAGCAGCAGCGACGGCAGGCCGTGGCTGTGTCCGGCGAATCGCACTGGTTGTTGTCTTTTGCGCTGACGTGGCGTTTGCACCTCCGGGCGCTTTACTACCGGTGCTCGTAGATGCTGCCTGCGGGGAACGAGCCGATTGGTGCGTAACATGCGGGCCCGCAGACTTCAGTAGGAGGACAGTCAGCAGCAGGCAAGCCGCCGCGGGAAGGGCAGCCCACAACACGAAGCGGTTGCGCCATCCGGGTGCGGACTTATTCGCCTTTGTCTCGCTAGATACGCGCCCCAAAATGCGCTCAGCCAGCCCCGAGTCCGCTCCGGAGTCGCCATAGTTGGAGAGCGACGACTCGAGCATCCGATCCAGGTGGTCTTTTTCATGCATAGCGCGACTCCTGGAGTGAAGCGAGTTTCTGGCGAAGGATCTGTCGCGCGCGCTGCAGTCTGGTTCGAACTGTCCCCTCGGGAATCCCAAGAATAGTTCCGATCTCCGGCGAACGAAGTTCGTCAAATGCCGAGAGAGCGAGCGCCACGCGCAGATCTTCAGGGAGCGCATCGATCATCGCGTGGATCATCGAATCCTGGTTCGCGGAAAGCAGCGCCTGTTCCGGACCGGGATGCAGCGATGGCGTTTCATCTGCTTCCGGCGGTTGGGCGCTCGAAAGCGAAAGATGCGAGCGGCGCGGGCGAAGGTCGACTGCCTCTCGCCATGCGACCCGGGCCAGAAATGCCCGCTCGTTTTCGGCATGCTCCCATCCGCGATTGCGATAAAGCTTCAAGAAAGTCTCCTGCACTGCGTCTTCGGCGTCGTGCGAATTGAGAAGAACTGCATAGGCAACCCGAAAAACAAAACGCGACTGACGATGAACGAGTGCCGTGAACTCCGCATCCGGATCAATGGCCAAAACTCGCGCGCTCCCTCAGGCTGCAGATCATTGTCAGACGCAGCGTTCGCGATGTACACACCCTAAGACCGCCGAGCAGGCCTAAGCGTTCAAAAATCTTTCCGAAAAAGAAGAAGCCCGCTCCTCGTGGGGAGAAGCGGGCATTAAGGGTTGAGTTTCTGAAAAGTTAGGCTTTGGCTGAAGTCAGCGCGCCAAGATCGGCCGCCAGCTTCTCTGTCGAGAAAGCTTCGATCAGATCGCCTTCCTTCAGATCGCTGAATCCGCCAAGTCCGATGCCGCACTCCATGCCATTGGTGACCTCGCGCGCATCGTCCTTGAACCGCTTGAGGGAGCCGATCTTTCCCTTGTAGACCTGCTCTTCTCCTCTCATGACCTTCACTTCAGAGTCGCGGCGGATCACGCCATCCTGCACCCGGCAGCCGGCGATGGTTCCGACCTTGGGAATGCGGAAGACGTTGATGACTTCAGCGCGGCCCACGTAGTTCTCCTTGAAAGTTGGATCGAGGAGACCCAGCATGGCCAGACGCATTTCATCCTGCAGCTCGTAAATGATGGAGTGAAGGCGGATCTCGATACCTTCCTGCTGCGCCAGTTCAGCGGCCTTGCGCTCAGGGCGCACATTGAAGCCGATGATGATGGCGTTTGAAGCCGTGGCCAGCAGCACGTCGCTCTCGGTGATCGATCCGACTCCGGAGTGGATCACCTTCACGCGTACCTTTTCCGTAGACATGCGCACCAGCGAATCGGCCAGCACTTCCACCGATCCGGTCACGTCGCCCTTGATGATCAGCGCAAGATCCTTCACGCCGGCCTGGCGAATCTGCTCTGCCAGTCCTTCGAGCGAGACGCGCGAGCTCTTGGCAAGCTGTGCTTCGCGCTCCTTCATCTTGCGATATTGCGCAATGCCCTTGGCCTTGTCGCGATCGGCAACCACAAGGAATGTGTCGCCCGAATCCGGCATGGCTTCGAGACCGAGCACTTCGATCGGCGTCGATGGACCAGCTTCTTCAAGTGGCCTTCCGCGATCGTCAAACATTGCGCGGACTTTGCCGAAGGTGTTGCCGACGATGTAGCTGTCGTTGAGGCGTAAAGTGCCGTCCTGAACAAGCACCGTGGCCACAGCTCCACGACCGCGATCAAGTTTGGCCTCAATGACCGAGCCAACCGCCTTGCGGCCGGGTGTGGCCTTGGGCGCGCGGATGTCGGAGACCAGGCAGATCATTTCGAGCAGCCCGTCGAGGTTCTCGCGCTTCTTCGCCGAGACGTTGACGTAATACGTGTCGCCACCCCAATCATCCGGGGTCAGGCCGCGATCGGCGAGTTGCTTCTTGACGCGATCGGGATTGGCGTCGGGCTTGTCGATCTTGTTGACAGCGACGATGATTGGCACGTTGGCGGCCTTGGCGTGGTCAACAGCCTCGAGCGTCTGGGGCATGACACCGTCATCCGCTGCGACGACGATAACCACGATGTCGGTGACCTTGGCGCCGCGTGCACGCATGCGGGTAAAGGCTTCGTGGCCCGGCGTATCGAGGAAGACGATTTCGCGGCCCGAAGCAGGAGAGCCCTCCTTGCTGAAACGTACCTTGTAAGCACCGATGTGCTGTGTAATGCCGCCGGCTTCGCCCGCTGCCACATCGGTCTCGCGGATCGCGTCGAGTAGTGACGTCTTGCCGTGGTCAACGTGACCCATGACGGTGACTACCGGGGCACGCGGGACTTCGAGTTCCCCTGTGTTCTCGGCGACAAGTACTTCTTCGATCGCTTCGTTCGCCAGTTCCTCTTCGTAGCTGATGACGGTGGCGCCGGCGCCAAACTTGGCGGCAACGTCCTTCACCATTGCGGCGTCGAGCGACTGGTTCACGGTGACGAACACACCGCGCATGAGCAGGGCCGCGATCAGGTCCTTGGCGCGAATTTCGAGTTTCTCGGCCAGATCCTTTACGCTGATGCCCTCGGTCACGGTGATCTCACGTGTGATCGGCAAAGGCTCATCGCTGAAGTGTGTGGCACCACCAAAACGTGGCGGTGGCACGAAGCCCTTCATTGGGCCTTCCTTCGTCTTGGGATACTGCTGCCCGCCACGCCGTGCGCGATTCTGCGGTGCACGCTGCGGGCGCGGTGCCTCGCCGGTTGGCGGAGCGCCGCCAGCACCCGGTCGTGCTCCGAACCCGCCCGGACGCGGAGCGCCGAAGCCGGGACGAGCGCCAAATCCAGGGCGTCCACCAGGTGCGCCGCCCGGACCGCCAGGTCCTGCAAACCCGCTGCGGGTTGGGTGCTTGGGGCGTGGCCCCGCGCCGGGGAATTGTCCGGGGGGGCCACCGGCTCCGGGAGTGCGTTGCTGATAGCCTCCAGGTGCGCCTGTGGGGCGGCGATCAAAGATTGGCTTGCCGCGCTGGATGCCTGCACCTTGTGCCGGCGGCGGGGTGGTGCTGGCGGCCACGATGGGCGCCTTGTATACGGGGCGCGGTCCGGTTTGCGGCATCACCACACGCCGCGGAGCAACCACTGGCCGTGCTGGCGCGGCTGCTGCCTCCGGCGCTGTCGCCGATGCCTGAGACTCAGTCGAGTCTGCACGCGGCGCAGCCGGAGTTTCCTTCGCTTTTGCAGCGATCTCGGGCTGCGCAATTGGCGCTTCGACGACCGGCGCAGATGGCGCTGCTGGCGCTACGGCTTCGGGCTTTTCGGGTGCGGTTGGCGCAACCGGAGTTGCTGTTGGCGCCGCAGGCTTGGTGGCGACCGGCGGCTTCGCCGCTTCAGTTGTCGGCGCGGCAGGCTTGGGCAGTGTTGCTCCTGTTGCCGCGGACACCGGGGGCTTTACAACCACCGTGGGCGGCACAACAGTAACAACTGGACGTGGGGCAGTTGCCCCCGCAGGCGCCTTTGCCACGACGGTTCCAGCCGGTGGCTTCGACGCAATAGCGGGAGCCGCGGGAGGAATAATCGCAGGTGCAGGGCGCGGCTGGGGCACAATCTTCCGCGGCTCAGGCCGTGCGGGAGTTGCCGCAGGCGCTGCAACCGACACCACTGGAGGCGCGGGCTTTGCTGGAGTCTTCGGCGGGATGACGGCAGCCTTGCTGGGAGGCAAGTGGCTCCTGCGAGCCTCGGCTTCCTCTTCCTGCTTCTTTGCCAGGATCGCCTTCATTACGTCTCCGGGCTTGGAAACGTGAGACAAATCAATTTTCGGGGCAATCGTCTGCGCTGCGCGCGATGAGCCTGCTGCGGCGTGGCTGCCCTGGCGCCCGTGCTGGAATTGCGCGCGAACTTTGTCGGCCTCGTGATCCTCGATTGAACTCGAGTGAGTCTTGCCCTCACCCAGACCCAGTTCTCCAAGCACGTCAAGTATCTGACGGCTTTTGACTTCCATCTCACGCGCGAGATCGTTAATTCGAACCTTGCTCATCCGCCTCTTTTCAGAATGTGCTACCCAAAGCCCTTTAGTCGCGCATCGCTACCTCTTGGCATTGGTCTGTTGCGTTACCACCATTATCACTTGAATGGTGTTGAAAAATGCGACGCATGTTATGCGCCGCCCTCTTCATTGTCTGACTCGTTCTCTTCTATTCCTTCGTCCGCACCGGGAATGTTGTCGACCGCGAGTTCTTCCGCAGTCTCATCCTGATCTTCAGTCGCTTCTTCCAGAACCTCTTGCGCATTTTCCAACTCGGCTTCCGAGGTGCCCACTACCGCGTCGGCGGTCTCAACCTCTGATTCACCTTCGGAAATCTTGCCCGTATCCGCCGCTGCCGTAAGCGCCGCGGGCTCATCGGAGCCTTCCACTTCCGGTGCTCCAGCCACGCCAGCGCCCGCGGTAGCCTCAGCTTCTTCGCCCTCTTCAAAATGGCCGAAGTAGTGGCGAACCGCAACGCTGATACGTTCCAGCGTCTTCTCGCCGATACCGGGAATCTCTTCGAGCTGCTCCGGAGTCATGTCGGCCAGACCTTCGACCGTCGTGATGCCCGCAGCAATCAGCTTCTGGATAATGCCTTCACCAAGCTCCGTGACCTGCTCGATCGGAGTCGAAGGTCCGCCAGTGAGCGCCTGCATCTGCTGCTCAACTTCCTGGCGCTTCTCTTCCTCGCTCTTGATATCGATCTTCCAGCCCAGCAACTTGGCTGCAAGTCGAACGTTCTGGCCCTTCTTGCCGATCGCCAGCGAGAGCTGCGTGTCATCCACGATGACCTCGAGCTGCTTGTCGGTCAAGTCGGTGATGGAAACGCGGCTCACCTTGGCAGGCTGCAAAGCTTTCTCCGCGAAGGTCGTAATCTCCTCGCTGAATTCAATGATGTCGATCTTCTCGCCGCGCAGTTCGCGAATGATGGACTGCACGCGCATGCCCTTCATCCCGACGCAGGCGCCTACCGGATCCACGTCCTTGTCGCGCGATTGAACCGCGATCTTGGTGCGCTCGCCGGCCTCGCGCGCAATGGCGCGAATAACGACCGTGTTGTCGTAGATCTCCGGTACTTCCGACTGGAACAGGTTCGACACCAGCTCCGGTGCGGCACGCGATACGATCACCTGCGGTCCCTTGGCTGCGCGATCCACCTTCAGCAGAACAACGCGCACCCGTTCGCCGATGGTGAACTGTTCGAGCCGCGATTGTTCGCGCTTGGGGCACCGCGCTTCCGCTTTGCCCAGGTCGTAGATCACGTCCTGGCCTTCAATGCGCTTTACCGTCGCGTTCAGTACTTCCTTCTCGCGGTGCGCATACTCGTTGAATACGGTGTCGCGCTCGGCCTCGCGGACCTTCTGGAAAATCACTTGCTTGGCAAGCTGCGCGGCAATGCGCCCCAGAGGAGTGGTATCGCGGTACATGCGAATCTCGCTGCCGACTTCAACCCCGGGCGCAAGCTCGTTCGCTTCTTCCAGCGTGATCTGATTCACCGGATCCTCGAGCTCATCGTCAGTGGCGACAACCGTCTTGTAGATATAGGCGGTAATCTCGCCCGTATCCTTGTTCAGTTCTCCGCGCATGTTCTCCTGGGTCTTGTAGTACTTACGCGTAGCAAGGGCAATCGCCTCTTCCACCGCGCCCACCACGATCTGGGGCTCGATGCCTTTTTCGCGACTCAGGAGTTCGATACTTTGATATAAAGCGCTGGCCATTCTCTTCTTACTCTCTCGGGTTGTTTCCGGCGATCGTCCAAAGCCCGGACGCATTGCACCGTTGGATTGTCGTTGAGGAGGCCTTCGTTTTTGCCTCCAACGCCACACCGTAGGGCATGGCTAAATCTCTGGAATCAGCTCCGCTTTCTCGACGTTCGCCAGAGCGATCTCTACCGTGTCCACGCCTGCTTTGCGGCTCTTGCTGTTCTGCTGCACGGCCGCGAGATCGAGTGCGATGTTTACTCCCGAGCCCGTCAGCAGCCGCCCTCTCCAATGCCGGTTATTGCGAATCGGTTCAAATGTCTGAATCTTCACCAGGCATCCGGCAAACCGCTGAAAATCTTCCGCCTTCGTCAACTTGCGATCAAGCCCCGGGGAACTGGCTTCCAGTGTGTACTCCTCCCCAGGCACCAACTCTTCCACATCGAGCAGAACGCCAAAATCCCGGCTGAACTCCGCGCAATCCTCGTGCGTTACTCCTGAGAGCTGTTCCACACTCAACTTGCCTTCGACCAGACGCTCAGGAAGACCTTCAACTCCCGCAGCGATCTCGGCCTTAAGCTGTGCCCGGCCCGCGGCGTTTTTTTCGAGAAAAACCCTCAAAATACGCTCTTTAGCCGGTCCCACAAGTTCTAAATCCACTACTTCCAGGCCATGGGATGCAGCCACTCGTTCCGCTGCCATCCGAATTTCGTCCAGCTTTGCCGCCATTCGTCGAAGCCCGTCCGCTGGCCCCTTTGCTCAGGGGCTCCCGGTCAAATCAGCGGCCGTTTCCGGGAGAAATTTGCACCAAATAAAAAGTGGGCTGTGAGCCCACTCATCTCTCCGCCAGCCGGCGTGCTCACGGCAACTCAGGCGGACAAACTCGTCTGCAACACCTAGCATACGGCGTTTTGCGAGGAAATTCAATGCATCACCCTTTCCGATGATCAGAATCTCGCAAGTCAACCATTCCATACGGCAAGCCGTCGGGGCGATCCGCCGTCACAGGCGCAATCGAAATCCGCGGGCCTTTGGCCTCTGCACCCTCCGCTTAAGTTGTAAACGCCTCTTCAACCTTCATTTCAGACCATCCAAGTGTCCAAGGTAACCATATTTTACCTTTTATAATCAATAACTTGCGTCGCTGGCTCCGTAGTGGCACCGAGTTACCACTAATGGGGGGCAGAAGGCAGAGCTGATCGGGCTGAATAATGGACGAGCTAAATCATGCGGACCCTTGTTCAGCGCGTAGTCGTCACAATTGTGTCCACGATCCTGCTCGCCATTTTGGGCGGGGTGGGCGGAATCCTGCTGGGCCATTCATTTGCCTTGAATCAGGTCACCGAGCGGCTGGATCATTATGCAAATCGCATCCTGCTGGAAAGCGTGACCTCTACGGCTGAATCGCGCGCCATTCTGGCGACGATGAATTCCTCGGCCTACGCCATCTGTTCCGACGCGGAAATCGAATACTTTCGTCAACTCATCTTCCAGTCACAATTTCTGAAAGCCGCCGGACGAATGCGCGATGGAAGAATTGAATGTTCCACGACGGCCGGCACCAGCGTCCTCGCCGAATCACGGTACACTCCGAACATCTCCCGGCAGGATGGAACGAAGATCTACAAGAATCTTCCTCCGTTTCGCGTCGACGACCAGGACGTGATCTCGGTGCAAGAGGGCGATTCCTTCGTTGTCTACAACCCCTACATTCTGGCTTCGCAGGCGGCGCCGCCCATGCATTTCACCGCGACAGCCGTGGATGCGCCGACTCGTCAGGCCGGACAGATACTCGGCGAAAGCCCCAACGTGCAGCAGAAAATCCTGACCCACGAGGGCAAGCTGCAGGTTGGCAACACACTTTATGCAACCCGTTGCTCGACCGACGGCGCCACTTGCCTGACAGCCTACATTTCAATTCCCGACGCGATGGCGGTCACTCGCACTTATTCCCTGACATGTCTGGCCATCGGAGCCGCCGCAGGAGCTCTCACCGGCCTGCTGTTCCCCCTGCTTTACAGCCGCAACAAGAGCGTGGAGCAGCAGTTGCTTCGTGCTCTCCGGGCCGATGCTCTCACCGTGGTTTATCAGCCGATCGTCGATCTCGCCACCGGCCAGATCGTCGAGGCGGAAGCGCTAGTGCGCTGGACGGATGAGTATAAGAATGCGGTAAGCCCCGATGTCTTCGTGAAAATCGCCGAGGAGCGGGGCTTCGTTAGCCAGATTACAAAGCTTGTCTTGCGCCACGCACTGCGCGACTTCGGTTCCACCATGCGCGCGCGTTCCACCTTCCGCGTCAACGTGAATATTGCCGCGTCCGATCTTGCGGACAGCGAATTCCTTCCCATGCTCGACAAAGCTCTCGCCGGGGCTGAAGTTTCGCCCCGCAACCTTGGCATCGAGATCACCGAGAGCTACACTGCCCGTCAGCAAGTGGCCAGAAACACGATTCTCCGCCTCCGTCAGAATGGACACTACGTCGCCATCGATGACTTCGGCACCGGCTACTCGAGCCTGGCTTATCTGCACGATCTTTCGGTCGACGCCATCAAGATCGACAAGGCCTTCACCAAGGCCATCGGAACGGACGCCGTCACAGTCTCCATCCTGCCGCAGATTCTTACCATGGCCGAGACGCTCAAGTTGCGGGTCGTCGTGGAAGGCATCGAAACCCGCGCGCAGGCAGACTATTTCGCGGCGAGCAACCAGCGCATTCATGCGCAGGGATGGCTCTTCGGACGTCCCGTTCCCGCCCGCCTGTTCCTCCAGATGCTCGATGAAGAAGAGGCGCGGCTCGCTAAAGAACGGGAAGCCGAAATTCCCCACGGCGCTACCGCCGCCGCATTCTAGCGTCCTGCGCAACTAAACACTTCCCATATCTTGCGGTGTCATTCTGAGTGAACGGTGCCCCAAACGTATTTCAGTTTGGGGGTGGTGAACGAAGAACCTGCTTTTGCGCTTCCTGTGTTGTGTGAAGGAGTTCACGACGGTTGTAAGACTTTTCCATTTTGCACCGAGGACAACGACGCGCAACAATAGCTGAATGAAGATTGTCCGGCTCGTTGCACCGGTTCTTGTTTTTATTGCCTTCGCATTCCCCGCATCCCATGCCCTCGAAAAACAGTCCGCAAGCGACTACCACGCGAGGCGCGTTGCGCTCGGAAATGCGCTGCATGGCGGTGTGGCCATTCTCTTTGCCGCGGAAGAGCCGGTGCTCGATTTTGATCCCTATCGCCAGAACTCGGATTTTTACTATCTGACCGGCTGGAATGAGCCGGGAGCAGCCCTGCTGATTGTTGGTCCAGCCAACGAGCCCGAGCGCACAGGCCAGGCGGCCCATTCGCGCAGCTACAAAGAGATTCTCTTCCTGCCAACCCGCAATCTGCGGATGGAGGTATATACCGGCGCAAAAATGGATGCGGCAACTCCCGGCGTCACGAAAGCCACCGGTGTCGACAATGTTGAGCCGATGACGAACCTCGCTGTAGACCTCAACAAGCTGATTGCCGACGATCGCAGACTTGCTCTGAATGTTTGGACACAGCCCGATGTCAAGCCCGCCGAATCTCTCCTCGGCTATACCGCCACCACTCTTGGCACCAATGCGCCCACCCCTCGCGATGTGACGACCCTGACGATGCCGTTGCGCGAGGTGAAGGACTCCGGAGAAATTGAACTGCTCAAGAAAGCGTCGACGGCTTCCATCGCCGGGCAGCGCGAGATGATGAAGTCCGTCAAGCCCGGCGTGACCGAGCGAACAATTGCCGGCAAGATGACAGCGGCCTGGTACGAGCAGGGATGCGAGCGGCCGTCCTACGCGCCCATCGTCGGGACCGGCATCAACTCCACGACTCTCCACTACTCTGCAAACTCCGCCACCATCGAAGATGGTGACGTTGTCGTGGTCGACGCAGCATGCGAATTCTCGATGTACGCGTCGGATATCACGCGAACCGTTCCCGCCAACGGCCACTTCACTGCACGCCAGCGCGAAATCTACGACGTTGTGCTTCGAGCGCAGAAAGCTGCCATCGAAGCGTTTGTTGCGGGCAAATCGAAGATCAACGACTTCCAGCATCGCGATCCCGACACGCTCGACTCTGTTGCCTTCAACTACATCAACACGCACGGCAAGGATTTACACGGCCAACCACTCGGCAAGTACTGGCTCCACGGCCTCGGGCATATGGTCGGAATCGACGTCCACGATCCGGCGCAATATCCAGAGGTTCTCAAGCCGGGCATGGTCTTCACCATCGAGCCCGGCGTATACATCCCCGAGGAGAAGCTTGGTGTGCGTATCGAGTGTGATTTCCTCGTGCTGCCCGATGGAAAGCTCCTCGATCTCGACGCCGATCTGCCCCACACCGCCGAAGAAGTTGAAGCTGCAATGCAGAAGCCGCAATAAGAAAGCCTGTGCAAGCCCGAAGGCAAATATGGACCCGCGCGACGCAATGGACCACGATCAACTCGACCGGCTGAGTCGCATCTTCTCTGAGCAGCTTCAGGCCTGCCTCGAAGAATGCTCACACGGCCGCCGCGGCCTCTTCTCGGACCTCGAACTTACCGGAGACGACGAGCACGAACGGGCTTGGCCAGAAGCGGCGCGTCTCCGCGAACTCGCACTCGGACTGCAGCACATCTTCGCTCAGCAGGAACAGCGCAATTCGCTGTGCGATGAGTTTCTCGATCTGTGTTCGATGCATGGCGAGAACCATCCCGGTGAGCCGCGCCTCGCGCGCCTGTTTCTCGCTCGCATTGAGCGCGGCGAGGTCGGCACTCCGACAGAGGAACCGAGGAAGCCATGGTAGCTTTGCACGCATTCCTCGCACTGCTAGGTGGCTTTGCCACGATGGCTGCGTTCGTCGCGACGATCACAGCGCTGCTTCAGAAGCTCACTCCAGAATGGGTCAGCAAGAAGGGCACTCCGAAGCCGGGTTACATCTTCATCAATCTCGGTTACTCATTTCTGGCAGCGGCCGCGGGTGGCTATGTAACCGCGTGGATCGCCGTGCACAATCCGCTTGTCCACGTTCTCGCACTGGCTATTACTGTGTTGCTCATTGCGGCTCTCAGCGCTTTGCAGCAGCGCCGAGAACAACCTGTGTGGTACATGCTCGCGCTGGTTGCCTTAACTCCATTAGGTGTATTCGCCGGCGGCCTGGTTCGGCTCCGCGTACTCGGCATCCTCTAAAGCCATGCATGGCTCTCCAATAGACGCAAAAAGCCGCCCTGTCGAATGATCAACAGAGCGGCTCAGGATCCCGCCAGATTAAAACTCGCGTCCCGCTACCATCGCACACCGAAAGTTACGGGAATGATCTTGGTGCCCTCACCAACAGTGGTGGTGCCCAGACCATTCGGTTCCGTTGTCACGGCAGGCGATAGCACATCGAGGTAGCGCGCCTCGGCAAACACTCTCATCTTGCCTTCGCCGTTCCAGCCTGCGAACCGGTGCTGAATTCCGCCGCCGACGTTCCAGCCGCCCTGGTTGCTGGAGAAGTGACCGACAACCACGTCCTGGGTGATGATGCCGCAGTAGAAATACGTGCAGTAGATCTGCGGCTGTGGATCGGTGAAGCTCGTTACCTTGCGGTAGAAGCCTCCCCCGCCCGTCGCATAAAACTCAACCGCGCTCTTGGGATTGAAATCGTAATAAGGATCAAGCGTGAACGACCAGATGTGGGCATAGCCACCCGTTGCACCCGCCTGGTCGATGATCGCGCCTGGCAGTTTGCTGTGAATGAACTGATATTCCAAATTGATGGCGAAATGTTTGTCGAAGCGGTAGCCGCCACTCGCAGTGAAATTCCAACCCCACGTGATGTACGGCGAGGAATCGCTGGTTGGCGCATTGAATCCGCCGCCAAACGCGTATGTCAGATGACTCATGATTCCGGCGCCCCCGCCCGACGGAGACCGGTTGTCGTATTGCCCGCCTCCCAGAGCACTTGCCGCAGATGATTTTGGCAGTGCAGATAAGTCCATGCCCCCGGCAGCCGGCATCCCATCGGCAAATTCGAGTGCATTCGAACTCGACTCGATTGAAGGCGCGGCTACTGAATTCGAGGGTTCAGGGGTCGTGGCGATTTGCGCGCTTGCGGAGCCAAGCGAGAGGGCAAGCGCTGCACAAAGCAATGTCGTGTGCCTGAAAAGGGTCAGACCGCGATCTGAAGTCATTCTGTACCTCGCGAGAATTTTAAATTGTTCTGTATGTGGGAGATCAAACTATCCCCGTGACAACTTAGACTCCGATTGAAAATCAAAGTTGCTTCCAAAATGCACATAACGAAGGCCGGAGGTTGCCCTCCGGCCTTCGGTTTCGACACGATGAAAACCTGAACCCCTATCCTTGAATGTCAAACTGCTCGGGATGCAGGGTCGGATCGCTCTTGATCAGGATGTTCTTCCCCACAAGCTCCTCGAATTCGTTAATCCAGCTTCCGTTGTTTGCCTTCAGCACCTTTACGGTCTCTGGATTCACGCGCAACATTACGTCCGCACTCTCAAAGTGCCGTTTCATCTTGCGCAATTCGATATAGATCTCGTTGCACACCGTAGCCGAACTCTTCACCATGCCGGTAGCCTGACAGGTCGGGCAGGGAACTGACAGCGTCCGCTCCAGCGATTGCTTCACGCGTTTACGCGTGATTGCCACCAGTCCAAAGTCGTTGAACTGCAAAACCTTGGTCGGGGCACGATCGCTCTTGAGCGCTTCTTCAAGGGCGGCCAGAACCTTGAACCGGTTCTTGCGCTCGTCCATATCGATGAAGTCGATGACGATGATTCCACCCAGATCGCGCAGGCGAATCTGACGAACGATCTCCGGCACGGCATCAAGGTTTGTTTTAACAATGGTGTCTTCAAGCCGCGCCGATTTGCCTACGTACTTGCCGGTGTTGATGTCGATCGCCACCAGGGCTTCTGTCTGGTTGATCACGATCGATCCACCCGACTTCAGCCACACCTTTGAGCGCAGCGCTTTCGAAATCTCATCTTGAATGCCGAAGTGCTCGAAGAGAGGTATTTCCTTTGTGTAGAGCTTCACGCGCCGTACCAGCGTTGGCGAGAAGCGGTTCAAGAAGCGCACGATGCGTTCGTAATCCGCTTCTGAGTCAACCCAGATCGACGAGAAATTGCTGCTCACCTGGTCGCGCAAGATGCGCTCGATGAGCGACAGGTCGTGATAGATCAACGCCGGTGACTTCGAACTGTCTGACCGTTGCTTGATCTCGTTCCACAAGTGAATCAGGAAGCGAAGATCGGCGCGCAACTCCTCTTCCGATGCGCCCTCCGCAGCCGTCCGAACGATGAATCCACCCGACGCTTCGCCGCGCTCGTGCGTCAAGATCCGCTTCAGGCGCTGGCGTTCTTCATCCGATGCGATCTTGCGGCTTACTCCCACGTGCGTCACCGTCGGCATGAACACAAGGAACCGCCCCGGCAGCGCGATATGGCTGGTGATGCGAGCACCCTTCTTGGCGATGGGCTCCTTCGCAATCTGTACGAGGATTTCCTGCCCGGGCTTCAGCAAATCGGAAATGATCGGCAGGTCCGAGGTCTGCGCAGAACGCCTTGACTGACGGCCCCGGTCTCCTCCGGGTCGATGTCCTCCGCGATCGCTACCGCGATCTCCACGTCCACGGCGTCCACGTCCGCCGCGATCACGCCGCTGCGGAGTCTGGCCGTCGACGGCTGGTTGAGTCCCGGCCGCGGTGGCTTCTTCTTCCTCATCCTCTTCTTCGCCTTCGAGAGTCTCCTCACCCTCTTCGCCGTTCTTGTCTTCAAACTTCATCTGGATGCGATGGTCGAGGTGCGCTTCCTGCAACATCTCACCCAGTTCGCCTGAGCGAATCTGCGTGTGAAGCTTCTCCTCTTCCTCGTAGTCATCCAGATCGTGCTCGTCGGTTTTGTGGTGATGGTGTGGAGTGTCGTACTCCTCGCCCTCGATCACTTCTTCCTCAACCAGCCCGCTGCCCGGCGAAAACGATGAAGCCACCGGAGTGAACGCTGGCTTGGTCTCTTCAGGCACAGGCGCCGGCGGCTCATCTTCCGGCTTCTTCTTCTTACCCCCAAGGCCAAAGAGCCGGAATTCCACCGGCGGCAGCGGATCGACATTATGCGATGCGCTGCGATCACCTTCAGGCTCGGCGCTTTCGTCTTCCGTGCTCACGGATTCATGACGCGCGGAACCCTCGACCGGTTCGCCCGCAACAGCATGAGGTTCAGATTCAACGGAAGACGGCTCAAAGCTCTCTTCTTCCATGTCATCTTCAAACTGGACCGATGCGGGATGAACCTGCGATTGCGTGGCCGCCGACTCAATCTCATGCTCAGGCACCGCAGAGGTCATCTCCTCGACAAACTCCTGCTCTTCAATTTCGTCTGCCGAGCCGTTGTCGATTTCCGGCGCGAAAGCACTCGGAGTCCGCTCTTCAGCAGGAGACTGCCCTTCCGCCGAAGACTGCTCTTCCGCCGCCGGAGCCTCGGGCTGACGATTCCGATGCCGCGAGATTGACTCACCAGGAAGCAAGCCGCTGCCGTCCCAGACAATCGGTGACTCGATGAGAGTGACAGGTTTGTATGAGGACGCCGGTCGCACAGGCGCAGGTGTCTCAGTTTCCGCTTTCTCTGCCGACTCCGCCGCAGCCCCTCCGTACTTCCGAAGCGATTCGCCCGGAAGCACAAAAGGCTCGGGCGCACGTTCACTCCGATCAAACCGCTCCCCTCGTTCAGATCGAGCGCTCCGCGACGGAGCTGCCGAAGCCTGGATCTCCCGCGCCTGTTCGGCATCGGGCACCGCGGCCTCGTTCACGTGGGTCTCGATAAACTCCTGGCTCTCCGCCGGAGTTGCCGAAACGTTGCTGCCCCCGCGGCCTCCACGACGGCGACGGCGTCCGCGCCAGCGCTTTGCGCCCCCCTCGTCGGATCCCTGCGCCGCATCGGGCTGCTCTGCCGTTTGCCCCGGCGTGGCGAAATCCTCATCGCTCGATTCCGAGGTGATTTCAATGGTTGGCCGGCTCTCGCGCTCGGCGTGCTGTTCAGAGCGTACGGGGCGTTGCCCGCGATCCTGTCCACCGCGATCTTGCCCTGCCCGATCTTGCCCGCCACGATCGGGGCCATTGGTGTGGCGCACTTCTCGGGGGGCCTGGTTCGCGCCGCTTACTGCGGCTTTCTCAAGCTCTTCCGTCTCTTCCGGGTCTTCCAACTCCATGAAGTCGGTGACGTACAGGAAGGCGTCGCGCTCCAGTCCAACGTCGACAAACGCTGACTGCATGCCGGGGAGAACCCGCGTGACGCGTCCGTTGTAAATGGACCCCGCCAGCGTGTACTCGTTTTCGCGTTCGTAATAAATTTCCGCGAGCTGATCGTCTTCTAGAATTGCAAGCCGCGTCTCATGCGGCGTGCTGGAAATACAAATCTCTTTTGCCATCGTGCCTTTCCGCCCAGCGGACTTCGCCTGCTGGGGCCTGCGGCAAGGTGGGGCGGAGACGCGTGCGGACGGGGAGGAAGGGAATGTGCGGAAGGGATGGCCTGTGCGTGGCCTGCGGAACCGAGAACCTGCGGCCGCCGGCCCCATCGCGGGGCGGCGAACCTGAAAGGCTTCCAAGTTCAGCAAAGGTTTCGAAACAGTAATCCGAACACAGAGATTTTGTGGCCACCCTGAAGGTTGGCGCATGCGATCCTTCGCCGCATCCGCGCAACCAGGCCCATGCCAACCAGATGATCGACATAGGCGGGGCCGTTATATAGCTGGCGAGTGCGCTACCTGTCCGCGCTGCGGAAATCGAAATTCCCGCGCGCTCCAGACAGCCTCGAACCCAGCCCTTCCAGACGCTCAAGCGATCAACTTCGATCGATGCGGTCGCCCGGTTTGCCCGTCTCTGCGTGCTCATTGAACCCAATCCTGCCCGGCGCTCGGTCCACCAGGACCTTTGCCGGTTTTGCATCTTCATCGACGCCGTGCGCCGCGCCTTCCGTCAAGTCCGCCGAATCTCTTGTTAGCGATCGGACTCAACAGGTTTCCGCGTGCCATGCATCGATGGCGATGCTGTAAGTACTTACAATCTTGGCTCTTGTGGTCCGGAACATCCCGGCGATCCCCAAGAGGGTGTTGCCGTGCAATCTTGCCTTCGGCCCCTGGGGCCGAATCACATTCAGTTTACAAACCGGCGCATACGTACGTTCATCACGACGCCCAGCGCGAGGAAGGTAAACAATACCGAGGATCCTCCGTAACTCATTAACGGTAAAGGGATTCCGGTGACTGGCATAAAGCCTATGACCATGCCCACGTTGACCGCGATCTGGAAGGTCAACACAGCCACGACCCCCATAATAATCAGGGACCCGGGCAGGTCGGCGGCCGTTTGAGCGTTTTGAATCAAACGCATCAATATGAGGAAGTATAGCAGCAGCACAAATACCGCGCCCACAAACCCATGCTCTTCCCCGAAGGCGGCAAAGATGAAGTCGGCATGCGGAATGGGGATAAAGGCTCCCTGGGTCTGTGTTCCCTTTTCCGCCCCTTTGCCCCAGATACCCCCGGCGCCGACCGCAATTTTGGCTTGCAATACCTGGTATCCCGCGCCCTTTGGATCGTTGTCGGGGTTGATGAAGCCGGTCAGGCGAGCCTTTTGGTAAGGTTTTAGAACCTTCCCGCTGTTCCATGCCCCCACCACCAGCACCAGCCCCGCCGTAGTTAGGACCAAAGCCTGTTTCAGGTTAATTCCGCCGAGAAACAGCCCCGCAATCAGGACAGGCGTATAGGTAAGCGCTGTGCCCATATCCGGCTGCGATAGGACCAGCAGCATGGGAACACCTACCAGCGCAAATGCCTTGAAGATCTCTTTCCACGTCAGATTCTTACCACCAAGGTTGGCAAAATACCGCGCCACCGCCAGTATCAGGATCAGCTTCACCCACTCCGACGGCTGAAAGTGCATCGGCCCGATCTTGATCCATCGCTTGGCGCCCAGCACCTTGACGCCGACAAGCTTCACGGCGACCAGCGCCAACAGGCAAACGCCATACGCCCACGGAACCCAGTCGATCAGCTTGTGGTAGTCGATGAGCGAAAACAGGAACATCACGACCACGCCGCCGACAATCCAGTAGATCTGCTTGGTGTGGAAGCCCAGATATTTTGTGTGCAGGGTCGCCGAGTAAATCTCAAGCACCGAGATGGTGCCGAGCAGCGCCACGATTCCGAATAATGTCCAGTCGAAATCGCGAAAGCTCATGATGCGGCGCATCGGGCTCATTGGGATTTCACCGCCGCCGCTTTCCCCGGCAAGGCAGGCGAATTCAGCTTTGCCGACTGTGGTGCAGCCTGCACCGGCTTCGCTGCTTTTGCCGTCTCGTTCCCGGAAGATTGCGGCGCGGCCTGCCTTGTCGCTGCTTGACCCATCTTCGTCTTTGCCTGCTGGCCATTCTGCGATCCTGGCTGGACCACTCCATTCGGGCCAACGAAGAACTTGCCCGCGTGCAGCTTGGTCATCGTCTCACCTTTTGCGTCCGGAACCGCATTGGGAGTCGTCCACACGGCTCCCACTTCTACGGGCGGCGTTGTTGGAGCCTTTACCGGCATCAGGTTGTGCGCCAGACGCCGCTGTTTTTCGACGTATGCCGCCACCACGCGTGCACCAAGTCGCGCCGGGTAATAGCTGAACTCGCCGTGCTCCCACAGCACTGCAACCACTAACTCCGGATTCCGCCGCGGCACCACGCCGACAAACCAGACGTTCGGCAGCGTGTGGTGGCCTTTATTGGTCTTGTCGAGGGCCTGATGGCTCATCACCTGCGCGGTGCCGGTCTTTCCGGCCAGATCGATGCCTTCAAGATGCGCCGAGCCCGCGGTGTGAAAGTATCCCGGCTGCGTCACAGCAGCCATGCCATCCGTGATCGTCGTCCAGTTCTCGGGATCAATCGAAAGATTCACATCGCCGGTGCCCGAGAGGCTCTCGTACAGGTCCTTGCGGAACTCCGCCGGCAGCTGATCCGGGAAGACCACATGCGGCCGAACCAGATGTCCCTCCGATGCAATGCCGCCAATGACCCGCGCGAGTTGCAGCGGGGTCGCCGCTACAGCACCCTGACCGATGGCGACGTCCAGCGTCTCGTCCGGATACCATCTGCGGTGGTAATTTTTTGTCAGCCAGCGCTGGCTCGGCATCAGGCCGGCCTGCTCACCAGGCAGGTCAATCCCCGTTTTCTGCCCGTATCCAAACTCTGTCGCGTACTTTGCAATGCGATCGATCCCCAGCTTGTCCCCGAGCTGGTAATAAAACGTGTCGCACGAGAATGGAATCGCGTTATGAATATCAACCGCACCGTGTTTCTCGTCGCAGTGGTGGAAGTAGCCGTAAGGTCCCCACCCGCCTGCGCAGTTCACGTGCATGTCCTGCGCAACGCCTTCCTGCAGACCTGCAACCGACATCAGGATCTTGAAGGTTGAACCCGGCGCCAACTGTGCCTGAATTGCCTTGTTCATCAGCGGATGATCGGGATCCGTGATCAGCTTGTTCCACTCTGCGCGTTCAATCCTCACTGCGAACGCATTGGGATCGAAACTAGGCCTCGACACCATCGCAAGAATCTCGCCGTTCCGCGGATCCATGGCCACAATCGCACCGTTACGATCGCCCAGTGCCAGCTCCGCAGCTTTCTGCAGGTCGTTGTCGATAGTCAGCTTCAGGTCCTGCCCGGGAATCGCGTGCTGGATTCCGAGGAAGCCCACCTCGCGTCCGTGGCTGTCCACAATCACGTCACGCGAACCGTCCTGCCCTCGCAGCACCTGGTCGTACATCTCTTCTACGCCGCCCTTGCCCACCACATCGCCGGGCTCGTATGCCGCATAGCGCGTCTGGTTCAGATCCTCTTCGCTGACTTCGCCTACATACCCGACCAGGTGTGCGGCAAATCCATCGCGCGGGTAAAGCCGCCGCTCGCCTTCAATGGTCTCCAGTTCCGGCAGCTCGTTGCGATGCGCCTCGATGAATGCCTGCTCATCGGCGGTCACGTCTTCCTTGATGGGAATGGGCTGATACCCGGGGGACTTGCGGTAACGGTGCAGCGTGGCGCGAAGCTGGTCCAGATCAAGGTGCAGACCTCGCGCAATCTGAGGCAGGTCCGCATCCACGTTGCGGTTCTGCTCGCGCACAAGAAAGCACGAAACCGACGGATAATTATCGACAACCAGCCGGTTTTCCCGGTCAAACAGCTTGCCCCGCGGAGCCAGCACCGGCACTTTTCGAATGCGGTTCTGCTCCGCCAGTACTTTGAAGTTTTGTGCGCCAAGAACCTGCAGCCGCCACAACCCGGCGGCAAGACCCAGCATCAGCGCGAGAATCGCATACTGCACCACCGCCAGCTTGAGGGTGGGGACTTTCTCGCCGCGTGTGACCTTGTCATAAACCATGGGGAGCTGCTTCTAGAATACCTCTATCCTGCATTCTGCTCTTGCTGCGCCAGTGCAAGCGAGAGAGGCTTTTTCGTCCCAAGAACCAACGTACTCAAGCGCGAATTCCTCAGTCTCGAATTTTTGTCCGATCGAGCAGTGGAAACACCACCAACGCAATCAACGAGTTGCCCAACGCTTTGTACAACTCCATCAGCCAGCTCGTATCGATTGTCATGCCCAACAGAAAACGGACCACAAAGAAGTACGTGGCACTGCCCACCAGCGACAGCACAAACGTCAGCACCAGCCGGATTGCGTGGTTCTCGACATTCACCAGCACTCCAACCGACGCCGCAAGATAACCGACCAGCGTCTTTGCGATCCCGTTGATTCCGATAGGAAGTCCCGTCAACGCATCCTCAAAGAGCCCCAATACTCCGCCAAGGATCGAGCCTTGAATCGGATTGCGGCGGCTCAGCGCAAAAAACACCGTCACCACCAGCGGCAGATCGAACCACGCAAAACGCCCCAGCACCCGCGGCAGCCAGGCCTGCAGCACCAGCGCCGCAATCGGCACCAGCGCGTAAATCAGCACCGGGTAGCTATGGATCTCGTAATCGCGGCGACTCTCCGCTGAAAGGACCGACATGGCTAGCGATCCCCTTGCGGCGCGGTCGGCGGCGGGGTGGCCGGGTTGCTCTGCGGCTGTTTCGGAGGTGTAGGCTTCTTCTTCGGCGCGCTCTGATCCGCTGCCGGCGCCGGGTTGCTTGCCGGAGTCGCAGAAGGGTTCGGTATCACCGCTCCCGCCGGCGTGAACCTGTCTGGATGCATCGCCACGGGAGGGCGTGACACTGGATTCGGGTTCGACGTGTCATTCAGCAGCTGCTGATCGGGGGGCAGGTTCGGATCGATCAACCCGGGCAGTTTCTCCGCCATCCCTTCCGATGTTTTCTGTTTCTCTGCCTCGGCTCCCTTTAAGGCTTCGCTTGTTGCGATGTCCTGCTGCTGATCGGGCGGGAACCGCGGTTCGGTCGAAGCAATCACCAGCACCTCATCCAACTGGTCAAGATGCGCCGCCGGCTTCACAATAACCTCGATAAACCCGTCGCGCTCCGGATCGTTGATCACGCGATCCACCACACCAACGGGGAGGCCTCGCGGAAAGATCTGGTCGCCGCCTGCCGTCAGCACCTTCTCTCCCGCCTTGATGCGCTGATCGCGAATTACATCTTCGATCTGCGGCTGTCCCGCTCCATTGCCGCGCAGGATGCCGCGAATCCGCGTCGATTCCAGGATCACGCCCGCGCCGCTGGACTGGTCGTTGATTGCGAGCACTTGCGCGGTGTGCGGAAATACCTCGCGAACCTTGCCCACGATGCCATCCGGAGTGATAACCGCCATATCGCGGTCGATACCCGCATCTTTCCCCTTGTCGATATAAAACACGCGCGATTGGTCCGTTCCACTGGTGCCGATGGCCTGCGCCGCAACCGTCTTGTAAATGTACTTCTGTTGAAAATTCAGGAGCGCCTGCAAGCGCTGCCCCTGCTTGGCATCTTCAAGGAGGGCTGCCTGCTCCAACCGCAGCCGGTCAACCGTTTTCTGCAAATCCGCGTTCTGCTGACGTACATGGCGCAGATCGATGTAGTTATTCCAGAACCAGGAGACGCCTGAGCCTGAAGAATGAAGCGCCCGCTCCGGCGGCGACACCAGCGAGTTGGCCCAGTAGCGGATCAGCCGCACGCTACTTGCATCGCCGGAATTGCTTCCCGCTTGCCCGCCGCTCGTTCGCCGCACCTGCACGGCAAGGCCCAGAATCTGGGCTACCAGCAAAGCCAGCAGCACCAGCAGATTCCGATAGCGAACGACAAATGATTCCATGAGGATCAGTCAACAGTGGACAGTGAACAGTGGTCAGTGTTTTGCCGGCCCTTGCGGAGAAGGTTTATCAATGTCGGAGGACGGTTCACTGTGCACTGTCCACTGATCACTGTCCACTGCCTTTAGTCGATCTTGATCTTGCGCAGCAGCCTGAAGTCCGACAGCATTTTGCCGGTTCCCAGGACCACCGAGGCCAGCGGATCGTCGGCCACCGAGACCGGCAGCCCGGTTTCTTCGCGGATGCGCTTGTCCAGGTTCTTGATCAGCGCTCCTCCGCCCGTCAGCACAATCCCGCGATCCGAGATGTCTGCCGACAACTCCGGAGGCGTCCGCTCCAGCGCGACACGAATCGCATTCATGATCACCGCGATGCATTCGCCCAATGACTCGCGAATCTCGCTGTCGTCAATCGAGATCGTCTTCGGCACACCTTCGATCAGGTTGCGTCCCTTGATCTCCATCGTCAGCGGCTTGTCCAGCGGATAAGCCGATCCAATTTCAATCTTGATCTGCTCGGCCGTACGTTCACCGATCAGCAGGTTGTACTTGCGCTTCAGGTAGTTGGTAATGGCCTCGTCCATCTGGTTGCCGGCCATACGTACCGAACGCGAATACACAATACCCGATAGCGAAATGACCGCGATGTCCGTTGTCCCGCCGCCGATATCGACCACCATGTTGCCGCCCGGCTCGGTAATCGGCAGTCCTGCGCCGATCGCCGCCACCATGGCCTGTTCCACGAGATACACCTCGCTGGCCTTGGCGCGATAGGCAGAGTCTTCGACCGCGCGTTTTTCCACCTGCGTGATCTCAGAGGGCACGCCGATCACGATCCTGGGATGCACCAGCATCTTGCGGTTGTGCGCCTTCTGAATGAAGTAATTCAACATCTTTTCGGTGACTTTGAAGTCGGCGATGACGCCGTCTTTCATCGGCTTGATAGCCACGATGTTGCCGGGCGTGCGGCCCAGCATGTCCTTGGCTTCCTTGCCTACCGCTTCCACCTCACCGGTGTTTTTGTTGATGGCCACGATCGAGGGCTCGTTGACAACGATCCCCTTACCGGCGGCGAAGACCAGTGTGTTGGCGGTCCCAAGATCGATAGCCAGATCGCTCGAAAACATACTGAAGAGAGAGCGCAGGCCATGTGACCGCGAAGTGCGCGAAGGATAACCGTTCTGAGACATGTATGAGTGGAATCTACCTCAATTCAGATTGTACGGCCAACGGGTAATGCTGCAAAAAACACCGTTGGTAATCATGATAGGAGGGAGCTTTGTAAATAACCCTTTCTAGCTACCACGAGAGTTATGTGAGTTTTGCATTCACTCGGACGTCGCCTATCCGACTTATCCCCCTTTCCGCCATTCCAGCGCAGTCATCGGCCTTGGAAGCGACAGTCGGCCCCCATGCGCTAAAATCAAGTGTTTTTGTGCCCAGTCAGGCAGTGCGCCGCCAGCTCCCCAATTCAAGCCGTTCACTGTCCACTGTCCACTAAGAATAAGAACTGAGAACTCACACATGACCTACCCCACCTACCACAATCTGATCGGCGGCGAATGGCTCCCCGCTGCGAGCGGCAAAACCATCCTGAACGTCAACCCCGCTGACAACGATGACATCGTCGGCGCATTTCCGTCCTCCGGCCCCGAAGACGTTAACGCCGCCGTAGCAGCCGCGAAAAAGGCTTTTGCCACCTGGCGCCTCGTTCCTGCTCCCAAGCGGGCCGAAATTCTCGTCCGCACCGGCATCCTGTTGCAGCAACGCAAAGAGCAGTACGCCCGCGACATGACCCGCGAAATGGGCAAGGTGCTCGCCGAAACCCGCGGCGATGTGCAGGAAGCCATCGACGAGGCTTTTTATGTCGCCGGCGAAGGCCGCCGCCTCTTCGGCCAGACCACGCCGTCCGAACTGCAGAACAAGTTCGCCATGAGCATCCGCATGCCCGTAGGCGTTGTCGGCCTCATCACGCCGTGGAACTTCCCCATGGCCATCCCCAGCTGGAAGCTCTTTCCCGCACTCGTTTCCGGCAATACCTGCGTCATCAAGCCGGCGACCGATACGCCCATCTCCGTCTACAACCTGGTGCAGACGCTGGTCGATGCAGGCCTGCCGCCGGGCGTGGTCAACATCGTCAGCGGCAGCGGAAGCGGCGCCGGCAATGCCCTCGTCGAACACCCCGACGTCCGCGCCATCAGCTTTACGGGTTCCAGCGAAGTCGGCTCGCACGTAGCGCAGCGTGCTGCGGCGACTTTCAAGCCAGTCTCGCTCGAAATGGGCGGCAAGAATGCTCAGATCGTTCTCGATGACGCCAATCTTGAACTGGCGCTAGATGGCGCGCTCTGGGGATCTTTTGGGACGACAGGACAGCGCTGCACCGCCACCAGCCGCATCTTGCTGCAGAAGGGAATCGCCAGGAAGTTCACCAACGAATTCGTGGCACGCGCCAGGGCCCTCAAGATCGGCAACGGCCTCGACGAGACCGTGCAGGTCGGCCCGCAGGTCAACAAGAGCCAGATCGAAACCTCCGCGAAATACGTTGAGATTGCGAGCAGCGACGGCGGAAAAATCCTCTGCGGCGGCCACGCTCTGGCGAACGCTGCTTATGCGAAAGGCACTTTCTTCGAGCCCACCGTCGTTGGCGGAGTCACGCCCACCATGCGCATCGCCCGCGAAGAAGTCTTCGGCCCCGTTGTTTCGCTTATCGAATTCGACACCTTCGAGGAGGCCATCGAAATCGCCAACTCCATCGACTACGGCCTCTCCACTGCGCTCTACACCAAGGATGTGAACCGCGCCTTCACAGCAATTCGCGATCTCGAGGCCGGCATCACCTACATCAACGCACCGACTATCGGCGCCGAGGTGCACCTGCCCTTCGGCGGCGTCAAGCACACCGGCAACGGCCACCGCGAAGGCAACGGCGCCATCGACTTCTTCACCACATGGAAAGCGGTCTACGTCGACTACAGCGACAAACTCCAGCGCGCCCAGATCGACAACGCGTAGTAAATCTAACTCTCAACCTTGAATCATTTTGGGTGCCCCAGGTCTCGATTTGAGACCTGGCATTTCATCGAGCGTCAATTGCTGGGTGCCAGAGAACCCCCAAGCGGTCGACAGATAGCGGGATCAACCGGCATTCCCTATTTCTCCGGAAGCTTGTCTTCGAGATCCCCAGCCAGCTTGCGCACGTCCGTCGTCGCACTGAATGACCTGACCGCGTGCACTGAGGAGTCCACGTTCACTCCCATGTGCTCGCACAGTTTCTGCAGCATCTGGAGCACGGTAGTAAGCTCCTGCTCAGTAAGCATGCCCACCTGGAGATCCAGATGCGAGCGGCGTTCCGATTGGCGCGTCATTCGCCCCTGGCTGATCAGCACAAAGATCGTCAGAAACACGCTCTCCGTAGAGATGATGAGCGCCAGGACACCGAAGGGGAACGGATCAAATGCTTTAATCGACGGGATGAGATGGAGATTGACCGCACTCCATCCTGCGATCAGTGCCAGTTGCGCGACCAGAAATCCAATGTTGCCGACAACTTTCGTGATTAGATCGCTAACCCGCTCGGTGGCAGTTCGGCGGCCGAGTGCGTCATGCTCCAGCGCCGCGATTGCGTCAATGTTCGAGTGAGTAGGATTCGCTGCTGCCTCGCGGGTTTGTGGGTGTTCCATGGGTTGCTCCTGGAGCCGTAGTTTTTGTGCTCCGCCAGCGAGACGCCGCAGGCGTTTATGTATGAGATGGCACCGCGCGCCCAAGCCAGCCTGAATTCCCCTCTTTTCTGCGAGCCCTTCTCTCTCGAAGTTCGTCTCAGTTGTAAGCGCCCTGCACTCCTTGGCACGCTCCTTAATCCCCGGAGGTCCTTCCCTACCTATGCGCCCGTCTCACCCATTCTTTGCCTTCTTCCTCTTTGCTATCAGTGCCGCATTTGCCTTCCCGCAGTCGCCGCCCGCCCCGCATACCGCCACCCATCAGGACCTCAACCTCAAGAGCTTGTTCACCGCGCCGGAGTTTAACCTCTTTGAAGTCTTCACCCGGAACAATGCCCTCCATCCAAACCCACGCGTGAACCAGAACTACATCTCCGCTCCCGCGGCCCCGCTGATATTCACCAGCCCCGTTTTCAATCAGTCCATCTTCGATACGGCAACAGAGGTCCAGACCTCGACGGCGCAGGGTGATCCCTATGTCACGCCTGTTACCCGCATCGTCTCCTCTGACGCGGGCGTAAACGACACCGCGCCGCTCTACACCTACCACAACTGCAACTACACCGCCGCGAACTCGGCGGCGCCCTGTGTTGGCGCATTCATGGTTTCGCAGAACAATCCCGGTGACCTGCACAACGGCGTATGGGGCATCAATCCCATCGCCATCCAGCGTCACGGCAGCACCAACTCCCTCACCTACGGAGTCGAAGCCAACATCTTCAACGAAACAGGACTCGACCCCGGCCCTCCCGGCAAATCTTCCTCCGCGATGAGCCAGATCTTCGGCATCGCCGCCACCATTGCCGGCAACGCCACGGGAGTCACGCACGGAACCTCCGCCTTTCTTGCCACCGACGAAAACAGCGGCTCCTACTGGTACGACGGGCTGTGGGTCGAGCGAGCCATCTATGCGGCACTTGAAGCCGGCCCCGTCGGCGGAGGCTCCGACCTGCAATGGTCCGTGGTCTCTAATGCTGCTGGCCGCGCAAGTCCACACGCCAACTTCGCGAGCATTCCGCAGGCCGACATCGAATCCTGGTGGGACGGCCACGCTTCGGTTTTCGAAGTCTTCAAGCGCCAGTTCATGCCCAGTGCAGGAGCGCATCCGATCGGCTGCTACAACTACACGTTCTCGACCGCCCTCCGCCAGCAGTTCTGCGACGACGGCAGCAACGTCTTCCTGCCTGCTTCCAGCGCGGCTGCCATCCGCATCACTCCCGATGCCAATGGAGAAACCGCCGCCGCGGTCTCCGTCACCAACGCAACCAACAACGCCTACACCTTCCTCGTGCAGAAGAACGGCGCAACCACCATCGACAACTCGCTCACGGTGAACAGTTCCGCGCGAGCCGCGTCCTTCCAGGTCGGGCCGAACACGGTTCTGTCGTCGCGCCTCGATGGCTATCACGGGGCCGGCGCCAGGGTCCAGATCAGCGACGGCACCGGAACCGGCGGAAACCTGCCCCAATACGATTCTTCCGGCAATGTCACCGACAGCGGTGTCTCCGCCGCTCAGGTTCCTGTAGCTTCACCCAAAGCCGCCGCAGGACATGTTGCGTGCATCAAGTCCCTCGGCCCACCGGTCCAGATCGGCTCATGTTCCACCCGCCCCGACGAAACCGGCGCCTGTTCCTGCCAGTGAGCTGAAAGATGGAACTGAATCAGACCCGGCAACTGAATCAAGCGATGAAACAGTGCCCCATTCATCGCAGCTTCCTCGCGATGAGTGGGGTACAATTTGTCAAGATTTCCCCGGACCGTCACAGTCGCAACATCCCCGACAGCTTTCTAACTTCTTGATTGACAGTCGCGCAATTCCCGATTCAATTCTCAACTGAGAGGTCGCCCATGACATGGAGAGATGTCCTCATCGCCGCGCGCATTCTCGCCAGGCGCCCGGGCTACACGTTGACAGCCGTCCTGACAATTGCGCTCGGCGTCGGCGCCAGCACCACCATCTTTAGCGTCACCAATGCGGTCCTGCTCAAGCCGCTTCCGTATCACGATCCCGGCAAACTCGTTATCGCCGGCATGGACCTTCGCAAGCGCGACGTCCATGATCTCCCCTTTTCCAATGCCGACTACAGCGACCTGCGCGACGGTACCAAGGCCTATTTCTCTGATATGGCCGGCGTCTTCACTGGCCGACTGGTCGTCCCCCAGGAAGACGGAAGCCCCGAGCAAGTCAGCTTCGCCGTCGCCACCACCAACTTCTTCGACGTCATGGGCGGCAAGATCATGCTTGGCCGCGACTTCAATGCGCAGGACGGAATCCCGCAGCCGCAGCCTCCGCCCAACGCCGCAGCCAATGACGCGCCCGCACGCCTGCCCGGCATTGCCATCCTCAGTTACGAGTACTTCCGCAGACGCTACGGCGGCAACACCGCAGTGCTCGGACACAACATCACCATCCCCGGCCAGCCCGGTCCCTTGATCGTGGGAGTTCTCGCTCCGGGCTTCCGCCTCTACTTTCCGCCCGACGCCGACGTGCAGCCGTCCCCTGACATCTACATCGCCAATCGTCTCGGATACGATTCCGCGCAGCGCAACGACTTCTCCATTCGCCCCATCGCCAGGCTCAAAGAAGGCGCATCGCTGCAGAGCGCGCAAGGTGCAGCCGATGGCATCGCCGCCCAGGCCCGGCAGACGTTTTCGATCGACGAGACTGCCGGCTATTACATCCACCTCGCGCCCATGCGACAACATTTGGTTGCCGCGGTGCGTCCCGCCATCCTCACCCTCATGGTCTCGGTGATCTTCCTGCTCCTCATCGCCTGCGCCAATGTCGGCAACCTGCTCCTTGTCCGCGCCTCGCTGCGCCAGCAGGAGTTCTCAGTGCGCGCAGCCCTCGGCGCAAATCGCTCGCGGCTTATCGCTCCGATCCTCATTGAAGCGGTCTTGCTCGCTGCATTGGGCACGATAGTCGGTGTCGTCCTCGCCTGGGCCGGCATTCTCGCATTGCGCTCTCTCGCTCCAGCCAATCTTCCCCGCCTTGACGATGTGCGCATAGACGCCGCCGTGCTTGTGTACAGCGCGCTTGCCGGCCTCGCCTCCGCAGCCATCTTCGGCATCGTTCCTGCCTTGCGCGCTTCGCGTCCGGGGCTCATGAATGTGTTGCGCGGCGTCAGCCGAACCTCCGGCATTGGCAGCGGAGCCTTTCTCCGCAATGCGGTCGTCATGGCCGAAGTCGCGCTCTCGTTCATTCTGCTGATCGGTTCCGGATTGATGTTCCGTAGCTTCCTCAAGCTGCAGCAGATCAATCCGGGCTTCGATCCGCACCATCTGCTCACATTCCAGCTGCAGGGCAGCCGCCTCAACCGGAAGACCCCTGAGGAACGCGCCGCCTTCATGCGGGTGATCACTGAGCAACTCAAATCCATTCCCGGAGTTCAGAACGTGACCGGCTCATTTCCATTCCCGCTGACCGGCGAGTTCAGCCCCATTCGCTGGGGCAGGGAAGATTCCGCGCACGATCCGAGCCGCTTCCAGGCAACCGATTTTCAAATCGTTCTTCCCGGTTATTTCGAAACGATGCGCACGCCTCTGCTTGCAGGACGCACCTTTACAAACGACGACAATCTGCCCGGACGGGATGGCATCATCGTCGACGACGCTCTCGCCGCCAAGGCCTTCCCCGGCCAGTCCGCGATCGGCAGGCATATCCTCATCCGCATTCGCACTCCTGAGGCGGAGAAGGTGCAGATCATCGGCGTCGTCGCTCATCAACGCGTCAAATCACTCGCTGAGGTCGGGCGCGAACAGATCTACTTCCCCGACGCATTCCTTGGATCCGGCGTGATCCAATCCTGGGCCCTGCGCACAGGCAGCGATCCCGCGTCCTACGAAAGCCAGGTGCGCTCATCTCTAAAGGCACTCGATCCGCAACTCCTCGTCAGCAAAATGGAAACGGTTGACTCCGTGGTCTACGACTCGCAGGCCGGCACGCGTTTTTCACTTCTGCTGATTTCGGTTTTTGCGGTCGTTGCCGCATTGCTCGCCGGGGTTGGCCTTTATGGCGTAATCTCCACCTCCGTAAGACAACGCACCTCTGAGATTGGTGTTCGCATGGCCATGGGAGCTGAGCGTAGCGACATCCTTCGCCTCGTCGTCGCGCAAGGACTGCGTTTGAGTGTCGCCGGCATTGTGATTGGAGTGATCGGCTCGATCTTCCTGGGCCGCGTTATCTCCGCACTGCTCGTGGGAGGCATAAAACCCACAGACGTGACGACCTATGTGTCTATGACGGCAGGTTTCCTGGCCATCTCCGCACTCGCATCCTGGCTTCCCGCGCGACGTGCATCCAGCCTCGATCCCGTCAAGGCGTTGCGCGAACAATGATCGTGGTGTCAGCGATCGTTCCGATTGAAGTTTGAACGCAGCGTGCTCCAGCTACTCACTGCAGCCGCGCGTGTAGCACAGACGACTGTCCCGCAGCCGTGAGAGCGCAATTTGCATGCTGGTCACACTTGTAGTGGATGAGCGTGTAGTTGCCTGCCCACGCGCTTGCAGTAGCCTGCCCGAACCGCTTGTCGATTGCGAAGGTTTTTTGCTCTGCCCACAGCAGCCCGCGCACGGAGTCGTATCCCGTCACACGGTCGTCACCCTGAATTACAAATCCGTCTCCCCACTTGGCAACCGTTCGCTTCTGCCCGGGAGCTGCCAGTTCCTTCGCGCGTTGCGCCGCCGCCTTGGGATCCAGCAGGTCCGCCTGCTCCGCAAGCGTCGGGAAATTCGTATTGAAGTCCCAGTAGTCTGCGCGCTTGTACTGATCAGGAGAGCACGGCAGCGCGCCCTGCGCATTCACCGCCGTCACCTGTCCTTCGTCCGTGGTCTGATTCTGGAAGATATCTTTTCCTTGCTCTCGTGTCGCTTCCGCAGCCTGCGTCTGGTTGATCTGGCTTTGCCGCGCCGCTTCCATCGCCGCATTGTGCTCGGCCAGCGAGAGCTTCTTGCCATTTGCGCCCACGGGCGATACAGACACCGGCACTGCCGCATTCCGTGGATCGAACCGGAAATCCACTTCTTTTCCGCACAGCGCAAACCCCGTTTGGTCCAGCAGCCGAATATTCACTGACAGAGGCACGGGAGAAGCGGTAATCGCTTTTGAGAACCCCGCTCCCCAGCGATCTTCCATCGGCTCGATTCGTAGTTGATAGGCCAGCCTGCCCGTTTTCGCGTTGCCGTCCCAGCGTGTATCCAGATGCCCCCGCAACCCCGCGGCTGCAACAATGCCCGGACCCAGATCACCGGGTGGCGGACCGCTGGACTTAGACCTCATCGTAAACAGGACAAAGATGGCGAAGATGACGAGCGCCGCAAATCCACCAATGAGCACCAGGTTAGGTTTCTTTTTCGCCGGCGGCTCGACCACGGGCTTCTCTGCCGGATCGACAAATTCCTGATCTTCCGCCTCTTCCTGTGGCTCTTCCAGTTGTTCTTCTTCTGGCTCTTCGACGATTGGCTGGGGGGCTGCCACGCGCGCTGCAGGTGGATCCGCTACCGCCGCTGCAGTCGCCCGTGCCGCAGGGGCGGTCGCCGCTGGCGTTGCCACAGCGGTCGCTGCACCCGAAGGCTTGGGAGGAGATGGTGGCGCGGGATGGCTTACCTCCGCGTACTCCTCGTCAAAATCATGCTGGTCAGACTCAAACATAACGGCGCCTTCCAGGGGTCCAAACGTGAATTCTCCCACGTTGGTAACATCAAAAGCAAAGTACCGGCGTAACCTCACTTTACCGCCGGCTCAAGCAAACCGCACCCGCCATTGTCCTCAATGAATTGACTAGCTAGGTTCGTCAGACCCGACCCTAAAGCCTGCTTCCATCCAGTACATCCCGCAACGCAAAGCTCGTTTCCAGCCGAGTAACCCCGGGAAGTCGCGAAAGCTCGTTCTGGTGCAGGCGTCCGTAATCGTCGATTCCCCCCACTCGCGCTACCAGCATGTAGTCATACTGTCCGGCCATCAGGTGGCAGCTCACAATCTCATTGCAGTGCCGCACCGCTGCCTCAAACGCCCCAAGGACCGCCGCCGATTGCCGCTCAAGTGTCACGCGGATGTAAATCGTCATCCGCCTTCCCAGCAGCCGGTCATCCACTTCCGCACGGTAGCCTCGAATCGCACCTGCGCTCTCCAGTGCTTGAATCCGTCGTGACGCTGCTGAAGCCGACAGGCCTACCGCCTCACCGACTTCGTAGTTCGTTGCACGGCCATGGCGTTCGAGGAAGCGCAGAATTGAGGCGTCCAGCTCATCTAGTTCGGCATTTTGCGATGATGCAGCGTTTTCTTGCATGTGTGTGGCCTCATTCTCACGTTTCGTGCCCATCAAGATGTTTTAGCACGATATTTGCACACATTGGAACCCCCGAAAACTTTAGCATGTCTCCAACTGGAAAGCGCCATAGCGCCGCGCCGGATAAATGCCCTCCTCCAGATGACAAAACATCCGGCGCGCAGTTTTTCGAGCCCTGCCCAGCCCTCCCCCGAGAGCGATAGAAGCCACAGCCGGAAGAAGGAGCCATCGATGATCATCGGCGTTCCCAAAGAGATCAAGGACAACGAGGCCCGCGTTGGTGTAACCCCCGCGGGCGTCAAGGCGCTCACCGAGTCCGGCCACAAGGTGCTTGTCGAAACACATGCTGGCGAACTTTCCGGCTTTACTGACGCGAGCTACCAGGATGCGGGTGCCGAAATCGTCGGCGATGCGGGCAACGTCTGGGGCAAATCCGAGACCGTGGTCAAGGTCAAGGAGCCGATCGAGCAGGAGTACGTCTATTTTCGCGAAGGCCTGGTGCTGTTCACCTATCTTCACCTGGCGCCCATTCCCGTTCTCACCAACAAGCTTCTCGACTCCAAGGTCATCGGCATCGCCTATGAAACCGTGCGCGATCGTCAGGGCACTCTGCCCTTGCTCACGCCGATGAGCGAAGTGGCAGGCCGCATGAGCGTACAGGTCGGCGCCACCTATCTCGAAAAAGAGCGCGGCGGCCGCGGGATTCTTCTTGGCGGCGTTCCGGGTGTTCCTCCAGCCAATGTAACCATCATTGGCGGGGGCATCGTCGGCACCAACGCTGCGAAGATCGCCTTGGGCTTCGGCGCAAAGGTCACGCTCGTCGACGTCAATCTCCACCGCCTGCGCGAACTCGACGACCTCTACGGCGGCCGCCTGTATACGCTGGCTTCGAACAGTTACAACGTCTCGCTGGCCACACGGGAGGCCGACCTTGTCATTGGTGGAGTGCTCATCCCCGGCGCGACCGCACCCAAGCTCGTAACCCGCGCCATGGTCTCCGCGATGAAGAAGGGCGCGGTAATCGTCGACGTCGCCATTGACCAGGGTGGCTGTGTTGAGACCGCCAAGCCAACTTCGCATTCCAACCCCAGTTACGTTGTCGACGGCGTGGTTCACTACTGCGTCACCAACATGCCCGGCGCCGTGCCGCATACCTCTACGCTGGCCCTCACCAACTCCACCTTCCCCTACCTGATGCGCATTGCCAACTTCGGCGCGCGAGAAGCCCTCAAGCGGGATCCAGGTTTCGCCGAAGGCCTGAACACCTACCTGGGCTCCCTCACGCATCGCGGAGTAGCCGAGAGCCAGAAGCGCGAGTGGACCGGAACGGACATCGTCCTGGGATAGCCTCACGTTACTTGGAATTCTTATCTGTGGCATGCAGACCGCTGCCCGTTGCATTTGGTCCGGGTTTCTATTCCCTATTCACTATTCCCTAATCCCTGTCTCCTAATCCCTGTCCTCTGAATCTATAATCCCCCCATGCCCATAGAGGATGGTTCGCGGCGGCGCTCTGTCGTATTTCTCGGGGCAGGAGTGTTGCTTTTCTTCGCTGTGCTTGGAGCTCTCCAGGCCTTCAACCCCATCCCTTTCCTCAACCCTGAAACTTCCGGCGAGACGCTCGCTTTCACCGGCCTCACCGTCGTCGTATTCCTTCTGCTGCTTGTTTTGCTGCTTCTCCTGCTGCGCAACATCCTCAAGGTCTATGCGGATCAGAGCAGCAGCGCGCTCGGCAATCGGTTGCGAACACGAATGGTTCTCGGCGCCGCCCTCATCGCGCTCACCCCGGCAGTATTCATGTTTCTGTTCAGCTTTCAGCTGATGAACCGCTCCATTGACCGCTGGTTTTCGCCCAACACTTCTGAACTGCGCGAAGACTCAACGCGCGTAGTGCTCGAGCTGGCCCAATACGTCACCAGCAATGCTCGTGGAGAAGCTGAGTCCATCGTTGCTACCGGCGCTCCCGATACCGACGAGCTCACGATGGAAAAGATAATCGCCTCGCATCGCCTGACGCTCGACAGCGGTTTCGTACTTGTGTACGGCAGCGACCGTCGCGTCCTCTCCAGCTTTCAGGCCCCCCCGGAGAACAGTTCGGTCAGCCTGATTCCCTGGCTCCCCGAGACCGCAGGAGCCACGAAATTTCAATCGGCGATTACACTCCAGGGGCCGCTTTCGACAAGCATTCTCACCGCGGCCCAGCGCAACGACTCACCGGTGATTCGTATTGCCGGTCTGGACTACGCGCTCGGGAAAGCGGCTACCGCTTCAGGCAAGATTGTGATCGCGGCTCTTCCAATGCCTCAAGGACTAAGCCAGACCACCGCGCGCATCCGCAAGGGCGCAGAGGAGTACTGGGGCCTCTTTCGCTCGCGTCACAGCATCCGTGCCACATTCTTTCTCTTGCTGCTGCTCATCACCGTCGTGGTCTTCTTCGCCAGCGTCTGGCTTGCACTGTTTCTGTCCAAGCAAATCACGCGCCCCGTCGAAGCTTTGGCCGATGCCATGGATGAGATCGCCGCCGGCAAGTATGAACATCGCGTCGGTATTGTCACCACAGGCGAAATGTCTGAGCTTGTCCGCTCCTTCAACCACATGGCCGCCGATCTCGATACCAGCCGCCAGCTTGCCGAGACATCTTCCGCGCAGTTGACCGCCGCCAACCAGGCTATCGAATCCCGTCGACGCGAACTTGAAACCATTCTCGAGACGATCCCTTCGGGCGTTGTCACGCTCGACAGCGCTGGAAACATCCTGCAAGCCAACCGGGCTTTCGCCGTTCTGATCGGTCAGGACGAAAATGCCGGCATTCGCGGCCAGCAGCTCGATGTTCTCCTTCCGCCCGATTCAATGGATGAACTCGCCGGGGTGATTCGGCGTGGCCAGCGCATGGGTGCAGCTTCCACCGAAATTGAACTCCGGCTGCGCGGCCGCAATATGCACCTCGCCGTCACTAGCGCGCGGCTCGAACTGGCGCACGGCAGGCAAGGCACGGTCCTCGTCGTCGAAGATACTTCTGAACTTCTCCGTGCCCAGCGTCAGCTCGCTTGGAAAGAAGTGGCGCAGCGCGTAGCCCACGAGATCAAAAATCCACTCACCCCCATCGCACTCTCTGCCGAACGCATCGGCCGCCACCTCGATCGCGGCCAGCCCGATTCGCCTTCCGTGATTCGTAAATGCAGCGAGGTAATACTGGCCTGCGTGGGAACACTGCGCACGCTGGTCGATCAGTTCTCGGCGCTCGCCCAATTTCCCGCGCCGCAACCACGGCCCTGCGATATGAATCAGGTTGCCGACGAGGCGCTCGCTTTATTTGCGGGCCGGCTTGATGGCATCACCGTCAAGCGTGATCTCGAAGCCGGCCTGCCACTTGTCTTTGCCGATCACGAGGCCATTCGCCGCGCTCTCGCAAACCTCATTGACAACGCCGCCGAGGCAATGCAGGGAAGTCTCCTCCGCATTCTCCGCGTGCGCAGCTCACTCGCCGAAGATGGCGCCGCTGTAGAAATTGAGGTTTCCGACACGGGGCACGGCCTCACCGAAGAAATTCGTGAGCGTCTCTTTCTCCCCTTCTACTCCACCAAGCACCGCGGCACCGGACTGGGACTCTCCATTGCCGCCAAGATCATTCAGGAAGTTGGCGGCTCCATTCGTGCGGAGAGCAACAGTCCCAAGGGCGCGCGCTTCCTCATCCGCCTGCCCTTGCTTGATCATGCTGAGCCGCATGCGCAGGAACTGAACGCCTCCACAACACCTGTCACCGGGGCGCGCTCATGAATCATATCCTCGTGGTCGATGATGAGGTGGAGATTCGAACCTCTCTTGAAGAGATTCTCACCGAAGAAGGCTACGGTGTTGCGACCGCTCCCACTGCGGCTGAGGCTCTCGTGCTCATCGAGGATGCACCCTACGACGTCGTACTGCTCGACATCTGGCTCCCTGATCGCGATGGCCTCGATGTGCTCGGCGACATCCACGCGCTCCCTCCCGAGAAGCGTCCCGAGGTTGTTATCATCTCCGGTCATGGCACGATCGAAGCCGCTGTCAAGGCAACGAAACTCGGCGCATACGACTTTCTCGAAAAGCCGCTTTCGCTCGATCGCACCCTGATTGTTCTCAAGAACGCAGTTGAAGCCCGTCGCCTTCGCAATGAGAATCTCGAATTCAAACGCCAGTTCAGCGTCGGCGCTATTCTCACTGGCGAAAGCGTGCCGCTTAAAGCGCTGCGCCAGCAGATTCGCCTCATGGCCCCCACGAACGGCCGCGTGCTCATTTATGGCGAATCGGGCACCGGCAAGGAACTCATCGCCCGCGCCATTCACGCTGAGAGTCTTCGCCGCGATGGTGTCTTTGTCGAGCTCAACTGCGCCGCCATCCCCGAAGCCCATATTGAGTCTGAATTATTTGGCTACCGTCATGGCGTGCAGGCCGGCGGGCCGCCAGAGCAGCGGGGAACCCTGGAACGCGCCGACGGCGGCTCTCTGTATTTGGACGAAGTCGGCGACATGAGCCTCAAGACGCAGGCCAAGATGCTGAGCGCTTTGGATGATCAGCTCTTCACACCGGTTGGCGGCACGCAGCCGCTGCGCGTCGATGTTCGCCTTATCGCGTCAACAAACAAGGATCTTGAAGAAGAAATCGCCAAGGGAAACTTCCGCGAAGACCTCTTCTACCGCCTCAACGTAGTTCCGTTCTTCGTACCGCCGTTGCGCGAACGCAAGCAGGACATTCCTCTCCTCGCCCGCGAATTCCTCACCGAATTCGGTCGCCAGTACGGCCGCCCGCGCATTGAAATCAGCGAAGAGGCCCTCGAAGTTCTCCAGCAATATCATTGGCCGGGCAACGTGCGCGAGTTGAAGAATATGATCGAGCGCGTCTTGATCCTGAATCCTCGCACTCTGCGCATCGAGCGCAAACAGCTTCCGCCGCTCACGCACAAATCCAACTCACGCTCGACGGAAGATTTCTCCACGCTCCAGCAGGCACGCGACGCCTACGAGCGCGACTACATCCTCAAGAAGATTGAAGAAGCTCGCAACAATGTGAGCCGCGCCGCCGAATTACTCGGCCTCGAACGCAGCCACCTCTATCGCAAGATGAAGACCCTGGGCATCACTGTACGCGAGTAGTAGGCTGGTCATCCTGGGTGTTCAATAACGCGTAGGACCGCCGATCTGGCTTATTCTGTCGCCGATCGCCAACATTCACGCGCCGATCCCGCGAACCGCCCCGGCGTTCGTGGCCAGGCATCATCTGAACAATGGCGCTGCGCCGCCGCTCTCCGCCACTCTGCCGGCGGTCGATCCAGGCCGACATGGAAGACGGCAGGATGATCGGTGCAGAGCCCATTTTTCCGTTTGCTCCGTGAGCTCCATTCGCCTGCTGTTTCTGCACTCGCGCCGATTTGTCGAAATGCACTTTGCCGTCGGTTAGCAATTTGTTAAGAACCGGCAGACTGCCGCGCTGCGTCTCGATGTAGTCCACACCCTCGGCCGTCAGCGTGAAGTCGGAGTTGTCCGCCCTGGTGATGTAACCCTTCTTCTGGAGATACCAGGTGGTGAAGTCCAGGTAGTCTCTCGGGAATCCCATGCGCCGCTCGATTTCAGCCAGCGACACCTCGGGAAAACGAGGATTCGCGCGCCGCTTGAAGTAGAGCACTGCGAGTACGGCGATCCGGCGGTTCATCTCGCCTTCCACGCTGTCCATAAAGTCGACTGAATTGGAAATGGGTTTGACTTCCATCGACTCCCGCCGGCAAACCGCGTCATATTCGGCGCGGCGCATCGGGTTCGAGAGCGTATCAAATGCTGACTTCAGCAGCCTGAACATCTCCGCATCACCCGACTCCGGGTTGTCCGGATGCAGACGTGCTGCCAGGTAGCGATAGACGCGATGAATAGTGTCCGCGTCAGCGTTCGGGCTGATTTGCAGGAACTCGTAGTAGTCGATCATCGCAGTCAGTCTTTCTCTTGTGATTTCCTGGAGATGCGATACAGATTTACAACGGGAATGCCGAATTGTATCAGTCTTTCTCGTCGTCAGGAACCGAGTATTCGCCAGTCGCCCGAATGCTCTTCCGGCGGTACTCTATTTGGTCATCCTGATCGTCACATCTTGTCCATTACCGGACATGGATTTGCAAAAACGGCCAGAGTTGACCACCAAAAGATCGCCGACAATTTATTGAACCCATTCCCGTTCAAAGGCTTGCGCTTGGAGACAGGCTGCAAATCTCTGGCCTTCCAATTGCCATACACCCGTCATTGCAGTGTCTTTGGAGGTTCCCGTGGCCTATTTCGAGCGAATTCGTGATGTGGTGTCCGAGCCCTTCAGCTCGGATGTGATCCGCCAGCGCGCTGCTGGTGGTTGGCAAATGGTCTCCATCGAGTGGCGGCGCGAGCTGCCCGACTCTGAAACACCGCCGGATGGCGCCTTCAGCGAAGCCATACCCTACGGCCTTCGCATCTCTGAGGATTGCAAGCGCCTCGAGGTCGATCCCCACGAGAACCAGGTCCTGCTGCTCATGATGGACCTGCTCGCCCAGGACTTCTCCTACTCGGCAATAGTCAGCGATCTCAATGAAAAAGGTTTCCGCACCCGCGAAGGCCGCCCCTGGAGTCGCGTCGCCGTCTTCAACATGATGCCGCGCCTCATTGAAGTCGGCCCGCGCATCTTCTCGAGCGAAGAGTGGGAACAGCGGCGCATCAAGCTTGCCCGCCGCGCAGCGCCATAGTTGCCCGCGATCCGGTCAATCCAAGCACCAATTACTTGAGAATTGGCCCCAGTGAAGCCGGGTTATCGCCCGTTCGCGGATCCACGCGAAAATCCCATACAGACTGGCTGATGTCCGACGGCGACAGGATTTCCACCAGCGCATATTCGCCGATGGTCAGCGTTGTTTCCGGCGTCAGTTTCAGCCAGTGCTTGCCCGCCATTACTTCCGCCTTTGTTGGGATCACGTCTTCGTTCTGCGTGACCTTGCCGCTCGCGCTCACGTTAACTGCGCCGATAATCCGCACCTCCCGGCGCTGATCCACTTTCACAATCGCGAAACCAGATTTGGGCGAATGCGCGCCATGCTTCCTATTCGGCATTTCTTTCGCCCCGTTGGTTTGGACGGTCATGGCGTGCGACACGACCTCCTCCACATTGTCTTGCCCGTCGAGCGAGAGATAAATCGCTGGGTCGTTGACATGAAGGTGTACCCTGGCATGCGCTCCCACCAGCTCAACCGTAGCCTTCTCGCCGGCCAGCGGATTCAGCGTCGCGAGCCCCTTCTTGTTCTTTTGGTTAAGGCTCAGATCCGAGGGCTTCAACTCGACCAGTTCCGGCGTGCCCTGGTAGGTATCCAGAGCGAAGACGCCGTCCCGGTCGGGTAGCTCGAGCCCCTTTGCCACCTCAGGCATACGAGCCTTCATCTCATCGCGCGCCGCTGCTTCTTCCTTGTCGATCGCCTCAGCCTCCTTCATTGCGGGCGAGGCACCTTCAGAGTTCTCGTACGGACCGGTATGGCTTTGCTCCCACTTGCGGGTCGCATTCCAGTCCACCAGGTCGTAAGGCAATTCTTCCCAATCACCTCCGCGCTCTAATGACAGGTAGCGCACGCGGTCGCCTGCCACCTGGTACTGGCGAACGACCTGATAGGTGCCGTCTTTCAGAATCAGCCGATGGTTATGCGCCAAGCCGGGCGCGTCCGGCTTCAGGGGGGTCCTGTTGTCCTGATTGCCCTGCTGCTTCTGCTGCTTACCATCACCCTGTTGTTGACTCTGGGCAAACGCCGTCCCAGACGCCAAAACCAGCGCCGCCAGCGCAACCGCCGATACCCGCAGCATTTGACTGAAATGGCTCATTGCCCAACAGTTTAGACGGTTCCGGTCGCGTCTCGTTTGCTCTGCGTTACTTCGGAGGCCTTTTTGACCTGTGACATCCGGTGACCTGGTGCATCCAATCATGTGTATTCTTGTTGCAGGCCCCTCTCACAAGGAAGTTGAGTTTGACCGGACGTTACTCATGGATGCGCAGCGACCACCGCTCTAGGCCCAGAGCCTTTGCTGCAGTGGCGCTGGTGTGCCTGGCGCTGCTTGCGCTCCTCGCCGTCGTCCAAGTGGCGCACGTCCATTCGGTCGACACTGATGCTGACCATTGTCCGCTCTGTGTCGTCTTGCACTCAGCAGCGCCAGCCGCGGCAGTCGCGGTGGCCATCCTGCTTGTGCAGATCGAGGCGGTTACTCCGGTTATCGCCTTTCGACCCATAAGAGCGATTTGGCAACGCCAGCTCTTCATCCGTCCTCCTCCTTCAATCTCCACGGCTTCGTTCTGACCCAAGTCTCGGCCTGAACTCTGCAACAAAGATTGCCCACACCGGGCAAGATATCGAGCAGCTTCCGGCCCTGCCACGATCAGAGTGACGCCACCGTTGCACTGACAGCGCCGTGCGTGTTCTTTGCACAGGCTATGCAATTTCAGTCAACCAATGGAGGCTTTCTTCTATGCCGTCGATTTCCGGCAACTTTCTTCGAATACTTTCCCTGACGGCCCTTTTGTTTTCGGCCGTCGCTTCAAACGCGGCCCAAGGTGGCAATGCCGGCTCTGTTCGCGGCACCGTCACCGACCAATCGGGCGCCGTGGTTCCGGGTGCGACTGTGCACCTGACGAACGCCATCAGTAGATTGGACCGTTCCGTAACCACGGATGCAACAGGCCAGTTTGAGATCGACAATGTGCCGTTCAATAACTACAACTTGAGCGCCTCAGCGTCCGGCTTCGCCTCACAAAGCGAGAATTTCTCTCTTCGTTCCGCAGTCGGAATAAGCCTCAAGCTGGTTTTGCAGGTTGAAGCCACAGCCTCAACTGTGACGGTCGAGGCTTCGGGGGATCTGGTTGAGACCGACCCCACGTTTCACACCGACGTCGATCGCGACATGTTCATCAAGGTGCCGCTGGAGAGTCAATCCTCTTCGCTCAGCTCCCTCGTCACGCTCACCACCCCCGGCGTGGCGGCCGACTCCAATGGCCTTTTCCATGGCCTCGGCGACCATGCATCCAACTCGTTCTCCATTGATGGCCAGTCCATCACCGACCAGCAGAGCAAGGTCTTTTCGAACCAGCTTCCCTCCAACTCGATCCAGTCCATCCAGGTCATCTCCGGAGCCCCGCCGGCCGAGTACGGCGGCAAGACCAGTCTGGTAATTGTGGCCACTACCCGTTCCGGCCAGGGAGTGACCAAGCCGACCGGAAGTGTGACAGCCTCCTACGGCAGTTTCGGCTCCGCGTCAGCAGGATTCGACCTCTCCTACGGCGGAAAGAACTGGGGCAACTTTGTTGAGGTGGATGGTCTGAATACTGGCCGCTTTCTCGATCCCCCGGAGTTTACGGTCTTCCACGCGAAGGGCAATCTGGAGAACGTCTTCGACCGCGTGGACTATTCTCTGACTCCGGTCGACTCGATCCACGTGGACTTCAACTACAGCCGGTCCTGGTTCCAAACTCCCAATTCATACGACAACCTGAACGTGCAGAACGTGATCAGCGCAGGCACCAGCGCCAACCCGGTCTTCGGCAACGTGGGAGACACGGACCAGCGATCGCAGATCGGGACCTTCAATATTTCGCCAACTTATACCCGCGTCATCGGCAACGCCTCCGTCTTCAACTTGGGCGCTTTCGTCCGCAGGGACAACTACAACTATTATCCAAGCAACAACCCTCTGGCCGATCTCGGACCGCCGAATCTGCAAACCGCTTCAATTGCACAGAATCGCACTCTCACCAATGCCGCGGTCCATTCGGATTTCTCGTATTCCAAGGGAATTCACACCATCAAGATCGGCGCACAGTATGGGCAGACCTTCCTGAACGAGAACGACAGCCTCGGAATCGTCCAATCGACTTACGCCTTCAGCGCTCCCTGCGTGGATACCGACGGCAATCCCTTGCCGGGCTACTCCAATCCCTCTGAATGCCCTACCGGTGTGAATCCGGACTACCTTCCGGTGCTCGCGCCTTACGATCTGACCCGGGGCGGAGGGGTCTACAAATTCGCCGGCCACACCGACGTCAAGGAACTGGCTCTCTACGCCGAGGACCAGATCAAAACCGGCAACTGGCTCTTCAACCTGGGCCTGCGTGAGGACGTGTACAACGGACTCACGGACGCCAACCAGACACAACCCCGCGTCGGCATTGCCTATAACATCAAACCGTCCGCGACCGTGCTGCGCGTCTCCTACGCACGCACCCTTGAGACACCCTTCAACGAGAACCTCATACTATCCAGTGAAGGATGCTCGAATGAGGTGATGTCTCCATTGCTGGCCTGCACGCCGGGTGTATCCGGGACGTTGGAGCCCGGCTACCGCAACGAGTTCCATGCCGGTTTCCAGCAGGCCGTGGGGAAGTGGATTGTGGTCAACGCTGAGTACATATGGAAGTACACTCACAACGCCTTCGACTTCGGCGTGCTCGGCAATACCCCGATCTTCTTCCCAATTGACTGGCATAACTCGAAGATCCCGGGCTATGCGATCAATGTGCAGGTGCCTGAGTTCCATAACTTCAGCGCATACGTTGAGATGTCGTCCGTCGCCGCACGTTTCTTCCCGCCGCAGTCCGCCGGAGCCGGAGCCGCCCCCCAGACAGGCGGGTTGCCTTTCCGCATCGATCACGACGAGAAGTTCAATCAAACTACTCATCTCAATTACCAGATTCCCAAAGGCAGTTTTCTGCAAGGCATATGGGGCGGCTTCAATTGGCGCTATGATTCTGGTCTGGTGGCCGGTGCGGTGCCGTTCGCTACCGACAATACAACGCCGGTCGACCTGAGCGGCCTCACCTTCGACCAGCAGGCCCAGGCCGGTCTGACTTGCAACGGCGTCAAGGCCACGCTTACCTTCGGCTTCAGTTCCTGCGCTCCCAATCAGTACACTTCGTCACTGGTCAGCATCCCGGCTCCGGGAACCGAGAATGACGACAAAAACCCGCCGCGCATTGCGCCGCGCAGCCTTTTCGACGCAACAGTGGGCAAGAACAACATCTTCCACGCCGATCGTTTTAAAACAAACCTCAATCTGACAGCCATTAACTTCACCAACAAGTTCGCGCTATATAACTTTCTCTCGACGTTCAGCGGCACGCATTACGTAACCCCGCGCGCCCTTACAGCAAACGTGACAATCAACTTCTAACGTGTTCGCCTTCCCCGGCGACTTCCCGCGTCGCGCTTGCGGCGCGGGACAAGGCCGAGCCTCACTCACCCTCTGTCATTCCGACCGACCAACGGGAGCGAAGGAACCTGCAGTTGCCTTTCCAACCCTATTGCTCTACATCCTGTCATTCCGCGCAAGCAGCGAGCGCGGCAATAAGCATCCATTTGGTTGCATATTGAAATCGGTGATCGCTGGATGAGCCGGGTGCCCCAGAGCCTGCCCTGAGCGAAGTCGAAGGGTCTCGCCTTTGAGACCTGGAATCTTGGTTGACCTGTGAATTGGCATCCCGAGACCGAAGTTCAACTTCGAAGTCGCTGAAAACTGAAAACTGAGAGCTAACAGCTAGCAGCATGTATCGCCAGCAGCTTTTCCAGCAGCGGCTTCAACAGATCCAACCGCAATGCATTCGCGCCGTCCGACTTCGCGTGCGCCGGGTCATCGTGAACTTCAAGAAAAATCCCATCGACCCCTGCCGCGACCGCAGCCCTCGCCAGCAGCGGAATGAACTCCGGCTGCCCACCGCTTACCCCGTTTGCAGCTGAGGGCTGCTGCACTGAGTGCGTGCCGTCAAACACGACAGGCGCCATCGCGCGCATTACCGGCAGCGAACGGTAGTCCACCACCAGCGTGTTGTAGCCGAAACTCGCCCCGCGCTCGGTTAGAAACACGCGCTCATTCCCGGTCGAGCGCACTTTCTCAACGGGATGTTGCATATCCCAGGGCGCTACAAACTGGCCTTTCTTGATATTGATTGCCCGGCCCGTCTTTCCGGCCGCGACCAGGAGGTCCGTCTGCCGGCAAAGAAACGCCGGAATCTGCAACACGTCGACGGCCTCGGCCGCCACCTCGCAGTGCGCAGGCTCATGAACGTCGGTCAGCACCGGCAATCCCGTATCCTTCGCCAGCCGGCCCAGGATCTTCGTGCCTTCCACCAGCCCCGGCCCGCGAAAGCTTTTCACGCTCGTCCGATTCGCCTTGTCGTAGCTAGCCTTGAAGATGTAGGGAACACCCAGGTCGCTCGTAATCCGCTGAATCGCCTCCGCCATCCGGCGCACATGTGCCTCGGACTCAATCACGCACGGCCCGGCAATCAGAAAAAGCTGTCCCTCGCCCACCCGGACAGGGCCAATTTCGAAAGAATGACTCACGAAGCCGATTCTAACGCGCGACAACGGGAGGCTAAGCCGTCACTTTCTCCTTGGCCTTCTCCTCTTTCGGGCGGAAGAGCATCATGCGCTCAACAAGGCCCAGCACCACGATGATTGCGATGGCCATGAAGTCGTAGTAGGAGCGGCCGGACCGCTGAGCATCCGTCAAGGACGGATCGGTCGTCTTGAGGTAGAACATCAGGCGCGCCACTCCCACCACAACAACAAGGAAGCAGAGGTGCGTCAATGCAATCGTCGTCGCCTTCTGTCCGGCGAGCGAGTGGCCCTTCAGGAACGTTGCGGTGAGGCCATCCCCAAGCACCATTACCGTGTAACCGACACAGGCGGCAACATCAAAAGCCCAGGCAAACTGCCGCAAAGAAACATAAGTCAACACCGTGGAGATGACAGCAACCGCAATCACAATCCTGCGCGCGAGAAATCTCATGGGCCTTGATCCTTGAAGTGCGATGGAATCTAGCCGCAAGTTTGACAGCGAATTGGGGTTTTGCAAGCGGGAAGTTCTTCGAATGGCACGATAGTGGTACTCGGCCGCACCCAAGAGACCCATATCCAGGCGAAAGTTGACTCAGAGTAAAGAAAGACCAACCGCCTGCGCTATGCCGAGGGGCGTTCCGGGGAATGTGCGTTGACGCTAACGCGAGCACCATTGATCAAGCTCTCATTTGTTCCCGCCAACTTCTTTTTGTAGCTAGCCGCAATAAACTCCCGGAACAGCGGATGCGGCTCCAGCGGCTTCGACTTGAACTCCGGATGGAACTGGCAGCCGATGAAATAGGGATGGTCCGGAATCTCAACGATCTCTACATACGTTGAATCCGGCGTTGATCCGCTGATCTGCAGTCCGCCGCCCGTCAACAGCGCCTCATACTCGCGATTGAACTCGTAACGATGCCGATGCCGCTCGCTGATCTCCGTCTCGCCATAGACGCGATAAGCCAGCGTCTCCGGCTGAATCACGCATGTCCACGCGCCCAGCCGCATTGTTCCGCCCATCTCTTCCACGCCCAGTAACTCGCGCAACTTGTAGATCACGCGATGCTGCGCCGCCGGATCGAACTCGCTCGAGTTCGCATCCTTCAGCCCGCACACGTTCCGCGCATACTCAATGCACGCCGTCTGCATTCCAAGGCAGATGCCGAAGTAGGGAATCTTCTTCTCGCGCGCAAACTTGATCGCGTTCAGCATCCCCTCGATGCCGCGCTTGCCAAACCCGCCCGGCACCAGGATTCCGTCGAACCCCTCCAGTTGCGATTCGTAGCTCGTATCTTCGGGAGATTTTGACTCCAGCCCTTCGGCCTCAATCCAGGTCACATTCAACTTCAAATTGTGTGCCAGGGCTCCATGCGTCAGCGCTTCTTTCAGAGACTTGTAGCTGTCCTCGTACTCCACATACTTGCCCACAATCGCAATCGAGACTTCATCCTTCGGGTGGTAGCACCGATCGACGAGATTCTTCCACTTGCTCAGATCAGCTTCCGGAGCTTCCTTGTGCAGGTACTTCAGAATCAGCCCGTCCAGCCCCTCCTGAGCGAAGTTCAACGGCACCTCGTAGATCGAAGGAACCGTCGTCGCCCCGATCACCGCGCGCTCCTCCACGTTGCAGAACGCGGCAATTTTCTGGCGCATCTCGCGGCTCAGATTGCGATCGCTGCGGCACAGCAACACATCCGCCTGAATCCCGATCGAGAGCAATTCCTTCACCGAGTGCTGCGTCGGCTTGGTCTTCAATTCCTGGGCGGCCGCAATCCACGGCACCAGCGTCAGGTGTACGAATACCGTATTCTCGCGCCCCAGTTCCTGCCGCATCTGGCGAATCGCTTCGAGAAAGGGAAGCGATTCGATATCGCCGACCGTTCCGCCGATCTCCACGATGGTTACGTCGTGGCCGTTGGCTGAAACCTTCCGCATCGCATTTTTAATTTCATTCGTGACGTGCGGAATCACCTGAACGGTCTTTCCCAGGTAGTCGCCGCGCCGCTCTTTCAGGATGATCTGCTCGTAGATGCGACCGGTAGTCAGGTTGTTATCGCGCGAAAGCGGCGCATGCGTGAAGCGCTCGTAGTGCCCCAGATCCAGGTCGGTTTCCGCGCCGTCGTCGGTCACAAAAACCTCGCCATGCTGGAACGGCGACATCGTTCCCGGATCGACGTTGAGATACGGGTCGAACTTCATCAGATTCACGCGAAGACCGCGGCTCTCGAGCAGGCATCCGATCGATGCGGCCGCAAGGCCCTTGCCTAAACTGGACACAACTCCGCCCGTTACAAAGACATACTTTGCCGACATCGATGCAACCTCACTATTTAATTGTTGGGTTTGGCCGTACCTGGTGGGCACAATCAAGTATGGCAGAAAATCGGTTCCGATTGAACTACAAAATGGAGACAAACGTGCCCTGAATCCAATGCTGTCGAGTTAACTTCAACCGTGACAGAGGCTTGGAATGTGCGCTGAATGTGATGCCCCGTTGTCGTCGCGCAGTGCATGTGGAAAACCTGTGTGATCCTCACCACATATATGGTCATATTTCGCCCCCGCGCCGCTGCCCTCATCTCTCATTCCAGAGAGATCACAACCTTGCCCCGCGCGTGCCCCTGCTCCAGATAGCGGATTGCCTCTGCCACTTCGTTCAGTCGAAAGCTCCTGTCGATCACGGGACAGACCACTCCTGATTCCATGAGTTCGCTCAGCGTGCCCAGATCTTCCTTGCTTCGTTTCGCCAGGATTCCGAGTAGCCGCTGGCGTGTAAACCACCCCTGCACGAGCTGCTTGATCATCCCGGCGAGCAGATGACTCACGGGCGTATCCGGGCCGCCGCCACCGCACGCAATAAAAGAGCCGCGCGGACTAAGAACACGCCGAAATGCCGCGAGCGGTCTGTTTCCCTACGCCGAGTCTCGTTCGCTTCGGCCTGCGCAACCCGGTAAACAAGCGCAGAAAACCCGGCACCTCCCTCATAAAATGCCAGTCCAGAGGATTCACTGCTGCCGCATGAACTTTGATCAGGACTTCGTTGTCGCCGGGAGTTGGCTTTGGTACCTCTTCCAGTTTCAGCACGTCCGCCGATCCATACTCGCGATACACGATAGCTTTCATCGCAGATCCCTGCCTTGCACGACAAGGGAAGCATAGTCCCTCTTCCGGGATAATCGGTACGCGCCATCACCTTCAGGGATGCTTCACTCGTTGCATCATCGCACCGGTTACGCACCTTGCTGCATCTCATCGGCAGGCTTACCATGCCGCTCGGAGAGGTTTGCCGCCATGACCACCGCATCAGCTATTCAGCCGCGTAAACTTGGCCGCACCGGCCCTGAAGTCTTCCCGATCGCTCTCGGTTGCATGGGAATGAGCGGCATGTATGGACCAGCCGACGAGTCCGAGTCGCTCGCAACCATCCACGCAGCCATCGATGCCGGCGTCACCCTCATCGACACCGGCGACTTCTACGGCATGGGCCACAATGAGATGCTCCTCAGCCGAGCCCTCCGCTTCTTCCGCGAGAAGGTCTTCATCTCGGTCAAGTTCGGGGCCCAGCGCGGTCCCGACGGCGCATGGCTCGGCTACGATGCGCGCCCCGCCGCCGTCAAAACTGCCCTCGCCTATTCGCTCAAGCGTCTGGGCGTCGACCACATCGACATCTACCGTCCGGCGCGACTCGATCCCAGCGTACCGATCGAAGACACCGTTGGAGCCATCGCCGACCTCATCAAGGCTGGCTATGTCCGCTACATCGGACTCTCCGAAGTCGGCCCGGAAACCATCCGCCGCGCCGCAGCCGTGCATCCCATCGTCGACTTGCAGATCGAGTACTCGCTCATCAGCCGCTCGCCTGAATCGAAGATCTTTCCCGCGCTTGAAGAACTCGGCATCGCCGTTACTGCTTACGGAATCCTCTCTCGCGGCCTTCTCTCCGGCTCCACCAACCGCGGCCAGGGCGACATCCGCAACCGCTTCCCGCGCTTCGCCACCGAGAATCAGGCACAGAATCAGAAAATCGTCGCGCGTCTCGCTGAGATCGCAGCGGGGAAGGGCATCACGCAGTCCCAACTCGCCATTGCCTGGGCTCTCGCCAAGAGTCCCTCCATCATTCCGCTCATCGGAGCTCGCACCCGCACTCAGCTCAGTGAAAGCCTCGCCGCTCTCAATGTCACGCTCACTACTGAAGAGATTGCCGCGATCGAAGCTGCTATTCCTAACGACGCTGTCGCCGGCACGCGCTACGACGCGCACCAGATGCAGGTCCTCGACAGCGAAAAGTAAAAACCAGCCGCTGGACCAGGAGATGGGCAAAAAGGGGCGCGCAAACGCTTGCGCCTGATAGCATTTCTTCATGCTCAGGATTCCCCTTCGCACGGCCCTTGAGGCCACGTTTTCGTTTGGCACTTGTCTTGTATTTGCCGCTGTAGCCGCCGCTCCCATCCATGCACAAACCGACACAGGTCAGAGCGCGCCCGATCGCACTCACATTGAAGGCGTTCTGCGGGATTTAAACCGCGGGAAGGGATTCGGGCAGGTGGCCATCTCTCCCGACGGAAACAAGCTGGCGTGGATCGACGGTGGCCGCGGCAGCGAAATCCGCGTGGCTTCTCCGAATGACCTCACAAAGAGCGAGCGGATCACTGCGGCAACCAAACCCGATCAGCACTGTCGCGAAGGCGAGTTCGTCTGGGCGCCCGATTCGAAGAGTTTTGCGTTCTTCTCAGACTGCTCAGCTTCGGGGGACCACCAGCTGGACTTGTACCTTTCCAGGCTCGACGGCACTCCAGCCAAGCGCCTGACGGCGCTCAAAGGGCTTCCGCAAGACCCGGAGTTCTCTCCAGATGGCAGCAAGATCGCGTTCCTCTACGTCGAAGGCGCAACGAGGCCGGCAGGTGCACTGGCGGCCATGAAGCCGCCGTCAGGCGTCATCGGCGAAGACGGCGTGGAGATACAGCGAGTGGCCATGGCGCGCGCCGACGGCGATTCAGCCGCACCTACCGAGATAACACCCAACAATCTGCATGTCTATGAATTCAACTGGGCCCCCGATTCCAAAAGCGTCGCCTACATCGCAGCCGAGCCGCCAGGTGAGAACAACTGGTGGGTCGCCAAGCTCTACACGCAGACACTCGACGGCCAGCCCAAACCCATCCTCGCAACTGCTGAGGTTTCCGGCCCTCTTCACGGATTGCAAATCGCCGTCCCACGCTGGTCCCCCGACGGCAAAACCATCGCTTTCATCGGCGGGTTGATGAGCGACCAGGGCTCCACCGGCGGCGACGTCTGGATTGTCTCTTCCGAGGGCGGTCAGCCGCGTGATCTTAGCCAGGGTCGTCCGACATCTCCTGCCTGGATTGAGTGGGGAACCAACGACTATTTGTTCGTAACGGAGCTCGCCGGCGGCAACAACCAGTTGATTCGCTACAAGCTCTCGGGCGATCGCACCGGAAGCGGATCAATCACCTTTGGCTCGCCAATCTTCTCCATCCCCGGCAGCGTCGGCGACGGCAATATCGAAATGGGCCTCTCCGCGACAGCCGATCGCTCCATGTTTGTCTTTGGTGCCAGCAGCTTCGACCATCCACGCGAAATTTACGCTGCCAAACCCGGCACGGTCATGACGTCGGGCCTGGAAGGCGTGATGCAGCTCTCGCATTTCAACGACGGCGTCCAGCCGGCGTGGGGTAAGTCAGAGTCGCTGAGTTGGAAGAGCGATGGATTCCGCGTGCAAGGCTGGCTGTTGCTGCCCAAAGACTACGATTCGAGCAAGAAATATCCGCTGATTGTCGAGGTCCACGGCGGCCCTGCAGCAGCGGTGATGTCCCGCTGGGGCGGAGGCGGCGGGTTGAGCGCCGCGGCGTTTTCCGCGCTCGGCTACTTCGTACTTCTGCCAAATCCGCGCGGCAGCTACGGACAGGGCGAGGCGTTCACCCAGGCCAACCGCAAAGACTTTGGCTACGGCGACCTGCGCGACATTCTGGCGGGTGTCGACACAGTGTTGGCCAAATATCCCGTGGACTCTAAACGAGTAGGAATTACGGGTTGGAGCTATGGTGGATTTATGACCATGTTCGCCGTCACCCAGACCGACCGATTCAAAGCGGCAGTCTCTGGCGCGGGCCTCTCCAACTGGCAGAGCTATTACGGCGAGAACTCCATCGACCAGTGGATGATTCCGTACTTTGGCGCGTCGGTCTACGACGATCCGGCCGTCTACGCCAAAAGCTCCGCAATCAATTTCATCAAGAAGGCCAAAACGCCGACGCTCGTAGTAGTCGGCGACCGCGACGGCGAATGTCCCGCCCCTCAATCGTATGAGTTCTGGCACGCGCTTCGCGATGAGCATGTGCCGACCCAACTCGTTGTGTATCCCAACGAAGGGCATGGATTTGTGAACCCCGAGCACCGGCGCGATGTCATGGACCGGGCGGTCGAGTGGTTCTCAAAATACATGCCCGCAACCGCGACCACGTCGCAAGCCAGCGCGGGCACCCATTAGGGCGGATTTGCTCGCCATCTGAGCGCGGGCGAGTCTATGAATACAAAGCAATATCAAGGGACAGGACCGGCCATTTCAGCCATCCTGTCCTGATACACTTTTCTTTGGAGCAATCGAGCGTGTTCTGTCGACCGGCTGCATGGAGTGGACGAATGCCGATGGCCGGTCGCCTGCGCAATTTGAGCCGGGTCCGGGCCAGCGTCGGCCACAAGGCAGGCTCGCTTTTAATCCATATTTTTTAACGCATTCGGAGAGACCGTTCCGCGGTTCGATCGGGCGGGGCGGGGAGGATTCATGCGGCGGTATCTGACGCTTGTTTTCATGGTGATTCTGGCAATTCCAGCGGGGATATCCTTCTCCGGCTGTACGCGAAACCCGGCAGGGAATTATTGCAATGGTCAGGGCTTCGGATTGAAAGATACAGAAGTGTATGCGATAGACCTGGAGCCCAAAACGACAGGCCTTTCCATGGCATTTGGACAGACCCGCCAGATCAACGCACCCACCGCGACGACATGCAAGGGTGCAAGCGCCAGCGTTTCGAGCTACGCCTACGCCACCACAGACAACCAGTTACTCGACATCACGCCTTCGGGCAACATGTGCGCCGGAACCTGGAACCGCAACTCAGGCGGCGGCATCCCTGACTACACCATCTGCAATCCTCCCAATCCGCTTCCCAAAACCGGTGGGTTGCCGTACGGAACGCTCTACATTTCAGCCTCTGCCAACTCAGTCACCTCGAATCCCGTGCAGGTGTTTGTACATGCACAGGTGAGTTCGGTCACGCTGGCCACGGCCGGGACAAGCGCGGGATCCCAGCAGTGCTATTCCCAGGGCGCCAGCGCAAACCTCGATTCAGAGGCATGTTTCGCCTCGAACGGCACGCAGTTTGAGTTCTGCGCTCCCTCTACCGTCACGAACTATTCCTGCCCGGGCGGATTGCCTCCTGGTGTCACCTCGGTTCCCAGTTGCTCGAGTTCCATCGGCACTCTGACCTACGCGGTCTCAACTACTTCCGTAGCGACACTGAACGCCGCAACCACCGTGATCACCGCCGCACAGCCGGGAACGACAGCGATCACCGCGTCCGTAGCCGGCTCGGGCTCCTCGGCTGGCTACTTCTCCACCTGCCCGCCAAAGTCGATCGCGGTCACGCTGAATGGCGCCACCGACGTTACCGTGACCCAGGGAGTTACGCAGAACCTGGTCACAACGGTGCTCGACACCAATAATCAGCCCATCACCGGCCTCACGCTGGATTACCAGTCCACCAATCCACTGGATATCCTGGTCAGCAATACCGGACAGGTTGTGCCATCCTTCCCGGGAGCAGCTTCGGTCTACGCCATCTGCCAGCCTTCCTCGTGTAATCCTTCCCCCATCAACCAGGTGGGATTGTTCGGTACGGGATTGTCGATCTCAAGCAACGCGGTCAACATCAACACCCCGGGCAGCGCCAGTTCCTATGCCTGGTTTTCAGCGCCCGGACAATCGCAGTACTTCGTCTCCTACAACCTGCTCACAAACGCACTGGGCTCAACCGTGCGGTTGCCGTATGTTCCCAACTCGATGGTGATGGATCAGCTTGGCACTACGCTTTACTTCGGTTCATCCCACGCCTTGATGATGTTCAGTACGGTGAACAACGCACTGACCGGAGTACCGAATACCTCGGTTCCAGGCGTCGTGCTTGCCGTTTCGCCCAGCGATAAGCAAGTTTTGATCAACGATCCGATTCGGCGCGTGTTTTATATCTTCAACACCTCCGGCACGGTTGCCGCGACTTTCACCGGCGTAGGCAATTCCGCCGTATGGACCCCCGACTCAAAAACCTTGTATGTCAGCGACAGCGCATCCCTCGGCGCGAATCACTCGGATACGTTGTACGTGTACAGCATCAACACCGGCTGGACCACTTACGATCTGACCTCGTCCGGCGGCAGCAAAAACGTGGCTCTCACTATCCCGAGCGTAGGCGCTTATCTCAGTGGCAACCCGACGGTTGCGCATACCTGGTGCCCATCGGGCACCTCGAGCAACTATGCAAGCCTCGTGTTCTATCCGCAAGGCGACTCGGTGCCGCTCCAGACAGACACTCTGGCTGCAACAACCGACGGTCAGCACATTCTCGGCGCATCGGTTGCAGGCGGTGGAGTGGAGTTGTCGGATATCAGCGTGGCGATACCCTTCGTTGCAAGCACGGGCGCTCCCACCGGTGGCTCAGTACAACCGGTGAATTTGCCGGTAGCCTGTCCGCAGTCTGGACAGACCCTGGACCCGCTGATCATTCAGCATCCGAATCCGCCAACTCAGCTGCCCATAAGCGGAATCAACGCATCGGCGATCAACCAGATCGTCGCATCCCCGGTATCGAATCTCGCGTTCCTTACCTATACGGGCTCGACGCCGGCTGCAAAGCTGCCCTACTACATCACCGGCTCCAATGGAGCTGCGGGCACGCTGAACTACGTCACGCTGACCGGCGGCAACACGGTTACCGCCCCCATTGCTGGAGCCTTCACCCTCGACAACAAACTATTCTTCGTGTCGACGGCAGGAGACGACCTGATTCACTTCATTAACACATCGACATTTCAGGACACCAAGCAGATCAATCCCGGCCTTCCGGCATGTACTCCTGGATCGGATCAGGATTGCATCTTCAACACCACTCCAGCCCCAGCATCCGGCATCGTTCCCACAACCGCGATTGCCGTGAAGCCGCGCGCATCAACCTAAATTCTCAGGCAACAATTTTCTAAGGCCGGCCAGGTGCCGGCCTTTTTCCTGCCTCAATTCTGAACTCGGTCGCGACAGGCACAACGTGAAAATCATCCACTGCAACACGATAGAATCAAAGCATGATCAAGGGAATCTCGGTCCTCCGTCCCGCCGCTAACGCAGCAGTATCCGAGCGTTTGACCGGCTTTCTTGAGGCGGTTGGATTCGCGAGAGGTTCTGGGTGGAACGAAGCGGATAGCACCGGCGTCTCGTTCCTGGCGCCACTGGGAAACCTTGAATTTGTAAATGGTCAGTTTCCGCCAGTGGCGGACCTCATGGTCGAAGTAACCTCGCTCGACTCGGCCCATCAGGCTGCGGAACGTTGGCTTCGTACCACAGAGAGTGAGACCGCGATCGCTCGTTTGTCACCGATTACCGGAACCCACTGGAAGTCGCACCTGTTTACCGTTGAGCCCGAGCCCGGCTTCTCATTCACGTTCTGGGCGTGGACTGACCCTGCAAAAGCCAAGCCAATAGCCGTCGAAGGCGATCTCTCCGCGGAAGGTATGCGGTTTGCCATCGTGGTTGCTCGCTGGAATGCGGTGATCACCGATCGCTTGCTCGAAGGCGCTCTGGACGCGTTGATCCGCAGCGGCGCAAAACGCGCGGATATTGAAATAGTCCGCGTGCCAGGCGCTTGGGAAGTCCCAGCCGCCGCTCGAACCATCGCTGAGTTGCACAATGTCGACGCCATCGTGACCCTCGGCTGCCTGTTGCGCGGGGAGACGGCGCATTACGAAGCGATCTACAACGAAGTCGCGCGCGGCATCGGTCAGTCGCAGCAGGAGACCGGCGTGCCGCACAGCTTTGGTGTGCTCACCTGCGAAACCCTGGAGCAGGCGCTGAATCGCGCCGGCATCAAGGCAGGGAACAAGGGCTTTGAAGCCGCCATCGCGGCCATTGAGATGGTGAGCCTGCGGCGCAAGCTCGCGGAAAGCGGGAACGCTTGACCGCCGGCACTCGACGCAAATCCCGCGAACTCGCGATGCAGATGCTCTTTCAGGCAGACGTCGGCAAGCAGAGCCCGGACCAGGTGCGCGCTACATTCTGGAAATCGGTCGACGCGGTCGAGCCTGAGGTTCGCGGCTTCGCTGAAGATCTTTTCAACTCCTCCCTCGCGCATCAGGAACAGATTGACGAGTTGATCAGCGCCAATTCGCGCCATTGGCGCCTCGAACGGATGCCGGCGGTCGATCGCAATCTGCTGCGCATGGCCGTAGGAGAGATGGTGCAGTTCAAATCGACCCCCTTCCCGATTGTGATTAACGAGGCGCTCGAGATTGCCCGGCGCTACTGTGCTCCTGAATCCATCAACTTCCTGAATGGCATTCTGGACGCGATTGCCCACAGCCTCCTGCCCAAATAGGTCGGCGCGTCAGCTGCCCCCAGGCAGTATCCAAACGACGTATGCGGCCCAGGGGTTACAACTGATTCCCTTGCCGGATGGCGTCCAATGCGAGAGAGAACCGGAGTTAGAGCCGCGATTTCTTTGGCGATCCGCCTTCTTGTTTTAAGCGTCGCCGGGTGCGCAGAATTCTGCGACATCGGCATATTTGCGGCGTAACATGGAGTTTTGATACGCTCAGGCTTCTTGAATACTGGGCAGAAGGAGATATAGCGTTATGAGCGAAGATTCTAGCAATGGTCAAGGAGTGGCGTGGTTTCTGGCAGGACTGGGTGTGGGTGCATTGATCGGCATTCTTTACGCTCCGAAGAGCGGTCGCGAAACCCGCGAAGATCTCGCACAGGGAGCGCGCGAGGGTCTGAATACCTGCGTGCTCGCGGGCGTCAGGCCGCCGAGCAGGCCGGCCAGATCGTCGACAAGGGCAAGGAGCAGGTCAATCAATACGTCGGGCGCGGACGCGAAGTCGTGGATCGCGGCCGGGCACAGTGGGAAGACTTCGTCGAGCGCGGCAAGAACCTGGTCCAGGACCAGACCACGCGCGTCGGTGCAGCCGTCGATGCGGGCGCGAAGCCTATCAGACAAATGCAAAGCCGTCCGAGCCCACAGCGTGATTGATGAGAGAGCCTGGGCCGGATAAAGTTTCAGGCTCTCTCGATGTCTTCGAATTGGCTCGCCGGTTGCGAAGATCCCGGAATCGGCGCATCGGCTCACATACCGGCGTTCTCTCATGTGCGTGAGTCGCTGAACGAGTTTCATCAAGCGGTAGGATCGCGTCGGTGCCGAAATGAATGATGAAACACTCCTCGTGATTTTTGTTGCCCTCACTGGTTTCGCGCTGCTCGTGCAGGCGATCGTGATGCTGGTCGCCTTCCTGTGCATGCGCAAGACCGTTAGTCTCGCTGCAATCAGATGTTCACGAACTGCGCACATCCGCAATGCCCATCATCGATAAGTCTCGGGAGACGCTTGAGAAAGCTCGCACCGAAGATCGAGTCCGTAGCAACTGACATGACCGACATGTTCGCATCTTCGAAGCAGCAGACCAGCAGTTTCAACTCGTCGCCGGCGATGTTCTTGATCGTGTACATCGCCAGACCAGCCGCGTCGACAACATGTTCACGGACATGGCAGACGGCGTTGAGCACGCCAGCAACGTCGTGGTCCGATTCCGTAGGGAAACCGGTTCGCCAGCTGACGGCGATACTGGCCGGCGCAAAGGCTTTCCTGAGCGTTCTGACCACCGGCAGGCGCCCCAGTCAGCAGGCTGACGTCGTAGCTGACCAGGACATCTTCGTCTAGTCGAAAGCTCCATATGACGATCGCAAAGAATCTCTCACAAGCAGTCGCGCTGGCTGTTTGCGCCGCGGGATTTGCGGCCCTCGCATTCGCGCAGACAACTTCAAATTCCCCAAAAACCGCGACTCCGAAAACCGCGCTCCTTGTCCTTTCCAAGCAGGACCACACGCTCGCCATCGTGGACCCGGCAGATCTTCACGTTGTCGCGCGCGTTCCCGTAGGCGACGATCCGCACGAGGTAGTCGCCTCTACCGACGGCCACACTGCCTATGTGTCTAACTACGGCTTCGGTCGATTTCACACGTTGGCGGTAATTGACCTGATCGGGCAGGAAGCTGAACAACAGATCGATCTCGGCGCCTTGCGTGGTCCCCACGGCTTGACCTTCGTACAGGGCAAAGTCTGGTTCACCGCCGAGGCAGCGAAGGCTATCGGCAGCTGCGATTCCGGCAGCGGCACTGTCAATTGGATCATGGGCACCGGTCAGAATCGGACTCACATGATTTACGTCTCTCCGGATGCCAAAAAGATTCTCACCACAAATGTAAGTTCCGCCACGGTCACGATCTTCGAACACACGGAAGGACAGGCTGGCGGCCCACCACCCGGTCCACCGCCTTCCGGCGCCGGAACTCCCGCATGGCAAGGTGCAGGCGCTCCGCCTCCCGGCATGCGCGGCCCCGGAGGACCTCCGCCCGGACCTCCCGGCGGCGACTGGAACGAAACCGTGATCCCGGTTGGCCGCGGTTCCGAGGGCTTCGACGTTTCGCCCGACGGCAAGCTGGCATGGGTCGCAAACGCCTGGGACGGCACCGTCTCCGTCATCGACATCGACGCCAAAAAAGTCACCGCAACCCTTCAGGCCAACGCGCGCGGCGCCAATCGCCTGAAGTTCACGCCCGACGGCACCAAAGCCCTCATCTCCGCCGGAGCGCGAGCTAGTCATCTTCGACGTCGCCTCCCAGAAAGAAGTGAAGCGCCTTAAGATCGGCCGCGCCGGCGGCGGAGGCGTTCTCGTCCAGCCCGATGGCCAACGCGCATACGTCGCCTTCTCCGGCGATAATTTCGTCGCTGTAATCGATCTCAAGACCCTGGAGGTGGTCGGAAAGATCGACGCCGGCCCCAATCCCGACGGCCTCGCTTGGGCAGTACAGCAGTAGAAAGTAACACCCGAATTAATTCGCGGCTTTGGAGGGTACGGGCTTCAGCCCGTACATTAACCCTCGCTTAATAAACGGGGCTTCAGCCCCTGAGGTTGTGTTTCACCGACAAGTCTTCGGCCTGCCATTGGCAGTCTGCAGAATTGCTCGACTCGCGCCTGTTATGTTTTCCTGAGTGGCTCCGCAGCTCACCATCGCCATCGATACCGGCGGCACCTTCACCGACTGCGTCTACCGCATCGGCAGCCGCATTGATGTGCTCAAGCTACCCTCAACGCCCGACGATCCCAGTCGCGCCATCCTCGAAGCCGTTCGCAAAATCGCCGACCTCGTTTCCGCTGGTACTGTGGAAGTCCGTCACGGCACTACTGTCGCCACCAACGCGCTGCTCGAACGCAAAGGTGCGCGTGTCGCCTTTGTCACCACCGCTGGATTTGAAGACACCCTCGCCATTGGCCGCCAGGCACGCCCCGATCTCTACGACTGGAACCACCATCGCCCCGCGCCCATCACTGACCTCTGTTTCGGCATCCCCGAACGCATCGGCCCTGACGGAGCAGTCCTTCGCTCGCCAACCGGCTCGGACCTCGATGAACTCCGCCGCGCGATCCGCAAATCGAACGCCGAATCCATCGCAGTCTCGCTGCTCTTCTCCTTTGCCAATCCCGCGCACGAGCAAGCCGTCGCGAAAGCTCTCGAATCTCTCCACCTTCCCATCTCGCTCTCGCATCAGATCCTTCCCGAATTTCGCGAGTACGAACGCGGGTCGACGGTCGCGCTCAACGCGTATCTCGCCCCGCGCATGCAGCGATACATTTACGCCCTGCAACACGGCCTCACCAAGCGCCAGGCCAGACTCAGCATCATGCAATCCTCCGGCGGCATTCTCTCCGCAGCATCCGCCGCACGAGAACCGGTACGCACCATCCTCTCCGGTCCCGCCGGCGGAGTCATCGGCTCGCTCAGCGTCGCCCGTACCGCACGAATCGATCGCATTCTCACCTTCGACATGGGTGGTACTTCCACCGACGTAGCTCTCCTCGACGCCACTCGCGAGCCACCCACCAGCACCGAAGGCGAGGTAGCAGGCCTCCCCGTCGGCGTTCCCATGCTCGACATTCACACCGCTGGCGCGGGCGGAGGCTCACTTGCATGGATGGATACCGCCGGAGCGCTGCAAGTCGGTCCACAATCCGCGGGAGCCGTCCCCGGTCCCGCCTGCTATGGCCGCGGCGATCGCGCAACCGTCACCGACGCCAACCTCGCTCTCGGCCGCTTGCACGCCGGCCACTTCCTCGGTGGCGCCATGCAACTCGATGAATCTCGCGCACGCGAATCACTCTCTGCTGTCCCCACCAAATCCTTCGCTACGCTCGAACATCTCGCCGAAGGAATCCTACGCGTAGCCAACGCGCGCATGGAGTCAGCCCTCCGTCGCGTCTCCGTTGAACGTGGCCACGACCCACGCACCTTCACCCTTCTCGCATTTGGCGGTGCTGGTCCGCTCCACGCCTGCGCACTTGCTGAGGCACTTGGCATCCGCCGCGTTCTCATTCCATCAGCCCCAGGCGCGCTCTCCGCGCTCGGTATCCTCGATGCGGACTTGCGCCGCGAGTTCTCTCGCACTGTGATGCTCGCGCCTGGCTCGCCGCAAATCGCAAGCGTCTTTCGCGATCTCGAATCCGAAGCCCGCGCCGCATTCTCCGCTGAAGGAGCACGCGCAATCCTCACCCGCTCCGCCGACCTTCGCTATCACGGACAGGGCTTTGAACTGCGCGTCGAGTGGGCCGCCAACGCCGTCGCGCGTTTCCATCGCCTTCACGCGCAATCCTACGGATATGCAGATCCCACTCGTGCAGTCGAGATCGTCACCCTCCGCGTCCAGGCCATCGCCCGCTCTCGCAAACCGCGCATCACCCGCGCCCGCCTTTCCAAACCCGACGCCCGCCACGCTCGACTCTCCACTCACCGCATCTTCGAAGACGGCCGCTGGCGCAGTGCCGCACTTTACGATCGCGCACTTGCTTCATCCCGGCAATCGCCTCACCGGCCCCGCCGTCATCATCGAACTCAGCGCTACTACATATCTCCGCACAGGCTGGACGGCCTCCGTCGACGCACTCTCGAATCTCGTACTCACACCAAAAGCAGGAGCTCGCCGATGACCACGCGCCGCCAGCCCGATCCCGCAGAAATCGCCGTCATCGGCCATGCGCTCCACTCCGTCGCTGTCGAGATGGGCGCAGCCCTCCGCCGCACTGCCTTCTCGCCCAACATCAAAGAGCGCCGCGATTACTCCTCCGCGGTCTTTTCGGCTGAGGGCGAACTCATCGCCATGGGCGACGACATGCCCGTTCACCTCGGCTCCATGCCCATGTCCGTCGCTGCCGTTCTTGCTGACCTGCGCCTGGCACCCGGCGACGTTGCGCTGCTCAACGATCCTTATCGCGGCGGCACACATCTGCCCGACATCACCATGGTCGCGCCCGTCTTTCTTCCAGGCCGCGCACGCGCTGCCTTTTACGTTGCCAACCGTGCCCACCACGCCGACGTCGGCGGCATGTATCCCGGCTCCATGGGCCCCTGCCGCGAGATCGCCCAGGAAGGCATCCGCATCCCGCCCGTCAAGCTCATGCGCGCCGGCAAAATGGACACGCAACTTCTCGCCGTCATCCTCGCCAACGTACGCACGCCGAAAGAGCGAGAAGGCGACCTTACCGCACAACTCGGTGCCTGCCGCATCGGCTCCGTGCGCATGCTCGAGCTTGTACGCCGCTTCGGCTACGCGCGCCTTCTACAGGGAGTGAACGCGATGCTCGCCGGCTCCGAGCGCCTTATGCGCAACGTACTCGCCACACTCCCCGCAGGCGAATGGCACGCCGAAGACTTCCTCGATGACGACGGAGTCATTCCCGGTCCCATCGCCATTCGCGTCAAGGTGAGCAACGATCCCAAACTCCGCCGCGCAGTTGTCGATTTCGCAGGCACCGATGCGCAGGTCCCCGGCAGCATCAACGCCGTCTACGCCATCACCTGGTCTGCTGTTTTCTACGTCTTTCGCTGCCTGCTGCCGCCGGGGGCCATCGCCACCGCAGGACTCATGCGTCCCATCCAGGTTCTCGCGCCTGTTGGCTCGGTCGTCAACGCGCGTCCGCCCGCAGCCGTCGCCGGTGGTAACGTAGAAACCTCGCAGCGCATTGTCGACACGCTCATGCGCGCGCTCGCGCCTGCGCTGCCCGATCGCATCCCCGCGGCCAGTTCTGGAACCATGAACAATCTCACCATCGGTGGTATCGACACTCGTCCGGCGCTGCACCCCGGTTCGCACCGTGCCCAGCCTTATACGTACTACGAGACCATCGCCGGAGGTCACGGCGCCTCGCCGCAATCTCGCGGCGCGAGCGCCCATCACGCCCACATGACAAACTCGCTCAACACTCCCGTCGAAGCTCTTGAGTACGCCTATCCATTCCGCATGATCCAATATGCAATCCGCCATAACTCCGGCGGAGCAGGGAAGCATCGTGGCGGCGACGGCATCGTTCGTGAGTTGGAATTACTCGGCGACGCGCAGGTCACTGTCCTCGCAGATCGCCGCACTACGCATCCATGGGGACTTGCCGGAGGCGCCCCTGGCACCCCAGGGCAAACCGTCATCATCGATCAAACCACCGAAGAAAAACTCCCCGGCAAATGCACCCGCGAACAAAAAGCCGGAACCCGCATCCGCATCGAGTCCCCCGGTGGGGGCGCTTGGGGAACGCCGGGAAAATTCTAGGCACTTGGCCGTCATCCTGAGCGAAGTCGAAGGACCCGCTTTTCCTTTCGTTCCGGGTCTCCCCTACTTCGGTCCCCAAACGCGAAACTCCTCACTCGCTTGCAACAGGCTCATCAAATAAAGCATTCCGTGGACGGGAATGCCCAGGCAATCTGTTTTTTCGGAATTTAAGAATCGACAACCCAAATGAAACCAACCAGCAATGACAACATCAGCGAACGATGTCGTCACGATGACGATGCGGCAGATGAGTAGCATGATCGCGACAAGTTGAAATGTGAGTTGATGTTCGTAGGTTGCGCTCTGTAACAACGCTTACTGCGATCGCATGCGTTGAACTCGAGTTCGTCCATGTTGACGCAGAGTCAATCACGTCGCTCAGTTTTTTTGTCTCGCGCTGGGTGTAAGTTTGCGAAGGAGAAACTCCTGTATCACCGCGTTGACCGTGCGCACGCCCGTGGTGATCAGAAAGCCTTGGAACACCAATTTCGCGCCTCTGTCAGCCTCAGGATAATAGAGATTTGAAATCGCTCCCGACGTCAGGTCTCCGCCCAGGCTCGAGTAGTTGGGCTGCGTCTTCCCATTGTCACCCTTGCAAACATAAGGGCTCGCCAAGGCGTGCAGTGTGCGCGACTTCTTCGTACCCGTGCCCTGGTAGAAATATCGTGGGTCCTGATGGAACATCCATGGATAGATGGCGCCGCCGAAAAAAATGTCAGTCGTGCTATCCAGAATTCCGGCGCCGACGCGCTGACCATAGGCATCCCAACCTTGACCATACTTGGGGATGTCCCCGGCCTGGTAGATGGCCGCCAGGAAAGCTATTCCGAAAAAAGTTACCGGATCGGTCGATGCCTTATAGGCGAGCCTGAACTTCAACTTCGTCGTAAGCGGCACAGGGTGAGGATCGTACGTTACGTAGAAATTGGGAAAGATGCCAAATATACGCTGCTTCTCTTCGAGCCTTACCTGCTCGGCCGCGATCACATCTTGCGACGCATACACCGTCACCGAGGTGACCGATTCAGAGATTTTCAGTTTGATGTCCACCAGAAAATAGAATTGGCCGGGGGTCAATATGATCTTCTGCGATTTCCAGGTTTCAAAATCCGTCACACTGATCGTGATTTGATATGGAACACCCGGCTGAAGTCCGCCAAAATGAAACGACCCGTTCTCATCGGCGATCGTGGTCTGGCGGACACTCGGGCTCGTACTCTCAAGAACGACCGTTGCCCGGGGCACGATGTCCCCGTTTGTGTCCAGAACCGAGCCGCTGATATTGGCTTTCGTTGGGTCCTGCGTGGTTGTCGGCCTGGAGCCGTCCTGCCCCACTTCGCCGGCTCCGGCGCCGCTCTGACTCTGTCCTTCTAAGGATTTTTCGTAGAGTTCCTCAACTGAAGATGAAATCAACTGCGGAGGCGGCGCGTCCGGAAGCAAGTAGGATGAAGTGATCAGATTGGCTTCAGAAGTCGACGGAATCGGATTCGCCTTACTCTCCTGCGCATGGATTGCAACGGGTGCAAATAGAATTGCGCTACAGAGAATTGAACGTCCAATTTGTCGCATTCTAGTACCAACTTTGCCTGCGGAATTGTGCGCAAAAATCAAAGCGGGCACTTCTGTCGTTGAACGTCCTGCAAAACTCGCGCCTGGCATCAGAGTAAGTAAGATGGATCGAAGTCCACAACTGTCACAATTGACAGGCAAGCCCGAGAGCAAAAGCTGGCGCGCGATGCATGGGTGGAGGGCCCAACTCCTTCGTAATTGTCGTTAGCTGCCAGGCACAGGCAATCAAGCGCCAGGGCGCCGCCGAATCAGGTCGAGGGTTTTTGCAGCAGAAGCCTGCACACACCACTCCCCGCTACTCATAGATTAATTGATTTTGCTTCGAACCGGAATTCCTGCCGGAAATTCTCCAGTCTCTCTATTTCGCGCTGGGGGTAAGTTTGCGCAGCACAAACTCCTGCATAAGGCTGCTGAGCGCTCTTTCCGCGGTGCTCAGCGCGAGGTTCTCAAACACCAAACCTGCCCCGCGATTCGATGCCGGATAGTAAGTATTTGAAATTGCGCTCGAAATCAAGTCGCCGCCAATACTCGAAAAGTTCGGCTGCGACTTGCCATTGTCTCCGCGGCAGATAAACGGATTCGCCATCGCATGCAGCATCCGCGACTTTACCGTTCCCGTCCCCTGGTAGAAATATCGTGGATCCTGGTGCAGCAACGACGGCAGAATCGCGCCGCCAAACATGATGTCCGTCACGCCATCCGCATATGCCGCACCAAAACGCTGTGCATAGCCAAGAGCGCCCTGTTGATAATCAGGCTTATCGGCTGCCTGATTGATCCCCGCCAGCGTGGCTGCACCAATGATGCTTACCGGATCGATCGATACCCGATAAGCCATCTGGAACTTCAGCTTCGTCGTCAACGGAACGGCGTTCTTCGAGTCATACACAACATAAAAATTCGGAATGAATCCAAGAACGCGCTGCTGCTCTGCGAGCCTCACCTGCTGCGCAGCAATCTGCTCTGTAGATGCAGTCACCGTCACCGACGTGACCGAGGCCTCGAGTTTCAATTTGATTCCGGTGACATCGAAAAACTGGCCCGCTGCGAGCGTAATGGGCTCGGAGACCCAGTTCTCAAATCCATTCGCGCTGATCGTAAGGTGGTACGGTACGCCGGGCGTCAGTCCATCAAACTGAAAGAACGCCGAATCGTTTGCAGCGGCCGTTCGATGATCGGTCGGAGCAGCCCCATCGAGAACTACCGTCGCTCCCGGAATCAGATCGCCGTTAGTGTCCGTCACGGTGCCATTCACTTCGGCCGGATCCAAAGCGCCTGAAGATGGCAACGTGCCTTTGTCCCGTGGTTCTGGCGCGGAAGGAAGCAGCGCCTGCACCGTTGCAGAAGTGTTTTGACTGGAATCGCCGACCGTCACGCTTGAAGACGTCGGCTGTTGAGCTCGTCCCGCGACGCACATAGCTACAGATAAAATCGTGGCAAAAAAAAGATATCTATGGCGCATCCATTCACCCTTGAGGGAAATTGGGTGCACCTGCCGCGACCACGTCCATCGGGGTCGAAAGCAAATACACCTCAGGGGGTGCATCCGCCACTATTCTGTTGGCGGATGCATCATCAGTGAGGGTTCATCACCTGCGATTTAGACGTAGTTTGCCACAAGAAGATACAAAAAAATCCCGGCATGGTTCAGCCAGCATACTACTTTGGTCACGTCTATTGAGCTGCCTGGCGGCTCTTAAGTTCCTTTAGCATCAACTCCACTTTGTCCTGGCTCTCCAGCGTCCTGAACTTGTCCTCAAGTGACTCCGGAGTCAATACTTCTGTCGCCGCTGCATTTTCAGCCGCGGTAACGTGAACCTTGCTCTTCATCCGGCCAATCGTATTTTCCTGATCGTTGCCCACCACGTGCTGCGCCTTCGCCGCGCGTCCAATCACCTTTGCACGGCGATGCTCCGCAATCAGCATCTCGCAATGCGCGCGCGTCTCCGTCAGCTTCTGCTCCAGCTTGCGCAGTGCCTGCCGCAGATTATCCGCTTCGTGCTTCTGGTCCTCGGCCTGCGTCGTGAAACCTATCTGCAGCTGATCCTGGCTCAGCGCACGCTCCAGCGCCGCGCGTGCCAGGTCGTCATGGCCTTTCTGCACTGCCAGCTCCGCTTTGCGCCGCCACTCCGCGCCTTGCTGCTCGTGCTCCACTTTCTTCTTCTCCAGCAGGTGCTGATCGGCAATTGCAATTGCCACCTGCGTCTTCACCTGTAAAAGCTGGTTCTCCATATCCAGCACGACCTGCTTTAACATCCGCTCCGGATCTTCGGCCTTCTCCACCAGGTCATTCAAGTTCGCTTTCAACAGCGTGCTCACTCTATCCAGTAACGCCATAAAACCCCCTCCTCGCTTTCAAACTTCGATTCTCGAATTCCGTTGCACTCGCCCCACATTCTTACTCTGCAGGTGGTTTCGCTGATCCCGCCTTTGCAGCCGGCTTTGCTGAAGCGGGCTTTGCAGCGGGCACAATATCCGCCATCTCCTTCATCATTTCTTTCGTCATTGCCTGGCTTCGCTCTGTAACCTTACCCATCACCATCGGCATGTATTCCTTTGCTATGACAGGCTGCTCATCCAACAGATGCTGTCCGGCAGGTGAACTGTAGAACGTGATCAGTCCATCAACATCGTCCTTGCTGAGATGTTGTTGGTAGATCGTGGTCATGTCCGCAAGCATCTCGTCAGCTGGATAGAGATCCATCGCCTTTCCGACGTATTTGCTCATCACCTTTTGCATGGCATCACGCTGTTCTGGAGTCAGCTTCGTTCCCGCCGGCAGAGCTGCCTCTGTCTGCCTCATTGCACTCTGGATCTGCTGCGAAACCATACCCGGTACAATCTGCCTCATCGATTGCATCTGCTGGCGAATTCGCATCACGTCAAAGAGCTTCACCAGTTGCTCCCTGGTCGGTTGCTGATCCGCAGGAACAGTCTGAGTAGCCTGCCCTGCTTGCACCGCTGCACCGGTGTGCTCCGTGGGCATTGCGCTCTGCGCAAACAAAAATGCAGAAGCAGCCATAACAGCCGCGCCTAAGATCCCTGCACTACGAATATTCCGAATCATGCCTTCCTCATCTTTCCTGCCGGCTCTGCGTGGCAAGAGATCTTCTCTCTCGCCACGCGCCTGTCGAACCGGAGCGTTACTGCTTCGCTGCTTCTCCGTTCACCGGCTTGTCCTTCGCCGGCTTGATCGCTTGCACATTCGACATCAACTGCTTGATGTCCATGCCGCTCAGCGCTTCAAACAATGCCGGCACCTGCGCCGCAATGCGCGTCATATCGCCAGTAATTTTGTGTGCACCGGCCGAGTCGTCTCCGCCCGTCGACACGATGGTGATCTTGTCGACCTTGCTCAGCGGCTCTGCCATTGCGCGAACTACATCAGCCATGTTGGTCAGCAGCTTGTCGACCACCGCGGCCTGGTTCCACTCCTGGTAAGCCTCGGCCTTTACGTTCATGGCCTTCGCTTCCGCCTCGCCCTTCTGGAAGATGATGCTGGCTTCCGCTTCACCCTGCGAACGAATCGCAGCCGCGCGGCCTTCTGCCTCCGTCGTCAAACGAGACTTCTCGGCAGACGCCAGGTTCTCAATCCGCTGGCGCTCGATCTCGGCGCCCTTCAATACCGTCGCAATCAACTCCTTTTCATGGCGCGCGATCTCAGCTTCCTGCACCTTGATCTGGCCTTCTTTTTCGACCTGCTGCACCTTCACCTGCTCAGCCGTTACCTGCTGCAGCATGATGTTGGTCTGCAGTTCGTAAGCCTTATCGGCCTGCGCCTGCTGCCTGCCGGCTCTGCTCGGCATACTCGGCCTTCTTGATTTCAAGATCGCGCTGCGCTTCAGCTTGTCTGGTCGCCGAAGCTGTCTCCGCAATCACGCGCTCCTGGTCTGCCTGCGCCTTGGCAACCGCAGATTCGCGCAGTGCTGTGGCCCGCTTGATCGCCGTATCGCGTTCCGCATCAGCCGTCGCCATCTCCGCATCGCGGCTTGATGCGCGCAATATCCGGCTGTCCCATGTTCGAGATGTATTCGTTCTTGTCGCGCACTTCCTTGATCGTGAACGAAATCACTTCGAGCCCCATCTTGCTCATGTCTTCCGCGCACGTCGCACGCATGCGCTCGCCCACCATCTCGGGTTCCTTCACAATCTGCTCAACCGTCAACTGACCGATAATTCCGCGCAGATGGCCTTCCATCACCAGGCGAATCAAGCCCTCACGCTGCGGCGGAGTCTTCGTCAAAAACTGTTCGGCCGCCGTCAGAATCGAAGCCTGATCGCTGCGCACCTTGATTTGCGCTACGGCTTCGACCGTTACAGCAACGCCCTGCTTGGTATAAAGATCCTGCTGCGGAGCGACATCGAAGCTCATCAGTTCCAGGCTCAGTTCGCGGCAGTTCTCCACCATGGGGAAGATCATCGTGCCATGTCCTTTGATCACCCGCGGCCCGCGAAAACCATAGACAATCAATGCTTCATTCGGGCCCTGCCTTGCGATACATCCTGGCCAAAATGCCCATCAGGATGATCAGCGCCAGTACTCCCATACCGACAAAGAGAATCATTTCATTCGTCATCATTCGATCCCTGTCCCTTCAACAGGGGTTGAATTGTTAATGGTTTTACTTCAGTTCAGCAGTGTTCAGCGAACAGGATCAGCGCGAACCAGCTCGATTCCTGATCCCTGATCCCTGATCTCTGTTCCCTGTCTTTCTCGGAAACAACTTCGCCAGCAATCCCAGCAGAAAAATTCCAACCAGGATGCCCATATCCGCAATCAGCACGGTTGAATTCGTCATCGCAATCCCGGTCCTTCGGCCGGGCAAAGCCTGTTGTGCCGCTCACGTCTGGCTAGCGGCTTGTAGCCTGCTTCTGATCACTGTTCACTGACAACTGACCACTGGCGTCCAAATCTTCCCACCGCTTCACAAACGCGACTCCTCTTTCGTAGCGAATCACGTAAACCTCTTCTTCTTTCTCGATGGCCTCGCCGTCTTCTGAACGCGCACATGCCGACCGCGTCGCCCCCAGTTGCTGGTACACAATCGCTCCGGTTCCCCCGGCGCGAATCGGCGACGACACATGCCCCACTACGCCGACAACGTCCGTCTCATCCGCAGTCAGTTCCCGGTCGTGCGGCATCAATACCTTGGTCAGAAACATGAAGATGATCGCTCCTCCCGCTAGCCCGCAGATCGCCGCCAGTACCACGACAACGCCTGCGACAAACGTTCCATACTTCGTCAGCAAATACCCTGCCGCGCCAAACCAGCAGAGAAAAATCATGATCGAAAATGCGTTCCACCATGGAACCTCTGGCCCGCCGCTACTCGCCGCCGAACCTGCGCCGCCGCCCGCCGCATGAGAAACGCCGGCGACGCCGTGCGGCATATGAGGAACATGCCCCACATGCGGCACATGAACATGCGGCACGTGCACATGGCCGCCGAAAGTGCCCCATCCCACCCAGCAGCGAGACCAGACTCAGCATCAGCCCCGCAAGAAAACAGACCAGATAAAACGTCTCCCAGTTCATCGCCATGCCCCCACTTACCTGCTGCGCTTCTTTGCCGTCTTTTTCTTTTCTCGGATACCTGTTCCCGGATCTCTCGCGGCTGATCCTTGTTCCCTGATCCCTGTTCCCGCCGGAGTTCCCAACGAACGATTTGTGTTGGTTGGGGTGGCTATTCCTTGTTTCCTCAGCACTTCGGTCAGCCTCGCCATCAAACCCGGCGTTTCCAGAATCGACTCCAGCAGCAGCAGGCACTCCCTTGTCCGCTCATGCTGCGCTACGGCCAGCAACGCGCTCTTCAATTCTGGATCGCGCCGAAACCGCTCCGCTCCCGACACCAGCCACACATCGAGCTTGTCTTCCAGGCCACGAACCTCGCTCATTAGCTCCGGGTGATAGCCCTCGGGATCGTCCACCAGGTATCCCGGATGAACCTTGAAAAAACTCGCCAGGATCAGCCGCGTCGTATTCGTCAGGTGGGGCCGCGCCCCGCTTTCAATCTGCGAGAGGTAGCTCTGGCTCATCTTCGAGCCCGTCTCCGCCGCGATCGCCCGCGTCAGTTCCTGCTGGCTCATCGCACGATTCATACCCCGCAGGCTGCCTTCTACGTCACGCAGATATTTGATTTTTTCGCCGAGCTTCATCAATCCGTCCGCGATCAGCATTCAAAATCAACCAACAGCCAATCGCAAATTGCAATAACAATATCGCAATCCGCAATACGTGTCAACGAAAATCGAACTTGGGGTGTATCTCGCCTTGTTTTCAATCGAATAGGGGGAACACGCGAAACTGCCCGGTGTCTTCTCCCGGAGGGAGAGGTGAAAATAGCCCAGGATGAAATCCTGGGTTTGCATTTAGGCAGGAATTATTCGCCCCGTAGGGCCGATTCGAACCGAGCCGACATTCTTCAGAGACGGACTTCTGGCCGCGTTCCGAATTGCCCCAGACATGCGAAGGCCCTCCGGTTGCCCGGAGGGCCTTCAAGGTTTACTGCCCCAACCCACCTACGCTGTCACTGTCCGCGTAGGCTTGGATCCCCACAGCCCGTAATAGGCAATGAAGAGATAGCAAACGAGCGGAATCACGAACGCGTGCTGAATACCGAACTTGTCGGCCGCCGCGCCCAGGGCGAGCGGAACAATCGCGCCGCCCACAACCGCCGTCATAATCAGTCCCGATCCCTTGCTCGTCATCGGCCCCAGGCCCTTGATGCCCAGCGCGAAGATGTTCGGGAACATAATCGAGTTGAAGAATCCGCAAATCACAATCGCCCAGATTGCTACCTGGCCGCTTGTGACCATGGAGATAATCACGAAGAGAGCAGCGGCAAATCCGAAAACACCCAGCAGTTTCCCAGACTGGATCTTGGTCAGGATCCACGACCCGAGCAAGCGACCCACCAATGCGCCGCCCCAATAAAGCGAAACCAGGAACGATGCCGTCTTTGCGCTGTCCACGCCCTGCGTCTTGAAGTAGTTCACCGCGATCGACGCCAATCCCACTTCCACGCCAACGTACAGAAAGATTCCGACTGCACCGAGCACTGTGTGCCGGTAGCTCCAGATGCTGCGGCTCAGAATCGGATCGCCTTCCTTCGCCGGCCTGAACTCCTGGGTCTGCGAAACGTGAGGCAGATGCATGAACGCCACTGCGAACCCGAGAATCAGCAACCCGGCTGCAATCGCAATGTACGGTCCGCGCACCGTGTTGGCGACGGCCGCCTTGGTGGCCGTGCTCGCCGGATCGGTCAGAATGTAAGCGCCCGCAACCAGCGGAGCAATCGTGCCGCCTACCGAATTCAATGCCTGCGCAAGGGTGAGCCGCACCGGTGCGCTGTGTTCCGGACCCAGAATCGCAACGTAAGGATTTGCTGCGGTCTGCAGCGCGGTTACTCCCGCGCCAACAATGAACACTGCGGTAAGGAACAGCGGAAAGCTCACCATCTTGGCAGCCGGAACAAACAGCAGACATCCAATTACCTGGATGAACAGCGAAACCACCATCGTCCGCTTGTATCCAATCGACTCAATCAGCTTTGAAGTCGGAGACGAAAAGACAAAGTAAGCGAGGAAGAAGGCCGACTCCGCCAGCATGGCCCATGCATACGGCAGATCGAAAATCGACCGCAGATGCGGAACCAGCGCCATGTTCAAGTTGGTGATAAACCCGAAAATGAAGAACAGCACGGCTACCGTAATGAAGGGTCCGGTGTAGTTCGGCGTTGTTGAAGCCGCGGCCGGTGTCGATCGAGTTGCCATAGGTTGTTTGCTCCCTTGCTTCCTCAAAAAGTTTGCCCGGTTAGGGCTCTCGTCCTGTCCTGGGTGAAGGACTCTGGAACATTCACAAATGATGCTTCGACTGTTAAGGATTGCGACCGCAATCTATTACCGTGCAAATTGTCGCAATTTGTTCCACACAACACTATACGTAAAACCCCAAATTGGGGAAGTGATGCGGCCAACTGATGCAAATTCCTACCCATCCAGCGCTCTTATTCTGTCCGAATCGCACAAATCTGGCTTCTTTTCCGCTACCTGCGTCACTGCGAATTCTTCGTTAGATGCCTTATCCTCAAGAGAACGCAAGGAGACGCAAAGTGGCAACCACCACACTCAGCAGCGCCAAGTTGAAAAAGGTTCTGGCCGCTCTCGAAGCCAATTGGCAGGCCGAGATGGAGGGCTACCACACCTACCAGACCCTGGCCGATCGCGACACCGACCCCGTCCGCGCCCAGGTATTGCGTCACCTCGCCGGCGCCGAGTGGGAGCACGCCGCTCTTTGGCATGGCCGCATCGTCGAACTCGGTGGCCCCGAGCCCGTCTACACCGGCAATCCCGGCGGAGAAGCCAACTCCCTCGCCAACCGCGCCGGCGGCGTCCGCATGGCCCTGCGTCGCCTCGAGATCGAAGAGAGCCGTCACATCGCCAACTACGGCAAGCAGTTGAAAGACCTCGGCGACGAAGGCTCCATCGCCATCCTCGACCACGTCATTGAAGACGAGAAAGACCACCACCGCGAGCTCGGTTCTCTTCTCCGCGGCCACTACCAGGCCCCCGCTGGCGCGCCCAAAGTCGACGCCAAAGCGGTCCTCGAAGAACTCCTCGCCAAGCGCAGCCAGGGCCGCAAGCAGCCCGGTGCATGGATCGGCGATGCCATCTACGGCGTCAACGACGGACTCGGCGCCATCTTCGGCATCGTCTCCGGCGTCTCGGGCGCTACCGCAGGCGACAGCAAGTATGTTCTCCTCGCCGGCCTTTCCGGCATGGTTGCCTCCGCCCTCTCCATGGGTTCCGGCGCCTATCTCGCCGCCAAGAGCGAACGCGAAATCTACCATGCCGAAATCGCCCGCGAACGCGAAGCCATCCAGTTGAATGCGCCTGAGGCCCGCGAACTCCTCTCGCTCTACTACCAGGTCAAAGGCCTGCCCGAAGCCGACGCAGACCACATGGTCAACCACATTGCCAACGATCCGGAACAGATGCTCCGCGCCCTCTCCAGCGAACGTCTCGGCACATCCGAAGAAGCGCTGTCTAACCCCATGGTCTCGGCTACCTCCGGCGCGCTATCCACAGCCGTCGGAGCCATCATCCCGATCATTCCGTTTTTCTTCCTCAGCGGAGTGCCCGCCGTGGTTGCCGCCGCCATCGTCTCGCTTGCAGCGCACTTCGCCGTCGGCGCAGCCAAGAGCCTCATCACCATCCGCTCATGGTGGTCCTCCGGCCTCGAAATGACCGTTGTCGGCGCAGTCGAAGGCGCCGTAACCTACGGCATCGGAATTCTTCTCGGCAAGGGCGGAATGTAGTGGGCGGCCTCATCCCTCTCGGCGATGCCTCGCGTCCGCCGGGTCGCTTCGCCGTCGTCACCACCCTCATCATTGTTCTCAATGTCTGGGTGTTCTTTCAGGAGCTGACCTACGGCGACCCCTACGTCTGGATGTGGTCCGCTGTTCCCATCCGCATCATTCATGGCCATCGCCTCATCACGTTGCTCACCTCGATGTTCATGCATGGCAGCTGGATGCACATCATCGGCAACATGATCTACCTCTGGGCTTTTGGCCGCGAAATTGAAAATGCCATGGGTCCGATCCGCTTCGCCATCTTCTACCTCGTTGGCGGCATCGTCGCCATTTCCGCGCAGATCCTCGCCGATCCGTTTTCCCGCGTACCCGCCCTCGGTGCCAGCGGAGCCATCGCCGCCGTCATGGGTGCGTTCCTCATTACGTTTCCCCGCGATCGCATTCGCACCTTCGTCTTCTTCATCATCTTTTTCCGTATCACCCTCATCCCCGCCGCGCTCATCATCGGCTTCTGGTTCCTCATCCAGGTCCTCAACGTAGGCGCAGTCGCGCAGGCCAAGACCGGCGGCGTCGCATATCTCGCCCATGTCGGCGGATTTCTCTTCGGCGTAGTCACCGCGAAACTATTCGTAAACCCCCGCCGCATGACCTACCGCCGCTTCAGCTAAAACGCTCGTTACGCCTGTAAACCGCTAACTCGCTAACTTGCTACTTCCGCGCAGCGGAAACTAACCCGCTAAACCCGAACCCCGTTAAGATGTCCTGGTCCAGCACCACTCAACTAAAACGATGCGCAAACAAACCCAGCTCATTCTCGCCGGGTGCCCCAGAGCGTGCCCTGAGCGAAGCCGAAAGGTCTCGCTTTTGAGAGGTGGGAGCGAACTCTCTTCCGCCACCATCGAATAGAATTGCTTCCGGCTTCCGCCACTCAAGAAAACCATGCGCAAACAAACCTTGCTCACTCTCGCCTTCTGTCTCGCCCCCATCGCCCTCGCGCAATCAGCTCCCAACATCACCGTAGAACACGGCGTCCCCATGAAGACCCGGGACGGTGTCACGCTACACGCCGACATCTACCACCCCGTCGGAGACGGCAAATACCCCACGCTTCTTCAGCGCACGCCTTACGACAAGAACAACACCGCCTCCTTCGGCCTCACCGCCGCCGCGCGTGGTTACCTCGTCGTCGTGCAGGATGTCCGCGGCCGCTACACCTCTGAGGGAGAGTGGTATCCCTTCAAGCATGAAACCGACGACGGCTACGACACTATCGAGTGGGCTGCAGCGCTCCCGAATTCCAACGGCAAAGTCGGCATGTTCGGCGGATCCTACGTCGGGGCCACGCAGATGCTCGCCGCCATTAGCCATCCGCCCCATCTCGCCGGCATCTGCCCCGTCGTCACCGCCAGTAACTACCATGAAAACTGGACCTACCAGGGCGGCGCATTCGAGCAGTGGTTCAACGAGTCGTGGACCGCCGGCCTCGCGCAGGACACCCTCAGCCGCGCCATCCGCCGCGACACCAACGCCCTCGCCGCAGTCAATCTCCTGCCTCTGACGCAGTTTCCTGTCTTCAACATCGCCAAGCCGTATACGGGCACAGAACTCACACAAGCTCTCGCGCCATATTTTCTCGACTGGGCCGCCCACACTGACTACGACAGCTACTGGAAGCAGTGGTCCATCGAAGAGAATTTTCAAAACATCCAGGTCCCCGCCCTCACCGTCGCCGCCTGGTACGACATCTTTCAAGGCGGCTCGCTGCGCAACTATGTCGGTCTCAAGGCACACGCCGGAAACGAAACCGCACGCGCAGGCCAGCACCTGCTCATGATGATCGGTGGCCACGCCGGCGGAGGCAGTCACATCGGCACCGTCGACTTCGGTCCCGCTGCCGCTGAGTACGACGAGAACACCACGATCCTAGAGTGGTACGACTATCTCTTCCAAGGCAAGCAGAACGACTTCGCTACACACCCCGTAAAGATTTTCGTCATGGGCGAAAACAAGTGGCGCTTCGAAGAAGCATGGCCACTCGAGCGTGCCAAATCCACGCGCTACCTGCTCCACTCCGCCGGCAAGGCAAACTCGTCATCGGGCGATGGCGCTCTCAACATCGCAAAGGTGAAATCCGAGCAACCCGATACATTCACCTACGACCCTGCCAACCCCGTTCCCACCACCGGCGGCCCTCTCTGCTGCGATCCGGGCCACCTTCCCGCCGGCCCACGCGACCAGAAAGAAGTAGAAGCGCGTCCCGACGTTCTCGTCTACTCCACCCCGCCGCTCGATAACGACGTCGAAGTCACCGGCCCCGTCACACTGGATCTCTATGCTGCCTCCACCGCCGTCGATACCGACTTCACCGCAAAACTGGTTGACGTGTGGCCCAACGGCTACGTGCAGAATCTCACCGAGGGAATCCTCCGCGCACGCTATCGCGAATCAACCACAGGTCCAGCAAAAATCCTCGAGCCCGGCAAAATCTACGAATACAAAATCGATCTCTGGTCCACCAGCAACGTCTTCCTCAAAGGCCACATCATCCGTCTCGAAGTCTCAAGCAGCAACTTTCCGCGCTTCGACCGCAACCTCAACACCGGCAAACCCGCGTCGACTGACTCCACCTTCGTCAAAGCCACCAACACCATCTACCACGACGCCGCCCATCCCAGCGCATTGGTCCTCCCCATCGTCCCGAGGTCGTTCCCAAAGTGAGCGCTACCGTTAAAAGCCGTCATCCTGAGCGACCAACGGGAGCCGAAGGACCCGCTTTTCGACTCCCTACTTAGATCCGTCATCCTGAGCGAAGCCGAAGGACCTGTTTTTCGCAGCATCAATCCGCATGAAAATCGGTGCCCCATCCATGCGAGATTTCTATCGCATGGGTGGGAAAGCACAGACCTTCACCCCTCCACTGTCATCCTGAGCGAAGCGAAGGATCTGCGGTTGTTCTTTGTAAAGAGCAACCAATAAGTTGCGTGTCAATAAAAGGCGGGAAACAAAGCCGGGACTACCGGCTTGAAACAGTCACCTGCTTCTCCGCCATCAGTTCCTTCGCCGCATTCCGCCCCGTGCGAATGCAATCCGGAATCCCAATCCCGTCATACGCATTTCCCGCCAGCCGAAGCCCCGGCAGTGTCGCCACGCGCTCTTTCACGCGCTTCATTCGCTCCTGGTGGCCCACGGCGTACTGTGCCATCGCCCTCCGCCAGCGCGAAACCTGTGTCGATTCCGCCGGAATATGCGGCCCCACCACGCGCGCCCCGAGAATTTCGCTCAACTCGCGCCGCACCGTCGCGACCAGCACTTCATCGCTCTGGTCCAGCAGCGCCTCGTCTTTGGCGCCGCCCAAAAAAGCCCTCAACACAGCCTTGCCCGTTGGCGTCCGCCCTGCAAATTTGCGATGGACAAACGTGCAGGCCAGCATCGCACGTCCCTCGACAGTGGGCACCAGGAATCCGAACCCGTCCGGCAGCTGACCCAGTTGCGCCTCGTCAAACACCAAATTCACGGTGATCGAAGAAGAGTAGGGAATTGCGCTCAGCTCATCGCCCAGCGCTGTATCTGCCGTCGCCAGCAAACCACCAGCCGCCCAGGCCGGCGACGCCACAATCACGGCATCATATGTTTCATCGGTGGCGCCCGTTCGAACACGCCAGCCGTCACCGGCCCGATCTAGAGCGCTCACAGCAGTCGATTTTCGCAGCCACCTCGGATCGAGTCGCGCTTCCAGCGCATCCACCAGCTGCTGCAGGCCACCCCTCAGAGTCGTAAAAATCGATCGCGGCCCGGGGCGCTTTTCGCCGCCCTGCGCCGGCGCAGAAGTACCATTTGCGCTCGCACTCAGCTTCGCCGCCATCATAGCCCGCATCTGCCGATGTGCCGCCAGCATGCCGCGGGTCAGAGAGCCATACTGTGTCTCCATCTCCACCAGCTTCGGCAACACCGTCCGCGCGCTCAACTGCGTCGCATCGCCGCCATAGATTCCCGACAGCAAAGGATCCGCCAGCCGATCCACGGCCTCCTGACCAAAGTGCCTCAGCACCAGCGCTGCAACCGATTCGTCCTGCCCGCTCGGCCGCGGCGGATGCAGCAGTTCCAGAGCCATCCTGATCTTCGTCGCCGGGCTGAACAAACCCGATAGCGCCGTCGGCACCAGCTTTGTCGGAATCAGAAACATCAGCCCATCCGGCAAGGGAACCAGCCGGTTCTTCACCACGATGTACGTCTTGCGGTTCCCATCATCTGAAGGCGTCAGTTGATCTGTCAAACCCAGTTCGCGGCAAAGCTCCGCACCCGCGGGCTTCTCACTCAAAAACGAGTCCGGCCCCCGCTCCAGCACAACGCCATTCACGGTCTCCGATGCGAGCGATCCTCCGAGCCGCTCCCGCGACTCAAACAGGGTGTACTCAACATCCGCACCCGCCGCGCGCGCCTTTTCCAACTCAAAGGCGGCAGCCAGTCCTGCGATTCCGCCTCCAATAACCGCTACCCGCATTCCTTGACCTCAATCCCTTCTTATCACACCGGCCGTACCCGTTATCAGCTCCATGTACCTCAAGCGTGCGCTGGTTGTTACCCACTTCCAGAATCCACCTCCGGTCCTGTCCGGCAAGTGATTTAAATCACATCTCCATCCCTCTCTTCTCTGATAATTAGCACTGCACGGTCGTTTCTGGCGGTTCCCCGCCTGCGCCAAATTCGCTGCACGCGATACACTGTCGCGTCCTTCCTCTTCGCTCTAAACCAGGAGTCTTTCCATGACCGCAGAGCTGATTCACCGGCTGCATTTCGCCTTTACCATCACATTCCATTACCTCTTTCCGCAACTCACGATGGGCTTGGCGCTGCTGATCGTCGTCCTCAAAACGATAGCCCTCCGCACCGGCAGCGAGGAATGGAACCAGGCTTCCCGCTTCTGGGCACGAATCTTCGGCATCAACTTCGTCTTTGGTGTCGTCACCGGCATTCCCATGGAATTCGAATTCGGCACCAACTGGGCCCGGTTTTCGCGCCTCTCTGGCGGAGTGATCGGCCAGCCCCTTGCCATGGAGGGCGTCTTCAGCTTCTTCCTCGAGTCGGCTTTTCTCGGTCTCTTCCTCTATGGCGAGAAGCGCATTTCGAAAACCATGCACTGGTTCTCTGCCGTCATGGTACTCGCCGGTTCCTGGATCTCCGGCTTCTTCATCATCGTCACAGACGCATGGATGCAGCACCCTGTTGCATACAACCGCCTGCCCGATGGACAGTTTGAGGTCGTCAGCTTCTGGCAGCTTCTTCTCAATCCCTGGGGTCTGTTTCAGTACATGCACAATATGACCGGTGCCGTAATAACCGCATCGTTCGTCATGGCAGCCGTCGGCGCGTTCTACCTGCTTGACGGGAAAAGGGAAGGCTACGGACGCATCTTCACCCGCGTCGGCGTCATCTCCGGCGTAATCTCCACCATCCTCATCATCTTTCCCACCGGCGACCTCCACGGCAAATACGTCGCGCGTCATCAGCCCGCAGCCATCGCCGGCATGGAGGGCCTCTTCCACACCGAATCCGGCGCTGGCATCGTCCTCATAGGGCAGCCCAACGAAGTGACGCAGCAGATCGACAACCCCATCGTCGTCAATAACGTGCTCAGCTTTCTCATCTATGGCACCACCAAGGCCGAAGTCACGGGCCTCGACGCCTTCCCGCGCGATCAGTGGCCCTCTGCGCTGCCGTTGCTTTTCTACGCCTACCACATCATGGCCGGCCTCGGAACCTACTTTGTAGTGCTCATGATCGTCGCAGCGTTTCTCCTCTGGCGCAAAAAACTCTACACCTCGCGCTGGATTCTGTGGCTGCTGCTCATCAGCTTTCCATTTCCATACATCGCAAACACCGCCGGCTGGATGACCGCCGAAATCGGTCGCCAGCCCTGGCTCATCTACGGCCTCATGCGCACCAGCGAGGGCTACTCCAACACCGTCTCTGCCGGCAATGGCCTCTTTACCCTCATCGGCTTCATGGGCCTGTATGCCCTGCTGGGCCTGCTGTTCACCGTGCTTGTCTACCGCGAAATCAGCCTCGGCCCAACTCCGCACGTCCCGCAGTCAACAGTTGCCGCAGCCGACTAAGGAGCACCGACCATCGAGTAGAGCAAGAAGTGTCAGGGCACGACTTTGGTCGTGCCGACGGAGCGAGAAAAATAGGAGGCCTTTAGCCATTAGGAATGCAAACCACGCAAATGACTTCGCAAGCGCATTCGTTGAGCACGAAGTGTCAGGGCACGACTTTAGTCGTGCCGTAATAGCGACTGAAAAATAGGAGGGCTTTAGCCCCTGTCATGGCCAAACCTGCGAGACCATCCGATCCCAAACAAGCCACAGGACAACCGCGTACATTCTTTGTCACCACGCGGACCGTCGGCGGTAAATCACTATTTCAAGCCACGCGCATGGCTGAACTGTTGATCGACGTGCTCCGATCCTGTGTGAAGGCAAGAAGATTCACGATCCACGATTTTGTCATCATGCCTAACCCTCTCCATCTCCTGATAACGATCCCGGGGAACGTCACTGTTGAAAGAGCAATGCAATGGGTAAAGGGAATCTTTTCATTTCGTGCCAGAAAAGAACTTGGGTTTACCGGCGAAATCTGGCAGCGTGGATTTTCTGATGTGCGCATTATTGATGAACGCAGCTTTCAGGAATACCAGGCTTATATCGATGCCAATCCTGTGAAAGGCGGTCTTGCAAGCACTGCTGAGGAATATCTATTTGGCACTGCCTTTTTGAAAAGGAAACGCAAGCAAGCAGGGGCGAAAGCCCAATTCGAAACGGAGACTTGCGGCACCACTAAAGTCGTGCCCTGACACTTCGTACTTTACTGAAGTGGCCGGTACTGAAACGAGGATTCATCATGATGGGATTTATCTGGTTCTGGCTTGTTGCCGTAATGATCGTCGGCTACGTCGTCCTCGACGGTTTCGATCTCGGCGTCGGCGTGCTTCACCTCTTCCTGGTCCGTACCGAAGCCGAGCGTAAAACTTCACTCCACTCCATCGGTCCCGTCTGGGACGGCAACGAAGTCTGGCTCCTCGCCGGCGGCGGCACACTCTATTTCGCCTTTCCGCTCCTGTACGCCTCAGCTTTCAGCGGTTTCTATCTTCCCCTGATGATCGTGCTCTGGCTGCTCGTGCTGCGCGGCATCAGCATTGAACTCCGCAACCACATCGACGTCGGCGTTTGGACAGCGTTGCTCGATGGCGTCTTCGGCCTCTCCAGCGCGCTGCTCGCCATCTTTTACGGAGCAGCACTCGCCAACGTCCTGCGCGGGGTTCCCCTCCAGCCTGACGGCTACTTCTTCCTCCCTCTCTGGACCAACTGGCAGCCCGGTCCGCACCCCGGCATCCTCGACTGGTACACGGTCATCGGCGGTCTCGTCGCCCTCGTGGCACTCACACTTCACGGAGCGCTATGGCTCGCCATCAAAGTCTCCGGCGACCTCGCAAAGCGCGCCTGCGGACTCATCAATCCGCTTCTCGCGCTGGTATCGCTGCTCACCATCGTCAGCCTCATCGCCACCGTCGCCGTGCGTCCCGCCAGCCTCGACAACTACTACCACTTCCCATTCACGTTCATCGTTCCCGTCGGAGTTCTCGCATCCCTCGCCGGTATCTGGTTCTTTAATCGCACCCACAAGCCGGTCAGAGCATTCTTGTCGTCCGGGCTATATCTCTTCTTCATGCTGGCCGGTGCGTGCTGGGGTGTCTACCCCACTCTGCTCCCGGCCTCGACCGGCGCTGATCGCGACATCACACTGGTCCGCGCACTTTCAGGCCCTCACGCTCTCTCCGTGGGCCTGGCATGGTGGTTATTCGGCATGACTCTCGCCATCGGTTACGTGGTCTTTGTCTACAGTCGCTTCAGTGGCAAAGTGGATTCGCACGCTGAAACTCACTGAAAAATGATCGGGGCCGGGACGTCTTCGTCCCGGCCCGATCATCCCCCCACAGGAAATCTATAAATCTAAAACGACTTTAGGACTGCAACGGCTATAAGACTGCTTTGCAGCTATAACGACACCAGCGGCCCTGTAAACTCCGGCTGGCATCTCACCGGCGTATCCGTAGGCACCCAATTCTTCGGTTGATAAATGCAGCAAGGCTCCTGCGCCAGCGGATCGCCCGTCACCGCGTAGGCACGTGCCCGCGATCCACCGCAGATCTCCTTGTACTCGCATGCCCCGCATTTGCCCTCAAGCTGCTTCGTATCGCGCAGCGCTTTGAAGATCGGCGAATTTTGGTAGATATCCTTGAGCGACTTCTCGCGAATATTCCCTGCATGAATCGGCAAAAATCCGCTCGGATACACATTCCCCATGTGCGAAACGAACAGGAAGCCCTTCCCGTCATTCACGCGCCGCGTCATCCAGTTCGAAGTCCGCGTCTTCGCGTCGGCCTCAGGTGCCCCCGGTTCATACTCATGCGCCGCACCCATCGGATGTCCAGCTCCATGTCCCATCTTCCGCTCCTGCAGGTTGTGCTGCAGCAGGTAGCGCCGGTAGTGCATTGCTTCGGTCGTCTTGATCTGGAAGCTAACCCTGTTCGACAACTCATAGATTTTTCCGAACACCTGTTCGAACTCTTCACCGCTCAGCAGATCGCCCAACTGCCCGCGTCCCACCGGAACCAGGAAGAACACATTCCACATCACGATGTTGAGCTTCTCAAACAGGGCACAGAGATTGTCGAGATCGTTCGCGTTATGTCGGCTAATGGTCGTATGCACCTGGATTGGCAGTCCCGCCTCGCCAGCCCACTCCACCGCCTGGATCGTCCGCGCCCACGCTCCCGGCAGTCCACGGAAATTGTCGTGAATCTCCGGCGACGACCCATCCAGCGAAATTCCCAGGCGAACCACGCCGGCTTCCTTCATCTTGAAGATCGCCTCGCGGGTTAGCAGCGGAGTGGCGCTCGGCGTTACCGCCACCTTCACACCCTTTTCCGCCGAATAGCGGATCAACTCATATAAATCCGGCCGCTTCAGCGGATCGCCGCCCGTAAACACAAAGATCGGAATATGCATGTCCGCAATCTGGTCGATCAGCGCCTTGCCCTCGGCCGTCGTCAACTGGTCAGGATGGGCAATCGGTTGTGCTGCCGCGCGGCAATGCTTGCACGCCAGATCACAAGATTGTGTGACTTCCCAGATCGCCAGAAACGGCGCCTCGTCATAATTCAACCCACCGCGTGCGGGTATGTGATGCATTGGCTGTTGTTGCATGCGACTTCCAACCTCCTCGGCGCGGAGAACGCCTCATTGCGCATACAGAAGAGCACCCTCGGCATACCTCAATCAGTGATTCAGATCACCAAATGATTTTGAATTTCTTCACGGCAAGCGTTTTCCCGTCTGGACAATTTCTTGGGATGAGTCCAAAATTCAAGTCAAATAGATGCGATCCTCCCGAGTCGTACGTTCGCCCCCGTTGGGTCGAGGATCAAGCGACATGGCCGTAATTATCTTCTGGTTTTAACTTGTGATTTAACTCACTTTTGCATGTGGCCTACGGCACTGAACGAACGTTCATAGCAGCCTAATATCCTTAGGCACCAAAGGAGGTTCCCCATGGCCATCAAGCCGGGTTGGAGCAAACCCTCCACCATCCTCTTTGCATCCGAGATCCCCGCTAACGAGCGCGCCTTTAACTACGCTCTTACTCAAGCCAGAGAATGCGGCGCCGATCTCGTTCTTTTTCATGTGTATGACACCCTGGTTGTGACGGCCTCTGAAACCTCTGGCATTCGCTACTACGACTACGCGGCAGCCGCGCGCGCCGAAACCAAGCACCTTGAGCCGTTGGTTCAGCGGGCTCGCGGTTTTGGAATCAAGTGCGAAGTGGTCATTCGCCCCGGTCTTGCTGCCGACCAGATCCTTGGCTACCTTCGGGAGCGTCACATCGACCGCATCGTGATGGGCACTCACTCGCCCGGCCCCATCGGCAAGCTTCTTGTCGGCTCCGTGGCTGAAGCCGTACTCCGCACCGCCAGCGTCCCCGTTTTTATTGTTGGCCCCGAGGTCGTCGACGGCGCTTATCGGAATTTCACCACCCGCACCATTCTGTCTGCCGTCAGCTTTATTGAGAGCAGCTTCGTGGTGGCCACCTTCGCCGCCGAACTGGCCCTCCACCACAACGCGCGTCTGATTCTTCAGCACGTCATCCGCCCGCAGGATCGCGTGGAAGTACTCACCGGCCATTCGATGGAAGAGATTGAGTCTGACCTGCTTTGCCTTATTCCTCTCGAACTGCGCGACCGCATCTCTGTCCAGACCATCGTCGTGCCCGGTGACCCGACAGAAGAACTGCTCTACCAGAGCCGTGCCCAGCAGGCCGACCTCATCGTTCTTGGCGCGCATGGCGCTTCCGCCTTCGCTGCCATCACCCGTCACGGCGTCGTCTACAAGGTATTGGCCCATTCCCATTGCCCGGTCATCACACTGTCTCCTGCAGTGTTTGCCGAGAGCGGCGTCAAATATCTCCGGGAACACAAGACCGAAAGCATCCTCGCCGGAGTCTTTTAAATCGGGATCGCCGGCCGCCGGGATCTCTGGCTACTCGCTTCACTGGAATAGCCGGGATCACCGGCACCAACCGGGCGCGCGCCGGGTGGATTCAAGCAAGCGGCGGAATCCACCCGGCGATGCCGTCTTCCCACTATCCATCGTCATCCTGAGCGAGCGCCGTGAGCCGAAAGCCTGCCCTGAGCGAAGTCGAAGGACCTGCTTTTTAATCGCCAAAAGCGCAGTTGCAGCGGGCGGTTTCCCATTTCCGAAACCACAACCTCAAGCAGATAAGTCATGACCGGCTAAAGATTGAACAACTCCCGCAGCCGCTTGGTCTGTGCCCGGCTCACCGGAATCTCTGTCTGCTTCTTGTCATTCATCCGCAGTTGATACGTCGACTTGAACCACGGCACCACTTCGCGAATCTGGTTGATGTTCACCACGAAGCTGCGATGCGCGCGCCAGAACACCGCCGGATCCAGCTGATCCAGCAGTTCCTCAATCGTCCGGCACTTCGACTGCCCTTCAAACTGCTGAGTCACCACGCGAATCACGCCTTCTTCGATCTCCGCAAAGCAGATCTCGGCCTGGTCCACCAGCAGCAGCCTGCTCCCCGCCTGCACAATCAGCTTCGCCGCGCGCGCCGAACCTTGCGGACTCTTCAGCAAACTCAGCAGCGCATCCAGTTGCGATTCGATCGGCGATTCGCCACCCGCGCTCACCGCCGCGGCGCTGCTGGTCATGCGGCCGCGCACCCGCTCCAGAGCCTTGTCCACGCGCACGCGATCAAACGGTTTCAGCAGGTAGTCCACCGCGTTCACATCAAACGCGCGCACGGCATACTGGTCATACGCCGTCGCAAACACAAACTGTGGCAGGTTCCACGCGCTTCCGTTCTTCTGCTTGCGATGTCTCTCCATTACGCGCTGAATCACCGCGAATCCATCGAGCCCCGGCATCTGCACATCCAGAAACACCAGATCCGGATGGTGTTCTTCGATCAGCTCCACTGCCTCGATGCCGTTCGCCCCCTGCGCCACCACGTCCACATCCGTCGCGGCTTCGAGCAGGTACGCGAGCTCATCGCGAGCCAGTTGTTCATCGTCGACAATGAGGGCAGAAATCGTCATGCGAAAGGGAAACCAGGCAACATTGCTGCGTCCACCAGTTTACCCCCAAGGGTCGCAGGCCAATCTCATCGATTCTCATCGATCAGCCCTGAAGTAGTGACCGGAGTCGAAACTGAATCTGCGCTGAGCGGAAGTGCGCATTTCTATAAATGGAAACGAAAAGCCCTATGCTCTCTAAGTCCCTAGTCCCTAGTCCCTAGTCCCTAGTCCCTAGTCCCTAGTCCCTAGTCCCTGCACCTACGCCCACATGCATCCTCAACCGCGCCGGCATCTGGTCGCTTTCCAGTTCGTGCCCGCACCGAGTGCAGTACTGGTCCGTCCCCCGCACCGTTCTGAAGCAATTCCCGCAGCTCGCCGTCAGTTGATAGTTGCATTGCGGACAGAAGTGGAAATCGCCCTGCACATGCGTCCCGCACGCCGGACACTTCGAAACCAGCGGCGCTCGCAGCAGGAAATACAGCACCGCGCCGATCCCGCCCGGCATCACGAAGCAGATCAGCATCCAGAACCGCGAGCTCATCGCGCGCCGTGGCGCGTCCTTGCTCACGTACCCCACCATCAGGAAGTAGAGCGACGCCAGCAACCCCCACGAAAGGTTCAGATAGATCCGCAGTCCAAGCGGCGGAAGATGATGCGGCGTTTGCGGAAATACGATCCAGAAATAGTACTCAACCAATACAAACACCGCCGCGGCCATCACAATCGACCACACCGGCACCAGCCGTGTATCTTCGCTCGGATTAATCAATTCAGGTTCACGCATAAATCTCTAACCCTCGCCCAGAGGGGCGCAGCAGCAATTCAGCTCTGCCGATTGCTATTCAATGGACGTCCACGATCGCAGCGAAGTTGCGACCCAGTATAGAGGAATTCGCCCTGACGGAGAAGGTTACTGCTTGGCGCACCTTACGAAAGATGCGCCCCCCCAGGCAGGGATGGGCTGTATCACGCCAGCGTGAATCGGGTCAGCTGGAATCAGGACCAGCTTGAATCGTGCCCAGCTTGAATAACGCCAGCCTGTATCAGGGCATGACTTCAGTCATGCCGAAAGCCCAACCTAAAACCTGAGGGCTTTAGCGCCTGAGGGACTCAGAAATCCGACCTACGATCTCCGCCGCAGCCATCCCGCCAGCAGCGCCGATCCCAACAAGGCGGTCACCGAGAAAAACCCCCACACCGCCATTTCGCTCATCAAGCTGGTCAGGTGCTCCTCCTCGATCAGCGTATCTGCTACCCACCACACCGGTGGTCCCACCACAAAGAACACCACCAGCGTAGCCGCCAGCGCCATCGCGCGAATCCGTTTCCGGCCCGCACGCTGTTCCTGCATTAATCCTGCTGAAGCCACTACAACGCGGCGAGTCTTCTCCGCCGTCGCCCGGTCGCGATCACCGCTGAATCCTGCCATGGCCTCTACCAGGTCCCCACGCGTGACGTTATGGTTCTGGTTTGATTCCATGACCGGTCCCGGTCGGCTCACACAGCCTCCCGGCGGTGCGCCTGCGCGCGTTCCAGATGCGGCTTGATCGACGCCATCCCGCGGTACAGCCTTGATTTCACTGTCGACAACGGCGCCCGCGTTACTTTGGCAATCTCTTCGAGTGAGAGGTCCTCGTGGAAGCGCAGCACCAGCACTTCGCGGTAGAGGGTATCCAGTTGCAGCAGTGCGGTCCCAATCTGCTCCCGGTCCTCCACGTTCGACAGGCGGTCAAACGGCCCCGGTTCGTGATCGGCAACCTCAAACGTCATTGGCCGGTCGTCATCCCCGCCCGCTTCAAACAGCTCGTCAAGGCTGCTCATCGTCCGCTTCCGCCGCTGATCGATCACCAGGTTGCGCGCAATCGTAAACAGCCACGTCTCAAATCGTGCCTTGCCGTTGAACTGCCCGCCCCGCGTCAGCACCCGCATCCAGACCTCTTGGAAAAGGTCCTCGGCCATCTCGCGGTTGCCGGTCAAAAACAGCAAATACCGCAGCAGCCGGTGCTGAAAACGCACAATCAGCTGGTCAAGCATTCCCGGGTCTTGCCGCTTAAGTGCTTCTGCAACAGCAAGATTCTCCTGCCGAACCAGTTCCTCGGCAGCGGAGACAGCGCTTGGGCTAAATAGCGAGCGGATGGACGAAACTGTACTCATCTCGTTTAATTAGACGACAAACGATCCCTCAAAGCCGCAAAAAAGAAAGCGTTTGCACCAAAAATACAGCCATTTACCGCGCCGGATTGGTCCCCCACCCTAGTTCTTCGGCGTTGTACACGCACCGAGACTGGAATACGCCGTGAGCGGTTTCAAAACCAGGGAAGGGAAGTTCTGCGTCCAGCCGGCGTCGCTGTGGGCCTGGCTTGTTTGTCCGGCCTCAGGCTGATGCTGCGCCATCCAGCTATTCCAGGTCGCGCCCGTCACCACCACGAATCCCTGATCGTCTTCGAGTTGAGCGGAACTCGTGAAGCGGCATGACGTCGCGTTCTCGACCTGAATTGAAAACTGCCCACGCCATTCATCCGGATGAGCCGAGTTCTTGTCAGCGCCCGGGCCGGTCGTCTTATCCCACCGGATCAGCACCGATCCCATCTTCTGCCCTTTCCGTCGACGAGATTCGATCGAGCAGTCCCGCCCTGCTTCAGCACCACCGATTCCGGATCCCACCGTAGCGAATTGCGAATTCCGCGCATCTCCGCGTCCGTCACGGCCCGCGAATCGCCAGGGAAATATCGGACATCCACCTGCGCCGCAGATTCTTGACCAGCGACGGGAGTCGCGGCCGGCGCATCCTGATCGGGAGCCTGTTGGTTTTGATCGGCGCCGCTCGCTGAAGCGGTCTCGGAATTCCCCCCGTGCATCTGCATCCACGATTTCGCGGGAGCAAGACCTTGATTGGCCGCCTTTTGAATCCATTTCACGGCTTCTTTGTGGTTCAGCGGGGCTCCCCTCCCGCTCTCATACATGTTGCCAATCGCAAATTGCGCGGTCGCCAGTCCCTGCTCCGCAGCCTTGCGATACCAGATCGCCGCCCGAGCCTTGTCTTCCGGAATGCCCCACCCAGTCGAGAACATCTCCCCAAGCCAGAATTGAGCAGTAGAATTCCCCTGGTCGGCCGCTTTCAAAAACCAGTTACGCGCCTGTACCGCGTCTTCGATTGGGACGCCGCGGCCAAGCAGATAGCGAGTTCCAAGTTCTAGCTGCGCATTGGCATCCCCATCAGTGGCCTTTTCGGTCAGAGCCGCCAGTTCCTTCTTCTCCGCCTTGCTCTGCGAGTAACCCGCAACAACCGCAACAAGCAAGATCAAAACGACCGCGAGAGAATTGACCGCGAAAGCAGAGACCCGCGGTTTCGAACTCTTCGACCTCGATGCGAACTGGCCCAGCCGGTTCATCTCTCTCGAATTGTAGATCGCCAACCTTAATCCGCATGCAACAGCCGCGGAGGGCGATTCTCAAACCGCAGCGATTTCAGCCCAGGCAATGCTCATTGGGCCAACCGCTCCGCGTTCCGCTAAGAATCGCATTTCGAGCCGCTTCTCGTGCCGGGCGTAAACTCACTCCCATGATGTTCACGAAGCGTCTCCGCGATGGCGTTCGTCGCGGAGACATCACCTGCAGCGTCCGCATCTGGAAGACTCCCCGCGTCAAAGCAGGCGGGCGCTATCGCATGGAAGAAGGCGAAATCGAAATCGACTCCATCGATCCCATCGGCTTCCCTGACATCACTCCCGAGCTCGCGCGCGAATCCGGATTCCTCGGCGTCCTCGACCTGCTGAAAGTAGCCAAACACGGCAGCGGCGAAAAGATCTACCTGATTCGCTTCCACTACATCCCGCCCTCTCTCCCCTAGATTGTTAAAGGAGAAACAAAGAGCTGGATACAAGAATTTTTGATCACCAGTTGTCGTCTATCCGTTTCCTTCTCCGATATCCCAAATAGAGATGTAAGAGCTCGCTGTGCACGCGCACTCGCGGGCGTCTCATTCCTGCTTTCACAAACACTGAACCATCGCGGCTATGGCCGGGTTCGGTGTCTTGCGGGATCAGCCCTTCTACGGCCAATGCAAAACAAAAAGGAGATTTCAATGTTGAAGATCTTTCCGAAACTCGGAGGCTTGACGCTTGCGCTGTCAGTGACGTCCGGGGCCTTTGCGCAGCACTACAAGCAAGTCAACCTCGATTCCAATGTTCCCGGCAACGCAGAATCACCCGATCCTCTGCTCATCAATGGTTGGGGCCTCGCCCGAAGCTCCGGCAGTACGTGGTGGGTTTCAGATGAAGCGACCGGAGTTGCTACGTTGTACGACGGCGCCGGAGCCAAGCAGAAGCTGATCGTTACTATCCCGAAATCCAACCCGCAAGATCCAACTTTCCCGAATGGTGCCCCGACAGGGGCGATCCCCAATGGCAGCGCGACCGATTTCCTTCTTGCTCCCAACAAACCGGCCGCATTTATTTTTTCCACGCTCGATGGAAGCATCGCGGCATGGAACGCGAACATTGCTGTCGCACCCGGCGCGAACCCGCCGTCCGTGAACGCGGTCACCGTTGCGCGCGGTGCAGCGGGCTCAGGCTATACCGGGCTCACGACCGCGTTCATCAATGGCAAGCGCTACCTGTACGCTGCAAACTTCCTCAAGGGCCGTATCGACGTCTTCGACAATACGTTCGTTCCTTTCAAATTGAAGAACGACGGCAGGCACGATTCCTACTTTGATGATGAGGATCATGATCGCGATGATCAGGCACCCTTTACCGATGAGCGACTTCCCCGCAACTTTATGCCATTCAACATTCAGGCTATCGGCAACGACATTGTCGTTACGTATGCTCTGCATTTCGCCGGCGATCCGTTTGAAACTCCGGGTCCCGGCCTTGGATACGTCGACATCTACTCATCGAAAGGCAAACTGCTCAGGCGCCTTGAGCATGGCGACTGGCTCAATGCTCCATGGGGAGTGGCCCTTGCTCCCCTCGACTTTGGACGCTTCAGCCACCGCCTGCTGATTTCGAATTTCTCCGCTGGAGGAAGCACGCAGTCAGCGGGATTCATCTCCGCCTATGATCTTGCAACTGGAAAGTTTGAAGGGCTGCTCGAGGATGAGACCGGAAAGCCTCTTTCCATCCAGGGAATTTGGAGCATCAGCCCTGCCAATAGCGCGACACCGAACAGCTTTGACCCGGACGAGGCTCCCGCATCGGAACTCTACTTTACAGCCGGGCCACACCAGGCCACCGAGGGCCTGTTTGGATACTTGATACCTGTCGCCAATGAACAGATTCAAGGCAATTCGCAGTAAAAATTTGCCGCGGAGCGAGGAGGGCCGGGAGCTGTAGGGTCCATGGCTCTCCCTTCTCCATTCGAATGCCCTTCGGAAAACTGCCCGGTCGCGAATACCGCAAATCCCGAAGTGACCGTGATCTCCCATGCGCCCATCACGGCGAAGACGAGTGCCTCTGAAATTGGGAGGGGCATAGATTAGATCAGAAGTTCGGATACAGAAGAACCTCGGCAACGAAGTGAGAATGCCCCGATGCGCACAATTTGCGGATCACTGCTGATTCAACCGTTGTCCTGCCTAATTGCACCGCCGTACCGCAAGCACCGTCATGTCGTCGAAACTCTCCACGCCGTTCACAAAAGTTCGCAAGTCCTCAACGCAGGCGGCGATCAGTTCCGCAGGTTGCCGCGCGGCCTGCTTTCGCACCAGGGCCATCACGCGATCCACGCCATACTCATCGCACCCATTGTGGGCTTCTGAAAGACCGTCGGTATAAAGAAAAAGCGTATCGCCGGATTCCAGTTGCACGCACGTGGCTGTAGACTTCGCTTCCACAAACATCCCCAGCGGCAAACCGGTAGAGTCAACAGGAAATACGCCGTCGCGCCCGGCGACGATCGCGGGGCAGTGGCCGGCGTTATGAATCTCTACCTCCCCGTTTGGCTTCGCCAGCCCGCACACCAGGGTAGCGTACTGTCCCGCCAGCGCACTTTCACACAACACCCGGTTCACATGAGCGACAATCTGGGCGAGCGGCAGAGACATGCCAGTCAAGCTGCGGAATAATGCGTGAAGCTGCGCCATCATCATTGAAGCGGCCACGCCCTTACCCGAGACGTCGCCTAAAAGAAATAAAAGCTGTCCGTCGTAGGGAATCAAGTCGCAGTAATCGCCGCTCACTGCGCCCACAGGAGCAAAGTGATAACTGGTCTCCCAGCCACCCACGCTCAGGCCGTTCTGCGGTAATAGGTTGCGCTGCACCTTCGATGCCAGGTCAAGATCTCGTTGTAGCGCGGTCCGTTCAGATTGAGTCAGGTGGTCGAGACAATAACGAATCAGGGGATCCGCTAACAGACGTTCTTTCTCTACCGATTCGTGGCACTCGAGGCATAGACCGTACGTACCTTCGGCCATGCGATCGAGCGCCGAATCGACTTCGCGCAAGAGGCTGCCCAACTCCGAGTTTTGCGGCTGCGAAACAACCGCCATTTCCAGACGGCGCTTGCGTTCTTCCAGCTGATTTTGCAGGAAACCAGACTCTAGCGTGGCCACAAAAATCTCCCTTGGTCGAGCACTAACATTAGATTCTGCGGCTCACATCTAAGATTCGGATAAAGCTCAGCCTGAAGCGCGGACTCCTTGGCTTCCGAGTTCCCTATGCAAACCGGGAAGCGAATCGGGTGGAAGCATTTGCTATAGCTCTTTGCGGATTTTCAGCCCCATAATTATTCACTTCCGAATTGCCGGTCATCCGCCCGCAAGATCAAGTTCGACTCTCCCATGGAGGCAGGCCACCGAAACTGCGTCTGTCATTCTGAGTGCACGGGGCCCCAAGCGCTTTCTTCAATGGGGTCCCCAATGAGCGGTCTTTGCTCTTTGGGGCAGAGCTTGGGGGTGGTAAGCGAAGAATCTGCTTTTCTCTCCCCCCAAAAACCTCGTGTTCCGAATCGCAGAGCATGGCAGGTGTCGACCGAGCCTTACCTTTCCCCAATTATTGTTTGGATGCGACGGATTTTGCCGGTGGGGGCGGAACGCGGCGAATCACGATCTCCAGGTTGGCTGCGGCATCTTCTGTTTCAGCTCGCACAGTAGAGGGAGCCGAAACCGCCTCATAGAGGCCATTGGTAAGGAACTCCTCTGGCACAACGCTCAGTGGAAAAGGCCCGTGCTTTCCCATGCGCGCCAGGAAGGCGCCTGTGCTGTCGCTGTAGACCACTTCCTTGCCGATGCGCAGCGCCGCTCCCTCCACGGGATTGCCCTGGTCATCTTTCACAACGCCTTGCACCAGGAACTTTGCGATCGAAAAACTCTCCGAATGCGTCGACGTCATACCGCTGGTGCGATACACATAAGTGCTCATGCCGAACGTATAGCGCAGATGTCCGGTCGGATCCACGTTTGAGGCAGCCGTAATCTGCATAGGGCCGAGCACTCTCACTGCGGCATTCAGCGCCAGTGCTTGCTGAAATGGATGATCGGGACGAAACGGCAGGTATAAATTCTGATAATCGGCTTGCAGCATCAGCCGATTGCTCGTGAAGTCGCCGCCAAAGGCAAACGTGGTTTGCCCGCCGGTCCGCGAGATGAGCTGCAGCAAGCTGAGGCGCGAAGACAAATTCTCCCGGATTGTTCCGGAAAGGACGGTGCTGTTCGGTTGTCCTTGCGACTTGCTCTGGAACCAGTTTTCGTTGACTTCGAGCAATCGGCCGAAGCGGCGGCCCACATATAGATTGGTTCCCTGCGCGCGAATTCCCGAGCTACTGGAAGAAAACTGTCCGCCGCCGAAATAGAATTTCTCCACGTGGAAGTCGGCGGCGAGTTGGTTCACTGTGGCTTGCTGCACAACTCCGCCGAGCGTCAGGGGCTCCAGAATGTTCTGATGCCCCGCGGTGACGCTGACAAAATCAAACGGCTTGTACAGCATCTGCACATTTCCTTTGTTGACCTCGGAACTCAAGGGAGTGGCGAGCGAGACGCGCTGGAACGACTTATCGGTCAGCACATAGCTCGTCTTGAAGATGAGCTTCTCCGTCTCGGCGTCGAAGCTGGCCGCAAAATATTTTTGGTTGGAGCCAATGCCAGCGGTCAGCGCAGCTCTCATCGCTCGATTCGGCCGATATTCCAGTCCCTGTAGAGAAGTCTGTTGCCTCGAAATAATGTTCCGCGAAAAGAATTTGAAATGGTTATTCAGTTTTTGTTCGAAGAACAACATCCCGGCGGGATTGTCGCTGGTGGCCGCGTTGAAGAGACCCGTGCCAAGCCATGTCGATGTCATGCCACCGAAGGCGTAGTACTCCCTCGTACTGTTTCTATGGGTGACGCCGGCGCCGCGCATTGAAAAATAGTGGCTGGCATCGAACACATCGGTAGGCAGGATAAACGGGACCGTCTCATCGCCGGTCAGCAGAATAAAGTTATGAAACTGGTAGCGGTTCTCAGCTCCAAAGCGCAGATGCCCTTCGAAATAGCCCAGGCTAACGCTTCCATCATATTTAGGGGCTTTGAACTCAACCGACCCGCCCTGCGGCATTGAGCATCGTCGAGGTCCCGCCCTGCACGCGAAACACCTGGGCATTCGCTCTTCCAGCCAGCAGCATCGCCAGCACCAGGAGCGCGCGTTTAAATTGCATGCGCATCGGCTGGCTCTAGGGCTTTCCGACAGTGCTTTCTTTCACTGAAGTCGATCCTGAAGCTAGCTGGAGATCGCTATTCGCTTTGACCTGCAGCTTCTCTTCGACCTTGAAGTTGTCGAATTGGAAACTCACATCTGTCGGAGCAGCATCCCCCACCCTTGTATCGAGGGGCACCTCAAGGATGCGCCTGCTGTGCGGAAAAATCGGAAATCCCGGAGCTTCCTGCTTCTTCCTCCCATTCGCCAACTGGGTTTGCAGCACGCGTCCGAAATTGTTGCCCGTGTTCTCGACCTCGAGAAGGACCTTATTGTCATGCTCATTGATCTCCGCCCGCACAACGCGTACGTCTGCCTTCTCGGCCCGTTGCTTTGGCAGCAGATAGACAGTGTGGGGCAACTGGAGCCGCACATTCATCCCTTGCGCGGTGCGGAACGTGAATCCCGAGAACGACGCGTAGATCACAAACCAGGTTGGGCTGGGCGGCGCACTCGCTTCGTAGAACACGTAGTACGTCTGCTGCGGCTGGATGCGAAAGCTGGTAGCCGAGAGCTTCAAATGAATATTCGGGTCCAGCGGGCGATAGCTGAGCTCACCATTTTCCGAGACCGTAAAACTCTTGGCCTCGAGCACCACATTCAACGGGGTGAGACCGTCGTTTACATATTCCACGCGGCCCTTGGCAGGATTGCCAAGCTCATTAATCACGGGGCGCACGGTTTGCGCTGCGGCGGAGACGGCAACGGCAACGCTAAAGATTCCGTAGATCAAAGGGCGAAATGAGTTTCGATACATGATGCTGCCTCGGGGAATCAGAATGCCTGAGCCTGGATGGTCAGAGTTCCTGTGTACACGCCAGCCGGCAAACTCGGCAGCGGCGCCAGGTTGATGTTGAACGTCATGACGTCACTATTCGTGCCTGTCTTGTTATTTCCCAGAATCCGTACAGACGATACCTGCAGTCCTGCGTTGGCTCCGCCAAACGGCACGGTATTCGTAAGGGCGGCAAATCCACCCCCGTTCGCCGAGATCTGAAAATCAGCCGAGGGAATATTGTGCCCTGCGCCGTCGTTGAGCGCGGATGTGGATGAACTGAAGAATGCGTAGAGTTTCAGGCTGTTGATATTCGGCCTGAGGACCCATGTGGTAGTGGCGGTGATTCCCGTGCTGCCGGGGTTACTTGCGCTGCCACCGACCAGGGTGAAGTTCACTGCATTGCTCGACAGCGTAAGGGTAATGGAATCTGGAAGGACAGCGTTGAGCGCAATTGGTCTCCCGCCCGAATTCACCACCTGAGCCTGGGCGCGCGCCGCAAACATCGCTGCCGCCAGCGCTGCTATTACTCCGAGTTTGGTGTGCATTCGCATTGCGCGTTTCTTTCCTGAGAGCGTTGTGGGACACGGCTAGGGGCGGGCGCACCGCGATAGTGCGGTTCCCGCCCTTGCCGAACGCGGTTTTTTGCAGAGATTACGGAGTCGCCTGGGCCTGGATGTTCAGCGTTCCCGTGTACGTGTTGGCAGGAAGCTGAGGCAGCGTGCCGCCAGTGAGGTTGATGTTGAAGGCCATGGCGTCAGTGTGGCTCGATGAGCGATTCGTGGTTGTGATGGGGACATTCGCCAGTTGGAGACCGGCATTGGCGCCACCGAAAGCAACGGTGCTGGTGAGCGCGGTAGATGGGCCGGCGTTATCCGCAATAAAGAAGGCAGAAGACGGAATGTTGTCTCCCGCAGGGTCGGAGAGGGCTGCAGTTGCGCTGCTGAAATACGCGAAGACGTTCACATTGCCGCGGCCTGCAGCCAATGTCCACGCTGTCGTGGCGGTGATGTTGGCTGAGCCGGGGTTGGTGGCGCTGCCGGCGCTGAGGGTAAAGTTCACGGCGTTGGCCGTAAGAGTGACTGTGAGCGACTCGTTGAGTTTGGCGTTCAAAGTAATCGCCTGAGCGGTTGAGTTCAACTGTGCAGAGGCCATCGAGGCCGGGAGTGTTATCGCGAAGCCAGCCAAGGCAGCCCAAAAGATTCTTCCTGTTTTCATCGTTCCTCCGTGTGGGGTATCAACAAACAGTCTTTGCTGTTCGCGAAGGCCCGGCCGATGCTCGGATCTCTTACCTGCGGGGTAACGCGTGCATCTCGTGACCTTTGGGGATTATGGGAGGTGACCAACAGACCTCATATAGCACTTGAGTAATGAACTATTCCCGTTTCGGGCCAGATTCGAAAAAAGGCCCGGTCGCGCCATCGAGCGATTTGTGCCTATGCTTTTCCATGTTATTGATTATTAAGTTACTTAACGGGAGACCGGCTTTTATCCAGCTCCCGACTCCGTACACGGCACTATAGTAATGGTGTCATTGGTAACTCCATGATATTGCCGTAGTTGTACGGGATCACAAAGGATATTTCGAACGGCATCAGGCAACGGAGGCAGGCCACTGAAACTGCGGCTGTCATTCTGAGTGCATCGGGGCCCCAAGCGCTTTCTTCAATGGGGTGCCCGTAAAGCGGAATACTTCGGCCCCTTATTGGCAACTCCCGGTACAGCATGAGCAATTCGGATCCTTTCGTCTGCATTTCGAATGTCTGCAGAGAAACGCCGAATCGCAACTCCGCTAAACCCCACTGTTACCCTGATCTCAGATCCACCCCGGTCCAGCCGTCCTGACCACCAATCCCCAACCCGAGCTCTTTCAGACCGAAGCCCCGCCCCGCCATTCCGACTTTGCGGCGATTCTGCTAGCCATCAGCGGCTTCACCTGCTGGGTCTTTGCCGACACCATTATGAAGTTGGTCGGCCGCTCCACCCTGCCTGCCTACCAGGTCATCGGCTTCCTCGGCATCTTCATCGCCGGTTTTCTCGTCCTTTACACATTCGTGCGCCGCGAGACGTCATCGCTCTGGCCGCAAAAGCCTCGACGTCAACTGGTCCGCTCCACCCTGGATCTCGTCAACAATCTCTGTGTCGTCGTCGCCCTGCGCCATGTGCCGCTCACGCTCTTTTACATCCTTGTCTTCCTGTGTCCCGGCGTCATCACGATACTCGCTGCCATCTTCCTTCATGAGAACCCAGGCATGCGCAAGTCCATCGCCATCGCCATCGGATTTGCGGGCGTGGTCATCGCCGTCAATCCCTTTGGCTCTACGCGCCAGGGAGACTGGATCGGCTATGCTGCTTGCCTCACTTGCGTCGCCTGCTTTTCAGTCAACATGGTGTGGTCACGCGTCCTCACGCGCACCGAGACCCCCGAAAGCCTCACAATTTTTTCAGGCGTCGTGATGGCTGTAGCCGGATTCGGCAGCATGCTGTGGCACATGGAGCCGCTCACACCGCGGTTGCTGATGGCATTGTTGGCGATGGGTGCGTTCGGCGCCGCGGGAAGCATCTGCTTTTTTATTGCGCTCCGCCACACCACGGCCGCAAACGTCTCCCAGTACCACTACACCCAACTGATCACCGGCGCGATTGTCTCTTACCTTGTGTTTCACGAGTTGCCCACCTCCTGGATGATCCTCGGCGGATCGCTCATCCTGGCCTCGGGCCTCTACGTCGCGTTTCTTGCGTCGAGGGCGGCATAAATCCAGAAAAATCTGCAAAACTGTGAACTCAGAACTGTGAGCTCCAAACTCGAAAAATCCTTCCGCGCCCCGCTCGAAGCCACCGGCACCTCGCTTCGCTGGGTCATCGCCCGCGTCCCCATCGACCTAAAAAAGGCCTGGCCAATGTGGAAGAGCCGCCGCGTCTTCGGCGAAATCAACGGTTTCGCCTTCAAAACCGCGCTCATCCCCGCCACCAAAGGCCAGGGGCACGTCCTCATCGTGAACAAGAAAATGCAAGCCGGCGCCCGCGTCAGGGCAGGGGAGCGGGCACTCATCAAGCTCACCCCCGATCTCGGCGAACTCGTCATCGATCTGCCGCCCGAATTCGCAAAGATTCTCAAATCCGATCGCGCGCTGAAGAAATGGTTTGAAGCGATCAGTCCTTCCATGCGCAAGGGCCTCGTCAACTTAATCGCCGACGCCAAATCCAGTGAAACCCGCCAGAAGCGCGCCGAAGCCATGGCCGAGAGCCTGATGCTCGCCATGGAAGGCGAAGTGGAACCACCGCCGATCCTGCGCGCCGCATTTCAGCGTCAACCTGAAGCCCGCCGAGGCTGGGATCTGATGACGCCCACCCAGCGCAGAAATCATCTGCTCGGCATCTTCTACTCGCAGACCGTCGACGGCCGTGAACGCCGCGCCGCCAAGGCCATCGAGAGCTGCCTCGCCGTAGCGCGCCGGCGACGGCCCAACCTGTAACGCGCCTCCGCTGATCAAAGCCGTAGCGCAATCTACACTAATCACATGGAAGTTCTCTACGGCGTACATCCCGTTGCCGAGGCTCTCAAGGCTGGCCGCCGCCGATTCGATCACGTTATTGTCGCCGCCGAACGCCACGACGAACGCCTCGCGCGTCTGGTCGCCGATTGCAAACTAGCCGGTGTACGCGTTCGTCAGGAACCGCGCGAGCAACTCACGCATCTTGCCGGCACCATCGCGCACCAGGGCGTCGTCGCCCTCGTCCGCCAGCAGGAAGCCCTCGCCATCGAGGATCTTTTCACCGCGCCCGATCCGTCGCAAAAGCGCCTGCTGCTCGCGCTCGACGGCGTAGAAGACCCGCAGAATCTTGGCGCGCTTCTTCGCGTAGCCGACGGAGCCGGCGTCGACGGTGTCGTCCTCACCGAGCGCCGCGCTGCGCCCTTGAGCCCCGTCGCCGTCAAAGCCAGCGCAGGAGCCTCTGAACATCTGCGCATCGCTCGCGTTGTCAACCTCGTGCGTGCATTGCAGGAACTGAAAGAACAGAACATCTGGGTCATCGGCCTCGATGAACGTGGCGCCTCCGACTACGACCAGTTCGACTTCACCGGCGACTGCGTCCTGGTGCTTGGCCGCGAAGGCGCAGGCCTCCACGATCTCGTCCGCCGCACCTGCGATCACCTGCTCAGGATTCCCATGTCCGGCGGTGTCAGCTCCCTCAACGTCTCAACGGCCGGTGCCGTCGTACTCTACGAAGCCGCCCGTCAGCGCCGCGCCACTGCTCGACAGCCTTCCAATGCTCGCCACGACGGCGCTCAACCGTCCAAGAAGAAACAGAAAGGCCTAGGTTCATGAAGTTGTTCCCCGCCCGGGCGCTGGCAATTGCATCCATTGCCGCACTCCTGGCAGCTACGCCCAGCCAGGCCCAGACCCAGCCAAGCCCAGCCCCCAGCAAACCCCACTCCCCCTACCCAGGATCAGACCGCCCCTCCGCCCGCTCAACCCAAAGGCAAGGTCATCTTCCAGCGCTCGCTCGACGCCAACGGGTCCACCGTCAGCACTACCGGTGCCGCCGCCAAACCCGCTGCGTCAACCTCCGACGCTTCTTCAATGGAAGACGCCGATCGCCAGGCCGTCGCCATTACGGGCCTCGATCTCGACGTCCATCTCGACACCGCCGCCCAACAACTTGCGGCGCGGGCACTTGTCACCGTGCGCAATACAGGAACGGCGCCCTTGTCGCGCATCCCCCTGCAAATCTCCTCATCACTCAACTGGGAGCGCATCCGCATCGCCGGCCGCGACGCAACATCTCCCGTGGCCACCATCAACTCCGACTCCGACCACACCGGCCAGCTACACGAAGCTGCTATCGCACTTCCAACTCCACTCGCTCCCGGCGAAACCCTTCAGCTCGACGTCACCTATTCGGGCACCATTACAGCAACTGCGCGGCGCCTGGTTTCCGTAGGAACTCCCGAAGACTCGGCGTCCCACTCCGACTGGGACCAGATCAACCCCGCATTCACTGGCCTGCGCGGCTTCGGCAATGTTGTCTGGTATCCGGTCGCAAGCCTCCCGGTCATCATCGGCGATGGAGCGCGCCTCTTCGACGAAATCGGCAGGCAGAAACTTCGCTCCGTCGGAACCCAGTTTCGCCTTCGGCTCACGGTGGAGTTTCCTCATGGTCAGACCCCTACCGTTGCAGTCGTCAACGGCAATGCCGTTTCGCTGAAAATCGCAGATCAGCAAAGCTCCAGTCCTGACCTACCGGGAATCGCATCCGCCGATAGCGGCCCCACCACGCTCTCCTTCGAATCGCCAAGTCTCTTCGTCACGACCGAGGCGGCCCACCAGGGAACGCACCTGACCGTCTACTCCATTCCCGAAGATGAAGCGGCCGCCAAAACCTGGCTCTCTGCCGCAGACAGCGCCTCTCCCATGATTGAGCGCTGGCTTGGTGAGCAGCCGCGAACGCAGCTCACTGTACTCGATCTACCCGATCCCGAAGATGTCCCTTGGGAATCCGGGCCGCTCCTCGTCATTCCCGTGCGCAATGGTCCGCCTGATCGGCTTTCGGCAGTCCTGTCTCACTCCATGACACATGCATGGATGGCGCCCACTCCGTACTGGCTCAATGAGGGTACGGCCAACTTCATGGGCACTCTCTGGGATGACCACCAGCACCATCGCGATCAGGCTCTTGGCACTCTTGAAGCGGGCCGCCAGGCGCTGGCACTTGCCGAGCCCCCCTCCCCCGGCGAAGGTGCAGGTCAGCCCCTCACGCGCGCTACCTCTCCCGTCTATTACCGCACCAAGGCCACCTACATTCTCTGGATGCTGCGCGACCTGGTCGGTGACGATGCACTCGGCGCTGCCCTCCGCGCGTCGAACGGCGCCGCCGACAAGGGGAAAGACAACACAAACGATAGTCCGCCGCCTTCGTTTGAGACGGCCTTGAAAACCGCCGCGCCCGGCAAGAACCTCACCTGGCTCTTCACCGATTGGATCGACGCAGATCACGGCCTTCCAGATCTCACCATCGACAAGGTCTTCCCCAACGCCGTGCAATCCGGCAACTGGCTCGTCTCCGTTACCATCTCCAATGCTGGCTATGCGCCTGCGGAGGTGCCCGTGACCGTGCGCTCCGCGACCAACAAAACCACAGAACGGGTCTTCGTTCCCGCCCGTGGCACCGTCACTCCACGGATACTGGTGCAAGGCAAGCCGACAGAGGCGCAGGTCAACGACGGCACCATTCCTGAGACCCAGGCGAGCGTTCACGTTATGCATCTTGACCAGAAACCGGAGCCTGAACTCCCAGCCCCTGGACCCCAATAGCGCACCCCAGCCGCGTTCTCATTCTCAGCGTATCCATCCAAAGACTGATGCGCGGCCACACTGCGGGTCCGTAGGATAGCCAAACCATGGAGGTCGATCCCCAAAGCAGGCGGCAGATGGGCGTGTGGGCGGCTACGGCGGTCGTCACCGGCGAAGCCATCTCTCTCGGCATCTTCCTCACTCCAGCCGGGATGGCCCGGTCGCTCGGTTCGCCGGCGCTTCTCGCTGCCGTCTGGTGCGGAATGGCGCTCCTCACGCTGGCCGGAGCGCTATGCTTTACCGAACTCGCCGTCCGCAATCCCCATGACGGCGGCGAATACCTCTACCTTCGTCGCGGCTTCGGCCGGCGCGTTGCTTTTCTCTACGGATGGATGGCCGCCATCGTCATGTATCCAGGCGTGGCCGCGGCGCTCACAGTTGGCACCGTCCCGTATGTCCAGGCGCTTTTCTCACTACCCTCCCCAATTGCCAAAGCCCTCCCCGCCCTTATCCTCATCACGCTCGGCGCGCTCAACTATTTCGGCACTCGCCTGAGCAGCGGAGTGACGACAGCCCTCAATTGGCTTAAAGTCCCTGTACTCGCTGCGCTCGTTGGATGGGCGTTTCTCTCCGGCCACGCCACGATCGCCAATATAGTGCCGCTGTCCGTGCGCCGTCCGGGCTCCGATCCCTTGATCGACGCAATTGCCGGCGCCACTATCAGCGCCTTCTTCTGCTTTGGCGGCTGGTGGGAAGCCGGCAAAATCGCCGGCGAGGTCCGCAATCCGTCGCGCAACCTTGCAGTTGCTTTTTCCGGCGGAGTGCTCATCGTAACCGCAATCTATCTGCTGCTCAGCTTTGCATTTGTTGCAGTCGTTCCCCTGGAGCAGATTCAGTCCAACACTGCGTTCGTCGCGCTCTTCGGCCAGGCACTCTTCGGTGCCGCAGGGGGACGCGTGCTGGCGATGTGCGTTGTGCTCTGTGTCATCGGCGGCCTCATGGTGCTCAGCATGGCAGTGCCGCGCGTGACCTATGCGCTAGCTCTTTCAGAAGCCGGTGGCGCCCCGCAAACAGGTCCGCTGGCCACTTTCTCACGCTTGCATCCCCGCTTCGGTACGCCGGCCAATGCAGTTCTGCTGCAAACTGGGATGGCCCTGCTCGTCCTCATGTTGGGCGCATTCGATCGCATTCTCGCGTTCATCATCTTTTCGGCTGTCGTATTTCTCGCGCTCACGGTCGCAACCCTGTTCCGCTCCATCACCCCCGTCCGTCGCTGGTGGTATCCGTTTGCTCCAATTGTTTTCATCGCCGGCAGCGGATTGCTCGCAATCATGCTTCTCATGCATAACCTTGGTGCTGCTCTTCTTGGCGCCGGGGTTGTCCTCTGTGGTCTCCCCGTCCGCGCCCTGCTGACAAGAAGAAGCGATTTGCAATCCTCCGTCGCAGCCGATGTCATTTCTCCCTGAGTTACATCTCTGCAGTTTCACTCGCCACCAACCACCACCTCTGACCACTGACATCTGACCACTGAAAACTGGAGCAATCCCCATGCCTCACATCTCACTTCCTCCCGAGCACATCGGTATCCGCGGCGCCATGGCCTTCCGTCCCGAGACAGCGAAGCCCTTGAACGACCTCGTCGAAATCCTCCTTACCGGTCCCAGCACACTCAGCAAGGGCGAACGCGAACTCATCGCTACTTACGTCTCCAGCCGCAATTGCACGTTTTTCTGCGCCAGCATCCACGGCGCCATTGCCGCTGCCCATCTTGGCGGCAATGAGGCGCTGGTCAAACAGGTAAAGACCGATTTCACAAAGGCCGACATCAGTCTCAAGCTCAAGGCGTTGCTCGTGATTGCAGGCAAAGTCCTGAAGGATGGGAAGCTCGTGACCGCTGCCGACATCGAAGCCGCACGCAACCTCGGCGCAAACGATCTAGAAATTCACGACACCGTCCTGATCGCCGCGGCATTCTGCATGTACAACCGCTACGTCGACGGTCTTGGAACCGTGCAACCCGACGACGAAGCGCTGTATCGCGAGCGGGGCCGCATCGTCGCCCGCAACGGCTACGTCCATACCAGCGAGGAATATCTCGGCAAAGCCGAGGAAGTCCACAGTTGACAGCTTTAAGTCCCGCCTCGACGCGAAAGCAACTCGGTCCTGCGAGTGAAAGCAAGAAACACTGGGAACACTGCACTGATCACTGTCCACTGACAACTGACCACTGGAGGTCGTTATGCCCCACATCAATCTTCCCGAAGGCTATCCCGGTATTAGCGCCGGATTCGCCTATCGCCCAGAGACCGCCAAACCCCTGCGCGAACTCGCCGACATCCTGCTCCACCAGCCCAACTCGCTGGCTCCCGGCGAGCGCGAGCTGATCGCGACATTCGTCTCATCTCGCAACTGCACCACCTTCTGCGCATTGAGCCACGGTGCCGCCGCCGCGAATCATCTGGGCGACGCGTCCGTCGTTGAAAAGGTGAAGTCCAATTTCCTTGCCGCGCCCATCAGCACCAAACTGAAAGCGCTGCTTACCATCGCTGGAAAAGTGCAGCAGGATGGCAAATTGGTGACCCAGGCTGATGTGGAGGCAGCGCGCATGCTCGGCGCGACCGACATTGAGATTCACGATACAGTCCTGATCGCCGCAGCATTCTCGATGTACAACCGCTACGTCGATGGCCTCGGCACCGTGCAGCCAACCGACACCGGAATGTACGAGCAGATGGGCAAACACCTGGCCGAAGAAGGCTACACCAAGCCCTCAATCCGGCAACCCGTCACCGCCGCGTAGTTTGAAATGCAACTCGTTGGTTGCATAAAAAGAGAGCGCCGACGCGCTCTCTTTTGTGCCTAGTCTCTATTCCCTAGTCCCCAGTCCCTAGTCCCTGTCTTTCACATTTCTCGCCTTCACCTTGAACCAGATCGGCGTCCCTTTGAATCCAAAGGCGTCGCGGATCTGGTTTTCAAGAAACCGCTCGAAAGCGAAATGTAGTTTGATGTCGCGGTCGGTGAACAGCACAAACGTGGGTGGGGCGACAGCAGCCTGCGTCATATAAAAGATTCTGATCCGCTTGGCCATCGGCACCGGAGCCCGCTGGAAATCGATCTTGTCGAGGAAGCGGTTCATCTGCCCTGTCGTCACGCGCTTGCGCCGCTCGGCAGCCACAGACTTCACTTCCTTCAACACCCGCGGCATTCCCTTCACTTCGAGAGCCGAAAGAAAAATCACCGGCGCATAGTCCAAATACTTCAACGCCCGCCGCAACTGCTGTTCGAATATCTCGCGATCCGCAGGCGCCTTTCCATCCGTGCGGCCCGTCGTCACCGCATCCCATTTGTTCACGATGATAATGACGCTGCGTCCGCTCTCGTGCGCATAGCCGCCGATGGTCGCATCGGCTCCCGTCACGCCCTCGGTCGCGTCGATCACCAGCAGCGCAACATCCGCCGCTTCAAGATGACGTCGCGCCATCACCACGCTCATCTTCTCGGCCATCAGGTGCGTCTTGCCCTTGCGACGAATTCCCGCCGTATCCACGAAGCGCAGTGTGTCGCCCTCAAACTCAATGGCCTCGTCCACAGCATCGCGTGTAGTGCCCGCAATCGGCGACACAATCGCACGCGAAGTTCCCGTCAGCGCGTTCAACAGCGTTGACTTGCCGACATTTGGCCGCCCGATAATCGCCACCGCAGTTTCGCGCTGCTCAAACTCGCCGTGGGTGCGAATCAATTGCTTGTGTTCATCGTCTTCCGCGCCGGGCTCGAGCGGCCCACCCTCGGAGATCTCAGCTTCCTCTGCGATTTCCTCGGCAGTCTCGGCCGCGCTCTCCGCCTCTGTCGCGGGAATCGCCTCCGAGATGGCGTCCAGCAGATCGCCGATACCCAGCGCGTGTTCCGCGCTGATTGCGTACACGTTCTTGATGCCAAGCTGGCGGAAATTCTCCGCAGCGTAGGCCATGGCCTCGCCTTCGATCTTGTTCACCGCCAGAAATACCGGCTTCTTGCTGCGCCCCAACAGCCGCACCAGGTCATAGTCCGGACTGGCCAGCTCGGTCCGCGCGTCCACCACCATCACCAGTGCCTGCGCTTCTTCCAGCGCCACCTTCGCCTGGTTGTAAATCTCCGTGGGAATCAGTTCCGGGTCATCCGGCACAATGCCGCCCGTATCCACCAGCCGGAACCGCCGCCCCATCCATTCGAATTCGCCGTAGATGCGGTCGCGCGTAATCCCCGGCTCATCGCCGACAATCGACCGCCGGCTCTTCGTCAACCGGTTGAATAGCGTGGACTTGCCCACGTTGGGCCGCCCCACGATGGCTACCAGCGGAAGCGCTCCCGCTCCGGGCCGCGTGGGAATTACCGATCTGCGATACGTAGGCAAAGCACACTCCAGTTCAATGACACCTGTTTCAGTCTATCGTTCAAAGGAACTTGGAGACCCAATTCGGCATGCACGCTCCAGATTTTGGTTCAGCTATTTATTCGCATTCCGTTCGCTCTCTCCCCAGGACCTATGATGGAATAGCACCCGCCGATGGCCTCCTCCCAAACTTCAACCCGTACCCTGCCCACACTCCACGAGTTCTTCTCACCCGGCGGCATCCTTTCCAAGTCTCCATTGCCCTACGAATACCGTCCCGGGCAACTGGAGATGGCAAAAGCCGTCGAGCGCGCACTTGCAGAGCGGCGCCACCTCATCGTCGAAGCCGGCACCGGCACCGGCAAGACCCTCGCCTACCTCCTGCCCGCCCTCCGCACAGGCCAGCGGGTCATCGTCTCCACCGGAACGAAAGCCCTGCAGGACCAGCTCTATTTCCGCGACGTGCCATTCCTTGAGTCGTTGCTGGGGAATCTGCAGGTCTGCTACATGAAGGGCCGCGCCAACTACCTCTGCCGCCACAAGCTCGTGGCCCTCCGCGACCAACCGATCCTGTCCGGCCTCGAAGAGATCGACCAGTATCGCCAGATTGCCGAATGGGAAAAGACAACCGAAACCGGCGACCGCTCCGAGCTTTCCGAACTGCCTGAGTCCAGCGCCCTCTGGCACAAGCTCGACGCGCGCAGCGACGCCTGCCTCGGTACCACCTGTCCCGATTACCGCCGCTGCTTCATCACCGAGATGCGCCGCCGCGCCCTCGAGTCCGACATCATCATCGTCAACCATCACCTCTTCTTCGCTGACCTCGCCGTCAAGCAGCAGGCCAGCGGAGCGCCAGACGCCGGCATCCTGCCCGAGGCCGCCGCGGTCATCTTCGACGAGGCGCATGAACTCGAAGACGTCGCCTCCAGCTACTTCGGCCTTTCCGTCAGCAACATCCGCTTTGAAGAGCTCGCCCGCGACACCGATGTGCTGCTGCGTGCCAAGCCCGGCGCCGAAAGAATGCCTGCCGCGACCCAGCAACTCCGCGACCGCGCACGCATGTTCTTCTCGAGCCTGCCCTCAAACGGAGATGGCCGCCAGCCCTTCGACAATCGCGAAGAGTTCCTCGAAACCTCCGGCGATCTTTACTTATCGCTGCGCACCACGCTCCGCCTTCTCGAATCGGAGATGGACTTGCTCACCGACATCGACGAGGCTCCCGGCCTGCGCAAGCGCGTCGCCCGTCTTAGATCGGAACTCGAATTCCTGCTCGAATCAAACTCCAGCAACATGGTCTACTGGCTCGAACGCCGCGTCCAAGGCGGCGCAAACAACGATCGCGCTTCGTCGCCTGGCCGCGGCGGATTCAAGTCGCAATCGCGCCATACCTTCCTGCAGGCCACGCCGATCGATGTCTCAGAACTGCTGCACGAACTGGTCTTCGAAACCATCCCTACCGCCATTCTCACCTCGGCCACGCTTACCGTGCAGGGCGGCTTCGAACACATCCGCAAGCGCCTCGGTATGACCGATGCACGCGAACTCGTCGTGCCATCCCATTTCCGCTACGGCGAGCAGGCGCTGCTCTATCTGCCTCCCAGCATGCCGGACCCGCGCGACCCGGATTTCCCCGAGGCAGCCGCCAACTGCATCCGCCGCGTGCTCGAGCTATCGAAAGGCCGCGCCTTCTGCCTCTTCACCAGCTACGCCCAGATGCGCGACCTCTATGAGCGCCTCATGCCCGTGCTCGATTACCCGATCCTGCTCCACGGCACCGCGCCCCGCAAAGCCCTTCTCGAGCAGTTCCGCACCACGCCCAATGCAGTGCTCTTCGGCACGTCCAGCTTCTGGCAAGGAGTGGATGTGCAGGGCGAAGCGCTCAGCTGCGTCATCATCGACCGTCTGCCGTTCGCCGTTCCAAACGATCCGGTTGTGCAGGCACGCATGAAAGCCATTGAAGAAGCCGGCGGCAAACCCTTCTTCGATTACCAGGTCCCCTCCGCAGTGCTAACACTCAAGCAAGGCTTCGGCCGCCTGATCCGCTCCCTCGAAGACCGCGGCGTGCTCGTCCTCCTCGACCCGCGCATAACAAGGCAGCGCTACGGCCAGGCGTTCCTGCAGAGCCTTCCCCCCTACCGCATGACCGCAACCATCACCGACGTGGAAGCCTTCTTCGATCGCTGAAGCTGAATGCACTCGCTCCACACAACCTAAGCGTTGTCATCCTGAGGCAGAGCCGAAGGATCTGCCCTGAAATTCGGCGACCAACGCTGAGACCTGTCCACAGAGTTCCCGGAGGGAACGCAGGAAAATAGCCCAGGGTGGAGCAACAGCGGAACCCTGGGATAGCGAAACAAATGAGCCCCAGTCCCGGAGGGACGTCCGAACCCTTCCGCATTTTCATGCTCTTCGGGTGGCGCAACGCGCCATCAATGACTCCGGCTGTTTCTCGAATCTCCGATGTGCCGAAAAGATTTCCGTTCCTCGGCGCTAGCTTCAGCTCTTATCCAAAACCGCCAGCCACTTCCGAATTACCTGCTGCAATCCTGCCTTCTTCGTTTTCACTTCCTGCATACTCGAGAACATCGCGAGCCGCCGGCCATCGGCATAATCCCCCTCCAGCAATCCGGAGCCATCGTCAACTTTAGCTCCGCTTGGGAACACAAGCCGAATGCAGTCCTTCTTGAAAAGATTGAAGACAACGAGATACCTCTTGTACTTCTTGGGATCCGAAGGAGCCATCTCTCCCGCGTAGAAAAACGTAGGCGCGCTCCACTTGATCTCCTCCCCAATCTCCTTATCGGTACTCAGAATGATTCGCCGCAAAGCCTCCACAACATCTACCAGCGGATGCTTCAGCACCTTCATGTAAGCATCCACCTTCTCAGGTTCCGATCGCTTCGTCGTTGAACTCTCTTTCGTTTTCATCCGATGTCCTCCCGCCGCTCCGCGAACATCAATTCATCCGACCTGCCAACTGCATCACCCGAAGCTTCCCTCCCACCCACGCGCTCGGCAGAGCCGTGACGATAAGCGCCAGCGGATACCAGTGCGGGCCGAGCCCTTTATTCCAAGTCGCTACCGCCCCAACGGTGCCCAGCGCCATTCCGATCGCGCCACCCAGCAGCGCATGTCCCATCGGCCGGTTCGGAGCCAGCCGCGCGACAACATACGAGCTGACGACCCCATAAAGAGTCCGGTATGCAGTCGCCAGCAATAACTGCGAGTCAGTCTGTGTCTGGCCGAGTGCTGGCGTAATTCCAACGGCGTGCAACACAACATCAGTTCCCAACGAAAGCGCAACGTTCACCACGAATCCGGCAAATAGCGCGCCAATACTCTGCAGAATCTCCCGCGGCCGTCGAGTCATTCGATCCTGCCCTCCGCCATAGGATACAAATGGTATCAAGCATCCCAAGACCCCCTTATGCGGATCACGCCCCACGACGTCCTCCTTGTCATCGACGTGCAAAACGATTTCTGCCCCGGCGGCGCACTCGCCGTTGCCGACGGTGACGCGGTCATCGGGCCGATCCATCGCGCCGCACAGCATTTCCAGCACATCGTCCTCACCCAGGACTGGCACAATCCCAACCACAATTCCTTCGCCTCCGCACATCCCGGCAAAAAGCCCTTCGAGCAGATTGAACTTGGCTACGGTCCGCAAACTCTGTGGCCTGATCACTGCGTCCAAGGCACCCGGGGAGCCGACTTCCATCCAGCCCTCCAGATCACTCCTGCGGAACTCATCCTGCGCAAGGGCTTCCGCCGCACCATCGACTCCTATTCGGCCTTCTTCGAAAACGACCGCACCACCGCCACCGGCCTCATGGGCTACCTGCGCGAGCGCGGTCTCACCCGCGTCTTTCTCGCCGGCCTCGCCTACGATTACTGCGTCGGCTACTCCGCCCTCGACGCCCGACGCCTCGAACTTCCCGCCGTCATCCTTCGCGATGCCTGTCGAGCCATCGACCTCAACGGCTCTGTCGCCGCCATCGAGCGTGAATTCGCTGTAGCCGGAGTTGAACGGATGAACACCGTCGATCTCTCCGCCTGACGCGCGCCGTAAAATCGCAACAGGCCCGCGAACATGTCCCGCAACTTCTACATCCTTGCCGCCGCACTCGGCTTCTTCGCCCTGCTCTCGGCAGGCATGACGATGATTCCTTCGAGCTTTCAGCCAGGCCTGCCTGCCAATGGCTCGCTCTGGCGAACCGTGGCCTTGCTGATGCTGCTGGCCGCCCTCGCCTGCGCTTTTATAGGCGTGATGAGCAATCTGTTTGAACAGGTTGACCGCCGCAGCGAACAAGACCGCCAGACTGCGCGAAGTAAGCGGAAAGACGCCCCGCCACCGGATCAGCCCTGATTTCAAACCATTTATATGGGCCCTCTCAAACGGGCCTGATAATCGAACTAAAATCAAAGAGGGCGGGGACACTTTCCCCGCGACAGGATCGGATCGCTGATGTTTGAAGTTACTGTGGAGGGCGGATTTTCCTCCGGGCACTATCTTCGCAACTACCGTGGCAAGTGCGAGAATCCGCACGGGCACAACTACAAGGTGCGCGTGACGCTCCATGGCAAAGAACTGGACGAAGCTGGTCTGCTTCTCGACTTCAAATTGCTGAAGCAGGTGATGCGCCCCGTCATCGACCGCATTGACCACCAGATGCTCAACGAACTCGAGCCCTTTACCGTGCTCAATCCATCAGCCGAGAACATTGCGAAGTATTTCTACGACCAGACCAACGAGCAGCTCGCGGAGATGAGCAAAGGCCGCGTTCGCGTGAAAGACTGCACGATCTGGGAGACCGACACCACGACCGCTACTTACTTCGAGTGAGAAGCCATTTGTGAGAAACCTTAGGTTCCACGGTGCTCGGTCTCGCGGTGCTCGAGTCTCGCGGTGCTCGAGTCTCGCGGTTCTCCGTTTGATTCGCGTGTTTGATTGACCGGGTTTGTATCAGGGCACGACTTCAGTCGTGCCGAACAGGACTGGAACGACAAGGGGTTTTAACCCCTGTAAAGCGCCTTTGAGCCGCTTCATTTCTTCGATTTCTTCGCGCAAACCTTTCGCCGAAAGCAGTCAGCCGAATGATCGTTGACCATTCCCGCCGCCTGCATCCACGCATAGACGATCACCGGACCGACAAACTTAAATCCGCGCCGCTTCAGCTCCTTCGAAATCGAGACCGACAGTGCAGACTCCGCTGGTACCGGCCCGCTATTCTGGATCGGCTTTCCCCCCGCCAACTCCCACGCCCAGCTGGAAAAATCGATTCCGCCCTCTCTCATTTCAAGAAAGACGCGCGCGCCCTGGATCGTAGCCTCGATCTTTGCGCGTGCACGGATGATGCCGGAATTCTCCATCAAACGCGCGACATCGTCTTCCTTGAATTTCGCAACCTTTACCGGGTCAAACTGCCGAAAAGCTTTTCGGAACGCATCCCGCTTTCGAAGCACGATGATCCACGCCAGCCCCGCCTGAAACCCCTCAAGCATCAGAAGTTCCCAAAGTGCGCGGCTGTCAAACTCCGGCACGCCCCACTCCTCATCGTGGTAAACACGCAGAAGTGGATCGCTCTCGGCCCATTTGCATCGACGGATTTCTTTCATGTTCACATGGTAAGAGCAGAATGCTGCTACTTCATGTCCTTCGATTTCGATTTGAGATAAGTATCAAAGGGAATCTCAAAGAAAAAGAGCTCATTCCCATTGGAGTCCCGCAACTTGTGCAGGTTCATCTTCGCGCCCACGAGCGGATGATCGAGTTGCGACACATCATAGAACAGAAAACCCGCGCGCGTGGTGTGCGCCTCCACTACTAGCGCCTGGTATTCAAACTGGTCGAAATCCTGCTCGATATTCTTGTTGCTGGCTTTTGGTTTGGACTTGATCGAGGGCAGTGGACCCGGCAAGGGAATCTTTTTGCCTTCGCGTTCGGTGCGTGTCATCAGCCGCTCCACGTCTTCCGGATCGGCCGCATTAATCCGGTCTCCACCCGCCGTGTAAAACAGGATGCGCGCGTCGCGCAGATGAGATTGGCTTGTCGCCATTGTTGGTGACGATGAGACGCACCGGCATTATGCCATGGCCAAGATAGTCGACGCGAAAGATGGATTCCTTTTCCTTCGTGTCGTAAGGCTCGACAGCAATGGCTACGTTTTCCTTGTCGTGGACCTCGACAGCGGGATAGGTGGTGGCAGGCTGCACGGGCGGCGCTGCGTGATCACTGGCCCAGCCCGCGATCGCCATGCCAATCATCAGAAACGGCAGCGTACGAACGACCTTCATCGTGCTCGACTGTATCATTTGAGGGTTAGACCGCTACAACGAGAATTCCGTCACGCATGATTCTCTTTTTCTATAACCTCGCGCTCCTGACGGCCCTGGTAACCGGGGCTCCGTGGTGGCTGTGGCGAATGGCCACCACCCAGAAATACCGCGAGGGATTGGGCGAGCGGCTCGGGCGCGTGCCACAGCGCATCTTGTCTGCGGGCGCGGAAGACAAGCCAGCCATCTGGCTTCACGCCGTGTCGGTTGGTGAGGTGCTGGCCGTCAGCCGGCTTGTGCAGGAGATTGAGACTGCGTTTGCCGGATACCGACTTTTCGTCTCCACCACTACACGCACCGGCCAGGACTTGGCACGCGCGCGATTCGGCGCGAGTCGCGTCTTCTATTGCCCCCTCGACCTGCCTTGGGCAGTTCGCGCTTATCTCAATGCACTCCAGCCGCGCATGCTGATTCTTGCTGAGACGGAATTTTGGCCTAACCTGTTGAACGGTTGCTTTCGTCGCGACATCCCCGTTGCCGTAGTCAACGCCCGGATCTCCGACCGGTCATGGCCGCGTTATCAGATGCTGCGGCGCCTGTGGCGTCCCATCCTCGGTCGGCTTAGTCGGGTGCTGGCGCAGACAAGCACAGATGCGCAGCGTCTTGTGGAGCTTGGCTGCCCGCCGGAACTGGTCAGCGTTTCTGGAAATCTGAAATTCGATGTCCGGGCAGTAAAGGAGGCGGAGACGACCAGCCTTCTGAAAACTCTAGGGAGCGGATTGCGATTTCTGGTTGCAGGCAGCACCCTCGATGGTGAAGAGGCTACCCTGCTCGAGGTTTGGCCGCGCCTGCTCGCCGCCGATCCCAACCTCGTCATGGTGCTCGCTCCGCGCCATCCGGAACGGTTCGCAACCGTTGCGGCTCTTCTCCTTGCCTCCGGTGCTTCGTGGATGAAACGCTCCGATTGGAAAGGGAAGCCTGCAAGCTTGATCCCTCCTCTTCGAGCAGGTCAGATCATTCTGTTGGATACCATCGGCGAGCTGGCCTCCGTCTATTCGCTCGCAGCCGTCGCTTTCGTCGGAGGCAGCCTCATTCCCGCCGGCGGCCACAACCCGCTTGAGCCAGCCCAGTTCGCGGTGCCCATCATCATGGGGCCGAATTATGCAAACTTCCGCGCCATCACCGACGATCTACGTGCAGACAACGCAATCCGCATCGCGCCCAAAGAAGAACTGGCCAGAACGTTGATCGAGTTGCTCAACAATCGCGAGGATGCACACAAAATGGGTGAACGCGCCCGCGAGGTCTTCGAGCGGCAGGCAGGCGCGACCGCACGCTCCATCAACGCCCTTCGCGAAATCCTGCATCTCCCACCCGTTTCACCGGGGACTGCCGAGCGAAGAGCCGAGCGACCGGCATGAAGCGCCCTCTTTTGCTCCCGCTGGTTCCCCTCTACGCCGCTGGCCTCGCGCTGCGCGAACTGCGCCTTAGTCGCGGTTGGGAGCCGATTCGCCGTCTGCGCCATCCGGTAATCAGCATCGGCAATCTCTCCACCGGCGGCTCAGGCAAGACGCCACTGACCATCGCGCTCGCGCGACTGCTCTCCGCACGCGGCTTCCATGTCGATGTACTTTCGCGTGGCTATGGCCGCCAGAGCCGCGAGCCTATGCGTGTCAAGCCAGATGGAACAGCGGAGGAATTTGGCGATGAGCCGCTACTGATCGCGCGCGAGGCGGCACTTCCTGTCTACGTCGCCGCAGAACGCTATGAAGCCGGCCAGCAGGCAGAAAGAACTGCAAACCAGGACCAGCGCCGACCGCAGGTCCACATTCTCGACGACGGCTTTCAACACCGGCAGCTGTTTCGCGACATCGACATCCTGCTGGTGAATCGCGAGGATCGGCGCGATCATCTCCTCCCCGCCGGAAATCTTCGGGAAGGACTCCAAGCGGCGAAGAGGGCAAACGTTCTCGCCATCCCGGCAGAAGATCCCGAGTTTGAATCCGAACTTCTTGCCTGGGGCTGGAGCGGCCCCGTTTGGCGTCTCCGCCGTCGTATGGAGATTCCGCAGATCGCGGGCTCCGTCATCGCCTTCTGCGGCATTGCGCGGCCTGAGCAGTTTTTTGCCGGTCTTAAAGCCAATGGCATCACACTCGCTGCCGAAGTTCCATTTGCAGATCACCATCGCTACACGCAACGCGACATCGAGGGGCTAATCGCAAAAGCCCGTTCTGGTGGCGCCACTTCATTCATCACCACAGAGAAAGACGAAGTCCGGCTCGGCAGCAGCCTTGCATCGAAATTTCCACCTTCACTTCCACTCAAAACCGCACGGCTCTCGCTCTCGATTGAGGATGAATCGCAGGTGTCCGACTGGCTTGCCGGAAAGCTTGGGGTCGACCGCGCGTTGCAGTCCCTGTGAGAAAATCAAAATTTGCAAACGCAGTCCAAGTTTCGCCTGCTCGTGGTCCGTCTCGGCGCTATGGGCGACATCCTTCATGCCCTTCCGGCCGTCACGGCGCTGCGCATCGCTCATCCCGAGTGGACGATTGAGTGGGTGGTTGAGCCGATGTGGCGCGCGCTGCTGGCTGCGGAAGGAAGCGCTGGCCGCGACACCGGCAAAGCTGCAGCGATGCAGCCGCTCGTCGATCGCCTCCACATCGCTGCTTCCAAGCAATGGCGCAAGCATCCTCTCGCAGCCAGGACGCGTAGCGAAATAGGTGCACTCCGTCACGGTCTCAAACTCGATCACTACGACGCCGTCCTCGATCTGCAAGGCGCGCTTCGTTCGGCAATCATCGCCCGCATGGCCTCCAGTCGGCGCTTTATAGGCGAATCAAATCCGCGGGAAAAGTTAGCGCGCTGGCTCTTCACGGAACGAATCGACACCCACGCACCGCATGTGATTGAGCAGGACATTGAATTAGCCTCAGCCGTCGCCGGAGACGCACTCACTCCGGTTCAACCGTTGCTGCCAACGGATCCCGCAGCCGAAGCCTGGGCCGACGAACGTCTTGCTTCGGACAGTCAGTCGCCCCTCATCCTCATCAATCCCGGAGCTGGATGGGGCGCCAAGCGTTGGCCCGTCGAGCGCTACGCCGACGTCGCCCGCGGACTGCTCAACCGCGGCTATCGCATTCTGGTCAATGCAGGACCGGGCGAAGTGTTTCTCGCCGACGCGGTCTTCAAGAAGACTGGAGGCGGCGCGACACCGCTCCTCTGTTCAATCGAACAACTCATTTCCATCACACGCCGCGTGAGCTTGACCATCGCCGGCGATACCGGGCCGCTCCACCTTGCCTGCGCACTAGGTCGTCCCGTTGTCGGAATCTACGGCCCAACCGATCCCAGCCGCAATGGTCCCTACGGCACTCGATTCAAAGTGCTGCGCAGCCCCGAAAGCCGCCGCGATCATACCCGTCACGAAGCCCCGGAGGCCGGCCTGCTCACCATCACTTCCGAAGACGTGCTGCAGGCCGCCGATGAACTGCTTTATTCTGAGTCGGCCCGATGAGTTCCCACGAATCTTCTCCGAAACACAAAACCGCGGAGCGCTGGCAGAAGGTTGCGCGAAGGATTCGTGTGCCGCTCGGCTTTCTCATCGCCGCGCTCTATCTATTTGAACTTTGGCGTCGAGAGCCTCGGCCTGCCGCAGTCGGCTTGAGTCTGCTCCTGGTCCTTCCAGGCCTTTGGCTGCGCGCCTATGCATCGGGATATGTCAAAAAGAATCGCGAGCTGACCCAGACCGGCCCTTATGCCTACACCCGCAACCCCCTTTACCTGGGATCGATCCTCATTGCTGCCGGGTTTGCCGTCGCCCTGCTCAGTTGGCCTGTAGCTGCGATGCTGACGGCTATGTTTCTCATCATCTATGTGCCCGTAATCGCATCGGAAGAGCGATTTTTGCGGTCGACCTTCCCCGATTTCGATGCGTATTGCCATCGGGTCCCGCGCCTGATTCCAAGGCTGACCGCGGCCGCTCCGCCCCAAACCCAAACGGAAGTTTCGTCCGGCAAGTTCTCTGTTGATCTGTATTTAAGGCACCGCGAGTACAATGCAACTATAGGAGCCGCCCTGCTTTACCTCAGTCTGCTCTTCCTCCGGCAGCTGCTGGGCTTGTTTCTACACGTGCCGCATTAAGCTGCGATTCGGCGCAATTCAGGGGTTAATTGGCTGCCGATTTCAGCGCCACTTTAGTCAAATCTCAAGGAGCAGAGCCCAAAGGTGAGAAAGTGCACGGTTTCTAAGACATTTTTTTGCGCTCTCGCCGTCGCTTCGCTCGTGCATGCACAGCAAACCCCTCCCGCTGCTACGTCGCTTCCGCCGCTTCCGGCCCCCCGTCCCGGCTTCAGTTTCCCGCAGAACCAGACCCTTACCTACACCGTAGACTGGCGCGTCTTCTCGGCAGGAACCGCCGTTATTCACTTCGAGGCAGCAGGCGACCGTGAGAAGCTCACCGCCAATGCCACCACCAGCGGTGCCATCAGCTTGCTTTTCAGCGCAAGTGACCAGTTCCAGTCCAACTTCGATCGCGCCAAAGGCTGCACCTACCAGTTCGACAAGCAGACCGTCGAGGGCCGCCGTAAAGTTAACTCCACTCTAAAGATGGACTATGCGCAGTCGAAGTCGATCCTTGACGAGAAGAATCTGGTCACGGGCGTGTCCAAGCACGTTGAGTCCGCGATTCCCGGATGCATGACTGATCTGCTTACGGGTGTGTTCTACGCCTCGTCACAACCGCTTGAGGTTGGCCATAACTTTGGGATGCCCGTTGTCGACGCCATGCACAATGTGCCCGTCACCATGAAGATCGAAGGGCGCGAGGTAGTCAAGACACCGCTGGGCACCTTCAAAACCATTCGCGTACAGCCCACCGCTGACGCCGGCGTGGTCAAGAACCGCGGAAACATCTGGATCTGGTACACCGATGATGAGCGACACCTGCCGGTTCAGATGCGCGCCCGTCTTTTCTGGGGCACCATTACATTCCGCCTCGTCAGCAACGAAACCAAGTAAATGCAAGTGGACAGTGGCCAGTGAACAGTGGTCAGAATGGGCTGGTCGTGTATCGCAGCACCCAACCTAACAAGCAGAGCAAAGTCTAAGATATTGGCGGATCAATCTGTTCACTGTTCACTGTTCACTGATCACTGCACTTTGACTGCTTTTCACTGCATTCGATAGCGCTCGCGCATCAGTCGCTGCAAGCGCGGCCAGTAGATCAGGTTGAAGGCAAGTTCCTTGTCAGGAAACATCGCCAGCGCAGCCTTGCGGGTGTCGGCAACCATCTCCGAAGCCTCATCGACGGTCAACTTGGAATCCTGCGCGATCACCTGCATCACCATATTCACCATCATCTGGAAGCGTCGGATCTTGCGACCTTCTTCCTGCAGTTCCTCAGGCGACTGAACCGGGTGCGGGCTTTCGGCGTTCGATGTGGAAGGGGAAGGCGGGACGGCATCAGCATGCCGCTCCGCAGAGTTTTCCGATAGGCCCATGCGGCAATTCCTCCTGCTGGTTGGATGAAATTGTCGTGCTTTCAGTGCATCGTAGCAGCGGAATTCCGCAACTCGACCGCTCCGAGGTAACGGGGACTCTAGTGAGCCACTCGCAATGGCGCAGATGCCGGATCTTCCTTCCAGCTGACAACATGGTCATTCTGAAACAACACCACCGAGCCGCCGTAGTGGAACTCATTGTCTGAGAACATATTGGGCGTCCCCTGCAATGCGATCACATCGCTTTTCGACGAGCCAATGCCGAACGACACCGTACCCGGCGCGACCGGCCGATCCGGCCAGAGCTTTACCCGTATCCCTGATTTCGAATCAATCTTCCATCCCGCCACGTGTCCGTTTTTGAAGTCAATCTCCGACCCCTGGTAGAACATCTGTTCACCGGTGGACGAAGTCGGATTCCCCAGGATTGAGATCACCTCCATCGGTGTCAACCCTGAGGTCAAGTAGGGCTTCGCACCATGTGTTGCATTCGTCGCGGCTGCTGACCGCGTCTTCGCAGGCGCATCAACCTTGTGTGCGGGAGCCTGCTCTGGTGCGCTCTGTTGCGCAGCTGGAGGCGCCGGCGGCAGCGCATTCTCTTGCTTCGTTCCCTGCACGGTCTCTGCGGCACCGCCGAAAATTCGCACGCCAGTCGAGTGAATGTCTCGAGAAAACTCGGCTTTGAGTTCTTCCCATGGACGCGCCGTCGTCTGATTTGCGGAGAGGAAGAAGTCGATGGAGATCCAGAGAAGCGCCAGCACCGCAACGCCACCAAGCGTAAACGCAATCGTGATGAAGATCTTCGGACTCGAGCGCTTTTTGAGACGTTTCAGAACCCGCTTTACTTCCTCCGACTCCTCGTCCATAGCTTCAGCCGAATAAAGCCCATCATCCGGTCTCGCTTCGCGCTCGGGAACCGGTTCGGGTTCCCGGACCGGCGGTCGGGTCTTTTCCGTCGGTCCGGAATTCAGATAGTCATGCGCAGCGTTGATTTCTGCCAGCTTTTCTTCCGCGGCCTTCCGGAGCTTTGGGTCGGACTGGAATCGATCCGGATGCCAGACCCTGACGAGCGTCATATAAGTGCTTTCAATCTCCGCCGCAGACGCAAAGCTTCCCAGTCCGAGCGTCTGCAGTGCACCACACCGGGAGCAGAAGTTCCCGATCGTATCCACCGGATTGCCGCACATGCAAGTGCTCATTGAAGCGTCGACTAACCTCGATATTCTTGGCCCAGGGAATGCGGACATTATAGAGCGGGGGCAACCCAATCGCAGTTCAGCCTCGGAATCGCATGATTCGCGAGACGTAACACCCGCATACCCGTAGAATAGGATTGGATGCCTTTCACCGAACAATACGACGTGGTTGTTGTGGGCGCCGGCCATGCGGGTTGCGAAGCAGCCATGGCCGCGGCGCGCATGGGCCTGAAAACCGCCCTCATCACCATGAACATGGATCTCATTGCGCAAATGAGCTGCAACCCTGCCGTTGGCGGCGTGGCCAAGGGGCACCTTGTACGAGAAGTAGACGCGCTTGGCGGCATCATGGGCGAAGTTGCCGACGCCGTCGGCATCCAGTTTCGCCTCCTGAATACTTCGCGCGGCCCCGCCGTCTGGAGCCCGCGCGCCCAATGCGATAAACAGCTCTACCGCGTGAAAATGCGAGAAGTGCTCGAAGCCCAGCCCGGCCTCCACATCCGCCAGGCCGAAGTCGTCGACCTTGTAATCGAAGAAGACTCATGGTCCGCTCAAAATCTGGGTGCCCCAGGTCTCGCTTCTGAGACCTGGGAAAACGAACTTCCCCGCCCAATGCGCCCTAATCGTCGAGTACTCGGCCTCAAGCTCCGCGACGGCCGCCGTCTCCTCGCCGGTGCCACCATCATCACCACCGGCACATTTCTCAATGGCCTCATCCACTGCGGCGAAGAGCGCTATCCCGCTGGCCGCAGCGGCGAACCTGCCTCCGTCCTCCTCGGCGAAGCTCTCCGCGCTCTCGGTCTGCGCACATGCCGCCTCAAGACCGGCACACCCCCGCGCCTCGATGGCCGCACCATCCGCTGGGAAGCCTTCGAAGAGCAGCCCGGAGACGCCGAGCCGACCCCCTTCAGCTTCCGTACGAAGAAGATCGTGCAGCCGCAGATCAGTTGCCATATCGCCTTCACCACCCCTGAAACGCTGCGCATCATTCGCGAAAACGTCCATCGGTCGGCCATGTACTCCGGCCAGATCGCGGGCATCGGCCCTCGCTACTGCCCGTCCATCGAAGATAAGATCGTCAAGTTTCCCGAGAAGACCCAACACCAGTTCTTTCTCGAGCCGGAAGGCCTGAATACGCACGAGGTATACGTCAACGGCATGTCGACCTCGCTGCCGATGGAAGTCCAGTGGCAGATCGTGCGCTCCATCCCCGGCCTTGAGAATGCCGAGATGCTGCGCCCCGGTTATGCCATCGAGTACGACTCTGTCGACGCTACAGAACTCGATCGCAGTCTTCGCGTGAAGAGCATGCAAGGCCTCTATCTCGCCGGCCAGATCAATGGAACCAGCGGATACGAAGAGGCCGCTTGCCAGGGCATCATGGCTGGCATCAATGCCGCGCTCTGGCTCAAGGGAGAGCCGCCATTCACCATGGATCGCACCGAGGGCTACACCGGCATCCTCATCGACGACCTCATCTCCAAGGGAACCAACGAGCCCTATCGCATGTTTACCTCGCGCGCGGAGTTCCGCCTTCACCTGCGCATCGACAACGCCGACCGTCGCCTCACACCGCACGGTCGCCGGCTCGGCTTGATCAACGACCAGGTGTGGGCAGAATACGAGCAAAAGCAGTCCCGCATGGTCGCTCTTGAGAGCCTGCTCACCACACGTAAGGTCGATCCAGAAAAGCTCTCTGCAGCAGGACTCGGCGATCTCGGATCCGTCGCCGGACAAACCTGGGCGCAGCTACTCAAGAGACCCGAAGTCGGCATTCAGCCCGTCCTGCATGCTCTGTCCAATGTTCTCGCCGACGATTCCGTGCTTTCCTATTTTGGAGAGGGCCTGGCCCAGAATCCTGAAGCGCGAAGTGCCGCCCGCGCCGTCGAGACCGAGATCAAGTTCGCCGGCTACCTCGATCAGCAGCGCAAGGCCATCGACAAACTCAAAGCCGCTGAAGCCGTCACCATTCCCGACTGGATCGACTACAGCATCATCAGCGGCCTCTCCCGCGAAATGCGTGAAACCCTCGAGCGCGTTCGCCCCATCACCATCGGACAGGCCAGCCGCATTCCCGGCGTAACGCCGGCGGCGCTCAGCCTGGTCCACGTTTCCATTCGCGTGCAAGGCACTCGTCGTTCGCAAGACGGCAAGCCCCGCGCTGCCAAAGTCGGCTAACGATGGTCCTCGATCTCAGTTAATTTTGTGATTTAGCATACGGCATGGAATTCGTCCTCAATCACGAAACGAATGGAATTGATTTCGGTCGATACAGCGCTTACGTCGAATCGATCCGCAGTAAGCTGCCAGCGCATGTCTATGTGTTTGCTTCCAATCCTGCCCATTTCAACCTCGATTCTCACAGCTCTCTTCACGACGCTTGGCTTGAATCACTAAACGTGCGGGAAATCGCAGAGGGCAAACGAAAAGAAATTCGCCGATTGGAAATTCAGCTCTGCCTGCTTGGCCCCTTTCATGACCGCTGGATACATCTGCACTACGCAGAGGTCACGCAATATTCGTTGCATGCGTCTCCTAACTACTCGGACCAAAGGAATGGGCAAATCGGGCATGGAGATCTGCTCGCACATGAGATCCGGCTCGGTCGCGATGGACTTTTGCTTCACGAACTGCTTTTTGAAAGAGATTCCAGGTTGTTGATTGAATGTGCGGACATAAGGCATTCCGAGGAGACTATTTAGCCCTGTTTCTTCGCTGATGTAGATTGGGGTATGCTCACGACACATCCGTGTCTTTGCAGCATTGCTCTTGGTTGCAGCCATGGCTTCCCACGCCCAGACCGACAAGCCGAAAACCGTTCGCGCGCGCGATCTCGGCGTTCCGTTCAATGGCTCTCCGGGGCAGTTCAACGCCATCACGGATGTTCCCGGAGTTCAGGTCGGTTCCACGACACTGATTCGCGGTGATGGACCGCTGAAAGTCGGGGAAGGCCCCGTCCGAACTGGCGTCACCGTCGTCCTGCCCCGCGGCGCAAAGAACACCGACCCCGTCTACGCAGGATGGTTCAGCCTCAACGGCAACGGCGAAATGACCGGCACCACCTGGGTCGAAGAATCCGGCTTTCTTGAAGGTCCCGTGGCCATCACCAACACCCACAGCGTAGGCGTCGTGCGCGATTCCATGATTGCCTGGGGCTTGCAACACGGTGCCCTCGCCCAGCCGTGGGCCTTGCCTGTCGTCGCCGAAACCTGGGACGGCTACCTGAACGATCTCAACGGCTTTCACGTGAAGAAAGACGATGTCTTCGCCGCCCTCGATTCCGCAAAAACTGGTCCGGTCGTCGAAGGCAATACCGGTGGCGGCACCGGCATGGTCTGCTACGGATTCAAGGGAGGAACCGGCACCGCGTCCCGAGTTCTGCCGAAAGAACAAGGCGGCTACACGGTGGGTGTTATCGTCCAGTGCAATTGCGGTCGACGTCCCCAGTTGATGATCGCCGGCGTTCCCGTCGGCAAAGAAATCCCCGGCGACGAGCCTTACGCGGAACTTGCTCCGTCCCCCCTGCCCGGCAGCGAGCTGAAAGGCGACGTTGGTTCCATCATCATCGTTATCGCCACCGATGCGCCGCTTCTGCCGCACCAGTTGAAGCGCATTGCACGACGGGCCTCGCTGGGCCTTGCCCGCACCGGATCCATCTCCGGTAACGGCTCAGGCGACATCTTCATTGCCTTTTCCACGGCCAACCCGCATGCCAACGACGAGCCCGGTCCAAATTCCGTGAAGACCGTGTCGAATGAGCGCATCAGCCCGCTGTTTGAAGCCACAGTCGAAGCGACGGAAGAGGCCATCATCAACGCCATGGTTGTCGCCAAAACCATGACCGGAATCGACGGGCACACCGTCATCGCTCTTCCGCACGATAAGCTGCAGCAGGCGCTCAAGAAATACAATCGCTGAGAATGGGGCTTTGCTCTTACTGCGGGTCCTTTTTGTCGCTCTTCCCGAAGATCGGAATGTGGAAGGGCAATTCGGCATTCGACTGCTTCTTGCCTTTGCCGTTATCTTCCCGCAGAACCGTCCTCTGCGAATTGATGCAAAGCCAGCCCTTGTGAGTACGTTCGAACACGTGGGTAAACACGCCCTTTTCATCCACCTGCCCCGACGAACCGCGATGGTGGAGAACGTACGTCCCATTCGCGACAGCTGTATCTCCCAGCATGCGAACAGTTATGACCTTCTGCTCCAGGTGCAGCGTCTTGTCCTCGGTGGTGATCAGGTAGGTCAATTGCTGATTGCGGGTAGAGATATCGCCTGACCCCGAAACGTCAAGGAACAACGGAGATAACACGAGTTCCAGGGCATATTGATCGCGCCGGTTCACGGCTTCGGCCCAATCATTCTCAATCTTCTGGAATTGCTGTACGTCCGGAGACGAGGTGGTTGCTACGGGCACCTGGACTGGAGCCGGAGTAGGACTTGGAACCTGAGCCAGCGCAGAGAAGGAGAGAAGTACAACAGAAAAACAAGCCGCAAAACGAATCATGTCCGTGCCATTACTCCCAGATACCATGATATCTCTTGGACTTCGAAGAGAGGCCCGGCGGAAGCCGCAGAAATGCGGTTTTGGCGCTCCTGTTGGAATATTTAGCCTTAGTTCAGGCTCTGGAGCCGATCTGGCTGATGCAGCGTAATCACCGAATCCTCGATCGAAATCGCCCCATCCTTGCGGAATTGGCCCAGGGTACGCGTGACGGTCTCGCGAGTCGTACACGCCATCGAGGCCATCTCTTCATGGGTCAGCAGCAGAGGAAAGCGGAACCCGCCATTCACGTGCTCGCCAATCTGGTGCGCAAGCTCCAGTAGCAGGCGACCGAGCCTTCCAGCAACGGTTTCAGCCAGGGAAATACGGCACGCATCCTGTAACGCAAAGCGATATTCCTGGCAGATGCACTGCACCGCCCGCATCTGCGCTTCTTTGTGATTCCGAAGAAATGTTAGAAATCGCTCTCGTTCGACCGGGCGCAGCTGTGCCGGCGTCAGAGACTCGGCTGATACCTCATACACTCCGTGCGAAAGCGCCGCGTAGAGTCCAAGCATCGAACCCGGTCCGGCGACACGCACAATCATCTGCTTATCCTGGGCGCGTCCTGCGGTGAGTTTCAAATAGCCGCCACAGATCAGGTAAAGACAGCGTGCGTCTTCACCCTGCGTAAACAAGGTAGCCTGCGAGGGCAGGCTGATCGTGCTCGTTACAAGCTCCAGATCGGCTAGCACCGCGCTGCCCAGTGAACAGAACCAGCCTGGGCGGCGATTAGCGCAGGATGCGCAGCCAACGGGCGAAGGACGAGAGAGACTCCTCTGCCGCCTTTGCGGGCCCGCCGTGATTTCATACTCGGCCATTTTTTTGCCCGAATACAGTCTCACAATTTGCAGCAATGAATGGATGTGACGGGGCTCACGTGTGACCAAGGCAAATAGCCTTTTGGATCAAACAAAATAGTCGTCAAAACCCGCCTCCCTCCTTAAACTCTCCAGCGCGGTTCCTGCAGAGAAATTTAGTTGCACTCTGTCACGCTGGAACGGAAACTCGCGAATGTGACGGGACAGGAACATCGCGATTGCTAAAACATAAGGGGGAACCAGCAGGTTTCTTCTCGGGAATCAGGCCCACAATTCTTGAGAGAGCAGCGTATTGATCTCATAAATTATTGAAATTAATGTATTTATTATCCAATCCGGCGTATTGTTATCACCAGCCTCAGAAGACCCTTGCCCACCCAAAGTCTCCTCATTCCCGGCTCCGGGCTGCGACTGACGCCGTGTGATGGAGGTCACCGTAAGCGCATTTGCTGGCAGGATACGATTGCGCCCATAAGGTGATGCTCCACACAGAATGCGCGTTTTCTTCCAAAGTGACCAAAACTGCTCAATGTTGAGGAAGCCAGCGGGAGAAAATGGCGAACGTGGCGCCGAGCCTGCCACGGTGCTTCTCAAGGTGGTCTTTATGCATAGTGTTAGGCCAAAAATGCGGACGGCACAGACTGGGAACCCGGGATCGAAACCGGCATTGCTCGTCTCATTCCTTTTGCTCGTGGTGATTCTCTGTTCCGCCCAGGCGATGGCAGCTCAGGCAAAAGGAGCAAGTCCCGCTGGCGCAAAAACAAGTCAGGCCGCACCCGCGCCGGGGGACTTCGTTGGCCAGGAGACCTGCGCGACTTGTCACGAAGAAGTTGCAAAGGGATTCAGCTCTAACCCGCATTCCAATCTGGCTGACACGCATGGCAAAACCGGCGTCACCTGCGAAGGCTGCCACGGACCCGGCAAAGCACACGTCGATGGTGGCGGCGATGTCACCAAGATCTTCAATCCCGCGAAGGCTACGCCTAAACAAGTCGACGAGAAGTGCCTCACCTGCCACCAGGGCAACCACGCCAACTTTTCGCGCACGGCACACGGAGAAGCAAACGTTAGCTGCGTCGGCTGCCACAGCGTTCACAGCGGTGAGGACAAAGAGCACCAGCTGAAGGTCGCACAGCCAAACCTCTGCTTCCAGTGCCACACCGACACCAAGCCGCAATTCAACATGCCCTTCCATCACAAAGTGCAGGAGGGGTTGGTCAAGTGCACCGATTGCCACGATCCACACGGAACATTCAACAAGAAGAACCTTCGTGCCTCGTCGCAGCAAGACTTGGTCTGCACCAAGTGCCACATGGAAAAAGGTGGACCGTTTGCTTATGAGCATCCGGTAGTCAAAACCGAAGGCTGCGTCGCATGCCATTTCCCGCACGGCGGACCGAATCCTCGCCTGCTCAATCGCGCCACAGTAAACACGATCTGCCTGCAGTGCCACTCGCCCTCGCCAAACTTCTCGACGAGCAATCCAATCGGGCCGGCGCATAACCAGGCAACGCAGTACCAGTCATGCACCATTTGCCACGCAAGTGTTCACGGTTCGAACACGAGCGAATTCTTCTTTAACGCAACAGAGTAGGGAGCGAGCGATGACAAGACAGACAGGATTTGCGAATAGTCTGGCTGGATCGCCGGCCGGCACCAGCATCCACCGGCTGTGCACCCTTACCTTAGCGGCCATTCTCGCCATCGGCGGTGCGGCATCAGCTTTTTCGCAGGCACCCCCGATAACACCCACTCCAACCCCACCCCCATCCCAGGTGCCTCCAGTTCCGAAGCCGGAAAAAAAGGCAACATTGCCAGAGGGTCCCAAGATCTTCCATGGCTATGAAGTGCACCAGTCCCTTGAACTTGGTGGCAACATCGTTACAAAAGACGGAAGCGCTGCGATGTGGGCCACGATGGTCAACGAAGCCTCTGGAATGCGCGTTATAAGCCAGTCGCTGACCATGCACTCTGTCAACAAGTCGAAGACGCCGTTTTTTGACACCCTGTCGACCAATAGCTTCGGCTATGGTGGCGAACCAATTGATGCCTCTTACCTGAATATGTCCAAGGGCAAGTGGTACGATTTCGCCGGCAGCTTCCGGCGCGGGCGCAACTACGTCGACTACAACCTGCTTGTCAATTCCTTCCTGACCAACGCCACTGCAGCGGCCCCGGTCCTCGTAGCGGAGCCAAGTTCGCTTCACCTGTTCAATACCGTGCGAAGGACCACCGATACGCTGCTGACATTGCTGCCTGTTTCTAGAATCAGTTTCCGCGCCGGATACATCCATGGCACGACCGAGGGGCCGACGTACACAACGATCCATGGCGGAGGCGACGTCCAGCAGTCCCAGGCGTGGCGGAATAGTCTTGATACCTATGTTGGCGGCGCCGACGCCAAGCTCGCCAAGCGCACAACCCTGAGCTATGACCAGTTCGTGGCTTTCTACAGAGGGAATACTTCGAATCAGCTGGCCCCCACCCCATTTTCGCTCGCGAATGGAACGCCGACTTCTCTCGGTTTCAACGTCCTCACAGGGCCAACCCAAACTTGCGGCACAGGCGCGGGCAAAACCCAGAACGTCATTAACGGTATTGCCAATCCATTCTGCAACCAGACCATTGTGCAGCAGCAGAGTGCTCCCACACGGACCTCATTCCCGACCGAACAGCTTCGCTTCAGTTCGCACTACTGGGATAAGGTCGCGATGAATGGCCGCTTCACTTACAGCAGCGGCACCAGCAACGTGAATCAATTCAGTGAGGCCTTCAACGGTTTCCTCTCTCGCACAACGTTGCGCCAGGAACTCGATACCGGCGGTCTCAACGATCGCGGACGACTCGCCCACAACAAGCGCATCAACGTGAATGCCGACTATGGAATCGAGGCGGAGCTCAGCAATCACATCGCCGTCTCCGATACATTCAATTACTGGGATGTCCGGATGCCGGGCCATACAATTCTGGTTTCAAACATCTGGGACAATACTCCTTTGGTGCCGGGTGGCCCGACTCCAGTTCCAGCTGCAACTCTGAGCGTGAACACGCCACTCAACAAGCTTCACAACTACACCACTGCGACCGAATCCTTCGGGTACCTGGCGCACAAGAATACCGGCAACACCGTGATTGGCGTAATCAATGCGACGTCTGCCATCAAATTTTCAGGTGGCTGGCGCTTCAATGACCGTCAAATCAAGTTCTCCGATGACCCAACCATGACCTGGCACCAGAACGGAGCTGTGGCGGGTCTCACGGTTCAGCCCTCGCGTCTCTACCGGATCAACCTGAACTATGACTCGATGTTTTCGCATTCCTCGAACTCCGCTACAACACCCACCAACACCTACACCCGCCTGGCGCCCAATTCCTTCCACCACTTCCGAGGACGCTTCCAGTCCAATCCGGCGAAATGGGTGAACCTATCGGTAACTTACAACGAATATGACGCCAAGAACGACGACCCGCTCGTGAATCATAAGGAGCACAATCGCGATTTCAGCTTCGCCACACAACTCATTCCGGTTGAGTCGTTAAGTCTGGATTTCAATTATTCCCATGACAGCGTCTACTCCCAGACCGAGCTCTGCTACGCTTTCATCGCCACGGCAAACGCGCCTTTGCCGGCAAACGCTGGTCCGCAAAATGTAGGCACCTGCCAATACAACACAACGCCGGCAACACCTCTGTACCTTGGAGGCGGCCTGTACGATGTGCCTTCCGATTTCTACCTTGCCGGCCTGACTTACACGCCCTCGAAATACTTCCGGTTCAATGGCGGGACTCGCATCATGGGCACCGGCGGCCAGGCCATGTTGCTTAACCCTTACAACCCACCCGGTGCAATCAGTTCCACGGTTGTATCGCCTTTCGCAGATTTGGCTATCAATATCGCGCCGCAGTGGTCTTGGCACGGATACTGGGTACACCATGGTTACAACGAAGATGGACCCGCAGGTGGCAGTGTTCCGGCCGCAGGAGGCGTAATACCCTCCCGCGACTTCCACGGTGACGTCGTAACTCTAAGTGTGAGGTACGCATTCTGAGTAACTTGGTTGGACTGGGCATGTTTTGTGCCCCGTCCATTCATAAATCAAACGCCGCAGTTGCGGAATGGATCGAGAGCGAAGTTCCGCGGCTGCTTTAAACGATGTCCCTTTCGTCAGCGATTTTCCCCGCGCAGTTGCAAGGGGAGATCCCTGGGAGAGCAAGACATGAGTAACTTAACTCGCAATGGTGTGGCGGCAATCCTGGTTATGCTTCTTGCCGGCACAGTGAGCTTCGCGCAGTCCGGCGAGGCGACGTACAAAGCGAAGTGCCAGATGTGTCATGGGGAAAAGGGATTGGCGGATTCCGGAGCAGGGAAGTCCATGAAGGTAAAGCCTGCGACCGATCCCGATGTGAAGAAGATGAGCGAAGCTGAGATGATCGACGCTGTCAAGAACGGCATGGGCAAGATGCAGCCATACAAAGACAAGTTGACCGACGCGCAGATCAAGGATGCAGTTGGTTATTTCCGGACCTTTACCAAGTAGTTGCAGTATCAGTTCGTAGTTTTTAATTCGTAGTTCAATTCGCAGTACGCAGCAGTTTCTGTAGGGGAAAGCAGTACCGGCGCATTGCCAGATTTCAGGCGTGCGCCGGATTTCAGTTGAACGGTTCCTGGTGCACATCACAGGGCAAAGCTACTTCTTGTTGCCGCCGGTGTTTGAGCAAGTAGGATTCCAATAAATTGGGCGTGGCCCCCAACCATCTGGCCAAAATGCATTTTTAAGGAGTCTTGCAATGACGAAGACGATTAGATCGATGGCGGTGCTGGCTGCAACAGTGTGTCTGGCCGGCTCCATGGGCTTCGCTCAATCAGCGGGTGAAGCGGTTTACAAGGCAAATTGCGCGAGCTGTCACGGCAGCACGGGCACACCGAGCGCCGGCATCGCCAAGATGATGGATGTCAAGCCGGCCGCAGAGTACAAGACCAGCGAAAAGGAACAGATCGACGCCGTAGCGAAGGGCAAGGGCAAGATGAAGGCCATGTCTCCCAAACTCACCGACGCGCAGATCAAGGACGCTGTCGACTACTTCCGCACTTTGAAATAGAAAGACATCCGGCCCGCTTCGTCGCTTCGATCTCTGAACCTCATTCGAAGTCGGTGAAGAAATCCGGGGTCCCCAGCGACAGGTCTTCGTCGCTGGGGTGGTCCGGGGTCCCCAGCGACAGGTCTTCGTAGCTGGGGTCGTCTGGGGTGGTTGAAGCGGGCCACTTACTGTTTGGGAGAACGTAAAAATGTTTCAGCGATTCCGCGAGAACTGGGTACGGCCGGCCCTTTTCTTCGGCAACAATCCAATCAGCCTGGCCGGAGGCGCCATCACCAGCGCTGCTGGCGTCACCATGATCGGTTACTGGCTGGTGGAGCTTTTTGGCCGGCGAGACGACAATCCCTACCTTGGAATTATCTTCTTCCTGATACTGCCCGCCCTGTTCGTGCTTGGGCTTCTGCTCATTCCGATTGGCGTATTTGCCCGTCGCAAAAAACTGCAACTGGCGGGACAGATTCCAGCCGAGTTCCCCAAGATTGATCTCAACGATCGCATGTTCCGCCACGGACTCGACATCGTTCTCGTTGCAACGATTGTCAACCTGCTGGTAGTTTCCGCGGCCAGCTATCGCGGTGCGGCTTACATGGATTCGCCGCAGTTCTGCGGATCTTCCTGCCACGTCATGCATCCCGAGTACACCGCGTACAAAGTCTCGGCGCACTCTCACGTTGCCTGCGTTGAGTGCCACATTGGCGCCGGAGCCGAGTCTTACTTTAAAGCCAAAGTGAATGGCACCAAGCAGCTTGTCGAGGTAACCTTCAATCGCTATCCCAAGCCGATCCCTTCTCCGGTGATGAATCTGCGCCCGGCTCGCGAAATCTGCGAAGGCTGCCATACGCCGGCCAAGTTCGTCGGCGAAAAGCTACTGGTCAAATCCAGTTTTGCCGACGACGAAAAGAACACTGAGACGCAGAGCGTCGTCGTCCTCCATCTGGGCGGAATCGATTCGCTTTCCCATCTTACCGGCATTCATGGCGTCCATCTCGGCCACATCGAATACATCGCCACCGATCCCACCCGCACGTCGATTCCCTACGCGGAACGCACCTATGCGGATGGGTCGAAGACCGCATTCGCTACTGCAAGCCTGAAGGGTGCAGTGCCAAAAGGCGAACGTCGCGTAATGGACTGCATCGACTGCCACAATCGCGCCGCCCACACCATGCAGACCGCTGAAGACGCGCTCAACCGCGCCATGGCGGAAGGCGCCATCAGCCCCGAGCTTCCATGGGTCCACAAGAAAGGCCTCGAGTTGCTCAAAGCCAATTACGTCACCGAAGCGGAAGCGCGAGTCAAGATTCCGGCACAGCTGACGCAGTTCTATCGTGACGAGCACCCCGATATCCTCGCCGCGCATCCCGATCTGGTTAAAGCGGCCGGCCAGGGACTGGTCACTGTTTTCACCACCAACAGTTTTCCAGAAATGAAGGTCACCTGGGGAACGCACCCGAATCACATCGGCCACATGAGTTATCCCGGCTGCTTCCGCTGCCACGATGGCGACCATGTGGCAAAGGACGGCAAGTCGATCACGCAGGACTGCGCAGCCTGCCACAACCTGCTCGCAGTTGACGAGGCCAAACCCAAAGTGCTCGCGGATCTCGGCATTCAATAAGAGGTTGTGCACTGTGCAAGAAACGGAGTGCTAGTTCCGGGGTCCCCAGCGATAGGTCTTCGTCGCTGGGGTGGTAAGCCAATGGTCCTCGCTGACCTCGGCATTCAATAAAAGATTGTGCACTGGGTAAGGGGATGGGGCGGCGTCAAAGCCGCCCCTCGGTGCGTTTGCGCAGTTGTTATCTCCCCGTGATAGGCTGGCTCTTCACGCTTGGGGGGCCTAATTCACAGATGCATTCCACAAAAGCACTGCACTTCGATCTGGTCGCAGCGGCACACACAGAAATGATCGAGCAAGGATTCCAGCCGGACTTTCCCGCTGGAACCGACTCCGAACTCGCTGCCATTAAAGCGCAGCCCGCATTGCCCTCCGTGCCTGGCGCTCAGGATCTTCGCAATCTTCTTTGGTCTTCGATTGACAACGATACTTCCAAAGATCTCGATCAGGTTGAATGGGCTGAGCAACTACCCGACGGGCGCATTCGCGTCCTCATCGGCGTTGCCGACGTTGATGTGCGCGTACCGCAAGGCAGCCTGCTCGACAAGCATGCCCAGTCTGAAACAACCTCGGTCTACACCGGCGTCAAAGTATTCCCGATGCTCCCCCCGAACTCTCCGAGGGCATTACCTCGCTCAACGAGAACGAAGATCGCGTCGCCATGGTCGTCGAATTCACAGCCGACGCCACCGGTTGCGTCTCTGGCGGAAAAGCCTATCGCGCCCTGGTGCGCAACCGCGCCCAGTTGGCTTACCCCAGCGTCGGAGCCTGGCTCGAAGGCCGTGGCCCAGCTCCGGCAAAAGTCGCAGCCAATGCCGATCTCGCTGCACAGCTCAAGCTCCAGGACAAAGCTGCGCAAGGCTTGGTTGGCTGCCGATTCCAGCACGGCGCGCTAGACCTGGAGACCATCGAAACCCACCCGGTGATGCAGGCCGATCAGGCCGTCGGCATTTCGAAACTCGAAAAGAATCGCGCCACGTCGCTCATTGAAGAATTCATGGTCGCGGCCAACGGCGTTGTCGCGCGTACCTTTGAAGCTGCGGGCGTCGCGTCTATTCGCCGTATCGTGCGTACGCCAAAGCGTTGGGATCGCATTGTCGAAGTCGCGAACGATCTCGGCACCAAACTTCCCGAACAACCCGATTCCAAAGCGCTCAACGATTTCCTTCTCGCGCAGAAGCAGAAGGATCCCGATCACTTTCCCGATCTCTCCCTCACCATCATTAAGCTCTTGGGCCCAGGAGAATATGTTCTAGTCAAGCCAAACGAGGAGTCCCCAGGCCACTTCGGCCTCGCCGTGCAGGACTACACGCACTCCACCGCGCCCAACCGCCGTTTCCCCGATGTGGTGACGCAACGACTCATGAAGGCGCATCTCGCCAATGCGTCGCAGCCCTACTCCGAGGGCGATCTCAACGCCATCGCGCAACGCTGTACTCAGATGGAGAACGCCGCCCGCAAGGTGGAGCGCAATATGGACAAGCGCGTAGCTGCAGTAGTTCTGCACTCGCGCATCGGGCAGTCCTTCGCCGCCATCGTCACCGGAGTCACGTCACATGGAACCTTCGTGCGTGCTATCGATCCCCACGTCGAGGGGATGCTGATGAACGCCGGCAAACCCGGGTCGAAACTCGATGTCGGCGACAAGCTGACCGTCAAGCTGATCAACACCGATCCGGAGCGTGGCTTCATCGACTTCGCCATGTAGCGCCCCGTGAGGGAACGAAGCTGAAGTAAAACCTCGATTGGTCCCAGCCTGTCCTCGATAGCCACTGCCCTGTCCTCGATGGTCCCTGCCCTGTCCTCGATAGTCCCGGCCCGGTCATCGATAGTCCCTGTCCTGTCATCGATGGTTCCTGCCCCGTCTTCGATGGTCCCTGCCCTGTCATCGGTAGTGCCTGCGCTGTCATCCTGAGTGCAGGGAACGATCTGCCCTGAAGATTCCTCTATCACCAGGGGTGCCCACACTCGGGTGCCCCCACGAGAAGTTCCCGTAGGGAACGCAGGATAATAGCCCAGGGTGGAGCGCAGCGCAACCCTGGGATACCCACACAATATGAGCCCCAGTCCCGGAGGGACGTCCGAATCCCGCCGCTTTCATAACTCTTCACGATGGCTTGTATCAGGGCATGCCTTCAGTCATGCCGCAAGTGCGCAGAATGAACTCATGACGAGGCTTGTATCAGGGCATGCCTTCAGTCATGCCGCAAGTGCGCAGAATGAACTCATGACGAGCTTGTATCAGGGCATGACTTCAGTCATGCCGCAGTGACGCAGAATGAACGTGGGCTTTAGCCCCTGAGGCGCTCTCCAGTTCCAAATCCAATCTAGAAGACCAACTCTAACTCCCCGGATTTTCCGAAGTCTCATTCACGTCAAGATATTCCCGCACCGGCGCCTTCGAGCCTGCACTCTCCAGCGTCGCCGTCCCCGGCTCATCAATCCACAGACAAACGATCCACCAGATCAGCACAATCACATAGATGGCGCTGTTCGTGTTCAGCAGTTTCCCCTGCAGTGTCATCACGTGCTCGTATTCATCCCGTGAGTGCGGAGTAGTATGCCGCGCAATCATCTCCCAGATTCCCTGGGCTCCAAACTGCGCAATCGACGCCGTCGAAAGCCCGATCATGATCCGTTGCACATGACTGTGCCAGCCCGCCCCATAGCGCCGCCCGAACGCCACCACCAGAAACCCCAGTCCCACTGAAAGCACGCCGACCAGCAGCCCCGCCTTCACGGCGACCAATTGCATGAATTGGAGTTTGGCGATCGTGGTGTCGAAGGCAATCGCCTTCAAAGGCGGCCACGGTCCCCACTTCCATACCACGATGCCACCGAGCGCAAGCAGCCCCAGCGTCCAACCCGCCCATGCTGCGGTGCTGGCGTTTTTGAAAGCTCGCCGCGCCATCTCCACCAGCACAATCAGCCCGACAACGACCGAAATGTCCGCGAGCGAAATCGCGATTTCGCCCATCGTCAGCTGCGGCAACTTGTCGTGCAGCAGCCGATTCGTCAGCAGCCGCAGCGCGACGAGAACAATCGAGGCCGTGAACCACGGGAATCGCCGCGCCCGGTCGCGTCCCATCAGGACAACCAGCAGGACAAGGAGCGCCGCAAAAGTCAGCGTCCACAAAACCGAGATAGCCGTGAAATGAAAATCAAAGTGCATGCAATCCTTAAATGCCCGGACTTGAGTCCGGATTTATTTGAGGTTGATTTCAGGAAATGTGCGGAAGGAAATGGTGCGCCCGGAGAGATTCGAACTCCCGACCTAACGCTCCGGAGGCGTTCGCTCTATCCAGCTGAGCTACGGGCGCGCTCTACCAGCATACCGTATTCGCGTGATAAGGCCCTCTCGAGGCATCCCGCCCCCGTTTGGCTCGCGCATTTACCCTGATTCGACAGCCCGGGGCGCATTCCCTAGTCCCTATTCCCTAGTCCCTGGTCCCTGTCTTTCCGCAGTTCTTCCATCACCGACTGGATCAGCGCCTTTGCCCCCTCGATCCCGCTTAGCACCGCCTGCAAGTCCAGCGCCGGCTTCGATGGATTGCGGCTGGAAGCGCAATACACGCCGTGCTGCCCCACCATGATCAGCGAATCGGTCAGCAAGTCCATTGCCACCGCCAGCCGTCCCCGCTCCACCCCCATCATGAATTCGTGTTTTTCCAGTTCCGCGCGCTTCTCGTCAAAAATGTCCATAACCCAAGCCTATCCGAGGCGCCTCGGCCCTTGCCGTTGCGAACAGCCGCAGCCACAAGGCAACTCATGAACTGCTGAACCCAATTCTCATACTTACGTAATCCAAATCACGGCGAATCGGTGTCGAATCCTGCAAAGTATGTGCAAGTATGTGCACAATATATTTTTGCAGAACGGTCGAACACAGGGCCTTAGATGAAGAGAATAGTCCTGGCTGATTCTCAGCCGCTTTACAGGGTCGGACTTGCCGTTACATTGGCCGCGCGAGATGTCCGCATCGTTGCACAATGCGGCGAGGCCGACCAAATGATGCACGTTATAGAACGATCTCCAGGCTGCATCATTTTTGCTGCCTCTTCTCTGTTAACGAATTCCATCGCAGTATCCAGGCTTCTTAGCTTGAAATCCAGCCGTGGAATTGTTATCGCGGAAAACAATGAGACTGCCGGTCGGTTTCTGCAGATGAAATTCCACGGAGTCATATTCAGAGATGTGAGCACACCCGTACTTCTCGAGTGTGTCCAACAAGTCGCCGCAGGCAAGGTCTGGGAACCTCACAGTCCGGATTGGCAAAATTCCACCACAGAAGACATCACGGGTGACCGGGTACGTTCACGGTTGACACCCAAAGAAATGAAAATTGTCTCGTTACTTGTTCAAGGCTACAAGAACAGCGAAATCGCCGAACAACTCAAAATAACGGAACAAGTAGTCAAGAACTACCTGCGCTCCATTTACGACAAAACAGGAGTTGATGGCCGCCAGGAACTTATGCTATTTACCTTGAGTCATAAGCGTCTTGCCAAGGCTGTCGCCGAGGTGGGAGTCAAAATGATCGAGGAACGCAATTCCCTCACTGCAGTTCCATCCCGAACTTCACCCTAGCCCTGTCATGCCGAACGAAGCGAAATATCTGCCCGGAAAATTCCGAGATCAAGAGGAACTAAGGACCACAAAGTTCCCGGAGGGAACTCGAGGAAAATAGCCCAGGATGGAGGGTAGCGCAATCCTGGGGTGGCGCATCGCGCCGTGGGCGGCTGCGGTTGCTCTTCTCTACAATTCCGCAGCACCACAAATCCTAAACATCCAGCTTCTTCATGTAATCGGCGTCTTCGCGCAACTCCGTCATCGGGTCGCCTTCGAATTCTTCCTGCTCGATGAAGTAGTGCTTCAGCCCTGTCGCCGCACGAAAGATCGGCTTGTAATCGATGGATCCCTTACCCATCACCACATTGCGCAACTTACCATCCGGCTCCTTCACCATGTCCTTCACATGAAGCAGCGGGAAGCGCTCTGGGAACTTGCTCAGATACTCGACCGGATTGTGCCCACCGCCCACCACCCAGCCGCAGTCCATTTCGAAGACCACCAGCTTCGGATCGGTGCGCTTCAGCAACTCGTCAAAAAACACGATGCCGTTCTCCGTTCCGAACTCCACCACGTGGTTGTGATACCCGAACGTCATGCCTGCCGCCTTCACCTTCTGGCCAATGGCATTAAACTGGTCGGCCACGTAACGCCAGTCATCCAGATTTAGTTCGCCTTTGCGCGTCGGATCCCGATGGACTCCTGCCCAGGAGCAAATGATGTACTCAAGTCCGATCGCCTGTCCGTACTGAATCAATTGATCAAACTGCTCCTTTAACAAGGGGAGCGCGTGGTGGGTACTCACACATTTCAAACCCGCCTTCTGCAGGGCATTTCCAAAATCGGCCGCAGTCTTATCGAAATATCCCGCCGCTTCCACTTCCTTGTACCCAGCCGCCGCCAGTTGTTGAAGCGTGCCTTCAAAATTCTTCGGCAGCAAATTACGCACGGAGTACAACTGCAATCCAATAGGTACATGTAACTGCGCCGCCATCAATCGTTCACCACCCACGCAGGCCGCAGCCGCCAATGCGCCGGAAGCCTTCAAAAAACTGCGGCGAGAAGAAATTGTCATTTGCGAACTCTCCTCAAGGCGTTTACTAGCCCTTGATGGTTTCTGCGGCTGCGTCCCACGTAGCCACATTTTTATGAAAGTAAGAATGGTTAGCCATATGGCATGCAATCGCCGTGTTGTTGCCGAAAACCTCATCCTCGACAACATGATTGCGCGTCACCACGGCCTCGAAGAAATTCGCAAGATGATCGGCAGTGTCGTCGTATCCCTGCGGCGCAGAAAAAGTCTCAGTCAGCGGCAACGGGGCTGGAGCCTGGGGATGCGCAGCATGCCAGTCGCTCAGATACTTCTGTTTCGCCTCGGCGGTCCACCCGTTCAGGGCATACCCCTCCGGCTGTGGCCGCGTGTCCTGGGGAACCACGGTGACCGTGTTGTTATTAATCGTCATCGTGGCCTCCTTACCGTAAAAGATGGTGAGGTCGCCCGACGCGTTGTTCTGGTTGCAGTGCACCTTCACCGTCACGCCCGGATAATCGTAGAGCGTCGCAAGAAGGTCGGGATAATCACGTCCGTCTTTGAAATACGTCAGGCTCCCCGTGGAATATGCGCGCTCCGGAATCGCGTTGATCCCAGTCACGCACTGCATCCCCGACAGCAAGTGCACATAAAGATCGCCAGCCACGCCCTCGCCATAATCTGCAAAGCACCGCCAGCGGAAAAACCGCTCCGCATCGAACGGCCTTTGCGGTGCATCGCGAAGCCACGTCTTCCAGTCAATCGTCTCCGCGTTTGCATCCGGCGCAACCGGATACACCCACGCGCCCGACGGAGAATTGCGGTCCGTATGAGCTTCAATCAACGTGACCGCGCCAAGCCGTCCCGACTTGTAAATCTCCGCGGCTTTCTTATAAACCGTGTTGCTCACCCGCTGGCTGCCGGCTTCGAAGATGCGCTTGTCCGCCTGCACCGCCTTCACCATCGCCAAGCCGTCTGCCACGTTGTGCGACATCGGCTTCTCGCAATAAACGTCCTTGCCCGCCGCCACACAATCCAGCACCACGCGCCGGTGCTGAAAATCCGCTACCGCCACGACCACCGCATCCACGTCCTTGCGGTCCAGCAGTTCGCGATAATCCTTTGTCGTCGGCACGTCCGAGCCGTAAGCCTCAACGCCCGCCTTGCGATGCATCTCGTACAAATCCGCCGTGCCCACGCACACGCCGCTCGAAACCTTCTTCGCCGAGCGCAGCAAATCGCACCCGCGAATCCCAGTCCCTATAGAAGCGAATCGAATCTTCTTCTCGCTTTGCGTGCTCTGCGCAGCCACAATCGTTGGTTCAAGCACAATCGATTTAGCCGCTGCCCCGGCTGCAACTGCGCCAGCTCCCAGGCGCACAAACTCCCTGCGTGAAATTGGTCCCATGGATAGAAGCCTTTCCCGTGCGACCGCAATTCTCGCCTGCCAGACGGCGTCGTGTCCACACACCCACGCATGACGTGAGGCGAATGGCATACCATGCTTAGGTCACCCCATTCCAGAACTCAGAGAGCCCAGGCCATGTCGGCAATTCGCGCACTTCGAGCCAACTTGAACTCAAGTTTTCCATCATTCGCATTTCTCAGTTTCTTGGGACTTTTATTGCTGACCGCGACTGCAGTCGCCCAATCATCGCCCAAGACAAATGCGCATCCCGACTTTGGCCCCAACGTTCTGCTCTTCGATCCCTCCATGCCCTCCGCAGACATCCAGACTCAGATCGACAAGGTCTATGCCGTCCAGCAGCACAGTGAATTCGGCACCGCTCGCTACGCACTGCTCTTCCTGCCCGGCGAATACCACATCGACATTCCTGTCGGCTTCTACACACAGGTGCTCGGCCTCGGCGCCACGCCCGATGCCGTCCACATCATCGGCAACGTCCACTCTGACGCCAGCCTGCCGCGCAACAATGCAACCTGCACCTTCTGGCGTGGAGTCGAAGGCTTCTCCGTCACGCCGAAAGACGGCACGATGCAATGGGCCGTCTCACAGGCCGTACCCTTCCGTCGCATGCACATCCTCGGCAATATCGTTCTCCACCAGAAAGGCGGATGGGCCAGCGGCGGCTGGATGTCCGACTCCGTCATCGACGGCAACGTCGGCGCAGGTCCGCAGCAGCAATGGATCTCGCGCAACAGCGAGTGGGGCAGCTTGGACTGGCGCCAACTGGAACATGGTCTTCGTCGGCATCCCGCATCCGCCCGAAGGCGAGTGGCCCCAGCCACCCTACACCAAGGTCGACAAAACTCCCATCGTTCGCGAAAAACCTTACCTCGAAGTCGACGCGAAAGGGAACTGGAGCGTCCGCGTTCCCGCGTTACAGGCAAACAGTCAGGGCATCACCTGGCACGGCGGGTCAACGCCCGGCCGAACAATTTCACTCAAAGACTTCTACCTCGCTCGACCCGACAAAGACACCGCCGCCACCATGAACGCGCAGCTCGCCAAAGGCAAAAACCTGCTTCTTGCTCCCGGCATTTACGATCTCACCGAGCCAATCCGCGTCACGCGTCATGACACCATTGTGCTTGGCCTCGGCTTCGCAACCCTCCGCCCCACCAACGGCACCGCAGCCATCACCACATCGGACGTCGACGGAATCGACATCGCCGGAATCCTCTTCGACGCCGGTGAAAAAATCTCTCCCGTTCTCGTAGAAGTCGGTCCCGAAGGCAGCCACGCCTCACACGCCAAGAACCCCATCTTCCTCCACGACGTCTTTTTCCGCATCGGCGGAGCGGGCGTAGGCAGCGCCAAGGTCAACCTGCGCGTCAACTCCAGCGACACCATCATCGACCACACATGGATCTGGCGCGCTGATCACGGCCACGGTGTTGGCTGGACCAGCAACCTCAGCGACAACGGCCTCGTCGTCAACGGCAACAACGTAACCGTCTACGGCCTCTTCGTCGAGCACCACCAGCAGTTCCAGGTGCTTTGGAACGGCAACCACGGGCGCACTTACTTTTATCAATCCGAAATCCCCTACGACCCGCCCGACCAGCCCAGCTACACGTCGGCTCCCGGTACAAACGGCTGGGCCTCTTACAAAGTCGCGGACAACGTCACCAGCCATGAAGCCTGGGGCCTCGGTGTCTACAGCGTCTTCCGCCATCCCAACGTCACGCTCACGCGCGCCATCGAAGTTCCCGTCACGCCCAACGTTCGCTTCCACCACATGATCACGGTCGCCCTCGACAACCTCGGCGAGATCTCCAACGTCATCGACGACAAAGGCGGCCCCACCCACGTCGCACCCAACCGCGTCACGCCCAAAGTCGCGGAATTCCCGCAGTAATAGATGAGTAGCTGAACGGGATGAGTCTCGAGATCGCCCTTGGTCGAGTTTTGTAACAGGGGATGTCCTCACAGCTTGCGAAGAAATTCATCTCAAGACGGGTTTGTGTCAGGGCATGACTTCAGTCATGCCGCAAGTTGCGCAGAATGAATGAGGGCTTTAGCTGATCCAAGCTGACATCCCGGCGCACCTCAAACGTGCCTAGCGTGGGACAATGGAACAGTAAACATCATGAGCATCGATACCGTTCCAGAGTCCCAGCCCTCCTCCGATTCTCCCGAAGCCGCCAGCGAACAAACCATCGCGCCCGCAACTGAGACCGCGCCCCAACCAGTCGCTGAAAGCGCCGACAATTCCATCGCCGCTCGCGCTCCCGAGCCCGCAGCCGAAGCCCCAGCCGAAGAACCCGCCGAGCCGCAGGAAAACTTCGCCGACATCCTCTCCCAGTTCGAGAAGAGCCATACCCACAAGCCTGCCTCCGGCGTTAAGCAGATCGAGGGCACCATCGTCTCCCTCTCCGCCGACCAGGTTTTTGTAGACATCGGCTACAAAACCGAGGGCGTCCTTCCTCGCTCCGCCTTCCGGAACAATGCCGAAAGCATCAAGCCGGGCGACACGATAAACGTCTCAGTCAAAGGCCGCAACGAAGAGGGCTATTACGACCTCACGCTTTTCAAAGTGGCCCAGCCCCGCGACTGGTCCGCCCTCGAAGCAGCCTTCGCTGAAAAGCTGGCCATCGTCGGCACCGTCACCGCCGTCATCAAGGGCGGTCTCACCGTCGACATCGGCGTCCGCGCCTTCATGCCTGCCAGTCGCAGCGGCACACGCGATGCCGCCGAGCTCGAAAAAATGGTTGGCACGGAAATCACCTGCCGCATCACCAAGCTCGACGTCACCGACGAGGACGTAGTCGTCGATCGCCGCGTCGTCCTCGAAGAGCAAGCCCGCGCCCAGCAGGAAGGCCGCTACTCCGCCATGCAACCCGGCGATGTACTCGACGGCACAGTGCGCAGCCTCATGGCTTACGGTGCCTTCGTCGATCTCGGCGGCATCGATGGCCTCCTCCATGTCAGCGACATCTCGTGGAGCCGCGTCAACAAGCCGGAAGACGTGCTCTCCGTCGGCCAGCAGATCCAGGTCCGCATCCTCAAGATCGATCCCGATACGAAAAAACTCTCACTCGGTCTCAAGCAGCTTCAGCCCGAACCATGGGAGTCCGCGCCCACCAAATATCAAGTAGGCCAGCGCATCACCGGCGCCGTCACGCGTCTAGCCGACTTCGGCGCCTTCGTTGAAATTGAGCCCGGTGTCGAGGGCCTCATCCACATTTCAGAAATGTCCTGGGGCAAAAAGATCCACCACCCCAGCGACGTGCTCAAGCAGGGCGACACGGTCGACGCGGTAATCCTCGGCATCAAGCCTGAAGAGAGACGCATCTCGCTCGGTCTCAAACAGACCCTCACCGACCCCTGGTCCGACGTCGCCAGTAAATTTCCGGTGGGCTCCCAAGTCGAAGGCCCCGTTACCAAGATCATGCCGTTCGGCGCGTTCATTCAGATCGCCGACGGCATCGAAGGCCTCGTCCACGTCAGCGAGATCAGTGCCGACAAGCGTATCAATCATCCGCAAGACGTGCTTCGCACCGGCCAGGTCGTCAAAGCCCAGGTCCTCGGCATCGCCCCGGAAAAGCGCCAGATCAAACTCAGCATGAAGCAGTTGATTCCCACCAGCATCGACGAGTACATCGCCGAGCACAAACAGGGTGACACCGTCTCCGGACGCGTAGTCGACGAGTCCGCAACCAGCGCCACTGTGGAACTCGGCGAAGGCATCCGCGCCACATGCCGCGTCGCTAAGTCCTCCGCTCCTGTGGCAGAAACCAGGCCTGCGGCCAAAGCCGACTTGTCTTCGCTATCCAGCATGCTGCAATCCCGCTGGAAGGGAAGTGCGCCAGCCCCATCCGCCGCCCCCGAGCCACTCAAAGCAGGCCAGATTCGAAGTTTCAAAATCACCCGGTTGGACGCTGACAAGAAAACCATCGAAGTACAACTGGCCTGACCCTCACTTCGGACGGTTGTCAGCGCTCTCCTTCAGCGTCCTCCAGCGTCTGGAACTCCTCATGTAGTTGACGGTAACCCCTCATGTAGTTGGCGGTGTCATTCTGAGCGAACGGGGCCCCGAACGTGTCAGGGGCCCCGCAGAGCAATAGCTCTGTGGGGTGGGTTCGGGGGTGGTGAGCGAAGAATCTGCTTTTCCGCCTCTTCATTCCTGCTGAGATTTCAGACTCACCAGCGCTATAGATACGTCTCATCGATATAGCACCAGCGCCAATCCTCGCCGCGCTCTGCCGATCGAATCAGCGGATGCTGCGTCGCATGAAAATGCGCACGCGCATGCCGGTTCTGCGACGAATCACAACACCCTACATGTCCGCACTCCAGGCACATGCGTAGATGCAGCCACGTATCGCCCATCTTCAGGCAGTCCTCGCAACCCTTGCTGCTTGGCTTCACCTTCTTCAGGTGGTCTTTCTCGTGCGTGCATTTCGTCGCCATGCGCTGCCTCCGGGGAACCCGCACTCACACCATATACTGTTTCGCCAATTCGCAGAACTCCTCAGTCTGTGCCGCAATCCACGCATCGTCTCGATCAAGCTCTCCCGCCAGCAGTCGCGCCACTGGCTGCGCCATTTGCACAGCCGCCCGCGCATTCAGAAAGAGAGCCCGCGTCCTTCGCGCCAGCACGTCCTCCACGCTGCGCGCCATCTCCATGCGCGCCGCCCACACTACCTCTGCCGCGATATACGGCAGCTCCGGATCCAGCTGCTTCGCAAGTTCCGCATCTTGCGCCAGCATCCGAATCTCCTCGGCATCGGTACCGTACACATCAAGCGAAGCCTCGCCATTTTCGCTCGAACGCGCCGGCTCCAAATATCCATGTATCCGCAGGGATTTCGTCGTGCACTCCTCATCGCGCAATCGGCCCAGTGTAATCGCGTGGTCCACGCAGTCCTCAGCCATGTGCCGATACGTGGTCCATTTCCCGCCCGTAATCGTCAGCAGCCCGATGTATCCACATGAATCACGTGATCGCGCGACAACGACGAAGTCTTACCCTCACCATCGCTCTTCACCAGCGGCCGCAGCCCCACATAAACCGCCAGCACATCCTCGCGAGTCGGCGGTCTGCTCAGGTAGCGGCCCGCAGTTTCGAGGATGAATTCTATTTCCTCATCCAGCGCCTTTGGCTCCAGGCTCGGCGCATCCACCGGCGTATCCGTTGTACCCGCCACCGCATGCCCATGCCACGGAATCACGAACAGCACTCGTCCATCGCTCGTGCGCGGAACCATCAGCGCGGTATCACCCTTCAAAAAACTCCGGTCGAACACCAGGTGAATTCCCTGGCTAGTGACCATCAAGGGCTGCGCCAGCACGTCGGCCATGCGCCGCACTTCATCTGTGAATACGCCAGTGGCATTCACCACGATTCGCGCAGCAATCTTCAATTCCTCCCCGCTCTCCCCATCGCGCGCAATCAGCCCATTCACATAACCTTCGCCATCACGCAACAATTCGGTTGCAGGACAATAGTTCACTAGCGTCGCCCCTTGATCCGCCGCCGTCATCGCCAGGTGAATCAGCAGGCGCGCATCATCAAACTGCCCGTCATAGTAAACAACGCCCCCGCGCAACTCTTCCGGCTCCAACGCCGGCAGCCGCTCCAGCGTCTCCTCACGAGATAAAAGCTTCGATGGCCCAAAACCATACTTGCCCGCGAGCAGGTCGTAGAGCTTCAAGCCAATCCCATAAAACGGCGCTTCCCACCACGAATAATTCGGTACCACAAATGCCAGGTCGTGTACCAGGTGCGGAGCATTCTGCCGCAACAATCCGCGCTCTTTCAGCGCCGACATCACCAGCGGAATGTTCCCCTGCTCGAGATAGCGCACACCGCCATGTACCAGCTTTGTGCTTCGGCTGCTTGTGCCCTTGCCGAAGTCATGCGCCTCCACCAGCACCACGTCGAACCCGCGCGCAGCAGCATCCACAGCCACGCCCACGCCCGTCGCCCCGCCGCCAATCACCGCAATATCCCACGGCTCACCGGCTGCAGCGCGCTCGCGAATCTTACGCAGCATATCCTCCCGGCGCATCATTCACTCCAGTTCTTCGACCGTTCAACGGCGCGTTGCCACCGGCCTCGCCGCTCGGCCCGCTCATTCGTATCCATCCGTGGCTCGAAGCGCACATCGCCTTGTCGTTTCGCACGCAGTGCATCGGGACTCGCCCAGAACCCCGTCGCCAATCCCGCCAGATATGCGGCTCCCAGCGCAGTCGTCTCCGTCACCCGTGGCCGCACCACGGGAACTCCCAGCACGTCCGCCTGGAACTGCATCATCAGGTCATTCACCGCCGCGCCGCCATCCACGCGCAGCGCGCCCAGCGGAGTTCCGGTCTCGCTGTGCACCGCCTCCAGTACATCCGCAACTTGAAACGCGATGCTTTCCAGTGCCGCCCTTGCAATGTGCCCCGGCTTCGTATCGCGCCGCAGTCCAATCAACAACCCTCCGGCATGCGGATCCCAGTGCGGCGCGCCCAGCCCCACGAATGCCGGCACAAACACCACACCGCCCGTATCTGGAACGCTCGCAGCCAGCGCCTCCACTTCGGCCGACGACCCAATTAGTCGAAGATTGTCGCGCAGCCACTGCACCACCGCTCCACCAATAAAGATGCTGCCCTCTAGCGCGTATTCCAGCCGCTTCTGCGCGCTTGCCGCCAGCGTCGTAATCAATTTGTGCTTCGACCGCACAAACCCCGTGCCGTTGCCATCCCGTCCGGTCCCGATGTTCTGCAGCAGAAAACACCCTGTGCCATACGTGTTCTTCGCCTCGCCCGCATTCCAGCAAAGCTGCCCGAACAACGCCGCCTGCTGATCGCCCGCGATGCCTGCAATCGCCGCGCCGCCCAGCCCGAGAGACGTGGTGACCTCCCCAATGCGATCGCTCGACCACACCACCTTCGGCAGCATGTTTGCCGGCACGCCGAAGATGCGCAGCAATTCCGTCGTCCCACTCGCCTTTCACAATGTTGTAGAGCAGCGTCCGCGAAGCATTCGTCACGTCCGTCACGTGCCGCATCCCGCTGGTCAAGTGCCAGATCAGCCAGCTGTCCACCGTGCCAAACGCCAGCTCGCCGCGTTCCGCTCTTTCCCGCGCGCCCGGAACATTGTCCAGGATCCATCGCACCTTGGTCGCAGAAAAATACGGATCCAGCACCAGCCCCGTCTTCGACGAAACCACTTCCCCAACGCCACTCTTCTCCAGAGCGTCGCACTGCGCAGCAGTCCGACGGTCCTGCCACACAATCGCCGGATGGATGGCCTTGCCGCTCTCGCGTTCCCACACGACGACGGTTTCGCGCTGATTCGTAATACCGATCGCCGCCACATCGCGCGGCCGTGCGCCCGCCCGTGCCAGTGCCTCTACCGCGCACGTCAGCTGGCTTGTCAGAATTTCCGTGGGATCGTGTTCCACCCAACCCGATTGCGGGTAGAACTGCTCGAACTCATGCTGCGCTACTGCGGCAATCGAGCCGGCTTCATCGAATAGAATGGCACGCGAACTCGTCGTGCCCTGGTCCAGCGCAAGAATATATGCCATAGGGAGTGGTCAACCTTCGGACCCAAGTCAATCACGCGCACCCACGGTGCCGCAACCAGCCTGGTATTGAGTGCCGCAGAATTCACACCACGTACAAATCCACGTACTCGCTCACCGGCATTCTCTCCAGCCGCTCGCGATCGAGTGAAACATCGAGAATCCGCCGCTGCTGCTCCGCACCAAATCGTCGCGCCAGATTGCGCTTGAACTTCTCCACCAGCAGCGGCATCCCTTCCTTGCGCCGCCGCTTGTGCCCGATCGGAAACTCGACCGTCTCCTCCAGCACCGCCCCATCGTTCAACTCCACGCGCAGCCCGTTCGCAATCGACCGCTTCTCCGGATCGTGATAATCCCGCGTGAATTGCGGCTCCTCCACGCACTCCACCTTCGCCCGCAGCGCATCGATCCGCGGATCGACGGCAACTCTATCTTCGTAATCCGCCGCCGTCAGCCGCCCGAAAATCAATGGCACCGCAATCATGTACTGCACACAGTGATCGCGATCCGCCGGATTCGAAAGCGGCCCTTTCTTGTCGATGATGCGCAGACACGCCTCATGCGTTCGAATCGTGATCTTCCGAATGTCCTCAGCCGTCTTCCCAAGTTTGTCGAGTCGCCCGCGCAACGTCATCGCCGCTTCCACCGCAGTCTGTGCATGGAACTCCGCCGGAAAGCTGATCTTGAACAACACATTCTCCATTACGTAACTGCCGTAGGGCCGCTGAAACTTGAATTCCTGCCCGCGGAAAGAAACGTCGTAGAATCCCCACGTCCGTGTAGACAGAACGGCCGGATAGCCCATTTCGCCCTGCTTCGCCATCAGCGCCAGCCGCACCGCCCGGCTAGTCGCATCGCCCGCCGCCCAGCTCTTCCGCGATCCCGTATTCGGCGCATGCCGATACGTACGCAAACTCTGCCCATCCACCCACGCCAGTGAAATTGCATTCAGAGTTTGCTCACGATTCAGCCCCAGCAACCCGCATACCACCGCCGTAGACGCCACCTTCACCAGCACAACATGATCAAGCCCAACCTTGTTGAACGAATTCTCCAGCGCAATGCAGCCCTGAATCTCATGCGCCTTGATCATTGCCGTCAGTACCTGGCGCATCGTCAGCGACGGCTTGGCTTCCGCAGCTCCGGTCCGCGATAACCAGTCCGCGACCGCCAGAATTCCACCCAGGTTGTCCGAAGGATGTCCCCACTCCGCAGCCAGCCACGTGTCGTTGTAATCCAGCCAGCGGATGATTGCGCCGATGTTGAACGCCGCCTGCACAGGATCGAGCTGATAACTCGTCCCCGGCACGCGCGCCCCATGCGGAACCACCGTGCCCGGCACAATCGGCCCCAGCAGCTTGGTGCACGCCGGATACTCCAGCGCCTCCAGCCCGCATCCCAGCGTATCGATCAGGCAATATGCCGCCGTCTCATATGCCAGCTCGCTCTTGATCTCATAACTCAGTGCGTAATCCGCGATGTCCGTGATGACTCTATCGAACGCCGGCCGTTCATTACTGATATGCGATGACACTTATTCTCCTACTAAACTTGGGTGGCGGGTGCCCCAGGTCTCGCGTTTGAGACCTGGGAAGGATGTTCGAGAGATAGTTATCCTGGGTGCCCCATCCTTGCGACGTCTTTGCTTTTGTCGCAAGGGTGGGAAAGCACGAATCTGGGTGCCCAATCGGCGCGTTCCTGTCGCCGAATGGGTGGAGATGCACTACGTCCGCTTCTCAATCGACACAAATTCCAAATCCTCCGGCCCCGTATACACCGCCGAAGGCCGGATAATCTTCCCATCCTGCCTTTGTTCGATCACATGCGCACACCATCCAGCCGTCCGCGCTATTACAAACAGCGGCGTAAAAAGGTCCACCGGCACGCCCATCAAATCGTACGCCACGGCGCTGTACCAATCGAGGTTCGGAAACATCCGCTTGATCTCGTGCATGGTGGTTTCAATGCGCTCAGCCACATTGAACAGCCGCATATCTCCACCGGCCTTTGCCAGCCCGCGAGCCACCTCTTTGATGATGTCGCTGCGCGGATCGCTGATGGTATACACCGGGTGTCCAAAGCCGATAATCACCTCGCGTTCTCCCACGCGCCACCGCATGTCTGTCTCGGCCTCGTCCGGCCTTTGATACCGCTTCTGGATCTCCAGCGCTACCTCATTCGCGCCCCCATGCTTCGGCCCCTTCAGCGCGCCGATCGCACCCGCAATGCACGAGTAGATGTCCGAGCCCGTCCCCGCAATCACGCGCGCAGTAAACGTCGACGCATTGAACTCGTGCTCCGCATACAGAATCAGCGACGTCTGCATCGCTCGTGTCCACTCTTCGCTCGGTGCCGAGCCATGCAGCAGATGCAGAAAGTGCGCCGCAATCGAATCTTCAAACCGCTCCACCTCGATACGCCGTCCGTTGCGCGCGTAGTGATGCCAATACAGCAGCATCGATCCCAGGCACGCCAGCAGCGTGTCCGCGATCCGTCGTGCGCCGCTCTCCTTGTGGCTCTCGCCCTCCGGCAACACGCAACCCAAGAACGGAAACCCCGGTCCGCAGCACATCCATCGGATGCGTCGAGGGCGGCAGCAGTTCCAGCGCCTGCTTCACCGCCGCCGGCAAACTGCGCAGCGGCCGCAAACTCGCCTTGTATGCCGCAAGCTCCGCCATATTGGGCAGCTTGCCATGCACCAGGAGATAGGCGACCTCTTCAAACTCGCAGTGCGCCGCCAGGTCCTTGATGTCGTATCCGCGATAGTGCAGATCGTTGCCGCTATGCCCCACCGTGCATAGCGCAGTCGAACCCGCCGGAGTTCCCGACAATGCAACCGATTTCTTTGGCTTGAACGCGCCCGGCACAGCGTTTACGTCATTGCTCATTGCGACCCCCGCAGAGCCTTAAGCTCCCGCAGAGCCTCAAGCTAAAGGATCAGCGGCGAAGATGTCTACTTGACGTCTTTGCCCTTGGCAAACAAGTCATCCAGCTTCTGTTCATAGGAGTGATAGTCCAGATATTTATAGAGCTCCGCCCGCGTCTGCATCATCGGAATCACATGCTTCTGTGTCCCCTCGGTGCGGATGGCCTCGTAAACCTTCAGCGCCGCAGCATTCATTGCCCGATAAGCTGCGCAGCAGTAAAGGATGATATCCACCCCCGCCGCCGCCAGTTCCTCGCGCGTCCACAGCGGAGTCTGCCCAAACTCCGTGATGTTCGCCAGGATCGGCACGCCCACAGCCTTGCGAAATTCGGCATACTGCGCCAGCTCCGTAACCGCCTCGGCGAAAATCATGTCCGCGCCCGCCGCCACATAAGCCTGCGCCCGTTCAATTGCTGCAGCCAGCCCTTCGCCCGCCAGTGCGTCCGTTCGCGCCATAATCACAAAGCCTTCATCCGTGCGCGCATCCACCGCCGCCTTGACCCGGTCCACCATCTCCTCAGCCGGCACAAGCTCTTTCCCCGGCCGATGTCCGCAGCGCTTCGCGCCGACCTGGTCCTCCATGTGTACCGCAGCCGCGCCCGCCTTGATCATCGACCGAATCGTCCGCGCAATGTTGAAGGCCGAGCCCCACCCGGTATCGATATCCACCAGCAGCGGCAGCGTCGTCACCTCGGTGATCCGCCGTACGTCCGTCAGCACATCTTCCATGGTGCTGATCCCCAGGTCCGGCATCCCCAGCGAATTCGCCGCCACTCCGCCGCCCGACAGATACAGCGCGCGAAAGCCCGTAGCCTCCGCCATCCGCGCCGTGTACGCATTGATCGCGCCCACCACCTGCAGCGGCTTCTCCTCCGCTACCGCCGCGCGGAACAGTTTCCCAGCCGATCCTGCCTTGCTTGTCTGCTGCATGCAATGTCCTTCCGCCGCATCATAGCAGGGGCTCCGTCAAGCTTCCCCACCCCCACCCAATGGTGCGACAATCGTTCCCGTTGCCGCGGCGTGCTGTTTCTCTCGCCGCAGCCCGGAGGAGAATCACATCATGAAACGTTTCATCGTCTGTGCCGGCCTTCTCTTTGCTTCCACCGCCCTATTCGCCCAGCAGGGCGGCCCTCCCAAGAGCCCGCCCGCCAAAGCCACCGCCAGCATCGGCGGCAACGAGATCACCGTCACCTACTCCTCGCCCGGCGTCAAAGGCCGCGAAGGCAAAATCTTCACCAAAGACGGCCTCATCAGCCACAACCCGCACTATCCCGTCTGGCGCGCCGGAGCCAACTCCGCCACCACGCTGCACACCGATGCTGACATCATGATCGGCGACATCGCTGTCCCCAAAGGCGACTACACCCTCTTCGTCGACATCTCCGATCCCGACAATTGGACGTTCATCGTCAACAAGAAGACCGGGGAATGGGGCCTTGCCTACGACGGCTCGCAGGACGTAGGAAAAACCAAAATGACCATGAAAAAGCCGGCCACTATGGTCGAAAATCTCCTGTACACGCTCGAAGACGACGGCGGTGGCAAAGGAACCCTCACTCTCTCGTGGGAAGACCACTCCGCATCCGTCCCCATCACTGCCCACAAATAACAAGATCTCGATCGCCCTGGAATCGGGTGCCCCCGGGTCTCGCATCTGAGACCTGGGAGGGATCTTCCAGCCTTAGTCAATCAGCCTCACACAATCCGATAATCAAAATCTCCGCCCCCCGCCGCTACAATAGATAAAGAGCGAATCGCTTCCGGAGACCCGAACAGCCTTGCCCCTTTACGCCTATCGCTGCACCACCTGCGGCAACAAATTCGAAAAAATCCAGAACTTCTCCGCCGAGCCGGAGACCATCTGCCCCAAGTGCGGCAATGCCACGCTCATCCGCCCGCTCACCGCGCCGCGTCTGAATTTCAAAGGCGCCGGCTGGTACATCAACGACTACGCCCCCAAAAGCTCCGACTCTTCGTCAGAATCTTCTGGTGAATCGAAGCCCGCCGAATCCAAAGACGCCCCGACGTCGAAAGACGCATCCAAATCCAGCGACAAGCCAGCCGCCTCATCCACTACATCGGCTGCGCCATCCACGCCAGCCTCGACGCCGAAAACATCCTCCGACAGCTAGCAAATTTTCGAATCTGCTCGCCCTGTCTCCCCTCTGAACTAGTTCGCAGAAAAACTCCTCCGAACTCGAGCTTGTATCAGTGGCTTCCGCGGGCAGGTCCTCGTCCGTTGGGATGGCTTGAATCACTCATTCGAACTCGAGCCTTGTATCAGGGCATGACTTCAGTCATGCCGCAAACTGCAGCGAATGAATGAGGGCTTTAGCCCCTGAGGCCCGCCGCCTCATCGAGTTAAGCGATCGCATCGTTGCGAATTTCTGAAGCGACTGCAACCGCCTTCCTCGGCCGAATCAGCAAAGTAGCCGTCACACCCAGCAGAAAATTCTGCGTGAAGATTTCCCCGACATGGATGTAGCGCTGCATGGCTGTCATCATCTCGTTCGGCACCAGCAGCGGAGCAGCCCCGCCAACCACCCACACCAGCAAGCCAACAATCAGCGCAGCCTGCAGCCGCGGCAGCCGCAGCGTGTAGATCACCGGCAATATGGCCATCGTCATCACCAGCCCGCGCGCAATCTGATACCCAAAGAACCAGACCCCCATCGCCGCCACCTGTTCTGCCGCATGCGGATAGTAGCCCTTGGTAAAGAACTGGAAGGTTATCGCTCCAAAAATCTCGTAATAGACCAGGTACGAAAACGCCGCCAGCAGAATCATCGGAATCGCCAAGCCAGCCGAGCGGCGCTCGATTGCCGGTTCCTGCCCATCACGCAGCTTCAACAATTTCGCAAGCACGGCAAGCACCACCGCAACGATCAGGTAAAGAACCGACCCGCCAGCGAGGCCGGCTATCATCTGCGCCTTCTTCTCCGGAAAAAACACCACGCCTTCTGAAAGCGTGCACACCAGCCCAATCAAAACCAGCTCACAAACATCGCTCGCGCCCTGCGCCACCATCCCGCGTGGCCCAAACCGCACCACCGGCACCAATGCTGCAGCCGTCAGCACTCCCGACAGATACCACCATCCAAAGTGCCCCGCACCCATCGCAGAAATCGTGAAGCATAATCCGCCAAGAAGACAAAACAACCCAATCCTCACACTCATACTCATCGCTAGCCCCTCTTTCCTTTTTCGTAAACCGCGAGAGAAGAACGAGCCCATTTCAGCCGAACCTCGTACTCCTCAATTCCTGACTCGAATGCCAACCGTGCCGACATTGGCATCGTGTTCGCCTGTGCCTTGTGAAACTCCTTCAAACTCGGTAGATACTCTGACAACCGTTCGGCATACTCCCGCAGAAATTCTGTCGTTCGTTCCGGGCCCAGCGCATCATCCATAAATGCGAATCGCAGCATGAGCTCACCGATCCGCCGCACCACATCGTCCCGCGTCACCGGCCGCTTCAGCCATGCTTTCAGCGCAGCTGCGCCTTTCGCCGTGACTTTGAACACGCGCCGCTTTCGCAAACTCGACGATTCCTCGATCGTCCCTTTCACCAGCCCGCGTTTCTCCAGCCGTCCCAGCGCAGGATAGATCGCTCCCGGACTGTCGCTGAAGCTGCCCATAGCCGTTGAAGCAAACACTTTTCTCAAGTCGTACCCCGACATGGGCTGCTCATGCAGCAACCCCAGCAGTGCAAATCCGAGTAGTGAATTGTTTCATCCATAGTACGCAACGTATTATTACGCTACGTACTATATCTACGCAACCGAAATCTTTTCAGTTCCCCAATCCCTAAAAAAACTGGGTGCACCAAGTCCCGCGTGGGCCACGAAACTGGGTGCCCCAGGTCTCGCCTCTGAGACCTGGGATGGACACTCACCCGCCTACCCCCTCCCGCTAAACTGAAAGCAGTCCATGCCTCTGCTCGATCCCATCCCGACCCCGGTAGAAAACGCCGACACAGCCGCCCTCGAGTGGGAGCCCCTGCTCGTTTTCCTCAGCACTTACGCTGCATCCCCCGTCGGCCGCGAAGCCATCCTCGCCCTCCGTCCCTCCACCGACGAGCCGTGGATCACGCGCCAGCACCAGCTCACCGGCGAATTGCGCCTTCTCCTCAGCGAACAAGTTTCCATTCCCCTCGGCGGCCTCTTCGATCCCACCCAACTCGCCGCCAAGGCACAGATACCCGGCGCCGCACTCGAAGCCGCCGAGTTCCAATCCATCGCCCGCCTCGCCAACGACGTCGCCGCCTGGCAGGCTCTGCTCCGCGAACCCCCCGCGCGCGTTGCCGGCAAAATTCCTGCCCTCACTGACCTTTCGACCGCACTCGCCGGCTCGTCCCTGAAACCTCTAGCCGAATCCATCGAGCGCAAAATTCAGCCCGACGGCACCCTCGCCGACGACGCTTCACCCGGAGCTCAACCGCATCCGCCGCGAGCAGGAGCGCCAACAGCGCGCCATCGAAGAATCCCTCCGCGCCGCGCTGCGCAAGCTCTCCGGCGAGGGCTCAACGCAGGAAGACCTCATCACCATCCGCGGCGACCGCTTCGTCATCCCTGTCCGCAGCGAACTCAAGCGCCGTGTCTCCGGCGTCGTCCACGGAGCCAGTTCATCAGGCCAGACCGTCTACGTAGAGCCGCTCGAAACCATCGAGCAGAACAACGAGCTCGTCCGCCTCCTCGAAGAGGAGCAGGAAGAAATTCACCGCATCTTCGTCGCCCTCACTCGCCAGGTAGGTGGCTATGCCACAGCTCTCGTCGAAGGCGCTCGCATCCTCGCTCTCGTCGACACGCTCCTGGCCCGCGCCCGCTTCGCCCGTGACTACGACTGCGTAGCCCCCACCATCACACCAGATCGTCTCAGCCTGAGCGCCGCTCGCCACCCGCTCCTTGAAAAACACCTCCGCACAACCGGCGGAGCGATCGTGCCCCTGACCCTTGAACTCACCACTGAAGCCCGCCAGCTCATCATCAGTGGCCCCAACACCGGCGGCAAAACCGTCACTCTTAAAACCACCGCGCTTCTCGCCATGATGGCCCAGGCCGGCCTGCCCGTCCCTGCGGCCTCCGCCAGCTTTCCTATATTCACTGCGTTCCTCGCCGACATCGGCGACGCTCAATCCATCGAGGCGGAGCTCTCCACGTTCTCCGCGCACATCGTCAACCTCAATCGCCTCTCGCGTCTTGCCGATCCGCAGTTCCCTCGTCCTCCTCGACGAGCTCGGCTCCGCCACCGACCCAGAAGAAGGCTCCGCGCTCGCCGTCGCGGTTGCCGCGCACTTCCTCGCCGCGCGCGCCTGGACGCTCATCTCCACGCACCACACCTCGCTCAAGGTCTATGCCGCGAACACTCCCGGAGTGCTCAACGCAGCCGCCGGCGTCGACGAAGTCACGCTCGTGCCCAACTACCAGCTCCGTCTCGGCGTCCCCGGCGCCTCCGCCGGCATTCAAACTGCCGAACGGCTCGGCCTCAATCGCACCATCATCACTGCGGCCCGTGAGCGCCTAGGCTCGCAGCAAGTCGACATCGCCCGTTTCCTCGATAAATTGCACGACGATCTTTCTGCTCTTGAAGTCGAGAAGAAAAACGCCCGCGAACAGCAATACGCCCTCAATCAGGAACGCGCCAAACTCGCCCGCGAAGGCGATGTAGAACTCCGCAACCGCACTCGCGAACTGGAAACCAAGCTCGCCTCGCTGATGAAGGAATTTGAATTTCAGATGCGCGAGAATGTCCGCGCCATCGAAGACCGTGCCGCGCAGCAAAAGCTATCCAAGGAAGCCGAACGCCGCATCACCCGCCTCCGCCGCGAATTCCAGGAGAGCTTCAACCAGACCGTCGTGGCCCACCGCACCGGCGCCGACACAGGAGATGCCAACGCTCAGCCGCACGTTTTGCGCCACGTCTCTCCCGGCGATCAGGTTCGCATCAAGTCGATGAACAAAATCGCCGTAGTCCAGCGTGAAATCGACAAAGATCTATTCGAAGTAGCCCTGGGCCCTATCAAGATGCGCGTCAAGAAGGACGATCTTGCAGAAGTAGTCAAATCGGCTGCGCCCTCGTCCGATCGTCCAGACCCCCTCGCCGCCGCCCGCAAACAGAAAGGCGTCCACGTCTCCGTCACCAGCGCCAATACCGACGACATGCGCATGGAGATCAACCTCATCGGCCGCACTGTCGACGAAGCCACCGAGGAACTCGAGAAGTATCTCGACCGTGCCTTCCTCGCCGGCCTCCCGCGCGTCCGCATCATTCACGGCCACGGCGCCGGCATCCTTCGCCGCGGAGTCCGCGAATTCCTGAAGTCGCACCCCCATGTAGCCACCATCGCCGAAGCCCCCCAGAACGAAGGCGGCCAGGGCGCCACATTGGTCGAACTGCGCCAATAGCGTTCAGAACCGCAGCAGGTAGCTGAACTTCACAAAAATCTGGCGATCCGTCGACGTGCCCGGCAAACTGCTCAAACTGTATGCGGGCGTAGCATCGGCGCTGTAGTCCACGTTTTGAAACGTGTCCGCATAACCCACGTAGAGAGCGGTCCCTGGATGCGGCAGATAAGTGAACAGCAGGGTCGCGTCTGCCTGCTTTGAATAGGTGCTCGAAACCAGCGCATTGTTCGGTAGCAGAGAGTTGTAGTCCAGAATCGCGTTGAATGAATAATCGCGCGTGAACTGGTAGTTGATCTTCGAACGAATCAGATGATTCGTGAAAATCGCCCCACCCGGAACAGATACAGATCCAATCGTCCCCGACCGCACCCCCAGACGCGTGTAATAGTAAATCTCATCCAGCCGCAAATGCGACTGAGGATGCAGTGTCACGCTCGCCCAGCCATTTTGCCCCGTGGCAAGAAAAGGAAGCATTCCTTCCGGCGGATAGTAATTGGGCTGTGTGCCAAGCGAGTAGCTCGCGCTCATATCGAGCCACTTGAACCACGAAGTGGTAAGCGCAAACGCCGCCGACGTCTCCCGAAATTCCTGGCCGTTGAACAACTCGTATGCGTCCTCAAGGCTGAGCGTCAGGTTAGTCAACCGCGGCAGCGATACCGTGAAGCCCGGTTCGAATAACCAGTTCTGCAGCCGCCCGCTGTGGTCGTACGTGACCGAACCATCAAGTTGCGGACCGTACGCCATCACCAAACGTCCCGCGGGCGGCTTCCATAGATAGTTGGCGAAGGTCTCCCATTTGCGGATGTCTGTGCGATTGATGTAGCCCAGCGTCGACTTCATTCCAGGGCTGCGGTCGGTGTAGAAATTCTGAAAACTGGCGTGGTTGTTCGTCTTCTTGAGGCGGAAAAGAAACCCCGGTCCCGCGGTATATCCGTCTGGGCCCTGCGTCTGGGTAGTGGTTGCCTGCCCCGCGATCGTCCAGTTGCCGGGCGTGACGTAGCGCAGATCGATCGATCCCACGCGATTCCAGGTGGAATCAAATTTCGTTCCGCCCAGGAACAGGCCCACGTGCGACTGGTGCCCGAACTCGCGTTCGACACGAAAAACTCCATCGATGGCGCGATCTCCGTGCCCCACCTGACCTTGCGCCAGCACTTCACCCGGAGCACGATCGTCGCTCGCCAACGCACCCAGGCTCCATCGCCCTACCGAGCCGGTCAGCTTCAAACCGAATTGAGGATTCACAATGCGCCGCGAAAAGAAAAGCTGTTCGGGCATCACGAAGATCGACGCGTTCTCCAGAAAAAATGGCCGCCGCTCAGCGTACACAACCTCATACCGCTGGTTCACCTGCACTTTGGGATCGTCCGAGCCGATCTCGCTGAAGTCTGGATTGATGGCCAGGTCGAGTGTGAGCGCGTCGTGGATAACCGCCTTCGCGTCAAGCCCCGCATGATGTTCCGTCTCTTGTTGCGGCCCGAGCGTTGGATCGAGATAGTTGTCCTTCGAGAAAATCCCGTAGGGAATCATCTGCACGTTACGCCCAGGCGAAATGTCGCCCTCAAGTTCGATCGGTGCAAACTGTCCTACAAACTGCGGCAGCTTCTGATGCGACACAAATGGCCACATCGAAAACTCATTGTTCCGCTGAATCGCCCGCGCCAGGCAAATGTTCCAAATCTGCTTCACTCCTCGAGGAAAGCGCAAGGTGCGGAAGGGAATTGCTTCTAAAACTACGTAGCCATCCTCGGTAATCCGCCCCTCGGAGTACCAAAGCCCCTCCCAACTCGGATCGTCACCGATACCATCCGTCGTTCGCCCGTCGTACTGAATGCCGTACGGATTCACATCGAACCAGTACGCGTGTTTGTGATCCTGAAACGTGTCGATATTAATCGTGACGCGATCGTCCAGGTCGATCTGCTTTCGAGGAGCCACGCGCGCATGAATCTTCGCGGGATCGTCCTTGCAGATCCACCCCACATACAAGTTGTTGCTGTCGTATGAGAGGTAAGCCGTGGTAGGTTTGCTGATCGGCTCGCCATCGTGAGGATCGAACTGCCAGAACGTGGTAACCACTGCCTCCGCCTCGCGCGGTGTCCCATTCAGAAAGTCAGAAAGTTTGGGCGCCCGGGTCACGCGGGGAATCTTCAAAGGAACAGCGTCAATCGACGCACCTCGCAGAGGGCGAGCGACGAGAAAAAACAGCAGCACAAACCATGGAAAGGACCAGCGGACTCTGCGGACAAAAGCCATACATCCCCGACGGAGGCGATCATTCTCAAGATGGGGTATGGAACTGCTAAGTCTACCAATGAGACGGTCCTGTGCCGTGTTTATCCGTCACAGGTCTCTGGTCACACTCTTTTCGTCTTTGGGAAGCGGAACCTGAAGATGGTTCCTGCATCGCTTCATCCACCAGTAGCCCGCTTATCGTTTGTGAGCTTGTGTTGCTCGCGCTGCCTTCGTCCCGCACGGTTGCTTCTCGCACAGCACGCCCGTGATCCCTTTTCCCTCGGTAATCGTAAAAATCTGGTCCACCCCCGGCAGCTTCACCATCTCCTTCGCGCCCGACGGCCAATGAATCTCCGCCGTCCCCGCATCCGTAGCGTCGCCCAGCCCGAAGTGAGGCCGCTGATCATTCGATGAAATGTAGCTTCCCCCGCTCATCACATCCTCGCGCTGTCGAATCCCGTTCGCCGTCAGGTACACCGTCGCACCCACCGCATCCCGCGGACTTTTTTCGCCGCCCACGAGCTTCAGTTCCACCCAGTGGTGATGATCGGGATTCACGTTCTTCAACAGCACCGCCGGCCCATCGATCGGGTTGATCACCACATCGATCTTTCCGTTATTGAACAGATCGCCAAACGCCGCGCCGCGTCCCGACGTGAGCGTTGCCAGCCCCGACCCCTTCACCGCAGGCACATATTCGAATTTCCCATTGCCTAGATTCCGGAAGAGCAGCGCCCGCTGCGCAAACGTCGTTCCCCAGTCATGCTCATCTACTTGCGGATACACATGCCCGTTGATCATCATGATGTCTTTCCAGCCATCATTGTCGTAATCAAGAAATCCATCGCCCCATCCCACAAACGGCACCGGAATCCGCGCAATCCCCGCCTGGCTGCCCACTTCTGTAAAGCTCGCATCTCCGTCGTTGTGATAGAGCGTCTTGTAATCGTCCGAAAAATCCGTGACCAGCAGATCCACAAGCCCATTGTTCATATAGTCGCCGACAGCCAGCCCCATCGACGCAATTTCGCGTCCATCATTGTTCAACGCAAACCCCGAAACATAGCTCCGGTCCTCAAACGTTCCATCGCCCTTGTTCAGGTAGAGATAGTTTGGATTCGAATCGTTGGCCACCAGCAAGTCCGGCTTGCCGTCGTTGTTCACATCCACAAAGATCGCGGTGAACCCGTAATAGTGTCCCGGATCCGCAACGCCAGCCTTCACGCTCACATCCGTAAAGGTCCCGTCCCCGTTGTTGTGAAACAAATGGTCCGCCTCGCCCGGCAACCCCCGCGGCCCGCACATTACCGGAAACCCATGCAACTGGCAATCGCCGAAGGGCACATCACCGTTCGCAGGATCGGGCTGATGATTCAGGTCGTAGTGCACATACCCCGACACGAATAAATCCAGCCGCCCGTCGCCGTCGTAGTCACCCCACGTCGCGCCGTCCGACCAGTTGTCCAGCGTCACGCCGGCCTTTTCCGCCACATCGGTAAACGTTCCGTCATGATTGTTGCGGTAGAGTCGGTTCTTGCCAAAGTTGCAGACAAAAATATCCGGCCAGCCATCATTGTCATAATCCGCGATGGCCACGCCGAATCCCCAGCGATCGTTGGTCACTCCCGCTTTCGCCGCAACATCAGTAAACGTCCCATCGTGATTATTGTGAAATAGAGCGGCATGCGGCGCAGTTTTCTTGCCCGCCAACGCGTCGTAGGTCGATCCGTTCACCAGGTAGATATCAAGCCAGCCGTCGTTGTCATAGTCGATCAGCCCCACGCCCGATCCGTCCGTTTCGAGGATATATTTCTTCGTCCTGGTACCCATCAGATGCTGCCAGCCGCTCAGCCCCGAAGCCTTGGTGGCGTCTTGAAACACCACCGTCCCGCTCGTGACAAATCCACCCGCAGTAATAGGCCGCTTCTCCGCGTCATACACCGGCGCAAAATTGCCCGCCGACGAGATGCCGCCCATCCCGCTCTGCTGCCCGGCTTCCGCCGGCTTCGATTTCTGTTCTTGTTTCGCCACCGGCTGCTGAGCCGACCCTGCGTACTGCGGGAGAAATGCAATCAATACAGCCACGCAAGCAATGACGCACGGCAGCTTTCGCATCATCTACTTCTTCGCGTCCGGCACTTTTGCATCCACCGTCTTGGGATCTGCGCAAGGCTTCCCACCGCACAGCGCGCCCGTGATCCCCTTGCCCTCTTCGATCGTGTAGATCCGATCCACCGCTGGAATCTTCACCATCTCCTTCGCGCCAGAAGGCCAGTGAATCTCCGCCGTTCCCGCATCCATCGCATCGCCCAGCCCGAAGTGCAGCCGCCGGTCATTCGCCGAAATATAGCTGCCGCTCGACAGCACATCCTGCCGCATCCGCATTCCGTTCGCCTGCAGATACACCGTCGCGCACGTCGCATCGCGCGGGCTCGACTTACCGTTTGCCGGATTCGTTCCGCCGACCAGTCCCATCTCCACCCAATGATGCTTATCCGGGTGCACATTCTTCAGCAGCACCGCAGGCCCATCCACCGGGTTGATCACCACATCGATTTTTCCGTCGTTGAAAAGATCGCCAAATGCTGCGCCGCGCCCCGGAACCACCACTGCCAGCCCCGAGCCCTTCACCGCCGGCACATACTCGAACTTCCGCCCCTTGCCATCTGGAACGTTGTGAAACAGCAGCGGCCGCTCCGCGAACGTCGTGCCCCAGTCGTGCTGGTCCACCTCGGGATATACGTGCCCGTTCACCTCGAACAGGTCGAGCCATCCATCGTTGTCGTAGTCGATGAACCCATCGCCCCAGCCCACAAACGGAATTGTCTTCTGCGCCACGCCTGCCTTGTAGCTCACATCCGTAAAGCTCGCATCGCCGTCGTTGTGATACATCACCTTGTAGTCGTCGCCAAAGTCCGTCACGAAGAAATCGATCAGGCCGTTATTTTCGTAGTCGCCCGCGGCAATCCCCATCGAAGCAATCTCGCGCCCGTCCTTGTTCAGCGCAAAGCCCGACACATAGCTCTGATCGTCGAAAGTTCCATCGCCCTTATTGATGTAGAGAAAGTTCGGCTCCGAGTCGTTCCCCACCACGAGGTCTGGCTTGCCGTCATTATTGATGTCCACAAAAATCGTGGCGAAGCCGAAGAACTTGTCCTTGTCCTCTACGCCCGCCTTCACCGTTACATCGGTGAACTTCCCGTTTCCGTCGTTGTGAAACAGGTGATCCGGCTCGCCCGCCAATCCGCGCGGTCCGCAGTTCACACCCACACCGCGATACAGGCAGGAGGCATAATTCATCGCCTTCGTGCCCGCGATCGGCAGGTTGTTGCGGTCGAAGTGCACATACCCCGTCACATAGAGGTCCAGCTTTCCATCGCCGTCGTAGTCACCCCATGTCGACCCCGGCGACCAGTTGCCCAGCGCTACACCGGCATCCTTCGCCTTATCCGTAAATGTGCCGTCATGATTATTGTGGTAAAGCCGATTCTCTCCGTAGTTCCCAACATAGAGATCCGGCCAGCCGTCATTGTCGTAATCCGCAACCGAGCAGCCATAGCCCCACCGGTCGTTCTGCACCCCGGCTTCCTTCGAGACATCTGTAAATGTGCCGTCATGGTTGTTGCGGAACAGCGCGGCATGCGGCGTCGGCTCTTTGCCGTCAAGCGCGTCAAACGTCGAGCCGTTCACCAGGTAGATGTCGAGCCATCCATCGTTGTTGTAATCGATCAGGCAAACACCGGAGCCGTTCGTCTCAACGATGAACTGCTTCTGCGGCACGCCCATCTTGTGGATCCAGCCCGACAGGCCCGCCGCCTTGGCGACGTCCTCGAACACCACTGTGCCGCTATCGACAAATTCCCCCGCGGTGATTGGACGCTTTTGCGCGTCATACTGAGGCGTCGACTGCACACCCGAAGCGATACCGCCGCTCATACCTGGCTTTTGTTGGGTGTGCGGGAGTGGCTGGTGCCTGGGAACTCGTGCTTCCGCTCGCAATCAGTGCAACGAACACACAGCTAAGCAGACGGCGAACGCCCAAAAGACACGACCCCCTCGACGGTTGAAGTGTATCGTATCGAGGGCGCACCTATCGAGTGTGCGAAAGGCGCCCAAAGGTCGAATCGACCTCATGGCGCCCTCTCATTTTGTAATCTGTGATGCAGATACAGCGATTAAATTACCTTCAGCAGCAGCAGAATTAGCACGATCGTCAAAATTAGACTTAGTCCGCCCCCACCGTAGTAGCCCATGCCGGGGCCCATGCGATACCCGCCGTAACCAAATCCAAAAATCAGCACAATCAATAGAATAATCAGTAGCATTGTCTCTCCTTCGTTCGCACCGCGTACACCTTACATCTCCCCTATTCTGATGCCAACGCGGCACCGCGCGCTGTATAAGCGGGCTTTCTCCGAACATCCATCTGCCGCCCCCTAAGTGCCCTCGTTTTTAATTCCATATTTTGAATTTTCGAAACAACCTGCCGCGTTCTCCTTGCCGTCCAAGTTTGTGTTGTAAAGATATGTAGAGTTTTTTGGAGGTTAGACAATGCTCTGGACAATCTTTGTGGTCCTCCTCGTCCTCTGGTTGCTCGGTCTCGTAAGCAGCTACACTCTGGGCGGATTTATCCACATCCTTCTGGTGCTCGCGCTGGTCGTTCTGGTTATCCAATTGATCTCTGGACGAAGAGCGGCACTGTAGAGCGCACCCCGCGCCCCACGTCACTTCTTGCAAGAATTCAAAAAGCGCGCACGGGTGTGCGCGCTTTTTCGAACCCCTACGCAAGTCCTACCCCACGGAGGTGGTTACATGAATAGCGATGACATTAAAGGCACAATCGATGATGCGGCAGGACGCGCCAAGCGCCAGGTCGGCGAGTGGACGGGTGACACCAAAACACAAGCCGAAGGTGCTGCCCAGCAAGTGAAGGGAAAGGCCGAGAAGGTCGTGGGAAATGTCCGTGACGCAATCGACAAGGCTACAACTACAAATCGTCCTGTCGAGACTGATCGCGATATCGACGACAACCTGAACCGCGAGACAGTTCGCGATCGGGAATAGGTTATGAGTGATAAATAGGCGGCGAGTCGAAAGGCGCGCCGCCTTAACTTTTTTGCGTCTCATCTCTTTCTTTTATCGAGCGTTCTGGGCTTCGTTGAGCACAATAAAAGCCAACAAATTATCTGCTCGGGTGGTGTCGACTCTGGCACCTCACTTGCTAAACATCCGCATAAACGCTATAGATATAGGTAATGCCGCACGGCGCTTCACTTTTTGAAGCCGCCATGGCAAAAGTGAGGTGCGTCTTCCGCAGGAACTACGGTTCACTGACGATCGACGGTTCACTATCGGAGACATCCCGTTGGCGCGCCATAGCCCGCGTACTCCGAAGTCCTCTGGACGCAATCGGTTCCACACTCCTTCCTGCCTCCTGTTCTCTTTGCAGCTCCCCGCTGCCGCATTTCTCATCCGTTCCAATTTGTGACGCCTGCTGGACTGAAATTTCCGTCCATCGCGGCCCCGTGTGCCAGCGTTGCGGCGACTACGCTCGACCAGCCTCCCGTCGAAGCAATCTCAACCTCACAGCTTTGCCGTGCCTGCCGCCTCGCGCCGCCCAGCTTCGCTCGCGCCGTATCATTCGGTACCTACGATGGCCGCATGCGCGCCGCCATCCACGCGCTGAAGTACGACCGGATCCATCCCGCTGCGCGCCGTCTTGGCGCCATTCTCGCTGCTGCAATCGCGCAGCTTCTACCCGATGCGCCGGCTGAACTGCTCGTCATTCCCGTACCACTGCACCGGACAAAGCAGAAACAACGCGGCTTCAACCAGGCCCGAACGCTTGCAAAGTGCGCGATGGATGCGTTGCACAAATCGCATCCCGAATGGCGTCTCACTCTGGCGCCCGCCACGCTCATGCGCCTGCGCTCCACTGAAAGCCAGGCTGGACTCACACCTCGCCAGCGCCGGCAAAATGTTCGCGGCGCCTTCAAGGTTTCCGATCCATCCGTCGTAACGGGCAAGCACATTCTGCTCGTCGACGACATTCTCACCACCGGTGCTACGGCACGCGCCGCCGCGCAGTCCCTCATGAAAGCAGGAGCGGCCTCCGTCTACGTTGCGACGCTTGCCCGTGCACGCCGCTTCAACATCAACGCGCAGCCCATCGAAACGAGGGACGCCCAACCCGGCATCGAGCCGGCCAGCCAGTACGCAGGCATGCATTCGTCATCATCCACTCACCAAATTTCATAAAGAGGGGACCAGATGTCGCTCGGAAAAGCCATGATTCATGCACGCAAGCAAAAATCCGCCGCACGCGCTGCCGCTTATGCTGCTGAGTCAGGCACTCATACGGCTGTGCACGCCAACCACATTCTGCAGATGCCTGTGCTGGTCCTCAATGCCTCCTACGAGCCCATCAACATCTGCGGAGCGCGCCGCGCCCTCGTGCTCGTGCTCAAGGGCATCGCGCGCACCGAAGAAGAGCATGGACTCACGCTCCATGCGCAGCGCAGTCGCATCGCCATGCCGTCGGTGATTCGCCTGCTTGAATACCGCCGCATCCCGCACCAGACGCGCGCCCTTTCCCGCAAAAATATCCTGCTGCGCGATCGCAACCAGTGTCAGTACTGCGGAGTTGTGCTGCCCTCCGGCGAACTCACTCTCGATCACGTCGTCCCGCGTTCGCGCGGCGGCAACTCCACGTGGGAAAACCTCGTCGCCTGCTGCCACGCCTGCAACCGCCGCAAAGGCAATCGCATGTTGACGGAGCTCGACGACATGATCCTGCTTCGCGAGCCGCGTCCCTTCTCGCTCCACACCAGCCGCCAGATCATGCGCATGCTAGGCCGAGGCGACGACCGCTGGCGCAAATACCTCTTCTATTAGCCAAAGCCAGATCACGAACCAAAGAGCGAAGTTCAGACGGTGAGAGCCTTTATGATCTGCGAGATAACTGTTCCGCTGACTTGCTAACTCGCTTGATCGCGAAGCGATCGCTAACTTGCTGCATTTGTCCAAAAATACTCGTTCCATTGGCCACCCAAGCCTTTGTCGGTCGAATTCACTTCACAGGAGCCTTGCGCTTGTTTACTCGCGCCATCGTACGCATCCCAGGCAGCAACTTTGCTGACGGCCTCACCACCGTCGATCTCGGCACTCCTCATTTCGACGAGGTCCTTGCCCAACACACGCAATATTGCGATGCGCTCCAGCAGTGCGGCCTTGAAGTCACGACCCTCAAAGCCGATCTCCTCTACCCCGACTCCACCTTTGTCGAAGATGCGGCAATACTCACGCCCCATGCCGCCATTCTCACCCGCCCCGGCGCAGCCAGCCGCGAAGGTGAAGTCGCAGCGATCCGTCCCGTTATCGATACCTTCTATTCCCGCATACTGACCATCGACGCTCCAGGTACAGTCGATGGCGGAGATATTTGCGAAGCCGAAGACCACTTCTTCATCGGCATCTCACTGCGCACCAACGAAGAAGGCGCGCACCAGCTCGCCCAGCATCTCGGCGCGCACGGCTACACCGCCTCCACCATCGACATCCGCTCCATGACCACCATCCTGCATCTCAAGAGCGGCATCAGCTACATCGGCGACAACACCCTCGTGGTCATGGAAGAGATGGCCGCGAACCCGCAGTTCGCCCGCTTCAATCAGATCCGCGTCTCTGCCGCCGAGAGTTATGGCGCCAACTGCGTGCGCGTGAACGACCGCGTCCTCGTAGCCGACGGATTCCCGCACCTCCGCCACGAACTGATCGCGCGTGGCTTCAATCCCCTGGTCCTCAACATGTCCGAGTTTCAAAAAATGGACGGCGGCCTCAGCTGCCTGTCGTTGCGTTTCTAGCTGAAAGCTGACAGCTAGTTCGGCGGCTTCGGCTGCTGCGCAGGCGTACCCGGTTTTCCCGGCTGCCCGGGCGTTCCCGGCTGTGCCTGCTGCTCGCCGGTCTTCGTAATATCCTGCCCGTCGTAGATGATCTTGATCGTCGAGCCGAAACGCTTGTAGTCCGTGTACTTGATCGTGTCGCGAATGTGGACGTCCTGGCTCATGTACCCGCTCCCGCCGGAGAAGTGGAGGACGCCTTCGCCCTTCGTATATACGGGGAACCAGTAGTGCCCATCCACCTGCTGCCGCCACGTCATGAAGGGCGGATGCAGGTCCTCTTTTCCCTTTCGCGTGTCATCCGGAACCATCCGCCCGTTTGTCACCACGATCTGCAGGTCGCTCGCATCCACCCATATGCGCCCCAGAAAATACCGCTTGTTCTTTTCGATCTGCTTTGGCCCAACGTCGAATACGTAGCAATCTACCTCGTCAACCTTTTGCTTCCCGACGTACTTGGTGTTGTACGCTGCAATCTCCTCCGTAGTCAGTACAAAGGGATAGCCCTTCTGAATATCCTGCAAGTCTGACGGCGACATCATGACACGCTGCAGCGAGCTCTCCGGCGCAAACACCGTCTTCTCCATACGGCGGCCCGTAGGGTCAAACGTCACATCGTCCACCTGGTACCACTCGCCATCCACCTTGTGGGTGTCGTCGTCCACCGTCTGCACCCGCGCCATCCGGCGGTACGTGTAGTGGTTCAGCGCCTCCTGAAACTCACTCTCCTTGGCCGCAAACTTCTTGATAATCTCATCGGCCGGAGTCGCAGGTTCCGACACGTCCAGCTTCCCGAACCCCGCATCAAGCGCCATCGGGGTAAAGCTGTCATGTTCCTGGGCGCAAGCCGCCAGACCCAGGAAGGCTCCAGCCGCCAGCGTCAACCACCATCGATTCCTCACCGTCGTATATCTCCCGCGCGTCCCGCCCGCAACCCTCAGACCCGTCCCGGATCCTCCAGCGCAAGCCGACATTACCACATTAGACGTATATACAACCGGCCCGGGTGGCTGCAAAATGGTCGCTTGGTGAAGCTGTCGCTTGCGGCGACCGCTCCAACTGGACGATTCTTCGCGAGGGTGCTTGAAGGTTCCTCCGCCTCAACTCACCATTTACCTCGCGGCATCAATGGTTTAAGCTCACTCATTAACAGTCAAGACCTGCCCCGGGAAGATTTCAATCTGGCGCCCGTCTTTTTAGGGTGACTCAGCTTTTTTGCCATGCAGTCGTCGTTGGAGAGACTTCCACGTTCATGCCCGACAGCTACCACTTCCCCGCGCTCGTTCTCACGGTGCTTCTGCTGCCGGCGTTTTTCCAGCTCTATCTGCGCTTTCGCGACACCCGCACCCTTCTCTGGTTCCTCGGATTTCTCTTCGCCTCCGTCCGCATGCTCCAGTTCTACAACCTGGGCTGGTGGAACTACACCGACACCACCGTCCACCCCTGGATTGCCTCCATCGGTCAGGCGTCCATTCTCGTCAGCGCCGGACTGTTCCTCGCATCCCTCTCTCCCGTAGGCTTTCGTATAGGCCGGCTCCGCATTCTCTATGCCGTCCCCTTCACCATCCCGCTCGTCGCCTACGCTTTTCTCATCTACGGTGTCTACGGCGGCAAGAGCCCGGTGGGGTTTCCATTTCTCATCTTCCCCGCACTCGGCGGACTCTCACTCTTTGCCGCATGCGCGTGGGCGTTCTCTCAACGTGGCCTCCCTCGGGCCATTTCGCTCGTCCTCTGCATAACGCTCGGCGCAGCCTTTCTCTGGATATGCGTCCGTGTCGGAGGCGTCTGGCCTCTCATCTTCGTTGAGTGCGCCATCCACAGCGTTACCGCTCTGCTCGTCTTCTACGTCTTCCGCCGCATCTCTCCAGGAACCATCCTGGCCAGCCTTGGTTTCCTGGCCTGGTCGCTCAATGTCGGCCAGACACTCCCGTTCTTTCAGCATGGCGAACCCACCATCTGGGCCATTCGCGCCATCGCCATGTCCAAAGTCCTCGCCGCCATCGGCATGATCCTCCTCACCCTCGAAGACCAGCTCGCGGCCAACCAGGAAGGCCAGATACGCGAACGTCACGCCCGCGAGGAAATGGAAGCCTTCGGCCGTCTCGATCTCGCTCGCCGCCGCGTCGACGACTTCGATCGCCAGGCCACCCTCGTCTGCCAATCCATCGTCGCCAACAGCCGCTTCAAACAGGCCGCCCTTATACTGCTGCAAAGCAACGCCCATTACCACCTCTCCGGCGCCGCAGGTTTCGACGACGCCACCACCAACGCCCTTGAAGCGCTCGCGACCCGCATCCCCGTTGCCGGTTTTCTCGACCCTGGTTCCAGCCCCGCAGCGGTCGAGCACAGCACCGCGCTCACCCTCGATCTCACCCCTTTCCTTGTCCCTGGCGACGACCTGTCACGCCTCAAACTCACCACCGTGCACGCTATTCCACTCCGCGGACGCACCTCCGCTGAGGGCGCCATCTTTCTCACCGGCATCGAGAACCCCGCCGAGCCCATCAACGCCGTTGACCTGCTCCCGCTCGAGGTTCTTGCCTCCCGCCTGCAATCGGTGCGCAGCCAGACCATGATGCTCGAGAAACTCGTCGAAGCCGAGAAGTTCGTCGGCCTCGGCCAGCTCGCCGGCAATGTAACCCGCCAGCTCAACAACCCCCTGACCGTCATCCTCGGCTACGCCTCACTGCTCGATGAAACCGAGGACCTCAATCCCCAGGCCCACAAAGCCATCGAGGCCATCCTCAACGAAGCGCGCCACATGCGGCTCACCCTCGAGAGCCTCGCGCGCATGTCCCGCCCCCAGGGCGACCAGATTGCCGCCATCTCCGTTACCGAGCTGCTCAACGATCTCGAGCAGCTTCACCGCTCCGAATTCGTCCAGCGCTCCATCGACTTCCGCGTGCACGTCGCGCCGGCCCTGCCCCGCATTCTGGGCAATGCCCAGCAAGTCCGCCAGGCAGTCCTCTACTGCCTCCAGTACGCCATGGACGCTGTAGAAAAGCTCGATACCACCAACGAGAAAACCGTTCGCCTCGAAGCTGTCGCAGAAAACAACCAGGTCCAGATCCTCGTCGCCCACTCCGGCGCAAAGTTCCTCGTGCCCGCCCGTGCCTTCGATCCCTTCATCCCCGAACCCGCCAGCGACGAATCCACCAGCATCGGTCTAAGCATGTGCGCCTCCATCATTCGCGAAAACAACGGCAAAGCCTCCGCCGTGAACTTCGAACCAAGAGGCGCCGGCATCCTCCTAGAACTCCAAGCCGCATAAGTTCTTTATCTCCCGCCAAAACACCCGTCATCCTGAGCGTCCCCCCAAAGCCCGTCATCCTGAGCGATCCTGAACAGAGTGAAGGGGAGTCGAAGAACCCGCTTTTCGACTCCCGCCCTCCCCCAAAAACACCCGTCATCCTGAGCGACCCTAAACGAAGTGAAGGGGAGCCGAAGGACCTGCTTTTTCTTTCCTCTAGCAACTGCATCCTCCATCACAGCCATTGTCGCGCTGCTCTTCTAAGCTCCCCCAATGCAAGAAGGCGGTTACTTCACGTACATCATCGCCAGCAGAAGCCGCACGATCTACATCGGAGTCACAAGCAATCTTGTCCTCCGCGTTCAGCAGCACAAACACAGGTTGCACGAAGGCTTCACTGCGAAGTACAACTGTCACCGCCTCGTCTGGTTTGAACGCTTCGAGGGGCCAATAAGAGCAATAGCGCGGGAGAAGCAGCTGAAAGGCTGGACCCGTGCGAAGAAAATAGCCCTGATCGAAAAGACAAATCCCACCTGGGAAGACCTAAGCGAAGCTTCCATCCCCCCTCCCCCCAAAGCCCCGTCATCCTGAGCGCCCCCAAATTACCCGTCACCCTGAGCGAACGCAGCCCCCAATACCCCGTCATCCTGAGCGACCCTGAACAGAGTGAAGGGGAGTCGAAGGACCCGCTTCTGTTCTTCTCTTTCCCCCCCAATCCGATCGCTCGTTATAAACTTCTCCTTCGAGAAATCCATGCATAAATTTCTGTTCGCCCTCCTTCTAGCCTCCACCCTCGCCCCGTCGCAAACAACCAAACGTCCCATGACCTTCCAGGACCTGATGGCGATGAAGCGCCTCGGCCCCACCGCCGTCTCCCCCGACGGCAAATGGCTCGGCTACTCCGTCACCACCGTCGATCTCGCCCAGAACACAAAAACGCCGGAACTGTGGCTCCAGCCCATCGCCCCGTCGTCGGGTAAAAGCAGCGACCCCATCAAGCTCGCCATCGCGCACCCCGGTGATTCCGGCCTGCAATTCTCGCACGACGGCAAACGCATTCTGTTCCTGTCGAGCGCCATCTCCAGCACCTCGGGATCGCAGCAAATCGTGATCGCCGACTTCGATTCGGCCACCGGAACCACATCCAACACGCGAGTCGTGACCAACCTCTCCACCGAAGCCGATAATGCGCAGTGGTCGCCCGACGGCAGCTTCATCGTCTTCACTTCCAGCGTCTATCCGGACTGCCCGGCCATCACCTTCGACAACACCGAAGGCGAGAAATGCAACGCGGATAAAGACAAGGCAGCAGCCCAGAGCAAGGTCAAGGCGCAGATCTTCACCCACCTGATGTACCGCCACTGGAACCATTTCACCGGCGAAAAGCGCAGCCATCTCTTCCTCGTCCAACTGGATTCCGGCAAGATTCGCGACCTCACGCCCAACGACCCGCACGACGTGCCGCCCGACTATCCCACTGACCCGCTTGGCTGCGGATGTTCCATCTCGCCCGACTCAAAGGAACTCGCCCTCACCATGAAGGAGGTTCCCGACGAGGCCATCAGCACCAACTCCGACATCTATACCCTCGATCTGACTGACCCAAATGCAAAGCCGGTGAAGGTGAGCACCGCGCCCGGCGGCGACCTCAACCCCGCCTATTCCCCCGACGGAAAATACCTCGCCTGGCGCAGCCAGCTCCGCCCCGGCTACGAAAGCGACAAGTTCCGCCTCCTCCTCTACGACCGCGACGACGAAGACGACCAGGGATTTGCTGTCCGAACTTTGACCGATGGGTGGATGAATTTGCATGGGGTCAGGATTCGAAGGAGATTTACTTCGTTTCTGGCGAAAACGGTGAGGCGTCCAATCGAAACTCGACGACTCTATCTGGCGAGATCTCTCGGACCAATGCAGCATCGCGACGGGGCGAATTCTCGGAGGCTGCTACCGCTTTGTCTAACGGCGACGCAGGATTTCTGAATCGCAACGAAGTATGCTCGTCGATACAGCCTTCAGCGGTTGCTCTTTTCAGGAGAGCCTCGGCTGCGGAAATTATGAAGCTCGCGAACAATGATCGAAGGGCCGAGATTGCTCCAATGAGGTGAACCTCAGCAGAGACAGATCTTGAGGGGTCATGTCACTCATCTCAACGACGCTTTCCTTGGCGAACTCGATCTCCCTTATATGGAATCCTTCTGGTTCCCCGCCGCCGACAGCACCAAAGTCCAGGGCTTCCTCATCAAGCCCCCCGCCTTCGACCCCGCCAAGAAATACCCCGTTAAATTCCTCATCCACGGCGGTCCCCAAGGCGCGTGGGGCGACGCCTGGTCCTACCGCTGGAACGCCGAACTCTTCGCCGCCAACGGATACGTCGTCATCATGATCAACATGCGCGGTTCAACAGGGTATGGGCAGGCCTTCGTCGATGGCGTCAACGGCGACTGGGGCGGCAAGCCCTATACCGACCTCATGACCGGGCTCGACTACGCCGAAAGTCACTACCCCTTCATCGACAAAACCCGCGAATGCGCCCTCGGAGCCAGCTACGGCGGCTATATGGCCAACTGGATCCTCGGCCACACCAACCGCTTCAAGTGCATCGTCTCCCATGACGGCATGTTTAACGCCGAATCCGCCTTCGGCACCACCGAAGAAGACTGGTTCAACCAGTGGGAGTTCAAAGGCAATCCCTGGGACTACTACGGCAAACCCGACAGCCAGAACCCCTTCCGCAAATGGTCCCCATCGCTCTCCGCCAAAAACTTCAAGACGCCAACCCTCGTCGTCCACGGCCAGCTCGATTACCGTCTAGACGTCAGCGAAGGCTTCCAGCTCTTCGACACCCTCCAACTCCTCAAAGTCCCCAGCAAGATGCTCTACTTCCCCGACGAAGGCCACTGGGTTCTCAAGCCCCAGAACTCCCAGGTCTGGTACAAAACCGTAAACGACTGGGTAGACCAATGGACGAAAGAGAGCCATTAGCCTGCACCCCCAAAATTATCCGTCATCCTGAGCGAACGCAGCGCAGCGCAGCGAGTCGAAGGACCTGCTTCTCCTCGCTTTTCGCCCCCTCCCCCAAAAGCCCGTCATCCTGAGCGACCCTGAACAGAGAGAAGGGGAGTCGAAGGACCTGCTTTTTAGCAGCATCGAACCGAACGAACCCGTGTGCCCCATCCATGACCAAGTCTTGGGTGCGGGAAATACTAGAATTCGCCCCGGAGGGGCCAGCCGAGAATAGCCCCGGGTGAAACCCGGGGAACCGGCCACATTTCTGCCCGCGTCCCGTAGGGCCGCTCGAATGCTTTTGGACCTGTTCATGGGACTCCACAGAACTAAAGACCACAAAGTTCCCGGAGGGGACGAAGGAAAATAGCCCAGGATGGAGCGCAGCGGAATCCTGGGATAGCCAGACAACATGAGCCAAGTCCCCGAGGGACGTCCGAATCCAGTCGATTTTCATGTTCTTCGGGTCAGACCAGAAGGTTCCCGTAGGGAACGAAGGAAAATAGCCCAGGATGGAGCGCAGCGGAATCCTGGGATAGCCATACAACATGAGTCCAAGTCCCGGAGGGACGTCCGAATCCAGTTCTTCGGGTCGCGCAACACGCCGTGGGCGACTGCAGCTCATTTTTCAAACCTCGATCCGCTGTCAAGCCCTTCTTTCTTGGCACCCGCTCTAAACCACACAATTCACTGAGAAAATTCACTCGCGCCGTTTTGCAGGTAATTACCCCTGAAAAGCGCACAATAGAAAACATGAAAGCAGGAAAGGAAGAGATCAAAGGCACCATACGCGACGCCAATGCCTCTAAGTCCTTTGCTGAGACGACTCTGCGGATTAAAGTCTCTGTAAGGACGACTTTAGCGCCGCGCTTTTCGCGCATATCATTGCAGCCCAGGACTTTGCTTACAGAGTAGGGGGTATACACCCCCCCCGCGCTGCGCGGCCTGGCGCGATCAAATACACTCATCGCCGGAATCATGAAACCCAAACCGCACCTCAATCAATCCGGCCTCTACGACTACGCCATCAAGGCGCTCGGCCGCCACATGCGCACCGAGGCGGAACTGCGCCGCCTCATGCAAACGCGCGTCGAACCCGGAGAGCACGGTCACGCGATCATTGACGCGACCATCGCCCGCCTCAAGGAAAATGGTTACCTCGACGACACCGCCTATGCCGAAATTTACGCGCGCCTCCGCCAGCAGAATGAGAAGTTGGGCCAGCGCCGTGTAAGCCAGTCCCTCACCATGAAAGGCGTCGCGAAGCAAATCGTCACTGACGCCATAGAAGCCCGCTACGCCGACACCGATGAGGAAACCCTGGCCCGCCAATACCTCAGCCGAAAACGCCTTCCAAAGCCTGAGAGTCCGAAGGACACCGCCCGCGTAATGCGTCGCCTCGTAGCCGCCGGCTTCTCGACCAGCGTGATCTACAAAATCCTCCGCCAGTGGGACGTCCCCGACGAATCTCTCTCTGCCCTCGACAACCTCGAAGAAGACTCGCCTGCCGAATAAGGCCGAATACTCGCAACAACAACGCGTGTCATCCTGAGCGACCCTTTCAAAAGATCGTCATCCTGAGCGACCCTGACCCTGAGAGAAGCCGAAGGGGAAGGGGAGTCGAAGGACCTGCTTCTCCAACGCGCAACCGAAATGTTGCATATTGAATACAAAAGAAAAATGAGCAGAACACGACCCGCTCAATCCTTGCGCGTTAGCGTCGGAAATCCCGAACCCCCGCCACCGACGCACGTTGCTGCCGTTCATCGGCTGCTCTGCCCATCCAACTTGCGCCCTCATCCAACGCCACAACGCATGCGTCTACCCCAGCGCGTTCCGCCGCCTGCAATAATCGTGGCAGTGGTTCATCCATGGGTTCACGTCCCAGCCGAAACGTGCCATAGTGCATCGGAATCATGACCTCGGCCTTCAAATCCAGAAACGCCTGCAGCGCTTCCTCGGGACTGGTGTGCACCGCGCGATAGCTGTCCGGGAAATACGCGCCAATCGGCAGTAGTGCAATCTCCGGCTGCAATCTCCGCGCGATCTCCGCGAACCCGCCAAAATAGGCCGTATCGCCCGAGTGATAGATCGCCGGCCCGCTCGCCGATTCAATCACGTATCCTCCAAACCCGCGATGCGTGTCCTTGAACATGCGCGCTCCCCAGTGTCGTGCCGGCGTTGCTGTGATCCGGAGAGTTTCTGAAGAATTTTGTCCTGCGTCCTGCCGGAAAGGAATCGGTCGAGTCTTATGCCCATATCTTCGCGGCGGCCCTGCCAGTTCCGTCGATTGCCACCACTCCAGCGACACCACTCGCGCAAATCCAAGATCGCCCACCAGGTCCTCAACTCCATTCGGCACAATCGCCACCGGCGCAGCCAATCCGCGACGGCGCATCTCCCGCGTAAGCGCCCGCAGAGACGGACGATTCAAGTGATCCATATGCGCGTGTGTCAGCAACACGGCATCTATCGGCGGCAGATCTGCAACTCGCAAACCGGCCCTCCGCTGCCGCCGCAACACGACCAGCCGCGTTGCAAATACGGGATCAATCAGCAACGCCCGCCCTGCCGTCTGAATCAGAAACGACGAATGCCCGACAAACGTAATTGCCGTGCTCTCCAGACCCACCTCAGGCGGCTTCGCGTGCGTGCCGGCCAGCGGCTCCGCATGGCTCTCGCGCACCAGTCTCCAAAGCTGCTGCAGTTTTCTTATCCAGAACGGAATCTCCACTTTGCCACCTGAGAACTAGATGCTTTTACCGTTGCCTCGGCTTCAACCCTTCGTCGTAGACATTCTTTTGACAATCAGGATGGTCCGGCCGCTTATGATCGACTACAACCGGATTCAAGGAGGATTCAGTGCGCAAAACGATCCTGGCTTTGATGGTGTTTCTGGCGACCACCGTAATGTTCGCAGCGAGCCCAGCCAGCATCTACGACTTCACCATCAATTCAATCGACGGCCAGCCAGTCAGCCTCAAGAGTTATAGCGGCAAGGTTGTTCTTCTGGTAAACGTAGCCAGCAAGTGCGGCTTCACGCCTCAGTACACAGGCCTGGAGGCGCTTTACGAGAAGTACAAGGACCGCGGCTTTGTCATTATCGGTATACCCGCAAACAACTTCGCCCAGCAGGAGCCCGGAACAAACGAGGAGATCAAGACATTCTGCTCTCGCAAATACAATGTCACTTTTCCCATGATGTCCAAAGTTTCGGTCCTCGGCGACGATAAAACCCCGCTATACCAATTCCTGACCGACAAGTCCACAGATCCGAAGTTCGCCGGCGACATCAAGTGGAACTTCACCAAGTTTCTCTTCGATCGCAACGGCAATCCCGTAGCCCGGTTTGAACCCGCAGTCACTCCCGACTCCCCCGAGGTTCAGTCCGCCATCGAATCCGCCCTCGGCAAATAACAAATACCTCGAACAGGCGGAGTCGCGGGAGAAAAGCGCGAATCCCTCGCAAACAACTTGGGCTCTGCGAAAGCAGAGCCCAACCACTGTGCACTGACCACTGTTCACTGCCTCTAAGCCATCGCTTCACGGCCCATCGGCTCAAAGTGCAGCTGGTTCGACTTGCGATCCACATCGATTCGAACATGTGCACCGTGCAGAATCTCGCCGTTCAGAATCTTGATGGCAAGTGGATCCTGCACCATCCGTTGCAGCGCGCGCTTCAACGGCCGTGCACCGTAGGCAACATCCGAACCCGAAGCCAGAATCAACTCACGTGCCGACTGGCGTCAGTTCAAGAGAGATCTGCCGGTCTTCAAGCAGCTTCCCAATCTCGGCCAACCGCAGTTCAAGAATCGCTTCGAGTTGCGCATGTCCCAGCGGCCTGAAGATCACCATGTCGTCCACGCGGTTCAGGAACTCCGGCCTGAAGTGCTCGCGCAGCACCCGCATCACGCTCTCCCGCGCCATGTCAAAGTCATGCTCCGTCTTCAGCGCTTCCGTTGCAAGAAATCCTGCGCCCAGGTTCGAAGTCATAATCAGCACCGTGTTCTTGAAGTCCACCGTTCGCCCCTTCGCGTCTGTAAGCCGCCCGTCGTCCATGATCTGCAACAGCACATTGAACACATCTGGATGCGCCTTCTCGATCTCGTCGAACAGGATCACCGCATACGGCCTGCGTCTAACAGCCTCCGTCAACTGCCCGCCTTCGTCGTAACCCACGTATCCCGGAGGCGCGCCAATCAACCGCGCCACCGCATGCTTCTCCATGTACTCGCTCATGTCGATGCGGACCATCGACTGCTCGTCATCAAACAGAAACTCCGCAAGCGCGCGCGCCGTCTCCGTCTTGCCCACACCCGTCGGCCCCAGAAAAATAAAGGATCCAATCGGCCGCTTCGGATCGCTCAGTCCAGCACGCGAGCGCCGAATCGCATTCGCCACGACACTCAGGGCAGCATCCTGTCCGACCACACGTTCGCGCAGCCGCTCTTCCATGTGGACGAGCTTGCTAACCTCGCCCTCGAGCATCTTCGTGACAGGAATGCCGGTCCACTTGCTGACGATCTTGGCGATATCTTCCTCATCGACCTCTTCCTTCAGCATGCGCACAGTTCCCGCGTTGCCATCCTGCAGCGCATTCAATTGCTTCAGCTCTGCTTCCAGCTTCGGCAACTCGCCATATTGGATCTGCGCCGCCCGGTCGAGCTGGCCCTTGCGAGTCTGCTCTTCCGCTTCGAAGCGCAGTGCCTCGATCTTCTTCTTCAGTTCGCTGATGCGGCTGATTGCGTCGCGCTCCATCGTCCAGCGAGCTCGCAGCGCCGTGATCTGCTCCTTCAGTGAGGCGAGCTCGCGTTCCACTTCCTGCAGCCGCCCGCGGCTATTCGAGTCCGTCTCACGCTTCAACGCCGCCTTCTCGATTTCGAGCGAAGTCGCCTGCCGTTCCAGCTGATCGATCTCCGTCGGCACCGATCCGATCTGGATCGCCAGCGAAGCCGCTGCCTCATCCACCAGGTCGATCGCCTTGTCCGGCAGAAAGCGGTCGCTGATGTAGCGATGCGAAAGCGTCGCCGCCGCCACAATTGCCGAGTCTTTGATGCGCACGTTGTGGTGCGCTTCGTACCGGTCCTTCAGGCCGCGCAGAATTGCGATCGTGTCTTCGACGTTCGGCTCGCCGACGTAAACAATCTGGAAGCGCCGCTCCAGCGCCGCATCCTTCTCGATGTATTTGCGGTACTCATTCAGCGTAGTTGCGCCGATAGCCCGCAATTCGCCTCGCGCCAGCGGCGGCTTCAGCATATTGCTTGCGTCAATTGCGCCTTCCGCCGCGCCGGCGCCCACCAGCGTATGCAACTCGTCGATGAACAAAACAATCTGCCCGTTCGATTCCTCGATTTCCTTCAGCACTGCCTTCAAACGATCTTCAAACTCGCCGCGATACTTGGCGCCTGCCAGCATCGATCCGAGATCGAGCGAGATCACGCGCTTTTCGCGCAAGCTCTCCGGCACGTCGCCCGAAACGATGCGCCGCGCAAGGCCCTCGACGATGGCCGTCTTGCCTACGCCGGGCTCGCCAATCAGCACCGGATTGTTCTTCGTGCGCCGACTCAACACCTGAATCACGCGCCGAATCTCTTCGTCGCGCCCGATCACCGGGTCGAGCTTGCCGCGGCGCGCCAGTTCCGTCAGGTCCTTCGCGTATTTTTCAAGCGCCTGAAATTTTCCTTCAGGATTCTGGTCCGTCACGCGCTGCGACCCACGCACTGCAGTTAGCGCCTGCAATATCGCTTCATGGGTAGCGCCAACGGCCAGCAGCGCATCCCGTGCCGCGTCGCCCTTCTGGTGCGCCACGCCGAGCAACAGGTGCTCGGTAGAAATGTATTCATCCTTGAAGTTCGAAGCCTCGCGAAACGCCTGGTCCAACACCTTGGTGAGCGCGGCGCTCGGGCCTGGCTGAGCCGAACTCCCCTGCACGCGAGGAAGTTTATCCTCGAGCTGGCGCAGATTGCTCTCCAGCCGCTCCGTGGGAACTCCGATCTTCTCAAGCACCGCCGGAATCACGCCCTCGCGGTCCTCAATCAGCGCAAGCAACAAATGCACCGGCTGAATCTCGGGATTTCCAAGCTCCGCCGCGCGCCCCTGCGCCTGCTGCATCGCTTCCTGCGACTTCACGGTCAGTTTTTCCCAACGAATTGCCATATATTCAGCTCCCAGCTGCTACCTTTCAGCTTCTAGCTTGCTCTTCAATACGCCAAAAGTGCAGCTCAGTAATAAAAGATTTGATTTTCTTCGTCGGCGTTGCAGAAACAATTGCGCCGGGGCAGCAGACGATCTACCCCGGCGCTCTCATGATCCATGCAGCTAGCCACAGTACAAAACAAGCTAAGAGCTAAAAGCTAGCGGCTAAAGGTCGGTCTTTACCGTGCTCCTACCAGTTCCTGTGCTTCCTTCTTGTCTTCCAGCTTGCTCTGGCCGCCAACATTCACCTTGATCTGCTTCGGCTGCGCTTCAGCCTTCTTGTTCAGTTCCACCTTCAGAATTCCGGCGTTGTAGCTGGCCTGAACATTTTCGGTGTCCACTGTCGACGGAAGCGTGAAGGCGCGATAGAAGCTGCCATAGCGGCGTTCGATCCGATGGAAGTTCTCTTCCTTCTCGTCCTTCTCCAGTTTGCGCTCACCTTTCACGGTCAGCGTGTTGTTTTCCACGCGAATGTCCAGATCTTTCTCTTCCATGCCGGGAACTTCGAGCTTCAGAACAACCTTCTTGGCGTCCTCATACACATCGACAGCCGGCACAAAGCTGGCAGTCGTTAAGGGGCTGTCGCCTTCGTTCATTTCGCGGAAAAGGGAATTCACCCGATTCTGCAGTGCAATGACGTCACGAAAAGGGTCCCAACGAGTGATTGCCATGATTGTGTTTCCTCCAACTGATTTTTGAGATTTGTGGCCGGGGATTCGAGCCCAGCCATACATTCAATCTGATGACACTATAGCACGATAGATTCATAAAATATGAGTGCAATACGCTAATATATTGAAAGCCAAGCAAACTGATGATAATAATGTACTTGAATCAAGGTAATTGACGAAGAGCGGCTCCGAAAACATCAATCGATGCCCTTCAGAAACCTCCTCGGAAGCGTCGCTTCTTCGGCTGAGCTCTCCATCGGAATAAATCAGGTTAGGACCCTTGAGCGTCCGGGCACGTTCGCCGTCCGCTCTGAAAGCCCAATCAGGCAGGACCTCTAGAATCGAATCAGATGATCCTTCTCTTCGGTGTGCCCTCCTACATGGATCCGCACTGGCTTTGGCTCACAGTTGCTGCCTTTCTGGCAGGGCTGCTGAACGCCGTCGCCGGAGGAGGATCGTTTCTGCTGTTTCCGGCGATGCTCAGCATGAAGATCCTGCCGATACAGGCCAACGCGACCAACACGGTTGCTCTCTGGCCCGGCCAACTCACGTCAGTTGCGGCTTACCGCGAAGACGTTCGCAGAAACCTTCGCGTGGCAATTCCCATGGCCTTTGCCGGCCTCATCGGCGGCACCGGTGGAGCGATCGTGCTCCTGAATACGCCGCAGATGACGTTCCTGCACCTTGTGCCGTGGCTGCTCCTCGTCGCAGCAGTCATCTTCGCGCTCAGCGGCCCGGTCTCGCGCTGGCTTGAACATCGTAAGTTCCAGCGGAACAAGGCTCCTCAAACAGGCGACGTCCACCGGCCCCATATGACTGCGGTGTTCATTGGTACGGTCGTCGTCTGCTTCTATATCGGCTACTTCGGGGCGGGTGCTGGATTTCTGATCATCACCCTGCTGTCCCTCTTCGGCTACCAGGATCTGAACGAGATCAACGCGCTCAAAGTAGTCTGCACCACAATGGCCAACGGCATTGCCTTCGTGCTCTTCGTTATCAACGGCCAGGTGGTGTGGCGGTACTGCCTGGTCGCCATGATTACCTGCGCCATCGGCGGATACACCTCTGCAACCCTGGCGCGAAAAATTCCCCAGCCAGTTCTGCGTGGAACGGTGGTTTGCATCGGACTGGGCATGGCTGCCTGGTTCTTCTGGAAGAACAGTGGACAGTGATCAGTGTTCAGCACGCGGCGGGCGGACCTTTCGCCCATTTGCTCTTATTCCAGTGATCAGAAATCGTGCGCTCGTGCCTGATCCTGACCACTGATCACTGACCACTGTAAACTGTCGTTATGAGTCACGAAGGCATTCGCTTCGTTAACAAAGAAGAGCAAGCCCGGCACGACGATGCCGAAAAGCCCCTCTCCCGTATCGCAGTCACTCCAGACAAGGTGCGCGTGAAGATCACCGAAGGCACCGGCCTCGAAATCGACTGGCAAGACGGGCACAGGAGCGCATGGAATTTCGCTTGGCTTCGCGATGCATGCCCCTGCGCAACGTGCATTGACGAACGCAACGCACAGGGGCGCAAAGCGGGCCAGCCGAAACCCAAACCGACTGCTCTGCTGCCCATGTATACCGCTCCGGCCAAGCCCGCAAGCGCGCACGGCGTGGGCCGTTACGCCCTCCAGTTCAACTGGGCAGACGGTCACTCCGGCGGCATCTACTCGTGGGATTATCTCCGCCGCCACTGCCAGTGCGCAGAGTGCAAATTCGAAGCGACCGAGGGCACCGGCACACCCAACTAATCGCAGCCTGCGATATCGCAATCTACACATATTGCAGGAAGTTATAAGTTACTGCGGATACTGAAGATTCGCATCTTTTTCTCGAAAACTAAACAAGCTGCGTGGTAGAGTTGCTTTCCAGAAACCACAGGGAGGCACACGTGTCTTTCAAGCAATTCCTTGCCAAGCAGTTCATTGACGTCATTCAGTGGAACGAGCCGGAAGATGGAATGCTCGCCTACCGGTATCCGATGCAGGACATGGAGATTCAGAACGGCGGCCAGCTTACCGTTCGCGAGTCTCAGGTGGCGCTCTTCGTCAATGAAGGAAAGGTTGCTGATGTTTTCGGACCCGGTCTGCATACCCTCACGACGCGAAATCTCCCGGTGCTTACCGATCTGCTGAACTGGGACAAGGATTTCGAATCCCCGTTCAAGTCGGATGTGTATTTCTTCTCCACCCGGCTTCAGATTGATCAAAAGTGGGGAACAGCCACACCCATCACTATTCGCGACAAGGAGTTTGGCGCCGTACGTCTGCGCGGATACGGCATCTACTCCTATCGCGTCTCCGATCCTCGCATCTTCTTCACGCAGATCAGCGGAACCCGAGACACTTTCTATGCCTCTCAGCTTGACGGCCAGCTGCACAACACCATCGTCGCCCGCATGACAGACATCTTCGCCAACAGCGACGTCGCGTATCTCGACATGGCAGCCAAGCAGGCAACCCTCGGCGCCAAAATTGCAGTAGAGATGAAGCCGACCTTCGCGGCGCTTGGACTCGAGCTGACCCAATTCGTCGTCGAAAGTATCTCAATGCCTGAGGACCTGCAAGAGATCATCGATCAACGAATCGGCGTGAGTATGGCCGGCGATATTGGGCGGTACACGCAATTCGAGGCCGCGCAAGCTCTGGAACTGGCCGCGGCCAATACCGGAGGAGCCGCAGGCACTGTCGTGGGAATCGGCGCAGGGGCCGCCATGGCCCAGGCCATGATGTCGCCCATCAAGCCAATCGCGACTGCCCCTGCCACAACAGCGGCAGCCAGGCACTGCGTTGATTGCGGAGCGACAATTCCAGAGGGCGCGAAGTTCTGTCCGGGTTGCGGAAGGGCGCAATGAACTGTCCTTCCTGCGGCGCCCCGATGCACCTCGCAGCGGGTAGCGATTACATGCAATGCGAGTTCTGCAAAAACATTCATATTGCAGATCCAGACGACGAAGGTGTTCGCTTGAACGAGGAACAATCGGCCCTCGCGTGTCCCGTTTGCGGTGAGCCGCTCTGGAACGCAACGCTCACCGGAGTACGGCTCCAGTCCTGCCGAAAGTGCCGCGGCATGCTCGTCCCGATGGAGACCTTCGTCGACCTCATTGAGCAGCTAAGGTCAAAGCAGGGCGATGCTGTGGCGACTCCGAAGAGAGCCGCTCCCGACGAACTGCGTCGAAGGATCAATTGTCCAAAATGCCATCGGCCGATGGAGGCGCACTTCTACCTCGCCGGAGGCAGCGTGGTCATCGACGGTTGCGACCCGTGCTGTCTCAACTGGCTCGATCATGGCGAGTTGATGCGCATCGTGCGTGCACCCGATTAATCGAAGAAGCAGACCAGGTGCGATAAACACATTCCTTTTCAGAAAATGCCTCAAGGCCAATCAACAATCAATCGCAGATTCTGCCTTCGTCAGGCAACTGCAGTCCCTCTGTATTTTCGATCTCCTCAATCAGCTGGAGAAGTTGCTCGCGCTTGCGGTCGCTCAGGTCAAGAAAGCGAATACCGACATTGAAAGGGTCGTAGATAGCCTGAGTTACGCCTCCAAAGCGAAACGGCAGGCCTTCGATCCGAAACTCGACCTCCACTCGACGGAAAACCCCAACAGGGAATCGTCTGTCCGTGCGAATATGACAACCGCCGGGGCTCAAGTCCACAATGCGTCCCTGCACATCCGCCGCCAGGTCGATCAGGTGAATGACAGCGCTCGTCTCGACATCATGTCTTGGTTCAAAACGCCGCCGCACCCCCACGGCGGGGCAAAGTGATCCCGCGGGAATCCCCCGTGAAAGGTCCGCATTCTGGTTTATCGCGCGCTTCCGCTCATCTGCCACGCCTGCAACTCTCCTCGACTCGTTGCGAGGAAAGCTCTAGTGGCCGTCAGACAGCTCCCACGGCTGCTTCGGCTGCGGAGCCTCATCTTCGCGTCCGCGCAGACGGTCGTATTCATAGAGGTCACTCGTTGTGCCGAGTGACTCGTTATACAGACTTATGCCGCCCGTCAGCTGCGTCAATTCCTCGCTGAATGCATGAATGGCCTGCAATTGACTCGCCGTCGCTGGCAGTTCGTATTGGGAAGTCTTAATGAACTTCTGATAACCCCGATCAAGCAGCCGAGCCACCTCGCCCCGCACCAGGATGCCGGGGTGCTCAGCGAATGCCACCGGCGAACCCATACCATCGCGCGCCGGAACAAGTACCGCCGCAACTCCAGACTTACTCACCAGCACTCCGCCCTGCCTCCCGTTGAATGCAGAAACCTCGAAGCCGTGCGTGCGGAGGGTTTCCAAAATCTGGTCAAAGTTGAGTCGGGCAGTTTTCTTCGGCATGATTTATCTCTGGTTCAAGATTACAGGAAGCACCGTTCTTCGCTCCATTCGGCCGTGATTCCGGTGTATTCTTCCGGATTTTCGACAAATTATCCTCCGTCCGATTGCTTCCCTCGAATCCAGCCATTATGCTCAATCTGCTCCTGCGTAAGCGCCGGCTCGTGCATGCGCAGCCCGAAGCCACTTCCCCGGAGGTCAAATGAATATCCATTCCGTTTCGCCCTTGCAATCGGCAGTTTTCCTTCTGGCATCATTCGCCGCGATTCCGAGCATTGCGTACGCGCAACAGGAGCACGGCGCCGCATCGCGTGGAAAATACACGTTGGCCAGCGTGTGCGGAGACTACGCCGCCGTTGCAACTTATGGCGCCAATGTTGCGCGCGCTTTGGGCCATGAAGAGATGGATGGCCGAGGCAAATTGACCGGATCCGCCATAGTGAACCAGCCCGGGCCAAACGATGCGACGCGCTCGATCACGAGCATTGGTCTGGATGGAACGTACACGGTCAATCCTGACGGCTCTGGAACCATGCTCCTCACCATTACCCTTCCGGGGGAGCAACCGCTTCGGTGACTGAAGACTTCATCATTACCAGGAGCAAGATGGTCGATGGTGTCCAGATCGCCACCGAGATCCAGGACGCTCAGGAAGTTCCCAGCGCCGTCATCGATGAGTCAAGTCTCGTGGTTCATGCCTATACCCTGCGTGGAACCCCTCGTTCCTGCAGTGCAGGGCGATGACAATACGCGTTTTGCCAGACAGCGAGATTCCATGACCGTGCTTCGCCTGTCTCGGGCGCACCGTGAGCGCATTTGCATTCACGCGGAGGAGCAATATCCAAACGAGTGTTGCGGCGTGCTGCTAGGTACCGCTGGCGTCGGTGGATGGACCGTCGTCGAGGTCGTTCGCGCCACCAATGTTGCAATGGACTCCGCCCGGAATCGGTATGCGATCGCACCGGCCGAGATCGTGAGAATCATGACGCAAGCTCGCCAACGCGGTCTCGAGATCGCCGGCTTTTATCACTCGCATCCCGATCACGCCGCAATGTGGTCGCAGATCGATCTCGCTGAAGCCCACTGGCTGGGATGCTCTTACCTCATCACAGAAGTCGCTGAAGGACGCGCCAAAGCAACAAATTCCTTTCTCCTCTCCGGCACAACAGAAGAGGACAAGCACTTCGTTTCTGAGCCAATCGAGTTCATCGATTGAAGTCAGCTGCCAGTCACATCGCAGTTCACGTCAAGTGGAATGAAGGTCCCGGCAAGGCCGCATCGCGCTGAAATCAAACCCGATCGCGTCTCAAGGATGGCTCCGCAGGTTCGGAACTGTTTCCGTTTTGTTACCCTGTAGGTGTACCCGGGTCCGCTTCTCCATTTCTGCCTGCGCGCTCGACCCTCTCCAAATCCACTGACGATTGAGAACCTTTTGACGATGGCGACAGCAACCGAATCTACACTCCCCGAACTCACAACCGACGACCTCTCGCGCTACTCGCGCCACCTGATCCTGCCTGAAGTGGGTATGGAGGGCCAGCGCAAACTGAAAGCTGCGCGCGTGCTGTGCGTAGGTACAGGAGGGTTGGGTTCGCCGCTGGCCTTCTATCTGGCTGCAGCCGGCATCGGCACGCTCGGCCTGGTCGACTTCGACGTCGTGGACGCGAGCAACCTTCAGCGCCAAATCATCCACTCGACGAAGGATATCGGGCGAAAGAAGCTCGACTCCGCAGAAGAGAAACTCATCGCTCTCAATCCTGCGCTCAACGTCGTCAAGCACGAGACAATGCTCACGAGTGCCAACGCATTGGAGATACTCAAGGACTACGACATCGTCGCCGACGGTACCGACAATTTCCCCACGCGCTACCTCGTCAACGATGCCTGTGTGCTGCTGGGCAAGCCGAATGCCTACGGATCAATCTTCCGGTTTGAAGGGCAGGCCAGCGTCTTCGCGACTAAGGAAGGGCCTTGCTATCGCTGCCTCTATCCCGAGCCCCCACCGCCCGGCCTGGTTCCCAGTTGCGCCGAAGGCGGAGTGCTTGGGATTTTGCCAGGCCTCGTTGGCGTAATCCAGGCCACCGAAGTCATCAAGCTGATCCTCGGCAAAGGCAACCCGCTTATCGGCCGACTCCTGCTGGTCGACGCGCTCGGCATGCGCTTCCGCGAATTGAAACTGCGCAAGAATCCAGAGTGCCCGGTCTGCGGTGAGCACCCTACAGTCAAAGAACTTATCGACTACGAGCACTTCTGCGGCATCGTCCCCGAATCGAAAGAGGAGAAGTCCGTGAAGAACGGTATTCCGCAATTGAGCGTCAAAGATCTCAAGCAGCGCATCGATGCCGGCGAGGAGGTCTTCATCCTCGACGTCCGCGAGCCTTACGAGTACCAGATCGCGCAGATCGGCGGAAAGCTCATTCCGCAAAACGACGTTCCGCAGCGCCTGGCCGAGATTCCCCGCGATCGCGAAATTGTGGTCCAATGCCGCTCTGGCGCGCGCTCGCAACGCATCGCGGAGTTCCTGAAACAATCCGGCTATCCGCAGGTCGTAAACCTGGCCGGCGGAATCCTCGCCTGGAGCGACGAAATCGACCCCAAAGTTCAGAAATACTGAGCACTCGAGCGACGCAACTCAGCTGAAAGCGAGAACGATGATCAAAGTAAGCATTTTGTATCCCAGCAAGCCGGGCAGCCGCTTCGACGTTGATTACTACGTCCAGACCCACATGCCCATGGCCGCCAGACTCCTTGGCTCCGCGGTGAAAGCTGTATCAGTGGAGATCGGAGTCAGCGGCGCAACCCCCGGCGACCCCGCACCGTTCGCTGCCATAGCTGGATTCACCTGTGAATCGGCGCAGGCCTTTATTGAGGCTTTCATGCCGGTTGCCGGCCAGCTTCAAGGCGATATCCCGAAGTACACCGACATTGCACCGTTAATCCAATTCAGCGAAATCCGCGAAATCTAATCCGCGCGCCTGTGCCGCTATCGCGCGATCTCCATCGGACCGGCCTTGCTCGGCTCAAGTGGTTTCGCATTCTCATCCATCTTGCCGAATATCATTTTGCCGCTGGCAGTTTGCAGCACGCTCGTTACTGAGATTTCAACCGCGCGGCCAATCATCTTGCGCGCATGGTCCACAACCACCATCGTGCCGTCATCCAGGTAGCCAACACCCTGGTTGTACTCCTTGCCTTCTTTCAGAATCAGCACGTTCATCTTCTCGCCGGGCAGCACCACAGGCTTCAGCGCGTTGGCAAGATCGTTGATGTTGAGAACCTCGACGTGATGAAGATGGGCCACCTTGTTCAGGTTGAAGTCGTTGGTCACAACCTTGGCTTCCCACTTTTTGGCGAGTTCGAGCAGCTTCAGATCAACTTCCCGGATGGACGGAAAGTCATCCGGAACAATCTGCACATGAATGTTGGTGTTCGACTGCATCCGTTGCAGCATGTCCAGTCCGCGACGTCCTCGCTGGCGTTTTGAACCGTCCGTGGAGTCGGCAACGATCTGCAACTCACGAAGAACAAACTCAGGCACGACCATCATTCCATCGATAAAACCAGCTTCGGCGATATCAGCAATGCGGCCATCGATGATCACGCTGGTATCCAGAACCTTCGCGCTCTTTCGCGTGGGCCGGTCGCCGGCAAACCACGTGCCAAAAGCCGCAGGATTAAGAAGATCTCCCTTGCTGGCGCCGACGAGCAGACCCACATAGGTCATCAGCAGCAAAACAAAGATCTGCAGAACCGCCGATGTGGATGAGTTTAGCGGCGCCGAGCGCAGCACCAGGCAGAAGAGTGCCGCGCCAAAAATGCCAAGCACGCTTCCCGCAACGGCGCCGACCAGCCGGCGCAGGCTGAGAGCCCGCACCCGCAATTCAAATACGATCACAGCGCACGCGGCCAACCCGCCGCCCACTGCTCCTGCCCAACCGGTTACTCCGAAGGGATGAAGGAAATAACAAACTCCGGACAGTAAGGCAACAAAAAGAAAACGAACAAGAATGAGGTCCATAACGCCTGCTTCCACTGGTGGGAAAGAACATACACCAGTTTGCGCACCGTTGGCGAGTATGACTTCAGGCTGTTCAATCGTCAAGAGGGCAGTGCGAGGCAAAGCGCACCAGAGACATTGCACGGGGATTACTTTCAGGGCGGCATCACCGAAAGACGCCGCCCCGTAAATCAAGATGCCACGGCCAGTTCGGCGCTGATCAGCCGCGAGACACCCTTGCGCGGCCCGCGCTTTCGAGCGCTCATGATCTTGACGCGCTCCAGCAGTTCCTGCGGAGAGCAGGTCTTTTTGGCCAGCAGGGCGTCGGCTCCATGAATCTGGCCATTCATCTTTTGTGGATCACCCAGGATCACCATCGGGACATGGGAGGCGATTTGTTTAAGTTTTAGGACAAGTTGGTCGCCGCCCATCTGGGGCATGGCATGGTCAGCCAGAACCAGGTCAATTTGATTGTCCGCGAAGAGTGCGATGGCATCTGAGCCGTTCGTGGCTGAAAGTACACGGTAACCGTTTGTTACCAGCATGAACTTCAGGACAGATAGATCCTGCTCGTTGTCGTCTACGCAAAGAATAACTTTCTTAGGCCTCATGTTAGGGTCCTGCTCCTTGTTCGTTGATTTTGCTGACGCCGTCCTGAGGCACACTGCAGCGAAGCCCGTTTGTTTGGCGGGCAGGCTCGTCAGGGTCCGGGGCCTTCGGCCACAACGAGCTTCCATTCACGGATTGAGGCGCGAGGCCGCCTGAGTGGATGCACACGCTTACGGCTGTGCGATCCACTCTTGACGGGCTTCGACAGCACCCAACCCCTGAGAGAGGAGGACCTCGCTGTGGTCAGATTGTGTTTTTGAAGCCGTTATGAAACCGGAAAAGCTCCGGCTAGATGACGCTCAATGCTTGGGCAAGAGTACGGAGAGTGGAACGCCATGAAAAGAGGGAACAAGAAGCGAAACACTGCATGAAATAGATCATGTAACAAAGGAAAAACCGCCACAATGAACATAGAAAGTAACTTGCCTTGATTAAATTCTGTTGAAAGCGTGTGCATTACGGCAGGAAAAGCTGCCCCTTTGCAACGCGAACAGTGCTGCCCCCTACGCGCACATCGCCTACCTTCCCTGAAACCAGATCGGCGCTTAGAAATAAATCGCTTGTGCGGCCAATTTCCACGCCCTGCTGAACGTGAATTCGCTGCCTCGCGGGGACTATGCCGTGGCCCACGAGATAACTGATAGCGCATCCGGCTGCGGAGCCTGTGGCCGGGTCCTCGCCGCCGTAAAACTGCATCCGCGCCCTCCATGCCGGCTCGTTGCCGCCGGTTGGGCCCAGAACATAAAACCACCGGCCACCGCGCTCTCGCAGATACGCCGTTGCCCCCTCCTGTTCCACTTTGAGGCGGGCCAGCGCTTCATACGATCGCAAGGCAACAATGGCGAATGCCGTTCCCGTCGAGACCACCTGGGGTGGAGCAGCCGGGTGAAGGTCATCCTCGCTGAGCCCGGTCAGGCGAGCGACCGTCGACCGATCAAGCTCTGCAAGAAACTCGGGGTCGCGCTGGGTCATCTCTCCGTAAAGACTGTCGTGGGCGAATCGAACCGGGACCGCGCCAACATTCAGAGCTAGCTTAACCGTGTCTCCAACCAGCGTATCCGGCGCCGAGAGCTTCAGCACACTGGCCGTGCCGAGAGTTGGGTGTCCTGCGAAGGGAAGCTCCTCGAGCGTTGTGAAAATGCGCACCCGCACGCCTTCACGCTTTTCCGTCTCCGCATCGCGACGCTGAATGAATGTCGTCTCCGACAAGTTGAACTCGCGCGCGATAGACTGCATGCGCTCCGTTGCAAGCCCGACCGTATCGAACACTACAGCGAGCCCGTTCCCCTTGAGGGCGGTCTCAGTAAACACGTCGACGATCTGGTAATCGAGGACAAGACTTGAAGAAGCGAGAGTGACCATGAACCATTATGAATCCGTTTCAAGATCCCTTGTTCACAGCCAGCTTCAGAGAGTCATCATGGGAGGAGGAATGCGCGTTCCCGAGTCTTCGAGAAAGCCCCGCATCCGCCGGGCTTCCGCGCGCTGAACCGCGATCAACCGCATATGACGCCGGATATGGTCGCCATGACGCAAAGCCGCAAGTCGGGCTTCATCGCCATCGGCGTCCTTCTCCAGGCGTTCAATACGTTCCTCGATCAACCGGCGGAATCGGGTACTGATTTCAAATCCTTCGCGAGAATCCGGGGCAGCGTCTTCCAAAGGCATTCAAAAACTCCACGGGCAAAGCAGTTGAAAATAATTGTCAAATCAACTCATGTTCCCTTTGCCATCGCTGATCGTAGCGATCAGTACGTCGTTATGCCAGATTACGAAGTCGCGAAACTTGCGTAATCACTTTGCCCTTAAAAACGACGAGGCCGGAGAGTTACTCTCCGGCCGCACATCCCGTTATTGAGTAGTTGAGACTAACGGCTCATGCCGCTGCCCCCTCCCTGCGGATTTCCAGCGACCGCGACAACCATCCGGGTGCCCTCGTCGAGATGAATGTCGCGCCGTGCACCCAGCAGCAAACCGGATGCATTCGAAAAAGGCATGCCATTGAGCGCGTTCGCGAGCAGGACGCCCGGGATCGCCGTGGTGCGAATCGCAACATTCCCATTGCGCGCCACAATCGTGCCCGGAGCGGGCATGCCGCCGTTCGTAGCTTGATCTGTCGGCCCAGCCTGAGCCGTCGCAGTCGAATCTCCGCCCGGCCGATTGTTGTTCTGGTTCACGCTGCCGCCATTCGTCGTCGTTGACCCGTTCATGCTCGGGGACGTGGAGGCCGCTCCGCCTGGCATGTTGGGTGAAGCTGGACTGGTTCCCAATGCGCTCGGAGCATTGGGGACGTTATTGTCCATCCCACTGCCGGCTGCCGGAGAAACCGACTGGATGATCGATTCAATCGCTACCGTCTGACCGCCCTTCAATTCGGCCTTGTCAAACTGGATCGCGATCTGTGAGTTTTCTTTACCTTCACCTTCGCCGCGTGCTTGCACATTCGTGACGTGTCCCACCAATTTCGATCCCTTGGGAATGTCCGCCCCACCCGACACCTTCAGGTCTTCACTGGTCTTCACCACCACGCTGTCTCCCTGTTTAGCCGACTTTGTATCGAGCTTGTCCACCAATTCTCCCGACACAGATTTCAAGTCAACAGCGGTCGCAGCCCTGGGGGCTCCTGGTTGCGATTGTGCTCCAGCAGGCGAAGCAGAAGCGGGTTGCTGAACCTGCTGATCCTGTTGTTGCTGTGCGGGCTGTTGTTGTGCGATTGAGGGGAAACTGGAAAAGCTGGCAAGCGCCACCGCGCTCACCGCGGCTGCTTTCAATAAAAGATCCTGCATCGATTCACCATCCGGGTCGGCCGTCGAAGGCGGCGCGAAAACTGCGTGCGCCTACTGGCTCGCACGATGGCTGCCAAAGCCACGCGCATTCCGCAGCGAAACCGCCAAAAGTCCCCATCGCGGTCAAAACAGGACTTTTGTGATTTCAATTATTTTGAAAGTTATTGCTGAGAAAAACTGAAGAAAAGCACTTTATGCGCAAACGTGTAAATTCTCGCGTGTATAAATTTCGCGTTCGAGCTACCGGCCCTCACGGCCCTCAGGCGCTGGCGCGTAGTAGCCTCTGCGCACCTGCACTTTCATGTCGTCGCCTTTGCACTGAACCGAAATATGCCGAAAGGTGCCATCCTGCTTGGCGTTGGTAGGTGTGTAGCTGGCCAGATACTCGGTGCGCAGTTCTTCTTCGATTTGAGCGAAGGCGGCTTCGAGTTTCTTGCCATTGGCTCCGACGTTGATCATGCGACCACCGGTTTCCTCTGAAAGCTTCTTGCCGGCAGAGTAACCGTTGTAGCCAAAGCCACCGTAGAAGCTTGGCTCTGCGATCAGTATTACGTAGATGATCGTATTCGACTTCTGGGCCGCGGCAATCGCTTCCTGGATCTTGTGGTCGCTGCCCACATCGTCGCCGTCCGTCAGGATGATCATCGCCTTCCGCCCGTTCTGCTGCGCCATCTTCTCATTCGAAGCCAGATAAATCGCATCGTAGAGCAGCGTCCCCTTCGGAGTTCCATGGGTCGGAATAGTGCCACCGCCGAGCCCCGGGATGCCCGAGCCGCCGTTGCCGCCCGCCGTGTTGATCTGTGCCTTGTTCATGGCGTGCGTAAGCGTGCGGGCACTGTTGGTAAAGTCCTGCAGCAGGTCGACATTCACGTCAAACGAGAGCAGCAGCGCCTGGTCCTTTGCCTTGAGCACCCGTTCGAGAAACTCGCCGCCTGCCTGCTGCTCCAGAGGCAGGACGTCAATCTGGCTGCCCGATGTATCCAGCATGATGGCCAGGGTCAGCGGCAGATGAGTTTCCGCATTGAAGTTCTTGAGTGTCTGCGGGACCTTGTCTTCCAGTACCGAGCAGTCGTCCTTGGTGAGGTGCGGCACCAGTTCGCCCGATTTGGTCTTTACCGTGAAAAAAAGATCAACGAGGTTGACGTTGAGCTTGAGCGTGCCCATCGACTCTTCTTCGGCTGGCGCAGGCGGTGCCGTACTCACCGGAGGGGCATCGGGAGAGGGCACAAGCTGTCCCCAACTCGCAGCGCAAAACAGCAGCGGGGCGAACAATAAAACTGCGAAATTGCGGGGGATGCGCATACTAGTGGGTTTGACGAAAGAATTGGCCTGAAAGAGAGCATAGCTTAACTCTTTCCAGCAGTTCAGGGCAAACCTGCGAGGCGACGGCGCGTCTGATACTCTGACGGGTGCAGCCCTGTTTGTATCTTTTGCTCAGATCGGCTGCATCTGCGGGCCAAAAAACTGGCTGGCGCAGTGTCGTATCGGGAGGAAAGAATACCTGTGGACCTTGGTCTCAAAGCACTGGCGCTGACCGCAATTCTGAGTTCCTCGTTGAGTCTCAGCCCGGCGGCATTTACCCAGGCACAACCCCAGCAGCCTCCGGCTGACCAGCAGGCGGTTCCGGATGCTCCTGCCCCACAGGCCCCATCGTCCCTGAAAAGCCTCGGCCCGATTACCCCCGGTCTCGGCGGTTCGCCGTCTGCCAACTCGACTTCAAGCACCTCAAACGACGTACCCCAGCAGCAGGCCCCATCCACTCAGCCTCCGCCCAGCACAAGGGATGTCCAGACCACCCCGCCGGAGAATCTGACGCCGGAAGACATTGGTCCCACGCTCGTAAGAAACACGACCTACGTCGAAGTCCCGGTCACGGTAAAGGACTCCAAAGGAAAGCCGGTCGCTGGACTTACCTGGCGCGACTTCAAGGTGTATGAAAACGACACCTGGGAACCCCTCAAGATCTTCTCCGTCGATCCGGCGCCGCTGTCCATCGCATTTGTTATCGATCAGAGCCTCACGTCTGACGTGATGGCAAAGGTGAATGACTCGCTGGGAGCTTTCCAGGGCGCGCTGTCGCCTTACGATGAGGTCGCAATCTTTTCCTACAACAATGGCCCGCGCGAATGGACCGGTTTTACCGGAGCGCAGGGCAATCGCGTGCCAGCCGTGCTCGCGCTTGCCAAGTCGGTCGGCCGGGATGATCTCGTGCCCATCAACTCCGGTGCCTTTGGCCCTTGTTCGATCACCAAAAACGGCGGCTGCGTCGATTCCAACAACACCGTGCAGCAGGGTGGATCCACCGGAAGCAGTTCATTCATCACCATCCCCAAGGAAATTCACACCCTCAACGATGCGATCCTGAAGGCCGCCAAAGAGCTCTCCACACGCCCCCACGAACGCCGGCGCATCATCTACGTGATCTCCGACGGCAAGGAGTACGGCAGCAAGGCGACTTACAAAGACGTGTTGCATTACGTCCAGGCCAACAAGATCACCGTCTACGGCACCCTGGTGGGTGACTCCGCGCGCTGGGGTGAAGGCTACATCAGCCGCATCCACCTGCCCTTCACAATGTACGACAACCGGTTGTACGGTTATGTGAACCAGACTGGCGGCATTCTCGATTCTGAGGGCAGCATGAACGGGATTGAGAAGAGCTACGCTAAGGTCACTGGAGAGGCGCGTAACCAGTACACCCTGGTGTATTCGAGCCACGAGCCTTTGATCGACGGCAAATACCGCAAAATCGAAGTTCGCGTCAATCGTCCCGGCATCGAAGTCACCGCGAAAAAGGGCTACTACCCCTCCGGCCAGGATTACCAGCGCTAAGCATGTCTTCCTCTGGCACTGCGGCAGGCTTCGGCTTGCTTTCTGCCGCCAGTTGGGGTGGGTCCGACTTTGCAGGCGGCTGGGGCGCGCGCCGGGCATCTACCCTACTGATTACAGCGTCAGGCCAGATCGTTTCTCTCGCAGGACTTCTCGTCATCTGCCTCGTGCTCCGGTTAGCCTTGCCTGGAACAAGCTACCTCGTCTACGCAGCCATTGGCGGATTCGAAGGAGCAATCGCGCTGGCGGTCTTCTATCGTGCGCTGGCAATGGGAGCCATGGGGCTCACCGCCGCACTCACCGGACTGATGACCGCCCTCATCCCGGTTCTCTATGAGCTTTTTCATCACGGTTGGCCCAGCGCCATCACCCTGGCCGGCCTCGCCATCGGATTGACCGCAATCTGGCTGATTTCGCATTCCCCCTCCCGGGATGGCACTGATACTCCTCGACGTGCGCTGATCCTGGGAGCAAGCGCAGGAGTTGGTTTCGGTGCCCAGCTCATCCTTTTCAAAGTGGCGGCTGCGGGTGGGGTCTTGTGGGCGCTCACCTCAGGCAGAATCGCAGGAGTAGTCGCCATTCTGCTGGTTGTCGCTGTAGCCCCGCCGAAAGGCCCGTGGCGGGGATTCTGGCTCGCCGGAATCGTATCCGGATCGCTCGATGCGGTCGGAAATCTGTTCTACATGCTGGCTTCCCAACTGGGCCGCCTCGATGTCGCCGCAGTCATCAGCTCGATGTATCCAGCAGGAACAATCGTGCTCGCCGGAATCATCCTGCGAGAACACCCCACCAGGCGTCAGGTGGCGGGCATTGGATTGGCCCTGGCCGCCGTTGCGATGCTAAGCCTTTAAGGCACCTCAAAAACACAAAGGCCCGCGCCTGTCGGCACGGGCCTTTTCCAAAACTCGAACATTCCGTCCAAGGCAAAGCGCCGCTGATTTATGCCTGCTTCGGAGGCTCGCTGCTCGCCGGCGGCGGAGGAGGTGGTGTCTGCGTGCTCTGCTGCGTCGTGGGCGGAGCAGGATCGGTCACACCCTTGATGCCTTCTCTAAACCCTTTCAATCCTTCGCCTAGCCCCTTGCCGAGCTCTGGTAGCCGCTTGGCGCCAAACAGAAGAAACGCCACAATTGCCAGCAGAATCAGATGCCATGGCTGTAATAAATCGCCCATCGTATATCCTTCCGCGCGCCCGTTGTACAGTCGCGCTTTTCACCCTCAATTGTCGCACAAAGCCATCCGCCCGGTGTGACCAATGCCACTCATGTCGTTGCCGTTTAGCCGGACTCCCTTAAGTACGTCAGTTCACCTTCGCTGGATTGCCCAGCCGTTCCGTCACCATGTTGAAGAAACCCGGCAGGTCCTCTTCTTCGCCCATGGTCAGCCGCCGATATGCCTTCATCAACGGAAACAGCCGCGATCCCCGCACCTCCACGGCCGGCACCGCATGCTCGCCCCCGGGATACTGCGTCATCTCCCACGAACCGGCATACCGCTGGCGAAGCACCTCCCCCAGGTAGCTCCCCCACAAGCGCGATTCAAAATCCAGATCGATTTCCGGATTGTCGCTAAGCAAAACGAGAATCTCGTCGAGTGCATTGATCGAGTCAGCAGAGAAATCAAGCGTCTGTCGAAACTCGCTCTTTGCCACTTCAACCGCAGCTTGCGCGTAACCCTCCATCATCGCTCCCAAATCCGGGAACGCGTGGGACTCAAGCTTTTTCCGCAGCGTATTCACTATCAATAAAGACTAAATCTTCGCCGCCGGGGTTAGCGCGAACATTGGTAACTTCATGGCGAGCCGATGCATCCCTTATGGCAGACTTAGAGTAGCCGCCGGAGGACTCCCCGCCATGAAACTCACCAGGATATTTTCACTAATTGCCGCTCTGGCGCTGACTGTGGGGCCCGCGCTCTCCGCCAGCCCCGACATCTACCCCGACCCCGCCCAGGCCAAGGCTGACGTTGCAGCCGCGCTCAAAACCGCAGCCGCGTCGCACAAGCGCGTCATCATCGACTTCGGCGGAAACTGGTGCGGCGATTGCCATGTGCTCGATATCTACTTCCACAACCCTGAAAACCGTCCGATCCTCGAATCGAATTACGTTCTGGTCCACGTGAACGTCGGACACCTCGATGAGAACGTCGATATCGCCGAGCGTTATGGCATTCCTCTGAACAAGGGCGTACCCGCGCTGGCCGTCTTGAACGACAAAGGCAAAGTGCTCTACAGCCAGAAGAGCGGCGAATTCGAAAAGATGCGCCACATGGAAGCGAACTCCGTCACAAGCTTTCTAGTGCAATGGAAGCCCACCAAACCCGGCTGCAGCGTAATGGTAGTGACCTGCTGAACGCCTGCGAGAGGATCAGTTACTCCGCCTTCTCAAGCAGCAGCCTGCACCACGCCTCGCTGAGCCATTGCTCGAGAGCCTCAGGCTTCCATCCGCGCTGTTCCACCAACAACAGGTAATACTCGGGCGAGTTCATACTCCAGAGAATATCGGCGGCCATTTCGACCGAAAGGCCGCGCCGTAGCTCTCCGGTTGCCGCCAGCTCCTGCGCGAGCAGCTTCATGTTTTTGGCACGACGCTCCGCGATCCCATTCCACATCTCACCGAGCGCAGGATCAAGCGGAGCAGCCTCTTGCAGCACGCGAAACAGGGGCGCCATTCGCTCCTGGATCTTTCGCAGCGCAGCCGCATAGATGGCAAGCTTCCTCGCCGGCGCGGGCTCGGCACGAACAGCGCGCACATAGTCGCGCTCCGCGGCCGGGATGGCAACATCCGTTCCTGAAATCGCCGTCTCCACAAGCAGCGCAAACAGTGCAGGCTTCTTGCCTACAGACGCATACACCGTGTCGAGTGCGATTCCCGCCGACTGTGCAATCGCGGGCATCGTGGTTCCTGCATATCCTCTCTCCGAAAAGATAGCCCGTGCCACGTTGAGGATAGCCTTCCGCGTAGCCTCTGCCCCCTCGCGTCGGGAAGTGGAATCGTACGTCCGCTTCATGGAAAGCTTCTTGGGCGCGGATTTGATTCGACTTTTCATCCGAATAGTATTAGGATTAATTTACATCATTCGCGCGGGTGTCTACCAGCATTCGCTTTGATGTGGCGCCATGCTCACCGCCTTCAACTTAGGCCTTTCGTTCTCTTGAAAGGAGATCTCGAATGCTTCCCCTCATCGTCGATTTCGTCAACCTGTTCTTGTCTTCGTTGCTCGTAGGAGCCATGTTTTGCGCCTGGCTGATTTTGAACCCGACGCAGCTCGATGCCGCCAACTACATCATCGTGCAACAGCAGGGTATTCGCACGCTCAATTCCATCATGCCGCTATTGGGCGGTTTCACAATATTGATGACCGTGGCGTCCGCAGTGCTCGCGCGCGAAAACAGGACGCGCACGTCCTTGCTAATCGGCACCGCAATTCTGTTTGTCATTTCAGGCCTCATCACGCGCTTTGGAAACCAGCCCATCAACGCAATCGTTCGCGGCTGGAACAGCGCGGCTCCGCCTGACCACTGGACTGAATTGCGCGATGCGTGGTGGCGCTGGAACTGCTTGCGTCTGTGCTCCGCGCTGGCGGGTTTGGCTCTCCTCATTAGTGCAACTCTCGTGCGGCGACCGTCTTCAATCTAAGGCGATGGAATCGTGGTCTGCCACCAGTTTTTGGCGCGCGAATGCGGATAGCCTGCCTGCGGGTGCCCCAGGTCTCGATTCTGAGACCTGGGAGGATGGTTGAAGTTTCCGCGGGCTTATCGTCTTACTGGCTCAGCGGCGCCAACCCCTTGGTGTTCTGGTAGGTGTACTGGATGCGGTGAATCACCGTGATGGTTGACAGCACCGCCAGCACCCAGAGCACCGGCGCCATCACGTTGAACTGCTCAAACAACGCGCCCAGCAGGATAAGCACAATGCGCTCGGGGCGCTCCATGAATCCCACCTTGCACGAGCCGATCAAAGCCTCCGCACGAGCCCGCGTATAACTCACCATCAGCGACGTGACCATCACGAAAGCAACCAGCACCACATAACGGAACCGGTTGATGCGGCCGTAGTACACCAGCAAGCCGAAAAAGAGCACCACATCGGAGTAGCGGTCGATCACTGAATCGAAAAATGATCCAAACACCGTGACCTGGTTGTTTCGGCGGGCCACACGTCCATCCAGCATGTCGAAGATTCCCGCGCCGAAGATGACCATTCCCGCGTAGAAAAACATACTCGCGTGATTCGTCGGATTGGCATGACCGAAAAGAAACGCCGCGACGATATTGATAACCAGCCCAATGAATGTAAGCGCGTTGGGAGAGATGCGGGTCAGTGCAAGGCCGTGCACGATTCGATCAAGAAGCCAGCCGCAGGCGCGGCCAAAAGCACTCGTCCAGGTCATTCTTACTTCCTTACTTCTCAGTGCCGGTCCCGGCCTCTTCTTCGTCTTCGCCCGCTTCGTCGTGGACGGTGGTCAACTTCAAAATCTCAAGCTCGCGCTTGCCATTGGGCGTAACGATCGTTGCAATATCGCCGACCTTCTTGCCCACGATCCCGCGCCCAATGGGCGAAGTCGTCGAGATCAGCCCCTTGGCAACGTCCGATTCCTCGCTCGTCACCAGCCGGTACACGATCTCTTCATCCTTTGTGGAGTCGAAGACCACAACCGTTGAACCGAAGCCCGCCCTGTCGTGCGGAATGTTGGCCAGATTCACGAGCGAGAGCTCCGCCATGCGCCGTTTGAGCTGCCCCAGGCGAGCATTCACGAATTCCTGTCGCTGCTTCGCCATGTGGTACTCGGCGTTTTCTGACAGGTCTCCCATGGCAACTGCCTTCTTGATCTCGGCCGGCAACTCGTGAGCAAGCTCATGCTCAAGTACCGCAATCTCTTTGAGCAGTTGCTTTTTAATGTGATCTGGCATCCGTGATCCGTGGCGGCGAGCGGGGCTGCTCAACCGCGAAAAATGATACGTCTAGAGCTTTTATTATACGCGGTGCGTCTGGGCGAGTACGCGCGGATGAGTTCATGCCAATAGGGGAAACCCCGACTGAAAGCTCCTCGGCAAACACGCTTTAGCCCATTCCAGTCCCCTTTGTCGCTTCCCAATCAGAATTTTCTTCCGAATCGCTGGAATAAACCGACGCCCGCTCAGTTCTCTTCAGTGCACGGAACACGTTCTAGAGGAGAAATCATGAGCAGACCAGCAGACTTACAGAATCAGAGCGAAACAACAGAGAACCAAACCATCAGCGCGGATGGCATCGACCGCCGCGGATTTCTCAAATGCATGGCCTGGGCAGGCACCGGCCTCGTCTGGACCTTCGCTGGTGGTGTGCCGACGTCGCGTGCCTTCGGCGAGTCGGCTCGTGCATCCGCACAATCGGACTTCTCGTTTGTCCAAATCAGCGACAGCCACATCGGCTTCAACAAGCCGGCCAACACCGACGTCACCGGCACACTTCGGGCCGCGCTGGCCAAGATTGATGCAGCCCCCCGCACTCCAGACTTCCTGATACACACCGGCGATCTCACGCATTCCTCCAAGCCTGCGGAGTTCGACACGCTCAATCAGATTCTCGCCCCCCGCCGCCAGGTCTTTTACGTTCCCGGCGAACACGACACTTCCGTCGACGACGGAAAACTCTATCTCGAGCGTTACGGCAAAGGCACGAAGGGAAACGGCTGGTACAGCTTCGACCACAAAGGCGTGCACTTCATCGGCCTGGTCAACGTAGTGCAACTCGAAGGCATGGGCAAGCTAGGCCAGCCTCAACTCGACTGGCTCAAGCAGGACCTGCATGGTGTCAAGAGCAGCGTCCCCATTGTCCTCTTCGCACATATTCCTCTGTGGGCTGTATATCCCGAGTGGGGATGGGGCACCTCCGACAGCGAGCAGGCCTTCGCGATGATGAAGCGCTTCGGCTCAGTCACGGTGCTCAACGGCCACATTCACCAGGTAATGCAAAAGGTGGAGGGCCAGGTGATGTTTCACACCGCAATGTCGACTGCCTTTCCTCAGCCCGCGCCTGGCTCTGCACCATCGCCCGGTCCGATGAAAGTCTCCGCCGATCGTCTGCAAAGCGTTCTCGGAATCACAGACGTGAATTTCGTCGCACAACGCCGTGAGCTGGCTATCGTCGATGCAACGCTGTCAGGCATGACCGCAGAACATCGCGAATCGAGCCTCTGATGCTTTGGAGAAACATCAGCTTCGGCTGTCTATTCCTTGTCGCTTCTTGCATGGCGTTTTCGTTTGTACATCCATGGGGCAACGTTCGCAGCGTTGCGCCCGGCAGACAGATTCTCGAAGGAAGCGCTATGCCCGACGACGTGAGAACGGTCCTGGAAAGGAAATGTGCCGATTGCCATTCAAACCGCACGCATTGGCCTGCTTACAGCAGACTCGCGCCTATCTCGTGGCTTACGGAGCGCGACGTGCAAGCGGGACGGTCTGCGCTCAACCTCTCCGCGTGGTCTGGGATGGATGCACAAGACCGAATTGCTGCCCTGGCCGAAATCGCCGCCGAGGTTCGCAGCGGAGAAATGCCGCCAAAGCCTTACGCGAGGATGCACGCCGCTTTCCTCTCAGAAAGCGACAAGCAAAAAATTACGGCGTGGTCACGCGCCGAGAGAAAGCGTCTCCGGACTCAAACCTCCGGAGAGAAGGGAATGAAGTGAAGAACCGAACCGACAGCAGAATTCTGATTTTTGTGGCAATGGCATGGCTGGCAGCGGCAGTCTCGTCCTTCCCGCATCTCAGCAGGGCAGAAGGTGCGATCAACGGAAATTCAGAAACAGGCAAGCAGCTCTTTGAAAAGCGATGCACCGGATGCCACTCGCTCGACAAGAACAAGGAAGGGCCGCGCCTGAGAGGCGTCTACGGCAGAAAGGCAGGTACTGTGGCAGATTTCAGTTACTCCGATGAACTGAAAGCCTCGCAGATCATGTGGGACGAGCAATCCCTCGATAGGTGGCTCATCAACCCCGACGCGATGGTCTCCAACAGCGACATGGCATTCCACGTGTCAGACCCCCAGGAGCGAGCCGACATTATTCAGTTCCTTCGAGTATCCTCCGCCAAATAAAATCGAAGCTGAGATCGGGTGGCGCAGGAGAAGGGATGGACCGGGCGTTTTTCGAGCAGCTCGCAATGCCGCTGTTCGATCAGCTTTACAACCACGCGTGCTGGCTCACCGGCGCTCCCGCCGACGCCGAAGACCTGGTGCAGGAAACCTACGCAAAGGCGCTGAAAGGATTCGGAGCATTCGCGGAGGGCACCAACCTGCGCGCATGGATGTTTCGCATCCTGCGCAACGCGTTTCTCACCTCACGCAGCGGCCTCGCCGCCCGAAACACGGAGTATCTGGAAGACGAAAACGTGAAAGCCGATGAAGCGGTGTCGCACGAGGTAACTCCCGAAGTGCTTCTGCTACGAAGCCAGAACGAGCAGGCGCTCTTCGCTGCGCTGGAGTCGCTTCCCGTGAACTACCGGCAGATCATCCTCCTCTGCGAGGTAGAAGAGATGTCGTACCGCGAGATTTCGCAGGTGCTCGACGTGCCGGTCGGAACCGTGATGTCACGGCTTTCCCGCGCCCGTTCAAGCCTGCGTGCGGCACTCGGGGCCAATGTTCGTGAGGAGGTGCGATGATGCTCTGCGGCCAGGAACGCGAAACCCTCGCGGCATACCTTGACGGAGAAATTCCGGCAGACCAGGCCACCGCGTTCGAACAGCATCTTCGTACCTGCACGCAGTGTGCCGCCGAAATCGCGACCATGGTGAGCATGCGCCGGGCCTTGAGACCGGCACGTACGCGTTTCACCCCGAGCGCGGAATTCAGGCAGAAAATTCAGACCCAGGTAGCACCGAAAAAGCGCAGCTTTAGGATATTCGGAGGATGGCCCATGGCCGTTGCCGCGCTCGCGATCTTGCTTGTATCCCTCGTCTGGATGCGCCAAAGCGCGTTGCGAAGCGATGCCTTTCGCGAAGTTGCAGATTTGCATATCAGCGATCTTGCCAGCGCGAATCCCTACGATGTCGTCTCGTCCGACAGGCACACCGTAAAGCCCTGGTTCCAGGGCCGCATTCCCTTCGCGTTCAACCTTCCCGAATTCGCCGGGACGGAGTTCACACTCCTCGGCGGACGTTTGGTCTATCTGCACCAGCAGCCGGCTGCGCAAGTTGTCGTGGGAATGGGCCAGCACAAAATCTCGGTCCTGATTGTGCAGGACTCCGGCGGCTTGCCAAGCGTTTTTCCGCTTTCAGGGGGTGCCGATGTCCGCGACTCCTTCAACGTGCAGACATGGACCAGCCACGGTCTCCGGTTCTTTGTCATAGGCGATGCAGAGAAAGCTGGGATCCAACGCCTTGCGCAAGCTTTGCAGAGCGCCAATCAGTAGTTTCGGACCGCTTGGCGAGATTCCGACAAACCGCTTCAGCTCGACTCTGTTAGCCGATCGCTCCGTCGATCCAGAAACGACTGCAGGATCATCGTTGCTGCGACCTGGTCGACCACACGTCGATGATCCTGCCGCGCATGTCCCGCTTCGTAAAGCAGCTGGTGCGCCTCGTGGGTAGTCAATCGCTCATCCCAAAGATGAATCGGCAGCCCCGTCAACTCCCCGAGCCGGACTGCGAAACCCTGCACCTTGGCCGCCTGAGGTCCCGCCTCACCGCTGAGCGCCAGCGGATTTCCAACCACGATTCCAGCAACGTCAAAGCGGCGGCAAAGGCGCGCGATCGATCGAAGATCCTCGCGTTCGTTACGGCGGCGCTCAAGCGTGAGAACAGGCTGCGCCGTAAGCCCCAGTTCGTCTGACACGGCAATCCCCATGCGCTTCGAACCCACATCCAGCGCGAGATAACGCGGAATCGCCTCCTCTGACACCTAACCTCCGTATCCCCTTGCACTTCTAGAATCTCACCTTATCGTGTGCCACAGGTGGTTCCGGCCCCGCCAACGCCACCAGAAGCCCGGTACAATCGAATAAGAAGCAGAATCCGCGGAGCTCTAAGCCGCGTCTTATCTTAAGGAAGGGTGTTCCAGCTTACATGCCGTCACGCCGCACTCGGGGGAATCGAAAGAAAAGAGGGCTCGGCGCGGCGGGGATCTTGCTTGCGTTCTTTTTGATCGCGCTACTGGCTGTTGCTGCTGGTGCGTGGATGGTTTTTACTCCCTTTGGGGCATCGGCCGAGACCTTCATCGACATAGCTCCTGGCTCTTCAACAACGCGCATTGCACAGCAATTGGAATCGGCTGGCGTGATTCGCAGCCAGTTCGCCTTTGACCTGTGGCGCTGGGTACGAAAGGGCAAGCTGAAAGCCGGCGAATACAGGTTCGATCATCCGACGCCGCTCAAGGATGTATACGACCGCATCGCGCGCGGCGATGTTTATACGGTCTCGGTGACAGTACCGGAGGGCGCGAGCATTTTTGACGTGGCAACACGTCTGGAACAGGCAGGCATCGTCACGCGTACTGAGTTTCTGGATCAGCAGCCACGGTTGGCCGAACTGGTGGCCGACATCGATCCGCATGCAAAAACCCTGGAGGGTTATCTGTTCCCCGATACGTACCGGTTTCCGCGAAAGACAACACCGGCACAGATCGCGACGGCCATGGTCCGGCGATTCCGTATCGAGGCGGCGGGAATCGGGTTGAAGGAGAATGTGCACCAGACGGTGACGCTCGCTTCGCTCGTAGAACGGGAATCCGCCCTGAATTCAGAAAGGCCGCTGGTCGCCAGCGTGTTTAAAAACCGTCTCGCAAAGCACATGCCGCTGATGACGGACCCATCGGTGATCTACGGGCTTGAAGTCAAGAATGAATGGAGAGGGAAGATCTACCAAAGCGATCTCACGCGCGACACGCCCTACAACACCTACTTGCATGCCGGTCTGCCGCCAGGCCCCGTGGCCAATCCCGGACTGCCATCGCTGCGTGCCGCTATGGATCCGGCCCAATCGAACTACTTGTACTTTGTTGCAGCCGGCGCGAATCCGCAGGGCAAGTCGCTCTTTTCCGCAACCCTTGAAGAACACACGCGAAACGTCTCGGGCTATCGCAATGCAGTCAAAAAGGCGGCCCAGCGATGATGTCGCGCAGATCATTCGGCGTCGCCGCATTGGCGTTGCCTCTCTTGCTGAACGGGTGTTCGCTCATTCCGATGAAGCGTCATTTGCCTGTTCCGAAGACGCCGGACAATGTGCAGACATCCACCCCTGAGCAACTCGTGGAACTCGTCAATCGCCGGTGGGATGACTTCAAGAATCTCACCGCGACCGTTGAGATCAAGGCGACTTTATTCAAGCCGAAAGAGGGATTGGCGACAGATTACCCGACCTGCCGCGGATTCATCGTGATGGAAAAGCCAAATCATTTGCGAGTTTTGGGTACCTATCTCGGCGTACGCGTTTTCGACATGGCAAGTGACGGGAACACATTCACCTTGATGATTCCGCAGAAGAGCAAAGCGATCGAGGGTCCTAACTCCGTTACGAAAAAATCTGATAATCAGTTTGAGAATCTGAGGCCCGGATTTTTCTTTGATGCCATGGTGGTGCGCGGCGTGGAACCCGAGGACTACTACTCCCAGATTTCCGATACCGAAACGATCGAAGACGCAGCCAAGAAGCATCTATTCCTGATGCCGGAATACGTCCTCAACATAACCCGTCACGCTACCAACGGAAGCCGCAGAGACAAGCCCGTCCGTGTCATCACCTTCCATCGCGACGACCTTCTGCCGTCCAACCAGGATATGTATGACGGCGAGGGAAATCTCGAGAGTCAGGTTACGTATTCCGCTTACAAGAGCTTTGGGAACAACAAATTTCCGACCAAAGTCATAATCAAACGGCCTTTGGAAGGAATAAATATAGTTCTGACCGTTGAGAAGGTAACCGAGAATCAGAATCTGCCCGCAGACCAATTCACCGTGAAGATTCCCCCTGGCACTCAGATCCAACATCTGCAGTAGGCTGCAGTCGCACTCGATGCACGATCAAACCGATCCGCCCTTGGCGCGGCCCGTCTTATTGAGTTCACTGTAGAAACCAAGATCGCGGCCTTCCTGCATTTTCGTGATGTAAACGATCTGGCCGTAATGCAGCCCGAAGTGCTCCACAACCTGGTAAACAGCAGCCAGTCCGCTCACCGTATATCCCTGGATGTGCCACGTCGCCAGCAATTCTTCCGGTGTAAGTCGCGCCAGCACCTTCGCGGCCTCCTCCAGCGTCTGGCCGAGACGATCAAGCAGGTCGGCCGCCGAAAGGTCGCCAGTGGCGTTGAATTCCGCCGGACGGTCGCGTTTGTCTTCCAGCCGATTAAACGACGCGACCAGCCACTGCCAGACGTTCCCATTCAAATGCAGAATGAGATTGCCGATGCTGTTGCTCGCATCATTGGGTCGCCACCACAGTTGCTCCTGGCTTAGCGTCTCAACAGCTTTGCGCAGACGCGGCCAGTACTGCTCGAGAAGCTTGTTGCGGGAAAACTGAAGAAAGAGCTCGCATGCGGGATCGGCAGGCATCGGAATGTGCTCCTTGTCGACTTGAATTCAATCGACCTGAATTCTATCCAAGAAGCCCCGACACACCACCGCCGGAGCCGTCTCTGCTTAAAAACAGTGTCAGACTCCGGCGGTACTCTTGCCCGTTTCGTATCGATAGACAAATAGATAAATAAGCGTAAATAAAAGCCCTGAGGAAGAAGATCCGGACGCGCTCCTAAATCGTTCGCGTCCGGATCGGTTGGCTTTCTAATTCAATTTAGTTCGCTTTCCCGATGTTAGGAAGCAAGTGCCTGGATGCTGTCGACGTGGATCATCTTCGAGTTTGCGTCGAGACGGCCCGTCACCTTCACCGTTTTGCCTTCGAATGCCTGTGCGCGCGATGTGTCATCCAGCTTGTAAACGCCGCCCGAGGAATCGCGAAGCACATACTGTTCGCCATCCTTCACAACTGTGCCTGTAAAGGTCGCCGTCTTCGACGAGTCCTGGTTTGGCATCGCCTGGTCAGGAGAGGTCTGGGTGGGCGGAGTCTGCGGTTCCTGAATCACCGGCATTGGGGAAGCGGAAATAGGAGCGGTAGCTCCATAAGCTTGCACGCTGGCCAATACCAGGGCGCACGAGGAGACACCGAGAATCATACGCATTTTTGTCGAATTCATAATTTAACCTCCATGGGTTTGTAGGGCTCCCACTTTCTCACTCGTTTAAACGGCGTCAGTCAGCTAGATCAGGGAGCGCCTTTATCTAGCAATCACTATAAGTAGCAAGCGCCGTGCCATTGGGATGTCGCTTTCTTTCGTATAAGTTGTCCGTCGAAGTCTTGTAGCCGTCCCGGGTAAGAACTACCGAGTGGGAAAAAAGTGCGGGCACCTTTGGCTAGGTCCACGGAATGCCGCCGAAGTGTGACCCCTTTTAAGTCATCAGTGTGCTAGCATCCCGGCAAGCATCTGCCTCCCAATTCCAGAAGGATTACAGGCATGGAAACGACGCTGCGCCCGCTCACTCTTGGCGAAATTCTCGATCGAACTGCTGAACTCTACCGCTCAAATTTCCTTCTCTTTGCAGGCATCTCGTCTGTGTACGGCAGCATCCTTCTGGTGCTGAGTCTTGGCGCAAATCGCCGCGCAACAAGGCGCGCTGGCCTTGCACATGAAGACCGGCCTGATTGTGGTCTCAGTCGTCGGGCTCGTGATACTTTGGCTTGCCATCTTCGTCGCGGGTGGCCTGGCCATGGCCGCCAACACTCGTGCAGTGGGCTGGGTGCATCTGGGCGAGCCGGCCACCATCGGTGCGGCCTACCGCGCTATCCTGCCGCGCACCGGCCGCTATCTGTGGTTGATGACCATCACCTACTTTCGTGCGTGGTTCCCCTGCGTCCTTGTCTATGGTGCTTATGCGGCCGTGATCCTCGTTTACATCCGCCCCAAAGGACTCCTCACCCCCCGCGCCGCCCCGCCCGACACACATACCATGATCGTTTTCCTGGTATCGAGCGTGGCCTTTGTGTTCCTGCTCATCGGCTCACTCGTTTACGGCATCCTTATGAGCCTGCGCTACTCGCTGGCTGTGCCTGCGTCCACTGTAGAAAACCTGACAGCCCGCGATGCCATTCGCCGCAGCATTCAGCTCAGCAAAGGCTCGCGCGGGCGAATCTTCATGCTCGGGCTTCTCGCCCTCATCATCCAGTTAGGACTAACCGGCATCACCCAGGGCTTCTTTCTCGTGGTGGGAATTAAACACCACGGGGTGCTTCCGGTGTGGATGAGCGTTGCGCAGCAGTTCCTCGCATTCCTCACCAACACATTTGTCCAGCCAATCTACGCAACCGGCTTCACCCTCTTCTACTATGACCAGCGCGTCCGAAAAGAGGGTTACGATATCGAACGCATGATGCATTCGGCGGGCATGACCGAACCTCAACCTGCACTTGAATCTGGTTCCTTGATGAGCGAAGCAGTCTCTTTGGAACACGGGGACGGGCATGAATGACACCCTGCGTCCGCTAACCCTTTCGGAGATTCTCGACCGCACCGCGCAACTCTATCGGTCGCGCTTTCTTGTTTTCCTGGGCATCGGAACAATACCCGCCGGAACCGTTTTTGTCTTCGCCGCGGGAGCGTTCGCCTTCTTCATGTGGATGGGTACGAACGCAAGAAAGGGCGCGAGCGTTGCGGACATCCTCGTGTGGACGTTCCTCATTTTGCTCGTGGTCCTCGCAATCCCCGTCAGCCTCGCAGCAACCGCCTTGGGAGAAGCCGCCATGAGCGAGGCCGCCGCGCGCTCCTTTCTCGGCGATAAGATCACCATCCGCAGCGCTTACAAAGCAGCATGGAAGCGCGGTTGGCGCTACGTCGGCCTTCTACTTTTGCAGGGACTGGTAATTGTAGGTGTGCCTGCAGTCGCGTTTCTGATTGCGACGGCTGCCATGATCGCCGGCAAGGTGAGGGGAGTGGCCACAAATGACAACAGTCCGCTGTTTGCAGGGCTTCTCTTTCTGCTCATGCTCGTTCTTGGTGCGTTCGCCGTCTGGATGCTGCTGCGCGTGTGCCTCGCATTTCCCACGAGTGTCGTAGAACAATCCCCGGCGTGGAGCGCCCTGAAGCGCGGCGTCATGCTCAGTCGCGGAACGCGCGGTCGCATCCTCCTGCTCTATGTGCTCGGAGTCTTCCTGAGCCAGATCCTCGCATGGTGCGTCACATTTCCCGTCCTGATTGCCATATCGTTCCTTCCCAGCCTCCAGGGCCAGGCCCATGCCCAAGCCGTCGGCGTGGTTGCCATGTCCGCGACCTACGGAGCGTTCCTTGCCGTCAAAGCCCTTACCAAGCCGATCTACGGGATCGCGCTCACGGTCTTCTATTTCGATCAGCGTATCCGCAAAGAAGGCTTCGATATCGAGTGGATGATGCAGCAGGCCGGCATGCTGCCGCCGCCATCGACTCCGCCGGAAGCCAGCCCCTTCGCCTTTGCCGCCGGTGACGCCGTCGCCTGAACCGACCTCCATGGTGCAGGCGCTTTCAGAGGGCGTCCAAAAAAACGAAAACCTCTGAGCGAGAGGGTAACCCCTCCATTCCGCGAACCTCGTCAAGAACATCCCCCTTTTCAACTATCATCAGCGCATAGGTCTTGAGGGACACGACATCAGGTGCATGATCGACCCTGCCGGCATCTACATACCCGCTCCCGCACCGACGTTGAAAGTTGCGGAAGATGTTCCTTCGCTGGCAACTCCTTCGCTGGAGGAACCCAAGGGGTGATCTCCGCGCGAAAACTGTTCAGCCATGCGGCAATCCTTGCAGCCGCCCTCGCCGCAATCGCAGGGCCTGCGCAGACCCCCGCATCGCCATCCACTCAAGCCACCGTGCGTTGGCGCGATGTCTCGATGGAGGATTATCGCCAGCATCTCCAAACGCTTTCTACGCTGGTCGACGCCTGCGCAACGGCGCGCAATCTCAAGAGCTGTGATCCTTCCCTCATTGGCCCAGACGATCGCGTGTCTATCGATGGCGCGCGCACCGAGCAGCGCATCGTGCGATATGGCTGGCTCCGTCTGTTGTTCTCGAAAGCCGAAGATCCCGATGAGCCCGCTGCAAAGCTACCCAAACCGGGACACGTAGAGCAGACGGTGCAGGATCACTCGACGACCTCGCAACTCCTGAAAGAAGCAAAACAGCGCCTCGAAAACGATCTCTCGCAATCCCAGGCGCCCTTTGCGACTGCTCCGCCTCACACCCAGGAACGCGCAGTGATGCAACAGGTCCTGTCCCAACCGGAGTTTCGCGATCTGCAGCCCTCCGTCCGCGACTCAGTCCTTGAGAAGTTCGGTAACTGGCTCAATCGTCTTTTCCAAAGTGCCGCCAATCTCAAGGCGCGCTCCGCATGGGTTGGCCGCGCGCTGGTCTGGGGCTTCATTCTCGCGGTTTGCGTAGCACTCGTCTGGTCGTTGCTGCGATTGGAACGCCGCTGGCGCGTTCAACTCACTCCCGATCTCGACCGCCCCGCGCCCGGCGCAGCCTCTGCGCGTGACTGGCAACTGTGGCTCGAGGATGCTCGCGACGCCGCAAGCTCAGGCCTCTGGCGCGAGGCAATCCACTTCCTCTACTGGGCAGCCATCTCGCGTTTGGAATCGCGCAGATTGTGGCCTGCCGATCGCGCCCGCACCCCGCGCGAATACCTCGCCCTTGTCGCTTCGGAAGATCCGCGCAGACCCGGCCTATCGCAATTGACCAGCACGTTTGAGCGCTTCTGGTATGGCGGCCGCAACGCTGGCGAAGGCGACTACAAAAATGCCGAAGCCCTCGCATCCACGTTGATCGCAGGCGGCGCCCCCGCAGCCGGCAGCGAATTATCAACTGCTCCCGAAGGCGGTGCGCGATGAAGTTCATGTCGTCGCTCGATCCCAAAGATCGCCGCCTCCTGCTGTGGAGTGTTTCAATCGCAATCGGTCTCGCCGCTCTCATTGGCTTCGTGCTGCCGCACGAGAACAACAACGAAAACCCAATGCCATCGACCTATCTCTCCGGGCAGCACGGCGCGCGTGCGGCCTACGAGTCTCTTCTCCGCTCCGGCTACAACATCGAGCGCTGGGAGCGCCCACTTGGTGAACTCGCAGCCACAGCCGGCCCCAACACCGTGGTGATCTTCGCGCAGCCCTTCACCCGCGAGACTCAGGACTTCAGGGCTGTCGAGAAGATTGTCGCTCGCGGTGGTCGCGTGCTGGCAACCGGTTTCTGGGGCGGCTATCTTGTTCCCGACGGAGACGCCGGTACACCCAGGGAGTTCACGTTTTCCGCCTGCCAGTTGGAGCCTGAAGGATTCGATGCACTCGCCAACACCGGCGAAGTGTGGATGGTGCCCGAAGCCACCTGGCAAGTGGGCAATCCGAAACATCGCACGGAGTACAGTTGCGCCGGGCAAGCCGCCGTGGTGGAGTACGACTACCGCAGCGGCCACGTCGTCTGGTGGGCCAGCTCCACACCGCTCGAAAACGGATCATTGGCTCGCGCCGCCAACTTCGATCTCTTGCTCAATTCGATTGGCCCGCGCGAGGGTCGCCATTTCTATTGGGATGAATCCCTCCACGGCGACGTCCGTTCCGACTGGAGCTATATCTCCGGACCCACCGTGGCGCTGCTATGGACCGGCGTGATCCTCATATCGATTCTCGTCGTCTTCAGCTTCAGCCGGCGCAGTGGTCCGGTTCGAGAACTCCCCCCGCCTGCGCGCGCCACCCCGATCGAATTCCTTGAAGCCCTCGGATCGCTCTACCGCAGCGCCGGAGCGTCGTCGACCGCGGTCACCATCGCGTGGGAACGCTTCCGCCGATACGCATTGCGCCTTTGCGGATTGCGCCAGGCCTCAGTGAGTGCCGCAGAACTCGCCGCTGCCATCCGCCGCCGCTTTCCCAACACCGACCCCAGTCTCGAGGCAGATCTGGCCACCTGCGAAAATGCAAGGTTGAATGAGAAGATTGATCCACGCGACGCACTGAAGGCGATTCAGTCCCTGCACCATCACCGGCGTTTGCTCGCCGAAGCGTCAAAGCTGAGCCGCTGGTCCGCGCCAGATACAAGCATTGAATCCACCCAAAACGAAAGGCCCTCATGAGCGAGGAACTGAGAGAGAACACAGATATCGAGCCACAGCCCAGACTCCAGGCAACAGGCGAACTCATCGCCCACGCTCGCACTGAGCTGGGCCGCGTAATCTCCGGCCAGACGCGGGCCGTTGAAGAAGTGCTGATCGCCGTGTTGTGCCAGGGCCACGCGCTACTCGAAGGTGTACCGGGCATCGCAAAAACGCTCATGGTAAAAACCCTTGGCCGCCTGCTTGGTCTCGGCTTCCAGCGTGTCCAGGCTACGCCTGACCTCATGCCCGCCGACATCCTCGGAACCACAATTCTCAAACCCGGCACCGATACCTTCACTTTTCATGCGGGCCCGGTATTCACTGACCTATTGCTCGTCGACGAGATCAACCGCATGCCTCCGCGCACCCAGGCCGCACTCCTCGAGTGCATGGAAGAGCGTCAGGTCACCAGCGACGGCACCCGTCGCCCGCTCCCCAGCTGGTTCACCGTCTTCGCCACGCAGAACCCGGTCGACTTCGAGGGCACGTATCCGCTGCCCGAGGCGCAGCTCGATCGCTTCCTGATGAAGATTCGCGTTGCGTACCCCACCGAAGCCGAGGAACTGCAAATTCTCGAGCGTCACCACGCAGGCACTGGAGTCAGCCTGCTCGAAGACGCCACCATCAAGCCGATCCCCGCAGGAATGCTCGACGCCGCGCGTGCCGAAGTTCGCGCCATTCGCATCGAGCCCGAACTCTACGGATACATTCTCACTCTGGCGCGCCGCACCCGCGAGTGGCCGACATTGCTGCTTGGCGCAAGTCCGCGCGCAGCCCTCAGCATCATGCGTGTGGCGCAGGCCGCCGCAGCTTTCGATGGCCGCGACTACCTCGTTCCCGACGATGTCAAGCGCGCCATTCCGCCCGTGCTACGGCATCGCGTGATGCTCAAACCCGAGGCGGAACTTGAAGGATTCGACGCCGACCGCGTCCTCACCGACGTGATTGCCGCTGTTCCGGTTCCACGCAAATGATCGCACCGTCCTTCCATCCCGGCCCGGTTCGCGCAGTATGCGAGCCGCGAAGCCGTTGGAGCTTCGGGCTCACGCCGCGCTCTGTTGTGCTGCTTATTGCCGGCTTCGCTTTCCTCATTCCGGGATTCTGGGAGCCGCGCCTGAGCTACGCAATGCTGGCTTGGGATGCCCTCGTCCTGCTCGCAGCCATGCTCGATGGAATGCGCCTTCCGCGCGCCGACAAGTTGTCTGCCGCGCGTAGCTGGTCGAACGCGCCGTCGCTCGATAGTCAAACCGAGATCGAGCTGACCATCGAAAACAATGGCTCCGTCATCATCGAGTGCCGTTTAATCGACGACCTCCCGCCAGCCCTGCGAGATGCCTCAGGGCAACAGAACCCGATTCAAGTAACTGCCTTCCCGCGTGTCCCCGCAAACGTTCGTTATCGCGTGGAACCCCAGGAGCGCGGCGACTGCACCACGGGCCAGCTCTACATTCGCTATCGCTCGCCGCTTTCACTCGCAGAACGCTGGGCGGTGGCGCCGCTTGCCCAGACGGTGCGCGTCTATCCCGCGTTGCGCACCGGCGAAGAGCAGCAAATATTCCTGGCCCGCAGCCGACAGATCGACCTGCAACTGCGGCAAACGCGTCAGCGTGGATTAGGGCGCGACTTCGAAAGCCTTCGCGACTACCGCGAAGGCGACGACATGCGCGACATCTGCTGGACCGCAAGCGCGCGTCGCGGAAACCTGATTACGCGCCAGTACCAGACCGAGCGCAGCCAGCCCGTGTGGATCGTACTCGACTGCGGACGCCTCATGCGCTCCCGCGTAGTCGCCGCCCCGGGCACCAACGCTGCGCTACCGCTTGCCGCCGGAAGCCTCCGCGAACACTCCAAGCTCGACCACGCATGCACAGCTGCCGTCGCTCTTGCGCAGCTCGCCTTGTTCTCCGGCGATCGCGTCGGCCTGCTCGCCTACGGCCAGACCATCCAGCAGCGTTTATTGCCCGGACGCGGAGCCGCCCATCTCCGCCAGATGATCGAACTTCTTGCACAGGTTCGCGCGGAGTCCAGCGAAGCCGACCACCTGCGCGCCACTACATTGCTCGGGCGCCTGCAGCCGCGCCGGGCCCTCATTCTCTGGGTCACAGACCTCGCCGAAACCGCCATGCGCCCCGAAGTCATCGACGGTGCCATGCATCTTCTTCGGCGGCACGTCCTGCTCTTCGTCGCCATGGCGCAACCCGAGGTCGATTCAATCGCGCAACAACGTCCGAAAAATGTCGAGGAGATGTTTCGTGCCGCCGCCGCACAGGAGATGGCTGGCCGCCGCGAGCTGCTGCTCGCCCGCCTCCACGAGCAAGGCGCACTCACCCTCGACCTCAATCCCGAAGCAGTAACATCCTCAGTGCTGAACCAGTACCTGAAAGTTAAAGAGCGCGCCATGGTCTAGAGGCGCAGACAGGCCACTATTGCTGGCGTCGTTCTCAGTAACGGGGCCCCAAACGCTGTTCAGTTTGGGGGTGGTGAGCGAAGAATCTGCTTTTTTGGCCTATCGATTCTGTGGAGGGCTTCAGACTTATGCAACCTTTAGGTTGCGACTTGCCACCGGCTGCACCCGCTTTGCCAGCGCCCATTTCAACTCATCAATGCCTTGGCCTGTAACGGCAGAAATCGCGTGAAACTCCAGCTTCCGCCGCTTCGCATACGCCGTCAGCTTCTTCAGCTTCTCCGGATTCGCAGCGTCGATCTTCGTCGCCACCACGATCATCGGTTTGTCCGCCAGCGGATGCCTGTCCGCAGATTCCTCGCCCGCCTTGGGAGTAAAACTCGCCAGCTCGTTGTTGATTACCTTGAAGTCTTCCACCGGGTCAGGCCGGCCCGACGAATCCGAGACATCCACCAGGTGCGCCAGCACCCTGCGTCCGCTCGATGTGGCGCAGAAACTGCGTACCAAGTCCCGAGCCCAGATGAGCGCCCTCGATAAGGCCCGGCATATCGGCGACCACAAAGGACTGCTGATCAGGCTCCTCGCCCACCGTAACCACGCCCAGGTTCGGCTCGAGCGTAGTGAACGGATAATCGGCAATCTTCGGCTTGGCCGCCGAGATGCGCGAAATCAGCGTCGACTTCCCGGCATTCGGATACCCCACCAGCCCCACATCCGCCAGCAACTTCAGTTCCAGCCGGTAAAGCCTTTCCTCGCCCGGCCGTCCCAGTTCATGCTCACGCGGAGCCTGGTGCGTGCTCGTCGCAAAGTGCTGATTCCCACGCCCTCCGCGCCCGCCCTTGGCCACCACGAGCCGCTCGTCCGGCTCTGAAAAGTCGTGGACCAGCTCGCCGGTCTCCTGGTCGTAAACCGCTGTCCCTACAGGCACTTGCAATACAATCGACTTGCCGTCGAGCCCGGTGCAGTTTGATCCCATCCCATGCTCACCCCGCTGCCCCTTGTGCTCCGGGTTGTAGCGGAAGTGGATAAGCGTGTTGTGCCGTTGTGACGACTCCATAATCACGTCGCCGCCACGTCCCCCGTCCCCACCCGAGGGCCCGCCGCGAGGCACAAACTTCTCCCGCCGAAACGCCATACAGCCGTTTCCGCCGTCGCCCGCCTTTACCCGGATTTTGGCTTCATCAATGAACATAAGTCAGTCGTCACATCAGCAACTTAGGTCGCGGAACGTTGCGGACCTTCCGCAAGCGAATTCCCATCACCAGTCTATCCAGTTTACCCAACAAACCCGGCCACCCAAACATACCCCGCAGTCTGTCCCGATTCCAGACACATTCTGTGCTCGGAGTCACCATCCTGTTTCCTCCAGACTACGTACAATCGCAGGCGAATTCACTGCAAGGAAAAACTCATCTTTCCGATGCCGCCTTTTCCGGCATTGGGAAACGATGCCTCCTGATTCCGCCTTCCGGAGACGTGGAGTCATGCCGTGAATGCGGACTGATCCTAACGGAAATTGGCCCGAACGCAAGCTGGTCATCGGATGGAAGCGAGAGGTTGGACGAAGTCGCTGGCGAAGACTACGCTGCTGATGTTTGCTGCCGCGAGTTCGCTTTGCTGTGCCTATGCCCAGCTTCCGGTGGCAACCGGCTCCCTCGCCGGAAAATTGACCGACGCCCATTCTTCTCCGCTTGAGAACGTGACCGTTACCCTTCGCAACGCCGCTACCGGCGCCACAATGCAAACCACAACCGCACATGAGGGCCGCTATCGCTTCACCGCCTTGGTCCAGGGAGAATACACCCTGACCGCAACCGGCCCGCGCGGCACCGGCGAGGTGGATGGAATCTACATTGCATCCGGACACGAGGCGAAGGTTCAAACAGCAATTACCCTTCACCCGCAGCTTCACGATTTCGCCGCGTCGCCAGTGATCCATGAAACGCTCACCTCGGTCTCCCTGCCTCTCGCGCTGCAACCGCACCAAACGCCAGCGCTGAACTTTCCATCCACCTCGAAGATGGACGTGGTCACGCCGCCCCTGCCTGGAGCCTCTCTCTCGCCAGAGAAGTTCGCTGTCCTGCCGCTGAACGGCACAAGAATGATTCAGCCTCCATCAACCTCAGCGGCACTCTTGCCAAATCCACGGGACCCATCAATTTTTTCTAACCCCGAGCCTTCTCCGCAACCTCCTCCTCTTGATGCCAATGCTGCAATTGCCGCGAACGCAATTTCAGTCCTCGCGACTCCTGATTTTCCCGCCGGCAGAATCGCCCAGGCAGTCTTGGCAGTGGAACTCGGCTCCATCCAGGCTTCACTTCTGACCGCTCACTCCGGCACGAAACCGCAACTGGCCGCGATCGAGACTGCCGCTGCTGCGCAGTTAACCTCGCAATCGTCTGACTCTGCACAACTGCAGGCCCTACCGCTACCCCGCCGCGACTGGCAGGAGTTCCTCCTCGACACTCCAGCTCCGCCTGCCGGCGTCCGCGATGAGCAAAGAACTCGTGCAAGTGCAGGAATCTCGTCCGAAATCACTGTTGACGGGGTGCCTGCTGAGCTCGCATTTGGAAGTGCCCATGCGGGACGAACAGCCAATGGCAACTCCTCACTGATCCGCGCGACCCCCAGCGAAACCGGGATGCGCGACGTACAAATCATGTCGCCCTCGGCTTCTTCAGCATTCTCAGGCTTCAGTCGAACCAACATCGTGACCCAGCGTGGAACCGAGCACCTGCACGGACAGGCCTTCGTATTCGATCGCCAGCATCTGTGGAGCGCACAAAACCCATTCACGCAATGGGTGCATGAGACAGCTCCCGGCACGCCAACTACCATTCCGGTTTTTACACCCGAGCCGTACACTCCCAGCGATCGGGAAGGGCTCTGGGGTGCGGCCCTCGGCGGCATGATCCATAAACCGCGTCTGTTCTGGTTTGCCGCTCTTGATAGCCATCTGCGCAACTATCCAGCGGTAGCGACCGTAAAACACCCAGACAACTTCTTCGCGCAGCCATCGAACGATCAGATGCAGTTGCTCAGCGCACAGATTGGCCTCAATGGTGCCAATCCCGTAAGTGCTGGCTTGGGAGCGTATTCAAAACTCCTCGAAAACCTCGCCGGTCTTCTCGGCCCCACCCCGCGTAGCTCCTCCCAGTGGAAAGCCTTCGGTCGCCTCGACTGGACTGCTGGCGAGCGTCATCGCGTCACCGCAGAGATGACGGCCGCAAAGCTCGATTCGCCCGGCGGCGGCTTCAACCGCGCATCGGAGTTCTATGGAACGAACAGTTTCGGTGCAACATATGCAAACTCGCAATGGGCCTTGGGCAGATGGGCGGCATTCCTGACCCCAAACCTCCAGTCGATCGCGCAAGTCTCTTACGGACATCAGGCCCAAACCGCTCCGCCAGAAACTCCATCCGCGTTCGAGCAATCGTTGAACGTCAGCGCCTGGGGCCAGCTTCCGCAGATTGTTGTGGACTCGCGCTACGGCTTCACCATCGGCAATCCCGCGCGCTTCGGACGAGGATCCTATCCGGAAGAACACCTGTATTTGGCGCAGGAACAGTTGAACTGGGTACACGGCAAACTGCTCGCGAAGGCTGGGCTTCAATTCAACCACAACACGGATGCAACCACCCGGTTGCGCAATCAAACCGGCACATATTACTACTCCAGCGTTGAAGATTTCGCCTCCGATGCACTCGCGTTTTCGGCTTACGGCATCAGCGGCCAGCTCAATCCGATGGATCAGCACAACTGCGATCAGACCGGAAGGCCCTGGCGCGACTCATCCGGTGTTCTCCACGGGCTCGGCTATCTGCCCTGCTACTCCTACTACTCGCAGACCATCGGGCCCGCAGACTGGTGGCTCAGCACCAACGATTGGGGCGGCTACCTCACGTCGCAATGGCAACCAGCCACGCGGGCCGTCCTCACGCTGGCCATGCGCTGGGAGTTGCAGCAACTTCCGCCGCCGATCTCCGCGCTCCAGAATCCCGATCTGCCCATCGCCGGGCACCTGCCCGGTCTCGGCAATCAATGGGGTCCGCGGGTCGGCTTTGCCTGGGGCGCAGCCGAGAGCCGCTGGCCGGTCGTTCGCCTCGGCTACGGCATGTATTTCAGCCGAACGCGCAATTCTCTCGTCGAGACTGCGCTCACGCAGACCGGCTCCCTCAAGGGAGACCTCAACTTCTTCATGCGCCCAACCGACAATCTCAATGCCGGAGGCGCCCCGCCGTTTCCCTACGTGCTGGCGGGCGCTCCAGCCAACATCGTCAAACCCGGTGCCGTGGAGTTTGCGCCGAACTTCCGCAATGGCGAAATCCACCAGGCCGAAGCAGACCTCGAAGAAACGCTTCCCGGGCGTATTCATCTTGAGGCCAGCGCCATTGCAAGCCTTGGACGCAGGCTTCCCGTTACCTTCGACGCGAACATCGACTCGGCCGCTCCTGAAACCATTACTTACGCTGTCATCGACGGCAACGGTTCAGGCCCAGTCAAGTCTCCCCAGATCACCGTACCGTTCTTCGCCTCCTGGCCCTCAGCCATCTCGCCAAGCGGATTCGCCGGTCGGCTCAATCCCAATTACCAGCAGGTAAGCGAGATCTTCAGCCGTGCAAATTCCACCTATGAAGCAGCCATGCTGCGGATCACGCGCAATGGACGCGCACTCTCTCTGCGTGCCCGGTACACCTACGCCCACGCAATGGATTTCAATCCCGACGAGACGTCGCAGGTCAGCGGTCCCAGTGTTTTCGATCCCCTCGATTTTCATCAGGAATATGGCACCAGCAGTCTCGATCTGCGCCACTCCATCACAGCCGCCATGATTCTTCAATCGCCGTGGAAGTTGCACGGTCTTGCCGGACACATCGGCAATGGCTGGATGATGAGCGGTACAGCCTACTTCCGCAGCGGCCTGCCCTATTCCATGCGCACCACGGGTTCGCTGGCAAAAGAATTCAATTCCAGCGGAGCAGCCATCGTCGCGCTCGGCACCGGTATGAACGGTTACGGAGGCGACAGCCGCGTCTACGGCGTCGGACGAAACACCTATCGCTATCCCGCGACATGGAAAATGGATGTGCGCCTCGGCAAACGATTCAACCTTGGCCACATGCGCCAACTCGAACTGATGGCCGAAAGCTTCAATCTTTTCAATCACCAGAACGTGACCGAGCTGGAAACTGCGGGCTACTCGATCCAGTCGGGAACCAAAAACGGTGGCCTCCCCCGGCTGAGCTTCCTCACCGGCCTCAAATCCGGCCAGACAGAATTCGGCAAGCCCCTGAACATCAATGCCACCGATTTCTATCGCGAGCGTCAGTTCCAGTTAGGTGCCCGTTTCTCGTTCTGAAGACGACGCTCTCGCATTGAGACGAGTCTCCGCATTTCGCTTGAGACGGAGCAGGTTCTACCATCCAGGCACACCGCACATTGCGCTAGCCTTTCACATCGCTCCCATCAAGTTCAAAGCAACTGGCTCCATCGATGTCGGTCGACAATGTCCGCACATGCGCCGCTTGCAACTCTGCGAGAATCTCTTCCCGCGGATGTCCGTAGCGATTGTGAAGGCCGCAGGAAATCACAGCCCATTGCGGCGCAACCCGCGCCAGAAAGTCGGGCCGCGTTGAAGTGACGCTGCCATGATGGCCGACCTTGAGCAACGTGCTCCCAAGGCCCTGCCCGGCAAGCATGCCTTGCTCAATCGGGGCCTCCGCATCCCCTTCCAGCAGTACCGATGTCGCTTTGTAGGAAATATGCAACACCTGCGAATCGTTGTTGCCCGGCTCCGCACCCGGCTGGTAATTCGCAAGCGGCGCGAGCACGTTGATTTGTGCGCTGCCCAGCATCGTGCTGTCGCCCCCTCGCATCCTACGCACTCGAACGCGAAGCTCGCGCGCTTCATCCAGCAGAGCATTGTAGGCATCGACCGGCGGATTATCTCCCACCCACAACTCATCCGGCCTGAAGTTGCGCAGCACGCTGGGCAGACCGCCCATGTGGTCAGAGTGCGCATGGCTCAGTGCAACCACATCAAGATGCCGAATCCCGCGCGACCAGAGCGTCGGAGAAACAACTTCCTCGCCAATATCGAAGTCCTGTGCAGCCTGGCGCGAACCCCCGCCAAATCCACCACCATCCACCAGCATGGTTTTGCCTTCCGGTGTTATCAGCAGCAGCGAATCGCCCTGCCCCACGTCGATCGCCTCCACAAGCAGCGCATCATGCGGATGCTCAACGGGCCGCGGCATGACAACTGCCACCGCCGCAACAATCATCGCCGCCCATGCGAGCCAACGCTGCCAGCGTGCGTTGGTCACGTTCCCGCGCCGCGCAAGCACAACAGCAAAACCAAGCAGAATGCAGAAGACCGCGATCTGCAGCGGAAGAGGAGCCGGAATGCGAAAGTCACCCGCGGCAACCGACCCGAACAAGCGAACCAGTCCAACGCCGAGGTGCAACAGCAACGCCGTCGCTATCGCCGGAATGGCCGCAACTCCAGTCGATACCAGCGATGCCAGCAGTGTGAGCAATGCGGCGGGCATCAGTAGCGCAAGCAGCGGCAGGATGAGAATATTCACTGGCAGCGCAAATACCGTGATGCGATGGAAATAGACAGCCATTGGCAATGCCATTGCCAGTTCCACGATGCACGAAACCACCAGCAGCTCCGCGCATCGCAAGGCTCCGCGAACGACCCACGGAAAAGCGCTCCATCCAGCCCATTTGCCGATGGCCCGAGTCAGAGCCGCGGCAAACATCCGCAGCATCACACGAAATTGCGCATGTAGAGGCGCCAGCTTCACGTCGAGCGCGACAAGCCGAAGTTCGCGCGTCGCAGTCAAGTAGGGATGAACCGTATTCGCGAGCAAAGGCGCCGCGATTCCCCCAATCGAAACAACCGCGAGCAGCGTCATCTGCAAACTCGAGTCCAGCAAGCTGCGCGGGCTCACAGCCAGCAAGCACAGGGACGCAAACCCGATCGTGTTCAACACATTTCGCTCGCGGTAAACAAGGCGGCCCACAAGATACAGCGTCACCATCCACAGCGAGCGCTGCACCGGCGTGGCAAATCCCGTGAACAAAGCGTAAGCAAACGACGCGACGATCGTAATCAACGTTGCCGGCAACTGCGGTACCCGCAGCCTTCGCGTGATCCACACAATCAATCCGGCAACTATGGCCAGATGAAGTCCCGAGACAACCAGCATGTGAAACGAGCCGGTCCTCTCGAATCCCACCCGCATTGCGTGCGTCAGGTAGGTGCGATCCCCCGTCACCATCGCCGCCAGCATGATCGCATCGTCATCGCTCAGTCGCAGCGGAGCTGGCATCGCTCGCATCGCCACCGGAAGCGCCAGAATTCGCGCACTCGCCGCGTGCTGCCATGCCGAGATGCGGCAGGCAAAACTATGTTCCGCCACCCCAAGCACTTCCACACGATCCACATTCACCGTAGCCGTGGAAGTAATGTCCTGGTCGTGCAGATAATCTCTGCGGCTCCATACGCCCGGGTCACGATATACCTCTGGCTCCCTCAGCCGCGCATCGGCACGAATCCGCTCTCCGCAATGGAAACCGGCGACATCCTGTTGACCATCCGGCCAGCGCACCGTAAGGCGCACTCCACCCGGCGTAGCTTCCTGCTCGTCTTTATCGTCCGAGACCACTTCAACACTTGCGATCCGCACATCGAGCCGCTGCGTCGGTACAGTGCTTTGCGCCTCGTCGACATTCTGCTCAAGTTCTTCGCGCACCGGGCCCGCATCGCCGATTGTGCCTTCGACATTGCGCACCAAACCGTCAGAGAGCGCCGCCAGTGCAGGCGCCGCGGCAGGCTGCGGTTGCATCTCCGCGCACCATGCCCCCACCAGGCACCACAATACAGCCAGCGGAACCCACGCAACGCGCTGCGCCCGCAATGCCGCCATTCCGCACAAAATAACAACAGGAACCAGCGCAATCAGAAGATAAGCGGGCCGAAGCCAGATGGAATTAGCGACGACGATGCCAAGGGCAAACAACCACGCGGCGTGAAACAGCGGAACCCCAACAGCATTCGAAGCAGGGCGGAGCGTGGTCGGCCCGAAATTCCTCGGTTCAGCTTCCATTGAGCCCGAATCTAGAAATTATCTATGGGCGCAAGGTTATCAGGATCGACGCAATTCGACCACCGACTCCAGGTGAAACGTCTGCGGAAACAGATCAGCCAGCGCGACAGAACTTAACTCATAACCCGCACCGACAAGGGCACGCAGATCGCGCGCCAGCGTTGCCGGGTCGCAGGATACATAGACGATGGCAGGCGCTCCAACCTCGGCGAGAAGCGAAGTCGTCTCCGCTCCGAGCCCCACCCGTGGTGGATCGACCACGATCAAATCGGGTTTCGCCGTCCTGTGTGCTTTCAGAAACGCGAGCGTCTCCGCCTTCACGCAAGTGCCCTGGGTGCCTTCAAGATTCTGCGCCAGCGCTCCGACAGCCGCAGGTGCCGACTCAACCGCGGTGACTTGCGCAAAATTCTCCGCAAGCCTCCGCGCAAACAGACCCACTCCTGCGAAAAGATCCCAGGCCAGAGCGCCTCGCCGACCCGCAGTGACGCGATCGACAAGGCCGTCGACAAGCCAGCGATTCACCTGAAAAAAAGCGCCATGGTCGACGCGATACCCCACGCCACCGGCACGATAGGTCAGCGATGATTCGCCCCATTTCCCAATTGCTCTAGTCGGTTTTCCTCCCCGTCCTTCCTCCACGAGCTCAACCCCGGTCAACGCAGGAATGCTCTTCTTCCACTCCACGCAGAACTGGTCGAATCTGCCGATCGCTGAGTCCCGCACAAAAACACTTGCCAGAAATTCCGTTTCGTCCAAGTTTGAAAAAAGCGAAATCTCCGCCGGCCGCAAACCCGTCTTCGTATCACGAAGAATCTCCGCCGCACTCAGCGCAGCCCGCACCAGCAGTGGCGATGCAATCGGACACTCGCTGATCGGAACCAGATCGTGCGAACGCCTCGCGCGATAACCAACTCGTCCCGCACCATCAAACGCAAGCCGAATCCGATTGCGATACTGCCATTCTTTTCCCGCCAGCACGTCAATCATCTCCGGCGCACTCACACCGCCGCGTTCAAGGGTCTCGCGCAGAATCGCCTTCTTGAAACCAAGCTGCGCCGCGTAATTCGCGTGCTGGTACTGGCATCCCCCGCACACGCCAAAGTGGCGACAGCCCGGCACCACACGTTCCGGCGCGGCAGTTACAATCTCTTCCGCCTCAGCCACCGCATACCCGCGCTTTTCTTCCATAATGCGAACGCGCGCCTCTTCGCCCGGCAGCGTCAGCGGTACAAACGTCGCCTTGCCTTCCATCCGCGCCAGAAACGCACCGCCGTAAATCGGCTTCTCGATCTGCACGAGGGCACTCCGAGTCGGCTTCGCATTTCCGGGCTTCCGGTCCGCGCGCTTCATTGCTGGCTCATGTAAAACAGGCTGAGTCGCGGAAGGTTGTAGTGCACCAGCAACTGCTTCTGGGTAAACTGATGCTCCACCTGCCGCAGCTGTACGGCTCCCATCCGGCTGCGGTATGGCGCGAGTTCGCGCGCAGCATGTTCCTTGAGTCCAACCAGCAGCTCCTCCGGCGCAGCTGCGGTCAGCGCCGCAAAGAGCTTCTCTTCAAGCACCGTGAGAACGCGCTCGAAAGCCTCCATCTCGTGCGCCACCGTAGTCGCGCTCTTCGCGGCGCGCGCCTCGGACGCCAGTTCCCGCAAGCGCACAGCCGTTGCGGCGCACGCCTCATGCGCAATCGTCGAAGCGTCAAGTGCACTCGCAGCAGCCTCCAGATGCGAAGCCACGCGTTCATGCTCGAACCCGGTTTCTTCGGGCCCCGTAGACGGCACAGCAGTTCCTGCGCTCGCCTCGCGCAACTCTTCTGCCGCCTCCATCACCGCCTGCGAACACCATGCAAGCCCATTGACGCGCCGCATGCGTCCACGCTTCTGCCGCGACTCATACTTGTCAAAGGCCGCATCAATCCCGCGCAGCACAGCCTCCAGCGGAATCCCCGCATCCCGCCAAGTCTCAATCAACGCCCAGTCAAGCGTTGAGAGCAGCAAGATGGCTCCGCGCCGCTGCTGAAAGCGATCCTCGATCTCCGTAAAGTAATTGAAGTAATTTTGCATGCAAACAAGGCGGTGTCATTCGGAGTCAACGGGGCCCCAAACGTTTTCAATTTGGGGGTGGTGAGCGAAGAATCTGCTTTTCGGCCTTCCTGGCTTCTGTTAAGGACGTCAGACCAGGCACCACTATCCGCGCCCGCGCGGCCGAGCGCCGCGATTACGCTCAAACAGAATGCGCAGCCCATCGAGCGTCAGCAGTTCGTCGATCTCCGAGATATAGTGCGAATCCGCCGACACCATGCGCGCCAGTCCGCCCGTTGCAATCACGCGCGGCTTCTGCCCCAGCTCGGCAAAGATGCGCTCCAGAATTCCGTCCACCAGCCCGATATATCCGTAATACAACCCACTCTGCAAATGTCCCACCGTATTGGTGCCGATAACCTTTGCCGGCCGCTTGATTTCTACGCGGCTCAGTCTCGCCGCCCGCGAAAACAGCGCCTCCGCGCTCAATCCCAGTCCCGGCGCAATCGCCCCACCCAGGTACTCACCCTTCTCCGAGATCACCTCGAACTTCGTAGCCGTGCCGAAATCCACCACGATGCAGGGACCGCCGTAGCGTTCAAAGGCAGCAATGCAATCGGCGAGCCGATCGGCGCCAAGCTCTGTCGGATTGTCGACCAGCACCGGCATCCCCGTTTTAATACCCGGTTCAACAAAAAGCGGCTCAAGATGAAAATACGTCTCGCACACCTGCCGCAGTGTCGAGTCAAGCGGCGGCACCACCGAAGAAATAATGATGTGCGTAACCTGGCTCGGCGACAAGCCATGCATCTCAAACAGCTTCACAAAAAACACGCCGTACTCATCAACCGTCTGCGTGCGATGTGTCGTGATGCGCCAATGCGCCGTCAGGTCAAACCTGTCCTTGGCGGCAACAGCCGAGCCCTTCGGCGGAAGCCCCGCCTCCGCATCGAGCCGATAGAGCCCCAGCACCGTATTCGTGTTTCCAACATCAACTGCCAGTAACATCGTCGCTCTATTCCGTATCCGCGGCGCGAATGCCGCCAGTCTGCACTGTCACAACTCCACGATTGGTGCGCACCAGCAAAAACCCGTTTGCGTCCAAGCCTGCAGTGATGCCCATGCACGATTGTGGTCCGTGAACCTCAACCCGACGGTTCCAAATCCACGTAGACATCTCCGCAACGCGCGCGGGAATCGCCGCCACAACTGCGGCATCATACAGCCCCCAGCTTTCTCGCTGCAGCGATTCTAGCAGGGCAATCAGCAGTGCCTGACGGCTGATCGTGCGGCCGGATTCGATGTCAAGCGAGGTCGCCGGGGTCGACAGGCCGGCTTCGAATCCTCGCTGGTGGACGTTGATTCCTACGCCGATCACGACGAGTGCACCGGCGCTCGCCTCCGTCTTCGACTCCACGAGAATGCCACCCGTTTTTCGATCCCCAATCAGCAGATCGTTCGGCCAGCGAATGTCGACATTTAGTCCGGCCGCCGAGCCGATAGCCCACGCCGCGGCGAGCCCCGTGACCAGCGGAATCATCGGCAGATACGCTGGCAAAATGTCCGGACGCAAAAGGACGCTAACGTAAAGGCCCTCTCCGGCAACCGAATGCCAGGTGTGATCTCCCCTCCCCCGTCCCGCCGTCTGCTCATCGGTAAAAAACACAGACCCATGAGGCGCACCAGCGCGCGCGGCCGCAAGCGCGTCAGAATTCGTTGATCCGGTTGCGGAAGAGAAATGCAGCTTGCCCGCGAACACAGTACCGGCAAGCTCCGCGTCCAACGCGACAAGGTCGTACACGCCTACGCAGGCTCCGCGACAATGCTCATCGAAATATCGGCGGCCTTGGCGGAGTGTGTCAGCGCACCCACACTGATAAAGTCCGGACCAGCCTCTGCATAGGCGCGAATGTTGTCGAGCACAATGCCGCCCGAAGCTTCAATCGGAATCCAGCGTTCCTCCCTGCGAATGCGCTCGACAGAAGTCTTCACCTGCGCAGGCGTCATGTTGTCGAGCAGGATGGCCTCGGCCCCGCATTCAATCGCCTCTTCCAGATCCTTCTCCGTGCGCACTTCCACCTGCACGCGATTGCCCGGTTTGCGCTTTTCCAGGGCATTCGTCAGCGCCGTGCGCAATCCGCCGCCCAGTGAAATATGGTTGTTCTTGATCAAGATTCCCGACGAAAGATCGAGCCTGTGATTCGTTCCGCCACCGCAAAGCACGGCGTATTTCTCTAGCGCGCGCAGCCCCGGAACAGTCTTGCGTGTGTCGAGCACGCGTGCTTTCGTCCCCTGAATCGCATCCACGTACTGCCGTGTCAACGTGGCGATGCCGCTCAGGTGCTGCATCAGGTTCAGGATCACGCGCTCGCAACTCAGCAGTACGCGCGCATTGTGCCGAATCACCGCCAGTATCTGCCCCTTGTGCGCCCGAACGCCGTCAAAGATCTCCGGATGGCTCACCACGTCGAATCGTGTATGCGCCGCTGGCCGCGGATCGAGCCGGGCAAAAATCTCCAGGAAGCGCGGCACCGCTCCCAGCCCCGCCACCACCATCTCTTGCCGCGCAATTATCGAAGCTGAAGCGCGCAGGTTCGAGTCGATAGTGACGTTGGTTGTGGCATCGCTGACAGCCTGATCTTCCAGCAGGGCCTGCTCCAGCAATGCATCGATGCGGTGGCTCTTCCAGTCCATTCCGTTCTTCTTTCGATGTTCCCAGTAAAACCAGAGTTCCCGTGTCTGGGCCGCGACATTCAAGTTGACGCGACCATCAGGGAGCGGCAACCTTAACAGAATACATTCGGGGATACATCAACTCTGGTTTTACTCTAAGACTGCGAATTTGATTTCATTTGTCGTAGAAAGTTATAAACAACTTTCTTGACCCTGTCATCCGGACGGTCGGTGAGCGTGTAAAACCGGCTCAGGTCCAGTCGATCAATCTGGAGCGAATACCTCTGCGTCTTCCCCGCAATCTTTTCCGCAATTCTCTGCCACGCGCCCTGCTTCTGATCTTTGCGATCGACGAGCCTTATGCTTCCCAGGTCCACATACCAGATCACCGAAAGAATCCCCGAAGCGTCACGAACGTACATCTTGTGATTGCCTAAAAGAATGTAGCGTTCAGCCCCCGCGCGACAAATCGATAAAACCAACCGGAATCTCCGTGCTGTCCAAATGCGCGTCTGCAATCGCTTCCCGAACATAGTCAGGGAAATTTGGCGCCACAAAACAGCCCGGCGCATCCCCAAAGAAAATCGTAGGCCGGGGATTCGGTTGAATCGGAGCAACGAACTCAACGTCGCGTGCCGTTCTCGTTGGATTCTCGAAGTGCTCGCAAAGTGCCTGGTAGGCCGCGTGAATGCGCTTGAATCGCTCTTCCGCTTCCAGTCGCTTGGTTTGGTTGCCCTCAAATCGGTCGGGATGCCAGAGCTTCGCCGCCGCGCGATACGCCTTGTGCAGCGCAGACTTCGACTTCGGCGCATGCACGATTCCAAGAGTTCTGGAATGCTGAAGACAGTCTCTGCACACACACGCCATGCGCTAGCGTCGCTCACGCAGGCGGCAGGGAATCAGAGATCCCTGCGCAGCTTATCGAGCAGTTGCTGTGCGTCGTCGCGTTGTTTCTTCAAACCCTCGACAATGTGCGGTGGAGCCTTCGCCAGTAAAGCCCGGATTGTTGAGCTGCCGCTCGGAGTTCGCGATGATCTTTTCCTGTTTCGCGATCTCCTTTGTCAACTTGCTCGCGTTCTGCGGCGACATCGATCTTGCGCTCGTAAACCACCGCCACATCAACCTGAGAAGTGGAATGCCTGGCTAGACCCCGCCGAAATCTGGTCAACAAACCGCACTTCACTTACACGCGCCAGGCGCTCTACGAGTGCGAGGTTCTCGCTGACGAGCAGCCTTCAGGTCTGCGTCGATGCGAACTTCAATCGGTACGATAGCCTTCTCTTCGACGCCGATCTCCTTCCGCAGAGCACGGACTTCGACGATAAGCTCCTGCAAAAGTGCCATCTCGCTCTGAGTGATGCATGAATCTGGCACTGAATACCTCGGCCTGCGGGAACCGTGTCAGCGCAATCGACTTCGCCGGCGGATTGCCATCGTAAACAGCATGCCAAATCTCCTCAGTCAGGAACGGCATAAACGGCGATAACAACCGCAATGATGCTTCAAAGACAGAGACAAGCATGGTAAGCGCGGCCTTCGTCTTTGCCTGGTCCGCTGTTTCGGCAAAATCCAGCCGCAGCTTCACAATCTCGAGATACCAGTCGCAGAAGCTGCCCCAGAAGAATTGGTAAATCGTATTTGCCGCATCGTCGAAGCGATAATTCTCGAGAGCCTCGTTGACCTTTGCAGCCGTCGTATGCAACTCCGCGACAATCCAGCGAGCCTCGAGCGGAGCATCGGGTTCGGCAACTGGCATTTCGCCCAGCGCAGCCGGATCGACTTTGATCCCCACTTCCGCAGCCCGATCCACGTTCATAAAAATGAACCGCGCCGCATTCCATATCTTGTTGGCAAACGCCCGATACCCCTCGGTCCGCGCGACGTTGAACGCGATATCCGTCCCCGGCGAAGCCATCGACGCCAGCGTAAACCGCACCGCATCCGTCCCGTACTGCTTCACAATCTCGATCGGATCGACAACGTTCCCCTTGGTCTTCGACATCTTCTCGCGGTTCGCATCCCGCACCAGCGCGTGAATGTACACCTCGCGATAAGGCACCGACTCTGCGAGTGGCCGCGGGCTGCCATCCGGCATTTCAACATCCGTCGAAAACCAGCAGCCCAGCATGATCATCCGGGCCACCCAGAAAAACAGAATGTCAAAGCCCGTAACCAGAAGGCTCGTCGGATAGAACGCGTCAAAGTCCGCGCGATTCTCCGCCGTGATATTCGGCCATCCAAACACCGACACCGGCAGCAGCCCCGAAGAAAACCAAGTATCCAGCACGTCCGTCGACTGCGTCAGCTTGTCCGACCCGCAATGCTCGCACTTTGTCGGATCCAGTCGTGCCACCGTGATCTTGTGGCACACCGAACAATGCCACGCTGGTATGCGATGTCCCCACCAGAGTTGCCGCGAGATGCACCAGTCGTGGATGTTCTCCATCCAGTTCAGGTACGTCTTCCCATACATCTCCGGGGTGAACTGGATGTGTCCTTCTTTAACCGCCGCGATTGCCTTGTCTGCCAGCGGCTGAATCTTGACGAACCACTGCAGCGACAGTCGCGGCTCCACCACCGTCTTGCACCGGTCGCAGTGGCCCACATTGTTCACGTGGTCCTTGATGCCCGCCAGCAGGCTCATCTCTTCGAGATCGGCAACAATCTTCTTGCGCGCCACAAACCGATCCAGCCCCGCGTAAACGCCGCCCTCAGAATTGATGTGCGCGGTATCGTCCATCACGTTGATCGAAGGCAGATCGTGCCGCTGCCCTAGCGCAAAATCGTTCGGATCGTGCGCCGGCGTCACCTTCACCGCACCCGTGCCAAACTCCGGGCTAACCCATTCGTCCAGCACCACTGGAATCTCGCGCCCCATCAGCGGCAGCCGCAGTCTCTTCCCGTGCAGATGCTTGTAGCGCTCATCCGCCGGATGCACCGCAACCGCCACGTCGCCCAGCATCGTCTCCGGCCGCGTCGTTGCAACCGTCAGAAACTCGCCCGTATCCTTGCCGTCATCGCCAATAACCGGATACTTGATCTCCCACAAATGTCCCTTGTGCTCGTCGTACACCACTTCCAGATCGCTGATAGCTGTCTGGCACCTTGGGCACCAGTTCACAATGTAGGCGCCGCGGTAGATCAGCCCCTGCTCATAAAGCCGGACAAACGCCTCGCGCACAGCCACTGAGAGCCGCTCGTCCATCGTGAAGTATTCGCGGTCCCAATCAACGGACGCACCCAGCCGCTTCATCTGCCCCAGAATCGCGCCGCCATAATGCCGTCGCCATTCCCAAACGCGCTCCACAAATTTCTCGCGGCCCATCTGCTGCCGTGTGGTGCCTTCGGCCGTGATCTGGCGCTCGACCAGCATCTGCGTCGCAATTCCCGCGTGATCCGTTCCCGGAATCCAAAGCACACGATTCCCGCACATGCGATGCCAGCGAATCAAAATGTCGCTCTCGGTGTGCTCGAACATATGCCCCATGTGAAGATTGCCCGTCACATTCGGCGGGGGCAGCAGAATCGTAAACGACTGGCCGTCCTGACCCTCGTTCTCAGGGCTTGTGGTGGGCGTTGGCTGAGCGAAAAGCTTCTCGCGCACCCAGTACTCAGCCCAATGATCTTCAATGGCGGTCGGGTCGTAGGCTTTGGGAAGGTCGTGTGGCATGAGGGTTACAAGCGAGCCCACAGGTCTGCACCGAAACCCAGATTTCACAAGGATTTCAGACCGGGGACCACTCTTCACTCTAGCAGATTGAGCAACCCTCTTCGCCGATACCGGGCATCGTCAATCGCTCAAAAATCGAGGGCCGCATCCTCACCGGATGCGGCCCTCGTCTTGTTCCGTTTGTTGCCTTGGTCCCTCGTTCCCTGCCGTTAGAACGGGTTCAGCTTGCCCAGGCCCTTCTTCTTTTTCTTCTTGCTTGAGGACTCCTCATCCAGATTGGCCTTTGGCTTTTTCTTTGCAGCGTCGGCGGCAGTCTGCTGCTGCGCAGTGCCCGGCTTGATATCGTTCACTTGGTCCGGTGACTCTACCGGTTTATCCACATCCGGCAGCGCGGTGTTCGTGGGACCAACCGGCTTCACCAGCGGACTTGCTTCGCCTGATGCACCTGTCGCCGGCGCAGCCTCACTTCCAGCCGGCGCGGTAGTTGCCTCACCGTTCGGCGCATTCACAATCGTGACTCCAACTCCGTTTCCTGCAGGCGGAGCTGCCATCTGCGGCGCGGTAGACGGCTGATCGCTGCGCGGTGGCTCGTTGGGACCGGTCGGCGTAACCGTGGTCGTCTCTGCCGGCTTGCCCGCGTTAAACGCTGACGTATACAGCGCAATGTTTTCCTTCGTTATTTCGGGCGCCAGTGTGCGCTTCGGATCTTCAAGCGAAGGCTCACCTACGTGCGCAGCCTCCACCACCGTTGGACCGCGCTTGATGATGCCAAGCACATTGTCCGTAAAGCGGATCGGCCGTTGGCTCTTTTGCTCCGCATCATTTTCCGCAACCGCCGCATCCGTAGGCTCCGGCACTGGACGGTTCATTGCCACCAGCCGGTCGCGTGCATCCTCAACGTGCGCCGCCATCGGGTATCGCGTAATCACCTTTGAATAAGCCGCTGCCGCTTTGTCTTGATACACAACGCGCAGACGCTCGCGCACGGCGCCGGGGATATTCGGCGCAATCAGCACAGCGTGCGCTTCACCTGCATAAGCATCGCCAATCGCCAACAGGGCCTGGTCGCTCTTGGAGTACAGAGGGTAGGTGTCCACCACCGTCTGCAGCCGGGCGATCGAGGCCGGATAGTTTTGCTTGGCTCCGTAGTAGAGCCCGATCGTCGTCTCGCGCTCAGCCAGCACTTCCTGCACATCGCGCAGCCTTTGCTTGGCGCGCGGAATCAGCGGCGAGTCCGGGAACATGTTGATCATGGTCCGGTATTCCTTCTCCGCATCCTGCGCGTTATTCCAATCCCGGTCCGGCTTCTCCATCTGCTGGTAGTAGATGTCGCCCACCTTCATCTGTGCTTCGGCCGCCTCCGGAGAATTCGGGAAGAACGTGATGAAGTCCTTGTATTCGCTCTCGGCCTGTGTCAGCGCGGCGGTGCCGCCCTCTTTAAACCAGCTGTCGCCCACGGCAAGCTTGGCCCGCATCCGGTACTCGGAATCGGGATACGTGTTGAGCATGGTTTGCAAGTCGAGCCGGGCAACATCATACTTGCCCTTCTTCATTGCAGCCATTGCCTTGTCGAAGAGCTCCTTGTCGGGCTGCTTGGAGTTCACGTTCGCCAACGGATTAGCGCTCAAATCCTGGTTCTTTTTGTGTTTGGGCTTCTTTTCCTTGGCCTGAGCCGTTACCCCGGACAGTACCAGCGACGCCAGCGCCAACGCAGCAAAACTTCTCGACAACCGGTTCATACCACCTCAAGTGTGCGGCAGGGGAAACTGCCACGGTTATATGCGTCTACACAGCTTACTCACCAGCGGCTTTGCGGGCCGCATCTAGCAAGGCGCGGGCATCCCGCTCGGCTTGCCCGGCGCCAAACACAGCATTGCCAGCCACTAACAGCTCCGCACCTGCTTTGACTACCTGGGCGACCGTGTCGTGAGCCACGCCGCCGTCAACTTCGATTTTAAATGCCAACCCCAGTTCCGTGCGCAATTGCACCAGCCGCCGGATCTTGTCGAGGGAAAACGGTATAAAGCTCTGCCCGCCAAACCCAGGGTTAACGCTCATGATCAGCACATGGTGCACCATCGGCAGAATGTCTCGAATCAACTCCACCCGGGTCGCCGGATTCAGCACCACCCCCGGCTTCATTCCATGGTCGGCAATGTGTGTCAGTGACCTGTGCAGGTGCCGGCAGGCCTCGTAGTGCACGCTCACCCAGTTCGCCCCGGCATCGGCGAAAGCAGGAATAAATTCGTCCGGGTTCTCGATCATCAGGTGGCAGTCGAGGGGTAGCTTGGTCGCCTTCCGCAGGCTCGCCACCACGGGCGGACCAATGGTGATATTGGGCACAAAATGTCCGTCCATGATGTCCACGTGGATCACGGTGCCGCCACCGCGCTCCGCTGCCGCAACCTCGTCCGCAAGGTGCGCAAAATCCGCCGATAATATCGAAGGAAGAAGTTCAATCATCTTTAAGCCGGAAGCGCCTGAATCATGTATGTTTTGCCGGACCCTCTGTGCCCGGCCAGTTTATCACCGGGACTTAGTTAAGGCTCTTCGTCTTCCGGCCAACGTTCTCGTCCTTCCTGAAGGACCCGGCAACGGTCCGGTGATCACCGGCAGTTCTTTCCCCGCTTCCATCCGCTTCAACAGAATGCGCCCCCGGGCCCGCATCGCCGGCGTTCCGCTGCGGCTGAGGATGCGGAGCATGTCCAGAACCTCCGGCAGCATCGACTTGTCCCAGCGCGTCAGCCCCGCCAGCCCATGCATCGCGCTCGTCTTCACAATCGAGCTTTTATCGTCGAGCCACGAGCGCAGCACCGCCGCGGCACGTGCCGTTTCGGTCGCAGTCAGCGGCGTTCTATAAATCATCAGCGCCAGGTTCCAGCGCAGTTTGTTCTCGCCGGCGTCCAGCATCCGGTCGAGCAGCGCGCGCTTCCACCGCCTCAGGATCTCAGGACGCCTGCCCGATGCACGCTCCAACGCATCGGCTGCACGATTCGCTATTCCCGCATCTTCGTCCCAGAGGCACACAACTACCTGCCCGGTCTTGCGCGCATTCTCCAGCATCAGCGCGGCAACTTCGCAGGTATAGCCGCGATCGAGCCGCTTGCCGGGCGTCAGCAACTCCCGCAGCGTTTTCTCCCTTGCCATCGCTGATCCTCGCCCGCCATTGTCCTACGCGCGCGCCGGATGCGCCATCGCCTTCGCGGCCACTCGCCCCACGCTGCGCAGCAGCAATCGGACGGGCCACCTGCCATCCTCATCCTGGAAGCACACCTCGCCCTCGCGCTTCACCTCCGGCCGGTAATACCACCGCTTCAGCAACGCCAGGTGCCCCTGCCGCACCGTCGCCGACGGCGCCCCCGAGTCCTTCTCAAGCTCAGCAAGCACCGCCTCCATCCGCGCCTCCAGCATCGTCCGCGGAACCTTGGTAGCCGTGGGTGTTTCTAATCCCTGATCCCTGTTCCCTAATCCCTGCTTTTGTTCCACTGTCCACTGTTCACTGTTCACTTCCTCCACCACCGGCTCCAGCGCCATCGGCTGCGCAAACAGCGAACTCGACCCCGACTGCTCATTCTGAATGCGCATTCCGATCGTCGAGAATCCTACCGGCCCGCGCAGGCTGCCGCGTTCAAACAGAAAAACGGCGATTTCATCGGGATTGGCCGACGCCTGCAGAATTGCTGCACCGAGTTTGCTCATTGGCTGCACCAATTCCGGCGCCAGCGCTTTGACAGCCTCCACCTTCTGCACCTGCGCATGCAGCGTCGCCGCTTCCTCAAACGCGAGATCCGCCGATGCCGCATCGCGCTCACTGCGCAGCACCACCAGCTTGCTCTCGCCGCGCGTTGCCAGAAAATCCTGCACCCCCGCAGCCTCTTCCGCGTAGCGCTCGTCCGTGCAGCCCTTGTAGCAGGGCGCAAGGCACATCTTCATCTCCGAGTACACGCATCCCGGATGGCTCGGGTCAGGATTCAGATCGTCCGTGCACCTTCGCAGCAAAAACAGCTTCAGCGCCTCTTCGCCAAATCGCTCCGCCGCCGCCCGCGAAGCAAACGGCCCATAGGCCCAGTCCGCCTCCCGCTGGCTCGGCTTGTTCGTAACAACAATTCGCGGGTAAGGATTGCCACCCAGAAATCGCACGAACGCCGGCGCACGCAGATGCATCCGCTCAAGCACCTTCGCACCGTACACATCTTCCAGCAATGAAAACTGAATCAGCAGCGACTCAAAATCCGAGCCGGTTCGCCGAAACGCAATCTGTCGCACCCGCCCCGCCAGTTGCAGCCGCCGCGGATGCTTCGCCGAGGGTTGCAGCAGCCGCTCCAGCCTGCCCGCGCAAATTCGGCGTCCGCCCAATGTAAGGCTCGTCCTTCGCCTCCGCCCCATAAAGCGCAAACACCGCCGGCGCCCTGCGGCAATTGCTAAGCGCAGCCTTAGGATCAGCGGGATCAAAGGGAACGCTCTGCATCGACTTTTCGATAAGCTCGGTCAAACTTGCTCCGGCAACGTCATCCCGGTCAGTCGTGATGACCTGGTTCTACCGTCCAAAGTGACGCCGAGCCGCATCTGCAATTACCTAAGTTCAACAACCAGCCTCCTGCAGAAATCGCAGCCCTGAAGATGAGGATCGTCATAAAGTTCCTCTCCGCGTTGGAGCAGTTCTTGTAATCGTTCCTGGAACTCTTTGCATGCCGCTGTCTCACCTTGAGAATCGCCAGCCATCGATTACCTCCAACCCGTCACCACGCGCGGTCACCCCGCTTGCCACTCTGACGCCGGCCAACGCTCCGAACTTCGCTGGAACTGATGGCTGAAAGCTGACGGCTGAGAGCTGCTTTACGCCCCCGCAATCGTCATCCCATCAATCCGTAGCGTAGGCGATGCCACCGACCCGCGAAACACCAGGTCATTCCCAATCGCCGTCACATTCATCAGCATCTCGCCCAGATGACCAGCAATCGTGATCTCCTCCACCGCGTGCGTCAGCTGCCCATTCTCAATCCACAGCCCCGCCGCCCCACGCGAGTAATCGCCCGTCACAATATTCGTTCCAAATCCCATCAGACTCGTTACGTACAGCCCGGCTTTCACCTCGCCGATAATCTCCTCAGGCGTCTGCGTTCCTGGCTCGAGATACAGATTCCCGCACCCGATCCCCGGCGCACCCGCCAGCCCTCGCGAAGCATTGTGCGTCGACTTCATCCCCAGCTTCCGCGCCGCATACGAGTTCAGCATGTAGTTCCGCAGCACGCCGCCCTCAACAACGACATTCCGACGCGAAGGCAGTCCCTCGCCATCAAATGGTGTGCTGCCGAATCCCCCCACGCCCGTTGGCAACATCATCGTGCTGTCGTCAATAATGGTCAGCGTCGCAGCGCCAATCTGCTCGCCCAGCTTGCCCGCCAGGTACGAAGCATGCCGCCAGATCGCATCGCCCGAAGCAGCATCAAAAACAGATCCGATCAGCGATCGCGCCACTTCCGGAGCGAACACAATTGGCACCCTTTGCGTGGGCACGCGCTTTGCGCCAAGCCGCCGCACCGTCCGCCGCGCCGCCTCAGCCCCCACGGACTCAGGAGATTCGAGGTTTGCCATCCGCCGCGCACTGCTCCACCATCCATCCCGCTGCATCTGCCCGTTTTCATCCCGGGCCAGCGGAGCAGCCGAGACCCCCGCATAGCTCGACCGATAACTCCCCACAAATCCACGTGAGTTGGCCAGAATCTTCCTGCCCGTTGCTGCGTCAAAGCTTCCGCCATCCGAGTTCGTGATGCGCGGGTCCGCCGCCATTGCTGCTGCCTCTGCCCGCCGCGCCCATTCAATCCGCTCCGTCCCCGGCAGCGAGTACACATCCTCAAAAAACAGATGCAGATCGTCCTGGTTCGAGCCGAACTCCTCCGTCTCCGGCAGCCCGATAAACGCATCTTCCTCCGTCACGTTCGCCAGGGCCACTGCTCCATCCACCAGTTGCCGAATCCCATCCGCCGTCAGATCGCTCGTCGACGCCGATGCCGAGCGCTTTCCCAGAAACACACGCAACCCCAGCGCGCGCGACCCAGACTCCTTCAGCGTCTCCACCTGCCCCAGCCTCACATTCACGCTGAACTCATCTCCCTCGCGGACGACAACTTCAGCATCGCTGGCTCCAGCCTTCATGGCTAGCTTCACCACATCGGTTACAAGGGATTCGAGATCAACGGCGGCGACATCGGGGAGTTCAACAGCTTCCGGCATGGCTCAACCTTAACAAACCGGCGCAATGCGGTGCATCCCCTCCGCCCCGTCCACAGCAGACGGCCATCACACCTCGTCGCCGCGTAATTTGCTATCGTGTTTGAGTTCCCCTGAGGCTCTATTAAGAGGCACTATGACGTCGCGCCGTATTCTTCCGCTGTCCATCTATTTCATTGTTTTCATGTGTCTTCCAGTCCTCGCGCAAAAAGCGGGAATCGATCCTGCCCTGCTCAAAAAAGCGAACGCCGGCGACGCCAAGGCTCAACTCTCAGTAGGCGAGGCCTACGCTACCGGCATCTCCGTCCCGCAGGACTACACCAAAGCCGCTTCATGGCTTCAGAAAGCTGCCGACCAGGGTTCCGCCCAGGCGCAATTCCATCTGGGGGCACTCTGTGAAACCGGCAGCGGCGTTCCGCAGGATTACGCAAAGGCCGCGTCGTGGTATCAACAGGCCGCCGTGCAGGGCTTCGCCCCGGCCGAATTACATCTCGGCTTGCTCTACGACCGAGGAGAGGGCTTAACTCAGAATTACGCTAAAGCCGCGGGATGGTATCGCGAAGCCGCATTGCAAAAGCTTCCAGAGGCCGAATACAACCTTGGCACTCTCTACGAGCGCGGCATTGGCGTCCCGCAGGACTACGCTCAGGCTGCCGACCTCTACCGACGCGCCGCCGATCAGGGAAACGCCTCCGCCCAGTTCAACCTCGGCCTGCTCTACGACAACGGCACCGGCGTCGAGAAAAACTACGCCCAGGCCGCAGCCTGGTACACCAAAGCTGCAGAGCAGGCGGTTCCCCGCGCCCAGTTCAACCTGGGCTCGATGTATGCGAACGGCCAGGGAGTTCCAGTCAATCTCGCAGAGTCTTACTTCTGGCTCGAACTAGCCGCCAAAACCTGGAACGGCTCCCGCCAGGAAGAGGCCGCCCACGCCCGCGACCTCGTCGCCCAGCACCTCAGCCCAACCGATCTAACGGCCGCACAAGACCGCGCCACAAAATGGCTAGCCGCCCACCAGAAATAGGAAGGTCGTGCAGGAGCCCGCTGAAACAGCGTGAATATGAGGCACACAGGTTATCGCTGGGGAAGTCTTGTAACAGGGCATGACTTCAGTCATGCCTCAAAACCTGTGGGCGCTTGAGTCCTCTCGTCAACGCATGGAGAGATAATTGTCGCCAGGACAGTTGCAACGCATTATCTCCTCATGCTGGCTTTGGCTGCGCGGAGGGTACGGGCTTCAGCCCGTACATTAGCGCCATCAAAATCAAGGGCTTTAGCCCCTGAGGGAAAGTTCGTTGCCTGAACCCTATCTTCCCGTCCCACCCACCGTCATCCTGTCCAGCTTGATCGTCGGCATCCCCACACCCACCGGCACGCTCTGCCCGTCCTTGCCGCAGGTCCCGATGCCCTCATCCAGCTTCAGATCGTTCCCCACCATCGAGACGTACTTCAGCGCCTCCGGCCCATTCCCAATCAGCGTCGCATCCTTCACTGGAGCCGTAATCTTGCCGTCCTCGATCAGGTACGCCTCTGACGCCGAGAACACAAACTTCCCGTTGGTGATGTCCACCTGTCCGCCGCCGAAGTTCACCGCGTAAAGCCCGCGTTTCACCGACCGCAGAATATCCTCAGGCGAATCCTCTCCCGCCAGCATGTAAGTATTCGTCATACGCGGCATCGGAATGCAGTGGTAGCTCTCCCGCCGACCCGAACCCGTATTCGCCGTTCCCGTCAGCCTCGCCGAAAGCTTGTCGGTCAAATAGCCCTTCAGAATCCCGCCCTCAATCAGCACGGTCTCCTGCGTAGGCGATCCCTCGTCGTCCACGTTTAACGAACCGCGTCGCCCTTCCATTGTTCCGTTGTCCACCACCGTCACCTTGCTGCTGGCTACCGAGCGCCCAATCAGCCCCGTGAACGCTGACGTCCCCTTGCGATTGAAGTCGGCCTCAAGCCCATGCCCTACGGCCTCGTGCAGCAGCACTCCGGGCCATCCCGGCCCCAACACCACCTGCATCTCGCCCGCTGGCGCCGGAACCGCCCCAAGCTGAAGAACCGCTCCCCGTGCCGCCTCCTGTGCCAGGTGTTCTGGACTCTTCGAACCCGCGAACAGCTCCAGCCCCCCACGTCCTCCGGCGCCACTTGATCCTTTGGTGGTCGTCGGGCCGTCCTTGGCAATCACAAAAACATTCAGCCTGCACAAAGGCTGCGTATCGCTGGCAAACGCCCCATCCGAAGCCGCAATCAGAATCCGTCTCAGCTCCTCGCTGTATCCCGCGCGCACCTGCACAATTCGCGAATCGTATGCCCGAGCCGCCCGGTCAGCCCGCAAAATCAGCTCCAGCCGCGCCGCCAGGTCCAGGTCGAATCCGCCCAGCGGCACCGGATATAAATCCGCTCCCGCCGTCTCCGTAAATCCCTGCACCGGCTGCTTCGCCGGTCCCGACGCGATCAGCGCTGCCGTCCGCGCCGCATGCAGCAGCCGCTCCGGGCTCAGATTATCGGTGTAGGCGTATCCCGTCCGCTCGCCCGAAAGCACGCGAATTCCGCACCCAGCGCTCGTCCCCGTGCTGGCAGACTTCACAATCTGCTCGTCAACCCCCAGCGAGGTCGAAGTCACCGACTCAAAATAGAGATCGGCGTAGTCGCCGCCCGCAGAGAGGGCCTCGCCAAGGCAGCGTTCCAGCAGCCGTTCGGTGATCCCAAATTTTTCAAAAAAGTAACGTCTGTGACTGGGCGGAGGGGAAGCAACAGGTAGGTTCATCGTCACATTTAGTTTACGCCTCTCCGCCGGGCCCCGCATGGTGAGATCAGCCGTTTGCTCACTTGATTCGTTCAGCGTCTGTCCAGGTTTCCACAATCGGCGTCATGCTAAATTCACCCTATGAAGAAGATCCTCGCTGCCGTGCTCCTGGTCCTGGTATTCGCCGCCCCGGCGTTTGCCGCGACTACGCATCATCACCACCATCGTCATCACCACCACCGCAAGGCCTAGGCCCGGTTGAATCGACGCGGTACTGAAAGCGCACGACTTCGCCGCGTTGCCGAAAACCCGACGAACCACCAGCGCAGGCTCTGCGTTCCTCGCTGACTTGCTAACTCGCTTGATCGCAAAGCGATCGCTAACTTGCTGTATCTAGCAAACAAAACTCGTACGCCAGCTAACCAAATCGGCTGTCGCGGGCACTTGACTCCGCCCCTGTCTCCCCATTACTCCTCGTGGACCAGTGACTTCGGGTACTTTCGCTGGCCTCATTCTCGTGCTACATTCCTGCCATGAGGAAATTTGCTGTAGCCGCGCTGTTGCTGGTCATCTCTGCCGCTCCGGCCTTCGCCATTTGGCCTTTTCACAAAAAGCCACCGAAGGATCCGCGGTTTACGGAGCATCCCAAAGCCCAACACCAGCCGAATCTGAACTACCAGAACACCCAGAAGCACAAAATGCAGAAGCATCCCATAAGCAAATAGATCCACCTCGCGGAGCGCGAAGTCATCTCCGCCATGCGAATTCCTCAGGTCGCCGCGCAATGTCTGAACTGGAAGATCTCCGCTACCCCGTTGGCCGTTTCAAGGCTCCGGTTTCCTCCGAACCCGCGGTGCATTCAGAACAAATTTCCATCCTCCGCCAGCTCCCATCCACCCTGCAGGCCGCAGTTAGCGGACTCAATCACACGCAGCTCGATACCCCGTACCGCGATGGCGGCTGGACCGTACGCCAGCTTGTCCATCACATCGCCGACAGCCACGCCAACGCCTACGTTCGCACCAAGCTCGCCCTAACCGAAGACTGGCCCACCATCAAGCCTTACGACGAAGCCGCCTGGGCACGCCTCGCCGACAGCCATCTCCCCATTGATGGCTCGCTCGCAATGATCGCCGCTCTCCACGAGCGCTGGGTGGCGCTGCTCGAGTCCCTTTCCAATGCCGACTTCCAGCGTGGCTACAACCATCCCGAGAACGGTCGCCAGGATCTCGCCACCGTGCTCGCAATTTACGCATGGCACTCGCGTCATCACACTGCGCACATTACCAAACTGCGCTCGCGGCAGAACTGGTAGTCTCCGCGTGCCCTCAGCAGTAGACGCACCATCCGCTGCCAAACTCGCCGAACTCCTCGAAGATTACCTCGCCGCGCATCCTGCCGCAGCCCTTCTTGAAGACGGCCGGGTTCTTTTTGACATGCGCCTCGCGCGTTACTCCGTAACCGAGTCACACGGTCGATGTCTCTTCCAGCTTTGGAGCGAAGAGCGCAACCTCATTCGAACGGTGGTGGAGATTCAGCCGCGCGCGCAAAGCCTTCGCGTCATCACCCGCCGCATGGGCGCTCCCAAGCCGCAAGCCCTCGAACTTGTCCCCAGCAGCGATCGCCGCACGCCCACTTCCCGCGACTCCGCGCGCCGCAACTATCAGCACCTGCTTGAGCGCGTCCTCACCCGCACCTTCAACGGCTCCAAAGTCGACGGCCTCCGGTCAGCGATGGATCTGGAGCACAGCTTCGGTCCTGCCTACGTTCGCGGTCATTTGCTCCGCGGCACTGCGGCCCAGGCCATCATCGGCGTCAGTGAAGCAGAATCCGCCTCAACCATCGACGGCATTCTCACCCTCGGCATCCTCTGGCTCGATCACTGCCGTCAGAAAGCCGATGCCCGCCGCCACTTCGGTGGACTCAGAGTCATCGTCCCCAAAAATGCAGAGCGTACTTCGGCCGAACGTATGGCCTGGCTCAACCACGCAGCCGCCGACTTCCAGCTCTTCACGCTCGATGAGCGCAGCGAGGAACTGGAGCCCGTTGACTTCCGCGACAGTGGCAATCAGACCGCTCGCCTCATGCATGTCTTTTCTCCCGAGGCTGCCCTCGAACGCTGCCGCACTGGGATCGCCGAGGTCATTTCAGTCCTCCCGCTCGACGCGCAGTCGCGAATCGAAATCCGTCCGCGCTCCGCCACAGAAGTCGGATTGATGCTGCATGGCCTCGAGTTTGCCCGTGTCCGTCACGGCGCCGCCACACACTCGTTTTCGCAGCAACAGGAGATCACCTTCGGCGCCGGAGCCAACGAAACCCCACTCACCGAAGAAACCGAGGCCCTCTGCCGCGAACTCTGCGCGCGCCTCTTCCTCAGCCGCCATCGCGACGGAGCCCACAAAGACGCGCTCTTCCGTATGCAACCCGAACGCTGGCTCGAATCCGAGTTCCGCGCCGGACTCAGCGAACTGCTCCCCTCGCTTCGCGGCGATCAACTTTACTCGCAGGTCCCGGCTCTCTCATCTGGAGATCGCGGCATGCTCGACCTGCTCACCCTCGATCGCAACAACCGCCTCGTCGTCATCGAACTCAAAGCAGACGAAGATCTGCATCTGCCACTCCAGGCTCTCGACTATTGGATCCGCGTCCGCGCCCTCAATGCCGATCGTCAGCGCACCGCCGGCAGCGACCAGCCGCTCTCCGCATTCGAGCGTGAAGGCTACTTTCCGGGAGCAGAAGTCTCACCCCTTGCGCCGCGCCTGCTTCTCGCAGCACCCGCCCTGCGCATCCATCCCGCAAATCTCCCCGTCCTGCGCTATCTCTCCCCCGAAGTCGACTGGGAACTAATAGCCCTCAGCGAACACTGGCGCCAGCAATTGCAGATAGTCTTCCGCAAACACCCCACCGACCCAAAGTCCTGAATCGGCTCGCAGAACGAAATCATTTTTTAATGCTGATCAAAGGGCTTGTCATCTTGAGCGGAGTCGAAAGATCCGCCCCGAAAATTCTGCGATCACTAGCGGGTACCCGCACAAGAAGTTCCCGTAGGGAACGCGGGATAATAGCCCAGGGTGGAGCGCAGCGGAACCCTGGGTTAGCCAAATAACATTAGCCCGAGTCCCGGAGGGACGTCCGAACCTGTCCGCATTTTCGTGGTCTTCGCGTGGCGCGTAGAGCCATGTATGACTGCGGTTGCTTTTTATCTTTCCAACCGAACAAAGAACGCAAAAATCCTCACACCAGATCCTGGAACTCCTCCCGGAGGGAGGATCCGAAAATAGCCCAGACCGAAGCGAAGCGAAGCCCTGGGATTGTCATCCAGAATTTAATTCATCCGTCCCGGAGGGTCGGTTTGAAGCGCACACCCCAGCCGCACGAACACGATGAAAATGCCCTTACTTCACCGCCACAGCCGAAGAAGCCCCGCACGCACACTCTTCTAGATCCCTCAACAACGCATCTACCCGCCGCAAATCCGTATCCCACGCAAACATGATCCGCGCCGCACCGCCAATAAACGTGTAGAACTTCCACCCCCGCTCGCGCAGGCTCTGCAGAATCTCCTCCGAAGCGTTCAGAAACACCGTGTTCGCGTCCACCGCCGACACCACGCTCACATTCGCAATCCGCGCCACTCGCTCCACAAAGTACTGTGCACAATCATTCGCATGTTCAGCATTCCTCAGCCACGCACCGCTCTCCAGCATCCCCACCCACGGAGCCGCAAGAAACCGCATCTTCGAAGCCAACTGCCCCGCCTGCTTGCAGCGATAATCGAAATCCGTTGCCAGCCCTTTGTCGAAGAACAACACCGCCTCGCCAACCGCCATGCCATTCTTCGTCCCGCCAAAGCACAGCACATCCACGCCGCACTTCCAGCTCAACTCCGCCGGCGAACATCCCAGGCTCGCGCACGCATTCGCAAATCGCGCTCCGTCCATATGCAGCAGAAGACCGTGCTCTTTGCACGCCGCCGAAATCGCCTTCACTTCATCGATCGTGTACACCCGCCCCGTCTCCGTCGGCTCCGTAATCGTCACTACCCGCGGCTTGGGAAAGTGAATGTCCTGCCGCTTCGTCGCCAGCTCGTGAATCGATGCCGGCGTCAGCTTCCCATCCACACCCTGCGCCACCAGCAGTTTCGATCCGTTCGAGAAAAACTCCGGCGCGCCGCATTCATCCGTCTCCACGTGCGACGCGTCGCAGCAGATCACGCCGTGATACGACTGGCACAGCGAAGCCAGCGCCAGCGAGTTCGCCGCCGTCCCGTTGAAAACGAAGAACACCTCGCACTCGGTTTCAAACAGCTCGCGAAATTCGTTCGCCGCGCGCGCCGTCCAAACATCATCTCCGTACGCCGTCGCATGCCCGTGATTCGCCCGCTCCATCGCGTCCCAGGCCTCCGGGCAAATACCCGCATAGTTGTCACTCGCAAACTGCTGCCCCAGATCGTCAATCTCTCGAGTCATCTTCCTAATCCTTAGTCCCTAGTCCTCAGTCCCTAGTCCCTGTTCCTGATGATAAGTGTCACTCGACTCGGCCAGTTCCACACTGAGGTCTAGCCATCACCGGGAGAGGTCGTCTCGCCTGCCGGATATTCCGGGCCAGAGATTTGCAATTCCGTACCCGTTTTTCCTCCGCAATTATTTGTTCCCATAATTCTGAGAGGTGATATAAATCACATAATTCCTGAAGAGACTGCGGGAGAATCGATTTATTCCGCATGAGCAGATTGCTCAAATCCTAGGGGTGCATGCTCCGGCATGTACTCCCGGGTTGGGAGATTAAGCAGTGCCCAGTCAAGCTGTCTACGAGTTCCGGGCCCCGGCAGTTCGAGCCGCCGCCGCCTATGCCAAGTCTCACTTCCCGCCCGGACGCGTGGTCTCGATCTGCGACTCCCCGGCTTTCTCAAGAACATCCGAGGAACAAAAGGTCGAGTTGAAATCCGACGGACTCGGGTGCGCCCGCGGTCTCCGCTCTGCCTTTCTTTTCGAGGTCGGTATGGTCGTGCTGGCTTACGGAGTCTGGCACTTCTGGCATCTGGCCCGCTAATGCATTCCCAAGTCTCCGTGTCCTGGATCTGAAATCCTCCCCGTCATCGACGCCTGTCATTTTGAGTGACCAAACCTCAAAAATCGATGGTGTCATTCTGAGCAACCGAACCTCAAAAAATCGAAGGTGTCATTCTGAGCGAACGGGCCCCCAAACGTTTCAGGGGCCCCGAAGAGCGATTAGCTCTTTGGGGCAGGTTTGGGGGTGGTGAGCGAAGAATCTGCTTTTCCCCACTCAATGTGTGAGCGAAGAATCTGCTTCTCGCCTTTCAATCTTGCTAGCCGCGGCCTACTTCTTCAGCGGCTTTCGTGCGAAGTAATACAGCGAATACGCCAGCATCGCAAATCCCAGCACCGACACCCACATGTGATCGAACCACGTCCCGCGCGGGAAATTGAGGATGTCGCGGTTGTCCATATAGGTCGCTTCCACGGCCTTCAGCGCGACGCCGATCAGCCCGGCGATTCCGCCCGCCGCAATCAATCCTGAAGCAAACAGCGATCCCGACGAAATATCGCTCTCCGCCTCGCCCGAACGCGCAGCTGCCCGGTCCACAATCCACCGCACCACGCCCCCCACAAAAATCGGCAGCGTCGTGCCGATCGGCAGATACGCCCCCACCGCAAACGTCAGCGAGCGAATCCCCAGCAACTCCACCGCAATCACCAGCGACACGCCCAGCAGCACCAGTCCCCACGGCAGCTTGCGGCTCAGAATCCCGTTAATCACCGTCGCCATCAACCGCGCCTGCGGTGCCGGTGCGGCCGCGCTCCCGATCCCCTGGATCCAATGCACTTCAATCTGTTTCGTCGCCGGAGAGTAGAGATACTTGCCGTCCTGCAACTCCGTCGACCCGATCGCATTCAACACCACGTACTCCGAAGACTGGTGCGAAGTCGTCGTCTTGTCCTCCGCCACCACGCGAATCTGAGGCGGCAGGTGCTTCACGTCCGATTGAATCGAAACACCCGGATGCGCAGCGTTGATGTCCCATGGCTGTGCGGCCGCATGAAATTCCTGCAGCCCGGTATTCATCAGGTTCAACGTCAATCCAATCACCAGCGTCGAAACCACCACGCCGATCATCAACGCAATCTGCTGTGCACGCGGCGTTGCCCCGATAATGTACCCCGTTTTCAAATCCTGCGACGTATCTCCCGAATTCGATGCCGCAATGCACACCACGCCGCCAATCGTAATCGCCAGCGCGCCAAACGCCGGCGCCGTCCATCCCTGCACCAGAAAAACCGCCGTCGTCGCCATCAGCGTCGCAATCGTCATGCCCGACACCGGACTCGCCGAAGACCCCACCAATCCAACAATGCGCGAACTCACCGTCACAAACAAAAATCCAAAGACCACCACCAGCAGCGCCGCCGCCAGGTTCGCCGCCCAGCCCACAAATGCTCCCGGCACCGGCTTGAATTCCAGAAAAAGAAACATGCAGGCCACGATCAGCAGCGATCCGATCATCACCACCGTCATCGAGAGATCGTTCTCCGTGCGAATCGGCTTCGCTTCCACTTTCTCCGCGCCGGGCTTCATATTCTTCAGCCCCATCGTAAGCGCGCCCCAGATGGTCGGCAGCGTCTTCATCAACGTGATCAGTCCCGCGGCAGCCACCGCTCCCGCGCCCATCGGCTTGATATAAGCGGCCCACAGATCACTCGGCCCCATCTGCGCAATCGGCACCTGTCCCGGATAAACCGGGTGCGGCAGTTCCTTCCCGAAGAAGTAAATCAACGGCATCACCACCAGCCACGAGAAGACGCCGCCCGCAAAAATCACTCCGGCTACCTTCGATCCGATGATGTAGCCCACGCCAAGATATTCCGACGTCGCATCCGCGTTGATCGATGCGCCCTTCAGCACATGCTGCGGCCCAAAATCCGGCCGGTACTCCGGCGAACCCGGCCATGCGCGAAAGAGATTTCCGTTCTGGAAAAATGTGTAGACTCCGCCAAGTCCCAGTCCCAGAAAAACGCGGCTAGCCAGCGACCCGCCCTTCTCTCCCGCAATCAGCACATCGGCGCACGCCGTCCCCTCAGGGTAGGGAAGTACGCCATGCTCCTTCACAATCAGTTGTCGCCGCAGCGGAATCATGAACAGCACGCCCAGCCATCCACCAATCAGCGCCAGCATGAAAATCCGCGAGTACTCCAGATCAAATCCCAGAAACACCAGTGCCGGCAGCGTAAAAATCACACCCGAAGCAATCGACTGCCCCGCATTCCCCGTCGTCTGCACGATGTTGTTTTCCAGAATCGACGCACGCCCAAACGCACGCAGAATGCTGATCGAAAGCACCGAGATCGGAATCGAAGCTGCGACAGTTAGTCCTGCCCGCAAGCCCACATACACCGTCACCGCGCCAAAAATAATTCCAAAAATCGAGCCCAGCACCAGCGCGCGTACCGTAAACTCCGGCGGATTCTGATCTGGCGAAACAAAAGGTTGAAAATCGGCCACGGATCCCCTCCAACAGAATGCAGACAAAGAGCTTGATTTCCCTGAAGGGACGAGTTTACGTCATCCCACCCGATTTCTGTGCTTTGCCCATCATCCAACACCCTGGACCTTCTCATTCGAGTCTGAAACAGCTTCCTCAAATGGTTTTTGAAAGGACACGCCTTTCATCCGTTCACCGAAAACTCGGGGTCCTTGCAGGTCGCAGGAAGCGTGCGTGAGAACAGTCTCGCTGACTTGCTAACTCGCTTGCGAAGCGATCGCTAACTTGCTGTATTTGTCACAAAGACCGTCCGTCGGGTCCACCGAAGCACTTGTCACGCAAGTCAATTCCACCTCCGAGGAATTACCCGCCGGGTAACCAGTTACCCAAGTTCATCAGGATCGCAAGCGTGGTAACTACCCGAATCACGGGCCTGCCGGAATTCTGTAGACACCGCTTCTGTGCTTGTCTGAGAATGCATCAACGCTGGCTAAAGATCGCAGCCTCGTAGAAAGCCCCCCATCCCCGCTCAAGGAGAATCTGTGATTTCAAAACCAGGGAAATTCCTGCCAATCTTCGCAGCGCTGTTGCTCTCCGCAACAATCTGTCTGGCCCAGTCTGTTAAGACCCATCATGTCCGCGATGCGGTGAAGAACGGCAAGGCTCAAGCCAGCGGCCGACTCCCCGGCAATCAGGTCCTGCAGCTTGACCTCGTTCTGCCCCTGCGCGATCCCGCGGGACTCAAGGCGTTCTTGGCCGACGTCTATAACCCGTCCAGTCCGAACTACCGCCAGTTCCTCACCCCAACCGAATTCACCGCTCGCTTCGGCCCAACCGCCGACGACTACGATACGGTTCTCCGCTTCGCCAAAACCTATGGTTTCGAAGTCGTAGGTGGCTCTCGCGACGGCATGCTCGTCCAGGTAAAAGGCTCTGTGTCCAATATTGAAGCTGCGTTTCACGTGAACATGCGCACCTTTAAGCACCCTAACGAAGACCGAACTTTTTACTCCCCCGACTCCGAGCCCCGACCGGACCTGCCCTTCAGCCTCTGGCATATCTCCGGCCTCGACAACTATTCGATTCCCAAGCCTCTCCACGTCAGCCGTGATGAGTTCGCTCAGGCCCACGGCATCGATGCGGATAAAGTCGTATCCCACGCCACCACCGGCTCCGGCCCGTCGGCATCCTTCCTCGGCAGCGATATGCGCGCCGCCTACTATGGTGGGACAGCCCTCACCGGCGCCGGCCAGAACCTCGGCCTCCTCGAGTTCTACGGGACCAACCTTACCGACCTCACCACCTACTTCAAAAACGTAGGCCAGACCAACCATGTCCCCATCACTCTGCTCTCCACCGACGGAACCAGCACGAGCTGCAGCTATCCCCGTTGCGATGACGGCGAGCAGAACCTCGACATGACCCAGGCCATCGGCATGGCGCCTAACCTTGCCAGCCTCACCATGTACATCGGTTCATCCGACACGTCCATGATCAGCGCCATGACCACGCACAGCCCGCTGCCCACCACCATCGGCTGCTCGTGGGGCTGGACGCCGGTTGACCCGGCAGCCCTCGATCCCTTCTTCCAGAAAATGGCGGCGCAGGGCCAGAACTTCTTTGCAGCCTCCGGAGACGCCTCCACCTGGAAAAATGGAGGCAGTGCCGCACCCTGGCCTGCCGACGATCCTTATGTCGTTTCAGTCGGCGGCACTGACCTGGTCACCTCCAGTGCCGGAGGTCCGTGGGCATCTGAAACCGCCTGGGTCGACAGCGGCGGCGGCATCACCACCAATAACATCGCCATTCCCTCCTGGCAGCAGCTCGCCGGCGTCATCACCTCCAGCAACAAGGGTTCAACAACACTGCGCAATGGTCCCGACGTCTCGGCCAACGCCAACTTCACCTTCTACACCTGCGGCGACCAGAAGGCCTGCCAGGCAAACTACTACGGCGGCACCAGCTTCGCAGCGCCCATGTGGGCCGGCTACATCGCCCTCGTTAACCAGCAGCTTGCTCAAAACGGTCAGGGGCCCGTCGGCTTCATCAACCCCACCATCTACCAGCAGAACGTCAACGCCCCCACCTATGCCGCCGACTTCCACGACATCAAGAGCGGAACCTCCGGCAGCTACTCCGCCGTAACCGGCTTCGATCTCGTCACTGGTTGGGGCAGCCCCACCGCAGCGCTGGTTGGTGCTCTCGCCGGTCCGCCACCCGCCGGCTTCACCATCTCGTCGTCGCCCAGCTCCGTTTCTGTCAACCCCGGCAGCAACGGATCCACCACGATAAATAGCGCCGTCACCGGCAGCTTCTCCGGCTCCATCACGCTATCTGCAACCGGCCAGCCCGCCGGGGTCACCATCGGATTCACCACCAATCCCATCTCTGCCGGCAACAGCACCAGCATGACAATTACGGTTGCTGCAGGAACCGCGGGCGGCACTTATCCCATCACCGTCAAGGGCACCTCCGGTAGCACGATCGCAACCACCACCGTCTCCCTCACCATCACCGGCGCAACTCCAAACTTCACCATCGCCGCGTCGCCCACCTCGCTCTCCGTCGCGCGAGGAAAGACCGGCAACGTCACCATCACCACAACCGTGAGCGGCGGCTTCGGCTCCGCAATCGCGCTATCGGGTTCGGTCACCGGCACAAGAGTCACAGTAAGCTTCAGCCCGACATCGATCACCGGCGCCGGAACGTCGACCATGACCATCACCGTCAATCGCAAGGCCACTACCGGCTCCCGCACCATTACCATCACCGGAACCGGCGGCGGACAGACCCACACCGCAACCGTAGGCCTAACTGTTCAATAGCCGGCCATTCCCGCCACAACAACAAATGCCCGGACCCTGCAAGGTCCGGGCATTCTTTTCTCCGTTGCCGAAGGCGACCGTTTGAGCCGCCATTCACACATAGCTCAGCAGCCACGATCGTTTTTTGGCCTTTAGATCCGCATACCATCTGCACGCGAAATACAAAAGCACCAGGCACACGGCGTAGACGAGGTATAGCAGGGGCAGACTCCACATATATCCGGCAGGCACCGGTCCCGGATCAAGCGGATGGTTCGTGAAGAGCCAGGGGTCAACATGCCCCTCGCGTACGAGAGACACTGCGCACGCGGCAAGATGGATGAGTGGAATGTGCAGCAGGTAATAGAACATCGGAACCCGCCCAAACGTCCCAATCACTCTCGCGAGCCTGCCCGTCCATCCCTCAGCGAAGGCCCACACCACAAACATCGGCCCGATCGTCATGCACAGGTACTCAAGGGATGCCGGGTACTTCGTCGCGTTCAGGAAGCTGAACAGCGTGTGCCGGTCCCAGGGCCGGGGGTCTCCATAGAGTCCAATCAGACGCAACAAAACAAAAAGCGCAGTAAGCGCAACGCCCACCCGCAAATAGATTTTGCGCCGCGCCTCCATTGGCTTTTCGGTGATTCGCCCGAATGCGTATCCGGCAAACATCAGCCCGACCCACGGAACGAGCACGTACAGAATCAAGAGCGGCGGTCCGGAGTTTCCAATCTCCACGGCGCCCCCAAAATAGAGGATTCGCAGCAACCAGTTCGGGCCGTCTGGTCCAAACGCGTGTACAAGCTGAGGCCGGAACAAGTTTGTGATATTGTGCAGCGCAATCAGCGCAATGCCGATCGTCGCGATCGCCACCCGCGGCAGGTACACGGCCCCGGCAAGCGCAATCATGCTCCAGCCGATCATCCAGATCACCCCGGCGAGCAGATAGTGCTTGAAATCGAAGTTGAAGGTCCACGCAATTCGTAGAAACGTCAGCTCCAGAAAGATCAGCCAGACGCCCCGAATGGCCAGAAACTTCGAGAGCGACCACCGATTCGCACACTTCCGGCTGTAAAGATAAGCCGAGGTCCCGGCGAGAAACACAAATGCCGGCGCCACAAAGTTCGTGATCCACCGCGTGAAGAAGATGCCGAACGTGGGTCCACCAGCCGGTACACCCGAATAGACCCTCACGTGATCAATGGCCATCAGAATCATCGCGATCCCGCGCACGATATCCAGCGACGCAACTCTGGCGGAAGAACTCCGCGCTTTGACAGCGCTGGCGGAAACTTCATAAACGGCGGAATCCTGCATCAGCATTCCCCTTTGTGGGATGGAGGGTAGCAGTCATCATTCGCTGGCCTGCAAGAAATTTGGACGACCGAATTCAACGCGGGCATGCCGGGTCGCGCCCATCCATGACGAAGTCATGGGTGGCAAAGCACGATCCCAAGCCTAGCGAAGGGAATGTAAGAAATCTGCAGTTGCTTTCGGGAAGCCACTTGATCGATTAGACACTGCGGGTTCACCCGCATTTCACCTGAGGTGAAAATCCTCGGCACGGTGTAATAGTTTATGACATGATGACCAGTCATGGGCAAACGGATCACTATTGCCACAAAGATTTGGCGCGCGCTCGATCTTGACCATCGCAGATCTTTATGAATTTTGTCCCGATCGTATTACGCCTCACGCCGATCTTCAAAGCTCACCAGACGCCGCTGTCGAAAGCGGCGCCTTCGTTTACCACAGCCGACTTCGAAGACATATTACTCCGTTCCAGCATTTCAACGTTATGCGGCCACTGAGGCCCAGCAAATCCCGATCCTTGTGATAAGCTGACTAAGCCGCACTTGCATATGAGCCGATTCGAGATGTCGATAAAGATCGTTCGAGGGAGAACCTATGGTAGTCATCGGCATGCTGATCATTCCCGGAGATGCAAAAGACAGAACTTGTTCCAATGTTCGTCACGTTGTCTCAGCCGGCAGTCAGCGTCGTGCACGTCTTCAAGAGAGGAGGGCTTAACGCATACTTCCAGACGTCGCCGTGTTTAAACTCGGCACAGCGGAGGCGGCAGGCCTATGGGGCGCGCGCATAAATGACAGTTCAGGCTGAGACACAGGCGGCGTTTTGAAATTACGCCGTTACAATGGCCAATTAAAGCCTGCGATCGCGCTCTTCTGTTTGCCATCCGCCTGGACAGACAAATGATCTGCCGTTGCGGGCCTTCCGGTTTAGCATGGTTTCCCCACGGACCCAACTCCGCCACACCGCAAATCCATCCAACCACTTGGCACACCCCGCCCCCAGCGCGTAGCGTAGGGTGCAAGCAATTTTCATGGGGTAGCGATGCAACCAATTCTCACTGAAAAGCAGACCACCGTCACCAATCCCGCCGTCGCGGGCAATCCCGTCAAGCGCATCCTCGCCCTCGACGTGGTCCGCGGCATCACCATCGCCTTCATGATCATGGTCAACAACAACGGCGGCCCCGGTGCTTGGGGATTCATGAAGCACGCCGACTGGAACGGCCTCACGCCCACTGACCTCGTCTTTCCCACCTTCGTCTTCATCGTCGGCGTGTCCATCGTCTTCGCCTTCGACGCGCGTCTTGCAAAAGGCGCCCCGCGCGGTCAACTCGCGAAGCACACCATCATCCGCGCTCTCGTTCTCATCCTCTTCGGCATCATCGTCAACAATTTCCCCTACTTCCACTTGCCGCATATGCGCTTCTACGGCGTGCTCCAGAGGATAGGCGTCTGCTACCTCGTCGTCGGCCTCTTCTACCTCTGGGACAACCGCGCCTCCACCAAGTGGATCGCCCTCGCCGCTTGTCTCATCGGCTACTGGATCCTCCTCCGCTGGATTCCCATCCCCGGCATCGGCATGCCCGGCCGCGACGTTCCCTTCATGGACATGACCAACAACCTCGTCTCCTGGATCGACCGCGGTCTATTCCCCCACCACCTCTACCTCTATTCGCCCGATCACAATGTGCGCGACCCTGAAGGCCTGCTCAGCGATCTCCCCGCCTTCGGCACCGCACTCATGGGCGTTCTCGCCGGCCTCTGGCTGCGCTCCACCAAATCCACCGCGACAAAAACCGCCGGCCTAGCCATTGCGTCGCTATCGAGCCTGATCGTCGGTTATCTCTGGTCCCTCGAATTTCCGCTGAACAAAAATATGTGGACCAGTTCCTTCGTCCTCGTCGCCGGCGGCTACTCACTCGCGCTCCTCGCCTTCGCCCACTTCACCATCGAGCAGATGGGCTGGCGCAAAGGCTGGACCTGGCCGTGGCTCGTCTTCGGATCCAACGCCATCGCGGCCTACATGTTCAGTGAATTGTCGCCGGGCATCCTGGATAACATCCACATCTCCTCGGGAGCCGGTAGGACAAACTTGATCTCCTGGGCTGCGCTGCACACAGTCGCGCACATTCCCAATCCGCATTGGGCCGCCTTCGCCTTCTCGGTCTCCTTCACAACTTTTTGCTTCATTCCGGTTTGGATCCTTTACAGGAAGAAAATCTTCCTCAAAGTCTAGAACGCACTGGATTGGTTTTGAAAGGCACGGCTTGGGGTGCCCTCGCTGGGTCGCGCGCCACTGGCTTACTCACGTCTGCATAACTAATCGCTCAGTAAGGGCAAGAAGTGAAAGGGCACGGCTCGGGGTACCCTCTGGGTCGCGTGCCGACAGCAGCGCTCTTGTCGATGGGCTTCAGCCCCTGAGGGATGTCATCAGCCGGAGTCAAGAGTGACTTCTGCAACCTGTCACTTCAAACAGCCTGCGTTACTCCAGGTGACCAGCGTGCCTCACATAAAAGTGTTAGGCCCACTATTCATCGGATAACAACAGGGGTATGCTAGCCGTCTATCTGCTCTAACAGGCAACAAAGCCTGAGCAAGTAGATTCGCCTCCGGTCGTCGATGCGCATCGCGGCCGGTTCGCCGAAGCCCCCGTTCCATCCTTCGGCTTGGAGGTCGCGCATGCGTGTTCCCGAGATTTCCCCCTCGAGTGGTGTCTGCGCCGCAGCCTTGTCACCAAAACGCAGCATCGCCTGGACCATTGGCGAACTTTTCATCGGCTACTGCCTCATCCTCGCCGTCATCTGGACACCGCGTCCTCTCCATCACTGGCTCTACTACATCGCTCTCGGATGGTTCATCGTCTCCATCGCACTCTCCTTTGAGGGATGGAAAGCCATGGGCTGCTCTCTCGCCGGATTCTGGCGCTCCTCATGGATTGTGGGCCTTGCCGTCATCATCGCCGCGATTGCAACCTTCTTCGCCAGCACCCTCCACACCCTCCACCACCCCGGAGGCCCGTCAAACTGGGTCAAAGCTTTCGCCGGCTACACCCTTTGGGCTCTCACCCAGCAATTGCTTCTGCAGGGATACTTCCTCGCTCGACTCCTGCGCATTCTCCCCAATGCAAACTTCGCCGCCAGCATCACTGCCATCGTTTTCGCGCTTGCCCATTTGCCCAACCCCATCCTCACGCCGCTCACGTTGATCTGGGGACTCACCGCCTGCCTCGTCTTCGTCCGTTCGCGCAACGTCTATCCGCTGGCCATCGCCCACGCTATCTTCGGAGTCTGCGTAGCCGTCACCATTCCCGCATCCCTGCTCCACAACATGCGCGTCGGCCTCGGCTATCTTACCTACCGCCCGCAACCCCTTCACCTCAGCCACAACGACCATGTCGTATCCACTGACGCGTGGGTAATCGCCGAAGCCCCCACGCGCCGCTGAGCCCGCCAAGCCCGTCCGTAGAACACGCCGGCAATCGCCGCCATCACCACGTAGCGCCAGTTGAAATTCAATGTCCGCTTGTTCCAGTGCGCCAGCCCAAACAGAACCGACGTCACCAGCAGTGCTTCAGTCCGTCCCACCTGCCGCTCCAGCAGATTCTGCAACCACCCGCGAAAAAACAGCTCCTCCGGAATCGCAATAAACAAAAACGTGAATACAAATGCACCCACTGCCCGCAGTGGCGAAGGCATAACCGCGTGCAAATGCAGAAACCCGAGCCGCAACCCCAGCGGAATCGCAATCAACGCATAGAGGCAATACTGACTCAACCCCCTGCGCAGATCCCTGAATGTCAGCCGCAAATCAAATCCGACGCCTTGCAGCCTCCGAACCACCAGGAACCCAAAGATGCCCGCATCCAGCAACAGAATCTTCCCCAGTGCAGTCAGCCCCGGCGGCCACGCCGGCTCCAGCCAGCGCAGATCCACTGCCAGCCCCAACACCAGCAGCACCACAAAATCACGCCAGTTTCCGCCTTGTTCTGGATCCCCGCTCCGCGCCTGCTCCAGCAGAAAAGCAATCCCTACCGGCACCAGCGCATAAACCGCCAGCCATCTCCACTTGAAAATCCCAAATGAGAGCGCCGTCAGCGCATACGGCACACACAGCAAAGCCGGCGCAATCACCCGCAAAGTGCGCGGCAGCCGGCGCCCCACCCTGTCGACAGACCCAGGACAAAACCCCGCCGCCAGCATCGGCCCCACCAGCAGAACCGCCGCTGCCACCACACCCGGCCGCCAAAAATCTGCAATATTCATCCGTTCAGCAAACTCCGAATATGTGGGGCCTGCAACAAGGCGGCTCAACTTTCAGCACACACAGGCTGCTGGTTGAAAGTGAGCCGCATTACGGCTTGCGAAAAAATGAGGCGTCTGTGGTTCGGAGGTAGCGTGGGGCTTCAGCCCCACGATTAACGGCAAAAAATCCCGAGGGCTTTAGCCCCGGAGCGCTTCTTCATTCCCCACAACAACAGCGTCATTGAACCTGCGCAACCGCCGCGCTCTTCACCGGCCGAAACAGCCAACTCACCAGCAGCACAAACAACAACCCGCCCACCACGAACTTCAGCCACACCGGCGCGTGCGACGGCGAGAAAAATCCCTCCAGGCATCCAGCCACCACCAGCATCGGAATCACCCCCGCCACCAGCTGCGTCGCCTCAATGCCGCCCTTCGCCACCGACTCTTTCCAGCGATATCCACCCGGAAACAGCATCGCCCGTCCAATCCGAAAACCCGCTCCCCCCGCGATAATGATCGCCGGCAATTCCAGCGACCCGTGCGGCGCAATAAAGCTCCACAGCGCCAGCGACATGCTGTATTGGTGGCAAGCCGCCCCAATCACCCCCAGCATCATGCCATTGTTCAAGAGAAGAACAAATGTGCCCACCCCAAACAGGATCCCCCCGGCAAACGCCATAAAACTCACCGAAAGGTTGTTGGTCATAATGTGGCTGGTCTCTTTCGGCGCAACGCTCACAATGGAGTCCGTCCACATCTTGTGCTGCTCCATCGTCGCAATCATCGCCGGACCAACGTAGTGCCGCATAAACTCCGGCCGCGCCACTGTCAGCGCCGCACCCAGCACCGCCCACGCAATCGTCACCGCCAGCGACGCCGCCACATACGGCAGTTGCCGCTGAAACACCGCCGGATACTCATCCTTCAAAAAGCGAAACAGCGTCAGCCACGTCGTCTTCTGCCGCGAGTAAATAATGTGGTGCGCCCGCGCCAGCAGCTGATTCACATTGTCGCTATAAGTTCGGGCCGTCTCGTCGCGCCGCAGTACTGAGAGGTCCGCCGCCACCTGCCGATACAGCAGCGCCATCTCCTGCAGTTCTGATCGCGAAAGGCTCGCCAGCCCGTTCTGGTCCGACCGCGTCAGCAGAAAAGCCAGCCGCTCCCAATGCGGCCGGCGCTTGGCAATCCACTGATTCGATAAAATGGGCGCCATGGATACTAGTGTCCAAACTGACCAGAGTTCAGATCAGCTTAGCATCGATACCCCTGAGCTCGTGGCCATCCAGATGCCCATCGCCGGCATCGGCAGCCGCTTTATCGCCCTGCTGGTCGACTACGTTATCTGGTTCGTCGGCATCGGCATCGTTGCCTGGATCTTCGCCTTCCTTCTGCCCGGCATCACCGCCTTCAACCGCCTCTCCGCCCAGTGGGCAACCGCCCTCTACCTCTTCCTGATCTTCCTCTTCAACTGGGGTTATTTCACCCTCTTTGAAGCCTTTTGGAACGGACGCACCCCCGGCAAGCGCATCGCCCGCATCCGCGTCATCCAGCGCTCCGGCCGCCCCATCGGCCTCTTTGAATCCATGGCCCGCAACTTCGTCCGCTACATTGACCAGATTCCCTTCTTCTACGCCGTCGGCGCCATCGCCATCTTCGTCACGCGCGACCACCAGCGCCTCGGCGATCTCGCCGCCGGAACCCTCGTCGTCCGCGATCGCATTGAAGAAGCCCCCATCAGCACTGAATCCACCCGCACCTTCACCGCCAACATCTTCGCCCCCGCCATCCCCACACCCGAGCCCCACGCCGGCTTCTCGCTCCCCGACCATGGCATCGCCAAACTCTCCGTGTCCGACCTCCAGGTCCTCGAAAGCTTCTTTTCCCGCCGCCTCGACATGCCTCTCGATACCCGCCAGGCCCTCGCTCAGCGCATCTCCGCCGCCATCCAGTCCAAGTCCGGACTTGAACCCCCACCCGGTGCAAGCGTAGAAACGTTCCTGGAGATCACCGCCCGCCAGCTCCGCGACGTAGCCCGCATGCACTCCTAGGTTTTCCGCGACATCCCCATCGCAAAGGAGACCGCTTTGAAAGATTGGATCCTCATCGCCATCCTTGTACTTTCAGCCGCAATGGCATTAGGCCTCTTCGGCTTCTTCGGATTGGAGGGATTTCTTTGGGACAATGCCTACGACCATGCCCTCTCGAAATACAAAGATGCCTACGCGCATCGCGATGACGCCGGAGCCCCCGGTGCAACTTCCTTCATCGAGGAATACGAAGCAGCCCAGCAGAAACTCGAAAACACCCACACCGATGACCCTGAAAGGCTCCAGAAAGTCAAAGACCTGCACGCCTGCGGTCTCAGCCTCGAGGGCTATCGCAAACTCAAAGCCAATGGCTTCGGTGCCGCGTCCTTTGAGAAAGCCGCAGCCCCCTGCGCCCAATAACCGGCGCAACCGTGTGTCGATCCGTCATCCGCTGTCATCCCGCGAACCCGGCGACCGTTCTGGATTGACAGTTCGCCATATTAGGCCTACGCTCTCGCCATCGTCCTGAGATTGCGGATCGAGTAGATCGATAGCAGCGAAAACTTCTTGCAGCCCCGTTCGTGTTGGTGTCTCCAAGTAGCTCCGGCAAGTGTGATCTTGCAAGCCGAATGCGCGTCCTCTGAGACATCAATTCTCAACGAGGAAAAATCCATGAAGAGCTTCAGCCTGCTTCTCTTTGCCCCGCTCGTCTGCGCAGTCCCCGGCTTCGCCAGCGTAACCATCACCAGCCCCAATACGGGGGTTCAGATCGTTTCGCCATTTCATCTGGTCGCAACAGCTTCCAAGTGTTCGTCACAACCCATCTCTTCCATCGGCTATTCCATCGATAACAGCGACAGTTGGACTAAGGTCAATGGCTCATCGATAGACACCCGCGTAGCGTCCTTCACCGGCGCGCACACTGTTTACGTCAAGTCGTGGGGCAAAGGGGGCGCAGTTTGCGAATCCTCGTCCGCCATCATCGTGGTTCCCGATCCCGTAAGCCTCGTACCCCCTGACGCTTTGGTCTTCAAGAGAGTTCAAGCCCTCAGTACCTGGCAGGGCATCGGCGACTCCGCGATCCCCAACAGCACAGCCAGCGGAACAACGAAGATCGTGTCTTCGCCCTCGCTGAGCGGCTCGGCGCGCCGGTTCACCATGCAATACACAAACTACGGAGCAGAACGCTTCTGGGTGGTGTTTGGAAACAATACCGAAGTTACTAACTTTCTTTACGACGGCTGGGTCTATGTGGCTCGACCATCAAACGCCATCGCCAACATTGAGTTTGATATGAACCAGGTGATGTCAAATGGGCAGACAGTGATCTACGGATTCCAGTGCGACGGCTACAGCGGAACATGGGACTATACGGCCAACGAGGGAACCCCCGCCGCCCCGTCAGACGTTTGGTTGAACTCGCCGTTCCCCTGCAATCCGCGAAGCTGGAGCACCAATACCTGGCATCACGTGCAGATCACCTACTCGCGCGACTCCTATGGCTCCGTCACATACCAATCCGTCTGGTTCGATGGAGTGCAGGAGGATTTGAACGCCTCGGTTCCGTCGGCCTTTGCCCTGGGTTGGGGATCGGTGCTTCTCACCAACTTCCAGATCGATGGGTTGGGCGCCAGTGGCTCGTCCACGCTCTATTTGGATAATCTGACCATTTATTGCTGGTGAGGAGTGCTCTTAATCCGCGAAGATCGCGGACCATCGCCCTTTACCGCCGCACACTCCACTTCTCCCACCACGCAGTGTGCCCCATCCATGCGCAGTTTTATCGCGCAGGGGAGTCTGAGCATGGTAAGTGGTAAGTGCGATCGAGCAGCTGTTATAAGCTGTGACCAAAGGCAACACCAAAAGCACAAGGCCGCGCTTCGCGCGGCCTTGTGCCCAGTGGCAGGAAAAGCTCTCGTTAAGAAATAAGACCGTTTTGACTAATGCACATCCTCAATCTGATCAATCGCTACGGAGGACTCCCCACGCGACTTGAAGTCGTTGGCTCGTGCCTGAGCGCTTTCGGCGAGCGTTTGGAGCAGGTAGAAAAGGTTAGCGCGAGAATCAAGCTGCGACTGATTCGTTCTTTCGTTGCTGTTGTCGCTCATCGTGCTCTGGCACCTCGTTCTCAAATTCCTCCAGGGATTCCTGAAATTTAAACCCTCTGCTTCGCCCGCGCTGGTCAAAACCGCACACAAATGCATCAGAATCGACGGCCCCCAAAAGTCCTTCATCATGCAGCGTTGGATTGGGCTACGCCCCGCCACCTCTGAGACCCGCATCGTCCCGCCGTCACGCCACCTACACCCCGTCATCCTGAGCGAAGTCGAAGGACCCGCTTCTAGCACTGCATCAATCCGCAAAAAGCTGAGTGCCCCATCCATGCCACAAGGCATGGGCGGGAAAGCACAGACCCTCACCACCCCTCGCGTCCTCACGCCACCCACACCCCGTCATCCTGAGCGAAGTCGAAGGACCTGCTTCTAGCGCTGCATCAATCCGCAAAAAGATGGCGCCCCTCCATGCCACAAGGCATGGGTGGGAAAGCGCAACCCTCCAACACCACTCCCGCCGTCACGCCACCAACGCCCCGTCATCTTGAGAACCCGCATGCTTGGATCCCCACAAACAGGTCCTTGTTTGTGGGGTCCATAAGCGGGTCGAAGGACCTGCTTTTGTTTTCCCCTTTGCCGGCTGCACGCCACGTGGTCCGGAGTTGTCCCATTCACCTCCGCGAGCGACAATGGTTCGAGTCCACACGCATCGCAGACGCACCGAGTCAAACAAGAGAAGGGAACCGAGTGAATCCGTTGAGACAATCGAAGCTGGCTCTCGCTCTCTTCCTCACCGCCGCCTCCGCCCTCGCGCAATCTCCGTCGCCAACCCTCCGTCAATCCGCGCTCGCCCTCGAACAGCAAGGCAAGTTCGCCGAATCCGAGCAGGTCTGGCGCGCCTTTCTCAAAACGCATCCCTCCGATCCCGAGCCTTACGCGCACCTCGGCTTGCTTGAGGCGCGCCAGGATCACTACAAGGAAGCCGTTCCGCTCTACCGCAAGGCCCTCGCGCTCAAGCCCGGCATGCCCGGTCTGCGTCTCAATCTCGCTCTCGCTCTATTCAAAGCTGGAGACCTCAAAGCCGCGATCCCCGAGTTCACCGCCCTGCTCAAAACTGCGCCGCCAAACTCGCCTGAAGCGATGCGCTACACGATCCTCCTCGGCATGTCCCACTACGGCCTCGGCCAATTCACCGAGGCAGCGCCATATTTGAAAACCGCAGCCGCCGCCGATCCGCAGAACCTGTCCATCCGACTTGCCCTCGCGCACAGCTACCTCTGGTCAAAGCAGTACAACAAGGTCCTCGACGTGTATCACGAAATCCTCACTCTCGACCCCGACTCCGCCGAAGCCGACATGCTCGCCGGCGAAGCCCTCGACGAAATGAAAGACACATCCGGCGCTATCGACATGTTTCGCAAGGCCGCTAAAGCCAAGCCCAGCGAGCCCGATGTGCACTTCGGCCTCGGCTATCTGCTCTTTACCCAGAAGCAGTATCCCGAGGCCATCAAGGAATTTCAGGCAGAGCTGGCCAACGACCCCAATCACGCGCAATCCCTGCTCTACTCCGGCGACGCCTACCTTCAGCTGAACCAGTACGCCGAGGCTGCGCCGCTGCTTGAAAAGGCAGTCAAGCTCGACCCCTCGAGCGCCCTCGGCCACCTCGACCTCGGCATCCTCGCCGCTACCGACGGTCGCAACGACGATGCGCTCCGCGAGTTCCTTATTGCGGAAAAGCTGAATCCCGCCGACGTGAACGTGCACTGGCGCCTCGGACGCCTCTATCGCGCCATGGGCAAAAAGGAAGAAGCCAAGATCGAGCTCGACAAGGCCAGCAGCATCACCCGGTCCGCAGATCAGGAGCTCTACAAAAAAATCTCAGGCGGCCAGGCCAAGCCCCCCGCAGACACGCCGCCAGCTTCTGATCCCAACAAGTAGCAGTTTCGCTGAACTGCCCACCGCGAAGTAGATATCGTGCCTCGCAGTCCGAAGGAAGCGTCGTTGAGACTCGAAGTGTCAGGGCACGACTTTAGTCGTGCCGCAAAGGTAGCAGAAATGACTGCGGGCTTTAGCCCCTGTGCGGACTGTCGTTGAGGCGCGAAGTGTCAGGGCACGACTTTAGTCGTGCCGTAAAGGTACCAGAAATGACTGCGGGCTTTAGCCCCTGTGCGGAGCGTCGCTGAGACGCGAAGTGTCAGGGCATGACTTCAGTCATGCCGCCAAGCGCGATAGATTTAAACGTCGGGCTTTAGCCCCGGAGTATTTTGCGACCACGTTGTCCCCACTCATCAACAGTTCTAATTCCGCTGAGTGTCAGCCGCTGTCCCGCCCTTAGCAGCGAGAAGCTCTGAGAGAGCCCTCTCCGGACACACGTGTTGCGCCTCAACGTGCTGCAGTTCCTCTTTGGTTTCTACGGCCGTTGCGACCGTCATAAAACAATAGAGGCAGCGCGTATTGTAGGTCCCATTTTCGTTTTGCGTTTCGCTGTACATAACGACCGTCCACCTGGCACCCGCAGCAAGGTTTCTAGATAGTACGCATCTCCCAAATCGAAAAACGTGACTCACATCACGCCCGCATGTGAGAAACGAACACTCAATGAGAATCATGGAATCTCTTCGCAGGTCATCCGTCGAGGCACGAAGTGTCAGGGCACGACTTTCAGTCGTGCCGTAACGAACAACAAAAAAGGAGGGCTTCAGCCCCTGAGGGATTTTTGCCGGATTTAGACGAGACGATATTGGCGGAATCGCCATCTACATCTGCGTGTTCTGATTCTGATTCCGTCGCAACTCCCAGCAGGGACTTTCACCACCCTGCGAAAAAATCGAAACAGAGCAGGGAACATCGCTCGATCCCAGATAGTCATACTCTGATTTGTTGCCCTTCAAAGGAACAACAACAGTCTGGCTCACCTTTACCGATCCCTGCGGCGATCCGCGCATTTTGTAAACTGCCCAGTCGCCAACATAAAGCGCCACGAATGCCCCCGCGAGAACCACGACAATCCGTCGCGCCCACTTCCACATCGCAGCCAGTTCCTCCGCAGTTCCTTCTCCGTCCGATACTACGCGATCAGCACAAACCGTTGCATTGGTAGAATTCCGTTGTTCGTCCTGACACTGGAGATGCCTTGATGAAATTTATCCGCACACTCTGCTGGTCGCTTGCCTTCTTCAGCATCGCGCTCCTCGCGCCGCAACTCAATGCACAGCAGACCAGGACCGACGACAACTCTCTAGTCGTAAAAACCGCATCAGGTCAAATCCAGGGTGCGCCGCGCCATGGCGGAGGCGCGGAGTTCCTCGGCATCCCCTTCGCCCAGCCGCCCATCGGCAATCTACGCTGGCACGAACCCATTCCCGCAACTCCTTGGACCGGCATCCGCAGCGCAACCACATTCGGCGCTCCCTGCGCGCAACCCGACCTCGGTGACTGGAACCGCCGCGACGCAGCAACAGGCAAGGAAGACTGCCTCTTCCTCAACGTCATCGTTCCCGAATGGCCCGTCGTCAAGCCGCTCCCCGTCATGTTCTGGATTCACGGCGGCGCCAACGAAGGCGGCACCGCATCCAGTGCGCTCTACAAAGACGGTACGCTCGTCAATCACGGCGTAATTCTCGTCACCGTCAACTACCGCCTCGGCATGTTCGGATTCCTCGCCCATCCCGAACTCACCGCCGAATCCGCCCACCACGCCTCCGGCAACTACGGCCTCATGGACCAGGTCCTCGCGCTTCACTGGGTCCACGACAACATCGCCCGCTTCGGTGGCGACGTCAACAACATCACCGTCTTCGGCCAGTCCGCCGGCGCCATGGACACCACCCTGCTCATGACCTCGCCTCTTGCGAAGGGCCTCTTCCACAAGGCCCTCGCCGAAAGCGGAGCGTCCTTCACCCGCCCGCTGCTTCTGCTCCCGCCAGCCGAGCAGGCAGGCGCAGACCTGGCAAAAGCCCTCGGCGCCCCCGCCGGGGATGGCCAGATCAAGTACCTGCGAACCCTATCTGCGCAGGAAATGCTCGCCGCACAGGCCAAAATTCCCGCAGCGAATCGCGATCGCGTTGGCCCCGATGTCGACGGATATGTGATCGCCCAACAGCCCGCGCTCGTCTTCGCCACAGGTCAGGCAGCCGCCATCCCTCTCGTCTTCGGCACCACCACCCGCGAATTCGGCGGCAACCAATCCGCTGACCAGCTCCGAGCCATCATTACTTTCGCAGCCGGCGCTCAGGCGTCCCAGGCACTCGCCGCTTACGGCCTCGCCAATGGAGGACAAGGCACAAACGATCCCAAATACGGGACCCCTGCCGACCAGTGGACCGCCGACATGATCTTCCGCTGTCCATCCGTCACGCAGGCCGCGTGGCACGCAGCCGCACACAACCCAACCTGGCAGTACGAATTCAATCACGCCATTCCCGGCCAGGAAGCACAAGGCGCCGTCCACTCCGCCGACCTTCCCTACGTCTTCGGCTACTTCCCCAAAACCGGAAACATCTCCGGCAAATTCACTGACCTCGACATGAAACTTGCCGAGCTCATCCAGACCTACTGGACCAACTTCGCAAAAACCGGCAACCCAAATTCACCAGGCATTCCGAACTGGCCCCAACAAGGCGACAACGGAACATACATCCAGTTCCAGCAAGACGGAAAAGTCGAAACCGCCGCCGGCCTTCGCGCCCCTCAATGCAACATCTACCGCCAATGGCTCACGGCGCAAACGCCCCCGGCACGCTGAGGCATCTCCCGGCAGCTTTCAGGGATTGATGTGCGTGTGTCGATCCCCACAATTCTGGGTGCCCCAGGTCTCGTTTCTGAGACCTGGGAGGGACGAACCAGTTCCGAAAAATCAAAGGGCCGGCCAGCGGCCAGCCCTTCGTTCATTCCACTCAGCTATCGCTACGCGTGATGCGCTACCGAAGCTGCCCTCGGCGAAACTCCGCTCAACTCCGCGGCACGCGCCTCGGCATACGCCGCCGCGCCCAGGAGCGCCGCCCCGCTATCCAGAATCACCCGCACCGGCATATTGATGAGCAATTGGCTCAGCCGCCCCTTGTCCTGAAAGGCTCTCAGGAACGTGCCGTCCTTCAGCTTCTCCAGAATCTTCGGAGCAATTCCGCCGCCCACATACATCCCGCCCACCGAAAGCACCTTCAATGCCAGGTTGCCGGCTTCCGCGCCATAAATCGAAACCATCGTGTCCAACGCCTTCGCGCAGAGTTCGCTCTTGGCCGAGAGCGCCATATCGGTGATCACACTATTCGGGTCGTTGGCCTGGGCAATCTTGTCGGCTAGTTCCTTCGACTCTTCCATGCCGCGGTTGTCGCGCAGAAACTCGTAGATATTCGTCAGGCCCATGCCGCTTACAACGCGCTCGTAGCTCACGCGACCGTTATACTTCCGCTGCAGAAAGCGCAGAAGCTCGATCTCGTCCTCGTTGCGCGGACCAAAATCCGTATGCCCACCCTCTGACGGATAGGGCACATGAATCCGCCCATTCCACGCTAGAAGCCCTTCGCCCAATCCGGTTCCGGCGGCGATCAACGCGCGGTTTCCTATCTGGCTCGCATCGCCCTCGCTCAGTGTGTAGATCTGGTCAGGCCCCAATTCCGCTACGCCATAACCGTTTGCTTCCAGATCGTTGATCAGGAACACATGATCGATCTGGAGATTCTTCGCAAGCTCCCGGCTGTCCAGCGTCCACGGCAGGTTGGTCAGGCGCAGTCGCCCGTCGCGCACCGGCCCCGGCACGCCAAAGCACGCCGCGCTGACTCTATCAGCGCCCAGAAACTCCTTGACGATCTCCTCGAGTCCCGAATACTCCTTCGCCGGATACTGCTTGTCCCGCGTGTGATTCAGTTTTCCCTCGGTAAAGTCATACAGCGCCAAGTGGACCTTTGTGCCGCCCACATCCCCAGCCAAAATCATCGTTCCCTCTCCAACATTCCACGGCTCTGCCCGTCCGTTGCGGGCAAAAGCGCTGCAGCGTCCTTATCCAGGATCAGAGTGAGTATACCGCCTGTGGGCCATATCAGTTGGCTCGGCAGCCGCTCCGGATCGCTCGGCCCCGTGAAGACCTCCTTCACCAGTTCTGCCTTGTTCTTACCGCCAATCAGGAAGAAAACTGAACTTCCGTGGTTGATCACCGGCCACGTGAGCGTGATGCGCCATGTATTCATCTGTGGAACCTGGTTCGCCGTCACCAGTCTTCCCATCGTGTGAATGGCCTCGGTATGCGGAAAAATCGAAGCCGTATGCCCGTCGTCTCCCATTCCCAGCGAGATAAGGTCAAACCGCGGGCTCTCAGCCCCCTCCAGCCTGAAGTTGTTCCGCAGCAGCGACTCGTAACGCGCCGCCGCAACCTCCGGCTCAAGTTCGCCCTCCATCCGGTGCACCTGCTCCGGCTTCAGCGGAACACGATCCAGCATCGCCTCGCGCGTCATGCGGTAGTTGCTCTCCGGGTGATCCGGCGGCACCGTCCGCTCATCCACCCAATAAAACTCCAGCTTCTCCCACGGCATCCGCTTAAGCCACGGCTGCCCCGGATCGGCCAATAACTGAAACGCCGCCTTCGGAGTCGACCCTCCGCTGATTGCAATCCGCGCAACCCCTCGCTTCGCCACGGCCTGCTCCGACAGCTCGACAAAATGCTGTGCGGTCCGCCGAGCCAGCGCCGCCCCATCTGGCTCCACAATGTATTCAATTCGCAGTTTCGACGCCATTCCACCCGACCTCCGATTCCTACATTACATTCCCTTTTCATCTGTATTCATGAATTCCATCATCGATGCAACCAGGAAAATCTTGACCGTGCTCAAGCAGTCGCAGATAAAAAATCTAAGTAGTGCCACATCCCTAAAGTTCACTTTATAAAATAGGCCGTCATCCTGGTAAAGATTGCCGCGTATTCCGCGCCAGGCGTAGCCGAGGATCTGCCATGGATGATTCTGCGAAGTGCCTGGCGAACCGCACGACTTTACGCTTGCTATGGCGAAAACCAGAACTCGCCCCGAGAGGGGCGGCCGAGAGTAGCCCCGGGTGAAACCCGGGGACAACTGGCAAGTTTCTGCCCGCGTCCCGGAGGGCCGCCCGACTTCATTTTTATCTTTCCTGGATGGCGAGTCGCCAGCGCCGCCTTTAAGTTCCTTGCTCGAAACTATCGCCCCAGGTACGCCCGATACTGCTGCTCAAGCACGCCTGCAGATCGCGCCAGCGCCAGCTTCGACACGTTGTACTGGTACAAGCTCCGCACATTGTTTGTCTGTGCCGTCGCTAGCGAGGACTGTGCAGTCACCAGCGCAAGGTTGTCGTCCACACCGGCATTCACTCGCTCCGTTTCATCGCTCACGGTCTGGCTGGCCAGTTCAACATTCGACTTCGACACTTCCACCAGTTTCTTCGCCGCTGCTACATCCAGCAACGCCGACTGCACTTGCTGATCGATTTGGCTTCGTAGATTGTCTAGCTGCGCATTTACAGCGGCAAGTTGCGCTCCCGATGCGTCGACCTCTCCGCGAATACTCGCCTCCCGAAAGATCGGAATATTCAGCGTCCCGATCGCATTGAAAACACCGTGGCTGGGGCTGCCACTCACCTTGTCAACGCCGTAGTACCCGCTGAAACTCAAGCTAGGCAGGCGCTGCGCCCTATATGCATTGTGAAGCGCGCGAATCTCAATCACCTGGTTCTGAAAGTTCTGGTAGTCCTGCCGATTCTTGTACGCAATCGCGCGCACTTCCGCCGGCGTCTGCTCAGCCAGATCGTTATACGGGGCAGGATCAGTCAACACAATCTTCTGTCCCGGATCGATCCCAATCTCGCGCTTCAGCAGGATGAGGTCTTTCTCCTCGGCATTCTGCGCCCTGATCACTGTCTGTTGCTGCGACTGCAACTGCACCTGCGCCCGCAGCTCATCCAGCTTTAGCCCAGTGCCCGCTTCATGCGCATCCCGCGCGTGTTGCAGAGCCAATTCATCGGATTTCATCAGCGCCGTCGCGTTATCTACTTCGCTCGCATCCGCAATCACCCGCAGATATGTCGTCGCTACTTGCTGCACAACCTCGCCGCGTGCCGACATCTTCTGAAAGTACGCTGACCTGGCTGCCGCGCCTGCGGCCTTCCATCCCGCAATCACAACTCCCGAAAACAGCGTCTGCGTTAGCGACACTTCACCGTGCGTCAGGTCATCCTTCGTAATCAGCGAAAACCCAGCAGGCGGTCCTCCCGGAAACAGTCCTTCGAATTGGTCCAGCGTACCCGGCCCAAACCCAAGTGCCGCCAGGTTGTGCTGGAAGACGCCCGTGCCGCCGCTCAGGTTGATCGTCGGCAAAAATTCCTGCAGAGCCTGGTTCTTCTCGCCCAGCAACTGCAACTCGCCGCTCTGTGCCTCCCTCAACCCCAGGTTGGTCTCAAGCCCGCGCCGAATTGCATCGTCCAGCGACAATTTCAGCGGCTCGGCACTCACGCCGCGCACTGTAACGCTGCCATAGAAAGGATTTGCCGTCGAACTCGGATTGCGATCCTGCGCGTCCGCCGTCACGGCTAGTCCCGCCGCCGCAATACACAAAATCCCGATCGCCCAGAGACGGGCAAATTGTCCAGCTTCTTTCACATCCACTATTTTCTCAGATGTCCCAGCACCGCTAAGGATTCCTCAATACCCCAAAAAAGCAGCAGTTATGGTGCATAACCCCGATCCATCAGCCGTTTGCTTGACTCGAATCCCGGCAGTCCATACCATCGGTGGTCTATGAAGGGCAATCCAAAAGTTATCGCGGAACTCAATGCCGCGCTGCGTGACGAGCTGATGGCTATCAATCAGTATTTCCTGCACGCCGAGATGCTGGAAAACTGGAAGTACACCCGCCTCAGCAAATTCATCAAGAAGCAGTCGATCGACGAGATGCTTCACGCTGAAGGACTCATCGAGCGCATCCTTTTCCTCGACGGGACGCCGAATCTGACAGAGCCCATGAAGCTCGAGGTCGGCCTGAATGTCAAACATCAATTGGAGCGGCAGCTTCAGTTGGAGACCGACGCCGTTGCCTCCTACAACAGGTCGATTGCCGTCTGTCGCGAAGCAGGCGATAACGCGTCCAGGGAACTCTTCGAGAAGATGCTTCATGACGAAGAGGGCCACGTGGACTGGCTCGAAGCCCAGCTTCATCAAATTAAAGAGATCGGCTACGAGCGCTACCTGTCCCAACAGATCAAGGAACCCCAGTCCTAGGGAACGAGTGCTGACAACGCTCTTCGATTTGAGCCACGCCGCGCGTCATTCGGCGCCGCGCTCATCTTGAAAAAAGCAAAACGCGGACCTCAGCATCCGCGTTTGCTTTGCGCACCAATTTGATCGTGTCATCCTGAGCGGAGCACGTTTGGGGCCCCATGGACGCGAAGTGGCCATGGGGTAAGCGCAGCGAAGGACCTGCTTTTCCGCCCCTCCTACGCAGTTCCGGACCAACAACGCGTCAAAGCTGCATGCCTAAATCTGCTGCCGTGCCCACCTCCCCCGCCGGAACAGGATGATGCTGGCCACCGCAATCGAGCATTCGGCAATCACAACCGACAAGAATGCCCCATTCGCACCCAGCCGCAGGCCAACCGCAAGCCACCACGCCAGCGGCAGCTCCAGCACCCAGAAGCCGAAGAAGTTCACAATCGTCGGCGTCAGTGTGTCGCCCGCTCCGTTGAAGGCCTGCAGCATCACCATCACGTAGGCATAGCCAATGTTGCCGCAGGCAAACGTGCGCAATGCTGTCGCGGCAATCGGAACCACCGCCGGGTCGTGCACAAACAGCCGTACCACCGGCGTAGCGAACACAACAAAGAAAATCCCCAGCACTCCAAGGAAAATCACGTTGTACACACTGGTGCGCCACACGGCCTGTGCCGCGCGATCGGGCCTTTTCGCGCCGAGGTTCTGCCCTACCAGCGTCGCCGCGGCGTTACTCAATCCCCAAGCCGGCAGAATGAAGAAGATCACGATTCGAATCGCAATCGTGTATCCCGCCACTGCATCCGAGCCAAAGATCGAGATGATCCGCACCAGCACGATCCAGCTCGTGTTCGCAATCGCAAACTGCAAGATGCCCGTCGTCGACACGCGCAGCAGCTTCAGCATCACGTCAACGTTCAGGCGCACATGCCGCCACAGCACGTGAATTCGCTCCGTCCCCTTCAGCAGGCGATAGAACTGGTACAGCACGCCGATCGACCGTCCCGTGAACGTGGCCAGCGCCGCGCCCGTTACGCCCATCCGCGGAAACGGTCCAAGGCCGAAGATCAGGCACGGGTCGAGCACCAGGTTAATGATGTTCGACACCCACAGCAGCCGCATCGCAATCGACGCATCGCCCGCCCCGCGAAAAATTGCGTTGTTCAGGAAGAGCATGATGATTGCTCCGCATCCGCCCAGCGCGATCCGCGCATAACCCGTCCCGCTGGCCACGATCTCTGGTGAAGCGCCCATTGCGCGCAGCAGTTCCGGCGCATAAATTCCCGCCGGAATCCCCAGCACCAGCGAGATCGCCAGCCCGACCGCGATTGCCTGCACGCCGGCAATCGCCGCGTCCTCCGGGTCCTTCTCGCCAATGCGCCGCGCCACCATCGCCGTCGTCGATAGTGCGACGCCCAGCCCAATGGCAAACACCAGCGCCAGCATCGACTCCGTGATGCCCACTGTTGCTACCGCATTGGCGCCCAGCCTGCCAACCCAGAACACATCCGTGACGGCAAACAGCGACTCCAGCACCATCTCCAACACCATCGGAATGGCCAGAAGCAAAATGGCGCGATTCAAACTTCCCGTTGTGAAGTCCTGGTGCGAGCCTTTCAACGCCTCGCGCACCGAGGACCAGAAACCGCGATCGCTGCCGTCTTTCGGCTGCGGCGTGATCAATTCAAGAACCGACATTGCAAATTCTCCACGTGGGTGCCCCGTCCAAATTCGGTTTGGGCGAGAGATGCCACGATCGCGTCCTCACCTATGTATGTCAGAGGACAGACACGAAGGCGCGATCTCGCGAAGGGGTTACGCTGCGATCAAATTGTGATTTGCAGAATTACCCCAGGGGTCTGAATTTGACCTCGGGGAACCACCAGTTGGCGGCCGATCAGGGAAAAACCCGAGGCAATGTTCAGCGAATTCGTACGACGATGACGGGCTGAAACACTGTTTCCTCCATAAGCCGGTGAGACCGGCGGGTCTTAAGACTATAACCCGGTTTCAATTTCAAATTCCAGCGAAATCGGCAATCAGTTCGCATCGGTTCATCTCAAATCAAAAATGGCTTCAGCCAATACCTCTTCGGTGCAGTTGCCGCTACTCTCGCAATTCACTATTCTCTGTACGATCAACTCAACCCATGCGCCGATCTCGCGAAGTCAAACTCACCGTGCTTGCCGCGGTCGCTCTCTCTGTGACTGCCTGTCGCAACGAACGCCGCGACTGCGTTGATGCGCAGGGCCACCTGCAGCTTGATTCAGCATGCCGGGCCGGCGGCACAGGCGGAACCGGCGGTGGCGGCTACCACTATGTCTACGGCGGCTCGACCGGAGGACATGTCGGTGACTACGTTCTCGGTGGCAGCACCACTCCACGTGGCGGCTTTGGCGCGTTCGGTGGCGATGGTGGCGGCCACGGCGCTGGAGGCGAATAAATGCGTCGTCGCTCCCTCACGCCCCGCGCCGATTGGCAAAACCGCGTCGAAAAAATTGGCCTTACCTATCACACCCTCGCCAATGGCACTCCTTATTGGGACGAGTCCGTCTACTGGGAATTCTCCGCGCGCGAAATCGATCGCCTTGAAGCCGCAACCAACGAAATCCAGCGCCTCGCCCTGGCCGCCGGCGACGTCATCCTCAATCAAGATCGACTAGCCCAGATGGGAATCCCCGCCGCCGCACATGCCGCCATTCGGACCGCCTGGAATGCGGAGCCACCCGCGCTCTACGGCCGCCTCGATCTCGCTTACGACGGTGAGTCGATCAAGCTGCTCGAGTACAACGCTGACACGCCCACCGCTCTTGTAGAAACCGCCGTCGCGCAGTGGTACTGGTTGCAGGACTGCTTTCCTGACGCCGATCAGTTCAACTCCGCGCACGAGAAACTCATCGCCAAGTGGAAAGATCTCAAGGACTACACCACCAGTCCAATCTATTTTGCTGACGCCGGCAGCGAAGAAGATCGCATGACCACGGCCTATCTCGAAGACACCGCGCAGCAGGCCGGAATCAAGACGCGCCATATCCGCATGCACGACATCGGCTGGGACGCGAAGCATTCCACCTTCGTCGATCTCGACAATCACGCCATCGGCACAATCTTCAAGCTCTACCCGTGGGAGTGGCTCCTCGCCGAACCCTTCGCTCCGCAGGCCCTGTCCACGCTGCCACCAACATCGCCCCTGCGCGAGTATGGCCCACGCAAAGACCGCCGGATGTGGGGATCGACGCTCTGGATCGAGCCCATCTGGAAGATGATGTGGTCCAACAAGTCCTTGCTCGCTATTCTGTGGGAGCTGAATCCCGGCCACGAATTTCTGTTGCCCGCTTACCTTGATAGCCCGCGCGAAATGACGAGTTATGTGCGCAAGCCCTTCTTTGGTCGCGAAGGGCAGGGCATCGCGGTTGTACGTGACGGCAACGTGATCGAAGGCGCTCCCGGTTCCGGCAATGCGGAGAACTGCGTTTATCAGGCCCTCGCTCCCATGGCAGAAGCCGGAGGGAAGACAGCAGTCTTCGGCTCGTGGCTCATCGATGGCGAATCTGCAGGCATGGGTATCCGCGAGTCAAGTGGACGAATCACCAACAACACCAGTTCCTTCGTTCCGCACCTGTTTCGTTAGTCTCTCGCCCCAGGGCTGAGGACTGAGGACCACTGTGCGTTTTGCCAGTGTTCACCGTGAAAGAGACGCTCTAGTCTCCTCAATTGAAGCAAGGACCACCTCAAGGTCCTGTTCGTAACCAGACATGCCGAGGGATGCGGTAAGCCTGCATCATCACGTCAATCCAGAGGATGCCCTTCGTCTGGTGATGGCGGGGAGTAAAACTTGTCAAAACTCATATGCGTCGATCGGCGGCCGCAGTCGCAGCCTCCCATCGATGAGGATCCAAACTCAACCGAGAGATAAATGAAGAACCTGCTCACCATCACAGCCGCGATTGAAGGCGTAACCGGCGTACTGCTCATTGCGGCTCCATCGTTTTTGAGCAAACTCCTCCTGGCGGCATCGCTGGAAGGGTCTGCGGCACTGATCGTCGCACGTCTCACCGGGCTGGCGTTGCTCACCTTGACGGTTGCCTGTTGGCTGGCCCGGTTGGACGCGGAGACCCGGGCCGCGAACGGTTTGGTCACAGCATTCGTGCTCTACAACGTCGGAGCCACAATCCTTCTCGTGTACGCGAGTATTGGTCTGCGACTCTCCGGCTTATTTCTATGGCCGGCCGTTCTGCTGCACACGGTCATGGGCGCTTGGTGTGTCTTGCATCTGGTCAAAAGGCCTGCGCAGGAATAGTCACCCTATGTCTTGTGGCGATAACTCATCTCGCGTCAAGACCCTTATCGCACCGCCGCAGCCTAATCTGCTCAAAACAAACGTCAAAAAGATTGTCTGGTTTTGCAGTCTATTTCGCCGGTCGCTCTAAACTGAATCTATGCGGGAAATCCGATCGATCTTTCGATCCGTGAGTCACCGCAGTTTCAGATGATCCGTTTAAGCCCCTCTAGCAGGGCCAAAACGCGTCAAAACGTGCCAAAATACGCCAAAAAGCGCCAGAAAAACACCCGCGAAAATGAGCTAAACCTCATCGTGACAGCAAGTTCATCCTTCACATCGGCTTCCTGGAATATTGGCGGTGAGCTGCCACACAGTATAGAGACAAACAAACTCGATGTAGGCCCGTAAGTCCTTTGCTGAGACGACTCTGCAGGCTAAAGTCCCTGTTAGGAAGACTCTAGCGGCGCAGCCGCCGCCGTAAATCGTTGCAGCGCAGGACATTGCTCACAGAGTATGGGTGGGTACGCCCCCCTGGCCGTTCATCAAACGCAGCGAATCCAGAGCCGGGCACAGAAAATCCGCGACCGTCTGAGATTTCACCAGCAGACAGCCGCGGATCTCGTGAAAGCAGCAAGAGCTAATAGCTTATTCCTCTTCTTCGTCCACCGGCCGCTTAGCGTTGGCCAGAATCTTGTCGGCAACGAGTTGCGGAACGACGTCGTAGTGATTCATCTCCATTCGGTAGCTGCCTTTGCCCTGCGTCATGGAAGTGAGTTGGGTGCCGTAGGTGAGCATTTCCGCCATCGGGACCTCGGCGTTAATCACGGTCGTGCGTCCCTTCGACTCCATGCCCTGCACGCGACCGCGACGTCCGTTCAGATCGCCCATGAGCGCGCCAGCAAATTCGTCCGGAGCCTCAACGGCAACCTTCATGATGGGCTCCAGTAAGCACGGTTTGGCTTGTTCCATGGCTTTCCGAAAGGCGAGGCGACCAGCCTTTTTAAACGAAAGTTCGTTGGAGTCGACGTCGTGATAGCTGCCGTCGTAAACGATGATCTTGAAGTCGACCACAGGATAGCCGGCAAGATAACCGCGAGCAGCCGACTCGACGACACCCTTCTCGATGGCCGGGATAAAGTTACGCGGGATGGCTCCGCCAAAGACTTCGCTGGCGAATTCGAAACCGCCGCCGCGCGGCAGAGGTTCCATCCTGACCTTGCAGTCGCCGAACTGGCCATGGCCGCCCGATTGTTTCTTATGGCGTCCCTGCGCGTCGGCTTTGCTGCGAATGGTTTCGCGATACGGCACTTTGGGCGCCTTCAACGTCACCTCGGCGTGATAGCGCTTCTTCAGCCGCGATACGATCGACTCGATGTGCGGTTGTCCCGCGCCGGCAATCAAAAATTCATTGGTCTGCGGATCGCGGAAGAACCGGATCAGCAGATCTTCTTCCATCAGCTTGTGAATTGCCGGCGCGAGCTTGTCTTCATCGGCGCGGCTCTTCGGCTCGATGGCGTAAGTCATCGCTGCCTCAGGCAGAGGAGCCAGATCAATTTGAATATCTCCGCCCTTCGCTCCCAGCGTGTCGCCGGTAAGCGTATCGCGAAGCTTTGCCACAGCTCCGAGATCGCCCGCATGCAGTTCAGTGACTTCAACGGCTTTTCGACCCTGCATCGCGCTCAGGTGCGAGAACCGCTCCTGCCCACGTCGCGTGTAGTTCTCGAGGGTTGCATCGTTTTTGACGACGCCGCTGATCACCTTGAAGAAGCTGATGCGCCCCGAAAACGGATCGCTCATGGTCTTGAAGACCACCAGAGCCGTGGGAGCGGAATCCTCGACGTTGCGGGACGAAACGCCGCTTCCGGCACCCGAATCGCCGCCATCACCATTTGCTGCAACCGCCTGCATCGCGGCCGTTTTTACCGGGACGGGCGCGCGCTCTGTCGGCGACGGCGCGTACACCTTGATGAAGTCCAGCAGGTGATCGGTCGCCACGTTGGCGCCGCCGCTCGCAAACAGCACCGGGAAGATGCGGTCTTCGCGAATCGCCTCATGCAGCGCCGTAATCAGGTGCTGCTCGGGGATCGTCCCCTGGGCAAAGAACTCTTCCATCAGCTCGTCTTTGCCTTCAGCCACAAGCTCGACCAACGCTTCATGCGCTTCCTTCGCCTGTTGCGCGATGCTCGCCGGAATCTCGCCAGTAATCTTGCCGCGTCCATCGCCATTCGGCGTGTAGTGGAACGCCTCCATCGTCACGAGGTCCACAACGCCGTGAAACCCCTGCGCATCTGAAATCGGCAACTGCACCGGAACGCAATTGCGTCCCCAACGTTCATGCAGATCGTCAATCAACGCGCTCAGTCCGCCACCGCCGCCGGCCTTGGGATGGTCCATCTGGTTGATCACCACAAACCGCGGAACATTGGCTTCGTCCGCGTACTTCCACACCCGTTCGGTCACCGGCTCCACGCCATGCTGGGCGTTCACCACGATGCATGCCGCTTCAACCGGCAGCAGCGCCGCACGCGCCTCGTGACTGAACATGTGGAATCCCGGCGTGTCTACGAAATTGATCTTCGCGCCCTGCCACTCGGCAAAGGCCACAGCATTCTGCATCGTCGTGCCGCGTGCGATCTCTTCTTCGTCATAGGCGGTCACGGCCGATCCGTCATGAACTCTACCCTGCGTCGGTGTCATCTTTGCGGCATGCAGCAGTGCGGAGATTAAGGTCGTCTTACCGCTCTGAGCATGCCCCACTACAGCTACGTTGCGGATCTCACTTCCCTGGTACGTTTTCATAGCAATTCTCCTTGAGACGGATATGCATGCGAATGCATGGAATTTGCAGGTGAGCCGGGCACAGGGGTACGCAACATGCGCCCAGGCATAGAACCAGATGATTTCGAAGAGAAGCACAGGGACGTCATCACGGCGTCCGTAAGGACGTCAAAGCGTCCGGGTTGCCGGGCTCGAGGGCCCGGTCTGCCGTCTTCCTCGTCCATGCGGAGAGTCCCCGGCAGGCGCCTGGCGACAAGATTCAGAAAAGGACCGCCGGGCGTCTAGCTTTAAGAAAACGGATGCTATCACACGGGGAGCGTGAACGTCTTGTGACACCGGCCACCTACCAGTGGAGAACCGGCAGAAGGCTCGAGAAATCATCGGTCCAGGGCTTGAGACCGGCTAATTCCTGGGGTTGCCGGGCACTCGTCGCTACCGCGGGTTGCGCAAAGAAATCCGCGTTTTCGCTCACCAACATCCATGTCGCAGTAAACTCTCCGCGCTGGTCGTTGGCGGGGGTCGTGATCGTCACAGCGTGCATTCCGACGGACTTTGCCAGAAGCGCAATCGGCGACTCCAAATCCACATGCCGGTTGGAGATATGGAACGCAATGATTCCGCCCGGAGCAAGATGCTTCCGATAGAGCGCCAGTGCCTGCGTGGTCAGCAAATGCAGCGGAATCGCGTCGCCGGAGAATGCATCCACCACCAGCACGTCGAACCCCTGCGGTGGCTCATTGGTCAGCGAAGTCCGCGCATCCCCATCGACGAATGAAATCGATGCACCCGAATCACGGATATAGGCGAAGACATTGCGGGCGATTGGCTCGACGGCAGGGTTGATCTCGTAAAACCGGATGCGGTCACCCGGTCGTCCATAGGCTGCAATCGTTCCCGCCCCCAGCCCGACTACGCCGATATTGCGCGGCCGCCCGTCACAGCAATAGCGAATCGCGAGCCCCACCCCGGAATCTTCCGCGTAGTAGCTTGTGGGCGTACGGCGCTGGTCGTCGGTACCGAAAATCTGCGTCCCATGCTCCACGTTGCCGTTTGTCAGGGTGCGCAGCGTCGCCCCGGGAAAACCGAATGTCTGCTTTACGCGCAGCGCGCCATAGAAATTGCGCTCGGCCACCGTGGTGTTGCGCTGGTTGACGATATTGATCCAGAAAATCTGCACAGCCATCACAATGGTCGCCACTCCCCAAAGGAGCCGCGAGTTCCACCCGTCCTCCCACGTCACCAGCGTGGCCAGCAGCGCCGTGAAGCAGCACGTAATCACAAGATCGATGTTGAATTGAAGTACAAGCGGAAACACGATGCCGATCACAAACGATCCGAGTGCGCCACCCGCTGCAAACAGCAGGTAGAACAGCGTCGACTCCACCGCACGCTTCGGTCGCAGCCTGTATGCCTCGCTGTGGCAGAAGAGGCACGATGCGAACGCCTCGATCAGAAAGAAGCCGATGCTGATGCGCAATGGCCATTCCACGTCTTGTTTTGAAAGCGCATAGCCCAGCCCCGCCAGCATCAGAATCAAGAAGCGCGCGAGAATGCCGCGCGGCAGCAGGCGAGGAAATTCGAAAGCAAGGATGATCGTGAGCAGATACACGCCCAACGGCAAAATCCAAAGCAGCGGAATGGCAGCAACATTCGCGGTCAGGTAACTGGTTACGGCGCTCAACTGCATGGCCGCTCCCATCGGCAACAGCACCCAAAGCAATCTTTGCATCGTGCGGCGCTGGCGGGCCCTCTCCGCAACAATGCTCTTCTGAAATCGATGCCTTCGCCGTAGTTCGCACCTTCCACGCCAGCACACCGGTGATCAACGCGAACACCGCAAACCCGCAACACCACGCGATTCGCTGTACTTGCAGTGTGAGGCGCGGTTCGATCATCGTGGGATAAAGCCCGAGCGCCAGAAGGGATGCCAGATTCGAAAGCGCAAACAGCCGGTAAGGTATCGCCGATCCATGCAGCCGCGCCCACCACACCTGCATCAGCGGACTCGTCGTTCCCAGCACCAGGAATGGCAGTCCGATGGTGCTGGCCAGCACAGCAAAGACCGTGAGGATCGGATGCGCAGAGCCGAGTCCCGATCCCACGCCGCGCACGCACCACCCAACCGCCGAAGCAAGACCCGCCAACAGCAAAACAAAGTACACGACCCAGCGCGGTCGATTGCTCATCCAGTGCGCGTAAAGATAGGCGCACAGCAAGGCTGTCTGGAAGAAGACGAGGCAGGTAATCCATACAGCTGCGGATCCACCCAGCACCGGCAATAGTTGTTTGGCGGCAATCGGCTCCACGAGAAAGAGCAGGAACGCACCCAGAAAAACAGCGCAGCCAAAGAGCCACCGCGAACGTGTCATCACAACCTCAGAGAGGATTTCGCAACCCGTATTCTTCAGGTCGAATCCCTCAGCACAATCAGGCGGATGCTATCACAAGAACTGTCTGCAACCCTGAACGCAGCCCCACCTGAACCTGTGATACATTCGCCTTACTTCTCCCGTTGGTTCCTGTTCTCGAGTCGACCCATTTCAAATCCGCGAGGTCACCGGAAATGTCGGCAATCGGACTCGATCCAGAAGCAGCCGCATCTCCGCAAAGCGATCGCGCCATAGGCATTTCGGCTCAGCGCAAGGCTGCTGTCCGGCTGTTGCCGATCATCTCCATCGGATACGGCCTCGCCTATATGGATCGCATCAATATCAGCTTCGCATCGCTGCGCATGAATAGCGACCTGCACTTCAGCGCCACGGTCTACGGTCTGGGAGCAGGGCTTTTCTTCATCGGATACGCACTCTGCGAAGTGCCGTCGAACTTGCTCCTTCTGCGCTTCGGCGCAAAACGATGGCTTGCCCGCATCATGTTCACATGGGGCCTGCTGGCGGCCGCCATGATGTTCGTCAGAACACCGTGGCAGTTCTATAGCGTGCGCCTTCTGCTTGGAATGGCAGAGGCCGGCTTCTTTCCGGGCGTTCTCTATTACCTCACGCTCTGGTTCCCGGCCAAAATGCGGGCGCGCGCTGTCAGCCGTTTCTACATTGCGCTACCGCTTAGCTCGGTCTTGATGGGAGCAGTCGCCGGCTGGCTGATGGGGCTTCAAGGAACGCTGGGTTTGGCCGGCTGGCAATGGCTCTTTCTGATGGAAGGCTTGCCGGCGGCGCTCTTCAGTTTCGTTTTTCTCTGGATGCTCCCCGACGGTCCAATGCAGGCTGAGTGGCTTACAGCCGAAGAGAGAATGTGGCTGAAACGCCAACTCGATGCAGACTCCTCGCATGCACATCTCGGGCACGAAGCGAGCGTCATGCAGGCGCTGCTGTCTCCCAAGGTCTGGATGATCGGCGCATATTTCCTCTGTGCGCTGACGGCAAATTATGCCTACTATTTTTCCGCGCCAGTGATTTTGCAGGAGGCAACGGGCTGGAGCGTAACGAATGTCGGATTTCTGATTGCGGGCTTTGGTCTTGCCGGCGCTGCCGGAATGTTGCTGAACGGCGCGCATTCCGATCGAAGCGGGGAACGGACCTTACACTGCGTCATTCCCTGCATCATCATGGGCGCAGGTTATTTGACCGCGAGTTATGCGCGCATGCCTTGGCTCATCGTTGCCTCATTGGGGTTGAGTTTCGTCGCTTTCATGTCGATGCAGGGGCCGGCTCTCGCTGTGCCTACGCAATTTCTCGCAGGGCGGGCCGCGGCTGCAGGCATCGCCGCCATGAACATGATCACGATGTTCAGCGGATTCATCGGACCCTACTGGATGGGGGTAACGAAAGATGCGACCGGCAGCTACTTGCTGGGCCTGCGAGCCCTCCTCGTGCCAAGTCTCGGCGCTGCGCTCGTCATGTTCCTGCTGACGCGCAACCTCGCCCGAACGTACGCGACGTCACGGATCGCAGCCCTCGCCAACGAGCCTGTGTAACCTGGGATTGACTCCCACTCCCACTGCCGAGTCGCACTCTCAAATCCAGATCCGCTCAGGCTAGGCCGCATGCGGAAAAGCCGAAGACGAAGATCCCGGCCGCGAGAAACTTGCAAGCAATCGTCAACTTAACTTCCGCATCGGCAGTCATTCACCGACAGTGGCAAAAGCGCTTGTCATGTTGAGCGCACCGAAGCGGAGTCGAAATATCCGCCCTGAAAATTCCCTGTCCTGCTGTCGCCGCCGCAATCTCCGACGGCAATGTCATGATCACGCTCATGCTCGCCGCACTGCCGGCAACCACAGAGGGCTGGCTGAGAATTCGGCGATCAATGGCGGGATCCGGAACACAAAGTTCCCGGAGGGAACGCGGGAAAATAGCCCAGGGTGGAGCGCAGCGGAACCCTGGGATTGCGAACAACATGAGCCGTAGTCCCGGAGGGACGTCCGAACCCAGCCGCATTCTCCTCTCGGGCTATCACCCTGACGCGCACGCGGAAAGATCCGCGGTTGCCTTCCGTCACTTCCCATCGACGGTAATCGGCCAGTAAAGGCTCTTGTCATGTTGAGCGCACCCTGAGCTTGGCGAAGGGGTAGTCGAAACATCTGCAGTTGACCTTCGGTTCTTTCCAGCCACAAACATGCTCGCTTCCGAGTGGCCGGTTACTCACCGGCTTCGAATCTCTCGAGCGCTGTCATCCCGGCGCGCAGCGGAAGGATCTGCGGTTGCCTTTCCCTACGTCTCCGTAGGCGGTCATACACCAACTCCGATGGGTCTGGAAAGGCACGACTTCCGAACTCGTTGAAAACTCGATCAATCCAAGTTTTGAAACAAGGGCACGGCTCGGGAAACCCACGTAGCGGGTCGCGGGCCGTAACCGGACCCACACAAATATGTGCTTTGGCCCCAGGAGGATGTAATTTCCGCATCGGCGGTCATACACCCGGAACCTTATTATGTTGCCACGCTTAGATGGATTGTCAGTTCCGATGCCGCTTGCATCTTGATTCGGACGCGGAGTTGGTAGGGTTCATGCAGGTGCTGAGAGCCGAATGTAGAACAGCCTTCCAGTCACTGGTTTCTCAAGCGAGAAATACCCGTTCTTGTCCGTCTTTGTTGTGCTGAGAACTGCTTTCCAGTCGGAGTTGCAGAGTTCGACACTGACACCTGATAACGGTTCATTGCTACCCCACACGAAAGCATGGCCAGCAAGTGTCCGACTGAGTGAAGGCTCTTGCTGAATGACAAGCTCAGTCGAATGCCCAAGATTCACCGCGATGGCCAGAATGAATCCCAACAAGACAGATCGTCGAAGGGCTTTCATGGCTATACATCATACCGTTGAAGGCGACATCCGCAACTTGCATTTACCAATCGTGAACGAGCCACGAGTAGCTAAATCAAGTCTAGAACCGGATTCGGCCGGATGGTTGCCAATCCGGAAGTATCCTCATTTGAGAGCGGCGTTTCACGGAAACGGAGAAACCGCATGTCAATACCCAACCCGGCAGAATCCCCCCTATCTGCCTCATTCCTCTCCGCAAATAATTCTCCCGAACCTTGCAGGTTATTTTTCAGAATTCTCTACACTGATAGAAAGGACACAAAGTAGCACGAATTAGAAGACCGGGGGACCGTGAGCGAATCACTTCGGTCGAACGCCGTTCGAGCAATACACCACATCCTGAGACCACCTGCTCTCGAAATGGTGCATTCCGGCCGAAGGTCCCTGCTAAGTTCAATTTTATGACGACGTTGAGACCTAAGTCCAACGCAGTCTATGACATAAGCGACCCCCATCCGCTTAAATCATATCTGCTGACGACTTTAACTGAATTCGTTTTTTTGAAAGCGCAACCGCATGGTTGCACATCGTTCAAAGCATCACAATCGGGCATCCCGGCTGGGGTGCTCAGACTTGGACGCTCTCCGTGGCCGGCAGAATCTCATCCACATCCACCCACGCGGTCGGATAGTTGCCGGTGTAACACGCAGTACAGTAACCGTTGTGTTCGGCGCCATCGCAGCTTTTCAGCAACCCTTCCAACGACAGATAAGCCAGCGAATCGGCCTCGATGAATTGACGAATCTCCTCGACGCTGTTGTTGGCTGCGATCAGTTCCTTCTTGCTCGGCGTGTCCACACCGTAAAAGCACGGCGAAATCGTAGGCGGACAGCTGATGCGCAGATGCACTTCCTTCGCTCCCGCACCGCGCACCATGCGCACAATCTTGCGGCTAGTGGTCCCGCGAATGATGGAGTCGTCGATAAGCACCACGCGCTTGCCTTCAAGCAGGTTGCGCACCGGGTTCAGCTTGAGCCGCACGCCGAAATCACGCACCCGCTGCTCCGGCTCAATGAACGTTCGCCCCACATAGTGGTTGCGGATTAAACCAAATCGAAAAGGAATACCGCTCTGCTCCGCGTAGCCCAGCGCCGCCGTCACACCCGAGTCTGGCACCGGCACAATCACATCTGCGGGCACGCCCGATTCGCGCGCCAGCTGGCGCCCCATCTGGTCGCGGCTCTCCTGCACCCAACGCCCGAAGATCCGGCTGTCGGGGCGCGCGAAATAGACGTGCTCAAAGACGCAGCTCGACTGCGGAACGCCCGTTGCATACTGGCGGCTTGTCAGACCGTCTTCGGTCACCATCACCAGTTCGCCCGGCAACACATCACGCTCGTACTCGGCACGCAATAAGTCGAATGCGCAGGTCTCTGAGGCAAACACGATCGTATCGGGACCCTCAGGATTCTTGATGCGCCCGATGGAAAGCGGCCGGAATCCGCGCGGATCGCGCGCTGCAAAAATCCGGTCACGCGTCATCATCACAATCGAGAATGCACCCTCTACCTGCCCGAGAGAATCCGCAATCGCATCCACCAGTGATCCGGCCTTGGAGTGCGCAATGAGCTGAACGATGATCTCGGAGTCCGATGTGGTTTGGAAGTAGGCCCCGTCGCGCTCAAGCTTGGCGCGCACCGTACCCAGGTTTACCAGGTTGCCGTTGTGTGCAATCGCGATCAGGCCCTTCGTTGAGTCCACGCGAATCGGCTGCGCATTCAAAAGGGCTGAGTCGCCGGTCGTCGAGTAGCGCGTGTGCCCGATCGCCATTTGTCCCGGCAGTTTCTGCAGCACTTCGTCGGTAAATATCTCCGACACCAAACCCATGCCCTTGATGTTCGCAAGGTGCTGTCCATCGGCCGTTGCGATGCCCGCTGACTCCTGCCCGCGATGTTGCAACGCATACAGGCCAAGGTAGGCCATCCGAGCTGCATCCGCGTGCCCGTGAATGGCTACGACACCGCACTCCTCGTGCAAGGTGTCGTCTTCGGCGCCAATTGACGGTGCACAAAGGGCAGCGTCGTTGGCGTGAACGTTGGTATCTGCGGTGCCCGGGACCCCCTGAAACAGCAACCGGCTCATGCCGTCACCTCGTTGTGGAGTGCTGCTTCGAGAGACTTTTCCCAAGGCTCACGCAGTTCGGCAAGCGATGCTGAAATGAAGGACTGCCCATCCACCGCAATCTCCAGTCGGGATCCGCCGGTGGTTCCAATGCGGGCGCAGAAGAAGTTGAATTTTCCCGCGAGTTTCTCGATCTCGCCAACATTGCTTGAGTCTGTAGTCAAGAGCACGGTGGAAGCTGGTTCGGCAAAGAGTCCGAAGAGGGGGTGGATCATCAGCGATTGGTCCTGTTCGACCGTGGCTCCAATTCCATTGGCAAACGCTGCCTGCGCCAAAGTTACTGCAATGCCGCCGTCGCCGATGTCGCGCGCTGAACGAATCAACTTGCGCCAGCTTAACTCAATGAGCAGCTTATGCAGGCCGGCCTCTGCTTCAAGATCGAGTGCAGGCGGCGTACCCCAGAGCGCGCCGAGGACAGCCTTCGCATATTCCGAACTGCCGAAGGCCACCATTTCCTTCGAAGGTGAATCGGTGGTGTCTTCTGGAGCGTCGGGAACCGGAGTCGGAACAGGGCTCGCAACTGGAAATCCCGGCGAAGAAGTCAGGGGATACACAATATATGGATTGATCGGCGCAGGCGTGAACGGGACCACAAGGTTTGGATTCGGCTCCTCACCTCGCGGCACGGGCCACAAAAGCAGGATGTCGTCGCCAGCCTGTTGAAACTCTGCCGGCACGGCTCTTGTTACGTCGTCCAGAATTCCGACAATCCCCAGCACCGGTGTTGGATAAATGCCTTCGCCTTTCGTCTCGTTGTACAGCGAAACATTCCCGCCAGTGATGGGCGTCCCCAGAGCCGTGCAGGCCTCGGAATGCCGTCGATGGCCGCTGAAAGCTGAGCCATGATCTCCGGTTTCTCCGGATTGCCGAAGTTGAGGCAATTTGTCGCAGCTACGGGAGTTGCCCCGGTCATGGCAACTTTGCGCGCCGCTTCGGCCACTGCGTGCATCGCTCCCAGCCTGGGATCGAGATACGCCCAGCGCCCGTTGCCGTCGAGAGCCATAGCCAGACCAATCTCACCGCCGGGCCCATCGGGTCCATCTGGCTTTCCGGTGCCCTTGATCCGCATCACGCCGGCTTCGCCACCCGGCCCAATTACGGTATTGGTCTGGACCATGGTGTCGTACTGCTCATGCACCCAACGCTTGGAGCACACATTCGGGCTGGTTAAGAGCTTCTTGAGATCCGCAAGGTAATCGCGATCCTGCTCCAGTTCTATGAGCACGTGATCTGAAGGGTCCATCGGCACCGGAGCCTTCCAGGTGCCCACGGGCCGGTGATACAGCGGAGCATCATCCGTCAGCGACTGATTCGGAATATCCGCCATCAGTTCGCCATGATGCCGGATTCGCAAGCGCGGCTCGGGCCGCACCGTACCCACGATCACCGCGTCCAATCCCCACTTAGCGAAGACGCGAAGAACTTCGTGTTCACGGCCTTTCTCGGCCACCAGCAGCATCCGCTCCTGGCTTTCAGACAGCATGATCTCGTACGCGCTCATGCCGGTTTCGCGCTGCGGAACCAGATCCAGTTCCACGTCGAGCCCCACGCCGCCGCGCGCGCCCATCTCGCAGGTCGAACAGGTCAGCCCTGCTGCGCCCATATCCTGAATGCCGACGATCGCACCCGTTTTCATCGCTTCAAGGCAAGCTTCCAGCAGCAGCTTCTCCATGAATGGGTCGCCAACCTGCACATTGGGTCGCTTGGCCTCCGTGCCGGCGTGGAACTCCTCGCTGGCCATCGTCGCGCCATGAATGCCGTCGCGCCCCGTTTTCGCCCCTACATAGATCACAGGGTTGCCGGTCCCCGTAGCTTTGGCGTAGAAAATCTCGTCTTTCCGCACCAACCCCAACGCAAACGCATTCACCAGCGGATTGCCGCTATAGCACGGCTCGAATTTAGTTTCGCCGCCCAGGTTCGGCACGCCAAAGCAGTTCCCGTAGCTGGCGATCCCGCTAACAACGCCCTCTACGATGGAGTGATTCTTCGTTACCAATTCCGGCTCGACGCCGCTCTCTCCGGTAATCGGACCGAAGCGTAGCGAATCCATCACCGCCAGCGGCCGCGCGCCCATCGTAAAAATGTCGCGAAGAATTCCGCCTACGCCAGTTGCAGCGCCCTGATGTGGCTCGATGTAGCTGGGATGATTGTGGCTTTCGATCTTGAACGCGCAGGCCCAACCTTCTCCCACGTCGATGATGCCGGCGTTTTCGCCCGGACCTTGCACCACGCGGTCGCTCTTTGTGGGCAACCGCTTCAAATGCACACGGCTCGATTTGTACGAGCAGTGCTCGCTCCACATCACGCTATAAATGCCTAATTCGGTGAGGGAAGGGACGCGTCCTAACGCCGCCAGAATCCGTTCGTACTCTTCCGGGGTGATGCTGTGCTGAGCCAGCAATTCCGGGGTAACTACGACTGGATCGGGAACGACTGCAGAAGAGGCAGAAGTCATCACGATTGCCTCCATTGTCGCACGGGAATCCACGGTTCTCAGCGGGATGCGTGGAGAAAGGGTTTGCGGCCGAATGAACGCCGCGAAATCCACCGCGTCTGCGGGGAGCCAAGCCTCGCAACATCCAGGCGTCCGCCGACATTTCAACCCGACGCAGCCTCACAAACCTCGTTCAATTCCACCGCCAGCCTCAGCGGTCGGATCCGCTTCAACTAGCCCTGTAATCAACGTATATGCGATACTTTTCTTGGCACCCCACCCCATGCCGGGATGGCGGAACTGGCAGACGCAGCGGACTCAAAATCCGCCGATCGCAAGGTCGTGGGGGTTCAACCCCCCCTCCCGGCACCACTCTAATCTATTGAAAATATAGGTCTAATCTACATTCGCGCGATAGCCGTTCATTGTAGGGTTTGCGTCACTGGAACAGCCAACGTGACCGTTTCGTGACTTTGTTGGATTTGCGTGGCATCTTCGCTCTGTTGAAGTTTGCGCATTGCATCCGCGATATCCGTCCGGCTCACAATTGCGTAACGCTCGAAAACACTCCGCGTCCGCCAACCGCCAATCTTCATAATTACCGTCTCCGGGATTCCAGCGCGCCGCAGGTTTCGCGCCGCAGTCCGCCGAAGATCATGGAAGATCAGCCCGGAATACACGGAACGTTGGCTCTTGCACTTGGAGCAAGCCCGTCCCGAATCCATCGGCTCGCAGCAATCGACACAAACTGTGCTGCCCAACTCCTATACGGCTGCAAGCCCGCTCCCAGGTCACGCGGAAATCGCGAACCGGAGAACCATTGGCGCGGGTGAATACCTGCGCGTCCGGTGATCTTACCTTGCACGCAAGCGGACAAGAGAGCACGCACCGTGTCTGTCATGAACACTTCGCGCCCATCGTTGTTCTTCGTAGTCCCGGCTCCAATCGGATCACCTTCTGTGTGAGGTCGATTTGCTCAACTTTCAAGCCGAGCAATTCTGATACCCGCCAGCCATAGGTCCGCCCACATTCCACCAGAGCGCGAAACCACAACTCCGCGTCCGCCATCATCGCGTGAAACTGTTCATCTTCGAGGAAGCCCTTGCGGACATTGTTCTCACGCATGTGCGGGAAGGCTGGCATCCGCATGACCTTTGGTGGAGTCGCTTGCACTCCAAGGCGAAACATCCTCTTGAGAGCAGCCAATTCCCGATTCACAGTTGCGTTGCTGGCGCCTTCCTTCTGGCGATTGTCCACGTATACGAGCAATCTGCTGGCTTGTCACATCTGCGGCCCGCAGATAGGCCAAAGAACGGCTCTAGGTGCAGCGTCCAGCGCGCTTGCACATCGTCCAGGCTCTTGCGCCCATTGATGCGGTAGTCACGGATGAAATCATCGGCCAGCTCTTGCACCTTGATTCTTTCGATTTGTGGCCCGGCGAAGGTTCCCGCTTCTAATTCGCCTAAGCGTTTGCGCAGCATCTTTTCTGCCTTTCTCAAATCTGTTTCGTGGCTGGATTCCCGGAATGCCCGTCCTCGTTTTGAATACTTGAGCCACCACACCGGGGAATCCGGCCATTTATAGACACATCCTATGCCGTTGGTCCGTCTCATGCTTTGTCTCCCTTCCGTTTCTGCTGTCCATGTTTAGCAATGCGGGCTTCCACCGCCTTGCGTGCAATCTCAGAGCGTTGGACCGGTGTCAGTTTGACCATCCGCGCCTTCGCCCCTTTCTTGCCTATCTTGGACAAGTCAGAGGTGGAAAGTGCTTTCGCTCTCGCCGTTCCTCCGAGTTTCCCAAGGGCCTGCGCTGCTGCGTTTTTCTTCATGGCACATATCATACCTAACGCTAGGTTAGATAGCAAGAGAAATCACAACGGAGTCACACGTTTGTTTCGATCCACGTAGCTGTCCAGGTCACGCACATCCAAAAGGAAGGGAGAGCCTTCGCTAGTCCTGTACTACCGGCAATCTTCCGGCTTGAATCAAACTGCGGACCTTCCACGGACTGAGGCTCAGATATTCCGCCGCTGCTTTCAGGCGAAGCAAACGCCGACTCAGAACAGCATTTTTGACGTTCCAGTGCGATATTGCAGCGCCTGAGCATTGGTCACGTTGCGGTCACGCATCCTTGTAACCTCCTATCATTGCAATCAGTTGCAGAGACGCTGCGGATATACAATCCTGCGCGTTGTGTCTTTGATCTATGTTTCTTGGGCCTTTGGCGGGTGTACCGTTTCCGGCACGCCCGCCCCTTGGGTGTGTGCTGGAGTGTGTTCACCCTCGACCCCGGCTAGGGCCGAAGCGCGCAGAATGTGACAAGCATCTTTCGAAAGCCTCTGATTCTACGGCGCTTGAAGTAGGGGCCTTCCTTGACTGGTGTGACTTGCTGACTGAGTGACCCGGAAACCCGTCTCCCATTCAATGATTTGGCGCACCACGGAATATGGCGCAGGGCCTTCCGTGTCTCCGATTTCCACGCGCGCCATCCGGTAAACAAACACTCCGGGGAGAGCCGGTCCCGGCGTGCTGGTGGTCCGCCATTGGCCCGAATCCACTCAGGGAGATACTTCCCCCGCCGAGAGGCGTGGGGCTTGTCACGGCTCCCAAGGGGAACCACTGAGGGACGGAGTGCAATCACGCGCACCAGATCATCTGTGAGCACATCCCAACGGAGCAGACAGAGCCAGCGGCGGAAACCTGGGTCACGATATTGCTTCCCCCATTTGCAATAGGCGCGGATACTCGCCGGGGGCAATGCGCGGATAGTCTTTCCACTCGATTGCATCTGAGTCGGCCCGAGCCTTGCGCGTCGGGCCTTCCTGTTGTGCGCGGTTCACTGCGCACCGTCCCGCTCGGGATCGTGGCGAAGCCAATACCAGGAATGCACTGCTCCGTCCGATCTACGTTCCATCACGTTCTCAACGCGAAATCCTCGGTCTCGGATTTCTTTGAATCTCGCGCCATGTTGAGCAATTCCAGCCCTCATGATTTCGGGTAAGCCAGAGGGGGGTTTTATTGGCACGAGAGGTGCGTAGCATTCCGATTAGAAGATCGCGCCTGTGTTTGCCGCGTGCGTCGATTTGCCGATTGCGAGTGAAGGGGAGTTGATTGCTGGTGAGGTGTAGCTGGGTGGTCGCGCCAAAGTCCGCTCATCGGCCACCCCCATGCTCGAGGAACGAGGCTAGTCCCTCAATAGGCAGCCGAAAGCTCGCGGAGGTCCACGGCAAGGCGACGCAAGTTGTTGCTTGGTGGTAGCGATCGGGCGCGGCATGAGTTGCTGCTGAGATTAGCTTTCCGGCCCGGTTGATATGGGATGCGACTGCGCGTTCAAGGCGAAGGTTTGCCGAGCGATTCGATGTGTGGGAAACTCGATTCATAGAAGCTCCATGGCGGTGCTCAATTTCCTTAGTCGGGAGTGAGCACCGAACTTGTATGCAGAAGACATTCAGTTGGGGGGCGGATCAATCGGGAAAATCTGTCCGCAAATGTTCCCGGACAAAAAACTAATCGGAAATGCCTGACAATATAGACCATTCGTCAGACGAAGATTATTGGCCGCGAACGATTACGGCCTTTTTTGAAGCGCATCGGTTGAGTAGTTTTCGCATGGCTCTCAGGTCGTCTTTGTCTTTACGCGTTACCAGCGCGCTCCAAGTCTGAATCGCTCCAGCACTCTTCGAGTTGGCGTTCTTACTGTTCCGGGCCTTCAACTCTTTCGCTGCTTTCTCTTCGAGATACTTGGCTGGCGGGATGAATTTGTGAGAATCCAGCTTGACGCCGATTGCCTTCAGATCATCATGACTGACCCGCCCGGTGGGGCCTTTCTTCTGGTTCCAGAGACTCCCAGCAAGGCTCGTGAAATCTTGTGGCCGTTGCTCCTTGCGGCCCTGCTTCCGCGCTTGCGATGTTTGCGGTCTATTTTCGCTGTGCGGAGTGGAGCGTACTTCAGTCGATGGAAGGAGAGCGGCGCGCTCGCGTGCGACGCGTTCTCTTGTATCGCTGTCACGCGCCTCTTTTTCCAACTTCTGATTCCACGTCGCCCTGAGCTGATCCATTCGCCTTGCTAGGCTTCCAGCAGCAGCGTCGCTGTTCCCGGCAGTCCGCGTCCTAACATCCCTAAGCCGTAATTCGGCGATAATCGTATCCCGCCGAGGCTCGAATAATAGCTGAAGGCAATTGTCGAAAACGGCACGAAAGAAGGCGCGGTTTCTCTTTAATTCGTGTTTCTCCCAAACTTCGTAGCAGGCATCGTAGAGTGCCTGTGCCCGTTCATTCGTATCTCTGATTTCTAGTTCGACGCGCGCCGGGAAATAGTACCGAGCATTCCCGCTTTGCCGTGCCTCATCGTCGAGCGCAAGCAAGTCTTTTTGACGTTGCTCGTCGAAACCAGGCTCATGATGGACTGTCTGAGCGTAACTTCCTCACGCATGATTTCCCATGCATGGGCAGCCGATGCAACGGCCCGAGGGGGCGCTGGAATCATGTGTCACCCTTCCGTGACCTTCCCTTTTTTCGCAAGAGCGCTGGAAGGTGGGATGGGAAGGCATCCCACCTTTTCGCCAAGGGTGATCAGCCGCAGGCTATCCGGTATAGCTGAATTTTATGCGTTCGATTAGCTCTTCGGAAATCCGCGTAAATGTTCGGGGTGACGCCTCGACACTTCAAATCTCAGAGTGAGCCATATAAACTGGTCCACACCCAAAGACTGGAAGAAGAAAATGAAATTGTTTTACGCAGCATCAGTTCTCTGTCTGATCGCTCTGCCGGTGCAACGTGCGGTTGCACAGAGAGATCACGCGCCCACTGTTGAACAGTGCCGAGCTGACATGCGCTTATGGCGTTCCCAAGTGATTGATTACAACAATGCCGAAAAAACCGCACATCTCAATACCGGCTCGCCCAACGGGAGCGAGCTGACGAAATTGACGATGCGTCAGCTCGCCGTTCGTGCGCATGAAATGGTTCAATGCGAAGCGGTAGACCCCGGCAACTTGGATCGCTACGACTTTGTCACTGGAGGTGTATTGGAGGTCCGGAAGAATAGGTACAAGTTGTTCGTCGAGCGACACGGCCTTGAAAGGCAGTTGTTTCAGGAAGACGAAGCTGGCGTTCGGTGATGTAAGGTGGCAAAGGGGTAGGGAGAGGCCACGGAAGGCCCGCCTCGGTGCCTCTACGTGCCTTTACCGCTGGCGCTCTGTGGCAAATCTGGTCCATCATTGGGACAGGGGCAAGTAAGAATGGCAAACCAAATCCACGGCGACAAACGGACAATTCGGACACCTGAAAAGCGCCAGAAGTTTTTGGATGCGCTCGCACAGACCTGCAATGTAACCAAAGCATGTGAGATCAGCGGCCTTGGTCGCGCATCTATTTACGAATGGCGGAACGAAAATCAGGACTTCGCCAAGGACTGGAAAAGTGCGCTAGAAATGGGCGCGGACATGCTCGAAGATGAAGCCGTTCGGCGGGCCAAAGACGGCGTCGAGAAGCCCGTTTTTCAGGGCGGCAAGCTGGTGGGCCATGTTCAGGAGTACAGCGACACGCTTTTGATCTTCCTTCTCAAAGGTGCCCGTCCCGGAGAAGTACAGAGATCGCGTTCAGCAGGAATTGAGCGGACCTGGGGGGCAGACGATCCAGTTGATTACCAGCGTTCCGAGGCCACAACGGAGTGAATGAACTGAACAGCTAGGGGGGTATGCGAGGTGGCGGCGTACCTCGGAGAAGTGCTCACCCTCTCGCTCATTTTTACAAAGAATCTTGCATTGGCACTGGATAAACAGGAAAGGGAGCTTTCCGGTAGTGTCGGAGTGACCCCCGGTGCACTCAATTACCGCGTCCGAAGCACTAAGGATCGCGATAGTTATCGATTTGGCGCTACCATCTCAGCATGAATCCCAGATTGCTCGTAATCGCTTTCCTGCGAGCGATATCCTGTGCTGTCTGTGCAGCGCAAGCATCGAAACAACTCTTGTCGGATGCGGAACTGACAGGGGCACTGGACTCAGTCGATAACCTGCTACCAAGATGGGAACGGGCAATTGCTCCCATCAACCCAGAGAAGATTCCTTCGATTAGCTACCAAGCCGGGAAACTCATTGACGTCAACAAGGGTACGATTACAGCGGCCTTGAGCCAAATACCTCGGATGATCACCTCGCTTCGCCGACACCGCAATACGTTCGACGAACTTGCGTTGCGAGATGCACTGTGGACACTTCGAGAGGGTGGCTCGTCCTTAGTCGAAGATCAGAACCTCGGGGATTTAGCTCTGATGACCCCATTGTTGTCGGTTATGAATGACACGTCGCCATTCGAAGAACGGCTCACGTTTGACGTTATGGGGCGAATCGCCCGCTCGGAAGAGTCCGGCTGCGGCACCGCAAAGTAGCGTCCCTCACCTGCCCGATTTTGGTTACTTCCGGTGTTCCAGTTCTTTTCAACTGTGCCAGGGAGGTTCGCAGCTTCCCAATCACGAATAGGAAGGATAGAGCTAGACCCGCGAAGATGATCGTCGGAATAATCATCAGAAATCCATCGTTGGCTCTCAAGCCTTTTTCGAAGACGATCAGACAGTCGAGAGTTGCATATCCAAGGTATATCGCCACAACCCAGAGGAAGAGGTGCAAGGCTTGCAATGCTCGTTTGCGCGTCCTGTTCGAACTCATGGGGTGATCCACCCAAAAGACACTCTAACTTGGAGTTTGCATCTTTCCTCAAGGATTTGCTTTCGCATTCAGTCTGAGGTAACTGCATCGAAGGGGTTTGATCTCGCAAGCAAGGGTCCTGGGGCGTCCAATATTCATTTGGGTTCTCATCCCGAGGTAACCCAGTATTTTCGCTTTGATCCGGCCCAAGCTCGGTGGGAGAATCGGGCCAATGACCGCCCGTATTGCTGTTCTATCGATCTTCCTAGCTACTTGCGTTCTGCCTGGTGGCGCGCAGACCGTCACGCCCTCAATCACCATTGGAACCCACGTCCTCACATTGGGCATGCCAGAGTCGAAGGTTCTTGAGCAACTGGGTACAGACCTAATCCTAAGAAAGTACCCGGCTGGCGTGAGGCCCAGCTCGGCCAAGTATCCTCCAGAATCCGCTTGGGGAGTACAGAGGAAAACCGAATCCGGCTTCGCTATTGTGGGCAGCGTAACGTTTGATGATCACAAACTCTCAACGGCAATACGGAATTGGGAAATTTATGATTCCTCCAAGTCACTCTTCTATGCGGTAAACGAGGCAATGAAGAGTCTAGAAGCAGACGGATCTCACATCTCTGCCGAATCGCGACATACGGTTCGAACCAGATTATTAACTCTCCTACCGGCAAGGGAAGCGGAAGCTTGGACACTAAAGAGGTCCTCATTGAATGCGGTATGAAGCAACTGAAGATCACCCAAAGCCTTTCTGATGCGCCCGGGATGACGCCAAGTGAAATCCAAGTTTCGGAATGGTTGCAGCGCAATTGACGCATCCGGGATGGGTGCGCTGAGAAAGGGAGGGATTGCGTTAGACGGCAGAATCTTCGCTCCCGATCTGATTCCCCATTTCGATGAGGTGATGAAGAATCGACTTGGCAGTCTCCATCTTCAAGTGTTCAGGCTTTGGAGCTTCTTTGAACGTTTCCGCGTAATTCAAACGGTCCAGACACACCCTCACCAATTCGTCGAGGGTTTTCTTTTCCCCCACGGGTCGTAGGCTTTGGAGGACTCTTCCTCTTTTGAAACTTGGGGTTGTCGTTCGAATCTCGAGTAAGAAAGTAGACCGTCATCATTTGCCCCTTTTAGTTTACGTGTCCGAATAGTGTACTGAACGCGCACATCTGCGCGCGCGCGAGGACAATACACGAAGTTCACGCTGCGACTATTTGAACTCGATCACGTCCTATAACGCTCATTGCCGATTCGGATAAATCGCCAGTGATAATCTTGTCGCGATTCATAGAGGTCCAGGAAGTGAAGCGAATGGGAGTTCAACGCACCTCTTTTTCCGGATATATGTTTTACCTGTTGGACTTTCCAGCAGCCGTTGCTGCCGTAATTATGGCGCCGCTAGCGTGGTTTATCGCCCGGGGAGGCGGAAGGCTCCGTCGGTCTCAGGCGGTCCTACAGCGAGCCGGTTTGGCAATTGTTCGACATCACTATTACGAACCGCTGCTGTTTGAATCTGACCTGCGGTTCAGCCTTCGAGAAAAACGCGACATTGTTGGTTTAGATCTGAACGAGAAGGTGCAAGTCGAGCTGATTGGAAAGTTCCACTTTCGAGAAGAGCTTCTTTCTCTTCCCTTGGAGAAATCGGGGATCGGAGAATTTGGATATCATAACGGATATTTCGAGTCGGGAGATGCGGAGCTCTTATACGACATGGTCCGATTTTTCAAACCCCATCGGATCGTGGAAATCGGAAGCGGCAACTCTACTCTGGTTGCGCGTCGTGCAATCGACAAAAACCATGCAGAAGATGTTAATTATGGATGCGACCACGTCTGCATTGAGCCATATGAGGCGCCATGGCTCGAAGCAACGGGCGCGAGGATCATACGCTCGCGAGTTGAACTGTGTCCGATGCAGATTTTCGAGGATTTGGAGGCGAACGATATTCTCTTCATCGACTCGTCACATGTGATTCGGCCGCAGGGCGACGTCCTCCATGAGTATCTTCAGATTCTCGGTCGGGTTGCACCCGGTGTTCTTGTCCACGTCCATGACATATTTACGCCTTATGACTACATTCCAGAGGTGATCATCACTGACCGGCGCATGTGGGACGAGCAATATTTGCTGGAGGCTTTTCTCTGTTTCAACCGTTCATTCGAAGTAATTGCCGCGCTAAATTGGCTGAACCGCGAACATCGGGACCTCTTGACCGAGGCATGTCCAGTGCTCGTTCAAGAGCAGGGGCGCGAACCGTGTTCGTTGTGGTTGCGCCGAATAGCGTAGCCCGCATCCAAAGCGATTCGATTTCAACTCAGGCGAATCAAATTAGACATGCTCGAATGGACAAATCCCGCGACCGCGGCGTTGAATGAGATTCGCACTGCGCCGCTGGTGCGGTTTTCAGTGCTGGCGCTCAATTCCATCTTTTTTCTCGTTGATCCCTTCGCGGCAATTCCGTCGTTTCTGGCGATCACGCAGAGTGTCGATCCGGCGCGGCGGAAGCGGATGTGCTCGGAGCTCAAAGAAGGGATGAGGCGGCCGTGCTGCTGGCCGGTCCTTTCGGAATCAGGGGATGTATTCGCGAAACCGCTAGCGTGCAATATTGAGGAACTGGTTGCAACTGTAGGATCGCGAGGACCTCAGGTCGAGCGAGACCTCGAAGCTCTGTGTGGATTTCAATTAATAGACAGAAGAGCGGCCAATGCCTCGGCTTTGCGTACGAGTAACGAAAGCTATATCACGCCAACTCGTCTCGGTCTGCAATTGTTCGCGCTTTGCAATGGGCATCGCGGTGCCCTCCGGGACTTTTATTTCTCAGATTCCTCTAAATCCGTTGTCATTGGGAAATAAGTAGATCAATTAGATTTCTGATTTTGAAGCCCGGCCCGCGGGGTTCAGAAATCGTGCACGATTTCGTGACTATCGAGTCGTCACGGACCGTCACCGGACCTCACCGACCTAACCCATCACATTTTTGCAAGCCCTTGTAAGATCAATGCGTTGTGCAATCTATAAAACCGGGAGAGGGGACTCAAAACCCGCCGACCTCACGGTCATGGGGGTTCAATTCCCCCTCCCGGCACCATCTAATCTATTTAATCTGAACACCGATTGACGCGTGGCTTTTGTGCTTCGCCTTCTGCGTCTATGTCGCGTGACTGATTTCGTGACCTATTTCCGTTTGTGCTTCGCGGGGTTGTAGTCTCCGGGCGTGTCCATAGCCGATTCCTGGATTTTTCTGATCAGCTGCCGATTGGAACCCAAACATCGATCTGAGTGCCCTCGCATAGGGCGGGACCGGATTGCAAATTGTCCGCCCACCAGCCGCACTCGTTCCTCCATGCTGAGAACACCGATTCCATTCTGCCTCGAAGCTGCTCCTTGATCAAAGCCCGTTCCGCGGTCGGAGATCGAAAGGTGGATCTTCTGTTCCAATCCCTCCACCCGAACCTCAGCCGAATCTGCCCGGCTGTGTTTCTTGACGTTTTGCAGCGCTTCCTGCGTAATGCGAAAGAGGCACAACGCCACTTCCCTTGGTATGTCGCGCGGCACGTTCTCTTCCACGAAATTGACATCGATTGAGTGGTGATCTTTGAACTCCGCACAAAAGGAGCTCAGTGAGGCAACGAGGCCAAGGATGTCGAGTGTCGACGAATGTAAGCGGTGTGATAAGGAATGCAAATCCGAGCCCAATTCGCCTATCCGATTCCAGAGTTCGTGGAGCTCGTAACTTCCTTCGGTGTCTTGCGCCAGATATTTGGCAAGATGTTCCAGGTCAATTGACAGCAGGGCCAGCCGCTGCTGGAAATCGTCATGGAGCTCTCGCGCAATCCGGCTCCGTTCCTCTTCTTGCGCTTTGATCAACTGTCCGCTCAGGTTGCTCAGTGTTTTCTCTGCGAGTTTGCGTTCGGTGATGTCAGTCGCTATTCCGAGCATTCGTTCCGGCTCGCCGTTCGGTGTGAAGTAAAACTTGCCTTTCGCTGATATCCAGCGAGAGTCGCCATCCTCCCGAACGACGCGGAACTCGGCAGCGTACGGTTCCCGCGTCTCCCTGGCTGTGGCAACTGCAGTCTCGAAGGTTTCAACGTCATCCGGATGAACATGCTTGCGAAGGTCTCCCACGTGACCATTGCGGTTGTCTCCCGACATTCCGAATATGTACTGCAAATCGCCAAACCATCGATTTCGACCGTTCATCAAATCTGCATCCCAGCCCACTGATCTCCCCGCCTCGACAGCCATGCGAAGACGATCGTGGGTTAACCGCAGCTCGTTTTCCGTCCTCCTTCGCCGCGCTCTCTGCCAGACCAGCGCGAAGATCAGAACACCTTCTAGGGTTATCAACGAAACACCGCCGATGATGTACCACTTGTAAGACTCCCAGGCAGTTGGCTCCCGGTAGAGAACCTCACTGCCCGGTGGCAGTAAGGACTCCGGTATTTGCCATCGACGGAGCTGGCGCCAGTCTACGCGGATCTGAAGATTGGGGATGTGCACAACGGGAATGTTGTCCGGTTGCTCTCCGAGAAGCACTCGAGCTGCCAGTTCTCCAGCGATAGCTGAGTCCTTCGCATCGTCGTAGTATGCTCCTCCGATGCCCTCACGATTCAAAGCAAGCGTTTGGAAGATGGAGTAGGTCGGGAGGTGCCGGGCCGTAGCAGCAAGCACATCCCAGGTTCCGATCGCTGGCTGATTTGAATCTTGCGGAAAAAGCTGAAACAGGACGACTGTATGGGGAGGAAGCGCTGCAATTCTTTGAAGCATCTCGGCGCCCGGAGGCCCGACGAGATCGATTTCCTTGACCTTATCCAGATGACGAAGGAGTTCTGTGTGTACCTCTGCCAACCAGTATCTTTCTATCTCCGACACGTTCGTGATGACGGCGACCGACGTTGTATCTGGATTAAGATGAAGGGCCAGATCTATTGTTTCGCGAGTCCCCACAGGCGACGCCACACCGGTTACTCCAGATATCTTCTGGTCAGCCAGCGTGCTGCTGATCGCCCAGAAGACGATGGGAACACCCGGAAAGATCTTGTCTCGGTATTCAACTGCGAATTTGAGTGCCGGCTCAGAAGCGACAAGGATGAGACTCAGCTTCGTATCACTGTACTCACGTCGAAACGTCTCTGCCAGGCTGTCTCGATAAGACTGCTCTTCGACTTTTGCGTTTTCGAGGTAGCTAACAGAGAAGTTCACGGGCAGCGAAACATGGGCACGCAGGGACGACTCTATTTTGTCCAGCGGCACGTGGTTGCGGTCAACAAAGCTGAACAGGACCAACACGTTTTTCGCGTTGGTCTGTGCCGCGGCAACGGAGCAGGCAAACGTACAGAACAGAATGCCCAGGATTAAAAACCTCGCCTTCGCACCCTTGCGGTCATTCATTTGCTGGGCGACGCCGATCGTAGAGTAGGAGAGAACGGGGATGAATAGGCGTCTGGGTGTCATTGGCATTCGTCGCGAAGTATATACCGACTTTTGGGATGTCGCGAGTGACACCGAAACGAACGGGTTGCCTATGTTATGCGAGAGGATTTTGCGTGACGATTTCGCTGACTATCGGGTTGTCACGGACCGTCACCGGACCTTACAGACCCAACCGCTGATATCTTTGCAAGCGTCTTTAAAATCAATGCGTTGTGCGATTTATAAAACCGGGAGAGGGTATTTCAAAACCCGCCGACCTCACGGTCATGGGGGTTCAATTCCCCCTCCCGGCACCATCCAATCCATTGAATCTACACACCGATTTAAGCGTGGCTTTTGTGCTTCTCTTTCTGCGTCTCTGTCGCGTGACTCATTTCGTGACCTATTTCCGTTTGTGCTCTGGGGAATGATATTCCGGGCGTACAACCGCCAACCGGACATTCCAAAATCCGGGTAACGTCGTTTGGCCATCATCCATCTATCGGACTCATTTTCTTCAGTCTGTACGGAATGGCTGGCCTGCTGGGGTCCCTTCTCTACCGGCTCACGGCGTGCTTATTCGGCGTCCAGCTTTCTATGGAACCGACTCAAATAGGACGCTGGCCCTAAGAAATTTCTAGGCTTTGTGGCGCAGCAGAGACCCGCTCCTCAAACCTAAAGTCCGCCACAGTGAGGCTGAGTGGTTTGTATGTGGCTTTTCACGATCAGTGCTGGATCTCCCCAACTTCTGTCCAAGAACGATGGACGGCTTTTCGATCAGATAGTGGAAAACGCTCGCCAGCCCCATCACTCCTATCAGATAAATGGGAAGATAGCCGAACCGTAAGATGGCCCCGACAGATATAAATCAAAGTAAATAGAACTGTGCCATGTACGAGATAGATACTGTAGGAGATTCTGCCGAGATAGTGAATGGCGTAGTGATTCAATAAGTGCTTGAAGTGTGGGGAACATACGGCTAAGGAGATAACAAGCAGCGATCCGAACGCCACGCTCCAGTCTGTGATTTTTTGTCTGAGAGAGAAGCGCCGCGGTACCCGCTGGAATATCGAATGGATGATAGTAAAACAAGAGAGCAAGAACAAAGGCAGAAAATACAAACAAGAGCGGCAATCGTTTGTATCTCGCCTGAATGAACTTCCGATTCTTTGCCAGGATCGCCCCCAGAATGAAGAAGCTCATATAGTGCAGCGTATATGCGAATCGAGATTTTTGCCGGATCCAATCTCAAGAGGACGAAGAGCCAGTGATAGTGACTCGACAATAACGAAGAAAATATCGCAAGCACGAGCATCCACTTCTGCGCGAAACCGTAGAACAGCAATCGCCAGGAATGGAAAAATGAGAGAGATCCGCATCTCATAGACCAACGACCAAAAAGCGGTGTTGAATGCCTCCCATCGTGTAGTTGCCCAAAAACACAAGATGCTGGAGAATCAGATGGCCATTTGGTTTTTGATTCCAGGTCGAATTTACCCACTCATGGTCGGTAACGAGGCCGTGGTAATGAAGATTCATCGCAATGGCGAGTGCCAATGCGCCCAGGTAGGGAAGATAGATGCGGCAGACTCTCTTGACGACAAACTTGAAATAGCTCATTCCCCCTTTGCGCTCATAAGGAAGAAACAACACGAACCCACTCAAAGCTGAAAAAGAGAATCACAGCGTCATGGCCTGTGATAAGAAACCAGAAGGGAGAATGCCACATCCTAAGGGAAGCTGTCGACGCCGACACCGGACCAGAAATGAGACAGAACAACTGTGCATGCTGCCAATCCGCGCAGAGAATCAAGTTCATTAAATCTCTGGGACGTATAAGCAGTAGATTGCTCTTCCAGCACAGGGTCCTTCGATCTGTGCCAATCGCTGAACCGCCTTTGAGACGCTAGACATACCGTTAGCTCTCAGGGAGTGTACGTTTCCGAATTTTTGGCTTGCTGGAAAAGAACGATCTGACGGATCGCGCAGTGGCTTCGGAGAAAGGTCGGCGACAGGTGCCTAGACGCACCCCGCAAAGTGCAGAGTATCTCTGTATGATCTGTATTAGATTCGCAACTGCCAGTTTTTACAGTTGACGCAGCCGATGCCGGTACCCACGGTGCTGCGAGTGGTGAAGAAGGCTTCAAATACGCTTGGAATGCTGTCGACGAAGAGTAGCCTTCAAACCCCAGAATATTGACGAAGGTGGGTAGGGAGCCGACAATCAATGCGAAAAGCACATCGACAAAGCCCCTGACCGATGTCCGTGCCGTGAAGGTTCCCCTCGCTCACCTGCGTAAACTCCTTCAGCGCCCGGAGGTCCTGAATGCTCTGGTTCTACGAATCTTTCTTTCCTGTGGTCTGGATTTTCTTTCTTCTCTACTGGCAGATCAAAGCCGCCAATACCAAAACCACCCAGCGCCTCGAGCCGGCTGCCTCGCGGATCCTGCGCGTCTTCATTTTCCTGATCGCGATCGTCCTCCTCTCGACAACTCGTATCCCGCTGCCCTGGCTTTACCTCCAGCTCTGGCCGATTGGCCTTTGGCCCTTCTGGCTGGGAGCTGCCGTCACCATCGCCGGCCTTCTCTTCGCCGTCTGGGCGCGCGAGCACCTCGGCAGCAACTGGAGCCGCTCCGTCACCATTAAGCAGGGCCACGAGCTGATCACTACCGGTCCCTATGCCGTGGTCCGTCACCCCATTTACACCGGCATTCTGACCGGTTTCCTTGGCATGGCGATTGCCATCTCCCAAGTGCGCGGGTTCATCGTTTTCGTTCTCATCTTCCTCGCGTTCTGGATCAAGCTCCGCATGGAGGAACAGTGGATGCGTTCCCATTTCGGCGAGACGTATGCCACCTATGCCCGTCAGACCGCTGCCCTGGTGCCTTACCTCCTCTGATCGCTGCGCTCCTCGCACGGAAGACGAGCAATGCGACCAAAGGGTCAGTTCGCCTAAGGGCGTATGCGGGGCGTTTCCTCGTCCGGCTTGAACCACCAGGAGACCAACGTGAGAAAGGTGAAAGCCAGTGGCGCGGCATATTTGCCGATGGGATCGCCGACCAGAACATGAGATGCCGCCGCGCCGGACATCTCGAAGAAGACTCCTGCATAAGCCCATTCCCTGAGCCGAGGGAGTCGCGGCCAGAGCAGCGCACCGACTGCGAGGACCTTCCAGACTCCGACAATGTACAAGACGTAAGTTGGATAGCCGATAGAGCGGACGTCCTGTACGACATAGGGAAGGTGCGCAAGGTCCATGAAAGCCCCCACCAGGACCTCCAAGACGAGAATGGCTGTGCTCGCAACGTAGATGATCCTTCTGTTCATTCGAGGTTTTCTTCATGTGCTCTTGGATTTGGGTTCAGTCGGTATTACGGAAATGGTGGCTGCCTGGTTACACGGTTTTGAAGCCCGGCCCGCGGGGTTCAGAAATCGTGCACAATTTCGTGACTATCAGACCAGTTACAGTACCCTTACCGGACCTGACCGACCGCACCGCTCGACCCTTTTGGAAGTATCTATAAACTCAATGCACTTCTGCAATCTATAAAACCGGGAGAGGGGACTCAAAATCCGCCGATCGCAAGGTCGTGGGGGTTCGACCCCCCCTCCCGGCACCAGCCTCAAACATTTCGCGAATCAGCAGTTTAGAAAATGTCCAAATCGTCTGGCCTGAATGTGCCCAATTGATCCGGATTGATTCGCTGAAGGATTACTGGTTCGATTGGCAGAACTACCATCAGCACACGAGCATCTACCGGCGGTGAATTTGGCATGACGCCCAGCCCACTGTCCCGGAGGCTTTGGCCGCTCCGCACTTGTCCGAGATGATCGATACGATCGCTAAGGGGGCCGGACGACGTGGAAAAATCAGTTAGGGCCGCAGATGAACTCCCATGAATGTGGATGACGTACAGTATTTTCCATCGGCGTTCATCCGCATTCATTGGGGCACCCACTGGATTCGCGCTGGGAGGAATACGGGATGCGGAAAGGATTTACCAGAAAGCCACAAGGGGACGACCCCGCGACGCAAGTCAAGAACTACATAACGCCGAGTGGGCTGCAGCGTCTCAAAGATGAGCACCGGTTTCTGCTCACCAGGGACCGCCCGGCCGTGGCTGAGGTGGTGGCGTGGGCTGCCGGCAATGGCGATCGAAGTGAAAACGCCGACTATCAGTACGGCAAGCGGCGGCTGCGTCAGATCGATGGGCGGATTCGTTTTCTCACCAAGCGAATCGAAGCCGCGGAAGTGGTGGACCCGGAGGCTCCGAGAGCGAGGCAGGCGGAGGCGAGGGCATTCTTCGGGGCGACCGTGCGCTATGCCAATGCAGCGGGAGCGGAGCGAGTGGTGAGCATCGTAGGCACCGACGAGGTCGATCTCGCCCGCAACCACATCAGTTGGGTGTCCCCTCTGGGGCGTGCGTTGATGAAGTCGGCGGCGGGTGACACCGTAGTTCTCCAAGCACCGGGCGGGACAGAATATCTGACAGTTCTGGAAGTGTGTTACGAGCCCATTGCTGTGGAACCGTTCCGTGAACCACCGGGATCCGCGGCCTCGGCAAAGGGACTTCCTCGCTGACGCTCACCTGACGAAGAAGAGCCGAAGCGGCACTGGTGGTGAAAGATCGACGATCGTAATCGAGCGCTATCGGCTTTTGGCAAGCGACAGGAGATGAGTTGAGTCCTCACAGACGCCGTTCGCGTCACTTGACTCCTTGTCTTCAGGCAACTCAGAAATTTGCAGGGATCCGTCAGTCCGGATCGGGCTTTCGGTCTATTCTGACAAGTGTCTGGAACAGCACGTCAGCTCCGTTGGCACAGTCGGACTAGCGAGAGAGTTCCTTGGGCGAATGGCGCGTCTTGGAAAAGCCAGTACGCTTGCCTGGAGGCGGTCCGTCTGCCAGCTTGGCGAGCAGCAGCGGCGAAAGCAGACCGCAAGATAGATGCACTTTCGTCCAGCCGAGAAAGTCACACAAGGATCAGGGAGGAAAAAGCCCCGATGTCCAAAATTCGCGTTGCGGGATTTGCCGTTTCGCTCGACGGTTTCAGCGCTGGGGTTGAGCAGAGCCTGAGCGATCCGCTCGGCAAGCGTGGAACCGAGATCTTTCAGTGGTTCTTTCATACGCGGACCTTCTGCTCAATGCACGGGCAAGAGGGCGGATCGCCCGGCGACATCGACGACGAATTTGCATATCGGGCAATGGACAACTTCGGCGCCTTCATCCTCGGTCGGAACATGTTCGGTCCCGTGCGCGGCCCGTGGCCGGATGACTCATGGAAGGGCTGGTGGGGCGACGATCCGCCTTATCATGCGCCAACCTTCGTTCTGACACATCACAAGCGCGAGCGTCTGGTCATGGAAGGCGGGACAACCTTCTACTTTGTGACCGGCGGAATCGGTGAAGCGCTCGAGCGCGCGAAGCAAGCTGCCGGCCATAAAGACGTCAAGATTGGAGGAGGCGTCTTGACAGTGCGGCAGTATCTCAAGGCCGGACTGATCGACTCCCTGCATCTCGCGTCGGTGCCTGTTTTGCTTGGTCAAGGGGAATCGTTGTTTGAGGGGCTGGATCTGCGTGCGCTTGGCTTTTCCGTTACCAATCGAAGCGCTTCAGAATACGCGACCCATCTCACGCTGGAAAAGGTTTAGAGAGGTCGAGTTGCCAGCATGCCGCGGTATCTGCACGGCTGTAAAGCCTCGGTCCTGGGTGTGAACATTGGTCCGATGCTGGGTCTGCTCATTCAACCTCGTATAGTCTCAACGCACCAGCGAGTCCGTTTAGTACAACCTCGGCGCCGGCCCAATGCGACGCCAGATTGTCGCCTGCATAATGAGATTTGCGATATCGCTCTCTGCGCGCATAAGGCGATGCAGCTCGCTGCGCGGTATGCGAAGAAGGCGGCATTCGCAAAACTGTCCGCGTGCTACGAGCGACCCTTGCGAGCTCAGAAGATTTAACTCCCCAGAGAAGTCGAATCTTTGATGGTGCGCAATGATTTTGGTTTCCCCACTGGCAGCGGGAAGTGACATGTCGATTTGCCGTCAAGGACGACAAACATATCGGCCCCCCCCGCTGGCCGTTATTGAACAATGAGAAGTTTGCCGGGAAGGTTGCCTCTTTTCCGTAGGTCTGCAGGCGCTCGACCATATCCTCAGTGAGTTTAGGGAATGCAAGGTCCAAGCGAGGATCCGGGATGCTCAACGCGCTGGCTTTTCCTTCATTGGACATGGACGGTAGAGTCTCCTCGTTGCGTGGGGACGGTGATTGCCGAGTTCAAATCCATCGGCTACGCGCTCCTCTGTGATGGACCGCTCTTCGCCCAACACTCGGCGATATTCACAAACGAAAACGACGCCTCGCACTCGCTTCTGCTCGAAACAATCAGTCGAATTCTTGCCACGGCTGAACGGATGACCGGGATCCAGATGGGCTGCGCAAGCTCAACGGGGTGGTTTGGAGGTTTCCCGCGGTCCTCTCTTGGGCAACTGCGTTCTTTTGCTTGGATAGCCGTGCAACTGCGGCCCTATCACGTTCGAGAACGCAAAGTTTTCGTTCCGATCTGCATCAATCGTCCAGAACATCGCACCAATCATCGTGGGATATCCGCCGAACTGCCGCAATCTGTACGTCACCCCTTTGGGAGCCTTCCCGGTGATCAAGTACTGCATCGCCCCGCTTACCAGCTTCGGTGTTGCGGTTCCCACCAGAAATCCGACCGCCACCTTATTTGCATCCACAGGCGGAAAGAAATCGCCTGCGCGCCCGCTCACTGGAAACCCGTGTAGCATCAACTCCGTCATCGCCGCGTCATAATTCACCGATCCGAGCTGATAGATCTCGCCATCCAGTCCCTGGAGCGGCGGCGTGTTGTAGTCCTGCACGTCGACAAAGGACAGGATGTCTCGCACCCCCCAGAGCAGCGGCAAGTAAGATCCGAACTGCCCACCATAGCCCGGATAGCCCCCCGCAATCTGCGTACCCTCGGGTACCAGGGTCAACATGAAGTCCGGCCCGAAGTGTTCTCTCAACTGGTGCAGAGCGGATATCAGATTCACTTGTGACGCGGTCTTTGGATGCCGGAAGTCAGTGTCTCCAGGATCGAGCGCCAGCGAGGGGCTCTCAAAATCAATGTCGATTCCGTCAAACCCGAACTCCGTCTCGATTTGCGTCACCGAGTTCACGAAGTTAGGGATGCTGGTTTGGTGATCGAGCGTGAAATATTCGCCGCCACCGCCGAGCGATATCAACACCTTCTTCCCCTGGCTTTTCAGCCATGCAATATCGTCTTTCATTTGCGCAAGGTCCAGCCCCGGCCGCACATGCATCTGCATTGTGCCCTCCGGCGCCTGATGATTCACGATCGCGAACGCAACAATAATCACATCCCACTGCGGCGAGACATCTCGCAGGTGCAGGATCGTTCCTCCAGGTCCGCTTCCCGTCCAGTACCCGATCAGTTCGTGTCCGTTCTTAGCTGCTGTCGAAGGAACGGCCGCGACAGCCGGCGGGGGCGCAGGCTCGTTCGATACTCCCGATGCCGGATTTGCACGGGCCGGGCAAGGAGTCGCCGGCGTTCGCAGAAGGCGCGCATTCGGAAAGCTGTATGGCTCCGCTCCACTGGTGTACCAACTCATCAGCGCCACGTTGGCTACATGCCAGGCCGCGCCGCGCGCATGCACTATCGACGACGGCCCGGCCGGCAATTGACTACGCTCATTCGTATCCAGCGGATCCTGGAGCGTGTACCGCGTGGCCGGACTGTCTCCACCGCACCCGCGGAGTTCGGCGCTCTCACCGGTTGGCCATTGCCATGGCGGAATGACGTTCTCTGCTTCAGGCAGCGGTACACGAAAGGCCAAATGAAACAGCGGGTCATGCAGCGGATCATTCACCCACTCCGCCAGTTGCTCAGTCAGTGGCTGCACATCTCGCTGTTCGACGAGCGGTGGAGTGGCCTCCAGATACGACGCCAGAACAAATGAGTTGCCCGTCGCCTTGTCGACCCCATGCGTTCCCCACGTGCAGCACACCGTAGCATCGCCATAGGTGTAGTAAGCGGTATTCGACGTTACCGCGATCACCAGCTTTCCTTCCTGTCGCGAAATCTGCTGAAAGATTGCCCGTTGCACGTACTCCGCGTCCGCCATCCCCAGCAGGGTTCCGGTCCGTTTTGAAGTGAGCACGTATCCGTATCCCGGCGGAATCTTCACTGTCACCGGGCTCACTTCCGGCTGTCCGAACAGCGTGTGCCAACCCGTCGCCGTTTGCGTCGTCGCGCGCAACAGGGCATCCACGTACTGCGTCGTTCCCTCCGCTCCGAATGCCGCCTTTGAGAACACCGGCGAATTGAGCACCTGCGGAACGCGCCTTACGGCATCCAGAGTCCATGGCTTTTCTGAGGCCGAGCGCGCAGGGAACTCGAGCATCACGGGTACAAGGACCGTCGGAATCATTGTCATTTCGCCCTGTGCCGGATCCCGTCCGGGAAGCGTTACGAGGCGATGGCCCGTGTCATAACTGAAAGTGGGCGCCGTTCCCTGTCCATTTCCCACTCCGCCTGCAAGCATGAAGAAAACAATCAACAGAAAACGCAGATTTTTCATAAGAAGACGATCATAGCGTTCGGACCATCCCTGACCTGCGTCGAGGACGTTTCCTCAACTTAAGCAGCATTTCCGAAATGTTTGCGGAGATTCTCGACGCGATCAGAGCTAGAGGTACTGCTCAGTATGCTGGTTTCCTCCTTGTGGGGAAAGCGCAGAGTGATCTCTTTGAGCAGTATGAATCAAAAATAGGTCATCCGGTGCGCGGACTTTCTCATTCCAAAAGGCTTCTTGCCTTATTTCCCTTGGCGGTAAATGCTAAGTCATCCGTGATGGACATTGCTCGGCCAGAAATAAGGCAAAACGAAAACGCCGGAGAACCGTTTGGGTCGGCGCGGCTTGATAATTGCCGCTACCGCATTTTTGGAATGGCGGCTTGAATTACGGCATTATCACGCTCATGCACGATGCCAGTCGATTCGCATACTTGTAGACCTTCCTACTAGAGCTCAAAACAAGGCATCGGTTGGGGTTCTGGTCCACGAGGTCTAGGTCTCACCGACTGGGCAACGGAGATGGCGGATGACCTTGCCGATAAAGGCGTCGCGCCCGACTTTTTTAGCGGTCATGGACCTCATGGCGGCGACTTCAGCGACTTCCCCAGTGAAGAAGAGCGAGTAAACGCCGTCGAGGGTCTCGATCTCGAGGAAGTGATGGCGGACCTGGATGCCGCAGTTGACTCTGGCAAGAAACTGACTCGTGCCGACGGCAATGTTACTGTCGTCGGATTCTCATGGGGCGGATGGAAATCCTTCGCGTGTGCCACGCGTCTAGAAGACCCGGGCGCGGTGTTCGTCTTTTATGGCACCGGGCCAGCGGACGTCACGACCATCACCGCGCCAGTCTACGGGTTCTACGGAGGAGAGGATTAGGGAGTGAGCGGCACCGTCGCTGCGACAGAGGGGCGACCTCTACAGCAACCGCAAGTTCAAGAGCTAATCACGCGATAGGTTCGCGACGCCGTTAATCAACTCAACGTCGCCCGGCTTTCGCTAGCTGCCGCCACCACTTCCTTTGATCTTGCCAAAAAGTCGCTTGCGGCAGACCAGCGAAAATTTGAGCTCGGCGCTGAAACCAACTTTTTCGTCCTCGACTCGCAGGAACGTCTCGCTCAAGCTGAGCTTGTCCTACTCCATGCCCAGACGGGATACCAGGTTGCTCTCGCAGCCATAAGCCGTGCCACTGGCGATCTGATCAGTCCTTCCCATCTCCATATCGATGTCGTCTCAGAGTGATTTGCAATGCTCCCGGAGAAACAATAGGGAGCTTTGTCATCGCCGCTCAGCGATGACCTTCAACTCCAACTCTTTAGACAAACTCATGATCTCGCCTGCTATGGCAGCATTGTGGCGGTTGACTGCGACTTCTCGGACAAAGATCGATCGAGCTTGAGTCTTGTTATGGGGAATGCCTCAGATAGCTGAGGCAAGCTGACGTTAGAAGCCATTTAGTGTGGCTCGAGTGCGAGGACTCCTCCGTTCATGCACAGTGCACACGGCGACTGGGAGCACGCACAAGGCTCACGAGCTTTCGTCACTCACCCTAAAGCCTTCTTCCGCCAATGCCGATGCTTACCTATGGAGACGGACTTCGAGGCGATCGTGTAGTCCGCAGCCAGGGAACAGCGACTCTCCCTTCTGCTCGACGCGATTCCGTGGAACTGTCCACAGCGCGGAACCGCGTAGCGTCATGGATTCTGAAAAGGAAGATGCGCATTATGTCAACCGAACGGAAACCGGCAGAAACCTCGCGTAACCTGAGCGCCCGCGTGGAAGAACTGGCCACGAAGATGGTGTTAGGCGACACGGATGGCGAGCAGTGGGCTTCGCTGTTGGAAGGCGTGCGCCGAGAAGCGGAGGCGGAGGGTCTCACGGGTGTGGCGAGAATTGCTGCCCAGACGTTGGAGGTGCTTTCCAACGCGACGGACGCGAACAGCGATGACGCCGTCCTTTCAAGAAACATCGTGCGCATGCAGCAGTCTCTGGCAGACGGTAGAGCAGAGACAGCATCGTCCGGCGTGGTCGTCCAGTCCGTCGTCCCGTCCGCGCCTGCTCCTGCAATCCTCTCGCTGGGTGAAGACAAGGAATTGATCGGAGATTTCATCCTGGAATCCCGCGACCATTTGGCGCAAGTCGAGATCCAGATCATGACGCTCGAAAAAGAGCCGGGTGACAACGAGGCGATCAACACCGTATTCCGTGCATTTCACACCATCAAGGGACTTGCCGGATTCATGGATCTCAATGACATCCGGGAGGTGGCGCACGAAACCGAATCGCTATTGGATCTCGCGCGCAATCAAAAGCTGCGGATTACTTCGGCGGTCGCAGATGTCGTGCTCGCCGCCACCGATTTTCTGAAGATATGGCTCAAGCGTCTGGAGATAGCGCTGGCGGGCGGCAACGGAGGTCCGATGCCAGAAAAGCTGGTTTTGCTGGAGCGTATTCGCAAAGGAGCACTCAGTGAACCCGATGTTGTGGTTGCAGTGACCGAGTCCGATGAGGCAGGCGGCGATGACGAAACGAAGCTCTCTGACAGACGAAAAGAATGCTCGGCCACGTGGGCGGGACCCGAACGGCGCCGTGGCGGAGACCGGAGAACCGCAGAGGCCGAAACCTGTTCGGTCAAGGTGGACACCGCAAAGCTTGACTTCCTGGTCGACATGGCCGGCGAGATGGTGATCGCCCAGTCGATGGTCCGCCATCATCCGGAACTGGCGGCGCTGCACAGTCCAGCGATCCTTCGCAGCCTAGCCCAGTTGGCGCGCATCACCGGGGACCTGCAGAAGACCGCAATGTCAATGCGCATGGTGCCGATTGGCGGACTGTTTCAAAAAATGAGTCGTCTGGTCCGGGACTTGGCCCGCAAGACCGGCAAGCAAGCTGAGTTGGATGCCGTTGGCGGGGAAACCGAGTTGGATCGCAACGTGGTGGAAGAACTGGCGGATCCGTTAATGCACATGGTCCGTAATGCCGTCGATCACGGACTGGAATTTTCTGAAGAGCGGCGGGCCGCAGGCAAAGATCCCACCGGCCGCATTCGCCTCCGCGCCAGCCACCAAGCGGGGCATATCGTCATTGAAATTTCCGATGACGGCCGCGGGCTGGTTCGCGAGAAAATTCTGGAGAAAGCGAAACGGATGGGTCTTGTCGACGACGGTGCAACTCTCTCCGATAGTGAAGTCTTCAATTTTATCTTTCATCCCGGTTTTTCTACCGCCGAAAAGGTCACGGAAGTATCCGGCCGCGGCGTTGGCATGGACGTTGTGAAGAAGCAGATCCAGAAACTGCGGGGACGAGTCGACATCGAATCTGTACCCGGAAAAGGATCGTCATTCTTTCTGCGTTTGCCTTTGACGCTGGCCATGATTGACGGACTGGTGGTGGGCGTGGGAGACGAGCGGTACGTGGTTCCGATCTTTTCGGTGCGCGAAATGTTGCGACCCTCTGCGGAAATGGTATTCACCGTGGAAAACCGGCAAGAGATGGCGATGGTGCGAAATATCCTGCTTCCGGTTGTTCGACTGTATAGGCGCTTCGGTGTGTTGCCGCGCTCGGAACTGGCGACGGAAAGCCTGCTGATCGTGGCCGAAGCTGGCGGCAAAAGCTTCTGTCTGATGGTAGATGAATTGATCGGCAAGCAGGAAGTAGTCATCAAGAGCCTGGGCGAGGGCCTGAAAGAGATTCCCGGCGTCGCTGGCGGCGCCATCCTGGGCGATGGTCGGGTTGGGCTGATTCTGGATCTTGAAGGGATCTTCCGGGCAAGGGTCAATTGATAGAGAAAAACATGGCGTCCACGCTCGCGCAACCGCATCTCGAGTTCATTTCGCGGCCCCTGGCGCTTAGAGCAACGGAATTCGCAGCCATCTCCGCTCTAGCGCGCGAAGAGTTCGGTCTGGAACTCGGCAAGGGCAAGGAACAGTTGGTGGCAGCGCGGCTGGGAAAACTGATGCGGAAGCTTGGCTTCAGCGCATTCCCTGATTACTACCGACATGTGCTCAGCGACCATACGGGGAACGCCCTGGTGGAATTGATCGACGCGCTCACCACCAATCACACCAGCTTCTTCCGAGAACCGACGCATTTCGACTTTCTCGTGGAGAAGGTATTTCCGGAGCATGCCGGGCGCGACCCCGTGCGGATTTGGAGTGCTGCCAGTTCGACAGGCGAAGAGCCCTACACCATCGCGCTCACCGCTCGGGAGTGCATGGGAGCGCGCAGTCCAATGCTGCCGCGTATTCTGGCCTCGGACATTTCCACGCGCGTGCTGGAGACGGCACGCAAGGGAATATACAGAGCCGAGCGCTTCCAAGGCGGTGTTGCGCCTTGGCTGCGGAAACACCTGCTGCGCGGGGAGGGGACATGGGAAGGCTGGTACCGGATGCGCCCCGAAATCCTGAGTATGGTTGATTTTCGGCGTGTCAACCTGATTGAGCCCCTGCCGGATTTAGGTAGGTTTACCGTGATCTTTTGCCGCAACGTAATGATCTATTTCAGCCGCGAGACGCAGGAACAACTGGTCAACCGGCTGACTGCTTGCTTAGAGCCGGGCGGATATCTTTTCGTGGGGCACTCAGAAAGTCTGACCGGAATGCAACATGGCATGAACCACATTCGTCCGGCGATTTATCGGAAGCGAGGCGGGAAAAAATGAAGCAACTCGTGGTGGGGGTTGGCGACGGAGGAGTCAGCTGCGATCCGGATGTGTTGATTGTGACCTACGCCCTTGGATCCTGTGTTGCCGTGATGTTGCACGACCCTGTGACGAGGGTCAGCGGACTGGTGCATTACATGCTTCCAGAATCAACGATGTCCAGCGAAAGATCGCCTGCGCGCCCTTGGATGTTCGCGGACACGGGCATCTCATGTCTGCTGCACGCCACTCTAGATCAGGGGGCGGATAAGCGTCGGTTGGTGGTTTTCGCGGCTGGCGGCGCGCAGTTTATGAACGATGACAGCATGTTCAATATCGGCAAGCGCAATTGTCTGGCCCTGCGAAAGGCTTTATGGAAATTCGGGCTGGTTCCTCATGCCGAAGAGACAGGCGGGACTTTGGCCAGAACGGTCCGTATGGAAGTTGGCACCGGCCGAGTGTGGTTGCAGACGCCTGGCGGAGTGCCAAAGGAAATGAATACACGGCCATCGGGCCGCCCAACAGGCCTGAGTAAGGAGACAAACGATGGCGCTGAACATCATGATCGTGGACGATTCGCCCGTAATGCGAGCCTTCATCCGTAAAGTTGTTGGTCTCACGGGAATCGATGTCGGAGAGTACTGCGAAGCCGGAGACGGCGAAGACGCACTGAAGTCGCTGAGAGAGCACTGGGTGGATCTAGTTTTGACCGACATCAACATGCCTAAGATGAATGGAGAAGAATTTGTCCGGCGTATGGAATGCGATGACTTATTGCGCTCCATTCCGGTGATTGTGGTTTCGACCGACTCCAGTCACAGCCGGGTTCAACAAATGCTGGCACTCGGGGCCAAGGGATACGTAAGCAAGCCGTTTCTTCCCGAAGCGCTGCGGGACGAAGTAGAGAAGGTTCTGACGGTGATACATGACTGACGTGAACTTTGACCAGCTACTCTCGACAACGGTCGATTCGGTGCTGCAGGCGATGTTCTTCTCCGTGATCTGCGGGCCAGGGGAACCGGAAACCAATGGTGTGGTTCTCAAGTCTCGCTTGGCTTTTCATGGGCGTCCTTCTGGAAGGTTTGACGTATGCCTTTCCGAGCCGAGCGCGAGACTGCTTGCCGCCGCTTTTCTTGGCGAAGATGAAGAATCGCTCACAGACTCGCAGACCGGGCAAGTGGTCTGTGAATTGGCCAATATGTTGTGCGGATCCTTAGTCAGTACACTGCAAAGCGACGAGGGTTTCGAACTGGACTCTCCGGAACTAGTCACATCTGGGAACGAGATTGTCGCCGATTCTGAGGCGCCACCCGCCGCTCGCCAAACCTTCGCGCTAGACGGGGGGATTCTCACTGTCACCCTGCACGTAGGAGCGGCCGCATGACTGCAGAACACAGAATCAGAGTTCTGATTGTCGACGATTCCGCCATCGTCCGCAAAGTGCTCACCGACGCTCTTTCGCGAGAAACAGACATTGAGGTGGTGGGGAGTGCCCCGGACCCCTTCATTGCACGCGACAAAATTCTGTCTTTATACCCGGATGTCTTGACTTTAGACATCGAAATGCCACGAATGGATGGCGTCACGTTTCTCAAGAAGCTGATGTACCATCATCCGATGCCAGTGATCGTGATCAGTTCTCTGAGCATCGCGTCTAGCCGTGCCGCCCTGGAGGCCATGGATGCAGGCGCCATCGATGTTATGACCAAGCCGGGCGGCCCCCAATCCGTAGGCGACCTGCGCTTGAACCTTGCCGCCAAGATACGCGCGGCCAAGGCAGCCCGGCTGAAGGTGCATGTTCCCAAGGGGGCTGCCGCCGAGGCCACGCCTGTACGGATCGGGCAAGTGCAAGCGTTCCCGGCCTCCGCTGTGATCGCGATCGGCGCTTCCACCGGTGGAACCGAAGCGATCCGGAAAGTCCTCTTGGAACTTCCCGAGAATTGCCCCGGGATCGTGATCACTCAACATATTCCTGCCGTCTTCTCCCGTTCCTTTGCCAATCGTCTGAATGAAGTCTGCACCATTCGTGTGCGGGAGGCCGAAGACGGCGATAGGATCGAGTCGGGGGTGGCTCTGGTGGCGCCCGGCAATTTTCACATGCTGCTCAAGCGCGCGCCAGCCGGCTACCGAGTAGAAGTCAAGGACGGTCCAATGGTCTGTTTTCAGCGCCCTGCGGTAGACGTACTCTTCCATTCTGTGGCGCAAGCTGCTGGATCGAACGCGACCGGCGTAATCCTCACCGGGATGGGTTCCGATGGGGCTCTGGGAATCTTAGCAATGAAAAAGGCAGGTGCGCGAACCATTGCTCAAGACGAAGCTAGTAGCATCGTCTTCGGAATGCCGAAAGAAGCGATCCGGCTGGGAGCGATCCACCGGGTGCTACCGCTCTCCGCAATTCCGGGAGCCATACTCGCAGAATCCCGGCGCTGAAAAGCCGACTGCCCGAACAAGTGACCGCTGCTAATCGGACCCTCTGCGGGCTTTCTTGACGCTACGCAGCTGTAAATCGTTCCGTTAGCTGAGCCTGAAAACCGTCGAAGACTTCCTTTAGGGCAGGCCGTGATCTGGTCCATCGGATTCTCCTTCGAGGCTCTTGATTCTGGGTGAGGGCGAACCGCACGCTGAGGCGAGGACTGCCGAGCGCGAGCCGCTTACTGCTGCGTCTTCAAAAACTCGCGCACCAGAGACGAAATTTCATTGGCCTTGGTATTTGTACGGTAGTCGAAAAACAGGTCGCTTTGAATCTGGGCCTGACCGCGTGCGTTCAAAAATGCATACTCATCGGTCCAAAGGTCCGGGTCGTAAAGCTCAACGTTTGGATCGTCCCCAACGTGGCGGATCCTGGTAGTTGCGAGCGACAGCAAGTTCTTCCGAAGCGCCTCTTCGTTAGCAGGCCGGTCCGACCAGAATGCCCGCCGTGTTGCCCAGTTGGCACCGAGGCCTTCGTTGTGCGCCACTGCATCCTGAACGATGAGAGACTCCACCCTCTCGGGGTGTGCCAATGACATGCGGAAGCCGACCGGTCCGCCGTAGTCCTGCATGTAGAGCGTGAAACGGGTGAGACCGAGGGCCTGCGTAAAATCATCCATGGTCGTGGCTATGTGATCGAACGTGTAGGCGAACTGCTTCGGGTCTGGCCAGTCGCTATGTCCGAATCCTGGGTAGTCGGGCGCAACCAGGTGGTACTTGTCTGAAAGCCTCGTCAGCAGTGGCTGAAACATTCGTGACGATGACGGCAGGCCGTGCAGCAACAGAATGGTGGGAGCGCTCTTCGGCCCCGCCTCCCGATAGAAAATGGAGAGTCCGTCAACCTTCACCGCGCGATAAAAAACCTGTGATCCCACTTCGTCCTGCCTCTTTTGGGCGTCGATGCCCAAGGTTGTAGCGATCGCGATTGCGAAGGTCGCCAAAATCTGAAGAGTTGATTTCGCCGAACTCATAAGCGATCTACTCCGTAACTTCGAAGATGACTTCGAGCTCGACCGGCATTCCGAGAGGAAGACTGGCAACGCCGATGACCATGCGGGCTCCAGTCTTTTCGCTTCCAAATATGTCTCGAAACAGGTCTGATACCGCGTCTGCAACCCGGGGCTGATCGAAGAAATCCCCCGAGGTGGCCATGAAGATTCCCAGGCGGACAATGCGGGTCACCTTATCGAGTGAGCCCAAATGAGCTCTGGCCGCAGCTAGCGCGCTGAGCGCGGCCGTGTAGACAGCATCGCGCCCGGTCTCCGTGTCGAGTTCTTTCCCAAGGCGGCCAACATACTTCGGCTTGTGATCGACAACCGGCAGCATTCCGCTCAGGAACAGGAGGTTACCCGTTTGCAGCGCTTCGACGTACGTGCCGAATGGAATGGGAGCAGGTGGGAGTCGAATCCCAAGCTCCTGCAGTCGACGCTCCGCGCTACCCTGTGGCGAGCTTGCCGCGCTCACCATTTGCCAACGTGCGCACCGCCGTCCACGTGCAGCACCTCCCCGGTAACACAGCGAGCTTCTGCCAGATAAACGACAGCCTCAGCGATGTCCTTCGCCTCAGCGATCATTCCCATCGGCGAAAGGGTCTCCAATATCTGCTGCGAGCTGTCCTCGTGGAGAGGCGTGTCAACGACTCCAGGAGCGACCGCGTTAAAGCGTATGCGGTTTTTCGCGTATTCGTTCGCGAGGCTAACCGTGAGCGTGTTAAGTCCACCCTTCGTGATCATCGGAATCGACGCTGGAGAGCCCGCAATTGGATTGTCGGCCAGCGATGCGGTGATGGTCGTAACGCTGCCGCCGGTGCCCTGCGACAACATCTGTTTAACAGCGAGTTGAGTCATCAAAATGAATCCTTCAAGGTTAGTGGAGACAAAACCACGGAACTCCTCGATGGTGTAGTCCGTGAATGGCTTGGCTGCGAAGATACCCGCATTGTTGACAACGTGGTCGATCGAACCAAAGTTGCTGATTGCGGTCTCGGTCACCTTTCGGGCTGTTGTTTCCTGGCTGATGTCTCCATCAACAAGCGCGAGGTTTGGGGAGGCCGAGAACCGAGAGTGTGATATGCCGCGCGAAGTTCCAACGACGTTATAGCCGCGATCGAGAAAGGCCTGGACGATTGCTGCGCCAATACCTTGCGAGGCACCCGTTACGATGACTGTCCCTTTGCCTGGCATACTCCGCCTCCGGCGATTTTGCGACCCGGCGAATGCACGGTTCGCGCCAATTGAAGTAAGTAGTTTTCGTACTTCAAAGATGCCCGATACACATGAAACGATTCCTTCAACCAGCGTTTGGATTCATTAAACGATCAAGATCGATCCGGCGAATAGTCTGATTCCGAGTTCAATGGCTTTGCGCCGGCAAACGAACGCTGGCCGATGCCTTCTTGTTGGAATAGGCCTTCAAGTGTGCGCAGGTAGCCGGAAATCTGCAATTAACGGCAAATGATCTGATGCGATCATCGCCTTACGGCTCCGCCAGATCTTTGTGCTCACCATCTCCAGCGGCGCCTCGTAGTAGCAATGATCCAGGCTGAGGATTGGTAGCACGCCGGGATAGGTGCGGGCGGATCGCCGATTTCGAATTGGGCGATCGCTTTGGAAACTCTGCTGTAGCAGTCGCGTCGTCAGCCCGCGCGTCCATTCGTTGAAGTCCCCGATCACAATGCGCGGTCCTGTCAAATGGGGCTGCGCCAGGATCTCTTCGCCAATAAGAACCTCGACCTGCCGTCGTCGCTCCATGTATCCGGTGCCGAGATGTACGTTGAATACGTTCACCTTCGCGCTCGGGCTTACGGCGATCGCGCATTGCAGCACGCCACGCTCTTCACGCGTCGACTTAGTGATGTCATGCGTGCGGGTCTCGACGATCGGGAAGCGCGTCATGAGCATGTTGCCGTATCGGCCGCCATGCAACGGTCGAGTCTCGCCGAATGCCACGTTGAGATCTGGAAAAGCCTCTGCGATCTGGCGGGCCTGGTCATACTTTCCAGTGCCGCCCGCAGCATCCACAATTTCCTGCAGACATAAAATGTCAGAGTCGAGATCCTCGATCACGCGAATCACGCGATCTGGCGAGATGGTGCCGTGGATTCCGCGACACTTGTGCGTGTTGTACGAGGCAATGCGAAATCGAATTGATGTCTTGCTCATTGTTGCCGCTCGATAATCATTCCCATCAACTCCGTTACGCGCTCCGTCACGGGCCTATGCTTCCAATCCTCGAGCAAGACTCTTCGGCTTTGATCCAGATCAATCGCCATGTCACTTTCGAACCGCGTCGTCACGTCGGCATTCCGTATGGCAAGGTTGACCTCGTCATTGATTCCAAAAGACCGATTATCAAAATTGGTCGACCCGACCACAACCCATAGATCATCGACGCACAGCACCTTTGCATGGATCATTGCCGGCTGATACTCATACACCTCCGCGCCCGCCTTCAACAGTTCGCCATACCCGGCGCGACTTGTGCTGCGCGTAACCATATGATCGCTCTTTCGGCCGGGAACGAGAATTCGCACGCGCAGACCGCGCTCCACTGCGCGGCAAAGCTCTTTCGTCAGGCCTTTATCCGGAAGAAAGTATGGTGTAGTGATAGAGATGTTTCGCTGGGCCGACGCCAGCAGCAATTGAAACAGAATCCGCGCACGCGTCGATCCTCCTACCGTGGGCGTGCTGTTGACCACCAAGGAAATGAGGCGATGTTCATTCTGGATTCGCGGAAAGTACGCATCCCCCATCAGCAACTCGTCAGACGCAGTCAGCCAGTTCTCCGCAAATGTTGACTGCAGGTTATAGACCGCCTCGCCTTCAATTCTTACAGCGGAGTCGCGCCACCGAGGCTGTCCATGCGCCCCGCTATACCACTGATCCGCGATGCCTGCTCCTCCAATGAATCCGATTCTGCCGTCCACGATCATCAGTTCCCGGTGCGTGCGATTGTCGAGGTGCATCAGTCCGTACCAGCGCGGCGAGTTATACCATTTCACCTTGCCGCCTGCCTCAAGTAGCGATCTGAAAAATGACCTACCTGTCCCCGCGCTACCAAACGCGTCCAGTACTAGATTCACTCGAATTCCGGCCCTCGCGCGTTCGGTTAACGCTTCAAGGTATTGGCTGGCTATGGCGCCTTTTTGAAAAATGTAGGCTTCCAGATTTACGCTTTGCCGTGCGGAGCGGATCGCATCGAGTTCTGCCGGATAAAACGACGGCCCGTTGGTATGCACCTCGAGATCGCCTGTCCGATTCAATTGCGCATCTGTCAGCGCTTCGACAATCTCAAGAAATCGATCCGAATCATTCGCAGGCAACTCATTCCGGTTGCTGAGTTCGTATCCAGGAGTTGGTCCGAGGAGTGCGCCAAGCAAAGAAGAAAGGAAGAATACCAGTCCGATGAGGGCAAGTACAGCCACACCCGTTGGTACCGACACGACCATCATCGATATCAGCACACCAAGCTTCCTTTCCTCGCTGTCTTCTGCTTCGCAATGTTGAGGGAACTGCTCTCAGGTGCAATCACTTGGACTTAGATGCAGGCACAAGGCCAATCGTTCGTGCCACTCAGGCCCGGTTTGCTAGCGGCTTCGGTGCTAATTGCGCTCCGGAAGATTCTGCAGGTCGATTCCCAACTGCTGACATTTCTTATAGAGATGGCTTCGCTCAAGCCCGAGTGCCCTGGCTGTTTGCGTGACATGCCGGCCATTGTGCTCAAGTTCCGCCAGCACCACCTCCCGCTCGAATGCAAGTACGCGCTGGGCCAGGGGTCCAGGCTCTGCTTCCGACGTTGTGCGCACCAGTACGTCGCGCTGATTCGCCGGAAGCGCCATCCGCACGTCCTCGGTGTTCACTTCGTCGCCCGCCAGCAGAAGCAAGCGCTCCACAACGTTTCGCAGCTCACGGATATTTCCCGGCCACGCATATCCCTTCAACGCCTCAATTGCAGCCGCGCTGAACTCCACCGGCTTCCATCCGTTTTGCGCGCTCACTTGTCGCGCAAAATGCTCTACCAGCGCTGGTAAGTCCTCGCAGCGGGCGCGCAATGGCGGCAGCGTCAGCGGAAACACCACCACGCGGTGATATAGATCGCGCCGGAATCCGCCAGTCTCAATAAGCTGTTCAAGATTGCGATGGGTTGCCACTACCACGCGCACATCCACCTTGGTCGGTTTGTCGGAACCGATTCGTTCCACTTCGCCTTCTTCCAAAACGCGCAACAGCTTAGCCTGCATCGCCACAGGCATATCGCCAATCTCGTCGAGAAAAAGCGTTCCGCGATGTGCCTGCTCGAACTTGCCGTTGTGACGTTGCGCCGCGCCGGTAAACGATCCCTTTTCGTGCCCGAACAACTCACTCTCAATTAACTCCGCAGGAACCGCTGCGCAGTTCAGTGTGACAAACGGCCCTTTCGCGCGGTGACTTTTCTCGTGCAATGTCCGCGCTACAAGCTCCTTGCCCGTGCCGGTTTCGCCGTAAATGCAGACTCGCGATTCACTTGCGGCTACGCGATCAATCTGGGACATGACGCGCCGCATCGTCTCACCCGTCCACACCATCGTGTGCTTCCCAACGCGGGTGCGAAGATCGCGATTCTCCGATTCGAGCCGCGTCAGCTTCATCGCGTTGTCGACCGTCACCAGCAGTTTTTCGGTCGTCAAAGGCTTCTCCAGAAAATCCAGCGCCCCAAGCCGCGTCGCGCGGACAGCCATCTCGATGTGAGCCTGGCCGCTCATCATCACCACTGGTGTAATTACCCCCGCGTTCCGCAGGTCCTCGAGAAGCGCAAGCCCATCACGCCGCGGCATCACGACGTCGCTCAAAATCAAATCGAAGGGCTGCTCCTGCGCCAGTTCCAAGGCGCGCGCAGCGTTGTCGCATACCACCGCGTCATGCCCCGCAAGCCGGAAGGCGCGCGAAAGCGACGCCAGTGTGTTGGCCTCATCGTCGACAATCAGAATCTTTGCGCTCATCCTCCAGCCCTCGGCAGAGTTATCACAAACGTCGCGCCGCGCCCTTCGCAGCTCTCCACCGCTATGGTACCCGCATGGTCTGCTACAACCGACTGCACGATCGCCAACCCCAAACCGGTTCCGTATTGCTTCGTCGTGTAATAAGGTGTAAACAGCCTCTCGCATTCCTCCGACGTCATACCCTGACCGGTATCGGCAACACGCAGTTCCACGGCCTCGCCCTTTAAATGAGCCGAAATTGTCACGGTCCCACCCTCCGGCATCGCATCTTTCGCATTTAGTACAAGATTTGAAAGTGCCCGATGCAGGAGCTCCGGATCAACCATTAATGGCATCGGCCGAACATCGACATCAGTCTCCACAATGATCTTCGATCCATCCTCTGTTCCCGCCGCATACAGCGACCGTACACGCGCTACCACATCTTTTGCTTCGATCCGCTCCAGTTCTGGTTTTGGCATTTTGCTGAAGTCGCTAAACCGGCCGATGATCTTTTTCAGATTGCCGATCTCCATACTCAGGGTCTGCGTGCTCTCGTTGAAGACTTCATCGAATTCCGCCGCGGGCAACTGGCGCGCGCGTACCAGGTTCTCCACGGTCAGCTGTAACGGAAAGAGCGGGTTCTTTAACTCGTGTGCCAGCCTGCGCGCAAGTTCACGCCAAGCCGCAACACGTTCGCTCTGGACCAGCTTCTCGCGCTGATTGGTCAGCTGCTCCGTCATGTGATTGAAGCTGCGGGCCAGCACTCCAACCTCGTCGCGCCCACGCTCCGGTACGCGTGTGTCCCAGCTTCCGCTTGCAACTTCTTCCGCAGCCCGCGCCAGTTCCTCCACCGGCCTCGAGACGCGCGCTGCAATCCACAAGCTGAAGGCGATCGCCAGCAGAATGCCACCGCTCGCGACCCCGTATGCACTTGCGCGAATCTGCTGCTGCTCCGCCGCCAAACCGCCGCGTGAAATCGCAACCGTCAGCACGGCCATCACGTTGCCGGCGGAATTCTTCAGCGGAATTGCCGTAGCACTCACGCTATCTTCGCGCCGCGATGAAAGGTAGAGAACTCCACTCGTCTGTCGACCACTGTTGAGTGTCCGGTCGATCAGCGAAGCATAACGCGCTCCTCCAGGCACAATCCCATCCGCACTTACAAGACGCTTCGGATCAAATGATGTTGAACCTGCAGCGCCCGCATTCGCACCCCCTTCAGCAGCCCCTGAATCGCTGTAAAGCGCAACCTGCATTCCGGGCGCAACAGGCAAGTCCGCAAGAAAGCCCTGGTCCAGCCGTCTGCCTCCGACGAGCTTCACCGCTGGTTCGGAACCTCGAATCGCGCGCACAGCGAATAATCCCAACACCGAGGCGCCATCCGCCAATTCTTCTCGCTTAAGGAATGGTGTCTGCGCGACTTCACTTGCCGCAGGCTCGGCATATCCAAATCGCGCCGGCCACTGCGCCGAACTCACGATATTCCCATCCGGCCCTACAATCTCAAGAAAATCGAGCCGCGTATCCTGCGCCAACGCCTGTGCCTCATTGAGGAATGGAGCAGCATCATTCGATTGCCCCAGCTCAAACGCCATACTGCGCACGCGCTCCTGCCCCGCAATGCGATCGACTGCTGCTGAAACATCCGTCGAGCGATGCTGGAATTCGCGTTGAAACTGGCTGACAAAAAGTGCCGTCTCCTCCTGGTCGCGCTTTTCAAACACCTCGCGGATCCGCACCAGCACGGTCCACGCCACCGCTGCAACCGCCGCTGCCACGGTTAGCGAAAAAAACAACAGCAGCTTCTGCCGCAGGCTCACCGGATGTCCTCCAGGGATGCATCTGCTAGGTCGGGTGTGCCATCCGCACGCAAATGCAGATCGCGCACGCGCGGTCCGGTTGCATACGCCAGCGGCAGGTTGAGAAGTGGAATGAGCTTCTTCTGGTCCAGGTACGTTTGTTCTGCCTTGAAGAGCGCCACAGGAGTTTCCGCCACTACCGTCCCCGTTTCGCCGGCACTCCGGATAACCTGCTCCAGCACGGCCGCAGAATCCGCCCCTGCCATCGGCAGCTTGCGCAGGATCAAATCCACATGCTTCATACCCGCACTTGCCATTTGCACATTAAAACCCGCTTCGCGCAGATTCAGCGCAATTCTTTGTGCAGCCAGTTGCATTGTTCCATCACCCTCTGTCGCCAGCGTGAGCTGCCCGGTCGTCAACCCTCCGCGCAATTCGTGCGCCTTGTTCAGTTCACGCTCCGTCGGAAACAGGAACGAATACCCAGTGAGCCTCTGCGGAAGAAGACTTGCTGTTATCTCGCCCTGCTTTTGAAAGATCACGTTGTAGAGCGCACTGCGATCTACAGCTGCCGCAATGGCGCCGCGCAGCTTCACGTTCGCCAATGCGCCGGTATCACTCACCTGCAACGCGAGCAAAGTCACGGGCGGCGACACAAGAACTGTCAGCCGTTGCTGCTGAGCCTGCCGCAACAGGTCCGCCGGAACCTCCACGACATCCGTGCGTCCCACGCTCAGGTCCAGCCACTGCTCGCGAATCGGTCGATGCGCGCGAATTTCGATTGCATCCGCAAACGGCCGCCCCGACCAGCAGTTTTCATTCGCCGTCAGCGCGAGCACGCCGTTGTTGAATCCGCTTACCTGGAACGGCCCGGTTCCGATCGCGCCCGAGGGTGTCTTGCCATCCGCCGTAGCTGTCTCGGCGATGAGATACTGATCGCTCGCCAGCAGCGCCGGCAGGTCCGGCATCGGCGAGTCGCTTGTAAACACCACCAGCGGCCCCACGGCTTTCACCGCACTCCACGGACAATCTGCCGCGCATGAAGCCGTCAGCGAGGCTGCCACCGCAACTGACGTCAGCGAAGATCCATCGTGAAAATGCACCCCCAGCCGCAGCCGAAACTGCCAACGGTGATTGTTGCCGTCCGGCTCCCACGCCGACGCCAGCGCAGGCCGCAGAGCGCCGCTCGCATCCAACTGGGTCAGCCCGTCATACACGAGTCTTCGCGCCGGTCCATCCGGCCGTTGCCATGGATCGCCCTCGATCTCGACTCGCAGCGTGCCGCCATAGTGAGGGCGCGTGCGCGCCATCGCTGACACCGCCAGCGCCGCCAATAAGGCACTAATTGCAAAGCGCCGTAACACGGTCCACCTCGTATTCTCCTGCCGGGTTGCGCACCGCCACGAGGACGCTCTTTGCATCTTGCGCGGTCCACAGGGCCGTCACTGTACCATCTATTGCAAGCGGTCCGCTCGCAGGTACCGCATCCAGCGCCGGAATTTCAAACGCGCGCAGGCTGTCGCTCGTCGCCTGTCCGGAACTCGTCGCGATGATCTGCGTACCGGCTCCGCACCCGGAGCGCATCAGCGTAAAATCGCTTCCCCAATCGCGTGTTCCGGCAATCGGGCGCATCGCTCCGTTCTCCACCAGAGAAACCTTTCCGTCAATTCCTGCAACCAGCAGCGCGGCACCGCCTGCAGCCCGCGGAATTATTCCCGCCGTATAAAACGCCGGCAGGTCCACGCCAACACTCGGCATAACCACCCCTGTAAAGAAGTCGCGCGCAGGATTATAGAAAGCCTTCAACGGTGGTGTGCTCCCCGCATCGCCGCTTTGATATACCGGCCACGGATCATCGCTCGCGCGGCACCGCACAGTCCAGCCGCTATCCGAAACGGAGCCATTCAAGGGTAGGGAATAGCTGCCCACGCACTCTGCTCCTGGAGCGTATGCGGTGAAACTACCTCCATCTGCTTTCGGCAGCAGAATTCCTCGCGGACCGCGCGAAAGCCTTTTCTCCATTACAAACGCGTTTGATTCTGTCCAAGTTCCCGAGACTGCAGAGAAGATCGAAATTCGATCCGCATACATCACGATGAAATGTCCGTTGATCTCGGCCGCGGCAAGGATGGGATTGTCTCGAATAACTCCGCTAATTCGATTGAAGAGACCTGCAATCCTCTCTTTCCGCAGTACGATGCGGGCGTCTGGAGGTGCGACGAAAGAAGTCGAAGGATCCACGTGCACCATGGCGACGTGGGTTTCGCTCCCTTCCGCCACTTCCGCCACCCACAACCGCTCGCGCGCATTCTCGCTTAAGGTCACATGAATCGCATTCGCACTCTCTGTACCCGAGATGAGCACGCCGTGGGCCTTCAAATCTTGCTCCAGCAATTTCCGAATTACCGGGATTTCACTTGTCTGAATTGAGGAGAGATTGCGAATGCTTAACTGCACCTGGCCCGGCCCAAGGATGTCGGCTATCTGTCCGGACAGATCGGCAGACGGCTGAGCCCATCGGCTAGATACCTGCGGTGATTGCGCCCCGCATGCCGCAAGCCCGGCCAACCCCCATAACCCCAACGCCACTGCAAGGATCAGCCTCATCGCCCTCGTCATTTCTGCGCTTGTTTCTGTGCTTGTTCGTTGCGCGGATTATATCGTTTGCGGCGTGTTACGTCGGCGAATCCGCACCGACGCGGCGAGCCACCCGTAATAAGGGGGCGCAGCCCCCCAGACGGTTTAGTTTGTCTGTGGGGGGCTGCGCCGCCTCCTTGCAAGCCACCCCGTTGAATTCAGTGTCCGCTCTTCGGCTCTGGCTCCGATTGCGAATCCATCTCTTGCTTTACCAATGGAGCGTTCGCCATGTTCTTGAATACATCGTTAGCGAAGAAGAACTTCCCGTCCGATGGCACCATCACCACCTGGATCTTGTCTGACAACCGCTCGGCCACGATCTTATTGATCAAGAGCGGCGACTTATTGAGCAACTGTGCTTCACTTGTCATCCGTTCCGCGTTGGCTGCGGCAATCAGCTTGATGCGACTGGCTTCCGCATCTGCCAGCAGGTTGCGCCTCTGCAGTTCAGCCTTGCTGTCGATCACCTTTGCCTCTGCATCGGCCTGCGCATTCTGGATGGTCGCCTCTTTGCGCGCCTCCGCTTCGAGCTTGCTCTGCTCAATCTGCTTCTGCTTCAGCGGCAGCGTGTATTGCATCGCGTCCGCCTCGCCCTTGGCTTCAATCACTTTCGAGTGCGCGTCGCCCTCGGCTCGCTTCTCCTTCTGCTTGGCCTCCGCCTCAGCCTGCAACTCGGCGATCCTCACCTGCTTCTGCTGGATCTCCGTGTCCACTGTCATCTGGTCGTCCTGCTGTTCCTTCAGCAGGAGCCCTTCTAGGCCTTTCGCATACTGCTCAGGCAGCTGAATGTCCGCCAGCATCACCTCTTCCACCACTATGCCGTCTGCTGCCAGCTTCTTGGTTATGATGACTGCCGCAGCGTTCCGCACCTCCTCGCGCTTGTTCGAGAAGATCTCGCGGACGGTGTACGACGGCGCCAGTTGCCGCCACGCGCTCGCCACGACCGGCGGCACCAGCTCCTTGTCTGCCGGCTGCGGCAGATGCGCCTGCACGCTCGCCAGCTTGTTAGGATCGAGCCGGTACCGCACCGTCACCGCCAGTCCGATGATCAACCCTTCGCGGGACTGCACCGTCATCCCGTTCTTCAGGCCCGGCTTGCCCGCATCCACGACCCCAGCGGTGAAGAGATGATCACGCAAGTCAAACATCTGCACGCTGTCCACCAGCGGCGTCACGAAGTGCAAGCCCGGATATAGCGTACCCGGCTCCGTTCCGCCAATCTGGCTGATGCGCACCCCGCCCATCCCGCTCGGCACCACTACCATGCTTGTCGCAACCAACAATGGCAGGCACGCTACCAATGCCATCGCCAGAGGACCGCGCCAGGGAATCGAAGATTGCTCGGGCTCAGCAATGCCCGAATCCAACAGCATCCCGTCGCCGCGGGACTTCTCCATCTGCGCATACCGGATGCGCATCCACAATCCATACAACGGAAACACTAGAGCGGCAGCCATCAATGAAACTCCCGCAATCATCAGCATGATCTTCAGCGCAATCATTTCCCGCCTCCAAACTACCTGGGGTCCCCACAAACGGATATTTTGTTTGCAGGGAGGCCCTCGTGCTTGTGCTCTTTCCGTCCGCACGCGGTCGAAAACTTCCCGGCGCATGCCCCGTGTTTCCTGGCTCCCGGCCATGGAGCAATCAGCAGCCGAACCAGCCCGCCAAACGTCAGCTCTTCAAATAGCAGCGCCGCCGCTACCGGCAGCAGAACTGCTCCCAACCCACCCATCGCATCCGCAAGCAGCCTCATCGCGCGCCCCCTTACCGGTTGTTGCCTGCTACCGCCACACCTTCTGTGGCAGTTTCGGTTGTTGTTGTGGTCGTCGCTGCCGGCGTAATGCTTGCCGTCGTCACCTGCTCCTGGACATCTGCAACTGCCGGCTTCTGCCCTCCACCGAACAATTGCGCCGTCTCTTCGTTGCGTTCACCGACCAGTTCCACGGTGTCGCCCACGCTGACCATCTCGTAGATCTCCTCCAGGTCTTTGCGCGCCATCCGGATGCACCCATGCGAAGCTGCCTTGCCGATCGACTTCGGTTCATTCGTCCCGTGAATTCCGTAGCCCTTTACGCTGAGTCCCATCCACCGCGTCCCCACTGGATTTCCCGGTCCCGGCAGAACGGTTTTGCCATCGTGCGAGTAGGTTGGGTTCTTGACACGCCGCGCAATCGTGTATCTTCCGGTTGGGCTCGGTGTCGTCGGCTTGCCCACCGCGACGGTGTAGACCTTCCTGATCTGCCCGTCTTCCACCAACGCCAGCTTCCGGTCCTCCAGGCTCACCACGATCACCCGCTTCATCGGCGCCGACTCAGCCGCGACCGCGCGCACGGCCGTCGCCTCTTGCCCCATTGCCCGAACTCCGAGAACCACTGCCACGCTTACCGCCACCGCCCATTTGCTCGTTCCGTACATCGCATCCCCCAACCGATCTGGAATTTGCCGACACCAGAGAGATTGCAAGACACCTGCCGATTAGTTTTTAGCTGAAAATAAAGGTGTTAATGGCGTAGGAGGATATATGCTACGTGTCTGGCGAAACACGAGTGTGTTCGTGCTGACACGCTCAGGTTCGAGCGCGGAACCCGACGATCGATCAGAATGATTGAATAGGGGATTGCCATGCCGGCGGCGACGCACTCACAGCGCACAACGAGCCATGAATCGTCCGATATGGACCAGCTTACTTGCTGTTGCCCTCGGTCAAGGTGACGATACGGTCGATGCCAGGGACGGGGACGTGTTCGACTTTGCCGTCGGGCCAATGAATCTCGATGTCTTCGATTTTGGTCGCCGGGCCGAGGCCGAAGTGCGGACGGGGATCGTTCGAGGAGAGATAGCTGCCACCACTGATCACATCCTCGCGCTGCTTGATTCCGTTGGCTGTGAGATAGACGGTCGTGCCGACTGCGTCGCGCGGGCTCTTGGGGCCGCCGATGAGCTTGAGTTCGATCCAGTGATTTGTATCTTTGCTCACGTTGCGTAACAGGACGGGGTGGCCGTCCATGACGCTGATGACGGCGTCGATTTTTCCGTCGTTGAAGAGATCGCCTATGGCCATTCCGCGACCAGCGATGACATCGGCGAGGCCGCTGCCTTCGACGGCGGGAACATTTTCAAAGCTCTTGCCCTGCAGGTTATGGAAGAGCATTGGCCGCTGCTGCCAGCTTGTTCCCCAGTTATATTTGTCGGCCTGCGGATACACATGGCCGTCGGACATGAGCAGATCTTTCCAGCCATCGTTGTCGTAGTCGAAGAATGCGTCGCCCCAACTGAGGAAGGGAACGGTGATTTCGCCGAGGCCGACGTGGTAGCTGATGTCGGTGAAATTGGCGTCGCCCTCGTTGCGGTAGAGCGGCTTGTAGTCATCGGAGAAGGTGGTGTTGAAGACGTCGAGCATTCCGTTGTTCTGAAAGTCCCCGACGGCGATACCCATCGATGCGGTTTCACGGCCGGCCTCGTTGAGTGCATAGCCTGAGGCGTAGCTCACGTCTTCGAAAGTGCCGTCACCCTTATTCAGGTAGAGGTAGTTTGGCGTGGAGTCGTTGCCGACGAGGAGATCGGGCTTGCCGTCGTTATTGATGTCGACGAATACGGCACCGAGGCCGTAATAGCCGGGCTTGTCGGCGACGCCGGCTTTTTCGCTGACGTCGGTGAAGGTGCCGTCCCCGTTGTTATGGAAGAGGTGATCGGGCTCGCCCTTGAGTCCACGCGGGCCGCAGGCCGTAGGCTCTCCACGGAAGGTGCAGAAGGAATTGGTGGATCCGCCCTCGCCACCCTTGGCGGGGGGATTGTTCCAGTCCCAATGCAGGTAGCCCGCGACGAAGAGATCGAGTCGGCCGTCCCCATCGTAGTCGCCCCATGTGGGGCCGGAAGACCAGTTGCCGAGGGTTACACCTGCTTTTTCGGCAACGTCGGTGAAGGTGCCGTTGTGGTTGTTGTGGTAGAGGCGGTTCTTTCCAAAGTTCGATACGAAGATATCGGGCCAGCCGTCGTTGTCGTAATCGGCGATGGCTACCCCGAAGCCCCAGCGGTCATTGGTGACGCCGGCTTTAGCGGCGACATCGGTGAATGTGCCGTCGTGATTGTTGTGAAATAGCGCTGCCTGGGGAGCGGTTTCCTTGCCGGAGAGCGCATCGACCGTGGATCCATTGACGATGTAGATGTCGAGCCAGCCGTCGTTGTCGTAGTCGATCAATCCGACGCCGGAGCCCTTGGTCTCAATGATGTAGTCCTTGGCCGGCGTGCCCATCTTGTAGGTCCACTTGTTGAAACCAGCCTTTTCGGAGACGTCCTCAAAGACAATGGGGCCGGTTTTGACGAAGCCGCCAGCGGTGATGACGCGATGCTTGTCATCAAGCTGGATCTGGTGCGGTGAGCTGGTGTCTGCAGCAGCAGAGGGAGGCTGCTGAGCGGTCGGCGCAGCGGCGGAGGGTGCAGTTTGTGCAGACACTGTTGCGGACAAGCCGGCTGCAACAAGGGCCGAAAGACTTAACACGCGCTTCACCGGAAACATGGGGCAAGTATACGGGGCAAAGCGTGAGGCAGTCTCTCATCCGAACGGAGGAGAAACTGCCTTCATTGGCTATTGCGCGGGTTGAGAAGGAGGAACAACTGCCCAACCGCCGTTGGTGCCTTTGACCAGGGTGGCGGTAGCTGTCTGGATGGATGTGGAAGCAGCGATCTTGGGGAAGGTTCTCATCGATTCGGGAGTAGTGGCCCAGCCGGGAATGCCTTCAACCTCATAGCGGTAATTGACGGTGTATTGCGTGGGGTTGGATGGGTCGTTAGGCACGGCGCTGTCGATTGCGGTGACGTTGAAATGGCCGAAGCAGAAGTTGCCGTACCCGGGCTGGTTGGGGTCGGGGATCCAGGCGGCGTGGCCCTTGTCGGAGAGGTCGTATTGATTGACCTGTTTGGAGCCGACGAGAAAGCGCTTCTTTTCCGCGGTTCCGCGGACGAGCAGGCCGGCATCGAGGAGGGTGTCGTAGTCGCGGGTCTTATCGTCTTTGGAGGTGTCTACCTCGGCAGGCAGTTTGACGGGCTCAGACCAGACGCATTCGTGGCGGCCAGCAAAGGAATTGTTGATGGCGGATTTGAATTCCGCTTTGTCGATCTCTTTTTTGCAACCTGTTCCCCGCCGAGATAAGCCCGGAGAGCACGAGTACCGCAGCAATTCGTCCACGCATTTTCTTGCACCTCGAATGCTTGGATGCCGAAATGCCGCACAAATGCCAGGGACCGGGGCGAGATGACTGAAATTGCTAACGGATGGCCTGACATCAGATCGGTTCCTTACGGATTGTTCAGGCCGCTGTGTTCGTCTGTCTGCTGGCTGGGCAGCGTCTTCAACGCCATGGCAGAGACCGTTACGCTCATGAGCACGTCGATCATGGCTCGCTGAGCACGCGCCCATACAGGGTGAGCCGGGCACCAGGATTTGCGTTCGCAATCCATGCTTCCATTCAGGCAGACGTTGAGGCAGATGGGGCCGTCGATAGCTTCGATCACGCTGCGCATGGTGGCTTCGCGACCGCGAGGCAGTATGGCGAAGCCGCCGGCTTTGCCGCGCCTCGAAGTGATGAGCCCGGCGTGCGCGAGAGCCTGCATCACCTTGGAGAGGAAGCTCTCCGGAGCTGATGTAACTTCGGCGAGGTCGGGAAGGAATGTTCGCTTTTCGGCGGGCAGGGTGGCCAGGTGAATCATTACGCGCACGGCATAATCGGCGGCGCGGGTCAACTGCATAGACGAGTTGCATTTCCCGGGTACTTGGTCGTTCTTAGAACTGTAGTTCATAGCGTGTCTTCCGTCCGTAATTCGGCTTTTCTGGATAGCGATAGTCCAATTCGGATCGTGAGAGCAGAGTAGCCGAGAGTGTCACCGACAAATGTATTCGTCGTCACAGACCATGGGTAGGCGATCAGCTAATTCTGTCTTTTCGAATCAATTGGAGAAAAATAGTCCAAAATGTTTCGCGCGCCGTTAGCCGGACCGGTTCTTCAAGATGCTTCGAAGCGGGTTTCTTCCTTGCCCATACCTAGCTCCAACCGTGAAGGGGGTTTTTAAAGACCTCATGCAATCGTTTCCCGTTGTAGATCCCATTCCTTTGCCGGCGCCTATATGGCTGATCAAGCTGCTGCATATCGTGACGCTGGCGCTGCACTTTGTCGCGGTGGAAATGCTGCTGGGTGGACTGCTGATCGCGGTTCTGCTCAGCCTCTTCCGCAATTCGCCGCATGCGTCGGTTACGGCTCGCGCTTTGGCGAAGAGGCTGACCGTGGTGATGACGTACGTGATCAACCTTGGCGTGCCGCCACTCTTGTTTGCGCAGGTGCTCTACGGGCGCGCGCTGTATACGTCGAGCGTGCTGATCGGCGTGTACTGGATTTCGATCATCGTAGTGCTCACGCTGACTTACTGGCTGCTGTATCAGTTCACAGCTCGACTTGAGGCAGGTAAGTCGGCGTGGCTGGTTGGGCTTTCGGCGTGGCTGCTTTCGGGCTACATCGCGCGCATGCTTTCGACCAACATGACGCTGATGCTGCGGCCTGAGGTGTGGCGCGACATGTATTCCGCATCGGCAATGGGAGCGTATCTGCCCACCGGCGATCCGACGCTGACGCCGCGCTGGCTGCTGATGATGACCGGCGGATTGTTTGTCGGCGGACTGTGGCTGGTTTATCTGGCGGGGCGCAGCACTTTCACCGCAGATGAGAAGCACTTTGTTGCGGGGCTGGGCGGCAAGATTGCGGCGGCCTTTGGTTTGCTTTACCTGATCGCCGGCATCTGGGCTGCGCGGGTGCAGCCGGACGCGGTGAAAGCGGGGCTGTCGACGCATCCGTTGTATCACTTTGCTTCCTTTGCCGGAATTGGCTGGATGGCGCTGGTTGTCGTTGCGGTGCTCGCGGCTGCGTTTGCGGGCTTCGGCACGCGTCGCGTCGAACTGGCTTGGCTGGGTAGCCGCAACTCTGTCGCTGCTGATTGAACTCACGCTGGTGATCTATCGCGATGGAGTGCGGGATCTTTCGCTGCTGGCGAAGGGTTTTGATGTGTGGAACCGCACGGTGGTGACGAACTGGGGTGTGGTCGGCATATTCCTGGTTCTGTTTGTGGGTGGACTGGGCGTGGTTGGGTGGCTGATCTCGGTGGTGGCACGAGCAGAAAAGCCGATGGAAGGAGCGGTGCTATGAGTTCTCATATTGTTCTGGAAGAACCGACAGTTAAGCCTGGGGAAGAAGCCGAGAAGTCCACCCGCCGCGCGTTCCTGGTAGCTGCAGGAGCGGCGGGGCTTTGCTATACGGCTGCGACTGGCTTATCCGATTTATCGCTACCTGGCCTCGCCGGAAGAGATGGCATCGAGTGCGACTGCGGTGAAGGAAGTTTCGCTGAAAGATGCGCAGAAGTTGCCGGCGGGATCCGTGCTGATGTTCAAGTTTGGTACGTCGCCGGCGATGTTGATTCATCATGCGGACAATACATGGGCTTCGCTGTCAGCGGTGTGCACGCATCTGGGATGCACGGTGCAGTATGAACCGCAAGCCGACCGCATCCACTGCGCGTGTCATGGCGGCGTGTACAACGCATACACAGGGGCGAATGTAAGTGGGCCTCCACCGAAGCCTCTGAAGAAATTCAACGTGGTTGTCGGTGAAAACTCTGTTGAAGTGTCCCGCGCATAACGCTGGGCTGACGGCATAGCCTTCAAAGGGCAACAAGGAAAACAGGCATGACTACGAAGACCGCTTTTATCTACGATTGGGTTGATGAGCGCCTCGGCCTTTCGGATATCGCTGCGTTTGCACGCAAGAAGACGGTTCCGGTCCACGCTCAATCGTTCTGGTATTACTGGGGCGGAATCTCGCTCTTTCTTTTTCTGGTGCAGTGCTTCACGGGCGTTCTGCTGCTGGTGTACTACCGGCCGGGCGCGGAGTCGTTCGAGTCTGTCAGGCAGATCACGTATGTGATGCACTTCGGCTGGCTGATCCGTTCGGCTCATGCATGGTCGGCGAACCTGATGATGTTCTCGATCCTGGTGCACATGTTCTCGGTCTACTTTATGAAGGCCTATCGCAAGCCTCGCGAATTCGGGTGGCTTAGCGGGATGGGGCTACTGGGAATCGCGTCGGTGTTCGGCTTCTCGGGCTACCTGTTGCCGATGGACGAGCTCAGCTACTTTGCGACTAAGGTCGGCCTGGAAATTCCAGCGGCGATTCCGTTGATTGGACCGGCCATTGCCAGCATGTTGCGCGGCGGACCCGATGTGAGTGAATTCACGGTGCAGCGTTTCTTCGCACTTCACGTGGTGGTGCTTCCCGCGCTGTTCCTGCCGCTGCTCGGATTCCATCTGTGGCTGGTGCAGAAGCACGGGAATGCGGCGCCGCCGAGCGAGGAAGCGAAGCCGGTGCGTGATCGCAAGACCATGCCGTTTATGCCGAACTTCCTTCGCAAAGATCTGGCGATGTGGCTGATCTCTCTGAACGTACTTGCGCTGCTGGCCTCGGTGTTTCCTTGGCAGCTTGGCAAGCAATACGATTCGCTGGCGCCTGCGCCGGTGGGCATTCATCCCGAGTGGTACTTCATGAGTCCGTTCGAGATGTTGAAGCTGCTTGGAATGGTGAAGTGGCTGCAGGGCGAACCGGGCGAGATTGCGGGAATTTTGCTGTTCACTGTCGGCATCGCGCTATGGGTGATGATTCCGTTCTATGACACGAGTCGCGACTCCGGGAAACGCGGACGCGCGGCGCACTATTTTGGCCTGATCGCAGTGTTTGCACTGCTCGCTACGACTGCAATTGGGTATTGGACGATTCGGTAGAACAGTGAACAGTGAACAGTGAACAGTGAAAGTGGACAGTGAGCAGTGGACAGTGCGTGAAACGATGGCAACTCCGCGAGTACGATCATTCCGCGACCTCCAGGTTTGGCAAAGGTCGATGGAATTGGTGGTTCTCATATACAGAATCACGAGATCTTTTCCACGCGAAGAGGTTTTCGGGCTTACAAGCCAGCTGAGACGGTGTGCGGTTTCGATTCCGAGCAACATCGCAGAGGGACAGGGCCGGCTGAATACGCGGGAGTTTAAACAGTTCCTTGGTATCGCGCGAGGGTCGAATTGTGAGTTGCAAACGCAATTAGAGATTGCCCGGAAGCTCGGGTTCGGAGATCTAAGGCTCATTGATGAAGCTGAGATTCTCGCGCATGAGATCGGCAGAATGATCTTCACGATTTTAGGAAAGCTCAGGGTCTGAACAGGAGCAACCGCTCACTGTTCACTGTCCACTGTGCACTCTGGAGTTAAGAATGAACTATCCGTTTTGGGATATTCCGCATTTGGGGTCGGGTTGGGTGATCGGACTGATCGCCATTTATCACGTGATGATTTCGCAGTTTGCCGTAGGCGGCGGATTCTATCTTCCGCTGGCCGAGCGCAAGGCGATGCTCATGACCGATCCGCAGAATCGCGCTGACTGGTTGAAGCAGCTTGCGAGCCATTCGAAATTCTTTCTGATTCTGACGGCGGTGTTCGGAACCGTGTCGGGCGTGGGCATCTGGTTTGCGATCGGACTGACGCATCCCGAGGCGACCAGTACGCTGATTCACAACTTCGTGTTCGGCTGGGCGATGGAGTGGGTCTTCTTCATGGTTGAGCTGACGACCATCGCGGTTTATTACTACACATGGAATCGCATTCCCGAGAAGCTGCACCTGAAGGTTGGCTGGGTGTATGCGGGCGCTTCTGCCGCCACGCTCATCATCATCAACGGCATTCTGTCGTTCATGCTGACGCCGGGCGATACCTGGATCGGAGTCGCTGGAACGGGTCACGAAGCCAGCAAATTCTGGAATGCGTTTTTCAATCCGACGTACTGGCCGAGTCTTCTGCTGCGCACTTGCGTTTGCGCTTCGCTGGCCGGCATATGGGCGCTGATCACCGCAAGCCGCATCGATGGAGACAAGCAGCCGGAGCTCAAGACCAGCATGGTCAAGTGGAGCGTGAAGTGGCTTGTTCCGTCGTTTGTGGCCATGCCGTTCCTGATGATCTGGTATTACGCGATGGTTCCGGCGTCGCAGCGCGCGCTGCTTACGCTGGGCATCGACACCATCAACTCGGGCACGTTCTCGACGGTAACGCGGATGGCGCTGATCATCATCGTGACGTCGGCGACGATCATTTTTGTTGCGTACTTTCTGGCTTATCGCAATCCGAGGGAATTCAACCTTTCGCATGCGATGGCGGTTCTGGTGCTTGCGCTGATGGCTACGGGAGCTGGCGAATACTCGCGCGAGATGCTTCGCAAGCCGTACGTAATTGGGCGCTGGATGTATTCGAATGGCGTGCGCGTGCCGTATGTGAGCAAGATCAACGCGCAGGGTTATCTGGCCGAATCGAACTGGGTGTGGAACGGGTCAGGTAATGGAAACGCCTCGAGCTATTCGCGCGGTGAAGCGATCTTTCGCGGAGAGTGCGGATCGTGCCACACGCTGCAGGGATATCGCCCGCTGGCGCACCTGCTGGAAGGACGCGATCGCGCCAACATTCGCAACTTCATTGTGATGCTGCATGAGAACAAGGCGGATTCTCCCTATCGCAAATTCATGCCGCCGATGGTGGGTTCGGAGCAGGATGTGAACGACCTCGCCGAATTTCTAAATGCAAAAGTGAACCCGCCCGTTTCGGCTGCGCAGAAACCGGTGCTCACGGCGAGAAAGTAGTCCCGTTTATACCCGCAGATGATGAATCATCTGCGGGTATTTTCTTGCGGATTGATGCAGCGCGAGAAGCGGGTCCTTCGACTTCGCTCAGGATGACGGGACGAGGGGAGGGCTGGGTTTCCTACCCATGCGCGGTTATCCCTTATACGACGACACATCGTTCTCTGCTTGACGATATTCGCGGCGGTTGGAGACGATGCCGCGATTGTTCGGGCGGCCCTACGGGACGGACGAATGCTGGTGAACTCGTGGCCCCCCAGGATTTCATCCTGGGCTATTTTCGTTTCCTCCCTCCGGGAGGATGGCGATGCGTCTGTGCAGCGGGTTGGATGGGGCGGGCCGCACTTTCTTGCGGATTCATGCAGTGCTAGAAGCGGGTCCTTCGACTTCGCTCAGGATGACGGGGCGGTGGTTGCAAACTGGTCTGCCGGAGATGTGCGAAGTCAGTTTTGTGTTTGGTCCTGTGCTTCGTCCGGTTCTTCGTTCTGTTCTTCTTCTCGTTCGAGAATGTCGTAGTCGTCTTTGTCGATCTTTTGCGGTTTATCGCACTTCTCATAGTCGTCGCAGCGGAAGCAGTCGAGGGGAGGCTCGCAGACGGTGACGGCGGGCGTGAGGGGTTGGGTCTCGTTTTCTGAGGGGAGGGCGCGGACGCATTCGGCGGGTTCGGGCTCGGTGATGCGGGAAGTGAGGTGGGCGGCGAGATTGAGCCCGTAGATGAGGAGGCCGGCGCGGCGCGTGTCCATGTAGGGCGAGTTGAGAGCGCCGAGGACCTGGGTGAGCGCGATCTGGATGCCCCTTGCGTCCTCAATCGCGGGCACGGGGAGTTCCTTGGCCGCGGGGCCGGCGGGGTCGGCAAGACGGTGAAGGTTGTTGTGGTAATAGCAATAGGCTTTGTCGCGCAAAGCGGGGGAGTGGCACTTCCTCCCGCTGGGCATAATATGGCGGCACTCGGTGTACATGGCGGATTCTCCGGGGGGGTGTATACCCCCTACTCTGTAAGCAAAGTATTGCGCTGCAATGATTTACGGCGGCGGCGCGGCGCTAGAGTCTTCTTGACAGGGACTTTAGCCCGCAGAGTCGTCTCAGGAAAGGGGTTAGCGTCAGTGGACAGTGGACAGCGTGATCACGGACCGCAGTCGTACATGTCACGTTGCGTTCCTAAGAAGATGAAAATCTCGGATAGCCTTGAGGGTCCGGGCCTAAAGGCCATGGGGCCTGTGCAAGATGTCAGCAGCCTGAAGGCTGCTGCTCCCTCCGTTTTCGCAACTTCGAATGACCGCTGCCGGATGGAGTTTTCAGGGCGGATTCTTTCGCATGGTTTAAGGATAGGGATTTCGTGGAAATAACCTGCAAATTTGGGGGGTCTGGAAGTGATTGCAGGGAAGGTGGTTGCGAAAAAGATTGGTGGGAGAGGCTTGACACGCAGATTGGGAAGCTCGGGTGGATGAGCAAGTCCGCGGAAGGGACAGATGTTGAAAAGGGGTGGACCACGACGACTCGGAACCTAAAGTGTTTTGGGGTAGAAAAAGCAGATTCTTCGCTTACCACCCCCAAGCTCTGCCCCGAAGAGCAAAGACCGCTCGTTGGGGACCCATTGAAGAAAGCGCTTGGGGCCCCGTGCACTCAGAATGACGGCCGCGTTCCGTGGTCTGCTTTCACGCGGCAGCTTCTGGCGGGTGAGGCGCAAAGGTGATCGTCATCGGTGCCTGGACTTTTCCAGCCTGCTTCGCCGTGAATTGCTGCTTCTACTTCAGCAGCCCTTTGACTCGCCCTTCAAGTACTGCCTGCGTTTGCTTTGCGGGAAACAGTCTTTCCAGCCACCCAAGATCTGCATCCACCGTTACATTCTGATCCGTTACATCGACGAACCCCTTAATCGGCGTGCTGACGATCCCCAGCTTCGCATCGAAAGAAAAATCCATTCTGCTCCCCGTCCACTTCCTCGTCTCATTCACGATCTTTATCGGAACCGTTCCGAGGTCTTTAAATAGATCGTCAAATGAGCGATCGACAGACCGCACGATTTCCTCTTTCCGGCGATTATGCGATACGGTGACCCGCATACTTCTCCATTCAGTTGCTTCCGATTCTCTTTCTCTGCGAACTCTACAGGCAAGGAGTTTGCTGTAGCAGATGGCGACAAATCCTCTGACGCCGCGGTGAGATCAATTCTTTGATGCGGAATAAGCGGCAACTGCCCCCGGGCAGTCTTCGAACGTATCAACCTTCGACAGCGAAGTGAGGATTCTTTTGACGGAAGGGTTTGCGAGGAGCGGCCGCAGATCTTTCGACTTCGCTTCGCTGGGCTCAAGATGACAAACGTTCTCAAGGTGTCGCTGTTCCAGGGTTAAGCTGCGCTGCACTCGATCAAGGAGGGTAAGTGAGGATCAGTTGCCTATTTAGAACTTATTCGGCACTTATTTGCGCGAATGGTCGCCCACTTACAAGAGCCGATTTGAGAGATTAGTGGGAAATAGAAAGCGGCGACGTAGTTTTCGAACCTGAATGCACCATGAATGGTGAAATCCACAGAAAACAATAGGGTTTTGCACTTGCATCCACAGGTTGAGTGGGCCTACTGTCTCTAACTAGCTGGTGACTCTGTAGCTGATTGGAACAGCATCTCCGGCCTGGTAGAAAGCGTGAGTACTGGTTTTGGTTTGTAGGTTCGCAGTCGGCAGCAATGTCGATAGTGGATTGAAAGATTGAGATTGAGAGAGCGCCGGAAGCCAGATCAGGAATGTTGTGACCTGACTGAACACCGAAGATTCATCCGCAGCGCAAGCTGAGGATGCAAAGTTCGATTCAACCAGGGAGACATCATCGACTCAGCTGTAGATGCAGAAACGGGGCAACCCGGGGAAGCAGATACAGGTCAGCCGAGGAACCAAGATTCGGGGCGACTCGAAAGGCGGCGAATCGGCGAACGGTAAGAGACCCAAGATTTAGGGCAACCTGGAAATTGGTCGATTGCCGTAGCCAAGGGGAAGATGTCCGGGGCAACTCGGAGATCGAACCAAGGCCAACCGGATGGTGCGTGATCCGAGGTAACTCGGATATCCATCAGTCGGTGCCGGAGGATTCGAAGCGCGGGGCAACTCGGGCGACGAATCGTCGGCGATACCGAACGGCTGGGGCTCGGGGAAACTCGAGAATCGGCAAGTCGGCACCGCCGAAAGATGCGGGAATCGGGGCGACTCGATGATCCATCGCCGGTAAAGCCGGAGATGCAGGACGAGGGGAAACCCAAGTCCTACATCAGGGGCGCTGCAGGAGGAAGTGGGAGCCACCGGGGCAACCCGGAACCCTGCTGAAACCAGCACCGCCGAAGGTATGCGAAGTTCGGGGTAACTCGAACGTCCATCGCCGGCACAGCCGAAGGACCGAAACCAAGGGGCAACCTGAGGATTCGGACGCCGGCCCAGGAGAAAGGGAGCGGAGTACGGGGCAACCCGGAGACGCAACCCGGACTGGGCGGGAAGATGCAGGAGGCGGGGCAACCCGCAACCTCATCGGCAGGCAGAACGGGACGATGCATGATCCATTGGGCTATACGATCATCCGGAAAGCGCCAGAGGCCGCAAGGTTTCTGGCGTTTTCGATTTTGGGGCTTTATTTGCGGCGGGACGATGAGGGCATTTTTCCAAACGCTCAGAAGAGCAGGACCGCACCAGCCAGAACGACCCCTCCAAAGATCACCAATACGGCGTTCAAATCAAACTCGCGCACCCTGGTGCCGATGTGTATGCGAACTGGCTGGATGCCATTGGGATCGTGCAACGTGCCGCTGTATGTTCTTCGCGTGAACAACGCCACGAGAAACGCCAACATTGGCAACGCCGTTAGAAAAGAAGCAAGGTAGAAGAGTTGGCGCGACCCCGGCGAAGGCACCCAGATCAAAGCCACTCCAACAAGACCTATAAAGAAGAGTTCGAAGGTCTGCCACACCGCATGGAAGCGCGCGTGGCCTGGCCACAGCGGGTTGGTGGCATGAGTTCGATTCAGATCGATAAAGAGCGGCGCAATGGCCTGACCGGCGGCAACGGCGGTAACCATGAGGCGGGCGAGCAGAGGAGCGGACATCAAAGCTCTTTCGTTAGATACCATTCCAAGCTTAGAAGCTGTAAAGGACGATTCCGTAACCGACTCCAGCGTTATCGCTGGTGTGAGCTACCTGGAAGGCCATGAGCTTACCGTCGGTTGAGAGGACCGGGTTTGAGGCTTTCCAACCTTCGTAGTCGTTGAAGTTCGTCAGGCGGACGAAGTCTTTGCCGGTGCCGTCGAGGCGAAGCTTCCAGATGTCGATGTTGCGCATCCCGTGGTCGCCTCCGAGTTCAGCAACCTGGCGATCGCCTTCGACGGCGGTGAATTTGCCGTCGGGGAAGATGCCTTCGCATTCGTTGTACGTGTCGGGCGATTGCGAGAAATCCGTGACCTTTCCGGTCTTGAGATCGATCCCCATCACTTTTGCGAGACCGACGACGCCTTGAGGCTCGATTTTTCTCACATAGCAGGTGAACGTCATCCTGGTGTCGTTGTCATAGAAGTCCTGGGCTTCGAGACTGCAGTCTGTCTTGGAGCTTTCGTAGACCTTGTGCACATTGGTGAGACGTGGTGTTCCGCCGGAGAGATCGACTTGGGCCACCATCAATCGCGAGTAGTCCCTGGGTAGGTCGGGGTGATCGCCGTAGGTTTCGGAGAATGAGATGAGCATGCTGCGTTTTGAAATTGCCGCGCCCTCGTGCATTCGCTCATTGAGGCGAATTGGTTTTGAACCCGGTTTGCTGCTGAGATACCAGAGCTCGTTGTCGCGCTCGCGGCTGACGTTCGGGTCAATGAATTTCTCGGGGCCGATGAGAATGTAGTCGCCGTTGGAGAGGTGCATGACACGCAGGAAAGCCGCACCGGGGATGCTGCAGGTGAGACAGCGGATGATGCGCGTCTTCAGATCGATGACGAAGGCGTCACCGAAGCTCTTGTCCATGAAGGCGACGTGTTGGTTGTCCGGAGAGAAGTCGGCGCGCTCGCCGAAGTGGGTGAGCACTTCCATGTTCGGAGGAAGGGAATCGAGAGGATTGCCTTGCTTTCGCTGGGCAAGGAGAAGCGAGGGGATCAGGAGAAGGAAGAGAAGGCGCTTCATCGGACCTCTACGGAATAGTAGGACCCGGAATCGGAAATCCGCAATGAGGGGACTTGATTGAGAATACGAATGGGCTAGAAGCTCAGTGCATTGCCGAAGCGCCGGGGCCCTGGCCGGGGCGGTTGGCATTGAGCATGAATGCCATGAAGACCAGGAAGAACGACAGCCACGAGAGTTCCATGTAGACGTCCTGGTACCCCTGCATCTGCGCCTGCTGATTGAGCTGGTTGTAGATGGAGGCAAGCGCCAAGCTGGAACTATTGGCGTCGCCGAATTTGCCAGTAAAGAAGCCGGTGAGCGCCTGGCTGTGCTGTGCAAAACCATTGAAGCTGGATTGCATGGCAGCTTGAAGATGTTGCTGGTGCCATAAAGAGCGCGAAGTCACCTGGGCGTTGGTGATGGCGATCATGATGCTTCCGCCCAGATTGCGCACGAAATTGATGAGGCCCGCAACCTGGTTGCTCTCCTCCTTCGGCATGCCGACGTAGGCTGCATTGGTGATGGAGATGAAGCAGAAAGGGAGAGGCAGAAGCTGAACCACGCGCAGCCATGACGACTGCGCAAAGGTCATCTGGAGACTGGTTACGTAGGCCGCATAGCGGAACGTAACAATGAACATGATGAATCCGGCGACAGCAAGCGTGCGCGCGGAGATCTTGCCGGTTGCGAATCCGGCCAAAGGCATCATGAAGACGAGCGCAACGCCGCCTGCGGTGAGTGCCAGTCCGGCCGTGGTGGCATTATAGCCCAGCAATTGTTGCATGAACTGAGGTTGGAGAACGGTATTGGCGTTGAGCACGCCACCTACCAGCATCATTAGGAAACAACATATTGCGAAATTCTTGAACCGGAAGAGCTTCAGGTTGATGAGCGGATTTTTTTGTCGCCACTCCCAGACGACGAGTCCGACGATGCCGACGACAAAGAGAACGGCGAAGAAGCGAATGAATCCGGAGGCGAACCAGTCTTGCTCCTCGCCCTTGTCGAGCATGATCTGCATGCCGCCCATCGCGATCGTAAGGAATGCCAGGCCCATGTAGTCCATGTTTTTCAGCTTGGAAGGATCGGCCTTGATCCACGGTGGATCTTCGACGAGTCGCGTGACCAGAAAGAACGCGAGGATGCCGACGGGAATGTTGATGAAGAAGATCCAGCGCCAGGTGTAGTTGTCGGTGATCCAGCCGCCAAGGGTAGGGCCGATGGATGGCGCGAGGACTGCAACGAGTCCGTAGAGTGCGAAGGCCTGCCCACGTTTGTGCGGCTCGAAAGAGTCGGCCATGATGGCCTGCGCCATCGGCTGCATGCCGCCACCGCCGGCGCCCTGTATGACGCGGAAGACCAGCAGCATGGGAAGAGATGGAGCGGCGCCGCAAAGGAAGCTCGCAATGGTGAAGACGGTAATGCAGAAGACGAAGAAGTTGCGTCGGCCCATCAAGCTCGAGGCCCATCCGCCGAGGGGAAGCACGATTGCGTTGGAGACGAGATAGCTGGTGAGCACCCACGTGCTTTGATCGGTGCTGGCGCCGAGGCTGCCGGCAATATGAGGGAGAGCGACGTTGGCGATGGAGGTATCGAGTACTTCCATGAAAGCTGCAAGCGCCACGGTGGCGGCAATCAGCCACGGATTGACGCGGGGCTTCCACTGCGCCATCGCAGCGGCGTTGGGATTGACCACGGTCGTGGAACCTGCGGCACCTGCGGGCTCTGTCTGCAACTCGGGCAAAACTCTCTCCTGGGCGATGCAGTGCTTGTCTTTAGTTGAGGGGAACCGGATAGTGCCAGAGCCCGCCGGCGGCTTGCGATGCCATTAATTTACCACCCACCTATAGATGTGGATTGATGTCGCCTGGGTTCACCGATTGTTGTGAGTGCCTCACAATGCGGCACTTGGGGCGGGTTCGGCAGATGGTTGGATGACCGGAGTTCGCCAGCCGACGAGCGCGATGGATAAGGCGATCAGTTGCATGACCACGATGAAAGCGACACAGGCAGGCCATTTGCCGAAGGACCAGAAGGCTCCGGGGACGACGCCGGCCGCGGTGCCGCCGAGATAGTAGCAGGTGATGTAAATGCCTGCAGCAGTGACCCGGGCATGGGGTGGTGCGGCCACGCGAAGATGGCTTTGCGAAGCAGTTTGTGCGATGAAGACGCCGCTGGAAAGCATGGTGAGGCCGAGGATGACGAAGGGCAGAGAATGGGCGAGCGTGAGCAGAACACCGGCGATCGAGCAGCAGATGGCCCCGCCGATTCCGGCGCGGAGGCCGACGCGGGTGATGAGGTATCCGGCGGCCGGAGTGACGAAGAGTCCGATGAGATAGACGAAGAAGAGGGAACTCAGCGCGGTAGTGGAAAGAGAGAAGGGCGGGGCGCTCAGGTAGAACGTGATCCAGGTGAATACGCCGACCAGCGAGAAGAGGACGTTGAATCCGACGGCGAAGGTTGCGACGAGCCTGCGATTCTGAAACATCTCTTTGATCCCGCGCATGAAGACCTGTGTGCGAGGGGCAACGGTCGTCGGAGGATGGGTGCGGCGCCGGCCGTGAGGCAGCCATGCTGCTACCGCCGCGGCCCCGACCAAAGAGGCGGCGCCGAGAGCAAGGAAGCTGACGCGCCAGCTGTATTGATCGGCAAGAATGCCGGCAGAGATGCGGCCGATGAAGCCGCCGAGAGCTGTTCCGCTGACGTAGAAGCTCATGATGAGGGCGACGCGCTCGGGCGGCCACTCCTCGCCGATGTAGGTGACGACCACAGCGATTATGCCGGGCACCATGATGCCTTGCAGAAACCTCCAGAAGATGAGTTGTGCGAGAGTGGTGGAGGTTGCAGCGAGGAGAGTGGGAATCGACACGCCGAGGATGGAGATGACGATGACGCGCTTGCGGGCGAGGCGCTCAGTGATGGCGCCAAAAACGGGGGCGGAGAGGGCGACGCCCATGGTGGCGGCGGAGACCGTCATGCCGACGCCGGTCTTGGAGGCGTGGAAGTTGCGCGCCAAAAGCGGCAGCAGAGGCTGCGTGCAATAGAGCTCGAGAAAGGCGCAGACGCCGCACAGAGTTACAGCAGCGGCGGCCATGCGGCTTGGCTCGGGATAGCGGTCAGGCTGGGCGAGCGGTTCCAAACATCAGAATACAGGGGCATCAGACAAGGCGGCATCAGCACACAAGGTGTCAGCTCGAAGACTTAGTTGCGAACCGGTAAGCAGGCATCTTTCGCGCGGCCGGTTTGAGCGGTTAACCTAGGCGAGATGGATTCCCCTTCCGCCAAGCCTCCACGACGAGGGATGGAGGCATTTGCCTTTCGCGACTTCAGGCGATACCAACTGGCACGCGTAGCCGTGATCCTGGGTGCCGAGGCGCAGGCCGTTGCGGTAGCGTGGCAGGTCTATTCCATTACCCATCGCCCGCTGGACCTTGGATACACAGGGCTGGCGCTGTTTCTGCCAGGGTTGTTTTTTCTGCTGCCGGCGGGTCACGTGGCGGACCGGTTCGATCGGCGCCTCGTTATCCTCTGCTGCTATACGCTTCAGGTTTTTTGCACCGTGGTGTTGCTTTTGCTGGCGATTTCGGGAACGCATCGAGTCGCGTTTATCTACGCGGTTCTTTTCCTGATTGGAACGGGCCGCGCGTTCTCGGCTCCGGCAAGTTCGGCGCTGCTGCCGCACCTGGTACCGGAGAAGCACTTTGTGAATGCGGTGACATGGGGCGGGGCAATTTTTCAGTTAGCCAATGTGAGCGGGCCGGCGCTGGGTGGACTGCTGTTTACGCTGCCGCTGGTGGGGTTTCTTCACAGTGCGGGCCTTGAAGGGGCGGGCATCGTGTACATCTTCACGCTGCTGACGCTGGCGTGGTTCCTAGTGCTGATTGTGAGCCTGCATGCGCGGCCGGGGCGAATGGAGCATCGTTCCGCATCGCTGAAGGTGGTGCTGGCGGGATTCCAGTACGTGCGTAGCTCGCCGCTGTTGCTGGGGTCAATGTCTCTGGATCTTTTTGTCGTGCTGCTCGGTGGCGCGGTCGCGTTGATGCCGATTTTTGCGAACGAGGTTCTTCACACCGGGCCGCGTGGGCTGGGCGCGCTGCGAGCGGCGCCGGCAATCGGGGCATTCACCATGTCGCTGGTGATGGCGCGGTTTCCCATCACCCGCAGGGCGGGCGCCCGGATGTTTATTTGCGTGGGAATTTTTGGCGCAGCGACGGTGGTCTTTGGAATGTCGAAAAGCCTGTGGCTCTCACTGGCGGCGCTGGCCGTGAGCGGTGCTGCCGATATGATCAGCGTGATCATTCGCGGATCTCTGCTGCAGCTGGCGACGCCGCCGGAGATGCGTGGTCGGGTGAGTGCGGTCAACTCGCTCTTCATTGGCGCATCCAATGAGCTGGGCGAATTTGAAAGCGGCTTGACCGCGCAGTATTGGGGCGCGGTGCGGGCTACCATCTTTGGTGGGTTGGCTTCCCTGACGGTTGCGGGTACGTGGGCCGCGGTGTTTCCCGGTTTGCGGCGTGCGGACCAGTTGACTGCCGAGGCGCTCAGACCGAAGCCGGACGCGGTGAGTGTACAAACTCCCACGGCGGGCTGAAGTCGAACTGAATATCTGCATCCAAACCGCAGGAGAGACGCATGAAACCTTGGAAGATTGTGGCGATTCCGACACTGATCACGCTGCTCATCGCCAGTATCTACACGTTTTCAGTGTGGAAGAAGCGACACAACCCCGGCGCGGTGAACCAGGGGCAAGAGCAGAAGCTCACGGCGGACGATGTGGCCGTGGTGCGGATGCAATTTCCATCGCACTTCGAAGATCTGAAGGACGAGGAGGGCAAGACGGTATGGATGAAGAACGGCTATACGATGCCCTACTTTGCGTACGCGGGCGGCAAGGTGGACTTCAAGAAGCGCATTGGCGTGATTCCTCCGCTACAAAAGCTCGATTTGAAGAAGGCGATCAAGGTTGCGGTTCCGGCCGACGTTGACGACGGCATCAGCCACGGAACGCGGCAGGCAATGTATGTGTTCTCGCTGGCGGGCGATACGCACGAATATGCGACACCGGTGGGCGCGATGGAAGGGAGCGAGGAGCAGTATTACAGCGACCTGTTGTATTTCTACGACGACCCGCACACGATTTACGCGAACTGGCCGAAAGACATCTGGGCTGCCGTGGAAGCGCACCAAGCAAAGCCGGGGATGAATGAGTTGCAGACGCGGTTGGCGCTGGGACAGAAGATCCAGACTGACAACCCTCGCAGCGAAGGCAATCGCACGGTCACCTACGATCAGGACGGAAAGAAGTGGACGGTGACGTTTGTGAAGGACCGGGCGACGAAGGTTGAGAACGGGTAGATGGTTTTTTGACAAAGGCAGCAAGTTAGCGATCGCTTCGCGATCAAGCGGGTTAGCAAGTTAGCGGACGAAAAGGTTCTCGTATACATTGAAGCCCGCATTCGTTTTTTGGCTGCTTGCGACTTGATGAAGCATTTCTTGTACGAGACTCGAATACGATCTGGTCATTCTGGAACTGGGGCTGGGGTGGCGCAGGAAATTGGCAGGGTGACACGAAATTCGGTGCGGCCCGGTTTCGATTCGACATCGATTAGAGCGTCGTTATGGCGGACAAGGCGTCGAACAATATCGAGGCCAAGGCCGGTGCCTTCTCCCATCGGCTTGGTCGTGAAGAAGGGGTCAAAGATCCGCGCGAGGTCTCGCGCCGAAATGCCTGGCCCGTTGTCGACAATTCGGACAACTACCCATTGATCTTTGCGGCTGGCAAATACATTGATGCAGCCGCCGGTGGGCACCGCATCCAAAGCATTTTCGATCAGGTTTCCCCAGATTTGATTCAACTCGGCTGCGAAGCCGTGCACGGGCGGCAGGTCGCTTTGCAGTTCGACGGTAACCTCCACCGATTTTTCGCTTGCCTTTGAATTCAGTACGGCCACCGTGTTTCCGATGCTCGAGGCCAGATCAACAGGCTGTGCCGCCATTGCCTGGTCCATGTTTGTGAATCCCTTGATGGCCATTACCAGACCGGATATGCGCATTGCGGCACCTTGAATGCCGGACGCCAATCGACGGGCCGAACAGCCGGCTGCGGCCCAGCGAAGCACGGCGTTCAATGCTGGTCCTGACACCACGGCCGCGAGCTGGTCGAGTGCTTCGAATGTCACTTCGGTATCGGCGAGCATTGGCGCGCTGGCAATATCCAATTTATGGCGGGCAAGCCAATCGGCGATTGCTTCTTCGCGATCACATTGTTCGAGACAAGAGCGCGGAGTTTGCGACTGCTTTGCAAGGCACGAGGCGAGGATCGCGTCCACGGCGGCAAGTTGGGTGTCGCTCAGCTTTGCAGCTCCCAGTGCGCGTGTGGCCCTGTCGGTGTCTTCGAGGCGGTCTTCAAGCAGCGAGGCGCTTCGTTCAATTGCCGATGCGGGGTTGTTGAGTTCGTGGGCCAGGCCGGCCGAGAGCTTGCCGAGGGAGATCATCTTCTCGTTATGCAGATCGGTGGAGGTGAACAATCGTGCGCGATCGAGCATGATACGGACCAGGATCGACGTTATTTCGAAACACTCGTGGGTCAGCGCACGAATATGGCTTCGATCGAGGGCCAGAATCTCAGTGGGTTCCTGGGCAATTGCATCTCCGGGCGGATTCACCAACCGGGAGTAGGGCAACATTCCAGTCACATCGCCCGTCCGCCATTCAATTATTTTTTGCGGGCCGGAACCCCGGTCAGCCGACAGGGAGACTTGGCCTGACAGAATCACGTAGAGCCCTTCAACCTGCATGCCTTTATGGGACAGCACTTCGCCGGCGGCCAGGGTGCGGACAGACGAATGGGCAGCCAGCCATGCCAACTCTTCCCGGGGCGCGGAGCCAAGTGTCTTGTGTTCTGCCAAACGATCAATAAGATCGCTCGCTGTGATGCTCATGCTGTCTGCCATAAAGCTCGGTTACTTCTTCAACACGTTACCAACTGCAGATTGATTTTGCCAGCGCCGCAGCCATAGATTGCCGGTCTTTCGCGAGATTCTAAACCGGTTGCGCACTTCTCTCTTCGACTCGTCGCGCTGATCTGACCGGTTAGCTGCTCTTTGTTAGAGTGCTCGGCCGCTTGGGCTTGAAGGGGGGTGTACACCCCTACTCTGTAAGCAAAGTCCTGCGTTGCAACGATTTACGGCGGCAGCGCGGCGCCAGAGTCTTCTTAGCAGAGACTTTAACCCGCAGAGTCGTCTCAGGATGGGACTTACGGCATTTTTTCGATCGGCTTCCCTCAGCGGCTAAAGCCGACTATCGATTTGTGGCGCTTATGGCATCACTGAAGTGATGCCCTGATACAAGCCAGTCCGGAGTCATCCGTCGGATTTGAAATTGTGGCGCTTATGGCATCAGTGAAGTGATGCCCTGATACAAACCGATCCGGAGTCATTCGCAGACTTGAAATTGTGGCTGCTTATGGCATCACTGGAGTGATGCCCTGATACAAACCCGGTCCGGAATAGGTTCCGCCGCCAGAGGTGAAGCCGAGCTAAATCCGGGCGAACGGACATGTTTCCTGCCGAACTCTCATCGAATTCTGAGTATAGTGGTCGGCGTGAATTAGCCTGCAAAACTCCAGAGATTCCTTAGCGTGTGTTTCGAGGGACTTAGAGGCTGACGGAAGCGGTGCGGTATTGACAGGTTTTCGATCTTCTCTTTTGATGTCTGGCGCAATCAGGTCGAACTGGATCGACTGATACTTTTGACAGTGGAATGCCCATAAAGGCTGAGTGTACACATAGCCATGGATTCAGCCGGTAAGAATGCTTGCCCAGAATTATTGAATTGTGCGGCAATGGGCTCGACTCTCCGTGCTCTGCCCACAGCGCTTTTGTTTCCCGTGCTGGCTTTGGTGGTTCTGACGGGATGCAGCAAGCAAACTGCGGCACCGCCGGAGGCCGGGCAAGCGCAGCAGCAGACTCCCGCCGCGCCATCGATCTCCTCGGACGGTCTTCCATCCGCACCTTCGAAGGTTGTCTCGCTGCCGCTTGGATTCAGACGAGACACGGGCGACCTGGATGTGATGGCGAAGCGACGCCAGATTCGTGCCCTGATCATCCTCAACCCGATCGGGTTCTTCTACGACAAGGGGCACCCCAAAGGCGCGATGTATGAGACGCTGGCGGAATTCCAGAAGTTTGCTAACCAGAAGCTGAAGACCGGCAAGCTCCCGCTGACGATCAGCTATCTTCCGATGCGAAGCGACCAGATTGAGAAATCTCTGGCGGAGGGACTCGGAGACCTTGTCGCCTATGGAGTGGTGGTGACACCGGAACGCGAAAAGAATTTCGCATTCTCGATTCCCATCATGACCGATGTAAAGCAAATCGTAGTCACGCGGTCGGATGCCGGATCAATTTCGACCCTGGCGGACCTTGGCGGCAAAGAGGTGTACGTCAACCCGCTGACCACCTATTACCACAACCTTCAGACGGCGAACGATGCCCTCAAGAAGTCCGGTAAGTCGCCGATTGTGATCAAGTCTGCCGACAAAAACCTGACCGACGACGACCTGGTACAGATGGTGAACGCTGGACTGATTCCGGCTACTGTCACGATTCAGCAGCGCGCCGATCTCTGGTCGCAGGTACTGCCGGATATCAAACCACAGCCCGACCTGGTGATAGCAAGCGGCCAGACTCTCGCCATGGCGATGCGCAAGAACAATCCGAAGCTGAAGGAGCTGATCGACGAATTTATGCGAACGCATGGCGTCGGAACATCGTTCGGGAACACCCTGCTTCGACGCTATCTGCAAAATACGAAATGGGTGAAGAACTCGACTTCCTCAGCGGAGATGAAGAAGTTTCAGGCAAACGTTGCGCTCTTCCAGAAGTACGCCGGGGAGTACGATTTTGATGCGCTAATGATTGCCGCACAGGCATACCAGGAATCTCTGCTGGATCAGAGCAAGCGCAATCCAAGCGGCGCGGTCGGGATCATGCAGGTGATTCCCAAGTATGCAGCGGCGCCGCCGATCAATATACCCAATGTAGCAACCGTGGATCCAAATATTCATGCGGGCGTGAAGATGTTGCGCAATATTGAGGACACCTACTTCAACGACCCCGGCATCGATCGCATGAACAAGACGCTTTTCGTCTTCGCGAGTTATAACGCAGGACCAAATCGGATTGCGCAGCTCCGCAAGAAGGCCGCGAGTATGGGGCTTGACCAAAATGTCTGGTTTGGAAATGTCGAGCTGGTCGCAGCCCAGAGTATTGGACAGGAGACGGTAACCTACGTCTCCAATATTTATAAGTATTACGTTGCGTATACGCTGGCAGCGGAACAGAGGCAGCTTCGAGCGCAGACTACCGGATTGCCACCGAAGTAGACCTCGGATCGAAGCCTGAACCGATTGCTAGCGCTGGAGGAGATCGATGGGTTGGGTGAAGTCTGTCGCGCGGACGTATTTGGCGAGCGTGGGGTGTTGGCGCTCGAGAGCAAGATACATTTCCCAGGCCACGCGGCGATAGCTGAAGTGGCCGGCAGGGGCGGAGCGGAGCTCGCTGATGTATTGTGCTTCGGCGAAGTCCATTTTGAAGAGGCAGCGGACGCGCGTGGCGAGCGGCAGGAGATAGAGCGCCGATGACTTTGCTTCGGGAGCGGAGCCGGCGGCGATCTTCGCGCTGGCAGCGTAGGCGGATTCGATAGCGGACTGATAGTCGGCGAGGACGCCGGCTTCTTCGAGTCCGGCTGCGTCGCCGGAGTGGGGTGTTTCGTAGCCGTGGATGGCGGTGAATCCCTGCTGGATCTGTGTGACGCGGCGGTGGCGATGCATGTCGCGGAATCCGCCGATGTCCATGAGGATGTCGAAGCGGAGTGCGGCGCCGGCGTGGAAGGCGCGGAGAGCTTCGTCGTGGCGGCCGCGGTGGCGAAGGCCCAGCTCAATGATTTCTGAAATGCGAGAGGCTGGAAGCCCGGCGACGATGTCGCGAACCTGTCGGTAGGAATGGTGGCTGGCCCAGTAGATGAGGGTGGCGGCGAGTTCGACTTCGAGGGATTCGGTGCGTTCGACAAGGTCGACCACGGGCGATGGCGCGGGGGAAGTGCCTTTGAGAATTTCAGCGGCGGCTTGTTCGAGTTCGGCGCGTGACTGGATGAGGTACTGGTTGGGCTCGGCGTATTTGACGAGGGTAGGTGCGGTGCGGACTTCGCGGGTGAGGAGGTTGGCGGCTTGGGCGGCAAGGGTTCCCTCAGGGGCTAAAGCCCCTTCCTGGTCGCGCGCATTGATGTACGGGCTGAAGCCCGTACCCTCCACGCCGACGCCCTTACCTTCCGCGCTGAAGCCCTTACCCTCCACGCCGAATCCTGTACCCTTCGCGCTGAAGCCCGTACCCTCCACGCTGCCAGTACCCTGCGCTGGTGCCAGTTTCTCAATGGCGGTTAGCTTAGTTACGAAGTCGGCAGCGGCGCGGGCGTTTACATTCCAGGCGGGGCCGGTTGCGGCGTCGCGGAGTTTGTTTCCAAGATCGCGCACTTCGGCAATCGGATGCGAGAGGAGGCGGGAGACCTGTGTCTCTAGGGTGCGGGCGTTCACGATCTGGCCAAGGGAGGTGTTGGTGGCGAGCGGCAACAGATATCGCGCGACGTCGAATGCGCGCGCCTTCAGCGTGCGGTCATAGGCCTCCGGTTTCATCGCCTCGGGGCAGGCAACGCGCTGGCGCAGGGCTTCGTGAACGGCGGCGGTTGTGCGCTGGTAGGTGGCGAAAAGGTTTTCGACGGTGTCGCTGTAGAGTTTGGAAGACGCGGCGTCGGGTCCGAAGTCGGGGAGGTACCAGCCGGACTTCTGGAAGTTCTGATAACGGGTGGAGCGCTCCTGGCCGTCCCAGCGCTGTTCATCGACCAGCACGATGGCGGCGAGCAGGCTGAGGCGCTCGACCGCGAAGGCTATGTGCGCGAGGTCGGCGATGGACCGGTGGCCATATTGGAAATAGAATGTGTTGAGAAATTGCTCGGCGCGCTGGGCGCTGATTTCCGTGAGGGATTCGCGCATGGAGAGCGCGGAGCGGGAGTACTTGGCCATGGCGTAGGCCAGGACTTCGGGGTCAGCTCCGTGAACGGCATAGACATCGGTCAGGTTGCGGGCACCGGCGGGCGAGAAAGATTCACTGGGCAAAGATTGACTGGACATGGACGAGGGCTCGCGATCAGAATACGGCATCAAGGCAGTCCGGGCTGTGAATCCCAAGGACCGGTAAAAACGTCAAAGTTGTCAAGCGGGAGCACGTGGCGAAATGCGGGAGTTTAAATTGCGTACATCGCAGAGGCCGCGGCCATTGCCCACTGGTCGCTGGACCGTTTCTCAGCGCTGGAATGACTTGCTTTTTGCGCATTGGCGCGTTCCTGCTGCGACGGTGGCGCAGTTTCTGCCGGAGGGATTGCAACCGGACACCTTTCAGGGTTCGGCGTGGATCGGGATTGTTCCGCTTTGGATGGATCGCTTCAATTTTCGCGGGGTGCCATCGGTGCCGGGGACGCACAGCTTTCCGGAACTGCATTTGCGGACATACGTGCACGATCAGCTGAGCAACACTCCGGGAATTTACAACCTTTCAGTGGATATCGGAAGCCTGCTTGCTACTGCAGCGGTGCGGCTGATTTTTCGGTTGCCTTGTAACTGGGCGGAGATGCGGCTGAACCAGCGGACCGAACGCGAGTATTCGTTTTACAGCCGCAGGTTTTTTGCAACTCATCCGGTGATTTTCAACGCGCGTTACCGCGGACTGGGACCGACGCGAAGACTAGCGGAGATTCGAGGCGGCACCCTTGAATACTTTTTCACGGAGCGCTATTGCCTGTTCACGAAGAATCATGCGGGGCTGGCGGTGCGGGCGAACATTCACACGGTGGCTTCTCCCCTGGAGGATGCCGAAGCTGAGATCGAACGGAACGATCTGCCGGCTGCGCTCGGGATACAGATTTCAGACCATGAGCCGGTGCTGCACTACTCGCGGCGCCTGGCCGTGTATGTGTGGCCGGCGGAACTAGCCGCCCCGGCGCGCAGGCGCGAACGGATACCGGTGCAGGCGATGCCTTCGAACTGATTGCAGGTGAGACTAACTGCAGGGCACGTGGGTTGCAGCTTCGCGCTGCCAGACTTTTCGCGCCAGGAACAGAAATCCCACAAACGCTAAAAACTGGAAGACGAATTTGGCGATGAGATCGACGCGCGTCCAGCCTGCGGCGCTGACGTCGCTGATGACCATGCATCCAAGTACGGCTCCAAAAGAAAGGGCAAAGCGATGGATGTCTCGCCAGCCCCGGGCCGCCGACCAATAGCGAACAAGTGCGAAAGAGAGTAGCGCCCAGATGGGACCGGCGGTCATCGGAATCCAGACGGCGATGCCGGGATGGGGAACGAAGACGAGGGTGATGAGTGCAAACCAGGCTGCTCCGAAGATGAAGGCCTTGATCCCGATGAGCCAGGGGTTGGCGGGTTGGCGGGAATTGATTTGGCCAGCGTTGCCGAAGTTACGCGCGAGCCACGCCAGACCTATGAGAGCGGCGATGGCGGCGAGGCCGATGAGGATGAGGGAAACTGGCGGGTGGTAGGGATCTGCGTGAAGTCTCGGGCGCGCTTGCTGCGTCCAGCCGTACCAAGCGAGACGGGAACCAATCAGAAACGCGATGCATGTGGCGATGAGGCCGCGTTTACGCAGCCAGGGTTGTTCGCGGCGATCCGGAAAGATGAGTTCGGTGACCTGCACTGGAACCAAGACCACCCACACGCTTTCGAATCCGAGCATGAAAAGCAAGTAGATCCAGTTGACGCCAAGATAGCGACCGTACGCGGCATTGGCGCCGGGGAAAGGCAGTGGCGCGATCGATGTTTGCTGGATGATGAACTCTTCTGCGATGGAAAGGGCGAGGCCGAGAAGAAGAAGGCTGGTTGCGCCAGCGCGCCAGCGGCGGACGATTTCGCGGCAGAGAAGCGCACCGCCGCCCCAGACCATGACTTCAGGAATGAGCACGAAGAGGATGCTGAGGCGGGTGGAGCCGCTGAGGACTTCGCTGATGACAGGAGCAAGAATGAGCAGCGTCCAGATGGCGCCGCGATAGCGTGTTGGGGCCGGGGCTTGCAGATTTGTGTTGGCAGGGACGGATTCCGTTTGCATGGAGTTACTCCTCGGGGCGCGCGGCGGCCATGGCGGATGTTCGCGCTTCTTTCAAAACGCTCTTGAGATCCCAGGCGAGTTTGCCTGACGAGATTTCGGAGATGAGATTGCGCACCCAGGCGAGTTCAGCCTTCAACATGGCGATCAGGTATTCGCTTTCAACCAGGTTGATGCGGAGCACGTGCGCGGATGCGGCGGAGATGCCGGCGCTGCGCAGGGCGATTTCGTTTTCGAGATGACGTGCGCGCTCTTCGAGGCGGGGAAGGGCCTCGGTTGGCGTGAGGTGCACGAGGAAGCTCATCGCGGCCATGAACTCTGAAGATTCGCGACGGGGCACGGCGATGATGTTGCGAAGAACGCGCGTGAATTCCTTGCGGCCTGTTGCGGTGATGGCATAGGTGGTGCGTTCGGGGCGGCGTCCGTTGCGGCTGGTGGATTTCGCGGTGATGAGTTCGTCGCGCACAAGGCGTCCGATGGCGTGGTAGAGGGAGCCACGCTTGAGGGCGAGGATTTCGTCCTTGTGGCGGAGACGGAGGAGGCTTTGCATCTGGTAGGGATGCATGGGTCCTTCACGGAGGAAGGCGAGAACGGCAATTTCCCAGATTCCGAGTTCGTTCGTCATATAGTTCAAATGAACTATATGATATGAACTATATGATTGCAAGCGGGTAAAGCGAGGATCGGCAAAGGGGCTCGAATCGAAGAGATTGTTCGACGGGTGCGCTTGCCTATAATTGCCTTTGGAAGTGCGCGGAGCGATTGAAGTTAGGCTGGCGCGTAGAGGCGGATGATGATGGCGGATTTGCAAGGCAGAGTTGCGCTGGTGACGGGAGCGTCGCAGGGAATTGGGCGCGCATGTGCGCTGGAACTGGCGAAGGCCGGAGCCACGGTAGCGCTGGCGGCTCGTAATGAAGCGAAACTGGCCGAGGTCGCTGCGGAGATTGCGGCTGCGGGCGGTCAGGCGGCGGCATTCGCGCTGGATGTAGCCAGCGAGGAATCGATCAAGAATGGCGCGAAGGCTGTGGTTGAACGGTTCGGCAAGGTGGATATCCTGGTGAACAATGCCGGGATTACGCGCGATGACCTGATGATGCGAATGAAGCGTGCGGATTGGGATGATGTGCTGAGCACGAATCTGACGGGCGCATTTCTGCTGACGCAAGCGCTGCTGCGGCAGATGATGAAGAGCCGCTGGGGTCGGATCATCAACATCACGAGCGTGGTGGGACGCACGGGGCAGGAAGGCCAAGTGAACTATGCGGCCTCGAAGGCAGGGCTGATCGGGTTTACGCGCTCAATGGCCCGGGAGGTGGCTTCACGCGGAATTACCGTGAATGCGGTGGCTCCGGGATATATTGAGACGCCAATGACAACGGTTCTGGGTGAGAAACTGCGCGAGAAGATGATCGAGCAGATCCCACTGGGGAGGTCGGGAACCGATGCGGAGATTGCGCAGCCGGTGGTGTTCTTAGCGTCCGATGCAGCGGCCTACATTACAGGGCATGTGCTGGACGTGAACGGCGGGATGTTCATGGGCGGGTGAGCTCCGTCTTCGAACCTGTTCGCTGCATCCAGTAGAAATCTCCGTCCTTTGTGATGGAGCCTGAAATAAAAGTGGGGTGGGTGGTGGCGCTGGGACGGAGCAAATAATAGCGTGTCTGAAGAGCTCGATTCGAATCTGAAAACGGAAATCGCTGAGCGGGTTGCTGATCGAGTAAAGCCGGCAGAGGCCCGCGCGGGCGCGCTGGGCGAACCCGATAACTCGCCACTTATCGATGACGTTCCGCGTGATCGCTGGGGGTGGATGTGGCTGGAAGTTTTGGCTAACGATCTTCGCTACGCATTTCGACAACTGCGTCGCGCTCCTGCGTTTACGGCGACTGCGCTACTCACGCTGGCCTTCGGCATCGGCGCGAATCTTGGCGTGTTCCAGCTACTCCACGCAGTAATTCTGGCCGAGTTGCCTATTCCTCATCCGGAGGAAATTGTCAGAATCCACGCTGCGCGTACCCCATTCGATCAGAGCTGGACGATTTCTTATCCCGCATACCAGCGTCTGCGCGAGGCCACTCCGGATGTTCCACTGATGGCGACCGCTTATACGTGGGCCGCTACGCTGAAGCTTCCCGGCCGCGCGTCGATGGAGGCCTCCTGCACGCTTGTTTCGGACAACTACTTCAGCGGGCTTGGCGTTGCGCCGGCAGCGGGGCGGTTGTTCATGAAGGCCGATGGGCGCATGGGTCAGGATGAGTGGCCTGTGGTCCTTCGTTACGATTTTGCTCAGAAGACGTTCGGGGCTGCACAGCAGGCCGTGGGGCAGCACGTTCTTATCAATGGCCGCGCATTTGTTGTAATCGGCGTGGCGCACCGGCGATTCCTCGGCGATACGACGGGATTTGCTCCCGACATGTGGTTGCCGCTCGCACTCCAAAGCACCGGAGCATTTGCCGTTTCGTGGGACTCGCTTGGGCCGGGCCATGATGTGTCGCTCGACAAGCCCTGGTATAACCAGCCGACGGTCTTCTGGCTTGCGCTCACGGCGCGCATTCCGCCAGGACGCCGCGCTGCGGTGCTTGCGCATTGGGATCAGGTTTTTCGCAATGATCGTGAGGTGATGACGGAAGCGACTGCAGATCCGGCTGTGAAAGCCGCGCTTCTGCACGTGACGACGGGAGTAGCGCCGCTCGGCGAGAACGGCATGAGGAAGAAGTTCACGGCTCCTCTGACACTACTGATGGCGCTTTCAGCGTCCATTTTTCTGGTGGGCTGTCTGAATCTCGCGAATCTTCAGCTTGCGCGACTCAATGCGCGTGCGCATGAACTCAGTGTGCGTATGGCGCTTGGAGCAAGCAGGGGCAGGCTAATCCGGCAAATTGTTCTTGAGGATGCACTGCTCGTTGCTGGCGGCTCTGTTTGTGCGTCCGTGCTGGGCCGTGCGGCGAGCGGCATTCTCGTTGGCTGGGTTTCTAATCGCAATGCTCTTCTCACATTCGACCTGCACCCAAATTTGCCTCTTGCAACTCTCGGCGCAGGGCTCATGGTGCTATCTCTGCTATGCTTCAGCATTCTTCCGGCGGTGAACTTCATCCGTACCGGCGTTGCGCAGACGGCAGGATCGAGCGCTAAAGTGTCTGGTATTTCCCAAACTGCACGCCAGCGCTTGCGCTCCAATGTGCTGCTTGGCACCCAGGTCAGTCTTTCCCTTCTGCTTTCCACCATGTCGGGGTGTTTCGCTGCGACTCTGGTGCACTGGGAAACTGTGGATGTGGGCATGGATCGTGAGCATGTGCTGATCGCGCGCCCGGAACTGCATGAGCCAAGGTATACCGATCATAGCGAAATGCTGCCCGAGCTTTATCGCCGGATACAGGAGCGCCTGCAAGCACTGCCCGGCGTGCGCAGCGCAGCCGTAGGGATGTGCGGCGGCATTCACTGCGGCTGGATTACGGCGCTCTACGTACATGGGCGCGGCGGTCTTACGGACGGGCAGGTGCATGGGCAGGAAGATCATGTCGGCCCTGGTTTCTTTTCCACGCTCGGGATTTCAATTCTGCGCGGGCGCGATTTCTCTTCAAGCGATACGGACAAGACGCAGCGTGTGGCGATCATCAGTCATTCCTACGCGCGCCAATTATTTGGAGATGCGGACCCGATTGGGCAATGGGTTGGCTATGAGCCGGCGCCGAATGATCACAAATTCCTGATTGTGGGGGAAGTGGCCGATGCGCGCGTGAATGGCGCGCAGCGTGAGGCTCCGCCCGTGGTTTACATGAGCATCAACCAGAATCCTGCACCGGTAAACAGCATCCGAGTGCGAGCGGCAGGTGATCCGGGCCAGTTATCGGAAAGCGTTCGTCAGGCGCTGCGCGAGATTGATCCCACATTGCCCGTCAGCGAAATCGTGCCTCTGGATGCGGAGCTGAATGGCGACCTTGGCACGGAAAAGCTGCTTGCGCGGCTTGCGGGAATCTATGCGGGCTTGACGCTGCTGCTGGTTGCGATTGGCTTTTATGGGGTCATGTCATCGCGTACAGCACGGCGCAGGAGTGAGTTTGGGATACGCCTTGCGCTTGGAGCCACGCGGCGCCACATCCAGATGCTGGTTGTGGGTCAGACCGTGCGCATCCTGCTTGGCGGCATAATACCGGGCGCGATTCTATCGATTCTGGCAGTGCGCGCAGCAAGTCATTTTCTGTACGGGTCTGTTAGCGCGAATTCGCTCGTAGTCGTCGCCGCAGGTGTCGTTCTCGCAATAGCGGGTTCCGTCGCTACGCTCATCCCTGCGCGCCGTGCGGCGTTTGCCGATCCGCTGGAAACGCTTCGCAGCGAATGATTGTCGTTCGTCACGGGTTTGCATTGCTCAATAAAATTACTATCGGCTGAAAGCAGGCTGTGCGATCTGGGAGTGCCAGAGAAGCGGATTCTTCGCTCACCACCCCCGAACCTACCCCAAAGAGCGACTTGCTCTTTGGGGCCCCTGGTGCGTTCGGGGCCCCGTTCACTCAGAATGACATTTCCAACTTTTATCGAGAGCTTCGGACTCAGCACGCTAGATACTCAGCACACTAGATACCAGCAGGCTAGATACTCAGCACACTAGATACTCAGCACACTAGATACGCAGCAGGCTAGATTCCGAGGCGATCCTTTAGGGTGCGGACTCGGTCGCGGGCTACGGTTAGCTGGGTGTGCTGCGGGTCTTTGAGTGTCAGCACGACTTTGCCGGCGAACCAGGAATTTACCTCGTGAATCCAATCGACATTGACAAGCGCTGAACGGTGGATGCGAAGGAACTTCGCGGGATCGAGGCGATGCTCCAGATCGGAGATGGTCTGGTCGATGCAATGGCGGCGTCCACTGACGATGGCGAAGGTGAGTTTGTCCTGGGCGATGAAGTGCGTGATGTCATCGAGCGTCAGAAATGAGATGCGCTCGCCGACGCGGGAGGCGATACGGCTGGGATAGGCGGCGTGGCCTTCGCGCAACGATGCGGTCAACTCTTTCAGTAGTTCCGGCAGGGTTGGGTTCTGTTGCCAGTCTGGCTTGGCGATGGGGCGCAGGCGGCCGAGTTTGTTGATGGCGCGCTCCAGATGGTCGGCATCGATTGGCTTGAGCAGGTAGTCGATCGCATTGGTTTCGAATGCGCGGAGAGCGTGCTGATCGAAAGCTGTGGTGAAGATTACGAAGGGCTGAACGGTGAGGCGCGCGAGCAGTTCGAAGCCGTTGATGCCCGGCATCTGGATGTCGAGGAAGAGCACGTCGACTGGTTGCGTGGCCGGATCGTTGAGCGCCGTCATCGCGGTTGCCGGATCGGTTGCGGTGCCCGTGATTTGAATTTCTGGGAATGCGGCGAGCAGTCGCTGTAAGCGTTCGAGCGCCAGGGGTTCATCGTCGACAAGGAAGGCACGCAGCGGCGCCGCATCTCGTGTCATTGCGACTCTCCGGCAGGAAGAGCGATGGAGACGACGGTTTTGTCATCGACTCGCTTCACGTTGAGGTGTGCGGCATCGCCAAACAGAAGTTCGAGACGGGCGACGAGGTTGCCGAGGCCGTGATCGGGGGAGATGTCGGCGAGCGAGAATCCCGGGCCGTCATCGGTGACGCTGAGTTCGAGGCGGCCGTCTCGTTGCGCGCCAGCGATTCGGATGGAGGAGGGCTGGTTGCGCTGGGCTGCGACATGCTTCACGCTGTTTTCGACCAGCGTTTGCAGGGCGAGCGGAGGGATCTTGAAATCGCCCAGCCCGTAGGGGACGGATATCTCGTAGCGGAGACGCTGTCCGAATCGCGTTGCTTCGATTTCGAGATAATCGCGGACGATCTTCAACTCCTGCGAGAGCGGGACGAGGCTGGATTGATTGGCGCTGATGGAGAAGCGCAGCAGCGATGCGAGCTTACCGACGGTGTCTTCTGCGCGTTTGGGATCGCTGGGAATGAGGGAGGCGATGGAGTTGAGGGTGTTGAAGAGGAAGTGCGGATGAATGCGCGACTCCAATGATGACAAACGCGCTTCAAGGAGGAGCTTGTTAGCGCGTTCCTGCTCGACCTGGCGCGTGCGGAGTTCGAGGGTCGCATCCTGAAGGCGGTGGCGAAGGGTTTCATAGGATGTGACACTGAGGCCCACGACGAGGTTGATGACCAGACAGATGGGAAGGGAAGACTGGACTTCACGCAAATAGAAATGAGGAGGAATGATGCCGGTGACTTGAAGAACAAACGCACCAAGCAACGATCCGCAGGTAGCGATGGCGATGAGGACGGCGATGAAAATGAGAAAGATGAGTCGGGGAAACCGTTCGGTGTAGCGAAATCCGATCCAGTTGAGAGAGAGTGCGGTGGGAAAGCCGATCAGCATCGCATAGATGAATGAGCCGAAGAAATTGTGCGCCGATCTGGGAGAATCGCGCATGCTCGATGACGAGGATGAGAATTGCAATGACAACAGCGATGGCAGGGACGATCCAGATTTCGCTGCAGAAGGCTTTGAATGCACGCACGGTCTTGTTCGATTGACGTCCGGCGCTGTCGATGGATGGATCGCGCGTGGAGATCATAGCTGAAAGCGCACTCCGGCGGACGTGGCTGTGGTGTAGGGTGCGGCGCCGAAGTCGGAGGTTTTGCCGCCTGAAGGTATCTCCAGGTGCACATAGGATGTGAAGTGTTTGCCAAACCAGCGGCTCAAATCGACCACACCGACGAGGCTGTGGTCGGTGAGATTGGCAACCACCGCTCCGGAGACATTCCATTCTTTCCAACCGGGCAGGTCACGAAGGCGATTCTTGCCGGCACCGAAATAGGCGTAGGACTGGCGGCCAGCGAGAGGTGATACCGAAGCGTCGCGGAAGTACGGAATATTTGGCGGCGTGTAGAACTCGCCGATGAAGGTGACGCCGGAATGGACCGTGCATTTGGCGCCGATGAGGGCTGCTGCCTGCTCGCGCCACATTGCTTCGCCGTGCAGTTCCCAGGCCTGTCCGACCACGCGTGTAAAGGTGAGACCGCCGAAGGCATCACCGCCGCTGTCGTTGCCTGCGATGAGCGATGTGTCGAATCCACGCACCAGAACGTTATACCGGAACGCGGCGGTGTCGTGCAGTGTTGAGTGTGCGGGGGCAAGCGCGGCGGTGGACCAGGCGAAGGTGAGTGCATGATGTCCGCGCATCCAGTCGGCCTTGATCATGTCGCGGCCTTGATTCACATTGAGACGGTCTGACGGGTTGGTTGGATCTCGAGGCGGATCGAGCACGCCGGCTGCGGTGAAGGCGTAGCCCGTTCCCCACCGGACGATTTTACGGCCGGCGGTGAAATCGAAATCGCCGGCGGAAAATCCGGCGTACGTTTCTTTGACCAGCGCTTTCGATGTTGTATCGGAATATGTGGTGGAGATGCCGACGAGGCTGGTGGAGAAGGCGAGGCGATTTCGATAGCGGAGATCGAAGGTTGGCTCGACGAGAACCTGGTTCAGCACCTGTGGCTGGGATTCGCGTAGGCCGCTGAAGAAGGTGGCGTCGTCGATGACGGCGAGGGAGAAGCGCGTGTTGAGGGAGCTTTCTTCCGGAGGCGAGGAAGGGTTCTGAGCACAGGCACAAGAGACCATGGTGATCAGAGCGAGCAGCGGAATTGAAGAATTTCGGCTCATGACGGTCAGTCGCGTCGGGAGTTATTCGCGTGGTTAATCAATCAGCGAGTTAGCGGCGCTTCGCGCCAAGCGAGTTAGCAGGTTAGCGGGTGTGTGCTTGCGCAGACGCATGTTGTCATTTCAGAATCTGTCGGAGCGGCCCTGGTAGAAGAGCTTGTCGGGAAGATCGCGGGGGGCAGCGTTGGAGTAGTCGAGGACGCTGTGCGAGTTGTGACGTATTTCGTCATAGAGCGTGAGGCGGCGAAGAAGCATCTTGCCGCCGGAGGGCGCGTATTCATCGAAGGTGGCGGATTTGATGTGCTTGCCGGAGGTCAGGTAGAACTCGGCGCGAACCGGACGCGCATCTTCTTCGCGTACCCAGTAAATGATGTGTTGATAGGTTGCGCCTTTGCGCTTTGCGGCGAGATCGAGGACGTAGCAGTTTTCGCTGCCGACTTTTTCATCGCGAACATACTTGGCGGTGTAGTCGACAGCGTAGTTGGTGCGGGCGACATCGCCGTTGGAGGCGTCGCCGGAAAGCCGTTCGAGAGGCGTGATGCGAACGGGACGGCTGGTATCGGGCAGGTAGATCCACATGTCGTCGCCGAGCATGAGCAGGTGTCGGCCCTTGTCGCGTGGGCTCATGAATTCGACGTAAGTTTTGTCAGTGCCTTTTTGTGAGACCTGGTAGAGCGCTTCTTCGTCGGATTTACCGGATTCGAAGTTCGTGATCTTGACGCGCAGAGTGAACGCGGGCCAGCCATTGCGATAGGTGTCGGAGCGCTTGAGGAGGGCCTGGGCGTCGGGGGTTGCAGGGTGGCCGACGGCTGCGCAGGCGATGAGGAGTGCGGCGGTGATAAGGGATTTAGACATGGGCGAGGGCCTCCGCAATTTGCAACCGTGATGCACGAATGGCAGGGAGGATGGATGCGAGTGCAAGCGAGAGGATGACCATGATGGATGAGCCGATCATCAACGCAGGTACGTGCAGAACACGAAACGGAATGTTGATGGTGTATCCGGGGGGTGGCGGCATATGGAGGCCGGCCGCGTTGAGGAGCCAACCGAGAAGATTGCCACCTGCGACTCCGACTAACGCTCCCAGCAGTCCCAGCACTGCGGCTTCGAGCATGAACAGGGCTACGATCCACGAGCGAGGCGTGCCCATCGCCAGCATGGTGCCGATCTCGCGGATGCGCTCCAGCATTGCCATCAGAAGCGTGTTGATGCTGGCCATGAGCACCATGAGGAAAACAATCAGCCCCATGAAGAGGAAGATTCCGTTGAGCATGGTGTGGACCTGGTTGTAGTAGGTGGCCAGATCTATCCACTTCTTTAAAGTCATTTGCTGCTGCAGGCCGTGGAGGCGCGGAGCGAGTTCTGTGTAGACAGCGTCAGTGTTTTCGGTTGCGTCGAGGCCCACGACGAGGTTTGTGACGCGATCGCTTTGCAGCAGGCGTTGTGCCGCGGGCAGGGTGATGCGCAGATAGCGCGCGTCCATTTCGGCGATGCCGGTTTTCACGATGCCAACGATTTGAACATCGACGCCATTTAGGGCGCCGTCAGAGGTCATGGCAAGGAGAGTGAGGCCGTCGCCGACCTTCACGTTCATTGACTTGGCCAAGCCGGCACCGATCAGGGCTTCGACGTCGCCACTGGATTTGGAGGAGAGATTCCGCCCGGCGCCGGAAGCAAGTTGAGCTGAAAAACCGAGACTGCTTTCTGCGTTGGGATCTACGGCGCTTCCCATGAATCCAACAGCCTTGATTCCGTTGGAGGCCATACCGTAGAACTCGATGCGGGGCGCGATGCCGCGTACGTGGGGGGCCGAGCTTACGGTTGCCGCCACCTGACGCCAATTTTCGATGCCGGTATCGAGCACGCGGACTTCGTCGCGCTTGAAGTGGTCGGTGGTGAAGATCTGCAGGTGACCGAGGCCGGCGCGGATGGTGTCTTCGCGGAGACCGCGGGTCATGAAGGCGAAGTATCCGCCGGCGAGGAGAAGGCCGGTCACGCCGCCGCCAACCATCAGCAGCGTCATCAGGGTTCTGCGGCGATTGCGGAAGACGTTACGAAATGCAAGCAGCAAGAACTTGCTCATGGCTGACTCCTTGAGACTGTTCGGAATGGGTATCGGAGATGATGCGGCCGTCGGTGAGGCGCACGATGCGGGGGGTGTGCTCGAGGAGGCGCTGGTCGTGGGTGGAGAAGATGAAGGTGAGACCGAAGCTGCGATTCAGGTCGCGCATGAGGTCAATCAGTTGGGTGGCATTGCGCGTGTCGAGATTGGCGGTGGGTTCGTCGGCGAGGACAAGCGAGGGGCGATGAACGATGGCACGCGCGACGGCTACACGCTGGCGCTCTCCGCCGGAAAGCAGGTCGGGCCTTTGATGGGCGCGGGCCGAGAGGCCGACGTTCTCGAGAGCTTCTGCAACGCGTCTGCGGCGTTCGTTGGCGCTTACGCCTTGGACCAGCAGCGGGTATTCGACATTTTCGCTGGCGGTGAAGACGGGGATGAGGTTGAAGGTCTGAAAGACGAAGCCGATTTTTTCACGGCGCAAGACTGAGGTTTGCGAAGGGCTGAGCTTCGAGCAGTCAACTCCGTCGATGTGGATGCGGCCGCTGGTTGGCTTGTCGATGCATCCGATCAGATTCAGCAGCGTTGACTTGCCGCTGCCGGAAGGGCCGGAGATGGCGAGGAATTCGCCGGCATCGATGCGGAGGTTGACCTGGTCGAGCGCGGTTACGGCGCTGCGGTCGAGGGGAAATCTGCGTGTGACCTGTTCAATGCTGACGAGTGGGTCGGTGGGGGCCATCGGGCGCTTCTTCCTTTCCAGGGCGTTATCGTGCGCTGGTGAGAAAAATAGCGGGGGGTGTTGAAGAACGCGCTGTGATTTGGATGAGGGGTTGAAGCGGCGGATGAACGGTGCTGAAAGTCGGATGAATCGAACCAAATCCCATGTCTCAAAATCGAGACATGGGGCACCCAAGGTTGAGGTGTCCGACGGACAGTTCTCTTTTGGACTATTGTGGCGGGGGAGCGGCGGCGTCGTCGCGCGGGGGGCGCGGGCTCATGACGGCGACCGTGGTGGCGAGGAAGGAGCCGTCCTTGACTGCTCCTTCGGCGCGGACCATGTCGCCGACCTGGATGTCGCCGAGGGTGATGGGGTCGCGGCGTTTTCGGAAGGTGGTGTTCTCGTCGGCAATGAAGGTGTGGGCGGCGTTATCTGGCCCGCCTTGTAGTGTCACCTTGGTTTCGTTGATGGCGGTTACTTTTCCCATGATCCAGGTCTTGCCGTAGTTGGCTTGCATTTCGCGCATCTGTTTGGCGCGCTCAGGATCGATCTGGAAGATGATGACGGCACCGACAGATTTGGTACTCGCGTCCATCTCGCCGGATGCACCGATGGCGTCGCCGACTTTGATGTCGGTAGCCTTGATGGTTGTCGGCGGGTTCATCGGAGGCGCATTGTCGCCATCCTGACCGCGACGCTGGCCGCCGCCGCCTTTCATGATGCGGGTATTCACGCTGTAGTGGACGGTGTAGAGATCGCCCGAGTCTGTCTTGATGGTGAAGTGGTCAGGGGAGATTTCGGTGACGGTTCCCATCACGCCACGCCCCGTCGTTCCGCCGAGAAAGCCTCCGCGTCCACCGCGCTGCCCGGGTCCGCGGCCTTGAGCGGATTGGCCGGTGTCTTGAGATGGATTTGTATTCTGGGCCAAGGCGCGAAAACTTACGGCGCTGAGCAAGATCACAAGCGGCAACGAGACGAGGCGGGCGTTCATGGGTCTCCAAATAAAAACTCGATGCTGTAAGAATAGACGCAGATCAGCGCCGGCAGGACGACACGTCGAAGCCGGACGCGAGGTGCCTATTGTCTTTTCTGGTCTTGGGGCTGGGTCTGGGCCGCGATCAACTCTTCAAATTCGGGTAGGCCATGCAGGGCCGCGAATTCGTTGTCAGCGATGATCTTTTTCGGGTTCGCGTAGCCTTCGTTGAGTGACATGCGGAGGTACTGAATGGCGCGTTCCGGCATGCCTGCGCGAACACATCCCTTGGCCAGGTAATAGTTCATGGCGCCGCGATCGCTGACCGATGCCGGATTCTGAATGCGAGGCCTGGAGTTGTCGTTGAAGATGGCCGGATCGATTTTGAGCGCAGCTTTGTACTCTTCCCAACCCTTCTCGTATCTGTGTTGCGCGAGCAGGTTTGTTCCGAGGTTTTTGCGAATGAGAGCGGAATTTGGATCGATCTTGAGAGCCTTGCGATACATCTTTTCTGCATTGTGATATTGCTTCAACGCATCGTAAACCGTGCCGAGATTGTTGAGGACATTTGAATTCTTGGGGCTGAGCTTATCCGAAGTGCGGTAACAGTGCATCGCGTCGGTCAGATTGAACATCAATTGGTAAGCGATGCCCTCCTTGTTCCAGGCAGTGGCATTGTCAGGTGGCGCTTTCTTGTAGGCCTCGATGGCCGCCTGATAACGTTGGTGAGCCATGAGGGCGTCACCGATCTGTTCGGCGGTTGCTGGAGTGGCGGGAACTATTGTCGTGGTAGTAGTTGTAGTCGGAGTGCCTGGAGCTGGTGTTTTGGTTGGCGGCTGGGATTCGGGAGATTGGCCGAAAGCGAAAGAAGGCGCACACACAATGGGGGCACACACAATGGCTGCCATCAGCGTGAATGCCGGCAGCGAGCGTTCATCTAACCTGCGCATATTCCCTCCTCAAGAAGGAATCGGGGCGACAAACCTGCTTCATCGTCACATGAAATTAGAGCACCAATTTGTATACCATCGTCAAGTTAGTTCACGGCACGGGTGTAAGGCGGACTAAACAAGACACGAGCCGGAGCCAGGGAGTTGGTTCGAGCTTGCCGGAAAAGAGGATCGTTGGACATGAGCACCTCGGTTTCTTCGCAACTGCAAATTGAGATTGCGCAGCGTTTTCGCAGTGTCCGATGTCGCACACTGGCTTTGTGTAAACCGCTGACACCTGAGGACATGATGGTGCAGTCGTGCGCCGAAGCTTCCCCTGCCAAATGGCATCTGGCGCATACCGCGTGGTTCTTTGAGTCGTTCATCCTCCGGGAGTTTCTGCCCGACTACAAGCTCTACAATGCGGATTTTCCGTGGCTGTTCAACAGTTATTACCGTAGTTTTGACGAGTTCCCCGAGAAGCGGCTGCGGTCGTCGTTTTCGCGGCCGGGGCTGGACGAGGTGCTGGCTTATCGAACTTATGTGGATGAGGGGATCGAGAGGCTGCTGGAACTTGGCGCTGAGCCGGAAGTCCTGAAGCGCATTGAGTTGGGGGCTAACCACGAAGAGCAGCACCAGGAATTGATGCTGACGGACATTCTGCATGCGTTTTATACGAATCCGTTGCGGCCGGTTTATCGGGCATCTGACCTCTCAGTTGCTGAGGATCCCAAGTCGAATCCGCTGCGGTTTGTGGAGTTTGCGGGAGGGCTGCTGGATGTGGGATTCGCCGGAGCCGGGTTTTGCTATGACAACGAGCTGCCACGGCATCGAGTTTGGCTGGAGCCTTACAAGTTGGCGAATCGGCTGGTGAGCAACGGGGAATTTGCCGAATTTATCGCGGACGGGGGATACCAGAAGTCGGAGCTGTGGCTCTCGGCCGGATGGGATGCGGTGGAGCAGAACGGATGGAAGGCGCCGCTCTACTGGAATGAAACCAGCAACGGTTGGAGGCTTTTTACCCTAGGCGGCGAGATTTCGCTGGAAGAGGCTGAGGCCGCGCCGGTTAGCCAAGTGAGCTACTTTGAAGCGGACGCCTATGCGCGGTGGGCGGCGAAGCGCCTGCCGACGGAGTTTGAATGGGAAGTTGCGGCAGAGAGACAGCCGATTGGCGGCAACCTGCTCGATGATGGACGCCTGACGCCGGTCCCGGTCACGGATGAAGAGCAGGTGCTCTCGCAGATGTGGGGCGACTGCTGGGAGTGGACGGCGAGCGCTTACCTGGGCTATCCGGGGTTTGAGCCGCTGGCGGGGTCGCTGGGCGAATATAACGGGAAGTTCATGAGCGGGCAGATGGTGTTGCGTGGGGGGTCTTGTGCGACTCCGCAGGCGCATATTCGCTCGAGCTATCGCAATTTCTTTCAACCAGAAACGCGCTGGCAATTTTCCGGAATCCGATTGGCCGAAAAGTAACTCCCATACGTGGAGGAGCATCCTAGTAACGGCATGACTACGATCCCTGTTTCCCCATCCAGTTTTCACGTTTCAGACAAGATCTCTTCTTCGGTGTACGAGGGATTGTTGTCTAGTCCAAAATGGTTGCCTTCGTGGCTTTTCTACGATTCTGCCGGATCGCGCCTGTTTGACGAGATCACGCGAATTCCCGAGTACTACGTGACGCGCACGGAGCGCGCGATTCTTGCTGAACGCGCGGGCGAGATTGTTTTGCGCGCGGCCGGGGAGCATTCCTTGCGGCTCGTGGAACTGGGTGCCGGCTCGGCCGACAAGACCCGGCTGCTGTTGAGCGCTGCGGTCGAGCGGCAGGATACCGTCTTCTACGAGCCGGTTGATGTTTCTGCCAGTGCACTGGTGGAAGCGCAAATCCGCATTGAGAACGAGATACCGGGTGTGCTTGTATGCCCGCGCGTAGAAGATTACACGCACGACCTGGAACTGGATGCGACCTTGCCTACGGAGCGCCGGTTGGTGCTCTACATCGGGTCGAGCATCGGCAACTTTGAGCCCGGCGAATCGTTGATGCTGTTGGAACGCGTGCGTGCAGCTCTGGATCCGGGCGATTGCCTGCTGCTGGGTGTTGATCTGGCAAAAGATGTTGCGGTGCTGGAGGCGGCCTATGACGATGCTGCCGGCGTAACAGCTGCGTTCAATCGCAATTTGCTGGTGAGGCTGAACCGGGAGCTGGATGCGGATTTTGATCCGGAGACATTTGCGCATCGTGCGGTATGGAATGCGAATGAGTCGCGGATGGAGATGCACCTGGTGAGCGAGACGAAGCAGACTGTGTGGCTTCCCGCGATTGATCTGCGCGTGAGTTTTGAAGCGGGAGAAAGTATTCACACGGAGAACAGCTACAAGTATCGTGCCGGAGACGCCGAGGCGCTGGTGGCGAAGGCGGGGTTTGCGCACGAGGCTACGTGGACGGATGAACGCGGGTGGTTTGCGGTTTGTCTGGCGCGGGCGGTGTGAGGCTGCGTCTCAAGAACCTATAATTTGCACGTGAAGTCGCTCGTGGCAATTCTTCTCGTTGTGACGTTGTTTCCGGCTTTTGCTCAATTGCTTGACGTTCGCCATGACAGCGAAACGACCGAACAGTACTGCGCACGGATTGAGAAACTTAAACCCAATCTGGTCCTGTCTCATCGAGTTGAATTGAGCGGAAGAATCATCGATGGATCAGGTGCGCCGTTCAAGAAATCCGTTGTGGAACTTAGAGTCTACGCGCTGAAACAAAGCAAACATTGATCAGGAAAACTGTGACCGATCAAGACGGAAGCTTTTATTTCGCCAAGGTCGAGAAGGGGAAGTATCGCCTTCTCGCGTCACCGACGAGACTTTTCGAGCAGCCGGGCGGCCTTCGCTGTGATTTGAGTGATAAGTGCGAGTTGGAGCTGACGCTTCAAGTGAATCCAACCGACATGCCAACGATGTTCTGTCCTGTGCGGTAAAGAGTGAGTAAAAAGGCTTGGGGAGATTTGTGATTTCCCACCTTGACGCGAAAAGCTGCGTCAAGGATGGGGCACCCGAGATATCGCTGCTTGAATCGAAAACCCAGGTCTCAGAAGCGAGACCTGGGGCACCCAGACTTCGGTCGATTGAATATTGTTCCCTCTCTATTTTGGAGTTGCGATTCTGAGCAGAAGGATGTCGTGGCTTGGGAGTTCGATGGGCATGTTGTTGGTCAGGTCCATCGCTTTGCCGGTCCAGAGGTCTTTTGCGTGCTGGGTTCCGTGCAGGCCTAGCTGTCCTAGATCGAGATGAAATGGATGCGTTGAGTAGACGTCGCTGCCGACGTTGACGATCGCAATGGCTTTGGCGCCACCTTTCAGATCGCGGGCCCAAACTTCGACTTCACCCTTGCTGTAGATGTGGCGGGCCTGATGGCCAAGCGGATCCTGGTTGATGGCGATGACTTCGCGGTTGGTGAGGATGTCGTGAATCTCCGGCTTCATGTGGGGCAGGTCGTTGCCGGCGAGAAGTGGGGCGGCGAGCATGGACCACATGGAGAAGTGGGTGCGGTTCTCGGCCAGCGTTAACTTGCCATTGCCGACTTCGAGCATGTCGGGATCGTTCCAGTGGCCGGGGCCGGCGTAGGAGGCAAGGCCTTTCTGCTGGCTGAGGATGTCGTAGATGCTTTGCCAGCGCGCCTCGATGTCGCCGGTGGTGCGCCACAGGTTGCCGCCGAGGGCGGGAGCCCACTCCCAAACGTTGTCCCACCCGTACTGGCAAAGCGAATAGACGATGGGGCGTCCGGTGGCTTTGAGCGCTTTGCCCATCTTGTCATAGGCGGCGACCATGAGCCGCATCTGCGCGGTCTTGTCGTTGGGCGCCTGTTTTTGCATCACAGCAGGGATAAAACTGCACAGGTCGTACTTGAGGTAGTCGATGCCCCACTCGGCGTACATCTTCGCATCCTGTTCTTCGTGGCCGAGCGAACCAGCGTACCCCGCACAGGTCTTCGGGCCGGGCCCGGAGTAGATGCCTAGCTTGAGTCCCTTGGAATGCACGTAGTCGGCGAGGGCTTTCATATCGGGGAACTTGGAGTTGGTGTGGAGGACGCCACTCGCGTCGCGCTCGCCTTCCCAGGTGTCGTCGATGTTGACGTAGATGTAGCCGGCGTCTCTCATGCCGGTGGAGACGATCTGGTCGGCGGAGTCGCGGATGTCTTTGTCGGTGACTCTCTCGGCGAAGTAGTTCCAGCTATTCCAGCCCATAGGCGGCGTTTGAGCGGCCACCTGTGCTTGCGAGAGTTGCGGGGATACAACTGTGACGGCTAACGCCAGAGCGGCGAGCGGAAGTGACGCAGGAAAGCGCATAGTTTGATCTCCATTGAAAACGATTACAGCAGGGAATACTAAGCCACCCGCGCTCCTGTTGACAATCGCAGTTCTTGTGCCGAACCCCCTTTTTTAGGGCGGGATCGAGCTTCAGCGTGCGAACATCTTTGAACCATGGATCAAGCCTCATCGCCGGTGGAACATTCTCTTCGGCGCCAATTGAGCTTGCGGGACCTCGTGATCTCGCAGGTGCTGTGCGTCGTGGGCAGCGGATGGGTGGGAGTGGCGGCGGGCCTGGGCAAAGCCGAGACCCTGATGTGGCTTGGGGCGATGGTGTTGTTCTATGTGCCGATGGCCGCATCGGTCATCGCACTGAATCGAGCGATGCCGCTTGAGGGCGGACTGTATATCTGGGCGCATCGGGCATTCGGGAACCTGGGCGGATTTCTTACGGCGTGGAATATCTGGTTTTACGGGATCGCAGTCACCGCGGCGATTCTTTATATGATTCCAAGTGAACTGGCGTACATGATTGGGCCGTCGGCTGCGTGGCTGCCGGAGAATCGCGCGGCGGCCGTGCTGATTGTGACGGCACTCGTGGTCGCGCTGACACTTGCCGAGTTGCGCGGCCTTGAGATCGGCAAGTGGATCCACAATGCTGGCGGCGTTGCCATGATGATCGCCTTTGCGGGGCTGATCTGCCTGGGCCCTTGGGCGGTATTGCGGCATGCGCCCGTACATTGGAGCCCTCTGGCGTTGCAGATCCCCCCGCACGATATGAAGACGCTTGCGATGTTTGGACAGATGCTGTTCGGCGCCTTGTGCGGACTCGAGTACATAGCGATTCTTGCCGGTGAGAGCAAGAGCCCGGAGCGGACGATAACGCAGTCGGTATGGATTGCTTCGCCGATTATCTGCGCGATGTTCATTCTGGGGACCGGTTCGGTGGTGGCATTTGTTCCGCGCGGCGAGATCGATTTTATTGCGCCGGTTCCGCAGACATTTCGCATGGCTTTGGGAAATACGGGGATTGGGAATGTGCTGGCGACGACAGCGATCTTGCTCGTGGAGATTCGACTGCTCGGAGTGGTAAGCCTGCTGATGACTGGCGTGAGCCGATTGCCGCTGGCGGTGGGATGGGATGAATTGATCCCGCCGTGGTTCACGCGTTTGCATCCACGCTGGAAGACACCGGTGAATTCGATTCTGTGCACCTCGGTGCTGATCTTTCTACTGGTGGTGATGGCCAACGTCGGAGTTCATGCGCAAGAGGCGTTTCAGGTGCTATCGAATGCGAGTCTGACGCATTATGAAGTCGCCTACATCGCGATGTTCGCGATTCCGCTGGTGGGAGCGGCGGGGCTGCGCAGGAGACTTCCGGTGTGGCTGAAGTGGACTTCGGTTGTGGGGTTGTGCGCGACGGTCTTCAGCCTGCTGGTTTCGGCCTATCCGTTTGTGGATGTGGTGAACCCGACGGTGTACGCGACCAAGATTGTAGGCACGTTTGTGGTGAGCAATCTGGTTGCATTCACGTTCTACAAGGTGCGGATGCGGGCGGCGGTTTCTTCGTTGGATGCGCCACTACGGATCGAGTCCGAAAATTGAGGCGTCAGTTCATGACTGCGGCGTTGCGGGCGTCGAGCGTGATGGAGTTTGAGCCAGCGTTGACATGAACCTGCTGCAGCCACGCGACCGGCTGATTATTGAGTCGGGTGGAGATCATCAGGTAATAGATTCCGGGTGGAACTCCGGGGAAGGTTCCAGTGCCGTTCCCGTCGGCGCGAACGGTTGAGATTGCGCTGGTCTTGATGGCATTCATGATCGTCTGGCAATCGGGGGTGCGATTGCCGCAGGCGAGTCCAAGGAATTTGAACGGAGTTGTGCCGGCGGGAATGTTGACCCCAGATTTTGCAATGGTGTCCGTGAAGCTGGTGCGCAGCAGTACGTAGGGGCGGTTGGCCAGGGGATTGGGCTGGCCAGCAGCTGGAGGAAATCCCGAGACGATCGATAGCGTGGCGCTACCAAGTGGCGCATTGGGCGTGGAGAGCGTGCCACCGTTGTTGCTGGGGGAGCCATTGGGCGGAGATGAGGCGTTCATTGAACCTGGTGTACCGCCGCTCATCGGAATCGTGGTGCTCGGGCTGAGCGCGGCGAGGTTGCAGGTTTGCTCGTTGGGCAAAGTGCAGATCGTTGCTGAGGTCGTTGAGCAGAGTGCGTCCGTGAACCTGATAGGACTCCGAACTGCCGGGATCGAGAGAACCGTCTGGGTGCATGGCGAGAAGGAGCGGATGGTCGGGAGCTTCAATCTTGATGGCTGTGCGCGCGCCATCTGCGATTACGGTATAGGGGTAGGCGCGGGCAGCGTCGGGACCGCAGCCGACGACCGCGGACTCAGGAAAGAATTGAACGCTGAAGCCGGTGGATGCGGCGAAGATTCCGGTCATACGAATTCCGGGAGGCGTGGCTGGCCCCTGGTCACCGTTGTTGAAGAGCGCGGTGAGCAGGCCAGTCGCCGCCTGGGTGGCGCCGGGGCCGGCATTTTTCGATGACAGCGCGGGGACAGCACAAGTGGCTCGCTTCGGCCCATAGATTGGCTGCGGCCCGGGGTTGTAATGAGCTGTTCCGGGGACATATGTGGATTGGGTGGAGGAACTTGCCATGTCGTAGGTCTGGCCATTTTGCGAGAGGCCGGATTGACCAGCGTATTGGGTCGCCTCAAGTGGAGTGAGTTCCTGATGCGTGGTGACGGTCTGCGTCTCGTAGTGGCCCGCCGTTCCACCAGAGGAGCCACCTCCCCCGGTATAGCCGGTGATGACTCGGCCATCGATGACGACCGGTCCGGCGCCAGCGAGATCGCCGCCGCGTACCAGAAGCGTCAGCGATTTGGGTGACGTGTTGAGAGTGACGAAAGCGCGGTTGTCTTTGAACTGGAGTGAATAGGCGTAGGGATCGGGATTCAGTCCGGAGCAGGTGAGTGTGGCGTTGCGATCGGTGAACTCGACGCGCCACTTGCCTGCGCCTTCAAAACTGCCGGCGAGCACCGGGCCGGGCGGCACATCCTTGAGAACGGACTTGAGGGCATTGCCGGTCAGTTGGTTCAAGCCATTCATCAATGCATTTCCAGTGCATGTTGCGGGGACGCGGCCGGAGGTGACGCAGCGGGCAATGGCGCGCTGATCCGGGGTCATGGCGTGGCCCGGCATCGATGGATTATCGGCGGCATGCATCGCATCGTCGGCCCGTTTCTGGTCCGCGTCGCGGATATCCTGAAATTTCTTGTCGGTTGCCTTGCGCTTCGACAGATCGGCGGCGCTCGGCTGGGTGCAGGTGGGGAGAAGCTTTTTGAGAGCACCGCGAGTGGTGTTGGTGTAAGTGTCCATGCCGTCTTTCGACTTGTCGGGATGGCCTAAAGAACACCATGCATTGTCAGACGTGTCGCGAATATCGCAGCCATAGACGTATACGCGCTCGCCGCCGCAGACATAGATGACGTTCAGAGGGATTTCCTGTGCGGAGGCCAAGGCGGGTAATGAAACCAAGGTCGCGCACGCGAGCAAGGTGGCACGTACGACAGACAGATTGCGGGCGGGGAAGAAGCGGTTCATGGTTGACCCCCAGAATTGCGAAGGGCCGGCTATCGCTCACACCCTTCTTTGAGTGGCTACCCGAGAGGAGGAAGATGCAATACGACTGGGAAATAGAGGTTGATGGTAATGCGGATCGCGTTGGAAAGGCAATAGGGAAACAGCCGCAGGCACGCGATCGGAGGCGTCAGTCTGCTGCAGGAAGTATGGCGTAACGAGGCGTGATGGCCATAAGCGCTTCGATTGCCGCAACAGTGCTGATGCCGCCACGGGCGCCGGTGCAGGTGCAGTTGAGTGCTGCAGCGGCGCAGGCAAAGTCGAGCTGGCGATCGAGAGGCCAGTCTTGTAGAAGGCCGTAGATGAACCCGGCGTGAAAGATATCGCCGGCACCGGTGGTGTCGACGACTGGCACTTGATAGGCAGCGCACGAATAGAAATGTTTGCCGTCCCACGCAAGCACGCCGTCGGCGCCGAGTGTTGCCGCGGTGACGGCGCAGCCAAAGCGCTTCCGCGCGGTGCGGAGAGCCTGTTCGAGATTGCGTTCGCCGGTGAGACGTGTGGGGAAATCGCGACTGACGATGAGGTAGTCGACGTTATCGATCAGGTCTTCGACGCCGGGATAGGTTTCATCGAGATCGGCTATGACGGGAATGCCGGCAGAGCGGGCCCACGATGCAGCCTGGGTTGCTGCGGCGGTTTCGAAACCGTCCACGTGGAGGGCGCGGGCATTGACGATCCACGAGCGATCGAGTTCGCTGGGTTGGAGCAGCAGGCGTTCGTCGCGGCGGCAAAGCACGGTTCTTTCTCCACCGTCGTCCACGAGGATGAGGGATTGCGGACTGGCTGCATTCGCGACGGTCACCAGGCGCGCGTCTACGCCAGCGTCAGAAAAGGCGCGCCGATGCAGATTGGCGGCTTCGTCGTCTCCGAGCTTGCCGACGTAGCGAGTGCTCAGGCCCCAGGATTGGCAGGCGACGACGGTGGTAGCGGCCTGGCCGCCGGGCAGGATGCTGGCGCTGGTGAATTCAGTTTTGGATCCGCGGGCAGGAAAATGCACGAGGGGAATCAGCGTGTCGATTGCATTGAGACCCACACCTACGAGGTCGACGTTACTGAGTTCCGCCATAACTTCTATTTTAGCGGGAGAATCTGCGCCAAAAATGCGGAGAAGGCTATGAGAATTTTGTCTTCTTCCACAGAAGCCATCCACCCGCGGCAGCGCTGGCCAGCAAAAGAACGCTAAGGATGCCCACCCAGGTGAAGTTCATCGGCAGCGCGGGAACCTGGGCGTTGACGCCGAGCCAGATGAAGACACCAACCGCGCCGCCGAGAATTATGTAATCCCACCAAGCGCGGCCACCGGCAGTGGTGGCCGGCATTTCTCCGGCATAGGTTCGCATGACACGGTCGTAGTCGAGGTCGTAGCGTGCACATTCGCGGACCAGGGATTCGCGCATCGATGAGTTCTCTTTTTCGGTCGCGACGGCTGTGGTGACGGCGAGTGCTCCGCAGATCATGACAATCGATCCGATCACAACAAGGAGCCGATGGCTTGCGTCGGCATGGGCCAGTTCGCCGAAGACCAATGCGCCCCATGCGAGTCCCCACATCTGGTTGGTGTTGGAGAGCGGGATGCCACGGCCGATACCCAGGTACTTCGTCGCGAACTGTTGAAAAAGGTCGCCGATCACCCATACGAATCCGCCAAGAAAGAGCCAGAAGAGCAGATGTCGGATTTCGCTGGAGTGGAAGACCGCTGCTTTCGTTCCGCCGTCGAGTGCGAAGACGAGTGCGAACATCGTGCCCAGCTCGCCGATCGTGAAGACCGTAACGAAGGAGAGGGGGTTCATGCCACTGATGTAGGCCTTTCGATAGGGGATATACATCGTGCCCCAGAGCAGGCTGGCGCTTATTGCGGCGAAAAACCCGCCGATGGCGCGGTCTGCGTGCGTGCCGCTGGCGTGAATGGTACTGAATCCGAGCATGATGGCTGCGGCGACGATGGCCAGCGCGCCGAGGACGACCTTGGCGATGTTGACGCGGCTGGCGCCCTTCAATTCTCCGAAGAGCAGACGGCCCCAGAGGATGCCGACGAGGGAGTTTGTGTTCCAGAGTGGAAATGCGATAGCAAGGCCTACGTCGCGAATGGCGAAAACGGTGAGCGTGTTGGCCACGGCCCACAGCATGCCTGCCAGAATCGCAATGGGGATGAGATGGCGGTGTTCGGACAGATCTGCGAAGACCTGGCGGGTGCCTTTGAGGAGCGTGGGAACGGTCCAGCGCGCGGTGAAGACTCCCGCGACCATGCAGAGGGAGATGGCGTAAGGAGACAGGCCGGAGTTGACGAGCTTGGTGGGCGCCTCGGCTGCGCCGAGCCATACACCCGCAGCAAGGCCGCACACGACTCCGATACCGTGCACGGATTTGACGACCGGGGGTGGATTGGTGCGGGAACCTGCGCTCATGCTTATTTTGTGTTGTCCCTTCCTTTAGATTGCCAAGCCTCTCAATGAAGCGCTATGAGCACGGCAAGGCCAAAGCAGAAGACGATCACAGGAATGATGAAGTGAGCGTCAGTCAGCATGGCCTTTGTCTTATTGAGAGTGCTCATCCTTCTCCTCTGTCTTTGCTTCGAGCATAGTAATTTGCACGGTGCAGGGACGAGTGCTACTTCAGCGAGCTCATGTCGATGACGAACCGGTATTTCACGTCCTGCTTCAACATGCGCTCGAAGGCTTCGTTGATCTGCTGGATCGGGATGACCTCGACTTCGGCAGTGATGTTATTGCGGCCGCAGTAGTCTAGCATCTCCTGGGTCTCGGGCATGCCGCCGATCATCGATCCAGCGATGGAGGCGCGCTTGGTGATGAGCGAGAACATGTTGATCGAGGGAGGCTTTTCCGGCAGGCCGACGAGGGTAATGGTGCCGTCCTGCTTGAGCAGCGAGAGATAGGGCTCGAGTGCGTGTGGGGCGGAAGCCGTGTCGAGGATGAAGTCGAAGGTGCCGGCGTGTTTTTTCATTGCGGCTTCGTCGGTGGAGAGGACGACTTCGTCGGCGCCGAGTTTGATGGCGTCGTCTTTTTTCTTTAGCGAAGTAGTGAGTTGCACGGTGTGCGCGCCGAAGGAGTGAGCGAATTTGAGCCCCATGTGGCCGAGGCCACCGAGACCGACGATTCCGACCTTTTTGCCGGGGCCGACGTTCCAGTGGCGCAGCGGGGAATAGGTGGTGATGCCGGCGCAGAGCAAGGGCGCGACGGCAGCGAGGTCGAGGTTGGCGGGAACCGTGTGGGCGAAGCGCTCGTCGACGACGTAGTTGTTTGAGTATCCGCCCATGGTGATGGAGCCATCGACGCGATCTTTGGCGGCGTAGGTGAGCGTTGAGCCCTCGGCACAGAAATGCTCTTCGCCGCGGTTGCAGGGGACGCAGTGGCGGCAGGAGTCGATGATGACGCCGACGGCCGCGATGTCTCCGAGCTTGAATTTTTTGGACGAGCTTCCAGCTGCGGCAACCCGGCCGACGATCTCGTGGCCGGGCACCATGGGATAGATTGCGTTGCCCCACTCGTTGCGGGCCATGTGCAGGTCTGAATGGCAGACGCCGCAATAGAGGATTTCAATGACAATCTCGGTGGGACCCGGCTCGCGGCGGCTGAATGTATGGGGAGCCAGCGGCGACTTGGTATCGAGAGCTGCGTAACCTTTGGATGGCGGCATGAATGAATCCTTTCCGCAGACGAGTTTAAATCACGCGCACGCAGTGAATCAGCATCGGAGCGGGATGAACCTGAGAGATTTCAGTGAATTCTGCGATTCGTCTGAGTTTTAGTTTTTCTGGGCGGAAGCAACGCGGGGAATACCCTGGAGGTCGTGGGTGAATTCGATGTTTTGGAAGCCGGCACTCCTGAGTAGAGATTCGACATCGGACATCTGGCTAAAGCCAAATTCGATCATGAGGAATCCACCGGGAACAAGGGCCGAGAGCGCGGCGGGAATCAGGCGCCGGTAGATGGCGAGGCCGTCTTCTCCGCCGAAGAGTGCGACGGCAGGCTCATGTTCGCGGACTTCAACGGAAATGAGGGTGCGGTCGGTATTGGGAACGTAGGGGGGATTGGAGACGATGATCTCGAAGTGCTCGTCGGCGACGGGGGCGAGGAGATCGCCTTCGAGGAAGCGGATTTGCTCGGCGACGTTATTGCGGGTTGCGTTTTCCGCGGCAAGGGCGAGAGCGGCGGGGGAGATATCGGTGGCGGTGATTTGTGCTTCCGGCAAGTTTTCTAAATCGCGTCCGTCAGGGGCTAAAGCCCCGGAGGGTTCTTTGGATTTTATGTACGGGCTGAAGCCCGTACCCTCCCCAGAGACTTGATTTCTTGCAGTCGAGACTTGATTCCTTGCAGTTCGCCGGGTGAGATGGTGTGCGAGAGCGACTGCGATTGCGCCGGAGCCGGTGCCTACGTCGAGAATGCGTATGGGCGGGGCAGGGTTCGTGCTTTCCCACCCTTCCGGCAAGGAACGCCGGAGGGATGGCGTACCCAAGTCCTGAGGGCTTTCCCTCGATCTCTTCGAGATATGGGGCGCCCGAATTTTTACGAGAGCTAGACACTTCTCGACGAGGTGTTCGGTTTCAGGGCGGGGGATGAGGACGTCGGGCGTGACTCGGAAGGGCAGGCCGTAGAATTCGCATTCGCCGGTGATGTATTGGATGGGTTCGCCTTTGCGGCGGCGTTCGAGCAGGCTGGCGTAGCGGATCGCGGTGCAGCCGGCGAAGTCATCGTCGGCGTGCGCCATCAGCCAGGCCTTGTTTTTGCCGATGAGATGCAGCAGCAATGTTTCTGCGTCGCGTTTCGCACGGTCAGGGTGCGGGCCGTCGCTGAGTTGTGCTTCGGCCTGGACGAGCCATTCACGCAGGGTCATGCGAGATCCTCAGAATGAGGTCGTACACGAGGCCAGTATCGTTTCCCAACGAAGCTCTCACAGGGGCTAAAGCCCATATCTTTCCTTTGTGTTTACGGCATGACTGAAGTCATGCCCTGATACAAAACGGGCCCTGATACAAAACGGGCCCTGATACAAAACGGGCCCTGATACAAAACGGGCTGCCGTTCAGGGTTTCGCAGGGACATAGGCGGCCTTCTGAAGCATCGCACGTTGCTGCAACCGGTCTTCAGAACTCGACAAATTCGCCCTTTCCATTTCTCTCCGGCGATCTATACTGCCTGGTCGTTGTCGGATTTTAGTTGCTCGGCCTGGTAGTGGGTGATGAGGGCATCGACGATGGGCTGCAGGCGGCCTTCCATGATGAGGTCGAGCTGGTGGAGGGTGAGGCCGATGCGGTGGTCGGTGAGGCGGTTCTGCGGGAAATTGTAGGTGCGGATCTTCTCGCTGCGATCGCCGGAGCCGACCTGCGATTTGCGGGCAGCGGCCAAGTTCGGCATTCTGCTTCTCCATCTCCATCTCGTAGAGGCGGGAACGCAGAACGCGCATGCCTTTTTCGCGATTCTTGATCTGCGATTTTTCGTCCTGGCAACTGACGACGGTGTTGGTGGGGATGTGCGTGATGCGGACGGCGGAGTACGTCGTGTTGACCGACTGGCCTCCGGGACCGGAGGAGCAGAAGGTGTCGATGCGGATGTCCTTGGCTTCGATCTTGATGTCGACATCTTCGGCTTCGGGGAGGACAGCGACGGTGATGGCGGAAGTGTGCACGCGGCCTTGCGTCTCGGTTGCGGGAACGCGCTGAACGCGATGGACGCCGCTCTCCCACTTGAGCTGCGAGTAGACGCGCTTTCCTTCGATGATGGCGATGACTTCCTTGTATCCGCCTACGCCGGACTCCGATAGCGACATGACTTCGACCTTCCAGCGGTGCTGCTCGGCGAAGCGGGTGTACATGCGGAAGACTTCGGCGGCAAAGAGCGAGGCCTCGTCGCCGCCGGTGCCGGCGCGGATTTCGAGGATAACGTTCTTTTCGTCGTTGGGATCTTTGGGAATCAGCAGGATCTTGATTTCTTCTTCAATGGCTGCGGCGCGGGGTTCGAGCGCAGCGATCTCTTCCTCGGCCATGGCGCGCAGGTCGGGGTCGGTCTCGGCCAGCATGGCGCGGGCTTCTGCAAGGCCCTGCTGAACCTGTTTCAGTTCACGATACTTCTCGACCGGCTCTTCGATCTCGCGGAGGGATTTGGCGGTCTTCTGATATTTTTCGTGGTCGTTCAACACTTCCGGCAACGAAAACTGCGCTTGCAGGTCGTTGTAGCGTTGCTCCATTTGTTCCAGACGATCTAGCATTCCGCCCTCCGGGCTCTTGTGTTTTGGAGTAGTGATTTTGGACGGGGAAAAGGCGCAGAACAGTGTAGGCGGCGGGCGCCGCTAGAGGAGGGCCGGGATGGGCTGATGGAGGGTCATGCGCTGTTTTCATTCTAACGCGAAATTGTATTTGCTTGAACCTAGATCCATCCCAGGTCTCAAATGCGAGACCTGGGGCACCCAGGCAAATTGACTACGCGAGATTGCAAGGTATTCCATGACAAGGGATTCAGAAGCACTCGATATGGTCGCAGGCGTTCATCAGGGGGACCTGCAGGTTTGAATCGTGGTCTGGATCTGAGTAGATGGTGATGGTTGCGGGCTTATAGTCTTCGGGTTTGGCGGTCATGATGTTGGGACGAAGGTCTGGGGGTTGCGGTCGTAGAGCGGAAACCAGGTGCTCTGGATCTCGACCATCACGGTATGGCCGGCCTTGAAGACGTGATCCACGTCGTGGAGGCTGTAGCGATACTCGTGGATGGAGCCGGCGCGCATGGGTGTTGGCTTCTCGAAGCCTTGAAGATAGCGACCACGGAAAATCTCCTCGTTGGTCATGAGCTGATAACCGCGCATCTTCGGGTCGGGAGCGTCGTCGGGGTACTGGTCGATGAGCTTGACGATCATGTCGTTGTCGGTTCCGGTGGTCGAGGCGAAGATGTCGGCAAGGACTTCGCCAGTTACGATGAGGTCTTTCTTGAGTACGGGCAGCTTCCAGACGGCGACGTCTTTGCGATCGGAGACGAAGCGCTGGTCTTCGGTGAGCCAGTTGAACCATTGCGAGCCATCTCCATAGGTTGGCTGGATGGGGCGGTGACGGTAGGGAACGGGATTGGCCGGATCGCTTTCGTAACTGGTCTTTGCGGGTTCCTTGGCGTCGCTCCAGCTCAGTAGGCCGTCACCGACGAGGTGCAGGCTGGTCGGCTGGGCTTCCTTGGGTGGGAATTGCGAGTAGCGCTTCCAAGTATTCGAGCCGGTCTGGAAGCTGGCGGTGTCTTCGAGGTCAAAGCCGGGTTCGTCCTTTAAGTAGTGGGCGAAAAACTTCGCCTCGATCTGCGAGCGATACTCCTTGCCGATGGATTCGCCGTAATTCAGATTGCCTAGATGGCGGGATGACGAGGCCCAGTATCCGTGACGCCATGGGCCGAGCACGAGGAAGTTTTCGTGCTTGCTGTCGTGGGGCTCGAGCATCTTGTACTCCTCCTGCGGCCCCCACATGTCTTCCTGGTCGTAATAACCGCCTACGCTCAGGGTAGGAACGGTGACTGAGTTCAAGTGGTGCTCGACGCCCCGGGATGACCAAACCGTGTCGTAGCCGGGATGATCGAGGAAGAGCTTCCACGAGGGAAAGGGCTTGACGCCGGACTTTTTTACGTCTTCGGTGAAGGAACCGCGCGCGAGGAAGTAGTTGAATCCGTCTTCGGGCTTGCCATCCTTGTTCTTGCCGTAGCTGACTTCTGCGCTCTCTTTGTTTGACTCCATGCCGTAGACGTAATCGTAGCCATAGGTCTGGCGGAAGGCGCCGTTGTGGAAGAAGTCGTCGCCCATCCAGACGTCAATCATGGGCGCCTGCGGAGAGATGGCTTTTACAGCCGGATGCGGATCGATGCCGGCAGCCATGGCAAGGAATCCTGGGTAGCTGGTGCCGATGAACCCTGCGCGGCCGTTACTGCCCTGGACGTTTTTGAGAAGCCAGTCGACGGTGTCGTAGGTGTCGGTCGATTCATCGATGGCTTTGGAAGTCTGGTGGTCGGCTTCGGGGCGACTCATTACGAATTCGCCTTCGCTCTTGTAGCGTCCGCGGATGTCTCCGCAGACGTAGATGTATCCTGCGCGCGCGAGTTCTGGGCGCCCGCCGAAAAATGATGCGCGGCTGGTCTGGTCGCAGCCATAGGGAGTGCGCTGGATGAGGAAGGGGAGCGGTGTGGTGATGTCGGCGGGCTTGAGGATAACGATATGCAGCTTGATGCCGTCGCGCATCGGGATCATCGCTTCGGTGGGTTGGTAATCGTGGAAAGAGTGATGTATCGGATCGCCGGTGCGCTTGAACACGACATCAGGTTCGTTCGCTGAAAACACGGTTGCTCCGCGGCCGGCGGAATCCAGCGTGAACTTCAAGGTCATCTTCGACTGGGGAACGCCGAATTCGGTGGGCGAATTCTCCAAGAGCGTTGTCGGCACCATCCGCTCGGACTCCAGGATCAGCTTTCCATTTTGCGTGTAGAAGCTGATGGGCGTGTCGGGCTCATTCGGGTCGGTGTATTCGCCGGAGAGCGCTTCGAGCTGGGCAGTTGAGGATGGAGTGGCCTGCAGCAGTGCCGCCGCATGGGCGAGGGGCGCCGGGCGCAAGGTCTTGTTGGTTGAGAACAGCAGCGCGAAACACAGTGCACCAACGGCAACTCGACGTTGAGTCAAGGCAGGGACCTCCGGAAGATTGTTTTAGTGTGCGTGGCCGTGATGGCTGTGAGCGGCGGGGCTTGACATCTCTTCAATCGGCACGACGCAGCCCTCCAGCTCTCCGCATCCTTCATGTTCAAACTGAATTGTAGAGTGCTGAATTGAGAAATGGTCACGCAGGACGTGATTCAGCTGTATCAGTATGCAGGCACTTTCAGAGGGGGGAATGTCGGCGATGCAGACATGGCAGGCGAGCGCATGGCTGTTTGATCCGAGGCTCCATACGTGCAGATCGTGGACATTATGGACGCCGTCGACCTCTTCCATGCCGGAGCGGATCTCGTTCAAAGTAACGCCCCGTGGCGTGCCTTCGAGAAGGATGTTCAGGGTCTCGCGCACGATGTCGAGGCTGGTCCACAGAATGAGAGCGGCAATCAACAGCGACAGAACCGGGTCGATCCAGCTGTGCCCGGTGTAAAGGATGCCGGCGCCTCCGGCGATGACCGCGGCGGTGGAAAGGGTGTCGCCCGCCATGTGGAGGAAGGCACTGCGCATGTTGACGTCGCGGGCCACTCCCCACAGGAGGGCCGCGATCACGCCATTCATCACCACGCCGGCGGCGGCTACCACCATCATTAATTTCGGTTGGACGGCAACCGGTGCGCTGAGACGATGGATGGCTTCGATGCCGATCCAGATGGCGATGATGATCAGTGTGGCAGCGTTGATGAATGCAGCCAGAACGCCGGCGCGCTGGTAGCCGAATGTTTTGGAGTGGGTGGCCGGGCGGCTCTGGAAATAGACGGCCACAAAGCTGAGGAGGAGCGCGAGAAAGTCAGAGACGTTGTGGCCCGATTCAGAGAGCAGCGCGAGGGAGTGAGCGCGCATTCCGGCGACGAAGGTAATGACCACATACGCCAGGGTGGCGACGAGCGAGAAGCGCAGTACGGATTGTGTCCTGGATGCGCCGGGGGACGTGGGCGCTGCGTGGACGTGCATAGAGAAAGTGTAACCGGGGCTGGGTATGGTTTGCTAGCCGCGGCACCAAGGCCGCAGTGACCGGATGCTAGCTCTGGTCCGGTCGCAACTGCCCTATATCGTGAGGTTTTGGCGGCTCGCGCCGGGGATATACCGGAAGGCTCGTCCGGAGCCCCGACCAGGTTTCAGAGATCACGATGCTGTTTTGCGGGTTGCCGGTCTGGTAGCGGACGGAGCAGGGAAAGCCGGCGCGCATGTCGGCAGGATCAATCATGCTCAGGAGGGTGGTGATGTCCTGTGAGCATTCATAGTCCACACCGGCGCTTCGGTAGCTGTACTCAAGCATGGTCAGCGACCGACCATCTTCCAGGGTGATCTCGCGGATATCAAGCAACATGCCATCGATGACGCGGCCGGAGAGGGCAAGCAGTTTGCGGCGGACGCGCTCCAACTCCTCTTCTGTGGGCCGTTTGCGCCGCAGATAGAGGACTGCGCCGACGGTCAGACCGGCCAGAAGAGTGACTCCGGCGGCTGCTTCCCATACTTCTTTGTTGAGGAGTGTCATTTGCGAGGGGCTGTCGAATGTGTCCCAATTTGAGGATACCGCAGATCGAATTGTCTGTAGCGATGACAGGGAAGCCCTCACAGTCCGAAGGTACCGGACTGCCGCTTTCTTGATCTCTTCAACTTGTGCATCTAAACTCGCGTTGATCGGAGGGCATGGAATGAAGGTCGGAGTGCTTGGATCGGGCGATGTAGCGAAAACGCTGGCCGGCGGGTTTCTGAAACACGGCCACACGGTAAAGGTGGGAAGCCGGAATCCTGCCAAGCTGGCCGACTGGTCCGCGCAGGCCCGGGGCAGCTCAGTCGGAACGTTTGCCGAGGCGGCCGAGTTTGGCGAGCTGGTGGTGTTGGCGGTAAAAGGCGATGCTGCAGCCGAAGCGCTGACACTGGCAGGTGCGAAGAATCTTGCTGGAAAGACGGTGATCGACGCCTGCAATCCGATCGAGAATGCTCCACCGGACAAGGGCGTGCTGCGGTTCTTTACGGACATCAACAAGTCGTTGATGGAGACGCTGCAGGGCCAGTTCAGTGAGGCTCATTTTGTGAAGGCGTTCAATTCTGTGGGCGCACCTTGCATGGTCAATCCGGAATTTGCAGCCGGCAAGCCGACGATGTTTATCTGCGGCAACGATGATGGCGCGAAGAAGCAAGTGGCAAAGATTAATGAGCAGTTTGGCTGGGAGACCGCGGATATGGGACCGGCCGAGGCTGCGCGCGCGATTGAGCCGCTGTGCATGCTCTGGTGTATTCCGGGATTCACACGAAATGACTGGACCCATGCATTCAAGCTGCTGACGAAATGATGGACGGCGATCCGAAAATCGGAACCGAGCGGTTAATTCTGCGGAAATGGCGTGAAATCGATCGCGAACCGTTCGCGCGGATGAATTGTGATCCGGCGGTGATGGAGCATTTTCCGGCGTTGTTGTCGAGGGAGGAGAGCGACGCGTTGGTGGATCGCGCCGAGGCGCACCTTAAACAGCATGGATTCGGGCCGTGGGCTGCGGAACTGCGTGAAACGCAGGAGTTCATAGGATATGTCAGCCTCTTCATTCCGCAGTTTGAAGCAGCTTTCACCCCATGCGTTGAAATCGGCTGGCGCCTGGCGCGGAAACACTGGGGTGAAGGGCTGGCAACGGAGGGTGCCCGGGCACTTGTTCGTCATGGATTTGAAGTTCTGAAACTGCCCGAAGTGGTTTCGTTTACCGTGCCGGGGAATTTGCGATCCGTTCGCGTGATGGAGAAGCTCGGCATGAGCCGGAACCCGATTGATGACTTTGATCATCCTTCAATTCCTGAGGGGCATCCGCTTCGGCGTCACGTGCTGTATCGCCTGACCCGAGAGGAGTGGAAGGCAATGAATTCTCGTTGAAGGCGATGCTGATCAAGCGCTTGTCGCCTTGACCCGGCGAAGCACCCACTCGTATGCTCGGGGACATTCGCGCGTATGTGCCGACTGTGATTGCGCACGCGCCGGGAGAGCGAAAGCATGAGCACCTCAGCACCGGTCGCCACACCCGTTCACCGCTTCGCTGCTCAACCGCTGCTGGTGCGTCGTGCTGCGGTGCTTGGAGCGGGAACCATGGGATCGCGTATTGCCGCGCATCTCGCGAATGCGGGGATCCCTTCGCTTCTGCTCGATATGGTGCCTGCGGGCGAGGGGTCGCGGAACAGATTGGCGGAGTCGGCGCTGGCCGCGCTGGCGAAGGCAAAGCCGGCGGCTTTCTATGAATCGTCGATGGCGGCGATGATTACTCCGGGGAATTTTGAAGACGACCTGCCGAAGTTGAAGCAGTGCGACTGGGTGATCGAGGCGGTTGCCGAAAATCTCGAGATCAAGCGATCGCTGCTGGATCGAGTTGTGCCGCACCTGGCGCCGCAGGCTGTGCTCTCGACGAATACTTCTGGCCTGCCGATTGCGAAGATCGCTGCGGGGCTCAAGTCGCACCGGGATCGATTCTTCGGAACCCATTTTTTCAATCCGCCGCGCTATATGCAGTTGCTGGAGACAATCCCCACGACTGAAAGCGATGCCAACCTTATTGCGAGCTTCGCGACATTTGCGGATCGCGTGCTGGGCAAGCAGGTAGTGTTCGCCAATGACACGCCCAACTTTATTGGTAATCGCATTGGCGTGTTTGTGATGTTTTTGGCGTCAACACTCATGCTTGACCAGGGACTATCGATTGAAGAAGTGGATGCGCTGACCGGTCCCGCGCTGGGGTTTCCGCGCACCGGGACATTCCGGCTGGCCGATATGGTGGGGATCGACATCCTTGCCCATGTTGCAGCCAATTTTCCGGAGGGAGTTGCGCCGGGCGGATTCTCAGAGAAGCTGCAGGAGATTGTGAAACGCGGGTGGCTGGGCGACAAATCCGGCCAGGGCTTTTACAAGAAGGCGCGCGACGTAGATGGCAAAGACTTGCGGATGGTGCTCGATCTTTCGACTTTTGAGTATCGCCCGTCGGCCAAGCCGAGCCTGCCATCGCTGGATATGGCGAAGAACGCGGCTACGGTTCAGGAGCGGATCAAGCTGTTGCTGGCCAACGATCCCAAAAAGGACAAAGCCGCGCGGTTTCTGTGGCCGTTTCTGGCGTCGCTGTGGAACTTTGCAGGGGAACGGATCGGCGAGGCAGCCAACGATGCGCCGTCGATTGATCAGGCTATGCGGGCGGGGTTCAACTGGGAGCTTGGGCCCTTTGAATTGTGGGATGCGGCAGGTGTGCGCGAATCCGTGAGCCGCATGAAAACGCTGGGCATTCCGGTGAGCGGCGTCGTTCAAGGGCTGCTGGATTCTGCACCTGAATCTGCGGCGGTGTCGTGGTATTCCCCGGATGGTCCGCAGTGCTACAACCCGACTACCGGCGCGTGGGAGCCGATCGCGCAACAGCCGGGCCACGCACGCGTTGCCGACTTCCGCAGAACCAATGGAGTGGTTCGCAGCAACCCCGGTGCGTCGCTGGTGGATATCGGCGACGGCATCGGCTGCATTGAACTGCATTCGCAGAAGAATGCAATCGGCGGTGACGTGGTGGCGATGATTTCGTCGGTGCTGAATCCCACGTCAGAGGCGGTGAAGAATTTCCGAGGCTTCGTGATCAGCGGCGATCGCGATCGCTTCAGCGTGGGTGCGAACCTGATGCAGCTGTTGTTGGGCGCGCAGGAGGGCGACTGGGAAGAAGTCGAAGGAGCCATTCGCGCTTTCCAGCAGATGTCGATGTTCATCAAGTTCTGCCCGCGTCCGGTTGTTGTGGCGCCGTTCAACTTGACGCTGGGCGGGGGCGCGGAGATTTCGCTGCACGCGGCACGCCGCCAACCTTATGCCGAGACGTACATCGGGCTGGTGGAGACCGGCATCGGGCTGATTCCCGGGGGCGGCGGCACGAAGGAGATGTTGCTGCGCGCGGTGGACTCGGCTGCAGCGCTGGCGCCGCCCGATCCCAAGGATCCTCCATCGAGATTCGCGCAATCGGCGGAGATGAATGCGGCGTTGAAACGGACGCTGGAGACCATTGCGATGGCGAAGGTGTCGACGTCGGCGGCGGAGGCGCGGGGCCTCGGTCTGCTGCTGCCGGCGGACGGGATCACGCTCAATCGGGAACGGCTCTTGCTGGACGCGAAGGCGCAGGCCATCGCGCTGGCGGAGGCGGGTTATGCGGCTCCGCAACCGCGCACGATTCCTGCGCCGGGCACGGCTTCACTTGCGGTGCTGAATACCGGCGTGTTCCTGATGGGCGAGGCGGGATTCGCGTCTGAACACGACATGAAGGTGGCGCGCTGGGTGGCGTATATCCTGTGCGGCGGTAAGGTGACGGCAGGTTCGCTGGTGAGTGAGCAATATCTGCTCGACCTCGAACGCGAAGCGTTTCTCTCGCTGTGCGGCGAGCGCAAGACGCAGGAGCGGATCGCGTATACACTTAAGACCGGAAAGCCACTGCGCAATTGAAATGAAGTTCGCAGCACTCATCGTGTTATCGGCAACATCGTTTGCGCTTGCTTGTGCTGGCGCAGATGCACAGGACTCCACTGCTGCCCCAACAGCCGGGACGCAGGAGTTCAACGAGTCCGGCAAGACCAGCGTTGACGGGCGCGCCGTGTCTTATACCATCCGCCGACTGCCGGCGAGTTCGTTTCCCGACCTGCCTGACGCCGTTGCCGAAGTCCTCGACCAGCGCGGGTGCATGATTCCGCAGACTTTCCAGGCGCATCGGCCAGAGAATGTGATCAATGCCAGCTTTGACCATCCCGGATCGTCGGACTGGGCCGTGCTCTGTTCCACTCATGGCAATGTCGATTTGCTGGTTTTTTTTGCCCGGGCGCCGAAGAAGCCGATGACGCTGGCTACGGCGCCGGAGTTGCAGCGACTGCAGAGGCATGATTCGTTCCGGTGTTCTTGGATTCAACTGGGGCATCGATCCCGCTTCTCCTCAGCAGATCCGAGAAGCGCAGGCCGCCATGGCGCACCATCCACCGCCGCTCGATCACGATGCCCTTGCTGAAACCGTGCTCAATCAGAAGACTGTCTATCACTTCTATGCGCGCAACGCCTGGACTGTGGTCTCAACGTCCGAGTAGCGCGGCCTTGTTGACCACCATGACCCGCGCCGTCTAACAATGAGCCAGCGGGAACTGTTTTTGTTCCCTGGAGTCATCCATGCCCGAAGCCGTACTTGTCAGCGCTGTACGTACGCCCGTTGGGCGCGCACCCAAAGGCGCCTTGTCTACTACGCGTCCCGATGATCTTGCGGCGGCGGCGTTGACGAATGCCCTGGAGCGGGTTCCTGAACTGGACAGAGCCGAAGTCGAAGACGTGATTCTCGGATGCGCGCAGCAGGAGGGCGAGTCGGGCTGGAACATGGCGCGCATGACGGCGCTGCGCGCGCAGCTGCCGATCGACGTGCCGGGCATGACGGTGAACCGGCTCTGCGCTTCAGGGCTGGAGGCGATTGCGCAGGCCGACATGCGGATTCGCGGCGGAGTGCAGCGGGTGGTGATTGCCGGTGGCGCCGAGACGATGAGCATGCTGCCGATGGGCGGAATCAAGCCGAGGCCTAATCCGTGGCTGGCGGAGAACTATCCGGCTGCGCTGCTGACCATGGGCCTGACAGCGGAACGCGTGGCGAAGCACTACAGCATCTCGCGGGAAGATGCTGACGCCTTCTCGCTCTCGAGCCATCAGAAGGCAGTTGCCGCGCAGGCTGCAGGTCGGTTCCGGGAAGAACTCGTGCCGATTAACGTCACCAATGCGACGCCCGGGGCCAAGGCGGGCAAGCCGGTGTCGTCGGATTCGGTCTTCTCAGCGGATGAGGGGCCGCGGGCCGACACGACTGCCAAGGCGCTGGCAGCGCTGAAGCCGGTGTTTCACGCGCAGGGCAGTGTGACGGCCGGGAACTCGTCGCAGACTTCTGACGGTGCGGCGGCGGCGGTTCTTATGGACGCGGCGCGCGCGAAGGAACTTGGGATTCAGCCTCTGGCTCGCCTTGTGGCGTATGCGGTGGCTGGATGCCTGCCCGAAGAGATGGGTATGGGGCCGCTTTATGCCGTGCCCAAGGCGCTGAAGAAGGCAGGGCTCAAACTCGAGGAGATCGAACTGATCGAGTTCAACGAAGCATTTGCGGCGCAGGCGCTGGCCGTGATGCGCGAACTGGGTTTCGATCCTGACAAGGTCAACGTGAACGGCGGAGCGATTGCACTGGGGCATCCGCTGGGGTGCACGGGGGCCAAGCTCACCGCGACGTTGCTCGGGGAGATGAAGCGGCGGAAGGCGCGGTATGGCATGGTGACGATGTGCGTGGGCGGGGGGCAGGGGGCGGCGGGGATTTTCGAGCTGCTGCAGTGAAACAGTGAGACAGTGAACAGTGGACAGTGGTCAGTGAACAGTGGAGGGATGTTCATTTCTCTTGTGCGCCGGGAGGGTGATCTTACTTTTGAAATGCGGGCTCGGGCTTGACTGACTTTCTGCAGAAAAGGAAACGGCCGGGATTGCTCCCGGCCGTCACCTGCTCATATGGCCTTTTACCACCCCAGTAACGAAGCCCTGTCGCTGAGGACCCGGATTCGGGCCACCCCATGAAACTTATGCTTTTGCCGTCGAAAGAGCCTTCAACCTCGCGTTGAGGCGGCTCTTGTAGCGGGAAACGGTGTTCGAGTGGAGAACGCCCTTCTGGACGCTCTTGTCGAGGGCGGAAACGGTCTCGCGAAACTGGGCCTGGGCAGCCTTTACATCGCCCTTGGCGATGGCTTCGCGCAGGGCGCGGAGGCTGTTGCGGACCCGGGTGCGGTTGTTGCGGTTCACTGCGGTCTTGGTTTCGGTCTGGCGGGCGCGCTTCAGCGACGATACGTGGTTTGCCATTATGCTTCCTTGATCTAAAGCCCTGATTTTTCAGGGAAATTGATGCGGGCGCTTTACGGGCCCGGATGCGGGTCGGAATGCAGACACACCACATCCCTAGCAATTTCATAGTCTACGGGAAAGCTGGCGGTGGGTCAATCGGACGCTCTGAAGCTCCGGAGCGACTTTCTTGCGGTTCTGCGCTTCTGTTGTCTCTGAACCGCCGGCGAAGCCACGATGTTGTTGCTTTGAAATCAGCGGTTTGAATCTACTGGCCTGTCCAAACCAGGGGGTGGTATGCTCTCGTGCATATCCCCAACCCCATCCTCTCCGGAGTATTCGATGCCCCGTCTCCGCAATCTACCTGTTTGCGCGCTTGCTCTCGCGGCGATCTCGCTCCCCTGCATTGCAGCCGACCGCGTAGTGTTCCTGCGCATTGCACCCACGGAGTCGACCCTATACATCGCGAAGGCGGATGGTTCGGGAGAACGTCCACTGCTGGCGGCCGGGACATTCGACTACAACCCCGCCTGGTCGGCGAAAGGTGACTGGATCGCTTTCACCTCGGAGCGCGAGGGCTCGGCCGACATTTTTCGCGTGCATCCTGACGGGACGGGGCTGGAACGGCTGACTGACAGTCCGGCGTTCGACGATCAGGCAGCGTTTTCTCCGGATGAGAAGCAGATGGTGTTTGTCTCGACGCGGGCCGCAGGGTATGCGAACCTCTGGATTCTCGATATGGCTACGCACAAGGCAGTGCCTCTCACGTCGGGCCATGGCGGCGACTTCCGTCCTTCGTGGTCGCCGGACGGGAAGTGGATTGCATTCTCGTCGGATCGTGACAGCGACCTTCCGACGGCGAAGGGCCGGTGGGAGCGGCTGCATCTCGTCGATGTCTACGTCGTTCATCCAGACGGTTCGGGTCTCAGGCGCATCTCGCAACACGGCAACTTCTGCGGAGGGCCAAAGTGGACGGCAGACAGTAAAAGTGTGATTGCGTATTGCATGTCGGCGCAGGATACGTGGACTTTTCGCTCGAAGATTCTGGTGTCGTACCCTGCCGGCAGTGAGAATCAGCTCTTCAAGATTGACATCGCGACCGGCGCCGCGGCTCCCGTCACGAGCGGTCCCGGCGTGAAATTGTCGCCGGTCGTTCTCGATTCCGGTGAGATTGCCTATGTGCGCGGCGAGGAGGCGGGCGTCCAGATTGTCTACGCAGACGGCCGACTTGGACCGTCGGGAAATAACATGTCGCCACATCCGGCCGCGTGGTCGCCCGACGGCGCTCGTATGGTTTACAGCCGCGGCAGATACAACCGCACATCGGAGCCGGTGAAGCAATTCAGCCGCGACCCGAAATTCGATCTCTACGCAACGACGACACTGCCTGCATACGATCCTGCGGGAGATCGCATGGCCGTTTCGCATGTGGTTCCGGGCGGTGTGACGAGCCTGGTGATTGTGGAGGAGGGGAAACCAGCTCGCTCGATCCTCGAGCGAAAGGACCTGATTCTTGGCCCGCAATGGTCGCCCGATGGCAAACGGATTGTTGTCGGCGTTGGCGAATTCACTGCCTTTCTCAACTTTGCGTCTGGGGATAAGACGCCTATCGATCGCATCAACGGCGGAGCGCAGGTGGCCATCCTCAATGCGGATGGCTCGGATTTTCACGTTGTCACCTCCGGCTCGAGCAACAATGCCTTTGCCTCCTTCTCGCCGGATGGCAAGCGCATTGTGTACCGTACCGCAGGACCAGACGGTGAGGGCCTGCGCATCCTGAATCTCGACGATCAGAAGATCACGACACTCACTCGCGAGTACGATAACTTTCCGCTCTGGTCGCCGCGCGGCGATCTCATCGCATTCGTGCGCAACGTTTCCGGCGATTTTGAAGTGATGACGATGCGGCCCGATGGAAGCGAAGTGAAACAGTTGACGCACACGCATGGCAATGAAGCGCATCTGGCCTGGTCGCCCGATGGAGAGAGAATTCTGTTCACCAGTTCGCGAATGGGATTTAAAGACGAGGCGCTGTTTACAGGATCGCCGCAGCCGTACGGGGAGATCTTTGTGATGGACGCTGACGGAACGCACGTGGAGCAATTGACTGATGACCAGTGGGAAGAAGGCGGCCCGGCGTGGCAGCCGCATGCGCCCGCGGTTGCGCGGGCTGCTGCGCAATGATTCTTGAGGCAGTCAAATCCTGACTGCGCCAAACGAGCCGGTCATCAGATCTTCATGCAGTTCATCGTGGACTCACCGAACGTGACTCGCAAGTTTTTGAGATGCCCTAGGGTTACAAGATGCTGACCGCCGCTAGCAACTGCGCGGCCAAAGACGCAGCGTGAGTGAGGTATTTGCTTTTTGCATCTGTCGGGCATTTGGGGGGACAATATGGGCGGAGGATTAAGCCATGGAAAGCATGATTCAGCTCAATCTCCGCAGCGACAGCGAGAAAGCCGCGGCCGACAATCTTCCCAACTCCCAAATGAGAGAGCCTGAGCCTCCGGCAATCAACAGCAAGAGGTTGAATCGAATTCTCAAGAAAGCTGCACACAAGGCGTCAGGGGAATTTGGACAGAGTAAGGGCGGCATCTTCTCGAAATAGGGCCGAGCCTGAGCAGGGTGGGAACGTTCACTGCTCCTTAAAGTATCTCGGGTGGCCGGGTGCGAGCATGCCGGGATCTGAAGAAGGTGCAGAGGCCGGAAGTGTGTGCGAGCCCTGAATATTATTTAGTGCTCTCGAATATATTCGCGCTTGATATATTCGCGCTTCGTGTAAACCCTTATTTGATCCTTATGGCGTAGCGGTTGAAATACCTTATCGATGAAGATAAGGTTCGGGTCCGTGGGCACGGGGAGCAACTCCCCCGCGTCGAAGCAGAGGAGCAGGAGTTCATTGCTCTGCTGCCTTGACGCGCGCACGAACCGGGGATTCAGGATTGTCCTCGCCATGGCGGTGATGGTCGCGGTGCTTACGGTGCTTATTGCGCCATCGATCGATATGCCGGAGACGGTGCTGCGCGAACATCACGTCGCTTCGCATTCGATGGTGAAGAGTGCTTCGGGAACCCTGGAGATGGTGGGGATGGTTCCGGACTCGCAGGTGTTCCGGAATGAAGCTGCCAACTTACATGAAGGTTCTGAGGCGTCCGATTACGCTCACGATCAGACTTCTCTCGTGATGCGCTGTTAGAACACCCCTGCTTCTCCAATTCTTCTGACCAATCCAGCAGTCTGCAAAGCGACGAACTTGTCGCTGGGTGCTGCCTCGCGTGAAGACGGGTGCCTGCGTGAGATCGCGGCGAAGTTGCCTGATCGCGGCGGCCTCTCGGCGGACTCGCAAGGAGCTGCAGCAACATGCGATGTAAGGCATGTTGCCACCCTTGTGGGCGGTGCTTTGGGCGTGCATGCGCGGCTCGAAGCGGAATGCTGCGCTGGTGAGGTTCACCTCAACCTGATCTGCAAATATCTGGAGCTTTCTATGAGACGAAATTGCTCAAGAATCCTTGCTGCCCTTTTGCTGGCCTCTGCCGGCGCGGGGATCGGCTTCGCACAAACCCCTTCGCCGGCGCTTACGGTTTCGAACGCGGACAACGCGTGGATGTTGACGAGTTCAGCACTTGTTTTGATGATGACCGGACCCGGGCTTGCGCTGTTCTACGGCGGGCTGGTGAGACGGAAAAATGTTCTGTCAGTCATGATGCAGAGCTTTGCCATGATGGCGCTGGTTACGCTGCTGTGGGCCGTGGTGAGTTACAGCCTGGCGTTTGACGCGGGGACGAGCTTTATCGGCGGGTTGCATCACGCATTCATGCGCGATGTGGGGCTGGCTCCGGATGCGGATTATGGGTCGACGATTCCGGTGCAGACATTCATGATCTACCAACTGATGTTTGCGATCATTACGCCGGCATTGATTACGGGCGCATTTGCAGAAAGGATGAAGTTCAGCGCGATGGCGGTGTTCCTGCTCCTGTGGTCCATTGTGGTTTATTCGCCAATGGCGCACATGGTGTGGGGGAAGGGCGGCCTGCTGAATGCCGCGCTGGGCGGGGCAATACCCACCCTCGATTTTGCGGGCGGTACGGTTGTGCATATCACGTCGGGTGTGTCAGCGCTGGTGTGCGCGATCTACCTGGGGAAGAGACTGGGGTATCCGCATGAGCCAGCTCCGCCGCACTCTGTTGTGTTGAGTTTTATCGGCGCGTGTCTGCTGTGGGTGGGCTGGTTCGGCTTCAACGCGGGAAGCGCCCTGTCGTCTGGAACGCTGGCGACGAGCGCATTCGTCAACACGCATTTTGCGACAGCGGCGGCGGCGATGGGCTGGGCCGGGCTGGAGTGGATTCGCAATAAGAAGCCAAGTGCGCTGGGGGCGATTTCGGGTGCGGTGGCGGGATTGGTGGCGATTACGCCGGCCGCCGGGTTCGTGCAGCCGATGTGGGCGATTGTGATCGGACTGGCCGCAGGGGTGTTCTGTTATTTCATGGTTGCAAAGGTTAAGCAGATCTTTGGCTACGACGATGCGCTGGATGCGTTTGGTGTGCATGGGGCGGGTGGCACGCTGGGGGCGATTCTCACCGGTGTTTTCGCTTCGAGCGCGATCAATCCGGTCTTCAAGGACTCGGCTGGAAACGCACTGCCTTCAGGACTGATTGAAGGAAACGGACACCAGGTTCTCAACCAGTTGGGGGGTGTTGCGATTGCGTGGGTTCTTTCGATTGTGGGAACACTTGTGCTGTTGTTTGTGGTGGACAAGACGATTGGGCTGCGCGTTTCGGCAAGCGAAGAGACAGAAGGGCTGGACATTACGCAACACGGTGAAGAGGGATACGACAGAGTCGCCTGATGGTCTGACGCAGACCCTGAGAGCCGAACGCTGAGCAGCAGGGCCCTTTCACACAGATTTCTGAACCCGAAGCAATGGAGGATTGAGAGATATGCAGAAAATCGATGCGATTATCCAGCCGTCGAAGGTAGAGGCAGTGAAGGCCGCGCTGATAGAAGCCGGCATTACCGGAATGACGATTGTGGAAGCTCGTGGACATGGGCGGCAGAAGGGGCACACGGAGTTTTACCGAGGGCGGGAGTATTCCGTGGACTTGTTGCCGAAGGCGAAGCTGGAGGTGGTGGTTCGAGACGAACTGCTGGAAACAGCGATACGGGCGATCAGTGCCGGGGCGAGGACAGGGAAGATTGGGGACGGAAAGATTTTTGTGTCCAAGATCGACCAGGTGATCCGGATCCGCAACGATGAGCGGGGAGAGAGCGCCCTATAGGAGGAGAGGGGCTATGCGGAACGCCGGAGAACGGAAAGATGTTTTGCGGCGTTTCGCCTGGAAGGGCAGCGAAAGCAAAGAGAAATCGGGCGGTTCGCGAGGCTGCTTTGTCGCCCGTATCGAAATGGTGACTAATTGCATCAATCTTAATGAGGGGTGGGATTGACGGAATTTGCCTCCGGCGCTACTCTCTCCCCATACACCGCCACTTGGTTGCCTTCGCCAATACGGAAATTTTTCACAACGGCCACGGCCCGGTGCGCTTCTTTCACCCCAGCGACGAAGACCTGTCGCCGGGGACCCCGGGATTCTCTCCGCAACTCGCAAATAATTACTCTCAGATTTCACCCATTCCTCTCACACACACATCCAACAAACAGCCAAATTCTGCCGGTGAGGCAGGGCCATAGGAGGCCATCTGAACGCTGCTCTGGAGATCACGCCAAATCTTGAGCCCCTATTCGGGACCCGCGATGAAAACCTCAGACTGATGGAGGATTCACTAGGTGTAAGGATCGATCTACGGTCCGACGCCGTGCACGTGGAAGGGCCAGACGAAGCGGTCGGCAGGGTCAGACGAATTTTTGAAGACTTTGAGGCACTCCGGCGGCAGGGCATCAATCCTCATAATGGCGAATTGAATGGAATGCTGCGACTCGTTGTTGCCGATCCGGCGACTACGCTTCGCTCGCTTGCAGATTCGGGGAAGCAGCGGTCTGCGGGCGTGAAGCGCACGGTGCAACCGCGCTCCATCAATCAGCGCAAGTACATCGAGGCCATCGAGCAGAACGACATGGTCTTTGGCGTGGGACCGGCCGGAACCGGCAAGACGTATCTCGCCGTGGCCATGGCGGTGGCTGCGATGAATGCCAAGAAGGTAAGCCGCATTGTGCTGGTACGTCCGGCAGTCGAAGCCGGCGAGCGGCTTGGCTTCTTGCCCGGCACGCTGCAGGAGAAGGTCGATCCGTATCTTCGTCCGCTGTATGACGCACTTTATGACCTGCTTGATCCTGAGAAGGTCGACAAGATGCTGGAAAAGAACGTGATTGAGGTTGCGCCGCTGGCATTTATGCGCGGCCGCACGCTCAACGACGCCTTCATCATCATGGACGAGGCGCAGAACACCACGATCGAGCAGATGAAGATGTTCCTGACGCGCATGGGCAACAATTCGAAGGCCGTCATCACTGGCGATATTACGCAGATCGATCTGCCCAATCCGCGCAAGTCGGGCTTGCTGGATGCGATCAACATTCTCGACGGCGTCGAGGGCATTTGTTTCTGCCACTTTGCCGACGGGGACGTGGTGCGGCATGCGCTGGTACAGCGGATCGTCCGTGCCTACGAGGCCACCAAGCCTCAGCAGCAGGAACTGCCGCTGAATCTTGGCGAAAGCATCCAGCCCCAGGCCGACAACCAGGCCAATCAACAGGCTGGGCATCCGGCGAAACCGCAGTAGATGCGCGGTTCGCGTAAAATATAGAAGACACGAGGCCGCGGACAACAGCGGCCTCGCGCACGATGATCCTTTTCGACCCAGATCTGGACCCCGATTCCACTTCGCATGTAAGACTGCCTGCGAGGCCCGGTGGCTCCGCTCAGACTGCCACTCTACGGAAACAGCGTATTCCGAATGCGCGAACGCTCGCCCGTTTTTTGGGTGAGGCGCAGGCTGCCGTAAAGTTGCGCGGCCAGGTCACCCTGTTGCTGACCACCGATACAGCCGTCCGGCGTCTGAACCGGCAATTTCGCGGAAAGAACAAGGCTACAGACGTGCTTTCGTTTCCTGCCTTTGCGCCCGGTCCCATGAAGATCGCGGGCGACCTGGCGATCAGCGTGAACACCGCGCGCCGCCAGGCTGAGGAACGCGGTCATTCGCTGGGGACGGAAATCAAGGTCCTCACGCTTCACGGATTGCTTCATCTGGCCGGGTATGACCACGAAACAGATGAGGGTGAGATGGCGCGGCGCGAGCAGAAACTTCGCGCCAAACTGCGCCTGCCGCATGGTCTCATCGAACGAACAGAGAAAGGCGCGCGACCATGAGCTGGATCACCATCACGCTGCTTATCATCGCCGCGCTGGTTGATACATTTGCGGCGTACATCAGCCGCGTGTATTCGGAGTTCGGCAAGATTCTTCCGCGCGAGGTTCAGGACAATCTTGACGAATGGGAAGAAAAAATCGAGCCCCTGATGGGGCTTACGCGCGAGCATGCCGCTCTGTGCGCCACTGTGCTGCAGCAGCTTACGCTGGCGGTGTTCGCGCTTGCTATTGGCGCGGTGCTCTTTGACCGCGCCCCGCACGCAGCGCGTCCTACGTATCCCGAGATTTCCCAGGCTGTCCTGGTTGTCGTGCTGGCTGTGGTCTTCTGCAATCAGCTTCTGCCGTCGCTGCTGTTCACACATACCAAAGGTCGCTGGGCTGCGCGTCTTGTGTGGCCCATTCGACTGCTGCTCTGGCTTATGACGCCCATCACGGCTATCATCCGCTTCTTTTTCTCGGTCGCGGCGCTTGCCGAAAAGCCGGTTGCCGAAGAAGACGAGCCCGCGCCCGATGTTGAGTCGCTGCTTGAGGCGGGCGAAGAAGAAGGAATTCTGAAAGAGAGCGACCGGGAACTGGTTCGCTCGGCCGTCGAATTTGGTGAAAAGCTGGTGCGCGAAGTGATGACTCCGCGCCCGCAGATCTTTGCGGTCCCGCAGTCGATCACGATAGAGCATTTTCTCGAATTGCTGAAAGAGCACAATTTTTCTCGGGTGCCGGTCTACGAGCGAACTCTCGATTCCGTTACGGGGATCGCATTTGCGCACGATCTGCTGCAGATTACCGACGAGGAAGCGCGGGTCAGAACGGTCGCGAGCATTCAGCATCCTGCGGTTTTTGTTCCGGAGACGAAACACGGCTACGAATTGCTGCGCGAGATGCAGCGCGAAAAGCAGCACATGCGAATTGTCATCGATGAATATGGCGGAGTCTCCGGCCTGGTGACGATCGAAGATTTGCTTGAAGAGATTGTCGGTGACATTCGCGACGAGCATGAGAAGGACGCGCATAAGGCAGATCCGCAGCGAGAACCTGGCGGCGTGTGGGTGGTGCCGGGGGATTATCCGGTGGATGAGCTGCCGAGCCTCTTTGGTGAAGAAGTGGGAGTAGACGGCGAATACGAAGCTACCACTCTCGGTGGGCTGGTGAGCGAAATCGAGGGGCGGATTCCGCTGCCGGGAGAGGTCGTGCTCCTGGAGGACAGCGGCCTGCGCATCCAGGTTGTTGCCTCTACGGATCGCCGCGTCGATCGGCTGCGCATCTTTCCGCCTGCGAAGGAAGAAGCGACGGCGCTGCCCTGAAAGACAAAGACTAGGGACTGAGGGAACAGGGACTAGGGGATACGAGACAGGAGCGATTTGATTTGAAGTCCGGATTTGTTGCAATTTTGGGCCGGCCGAATGCCGGAAAAAGTACGCTGATGAACGCCCTCACGGGCGAGAAGATCGCCATTGTCACGGCCAAGCCGCAGACCACGCGCAACCGGATCATCGGCGTGCTGGAGGTGGAAGCGCGCAAGAAAGTTCATCCGGCGGCGCAGGTCGTGTTTGTCGATACACCGGGTGTACACAAGCCTACCTCGCAGCTTGACCGCCGCATGTTGCAGGAAGTCCACGAAGCGCTCTCGACGCGCGATGTCGTGCTTGTCCTGGTTGACGCCAGCCGTCGCGTACAGCTTGAAGCTGCGGGCGAACCGGGGAATATTCTCGAGCAGGCACAAACTCGGGTGCCCGAGGTTTCGCCCTTGAAACCTGGGAGCGACTCCGCTTCTCACGCCAAATCCAGGAAGTCCGCCGCTTGGGTCAGTGAGGAGGAGTTTCTCTTTTCACTCATCCGCGAGCTTGACTGCCCGGTCTTCCTCGTCCTCACTAAGATCGATCTCGTCGCGAAAGACATTCTTCTTCCCCTGATCGAGACGATGACAAAGCAGTACAAGTTTGCCGAGATCATTCCTGTGAGCGCGCGCAAGAAGGACGGGCTCGATCTTCTGGTCAGGAAGATTGTTGATGCCCTGCCTGTCGGCGAACGCTACTACCCCAAGGATCAGTACACCGATCAGCCGATGCGATTCATGGTTGCGGAACTGATTCGCGAGCGCATCCTTGTGGAGACGGGCGAAGAGGTTCCGTACGCTGCGGCTGTGGTTATTGAGCAGTTTGAAGAAGCAGAACCGCCTGCTCCGCCACGCAAGAAAGGCCAGCCACCGGCCCGGCTACCGTTGACCCGCATCGCTGCCGCAATCTACTGCGAGCGCGACGGGCAGAAGGCGATCTTGATCGGCAAGGGCGGAGCGAAGCTGAAAGAGATCGGCACGGGCGCGCGGAAACAGATCGAGTCGTTGCTCGGTACGCGGGTCTATCTGGAACTGCACGTGATCGTCGAGGCCAACTGGCGCGAGTCGCGACCGTTTGTGGATTCGCTGGACTGGCGGAATCAGCTGGAAAAGCTGGCCGAGAAGCAGGGAAACGAAAAAGTCACCGACGAAGAATTCTAGCGACCCGACTACTCACCACGAACCTTGCCGCGGCCGTTGCTTTTGACTTCATACATGCGGGCGTCGGCGGCGCCGATGATTGCGTGGACCGCGTCGTTCTCTGGCGGGCAGGTGGCGAGGCCTACGCTGGCGCTGGCGGAGAGGTCCAGCCCGTTGCTCATGTGGAAGCGGGTATTCATCAGTTGCTCGTGCAACTTTGTTGCCTGCATGAAAGCATCCATTGCGGACGTCTCGGGCATCAGGATCACGAACTCATCGCCGCCGTAGCGAAAGCACATGTCTTTTTCCCGGCTCAGCTGCTTCAACCGGCCTCCGACACGCATCAGCAGTTCGCTACCGATCAGATGCCCGTGTGCGTCGTTCACCAGCTTGAAGCGGTCGAGATCGATGAACGCGAGGCTTATTGGCTGTCTTAACCGCCGGCTGCGTTCCAGTTCCTGCTCCAGCATTTTATAGAGATGACGCACGTTGTAGAGTCCGGTTGCGTCGTCGGTGATTGTGAGTTGCTGGATTCGCGCCACGTCCCGCGCATTCTCGATGGCGATGGCCGCGTGATCGCAGAGGATGTGAAGAAAAGCGATCGTGTAATCGCTCATCTCGCTGGCGTGAGGATTTAGAATCTCGATTACGCCCTGGACGCCTTTGCGGCCACGCAACGGCATCGCGATCATCGAGCGCACGATGCGCGTTTCCGCGACGATGGTCTGCTGCAATCGAGGATCGTTATCTTCCGACTCGGGAACGATCAGCGTCTCGCCGTGTTCTGCTACCCAGCCGGCGACGCCTTCGCCCAGCTTTACCCGCAGGTCGCTTAGCGCGTCTGCATTGTTTCCCGAAGCGATGGCGTAGTAGAGTTCGCCGCGTTTCTCATCCAGCATCAGCAGCGTCCACATATCTGCCGGGATGATGCGTTCCATCTGGTCCAGAATTGTGCGCAGAATCGTATCGAGATCGAGGCTGGAGTTGAGCGACCTTGCCAGCTGGTGAAAGACCATGAGGTCGTCAAGGGGAATGCGATTTTCTGTCAACTGTGTCATCTCTACACGAAGGGCCTGATCTGTTCTGATGTGAATTCTGTCACACGCGCTCGTTCAAATCGCGCATGCGGTAGTGTCTTTAGTCCATGCCTATATGTACCAAAGTTACGTGGGCCGATTTTTCGTCATCGCACGCGGAAACCTCCAGACTGCGAATCCTTCTGCGCACATATTAGCCCTTGCCTAGTGAATCAGTTGTAAGGTTTAAAGAAATTGGGGGAATCTGTTCGCTTCAGCCGCCGATGTGGACCATGGAGCGCGATGGCTTGAGGAATTCGGGCTCGCCGATATGGTGGCGCGCCTCTTTGCCGTAGATTGTGCGCACGATGTAGTCGGAGAGAGCATTCTCGTCTTCGCCGGAGCGCATCCTTCCGTAGAGATCGTGTTCCACCTGCGAAAAGAGACAGGTTCGGATTTTGCCGTCGGAGGTAAGGCGAACGCGGCTGCAGGCTCCGCAGAATGCCTGGCTGACCGGCGCAATGATTCCGATTTCGCCTACGCCATCGGCAAAGGTATAACGACGCGCGGTTTCGCTGGCTTCGCGTGGTGACATGGGCACGAGCGGCATCTCGCGGCCGATGCGGTCAACGATTTCTTTGAGGGGGACCACAATTTCCGGCGTCCACAAACGGCCTTCTTCAAGCGGCATGAACTCGATAAAGCGGACCACGACATTTTCTTCACGGGCGAAACGGGCGAACCCTTCGATTTCGTTGTCGTTGAATCCGCGGAGGAGAACGCAGTTGATTTTCAGCGGAGTCAAGCCAGCATCGCGTGCCGCGCGAACTCCTGCCAGCACTTTGTTGAAGCTGCCGGGAACGCGGGTGATGCGTTCGAAGGTGGGAGCGTCGACGGCATCCATGCTGACGGTGATGCGGTTCAAGCCGGCGGCCTTTAACGGCTGGGCCAGTTTGTCGAGAAGATGACCGTTGGTGGTGAGCGCGAGGTCGAGTGGTTCGCCTTTCGGGGTCCGCAACCGGGCAAGTTCTTGGATCAGCTGGATCAGGCCCTGGCGGAGCAGAGGCTCGCCGCCGGTGATGCGAACCTTTTCAATGCCCAGGTTTACAAAGAGCTTGATCAGCCGGAGATATTCCTCGATCCCCAATTCGGGATACTGGGCGCCAAACTCGCCGGTCCTGCAATAGACGCACTTGTAATTGCAGCGATCCGTGATGGAGACGCGGAGATCGTGGATCACCCGGCCATGACTGTCGATCAGTCGGCGGGAGGAGGTTTCTGCGAAGGGTGCAATTGGGGAAGCAACAGCCATCGTTAACCTCAGGCTATACCGATTTCTCAAGGTTTGCAGGGGCCAGAATGACTGAGAGCCGGCTCGAAGGCCGGCTCCAATGGATAGACGCTTTTCGTTAGGCGCAGATTCAGTCGATTCGGGTGTTCCGGAACGGAGAAACAGGCCCGTAACGCCCAGGACGACAACCAAACCTATCGCGATGGCGAAGTAGAACGCCATGGGATGGACCCATCCTGGCGAATACGTCAGGTCCTGGCCCACCCAGAGCAGAAGCACGGTCGCAATCACGGCAAACTGGCAGGCAATTACCAACAACGTGTGACCCCACTCGCGCCGTTTGTCCAGCGCCTCTACCTGGTCAGGGGTGAGGTTACGCTCTTCGAGGGGAAGAAGGGAATTCGCCATCAGACTCGATCTCCTGTAAGTGACCCTAACCGGCCTCCGGGCCTCGGGCTCCTCAATGTTTCGATTCAATCACATGCCGCCCGGCGTGCGCCACTTGTGCGTGTCGCGAATTTTCATCCTATCGACTATTCGTTGAGGAATGCCAGGGATTGCAGCGACGTAATTTCAAAGGGCTTGCGGCAGCGGATATTGACGCAGCTTAGTTTGTCGTCGCGCCTCACCATGTAAGACTGCGCCTTGGCAAACTTGGCCCGGTCGCGCTCGTCGGCGTTGCGCGGGAGTTGTGGCCGCTTCCGCCGAACAACCCAGGTGACCTTGTACTCGCCTGCCTGGCCGCATTTGGGACAGGTGAGGCTGTGGGTCCGTGTCTCTGTTGTCTCGTTAAAAAAGTCCCGTTCGTCCATGTTCTTCACTTCTCCAACTTGCGAAAAGCTCGGTCGCGAAAATCTTCTCGACAGAGCCGCGCAGATAAAGGTTTCAGGCACTTCCGCTCAAGCCCGAACTCTTCCATAGTAATCCTCCGGAGTCCGCATGTTGGCCTGGATGGGCGGCTTGTCCAGACGCGGGGAATTCACGCACAAACAGGAACACCCCGGGCAGCTTTGCCAGGGGTGTATTCCACGATCGGGAATCGCCTTACTCGACGGGCATCCAGGTTTTATCGGGGTTGTAGTCCGAGATAGCCTCAGCCAGCTTTGCTGTGTCCGGCCCAAGGTCCTTCTCAAACGCCCTGCCATCCTGGTTGATGATGAAGGTCATCACGCCGGAGGTGCGGTACTCCGCAGGATAGGCAAGAAACGCGACTCCGCCGCTCAGAACGCCATTCACTTTGTAGTCGCGCGCGCCACCTTTTGCGGCCGGTCCCTGGCGGGTGAGAAGGCGAAAGATGTACCCATGGAACGGCGTGGGCTCGCCCACTTTCCGGGTATAGCCCTCGTCCCACGCTTCTGCAATCAGCGGTCCGACGGGACTGGCAGGCTCGTTGTCATTGGTCTTCCAATAGAGCCCGTCGTGCTTCCCCTCAGTGCTGAAGACTCTGCTGGCGTAGTGCTTCATCTTTTCGTCATCGTGGAGGGTGGAGGCATATTCCTTCTGCGCATCGATCAGCGTTTCCAGGACTTCGATTGCCCCGTTCTCGTTATTGCCGATGCGCCGGTAAAGAATCTCCTGGATTCCGCTCTGGGTGTCGAAGTACCACGACCCACTCGTGTTCTTCACCAGCGAGATGGGCATAGGCCAGTTGTCGGCACCGATGTAAAGGGTGGCGGTCTGGTCCGGCTCGATGACTACGCGATGCATCTGCTCGTAGTGAGAGGCGAACTTCTCAATCAGGTTCTTGTCTGCCACTTCGTCGCCGGTATGCAGCACCTTATCCGCGTTCGAGCCGAAGATCGCATTCAGGCTGCTGGAGTCGTCGGTCTTGGACGCCTTGTAAAGGGCCAGCGCCGCGTCGCCGGGAGTGGAGAAAGTCTTCTCATTCGCCGCCTGTGCACGAGAACCGGAAGGATAAGCGAGACAGAGCAGGGTGAAGACGGCCAGACACAGCGATAGGGCGCCTATATGAACGGGCGATGGCCTTTCGTGAAGTAGCAACGTGCGTTTCACTAAGTTCCTCCTGACGTTTCTCGTTGCAGATACATCCGGGCTAAAGCTGAACCGCCGGATCGGCGATTCACCAACACCAGCTCCGCGTTATTTTCTGGGGCGGCCTCCACTGGATCGGCTGCCGCCGCTGCTTTTGGCGGCACCACCGCCACCGCCGCGATTACCGCCTCCTCCGCCATTGCTACGGGGCTGGGGCGTACTGGCGCTGCTGCGGTTGGCGCCGCCATTCACGCTCTGCTGGCCACGCGTGCTGGCGTTGCGGGCGCTGCCGCCCTGCTGGTAACTCCCCATCGCATTGTTGTTGGTTCCGCGGGCCGGCTGACTGCCGTAACCCCGCTGCTCCGTGCGCTGGTTGGTGGCTGCCTGGTTCCGGTTTGCGGCGGCAGCTTGATTGCGATCGCCGGCGGCTTGATTCCGGTTGGCAGCGCCCTGGTTGCGACTCTGATCGAACTGCGGACTGTTGCCCCGGTTCACGTCGTTGCGATTGGCGGCGGTTTGATTGCGATCGCCGACACCCTGATTCCGATTGCCAACGCCCTGGTTGCGATCGCCGACTCCCTGGTTGCGACTCTGATCGAACTGCGGACTGTTGCCAACGCCCTGATTGCGATTGCCGACGCCCTGGTTCCGGTCGCCCACTCCCTGGTTGCGGTTGCCAACGCCCTGGTTGCGACTCTGATCGAACTGCGGAGTGCCGCCCCGGTTCAGGTCGTTGCGATTGACGTTGTTCGCATTGAGATTGTTCCGGTTCACATTGTTCGCGTTGATATTGTTGCGATTGACGTTGTTCGCATTGATGTTGTTCCGGTTCACGTTGTTGTAGTTGCTTCGATTGACGAACGTATTGGAGTTGGAGATGTAGACATTGTTGTTGTAGTGCACGCTCGAGTTATTCCACCCGGTGTTCCAAGAGTTATAGCCCCATCCGCAGCAATTGTTATTGTTGTTGCTGATTGCCGCGCCCACCAACATGCCAACACCGAAGGAGACCAGGCCGGTGGTCACCAGGGCTTCAGTGGAGTAACCCGGCGGCGGCGGGACGGGGGCGCCGTAAACTGCGGTGGGATTGTAGCTGGGCACATACACAACGTCTGGCTGTGCCGGCTGAATCACGATTGTCTGCGGCGGAGATTGCACAACCGTCACCTGCTGCGTTGCGCCTGAGGAGGCCGGAGCAGCGGGCTCGGTTCCCGCGGGCTGATTCTCGACCTGAACGTTCTGCTGGGGAGTCGATTTCAGATTGCCGGCCTGGTAGGCCCGCTGGCGCATCACCTGCACGGCGTTCATCACGTCCTGGGGCGCGTTGAAATACGCATCACCCAGGGACGAGGTCCACGAGAGATTGGTGGCCATCTGCTGCAATACGTCAGAAAACTGAGTGAGCCCTTTGACGCTGGGGTCCCATGTCTGCTGATCCACCGCCTGCATCAGCGGCTGGCCCTTGAGCCCCCCGTTCTGCTGAATCCACTGCCAGGCCGCGGTGATCTGGTCTGGGTAAGTTGAACTCGCAAGCACGATGGCTATCAGGTTGTCCGGGAACAGAGCGATCGGGGCCACAAGCTGGTAGAGCTGGTCTGGAGTGGGCGCTGCATAGGTGGGGGCAGGCGGCGCCTGCGCCTGCGTCTGCTGCACCTGCTGCGCGGTCGGCGGTTCCTTCTTTTTGCAGCCGTCGAGTCCCAACGAACTGACCACAATAGCGACGGAAGTTACAACGGCGATGACTTGCTGGGAGTTAGGCATCGGAGTTCCCCCGACATGGAACATACTCGCAAAGGGAATGGCTTGAAACCTGTCAATATTCCTAGGCGGTCCAATTTTCTGGTGCTGGCAGCGTGCGCGAGAAAGTACAGAAATCCCGGAAAGGGGTCAGGGCTCGCTGCCGGATTCATCGCCTATTTGGGAGACTGCGCATTTTCCTCAACAAGCGATACTTCTGTACTATGCGAACTAGTGCCACTGTGACGGAAGGGCAATGACGAAACGCAAGGCAGGCACATTCTCGGCTACGAAGGCGGTAAAGGCTAACGCGCGCGATCGAGTCGGGCAGCCCAAGCCTGCGCGTGTTGTTGTGGATACGCCTCGAACCGGCCGCCAGGCCAAGCACAAGCCAAAGCTGGAGCAGGTGATTCATCAGGAGGAGTAGCCGTGGCCAAAGCAGTGGGAGTGGGCGGAGTGTTCCTGAGAGCGAGCGATCCGGAAAAGCTATCCGCGTGGTACGCGGAGCATCTTGGGATTCCATCGCAGGATGGGGGCTCCTTGGCTTTTGATGGGCCGGAGTCGATGGGAATGACGGTGTTTGCGCATTTTCCCGCGAGCACGAAATACTTTGGCGAAGGCGCGCAACAGGTGATGATAAACTTCCGCGTCGACAATCTCGACGAGCTGCTTGCCAAGCTCACAACTGCGAATGTCCGGATCGATTCCAATCGCGAAGATCACGCGTATGGACGATTCGCATGGATATGGGACCCGGAGGGCAATCGAGTTGAGCTGTGGGAGCCTCCAGGTCGAGACCAGCAAACGTCCGGCGTCAATTAGTCATCTTCGAGCAGAAAGCGCTTCTCACTGCGCTGGCGAAGTTTCCATCGCTGACTGGGCTTTGACGGTATATGGGCCGGGCAGAGCGGGAGCGTCCTGCTGCATGGTGGCTTCTTGCGCGCCTGTTTGTGACGTTCTCTTCGAATAGATCCGAAACGACACGACAACGTCGAGCGCAACCGGTACGGGCTTGCCATTCTTGATAGCTGGTTGGAACGATGCCTTGCGGATCGTCTGCGCGGCGCTTTCGTCGAGCCCGAAGCCGATGGGCCTGGCGGCAACCACTTCTTCGACCTTGCCATCGCTGCCGATCACCGCGTGATAAAGAGCCATGCCGGCTACGCCATTGGCCTGTGCGAATTCATTCGACGGCGGATCAATGACCGAGACCAGCTTTGCTTTCTGATCGACCGAGTTCTGCCGCAGTACGCCGGGATCGGTGGGCTTGTAATCAGTCTTTGCCTCGGCGGCCTGGTAGTAAAGCTTCCAGAAATCCGGCATCGCGGCGATCATGCGCTCGTCAATGCCGCTCGAAAACACCTTGTCGAGCGCGTTGAGCAGCAATTGAGAGGCATGCGCCGGCGAAGTTGTGGTCGTCACTTTTTTGTCGTCGGAAGGATGGTTGGCGTTCTGCGTGGGAGGAGTATCGGTGGACACGGGCTCGTGAACAGCAGCAGCGGAATCTTGTGGAATCGCGGGAGCGGCAGTCTCAGCTTTTGCCTGGTCCTGATTTTGGTCCCGGCCCTGACCTTTGTGCTTCTTTTTTTCTTTTTTCTTCTTCGGCGTCTCGACCAGCTCGCGATCGAAAGAGATTCGGACGGTCTTCTTCTTCGGTGTGATCTTTACGCGGTTCGTCGCGGTAGTTGCGTCTTCGAAAGGCGCGGCGCCTAAAAAGTGCAACGCGTAACGGTCGCCTTCGAGTTCCAATTTATGCTTCGACAATCTCACCTTGTTGATCTGGATCTGGCTCAGCGTGTATGAGCCCTGCGGCGAATGTCCGATCAGGCGGCCGTGCTCATCAAACTCCAGATTGTTGTCTTGGTAACCGGAGCGCAGATACAGGGGCTTGCCCACGATGATCTGTTTGAGTTGGTCCTCTTTGATCTCTCCACCGATGGTCTGGATGGAAAAGGGGCCCTGGCTCAGGGTGGGATTCTTTGCAGGCAGAGGTTGAGTGTCCGGTTGGGATGGCGGAGGGACGGTGGGTTGAACCTGGGCCGACGGGGCCGGATCCGATGGAGCGGGGGCCTGGCCGTGCGCGAAGGCGCCAAAGGTCGCTGCGGCGACAAGGGTCGCGCGGGAGATCATCCCGCAGGCGGTAAAGGCAAATCCGGAACGCTGAGAGGCTGGTTTACGAAGAAGATTGAAGAACTTGCACTTGCGCATCCGGCTACCTTTCGTCTTTACACAATCTAATAAGATTGTGATTGGCGCCAGAGGTGTTGCAAATCACACGGAAGGTATTGGGGCCTCAAAACGTAACGTTACGATTGAGGGATTCGAAGGCGTCTCAGGACCCGACGGAACAGTCCCAGGGCTCTCCGGCTGTCAGCGGCACCGAGGTTCAGGCGGCGCAACATCAGGCGCAGATCGTGCCGGTTGGCTTCCTGCATTAATTTTGGGGAATAGTTTGCGGCTTCCATAACCTCTTCGATCAGACCGGCGAGTATGTCGAGGTTGCCGGAGGTGGGAGCAGCTTCTGAGAGCTTTCGAGAAGGCTGGGTTGTGGGGTCCGGAGCAATTCGGCCTTCCGCGATTTTGGATTCTGCAATGGCTGAGCCTGTGCGGGTAGCCAGTTCATACAAGCAAACCGCCGCCGCCTGGCCGAGGTTCATGGATGGTTGTTGCGCATCGGTGGGGATCTCGACCAGCGCGTGGCACCGGGAAAGATCGTCGCGGGTCAGCCCGTGCTTTTCCGGTCCGAAAACGAGCGCGATTTGTCCGAAGCTTTCGAGGGCGCGCACTACGAGAGGCGCAACTTTATCGAGACGCACTACGGGCTGTTCTGCTCTGCGATGGGTGAGCGTGCCGGTCCCGAGCACGAGCGTGCAGTCGCGCACGGCATCGGCGAGAGAGAGTGATTCATACGCGTTGTTGAGCAGATCGGGTGCGCCGATTGCGGAGCGGGCTTCACGCCAATGTGGCTCGAACGGGGCTACAACGCTGAGTCGCGAGAAGCCGAAGTTGGCCATGGCTCGCGCCACCGCGCCGATGTTCAGGGGGTTGCGCGGGGAGACGAGGACGATGGAGATGCGCGCGCGTTGGGGTTCTGATAGCAAAGAACGATTGTAGAGCGGAGGTCAACGCGCAAGGGTAGGAGGTCCGCTTCGCGAGATTGCTACACTCGAATCGTATGGCCCCCGAAACACCTTCGCTGGAGCAGGAGATCAATGGGCTATGCGCTGTTGCGCGGGCCTGCTATGGGCGCGGGTGGGTTCCGGCGACGAGCGGAAACTTCAGCGTCCGCTGGGGCAGCCGAATCTACATCACGCCAACGGGGCTGGACAAGGGCGTGCTCACGCCTGACGATCTGCTGCTGATTGACATGGATGGAGCAGTGCTCGGAGGAAAAGGACGCCCGTCGGCGGAGACGAGCCTGCACTCGGTGATCTATCGGGAACGGGTGCATGCAAAGGCAATTCTGCATGTGCACACGATCTGGAATACGCTTCTCTCGGGCAGGTTCGTTTCGCTTGGGAGCGTACCTCTTGAGGGTTACGAACTTCTCAAGGGCCTCTCCGGTGTTGCTTCGCATGAGCACACGGAACACGTGCCGATCCTTGAGAACACGCAGGAATACTCGTCGCTGGCGGAACACTTTCGTGATGTGCTTCGCGGCAATGCCGATGCGCACGGAGTTTTGTTGAGCCGGCATGGGCTTTATACTTGGGGTGAATCGGTGGCTGAAGCGCGCCGTCACCTGGAGGCCCTCGAATTTTTGTTCGAGGTGGAGGGGCGGCGGCTGTTCGGGCAGGCTTGAGTCAACGCGGTTGCAGCGTGCAGCTGTTGGAACGATTGGTAGCGAGTTTCAAGGACAAAAGCAGCAAGGTTAGCGCCGCGTTGCGGCGTAGCGAGTTAGCAGGTCGGCGGGGTAATCTCTGCACTTGCTGTCTCATGCAAGGAGCTGAGTATGGCAGTTCTTCGCTTCCCCCAAGAGGATCGGAAGATTGATGGTGAGCCGGCGATCCGCAGCGAACTTGCGGCGCTGGGGATTGACTACGAGCGATGGAGTCTCGATCGCGTTGGTGCGGATGCATCTGCAGACGAGGTTCTCGCGGCCTACTCAGACGAGATTGAAGAGATGAAGCGTCGTGGTGGTTATGTCACAGCTGACGTCATCGATGTAAATCCGGCTACTCCGAATCTTGAAACGATGTTGGCGAAATTCGACAAGGAGCACACGCACGACGAGGACGAAGTGCGCTTTATTCTGGCGGGGCGCGGGATTTTCTTTCTGCATCTGGGCGACAAGATCGCCTCAATCGAAGTGGGCGCAGGGGATATGCTACGGGTGCCTCGCGGAACGACGCACTGGTTTACACTCTGCGAGGATCGCCGCATCCGCGCCATCCGCTGGTTTCAGGAGACCGCGGGCTGGACGCCGCATTACACCGGCTCGGGCGTCGACCAGAGCTACCAGCCGCTGTGCTTCGGTCCGGCGTACTTCGGGCCGCGGGCAGCCACTGGCATCCGCATATGACGAAGCCCAGGCCGCAGAAAGATCACACGAACGACAAGGGCCTGTCGTTGGGAACCCCGAAGTTGTTCTTGCTGGATGTGGAGGGCACGATCGCACCACTCTCTCTTGTCTACGAACAGCTTTTTCCTTATGCGCGCGCACACTTCGAGGGGTACCTGCAACAGCATGCCGCCGACGCGGGAGTCGTAAGCGATCTCACCATGCTTGCGGAAGAGAATGCTGGCGAGAGCGATGAGGATGCGCCGAAATTCGCGACGCCGGAGTATTGGGACGAGGCGATCCCGTATTTGAACTGGTTGATGGATCGCGATCGCAAATCGACGGCGTTGAAGAGCCTGCAGGGGCGCATCTGGAAGGGTGGATTCGAGCGCGATGAGTTGCAGGGCACGCTGTTCGAGGATGTTCCGAAGGCCCTGGAACGCTGGTCGACCGCTGCGCACGTGGCCATTTATTCTTCGGGATCTGTCGCCGCACAACTCTTGCTATTCAGGCATTCAAACTATGGCGATCTGACACATTTGATCTCAGGCTATTTCGATACGCGGACGGGACCGAAGACCGCCAAGACGAGCTACGAATCGATCGCTTCGGCGATGGGTTGCGAGCCGCGCGAGGTCATGTTTTTCTCTGATGCCGTGCGCGAACTCGACTCCGCCGCGAGAAGCCGGCTGTCACACGCGGCTGGTGATGCGCGAAGGCAATGCTCCGGTGGACGACGCGCACGGTCATCGTCGGATCAAGAGCTTCAACGTTCTCTAGAACCTATCTGCCATTCAGCCTTCTGGAATCAGCACTGATCGTTAAGGAATCAAAAATTTATGCTCGAATGGACGAATCCCGCAACCGCCGCGCTGAATGAGATCCGCACTGCGCCGCTGGTGCGGTTTTCAGTGCTGGCGCTCAGTTCCATCTTTTTTCTCGTTGATCCTTTCGCGGCGATTCCATCCTTTCTGGCGATAACGCAGAGTGTCGATCCGGCGCGGCGGAAGCGGATGGCACGCAAAGCTGCGCTGACATGTTTTATCGTGCTGACCAGCTTTGCCCTGGCTGGGCAGCTGATCTTCAGGATGTTCGGGATCACTCTGCCTGCGTTCGAGATTGCAGGCGGGTTGATTCTGCTGCTGATTGGGTTGGACATGCTGGAAGCCAAGCGCTCGGCTACGCAGGAGGCGCATGGGGACACGGAAGAAGGCGCGGCCAAGGAAGATGCGGGCATTGTTCCGTTGGGGATTCCCATGCTGGCGGGGCCGGGAGCAATTTCATCGGTCATGGTGCTTGTCGGGCAGGCTGCGGGCTTGTGGCGGTGGGAGATGGGCGCGGTTCTCGGGTCAATTGCTATCACATGTGTTGTCAGCTACTTGGTTCTGGCGGGGGCGGGCCGGGTGAGAGCGGTGCTGGGGGAGACGGGCATCCGGATTCTGGTCCGGATCATGGGGTTGCTGCTGGTGGCGCTGGCCATGCAGTTTTTTGTGAATGGGCTGACGGATTTGGGCGTCATCTCGAAGCAATAGGGGCCGTTGGATTTCGTTCAAGCCGGAAAGTCCGGCGGATTTGTGGCCTTTTCTGGCAAAACATTGTTATCGGCGAGGAGTTTTAGCGCTGATTCCACGGGCCTGTGAGGGGTTTCCCACAGAAACCGGCTCCTTTCCACAGCTGGTACGAGTTGCGCGATTCATAGGTGGTTGTTATTCTCAGGAAGTCGCGAAACGGCGCGTGAATTAAGCCGATTCGCGATTTGCATTGAAGAGTGGCCTGTGCTACTCTTAAAAAGTTGCAGATGTAGCAGTGGAGCCTCCCGGTGGCCTTATGGCCTGCCCCGAGTGGGGAAGTGGGAAGCCGGTTCGTAGGGCGGATAGGAAGCGTAAGCTCATCCAGCCCCTGTAGGGAATCCCGCAGAGAACAAACCCATTGCATGACCCGAGAGGAAAATCCTTTCGTGCGCCTTTGTGGCGCTAGGCATTTTGATGCCGGTCGCTCTTTGATATTTTGCGCAGTGCGACCTTCTGCGGACGACTAACCTCGCCGCTATGTCGATCGAATAGGCAGGTAAAACTGCCTGCCGAAGATGAAAAAGTTACTGCCTTGATTCACACAGAATCATGGCTTGACATGACATCGGAACTTCGATAGGTTTAGAAGGTTCGCGCAAAAATGCCGGTGACCGCTAAGAAGCGAGATTCTGGCATGGCGCAATAAGTTCGAGGACACCCTGGCGTAACAGCCCGGGCCTCGATCCAAAGGGGCACCGCTCAGGCGGACCGCTCTTACGGATCTTTGACAATTAGGTTGAACGTGCCAGTCGTGAGAAACGATCAGGTTTGGCTTGATCATTCTCACAAGGTAAGTAACACGTCTCGCGCAGTGATGCGCAGACGAGTCGAAACTATTCCGACCTCCGTCGGGTAGTTAGACAACAGGTTTCAAACGAGAGTTTGATCCTGGCTCAGAATCAACGCTGGCGGCGTGCCTAACACATGCAAGTCGAACGAGAAAGTGGTAGCAATACCATGAGTAAAGTGGCGCACGGGTGAGTAACACGTGACTAACCTACCCTGGAGTGGGGGATAACTGAGGGAAACCTTAGCTAATACCGCATAATACCTACGGGTCAAAGGAGCAATTCGCTTCAGGAGGGGGTCGCGGCCGATTAGTTAGTTGGCGGGGTAATGGCCCACCAAGACGGTGATCGGTATCCGGCCTGAGAGGGCGCACGGACACACTGGAACTGAAACACGGTCCAGACTCCTACGGGAGGCAGCAGTGGGGAATTTTGCGCAATGGGGGAAACCCTGACGCAGCAACGCCGCGTGGAGGATGAAGTCCTTCGGGACGTAAACTCCTTTCGATCGGGACGATTATGACGGTACCGGAAGAAGAAGCCCCGGCTAACTTCGTGCCAGCAGCCGCGGTAATACGAGGGGGGCGAGCGTTGTTCGGAATTATTGGGCGTAAAGGGTGCGTAGGCGGTTTTGTAAGTCTTATGTGAAATCTATGGGCTCAACTCATAGACTGCATGAGAAACTGCAGGGCTTGAGTGTGGGAGAGGTGAGTGGAATTCCTGGTGTAGCGGTGAAATGCGTAGATATCAGGAGGAACACCTGTGGCGAAAGCGGCTCACTGGACCATAACTGACGCTGATGCACGAAAGCTAGGGGAGCAAACAGGATTAGATACCCTGGTAGTCCTAGCCCTAAACGATGACTGCTTGGTGTGACGGGTACCCAATCCCGCCGTGCCGTAGCTAACGCGTTAAGCAGTCCGCCTGGGGAGTACGGTCGCAAGGCTGAAACTCAAAGGAATTGACGGGGGCCCGCACAAGCGGTGGAGCATGTGGTTTAATTCGACGCAACGCGAAGAACCTTACCTGGGCTCGAAATGTTATGGACCGGAGTAGAAATATTCCTTCCCCGCAAGGGGCCGTAATATAGGTGCTGCATGGCTGTCGTCAGCTCGTGTCGTGAGATGTTGGGTTAAGTCCCGCAACGAGCGCAACCCTTATCCCCAGTTGCCACCATTTAGTTGGGCACTCTGGTGAAACCGCCTCGGATAACGGGGAGGAAGGTGGGGATGACGTCAAGTCCTCATGGCCTTTATGTCCAGGGCTACACACGTGCTACAATGGCCGGTACAAACCGTCGCAAACCCGTGAGGGGGAGCTAATCGGAAAAAGCCGGCCTCAGTTCGGATCGCAGTCTGCAACTCGACTGCGTGAAGCTGGAATCGCTAGTAATCGCGGATCAGAATGCCGCGGTGAATACGTTCCCGGGCCTTGTACACACCGCCCGTCACATCACGAAAGTGGGTTGCACTAGAAGTCGGTGAGCCAACCGCAAGGGGGCAGCCGCCCAAGGTGTAATTCATGATTGGGGTGAAGTCGTAACAAGGTAGCCGTAGGAGAACCTGCGGCTGGATCACCTCCTTTCTAAAAGAGAAATGATGGCATTATTCCTTCCGCGATAGCGGAGTCGCTTCGAGCGATCGGATAGGTGTCCATCAAACCTGCAACTGCCGTCCCTGACGGCAGGAGCAGGAATTCTGATACAAGCCTTCTTTGCTTGATCGAATTCACACGATGGTCATGGGTGGCGTAGCTGCCCAGCATGTTCAACCTTTGTCCTCGAAACCCTTTTAGCATTGAATGAGATTTGGGAGAGCCGCCGGGCTTCTTATCGGCGGGGGAGCGGCCAACGCGGGCCTGTAGCTCAGTTGGTTAGAGCGCACCCCTGATAAGGGTGAGGTCGGTAGTTCGACTCTACCCAGGCCCACCATCTTAGCCACGCAACCCTTAATGGGGCTGTAGCTCAGCTGGGAGAGCACCTGCTTTGCAAGCAGGGGGTCACCGGTTCGATCCCGGTCAGCTCCACCAATCTCATTCACTGCTTCCAGTTCGCCGCCTTTATTGAGGGCTTCGACCTAGAAGCAGGCTAGGATCGATCTGTGCATTTGCGCAGTTTGGATTCGCGCAGGTTTCAACCGCCCCAGGGCGGGCCTCCTCGATAAAGGGAGGTCTGGATGTTTGACAACGAAATTGATTGGGTAACGCGCATCGGATAGCCGCATGTCCGCCGCGAGGCGCGCAAGGTGGCGAAAGTGTCCGAGGAGCGTATACATACAAGGCCGAGCACAAGCAATGAGTTACTGCAAGTTAGTGACTCAGGCAAGTGTTCAATGTAAGAAGAGTGTCTTTAGGAGTTGTAACTCGGTGAGCGCGTGAGCGTAGCGAGTTATTCTCAGGCGGATAACTAGGTTAACTTGCAGACAGGACCGAAGTGATTCGGCTCCCTGCGCTGGAGTTAATTCTATGGTCAAGCTACTAAGGGCGCACGGTGGATGCCTTGGCAGAGACAGGCGATGAAGGACGTGGCAAGCTGCGATAAGCTTCGGTAAGCCGCACACAGGCGTTATAACCGGAGATCTCCGAATGGGGAAACCCTCCTGAGCAAACCTCGGGAACTACCCACTGAATACATAGGCGGGATAGAGCGAACTCAGGGAAGTGAACCATCTCAGTACCTGAAGGAAAAGAAAGAAACCTCGATTCCGATAGTAGTGGCGAGCGAACTCGGAATAGCCCAAACCCGTAGCATTTCGGTGTTTCGGGGGTTGTAGGGTCCGCAACAGTAGAGTTACCAATCTGGCTGCTAGCCGAATCCTCTGGAAAGTGGATCCATAGAGCGTGACAGGCGCGTAGGCGAAAATAGTCCAGACTCGAAGCGGATACCTGAGTAAGGCGGGGCACGTGAAACCCTGCTTGAATCCACGGGGACCATCCCGTAAGGCTAAATACTAGTCTCTGACCGATAGTGAACCAGTACCGTGAGGGAAAGGCGAAAAGAACCCCGTCGAGGGGAGTGCAAAGTACCTGAAACCGTGTGCCTACAAGCAGTGGGAGGACTATGCCCGCAAGGGAATGTCTGACCGCGTGCCTATTGCATAATGAGCCGGCTAGTTATTCTTGTCAGCAAGGTTAAGCGTAAGCGAGCCGAAGCGAAAGCGAGTCTGAACAGGGCGTTCAGTTGGCAGGAATAGACGCGAAGCGGGATGATCTACCCATGGCCAGGTTGAAGGTGGGGTAACACCCACTGGAGGACCGAACCGGTGTTTGTTGAAAAAAGCTCGGATGAGCTGTGGGTAGGGGTGAAAGGCTAATCAAATTCCGTGATAGCTCGTTCTCTCCGAAATAGCTTTAGGGCTAGCCTCGGACGAATTGCACTGGTGGTAGAGAGATGGATGGACTAGGGGGCTTTCCGGCTTACTGAATCCAACCAAACTGCGAATGCCAGTGACAACATATCCGGGAGTCAGACGGTGGGGGCTAAGCCTCATCGTCGAGAGGGAAACAGCCCAGACCGCCTGCTAAGGTCCCCAAGTTACAGTTAAGTGGGAAAGGAAGTCGGAACGCTCAGACAGCCAGGAGGTTGGCTTAGAAGCAGCCATCCTTTAAAGAAAGCGTAATAGCTCACTGGTCAAGCGGTCCGGTGCCGACAATACAACGGGGCTAAAACTGTACACCGAAGCAGCGGATGCACATCTTTTAGGTGTGCGTGGTAGGAGAGCATTCTCAACAGCGGTCGAAGCCAGACTGAGAAGACTGGTGGAGCGTTGCGAAGAGACCCTGCCGGCATAAGTAGCGATAACGGAGGTGAGAACCCTCCGCGCCGAAAGTCTAAGGTTTCCTGAGGAAGGTTAATCCGCTCAGGGTTAGGCGGTCCCTAAGGTGAGGCCGAAAGGCGTAGCCGATGGACAGACGGTTAATATTCCGTTCCTCCCAATGTTCGTTTGACGATGGGGTGACGCAGAAGGATAAGCATGCCGCACTATGGCTATTGCGGTAGTTGCACGTAAGCTGGATCCGATAGGCAAATCCGTTGGGTCTTAACAGTGAGGTGCAACTCAGTCCCGTATGGGGCTTACGATGCTGATTCCACGCTGCCGAGAAAAACCTCTAAGGAGAACAAAGGGAACCGTACCCCAAACCGACACAGGTAGACGAGGAGAATATCCAAAGGCGCTCGAGTGAAAGCTCGTTAAGGAACTCGGCAAATTGGCTCCGTAACTTCGGGAGAAGGAGCGCCCACGCAAGTGGGCCGCAGTGAAGCGCGTACGGCGACTGTTTAACAAAAACACAGGTCTCTGCTAAGTCGAAAACGACGTATAGGGGCTGACGCCTGCCCGGTGCCGGAAGGTTAAAAGGAGAGGTTAGCGCAAGCGAAGCTTTGAATTGAAGCCCCGGTGAACGGCGGCCGTAACTATAACGGTCCTAAGGTAGCGAAATTCCTTGTCGGGTAAGTTCCGACCTGCACGAATGGCGTAACGATCGTACGACTGTCTTAACGAGTTGCTCGGCGAACTTGTAGTACCGGTGAAGATGCCGGTTACCCGCAGCTAGACGGAAAGACCCCGTGCACCTTTACTACACCTTAACTATGAGTTATGGTTCTTGCTGCGCAGGATAGGTGGGAGGCTTTGATACCAGGTTCTCGGACTTGGTGGAGCCAATGGTGAGATACCACCCTGCGAGTGCTGTGATTCTAACCTCCTCCCGTGATCCGGGAGAGGGACATAGTTAGGCGGGTAGTTTGACTGGGGCGGTCGCCTCCTAAATTGTAACGGAGGCGCGCGAAGCTACTCTCAGACTGTTTGGAAATCAGTCGTCGAGTGCAAAGGCATAAGAGTGGTTAACTGTGAGACCTACAAGTCGAGCAGGTGCGAAAGCAGGCCTTAGTGATCCGGTGGTTCTGTATGGAAGGGCCATCGCTCAACGGATAAAAGGTACGCCGGGGATAACAGGCTGATCAATGCCAAGAGTTCATATCGACGCATTGGTTTGGCACCTCGATGTCGGCTCATCGCATCCTGGAGCTGTAGAAGGTTCCAAGGGTTAGGCTGTTCGCCTATTAAAGCGGTACGTGAGCTGGGTTCAGAACGTCGCGAGACAGTTCGGTCCCTATCTGCTGTGGGCGTAGGAGATTTGAGGAGGGCTGTCCTTAGTACGAGAGGACCGGGATGGACGAACCTCTTGTGTTCCAGTTGTCCTGCCAAGGGCACGGCTGGGTAGCGAAGTTCGGTTGTGATAACCGCTGAATGCATATAAGCGGGAAGCACGCTCCAAGATGAGATCTCCCTGAAGGGCCCAGAAAGACCATCTGGTTGATAGGCTGGAGGTAGAAGCGCAGTAATGCGTGAAGCTTACCAGTACTAATCGCCCGTTCGGCTTGTCCATAGAATTAACTCCGCGCAGTATAATACGCGGACGCTCTTCTTACAAGCCTTGTACGACCAATCAATTTCGTTGTCAATCAGCTCTGACTCTGAGCAAATTTTTTGGCGCCAGATTGCAGTCCGCGTTCCTGCCGGGCCCGGGAGAAACCATCCGGGACAAGCAGACGCCGCGGCAGGCTGCGGGCAACCACCCGCCAAGCGCCATCCAAGTTTGCCGGTGACCATACTGCGAGGGATCACCCGTTCCCATCCCGAACACGGAAGTTAAGCCTCGCTGGGCCGATGGTACTGCACGGGTGACTGTGTGGGAGATTAGGTGATCGCCGGCAATAAATTCAAAACAAAAAGCCATGCCTCCGGGCATGGCTTTTTGTTTCTGGGGTGATCCCCATTCCTGCTTTCCGCATTCCCATTTGGTAGAGTTCTAGCCATGATCCAAGCTGCCAGTGTCGCCAGATTCGTCTACGCCGCAATTCTATTTGTGGCCTTTTCAATCATGGCTGCGTCACAGGCTCCGTTCGTGAAGACAACGTATGGCGTGTCGCCGGCGAAGACGACTTTTTGGGCGAGCATGCACGAGCCGTTAAGCGACGCGGACATTGCGAGAGTGAACTTGGAACTCTTCGCCAAAGGCAACAAGGACGCAGCCTGGGAGCTTGGTTTGGGCTACATGCAGGGCCTTGGTGTTCCCCAGGACTTCGCAAAAGCTGAGAAGATGTTTCAGATCGGCGCAATTGATCCTAACCGGAAGAGTATGGTGGGCATGTTTTATGCTCGCGGATACTTTCAGACAGATCTAGAGGCTGTCGACCGATGGTATACGGCTGCTGGAAGGCCGCATGATCTGTTCGAACTGGGCGAAGCGTATAAGGCTGCCGCGCAAGCTGACAAGACGAATTCGGCAACTTACTATGCCAAAGCAGTCAAAAATTACATCAATTTGCTAAACCTGAGGCATGGTGAGGAACGCGGCGCACAATTAGAACTAGGCAATTTCGTAATCGACGGCATCTACAGCGCAGGCGATGATTCGAAAGGTCGAATTCAGAATCTCGAGTGGGCCCGCATGATTGCCCAGGAGTTGCTGGGCCAGAAGGAATATCAAATTGCAGTTGAATATCAAATTGGCGAGGAGGATCTTCCACCCGATCAGAAGATGTGGCTGCGCTACTGCAAACGCGCCTCAGCGTACGACATCGATCTAGCGCAGCATTTTTACGTTGAGGCGCTGAACGACGCGCGGGCGCAGGATTTCAGTGGCTATGATGCGATTGCATGGAGCCGTTTGAGTGGTCGAGACAACACACTGCTCAAGGCCATGACTGCCGGGATGAGCCAGAAGCAGATAGCAGACTCGAATGCGATCTATGAGCAGTTACGTGAGACGCGCACCCGTTTTGGCGCCTATTACGCGCAAGACGATCCGCTACGAAATCCTTCGCCGGCGCAACTCACCGCGATGGATCAGGACGATCCCGACGTGCAACTTCGTGAAGCGGTCGACCTCGAAAAAACAGCTGTGAAAGACGAACAGACCTATCGACGCGTGCTCGCGATTTACCGCGACGTCCGCGATCATCGCGATACGGTTCCCCGTTTTGTACTTGGAAGGTATGCATTGAACGGAACGAATGGAGTCCCCATGGACCGTGGCGTGGCAAGGTACTGGCTAGGGGAAGCCGTTCGAAGTGGATCAAGACCCGCGCAGCAATTGCTGGATTCGATCGAGGAGCATTCGTCCAGCAAGTAGCAGCTTGTGACGATTCCAGTTTAGTTTTCGCGCATCATTGTTGCGATTTCTACGTGGGAGGCTCTGCGGGCGGGGATGATGGTTGCTGCCAGGCCGGCAACTATTACAACTGCGATCGAGCCTGCCAGCGTTAATGCATCGGCGGAGGAAACGCCGAAGAGCAGAGACTTCAGCCAGCGGCCTAGTGCGAGGCCCAGAACCGTTCCGATTGCTACGCCGATAAGTGTCAGGCGGAGGCCGTCGGTGACCACGAGCATGAAGATGCGGTCGACGCTGCAGCCGAGCGCCATGCGGATTGCCATCTCTCCTGACCTCTGCACTGTCGCGTAGGCCATCACGCCGTAGACGCCGACGGCTGCGATCAGCAGCGCGATTCCTGCGAAGACCACCAACAGCAAAGTACGGAAACGTGGTTGTGCGAAGTTCTTCGCGACGTTTTCTTCCATGGTGCGGATCCGCACCACCGGTTGATTTGGGTTGATTTTGCTGACGGTGTCGCGCAGTTGAGGAATGAGGGAACGCGGGTCTACTTCTGTTCGCATCACGAAAGACATGTTTCGGACTGGGAGAACTTCGTTGGCCTGGCGATATGGCACGTACATTTCAGTGGGCATGTCGGAGACGAGCGTTTGCTTGATGTTGCCCACAACGCCTACCACCATCATCCAGGGCACGCTGTTATCGGGCGTCGCGCCAATCTGCATCTTCTTGCCGATGGGGGATTGATCCCCGAAATAGGTTTTTGCCATTGCCTGGTTGATGACCACGATTGGCGGCATACCTTCCCGATCCGAATCTTCGATCCAGCGACCTTGAAGCAGGGGAATGCGAAGTGCCTGGAAATACTCGGAACTCACGGTGCGGTAGTTTGCCATGATGTATTCCGAGGCATTGCGGGGCGGATGGCCCTGGATGTTGAAGTGAATCACTGCTCCCTGTCCGCTCACGGGCAGGAAGGATGAGGCTGCGACCGATCGCACGCCGGGCAGCGAATGCAATTGGCGCAGCGTATTCTCATAGAAATCCATGTTGCGGTGAGCGTCTGCCGGAGCACCGCCAGCAGGTGGAACCGGTAAATCGGCGACAAGGATGTGGTCATCTGAGAAGCCAAGGCTCACCGCTGAAAGTTGATTCAAACTGCGCACAAATAAGCCGGCGCCCATCAGCAGGAGGAGCGCCAAGGAAATCTCCGATACCACAAGCGTGTTGCGAAGAGCTTTTGCCTGCTTACCGACGGCGCCGCGCTCGCTTTCATTCAAGATCGAACGCAGGTCGGTGAGCCGCACGTGGCCAGCCGGCGCAACTCCGAAGAAGACGCCAGCGCAAATCGACAAAACAGCAGTGAACAGCAGAACGTGAATATCAATGTGAACGTCAGTCCCCGGCGGCAGAGAGCCCGCTGCCAGGTGCAGCAACGAGGGCATAAGCGCATAGGCTAGTGCTACCCCCGCAGCCGCCCCCATCAGAGACAGCAGCAGGCCTTCCATCACCAGCTGCTTGATGATTTGCCAGTCGGATGCTCCGAGCGAAATGCGGATCGAGATTTCGCGGCGGCGCGCGGTTGCGCGGGTCAGCATGAGGTTCGCGATGTTTCCGCAGGCGATCAACAATACGAAGATGACGGCTCCGAGCAGTGTGATGAGAGCCGGCTTTGCCTGGCTTACCAGCTGCTCGTGCATCGGATTGACGACTGCATCGAGCGCAATGTTGTCAGCGGAATACTTTTCGTAGAGCCGCTTTGCAATGGTGCTCATCTCAGCGCGCGCCTGCTGGAGCGATACTCCCTGTTTGAGTCGCGCAATTGCGATGATGCCGGGGTGCCAAGAGCGATCGTCTGGCAGCTTGCTGGCCCATGGACCCATGGCAACGACTATGTCGGGCGATTGCTGGAGCAATTCAAAGCCCTTTGGTAAAACGCCGATCACCGTGTAGCTCTGGCTGTCGAGATTGATGGGGTGCCCGATGATGTCTTGCGAGCCGCCATATTTGCGCTGCCACAGACCGTAGCCGAGCAGGACTACCGCTGGGGATGAGGGCTGGTCGTCCGCGGCCTGGATGGAGCGACCGGAAATTACATTCACGCCGAGCAGGTGCAGGAGGTTTCCACTGATCATCAGGCTGGGGATCTGCTCCGGCTCGCCGTTGCCGGTGAGCGCGGATGTGAAGACGCGGGCCGCGCCAAATTCCTCGAACGAGGTGCTCTGCGTTTTCCAATCTCTCAGGTTCTGCCACGAGACAGAAAGAATGGGAAATTGAGTGGCGCGTTCGGAGACCATCACCACGCGGTCAGGCTCGGGGAATGGGAGAGGCCGCAGCAGTACGCTGTAAAACACGCTGAAGATCGCGGTATTGCATCCGATGCCCAATGCAAGCGTTACCACGGCAACCACGGTGAACACCATGCTTTTGCGCAGTTGACGCAATGAGAATTGCAGGTCTCTGACCAGGCTCAAGGTCACCTCACCTTTGTCTCTGACTTTGGGGATTCGAGGCTGTTTTGCCCTTTGCTGGGTGCTAGTCTCTCACATCGAGTCAGGAAATTGGCGGCCTTTGGGACGAACAGGCGCAGGCCGAGGACGACCTTGCCAAAATGCGCGAGGTGATTCTATTCAGGCGGGCTCCAGCAGATCCGAATGGAGGTTCGAGAGAGGAAGAGTTGAAGTCCGTTCTTTTTCCGATGAATCAGAGATTGGCGCTTCGATTACCTGAAATCAGCCGCACAATCCATGTAAGAATCACTGCTCCGATTGTGGCAATGATGATGCTGACGATCAAGCCATGTTGACTGGCTCCGCCAAATCCGATGAGATTTGCAAGAAAGCCTCCAATCAGCGCGCCCACCAGACCGACGATCATGTCCATGAAGAAGCCGAATCCCGAGCCCTTCATCAGCTTTCCGGTCAGCCAACCCGCGATCAATCCGATGATGATCCACGCGATTATTCCGTGACCCATGTTGACTCCTCCTTGAGTGATAAATGGATTTGAAGCCGGTATATGGGGTTGATCTACGACGGCTCATCCCCTGTCCTGCCGTAGAGTTGGCAGAATACGCCAACCCTCAGTTTCTGTCTAATACCGAATCCCCCTTCTGTGCGATGCAGAATGGCGCGTACGCGAGAGGGAAAATTCGAGGGCGGTCGTGGGTTTTGATTAACCCGCGTCTCGATACAGCCTTCGGCGGGTAAGGAGCACTATACTTTCCGCCATGCGTTCTATTGTTATTTCCACTTCGCTCTTTTTTGCCGTCGCGCTTTCTTCGATTTCTGCCCAGCCCGCTGAACAATCCAAGGTGCCTTCCCCGGACGAAGCGCGTGCATTTATCGAGAGGGTAAACAGCGAGTCGCTCAAGTCCGTGGCGGATGCGTCGCGTGCCGGATGGTCGGCGGAAACCTACATTACGGACGATACGGAAGCAACCACGGCGCTGATCAACGAGCAGGTCACGGCCCAAGGCTTGCGGTTCGTGGAGGAAAGTCATCGCTGGGACAAAGTTGCGCTTTCGCCGGATTTGCGCAGGGAGATGTTGCTGCTGCAACTCGATGCCCCCGCGGCGCCGAAGGAGCCGAAGCTGCTGGCCGAAGAGACCCAGCTTGCAGCTCAACTCCTCGGGATGTATGGCAGAGGGAAGTATTGCCCGGGCACTCCTATTGGCCAGGAGCCAGCCGCGGATGCGAAATGCATGGGTATCGATGAAATCTCCGCCATCATGGCGCACTCACGCGATCCTGAGGAATTGGCGAAGCTGTGGGTGGGATGGCACGCCGTTGGCGCGCCGATGCGCGAGAAGTACGCGCGATTGATCGAACTCCAGAACATTGGCGCGAAAGAGCTGGGATATCACGATACGGGCGAGCTTTGGCGTGCGGGATACGACATGACCCCGGAGCAGTTTTCGGCCGAGCTCGATCGTGCCTGGAAGCAACTCGAGCCGCTATATCGCGCGCTGCATGAATACGTTCGTCACAGGCTGATCGCCAAGTATGGCAAGGCCGCGGAGCGTCCGGATGGACTGATCCCGGCGCAGCTGTTGGGAAACATGTGGGCGCAGGAGTGGGGCAACATCTACGATATCGTTGCGCCGACCGATCCCAGGCTTTCGCAATATAAGGCGGTCGATCTTGAATCTGCGCTGAAGCAGCAGATCGGCGCGAAAGATCCGGCTGCGGCGCCGGCCTTCGCTCCCGGTGTGGATCTGACATCGGACGCCGGACATGCAGCCAAGCTCGCCGCTGGCCGGGACATGGTCCGTTATGGAGAGAGCTTCTTCAAGTCGCTGGGATTCGCGCCGCTGCCGGCGACATTCTGGCAGCGATCGCAGTTTGTCCATCCGCGCGATCGGGACGTTGTGTGCCATGCGTCGGCTTGGGATGTGGACGCAGTTGATGATCTTCGCGTAAAAATGTGCATCGAGGTGAACGCGGATTACTTCACCACAGTGCATCACGAGCTGGGTCACAACTTCTACCAGCGCGCCTACAACAAACAGCCGTATCTGTTTCGCAATGGAGCGAACGATGGATTCCACGAAGCGATTGGAGACTCGATCGCTTTGTCGATTACGCCGGCTTATCTGAAGACGTTGGGATTGGCGGGCACGGAACCACCGGCCGAAGCCGATGTGCCGCTGCAGTTGCAGACGGCTCTCGACAAGGTTGCCTTCCTGCCATTTGCACTGGCGCTGGATAAGTGGCGTTGGGAGGTTTTTTCAGGGCAGATCAAGCCGGCGGATTACAACAAGGAGTGGTGGGCGCTTCGCGAGAAGTACCAGGGAGTGGCCCCGCCGGTTGCGCGAACGGAAGCTGATTTCGATGCGGGCGCGAAGAATCACATTCCTGCCGACGTGCCCTATGCGCGGTACTTTCTGGCGCGGATTTATCAGTTCCAGTTCTATAAAGCGATGTGTGAGGCCAGTGGCTACAGCGGCCCGCTGAATCGGTGCAGCTTCTATGGCTCGAAGGCAGCCGGGGACAAGCTTCTGAAGATGCTGGAGGCAGGACAGTCGCGTCCCTGGCAGGAGACCTTGAAAGAAATGACGGGCACCGATCATCTGGATGCAGGCCCAATGCTCGAATATTTTGCGCCGCTCTACAAGTGGCTGCAGGAGCAAAACGCCAAGCATTGATGAGAAGCCGCGTCCGACGATCTGGATCGCTCTCCTTGACAGACTAGGAGAGTCGTCGTAATCTCTCTCCTAGAGCATCAAGGAGAGTGCCGGGTTGACCGATAAATCGCAAGACAAGCAGATGGAACTGCTCCAGGGCACGCTCGATCTGCTCATTCTGAAGGCCGTTTCACTCGGCCCGCTGCATGGCTACGGCGTGCTGCTGCGCATACAGCAAATCTCGGGCGAAGAACTCATCATTCAGCAGGGATCTCTGTATCCGGCGCTCTATCGCCTGGAGCATCAGGGCGTCATCGCCAGCGAGTGGGGCGACAGCGAGAACAACCGCCGCGCCAAATATTACAAGCTCACCGCCGCAGGGCGTCGTCGGCTTGAGGCCGAAACGGAGAAGTGGAATCGGATGGCTGGGGTCATCGCCGGAATTCTTCGCACGACGCCGGAGAATGTTTGAAGGACAGGGACGAGGGACTAAGGGACTACGGATTAGGACACGATGAGAGCAGGTCAATCTATTTTCAGCATGTTTGCCCAGGTGCGCTCGTGGCTGCGAGCCATGTTGCATAGACGCCGTCTTGAATCCGAGATGGAAGCAGAGTTGGCCGCCCATGTTGATCTGCTCACTGCCGATCTTGTCCGTGCTGGCCATTCGCCAGCCCAAGCTGCTCGTCAGGCCCGCATCGCGGTTGGCTCTTCGGTTGTGCACCGGGAAGGTATGCGTGCTTCGCTTGGTCTGCGATGGTTCGACGAGCTACGCGCTGACTTGCGTTACAGTGTGCGCATTCTTGCCAAGAGCCCGGGGTTCACTGCTATTGCAGCCGTTTCTTTGGCGCTTGCCATTGGGGCGAACACGACCATCTTCTCCCTTGCACGGCAATTACTTTATCAGCGGCTCGCCGTGCCTCATGCGGAACAGCTTCGACTGCTGCGCTGGAACGGCGACGGCAAGGAAGTGGTTCACGGCATGTGGGGCGACTTCGATTCCACACCAAATTCGGGAACCACCAGTTCGGTCTTCTCTTACCCGGTTTATCAGCAACTCCGCGCGCATAACCAGGTGCTGGGAGATCTGTTCGCCTACAAAGAAGACAGCATGAATGCCACCATCCACGGCGATGCGCAACGCGTCAACGCAGCCATGGTCTCTGGAAATTACTTTGCGGCTCTTGAAGTGCAGCCGCAACTGGGCCGGGCAATTCAGGCTTTGGACGATACAGTTGGATCCACAAACGTCGCGTTGATCAGCGATGACGTCTGGCTGCGCGAGTTCGGTCGCGCCTCTTCTGTGCTTGGCCAGAGCATCACGCTCAACCAGATCACGTTCACCGTTGTCGGCGTTACGCCGCGCGGTTTCACTGGTGCCAAGGGAGTGATGGGTGGGCCGGACGTCTATGTTCCTCTCACTCTGCAGCCGGTTATTGCACCCAAGGGGAAATCATCGCTTCTCTCCGATCCCGGCTTGTGGTGGGTAAATATCATGGCGCGCAGCAAGCCTGGTATCGATGATCTGGCCGCCCAGGCTGCGCTGGACGTACAGTTGCGTGCCGCTGTAAATGCCACTACTTCGTTGGGAGCCGGCGAAACCATGCCGCGCTTTGCACTTGTCGATGGCAGTCGAGGGCTGCACTACTCCGACCGTATGCTCAGGAAGCCGATCTATGTGCTTCTGGCACTGACTGGATTTGTGATTCTGCTGGCATGCGCCAACATCGCCAATCTTCTGCTCGCACGCGGCGCGCAACGCCAGCGCGAATTGAGTGTGCGTCTCGCCATGGGTGCGGGCAGGGCGCGGATCCTCCGCCAATTGCTTACTGAAAGCCTGCTGCTCGCATCGCTCGGCGGCGGCGCCGGACTTGTCTTCGGGTACTTCGGACGAAGCATCATTCCCAATCTCGTCACCAATGCGTGGGAACGGCAGGACATTCATGCACCGTTTGACTGGACGGTGTTTGCCTTCACCGTTGCCGTCACGCTGGCCACTGGTGTTCTTTTCGGCCTTGCCCCCGCTGTGCTCGCATCGCAGACGCAGTTAAGCGGCACGCTCAAAGACACTGCGCAAAGTACGACCCGCAGGCGCAAGGGTCTTACCGGGAAATCCATCGTCGCTTTCCAGATCGCGCTTTCTACGCTGCTCGTGATAGGCGCCGGCCTGTTTGTTCGCACCCTCATCGCACTCAACTCCGTAGACGTCGGCTTCAAAACCGATCACCTGCTGCTGTTCGAGATCGCTCCACCGGAAGTGCGCTATCCGGGCGAAAAGGATGTCGCCGTCCACGCACAAATCGAACAGCGCATCGCTGCGCTGCCCGGTGTGGAGAGCGTGACGATGGCCAACACTCCCTACATTGCCGACAATCTGAATAATTCCGGGTTCCTGCCGGAAGGGGAAAACGCAGCCGACTACAAGCGGCAGCATAGAACCAGCGCGGAAGATGTAAATGTGGTGGGCAACTCCTTTTTCCATACGATGGAGATTCCCATTCTGGCTGGCCGCAGCTTCGATGTGCGCGACACCGCGACGTCTGCCAAGGTAGCTGTCATTAACCAGGCACTGGCGCAAAAGCGGTTTCCTGGCGTCAATCCGGTCGGGCGGCGATTCAAGATGGACGCCGAGTCTCTGAGTGACTGGATCCAGATCGTCGGAATCTGCGCCAACACTCACTACCTCGACCTTCGCGACGAACCTCCGGCGCAGTTCTTTCTGCCGTATCGACAACAACCCCATGCCGGAACGATGGTGTACGAAGTTCGCACGATGGCTGATCCATCTACGATCGCGCCATTGCTGCGTCGCGTGGTGCAGGGCGTCGATACTGATTTGCCGGTCGTGAATCTGCGAACGCAGCGAGAGCAGATCAATGCAACCATGCAGATGGAGCGTGCGTTTGCCGCACTGACCGCAGGCTTTGGCGTGCTGGCGCTGGCGCTGGCGTGCGTGGGGATTTACGGCATCATGGCTTACTCGGTTGCACAACGCACCAACGAGATTGGCATTCGACTGGCGCTTGGTGCGCAGCCTGGACAGGTGCGGAGCATGATTCTGCGCGAGAGTACTTGGCTGACTGCGGTTGGAATTGTTGCCGGTGTCGCTGCTGCGCTTGGACTCACACGGCTGGTGAAGTCGATGCTGTTTGGAGTTACGGCGAATGATCCAGTTACGCTGGCCGCCGGGGTCGCATTGCTGCTAGGTGTCGCGTTGGCCGCTACGTGGATTCCGGCGCGCCGCGCTGCGGGCGTTCAGCCGATGGAGGCGCTGCGGCACGAATAGAGTATTTGCGCCGGGATTGCAGCGCGGCGACTGAGTGCCGGGCTGAGAGCGAGTGACAAGGACTTCGCTGTCCTTTCGGCGTCATTCAGCATTCGAATGTGATGTGTTGAACAATGTGCAACCATCCGGTTGCGCGTTAAAGAATTTTTTCATGCCGATCTTGAGCAGTAAGGACTTAGGCGGGAGGGTAGCGTAAGTCATTGTTTCCATTATAGTTAATCATTAAAGTCGTCATAATACTGGACTTAGCAACCTATTTCGTCTGCACCTGCGCTGGTGCCTGCTGTTCCAGATTTTGGGGTGGTTCCTAAAAAGTGCGGCGCTCGATGTGAGGTGCTCACCTTTGTTCGCCACTTTTCAGACAATTGATGGGCGGTGAAATTTCATTTCGGAGATGCACATTCATTGTGCGCCAATGATGCGAAATAGCCTGCAAATCCCCGGCAGGAGATTACGCAGTGGAATGAGGAGTCTGGCGAAGAATTTTGCCGGAGGGCGGTTGACGTGCGGCGGGAAGCCACTTGGTATCACGTAATTCCAACATTGACAAAATGACAAAACAGCGCAACCAGGCGAAGGATCGAATTGCAAAACCGGTTCGTCGAGGGACCGGAGATCGCTGTGGGGGACATCTATCCACCATCCACTCGGAGTCGCTTCCGGCGAAACCTTTCGTGCGTTTGCACGCCCGAGGCCGAATTAGGATGGAGCAATGAATCCACGATGTCGGCGGCTCCCGGTTCTTGTCGGAACGGCAGTTACATTCTTCGCAATCGGATCGAATTCGCAGCAAGCACCTTCGACGCGGCAAACGAGCTTTGCCAGCCCTGACGGCATATTTCAATTCTCCTATCCGTCCGGTTTCGAAGTGTGCGCACAAGACCATATCGAGCCATGTATTCATTCGTATATTCCCGCGTGCGAACAAGACGCGATCGTCTGCGTTGTGTATCCGGCAAAGCAATTCGAGGAAACGAGCTTCGGAGCTGCGGCATTCGAAGTGCGTGAAATTAGGACTGATCGCGAAAGAATGACGGCCGATGTGTGCGTGACCCCTTATCCACCAAAGAGCTCAGCGGGCGTCTCGGAGTGGCCGGAGTATATGATCTCCGCTCGGCAGCCTGAGAAGAGGATCGGAGGAGTTCTGTTTGTACACGGCACTAAAGTCGAGGGCGGGATGAGCCATTCGAGTTCCGCGGACCTGTATCGCACATTCCACGCCGGGCGATGTTTCGAGCTGAGCGTCAGCCAGTCCGGCACCGATCCCCAGGTTTTCGACCCTCCAAAGAAGGCGCTGACGGCTCGACAGCAGAAGAGTGTAGACGGCAGCTTGGCTCAGATTGTTCAAAGTTTCCGGTTCATCAAATAAACGCTTCGAAGTTGATGAACTTACATACGAATGATCCAGAATGTGTCACCGTCTATTGTGAAGTAACCCGGAAACGGCAAGCCGGTTACTTCCGCATCGACCACCACGCACCAGAACCCGACAATGGCCGATAAAGCGCAGTTGAATACCCGTCATTTGCATGGGACTCGTACTATTCGTCGACCGGCGAATTCAACTCACGAGTCCTTTCGGGGCGATCATCTTCCAGGCTTCATGGATGTGCAGCGCAAGTTCGTCATCAGAGACGTGGTCAAGCTCGATGCCTACCCATCCCTTAACCCCGACATACGGGGGCCGGAAGAAGGTTTTTGGGAAGCTTCCAATTAGGCTGAGCTGCATCCCCGGGGGCGTTGGCAGCCACACTGCAACGTGGCCATCGTTGTGATGATTGTTCGCAAACATCACGAATACTTTCTTCCGCACGAACCATGTTGGCTCCCCGTGCGACAGCTTTTCCTCGCTGCCGGGCATGCTCATGCAAATGCGCCGAACGCGCCGTATGTGCTCCTTGCCCTCTTGTGGATTTGCTTTGAGATGCATTCGTTGATCTCCCGGGAGAACTGATCCGGGCGCGACTTTGAGAGCAGGGCGGCGGACCGTACCATTATTAACACCGCCGGCTTAATCGTTCACGATTCCAGTTCCAAATTGAGCGCGACAACCACCCGCTAATTGACGGGAGATGCTCCAACTCCTCAGTTCCGGACGAGTCACCACCGATTCGGAAGTAACAAAGGCCGACCGCAGGTCCTTGCGCTGCGCGTCAGGATGACGGCGGTAGAGGAATTCGAAGCGGGAGGGATATCGCTAACCGCAAACTGAATCCCTCTGGGGCTAAAGCCCGGACCGTTTTCTTGCAGGCTTGGCGGCACGACTAAGGTCGAGCCTTGATACACAACCGATAATGCGGACGAGTCACCGCTCAAGCGGACGCCTGCTCTGTGCACCTCTACGCCCTGAAGGGACTTAGGCGGCGGACCATGTCAGTAGTTATGAATTATTTTGTAGCAGGATATCTTCATTCCCAGTTGACAGACTAATTGCGAACGAGCATAATCCACGCCACATGCGGACCAGCAGTCTTACCATCCGCCGTTACTAACAAGGCTCTTCAATCCCCCTAACTGATCGACTCAATTCCATCGTAAGGTCGCGCTTTGAATGCTGATGGCGCGACGGAGCAGACGTGCGGCTAGATCCACACAAACGGGAACTGGAGGAAGATTTATGAAACTTCGCGTGAATGGCCTGGAAACTCTGTGCCCGGCTTTGCTTATGTTGTCCGGTATTGTGTTGTCCAGTATTGCTGATGCGCAATCGTGGAGTCCGCTGCAGCATCAACCGTGCTCTCCCGGCCAAGCGTGCTTCTCTCCAGGCACTTCACTGCTGCTAACCGACGGAACCGTTATTGTCCAAGGTACCTTTACGGGTAATTGGTTCCGGCTCACACCGGATGACTCAGGGAGCTATGTCAACGGCACATGGTCACAGGCGGCATCACTGCCGGCAGGATACAGCCCTCTTTACTTCGCCTCTGCCGTTCTGCCCGACGGTCGAGTTATCGTCGAAGGCGGGGAATATAACTACAGCAGCAGCCCATTAACGTCCACGACTCTGGGTGCGATTTACTCGCCGATATCCGATGAATGGAGACCGGTATCGCCGCCGCCCGGATGGTGCTGTATCAGCGATGCCCAAAGCGTGGTGCTGGCCCACGGACAATTCATGCTGGCGAATGCCTACTCCACACAGGAGGCGTTGCTCAATGCAGCAACACTGACATGGACGCCGACTGGTAAGGGCAAGGCTGACATCAACGACGAGGAGGGATGGACGCTGCTGCCCAACAAGCAGGTATTGACTGTGGATGCCAGAAACGGCACGAACTCTGAAGTCTACATTCCCGCGTCGGGGAAATGGCATAGCGCCGGGAGTACGATCGTTCCTCTCGCGGCAGGTTTAGAAGTGGGTCCCGCGGTCCTGAGACCTGATGGGACCGTGTTTGCAACCGGGGCCAGCGGAAACACTGCCGTTTATGACAGTTCGGCGGGAACGTGGAGCGTTGGCCCCAGTTTCCCCGTTTCGGCGCAAGGACAACTCGTCATCAATGATGGCCCGGCGGCGCTGCTCACCAACGGTAATGTTCTTTGTGCCGCCAGTTCCAACTCTGGCCCGCCGAGTTACTTTTTTGAGTTCGACGGAACTAGCTTGAACCCGGTTGACGGTCCTCCTGAAGCATCGGTGGAGCTTCCCTTTGAATCACGAATGCTCGTGCTCCCAACCGGCCAGATTTTGTTCACCAGCGCAACCACGAACATTGAGATCTACACGCCGAGCGGAACCTACAATCCAGATTGGGCGCCAAGAATTCAAAAGTACCCTTCCACCGTTAGCCCCGGTGGTTCCTATGTCATCAAGGGGCACTACTTCAACGGGTTTTCGCAAGGGGCTGCTTACGGGGACGACGCACAATCGGCGACGAACTATCCGCTGGTGCGGATCACAAACCTGTCAACCGGGCACGTTTTCTACAGCCGGACACATGATCACAGCAGCATGGCCGTCGCCTTTGGAGGCCTGGTGTCCACGCATTTCGATGTGCCGGCCGGCCAGGAGAGAGGACCCAGCAGTCTGGTCGTGGTTGCGAACGGAATTCCATCTGAGCCCGTTGCCGTTAATGTGCACTAGTGTTGCGGGGCTTTGCGGCACGACTAAAAGTCGTGCCCTGACACAGACCGCGAGATTGCGGTCTTAGACGCCGACGGGTAAAAGCGGGAGGCCGCCTTGCTGCTTGCCTTCGGTGACGATTGCGTCGAGGTTGGCCAAGACTTCAGGAACCGACATCGCATAGACTTCGCGGCTGGCATCGTAGCCTTCTTCGATTAGTTGCTTGAGGTGGCGGCCGGCGATCTGAGCGGCAAGCTGGTCAGTGATGACTTTGCCTGAGCGCTTTTTCTGTTCGAGCCAGGCGGTGCAGGGCAGGGCGATCCACATGGGGCGCCCGTTGACTTCAAATCGAACGTCAACAGCATCGGCGTGGCGGGTGGCGATGGCCACAATGTTGGCCTTCCACGAGCAGTGCAGGTCTTCGCCGCTCCAGCGGTCGGTCACATGGAAATCTTCGTACATGCAATTAGCCTATCGTCCCTGTCGGGGTACGGCAAGGATGCTGGTCACGCAAGGTGGACTCTGTTCTTTCCGCACTGTTAAACTAGTAGGGTTGCAGTGGCTGTGCCCCCACCTGTACGGACCCGCCTGCAAGTTGATCGAAGCGAAGGACAAAACACCCCGTGGATACACAGACTCGTCACGCCCTGAAGGGCGATAAATTTGCCCAGGCAACGAAAACCAGCGTCACCTGGGTTAGCGGCCATCGCAGCAACGTAATGCAGTGGGCGATTTCCGCTGTAGTTGTTCTGGTTTTGGGCGTTGGACTGCTCATTTTCTGGAACATGCGGGAAGGGGCGGCTGAAACTGCTTTGGGTGCTGCACTGGATACCTACGCCGCGCCGCTGGCGCTGCCCGGTGCGCCGGCGCAAAAGGGCGAATACGCCACGGCTGCCGATCGCTCCAAGGCGGCGAATCAGCAGTTTCAAGCGGTTGCCGATAAATATGGCTGGCTGCCGGAGGGCGGCAAAGCCCGCTATTTCACGGGAGTTACGGCCCAGGAATTGGGCCAGACCAGTGTTGCCGAAACCGAGCTGAAAAAGGTCACGGGATCGTGGAATCGCAACCTCGCGAATCTTGCCAAGATTGCGTTGGCGTCGATCTATCACCAGACGAACCGCGATCAGCAGGCAATCGATCTCTATAACGAAATCATTGCCAAGCCTTCAGATACCGTTACAGCAGGGACTGCCCAGTTGGACCTGGCGGACCTTTATGCCGCGACTGGCAAGCAGGCGCAGGCTCGGGCTCTCTGGGCCAAGCTCAAGGATTCTGACAAGGACGGCGCAGCGGGTTCTATCGCAGCGCAGAAGCTTTCCGGCAAGCAGTAGAATCCCAATGCGCTCGACGGCAAGACAGGATCGGCGAAGGCCCGACGTGGGGCCACGCTTGAGCGTTTTGCCGGGCACCCGCGTCTGGTGTTGGTATGAGCGCCAGCCACACCCTAGTCCCAGGTTGGATGGAGATCGTCGAGATCGCCGTGCATGACGAAGCCCGCCAGCGCGCCCAGGAAGAAGCACTGGAGGCGCTGGTCGACCAGTATGCGACCACTCTCTTCCGGGTAGCTTTTTCCGTCCTTCGTAATCAATCGGATGCCGAAGATGCAGTGCAGGAAGCGTTTCTGCGCGTTCTGCGCCATCGTGAAACGCTCGGAGAGATCCGCGACCATCGCGTCTGGCTAATCCGCATTGTGTGGAACATTGTGCTGGACCGCAAGCGTCGCACGAAGACCCGTCCCGAAACAGATGACATTGCCGACCTCGCGCGTGTGCTGCCCGCCTCAGGACTGACGGCGGAGCAGCGTGCTGCCGCGGTGCAACACCACACGCATGTGATGGCTTGCGTGGAGAAGCTGCCGGCGCGCGAGCGCGAGGTAATGATGCTCTCCGCGTTCGAAGAACTATCGAGCGTAGAGATCGCCGCGGTGCTGGACGTCACCGAGTCGAGCGTTCGCTCGCGCCTGTTTCGCGCGCGCAACCTGCTGGCCGAACTGCTGCAGCATCCCAGGAGCATCCGATGAGCCTTTCAACCCATAACGATTTGGACAGAAGCGCCGGTGCAATTCAGGCCGAAGAGACGCTGCGACTTATCGCATCGCTGCCGGCTCCTGAAGGAATTGAAGAGCGGGTGAAAGCCGGGGTTCGCACTTCCGATCGCCAAGCGAGCGTAGTGTCGTGGCCAATTCCGAAAAAAGCGAACTGGACGCAGGTTTCCGGGATGCGAGCGGCTGCTGCGGCTGCGATTGTGTTTGTTGTCGCCGGCGGTGGTTGGGGAGTGTATTCGCATATCCGGGTGGCGCCTGTTCCTACTGCGATCGCCGCGCCGCAGCGGATCGAAGTTGGTGCGGGTGGGGGAGGCACGGGCATGTCTGCCGCGGCCGCCAGACGCACGCCCAAAACGCTGGATGGTCCCGTGGTGGCTGCTCCGGCGAATGCGAAGCAGAGAACGGATGAAGGCAAAGCGAAGTTGCCTTCGCATGGTCATCGCGCAGGGTCTAGTGCAGGGTCTGGGGCCGGTAAGAGCAGAGCATCTCTGGCTGCTCAGCAATAACGAAGCGATCGCCTCGGGTCTATTGATCCTTCATCAGCGAGCGGATGAGCATGCCAATCAAGGCCAGGACTAATGCGCCCCAGAAGGCTGGGCCCCATCCGTACACAATGAAGCCAGGGACAATTTTTGCAGCCAGCATGATCATGGCGGCGTTGATCAAGAGCAGGAACACGCCGAATGTGAGAATGGCGAATGGAAACGTGATGACCTTGAGAAAGAAGCCAAGCGTTGCATTCAATACGCCGATCACAAGGGCTGCCAAAAGGGCCGACTGCAAATCGTTCACGTAGAACCCGGGAATGAGGTTGGCCACGACCATGATGCCAATCGCACTCAATAACCAGTGAATCAGAGCTCGAAACATACTGAGTCTTTCTCCGGTGCCGCGGTTGGTGTTTCGACGGTAGAAAGCTGATGCTGTGTTGGTATGCAATCATATCGCGGTACAGAGGCATTGCCGCGCAATTTATGCGACCATTCTAGTAACGGACTTCCGCGACGTTACTCTTCTACGTTTTACGACAAGATGTGCGGCACCAACGGTCAACTCCCTGCATGTACATTCGTAATCATCTGGTTTTATCTGGCTGTGCCCTGTTTTCGATTTCGTTGCTTCTCGCCGCCGGCCAAAAGCCGGCGCAGGCCCCTCTACCGGATATTCGCCAACTGATGCGCGAGGTGCAGGAGCATCAGAAGCAGCTCGATCAGATTCGGGAGAACTACACCTACACTTCCTACCAGGTGGTGCAGGATATCGACGGCGACGGGCAGGTGAAGAAGACGGAGTCGTCGGAGTACCAGGACTTCTTCGTCAGCGGTCACGTGATCGAACGCAAGGTGAAGTCGAACGAAAAGCCTCTGAATGAGCATGAGCAGCAGAAAGAGACCGAGCGGGTTACGAAACTGGTAGAGAAAGCGCAGAAGACTCCGCGCGGGCAGTCGCTCGAAGGGCCCAGTATCAGCATCAGCCGCGTGCTCGAAATCATGGACGTGAGCAACGAGAGACGCGAGCTGTACCGCAACGATCCGACGATCGTGTTCGATTTTGTGGGCCGCAAGGATGCGAAGACGCACGGCATGGCCGAGGACGCTTCAAAAAAGCTCCAGGGCACGGTCTGGATTAACGAAGCCGATCGGCAGGTTGCGCACCTCGAAGTGAGGTTCATCGACAACTTCCGCATGGTGGGCGGGATCCTGGCAACGGTTCAAAAGGGGTCGAGCTTTCGCTTCGATCAATCGAAGGTGAATGGCGAGATCTGGCTGCCTACAGGCGCCGAGGGAACAGTGCAGGCTCGGCTTCTCATGTTCAAGAATCTTCGCCAGCATTTTCGCGAACGGGACTACGACTATCAGCGATACAAGGTGGAGACGCAGCAGCATCCGAAGGACGTAAAGAGCACGCCTAACGAGAAGCCGTGAAACTTCATATCGCACCTACGACACCGGTCTGCGAGTCAATCGACCAGGAGACCTGAGATGATTGCTTCACCGCTTGCCGGAAACGTTCTCGCAACCGATCGGAGCCAGTTCGTGATTGCGGAATGGCTCGACGCGGGTGGTACGCCGGGACAGAAGCGGTTGATTGCGCCAACGCACCTGCACCGCTCCGACGATGAAGCGTGGTACGTGCTCGAAGGCACGCTTGCGTTTAGAGTCGGAGACGATGAGGTTGAGGTGCGTGCCGGAAGCGCGGTGCTGGTGCCAGCTGGGACCGCCCAAACCTACTGGAACCCGTCGGCAGATCCGGCACGCTACCTGATCATCATGACGCCCAACATTCACCATCTGATCCAGGCGATTCACACGATGCCCGTGCGCACGCGGGATGCGCTTGCAGCGGTGTTTGAAGAGCACGACTCGACTTTGCTCCCGGACCAGGACTGAACGCTGGCGAGACGTCGATCTGACATTTAGGCTGAATTCATGTTCATTCGCAAGCTTTCGGTTCAGTGCGTCGATGCAGCGGGCAGACGACGTGCCTGTCCCTTGCACTGGATCGACAATTTCGCGATGCGCAACTTTACCAATGATGCGATCTTCGACGATACGCTTCCTTGTGGTGATGGATTGATGGAGGCTGGCCATCGCGTGCCGCTCGATCGGCTGCAGCCGGCGATGGAGGAGTGGTTCAGGCGCAAGGGATATATCAAAGCCGAGGAGAGGGTGGAGGTGACTGAACTCAAGCGATGATGAGCCTGTTTCGCGATTTTTTTGATTAAATATCTCCTTTCAGGGGTTTGCGCAACGAACGAATGCCACTCCAATGTCTCAGAATTAGATGCTTCGGCATCGCTCATGGCGGGCTATGGGGCGTCGGCTAAGCGGCGGCTTGACGGGATGTGCATTGCGGATTCCAGAGGCGGAACTCGGCTTCGCGGCGGGCTTTGAGGCCGGCGATTTCCTTAGAGCCGGCGTGATCCCATGCGAGCAGCTGCCATGCGGCAGCGTCGGTGTTGCCGGCGTTGAGGTAGGTCAGCAGCGTCGATGAGGCGAAACGGCCTGCGCCGAGGTTGAAAACGAAGTCGACCAGGGCATCGAACTGGCCCTGGGTCAGCGGTACTTTGACGAGCCGGCCGACCGCAGATTCTGCGATCGCAATGTCCCGGGCAAGGATCGATTCGCCTTGCGGCACGGTGATGCCGGTTGGATAGCATTCGGACGCCGCGAGGCGGTGGCCGAAGCCGATGGTTTGGAATCCGGCAACGTCGGTGTAGACGCGATCGCGGAATCCTTCGGATTTCTTCACCAATTCCAGTCCAGCGGAACTCAGGTTCATGGTTTTCCTCCTCCAAATAAAGAAGGCCGCTGTCGCGGCCCTGTTTGGCGATGCAAGGGATTGTCGGTTTTTCAACAAATACAGCAAGTTAGCGATCGCTTCGCGATCAAGCGAGTTAGCAAGTCAGCGGATTCATCTTTCGGCGATCTCCTGGGGCTCACGCCCTACGCCCCGCTTGGGTGGAATGCTTGCAGATAGGGCGGGACTATTCTTCGAGGCTAGCAGAATTCGCGAAATAGACTGCAAATCTGGTGGAGGAATGTTGGAGCATGGGGATCGTTATCAAGTCATTTAAAATGTGGGATATATGAGGCGAAACTGCGGTCGCAGGCTTTCGGCGGACGGCCAACTCCTATTGACAGGTTCAACGTGCTCCCTGCGATTGCAGGGTGAGCAGCCGATGCTGGTCTAAAGTTACTTTCCGCAGGCGCGTTTGGCGTGATAGTCTTTGCGACCTCGGGGGTTTCTATCGATTCCCCCGAGCGTTGTGAAGGGCCAGTTTACGGTTGATGCATGCGGTCAAAAAAAGACAAAAAGGGCCCATCTCGAACCGAGACTGTCGCAGTCCCAAGCTGCCTTGATTGAGAGGCTTACGGTGCGTACCGCAACGTGGGTCGATTTTGAAGTAATTTTGCCTGCATCTGATTGAATTTATTGGAGGATACCGGCTTTCGGGCTGGTAAAATCACAGGATGCTTATTCGACCAGAAGCAACCAACATGAACCCCAAAAAGGAGCTGCCGTTCTGGCTGCTTGCGGGGATTTCCTGCTTGGCGATGGCCGGGTTGTTGGGAACCATTTCCACCCGGACAGTGCAAGCGGATGCTGGAGTGCAAAGGCCTACGGCAGATTCTCCGTCGGTGGTGGTGAGTGCGACTCCGGCGATGAACGCGGTGGCGCAAACGCCCGCGAAGACTCATGGCAAGATTTTCCGCGGCATCGCGTCCTGGTATGGATCGGTTTTCAACGGACGCAAGACGGCCAGCGGTGAAACCTTCAACATGTACGACATGACGGCTTGCCATCCCACGTTGCCCTTCGGGAGCATGGTTCGGGTTGTGAACCTGCGGAACCGGAAGTCGGTGGTGGTGCGGATTACGGATCGCGGCGACCTGGGGAGCAACAATGGCCGGATCATCGATCTGTCTTTCGCGGCAGCGGAGAAGTTGCACATGACGCAGGTGGGGTTGGCGCGAGTCTCCGTAGAGGTGTTGTCGACGGGACCTCCGGCTAGCTAGGGAATTCGGAGTGTGGAGAAGGGCCGACCCGAGTGGGTCGGCCTTTTGTGCGTTTCGTGAGGCTATTTTTCAGCCATGCTGCAGTTTCCGGATCGACGCGAAAATTGAAGACAGCCATAGATCAGCGACAGCGGATACCCTCTTCGTGCGTGGTCACGGTGGACGCAACCGGAACCGGTGCCTCATGGCAAAACTGTTCTGCCACTGTTTTACCCCCTGCCCGTGTTCCAGATCACAGAAAACAGGGCGGATTGCGCGCTACGCGAACCCTGCAATATACTGCAAACCCATGATCCCTCATCGTGGGTTTTTAGGCGTTCTGTGCCTTTGTGTGTCTTTTGCCTTTGTTGGTTGCGGCGGTTCTTCTTCTAACTCGAACAGTAGCGGGAGCAACACGGGGAACAACAATACTCCCTCACCATCCGTTACATCCATTAGCCCAACCTCTGTGATGGCTGGTTCAACCGCCACGCAGCTCACCGTGAATGGGACCAATTTCGCATCCTCCACAACGGTACAGGTGGGAGGCGTAGCGGAAGTCACAAGCTACGTCAGCTCCACAAAGGTGCTCGCGACCGTGCCGGCGACGCAACTCGCCACCGGCGGTCAGCTCGCGGTGGTCGCGCTGAACGGCTCGATCAGTAGCGGCTCCGGCGCGCCTGTGAACCTCGAGGTCGATAATCCAGCGCCTGTGATTTCCAGCGTTTCGCCTGCTGCGATTGCATCCGGCGCGGCCTCTCCGGTGATAACCGTCGCCGGCACAGGATTTATCCCAACGACGGTGATCGATGTTAACGGCAGCTCTCGAACGGCGACGTTTGTAAGTGGAACGCAGGTCAGCGTGACCCTGTCGGCCGCAGACGTCGCCAGCCCCGGATCACTCTCCCTCACTGCAGTGAATGCCACTCCAGGCGGTGGCACATCTGCAGCCTCCACCGTCGTGGTCAACAATCCAGCACCGGGAAATTCCATCACCGTCTCGCCCGGCAAAATCGTGGCCGGTGGCACGAGCCCGGTCACTGTCACCATCACCGGTACGAATTTTGTTTCGACCTCCACGGTCCAGGTCAATGGGGTTTCCCGCGCCGGCACCTATCTCAGCTCGACGCAGCTCACATTCCAAGTCACCGCCGCGGACCAGGCCACCAGCCAGATGCTGCAGGTGAAAGTCACCAACCCAGCTCCCGGTGGCGGCTCATCCGGTTCAACGTCCGTTCTGATTCTTCAACAGACTCCCACACCCGTGCTAAGCCAGGTCAACCCTACGCAAATCGTAATGGGCTCCGGCGATACGCAGATCGCCGTTGTAGGCACCAACCTCGGCCAGCAGGTCACGAATGGTGCATTCGTCCTGACCTCTCAGATCCAGTGGAACAGTACTCTGCTTACCACTCAGTGGTATACGTACGGCAATTCGCAGACGATATCGGCCGTGGTTCCGGCCAGCCTGCTTACATCTGTCGGGACAGCCAACGTCACCGTGGTGAGTTCCACCTCCACACCGGCCACCTCAAACGCGATCGCCGTCAGCATTATTCCGCCACCACCTCCGACAATCTCCTCCATCAACCCCAACACCGGCCCAATCAATACAGCGGCCACCCTCAACATCTTCGGAACCGGCTTCAACTCCTCCTCCACCATCGCCCTGAATGGCACCCAGATTTCCTCCACCTACGTCAACTCAACGCAGATGACGGTCAACTTACCTGCCTCTGCAGTGCGGCTTCCGGGCAACCTGCAGTTCACCGTTACCACGCCCCCTCCCGGCGGAGGCACCTCAGGCGCATTGGCTTATACAGCCTACATTCCGATCGCCAACAACAGCATGGTGCTGAATCCCGCGAGCGGTCTGCTCTACGTGACGGTCCCGAGTTCGGCGGGAGCACCCTACGGCAACACCGTGGTCTCCGTCGATCCTGAGACCGGCAATCTGGGCATTCCCATCCGGGTCGGCAGCGAACCCAATCGCATCGCAGTCACAGACGACGGCAAATACCTCTGGGTCGGGCTCGACGGAGGCTCCGCGGTTCGACGCGTTGATCTCGCCGCCGGAACCGCCGACCTCCAGTTCTCCATCGCGGGTAACAACACCGGCTGGTACGCCAACCCTGCAACCGTTCTGGCCATCGCCGCATTGCCTGGCTCAGATACAGCTGTCGTCGTGGGCACGAACGGCACAGGGAATTCCGGATCCAATACGATTGCCATCTACGACAGTGGTGTGCTTCGCGGCACCGCGGTCAACAACTTCGCGCCCAGTGCCATACAGGTCAATGGAGGCACCGGCGAAGTTTACGCTGCGAGTGGCAACAGCTACGCCGTCTATACCTACTCTACCGCCGGACTTGCGCAGAAGGGCACGACCGCTAACAACGGCACCTACACCAACTACGGGAACGACGACCTGCAGGTTGCAGGCGGTCGAACCTACACGGATCTTGGCACAGTCTACGATGCAGAAGCCGGAGCGCTTCTCGGCACCCTTTACGTGAGCGGCAGCACTGTCGCGCAGGGACCCACTATGGCGGACACAACCCTGGGCCGGGTCTTCATGCTCGACAACCCGCAGGGATATGTCTTCTCCTATGGATATAACCAGATTCAGGCCTTCAACATCTCCGATTTCAACTCGTCATCAACCAGCGTCATCCCCGTCGGCGTCGCTACCGTCAGCGGCTACTCATCCAATGCAGGTCCATCCCACCTTATCCGCTGGGGAACCAATGGCCTCGCCTTCCGCACCGGCAGTGGCGTCTATAGCCTGCGATCCAACCTGGTGAAGGACCTCTCCGGCACGTCGGCTGATCTCGCCGTATCGCTCACTTCCACAGGAGGCACCGCGACTGGCGGGAACACCACCTACACAGCAACCGTTGTCAACAACGGACCGTCCGCAGCCACAAACGTCGCGCTCACGGCACAACTGCCCGCCACCGGAGTAGTCGCATCGGCGACGCCAACGATTGGGTCCTGCAGCATTACCACCTCGGGTATTGCCTGCAACCTTGGCTCCCTTGCCAATCTCGCAACGGCGAAGGTCACGATCGTAGTGCTACAAACTGCATCGGGAAGTGTCGATGCTTCGACGCAAGTCAGCGCGTCGGAAACTGACCCGGTCTTGACGAACAACCAGTCCAGTACCACCGTCGCCGTCAGCGGCGCGGCTTACAACCTTCCGCCGACAGTGGCCGCCATCGCACCGTCCGGAATCAGGGCCGGAGCCAGCGATACCGTCATCACGGTCACGGGCGCCGGCTTCAACGGCAATTCCACGGTGCAGCTTGACGGCACACCACTCGCTACCTCTTATGAGAACGCCACGACTCTCACCGCCACAGTTCCATCGGCAAACCTCGCGACCCTGGGTTGGGCCGGCATCTCGGTGGTGAATCCCACGCCCGGGGGCGGCAACTCTAACAAAGTTCCACTCACCGTCTACAACGTCCTCACGATCGGCGTGAATCACATCCTCTATGATCCGTTCTCGCGAAAGATCATGGCGAGTGTCGGCTCCGGATCATCAACGGTCACGGGCAACTCAATCGCACCCATCACGCCGGAGACAGGTGCAGTGGGTACGGCCGTGAACATCGGCAGCCAACCCACCAATCTGTCCCTCACGTCAGACGGCAACATCCTCTACACCATCGTCGCGGGCAGTCAGAGCATTGCTCGTTTCAACATGCTCACGCAACAGGCAGACTTCACCTGGGCGGTCCCTAACACGACCGCAAATCAGTTGCGTGGCATCACCACGCAACCTGGGAATGAAAACACCATCGCTCTCGATCTCGGATCATGGGCCGGCAACGCAATCTACGACTTTGACCCCGTGAACAAGACGGCGGCCATCCGCGGCCAGGCCTCGGGCCCCTACACCGGTTCCTGCATCTTCATGCCGACCGCGACGGACATGCTCTCATTCGACACCGACACCACCGGTGCCACGCTCGATCACTACACCGTCACGTCGGCCGGATTCCAGTACTACAACTACCAGCAGTACGTAGGTTCCACGCTCACTCGCGGCGGATGCTTCAAAGCCGATGGCACCAAGGTGTTCACCGTAACAGGCGGAGTGGCCGATTGGACAACCAACCCCGCCACGCAACTCGGTATCTTCGGCACGCAGAACGGTTCGATGTGGGGCTATAACGGAGATGTTCTTCCCGATGGCTCCCTCGGTCGCACCTTCTACGTGATTAACTCAGGCGGCGCTTACTACAACACCTTCGACACCCTGCAGGCGTTCGATAACAGCACCTACATGCCCGCCGGCAGCCTGTCCATCGACTTCACCTCGACCGAGGGCACGAACTCCTCGTACGCTCTCGCCGATCTGATCCGGTGGGGTCAGGACGGGATCGCCATCCTCACGACCGGTGGCCACATCTACCTGCTGCGCGGACCAGCGGTTGTCCCGCAGCTGCTTAACCAAAACACGGTAGCCACGTTGACATCAAGCTCAGCGTCTGCCATCGCGAAGGGCAGCGGCAACACCATGCTCACACTCACTGGCTCCAACTTTGTTCGCGGAGTGGCGGTGACCTGGAACGGCAGCTATCGAACCACGACCATTGTCGACGCCACTCACCTCTCTGTAGCCATTCCGGCGAGCGATCTTGCCGCGACGGGTACGGGGCAGATTGTGGCGACCAACCCCGGAGCCGGTGCTTCCAACAGCATGACCATCACGGTTAATTAGCAAGCGGCACGAAGAACGAGGGTCTCCCGATTTACCGACGGGAGACCTTCACTTTTGTGGTCCTGTTCTTCATGAGCAGTTTCGATCAAGGAGCTACGCTTAAAAAAAACGCAACCCAAAGAGGCGCCATTTCCTGCCGGGAGCCGAGTCTGGGTGATCACCGCCGCTAATCCGTACTTTACTTCTTTACTTCTTGGTTATTGGCCGGTCTCGGGGAGTTTGTAGGGTTTGGAGAGCCACTGGCGGCCCTCGTTTACGCAGCCCTGGGTGTTGTCGTTGGTCTGGACGGCGAGTCGGTATTCGTTGACAGCACGGTCGCGCTGGCCGGTGATGTCGAAGATCTTGCCGAGAGCGATATGACTCCAGCACTCGGTCCAGCGGGGCTCGCCGTCGCCGCGGAGCGCGTCGCGGTAGTAGTTGACGGAAGACTGGAAGTTGCGCTGCGTGAAGAGCACTTCGGCAATGCGGTAGTCGGCCAGCGAGCTTAGAGAATTGGCTTCAAGAGCTTTCTGATATTCCGCGAGTGCGCCGGTGAGGTCGTTCTGCGCGACGAGTTGCTGGCCTTTGAGGATGGCGATGCGGACCTGGAGGTCAGGGGAAGACTTGAGCACCCAGTCGCCGGGATCGATGACGATGTGGCGCGGGCGGCCGAAGGTATCGACGACGTATTGTGAATCGGTGCCGACCACGTCGACCTTCTGATCCTCGGTTTTGCCGTCGGTTTCAACGCGCAGATCCACGGGCATGCGGAAGAGGTCGAGGTCCTGGTTGATCTGGCCGATGGTGCGGAAGCCCTTCCCATTGCCGAGGCGGTAGACGGCGTATTTGTTGGTGAATGTAGGAGCGCCTGTGCCATCGACCCACTGAGAGAAAGAACGGCGTGAGCTGCTCCTGACTCTGGGCTTCGGCTACTTTGGTGAGGTCGGTTACGCGAATCGACTTGTCGGTGAACTGGCTGAGCGTGCCTCTCATCGTGGCCTGAAATGCCTTGTCGCCGATTTCCCAGCGCAGCATGTGGAAGATCATGGCGCCCTTCTCGAGGGTCATGGACTGAAATTCCGGCGAGAAGGGGTTGAGGCGGGCGGAACTGGAAAGCGGGATAGTGTCGTAGGCGAGGGCTCCGGCGGAGACGTCCTGCAGCGCGGCTTTCAGTGCGGTTTTGCCGTTCTCCTCTTCGACAAACATCAGTTCGCCGTAGCGGGACATGCCGTTGGTGATCCATGCATCGTTCAGAGTCTTCGGGCTGACTTCCGATCCCCACCACTGATGGGCGAGGGTGTTGGCGAGGAGGCGGATGCCGGATTTGTCGCCGACGCGGGAGCCCATGATGCCGGCAAGTTCGGGAGCCCAGGCAGCGGGGAGGGTATCGTCGGGCAGTTCGACGATATTGAGGCGGCCGCTTTCGAGCGCGCCGAAGTTGTCGGTGAAGAAGGCAAATTCACGGCTTGCGGTCTGGGCGAGTTGTGGGCCAGCCGCCTGGTGAGCAACGGTGAGATAAACGTTAGGACTGCCCGAGCCTGCTGACGCGGGGCCGACGAATCGGCCGGCAATGATGGTGCCGGGGAAGCCGGGCCTGGTCCAGTTGAAATCGTATTGCTCTCCGGACTTGCCGTCGGCGAGCTTGACTGAGCGGGGCGCGCCCTGTGCTCCGCTCGAGAAGACCTTCATCCCCTGAGGGACGCGGATGTGGATTTCGGCGGTGAAGCGATTCGTCAAATAACCGGTAGTGGGAAACCAGCGCGCGGCATAGAAGAGGTAGGTGATGGGTTCCTGGATGGCGGCGAGTTTCAGGCCTTCGACAGGGCCATCTTCGTTACCGGTGATGGTGCCTTCGTATTCGAAAGTCCAACGCGTGGGCTGGCTGGATACGAGCGGGGCGGCTGGCGTGACACGGATGGTGCCGTCGGCCGAGCGCTCGCCGGTGAGCACCTTACCGGAAGCATCGGTGATCTTGTTGACCTTCAAAGCAGGATGGAAACCGAAGTTGACCATCTCTGAGTTTTCAGGCGCCTTGAAGGTGACGGCGGTCTTCGCGGCGAGGCGATGAGTGGTGGTGTCGATCTCGGCGTCGATCACGTAGCCGGTGATTTCGAGCGTGGCGCGCTCCGGCCGCTGTGCTGCGAGCGGAGGCGGCACCAGAAGGCCGGCGCCAAGAATCAGGATTGCGGCCAGGGATCCCGAAGTGGCCAGCGACCTAAAACTGGGGGTCGCCAAGGACTTGCAGATAAGTGAGTTCATTTTCTGTATTCCGAGTGTTAGACGCATTATCTTCCAATCACAACAAGGCTTTCGATGTCATTTTCGCCGCAAACGCATGCTCAGGATCGCACGGATTCTGAGACCTGCATCGTGGCGCCTAGCTCTCTGATCGTGATACCTGCCACCCGGCTGATGGCTGTTTCAAACTCGTCCCCGAGGCCGGCCGTCGGGTGGGGGTAAGCAGGCCCCGAATGCGGGCCAGCTCCTGCATCATGGACTCGCGAGGTGGGCCATCGGGTAGCAGGGGCTCGATTTGGCGGACGATATTGGCGGCAGTGAATTCTGTTTGAATGAGTTCCGGAACCACCAGTTTGCCGGCGATCAGGTTGGCCATGGCGACGAAAGGGACTTTAACCACGCGGCGGGCAATCTCATAGGTGAGGGGCGAAACGCGGTAGACGACGACGAACGGGTTCCCGATGAGAGCGGCTTCAACGGTGGCTGTTCCGCTGGCGACCACGGAGGCGCGCGCATGCATCAAGGCGGCGCGAGCATCGTCCACCATTTTGACGGGGAGGCCATCGCCGTGGTGTTTCACCAGCCCCGCAAGCATCTTGCGCTGCGAGGTGTTGAGGGTGGGCGCGAGAGGGATGATGAACTCGAATTCCTTGCGGGAGCCGACGCCACGGGGGCCGCGCAGGGTGAGAGTGCGGGCGGCAGCGAGCATTTGGGGAAGGTTGTCGCCGATCTCCTTGGCACGGCTGCCGGGCAAGAGGCCAATCCAGGCACGCGAAGCATTCAATCCGCTTTCGCGCGCGAATTGGTCGCGGGAGATTTCCGGCTGTGGCAGGTCTGCCAGAGGATGGCCGACAAACTCGGCTTCTACGCCGTGTTCGCGATAGAAAGGCTCCTCGAAGGGGAAGATCACGAGCATCTTGTGGACATATTTGCGCACGAGCTTGATGCGCTGTTTTTTCCAGGCCCAGAGTTGGGGGCTGACGAAGAAGATAACGGGGATGTCGAGGCGGTGGAACTCTTCGGCGAGGCGGAAATGGATGTCGGGGAAGTCGATAAGGATAGCGATGTCGGGTTGATGGGACTGGGCCGCGCCTTTGAGCTTGCGGTATTCGCGGTAGATGCGGGGCAGGTGGCGAACGACTTCCGTGATGCCCATGACGGCCATATCTTCAGAGCTGACGACGCGTTGAAGACCCGCCTCCACCATGCGCGGTCCACCCATCCCAACGAAGCTGGGGTGGCTGCCCTGATCCTCTAACCGGTTGCGCAGCTCTTCAATCAGCATGGCGCCGTAGTGTTCGCCGCTGGCTTCGCCCGCCGATATGAAGATGGTGGGATTGGACACAGGTTCGCCTCATCCCTCGCTGGCACCATGATAACGGGTAGGGATGGAGGGACTTACCACTTCGAAAGCAACCGCGAACCCAGATGGTCAGAAGATACACAGCAATGGGTGGCAGATATTCAGAACCGATTCTGGCGCAGAATGCCGGGAGCGCACACCCGGTCGCAAAATCGCTTAGGGTGCTGCAGTAGCGGCAGGTTCGCTCGCGATGGCGGCAACGGAAATCCCTTGAAGGCGCAGAATCAGGCCCTGCATTTCCATGTAGTTCGTTCCCTCCTGAAGCTGGCCGTCTTTTACCGTCAGGAAGGTAGAACCATGGAGGGTCTCTTTCTTCATGGTTGGCGCGAATCCGAGGGTGTCGCCGAGGTGGGTCATGGTTGCCGTCCAGGTGACCGCGACTTTGTCGCCTTCTGCGACGATCTCATTTACGGAGATGTGGAGGTCGGGAAAAGCACCCAGAAATATGCGGTGGACGCTTTTAAAACTTTCGGGTCCGACGAGAACCGAACTTGGCTCGGGGAATCCATATGCTTTGCCTCCCTGAGCGAACATTTCATCGATTGCTTCTTCACGCTGCTGGTTCCAAACTTGCTCAAACCAGCGCCGCGTCAGCTGCTTGTTTTGTTCAGACATGGGGAACCTCCAGTGAGGGGCAAGCATAGCACTGAGTCAACGTGTGGGGAAAGGTAAAACGCGGATTGGCGCAGCTTCAGTTGGAGGCCGGTCCTTACGGATGGTTTTCTGCAGCAGCGTGACTCGGGTTGGGAGACACCAGTTGCGGTTCCGGAGAAGGAGCCTCTGGTGCAGCGTCGATCAACTTGCGATCGAGTTCGGCCGTGCCGATTCGACCGCCGTTCTGATCTTCGATGGCAATGCGAATTGTTTGCGTTTTCCTGGGGTAGGGGACAGTGATCTGAAAGTGAGAGGCTACGATTGGGAGCTTGGTCAAGTCCTGGTTGGCGGTGGTGAGTGTGGTGTGCTGAACGCGCGAAGCCAGAATGTAATGGTCGTTGCTGAGGCTGGCGGCAGCGATGGTCAGGGGAACGCTGTCTTTACCGTCTTCGGTGGGCAGGAAATCGAGATTTCTGGAATGCAGAAAAACCGTGAACTCGGCTGTTCTGGAGTCGGGATGGCGAACAACATTGGCCAGGCTGACAGAGAGCGAGTTGAAGGGAATCGCAGCGTGGATGGCGTCGGCAAGCTTGATCATTTGTTGTTGCTGCACGTTGATGATGGCCTTGGCGTCGGGTGCGTAGTAGCCGGCCTTGGTGACAGCGTGCAGAGAAGGGTCGCGCAAAGCGACGCGCACTCGGCGGAATTTGCCATCCGGATCGACGTATTCCGGTTGATAGGTGAGGGTGTAGTAGTGGGCGCCGAGTTGCTCTGACTGCTGAATCTCGGCATCGACATTGTTGCGGTTGTAAAAGAGCTTGCCGCCGGTCTCGTTCGAGAACAATCCGAAATTGATGTCACCGCTGAACGGATCGTTGTCGCCAATGACCCTCTGAGCTTCCAGGGCGCTTAAAGAATAAACCGACTGCAGGCCAGTCACGGAAGAGCCGGTCACCGGGAGACCGGGATAGATGACAAACAGGCTTATGCGGGAATCGACCAGCAGGTTTGTGGTCAGGTGAACGTACTCTCGCGTTTTCTCGGTCGTCTCAGCCGAGATGGCGAGAGTCCGAAGTTCAACGCTGGGACCCCCATGGCCGACCCAGATGATGTTTTTGCGACCGGGGACGCCTTTGTTCTGAAGTGCAATCTGCTGAAGCGCATCGATCGATTGCGCGAATCGCTCCCCGCAGAAAGCGCCCGTGAGTTTGTAGGGAAGAGCCGGAGGAAGATGATCGAGTGCGTAAAGCAGATCGGCGCGGCTGCGCGTGTATCCCTGGAGCATGTCGAGCGTTTGATTTCCAATCACCAGCATTTCAGCGGGCGAGGTCAGCTGTTCCGGTTGGGCGAGGAGAAACTTGCGCACGGAGTAGCGGATGTAAGCGAAGTCTTCGAAACGCGAATTGAGCAGGTCAAGAACAAGGATTGTCACCGGAGCTTTGCTTTCCGAGTCTTCCTCGGAGAAGTTTACGTCGATGGCGTGAACGTCGGGTGGTTCAAAGGAGAAGATGCGTTGGGTTTTCTTTTCCTCGGTGATGGTGAAGTCATCTTTGGTGAGGCCGGTGACAACGGGATGACCTTTCTTGTCGAGCACGGTGACATCGAGGAAGACAAGGGATGAGGTGACGCGCAGAGTCGGCGCGGGAACGGATTGCGGCGCGTTGGATTGTTGCTGGCTCGATTGCTGCTGGTCGGGCGATTGCTGGTTGCTTTGGGCGGGGAGCAGAGCGCAAGGAACGAGGAACAGCAGAGCGGAAGGTAAGAGCACTGCGCGCCGGTGGCCCATTTTCATCCCCTCAGAAGGCTAGACGGTGGTTTGTGGATGCAGGTTCTGTCGAGAAGCTTAAACCTTTCCGGAGAGAGATTGCGAGTGATACACTCGGCGAGCCTGCACTGGATGGCAAGGTCGTTCTTCCCTTTTCTGAATCGACTTTCCTCGAGCAAGGTAAAGACCATGGGAGGTCGGTTATGGAAAACGGAAATCACGCGGAAGCTCCTTTGAATCCGGGGCTGGTATTTGACATGGTGCAGGCGGTACAAAAGACCGCTGCGCTGAAGGCTGCAATCGATCTGGACATTTTCAGAGCTGTTGGGCAAGGGCCGGGCGATGTGGCTTCGATAGCGAAGCATGCGCAGGCATCGGAGCGCGGGATACGGATTCTGTGCGACTTCCTGGTGATCAACGGTGTGCTGGCGAAGGAAGGCAATCGCTACAAGCACACGCCTTCGAGCGCGGCGTTTCTGGATCCTGCGTCGCCTGCGTGCATGGCGAGCGTGGCGCACTTTATGAGCAGGCCGGAGTTGATTTCAGGACTCGCTGGGCTGGCAGACGTAGTGCGCGCAGGGCGGACACACCTTCCGGGCGAGGGAAGCGTGGAGCCGGAGAATCCGCTGTGGGTGGAGTTCGCGGAGAACATGGCGCCGATGATGGGGCCGATGGCCGGGCCGCTGGGCGCAGTGGTGCTGGAAGGGCATGATGGGCCGATGCACGTGCTGGACATTGCGGCGGGGCATGGACTTTTCGGAATCGAGATTGCGAAACAAAATAAGGATGCGCAGGTGACTGGGCTCGACTGGGCTCCAGTGCTGCGCGTGGCGCTGAAGAACGCGGAGAAGGCGGGCGTACAGGATCGCTACAACATGCTGCCGGGAAGCGCATTCGATGTGGATTTTGGCGGGCCCTACGATGCCGTGCTGCTGACGAACTTTCTGCATCATTTTGACAAGCCCACATGCGTGGGACTGTTGAAGAAGGTGCGTTCATCACTGAAGCCGGGCGGCAAAGCGGCGACGCTTGAGTTCGTGCCGAACGAAGATCGCGTTTCGCCGCCGATGCCCGCGGCTTTTGCGATGACAATGCTGACGACGACGGCGTCAGGAGATGCGTACACATTCAGCGAGCTGAACGCAATGTATGACGAGGCGGGATTCAAGGGCGTGAAGGCGCACCCGATTCCGATGAGTCCGCATACGATTGTGATGGGGAACGCTTAAGGCAGGGAAGAAATAGGTACCGGTCTGCGATTGTAGTGGCTGATCGCCGACCCCGAAGTGCAAAAGCGGATCCTTCGCTTACCACCCCCAAACTGAAGAAAACGTTTGGGGGCCCCGTGCACTCAGGATGACAGCGTGCTTTAGCAGATCCTTCGCTTACCACCCCCAAACTGAAGAAAACGTTTGGGGGCTCCGTGCACTCAGGATGACAGCGTGCTTTAGCAGATCCTTCGCTTACCACCCCCAAACTGAAGAAAACGTTTGGGGCCCCGTGCACACAGGATGACAACGTGCTTTCAATTGGGCATGTTCGTGACATGAGAGAAGCCCGGTGCGGCAATGCATACGTTCCGATTCGCCATCTGTCTCGGTCGGGATGAATTAAAGCGCAACTTTGAGGTTGCGCTTCTTGCTAATCCGACGCATAGAGGCGCGTAACGAGGTCACGGACGATGGGGTAGCACTCGCACGCAGCACTTTCAAGTCCCGTGCGATCGACGACCTGTATGCGTCCGCGACTGTATCTGATAAGGCCGCTGCGCTGCAGCGTTCCCGCGGCCAGGGTGACGCTGGTACGGCGTGCGCCCAGCATTTCAGCGAGGAACTCCTGAGTCAACTCAAAGTGATCTGATTCCAGGCGGTCCCGGACCATCAGCAACCAACGGGCGAGGCGCTCTTCAATCTCGTGGAGACCGTGGCAGGCTGCGAGCTGGCTGAGAATGAAGCCCTGGCTTTGCACACACTCCATGATGCGTCGATTGAGCGGCTCGTGCAGGCGGAAGAGCTGCTGCAACTCACCAAAAGGCATGCGAAGGGCGGTCCCTTCACTTTGGATGAATGCAGTGGTAGGGGCAGAGGCAGGTCCAAGGAGGCTGATCGCTTCAACGAGCCCTTCATGGCCAATGACGCCGACTTCGGCTCCGATGCCGTCGGACATGAAGGTGACGACAGAGGCAATACCGGAGGTCATGAAGTGCGCAAACGGGGGCGTCTGGCCAGGGTTGGAGAGCACTGTACCGACGGGTAAGTCGACTGGCTGCAAGCGGGTGAGCAGAGACGATTTCAGCTCAGACGGAAGGGCATTGATGATTAGATTTGATCGCTCGGCGGCCATTTGGAATATCCTTTGCGACAGTCGCAAGGGATTCCGCCGGATTGGGCGAGAAGGATTGCGCTCGGAAGATCTATCGCTATCTGCGCATGACTATATGCTTCGCACCCGACATAAGAATGTTCAATACCGCACATAACCCGAAAAAATTCTGAGATTTAGGCGCCCTTGATGGATCGCGGGATGGAGATGCGGAAGGCTGTTCCAGACCGAGCAGGGCGGGTTATGGAGCGGCTCCTGATGCGGCCATGATGCTTCTCAACAATGGACTTGGAGATGGCAAGACCGAGGCCGGTACCGCGTTCCTTTTTGGTGGTAAAGAACGGGTCGAAGATATTGGGGAGGACGGAGGATGGGATGCCTGGGCCGTTGTCGGCGACCAGGACGTGCGCTTCGTCGGCGCAGCTTTTGACGCTAATGCAAAGAGTGCCGTTTTCGGGTAAGGCGTCGACGGCGTTGGCGATGAGATTGGAGAAGACCTGGAGCATATCGCCTGCGTGGACTTCAGCGGAGACATCGAGGGGTAGGCGCTTACGCAGGTTGATGCGCTTGGCGGCGATTTTCCTTTGGTGCACGCGCAAAGCCGCTTCGGCCAGGGTGGCGATCGCGATGGACTCGCGAGTTTCAGGCGAGCGGTAAAAGCTGAGGGTCTGCCGGGAAAGCTTGGTAAGGGTCTCGAGCTGCTCTTCGAGCATTTTGCTGAAGCGGCGGACCTGGGAGGGATTATCTGCTTCCTGTTGAACAAGGTAATTGAGATTATGGACGGCTTCGAGCGGGCCGTTGATCTCGTGCATGATGGTGGCTGCAAACTGTCCAGCGACAACCAGTTCCTGATTGCGGCCAACAAGTTCCTGGATTTCCTGCACTGTGCCGAACTCGTTTTCGACTGGCTGGCTCATGTTCCCCCCCGAGGTCGAACACTGGGGAGGATGCATTTACTCAGCATCACACACTGGAGGGAAGCGCCTCCGCGGGCCAGTTTCCTAAAGCTTCGGCAAGGCAGGCTACAAGTGAGTAGGGAAACCCGCAATGTCCGGTAGCTAACATAGATGCGCGAACAATACTTTGGGTGGCTTCGAAAACGCGCTTTCGGGGTACCAGGGAACTGAAAAATTAATGACTCAGCGGCGGGAACGAGAAGCGGCTGCGAGTTCTTTAAGGAGGGGGTAAGTCTGCTTCCAGTCAATGCAGGCGTCGGTGATGCTTTGGCCGTGGACCAGAGGCTTGCCGGGAACGAGCTTTTGCGCGCCCGCGATCAGGTTGCTCTCAAGCATAACGCCGATGATATTGCGATTGCCGGCGGCCACTTGTGCGGCGACATCGCGGCAAACGATCGGTTGGCGGAGGTGGTCTTTATTACTGTTGGCGTGGCTGCAGTCGATCATGATGCGGGGTTGGAGGCCGGCTTTTTCCATTTCCTGGGAAGTTTTGGCGACGCAGTCGGAGGTGTAGTTGACCATTTTGCGGCCGCCGCGCAGGATGATGTGCGTTTCGCGATTGCCCGTGGTGACGAAGATTGCCGATTGGCCATACTTGGTGTGGCCGAGGAAGGTGTGGGAGTTTGACGCTGAAAGGATGGCGTCGATTGCAACCTGGATGTCTCCCGAGGTGGCGTTCTTGAAGCCGACGGGGCAGGAGACTCCGGAGACGAGCTGGCGATGGACCTGGCTCTCGGTGGTGCGTGCGCCGATGGCCCCCCAACTCACAAGGCCGGCGATGTACTGCGGGGAGATCATGTCGAGGAACTCGGTGCCGGATGGGACGCCCATCTCGGCGAGATCGAGGAGAAGATGGCGCGATAGACGGAGGCCGTCGTTGATCTTGTAGGAGCCGTCGAGATGCGGATCGTTGATGAGGCCTTTCCAACCGACGGTGGTGCGGGGCTTCTCAAAGTAAACGCGCATGACGATGTGGAGGTCGGCGGAGAATTCGGTGATGGCGGATTTGAGGAGGGCAGCGTATTCAACTGCGGCCTTGGTGTCGTGGATGGAGCAGGGACCGACGAGCACCAGCAGGCGCGGATCGCGATGGGCGAGGATGCGGGAGATGTCGAGGCGCGCGTTGAAGATGGTGGCGGTGGCCTCCTCGGTGATGGGGCGCTCCTCTTCGAGGAAGACCGGGGGAAGAACCACCTTGGTCCACTGGATGCGAACGTCTTCAATGCCTTGATTCATGGGGTATCGTGTGCCGGCTGCGCCGATGGGGATTGCGGGCAGCGGAATTCAGCGTGATCTTTCATTCCAGATTACCAGCATCGGGCGAACGAAGACCGACGGCGAGCGTTGACGCGATCATGCGGAGTTTGGCGCCTGAGCGTAGCAAACAACGCGGCGACGCAAGGTGCTTGCGTCGCCGGGAATCTGCTGGAATGACTACCGAGGGGTGATTTCGCGGAGGAGCATACTGTTGACGAGGTGAGCATTTTCAGCGCGCTTATCGAGAACCTTTTGTTCTGCGGCGTGGTCTCCATAATGTTTCATGCGGACTTCGTAGGCTTTATCGGCGAGTCCATCGAGTGATGCCATGTTCTTGTAGATGATTGAGTAGCCAAGGTTCCAGTCATCGGGACCGGCGGCGGTGGTGTTGAGGAAGATGTGGTAGTCCACGATCAGGCCGGCCTTCTTCTGGTCCTCCCATAAGGGAACGAGGTTGGCTTTGAGATCAGCCATGAATGCGTCGTTGTGGCCTGCGTTGATGTGGATGAGGACGACGCGTTCGACGACCCCTTCGCTGTAGGGAACCTGGGCAGAAGCGATGGCTGGGGCAACAAGCGACAGGCCGATGACTGCCGCGCAGAGACACAAAGTCTTTTTCACAGAGACCTCCGAACAAGTTGGGATAGAAAGTCTCACGAGTGTACGTACGCTGCGCTGCGGTGTATATAAGTAATTTTGGGTTTGGACTCGGTGTGCCATCGGCGGAGACAGCGTTAGCGGCGGGATTTTCGTTTGGCGTCGGCGCGGGGCCAGTATTGGAACTCGTCGGCGTAGAGTTCGCCGTTGAGATCGGCGACGCGTTGCGTCAGGCGGGTTTGAGCGTCGGAGATGGCCTGGTTGTAGATTGCGGGACCGATCTCTTCGAGGAGGAAATTGAGCAGGAGGCCCGCGGGCATGTCGCCGATGGGCTCGAGATTCTCTTCGAAGTAACGCTGCATGGATGCGATGGCGTCGGTGCGTTGCTGCCTGGTGAGTTCAAGTGCGACCATGGGCCGGCTCCTGGCAAAGATCCATGGTAAGCGATCCAATACTGATCTTTGTCTGCGATGACGAACACGATTGTGTGCAGCCTGTCACCTGCGTTGAACCGTCTTAGAGTTAGAGTGAAGCGGATGTTGGTACGGGGGAAGATCATGGGCCTTGCTGACCTGGCGAGGATCAGCTACAGGTATTTGCTTGGGGTTTCGGTGGGATTTTTTGGCGTCGTTGCGGGATTCAGCCCGATTGCTGTTTCCCAAACGAGCCCGGTAACTGAAGCGCAGGCGGTGCAGCAGCAAGGGAGCGACAATCCGGTGCTCACGCAGCGACCGGCACAGACGCCGAAAGGCCTGGTGATTCCTGAGGGCAAGATCAAGCTGGATGTAGTGATCGATGACGGCGCGGGAAAGCCGGTGCTGGGGCTGCAGCCATGGGACTTCAAGATTCTAGACAATAACGGGCCGCGCAAAGTGATGTCGTTCAGCGCATTCAGCGATGTGGGAGTCAGGCCCGATCCGCCTGTCGAGGTGATCCTCGTGATTGATACGCTGAACCTGCCTTTCCAACAGGTGGCGTTCGTGCGCGGAGAGATTGGAGAATTTCTCAGACAGGATGGAGGAAAGCTGAAGCAGCCGCTGACGCTGGTTTTGTTGAGCGATGCCGGCATCCGGTTCCAACCTCGACCATCGACGGACGGAAATGCGATCGCGACCGTGGTAGAGGGGATCAAGGGCAGCGTGAGCATGATCAACCCGGCCATGGGTGGAGGTGGTTACGTCGAACGATTCCAGCGCTCGGCGAAGGCGATGGACAATATCGCTCAGAATGAAGCAAGGAAACCGGGAAGGAAATTGTTGATCTGGGTGGGACCGGGCTGGCCCATGCTGAGCCGACCCGCGGATGGGTACTCCGATAAGGAGCAGCGGCGCAATTTTGCCAACATCATTGAGTTGTCAACGGCTTTGCGGGAAGCGCGGATTACTGCGTACAGTGTGGCGCCGGGCACAGATGCAACACCGAACGCGCTTTTTTACAGGACATTTTTAAACCCGGTGAAGACCTATCGAGATGCGGATTTTGGGAACCTCGCGCTAAAGGTGTTGGTAATGCAGACGGGGGGACGAATCCTGGGCCCGGACAATGACCTCGCGGCACAGATCGACCGCTGTGTCGAAGATGCGAGCGGGTTTTATCGGATTTCGTTCGATCCTCCGGCGGCAGAGCACGCGGATGAGTATCACGATCTGAAGGTTGTGGTGAATAAGCCCGGCGCGACCGTGCGGACGAACTCCGGTTACTACAGCGAGCCGGCTGGACATTAGGGCTTCTGGGTTGGCATCCGTCAGCGGATGAAATGAGTGGCTGTCGCTTCGCCGCTCGTTGCTCGTGTCGATGGATTGCGATCTATCGGCGCAGGATGTGTTTTTTGTGGAGCAGCCAGACCCCGACCGAGAGCGTGAGCCAGACGAGGGCAGCCAGCGCGAAGACCACGAAGAGGCCGGTGCGCGGCAGCCAGATCCAGAAGACAAGTGCGAAGCCGGCAAGGCCGATGCAGCCCATGGCGGAGCCGAGCGCATCGATAGCTGCGACGATACGGCCGCGATTGGTGCCGTCGAAGCCGGCGCGGGCTTTGTGCTGTTTTTCGTGCGCCTCAACGAGGCTGGCGCTGGCGGGGAAGATGGCGGGAAAGGCAAGGAAGAAGCCGCCGATCACCGGGCCGAATCGATGCGCGATCCATCCGGCGATTACGCATACTGCTCCGCCGAATACAAAGCGGAGAATCCATTCGTGCAGCTTGATGCCTTTGATCGCGGAGAGCCTGGCATGCACGATCATGGCGGCTATCTGACCACGATCCAGAATGCGAAAGAAGCGGCGAACCAGATTGGCATGAGAACGACGGTTGCCGCGAGAGCGCGGGCTTTGAAGCGAATCAGCACGAAGCTTACACATGCGGCGTATAGCAGAAACGAAATTGCACCGTAGATCATGGAGCGGGCTTCGATGGCCGCGTAGGCTTTGCCATGGCCTGCGATGGTGATGCCGAGGGTGGCGAGCGCGATGGAGGGAGCAGCGCCGAAGAGACCGGCGAAGCTTTTGGGACGGAAGATCTCGGCGAGAACGGCGAAGAAACTGACGATGACGCCGCCGATCAGGAAGCGCGCAATGAGTTCGGAAAGATGCATGGGCGCGCGATCCTCAGGCAGCTCGCTGTGCTTTCTGGATCATGCGCATGGCGGCGTCGACTTTTTTGCAGCCCAGAAGTTTATATTCCTTGCCTTGAAGGCGGTGGTAATTCACGAAGAACTCCTCGAGTTCGCGCAGGAATTTTTTGGGCAGGTCGTCAAGCTTTTTGAGGTAGGCATACTCGTGATTCATCTCTGCAACAGCGATAAGGCGATCATTTCGGATCTTCTTCTTTCCGTCGGTTTGTTCACCCTCGATGATGCCGATGAGGCGCGCACGGACGGCGATGCCAGGGAAAGCGGGCTCGTCCATGAGGAGAAGAACGTCGATAGGGTCACCGTCGGGAGCGAGGGTCCTGGGCAGAAAACCAAAGTCGTAGGGGAAGCTCATGCCGGCAGGAAGAACGGCTTTGACGGTGAAGATATTCTGCTTTGCATCGAACGCAAATTTATTGCGACTGCCCTTGGGGGTTTCGATGATGACCTGAACAATTCCATTCCTTCGATCCACCGGTTTGAGGAGGACGGGGTTTGCCAAACTTCGGGTCTTTTTCGCCATTGCGCGCTCCGCATCGGATTATCTGGAGGTTGTCATCCTGGAAGCTGAGAGCCGTACGGGGTTGATTCGGTTGCCCTAAGGCTTCCGAACGTGTCAGATGGGGTTCGGGAACTTCGGCCCAACTTGACAGTGTTGCTGTGAGATTTCTAGAATTAAGAAGGAGAATCCTACCCATTTCCAGGTCTAAGCATCTCATTATGGGAGGATTATCCGGTTCGGGCATGGCAGCATCGACTTGCCGTATGGACGATCCGCCCGAAAAAATGAGGTAGCTGGTCAGATGCCTGAGACGCGCGTGAGTCCCCGGGAGCGGCTGGTCCTTACCGCGATTATCGAGCTCTATATCGCTACCGGGGAGCCGGTGGCCTCTCAAGCTGTTGCCGACCAATTTGCGCACAAAGAAGGGCTGAGTTCGGCGACTATCCGCAATGTGATGGTATCGCTGGGGGATGCCGGGCTGCTGGAGCAGCCGCACACCTCGGCCGGACGAGTGCCAACTGCCGCGGCGTTTCGCTACTACGTGGAGCAGATTACGCGTCCGGAGGCGCCGATGGGGCGCATGGGGGTGGTTGGAGCGTCAGTCGCGCATCTGCCCCAGACAGGGATTCCGCTCAGCGAAGAGCGCCGCGGGCAGATTGAGGAAAGCTTCTCTGGAGTTTCGAGTTCGAATGAGTACCTGGAACGAACGTCGCACGTGCTGGCGCTGATTTCGAGCGGCCTGGGCGTAGCGCTGGCCAGCAGTCCGGCAGAGCAGGTGCTGGAACATATTCATTTTTCGCGGCTGTCGGCTGGACGGGTTCTTGCGGTGCTGGTGACGAGGGCCGGTGCGGTGCTGGACAGAGTTTTGGTTCTAGACCGGGAGCTGTCGCATCTAGAACTAGAGACGGCTGCGCGGTATTTGAACGAGACGTTTCACAACTGGCCGATCGACCGGATACGGACTGAAATTACGCGCCGCATGGAAGCGGAACGGGCGGCGTACGACCAATTGCTGGCATCGGTGGAGGAACTCTGCCGCAAGGGCGCGCTGACGGTGGAGGATGCGACGTCGGTGCTCTATGTAGAGGGCAGGGCAAATCTGATCGCCGCAGAGGTGGATCGGGAACGCCTGAAACAGATGTTGCTGGCTCTCGAAGCCAAGCAGCGCCTAGTGGATTTGCTGACGGCCTATGTAAGCGGCAGTCAGCAGGAAGTACGCGTTGTGGTAGGACTGGATGAGGCTTCCCCGGCGATGCAGGACCTGGTTCTGATCGGATCGCCAGCCAGGCTGGGTGGGAGCAGCCTGGGAACGGTGGCGGTGATCGCGCCCACCCGCATCCAATACCAGGAGATGATTCAGGCGGTGCGATACGTGGCAAGACTCTCGGAGCGCCTGCTGGAGATTCCAAACCAGTAAAGGCTGAAGGAGCAACGAGGAAGTCGCGCGGAGCGGGTTCCGCATGCTGTGGAGTTTTGCGCTGCCAGGGATAGCTGGGAAAAGACCGGCAGGTGTCGAGGAATTTATCATTGACCAAGAAGAGAAATATTTGGGGAATACGTAGAGATATGCCAGAGAAGGAAACAGAGTTGTCGGCGTTCGAGAATGAAGAAGCAGTGGTGCCTGAGGAAGGCGCGGAAGATGCGGCTGTGGATGAATCGCAGGCTGAGAAGCCGATTGGCAAGGCGGAATCCGGTCAGCTTCAGGCGGAGAACGACGAGCTAAAGAAAGAACGCGACCAATTGAAGGACCGCGTGGCGCGACTCCAAGCGGAGTTTGAAAACGCGCGCAAGCGAGCCGAGAAAGAGAAAGCCGATTTCAGAGACTTTGCTCTTGGCTCTGTCGTGGAGCAGTTCCTTCCGGTGCTGGATAACTTCGAGCTGGCTTTGAAGTCGACGGGCTCGCTGGATCAGCTGCGGGGAGGCGTCGAGTTGATTGTGAAGCAGATGGAAGAGGTTTTGCGTGGGCTGCAGGTGCAGCCGGTCGCGACCGTGGGCGAGGAATTTGATCCGCGCCATCATGAAGCGATGGGCTCGGTGGAGCGCGAAGATCTGCCCGATCAACACGTGGCGGAGGAGATTCGCCGCGGCTATCGGCTACGCGAGAAGTTGTTGCGGCCAGCGCTGGTGCGGGTAGTATCCAACCCAAAACAGACGAGCGAATGAACGCGAATGGCGATCAGGCTGCCGGCGTTCGCGGGATAGTGAGCCGGTGGGGGAAGCGGACCAAGCGCGGGGCGAGACCCGTGCCTACATCGAGAGAAGGTTGCGAAGGGTTTGAATACGAGAGTGACTAAGGCAGATTATTACGAGGTGCTGGGAGTATCACGAGACGCCAGCGACCAGGAATTAAAGAGCGCATATCGCAAACTCGCGCTCAAATTTCATCCGGATCGCAATCCGGGGAATCATGCTGCGGAAGAGAAGTTCAAAGAAGCCAGCGAGGCCTACCAGGTGCTGAGCGACGGGGACAAGCGCGCCGCCTACGATCGGTATGGCCACGCGGGAGTGAGCAATGGCGGGCCCGGCGGATTCGGCGGCTTCTCGGGCGCGGTCGACCTGGGGGATATTTTCGGCGACTTGTTCGGCGAGATGTTCAACGGCGGCGGCGGGCAGCAGCGCAATGCACGACAGCAGCGCGGCGATGATCTGCGTTTTGATCTGGCGGTCGATTTCGAAGCGTCGATCTTCGGGACCGAGAAAGAAATCAAAATCCGTCGCCTTGAGGCTTGTGAGACATGCAAGGGGACCGGAAGCGCTTCAGGGCGCGGTCCGTCCGTTTGCTCGCAATGCCAAGGCCGCGGACAGGTTCGCTACCAGCAGGGATTCTTCTCAGTGGCTCGGACTTGCAGTGCGTGTTCGGGGCGCGGGTCGATCATCAGCGATCCCTGCCTGACTTGCCGGGGGGAAACGCGATTGACGAAAGAGATCAAGCTCACCGTCAAAGTTCCGCCGGGCGTGGAAGATGGAACGCGCATTCGGTATACGGGCGAGGGCGATGTGGGCCGCGGTGGCGCGCAGAGCGGCGATCTGTATGTGGTGCTTGCTATTCGCAGGCATGACTTCTTTGAACGCGAGGGACAAAACCTGCACTGCGTGATTCCCATCAGCTTTCCACAGGCGGCGCTGGGAGCGGACATTGAGATCCCTGGCGTTGACGGCGCGGTGATGTTGAAAGTTCCAGAGGGCATACAAAGTGGAAAGGAACTGCGCATTCGCGGCAAAGGCGTTCCGTATCTGAACGAAAAGGGACGCGGCGATTTGATCGTGAAGGTAGTGGTGCAGATTCCGAAAAAACTGAGCCGGGCGCAACGAGATCTGATTGATGAATTGGGCAAGTCGATGTCGGTGGAGAACAAGCCTACTTCGCCGGGCCTGTTGGATAAGATGAAGGATCTTTTCAGCTAGCGCCGGTGCAGTACGGCCATTTCATAGTGCGATCCAAATCGTTTGATGGATGGTAAGGTATAGGGACGATGGCGTTCCGCAACCTAGTACTGCGTTTCGCATTTGGCGGGCTGCTGGCAATTCTGAGTTTTCTGGTGACTCGCTGGAAGATATCAGGAAAGCTGGCCGAATGGACTCAACGGCAGTTCGATCTCTATTTGACTTCGCTGTATGCCGCCTGCCATTTTCTATTCTTCTTTACAGCATTTTTTATTCTGCACCAGAAGCCGTGGGCTGACCTGATTTTTGGTTACGTGCCTGAGGCGCACGCGGTGATGCACGGGCTGTTTCCTTATCGGGATTTTCCATCAAGTTACGCACCGCTGAATCCATATCTTGATGCGCTCCTGCTGAGCGTGCGCGATTCACCGCTTTCGATCCTTGTCTTTCAAATGGTCTGCGATATTCTTTCTGTTCCTTTCTGGATCCGTTTTCTACGCCGGTTCATGGGCGAGATGACGGTGCGGAAGGCAGCGCTCCTTTATCTCCTGCAGCCGCTGGTGGCCTGGGAGATTTGCCTGGACGGCAAGAACCATGGTTTTATTGCGCTCTTACTTGGAATTTCATTCTGGGCAGTTGGGAGGCGGGAGGTTGTTGCAGGGTTATCGTTGAGCTTCTCGTGGATCCTGGTGAAATTTCTTCCGCTGATGTTTGTGCCAACTTTGTTCGTCGCAGCACGCAAGCGCGTGACCTGGCTGGTGAGCATGGCGCTGCCCACGCTGCTTGTGTATGGCGGCTTCATTCTTGCCGGGGCGGATGTGACCGCAGGCGCCCGCAGGGAGGCCAACTTCGTAACCCCGCAGAATTTGCCATATCTGATTGGTGCGCTCACAGGACACAACCTGCCGGCAATCGTGCTTATCCTGCTGCTGCTTGTTGTGGTGTCAGCCGTGGTCGTTGTCACGATCAGAGCTCAACTGCAGGCCAGAGACGAGTCCGCAAGGCTGTGGATGACGGCAGTCGGGGCGCAGCTTATTCTTCTCACCTTTTTGACTTTGAACAAGAAGTCGGATACTTCGTACCTTGCGATGTGCTTTTTTCTGCTTTGTGCGTTTGCGGCCTTCGATGCGGATCGGGGCAAGCGAGCTACGGGCGCCTTGTATGCGGTTCTTTCGTGGATTTCGCTGCCGATTGCCAGCTTCTGGTACTGGCCATTGAATCGGGAAGCCGCCCCCGCGCTGCATGTCCTTTTGCTTTCAGGCAGTGTGAAGGCGTGGCTTATGATGGCGATGCAAGTATTGCTGGTGGGTAGTTACATCGGGCTCGCGTGGGGTATGCTGCGTATCGTGATGGAGCCGGCGGAGGCACCGCTGGTGCGCGAAGAGCGAGCGGCGGTGGCTAAAGGTTGAGTACGCGCGGCTAGTAGAATGGTCTGGTTCGATAGACAATCACGAAAACTTGCGGACGTTCGTTGAAGGCGCTGGAGGAATGTGCAGGTTCTTACGAAAGCCGATGGCGAGATCGCGCAACCGGGATTGCTGCGAAGCGCGGTGACTCTGGGTATTGTCTGTCCCATGGCCAATGAGGGCGAGCAGGCGGTTGCATTCTGCAAGGAAGTTCTGCAGCGGTGTCCTGGTTTCAAGAAGGTGACATTCTTCTCCGTCTTCGATCGCGTCAACAAGGACTTCAGCCTGGACCAGATGCGCGAGCTGGAGCGGACTGAGCCGCGCCTGCATGTTGTGTGGGCTCCGGAGAACCGCTGCGTGGTAGACGCGTATATGCGCGGGTTTAAAGAGGCATTGGATGCGGGAAGCGATTGGATTCTCGAGATAGACGCCGGATTCAGTCACCAGCCCGCCGATATTCCCCAATTTTTCGACGCCATGGAACGGGGGATGGATTGCGTTTTCGGCAGTCGTTTCATTGGCCGATTTGAGAAAAGCCCATTCAAGCGCCGCGTGGTGAGCTGGGGTGGAACTGTACTGACGAACCTGCTGCTGGGAACTCGCCAGACCGACATGACCAGCGGGTTCGAGTTATTCAGCCGCGCGACCCTAATCATGGTGATCGACCGGGGCATACAATCCAGGGCGCACTTTTTTCAAACCGAGATAAAAACATTCTGCAGGAAGCTGAAGTTTGTCGAAGTGCCGATTACTTACCGGGCTGCGAGTCCGCGTCTTAGCTCGGCGTCGGTAATGGAAGCTTTCCGGCAGCTGTGGGGTCTTTTTCAACTGCGCCTCAGGAAGGAACTTTGATGGATTCGTCATGGGGAGGTCCGGCCAGCCTTGTCATCACTTCAATCTCCGCACCCAATTCAGGGTTACGCGAGATGGCCGCGCAATGCAATGCACGCGGGTTATCGTTCTACGTAATTGGCGACGTACCGAGCCCTGCGGACTTCCACATCGACGGCTGCGAGTTTTATAGTCTCGAGAGGCAGAAGGCTGCCGGCTTGAAGATTGCGGAATTGCTGCCCTTTCGGCATTATGCGCGGAAGAACATCGGCTATTTGCTGGCCATTCAGAAGCGGGCAAGCCTTCTGATTGAAACAGACGACGATAACCATCCATCGGCAGAGTTCTGGGATGTGCGGACGAGCTTGCAGCGTGTGGCATCGCTTGCCGGGAATGGCTGGACGAACGTCTATGGGTACTTTAGCGAAGCCAATATCTGGCCGCGCGGATTGCCCCTGGATGCCGTCCAGGACAAGGTGCCAAAGTTTGAAACATTGCCGGTAACGGAATTGCCCTGTCCGATTCAGCAGGGACTGGCGGACGAAGATCCGGATGTGGACGCAATCTACCGGCTGCTTCTTCCACTTCCCATCCAGTTCAGGAAAGACAGACGGCTGGCGCTGGCATCGGGCACATGGTGTCCGTTCAACAGCCAGAATACGGCGTGGTTTCCGGAGGCCTATCCGTTGCTCTATCTGCCCTCGTTCTGCTCTTTCCGCATGACAGATATCTGGCGCAGCTTTGTTGCCCAGCGGATTGCCTGGGAAAATGGCTGGGCCGTTTTGTTCAAGGGGCCGGATGTGCGTCAGGAGCGGAACGAGCATAACCTGATGCGGGATTTTTCGGATGAGGTTTCGGGCTACTTGAACAACCGCAGGATCGCCGAGCGGCTGGGTGCGCTGAAATTGGCGCCGGGAACGGGAAACCTGGGCGACAATCTGATTCTCTGTTATGAGGAAATGGTGAGGCTGGAGTTGATTCCCACGAAGGAAATGCCGCTGGTGAAGGCGTGGGTCGCGGACCTGGCGGAGCTCTCGTAAAGGACTGCCGATCGGGCCGCTCTGCGCCTAAAGGGCCAGCAGCGCGATGACGACGACGGCTACGCCGATGAGCTGGCTCATGCGGTCCGTGAGGGCGAAGGCGACGGGATCCTCGTCGAGCTGGCCGCGCGAGGCAAGCAACCAGACACGGTTGATCCAAAGGATCATGCAGGGCACGATCAGCCACAGCAGTTTTGGCTGGTGGTAGAGCTTTGCCACGTCGGCACCGCTGATGTAAATGGCAAAGACGACCACGGCAGCCATACCGCTGGAATTGCCGAAGCTGCGCATCTGAGATATGTCGGCGAGCAGATATCCGCGGCCGTTTCTCGGCGTGGAACTGCTGGCGCGGAGGTTCTCCAATTCCGCGAAACGCTTGACGATGGCGAGGGAGAGGAAAAGGAACATGGAGAATCCCTCAAGCCAGTGGGAGATGGGCGTTTGTGTGGCCGCGGCGCCGGCAAGCAGGCGGAGGATGTAGAGGCCTGAAAGCGTGAGGACATCAACAAGCGCGATCCGCTTGAGATAAGAAGAGTACGCCAGTGTGGTGGCGAGGTAGACGAGCAGCCAGCCGTAGAAGCCGCCGGGAAGCATGCGGCCAACCACCAATCCGACAACCAGACAAAGAGCGGCGACGAAGATGCCGGCAAAGGCGGAAAGATCGCCGGATGCGAAAGGGCGCAGACGCTTGCGGGGATGACGCCGATCGGTCTCGATATCCAGCAGGTCATTGACAATGTAAGCCGACGAAGCAGTGAGCGAGAAGCAGCAGAAAGCCGCGAGAGCGATGAGCAGGCTGCGGGTGCTCAATGCGTGGGAACACAGCAGTGGAACAACGATGAGCATGTTCTTTGCCCACTGGTGGGGCCGAAGCGCCTTGATGAACGCTCGCAGAGGCTGGCTGCGTTCTTCAAAGGCTTGAGAGGGAGTGATGCCCTGCGCGCGCAGCTTCGTGCGCAGTCTCCGGCTTGGGTTTGCGACCATGGATTCGTTAGCGCCAGCCATAACCGGCAGGTCGGGAGTGTCGTTGCCGACGTAAATAAAGTCGCTGTTTCCGAAAAGATTGCGCAGGCTGTCGAGTTTCTTGTTGCCTGTCAAGTTGTGGGTGCCGTCGCTTGCCAGAACCTCGTGAAACAGTCCGAGGTGATCGGCGACGCGCCGGGCGAGGTGAACGTCGGCGCCCGTCGCGAGATAGATTTCGCGACCCTGCGCATGCTCCGTCTGAAGAAACTGCAGCAGCTTTTGGTTATAGGGCAGGTGCGCGACATCGAGGGCAACATTTTCGGTGACAAAGGCCTTGAATGTGGCCTTCCCGCGCAGGACTTGAGCCGGCAGGCGCAGCAGAAGATGGGGGTGAGTGCGGGCCAGCACCAGGAGGGAGTCGACCAGCGTATCCGATTTGACCAGAGTTCCATCCAGGTCGACGCAAAGGGGCTTCAGCTCTGCAGTTCGGGATTCCGGCTGGGACAGGATTTGCGGCAACCGTTACCTCGTATCTAAATGACAATGAGTCCCAAACCAGGCAAGTGTGCGAAGAGCGAAGATCGCCCGGAACGGCTCAAGTATACAGCCGCGACGGAAAAATAGGAGGAACGAAGAGCCCGATGGAGGCGATGAGGCGACCTTCAGTGGGCGATTCAAAACCCGGGATTCAAAGCGGTTTTTGCCTGTGACTTCAACGCGTTGCGGACGCAGGAGCACGGTGCGGGGCGATATAATCGCGCAAATGCCGCTCACTCCACACCAATTCATCGATCACTACGAAATCATTACGCTGATTGGGTCGGGAGGCATGGGTGAGGTGTATCGCGCGCGCGATACTCGTTTGAATCGCGACGTTGCCATCAAGATTTTGCCGGGGTTGTCGACGGCCGATTCAGACAGGCTGCGCAGGTTCGAACAGGAAGCGCGTGCGGCGGCCGCGTTGAATCATCCCAATATTCTGGCGGTTTACCAGATGGGATCGCACCAGGGAACTCCTTACCTGGTATCGGAGTTGCTGGAAGGAGAAACGCTTCGTGACCGATTGAAGCGCGGCTCATTGCCTGTTCGTAAGGTTGTCGATTATGGGATACAGATTGCGAAGGGACTGGCGGCTGCGCACGAAAAGGGAATCGTTCACCGTGATCTGAAGCCGGAAAACCTGTTTCTTACGAAGGATGGCCACGCCAAGATATTGGATTTCGGCCTGGCGCGCTTGACGCAACCAAGGGAATCGGAACTGGGGCAGTCCACGCAAGAAGTGCAGACAATGGCAGGCATGTTGATGGGCTCGATGGGATACATGTCTCCCGAGCAAGTGCGTGGACAGCCTGCGGATCAGAGATCGGACATCTTCACGTTCGCCGCGGTGCTTTACGAGATGTTGACGGGACAACGGGCGTTTCAGAAAGCAACGTCGATCGACGCGATGACGGCGATTTTGAATGAGGAGCCGACGCCTCTCGCGCATCTTATGCCGAATGCGCCCCCGGGACTTGAGAGAGTGCTGCAGCGTGGACTGGAAAAGAATCCGGAGCAGCGATTCCAGTCGGCATCGGACCTGGGTTTTGCGCTCGAGGAGGCAGCGGGTCCCCTGCAGTCGGTGTACACGTCGAATTACAGGATCCAGGCAAAGCGGGCGCCTCTGTCGCGCAGGTTCCTGCTCATGATTGGCGCAGCGGTACTGGTGATTCTTGCGGTGGTCGCGTACACGTGGCTGCGGCCGGTGGCAGAGCCGCAGGTCGCCAACTACGTTCAACTGACGCATGACGGATTGCAGAAGTCGCTGATTGGCACGGATGGATCAAGGGTATTTCTGACGATGGCCGATTCCGGCGTGAACGACACAGCGGCCGTTCCGGTTACGGGCGGCGAGGTGACCCGAATCGCGATGCCGGGACCGAACATGTTTCCGGTAGATCTTTCGCCGGATGGTTCTTCGTTTCTTGTGGTGGAAGGAAATGGCTATCCGACGAAAGGACCGTTGTGGAGCTTGCCAGTGCTGGGTGACTCTCCGCGACGGTTGGGAGATGCGTCGGGTCATATTGCGGCTTGGTCGTCCGACGGGAAACTACTGGCGTTTGGGAAGGATACGGACGTTTATCTCGCGAAGGGCGACGGGACCGATGTCCGCAAGCTGGCCACGATGAGGAACCTCGTTTCGGGACTGGCAATCTCGCCGGATGGTTCGCGGGTGCAGGTGGAAACAGAAGAGATATCGCAGAGCGGCACGAGCGTGGTGGTGGGCGAAAGATTGATCTGGGAGGTGTCTGCCAAAGGGTCGGAACCGACTGCACTGATTCCTGAATGGCAGAACACGAACGAATGTTGCGGCATGTGGACGGAGGATGGGAGGTATTTCGTCTTTCAATCGGAGGGCCAGATCTGGGCGCTTCCGGGCGAGAGACGATTCCTGCAGAAAAGTGCAAAACCTATCCAATTGACGTCGAGCCCCATGCAACTGCAGTCGCCCTTGCCGAGCAAGGATGGGAAGAAGTTGTTCGTGGTGGGAATGACCTTTCGCGGCGAGCTTACATCCTTTGATGTGAAAACTGACAAGCCTTCGCTCTTTCTTGGCGGAATTTCAGCCGACTGGGTCGACGCATCGCGCGATGGCAAGCAGGTTGTCTATGTTTCTTATCCGCAGGGCGACTTGTGGAAGAGCAACGCGGACGGAACGAATCGAGTGCAATTGACGTTTGCGCCGGTGAAGCCGGTATTGCCGCGCTGGTCTCCTGACGGACAGACGATCCTGTTCTTTGATTTTCCGCGGGGACAGACGAAGCCGGGGAAGATGTACGAGATTCCAGCGGCAGGCGGCACTCCGCGCGAATTGATTCCGGACGACAAGCAGAACGAGCAGGACGCGACCTGGTCAGCGGACGGCAAGAGGATTGCGTACGCCGGGGATGCGAACGATGCGATTGTCCGGAACAGCGGCCCCGCAATCAAGATTCTGGATGTGCAGGCCGGAAAGTCTTCGCCGCTGCCGGGTTCGCAAGGAATGTTTTCGCCGCGGTGGTCTCCGGATGGACGCTATATCGTCGCCATGTCCAGCGACTCACGCAAGCTGATGCTCTTTGATTTCCAAACGCGGGGCTGGAAACAACTCGGGAGCGGGACATTGAGCTGGTTGAACTGGTCGCGTGACGGGCAGTATGTTTACGCGAAGGATCTCTCCGAGAATGGTTCGGTGCAGCGGTTTCGTGTCCCGGATGGGAAAGTCGATCGGCTTGTGGACCTGAAGGATTTTGTACTGACGGGTCTTGGCGGGGGAGCTGTATCGGTGGCGCCGGATGGCTCGCCATTGCTTTTGCGCGATCGGGGCACGCAGGATATTTATGCGCTGGACTGGGTGCAGCCGTAGACCTTGCAGCCGATGTCTTTGGCTGCGAATCGGATTTGCAAAACTTAGAACCGCAGTAGAAAAGATTTAGTCCGTCAACTCAAACCCTATTCAAGCGCGTAACTCCCCCGCGTATTTATGCCCGTTCCATTATGAGACGTGCTCTTTCCGGAAACCCACTTTGGGTATGCAGATTGCATTGGGTTCGTTTCCTATGGACACTCGCTTTTCGCCGCAATATGTTGGTTTAGATCGCGAGCAACGGACGCGGCTTTCCGTGCCGGTTAGAAGCAACCGTTAGCGATTATCAATGTGGAAAAGTCACGGAACAGTGGCAATGGCGGAGCCTCGTCGATGTTTTGCGAACAAGCGAACACGAGTTATAAGATAGCCGGAAACGAGCAACTCAACGGTTACTGTGGAGGGCCGCTTACCTGTAGCTCCATTCAAGGCATCAGCGAGTGGAAGGCTGCTTATACCAGGCAACACCATGAGAAAAGTGTAGCCAGGTACCTCGCGGAACTGGATGTCGAGTATTTCCTTCCTATCTACACAGAAGAACGTCACTGGACTAACAACCGCAAGCAGGTTTTAGAGTTACCACTCTTCCCCGGCTATCTGTTTGTCAGGGTCTCCCCCCATTCCCGGCTGCAGGTTCTTAGGACGCCGGGGGTGATCGACATAGTCGGACGAAAGTTGATTACTGATCGCATCACTGATGACGAGATTGAGGTACTTCGTTCCGGTCTGCCCCTACGAAAACCCAAACCTCACCCCTTTGCAATCGGGGAAAACGTACGCATCGCGCGCGGTCCTCTTGCGGGGCTTGACGGTGTCGTATTACGTCAAAAGGGATCTCTTCGAGTCGTGTTGACAGTTCCGTTGATCAGACAGAGCGTGTCGGTCGAGATCACCGCTGAAGAATTAGAACCGATTTGCCCAATTCGTTCATGCTGACGTTCGTCCTGGCACCGAAAGACCGGTCGAAGTTGGGCTGACGGATCAATTTTGCTCACTGGCAGGTATCGTACGACCTCAGGTCGGATCTACTCTCATCGATTGGAAGTTCAGCAATGTTAATCAAACGTCTATCGAAGTCAAAATCAGAAACTCATCCGAACTCCGGAGCCTTTTCGAATAATGCAGTATCAATGTTGAACGATTCTCTGATCCTGATATTGGCATTTGTCGCAGCGGTAGGTGCGAGGTTTTTTCTCCAGGCACGCGCCAATGCTGCGACTGACGTGCGACTCGGAAATTGGAATTCTGAGGCCGGCGCACTATGTCTACTCCTATTCGTCGTCACTTATCTCTTCATTGCGCATCAATATGGCCTTTACTCTTCCAAGCAATTCCTGGATACAGGGCAAAAGGTGCGACTGGTAGGCCTGGCGTGCGCGAACACGTGCCTCGTTCTGAGTGGCATTATGTTTCTGGCGCACGCGGTAACCCTATCACGCGAGATTTTAGTATTCCTGACGGTTATTGGCGCTCTGGCACTTTCTGCGTACCGATATGTCGTGCATACGGCACGCAGATCATGGAGCAACGAGAGCATCGTTTCAAAAAATCTGGCAATCCTCGGTACCAACCAGCTCAGCTATGCTCTTAGCCAGCAGCTTTCAAGAAATCCTCAACTTCAATTTAACTTCTTAGGATTTCTTGTGTTTCCGGGGTGCAGGTTCAGCCCGGAACTCTCGTCAACTCAAGTATTGGGCAATATTTCTGAACTGCGAGCGATTAAATGCAGGCACTTCGTTGAGGCGATCGTCATTGCAGAGTTCTACCCCTATGACAACACTCTGGATCTTGTCAGAAGCGCAAGTGAAATGGGTATCGATGTCTTTTCGATTACTGGATACTACGACGAATTAGCGGCCTATCCTTCGGTCGAATATCTCGGAGTGTTTCCGGTATCGCCGTTGTACCGCCACGCCTCACGTACTGTCGGATTATTCTTTAAGCGCCTCCTGGATATTGCCATTTCAGCAGTCGGCTTGCTGGTAGCGGCTTTCCCAATGTTGCTGATCGCGGCAGCAATCATGCTGGACAGCAAAGGATCGGCTTTTTATTCTTCCGACCGAATCGGCAGGTGGGGAAAGCCATTCAGATGTTTCAAATTCAGAACCATGATTCCGAATGCCGAGTTACTAAAGAAAGATTTGATTTCCAGAAACGAGCGCGATGAAATTCTCTTCAAACTCAGCAATGATCCTCGCGTTACCCGAGTTGGTCGATTCCTTCGCAAGTACAGCCTGGATGAGCTTCCCCAGCTCTACAACGTATTACGCGGCGAGATGAGCCTGGTCGGTCCGCGCCCGTCAATCCCTCATGAGGTTGCGAAGTTTGCTCCGGAACATCTTCATAGGCTCACGGTTCTTCCAGGACTGACAGGTCTCTGGCAAGTAAAAGCTCGCCAGGATAGCTCGTTTGGCAAATATATAAGCCTGGATATGACATACGTGAAGAACTGGAGTCTTTGGCTTGATGTGAAGATTCTGTTCTGGACTGTAGACGTGGTGCTTCGTGGAACCGGTATCTAGATATTGGGGCTACCTTTCCCATTTAGAACCAAATGGACGCAAGGCAGTGCATAGAAAGGATGTGTCGTGGACTCGCAAATGACAAAAGAGCTGACGCTGCGTGATCTGCTTAACATTTATCAGCGTCGAAAAATAATTGTAATGACGGTTGTGATCTCGCTCTTTGCGCTTGTTGCGATCTATTGCTCAGTGTGTACGCGCCGTTACCAGGCCACTGCCGTTGTACAACTGCAGAAGGAAAGCGCTGATGCGATGGGCCTCGACAGCATCATGAGTAGCGCGGCGGGAGGAGCCAGTGACGCCCTGAACGCAAATATTGACATACAGACGCAGGCCAATATTCTCCAGTCCGACACTTTGGCCCTGCGCACGATCGATGCGCTGCATATGGAAGGCACATATGACTTCCAGCGGCATTTCAGCCCTATCGGCTGGGTGACCGGACTGTTCGCTACTGGCAAGTCGGCTGACATCCCAGGAATCACTCTCGAAGATTCTCCTGCGCGCCGACAGTGCGCATTGAAAGCTTTCAGCGGCAATTTGAAGGTAAAGCCCGTCAGTGGCACTCGCCTCATCGAGATCGACTATACCAACCCCGATCCGAAACTCGCGGCAGCGGTTGTAAACACTCTCACGAGGGAACTGTCTGATTACACATTTCAAACCCGTTTCGACGCGACGAAAGCCGCATCAAAGTGGCTTGGCGAGCAGATGGGTGATTTGCGCAAGAGCAGCGAAGACCTGCAGGCAAAGGTTGTCAATCTGCAGCGTGAATCCGGCGTTTACAGCCTAGGGGCTACCGATGCGCAAGGTCGGGAACAGGCTTATTCCGGCGTACTCGATCGTCTCCAACAGTCCACAGTAGCGCTTTCCGCTGCGGAACAAAACCGCATTCTGAAGGGTGCAATTGCGCGCGCGGCGGAAAACGGTGATGCCGAGATGCTTTCTGGGTTGGCTGGGAATGGTATGGTATCCAGTTCTCTGGCCGCAAGCAGCTCTCTTTCATTGCTTCAAGGACTCAGGCAGCAGGAAGCCACGCAACAGGCAGCCTTGCAGGAGGCGGAAACTAAGTTTGGCTCTTCGTATCCCAAATTGGCCGAGTTGCGCGGAAATATCGCAGGTTTGGAACATTCCATCCAGCAGGAAGTTGGCCGGATCAAGGAGCGCGCCAAGAGCGACTACGCTGTTGCGGTCCAGACGGAGACGAACACCCGCTCGCAGTACAACGATGCGAAAAAGCAGGCAGATGTTCTCAATAACAAGGCGATCGACTACACCATCGCACGTGAAGAGGCCCAGCAAAGCAGATCCTTATATGACGACCTCCTCAAGAAACTTAACGAGGCCGGCGTTCTCTCGGGCTTGCAGTCTTCAAATATCACCGTCGTTGATCCTGGTCGCGTTCCCGCCAATCCCATTAAGCCAAACGTACCGCTTTACCTGCTGGTCTCCGTTTGTGCGGGATTTGTGTTCGGTACATGTGGTGCATTGCTTGTAGATACGCTCGACAATAAGGTCAACAATGTCTCGGACCTCGAAGGTGTATTCGGACAGACTGTGATGGGGGTTTTGCCCCAGGTCTGCAACGAGAAGCAAGGGATTCTCCTGATCACTGACCCCGAGTCGACGTACGTGGAAGCACTTCGTGCATTGCGCACTGGAGTTCTCTTATCTCAAAGCGGTGCTCCGCCAAAAACGATCCTGGTTACGAGTTCTCTGGCTTCGGAAGGCAAATCCACATCTGCCGTCAACCTTGCTACCGCTCTTGCGCAGACGGGCCGCAAGACTCTCCTGGTGGACACGGATCTGCGGCGCGGAACACTGCGCCGGAGACTGCATCTGCCGAAGCCGGAAGGTCTCAGCAATTTGCTCGCCGGGCAGGTTGAGACACCAGAGATTCAATCTCTCACGGAGATCCCGAACCTCAATGTCGTGACCGCCGGTTCGAAGACGCCAAACCCATCTGAGCTACTCGGCTCAAAGGCCATGCTGGAATGGCTTGAGCGTTGGAAGTCAGAGTATGACTTCGTTGTGCTCGACAGTGCGCCTGTGCTGCCGGTAACTGACTCTGTGACACTCAACACGCTGGTGGACGTGACGCTTCTGCTAGCGCGTGTGGGGGTGACTGAGAAACCTCAAGTTGCGCGGAGCTACAACATGCTCGCGCGTGGCGGTAAACACTTTGTGGGTCTGGTGCTGAATGGATTACACATCGGCGACAGCAGCTACTACGGCTACTACGGCTATCGCAAACATGCATATCCATACGGAAACGGAAAGGAGACCGCCGATGCAGCATAATCGCAAATGTATATTGGTTTTTACCCTCGCGCTAGCAGCCTCACACTTTCCGTTGCCGCTCAGCAGAATGAATCTCTGCTGATCGGCCCGGGCGACATGGTTCAAGTCAAGGTGTTCGACACGCCGGAGCTTGATCAGGTTGCGCGCGTGACTGATGCGGGTTCTATTCCGCTCATCATGGGAGGAGATGTCAAAATTTCGTCCCAGACGCCGCAAATGGCCTCGCGGATGATTGAGAAGGTGCTGCTCGATGGGCACTTTCTTCTCCACCCGCGCGTCTCAATCTCAATCGCCGAGTACGCGACCCAGAAAGTCTCGATTCTCGGAGAGGTGAAGGCCCCCGGCGCATACGCAATCAACACGCCTCGTTCAGTAGTCGAAGTTTTGACGCTCGCGGGCGGATTGAATGATGCTGCCGACCGCAAGGTCGTCATCGAACGCCACGGGACACATGACAAGGTTCCATTCTTCGTATCGAACCAGCCAAATGTGACGCTGGACTCAGCCGTCACGGTGAATCCCGGGGACACGGTAATCGTGCCCAAGGCCGGGATCGTGTATGTGATGGGGGATGTTGCTCGCCCAGGCGGCTACATGATGACCAACAACGAGGCGCAAATCAGCGCACTCCAGTTGGTCGCCCGCGCCGGCGGCACGAACCACTCGGCCGTGCCCTCTAGTGCCCGGCTGATCCGCAAGAGCGGCGACTTCATACACCGACACGCCTCTCCAGTTGAGCGCGATGCAGAAGGGCAAACAGCCCGATTTGCAGCTGGAAGCGAATGACATCATTTACGTGCCATTCAGCTACCTGCGCAACGTTGGAATGCAGGCCACGGGCATCGTAGCCTCTGTCGGATCTGCCGCAATCTACGCATTCTAAAAGCGGACGATTCAGGCCTAGACTAGATTTGACGGCTGCCCCGCACTCCGAGTGGCTTGCTAACGGGCTAAGCGCCCTGGCAGGCCGCGCTTTTTGTTTAGGACGCACTAACTTGGTCACGAGGTAAACATGCCCTGCACTGCGAAGTGGGAACTGCACTGAATCGTCAGCCCACCTGGATCTAGTTCGGGGTCTGGCAGCGATTGCAGTAATGCTTGGTCACTCCCGCGATCTCTTTTTTTCATCTTTCAACGAGGATAGTCCCGCGTCTCTTGTCCACGGCGCGACCAATGTGCATCCTTCTCAGATCACGATAGGCAATGAAGCCGTAATGGTCTTCTTCGTGTTTAGTCGGTACCTCGTTGGAGGAAGTGTCCTTCGAAGCCGTTCCAAATGGTCATGGAAAGAGTATCTGACCATGCGTCTGACGAGGCTTTGGGTCGTCTTGCTCCCCGCGCTGGTACTGACGGTTGCGCTAGACCTCGCTGGACTGCGCCTCTTCCCGCAATCCACCAGCATCTACCATGGGCCGGCAGGTCAAAGCGAGGTGAGAGCGAATCTCATACACACGCTGAGCCCTTTAGTCGTTGCCGGCAATGCCTCCTTCCTCCAGACAATTCTGGTACCAACGGCGGGATCAAATATCGCACTTTGGAGTTTGTCGAATGAGTTTTGGTACTATCTCGCTTTTCCATTTCTAGTATTTGCCTTGTTCCCAACTGGACTTGGGGAAGTCTTCCTCGGCGCGCGGCCTATGTGTGCGCTGCTGCAGGGATTTTCTTCATTGTCGGCCTAGATGGAGCGATTCTGTTTATCCCTTGGCTGCTTGGAGCATGTTTATCGATCATCCCAAAAAGGCTCGGCCATCGAACGTCCTTCTTGTTATTGGCTTGCGTAGGGGGTTTACAAATCCCGCTAATGGTCCTCGTTCGCCGAATGCCACTGACTTTGCACCTGGCGCAGATGTGCATCACTCTATCTTTCGGTGCTTTAATATGCGTCATTTTCAATCGCAGAATTCCTCTTCAAAGCAGGTTATACAGAAGGATTGCAACGGGATTGTCGAATCTATCGTATCCTCTTTATCTTGTACACCTTCCTGTTTTGGTCTTTTTGTGCGCTTCGATTAACCGACCCTGGCATCAGTGGTCAAAAACACCCGTACATTTAGCCGCCGTTCTCGGGATGAACGCAGTTGCGATGGTTGTTGCATTCCTCTTCCACGAGTGCTTTCAAAGGCATACGTCCTCAGTCCGCGCTGCCGTCCAGAAGATATTCGCAACTGCACAGTCATCGCCAGGTGCCGCGAAAATAAGCCCTGCATAGAGAGATTCGTCCTCACCTCTGGAAGTTAGAGTTCGACTTCGTTGTACTCGACAGCAGGACGGTGCTACCGGTGACGGATTCCGTAGCCCTCAACACGCCTGGCCCGCGACGAGATCGCCGAGATCCGGAAGACGGCGACAGGGTACACGGAGACGCCGATTCACCTCAGCGCGATGCAGAAGGGCAAGGCGTCGGATGTGAAACTTGAGGCGAACGACGTGATCTACGTGCAGTTCAGCTACATGCGGAACTTCGCGATGCGGGCGACCGGCATCGCCGCTTCAGTCGGCTCGGCTGCGGTGTACAAGTTCTAGAAGTGATGAGCCCCTCCACCGTGAGGGCATAAATCCTAAAGAAAGAATCAGCACCCTGCGCAGATGAGCAGAGGGCTTCCTTCCTTGACACACTGCGCAGAATGCTTCGGCGCTCTTCAAACCAGTGTGCCCATCCCGCAGCGTCCCTGAACTTCGAAGGCACATCCGTGACAAATGTAAAGCGTGTAAAGGTGGGGGACATCTCCCTTGACCGACTCACGATGAATCAGGCTGTTGATCTGGCCTTTCAAAACCTTAACCAAGAACACGACCGTGCCCTGGTGATCGAGACAGCCAATGCTCAATTTGTTTGTCTCGCGCGCGCAAAGCGTCAGTTCTCTGAACTGGTTTCAAAGGCGGACATGGTCGTGGCAGACGGCATGTCTGTCGTCGCCGCTTCGCGCCTGCTGGGACTTCCCTGTCCTGAGCGTGTTGCCGGCGTTGATCTGCTGGTCCGCCTCTGTGAGAGGGCTGCAGGGACCGGCGCCAGCGTCTACTTCCTCGGTGGTAAGCCTGGGAAAGCAGAGAAAACGGCCATGCGTCTTTACGCTCAATTTCCTGCTCTAGAGGTGGTCGGCATCGATTGCCCGCCGATGGGATTCGACAAGGATCCAATACAGGCGGCCGCGGTGGTTGCAAGGATCGCCAGCGCCGCGCCGGACTTCCTGTTCGTCGGATTTGGTGCGCCGAAGCAGGAGATCTGGATCAACCGGTATGCTGACACGCTTCCGGTCAAAACCATGATCGGGGTGGGTGGAAGCTTCGAGATGCTTTCGGGCGAATTTCCGCGCGCGCCCGAGTGGATGCAGCGGGCCGGTCTTGAATGGCTGTTCCGGCTTGGTCTCGAACCAGGCCGCCTCTGGAAGCGCTATCTGATCGGTAATCTGCGCTTCATGCAGATTGTTGCCTTTCAGTGGATGGCAAAGGGCACAGCTAGCTAATTCATGCGGTGCTGTCGTTCTCCTATGAACGCCGGCACCGGTTACCAGAGGGCCGCAAAGCTCTCCACGCTTCAATTGAAGAATTGTAGGTATCGGAATGATCTATCATGTTCTACCTGAATCGGAGCCCTTATCTGCTCGCCGAGGCGGCGCGCTCGCACATACCGTCGCGAATTTGATGAAGCTTGATCCTTCGCGAGTCGCTGTCTGCCCCGGGTTCGATGATTCATGGGGAATTGACCCCTCCAGAATCATTGCGATTCCTAAGCTTGATCTCTTCGGTAAACTTCGAGCGCGGCGCTTCTACCCGCTTGCAATAACCGGAGCGATTTTGCGCTGGATGTTTCAAGATTTCATAGCCATTTTGAAACCCGGTGATGTCGTATGGTGCCACAACAGGCCGGTCTTCGCTGCTGCATTAGCGAATCTCATACATTCAAAGGGCGTTAAACTCGTTTGCCACTTCCATGACGGCATCGACCCGCGGAGTGCCAAAATGGCGTTCAGCGCTGTTACTCCCGACGCCGCAATATTCGTCAGCGACTACTTGCGTCGATATTGGATGGCACATCTTCCTCAACTGAAGAATGCTCACACCGTTCACAATGGCGCGGATGAAGAATGCTTTCATCCTCGACGTTCAGCGACCTCGGTTTGCAATGCCGTTCCAGTGGTCGTCTTCGCCGGACGGCTACACGCGCAAAAGGGCGTGCACGTTCTCATCGAAGCAATGAGAATCCTTCAGTCTCGCAAGGTCACCGCATCGTGCAAGGTTATTGGATCTTCGTTTTCGGGTAACAGTCACCCGACTCAATACGCCAAAGGAATCATGGATTCGGCGCCTGCGAACGTCCAATTTGAAGGCCATTGTCCGGCGACAAAGATCGCAGAGCAATTCAGAAACGGGGACATTCTGTGCTGCCCTTCAATCTGGGAGGAGCCATTCGGCAAGGTCATCGTGGAAGCGATGGCATGCGGACTCCCGGTAGTTGCCTCCCGAGTGGGCGGAATTCCGGAGATCGCCTCGGCCGGAGGAGTCCTTCTTGTCCCGCCGGACTCGGCTATGGAACTTGCCAATACCCTTCAGTCACTGATTAAGGATGAAGAATTGCGCCATAGCGTAGCGGAGAGCGGGTTAGAGTCGTTCCGCAGCAAATTCACATGGATTGCCGTTCTTGACCGGTACAACGAAATCACCGATGAAATTCGTGCCGCAAACACACGAAAGGTTGCAGCATGAAAGTTGCTATAGTTCACCCCTGGTTCCTGGAATCAGGGGGTGCAGAACGGGTCGTCGATGGATTCGCGAACCTATATCCGACAGCAGACATATTTGCCATAGCCGCCGACATGAAAACATTGTCCCCAACCCTCCAAGGTAGAACGATCTACACGTCTTGTATCAACGGTCTGATCAATGGCAGCTACCGATATAAGAGAACCTGCTTCATGGCGCTGTTTCCTTTTGCAATCGAAAGTTTCGATTTAAGCGGGTACGACCTCGTTATCAGTTCCTGCGGCCCAGCGGTTATGGGTGTCAACACGAGTCCCGACGCCGTGCACATATCCTACGTGCATTCTCCTCAACGAGCATGGTGGGACCTCTATGCAACCAGACTTGCTCAAATGGGCTGGCTCACCCGTCAGATCTTTTTTCCGTCCGCAACGTTCATCCGGATGTACGAATTCTCAGCAATGCAGCGCGTTGATCACGTCGTCAGCAACTCGCGCTACATTTCTAACCGCGTGGCAAAGTACTTCCGTCGGAAGAGCACAGTCATTTACCCGCCCGTGGACACATCTCGCGGGTACTTGGCAGGTAGCCATGACGACTACTATTTGACGGTGTCGCGCTTAGATGTGGATAAGAGGATTGACCTTCTGATTGAGGCATGCAATCGTCTCCATCGCAGGCTCGTAGTAGTCGGAACCGGGCGTATGGAGAAGTACCTGAAGTCCATCGCCGGCCCCACGATCGAATTTGCAGGCAGAGTCCCAGAAGAAGGCTTATCCGAACTTTATGCCCGGTCGCGCGCCTTTCTCTTTGCCGCCGACGAGGACTTCGGGATAGTACCGGTCGAAGCTCAATCTTTTGGCCGGCCCGTCATTGCCTATGGACATGGGGGTTCGCTGGAGACAGTTCGCGTTGGTGGCAAAAACGCAAAGGGCGACACTGGTCTCTATTTCCCGGACCAAACAGTTGATTCAGTCACAGCCTGCATCAGGCAATTTGAATCGGCCGAAGACCGTTTCAATCCTCTTCAGATTCAGAACCATTCACGCAAATTCGACACTTCGGTTTTCGCCAGTTCATTCAAAGAATTGGTGGACAGAGCCGTTGAGCGGAATCACCAGGAAGACCATTGTGAACTCGCTTCATAAACCTCCCATATACATGCTCGTGGTGGCGTGGGTGCTTCTTGCACCCACCCTGTTTTTCGTTTCAAGAGGAAGTTTTTCCTTTGACCACGCGGACGCAAACAACGGCTTGGACTACACCACAGGTAACCTCGCCAACCCTAACGATGACTCAAACTACTATCGAATACAGCAAGTCGTGCTCTACGGCACGATCTGCGTCTCTATGGTTCCCTTGCTGCCTGCCACGTTGGCTGTGGTCAGGGGAAGGCGGAACCGAGTCCTCTTTCTGTTGCCAGGATGGGCTGTTTTATCCGTACTATGGTCGCAGGATCCTCACAAATCGGTGGTGGCGGTAATCTCACTTTGCTTGCTGACCTTGTTTGCGGTTTACCTTACACGGCGTTTCAATATCGATCAACAGATTCGATTCTTTCTGTTCATCGGGCTCATTACGTTCATTCTGAGCGTAATGCTTGCCCTCGTTTATCCAAAGGCCGGTATTGCTCAATTCGATGGAAAAGGAGCCTGGCAGGGGTTGTTCGTTCACAAGAATCATTGTGGCATGGTGATGACATACCTGTTGATCGCAGGCCTTTGTTACGATCCGGAGGGAGTACTGGTCCGGTTCGCAAGGCTTCTTTATCTAGTCGGTTGTCTAGGCCTTATCGCGATGACGCAATCAAGGACAGCCTGGCTTCTCGCGGGTGGCATTCTTTGTTTCGTTGCGACGATCCGGGGGCTCTTAAAAGTGGCTCGCCGTGAGAGAGCTGTGCTGTTAGTAAGTGTTATTGCGATTTTAGCGATCGTGATGGCCTTTGCCGTCTTGAACTTTTCTCAACTGTCGCTCCTGCTAGGAAAGTCCGCAAACATGACGGGCCGCACTGATATCTGGAAGGCTATTCTGCCCGAACTCTGGAAGCAGCCGCTGATGGGCTATGGATATCGTGCATTCTGGCTCGGTATGCATGGCGAGTCCGCGAATTTAGTGATGCAGACCGGCTGGATCGGATTGGGCAATGCAGAGAATGCTGTTCTTCAGATGTGGTTAGAGTTAGGACTCGTAGGCACGGCCCTTATGCTCTGGGTCTTGTTTAAGTCCTGCAAGAACACCATCTATTGCCTCCTCAACGGTCCGTCAAATCGCGTCATCTGGTGCTCGTCAATCGTGTTCTTATCTGTCTTGGCGCTGGTTGACGGAGATAAGGTCATGTTTCCGCACACGATCGAGTGGCTGCTGTTTGTTATCGCCTTTGTGAACTTAACAGACGAAAGGGCTCGCCTTGAGTCGGATCGGGGCAATCTTGCGATACCCCAAATGGTGCAGAACATTCCTAATGCTTAATCAACATCGCCATTAACCAAAGAAGGGCGCCCCAAGGTGATCCGTGCTTGAGCGTCCCTCCTGTATCTCGCACTGGACGATTTGCAAGTGGAACTCCACAACAAGAGGAAGGTTATCGCTGAATCCATTTTCATTTGTGTACTTCGATGCCCATCGTTCCAATCCCAACAGGTCCCCGCGAAATAAGAGGTTGAAATGAGTTCTCTTTGCCACGAGTTGCGGAGAGTCCGCGAGAGCCCGTTGTTCCGCAATGCAAGCTGGCTGTTAGCAGGACAAGGACTCGGGGTTCTTTTGCAAGCCATCTATTTTGTGGTCCTCGCTCGCTTGCTAGGACCACAAGAATATGGCGTGTTTATCGGAGCATTCGCCTTTACAGGAATAGTGGCGTGTTACAGCACCCTGGGAACGGGGACAGTGCTATTACGCTATGTCTCACTAAACCGAAAGGAATTTGCAGTTTATTGGGGTAACCTGCTTCTCGTAACTGTGGCGATGGGCGGCCTTCTAACCTGCGTCTTACATCTGCTCTCAGCAAGAGTCTTGAATCCAGCAAGCGGCGCCCTCGTGCTGCTGGCATCAATTGCAAACTGCTTCTGTGCGCAACTCACCGCAGAAACGGCGCGCGTATTCCAGACATTTGAGCAAATGCGGATCACGGCGTTGCTGAGCCTTCTGACGAGCATGCTGAGGACTTTGGCGGTATTTAGCATACTGCTGACTTTGCACCATGCCAGCGCATGGCAGTGGGCTGTCGCTTCCACCGTCGTCTCCGCCATTGGAGCACTCGTTGCGATCACCATCGTTACGGTTCGCTTCGGATTCCCGCAATTCCGTCCGAAGTTGTTTTTCAAGCGCGGCGCTGAGGGATTCGGCTACTCATTCGCAACTTCGGCGGCCTCTGTTTATAACGATATCGACAAGGCAATGCTCAGCCATTACAACATGAATGCCGCCAACGGTATCTACACAATGGCCTACCGCATCGTCGATATTGCGACCATACCGATTATATCCATTCGGGATGCTCTTATGCCTCGACTCTTTCAGCGCGGACGAGAGGGAGTGAACGGATCTGCGAAGCTCATACACGCGCTAATGATGCGCTCGACATTGCTGAGCCTACTTGCCTCAGCAGGTATGTTCTTCTGTGCGCCGCTAATTACACGGATTGTCGACCATAGCTTCGGCGAGAGTGTGATGGCTTTACGTTGGCTATGTATGATCCCCGTCTTTCGCAGTATTCATCAGATAACAGGCAGTGCTCTGGCGGGGGCTGGCCTGCAGAACTATCGCACAACCACTCAGTTAATGGTTGCTGCTTTCAATTTTGCTCTGAACCTCTATCTAATTCCTCACTTTGGATGGAGAGGAGCTGCCTGGTCGAGTCTTGCGAGTGATGCAGCGCTTGGGGCCTTGAATTGGGGGTTGCTGCTCGTTGCTGGTAAACAGCAAAAATGCATTCCGACAGTGCCACTAGCAGCCTAATCCAGTGAAATGGGGGCTAGCACCGGGTCCTCGGCGCCACAGCGTGGAGGATACTTTAAGGCAATGATCGTGAAATACAGATTCGAGTATCCACTATGAACGAGCTTGAGGTGTTGATAATAATGAAATTCCTTCAGTTTATACGTCGAATCCCGAAGATTCCGCGTCGCGTAAAGTGGCTTTGGAGGGCCTATGTTCATCCTCTCCCCACCGTTTTGCGGCTTTTGTTTCGAAACAAATTCGGGGAAAGCGCTCTCATTCACCCTGATGGGCCTGTCGTTTGCCTGACTACATACGGAACTAGAACTTCGACGGTGTATCTCACAATCGAGTCAATTGGAAGAGGTCGCATGCTACCGTCGCGGATCATCCTATGGCTCGACGAAAAGCAAACATTCGACAACCTGCCGCATTCAATCCGCAGACTCGCGAAGCGGGGACTCGAAGTGAAGATGTGCGCAAATTATGGGCCGCATAAGAAGTACTTCCCATTCATCGCCTCGGAGAAGGTGTTTTCTCGGCCGCTCGTAACAGCTGACGACGACATTCTGTATCCGGAGTCGTGGCTGGAGGTGCTTCAAAGTGCCTACGCGAAGTATCCAGACGCGGTGAGCTGCTTCCGGTCGCGAGTCGTTTCTCTCGAAGACAACGGATTCGTCAAATACGCGGATTGGGAGTTGTGTTCCTCTCAAACGCCAGACATTCGGCACATCGCGACGGGTACGTCGGGCGTGATCTATCCGCCTGAATTCCTATCGAAGCTCAAGAGTGCAGGCGACGGATTTCTATCTTGCTGCCCACGAGCCGATGATCTTTGGCTCCATGTGAACGAAGTGAGATCTGGTGTACCTGTACATCAGATTTTCGAGAATGCTTTACACTTCACGCCTATTCCTGGGACGGAATCGGGAAGTCTGGCTCTCGCCAATCACTTATCCGGAGGAAACGACGAGCAAATCGCTCTCACGTATACCCGCGAAGATCGAGACATGCTTAGAGCACCTGCAGCTTAGCGTTACTTCCCCAACCTATCTCCACTTCAAATCCTCAAAAGGCCGTTCAACGTTGTGCGGTTTCTAAAAATGAACCTATGCGAAGATGCTTCAGCGCTCGCCAAGGCGCCATGCTGAGATCCCTTATTCTAAGTTATTGACCTTAGCGGTTTGTGTCCCTTTTCGGGGCATAACTCAAGACTTCAAAATGAATTACTTTTCGGTCTGTGAGTCTCACTGATTCCGATCTACGATTGATTCTCCATTCGTAGATTGTGATCACATGTCGAGACGGTTAGGCCTCCTAATCCCGCTGTTTGCTCCGTGCTGCCTGTTTCTGGCAGCGCAATCTCCTGGTCCGGTGGTCGGGCCTCCGCAGCAGCATGAAGCTGGTTCCATTTTTGATGCTGCTTCGAACCGCATTGCCCCGGTCATGACTTCGGTCGAAGTGAGGGCAACGGTTGCTGACCAGAACATCGCGGCGCCTCAGCCATTGTCCGTTACAGCCCAGGAGATCCAGCTGACCGCCGGAAGCTTCGGCGACATTATGCGATTCATGCAAACGCAGCCCGGCGTACTTTCGACCAGCGACACGACGAACCAGATGCTCGTGCGCGGCGGTCAGCCCATCGAAAACCTGTACCTCGTGGACGGGATCGAGATTCCGAACATTAACCACATGTCCACCCTTGGCACGACCGGCGGGTTCGGTCCAATGATCGATACGGCCGCGGTCCAAAGAGTCAAGCTTTACACAGGTGGGTACGAAGCCGGTTTCCCTGAACGACTCTCGTCTGTTACGGAAATATCCCTCCTCGAGAACCGCGCGCATGATCGCCATATCGAGGCTGACTTCGGGATCCAGGGCATTGGCGGCCTTCTTGAGCTGCCGGTATTTGGTGGCGACCTGCTTTCATCCGTTCACCATGGTCTCTTGGACGTCGTCACTTCGGATGCGGGAATGAACGGCGTACCTTCCTACACGGATGCGCTTACGAGCTTTCGTCGCGGAATCGGTACAAAGGATCGGCTGAGTCTCCTTAATGTGGTCGGATGGGACGCAATTGAGGTCACTCCCTGCGTCTCCGACTATGCGGTGACCAGTTCCATTCAGTCGCAGTATTCAGGATGGCGAGAGACAACCGGGGCCCAGTGGCAGCACGTGCATACCGGCAATTCCTTCTCGGTCCTCACGCTAAGCGACTCGGAGCAGATTGAGCAGATTGAGCAGGAAGATCAGTTCATCGACCCTGCAAAGGCCTCCCTGCATAAGGGAAACTGTCCGATTCTAAAGAGCGAGATGAAGGTCACTCCCGTTTATTCGGAAAACACGAACGATGCGTTTACTACAACGAGCTATCGCTACGAGTGGGGCAACTCTCGATTTGGGATCTCTACCGGTGCCGCCGGATGGTTGAAAAGGCCAAATTTCACGATTTTGTCGCCGCTCGGCGCTTATTCCCCTTACAAAGTGGCCGCAGTTCGTACGGACGCTACGATGATTCGTTCTGACTTCGCAACGGGCGAAACCGGTTCCTATATGCAGGCCACCCTCCGGCCGTTCAAAAGACTCAGTCTGGCGGGTGGCGTACGTGCGCAGACCTTCGCCTTTGGCGGTCATCAAACCGTTACGCCGCGCCTGAGTTCGCGATACGGCCTGGGAGAGTCAGTTTCCGTACATATATCGTATGCAAGCTACGCTCAACTGCCTCCTTACGTGTACCTCGCGGCTTATCAGCAGAATCGATCCCTGCTCCCGATGCGCGCGACACATGAGGTAGCAGGCCTCGACTTTATACCTTCACGCTGGGCGGAACTCCATATCGAGGGCTACCAAAAGCGCTATAGCGACATGCCAACAGCGACAGAATATCCTTCCGTCACTCTTCAGGACATGCCCGATCTTTTGGGCGAGCAGTTTGTCTGGTTTCCTATGAGCAGCGCAGGAAGCGGGGTTTCCTCGGGAGTCGAAGTGTCCGGCGTGGCCCATAGTTCATCTAGATTCATGATGCGAGGTTCTGTCGCATATTCCAGAACAGTCTCTGCCGGTCTCGATCGCAAGATGCGACCCAGCAACTATGACCTCTCGTGGATTCTGAACCTCGTTTCCAATGTGCAAGTAGGTCGCGGACTCGACATCTCAGGGCGATACGGCTTTGCGACGGGACGTCCCTACACCCCTTACGACATCCACGATTCGATCCTGCAGAATCGTCCGATCTATGACTTGACTTCCGTGAACGCGGCCCGAGCGCCTTTTTACGGCCGGATGGACATTCAAATCTCCAAGGATGTTTCCGTGCGAAGATCGCACCTCGAAATATACGCAGGGGTCGATAACGTTTTGAATCGTTCGAACTTTCTCACATACGCATGGATGCCTCTTTACAGAGACAGACGCTCAACGGCCGGCCTCGTCCCCGTCAAGGAGCTGTCTCAGATGCCAATCTTCCCGAATTTCGGGATTCGAATGATCTTTCGCTAGCACGGATGAATGCAGTGTCGCGCTTAACGAAAAGGCGCGTCACGACGGCCTCGTAACTGTGGTCACGGAGATCTTTTTGGCCCCAGTTAGAAATAACGCGCTGCTGGACCTTCATTCCACCGCATGGGACTCGAGCGGTATCGATGCGTCCTTCGGGCTGGCCTCGGATATGGCGGTTCCTGCTTCCCGAAATGTGTTGCCGCCCTCCGGCATGTTGCTGAGGAGCGTGGTGTTGATTTCGGGCTGCTTGAGGAAGTAAGCAAAATTAACGACCGGCAGTTGGGAACCTTCCACGAGAAGATCAGGTCGGCTCTATGGGACGTTGCGCGGCAAACGACTGGCGATCCTAGTGCCTCTAAGTGCGAAGCGGATTCAAGCGAACTGAAAAGCCCGTTCGCCGGATTTCGCTTCCACGATCTAAGGCATTAGACAATCACGGCGCTTGCCGATCCAAGGCGAGTGACCCAACCATTATGGCGATTGCCGGGCACGTCTCCAAGAAGATGCTCCAGCACTGCTCCCACGTTCGGATGGATGCGAAGCGGAACGCGCTGGACGCGCTCATCATGAAGCCGGAATTGAAGGGCGCTTCCCGTGACACTGCGAAGGGCACAACCGGGGGGTTACAACACAAACAGCGACACAAAGGCCCGCAGGGAGATGGAAGGGCTGCCGGAAGCTGTTGAGCGGGATCGAATTTGAGCTGTGTTGTGGGCGTCTGAGCCCGCAGGCGAAATCCTGAGCGGAGCGAAGGACCGTTTGGTTGATTGTTTTTTGAGAGTTGGTGGAGCTGAGCGGGATCGAACCGCTGGCCTCCTCGTTGCGAACGAGGCGCTCTCCCAGCTGAGCTACAGCCCCACGACTTATTTAGTTTACCAGCGAGCGGGCAATCGGCAAAGCGCGCGGCGCTTCGCGCCTTTATCCCTCTGGCGCGGTTCCGCGGGCGGGTTGGTAGATGGGCCCTGCTCGTCTAGTAGTAATAGCGGGTCTTGAGTGCCCACGGCGATTTCGGGTAACGGCGGTGGAGGAGCTCGAAGGCGGCTTTGCTGACGGGCGTGTACTCGGACTTGTCAGATCCTGAATAGGGCTGGCAGGCGTAGTGGCCGGCGCGGACCACGAGGGCGAGAGCCTCGGGAATGTTGGAGTCGTCGGGGTGGGCTTTTGCGTAGTCCATCACCCGCTGGCCGATGACGACGACAGAGTCAGGAAGCTGCTGGAGTTGTTGAAATTCAGAATCGGCACGCGACAAAGCATCCGCAGGCAGGAAGCTTACGTTGGGAGCCGGCGTTGGTTTCGCCTCCCCAGAATACTGGCTTTGTCCCCACGGCTTGCACCACCAGTTGTTTCGCAATTCATCGAAGTAGCTGTAACTGGCCACGCGGGGAATCCCGGTTTCAAGGTAGGGGCGAATGCCGGGATTGCGCAGAATCGCGAGGCTGGCGGGGAAAGCGATGCTGGATCCGGTTATGTCGCGGATCTCTTTGGGCAGCGACGGCGAGAGCTTTGCGGCGCTCGCTGAGTCCTGCAAGAGGATGGTCCGGGTCCATGCGGCGACGGCAATGTTCTGGCGGAGGTTGGCGGGAAGAGTCGGTGAAGCGGCCGCCTCGATGAGGAGATCGAGGGGCGTATTCCGGTTCAGCACTGTCACAGCATCTTCGTTGAACTGCGGCTGCTTGAGTTCCGGACAATCTGCCTCCTTGTTTACGGCACGCGCTCTCTCGTTGCATTGACCACGCAGATCATACGAACCCTGCGATTCGGTTTTGAGCGTGGAGCGTGGAGCGTAGATGAGGAACTCGCTGAAGTTGCGGGCGACGGCCATGCGTTCGCCCAGGAGCGCGTTCAGGTTGGAGCTGGGTTTCTGGCGTTGCAACGGAGGAATGGCGGCGTCGAGCAGGGCGCGTGCTTCGTCGGTGCGCTTGAGCGCGGTGAGCAGACGGACACGGTGGAAGAAGACGGTGTCGTAGGCCGGTGTGTCGGGCGCGATCTCTCCGGCTTCGTCGATCAGTTCAGAGGCGAATGGGTCGGATGCGTTGGCTTTGGCAATTGCCATTACGAGCCATGGGAGCGCGCGGCTTTGCTGCCATGTGGCGAAGTCCGAAGCTGCTGTAGCTCCGCCTCGCCAGGCTGCGATCCAGGAGAGCAATGGTGGCGGATTGGAAGTCTTGACCTGTTTTAGAAGAAGCCAGTTGAGATCCCTGATGTCGTTCGCGAAGTTTGCGTCGGGCGCAGGGCCGGCAAGCGCGATGCCGATCTCCTTTGCGCGCTGCTCGGGCTCGGTGCGTATGCGGATGAAGTTGAGCTCGTCCTGGATGATCGCGCGCGATGGCTTGGGGTATGGCTGCTGCAGAATCGACTCCAGCATTTGTTGCGCGAGCCGCATTGTGTCGGATCGTAGCTGGCGAGATCACCACTGTAAGGATTGGTTGCTTTGCCCATAGCGAAGGCTTTGCGCACGGTGGCGCGGGCGGACGAGATAGGCGTCCCCATGCAGCCCAGGGGAACTGCTGTCCGCAGCGATAGCGGCGAATTGGCGTGCGGCTTCGTCGAATTGTTTTGCATAGAAGGCGGCCGAGGCGATTTGGTAGGCGCGGTCGGCTTTGAGCAGAGCGGGGCTGTCGGATGCGACAGACGCGGGGATTACGGCGGTCTTACCGGCGCAATTCGAGAAGACCGCGTCCTGGCCGTGGATCCAATTGATGAGAGAGGGGCTCTGCTTGCCCCATGTGTCGGCGCGCTTCGTCAACGTGAGCATTGCATTTTGGAATGCGGGATCGGGGCAGTTGAGATAGCCCTCGTCGAGGGAGATGGTGCCGTCGTAGTTGGTGGGGAAGACTGGCTTCTGTTCTCCAGGAGCGCCTTCGGGAATATACTTCGCGCGCTCCCTGAGCCATTGACCGAAGGGTTGCGCGTTTTCCTGCGCTTGTCTTTCAGCTTGCTGGGCAGCGGAGATTTCTGCTGGGGTCATGTTGCGCCAGTCCAGGACGGTGCGCGGGCTGGTTGATGGTGCATAGGCCTGGCGTTCGGCGTCGGAGAGACTTCCGCCGTTCAGATAGCGATAGGCGACGGCGTATTCATTCGAGTCGTATCCAGCTTGCAGAATGCCGAGCTGGCCCCTGGCGAAAGACGCGATGTCGTCGGGGCTCGTGGTGCTGACAAAGACGTCGTCTTCAAAAAAGGGACCGCAGGCTTCGACGTTGCCGATGGGGGATAAGAGGACAACTGCTACAAGTGCGGCAATCGCGAAGAGGCGGGTTCTCATGGGAGTCTCCTTGCGAGACTAGCGGGTGGGTTGTTGCGCCAGCCGTGGTCGGGGAAGACATAGATACGTTTGCCGGCGAGATGGTCTGGCCACGGCTCGTCGGTGGAAACGCCGGTTGAGGTACGGCAGAGCGGTTCGCGGATCTGGAAGTCGTCGACAGATGGCGGAGCGCGGTGACGATCGGGCTCCATGCGAAACATCATGGGGACGGCCTCGTCTACTGGAAGGTCGCGGATCCAGCTATCCCAACTGCACCATGAGGCGAGGGCAGTGATGGAAAGGGGAAGATCGGCGGGCATCTGACGGCGCAGGTCGATGATTAGATCCCGATAAAAGGGACGCTGCGAGCGGGTTGCGTCGAAGTCAATCTGCAGGGCGGCGACGCCGGGCTCGCGCGCTGAGGCAAGAATCGATTGGACGGCTTCGTTGTGAGTTTCCTGGTTGAGGATTGCCGTGGATGGCGCTTCGATGCGGACTACGGCGATGCGCGTGGCGGATGCTGGGAACACGAGGGCATTCCGACGCGGTTGCGGATGCACTGTGAGTCCGATGGTCAGCGTCTGGTCGAGGTAGGCAATGGCGAAGCGGCGCGTGTCGAGGGCATGCAGGTCTTCGCGGCGCTCCCAGGCCCAGAGAGTGACTCGCGGAAGCGCAGAGAGGCGGCCTTGCGGATGAGGAAGTGCGTCAGATTGAATGCTAAGAAAAATCAGGAGCGCGATCAGTGCGCATGAAACGCCATTCCAGAGCTTGGCGGGTGTGGGCATCGTGGCTGCAGTTCCACAATGCACCAGGGCGCGTGAGAAAGCAAGGCGATCCTACTAATTACGGAGGACGCTGAGCACTATATCTGGATCGCGGATGATCATGCGAGACCCGGCAGGTTCGGCAACAAAAGAGATGCGGACAGCGGACGCTCCTGAGGGATAGAAGAGACGTCCTCCGATATGAAAGAGAGGCCGACCCATGGTGCCCGCACGGGTCCAGGTCACGTTGCCTTTTTCAGCTGTGACGTCGATGCGATCGTTCTCTCCGGGGCCGAACGGGTAGTGACCAAGTATGGCGTCCAGATCACTCTGGCTTAGCGGGATCGGAGGTTCAGAATCGGCGTCGCCAAGGGACGCGAGGTAGTCGTAGACCGGACGGGCGGCTTCTCCGCCAGCTTTTGCATGGGCAAGTAGGCTGATGCTATGCGGGCCGCGAATGCGCTCGGTGCCCGGTTGCGCAGTGATGAAGGCCTTGATGACATCGAGGTGGCCGAGCATCGCCGAGGAAAAGAGCGAGGGCCGGGCTCCCCTGGACAGCAGGTAATCCGCGATAGGGCGGTTGCCCATGTGGGAAGCAGCGCCAAGAGCTGACTCCCAGTCGCCGAAACCCCAATCCCACGCGGCCCGTGCGAGAGAGGGTTTTGCATCAACGAATTGCTGAACGCGTTTGAGATCGAAGTGCGAAACCATGACCATTTCGCGCACGAGATCGGGTGGCTGCGTGGGGAAGCCTGAAGGCAACGCAGAGTGATCTGGAGTGTTCACTGCGGGCTGGGCCGGGCTCGCGCTTTCAGAAGATGCGAAGGACCAGACCGGCGCAGAGAAGGCCAGGCCTACCGTCTGAAGGAGACGTCGGCGGCGGAGAGAAGGGAGGTCGAAGGAGAATGTCGACATTGGAGAACACCTCGAATGAACTTCTGTGAGGTTGATCTCATGGCGTTCGGTAGAACAAGCCAAAATACATTGTGAACGGACCAATTCGAGATAAAGAGCTAAGCCGCTGCACCTTTATCGGTTTGCAGGGTCGTGTAAAGCGCCTTGTCCGGAGGGGTTGGTTAGTTTTGCGGAGAACTGGGCGGCAATCTCGCGTGATGCGGCTGTTTCCAGCGCAGAAGGATCGTTGAACGGCTGATCGAGCCGAACGACCCAGACGTGGCTCTGCTCGGGCATGCGGATGAGATGGGCAAGGATGCGCGTTTGTGTGCCGATGCGCTGTACCTGGCCGAGCACGATGAACTGCGCATGCAGAGACTTGGAGATTTGCAACAGGTCGCGCTGTTGACGGGGAACGCGGAGAACGGATGCGTTGCCAATGACGCGCAGCCTGCTGTCGCCGGAATCGGTGAGTCTGGCGACCACATCGTCTGTGAGCGCGTCGGCGAAGCTGGTTACGGCAGCGTCACCGGTTTCGTTGTCGAACCTTGCTACAGCAACGACGAGAGGTGACGTGGCGCGGGATCGGGAGCGCGCAAACAAGTATCCGCCAATTACAGCAGCTATGAGTACTACAGCGACTAAGGAGGCGACGAGAAGCCGGCGCGATGGGCGCTGCACAGGAACAGATTCCGGAGATCCCAAAGATGCAAGGTGCTGCACCGGACAGATGAATTCATATCCCTTTCGAGGAATGGTGCGGATGTAGCGCGGAGCACTGGACTCGTCGCCGAGAGCGACACGAATCTGGGCAATGCATACATTCAGGCCGCGTTCGAAGTCGACAAAGGTGGAGTTGCCCCAGATAGTGTCGTGCAATTCTTCGCGAGATACGACTCGATCTGTATGAGAGAGGAGGTAAGAGAGTACCTTGGCGGGCTGCGCCTGCAGGCGCAAGAGGATCCCATTGCGGCGCAGCTCTGATGTGGAAAAGCTGAACTCGAAGACGCCAAAGCGGATCGTGCCTGAGTCTTCGGAATTTGAGATCGGCTTGGAGGAAGTAGTGGAAGTCATGGAACGGTGCGGCATTCACGCCTCGACTTGAGGATGCAATTGCACTGGAGCTTACGCTATCAGGTTCGCACGCCAATCAAACGCCTTTCAAACACACAAAGGCCGGGGACGATGCCCCGGCCTTTTGCCAGCTGCTGGAAACCAGTACCACCTAGACCCCAGAGCTGGAAGCACCTGCGGTGCGGCCAATTTGCGCCTTCGGCGCCGACCGTACCTCGTGCTGACGATACATCTACAACTGGTTCATGTTGGCGAGGAACTCGGCGTTGTTGCGGACTTTCTCGAGACGGCTGATGAGAAGCTCCATCGCTTCGACGGGCGACAACGGGTTGAGGACCTTGCGGAGAATCCAGATGCGCTGCAGATCTTCCTTGGGGATGAGCAGCTCTTCCTTACGAGTTCCGGAACGCTGGATATCGATGGCCGGGAAGACGCGCTTGTCGACGAGCTTGCGGTCGAGGATGATTTCCATGTTGCCGGTGCCTTTAAATTCCTCGAAGATCACTTCGTCCATACGGGACCCTGTGTCGACGAGGGCGGTGGCGATGATGGTTAAAGACCCGCCTTCTTCGATGTTCCTGGCCGCGCCGAAGAATCGCTTTGGCCGCTGCAGCGCATTGGAGTCGACGCCGCCGGAGAGTACCTTTCCCGACGGAGGCACGATGGTGTTGTAGGCGCGGGCGAGACGGGTGATGGAGTCGAGCAGGATCACGACGTCGCGCTTGTGCTCGACGAGACGCTTTGCCTTTTCGATCACCATCTCGGCGACTTGCACGTGGCGTGCTGCCGGCTCGTCGAAGGTGGAACTGATGACTTCGCCCTTCACGGAGCGCTGCATGTCGGTGACTTCTTCAGGACGCTCGTCGATGAGCAGAACGATGAGGACGACTTCAGGCTGATTGGCCGTGATGGAATTTGCGAGGGACTGCAGCAGCATCGTCTTGCCGGTACGCGGCGGAGCGACGATGAGACCGCGCTGGCCTTTGCCGACCGGAGTGAGCAGGTCCATTACTCGGCCACTGACGGCTTCGCGAACGGTCTCAAGCTTGATGCGTTCCTGCGGATAGAGCGGCGTCAGATTGTCGAAGAGGATCTTGTTGCGCGTCTCTTCAGGCGACTCGAAGTTGATGGCCTCGATCTTCACCAGGGCGAAGTATTTCTCGCCTTCATGGGGAGGCCTGACGTTGCCGCTGATGGAGTCGCCGGTTTTGAGATCGAATTTGCGAATCTGCGAGGGCGAGACGTAGATGTCGTCGGGGCCGGGCAGATAGTTGTAGTCGGGAGAGCGGAGGAAGCCGTAGCCGTCGGGCAGGATTTCAAGCACGCCATCGGCAAAGATGTGGCCTTCTTTTTCGCTCTGGGCCTGAAGGATTTTGAAGATCAGGTCCTGCTTGCGGAGGCCGCTGGCGCCCGGGATCTCCAGGGTGCGCGCAATGCGGCTCAGTTCAGTGATGTTTTTCTCTTTGAGTTCGGCGATCGTCATGTTCACCTGCGGAAGGGTAAGTGGGGGGACCCGAGAGGGGGAAGTGCTCCAGAAAAAATAGGCGGGGTTTAAGAGTTGCGGTTGTGTTGCAGCTCTGCGTTAAAGCAAAAACCTAAATAAGAAAGGGCTTTAACACAGGATGGAAGCGGCCAATCAGGTTTGCGGAATGGCCGCTCGGAAAATGTTTGGCTTAACTCATTCAACTATACAGGAGAAGCTGTTAAGCCGCACGCCGCGTTTCAATGGGCCGAGCCGCAGGCACGCTGACCGGAACTAAAGTGCCGGGGTTGGTGGAATGGAAGCGGACGAGGACCTCGTTGGTGGTGTCTTGCAAGCGAGTGCTCGGCTTGTGCAGCATCCGGGTCGCTTTGCTTGCAAGCTGGCAGAGCTGGTAACGATTGGACACGTGAGACAGTGCACCAAAAACCAAATCAGAACGCATGAATTGAATCTCCTTCCGAATCTGTCCGATAGGCACTGCTTTGGTGCTCTCGGTACAGTCGTTTCATAGATATAAGATCGAGCTGCTGCCCCAAACAGCCTGTCCTCCCCTTTAGACGCACGAATTGGGCATCAAGTTTAAAAAACTTTTGCCGCAAAGCAGCGTTCTTTGGGAACAGGCAGCTTGCCCTGTAACGGATAGAAGTGACTGCAGCGACGAGCTTTGCGCCTGGCGGTTTCAGCCTCTTCGGAACCCCGTACACACTCTGCCACCTGCGGATGTGTCCAGGCCCGGATTGGGAGGCGGAAAAAGCAGAAAAACGCGCGATCGCGCTATCAATCTTCCCCTATGGATGGCACTCATGAATGTACAACGGGGTCGTTTTAGGGTCAACAAGTTTTTTGTGGAATTGACGGTAAGGAATTGGAAGGCTGTCGAGTTTTCTTTAAGCTATTAAGTAATTGATTCTAGTTAAGTTAATCCCGACAGATGGCTTGAAGTGGATCAGCAGAATACGCGCCAGTACTCTTTCTCAAATCAAGGAACCATTGGGGTTACAGACGGCGTGTGACGGGCATCACTCAAGTTGTTGTCGGCACCTTCAAGCCCAATAACTGCGGTCCAGAGTACGGTACTGGATCGCCTCGGCGAGATGGGAGACTGCAAGCCGATCAGCACCTTCGAGGTCTGCAATGGTGCGCGCTACTTTAAGGATGCGATCATGTGCGCGAGCGGTGAGGCCTTGCTGTTGCATGGCGCGCTCGAGAAGGCGTTCGGCGTCGGCCCCGAGTTCGCAGTGAGTGCGGATCTGACGGGTGGACATCTGGGCGTTGGAAAAGACCTTGTCGCCGGACTTCTTGAACCGGGTTTGCTGCCGGTCGCGGGCTGCCATCACGCGGGTGCGAATCTCGGCAGAGCCTTCGGCGGCTGCTCCGCCGCGCAGCTCCTTATATTGGACGGCTGGAACTTCTATGTGAATATCGATGCGGTCGAGGAGCGGTCCGGAGATCTTGGCGACGTAGCGCTGGATCATCGGCGGGGTGCATAGGCACTCGCGCGACTTGTCGTTGAAGTATCCACAGGGGCATGGGTTCATGGCGGCGGCGAGCATGAAGCGCGCCGGAAAGCTGAGCGACATTGAGGCGCGGGCGATGGTGACGGTGTGATCTTCGAGCGGCTGGCGCATGACTTCGAGGACGTTGCGAGGGAACTCGGGCAGTTCGTCTAGAAAGAGAAGACCGTTGTGGGCCAGGGAAACTTCGCCGGGACGCGGGACGATGCCGCCGCCGATCAAGCCTGCGTCAGAGATGGTGTGGTGCGGCGAGCGGAAAGGCCGCTGGGTAACGAGCCCGGCCGAGGCATCGAGGACTCCGGCGACGGAGTGGATCTTGGTAGTCTCTAGCGCTTCTTCAAAGGTGAGTGGAGTGAGGATCGAGGGCAGGCGCTTGGCCAGCATGGTTTTGCCGGAGCCGGGAGGGCCGATCATGAGGATGTTGTGGCTGCCGGCCGCGGCTACTTCGAGAGCGCGCTTGGCGGTCTGCTGACCGCGAACGTCTTTGAAGTCGACGGAGAAATGCTGTAGTTCGCCGAGAAGCTCTTCGGTCTTCACGCGGAAGGGCTCGCGCTGCACCTGGCCGACGATGGTGGAGTTGAGCAGATCGATGACGTCGAGGAGAGATGCGACTGGATAGACGTTGACGCCTTCGACGACGGCGGCTTCGGCAGCGTTGGCGGCGGGAAGTATAAGGTTGGGAATGTTCTTTTCGCGCGCGAGGATGGCCACGGGCAACATGCCGGGGACCGCGCGCACACTGCCGTCGAGTCCCAGTTCGCCGACGAGCAGGAAGCGATCGACGTTGTCGACGCGCAGCGCGCCGTACGCACCGAGGATTCCGACCGCGATGGGAAGATCGAATCCGGAGCCCTCCTTCTTCAAGTCGGCGGGAGCGAGATTGATGGTGATGAAGGTTGGCGGAATGGTGTAGCCGGAGTTCTTGATGGCGGCGCGTACGCGATCGCGACTCTCACGTACTGCCGCATCGGGCAGGCCCACGGTGTGAAAGACGTCTTTCTCAGCAACAACGCCGCTGTAATCAACTTCTACGTCGATTAAGTTAGCGTCGATTCCATATACAGCTGCACTAAGGGCTTTAAATAGCATGGCGGTAATTTTGCGTGGAGTGTAGCAGAAGCCATGCAGGTAGGGATGGGCTGCTCGTCACAGATGTGGGAGCAGCCCTGTTTGTTAGATCGAATCTTCAATGTTCTCGTTCGCGATGGTCGAGCAACGGCTTAGCGCGATGAGACGGGTTCGTTGGCCATGGTGGCCTGCCGTCCGGTTTGAGCAACATCTTTGTTATCAGGCACGGATTTACTGTCGACCGTCTTGACCTTCGTCGCAGTCGAGGCTTTCTGGCCGGAGTCCTGCTTTCCTCGCGCTTCGAATCCCGCGACTCCGTCGACTGAGCCGATGGAAAGACCCTTGCCGCCGTTCATCTGCGACTCGACAGGCTGAAGGCCGAAGGAAGTTTGCCAGGGACCATGCATGTCGGTGTCGCCCTCATTGCCTTCGCCGGTGGATGCGTTGAAGTACTCGTCCACAAGCTTGGGTGTAACGGCGAGGCGGCCGATGGAGAACGGAGGCTTCTCAAGGCTTTCGAGCGCCGCCGAGAATGCTTTCATGTGGGTGATCTCCCGCGTCATGAGGAACTGGAGAGCATCGACGGTGCCCGGATCGTCGGTGTGGTTAATGAGGCGCTCGTAGACGATCTTGGCGCGGGCTTCTGCAGCGATATTGCTGCGGAGATCGACGTCGAGCTCGCCGGTGATTTTGAGGTAGTCACCGGTCCACGCGTTGCCCATGGAGTTGATGAGAGCTAGGCCGCCTCCTCCAGCGATGCATACCAGCGGATCCGCTTCCGCGGCTTCACGTTTCTCTTTCATCGGTTTCAAGTGCATGCGAATGAGCGCGCCGACGATTTCAAGATGGCTGAGTTCTTCAGTTCCAATATCGAGCAAGAGGTCGCGACGGGCCAGATCGTCCACGCAGTTCCAGCCCTGGAGCGTGTATTGCATTGCGGCTGCCAGTTCGCCATTAGCGCCGCCGAACTGTTCGAGCAGCATATTGCCGAATGCAACATCTGGGGTTCCTACGTTGACCGAGTACATGAGTTGCTTTATGTGGTGATACATCAATTCCTCCGATTCGAGATGACTCTCGAAGGCGGTTAGATGCGGGCATGGGTGAAGCAAGTTCGCTGCGAATTGCGCTGGAGTCTGAGCTCCTTCAGCTAGGCAATCTGACTGCCAATCCTTGCAGGGACTACAATCTTCTGCGTGACTACGAGTCTTTTCGATCTTTATAAGCTAGGTGTAGGGCCTTCGAGTTCACACACCATGGGTCCGATGCGCGCGGCATGCCGCTTTGCGCGCGAGCTCGAATCTAAGGGCGAACTGGACAAGGTAGGACGGGTGCAGGTGAACCTGTATGGTTCGCTAGCCTTGACCGGGATGGGGCACGGTACGGACCGCGCGGTGCTGCTGGGTTTGTCGGGAAACGAGCCGGCGACGATTGACCCCGCAGTGATCGAAGCGACGGTGGCAGAGATTCGCGCGACGAAGACGCTGAATCTTGCAGGAAGGCGCAGCATCGCGTTTGACGAGCCACGTGACCTGCTCTTCGAACGCGAGACTATGTTTCCTCCCGGAGCGCTCACGCGGCATCCGAACGGGCTGAGGCTGATCGCGTTTGACGGTGTTGGGAATCGAGTCGAAGAGCGGACATACTTCTCCATTGGCGGCGGATTCATTGTCGAGGATGGTGTGGATGCGGCTTCAGCGGGTGGGTTGAAGGTGCAGCTTCCCTATCCATTCCACAGCGCGGCGGAATTGCTGGAGGTTGCGAATACACATGGCCTGACCATCGACCAGGTGATGATGGCAAACGAATGCGCCCGGTTGCGCGTCGATGATGAAAGCGCGACCGATGAGGTGCTTGCGGTTCGGGTTCGCGCCGGGATCGATGCCATCTGGCAGACGATGAAGGGTTGCATCGAGCGCGGTATTTCAACGGAAGGAATTTTGCCGGGTGGTCTGAATGTCCGCCGGAGGGCGCACCGGCTGGCCGAGCGGCTTAAGGAAAAGGAAGCGTCTGGACTGCCGAGTGATCCCCTGGCACCGCTGGACTGGGTAACGGTGTACGCAATGGCGGTGAACGAAGAGAATGCGGCCGGTGGGCGCGTGGTGACCGCGCCGACGAACGGAGCGGCGGGAGTGGTGCCGGCGGTGGCGCGATACTACGAGCGCTTTGTGCCGGGGGCCGATCATGAAGGGATCATTCGATTCTTTCTGACTTCGGCGGCAATTGGAATTCTCTACAAAGAGAACGCGTCGATCAGTGGAGCCGAGGTTGGCTGCCAGGGTGAGGTGGGCGTGGCTTGCTCAATGGCGGCCGGCGGACTGATTGCAGCGATGGGCGGTACGAATGGCCAGGTAGAACACGCGGCGGAGATCGCGATGGAGCACAATCTGGGGATGACCTGCGATCCGATTGGAGGGCTGGTGCAGATTCCATGCATCGAGCGCAATGCGATGGGCGCGGTGAAAGCGGTGCATGCCTCGAGGATTGCGCAAAGCGATTTGGAGGAGCACAAGGTTTCGCTCGACCAGGTGATCCGCACGATGTACCTGACTGGCCTCGATATGCAATCGCGCTACAAGGAGACGAGCCTGGCGGGGCTTGCGCTGAATGTGATCGAATGCTGAGCTTCGAGCGTTCTCGCTTTGTGGAGAGAGAACTGTCTCGACTAACATCCATATCAATGGAACCCATCAACGAGCCAACCGAGCAAGCAGGCATCGAAACGCAAGGACATGTTGCGCCGATCGCCGAGACAGCTTCTCCCGAACCGACATCGATCGCACCGGCGTGGCACACCGTGGTGCTCATCCTCGGGATTCTCGCGGTGTCGCTGCTGGGCGCGTACAGACATCCGGGCGGTGCGGGCGTGAGCGCGGTGAATCGGCTTCGCACGTATGGCGTAACAGCTGCGCTCGAATTGGTGTTGATCGGCTGGGTCGCCTTTGGCGTGCGCCTCAAGGGGATTTCGATCAGATCTCTCTTCGGGAAGATGTCTGGCGGTCTTGGTTCGATCGTGGTGGATGCTGGCATCGCGATTCTGTTCTGGATGGGTTCGTTGATGGCGCTTGCGACGCTTGCGTTGATGTGGATGAGCATCGAGGCAGCCATCACGCATCGTCCTATTCCGATTCCGACTGGGCCGAGTGGAAAGACGACCTTGCCGCGTTTGCCTGAGGACCAGGCAGCACGCGCGGTGGCGCAACTGGCGCCTGCGAACGGCAAGGAAATTGCGTGCTGGCTACTGCTGTGTATGTTGGTTGGTGTTGCGGAAGAGCTTGTGTTTCGCGGCTATTTGCAACAGCAGTTCACTGCGTGGACTCGTGGGGCGGCGGCTGGCGGCGTGGTGTTTTCAGCAGTGGTGTTTGGTGCGGCGCATGGATACGAAGGAGCGCGAGCAATGTTTCTTCTAACTGTGTTCGGCGCGCTCTTCAGTCTGCTCGCTCTGTTTCGACGAAACCTGCGCGCGGGAATTTTTGCTCACAGCTGGCATGATGCTATCGCCGGATTGTCGGTCGCGTTTCTCCACTCGCGTCACGTTTTGTGATCGAAGAGGACGAGAGGGCGATTGAGGTCTGAAGAAATTGTTGCCACTTTTTCCACCTCATTGTCGTTTTTTTCTTGACACTTACGACGCATGAATCTATACATTCCTCAACTGCAACAAATGTTGCAGACCTCGATGCAAACCATCGAAAAGGGAGAATAGGCAAATGGCAACTAAGAAAGCAGCCAAGAAGGCACCCGCGAAGAAGGCCGCGAAGAAAACCGCGAAAAAGAAGTAACGGGTAATCCAACCAAAAAGGCAACACCTCGGGGGACGCAATAGCGTCCCCCGAAGTGTTTTTGCGCATAAGCGGAAAGGTGCATGAATACAGGCGATGACGCGACGTAGATGGATTGCCGAGAATTGGGATGAAGCCACAGCAACTCTGATGGGAGCGCAAGCGGAGCACATGATTCGGGTGCTGCGCGCGCAGCCGGGAGAGGAAGCTGACGTGGTTGCGGGAGGCAGAGTGTTCCGCTCCGTGGTCGCTTCGATTACCGACGGCGGCCAGGGTGGAGCGCCAGAGGTGAGGTTCAATTTGATCGCCGAGGTCGAGTCTGAACCCGGGATGCCCGTTACGCTGGTAATGTCGATTTTCAAGTTCGATCACATGGAGTGGGCGATCGAGAAAGCGACCGAATTGGGAGTCGCTGCGATTGTGCCGGTCATCGCGCGACGCACCGAAAAGCATCTCGCACTGGCCGCGATGAAGCGTGTGGAGCGATGGAGACGCATCGTGCATGAGGCCGCGCAGCAGTCGCGCAGGTCGGATGTGCCGGTGGTTCACGATCCGGTGAAACTGGCAGATCGCGCGAAGGCTGATTCCAAGTTAAAGCGAATCGTGCTGGCAGAGCAGGAACGATCTGCGACATTGCGGGGCGCGATTGACGAAGCCATGGTCGCTGCTGGAGCCGAGATGCCGGAACTCGAGATTGCGATAGGGCCCGAGGGCGGATGGGCGCCGGAGGAAGAAGCTCTGTTCGATGCGAATGGGTGGCAGGCCGTGTCGTTGGGTCCGCGCATTCTGCGCGCGGAGACGGCGGCGATTGCGGCGTTGGCGGTTGTGGCGTCAACGTTGGAGTAGAGAGGCGACCGCCGCAGTTCGTGCTTTCTCACCCCTGCTTCGTCATGGATGGGGCACCCTTAGGTTGTGGCTTCGATGCTGAAGTAGAGAGGGGCCGCCTGGCGATTAAAAAGCAGGTCCTTCGCTCCGCTTACCCCACGGACGAAGAACGTCCGCGGGGCCCCAAGCCTGCTCCGCTCAGGATGACAGTCCTATTGCTGCAACGAAGATTAGAGCGAGACGCCGCGCTTCCAGGGGATGAAGTCATTCTGGCCGAACTCTTCGGCTTTGGTGAAGCGTTTGCCGCTGGCCACATCAAGACACAGATCGAGAAGCTGATCGGCGCATTGCGGGATCGTGGATTCTCCGGTGACGATGCCGCCGGCATCGAAGTCGATGATGTCGCCCATGCGATTGGCAAGTTGCGCGTTGGTGGAGATCTTGACGACAGGAGCAACTGGGTTGCCTGTGGGAGTGCCAAGGCCGGTTGTGAAGAGCACGAGATTGGCTCCTGCACCGGCCTGCGCCGTCACGCACTCGACATCATTGCCTGGTGTACAGAGCAGCGAGAGGCCGGGCGCGGTCGCGTATTGCGGGAAGTCGAGCACGTCGCGTACGGGAGCCACTCCACCCTTGCGCGCGGCGCCTGCAGACTTGATGGCGTCGGTGATGAGGCCATCTTCGATGTTGCCGGGCGAGGGATTCATCTCGAAGCCGGAGTGCACTGCCTTGGCGCGTGCCGAGTAAGCCTGCATGAGATCGAAGAAGCGCTGGGCGAGTTCATCGGTGGCGCAGCGGTTGATGAGCTCCTGCTCTACGCCGTGCAGTTCCGGGAATTCGCTGAGGATGGATTTGCCACCCAGTTCGCCGAGGAGATCGGAGATATAGCCGAGGGTGGGGTTCGCGGAGATGCCGCTGAAGCCATCGGAGCCACCGCACTTCAGTCCGATGGTAAGCGCAGAGAGCGGAGCCGGTGCGCGCGTGACGCGATTGGCTTCGACAAGGCCGGCGAAAGTTTGCTCGAGTGCGCCGGTCATGAGAACGGTCTCGCGACCAGAGCGCTGCTGGTCGAAGAAGAGGACAGGCTTGGTCAGTTTGGGATCGCGCGCGCGAAGCTCGTCCATCAACATGCTCGACTGTGCATTTTGACAGCCGAGGCTGAGCACCGTTGCGCCTGCGACGTTGGGATGGTGGATGTATCCGGCAAGCAAGCCGCAGAGCGCCTGCGCGTCCTGGCGCGTACCACCGCAGCCTCCCTGATGTGTGAGGAAGCGGACGCCGTCGATGTTGGGGAAGATGCGGTCGGCGTGCGCTGACGACTCGTGTGCGATGCCATTGCCGTTCGCCGCCTGCTTTGAGACCAGTTGCCGGACCAGGGGGCGATAGCTGTTATGCGAACTGCCGTAGCCGAGTTCTTCTTCGAGAGCTTCGCGCATGCGGTCGACATTGCGGTTCTCGCAGAATACGAGCGGTAGCACCAGCCAGTAATTGCGTGTGCCTACCTGGCCATCGGCGCGGTGGTAACCCATGAAGGTGCGACCGGACCAGGATGATGCGTCGGGAAGCGCGAAGGTGACGGGATGACGCTGCGCCGTGTATCCGCCGGTGCGATGGCGGACGTTGCGCGTTGAAAGAAGTCCGCCGCGAGCGATGGGCTGGGTTGCTTCTCCGACAACCATGCCGTACATCGTGACGAGGTCACCCGGCTTCAAGTCGACGAGAGCTAGTTTGTGCTTCGCGGGAATGTTCTCGGTGACTGGACAGGAATTTTGCTCGAGGCTGACGGCGGTTCCTGCTACGAGTGGAACGAGGGCTACGAGGACATTGTCGCGGGGATCAATCTGCAGAGCGGTTTCAGGCATGGGGCGGTTCCTCGAAGCGAACGACTGTTCTTGGAAAGGATATCGCTTACGGCCGGATGGCGGGATAGCTCTCGGATATCATCATGGGTTCACAGGAAATGTGGCGAGAGGGTCTTGATATGAAGTCGATTGTGCTGGAAGCGCCGGGACGCGCAGCGGTGAAAGAGGTTGCGGAGCCGCGAGTTGGTGAAGACGAAGTTCTGCTGCAGGTGCGCCGGGTTGGTTTATGCGGAAGCGATTTGAATTCGTATCGGGGCAGAAATCCGCTGGTGAGCTATCCGCGAATTCCCGGTCATGAGATTTCTGCGACGGTAGCGGACTCCGGGACGCATGACGAGTGGGAGGTGGGGACGGCGGTCACGGTTCTACCCTACGCGGCTTGTGGGCACTGCGCTGCCTGCAAGCGAGGCCGTCCCAATGCCTGCCGGGATAACCAGACGCTGGGTGTGCAGCGAGACGGGGCGCTGACGGAGTTGATCGCGGTGCCGGCGACGAAGCTGTATAGGGCGAATCTCACAATGAAGGAGTTGTGCCTGGTTGAGCCGCTCACGGTGGGCTTTCATGCCGTGGGGCGAGGATGCGTGACCGCAGAGGACACTGTGGCCGTGTTTGGATGTGGCGGCGTGGGGCTGGGTGTGGTGGCGGGCGCTGCATTTCGAGGGGCGCGCGTGATCGGCATTGATGTGGACGACCACAAGCTGGAGACGGCGCGGAAAGCGGGCGCGGCTGAGGGCATTAACTCAAAGACAAGCGACATGCATGAGCGGCTGATGGAGCTGACGAACGGGCGTGGCCCAGATGTGGTGATTGAGGCGATCGGTCTGCCGGCAACGTATCGCGCAGCGGTGGAAGAAGTGGCGTACGCAGGCCGAGTGGTGTACATCGGCTGGGCGAAGGAAGAGGTTGCCTACGAGACCCGGCCGTTTGTGCATAAGGAACTCGACATTATGGGATCGCGTAATGCCGTGCCGGAAGATTTTCGCGAGGTGATCCAGATGCTGGAGGCGAAGCGCTTTCCTGTGGAGGCTGCGGTGACGCACATGGTGGCTTTCGATGAGACGCCGGCGATTCTGGATGCGTGGAGTCGCGAGCCCGAGCAGTTCACCAAGATCATGATTGAGGTGAGTTGAGCGCGGTCGGCAACGTCTATCTAGTAGTTTTGAACCTCAGAGTTTGGCAAAGTGCAGGAGCACGCCCGCGAGTATGCCACCGGTCAGCGGACCGAGCACCGGAATGGCGGCGTAGTTCCAGTTGGAGCCGCCTTTGCCGGGGATGGGCAACAACGCGTGAGCAAGCCGCGGGCCGAGATCGCGCGCGGGGTTGATGGCGTAGCCGGTTGTGCCTCCTAACGAAAGCCCTATGCCCCACACCAGGCTGCCAACGAGCCACTGGCCCATTCCGGCGGCGGGACCGCTGGCCGACACGCCGTGAGAGAAGATGGCGCCGGCGACGACCACGAGGACCATGGTGCCGATGACTTCGCCGACGAAATTGGAAATCGGATGATGGATGGCGCCGTTGGTGCAGAAGACGCCGAGCTTGGCTGCGGGATCGGGCGTGATCGACCAGTGAGGCGCATAGTGCAACGCCATCAACGCAGCACCAAGGATGGCTCCCAACATCTGCGCGGACCAGAGCGAGAGCAGGTGCGAGTAGTCGCCGCTTGAGACTGCGGTGGACAGCGTGATGGCGGGATTGAGATTCGCGCCGGGGCTGCCGAATGCCTGGGCCGTCAGCACTCCGCAGAGCACGGCGATGGCCCAGCCGGTAGTGACGACCATCCATCCTGCATCTGCTGCGTAGGATTTGCGAAGGGTGACGCCGGCGTTGACTCCATTGCCGAGCAGGATCAGAACAAGCGTGCCGATAAATTCGCCAAACCAAGCTGAATGCATGATCTTCTTTCGTACCCGTTGCACTCGCCAGACGGCCGACGGCAGGCACAGGCCAACGGCAAATTCGGAAATTGCGGATCGCAAGCATTGTGCACTGCCGGACCATGCGCGCCAAGATGATGGCATGATTTGTGTGCGAGCGGAGTAGAAGCGTAGTCATGGAACCTTCGGAGCACGCGGGTACCAAGTTCGAGCACGGCTGGGCTATGTTGGTGGCGACCGTATGGGGATTGGAAAGTCCTGCGACGTCTGTATTTCGACCAGTTGGTCAGCGAAGCTTCACGTTCACGACCGTGTGCCCCACCAGCCCGTGAGGCGGCTTCTACCGCCGGCAGGTAGGCGCTATAGGTTCCGATACGCTGGCGGGAGAGGCTTTCGGCTGCGGACATGTCCCGTGGTTGCCGATCGAAGTTGCTGACGGTGCGCAAAACGAGGATGCGCTGACGATCAATGCGGCCGGCGTTGGCGAGGTAAGTCAGGGACTGCAGGGTGCCGGTGTCCTCCATCGCGGTGGTTGCGAACTGGCCTTTGCCACCGGTGAAGTAGCTGACCCACTCGCTGGCCCAGGCGTCGGAGAGCTTGCCATGCCAGAAGGTGGATGAGGAGATCGTGTCGCCCAGGGTGACGAAAGGCGGACGCTGGGCGGCATCGCCATCGAAGTGAATACGAATCTGCTTCAGTGTGTCGGAATCGCCGAGTGGGGTCTTGCGCGTCATGTCGTAGGCCCATTGCGCAAGGGCGGCATTGAGTTCGTAGACCTGTCCATCGAGCGGAGTGGAGGGAGACTCAAAGGGGCGCGTCTTGCGAAGGGGCACGTAGCCCGTGGACCAATCGGATGGCATTTCGCGTGGATCGATTTCGTAGCCGAGGTCGCCGTCGACGACCCAGTGGGCCCAGGCTGCGGAGCCGAGCGAGATGCGATCGGGGCTGCCGCCAGCGATTCCTGCGATGAGCCAGTACGCATGGCTGAAGTCGAATCGAGGATCGAGGCCGAGGGCCATGATCGTGGCTGCCGCGTGTGCTGTGCCCGGCCCGGTGAGGATCGCCATCTCGCCATTCGAATTCATGCGCGCTGCGTGATAACCGGCGGGCAGAGGATAAACCTGATCGAGATGATCGCGTTCGACCCAATATTGGAGTTCGCCGGGTTGATCGCCCGTATCCTGTCCGATTTCGAACATAGCGACGACAACGACCTTGACCACAATGGGTTTCGGAGCGGCGTCGATGGGCAGAGTGAACGCGAAAAGCATGGCGAAACAGGCAATTGCGGCGCTGCGGAATCGCGAGGGCATGATTCGATAGTAGCAACGGTGAAAGCGAGCCTTACCAGTCCCGCTTTGCGGGATTTACACAGTATTCAAGAAAGTTTGCGCCCCGGCTTCGATAGACTTGATTTACGAGAATTCTTCATCAAACAACTTTCTTTTCGGGCTAACATGCTTGGAAAGAGCCGATTTCCCGCGAAGCCCTCAACGGCATTTCTTCTTCGCTCGGCGCTTTCTTGAACCAAGCTGTATTCGCAATCAGACACCTACGAATGTGCAGGCAGACTTTAGCCTCTGCAACGGCACCACTACCACTTCTTGGAGGACCAGCTGTGATGAATTTCAGATACCCATTCTTCGGAAGGGGCCGCGGACTATTCTTCGGCATCCTGATGAGTATTTTCTTATTGGCAACAAGCCTGCCATCAAACGCGCAGACGGCAGGCGCGGGCACCATAACGGGTACCATCACCGACGCCAGCCAGGCGGTGGTTCCCGGAGTGTCGGTTACGGTCACAAACGTTGACACGGGCGTAGTCCACCTCTACAAAACAAACGACTCTGGGTTCTACGTCGCTCCGTTCCTGCAGCCGGGGCGCTACACCGTGAGTGCCACGGCAAGCAATTTTGGATCAGTGGGCGCCAATAACCTGACGCTGCTTGTCGGTCAGACCTTGACGGTCGATCTTAGCCTGAAAGTGCAGTCGAGCACGACAACGGTCGAGGTTTCGGGCGAGACTCCGCTGCTCAATGTCCAGCAGACTGAGGTTTCTCAAGTCGTTGACCAGTCCATTATTCAGAACCTGCCGGTAAACGGGCGCAACTGGAGCGACTTTGTTCTGTTGACTCCGAACGTGGTGCCGGATGGTGGCAGCGGCCTGGTCAGCTTCCACGGCATCAGCGGTCTCTACAACCAGAACTATGTCGATGGCGCCAACAACAACCAGATGCTGTTCAGCGAAGCTCGCGGACGCGCTTCTGGTGCGCCGTTTGTTTACAGTCTCGACTCGATCAAGGAATTCCAGACTGAAGCTGCAAACTACTCCGCTGAATTCGGGCAGGCGGCAGGCGGGCAGGTGAACGCCATCACGAAGAACGGGACAAACAGCTTTCACGGCGACTTGTTCTACGCTCTTCGCTACCCCGACTGGAATGCGCTGGATCCGATCAGCAAGTGGTCGGCGCTCCACAACAATGGCAACCCTTTCCTGCTCACCCAGCCGGTTCACCAGCAACAGGGATTCGGTGGCAGCGTAGGAGGGCCGATCATCAAGGAGAAGCTCTTTTTCTTCGTCACGTCGGACAATTTCCGTCGCGCAGGTCGCGCTCTCTACTATGAAACAAACACTGTAACCACGACGCCGACAGGCGCGTTTAACTCCACCACGATCGTCTCGCCCACCCAGTGTCCTGCCACCATCACCAGCGCACAGTGCACGTCGGGTATTAACTTCCTGCTCGGACTCCAGGGCGCGCCTAGCCGTTTCGCCAAGGAAACGCTCATATTCCCTCGGATTGACTATCAGATCAACCCGAAGAATCTGGTCTACGCGAATTTAATTGGGCGGATTTCGACCAAAGCTACGGATACGCGCCGAACGCAACCTACTCGAACACATCGCCCAGCACGAACGCGCCCACGAGCTACCACGAGCGGTTCCTTATTGCGCACTGGACTTCAACGCTCACCAGCACGGCAGTGAATGATCTCCGCTTCCAGTGGGGCCGCGATCTCGAAACCGCCGGCGCGTATTCCTCCGGTCCGAGCATCAGTATGGGTGCTGAGATCTACGGCATGCCGAATGCCCTTCCACGCACCGCCGAGCCGGATGAGCACCGCTACCAGATCACCGACGTGTTCAATAAGGTCTACGGCCGCCACACGGTCAAATTCGGTGGCGATGTCAATCTTGTCCACGAGATCATGATCAACCTCTTCCAGGGTGGCGGTGTCTATGGCTACTCCGGAAATGTGACCCAGCAGTTTCAGAACTGGATTGTAGATGCCTTCGCGGGTCAGCCGGGAAATACTGATCCCTTTGCCGGCTCGCACTACAACACCTTTGTGCAAACGATAGATCAAATTAATCCGACCCCGAAAGCCGGCGGTGATGATTTCTGGATGCAGATGTATGACGGTTTCGTCGAGGACTCGTGGAAAGTGAACCAGAAGCTCACGTTGAACCTCGGGGCGCGCTACGATCTGCAATTGACTCCCGACCCGGCCCTTCCCAACACGTCGTCCGCGCTGGCAGCCAAATACAACACCACCATCAAAAATGTGGCGGATCGCGTGCAGCCGCGCCTCGGTTTCGCATGGACTCCAAATCCAACCACGGTTGTTCGCGGTGGATACGGAATCTTTACGGGATTGAACCAGGGAAGCACGTACTACGCGATGAGAGTTGAGAATGGCGTATACCAGATCAACTACAACTACAACGGTTGCAATGCGACCTGCACGAAGCCGGCCGCGCTTCAATTCCCGAACGTGCCGTTCTTGCCGCCCGGACCGGCGCTCTCCGAAGCCCTCTTTCCAGATGGGGGTACGGCGCCGACAGTCACTGGCGTGAGTGCGGCGGCATCGGCGAGCTTCCATGGTCTCTCGCCCGATTTTGTTCCGCCGATTACCCATGAGTTCAACCTGGCGATCGAGCAGGAGTTCCCCGGCAAGATGTCGTTGTCGGTGGGATATGTGGGAACGCGCGCGCTGCGGCTCCCGGTCTTCCTCGATGCGAACCTGGTAGGTCAAACTCCGCATGGCGTGCGGTCGTTCACTATTACGCAGCCAAATGGGACAAAGACGTTGACCACTGTGCCCTACTACCTGGCGACCGATCGCATCGATCCGACGCTGACATCCATCAATGCCGGATTCAGCGTTGCCAACTCCTGGTACAACAGCATGGCGGTTACTTTGCGCCGTCCGTTCCAGAACGGGCTTGAAATACTGGTGAACTACACGTGGGCGAAGGCTCTGGACGACGACCAGGTTCAGGGAGCCTTCGGTACGTTCTACGGTGGCAACCCCGTGCTCGATCCGAACAACCTGAGGGGCGAGTATGGCCGGTCGGATATCGACCTGCGTGAACGGTTTGTGGGGACGCTTCTTTACAAGCCAACGTTCAAGATGGAGAACAGCTTCATGAGACATGTGGTCAATGGATTCACGTTCTCAGGAACTGCGACGGAGGCCACGGGTTTCCCCATCGTGGCTTCAATGACCAGCCCAGCCTCGGTGATCAAGAGCACCCCAGCTGCCGCGGATGGCAACATCTACGGAGGCGCGATGAGCTCGTCCTCGGGTGCGCCGACCACGGGCCGGCCGCCGCAGATTCAGCGCAACAGCCAGCCGGGACCGGGAACACGCAACATCGATTTCCGTGTCACGCGCGATGTCCCGATTCACGAGAGGGTGTACATGCAGTTCGTTGGGGAGGCATTCAACCTGATGAACCACACGATCATCTCCAGCGTGAACTCGTCCTACTCAACGCAGCTCGCTCCCACGGGAAACACCGGCGCCTGCCAGACAGTGGGAGTGCCGACCGGATCGCAGTTTGCCGGATGCATCGTGCCTTTCGTGTCATCGACGCCAGCTGGCGCCTTTGGCGTAATGACCGGCACAAACAGCCTGCTGTATGGGCCGCGTCAGTTGCAGATTTCAGCGAAGTTGTTTTTCTAATCACTCACAAGAAAGACGAGGGCATGGCGGATTCCGCCGTGCCCTTTTTCTTTGGGTGAAGAAGCCAGGCAGAATAGGATGGCTTTGCGGCATGAAACAAAATTGAAGTCAGGACGTCGATGAGGTGAAGAGAATGCAGAGGTGGGTCTCTGTTGTTGCGATGGGGTTGTTGAGTGCGGCGAGTGTTTCTGTTGCGCAGCAACCGGAGCGCCATTGGGCAATCGTGGTGCACGGAGGAGCGGGTGTTATCGAGAAGTCTGCGCTGGGTCCGAATGGCGACAAGGCGTATCGTGCGGGGCTCGATCGAGCGATTCACGCGGGTTCGGCGGTGCTCGACAAAGGCGGTTCGGCGATGGACGCGGTTGAAGCTGCTATCCATGTCTTCGAGGATGATCCGCTGTTTAATGCGGGCAAAGGCGCGGTCTTTACCCGTGAAGGGAAGAATGAGATGGACGCGTCCATCATGGATGGCTCCAATCTCAAGGCCGGTGCGGTCGCCGGAGTTACGCGGCCCCGCCATCCCATCAGCGCGGCCCGGGCGGTGATGGAGAAATCGCAGCACGTGATGATCGCGGGGCCGGGTGCGGATGCATTCGCCGAGAGCGTCGGGCTGGAGATGGAGCCGCCCAGTTACTTCTTTACGGAGAGCCGGTGGGATGCGTTGGTGAAGCAGCTGAAGAGGGAAGGCAAGCCGATTCCGCCGCGGCCCGCTGGAGTGCCGCCTGAAGGCTCGACGGTCCCGGTGGCGTCCTTTGACGAGTCACCCGATATGCACCGATACGGAACAACAGGCGTGGTGGCGCTAGACAGGCAGGGCAACATCGCCGCCGGCACCTCCACCGGAGGGATGCAGGCCAAGATGCCTGGGCGCATTGGCGATTCCCCCATCATCGGGGCGGGTACTTATGCGTCGAATCAGTCGTGTGCGGTTTCCGGTACCGGCACGGGCGAATACTTTATTCGGTTAGGTGTGGCGCGTGAGGTCTGCAACCTGGTGTTCTTCAAGGCCATGAAATTGCAAGATGCGGTGGACCAGGTGATCCACAAGGAACTGGAAGATCTGCACGGGGATGGCGGCGTGATCGCAATTACCCCGGATGGGCAACTGGCGTGGAGTTTCAATACGCCGGGGATGTTCCGTGCGCGGCTGGTTGAAGGCGGCCAGGTGCAGATGGGGATTTACCGCGACGAGCCTTGATTTGCGGATTTACTACGAGTTTCGATTCCAAGGATGCCTGTAGCGGTTGAGCTCCGCCTCAACTACACTTCCCGCATGACGTTGAAATTCACCACTTCGTACATCGAAGATGCGCTGGCGGTTTTTCGGCAATACAAGCTGCTTGGCGAGCGAGCCATGCAGCAGGTGTCTGACCAGCAACTCTTCGCTTCTCTTGATGACGAATCGAATTCCATAGCGATCATCGTGAAGCACCTCACAGGCAATATGCGATCGCGGTGGACGGATTTTCTGACCTCGGACGGCGAGAAGGCGACCCGCAACCGCGACGGCGAATTTGTCGATCCGCCGGCGACGCGCGAGGCGTTGATGCGCGAATGGGAAGACGGCTGGGCCTGCGTCTTCGGCGCAATCGAACCGCTGACCGATGCGGATATGGGGCGCGTGGTGACGATTCGCGGCGAGGCCCACTCGGTGATGCAGGCGATCAACCGGCAACTGTCGCACTATCCAATGCACGTGGGGCAGATTGTTTTGCTGGCCAAGCACTTTGCCGGTGAGCGCTGGCAGACGCTCAGCGTGGCGCGCAACAAGTCGGCGGAGTTCAACCGCAAGGTGTCGGCGGGCGAGGCGAGCCAGCGGTAGCGAAGGCCTTAGTGAATCACCTCGAAGATTCGTACGATGGCAAGCGCTTAAAGCAGGAGCTCATATCGTGACCAATGAAGCTGTACAAACGACTGTGCGCCCGATTCTCACATCGATCTCCCCACAACTGTTCGTTGCGGACATCAAAGCGTCGTGCGATTTTTTTACCGGCAAGCTGGGATTTGTCGTTGATTTCGTTTATGGCGATCCGCCGTTCTACGGGCAGGTAAGTCGCGACAACGCGCGGCTTTCGTTGCGGCACTTTGACGAACCCGTCTTTGCCGAGGATGTTCGCGAACGGGAAAGTCTGCTCTCTGCCACGATCACGCTCGACACCGCGGATGGGATCAGAGAACTGTTTCTTGCTTATCAGACTGCGGGTGTGTCGTTTCATCAAGCACTCAGGACGGAGCCGTGGGAAGCCCTGACCTTCATCGTCAGGGATCTCGATGGAAATCTCATACTCTTTGCCGGTCCTGCGGATTGAAGCGGTGAGCAACAAAGCTGGCTACAACGAAAAGACCATCCCGAGGGATGGTCTTTGCAAGCTGAGTTGCCAGCGGCTTATTGGGTGGTTGCTACCCCGCGAGCTTCCGCTTTCTGGGCGAGCACCTTGTGAGCGGTGTCTTCCAGGGCCTGTGCCTCGGGCAGGAAGGTTAGCGCCTTCTGAATCATCGGATCCCAGTCAGCCATGATGCGAAGACCCTGGATCTGACCGAACTGGCTCTTCACGACCTCTTCCTTGATGTTGATCTTCACCCAGTCCATGTTGTCATTCAGATCTTTTTCGGTGAACGGAATGTCCTGGCTGGTGAGGTACTGTTTGAAATCGCTCATGACTGCATCGTCGACCTGAAAATTCTTATCGACGGTGCGGTTGGAAAGATAGTGCGGAGCGAAGTGGAAGAAGGCGTTCTTCTCGTAGGGACCCAGTTCTTCCTGGAACTTGTTGCTCTTGGGGCTGTCGATTTTCTCGTCGGGCGTGATGCCGCCGCCCCCGTACACGGTACGGCCTGAATCAGTCATCTTGACTTCGCGATTGCTCGAGTTAGGTGCGCTGGCGCCGGCGTGATTGTAGTAGTAGTCGTAAAGCGAAACACCGGAGTAGTTGCGCTGAATGAGACGGCCAGAAGGTGTGTAGTAGTGATAAGTGGTGAGAGCGAGACCGGTATTCTCGCTCAGGTTGTAGACAGTTTGCACGAGTCCTTTGCCGAAGGTAGTTTCGCCGACGATGAGCGCGCGATCGTGATCCTGCAAGGCGCCGGAGACGATCTCGGCAGCGGAGGCGGTATTGCGATTTACGAGAACCACAATGGGGAATGCCTTGCCGTCGTTGCCGTGTGTAGCGGTGTAGTTCTGGTCGGGATAGGCGCGGCCACGTTGAGAAACAATTGTCTGGCCTTTGGTGAGGAGATGATCGCTAACCTCTACAGCCTGACTGAGCAGTCCGCCAGGATTGCCGCGAAGATCGAACACGAGTCCCTTCAAGTTCGGGAAGCTGTCGATAGCCTGGTTTACTTCCTGGGCGGTGGTTTCCTGGAACTGCGTGAGGTGGATGTAGCCGATGCCGGGGCGGATCTCATATTTCAGATCGACCGAGGGGTGCGGAATCTCATCGCGGATCAGGTCGAAGGTAAGCGGCTTTGACTGTCCTTCGCGGATCACTGAGACCTGTACGTGAGTCCCTTTGGGCCCTTTGAGATTCTTGGCGACGGTATCAGAGGTCATGCCTTCAGTCGATTTACCGTCGATGGCAGAGATGATGTCGCCCGGTCGCAAGCCTGCGCGGAAGGATGGCGTTCCCTCGTAAGGCGTGATGACGTAGACCTTTTTGTCCTGCTGCTGGATCACCATGCCAACACCGTAGTAGTGTCCGCGCTGGTCTTCGCGCATTTTGGCGTACGCCTTGGGATCGTAGAAGTTCGAGTGCGGATCGAGGACGCGCAACATGCCGGGAATTGCGCCGTCGTAGATCGCAGAGTCGGCCTTGTCGCCCTTGATGGGCTCGGCGTAGTTCTGCTCAACGATGGCGTAAACGTCGGTGAACGACTTCAGGTTGTCGCGAATCTGACTCTCATCCTGCGACGACTGGGCTCCCACGCTGCGCTGCAAAAACGTGCCGACAACCGCGCACACGGCAAAGAAAACGATAAGGCTAAAAACTGCCCTGCGGGCGGGGGGAGTCATAGACGGAAGGTACCTCCGGAGTGCGACTGCACCAGGCGCCTCCGAGGGACCTCGCAGGCCAGACCTGGGCTAAAGTATAGCACTGGGTTATTTGACGATCTTCTGTCCTCTTCCGGTAGCCCGTTACTGCTGATAAAGCCTCGGTGACGGATTTTGGGGTGCGGATTTCCTTTCTTTTGGCCTGAAGAATCCAAAGGAATCGGCCGTGTTCAGGCGGATTTGCTGCCCAGGCATTTACAATGACGTCTATGCCTATGGTGGAGCGCGCTGACCATCATTTGTGTGCGAAATTATGAACCTAAAAATCCTTCGAATCCCCGGAGCGGTTTCGCTCTCAGCAATTCTGCTTACAGGCTTTGCGTTTGCGCAAGCGCGACCCTCAACTCCCGAAAGCCCTTACGGCGGCGCTACTGTTGAGGAGATCATCGCGCGGGTCAATGACCAGATCATTACCAAGTCGGACTATGAGCGCGCAAAAACCCAGTCGGACCAGGAAATGCGCCAGCGTGGCGCCACGATGCAGGAGATTTCCGATTCCCACAAGGAGTTGCTGCGCAATCTGATCGATCAGCAGCTTTGGCTGGCCAAGGGCAAGGAACTGGGCGTAACCGGCGAGACCGAATTGGTCAATCGGCTCAACGAGATCCGTAAACAATACAACCTGGCAACGATGGAAGATCTGGAGAAGGCGGCCAAAGAGCAAGGGGTATCGTTTGAGGACTTCAAGGCGAACATCCGCAACCAGATCATCACCCAGAACGTGATGCGCGACCAGGTAGGCCGCAAGATTGCGCCTACTCCGGGCGAGGTTCAGCGGTATTTCGAGGCGCACCAGCAGGATTACGTACAGCCGGAGAGCGTGAAACTAGGCGAGATTCTGATCTCGACCGGCACGCAACCCGATGATGCACAAAAGCTTGCCGACGCCAAGGCGAAAGCTGACGATATTGAAGCCCGCTTACACGCGGGCGGCGACTTCAGCCAACTGGCGCGCAGCTTCAGCGACGGCACAACGGCTGCGCAGGGCGGCGAACTAGGGCAGTACAAGAAGGGCCAGCTGGATCCCTTGTTCGAACAGAAGACCTTTGGGCTCAAGGCTGGGGAGTTTACCGAGCCGATTCGAACAAAGCAGGGCTTCGTCATTCTGAAGGTTATTCAGCATACTTCTGGGGGCGTCCCGCAGTTCAAGGATGTTGAAAACGAAGTCGAGCAGAACTACTTCGAAGCCAAAGCCGGTCCGGCGATGCGCGATTATCTGGCGCAGTTGAGGGATGAGGCAGCGATATATATCAAGCCGGGCTACGAGGACAGTGCAGCGACGGCAGCTGAGAAGCATCCGAGCATAACTTTCAGTGCATACACGCCACCCACGACCAAGAAGAAACGGAAAGTTGAGCGGACCCGCTTCCGTGAGACCACTCACAGCTTCCGGCTGAAGTCTGGTGCGGCGCCGCTGCCTGGCCAGGCGACGGCAACGACATCGACGGCGACTACCGCAAAGTCGAGCAAGACCACCACGACTGCTCAGGCTTCGATGAATCCCGGCAAGAAGGAAAAAATCCGCTACGGCAAGGCTCCGCAGCAGACCTTACCGCAAGCTCCTTCGAGCCAGACCGAAGACGCGGGTGCGGGAGATCAGGTTGCCGCCAATGCCAAGGAGCCGGACAACCCTCTCGAGAGCAATGCGCCCCCAGAGAAGAAAACGAGATACAGCGATCGCGCCAAGGCACCCAAGCAGCCGAAGCCGAAAGGTCCGCAACTGGATCCCGAGACGCCTGCACCGGCGGATGCAGCTGAGGTGGCGGATCGACAGGCACAGGCCGGACCTCTAGGCCTGGGTGGGAACGAGACGAACAAAAAGAAGAAGAAGGCCACAACCACCGGCGACAAAACCCGTTTAAGCGACAAGAAGAAGCCGGAAGAGACTGATACGGGCGAAAAGCAACTGGGGAATGCGCCGCAGCAGCAGGCTCCAAACGGGACCGCGCCCGCACCACCGCAGCCGGGCGTACCTACAACCCCGCCGCAGTAAGCCGGGAGCTTGCAGGAAAAGCGATCGGGCCTGAGACGAGTTCTCAGGCCCGATTCATTTTGCGGCAGAACATTCTGCGGTTTGCAAAGCGAGATGGGATGCGCTGGGCTATGCAGGGCGTGTTTTTTCGAAGACCTGTGAAACCTTGGTCAGATGATAGCCATTTCGCAGGTAGAAACGATGCGCACCCGTTCGCGTGCTGCGTGAGGTCACGCGCACCGTGGAAACACCGTGTTCCCAACTCCAGGCTTCGGCCCGTTCGCAGAGCTTGAGACCAATCTGCTGACCGCGAAATCCTTCTTTCACGACCAATCCGCCGATCAATGTGCAGGGGGGCGACTGCAACCGGTGCTCGATTGAGATTTCGATCCACCCAACCATTTCACCGGCAACGCATGCGACGAATGCGGATTGTTGGTCGGCACGATCGGCGAGTGATTCGATCCAGATCGCTACCTGGTCTTGCGCGCGATCATAGCCGAGTTGCTGAATGAGAAGGCAGACTTCTGCCGCATCGCGCGGCTCAATGGGGCGGATGAGGAGATTGGAATTTACGGCATCTTCGAGATCGATCACGCCACCATATTCTCACGCGTCCGGATTCTCATGCAGATGGGCGCGATTTTTGATGGGCATTGCTGGTTGCTGTATTCTTCCCGCAGCATGAAGGACATCTATATTGCCGATCTCTCTGCCTTTGAAGAGAGCAGGATTTTCGATGCGTTTTTCCTGGTGTTGCACAAACAGCAGCGGACTACCCGGACCAACAAGCCATATTTGAACTTGATCCTTGGCGACAAGACCGGGCAGGTTGAGGCGCGCGTGTGGGATCCGGGTGATTCGCGTGTCGCAAAGGATTTTGAACGAGGGGACATCGTTAAAGTTCGTGGCACCGTCGCGCGCTTCGACGATCGGCTGCAGATGAAGGTTGAGCATCTGCGGAAGTCAACGGCAGGCGAAGTCGAGAAAAACGAGATGCTGCCGTGCACCACCTGCGACGTGGACGAGCTTTGGCAAAGACTTCTGGGGTTCGTAGAAAGCTTTACTGATACGCATTTGAAGCAATTGCTGAACACGCTGCTGGCAGACTCCGGTCTGGCGCAGGCGTACCGCGAGGCTCCGGCAGCCAAGCAGCTTCATCACGCGTGGCTTGGCGGTCTCTTGGAGCATGTCGTGAGCCTGCTGGCGCTGGCAGATCGGGTGGCCCCGCATTATCCGATCCTGCATCGTGACCTGTTACTGACTGGCGTGGTGCTGCATGATATCGGGAAAGTTCGCGAACTGGCGTGGGAGGTCGGATTCGAGTATACGGTGGAAGGCACCTTGCTTGGCCACATCCAGATGGGAATGGAACTTGTGGAGAACACCATCGACAAACTGCCTGATTTTCCGCCGCGGCTAAAGACACTGGTGCTGCACCTGATCCTGTCGCACCACGGGAAGCTGGAGTTCGGTTCACCCAAGCTGCCGATGATTCCCGAGGCGCTGGTGCTGAACTTTATCGACGATCTCGACGCCAAGATGCAGGCGGTTGCGAGCGAATTCGAAAAGTCGACGCGCGAGGGCAAAGGAGCCGATGAACTGACGGGCAGGATCTGGGCGCTGGATCAGCGGCAGATGCTGAACACGCGGGAGTGGCTCAAGGGCGACGCCAAGCCCGAAACGGGCAAGCTATTTTAGAAACCAGTCCCACTGCTTCTCTGTAAGTGGCACGACGGAGAGCCTCCCGATCTTCACAAGGGGCGAATCGGCGAAGACGGGGTCGGCCTTGATCTCGTCCAAGGCTTTCGGATGCTTGAGCCGCTGGCCGACCTTTACGCGCACAACGGGGACCTTAGGGTCACTGGCGTCGACGCTGACGACGGAGCCGGTTCCGACTGCGGTGCGCTCATCGCCGGTGTGATAGAAGATCCACTTCGTTCCGGGTTTCATCTCGCGGAGATTCTTGACGGCGGTCGGGTTGGTGACGCCATCCCAGTTTGTCTCTTTGTCGCGAAGGAAGTCGTCGTAGGAATAGGCGCCGGGCTCTGTTTTGAAGAGGAAGTAGGCCATGCGCTTCATCCTAAGCGAGGGAGCAGTGATATGGGAACGGGGAATCGGATTGCGCCGGATTGTGCTAGATTCTCCGCATGGTTTCCGCTGCTCCAGAATCGCTGCTTGAACTGGCCCGCATTGCGAAGAAGGAACGCAGGCTGGAAGAAGCGGCGGAGCTATTCCGGAAGGCCCTCACTGAGTGCGTACCGAGCGACAGCCCCGCGATGTGTGCGACGCTCTACGAGGAGTTGGCGTACGTTGAGCGCAACCTGCAGGACCTGAACACTTCTCTGAAGCTCTACCGCCAGGCGAGCAGAGTCTATCGCGATCTCGGCAACACTCTGAAGGCAGCCCACACTATGCGGCATGCGGCGGATATCCTGCGCGAGCAGAAGAGGGTGGATGAGGCCGCTCCGCTGTATACCGAGGCGCTTGAAATTTATCGCAAGCATAACGACACGCCACCGCTCGATCTTGCGAATGCAATTCGGGGGTTTGCGCTGCTCAAGGAAGGTGTCGGGGACCGCACGGAAGCCCTGAGGCTTTGGCGTGAGGCCCGGGATCTTTACGAACTGACCGGCGTTGAGGCAGGGGTGTTGGAATCGGACAGACGGATCGGATTACTTATCGCCGATTAACCTGTTTTATCGGTTGCTCATAGGCTGCCATGGGCTCGGATGGTCCGGCGCTCGTTCCATTACAATCAAAAGAACATGATCCGATTTTCAACAGCGGGCGAGTCGCATGGAGAGGCCCTGATTGCGCTCGTATCCGGCCTGCCTGCCGGGTTGCCGGTCGACCTCGAATTCATTAATCGGGAGCTTTGGCGTCGCCAGCAGGGCTACGGCCGCGGCGGGCGAATGAAGATCGAGACGGACAAGGCGCATATTCTTTCCGGCGTCAGGCATGGGAAGACCATCGGTTCGCCGGTGGCGATCGAGATTGTGAATCGCGATTGGAAGAACTGGGAAGAGAAGTTGCCGGTGGAAGCGGGCGACCCTGGGAAGCACCAGCCGGTCGAGTCGCCACGGCCGGGGCATGCGGACCTTGCCGGTGCGTTGAAGTACGACTTTCCGGATGCGCGCTACGTGCTGGAGCGGGCTTCTGCGCGTGAGTCAACCGCGCGGGTGGCCGGAGGGGCATTCGCGAAGCTGATGCTGCGCTATTTGGGCATCGAGGTCGGCAGTCATGTGATCCGTGTGGGGCGCGTGGAGTTGGAACGCACCGCTACATGGGATGAAATTGCAGCGGTGGCGGAGCGGCAGGAGATCGTGCTGAGCTGCGTGGATGCAGCGACCGAAGCGCGGATGAAGGAAGAGGTTGAGCACGCATCCCGGACAGGGGACACGGTGGGCGGCGTATTCGAAGTGGTGGTGCATGGTGCTCCGGCAGGCCTGGGAACGTATGCCAATTGGGATGAGCGGCTGGATGGGCTGCTGGCGTGGTCGGTGATGAGCCTGCAGGCGGTCAAGGCCGTTGAGATCGGGCGCGGAGTTACAGCGGCTGAATCATTCGGGTCGACGGTGCATGACGCCATTCACTACGCTAAGGAAGACACTGGCAAGCCAACACGGTTTACCCGTGAGCGGAATAATGCAGGAGGCGTGGAAGGCGGCGTTTCCAATGGCGAAGACATTGTTGTGCGCGGGTACTTGAAGCCGATTTCGACTTTGCGGCGGCCGCTGGAATCTGTTCGCTTTGACACCCGCGAGGCTACGAGCGCAAGTTATGAACGCAGCGATATTTGCGTGGTGCCTGCGGCGGGAGTGGCTGCCGAGGCTATGGTGGCGATTACGGTTGCAGGGTTGGCGCAGCAGAAGTTTGGGGGCGATTCCGCCGTCGAGATGAAACGAAATTTTCAGGGATACATCGAACAGATACGGAGCTATTAGTCGCAGACATGATTTTGAAGATTGTGAAATATCCGGAGCCGGTGCTGTCGCAGCCAGGTGAACCGGTCACCGAATTCGATGCGGGGTTGAAAAAGCTGGTCGACGACATGTTCGAGACGATGTATGCGTCGCAGGGTATTGGCCTGGCAGCGCCGCAGGTGGCGGTGGCGAAGCGCGTGACGGTGGTCGACCTCAGCATGGGAAAGGATCCGGCGCAGAAACTTGTGCTCGTGAACCCCGAAGTTATTTTTCGCGAAGGGAAGCAATACGAAGAGGAAGGCTGCCTCAGCTTTCCCGAGATTCGTGAGAAGGTGCAGCGCGCCGCGAAGGTTCGCATCCGCGCACAGGATTTGAAGGGCAAGTGGTTCGAGATGGATGGCGAGGAATTGCTGTCGCGCGCGTTCCAGCACGAGATCGACCATCTCGACGGCATGCTGTTCATCTTCCGCATGAGCTCGCTCAAGCGCGACCTGGTCCTGCGCAAGATCCGCAAGATGCAACGCGAAGGCACGTGGTAAGAGCGTGAAGCTGGTATTTTGCGGAACTCCGCGCTTCGCGGTACCAACGCTGGAGGCGCTGATCGCAGCGGGACATGAGATAGCGCTGGTTGTCTCGCAGCCCGATCGCCCAGTGGGCCGCACGCAGCAACTCACGCGCGCCGCCGGTGAAGGAAACGGCGCTGGCCGCTGGGCTCGAAGTCACGCAGCCCGAGAAGATCAAAAACAACGCAGAGTTTCGCGAGCGGCTGGAAGCAATCGCGCCGGACGCGATTGTGGTGGTGGCGTACGGGCGTATCATTCCGCCGTGGATGCTGGCGTTGCCGCGGTTCGGCTGCATCAATCTGCATGCGTCGCTGCTGCCGAAGTATCGTGGGGCCGCGCCGATCCAGTGGGCGGTGGCGATGGGCGAAACCATCACGGGAAACACGACAATGCTGCTTGAAGAGGGGCTCGACACGGGGCCGATTCTGCTGCAGCGCGAGATTCCGATCAGCCCGGAACAGACTGCGGCGGATCTGTTCGATGTGCTGGCGAAGGATGGCGCTCCGCTTGTGGTCGAGACGCTCGCCGGCCTCAACGCCGGGACGATCAAGCCGAAGCCGCAGGATCATACACGCGCAACGCTTGCGCCGATTCTCGATAGGGAAGATGGGCGCATGGACTTTGCGGCTCGCACGGCAACGGAACTTTGGAATCGGTGGCGAGGGTTTCAGCCGTGGCCGGGGGCCTACACAACCCTTGAAGGCAAGAAACTCATTGCGCATCAAATGCTGGTGGCTGCCGAGAGAGCTAAGGCGGAACCGGGATCGGTTGACCTCACCGATCACCGGTTGCAGGTTGCGTGCGCGCAGAATACCTGGATTGAGATCACCGAATTGCAGCTGGAAGGCAAGAAGCGCATGGCCGCTTCCGATTTTCTGCGGGGCGCGGGACTGCGATTCCGGAATTCGTCTTGGTTAAGGCCATGAGTGCAGTTTCGCCGGCGCGCCGGGTCGCCTTTGCGATCCTGAAAACCATCGAGAAGGGCAAAGGTCATTCTGACGATCTGCTGCGCGGCAAAAATGTCTCTGCTCTCTCTGAGGCAGACCGCCACCTGACGACGGCTCTCGTGCTCGGAGTTCTGCGCTGGCAGATCGACCTCGACGGGCGGATTCGCAAGCTGCTCAAGCATCCGAACGCGAAGCTTGATGCAGAGGTTCTTATTGCGTTGCGGCTGGGCGCATTTCAGTTGCTGCATATGGATCGCATTCCCGCGCATGCGGCGATCGATGAGAGCGTCGAGATTACGAAGCACGCGGGGCATCGCTTTGCTTCGGGCATGGTGAATGCGGTGCTGCGCAAGTTGGCTGCGTCGCGCCCAGAGCAGGGGGCTCAAAGTTCGGACGAGCGAGACTGGCGGCGGGGATTTCCCGCGTGGATGGTTGAGCGCTGGAGTGCGAGTTACGGCGAAGAGGCTGCGTGCGAGATCTGTCGGCATGGGCAGAGCGAGCCGCACCTGACGATCCGCGCGTTTGATGGCGATATCGAATCGGAACTTGCGGCCGAAGGCGTGAGTTTGTCTCCTGGACAATTGCTAACCTCGGCTCGCCAGGTTATCTCCGGCGACGTGACCGGAAGCAAGGCATTCCGCGAAGGCCGCGTTCGGCTTCAGGATGAAGGATCGCAACTGGTGGCGGAGCTTGCGCCACGCGGCGGTGCGATTCTGGATTGTTGCGCTGCTCCCGGAGGAAAGACGCTGATTCTTGCGGAGCGGAATCCTGAAGCGCGGATCGTGGCTTGCGAGTCGAGCCCGCAGCGCCTTGCCCAATTGCGGGAGCGGCTTGCGCCGTTGGGGGATCGAGTTGAATGCCGTCTCGCCGATGCCGTCGCCCTGAAAGATGATGCGGCATACGACGTAGTGCTGGCAGATGTGCCTTGCAGCGGCACCGGAACGCTGGGTCGCAATCCTGAGATTCGTCACCGGCTCAAGCCGGAGGATCTAGAGCGGCAGGCAGAACGGCAGCGCGCGATTCTTCGCGCGGCGTTACGTGCCGTTCGGCCCGGCGGACATGTCGTTTACTCCACCTGCTCGCTTGAGCCGGAGGAGAACGAGCAGGTGGTCGCGGCCGTACTTTCTGAGAACAAAGACGCGCGGCTGGTCCCACTGAAGTCGAGGATTGAGGAGCTTCGCAGCGAGGGCATTCTCTCTGCTTCGGGCGCGGAGAATCTGCTTCACGGCATCACTGCGGAGGGTGTTCTGCGGCTCCTGCCGGGCGTATTCGAAAGCGACGGCTTTTTTGTGGCGATGATTGAGAAGATTGGCTGAAGGCCTCGGTTGTCGCTTTATTCGGGCGAAAGTCGCAGTTCCAAGTACGATCGGTTGAGTAGCGCGCACAGCGCTTCGATTACCAGTTCGTGATCCTCGCGCATGGGCAGGCCAGACACTGTTACGCTTCCGACAACGCCTGCGCCTGCCACCCTCAAAGGAAACGACCCGCCGTGGGTTGCGTAGTCGGAGAGGGAAAGTCCCTGGCTCTCGTAGATCGTCTGTCCTTTCTGTTTTTCGCGCAGACCGACAGCGTAAGAGCTGCGATGAAAGCGAGCCACGACGTTGCTTTTGCGGCGAACCCACTCGACATTGTCGGGAGTCGTGCCTTCCATAGCGGCGTAGAAGAGCGGCTGTCCGAATCGGCGCACGTCAATCACGACGGCGAGGCTACGCTCGGCAGCCATCGTGCGCAGCAGCGATCCCAAGTTGCCACGCAGTCTCTGCATCCAGCTGCGGGAAAACAAGTTCGCTTTCCTGCAGTGCGATTTGTCTCCAGGTCTTCGCTTAACCCCATTGGTCGCGTCCTTTCTGCCCTGCCATCATAATCCGGTCGACTCAGCTTTCGGCGACTTCTTCCACGGGATTCCGTTGCGGCACAATGCCCAGGCGTTCGTAGATCGGCCGCATATCTTTGCGAATGGCTGGCAGTCGTGTCGTGAACCAGATGGAACCGAGGATGCAGGCGACGCCGCTGACGATTACCGTGCGAGGCGCGCCGATGGCATGCGCCAGCGCGCCGGCCAGCAGGCTGCCGAAGGGAGCCATGCCGACGAAGGCCATGGTGTAGTAGCTCATCACGCGTCCGCGCATATTCTCGTCAACAAGCGTCTGGATGATTGTGTTACTCCCGGTCATGCCCTGCATCATGCCGAAGCCGGTCACGAGCATCATCAGCATCGAGAGCCACAGAACATGGGAAAGTCCGAAGCAGATCAAGCCGACGCCGAAGACTGCCGCGGCGATCGGAATCATCTTGGCAGAGTCCCCGTACCGAACGGCGCATCACCATGGAGAGCGCCGAAATGAGTGAGCCAACGCCGACGGCGCCCATCAGAAAGCCGAGAGTGTGCGCGCCGCCGTGAAGAACCTGACCGGCAAACACGGGCATCAGCACCATGAAGGGCCAGCCCATCAGGCTCAGCAGATGCAAACAGCCCCAGGATCGAGCGGATGGGGACGGATCCGGTAACGTAGGTCCAGCCCTCCTTGAGTTGAGAAATCATCGAAGTTGTGGCGCGCTGGAGGCTCATCCGGCGGAATGCGCATCATCAGCAGAGAAGCGATCACGGCGATGTAGCTGATGCCATCCACGAGAAAGCACCAGCCTTCATTGGTGGCGGCAATCAGCAATCCGGCCAGCGACGGCCCGATCAGTCTTGCCGTATTCACCATCGAGGAATTGATGGCGATGGCATTGGAGAGATCGGCGCGGTCCTCCACCATCTTGACCATGAACGATTGGCGGCCGGGCATGTCGAAGGCATTGATGACTCCCTGCATGGCGCTGAGCGCCAGTACCTCGGCGACGGTGATGCGATGCGACAGTGTGAGCCATGCAAGTGCGAGCGATTGCACCATGGCAAGTGTCTGCGTCCACACCAGTACTTTGCGGCGGTCGATGCGATCGACAATGACGCCGGCAATAGGCGCTAACAGAAACGTCGGTATCTGGCCGGCGAAGCCAACGGTGCCCAGAAGAAGCGCCGATTTCGTGAGCCGGTAAATAAGCCAGGACGTGGCGATGCGCGTCATCCATGTGCCGATGAGCGAAATGCTCTGGCCGCCAAAGAAGAGCCGGAAGTTGCGATGGCGCAGAGCTCGCCATGCGTGCGAATAGTCGCGCGGCACGGGCGGCGAGGGTTGTCTCCTGCTGGGCGCTGGTCTGGTCCGGTGTCATGCGACTCTGCTTTAGATGTACGTTTGAGGTCGTCGAACCGATCTATTTCGCCGCTGTGAGTTTGATCATGGTCGCCTGGTCGACGCGCGCCCCGGCCATTGGCTGCTGCCGAAATTACAGTGCCGGGGGCGATGGGTGGTTCAGGCGGCGCGGTTCCCGCGCCCACGGAGGGCACAAACACATCTGCGTAGGATGGCGTGTCCACCTTCAGGCCAATTCTGGTCAGCATGGCCTGTGCGGTGATGATAGGAATTCCCGTCAAGTCAGGCATGACATATCCGTCTGGCGCGGCATCGTCTGGCGCGGCGACAAGAATGTTCATGCTCGGCTGTGCGATGCCCTGGGAATGCGCCGGCGGATCCTGCGCGAGAACGATTCCATCCGGAGCACCGGCATCGGGCAACTTCGCTGTAACACCGACTTCAAGTCCCGCGCGGCGCAGACGGAGTGCGGCTACGCGGCCTTCTGTGCCGACCGTATCCGGGAACATCGACTTTCTGCGGGCCGAGGCTTTCTGCGACGCGCACATGCCATTCGCGACGGACCACCGAGCCAGGCGAAGGAGACTGCGAAAGGATGTGTCCTGCGGCAACATCCGCGGAGTAGTAGCGATTGTCGACATCGAGGTTAAGGCCCATGCCGGCGGCCTGGCTGCGCGCCACGGCGACGGTCATCCCTTTCAGCGAGGGGATTTTGACTTCAGCACCATGTATGGCGAAGTGCATCGTGGTGATGGCGGAAAGAAGCGCTGCCGCAACGAGCAGCATGACGACGGATGTCATACGGAAGAAGCGGAAGACAAAGCCTCGGTTCATGGCTCCGGTTCTCCGTCGGGATAGACAATCTCGTATTCGATCGTTGCGGCTTTCTCCAGCATCTTCGAGACGGAACAATATTTGTTTTTGGAGAGCGAGACCGCGTCTTCGACGGCCTTGCGGCTCAGCTTTCCGTGGACCGCGTAGGTGAGCATAATGTGGGTGAAGACGCGAGGGGGTGCGGGAGCCTGCGTGGCGTTCGCAGACACCCGAAGTCCGGTGAGCGGCTGGCGTTTCTTTTTTAGAATGCTCACTACGTCGACCGAAGTGCAACTGCACAATGCCATCAGAACCGCTTCCATCGGGCTGGGGCCGTGCAGGTGAGCGCAGTCCCCATCAAGAGTGATGGTATTGCCGTTCTCTGCGACTGCTTCGAAGACCTCGTCTTCCTTCCAATCACTATGGGCGATCAAAACCCTGGCCTCCTGCGACCGTGATTCTATTATCCGGCATTCCACCTGAAGGACCCTGGAGCAAGGTCTAGCGGAAGGCGATCTGGGCACAACGTGTAATCAGCAAATACGCTACGAGCAACAGAAGCGCCAAGCCGGTGCTGAGACTGCCTGCGATCGCCGGACTGATGCGGCCTTGTCTTGTTTGCCTTCGAATGAGAAGCAGGAAAAGAAATGTCCCAAAGGCCGGAATCCAGACAAGAAACGGAAGATCGGATCCCCGCGCGCGATGGAGGATCGGAGCAGTGCGAAACCACAAGCCCCGGATCATGAATGCTTCAGCAAGCACCATACACAACAGCGATGCAACAAACAGGGTAGTCGACAGATCGAATGCCGGTCTGGTTCTGACCGGAAGAAAACTGGGCATCCCCACTCCCTCCAGTGATGCTTCTATAGACGGGAAAGCTGGGGGATCGGTTGCGCTTTCACTGAACTCGAAGGGCAGTCAGCGCGTGTTGTCAGTGACGGGTTCGGGATGAATTGTAACGCGATGAACTTCAGGGCAATCGAGCTTGAAGCGGTCCTCGAGCGCCGTGATCACTTCGTGTACGCGATGCATCGACAAGTTATCTGGGAGCGTGCAGTGGCAGGACAGGGTGACGTGTTCCGCTGTGCGGCCTACGAGAATCTGGTGCACATCAACAATTTCATCATATTGGGCGGCTGCGTCTCGAAGAGCCTTCTCGATCCTGCGATCTTCTTCGACCATTTGCTCCGGTTGCTCAATGGTGGCTGGTTCGCTTTCGATATGCGTGAGGACCGAATCGATCTCCGGCGTTTCGCGCAGGATCTCGGCTTCGAGGCCGCTGACGAAGTTGTGGGCCTCAATGAGGGGCAGGTTTTCGTCCAGCTCAACGTGAAGCTCTACATGCAATTTGCCGTGAAGCGATTGCACGCTGAGATCGTGCACGGCGACATTGTTTCTTGAGGCCACTGCGCGCACGCGGTCGAAGATATTTTCAGCCTTTGCCTGGCGGGGAACCGTATGAATGACGACATCTGCCGTTGGAATCGCGCGATGCACGGCTTCGGTGGCAGCGCGAACCAGTTCGTCTGTGTGCTCAAAGGTGTAGCTGCGTGGTAGTGCAAGAGTGAGGTCGGCAAAATAGTTGGGCCCGGCGCGACGGACTCGTGCCTGTTCGACCGCCAGTACACCCGGCACCTGTTCGGCTTCGCGAATGACCCGCAGGCGGGTTTCTGCCGGAATCTGGTCCATGAGGACGCCGATCGCTTCCCGCGTAAGCTGCGCGGTGATGCGAATAATCATGAGGGACACAAAGATGGCGGCGACCGGGTCGGCATAGCGCAGCCAGTCAACGTGAAAAAAGGCTCCTACCCACGTAGCCAGCAACCCCAACAAGACCGCCAGTGTAGCCCAGATATCCGACGCGAAATGGAACGCATCGGTGGCCAGCGCCGGCGAGCCCGTTTGCTCGGCCACGCGCCGCAATTCCCGTGAACGCCAGAAGTCAACCGCGATTGAAGTCAGCAATACAAGCACGGGCCAGACCGAGTATCGGAGCTCAAAGGTGTTGTGCTTGATCCTTTGAATCGCCTCCCAGATGATCCAGAGGCAGGAGATCGCCATGAGTCCGGCTTCGAAAAAGGCGGAGAGGTTTTCGACTTTTCCGTGGCCGTAGGTGTGGTCTTCGTCGGCTGGTTTATCCGAAACGCGAACGGAGAATAAGGTTATGCCTGCTCCCGCGAGATCAAGCCCGGAGTGTGCCGCATCCGACAAGACTCCCAATGATCCGGAGATCAGTCCCGCCGCGAGCTTCAGAGCAGTCATACAAGTGGCTGCGAGCATCGATTGCAACGCGACACGCCGCTTCAACGCCGAGTTGTCGATCGGGCTTGATACGGCGCGGCTTGGTACGGCGGAGTTCATTGCGACTCCTAGAGTACAGGCGAGCGCACTGCCGTGTACAACCCGGCGATTCCAAAAGTGTAAGGTTGCCAGTTGCAGTCCGAATAGCCGGTTTTCTTCATCATTGCGAGCAGTTCGGGCGGGGTGGGAAATGCGCTGACCGAAGCGGGCAGATAGCTATACGGACCCTCTGTGCCGCAAATCATGCGTCCGATTGCCGGCAGGATGCGGCGAAAGTAGAGAGCGTAAACCTTGCCGATGAGGCCGCCAGGCTCGCTGAATTCGAGGATGCCGAGCTGACCACCCGGCTTCAGGACGCGATGGAACTCGCGCAGCCCGGCTTCGTAGTTGGCCAGATTACGGAAGCCGAACGAGGTGACAATCAGATCGAGTGATTCTGAGCGAACCGGGAGATGCAAGGCGTCGGCCTCGAGAGCAATTGCGACGGATCGGTTTTGTTTGGTCGCGCTGAATTTTTGCGCACCTCGACGCAACATGCCATGCGCAAAATCTGCCGCGAGGATGGGCCGGGCAGCTTCGGGACGATGCTTGAGCAAGGCCATCGTCAAATCGCCGGTGCCGCAGCAGATGTCTAGCACCGCGGCATTCGGATTGGCCAGCACGGATTGAAAGCGCGATGCGGTGCGGCGCCACCAGAGGCGGTCGATATTCGCCGAGAGAACGTGATTGAGCAGATCGTAGCGCGGAGCGATGGCGTTGAACATCTGCTGCACGGCTTCGGCAGCATGGGACTCGTCCTGAGCACCGATCGGTTTGGCGCCTGTCGTTGGCATGGTGTTTATTTACCGATCCCGAATTTCATGCGCTTCCTCCAGACATCACGAGCGCGGCTCTTTGGCTTCCGAAAGCATGTAGGCGACTGCCGCATGAAGTTCTGACGCCGCGAGGTCCTCGATCACCCCGGCATCGCCAATGCCGATCGGAAGTACAAATCGCCGTACCCCGCCCACATTCTTTTTGTCGCTGCCGGTTGCAGCAATCAGTTTGGGTGCGCGCAGTTTGAGCGCTGGCAGTGGACCGTACAGATGAATCAGGTTCTCGAGACGCGCCGCTTGTGGGCCGGTGATACTGCGTCGCCGATGCGCCACATACAAGGCTGCAATCATGCCCCATCCCACCGCTTCGCCATGCAGCAAAGCCTTGTAGCGGGTTGCCTGCTCGATAGCGTGGCCGACGGTGTGTCCGAGATTCAGAATCATGCGCAGGCCGTTCTCGCGCTCATCGCGATTTACGACTCCTGCCTTCATACGGATCGAGGCGGCGATCACCTTTTCCAGCGCCTTGGGATCGCGGCCGAGTACTTCGTCGGCGTTCTCCTCCATGAAGCGTACTAGCGAACGATCGCGGATGATGCCGGCCTTGACGCTTTCCATCAGACCCGAATGCAATTCGCGATCGGGCAATGTCCCGAGCACATCGATGTCAGCGAAGACAGCGACTGGATGATGAAAGCTGCCAACGAGGTTCTTGCCCTCGGGAAGATTCACCCCGGTTTTGCCGCCGACCGACGAATCGACCTGGGAGAGGAATGTTGTGGGCACCTGTACATAACGGATTCCGCGCATGAAGATTGCGGCAAGGAATCCGCCCACATCGCCCACAATTCCGCCACCAAATGCGATCAACAACGATCCGCGATCGCAACCCGCCGCGACCATCTGGCGCAGCAGGCGATCGACGCTCTGCATGGTCTTGTGCTTTTCGCCGGGGGAGAGGAACAAGGTTATTGGAGGCTCGGAAAATGACTCAAGGAACAGATCACCCCACAGAGCCCAGATTTCAGGCGAAGTCAGCACAAATACGCGAGGCGGCAATTTTCCAGCCACACGTTGAATGCGCGATGCGAGCGAACCGATAAGTCCGCTGCCGGTTATTACGTCGTATTTTGCCGAAGGTGTATCGACTCGTATGGTTTGCACGTTGATTCCATCCTATCGGAATCAAGCGCATGCATTCCGGCTTCAAGATCGAGTATGCCTGTTGTTAAACTGGTAAACATGCGTACTGGTATTGATTTTGGAACGACCCGGGTTGTAGTCGCGGCTGTGGATCGCGGCAATTTCCCCCTGGTTTATTTTGAAACTCCTGACGGACAGATGCGTGACTGGTTTCCGCCGGTCGTTGCGGCGAAGGGAAGTGAACGTGTCTATGGCTGGGAAGCCATTGCAGTACAGGATGAGAAGGACTGGACCTTGCTTCGCTCGCCCAAGCGTTTATTGAGGACTGCCGGACCGAAGACGAAGGTAAAGGTCGGCGATCAGACTATCCCGGTGCAGCAGTTGATGGCAGAGATGATGGCTGCGTTGCGCGTTCAGATGCTGGAGCACTCCAACCTCGGTGCGGAGGAGAACGAAGAACTAGAAGTGATGCTTGGCGTTCCGGCCAATGCCAACAGCAATCAGCGTTTTCTGACGGAGGCGGCCGCGAATGCCGGTGGTTTCACCGTGCTCGGGTTGATGAATGAGCCATCAGCTGCCGCTATCGAATACGCCTATCGCAACAGCGCCGAGCGGAAACACCGTGCCGGTGGGAGCCTGCTGGTTTATGACCTTGGGGGTGGAACATTCGATGTTTCGCTCCTGACGCTGGGTGCGACAGAGCACACCGTCGAGGCTTCTGATGGGTTGCCGCAAGTAGGCGGAGATGATTTTGACGAGATACTCGCGGACTTCGCCCTGGAACAGGCGAAGTTGCCCTCGCCGCTCACGATCGCAGAACGACGCGTGCTGCTGGATGAGTGCCGCGAGAAAAAAGAAGCCCTCACTCCGAACACTCGAAAAATCAGTATCGATCTGGAGAGGGTGCGGCCAGAGTTGGAGCAGGTGACGTTCCCCGTGGACGTGTATTACGAGCGCTGCCGGCCCCTCATTGAGTCAACCCGGGAGATTGCTGAAAAGCTACTCGCAGCCCACCCCGACGCTCAACTCGATACGTTATACGTGACGGGTGGAGGATCGGAGCTTCCGCCCGTCGCTCGCGTTCTGAAAGAGAGTTTCGGGCGCAAGGTGCGCCGCTCCGCTTACATGCGCTCAGCCAGCGCGGTGGGCCTCGCGATTCGGGCGGCTTCGGGATCCGAGCGGCTCCATGAGCAGTTCAATCAGAACTTTGGCATTTGGCGCGAAGCAGAATCGGGCCGGGCGATTGTATTCGACTTGATCTTTCCACGCGGCATGCATTTGCCCGAGCCGGACCAGCCCGCTTTGCGGCTTGAGCGAACCTATCGGCCCGCTCACAACGTTGGCCATTTCCGTTACCTCGAGTGTTCCAGGCTGGATGAACACGGGCAGCCAATTGGCGAGATCACAAACTGGGAGCAGATTCAGTTTCCGTTTGATTCCCGGCTCTCAAATTGTGCGGACCTTTCAACGGTTTCTGTGGAGCCCATGACAGCCGAGACTGGAATGCTTGCCCGCGAGGAATATACGTGCGACTCGAGCGGAAACCTGCGAGTGACGATTTCCGCGCTTCCGTCAGGAAACACGCGCGCATATGAAATTGGCCAGCTGGCTTCGCAATGAAATTCGGTTTGTGAAGTTGCGATCTTCCGACCTTGCGTTGGGCTGCGCGTGGGTGAAACCGGCACTATTCTGCAAAACTAGATGATAGGCTCGGATTCGATGGATTTGGCATCTTCAGTGGACTACCTGGTGATGGGTGCCGGCGTTGCTGGGCTGCGCGCAGCGATTGAACTGGCCGATCACGGGGAAGTTCTTGTAATCACGAAGGAATCGCTCGGCGAATCGAACACCCACTATGCCCAGGGCGGCATCGCTGTCGCTGAAGCCGAGGATCAGGACGATCTCAAGCTGCATTTTGAAGACACCATTTCTGCCGGCGATGGTCTCGTATTTCGACCCGCAGCGCAGGTGCTGGTGGCCGAGGGGCCAGAACGCGTGGCTGAACTCATCGAGTGGGGCACCCGATTTGATAGCGCGTCCGGCCGGCTATTGAGAACGCGCGAAGGAGCCCATTCGAAGCCGCGAATTCTGCACGCCGATGGCGATGCAACCGGTGCAGAGATCAGCCGATCGCTTGTGGCCCATGCACATGCACATCCGCGAATAAAGTTTGCCGAGTGGACGATGGTCACGAAGATGCTGATGGCAGATGGCCGCGTGATTGGCGCGGAACTGGCTTCGGCAAAGACTGCCGGCGGTGATATCGAGGAGCGGAAGCGGATCAGCGCGGGCGCAGTCCTCATCGCATCGGGCGGCGCAGGCCAGGTGTACAGCGACACAACGAACCCCGACGTTGCCACGGGAGACGGGCTCGCACTGGCTCTCGCTGCCGGTGCCGAGCTGGCCGACATGGAGTTTTACCAGTTCCATCCCACTGCGTTCTCGCTGGCGGGCGCGCCTCGTTTTCTGATCTCTGAGGCGCTGCGTGGTGAAGGAGCCTATCTCCGCAACGACCGTGGGGAGCGCTTCATGGAGCGTTATCATCCGCTGCTCGAATTGGCGCCGCGCGATGTAGTCGCCCGCGCCATTACGCGCGAGGGGCTAGGAGAATCCGGAGCCACGCACCCGGTTTATCTCGACATGCGGCATGTGAAGGGCATCGATCTGCACCAGAGATTTCCAGGGATCAGCCGTTTTTTGGCGAACTACTCGCTTGAACTCGCGCGAGACCTGATTCCGGTGCGGCCGGCCGCGCATTATCTAATGGGCGGCATTCGCACGGACCTGATGGGGCGGACGACGGTGCGCGGGCTTTATGCGGCTGGCGAAGCGGCTTGTACCGGCGTGCATGGCGCCAATCGGTTGGCTTCCAATTCATTGCTTGAGGGATTGGTCTTTGGAGCAAGGGCCGGCCAGGCAATGGTTGAAGATCAATTGCCACTCGTTGCCGGTTGAATCCGAACTTCCCGCTTGTTTGCCGCTGAATGCAGATGACGTCGAGTTCGTTGCGGACGGAGTTCGCGGTTTGCGGCGTGCGATGTGGGTCGATGGCGGACTGCTTCGTTCCGCGTCCACTCTCCAAAGCGGACTCCGTGCGCAGGCGGAATGCGAACACGGCTTTGCGAACTTTGAGCAAAAAGGGAAGCGAAGCCGTCAACTCTTCGAAGCACAATGCCTGGCGCGCGTGGCTCGCGCGATTTTATGCTCTGCGATTGCCCGGGAAGAGAGCCGCGGAGCTCACTTTCGCGGCGACTTTCCGCACCGCGATGACGAGCGCTTTCAGAAGCACTCAATCTACAAGAGCGATGGAAGTGTAGTGTTCGAATCCTGGTGAATCGGAATCAGGGCGAGGAAGGCTTCCGGATTACCGTGGAGCCTGGTTTGTTGCCCGCGATATACGAAACAACTGCACAAATTGCCAGAATCGCCCCCATGACTGCCAGCGATATCGTAATCGGCACGTCGAGCCAGTGCGAGGCAAACATCTTGAAAGCAACAAACATCAACATGGCCCCGAGGCCATAGTGCAGGTAGCGTAAACGGTCGAGCAGTGCAGCGAGCGCAAAGTAGAGCGAACGCAATCCGAGAATTGCCGCGATGTTTGAGGTGTAGACCACGAAGGGGTCGCGAGAGACAGCCAGCACGGCGGGGATGGAATCCACGGCGAACAAAACGTCTGTAACTTCGACGGCGAGGATGACCGGGAGCAAAGAACCCTTTGCAGGCTGCAGCCGTCGAATCCATCTGGGTATGACTGCGCGTGCTGAGCCGCCGCGCAAAAGCCTGTATGCCGCGTAGAGCAGGAAGAGACCGAAGATCCAGCTGATCCAATCGAAGCGATCGATCAGTGAGACGCCCATCGTAATAAACAGCGCGCGCAAAACGATGGCTCCTGCAACTCCCCACAGAAGGGCCGTGTGCTGACGCTTCTGGCTGATGCGGAAGCCTTCGAAGAGAACCATGAAGACGAAGAGATTATCGATACTCAGCGATGTCTCGATGGCATAGCCCGCCACGAATTCGAGTGCATTGTGCCGGCTCTGCCCAACTGCAAGCCAGATTGCGAAGACGGCTGTGACTAGTACTAGAATCGCTGTCCACAGCCATGCCGTCGCCTGGGTGCGCGCTTCGTCGCGACGGTTTGCAGGCAGGAACGCATCCACCAGAAGCAGCGTAAGGACTGCACCGTGAAAACCAATCCACCATCCCCAGGACGCGCCAGCGATCATTGTATGAGTGCCACTGCAACCTTTCCTAAGGGATGGGATAGAAGCGTCGGAGATCAGCGCAGATTGATCAGCTTGATCGTTTCCAGGAACACGTCGCCGTCGACCGAGAGGCTGCGGGCGCTGACCTTGTCTATGGTGTCCTGCGCGGTGTGGTGGTAGCTGTTGTTGGGACCGTAGTCGAGATCGATGATGTCGATGGCGGGCACATTGCGCTGCACGAATGGAAGATGGTCGTCGTCAACCGGCTCATCGGTCTGGAAGAAGTAGTGTTCGTAGTGGAATTTCTTTGCAGCCTTGCGGACAAGATCCACAAGCCATTCTGTCGAACGCGTTTCGCGTTGAATGTTGAGATCCTTGTCGCCGATCATGTCGGCCAGTATGAAGGCCTTGATGCGGCCCAGAGTTCCGTCGCCCCCCCATTTTGCGGCAAGGTGACGGCTTCCGTAGGTCGAGTCAGAGGCGGACCACTTCTGAAAGGCTTCTTCGCCGTCAAAAAAGACGAGCCACACTGAATAGCCATCGAGTTTCTTGCCCCGCAACTGGTCCGCAATCGCCATTAGAAGGCCTGTTGTAGCGGCGCCGTCGTTGGCCCCCACGAAGTTGATGTTACGCAGCGGATAATTCGTCTCGTAGTGCGTGCCCAGGACGATCACGCCATCCTTTGTGCCCGGAAAGCGCACGATGAAGTTGTGCAGGGTGACAGGGCCGATTGCGGTATTTGCGGTGAACGTGTCTTCTTCAAGCTGATCGTGCTTGAACTGGTTGCGGATGAATTCTTCCGCCTTTACATGGCCCGGGCCGGTCGGCCAGCGCGGACCAATCGCGGCGAATGCGCGGGCGTATTCATAGGCTTTGCCGCCGTTGAAGTGTTGTTGGGCCGGCAGAACGAGAGGAATGAACAGGACAGATAGAGCCACCGCAATCAATCGCCAGATGCGCGCTCTCCAGTGATGCTGAAAGGCGAAAGCAGATCCTTCGCTCCGCTTGCCCCACTGCGTGGGGGCCCAAGCTGCTCCGCTCAGGATGACACGGGCTACCGAAGTGTTATTCGTCATGCTCGCGCACGACGAGCGGATCATACAGCGGCCTCTTTGGCTTTTTTGCGCGAGGGATGAACCCACCAAGCAACTCCGATTCCAATCAAGTAAAGCGCAAGCATGGGCACCGCGTAGATGCACATCGTCCATGGATCGGGGCTGGGACAGATGATTGCAGCGACGATGAAGACCGCGAGAATGGCGTAGCGAATGTTCTTCCAGAGGAATTTCGGGCTGACAATGCCAAACATGGCAAGGAAGAAAATGAGAATCGGCAGCTCGAAGCTGATTCCGAGTCCGAGGATGATCGATCGGAAGAAGCCGGTGTAGTCTTCGATCGTGACCATGGATGTGAAGTTGTGGCCGAAGTCGACGATCAGGATCTTGAGAGCGCCCGGCAGCACGTAGAAATAACCGAAGGCCGCACCACCCAGGAACAGGCCGACCGTGGCTGCCATGAACGGCACCACGAAGCGGCGTTCGCGCTGGTAGAGGCCCGGGGCAATGAACAGCCAGACTTGATAAAGGATGAACGGTGAAGAGAGGATTGCGCCGCCCACCAGAGCTACCTGCAAGTCAAGGTTCAGGGGGTCCATGGGATGCGTGAAGACCATGGATTTGCCGATGCGATTCAAGGGCGCCTGGATGAAGCCAACCAGCCGGTCACGGAAGAACCACGAGACAAAGAAGCCGATCGACAGGTAGATTGCCGAGTGCACGATACGTTTGCGCAGTTCGTCCAGATGCTCCATCAGGCTCATGCCTGGGAGTTCCGCGCGTTCTGACACCGCCGCTCGCGCCTTGCCGATTGCTTCGACGGCATCAACCATGCTGGTTCAGGGCCTCCGCGGGGTCAGATGAGTGGCTCGGGTTGTTCTCCGATGGCGCGGCGCTCGTATCCGGTTGAGGAGGCGTCGTATCGGTGGACTCCGGAAGAGCCTCGGAGCGCGATTCTGAAGCGCGTCCGGGCCGCGGGGCTGCAACGGTCTCGCCGATCGAGGGCGGCATGATTCGTGGAACGGTCTCCTCGGTTGCCGTCGCCGAAGTTTCAGGCGGATACTGGGCAGGATAAGTGCCTTCGCCGGGATAAGGCGATGCGACGGCTTGTACCGCCGCCGGAGGGTCAGCCGAAACCGATGCTTGTTCGGTCGCGGCCAGGGCTGCCAGGGAGCGTTGCCGGTCTTCTTCCTTTTTGCGGCGGTCGGCCTCCTCGGAGAGGCGTAACTCCTCTTCCATCTGGAACTTGAAGTCGTTGGAGGCTTTGCGGAACTCGTACATCAGCTTGCCGATCTGGCGGCCGATCTGGGGTAGCCGTCTCGGCCCAAAAACCACGAGCGCCATCACCATAAGGATGAGGGTATCGGTCATCCCCAACGTGCCGAGCAAGATTGGCGGGTGTGCGCCCATGAAGGCTAATGATAACTGCCCGTGCGCCGCACTCACAAACGTCGACTCATGAAGCCTCATTCCATGAGCAGAATACGGTGCAGGGTTGCGCAAGCTTTTTGATAAAATCAATTGGGTGGAAGCGAAATTTGCGGACTCGATTTGGTGAGTCCGATTGAAGTCTTTCGCATCCCATTTTGTAGAAGGTTGCAACATCCCCGTGGGTGGGGTCGCCAGCAGGCGTCAGCGCATCCACTGCAACCGTTAAGTGCTTTCAACATCCCCGTTCGCCGGTTTTTAGAAGACTGGGCGGACTGAAGGCGGACAAGGTGACTTTGATTATCGACGAACAAACGGCGGTCTCGCCGGAGGCCGGCATTGCTTGCAGCCTCGAAAACTACCTGGCACTCCCGGACAACAGCATGGACGAGCGGATCGCGATGGCTCGCGAACTCCTGGGCAAGACGACCATTCTGCTTGGCCACCACTATCAGCGCGACGAGGTGATTCGCTTCGCCGACTTTACTGGCGACAGCTACAAACTTTCGAAGATTGCCGCCGAGACCGATGCGAAGTACATCGTGTTCTGCGGTGTTCACTTCATGGCCGAGAGCGCCGATGTGCTCGGGCGCGATGAGCAGCAGGTCATTCTGCCCGATCTGAACGCCGGGTGCTCAATGGCAGATATGGCGGAGATCTCGCAGGTGGAAGCCTGCTGGGAGGCGCTCGAACGCATCGGATTGACGGCGGATCTGATCCCGCTGACCTACATGAACTCGACGGCAGCCATCAAAGCGTTCTGCGGAGAGCGTGGTGGGTTGGTTTGCACTTCTTCCAATTGCCGTGCCGCCTTTGAGTGGGCCTTCGCGCGTGGCAAGCGCATTCTTTTTCTGCCTGACCAGCACCTCGGCCGCAACACCGGGTATGCGATGGGAATTCCGCTGGAGCAGATGACGGTGTGGGATCCGTGGGGTCTGCAAGGCGGTCAGTCCGCGTCCGATTTGGCCGGTAGCAGAATTCTTCTCTGGAAGGGGCATTGCTCCGTTCACCAGCGATTCCTGCCGAGCCACGTGGATGAGATACGTGCCAAGCACCCGGGCATCCAGGTGATCGTGCATCCTGAATGCCGCTGGGAGGTCTGCCAGAAGGCGGACGCGCTGGGCTCGACGGAGCGGTTGATCAAGATCGTTGAAGATGCTCCGCCGGAGACCACCTTCGCAATCGGTACCGAGATTCACCTCGTGAATCGCCTCGCGCATCGTTTCGCGGCGCAGGGCAAGCGCATCCTGAGCCTGGACGATCACGGATGCCTTTGCACCACGATGTATCGCATCAGCCCGCAGCACCTGGCGTGGGCGCTCGAGAACCTGGTGGAAGGCCGCGTTGTAAACCAGATCAAGGTACGTTCCAGCGTTAAGCAATGGGCACGCGTAGCGCTCAACCGGATGCTTGAGATTGGATGATCAGTTACAGCAGGCGCGACCAGCCAGGAGCTCAAACCTCGCATTTTGAATCGTGATGCTCGGGTCAAGTCATTCGCCTTCATCCTCGAGTGGCTCGGTGAACTTCAGTTCATTGCCGAACTCGTCGCGCACGCGAAAATCACGGTTGCCCCAGGGCCTTCGCTCGATTCCCTGGGTAATTGACGCGCCGGAACGATCCAATTAGAAAAAGAGCTGGTCGAGGTCGGGTGTGAAAATGTGGACGCCGACTGCTGACGGTCTAGTCCTGTCAACAGCGAACAGATGAATGGCTATGTCATCGCGCTCAACAATGGCGTACTTGTTATCAGGCAACCTCAGAACAACTTTGAATCCAAGCTTTTGTTCGTAATAATTAACGGCCTTGTTCAGGTCGTCGCTTGGCAGTTCCGGCGCGATGCGTGCAAGCGTGGCCATGATCGCCTCCAATGAGAGATTCGAAGAGTATCAGCCCGAAAACTTGCCAGTCTATCCTTTTTGATGAAGCGTCAAACGCTGTTACCCCGGTCACTCAAGTTGCTGGTGGAGTGACCGCATCCGTCGTATGCTAGTCCTAGAAATCAAAATGAAGACATTCACCATTGACGAAGCACAATCCCTACTCCCGTTGCTGGAGTCGTTGTTGAAGCGAGCCGCAGAAGGCAAGCGGGCGGCGCAGGAGATCGAGTCGCAGCTTTCCGAATTGGGCAGGCGCATCTACCTGGCCGGAGGCATGCGTGTGAATGTCGCAGATGTGGGCCGCCAGCGCACGGAGATAGAAGCACACCTGGAGACAGTTCGCGAGAGCGTTGCAGAGATCGATGCGATCGGCGTGCAGGTGAAGGATGTCGATACTGGTCTTCTGGATTTTCCCTGCCGTGTCGATGACCAGGTCGTCTTGCTCTGTTGGCGCATGGGCGAGACCACCATCGAGCACTGGCATACCATCGAGGACGGCTTCAAAGGCCGCAAGCCCGTGGATGAGCGGTTTCGGCGTCGTTCGAACTCGAGCAATCGGCCCAACTAACCCCGCCCCATCGCTGTAAACTGACCACCTCTATGTACGTTTCCGAGCAAGAGGTTCGTGCAGTTCTTAAGTATGAAGCCCTGATACCCGCCATTCGCCAGGCCCTGATGGATTACTCTGCCGGGCTCGTGAATCAGCCGCCCCGCATGATCCTTCGCGCAGGCAATGCCGACGATTATCGCAACGGCTGGTTCGGTGTGATGCCGGTTGTCGCCGGCGATGTAATGGGTGTAAAGACCGTCACGTTTTACGCCGGCAACGATGAACTCGGCCTGCACACACACATGGCGATCATTGAACTCATCAACCGCGCAACGGGAGAACCGTTGGCGTTGATGGATGGACGCCTGATTACCGAGATGCGCACCGCGGCCGTCTCCGCTGCAGCCTTCTCCGGAATTGCGCCGTTGCACTTCGAGACTGCACCCACGAGCTTTGGCATTATCGGTTCAGGCGTACAGGCACGGGCGCACATCGAAGCGCTGAAACATGTGTGGCCGGAGATGCGGGACATTCGCATTTCCAGTCGCAACGCGGGAAATGCGGCTCGCCTTGCCGAGGAGATGGATGCGCTCCCCACTGCCGCCGAAGAAGCCGCTGCAGCCGACGTCGTGCTTACGGCCACGACTTCTCCGGTTCCCGTGCTGCAGGGGCGGTGGCTGAAGAAAACCGCGCTGGTCATCGCCGTCGGTGCGAGCGGCGCGGGTTTGCGCGAGCTCGATGATGAAGCCATTCTCTCCAGCTATGTTGTTGCGGAAGGAAGATCGTGTGTCGAGCGCGAATCTGGCGATGTAATTCTCTCCGGCGCGAAGGTGCAGGCAGAAATCGGAGAAATTCTGTCTAGTCCATCCACAGCAAAGATTCCGCGCGATCAACGCGTGGTTTTCAAGACAGTTGGAATGGCGATTGAAGATGTCACTGCCGCGCGTCTCGTGTGGCAATTGATTCAACGAGGTGCGATTCACTAATCGCTGCAGGACGCAGCCGAATTTCATAGTATTAACTCTCTTCAATTGCTCACTTGCCGGTACTTTGAGCAAAGTGTAATAAGCACGATCTATCTGCGATGCAAGCATAACTTCCATATGTTGATGAGATAGAACGACCTGTATCTCACTCCTCTGGAGCCTGAATCCCACCGCGCCACAGCTCGTCTAATCTCTGTAAGCCGCCTCCGCATGTTGTTCTTGCAGAGCGCGACCTAACTCAAAGATTGGAGTAACTACCTTGAAGAATACTGGTCTAGTTTCCTTCCCCGTTGCAGCCTTGTCGTTGGCATTGCTATTGCCTGGGCTCACGTATGCCCAAAGCACCGTGAATTCACAATCCGCCGAGGACTCGACCAATCAGTCCGATGTAATCGCGGCACAGCAAGCAGCGCAAATGGTGCCTGTGCGCGCATACCTGAAGAACAAACTCGATACGAAACACGCACAGCCTGGCACGACATTCACCGCGACCCTTAGCGAGAGTGTCCGGCTTAAGAATGGCCCTGAATTGATTCGCGGTACGCAACTGGCCGGCACGGTCACAACGAACGACACGCAGGCCGATGGAACAAGGAGGCTGGCACTGAACATTGCAGAAGCGCATCTGAAGAACGGAGAGACAATTCCTGTCAAGGCAACGATCGTCGGCGTGTGGGGCCCGGAGGACGAAACTGCTCAAGGGTACAATTTGGCGCCAGGTGAACAGGAGGCAAACGATTGGACGGAGAAAGTTCTCACAATCGACGAATTCAACGCCACTCGAGGCTCAGATCTGCATAGCGAGATTGCCAGCCAGAACTCAGGCGTATTCGTCACGAAGAAGAAGAATGGCAATGTAAAGCTCGCTTACGGCAGCGAACTGGCTCTCGCAATCGCAAAACAGGACAACGTTCAGCAGCCAGCGGAAAGCGGAAACTAGATCCAATAAGTTTCCAGCTAGAGCGTCGGATGGATAGCTTGTAACAGTCAAGGCCGGAGACTGAACTCTCCGGCCCAATTGTTTTCGATACTCGTCATTTACTTTCGCATCGTGCGACGCTCTGTGCGCGCGACTTTCAAACGAAACTGAGCCGGCCCACGCCTGAGCAGCAGGGATCTGCTGAGCGAATCGTCCTCTTCGC
>CAWFWK010000002.1:0-33018 GCA_963819425.1 uncultured Acidobacteriaceae bacterium | reverse complement strand
GTGGCCGTAAGACCGGCTAGTCGTAGATTTGATTACCCGACAGGTCTGAGGTGGCCAGCTCAGGCTCAAGTTGACGAGATGCCGACTATTCGGCCAAGTGGCAAGCCCCTCACAGGAAATCAGTGGGCTCTAACGCGCTTTCGAGGACTAATCGTTGCGAATCATCTCGACGACGCGCTCAATTGGCCTGTGATCGCCATTTGAGAATAACGGGCAAGACCGGGGTGGGCTGGTCAGAACGTCCGTCGCGGATGATAATGCTGCTACGTAGTATCCTCTTCTCCCCAGTCTGGGCCTCTACAACTCCTCAAAGTATCGGCGCGGTTGAAAGGAGAAAACATGTTTCTGCTCTGTGCTCTGCTTCTCGGGGTGGTCGCGGGTCTCCGCTCCATGCTTGCTCCGGCGACTGTCAGTTGGTTCGCTCGCTATGGCGTGCTTGCTGTGGCGAATACTCCGCTTGCATTCATGGGATTTCGGTTCACACCTATTATCCTCACGTTATTTGCGGTCGGAGAACTGATCGCCGACAAGCTGCCCAAGACGCCCAGTCGCAAAACAACTCGCCTGGCCGAAGAGCCTCACTCATTTGCGCTGCGCTGGAAGTGCTTCGACTCAGCTGACTCGTCGCTGAACCTTCAGGAAACCGTCTACAAGGGAAGGATTCGGAAGTGGGGTAAGACGAAGAAGAGTCTGGGAAGGATCCACATTCCTCCCCTGATGGTCTCTGACCTTTTGGCTTGGAAAGTCATCTGTCCTGACTCGTCGTCCGAAGCCTTCATCTTCCCGAATCGCGATGGCGGATTCCTTGATCCAAACAATTACCGCAGGCGGGTACTCGGGCGCCTGAGAGAGATTCTCGGTTTGCCCAAGCTGACGTTCCAGGTAATTCGGCAGACGATCGCGACGTTGAGCCAAACGAAGGGCACGGTGAAAGATACTCAAGGCATGATGCGTCATGAGCGTCTGCCGACCACGACGAATGTCTACATGCAAGTGGTTTCAGATGGGGTCAAGAAGATGATCGATTCGATTCACGAAGAACTGCGCAGCCCTTCGGCAGACCACTAGGAAATACCCATAAATCAGTCGGAAAATCCACGCGCTCAAAATTCACGTGCAGTGAAAATTGACACCAATCCGAGCGATTGCTGTGGAAATCATTTCATCGTAAGAAGCTGATTTTAGGAGGGTTACTTGGTGGACCTGATCGGGATCGAACCGATGACCTCTTCCATGCCATGGAAGCGCGCTCCCAGCTGCGCCACAGGCCCACATGGAGGGATACTCTCCTATTGTCTCTGCTTAGCGGAGATTCGTCAAACACCGCCATGCTGGAATTCGCATCGCAAACCATCCCTAATCATCTCTAGTTCGTGGTCGGTCACACGAGCACTGGTTGTATAACCGCGAAATCATATTGGAGGTTTCAACGTGAAAGCTGCAGTTGTTAATGTCCTGGGTCAACCACCGCGGTACCAGGATTTCTCGGAGCCGAATGTCGCGGAGGGTGAGGTTCTTATCCAGGTACGAGCCGCCGGTCTGCACCCAATTGTGAAATCACGCGCAAGCGGATCGCACTATTCCAGCGATGGGTTGGTACCGCTAATTCCGGGCTTGGATGGGGTGGGAGTATTGGATGGCAATCGGGTCTTCTTCGGATTCTCGCGAGCGCCGTTTGGATCGATGGCAGAATGGACGGTCGCCCGCCGATCGATGTGCATCCCTTTACCGGACAACATCGATGATGTGCAGGCCGCCGCAATTGCCAATCCCGGCATGTCGGCGTGGCTCTCGATCAAAGATCGAGCCGGGCTGAAGAAAGGCGAGATCAGTTTTGATTCTTGGCGCGACAGGTGTGGCCGGTCAGTTGGCGATCCAGGTGGCGCGGTTTCTTGGAGCCAATCGTATCGTCGCAGCGGGGCGCAATCTTGACGCACTGGCATCGGAGAATCTTGACGGGGTGGTCTCGCTTGCGCAGGGCGACGATGTAATAAGAGAAGCATTCGCTGCCGAGGCGGGGAAGGGAATCGACGTGGTGATCGACTATCTGTGGGGACGCCCTACCGAGCTGCTTTTGGAAGCGCTGACGAAGGAATTCAATCCGAACGGCGGCCGATCGACGCGCCTGGTGGAGGTAGGTGAAAGTGCGGGAAGGACCATCACGCTGCCGGGGGCAGCGTTGCGTAGCATCGATCTGAAACTGATGGGCAGCGGGTTTGGCTCGGTGCCACTGGCGCGGGTTCTGGAGGCTATTCCTACGCTGTTTTCGATGGCCGCAGCCGGTTCGTTACGGGTTGCGGCTGAGCCCATCCCCCTAAGAGACGTGGAAGCTGCCTGGAGCCGCAAAGAGAGCGGAAAACGGATCGTTTTCACCCTCTAAAGGTCCAGAATGCGCCATCTACATCAAAAATACATTCGTGACCGGGAACACTTTAAGGGGGTGGTGGTGTCTAAGAGAATAGGCAGTCGAAGCATTTGTGCTTCGCTCCCCGCGCACACAGTCGCCTGGCTTACCAACGTATTGAGTTGGGAGCGAGGGGCAAGGCAACTGGCGCAGTTGGCAAGATTCGGCAATTCCGGAAATGCCAAATGTGCCGCTGATGCGATAACGTGGGGGGAACTGAATTGCAGGCGGATCTCACCATGGGGAATTTAGCGAGCGCGCTTTCACTTCGATCAGAAGAAGCCGCACTGATCGCGGAGCTTCAGGCAGGCTCTGAAGAAGCCTTTGCCTGGCTGATCGCGCACTATCACCAGCCCATTTACTCGCTTCTTGCGCGGATGCTGCATGACCGCGCCGATGCCGCCGATATGACCCAGGAAGTCTTCGTCAAAGTATTCCGCGGTGTGGGTCACTTTCATGGGGAGTCGTCATTGCGTACGTGGATTTATCGCATCGCTCTGCATGAAGCCTCGAACCAGCGGCGCTGGTGGATGCGGCACAAGCATCAGGAGATTCCCATAGAACAGGATATGGCGGAGAGCTGTACCGGCACGCCTATCAAGCTCAAGGAGATGCTGATCGATCCGGGCGGAATCGCCATTTGAAATGGCGATGCACGCGCAAAACAGGACTCGCGTTGAAGAAGCACTGAGCCAGGTGACAGAGCCATTTCGCACAACGCTCATCCTCCGGGATATTGAGGGATTTGTTTACGAGGAAGTGGCTGAGATTCAAGGTGTGAATCTCGGGACTGTGAAGTCGAGACTTGTTCGCGGACGAGCCCTTCTGCGGGCCATTCTTACGGAGTCTCAATCGGGCAGAAAAACGACAACGCCTGCCGGAATTGAGATCCCCGTGGGAGGGGAGACGCGATGAGCAACTGCAACTCCATCCAATTGAAGTTTTCAGAGTATCTTGATGGCCGGTTGACGGGACACGAGATGCAGGAAATCGGTGCCCATCTCGAGGCATGCGGGGATTGCGAAGGCGAGTGGACGGCGCTGAAGCAAACGAAAATGTCGCTGGCGGCACTGGGCCCCATTCCGCAACCGCAGGATCTTCTGCTGCGCATTCGTGTAGCTGTGAGCCAGGAACGGGCGCGCAGCCGGAAGAGTGTCCTGCAGACCTGGAAGCTGGCCTGGGAGAATACTGTTGGACCATTTATGTTGCAGGCGTCGGCGGGTTTGCGAGCGCGGTGCTCTTGCTGGGTACGGTCACCGTGCTGGTGGGAATGTTTACTCGGCCCGAGGTGGCGCGGGGCGAAGACGAGCCGCTGGGCATGGCTACTTCGCCGCAATTCCTATATCTCTCCTCTGCAGTGAGCAGCAACGATCAGATCCAAGGCGGAGGCGGCCCGGTGGTTGTCGAGGCTTACGTTAACGGGCAGGGCGAGGTGTATGACTATCGGATTGTCTCCGGCCCGGTAGATGCGACCACCCGGTCGCAGGTTGAGAATCTGTTACTGTGGAGCCATTTTGAGCCGGCACGTTTCTTCGGTCAGCCGGTGCGCGGACTGGCGGTGCTGTCGTTCTCGGGGGTTTCGGTTCGCGGATAAATTCCGATCTTGAGGATGGAGGCCTTCACCCGGTGGGTGAGGGCCTTTCTTTTCGCGCGTTCCCAGCGTCTAACCTGTGCATTGAACAACGCTCGGTCGCCGCGATCAACTCGTGACCTGCCGCAGTCTGCACACCGGGCCACTGCGGGAAACCTCCGAAATGCCGTAGACTTCTGAAAAGGTCCTTTTTTGATGCCGTGTAGCCTGTTTCGCAGACTCGCAATCCTTCTTCCTGCCGCTCTTTTCGCTCTCGCCACTTTGAATTCGGTGGCCCAATCTTCCAGCAGCAATCCCAAGCAAGACCGGCAAAGCTCATCGTCTGTGCCGGTTCAGGAGAAGGCGCCATCGCTCGTCGATCCGGCGGGTCCTACGATTTCGCTCGTGCCTTCGGAGTCTGTTTTCATGATGGCTGCTGCTTTGAATGCCTGCGGTTACGAAGAGGGGCTGGAAGAAAGCGCGCCGGTGCGCAAGCGCATTCGCGATGAGATCAATAACGCGCTCGCGAAGAGCGAAGATGCGCGGGCCAAGCGCGACAAGGTCTGCCTGTATATTGCGCAGCACCGACTGACTGGCTCGCAGCATGACATCTCGCAATACATTTCCCTAGCTCTGTACCTCAGCCCGCCGCCGGCTCTTGAAACGACCGTGGAATTGACCGAGATGCCGCCCGATTCAACGCAGGTGGTGGAGATTGTGCCGCTGCTGCGCGACTTCGCGGAAGCTGTTGACCTTCATGGCATCTGGCTGGCATTACATCACACATACGACGAAGAGACCGATCGTCTGCACGATCCGCTGTCGAAGATGATCGTATCGACCAATCTATATCTGAAGATGCCTGCCACGACTTATGAGGGACGGCGCTTCGTTGTGGTCATCGAACCGCAGCTCTCGCCGAAGCTGGTGAATGCGCGCATCTATGGGACCGATTATGTCGTCGTCGTATCTCCGGTGAACGGTATCATCCCGATGAATGATGTGCGCCACACTTACCTGCACTACATCATCGAGCCGCTCCTGTATTCACGTTCGAACGCCATCGACCGGATGCAACCGATTCTGAAAGAAGTGAAAGAGGCACCTCTTGAATTCCGCTATCGCTCCGATACCGTGGCGTTGGTGGTCGAGTGCCTCATCAAGGCAATCGAAGCGCGGACGATGGACACGGGCATTCCCGATTACAAGATTCCTGCGGGCATGCAGCGCTCCGAGCTGCCGCGTTATGAGCACGAGCGCCAACTGACTCTGGATAAGATGGAGGCGGTGCGCGTAGCCGCGGTGCAGCATGACATGACACAGGGCTTTGTGCTCACGCAGTATTTCTTTGATCAGTTGATTCAGTTTGAAAAGGATCCTACCAGCCTTCGCGACACCATCGGCGAGATGGTTTACGGCATGGATATTCAGCAGCAGGTGCATCGCGCTCGGCAAACGGAATTTGACAGGCAGAGTGACGGCGACGTGCTGACGCGCAGCAAGCCCCGCGCACTTTCCGGTCTGGATCTGGCCGAGGCCAAGCTCGCTGAAGGTGACTTCGCAACTGCCGGCGCCATGGCTCACACTGCACTTGCGGATCGCTCCGATAACCTGGTTGCCATTGCACAGGAGGCGCGGGCGAATTTTATCCTGGCGCGCGTGGCTATCGCGACCGGACATCCCGACGCGGCGATCGACGATTTCCAAAAGACGATTGCAACGAGCAAGGATCCGCGGTTGCTGGCTTGGTCACATATCTATCTCGGACGAATGCTCGATCTGGAGTGCAAGCGCGATCAGGCCGTTACGGAATATCAAGCTGCACTGGCCGTGCGTGATGGACAGCAGGACACGCGGCTTGCGGCCGAGCGCGGGACAAAGACGGCGTACGCGGTGAAGGGCCACAGTTGCGACGAGGATGCGGATGATTCGGGCACAGCGCCACCGGCGAAGCCGCCCGCGGGACCGGGACAGATCGGAACACCGAAGCCACAGAGGTAGAGAGTCTCACTAACGCTGGGTCGATCATTCCGGAGATGGCTCTGGACGAGGGATGGACTGGCGCTTTAGCTTGGTTAGGTTCCCTTGGAGGATCGATGTTGCGCCGTGATTTTGTTCGCGCCGTGATTGCAGTAGGTGCTGCTCCCAAGCTGTTGTTGAGCCAACAGGCCGTCAATCCCGCTCCGCCGCCACCCGCTCCTGTGCCGTGGCTGCTTGGGCTCACCTCGAAGACACCGGTTCCCCAAGTTGAAGCGGCGGACCAGGTGGCCGCGGCAGAGTTACGCTTCTTTTCGCCGCAGCAGATGGCCACGTTGACGCGGCTGAGCGACGTGCTGATGCCGCCGATGGGGGAGAAGCCGGGCGCCGTAAAGGCGCAGACGCCGATGTTTCTGGACTTTCTGATCGGGGACTCGCCGGACGTGCGCAAGCAGGTTTATCGCGACGGCCTCGATTGGTTGGATGCGGAGGCGAAGAAGAAATTCAACATGGAATTTGCGAAGCTGAGCGACGCGCAGGTGGATGCGCTGCTGAAGCCCTGGCTGCGGACGTGGATGAACGATCATCCACCGGAGGAGAAGCACGCGGAATTCGTGAATATTGCGCATGATGATATCCGGACGGCGACGGTGAATTCGAAAGCGTGGTTCACGGTGCCGCAAGTGGGCGCGGAGCCTCGAACGCAGGAGGAGCTGTATTGGTCGCCGATCGAGCCGGATGTTTCGCTCGAGAAAGCGGACTGCGCCAACGTTCCGCCACATGTCCAGGCCGCGCCGAAGGCTGGGAATCCGATGCCGTCGTATCCGCGGTAAAAGAGTGAACAGTGGACAGTGATCATTGACTGAGAGATTCAGGCTGAGGAACTAAGGGAATTGGGAGTAGGAGTAGAGAGTAGAAAGAAACACTATTGCGATGCTGAATGAAACGTATGACGTACTGATTATCGGGTCGGGGCATGCGGGGGGAATGGCTGCGAAGATTTTGACCGAGTATGGGATTCGCTGCCTGATGCTGAACGCAGGTCCAGTGGCGGATGTGAGCCATGATGCGGAGAAGAAGCCTGCGTTTGACCTTCCATACCGCGGATTCCGGCCGCCGGGGCGGCTAGAGCATGTGTTCCAGTCGAACGGGTTCAACGCGAATGTTTGGGTGGACGAGCGGGAGGTGCCTTACACATTTGAGCAGAACCAACCATACAACTGGGTGCGGGTGCGGCTGTTTGGCGGTCGGTCGCTATTCTGGTCGCGGCAGTCGTTCCGGCTGAGCGATTACGAATTCAAGGCGAAGTCGCATGATGGTTTCGGGGAGGACTGGCCGATCAGCCACGCCGATCTGGCGCCTTACTATTCGCGCGTAGAGGGAATCTTCCGCGTGACGGGCGCACTGGATGGGCCGCCACAGTTACCGAATGGAAACTTCATCATTGACGACGCGCCGTGGACCTCGGCCTTGCGACGGTTTATTGACGTAGCCAAGCCGCGTGGTATTCCGGTGTGCAAGCAGCGGTCAGCGCAGGGGCGCGACGGGCTGGCGAGCTCGGTGAATCTTTTGCTGCCCGATGCGGAGAAGACGGGGAAGCTGACGTCAATTGCGAACGCGGTGGTGCGGGAGATTACGGTCGATAAAAGCACGGGGCTGCCGAACGGGTGCAATTTTGTCGACCGGCTGACGCATCGCGAGATGAGCGTGAAGGCGCGCGTAGTAGTGCTGGCGGCGGGGACGCTGGAGAGCACGCGGCTTCTGCTGAATTCGAACCTGGCGAACTCGAGCGGGCTGGTGGGACGCTACCTGATGGATCAGGTTTACGGGCCTGGCGTCCTTGCCTCGGTTCCGGAGGCGCGGCGCAACGGCAACCTCAACGCCGTGATGGGCTCGTCGTCGATCGTTCCGCGGTTCAGGAATATCGACACGAAGAGCGACAAATTTCTGCGCGGTTACGCCCTCAACACTACGGCGGCGACGGGGGCGGTGGCGGCCCGCAACTTTGCGGCCTACGGTGCAGAGTTGCAACGCAAGATGGACGAGTATTACGGCAGCGGGTTTCACATGACGGTCATGGGTGAGGTGCTGGGACGCTATGAGAATCAAGTGCGCATCGACAAGGACCGCAAGGATGCGTGGGGGATTCCGGTCTTGCATGTGGATACGAAGTACACCGATAACGAATTCAACATGTCGAAGGATGCGGTGGATACGGCGTGCGAGCTAGCGGAGGCCGCTGGTTTCGAGGTGCTGTCGAAGAACGACAAGCCGAATCCGCCGGGGTACAGCATTCACGAAGTGGGTACGTGCCGGATGGGGAACGATCCAAAGAAGAGCGTGTTGAATAAGTTCAGCCAGTCCCACGACCACAAGAACCTTTTTGTGGTGGATGGCGCACAGTTTACGAGTGCGGGATGGCAGAATCCGACGATGACGATCCTGGCACTCTCGATGCGCGCGTCGGAGTACCTGTCCGGCGAGATGCTGCGGCAGAATATCTGAAAAGCGGCGATAACGCGAAAGTCGCTAACCCGAACCATGTTTGTCAGATAGGGACGTCGAGTGCCGCCGCGGTCCGGCTTCACTTGGATGAGTCGGCGCGTCTAAGGAATAATTGGTGTGGGAGCGGTTTGAGGTCTGGCCCCTCACCCCGGCAAATGTTGGAGAGGGCCTTCCCCCAGTTGCGGCCCCCGATGAGGAGTAAGTGGAATCCGTATTGACTGAATTGGAGGCTGCGCTCGGGCATGTCTTCGGCAGCCCGGAGTTGCTGATGTGCGCGCTGACTCATCGGTCTCTTGCTAATCAGCAGATCCAGGAGAGCGGAGCGCAATCGACGTCGATCGCCGCCGACAACGAACGGCTCGAGTTTCTGGGCGACGCGGTCCTGGGTCTGGTTGTGGGAGAGGCGCTCTTTCTGAGCCATCCTGAGTGGCGGGAGGGTGAGCTTACACGGGTACGCGCACAATTGGTGAGCAGGCAGCATATGGCCAAGGTGGCGAAGGCGATCTCGCTGGGCAATCACCTGCGTCTCAGCCGAGGGGAGGACCGCAGTGGACTGCGGCGGACGAGCACCGTTCTCTCTAACACGATGGAGGCGGTGATCGGAGCTTTATTTCTGGATGGCGGGTTGGAGCCGGTTCGGACTCTGGCGCATCGGTACGTAATGGGCGATGCGGTGGAGCGGTTGGCGGAGCAATTGCGTTCTGGCGCGGCTTTGGGCAACTACAAGTCGGCACTGCAGGAGCGATTGCAGGCTGAACGGGCCGGGGCTCCCGTCTACAAAGTCAAGAGTGAGAGTGGTCCCGATCATCGCAAGCGGTTTCTGGTCGAAGTGCGGTTAAAGGCAGCCGAGGGCGAGCCGGGCAAGCCGTTGGCACGCGGATCAGGCACCACGAAAAAACATGCTGAGCAAGATGCCGCACGCCGGGCTCTGGCGCGCTTAACAGGCACTGCGATGACGTTGAACGATGATGTCGAAGTAGTTCTTGAGGAGGCAGAAGAAACCGAGTGAGCTCCCCCGCTCAATTCGCTGCTGCTCCCCCGCGGGCGGCGACGCACTTCTGGCATCACCTGCCCACGGTGCCCGAGGCGCTGGCCTCGCTGATGCGAACGATCGTCGTGGCATTGTTTCTGCTGACGTTTGTGCTGCAACCGTTTCTGATTCCCTCCGAGAGTATGGAGCACACGCTGCTTGTGGGCGACTTTCTGCTGGTAAACAAACAGATCTTTGCGCCATCGGGGAGCAGGCACAGCCTGGACCGCTGGATGATGCCGTATCGCGATGTGGAGCGCGGCGACATCGTGGTGTTCCATCACCCCGATCCGCCTTACCTTGTGAAGCGGGTCGTAGGGATACCGGGCGATCACATCCGCATTGAAGATGGGCGGGTGACGGTGAATGGCGCAACCCTCGACGAGCCGTATGCTGCGTTTGAGCCAGCCGCTCCCAATCCTTTCCGGGACAATTTTCCAGCGCAGGTTTACACCGATCCCAATATCGATCCGATTTGGTGGCGAGAGTTGCAAGGCCTGACGCAGAACGGTGAACTGGTTGTGCCGCCGAGCGAGTACTTCATGCTGGGTGACAATCGCAACCACAGCAAGGATTCGCGTTTCTGGGGATTTGTGCCTCGCCAGGCGATTATTGCGCGGCCGCTGGTGATCTACTTCTCGCTGCGGCGACCATCGACAACGGATGTTCAACAGGCCGCGGATGATAGACTCGGACACGACAGGGAACTCTCGGCCCGCCTCGCGGCATTTGCGCGTTGGAAGCGCATATTTCGCGTAATCCATTAGCGAATCCGGGAATCCGCAGAGTAGCCGCCAGCCATCCAGGCACAGAGCGACAGGATGACCACCAAAAATACGCCGCCAGCCAAGACGCCCTCAGAGATTGAGTCTCCCCCCGAACAGAAACCGCACGAAGAGACGCCGTTTGAGGCGGCGGCGAGCATTTGCTCCGTATTGGTGGTCGGGCTGTTCATCCTTACGTTTCTTGCGCAGAATTTTGTAATCCCATCTGGCTCGATGGAGCAAACTCTGCTGGTGGGCGACCACCTGGTGGTCGACCGGATTACGCTGGCGCCGCCGACCAAATGGATGCCGCTGGTGCACTATCGCGAGCCGAAGCGCGGCGACATCGTGGTGTTCATCAAGCCCGGCGAGTTGGACGCCGATGGCAAGCCGACGATTTTATTCCTAGTGAAGAGGCTGATCGGCATACCCGGAGATCGGATTCATTTGCACAACGGAAGTCTCCACGGTGAATGGAGTTGCGCAGAGCGAGCCGCACGCGGTGCCCACTACGCCGGAGACATATCGCGACTACCTCGATGATTTTCCCGCTGTTCCGATGTCAGTGGACATGGGAGCAACCGAGCGATGGGCCGTGGAGATGCCGAGCCACGTTGAGAATGGCGACCTGGTTGTACCGCCGGGGAAGTATTTCATGATGGGCGACAATCGCCATAACAGCCTGGACTCGCGGTTCTGGGGATTTGTCCCGCGCGAAAATATTGTGGGGCGGCCGCTATTCAACTACTGGTCGTTCCAAACACCGGAGCATCAATTTGATGAGACCGGCATCGGTAATACGATCTCCTGGATGGGGCATGTGGCGCTGCACTTCTTCACCGACACGCGGTGGAAGCGGACGCTGCACCTAGTACGCTAAAACGCAGTTGTCAGTTGTCAGCTCACAGTTATCAGTGCGTAAGCTGGCGGACTTGGAACTGTCTACTGACTACTGATCAGACCATGACGGAAGAAGTGCAAGTCCGGAAGCGCGGGCGATCGAAACTTTGGATCGTGGCGCTGCTGTTGACCATTCTTGTTTCCATCATCGTGATTCCGCCGCTTGTCAGCGTCAACCGCTACAAAAGCCGGATTGCGCAGGCGATGTCGAATTCGTTGGGACGGCCAGCGCGAATTTCGGCGGTGGAACTCCGGTTGCTGCCGCGCCCGGAATTCGTGATCACGGATCTGACCGTGAATGAAGATCCTTCGTATGGCGCCGAACCGGTGTTGCACGCGAATACCGTGACCGCTGCGATACGACTGGCCTCGCTATGGCGCGGCCGGTTGGAGATAAGCCGCATCAGTGTTGATGAGGCGAGCCTGAACCTGGTGCGGACCACCGAGGGCCGTTGGAATCTGGACACCCTCTTTCGCACCGCCACACAATCTCAAACGGACGGAGCGAAAACGAGCAGGCCGATTCCACTGCCGTATCTCGAAGCGACCAACTCGCGCATCAACATCAAGCAGGGATTCGAAAAGCTGCCATATTCGCTGGTGGATGCGGACCTTTCATTTTGGGAGGAAGACCCGGGCGACTGGCGCGTACGGTTGAAGGCGCAGCCCGTGCGTACCGATGTGAGCCTCGATCAGGGCGATACGGGCGTTGTGCAACTGGAAGCGCGAATGCGCCGCGCGCCTGAATTGCGGCTTATGCCGATGCATGTGGAATTGGAATGGCGCGATGCGCAGATGGGCCAGCTCAGCAGGTTGCTGATCGGGTCGGATGCAGGATGGCGCGGCGGCCTGACGGAAGAGATGAAGATCGATGGCACTCCGGATTCGGCAAGTGTGACCACGCGGTTGCGCGCAACGGGAGTGCATCGCGAAGAGTTTGCGCCCGTGGCTCCGTTGGACTTCGATGCGAATTGCGCATTCGCATATCACTATTCAAGGCGCACTATTGAGAAGCTGGTCTGCGATTCCCCCCTTGGCGATGGGCGGCTGCGCGTAGAAGGCAACCTGCCGAGCGACGGCCAGCCGAAGCTCTCTGTGGAGTTGCAGAAGATTCCGGCCCAGGCCGTTCTGGATGCTTTGCGGACTGTGCGGGAGGAACTTGGTGCGGGACTCGAGGCCGATGGAACGCTGAGCGGCAAACTCACTTACGACACGACAGCGCCGGCGCCGGTTGCGGAGCCGCCGGGAAAGCGCGGCCATCGGAACAAGAAGACAATCGCGAAAGAATCGGCCGCAACGCCACTGAGCGGAAGCATCACAGTGGACTCGTTGAAGCTGAGCGGTGGAAGCCTGAGCCAGCCGGTTCAAATCCAGAAAGCAGTGTTCGAGCCTGCGGTCGGAGTGAACGGACAGGAAAGCGAATTGGCCGGTACAGCGAATGTGCCCGCCGGAGCGCCTGCTCCGCTGGCGTTTACGGTGCGGCTGATGCGGAGCGGATACCAGGTAACAACGCGCGGAGCGGGAACACCGGCGCGCCTACGGCAACTGGCGCACGCCGCGGGGTTGAAGGAGGCTGGAGCGCTGGATGCGATTGCAGGCGATCCGGTGACGCTGGATCTGACGATCCAGGGGCCGTGGCTGCCGGCTCCGGACGTCACACTGGCAGAGAACGCGCTTGGGAGTGCTGCGCCGGCCACAGGAGTTGGCCCCGCCGCAACGGCAGCGAGTCAGCCCGTGCCTGATCGGCTGACGGGCACGGTAACGCTGCATAACGCGAATTGGAAGACAGATGCGTTGCCGACCGCGGTGGAGATAGCGCAGGCTACGCTGCACCTTGGCGGCGGTGCGAGCCTGTGGGATGCGGTGGTGTTTTCGTATGGGCCGCTGATCGGCACGGCGCGGGTCGAACTTCCGGTGTGTGCCGGGGTCGAAGGTCAATGCCTGCCGACGGTGAATCTCGATTTTCCAAGTCTCGATGCCGCCGAGCTTCAGACGGCCCTGCTTGGTGCAGAAAAGAAGGGAACTCTGCTGTCGACTGTGATCGCCAGAGCTGAGCCCCTCCTCGACGCACGCGTGGCCCGCGTTTCAAGGGACTGTCAAGGCGGATTCATTGGAATTGGGGCCGGTGACACTGGAGGATTTCGTTGCCAGTTTGAAGGTTTCAACAACGTCGGCCGAAATTACGAGTGCCGATGCCGGAATGTTGGGCGGGCAGATTCACTTGACGGGGAAGATCGAGAGCGGCGGCAAGCCCGCCTACTCGCTTGACGGGAGTGTTCAGAAAGTGAATCCGGCGGATCTGTGCCGCATGATCGAGCTGAAGTGCACCGGCGCGAGCTTCGATGGCCATGGAAAGCTGGAAATGGCCGGGTACACCGGCAAGGACCTGGCGAACTCGGCGAAGGGCACCGTGCACTTCGATTGGAGGAAAGGCGCGATTAGCGGTCGCACCGGGACTTCAGCGGAGAGCGTTCCGCCGATGGTGGCGCGCTTCGATCGCTGGAGCGGCGACGCTGAAATTGCAAATGGCGCCGTAACCCTGAAAGAAAATCAGGTACAGCAGGGAGCGCGCAAAGGGCTGGTGAACGCATCGGTTTCGTTCGGTGATCCGCCCAAAGTAAGCTTTGCACCTCCGAAGAGCGCGGTTGCGGTAAAGAAGTAGCGACAAGGGAATCGCCGCAAGGGTCGCTACAATCAAGATATGGGACGCAATGTCGCCTCTTCCCCGGTCGAGATTCGCTGCAAGGGCATTCTGTTCGATATGGACGGGATCCTGATTTCTTCCATAGGCTCCGTCGAGCGCAGTTGGACGAAGTGGGCCGAGATGCGCGGCGTCGATCCGGAATACGCGTGCAAGATGGCTCATGGCCGTCGGGCGATTGAGACAGCAGCACTGCTGCGACCCGATCTTGACAGTGAAGCAGAACTCAACTGATTGAAGATATCGAGCTTGCAGACGGTGAAGGGCTGGCAGTGCTGCCCGGAGTACTGGAGATGCTGCGGGCATTGCCTGAGGATCGCTGGACGGTGGTAACCAGCGCAACCGAGCGGCTGGCGCGGATGCGGCTGGCACAGGCGGGGATTCCGCTGCCGGCCACGGCTTGTTACTGCTGATGATGTAGCCCAGGGCAAGCCCGATCCGGCGCCCTATCTCGCTGGCGCGGTGTTGCTGGGATTGCCGCCCGAGGATTGCGTGGTGTTTGAGGATGCAGAATCCGGCACCCTGGCCGGACGCGCAGCGGGATGCATCGTGATCGCGACGACGTTTTCACATGAAGCCGAGTCGTTGGGGGCCGCACACTATCTGATCGAAGACGTCACTGGGGTGTCGGTTCGCAATCTCGCTGGCGAACAGGGGATCGTGCTGACATTTAACCCGCTCGCCGAATAGCTATTCGTTGGCTTCGATGCGGCGGCCGTGTGCATCCTGTACCGGCCGCGAGTTCAAGCGGAACAGCATCGTGAAAGCGCGCACCTGGTCGAGGCTCAGGCTAATTTCGGTTTCGAAGACGAACCAGCGCACGCCTTCCGTGCAGGGCGGGCTGGAAAGTGAACCCATGTAGGTCCAGTAGCCGCGATCTTTGGGCAGGAAGCCGCCGGCATTGACCATCTCGGTAATTTTCTCGGTGGTACCGGGCTTCTTGGGCAGATGAGGCCAGAGCATGGCCAATACGGCATTGGGACTGCCACGGTCCATTGCGAGACGCACTTCAATGATCGCCATTTTGCCGTCGGCGCTCTTGTGCAGAAGTTCGACGTCGAGATCCGTCAGCTTGCCGTTAACCGCTCTCTTCGCTCGGATGGTGGAAATCGAACTGCTGAAGTTCGTAGCGAACGCCGCCGGCGACGATGTAGCTGCCCGGGCTGACGTGAACGATGATGCTGCGGCCCGTCATTCTCAATCGTGACCGGGCCGCTCATGTAATGAAATTCAATCGGCTGGAGAGTTTTATTTAGGTGTGCGCCGCGAATATCGATGGGAGACTGCTCGTGACCCTTGGAGCAAATCTGGTAGGCGGGGTCGAGTCTGCCCCAGGCAAGTGGCCCCGTTTTCCCGTAGTAATCCCAGTAGGCTCCGGATTGCGCGCCCGCCACGGAGGCAGCGAGCCCCAAGACCATAATCGGCAACACCATAAAAGCGCATGTTTTCTCCTCGATGAAAAGTGGAGCGAAGGTACCGAGTGATTCTAAAACACCGGGATGGTGCAGACCGCGTAAACGAAACCAGATTAAGAGATTTCGAAGAGGCTGGCGTAGACTTTAACCCACGTCGTTGGACATGGGAATGTCCGGATTGAATTGGTCCCGACTTGAAAACTGAGAGGATGCTCGGATATCCATGAATTCCTCGAACCCTTTGCGAAATGCTCCCCGCAAAGCAGTCGTCATTTTTCTGCTTGCCGTCTTCTTTACCTTTGTCGCCATGGGTATTGCCAACGACATCGTCGCCATGGGAAGAATGCCTACCCTGCGGTTCGGAATATCTCTTCGCTTTCGGGCTCATTTGCGGTCTGCTACGCCGTTGCGGGTGTAACGCTTCGTTCCCGCATCTGGAAGGCGTTCATTCCGCTGTTCGCGGCGCAGATTGCAATCATGTCGTTTCTGGCAAACAAATACCCAAACACGCCACAGCTCCGTCAGATGGACGCAGACCGAAACAGCGACGCCTTGGGAGCCGCCTGAATTTTGATGGCATTGCGACGATTATTACCGTCTGTCTGGGCTATGCGGGATTCGTGCACGTTTTTGTCAGCGAGAGCCGGCGGCATATCAAGGCCAGCGCGGAAAAGGCGGTTCTGGAGGCGGAAATGGCCGCTGCCCGCGAGATCCAGCAGGTCATCGTTCCAGAGAAGGGCGAAGCCTTTCCGGGCTACGTTGTGGATTCGGTTTATCAGCCGGCAAGACAAGTCGGTGGCGATTTCTTCCAGATTTTGCCTGCGGGTGACGACGGACTGCTCGTCGTGGTTGGCGACGTAGCGGGCAAGGGATTCCGGCGGCAATGCTGGTATCCATGCTGGTCGGTTCTATTCGCACGGCGGCCGAAGACAGCGGCGATCCAGTCGTCATGCTGCGTAGACTGCACGATCGCCTTCGTAGGGCGCACGATGGGCGGATTTGCTACAGCGCTTGCCGCGCATATTCATCGCGATGGCCAGGTAACGATTGCCAACGCGGGACCATTTGTCTCCCTACCTTGATGGCAAGGAAGTCGAGCTGGCTGGTGCGCTGCCACTTGGGCATCACCGACAGTGGCGGAAATTCGAACCGAAACGATTCGAACTTCGACCCGGCAGCCGGCTTACGTTCTATTCCGACGGGGTGGTGGAGGCGCAAAACAAGAAAGGCGAGCTGTTCGGATTTGAGCGCGCGAAGGGCGATATCAACAAAGTCCGCGGCAGCAATTGTTGCAGAGGCGGTCGAGTTTGGGCAGGAAGACGACATCACGGTGGTGACTATCGAACGGCTGCCTGCTCACGAATTCTCTTCGTTGCGGAAGGAACCGCTACTCAGCCCCTGTATAGAGGCGGCATTCACAAATGCGAAGGGACTCCATCCGGAGTCCCTTCGCTGTTTCTGCGTCTTGCCGCTCATGCAGAGGCATGCATATGTTGCTCCATCTCCTCCTTGGGATACGTCGCGGATGTGGGTTGCAAAATACCACAGGTGACCAAAAGGATCGGTGAAACCGGCGGTCCGGTCGCCATAGAACTGGTCGGCGATAGGCCGGACTCACGGTTGCACCGGCGGCGGTGGCTTGCTTGGCGGTAGCGTCTACATCGGGCACGTAGACGAGCAAGGTGATGGGCGAGCCGTTGAAGTGATCGGGGCCGTAAGCTTCAATCTTTGGAGCTTCGTCCGCCAGCATGATTCTAGAGTCGCCGAGCTGGATTTCGGCATGAGCAATGCCGCCCTCCGGTCCGGGCATTCGCATGATTTCCTTGGCGTTGAAGGCGCGGGTGTAGAAATCGATCGCTTCGCTTGCCTTGCCTCGGCCGATGATTAGATAAGGCGTAACGGAGTGGTATCCGTCAGGAATGGGCTTCACGGATTTTGCCATGGGGAACCTCCAGTTTTTCACGTACGGAAGTGAGGCTACACCTTCCGGAAAAACAAGAAAACCCCGGCCGTAATAGGCGGTTGATGAAAAGAAAATAAATTTCAGCGTTACAGTGAGCGAAGAAGATCCCAAGTGAAAATGGGATCCCTTCTCGGGGATCCCATCGTCATCGTTGGATACTGTTTTACTTCGCCGCCACAGCAACGCCTGCCTGCTCCGCAAGGGCTGCGGCCTTGTCGGTCGCCTCCCATGTAAACTCGGGCTCGGTGCGGCCGAAGTGGCCGTACGCCGCGGTCTGCTTGTAGATCGGGCGGCGCAGGTTCAGGCTCTCGATAATGCCTTTCGGCGTGAGCGAGAAATTCTTGCGAACGAGTTCAGTCAGCCTGGCTTCGCCGACTTTTCCGGTGCCGAAGGTGTCGATCCGCACGCTAACCGGATCGGCAACGCCGATGGCATAGGCGAGCTGAACTTCAGCCTTGTCGGCGAGACCGGCGGCCACGATGTTCTTGGCGATATAGCGGGCAACGTACGCCGCCGAGCGGTCGACCTTGGTCGGGTCTTTGCCCGAGAAGGCTCCCCCGCCGTGACGACCAGCGCCGCCGTAGGTGTCGACGATGATCTTGCGGCCGGTGAGGCCGGTGTCGCCCATGGGGCCGCCAATAACAAACCGTCCAGTCGGATTGATGTGGTACTTGGTGTGCTCGTCGAGCCACTGAGCAGGAAGCACGGCCTGGATGACGTGCTTGAGGACGTCGGCGTGGAGTTCATCGTTGCCGATGGTCTCGGCGTGCTGGCTGGAGATGACGACGGCGTCGATGCGGGCCGGCTTGCCGTTCTCGTCATACTCGACTGTAACCTGGCTCTTGCCATCGGGGCGCAGATACGGCAGCTTGCCGTTCTTGCGCACCTTGCTGAGCTGGCGAGTGAGCTTGTGGGCCATCGAATAGCCGCAGGCATCAGTTCGGGGGTCTCGTTGACGGCATAGCCGAACATCATGCCCTGGTCGCCGGCGCCGCCGGTGTCAACGCCCTGTGCGATGTCGCCTGACTGTTTGTTGATCGTCGAAATCACGGCGCAGGTGTTGGAGTCGAAACCGTAGACTGCGTTGTCGTAGCCGATGGAAGCGACGACTCCGCGGACGAGGCTCTGGAAGTCAACGTAGGCCTTGGTGGTGATTTCGCCTGCGATAACGACAAGACCGGTCGCGGTCAGCGTTTCGGCCGCCACGCGGCTGTAGGGATCCTGTTCGAGACAGGCGTCCAAGATGGCATCGGAAACCTGGTCGGCAATTTTGTCGGGATGACCTTCCGTAACCGATTCAGAGGTAAACAAAAAACGATCGCTCAACTTCGCATTCCTCCCCATTGAAGGGATTCAAGGTGATTGCCTGCCGCACACGGCTGAGAGAGCTCGATCAGGAGCATGGGCCGTTGGGATATTTTCGAACGGCAGCGGGAGACAACGCGCTTCGGCAGACCGAGGCCAGACCGGCGCATCCCTCTATGGTAATTGGAGAGCCGTCGCAGGGCAAAGGGAGACATCGAACGGGCATGAGCGCGCGGTCAATTGATGAATTCGGAGGGTTAACGGGAGAATTCGCAGGCTTCACACATGGCTCACGGAAAGGCCGTAGGATATTTGAGGAACAATTTTGGAGAACCGGGAAACTAAATGAGCGAAAAGCGGTGGGTGTTGTTGATTGCCAGTGAGGTCGGACGAACCGACTCGGTTTCAGACCGAGCCATGGAGCGTCTCGTCGACGCCATTGGTGAAGAGGGCTATACAGTTGTTCGGACCACCTCGACGGAGGATGGTCTCTCGCTCGTTACGTCGGATCCCAGCTACTCCGCCGTCCTTCTCGATTGGGACCTTGAAGGCGACTCTCAATTCGAGGAACGCGCCGCACTCGACATTATTCGCGGTATTCGGCACCGCAACAAGAAGGTACCCATTTTCCTTATTGCTGACCGCACTCTGGTCTCCGAACTACCGCTGGAAGTCGTCAAGCAAGTGCACGAGTACATCCATCTGTTCGGCGACACTCCCGCGTTTATCTCTTCGCGTCTTGATACCGCAATCGAGCGCTATCACGATCAGCTATTGCCGCCCTACTTTCGCGAACTCCTCAAATACAATGACCAGTCCGCTTACTCGTGGGACGCGCCGGGTCATATGGGCGGAGTAGCCTTCCTGAAGCACCCGGTCGGGCAGGAGTTCCACCGCTTCTTCGGCGAAAATCTCTTCCGCTCTGACCTCGGCATTTCGTCCGCGCCACTCGGCTCGTGGCTTGACCACGTCGGACCTCCCGGTGAGTCGGAACGCAACGCAGCCCGCATTTTCGGCGCCGACTGGACGTTTTACGTACTCGGCGGCTCGAGCACTTCCAATCAAATTGTTGGACACGGAGTCATCGCGCAGGACGACATTGTTCTGGCGGACGCCAATTGCCACAAATCCATCTGCCACTCGCTTACCGTCACGGGTGCTCGCCCGGTCTACTTCAAGCCGACACGCAACGGGTACGGCATGATCGGCCTCGTTCCCCTCAAGCGTTTCTCTCCTAGTTCCGTGCAGGAACTCATCGCACGCAGCCCGTTCGCCGCTGGCGCCCGATCGCAACAACCGACGCATGCGGTGGTCACAAATTCCACCTATGACGGCCTCTGCTACAACGTCGATGAAGTTGTGGAACAACTTGCCGGCTCGGTCCCGCGCGTCCACTTCGACGAGGCTTGGTATGCCTACGCGAAATTTCACCCTCTCTACCGGGGACGTTTCGCGATGGGTGTGCCGGACGATATGGAAGACCGCCCCGTCATTTTCTCTGTTCAATCGACACACAAGATGCTGGCCGCGTTCTCGATGGGTTCGATGATCCACGTGAAGCTCTCTGACCGCGCTCCGATCGACTTCGACCAGTTCAACGAAGCGTTTATGATGCACGGCACCACCTCGCCCTTCTACCCCCTGATTGCTTCGCTCGATGTTGCTGCCGCGATGATGGACGATCCCGCAGGCCCAACTTTGATGGACGAGACCCTGGCCGATGCCATCAGCTTCCGTCAGGCAATGAGCTCCATCGCGCACCGCCTGCGCATGCAATCGGAAAATGGCGACGGGTGGTTTTTCGGCATCTATCAGCCCGATCGGGTTACGGATCCCGCGACCGGAGAGAGCATTCTGTTTGAAGACGCCGAGGATGAGCTTTTAACCACCGAGCCAAGTTGCTGGACCCTCAAACATGGCGATGATTGGCATGGCTACCAGGACGAGGACTCCCCGGACGATTACTGCATGCTCGATCCGACCAAGGTGACCATCCTGACGCCGGGAGTGAACGCACAGGGTGTGATGACGCAGTGGGGTATACCCGCAGCCATCCTTACCGAGTTTCTCGATTCACGCCGCGTCGAAATCGCTCGAACCGGCGACTATACCGTTCTCGTTCTTTTTTCCGTCGGGACGTCCAAGGGCAAATGGGGCAGTCTGCTTGAGAATCTCTTCGAGTTCAAACGACTCTATGACACGGACGCATCCCTTGAAGAGGCGCTCCCGGAATTGGTGCAACGCTTCCCCCACCGGTATCGCAATGTGTCACTCAAAGAGCTTTCCGACGAGATGCACGCAGCGATGATCGAACTCGACCTTCCCGGCCTCGTCAATGCTGCCTGCGACGAGGACTTCGATCCGGTCCTCACGCCCGCGCAAACCTACCAGAAGCTCGTCCGACACGAAACGGAGCGCATCCGCTTTGAGGAGATGGCGGGGCGAATCGCTGCCTGCATGCTCGTTCCGTATCCCCCGGGGATCCCGATGTCCATGCCCGGTGAGCGCCTCGGGAGCGCAGAGTCACCGGTTATCAAGCTCATCCTCGCTATGGAACAGTTCGGGAAGCGGTTCCCAGGCTTCGAGCGCGAGGTTCACGGCATCGAGGTGGACGGCGATGGGAATTACTGGATGCGCGCGGTCGTCGAAGAACCTGCGGTGAAGAGTCCGCGACGGAGAGCATCTGATCCACCCCGTAAATCCAACTGAGCGACGGAATACTTCAGACTGCTTGAAACGGGCTTGAATAGCGACCCTGCTGGTTGCCAAATGCGAGTTCGAACGAAGGCAGGGGATCGACGGCAATAGGGAACCGGATCACAAGGTTTCTAACGCTTCGTCCAGGAAGCCAGGTGGGCGATGACGGCATTGGCCTTTTGCGGCAGGGGTAGCAGCGAACTCCACCAGCCGGCATGTACGCCGTAGTAGCGAACTGTGAGGAAGCCAAGTACGGTGACTGCGGCGACCAGAGCAAACGCGCCTAGCCAGCGCAGACGCTGTTCCAAGGCTTCACGGCGTTCCATGCGCTCTTTGCCAACATTGGAGGCGAAGGTGGCCCAGCCGTCAGCTGCCGGCTCCACAGGAGCGCCTTTTTCGTAGGTAGCTTTGAGGAAGCGGTCGGTCCAATCGCGGGTGTCAAGGCCCAGGGCGCTGGCATATCCGCGAACTATACCTTTGCTGAGGATGCCGCCGGGTAGTTGCTGATAGCGATCCTGTTCCAGCGCCACCAGGTGGCGCTGGCTGATCTTGGTGACAGCGGTAATTTGCTCGAGCGCGATGCCTCGCGAAATCCGCTGCGTCCGAAGCTCTTCCCCAAAAGTACTCATTTGGTAACCAGTCCCGACATCATAGCCCGAGGCATTTCCACAGGCAAGTTACTTATGGCATTGCACGATTGGAACAACTCTATCATCCTTTCTTATCATTGAGCTAGAGGGGTGAGAAGTGAGATACGTCACCTCGATCTGTGCAAAACGCGGCAGAAAGCGTGCCGTGCTTTTCGGTCAAGTCCATCCCCGAAAGGGGAACGGGGAAGGCCGAAGAGTCGGCTGATACCCTGATTAGGAAGACCGTGTGGCAGTGTTACGCGGTTTCTTGGAGCCGTCTTTCATCGATGAATAAACTTGTGATTGCCAATCTATTGCACCGTCCGCTTCGCTCCCTGATCAGCATCACCGCAGTGGCAATTGAAGTGATCATGATCCTGTCGATCGTGGGTATTTTTATGGGAATGCTGAACGACCAGAAGCAGCGGACAAACGGAATTGGCGCAGACCTGATGATGCGGGCTTCGAACACCAGTGTGATGAACGGCGTAGGCGGTGCCACGCTCAACCTCAAAATCGTCGATGTGCTTCAGAAACTGCCACATGTGACCGTTGTAGCGCCTGCGACGTGGCACCTTGGCACGGAAGGATCGATCGAGCTTGTTTATGGTATCGATTTTCCGAGTTTCAACGCGCTGCGGCCATTCACATTTGTCTCCGGCGGCCAGTTCACTGGCCCAAACGACGTAATCGTAGACGATGTGTTTGCCACTTCGCGGAATCCCCAAACCGGACAGCTTTACGCGGTAGGCGACACCATCAGCATTGTGAATCAGCCTTTTCGAATCAGCGGGATCTTCGAACATGGCAAGGGCGGACGCAAGCTGATTCCGCTGGAAACGATGAACAGTCTGACTGGCTCGGCAGGAAAAGCATCGATCTTCTACATCAAGACGGACGATCCTGCGAATGATCAGGCAGTCATTGACGAGATCCATGCAGTCAAAGGCCTGAAAGACTACCCGGTTCAGACGATGCAGGAGTGGATGACCGAGATGACGCCGGACAAGATACCCGGATTCAATCTGGCGTTGAAAGTGGTGACGGGGATCGCGGTCATTGTTGGATTTCTGGTGATTTTTCAATCGATGTATACGGCGGTGTTGGAACGGACACGCGAGATTGGCATTCTGAAATCGCTTGGCTCGTCGAAACTCACGATTGTGAGCGTGGTCGTGCGCGAGACGGCAGTAATGGCTTTGGCGGGCGTGGCGCTTGGTATTGCGGGAACATACATGGTGCAGATCTTGCTCCTGCGGATATTCCCGACGCAGCATTTTGAAATCACGGCCCATTGGCTGATGCAGGGCGCGTTAATTGCATTTGTTGGCTCGCTGTGCGGATCGCTTTACCCGGCTTGGATGGCTGCGCGCAAAGATCCGATCGACGCGCTGGCATACGAATAGATCATTTAGCGGGCGGGAAATGACCCACCTTCGAATTTGCTTTGTGAATCCCGCGATATACTTTGTTGCATCCCCCGCATCGAAGTAAAGGAAATCTGCTGCATCCGCGGAGTTAGATCGATTGGTGTTCGTGTCTAAGCGTTGGCTTTATAGTGTGTGGGTCGTTTTGATTGGCGCGTTTGCCATCCTTCATGCGCTGAATCTTGCCGCCGATTTTCCGAACCATACGCCGTGGCATATCGACTGGGCAAAGTACACCGATGAGGGCTGGTACGGGAATGCCGCAATTCGCGCCCACCTGTTCGGGCATTGGTACGTACCGGGCGATTTCAACCCCGCGCCCTCCGTTCCGGTGTGGCCGTTTCTTGAGTGGATCCTGTTCTTCTTCACCGGGGTGTCTGTAGAGGCGGCGCGCGGGCTGGCTGCGGCGTTTTTCTTTGCCAACCTGGTTCTGTGCTACACGCTGTTGCGGCCGCGCGGGCCGAGGTGGATGGCACTGCTGGCGTTAACGCTGATGGTGACGAATCCGTTTCTCTACAGCTTCAGCAGGCTGGCTATTCTTGAGCCGATGCTGACCACGCTGTTGCTGGCCGCGCTGAACCTGGCTGTGCGCTTGCCATCCATGTGTCGGCCGGTAGCGGCGTCGGCGGTGGTGGGCTTGTTGTTCACGCTGATGATGTTGACGAAGACGACAGCAATTTTTTTGCTCCCGGCAATCGGATGGGCTCTCTTTGCGTCATTCTGGAATTCGACCGGCGACCCGGTTCGCAATGGTGGAGAAGTCAATTCAGATCGCGCACGTTCCAGGCTTCGCGCGTGGTTTCACCCGTGCGCGATACGTTGCGCGGCTGTAGCATCGATTGTGTTCGTGCTGACCTTCGGCACATGGATGGGGTTGGTGGTGGCCTTTGGATATTTCGGCGATTACAAATTCCTGTTGTTCATCAACAAATACGTGAAGCCCACCGAGTTCTACTGGCCGCTGTTGAGTTTCTGGTGGTCGGTCCGCGGGCTGATGTGGATAGACCACATTCTGATTCCACTCGGCGCGGTGCTAAGTGTTGTAGCGCTGGCGGTTGCCATCATCTTTCACAACCGTTCGAACTGGGGCACGCGGCTTTTATTGGACCCTGTGTTCGGCGCGTCGGTTATTGCGGCAGGCGGCTACATCCTCTTCATGACGTATCAGAATCATCCGCAGCCGCGGTATTTCGCGCTGGTAGCGGTGTTTTGCTTCCTGGCGATCGCCATGGGCACCGAGGCGCTGGTTTCGCAAGTGGGACCGGCGCGACTATTCGGTTGGGGAGGGGCGGCCGTTATTGTGATAGCGACCGGATTGAATTGCATCATGACGGTGAGTTTCGCAGCGCATCCTGAATACACGTTTGTGACGGCGGCGCGGCAGCTCACGGCATACATGGATCAGCATCCGAATGGCAACCGTCTTCTGGTTTCGATCAGCGGAGACGAGATCTCACTGATATCGCATGCGCAGGCGCTCTGCGATGACTTCAGCATTCGCACGCCGGAATTCCCTGACGTGGGGACCAAGTTGGCGCTGTATAAACCTGGCTGGTGGGCAACCTGGAACGATATTGATCGAGGAACGCTCGAAGACATTCATACCCACTACTCGCTGGAACAAGTTGCGAGTTTCAGGGCATTCGACGACCCGGAGCGCAACACGCTGGTGCTGTTCAAACTGCGCCCGATGCCCAACGGGCAGGAGAGACTGATTAACGGCGACAACCTGCAGAAACCGATGCTCGAGGACAAGATCATGATCCCGGTCGAATAACAGTTCCTCTATTAACTGTTCTCAATTTCCGTCTTTATGGTCTTCCGATCATCACTTCGGTTGCCTTGATGAGGGCGATGGCTTGCTCGCCAGGCTTCAATTCAAGTTCGCGAACTGCGTCGGCGGTGATGATGGCAGTGATGCGCTGATCGCCGATGGCGATCACCACCTTCGCGAGCAGACCATCAACCTTGACCTCGACGATGGTGCCGGCAAGTTGGTTGCGTCCGCTGATGCGCGATGCCCCAAGATGTGCCGATCCGGTGGGGAAGAACTCATGAAGAGCGCTAGCGGGAATGCGATGATGGCCGCCGGGTGTCTTGATGGTCTGGATGCGCCCGGCCAGGATCCAATGCTTTAGAGCTGGATAGCTGATGCCGAGCTTCTCGGCTGCCTGGCGGGGAGTCAGAAGGGTAGACGAGGTCATGCTGTATTGATAGACTCCTGCGCGCGGTATTTACAAGTGCTTGTTCAACTCCGATTCAAGACGAAGAATTTTCCCAGTAAAAATGCGCTTCCGAACCTTGTGACTGCAATCACTCGACAGCGTTTGGCACGGATGATAGGCTTCCGGGTGACTTTGAGCCGGGACTCTTGCGGGACGCTATTTTCCCGCGGGGGTGGCTAACCGAAGGTCGTTGGGTCGCGATCATCGGACTGCCTGTAAAACGGCAACCAAAAATTACCATGGAGGACTTGTGACAGCACAGCACTGGGTGTACTTTTTTCCGGCCGTTAGCGCTCTAGCGCTCGTTGTGGCCTTTTTCTTCACACGTCAGGTCGGCTCAGACCAGGCGACGGATTTGCAGAAGGTCGCCGGCGTTATCAAGAACGGTGCTGAGGTATTTCTGAAACGTCAGTACAAGATCGTGACGGCTCTGCTGGGGCTGATGCTTCCCACACTAGCTTTTGCCCAGCCGGAACATGGCGGAGGCGAAGCCAACCTGGTGCTGCCGGATTTGTCGTCCGTGCAGTTTTTCGGCATAAACGGGCATGCGCTTCTGATGATCGGATTGCTGTTCTGCGTCGGCGGCCTGCTCTTCGGCCTGGCCATCTATGTGCAGTTGAAGAACGCACCGGTTCATCGCAGCATGCTCGAGATTTCCGAACTGATCTACGAAACCTGCAAGACCTATTTGATCACGCAGGGCAAGTTCATTATGCTGCTCTGGGTCTTCATCGCGGTCATCATTTCGATGTACTTTGGATGGCTGGCGCCGGTACCCGGAAAATCGATCGCGGTTACCTTGCCCATCATCCTGCTCTTTTCGCTCGTCGGCATCGCGGGCAGCTATGGCGTGGCGTGGTTCGGAATTCGCGTCAACACATTTGCCAACTCACGCACCGCGTTTGCCGGATTGCGCGGCAAACCGTATCCGATCATGGCCATTCCGCTGAAGGCCGGCATGAGCATCGGCATGTTGCTGATCTCGGTTGAACTGCTCATCATGCTGTTCATCCTGTTGTTCATTCCGCGCGATTATGCGGGTCCATGCTTCATTGGCTTCGCCATCGGTGAATCACTCGGCGCCGCCGCTCTGCGTATTGCCGGCGGCATCTTCACCAAGATCGCCGACATTGGCGCAGACCTGATGAAGATTGTATTCAAGATTAAGGAAGACGATGCCCGCAATCCGGGGGTCATCGCCGACTGCACAGGTGACAACGCTGGCGACTCCGTCGGACCCAGTGCCGACGGCTTTGAAACCTACGGCGTCACCGGCGTGGCCTTGATCACCTTTATCCTGCTGGCAGTCAAGGATCCCACGATTCAGGCGCAACTGCTCGTGTGGATATTCGTGATGCGCGTGGGGATGTTGCTTTCAAGCGCAGGGGCATACTTCCTCAATACCGCCATCGCCAGCGCGAAGTACAAAGACTCGGACGAAATGGACTTCGAGGCGCCACTGACTTCGCTGGTATGGATCACATCAATCGTCTCGATCATCCTCACGTACATCGTCTCGTATCTCATGCTCCCCACACTGGGCGACGGAACGCTCTGGTGGAAGCTGGCTTCGATCATTTCGTGCGGGACCCTAGCCGGCGCGCTCATACCAGAACTGGTCAAGGTCTTTACTTCAACCAAATCCACTCACGTTAAAGAAGTGGTCAAATCGGCGCAGGAAGGCGGGGCCTCCCTGGGAATCCTCTCGGGATTTGTGGCTGGCAATTTTTCGGCCTACTGGCTCGGTCTCAGCATGGTCGCACTCATGGGACTGGGCTATTACTTCAGCATGGGCATACCGGATTTGCAGAATAATCCGGCAGGGATGATGTTGGCTCCAGCCGTCTTCGCCTTTGGCCTCGTGGCCTTCGGCTTCCTAGGTATGGGACCGGTCACCATCGCCGTGGATTCTTACGGCCCGGTTACCGACAATGCTCAGTCCGTCTATGAGCTGTCGTTGATCGAAGATGTTCCTAACATCGAAGCTGAGTTGAAGAAGGATTTCGGCATCGTCGCGAGATTCGAACGCGCCAAACACCTGCTCGAAGCCAACGATGGCGCCGGTAATACATTCAAAGCCACAGCAAAGCCGGTACTGATCGGAACAGCCGTGGTGGGCGCAACAACGATGACCTTCTCGATCATCATGGCACTGACCCACGGGCTCACAGACAACGTGGCGAAACTCTCCCTGCTGCACGCGCCCTTCATGCTCGGCTTGATCTGCGGTGGGGCGGTGATCTTCTGGTTCGCGGGCGCTTCCACGCAGGCGGTGTCCACCGGAGCCTACCGCGCGGTTGAGTTCATCAAGGCGAACATCCACCTGGAAGGCGCGGAGAAGGCATCCGTGACGGACAGCAAGAAGGTGGTAGAGATCTGCACGAAGTACGCGCAGAAAGGCATGTTCAACATCTTTCTCGCCGTCTTCTTCTCGACCCTTGCGTTCGCGTTCATGGAACCGTTCCTGTTTATCGGCTACCTGTTCTCGATTGCGATTTTCGGTCTGTATGAGGCCATCTTCATGGCCAACGCCGGCGGCGCCTGGGATAATGCCAAGAAAATCGTGGAAGTCGACATGAAGCAGAAAGGCACACCTCTGCACGATGCAACCGTTATCGGAGACACCGTTGGCGATCCGTTCAAAGACACATCGTCGGTGGCAATGAATCCGATTATCAAGTTCACGACGCTGTTTGGATTGCTCGCTGTCGAACTGGCAGTGACGCTGAGTGGGAATAACCCAATGCTGACGCACGTGCTTGCCGTAGCATTCTTCCTGGTGTCGGTGTTCTTTGTGCACAAATCGTTCTATGGCATGAGGATTGAGTCAAAGCAGTAAATTAATCATCCGTTGGATCGAAGAAAACGTCGCCTGAAAATGGGCGACGTTTTCTTTGCGCAACGAATTGGCAGAACAAGTCCGGATGTTGCGTGGCCAGGTGAGAACTACGATATGCAACCAGAAAGTTGCCCGAGGCTCTTGCGCTGACGGCCTTCTTGATCGAAGTTGGCGGGATTGAGCCACGCCTCGAAAGCCGCTTTCCGCGCAGGCCATTCCGAATCAAGCATCGAAAACCATGCCGTGTCGCGGTTCTGGCCTTTCACAATCATGTGCTGGCGGAAGGTGCCTTCGAATGTGAATCCGTAGCGAAGAGCAGCGCGGCGCGAGGGAGCGTTGTTCGCATTGCACTTCCACTCGTAGCGGCGGTAATCCAGGTCTTCGAAGATGTGGCGGGCCATCAGGTACATGGCCTCCGTAGCGGCGACGGTGCGCTGCAGTAACGGTGCAAGCAGGATATTACCGACTTCGATGACGCCGTTGGCCGGATCCATGCGCATATAGCTGGCGTAGCCGGCAACGCGGCCGGTTGCCTGTGGAACGATCGCGAAGAACAGGGCGCTCAAGCTTGCCTGTTTTTCTTCGAGCGCATGGCGCAGATCAGCCTCACTGGCATAGGGGCCATCTGCGAGGTAGGTCCACACCTCATCGTGGCCATGTACCGCCTCCCAGAGGTCATCAGCGTGGCTTGGAGCGGTCAGTGGCTCCAGTGTCACGGCACCGCCGCGAAGTACTAGGGGGGAGGGAGGAGGAACAGGCTTCCATTCGCGCAGATCTTGTCGGGCTTGGGTCACGGATTCAGCCTATCAGCCGCCGAATCCGACTCTTTGGGGGAGCCTGGAGAGTAACGTCCTCCTTCTCCACATTTCGAGCGATTTCGCACAGGAAAGGGGCCGAATTGCACTGGTTTTGCGCCTTGTATGCGCCTTGAACGCGGTCTAGGCTGTATTTCAGCGCGAACAGAGGCGCGGGAGCCGCATCTGCACTGTATTTTGGGCAAATTGCAAGGCGAACGACCGCATTCTGCCAACCTTTTCACGCTTTCCACAGCCTGATTCGCGGGATTTAGCAGCTGGATGCTGGATTCCACATCTAAATACAAGATGTTGTGGTTTGCGGTTGACAGGCACCATAGACAGCGGTATTTTTGCAACTGCGACTGTAAACAAACTGTAACCTTGAATCCCAGTTACAGGCCGCATAAGACAGAAGAACCGCGGTACAGAAAAAGCCCCCGTTTTTCCGTTCGCTGCACGACTTAACCCCCCAACTTTGGCTGCGTTAAGACCAAGGGACAGGTATTCAAAGAAATCGCCGATGGAGAGTGAATGATGAACGAGGCCAACCTTCAAACCACCGCTACAACCACGCAGGCTCCCTATAGCCAGGGTGGCCTGACGTTTTCCCGCCGCTTTTCAACTGAGGGGGCATCGCCCTACGACGACGTCCAGTGGGAACGCCGTACGGCTCTTATCGCCGACAGCAAGGGCAACACCATCTTCGAGCAGAAGGACGTGGAAGTGCCGGCCGACTGGTCGATGACCGCGACCAACATCGTGGCCTCGAAATATCTCCATGGAACGATTGGCTCGCCGGAGCGCGAGACGGGCGTCCGCCAACTGGTATCGCGGGTTGCCGAGACAGTGCGCGACTGGGGTATTGCAGGCGGCTACTTCGCCAGTGCAAGCGACGCTGCCACCTTCCACGACGAGCTGGCGCATATGCTGCTGACGCAGAAGGTGGCCTTCAACTCGCCCGTCTGGTTCAACGTGGGTTGCGACCGGCTGGAGCCGTTTGCGGCAGGGCAGAACTGGCACTGGGACCCGATGACGGGCGGCGTTGTCCATGCAGCAACGGGCTACAAGAATCCGCAGTGCTCCGCCTGCTTCATCAACTCCGTCGACGATTCGATGGAAGGCATCATGGACCTGGCGCGGACAGAGGCGCTGCTGTTCAAGTACGGCTCCGGAACAGGCACGAACTTCAGCTCGCTGCGGTCGAGCCACGAAGGCGTGACGGGCGGTGGCACGGCCAGCGGTCCACTGAGCTTCATGCGCGGGCTCGATGCATTCGCCGGCGTTATCAAGAGCGGTGGCAAGACGCGGCGCGCGGCGAAGATGGCGATCCTCAACGTCGAGCATCCCGACATTATCGACTTCATCGAGTGCAAGGCGAAGGAAGAGCAGAAGGCTCACACCCTGATCAGAAATGGCTACGACGGATCGGGGCCGGACTCTGAGGCCTTCTCGTCTATCTTCTTTCAGAACGCCAACAACTCGGTGCGCGTGACCGATGAGTTCATGCGTGCCTACGAGAACGACGGCGAGTTTTCGACCAAGACAGTGAAGGGTGCGAATCCGGTCAAGAGCTACAAGGCGCGCGACATCATGCGCAAGATTGCCGAGGCCACGTGGCTGTGCGGCGATCCCGGTCTGCAGTTCGACACCACCATCAACAAGTGGCACACCAGCAAGAACACGGCGCCGATTAATGCGTCGAATCCCTGCTCTGAGTACATGTTCCTCGACAACTCGGCGTGCAACTTGGCGAGCTTCAACCTGATGAAGTTCCTCACGCCTTCAGGCACGTTCAACATTCCCGAGTATCGTCACGCGATTTCCGTGGTCATCACCGCGATGGAAATCCTTGTGGACAACTCCGGATATCCAACGGAGTGGATCGCGCGCAATTCGCACGACTATCGCCCACTGGGTCTCGGCTATGCGAACCTCGGCGCCTTGCTAATGTCGTTCGGGATTCCGTATGACTCGGCAGCAGGACGCGACCTGGCAGCAGCGATGACGGCCATCATGTGCGGGCAGGCCTATCTGCAGTCAGCGGTAGTAGCGGCCAACTGCCCGCCACTGGCCTCGGCCACACCCCTCACCGCGAGCGTGGAGCGCCAGGGCGGAGCATGCCCAGGGTTCTACGTAAACCGGGAGCCGTTCCTGAATGTGATCAGGATGCACCGCGCCGAAGTAAACAACATCGGCAAGTCTCGCAACAGCGGCGAGCCTTTTCTCGTGCCGCAGCTCGAAGCACTCATCGATGCGAGCCGCGATTGCTGGGATATGGCTCTCTCCTACGGTGAGCGCTACGGCTATCGCAACTCGCAGACCACGGTGCTGGCGCCCACGGGCACCATCGGCTTCATGATGGATTGCGATACGACGGGCATCGAGCCTGACCTGGCGCTTGTGAAGTACAAGAAGCTGGTCGGCGGCGGCATGATCAAGATCGTCAACAACACGGTACCGGCAGCGCTGTTCAAGCTCGGCTACAACAACGATCAGGTTGACGCCATCGTCAGCTACATCGACGCGACAGGCACTATTGAAGGCGCGCCAGGGATCAAACCGGAGCATCTGGCAGTGTTCGATTGCAGCTTCAAGCCGGCCAAGGGCACGCGCTCCATTCAATACATGGGGCACATCAAGATGATGTCCGCCACGCAGCCATTCCTGTCGGGCGCGATCTCGAAGACAGTGAACCTGCCGCATGAGGCAACGGTCGAAGAAGTGGCAGAAGCTTACGCCGAAAGCTGGCGCCAGGGCATCAAGGCTGTCGCCATCTATCGCGATGGATCAAAGGGTGTTCAGCCTTTGAACACCAGCATGGATGCAAAGAAGGAGCCCTCGGCGGTTGAAGCCGCAGGACAGCGCGTGATGGCGCAACTGGCTGCGGGTCAGCCTGCGGCCGAGGCAGATCTGAAGACGCTTGAGGCTAAGATCAGCGAGAAGCTTGAGGTTACGGCGAAGTCAGTCGTCGCTGCTTCGAATGCCTTCCAGCACGCGCTCGATGAGATCGCCAAGGCCACTTCGGTGCCGCAGATGACCGCCGCACTCGGATTGGAAGAGACGCCAATTCCGCAGAATCTGAACGGGCCGCCGCGCGCGGTACGTCATCGCCTGCAAGAGGAACGCGCCTCCATTACTCACAAGTTCTCCATTGCTGGTCATGAAGGTTACATCACGGTTGGTTTGTATCCCACGGGTCAGCCGGGTGAGATCTTCATCAAGATGGCGAAGGAAGGCTCGACCGTCTCCGGCTTGATGGATGCGTTCGCGACTTCGATTTCGCTGGCACTGCAACACGGGGTTCCGCTGCGCGTACTCTGCGAGAAGTTCGCACACACGCGGTTCGAGCCTTCGGGCTGGACTGGCAACGAGCAGATCGGCTACGCGAAGAGCCTGATGGACTATATTTTCCGCTGGCTCAACTTGCGCTTCTTGTCGGGTGAGCAGTTGACGCTGTTTGCGGGGCTTGCTCCGCAGGCTGCGCCGCTGCCTGAGTCGCCGACAATTCTGCCGGACCTAGATCCGGAAGAGGATCCAGCGGCACACAAACAGCTTTCCAAGTTGGCCGAGGACATGATTCGTCTCAGGGATAGAGGGATGGGGAGCACATCTGCGCCGGCCGGCAGCATTCCGCCTGAGGCTCAGGCGGCGAGCACGGCTTCAGCCGCGCCGACGCATGGGCCGACGCTGCAGGATCGCGGTCTGTTCCATGCATCGGAAGCCATGCGCAGCATGTACGAGATGGGTGATGCACCAAGCTGCTCCACCTGCGGAGCCATCATGGTTCGCAACGGTAGCTGCTATCGCTGCATGAGCTGCGGTTCAACATCAGGATGCAGCTGAACCGGCGAGTTTCTCGTTCGATGGGGA
>CAWFWK010000001.1:0-824937 GCA_963819425.1 uncultured Acidobacteriaceae bacterium | reverse complement strand
GGGCGTGGCCTCTTTCAGTCCATACTTTTCGTCCACTTGGTGCTCCTTTCGATTCAGAGCGAGTGATTGCTTAAAAGGAGATTGGCAGAAGCATGACGACAAATCTATTGGACGAACGTATCGAAGATACCAAGGTACCGGTCAAATATCAGGCGCACGTTATACGTGGGTGACCAACTTAGTGCAGCAACGATTTCCAATTAGTTGGGACTTTTCCCGCCGGCCCTGGTGCTGGTTGATTCAAGGGATGCGAATGCGGGGGAAGCAGCTCAACGCCCTTGTCGTAATCGTAGAACCAATCCTCACCTGGCTCGAAGCTGGCAATGATCGGATGCCCCGTTTCAGCTGCGTGCCTGGACGCATGCTGACTCGGAGAGCTATCGCAGCAACCGATGTGCCCACACTGCGCACACCGACGGAGATGAAGCCACCAACCTTCCGTCGCCGCAAGACATTCGACACACCCATTACCAGTAGACTTTGAATCGGGGTTGATTCCACGCCGGCTTCTTTTCATCTACGATTGCCTTTCGTGACCCCTGTTCACAAAAGAATATCAAGCGACAAGCAAGACCTTCCCGACGCCACCCTTTTCTACGGTTGCTTGAGCCTTGGCCGCTTCACTGAGTGGCAGTTTCAGGCCAATTGGGATTACCAGCTTGCCATCTCGCACCGCTTCGGCCATGAACTCGAGCGTCTCCCTGTCGAAATTCGAGAATACGAACACCGGCTTTACAGAAGGATAGTCCGCAGCATTCTGCGGTGTTTTGATTACCGATGCGAAGACTCCTCCCGACTTGACCTTGGCCATCAGCATCTCGGCGGTTCCTCCGCCAACCCCATCCGCCACCGCGTCGAGCAGCGGAAGACTCGCAATCGCAGCGTCGTCGTCGGTCGCGACGTACTGATCGGCGCCGATACTCTTCACGTCATCGATCTGCCTCTTCAGCACCCCCGCGATCACAGTCGCCCCGTGTGATTTCGCAGTGAATACCGCCGAACGCCCGACATTTCCAGCAGCACCTATGACGAATACAATTTGGCCCGCTGTAACTCCCGTAGCTGACATGAGCTGGTTGCCGGTCGTCGTCACCAACGGCAGCGCTGCTGCCTGAAGCAAATCGAGACCCTCGGGAACATCCGCTAGAACGTTCGCCTTCACCACGCAGAGTTCAGCATAAGTGTTGTCGGCCATTGCGAAGACCCGGTTTCCCGGAGTAAAGGTTACAACTCCCGGTCCGACCTTCACCACCGTGCCAGACATATCGATTCCTATCTGGCCTGGGAACTGGATCGGATAGAAATCCTTCGTCAATCCAGCACGGCGCTTATCGTCGATCGGATTCACGCTCGCGGCTGCAACCCGTACCAGCACTTCGCCCCGGCCCGGAACAGGGTCGGGGTATTCTTCCCACTTGAGTACTTCAGGTCCGCCATATTCGTGGACGACAATTGCTTTCATCTTCTCCTCCTTAGATCGCGGCGTACCCCCTGGATCACCAATTCGAAGATGGCCCTTCGCACCGCAATACTCTCTACGAGACATACTCAAATTCCGTCGGTTTAACGTATCTGGTACGGGTGAAAGATGTAGTCCTTTGCTTTCACAGCCATATGACATGTGTTTCCACAGTCGGCATGAGCCGTGGGATCGGGGGTGAACTTGCCGGATGCGGCGTCGTAGTTGAACACCGCGTATCCCCAGCCGCCAGTCTTCGGAAATCTCTTGCTGTCCTTTTCCATCACGAAAGCCTGCTTGAATACATCGGGCACATCCACCACGAAAGGCGCCTCCGTGCTCTTCTTAGGCTTCCACTGCAGCTTCACGATCATGGACCCCTCCGGAAAGAAGTGCCCATCTCCGGGTGATCCGCTTTTGTACGCCTTGATCATTTCCGGATTGGCGACAATTACCTTAAGGACTTCTTCCTGATGGGCGGAAGAGACCACAGACCAGTCCTCGTATCCCTTGAAGTCGAAGAACGCGACTCCATCCGGCGAGACCAGCGAGTACTTACCCTTATCCTGGCCTTGAGCGCAAAGGATCACGCCGCCGAGGATCTTAAGGAGCGCCGTGGCCGTAACAATGGCAATACGATTTACGCGTATTTCGGTCTTTTCTTTACGTTGTTCCTTGGCGGGAGACTTTCTCGTGGATCCTGTCATGACGTGCTCTCCTTTTTTGAAAACGACATCTACTGCTCATAATTCTTCCAGCTGCAGGTTCATTAAGCCTGAGGAATGAGGATGAATCTATTGGACGATCGTATCGATCGATACGAAGGTATTGGTTCGACAATTCAGGATTAGGAACAGCAACCGATTCCAATGCATGCCAAGAATTTAGCAGATCCGCGTCGAACGACCTGCTCAGTCCTTCGCGGCGAATGAGCAACCGATCAGTTCTTCGCACTCATGAATCTGCGGATAATTTCAGCGATCTCATCCGCCTTGGTATCGAGGGCAAAGTGACCTGCATCCAGTACGTGTACTTCCGCGTTCGGCACATCTTTGCGATAACGCTCAGGTTCGCCGGGATCAAACGACAGATCGTGCTTTCCCCAAAGCACGAGAAGTTTCGGCTGAGTTTTCTGCATCCACGCTTGCCATTTAGGGTATGAGTCGACGTTCGTTCGATAGTCGTAGAACAAGTCGCTCTGGATCTGCGCCTGGCCTGGACTATTCAGAAACGCGTACTCGTCTGTCCAGAGATCGGGATCATAGAGTTCCACATTCGGATCGTCCCCAACGTGGCGTGTTTTGGTGGCAGCCATCGAAAGCAGATTCTTTCGCAAATCCTCTTCATGCGCAGAACGATCCGCCCAGAATGCCCGCCGAGTTGCCCAGTTCACTCCAAGTCCTTCATTATGAGCTACAGCGTCCTGTACGATGAGAGCCTCGACGCGCTCCGGATGTGCCAGCACCATACGGAAGCCTACCGGCCCCCCATAGTCCTGCATGTAGAGTGTGTAACGGCTCAGACCAAGCACCTGCGAGAAATCATCGATGACGCGAGCGATGTGATCGAAGGTGTAGTCAAACTGCTTCGGGTCCGGCCAATCGCTGTGGCCAAAGCCGGGGTAGTCGGGCGCGATCAAGTGGTACTTGTCGGCGAGTCGCGCCAATAAGGGGTCAAACATGCGCGAGGAAGAGGGCAATCCGTGAAGCAGAAGTATGGGCGGGGCATTCTTTGGACCGGCTTCACGATAGAAAATCGTTAACCCATTGACCTTCGTCGTCCGATAAAACACCTGATTGTCCATCGTCATATCCCCTGTCTGAGAGTTCAATCCTGACACGATCGCAAAGAGGAACAGAATGAACGGCACAAGCTTCATCTTCCGCACGCATCCTCCCTATACTCATTAAGCTCGAAGATGATCTCCAATTCAATGGGGACGCCCAAAGGGAGACTGGAGACGCCGACTACCGAGCGAACAGCCATGTTTCCTTCGCCGAATACATCTCGCAAAAGATCTGAGGCGCCATTCGCGACCGCGGGTTGATCGACAGCATTTCCTGAAGCCACCATGAAGACGCTGAGACGGACGACACGTTTTATTCGATCGAGGGTGCCCAGGTAATTCCTGGCTGCGGCGAGTGCGCCGAGGGCTGCAATGCGGGCCGCATCTTGTCCGGAATTCGTGTCGAGTTCCAAGCCGAGTGTGCCAACATACGCTGGTTTGTGATCGACTACGGGCAGCATTCCACTGAGGTAGAGAAGGCTTCCCGTTTGCACCGCCTCCACGTACGACCCGAAGGGAGTCGGCGGGCTGGGGAGCCGAATGCCGAACTCGCTGATGCGGTCCTCAGCGCTACACACTCTTGCATCTGTCCGGCTTGCTTTATCTTGGTACGTCATCCAATTCACTCCCCGTGCGATTACGAATGTGGCGATCGTTCCGCGCACCCGATCATTTCTCGATACTGGATCAATTTCCCTCCGCTGCGCGTTGGTTAATGACTGCAGCGCCTGCCTCGCTTACGATCTCGTCCTGAGAATCCGTGCCCCCCGAACTGCCGATTGCACCGATGATCACTCCCTTATCGATGAGCGGGATACCGCCTCGGGACGCAATAATTCCGTCGAACGCGAGCAGATAGTTCAGGTGCATGAGCTGGATGCCGTCCTCGAAGACCTTGGTTGGACGCCGGAAGGTAGCAGCCGCACGCGCCTTGTGTTGGGCAATCTGGATGGAGGCAAGCATCGCGCCGTCCATTCGTTCGAAGGCCACCAGGTTGCCACCGGAATCTGACACGGCTACATTCATCTTCCAGTTCCGCATCCTCGCCTCTTCCACGGCGGCGTGAATAACCGCCTCTGCTCGTTCCAGTGTTATCGAGAGCCCATAGGGCACGTCGAATGGAATTTCGTTTGGGACGACGTCAAGAGGATTCGACGACTCTCCCCTGCTTCTATGGTGCTTCCGATTTGCTGCTTGACATATATTTCCTCCGAAGGGTTGAGAAACTGTGTCTGTAGATCCGCCCTCGCTGCGCGCGTTTCTGGCTTGAGCTGCCCGTCAGCGTGCGTCGATTGATCACTTCTGCAACTGGTCAGCGAGCCAGTAATCGACACTGAGCTTTCCCGGACCAGAACAAATCATCCATAAAAAGATGAGTACGTATAGGACCTCCGGAATGTAAAGCAGATTGTCGACCCACCCGAGGGACGAAAGTCCTTTGGGCATGGCGGAAAGTTTCGCGGTCAGAACGGCAACAACCATGTTGACCGACAAAGCAGTCGAAGTCGGGCCTTCGAACTAGCGCGGGATTTCACCGAGGTAGTATCCGAGCCGATTCTCGACGTCTCCAGGTTTGTGGAAGCCGCGCGCCATCAGCGCTTTGATTCCGTTCTGGGCGGCGGGTCGTCCTAGCGAAGCGATGCATGCATCCCACCCTGCGCCGAGTTCAACGTCCGGCGGCAGGCTCGTATTGACCAGGCGCTTGGTGTTAGCGATCGCCCATTTGTCGAACTTGGCGATCCGGGTCGCGAGCGCTTCCACGTATGCCTCCAGATCAGCGTCGGGCAAGGCGCGGTTCACATAGCCGTAGTCCTCCGCCTGGTCTCCCCTGAGGTCTTCCGAGCTCAGCAGTACCTCAAGCGCGCGGTTTCGGCCGATGAGTTGGGGCAGCCGGGCCATGGGGCCGCCGCCGGCGACCATTCCCACGCCCACCTCCCATAGCGTGGATGACATCCTGGAACTCGCGGACCATCTCAGGGCCCATGACGTTGATGGGCGGGTTATCGATTGTGATGCGCCAATAGGCAGGCGACCGCCGGGTGATGCGAAGCTGCTCAGCTTTTGTCGATTCATTCGCCTGAGCGGGTCTCGTCGGTGAGGTCGTAGTTGCCATGCATTCTCCTCTAAAGTTGTTCTCGGAAACCAGTTGATCGAAGGCGCCAATTGAGCTCGCCACCTTGCGCCGTATTTATTGAGTGCGCGATTTGATTTATCAAGAGCTATTGGGCCAGAACAATATGTTCCGCACAATTGGACGTTGGTATGGCCAATACCTTCGTATCTCTTGCAATTGCGGCGGGAACCTACAACGCGATAAGGGATGTAGACTGCGCGGGAAGTCACGCAGCGACCCGCTGCGCAGACCGATCTTCATGTGGCACACCCAGGAAAGGGAATTCGGAAAGAAGGTCTTTATGGGGTCCCACATTATCGCTGGTAATCCTGCCATTCGTGAGGATGCCAAGGAAAACGTCAATCGCGTCGTCGGTGAGTGCGCGGCCGTTGTGCGGAAAGACCGCCGGCTGACTGGGATCGTAGAAGAGAATGTCTGGTAGCAGAGAACGTGCGACCCGCGTTGCTTCATCGGGCGAGTAGCCCCCGGTGTGTTCAAGCGAGTGAGCGAAGACCGGAATGAATTGAGCATCGTCTTTCGGCTCACTGGCTAGAAAATCAGCTTTGCAATCGCCCGCGAGGAAGACAGATTGCGAAGGACGAGCCCCTCGGTCGGCCTGAACCCACGTTCCACTTGCACCGTCTACAGTGCGATGCCAGAGTCCAACCGCATTCGGACCCAGAGTGGAGGTTGGAACCTCGATCACAATGCTGCAGACATCTCCATTTGTGAAGAAATCGACGCCCGTGAATTGGAGGTTGTTGAGGGCACCCTCCGTATCGAAAAAGAAGGGGTCACTTCGCCAGCCGACAAAGAAGCGGTAGTCGCCGGCCTCTGCCACGTGTGCCGACTTGCCTATCGAGACCGGTACTCCCTCGACGATCAAGTGACCGCCGTCGCCTGTTCCAGCGGCCTGCGTGCCGTCTACACGATAGGCGGCAGCGGTCTGCGAACCGCGGTCGGAGGAAGAGAAGCGGACCCGGTAAGCTATGTCGGCGACCGCATCACCATTGGTGTCGATCTTGAGTTCGTAGATCGCATTCGGTGCAAAGGGCTCGGCTGTAGTGGGTCCAGGCGGGTTAACGCCGACGGACGGATGCACGTTCATCACGAAGATTGTCTTGTTCTCCCTTCCGGGGCTGGGGAAGACGTAAAGATCAGTGAGGTCAAGCCGGGCGTCTCCGTGGGGAAACCCAAAATCAGGACCGGAGTAATGGTGTGACATGAATTGTCTCCTTGCTTTCATTCGGAATCGAGGTTGTTAGAGCAATCAGGAATAGTAGTAGACAAGTGACTGCTCATCGGCTTCAGTATTGGCAAGACAAAATGCCAGTTGCACCCGGCAAAAGGCAATATGGACAACTCCAGTGATGCACGGAGTCCCTCTCGTCGATTGCGGATGGGTAAGCCCTCATCTTTGTTGGCTGCGTTAGAGTGTGTCGACGTCGATTACCGCTTTGGCAAATTCCTGCGGTGCCTCCTGAGGCAAGTTATGTCCGATGCCACCAGTGATGAAGCGGTATTCGTACTTGCCCGAGAATCTTCCACGATAGGATGTGTCGACGGGATGCGGCGCACCGTTAAAGTCCCCTTCCATGGTGATCGTCGGCACGGTAATCACCGGACTCGCGGACAGTCGCTTCTCCAATTCGTCGTATTGAGACTCACCCTTCGCCAAGCCGATTCGCCAGCGGTAGTTATGAATCACAATGTCCACGTGGTCCGGATTCTCAAAAGATGCAGCGGAGCGATCGAAGGTGGCATCGTCGAAGTTCCACTTCGGCGATGCGAGCTGCCAAATGAGCTTCGCAAAGTCACGTCGATACTTGTCGTAGCCCGCCCGGCCGCGGTCGGTGGCGAAATAGAACTGATACCACCAGGCCAGTTCGGCCTTCGGTGGCAGCGGAGCCTCGTTGGCGGCCTGGCTGCCAATCAGATAACCGCTCACGGATACCAGGCCCCTGCAGCGTTCCGGCCATAATGCCGCCACGATGTCGGCGGTGCGCGCTCCCCAGTCAAATCCCGCGAGGATCGCCTTCTGGATCTTCAGCGCATCCATCAGAGCGACGATGTCGACTGCAACCACCGATTGCTGGCCGTTCCGCACCGTTCCTCGAGACAGGAAGCTGGTTGTGCCAAATCCGCGCAGGTACGGGACGATCACCCGGTAGTCCTTGGACGCCAGCAGAGGCGCGATGTCGACGAAGCTGTAAATGTCGTAAGGCCAGCCGTGCAGAAGGATCACCGCGGGACCATCGTCGGGGCCAGCTTCAGCGTAGCCGACATTCAGCAGGCCTGCCTCGATCTGCTTGAGCGAAGCGAACGACCTGTGCGAAGCACCATTGATGGCGCTAGGCGCGACATTGCGTGGCTGCGCAGCGCCAGAACCGACCAAGCCAAAGCTCGCGGTTATAGCCGCCGCGGCGGCAGTTCCCAGAAAGCGACGGCGATCATGATCGATTCCTTGCGACGTTGCGGTCGTATTCATTGTCAGGCTCCCTGTATCGGTGATTTTCGGTTGACGGTAGCGGAGTGGGTTTCGTCCAGCTTCAGGACTCCGGAGAGCCCCGAGAACTTGCCCTTCACGTTCGAGATCATCATGTGTCTCACCTTGAACTCGGCCGCTGAGTGGGCCGGATCAATGTTCCAGGTGCTGAAGTCCTCAGTCGCGATACTGGAAATAGCGATTCTCGAAGTTGAAGACATGAGATAAATCTCCTCTTCACTTGTTGAGAGTCCTTGCAGCTCTCCTTGCAAGGCAGAGCCTGATGCAATGTCTCGGATCGGCCGGAACTTCCTCATCGTTGTCATTAAGCCAGAAGCGAGGAGACGAATCCATTAGACGATGGTGTCGCCAATACCTTGGTATGAGCGGTCCGACGAAAGGTTGAAAGCTGTATAAAGGCTCGCGGACGATCGGCCGAATGCGAACGACGGGTTATACGGTCGGAAACAGGCCGAGCAAGCGAACAAGTGCGCCAGGCACGCCGTGGATCAGCAGACGACGAGGAGCTCGAGACAAGAGCGGTTATAACCTTCCGCTTGCCACTGTGAGCGTAGGTGCACTAGAGGAAGCTGACCTGTTCATCCTGCGATCGGGCGAGCCGGAGATTGAAGAAGGTGACGGTGACCTGAACTGACCTGATCCGGCGAGGGCGCGCTCTGATCGCAGCCTCGTTGCCATTCTTACCAAGTCCACGACAGACTTGGCTCCCATCTTTTGCATAACCCGGCCTCGATGAGCCTTCACTGTAATCTCGCTGATGCCGAGTTCTGATCCGATCTGTTTGTTTAAGAGCCCAGACAGCACCAATGCCATGACTTGCCGTTCACGGTGGCTAAGAGACGCATAAGAGTCGCGGACCGACCGCATCTCAGCTTCGCGGCCAAGCGCAATCGAGCTACGTTTGAGGGCTTCCCGGATCGCATCGAAAAGAGCGTCATCCGTGAATGGCTTTATCAAGAATTCCAAGGCTCCAGCCTTCATGGCTTGAACCGACGTGGGTACATCTCCGTGGTCAGCGATGAATATGATCGGCGTTTCGCAACGTTCGATGACCATTCGCTTTTGCAGTTCAAGACCGCTGAGGTCTCGAGGAGAAATATTCACCACAAGGCAGTTTGGAACATGTGGCCGGGGCCGGTCGAGGAACTCTTGAGCGAGGACGAGTGTCTCTGGCAGCCACCCTTCGCGGCAAATTATCTGTTCCATGGATTCACGCGCGGGGATGTCATCATCGACAACGAACACGATGGGGAGATCATGTGATGTGCCTGAAGATTCGAACCTATGATTATGCAAATGCCCGGTTGTATTCGAACGGTCGCCCGACATAGGTAAAGGACTCGGAAGTGCTTCGGTATTTGAGTCGATCACGGCATTTCCAGAACCATTGGAAGTGCCCTGCAATTCAGTCGCCCTCGTCCACTTCCTGGCCATTGCAGATAAGAGGTTCGGAAGAACCCCGTCGTTCGACAGGATTAACGCGCGTTCGATCAAATTTTGGAGCTCTCGCACGTTGCCGGGCCAGGAATGCGCGGTGAATGCACTCAACGTCTCTGCCGGTATATCGTGAATTTGCTTTCCGATGCGTCGTGAAAACATTTCCACGAAGTGCGAGACCAACAATGGTATGTCTCCACGGCGCTCGCGCAACGGTGGGAGCCTGATTGGAAATCCGTTCAGTCGATAGTAGAGATCGCTGCGGAATTCTCCCCGACTGATCATGCCCATTAGATCTCGATGCGTCGCAGCAATCAGACGGACATTGACGCGATGGGTCTGGCTGCTTCCCGGGCGCTCGAATTCCTGCTCTTGCAGGATCCTCAGCAGCTTAGGCTGCAGCGCCGGGGGAAGATCACCGATTTCGTCAAGGAACAGTGTTCCGGCATCAGCCATTTCGAAACGGCCTATTCTGTGCGCCAGAGCCCAGGGAAAGGCGCCCTTTTCATGGCCGAAAAGTTCGCTGTCCAATAAGTCAAAGGGAATTGCCGCGCAATCCAATTTCACAAAAGGGTGCTCGCTACGTGGACTGAGATTGTGAATCGCGCGAGCGATCAACTCCTTGCCAGTACCCGTCTCGCCGAGCAAGAGCACGGTGGCATCCGTCGGTGCCACTCGTTCCACTTCCGTGAGGGCGGATTTCAGAGAAGGGCTGATGCCAACGATCTGTTCAGATCTACGTTTGCCACAGGTCTGGTCAATCAAATTCAAATTAGACACAGTTAACCTCCACGCGGGAAAACCTTGGGAATCTCCGCGTACTACTTTGGCTAATCGTTAGAGCAGCGTGGACCTTCTCAAGCAGCTCTCCGGCATCGAATGGCTATCCTGACGACGCCTTCGTTGAGTCATATAGATGTCGAGCCGGCCATGTCGTGCCCTAAGGCTGCGCGAAGGATTTGGAGTAGTTGCTCATCGCTAAAAGGCTTTCCTAAGAATGCAACAGCGCCCGCTTGCATCGCGCGACCACGCGATTCTTTGTCGTCATACGCAGTGATAAAAACGATAGGAATGCTGCAACCAGCTGCAGCGAGCTCACTTTGAAGCTGCAACCCATTCATCTGCGGCAGCCGTACGTCAAGGATGAGACACGATGTATTGTGCTGCTGGCCTGACTGGAGAAAGCTTTCGGCAGATTCGTAGGCAATCGCCCGGAAGCCAAACGATTCTATGAGGAGTGTGGTGGTTCTGCGGATGGACTCATCGTCGTCGACCACGGCGATCAGATCTCTTGTCGCCTCTAATGTTCCTCGCAAGGCTAAACGAATGCCCTCAAGCAGCTCCTCGTCGTTAAATGGTTTTCCGAGGAATGCGACCGCACCGGCTTGCTTTGCCTGGTGACGCAAACCCCTGTCGTCGTACGCGGTGACAAAAATGATGGGAATGCCGATACCTTCGGCAGCCAGCTGGCTTTGAAGTTGTAGTCCGCTCATGCCCGGCATTTGCACGTCAACGATGAGACATGAAGTCTCGTGCAGCCGGAACGACTTCAGAAAATCTTCGGCTGATTCAAAGGCCGCTGCTCGAAAGCCGAAAGATTCGATGAGAAATGTCGTAGTCCTCCGGATGGACTCATCATCGTCGACTATCGAGATTAGAGCTTTTGCCACTTCTGACTCCATACTCAACAAACCTTATTGCCGAACGGAGAAAGAAGCTATTGGATCTTGGGATCCCCGGCTTCTGAAAAAGGCGTACGCGAATAAACCTTGGTTTACTGGTTTCTTCCCGAGGGGACTCTGAGCTTCTCAATCATTCTGACGAGATCGGCAAGAGATTCCGCGTGCATCTTCTCCATTGCCCGGCTACGCTGGACTTTCACGGTACTTTCCGCAGTTCCAAGTTGGTCCGCGATTTGTTTATTGAGCATGCCCGACACGACCAGGGAGATCACCTCCTGTTCGCGCGAAGTCAACGAGTCGAAGCACTCTTTGAGAGCGGCTACGTCTTTTCCCTCTTCACGTCTGGCACGATCCCGCTCCAGTGCGATGCGAACAGCATCCAACAGGTCTTGATCGCGGAATGGCTTGGTTAGGAATTCGACGGCCCCGGCCTTCATGGCGCGAACGCTCATTGGAATGTCACCGTGACCTGTGAGAAAGATAATCGGGATACTGATGTTTTTCGCCGTTAGATCGCGCTGAAAATCGAGTCCGCTCAATCCGGGCAGTCTGACATCAAGCACAAGGCAACACGGCGCATCTGGGAGAGTCTTGCGCAGAAAGGCATCCGCCGAGTCAAAGCTCTCAACTTGTAAACCAACGGTGCTCAGGAGGAACTTCAGCGAGGAACGTACCGATGGATCATCATCGATGACAAAGACTACCGGCGCGCCAGTCATGAGAGGTTGCCGCCGGTCGTTGGGAGTGTGAAGGAAAACACGGCGCCGTAAGGTGAGTTGTGTGTGGCCCAGAGTCGACCACCATGACCTTCAACGAGAGAGCGGCTGATCGACAAACCCATTCCCAAACCATTCGCTTTTGTTGTAAAGAAGGGAGTGAAAACGCGTTCTACCGCAGTACCAAAGCCAGTGCCCGAGTCGCTTACTGCAACGAGCACGTCTCCAGATTGGTCGATTCGGGATTGCACCCCGAGCAAACGAGGTCGGTCTGTCACCGCAGCCATGGCCTCGATGCCGTTCATTATCAAATTCAGCATAACCTGTTGCATCTGAACACGATCAGCCAAGACAGTGGTAGATCGTTTGTCAGTTGGTTTTCGAGCAAGACTTGATTCTCATAAAGCTCACGGCCAGCCAGGATCAGTACCTCCTGAATCACTTCGCTTACATTCAATTCGCTTTTCTCAGCAGCTTCTTTCTTTATGAATGCGCGGATGCGAGACAAAACGGCACTGGCGCGAGTGCCGTCGGCAATGATTCCTTCAAGAGCCTGACGCAGAACATCGGGTTCTAGATTGCGATTGGCGAGCAATCGCAAACACGCGCTGCCATTATTGACTACTGCGGTCAAGGGTTGATTCACCTCGTGTGCTATCGAGGCTGCCATTTCACCCATTGTTGTGAGCCTGGAAACCCGAGCGAGCTCCGCTTGTGTCATCTGCAGGTTACGCTCACTCGCACGAAGCTTGTCCTCGGCCTGCTTTCTTTTACTGATATCGCGGATGAATCCGGTGAATATTTTGTATCCGTCTCTGGTTAGTTCCCCAAACGAAATCTCCACAGGGAACTCCTGGCCGTTCTTGCGCAGCGCGGTCAGTTCGGTCCCCTGCCAGTTGATGTGCCTCTGGCCCGTATCCAGGTAGCGCCTGAATCCATTGTCGTGAAGCTCGCGCATGAATTTTGGCATGAGAACGGTCAGTGGCTCTCCAATCAACTCCGCGGGGTCATAACCAAAAATTCTTGTGGACGCCGGGTTGGCAAACTGAATTGTGCCAGTGTGGTCCATGCTGATAATGGCGTCGTTGGCCGTTTCGACGACAAGGCGATGCTTTTCTTCACTGTAGCGGCGCGCCGACTCCTCATGTTGACGTTCTGTGATATCAGTCGCGACTGAACCGATGGCGTAGACCACACCGTCCGCGTCGAACAGCGGGAACTTCTGAACAATGAGCGCGCGTTGCCCGTCTTCTCGAAAAAAGACGTCCTCAAATCTCACCCGAGCGCGTGTCTCAAGCACTTGCAGATTCTTCGCTTGAAAAGCTGCAGCCTGTTTGACTGAAAACAGCTCTTCGTCCTTCTTCCCTTTGACATGTTCTTCGGTGACGCGGAGAGCGTTTTGGAACTCCTTGTTAGCGTAGAGATACTGGCCTTGCCGATCTTCCAGCCAAATTAGGTTTGGACTGTTATCACAAAACGCCTGCTGCAGGGCTTCGCTAAGTTGCAGCTTGACCTGGGCCTCTTTTCGCTCGTTGATATCTTCGAAAGCGATCAAAGTACGCGACAACGTTTTACCGGTTCGGGTTTCCGAAACGACTGGACCCTTTCTAATCGAAAACCAGTGATATTGGCCGTCGGCGCGCCGCATACGCGCTTCGGTCTCGAACGGTTTTTCTGCCGTCCGAGATCCGCTCCATTCGCCATTAAACTTCGTCACGTCGTCTGGGTGGATCACGGTTTGCCAGCCCCGACCGGTCAGTTGCTCTAATGAGCAGCCCGTGAATTCCTGCCAGGCGCGGTTTGCAAACTCGGCGGAGCCATCAGGTAGTGCACACATAACCAACCCGGGAATCATTTCGATCAGGTCCCAGCAGATTTGGTGCTTCGCTACTCTGTTTTGCGTCGTGTGTTCCAGAGGTCATGTTTCCCGCTCGCTCCACTCGTCGATACTGTCCCCCGAATGGCGACCGCCCAGCCCACTATGGCGGTTCGACCACTGACACCAAGGTATTTCCAATACCACGGTCCAATTGCATCAGGCTATCGGCTCTGGCTCAATCAGTGCGTGTGCTTCGAATCTCTACGGGATGGAAATGCCGCTAGGATCGTACTGTTTTCAAAAAAGGCCCGGGAAGCTGTAGGGAACACGGATTTGAGCCTGGAACTAGAATACGTCAACAGCATTGCCTGTGGTGAATTCATCAGAATCGAATCTGTCGGGCTGCGGGCACATAAAGAATCCATAAAGATTGTGTCGGTCGAGGCACCGAGTCCACCGCGTCAGCAATGTGAAAAGAGTTCATTCGTGGCATCGAATCAGGGAGTGGCGTTCGCTGCGCGGGCAGGAGCCCAATCGACCAAAATATACCGCGGCCGAACTCGTTAGGCAGCCAACTGGCCAGCAATTAGACCTCTCGCGGATGACAGTATATACGGCGCGACGCTTTCGAGATCTTCTGACATGACGCGTTCAGAAACATCGTGTATCTGCGTCGGTTTGAGGCTGCAGCCAAGGCCGCAAGAACCAGCAAGCGCCACAGTAATGCAAAGAGGCTCGTTGGGTGAAAAGGCTACTGAACAGAATGAATCGCATACTCTCGAGTCGGCTTTCGTGGAAGATGAGGTTCTGACGGGAAATGCTCGCTGCCCATCGGTGGCGTGTAGTGTTTGGCACGTCGCGCCATCGCGGATCTGCTACAAGCGTGACATTCAACGAGTGGCACATCCTGGCAAATCACTCAAGCGATTCGTTATTACCGAAATCTGCAGCACATGGTTGTAATAGGTCCTCTGCAGGATCAAACCCTGCAACAGATCAAGGCAGTGCGCCATTTGACTTTGGTATCGCCAATACCTTTGTCCAATGGACTCGATGTCTTGCTTCCGGCTTAACCTTTCAGGGTGACGGTTTTCCCCAATTTTCTCTGAAGAGATCCGAAAACGATAGCTTCGAGAGGACCTCTCCCGAGACAATGGTTCGGTCATCGATGTTCGTAGTGGAGGCGAGATGAGGGCTGTGCGTATACAGCGGTTCGGCGGCCCCGAACAGGTGGCGCTGGAGGACCTTCCGGTGCCCGTGGCAGGCGCGGGCGAAATCCTCGTCCATGTTCGGGCCGCGGGAGTCGCCCCTTGGGACGCGTTGATCCGCGAGGGCAAAAGCAAGGTGAGTCCGCAACCCCCGTTGACGCTCGGGTCGGACTTGGCCGGGGTGGTGGAGGCGGTTGGGGCGAACGTGGTGGGAGTTAGCGCGGGGGATGAGGTGTATGGAATCACCAATCCTCAATTTTGCGGAGCGCAGGCAGAGTATGCAGTAGCGCAGGCGGGAATGATAGCACCGAAGCCGAAGGGACAGGACTTTCTCCAGGCGGCTTCTGCTCCGGTAATTGCAGTAGCCGCATGGCAAATGTTGTTCGAGTATGCACTGGTGAAAAAGGGCGAAGCAGTCATGATTCTTGGCGCGGCGGGGAACGTTGGTGCATACGCATCGCAGATGGCCCTTGATGCCGACCTGAGTGTGGTTGCGGTGGCGCGGGCCCGTGATGTGCAATTGCTCCATAGCCTTGGGGTGGAGAGCATCGTCGATTCCGATGCGCCAAATTACGAAAGGGAAGTGCCGCCCGTGGACGCAATCCTAGACACGATTGGCGCGGGCACGTTGGAGCGATGTCTTGGCGCTCTGAAGGCGGGCGGCAGGGTTGTTTCCCTTGTTTCGCCGGAACCGCCTCCGCAAAGGTCAGATGTGCAGGTACGTTTTTTCTACGCCGAGGTCACCACCTCGCGCCTGGAAATCCTGAACGCGCTATTCGAGAATGGAACGATTTCGGCGCGTGTGGGGTCGATCCTGCCTCTGGCAGAGGCGCGCGAGGCACACCTGATGCTCGCGGGTGCACACCATCAGCCCGCTAAAATCGTCTTAGAGCTGTCCTAGACGTCGACGATGGCTAGGTTTTCACTCGCCGCGTTGGCAGTTGATTCCGAGAAAGAGCTCGCAAACAAATGACGCCTATTCGGACCCTCGTTGATCGCGATCAGGACAAATTGAAACCAGGTCTTCCACCTGGCTTGAAAGATCTCTACGGTGGGGATTTGCACTTCCAAACAGCACCTGCAGAGCGTCCCTTCGTCTTTGCAAACTTTGTTTCCACGCTTGACGGTGTAGTCAGCTACGCGATAAAGGGTCAGGCTAGCGGCTCCGCCATCAGTGGATCTGACCCCGCTGATCGCTTCATCATGGGCCTGTTACGGGCTTCCGCAGATGCCATTATCGTTGGCTCTCGAACCGTCCACGATACAGGACCACAAAGCCTCTGGACTGCTGAATCCATCTACCCCGATGCGAAACATTTGTACGCGGAATACAGAATTAACGTTCTGCATAAACCACCGCGCCCGCTTCTCGTAATCGTGAGCGGCACTGGGAAACTAGAGTTAGGGAGAGCAATTTTCCGAACGCCAGAGACCCGGACGGTGGTGATGACAACCGCCGCGGGCAGGGATGCACTCACCAAGGCGGGCGCTGCGAATTTGCCTTCCGTTCAGATACACGCTCTTGATTCCAGTTCTGGAGAGATCGACCCGCTGGCGATGCTGCGATTGCTCCAGGCGCAGTATGGGATACGAAGTGTCCTCCACGAAGGCGGGCCGTCACTTTTCGGAGAATTTATGGCAGCACAAGCTGTCGACGAACTCTTTCTTACCCTGTCGCCTCAAATCGCGGGCCGAACGTCTGACGCAGTGCGGCCTGCGCTCGTAGAAGGAACGGAGTTTATGCCGGAGTGTGCTCCATGGTTTCAGCTGCTCAGCGTCAAGCAAAGCGCAGACCACCTGTATCTGCGGTACCAGCGAAACCGCTGAGCGCCCGCTAGCCATTGGGTAGATCGGGTTCGGAGGGGGCTGCACAGGGAAGCCATACTTGAAAGCGAGTGTCTCCCGGCCTTGTGCTCACATGAATGCTCCCGCCGTGCTTTCTGACGATCGTCCGCACAGTATTGAGTCCGAGACCTGTTCCCTCCCCAATGCCTTTCGTCGTGAAAAAGGGATCGAAGATGTGGGGCTCTATCTCAGGAGGAATTCCAGGACCGTTATCGCCAATTTCTACCACGGCATTGCTATCTTCTCGAAAAATGTGGAGCCGGAGTTCTCCCTGACCGAGCATCGCTTCGATGGCGTTCTCGATAAGATTGGCCCAGACCTGATTCAATTCATTGCTAACCGTATTCACAAGGAGGGGCACCGTCGGATAAGCGCGCTGCACCTTGATTGAAGGTTGCAAAAGATGGGCCAGGGTGCTGAGCGTAGTTTCCACACTTCGTACAATGTCCTCGTTTTGTGCCGGCGCTTGATCCATGTGGGTATAGTCCTTGACCGTGCGGATCAGGTCCGATATCCGCGCCGTTCCGCTCTCGATCGCGCTGAGAAGAGCCGATAAGTCTACTGCCGCTGCGATGCGGGCAATCGCCGCACGGGCCGTTTCGGCATCGAGGCCTCTCAGCAGAGAAATCAGTGTGTCCGCAGGCATGTTCGCTCTTGCAAGAGCGCCAGAAAGTTCCCATGAATTCTCGAAGCAATGACTCTTCAGGATTGAATCGAGATGCTCTTCCAAATCGCTGAGCGCAAGGCCATCCAACGGTGTTGATGATTGCAGCAGCGAGGCTTCCAATGTCTCGATTCGCGCTCTTTCTGATTCTTGAATCGGCCTCCGCTACAGTTCGGCATTGGCATTGCGCATCTTCGCCAAGGCGTGGCGCATCCACCGCTAGCTCGTTGGGCAGCAGACGCGGGGTTATTCAACTCGTGCGCAAGCCCCCCTGCTAACTTGCCCAATGAGACCAGGCGGTCGCGCTGCTGCTCAATTCGGGTTCCTTCGCGGATCCTGTCCGACATTGTGGCGACCAGTCTTGTGGTCAGTTCAGGCATCTTCTGGACAAGTTCTGGAAGGAGAGATGCTGGAAACTTGAGCAGACGCCCATCGGTTATGGCTCGTCCCGTCACGGTGAACCGCTTCATCCTCGAAAACGGAAATACTCCACTGATTTCACCAGCCCGTGCTGGGAGCGAGACAGCATCGCCTCCGAACTCTCCTCTCCATTGAAAAAGACCTTCCAGGAAAACAATCATCCAGTCTGCTGGGTCACCTTGTCGTACGAATACTTCTCCCGCTTGGAGAGAGACGTCCTCTACATAACTGAGAAACCACACAAGCTGCTCTTCAGGCAGATCTGAAAATGCCGCGACGCAGCGCAATTCGGATGAACTGATCATCTATAAAGACCTCCGGCGACTCCGATATCTACTCACGCACAGTTCCCGCGTTTTATGTCTTGTTTGTTGAACGCCGAGACTCAGTTCTTGCGCGGGGTCGGGCTGGATTGTCGGATGAATCACTTTCTTGAGTTGGATGTCCGGATCCGCCCGCTTGACTGATAAATCTGTGTCAGAAAACGCACGACGCATACTTCATCTTTAAGGCGCTCGATCAAGGATCACCGCTATGTTCCGCGCTTGAACCTGGGACGTGATTCCGCAGAAGCATGCGAATCTTGCTGTCTTATACCAACGTATCGCCCATACCTTTGTCCAATGGCGAACAGTCCTGGCCTATGGCGTAATCAGAGCGATCAATAAAGGCGCAACCTGCGCCAAGAGGGTGGAGAAGTGGGAGCTGGGATAGACGCATTTACCAGGATCGCCAACATCACGTTCCGCCATCAAACACGAGACGCAATCATCTCGCAACCAAACCGTCGTGCAAGGTATCGCAGTGCGAGAAGTGGGGATAACGACTGCTCCGGGGACGGGTTCGACGATGGCATTAGATGAACTCCAAAAGGAGTATTCGTCCCGGCTCTTCAAGACTATTCTTCGGATAACAAAGAATTGGGAGGACGCTGAAGATGCCCTGCAGGATACATTTCTGCGGGCATATTTGGCTCTGCATGGCTTTGGGGGCAGATCAAGCGTTTACTCATGGCTTACGAGGATTGCCATCAATTCGGCACTGATGGTCCTGCGCAGGAGTCGGTCGCGACCCGAGGCATTCCTAATCTGTTCTTTCGAGGAAGGGGATGCGTTCTCCTCTGGAGCTCAAGGATTCATCTTCGAATCCGGAGCAAGTGTGCGACCTTCGCCAGAGAAAGGATCACATGCTACGGGCTATTCGCAACCTTGAATCTCCATTACGTGCACCGATCGAAGCTCAACCTGCCGGGGGTACTCGATGAAAGAGGTTGCCGAAACGTTGAAGATCTCGGTCGCAGCGGCAAGGGCCAGGCTCTATCGGGCCCGCGTTCGGCTCCTCCAACGGGCCTCTGTACATTCCGGAGCAAGGAAACGTGTGCCAGCTAGGTTTGTTGATACGGGCGCGCACGCAAATCTCAAGAGTCGAGAACAGCAGTGGACAACATGCGGCTAAGACCAAGGGAAAGTATTGTCGGCTGCGAGCAGCCCATCACCGTGGCAGAGCGAGAACTGCGATCGTTTGTGGGCTCTGTCATCGAACTGCTCGGATCGGAAGGGGCAAAGCTCCTTGAAGACATCTGGCTCGACGAACTGGCTGAGTTGGAAAGGACGCCAGAACCGACGAGCCCTCAGTGGCGGCTGGTGAGTATAGCTGCATCCTCGCGACTCGCGGTTCGGTTAATAGACCTTAACCATGATCGGGAGTGCCTTTAGACGGAGCTGCAAGTTGTCCGTGATCTTGCCAAACAATGATTGGTATTTCCTCAGATCTCTCCCAGCCAAAAAACGGTTAGCTCAACATGTCGAATATGGAGATGATTTCAATGCGAGTCAGAGATGCCATGACAAAGGATCCTATCTGTTGCTACCCGAATGATATTGGACTTTTCATGATGCGCCTTGCGTTTCCAAGAGTTCGCGCAAGCCAGAAAACACGAGATACTCGGGCATGAGCTCAGTCTGAGCTAGGAACAACTCGCGGGGCGACAATAGGAGTAAGCAGGAGGAGCGATGAAGGCAACTCAGGAACTTCATAATCTCGGACAAAGCTTGTGGCTCGACAATATTACGCGCGACTTGCTGGACAACGGAACGCTCAAGCGCTATATCGATGAGTTCTCGATCACTGGGCTTACATCGAATCCAACCATCTTTGAGCACGCCATCTCAAAGAGCAAATCCTATGACGCGGAGATCGTACGTCTCTTGTCCACCGGCCTTTCAGGAGAGGAGTTGTTCTTTGAACTCGCCCTGCGGGACCTGACTCGCGCTGCGGACCTTTTCGGCCCAGTTCACGAACGAACGGCGGGCAATGATGGTTTCGTTTCGCTTGAGGTGTCGCCTCTTCTAGCCTATGACACCAAGGGTTCGGTCGCCGCAGCGACTACATTGCACGAGAAAGCGAATCGTTCGAACCTTTTCATCAAGATTCCGGGGACGATGGAAGGAAATCCCGCAATCGAAGAGGCAATCGCAGGTGGGGTGGCCATCAACGTGACGCTTCTTTTTTCTCGTGAGCACTACCTGGCGTCAGCGGACGCGTACATGCGGGGACTCGAACGGCGCGTTGCAGCGGGCCTCAGCCCCGATGTTCGGTCGGTTGCCTCGATCTTCCTGAGTCGATGGGATGGCGCGACGATGGACAAGGTGCCGGATCCGCTTCGGGACAAGCTTGGCATCGCAATCGGTCAGCAGACCTACAAGGCCTATCGCGATGTCCTGGCTTCGGATCGCTGGCAGCGCCTGGCCAACTTTGGTGCGCGGCCACAGAGGCTACTGTTTGCTAGTACCGGCACCAAAGACCCAAAGGCGTCTGACGTTCTCTATATTGCCGCTCTTGCCGCGCCAAACACGATCGACACGATACCTGAGAAGACACTTCTGGCCTTCGCCGACCATGGCAAACTGGCTGGAACTCTTCTTCTCGATGGAGGTGACTGTGAAACTGTTCTGGACAACTTTCGAAAAGCGGGCATCGATCTCGAACAGCTGGCGGCCGACCTGCAATTGCAGGGCGCCAAGTCCTTCGATGAATCGTGGCAAAACCTGCTCGATGCAATCGAGACCAAGGGCAAAGAATTGCAGCACTCTTCCTAAATGGTGAGGGCTCCGACCAGAGTTTGAGCCACCCGAAGCTCGACAAGGCAGAGGTCTGTAGGGCAGAGGTCGACATCCGTGACGCGTAGTTTCAATAGGTTGCTGCCCGCCTGCCTCTCTACTGTCACCGCAGAGGTCAACAACCACATGGACGAATAGTCGTTAGCCCGTATGCTTCGGCCTATTCCGGTGCCAGTTTCTGACAACCCGTGATTTTGAATTATCAGCGATTAGGATTTGTCTCGGATTGAACTCGCTTCACTCTTTTATTCCTCTATTCTCCACGTTGCTTCGCGCCGCTCGCGCGCGTTTGCTGTCGACTGAGTGAGTTTTTCTATCGGACTTCCAGGAGGAGACCTTCGAGGTCATGATTAAAAGCTGAGTCTGGGAAATCGCTCCCTAGGTTGCTCCACCTCGAGAGCCGAGATCCGTGGCACTCTTGTCGTCTTCGATTGAAAAAGGCAATCGAGCACAGGGAGGGGAGGGAAGTGGGAGCGAAGAAAACGAAGGGATGGGGCGTGGGCCACGGACAGCATCCACTTCAATTTCGATTGCGTTTAGTAGCAGCCGCGAGATCGATTCGTGCGGGCGTTTCTCAAGACGAGTTTTGGTCAGTGCAGACACAGGGTATCGCAGTTCTATGACTTTCTCGTTTTCCATAAATTTCGGCCGGAGGTTGTAGGACAATTTAGGCGTTTGAATGCCAATAAGCCCGTGATGTTTCTTGAGTTATTGATCTGGTGGTAGGCGAGGCGGGGCACCGGACGATAACCCCGGCTTAGAAGGCCGGTGCCCGCTTACCTGAAATTGTCAGAGCTACATACCGGACCGCTCTTTGGGTCTTCCGCTGTGCATCGAGACTTAAGTACCTGATACTGCTTAACGGTGAGGTGAAGCCAGAAGGCCCCGTGGCCAATCTCGACAGCATGATCAAGCGCCAGCCGATTCGAATCGAGGTTCAGAGTGTTACCACGTCGAGCCATTTCATAGATCTTGCCCGAGTTTCGGAAAGTAATCTGCTTCGAAACCGGCGTCTTCAGGTCCCATTCCAAAAAGCGGCACTCCCACCCGTTGCCATGCCTAAAAACGACGTACACACTATGTATTGTGGCCGCGCTGCAGAGTATGCAATATCTGGAGCCTGGCGTGTGCGGAGGCGGCAGTGGCGCTTTGCAAACGCTGCACTGTTTTCTTGTCCATCGAGATCGGACCGCTGACGATCTCTTGCCATATACAGTGGCAGCCCAGGCAAGCATTTGGCCCATTATCAGATCTAATTCTTTACCAATCATTGGAGCGTTCATTGGATTTGTTTCCCTCATTTGGAGAATTGGTTGTCATTCGTGGGATTTTGATCATCCGGTGTCAAGCTGTGAGGAGCTCACACGGGAATTGGAGTGGCCGCCCAGATACGGCGGCCTTGTTAAAGATTCAAAAGTTGCGACACTTAGATAAGTTAGCGGCGGCGTGAGATTCTGAACTTACCACGCCATCCAACATTGCTGCGCTCCTGGAATTCCTTCCCGGCGATCCCCCAGATCTCGCTTCCTGTGCCAGGTTTCGCCTTGTTGGGCAAGAAACTAGATTGAAGCCGTTGCAGGGCGATGCGCTGAGCGAACTTGCTCAAAACCTCATTGGGGATTTTCTTGGAGGCGAGGTCGACTAACAGCTGAGGCCCGGAAGCAATTGATATGTCACGATCCAGAAAGATGAAATCCGGACGGAGCAGGACATAGCCTCCCTCCTCCCCGTGAATGGTCAGCCCGGGTTCCGGGTGTTTCCGGCTGCGCAGCATGCGCATGCCAGCCGGGTAGTTGTAAATCGCGAAGATAGACCGGCCAGCCCGCGCGCTGAGAGTCTGCCAGTCAGATTCATCTCCCTGAAGGCTGATGATCGCCAGTGCAATGAGGCCATTGAAAGCGTCTATCCCGTACTCTTCCTCCATTTCTGTAGCAAATACTCCAGCATCCGGTCTTGTGGCAAATGCCCAGCCGGCAGGGTTTTCGGCGGCGAATTCTTCGAGCCTGACCACATCGTTAGTTGCGTCGCCAATCCGTGCCTTAATCAACGAGGAGGTCGCGTATTTGCTGGTTTGATAAATTGGGAAAATCCGCAGCCCGCGCTTCGCGCCATCGGCAACGATGCTTGGAAGCTCCGCGCTGTCGCGCAGAGAATTCTGCAGTATGGTTGTGAATTTAGCTTGATTGTTAGTTAATAAAAAATCTTCGGCCGAGTGAAAATTCATGCTTTTCTCCCAAAAAAGATGGTCCGCTGCACTGTTGCCCGTAAAAGGCATGAATGCAGCGGACCGTTATACCTGGTTACAAAGTTGACGGAGTGCGCTATCGCGAAATGCGGGAGGACTGATAGCTCAGAAGAGAGGTCACGCGCGGACGGCTGAAACTGCCTGAGAGATCCTCAACTGGTCAGGAAAATGTGTTGCGAGAATCCAAGGCAATTCTTTGCTGCTTGGTTGCAGGCCGGGTGTCCCTTCCCCAGCCTTGATTAGGCTGCAGAAAGCGCGCTTTGGGTCGGCACGGGGTCTCGGGCGGGGAGAGATGGCCTTCACACTGTCACTGCGCGTCCCTGAGGACAGCATGGGCGTTCGAACGCGGTTTGCTGACCCCCAACTGCGTCGAAGCTTTTGGGGCGACGAAGCCGCGGGGGATTAGATTCTCTTCTTTCTCAGTCTTAAAGTTCTTCTTAAGCTGCGGAGCGCAAACCGCCATGCCCCGTATGGTTTCTTTTTTGAGGAGCATACAAGGGAATATTGAAATTCACGAGGATGGTTCGTTGCTGTCCGATCAGGATTTCCTGATCGGACAGCAACGAACCATCCTCGGAGGAAAAAAGCCCCACCGCGCCGGTTACGCGGAAGACGCGGCCATGCGGGGTATCAGCGGGAGTCACCTTGAGCGCAGATGGAATCCGACGATGGAGTTCAATCTTCAGCATTTCCGCCGATCCCAACAGAAGCGACTCGAAGGATGCCGCCTGCTTCTCCTTTACACACGAGTATATAAAGTGATTCCTGATTATGCTTCTTCGCGTTTAGAATCCCTACTTTGGATCATCATGTCGGAGTGTGACTTCCTAAGTCCATGAGCAGAACTGTCACGGCAGAGGTTGCGGGTTCGAGCCCCGGTGTCCCCGCCTTACATTCCAAACGAGCCTCGGCGACGTAATTGCGACCGGCGCTCTGCAGGGGTTGGGCTCGGCCAGAAACCAAATCCCGTGTTCCTCAAAGCGGGGAACGTGGTCGAACTTAGTGTTGAGAACCTCGGTGTGCAACGTCAACTCATCCATGTTGGATCAGCAGTCAGATCAATCAGACCATACACGCTCAGTCCATAGCGCTGCTGCGGTATCTCGCAGAGCGGAAGACACCTCACAAAAGAGCGTAAGCATGCTGGGTTAGCGAGCAAGAAATTGTGCTGGGGAAATGAGAGTTTTCCAGCAGAGTGTCGATTTGGTAGCGAGACTCTGCTGGGAGTTACCCTCTAACGGGACCTTATTTCTTCTTCGAAGATCGTCTGATGAAGCAGACGCATCGCGCCAGTGGCAGTGTGCTCGCCAGCACCATCCGCATTCTTCATCAATACGTGCTTGTGTGGGGCCTTGAGATCGGAGGCGAGTTTGCCTGCCTGAGGTAACCGCGTGTCGGCGGATCGTAATGCGCATCCGATTACGAACGGCATTGCGTCTCGCTAGGCCCCACTCGATTCGTCAAAACAAAGCTGTGATGGATTGTGTACGATCAACAAACTGTTTCCCGAGAGAGTGTCATGAGCCGCCGTTCGACTGTTGAGTTGCTCGAATACACAAGGTGGACCCTGCAACTAATCGAGCAGTACCCCCATCGCGAGGAAGATGCGCACCTTGCAATTGCACTCAAGTCTGCCCTTGAACGGTACATCGCAGAGCTTGAACAGGAGGTCGCCAGCCCAGTTCGTTCGCTGCGCAATCTCCGGTTTCCTCTCCAAACCGAGTAGAGAAAAATGGCAGCACAACGTTTGGCCACCTGCGCTAAAAGAATGGTCTCACCTTCTCAGTTCCTGAGTGCTTTGCGGCCGGGACAGGAAAGCTTCGGCTAGGCCTTCGATTTGGGGAAGCCAAACTTCAGGTCTGGTTAGAATGGGTACGCACAGATCGACAACGTCGTGATGATTGGTGGGATATCGTCCCTCAAATAGCGCGAGCGGCCCGGTAAAATAGGACCGCGCAGCGACAATCGCTTCCGGTGGAACGCTTACTATATCTTCCACCATAATGACCACGTCCACGGCTTCTGAACCCATCAGACGTTCCCGCAGCTCTCGAATCGAATCGCACTGGATTACAGTAAAACCGGCTAGCCGCAAAACCGCCCACCGATGGCATGCGTCATAGCCGAAACTCAGGAGTTTGCGCGGCACGTGATCTCTCCGGTGGGTCCGCTTTGGATTGGATGTAAGACGATAGTACATCCATTTTCTGCTTTTTTTGCACAAGTTGCTGGGTAGGTGCATTGGGAATTAGGGCCTGAACGACGCAAATCGATTTACCAGTTTCGGGCCCTAAGGTCTTCTTCACTCCGTAACGGGGCAGTGCTGGTATCGCTAGCGATGCTTAGATCTGGTACCGAGCGTAAAGGACAAGAATCCGGTATTGCCCCCCAAGTGCTTGGCAGCGACGGAAAGATGAAAGATTGAACTATCGACCTAAATGGGTCACACTTTCAGCAAATTAGCATGACATTCGCCCTCCCCCAACGATTGGACAGAGGTCTAAATGGCACCGGCGCCAGGGGACTAGAAGCGAGCCCGAGAGCTGCGAATGAAATATGACGAAATCAGTATTCCCGTCTCGGCGAAGTGCTCTATGTGTGGCGAACAGATGCCGCAAAGCGCACCACGCATTCCGAATTCGTACCTGCGGCTCCGGGCGCCGCGTCTACCGATGACGAAGACGGGCTGTAGCGAACCGTTTTTCGTGCGGCTGTAGAAGCGGAATTCTCACCCCATTATTAGATTTTGGGGAAGCAAGGGAAACGGGCGGCTCCTCACAAATGGGACACGCAACTGAAAGAGCCGACCACGTCGTCCGGTCATGCTTCGCTAAGTCGAGGGTATGGAGTTTCCGACGTGCTTGACTTCGAATCGACATGAACAGTCCCTTGTGTGGCAGTAGCCTCTTGCGCGGCAAATTTCTAGTTCGGCAATGCGTTCAATAATGATTCGCCCTAAGACGGCTATAGATGGAGAAGTCAAATCTCCAGTCCGCTCTAGTCTCCAGAGCGTCTGGCGAAGAGATGCGAGTACATCTCTCAGCTGTGCTTGGGTCTTCACAGGTTTTCATCCTTTGGGGTAAATGAGTGGGCATCCCATCGCTTCGGACGCCCCGTCCCAGATTGGTTGCAAAGACAAACCGATTGTCTAACCAGAGATACCGAAGAAATGGTACTTTCGTGGATGCCCGTTTTGGGTGAGTTCTGTAGGCTTTTGGTTTTTGCCAGCGGGAATTCATCTCACAGTTCTTGCTTGCAAAGGGCAATAATCTTGATGCGCGAACTGCCTACCCAACCCGGCAGTGACGGGGCTTCTTCTTCGCGGGGAGCCCCGTGGCGCATTTATGCAGCATGGCCTCAAGATTTGATTAAATTGCTTTCACGCGGACAGCGGAACGGGTTAGGATGTTCGAGTCCGCGCAAAGCAAGATTTGCCCTCAGGAGGCAACGGAATCTTTCTACCCGGGGGAGGTCAGAAGGATTCCGGTGCGCGGACATTGATAAGACGCCCGACTAGGACAATTTGTTTACAAGCTGCCCACGGAAATTACAGTTTCGCCTTACCTGTAGTCAGTCAACGACATTGTTACCAAATTTAACGGGAGACGTGCAGTGGCCAGTCAGAAGTGAACGCCACCCCGGAAGAGATTCGGGCGCTTTGCAAACGAACAGGGAAGCCTTGAGATACTAAAGAGCAGACTGCAAAGAGGCAGGCGGACTTTTGTCCTGCAAATAGGAATAATTGTCGGTTGGCGGCACCGGGTGTCGAAAGGGCGTAGGGTTAGGCCAACTTATCCGAGTTATGAAAGAACGGCCAAAGGGCGGTTCACAAATGGAAACCTACTCACCCACTACCTTCCGACATAGGCACAATCGAAACGGCACATGGGACTCAATCTGCACGAATTGTTATCTCACCGTCGAAACGGCCACGCAGGAAGAAGACCTCGCAGGGGCGGCGAACGGAGCCACGACTGCATGGAACTATGGGCAACCAGATACAAACAGGGTATGCAAAGGTTGCTCTAGCCATCAGGGAAACGAGGGATTTCTTGGAGGCGTGTGAGCCGGGAAGGTTCTTCGTCATCGGAAATTTAGTGATTTACCAACGACTTTAACTCAACAAGCGATTCGCCCAGAGGCTTTGCTCCGTCTCCTTTTTCTAAGAACAGGTTCACTTTGAAAGGTACCGGCACTTTCTTCAAATTCTGGATTCGAATAGCGGAAGCGAAGGACCTCATATCCGCTGTTGGTACCCAAAACAAGGTCGGGAAGAATTGCATCAGGCAGAGGGGTGCCGTCGTTTACCTGTTTCGTCAGCAGCTTAAGTGCATTACTCGGAGAAGTTGCAAATTCAATATTGGTAAACCCGATAGGAGCGCAGTCGCTTCGGCTGTTCGCAAATCACTTGGCTGGTCTTCAACGACTAGAAGCACGCAGGTCATCAGGTCGCCATCAAGTCTCTAAACGTGCCCTTGGGCAAATCTACGCCTTCTGCTGGCTATACCGGAGTCTTTTCGCAAACGGCTCGGTACGAATTTCCTCTTCAACCATTGCGAATGAGAGTCAATGGACCGAATCACACGCCAGTGGACGATTCAAGCTCTAAGAGAGCATCTGGAACTTTGCCGACTCCAGGCCGCATCGCTTGATAACGACGCTGACCGCCGAAAAGAAATGGCAGAGACAATGTACGCGATTCAGCTCTTGCTTGATTTCCTAGAAAAAAAAGAGGGATGGCAATAGCACGGACCGCGCTTACCTGCGTGTGACTCGGAGAAGGCCAAGAGTCGCGCACCTCATGGCAGCCAAGGACCGCAAGGGAAAATTCTCGGGCTATTACAAGTGTTCCCTTTGTGTGGCAGAGTTTTCGCCGTAATCTCGAGTGTCTTAAAGAAATGGCATCGTTTTTTCTGCCCATGTCAGGCTCTCAGATTGCCACGATAAGCGCCGACGCGCCGATTTACGCGCACCAATGTATGCGCTGTGTCTGACCTGAGCGTCTCGTTGCATTAAACACCCGCATTGAAACGTATCTCGATTAGTTCAGGTTGACATATTCAGATTTTGCCCGCACCAAGAGCGGAATGTCGCGGTCGGCGTCGTTCCAGAGGGAGAAGAAGTCTTGGTAGTAAGCTTTGGATTTGATCTTATCGCCAGACAACGCAAGCGCCCTGGCGAGTTGTAAGTGAGCTAAAGCCCCGATGGGATCGCTGACGACGATTCCGCGATGGTCGAGAATCTTCTGGAATTCGATGGCCGCCTGAGCGCCGTGACCGGCGTCAAGAAGGGCCTCGCCACGCATATAGACGGAATAAAGGGCTCCGAGGAGTTCGTGCGAAGCACCGAGTTCATAAGGAGCCGCAACCTGCAGAGTATCGATGGCCCCGTCGGTATCGTGCTGGTTGAGAGCGATGCGTGCGCGAATCACTGGAATGTAGCTGAAACGTACGACGGTGTTTTCAGGGAATCGCTTTTCGAGGTCCCTAGCGAGTGCTTGCGCGCGCGAATCTCCGACGATGGCGAATGCAAGCGTAGCGCCGTACTCGACCTCTGAATTATTGGACAGTTTGAGCGCGTCATTCGCGTGCTTTGTAGCTTCAAGTGCATTGCCGAACCATGCCTCTCGCAAAGATGCGCCCGCCTGCCACAGGGCCGCCCTTTCCGGCTGCCCTCCCTGAATGGCCCGATCGATTGCTTGCTGAGTTAAGACCCTGGCCTGGCGGAGGTGGCCCGAGTACGCGAGCGCAGAGGCCTCTTTCTCGGCAACCCACGTGTCAGCTCCAGATCGTTGGCGGGCCTGGGTTGCGGTCTGCGCCATTCCCGGCGCATCTCCCTTGAGGAACGCGATATCGTTTTGCAGCATGAGGAACTCGTCGATCTCGAGCCCCCGACCGGAAGCACGCCGAAGAGTATTTTCTGCCTCGTCGAGGCGGCCGAGGTAGGCGTTGTTGACGGCGAGATTGTAGTACCCGATCGTAAAGTCGGGGTCGAGCTCGACAGCCCTTCGCGCCGCTACGATTGCCTGTTCGTAGCGCCCTTCGACTTTGCTTGGCAAGCCCGCCAACATCGCGAAGGGCACAGGATCGCGAGGATAGGCTCGCGCCCATGCCTCGCAGGTCTGTCGGGCCTGTTCAAGATTGCCCGTGGCCAAGATCTGGTAATTGGCGTCAATGAAGAATTTCTCGCGGTCACTTGTGTGTTCCCGCAGTTGCCAGGCTCTGGTTGTGCTCTCCCGTGAACGCTCAAACTCGTCGACGTTCGCATACTCCCGTCCCAGGGTTGAGTGGGCGAGGGCGAAGTTAGGATCAATCTCTACCGCACGCTGCATGAAGGGTAATGCCGCCGTGGTTCCGGTTGTAGTGTGGAGCTTCCAACCGGTGCTATAGGCCTCGAGCGCCTCGAGCGAGGGCGTCGTCGCTTCTGCCAGAGGTGTGTTGCGCTGCTGAATGGTGGTCAGGGATTCGCCGACGCGCTTTCTGAAGAGGCTCGCCATCTGGCCGAGTACATTCAGTACGTCTTCCTTTTTGGCGGCCTGCATTTGCTCTTGATCGAGGATCTCTCCGGACCGACAGCTCCTGGCCCGAAGTTCCAATACATATTGGCTTCCGATGGGTGCAATCGATCCATCCAAAACGGCTGCGCTCCCGGTCCGTTCGCAGATTCCGCGCGCAACTTCCGAAGTCAGGCGCGCATTCGCAGGGCGACCCATGAGGCGAAGCGTGTGCTGAATCCGCTGGTCCGAGATAAGACTGAGAAAGGGCGACTGCTCGAGCTGGATCGCGAGCCCGCGGCGGAGAGTTTCATCGAACACTGCGTCGCCAGTGGAGTTGGCGAAATCTGCCAGCACAACGGTGTCTGTCGCGCTCAGAGCTGCTCTGTGCTGTATGGTGTAACGCCAAACACCGGCTCCTGCCGCGACCAGGAGAACCCCTGCTGCCGTCATCCACCACCACGGCTTCGACTCTCTCACTTCCACTTTGACCAAAGAATGGCTCGCAGCTACCACCGTGAGTTCTTGCTCAGGAACCAGCCGCACGTCCTCGGCAAGCCGGTAGCCTTGGCCGGGAATGGTGACGATGTACCGATGATCCTGCGCTGTCTCCCCAAGCGCCTTGCGCAGCATGAAGATGTTGCGGCTGAGGTTGGTCTCTTCCACAAAGGTGTTGGGCCAGACCGTCTTCATCAGATCGTCTTTGGTGACGATCTCTCTACTGTTACGGATGAGCACCAGCAGTATTTGAAACGTCTTCGGGGTGATAGAAACCAGTTCGCCAGCCCGAACCACTGTTTCCTTTTCAGGATCAACCCGAAAAGGTCCGAACTCGTACAGTTCCTTCGTCTTCTGGTTCTGGCTTGCAGCCATCCGATCCACCCACTGTCTTGATCATCCTTTGGCTCTCGAATCTTATCAGCAACGAAGTTCAGATCAAAATTTCGGCGTCGCGCGTCTTCGCCGGCAACCTCCATTTTATCAATCATTTACGGGGGTGCGAGAAATTGTCAGAAGATTTCAAGTCGCGCGGAAGGACTTTTCACGTGGTCAGGCGGCAACCTGAGCTCGTTCCGTCTTCGCGCCATCAGGGAAAGCAGGGGCCACTTGGCAAAGCAAACAAAGATCACCATCGAAACCGATTCCTTGTTGATCCTGCGCGGAAAGGGCTCCCACCGCGCATGGTGCTCCACTTGTGCGGCAGAAGTGGAGTCGATCGCGCTGGAGCGCACGGGTGTGATCTCAAACCTGGAACAGTCGGCACTCGAGAAATGGCTCAATTCGGATGACCTTCATCGGTTGGAGACAACAGATGGGTCGGCGCGAATTTGCCTGAGTTCACTGATCGCTCGGGTACAGAAGACCAAAAACCATGTGACTGCGGCATCCGCGGTTGCGCAACAAGCGAAGGAGAAGATATGAAATCTGGATCGTTGGCAAGGAATTCAATCATAGCCGTATCTACTCTTCTGGCCACACCGTTCCCGGTTCTGGCCCAGAGGGCGCCGCAAAAGAACGCAATGACTTTCCCCCACTACGCTGTCACCGACCTGGGGACGCTAGGTGCAGGTAACAATGCCGCTGCGCTCGACATGAACAATGTAGGTTGGGTGGCAGGGGCGTCGAACCTGACTACCGGCGGACCACAACACGCCTTCGTTTGGTATGGTCACGGTCCGCTGAAGGATCTCGGAACTTTGGATGGAGCAGCATGCCCCACGTGCAACAGTGCGGCAGATGGTCCAAACCTATTGGGACAGGCCGCAATTGGGTCGGAAATCTCCGCACTCGATCCCGATGGAGAGGATTTCTGCGCGTACGGCACACACCTGCAATGCCGCGGAGTTGTCTCGCGCTTCGGTAAGCTTGTCGCGTTGCGCAATCTGCCGAGAGGTCGCAATGCCAACGCTTTCGGTATCAATGATCTCGGTCAGCTGTCCGGATTTGCAGAGAACGGCGTCCGCGATCCCACGTGCGCAACGGCGACGCCATTCCAGGTCTTTCGTTTCGAAGCAGTCGTGTGGGAGCCGTGGGGTGAGATCAGAGAGTTGCCCCCACTCACTAAAAAGGGCGACACGGTCGCATTTGCCTTGGGTATGAACGACCTTGGCCAGGTTGTAGGCTCATCGGGCACCTGTGCAACCCAGGGTCTGCCGCCCCTCAATGTCACCGGGCTCCATTCCGTGTTGTGGGAGAGAGATGGCTCGCCTGTCTACCTGGGCACATTGGGGGATGCAACGCACACTGCGTTTAACAGCGCCAGCAGCATCAACAACCTTGGTCAGGTAGTCGGCACTTCGCAGTTCACTGACGGCACGATCCACTCTTTCCTGTGGACGCGAGCAAGAGGGATGCAGGATCTGGAACCTCTTCCCGGAGCTTTCGCCACTATTGCCGGTTGCTGCCGCACGATCAACAACCACGGGGTAATAGTCGGATTCGCGTTCGATAACGCTGGCTCGCATGCCGTGGTGTGGATCAACAAGAAGGTCAGCGACCTCAACGCGCTGATTCCGGCAGATTCGTCGTTGTACTTGCTGAATGCTGACTCCGTCAACGATTCCGGGGAGATCGTTGGGCAGGCATGCGTGCTGCCGGATTGCTCGGAATTGCATGCCTTCAAGGCAACACCTAAGTAAGAGACCACGCAGATACCCAGTGCGGTGCACCTAGCTCTGCGCCGCACGGGTATATCCAACGGAATAGCGACGGATGTTCGCCGCTCTGTCCGCGCATAATTCCTGCCTGTCGGTATTGGTCGAGGCACTTATTGACAGCCGGTTTCGCGCGATTTTCGGATGACTCCTCGAAAACGGGCATCGCGTCATGCAATTGTGAACTTAATTGATCATCCGAATCGCGGAACACTGGCCGCCATTTCGGTACCAATCCGTCCTCGACGAGTGCGATTAGGTCGTCCTAAGGTCTGTTCGGAAATCCAAAACTTGATTGACGGTGATGCTGTTTATGCGGGAAGACGAACGGCTCGTCGAACGATTTCGCTCAGTCCCTTTTCGTGTCTCACGGAGCTTGACGGAGAGCGCTTAACACTTCTATGCCTAGCGCCCCACGAAAACTGTGAGATCGCGATGCGTTTCGGCATAGGATAGACTTGCCTTCAACCGTGCCCGAATTCTAATCTCTGCCAGACAGGAGGTTGGATGCGTCCGCCGAGTCGTAGCCTCGAATTAACGCAGGTGACGGAATGGAACGACGGCGCCGTTCACTCGCAGCAGGACTCGCTCGCTGCGGAAGAGCCGCTGGAGATTCGTGTTGACGGAATACCTCTGACCGTAACTATGCGTACTCCCGGGAACGATGTCGAATTGGCTGCGGGGTTCCTGTTGACCGAAGGCATCATCGAGTCGCACGACCAGCTTGGCATGATTCGCGCAGTCGCGCCTGATGCCGGCGCAAAGACAACGTCGTTGAAGTGCAGTTAGAGAACGCGCAATTCAAGGCCGAAGACCAGCAGCGGAACTTTTTCGCCGCGTCGAGTTGCGGCATCTGTGGCAAGGCCTCGATTGAAGCCATTCGTCGTCGCGGCCTTCGCGCGCCCAATAGCGAGTTCCGCGTGTCGCCGGAGGTGCTGTGCCGCCTGCCGGAAACATTGCGCGCCGACCAGTCGGTCTTCGATCGTACCGGCGGCCTCCACGCTGCCGCGCTCTTTGATGCGCAGGGAAATCTCATCGCGCTCCGCGAGGACATCGGACGGCACAATGCAGTGGACAAGCTGGCCGGATGGGCTTTGCTCGAAGACCGCCTGCCGCTCAGCGACTGCATTATGCTCGTCAGCGGCCGGGGAGGCTTCGAAATCATCCAGAAAGCGCTGGGGGCGGGGGTTCCCGTCGTTGCGTCGGTTTCCGCTCCCTCCAGTCTCGCGGTCAAGCTCGCCCGCGAATTGGGCCTGACCCTGGTTGGCTTTCTGCGCGGACAGCGGTTCGTTATTTATTCAGGGAGCTTTCGCTGTCTTCCCAGTGTTCCCTAGCAGAAATCTTCGAGAATTTGGCTCCTGCGGGAGTCACATGTCATCAAACGTTAACAATGGGCTGTGAGCCTATGCAAATTAGGGCTTTACGTCTGCAGGTTGCACGTACTAGCATCCAGCAGTCGATGAAGGGAGGTCGCTTCCTTGGCGGTTTTTGTGAACGGCAAGCCTCAGGAGATAAAGCCCGGGGAGCGTCTGATCGATACCATCAACCGCAGCGGAATCATGATTCCGCAGGTCTGTTATCATCGCCAGCTTGGTCCCATCCAAACCTGCGATACCTGCATGATCGAGATGGACGGCAAACTGGTGAGAGCCTGCGGAACCGATGCCGTCGACGGCGTCCATGTCGACACGGGGTCACCACGGGCGCAGACAGCGCAGCGTGAAGCCTTCGATCGCATCCTCGGCAATCATCTGCTCTACTGTACGGTTTGCGACAATAACAACGGCAACTGCACCGTCCACAACACAGCGGTCCTCCTCGAAATAGAGCATCAGGACACCCCGTTCAAGTCCAAGCCCTTCGATGTCGATTCGAGCAATCCTTTCTATCGCTACGATCCCCAGCAGTGCATTCTCTGCGGGCGTTGCGTGGAAGCCTGCCAGAACCTGCAGGTAAATGAAACCCTCAGCATCCGCTGGGAGGACCCGCGTCCGCGCGTTCTGTGGGATGGAGGCGCGCCGATCGGCAGGTCGAGTTGTGTCTCCTGCGGTCACTGTGTCACGGTCTGCCCCTGCAATGCGCTCATGGAGACGTCAATGCTCGGCCAGACCGGCTACTTTACCGGCCTGCCGATCCATGCGCTGAAGGGCATGATCGACATCGTCAAAGGAGTGGAGCCGGAGGTGGGATTTGGTTCGATCATGCAGCTCTCTGAAGTTGAAGCCTACATGCGCGAATCGCAAATCAAGAGGACGAAGACCGTGTGCACCTATTGCGGTGTGGGCTGCGCTTTCGACATTTGGACTAAAGATCGTCAGATCCTCAAAGTCGAGCCGCTTGACGGTCCCGCCAACGGCGTTTCGACCTGCATCAAGGGCAAATTTGGGTGGGACTACGTCAACAGTCCCGATCGCCTGACCAGGCCGTTGATTCGCGAAAACGACAAGTTCAGAGAAGCGACGTGGGATGAGGCTCTCGACTTGGTCGCCCGTCGATTCTCCGAGATCAAAGCCGCGCATGGTCCCGACGCACTCGCGTTCATCTCGTCGTCAAAGTGCACGAACGAGGAAAGCTACCTGATGCAAAAGCTGGCGCGCGCGGTGATCGGGACCAACAATATGGATAACTGTTCGCGCTACTGCCAAGCGCCCGCGACCACCGGCCTCTTTCGCACCGTGGGCTACGGGGGCGATTCGGGTTCCATCAAGGACATCGAGCAGGCCGGCCTGGTTGTCATCATCGGCAGCAACACGGCTGAGAGCCATCCCGTTCTGGCTACGCGCGTCAAGCGCGCGCATAAGCTGCACGGCCAGAAGCTCATCGTCTCTGATCTTCGCGAGAACGAGATGGCCCGCCGCGCTGATGTCTTTCTGCATCCGCGGCCCGGAACCGATCTCATCTGGCTCTCCGCGGTAACGCGCTACATCTTTAACCACGGACTGGCAAACCAATCCTTTATCGATACGTGGGTGAACAAAGCGGATGGGTACCTAAAGAGTCTCGAACCCTTTACTCTCGAAATGGCGAGCGAGCGTTGCGGCATACCGCAGGAGACGATAATCAAGGTTGCCCACATGATCGCTGAGGCAAATGGTGTGTGCATTTTGTGGGCCATGGGTGTTACGCAGCATGTGATGGGATCGGACACATCGACGGCCATCTCGAATCTGCTGCTGGCCACCGGCAATTACATGCGGACGGGCACGGGCGCATATCCGCTCAGGGGACATAACAACGTCCAGGGCGCAAGCGACCACGGGGCCATGCCGAATTACTTCCCCGGATATCAGAAAGTCGACGATCCGGCCATCCGGGCCAAATTCGAAAAAGCGTGGAATGTGACTTTGCCGCCGAAGCCCGGCCTCGATAACCACCTGATGATCGATGCCATCCACGATGGCCGCCTCAAGTCGATGTATGTCTTCGGCGAAGAGATGAGCCTTGTCGACTCCAACGCAAATTATGTCGGGGCTGCGCTGGAAAAGCTCGATTTCTTTGTGATGCAGGAGATCTTCTTTTCTGAAACTTGCCGCTTTGCCAACGTGATTCTGCCGGCGAGCCCAAGTCTGGAGAAGGACGGCACATTCACCAGCACGGAACGGCGCATCCAGCGTCTGTATCAAGCCATGGAGCCTTTGGGTGAAAGCCGTCCCGACTGGAAGATTCTGATCGATGTCGCCAACCGTCTTGGTGCCAACTGGGCTTACAAACATCCGTCTGAGATTTACGAGGAGATCGCGCAGCTCACGCCAACGATGGCGGGTGTAACTTACGAGCGACTGGAAGGATTCAAGTCATTGCAGTGGCCGGTTGCGCCGGACGGCATCGATGAGCCTCTGCTCTACACGCAAAAGTTCAATACCCCGGACGGCAAAGCCACGTTCTTCCCTGTGCCATGGACCGAGCCCAGCAATCAGACCGATGAGCAATATGATCTGCACCTGAACAACGGCCGCCTGCTTGAGCACTTCCACGAAGGCAACATGACTTACCGCACCCAAGGCATCCGAGAGAAAGTGCCCTGCACATTTGTTGAAGTCTCACCCGAACTGGCAAGCGCGCGTGATATCCAGACCGGAAGCTGGGTTCGGCTTGCCTCGAAGTATGGCGCAGTCAAGGTGCAGGCCGTCGTCACCCCGCGCGTCAGCGGCAACGAACTCTACATGCCGATGAACTCTACTCTCGAGCCGGTGAACCGTCTCACCAGCAGTAGCACTGACAAGGTAACGCACACGCCGGCCTACAAGGAGACATCTGTTCACCTTACGGTGCTGGGTCAAAACGGCGACAATCCATTGCCGCGGACTAATCCGCGTCACGGGCATCCAACTCCGCAGACAGGTGTGGAAGTCGAGCGCAAGTGGGCACGCAGCGATTACCGCCTGCCCGGCAATGGGTTGGTTCAAATTGAAACGCGCACAGCCGCACCTCCTGGACAGGAGAAATAAACATGGCGCGCCCTATTGGCTTGGAAGTGGCGCCGCGCGATCCGCGCGAAGAGTTGCGCAAGCGGCTGGAAGAGGCGCCCGAGCAACACGCGGAAGCACTCCTCGAATCGTATGAGCTGCTGCAGCAATTGCACGACTCCGGCGTTCTCAGATTGCTGCGCGGAGCGGTGAGTTCGGGCGGCATGATCATCGATGCCGCGGTTGGCGCGGCCGATTCCGAGGAAGGCATTCGCGGCCTGCGGAATGCAATCATCCTCGGCAAGATGCTCGGAGCGATCGACCCAGACCTGCTGCAGGGATTCGCCGTCGCCGTGACCGAGACTTTCGGTTGCCAAAAGCCGATGGTGGAGCCGCCAGGCCTGTTTAAATTGCTGGCCGAATTCCGGCAACCCGAGTTACGACGCAGCATGGCGCTTATCAATAAATTCCTCGAAATCCTCGGAAGTGAGCTCAAAACCCGTGGAGAGTGCCACTGAATGAAGCACCTCTAACGCAAGATTCGGAGGCGTTGTATGGCAGCGACTACCAATCGCTGGGGCATTGCGCTGGCCGGCTTTCTGATGCAAGTCGCATTGGGAGCCGTATACGCGTGGAGCGTATTTCGCAATCCACTCACAAAACAATTCGGCTGGTCCATCGCACAGGTCACCTGGACATTCACGATTTGTATCTTCGTCCTTGGTGTCTCCGCATTCTTCGGCGGCCTTTGGCTTAACAGGAAGGGGCCTCGCGTCGTCGCGCTCACCGCGGGCGTGCTCTATGGGCTTGGCGTGTTCCTGGCGAGTTTCTCCGCCGACAAGCTCTGGTGGCTTTACCTTAGCTATGGAGTGATTGGCGGAGTTGGGCTCGGATTTGGTTACATTGTTCCCATCGCAGTGCTGGTCAAATGGTTTCCCGACCGCCGAGGCCTGATCACCGGCATTGCCGTCGGCGGCTTCGGTGCCGGTGCCCTCGTAACAGCACCTGTGGCTCAACGGCTGATCCAAAGCGTCGGAGTACTGAAGACCTTCGCGTATCTCGGTGTAGCGTATATGATCGTGATCGTCGTGGCGGGTCTATTCATGAAAAACCCGCGCGCAGGATGGACCCCACAAGGCTGGACTCCAAGTGCCGCGCAAACGGCACAGCGGTCAAAGGTGGACTATACGCTCGGCACAGCGCTGGCAACCTGGCAATGGTGGGCGCTCTGGCTCTTGCTCTTCCTGAATACTTCGGCTGGAATCTCGCTCATCTCCCAGGAGTCGCCGGTCTTCCAGAAACTGACCGCCGCGAGCGCTGCCGTTGCAGCCGGCATGGTGGGAATTGTCAGCATCGGCAACTCGGTGGGCCGGATCTTCTGGGCCTGGGTATCTGACGGCATCACACGGCGATGGACATTCGCTGTGATATATCTGGTCCAGTTCGGGCTTTTCTGGCTGCTGCCCTCGTTGACTTCAGTTGCGGTCATCACCGTGGTGTCATTCGTGATTCTCATGTGTTATGGAGGTGGCTTTGGAACCATGCCTGCATTTGCTGCCGATTATTTTGGTTCAAAGAATGTCGGCCCGATCTACGGCCTGATGCTCACCGCATGGGGCTTCGCAAGCTACTTCGGTCCGCAACTGCTCGTGAAATTGCTCGGTCCGACCGGCTCCTACACAAGCGGATTGCATACCATTGCGATCATCATGCTTGTTTCCACGGTTCTGCCAATCGTCGTTTCGCCTCCGACGCGAACGATGTTGCACGAAACAGAATCTGCGCCAGAAGGATCCCCAGTCGTCTGAGCAAACAGTGCTCTCAGGATTCAAGAGGTAACTGCTGTTAAGTCGCTCGATAGAAGAGAATGATAGGCCGTCGAAATAAGGGAGGCCGTCGCGATGCAATACGAGTTCATAGCGATTGAACAGAACGAGATTCCGCTGATGAATGTGCATTCCCTTCAGCACGCGCTCGACACATATGCAAGCGAGACGAATAAGGTCGTTTCAACCTGGCACGAATTTGCTGATGGCGATCTGGGTTTCAGGCCACATCCGAAATCGAGCACCGTTGGTGACATCTTGAAACACCAGTTGCTTTCCGAGCGAAGATTCTTCGGAGAGTTCCTCGGCACGCCGGAACCTGCTCCGGATCACATCCTGCCGCCATCAGCCAACATCGAGGACTATTGTCGACGTATAGCGGCGTTGGCAAAAGCGAGGCTTCCATTCTTGGCAGAACAGGATGAAAGTTGGTGGTCCGACGTGGTGCCCTTCTTCGATGTGCGGCGGGAGCGAATCTGGATATTCTGGCGTCGTATTTTACACACTGCGCACCATCGCACTCAGCTGACGGTCTACCTGCGCATGCTCGACAAGGTTGTGCCCTCTACCTATGGACCGACGTCAGACGTTACTTGGATGGGAGCGGATCCAACCACATCGGTGAAATCGGCAGGCAGGAAGTAGCTAAGACCGGTGCTGATTTCGAAAGCGAGTTCCTCGTTCGCCGCAGTCCTCGCACGGCTCAAATTGTTTCAAAGGAGGAGACAGTTATGTAGTTGTGCTTCCACGAATGTGGCGGCGTAGTAGATGCCCTGCCCCTCGAACCGTTCCAGATTCTCAACATTCGGCTTGTTGTACTGAGCGCCGGTGGCGATGACAATGCTCCGCGTCTCGATGAGTCCGCCGTTTTCCAAAGTAAGCTCATACGGTTGCCGGTCGCATTTGACCTTCATCACTTTCTGACCGACCGTCATCTGAGCGCCGAATTTCTCTGCCTGCACCACCGCGCGACCACATTACCCAGGCCTTCCGAAATCATCCGACTTTTGCAGCGATGTCGTCGACACGTGCTTTGCTGGTCTTCAGGAGATGCAACGCGCGTTCAACACGCAGACTCTGGAAATACAACATCGGCGATTTCCCAAGAACGCTCTGCAGCCGCCGAGTAAGCGTCCTTTTGCTTGCGCCTACGCTTTCGCAGCGCTGTCGAGGGAAAACCTACGTGCGAGCCGTGCACGCGCCCAGCGTGGCCTGTATATTTCGCCGCCTACCCGAGGCTTCGCTTATAGAGTGCGATGAGTGCTGCCCACGCACGCTCCGCGCCTGCTTCGTTGTAGACCTGACTTCCGCGCACCGTCCAGCCGTGGTTGCATCCCTCATAGACTTCAACCGTGGCTTTTAGATGCGCAGCTGCGAAGGCCTCTTTGAGTGTGTCCTTCGCCGCGGGGTCGCGTTTGTCGTCGTTATCAGCGACTGCGCAAAGCACTTCGGCCTTCATCTTGGGAATGAGCAGGTGCGGGCTGTCGGGCTTATCGGTCACCAGACCTCCGCCATGGAAGGTAGCAGCGGCACCGACGCGGTCAGGGGCGATGGCAGTCGTGCGAAAGGTGAGCGGACCGCCCATGCAGTATCCCTGGACGCCCATTTTCCTCTTCTTGTCCGTTTGTGGCTGGGCGTCGAGGAAGTCGATGTAGGATTTTGCGTCCCTGATATTGGCGTCGGCTGTCAGGGCTGCGGCCATTGGCATCACCTTGGCGCGGTCCTCCGGCTTGCTGAAATCAAACGAACCGTCCACCACAGGTGCCTTGGCATTTCGGTAGAACGGGTTTGGGACGAGAACAACGTAACCTTCAGCAGCGAGTCTTTGACCCATCTCGCGAAACACGGGCCTGAGACCAAGGATGTCCGTCCATACAAGGACGGCCGGCCAGCTTCCTTTGCCCTCGGGATAGAAAAGCGCAGAGTCAGAGACACCCGTCGCCATGGGGACATTGACGTCCTTCTGGACGACCTTCGCCTGCGCCGAAGCGACGGCTGAGCGTAGAGCAACAGTTGCTGCTGCCCCAAGCCCGAAGGCTCGACGCGAAACCGTGGGATCGTGGGTTAGACCCTGGTGAATCAAGTCATCGCACATAGGTAAGTCTCCCTGTTTTCTGCTCTGGGAAGTATGGGGGACGCGGCGCGCATTTGTCGATGAATCAATTGCTATGCGAGACGTTTGATGTATTAGCAAAAGAAGCACAGACAGAGCAACGGGCGGCCGTGGGCTTTGGGATATTGCTCATCGCAGGCTTCTCCGTCCTCTCCGGTCATCTCCTTTTGTCATTTGCTATAGGTATGGTCACAGGTCTTGGCATCAAGTCGCCATTCGACTATTCTTTCTTCTCGGTGGCCGCAGCAGCATTCTTACTGGCGTTCCGGGGGCCTGACAGATTCACGCTGGACGAGCTTCTGAATCGATCACGAAACTGAGCGGGAGATCCGATCACGAACAACATTAACTTCGACAACGCGAACGCTACGCGTAATGGGCACAGCGAATTCGAGGAGTAAGCAATGCCAGAGATGAAAGCAGTGGAGTTTACAGACAAGAACTCGACTGGGGGAGATGACCGATGAAAGCGATTGTAGTGACGGATCAGGCTGCGGGAATATCTTTCATTTTGATGAAGGTGCGTAACAGGCTTGAATTCTTATATGCGAGAAGCCTATGAACTCGCTGTGTCACTGTAATTCCTCGGTCGGGAATACTCTCAATTAACCCGCCTTGGCGTTCTACAACTCGGCGATCCAGGGATGCGCATTAAGATCCGCGGGATCGCGATTCGCGACCGGTGACGGGCACAACGATCACCAGTTTGTGGATCATGTTTCCGAGCAGTTGTGGGTTGTGGGACAGATGCCACCATCTTTACCTTCACGAGCGTGACCTTTCCGACCCTGCCTTAGGTATTTTTCCTAACTAATTTCGTTACGCGGCCAGTCTGATTCCAATCGGAAATATATATATTGGCTTGCTGATCGATATGACATCCGTGGGCGGCACTGAAAAACGCGGCTCCGATTTCATTGGGTTGAAGCTGATAGTTGGCCCACTGAGCCTTATGCGGGTTGTCTCCGAGAAACGCAACGGCAGCGTTGTCCTTGTCGAGAATCGTTACGCGGCCTTCCAATTCTGAAACAACCGCAAACTCTCCGTGAAAGCTCACCTGGCAGGGGCGGCGGAGATGCTGCGTCACTGTTCCCACAAACTCTCCGTCAAGGTCCAGATGGCAAAGTCGCCGATTCTCGCGATCACAAACCAGAAGGAGCGGCTGATCGTACCGGCGGTCGATTGCGAGGCCGTGACAACAGTCGAATAAGCCATCAGATGTGCCTTTGCCGCCCCATTCGCCGAGATACTCGCCATCTTTGCCGAAATGGAAGATGCGTGAGTCGCCGTAGCCATTGGCGATGAAGATGCTACCATCGGGTCCCGGCACCGCAGCGGTTAGACGCCATTCGTTGGGCGCCTTGAAGCCGGCTTGCGGCGGTGCGGTAATCTTCTTCACCACGGTGCCATCTATTTTCATTTTGACGAACAGCCAGTTCTCCTTCGGCGTCCCCTTTTGCACGGTTGTGTAAAGGTACTCGTCAGCGCCTTCCTGCGCATGAGAAATAGAATGAACTTCAGGATATTCTCCGGCGATTTTTTCTTTGAACACACCTTCGGGCGTGTAGACAAGAATGCCAGTCTCGCTTTGCGTGCTCACGTACACGTGGCCGGCGAGGTCAGTAGCTATGGCGCCGTGAGTACCTCCAAATGTCAGACCCGCGGGCAATTGTCCCCAACCGGAAGCTACTTCATAAGTCCATTCGCCGTTGCCCGTCTGGGATCTTGTGGACGTCATATTCTCGCCATGCGCGAAAATCGCGGCCTCTGCGCGTGGAACGGTCAGCGTCGCCAAGGCCGCAATCCCGGTGACGGCACAGAATCTCCGCCGGTCGATGGCACCGTCGGATGCGGGCTGAAGGTGGGTCTGTGTCATGGCTGACTCCTCGCAATAGGTTGTGTCGGTTTCGGATTTGCGGTGGGCTGAGCTGGCGTGTTGTAGAGGTAGATGTGTCGCAGGTTCTTCATCGAACTCAGCGTCCGCACCGACTCTTCGGTGACCTGCGTCCCGCTCAAATTGAGATACGTTAATTGCGATAGGGAAGTCAGCTTTGCCAGGCCGTCTCCGGTGATGTGAGTTTCTTCAAGGTGAAGCGCGCGCAGGTGGGAGAACTGCTTCAACGTGTCGAAGCTTGCGTTCGAAATCGTCGTGCGTCCCAGTTCCGCCTCGACGATATAGGGGGCGAATCTCTGAAACTGCGCCAACTGGGCATCACCAAAACTGTCGGGGGCGTCAACCGTGAAAAGAATCAATCCGTCCTCGGGTTTGCTGGACACTGGAATGAGCTTCGCGCCTTGCATCTGTTGCATCTGCCGAATTTCAGGCATCAGTGCGCTGTAGTTTCCGACGGGCTGCAGCGGCAATTCCGGACGTTGGTCGCCCGTCGAAATTCCGGCGAGCGTGACGGCATTGGGTGAAGCACCTTGCTGAATCCAAGCCTCGATCCATGCGATTTCATCGGCGCGGAGAGGCGGCCTGCCCTCAGCCGGCATGAATTGCTTGTGATCGGGAGGCAACGTCACTCGCCGGAGCAAGGGACTCTTTTCCGCGTCACCGGCAACTATAACCGGACCATCTTTGCCACCCTTCATCAGAAGGTCAAAGGAGTCCAGGCGGAGACCGCCGCTGGTTTTTGTTGCGCCATGGCAGGCGACGCAGTTGGAATCGAAGATCGGGCTGATATGCATGGCGTAGAACGAAGTCTGAGGTGTATTCGCGCTGATCATGGTCAAGCGCTTGAGGGTCGCTGGCATATATGCGGTCAGATAATTGCTGCCGTGCGTAATCGAGCCACCCTGGTCGGCTGTCCAGATCAGAAGCGGCACCATGCACGCGAGCAACGCGGGATAGAAGAGCACTATGCTTCGTTGTAACCACAAGGGCCGCGCAAGAATGCACAAGAGTACGCCAATGGTGAGAGCGATCCCGCCGGCCATGTGCCGTGTGACTTGGGTGCCCGCCTCACCGCTGCCGTAAGCGAGCAGCATCCCAAGAGTGAGTGCGAGCAAGAAAGCTGCATACGCGAGCCACAGCACGAAGCCAGCCGCCTCGCGGAGCGCGGGACGAAATGATCCAGCAATCTCCAGTAGCGGAACCAGCAGCAGGAAACCGATCGGCAGATGTACCGCAAGTGGATGGAAACGGCCCAGGAACTGCTGCCAGTCGGCGTGAGGTTTGCCATCGAGCTTGACGAGCCAAGGCAGAAGAACGAGTGCTGCGCTGAATGCCAACGAAGCGATCCACGCGATGCGGGTGGTCTTACTGTTCGGCAGAAAATCTTCGGAAATTGCCGCGAGCCGATGACGAATCTTCACGCAAGCAAGCCCTTTACCACACTCGCCGGTACTGGCCCTGTTAACTTCTGATCCAGGCCTTGGAAATTGTAAGTCAGCTTGTTGTGGTCGATGCCGAGACAATGCAGAATCGTCGCGTTGAAGTCGCGCACGGTCACCGGATCCTTAACCACGTTGTAGCTGTAATCATCCGTCTCGCCATAAGTAATGCCAGTGCGCACGCCGCCGCCTGTCATCCAGGTAGTGAAGCACCGCGGATGATGGTCCCGGCCATAGTTTTCTTTGGAGAGACCGCCCTGGCTGTAAACAGTGCGGCCAAATTCGCCAGCCCAGACTACGAGTGTGTCGTCCAGCAGTCCGCGCTGCTTGAGATCGGTGACCAGCGCGTAGCACCCGCGGTCTGTCTCCCCGCAGATGATGGGCAAGATGCCGGTCACGTTGTCGTGCATATCCCAGCCACGCTTGTATACCTGCGTGAAGCGCACGCCTCGTTCTGCCATGCGGCGCGCCATGAGGCAGTTATAGGCAAAAGTGCCCGGTTCTTTCGCTTCGTCTCCGTACAAATCCCATGTCGACTTTGGCTCTTTGCTCAAATCGGCAAGCTCGGGCACAGAAGTTTGCATTCGATAGGCCATTTCGTACTGCGCGATGCGCGCGTGAGTTTCGGGGTCGCCAAGTTCGTCGAACGTTTGACGATTAATTTCGTTCACCGCATTGAGCATATTGCGGCGCACTTCGCGGTCTACTCCACTAGGATCGGTGAGATAGAGAACTGGATCGCCCGCCGAGCGTAGTCCGACACCCGCATATTCCGAGGAAAGAAATCCGCTGCTCCACAAACGCGACGACACCGGCTGGTTGTTTTCCTTTGTGTTCAGCTTGCTTTGCAGAACCATGAACGTGGGAAGATTGTCATTCATGCTGCCTAGCCCGTAGGCCAGCCAAGATCCCATGCAAGGTTTGCCGGCATTCATATTGCCGGTATTCATCAGCATGATTGCCGGTTCGTGATTGATAGCCTCGGTGTTGGTCGATTTGATGATTGCGAGATCATCCACCATCCGCCCGGTATAGGGAAGTAGATCGCTTACCCAGGTGCCAGTCCTCCCATATCGCTTGAAACTCCAGTGCGAAGGCGCGATCGGAAAGCGCGCCTGGCCGGCCGTCATGCCCGTCAACTGCTGGGCGCCTCGCACGGAGTCGGGAATATCTTTGTCGTAGAGATCCATGAGATGCGGTTTGTAATCGAGTAAATCCACCTGCGATGGGCCGCCCGACATGAAAAGATAAATAGCCCTTTTTGCTTTCGGAGCGAAGTGAGGAAGCCTCAGGTGCTCACCGGATTGCGCTCCGGGCCGGCTATTGGTCGCCTGATCCGCATCTCCTCGCAAAGTGCGATCCCCAAACAGGCTGGCGATCGCCGCCCATCCCAGCACTTTTCCCGTGCGTCCCAGAAAATGCCGGCGCGTCTGTAAAGTAGCCCACTCCCGCTTCAGTTCGGAGGGGACAGGGAGTTTCATCACATCATGGTTATGCTCTGTGTCCGTGCAAAGAGGATGCTGCTTCATTCCATCTTCCTCACTACTTCGTTACGGTCTCGTCGAGGTTCAACATTTCGCTGGCCACCATCGTCCACGCGGCCAGTTCCGGCGCCGGAATCGACGCATCTCTCTTTTTCTCTCCCACGCCGATCAATGCGTGAGCAGCTTTTGGATCTGCCGCATAATGCTTCTGCATCTGATCCAGTGAACTTGTCAGCGCCGCCAGCATACGCGGAGGAGGATCGTGTGCAAGCAGAATCTCGCTCATCAGCTGAATGCGTTTCTCCGGCTTGGCTCCCCCCTCCTTGATCACTCGCTCTGCCAAAGAGCGCGCAGCCTCGACCCACTGCACATCGTTCATGGTCACAAGCGCCTGCAGCGGAGTGTCCGTCCGCTGACGGCGTGTACACACCACGTCACGCATCGGCGCATCGAAGGCGTCCATATCGGGTAGCATGGCCATGCGCTTCCAGTAGGTATACATACTGCGTCGATACAGCGAGTCGCCTTTCTGTTGTTCGTATACGAGCGTGTCGCTGCCGCCGATGCCCACCTGCTCCCACACGTTCGGCGGCTGATAAGGTTTTACACTCGGACCGCCAACCGTGTTCAACAGCAGGCCGCTCGACTGAAGTGCCACATCACGCAGCATCTCCGCATCCATGCGGAAGCGCGGACCATGTGCCAGCAGCAGGTTTTTAGGATCTTTCGCCAGTTGCTCAGGTGTCGCCTTGGCGCTCTGACGGTATGCCGCCGACATCACCATCAGCTTGTACATGTGCTTGATGTTCCATCCGCTTTCACGGAACTCTGTCGCAAGCCAGTCCAGCAGTTCCGGATTAGAAGGCCTCTGGCCAACGATTCCAAAGTCTTCTGTCGTCTCCACAAGCCCTGTGCCGAAAAGCTCATTCCACATCCGGTTCACGGTTACCCGTGCCGTGAGAGGATTCTCCGCGCTCACCGTCCACTTCGCGAGCGCCAGACGGTCGTGCGGCTCACCCACCGGCAAGGGTGGCAGATAGTGCGGCGTATTCGCCTCGACACGTTCCGTACGCGACGAGTAAACGCCACGCGTCAACACATCGGCATAAGCAATCGTCGGCTTCTCCCACGAGACGAGCGTCAGGTCGCCGCCTTCCGAAAGCTTGTCGAGCCTTGCATTCAGCTGCGAAATTTGAGTGGCGATCATTTTCGCAGACTGGTCGATGTTAGCGAAGTAGAATTTGCTGGCCGCATGCAGTTCGTCGGGATTCCACTTATCGATGGGCTTAGCAGTGACTTCGGCGACATAGTCCTCTAGCGGAAGCCGCCGCGCCTCATCGGCCGTAAGTGCGCGAGCATAAAGCCGAATGTCCTGGTAGCGCGTTTCGCGCAACGGATTGGCATCGGGAGACCGCCATCCGAGTTGCATGGGGGCTTGTGTGCGGATCGTGGACTGGGCAAGTGTATCGGCCACCGTCCGTGTCTTAACCGGCGACCCATCAATATAAATGGTTATGCCAGAAGCTTTACCGGATCCGTCATAGGTGAAGAAGATGTGCCGCCAATGCCCATCCACAGGGAGGGGTTGCTCCGTGGAGACCTTAATCGCCACGAGCGGTGTGGTATCTTCCGGCTCCTTCGGAGGCTCCGGCTTCTTCTCTTCCTTCTTTTTGGGTTCCTTCTTCGTCTTGGGCTTGTTGGGCGCAAGATCCTTCGCCGTTAAATCGGCCGGGGTAGGGAACTGGAATATCTCTTTGAGGTGCTTTGTAGCGGTCTTTTTTTCTTTGCCCTTTGTGTGGAACTTCAGATCTTTGGGCCCCTGATTCACCAACTCGACGCTGATGATCCCCTTCTCGGCTACGAGATCCCAACCTCGGTTGTGCTGCGTCGCATCCATCTTCGACAGCAGCGAACCGGTAGCATTGTCGAGGTTGTAGTTGGGAGCGGAGCGCAGCATGAACCAACCGCCCGACGAGAATGCCTGATTTCTGTCGTAATCGCCCGTTTGGCCCAGGATGATGTGAGAACTGATGTCCATGCGGAAATCGGGCCACAGCCAGGTAGTTTCGCCCCATTGCGGCTTCGACTTCCCGACCGAAAAACGGGCGGGCACCGCACTCGGTGCAGTATTGTGCAATACATCGCCGCCGCTTTCATCCAGACGCAGGCGCAGCACAAGTTTCTCCGTTGAGACCGACTGCGGCAGGTTCCTGCGCGACGCGAGCCAGCGCTCAATCAGCGTGCGGTCTTCAAGGCGCAGCGCACGCAGTTTCTCGGCAAGCTCGGATCTCTCGGTCCACACGCGGTTGTATTCGCTTTCATTCTGCGTTTTGGGGATACGCGCAACGGGCGCCCAGACCGGCCTGTCGTCATTGAATGGCTTCTCAGCAAGATTGTTGAAGAATGCACTCAGAGAGTAGAAGTCCTTCTGCGTGGTCGGATCGTATTTGTGATCGTGGCATACGGCACAACCCACGGTCAGGCCCATGAATGCTGCGCCGTAGGCCTCCGTTCGTTCGCGCGCAATGTTCACGCGGAGTTCCTCGGGAATGGTTCCTCCTTCGTTGCTGCTCACCCCCAGGCGCACATACCCGCTCGCGATCAACGGATCGAGATTCTTTGCCGGCAGCATGTCGCCCGCGATCTGCTCCATTGCAAATTGATCGAAAGGCTTGTTGCTGTTAAAGGACCGGATAAGGTAGTCGCGGAATGGCCAGATATCGCGGCTGTTGTCGTAGTGCAGTCCATACGTGTCGGCATAGCGCGCATAATCGAGCCAATAGCGCGCTCGTTCTTCGCCAAAAGTCGGCTTCGCCAGCAACCGATCCACTAGATGCTCGTATGCTTGTGCAGACGAATCGTTGACAAACGCGCGTGTCTCCGCGGGCGTCGGCAGCAAACCCGTCAGGTCCAAGGTCACGCGCCGAATGAGTGTTTCTTTGTCCGCCTCGGGCGAGGGACGCAAGCCCTCCTTCTTCAGGCGCACGAGAATGAATCCATCGATCGGCGTCCTCACTTTTCCGTCGTTCGGTGTAAGCACCGGCAGCGGGGGCCGCATGGGCTTGCTGAAGGCCCAATGCGGCCGATACTCCGCGCCTTCTTTGATCCACTCTTTGAGCGTGGCGACATCCGCGGTCTTCATCGGTTTGGCTTCGCCTTGCGGCGACTGCGGCATCAGGTAGTGCGGGTCTTTCGACTCGATGCGCTTAACCAGTTCACTCTTCTCCGGATGGCCGGGCACGATCGCATCCGGATGTCCCGGCCGCTTCTTGAATGCTGACTCGCCCAGATCGAGCCTCAGTCCCGCCTTGCGCATCTCGGGATCGGGTCCGTGACAACTGAAGCAGTTGCTAGCCAGGATCGGCTGGACGTCCTGGTTAAAATCAATCCGCCGCGTTCCCAGACCACTACTCCCGGTCTCCTGTCTGCTGTGACAGCCGACCACGAGGAAGGCTCCCACAAAGGACAGAGAGACGGCCAAGGCAGCATGAGCCCGTTTTGATCGAAATATGTGTTTTTTATTGGCAGGGGCTGGACAGATCTTCGCCAATTGGATCAACTCCTCGGATTCGTTTCAAAATGCTGAACTGCTCCTCCAAGGTCCATGATGGTATCACCCACTGATATTCCTTGGCATCATGAATGGCGAGTTCGCAGTTTGCACTCATCGGCGGCTTCCCGAAGAAGACGGGGTGAAACTCTCGACTTCCCAGTCGCCGGTATCCCATCGTCTTTGTGAAGGCTTAAATAAGGCATCTGGGCCCAGAACCCACAGATTTAGAAACGGCCGGATCGCGAGATCCGGCCGTTGATTTTTCTGAGTTTCGGAAGCTGTTTTTCCTCGCCTTTTGAAGCAGCCAAGAATCGCACATGGCTAGGCTCTGGAGCTTTGAGCCCAACTTCTCGGTGGCCTTGGCTTACTCGCCAAATGCAGGATAGGCCCTCGGAAACTGGCGTTCCTGATTTCCAAGCGCCCAACTGGGACAGTTGCCGGTTAGAACGAAGTCGCTGACGCGACGGACTGAGAGTTGTGGTTAGCTCAGCGATGCACGGCGTTTAGGGTGAGTGGTCATAGGGAGGAGGTTCCTATGACCCCACTTCGCCAGCGCATGCTGCACGAGCTTCAGCGGCGCAACTACTCACCAGCCACCATCCGCGGCTATCTCAACGCCGTCAGCCAGTTTGCCGAGTACTTCCATCGCTCGCCGGAACGACTGGGTCCCGAGCACCTGCGACGCTATCAGCGATATCTGCTCCAGGAGAGGAAGCTTGCCCCCAGCACAGTCGAGATGCGCATCTCGGCGTTGCGATTTCTGTACAAGCGGACGCTGAAGCGGAAGGACCTCGCCTTCGACGATCTCATCTTTCCCAAGGTGCCCCATAAGCTGCCGACCGTTCTCAGTCAGGAAGAGGTGGTGCGGCTGATCGATGCCGCACCCAACCGTCTGTACCGCATTCTCCTGGTGCTGCTGTATGCCACCGGAGCACGAAGGACGGAAGCCTCGCAGATCATGGTGGAGGACATCGACAGCCAGCGCATGGTGATCCGCATCCGCCAGGGCAAGGGAGCGAAGGGCCGGCCGGAGTCAGCAATGCTTTTCCAGAGGAGTTCGACACCCTCCCGGGTGGAGAGATCTGCAGTTACATCAACGACATTGGCGCCGGAAGAGCGAATTATCTCGGCTGCCTCGGGCAATCGCTCTCCCGAGGAGCAAACAACCAGATCGTATCCTCGAGAGGCGAGTTCCTTCGCGAGCGAGAAACCGATACCGCTGGAGGCACCGGTAACAACAGCAAACTTTCCAGACATCACATAACTCCGAAATGTATTTGGGTACGTCGTAACAGGCAGTAGGATGCAGGTTGCCTTCACAAGGTTCGGCCATGACGTAAATCGGAGGTTTTTTCGGGCTCGGAAAGACCATTGCAACGGCTTCGAGCCGAACGGTTCTTGCGGGATGCCTGCGGGCTCTTCTTAGTTGCTCTTCGGTTGGGCCGAAGCTCCTAGAGACGTGCCGCCAAATAGGGCCCTGTGCGGCTCGCGTCGCTCATTGCGACTTGTTCGGGCGGACCAAATGCAACCACTCTGCCTCCCTCATCTCCGGCACCTGGACCAATATCGATGATCCAGTCGCTTGCGGTAATAACATCCATGTCATGCTCAACCACCAATACGGTATTGCCACCTTGAACGAGAGTTTGCAGTTGTGCAAGGAGCCGGCAAACGTCAGAAGGATGGAGACCGGTAGTTGGCTCATCAAGAATGTAGAGTGTATCTCCGCGCCCCATCCTCTGTAATTCTGTCGCCAATTTGATCCGCTGCGCCTCCCCGCCAGAGAGCTCAGTTGCCGATTGCCCGAGACGGAGATACCCAAGACCAACATCATGCAACGCGTCCAGCGCGCGCTTGACGGAAACATCAGAAGAGAAAAAAAGCAGGGCCTCATCCACCGTCATTCCCAAAATCTCTGCGATGTTCTTGTCCCGGTAGGTTACTTCGAGTGTATTGGCATTGAAGCGGGAGCCTTTGCATGTGGGACAAGGCGAGTAGACACTCGGTAAAAACAAAAGCTCGACACAAACAAAGCCCTCACCGCTGCAGGTTTCGCATCGACCCTTTGCCACGTTGAATGAGAAACGGCCCGCGTCGTATTTTCGTATTTTGGCCATCTTCGTATTTGCGAACAACCTTCGCACGTGGTCGAAAAGCCCTGTGTAGGTAGCCATGTTGGAACGAGGGGTTCGCCCGATCGGTTTTTGATCAACCACGACCAACCGTCGAATTCCTTGCAGCCCGCCGACGATCTCGCCCGATGTCCCGATAACTGGGTCGCTATCGAGAGGATCGAGATTGTCATCTGTCTGGGATGGATGTCCGAACTCGGACGTGGCGAGATCGATTAACGCCTGCGAGATTAACGTTGACTTTCCCGATCCCGACACACCGGTGACGCAAGCAAGCACTCCGAGCGGAAGATCTACATCGACACCGAAAAGATTATTACGGACAACATTTCGTAACTTAAGCCAGCCGTTTGGCTCGCGGCGTTTGTGCGGCAGGTGGCTGCTGGTACGGAACAGGTATTTAGCAGTCTCCGAATCTCTCACGGCTCTCAAACCGTCGGGCGGGCCGCTGTACAGGATTTGACCTCCCCCTTGGCCGGCTGCTGGGCCAACGTCCACGAGCCAGTCGGCATGCTTGATCACCTCTATCTCATGCTCGACGACGAACAGTGAATTCCCAACCCGCTTCAGCGCATCGAGAGCCCGCATCAATGATTCGGTATCGGACGGATGAAGGCCGGCCGATGGCTCGTCGAGTACGTAGACGACGCCGAAGAGATTTGAATGGAGCTGCGTTGCCAGGCGAAGTCGTTGTAATTCGCCCGGGGACAAAGTAGGTGTGCTCCTCTCGAGGCTGAGATATCCCAGACCCAGGTCGAGGAGCACATGAAGCCGGGCAACGATTTCGGAAGTGATCCGCCTGGTCACGATCACACGCTCCGCAGACTTTGCGCGAAGTGTGTCGCTATCAGCATAGGACGTCACGGTCGTCATGAGTTGCTTGAGTGAAAGGGCGGAGATCTCAGCGATGTCATAGCCTGCAAATTTTACCTTCAGAGCTTCTGGACGCAACCGCTTGCCATGACAGGCCGGACAAGTCGTGCTGAGCATATATGCCGAGACGCGTTTCTTCATCCTGGCACTCTCGCTATTCGCGAAAGTTTGCATTACGTAACGGCGAGCGCTGGTAAAGGTACCCATGTAGCTCGGTTCAGTTTTTCGCTTTAATGCCTGCCGCGTTTCAGCGGGTGTAAATCCTGCATAGACCGGAACCGTCGGTTGTTCGTCGGTAAAGAGAATCCAGTTGCGCTCTTTCCGGGACATCTTTCGCCAGGGCTTGTCCACGTCGTAGCCGAGCGTAACTAGAATGTCTCGAAGATTCTGTCCTTGCCATGCGGTTGGCCACGCAGCCACGGCCCGATCCCGGATCGTCAAAGATGGATCCGGCACCATAGACTGTTCGGTGACATCGTAAATGCGTCCGAGACCGTGGCACTTTGGGCAGGCGCCTTCCGCTGTGTTCGTTGAAAATGATTCTGCATAGAGCAGCGGCTGTCCCTTAGGGTAATCTCCTGCTCTGGAATAAAGCATGCGCAAGAGATTCGATAACGTTGTCACACTGCCCACAGAAGAACGGGTAGTTGGAGAGCCACGTTGTTGTTGAAGTGCAACAGCGGGGGGAAGGCCGTCTATCGAATCCACTTCTGGAACTTCAAGTTGATGAAAAAGACGACGCGCATAGGGAGACACGGATTCTAAATATCGCCTTTGTGCTTCAGCGTATAGAGTTCCAAATGCAAGGGAGGACTTGCCCGAACCAGAGACGCCGGTAAAAACCACCATCGAGTCGCGCGGAATGTCCAGGTCGACATTCTTCAGGTTGTGCTCGCGGGCTCCGCGAACTCGAACAAGCCCTGAATCTCCAGCGGTCGTTTTTGCCATCCGGTCGCAATTCCTCCAGATACAGTGCGATGTCACTTATGATTTGCGGGTTACTTTGCGCCGGATGAGAAATTCCCAACCCATGGATCCTCTCCCTTCCTTACCAAGAGTGAGGAGAACGATGCAGACAGAGCGCGTTTCCTGACGCCGGCGGGGTTCTTATACCGAGACGCAAGTGGTCCGCTTCAGTGGGAGCGATGCCCTTATGCGTGTTGCATCGCGGCGCCGAATCCGTTGGCGCCAACAGCGACTCCGGATGACGTCAACTCGGTTGCGGAATTACCGATCAAGTTCAGAGCAGGGCTGCTGGGCAGAAATACGCGGAAGCAAGTGCTGCATCCTCTGTCAGTGCGAAAACTTCGAAATGAGATGCGGCCTTCGTATTTCTGTATGATTCCCTTGCTGATCCAGAGTCCCAGGCCAGTGCCTTTCGTGGACTTTGTGCTGAAGAAGGGCTCAAAGAGTTTTCCCGAATCCTGTGGGTTGATTCCAGCGCCCGTATCGACGATTGAGACGCTAATGCCACGGCGCATCAAATGCCAGTCATACGTCTCGCGCACAGAGAGTCGCAAGTCTCCGCCGTTCGGCATTGCCTGGATTGCGTTACCAATCAAGTTCAAGAAGACTTGGCGCAATTCGACAGGAAATCCGTGCACGAGGCCGGGTGTGAAGTATTTCTTTTGCAGCCGAATATGGCTGGTGTGAATTTGGCGCTCCTGCAGTCCGACGACGTCGTCGAGCAATTCGCTGAGCATCACCGCAATGGGTGTCTTCGACTCTCGATAGAAACTCAAAGTCTGGCGCGTTATGTGCGCAACTCGCTGCAATTCCTGCTCGGCCATCGCAGCACAATGCCTGGCCTCATCATCGAGCGAGGGGTGGTTGCGAATCAGGAAGAAGATGTTGGTAATCGCGGCGAGCGGGTTATTAATCTCGTGCGCGATGATTCCCGCAACGCGACCCATTGCGGCCAACTTCTCCGTTTCGCGGAGCGCCTCCTCGGCTTGGAGCTGTGCGGTGATGTCTCGATTTACTTCCAGGATTGCATCGCCCTCATGATTCATGATTTTTCGGCATGCAACAATAACGTCAGAGCCATCTTTCTTCTTTTGTTGAAGGTTTCCGTGCCAAACCCTTCTGTCGCGCAATGCGGTTTCAACTTCTTCGCGAGGCACCGGAAAAGTGGTACGCAAGACCGAGTGAACATCCTTTCCCAGGATCTCGTCGCGTCGCCAGCCGTAGAGATTCTCGGCTCCGGCATTCCAGAACAGGACTTCGCCGCTGACGCCGCGCTCCATGATGGCTTCGGTGGCAAGATCCAATAACTCCGCGCGCGTGCGAAACTGCTCTTCGCGGCGCCGCAGTTCATCTGTGCGCTCTGCGACGCGCTGTTCCAATCGATTATTCAGCGTTTCGAGCATGCGCGTCTTGCGGTGCAGCTCGACAAAGATGCCGATCTTTGCACGCAAAACTTCTGGTACGACCGGGACGGAAATGTAATCGACCGCTCCACTGCGGTAGCCCTGGATCTTGTCAGAGTCGGTGAGATGAACGCCGGAGATGAAGATGATCGCAGTTTTCTGGAAGCGTGGGTGTTGACGAATTACGTCGGCCAATTCGAATCCGTCTAGATCCGGCATGCTCACATCCATAAGGACAACAGCAATGTCATTCTTCAACAAGATGTTAAGCGCTTCGCTGGCGGAGGTTGCCTTGATGAGATTCTCCCCAAGATCCGAAAGGATAACCTCGTAACTGAGGAGTTTGGCCGGCTGGTCATCGACCATCAAGATGTTGACCTTAGTCTCTGCGTTCATCTAGTTCTCTCCATGCCCCCTGCCGCGCGCAGCTAGCGATGTAGCCACATGCGCAGAGCGGAAAGCAGCTGTTCAGTATTCACCGGTTTGGCGAGATATTCCGAGGCGCCAGCCTCAAGACATCTCTCGCGATCACCCTTCATGGCCTTCGCTGTCAGGGCAATAATGGGTAGGCGCCGCAGAGCAGAATTCTGTCGAATTACTTGCATAGTCTCATATCCGTCCATCTCCGGCATCATGATGTCCATGAGAACAATTGCCAGGTCGGGAGTTGTTTCAATTGTTTCGATTGCTTCTCGGCCCGTACCGGCCGAAAGGACAGTCATGCCGCGTCGCTCGAGCACGCTGCTCAAAGCAAAAATGTTGCGGACGTCGTCGTCGACGACCAGTACTTTGCGTCCCGCGAGGGCTTCGTCGGATTGATGCAGGCGATCAATCATCTGCTGTTTCGCGTTGGGCAACTCGGAGACCACGCGATGCAGGAACAGAGCAGTCTCATCGAGCAAGCGCTCCGGGGATTCAACGTCCTTGACTACGACGCTGCGGGCCAATATATGCAACTGAGCATCTTCCTCGGCCGAGAGCTCTCTCCCCGTAAATACAACAACGGGCAGATCTCTCAGCTTCGCGTTGGTCTTGATCTGCTCAAGGACATCGAAGCCGGACATGTCGGGAAGTCGAAGATCAAGCACGATGCAATCGTAGGTGTCGCGTGCGAGAGCTTCAAGAGCTGCGGAGCCGGAGTCAATCACTTCTATATCAATATCCTCATGCCAGAGAAGTTCGCGCGTGCTCAACTGCTCGGCAGGGTTGTCTTCGACAACGAGCAGCCTCTTGCGCCGAGGCTGTGAATACTCGCGAATGCGGGACAGGGCAGCGTTGAGTTCGTCTGTCGAAGTGGGCTTGGTTACGAAGGCAAAGGCTCCGCGCGACAAGCCGTGATGACGGTCTTCATCGAGCGTTAGCATTTGCACGGGAATATGCCGTGTTTTCGGGTCTTGCTTGAGGTGATTTAAAACCGTCCAACCAAGCATGTCGGGCAGCATGACATCAAGAGAGATTGCCGTCGGGCCATACTCGCGCGCCAACGCGAGTGCTTCGGTGCCCGTCATTGCAATTAGGACCTTGAAGCCTTTATCGCGCGAGAGATCGCAGAGCACGCGAGCATAGTGCGGATCGTCTTCCACGATCAGCAGCACCGCGTCTCCCTCTTCCAGAGACTTGCGATCGTCTTCAATGCGTGACTCCTGCTCTGTCGCTGCGACGTTCGAAAGGAACATTGGAACGTTGATTGTTCCTCCGACTTTCTCCGCCTTGACGATCGTTGACGCTGCGGGTCCAACATAGGTCTGCGGCAGATAGAGAGTGAACGTGCTGCCTCTGCCGGGCTGGCTCCTCAATTGAATTTCACCGCCCAGCAGGTTTGCGAGTTCGCGGCTGATCGCAAGACCCAGGCCAGTTCCTCCGTATTTGCGACTTGTGCCCGCGTCTGCCTGCTGGAATGCCTCGAAGATGATGCGCTGTTTTTCTGGCGGAATTCCGATACCAGTATCGGAAACCTCGAACGCGATGACAGAACCGGCGCCGCTGAGAATCGGATGGTCGTGCGTCCAGCCAGACGCAGCCGAGGAGACCGATAGCTTTACCGTGCCTTGTTCCGTGAACTTGAAAGCATTCGACAGGAGATTCTTCAAGACCTGCTGAAGGCGCTTCGAGTCCGTGACCAGGCTGCGGCCCATGCGCGGATCGTTCGTAACATCGAACGTGAGCCTGCGGTTCTCTGCCTCGTGCCGGAATGGCCGCGCAACCGTATCAAGCAACATGCCGAAGAAGACTTCCTCCGCCTCGACAGAAACCGTGCCTGATTCAATCTTCGACAAATCGAGAATGTCGCTGATCAGGTTGAGCAGATCAGTTCCGGCACCGTGAATGGTGCGAGCAAACTCAACTTGTTTGGCATTCAAGCTGCCATCCGGATTCTCCGCAAGCTGTTGTCCGAGTACAAGAATCGAATTGAGCGGCGTGCGCAACTCGTGCGACATGTTGGCAAGAAATTCGGATTTGTATTTCGAAGTGAGTGCCAATTCTCGAGCTTTTTCTTCCAGCGCGCGACGTGCCTGCTCGATTTCCTGGTTCTTGCGTTCTACCTCGTAGTTCTGTTCGGCCAACTGCTGCGCCTTCTGCGCGAGTTGCTCGTTGGTCTGCTGCAATTCTTTCTGCTGCGTCTGCAACTCGGTCGCAAGTTGCTGCGACTGTTTCAGCAAGCCTTCCGTCTGCATCGTGGCCTCAATCGAGTTGAGCACGATTCCGATCGACGCGGTCAGCTGTTCCAGGAAAGAAAGATGCGACGCAGTAAACCCACTCAGGCTGGCAAGTTCGATGACCGCCTTGACGCGATCCTCAAACAGAACCGGCAAAACGATGACGTTCTTTGGGACGGCCTGAAATAATCCGGACCGGATTGGTGCTGTTCTTCGGGGTAGCTCCGTGATAAGCATGCGCCGTTTTTCAGCAGCACATTGACCCACGAGGCCCTCGCCAACGCGCACTTCTTTCAGATAGCCCTCTGGCGTATCGGCAAACGTGGAAAGAAGAACAAGGTTGGCCTCGGGGCTCGCTGAGTCGCCGCCCATCTGGTAAATAACGCCTTGCTGTGCATTCACCAGTGGCGCAAGTTCCGACAGAAGCATTCTGCCCACCGTCGCCAGGTCACGCTGTCCCTGGAGCATCCCGGTGAACCGCGCGAGGTTGGTTTTCAGCCAGTCCTGCTCTGTGTTGCGATCCGTGGTGAGACGAAGGTTGTCAATCATCGTGTTGATGTTGTCCTTCAACTCGGCCACTTCGCCGCGGGCCTCCACCTGGATCGATCGAGTCAAGTCACCCTTGGTCACGGCCGTTGCAACTTCCGCAATGGCGCGAACCTGGTTGGTAAGGTTATCGGCCAGCAGGTTTACGTTGCCGGTCAAATCTTTCCATGTACCGGCAGCGCCGGGAACATTGGCCTGTCCGCCAAGTCGCCCTTCCACGCCGACTTCGCGGGCCACGGTAGTCACCTGGTCGGCAAAGGTCGCCAGCGTGTCGGTCATGTTGTTAATGGTTTCGGCGAGCGCGGCCACTTCGCCTTTCGCGTTCACCGTGAGCTTCTGGTTCAGCGCACCGTTGGCTACGGCGGTCACGACCTTCACGATGCCGCGCACCTGCTCGGTAAGGTTGGCGGCCATCACGTTTACGTTGTCGGTCAAATCCTTCCAGGTACCGGCGACGCCGGGCACCATCGCCTGACCGCCAAGTTTTCCGTCGGTTCCCACTTCGCGGGCCACGCGCGTCACTTCGGCTGCGAACGCGTTAAGCTGGTCGACCATCGTGTTGATGGTGTCTTTCAGTTCGAGAATTTCGCCCTTCACATCGACGGTGATCTTGCGGCTCAAGTCACCGCGGGCCACGGCCGTGGTCACTTCGGCGATGTTTCTTACCTGCGCGGTGAGGTTGCCGGCCATCGAGTTGACTGAGTCGGTAAGATCCTTCCATGTACCGGCCACACCGGGCACGTTGGCCTGGCCGCCGAGCCGTCCTTCCGATCCGACTTCGCGAGCCACGCGCGTCACTTCGGCGGCGAATGAGCGAAGCTGCTCGACCATCGTGTTCAGAGTTTCTTTGAGTTGCAGGATCTCGCCGCGAACGTCGACGGTGATCTTGCGGCTCAAGTCGCCGTTGGCAATTGCCGTTGCCACCTCGGCAATGTTTCTCACCTGCGCAGTCAGGTTGCCGGCCATGAAGTTCACGGAGTCCGTAAGATCCTTCCAAGTACCGGCGACGCCCGGCACCATGGCTTGTCCGCCGAGTTTGCCGTCCGTTCCCACTTCGCGGGCCACGCGCGTTACTTCGCCGGCGAATGCGTTGAGCTGATCCACCATGGTGTTGATGGTGTTTCTCAGCTCGAGAATTTCGCCCTTCACGTCGACAGTGATCTTGCGGGTCAAATCGCCGCGGGCCACGGCTGTTGTAACCTCGGCGATGTTTCTTACCTGTGCCGTCAGGTTGCCGGCCATCGAGTTGACCGAGTCGGTAAGATCCTTCCATGTTCCGGCCGCTCCGGGCACATTGGCCTGACCGCCGAGTCGTCCTTCGGTGCCCACTTCGCGGGCCACGCGCGTCACTTCGCCGGCGAACCGGTTCAGCTGGTCCACCATCGTGTTGATGGTTTCCTTCAGCAGCAGAATTTCGCCGCTGACGTTCACGGTGATCTTCTTTGAAAGATCGCCTGTCGCGATCGCTGTCGAAACTTCGGCGATGTTTCTTACCTGGCCTGTGAGGTTCGACGCCATGGAGTTCACCGAGTCGGTCAAATCTTTCCACGTACCGGCGACGCCCGGCACCTGCGCCTGACCGCCGAGTTTGCCGTCGGTTCCCACTTCGCGGGCCACGCGCGTTACTTCGCCGGCGAACGCATTAAGCTGATCCACCATCGTGTTCAGCGTGTCTTTCAGTTCGAGAATTTCGCCCTTCACGTCGACGGTGATCTTGCGCGAGAGATCGCCGCGAGCCACGGCTGTTGCCACTTCAGCGATGTTGCGGACCTGGCCGGTGAGGTTCGACGCCATGAAGTTGACGTTATCGGTGAGATCCTTCCATGTGCCGGCCACGCCGGAAACCTGTGCCTGTCCGCCGAGCTTTCCGTCCGTACCCACTTCGCGGGCGACGCGCGTAACTTCGCCAGCGAACGCGTTGAGCTGGTCGACCATCGTGTTGATGGTGTTCTTGAGCTCGAGAATTTCGCCCTTCACGTCGACGGTGATCTTGCGCGAGAGATCGCCACGAGCCACGGCGGTTGTTACTTCGGCGATGTTTCTGACCTGCGCGGTCAGGTTGCCGGCCATTGAATTGACCGAGTCGGTCAAATCCTTCCAGGTACCTGCGACACCGGGAACGTTAGCCTGACCGCCGAGACGGCCTTCGGTTCCGACTTCGCGGGCCACGCGTGTAACTTCGCCGGCGAACCTGTTGAGCTGGTCCACCATGGTGTTCAGCGTTTCTTTCAGCTGAAGAATTTCGCCGCGCACGTCGACGGTGATCTTGCGCGACAAGTCGCCGTTGGCGATAGCGGTTGCCACTTCTGCGATATTACGAACCTGGCCGGTAAGGTTGCCGGCCATGAAGTTCACGTTGTCCGTCAGATCCTTCCACGTTCCAGCTACGCCCGGAACGCTGGCCTGTCCACCAAGCTTGCCTTCGGTACCGACTTCGCGGGCCACGCGCGTTACTTCGCCGGCGAAGGCGTTGAGCTGATCCACCATCGTATTGATGGTGTCTTTCAATTCCAGAATCTCGCCCTTCACGTCGACGGTGATTTTGCGCGAAAGGTCGCCGCGGGCCACGGCCGTTGTTACTTCGGCGATGTTTCTCACCTGCGCCGTCAAGTTACCGGCCATTGCGTTGACTGAGTCGGTGAGATCCTTCCATGTTCCTGCAACGCCAGGCACGACCGCCTGGCCGCCGAGTTTTCCGTCAGTGCCGACCTCGCGGGCCACGCGCGTTACTTCCGAAGCGAAGGAGCGGAGCTGATCGACCATCGTATTGATGGCCTCTTTAAGCTGGAGAATTTCGCCACGCACGTCGACGGTAATTTTGCGGGAGAGGTCGCCGCTGGCGACGGCAGTTGCCACTTCAGCGATGTTGCGGACCTGGCCTGTGAGGTTCGAGGCCATCGAGTTAACCGAGTCCGTGAGGTCTTTCCAGGTTCCAGCAACGCCGGGCACGACGGCCTGGCCACCGAGTTTTCCGTCGGTGCCGACTTCGCGGGCCACGCGGGTTACTTCGGCCGTGAACACGCCCAATTGCTGAATCATCGTGTTCACGATGTTGGCCGAGCGGAGGAATTCGCCCTCGAGGGGCCGGCCATCGACGTCGAGCCGGACCGTCTGTGTGAGATTACCCTGGGCGACGGCGGCGATGGCGCGGGTTACTTCTGTCGTTGGCCTTAAGAGATCCTCGACGAGCGTATTGACCGACACTTCCATGTCGTCCCACGCGCCGCGGCGATGTTCAACCCTGATCCGCTCACGGGTTTTGCCCTCCTTGCCGACGGCCTGGCCGACTCTCTTGAGTTCGAAGGCCATCTGCTCGTTTGCGATGACAATTTCATTGAAATTGTCGGCGATTTTTCCCGGGAGACCGGTCCACGATACCGGGAGGCGCACGCTAAAGTCGCCTTCCTTCATGGTTTTAAGGCTTTGAAGGATGGCCGTCAGGCACTCCGACATCGGTGGTTCCAACACGCTGACTGGATAGCGGTTATCTCCATCCTGCCCGCTGAGGGGCGGCTTAATGGTGGTCGACATGCCCGGAACTCCTGGGTTGGATATATGACAGCATTCCGATAGACCTACGTGCGCCACCCCCCGATTACGACCCCTCTAAGGCGCACGAATATTGGAATGTGGCGGAATAATAGATGCGCAGCAGAGGATGTAGGTTGCCTCGTGCCGCTCCCCGAAGATCCAGATTCTTCAAGTGGTTACCAAAGTGCGGCAGGCGTCACCCGCTTCAATAAGCTGCTCCATCCCGACGCTGGATCTGTTTCAGATTTAGACACGGGTTCTCAAGGATCGGAGTCGAAGTTTCGAACGTACCGCGCTCAACGCTGCCTGGACTTTGTTTTGCAGCGAATCCGTGAAAGGATGATGGTGGTCGTCAAACCTCATGTGGGTTTGAACTGTCTAAACCGGTAAAGAAGCCGTCGGCTGCTCCCATTGGACCTGACCGACAACGCAAGCAGATTTAGGACTAGTGAAAGAACTCTCTAAATCGCGGCATTCCTCAGTTCGACTCTCGATGCTCCTGGTGACGCTGGGAGTGTGCGTGTTTCTTTGGGGACTGGGTTATAAATTATCGCTATACGATTTTCACCGGGCGAGCATTCATCGCATCCCCGACGCAAAGCTGCTGTCTCGCAACGAAGATCCGAATGCGACGGACAGTACTCGACTCTGCCTCGTCAATTCGTCGACAACGGAACAGGATTCCTCTTCCATATTCTTGATCCTGATCGTTTCAGTGGCTATCGTGGCGAAGCGGAAATCGCCCTCTGATAGACAGTATTTGGCATTGTCCAAGCCTTGGTGTCACCGATTTACAGCCAGTCTAAGTGCCCTTTTCCTAAGGCCCCCTCCGGTTCTCTCCGCGCAATAAACCTGTTCGCAAAATTAGGTGAATGACTTCAGGCCAGATGCCTGGAGTTGCGGGCTTTTCGGAGCGATCGTGCGGTTCGCCGTCGCTCGCGCCAGGCAGAACCTCAAGAAAAGGTGTAATCCCACATGCAAAAGCTGTCTTGTTTTACTTTTCCATTCTCGATCATGCTGGCATCTGTTCTGGCATTTGCCGGGTGCCACTCTGCTGCCAAAGGTTCCTCCGAAGCAAACGCCGCAGAGACGCCGTCAGCCACGGTTGTCGCGGTCGCGAGAGGCTCGATTGTGCGCAAGTTGAATCTGGCGGGTCAGTTTCAGCCTTATCAGGTCATCGATGTTCACGCGAAGGTCTCCGGCTACGTCCGCCACATCTATGTCGATATAGGCGACAAGGTCCACCAGGGCCAGGTGCTTGCGGTTCTTGAAGTGCCGGAACTGGATGCTCAGCTCCGCGGGACAGGCGCGGAATTAGCTAGAAGCAAAGACGAGATCACGCGCGCTGAGCATGAGGTATCGCGAGCCCAATCCGAACATTCGGCACTTCACAATGATTACAAACGGCTGAAGCAGGCCTCAGCCTCCCAGCCAGGATTGATTGCAGAGCAAGAACTGGACGATGCCCAATCGAAAGACCTGGCTTCGGAAGCCCGCGTAGATGCTGCAAAATCTGCCTTGGCCGCGGCAAAGCAGCAATCTGAAGGCGCAAAGGCCGACAATGAGCGGGTCGGCGACCTTGCCAATTACACCCGGGTCACGGCCCCCCTTGATGGCGTCATCATCTGGCGCTATGCGGATACAGGTGCATTGATTCAGGCAGGGACGGCTTCCGATACGCAGTCATTGCCCATCGTAAAGCTCTCGCAAAGTAGCCTTCTTCGCCTGCGTCTACCTGTGCCGGAAGACGCGGTGGAGTTCATTCATGAGGGAGCCACAGTTACCGTCAACGTGGACGCGGTTCACCGCTCTTTCGAGGGCAAAGTCGTGCGCTTCACCCGCAACCTGAACCTTGCTACAAGGACCATGGAAACGGAGATCGATGTCGCCAACAAGGATCTCTCTCTGACGCCGGGTGAATATGCCAATACAACCATCGAACTCGAACGCCACGACAATGTCCTGACGATTCCGGTGCAAGCGCTAATTCGGAACGGTAACCAGATGTCGGTTCTAGTTGTGGATGCGTCGCATCACGTTCAGACACGAAATATCACGACAGGTCTACAAGGCTCGAACCTTATCGAAGTGAAGTCAGGCCTTGCCGATGGCGACCTCGTCATCACCGGGAATCAATCCAGCTATCAGTCGGGAGAAACCGTGGTGACCAACCTCCAGCCGAGTACCGCCTTGGACATCAGCGAAGAACAGTCAGGGGGGACAAAGTAAATGCCAAAGTTTGCGTTGAAATACCCCTTCTTCATCATCATGGTGTGTCTCGTGATCGTGGTTCTGGGCGTCGTGAGTATCGCTTCGATGCCAGTGGACCTGTTTCCGAAGATCGACATGCCGGTAGTCGTCGTTGCGACGTTCTACTCAGGCATGCCTCCCGAACAAATCGAAGCTGATATTACCGACACGTTTGAAAGATTCTTCACACTTGGCAACAACATCGACCACATTGAATCTCGCTCTTTGACCGGCGTGAGTCTGATCAAGATCTACTTCCAGCCAGGTACAGATGCGAACGCTGCCCTAAGCAACATTTCCAATCTAGCCATGGCTGACCTGCGAAGATTGCCGCCCGGCACTTTGCCACCGGTTGTGCTAGGAATGGATGCGTCGAGTCAACCTGTCTGTCTCGTGACTTTGAAAGGAAGAGGCCTGAATGAGACGGATCTGAAGGATCTCGCGCAATTCCAGGTGCGCAACCAGATCGCCAGCGTTCCCGGTGCATCTGTTCCCCAGCCCTTCGGTGGTCGCTATCGGCAAATCATGGTTTATGTCGATCCGCTAAAACTCGAAGCCCACAACCTGAGCCTCATGGACGTAGTGCGCTCGGTGAATGATTCAAACCTGATTCTGCCGGCGGGCGATGTCCGGATCGGGCCAAAGGATTACAACATTTATGCCAACAGTCAGGTGCCTACCCCCGAACAGATCAACGACCTTCCTCTGAGGTCCGTTGGAAACGCGTCGGTGCTCGTTGGTGATGTAGGGAAGGCCCAGGACTCCGGAACGCTTCAGACCAATATCGTTCGAATTGATGGTCAGCGATCGGTATATGTTCCTGTGTTGAAGCAGGGCGGCGACAGCAACACGATCACGATCGTGGACGGCATGAAGGCCGCAATCAAGAACCTTGTGGATATTCCATCCACTCTCAAGACCGCCGTTGTCTTCGATCAATCTGAGTTCGTCAAATCAGCCCTCAAAAATCTCGGCAATGAGGGCGGAATCGGCCTGGTGCTGACCGCATTGATGATTCTCCTATTTCTGGGAAGCATCCGAGCTACTTTCGCGGTCCTCTTGTCGATTCCATTGTCCGCGTTGGCCGCTTTCATCTGCATTCGTATTGGCGGTGGATCGATCAACACAATGGTTCTCGCCGGTCTGGCCCTCGCCTTTTCGCGCTTGATCGATAACTCTGTTGTGGTTCTCGAGAACATTTTCCGACATCTGGAAATGGGCGAGTCGCCCCAGGTGGCGGCAGAGGCCGGCGGAAGGGAAGTGCAGTTACCAGTCCTGGCTGCCACATTCACCACCGCGATCGTCTTCTTTCCGGTTGCCTTGCTCTATGGAGTAAGCCGTTACTTGTTCACGGCCCTCGCTCTTGCAGTTGTCTTTTCGTTATTCGCTTCTTACATCGTAGCCATGACAGTCGTGCCGCTCTATTGTGCGCGATTCATCAAGCCTTCAGAGGCCCACGCCTCAGAGGAAGAGGAGATAAATGCGGAGGGCCAGGTTGAGTTTCGCAGGGAGGTGAAGCTTTCTTTCTTCACCAGAATCGTTCGCGCCTTCAACCATCGCTTCCAACGCATGCTTGAGCTTTATGTCGTCGCCGTGAATCGAACAATTCTGCGCCCCATTGCAAGCACAATCGGAATCCTGGGTGCAGTCGTTTTAACTTTCGTTCTGTTTCCGTTACTCGGGCGGGCTTACTTTCCGCGGACAGATCCCGGCCAGTTCGTGATCAACATTAAATGCCCCAGCGGTACACGACTCGAACTGAGCAACAAGTACATCGCGCAGGTGGAGGACGAGATCCGACAGGTAATTCCCGATCACGATCTCGGCATGATCGTATCTAACATCGGCATCACCCCCGACCTCTCGGCCATATACACCAGTAACTCCTCCATGGACACTGCTTTCGTCCAGGTAAGTCTTAATGAAGGGCACCAACTGGGAAGTTATGAGTACATGAGGCGGGTCCGCAAAAAGCTTGCAAGAGACTTGCCGACGTTATCAACCTACTTCCAGGCCGGCGGGTTGGTCGACTCAGTAATCAATCAGGGGCTGCCAGCGCCGATTGATGTACAAGTGAGCGGAAATGACATGAATCAGTCGTATCAGATCGCAACGCAGATAGCCGCGAAGATCAAAGGCTTGAACAATGTTAGTGACGTCCTAATCCCTCAAAACCTTCGCTATCCTGGACTCGAATTGAACATCGATCGCGAACGCGCAAGTCTCATCGGCCTGTCGCCGAAAGAGGTTGTGGACAACGTGATCACCGCGCTTACGTCAAATGGCATGATTGCTCCCAGCTATTGGATCGATCCAAAGACTGGGAACAACTACATGCTCACGGTTCAGTATTCCGATAACAAGATCGGGAACATGAGCATGGATGACTTCAAGCAGATCCCTTTGCATGCTGCAAATCAAGCGAACTACACACCGCTAAGATCGGTCGCTGATATTTCGGAGATCAATACACCAACTGAGGTGGATCACTACAAGATACGTCGCGTGATTGACGTGTATGTCATGCCGTCGACTGAAGCTCTCCAAAGAGTCAACCAGCAGGTGCAAGAAGTAGTCGATGGCATAAAGGCGCCTGGGAATATTCGTATTACGGTGCGAGGTTCCGTAGTCAGCATGAACGAGTCGTTCAAGCGATTCGCAATCGGCCTGATTCTGTCGATCCTCCTGGTCTATCTGATCTTGATGGCGCAGTTCGCTTCCTTCCTTGATCCATTGATCATTCTCATGGCAATTCCCCCGGGGTTGGCAGGCGTCTTGCTCATTCTCCTCCTGACCGGAAGCACCATAAACATCATGTCCCTGATGGGCGTAATCATGATGGCCGGAATCGTAGTCTCAAACAGCATCCTCATTGTGGAGTTCGCAGGTCATCTTCACGAAACAGGTCTTCCAATTGCGGAGGCAGTTGTGCAATCGTGCAGAATCCGCTTGCGCCCCATCCTGATGACGTCTCTCGCGACGCTTCTTGGAATGATTCCAATGGCTCTTGGCATGGAGGCCGGAAGTGAACAGTATGCGCCATTGGCTCGAGCAATCATCGGTGGACTTGGCGTGTCCGTTGTCCTCACAGTCTTTCTTGTGCCCGCGGTGTACTTGATCGTTCACGGACGCAAGGAGAGGCGGATAACCGCAGAGGGAGAAGCATAAACAGACATGATGACTCGATTGAAAAAGCCAATTCGTTGGGCAGCACTTACGTTTCTCGCAATCCCTTTCTCTGCAAATGTGATTGCCCAGATAACTCCCGGCAAAAGAGAGATTCCGAACGCTCCCTCGTCGCATTTGTTTGCTCAGGCCGGCGGCCTATCCTTCACCGAGGCTGGCGCGGCAGATACTCAAACTCCAAGTATGCCTTCTTCAGAAGCCAGGCCGCGACTTACGCGAAGCGAGGCCGAGCAGATGGCGATCAAAAGCAATCCCCAGGTCACGGTCGCGCGTCTGCTTGCGCTGGCACAGCACCAGATATATCGGGAAAGCAAGGCCGCGGAGTTGCCGACCGGTGTTGCTGCAGTAACAGCAGTGGAAGCCGAAAACGGAAGTCGTGTCTCCGCTGGATCTCTTACGGCCTCGCGATTGATTGAGCATGTGGGTGCAGGTGGAGGGTTTTCGCAACTCTTGACGGATTTTGGCAAGACAAGGAATCTGGTGGCGTCGGCGGCTCTTTCGGAAAAGGCACAGACTGCGAACGCTGTGGCTACCCAATACGACATTGAGCTTGCGACGGATCAGGCATTCTATAACGCGCTACAAGCGGAGGAAACGCTAAAGGTTGCTCAGCAAAATGTCACGACTCGACAAACTTTGCAATCGCAGGTGAGTCAGATGACTGCGAACAAACTCAAGTCGACATTGGATTTGAGTTTTGCCGATGTGAATCTTTCGCAGGCTAAGTTGCTGGCTCTCGATGCACAGAACAACGCGGATTCAACGATGGCGGCTCTGGATGCAGTGCTGGGACTTGATCACCAGGTTACCTTTGGGCTGGTTGATGACGGTGCGAACGCTCAACAACCTCCACCTGATATAGACCAATTGATTCAGGCAAGTCTGCATCAGAGGCCTGATTTGCAGGCATCGCAATTCAGCCAGCAGGCGGCGGTCAAGTTCAGTCATGCACAGCGCGATCAGCTCTTCCCCAGCATTGCCGCTGTCGGAACGGCGGGGACTGTGCCGATTCGTCAGGCACAGTACTACACCACGAACTGGTGGGGTGCAATCGGTGTGAATATAAGCATTCCGGTCTTTAATGGATTTCTCTATACCTCGCAGGCAAAAGAGGCATCGTTTCGCGCCCAGGCTGCCGCCGAGCAGACAAGAGATTTACGGGATCGTATCGTGCGCGACGTCCGTACGGCGTGGCTGGCGGCGAATACTTCGTACCAGAGAGTTAGCGTAACTGCGGAATTGTTGCAAGAGGCGAATCTCGGCCTCAAGTTGGCGCAAACGCGCTACCAGATGGGGCTGAGTTCCATTGTCGAACTGAGCCAGGCAGAGTATCAGCAGACAGATGCCGCGATCGGCAATGCGAATGCACGGTATCAATACCGGATGGCGCTCGCTACGTTGAATTATCAGATAGGGTCGGTGCCGTAATAGAACGGCGAAAGTGCATTGTCAGTGAAAATCATGCGATCGCACATCGGCCGTTGTAATGTCGATGGGCCTTATCCTACAGGCTTTGACATGAATGACGTTGTTCTGGATCTGCAATGTGCCTTCTATCGAGAGAAATCGGTTGCGTGTAACAACGACGCGCTCTCGCTCGAATAGATCAGGCGTGATGATTACGTTCGCAATTCCGGATTCATCTTCGAGAGAAAGGAAGACGAATCCTTTTGCTGTACCGGGACGCTGCCGTGCAATAACACTGCCTGCGATCTGAACGAATCGGTTGTTCGTACAACGCGTAAGTTCATCCGCAGAAAGAAAACCTGCTCGCTTTAACTCGTCGCGGTGATAGCTCATCGGATGCGGACCGCAGGTGAGTCCGCTTCCGGAGTAATCTGCTGCAAGACGCTCGTCAGTGGTCATCTTTCTCAAAGGCATAGACGAGCCTTTTGTCTGATTTGTAGTTGTAGCTCGCAAGAGAGGGCCAACCGGTCGGCCCGCCTGCTCTACCTGCCAGAGCGCGTCGCGCCGATGACTGACTTGGCCAACTGAATTCAGAGCACCGATTTGCGCCAATAAAACCAGCTCTTTTCTGTTCAATGCAGGGACTCGCCTCGCCAGATCATCGACAGTGCTAAATGGTCCGTCGGCATTGCGTGCAGCCAGCAATGCTTCGGCGCATGATTGCTTGAGTCCTTTGGCGTAGTTAAGACCGATGCGAATAGACAGGCTCCCATCAGGCTCATGCTCGATGGAACATTGCCAATCGGATCGTTGCACGCAGACGGGATGAACTCGCAATCCATGTCGCTGCGCATCTTTGACTAGCACGGCAGGCGAATAGAAGCCCATGGGCTGGTTGTTGAGCAGCCCGCAGGTGAATGCTGCAAGGTAATGAACCTTGAGATAGGCCGAGGCATAGGCGATGAGTGCGAAACTGGCAGCATGAGATTCCGGAAATCCATACATGGCGAACGATGAGATGCCTTGGACGATGCGGTCCTGTTCCTCCGGGCCGATTCCGTTCTGTGTCATGCCAGAACGAAGACGACCTTCAAGATCGCGCATCCGTTGCATGGAGCGGCGCATGCCTACTGCACGACGCAGTTCCTCCGCTTCAGAGCCGGTAAAGCTAGCGACAACCATCGCCATGCGCAACAACTGCTCCTGAAATAGCGGAACACCCAGCGTTCGCTTCAGAACCGGTTCCAACAACGGATGCGGATAGGTGACTTCTTCCTTGCCCTGGCGCCGTCGCATGTATGGATGCATCATTTTGCCGACTATCGGTCCGGGACGAATAATTGCAACTTGCACCACGACATCGTAGAAACATCTCGGCGCATTATGAGGTAGGGAAGCCATCTGTGCGCGGCTCTCAACCTGGAACATCCCAACCGTATCTGCTTTGCAGAGCGTTTCGTAAACAAGTTGATCCTCGGGTAAGGAAGCCAGGTCAACGTCAGTGCCATAGTGATGCGGAATCAATTCGAGAGAGTCTTTGAGTGTAGCCATCATTCCCAGGCCGAGCAAATCGACCTTGATGAGACCGAGGTCAGCACAGTCTTCCTTGTCCCACTGAACGACGGTTCGTCCAGGCATTGATGCACGTTCGATGGGGACGATCCGATTCAGCATGCCTGCACAAATGACCATCCCGCCAGAATGTTGTCCGAGATGTCGCGGCAGGTTGTACATACGCGTGCAGAGTTCAAGATATTTTGCGATGCTTTCGTGGCGTACATCGAAGCCCGCCTGATCGAAGTGCTTCGCCATCGTGTCGTTTTCGCCACGCCACTCCCAATGACCGACGAGGCTGGATAGTTTTGAAAGCTGTAGCTCATCGAATCCAAGCGCTTTTCCCACCTCTCGCGCAGCAGATCGGCCACGGTACGTGATCACGTTCGCGGTCATCGCGGCACCTAAAGAGCCGTAATGTTCATAGATGTACTGGATAACGCGTTCACGATGATCACCTGATGGCAGATCAAGATCGATGTCAGGCCATTCGCCCCGACTTTCACTAAGGAAACGCTCGAACAATAACTCCATTCCGATGGGATCGACCGCGGTGATTTCCAGCGCATAGCACACGACTGAATTCGCAGCCGAGCCGCGCCCTTGCACCAGGAATCCATTATGCTGGCAAAAACAAATGATGTCCCAGACGATGAGGAAGTAACCGGCGAATCCAAGCTTGGCGATCAACTCAAGTTCATGCTGCGCCTGCTTGCGCGCCCTCACAATCAGACTTTGCTTGAGTAGATTTGTATAGCGTTTGCGAATTCCCTCGTCGACGCGCACGGCGAGAAAACTATCCATGGTGTCGCCGTCAGGCACTGGATATTGCGGAAACTCGTATCCAAGATTGTTCAGTGTGAATTCGAGCCGTTCACTCACAATACGCGTATTGGCAATCGCTTCTGGAATATCGCGAAAGAGATCAGACATTTCACGTGCCGAGCGCAAATTGCGTAAAGAATTTCTACTCAAGAGCCGTCCGGCATTGTGAACAGTTGTGTGATGGCGAATAGCAGTAAATATGTCGAGGAGTTCGCGATCATCCTGCTTGGCGCACCGTACGCCGTTGGTCGCAATTGTCGGTAGACCAAGATGCGATGCGATGTCGAGCAGTGCGGCGTTACGGAATTCTTCTTCGCGTTCGCCGTGGCGTTGGAGTTCAACGTACACGTTGCTGCGTCCATAGATGGAGGAAAGTCGATCGAGTGCCTTGTACGTGCCGACCTCTCCGTCGCGATTAAGTTCAGCCGCAAGCGGACCTTCTTCACCGCCCGTCAGACAGATCAGGCCCGACGAAAATTCTTCCAGATCATCGAAGGTTGCTGCGCCTTCAGCCTTGGTTGGTTCACGCATCTTGAAGCGCGTAATCAACTGGCAGAGGTTTTGATAACCAACTTGCGATTCGCAGAGCAGAACGATGCGAGGAGGTTCATCGGGGTATTGGTGCGGAAGCCACGCATGAGGAACAAGCTTGTTACCGAACGATGAGACGGCAATCTCGGCGCCGATGTGTGCCTTCACCTGGTTGTGCTTTGCCGACGTATGGAACCGAGCAACACCGTAGAGTCCATTTCTGTCCGCCAATGCCATTGCAGGCATTCCGATTTCGACTGCGCGTTCGATGTAGGATTCAGGTTCAGACGAGCTCGCGAGAAAACTGAATGCGCTCGAAGCGTGCAGTTCTATGTATTCTTCGGCGGCAGAGAATGCAGACGGACTGCAGACTGGAATGTCCTGACCGTCAGTCATAGAGCGCGTCCAATAGCCACTTATGGTTCAGGTTGTCATGAGCGATAAGGCAGCCCATGGTTTCCCCAAGATTGTTTTTGACAATTACATCCCACTCTTCTATATCCCATTTGTTGACGGACCACCAGCAACCACTTGTATGCCATGGGCCATAGGCAACCTGCACCTCATAGCGGTCTGCTCCATCACGAAATGAAGCAGGCTTTTGAGAATGGACCTCGACGCGAAGCGGACGAGGTGGGCGCATACGCCGCAGCGAAATGTGAACCGTCGTGTCCATGCAAAGAGAGGCCTGATCCTTTATGGAGAAGCTCTCCATTGTGAAGCTTTCACTGCGATGTGTGTCGCTTAAGACAGCAGATCCAACGCGGTCATCGCCAACTAATGCTTTGAGTCGTGCGAGAGTGACATCAAGACGTGAAGGCTCAGGTGTCTGTGGTGCGAAGAGCCCCATTTGCACCTTGCTACTTTGTCCAGCTTCTGCGATCAATGTCAGAGAAGTTATGGCCGCCTCCGGCGGGTGTGCAGCTATCTCAAGCTGGAGAAGTTTCAGCAGAAACCTGCGGTCGCAGGAGGGAATAGCAGGTCGAATCACACGCTTGTAGGTGAGCTGTTTCTCAAGTCGCATCTGTACGGTGATCGTCGACAATGACAATGCTCTAGTGGCGGCGCGCGAAACAAGATTGTTGATCATATTTGCGCCGATGAAGAGCAGGGAATCGAGCTGTTCTACATGGGTTTCGAATTCGATGTGCTCTTGTAGTTCAAATCTCGCTTCGATGGGTTGAAACGTATGTTCAGCCATGCCGCGCGCGAGTTGAAGCCAGATCTTTGCCGGCTGCCCGAGACGTGTTATGAGTTCTTCTTCTGGCATTTCTGCCAGTTCGCCGAGAGTGTTAATTCCCCAGAGCACAAATGTTTCGTAATGTGCTTGATCGAGACGCAGTGAATTGATCGGAACTGTGGCTAGCGATGCCTCTTCTTTGTCTTCGGGAATGACCGTTATACCTAGCGTGTATTCGGCCTTGATGCGTGCGGTGTCGAAGTTATGGCTCACTGCAACGGATGCGCGAAATCCCGCAGAGATGATTGCTTCACGCAATCGTCGAGCTAATGTTGCAGGTAGGCCGAACAAGCGTTCCGTGCCTGTTATGTCCAGTACGAAACCGCAGGAGTTTTCGGGAAATGTCTCTTCGATGCGAGGGGAAAAGTGCGATACACATTCAAGCAGGACTGCTTTTGCAGCGAATTCAGTTTCGATTGAGCGCGATAACACACATACGTCGCTAAGTTCTTCTACTTCGAGGCGTGACATTCCGGGCACGATTCCGCGCTTGCGGGCCTGATGATTGAAAGAGCAGACCCGCTCCTGTGGCGCAATACCTTCGAGAATCGCAACGGGCTTTGTGCGCAGATCTGGTCTCAGGCGCAGGATTGCCTGGGCAGGAAACTCCGCTGCATGAATTGCGGCATAAAGCGAATTGGATTTCTGCGTCATGCGCGCTTATCGGGATTCCAGGTTGCTGGTGTCGACCAGGCTGCGGGCGCTGTCCAGGTGGAAGCCGGCGGTTTGCGGGCGATGTTAGTGACAGGCGAGAAACGTACGCGGCCACGCCGAGCACCGAAGCTAAAGTTGCGAATCACTGTACCAGCGGCGACATCGAATTGATCGGGCTGGCACTCAACAACCACTGCAGCGCTCGACTGCGCGTATGCCGCTTTGCCAAGCACGATCATGCTGCAACGTGTGCGATCAGCCGCCTGCCGGAAACGGAACCATGTTGCCAATGGAATACGACGGCCATGTTCGATGGCTTCATCGGCAAGGTCAAGGACGATGGCTGCGAAACCACCTGCCTGCAATAGCAGATCTGTGGCGCGTATCGCCTGGTCCAACCGTGACCAGGGTTTCTCTTTATCCTGCTTTCTGGCAGAGGAAGGCTTATCGAAGGAGGCATTTCTGCATCGGACCCAGAGCAGATGCTTGAGGTTTATTCCATTTGCTGCAGCGGATTCCGGATCGAATGTATCGTTCGAATCGATCAACGCACAGACGCTGCTTTCCTGCATGCGCCGAGCGAGAAATGCAAGAGTGATAGTAGTTCGCCCTGAGGATGCAGGTCCGGTGATTTCACTGATCGCTCCTACCGGCAATCCTCCATCGAGTAAATCGTCAACGGGGCCTATTCCGGTGGCCGCGACTTCGTGTATGGTGCGCGTCGAAGGCGTAAGTACGGAAGGGTAGCGATGCTGGAAATCGCTCTCGATCTGTTGGCGCAGTGCGGCAGAGGAAGGCATGGCGGAAAAGGCAATGTTCGCCTTTTATTCGCCTATAGAATCATTCAAATGAGACACGATTGTCAATGATCTATCTGTGGGAAAAATATCGAAACTATCCCATTCACTTTGGCTTACGCAGTATTTGTAAACAAACATCTTAGCTGCCAACTGGCGCCAGATGGGCTGTAAAGTGGCGAAGGAAAGGCGCCTCGTAAGTCAGGCGCATCCCCTTAATTCGGTCGCGATTCTTGTAGACCTCAATAATCACCTCGACAAGATAATCGACATGACTTTGTGTGTAAACGCGACGCGGCATCGCGAGACGGACCAGATCCATTTGCGCGGCACCGGCAAACATTAAAGTGCCAATCTCTACGGAACGAACGCCGCCTTCCAGATACAGTTCAGCTCCAAGTGCGACACCCGGAAATTGATCAGCAGGGATGTGAGGCAGGAAGGCCCGAGCATCAATGTAGATCGCGTGGCCGCCCGGCGGTTGGACGATCGGAACGCCGGCTTCTGCTATGTGATTGCCGAGGTATGCTGTCGAGGCAATCCGATAGCGCAGATAATCCTCCTGCAGTGCTTCCTGGATTCCAACGGCGATTGCCTCGAGATCGCGGCCTGCAAGACCGCCGTAAGTCGGATATCCCTCACTCAAAATCAGAAGGTCTTTTTGTTGCTGTGCGAGCAGATCATTGCTGGTGCACAAGAAGCCGCCGATATTTGCCATGCCGTCTTTCTTTGCCGACATCGTGCAGCCGTCGCCATAACGAAACATCTCTTGCGCGATCTCTTTGGGAGTTTTATCGGCATAGCCCGGTTCACGCAGCTTGATAAACCAGGCATTCTCCGCAAACCGGCATGCGTCGAAATAAAGAGGAATTCCATGACGCTTGCAGATGGCACTGACTTGGCGCACGTTCTCCATTGACACGGGCTGTCCGCCACCCGAGTTGTTGGTTACGGTGAGCATTACGAGCGGAATGTGCTCGCGGCCGACACGTGCAATCAAAGACTCAAGCGCGGCAACATCCATGTTGCCTTTGAAGGGATACTGCAACGACGGCTGTCGGCCTTCGGGGATCAGCAGGTCTACAGCTTCGGCGCCCACGAACTCAACGTTTGCGCGTGTCGTATCGAAGTGGGTGTTATTCGGGACGACATCGCCCTTCTTGCACATGACTCCAAACAGAATGCGTTCCGCTGCGCGACCCTGGTGCGTGGGGATGACGTGTTTATAGCCAACGATGTCGTGAATCGAGTTGCGAAAACGATCGAAACTTCGGCTTCCGGCGTAGCTTTCATCGCCCTCCATGATGGCAGCCCACTGATGTGTGGACATTGCTCCGGTTCCCGAGTCAGTCAGCAGATCGATGAGCACGTCGTCTGCAGGCAACAGGAAGAGGTTGTAATGTGCGGCTTTCAGCAGCTCTTCGCGTTGTGCACGCGTCGTCCAGCGGATCGGTTCGACGCTTTTGATTCGAAACGGCTCGATGATGGTTCTTACTGGCATGTCATGCCCCAATCGTTCGGTAGTATAGGTGGTTGCATGCGTGGAATGCGAAAACGTCTCCGCGCCTCACAACTGACTAGTCTATTCGCCGAAGAAGGAAGCGCCTAATGAAGCTGTATCGAATCGTAATTCTGCTGTCGCTGATGCTTGTCATTGCCAGTGGTATTGGAAGTGCTCAGACCGCACCAGATGGCAGAGCGCAACCCACAGCGCTGCCGGTTAATTCCAAGGCAACACCGGAAGCACGGGAACTTTTGCGGGAGATCGATCAGATTTCAGGCCGCGCCACGTTGACCGGTCAGCATAACTTTCCCAATCACGTTTCGCGGTGGTCCGACCGGGTCTACGATCTGACCGGCAAATTTCCCGCGATCTTCGGACAGGACTTCGGTTTTTCAGGCGGAGAAGACAAGGATTCTGTTGAGGGACGACCTTCGATGGTGGAGGAGGTAATCCGACAATATCGCAACGGCGCGGTCATCGCATTGACGTGGCACGCGGTCCGGCCAACAGACGATGAGCCCGTGACTTTTCGGGACAGCGTGCAGGGCCGTCTGACTGATTTCGAATGGAACGAACTGCTCACACCTGGCACTGACATCTACAGTCGCTGGGTTGAGCAGGTGGATGTGATTGCAGGTTACCTTCGGCAGTTGCAGGCGGCTGGAGTTCCGATACTCTTCCGGCCATATCACGAGATGAATGGTAACTGGTTCTGGTGGGGCGGCAGATCCGGCGAGCACGGGTCAGCCGCGCTATACCGCCAGCTCTACGACCGGTTTGTGAACGTGCACCACTTGAACAATCTTGTCTGGGTATGGAATGTGAACAGCCCGGGTGGCAACGCGGGGTCAATCGACGCGTATTATCCGGGCGCGAAATACGCCGACATCGTCACCATGGATATTTACGGCAAATTTGATCAGAGCTACTACACGAGCATGCTCGCGCTGGCCGAAGGTAAGCCAATTGCGCTAGCTGAAGTGGGCGCAATGCCGTCGCTTGAAGTGCTTACGCAGCAACCGCGCTGGGCGTACTTCATGATGTGGAGCGGCATGGGCGAAGCGGTCAATTCGCCAGAGCTGCTGCAAGCAGTGTTTCATGCGCCGAATGTTCTCAATCGTGGCGATGCGCCGTTCCTGGCGAAGACTGTTACTGCAGCAGCCACTGCAGAGCCGGCCACACCCGACGCGTCCGTGGAGTCAAAGACGCTATTGAAGACTTTGACCACAACTGCACCTTCACACGTGCTGAGTGGACAGCATGTGGATGCAGCGAGTTCCTCCTCAGCCATTGACGCCATATTTCACGCAACCGGAAAGCATCCAGCAATCGTGAATCAGGATCTTGACACGCGAAGTGGTGCTGCTCCGTCCGCGAACGCAGTCGTCGAGGACGCGATGATGCGCAGCACGCAGAATGCAATCGTGAGCCTGCGCTGGTTTGCGCCAAACCCGGCAGACGTCGAAGCCGCGGGATTGGACACGCGCACTCGCCCGCTGACCGATTACGAGTGGAAAGAGCTGCTAACGGCAGGTTCCCATCTCAACCGGCGCTGGTGCGAGGAGGTTGACGCGGTTGCGGAAGCTCTAAAGGCTCTCGCGGAGAAACATGTTGCTGTTTTATGGGTGCCGTATCCCCAGCCGAACGGAAAGAAATACTGGTGGGGCAATCGGCCCGGCATTCACGGCAGCTCTGAACTCTATCGCATGCTCTATGACCGATTCGTGAATCATCATCATCTGACGAATCTCGTGTGGGTGTGGGAAGCTGCTCCGCCGGGGTTTGGACCGAATGCGGCGGCCGGTGCGTACAGCCAGTTCTTTCCCGGATTGCTTTACGTGGATGCGCTGGAACTTGATGTCGCCCGCGCGGAATCGCGATTCCGTAGCGACGTCTACTTGCGCTCGGTAGGCGTGGGAAAACCGATCGGATTGTTCATCGACGGTCCGGCGCCTGAACCGGCCTTCTTCGCGAATGAATTGGGATGGGCATGGTTCGTACTCGGTTCACACGGCGCGGGGCTGGGAAGTGCTGGTGCAGATCCGACAGGTCAAAGCGCACCGGCAGTCTCGGCTCTGTATGCTGATCCACGCGTTGTTTCTCGCTGATACATTCGTGCATCGCATTCCGTTCCGAACCGGCGGTAACGGAAACTTCCGTTTGCAATTTCCTTATTACCAATGGACGTATTCTGGGAACCTTTGTGCTCCCATTTAGGAATCCGGACTTCTGTTAATCTAAACGCACATACGATATTGCACTGCGGTCGGCAGCTTCCCTGGAAAGAGAAATATGGGTACTCAGAAGCTGTGCGCCTGTGACCGCGCGCGTCAAACTCTGGTTAGTGTAAATATTAATTTTGTCGACACTGTTAAACAGCCTTTCACGGAAATTGTGAAAGACCTGTCCGAGGTCACCCATCACGGGCTCTGGATGAATCCATTCCGAGGAATCCCCCGCGGTCCGCGTCTTACGCGATTTGACGTCATTTATCTCGACGAGAACTGCAAAGTTCTGGACTGCATCGAGAATTTTGCTGAAGCAGAGTTTGCTCCGATTGGCTCCGAAGCGGCCAGCGCGTTGATTCTTCCCGCACACTCCCTCACTTCGTCTCAAATTAAAAAAGGTGATCAACTTCGGATTTGCAGCGACAGCAATGCTCTCGCTGGATTCGACGACATGTCGTTGACAGCCGATGAAGACGGTTCGCTTCGATGTTCACGGAGGAACCGTTTTCTCGCATCGCAGGCGCAGAAAGGCACCACTGAACAGCAAGTCGCGAATGAGGAAGCAGGTCAATATGCTGGACGGAAAAGCCTTCGTTAACGCTCCGGGTTCTGCGCTGGCTGTTTCCTCCGCCCACTCCAAGCGATCGCCGTCGTGGCGAGCGAAGCCTTGTACCGGAGCTCGTTGCCTATTACTGGACGGGAGGAAGGCCGCAGGCATACCAGATTGGCAACGTGAGCCAAAGCGGATTGTTTTTGCTCACTGAGGAGCGTTGGCTGCCGGGAACGCGGATTGTGATGACCTTGCAGCGGAGCGGAGACGCGTGGTCTGAAGAAATCCACCGAGTGGAATCCGAGGTCATTCGCTGGGGTGTTGACGGTGTGGGGTGCGCGTTTGTCGAATCAGGGTTCGTAGACCTGAACAACGGCGAAGTTTTGGAGAATCGAAGGTTTGACCGCGAGGCCTTTGAACAATTCCTGTGCCGCGCGAGCAGCCCGGCCGCAGACTCGACAGAGTCCAGGGTCCAACAACGATATCAGTAGCGTTTGGTCCGCCGAGGCAAGCGCCTTCGCCCATTTGGGCCGACGAAACCCAGCAGTTGCCGATCCTGCGTCGGGCGAATCGAACGGGCTTCATTGTTTGCCCGAACTCCTTCGGTGCCAGAGGACTCGATTCGGCTGTTCAGGAATCTGAATCGATGGGCTTGGAATTGGGATAGAATCACTCCTGTCGCCTAGGGAGCCAAGGATGTGTTTAGCCTGATTCTGAGCATTTCTCCTGAAACTAACTATTGGGCCATTCACATATGCTGTGAGAGAGCTCCTTCGACAATCAATCACCAGTTCTTACGTACTGAGTTTCCATGAACGAATGGTTGGCGTTTGTTCTTGGCACGCTTGCCACATGGCGAGTTGCGCATCTCATTGCATATGAAGATGGGCCGTGGGATGTAATTGCGAGTCTGCGGAAGATAGCGGGATCCGGTGTCCTCGGGAAGCTCATGGATTGCTTCTATTGTTTGAGCCTGTGGGTTGCCGTGGCGGTTGCTGTTGCGATTGCGACCAGCGTAAAAGAGGGGCTCTTGCTGTGGCTGGGGCTTTCGGGTGGGGCTTGTCTGCTGGATCGGGTGCGACATGAACCGGTGTTCGTAGAACGGCTTCCAGAGGATGGAGGAGCAGAAGATGTCTTGTTGCGGACAGAACAGACAGTCAGCGGCGGCAGCGACCACAGTGGCGACGGCGGTTCCGGCCGCGCAGGTTAAGCGAGTGCAGCCCCAAAGCCTGGCCCCGCCGGACGTGGCTTCGGGTGCGACAGTGAAACTGCACTACACGGGCGTGGCGGCGATACGCGTGAAGGGGCAGCACACTGGAAGGATGTACGTTTTCACGGGAGCAGAGCCGGATCGCAGCGTGGACCGCCGTGATGCTGTGAGTCTCATGCAGATTGGCCTCTTCCGGCGCGCGATTTGATGGGTGCAGCTTTTTCGAGTGGAGGCACAAAGCGGGCGAAGAATTCTCGATCGGAGATCTTTCGCCGGCGCTGCACGGACTTGCGCCAGGGGATCAGGTCGAGGTCTGCCAACCAATTTTCGACCACGGGAAGCATCGGCTGGAATGGAGCTTCAAGTTGTTTCGCCGTATGACTGTCGAACAGACTACGAATCATGACAAGTTGATTAAATTCCAGGTGCTCGAAATTCACCGGATAAGGGAAGGCTTTTCGCGAGAAGTGGCCAACCTGCACATGAGTGGCGCAGACAACGCTTAACCTTGCCATCCAAGCTCGAGCGGACATGTCCTGCTCGTCTATTCCCCATACTTTGAAGTGAGGACAGAAACCGCCCAATTTCGAGTAGGCCTCCCGGTGCATTGCGTAACATGCACCGATCACCATGGGAACCTCTACCGCGGCTGCTTGCGGAGGTTCCACGCGATGATGCACTCCGAAGCCCGGAGATTTTCCCGAAGCGAGATTGCGTTCTGCATTCCAGGTGAAGTCGGCTCCCCAGCACAAGCAATCCTTGAGATCGTAGGACCAGAATGGAGAACACACGAGCCTGTTGGTGTGTGCCTGCACGAGGAGTTGTGCGAGCCAGTTTTTTCCGAATGACATGTGGGCATCGAGCCAAACCAAGATATCTCCTGCCGCGAGTTGCGCTCCAGTCCTGCGCGATTCGCAGACACCTCTCGGCGCCGGATGGCGGAGCAATCGAGCATCGCCGATTGCGCGCGATTCGATGGGCGAGGTGCTGCCATCGTCTACAACAATGACCTCGATGGGAAGACTTCGCGCCGTGGCTCGTAAGCCTTCGAGGGTTACCTTCAACATTCCGGGATCTTCATCTCGCGCTGTGATGATGATGGAAGTTGGCATGATCTGGCTCAGGCATTGGTTGGCGTAGGGGTTGGAGTTGGTGTTGGGGATGGCGTCGGTGTTGGAGTTGGAGTCGGAGTTGGTGTGGGAGTTGATGTTGGCGTCGGTGTCGGAGTTGGCGTGGGTGTGGGAGTCGGAGTCGGAGTTGGTGTGGGAGTTGATGTTGGCGTCGGTGTCGGAGTTGGCGTAGGAGTCGGCGTCGGCGTCGGCGTCGGTGTCGGAGTTGGCGTGGGTGTTGGTGTTGACGAAAGTTGTTGCGCGAGGCAGAAGAGCAATTCGAGCAGGAGGCTGTTGCTTACTATGACGGGCCGGACGGTGTTGTCGATCATTGCGGGAGTGATGGGCCCGCTTGCCGGGAGGTTGATTTGCGCCAGGACGATGCAGCCGGAACCTGCTGGATCGGCATAAGGCTGACTGACGCGATTGGCCAGAGCAGCGTGGAGATCCGGAAAGGGCGGCGTGAAGACGCCGGGAAAATTGCAGACGACCGGATCGGGCAGCACTGTTCCGGACTTGACAATTATGGCGAATTGTTCCCGTGTTGAGCCGGGGGCGCAATCCGCATCGGGCTTGCAACTCGCCACCATAACGGGCACGGGATCGATGCCGCATTCACGATAACAAATGGAAATGGTAACGGTCGCGGCGCCGGCCAGTGTTCCTGCCGGATTTCCCGCATCGTCAGTGAGTGCCCAGGGAGAGATCGGTGCGCTCAGGGCAGGTACGAGAATCTCGTGGCCCCAGCCATCGAGAGCAACGCCTGGTTGAATCAGCACCTGGCTTTTATCGGCGGTCGGCACCACGGCAAGTCCGGCAACAACACCTTTGCCGGAGATCAGGAGATTCAGCAGCCACCGTTTGCTGTTGAAATATTCCTGCTCCAGTTGCAGATGCGGGGCGTCGAGCAGTTTTCCGTAGAAGTACTGATTGCGTTCTGGTGCAGCAAGCGCCGTGGGAGCGTCCTGATTACTGCCGAAAGGTTTGTCCATGGCTCTACCATTCCCTTACAAGTTATTGCGAAAGCTGTTGTCGATCATGGCCGCGGTAATGGGCGCGCCGCGCGGGGGGAGAATGATTGACGCAAGCACGACCCAAGGCGATGGAGGGCACGGAGGGCAGGGCATGCTGCCGGGCTCACACAGGCTCTCCAGAGTTTTTGGGCGGCTGAAATCTGTCGCTGGAGTCCAAACGATGCCGGCTTGAAATCCATCTGCGATCCGGGCATCAACGTAGCCTGGATTTCCGCAGGTACAAGGAGCATTCGGAACCAGCGTGAGATCGTCTGTCCAGCTCTGATATCGGATAGCTACATACGCCGAAGTCGGAACGACGGCAATTGTTGCGAATATTTGCGGCCGGAACCACAAATAGTCTTCGACGTTGATGCGGGCGGCTTGGATGACCTCGATCTCATCACCGTACGGTCCGATGGCGTATCCCGGACAAATCTGTATTTCCCAGGGATTGGAGCCATCGGCTGCGGGAACGACCCACAGTCCGCAGAGGACGCCCCAGCCGTGGAGGTCGCGATTGTGGCGACGGAGTCTCTGGATCCTGTAGTTTTGTTCAAGTATGCAGGCCTCGGCAGTCAGACGACTGCCGGCCTGCCAATTTGGCCTCGTCTGGTGACCGACGGGTGGCGAAGGACAATTTTCAGAACTGCTCATAATCGAGGGCTCCTCCGTTCACCATTGACTTATCCCTGAGCGATGGTTGCGACCTGGACCGCCGCAGGGTTTGGAGTGAGCAAGGGATCCCCGGGAGTGGTGGCGATCGAAACGTTCGCCATTACTGGAATCGCACCTGCGCCAGCAGCTGAAGTAGCGTTGATCTTCATCTTCCCGATCTTGATGGTGAAGGATCCCGTCGATCCTGGCAGGACGATGACGACTCCTGTGAACGTATAGGAGTTTCCCGATTTTGTGGCGTTGACGTTGCCCTGTGGGCTCGCCAACACGGCGGTATCTGCTGCGGATGTGAAGCCGATGTTGGCACTGAGAATGACTGTGATGTCGGCAACTACCTTTTGGCCGGCAGCGCCGCCATTGATGATGAGGGCCAGCTCTCCGGTTGCTCCGGCCTTTGTGCCTCGTTGTATTACCGGCGCTCCGCTGGGCCTGAGGACCACCTTGATGGGATCGGGCGACGGAGTGGGGGTTACGGTCGGAGTCGGAGTTTGGGTTGGAGTAGGCGTGGGAGTTGGAGTGGTGGGAATACCCTGCACCGTGAACTGGCTAAGAAAATTTCCGCCGGCGGTGCCATCCGCATTGCCGTCGAGGGCGAGGTTGTCAGAATCGGTGATGAAACTCGGGCCGCTGCCGACCACGGTCACCTGGTAAGTTCCCGGGATCGTGAAAGGCTGCGCAGGGGCGAAGGTTGCGCTTTGCGTGCCGTCGTCGTATGTGACCATGCCCTGGACTGCTTTGGAGGGAACGCCAGGTTGCGTTAGCAATACCAGGATGGTGTTGGTGTTCGCAGTTGCGGGAACAAGATGTTTGTTGAAGGTGATCAAGATGGCACCGGGCACTTGCGAACCGTTGGTGAAGACCGTGCCATCGGCGGGATTGATGCTGGAGACGCGCACGGGCGCAAGGTCATTTCCTGCGCAGCAGCAGAGCTGTACCTGCTGTTGAATCGTGGCAGTGCTGAAGAGCATGCGACGCACCGTGATGTTGTCGATATTGCCTTGCGCCAGGGCAGCGCCCGCAGTGCCGGGCAACTGTACCTGCGCAAGGACCACCCAGGGATCGGAGGGACACGGCGGACACTGGGCGAGAACTCGTCCGGAGAGAATATCGCACATTGCGGGTCCGGGATTCTGCTGGGAAGAGGGAGGCAAATCAGCGAGGCAGGAGATCTCGTAGCTGTCGCTGATGCGCGAAGGCTCGCACGATGAATCGTTGCAGCCGCATCCACCCGCCAAAACCCGCACGGGACGCGAGAGGCACTCCTCATAGCGAATAGCGATGTAGATGGTTGAGCCTGTTTTCGCGATGCCGGTAAGCATCAGGCTGCCTGGAGCGCACGGGTCCGTAGCAGCGCCGGGACCGCACTGGGCAAGATCAAGGTTGAAGGGATCGGGTACATAGATTTCATCGCCGTAGGGACCGAGAGCGTATCCGGGTGAGATGACAATCTGCCATGGGCTTGCAGTTGTGGGCGAGACCGTCACGGCAAGGCCGCAGACGACGCCCCATCCATGCAAGTAGCGATTGTGACGGCGCAACTTATTGATGAAGTACTGCTGATCAGCAGTCATATCGTCGGCGGTGAGGAGCTGACGGGGAAAGTAGTTGACGCGCTCCAGGAGGGTACTGTCCAGCTGTGTGCAGTCATTCGTCGTTGCGGTCGCCATGATTGGTTATTCCTTTCGAATCTCGGTGGTCATTTCAGAGAACAAGGGTCCGCTCCGGGAGCCAGGACGGCCGATCCCAGCGGCAGCCCGAGTGCGGCGTGTGGCGTTCCTGCCTGCCCGACAATCGCGTCGATTCCCACGCGCGCCTGGGCACCGACTCGCATGGCTGGTTCTATGAGACAGAGGTCGTAGGTGGTGTGCGCGGGCTTCTCCCGATCGAGTACCTGACGCACTCTGGCGAGCGCGTCAGAGGAAGTCAACTCGGCGCAATAAATGCTGACGCAGAAGCGGTGCGCAACGTCTTCGTACAACTCGGCACCGAAGGGCTCTCCTGCTGTAATGTGGGACTGATCGACAGTCGCGGTCGTGTTGAGGACGGCCCCCTGCAACGGGCCTGGCGCGAGCATAGTGGTGAAGCCGAGTGGATTGGAGTCGCCGAGGGCCCATAGGGACACACTGCGCGCGGGTTCTTCGATGAGGGCGTTTACCCCGGCATACATTTTCAGGTATGCACGCAGGCCTTCGATGGTGCCGCGCTTCTGGTAGAGGCTGAATGCGCCGGCGAGATTGGCGCGTGCTTCAGCATCGGCCCAATGTTCATCGAGAATGAAGGTGAGCCATCCCGAAAGCCAGCCTAACCATGAGGGCGGTTCTCCGGCGGGAGCCGCCTTGGGGTCAAACAGCAGAGGCAGGTCCTCGATTTTGTTTTCGATTTCGCTGAGGACGGATTGATCCATTCCCAGAAAGCGGTTGAGAAAATCCGCCGCGGTGGACTGCTGGCGATAAACCGGCGGAAGAAACTTTGCGTAGGTATCGGCGCCGTAGTCGACGCGAAGCTGATCGAGTAAGGGCGTTTCGGCTCCATTGCCGCGCAAGAATCCGCCGACGTAGAGCAGCATATTGGGCACATTGGTGATGGCAAAATCGAGCGCGTCCCGCGGCGCCGCTTTCCAGGCTGGATCGGAGAAGGGTGTCACCGAGAGAGGATTCCACGGCGCCGGACCAGAGGCGGCGGCGAAGGTGTAGAACTGCACGTGCGAGTTCACGAGTGACGTATCGGCGCTCATGGTGGCCTTGAGACGAAACCACGAGGTGGGGCGATCCGACACCTGAAAAGGTCCGGCAAGGAATGAACCTGACACTTCAAACGCGGCGCCGCTGTTCTTGAGCCCGATCAGTCCTCCGCTCCGAGCTACGGTTGGACCGAAGCTGACGGATGGCCAGGCGTCTCCCGAATTGAGGTAAAAGTAGCCGCTCTCACCAGGCATGGCGATTCATCCTTCAATTCCCATCCAAACGATGGTCCAGTTGAGCAAGGGGATCAGGCCGGGGATATCTTTATCGTCCACGGCAACCACTTGATTGAGACTGTTGAACATGAGCAAGACAATCTGCAGGACGAAACCGTTTGGCAACGCACTCTCGATCACCGGGACAGTAACGAGCGAGTACGTCAGAGCCGGGGCTACGGCTATCTGCCGCGACCCCATGGCATGTGCGAAGTATGCGGGGGTCGCGGCGAACTTAGCGGCCGATGTATCCACGAAGGTGGAGATGCCGCCTGCGACCGGTGTCCATGAGATCGCAGCGGGAGGTACCTGTCCCGCGTTGATGTATGGCTGATTCGATGGAAGCGCATTTCGCCGTACATCGAGCCCGAGTGGGGCATTGAGCTGGCAGTTGAGAACGGTGGCTTCGGCGAGGATGACATTCAATCCATCCTGAATATCTTTCAACTGTTGCCATTGAAGAAGGGGACCTTCTGTGAGCCGCACTGTTCCCGCAGGCAGGCAGACTCCGGGGCGGGATTCTTCGGTAGCCTGGAATGTGTCATCCAGATAGGAGATGGTGAGGAAGAATGTGGCGGGAGCGGTTGCGCCCGAGCCGCTGCTTACGCCGGCAACGGCCGGCACCGGCATGGTTACCGCTGTGGTGAGGATCAGCTCGCGACCGAGACAATCGATGGCATATCCGGGAGCGATCGTGACAGAGGTATCACCAACTTCGCCGGTGACGCCGTAGCCGATTCCAATTCCCCAACCATGGAGACAGCGATTATGCAGCCAGCGGAGTTGGCGATTCGAATCCTGAACGTCGGTGAGGTCCTGAGCAGTGAGTCTTTGCCCGGGGACGAACTCAATGCGCTTGAGATTGGGAATGGTGGCGGCGCTCATGCTGTGGCCCCCTTGAGTTGGAATTGTTTGACAGCTGAGAGATTGAGACCAGCGAGCGTGAAGTATCGAAAGGGATTGGAAACGGGTTCACAGCCTGTGACGGGTTCAACGCCAACCCAGGTAACCGCGAAAGGAAGAGCCAGTCCACCCGGAAGGAATTTGATCAGCTCCGGAGCTGCGTACACGAACTGCTTGGAATCCGACGACTCGATGTAAGCGGAGTTGGCGCCAAACTGTGCGAGCGCGTCCAGTGCGGCGTTGCCAACGAAATCGAGGCGCGCGAAATACTCCGGATTTCCGGCGAAGCCTGCATCGCTGGTGTTGACCGTGAGCCCGTCAGCGATTTGCCGCCCAATGGCGAAAGATACTCCGGTTGCAATATGCGGGCGGACCTGACGGCGCGCATATCGGCGGACACTTAGATCGGGCACTTGAGTGAGCACGCCTTTTTCTACATGCAGGTGAGCAACAGGAACATCGACGCCGAGATTCAAGGTTTCTGGCGTTCTCCAGGCGAAGGCGGGACGCTCTTCGCGAGGATCGAGGAGTGTTCCGGCGCAGAGGATGCCGATTTCGGGCAGATCTGTAAATTCACTGTCGGGCATGTAGCCGATGACGAGCAGAAGATCGGTAGCTGCCGGAGTCAACGGAACGGGCAATAACAGATCCTCCGAGAGGAGAAGTTCTCGAGCAGAGGAATCGATAGCATATCCCGGGCCGACATGAATCGATTCGTCGGAGATTTGTCCGTAGACAGAGAAACCCAGCGCAATGCCCCACGTGTTATGGAGGTACAGGGTGTGCATTCTGCGGAGGCGCTGGGCGGTGTCGAAGTCGTCATGCAGATCGCGTGAAGCCAAGAGTTGGCCTTCGCGATAGGTCACGCGATCGAAGGGAATCTGGAGTTCAGCTGGAGGCCTGGGATTCATATCACCTCGATGCTGTGTGGCCCGGACCGCGTAAGCGCCGTTGGGCAGAGTGGGATGTCACCGCACTGGGAAGCGCCGGCGTCGGACTGCATGGAAAGCGTATCCACGTGGTCGACGCCAGGGACGTCCTGAATGAGGCGAAGGATTTCCGAGCGATAGACACTGCGTCCGAAGGGCCAGCCCAACGAATCTGGGCCGCCTGTCAGCGGGTCTAGAAAATTCTGGAGAGCGGACAGGATTCGGGCTTGTACGTTGGCCCCGCCAGCGCCAGTACGAATGGCGACTGTCGCAGTCACGGTGATTTCGGTGTACGCCGGCCCGGTAATGTGCAGAGTGGTAGCTACCGGACGGCGGCGGTCAAGATAACGCCAAACGCAATCGAGCAGGCCCTCTGATGGGACGGGCTCCGCGACCGGGAAATAGGGGGCAATGACGAGAGTGACCACGCCTGGCGCCGTGAGGCACGCGAAGTTCGCGTCGAGCGAAGCCCAACCATGCGCGCGGGCGACACGTGTTCCTGGCACGGAGAGCGCCAGTCGTTCGAGGTCGAGCAGGTTTACGCCGCGCCAGGGCGACACGAGACTGCGCACGACTGTGCCATCGATCTGGTCAAGATCGACGGTGCGGGAGGCTGTGGCAAGATCAAGCAGCCGTTCGTGCGCGTGCAAGACCTCGACGGCACGGCCCAGGGCGTCATCGAGTGTTTCCAGCTCTGATCCGCCGGACGCGGCTGCACGGTTGGTTGTAATTGTCTTCAACTGGTCGCGCGTGGCGGCCGGCAGCGACTTCAAGTACACATCGTTGAATGGAGAGGAACGGTCGTGGTTCACGGTGCCTGGCGCGATGTTTCCGATGGCAGCAAAAGTTGTGCGATAGCGCACCAGAATCATGCAATCGGCAGGGGGAGTCTGACCGCGTTCGCCTGAACCGAATTGAACGATTCCGGTGTCCGGGGCGCAGACGAAGTGGTAGTCGGTGCGGGCGGACGAATCAAAGTCGTCGCGCGGCGACCACTGCTGCCAGGCTGTACCGATCAGCGTGAACAGGCTGAGACTCGCCAACTCGATCTGCGGCTGCCGCAATCTGATTTGCTGCCCGGGCAATCCGTTGCCGATGTCCGTTAGTTCGAGATCGATCGTCAGGGATCCTGGATTTGTGGCGGTGGGCGCGGTGTAGGCGAGGACACGCGTTTGAGGTCCAGAGCCGGATCCGAATGTGAGCGTTTGAATCACGCCGGAAGCGTCGGAAGTGAACATGAGCTGCACCAGGTCTCCTGGTGAGGGAGCGGGGCCCACGACCGCGATGCCGGCCTTAATGGCGAATGCCTCCGTGACTGGAATGGACTGTTCCGCAGGTGCTGTGTTCGCAGCAATGTCGAGCAACAGAGGGACGGCATCGTATGCGCCTGCCGTAATCCTGCAGCGCAGATAAAAGAATGCGGTAGTGTCTGTACCCTGAACGGAAAGTGAAAGGCTTCCCGGCAGCGAAACCTCCACGATGCCGTCCAGCGTGAGAGAACGAGTGTTGTCAGTGGCAGGAACCTCGACCCAGCTGCTCGGGGTCATGGCCTCCCAGACAACGCTGACGGAGTGGTGTGGTGGCAGCGTCGGTTCGGGTGGCGCGGATGGCGTTTGACATTGCAGCCGGGTATGGATTGGCGTGCAGGCCTCGGCCTGCTCCGCTGCCTCCGTGATAATGCGTCCTCGCTCGGAAGAATCATTGCCGGGACCGGCGAAGCGCAGGCCGATTGCAAGAACTCCGCCGACTTCGAGGGCATCGAAGCCGAGGTACAAAGCGCAGCCGGGAGCAGGTTGCGAACCAAATGGTTCGACCGGGAATCCGTCTGTGAAGTCGTGGGTGCGATCGACAAGAGTGCCGCTTGAATCCTGGACCTGCACAGATTGAAGGTTCGCGGGCTGAACGTTTGTGTCGCGGAGAATCCGGAAGGAGATCCGATTCTGATCGGGATCTGTGCCTTCGAATTCAGCACCCGCGGGGAGAACGAAGGGAGCGGTGGCCGGCGCCGGCGCGAAGCTGAGCATGGTTTGTGCGGGCGCTGGAGGCTGCAAATCGAAGCCCAGAAGCTCGAGAAACTTCCGCTTGTGTCGCGTGGGAACGCGATTCAAGCGGTAGTTGGTCATCTCCGTAAGCCATGCGTAGAGATCGATGATCGTGATGCCCGGATCGTGAAGATTGTGATCGGTCCACTGGGGCGCGTAACGGGTGATGCTCGCACGGCCATCTTCAAAAAGGTCGCTCCAGCGCCGGTCGTCGAGATTGGGTAATGGGATGGGCATTACGCGCCTCGCACCTCGATACGAATGGGCCCCGCGACAACGATCCGGTCTGTAGGTACGGAGACGGAGTCACCGACGGGAGTGTCATTGAGACGGAGTTCAAGAAACTCTGCATGGTCGACGCCGGGAATGGCCTCAAGAACCGCGGCCACATCGGAGATGAAGACGCCGCGTCCGAAGGCCCAGCCATCGCCATCAGGTCCTCCGGTTAGCGGATGGAGAAATGCTGCCATCGCTGCATTCCCCGCCTGGGCGATGGATCCGGCCTGGCTTGAATCTTTTGGAACGAGGGTGCCTGCGATTCCGACCGGGAGGTACGAGGGCCCTTTGACGGTAATGTTCAAAGGGTCGACGGTGGCTGGTGCGCGCAGGGCGAGAAAGTCGTGAACCTCCTGTCGCAAACCGTAGGATGGTTGCGGTTGCGCATCCTGACTCTGCGGAACGATGACTACAGTAATCGATCCTGCTGCCGGGCGCCCGTTGGACGCCGTAGCCGGCAGGACGCGCACAGCGGCTATTGCGGGGGATGCCTCACGGGCGAGCGCTTCATAATCCGATGCGGACATGCTACGTTCCATGTGGCGAAATACATTTGGTCCGCGGGAGAGGAGTGCGGTGGTTGTTTCGCCGTCGGCTCCGCCTTCGGCAGCGCGCGGGTTCGAAACGCTGGAGGCCAGCACTCCGCTCATGATCTGGCTAATGGCGCCGGCCTGGACGTTGCCTACCTGTCCGCCTCCCGCCTGGTATATGCGAGCACGAATGTTCCCTGGGCCGACGGGCGGAAGTTTGCCATGAACGCCGTCACCGAAAATGATTCTGGCGCTGGTGCGCTCCACGACGTAATGCCGATCGTCGGGGCCAGAGAAGTAGAAGTGGGGTCGCTCCTGCCATACAATCCAGACCTCGGTGATCTGATTGGTACGGGGATCCGATGTCAGGTCGATATCCGCAGACGTGTAGCCAATGGCGGTTAGTTCGTCGAGGAGGATGGGGTACTCCACATTGGCGCGAAGTCCGTCCAACTCGCGCAACTCGATTTGCTCGCCTGGAAGCAGGGGCGATTTATTGAGAAAGAAAGACTGGTTCGGAATGCCGAGTCCGCCGCCGAGAATTTCCTGTGTAACAGTCTCGACCTGACGGGCCCAAAGAGCATTGAGGTAGATGCCATCAATGGTGGGTTGAGCAGGGCTTCCGTCTTCCTTTAGGCGCGCGCGAACCCAATCGCGCGACTGGCCGAAACGCGGCAGTGCAGAAATGGAGATGGAACCACCGGTGTAGGTTTTTTCGAGAGGTGCGTTCAGGGTAATGGCGGCTCCGAAAATATTGGCCACCAGACGCAACTCTGTGTTTGGCGACTGTGCAACGATCACGCTGTCTCCTGACTTGAAGAGGGCCGCATCGAGGGGGTTTCCTGTAGTTACCACCGGGCCTGCCGCGGCAGTGATATTCGCCGAAGGACGCGGAGACGTCAGGGGCGGGACAAACGAGATCATGCCGGGCCGGCTGAGTTTGCCTGTTTCGTCGGTGACGCCAATCTCGTTCCAGCCTTCGCCCGTCCAGGCTTCCCAAACCAGGGGCGGACCTTCCGATGGCTGCTCTTCGATGTCGAGATAGAGGCTGACAGAATCATTAGGAAGCGGCCGATCGAAGCCGAAATAGAGTGAAGGTGTCGCGTCGGAAACAGGATTGAATGCGGCAAACGGGCTTCCCGGCCATCGGACGTCACGACTATGCACAGCCCACTGAAAATCGCTATAGGTGACGCATTGTTGCGGAAAGATCCAGGGCGATTGGTAAGAATACGTGATGAACATTTTCTCCAGCGCGGGAGGTACGACTGTGAAGACGTTCAACGTATTGCCGTTGAAAGTGATTGCCTGCCATCGCGCAAAATTATTGAACTGGATGCGAAGGCGCATCCACCACGCAAGCTGGTTATTCACGGTAGTGGTGGCGATGTCGGATGGAACTGTGAACTGAAATGACCATCCGAAATAGAACAAGTGGTAGAGGGTGGGGCTGTCGAGACCTGTATCCTTCCACGCTGAACCGTTCCAGTACTCGAGCACGAGCGTGGGCTCGATAAGGTTGCTGCCCGGTGAAGGATTGTTTTCGATTGCGGTGCTTACCTTGGTGGCCGAGATTGTGACCACGGCTCCCGGCTTACCGAATGCGGCTGCGGCGCTGAAATAAAATGCGGAACCGGTGTGCGGCTGCTGATCAAATGGGTAAAAGACCTTACTGGTGTCGAGCTTGGTGGCGTCTGCGAACGCCGCATCCGGAGGGAAAGCGGCGACGTCCGCGACCGCGATCACAGACCGCAAGCGGACTCGATCGACCATGGCGAGCACCCGACCCGCGGACGGAGCGAGAGGCGCGACGAGGCGAGCACGAATCCAGTGCGCCTTCATTCCGAGGATTGTGGTGGGCTGCGACTGGCCGCATCCGGCGCGCAGAGAAATGATTCCGCTCCGTGTGAAGCCAAGCGTGCCGTCACTCCCAGAGGTGGGATCGAGGGGATTGATGTCGGTGAAAGGACGCCAGGTTTGACCGTCCCAGAAATCCCACTTCGCGAGGATCGGAACATTTGCTTCGGGAGACAATTGAAATTCAATGTCAATGCGCGAAGATCCTGAGAATGACAAAACCGTATCGTGTGCCAGATAGAATTCGTGCGGCACAGGGCTGCGCGGATTGAAAAGTTGGAACGCGCGCTTGCCTGCGACATCGCCGGAATGGACTGCGTAGCTATCCTGCGCAGGCCATACTGTGACGACGTCGGTCAGCCTGGCGGCGGCCATCGCGCCATCCCGCTCGGTTTCGAAGATGAGGGGCGTGGTCTGCGTGGTCAATTTTGCTGAAAGCCGTGTGCGCGCCGGGATCACAGCGTCGGCGCTATTCGGCACAGGCATAAAAACCACCGGGGCTCGCGACGGTTGGGGCGGAATCTGCTCCACTCCAAAGGTGTCGAGAAAGGCGAGCAGATTCTTGTCAGGCGCCTGGTTGAGACGGCCGATAGAGGACTGCAGATAACGCGAGAAGATCTGATACAACGCGTAGGCCGGTTCACCCTTGGCCGGCGCGAGTTCAGGCGTCCAGGCCGGTTGCAAGGCCAGCAGCTCGTCCATCACATCGGAGGCGCTGCGAGAGTCGAGTGTTGGCGTGGTATTGAGCTTCACGTGGGCTGGCCCTCTTCGAGATAGAAGGGATAGACAAGATTGGCAACGCTGTTTGTGGAGCGAATCACGTAAGTGATGCTGATGTACAGAACATTGACGGCAGGCTGCGCGGGCGGCGGCACAGTGACGCTTTGCACGTTGATTCGCGGCTCGTAGTCGATGAGGGCTTCGCGCACACGAGTCTGAAGACGGTTACAGGTGGACAAATCCGCGGGCTCGAAGACGAAGTCGCGGAGGCCCGCGCCGAAGTCGGGTCGCATGACTCGTTCTCCGGGGTTGGTCGCGAGAATGATCCGAATCGACTGGCGAATGTCTTCGTCGTACGACACCATGGCCATGGAGCCACGCGAGTCTGCGGCGGGTGGAAAGGCCAGCCCGGAACCCAGGAACGACAGCTTGGCATCGATGCTTGCGGGCATGGGCTCAGCCTCCGATGTTTACGTTGAGTGCGCCCATCATGATGGGTGCGCCGCAGCCGCTCAGGTCGCCGACACGCGCCGCAGGACGTTTGCCGATCATCACGGTTGCGCTGCCCTTCGCAATGGGATTGGGTGGATGCGGGCCCGCTGGTGGCGGCATTGCGCAGGCCACCTGATCGCCAACACATGCGGCAGGAAGCCCGTTGATCAGCACGTTGGGGGTACCAGGGCCGACGATCACGCCCGGATGTCCGATGGGGTCAAAGATGCGAGCGGCAAAGGGCATGGAGAGCATCCTTTTAGTTGATGTTGACCATTCCGCCAAGAATGTTGATGGTGGAACCGACGAGATTCAGCACGCCGGCGGCGGTGACGCTCACGTTCCCGCTGGATGCGATGGAGATGCCGTCGGGCGTCATGTTAACGACGTCTTCTCCCGCCACGATCTGAACTGCGGGAGGGCCGGTGGGAGGACCGAGATTGATGAAGCTTGTTCCGGAAAGAAGTTGAATGCCCGCGGGCGAAATCAGGATGGTTTGGCCTGTCGATTCCACCTGAATCATGATGCTGGGCGGAACTTCGGTGATCATGATCTGGTTTTGTGCCTGGGTTTTGATCACGCGGATTTGAGGAACCGGCGAGGGCAATGGCGGAGGGCTCATGACACTCCACAGACTGCCGAGAACGTAAGGTGCGTTCGTATCGCCCTGCTCGAATGCAACCAGTACCTCGTCGCCAGGATTGGGAATCATGTAGTAGCCGTGCAGGGGGCCGGCCATTGGCGAAGCGACGCGCGCCCAGGGGCTCATATCCACGCTGTCGATAAACTGGAGTTGCACCTGAACTCGTCCGAGCATAAGGGGATCGAGGATGTTGATGACACGTCCGGTGCATACGCCGTAGAACTTCTTCTTAATGCCGTCGATGGAGATCTCCATCTTTTCGAAGATGCTTTCGATCATGGGATGAGCTCCTTGCGAACTTCAAAGACTGTTTTGTAGCCGCTGCCATCGATGGTGTGCGTGGCGCTGGAAACGCGGTAATCTCCGCTGAAATCGGGGCCGACACCCTCGATGCGGATCATGGCACCTGCCCGGATTCGCGGGTCACCGACGCACGATCCGGTTCCAGTGAGCCGGTTGTTCAACTTTTCACGAATTTCGCGCGCAACAACGAGGGCGCTGTTGGTGATGTCGGCCGGGCTGGCGATGGGTTGATCGATGATCTCCAGAACCGAGCCGAGCATCGATTGCATACTGGCGGCCGCAGCGCCGGGCACAACCGAGATAACGATGCTTTCGCGATCGAAGTCGTAGCCGACTGCCACCAGGAAATCGAGAGGGATTTCTCGCAGCACAAATCGCATGGCCACGGCAGCGACCTGTCCGATGGTGGATACCTTTGGGGAAAAGTCCAACATGTTCTGGCCCCAGGCCAGGGTGAGGCGGGGAGTATAGTCCTTGAGAAATCGGGAGAGGTAGAGCACGTTGCCGTCTACCCAGAAGTCGGCGTCGTAAGTGGTTGCCACTTCCTTGAGCAGTTCGAAATCGCTTTGGCCTCTCTGCTTCCGTCCCGTTCCGCCGAAGATATAGTTGACGGCCGCGATCGCCGTGGAACCGGCAATGATGGCGGGATCGATGGCCGGGATGAGCAGGTTCTCCGCACCAAGAATGGCAGCGATGATCGCATCGGGTAGAAATCCAAAGCCGCGCGCGACTTTGCCACGCGTCATGCGATTCAGATAATCGTGCGCGACTACAGTCATACCGGGCATGCCGCCGTTGGGAAACGTGACATTCACGCCGGTGATTTCTCCTAGGAATACGTCCTCGAGGGGGTTGGGCGCGTAACCGATTGAAAGCTGAAACTTGTTGTCGATATCGAAGGTACCGGCCGGCGCTGCCTGCAGCGCTCCAACGGGGCCGAGGGTGATGGAAGTGGGGAACGGCTGAAATCCCAATCCGCGGATGTGGTTCTGAAGCAGCTTGAGATAGGGATTCGCGACTGACATCTCCACGCGGCTTGCCACGTCGCGGCCTTCTTCGTAGCGCACGCTGGTGACCGCGGTGCGGACCTGAGCGGGCAGATTCTGGCCGTTGATCTGGATGGTGTAATTCGGCACGTATTGCGGATAAGCAGCCATTTACGCAAGCACCTCCCCGGTTTCCGGATCGATAAAGGGAAGCGGCGGTATCTGCAAAGACTGGCCGGCGATGAGATCGCGGGGATCGTCAACTTCATTGACGATTGCAATCGGCCTCCACTGTGCAGGATCGCCATAGATGGAAGCGGCTATCCCGCTCAGCGTTTCTCCGGCTATGACGATGTGGGCCTTGGTGTAGGTCGAGGTCTGACGGTTGACTTCCTTCGCTTCGCGCTCGGGATCGATGTATTCATTGAAGGTGCAGTTGATGCGCGCCCGGGCAGGACGGCCATCCGGGAGAAAGAGAATGAATTTCTGGCTGGCGCGCGCCAGCACGCAGCGAAATTGCAGCGAGGCCCAGGAGATCTGAATAATTGGCGGAGCGTGAAGGTCACCGTTGATCTTGAGAAGATCCAGTAGATTTGCGATCTGATCCCGAACATCGGTGTGCGCCTCATATGTATCGAAGAACAGTTCCATTTCGAGCGTTCGCATATTTCCGTGTACGAACTGCAGGATTGGCCCGCTGAGGCCGGGAACATTTTGCGACGCAAAATTGTTGTCCTTGTTGATGGTGTACTCCTCGGGGTTGAACATCACCTCGAACTGTTTCCCCGTGGCTTCAACGAGAATTTTGGCTTTGGCGAGAGGCATCGCTCAGATCCTCCCCGTGCGTTCGCGCCATGCGCTTACGCGATGATCGATTTGACGCATAACCGTTTCAGCGATCTGGTCTACATTGACGGCTGCAGCGGGCGTTGCGCGTTGCCGTTGAGCCGTTGCGTCGGCCCTCCACCAGTCTGGCCCCATGCGCCTGCGGAGTTCCTGTGCTTCCGCGGAGATATTCGTTGAACCATGCTCCCGGATAACGAGGCGCTTTTCCACACGAACCCGTTCTTCGATGCGCCGCGTGCGCTCTGAGAGTTCTCGCAGCAACGAGCGGGAATTCCGTTGTTCTGTGTAGAGCGTTTGATCGGCGGCGAGATTGACTTCCGTTGTCGTCTTAAGTTCCAGCAGCATCGGAGAGCGGTCCTGTGCAAACGAACGCCCGCTCACATTGCCGGGAATCGATGCAAGCGGTGAAGACCAATAGAGGGCAAGCCGGAGACGAACAGCGTTGAAAACGGGAAACTTCTCTTCAAGGTTGACGGACAGGATGTTGCGCAGGGCGATCCAGGAGGCGAGGCGCGTGCGGCGCCGGAGAGCCATTTCCAGAGGCCCGCGTCGGCGTATCACGCCGGGGCGCCTGCTGGGGCGCGAAGCAGCGAGTGCTTTCGCCCATGAGGGCCAGCGTCCGGTGCTACCGATCGTTATCCGTTGTATTGATGCGTTCATTGATTGCAGAGATCTCCTCAACCCATCGCCGCCTTTCGCCGTGCTCGAGATTGAGCACGTCGTCGTGCGGCCAGTGAAAGTGGTAGGCGAGAAAGGCTACCTCCTCATATAGCGAGTTAAGGGGGTAGCCTAAGATCCCCCCGGGGCACTCATCTCCAGTTCGAATTCGTGCGCGCATTTGGGACAGATCGCGTCTGACCGCGCGTTTCCGTTTCGGTTGATACGGTTGTAGAACTCCTGAAGGTAAGAGAGATCTGCCGAATACAACCCTTCCATCACCTTTGGATTAACTTGCGATAGCGAGCCGAGCCGCGTTACCACACGCGACAGCAGAATCAGAACCAGGTAGGCTTCATTGGCTTGCACGCGTGGATCTTTGAGAGGCAAGATCTCATCGGCCGCGGTGGCCAGCCGCATCACTCCGTCGCGATGCAGTGTGCCGCCTGCGTCGAGCAGGCCCATTGGCAAATTGAATTCGTATTCGGTCTGAAACATAACCTATGCCCTTTCGAGGCCTTCGTGCGCCAGTTCCAGCGTTTCGATCGAGACGTCATTGCCTTTGGCATTAAATGACGGTCCGGTCCATTTTGCTGGCCAGGCATTGACGAAGTTCCAACGGATTTTTTCCTGACCGGAGCGGTCCATCAGAATGATTGAACCGTGACGGCGGGTAGCGGCGGGGTCTCCAGTTGCCCATTGCTGGTGCCAGTCGTAGAGATCGTGATCGTCCGCGCTACCCCATTTGAGCGTGATGTTGGAGTACTTCACTTTGGCCGGCAGCTTCATCATGGTGTTGTTGACTGCTCCCTCGCGATACTCCACCACGTCGATCGCCGAGTCGAGGCCGCTGCATTCCTGAAAAGAAGCGCGCGTGATTCCGTCTATCTCGACCAGGAAGTCATAACTGCCGTACGGATCTACACGTTGTCCGGTTTGTGCCATGTTTCCCTCCTCCTTTCTCCTAGGATTCTGTTATGGAAGCGCCGCCATCCCACAAGCCGATGGTGACGATGATGAACTCCGCGGGGCGGACAGGAGCTACGCCGATTTCAATATGCAATTGCCCGAGATTGCGAGTTGCGGGCGGGTTGTTGCCTTCGTCGACGCGGACATAGAAGGCCTTGTCGGCAGTGGCGCCAAACAGGGCTCCGCTTTGCCACACGCGCGTTAGAAACTCGTTGAGGGTACGCTTGACCTTCTGCCATAGCGGCAATCCATTTGGCTCGAAAACCGCCCAGCGCAGCCCCTCTTCAATCGACTGCTCGATGTAGATCATGAGGCGGCGAACGTTGATGTACATCCAATCGTTCTCTGCCATGTCGACCGTGCGTGCTCCCCAAACCGTGACCTGGGAGGTGCCTGGGAAAATACGCAATATGTCGACCCCCTTCAGGTTCAACGGTCCTTGCTGGGCATCGCTCAACACGCGCTCAAGCCCCAGTACGCCCATGACAGCGGTGTTGGCTGGGGCTTTGTGAACGCCGCGGTCGTTGTCGGTGCGCGCGTAGACTCCAGCCAACGCGCCGGATGGCGGGATCAACGTGGTTCTTAAAGCTGCGCCGCTCGAGGTCGGATCTTTGATCTGGAGCCACGGATAGTAGAGCGCCGCATAGCCGCCCGTGGATGGAATCGTGCCGACCTGCACATCGACGCTGCCCGTCCCGCTCAACGGCGCACCGAGTACAGAATCCAGAACCGCAAAGCGATCCGCCGTAGCTTGACAGTGGTTCACCAGCGCGATCTGGATAGCCTGGCCGCTGGCATTTGAGGTGGCATCGGGAATTGCAACGATGTTCACATCCTGGATGTTCTTGAGTTCGTCCAGAGCAGCCTGATATTCGGCGAGGCCGACGGCGGCGGGATTGTCGTCGGCACCGGGGACGGCTTGGGGAACAGGGGAAAGCGCTGGAATGAGGTTTTGCGGGACCGGCGCGGTTGTAGGCAGGGCCGGGGCCTGAATCGTGAAATCCGGCGAGGAGACCATCGAGAGTACGTAGTTGGGGTGCTGTGGGCTGATCGACAAGTTGTCGAAGACCTGCGCGGCCTTGCCGGGAACGTTGACCGTCAGCTTGAATTCTCGCGACACGAGGATGGGCGTGGTGAATCCGGCGGCAGTCGACATGCTGTCGGTGTTCGTTCGCGCGGGCGCAGGTGCTAGTTGAACGAATCCTGCGTTGTCGACGCCAAGGACCAAAACAGGCTCGGAGATCGGGTTCTTCGAACTATCCATTCCCTTCAGATCGGCAATGGTTCCGGCGAAGATTCCAGTCGTTTTGGCGAGGCGGAACCTGGTTTGCGAAGGCAGGATGCTTGCGATCCGCAGGGTGTCGGCAACGGCAAGGCCCGCAATGGCGATGCTCAACAGCAGCGTATCGCCGGTAATGTTTTCGATGGTTGCGCTCGAAGGCTCAGGACTTGTCTCCTTCGTGACAACATCGCCGACGCGGAACTTCGCGCCGTCGCCGGCAGATACCGTGATAGACAGCCCCGCGATTCCAGCGACTGCAGAAGATGGATTGGCCAGAGCCACTCCCGTGGCGCCAGTGATGCTTGCCAGGGCTGTAGAGATTGTGAAGCCATTCGCAGCGGCGTTGGCCTGGCTGGCCACAATGCGAAAGGCAACTTCAGAGTTGCCATTCTTGATGTCCCAGGCTCCCGCTGTACCGGTTCCGACGCGAACGATGTAGGCCTGGGTGCCCCCGTTGTCGTAGAACGAGCGCACACCAAATCCCATGAAGAATGGCCGGGTAGTGCGCGGCGGGACCATGTACGGATTGAAAGTTCCATTCGGCTGAAGCTCGCCGAATGTGCGCAGGAAATCGTCGAAGCTGCTGATGCGCGTTGGAGTGTTGAAGGGACCGTTCAGGGCTGGCCCAATAAAGGCCGCCGTACTAGTCCCGACCCCTGCGATGACACCAGGGCTGGTGATTTCGTCGATATAGACACCGGGTACGTCCAGAATTGGCATGGACCGCGCCTCCTATGGGAGTTGGACATCGTAGTTTCCGCTGGCAGACGGCACATCGACCGTTTGCGTGACTTCACTGAATCCCTGGGCACGCACGCGCAATACGTATGTGCCTGGTTGCAGGCCGCCAAACAGAAAGCGGCCGTTTTCGTCGGTAACTGCCAGCCTGAGAGGACTGGCGGCGAGGTCTTCGATTCGTACCCATGCACCGGCAACCGCAACGCCGGCAGCGGCGACGCTTCCCCCAATCTCGATGATCATTTCGGACGGGAGGGTACTGTTCTGCAGCCGGTACTCGGTTACTCGGGTGGTGACCATCGGGCCCAAAATTTCCTTGTTCAACACCACCGGCAGAGTCGCGACGATGTAGACGATCGGTTTCCATGGGTGAACCGTTCCGAACGTACCCCAGAACTCGGCAATCTTGGGAAATCCGTCAACCGGCAGAATCACCGTGGGCAACTCGACGTCGGCGATCACTGGCGGGAATCCCACGGGCAAGGGGTTCGGCGCATAGATATCAGTTGCGATCAGCGGTTCAGAGTTCATCAATGCGCCTATTACCTTGTAGAGCAGTGACAACTCGTCGAGTGTGGGCTCGATACTTGTTGTCGGTGTCGCCGGGCTCCACGCCGTGATCAGATAGTGCAGATCGATGCGCCGTGGGTGCGGCTGGTCGGTGACAGTGAAATTCTGAATGTCACGTACGCGCTCTGTAGAGCGCAGAATGCGGTTTTCGCGAATATCGGCAAGATACACATTGATCGAATTGACGGGCTTCCCCAACACCGTGAGGTTTTTGACATACGTACGCCAATCGTCGTCCGGAGGTTGAAAACGAATCTGAGCTTCATCTTTCACCTCGTCGATCCGAGTCAGAAAGAGGTGCCGAAGCAGGTTGTCGAATACGTCGATCATGGTTTACGCTCAGGGCGCCTGCACGATGCCTCGTGTGAGAGTTGTCTTGCCTGTCTTAACAACGACGTACTTCACATCTGTCGCATGGTGCGGTAACGCGTCACGAAGCTGTTGAATGATTGCCTCCACTGCGATGCGCAGCGCTTCCCGATCCTTAATGCCCTCGTAATTGCTGCCCAGAGTCACAATGCATTCGGATTGTTTGCTCTTCTGTGCAAAATCCATCGACCGCGCCAGGTCCAATGCGAAATCGGCGGTCGCGGCCCAATCATCGGTGTTGCCTTTGCCCTTGACTTCCGCGGGCACCAAAGCGTCCTTGGGCATTTTGGCTATTGCCGATTCGACGGCTGGGTAGTCATCAGCCTGAACACCGGCGGGCTTCGTTTCTTTCGGCTTGAAAACGCCGCCCGCTCCCTGTCCGATTCGCCCCAGTTGCAGAATGTCGCCTTTCATGGGACCGAAGCCGCCGGGAGCCCTCGTTCCCCGCATGGCTGCCAAGATGTCCGTGGTGTTATGGGCCTGGTCTTCGGTGCTCATTTGTCCGGGGGATGAGGGGATTTCGCCGCCACCGGGCGCGGACTTATCCAGCAGATCCGAGATGCGTCCGACAAGTCCGCTCTGTTGATCGATGAATGGTTGATTGTCGAGCTCGCGGAGCGCCGCGGGGTTGATGCGCGGCACGCGGGCTACGAATTGCTCGGCCATTACGTTCGGATCGTTGGACGTGGTCTCGGCCTGTGCAAACATATCCACGTCCAGAAGACGAGCAGAGGATCCGGCCGACCACGCGAGCTTTCGCAGCGCGTCTCGAACGACTCGGGCTTTTTTGATGTTTTGCGGCGGCGCGGTCCTCGCGACCTTTTGTAGAAAAGCGGCAACTGTTTGTGTCGCGGAGGCTGTCGAGTTCGATGCCGATGGCGCAGGCGCCGCTCCTGGCCTCGGCTGGCGCGCCACGCCGGCGGGGGCTGCGCCTGAGGCAGTGGCGGTTTGTCCGGCTGCGTTGTTTCCAGCAGAAGCCTGCCCTGCGGCAGCATCGGCGGACCGTTCGGCGACTTCCTGCGGCGAACTCACGCGGTCGTCATCCGCGCCAGAGTGCTGCTGCTGCATCACGTGCGCGATTTCGTGAGCCAGCAGCGATTCAGCCTGAGGCGAATCCAGCGGCGGCGCGCTTGAACTCCAACGAATCTGCCCGTGCTGCGCGAACGCTTCGGCATTCAACGAATCGCTCTCTTCGCGCGCAGCGCTGGAATCGTCGATGCGAATCCCTCGTGCATCTACGCCGAAGGAGCGTTCCATCCGCGCGCGAATCGACGGCGGGATTTCTCTTGAGCTGTTTCCTTGCCCAAGCAGGCCGGCCGTAGCGGCGTTTCCAAGGTTCGTGCGTGAACCGCGCAAGTGCGATGAATCCTTTGACATCTCGCGCGATTTCGTTGCTGGAGGTGTCATAGAACTCTCTCGATTCGTGGTTGCGTGGCGCCTCATGATGCGGCCTCTGTGGCGTATGGCCCGAATGCGTTCGGAGACAGCGGCTTGCCCATCTTCTGGTACTCGCGATCGAGCGCGGTCAGGAGGTGATGCATCGATACGGGCCGATTCTCTTCAACGGCCAGAAACGCGGCAGAAAGGGCAATGTTCTTGATGTTTCCGCCGCTCAGTTTGAACGAGGAAGCGAGGAACTCGAAGTCTGCACCCGGATCGAGCGGTACAGCGCTGGGCCAGACCGACTGCCAGATGAGTTTGCGATCCTCCAGAGACGGGAAGGGGAAGTGGACCGTGAACGCCAACCTGCGCAGGAAAGCCTCATCGAGGTTTTGGCGCAGGTTTGTGGCCAGAATGGCCACACCGTCGTACATTTCCATCTTTTGCAGCAGGTAGCTGATCTCGATGTTGGCGTATCGATCGTGCGAGTCCTTTACTTCGGAACGCTTTCCAAATAACGCGTCAGCCTCATCGAAGAACAGAATCGCGTTGGCATTTTCAGCGGCGTTGAAGATGCGGTCGAGATTCTTTTCCGTCTCGCCGATGTACTTGCTGACGACGCTGGAGAGGTCAATTTTATAGAGGTCGATATCCAATTCGCTGGCTATCACCTCGGCGGCCATCGTCTTTCCCACTCCGGAAGGGCCCGCGAAGAGCGCCGTCACGCCCTTTCCATTCGACAACTTCCGATCGAAGCCCCATTCTTCGAGCACGCGGTGCTGATGCACAACTCGAGCGCATATTGCTCGCATCTGCGCAGTAGTCTCGGTGGGAAGAACGATGTCCGTCCAACTGACGCGGGGTTCGATCTTCCGCGCCATGCTGCCGATGTGGCGCCCGGAAAGGGCACGCGCGGCAAGGGAGAAATCGCTGAGGGACGGCCGTTTGCTTCCGCGCCAGAGAGACCGGCTGCGCCCGGAGAGCACGGCACTGATGATCTCATCGGCATGAAGGCGAAAGCGTAAAGCCAGGGAGTCGATTTCCTCGTGCGCAAGGTCGATACGCTCGGCGGCGAGGCTTCGGCGCCACTGTTCGCGACGAACGGCGAAGGAGGGACGCGAAAGTTCGATCGTGATCACAGCCGCATCTTCGAGAAACGGAGCGGGCGCAGAGGCGGCGAGAATGGCGTCGGCGAATGCCGAAGAGAGTTCATCGGCGAGAGCGCGGCCCGTGTGTTCCTCGATTCCATCGCATTCGGCGAAAAATACCGCGTTGATGAAGCGCGCTTCCCGTACGGCCACCTGCAGAGCGTTGGCCAGTCCGCGCGACGCCGATTGGCGCAGGTCGAAAGTCAGCAGCGGCCGCCCCAGTTCGCCCGCGATAGCTTCAGCGATACGCAGTCTCAGCGGCAATTCCGGACCGTTGAGACATATTCGCAGAGGGTGTGTGCCGGTTCGTGAATCCATGGCCAGGCGGCGCAGACCCTCGATCAACTCGGGTTCCACGGGCAGGCTTGCCAGTTCGATCGCATGAGTACGAAGAGCGCAGACTTCGCCGAGCCGAGAATCGAGCGAAGCCGTGTCCAGAAGTTCTCGGGTGATTTGCTCATCGAGTTTGACACTGCTGGCGAGCAAGCCAGCTTCCTGCGAATTAGGATCAGAGGTTACGCGGATCAACCTGTGACGAAGCAGAACTGCGTTCGGGGCGAAATGTACGCGAAAATCCAATCGTTCAGGCGCGGAAGGGCAGAGCAGGTTCAGGATCAGGTCTACGGTGGGCCGTCGACGCGCGACGTCATCCTGGAGGTAGGCGTACAGGCGTTCGTAGCGGAGATCCGCTTCCGGTGCAAGCGCGATCAGGATGACGGCGCAATCGAACCACGAGAGCCCATAGCGTTCCGCGAGAGAAGCCAATGGAGGCACGTCGTGCACCTGAAAGAAAGGCTCAGCTCCGACATCGCCGAAGGGAGATACGCCGGCTTCGCGGCGCGCGATCCGCTCCGCATCTCGAGGAGTGATGTAGAGTCCTCGAAAACTGGTGGTGCCGGGCTCCCATCCGTAAATCTCGGGAGCGATGCGCAAGGCAGCCTCGAGCAGATGGTCGAGACCTGCAAGAGCAGCCCACACCGCGTCCCTTGAGCTGAGACCGCCCAAACCGGAATTCATTGTGGAAGCCCAGGCACTCACTTATTCAACTCACCTTCATGGTCGGACTCGCGGATCTTGCCAAATCTTTCCTCGTAGGAGCACAGAGACTGAGCCAGCAGGGCTGACAACTCCTTGGCGTGCAGCGGAGCGGTAATGATTCGCTGGATGAAGTAGTCGGGACCGCCTTCAAAGTGCCTTCCGAAATCGAGCAGGAATTCTGCCGAATTAAATCCGACGCGAAAATAGTTCGCGTAAAGTTCGCGCCTTTCTTCGTTGCCTGCGTCAGAGTTCATTTCCGGCTGAAGCCTGTAATGCAGGTTGAGAGCCAATTTCGCGATGGCGTTGTCAGGCTGGATTTACGGGAGTTTTCGGTATGCCGAACAGCGGCGGATACATGTTTCGTTACAAATCGCGTGACAGGTTTTGTATCACGGTGTCACCGGCGGTGGGGTCAAGAAGGCGCCAAGTGTTGGGTTGGCGTCATGAAGCATTTGGAAGCTGACATGCAGATGAGCGTGCATACCGCTTATGGCTGGCGGCGCCAAATCGAAAGCGATTACGAACGCTGCTGTGCATGGTGCGCGGCAGCGAGGCCGTGCCGGTTCGCACAGCAACGTGTCGGATCGGGCAGGCGGCGCCGCGAGTCTGAATCGCGTGGCCGGCAACCGTGCTGTCGCCTCCTTGTTTGCAAGCGCCCGGCCGTCGCCCCTTCCCAGTGAAGCTCTTCCCCTGGATTCCGGCTTACGGTCTTCGATGGAGTCGCGGTTCGGAGCCGACCTGAGCGAGGTGCGAATTCACGCGGGGTCAGGGGCCGCCACTCTCGCAAGAGAACGGAAGGCGCGTGCTTTTACCGAGGGGCGGAACATCATCTTCGGCGCGGACCAGTTTTCCCCGTACGAGCCGGAGGGACGCCGGCTTCTGACGCATGAACTGGCGCACGTGGTGCAACAGAGCCGTCCCGGTGGCGTTGCTGCGGGAGAGGCGCACGAACGCGAGGCGGAAACAGCCGCAGCCCTTGCCGGCGGCTCAGGGCCCATTCCCGTGGATCTGGCCAGTGTTCCGGGAACGGTGCAATGTTCGCCGCTCGATGAGAACAGCGTGCTCGAATTGCGCGACCCGACCGTACCGAAGAGTCCGCCCGATTTGTCTGCGGACGATATGCATCTCGACGATCAGATGGATCAGCGCGCGGAATGGCTAAAAAGGCAAACTCAGACCACGCCGGATTATTTGAAGTACGAGCAGGAACTGAAGCTCCTGGATAATGAACAGCGGCGACGCAAAAAGAGCCGCAAGCATCCCCAGAAGAAAAAGCCGTCCGGCGACAACAGGGCTGGAGACAGAGAAGAGCTTGAAAAGCCGCGAACGCTCTATGAGAGCGCTTTGTACAAAACCTCTGGAGAAGTGGAGCGCGAGATCGGCCTGATCCAGGCGTGGTTAAAACAACCCAATGTGAACCGGGCAGACCGGCAACTCCTGACCGGGACGTTGGCTGAGCTTCGCAACCTGTACCGCTATATGCGCAAGGCCGAACGGCACGCAGCGGGAGTAAATGCCGCGATAGCGTCCTCCGTGGATCTAGGGGTTGAAAAAGAAGAAGAGATCAAGGACAAGGCAGAGTTTCAAGAGGCGCTTGGAGGACCGTCACCCGAGTTCGTCCTTGAGCGCGAAAAAGTCCTGAGCCTGATCCGCAAGATTGACGGGATGTACCAACAGCCCGAGGGTGGGTGGGTTCTGATGCACGGGCGCCAGGCGCTGGTGCTCGACGACGCGGAGGCAACGCAACTGCGGGCCGGTGTCGCACAGATCCTGAATCGAGCGGACAAGAGCGCCCGCGATATGAATGACGACACCGTCATCAAGGCGGATTCTTTCATGGACGCGAACTACGATCAGCCGGATGCGGAGGGTGTGAGAAAAGAATCGTCGCGTGCCGGTGTCGTGGTCAGACTTGCCAGCGGGGTCGATGCCGGAGATCTGCAAGACGAGACCATTACCGCTGTTGCCTTGTCGAACAACGTTCTTGGTGAGAGGAAGAAAGCAAACAGTGCAGCCGACATTGTTGGCCCCCAAGAGAAGAGAGCGCAGACCATCTTCGAAGGTGTGCAATTAGCGGATCGCGCGAGACGCATTGTGGAAAGGGGAATTGAGAAATCGGAGTCGACGGCCCAAAGTATCGTCACGGGTCTCACCATCGTCAGAAACACCGCTATCGGCATGGAGGCCGCCCTGGCAACCGGAGGAATCGCCGGGGAACTCGTTGGAGGGATCGGGCTCACTGGACTACCGGCGGAAGCGGTGACGAACTTCGCCGCAGGTTTCGCATCAGGGACCACCGTGGCCAAGGTCGAGGGCAAGAGCTGGAAAGAGAGCATAAAAGAAGGAGCCTGGTCCGGATTGATTGCGGTTCCTTCCGGTTTCGTCGGCTCGCGTGTGACGGGAGCAGCAACCAAAGTACTGGGCAACTCGACGGTCGCGAGGTTTGCCTCGGGGACCCTCGGCGATGTAGCGGGAGGAGCCACCGGCTTCTATATGAACGGCGGTGGTTCAAGAGCGGATCTCGCACAGAACCTTGGCCTGGGCGTGGTAACCGGCAGGCTGGCCTCTGCTGCCTCTCACCCTCCCAAAGTTGCACCCAAAGGCGAAACCCATATCGAGCCGATTGCGCATGGAGATCCTCAAACCGAATTGCGTCTCGCGAAGCCCACACCTTCCATGGCACAGGGCGCGGTGCAAGGGCCTTCCATTCTTGCCCATCCGGCGGCGGAAATTCCCGCGATTCCTGCCGCTGTCGGTTCACAGCAACCTCATCCGTCTTCGGCGCCGCACGAATCGTCGGAGATGCGGGGCGCCAAGGAGTCGGGCGGACACCGCATACGCGGAGAGGATGAAATTCAGCATCGTAACGACAAGGAAACATCGTTCGATTTTGAAGGCCAGCAGGTTGAGATCAAAGGCGTCATTCGCTCCAAGTGGGAAAAGCAATGGGCGCGCGGTGAGGATGCAACACTGTCAGAACCGGTTGGCGCGGATGTCGACGAGACGGCGTCAGTCGGCGCCAAGAACATTAGTAAGAGCAAGCAATATCGGCGCGCCACCAACCCAATGAACAAGTCGTTCATGGATTCGGTCACCAACCGCATTACAAAGTGGACACGCGAGTACCGGCCGACCGGGAGACAGGAGCAGGTGGCGGGGAAGGGCCAGGTCTCGCTTGCGAATGAGCCCGAGGCCCTCTTCACCAAACGCATAGGCGAAGTGAAAGAGCTTCGCGAACTCCATGATCGAGCTGTTGAGAAGTACGCAGGCCGGCGCGATCTGAAGCCAACGAAGCTGAAGAATGAGATTAATGGTGAATTCAGGAGGCTGATCAAGGAGGATCAGAGCGCGGCCGCAAAGGCGGCGCGAAGTGCGTTGCTCAAGGCAGGCTGGGATCCTGCGACGATAAGGCCGACGACCAGGAATACAAGTCTCCCTCAAAGCGGCGGCCCATCGGCCGGTTCGAATCCGCTTTCTGGAACGAGCGCGCCTCCAGGAGCAAGCACGCCGCCGAGTGCGGGCCCTCCGCCGCGCACGAGCCCGCAGCAGAGTGGCGGCTCTCAAAAAGCGCGTAAGGTCTTCATCGACTCACAGACGCTGATCTATATATCAGATGGAAATCATCCGGAGGCTGAGGCAGTTCTCAGGCGCATGAAGGAGCAGGGAGCGGAACTGCACGTCACAAAGCAGTCGCACAATGAGCTGTTCCAGATGCCCGAACGATTCGAGAATCCTCAAACGGCGAAGGACAAGCTCCTGCTGCCGAAGATCCAGGAGTCGTTCGTTCGACGCGAAGCAAAGCTGAAGGAGCTGGGAATTACTCCGGGGCCCACCGGTGATCCCGAGGAACGCTACAACGTCTATGCCGACAATCTCCGCGAGCACAAGGTCACGAACAAACAGACGCAAGAGACGACGACCGAAGTTCGTACGTTGCTATCGGAGCCGCACCTCGTTCCATCAGAGGATCCCGCGTTCGAGAAGAAGATGAAGGGCAAGAAAAATGATGTCCTCGTTGGCGCGCAAGTGAAGGCAGCCGGTGGGGAATTGTTCACGATCGACAAAGATTTCCTGCGAGTGGAAAACAATAAGGCCGTCGGCCCAAAGGAGGGATTGAAAGAACACCTCGGTCTGGATATCGCGCCGGAAAGCTGGTCGGTGCCGCATCAACCTTTGTCTTCGCGGCCAAAGCCACCCGGAGGTGGAGGAACACCTCCGGGCGGGGGCGGGGGAACACCTTCTGCTCCGGGTTCAGGTCCCGGCGGGGGCCCGTCAGGTTCGCCTTCTGCGTCTGAGGGGCCCACTTCGTCATCCACAAAAGCCCCTGGTCCTTCGCGGCGCCCAAAACGCGGAACGACTTCCAGCAAAGGACACGCGCCGGATGCTGCACAGCCGTCAACGGCGCCGGTCGATCCTGTTCCGGCTCCGCCTGAGCCCACCGGCTCGTCGCCACAGGCGGCGAAGAAGACAGCGACAAGGAAGAGGCGGACAGCCAAGAAGCAGGCGAAAACCAGCGCAGCGTCGAAGTCAGCCGCATCGAGCGAAGAGACTTCGACAGAACTTCCAGAGACGGCAAAGCCTTCTCCCACTACGCGCAAGCCGCGCAAGAAGGCGGCAGGGGCGGCGCAACCCGCTGCGTCAGCGCCCGTAGACGCTACTGCTACGACCGCCGATACAGGGGCTAAGGACGCGCAATCGCCCACGCGGAAGAGGACGCGATCGAGCTCCAAAAAGGCTGCCCCATCGACAACGCCATCGCCCTCAACGGTGACGGCAGAGGGACCAGTACAGGCGGATGCTGCAGGGCAGGCTACCGCGGGAAAACCGAAGAGGTCGCGTGCGAAGTCGACGCCCGGAGCAACCGCGTCAGCGGGCGCGGATCCAGGACCGAGCAAGGAGCCTCCCTCGCCGGGTCGCAAGCGCAAGAGCAGTTCGACGCCTCGTCCAAAGCGAATACCCGCAAACGATCCGGAGACCTCATTCAAGGACATCGGGAATGAAATACGGAAAGATCCGGGCTCATTCGGCAGGGAGCGAGATCAAAATCTGCATCCTTCAACGCAAAAGCGCGAGCAGATTCACGGCAGCGAACGAAAAGGATCGGGAGAAGACAGCGAAACGTCTCCGCTGAGCATTCCGAAGTACGGCGTCGACATGCCCTGGACCGGCGCACGAAGGCAGCGCGACAGCAAGGGGCATCTTCGCAATAAGTCCAGCGAGCTGGGATACGAGCGAGACGCGGGCAAGTTTTGGAGGGAATACGATCACACCTTCGACAATCATCTGAGCGCGGAGCAGAAAAAGCGAGTGGCAGAAGGCCATTCTCCTGTCGTTGACGATCATTGGATAAAGACATTTCCGGAACACGCGCCATTCAGGGATCAGGTGCTGACACATCATCACGTCGGCCAGGGATCTTTTGCCGTGCCGTTGCCTGAAGGTATCCATCGGGCGCATTCCGGGTTTCATCCAGACAGGGCGGTTGTGGGAACTCCGAAAAGGCAGACGTCTTCCGAGGAAGCGCAAAAAATACTGCAGAAGCAGCAGGAACGGGTCGGCGGCCGGCAGGAACGCGAGCTGCAGCGACATGCCAAAGAAGGACGATTTAACGGCTGGGGATACGGCAAGGGAACGGTGCCGCCAACCAAAGGCAACTTACCTTTAGCGTCGCCCATGGCCGGTATGTCGGAGGAGGAGATTGGAGCGCTTCCCGGCGCCAGCAAGCGATTCTCCGGATCCAGTGCGCCGGCCAAATCGCAAGCACAACAGGCAGGCGCCACCGCCTCATCCTCAACATCCTGCAACGGCGTCGCCAGAAGTTTCGCATGTCGCCGCCCAAACTCCTCCACATCCAGTGGATTCCCAAAGGGTGCAGGTTCCAACGTCGACGACGCATGCGGGGTCTTCCACGCCAGCACCGGCGGGGGCTGCGACGCAATCTGCCGCTTCCGTGTCGAAATCGCCCGCGCCGGCGACGCATGCTCCTCCACCGCCATCGCACGAGGGTACGCCGGATCAGCATGGGGCGACGCGATCCGTCAATGCGTCGCGCGGCGGCGGCTTGCTGCTGGGTCCAAATCAACGAGGAGTGCAAGCCAATGCCGGAGTTGCTGCAACGCAGCGTTCGGCAAATGGAGTTCAAACAGGGCAGACAGTCAATGTGGGTGGCAAGATGTGGGCAAAGGTGGAAGAGGTTCCGCTAAGTTCACCGCCGCGCTTTCATGTCACGGTGACTGTCGATCTTACTGCCGAAGGCGGCGTCAGCGCGGGGAAGGAAGGGCAGGGAGGGGGCGCAGCCGGCGTTAATGCTTCGATTTCCGCGCAACTCACCTGGGCGACAACCACCGCAGAAATATCGGCGGAGGATGCCAAAGTTTATCTGGGTTCGCTGCAGAGCGGAACCGGGAACGCTCCAGAAATGAATCTCGCGCGGATGATCTCCCGGGGCCGCATCCCCGATGCGAAAGCGTATCTCGCGCGGCTCAAAGGCCTGACCAAATCTGCCGATGCTGCCGCGCACGCCGAAGAAGGGGAGGGTGCGACGTTTACTCAGGCTACGCAGGGCTCCGTTGGCGCGCATGCGTCGAAAGGCCCTGTGGGCGCCGAATTCAGCGTCAGCAAAAGTAAGCAGCTTCAGATCTCGCGAGTTAAGAAGAACGGCAAGGTGTATGTCTCGGTGAGCATCCTTGGTGAAACTGGAAAACATCTTGGAGGCAGCCTGAACATCGCCAATACCAGCTTTGGCGTAAATCACACGGCAGCCGTGAGCCAAAGCAAGGGAGCCACTTTTGTGCTTGATCCCAAGGCTGCCGACTTCAAGTCGCGTTACGACGGTTTGATGGCGGTGGATACAGTCGAAGATCTAAACCGCGTGATCGGTGCGAATAAACCTGTTGAGGAGATTACGGGCAAGGGGACAAGCCACGACACCGGCGTAAAAGCGTCGGTTCTCGGCGGCGGGTTTGCTTTTGGAGAAGGTGGATCGTTAAAGCACGAAGACATCAAAAACGAAGACGGCTCGATCACACACCGTGTCGAAGGTTCAGGGACAGGGAGCGCGGCATTTGTGGCCGGGGACAAAACCGCCGCGAAGTACTCGCAAACCGATACGTTCACCGGCGAGGTGGGCAGCGATAACGTTGGGGCGGGCGAGACGCGAACCGCCCGTTCCGAAACCGACCTGGCGAAGTCCGCAAGCAAGTTCTATTCGTCGCTCAAGAAGGATACGTTCGGGACGCTCGCGGGTCTGCCGAAAGGGCAGACGCCCATCCTTCAGGAGAAGAATGACGCCGACGGAAAGTTTCTGGATGATGACGCTTTCGGTCATCTGTACGAATTGTCGAAGGACGCCCGCGCCTGGTCTCAGCACTGCAATCGGCCAGCGGATCTGATCGAGTGGAATCAACTTGGAGCCAAGATTGCTTCGAGCGGCGGCGATCGCGCCAAGATCCAAGCTCTGATGGCAGGGTTTGAGAGCCGTGGCACAGATCGCAACAAATACATCAATCAAGCGGTTGGGTTATCCGGCGAGTCGTATCAGTTCCCGGATTCTCTCGCCGAGCTTGAGCCCACTTATCGTGAACTCGTACGTGGCAATCCGGTTGCGCATGCCAACGAACTTATAGCTGCCGGAAAGAACGGCGAGGCTACTGCGGAACTTACCACCGCTTCTGGGAAACTCACCCAGATGTTGAAATCGATTCGCGATCACAGCGGCGATTTTCAACATAATCCAGAGGCATACGCCTCGATGCAGGAGGCCATCAACAGAAAATTGGGCGAGATCAGAACGGCGATGCGCAAGGCGACACCAGCTCCACCGAAGCAGGCACAGATAGGCGCGCAGACACCTGAGCAGGCGCAGATGGACGCTGAAGCGGAAAAGAAAACGGACGCGAAGGCGAAGACCGAAGATGACATTGCCCGCAAGGTTGATGACTGCCAGGGAAATCGTAAGGTCGAAAGCGAGATGTTCGCCGCCATTCGCTCAGAGTTTGCGAAGGATAACGAGGAGTGGTACCACTTTTCCAAGTCTGACATCTATGTCATCAACGACAAGCTCAGCCGACTGAAAGAACTCTATGCACGATGGGATCTGACTGTAAATGATTTGCGAGACCTGTATGAGGCTCACGGTGAAAGTCCCGACAGGGCCGGTGCCTATAAGCCTGACCGAGGAACCTATAACGACCTGCACAAGAAAGCGAACGGAGCCTACGGCGGCTATTAGGCGTTTTCAAAATCAGAAGTTCGGGCAGATCTTAACTTGCCTGCAGCTTGCTTGCGGTTAGTGGTCCGCGTTCCGGCTGGATGTTATATTTGGCAAGCTTTCGATACAAAGTCATTCTTGACCATTCCAGCTTGCGTGCCGCCGCACTCACATTCCACTCAGTTTGAAGCAGCGTCTTTACCAGCCTGTCGCGTTCGTCCTGCGGCAGCGTCGTGATCTTCCGCCAGGTTGTGAGCACCTGATCCGGCAGACGCTGCACCAACTTCTGCCCCGGCACAAGATGAAGGAAGATGACCTCAATAACATTTTTGAGCTCTCGAACGTTTCCAGGAAAGGGATAGGCAAGTATCTGTTTCAGCGCTTCACCCGAGATGCGCTCCACCGCGGCTCCGAATACGCGATTGTAATGCCGCACGAAATGCTGGATAAGGAGCGGAATATCCGAACTCCGTTCTCGTAGAGAGGGCAACTCGATCCGCGCAACATTCAAACGAAAAAAGAGGTCAGTGCGAAACCGATCTTCTCGCAGGAGAGATTCCAGGTCGCGATTGGTTGCGGCAATGAGGCGCACATCTACACGGACCGGACGGTTTCCTCCGAGGCGCGTGAATTCCCTGGATTCGATGGCACGCAGGATCTTGGCCTGCGCCAGAGGACTCATATCTCCGATTTCATCGAAGAACAAGGTTCCCTTGTCGGCTTGTGCGAGTTTTCCGTCGCGTGTACCGACGGCTCCTGTGAATGCGCCTCTCTCGTATCCAAACAATTCACTCTCAATCAGAGTCTCGGGTATTGCCGAGCAATTGACACTGACAAATGGCTTGCGGGAGCGCGATCCCAGTGCATGAATCTGCTCTGCAATCATCTCCTTGCCGGTGCCAGTTTCTCCGGTAATCAGAACGTTCGTATCGGAAGCGGCGACTTTGGAGAGAAAGCGTTTGACGCTCAGAATTGCGGAACTCTCGCCGATGATCGCATCCGACGCCGTCGTGAATTCGATCCCACCGCCAACCGGCCGCCCATGCAAGTCGGCAGCTTCTGCCCCAACGACGGCACATATCAGCGTGGCCTCATCGACCGGGGGCTTCAGGTACTCAACCGCGCGGATGCGAAGGGCTTCAATCGCCAGATCCTCGGAGCCGCTTGTCGCGATAACGACAATACGAGCATGCTGGTTGAGGTTCCTGATCCTACGCGCGAGAACGAGCCCGGGGTCATTCTCGCAGGCCGAGCACTCCAGGACCGCTGCATCCAGCCGGAGATTCTTCAGCGAGGGACAGATGTCTGTACAAAATTCCACCTGCCAGTCGGCGAGCGACGCGGATAGGGAGCGCCTTACTGCAGGCAAGGAACAACGAACCAGAATGCGTCGTGCAAACACATATCACCGCCGGGAGCCAATTCGGAGATGGAGTTTAGGTTCTAAGGAAAAGCACCTATCGACCCGCTTCGTCTTGACGTGAAACATCACGAGCGTTCCTGCCAAATAGTGCTTTCCAGAGGATAGATCGTTTCAAAGATTCGCTTTCTCGGACGACCAGGATGGAACTCAACAGCGAAGTGATTTGGACTCAGCCGCGTACCGAGGATTGCATAGCAGGGATGTGGATTCAAATCGCGTCGAGTTTTGGTCGATGCGAAGCGAGCAGGACGCTCTCGCAAAAGGCGATATCGTGTTTTCCCGGCGTTCCCGGAGAACCTTAGCAAATGCACTGACGTTCAGGGTATTTCTCTGAAAAAAGGCAACTTCTCCTAAAGCGGCAGCGAACAGTCCGACTAACTGCAATGACGCGAGCGATCTGGCTGCGAATGGGCACACTGGGGGGAGACCGCCACTCCTTCGAGAGGAAAATACGCTAGGTTTTAGTGGGCACTACATGCCGGGTGCAGTGAATTATGAACATCTACTCCGTTCAAGTCAACTCAATTTCGCCCACACTCTGATAAACACTCAGGACGCCTCAACGAACCCAGTCATGTAGTCAAACTCATCGCACGGATGGAGTCCATCGAGAACATCGCGCCAATATGGGCACCTCCAGATAGTCGGGCTGTTGAACGCTGACTTCTTCAAATAATCCGATGACCGAGGTTCCAGATCTTTCCATGACTCAATCGAACAGCCGCAAATGCAGCGCTCGAAAGGGTAAGGCTCAGAGGATGTTTTAGTGGTGAATGAATCGGGGAATGTGCAGCACCAGAGCCCGGTTGCATGGAATAGTGTCGCCCAGGGTTAGACAGCAGAAGTAGCCTTGCATTTCCTCCCGTTGTTGTTCCGTCTCTTGCCGGAGACACGCTGCCCGTGGCACAGGCGCGATTGGCCGAGGATACGCTTCAACTGGGGGCCTATCTGGTGATACATCCGCCGGTGGAACCGTTCAGTCGCAATCCATTCCGGCAGTCTCGATGGTCGAGAGGGGTACCTTCGGTGCCTTGCATTCCTAGGAGTGCAAGGCGATAGACGTTTTGGGGCCATGGGCTATTGCCCGCCAAAAATAAAATAGATAACTTAAGTCTTTAAGAATTTATGGCGGAGAGAGTGGGATTCGAACCCACGTTAGAGTTTCCCCTAAACACGCTTTCCAAGCGTGCGCCTTCAGCCACTCGGCCATCTCTCCAATTGTGCTATCGCCTCATCGAGTTTACCAAAGTCAGCCCCGGATGCGAGTGGACAGCGCGTAAATGAAAGCGTTTACTTCAGCGAACGCTGTCCTGTATAGTCTCCTTGCCGCTTTCTCGTACAGATCTGTTGTTCTGCATTGCGCACTGCGGATGTCAACGTTACTGCTTGCTCTTTAATGAGGTATACGCATGTCGATTCTTACTCGTCGCGATCTTCTTCGTTCTGCCGCTTACTCCAGCCTGGCTATCTCTGCTTCGCCATTCCTGACCCGCTCCGCGTGGGCACGCGCCGCACTACTTGCCTCTACTTCAGACGCCGCGCAACTGGCCATTCTTCCGAGGGAAAAACTTCTCTTCGATTTCGGCTGGAAGTTCATGCTCGGCAATGGCACGGATCCTGCAAAGGATCTGGGTTTCGGCAACGGCCAGGGCGACTTTGCAAAGACCGGAGACTTCGAATTCTCGAAAGCAAAATTCGATGACTCGAAATGGCGCACGCTGAATCTGCCGCATGACTGGGCGGTCGAACTACCGTTTGTGCGCGATGAAGAGCAGAATTCGCATGGGTTCAAGCCGCTTGGTCGTCGCTATCCTGAGACGAGTGTCGGATGGTACCGGCGTTCGTTCGATATTCCAGAAAGCGACAAAGGGCGTCGCATCTGGGTGGAGTTTGACGGTGCCTTCCGAGACGTCCTGATATTCGTGAACGGTTGCTTTATCGGCCGCAATGATAACGGTTATGCGCCGTTCCAATTCGACCTTACCGACTTCCTTGCATATGGCAAAAAGAACTATATCGTCGCTCGTGTCGACGCCAGTTTCGGAGACGGCTGGTTCTATGAAGGTGCCGGTATTTACCGGCACGTCTGGCTTACAAAGACCGACGCACTTTACTTGGGAAAATGGGAGAGTTATGTCCGGCCTGAAGTCTCCGGGAACTCCGCGACTCTGAATCTCGGAACCATCGTCAAGAACGAGGGCAGGCAGGCAGAATCGACGAAGGTCAAGTGGCAGATCGTCGATCCCGCCGGGAAAACTGTTGCCAGCGCAGAGGCACCGGCACAATCGGTCGCTGCCGATGGCACAGGTTCGTTCAGCGCGACCGCGAAGCTGACGAATCCAGCGCTCTGGTCTGTTGACGCTCCGAATCTCTATTCCGCAATCGTGACGGTCGAGGCCGGCGGAAAAGCGCGCGACGCGGAGCGCGTGAGCTTCGGCGTGCGCACGGCCAGGTTTACCGCTGACAAAGGCTTCTTCCTCAATGGCAAGTCCATAAAAATTCAGGGCACATGTAATCACCAGGACCACGCGGGCGTAGGCGCAGCGGTTCCGGATTCGCTGCAGTGGTTCAGGCTCGCGGTGTTGCGTGAAATGGGTGGCAACGCTGTACGCACTTCGCACAACATGCCTACGCCCGAATGGGTGGAAGCTTGCGATCGCATGGGCATGATGATGATGTGCGAGACGCGGCAAATGAGTTCCAATCCCGAGGGCATGGCCCAACTTGAAGCGATGGTGAAGCGCTATCGCAATTCGCCGTCCATCATCTTGTGGTCCATTGGGAACGAGGAGAACCAGATGCAGGGCCCGATGGCCGAGCAAGGCGCTCGGATTGGCGCAGACATGGTCCGACTGTGCCACGAACTTGATCCCACACGCGTAGTCTCGGCCGCGGTGAATGGAAATAACAAACAGGGAGTTTCGGATGCGCTGGATATTCTCGGATTCAACTACAACCTGAAACTGCCCGACGAATACCACAAAGAACATCCGAATCGACCGATCTATGGGTCGGAGACTTCGAGCGCGATCGGCACGCGAGGTGTATACAGTTCTGATCCGTTGCGAAACACGGTGAACTCTTACGACGGGGTCGTGCCGTGGGGCGAGACAGCGGAAGAGTGGTGGAAGTTCTACGGGTCGCGCGAGTGGATAGCGGGCGGCTTTGCGTGGACAGGGTTTGATTATCGCGGCGAGCCCACGCCTTACGGATGGCCATCGATCAACTCCCAGTTTGGCATCGTGGATATGTGCGGGTTTCCGAAGGACAACTTCTATTACTACAAAGCCTGGTGGGGCAAGGATCCAGTCGTTCACGTCTTTCCGCATTGGAACTGGACGGGCAGAGAAGGCGATGAGATTCCAGTCTGGGTTTATTCGAACCTCGACGAGGTAGAGCTGTTCGTGAATGGCAAGAGCCTGGGCAGCCAGAAAGTTCCGCACCTCGGCCATGTCGAGTGGAAGGTGCGCTACGAGCCGGGCACGATTGAGGCTCGCGGCAGCAAAGACGGCAAAGTGGTGCTTACAGACAAGCGTGAGACGACCGGGCCTGCAGCTTCGATCCGGCTGACGGCAGATCGAGCTGAGATCAACGCGGACGGCGAGGATGTGGCCGTGATCAAGGTCGAAGGGCTCGACAAGGATGGACGCCTCGTCCCGATTGCCGGTGATCACATCGCATTCAAGGTCACCGGAAACGGCGTCCTGATCGGTGTTGGAAACGGCGACCCAAATTGCCAGGAGAGCGACAAGGCACCGAAACGTTCACTCTTCAACGGGCTCGCGCAGGTGATTGTCCAGTCGACCAAGGAGTCCGGCGAGATCCAGATCGAAGCGCAAAAAGACGGTTGGAACGGCCCGAACCTGACTCCAGCGACCATCACCATCAAGACGAAACAGGCGGAACTGCGACCTTCGGTGGGATAGTGCGGCGCTAGGCCCGGATCTGCAGTCGCTCAAAGACGACATGTACTACGCGGTCGCAGCGAGTCGCATGGAAAAGAAGAGCGCCGGCGCTCGATGCTCCGGCGCGCTCCATCAGTTCCGACCGCAGCATCTCGTGTGCTCGATGCAACCTGACCCTTACATTGGCATCACTGAGCGCCAGCACCTGCGCAGTTTCGGCGGTGCTCATTTCCTCGAGATCGCGCAACACAAGAACAGCGCGGTACGCGACGGGAAGCGCAAGAATGGATTCCTCGAGGAGGGAAGCGAGTTCGCTGCCAGCGGCATGGCTTTCGGGCGTGGGTGAATTCGCATTTCGCGCAAGCATCACTTGATTCTCCCCGTAGGAATCTTCCAGATCAATTGGATCCAGCTTTCCAAGCGCCACAGACCGTTTGATGGCTTCGTTGACGGCGATGCGCGTGAGCCAGGTAGAGAACATCGCGCGGCCCTCAAACTGTGCAAGATGTTCGAAAGCGCGAACGTAGGACTCCTGCATGATCTCTTCACACTCCGAATCGTCGCGAATAATACTGCGTATGGCTCGATAGATGCGTTGGTTGTGACGACGCATGAGCACTTCGAAGAGGAGCGTGTCCCCCCGAAGAACACGCGCGACGATTTCTTCGTCAGAGCGTATCTCGATTGGTGGCAATGGGCTGGATGCGTTTGTCACGGTTTTGTCCGGAGTCACTCTATCTATTGGATCAGCCATCGTCTTTTTGGTTACAAAGGCGAGTTTTGTAACCAATCCGGCAGTCCTCGCTCCATTGAGTAGCAGAGGTGAAGGGACAATGGCAAACAAATCGAGGCTCAATGTTGCGTGGTGGACCCTGCGCGTGGGGCTCGGGGCGGGGCCTTTTCTTGCGGGGCTGGACAAGTTCTTTAACCGGCTGACGACCTGGGATATGTATCTTAACCCAGCGATTCCTGGGTTGCTCCACGTGTCGCCGGTCACATTCATGCACCTTGTCGGGGTGGTGGAGATGGCGGCGGGAATACTGGTATTTACCCGATTCACGCGATATGCGGCATACATCGTGATGGCATGGCTGCTGGCGATCTCCGCAAGCCTCGTGGCCCAGGGGCTATTCCTCGATATCGCGGTGCGCGATGTGGAGTTGGCGCTCGGAGCATTTGTGCTGGCGAAGCTGACGGAGATTCGAGCAGAGGAGACAGAGGAGCTGTCGAGCGCTGGACGAGTTCGTAATCCGGCCGAGCATGTTGGGCATCTTGCCTGAGTTTTGTTCACAAACAAACCACAAATCTGCAGGAGGAGGAGAAGATGAAGAAAGCAATCGTGCTGATGAGCGTTTTGCTGGCGCTGCCGTCATTCGCGGCGGCTGAGGACTGGTCGAATGTTTCGATGATCGATACGCAATGCTCGACGAAAGCCAAGGCCGATCCGGATGGTCACACTCGTTCGTGCGCCCTGGCTTGCGCAAAGAGTGGCTTTGGAATCATCGACAAGGATGGGAATTACCTGAAGTTCGATGCCAAGGGAAACCAGGAAGCTCTGAAGCTGCTTGAGAGCAGCAGCAAGCAGGATCACATTCGGGTTGACGTCTCAGGAAAGAAGGATGGCAGCGTGATTCACGTGGAGTCGGTGAAGTTGATATAGCTGCGGGGGGAACCCGGCGGAATCCGTTTCTGGATTCCGCCGAACGTCGTTTATGCCGTGAGTTCGGCGGCAGCGACGAGTACCTCGGATACAACTGCTCTTACATCGTCTTCAGTAGTGCGGTGATTGACTACGCAAGCGCGCAGCGCAAACGCTCCATTGATGGATCCATTGGAGATGTAGACTCGGCCACGGCGGATAACCCTGTCGAGGATCCTGGCGTTCAGGGCGTTGAGGTCGTCGGCTTGCCCAGCGAAGCGAAAGCATACTGCGCTGAGAGCAACGGGGGCGAGTCTTTCCAGCTTCGGTTCGGAGTCAATAGCATCTGCCAGAATCTGCGCGAGGCTCAGGTCGTCGCGAATCGACTGCTGAAAGGCACGGAGACCGTGGTAGCGAATCGAAAGCCAAAGACCGAGCGCCCGAAAGGGCCGCGAAAGTTCAATGGACTCCTCGAAAAATGCGAATCCTTCAATAGCATCGCTGGAGAGGGTGTGTGCATACTCCGCCGAATGCGAAAAGGCACGGCGCGCATCAGCGGGATTGCGATAGAGCAGGCAGCCGCAGCCGGTTGGCTGATAGAGCCATTTGTGCGGATCGAGTGAGATGGAGTCTGCGAGTGCGATTCCATCGAAGGCCTCAGGAATGGCCATAGAGGCAAGAGCGCCGTATGCGCCGTCGACATGCATCCAGAGGTTGAACTCGCGGCAGATTCCGGCAATCTTGCGTAGAGGATCGATGCTGCCCGTCGCAGTTGTTCCCGCACTGGCGACGACCGCGATGGGAATTTTACCGCTATCGAGGTCGGCTGCAATCGCGTCACGCAAGCCTTCAGTACGCATCCTGAAGGCGTCATCGACGGCAATGAGGCGGACGGCGTTATGTCCAAGACCGAGGAGTGCAGCGGCTTTCGCGTTCGACATGTGGGCTTCGGTGGAGCAGTAGACGACTCCGCCATGCACGCCGGTTTCGTTTGCAGGTGCCTTCGCTTCGCGGGCCATGCAAAGGCCCATCAGGTTGGCGGAGGACCCGCCGAGCGTGAGACTGCCGCTGAATCCGGCACATCCGATGGCACAGGCGAGCCAGTGCACCACTGTTCGCTCGATGGCATTGGCGGATGGCCCCGAGCGCCAGGCCGTGGCATTCTGATGCAGCACGCTGGCGGCAAAGTGGCCGAGGGCCCCGATCGGCTCACCCGATCCAAAGACGTATCCAAAAAAACGTGGTGAAGCGGGGCGGGACTTCTCAAAGACCTGCGGCAGCATATCGAATGCAGCTCTTCCCATACCTTCGACTGGCAGATCGGTGGCGAACAACTGCTCAACTTCAGCTCCGCTGACAGATTCCGGGTAAGCACGCAAGAGGGGAAGTTCTTCGAGATATTTGGCGGTGAAGTCGGAGAGTTCGTGCGCGAGCATACGAAATTCATCCGGCCGAAGTGTCACAGTTCTTTGCATTCAAGACCCCTGGGCAATCTTATCGTTGAGCTTGCTTGCCCGGCTGGGCGTGAAGAAGTCTGCGTGAACTCCATTTCGGGGAGCGAGGTGGAATTGGAGCGTGTGAACTTCGCCTGTCAAGCCATATACTTGTCCGGTTCATAACTTCAGGGGGCGAGAACGCATGCGCGCGATGGGTTTGGTGTGGGTGGGGGTCTGTCTGGCAAGTTGTTTGACGTCACCGGCACAGGGCGGCGCGTCGGGTCCGATGCATCTGCAGGTGGACAACCTCACGCGGCCGCTGGGAATTGACGATACGACGCCGCGGTTTTCCTGGAAGCTAAACGATCCGGCTCACGGCGCGCGGCAAACGGCGTATCGAGTGCTTGTGGCGACTCAGCAAGAACTGCTTACTGATGGCAAGACGGATGTGTGGGACAGCGGAAAGGTGAATTCGGGGCAGTCGCTGAATGTAAAGTATGCTGGGCCTGCGGTAAAGCCGAGTTCGCGCTACTGGTGGCGAGTTGAGATTTGGGGAAGTGACGCCAAGGCGTATCCGGCGAGCGCGGCGGAGTGGTGGGAGACTGGGCTTCTGAGTCAGGGCTGGCGCGGAGAGTGGATCGGCTGGGAGACGACGGAAGAAGCCGCGGTGCGGAAGGCGCCGTCCGTGTGGATCGCGAATCCCGATGTTGTGCCGGGAACGGGCCAGCCGCTGAGCGAGCAGCGATTCGGGTATCGAGCGAGTTTGCGAGTCGAGAAGCCGGTGGAGCGCGCAGTTCTTTTCGCTACCGGAGAAGATACCGTTGCAGCGTGGGTGAATGGCGGGCGGGTGCTGACGGTCGCGGCATATCCGCCGTATCACCATTTGCCGTGGAAGAAATTTGTGCGCGCGGATGTGACGGCGCAGATTGCAACGGGACAGAACACGATCGCGATCGAGAGCGTGCACTACATCGACAAGTACGGCGAAAAACGCCGAAAGGATGCGCCGCCGATGATCGCGACGGTGGTGCTGCTCTATAAGGATGGGACCACTGCGGAATTTGCAAGCGACGGCACCTGGAAAAGCGCGGCTTCTCCAACTGCGGGATGGGAGAAGAAGGACTTCGACGATGCCTCGTGGAAGAGCGCAGTGGTGTGGATGCAAAAAGGAGGACCTGAAGTTCAGCCGGTGCTGCAGCCGTGGATTCCGGATTCAGTGAAGGTGTTGTGGAAGTCGTTTGAGACGGAGAAGCCGGTCAAGTCGGTGCGCCTCTATGCAACGGCGCTGGGGACGTACGAGCTTCATGTGAATCACGAGCGCGTTGGCGACACTGTGATGGCTCCGGGGTGGACCGATTATCGGGAGCGCGTTCTCTATCAGACGTACGATGTGACGCAGTTGGTGAAGAGCGGGGCCAATGTCATTGAGGCGTTGCTGGCGCCCGGCTGGTATTCGACGCCGCTGGAATGGCTGCAGCAGCCGAACAATTATGGCGACACTCCTCCGGCACTGCGGGCGCAGTTGCGCATCGAGTATGCGGACGGAAAAGTGGAGTGGGTGGGGACGGATGCGAGTTGGAAGGCAGATACATCCTTCATCGTTCACTCAGAACTGTACGACGGAGAGACGCAGGATCTGCGCGAACTTTATCGGACCTTTAACAGGACAGGCGTTGATGCCCGACCAGGAAAGCAAGTCCAGCTCATCCATCCGAAGGAGATCAAGATCGAGGCGCAGGCGTTTCCGCCGATTGGTATCGATCGAGCGCTTTCCGTTGTGAAGATGACTGAGCCGAAGCCGGGCGTGTTTATCTACGACTTCGGGCAGAACATGGCGGGCGTGGAGAAGCTTGTTGTATCGGGAGCAGCAGGAACAGACGTGCAGGTGCGGGTGGGTGAGGCGCTGAATCCGGATGGGACGTTGTACACGGAGAACCTCAGAACGGCGAAGGCGACGGATCACTTCATTCTTTCAGGGCTGGCAACCGACGTACTTGTTCCGCATTTCACTTTTCACGGGTTCCGCTATATCGAAATTACGGGAGTGAAGAATGCCTCAGACGTGCATGCTGTTTTTGCGCAGGTATTACACACGGACTTCAACTTTACGGCGAAATTGACCACCGGCAACGCCATGATCAACAAGTTGTGGAGCAATATCCTGTGGGGGCAGCGATCGAATTTTGTGGGGCTGCCGACGGATTGTCCCCAGCGGGATGAGCGTCTTGGTTGGTCTGCGGATGCGCAGGTGTTTTGGCGTGCGGCGTCGTACAACGCACCCCTGGCTGCGTTCACGCGAAAGTTTGCGGCAGATCTGCGCGGGACGCAAGTGGGCACGCCTTATTACGGCATCTATGCGCCTGGGACAGCGAAGATTTCGCCGGGAGTGGCGGCGGCGTGGAGCGATGCGGGCGTGATTATTCCGTGGACCTCGTGGCTGCAAACGGGCGATACCAGCGTGATCGACGAGAACTGGCAGGCGATGCGGAAGTATGTGGATACCATCGACGCACGGAATCCAGACGGAATCTGGCACAACGATTCGGGGATTCCGTTTGGAGACTGGCTGTCGCTGGAAGGCCGCACCCAGGAAGATCTGGTTGCCACGGCGTACTGGGCGTACGACGTGAACATGATGCGGCAGATGGCGCATGCGACCGGGCGCACCGAAGGAGAACAGCGCTACGCGAAGCTCGAGGAAAAGATTCGCAATGCGTTTCAGGCGAAATTTGTAAAGGAGAAGGCTTACATTCCGGGAGCCGATAACAGTCCGTCGCCGTTCGGCGACATCAACAACCCCAATGCGAAGGCCAAAGGCGGAGATACTCAGACCAGCTACGTTCTCGCATTGCACATGAATCTGCTTCCCGACGAGATGCGCTCGCAAGCTGCAGGACGCCTGGTGAAAAAGATCGAAGACAATCATGGCCTGCTGGGCACCGGTTTTGTCGGTACCCCTTACATATTGGAGGAGCTGACGAAGACGGGCCATACGAAGCTGGCTTACGATCTGCTGCTGAGCAAAGGAATGCCGTCGTGGGGATACGTGATCGACCATGGGGGCACCACCACGTGGGAGCGGTGGAACGGCGATGAAATGATGGGCGACCCGCAGATGAACTCGTATAACCACTATGCGTATGGCGCCGTCGCGGATTGGATCTACAGGTTTGCCGCGGGTGTGGATGCATCGCCGCTCAATGCAGGCTTTCACACCGTGGTGCTGCACCCGGTCTTTGACGCGCGGTTGTCACCACTTGAGTTCACCTATGCATCATCGTACGGAGAGATCAAGTCGAGTTGGATAGTAAAGGGGAAGACGGTGGAGTGGAACGTGACGCTGCCGGCGAATACAACAGGGCTGTTGGCACTGAAGGACACCGAGGCCGCGCGCTACAAGGTGGATGGCGTGCGGCTGAGTGAGAGCCCGCTTGCGAAGAAAGTCGATGCCGGATTTGAGTTGGCGGCGGGGAGCTATCGGTTTGAAATAAACAGGGAATAGGAAGCAGAGAGCAGGAGCTGCAATGGATTCAGAGAAGAGGATGAGCCGCGCTCCAGGATGGTTCCTCCACGGTGCTTTGATCATTGCAGCAGCCGCAGCGGCGCAGGATCAGCCGAAGAAACTCAGCAATCCCTGCGGGCAAATGTTGGAACTCGTGGCCGATGTTCCGATGCCGGGTCCGGCAGTGCGTTTCGATTACCAGAGCATGGACGCGCAGCACGGCCGGCTTTATATCGCGCATATGAATGCAGACCAGCTGGTTGTGTTTGACACGGCAAAGCGCACGGTTGTTGCCAATCTTGACGGATTCAAGCGCGTGCATGGCGTGCTTGCCGTTCCTGAGATCGGCCGGGTGTTTGCCTCTGCAACCGGCGAGCACAAACTTGCCACGGTGGACATGCAGACGCTGAAGACAGTGGGATTGGCCGGGCCGATTGAATATCCGGATGGCGTTGCGTATGCGCCCGGAGTGCGTCGAATCTTCGTCTCCGACGAGCACGGCGCAGTAGATGCGGTGGTGGATGCGGCGACGAACCAATTAATCAAGAACATTCCTCTGGGCGGATATGCGGGGAACACTGTGTACGATCCGGGGTCCGGTCACATCCTGGTTGCGGTGCATGGGGTGAACCAGCTTGTCGTGATCGATCCGGTAGAGATGAAGATCATCAGCAGGTATTCACTGCCCGGAGTTGAAAACCCTCATGGGATCGCGCTCGATGTTACGGGCCGCCTCGCCTTCATCGCGGGCGAGGAGAATCATTCGCTGGCGGTGTTCGACCTGAAGGACGGGAAGCTGATTGCGGTGCATCCGGTCGGGGAAGATCCAGATGTGCTTGCGTTTGATGCGGATCTGAAGATGCTGTATGTCTCTGCAGAGTCCGGAACCGTGACGGTACTGCGCGAAACAGGGCACGACCTGCAAACGGTAGGGCAGTGCAGCATGCCGCATGCCCACTCGGTCAGCGTGGATCAAGCGACGCACCTTGTGTATTTCCCGCTCGAGAATGTCGCCGGAAAGCCACTGCTGCGGATTATGCGCCCGGTTCCGATGAATTGAAAGACTGAAAACTTGGATCGGATTTTCGGCTCTGCACTTGCCTCCACCTTAAAGCAGATAGATTAGATAGATGGTCCAGACGCGCGCCAGGTGGAGAGCGGAACTCGCAGCGATGATTGCGCTCGCAGTTCCCGTCGTGCTCAGCGAACTTGGCTGGATGGCGCAGGGTGTCGTCGACAACATCATGGTGGGGCGGCTGGGCCCGGTGGCGATCGGTGCAGTTGCGCTCGGAAATGCGGTCTGCTACACGCCATCGCTGTTCGGGATCGGCCTGTTGCTGGGCCTGGATACGCTGGTATCGCAGGCCTACGGACGGCGCGATCACGATGAGTGCCACCGGTGGCTGGCGCAGGGCGTTTATCTGGCTTGCATCATCACACCACCAATCATGATCCTCCTCGTCGGGCTTAGTTACAGGTTCACGCACTTCGGAGTCATTCCCGAGGTCGCTGTCCTCTCGGGCGGCTATCTGCGCATCCTGACGTGGGGAACACTCCCATTGCTGCTTTACGGTGGCACACGTCGCTATCTGCAAGGTGTGGGACAAGTGCGGGTAATCACGTTGACGTACGTGCTCGCAAACCTTCTCAACTGGTTTGGCAACTGGGTGCTGATCTACGGCAAGTTCGGATTCCCGGCGCTGGGCGTGAACGGATCGGCCATCTCAACATGCATTGCGCGCGTCGGCATGGCGGTGGCGTTGCTGGGGTTTGCGTGGAATTACGAACGCACTCGCGGGCACCCGCTGTTTGCCCATTGGACGGGGCCGCAACTGGATCGTCTGCGACAACTGGTACGCATCGGTGCTCCGGCAGCGGGGCAGATCCTGCTGGAAGTCGGCGCGTGGAATCTAAGCACATTTGCAGCGGGCTATCTCACGCCCGTGGCTCTGGCGGCGCATTCCATTGCCCTCAACTATGCAAGCATCTCGTACATGGTGCCGTTGGGGATGGGTGCTGCCGCGGCGGTGAGTGTAGGGCACGCAATTGGAGCGGGCGATCCGGCGCGTGCACGAAGAGCCGGGTGGATGGCGCTGGCACTGGGCACGGGCTTCATGGTGTGCGCGGGTGTGGTGTTTTTTGTGGCGCCGGGACCGCTGATCACGCTGTACACGCACGATCCACGTGTGCTCGCCGTGGGGCCCAGCTTGCTTTGGATCGCGGCTGCCTTCCAAATCTTCGACGGAATCCAGACGGTATCGACGGGAGCCCTTCGAGGGCTGGGTGAGACACGCGTTCCGATGATCGCCAACCTCGTCGGCTACTGGGCGATGGGTCTGCCACTCGGTTTTATCCTCTGCTTCGTACTAAAGTGGGGAATCTACGGGATGTGGATCGGATTGACGCTTTCGCTGGTTGTGATTGCGACTGCGGTGCTGTTACGGTGGCATCGGGATTCCGCGCGGGTGGCGCTGGCGCCTTCAAAAATATAGGTTTAGCCAGTGATCCGATGGTGCTGGAGCTACCTCGAACGTTGGGCGAATCGCCTCGATACCCGAGCTCTTGTTCGAGACATCAACACCCATTGCTGCGAAAGGTACTTACGGCACAAAGTGTTGTGCCTGCAAGCGGTACGGGCATCCTCGATGGTGACTATAATCACAAGTGAGCGAAGTTTGTCGCTTTCCATCGCGTCTTTTCAGGAACCCGTACTCCGATGCCAAGGTCCGGCGGTTATCGCGACCGCAAGGTTGCAACGATCTCGGACGGCCAATGAACAGGGAAATCCGGTCCTGGACGCGCGGAAATTCACCTGAAGGGAATCCCGCCAAATGGCGACTGGAGACCTGGCTCTGGGTCAAGAACAGGGCGCGATCAGCGCGCAAAAGCGCGTAGTCAACGATTTCAGCATCAACGTAGCAACGGTGAACGGGTCCGGCTCGCAATCCGCCAATAGCGTACTGCTGAAGAGCATCTTTGGAATGGGAATTCCCGTCAGCGGGAAAAACCTGTTTCCCTCGAACATCGCCGGACTTCCCACCTGGTACACAATTCGTGCGAGCAAGGACGGGTATGTTGCCCGCACGCGCGATGCTGAATTCCTGGTGGCTCTGAATCCCGAAACCGCAAAGAGCGACATCGAAGCGTTGCCGGCGGGCGGCGTGGCGATCTATGAAGAGAATGCGAACCTGAAGCAGTATCGCAGCGACGTTGTCTGCTACCCGGTTCCTTTCGACAAGATCACGGCCGCAGTTTGCACTGAGGCCAAGCTTCGCAAACTCGTCAAGAACATGGTGTACGTGGGCGTCGTTGCTCAGTTGCTTTCAATGGATCTGGCTGTCGTTGAGCAAAGCGTAAAAAAGCAATTCGCGAAAAAGCAGAAGGTATTCGATCTGAACTTCGGCGCGGTGAAGGCTGGCTACGATTACGCGCAAGAGAAGCTGGTCAAGCAGGATCCATTCTTCCTTGAGAAGATGAATCAGACGGCCGGCAAGATCATCATCGACGGCAATGCTGCATGCGGTATGGGCGCTGTGTTCGCGGGCGTAACAGTGGTGGCGTGGTATCCCATTACGCCTTCCACTTCGCTGGTTGAGGCGACGACCGATCTGCTGAAGAAGTTCCGCGTTACGCCCGAAGGCAAAGCGACATTCGCAGTTGTGCAGGCTGAAGACGAGTTGGCAGCGATCGGCATGGTGCTGGGCGCAGGATGGGCCGGCGCACGCTCGATGACATCCACCTCGGGGCCGGGAATCTCGCTGATGGGCGAATTCGCGGGCCTCGGATATTACGCCGAAATTCCCGGCGTGATCTTCGACGTGCAACGCACCGGACCTTCGACGGGCATGCCGACGCGCACACAACAGTCAGATCTGCTGTCTACGGCATTCCTGTCTCACGGCGATACCAAGCATGTGGTGTTGCTGCCCGGTTCAGTGAAAGAGTGCTTCGAGCTAAGCATGGAGGCATTCAACCTGGCAGAGCGTCTGCAGACGCCGGTATTCGTGTTGACCGATCTTGATCTGGGCATGAACAACTGGATGTCGGAGCAGTTTGAATATCCTGAGAAGCCCCTCGATCGCGGCAAGGTACTGACCAAGGAAGATCTGGACAAGCTGGGCAGTTTCGCACGTTACAGAGATGTCGATGGCGATGGAATCGGCTGGCGTACGCTACCCGGTACGATGCATCCCAAGGCGGCCTACTTCACGCGCGGCTCGGGCCACAACGATGCCGCAGGTTACACCGAGAAGCCCGACGAGTACCAGGCGGTAATGGAGCGGCTTATGCGCAAGTTTGAGAATGCGCGCAAGCTGGTTCCGGCCCCGGTAGTTGTAAAAGATGGAACCTCGCGCGTCGGCATTCTCGCGTTTGGCACAACGGACTTCGCACTTCGCGAAAGCCTTGACCAGATCAAGAAGGAACTCGGCAAAGATGTGGATTACATGCGCATTCGCGCGTATCCCTTCGCGCACGAGATTCACGACTTTGTCGCGGCGCACGATCGCGTATACGTGGTCGAGCAGAATCGGGATGCACAGCTTGCCAGCCTTCTGAAACTCGATCTGCCGGCAGAGCAGGTTGTGAAGCTGCGCAGCATTCTGCACTACAACGGGCTTCCGATCGATGCCCGCACAATCACTGAGGAATTTGCAACCAAGGAGGGCCTGTAATCATGGCAACTCAAACTTCAGCGCCAGGCCCCAAGGTCAATCACATCGGGCTTCCGGTACTTGAATATCGCGGCGGCAAGTCGACGCTCTGTGCCGGCTGCGGCCACAATGCAATCTCTGAGCGCATCATCGACGCCATGTATGAGATGGGCGTTCAGCCCGAGCGCGTAATGAAGATGAGCGGCATCGGCTGCTCGTCGAAGAGCCCGGCATACTTCATGAGCCGGTCGCACAGCTTCAACTCGGTTCACGGGCGTATGCCTTCGGTTTCAACGGGCGCGCACCTGGCCAATCACACCAACATGCTGTTGGGCGTTTCCGGCGACGGCGACACAGCTTCAATCGGCATGGGGCAATTTGTCCACCTGATGCGCCGCAATCTTCCGATGATCTACATCATCGAAGACAACGGCGTGTATGGATTGACCAAGGGCCAGTTCTCGGCGACGGCTGATATCGGATCGAAGCTGAAGACCGGCGTAGTCAATGATCTGCCCGCCATCGACACATGCGCACTGGCAATTCAGCTGGGTGCGACGTTTGTCGGACGTTCGTTCTCCGGCGACAAGAAGCAGTTGCTCGCGATGTTGAAGGCTGCCATTGCACACAAGGGAACGGTGATGCTCGACGTGATCAGCCCCTGCGTAACGTTCAACGATCACGAGGGGTCAACGAAAAGCTACAAGTTCATGCAGGAAAACGACGAGCCGATCAACGATGTCGGCTTTGTAGCCAGCTTCGACGAGATCGACGTGGATTACGATTCCGGTCAGGTATACGAAGTCGAGATGCATGATGGATCGACGATGCGCCTGCGCAAGCTGCACGAGGACTACGATCCCACAGACAAGGCCAACGCGGTGAAGACGCTGATGGAAGCCGAGGAAAAGAACGAGGTCCTCACGGGCGTGTTCTATATCAATACCGAAAAGCCCACGTTTTCCGATCTGCTGGGCATGGTGGATGAGCCGCTGGCGACTCTGCCGGAATCATTGACCCGTCCTCCGAAGTCAGCGCTTGATGCGTTGATGGCAAACCTGCAGTAGGACAGTTGTCAGCGACCGGTTTTCAGTAGTCAGTAAAAAGCCCCGCATTTCGCGGGGCTTTTTATATGCCTGTTTTCCAGTTGCTTCGACTCGCAGATTGTTTCGAAGATCAGCGCTACGATGCCGATGTAGTGTGGATCCCCATCGCTGTGAGCTTGGCCCGCGCCTGTGAGGCTTCAGGGGTTTGCGGGTGGCGCTGAATCAGCAGACGAAGCTCGTGGACTCCTGCATCTTTTTTACCTTGCTGGATCAAGGCAAGTCCCTTGTGGAGTTGGGCCGCCGGAGCCTTGGCGTTCCCGCTGAAACCTTCCAGCACAGCGTTGTAGTTCTTGATTGCTTCGGCATAGTCGCCCTGCCGATAGGCGATTTCGCCGAGATAAAACTGTGCGCTCCCGGAGAGGTCATCCATGGGGTAGTAGTGAACCACGTCTTGAAATTCGCCTACTGCGACGGAGTATTTGGCGGTGTTATAGTCGCGCAGCCCAGCCTGAAAAGTCTCTTTCAGCGGCGGAGTCATGGTGTTTGCGATGGGTTGCGCAGGGCCGCCCGGAGCACCCCCGGGACCTGCTGCGCCGTCTGACCCAGGCGAGACGCCGGGCTGTGCGCCGGCAGGCGGCGCTCCTCCCTGAATGTTTTGCAACTGGCCTTGAAGATCCTGGATCGATTTGTCGAGCTTGGCAATGCGCGACTTCAACTCATCGACGGAATCGTTGAGCGACTGAACCTGTCCAGACGCGGTATCGATCTTGCCGCTTAATCCGTCGTTCTGCTGGTTGATCTTCTGTTGCAGAGCATTCACTGTTGCGCTCATCTGGTTGGCATTGTCGGCGGTCTGTTCCACCAGGTGCTGCAGCACGCCGAACCGCGTGTCGAGTGTGGACTGCAAACGCTGCATCATGTCGAGCAGCTGCTGAACCTGGGTTTGCAGCGCGATGATGTCCTTTGATGTTGCATGAGCGCGCGTTGGAGACAACGCAAGGACCGTGCCAAGAACCACCGCCGCAACAGAACGATGACGAAGTGTGAATGCTCTATTCATCGAACACCTACGATATGGAGTTTGAATCCTGTCCAGCCTGACGACAGGGCGCAATGCTGATTAGACGAGAACCATGAACCGCCGTGCTGCCTGAGGCCCGACATCGTTTGTGAGTCTTCCCATAAAGGCGTCAATCAGGGCGGCATCGTGATAAAACGATGCCGCCCTGACGCTAACGGGGCCCGAAGTTACTGGTCGAGCGAGAAGCCGGCGCGGCGGTTTTGCTGCCAGCAGGCTTCGGTGGATTCGGTGCAGAAGGGCTTCTCTTTGCCATAGCTGACCACACGAATGCGGGTGGCAGCAACACCGGCCGTAACCAGCGCGCTCTTCGCAGCATCGGCGCGATTCTGCCCGAGACCGATGTTGTATTCATTGGAGCCGCGCTCGTCGCAGTACCCGCCAATGACGATCCGCATTGTCGGGTGGCTGTTCAGAAACGCCGCATCTTTTGATAGCGTGGCCTGTGCATCCGGGCGGACGTCGTATGCGTCGTAGTCGTAGAAGATGTCCTGCATGTTGGCCTTGAACTCTTCTTCGGCCGACATTGTGTTGGTGGGCTGCGTTACAGGCGGAGGAGCCGAAACCGTGACACGCGCAGTGGCGTCTGCAGTTCCACCTTCACCCTTCGCTACGAGGTGGTAATTGGTGGAAGTGGTCGGCGTAACAGTTTTGGTGCCCGAGGTCGGCACATCGCCAATGCCTTCAATTGAGACGCTGGTCGCGTCCGTGGTCTTCCAGACGAGCGTGACCTGATCGCCGGCTGAAATGGCGGTGGGCTGTGCAGCAATATTGGCCGTGGGAGCAGGGGCGGCGATGGGTGGTGCTGTTTGGGGAACCGGGGGCGGTGTCTTTTTCTTGCAAGCAGTTACGGCAAGCAGGGTTACAAGCAGAACAGGTACCAGAACGCGAGCGCAACTTTTCAATTCGGAACTCCTCCCGCAAAATCATTTGCGTGCTTGGATCTTACTTTCCATTCTAGCGCCGGGAAAGGTCTCGAGCGCACTAAGCCCTGTTATCTCTAGATGTTCGACTGTGAACAACAAGGTCGGTATCTTGAGCACAACGTTTCGTGGGATGCGAAAGATCGCACCTGCACCGCGGTCTAAACGATTTAAAATCAGCCATCAGGAGATCGAAGGATTGGCGAGGCCTTTGGGGCGCGGGTATCGCGGCGCGGTCTGAATCAAAGGACTCGCAATTGGGGATTCAGGGAGACCACTATGTACCTCCGTAATCGACGATGGTTTGCTGCGATGATTCGCGGCTCCTTAATTGCGTTTGCGATCACCGGGGCGGTGGCTGAGGTAGCAGAAGCGCCGCCAGGAGATCACGTCTCGTTGAGCCGGCAGGGAGAGAGCTTTTTGCTCCAAAACCAGTTGGTGAGCGCGACCTGGTCGATGGTCGGGGGGCACCTGAGCGGACTGGTCATCCGAGACCGGCTGCACGGCACAGACGTCCGCATGGACGAACCATTCCGGATCTTGCTCAAGGATGGGACGATTCTGGATTCCGCAGGCCTGAAACTCACAGGCGAGCCAACCGCAACGCATGTCATACCGACACCACATGCTTCGCGGCTGGCTGCAACGATCCCCGGCGAAGTTGTCGATGTCGCAATGAAGACAAGCGACGGAGCCATGCACGTGCACTGGTCGATCGTGCTGCTCGAGGGCTCGCAATACATCCGGCAGATCGTGACGATTTCGGCAGCGGGAGAAAAAGATCTGCCGATCAGCCGGGTGCAGTTGATCGATGTTGCACTGCCCGGGCCGCGCGTTGTGGGCTCAGTGGCTGGTTCGCCGATCGTAGCGGGCAATTTGTTCGCGGCATTTGAACATCCGCTCTCGCAAAGCAAAGTGAGGGGAGAGCGCGCGACGGCGTGGATAGATCGCGAACTGCCACTGCGCGCCGGGCAATCGGTTACGTACTCGTCGGTGATCGGCGTGGCGCACGATGGCCAGATGCGGCGAGATTTTCTCACGTATCTTGAGCGCGAGCGTGCGCATCCGTATCGAACGTTTCTTCATTACAACTCGTGGTACGACTTGGGGTACTTCACGCCCTACACCGCGACAGATGCTGTGGATCGAATCAATGCCTTCGGACGTGAGTTAACTGAGAAGCGCGGCGTGAAGCTTAATTCGTTTTTGTTTGACGATGGCTGGGACAAGCACGATTCCCTATGGAAATTCAACAGCGGATTTCCGGATGGATTTACGCCGTTGAAAACTGCGGCGCAGAAATACAACGCCGATCCGGGCGTTTGGATGTCGCCCTGGGGCGGCTACTCCAAGCCGAAGCAGGAACGGATCGCGTTTGCACATGAGGCGGGCTACGAAGTTGTCGGCGGTGGCTATGCGCTTTCGGGGCCCAAGTATTACTCGGCCTTTCGTGACGTAGCTCTTGAAATGATGCAGAAATACGGTGTGAACCAGTTCAAGTTTGATGGAACAGGAAACGTGGACTCGGTGTTTCCCGGCAGCCGATTCGACAGCGACTTTTCCGCGATGATTCATCTCATCGGGGAGTTGCGGACAGCGAAGCCGGACCTGTTCGTAAATCTCACCACGGGCACCTGGCCTTCGCCGTTCTGGACGATGCATGCGGACTCGATCTGGCGCGGCGGCGAGGATGATTCCACCGCGGGTGTGGGCCCATATCGCGAGCGGTGGATCACCTATCGGGATGCCGATACCTACGAGCGCGTGGTGCAGATGGGGCCGCTCTATCCGCTGAACTCGCTCATGCTCCATGGGCTGATTTACGCGAAGGACCACAAAGACCTCGACAAGGACCCTGGCAACGATTTCCGCAATGAGATTCGTTCGTACTTCGGCACGGGAACGCAGTTGCAGGAGATGTACATTACGCCGGCTCTCCTCACGCAGCAGAACTGGGATGATCTTGCGGAAGCGGCAAAGTGGTCGCGTGAAAATGCCGAGGTGCTTAAAGATACGCACTGGGTGGGAGGCGATCCGGCGTGGCTTGAGGTGTACGGATGGGCTTCGTGGACGCCGCGAAAAGGCATCCTGGTGCTGCGCAACCCCAGCAATCACGAGCAGACATTCCGGCTCCGGTTGCAGGATGCATTTGAACTGCCGCCGGATGCCTCGAAGGAGTACAGCGCCCGGAGTCCTTGGAAAGACGATGCAGGTCGCCCGGCGATCATGCTTCAGGCCGCAGAAGCACATGAGTTCCACCTCGCTGCGTTCCAGGTACTCACGCTCGACATCCTGCCGGCTCAGAGTGCGCCCCGCTAAAGTCGCCCCGCCGAAGGAAGGATGGATGTCATGACTACTCCTACACTGCTGGTACTCGCCGCTGGAATGGGCAGCCGCTACGGTGGGTTGAAGCAACTCGACCCTGTCGGACCAGACGGCGAAACCATCATGGACTACTCGATCTTCGACGCCCGGCGCGCAGGATTCGGGAAAGTTGTCTTCGTAATTCGCAAAGAGATGGAGCAGGCCTTCAAGGAAAAGATTGGGTCGCGCTACGACAAGCGTGTTCCAGTGGAGTACGTGTTTCAGGAGACCGGCAAGCTGATTCCCGGCTTTTCGGTGCCAGAGGGCCGCACCAAGCCGTGGGGCACTACGCACGCAATCCTGATGGCCGCAAACACAATTCAGGAGCCGTTTGGCGTGATCAATGCGGATGACTTCTACGGAGCGAGCAGCTATCGCCTGCTGGCGCAACATCTGCAGTCGGATACGTCAGACTATGCGATGATAGGTTTCGTTCTGCGCAACACGCTTTCGGAGTTTGGGACTGTGGCGCGAGGCGTGTGCCACGTAGCTGAGGATGGATACCTGAAAGACATCACGGAATTGAAGTCGATCGAACGCGAGGGGGCACGCATTACCAACATCGATGATGAAGGGCAGAAGACCGTGCTGAACGGCGACGAACTCGTCAGCATGAACATGTGGGGATTTACGCCGCAGATCTTCCCGCAGCTCTCCGAGCACTTCCAACGCTTTCTGAAACGATATGGAGATGACCTGAAAGCCGAATGCTACATTCCGAGTTCAGTGAATACCCTGATCCAGTCAGGACAGGCGCGGGTCAAAGTGTTGCGCTCCGCTGATTCGTGGTTTGGCATTACATATCGCGAAGATCATCCGCGAGTGGTAAAAAGCGTAGGCCTTCTCATCGAACAGGGAACCTATCCCCACCGGCTGTGGCGATGATTGACGAGCAAAGCGTGGCCGCTGCTGCGCGCGCGTTCAAATTGGATGGAGAATTTCGAATCGCGAATCCGTATGGCAGCGGGCATATTCACGATACGTATCGCGTGGTGTTTGATGACGGCGGACGGGAAGAACATATCATCCTGCAGCACATGAATACCGCGATCTTCACCAATCCTACCGCGGTGATGGAGAACATTGCGCGCGTCACGAATCATCTGCGTTCTCGTCTCGCGGGGGATGCGGATCTGGGCCGGCGTGTGCTGCAACTGGTTTCAACGCGGGCCGGCGCCGATTGGCATGTAGATGCGGAGGGCCGGTATTGGCGTGCGTATTGGTTTATTGAGCGGGCCCGCACGTTCGATTCCGTGAACTCGCCGAGGCAGGCATTCGAAGCGGCCAGGGCCTTCGGTGAGTTTCAGCGGCTGCTTGCGGATTTGCCGGAGCCCCGGCTGCACGAGAGCATTCCCGATTTTCATAACACTCTGAAGCGGTTTGCCGCGTTTGAGCGCGCAGTTGCAGCGGATAAGGCGGGACGCGGCGAAGGGGCGCGGGAGGAGATCGCGTTTGCCATGTCGCGGAGGGCGATTGCAGCTTTGATGCTGGATGCGGACCTGCCTGAGCGCGTGACACACTACGACACAAAGTTGAATAACGTGCTGCTGGATGCTGTGACCGGCGAGGGAATCTGCGTAATCGATCTCGACACTGTAATGCCGGGGCTGGCCGCCTACGACTTTGGCGACATGGTACGGACCATGACATGCCGCGCTGCCGAAGACGAGCAGGATCTGTCCCGGGTAGCCATGGATTTCGAGCTCTTTGAGGCAATGCTGCGAGGGTACTTGGCGGGTGCAGGCAGCTTTCTGACAGATCGCGAGCGCGAATCCCTGATCGCGGGCGCAAAGGTCATCGTCTTCGAGCAGGGAATTCGGTTCTTATCGGACCATCTTGCTGGGGATGTCTATTACAAGGTCGCCAGACCCGATCAGAATCTCGACCGCTGCCGGACGCAGTTCAAACTTCTGGAATCGATAGAGCAGCAGCAGGATGAGATGTCGCTGCTGCTGCATTCCTTGGCATAAAGTCCGGCTTCGATGAACTCGCGTCCAAAATCTCTCGTAGCATTCTTCCGCTACTGCTTCGTGTCGAGCGGATGCTTCGCGTCTTCGAAGAACTGGTTTTGCAGCTTGAGGCTTTCATCGTCGGCCTTGATGGCCTTGATGGCTTCGGCGATCTGCCGCGACCACTCTTTCTGTTCGAACTCGCCCAGTTCCTTGTTGGCGGCAGAGGCGTCACCTGCATAGTGATTGGGGAAACGCGCGTACCACCAGATGCCGGTGTAGACCGACCCAGGCAGAGTCTGCCTGTGCTGATCGGCACCCGATTGCTGACCGGCGCGATCCTGATGGACGAGGTCTGGTCGCGCGATGAGCATGTCAGATGTTTCGACTTCGCCGCCGTGCATGTCAAAGGGCGTCTTGAGCGCGGGACGGCCGGGGGCGTTTTTGTCGGGCAGACCGAAGACGTAGACAACGTAATCGCGCTGGCTGGCGAGCTGTGCCTGGCCGAAAAGCGGCAAGAGAGAACCGTTTCCGCCGTGCCCGTTTACGATGACGATCTTCTTGCAACCGTTGCGAGACATCTCGCTCACGGTCTCCTGCAGCAGGGTTAGTTGTGTTGAGAGCGAGTAGGCGAGAGTGCCGGGCTGCTGGCGCGCTTCAAAGATTTGCCCGAAATAGTATTCGGGGAAGACGACGGCATACTCCTGCTTCACGGCGTTCGCCACTGCGAAGCGCACGTCGAGCAGGTCAGTGCCGAGCGGCAGATGCGGTCCGTGTTTCTCGATAATGCCGAAAGGAAGCAGGCAGACGCCCTGCGACTGATGGATCGCTTGTACGAAGTCGGGAGCCGTGAGCTCCTCCCACTTGGCGGAAAGGCTCGACTGCGAAACCGCACGGCCCGCAAACGACAACACAAAGAGAGCAGCGACGAAAGATGCTGCGAACAGACTTCATTGTTCACCTCGCTAGAATCAGAACACGCGATTCTACTCCGCGCCATATAGACACGTCGCGCGCGGAACAACCAAAACAGCTTGGTAAGAAACTCGAAGAACCGCACTGTAACAAGGGCATGGCTTCAGCCAGGCCGCAAATGCGACAATATGCATGTCGGGCTTTAGCCCCTGAGGAATGCTGGTTCAGCCAATGCGGACTTCTTCACCACCTGAAAAGTCGTGCCCTGCTTCAAACAGATTTATGTGTTCGGTTGCGTTGTCACACAACTTGTCTGCAGTTGACTCATCGCTATGGACAATCCGACTGTCGGTACGCTTTTATTTCCAGCTCCAGTTAGGCATGAAGTTCTGGCCTGCGGTGGTTAGCTGCTGCTGTTGGGTGCCGTCGACCAGCATTGTCCAGATCTGGCTGCGGCCGCCAATGCTGCGCTCGAATACGATGTGTCGATTATCGGGCGACCAGGAAGGGAAGTCGTTGCTACCCGAGCTGTGGGTGAGTTGGACCCACTTCAGCGGGCGGCTGGAGATGTCCATCAAGTAGACATCCTGCCCGCCGGGCGCGCCTGGTCCATATTTGCGATTCCACGCGAAAGTGAGCCACTGGCCGCTTGGAGACCATGAAGGAGAAACCGCATAACCGCCGTCTGTGATGCGTTCAACATTCGCGCCGTCCTGATCCATGGTGTAGATCTGCGGCAGTCCTGTGCGTCCGCTGACCCATGCAATCTGCGCATTGGTGCGCGGATTCCATGTGGGCGCAACATCGGGCCCGCGGAAAGATGTGATCTTGTGCGCACTTCCGCCTGCGGCATCCGTAATCCAAATCTCCGGATCGCCGGAGCGCGATGACGAGAATGCAATCTTCGCCCCGTCGGAAGTCCATGCCGGGGTGTTGTTGCTGCCTCCGACGGTGCCGGCGGGGAAGCCTACCATGCGGCCAAGCTCCAGCGAGTACATGCGGATTGACCAGCCTTCGCGGCCGAGCGATGAGAAGGCGAGCCGCGAGTTGTCCGGCGAGATGCGCGGCGAAAGCGAAACAGTACCGAGGTGCGTCACGGCGTGTTGATTCTGGCCGTCGTAGTCCATCACCCACACTTCTTTAGAGCCGGTGCGCGAACTGATGAAGTAGATCTTGGTTTCAGCAATGCCGTTGACGCCGCCGCCGAGGCGGAGAATAATCTCGTCGGCGAAGCGGTGCGCGATGGTGCGCGCCATGTCGTTGCTGGCAGCTTCGTTGTACTGTTTGCCCAGCACCTGGGGATTGGCGGTGTTGCGCGTGTCATCGAGCCAGCCGTAGACGGTGAGGCGGCCATTCGCGGCAGAGAGCGCGCCAAAAGCGACCATCGAGGCGTTTGCAGGATCGCTGGACCACTGCGCGAGATTGATCTCCTGCGGGGATCCCGGCGTACCTTGCGGGCTGAAGCTCTTTGAGACCATGTCGAAGATGCCGGCATTCTGCAGGTCGTTGAAAAGTGTCGAATCGAAGGTGGCCTTCAAAGAGGGTGTCTGCGCATCGGCGCCGACAGCTTTGAAGTCCGATGCCGCGAGCCGAATGCGCGCATTGCCAAGACCTGAGCCCGTGTGCACCCAGTCTTGCGCAAGCGCGGGAAGGGAAGGGAGAGATGCAAGAACGAGGAGGATCGAAAGACCAAAACGCAACGTAAGTTTCATGAGAACGCTAAACCCTTCCTGGGTGATTTTTTCGAGCGAGCGGGGAAACTCTGCGTGTCTCGAGCTCTGGTGATCTGCCGGTTGTCCGTCATTCATTCTAATTTGGATGCGCCGGACCCCACTAGTACGTGCAATCGAAGTAAACCTGCAGGTAATTGTCGCGATACCCGGGCGGCAGTTGCCCAAAGGTATCGACGCGTTGTGCCGCGCGAACGCAGACCGAGTCCCATGTCGAACTCCCGCTGGTGCGATCGAGCCGCACATCGCTTTGCGATCCATCGCGGTGAATGCGGAACTCGATCGACGCCTTCGCGCCCTTCGGCGTGCTCGGATCTGCCAGCGACCGATACCCGTTGGCGTCCATCTTGCGGTTGATATTGTCGACGTACCACCCGAAGAGACTGCCGAAATTTGCGTCGGTCGGTGGTGGGGCCATTGGCAACGCCGGATGTCGAAGCGCGCGGCATCACGGATCCAGCCTGCTCGCCATATTGTGCGCGATTGGTTGGCACCGGCTGCTGCTTCGGCGGAGTCTTGATTGCTTCCTGCCGTTCCGGCTTTTTCGGCTTACCCTGGATCGGAATTGCCGTCTCGTCTTCCGCCTGCTTCACCTTGGGCGCGGGCGGTGCGGGCGCTTCGCTGGGCTTCTCGGTGGCCAGAACGTTTTCATTCGGCGGGTGGTCCGAGGGAAGCGGGATGGCGCTCGTGATGTTGACCTGGATAGCTCCCCCGGGCCCTGCGCCGCCCCACAGATTGTGATGGAAGTATCCACCGACGAGGCCGTAGACCACGATGGCAATCACAAGGCCGCAGTGAAGCAACACCGCTCCCGCGGCCGGCTTCGCCATCGGTTCAGGCGCCAGCCCTTCCTGGAAATGTCCGCCGACTTGGTAGAAACTGCTCACTTAATCTGTAGTTCGATCCTTCTGAGCGCAGCGAAGGACCTGCTTTCGGTCTTCGCCACTTCACTTTCCCTTGTCATCCACAGGCCGCGTCACAATCGAAATATTCGTAATGCCTGCCTGCTTCACCGCGTCCATCACGCTGGCGAATGCGCCAAAAGGCACGCGCTCATCGGCGCGCAGGTAAATCACCTGCTTGGTTGAGGCGCCGCCGGCAGCGCGCAAGCGCTGGCCCAGGTCGTGCACGTTCACAGCCTTGTCGCCGAGAAAAACCTGCTGGTCGCGGTCGATGGTCACCACCAGTCGCTGCTCAGTGATTTCCTTCACAGTGCGAGTCTTGGGAACGTTGACTTCGATGCCCGACTGCAGCACCGGCGCCGTGATCATGAAGATCACCAGCAGCACCAGCACCACGTCGACAAGCGGCGTGATGTTGATATCCGCGAGGGAGGATTGCGTGCGGCCGTTGTTAGTCGTGAAAGCCACGTGCAACCTCTTGCTCTTCGCGCGGGGCGGATGAGCCGCGGACGGGAATTTCTTCAAGCGAGTTCAGCAACTCGCGGCAAAAGTCGTCGGTTGCGGACGCGAATACTCGAATGCGCGCTGCAAACTGGTTGTAGGCAACCACGGCCGGCACGGCGACAAACAATCCGGCAGCTGTGGTGATCAGCGCCTCGGAGATACCGGGTGCCACCGCGCGCAGCGTTGCAGCGCCTGCAGTGCCTAGTCCGTGGAACGCGTCAACCACGCCCATGACAGTGCCGAAAAGTCCCACAAACGGGCTGGTCGCGGCGATCGTAGCCAGCCACGTGAGACGGCGTTCAAGAGCAGTGATCGCTTCGCTGGCCGCGGTCTGCGCCGAGCGCTCCAGCGGAGTGAGATTGCGCGGCGGGCCCGTTCCGCCAGTCTGCCGCTTATAGGTCTCATACACATCAACGTAGACTTGTGCGAGCGGGCTGGACTTGTAGTTGTCGGCAAATGCTGCAACTTCCTGCAGGCGCGTCGCCCGGCGAAATGCGTTGATAAAGTTGCGGCTTTCGCGAGTGGCCCTGCCGAAGGTGCCCATTTTGCCCTAAAATGATGGTCCACGAATAGAGGCTGGCGATCAACAGAAGGACCAGCACACCCAGCGCGACCCCTCCAATGTTGCTCATCATCTCCATCAGCGCGCCGGTGCCCTGTGTAACGGGGCTGGCGGCCGGTGAAGCGCCACCATCAGCTTGAAATGCGAGGAGCAAAGTAGCTGTAAAAATCGGTATTCACCTCAATATCAACGGTATCAGACGCATTCGTGCGCTCCAAGTTATCGTTCTGGTGCATTCAAAGCCGAGCATTTCAGGCCGTTTAGCCGTAACCCCTGCGGTTCGTGCTATGCTGCGCTCGGATTCACCTTTCATGCTCGTCGAATTACGCGCCGAAAATTACGCTGTTATCGATCACGCCATCGCCGTTTTTGGCCCCGGGTTGAACCTTTTAACCGGCGAAACGGGCGCGGGCAAGTCCATTCTTGTGGATGCGCTGGCGCTCCTCATGGGAGGCAAGTCCTCGACGGAAATCGTGCGCCACGGAGCCGATAAGGCTGTAGTTGCGTGCGTCTTCGAGTCCACTCCTGCGGCCGAGTTGGTTCTCGAGGAAAACGGCATCGACGCCGAAGGAAACGAGATCATCCTGCGCCGTGAAATCTTGTCCTCAGGCAAGGGAAGGGTGTTCGTCAACAACCAGCCCGCCACTGTGGCCGTGCTGCGACTGCTCGCGCCCGAACTGGCGCTTGTCCACGCGCAGTCTGAAACGCTCTCAAGCTTCGACCAGACGCAGCAGCGAATTTTGCTGGACCGATTCGCAGCTATCTCGACAGACAACGTCGCTGCAGCCTACGAAGCCTGGCGCGCTGCGCAGACCAAGCTCGACGATTTGCTGACCAACGAACAGGACCGGCTGCGCATGGTCGACCTGTGGAGCTACCAGGCAAAAGAGATCGGATCCGCCAATCTCGTCGCCGGCGAAGACGAAGCTTTGGAGACCGAGAAGCGCGTTCTGGCAAACGCTGAGAAGCTCTATGCCGCCGCCATGAGCGCCTTTGATCAGCTCTACGAAGGCGGAGCATCCGCCGAGGCCGCGTTGCGTGCGGCTGGCAAGAATCTGGACGAGCTCGCGCGGTACGACAACAAGTTCAACGAATATGCGCAGCAGATTGAATCGGCGCGCGCGATTGTGGGCGACGTGAGCGCCACGCTGCGCGATTATGCCGAACGCATCAATGCTTCTCCCGAGCGGCTTGCGGAGATCGAAGACAGGTTGGCCCTGCTAGACCGGCTGAAGCGGAAATATGGCAAGACCGTGGCCGATGTGATCGCGCTTGGCGAGGATGTGGCAAGCAAGCTGGCAGAGGTTGAAGACCGCGACGAGACGTTGAAGGTGCTGCGCGCCGCGCTCGCGAAATCATCGGACGCTTACAAGCAGACCGCCTCGACATTGTCTGATCAGCGCAAGACAGCCGCGGCGAAGCTCGCCAAGCTTGCCGAGAGCCAGATCAATTCGCTGGCGATGAAAGTCCGCTTTGAAATTTCGGTGTCCACCAATAAGCAGGAAGATTCTTGGACCGCGCATGGATGGGATGAGGTTGAGTATCGCATTGCCACGAATCCCGGAGAACCGTTAAAGCCGCTGCACGAGATAGCTTCGGGCGGCGAAATGTCGCGCGTGATGCTGGCTTTAAAGGTAGCCGTCGAAGAAGCCGCGTCCAAGTCGAGGAAAAAACTGCCCACGCCGCGCACGCTCGTCTTCGATGAAATCGATATCGGCATCGGTGGCCGCGCCGCCGACGCCGTGGGCCAGAAGCTGAAGGCCCTCGGTCACGCCCAACAGGTGCTTTGCGTAACGCATCTTCCGCAGATCGCTGCTTTCGCCGACCAGCACTTTGTCGTGGAGAAGAAGGAAGATCACGGCCGCACCAAGATGCACATCCGCCTCCTCGACGACCGCGCCCGTACGCATGAGGTCGCGCGCATGCTCTCCGGAGCGAAGGTGACCGAGACCAGCCTGCAGCACGCAGCCCAGATGATCGCCACAAGCCGCTGAAACAGCGAATCAGACTTTAACCAAAGTTACGAAAGCCCCATGAGCAACATGCACTCATGGGGCTTTCGATTGCCGTCCTTTTAGAGACCGCTATTTATTGTGTCCCTTGCCGCCGTGACCGTGATCGTCGTGATCGTGGCCGTGATCATCGTGGCCGTTGCCATGCTTGTCATTGTGGCTGTTGCCATGTTCGTCATGGACGTTTCCATGGCCGTTGTGTTCCTTGTACTCACCGTAGTGGTTGCCGTTGTCGTGGTGGTGGTACTCCTCATTGCCATGCCAGTGCTTGTCCCAGCCGGCATGACGTCCCCAGTCGGCATGTTCGCCGCGTACGGGATACGGACCGTGATAGCCATGGCGCGGATCGTAGTAGGTATTAATGTATCCGTGGAAACCCACAGGACCGCGGTACCATGGTCCGGCGCCGAGGAACACGCCTCCGGTAAACCATTGGGGCCCGTAATAGCCGAAGGGTGCGCACTGGTATGGCGCGTAATTAAAGTAGCCGTAAGGGCAGACGGGTGCCACTCCAATGTTGATGCTGATCTGCGCAGCTGCGCGTGTATTAGCGCCAGCCAGGCAAACAACAGCAAGAACCGGTACAGCGATGAGGCGGAACAATTTCATTACCTTCCTCCTTGCGGATGAACGCTTGGCTCAGTCTACGGGCGTGCAGCGTATTTCCAGCCTGACTTTTCGGGCATGACCCTCTCTAAAGTCATGTTGCAAAGACCGAACTTTCTCGATTGCAGTCGTGAGATTTCCTCCCCAGGTTGCTGCGGCCCCGGCCGCCCACGGCCATGTCGATGATTTAGAGGCAACCCCGGCCCTGTACAGCCTCTCCAACTTCGACAGCAGCATGTGGACGCTGCGTTGTATGCTCGCGGCTTGCGAGCCTCCCTGTAACCCCAACCAATACGAAAGACACTCGCAACCTTAAACCGTATCTAGAGATAGAAACAGGAGGACCGGGTCATGAACATGCAGGATCTTACCCCTACCCAGATCGCCGTCATCGTTGCCGTCATCGTGGTGGTTGTTGGCGCCATTGTTGTTTTCTATATGCAACGGCGGCGGACAGACAAGCTTCGTCAGCACTTCGGTCCTGAATATGATCGCGCTGTTGCTGAGGGCGGCGATCGCCAGCGCGCAGAGGCCCGGCTGGAGGAGCGCACCGAGCGCGTAAAGAAATTCCACCTTCGACCGCTTTCGGTTGAAGATCGCGCGCGCTACTCAGAACAATGGGATCGCGTGCAGGCTCACTTTGTCGATGCGCCGGCGGGTGCCGTAGCCGAGGCCGATCAGTTGCTCGGGGACTTGATGGCGACCTGCGGTTATCCCATGGGCGACTTTGAGCAGCGAGTCGCTGACATCTCGGTCGAGCATCCGATCGTGACGCAAAACTACCGGGCTGGGCACGATATCGCACTACGGCAGGCCAAAGGGCAGGCCAGCACCGAAGATCTGCGCCGCGCCATGATCCACTATCGCGCGCTCTTTGAGGATCTCGTGAGCCCGTCCAAGGAGACGACAGTCGTTGAGCGGAAGCCGGTTGCTATCGCCGATCGCGCAGACTACAACAGGGAAACCGTTCGTGCGCGACGTGGCTGATCGCATACCCGAGTTGACCGCACAAACACGCAAGCTGCTCCCCCATACGCTGTAGCACTTCGCCTCGACATAGTCATTGACCTGGTCGCGATAACGATTGGGCCGAGGTCACTTCGTCGGAACGGAATAGATAGCGATGTGGGCGCCGGACAGAATCGCAAGCTGCGTTCCATCAGGCGAAAGGGAATAACCATCATGGCTGGGGGCCGGCGCTCCCGCCCGGATGGAAGCGAGTCGCTTTCCGTCGGTGGCACGGTACACACGCACTTCCTCGTCCACAAGATCAGTACCGTGGAAGGCTACGCTCTGGCGGCGGTCCGAGGCAGTGCGCATGGCCTTCAACGCGAATGTCTTGCTCACCGTATTGCCCTTTACTTCGTGCCCCATTTCCTGCGGATTGGGTTTTCCGTGCATCACGATTCGTCCGTCCGGCCGCAACACGCGAAACTCGGAGGATCCTGCGGGCACGCTGCAACTCCGGACCATCAGCAGGTCCGGCGCAAAACTCGACAGCTCCGGTGTGCACGAGGAACTGAATCGCGCCAGCGTCTGTGTCTGATTTTCCCAGGTATTCATCGCCAGCCGGTAGTGCATCTTTGGCTGTGCAAGCACATTGACCTGGCCCTCGTTCAACAGCGTCGGAGGCATAATGTCAGAAGTCGTGGCTGCCTGCGTGATTGTCTTGAGATCTTTGTTGAGAATCAAAATGTCGACGTCCTCTTCAGGGTTGTGATCCAAAGCTTCAAATAGTTTCCTGTGCAGGTCGTGCGAATGTCTCTCCTTGAGGATCCCAAGCGCCATCAGTTCGCCATTTGGAGAGATACGTACAAATTCAAGCGGGCCCGCCAGGGGGAACCGCGACGTGAGCACCAGGTGCTGGTCATACACCCGTAGTTCGTTTTCCGCGTGGACGAGGATCCGATTTTCAGGGAGTTGCCAGAGAAATCTACCGGAGTCCGACAACTCCCAATCTACCGTGCTGAGCACCTGCCTCGTAGCTACGTCGAGCAGAACGGCATGAATCTTGCGAACGGGCGCATCGATCGTCGTCATTCCATTGCGGTGCACAAGCGTATGCGGATTAAAGGCGACGAGCATCTGCTCTTGACCAATCCATATCAGAGCTTCTTCGTTGTCGAGTTGAGCGATCTCTCTGTTCATTCGCGGCGCATACCCGAGAGATCCAATAGCGATCGACGCAGAAGGATGATTTGAGGTTTCCACGCCGATCGACGTATCTACATTGCAATACGGCGGCGAGCAAGCTTCAAATTCTTTCGGCTGAGGAGGCAAAGCAGGAGTAGTCGGCACCGAAGACACTGGGTTCGATGGAGTGGCTGCAACTGCCGAGACCGAACTCTTACTGGTACTCGGGGTCCGGACGAAAGCGACGGATCTGGGAAGCAGCAGGAACTGCGTATGCTGATCGAGAACCACATCGTGATTGGAGGAGAGAAGTGAACTGCCCTCGGGCCCGCCTCCTACCTGCAGCTTGACTCCACGAATTCCGTAGGTATCGCCGGCATGCAGAGCAGGAATGGGGGCGGAAAGGGCGGAAGCCTGGAATTCGATGCTATTCATTAACTGGAAGTTGTGGCTGCCCGCTGCCTTCACATCGTCCATCCCTGCTGGTACACCGCCAGGCGTGATCGCACTTCTGATAAGCGGATATCGCCCGCGAAGAAGGGCGTAATCATCAGGACTCCACCAGACGGCCGCGAGCACCAGATCGAGCGGAACCATCTCGGTGCCACACTGTGCGTTGGAAAATGAGAGAGCCAGTTGAGAGCCGTTTTTCGCTTTGTCACGTGGTTGCGCAATTTCGACCTTTGCCTGGATGATTGCGCCACCGCGGAGTGTGCAGCCGAGCCCAGTCCAATCCGCGATAACACGGGCGAAGACCAGCGATCCCGTCTGGATGCGACGGACATCGAGACTCTTGATGAGTTCGGCCCGAACGGGAGCGTGAGAGGACGCGGGCGGCTGGGCAGACGCCGCACCAAGGCAGATGCAGCCAACGATCGCCGTCAGTCGAAGCGCGTTCATACCGTCACACGGGCTGATCTTATGCCTCCGTCTTTGCGGAGTGTAGCGCGAAATTGTTCCGAGAGTTAAAGATGATCATCATTTTCACCCAATAGATTCCGGACCTCTAAAATGCGTTGAGACTGCATCATAATCATTTTCCGCCGGGATTTCCGAAGCAATCTCCGCCCCGTTGCCGACTCAGGAGAAGCTCTCATGTCGATTCAAAAGCGAATGTTTGCCGCGGTGAGGGGAGCAGTTCTGCTTTCCTGTCTTCTTGCTGTTCCGGTATTTGCGCAAACATACACGCTCTCCGGCAAAGTAATTGACACGGCTGGCCACGCGGTTCCCAGTGCGACTGTCACGGCAAAGAGTGTGGCGACGAGAAAATCTTTCACCGCCATAACAAATTCCGAAGGCATGTATTCGATCCACGATCTTGCTGGCGGCGATTATCAGGTTTCGGCACGTCGCGGGCGAATTGCAGGCTCCGCCGATCAAGATAACGCTGGCTGCCGCGCAAACCACCGACCTCACGGTCAGCCCTGCACCCGGTTCGCCCAAACCGCGCGATTCCCATTGATGGCTTCCAACTGAGACAGCTGGCAATCTGCGCTTTCCCTTCTTTTTCTGCAATTTGAGAGCCGAAGCTAATCCCTCGCTTGCGGGAATCCTGCACGCCCCGGGCAACTGGATGGCGAGCCCGTAACCGCACCTTTACAGAGTCAAAACTGTGCCGAGGCCGGGTAATTTGCCCGATCCAAATATCGGCCAGCGGACCAGGGAAGGATCAGCACCCACAAATTCTTGACTTTCCCGAGTGGCAACACCGGGGTATCATGAAATCTCTGTCGCATCAGAAAGTGGTGCAAGTCCTTCTGTCGCACGCATTGTGCAGTTTGTCAAACGAGCGTTAGCGGAATCCCCCAGCATGGACATTGGAAGCGTCGAAGAAAAATTACGGGAATCTGAACTGGTTGAGTCGGCTGACGACTCAAGTTCAGAGCAAGCCTTGCGCGCTCGGGTAGAAGCGGCTCTGCGCGAGGGTGAGAAGAAATACCGCACGTTATTCGATTCAATCGACAATGCAATTACGGTCCTCGAGGTGCTCTACGACGAACGTGGAGTTGCCTCCGATCTTCGCTTCGTTGAGTCCAATCAGTTTTTCGAGAAGCAGACCGGATTGAAGCATCATCTCGGGAAGACCTCGAGCGAGTTGCTTCCGAATCTTGACTACGCATGCATTCAGGCTTATGCCAGTGTCGCTGAAACCGGTGAGTCGATTCGCTTTGAAAGCTACTCCCACGATTTCGGGCGTTGGATCAGTATTTTTGCATCCCGCGTGGGTGGCGAAGGCAGTCGGCTGGTGAATGCGGTCTTCTACGACATCACCGAGCGAAAGCAGGCCGAGGCCGATCTGCGCGAAAGGGAAGAGCGACAAGCCTACCTGCTGAAGTTGAGCGACGCGCTGCGGCTGCTTTCAGATCCGATCGAGGTGCAGGAAGTCGCAAGCCGGCTGCTTGGCCAGCAATTGCAAACTGACCGTGTCTTCTATTCCGAAATGGATGAAGCACGCGGACTACTCATCGTTGAACGTGACTTTGTCCGGGAAGGTGTGCCCAGCCTTGCAGGTTCGTATCCGCTGGAGGCTTTCGACTGGATTGAACAGACGACGCCGAAAGGCCAACCGGCAGTGATCGACAACGTGTGGACGTCGACATTGATATCGGATGCAGGCCGTGCCGTAATTCTAGGTACTCAGGTCAATGCTTTCACGTGTGTTCCGATGTTAAAAAACGATCGGCGGGTTGGCGCATTGTGTGTGGCCCAAATGGAGCCGCGAGTCTGGAAGCCTTTAGAAATTGATCTGGTGAAGGAGACAGCGGACCGGACGTGGGCGGCGGTTGAAAGGTCCCGGGTAGAAACTGCATTGCGCGCGAGCGAGGGAAAATATCGCTCGCTGTTCGATTCGATCGATCAAGGGTACGCGCTGCTCGAAGTGGTTTACGACGCGAACGGAGCGGCCACCGATCTGCTTTTTCATGCAACCAATCGCGTCTTCGAAAAGCATACCGGCTTTTCAAACTACATCGGGAAAACAGCGCGGCAGTTGAATCCCCATCTTGAAGATATGTGGGTTAAAACCTATGCGCAGATTGTCGAGACGGGTGAATCAGTTCGCTTTGAGTATTTCGTAAAAGAGATTAGTCGCTGGTTCACCATATTTGGCTCGCGAGTCGGCGGAGAGGGCAGCCATCTTCTCAATGTGGTGTTCGACGACATCACAGAGCGGAAACACACTGAACAGATGTTGCGCCGCAGCGAAGAGAAGCAGGCCTACAAGCTCAGGCTGAGTGACGCGATCCGTCCGCTGTTCGATCCGATCGTAATCCAGGGGCGGGCCAGCAATTTGCTCGGCGAACATCTGAAGGCAAACCGGGTTTTTTACGGAGAGATCGACGAACAGTCCAGCCAGATGCTGATCGAACGGGAGTTTGTGCAAAAGGGCACGCCGAGCGGGATTGGAAAATATCCGCTGGAGGTTTTCGCCTGGCTTCGATCCTCGGTTCAGAAGTTTGAACCAACGGTGGTCAACGATGTAGCGACTTCGGATTTGCTTCCGGAGGCCGACCGCTTGGCGCTTGCCGCGGTAGGCGCAGGAGCTTTCATCGCGGTCCCGCTGATCAAGAATGGGCGCCTGGTGGCCTGCCTCTGCGCCACCAACGTGTCGCCACGAAACTGGACACCGGACGAGGTCGAATTTGTCTGGCATACCGGAGAGCGGACGTGGGCTGCCGTAGAGCGTGCCAGGGCAGAGGCTGCTCTGCGCGAAGGGGAGGAGCGGTTCCGGCTGTTCCTTGAAAATGTTCGCGAGTACGCGCTCGTGCAATTAGACCCGCAGCTGCGGTTTACCAGCTGGAATCCCGGAGCGGAACGAATCTTCGGCTATTCCTCGGAGGATGTGATTGGAAAGCCCTTCTCGCTGTTGCTTTCTCCGGAAGATCGTGACGCGCAGGTTCCCTACATCGAGATCCTGAGCCTCGAGAACAACGGCCGCCATGAAGATGCGCGCTGGCTCGTTCACAAGAACGGGACGCGGATTTGGGCGCGGTGGGTGACCGAGCCCATTCGCAACAAAGAAGGACAAGTTACAGCATTGGCAAAAGTGCTGCGCGACGAGACCGACCGGCTCAAGACCGAGATGACTCTCCGCCAGAGCGAGAAGCTTGCGGTGGTCGGTCGCATGGCCAGCTCGATTGCACATGAGATCAACAATCCACTCGAGGCGGTGACGAACCTCATATACCTGGCGCGTGGAAGTGTTATTGCACCAGAGGTCGCCGAGATTCTGGAGCAGGCGGATCGGGAACTGGCCCGCGTAAGCCACATTACAACGGCGACGCTGCGCTTTCATCGCCAGACTGCCGAGCCGCACATCGTGGACATCGAGGAGATTCTCGAATCCGTGCTTGTGCTCTACGAGGGCCGGTTGAAGGCAATCCAGGTTGCGATCGAGCGGAGATATAGTCTGCATCCTTCCATCAGTTGCCAGGCCGTTGAAGTTCGCCAGGTCATTGCGAATCTCGTGAGCAACGCAATCGATGCGATGCTGAAGAACACGAGCGACCGCCGCCTGGTGGTGCGATTGCGGAAGGCTTCGAATCCAGTGTCGGGAGAAGAGGGCGTCCGTGTCATGATTGCGGATTCGGGAGTGGGAATTAACGAGTCCGCACGCGAACATGTGTTTGAGCCGTTCTACACGACGAAGTCGGCAACCGGAACGGGCTTGGGCCTGTGGCTCAGCTCGGAGACGGTCACAAAACATCGCGGCACACTCCGATTCCGCAGCAGGACCGAAGGGAAGTATCGCGGCACCGTGTTTTCGCTCTTTTTGAGCGCTTAGCACGGAGCGATATTTCAACCACGTTGACGCGACGAATAAGAACATTTCCAGAGGACTCCGTCGGCTTATTACAAGTAGGTTAGCCAGGCCCAATCGCGATGCCGGCTGCGGAATTTCATGAACCACAGACAAGGAACGTAAAGAAGCGCGACCGCCAGAATCCACACGGCGTAAACGAATGGCAGACCATGGCCATATCCAGGTGGTTTCTGCGCGAAGTCCGCAATCACGGTGCCATGCCAGATAGTCTGGTGAAAGGCGAGCGCGGCCAGGTTAGCCAAAATGTGAATCAGGTAAATATGCAGGAGATAGTAAAACAGCGGCACCCTGCCAAACACCATGAGAATCCGACTCAACCCGCGCGTGGCTTTAGCGCCGTCAAGCAATCCGAGCAGGATGAGTGCAGGCCCGAGCGTCACTAACAGGTAGTCGAGAGAAGGCGGATACTTCAGCACATTGAAGAATGAAATCACCGTCAACGAAAGCGTAGGTTGAACCTTCCACGGGCCGGCAGAATACGGGTATCCAAATGACAGGCCGGCAATACCGTTTCCGTACGCATTAAGCCCCCGCAGCAAAAAGAACATCACCGTCGCACCGATCCCGATCGTCAGGATCCATCTGCGGCGGTCGGGACGTAGCAAGAGGGTTCCAAAAGCAAAACCGACCGCCATGACCCCGACCCACGGAATCAAGGCGTATCTCACGGTGAACGAAAAATCAGTAGTAAGCGGAATGCGGCCGCGTGAATGGAGAAGAATCCATAACCAGGAGAGACGCCCGAACGACGCTGGGTTGATGCCGTCGAGCAGGTTGTGAGTGGCAATCATACCCAATCCCAGAACCGCAATCCAGCGCACCGGAAGCCGCACGATCAGCGCCATCGCCACCATGCTCCAGCCTAAAATCCAAATCACTCCCGCCTGCGCCCAGGGGACAAAACCCCACGCGAAGTCAACGACGGTGAGTTCGAGGACAACAAGCCATAAACCACGCGTGAAGAGAAAACGAGAGACCTGCGGGATCGACTTTCCATGGCTGGTGGAGAGAAACGCTCCCGCGCCCGCGAGGAACGCGAATACGGGCGCGCAGAAGTGAGTGATGAAGCGGGTAAAGAAAAGCGCCCCGTAGGTGTGTGCCAAGTCTTCAGGAGCAAACCGCAGGTAAGACGTGAAGTCTCTGGTGTGATCCAACGCCATGATGACCATGACGAGTCCACGCAGGATGTCTACGGAAACAAGCCGCGGAGCTTGCATCGGGAGTAGAGGGGCCTTCGGGTTTACGTTGGAGCCAGCTAGGGAGGGAGCCGTCACCATCCCCCACCTCTACAAATGCGCGTAGATATTCCGCTCATATTCGTCCTCGGCGACGGACAGTAATTTGCCCGGTTGCGCCCTGACTGAGATATCGCATTTGGATTGCAAAAGACGACATGGCCACACGAGAATTGTTTTCCGAATCAGGGATTATGAGCCCTTCCCCAACCCAAAAATTGGCAATGTCCGAGTTGACGGTGACACATCCGAGACAGCCTTATGGGGAGACCAAATGAGCCTTATCCAACACCTTCCGATTCGCATCAAGGTAAACAATCCAGTACTCAGGCGCATAGGGTGCGTAGGGGTGCGCGTAGACCAACTCTTGAACACAACCCACAGGTTGGCCACCGAAAATCGCGCCACACGCCTCGTCCTTCCATGGTCGGCCCAATAGCCGATGCACTTCAGCGGAATCATCCCCAACTCGAACTTGTTCCAGTGAGCGTTCGATTCGGCACACGCGCCAGTCGGGCCAAAGCCATGCCACCACCGTTGCGGTAAGTACTAAACCAAGGAGTATCCATACTCGCCAATCAGGTCGCATCTTGCGCTCCAACTCCGCTCAGTGTATCCCCGCAGTTTTGTTGGGTGAGTGGTTGCCCATTCGGACATAACCCCAATTTGGGGTTGGCGGTGACACGACAAGGGTTCACGGACTCAGCTGCTGCGCTTTACCGCGAACCTTCCTCAGTGCCTGATCGGCAATCCGCGGCCCTTCTTGAAGGCTGCCCCGTTGCCGATGGCCGCGACCGTGGCCGTAGCAGTGATCGGTCCGATTCCGGGGATCGCGACCAGGCGACGGCACTGTTCAAGTTCGCCGCAGATGCGCTCGATCAGCTTGTCGGTTTCCTCGATCTGCCCGTGCAGGTACTGCATCTCCAACCTCAGTTGGGTCAGAAGTACGCGCAATGCACCGGATAGCTTGTTGTCCGCGTCCTCCAGGATGCCGGGCAGAGACTCCTCAATATACCGAGTTGGCGGTGATACGACCACGATCCAATTTCGACCGCCACACAGTGCCGTAATCTCCCGCAATGGACGTGATCGGGCTCAACTCGTATCGCCGGTCACTGACAACCTGCATCGATTCGTGGAATGTGTTGGGAATCGTCTGGCTAATCCGCCTCACGCCATCGACAAACGGTCGCTCATTCAGCAGCGTTCCCTGGCGGAATGGCTTATCAATCGCCCTGAATGAGCCCCAGAAACCCTACCAAGGCCTTTCCCGCTAGGTCACTCCAAAGCGGCAGGAGTTCGTCATGAAATCTCAGATATTCCGATTGGTCACCGTCGGTTTCGCTGTTGCCGTACTCTTCCTCGGGCTTGCTCGCACGCAGGGTCAAGGCAACTCAGCGGATTCCGCAAGCCTGCGTCAGATTGTGACTGATCTCCAGCGCCAGGTCGCTGATCTCAATGCCACAGTTCACCAGCAAGCGGCCACCATCCACACACTCCAATCCAGGATCGATGCCCAGGGCAACACCATTTCAGGACTAAGCAACACCGTCACCAGCCAAGCGCAAAAGCTCCAATTCGTCACCGTTGAGGGCACCGAGATGTATATCACGGGGGCGAATGTGAATATCCGCGATGGCACTGGAAACACCCTCGACGTCGCCCAGCCAAGCGGACTCGGAAACCTGATTATCGGCTATAACGAAAACGGGGATTTCCCATGTGCTGGTTGCCCGTCCCAACCGACGCGGCCTCGCACCGGATCCCACAATCTCGTCCTCGGGGAGTTCAACGGCTACACATCGTTTGGCGGAATTGTGGCCGGCTTCGGGAACTCGATTTCCGGTCCCTTCGCGACGGTCACCGGGGGAGCGTATAGCAGTGCAAGCGGAATGTTCTCCAGCGTGAGCGGCGGAGAAATCAACCTGGCCAGTGTGGAAGGTGCTGCGGTCAGCGGCGGTTTTGGAGGCATCGCGAGTGGCAGATGGTCATCGGTCAGCGGTGGTCAATCCAATACTGCTGAAAGTGAAGTTTCATCGGTCAGTGGCGGAGGCAAAAATACAGCAAGTGGTTTGCAGTCTTCGATCACTGGTGGAGTTGGCAACAAAATCACCTCCAATGGGCAGGATTCGTCCATCAGTGGAGGAGCCTATAGGACGATGGACACTGCATTTACTTGGGCAGCGGGATCTCTCGTTTCGCCGTAGGCGCTTGGCCGCGTCCAAAGAGGCTTACACACCAATGAATTGGGCTTTCCAGGTCTGGGATTCGTGTGCATTTCACCTTCTTGATAGTTGTAAAGGAGGACATTGAAAGGCCTTTCCGGGTTCCGAGTGGATTGTTTGAATGTTAAGTCAGCGAGGAGCACGAGGTGTTGCAAAAGGCTGAACTCAGCTGTGAGGCTGATTCAGAGAACTACCTCGCAGGCTCCTTAGAGACTATGTATTACATCGGACTGGATGTTCACAAGCGGATGATCAGTTATTGCGTGAAGGACGCGGCTGGGAAGGCTCTTCGGAGTCCGAGGCAGCAAATGGATGTATGGTTCTGCAGGTAGCAGGAACCGCGGCCGAGGGGAGTGTCTGCGATTTTGTGTAAACGCCGTTCCTTGGTTATGGCCCGATGGTCAGGGCAAGTCCATTTTTTGCTTGTTACCAGATGCCCGGATAGTTGGAATTATTCGGCTGTCGAAGACCGCCGTCAAGGCCGAGCGTAGCGAGTTCATCGTGAGCCTTGACGGCGGCCGCAGCCAGCCGTATGGATTTCATCCGGGCATAGGGTGACAAGGATTACGCTCTGGTCGCGATCTGTATCCGGTCTTCCCAGAGCAGGGTGAATCGGATCAAGGCCGCTTTCCAATTCAATGGAGACTCCCATTTCTTGATCACATTTCGAAGCGCCAGATACATGACTTTGAGCGCAGCATCTTCACTGGGGAAGGCAACTCTGGTCTTCAACGCTTTGCGCAGCGACATGTTCAGCGACTCTACCGCGTTGGTCGTATAGATCACCTTGCGGATCTCGGCTGGAAATGCGAAGAATGGAATGACTCGTTCCCAGTTTCTTTGCCACAGCGCCGCGATGGTTGGGTATTTTGGATTCCATCGTTCGGCAAAAGCAGCCATTTGCCGCCGCGCTTCTTCTTCTGTGGCGGCATGGTAAACAGACTTAAGATCCTGAGCCACCTGCTTGCGTTCCTTCCAGCCCACGTAGTTCAGGCTGGCCCGCACCAAATGCACGATGCATAACTGCACTTGCGCCTGCGGGAAAACTGTCTCGATAGCCTGAGGGAACCCCTTCAGACCGTCAACACAGGCGATAAAGATATCCTTCACTCCGCGATTGCGCAGATCGGTCAGCACCTGCAGCCAGAACTTGGCGCCCTCGTTGGCCGAGGTCCACAGGCCCAGTACATCCTTGCGTCCATCCAAACCAATGCCGATGGCCACGTAGACAGCGCGGTTTTCCACCCGGCCATCGTGTCGCATCTTTACCATCAAGGCATCCAGAAACAAAATCGGATAAAGCGGTTCAAGCGGCCGCATCTGCCAGGCCTTTAACTCCTCGATCACCGCGTCGGTGACTTCAGAGATCAGCGATGGCGAAACTTCAACGCCATAGATCTCCTGCAAATGGCCCTGGATCTCCCGCGTTGTCATCCCCCGGGCGTACATCGACAGAATCTTGTCGTCGAAGCCCGTGAAGCGCCGCTCATGGCGGGGCACGATCTGTGGCTCGAACGTGCCGTTGCGGTCCCGCGGAACCTCGATCTCCGCTTCCCCAAAGTCGCCCTTCAGCGTTTTGCGGCTGGTGCCGTTGCGTGAGTTGCCACTTAGATGGCCGGCAGACTCATGCTTCTCGTAGCCCAAATGGTGGGTCAGCTCGGCGTTCATCGCCCGCTCCACCAATGCCTTGGTCAGTTGCTTAAGCAATCCCTGCTCGCCAATCAGGTCCTCCGGACCCTTGTAGCCAGCAAGCAACTTGTCGATAAGCTCCTTGTCGATTTCCATATGCTCCTCCAGTATCGAGGAACAAACGCTTTACACAAAATTCAAAACACCCTCCGGCCGAGAGGCACAGTTGCGTAACGACACATCCTGATTCGATCAACCGCGCGCTCTCCCGAGCGCGCCCAGAAACCTCGTGCTTTTTTCTTGACAGATGACTGGGTCGAAAATCATTCGTCAGGCCGGATCTGCTACAGGTTCGACTTTGTATCCAAGCATTCTGAGTTTCCGGATCATGGTTGCGGTGCGGCGTTGTTGGGACTGTTTCGAAACTGCAGGACCGCGTTCTTCATACGGAACGCAGTTATGCAAAATTATCCAGATCAAATGACAGAGGCGATTCGCAACTACGCCGACCGTTTGGTTATGTCCCAGGCGCGGAACGAGACGACGATACACGATCTCGAAAATGCTTCCCTTGCGCTTAATTGCAGCATTCGCAGCTTGATTGAGGATGCGGCGCATTTGGCGGTTGCCCTTGGGCGAGTGTCGGCTGCGGTTCACGCCCGCGCTCTCTTCCTTACCTGGGCATGCCCCTACCCACGAGGAGAGGTTTTTGGCTGACGCAAAAGTGGCTGCAGTGGCACCGACTTCGGCGATGATCTGTTGCGCCGAATCTACTCCGAGCCCGGGGACTGCCGCGAGCCTCTCGACTGCATCTTGGTTCCCCTGAAGCAGACTTGCGATCTCATGATCCAGTTGACTGATCTGCTGCTCGACGAATTCGAAGTCGTCGAGCGTCAACTTTACCAGCCGGCGATAGACCGGGTTCATCTCCGTACAGGCACCTAGAGCGTCGTGCAACTGCGCCGGCGTGGCGCGTAAGCGGTGATCGGCCAAAGCGGCCAGAGCCGCAGGATCACTTTCTCCATCTGCAAGCGACCGGAGCATACGACGTGCACTGGCACCCAACAGATCCGAAACCAAACTGGACAATTTGACATGGGCTTCTTCCAGCAGTGCCTCCAGTTGGTTATGCAGACGAACCTTGTCACGCGTCCGTTGATACCTGGTGCGGGTGAGTGTTCGCCACAGACGTTGTTCGGCATCGGGCACGAAGCTCAAGACTAGCTCCGCTGATACGAGCCGCTTCACCAAACGTTCGGCGTCTCGAAAATCTGACTTGCGCCCGCGTCGCCCGCGGTTAGACAACGCCTGCGCCAGATGGAGTGTCCCTGACATCCGGCTTGCACCTTCACGACTCTGACACTTCGCCTTCCAGAATCGCTCCAGTGCTTCCCATACTGGCTTCCAATATTGCGCGGTCGATTCCATCACCACTTCTTCGACCTGCTGCTCGATGAGCCATTCCGACAGCACCCGTAACTGTTCAGGGTTGCTGCCGTACCAGCGTCGCTCAAATCTATACTCGTCTTCTTCGACGTCCGCCAAAACTACGGCCAGCTTCTTCTTGTGGACATCAATCCCCGCCACCCTGTAAGGCATAGCTTCCTCCTGGCGGGAATGGAGAACGTGCCGGGATTACATTAACCTGGGTCTCGGGCTATTGCCGCTCCTGGAGGGAGAGACAACGCGCCATTTATTCGCTCAATCACGCACGCTCCGGATCAAACTTACATTCGGCTTTAGAAGCTCCACTGTCAAATCGATCTCGCCACTCCCAGCCGTCCTCAATTATTGCTTGGGTCGCAGCGATTTTCATGGGATTCCGCGGGCCGGAGGCCCAACTCAACTTACATGGAGGTGGACTACTCGGACATAACTCAATTTTTGTCCCGGCATCCTAGAATTGTCCGTCCGAAGCGTCTGTCAACCCACTCCCACAAAACTTTTTCGCAATCACTTTCTTTGCAATCACTTCCAGAGCCTACACATTTGCAGGTCATTTCCACGAAATCCGTATCCTTAAACCATGCGAAATATTCCGCGGCTCCTGATCAGTCTGTCAGGCGAGAACCTGACCACTGATAGCTGACCACTCGCCCCTAACCCCTTTCCTGAGACGACTCTGCGGGTTAAAGTCTCTGGTAAGAAGACTCTAGCGGCGCGCCGCCGCTGTAAATCATTGCAGCGCACGACTTTGCTCACAGAGTAGGGGGGTACACCCCCCCCGCGTTCTCAACTCATCCCGAACATGCATATGCGCAGCCGATTGCGGAAAAGCTAACTCGGACTCCACTATTGCATCTGTCACGGCGTCACAGCCTGGTGAAAAACACGAATGATGGTGCGCTTTGGAGGGTACGGGCTTCAGCCCGTACATGAATCCTCGCCAAATGAATGAGGGCTTTAGCCCCTGAGGCAAGTTTTTCCGGTCGCAGGTCAGCGTATAGGATCAATCAGAATCTGCTCTCGGAAACGTCTCTGGCCTTTCGGAGAAAAGTGATACCATCGGGCAATTGTTTTACGCCCCTCACGTATCACCCGATCGCAATCCTTCGAAACGCACGTTGATAGGACCTTGAAAAACCTATGACGAAATCTGACGCTCAAAAACAACAAGAACAGAAGAAACAATCGCGCACCACCCGGAAGCGTATCGCTGCCTTTTCCATCGGTGCAATAGCCCCGGCATCGCTCGCGCTTCTCGCCGCCATGGCTGTTTACGCGCAAGATAAGTACTCGCTGAAATCGCCGGGCGGAATCGCGTTCTCCGACTTCAAGGGATACGAAGACTGGCCGGTTGTCTCTTCCGCCCGGACCGACGAAGTTCTCAAAGTAATCGTCGCCAATCCGGCGATGATCAAGGCGTACAAGGCCGGCGTTCCGGTCAACGGCCAGGCTTTCCCAGACGGCTCCATGATCGTGAAACTCCAGTGGAAACAGAAGAAAAGCTCTGAGGCTCCTTTCGTCGTGGATGTGCCGGACGTCTTCGCCCAGGCTTTCGTCATGGAAAAAGACAGCAAGAGATTTCCGAAAAGCGGCGGATGGGGATATGCGGTGTTCAACTACGAAACTGCATCGGACAAGTTCACAGCAGATCCCAAAAGTCTCTCAGACTGCGGAATCACGTGCCATACGACCGTGAAAGCGAAGGACTACATCTTCCACCCGTACCAGAAGCGTTGACCGCGCCTACCCCGACATTCAGTACGCGCGTAAATCTTCCGCCTTGGGAATTCATCTGTATTGAGACTACCCGGTTATCAAAAACCGACTTTAGTCGTGCCGCAAAGCCCGCAAAAGTTTTGTGTCAGGGCACGACTCGGGGCACCCTCTGGGTCGCGTGCCGCAAGCCGCAAAATGACGTCTGGGCTTTAGCCCCTGAGGGAAGTTCTTCCGTTCATAAGTTCTAGAACTAGGTGCATCCGCATCTTGATTCGAATTGCCGCCGCGGTATTGTCTGCATCAACTTCACATTGCTGATCCCGCGTAGCGCCCCATACAATTCCTTCAAATGCGCATTCCCCGAAAGCTCTTCCTCTCTCTAACGCTTGTTCTGTGCTCCCTTGCGATCACGGCGCAGCAGCCGCAGCACCTGTTCTTCCGCGTGACGGTAGGACCCAAATTCACTACGCCCGTATCAGGCCGGATGCTCATCTTTCTCACCGCCGGAACAGGCGCGAAGCAGGTAGATGAAAATCCTTTTACGCCGACCGCCGTGTACGTGGCTGCGAAGGAAGTCTCCGATCTCACAGCCGGCAAGTCCGTTGACGTCGATACAGACGACATTGCGTTTCCCGCTGGGTTCTCATCGTTGAAGCCCGGCGACTACCAGGCCCAGGCAGTGCTTGACGTGAATCACAACTACAACTACAGCGGCCGCAGCGCCGGCGATCTGGTCAGCGATGTCATTCCGCTTGCATCCTTCACGCCGGGTCAGGGCGCTGAGCCCGTGTTTACGCTTAGCGAGGTTGTTCCCGAGCGCTCCAGCCGTCCCGATCCGCCGGGATTTGAAAAGAGTGCGCACCTCGAGGACTTTGTGAGTCCCGCACTCACCGCGTTTGCAGGTCGGCCCATCCATGTACGCGCGTGGGTAATTACGCCGCCCGACTACGATCAGAGCCTGAAAAGCCGCTACCCCACCGTCTACTGGACCCATGGATTCGGCGGAGACCTGGCTGGAGCGAAGTTCTACGGCGGAATGCTGCTGACCCTGATGAACAAGAAAAAGCTGCCTCCAATGATCTGGGTCATGCTGGATGAATCGTGCCCAACCGGAACGCACGAATTCGACAACTCCGTGAACAACGGCCCATGGGGGGCGGCGCTTACCACGGAGTACATTCCGTATCTTGAGAAGAAATACCGCATGGACGCGCGACCCAGTGGGCGTTTTCTGCAGGGCCACTCCTCCGGAGGATGGGCAACCCTTCAGTTGCAGATCGACTATCCGAAGGTCTTTGGCGGCACGTGGTCCACGTCGCCCGATCCCAGCGATTTTCATGATTTCACCGGGGTCGATCTCTACGCGCCGCACGCCAATATCTACAAGCGTTCCGATGGAACGCCATACCCGCTAATTCGCGATCATGGAAAAGTGATGGGCACGTTTGAGGATTTCGCAAAGAACGAGCGCGTGCTAGGTCCGTACGGAGGCCAGATCGCGTCATTCGAGTGGGTCTTCTCGCCCCGCGGCCCGGACGGTCGCCCAGTGCCGATGTTCGATCGCAATACCGGCGATGTTGATCCTGCCGTCATCGCCTACTGGCACGATCACTACGACCTTGCAAACATTGTCCAGAAAACCTGGCCGCAACGCGGACCACTCCTGCGTGGCAAGATTCACGTCTTTGTTGGGACGGCAGACACGTTTTACCTGGACGGGGCAGCGCACAAGATGGAAGCGGTGCTGAAGGCGCTCAACGCCGGTGCGCACTTCACCTACATTCCCGATCGAACCCACTTCGACCTCTACACCACTTATCCAGCAGGCGGAGATCCCAAGGGAGATCGGCTTGGCCTATTCACCCAGATCGGCACCGAGATGTATGCGGTAGCGCGTCCGCATGCGAACTGGAAACCTGCGGAATAACACAGCTTCGCCCGGGCATCCCCAGACACCCGGGCGAAACTGCTTCCGTACACTCCTGAAACTTAGTGTCCGTGATCGTGCCCGTGATCGCCATGCTCGTGGTTTGCGCCGCGATCCGAGTGTCCGCGGCCGTCGCGCCTCTCGTTGCCGTTGAAATGCTCCACATATTCACGATGATGGTGTGCGTCGAAGTGCTCGCCGCGCGGCGGATATTGGCCGTGCCAGCCATCGTGGCGATCGTAGTGGTTATCCACGTGTCCCCAGAATTGGGCTGGTCCGCGGTACCAGGGCCCAGCGCCCACAAAGACGCCGCCCGAGAACCATTCCGGCCCGTAGTAGCCATACGGCGCGCAATCGTACGGTGGATAGTCAAAATAGCCGTAGGGACATTGTGGCGCCGTCCCAATCTGTACTGCGATTTGTCCGTGTGCCTTCTGGGGCGAGGTCGTGAAACAGAGAGCAGCAACAGCGACTAGCAATAGATATTTGAATTTATTCACTTAACCCTCCTCTTATATTTGGGGGGAGTGCCGCCTTAGAACTCGTTCGTGAACGGCCGCGCGTGCCCCTCCAATAGACAACTAGGGCTTGGATGAAGAGGGCCTGCGAAGGGTTTTAAGCCTTTTCAAAGGCTTTAGCAATCGGCCCGCCCGACAGCGTTTGTCGAATCAATGCGCCATCCCAGCGATTCCGCCCACCATCAAAATCAACTTCGTGTAATGCGAAAACCATTTCAGGATGTGGGAATGCCGGGTCACCCTGTGTCACTCATCACAGCCCCTAACCCCCTCAAAGCAGAGACTCCTCGTAGCGGTTTTTCACCGCAGGACGCGTTATGAGGCAAAGCGAATGAGTGAACAGGAAATGGTGATTTTAGATGGGAACGAGGCCGCTGCCTCGGTTGCCTATCGTCTCTCCGAAGTGGTTGCAATCTATCCGATTACCCCCTCGTCGCCCATGGCCGAGTGGGCCGATCAGTGGCGCTCGGAAGGGAAGAAGAATATCTGGGGCGCATTGCCCATCGTGGAAGAGCTGCAGAGTGAAGGCGGCGCTGCCGGCGCGTTGCACGGCGCGTTGCAGGCCGGTGCATTCGGCACCACTTTTACGGCCTCGCAAGGCTTGCTGCTGATGATTCCCAACATGTACAAGATTGCCGGTGAATTGACGCCGGCCACCATGCACGTCACAGCCCGCACCCTGGCCACGCACGCGCTCTCAATTTTCGGCGACCACTCCGACGTGATGGCCTGCCGCTCCACTGGCTGGGCAATGCTCGCTTCGAACTCCGTGCAGGAAGTCGCCGACATGGCGCTCGTTGCGCAGATCGCCACCCTCGAGTCGCGCATTCCATTCATTCACTTCTTCGACGGCTTCCGCACCTCGCACGAAGTCGGCAAGATTCTCCCCATCAGCGATGAGACCATTCGCGCGATGGTCGACGATAAATACATCATCCAGTTCCGCCAGAACGCGCTAAGCCCCGATCGCCCGTTGCTCCGCGGCTCCGCACAGAATCCTGACGTCTTCTTCCAGGCGCGCGAAGCCTGCAGCCCTTATCACGCGGCTGTCCCGGGCATCGTGCAATCGGTCATGAACCGCTTCGCCGCGCAGACAGGCCGTGCCTATCACCTGTTCGATTATTACGGCGCAGCTGATGCAGAGCGCGTCATCATCCTCATGGGCTCCGGCGCTGAAGCAGCCGAAGAAGCCGTCGACCTGATGGTGAAGCAGGGCGAAAAGATCGGCCTGCTCAAGGTTCGTCTCTATCGGCCCTTCGATGCTTCAGCCTTCATCAACGCGCTGCCCGCAACTGTCAAGTCCATCGCCGTTCTCGACCGCTGCAAGGAGCCGGGTGCGACGGGCGAGCCGCTTTACCAGGATGTCGTTACGGTTCTCGCAGAGCACGCCGACACGCTTCCGTTTGCTGCGATGCCGACGATCGTCGGCGGCCGCTACGGCCTTTCTTCGAAGGAATTCACGCCGGCCATGGTCAAGGGCATCTTCGACGAGCTCAACAAGCCCGCCCCCAAGAATCACTTCACCATCGGCATCGACGACGACGTTTCGCACACCAGCCTCACCTACGATCCGACCTTCTCTACCGAAGATCCCAGGACCGTTCGCGCACTCTTCTACGGTCTCGGATCCGACGGCACCGTGGGCGCCAACAAGAACTCCATCAAGATCATCGGCACCGAGACCGACGAATTACGCGCAGGGCTACTTCGTCTACGACTCGAAGAAGTCCGGCTCGATGACCACGTCGCATCTGCGCTTCGGTCCCAACCCAATCCGCTCCACTTACCTTATTACCCGCGCCAGCTTTGTTGCCTGCCACAATTTCAGCTTCCTCGAGAAGATGAATGTGCTTGAAGCAGCGATGCCGGGCGCGGTCTTCCTGCTCAACTCGCCCTACTCCGCCGAAGAAGTCTGGGACAAGCTGCCCAAGTCGACGCAGGAAGAGATGCTGCGCAAGAAGATCGAGTTCTACGTCATCGACGGCTACACGGTGGCGCGCGAAGCCGGAATGGGCACGCGCATCAACACCATCATGCAGACCTGCTTCTTTGCCATCAGCGGCGTGCTGCCGCGCGAAGAGGCCATCGCGCAGATCAAGAAAGCCATCAAGAAGACCTACGGCAAGCGCGGCGAAGCGGTTGTGCAAAAGAATTTCGACGCTGTCGACGCGGCACTCGCGCATCTCCACAAGGTCGAATTGCCGACAGCCGCCTCCTCCGACTTCGATCTCATTCCGTCCATCTCCGGCAACGCTCCGGAATTCGTTCGCAACGTTCTCGGCGAAATCGCAGCCGGACGCGGCGATCTGCTTCCGGTCAGCGCCATTCCCGCCGGCGGCGCGTTCCCTACGGCCACCGCGCAGTGGGAGAAGCGCAACATCGCGCAGTTCATCCCGGTGTGGGACAAGGACCTCTGCATCCAGTGCGGCAAGTGCGTCATGGTTTGCCCGCACGCTGTTATTCGCGCGAAGGTCTACAGCCCCGAACTCGGCGACAAGGCCCCCGCAACATTCAAGTGGGCCAAGCCGAAATGGAAGGGCATGGAAACCGATCACTACACGCTGCAGGTTGCTCCGGAAGATTGCACCGGCTGCGCCGTTTGCGTGGAAGTCTGCCCCGTGAAGAGCAAGAGCGACGCCAGCAAGAAGGCCATCAACATGGCGCCGCAAGCTCCGCTGCGCGAAGCCGAGCGCGAGAACTGGGAGTATTTCCTCGACCTGCCCGAGGTCGATCGCAGCAAGCTTTCGCACTCGCAGGTGAAGGATCTGCAACTGCTGCAGCCGCTGTTTGAGTTCTCGGGCGCCTGCGCAGGTTGCGGCGAAACGGCCTACATCAAGCTGCTCACCCAGCTTTTTGGCGACCGCCTTTATATCGCCAACGCCACCGGCTGCTCGTCGATCTACGGTGGCAACCTGCCCACCACTCCGTACAGCAAGAATGCGTCAGGCCGCGGTCCGACCTGGGCCAACTCGCTCTTCGAAGACAACGCGGAGTTCGGCTTCGGCATGCGCACTGCGCTCGATCAGCAGAAGGCATTCGCCGAAACGCTGGTCACGCGCCTTGCATCCGCCATAGGGCCTGAACTTGCTGCTGATATCGTCAATGCGCAGCAGAAAACCGAAAGCGAAATCGATGCACAGCGCGAGCGGGTGAAGATCCTCTCCGCGAAGCTCGCCGGCATCGATTCCTCAGACGCGCGCAACCTGCTGGCGATCGCCGAAACGCTGGTTCGCAAGAGTGTGTGGATCCTGGGCGGCGACGGCTGGGCTTTCGACATCGGCTTCGGCGGGCTCGACCACGTGCTCGGCTCGGGCAAGAACGTCAACGTGCTCGTCCTCGACACCGAGGTCTACTCGAACACCGGTGGCCAGTCGTCCAAAGCCACGCCGCGCGGTGCGGTTGCAAAGTTCGCCGCGGCTGGAAAGCCGAACAGCAGAAAAGACCTGGCGATGGAAGCCGTCAGCTACGGATCTGTCTATGTTGCCCAGGTCGCTCTCGGCGGCAACGACAGCCACGTGGTCAAGGCCTTCCAGGAGGCCGAAGCACACGATGGCCCGTCGATCATCATCGCCTACTCAAGCTGCATCGCCCACGGCTACGACCTGGTGCACGGACTCGAGCAGCAAAAGCTCGCCGTCCAGTCCGGCTACTGGCCATTGATGCGCTATAACCCCGCGCTCCGCGAGGAAGGCAAGAATCCCTTCCAGCTGGATTCGAGAGCGCCGTCAATCCGGCTCAAGGAATATGCCTACCGCGAAGCACGCTACACCATGCTGGCCCGCAGCAATCCAGAGATGGCTGCCGCGCTGCTTAAAGAAGCACAGGACGATGTCGAGCGCCAGTGGCGCGTCTACTCATCCCGCGCCTCCATGCCGGGCCGCGGCGAGACGCCGAACATCGCGCCCGAAGAAAAGCCCGAAGAGAAACTGGCAGCCCCGCCTGCCGGAGGATCCAAATGATTGATGTTTCCACCAAATACCTGGGCCTGAAACTGAATGGACCCATCGTTGTTTCCTCCACTCCGCTTTCTGAGTCGATCGAGAACGTGCGCCGCATGGAAGACGCCGGCGCATCGGCAATCGTGCTGACATCGCTCTTCGAAGAGCAGCTTGCTCTCGAATCGCGCGCGCTCGACGAAGATCTTTCGCGCGGCACCGAATCCTTTGCCGAGTCGCTCGGTTATCTGCCCGACCTCAACGACTACCGCATGACCCACGAGGTCTATCTCGAGCACATCCGGCGCTGCAAGGAAGCGGTAAAGATCCCGATTCTCGCCAGCCTCAACGGCGCAACCACCGGCGGCTGGGTTCGTTTCGCCCAGGAGTCGGAACAAGCAGGCGCGGATGCCATTGAACTCAACACCTATGCCCTCGCCACCGATCGAAGCCAGACATCCTCTGAACTCGAGGCGCAGTTGCTCGAGCTCGTCGAGAGCGTCTGCCAGGCGGTGAAGGTTCCGGTAGCGGTCAAGTTGTCGCAGTCGTTCACGAGCTTGCCGCACATGGCGGCGAAACTCGAAGACGTGGGCGCAGCCGGTGTCGTTCTCTTCAATCGCTTTTATCAACCAGACTTCGATATCGAAGGCCTCGAAGTGCGGCCCACGCTGCACTTCTCCACACCGTCCGAGTTGCTGCCCCGCCTGCACTGGGCTGCGATTCTCTACGGCCACCTCAATATCGACATCGCCATCACCGGCGGCGTGCACTCGGCTGAAGACGTCATCAAGAGCATCATGGCCGGCGGCAATGTTGCCATGATGTGCTCGGCGCTGCATATCCACGGCATCGATCACATCGGTCGCGTCCTCTCCGATCTGCAATACTGGCTCGAGAAGCGCGAATACTCATCGCTCTCCGAAACACGCGGCTGCCTCAGCCGTCGCTCGGTGCCCGATGTATCGCCGTTCGATCGCGGCAACTACATCAAGACGCTCAGCTCCTACAGCCTGCGCCAGACAGTAGCTGCGTTTTGAAATAAGAGTGAAAGCCCGAAAGGGTCTTTTCCTGGGGGCCAACGGCGACCGCACAATGCGTGCAGTCGCCGTTGGTTTTTGCACACTACGGGCTGACTGGCGGAACCCGGCAGCTTATCATTCGTGTGAATCTCTCGTGAGGCGCGAATGATCTTGAAACGCTTATCCGGCGCAACCTGCTCCGCAATCATTGCTCTGAGTGCAATTTGTTCGGCTCAGGCCCCCACAAAGTACGAGCCCACAATCGAATCTCTTGACAAGCATCCGCTGCCGCAGTGGTATGCAGGTGCAAAGCTCGGCATCTTCATCCACTGGGGTCTCTATTCGGTCCCCGGATGGGCTCCGCTGACGCACCCGGACCACGACTTTTCGTCGAACGACTACATCAAGTACGACCCATACGCCGAGTGGTACCTCAACACGATGCGTATTCCCGGATCGCCCACGCAGGAGTACCACAAGCAGCATTACGGCGACCAGGGGTACTACGATTTCGCGCCAACCTTCAACAGTGAATCGAAAAAATGGGATCCCGACAAGATGGCGGCAGTATTCAAGACGGCCGGCGCTCGCTACGTGGTGCTGACCAGCAAACATCACGAAGGCTTCACGCTCTGGCCAAGCACCACGCCAAATCCAACGCCAAGTCTCAAGTCGGCCCAGCTGCACGCCGAGCGCGACATTGTCGGCGAGCTGACCACCGCGATTCAGAAGCAGGGAATGAAGATGGGCCTCTACTACTCCGGCGGGTACGACTGGACCTTCAACACCGGCCCGATCCAGGTTAACGCGGACTACGACGCCGTAAAGCCGCAAAGCGAGGCCTATGGCAAGTATGCCTTCGCGCAGATTCATGAGCTCATCGATCGCTACCATCCCGCGATCCTTTGGAACGACATCGACTGGCCGAAAACCGGCAACGCCCTCCAGGTTGAGGCCGACTACTACAACGCCATGCCTGACGGCGTCATCGACGACCGCTTCGGCATCAAGCACTCCGACTTCACTTCGCCCGAGTACGAGAAGAAAGACCAGATCAGCGAGAAGAAGTGGGAAGAGTGCCGCGGCCTCGGCCGCTCCTTCGGCTATAACCGCGCCGAAGGCGAGAAGGAAACCATCGCGCCAGGCGAACTCATCGCCCTCCTCGTCGACATTGTCAGCAAAAACGGCAATCTCCTGCTCGACGTAGGCCCCGAAGCCGACGGCACTATCCCGCCCGTGCAAATGGACCGGCTGCAAGCCCTCGGCGCGTGGCTCAAGCAGAACGGCGAAGCCATCTACGACACAACGCCATGGACGAAAGCAGTAGGGAAGTCAGCAGAGGGCGACGATCTTCGCTTCACCAAAAAAGGCGACGACCTCTATGTGACCGTCCTTGGCAAACCGAAATCGCAAACGATCACGATCACCGACCTTCCGGTGAAAAATGGAATAGCTATCAATCAGCTCGGCAGCAATGACGACCTTGGCGCTAAAGGTCAGACAGATGGGACGCGAATTGCGCTTCATGCACCGCTCAAAGGCGAATACGCATACTCATTCAAGCTGGGCGGGTACCTGCGCTGATTCGAATCAACCGAGGAACTGACGGACAGTATCCGCGAGGAGATCCTCCGCGTCGGGAAGAGAGCCGCGGACAGCGGGGCTGAGGCCTTCACCCAACTCGATGCTCCCGGCGCCGATCGTGAGCAGACAAGCCCTGCGAGGCTGCTTTCCATACAGGTCCTGCGCGACGCGGAGCAGTTCCGCAGCGCCGAGGTGATGCGTAACCAGCCCCGGCTTCAGAGAGGCAGCGCTCAGCTCACGCAACAGAATCTGGCCGGGTGCCTGATCCATCGCACAGTCCACAAAGATGACCGTTTCGGCGGCGGCAATTTCTTCCGCCATATCCGGTGTCCACTGATGATCGCAGAGCACTCGCACCCGCGCATCGCCGCGCCAGTGCTCTTCAGCCCATTGCGCAAGAAAAGGCCCGACGCCATCATCCTCGCGCAGCGTATTCCCACAAGCGAGAATGAGACATCGGGCCGTAAAAGTCATACAGTCATCGTACTCAGCGAATGACTTGATCGACAACTTCACCGTCCGCTGACAAAAGCGTCATTGCCAACGGCATCTGCCCAAAGGCGTGGGTCGAGCAGCTCAGGCAAGGATCGAACGTGCGGATAACAGCTTCGACGCGGTTCAGCGCGCCTTCCGTGAACTTTCCGTCCTTCACGTAGCACTTCGCAGCCTGAAGAACGCCCTTGTTCATCGCATTGTTGTTGTGTCCCGTAGCGACGACGAGGTTGGCCCACGTGATCAGACCGTTCTCGTCGACCTTGTAGTGATGGTTCAGTGTGCCACGCGGCGCTTCGATCTGTCCCGCGCCTTCCAGACGATTCACGCCGGCGGTTGCGCGCACGTGCTTGTCGAGAATCTGCGGATCGGCAAGAATGTGCTCGATCTTCTCGATGCCGTAAAGCGCCTCGACCAGCCGCGCATGGTGGTAGAAGAACGAGCTCTCGACCGGGCCGGCAGCAAGCTGCTTGAACTCGGCCAATTCTTCATCGGCCTTCGGTGTCCCCATTCGCTTGACGATGTTCAACCGTGCCAGCGGGCCTACGCGATAGCTGCCCTCTGGATACCCGAGCGGCTTGTAGTAGACAAACTTCGTATAGCTGTAATTCTCCACAGCTTCGCCAATCACCTCGGTGAAGCGCTGTGCTGTAATGCCGTCTTCAATGGTGTCGCCCTTTGGCCCGATCAGCCGAAGTGCGCCATCAGTGAACTCGATGGACTCGTCGTCATTGATGAGTCCCAGGTAGTTCGACGGGAAGTTGGCGAAGACTGAGATCTCCTGCTGGAAGCGATCGGCGATCTGCTTGTAGGCTGCAAGCGCCAGGCTGACATTTGCGTAGGCCTCGGGCAGCATGGCAAGCATCTCGTCGCGCTTGGCTGCAGTCAAAGGCTCGGTTACGCCGCCGGGCACAACCCAGCCGGTATGAATGCGCTTGGTGCCAAGCAGTTCGATGATGTGCTGTCCAAATCGGCGCAGCCCGATGCCAGCGCGGCCCAGTTCTGGCCTAGCAGCCGCGACGCCGAAGATGTGCCGCTGCGCCGGGTCCGACTCCATGCCAAGCAGCAGGTCGGGAGACGACAGATGGAAGAAGCTCAGCGCATGCGACTGCACCATCTGCGCGAGGTTCAACATGCGGCGCAGCTGCGCGGCGGTGTGCGGAATGCGCACCGACATGATGGCTTCGCACGCCTTGGCCGACGCCAGCAGGTGCGAGACAGGGCAGATGCCGCAGATGCGCGCCGTAAGGGCGGGCATCTCGTAGAACGGCCGGCCTTGGGAGAACTTCTCGAAGCCGCGCACCTGGGTTACATGAAAGTGAGCGTCTTCCACTTCACCCTTCGCGTTGAGCTGAATGGTGATCTTGCCGTGTCCTTCGAGGCGGGTTACCGGGTCGATCGTGATGGTTTGCGTCATAACTCGAACTCCTTCGGGGATCAGGCTCCAAAGCGGGTGAGGGCCGGAATATCCAGCGGCTCGCCGGTGATCAGCGCCGTCAGCGCTGTGTGAAAGGTGTCGGCGGAAGGCGGGCAGCCGGGCAGGAAAACGTCCACCTTCACAAATTCATGAATGGGCCGCACGATTTTGAGCAGCTTGGGCACTACGACGCAGGGAATCTGCTGTTGTATCGTCGCGTTTTCAAAGTAGGCTCGATCGAGAATCGCTTCCGGCCCGATCGGGTTGCGCATCGAGGGAACGTTGCCGGTGATGGCGCAATCGCCCATCGCGATCAGCATCTTCGAGTGCGCGCGGATCTTCTTGATCTTCTTCTCGTCATCGACCGATGCCACGGCTCCCTCGACCAGCGCGATGTCCACGTCGTCGGGAAATTCTTTCGTGTCCACGATCGGGCTGTAGACCACGTCCACGAGACTCGCCAATTCGAGAAGCCGTTCATCCATGTCGAGGAACGACATGTGGCAGCCGGAGCAGCCGTCCAGCCATGCTGTTGCCAATCTCAGTTTGTTCATTGCGCTTCCCTCATCTGGTTCAGGTAAGGCAGAAAATCCGGATACTTGGGGTGATCGGAGCCGATCTTGCTCTTGTCAAACAGCGCTCCGGTGGGGCAAACCTGCACGCACTTGCCGCAGCGCGTGCAACTCGATTTTCCCCATTCCTCGTGCAGGTCGGTGATGACGGAAGAGTTGATGCCGCGGCCCATCACATCCCACACGTGCGCGCCCTCAATCTCGGCGCATACCCGCACGCAGCGCGTGCAGAGAATGCAGCGGTTGTGGTCGACAGTGAAACGTTCGTGCGATGCGTCGACGGTGAGCTCGGGGTTGCGATAGGGAAGCCGAACGTGCGTCAGGCCCTGCTTCTGTGCCATCGTCTGCAGCTCGCAGTGACCGTTCGACACGCAAACTGAACAGATGTGGTTGCGTTCGGCAAAGAGCAACTCAAGTATGGTGCGCCGGTGTTTCTTGAGCCGCTCGGTAGCAGTGTTGACTTCCATGCCTTCTTCGACGGTTGCGACGCAGGCAGGCAGAAGCTTGTTATTGCCCTTGATCTCGACCAGGCATAGGCGGCATGCTCCTACATCGCCAAGCCCGTCAAGATGGCAGAGCGTTGGGATATCAATGTTGTTTTCCCGCGCCACTTCGAGAATGGTCTGGCCCGCGCGCCCACTTACGTCCTTGCCATCGATCACGAGTGTTTTTACGTCAACGGCAGCGCTCATGCCAACACCTCCACGGGAGCTTCTTCAACTACGGTTGCTCCGGCAATGTTGCAGACGCCGGCGGGGCAGCGCTTGTGCACAATGTGTTCCATGTATTCATTCTTGAAATAGCGCAGGGTGCTGAGAACCGGATTCGGCGCAGTCTGCCGAGCCCGCAAAGACTGGTCTCCTTGATCGTGCCGCATAGTTCGACCAGAAGATCAAGGTCTTCCATCGTGCCCGAGCCGTCGCAGATCCGCGACAGCAGGGTAAACATCTGGGCCGTGCCTGCGCGGCAGGGAATGCACTTGCCGCACGATTCCGTCATGCAGAACTCGATGAAGAACCGCGCCACGTTGACCATGCACGAGGTATCGTCCATCACGATCATGCCGCCGGAACCCATCATCGATCCGACCTGGATCAGCGATTCATAGCTGACCTGCAGATCAAGATGCTCGTCAGGAATGCAGCCGCCTGAAGGTCCACCGGTCTGCACTGCCTTGAATTTGTGCCCGTCCGGCACGCCTCCGCCGATGCCTTCGATGATCTCGCGCAGGCTCATGCCCATCGGCACTTCAACCAGTCCGGTGTTGGTGATTTTGCCGGTCAGCGCAAAGACCTTGGTTCCTTTGCTCTTTTCCGTGCCAATCTGAGCAAACCATTTGCCGCCCTTGCGAATGATCGGGGCAATGTTGGCAAACGTCTCCACATTATTAATGAGTGTCGGCTTGCCCCAAAGTCCGCTCACCGCTGGATACGGCGGCCGCGGCTTCGGCGTACCGCGCTTGCCTTCAATCGAGGCAATCAGCGCGGTCTCTTCGCCACAGACAAAAGCGCCGGCGCCGAGACGAATCTCTACGTCGAAGTTGAAAGAGGTGCTGCAGATGTTGTTGCCCAGCAGTCCACGCCGGCGCGCATCGCGCAGGCAATTCTGCAGACGCGCTACAGCCAGCGGATACTCCGCGCGTACGTAAACATATCCCTTGCTGGCGCCCACGGCGTATGCCGCAATCGCCATACCTTCGAGCACTCGCTGCGGATCGCTTTCGAGAACGCTGCGATCCATGAAGGCTCCCGGATCTCCCTCGTCCCCGTTGCAGATCACGTACTTCATGTCGCCAACGGCCTTGGCCACCGTGCCCCACTTCAAACCTGTTGGGTAGCCCCCGCCTCCGCGACCGCGCAACCCGCTCTCGGTGATCTGCTGGATGACATCGTTCGGAGTCATTTCTGTGAGCGCCTTCACCAGCGCCTGGTAGCCGTCGTGCGCAATATAGTCATCTATCTTTTCCGGATCGATGTGCCCGGAGTTCTCCAGCACCACGTGTACCTGCTGGTCAAAGTGATCGCGAAGATCGCATTGCAGTTCCGTCAATGGCTGGCCGCCAAGACTGCCCACAAGGGCATCAGCGTGCTCCACCTTGACATGCCCGTAGAGCGTTTCCTCGGGATCAACCAGAACCAACGGGCCGGCGGCGCAGAGACCCATGCAACCGGTGCGGCGTATTAGGGCGCGTTTTCCCGAGGCCGAAACCGCATTGTTCAGCGCATCCTTCAGCTTGTCGGAGTGCTGGCTCAGGCAGCCCGTGCCCATGCACACATTCACTTCGTGGTCGAACTTCGCATTTTCCGCGCGAACGGATTCAGCGATCTGATCAAGCTCTTCGAGTGTCATTCGACCGCCCACCTTTCCAGTTGTTCGAGCATGTTGTCGCCGCTCATCTGGCCCTGCAATTCGCCGTCGGTGAGGACCACCGGTGCCCGTCCGCACGCGCCGACGCAACGCGCCGTCATCAGGCTGATCTTTCCGTCCTTGGTTGTCTGGCCTTGCGGGATGCCAAGTCGTTTTTCAGCTGAGGCCACCAGCTTGTCTGTGCCCTTGATGTAGCAGGCAGTTCCCGTGCAGATCGTCATGGTGTGTTTGCCGGGCGGCTTCAAGCTGAAGTAGTGGTAGAAAGTCACAACCCCATAGGCCTGGCTCAGCGGCACGCGCAGCGACTTTGCGACGAACGTGATGGCATCGTCGTCGAGATATCCGAATGCGGATTGCACGGTGTGCAGTGTTTCGATAAGCGCGTGGCGGGCAAACCCATTCTTGCGCATGGTGCCGTTCACGATCTTCCAGCGTTTGTCGTCGCTTGGCAGCGGCGGTGGTGTGAATGCAGGCACAAATCCCTCCAGACATTGATGGTGAAGCACTTATCCACTTACGCTCCGCTCTCTGTCTGGTGCTGTTTTACGCCCGCAAGCATACGACTCACCGTGACCGCGGTCACGCCGGTCTGAGAGCGTTCCACAGGCCGAAACACTCCGGTTGGAACCGGTTCCAAATCAGGAATTTGAAAGGAAATTCGCGATCAGCCCAACGACGGAAGCCAGTCCGAAATGCCGAACAGGAAGATCAATCCAATGACGCAGCTATACACCGCGCCGGTCCAGGCAATTACGTGATAAAAGCGCGGATGGTGTCCGCCGGCCGTGAAGGCACTCCCGAGCGTTGCCGTCATCAGAGCGTTCATCGCCACCAGTCCAACCGCAAAGGCACCAAGGCCGAGCATGCCCCGCGAAGTACCGCCCAGATTTGCGGTAAGAAAGAACAACGCGAGCTGGCTCGGCGTCTCCGCTCCCACCCCGTGCAGAATCCCAATCACAAAGACCGACTTGCCGTTGTACATCCACTGAAATCGCTCCGGCTTCGGCGCCGCAGGATTCCAGATGCGCCTTACGCGCCAGGCCATCCACAGTACGCCGTTAATGGCGATGGCGAGCCGGCTCTCAATGCGGCTGTGTCGGTGTCCGTGCGCGTCCTTGCGCAGAATGCCGGCCACCACACCGATGCCCAGCACGATCAGCGTCAAGCCGATCAACCGCTCAGTCCAATGATCCAGACTCTCCGGTAACCCCAAGTGCAGTTGCAGCACCGCAACACCCAGTGCGACTACCGTGAATGCGTGACCGAGCGCATACGTCATCCCCAGCCGAAGTCCGCTGCGCCAGTTCTTCTGAACCGCAGTGATATCCGAAATTGCTGCCAGATGATCGTAGTCGAAGCCGTGCTTGAGCCCCAGCACAAGGCAGGAGCCTAGGGCGGCCATCAGTTTCCAGTCGCTCCAGATCGGTGTCACAGGTGCTCAGTATAGTGCAGCTTTAGCAGGGCTGGCAGGTTCATCCGTCACCGGGTTTTCAGCCTCCCGGTCTGGCAAGCCTGGCCATACCCCATGATCTGAGTTGCGTTTAGCCGCCCGTTACCAGGTCAAGCTCATAATTTGAGTAGTCAATCTTCACTACAGTCTGGCCCAGCAGGGAACTGGCAGAGATTGCCTGGGCATGGGTAGCCATCGGCAATCCCTTTACCTCGTCATACTGTCGCGTAACATCTGCGGCGCTTGCCAGAAAAAAGGCGCTCTTGGCCGCCCTTCCCTTCAAGAGCACAATCGCGAAGTCATGCGAATCCACCCAGACCTTTCCTCTAAAAAGGAACTGGCTGGTACGCTTTGGATTGATATCCAGAACAAGGCAGTCCCGCCCATTGAGTTGTTCCCGCGCATTGGCATCCAGTTTCATCTCGTAGTTCGCGCTGTCGATCAGCGCTGTCTCGACGTTGCCGGGAAGGCTCATGTGCTTTTCGTTGCTCAGCAGCGTTGCCAGAACCTCGTTCCGCCAAAAGGGTGAGCCGCTCTGCGAGATGATCTCGTAGCTTTTGCCTTGCTGTTTGCGGTAAGTGGTCTTCACCATCATCTCGGCAGTTGGTTGAGTTTCGTCTTTGCCGCGAAATACCGCGTAGTGTTCGGTGACCGTGTAGGCTGCCAAATGATCGATCCGGTTCTTAACCGATGCATCAACGCCGTGAATAATGGTCGAAATGTCGGGCGGTTGTTGTGCGGCACTTAAACTCGCGGCCAGCATTGGAGCAATCAAAATGATCCGCATATTTCCGAGTAGGAGCCGGCAGCGTTCAGTCATAATCTGATTCTTTCATGCGCGTGGATTGATCGCCGCCTAGCCGGTTCTGCAGCCGATTTGGCTCCTAAAACAGAGCGAGCACCCGGACAACATCCCGGATGCTCGCAGTCTTTCGCAACACACTTGATTTAGCGCGAGGCTGCCGCCTGAACGCGGGCGCCACGCACAGCCGCAAGAAACGCATGCGCCTGAGGGGGAGGAGGAACAGATCCGGTCAGAACCGTGCGGAACGTGACATCGGGTCCATAAACCGCTCTCATGGAATCGTGGTCAGAACGAACATCCGCACCGTTCAGTGTGAGGCCGGCGAACACACCCTTCGCGCGCGAGTAGGTCAGAATCTCCTCATTCATCTTCCAGTCGGTCCCGGCTGAAGCATGACGTCCCACTGGTCCAGCTGCCGCCGAGGCATCAGCGCCGATCTGGAACTTGTCGGAGAGCAGGTGCTTCATGCCTTGCTCGTTCTGGATGACCATTACTAGATCGACGCCTTCGACGCCGATCTGCAGGCCCCAGCTACCGCCGGTGATGGCAAAGAACGCCGGTGCGCTCCAGCCACTGCTGGTGCGGCAGGTTGCCACACCGCGGCCGCCCTGGGCGCCAAACACAAATCCGCCCTTGATCATATGAGGTACAACAGCTACGCACTTTGCGTGCTCCATCACTTCTTCGGGAATGCCCTTGTCAGGGGCCGACATCACTTCGTGCAATACAGTGGCGGCCTTGTCCAGCCGTTCTGTCGTATCTTGTTTATCCTGGTCCGCCCAGCTAATGGTCGCGAGGCTTGCAACAGCAAGTGCCAACATTATCTTTTTCATATTAATCACCTTTTCGCATTTACCTGCGGGCGCCTTCGACAGCCCTTCGGGAGTGGGTAGGAATTATCTTGAATAATTCTTTGCGCGGCGCAAAGAAGCGGATCGGTGTTCATCCCACCTATCCGCTAGTGAGGTTTGAGCGAACTGTAAGGGTTTTGGTTGCCCCATATGTCCCGATCCCCTCCCCGGTGTATCCGGAAGTTTCGATAGGGCTTTGATTTGCGCTTGGGCTATGCTGAATCCGAGGCGCACGAATTTGACCTTCACCGCATCGGCACAGCCTGGATCGGACCACATCGTTCAGCGCAAGGCTGTTCGGGTATGCGGAGTTGTTCAGGGCGTGGGATTTCGTCCTTTTGTTTATAAGCTGGCGACGGAAGAGAATTTGGCTGGCCTCATCGGCAACGATACCGAAGGGGTCATCATTGAGCTTGAAGGTCCGGCGGAGCGTATTGAGGCCTTTCTCATCCGTCTCACCTCGGAGACTCCTCCGCTGGCACGCATCGACTCCTTTGCCACCAGCGATCTTGCGCCCACAGGTGCAGCAGGCTTTCGCATCGTGGCCAGCGAAGTGCTCGGCCAAGTCAGTACCGGCATTCCCGCCGACGCGGCCACCTGCGCAGACTGCCTGCGTGAGCTGCTTGATCCCGCAGACCGCCGCTACCGCTATCCATTTCTCAACTGCACCAACTGCGGACCACGCTATACAATCACGCGCCGAATCCCATACGACCGCCGGCAAACCTCGATGGCAAAGTTCCCGATGTGTCCCGAGTGCCAGGCGGAATACGACGACCCACTCAATCGTCGATTTCATGCACAGCCGAACGCATGCTGGCGCTGTGGTCCACGCGTCTGGCTGGAGACTACGGAAGGCGTGCCAATCGAGAGCGCCGACCCTGTTGCCGTGACGATGGAGCGTCTTCTCCACGGCGAGATCATGGCCATCAAAGGTATCGGCGGTTTCCATCTCAGTGTGGATGCAACCAGCGAAAAAGCTGTCGCGCGCCTCCGAGAGCGCAAACACCGCTACGGCAAGCCTCTCGCGATCATGGTGCGCGATATCGCGGTCGCACGCACTCTCTGCGACCTGACTCCCGAAGAAGAATCGCTGTTGCAGACCCCCTCGCGTCCGATCGTTCTTGGCATTGCGCGCCAAGACAACGGCATTACTGCGTCCATCGCGCCGGGAATTCCCTGGCTGGGCGTATTTCTGCCTTACGCACCTCTGCAGCATCTGCTCTTCGCCGATCCGCGCGTGAAGGCACTGGTGATGACCTCGGCCAACCTGAGCGAAGAGCCGATCGCTATCGACAACGAGGAAGCCCGCACCCGCCTGGCCGCCATCGCGGACGCCTTCCTGATGCACGATCGCGAAATTCTTCAGCGCTGCGATGATTCCGTCGCCGCCCTCGTTGACGGTAAACCGCAAATCATCCGCCGCGCTCGCGGCTTTGTTCCACTCGCCGTGCCTCTGCCGTTCGAGGCCCCGCCCCTGCTCGCCGTTGGAGGCCACCTGAAAAACGTGTTGGCACTCGCACGCGGTAAGTTCGCCTACCAGAGTCAGCATATCGGCGATCTTGAAAACGCAACCAGTCTTCAATTCTTCGAAGAGTGCCTGCACCACCTGATGAACACCTTTGAGATCGACCCGCAGACCGTCGTGCACGATCTGCATCCCGGCTACTTGTCTACAAGCTGGGCGAAACAGTGGGCAGGCGATCGCGGTCTGCGGCTGATCGGAGTCCAGCATCATCACGCGCACATCGCCGCCTGCATGGCCGAACACGCACTTCCTGGCCCAGTCATCGGCCTGTCACTCGACGGCACCGGCTACGGCACCGACGGCCGCATCTGGGGCGGCGAAGTGCTGATCTGCAGCCTCTCCGGCCCTGATCCTGCTAGCTTCGAACGCTTCGCCCACCTCGACTACGTGCCCATGCCCGGCGGCGAAGCAGCCATCCGAGAACCTTGGCGCATGGCGTTCGGCCACCTCATCGCGGCCGGGTTTTCTGAGGTTGAAGCAAAGGAACTCGTCGGCGCCACCGGACAGGAGGCGCGCGTGATGACGCGCATGATGGAGCGCCAGATTAACGCACCGCTCACATCGAGCCTCGGCCGACTCTTTGACGCCGCCGCCGCCGTAATCCTCAACCGTCGCAAGGTGGACTACGAAGCTCAGGCTGCCATTGAACTCGAAGGGATCGCTATTGATGAACCGGACCGGCTGTCGCGAACGGATTATGTACCGGGGTTGTCTGTAGCCGCCGATGGATCAAATTCGCTGAAGATTAGGCATCTCTGGCGGGCAATTGTGGATGACCTCCACAGCGAGGTGCCCAAGCCAAAAATCGCTGCGCAGTTCCACGCCGGCGTAGCCCAGGGCTTTATGGCATCGGCAGCAAGCGCCCGCGAGAAGACGGGAATCAATGAAGTAGCGATGAGCGGCGGCTGTATGCACAATCGCCGGCTCGCCCGCCTCCTCCGCTCCGGACTTGAAGAAGAGGGTTTCAAGGTGTATCAGCACTCCCGCGTCAGCCCCGGCGACGGAGGTCTCAGCTACGGCCAGGCTGCCGTGGCCGCCGCAATCCTGTACAGTGAATCTACCCGTTGAAAATCTCCGAGGATTTTGAACGAATGACGATTCGCGGAATTATCTGGACGACCCTTTTGGCTCTGGCCGGTACCCTCAGTGCGGGGGTCACACTTTTGGGGATGAGAAGGTGCTTTGGTGTGGATTTGCGCCAGGACACGCTATTGAGCTGTCTTTATTGCGCCCTTCCGATTCTCTGTTTCCCCGTATTCCTGCTTGTACGACCGCCACGTCGCGCCGCCGTGCTGCTTTCGCTGATGGCCCTCACGTACCTGGGAGCCTACTCCGCCCTTAACTGGCGAACGTGTTCTGAATTGGGTTACTGCGAGAGTGTTATCGCGACCATCTTTCAGACATTGAGCATCAACATCGTGCTGGCATTCTTCGCGGTCGTCATTCTCAGCCTGCTTGCGCAACTGGCCGACGACCACTCTTCGCTCTGGGACAGGAGATAGTTATCCCGAAAGCTTCACTAGTTGCTCCGCTTCGATCTTCGGACCGAGAATCGAAATGCGCGGAATGCGCCCGCGTACCATCGCCACCTCGTCGCAACGATGCAGCCGCGGACATATCTGGCAATCCTTGAAGATCTTGTCGGGCAGCTCCGTCTTGTCTTCCACCGGGCGAAAGCCGTACTTGAAGAAGAAGTCAGGAATGCGCGTGAACAAGCACACGGATTGAATGCCGTGCTCCTCGGCCTCCTCGATGAGAGCGCCAAGAATGCGTCCACCCGCTCCCTGTCCCTTGGCCTCCGGCTTCACAACAATCGAACGCACCTCGCAAAGATGTGGTCCGTAGAAGTGCAGCGCGCCACAGCCAAGAAACACTCCACCATCGGACTCCGCCACCGTAAAGTCACGGACATTCTCGCAAATCTCCGCGAACGAGCGCTTCAGCAGCGTGCCATCGCCTGAAAGCGAATTCACAAGGTCGTAGATGTTGGTCGCATCCCGTAGCAGAGCTTTACGCACCAGCATGAACCACCTCCGATGCGCTCACTTTCTTTAGCTCTGCCACTCGCTCTCCTGCTTCGCGCAATGCGGCTTTCACGCGATTCGTCGCCGTTCCGCCGGTTACGTCATGGCAATCGAGCGTCGCCTGCAAAGTAACTGCGGCATAGAAATCCTCACCGAACTCGCTGCCGAATTGGCGCAGTTCGTGGAGGCTCAACTCGTTCAGCTCCACGCCTTTTTCCAGCGCATAGCGAACCGCGTTGCCGATCTTCTCGTGAGCGGTACGGAAGGGAACTCCTTTGTGCACGAGATAGGTCGCTCCGGCCATCGCATTCAGGTAGCCCATTTGTGCTGCCTCGCGCATGCGTTCAAAGTTGAATTGCAGGGCAGCAGTGAACCGCGCCACCAGCGCTAGCATGGGTGCAACGAATTCGACCTGGAACGCCGGCTCTTGTGTCTCCTGCATATCCTTGTTGTAGGCCAGGGGCAATCCCTTCAATTGCAGAGTAACTGCTTCTGCCGCGCCGTGAATCCGCCCGACCTTCGCGCGTATCAATTCAGTCAAGTCAGGATTCTTTTTCTGCGGCATCGCACTCGATCCCGTGGAGAACGCTTCTGGCAGCACAACAAATCCAAACTCCGCCGTCGCAAACAGCGTAATCTCCTCGGCAAATCGGCTCAGGTGCAGTCCGACAAACGTCAGCGCCTGCAGGTACTCGAGAATGAAATCCCTGTCGCTGGTCGCATCCATCGAGTTCGCGGTCGGCGCCGTGAATCCCAACTCCCGCGCGGCAATCGCCCGGTCCAACTTCAGCGTCGCACCCGCAACCGCTCCCGACCCCAGTGGACAGAAGTTCACCCGGGCCGAACAATCCCGCAGCCGTTCCGCATCTCGCAGAATCATTTGCACGTATGCAAGCATCCAGTGCGCAACCAGCACCGGCTCAGCCCGCTGCATGTGCGTATAGCTTGGCATTACCGCATCACCGGCGTTGCCCGCCTGCTCCAGCAGCGCGTCAGCCCATTGGCCGAGAGCGTCAATGACGAATTCAATCTGCCCGCGCACATATAGCCGCAGGTCTGTCGCGATCTGCTCGTTACGCGAGCGACCGGTATGCAACTTGAGCCCAAGAGAACCGACACGTTCGACCAGTGATAGTTCGACGAAATGGTGAATATCTTCCGCAACCGGATGGTTGCGCACCAGCGCATTGCCTTCTTCTGAACCGAACTCCGTCGCAATATGATCCAGCCCAGTACGCAACTGTGCCAGTTCAGCCGGAGTAATCACCTCAGCAGCCGCGAGTGCAGACGCGTGCGCCTTGCTGGCAGCGATCTCTTGCGCGAGAAGCCGCCAGTCAAACACAATCGAGCGCTGCCACTGCTCAAATTCCTTATCCAGCGGCTCGCGAAAGCGGCCGGACCACATCTTCCCGGATTGTTGTTCGTTCGACATTGCTTAAGTGTTCTTTCCCTTACCGCTATTCAACTGCGGCATCTCCGCACCTTTGCTAAGCGTGAGGAGTCCGGTCTCGGCATAGGTGAGGAGCTTTGCCCGGGTATCGGTAATGTCCAGATTGCGCATCGTCAGTTGGCCGATGCGGTCACGCGGAGAGAAGGCAGAATCTGTCTTCTCCATGCTGAGACGCTCGGGATGAAACGTCAGATTTGGAGACTCGGTGTTGAGGATCGAGTAGTCGTTGCCGCGGCGCAGCTCAAGCGTCACCTCGCCGGTGACTGGCCTCGCCACCCACCGCTGGGCGGATTCGCGCAGCATGATGGCCTGTGGGTCGAACCACCTGCCCTGGTAAAGCAGGCGGCCAAGTTTGCGGCCATTCTCGCGGTATGTCTCGATCGTGTCTTCGTTGTGGATTCCGGTAATGAGACGTTCGTAAGCGATGTACAGCAGAGCAAGCCCGGGAGCCTCGTAGATGCCGCGGGATTTTGCTTCAATAATCCGGTTCTCGATCTGGTCAGACATTCCGAGTCCATGGCGCCCACCGATGCGATTGGCCTCAAGCAGGAGGGCGACGGGATCATCGAATTGCTTGCCATTGAGAGCCACCGGGAAGCCCTCTTCAAAACGGATCGTAACCTCTTCGCGACGCACCTCGACGTCGTCCCGCCACGAGGCCGTTCCCATGATCGGAACGACGATCCTGATTGACGAAGAAAGATGCTCCAGATCTTTCGCTTCGTGGGTTGCGCCCAAAATGTTGGAGTCGGTCGAGTAGGCCTTTTCCGCAGACATTTTGTACGCGAAGCCCGAGCGTTGCATAAAGTCGGACATTTCGGCCCGTCCACCCAACTCGTCAATGAAAGCGGCGTCGAGCCAGGGCTTGTAGACCTTGAGGTCGGGATTGACCAGGAGGCCGTAGCGATAGAAGCGCTCGATGTCGTTGCCTTTGAATGTAGACCCGTCGCCCCAGATGTTTACATCGTCTTCCTTCATGGCCGTGACCAACATGGTGCCAGTAACAGCGCGGCCGATCGGCGTGGTGTTGAAGTAAGTGACGCCGGCAGTGCTGATGTGAAACGCGCCTGCCTGCAGCGCCGCAATCCCTTCGCGAACCAGCGGGCCGCGGCAATCGATCAGGCGGGCTTTCTCGGCGCCATATTCCAGGGCAGCGCGTGGAATAGCATCGTAGTCGACTTCGTCAGGCTGGCCGAGGTTCGCCGTATACGCATAGGGGAGCGCACCCTTCTGCTTCATCCAGTGCAAAGCAGCAGAGGTGTCGAGCCCGCCGGAGAAGGCAATGCCTACCTTCTGGCCGATGGGCAGTGATTCAAGAATTACTGACATGCTAGCGAAACCTCAAAAAGCTGTGTTCAGTGATCAGTGTTCAGTGATCACTCTGTCGTTGCCATAATTGGCTGTTGAGTAGATGAATCCAAATCGTTCTGATCACTGACCACTGAGCACTGAAAACTTGGGAACATTCGCCAACCCGCCCAGCAACAGCAACAGCAGCGCCTTCTGCGCGTGCATGCGGTTCTCGGCCTGGTCAAACACAATCGACTGCGGCCCGTCGAGCACCGCGTCCGTTACCTCGGCGTTGCGTCGTGCGGGCAGGCAATGCATGAACACTCCATTCGGCGCCGCCTTCGACATCAGCGCCTCGTTCACCTGGAACGGCCGGAAGATCGGCGCGCGCTTGCTCGACTCGTGTTCCATGCCCATGCTTACGCAAACATCGGTGTACACCGCATCCGCGTTCTCTACGGCCGCCTGCGGATCCTGCGTCAGCTTCACCTCGCACCCGTTCGCTTCGGCAATCTCACGCGCCTTGGTCACAATCTCAATATCGGGTGAATAGCCGCGCGGCGTTGCCACCGTCACATTCGCGCCGAGTTGTGCTCCCGTAAGCATCAGGGAGTGGCACACATTATTTCCATCGCCAACGTACGTGAAATTCAAGCCTGCCGCTGAACCAAAGTGCTCTTCCAGTGACATGAAGTCCGCCAGTGCCTGGCACGGATGTTCGAAGTCCGATAACGCATTAATCACCGGCACCCGCGAATTGACAGCCATTTCTGTAATGGTGTCGTGCGCATAGGTACGCAGCACAATCACATCGACCCAGCGCTCCACGTTGCGCGCCACATCCGCAATGGATTCGCGCTCGCCCAGCGGAGAGTTGGTCTGGTCCACGAAGATGGCGTTCCCGCCCATCGTGTTGATTCCAGTCTCAAAGGCCAAACGAGTACGCAGGCTCGCCTTCTCAAACATCAGCACCATCTGTTTCGCATCCAGCGCATGCCGATACTCGCGCGGATTCAGCTTCACGTCGTGTCCCAGCTTTACGATTGCGCGAACCTCGCCGCTGGTTAGATCGGCGATCGAGCACAGATCCTCTCCTGCAAGTCGCGCAGCCGCGGCCAGAATATCTGGATCCTTCTGCACGGGAACTGCTGGCGCCCGGCGCTCCATGGTTGCTCTGCTAGCCACGGTTGTTTCCTCCTTCGGTCTGATTCGCGGTGCTTACAGCCGCGGCCTTTTCTGTAAGAATCTCGTCCAATGCCTTGATCGCTTCATCTACGTGCTTGCGCTCGATGATGTACGGCGGCAGGAACCGCAACACCGTATCGCTTGTCCGATTGATTACGATTCGGCGCTTCAGCATCTCGTCGACGGTCAACTTCGCAAGATCTGCCGAATCCAATTCCGCCGCGAGCATCAGTCCCTTGCCACGCACATCCTTGATACATTCGTGCTTCTTCGCAAGCCCGCGTAGCTGCTGCTGGAAATAGTCGCCGACCTCTGTCGCATGCTTGAGCAGGTCTTCATTTTCGATGGCGTCGATTACCGCGATCGCAACGGCGCAGGCCAACGGACCACCACCGAACGTCGTCCCATGCATGCCTGCGTGAATCGCGCGCGCTGCTTCTTCGGTGCAGAGAATCGCGCCCAGCGGAATGCCGCCCGCAATCGGCTTTGCCAACGTCACCACATCCGGCTTGATGCCGTAATGCTGATATGCGCACCATTTGCCAGTACGCCCCATCCCGGCCTGAATCTCATCCACTATCAGAAACGCGCCCGTGGAATCCGCCAGCTTGCGCGCATCCGCAAAGAACTCCTGAGTCAGAGGCCGAATGCCACCTTCGCCCTGGATCGCTTCGACGAGAATCGCGCAGACGTCACTCGAGAACTTCGCCCGCAGATCCGCAACATCGTTAAACTTCACAAACTCCACGCCCGGCACCCCCGGCGCAAACGGCTCGCGATACTTTGCCTTGTACGTCGTCGACATCGACCCGTAAGTGCGCCCGTGAAAGCTCTGCTCCAGCGCCAAGAAATTCGTCCCGATCTGCTTGCCTTCGCTGCGCAGCAGCCCGGCATGCGCGCGCGCCAGCTTCAACGCGCCTTCCCACGCCTCGGTACCGGTGTTCGAGAAGAACACGCGATCCATTCCTGTGCGCTCCGTCAGTCGCAATGCCAACTCCGCTTGCCCTTCGTGATAGAAGAGGTTCGACGTATGAATCAGCGCGCGACTTTGATTCACAATGGCCCGTTCGATCGCCGGATGCCCATACCCCAGCGCATTCACGCCGATGCCGCTCAGCAGGTCGAGGTACTTCACGCCGCTCTCGTCAATCAGGTGCACATCCTCTCCGCGAACGAAGAGGATCGGGTTCCGCTCGTAGGTCTGTAGCAGCAGTTTGGATTCTGCTGCGCGAATTTGTTCGAGTTTCGTCAATTCAATCTCTCCTCAGGCCACCATCACTTCAGTGCCGTGGGCTACGCGGCTGCTGCACAGGTCGGGAAGGGAACCGGCGGCCTCCGCGGGTAGAATTCGTACACGTTTCACGCCATTCAGCAGCGCTTCGCGGCAAGCGCCCAGTTTCGGCAACATGCCGCCGGATATGATCGCGCTCTTCGCCATCTCTGCAATCTGGTCGATGCTAAGCCAGCGCAACACGCTTCCATCGGCACCCTTTACTCCAGGAACATCGGTCAGAAAAACTAGCGCATCGGCATGGCACGCCACCGCGCATGCAGACGCCATCTCGTCGCCGTTAATGTTGTAGTACTCCCCGTCAAATCCCAGAGCAATTGGCGCAATCACGGGAACGCCGTTGAGCTTCCAGATCGCCTCAATCCACCGCGGATCGCTGGCGACAATTTCGCCGACAAATCCGAGGTCAGGAGCGGTCCGCTTCTTACGCGCTCGAAAAAGCAGTCCATCGCCGCCCGTCATGCCGACCGCCGGCTGTCCCAGCGCGCCAAGCGACGCCACCAATCCTTTATTCACCTTGCCCGCAAAAACCATCAGCGCAATATTCCGCGTCTCGGCATCGGTCACACGCAGTCCATTCACAAACTCGCTTTTAGCGCCAAGCCTCTCCATCATGCGCGTCAATTGCACGCCGCCGCCATGCACCACGGCCACCTGGTGCCCATCGCGAACCAGATCGGTAATGGCGCGAACGCACCCCTGTAGTAGTTCTGGAACTTCCAGGCCGGCGCCGCCCAGCTTTACGACATACTTCATGCCAGCCCCTCCGCTTCGTCCCAGCCAAGCATCACGTTCATGTTCTGCACCGCTTGTCCTGAAGCACCCTTCAACAGGTTGTCGAGGCAGCTCACAATCACCGCGCGCCGCCCATCGCCTGAAATCTGAAACCCGATATCCGCAAAATTTGTGCGAACCGAATATTGGATCTGCGGCAGCGCTTTCTCATAGATGCGCACCATCGGGCTGGATGCAAAAAACTCGCGATAAATCTGCGCAACACTTTCGTGCGTCTCCGCATGCTTGAACCGCACATAAATCGTTGACATGATCCCGCGTGGAATCGGCAACAGGTGCGGCGTGAACACTATGTCGCCAGCACCAATTCCGATTTGCTCCAGCAGTTCGCCCGTGTGTCGATGGCTGAACACCCCATAGGCCGACAGGTTGTCCGCCGCATACATATAGTGCGTCTTCGCCGTCGGAGCTTTCCCCGCGCCACTCACTCCGCTTTTCGCATCGGCAACAATCCCATGCGACACGTCCACGATCCCCGCCGCCACCAGCGGACGCAGCGCCAAAATCACCGATGTCGCATAGCATCCCGGATTCGCCACCAACTTCGCCTTGGCAATTTCAGCGCGATGCAGCTCCGGCATCCCGTACACAGCCTCCGTCTGTGTAGCGACGGCAACATTCGATCCCTCATCCTGAAACGCGTAGACAGCCCGATTCTTCGTGTCCGTCAGCCGCCACGCGCCACTCAAATCCACCACGCGTAATCCCTGCTTCAGCGCCTGCGGCACCCACTCGCGAGACTGCTCGTGCGGAGTTGCAAGAAACAACAGCTCCACGCCGCGATCCGCAAGTCTCTCCCACGAGAACGGCTCCACCTTCAGCGACCGGCTCCCGTTGTTATCCGCCAGTTGGGGGTGAATCTCCTCAAGCGGAACGCCGCCCCGCGCCGCATCCTTGTCATCCATGCGGCCCGCAAATACCGGAGGCTTGTCCTTCAGCCGCGGATGATGCAGCAGGATTCGCGCCAGTTCCGCACCGGCGTATCCCGTCACACCTACAAGCGCTGTCTGAACCGACTTCGTCATGACTCCAGCATCTTTCTCAACCGCGCCTCAGTGTCGTGTGCGCGCTTCAAATCAGGACAAATCACCAGCACTGTATCATCGCCTGCAATTGTGCCGAGCACGTCGTTCCAACCTTCGCGATCGAGGGCAGCGGCCAGCGGTTGCGCTCCACCCATCGTGGTGCGCAACACCACCTGGTTCATCGCATGCCGTACCTCGAGTCCGAAACTCTCCATCATCTCTGCGACCGAAGGCGGTCCATCGTCGGCTGCGTGTGTGCCCGCTCCGTTTCCGTTCCCGTTTCCATTGGGAAGGGAATAGCCGCCCGGACCCTTTGTAAGCCTCAACTCGTGAATATCGCGTGAAAGCGTTGCCTGCGTGACTTCAAATCCGCGGCGGCGCAGTTTGCGGCGCAATTCATCCTGATTGGCGACCAGGGCGTGCGCTACAAGTTCGCGAATCGCATTGTGCCTTTGAAACTTCATATCCTTCTTCCGGACAAAGCAAAAACGCGGCCCGCAGTGGCGGCCGCGCTTGCATAAATATACAAAGAAAGTGTATAAGTATGCAAGCCGGATTTCCACCGCCGGCGGGCAGAATCACATGAGTAACATGCATTCTTTCAAGTTGCGAATCCGAACTGGAGCTCGTCGACGGCCGGCGCCACGCCCGGGTCGTCCGGCGTCCCCCGTTTGCCCCCTTATTGCGGCTGTATAAGCTGCTTTCGCAACAACATCAAATCTACAAAGGTCGTATAGTTGAATATGGGCTTCCCCCACCGGCATACATCGCGCCGTACATGCTCCGCCCCTCCGGGTTATCCCGCACTTGCGCCCTCCTATATTGACGGCAGCCTGATCGATTCGCGATTCGATTTCGATTCCTGCGGTGTTGGTTTCGTCGCCCGGCTCTCCGCCGAACCCTCACATCAGATTCTCGAGCACGCGCTTGGCGCGCTGACGCGGCTCGAGCACCGCGGAGCAGTCGCAGCCGACGGCAAATCGAGCGACGGTGTCGGGGTCACGACGGCCATTCCACGTGAATGGCTTCTGGCGCAAAGCGGACTCTCACTCGACGAAAGCAGTCCTCTCGGCGTGGCAGTTTTGTTTCTGCCCAGGGATGACAGCGCTCAGCGCGCGGAGATTGAAGCCGCGCTCTTTGAACAGGACATGGAGGTGCTGACCTGGCGCCCCGTCCCAATCCGGCCTGAAACTCTGGGCGAAATCGCGGCCTCATCACGTCCTGAAATCTGGCACCTGCTCGTCACATCAGACGACGCGGAATTCTTTGATCGCCGCCTCTTTCTCGCGCGCAAGCAGTTCGAGCGCTCCGAGCTACCCGGCTACTTCGTCAGTACTTCGTCCTCAGTGATGATCTACAAGGCGCTTTGCGCGGGACGCCTCCTTTCCGAGTTCTACCCCGACCTCGCCGATCCAGAATTCAAGACGCCATTCGCGCTCTTTCATCAACGGTACGCCACCAACGTCCTGCCCTCGTGGGAGCGCGCCCAACCCTTCCGCACCCTCGCGCACAACGGCGAAATCAACACCATCTGGGGCAACCGGGCACGCATGGAAGCCCGCGCAGCAACACTGCCGCTCGATGTATATCCAGTGCTCACGCAAGGTGGATCCGATTCCACTTCGCTTGACGAAATCGTAGAACTGCTTGCCCACAACGGCCGCACCGTCGGCGAGGCGGTCCGCATGATTGTGCCGCCGGCCAATCCCGGCAACTCCTCCTCGTTTCTTCAGTACAGCGGCGACTGCATTGAACCGTGGGACGGCCCCGCCGCGCTCGCATTTACTGACGGCCACCAAGTCGGCGCCATTCTCGACCGCAACGGCCTGCGCCCCTGTCGTTTTGCGCTCGATGATACCGGCCTTGTAGTCGCGGGTTCCGAGGCTGGCCTCGTCGACATGGATCCCGACCACATCATTCACAGTGGCCGCCTCGGTCCCGGCCAGATGATCGTCGCCGATCTCGACTTTCACCGATTCTTCGAGAACGACGAGATCCTGCGCATCTTCGACGCCAAGCGCCAGTATCACGAACTCGTCAGCGAAGATGTGCCTTCTCGAAGACTCCATCGAAGCCCCACCGGCGCTCGCTGCTTCAGAACTCAATCGCCTTCAGCATCGCTTCGGCTACACGCGCGAGGATGTGCGCATGGTTCTTCAGCCGATGGCCACGGACGGCAAGGACGCAGTCTGGTCGATGGGCGACGACACCTCCATTGCGCCGCTGGCCCACGCTCCGCGCCCGCTTTACGCGTTCTTCCGCCAGCGATTTGCGCAGGTCACTAATCCGCCTATCGATCCACTGCGTGAAACCGTGGTGCTGCAGATGCACACGCGTCTCGGCCCGTGGCCGCATATCTTCGAACTGCGGGAACCGCTCCCCGGCCTCTCGTTGCATTCTCCTATCCTCTCGCTCGGCCAGATGCACGCGCTCGTACAGGGACAGCATCCGCAGGCAGAGAAGATGCCGCACGCTGTTCTGCACTGTCTCTATACTCCCGACACGACCCTGGAGATCGCAGTCGACATCCTTGCTCAGCGTGCCATCCAGCTCGTCGCCAACGGAGCATCGCTGCTCATTCTCACCGATCGTGGCGCAACTCCCGACGCACTCCCGATTCCCATGGCGATGGCTGCCGGCGCTGTGCATCTCGCACTTACCAAGGCCGGCGTTCGTGCAGAAGTTGGACTCGCCGTTGATGCGGCCGACTGCCGCGAGATTCACCATGTCGCGGTTTTGCTCGGTCTCGGCGTGGGCGCCATCTGCCCCTGGCTCGCGCTTGAAACCGCGCGCAACCTCAATCCGGAACACGGCGAAGAAAACCTGCTACACGCGCTCGAACTCGGCCTCGCCAAGGTGATGTCGAAGATGGGCATCAGCGTCGTCGACAGTTATCGCGGCGCTCACCTCTTCGACGCCATCGGCATCTCTCAGCACGTCGTTGACAAGTGTTTCGCCGGCGTCCCCGCGCCTATCGGCGGAATCGGTTTCACTGAAATCGAAAACTACGTCCGCCAGCTCTGGAGCGCCGACCCGGTCATCGAAAATTCTCCTGACAAGGGCCCCGCCGAGTTTTCGGCAGCCCCCATCCGCGAACTCCCCGACTACGGCTTTGTCCGCTTCCGCAAAGCCGATGAAGCAGAGTCGCACTCCTGGCAGCCCACCACTGTTCGAGCGCTGCAATCCGTGGTCGGATCCACCAAACAGGGAGCAGCACTGGCGCTCACACCATTCGCTACCTTCGCCGCGCAGGCGGTTGAAGTTGAACCATCGAATCTGCGCGACCTGCTTGAAATGCGCCCCGTAGGCTCCGAACTGGCTATCGACCAAATCGCGCCGGCCGACACAATCACACGCACCTTCGTGGCCAGCGCCATGTCTTTCGGCTCGCTTTCGCCCGAGGCGCACCAAACCATCACCGAAGCCATGAACGTGCTGGGCGCGCGATCCAACACAGGGGAAGGTGGCGAAGATCCCGCGGTCTATGCTCCTGTAAACGGCGCACCCTCGCTGCTCAACAACAAGATCAAGCAGGTGGCCAGCGCGCGCTTCGGCGTTACGGCCGAGTATCTGGCCCACGCTGAAGAACTCGAAATCAAGATCGCCCAGGGCGCCAAGCCAGGCGAAGGCGGCCAGCTCCCCGGCCACAAGGTTACGGAACTCATCGCACGCCTGCGTCATGCGCAGCCGGGCATGCAACTCATCTCTCCGCCGCCCCACCACGATATCTATTCAATCGAAGATCTCGCGCAGCTCATATGGGATCTCAAGCGTGCCAATCCGCGCGCTGCGGTCGGCGTCAAGCTTGTGTCCGGCTGTGGCATCGGCACCATCGCCGCAGGCGTTGCCAAGGCCTATGCTGACTACATCGTGATCGCCGGCCACGCTGGCGGCACCGGCGCCAGTCCGCTTTCGAGCATCAAATATGCCGGCAACCCTTGGGAACTCGGCCTCGCCGAAGCACAACAAGTCCTGATTCACAATGGCCTTCGCGGCCGCGTCCGTCTGCGCACCGACGGGGGTCTCCGCACCGCGCGCGATATCGTGATGGCAGCAATGCTGGGCGCCGATGAATTCGCCTTTGGCACAGCGGTCCTCGTGGCCCTCGGTTGCGACATGGCCCGCCAGTGTCATCTCAACACCTGTCCAACGGGCATTGCGACGCAGCGGCCTGACCTGCGTGCCAAGTTCCGCGGCAAGCCCGAGCACGTTGTACGCTTTTTCAACGAACTTGCTGAGGAGGTGCGTCAGCTTCTTGCCAAGCTCGGCCTGCCGTCGCTCTCCGCCGCGACTGGGCGCACCGATCTACTGGAGCAGGTCCGCTTCAACGCCGGCCTCGATCTCAAACCCGTTCTCGCCGCCACCGCGGTCGCCGTCGCAACCGGCAACGCGATCCGCTGGGAAGGGAAGCGCAACGACCGCCCCGTGTCGCGCCCCCCCATTGACGATGCGTGGGTCGAGCCCGCCTTCGCAGCTTGGAAAGCCGGCCTTCCGTACTGCCTCGAAACGCATGTCACCAATGAAGACCGCACGCTTGGCGCACGTCTTGCTGGGCAAATTGCGCAATATCGCACCGACAACCCCGGGTCGACCGGCTCCTGTCTTACGTTCAATCTGAAGGGCGTTGCTGGTCAGTCTTTCGGAGCATTCAACACCGACGGCATGATCCTCAAGCTCGAAGGCCTCGCCAACGACTTCGTCGGTAAAGGCCTTTGCGGCGGGGAACTCGTGATTCGCGGAAGAGGCCGCGTCGCCCTGCAGAGCGAAGCCCACACTCTCCTCGGCAACGTCGCCCTCTACGGAGCTACCAGCGGCTCCCTGTTTGCCGCAGGTCGCGCAGGCGAGCGCTTCGCCGTGCGCAACTCCGGAGCTCTCGCGATCGTAGAAGGTGTAGGCGATCACGCATGCGAATACATGACCGGTGGCCTCGTCGTTGTTCTCGGCCGCACCGGGATCAACTTTGGCGCTGGAATGACAGGCGGTCTTGCCTGGGTCTACGACGAAGACGGAGAGTTTGTCGTGAATGGCCGCTACCACAGTGCATTCCTTCAACCGGATACCTGGGACCAACTTGACGCCGCCGCCCGCGACTCCATCCGCGAACTTGTGGCTATGCACGCGAGTAAAACCGCAAGCACCCGCGCGCAATGGCTATTGTCCAACTGGGATTCCGAGGCGCGGAAATTCGTCCGCCTGACACCGAAACCTCAACCCTAAAAATTTCCTTCCAAAACCCGATGCCGAGCTCATTCAGTGCTGTCCGCCCCGTCTCGCTTGACAAGTCGTTAATCCGATGCATAGAATTCCGATGTATGAACTTGAAGGGCACACTTCCGTCCCTCATTCTTGAGATCCTGGCTCAGGAATCCAGCCACGGTTACCGTATCGCCCAGAAAATTAAACAGAGTTCCGACGGTCTCTTGGATTTCAAAGAGGGCACCCTTTATCCGGCTCTTCACAAGTTGGAGAACGAAGGCTCGGTCGAGTCCTATGAAGGCACAGAAAACGGCCGCGCACGACGCTACTATCGCATTACGAAATCTGGGCGAAAGGCGCTCAATCAGGATCGCGCCGAGTGGCGGCAACTTTCGCGAGCAGTGAGCACAATCCTGGGAGAGGCTCAACCATGACGATACTCGATGGATGGTTACATGCGGCTGTACGGCATCTTTCGAAAGACTCCGCGAACCAGGTCCGCCGTGAAATCCAAGAGCACTACCACGCTACACTCGAAGCGGCCTTGGATAAAGGCATTGATCCTCAGCAGGCCGAAGTCATGGCGGTGCAGGCCCTCGGGGACCCGGGCGTTGCAAATCGGCAATATCGTAGAGTCCTGCTGACGAAGTCGGAAGCATCGGTTCTTCGCCAATCCAATGCCGAATCGCGGATGATCTGCTCGACCGGCTGGATAAAGTGGACACTCCTGTCCTCGCCGGGAATCCTGGTTTTACTTTCGGCGATCGCGCTTGCGATGCATCTCCCATCACTTGCACGTGGAGTGTTGGTGATGGGCGCGCTCATGGCGATTTTCTTCATCGCGCCGTTTCTACCCATTTACACAGCTAGTCGCGGGCGCATCTTTCGCCTCATCAAGTGGGGCATGATGATCGCCTGTGTCCTTGTGCTCTTTGGAATAGATGGCTGGAACTGGGCATGGCTTAACGCGTGTTGTTTTTACCCTGTGCTCTACATGGAATGGAAGCGCATGATGATCCGGCGCAAGCTTCCCATTGGCCAGTGGCCAAGGCAACTCTATTTGTGAAGTGAGCTTTTAGCGAGATCCGTCCAGAGCGTGGTTAATTTAGCGCGCGGTCGGTGCCGCCGAGGAGCTTTTTAATTCACCAGCATCTCTTTGAGCAGACTTTCTTGTAGGTTTCTGGCGTGGCCCGCGCGCTCCAGCATTTCGCGCAGGTTCTCCTGCGGATCGTGTCCCGTGGTTGTCACGTGCCCCATGCTAAACCGCAGTGTGATCTTCCTCGCGCTTTTCGTTCCACGTGCCACCGTCGCTGCTTCAAGGCGTAGCGCGGCAACTGAAATGCCGGCTCGATCAAATTGTCCAGCCACGGCAAACTGATCCGCTCCGATCCTGCCCTTGATGTCCGACTCTCGAAAAGTTGCACGAATAATCTCTCCCGCCTCCGCCAACGCCGCCGCCGTCGCATTCGGGCCGAGTTGTGCATGGATCTCGGCAAGATTTTCGATGTCGATATAAAGCACGGAAAAGGAAACGCCCGACCGCAACGCCAGCCGCAATGCATGTTCGGCCAGCATGTGAAATCCCCTGAAGTTATAAAGCCGCGTCGCCTCGTCACGCAAAACGAGGTCATGAATCTCGTTTTCCATTCTGCTGATCCGCCAGGTAAAAAACAGCAGAATGCCAACCGCCACTGCAACAGCCACCGAAGCGAGCAACGCGGCATCCAGATGCCCCGCAGGACCTGCGCGATTGATCCAACCGTTGACGACTTCCCATCCAAAGGGCAGTACCACCAGGATCGGAGCAAAAACTCTGGCGAGGTTGCTTCCAATACCCACGCCGAGAAAGATCGAGAAAACGCCATGCTCCGCCTGCCTGAGCGCGACCGCAAACGCCAACGCAACCAGGCTGACTATCAGCGCAACCGTCCCCGGGTTTCCGTCGGTCTTTCCGAATAGCGCAAACCTGGCGAGAACCGCATCCGAAACCAGCAGCACGCTCAGCAGGCAAAGGCTGCATACCAGTACATCCACCAACCGGTTAATAAGCCAGTTCTTTTGCTCCACCAGGATTACCGCCATCGTCAGCGCGCCAAGCCCGAGGACAAAACTTGCTGACGGAAGAACCATGTGCGACGAACCAGTTGATGCTTTGGCGGCAAAGATCCAGAATGTGATCAAGGAGCAAATCGCCAAGACATTCACGATGCGCCGCGCATAGTCGACCGCGACACCAGTTCGATCTGGCTCCGATAAAATCAAGCTCGCGCCGCACAGAAGAGCGGTGAGAAAAAACGCCAGGCTCGCGCGAACTACCGACGTCAAATTGCCACCCATCGGTATCTCGACCAGCCCCAGTAAAATACTGATCCCGGCTACGCCCAGACAGATCCGTTGCGTCCAGCGTGCCGCGCGAAAAAGTCGCGGATCGGGCAATACCGTCAACGTATCTGGAACGACCTCGTTCATACCTTTACGCCCGCGCCACTTTCTTGCTTCGCTTGTCCCGGTACATGGCTTCGTCCGCACGCCGCACCAGTTCCTTCAGGCTCTCATTGGAAGGATGATCAAGCGTCACATAGCCAACGCTCAGGCTCAGAGGATACTTCCTCGGGACCGCCACGTTGCGCTGTTCTGCCATCGCCCTGAGACGTGTCGCCGCCAGTTCAATGCCCACCATGCTGAACTGGCCCGCCACCACAAACTCGTCGCCGCCGAATCTGCCCTTCACGTCAGTCTCGCGAAAACACGCCATCACCACTTCGCCCGTCTCCGCCAGATAGGACGAGCCGGTGTTATGGCCCAGGTCATCATTGATTTTCTTCAGCCCATCCAGATCGATAAAGAGAACTGAAAAGGGCATTTCCGCGCGTTGAGCCAGGCGCAGCGTCTGCTCACCGAGCAGGTAAAACCCCCGCATGTTGTAGAGTCCCGTCAATTCGTCGCGCAACGTCAGATCGTGAATTTCCTTTTCCATGGTGTTGATGCGCCACACCAGCACCAACAGAAGCACCATGGAGAGCCCGGCCGCAAGCGATGTCAGAATCGCTGCGCCATATTGTTCCGGAACCAGGTCACTCGGGATGATCCGCGTTCGGGCGACCTCGATGAAGAAGGGAATCACGAGGAGCACGGGCGCAAAACCGCGCGCGATCCGGCTTCCGATGCCCGCCCCCACGAAGATCGACCAGACACCGCGCTCGGCCTGCCGCAGAGCCACAACAAACGTCAGCAGCACAAGGCATATGAGCAGGAGCGGCGAAATCATGTTGTTGGCCGACAGCCGCAGGAGCCCGACCTCCCCGAAGAGGTTTTCGCTCAATAGAACCAGCGTCACCAAACACATCAGCGGAACGAGTCCGTCTGCGATCCGCTGCACCAACGGCCCCACTATGCTTACGAGCACCATCGACAGGCTCAGCAAAGCAAAGGCTGCCGGAGAATGCACCGGCAATCCCCCGGTGTTTCCCGGTGCGCGATCCACTTCCAGCAGAGCGTCCACCGCCGGAAAAAGTCGAAACGTCGACTCAAGCAAGACCAGGATCGATAGCAATCCTGCCTGCACCGCGATGTAACGGCTAGCCCGCGGCAGGGAAAGGTTGTTGCCAGGCTCAGAGATCGCCAGGCTCAACGCGCAGAGCAGCACCACCAGCGACATGGGAATGCTCATGCGCGTGAGAGAGACGGGAAGATATGCCGCGAAAGGAGGGAAGAGCCAACCCGCGAAAACGATCAGCGCCATCAGCGCGACCACCAGCAGGCACGCCTGTGCCAGGACCGCAAATCTCTCAAGCAGAGCCGGATCTGGCTCTCCGGGAGGCAGGGATGCAGTACGTTCAAGCATGGCTTAGGCGGCGGTCGGTGCGTTTAACTGGAGTGATCTTACCGCACAAATACAGCTTGCAGGCGTCACCAACCGTGTACCTTCGAAACGGAAGTTTGGCTTGCAAACTTGCGCAACACTGGGACTTATGATCTTCCAACCGGCTGCGCGCCACCTGCGAAACCCCATCATGGCTTCTCCAGCGCTGTTACACTCTCCCTTGGCCTCAATTCAATCTGATCGATCCCAGAATTGCCCCACATGACGCCTGCTCCTCTCAGCACCATTAACGACCTGTTTTGCCGGATGGCGGCGGCCGCCAATCCTCGCGCGATCCTCTGGCAGGACGAGTTTGGCAACTGGCAGCCCCTCTCCTCCGATCAGATCTATCATCGCGTCCACTCCCTCTCGGAGGCATTCCTGAGCTGGGGAGCAAAAAAAGGCGACTGCATCGCCTTGATTGCCGAAAATCGCTGGGAGTGGGCGGTTTCCGACTTCGCCATCCTCGCCATCAATGCCGTCAACGTCCCCATCTACCCCACCCTCACCGGCGAACAGATTGCGGTCCTCCTCGCCGACGCCGGATGCCGCATTGCCGTCGTCTCAACGCGGCAGCAGTTCGACAAACTCAACGCCGTTCGTTCCAGGACCCAGTTGGAGCGCATCCTCATCATGGACGGCGCCCCTCCGGAAGGCGCCATCGCCTTCTCCAAGATTCTTGGCGGGGCAGACGATGCCGGCCCCTATCGGGATCCCGTTTTCGATGCCCTGGTACGCTCCGTTGAGCCCGACGATCTTGCCACGCTGATTTACACCTCCGGCACCACGGGCGAGCCCAAGGGCGTGATGCTCACGCATGGCAACATTGCCACCAACCAGAACCTTGCCGCAGCAGAGTTCTCGTTCAATGAAACCGACGCCTGCATCTCCTTCCTTCCCCTCTCGCATATCACCGCCCGCGCGCTCGACTACGTCATGTACGGCCATGGAGCGCAGGTGGCCTACTGCTCCCACTTCGACAAGCTCCCGCAGGCCATGAAGGAAATTCGCCCCACGGTCTTTGTGGGCGTCCCGCGCGTTTACGAGAAGATTCGCCAGGCCGTCGAGCAGAAATCCGCTGCCTCGCCCATCAAAAAACGCATGCTGTCCTGGGCGCTCAACGTCGGAACGCAGCACCGGGACGCCGTCTACGACGGACGCCAGCCGTTCTCGCTCTTTTGGAAAGTCGCCAACAAGCTTGTCTACAGCAAGGTGCGCGAAGCCTTTGGCGGACGCGTGCGCATCTGGGTTTCCGGCGGTGCCCCCCTCGGCATCGACACGGCGAAGTGGTTCGCCTCGGTTGGTATCGCGGTTTGGGAGGGATACGGCCTCACAGAAACCTCGCCGGTCATCGCGCTGAACAATCCCGTGGTCCATCGAATGGGCGCAGTGGGCAAGCCGCTTCCCAACATCGACCTCAGATTTGCTGAAGATGGCGAACTCCTCGTCCGCGGTCCGTCAGTCTTTGTCGGCTACTGGCACAAGCCTTCCGCGAATGAGGAATGCTTCGATGCCGACGGCTTCTTCCGCACCGGCGACATCGCCCGTTTTGATGACGATGGATTCCTCTACATCACCGACCGGAAGAAAGAGTTGCTCAAGACATCCGGCGGCAAAATGGTCGCCCCCCAGCCCATTGAGAACAAGCTCAAAAACTCCGTGATGGTTGCGCAATGCGCGGTCGTGGGAGACAAGCACAAGTTCGTCTCCGCGCTCATCTCGCCTAACTTTGCAGCCCTTGAATCATGGGCCGTGCATGCGGGCCTTGAAACCGCCGATCGTCAGGTGCTTGTTTCCGATAGCCGTGTCGTTGCGCTCTATGGCGAAGTTGTACGCGAAGCCAATGCTGGCCTCGCCAACTTCGAAACCATTAAACGCTTCAAGCTGGTCGCGGACGAGTGGTCGCAGGACACCGGCGAGCTAACCCCATCCATGAAGCTCAAGCGCCGCGTCATTTCGGCAAAGTATGGGTCGGTAATCGACGAACTTTACGCGGACGAAGCAACCTCACGCGCCGAATAGGCGACTCCAGCCGCCCGATCTCCTTACGGAAGCTCTTCCCCTTGCTCCACATCAACTGCAGACCGCGAAAGAACGGAGCACCCCACGCGCCCACCGCCAGAATCCCGCCAAACAGGATCACCGCATCGATGCTGATGCGCCCCTCACGCGACCAGTAGTCGTTCGGGTCGAGGTTGAGCCACAGTGAAAATTCATCCAGCGTCAGCGCCGCACCTACACCGTAACTCACGCTCATCAGTCTGCTGAAAAAAATCGAAAGTGGCGAGTGGCTCCGTCCCAGATCCAGCAGCCAGCCATAGCCAACCAGCAACAGGATCGCAATTCCCCACACAAGGTGATGGATGTGATGTCCCCGCACGACCACCCAGTTAAATGGACCGTGATTGTGGATTATCAGGTCCACTATGAGTCGTACGCCTGCAAAGGTAATCAGGAACGAAACCGAGGCAATGAACATCCGCCGCCGCGGACGGTCGGGAATCGTCGACCGCACCACGAACCCCAGCCGGGTCAGTTGTAGCAACACCAGCAGCACGATGACAACCAGGCTCGCAAACGCAAGCAGGATCAGCGCTCCGCTACCGGGAATAGACATACTTTCCTATTGAATCACCTCGCCGTCCCTTCCACTCATCGAATCCAACCCCAACCAGAGACGGACCAGAAATATCACTGGACCAGATAGATCGCTCGCACCAGGACCGAATTGTCGGATGAGTCTGTTGCTGATCACGATCTTGGCGTACACAATCGCTCGGTCTTCCCGGAGGGAAGTCATGAGAAATAGCCCAGGGTGAAGCAGAGCGGAACCCTGGGAAAGTGAAACTGTCGGTCCCCCGCGCCCTGCAGGGTCGCGTCGAATCGCTCGAGTATCTTGCTTGTTGAGATTGCCCAACCGTGACGAGCCACGCCCCTCACACCCGCGTGAGCGCGGTCACGATATCCCTTTACAACCGCGGCATATACTGTTTAAGCGTCGAGAGCGTCAATTTGTCGCCCGACCAGGTATTCCGGTGCGGCCCGCGCAAGGCGCAGCTGCCCGAATTCGATCAGGAGAATTTACGATGCGAGTTGCGCTATTGACCGGCGGCGGCGATTGCCCCGGCTTGAATGCAGTGATCTACGCTGCCGTACGCAAGGGAATCCAAACCTACGGCGATGAATTCATCGGCTTCCTCAACGGCTGGCGCGGTGTGCTCGACAACAACTTCATCCCGCTAACCCTGGAGAACACCGACGGCATTCAACTCAAGGGCGGCACCATTCTCCACTCCTCGCGCACCAACGTGAAGAAGATCCCCGGCGGCATCGAAAAGGTGCAGGAAGTCCTGAAGACCAACAAGATCGACGCCCTCATCGCCCTCGGTGGCGACGACACACAGTCTGTCACGCTCTTTCTCGCCGACAACGGCATCAATGCGGTCGGCGTTCCCAAGACTATCGACAACGACATCAACGGCACTGATCAGACCTTTGGCTTCGACACCGCCGTCATGATCGCCACCGAAGCTATCGATCGCATCCACACCACCGCCGACTCCCACAACCGCGTCATCGTGGTTGAAGTCATGGGCCGCGACGCCGGCTGGATCGCATACGCCTCTGGTGTTGCTGGCGGCGCGCATGTCGTCCTCGTTCCCGAGAAGGAAATCGACATCGACCACGTCTGCGCTCTGCTCAAATACAACTACGATCACGGCAAGCACTACGGCGTCGTCGTTGTTGCAGAAGGCTGCCACCTGCCCGAAGTCGGCCAGGTCATCGGCTCAAAGGAAGTCGACTCCTTCGGCCACGCCCGCCTTTCGGGTATCGGCGAGGCACTCGCCGACCTCATCGAGAAGAAGACTGGGTTTGAAACCCGCTCCGTCAACCTCGGCCACACCCAACGCGGCGGAGTTCCTACCGCCTTCGATCGCGTTCTCGGCCAGCGTTACGGCCTCCACGCCATCGACATGGTGCACGAGAACAAGTGGGGCCGCATCGCCGTCCTCAAAGGCCTCGATGTCACCGACATCACCATCAAAGAGGCGATCGCCACCAACCGCCGCCTCGACCAGCGCTTCTTCGACGTTATCCGCGACCTTGAAGCAAAAGTTTAAGTATTCGCCGTATTGTTATCCTCCGGCAAACACTAGCAAGAAATCGGGTGCCCGGGTCTCGCTTCTGAGACCTGGGTTGCGACCCCAGTTTGCGTAGAGGTCCAGTCGGAAGACTTGACGGCTGATGGGGGCGCCTAAGCCTGACGAAGTATTATCGGCATCAAGGTTGGGGTGACGGAGATTTGACCCAAAAGAGTCGCTAACCTGCTAACCGCGAAGCGGTGGCTAACTCGCTAATCCATTTCCCCCATGACCTACCGCCTCTACCAGCGCGACGACTTCGACGACATCTACGCCATCGAAGAAATCTGTTTCCAGCCCCCGCAGCGATTCAGCCGCCGCTACATGCGACAGCTCATCGGATCACCCGATGCCGCGACGTGGGTCGCCGAGCAGGATGCGCGGATGGCAGGCTTCGCAATCGTGGAGTGGGCTCAGCAGGTCACCGGCGTCCTCGCATACATCTCCACCATCGAAGTGCTGCCCCAGCACCGTGGCCGCCGCGTTGGAGCCGAGCTCCTTCGCCGCATCGAAGGCTCCGCCAACGCCGAACGCGCCATTCAGGTATGGCTTCACGTCGACATTGAAAATACCGCGGCGATTCAGCTCTACGAACGCGCCGGCTACTGCAACAACGGCCGAGCCGATCACTATTATGCCCGCAACCGCCCCGCCGCCATCTACATGAAAACCCTCGTTTAGCTCACGTAGACAGGGTTACCCCTGCGCTTCGTTGTCCCGTAATTCGCCGAGCTCGATCAGGAATCGCACTAGAATAGAAACAGCAATCATGTCCATCAGCAATCCCAATCTGCCCAAACTGGTCGTGTCTCTGCGCCAGTACAGCAGGCAGATGTTTCTGCACGATCTCCTCGCCGGCATCACCGTCGGTCTCGTTGCTTTACCCCTGGCCATGGCCTTCGGCATCGCCTCCGGAGTGACCCCGCAGGCCGGCCTCTACACCGCAGTCGTCGCCGGTTTCCTCATCTCCGCGCTCGGCGGTTCACGCACCCAGATCGGCGGACCCACCGGCGCATTCGTCGTGATCGTCGCGGGAATCGTTGTACGTTTTGGTCTGCCTGGCCTCGCCATGGTCACACTGATGGCGGGCATCATCCTGCTCGCCATGGGACTCACCGGCCTCGGTTCCGCGGTGAAGTTCATCCCCAGGCCCGTCGTCATCGGATTCACAAACGGCATCGCCATCCTGATCGCCTCAACGCAGATCAAAGACTTCTTCGGCCTCCGCGTTGGTGCAGTGCCAAGCGAGTTCCTGCCCCGCATAAAGCTTCTGATCGGCCACATGCCCAGCCTCAACTGGCAAGCTCTCGCAATTGGCTCCGCGACGCTGGCCATCATGCTGATCCTGCCGCGATTCACCAAACGCGTTCCCGCATCCATCGTGGCGCTGCTTGCCTGCACGGTTGCATGCGCGCTATTTCATCTGCCGGTCGAGACCATCGGGAGCCGCTTCGGCGGGATCCCCCGCGGACTCCCGCCCTTCGCCATTCCCGACTTCCACGCCGAGCACATTCTCCCGCTCATTCCGTCGGCATTTACCGTTGCCTTGTTGGCTGCTCTTGAAAGTATGCTCTCCGCTGTCGTAGCCGATGGCATGACCGGCGATCGCCACAACCCCAACGTCGAACTGGTCGCGCAGGGAATCGCCAACATCACATCGCCTCTCTTCGGCGGAATTCCGGCCACCGGAGCCATCGCCCGCACCGCAACCAACATCCGCTCGGGAGCGCGCTCCCCGGTCTCCGGCATCGTGCACGCGCTAACTTTGCTGGCCATCCTGCTCGTAGCCGCACCGCTAGCCAGCTACATTCCGCTGGCCACGCTTGCCGCCGTGCTCTTCGTCGTCGCCTGGAACATGGGCGAGTGGCGCGAGATCGGCGGAATCCTCCAACTCGGCTTCACAGCCATCTCCGTTTGGCTTGTCACCTTCGCGCTCACCGTCTTCGCAGATCTCACGGTCGCCGTCAGCGTCGGCATGGCTTTGGCTGCGCTGGTTTACATCTATCGCATTGCCGAAACCACCACCGTCACGGCGGTAACCGACGATTACATCCGCGATGGCCTCTCCCACTCGCTCCAGGGACGCATCATTCCCCCCTACGTCACGCTCCTCCGCATCCACGGTCCGTTCCTGTTCGGGACGACCGAGAAATTGGTTGAGGCGACAACCAATGTCGAAGCCTTTGAGCCAGTGGTAATTCTGCGCCTGCGTAACATGACGGCCATCGACGCCACCGGCATTCACGCCATCGAGTCGTTGGCCAAGCGGCTCACCGAATCCGGCCGCACTCTCCTGCTATGCGGAGCGATGGAACAACCATCCAAACTCCTTCAGCAGCCGCGCTTCCTCGATCACGTCGGCCGCGAAAACATCATGCCCAACATCCAGACCGCCCTCGACCGCGCCAGAGAACTCTACGAATCCAACGCCGTCATGGCCAGCTGAGGGACCTTAACTTTGAGGCTAGGTGTTCGCAATCTCTGACCAGTGTGTATCAGGGCATGACTTCACCGCTCGGTGAAAAACTTGACGAACCACTGTTTTGTAACAAGGGCATGGCTTTAGCCAAGCCGTAAATGCAACGAAATGAGTGTCGGGCTTTAGCCCCTGTGCACGCGTCGTTTGAGATTTGAACTTTTTCACCAAGCTTTTAGTCGTACCGCAAATGGCACACAGTGACTTTGGGCTTCAGCTCCTGAGGCAACGCCCAATTTTCTGGAATTGGATTTCGACCGCCGACTCGTTAAACTGATCTTTGGGAGAATCTCATGAGCGACGGCCGCGAAGAGCGCGAAGAACGCGAAAGACGCCGCGAGCAGGAAGAGCGGCAAGACCAGGAAGATCGCATCAATCGCGAACTTCGAGATCAATGGAAGCCGGAGCGCAACGATTCCTGATCTTTATTGTGGAAATGGAGCTCTGCGGGTAGGCGATCTCTACCGCACCGTTTCGAACTTCTCCCACGGATAGTTACACGCCGGGCAATTCTCGCCCTCGGCATTCTGCGCAGCATATCCGCAAAGCGTGCATACGAAAAAGTCGTGCGGCTCATACGCCCAGCCGGATTTGACGTTGGCGTTCACCAGCGGCATGACATCGTCGTACAAACGCACATGCGACTTATCAGCTTCAAGAGCCCACTGAAAACTCCGTGCGGCCGTCGCATCGAACAATGGAACCGCATCCGTAAGAAAAGTGGGATAGAGATGGTCCACTTCGAACTTCTGTTCGACGAGAGCCGCATTCAAATTCTCCAGCGTGCTCTCGACGTGGGGCATAGGCACATCGAACATTGTCGATCCGCCCATATGCCGCAACACGCGGGCATGGTTGCTGGCATGGATCTGTTCGGCCCGGACCATGGCACGAAAAAGGCTTGCAATCCCGTGATAGCCCTCTTCGTCTGCCTTCGCCGCGTACGCCTTGCTGGCCGCAATCGTTTTTGTCTCTTCCTCGAAAGCGATCTCAAGGTTTCGGATCACCGCGTGATCCTCGATTCCGACCACATGAGCGATCACACGATCCGTTGCCATAGCCCAAAAGCCCTCACTGTGTTAGATGCAGGACAGTGGGTCCAGGTGATGCAAATCACATGCCAATCTTGAAACCTTAAAAAGTAGGTGGCGAAATCATCTCTTGCAGAAGAGTCGTTGCATCGGTGCAATCTAGCGGATCCGTTCAAACCTCTCCCAAACGAAATTGCACGCCGGGCAGTTATCGGCTTCCTGTGTCTTGGCGGTATAACCGCAAAGCGTGCAGACAAAAAAGTCGAGCTGATCGCTCGTCCACCCGGGTCCCGCTTCCATCGAAGTCACCGCATCCTCGTAGAGCCTCGCATGCGTCTTCTCCGACTCCATCGCCCACAAAAACGACCGCACTGCCGAAGTGTCAAGCTGCGAGGTAGCGTGAACCAGGAATTTCGGATAGAGCGAATCGATTTCGTGCTGTTCGCCGCCGAGCGCTGCCTTCAGGTTCTCGAGCGTCGACTTCACGCGAAAAGGCCGAATATCCGCCGTTGCTTCTCCCCCCATGTGCCGAATAACCCGCGCATGATTCCCGGCGTGGATCTGCTCGGCGCGCGCCGCTGCGCGAAAAAGGCTTGCGGCGCCATTCATTCCTTCGGCCTCTGCCCTCACTGCGTAGGCCTTGTAGCGGACATGCGCGTTCAATTCGCCTTCATATGCAGCCAGAAGGTTGCTGACGGCGCTTTCGTTCTCAGTGGCGACCATAGTTCTCCCCATCTTTCGTTGACTGAACTATGGTGCAAGTGTAGGGTCGTACTTCCGTGTCTACAGTGATTTACATCACAGCCGGAGTCACGCGAAAGAACACCTCAAGTAATGAGGATCACTGGGTACCGAGAAATTCCGCGCATCTGGCGAGCTCTTCTGCCCAGCTCGGTCGTGCCTATGCGGATCGCCTCTCACAGAAGTGTCATCCTGAACGTAGCGGCTTGGGGCCACGCCGCACGGGACGTGCGATGGGGTAGGCGGAGAAGGACCTGCTTTTGCGTTCTTTCCCAGGCGAGACTCCGACCACCAACCCAGCAACGATCTACGGCACCATCTCCCCCAGCACCGTCCCTCCCCAAACCGCCGCAAGTCCGATCACAAAGCTTCCCGCAGCGTACAGAGTCGCAATCCCGAACGCCCCTGCTCGCAAGGACGACAGTGTCTCCCATTCGTATGTCGAAAACGTGCTGTAAGCACCAATAAACCCCACGGGCACCAGGTACCGCCACGCCGGACTTAACTCCGCCCGCCGGCCCAGGTAACTCATCGAGAAGCCGATGATGACGCAAGCCGTCATATTCACAATCAGCGTCCCATATGGGAACCGAAGCCCCATCCTGCCCGTGATCGACGAGCCCACCCAATAGCGCGCAATCGATCCCAGCGCGCCACCAACAGCAATCAGCAGATATTTCTGCAATCCGTCCCCCTCCGAAAAGACGCAGCGACCTCATCCGTGAGCAAAAAGGAGTGCGGCCAGGGAATTTGTGTGCCCCATCCATGGCAGCGCCTTTTGCCGTTATGGGTGGGAAAGCATGATTCCACGGCAACACACCGCTGAGTGCGTCTCTCTCTTTCAATTTGCAGGGATCGCGCCGGGCGAGACTCCCCGACAGGACCGCCTGTCAGGAGTCATCATCTGTCCCGGCCTTTGCGGAAGGACAGCGGTTAACAGCAAAGCGATCATCAGCTCGGCTGCGCGGCGAACTCCATCGCCGCTACCACTCATTCTCATTACACCGGCGGATGCTTTTGAATGTCAAGCAACTTGCGCTCCGCCGGTCCTGACAAAACAATCAAGAGTTTGGCTTCGACCGGCCAGACCGGAACGAGCGTAACCGACAATGCTCTCGGCATTTTCTATTTCCAGAATCTCGAAGATTCAGGCAAAAGATGGCCGCTTGTCAGATCCACGTGGCCAGGCGTGAAGATCAAACTATCCACCATTATGTAACTGCCGAGTAGCTCACCACTCGCTCGGAATGCTTTGAGTGACCGCACGCCATTGGGAAGATTGCCTAGTCTGACTGCATGCTACACTTCCGGCAGATTCCAATATTCCAGTGATCGCGATGCGGCCTTTCAACGGATTTGTGTGAGAGGCCCGTGTGCGCGACATACTGCGAAAGCGAGCTCCGAGTGAGTGGGCGGGGCAAGGGCAATTATGTTCAAATCCCTGGGCTGTGAAGCAACTTCTTCATGGGCAATCATTCGTCCGACAAATTACTTGAAAAATCGAATTGCAATCGCAGCTTTCTTGTTCGGGATCGCGACTATGATCCTTGGCGATCCTCGCGTGGTACGTGACATCAGTGGTGCTTAATCCCTGTTGATCTGCGAAGACGGCAACCACACTATCCCATACACTCTGCGGGGACCACGGTAATGCCTCGGCAGGAGCAGGCAAAGGCGTATGGCGACTTAGAAACAGGAATACCTTTTCGCGATGTGTAATGACCGGCAGCTCCTCAGAAGTCACCGGGGATTGCAACGGAGAAATGTGGAGCTTGGAGCAGATCAACTCGTAAAACTGTCCAACCGTCTCGACCTTCGCAGCTTCTTCATCGCCAATATCGACGGCGAACAGCTCTTCTGCGCGAAGAATAATCTCGACTGCATCAAGTCCCATGTTTCTAGGCTAGCGTCTCGTTTGCAGGTCCCCGCGAACGCCCAGCGGAAAGTTGCACCACTTTTGGTAATGTCCGGTTGGGCCACCATCCTCCCGGAACCTGCGAGAGCGCCGAGCCGGCAGGCTTCCTTCGAAATCCCGTCAACTCCCCTGGGGCAGATCACTGTCAGTTTTGGCAGTAGCCTGACATCGAGGAACTGCCTACGGTCTAGGCAGACAATCGCGGCTCTAGTCAGATGGGCTCTTATGGGGTGGCGGAACGCACGGAAAAATGACCATACGCTTCTTGATTTCGCTTGCGGTCACTACGGCGTGTTTTCTTCCCTGGCTGACTGCGGAAATCCCCGTAAAAGAAGTTCGTCGCGTGTTGATCTTCAACACCTACGGGCCTCTTTCTTCCCCAGGCGTAGCTCTCATGGATCGGGCAATCGTTGACGGTCTGGGACGAGCGCCCTATCAGATCGAGCTGTACAGCGAGAATCTAGAGACGACTTTGTTTCCGGACGAGGAGATCCAGCGTGAGTTCCTCGAGTGGTCCACCCGCAAGTATCGCGATCGGAAGCCCGACGTAATCATTGCAGTCGGACGCGAACCTCTCAAACTCCTGGTGGAGGAACACGAAAAAACATTCCCTGGTGTCCCGATCGTTTTCTGCGGGAGCACGAAGGAAATGTTGGATCAGTTGAAACTTGACTCCAGCTTTACCGGGGTGTGGGGAGTGGCGGAGCCCGAGAAGACTTTAATTGCAGCACTCCGCTTGCGACCATCCACGAAACACGTTGTAGTGGTAGGGGGCGTGGGAGCGTATGACCGGGAGCTCGAGTCCATCGTCAAGAAGGCTCTGCATGGTTACGAATCGAAGCTCAAATTCACCTATCTCACCGATCTCGATATGCCCACGCTGCTCGAACGCTTGAAACGCCTGCCGAACGATTCGATCGTGTATCACACCTCCCTCATGCAGGATGCGGCGGGAACTCGCTTTATTGACGCAAGCCAATCCGTTCCGTTGATCGCCAGCGCTGCTAATGCGCCGGTTTTCGTCGTGGACGATGTCGATTTGGGCAAGGGAACCGTCGGGGGCGATCTGCTCAGCTTCGATGTCGAAGGACGAGCCGCCGCTGCGATGGCTGTGAAGGTTCTGAATGGCGAAAGGCCAGGGAACATCCCCATCGTGGAAAGTCCCAACGCCTACATGTTCGATTGGCTCGCTCTGCAGCGTTGGGGACTCAACGAGAGCGATCTTCCGCGGGGCAGCATTGTCCTCAACCGGCAGCCGACTCTGTGGGAACAATACAGGTCGACCCTGCTGATCGGATTGCTGGCACTTGCGAGCCTAAGCCTGCTGACCATTGATCTCCTGTTCGAGCGGAAGCAGCTCCATGCCGCAAGAACCGAGCAGATGCGCCTTAGCGGCATGCTCATCAATGCTCAAGAGGATGAACGTGCCCGGCTGGCGTCCGAACTCCATGATGATTTCAGCCAGAGGCTAGCTATTCTGTCGCTCGGACTGGAAGCAGTTGCTGAAACTGTTCCCGAATCCCCAGCGGAAGCAAATCGGCAACTGAATGCGCTCATGAACTCCGCCAGCGAGCTTGGTGCCGATTTGCATACCTTGTCGCACCGGTTGCATTCGTCGACACTTAAGCAGCTTGGCCTGACTGTGGGAGTGGGGGCATTCTGCGAGGAGTTCACCGCGCAACGAGGAATCCAGGTTGAATTCTCCCACAAGGACGTGCCGCCCTCCGTGCCTCCTGATATTTCGCTGTGCATGTTTCGCATCGTCCAGGAAGCACTCAGGAATGTCCAGAAACACAGCGGAGCAGCCCATGCGCAGGTGAGAATCGAGGCGATGGATGAAACCCTTCATTTATCCATCTCCGATGATGGCGCAGGCTACGATGTTAATAACGGCGCGGGTCGCCAGGGGCTCGGTCTCCGGAGCATGCGGGAGCGAGTGCGTCTGGTAGGTGGACGATTCGAAATTCATTCGAAAACTCGAAAAGGGACTCGGATCGACGTTTGGGCCCCGCTGACAATTCGTCCCGGCACACCCTGTCCTCCTGATTTCACTCACTGAAGTGCCTTGCGTGACTAGGAATTCTCCGCCTCGTAACCGCGAAATACCAGCCGATTCGTATACTCGGTTTCGCGCCAGTTCTTCTTGCCAATATAAAGACTGCCTGGGGAAGTGAGATTTTCCTGCCCTTGAATCGGATTCGAGAGTCAAGGGCAGGAGAGTTTGCGATGAAGTTCGGGTTCGAATCGATGACCCGCGATCCGTATTACTGCAGGTCGAGAACAATGAGGTTGGTCAGGTTGGCGATGTAATGAGGCGATCCCGAAACCTTTTGCACGCCGCTGGAAGTGACGTTGAAGACGCTGAGATAGGTCGTGTAAGTGCCCCCGGAGTACAGGGCGGAAAGCACGTATAGGTGATGCGCCTTGTCCCAGCCGAACTTCTGAATGGAATGACCCGCGAGAAATGCGGGGCTGAAGTTCGTGGGTGGATTGCCACCGTTGAAGTGAAGGACCTGAAATCCGTTGCCACCGCCACCCACGGCAACATACTTGCCGTCCGGAGAGATGCTGATGCTGTTTGCGCCATTGTTCCCGGCGACGGGGAGGGCCGGCATGTTGTCGACATTGCTGGTTGTGGTGAGGTTGCCGTTCGAATCCGCGGTGTAGCTTGCGAGGTAGGAGGGGCCGAAGATAAAGCCGGCATCGTGTGGCTGGCTGTCGATCCTAAAAACGGCAGCGGCGAGGTGGTTCGACGCGTCAGCGGCCACCGGGCCCATGCAGAAGGCTGAGCCGGGAGCGGCTGCAGGCATGCTGTTATCTTCGCCGAAGAAGTTGAGGTTGCCATTGCTCTGGCGCTTGAAGACCTGAATAACGCCCTGATCGGTTTCATCGTTGCAGTAGGAGTCGAATGCGAAGGCATTCCCTCCCATTTTGGTCAGCACTAGTGGCGTGCCCTGAGTAGCTGCACTTATGGAACCGCCTGAGCCTCCGAGGAACTGCAAAGATCCGTCTGACTGAATATGGAACGAGAGATACGCGTTCGCATTGAATCCATCGGAACACGCGAGGTAATACAACGTAGCCTGACTAAAATCGACCTGCGTGCTCAATCCACTGCTTTGGAGGCATGCGCTCGACTGGTAGATTCCCGGTTTGATGGAGCTAAGCTTGCTAATCGATCCGTTTGAGTGGATGGAGTAACTGACAAGATTTACTCCATCTGCGCCGAAGAGGAATTTCTTCGTCACTGACATCTTGCGAATGCCGGCAAAGGGGAACGGCGATCCGGTGATGCTGGTGTACGTCCCATTGGCCCACGCCTTGTAGGCGTGAATGTAATGCGAACTGGAGACGTAGACGTAAGCGACCGGAAGGCTGGTGTTGATGGTGGAGGTGGACGTACTGCTGGTGGTTGCGACCTGGGCTAACATGGCCTCTGCACACAGCAAGAGAACAAGGCTTAGAACAAATCTTCGGCCCATGGATTCTCCTCGGTTATTTGGAACAAGCCAGAATGAGTGAAACGAGTTGAGGAGAGTACCTGTTGCGGCGATTAGATGGAACGAGCTCTGCGAAAAGATGTACGCATGCGGAGGTAAAGTGACGCGCGCGACATAGTGTTGTCTCTGGGGCCGTGCTCCTCATCCTTTTGGATCCTCGCCAACAAGAAAATTGCACCATTTCTTGTAAGGTCCGGATCGCCCACTATCCGACCGGAACTCGAGAAATTGCCACTGGATCGGTTAGATCACTGCATGGGCAGTTTATGAAGAGGATCTCGTCAGCGTGTGCAGCGAAGTGTAAACTTGGCACGAAGCCGGAGGACCCTATGCCTTTCCGCAAACTCGCGCTCGCTGCGGTCATCCTTTTCTGTGCCCTTGCTGGAGCCAAAGATAAGAAAAAAGCGGTTCTTCCGGCGGATATCCTCCGTGCCGAGACAGCCCTCGTGATCGTCGATCCGCAGGCCGGAGTGGACGCAGCGGACCCTTACGCTAATCGCGCCGCTCGCCAGGCTGTGGAGGATGCCCTGAATCGGTGGGGGCGTTTTAGGCTTGTGCAGGAGGGATACACAGCAGACCTTGTGATTGTGGTGCGCAAGGGCAACGGCAAAGTCGTGCAAACCACGATAGGCGGCACTCCGATCAATGGAATTCCTCCTGTGAGCGTGGGTTCAACCACCTCGCCGACTCAAACTACCACTCGTGCAGGTGGTCGTTGGGGCGACCCGGGCTCCAACGACCCATCCAGCGCCGGAACCCAGCCCGCAGCTCCACAACCGCAGGTCGAAGCTGGCTCTTCGCAGGATATGTTCGTCGTCTATCGCGGGAAGGGGGATGATCCAACCTCGTCTCCCCTCGAGGCCCCGGCGGTCTGGCGGTATTCAGGGAAGGATGCGCTCGCATCGCCCTCGGTTCCAGCGGTAGAGGCCTTCCACAAGCTGGTCGTGGAATCTGAGAAGCAACTGGCCTCCAAACCATAGCGGGACTTTCATCGAGATTCTGCTCTGCGCATCAACATCCCCGTCGCCAACCTCTGGTTGTGCATCGCGACCCTCCTCGTTTTTAGAGTCAGGGTGTGTCGCCGCCAACCCTTCCGTTCCTGCTCAGGAACGTCCGAGTAGCCCCCACTCACCCGGAACACCCGTTCGACTCGCGCTTGTCTATGGCCTGAAGTCAGCAGTTGAACAATTCACCTGTTCAAATTCCTGGACACTTGCCGACTTTCCAGGAGTAATCAGAGTCTGTGAGCGATTTGGCGATTCTGTATCATCTGTATCAACTGATACTGAAAGTACGGGAGGCTCAAAGGTCTCAGAACCCAGACCTGGGGGACCCTCGCATTGTGCTGCGTGGCCACGCGCTCGTTGGCTCGGGCTCTTGGACCAAGGCCGACTCCGCAAAGATGGGAATTTGCCAAGGTCTGAGAGCGCTACGGCCGCGGCGGCCACGCCCGGGTGGGTGCCCTCAGGTTCCCGGCGGACCGCGCAGACGACACGCGCCCAGCGGAGGCAGAGATTGTGGCGGAGTTACGCGCGCATAAGCCACTGGAGTAAGAATCGCCTAGCAGAGTGAGAGCTCCAGAGTTGATCCGAGGTTTCCCTTTGGGGAGCGGGACGAGTGCCAACGAATCAACGATTTCAGCGCGAAAATAACTTAGCGTTTGTCGTGTCGCAGCAATGGAATCGACCTGCCTTCACGCGCACGGCTTGGATCAATTCTGCGGGAGGATGACCTGACCTTTGCGACCGCGCTGCGCTCCAACCCGTCCGTTGCTTCGTCGCGCCACTCGTGTGCATCGTCCAACGGGACAAGCAGGCATGCGCGGGGATCGCCTGTAGGAGTTTCGCACCCGGCAGCAATCTCTCCGCGATTGTTGATCGATACCGCAAAGTCCACCTGCAGCTGGGTTCCGGGCTCGAGCAGAGTATTTAAGTCAACAATGGGATTACTCTTCTCCCAAAGGAATGGGTAGCCCGACCCGTCTTGGTTGCATCCCGCGTTACCGACAACCTGCTCGTGGCTGTTTACCGATTCCCCTGCCGCACAATTGAAGCCGGGCGCCGGCGCGCCGAGGTCGATAACATGATCGTGCTTCCAGATGACAGGGTGGCCAAAAACGGGTGTACCGGGGAATGTCGGAATAGCCCGTGGCGATTCCTTCATCGTTAATGGTATGCACATACACGTTGTCTCCGCCGAGCGAGTCCAGATCCTTCAAGTGTCCGTTCCTCCAGATAAACGAGCGAGTCACCTGGTCGCCTGGCAGTAATGAAGTTCCGACGATCTCTCCTTTCTGGTTAAGCCATTGTGGCCCCGTTTGGCTCCCGCCAAATCCGCCGATGTTCCGCAACTTTCCATGCTCCCAGAGAAACGTTCCGATCGGGGGCACTCCCAATGTCGGGGCTATGACATCGCTCAAGTAAGAAATCCCCACAACCTGGCCTCTGTCATTATTGAAGATTGCCATGCTGTCTGGGCCTCCCAGCGTTCCCAGATCGTGCAGCAGACCGCCCTTCCACAGGAAAGCACGCGATTGCGTGTTTGCCGGAAAAGGCCCAAAGATAAACAAATCACTGCTAAGCATCGACTGCTGGTCCGGCTTGCCATTGGATGCTCCACCTACAACCTCGCCAAGATTGTTCACTGCAGTGGCGGCGCTGGACTCGCCGCCAAGCGTTCCGACATCTTTTATTTCGCCGTTTCTCCAGACAACACCGGCATACTGGGGGGTGCCGAGGCTGCTATCGATCGAGCCGGTCTCCGAAACCCCGATCACCCATCGGCGATCGTTTTCTCCAATCGCATAGCTGTTTGCCGCACTTGACAGTGAGGGAAGGTCGATGAGCCTCTCGTCGTGCCAGATGAACGCTTTCAGTACGGTGCACTCGTCGTTGAAGCAATTTGGTTTGAGAGGGTCGGGGATAGTTGAGTCGGCCCAGCCAACGACGGTGCCCCGTTCAGTAAGCACATGCGCAGGAGGAAATGCAATGCTGCTCGTTGGTCCTCCGAAGGTGCCTATCTCGAATACCCGGTAGTGGTGATGCTTTCTGCTTGAGCTTTGCGCTTGGCTTTCCTGGACGGCAAGGTTCAGCGTCGTCCCGAATGCGATGAATAGAAATATCGCGGTGATTAAGGTCCGGGCTCGAAGTTTCATGGGTTACTCCTCTTTGCGGTAATTCGGGTGAAAGGCTGGTAGAAAGAAAGCGCCATAGCTGGCATGGAGGCTTCCTCCGAGCTAATATCTATCTGGTCGTTGATGTCAGGCCCGTGACGCAGCCTTCCCTTCGATCATTTGAGTTCGAGGCTTTCAAGGCTGGCGACGACTCTGCGCGGGGAACGAGTCCCAATTCCAGACCAACCTCTTTTCCTGAGCGGGAAACTCAGGAGAGGAATAACAGGGGTGATCATGCTTCATGAAGCAATTGGCGGCCTAGTAAAAAAACGACACGGCGGTATTTTTCCGCATCCCCGCCTCCCGGTTCCTGAAAGGGATCGTATGAATGGATTGACTTGTGAATGGTCACATCGGCGACGTTGAATAGACGCTATTTTTCTGAAGCAAGCGCGGGCGGACGCACGTCACCCAACCGGGCGATCAGTTGTGTCGGAGTGGTACTGCCCAAACGTTCGAAGTCGTGAATCATGTGCATCTGGTCGTGGTAGCCGTACGAGTGAGCGATATCGAGCCACGAGATCTCGGAGTTCACGATCTTGGCATCGAGTGCCGATTGAAATCGCGCGATGCGGGCGAAGACCTTGGGCGACATTCCGGTCTCCTTCCGAAACAGCCGTTCAAACTGCCGCAAACTAATCTCATCTCGTGAAGCGAGCTTTGGGATGCGGATGGCCCCATGGTGGCGAAACAAATGCATAGCGGCGGTGGTCACGCGATCGTGCGGTAGTGCATGCTTCAGAAATCGTCGCAGAAACATCTCCATGGCGGCTACCCGATCTTCGAATGTGGGCTGTTCCCCCAGACGGTTCCACAACTCCCTCATGCATGGCCCCGCCACAGCCTCGGCGTCATAGAGACGGTTCGTGGTCTCATGCATCGGTGTGTCGAAGAGCTGAGAAAATCCTGCTGGTTGAAAGAAGACTGCAAATGACTCCACGCCCGGAGTGAGTTCCATGTGGCCCGCAAATGTGGTTTGCGCACCTCCGATCCAAACGTGCGCGGAGATTTCCTGCCAGACATTTCGTACGCCGGGCAAAGTCCCCAACTCGAAATTCAGGACTTGTTCCAATTGTGCTGGTACAAATTCCCAGACCGGCACGTCATGGCTGTCGAACACACGTTGCGCATAGGCCCGGACAAACAGGCGCAGATCAGGGCTCGGCTGAGCGCTTCTCAAGGTCGGCATGTGACTGCTCCTGCTTGTGCCCGCAGAGGCACAACTAGGGATACGGAGTCGTCTCATCGGGGATGGTACTTCAGCAAAATTGCGAGGGAAAGCATTATTTTGCGGAGTCGATGGCTGTTGAACAAGTAGGCAGTCTCAGAATTAATAACGATAAACGCGGGGGGGGGGGGGGGAAGAGGGGGAAGGGGGGGGGGGGGTGGGGGGGGGGGGGAGGGAAAATGGGGGGGGGGGGGGTGGAGTGGTTAGTGCGAAGATGGGTCAGGACCTCCTGTGACGAGGCTTCAAGAAATGTCGGGGAGCCCACGCCGCAGGTCCGTCGCGCCAGCGACTTAGTTCAAACGCCGATGTGGATCGGAATTCTACTTGGGGAGGGGGTCCAACGTCGATTTCTCGGTTGCGATCGGATCACCGCCTGCTCGGCAGTGTCGTTAGCAAGTGAAAATGTCCGCTTTTCGTAGCAAATGAAATGTCCGAACTCATAAATTAGTAGTCGTAGAGGCGGTGGTAAAGTGCGAATCCCGCGCAGTGTGCGGGATTCGCAAGTTGGGAGGGAAAGTCTGTTTTTGGACTTTTCCTCGCAACGTCTTTTCCACGGCCTTGATTTGTTTTTTGGTCAGCGGCGTCAACAGCTTTCCTTCCGCGCTGTAGTGACCGACGCGATGTCCTGCGATCATCAGGGTCAGTGTTTGGTCGAGGTGCTGATGGATGATCACCTTCGACCCAGCCAGGGTGGGACGCCACTCGGCACGCTCGAGCTGCATAAGTACGTTGTAAAAGCTCACCGTGTTATCCCGATCAACGGTGCGCTCATAGCGTTCGGTGAACACCATTTCCAAGTTCCTGTGCCGGCAGGAGAGGAACGCCGTTCCACGCTCGGCAGCCGGGACTGTGAAGCGGCGGTTGAACTCGGCGATGTAGTGCTCGTTCAGAAACTGGTTGGCCGCTTCCAGGGTTCGGATCCCGCGCAATCGCAGCTCCTGCGGTAGCCGGCCCTGCCAGGTGGAGAAGTTGCGCTCCGAACGTCCCCGGGCCTGGGGAGAGTAGGACGGGATCATGTGCACTCCCAGTTCCTTCATGGCACGACCCACCTGCGTGGGACGCTCATAATCGACCTTGCCGCCGCTCTTCGGTGTGTACCAGAAATGGGCTCCGCGGTCGGAATAGAGCGAACAGAACAGCCCTTTACGTTCGATCACTGCCCGTAACCCGGCCATCACGGTAGCGGTCGTCTCTTCCTCGGCCAGTTGCGCGTAATAGATCTCGCTGGTGGCATCGTCCAGGATCACGATCAGGTCGTGCCGGCGCTCATCCTGAAACCACTGGTGATCGCTGCCGTCGATGTGCAGCATCATCCCCGGCAGGGGACGCCGCTCTCGCCGCTTGCGATGAACGCCCCGCTTGGCCTTGCGCTTCACCAGCCCGGCTGCCTGTAGTGCCTGCTTGACCCACGTATAGCTCAATCCGATCTGATGTTCCTCGCAGAGCTTCTCATGAAAATGACGCACGTTCAGATCGAAGTACTTGTCCCGGTAAAGACTCAGAACTTCTTCGGCCCGCTTCTTCGCCACTCGTCTGCTGCTTGGCTTCCGCCTTCGCCGGTCCAGTAATCCCCGAGGGCCTTCGTCCTCAAGCCGCTTCCGCCAGCGGCGCATCTGCCGCTCGCTAATGCCGACCAGCTCCGCTGCCTGCCACCACTTGATCTTCCCCGCTGTGGCTCGTAACAACACTTCCTGTAACTTCATCGCCCGCTCCATCGCGGTGATCGGATAGATCGCCATGCTCTCGCGCATGGCTCCATCCTCACCGCCCCAAAAGCGGACATATCACTTGCTATAAACACCGGACATATTATGTGCTAACGACAACCGCCTGCTCGGCAGTTACTGGTTGAGCGACATCCCGGTAGGCTTCCAGGTCGTCTCGTCTCCAACTTTTGGAATCAGGCAAAAGATGGCTGTTTGGCCAACTGTTGGTAGTTTTTCGCAGGCCGAGCGCCAGTGCGGAGGGGCGAACTTACCCATGCGCTGCTCCTGTCAACCCCTCCCATCGAATTTTCTTCGGAACCGCTTTCTTTGCAATCACTTCCAGCGTCCACACATTTGCAGGCTATTTCCACGAAATCCGTATCCTTGAACCATGCGAAATATTCCGCGGTTCCTGATCAATCTGCCAGCCGCCAACCTGACCACTGACAACTCGCCCCTAACCCCTTTGCTGAGACGACTCTGCGGGCTAAAGTCTCTGCTGAGATGACTCTAGCGCCGCGCCGCCGTCGTAAATCGTTGCAGCGCATAGCTTTGCTTACAGAGTAGGGGGGTACACCCCCCCGAGAATCCCACCATCAACGGGGATGAAGCGCAATACATCTGCCGGGTTGTGTCCCATTCATAACAGCTTCTTTGGTGTCGTGGGTGGGAAAGCACGACCTCAACTGCTCGCGGCTTCATGCCGATCTTCAAATCTGAGTCGTTTTGTCACCCGGCCCGAAGCACAGCCATCAAGAAGCAGACCATCGCCGCCGTAAGCGATGCCACGCGCCAGCGATGCATAGTGTCCCACCGCCCGTGCTCCTTCAGCGCCGGCCCCACCGCCGCATCCGGATCGGTGCGCGCCAGTCGGTTGTTGATTGGCACGAGAAAGAGAATGGTCAGCACAATCACCGCAACCCAGATCGAGCTCGCAGCAATCAGGAATAGGTAGCCGGCATCCCCGCGCCTCAAAATCGATTCCGCGATCAGCAGCAGAAGAGAGATGACGTACCAGATCGGCATGGCGGAACCCAGTTTTGCCGCGAACAATCGAATAGCCCGCAACTCTTCACGCGCCCCGAGTTGCCGGAGAATGGGATTGATAAAGACAGAGACCGCAAATTCTGTGCCGATCAGCAGGCCGATGCAAACAGTCGTAACAACATCCAGTAGAGGCTTCATATTCAACTCCTGAGCCTCAGACTCCGCACGGCGATAGAATGATTCAGCAAGCAGTGCTGACAAATATGTCAGTTCCGCTTTCCCCGCTCAGGCCATAACATGCCGGTTTCGAAAAAGGAGATCTCGGAGTGTCCCATCGACGCCATGCTGTCTGTCATCGACGGCCGATGGAAGGGAACCATCCTCTGGCGTCTTTCTGAGAAGCCGATGCGCACCAGCGAGTTGCTCCGCACCATTCCCGGCATTACTGAACGCATGCTGATCCGTCATCTCAAAGACCTGGTCAGCGACGGCATCCTCATCCGACGGCGGGAGAAGGGAACTCACCCGCAGGTCCTTTACTCCATCTCCGACTACGGAATGACGATGCTCCCCGTGCTCGAGCACATCTGTTCATGGGGCCGAAAGCACATAGAGGTGCGCAGAAGCGCCTGCTCAACGCGCTAGAGGTAGCGCTTCAGCAGTGCTAAAACCATCGCTTCATCTTGAAGTAAACCAGAACCGAAATCGTGGATATCGCCATCAGACCCACCGCATAATCGGTGCCATAAGGGCTGTTGGCCCAAGGCAGATGAAGATTCATCCCGAAGAACCCGGTAATGATCACCAATGGAAGAGCCACCGTGCCCCAGATCGTAAGCACCTTCATCACTTCATTGGTCCGATTGGCAACGGCTGAGAGGTAGATATCGAGCGCGCCCGACAGGAGGTCCCGATACGTCTCGATCAGGTCGACCGTACGAATGATGTGGTCGTAGACGTCCCGAAAGTAAGGATCAAGATCATCCCCGACCAGTCCTTTTTCGCGACGAACCAGGCTGTTCACAACCTCTCTCATGCCCCCGGCTATCCGGCGGAATTCCACCAGCTTGCGCTTGAGCGAAAAGATCCGCGCAAGCGTTTCCGGATCAGGCCGGTCAAGCACCACGTCTTCAATCTCCGAAATCTCATCCGCGAGTTTGTCCAGCACCGGCTGATAGCCGTCGACGATCTGGTCGACAATCATGTAGAAGAGTCGATCAAGGCGATCGACGTTTTCCTCTCCAGCTCGAGCGCGCACAGTCTCAATCACCGCGGCGTCAGCGCTCCGAACCGAGATCAGAAAGTCGGGTCCGAGGAAGAGATCGATGTCATCGAACTCAAGATCGCTCAGGTCATGAATGTGCTTTAACACTGTGAAGATGTAGTGATCGTGCTCTTCCGTCTTCGGCCGTTGCGGCCGATGCCGGCAGTCCTCGATCTGCAACTCGTGCAGCCCAAACCGGCTTGCAAGTTCGTCAAGTTCCGGCGACGCCGGATCAGCGACATCAAACCACGCCAGGTGAGAAAGGACTGGATTCATGTAGGCCAATTCTAGAAGCCTGAGCAGACAATTAGGAACGTTGATTCATCGATGACAGCCTTGCATTCTTTTCTGATGCTTTATGGTAGTTGTGCTTGCCCTTCCACTCCGAATACGGCCCCTGGAAATCCTCAATCCCGTCTGCCTTGAAATTCCAAAGCCGCGTCGCCACCTCGTCGATCAGATCGTGATCGTGCGTCACCAGCAGCACCGTTCCCTCGTACCGCTGCAGCGCAATATTCAACGCATTGATCGCTTCAAGATCGAGGTGGTTCGTCGGCTCGTCAAAAATCAGGATGTTCGGCTTGGTCAGGATCAGCTTGCAGAACACCAGTCGAGCCTGCTCTCCGCCCGAGAGCGCCTTGGTCTGCTTTTCGCCCTCTTCGCCCGAGAAAAGCATCTGCCCGAGAATCCCGCGGATCTCTTCCACATGCGCCGCCGGATTCCAGCGATGCAGCCACTCCGCCACCGTCAACCCGTGCTCGATTGTCGAGCCCACGTCCTGGGGAAAGTATCCGATCTGCGCCTCGTGCCCCCAGAAAACAGCTCCTGAGTCCAACGTGAAATCCTTGTCCGCCAGCCCAGGATAGTTCGCCAGCAGGCTCTTCAACAGCGTGGTCTTGCCTGCACCATTGCGCCCCATGAGGCAGATCTTCTCGCCTCGCAGCACATTCGCAGTGAATCCATCGATAACCTTCAGGTCGTCATACAACTTCGTCAGATGTTTGAACTCGAGCACGTGCTTACCGCTCGGCCGCACCTGGTCAAAGCGGATATAAGGCCGCTGAATATTCGACCGCGCCAGTTCATTCGTTTGCAGCCGCTCCACTTCCTTGCGCCGGCTCGTGACCTGCGAAGAGCGCGTGCCCGCTGCGAAGCGCGCAATGAATTCATTCAACTGCGCAATCTTCTTTTCGCGCTGTGCGTTCTGCGATTCAAGGGTCGAACGAATCTGCGTCTTCGCCATCACCATCTCGTCGTAGCCACCGCTATAGATAATGATGGTCTGGTAATCGATGTCCGCCGTATGCGTCGTCACGCTGTTCAGAAAATGCCGATCGTGCGAAATCGCAATCAGTGTTCCGTCGTATCCATTCAGAAAGTCCTGCAGCCAGTGAACCGAATCCAGATCGAGGTAGTTCGTTGGCTCGTCCAGCAGCAGCGCTTCGGGCTTTCCAAAGAGCGCTTGCGCCAGCAGCACGCGCACCTTCTGGCCGCCCTGCAACTCGCCCATTTTGCGCTCGTGCAGTTCCTCGGTGATGTCCAAACCATCCAGCAGCACGGCGGCGTCGGCTTCTGCCGTATAGCCGTCCTCATCGCCGATCACACCTTCCAGTTCGCCAAGTCGCATGCCATCGGCATCGCTCAACTCGGCCTTCTCGTAGATCCGGTCCCGCTCCTCGAGCGCGCTCCAAAGCGGTTTGTTGCCCATGATCACGGTATCGATCACGCGATAGGCATCGAATGCAAACTGATCCTGCCGTAAAACACCGAATTTCCGCGGGCGCACAACTGTCCCTTTTTGCGCGTCCAGTTCGCCCGTCAGCACCTTCATAAACGTGGACTTACCTGAACCGTTAGGCCCCGTCAATCCGTAGCGTCGCCCCTGCGTAAAGTTCACTGACACGTCTTCAAACAGCACTTTCGCGCCGTAGCGCATCGACACATTACTCACACTCAGCATTTCGTTTCGTTTTCCTGTAAGCGAACCGCAGCGGACACTCGGCGCGGCCGGCCCGGTCAAATTCTTGAATTGGCTCAGAGTTTGGGGAACGCGATAATCGGTTAGATCCCCAGAGAACTGCTGCACTTCCAGTTTCTCATAAATGCGGGATCAGCGCCGGGTTCGCCGACGGCGCAATCTCGTAATAGAACATCGACTTACAGTTTGTCGACCGTCAAGGAATTCCAACAATCTTGTGCGTCTGCAAACTCAGCCTCCACTTCGGGTGCTCCATGCAATACCGCACCGCCAGTTCCGTATTCAATATCCGGTCCGGTCCATCCATCGGCTGCAAAAAGAAATGCCGGAAATCCAGCCCCTCAAACTCCGGCGGCTGCGCATCCGCCTGCGGAAACACAAGCTTCAGCTCATCGCCTGTCTTCTGCACCAGCCGCGCCCCCGCCTTGGGGCTTACGCACACCCAGTCAATTCCCACTGGGGCCTCTATCGTCCCATTCGTCTCCACCGCAATCTCAAAGTCGTGTTCGTGCAGTACGTCGATCAGTGTCCGATCCAGTTGCAGCAGCGGCTCGCCTCCGGTGCACACCACAAACCGTGTGCCATCCGTACCGCGCCCCGGCCATTTCCCGATGATCGCCTCGGCCAGATCGTCTGCCGTCTCAAATCTGCCTCCACCTTCCCCGTCCACGCCAACAAACTGCGTGTCGCAAAACCGGCATATCGCAGACGCGCGATCGCTCTCGCGCCCCGACCACAAATTGCATCCTGCAAACCGGCAGAACACCGCCGCGCGTCCGGCCTGAGCTCCCTCACCTTGCAGCGTATAAAAAATCTCTTTGACGGCGTAGCTCATCGGGTTGCCTTCACATCCGGATAGGGCAGGGGATCGTCAATCCCGTTTTCGCCGAATCCTTTTCTCCGCAGGAAACAAGAGTCGCATTGTCCGCACGGCTTCCCATCTGGCGCAGGGTCGTAGCAACTGCTCGTCAGGCCGTAGTCGACGCCCAGTTCCATGCCTCTCTTGATGATTTGCGCCTTTGTCAGTTTCATTAGCGGCGCATGAATCACCAGTTTCTGCCGTCCCTCAACACCGGCCTTTGTCGCGAGGTTTGCCATTGTCTCGAAGGCATGAATAAACTCCGGCCTGCAGTCGGGATACCCGCTGTAATCCAGCGCATTCACTCCGATAAACACGTCACTCGCCCCCAGCACCTCAGCCCACGCCAGCGCAAACGAAAGAAAGATCGTATTCCTCGCAGGCACATACGTCACGGGAATCCCATTCTCCATCTCCGCGCTGTACCGCCCCTTTGGCACATCGATATCGTCAGTGAGCGCCGACCCGCCAAACACTCGCAAATCAATCGTCGCCACGCGGTGTTGCGCCACCTTAAGCGACTCTGCTACCCGACGCGCCGCCTCCAGTTCAAAACTGTGCCGTTGTCCGTAGGCAAACGAAAGGGCATTGACCCGGAACCCGTCGGCCGCCGCAATAGCCGCAACCGTGGCCGAGTCCAGGCCGCCGCTCAGAAGGACCACCGCTGGCTTTTTAGTTTCAGAAGAAGAGATTTCGATTGAACTCAAGGCCGCCTCTGTTCCAGAATAACTAACCGGCGGTCCCCTCCGAGAGCCGTTCTCTTCCTTTCTCACTCTCATTTCTGCCGGCCAAGTCGCACGCGCATCATTTTCTCAGCATCGAAGAAACCTGGGCTCTAGTGATTCAGGAGGTCTTCCCCATGCGCCAGCAGAGTCTCCCCGCTCTGTCTATCGTCTTTGCGTCCCTGTCGCTATTCGTCACATCCAGCTTGCTCCAGGCACAACCATCCGCCGGTGGTGCTCCGACCGAGCCTACCGACCCGCCTTCGGCCTCGGCTCCCTCGAGCAGTTCCGCGTCTACAACGAAAGTCGATATCGAACCGGCCATCCCGAGCGTCGGTAAATCGACAGCGGTCACGAAGCCCGGGCTTCCGCTCGATGCTCTTAATGGAGTGCTCGAAAAGTACCGGCAGTCGGGCAATCGTCAAGCGGAAGCGCATACACTCGGCGCCATTGCCGGCTCCTACAGGTCACTTCGCCAGCAGCAAAGAGCTCTGGAACTCTACCAATTGGAGCTGAGCATCTGGCGGGAACTCGGCGATAAAGACGATGAGGCAACTACGCTTGCACACATTGGGGATGTCTACCGTGAATGGGGCTTCCCCGAGCAGGCAACTCGCTTTTACCGCGAAGCCCTTAAGACCTATCCAGTCCCGATCGACAAGGCGGAAGAAGCGGCAGTATTCAACAATCTAGGCTTGGCATACTTCGCGCTCCGCGATAAGAAGAAATGTGTGGACTATCTCGACCAGGCCCTTGCCGACTATCGCGTCAAGCAAGATCGGCAAGGAGAAGCTCTCACGCTCACCAATCTCGGTTCGACTTATGCCTTTCTTATCAATGATCCGCACAAAGCATTGGACTATTTTCAGGAAGCAATCACCAAGATGGAACTGACGAACGACCGCTCGAGCGAAGCAAATGCGATCCAGCTTATGGGGACCCTCTGGATCAAACTGCAGAATCCTGACATGGCGGTCCAATGCTTTAATCGAGCCCTCTTTCTTTACAGCCGGCTGGGAAACGTTCAGGGAGTAGCCTCAGTACGCAAGCAGCTGAATGCTCTCGGCGAACCTGAGACAGTCGCGTCCGCCCGCTAGCGCAAGCCGCCAAAAGCCGAGAGATCGCGAACTCTCTGCCCCTGACGCCTTAGAATGATTCTTCGCGCACCTCGCCATGAAGATCTTTCTCACAGGCGCCACCGGATTCGTCGGACATCACGTCGCCAAAGCCCTGGCTGAAGAAGGCGCGGACCTCCGCCTCCTCGTCCGCAAATCCAGCAAGCTTTCGAACCTCGAAGGCATCTCTGGCGAAACCGTTGTTGGTGACCTGGCCCAGCCCGATTCGTACGCACCGGCGATCAATGGCTGCGATGCGATCATGCATGTCGCTGCCGATTACCGCCTCTGGATCCGCGATCCCGACGCCATGTACCGCGCTAACGTCGACGGGACTCGTGATTTGCTGAAGCTTGCCCGCGATGCTCGCGTTCGCCGCGTCGTCTACACGTCCTCCGTGGCTACCATGGCTTTCCGCACCGATGGGATCGTCGTCAATGAAGAAACGCCCGTGACGATTGAGGACATGGTTGGCCATTACAAGCGGTCCAAATTTTTAGCGGAGCAGCAGGCAATCGCCGCTGCGCAAGACGGCCAGCAGGTCATCATTCTCAATCCGACGACCCCCATCGGCCCCAACGACTCCAAACCCACGCCCACCGGCCGTATCTTCGTCGACTTTCTCAACCACAAATTTCCGGCCTACGTCGACACGGGCCTCAATCTCGTCGACGTCGCTGAAATCGCACGCACTCACGTCGCTGCACTTGAGGTCGGAAAGCCCGGCCGCCGCTACATTCTGGGCGGCGAAAACCTTACCCTCAAGCAGATCCTAGATAAGATGTCTGCCATCACCGGCATTCCCTCGCCGAAAACAGAAATACCCTTCGCCATCGCCGCCACCTACGCCTTTTTCGAGGAGTGGATCACCGGTCGGATCCGCGGCAAAGAACCTCGCGCCACCCTGGAAGAAGTCCGAATGGGCCGCAAAAAGATGTTCGCCTCCAGCGCCCGCGCCCAGCAGGAACTCGGCTTCCGCATCGTCCCGGTCTATCCGGCCATGCGCGCCGCCATAGACTGGTTCCGCGCCAACGGCTACGCACCATGACCCGGGTCGCGAGTATTGGAGCAGAATTGTCATTCCGACCAAGCGTAGCGCGCGGAGGAACCTGCAGTTGCTTTTTATGGAAGACACTACCACGAAGACGGGTGCCCCATCCTTGCGTAGCAAGGGTGGGAGACCACGAACCCGAATCAGCAGGCCACCCATGACCCGGGTCGCCATTATCGCCGCAATGCCCGGCGAACTTAAACCCCTCGTCCGCAACTGGCCACGCTCCACTCGCGGAACAGTCCACTTCTGGGCGCAACGCACCGAAGAAGAAGAATGGATCGCCGCTTGCGCGGGGGCTGGCCCCGACGCTGCAACCCGCGCTTTCGCCGGAATCGAAGACGGCGGTCCCGTCGATCTCGTCATCTCCATTGGCTGGGCAGGCGCCCTAAGGCCCGAGATCGCCGCCGGCAGCGCCCACAACTGTGCTGGAGTCATCGACACCCGCACCGGTGAGCGCTTCAATTGCGACGCTGGAGCGGGCAAACTCTGGCTCGCCACCAGTCCCAAAGTCGCCGACGAGTCTGAAAAACGTCGTCTCGCGACCACCTACAAAACCGCCCTGGTCGACATGGAAGCCGCCGCCATCGCCCGCCTCGCCGCGATGCGTAGCATCCCGTTCTATGCAATCAAAGGCGTGAGCGACCGGCTCGACGCTAAACTGCCCGATTTCAACCGCTTTATCGACGCAAACGGCCAATTTCAGACCCCGAAGTTTGTTCTTTTTGCTCTCCTTAGACCTTGGATATGGCCTGCACTCGTCCAAATGGGCGAAAATAGTAGAAAGGCTTCCCAAAGCATCGCGGAGCGGCTCCACGAACTCCTGAGCGAATGACGAAATAATGATTGAGTGAGGTCACACCAACACGGATGGCTACCCAAACCACCAACGCCCAAAGTCAGATTGCCACCCGGATTCCCGCCACCATGCGCGCCGTAGTCTATCGCGGCATCAACGACATGCGTGTCGAGACCGTCCCAACACCCACCATCGGCCCTGGCGAACTCCTGGTCAAAGTTGCCACTTGCGGCATTTGCGGAACGGACCTGAAAAAGATCCACACCGGCTCCCATTCCGCCCCTCGCATTTTCGGCCACGAGATGTCCGGCACCATCGTCGCCGTCGGAGAGGGCGTTACGCGCTTTCAGGGCGGCGAACGCGTCGTCGTCCATCACCACGTCCCCTGCGGCGAGTGCTTCTACTGCCGCAAAGGCACCCCAGCCCAATGCCCCCTCTACAAAAAGGTCGGCGTTACCGCCGGATTCGAACCGTCCGGCGGAGGCTTCGCGGAGTATATTCGCGTGATGGACTGGGTGGCCTCAAGCTGCGGCGTTGTGCCCATTCCCGACGATGTCCCTTACGAGCAGGCTGCCTTCGTTGAACCGGTTAATACCGTGCTCAAGGGCGTAAAGATGCTCAACCTGCACTCCGATGACACTGTTCTCGTCATCGGCCAAGGTCCCATCGGCCTCATGCATGCCGTTCTCGCCGGCCGCACCGGTGCCCGCGTGCTCACTTCCGACCTCTATCCCGAACGCCACGCCATAGCGGCAAAATATGGCCTCAAAAATCCCATTCATGCGGACAGCGAAAATGTCGTGGATCGCGTCCTTGCAGAGACTGAGGGGCGCGGAGCCGATGCCGTCATCCTCGCCGTCGGCGGCAACGCCCTCATAAGGACCGCAATGGATGCAGCACGGTGCGGAGGCAAGGTCCTGCTTTTTGCCCAAACCCAGCGCGGCGACGCAACTTTTGATCCCGGCGTGGTTTGTATGGACGAGAAGACCCTTATGGGGTCCTATTCCTCTTCGTTCGACCTTCTCAACGAAGTCACTGATCTGGTCTTCAACGGATACCGTAACGGATTTGACCTGACGCAGCTCATCTCCCATCGTTTTTCGCTCGACGAGGCTGTTGCGGCAATCGATGTTGCTTCGCACCCCAAAGCTGACTCGATGAAGATTATGATTGAGCCTGTTTCCGGCGAGGGAGCAAAGTGACAAATCCTCCGCCGGACCACCGTTGGCGTCCTCTCGCAGGCTCCTCCGTATGTGCCGGGCCTCTCAAACGCAACTGCTCTCGGATTCAGCCAGCGAGTGAGCTTTTCAGAAGCCGCTCGAGGAGAAATCGATGCCAAACCCGGTAAAGCGCGGCCGACCCACGGTCGAGGATGTCCTCCAGGTCGGTCGAAGTACCGTCGGAGATGTTCTCCAGATCGGCCGCAATACCGTCGAGGAAGTCCTCCACGTTGGCAGAAGCACAGTTGAAGAGGTTATTCAGGTTGGTCGCAATACCGTCGAGTCCGCACGCCAGCTTCGCCAGGGAACCATGCAGGCCGCAGTCCTCCACGGACGCCAGGACATTCGCATCGAAGATGTGCCCGTTCCCCGGGCAGCGCCCGGTGAGCTGATTGTCCGAGTCGGTGCCGCTCTCACGTGCGGGACAGACCTGAAAGTTTTTCGTCGCGGCTACCATGCCCGCATGATCGTCCCTCCGGCTCTCTTCGGCCATGAGCTAGCAGGAACAGTCGTCGAGGCGGGGGTGGGAGTAGAAGGCTTTCCTGACGGTAGCCGCGTGGTGGCCCTGAATTCCGCCCCCTGCGGGGAGTGTTACTTCTGCAGGCGTGGACAGGAGAATCTCTGCGATGACCTGCTCTTCAACAATGGCGCCTATGCAGAGTTCATTCGCATCCCCTCGCGCATCGTGTCCAAGAACACGCTCATCGTTCCAAACCATGTACCGCTGGAGCATGCCGCACTCACAGAACCCCTTGCATGCGCCGTCCATGGCTTTCTCGATTCCAACCCCCATCCTGAAGACACGGTCGCCGTAATCGGCGGTGGTCCGTTGGGTCTGATGATGGTCCATGTCGCCGCTCTTTCCGGTTGCAACGTCATTTCCATCGTCAAACACGAGGGCCAAATGGAAGCAGCCAAACAGTTGGGCGCTGCGCATGTTATCAAGACTTCGTCGATTCAGAAAGCCATCCGGGAGACCCGGGCTTTTACGCCAAATAATCGCGGAGTCGATATTGCCATTGAAGCGGTCGGCATTCCCGAGGCTTGGGAAGAAGCTGTCGAAATGGTGCGCAAAGGAGGCACCGTCAATTTCTTCGGCGGATGCGCCGTCGGAACCCATGTCAAACTCGACACCAACCGCATTCACTATAGCGATATCACGCTTCGCGCGACTTTCCATCACACCCCCGCCATCTGTCGCAAGGCCCTCGACCTCATTGCCAGCGGTCGCTTCCAGGCGGGAGCTTTCATCACCGGCCACGCTCACCTCTACGAGCTCAATCGTGTCTTTGAGAAGCTGATGAACCGCAGCAGCGAAATCAAAACCGCCATCGTTCCGTGACCGGATTGGTTTGTACCAGGGCATGACTTCAGCCATGCTGCAAAACGCAATAAAATCAAGAGGGCTTTAGCCTCTGAGGGAAATGTGGCGCAACCACAACAAATAGCCGAAGGAGAATCAGAGCAACAGGCTCTCCTCGCCCTCGGCTGGTCTGCCCTCCCAGCAAGCTATCGCATTCCCGACGTCGCTCCGACACTCGCCGAAGCCCGAGCCTGGTGCAAGCACCTCGCCGAAACCCATTACGAAAATTTCCACGTAGCTTCATGGTTTCTTCCTGAAGCGCTGCGCCCGCATTTTCACGCCATCTACGCCTATTGCAGAGTATCCGACGATCTGGGCGACGAGGTCGGTAACACCCAGCAGTCCTTAGCTCTTCTCGACCTTTGGGGCCGCGAACTCGATGCATGTTACGAAGGCCGCGCGCGCCATCCAATATTCGTCGCACTCGCTGAAACCATCCGCGTGTGCAACATCCCCAAAGAGCCCTTCGCCGATCTCCTCACCGCCTTCCGCCAGGACCAGACCGTCACCCGCTACGCGACGATGCAGGATGTTCTCGCTTATTGCTGCTACTCCGCGAACCCTGTCGGCTGCCTGGTCCTCTACACCTGCGGCTATAGAGACGAGGAACGCTTCCGGCTCTCCGACGCGACTTGTTCCGCCCTGCAACTGGCCAACTTCTGGCAGGACGTCCGCGTCGACTTCGCCAAGGACCGCGTCTACATTCCGCAAGAGGACATGCAGCGTTTCGGCGTCACCGACGCAACCATTCAGCAGGGAATTGCGACCCCTGAGTTCCGCGCGCTCCTGAAATACGAAGTCGATTTCGCGCGCAATCTCTTCCATCAAGGCTTGCCCCTCATCAAGATGGTCAACCGCGATCTCGCCCTCGATCTAGATCTCTTCAGCCGCGGTGGACTCGAAATCCTCAACGCCATCGAGCATCAGGATTATGATGTGCTCAGCGCTAGGCCAGCCATTTCCAAGCGGACAAAGCTAGGCCTGGCGCTGCGCGCCGTGAGCGGAAAATTTCTACCCTTCCTGCGCCTGGGTGGATCAAGGGGTAAAGCCGCTTGACGCAAGAGATGCCGCAAGCGATCACACTGGACCTAGCGTACGCGACTTGCAGGGCCATCGCCAAACGAGAAGCCAAGAATTTCTACTACGCATTTGTCGCCCTTCCTGAGCCGCGCCGCAACGCTATTTGCGCCATTTACGCTTTCATGCGCAAGGCCGACGACCTTTCCGACGACGAAAGTATTCCCCGCGACCAGCGCCTGCAAAATCTCGAACAGTGGCAGGCGGCCTGGCGCAGCGCATCGCAAACCGGTGCAACCCACGAGCCAGTCTTCATCGCCGTGCGCGATGCCACGCAGCGATTCAACATTCCTCTTACCCTTCTCGATGAGCTTATCGCCGGAACCACATCTGATCTGAAAGCAAACCCGGGAGACGCTCCCGACACCTACGCAACCTTTGCCAACCTCTATCAGTATTGCTACCTCGTTGCATCCGTCGTCGGCCTCGTCTGCATTCGCATCTTCGGCTATACTGACCCCGCTGCCGAAAAACTGGCCGAAGAAACCGGCGTAGCCTTCCAACTCACCAACATCCTGCGAGACGTGGCCGAAGATGCCGAGCGCGGTCGAGTCTATCTCCCCCTCGAAGACCTCTCTGCCCACAACGTGACGCTCGATGCAATCCTGCATCGCAAGCAAGGCGCACCTCCGTCCGCGAATGAGCGCGCCCTGCTGGCTGAGATCGGAGCGCGCGCCGAAGCCTATTACGCCTCTGCGAATAGGCTGCTGCCCCTGATCGATCGCGAGAGCCGTCCCGCGCTGTGGGTCTTGGTGAAGATTTACCGCGGCCTGCTTAAACGAATTCGCCGTGCCGACTACGACGTTTTTTCACACCGCATCAGCGTCCCGACTTTCCAGAAACTTGAAATCCTGGCAGTCGGTATGGCGCGCCTTACCGTCGCACGCTTCTCGCCATGAAGTTCGAGATTCCTCTCTTCCGATGTCGCCCTGAGAGGAGCACACCCGAGAAAACGTGTCATCCTGAGCGGAGCGCATCTGAACAAATCGTGTCATCCTGAGCGGAGCAGCTTGGGGCCCCGCGAACGAGATCGTCCGTGGGGTAAGCGGAACGAAGGATCTGCTTTAGTTCCTCTCCAACTGAAATCAAGCCTGAGGATCGCTTGCACGCAACACCACAACAATCCGCCTCCCGCACCGTCACCATAATCGGCGGCGGCGTAGCCGGCATGAGCGCCGCCTGCGCCCTGGCCGAAGCAGGCTATCGCGTGCAACTTGTCGAGCGCCGCGGATACCTCGGTGGTCGTGCCTCCTCCTACCTCCATCCCGGCGTCAACGAAGTCATCGACAACTGCCAGCACGTCCTCTTCGGCTGCTGCACCAACCTGATCGGTCTCTATCGCCGTATCGGCGTCGAAAAGAAGATCCACTGGACCACACAGATGACCATGATCGAGCCCGGCGGCCAGCGCTCGAAACTCGGTCCATCTTCACTTCCGGCACCTATGCATGGGCTCCCAAAACTTCTCAGCGCACACGCATTCACACTCGCAGACAAGCTCTCCCTCGCACGCGCCTTCCGCGCCATGATGCGTCCGATCCAGAACGAAAACGAATCGCTCGCCGCGTGGCTCCGTCGCCACAAGCAAACCCCCGGTGCCATCGAGCGCTTCTGGCGCCTCGTCATTGCCAGTGCTCTCAACGCCGATCTGGACGCCATAGCCGTTCCCTATGCGGCCAAAGTGATCCGGGAACTGTTCATGAACTCAGCTGAAGCCGGCGCAATGGGCATGAGTTCCGTCCCGTTGAGCGAGCTCTACGGATCTGCCAAAGCCTTCCTCGAAGCGCACGGATCCACGGTCCACCTCAATACCAACGTCGAATCCGCAGAGTGGGACAAAGCCGTTTCCACGTGGACCATCAACACCCGTACCGGCACGCTTCTTTCCGAATTCCTCATAATCGCGCTGCCTTTCGAAGCCATGCAGAACTTATTGCCGCATCTGCCGCCCGCGCCGCAGAGTGAGAAACTCGCAGGCAAAATCGACCAATTCCAGCACTGGCCCATTTGCAGCGTCCACCTCTGGTTCGATCGCGAAGTCACCAATCTTCCCCACGCCGTCCTTCTCGACCGCGAAATTCACTGGATGTACAACAAGAGCGTCCTGCAGCCTTGGCGCAAACACAATGGCAGCTATCTCGAACTCGTCCAGTCCGCGTCGCGGCGCTTCGCGGCCCTCGAACGTCAGCAAGCCATCGACCAGGCATTAGGCGAACTCGCCGAGTTCTTCCCAACCGTAAAAGAAGTCAAGCTAGAAAAAGCCGCGCTCATCAAGGAAGTCCGCGCCACCTTCGGAGTGCCACCAGGAATCGATGGAGTAAGACCGCCCACGGCTGCGCCATGGCCGAACTGCTTTTTGGCCGGCGACTGGATCTCTACCGGCTGGCCCTCCACAATGGAAAGCGCCGCCCGCTCCGGCCACTTGGCCGCCGACGCCCTCTGTTCCAGCAAAATCGAAGAATGCCGCTTCCTCGAACCCGACCTGCAACCAAAAGGCCTGATGAGATTTCTGGCAGCTACAGACTAAGTTCCATCCTGGCATCGATTCGGATACCAAAGCTAACAAATAAAAGCTGCTCTTCAATGCGCGAGAAAATAAACCCCGACGCAGACCAGCACCGCCGAAGCCCATCGCCGCCCGTCCACGTTCTCATGCAGGAAAAACTTCCCTGCGATCGCATTAGTCACAAGCGTCAACGAAGCCGAAGCCGGCGCCACCAGGCTCAGATTCAGATGATTGAGTGCCAATAGCAAAGCGAAAAACGCCACTGCCAGAAAGAACACCCCGGCAAAGAACAGCGGACACGTCACCACCGCACGGATAGCGCCTTTCATTCCCGACTTCGCGCGAATATCATCCAGGTCCCCAATCGACTTCATCGCCGCTGCCGTTAGTACTTCGCCGGTTGTCGAAGTCAGCACGATTGCAGCGATCATCCCCGCCGCAGCCCATGCTCCAGTCGATGAATCGGCCGCGATCATAGCGCGCGCTCCTGCGCGATTTTCTCCTGAGCAGCCGTCTCTGTATCTATCGCCGGTCGCTCCGTAAGGGACGGCCCATGCGCTACAAACCCAACGCCAACCGTGATCAGCACGATCCCCGCCCACCGTTGCAGCGAAAGCGGCTCATGCAGCCAGTACTTCGAGAGCAGCGCCACAATCACATTTCCAAATGCGGTTGCCGGCAGCACGTACGTCAAGTCCGCCCACGAGAGCGCCGTCAGATAGCTTGCGAAAAATCCGATTAGCAGCGCAATCCCCGCCGCAATCCATGGCGTGAACACAGCGCCGATCAGCGACACGGGATGCGCCAGCGAAATCGGCGGAAGGGAAGTCATGCCTCGCGAAAGGCACGTATCTCCCAGCGGCGCACACAGCGCAACGAGTCCCAGGATCATGTACTGCCGCGGTGTTGGCCGAATACGCGCCATCAGTCTTGTACCGGGCTCGAAGTCGCGAGCCGAAATGAAGAAGGGCGGACGCAGCGCGCCGCCCTCCGATGTTCTTTGCAAGTTCGCGTTACGCGCCTGCGCCAACAGCCGCAGTCGGCTTCGCGGGCTGACTGCGCTTCTGCTTGACCGCCTTGTTTCGCTCTGCGCGAAGCTTCATGAACGCCTTTGCCTCAACATAAAGTCGCGGCACATCGCGATTCACAATCGCCTTCCACACCACGCGGAACGCCGCCTTCGGACGGAAGTAGTATTCGTCGTAGAAGCGGTGCACCATCTCCATAACGTAGTCGACCGGCAGTCCGGGATACTCAATGTGCGCCATCTGGTGTCCGCCGCCGTCTTCCATCTTCTCGTTGGTAATGAAGCCGTTGGCCTTGGCGTAATCGTAAAATTCAGTTCCCGGATAAGCGTGCGCAATCGAAACCTGGATCGTCTCGCAATCCAGTGTCTTGGCAAAGTTGATGGTGTTGCGGATCGACTCCTTCGTCTCGCCCGGCAGCCCGAGAATAAAGTCGCCGTGAATCACCAGGCCAAGATCATTGCAGTCCTTTGCAAACGCGCGCGCACGTTCTACGGTCGCGCCCTTCTTGATATTCTTCAAAATCTGCGGATCGCCCGACTCAAAGCCCACGATCAGCAACCGGCAACCAGCATCCTTCATTGCCTTCAGCGTTTCGCGATCCGTGGTTACACGCGAAGTGCAACTCCACGTGATCCCCAGCGGCTTTAGCTTCTCGCACAGTTCAATCGTCCGGCCTTTCTGGATGTTGAATGTGTCGTCGTCAAAGAAGAATTCCTTCACATGCGGGAAGTTCTCATGCGCCCATTTCAACTCCGCAGCCACATCGTCCGTTGACCGCTTGCGCCATGCATGTCCGCTCAGCGTCTGCGGCCACAGGCAGAAGGTGCACTGCGCCGGGCACCCACGCGTTGAGTAAAGCGCGATATACGGATGCAGCAGGAATGGCACGTTGTACTTGGTCACGTCCATGTCCCGCTTGTAGATCTTCGTCGCCCACGGCATCGCGTCCAGGTCTTCTACCTGCGGACGATCTGGATTGTGGAAGATCTTTCCATCCTTCTTGTAGCTGATCCCGAGAATCTCGTTCAGCGGTTTGCCCTGCGCAAACTCAACCACGGAGAAATCGAATTCGCGGCGGCAAATGAAATCCAGCACCGAACACTCGTTCAACGCACGATCCGGGTCCGTAGTCACCGGCGGACCAACGAACGCGATGCGAATCGAAGGATTCGCCGCTTTGATGGCTTCGGCCAGGCGTTGATCACCTTCCCAGCCCACCGTTGAAGTGAACAGCACAAGGAACTCATAGTCCTTGGAAATTTTGATGGTCTCGTCGGCCGACACATGATGGGGCGGCGCATCCAGCACGCGCGATCCTTCCAGCAGACCGGCAGGGTAGGTGAGCCACACGGGGTACCAATACGATTCGATCTCCCGCGTAGCGGGCCAGCGCGAACTTGCTCCACCATCGAAATTTTCAAACGACGGCGGGTTGAGGAAGAGTGTTTTCAAAGGCATAGGCATCCCTTCAATTCTATCAGCTGCGTAGTTTTCACGCGTCTTCAGGTTGTATATTCAGGTGATTACTTCCCATGCACTTCTTGCAGCCAATCGTCCATGTGGCCGAGTGCGCGCAGCAGGGTAAGACGTGCCTTTGCAAGCTCAAATCCCGCATCCAGCGCATCTTCCGTCCTTTGCCCAGCCTCGATCCGTGCCTGCTGCTCGACTTTGGGACTTATGGGCGGCACCGATCCAGCTCCGGATCCGGTTCCATTGCCTAACTCCAGCTGTGTCAACACTGCCTTCAGCCGCTCATCTGCGATCTGCTGCTTTAGACTCGCAATCTCCGCCTGGGTATCCAGCTCGCGAATACTTCCGCTAAGATCTGCAATTGCAAGGTCATTCTGCTTCTCCGCCTGCTCTGCCTCGACCTTTGATCGAAGCGCATCGGCGGCAGACTCCCTCGCCCTCGCACGTCGGCCCATGTCGAGGAGTGGAAGATTTATCGAAATCCCGGATGCAAAGTTGTTGGCCGGCAGATCAGTTTTGAAGTACTGGTTCACGCTGTTCAGAAGGGTCGTGACGCGCAGGTACTCCAGGTTGAACCTCAATTCAGGTAAGTAGTTCGTCTCCCAATCGCCCTTGGCCTGCAGGGCCTTGGATGTCGCTATCAAATGCGACGCTTTGACTCCATCGATCTCACGGGCAGCCAGGTCGCCATGTACCTGGGGAATTTCCGGAATGCTCGCATGATCGACTTTGATCGAACCTGACGGCAGACCGGTAAGCACCTCGAGCTGTTTCTCCAGGTTTGCAGCACGCCTCTCCAGATGGAGACGGTTAAGCTTGATCTGCGCGGCGGTGAGCCTCGCCTGCAACTGCTCGCTCAACGGATCGACTCCCGCCTCGGTCCTCTGCATTTCGATCTCGACAAGCCGAGCAGAGAACTGCTCCTGCTGTTGCACATCTGCAAGCTGCTGATTGACGGTGTCAAGCTCGATGTAGGTCGTAGAAGCATCCAGCGCCACCTGCTGGCGCGCATCCTGTAACCGCGCCTTTGCTGCCCGAAGCCCATATCCAGCAGCATCGAAATAGCGCTTTTGCGGAATGCTGTAGACCAGCGACTGAACCGACACGCTCCAGATCGTAGGTGGAGAACCGGTATAACCCACTTCCGGGAAGACCGGCAACCCAGTCTCGACGTTGACGGTGGGAATCACCGTATCCTTAGTCTCCGACAGTTGTGCGTTCGCTTTGTTCACGTCGGCCGTGGCCGCGCGCACTCCAGTGCTGTTGCGCTGCGCCAGATCTACCACCGTCTTCAGTGATACCTGGGCAGGCGTGCTCACTGGCATCCCCATCAGCATAGCCGCGACCACGGCAACAAGCCTTCTCGCAATTCTGCTCCGGAACAGCGCAGTCCGCGGTCTCGCGCAATTCGTCCATGGCCGTGAAGGAATCAAAAGGTCAGCTCCGAGGCCGGTTTGTAGTCGTGCGCGAGTTTGAGAGCTGCCGCTCGAGCCTGCCACGCACCATTCTTGTCGCCCAGCTGGGCTTTGAGTCGGGCAAGCCGCGTGTAGCCCTCGAACGCGGGCCCCTCTTCAGTTCGGGGATAGTCTGCCAGATACTCCTCGAGCATCTTCGCAGCAAAAGCCAAATTTCGCTTGCCGCGCGATAGAACGGAAGCGCCGTTATAAAGCGCAACACCCGCTCGCCGATCGTGCTGGGATGCTCTATATCCGCTTCCGACGGCGGCCTCCATATCGTCCCAACGTTCGCGCTTGCGATAGAAGCTGGCCAGCGACATCCAGGCGAATGCGGGATGTTCGCTGGATGTCGTCGCCTGTTTGAATTCGCGCTCGGCGGTTCCGTAGTCCTTCCGGCTCTCAGCGATCCGTGCCAGCAGAATATGCGCCCGAGCCGGATCGATCTTCTCAAGGGAGGGAACCAACGCCTGGGCCTTGTCTACGCCTCCACCCACCACCCCGGGGGCCGCAGAGTAAAACTCTCCCAGATCCGACATGGCTTCTCCGTTGCTAGGATCGGCACTCACCGCCTGCTCGAATTCCGCACGCGATCGCTTCGCCAGGCTATATGCAGCGATAAACGATGCGTGGTCGGCCTTCTCGCCCAATGCCCGTCCCAGCCACATGTGATTGATCGCGCTCTGGCCGTCGAGATTTACCGCCTGTTCGCAATCATTCGCCGCCTCGTCCCATCGCTCCAGCATGAAGTAAACCCGGCAGCGCAAATTATGTGCTTCCGCAGAAAAAGGTAATGAACTCAAAAGCTCAAGCGCGCGGTCTGCTTCGCCCGATTGCAGTGCGGAGTTGGCTAATGCAAGCCCGCTGTTCGACACATCGGCTGACCCAGCAGTGGCAAAAGCAGCAAGAATCGTGATCGCAAGTACCTTCTTCACCGGACTCTCGTGATCGGGACGCCCTCTTGCAGGGGTACTCCTGTTGTGGTTCCTGTGGCGACCCAGTCACCGATTTTCAACCCAGAAAGAATGGCGACCTGCGTAAGATTTAGTGCCCCGGTGATGACGAACGTCTTTTTCAACTCGTCGCCATCAATCTTGTAAACATAGGTTTTGCCATTCTCAGAACGCAGCGCCTCTCTGGGGATGGAAAGCGCGTTCGCTTGACTAGCTGTTGTCACCGTAACCGTGACATTGGTATCGGGCAGAAGCTGGCTGTCGGCATCGTCGATGTGAATCAAAACTTCGCCGACATTGCGCGTCCCATACGTGATTACGGTGATGGGCGTGCGTTCGATGTGACCGTGCCACACCTTGCCCGGCTTGGCATCCCACTTGATCAGGATCGGCTGGCCGACTGCAAGCATTCCGATCTCCGGTTCGTCGAAGTATGCGCGTACGCGCTCCTGTCGAAGGTCCGCCATCTGCAACAGCAATTTGCCCTGCTCCGCAAATTCCGTCGCATTCACATTCAGGCTGTAAACTGTGCCCGCTAACGGCGCGTCTACCGATGTCTGCGCCAGCACCTGTTGAGCTGCCCGGCGGTTGGCTTCCGCATCCTGTAGCGCCGCCTGTGCCCTCGCAACCTCAGCCGGCGAGTAGCGGCTCTTCGCGCTCTGTTGCGCGGCATGAAGATTTGCCTCGGCCGTCGCGAGTCTTTGGCGTGCCGCCGCCACCTCGCTTGGTGCAGCCGCCCCGGTCGAGCTCAGCTTAACGAGGGCGTCGAGATCACGTTGCGCCTGGTCTCGTTCAAGCTTGTCGCGCTCGGCTTCTGCGGCTACACCCTGTCGCTGCTCCAGAGTTCCGTTTTGGATAGCCGTCTCAAGAACCGCTTCGGCCGACTTCACAGCACTGTTGGCACCTGCAAGCTTCGCCCGAGCCTCAAGGTCATCCAACTGCATCAGCAGTTTGCCCGCCGGAACCGTGTCTCCCGCCTCGACGTACACCGCTTTCACCAGCGCAGGAAGGGGAGCGTGAATCTCAATATTGTGAATGGGCTCGACCTTGCCGTTTGTGCTGGCCGTCGTTGCCAGCGGCTCCTGCGAAACCTCGGCTGCGCGCACAGGCAAGCGATCCCGGGTGAGAGATCGAGAACCAAAATATACCGTTATAAGGACCACGACCACACCAAACCAAAGCCATTTGCGGTCCAAACGCTTTCTTTCTGTAACCATGCCGGCGACTCTAAGCCAGTATATAAGACGCGTCGCAAGCCCTTAAGAAGCAGAAATTTGCATGAATACGATCGGGAAACCTGTTTGACGGAGTGTTCATATTGATCCCTCGTACAATGGAGGTATGTCTCAGCAACCCCGCTACACTGACGATCACGCCAAGGCCGGACTCGATTTTAGATTTCCGGAGATCGAGACCTGGCAAAACCAGTTTCCCGGCTACGAAATTCTCATCGACGACCCTGAACTGACCTCCGTCTGCCCCAAAACCGGCCTTCCCGACTTCGGCTCGCTCTCCATCCGCTACATGCCGCGCGGCCGTTGCCTTGAGCTCAAATCGCTCAAGGAGTACCTCTTCAGCTACCGCAATCTGGGCATCTTTCAGGAAAACATCGTCAACCAGGTTCTCGAAGATGTGGTGAAAGCCTGCGATCCAGTGTGGGCAGTAGTCCGCGGCGAGTTTCGTCCCCGCGGCGGCATCGCGACAACGGTAGAAGCCCGCTGGCCAAGACCGTCTGCTTAAAGGCTTTCGGATCGAAAGGGCAGCGATCTCAGTCGCGCGCAACTGCCGCCCGCATTGAATAGTCACGCCTAAGTCTGAGTGTTACAGATCTCGAAGCGATGTGGGAGTTCACCGACCTCGGCAGCGTCCGCCGTCAGCGCTCACCAATGTCCCTTGAACAGCAGGTAACACGGTAAGGTCGAATGCCCCTGGGCCGACGCTACAACAGCGCATGTGAACGTGTGGCAATCATGAAAGATGGGGATGTAAGGGCCAACAAACTTCGGATGCTGCAGGTTGCGAACTAAGGTCTTGGCCTGGGCCGCCGTCAGCGCAATCGGTTTCCCGATTGCGCGCCCCTCGCCCGGACCTCTCGCGTAGTGGTACTTGATTGGAGGCAAGGTCAGCCACGGCAACGGATGCATACCCGAAATCCATTTGATATTTCCATAGCGATCCTGCAGCGACACCTGACCTGAGTCGATAAATGGCAAGGTGGCCGGCCCGTAGCCGATCGTCATTCCTCCATCCTCAGAGTGCAATTCCAACCACTGATGACCCAGCAGGCCGCCACGATCTGCGCGCAATTCGAGCAGGATCGGGTGGTCGGAATCTTCGGCGTCGAGTTTGAACTCAGACTCCCTACTCGATGGCGGGGTCGAACCGGACAGAAAGCAGGTGGCTAAACCAAGCCCGCAAGGGCTCACTGTGCTTTGCGAAAACGGATCAGAGCGAAACGGAACAAGCAGGCGCTTAAGAATCCTGACCGGCCATCGGTGAAGTGCTACCTGTTGACCGGCCAGGGGATGCAAAACCATGAACAGCCACACGGAAACCATCAACGCGCGGCTGGCCCCCGATTGTCTGTCGGTAGTGCGGCGGATAGGCCCTCTCTCTGACGATCTGAAATCCAACCTTCGCTTACTCACCAGGCATCCGAGACGAGCCAAACGCCGGGCTCACGGATTAAGTCGTTCGGTTGGATGACAAACGACGGGAAAAGGGTACTTCCGTTAGAAGAGCGACTCCAATCTCGATGAGATCAGGGAAACCAGTTCCCGTTCGCGGCGCCGTAAAAAATGTCGAGTGTCCCGGAACGCGGGCAACCATGTTCCTGGGTCTGTCTCGATGGCTCCAGAGTGCCATGCAATACTCAGAACCGGAAGGGCATTCAGCTTGGCGACACTCACCGCAACATCCAGCAGACGCATCAGTCCCGCTCTCGCCACGCTGATCCTCCTCATCGCCCTCAACCTCCTCAACTACATCGATCGCTACATCCTCCCTGGAGAACTCTCCCTCATTCAGAATGAATTCAACGCCACGCGCGAGCAGATGGGCGCGCTCACGACGGCCATGTTTGTCGTCTACATGCTTGCGGCACCGCTTACCGGCTGGCTCGGCGACCGCTACCGCCGCAAGCCGCTCATCATCGCAGGCGCGGTGTTGTGGAGCCTCGCCACCCTCAGCACCGCGTGGGTACACAGCTACTGGACGCTCTATATCCGCCATGCCGTTGTCGGCATCGGCGAGGCTTCGTTCGGTATCTTCGCCCCCGCCGTCATCGCCGACTTTTACCCAGAAAGAGACCGCAACCGCATCCTGTCCATCTTCTACACCGCGATCCCGGTTGGCGCGGCGCTTGGCTATATGGCCGGCGGACAAATGGGATCGGCCTGGGGCTGGCGACAACCGTTCTTCATCTGCGCCATCCCCGGCCTCATCGTCGCGGCACTCTACGGTCTCTTCGGCAGCGAACCGGTCCGCGGTGCGCAGGACCACATCAAAGCCACAACCGATCGCGCCACCTTCGCGGGTCTCTTTCGCAATCCAGCCTTTCTCTCCGCAACCTTCGGCCTTGCTATGCTCACCTTCGCCATGGGCGGCATCTCCAACTGGATACCCGAATTTCTCCACAACCCCATCGGCCTCTCGGTAGCAAAAGCCAGCCAGTTGGCCGGCGCCAGCACAGTTCTCGACGGCATCCTCGGCACCGCTATTGGCGGCTGGATCGCCCAACGCTGGCTCCGCACCAACCACCGCGCCCTTTACCTGCTCAGCTTCTGGAGCGTCGCACTCACGTTGCCTTTTGGCATCCTGCTCTTCTTTGGCCCCGGCCGCTGGGCTATCCCCGCGCTCTTTGCAGCAGAGTTCTTCCTCTTCCTCAACACCGGCCCGCTCAATACCGCCATCGTTAACTCTGTCTCCGCGCCCGTCCGCGCGACGGCTGTGTCCGTGAATCTCTTCTGCATTCACTTCTTCGGCGACACCTTCTCGCCGCAGATCATCGGCCGCATAGCCGATCATTCAAATTTGCGCATCGGCCTCGGATCCACGTTGATCTTCCTTGTCATCTCTTGCGTCATTTTGCTCATTGGCTCTCGTTTTGCGCCGCCGTTGGAAGAGACCGCTCACTAGCTTTCCAACGTCGTACGTAATACTGAAAGCATGACTGCCGCTGAGGTCCTTCGGCCGACGTTGATCATTCTTGCCTGGCTGATGGCCTTGAGCTGGCTGTATCGCTCAGTCACAGCATTCCGTGGAATGGCGTCGGTTCTGGATGTGACTGCGATTGATAAAGGAGAGTTGCCGGCTCTCCCCCAAAACGATTGCCCCGATGTAACCGTTGTTGTTCCCGCACGCGACGAGCAGGATTCCATCGAGGCAACTCTCGAATCGCTCCTTCACTCCCGTGGGGTCCAAGCCCAGATCGTTGCCATCGACGACCGATCGGAAGACCGTACCGGCGAGATCATGGATGCGATTGCGTTAAAGTTTGAAAACAGCTCGAACTCAATCGAAATCATCCATAATCGAGAATTGCCCCCGGGCTGGCTTGGAAAGCCGCACGCGCTGGCCTTGGGCGTGGCGCGAGCCAGAACGCAATGGCTGCTCTTCACCGATGGAGATGTCATCTTCGCGCCGAACGCCCTGGAACTCGCATTGCGTACAGCAATCAGGGAAAAAGCCGATCATTTCGTCCTCGTGCCGACTCTGACACATGAGGGCGTGCTCGCAGCAGGTGTGCAAGGCTCAATCCAGTCGCTCGGTCAATGGGCTGCGCGCATGTGGAAGGTCCAGGATCCCAAAGCAAAAGACTTCTTCGGTGTCGGCGGTTTCAATCTACTCCGAGCCGATGCCGTCGAAGCCTTCGGCGGCATGGACCGCCTACGCATGGAGATTGTGGAGGACGTTTCCCTCGGCTGGCTAGTGAAGAAGGAGTTGCGCCGGAAATCGATGATGGTCCTTGGGCCCGGGCTCGCCAAAATTGCGTGGATGCAGGGACCCTTCGGAATCGTGAGCCTGCTCGAGAAGAACGCATTCGCCGGATTTCGCTATAGCATCGGGACCGCGGTGGTTGCCTCTACGCTGTTAGGCCTGCAAGCTGTGGTGCCGCTCTTGGCGCTAGCAGTTGGGCCGTGGGGAGTAGCCGCCAGTCTCGTGTTCTATACCAGCGTCGCATTGAGTTTTCAAGCAAACCGGAAGTTGAATAACGTCTCGCCATTCCTCGCGCTCCTCTACGCACCCAGTGTCCTGATCCTGGCTTGGGCATTTCTGCGTTCAACGTTTCTGACTCTCAGGCGCGGTGGCGTGAATTGGCGAGGCACGCTTTATCCGCTCGCAGAGCTCAAACGCGCCATGATCCCCTGGCGAATTCGATAACCTCGTAGCCCGCTTGGCGGGCAACGACTCCTGTCACAGGAATTCATGAATGCGAAGAGTCATTCAAAGCTAAAAGCAACCACCAGTCTGGAAATCTAAGAGCTAAAAGCTGTTCTACTTCGCCCCAACCAATTCTTCGCTCTTCGCTCCTTGCCCATAATGGCTCTGCACGTAGTTATCGAGAATAGTCTTGAACGCCGCCACAATCGTATCGCCGCGCAGCGTCGTATACAACTTCCCATCTACGTACACCGGAGCCTTCGGCTCTTCAAACGTACCCGGCAGGCTGATGCCGAGATTCGCATGCTTCGATTCGCCCGGCCCATTCACTACGCAGCCCATCACCGCCAGCTTCAGCTCTTCCACACCGGGATACTTCTTCCGCCACTCTGGCATTGACGTCCGCAGATAGCTTTGAATCTGCTCAGCCAGTTCCTGGAAGTACGTGCTCGTCGTCCGACCGCAACCGGGGCAGCTCGTTACCTGCGGCATAAAGCTGCGAATCGAGAGCGACTGCAGAATCTGCTGCGCCGCCTGCACCTCTTCGGTGCGATCTCCGCCTGGTTTCGGCGTAAGGCTCACACGAATCGTGTCGCCGATGCCCGCCAGCAGCAGCGGAGCCAGCCCCGCTGTCGAAGCAATTAGCCCCTTCGCGCCCATTCCGGCTTCTGTCAGTCCCAGGTGCAGCGCATAATTGCATCGCGCCGCAAGGTTCGTATACACATCGATCAGATCGCGAACGCCCGACACTTTGGCCGACAGAATGATCTGGTCCGGCCGCAGTCCGAAATGCTCGGCTGCCTTGGCCGACTCCAGCGCGCTTACCACCATCGCTTCCATCATCACGTCGCGCGCGGGCAGGGGATCGGCCTTCTTGTTGTTCTCATCCATCATCCGCGTCAGCAGAGCCTGGTCAAGAGATCCCCAGTTCACGCCAATGCGCACCGGCTTCTGGTTCTCGACCGCGCACTCCACCATCACCTGGAAGTTGTCGTTATCCTTCTTCCCAATCGACGCGTTCCCGGGATTGATCCGATACTTCGCCAGCGCCTTCGCGGTCGCCGGATACTTCTTCAGCAGCAGGTGCCCGTTGTAGTGGAAGTCACCCACGATCGGCACCCGAATCCCGCGCGTGTCTAGTCCCTCCACAATCGCCGGAACCGCGGCCGCAGCCTCCTCGTTGTTCACCGTAACGCGCACAATCTCCGACCCGGCCATCGCCAATGCAGCTACCTGCTCAATGGTGCCGGCGGCATCCGCCGTATCGGTGTTGGTCATCGACTGCACGACAACTGGGACCTCCCACCCCACGCGAACGTTGCCGATCTGGACCGTGGGGGTCTTCCTCCGCTGAATCTCTGGCATAGCGACCTCTTCCTATTCAGTTTACCCGGACGGCGGACTTTGCCTCCTACACCAGATCCAGGGAGAAACGGGGTTGTAACTGAGCATGAGCTTCGGCCCAGCTCTAACCGTCTCAAAATAAAGACGGGCCGGCCGAATCACATATTCGAACCTCGCTTAGAGTACACACTACCGGATACAATGTTCCCATGTTGTCTCGCACTTCCTTTCGTCGTCTCACCATCGCCGTAGCCCTCCTTGCGATCTCCGGTATGACTCTCGTAGCGCAGGACCCTCCCCATCGCGGTCGAAAGTACAAACCCCCACCGCCGACCTCCCGCATCGAGGTCACGGTTCTTCGTGATGCAGACTCCAAGCCCATCGAAAATGCCTCGGTGATCTTTCATCTCGACGGCGACAAGGGCAACATGGAGTTGAAGACCAATGAAGATGGCAGGTCGATCATCGACGTTCTTCCCATGGGCTCAACCATGCGCCTTCAGATCATCGCCAAAGGCTTTCAAACCTACGGTCAGGATTACAAAATCGACAAGTCCGATATGACCTTCGGCATCCGGATGAAGCGTCCCGGCGAGCAGTACTCCATTTACAAACCCCATGAGGAAGATGCAGACGCTCAGAAGAACAACAAAGACGGCGATTCAGAAGCACAAAAAGATCCGCCGCCCCATGATGCGACAAAGGACAAGCCTGCCGATCCGAACGCTCAACCCGCCAACCCTCCATCCAAGCCGCAGTAATCAGGCTTCCTTGAGCTGCGGCGAATCCAGCGTACGAGTCCTGCGATGACCAGCCAACCCTTGATCGGAAAAGCGGCGCTGGTCACCGGCGGAGCTCGGCGTATCGGCCGCGAAATAGCATTGGAGCTTGCCGAGGCTGGCGCCGACATTACCCTGACTTATCGGAACTCCAAAGCCGAAGCGGAACAAGCCCAGCAGCTCATCCAGCAGTTCGGCCGACGTGCAATTGCGATCGAATGCGACGTTCGCTCCGAGCAATCCGTGCGTTCAGCCATTGCCGCATCAATTAACTTCCACAGCCATCTCGATGTGCTGGTAAACAATGCGGCCATCTTCGAGACCGCCTCGCTTGACCAGCTCAGCCTCGAGCGGTGGGATGCAGTTTTTGAAACCAACGCTCGCGGGCCGTTCCTTGTCGCTCGCGAGGCTTTGCCGCATCTCCGCGCTTCTCGTGGACGCATCATCAACATCGGATCGCTCGGCGGCCTGCGCCCGTGGGCAGATCACGCCCACTACTGCGCATCCAAGGCCGCGCTCCACATGCTAACGCAAGCCATGGCCAAAGCGTTCGCACCTGAGATTGCCGTAAACTGTGTCGCACCGGGCTGGATCGATATAGGAGAGACGGGGGCTGACTCGGCTGCCCAGCGGTTTGCCGCGAAAACGCCCATGCAACGCAATGGCACCGTAAAGGACGTGGCTCAGGCTGTCGCCTTCTTCGCAACCAGCGGCAATTTCATCACCGGGCAAATTATGGCTGTCGATGGCGGGTTGGGTTTATAAGGAATTGTCTCTTGCAGGCCCTGAACCTCACGGTGCGGAATCGCCGACCGCCATCAACCCGAAAACAACCGGCTCCAAAAACCCTTGCTCTCAGTTTGCTCCGACCCGTTTGCGCGTCGCTCCTTGCCGCCGGCTTTGAATTCAAATTCGAGCGGCGCACCCTCCCAAAGCCCAACCGGCTCTGGCTGGACAGGCCACTTCGCGCCATCTACTGCGGCCTGCGGATTGCTGACGTACAGTCGGTGAGCAGTCTCAACGCCCGCCTTCGCAACCACGTAGTCATACCCCTTCTTCAAATGCAGCGGACGCCACTCTGGATGATGTGCGTCGCTCGCCAGAAAGTGAATCCAGTTGCGCTCCAGCAGGGCATCCGCGAACGCCTTCGCCTTCCTTCCGAACCGCCCATACAGAGACGCCGAAGTCACCTGTACCAAGCAACCTTCGCGCATCCACTCTGCCAGCAACTCGGGGTCCGCCTGCAAAACGGGATTCCGTTCCGGATGCGTAATAATCAACGTATAGCCCGCGTTGCGTAGGCGGCTCAATGCCGTCGTCAGTGGCTGCGGTATCAGCATGTCGGGAAATTCCACCAGAAGATAACCCTTGCCATCGATCGAATAGCGGAATGGATGCTGAATGGCATCGGCGATGTTTTCCGCATTCATGTGGAAGTCGCAACCGAGACTCAACTTGATCTTGCCGCCGACTCGTTCCCGAAGTTCCTCCAAGCGAGTCGCATTCACCTCTGACTGGAAGGGAAAGTTCTCACTTGCGTGGGGAGTGCACACAATATGCGTCACGCCTTCGCTGATCGCGGTGTGTGCCAGTTCGACAGAAGTTTCAAGATCCGGCGACCCGTCATCTACGCCGTAAATCAAGTGAGTGTGGATGTCGATCATTGCGTCCTGGTCTTTCAATCCGAAAGCACAACTTAGCGCGTTGCCAATGCCTCAATCATGGATGCGAAAATCTTCCAGCCGTCAGACGACCCCAGCAGCTTTTCGCTGGAGCGGTCCGGATGCGGCATCATTCCTAGTACATTCCGCCCCTCGTTCATGATTCCAGCAATATTGCTCAGAGAACCATTCGGATTCGCATCTTTGGTAATCTCGCCGGCTCTGGTGGCGTAGCGAAAGGCGATCCGATCCTCTGCTTCCAGCCGTGCCAAATCTTCAGGAGTGCAAAAGTAGTTGCCCTCCATGTGCCCGATAGGGATTTGCAGCACCTCTCCCTTAGTCAGCTGATTGGTGAAAGGGCTGTTTGTCGTTTCCACGCGCAAATGCACCTGCTTGCAGATGTACTTCAGGCCTGCATTACGCATCAGCGCTCCAGGCAGCAAGCCGGCCTCAGCCAGTATCTGGAATCCGTTGCAAATGCCCAGCACCAAACCGCCCCCGGCGGCGAACTTCTGCACCGCCTGCATTACGGGCGAAAAGCGCGCAATCGCCCCCGTACGCAGGTAGTCCCCATACGCAAAGCCGCCCGGAACAAGAACCGCATCCACACCTTGCAGATCCTCGGAGTCATGCCACAGGAACGTGACGGGCTGCTTCGCTATCTCCGCAATCACGTTGTAGGTGTCGTGGTCGCAGTTGGACCCCGGAAAAACCAGTACGCCGAATTTCATACTTCTAGGGTAACAGCGGGCGAATGTCCGGCTATAACCGCTTTGTTCAAAAAGAATCCACCCGAGAAACTCCCATATTTCAGCGGCAAGAGACCGCCCACCTCATCCGCTTGTGCGAATCGCGGGCGAAACGGTGCTGGAATCCTCGAGTTATCGGATACCCAAGAAGCGCCATCAGATTCCGTGGCCGCGAAACAGCTTCGGTTTCATACCAGACAGCATGCGACTTCTCGTCGAGTAACACTTCGAACCGCTCTTCACCCTCTTCGACATGCCCCGAGGTCGTTTTGTAGATGAATCCGAACCGGCTATCTGTTTGCATCACTTCGACGATCTGACTCAGATTCAATGACCAAAGGCCAAGGCTCTGAACCTCCACCGCGACGATCTGGCCAATTTCGATCCTCGCCGACGAATTGGCCACCCGCACCCAGCCAAGGTTGAATTGCGTCCAGTTTCTGAGTTCCTGCATTGATCGCTCGAATGTCCCTTTACCTTCACCGATCCGGGTCCGTAGCCGGTCCAGCACGAACCCAGTCGGCAGGCCAATCTGACGAATTCCGCCAGATCCGTTCAGATACTCCCCTCTCATTAATCCGGGAAGGGAAATCGCGACGATTTCTCGCTCGATCTCTCGGTCGGTCGGCTTCGACAGTCTGAACACCGAATCAGTATGTCAGCTGCAACTGCAGTCCCTTCGCATCGTCATTCACCAGCGCCGTCACACGATGATGCTCTGCATCGAAGTTCGTTGAGATCGGCGACGCGCCAGGGTGGTCTAGTGACGTGACCGTCGCCCCGGCATACGGCTTCGTCGCCCCGTATACCTCAATCGAAAGCAGCTTCCACCATGGCTGGAAAGTGCCCGTGCGTGGAGCCGCCGTCACAATCAGCCCTTGAGGGCTCACCCGGCATGCAAACTGCACCCGAAGGTAGTCGCCTTTCTTGAAGTCGTAACTCAATCCATCGTCCAGGTACAGCGATCCATTGCAATCGGCGCCAATGGTCGTCGGCGGATAGACCCGCAGAGTCAACGGCCCAACGGGCTTCTCTTCCGTGCTCTGAACCAGCGGTTGTTCTGGAACAATTGATCCAGCCCGCACGAAAACAGGCAATGTCTCCAGGGTTCGGTGGATGTGAACTTCAGGCTGCGCAATTGCTGCGTTATCAATGCCTTTGCGGCCAGAACTTGGATCAATTCTTGAACCTGTCCAGTAGTCGTACCAGCTCGATGGCGGAAGAGCCACCTGGTAGTCATCCAACTGATCGGGATAGGGGCTTTGCGCAACCAACAAGTTCGGCCCAACCATAAAGGCATTGCCGGTGCTCAGATCCAGCGGCTCTCCGTCGGCCTGGCCGTGCGGAAACTCCAGAAACAGTGGCCGCATAATCGGCATTCCGGTCCGACTCATCTCCTCTGTCATTGTGTAGAGATACGGCATCAGCCGATAGCGCTCTTCGATGTAGCGTCGCCGCAAGCTCACGTCTTCCGTCGTCCCGTTTTCCCACGGTTCCTGCGGCAGCGTACCCACCGCAGTGTGATCGCGGTCGATGGGATGGAACGCCGCCACCTCAAGCCAGCGCGTCAGCAGCTCGGGTTGCGGAGAGCCTGCAAACCCGCCCACGTCCGCCCCCGCCATCGCGAACCCGCTCAGCCCGAGGTTCAGCAATTGCGGGGTCGTCTGCCGCAAATGGTCCCACGTGGCCGAGTTGTCCCCGGTCCAAGTGACCGCATACCGTTGCCCACCCGCAAAGCTGGCACGCGTCATCACAAATGGGCGCAGATTCGGCTCCAGCTTCAGCAGGCCCTCAAAAGTGCCCCGAGAATTCTGCATGCCGTAGATGTTGTGCACTTCGAGATGATTTGCAATCCGCGTCGCAAATCCCGGCTCGTCGATACGATGCTGCGTGTCATCCGGCATCGTCTTCGACGACACCAGGAAAATCGACGGCTCGTTCATGTCGTTCCAGAACCCCGACACCCCCTGCTTCACAAAATCTGCATAGAGCGTGCCCCACCACTCGCGCGAAGCCTTCCTCGTGAAATCTGGAAACACGGCCTTTCCCGGCCAGACGACGCCTTCGTAAACCGTGCCGTCGGGGTTTTTCAAAAAGTGATCCCCCGCGATCCCCTGTTCAAACGGCTTGTACTTTGCCAAAGGCTGATCGGCAATATGCAGGTCCGTGATCACGACCGTGCGCAAATGTTCGGCGCGCAGATCCTTGACCATCTGCTCGAAGGTAGGGAATCGCTCGGGGTCCACCGTGAACGGCCAGTTCTTGTATTGATAATCGATATCCAGCCAGATCACGTCGGCTGGAATCCTTTCGCTGCGCAGCTTGTCGCCGATGCGCTTCACCTCGGACTCGGGAAAGTAGCTATAGCGAGATTGCTGATAGCCGAGAGACCACATCGGCGGTATCGGTGTTGTCCCCACCAGCCAGGCCCACGTCTTAACAACACCCTTCGGCTCTGGACCGTAAAGGATGTAGAAATCCAGCGGCCCCGCCTCTGACCCAAAAGAATATCCGTCACGATATTCCTTATTGAAGTCAAAGCTCGCGCGCCAGGTGTTGTCGAAATAAATCCCAGCGCAGACGCCTTTGTTGAATGTGATGAACCACGGAATCGATTTGTATATCGGATCCGTGGACTGCTGCCAGCCGAATGCGTCGGTATTCCAATCAGTAAACGCCTCGTTGCGCCGATCCAGCGGCCCCGGCTTATCGCCCAGGCCGAAGTAGTGCTCCTCCGCCGGCGACTTCATGTACACACGAAACGATGTGCCGTGATACTCGATGGGCCGGCCCGGCAAATCCTGTGCAATCACGTGCTTTGCATTGTCCGTCACACTCAGCCCAAACGGATCCTTGTGCACCGCAACATGCAGCTTCGGCGTCTTGAATCCAACCGCAGCACCATTCGACTCGGGCGTGACGCTGACGCTCGCTGTCCGCGAAGAGGAAAGCACCGCCCATGAAGCATCCTCCGGCAGTTGCCCCACAGGACCCACGCGCACCCGCAATACGTCATCACGCAGCGCGGTGATCTGCATGACTGCGGTACCCGACCGAATCTCAATTCCATTCGGTAGCGCGCGTGAAGCCGTGACGCGATCAAGCCGCACAAATGCGGCCTTCTGCTGCGCATTAAGGTGGATGGTCAGTTGTGATGTTGCGGCTAAAAGCAGAAATGCAAAAACAGCAAATAGTGAGCGTCTCGCTCTGATCACTCAGCACCTCATGGGAGCCAGTTTGTTTGTCGTTAGAAAGAATACTTTGTCGAACTTGCAAATGAAAAATCTGGAAAGTTACAACCTGGCCGGGTGTGCATGAGTGGGAAAGCACGAAACCTAGACAAGCCAACCTCTAACTTGCTAACCCGCTATCGCGCGAAGCGCGGCTGACTGGCTAAACCGGAACCGATTCACGCCTTTAGCTTCGCCACTCGCGTTCGCGTCTCACTCACAAACGCATCATCTTCAGAAAAACCCGCTTTCATCGAACCCAGGTTGATCTCCACATTCGATAACGCGCCCGTCACCGCTGCACCGGATAGCGCTATGCCCGTAGTCAAATCCGACGCCATATTCGGATTCGTAATCGGCCTCAGCGCCTCTGCAATTCGCGATACCTCGGCAGAACCCTCTGCGACACCCAGCGGCACACTCGTCGCCTGCCGCAGCGCCGCATTCACACCTACGCCGCCATCATCCGTCTCCCGTGCAGCGCGATACGCCTTCATCACCACGTTGTACGATTCGGCATCGGCATCGATCGCCGCTTTCAACTCTTCGCGCAACGCTGCCAGCCGTCCGATCGCCTCGCTCAACTGCGCCTCGTACTGCAGATAAGCCTTCTTCCCCCGCGACATGGAAGCCACCATGTGAGCGAGCCCCGCAGCCATCGCGCCACTCGCCGCCGCCGCGCTGCCGCCGCCGGGAGTAGCCGTCGGAGCCGCGAGCTGCTCGATAAACGGCTCGACGCCGGCACGCAATCCACCAACCGCCAGCTTGCCACCCATCACCGCAGTCAGCCGATTTTCCAAAATCAGCGACGAGTCAAAATTCTCGACCTGCAGAAACCACTCCGCCGCTTGTTCCAACGCGGCCTTCGGAATCAGACCCACAATCTCGCTCGAAACCGGCATCACGCCATACCGCACCGCCTCGCGTTTCACCGTCTCGAACACCCGCGCAATCGGCGTCTGCTCAAAGTCCGTCAGGTTCATCGAAACCTGCGCCATCCCGCGCACCATGAACCCGGCGCCCTTTACAAAGCGGAACCCGCCAGAAGAAGACCGCACCGCCTTTGCAATCTTCTTTGCAACATCAACGTCAGCCGTATTCAAAAATACGTTATAGGCAATCAGAGCCTTGCGCGCACCTACCACTGTCGCGCCTGCCGTAGGATGCACCTTCGCCTCGCCAAAGTCCGGCTTGCGCGCAGGATTCGTTTCAATCTCGGCACGAATTCCCTCAAACTGTCCACGCCTTATATTCTCGAGATTCTGCCGCTCCGGCGTCGTCGCCGCCGCTTCATACAGGTACACCGGAATTGCAAACCGCTTCGCGATCTCCGCGCTCACATGCTTCGCCATTGCCACGCAGTCTTCCAGCGTCACGCCGTGGATGGGGATAAACGGCACAACGTCCGCCGCGCCCATCCGCGGATGCGCCCCTTGGTGCTGCGTTAGGTCGATCAGTTCCGCGGCCTTGCCCACCCCGCGAATCGCCGCCTCCTGGATCGCCTCCCGCTCACCCACCAGCGTAATCACACACCGGTTGTGATCCGCATCCATCTCGCGATCGAGGAGGTACACTCCAGGCAGCTTCATGGCCTCGACAATGGCATCGACCTTCGCCTTGTCGCGCCCCTCAGAGAAATTTGGTACACACTCCACTAATGTGATCGGCACGAAGAGAAGGATAAATCAGCAGGGAGGGAGCATGGGCCTTCAGGGCGCCCCGGATATACCGCGCCCTTTGTATCGTCTCATTCTGAGCGGAAGGAAGAACCTGCTTTCTTCGATCGTCGCTGCCAGAGTTACGATTTACAGCAAACCGATTTCGCCCGGTGCATCCCGATGTATCCTCAACTTGTCTTTCATTGGGAGCACCATGCACGACCTGCAAGACTTCACCGCCCGCTACACCGCCGCCTGGTGCAGCCGGAACGCCGCTAGCGTTGCCGCATTCTTCTCCCCCGACGGCTCGCTCACCATCAACAATGGAACTCCCTCTGTCGGTCGAGCCGCGATCACAGAAGCCGCCCAGTCCTTCATGACCGCATTCCCCGATCTCCGAATCCTCATGGAGCGTGTAATTGAACGCGGCGATTGGGCAGAGTATCACTGGACCCTGATCGGCACAAACAACGGCCCTGGTGGCACCGGAAATCGCGTTCGCATCAGCGGCTTCGAAACTTGGCGGTTTGGCCTCGACGGCCTCGTCGCCGAATCACTAGGCCACTTTGATAACGCCGATTACATGCGCCAACTCGCCGGCGAATCCTCCTCGTCCTGAATTGACAGGATCTGAGCGGAGAGAGCAGGGGCCTTCAGGCCCCCGGAATGAATCCTCAAATCCGAGCGCGCTTCTCCCCGGGGCTCTCACCAGTTTCGGTCGACTCACAATGCTCTCGCACACCGGCACCATCTCCGCGGGTAGTATCCTCAAGGTGGCAATCTGGCAGGAGCCTTCATGACTACAACCAGCGCGTCCCCCATCATCCGCTCCCCCCGCGGCAACACACTCCGCTGCAAAGGCTGGCAGCAGGAAGCCGCCCTCCGCTGCCTCATGAACAACCTCGATCCCGAAGTGGCCGAGCGCCCGCAAGACCTCGTCGTCTACGGTGGCATTGGCCGCGCCGCGCGCAATTGGGAATGCTTCCACGCAATCGTTAATGAACTCGAGCGGCTCGGCCCTGAAGACACGCTCCTCGTTCAATCCGGCAAACCGGTTGCCGTCTTCCCAACCCACGAAATGGCCCCGCGCGTCATCATCGCCAACTCCAACCTCGTCGGCAAATGGGCCACGTGGGATCACTTCCACGAACTCGATCGCAAAGGCCTCATGATGTACGGCCAGATGACTGCGGGCTCGTGGATTTACATCGGCACGCAAGGAATTTTACAGGGCACATTCCAGACTTTCGCGGCGCTGGCCGAGCGCCACTTCGACGGGTCCCTCAAACATAAACTCGTAGTCACTGGCGGCATGGGTGGCATGGGTGGCGCTCAGCCGCTCTCCGTCACCTTGAATGATGGCGTGGTGCTCGTTATCGAAGTCGACCGCCATCGCATCGAACGCCGCATTGAAAACCGCTACTGCGACACCATCGCCGAAGACCTCGACGAAGCACTCCAGCTTTGCGAGTCTGCTCGTCGCGAAGGCCGCGCCCTCTCCGTTGGCCTCGTCGGCAATTGCGCCGACATCCTCCCTGAAATCGTCCGCCGCGGCGTCCAGGTCGATGTCGTCACAGACCAAACCAGCGCGCACGATCCTCTAAATGGCTACGTACCACAAGGCCTCTCACTCGGCGAAGCTTCTGAGCTCCGAAAGAAGAATCCTGAAGAATACGTCCGCCGCTCCACCGAATCCATGGTCGTCCACGTCAACGCCATGCTTGCCCTGCAACGCGCCGGCGCCGTCACGTTCGACTACGGCAACAACATACGCCGCTTCGCCTTCGATGCCGGCTGCACCGACGCCTTCCTTATACCCGGCTTCGTTCCCGAATACATTCGCCCGCTCTTCTGCACTGGCCAGGGTCCATTCCGCTGGGTTGCCCTCTCCGGCGATCCCAAAGACATTCACGTGACAGACGAACTCGCTCTCGAGCTTTTCCCCGACAACGAAATCCTCACTCGCTGGATGAAACTTGTCCGCGGCCGTTTTGCATTCCAAGGCCTTCCCGCCCGAATCTGCTGGTTAGGCTACGGCGACCGCGCCAAGATGGGAGAGGCGATGAACGACCTCGTGAAGAAGGGAAAAATCTCCGCTCCCATCGCCATTGGCCGCGACCACCTCGACACCGGCTCCGTTGCCAGCCCCTATCGCGAAACCGAAAAGATGCTCGATGGCAGCGACGCCGTAGCGGACTGGCCCATACTCAATGCCCTGCTCAACACTGCTTCCGGCGCCACCTGGGTCAGCTTCCACCACGGCGGCGGAGTAGGCATGGGCTACTCACTCCACGCCGGCCAGGTCACCGTAGCCGACGGAACCGAGATGGCTTCCCGCAAAATCGCGCGCGTCCTCAATAACGACCCAGGAATAGGCGTAGCCCGCCACGCCGACGCCGGCTACGAAGTGGCCCAGCAAACCGCCAGAGAAAAAGGCATCCACATCCCAATGGCACAGAAGTGACGGGCACAATCGAAGCGACCGTAAAACTGGGTGCCCCAGGTCTCGCTTTTGAGACCTGGGATCAACACATCCATCAGCACAATGACCGGTGCTCCGTCCATTCCGTGTCTTTGCGGAATGAGTGGGCAATCACCTTACTCAACGAAGCGCGAACCGCTAACTTGCTAACTCGCTGACAGGCGCGGAGCGCCGCTGACTTGCCAATTCGCGAAGACATTGATTCCGCTATGATCGCCATCGTCAACATCGGCCAACTCGTCACGCTCTCCGGCCCCGCACGGCCGCGTTCGGGCGCTGAACTCAACGACCTCGCCATCATCAACGACGCGGGGATGCTCATCGAAGCCGGCCGCATCATCGCAACCGGCAAATACTCCGAACTCAAATCTCAGATTCCACCACACTCAACCGAGATCGACGCCGCACGCAGTGCCGTGACCCCCGGCTTCGTTGACGCCCACACCCACCTCGTCTTCGCCGGCAACCGCGCCGCTGAATTTGAACAGCGCATCGCTGGCGCAACCTACCAGCAAATCGCCGCGGCAGGCGGAGGCATCCTGCGCACCGTCGCCCTCACCCGTGCCGCCACCGAAGACGAACTCCTCACAGCCGCGCGCCGCCATCGCGACTGGATGCTTCGCTCCGGCACCACGACGCTCGAAGCCAAATCCGGCTACGGCCTCGACCACGACACCGAACTCAAGATGCTTCGCGTGATCGCGCGCCTCAACGAAGAAGGCCCTGCACGCATCATCCCCACACTGCTAGCCGCCCACACCGTCCCGCCCGAATATAAAGACCGCCGCGCCGAATACGTCCGCTTCGTAGCAGAAGAACTGATTCCCGAAGTCGCGAAACTCTGTCTCGCACAATACTGCGACGCCTTCTGCGACGACCACGCCTTCACCGTCGGACGAATGTCGCTGTCGTCCTCACAAGCGCAAAGAAGCACGGCCTCGGACTCCGCATCCACGCCGAGCAGTTCCGGTCAGGCACCGGCGCCGACCTTGCTGCCGATCTCGGCGCCGCGACTGCCGACCATCTAGAAACCGTGACAGATGAAACCCTCCAGCATCTTCGCGCCGCAGGCGTGCAACCGGTGCTTCTCCCCGGCTCCGTCTTCGCCCTAAGCCGTACGCAATACCCGCCGGCGCGCAAAATGATCGAAGCCGGCCTCGCCATCGTCCTCGCCACAGACTTCAACCCCGGCTCCTCGCCAGTCCCATCCATGCCTTTCATGCTGTCGCTGGCTTGTTTGCAGATGGGCCTGTCGCCCGCCGAAGCGCTTACAGCCGCAACCATCAACGCGGCCCACTCGCTCGGCCTCGGCACCGAGATCGGCTCGCTCGAAGCAAGGGAAGCAAGCGGACTTCGTCATCCACGAATTCGCCGACTACCGCGAACTCGCCTACTTCGTCGCCGCCCCCATGCGTCCCCGCGTCTTCATAGCCGGCCGTGAGGTGAAAGTCTAGTCAAACCGCCACCGCTTCTTTCCGTCGCCCTCATCCTCTCCACCACAAACACCGCAACCCCCGCACCCACTAGTACCAAGGTTGCTCCGAGCACCTTGGCTACGGCCAAGGGCTTGTTTGTTTCCGCGCTGCCCGGGATCACGCACAACACAATCGTGATTGCCGTACTTGCCAGCCCGACGGCCGCCAGCGCAACGGCAACAGGTTTACCTCCCGGAACCCGTCGCACCTCCGGCCAAACGGCTCTGCTCTGCAGCTTGATCATCGCCGAAAACAAAAAAAGGTACGGCAGAAACAGCGCAATCACACCCATGCTCACCAGCACATCGTAAGCTCCGCGCACCGTGGTGCCGGCCTGCCCAAGCATCGCCACAACAACCCCCGCTCCTCCATACGCGGCAATTGCCACCCAGGGCGTACGAAAGCGCGGGTGAACGAGTCCGAACGCCGAAGGTAGATAGCGATCCACACCGGCCACAAATGGCAGCCGCGCCGTCGACGAAAGATTTCCTGCCGCACTTCCCACTGCATTCAAGCCCACCAGCAGCGCCATCGGCGCAAGCAACCATCCCACGCCAAGTCGCTCGCACAGCATCCGTACGCCATTCATAAAGCCATCCGGTCCACCCACCGCTTCCGCCGGCAACGCAACCATCAGCGCGGCTGTCCCGCCGATATAGCCGATCGTAAGAATGCATCCCGCCACCAGTAGCGCCCAGGGAATCGCCTTGCGCGGATTCTGTATCTCGTCGCCCATCGCGGAGACAGCCTCAATCGAACTGAAAGCAAAAAACACTCCCGACCAGAACACCGCATTGCTCAGTGACCAGTGCGGCACCAGACCTGCTTTCGTAATGTGTGTAGCCGAGCCAAATCGCATGTACGACACCGTGCCCATCAGCATCAACACCGACAGAGGGACCACGCTGCCTAGCGCGCCAATATTGTTCAGCCACTTGCCCACATTCGCTCCCACAATGTTGAGCAGCGTAATCAAGGCGAGCGCAATCGCCGCAAACGCCATGTAGTAAAGCGGATTTGCATTCATCGCCCGCGCCTGCTCCCCAAACGCGAACAAGACAGATGCCGCACCAAAGTAAAGCACGGCCGGGAAATAGGGAAGATTGCTCATCCAGTAGGTCCACGCGCAGATAAATCCGCAGAAGTCCCCAAATGCCTCGCGGGTCCAGATGTAGATGCCGCCCTCTTCAGGATGTCGCGACGAAAGCTCCATCACGCTTGCCGCCAGCGGAATAAAAAAGCATGTGAGGGCTGCGAACCAGACGACAAAAATGCTTGGACCCGCTGCCGCAGCCGTTGCCGTCCAGCGAATGCTGAGTACAACGACGACATAAAACGGCACCAGGTCGCGAAACCGAATGCCTCGTTTCAGTGCTGGATTTGAAGCCATGTGCGACGCAGCATAGCAGAGCCGCGGGAGCCAAAGACACTAATTTCTCCCTGTCCATGGAGAACTCAGCACGCAGATGAGCTCAAAGAGTTGTGCCAATCTGAGGTTCACGAAATCGGCACATTCTGCCATCCTTCCTGAGAGCCGTCGGTACGAGGGGGCAGCTGCTCGAGAAGGGGGCGGCTCAAGAAATTAGGAAGAAGATTTTCAATGCTCTGCGTTAGAATCGGCGTGGGAAAATGCCACCACGTAGGTTTGGAGGAGCTATGAGAAGCTTGCTGCTCGTATTCTTTGCTCTTGGCTCTGCCGTTGCGGCTCAGCAGGAATGGTCTCCGGAGACGCAACTCGACGGCGGCGTGTCCCAGGTGCTTCAAAGCATCTATATTCCGCCAATCCATGACGCGCCATTCACTGCCACGGTGCATACCGAGTGGGCCCGTCCGCTGGCGGGCGGAGGGCACGAGACTGCCGTGAATCAACGCAAAGTGGCCCGCGACCGCGATGGGCGGATCTACGAAGAACGCTGGTTTCTTGTGCCGAAGAACAGCGATGTGAAATCCGAGCTGAACGTGATTCAGATTTACGACGTCAATAAACACACTGGGTACGACTGCTTCCTGTTCGGCCGCAAACACGGTAAATGCGAATTGATGGACTATACTCCTTCTCCACACGCAGAGGTTGCAGTGCGAACGGGCCCGTTGCCGAGGAATACCGGATATCGAACCCACGAGAACCTCGGCATCAAGGACATCGAAGGCATCGAGACGGTTGGGACGCGCGATACGACCGTGGTGAACCCTGGAGTGATGGGGAACGATCAGCCGATGACTTTTGTGCGCGAATATTGGCACTCTCCGAAGCTGGGAATCAACCTGCTTTCAATTGTGAGCGATCCGCGCTTCGGCAGACAGACGTTCACTCTCACGGATGTTTCGGTGACAGAGGTCGATCCGAAGTATTTTCAACTGCCGGACGGCTTTGTCATCGATGATCAACGCAAGGAGAAGACAGAAACTGAGACTCAATGACGATTTGAGCGGCACCACGCCGCGGCCTATTTCCCGTCCAAATCCTTCAGCACCGCCATCGCCGCATTTCGTCCATTGATCCCGATCACGCTTCCGCCTGGATGCGTGCACGCTCCGCACAAGTACATTCCCGCCATCGGCGTTCGTGCGCTTAGCCGATTCGCCCACATGTACTGCGGCAGGCACTCGCCTTGAAAAATATGTCCGCCCGTCAGCCCCACCTTCTGCTCGATATCCGGCGGCCCCAGCACCTGCGCATCGATCACGGCCGAATCGAGACCACCATCGCCGATGTTGCTGCAAAACCGCGCCAGCGACTTCATCGCCAGCGTCCGCACCTCCTCGCGCCGCTCATCCCAGGTACCTTGCGCAAATTTGTAGGGAACATACTGCGCAAATACGCTCATGGTGTGCGTGCCATGCGGCACAACCGACGCATCGTGCACGCTCTGGAAATACAGCTCGCACCACAAATGTTCCGGCAACTCCCCACGCCTGGCCGCCGCAAATCCCGCCTTCCACTCGTCCTTGCTCAAGGGGGCATTGATCTGCCCGTAGTGGTGCGCCTGGTTGGTCCCGGGCCGCGCTGTGAAGTTCGGCAGTTCCTTGAGATGGACATTCAACTTAACGGTGCATCCCTCGATAGGCACATCCTCCACACGCTTCCGCCACGCTGAATCCGCCGCCGCACCCAGCATCGTCGACGTCCGCCGTGGGTCAGCATTCGATACCACCACCCGAGCGGCAATCCGCTCACCGCCCTCGAGCACCACTCCTTCGCCCGGCAAAATCTGTGCCACCGGCACACCCGACACCACGGTTGCACCCGCCTCACGCGCAGCGTCGCAAAAGTAGAACGACACCATCCCCATGCCACCCTTGACGTAACCCCACATTCCCGGCATCCCGCCCAATCGTCCCGACGAGTGATGGAACCGGATCGACGCAGTCCCGGGATCAAACGGGCTCGCATTCGTCCCAATCACGCCCTGGCCGAGATAAGCCGCCTGGAGCCTCTCATCGCGAAGATAATGCTCCACCATCTCTGCCATCGACCACTCGAACAGCACCGCCCGCGCCTCGACATCGTCGCCGAGCAGCAGTTCAATCTGTTCCTTTGTCGGTGCCTCGCCAATCCACAGGTCGTCTTCGCCAGGCGGCCTAAGCGCATCGCGCAGCCGACGAATCACGTCGCACATTGCATTGAAGCCGTTCACATCATCCGGCGCGAGCTTCTGTACCTCCACCTCGCAGCGCGCGTCATCGTCCCACAACTGCACGCTTGACCCGTCGAGGAAGGGAACAAACAGCCCGTTCACCGCCGGAGTCCACTCAAAGCCTCGCCGGGGCAATTCCAGCTCCTCGACTACCAGCGGGTGCAGCAGTCCTGCCAGATACGCGCACGGCGACATCCTCACGCCAGGAAACGGCTCCTCGATGGTGCATGCACCACCCACGCGCATGCGGCTCTCGATCACCAGCACGCTCTTGCCCGCTTTCGCCAGATACGCAGCACAAGCGAGGCCGTTGTGCCCGGCTCCGACCACGATCACATCCCATGTTCTTGCGGTCAGTTCGCGAATCGGCATAGGCAGCCCGATCTCGCCCAGTACAGCCGCTGTAGGTGAGCTCATAGCCAATTACGGTAACATCCCGCGATGAAAATACGGATTCAAATCCCATCTTCGGATCACTGCTTGCCCCCGGCAGTGGTGTGCTGAATGTCACGAAGAGAACCAGAGCCGCCCTTGTTATCATTGGGACGAAAAATGAGGCTCGCGATTCGTGTCTCATCAAGGAGATTTTGAATGCCAGAAGATACAGTCAGCGCAGTGCCAACCAGAATCCTGGTTCCCATCGACTTCAGTTCCTCATCGCATACTGCGCTTGAAGTGGCGACTGAACTCGCCGACAAATTTCATGCCGAACTCGTTCTTTTAAACGTCGTTCCGGAATCTCCCGTGGTTGCCCTGCCCGAAGGTGTTTCCGAGGAGTCCATAGTCGACGCAGCCAAAAAACAGGCTGAAGGCCACCTTGCCAAGTCGAAGGCGTCCCTCGAAGGGAAGGGAATCACGGTTAAGACGAGTGTCCAGGTCGGCTATGACGTCGCCGGAACCATCCTCGAAACCATAGAAACAGACAAGGTCGACCAGGTCGTCATCTCCACCCATGGCATTTCCGGCTGGTATCCCACCGTCTTCGGCTCCATCGCCGAAAAGGTCGTCAAGCTCGCTCCGTGCCCGGTTCTCCTGATCCGCACACCCAAGCCGAAGAGCAGCACCAAGGTCAGCTCCAGCCGCCTGATGGAATGGTGGTAGTCACTTTCGCCGTCCACTGCGGCTAATCTGCCCAGCCTTCCAGAAAACAACGCCCGCCGCCATCGTGCGCCGGGCGTTTCTCTCGCTCACTTCGGCGCACAAACTGCCCTAAATCTGCAACATAGGGCGCCATCCCAGCATCCCGCCAGATTACCTTCATCCTGCGATGGTGCAATTGTGAGGTTCGCCTCTCACACGTTAAGCCAAGTGGACAAGATAAGCCGGCCAGTATGAGCCTCCCCGATAGCAGGTAAGTCATTATGCTAGTGTTACCTGGATGGTGACCAAATATCGCGATGTTTTGACCCGAAAATGCACAAATGGCGGGCGTTCGCTATTGATTTTTGAATAAAAAATCCTTAAAATAGGACTTACATAATCCGCCCATGGGCCGCGAGGATCCCCAGCCTGTCGCCTAGGGCGCTTGGAACCAAACTCCACTCCTTTCTAAGGAAAACAAAACCAAATGGCAAAACGTAGAGGAAATCCGAATTGGGGCAAGCCGGAGCCCATCGGCCCCGTTGTACCCACCGTGACCTCCTTCGAACAGATCGTCAAGGAGTTCAAGCTCACCCCGGATCAGTACATCCGGTCCACACGTCTAAGAGAGTGGGCCCGTCGGAACAAAAATTCCAAGTACATTCCTGAGGCACTGCTTGAAGCCTGGGGCTTTGAGATCGAGTCTACTTTGTAGAAGTCCGCTTCATCGGCTGTCAACAAAAGCGCCGCCCTTGGGTGGCGTTTTTGCTGCCCGAAGTAACCTCCTTTGCCCTGAGGCTCCTGATCGGCGAGAATGAAAGCTGCTTCCGATGCCAGACAGCAGACGTACTTTCGAGCTACCGTTCACAGACGTCCCGGGCGCCATCGCGGAGATTCGCGCCGGCCGCATGGTGGTCGTGGTGGACGATGAAGACCGTGAAAACGAGGGCGATCTGACCCTCGCTGCGGAGCATGTTACGCCTGAAGCCATCAACTTCATGGCCCGCTATGGCCGAGGCCTCATTTGCCTCACGCTCACTGATGAGCGTGCCGACCATTTGCGTCTGTTCCCCATGACGCAGCAGAACTCCTCGCGTTTCGGAACCGCCTTCACTGAGACCATTGAAGCTCGTGAAGGCGTCACCACCGGCATCTCCGCAGCCGACCGCGCTCACACCATCCGCACCGCCATTGACCCCAAATCTACCGCCGCCGATCTCGTGCGCCCCGGCCACATCTTCCCGTTGCGTGCCCGCCAGGGCGGCGTACTGGTCCGCGCCGGTCAGACAGAGGCCTCGGTCGATTTGGCGCGTCTCGCCGGCTTGCAGCCCGCCGGCGTCATCTGCGAAATCATGCGCGACGACGGTGAAATGGCCCGCATTCCCGACCTGATCCCGTTCTGCGCCGAGCACAATCTGCGCATCCTCACTGTCGCCGAACTCATCCGCTACCGTCTGCGCAACGAACGCTACATCGTTCGCGCCGGCGAAACCCGCATTCAGACGAAATATGGCGAGTTCCGCATGATCGCCTACGAAAGTGAGGTCAACGGCGGCGAAAGCCATATCGCACTTGTGCGCGGCGATCTGTGCCCCAGTTGCCCCGCCTGTCATGAAGGTCCGGCCAACATCCCCGGCGATGCGCGTACTACCCGACCCCCGTGCTCCCACGCCGTGCTGGTTCGCGTGCACACGCGCTGCACCGCCGGCGACATCTTCGCTGCCGACTGCCATTGCCGCGAAGTTCTCGACAATTCCATGCGCATGATTGCAGAAGAAGGCTGCGGAGCCATTCTCTACCTCCACAACACTTCACGTGGATTCGACATCGACAAAACTGCGGCCGTTGCTTCTCCCTTCAACCTGGGCGGCACAGCCCTTTCCGATGGAGTTTCAACCGTCACAGCCGACAGCCTTATCCTGCACCAGCAGCTTCGCACCCGCGAGGGCTCGCAGGCCCGCACAGGCCGCATCCTCCGCGCCATCGGCCTCGGCGGTCAGATCCTCTCCGACCTCGGCATCCAGCGCATCCGCCTGCTCTCCAACACGCCTATGCACATTCCCGCATTGGAAGGCTTCGGCCTCGAGATCGTCGAACAGGTCCCCATTCCCGTAGAAGACTGCACGCGCGTTTAGGAGGAATCTTCCGCCCGCAGCTCACTCGTATCGCAGCGCCACCATCGGATTGACGTGTGTCGCTCGCCGAGCCGGAACGAAGATCGCCAGCAGCGCTGCCGCCATCAGCAGCACTGCAGCACCACCCAGCGCCACCGGATCCCACGTCCTCACCGAGAACAGCAAGCCGCTCATCAAGCGAGTCAAGGTCAGCGCCAGCACCAGGCCAACACCCAGTCCAATTGCGATGGTCGCCAGGCCGCTGCGAAGAAGCATGCGAAGCACTCGCCCGCGGTCGGCACCCAATGCCATCCGCAAGCCAATCTCCCTATGTCTCTGCGCAATGCCGTAAGAGGTGACACCGTAAATTCCAACCGAAGCCAGCAGTAGTGCGAGGCCTGCAAAAACAGCGAGCAGAATCAAAGCCAGGCGACGCCGCTCCAGGGAATCACCCATCACCTCGGTCATGGAACTCACCTTGTAAACGGGCAGGTCCGGATCGATCGCACTAACTTCTCGCTGAATTGTAGGAACCAGGCTCATCGGATTGCCTCCGACGCGAATTGCCAGTGCCATCGCGCCAAATGGACGCTGATTCTCAGGCCAGTAAACCTCCACGCGCGAGCGCGTTTCCAGAGTCCTATTGCGCACGTGCCTGACAACTCCGACGACCGTAGCCCACGGAGCCTTCGACCCGCGACCTCCCGAATGCAGCCGTTTGCCGATGGGATCCTGATTGGGCCAATACGTCTGGGCCAGACTTTCATCCACCATCACTACCGGCGGCGCCGTGTCTGAATCGCGCGCATCGAAGAAGCGTCCGCGGACCAGTGAAATTCCCATCGCCTTGAAGTAGTCGGGCGTCGCTATACGCTGATCAGCCTCAGGCGTCGTCTCCTCCAGCGGAACGGACTGGCTGTCAATAGTGGTGGTCCCAGAGCTTCCCTGGCCGCTCAGTGGCAAAGCAGAAACCGCGCCAGCCGCCTTGACACCAGGCAATCTCTGCACGCGATCCAGCAACTCCGCATAGAAGCCGCGAACCTGTTCGGGCTTGCTGTAGATTGTCTCCGGCAGAGCGACGCGCATCGTGAGAACGCCGTCGGGGCGAAATCCCGGATCGACCTTCAGAATCTCGGCAAAGCTCCGCAGCAGCAGCCCGGCTGCGGCAATCAGCAGCAAGCGAAAACGCCGTCTCACAAATCACCAGCGCGCTCCGCAACCGCTTCGGCCGCTTGCCCTCTGTGCTTCTGCCGCCCTTCAGTCCTTCGAATTGTTGTTTGCGCCCACCATGCAGCGCAGGTGCGAGGCCAAATAGAATTCCCGTCGTCAGAGAGATTGCCGCGGTCAGAAGCAGCGCCCTGCCATCGATGGATGTGTGAACCGCGCGCGGCAATGACTTGGCCGCAATTGCAACCAGTCCTCGCAGTATCCAAGGCGTGATGGCTACGCCCACGAGGCCACCGGCAAATGCCAGCACAACACTCTCAGTAAGCAATTGTCTGACTAGCCTTGAGCCACTCGCGCCCAGCGCCATGCGGGTCTCCATCTCCTGTTGCCGCTCGGTCGACCGCACCAGCAGCAGGTTTGCAATGTTCGCGCACGCGATCAGCAGCACCAGCCCCACCGCCGCCATCAGCACCATCAACGACGGCTTCACGTCACCCACTGTCTCTTCCAGCAACGGGTGGAGAATGATTCCAAAGTTGAACTTCTTGTACGGATAAGCCCCGTGCTGTTCGATCATTGTCCGTCCCACGCGGTCCATATCCGACTGCACCTGCGCCTCTGTGAGTTCCGGCTTCATGCGGCCCAGCACTTCGAATCCGTGGTTGCCGCGGCTGTTTTCGCTGAGGTCGTCAGGCGAGAAAGCGAGCGGTCCCCAGATTTCCGCTTCGTCGGGATAGGCAAATCCCTCCGGCATCACGCCCACCACCGACATGGGCACTCCATCGATGTCGATCGTGCTTCCAATCACGTTTCGATTTCCGCCAAAGACACGTCGCCATAATCCGTAGCTCAGCACCACTTCGTGATCGCGTCCCGGCTGAGCTTCTTCCGGCAGGAAAGTTCGACCAAGCATCGGCTGAGTTCCCAGCATCGGGAACAGGTTCGGTGAAACCGAGGCCCCCACCACGCGCTGCGGACTACCCTTGACGCCGAGATTGATCGAGCCTGAGCCGATTGCAGCAAGGTCGCTGAAACTTTTGTTCAGCTGCTGGAAGTCACGAAACTCCGGAGCCGAAACCCAGTTCTGATCATTGGGCGCGCCGATCCCGGTAAAGCGCGTCCAGACCTTGATCAAGCGATCTGGTTTGCTGTAGGGCAGTGGCCGCAGCAATACCGCATCCAGCACGCTGAAAATCGCAGCGTTGGCTCCGATACCCAGCGCCATGGTCAGAACCACAACCGCCGTAAAGCCCGGCTTCTTGACCATCTGTCGAAAAGCGAAACGCAAATCCTGAATGAGAATGCCCATTATGTGTGCCTCCGGGGAAATTCGGTGAAACGGAGCCTTTGGTTCGAATAAACGAGCTGAAAATGCGGCGCATTCAATGAAAGGGAAAGCAATTGCCCTGCCAGAGGATTGAATCCTAACCCATTGAGATTACGATGGCGCCAGTCTCAAGGTTCCCACTTGTTCGTTCGATTTCGAAGATCGTGCACGATCGTGGACAATGAAACCCTCCGGATGACCTCCACTCTCTGGTGCGCGAGTCTCTTCGCAAAACATCCAAAAGCCGCTTGCAGCCCATGCGCAGCCCGACGATGTAGGATTCTCACGCCAACAATTTTGGATGCGGATTGTGCATCTACCTCGACATCCGATGGGCACGACTCGAAGAGGAGCATCAACATGGGGTTGAAGAAAAGTCGGATTCTATGTAAACGCCTTCTACTGCTTTCCGCTGCAACAGCGCTGGCGACAGCAATTTCCGCGCAGGAGAAACCCGCGGTCAAACTCGATCCCTCTACAATGGCCAAGCTGGGCATTGTGGACGCCCGTTACCTCTCTTACAACATCGAAATGGTTGAAGTAACCGGCGGCAGGTTCTGGAAACCCTACAATTCTCCTCCTCCGACCGAAGCCGAAAAGCAAAAAGCACAGAGCGATCCCAATCAGCAGGTCGGGATCAGCCCAACCATGTTCGAATATCGCCCTCCCATTGATCTCGCCAATCCTCGCCTGCGCAAACTGGCTGAAGCGCTGGGCCCTTCTTACGTCAGGGTCAGCGGGACATGGGCAAACAGCACATACTTCCAGGACGACGATAACCCTGCAGTTGCCGAAGCGCCCGCAGGCTTCAGAACCGTTCTTACGCGTGCGGAGTGGAAAGGCGTGATCGATTTTGCCCGCGCCGCCAATGCGCAAATTGTCACCTCTGTAGCCATTAGCGACGGCACCAGGAAGGAGGGCGGCCTATATTCGCCCGACCAGGCTAAAGCCGTCTTCGACTACACGAAGCGCGCCGGCGGAAACATCGCAGCAACCGAGTTCATGAATGAGCCGACTTTCCCAAATCCGGGGGGTGCTCCCAAGGATTACGACGCAGCCGCCTTCGCTCGCGACGCAAAAGTCTTCGAGGCATTCCTGCGCAAAGAATCTCCAAAGACTGTATTCCTCGGTCCCGGTGGCGTCGGGGAAGGAATCTCGCTCGGGCCGGCGGGAATGAAGATGACGTTGCTCCCTACCGAAGACTTGCTCAAGGCCACTGGCCCGATCTTCGATGCCTTTTCTTATCACTTTTACGGTGGCGTTTCACGACGCTGCGGCGGCAAACTCACCATCGATCAGGCGCTCTCTGCCGACTGGCTCGATCGAACCGACACCGTCGAGGCCTTTTACGCAGCGCTCCGGGATCGTTATGTTCCAGGAAAATCAATGTGGCTGAACGAAACAGCCGAGGCCGCCTGCGGCGGCGATCCGTTTGCCGGCCAGTTCGCCGACACTTTCCGCTTCCTCAACCAGCTCGGCACTCTCGCGCAGAAGGGCGTCCAGGTTGTCATGCACAACACGCTTGCAGCCAGCGATTACAGCCTCCTCACAAACGACACGCTTCAGCCCAAACCAAACTTCTGGGCAGCGGTGCTTTGGAAAAAGACCATGGGCACTACAGTGCTCGATCCGGGCCAGCCTTCTGACCAGGCTCTCAGAGTCTATGCCCAGTGTGCGAAAGCGTCGAAAGACGGCGTAACGCTGCTCGTGCTCAACACGGACAAAAGCGAGAAGCACTCAATCTTGCTTCCCGCGGCCGCTCAACGCTACACCCTTACCGCCGAGGCACTCGATAGCACGACCGTCTCTCTCAATGGCACAGCTCTGCAGGCGGCGCCCGACGGCTCGCTCCCGCCGATCAGCGGTCAGCCGGTCAATGCTGGGCCCGTTAGCCTGGATCCGCAGAGCATCACGTTCCTCACAATCCCATCGGCAAGAAACAAGAGCTGCAAGTGAATCGAGAAATCATGATCGCTTCGCGAGAGTCGCCGCTGAACAGCGCTACTCCCAGCGAAATACCTTCGCTGAGATCGCCGTAAAAAGAAGAAAGAATCCGGCCAGTGCAATAACGTCACCAATATGGGCCAGCCACGCGTCGCCGTTCCATATGCCCTCGAGCAGGTGTACAGCGTAGCTCAACGGCATAGCCTGCGCTACAAAGCGGAGCACCGGCGGCAGATCTGAAATGTGAACGAAGAGTCCGGAGAACGCGATCATCGGGTAGAGAACGATAGCGCCGATCGGCTGTGCGAATCGCGCTGTAGGAACGATGCTGGCGATGACAAAGCCGATCGATAGAATACTCCAGGTGCTGATCAGCAGTGCGATCGTAAACGAGAACCATGGAACATGCGCACCAGGCGGGAAGTATCGTTTGCCCGCAAGGAACATCAGGGCCAGTGTCGCCGCCGTGAACAGGAGCTTGACGATCACGTGAGCGCTGAGAATGGTTGGTGGCCGCAGCGGCGTCGCGCGAAGCCGCTTCAGAATGCCGCCTTCGCGGTAGATCGAGATGATGGTAACCAGCGAAAGCACGGCGCTGATTGAGATGAATAACGCCACCAGAACGGGAAGATCGGCGCCGGAGAGACTGCTGCCAGAAGATGGAGGCGCCCCGAATCTCAGCTTAGCGACACGCCCCAGGACAACGAATATCAACACAGGAACAGCGATGGTGCCAATTGCGCCGAGAGGTTCGCGCACGAAGATCTTCATCTCAATCCACGTCAGTTTCCATAGTCCACGCAGCATCATCGTCGGTCCTATTCGCGAATCGAGCGGCCAGTCAGCTTGAGAAACACATCCTCCAGGTTGGGAAGAACGGTGCGAAAATCCGTAACCCGAATGCGATTCTCCGACAGGCATTGAATCACTTCGGTGACCAGGTCATCGCCGCGTCCGCAAATTGTGAATCGCATCTCGGAGCAGGTCACTGACTCGATGTTCGAAATCTTCTTGAAGAGATCTTCGGCGGCCGGGTCCTCTGTATTCAGAATCACGGTACGCTCCGCGCAGTGCCTGCGGACCAGCCCATCCGGCGTATCGATGTCGATGATTCGCCCGTGCTCCATGATTGCCACACGATCGCACAACCGCTCGGCCTCTTCCATCAGATGCGTCGTCAGGAACACCGTCTTACCTCGCTCGCGAATGCCGCGCACCAAGTCCCAGATTGCGTGGCGCGCCTGTGGGTCGAGCCCCGTGGTTAGCTCGTCTAGAAACACAAGCTCCGGATCGTTGATTAACGCAAGGGCGATAAACAGTCGCTGTTTCTGTCCGCCGGAGAGATTCATGAACCAGGCACCCTGCTTGTCGCTGAGCCCAAGTTGCTCCAGCAATCGTTTTCCATCGATGGCTTTCTTTCCGTAGAGCGAAGCCCACAAATCCACCGCCTCCCACACTTTGATTCGTTTCTGCAACTGCGCCTGCTGAAGTTGAACGCCGATGCGGTCCTGCAGTTTGTACGCCTGGCGAAGAGGGTCAAGCCCAAGCACCGCGATCTGCCCGCCGTCTGGTTTGCGAATCCCTTCGACGCATTCCATAGTGGTCGTCTTTCCCGCTCCATTCGGCCCGATCAGACCGAATATCTCCCCCTGGTAGACCTCGAACGAAGCGTCCGCGATCGCTACGGTTTTGCCGTAGCTTTTGCGGACTCCGGAGACTTCAATGACGGGATGCATTGTTTCTATTACGCTCGCTGATCTTTCTGAGCCTGCATGCGCGGAGTGTTTAGTGTACTTCTCCGCTCCCGGTCTGGCCCCGATGCGACTCATGGACGTCTTGCGAGTATTTCTGAAATCCGCAATCGCCAACCGGTCTGAAGACGCGCTACAATCCTTTCATTCCAGGAGGTCTTGGGACGGCTCCATCATTCCTCGCCGCGAAGGCGCATTCAAGAACTTGAATTTGATGTCGGCCGATCAGGCGAGTGCTTTGCTGCAAAATACGTATATTTCTGTAATCGCTGAGAGATCTGATGATGAAGGCGCGACTCCCCACGGCATTTCATCGATCCTGGTGCTACGGCACCGTGGAGTCTCCTGTACGATATTGCCTCTCGCTTCTCGGGTTTTTGTTGTGGGCTTTCTCCGGGAATGTTGCTGCGGGTCAGCAGAATCCCAAGAATGTGCTCGTGCTGTACCCCTATGCTGCACCGCCTTCCTTCGACATTCTCAAGTCCACTATTCGATCTAAGATTCCGGGGCAAATCAACTTCTACACCGCATCTATGTCAAACCGGCGATTCGAGGAACAGGATTATCAGGAGAGCCTCTCCGAAACCTTCCGCCGCGGGTACGGGGGTATGAAGCTCGATCTTGTCATCGCATCTACTTATCCTGTTCTTCAATTCGCGGTGAAATACCGCGACAAGATGTTTCCCGAGGTGCCAATCGTCTTCTTCGACGTTTATCCCAATGACATCGAGACGCAAAGAATCTGGGCCGGTGTCACTGGTGTAACCGTCCCACTCGGGATGCGGCAAACGATTGATCTTGCGCTTCGACTTCATCCCGATACAAACGCGATTGCGGTTATCACCGGGGTATCCCCTTGGGAGCGGAATTGGCTGGAATTGGCGCATGCCGAACTTCTTCGCCATCGCGATAAGGTGAGAGAAATTGACGTAATCGGTGTTCCGGATAAACAAATACTTCAACAGATTGCCGCGCTACCCCCCCACACAGTGGTCTTATTTCAACTCGCGCCGCATGATTCCAACGAAGCAACGTTCGGATACCTTGAAGTCCTTTCTGAAGTGTCGCAACGAATGCCAACCTATTCCATCTTCCCTGGATTCGGTTTGACCCGCGGCGCTATTGGCGGCGCATACAGAGACATTCCGAAAGACGTGAGGCTAACCGGCGAGATAGCCGCTCGGGTGCTCAAAGGTGAGCGTCCAGAGAACATCTCAGTTGTGCACGACTCCGATCTTAGGGCTCAAGTCGATTGGCAAGCGCTTCAGTATTGGCATATTCCAGAGTCAGCTCTACCTCCGGGAGCGTTAGTCCTCAATCGAGAGCTCACCTTGTGGGAACGCGACAGGAAATACTTCATTCCGGCCATTGCTCTGATCACCCTTCAAGTGTTGCTCATCATCGGCCTCCTTTGGCAGCGGGCGCGAAAGCGAAAGGCCGAAGCGGTTCTTCGGGAGAGCGAGAAGCGCTTCCGAGTGATGACCGATGCCACGCCCGCCCTGGTATGGATGTGCGATCCGCATGGCAAGATCACCTATTTGAACGAACGGCGAGTCGCATTCACAGGGCCGAACCCGGAGGCGGGCTACGGCGATACCTGGATCACGTATGTTCACCCCGACGATCTGAATGGAATGCTGGAGACGTTCTCTCTGGCGTTGAAAGAGCAGCAGCCGTTCTCAAAGGAATACCGATTGCGCCGCAGTGACGGTTCGTATCGCTGGATGTTCGATGTGGCATCGCCGCGAGTCAACGGGGACGGCTCATTTGCGGGATTCATCGGATCGGCGATCGATATGACGGATCAGAAACTCGCCCAGCAGGCGCTGGAGAAGGTGAGCGGGCGGCTAATCGAGGCGCAGGAGAAAGAACGCAGTCGAATCGCACGAGAGCTCCATGATGATATCTGTCAGAGGCTGGCGTTGCTGTCGATCGAGCTTGACCGGGCCAATCGTGCTCGCAGCGGACCGGCGATTTCAGCCCAGGCCAGCTTTGAAGAAGTGCGGAAGCACTGCGTTGAAATCGCCAGTGACGTGCAATCGCTGGCGCACCAGTTGCACTCGTCGCGATTGGACCACCTGGGCATCGTTGCCGCCATAAAGGGATTTTGCATGGAGTTGGCGAAGAGGCACGCGGTCAATGTTGAATTTACCGATCACGATGTGCCGGGGAATCTGCCCAAAGACGTCTCTCTATGCCTTTTCCGGATTGCGCAGGAAGCGCTGCACAACGCGGTGAAGTATAGCGGGGTAAGGGAATTCAAGGTGGAGTTATATCGCGTGGCTGACGAGCTTCACCTTGTGGTTACAGACAAGGGCGCTGGCTTCGACGTGCAGGAGGCCCGGCGAAAGGGTGGACTGGGGCTGCTCAGCATGCAGGAGCGCATTCACCTCGTGCACGGCAAACTCAATGTCGAATCGGCTACGGGATTGGGAACTCGGGTCATCGCCACAGTTCCCTGGATCGTCGACAAGGAAAGCCCAATAGATGGAAAAGTTCACGGAACACTGTCGAGTGTCACGAGGGGCAGCTAAGGTTTCAAACTCCACGGTTCGTGCTCCTCTCATTCAGAGTGCTCAGGAACGAAGCTTATTTTGGCCGCGACAGCGCCGCCCGGCTGCGCTATGCTGCCTGCACAGACTTGCCGAACTCCTCGTAAATGCAACTGCGGAGCACAGACATGCAGACACCGGCCATCCCAGCCAACGAGTCCAGCAGAATCGCGGCCCTCCACGCACTCAATATCCTCGACACCGCGCCTGAAGAGCGCTTCGACAGGCTTACGCGACTTGCCAAACGAGTTTTCAACGTTCCGTATTCCACCATCAGCATGATCGACGACCAGCGGCAGTGGTTCAAATCGATCCAGGGCCTCAGCCTTTGTCAGACATCGCGGGACATCTCGTTTTGCGCCCACGCCATTCTCTTTGACGAAATCCTCTATGTCGAGAATGCGCTCAAGGACGAGCGGTTCCACGATAATCCCGTGGTCGTCGGCGATCCGAAGATCCGTTTTTACGCTGGCTGCTCCTTAAACGTAAACGGGTTCAAGATGGGGACATTTTGCGTCTTCGACAAAAAGCCCAGGGCCTTCACTGCGGAAGATCGCCAGTTGCTCAAAGATCTCGCGGCTCTCGCAGAACAGGAGCTCGCAATCCCGGAATCATCCAGGGCCAACTGAGTACGTCTGTTGGCGGAGGTCAGCAGCCATTTTTCAGTGGTCGCTCGAGTGGCCACCCCGGCGGCTCTTCTTCGCGTCCCCAACCCCTCCGGTTCGATATGCAACCAAACGGTTGCAGGGGGGTGTACCCCCCTACTCTGTGAGCAAGTCTGGGCGGCTCAGCGAGTTACAGATTTAGCATCGTCCTAAAGTGTACCTATGACGGAACTTAGGTCGCAGAGTCGTCCAGGAAAAGGACTTAGCAGTTTGAGGGATCAGTTATCAGGACAAAATATTCGCATGCAGGGACCTTTAAGGTCCGTCTGATCGGTTTTCGTTTTTCAAATCTTGCGAAATTGGCGGGTTGAGCGGAGCATCGATGAACTGGATCTGACACAACTTCATTGTGCACCAGGAGCGGGAAATACCCTGCAATCGGGGCGCAGTTTTTTTCGCTTTGGATTCAGGCGTTTGGAGGGAAATGGGGCGGGAAGGGCTTGACGTAAGTTCAGGGGTACGGACCGGGGAGATGGCTGACATATTGACCGGGGACATTCCTGACGAATAACCGCCAGGAATGTGCTCAGTTTGAAATGCAGGAATTGCCGGCCAGTACATCACCGACCGCTAGCCGCTGTGCCTTACCACCCGAGGACGTACGCAAACATCAGCGGCGCCACGATCGAAGCATCGCTCTCGATGATAAACTTCGGCGTCTTCTCGCCAAGCTTGCCCCAGGTGATCTTCTCGTTCGGTACAGCACCGGAGTAAGATCCGTAGCTCGTCGTTGAGTCAGAGATTTGGCAGAAGTAAGCCCACAGCGGCACGTGCTCGCGCTGCAGATCCTGGTGCAGCATCGGCACCACGCAGATCGGGAAGTCGCCGGCAATGCCACCGCCAATCTGGAAGAATCCCAGCGGCGTCTTCGCAGTGGTGTTGGTATACCACTCGGCGAGCTCCATCATGTACTCGATGCCGGTTCGCACTGTGTGCACTTTCTTCACATCGCCCGATATGCAATGCCCCGCATACATATTGCCGAGAGTTGCGTCCTCCCACCCCGGCACAAACATCGGCAAGTTTTTTTCAGCTGCTGCCAGCAACCAGCTATTCTTCGGATCGATCTGGTATGAAGCCTTCAGATCGCCTGACAGTAAAATCTTGTACATGAACTGGTGTGGAAAGTAGCGCTCGCCCGCCTTGTCCGCTCGCACCCACTCCTTCAGTACTTCGTTCTCGATTCGCCGCATCGCCTCCATCTCGGGAATGCAAGTATCGGTGACGCGATTCATATGGCGATTGAGAAGCGCGGCCTCGTCGGCGGGTGTGAGATCGCGGTAGTGCGGAACGCGCTCGTAGAAATCGTGCGCCACCAGGTTGAAAACATCTTCTTCGAGGTTTGCGCCTGTGCAGCAGATTCCATGGACCTTGTCTTGCCGGATCATTTCCGCCAGTGACAGCCCGAGTTCAGCGGTGCTCATCGCGCCCGCGACGGTCATAAACATCTTGCCGCCTGATGCCAAATGAGCGTTATAGGCCTCTGCAGCATCTACCAGGGCAGCAGCATTGAAGTGACGATAGTGGTGCTTGATGAACGAAGTAATTGCAGACATTTTCCTACTCCCGTTCCCTACGCTAACACAGCGAAATCAGCTGATGATGAACGCAATCCGGTGCGCCGGAAGGGCTGGGCGGGTAAGGAAAAGGCGAATGGTTGTCTTAGTTGGGGATGATTTAAGGATCGTGCACAATGAGGTAGGACGAACTCACGCGACGTAGCAATCGATCGCTCTGAATCCTAAAAAACTTAAGCGCGAAGTTCGAGAGATATTTCGAACCTCGCGCCTGCACTTCACTCTCTTGAGTTCGTTGCACCTGTTCTCACGACAAGTACAAGAGTGTGGAGTTAACTAAGAGCCCTGCACTACGTAATGTTGCTGCTGAGAACTTGCGCGATGTCAGAAAACGCGTTGTTGAGGCCTGTTGCGAGGAACTGCATGCCGGTAATCGCACCGAATGCAATCAAAGCTACGACCAAGGCATATTCAACGAGGTCCTGGCCTTCTTCGCGTTCAACAAGACTACGGACATACAGAAACAATTTGCTGCTCAGTGATGCCATTTTTCCTCCAGAGGGAAAGGGTGTGAAGCGATTGTCCCTATTTGATAGCCAGTGCGCAACAAAATACGACAAAAGTGTGTCACACGTTGGTAACGGCCAAAACTCAAAGGTCCAGGATTGATCGATGTTTTGCGATACAGGTCGACTGAGACTTTCGTGTCCGTCGAGGCCAGAGAGAACAAATCCTTGACACTCAAACTTGAGGGGTTATCTGCTGTAAATGTCGATTTTTAAGTCAATTCGAAAGAACTCGACCGTAACGCCCCAAGGCGAGATCACGTTCAGCTTCGACTATGTGCTCCGGATGTCCCAGGTCGCGCCAGTAGTACTGGTCGGCGAGGAACGCGAAGAGGGGCTCCTTCTGCGCCGCCAGACGCAGGTATGCAGGAATGACTGAGAACACCCCGTCCTCATTCAGGAGAGGAAAGATGCGTGGCGAGAGGACGTGAATCCCGGAGAAGGCAAGAGCAACCGGTTCACTTACGGGCCGAACAAGTTCGGATTTGCCGGTGAGTCCTGCGCGACGGCCACAGAGCTGATCGTTTTCGTCGAAAAGAAGATAACGCGATGTTGGACGATGCTGAACGGCGAGGGTGGCGAGCGCATTGTGTTCGATATGAAACTGAATCATCTGATTGAAGTCGATCGTGCTGATAACGTCGACGTTGTGGACGAGAAACGGTTCGTCTGACCCCAGAAAGAAATGTGCAGCCCGCTTGATGCCGCCGCCGGTGTCGAGGAGGACCTCCTCGTGAGAGATCTCGATCTGCATGCCGAAATTCTGATGCAGACGGAGATAGTCGGCGATCATATCGGCGAAGTGATGTGTATTGATGATGACTTCGTGGATGCCGAAGTTACGGAGGCGCGTGAGCGCGAGCTCAAGCATCGTGCGGCCGCCGACTTCAACGAGCGCCTTGGGGCGATGGTCGGTGAGTGGACGGAGTCGCGTGCCCAAACCGGCTGCGAGGATCATCGCCTTCACTTGGCTATCTTCTCCGGAAAATTCTTCTCGAGTTCGATGTGGCGCACCACGACTTCGACTCCGCTGATCGGACGGAGGTGCCGAACAAGCTGCTCCGCGAGGAAGACGGACCGGTGCTGGCCTCCGGTGCAGCCGAAGGAGACCATCAGATCTCGAAAGCCGCGCCGCTGATACGCGGCTACGGTGGAATCCACGAGCGACTGCGTGTGAGCAATAAACTGATGCACGCTTTCCTGCTGCTTGAGGTAATCAATCACTGGATCGTCTATGCCGGTGAGTTGCTTGTAGCGCTCCTCGCGGCCGGGGTTGGGCAGGCTGCGCGCATCGAAGATGAAACCTCCGCCATTGCCCGATGCATCCACCGGCATTTCCTGATGAAAGGAAAAACTGAAGACGCGCACGGTGAGGGTGTTAGCGCTGGGCGCGAGTTGCTGAAGTTTCTCCGAAGCGAGCATTCCCTGGAAAGCTTCCATCAGTGCGGGTAGCGCCACGGGAAGCTTGACGTTGTGGGCGAGCCAGCGGAGATTTTTCAGCGCGTAAGGCACGCTTTGAAGAAAATGCGCTTTGCGTTCGTAGAAGCCGCGGAATCCATACGCGCCGAGAGCCTGCATGATCCGCACATAAACGTAGGCGTAATAGTGCTCCATGAAAGCGCCGCGATCAACGGGAATGAACGCTGCGAGGCTGTCCAGGTAATGATCGAGGAGTTCCTGGCGCAGCGCGGGGGGCAGGTCGGCTTTTCCATCGTAGAGAAGGGAAGCGATGTCATATTGCAGCGCACCCTTCCGTCCTCCCTGGTAATCAAGGAAGAATGGCTGGCCATCGCGAAGCATCACATTTCGCGATTGAAAGTCGCGATAGAGGAAATAGTCGTGCGGCGCGGCAAGCAGAAGTTTGGTTAGACGAGTGAAGTCATTTTCCAGGGCCTGCTCGTTGAAGGAAATCCCGGCGAGACGGAGGAAATAGTACTTGAAGTAATTCAGGTCCCAGGCGATGGACTGGCGATCGAAGCTGGAGCGCGGGTAGCAGACCTTGTAATTCAGATCGCGTCCGGCCTCGATCTGAAATCGCGGCAGGATCGAGACGACTTTTCGATACGCCTCGATGGCGGGCGCAGCGATCACATCGCCACTGCGATGCCCGGTGAGAAATTCAAAAAGTGTTGTGTCGCCGAAATCTTCCTCAAGGTAAGCATCGTGCGCGAGATCTTCGGCGTAGATCGCAGGAACGGGCAGGCCGTGACGACGGAAGTGGCGGGAGAACTCGAGGAAAGCCACAGTTTCTTCGCGCACCGGATAGACAATGCCGATGGCCGTACCGGCGGAACCTGCGACCCGTAGAATAGCGCGACCCGATCCTCCGAGCTGGCCTTGAAGGGGCGTAACGCGATCGGCGGGCGAGTGGAAATGCTGCTCGTAGAGTTTTTTGAGAACGTCCATGCTTGTGAATCCGCTGGAATCGCGGCTGCTTTCTAAAGATAACGCAGCGAGTTAGTCCGATAAACTTGACTTGTAAGTTTTGAGGCGTGTAATTCGCTGCCGAAGCACTGAAAGAGGCCAGGTTGAGGACAGGGAAATGGCTGCAGAGGCTCGCGGGAGTTGTGCTGCTGATTATGGCGGCGGTGAGCCGGGCGGACGACAAGGTTCACACCAATCCACTGAATCTCGACCCCGAGGTGCGCGAGGCTTACCACTATTTCTATCTGATGGACTATCCCGCTGCGGTTGCGCGGTTCGAACGCATTCATCAGAAGCATCCAGGGGACCCGCAGGCAACGGCAATGCTGCTGAACGCGGTGCTGTTCCAGGAACTTTATCGGCAGGATTTGCTGGATACGACTTTCTACGCCAATGACGGTTTTCTCACGGGCAAGCACGCGACGGATGAAGATCCGAAGAAGCGGGACCAGATTTTTGCGTTGTCTGACGAGGCGGTGCACGAAGCGGATGAGCGGATTGGCAAGAATCCCAGGGATGTGGATGCCTTGTTCGCCCGGGGGTGGGTGCGCAGCCTGAGGTGCACATACGTGGCGATGGTGGAACGCGGGTTCGGCACGGCCTTTCGGTTGGCATCGAAGGCGAAGGACGATTGCTCGCACGTGTTGCAAATCGACCCCGATTATGTAGACGCGAAGCTGGTGGTCGGCGTGTACGAGTACGTGGTGGGCGCGTTGCCGTTGCCTTTCAAATTTCTGATTGGGTTCGTGGGCATAACGGGGTCGAAGTCAAAAGGGATGGAAATGCTGCGGGATGATGCGCAGCGAGGCCCGGCAACAAACGTTGAGGCTCGAACGGTGATTGCGCTGTTTCTGCGGCGCGAAGGGAAGTACAAGGAAGCCATTGAGGTGGTGCGCAGCTTAAAGCAGCAGTATCCGCGGGATTATCTTTTCTGCCTGGAAGAGGCGAACCTGCTGAAGGATGCTGGCGAAGGAATGGGGGCGGTGCGTGCCTACGAACAGGTAGTCGCAGATGGCAATAAGCCAGGGTATTTTGCCGAGGCGCGGCTGGAGTTGGCTTACTTCGGGTTGGGAGAGGCGCTTCGGGGCCAACGGCACTATGCCGAGGCGGCACACGCTTACGAGCAGGCTGCTGCGCTAAAGGGCACCGGGACTGAGCTGAAGGTTCGGACCCTTCTGGCGGCGGGCGAATGTCACGACCTGCTGGGAGAGCGGCAGGCTGCGTTGAAGGACTATCAGGCAGCAATCGCGGCGGGGCCGAATACTTCGCGGGCCGAGACGGCGCGAAAGAGGCTCAATTCGCCGTATCACGGTAACTGACCGAGGGTTAGCTGGATTGGGCACGGGTAGCTCGGAACCGAAAAGGCGGCCGCTGCGTAGTGATATTGTGGAATCGAAGTGCGATTCCCCGGAGGTTGGTCATGCCCTTTTACTGTCAACGCTGTGGAACCGGATTACCGCCGAGCGCGCGGTTTTGCTCGAATTGCGGAACCGTGGTGACTGCTGCGCCTCCGCCGCCGGGAAGGCCGTTGGTGCGGCCGATCATTGGCCGTCAGATCGCTGGTGTTTGCATCGGCGTGGCCCAGGCGAATGGGTGGGATGTGACGCTGGTCCGTGTTCTGACTGTCGTGGGATGCCTGTTTACCAGCGGGCTGGTGGGCGTTGCGTACCTTGCTGGCTGGATCGGAATTCCTGAAGAGGCTGTCGCGATGCCGGGGATGCCGGGGACGCCCGGGATGTATCCGCCCCCAGGTGGCGGCTATCCGCCGGGGACGCCGGGCAATTATCCTCCAACGGTATGAGCAAGACATATGTTTCGCACGGGGCGAACCTGAGCTATCGCGAGATCGGCTCAGGTTTGCCGGTCATCTTCCTGCACCCTACTCCGCTCGATCACTTTTATTGGCTTCCGATGATTGCGGAGCTGGGAGAGGTGCGCGCGATTGTGCCGGATCTTCGTGGACATGGAGCTTCGGAGCTGGGATCGGATCTGCCGGTGGGAGGTTTCTCGCTTGTTCCGGACGCGCCTGTGTTGAGCATGGGACAGCTCGCGGCGGATGTATTGGCGCTGATGGATCATCTGGCATTGCCGGAGGCGGCGTTCGTCGGTTGCTCGATCGGCGGCTACGTGATGCTCGAACTCTGGCGAAGGGCTGCGCTGCGGATGCGCGGGCTGGCGATTGTCTGCTCGAAGCCGCAGCCAGATGTTGAAGCCAATCTCGCCAAACGAGTGGAGACGATTGCGAAGGTGCGCCGCGAGGGAACGGCCGGCGTGTTCGATGGGAATGCGCAGACGCTGATTGGAGCGAGTGCGCGAGCGCGCCATCCGGCGATTGTCCCGGAATTGCGTGCGCACATGACCTTGACGCCTGATGCGGTTGTTGCGACGCAGGCCGGGCTTGCGACCCGGGCCGACTCGGTGCCAGATATCAAGGAGATCGATGCGCCTGTCTTCGCGATTTGCGGCGGAGAAGACCCGGGGATTACCGAAGCCGAGATGAGAGCGTTTGAGGCTGCACAGGGTGGATGCGAGTTTCATCTGCTGGCAGATGCGGGGCATTTTGCCGCGTACGAACAGCCGTCGAAAGTTGCGGCGCTGCTCGCGCCATGGCTGCGGCAGTTTGAGTTTTAATCGCGCTACGCCGCATCCGAAACTCATGTCAGAAATGCATCGGGGTTCGAATTGTGAGAGTGCGCCGGGAGCGATGCGATAGGCTCAAAGCATCTTGTTGGGTCATCGGAAGCCTATCTTGAATCCTGATTTGAAGAAGTCATTTCGTCCTTTTCAACCGCGCGGCGTGAACGGCGCGTTGTATTGCGATGAGGTATCGCTTGAGACGCTGGCCAGAAAATATGGCACTCCGCTGTACGTGTACTCGGCCACCCAGATTGCGGAGCGGCTGGAGTTGTTTCAGAGGGCGTTCGCGAGTCGCGAGCAACTGGTTTGCTATGCGGTGAAGGCGAATTCTTCGCTGGCGATTTTGAAGTTGCTGGCGGAGCGCGGTGCGGGATTCGACATTGTCTCGGGCGGGGAACTGGAGCGGGTAATTGCGGCAGCACCGGAGGCTGTCGGACGCGTGGTGTTTTCGGGTGTGGGCAAGACGGCGGCGGAGATCGATCGCGCGCTTGAAGCGGGCATCCTCGAATTCAACGTTGAGAGCGAAACGGAGCTTGAACTGCTGGCGGCGCGTGCGCGGAAGTTGAAGATCAGGGCGCCGTTTGCTTTGCGCGTGAATCCCGACGTTTTTGCGGAGACGCATCCGTATATTTCGACGGGATTGCGTGAGCACAAATTCGGGATCGATATTCGCAAGGCGGCGGATATTTATCGCTCGACCGCGCGGAACAAGTGGCTTGAGCCGCATGGGATCAGCGTGCATATAGGATCGCAGATTCGATCGGCGGAGCCGTTTGGCGCGGCGATGGAGCGCGTGTGCAAACTGGCGCTGCAATTGAAGCGCGAAGGGATTGTGCTGAAAGTCGTGGATGCGGGTGGCGGCCTGGGCATCGATTATCACTCCACCCCAGCGACCGCCCAGAGGGCACCCGCCCGTCGCAGGGGACCCCGGGATCACGGTGGCGCGGATGCGGTCGGATCTCCAACAACGAAGGTGCAGGAGTATGCGGGAGCGATTGAACAGGCGCTCGCAGGCTTCGATGGCAAACTGCTGATTGAGCCGGGCCGCTTCATTGTGGCGCAGGCGGGAGCGCTGGTAACTCGGGTGCTGAACGTGAAGAAGAACGGGAAGAAGACATTTGTGATTGTCGATGCGGCGATGAACGATCTGATTCGGCCAGCGCTCTACCAGGCTTATCACGAGATTGTTCCCGTCAAGCCCCGTGCGGGCCGGGTGCGGGCGGTCGATGTCGTAGGTCCGGTGTGCGAGACCGGAGACTTCTTTGCGCGCGACCGGATGATGAAGCCGGTTGAAGTGGGCGATCTGGTGGCGCTGCTTGATGCGGGCGCTTATGGCATGGCGCAGAGTTCGAATTACAATTCGCGATTTCGGCCGGCCGAGGTGCTGGTGGAAGGGAAGACGCATCGGCTGATTCGTCGCCGTGAGGAGATGAAGGATCTGCTGGCGACGGAAGTGCTTGAATAGTGAAATTGAAGTCAGTGATTGACAGGCGTTGCCACGATGGTTGAAGTCACGCTTTCTGGGTGGCCGTTCCAAAAGTAAATAACTCCATTCGAAGTTGCAGAACCCTCGCGCCCATGACCAAAGACGTTGACATAAGCGCTCGGCCCGAAGCTGGCGTGAGCAAGGGCCGTCGCAGATCGTACCGTGTAGTAACAGCGGCTGAGGACTGAAGCGGCCTCTCGATGCGCTGGAAAGGTAGCACGTCCATTTGTGTCGGTATAAAGATCCTGCTCGTGAGAAATGTTCTCAACGGAATAGTTCTCGTAATCGAGGCGGACCAGCATTCCTTGGAGGGTATTTCCATTTTCATCGACTACAGTCACGCTCCATCTTGGTGACGCCAGATAGGGAACGGGAACAAGCAAAAGAAGCACAAGAAAAACGGCGCATGCAGTCGCCATTTGTTGCCATCGGAGCATTGATGGATGATAGCGCGTCGATCTTGATGTCGAAATGGCGCGTGGGGGGCCTGCGATTGAAACTACTGCGGACTTTGGCCCGTCCTGATAAGGTATCTCGCGGAGGAATTTGCAATGTTTTTTCGTACGCAGGCGTTGTGTGCCTTGGCGGCAGTGGGGCTGTTTGTGGGAGTATCGGCCAATTTGAATGCTGATTCATTGAAGGTGAAGACAGAGCAGGGCAAGGCCGTTGGCAAGACGATCAATGGTGGCAAAGTGCGGGCATTCATGGGGCTGCCGTATGCAGCGCCGCCAGTGGGCGATCTGCGCTGGAAGGCTCCGCAGGCGCCGGCGAAGTGGAAGGGCGAGCGCGATGCCACGAAGTATGGCGCGCACTGCGCGCAGGGACGCGTGTTTGATGACATGGTGTTTCAGGATGCGGGGCCGAGTGAAGACTGTCTCTTCCTGAATGTCTACACACCGGCCGATGCGAAAGATAAGAGCAAGCTGCCCGTGATGTTCTGGATTCATGGCGGCGGCTACTCGGGCGGCGGCAGTTCTGAGCCACGACACAATGGAGACTTTCTGCCGCTGAAAGGCGTGGTGCTGGTCACGATCAACTATCGGCTGGGCGTATTCGGTTTCCTTGTGACCGATGAGCTGGCGAAGGAGAACAACGGGGTCGCGGGCAACTATGGATTGCTGGACATGGTGGCCGCGCTCCAATGGGTGAAGGGAAACATCGGAAAGTTTGGCGGCGATCCGAATAACGTGACGATCTTTGGCGAGAGCGCGGGATCGTTTGCGGTGAGCACGCTGATGGCTTCGCCGATGGCGCAGGGACTGTTCGCAAAGGCGATCGGCGAGAGCGGCGCGGCGTTTCCGAGTGCGCTGAATCTCGGCGGACAGACTGTGACCGAGCGGGCTGCGATTGACGGCAAGTGGGTGGCGACGCTGGGCGTGAAGAACCTGGCCGAGTTGCGTGCGATGCCAACGGACAAGATCCTGGAAGCGGCGAAGACAAAGGGTACAACCGGTTTCGCGCCGGATATCGATGGCAAGTTCCTGACGGAACCCGTTCCCGATACGTATGCAGCGGGCAAGCAGGCGCATGTTCCGCTGCTGGCGGGATGGAATGCGGACGAAGGCAGCTTTATGGCCATGCGCGGCATGACTGCGGCGCAGTGGAAGGAACTGGCTACCAAGCAATTCGGCGATCGCGCGCCGGAGTTTTTGAAACTGTATCCGGGCGATACGGATGCGCAGGCGCTGCGCTCGGCGATTGATTTTGGCAGCGACCAATTCATCGCGTTCGGGACATGGAAGTGGCTGGAGGCGCATCGCAAGACGGGAGATGCTCCGGTGTACCGGTATCACTTCGAACTGGCGGCACTGCCGAGCAAGTATCATCCGGGAACATTCGCTTTCCACTCCGACGACATCGAGTATGTGTTCGGGACGCTGGCTACGCGGCCGGGTGAAACAGTGCGGCCGGAGGATACGCAGTTGAGCGAGGCGATGATGACGTACTGGACGAACTTCGCGAAGAACGGCGATCCCAATGGAGCGGGCGCGCCGAACTGGCCGAAGTACGACACGACGGATAATTCGCTGATTCACCTGAACAGTCCGATTACCTCAGGGCCGGATGCAACGCGGGACCGGTATTTGTTCCTGTTGCAGGGCATTCCTGCGATGCGGTTCTAGATTCGTGCTCTTCCACCCTTGCGGCTACAGAAGCCGCAAGGGGACCGTAGAAGTGAATCCGGTTGGACGGTTCCCAAATCGTGAGCGAATGGTCGGCAACACGGAATTACAACGGGTCCGCTCCCGTTCTGGGGTGCCTACGGAACTGCCGCAGCAGAACCCATGCAACAACTGCGCACAAGACCATCATCAGTAGCATCAATTCGAGGGCGCGCAGAAACAAGTAATCGATGAGGCCGCGTCCCTTCGCGTCAAGGTCTTGAGTCGTCTTCGCGCTGAAGGCCTCAAATTCAGTCATAACCGCTATTTCCTGACCGCGAAGCGTTTCCAATGCGGCCTGCCGTTCCTTTCGAAAATCCGCCGTTGCGGCCAGTCGTTCACCATCCATCGCAGCCATTGTGGCAATTCTCTCTTGCTGTAAGGCAAACAAGGTCTTGATGCGCTGCTCATCGAAAAAGGCTTGTGCAGACAGCCGCTGGCTCGCAATATTTGCTGTCATCATGTCGCGCGTTTGATTGACGAGGTCGGGCATGCGGTCAATGCTGCTTGTCGCTTCCTTGGCGGTGCCTGAAAGCTCCGCGATGTTCGAAAGAGCAGTGCTTATCTGCGGGTCATGCGTGAAATCTGTAAGCAAGAGTTCAGCCTGCCAGCGGGCCTGCTTCGGGAGGTACACGTTGTAAGAATCCAAGCGGTCCGTTAAGTCGCCCAGACCTTCTGCCAGCGTTTTGATCGAGGTCTTAATTCCCAAGTCAGACAGTCCAACCTTCCGGATTACATCTGGATCGACCGACTGACGTCCGGTCAGACTGGCCTGGATAGGATGAGCCTCCGCCCATGCGCCAACTCTTTGACGCAGGTCGGCTACGTTGGCTGTTGGAGCGGCCGTCAGGATAAGCCGCTCCATCTCGGCCTCCATGTTTCTCAGAGTCTCGACTACAACTGGATAGGACTTTCCCATTCTCTGTTTCGAGGCTGGCCGTTCCATATACGCGGTCATTTGGAAAATGAACGCCCAGCTATCAAGCAAAGCGGCAACTGGGTCCGAGTTCAGCAAGGATGTCTGCATTACGGGAATCGCCTCGGCTTTCCATATGAGCGCTTGTCGCTGGGCGGCAGGTGAGTGCGATTCCGAAATAATTGTGTCCGCTGCAGTCTCTATCTCCGCCGAATACAAGGCTAAAAGCGACTGATTTCGTGAGCTTAATTCCGGCGCGGACGATGTAATATTTTTGGCCGACTTGAAAGAGGAGGCTTTTCTGGTGTTGTGCGCGGTACACCCCAAGGTCAGCAACATCAAGCTGCAGGCGAAGCAGCACGACCACTGAACCACTCGCGCTGGTGTCTTCGTGGATTGACCCCGCCGTAACATGAACTTACCTCCAGTCAGAAGACCTCTGATGTCGATCAGTCCTAGATTGGCTGGCAATTCGGACAGGGGCCGCTTTCATTCAGGCATCCCCTCGGGATGACCTGCCTCTGTTCGTGAATTCATCACTCGGCTCGCATCTTACACATTGCGGCTCTTCACGGCATCTGGCAGTTCTGCCAGTCCTGCCTGGAGATTCTGTGCAAGGGAAAGGCCGCCAGGAAGGCGGCTCGTTTCTTTACACGGAAGGAATTTGTTCGTTAACGGTTGACGCCGGAGGCTGCAGCGAAGCCGGAGGCTTGCGCGGAGGGGATGTCGGCCGCGGGCTTGGGTGCGGCGAAAGAAGAGCCGGAGGCGTTGATGGCGTTGGAGTAGTCGGGGCCGAGGCCAAGCTTTTTGATGGCGCGGGAGTCAGGCATGAGCTTGGTTTGCCAGCCCTGGTCGGCCTGGAACTTCTGCATCGCCGCCGTCGTGGCTGAATCCCACTGGCCGTTGGGTTCGCCGGTCATGTAGTGCTCGCGGATGAGGGCCTTCTGGATTTCAGTGGCGCGGGCGGAGTCGATGCCCTGCTGGCCGTGCGATTTCTTGTGGTGCGATGACTTCGAGGTTTTGTGGGACTTTGCCGATGATTTGGAGGTGTGGGACGAGTGCGTGGAAGATGAGGATTTCTTATGGGTGGTTGTGGTGGGGGTTGTCGTTGCGAACGCCGGAGCCGCAGCGACTGCGGCGGATAGCAGAAACGCCAGGCTTGCTCGGGATAAAAGCATCGCTGGTTACCTCAAAAAGTTAAGTTCCTGGACGTTCGAGCGAATTCTACCGGAGCGTCCATCGAGTGTGCCAGAAAAAGGAGCAGGCACCAGAAAAATGCGGGGACTAACCCCTAACGAAAGTTCTGCGGATAAACGAAAGTCCAATGCGTTCAGGTGTACCTTCGGTGGGTTGGCCCGGTCTGTGACGGGCGTCCGCTTTGGTTAGATGCCGGGGCAGGGGCTGGTAAGGCCAGTCCCCGGCAAGAGTCTGATTACAAAGTCCCGGCCGGGTAGTTAATCCCATTTTCGGGATGGCGTGGGTCCATGACTTCGAAGACCACGTCGTCGCCGGTTTTCAGAGTTTTAACGATGGCATCGAACTGATCTTTGGTGCCGGTTGGATGTTTGTTAATGCGGATGATGACGAGGCCCGGCTCGAGACCGGTGAGGTCGGCGAAGGAGCCACTGCGCACCGACTGAATGACAACGCCGGATGTGTGGATCCGGGCTGCCGTCTGGTCGGTAATCTGGCGAACGACCAGGCCGAGTTTTTCCCCGGCTTCGGAGGGATTGTCAGGGGCATTTGTGGGCTTCTGGCCGGTCATTTCAGCGAAGACCTTGTCGCGGTCGCCGACAGTGACGGTGGCATCGCTCGGTTTTCCGTCGCGGATAAATCCGAGACGAATGCTTGAGCCGGGTCGGCGGCTGGCGATGTCGCTGACCAGGTCGTCGCCATCCTTGATTGGGCGGCCGTCGATGCTGGTGATGATGTCTCCGGGCTTGATGCCGCCCTTATCAGCGGGTCCGCCGGGCTGCACCTGCTGGACGAGAACGCCGTTCTTGAATCCGTAGACGCGGTTGACAGCGCCAGAGAGGCCAGAGCGGAAGGAAATACCAATCGACCCGCGCGTGACCTTGTGGCTGGGGCTGATGAGGTCGTTGTAGACGGCGACGACGGTGTTGGCCGGCATGGCGAATCCGATGCCCTGGTAGCCCGCAGATTGCGTGTAAATGGCGGTGTTGACGCCTATGACTTCGCCGTTCATGTTGAGCAGCGGACCGCCGGAGTTGCCGGGATTGATCGCCGCGTCAGTCTGGATGAAATGCTGGAATTGACCTGCGACGCCTGGCTCGATGGTGCGATTTTTGGCGGATACAATGCCGGCGGTAACAGTTTGCGCAAGGGCGAACGGGCTGCCGATGGCTTCAACCCAGTCACCGACCTGGGCCTGATCAGAGTTGCCCATTTTCACGATGGGCAGAGGGGAGTTTGTCTCGATCTTGATGACGGCGAGGTCAGTGGCCTTGTCTGTACCGATGACGCGAGCGGGGCGGCCGAGGTCTTGCGAGTCGGGATCGGTGGAAAGCTTGACGTAGATCTTGTCGGCTTTTTCGATGACGTGGTTATTGGTGATGATGTAGCCCTTGGGATCAACGATGAAGCCGGAGCCAAGCGATTCGCGGACCTGGCCATCGTCGCCGCCTTCGCCATCGGGAGCCTGGCCGCCGAAGAAGCGATTGAAGAAGTCCTGAAAGTTGTTGTCTGGCTGACCCTGACCCGGAGCTTGGCCCTGACCCGGAGTTTGATCGTCATCGTCGTCCCCGGGAGCTTGCGGATTGGGTTGAACGCGGGTATGCGGATTGGGGCGGCGATTTTTGTTGTCTACGGCTTTGGGGAGGGTTTGTGTATTGATGTTGACGACAGCCGGTCCGACGGCCTTGGCGATTTTGACGAACGCATTGGGCTCGGTGGGAGAGCTCGAGACTTTGAGAGGGGTGGCGTCGGTGCTGTCGCTGGTTCGTTCCTGGCCGCGCACTCCGTGAGCTGCGAAGGAGCCGCCGATGATGGCAGCAGAGACGGTGGCAAGCAACACGAAAGTCGATGCAAGGCGGTGCGAGCGCAAACGTGCCAAAAGCGATTTCATTAGTTCGAAGACCTCATTACGGGTTCAGCCAAGGGGCTCTAGAGAATTCAAAGCGCCAATCCTAAGTATAGCTGTTGGAAGGGTTCCTCTGACGGACTCTGTGACAGAGCAATGACGGACCAGTTGCTAAAACGGACCGAAGATTCGGCTGTTGAAGCATCGGATGCGGGAATTGATGATTAGAGCAACTCCATGAAAAACGATCCTGAATTGATCGCTGATGTATAGACGGCTCCGGGTGCAAAGGTGTTGCATGGGTCGTGCTAACATCCGGCATGGCTTCCCCATTAAAGTGGTGCAGATTCATGACGATTGCGGCTGCGATGGTGTCGGCCGGAGTGCAGGTGTGCGCGGGGCAGACGACGCAGAGTTCGCCGGGACCAGAATCCGGCTGCAGCGCAACCATCGATGCTGGACAGGCTCAACCAGATGATGGCGGGCGGGAAGAGTGCGTGGAGCGATGAGCAGTTGCGCACCATGGAACGGCTGCGCGATGCGGCGATGAAAAGCGACTACGCGTATGACGAGTTGCGGCATTTGACGGACAACATCGGGCCGCGATTGAGCGGATCTCCGCAGGCGCAGAAGGCAGTGGATTATGTCGCGGGCGAGATGCGGGCGCTGGGTGCGGAGGTGACGCTCGAGAAGGCCTCAGTGCCGCATTGGGTTCGCGGAGCGGAGACGGGTGAGCTGACGAGCTGGCCGGGGCAGGCGCCGGGAACGACGCAGAAGATTGTGCTGACGGCGCTGGGCGGAAGCGTGGCGACTCCGGCGGAGGGAATTACTGCCGAGGTGGTGGTGGTGGGCAACTGGAACCAGTTGCACGCACTGCCGGCAGGGGCGGTGAAGGGAAAGATTCTGCTGTTCAATCATCCGTTTGACAAGGAGCTTGCGGCAACGGGACATGGGCTCGAGGCTTACGGAAACAGCGTGATCTATCGCGCAGCGGGTCCGATTGCGGGGGCGGCCGCCGGAGCGGTCGCAGTGCTGGTGCGAAGCGTGGGTGGCGCGGATTACAGGCTTCCGCACACGGGAGCGACGGAATATGCACCGGGCACGACGAAGATTCCTGCTGCCGCGGTCACAGCGGAGGATGCGGAGTTGCTGAAGTCGCTAACGAGCCAGGGGCCGGTGACGATGCATCTGACCCTGACTCCGCAGACACTGCCGGACGCTGACAGCTACAACGTGATCGCGGACTGGAAGGGGACCGAACATCCGGAACAGGTGGTGGTGGTGTCGGGACATCTGGACTCGTGGGATCTGGGGACCGGTGCGATTGACGATGGCGCGGGAGTTGCGGTGTCGATGCAGGCGATTCAACTGATGAAACAGTTGGGGATTCATCCGCGAAGGACGGTGCGCGTGATCGCGTGGATGAGCGAGGAAGAGGGCTCTGAAGGAGCTGCAGCGTACATCAAGGAACACGCTGCGGATATGGGAAATCATGTGGGTGCGATTGAAAGCGATCTCGGCGCCGACCATCCGACGGGAATTTTCTACGCGGGGAAAGCCGAACTGGGGAGATGGCTGCGGCCGGTGGCGGCGGTGCTGGATGCGAACGGGGCAGGCTCACTGGAGAATGCGCCGGAGACGGGCGAGGATATTTCCGGAATGACGGCGAAAGGTGTGCCGAGTTTTGCGCCGGTGCAGGACAACCGATTCTATTTCAACTACCACCACACGGCGGCAGATACCTTCGACAAGATCGATAAGAAACACCTCAACGAGAATGCGGCGATCATGGCGGTGTTGGCGTATGCGCTGGCGGATTCGCCGGAGCCTGCGGCGAGGTAAAGGCAAAGAATAGGGATTAGGGACTGGGGTCCAGGGAGTAAGAAGGCCGTGGCCGGATCATTCTTCGCGCATTAGCGTGGAGGGATCTATTGCGAGGGCTTTGGCGGCGGGGATGGCTGAGGCTGAGATGCCTATCAGTGCCATGGTGAGGATTGCGCAGGCCACAACGACGGGATCGCGGGGATTCGCTTGATACACGATGTGCGCTAGCAGGCGGCTGGCGAAGATTCCTGCGAGGAGCCCTGCGCTTGATCCGAGGCCGAGCAAGACGATGGGGCGGCCGATGGCTGCGCTGAGCACATGCGTTTTTCGCGCGCCCAATGCGACGCGGATTCCCAGTTCTTTCATGCGGCGGCTGACGCTGTAGGCCGCCATGCCGAAGATGCCGGTGACGGCAAGCATCGCGGCGAGCAGGCCCATGACGCCAAGAGCTACGGTTGCCGCCTTTGCAGGAAACAGTTCGCCCTGCAATGTGTCGGACCAGTTCTGGACCGTGATGGGGACGTTCGGCTCGATGCTGCCGAGGGTGCGCTGCAGCGCTGAGGTCATCTCGCTGGGCATGCGCAGAGATCGCACGATGAAGATTGATTCGCCCTGGTCGTTTTGCGACGTCGGCAGATACACGACGGGCTGCGGCGACTCTTGCATGTCGTGGTACTTTCCTGTTTCCACCAGGCCCACGACTTCGGTGAGGTTGCCAGACACAATGAAGTGCTGGCCGATGGCTGGGGCGTGGCCCCACATTTTTTGTGCGAAGGTTTGGTTGACGATTGCGACGTGCGGAGTTTTCGGGGTGTCGTTCCACGAGACATCGCGCCCGGCGAGCAGGCGAGTGCCAGCGGCTTCAAAATATCCGGGCGACATTTGAAAGACGTACGGGGCGAGTGCGGAATTGTTCAGCTTGAAATCCGTCGTGCCAGGCTCGAAGATGGGCGTTCCATGCAACCCGCCGGTCATGGGAGTGCGGTTCACTGAGGCGACGGCTGTGACACCGGGAATGCTGCGCACTGCGGCAATCATTTCTTTCTGCTTCTCGAGTGCCGCGTCGCCTTCCTGCTGTACCTCACTAAAGTCCAAATCGACGAGCATGGCGTCTTGAGGCTGGAATCCGAGTGGAGCGTGGAGCGTGCGCTCCATACCGCGTACAGCTACGAGGGACGCGGTTACGAGCAGCGTGCAGATAGCGATCTGCACACCGAGCAGGATATCGCGCAGGGCGAAGCGGCGCATGTTCACGCCATCGAGCGAGCCGCTCTTCATCGCCTGCAGCGGACTGCTGCTCCATGCCTGACGGGCCGGCAACAATCCAAAGAGAAAAGCACTAGCCAGGGTGAATGCGAGGCCCGCGAAGTAAACCCGCGCATCCACGGCCACTTCGAGATGGCCATAGGGGGAATGCCAGCGGTTCAGCAGGACAAGGAGCAGGTGTGCACCTGCGAGGCCCGCAGCGCCGCCGATGATGGAGACGAGTATTGCCTCGGTCAGGAGTTGTTTCGCCAATCCGCGCCTGCTTGATCCGAGAGCCATGCGCATCGCCATTTCGCGACTGCGATCGGCGGTGCGTGCGGCAAACAGGCTTGCGAGGTTGGCGCATGCTGCGGCAAGCACGAGGAGCGCGAGAAGGGCTACGCTCCAAAGAAATCCGCGAATGACATCGCCGTCGTCTCCGATGAGTCCGGGATGGATGAGACGGTAGGAGAGGCCAACGTCGGTTTGCGGATATTCCCGAGCGAGCTCCGCGTCAATGGCATTGAGATCCTGTGTGGCCTGTTGCGGGGTTACGCCCGGCTTGAGTCGGCCGATGATGGTAATGACCGATGTGCGGGAATTGAGGTAATCGAACGATTCCACCTGCTCTTCGTTCACCATGGGGATCCAGTAGTCGGGCCGCCCGAAGCGCTCGGTGCCGTGGAAGCTTGCGGGCGTAACGCCTATCACGGTGAAGGGATGCTTGTTGAGGTCGACAGTCGTTCCGACTATGCCAGGGTCCGCATGGAACGCAGTGCGCCACAGGTCGTTACTGAGGACGACGTAGGGTGCAGAGCCGGGGCCGTGCTCGTCGGTGGCGTGGAAGAATCGGCCTGCCTGCGGCTGCACGCCCAGCAGATCGAAGTAGTTGCCGGTGACTTCATCGCCGAAGACACTCAGCGCGGTGGTGTGCCATTTCAAGGATGCATGGGAATAGGCGTAGAACCCGGCCATTTCGCTGAAGGTTGAATTGCGACGGCGGAGATCTTCAAATGCGGGATAGGACGTTGTGAGCAGGCGTCCGCTCATCCACTGCTTGTGGCGGAGTTGATAGAGGTTCTGCGGATCGCTGACCGGGAGAGGGTGCAGCAAGATGGCATTCAGTACTCCAAAGACGACGACATTTGCGCCGATGCCGAGCATGAGAGTGACGACGGCGACGATGGTGAATGCGGGCGATTTGCGAAGGACGCGAAGCGCGTAGCGAATATCGGGCATCAGGTTTTCTGCGAGGGGCAGGCGCTGTTGGGCGTGGCGTTGCTCGCCAAGAGGAGGATGCCATAGTTTTGACGGGAAAAACAACCGGTCGCGCAGAGGCCGAAGCTAAATCTACACGATCTGTTTTGCAATCCGGATCATCGCATCGGCGCTGCGTTTCACATCCTCCTCGGTTGTAGCCCAGCTGGAGACGCTGATGCGCATGGCGGAGTTCCCTTGCCATTCGGTTCCACCGCACCAGCAGGTTCCGTCATTCTGGATTGCGGAGATGACTTCCCGTGTTTGCTTCGCCGTTCCAAAGGAGACGAGAACCTGATTGAGAACGACTTCGTTGAGGATCGTGAAGCCTGCATCGCCAAGCATCTGCGCGAAGAGGCGCGCCTGCCGGCAATTGCGTTCGATGAGTTCGCGCAGTCCGTTGCGCCCGAGGGAGCGCATGGCCGCCCATAGTTCGATTGCGCGCGCACGGCGGGATGATTCCGGAACGTAGTGCCAGGGTTCTCGATTGTTGCTCGGGGTGAGATATGCGGCGCTGATGGCCATTGCGGCCTGAAGATGCCTGGGGTCGCGCACAACGGCGAGGCCGGAGTCGTAGGGAACATTGAGCCACTTGTGGCAGTCGATGGCCCATGAGTCGGCGGTGTTGAATCCAGCGAGCAGGGGTGCGTATTGCGGAGACAATGCCGCCCAGAGGCCAAACGCGCCGTCGACGTGGACCCAGGAGTTGGCATCGCGAGCGCGGGCACAGATTTCTTCGGCAGGATCGAATGCGCCGGTGTTGACGTTACCTGCCTGAATGCAGAGCAGAGTGAGTTCATCGAGGGGAGGAAGTGCATCGGGACGCATTCGGCCCTGATGATCGACTGGGACGCGCGTGACACGGGAACGTCCGAGGCCTAGAAGCGAAAGCGCCTTGAGCAGGGAGACGTGGACTTCGTCTCCAACTACGACATGGATAGGGGGTGCGCCAAATAGGCCATCTTCTTCGACGTTCCAGCCTGTGCGCGCGAGGAGGGTTGTACGTGCGGCGGCGAGGGCGGTGAAATTGGCCATGGTGGTTCCGGTGACAAAGCCGGCGCCTGAGCCTGCGGGAAGGTTGAGGAGATCGATGGTCCATTGCAGCACGATTTCCTCGAGCTTGGCGGCTACGGGAGACATGGTTTGCATTGCGCCGTTCTGATCCCATGCGCCTGCCAGCCAGTTGGCAGCGAGCGCGGCGGGAAGAGTACCACCAATGACGAATCCAAAGTAGCGCGGGCCGGCGGTGGCGACGGTTGCTGGCGAACCGATGTTGTCGAGCAGGGCGAGAATCTGCGCGGGGTCTGTTGGCGCATCAGGCAGCGGGCCGCCAAGTTGATCGAGAGCGGCGATGGCGGCAGAAGTTGGAACGACGGAACGATCGGGAAGAGAGGAGAGATATTGGGTGGCGCGATCGGCGGTGTCGTGGAGGAGTTTGTTCATCATTCAGTCGTGGTGTGAGGGAGGATCATCAGAAATTCATTCTAGGGCACGGGCGAGTTAAGGAATCCGGTATGAATTCGCAGTTTTGATTGCTGGCTAAATCAGAATCAGATGGCATAGCGCCGGCGCGGGGCCACACTAGTCGGGTGCGCCGTCCTCTTCGGGGTTATGGATGTATACGTGGGGACCCGCATCTTCGAAGTGGGTATATTTGTCGCTGGTCTGGGCGGCGCGGTGAGCGCGATAGAGAAGAATCCTTTCGGCTAATTAACAGGTAGGGACGGTAGAAGATGATGCCCACGATACCGGCGGCGATGAAGATGATTGAGAAGAAGATGGCACAAACTTCGAGGTACCCGAGAAGAATGAACGGCTTGATGACGAGGGTGCGCGCATCCCCGAGGACGATCATGATTCCGGCCTCGATACCGAGGAGACCGGATGCGATGAGCAGGATGGTGGCGGAGATGGCCAGCATCCTGGCGGGTCCGCGCAGATTTCTCCACGGTGATTGCACTGCCTTTGCCTTTCCTGCAGCGTTCCGAGAAGGGGGCCGTGCAGTCATTGTGCAACAGGCGGATGATCAAGAGCATTCAATTTGTGGGCGGAGCCATCGAAAGAGTGTTATCGAAGTACCCCGCCGGGACCGGATCATTGTCGACGGGGCTTTCCGGCCGGGGAATTCTCGATTTTCAAGCCCATCCACCCCGCCTGGTGGATCGTTCATTAAGCGGCGGAAACAAATCTGAGGCATGGAGTCAGATATGGCGAGACTGGGCGCTTTTTGCTTTCCGGGGACGGGCCACATCAATCCCATGACGGCGCTGGCGCGGCGGATGCAGCAGCGCGGGCACGAAGTGGTGATCTTTGGGATCGCCGATACCGAGGAGAGGGTGCGGGCTGCGGGGGTGGAGTTTCACCGGATCGGGGATCTGGATTATCCGCCTGGCAGCCTGCAGAAGCTGGATCAACGTCTCGGGGAGATGAAGGGGCTGGCAACCTTTCGCTTCACGGTTGAACGCGTGAAGAATACAGCACGGATGATTTTGCGGGACGGACCTGCGGCGGTTCTGGCAGAGAAAGTGGATGCCCTGCTGGTGGACGAAGCGGACATGGGCGGCAACATTGCGGAGCATCTCGGATTGCCATATGTTTCGATTGCGTTTTTTCCGCCATTGATCCAGAACGATCGAGTGCCGCCGTTTTGCTTCGGCTGGAATGCCGGGCAGGGCTGGCTAAGCCGGTTGCGAAATCGGCTGGGATTCGAGTTGCTGTCGAAAGTTGCTGCGCCGATTTTCACGCTTGTGAATAAACAGCGCAGGGCCTGGGGACTGAATCCCTATCGGCGATCGACAGATGCGCTTTCGACGTTGGCGCAGATTGCGCAGTTGCCACGGGTATTGGAATTCGATGTTCCGGGGCTTCCGAGGGAGTTGCACTATGCCGGGCCTTTTGTGGACGAGGGGCAGCGGCCGAGAGTGGAGTTCCCGTGGGAGAGATTGGATGGGAGGCCTCTGGTGTATGCCTCGCTGGGGACGTTGCAGAACGGGTCGGAGGCAATCTTCAGAACAATTGCGGAGGCGTGTGCAGGACTGAATGTACAACTGGTGATTTCTCTGGGAGGCGGGTTGGATCAGGCACGGATTGGAGCGATGGCAGGAGATCCAATTGTGGTGAAGTATGCGCCGCAACTGGAGATTTTGAAACGCGCGGCGGCGGTGATTACGCACGCGGGGTTGAACACGGTGCTGGAGTCGCTTGCCGAGGGCGTGCCCCTGGTAGCGATTCCGCTGGGGAACGATCAGCCGGGTGTTGCTGCGCGCGTTGCGGCGAAGGGAGCGGGCGTGGTGGTAGCGCGGCGGAAGCTAAACGAGGCTCGGCTGAGAAGCGCGGTTCAGGAAGTGCTGGAGAACGAGAAGTATCGGATGGCAGCGAAGAACCTGCAGCGAGAGATTGGGAAGGTAGATGGGCTGGAGACTGCAGCGAACGCGATTGAGAGCGCCTTGAATTTGAGACCGATGGCCGTTGTTTCTGGTTGATTTGAGCAACCAGGTCAGGCCTCGTGGGCGGTGGGGACGTGGGGTTGAGGGACGAGCTCAGTGAGAGCGATGCCGGAGAGGATGAGGATTGCGCCGACAGCGGGAACGAGGCCGAGTCGTTCGCCAGTAATGAGGTAAGACGTGATCCACGCGAAGACGGGTTCGAGGGTAAGAAGGAGGGCAGTGTGCGTGGTGGGCAGGATGGATTGAGCCCAGCTTTGGATGGAGAATGCTGCTGCGGTGGCGAGTGCGGCGGCGATGATCAGGGCGGTGATCAGGCGCGAGGTGAGATGGACGTGAGGGTGCTCGATGAGGGGCAGGCTGACGGCCATGAATAACGCGCAGAAGCCCACCTGAAGGATGGCTAGCGGTTGAAAGGGAATCCGGGGCGAGACGTGTCCGAGAGCGATGCAGTGAAAGGCGAATGCGATGGAGCAGCCGAAGGTGAGGATGTCGCCGATGTTGATGGAAGAGAGATCCGGGAGGAGGGCGGCGATGTTGGAGGAGGTTCCTGCAGCGGGAGGCGCGGTGAGGAACAGGATGCCGATGAAGGCTAGTGCGGCGCCTAGAAAGGCGTTCCAGCGCGGCGCTCGCGCACCGGGCGGGCGAAGAGAAGGTGCGATTGAGAACAGTGGGACGAGGACGACGACGAGTCCGGTGATGAATGCGGATTTCGAGGGTGTGGTGCGAACGAGGCCAATGGTCTGGAACTGGTAGCCGGCAGCGAGGCAGAGGCCGACCACTGCTCCAGAGAGGATATGAGTGCGACGGAGGGTATGCCAGTAGCGGTGGTAAGCAACGGCGAGGAGAGCGAAAGCCAGGGTCATGCGGATGAGATTGAAAGCCGCGGGTGTGGCATCGGAGAGCGCGCCCTTGATGAGGACGAAGGTGGATCCCCAGACGGCGACCACGAAGGTCATCAATAGGTAGGCGCGGAGTTTCATCTCTCCGGATTATGGCAGGCGAGACGGGAGGTTTGATGTCGATCTGTCGGAGACGCTATTGCTTTCGCAGAGACGCCTTGCGGACGACGGTGCCATCAGAGAGCGTCAGCGGGCCTTCCATGTGAATTCCCGAGAACGAAAGGAGCCAGACCTGGCGAGGGGTTTTCCACTCCACAGTGTGGTGATCAGCGTCGACGTGCCATGCACTCGTCCCCATGGTGATTGCCTCGCCATTGACGATTTTGTCGGCGCGAATCTGAACTTGATCCTGATGATCCGGTATTGCATCGATGTAATAGACCACGTGCTCGTTGTTACATGCTGTGCCTTGCTGTACGCAGATGGATTCTCCGCGCCATACACCTGTGAGGCTCGCTTGTTGCGCTCTAAGGGTTGAGGACGAGGCGAGCAGAAGGAGAGTGGACGTCCAACAGGCGAGCGGACCAGCACTGCGGGAATGCTTCATTTCGAATTGGACATCGCAGGCTTTCATGTTGTGAGCAGGTTGAGAGCATGAAACTGGTCGGTTGTTTCGACACAGAACTATTGCTCGGGTGTGGCGAGGGCGTCCTGGCCAGCGACGTAGGTTCGTTGGACCTTGGTGGAGAGGATGTCGGGCGCGTCGACTTTGTAGAGATCGCGATCGACCAGGATGAAGTCGGCATCGTAGCCGGGGACGAGTTTTCCTTTGTGCTTCTCTGCAAATTCGGCGTAGGCGGATCCTTGCGTGTAGGCGTAGAGGGCCTGGCCGCGGGTGAGTTTGTTTTCGGGATAGTAAGTCTTGGTTCCCGCCTCGTTCATACGACTGACGGCGGCGTAGAGTCCGCGGAAGGGCGTGATGGGCTCGACGGGATAGTCGGTACCGAAGGCGACAGGGACGCCGGCGTCGAGGAAGGCTTTCCATGCGTAGGAGTATGCGGCGCGCTGCGGGCCGAGTCGATCCACGGCCCAGTTCATGTCGGTGAGCAGGTGGTTGGGCTGCATGCTGGCGATGACGCCGAGCTGCTTGAAGCGCGGGATATCGGCGGGATCGACGACCTGCGCGTGCTCGATGCGGTTGCGGGCTTTCTTTGAGACTCCCGGCTGCGAGAAGGCGTCGAGTGCCATGGATGTTGCCTTGTCGCCGATGGCGTGGAAGCCGAGCTGGAAGCCCGCGGCGGCGCGTTCGATGGACATTTTGTTGAGTTCGTCCTGCGTGTATTGCGGGAGGCCGGTGTTGCTGGGGTCGTCGGCGAACGGAGATTTCATCGCGGCGGTGCGGGAGCCGAGTGAGCCATCCATGAAGCCTTTGAGCATGCCGGTGTGCAGCAGGGGATCGTTGACGCTGTGATGGGCGCGGTGAGCTTTTAGTTCGGCGAGGGAGTCCTTGAAGGGAAGCCATTCGCTGATGCGGAGATGAAGCTTGCCCTCTTTTTCCATCTGCTCGAAAACGAGGAAGTCTTCCCAATTGCTGAAGTCCTGCACGCTGGTGACGCCGTGCGCGAGTGCGTCGTTGATAGCGAGCTTGTCGCCTTTGCGGCGTTCTTCGGGCGTAGGCGGCGGGATGACTCTGTAGACGAGGTCCTGCGCGGATTCGCGAAGGATTCCGGTGGGTTCGCCGCTGGCGTCGTGGTCGATGGCTCCGCCTTGCGGTGGTTGGGTTTTGCCGTTGATGCCTGCGGCTGCGAGGGCGGCGGAGTTCGCGATGGAGATGTGGCCGTCGATGCGGTCAAGGAACGTGGGATGATTGCCGGTAACTTTGTCGAGGTCCTGGCGGGTGGGCAGCGTTTTGTCGGACCAGAGTGTGTGATCCCAGTTGCCCCCGGTCAGCCAATGGCCCGCGGGTGCTGCGTCGGCGGCGGATTTGATTTGCGCGAGCATGTCGGCGAGAGATTTCACGCCGGTCAGGTCGACGTTAAGCTTGGTGCGGCCCGCACCGCCAAGGTGCGTATGCGCGTCGTTGAATCCGGGGAAGAGGTAGACGTGAGTTCTGGCAGTGGCGAGGTCGTGCATGTGCGTTTTCGGACCGGCGAGGCGGGAGACTTCAGCGGTTGTGCCGACGGCCAGCACTTTGCCGGCGCCGATGGCGATGGCTTCGACGACCTGCGGTTGATCGTCTGCCAATCCGACGCCGGTGTAGATGACGCCGTTGAAGAAGAGATCGTCGGGTGTGACGTGAGCGAGCTTGAGCAGGCCTGGCGTGGGTGGAGGGCGAGGGCTGTTTCTGCGGAGCGGTTTGGGAAGAGCACAACAGGGAGGCGGCGAGCGCCGCAAGTGCAAGGGAAAGGATTGCGCGCATGGGCGCAGTTTAGCAGAGAGGAAGAGGCAACTTGAGTTCCGACGCTTGAATGCTCAGAAGATCTAAGTTAAGTATTCGTCTTCTTGAGCTATAAAACGGCGGAAAGATCTTACAACTTCCATCTCTTCGGGCGTGATTTGAAAAGCATGTTCAGGCTCTCCTGACCGGCACGCTCTTAGATAATCTTCCAGTGCTTTTATGTTCTGCAGTAGATCTTGTAGTCCCGGTACCATTTCTTCATGTCCTCCTAAACTAGTCGTTGGCTGTGTGGCCAAGGAGCCGAATCGCACTCTGCCTCATGCAACCGTTTAGACGCTGCGATGATCGCTGCGGTTGCCGTTGTTCTATTGCGGTGTTTCGAGCGGAGGATCTGCTATCGGGGAGTAAATCTGACAAGATAAGCCCTTTATGTCACTTACTCATTTCATCGCGAGTCACTAGTGTATTTATTGGGGGTGAAACCGCACGTGCGGCAATTAACGCTCTTGCCGGGGGTGTGGGTTGTGCAATCAACCAGGTGCTGATGTGCGATGAGGCTTGGCCTCTACTGCTCAGCGGCCCATTCCGTCATGGCGATCGTTAAAAGGAGAATGCGCCGAAGGCCGGTTTCACGGTATTTGTCGCTGTACCACTCGGCGAGAGTATGTGCGCCTCCGCCGTCGCCGCCTGCGCCCATGGAGAGGGACGGAATACCGAGGGCGATGGGGATGTTGGCGTCGGTTGAGCCGAGACGAAGATCGGTCTGGATGCCGAGATGGCGATCGACAGCGCGGAGGACTTCGAGGATGGGAGAATCGCCGGGCAGTTGCGCTGCGGGGCGATCGCCGATTTTTTTGACGGTGAAGGTGAGAGGTCCACGGTTGCGCGCGCTGAGGTGTTTTGCAACGGCGTTGGTTTGATCGACGGCATCTTCGACAGCGCGATGCAATGCGACTTCAAGGCGGAGGAGCTCGTTCGGGCTGGTGGAGCGGAAGTCGATAGAGGCGGTGGCGCTTTCGGGGATGGAGTTGACGCTGGTGCCTCCGCGGATGGTGCCGAGGTTGAGGGTGGTGCTGGGCTTTTCAGGGAGCGGTGTGCGCGCGACTGTTGCAAGGGCGAGGGCAAGCGCGGCGATGGGATTGGGAGTACCCGCGTCAGTAAAGCTGTGGCCGCCGGGGCCGTTGATGGTGACCTGGAAGCGAAGACTGCCGAGGGCCTGAGTGACGGCGGAGTCTGCGCCCGCTCCATCGAGGACAATGTGGGCAGCGATTCGACCGGGAAGGGAAGGCTGTTGGTAGAAATGGCGGACGCCGCGCAGATCTCCTTCGCCTTCTTCTCCTACGTTGGCGAGCACGACGACGGTAGCGGCTAGCGGAACCTTGGCATGGAGGATGGCCTGTGCAAGAGCAAGCATGCCGATGACGCCGGCAGCGTTGTCGCAGGCGCCGGGGGCAGCGAGGCGGTTGGCGCCGTTGTCGCGAGTCAGGATGGGACTGAGTGGCGTGGCGGCGGGGAAGACGGTATCGAGATGCGCGGAAAGTACGACGACGGGGCCAGTGCTCTCGCTGGGAAGATTTGTCGCGGGTATGAATCCGTACACGTTGCAGAGGACGTCGGTGTGGATGTTAACGAGACCGATTTCAGCAAACCGTTCGGCGATCCATTTTGAGCGCGCTTCTTCTCCGAAGGGAGGCGCGGGAATGGCGACAAGTTCGGCCTGGCGATCGATGAGTGTTTTGGGATTGTTGTGGATCCAAGTGAATGCAGCATGAATTGCTCGTTGCGCGGCAATTGCCGTGACGCGAGAGAAGGCCGTGCTGCGCGAGAAGATCGCCATCTGTTTTCAGGGTAGCAGGAGAGAAGCAAGGAACAAGGGATTAGGGAACAGGGATCAGGAAACAGGAACAAATGGTGTCAAATCGTATTCGACGGAGTGGAGGAAGAGGCCGCGGGCAGGTGCAGTAGGACCGGCGAGAGAGCGATCGTTGGCGGCGAGAATTGCGGGGATGTCTTCAAGGCGCATGTATCCACGGGCGACGTCGAGCATGGTGCCGACAAGGTTGCGCACCATGTGGTGCAGAAATCCGTTGCCGCGCACGCGATAGACAAGTAGTTGAAAGCCGTCAGTGGTTAGCTCGTGCCACGCGGAGGAGTAGATGGTGCGGATGGCGGTGCGCGGTTGAGTTTGAAGCTCGGCGTTTTCAGTGGAGTCGTGGGTGCGGGTAGCGAGATCGGGATCGGAGGCGGCGAAACTGCGGAAATCGTGTTCGCCGAGAAAGGCTGCTGCGACGGCATTCAGACCACCGAGATCAACCGACCATGAGTAAGGATAAACATAGCGAGCGAGAAACGGCGGGCAGATCTGGTGGACAGGCGGGCTCGATGGGGAGAACGCGATACTCGTAGGTTTTAGCGACGGCGGAATGGCGGGCGTGAAATGCATCGGGGACGATCTCAGCTGCGAGGATACGGATGGATCCGGGCAGGGTGCGATTGAGGGAACGAACGAGGTTGGCGGGTGGGATGCGCGCCTGAAGGGCAAAGCTGGCGACCTGGGCAAGCGCGTGCACGCCGGCGTCGGTGCGGCCGGAGCCCTGGGGTAGAGGCGACTCGCCAACGATGCGCCCGAGAGCAGACTGCAACTGGCCCTGGATGGTGGATTCGCCGGGCTGGATTTGCCATCCGTGGAAGTCGGTTCCGTCGTAGGCGAGAGTAAGTTTCCACGTCTGATTTTGTTGCAACTCGGTCTGTGGAAGGTCTATCACGGGAACCAGTCTGGAAAACAGGGTAAATAACAGAGTAATTGACCAAAAGGGGCGATCCGGTCAGCCGCATCCAGTGGGATATACTCAGCTTTTCGTGCCAATACGCAGGTTTTGTGTTGTGGAACGCGGGAACGAAATGCTCGTAGCGCGCGTAAAGCTTATTGACCCAATGGTCAAGTGGAGCGAGAGAACGTAAATCGCCGCGCAGGATCACAAATTTGCGTCCGGAAGGCTTCTCTGGACGTCATGTAGAACGGCACCCCACATGCCTCAGCGACTCGTGGAGAGGAAACATGCAATTGTTCGGTATTCGTGTGTTTGAGGACCAGAAGATGACCGCCAGTCCGGCTAAAAGCAACTCAACGCAGCGTCTAAGGGCGCTGGCAGCAGTGGTGCTGACACTGGCAGCGGGAGTGCCATCGGGATTTGCTCAGCAGGAACAAACTGGCGGAGTAGCGGGAGCGGGTCAGAAACATCCTGAAAAGGAGGCTTCCCAATTGCCGGCAGCTCCAGCACCGGATCTAACGAAGCCACCGGACCTGCGACCGACTGACCCGCGATTTTTCAAAGCCTGCCGGCCCGCTTTGGGGAAATCCGATCAACATGTATCGCGCCACGTCCATTCCGGAAGGCGACCTTTGTGAATTCGGTTCGTCTGGAAGATCTTGTCAAGGACGGAAAGATTTACCTGAGTCTCTCTGACGCGATCGCGCTGACCATTGAGAATAACTACGACATCGCGATTGCGCGGTACGACCTGGACATTGCCGATACAGATATTCTGCGAACGAAATCGGGAGCGGCACCGCTTGGTGCGCCGTCGGGCTGGTGACGGGCACGGTGGGCGGGTCGGTTTCAGTGCTGACCACGGGCGGCGGTCCGGGCGGAACAACCGGCGGCTCGGGCGGTGCGGGATCGGGTCTTGCAGCGGACTGAGCTTTACAACTGCCGGCGCGGGTCCCACGCCGGAACTGTCTCGATCCGAACATCACGGGCACAGTTCAGTTTGAGCGTGCGCGTCAGCCGCAAGGAAATACGCTGTTCTCCGGCGGCAAGTCCGCGCTGACGACGAACACGAACGAATACGAACTTCGGCTACGACCAGGGATTGGTTACGGGCACGTCATTGTCGGCGACGATCACGAATTACGCGAATCACCACTGACAATCCGTTCACCGTCGTACAGTCCGGAGCTCAATTCTGTATTCAAAGCGACGGTGACGCAGCACCTGCTGCAAGGAGCCGGGATTTGGATTAACAAGCGCTTCATGTACCAGGCGGAGAACGATCGGCGCATTTCGGATTCTGTCGTTCCGGCAGCAGATTCTGTACACCGTGAACCAGGTGGAGAGCATTTACTGGGGGCTTGTTGGCGCGTACGAAGATGTGCAAGCACAGCAGCGGGCGCTGGACCAGAGCACGAAGCTCTCGGCGGATACCCATAAGCAACTCGAAATCGGAACCATGGCTCCCCTGGACGTGGTGCAAGCCGATTCAACGGTGGCGACGGATAAGCAGGCGCTGATTAATTCGCAGAACACGCTGAACTATCAGCAGCAGATCATCAAGCAGGCAATTGCCAGGAATCTGAATGATCCAGCGCTGGCGACCGCTCCGGTGATTCCAACGGATCGCATCCGGCTTGATCAGCTTCGGAAGAGAGCCAGCCTGTAGAAAATCTTGTACAGGACTGCATTCAAAAATCGGCCGGAACTTGAACAGGCAGCACTTACGCTGCGCAATGACGAAATCACGTTGAAAGGCGCGCGTAATGCGCTGCTGCCGGCGCTGGATGTTTATGGCTTCTATGGGTCGAGCGCACTGGGTGGATCGCAAAGCTCGAACTGGACAAACTTCCAGACGGGGCAGCCGTACCCTCCGGATACGATTCCGTCGACTGGATACGGAACGGTGCTGACGAATCTGTTCAACAGCTCGGCTCCTGACAAGGGCGCAGGATTCAATATGTCGATTCCGATCAGGAATCGGCAGGCGCAATCGGTGCAGGCACGGTCATTGATCGAGTATCGCCAGTCGGAGTTGCGGCTTGCCCAGCTTTACACGCAGATTCGCATGCAGGTAGTGAATGCGCAGTTTGCGTTGACGAATGATCGCGCCCAGGTGCAGTCGTCGATTGCGGCGCGCGACTATGCGCAGCAAAGCCTGGATGCGGAGCAAAAGAAGCTGCATCTTGGCGCGTCGACCACGGCCAATGTGCTGCTGCAGGAAAGAAACCTTGCAACAGCCGAGAACAACCTGATTGCGGCGAATGCTGCATTCGCGAAGGATCGCGCTGGTCTGTACCAGATACTGGCGACGACGCTGGAGCAATACGGCATCAACCTGTCGGATGCAGCGAAGGGTACGGTGAATACGGCGCCGACGGTTCCGGGCGTGCAGCCGGCGAGTGGACAGCCTGCAGCAACTCCGGCTCCGATGCCGGCGCAACCGGCGACTCCACCATCGAGCAGGTAGGAAGTTTGAATTGAAAAGGGCCCGGCTAAATGCCGGGCCTTTTTGTTTTCAGGTCGAGGGCGATTGCATCGCGGCGAAAGATGGTGAACCAACGGCTGAAGCCCATGCAATTCAATTGCGTGTCATTCGTGGGCCTGAAAGCCCCACGCTCCCTCCGGATCTTAGGAACTGGGAGTGCTAGCGTTCGGCGACGAGGTCTAGCAGGTCGAAGAACTCTGGGAAGCTGATGGCGGCGGATTCTGCGCCCTGAATCAGGGTTTCGCCTTCGGCGCGGAGGGCGGCGACGCTGAAGGCCATGGCGATGCGGTGGTCGCCGCCGGAGTCGATCACGGCGCCGTGAAGCTGCTGTCCGCCGGGGACGTCGAGGCCATCTTCGAACTCTTCTACTTCGGCGCCCATGGCGCGGAGATTACGCGCGACGAGGGCGATACGATCTGACTCTTTGACACGAAGTTCTTTGGCATCGCGAATGCGAATGCCGCCACTGGTGTATGGGCCGATGGCGGCGAGGACGGGAAGCTCGTCGATGAGTTGCGCTGCGAGGGCTCCGCTGACTTCAGTGGAGCGCAAGCCGGACTCGTCGGCGGTGATCTGGACTGTGCCTACAAGTTCAGAATTTGCTTCCTGAAGTTGCAGAACCGCGATGCGGGCTCCGAGCGTGGTGAGGACATCGAGGAGCGCAGCGCGGGTGGGGTTGAGGCCAATACCGTCGAGAATAAGCCCGGAGTTGGGGAAGAGCGCGGCGGCGCAGAGGAAGAATGCCGCGGAGGAGATGTCTCCGGGGACGACGGCTTCGATGGCGTGGAGTTTTTGCGGTCCATTGATGGTGATGGAATCAATGGAGCGGGTGAGCTTTGCTCCGAAGGCGCGGAGAGCGAGTTCGCTGTGATCTCTGGTGCGGATGGACTCGCGAACGGTCGTGGCGCCTTCTGTTTGCAACCCGGCAAGCAGGATGCACGTCTTGACCTGGGCACTGGGGACCGGCGTGGTGAAGTCGATGGCGTGGAGCGGAGCGCCATGATCGTGACGGGTGCGTGGCCGTCCGTGAGGTTGATTTGTGCGCCCATTTCTGCGAGAGGCTTGCGAATTCGCTCCATGGGTCGGCGGGTTAGCGATGCATCGCCGATGAGGGTGAAGTTGCCTTGCTGAGGCGCGAGGAGGCCGGAGATCATGCGCATCGTCGAGCCAGAGTTGCCGCAATCGAGGGGATGATTTGCGGGTGTGACGCGGCCACCGACACCGTCGATTTCAATGCGGCCGTCATCGAGCTTGCGCACTTTTGCGCCGAGGGCCTGCATGCAGGCGAGGGTGGAAGCGCAGTCGGCGCCGGTGGAGAAGTTGGAGAAGCGCGAGGTGCCTTCAGCAAATGCTCCGAGCAGGGCGTAGCGGTGGCTGATGGATTTATCGCCAGGCAGGCGCAGGGTGCCGAGGATGTTGCGCGCGGGGCGGATGATGCGTTCTTGCGTGGCGGTAGACAAAGGGGCTCCGAAAATTGGCGTCTGTTTCAGTTTAACGGAGGGGTGTTCGGATCGACGCTACCTGACGCGGAGGACGATGATGGTTTCGTCGTCGAAACGGTCCTGGGCGCCTTGAAACTGGGTGACATCGGAAAGGATGGCGGAGGCTATGTGCTGGGCGGGGAGATCGCGGCTGGCGCAGAGGAGACTGGCAAGGCGTTCTTCGCCGTACATTTCGCCCTTCTCGTTTTCGGCGTCGAGGATTCCGTCGGAGACAAAGACGACAGCGTCGCCAGGCTGCGTGGCGACGTTGAATTCTTCGTAGGTGGCGTTGGGGAACATTCCGAGCGGAAAGCCTTCGGCCTTGACGGTGATGGATTCGCCGGCGCGGCAAAAGATGGGCTGTACAGCGCCGGAGTTGGCGACTTGCAGTGTCCGATTCTCGTCGTTCCAGAGCGCGTAGAGCATGACGACATATTGCGAGTCGAGCCTGCGTTCCTGGAGCGCGTCGTTGAGCGCGGCGAGCATTGCGGCTGGTGCGAGTTTTTGCTGCGCAGCAGAACGCATGATGCCGCTGACGAGCGCAGCGAAGAGCGCGGCGGGTGCGGCCTTTCCGCTAACGTCGCCGAGTACGACCGCGGTCTGGTCAGGCGTGTATTCGAGGAAATCGTAGAGGTCTCCGCCAATGGCGCGCGCAGGAAGAAAGCTGACCGCAAATTCAGCGTGCTTGTGCACAGGCGGCGTGGTGGGCAGCAGGCGGAGCTGGACTTCGCGGGCCATGGCGATGTCGCGCTCGAGTTGCTGCTCCTGGCGTTTGACGGCCTGGTAGAGACGCGCGTTTTCAATTGCGATGGCGACCTGTGCGGCCATGGTGGTAAGGGTGCGGACGTGGTCCTCATTGAAGAAAGCAGTGCGCGTGTGTTCGAGATCGAGCACGCCGATGACCCGTTCTTTGTAGAAAAGAGGAACGATGAGTTCGGAGCGCGTCTCTGCGTTCATGGGGAGATAGCGCTGGTCCTTGCGCACATCGGGAACGTTGATGGGACGCCACTCGCGCACGGCTGCACCGACAAGCCCGCTGGTGACGGAGATGCGGCGCATGGGCGCCTGTGCATGCCCGAAGCGCCATGCGTAGCGCGTGATGAGCGTCTCACCTTTCTCGTCGAGCAGCATGATGGAGAACATCTGGTAATCGATGAGGCGACGCAGAAGTTGGCCGACCTTCGCAAGGAGCGGATCGAGGTCGAGGATGGATGTGAGCTCGGTGGAGATTTCGTTGAGGACGGCAAGGGTTTCAGCCTGGCGTGAGACGCGGGTGTAGAGTCGCGCGTTTTCGATTGCCTGAGCGATGCGCGATGCGGTAAGCGTGAGCAGGTGAAGATGCTCGGGCTTGAAGAAGTCGGGTTGCTCGCTCTCGAGATCGAGGACGCCGATGAGGCGGTTCTTTGCGATGAGTGGTACGGCGAGTTCGGAACAAACATTGGGATTCGCGGAAATGTAGCCTTCGACTTTCGTGACATCGTTGATGAGCACGGGCTGTCGCGTGAGCGCAACCTGTCCGATGACGCCTTTGCCCAGTGGGAAGCGCATGCGGGCTGCTTCGGGCGTGTGACCGATCTGAAAGCGCATGCGGAGGTCATTGGTGCGGTCGTTGAGGAGGAAGATAGCGAAGATGCGGTAAGGAATGATGGAGTGAACAAGCTCGGAGATGCGATTGAGAAGTGTTTGCAGGTCAAGCGTGGTATTGAGCGTGTCGGCGATCTGGGCGAGGTAACGGAGGTCGGTCGCTTCGATGCGGGCGTTAGCCGGATCGATATGGGCGTGCGGATTGTCGGGGTCGGCAGGGCGGTAGTCGCCTTCGTACTCGGGTTCCGGGCGTGGGATAGGCGGGGTAGAGGGCATTGGGAACTGAGGTTGATGATACAAGAGCAGGGACTTGGGAATAGGGAATAGGGACCGGGAGTATCGGCACGAACGGATAGATTGCCGCTCGCGGCAGAGAGTGACCAGCTCCTTCGCTTTGCTCAGGATGACGCGCCGAATTTACTCGGCGCCGAGTTCGCGAACTATAGCTACGGAGGCTGATGCGCCGATACGGTTGGCGCCGGCTTCGAGCATGGTCTTGACGTCGGCGAAGGTGCGGATGCCGCCAGAGGCTTTGACGCCGCAACGTCCGCCAGCGACGCCGCGCATAAGAGCTACGTCAGCGGCGGTGGCTCCGCCGCCTGCGAATCCGGTCGAGGTTTTGATGAAGTCGGCACCGGCCTGGATCGCGAGTTCTGCTCCGCGTAGTTTTTCTTCCACGGTGAGCAGGGCGGTTTCGAGGATGACTTTTAGGATCGCTCCATTGTGATGGGCGACAGTGGCGGCGGCATGAATGGTGTGCTGCACCGCGTGATGGTTGCCACTCTTGAGCTGGCCGATGGGGATGACCATGTCGAGCTCTTTGGCGCCGAGGCGCGCGAGTGCGGCGGCCTCCTGGCGCAACGTGGAAGTAAGGGATGCACCGAAGGGAAATCCGATGACGACGCCGACAGGGATGCCGGTGCCGGAGAGAATCTCGACTGCGGTGGGAACCCACATGGGGTTCACCATGGCACAAGCAAAGCGATAGCGGATTGCCTCGTCGCAGAGGCTCTCGACCTGGTCGCGAGTGGCGTCAGGTTTTAGGAGGGTGTGATCGATAACTTGTGCAAGAGATTGCCAGGAAGCCAAGGCTTGTTTGGTGAATGCGGCAGAATCAAAGGTTCCATGATCGAACTCAAGGTCTTCATCTCGGATCGGGGTGATGGCAGGCATTTTCTTGCTCCTTCTATTGCGCCGCTCTACTGTTTGTCGGCTTGTTCTTCTATTCCGGCTGTTGAGTATAGCCCCTTGCAGTCTATTGAGCCACTATCAACAAATACAGTGAATGACGAAAGAAACTTTGGTCTCTCTCACTGATTTTGACCGGTCTGCGCGTTCTGATGCGCTATGTCCATCCGGGCTATAAGGCCATCGCGAAATTGGTACGTATGGTAGACGGTGGTGTCGAGCAGGAGGTTGCCACTTAGATCGTGGACGACCTGGTGAACCTGCACAACCCAGTTTCCGTCTTGGGCGCGGTCTACATGCACCGGCTCGACTTGGGGATTGAGGGCAGTGAATTGGCGTGTCCAATAGGCCCGAACTTCCTCTTTTCCATGGACGTGGCCGCCTTCCATACCGTTCGCCCACTCTACCTGGGGATGCATCCGCGAGAGTACCGCATCGATGTTACGGGCGTTGAAATCGCGGTAAGCATTGCGGAGAATTTCGCGTTCGTCAGTCATTGTGCGGGTTCCTTTTGTGACGCGATGCGGTCGTGAAGGGACACTCAGGCCTCAAAAGTGAGACCTGCGGTACCAGGCTTGAAGTATCCTCCGCGCGGGGCAGAAGAAGTCCAATCGTTGGGAGCTATTCGGGGTGGTCGGGCGCCATGAGGCAGATGTCGGGCAAATTGCGATAACGCTCTGCATAGTCCATTCCATATCCGATGACGAATAAGTTTGGTATGGAGAATCCGGTGTAGTCCGCGTCTATTTTTTCGATGCGACGCGATGGTTTATCGAGCAGGGTGGCGATGCGCAGGGTCTTGGGCTTGTGCTGGAGAAATATCTTTCGCAGGTAAGCGAGTGTCAGGCCGGTATCGAGAATGTCCTCGACGATGAGGACATTCTTGCCCTCGATGGGCTCGTCGAGGTCCTTGATGAGCTTGACGGCGCCCGAGGAACGCTGTCCTTTGCCATAGCTGGACACGGCGACGAAGTCGAAAGTGGTGTCGACCTGGACCGAGCGGGCGAGGTCGGCGAGGAAAATCGCGGCGCCTTTGAGAACGCCAACCATCACGAGCTTTTCATCGTGCAGGTCGCGCGTAATCTGCGCGCCCATCTCCGTAACGCGGTCGGCTATCTGTTGACGCGTATAGAGAACGTCGAGTCCCTGATAAGTGATGGTGGCCATGAAGACAGTATCGCGCGAGAAGGTGGGAGTTCGGATGGAGAGCTGTGAAAAATCAGAGGGAATTCAGGGTGAATTCAAGCAGAGCTTCGAGGGCTGGTTCCTATCGCCAGGACGTCTATACTGAAAGAGATGTATCCCTATATCCACCTGAATCTGCATTTCTGGCATCCCGAGATTCCTACTTTCGGCCTGATGTTGTGGCTGGCAGCGGTGGCAGCCGCCTATGTGATGGACCGTGGCTTCAAACGGTCCAGCATCGATGCCGATGCGGTGGGTATGGTAGCCGTCGCGGTTCTTGCAGGAATTGTGGGCGCCAAACTTTGGCATGTGATTGATACGCCGAGCGAATTTCGCGATATTGGGTGGCGGGTTTTGTGGGATACCGCTGGTTTTGCATGGTTTGGCGGGATGCTCTTTGGGATTTCAGCACTGGTATTTCAGGGATGGTGGGCAAAAATTGGCTCACTGCGAACGCTGGATCTGGCCGCGCCGGCGGCAGCAATCGGGTACGGCATTGGGCGGATTGGGTGCTTTCTTTCCGGCGACGGTTGCTATGGGGTTGAGACAAAGCTGCCGTGGGGGATGGGCTTTCCAAATGGGATCGAACCGACACCTCCGGGTGTTCGGGTGCATCCGACCCCGCTGTACGAGCTGGGAATGGGCCTTGTGATTGGCTGGTATCTGTGGTGGCGAGGCGGAAAGAAGCACGGCACAGGCGCGATTGTAGGCGAGTACCTGGTGTTGAGCGGAATTGCCCGGTTCCTGGTGGAGTTTATTCGCCGCAATCCCAAAATCCTGCTGGGGCTGTCGAACGCGCAGCTGGCGAGTCTAGGGTCTGTTCTGGTGGGCGCCGGCCTTGTTTGGTGGGCCGCGCGTCAACCATTGAGCGATCCAGATGCGGCCCGAGAGCGGTTGTCAAAGGCTGCATAATCTGAGACTGGCCGGTCCGCGAGGGCTAGCGCGGACAACCGCAACCCTGAATCCCACCTCCAATCGGTAAAGGGTGGGTTGTACCCCAATCGTCCAGCAGGATAGCTCGTCCTCCTGAATTGCTCGCACTCTGGATTGCTGCCTCGCTAGGCGGTCGGGGTCAGACTGATCGCGAGTTGTGAATATTGATTAATAATCTTGAACATTCGATTTTAAGCAGCGTGGGAAAGCATACCGCGCGAGGATACCAAGTCAGGAGCGCGGGCCCCATGATTTTTCCACACGACGAGAGTCTGAAGGGCGCTCAAAATCCTGCGCGAAAAGACGAGCTAAATGATCAAGGACTAAACAAACCTGCGTCCGAGGTGCCTGCCGGCGTTGCCTTTCTCAGTGGTCCCAAACACCACTTTTCTTATGTAAACGATCTCTTTCTGCGAGCGGTTTGTCGTTCCTCAGTTGAGGAACTTCTTGGGCAGCCGTTTTCTGAGGCGCTTCCGGAACTGAAGAGCTCCGGACTCTTCGATATCCTCGACGAGGTTTACCGAAAGGGCGAAGCCTACCGCGGGGGCGACGACCAAGTCACGCTGCAAATGCAGAATTCGGAGACCAGTGAAGATCGCTATTTTGATTTCAGTTTCCATCCTGTGTGCACTTCGACGGGCCGAGTTGACGGAATTTTCGTGCTCGCTCTTGACAGGACGGACCGTGTATTGAGCCGTCGCGAGGGCGAAGAGCGGCTTCGCCTGGCGCAGGAAGCGGCGCAGATCGGAACGTGGGAGTGGGACCCGGTCGAGAACACACGGACGCTTTCTGCGGAGATGCACCGGATGTTCGGCACCGATCCCGATTCCTCAGATGAACGAGTTTATAGACTCTGGGCATCGCGCGTGTTGCCTGATGACCGGGTGCGTGTGAGCCGAGCAATGGCTGAGTGCCAGCGGACGGGAGTTCTGGACATTGAATACCGCTACGAGCACCCTGAGTTGGGCCTGCGGTACCTCCACTCCAGGGGACGACGGATGGAGGCGTCAAAATTCTTCGGTGTCGTCAGCGATATCACGAATCGTAAGCGGAGGGAATTCGAGGTCGGCCAGCAAATTGAAGAGGTCCAGCTAAACCTGCAGACAGCGCTGGATGCGTCGCAGAGACTTGCTGCGATCGTGGAATCCTCAGACGATGCAATTATTAGCAAGGATCTGAACGGAGTGGTGACGAGCTGGAATCCGTGCGCGGAGCGGATGTTTGGTTACCAGGCAGAGGAAATGATTGGGAAGTCGATCAGGACGATCATTCCGGCGGAGCTCTTTTCAGACGAAGACCGAATCATGTCGGCGGTTTCAAGGGGAGAAAGAACCGAGCACTTTGAGACAGTGCGCCTGGCAAAAGGCGGGGATCGCATTGAAGTGTCGCTGACGCTATCGCCGGTGTTTAATGAAAGCGGGACGATTGTCGGCGTGGCGAGTATCGCGCGGGATATTTCGCAACAAAAAAAGGTCGAGAAGGCGTTGCACACGTCGGAGAGACTGGCCACCGTTGGGAAACTGGCGGCGACTATTGCGCATGAGATCAATAATCCGCTGGAAGCTGTAACGAATCTCGTATTCCTGGCGCAGGGATGCATGGGTGATCGAGAAGGGAAGGTATTTCTTGAGCAAGCCCAGCAGGAACTTGCACGGATGGCGCTGCTGACCAAACAGACACTGGGATTCTATCGAGAGAATAAAGGGGCGCGTCCGTTGACGCTTGAAGAATTGATCACGCCGCTGGTGTCGGTATTTTCGGCGAGAGCGCGAAACAAGCAGATTTCGATTGAAACGGATATTCGGGAGAATCCTACGTTGGTGGGAATCCCCGGCGAGATCCGGCAGCTTTTTGCCAACCTGCTGAACAACAGCATCGACGCAGTGAGCGACCACGGACATATTTTGATTCGGTTGTCTGCGACTCATCAATACAAAGGCCACAAGGGGCACAAGAGAGCCGGCGTGCGATTGACGGTTTGTGACAATGGGCCCGGTATCGCTCCCGAGGTAAGAAAGAAGCTTTTCGAGCCATTCTTTACCACCAAGCGGGATGTGGGGACGGGTCTAGGGCTCTGGGTCAGCTCGAATATTTTGCGGAAGCACGACGGAAGCATCCGGCTACGCAGCAGCGTGGCTCCGGGGAAGAGTTGGACAGTATTTTCGGTGTTCTTTCCCATTGAGTCAGCACTGACGGCAACGAACGCCTGATATCAAAATCTGGCAATCCCGTTGCATGCATCATCGAGACAAGACTGCGCATCCGGTGACGCATCATCCCGCGTTTGCGGGAAGACTACGCGTTCAGTTTTTCGGGTTCCACTAGTGGATCTGTTTGAGCCGCTCAATGAGCGCGCGCGGGTGGACAGGCTTTATGAGTAATTCGAAACAATGTCCGCGGGCCTTTGCGCGTTCGAGCAGGTCGGCTGTGGCTGCCTGGCCTGAAAAAAGAATGACGCGACAATCAGGCGCCATCTCGGAGATGCGAATGGCCGCATCGATGCCGGTTGAGCCGTCCATCATGACGTCGCTGATGAGAACGTCGGGAGAGATCTCGCGGGCACTTTGTATCGCGGCGTCGGCGGTGTAAACGGCGCGGGCCTCAAAACCGCTGCGGTTGAGGATGAGGGCGAGAGTATTGGCAATTACTTGCTCGTCATCGAGAACAAGCACTCGACGCGCTGCCTGATTTGTCGTCATCGTTCAGTTCCTTCTTTCGGTTCTACGGCAAAAAGAGAAGTTGAAGGATTCAGGCAAGAGAGACTCATCGCGTTCAACGGTGCAATCCGGCGGCCCGCAAAAAACCGAGGTAGGGAGCCGCATTCGTGCTTCGCAAGAAATCAGGACCGCAGGCGTCCCAATCTTGCGCAGGTTTCGTGAAATCTTTCTCTATTGTCCCAGTTTCCTGGCCGAAAAGGAAACCTGGGGCTGTTGACGGTGTCGAGATGAGTTGTGACGACATCAAGAATCGGTCAGTGTTCGGAAAGGGCCCAAAAATCTTCCGCCTAGATAGACCCCGGGGGATGGAAAGAGTCTCGCCAGAGGCGAAATTTGAGCCATCGACAGGGATTCAACGACCCCCAAGTTATGGTCTGGGATGAGGGGAAAGACCATCAAGTCATAGGGTTGCGGCCACCCCCGATATTCTTCGATGCGGATGTTTCCACGACGGAAATCTTTGACCCCAGAAAGGGGACACGCATTATGCGGCGGTTTACAAGGATGACGTGCTGATGCATCTGCCGGCGGGACTTGCGATTGAGTCAGCCCAGCCAACGACCGCGGTTCCATGGAGCGGATATGCGATGTATCAGATCAAGTCGACACCTAATGGAAATGACCTGACGGTGACGCGCACGCTGGCACGCGCTTTTACCCTGCTGCAGCCGGATGACTACAGTCCGATGCGACTTCTACCAGAAGGTGAATCCCGCGGATCAGCACCAGATTGTGTCAGCCGAGCTTGTAGGGGGCACGGTATTCGCGTGTCATGAGCGCCGTGGCCTCCGGGTCATTGAGGATTTTCTCCTCCTTCACATCCCAGTGAAGCTTGCGTCCGACGAGCATGGAGATTAAGCCGAGGTGGCCGGGAATCAGCGAGTGATGCGCCACGTCGACGGGTGCGATGGTGGGCTTTCGCGATTTGACGCTGTCAAGGAAGTTGCGGCGATGTTCTGACGAAACGTAGAGCGGAATTTTTCGCTGAGCGTCGGGCAGGGAATCGATCTTGACCCACTCGGGGTTGGAAGCATCGAAGCCGCTGCGATCGACCCATACCCAACCGTCGGTACCGATCCATTTCGTTCCCATGCTGATGGCTGGAGAACCGCCTGCGATGGTCACGCTAACGTCGTTCAAATAGCCGGTGACTTCCTTGCGATACGTGCACTCGACGGTGTACTTGAGAGCGACGTTCCACACGGCGTTGGCCGGCGGGAATTCACCGAAGCCCTGAACCTCGGAGGGCCCGGTGAGATCGAAGCCCAGTCCCCAGTGTGCGATGTCGCCATGGTGGCCGATCCAGTCGAGAAGCTGGCCGCCGCCGGTGTTGTAGTTCCAGCGCCAGTTCTGATAGACACGGACACCGATATAAGGCTCCATCTTTGAGGGGCCGACCCATGTATCGTAATCGAGATCGGGTGGCGGCTGCGTGACAGAGAGATCCCAGGCGGGCGTGCCGGGAAGAATCTGCCAGGGGTCTTTGATCTTGTCGGGTAGCGTTGTGAGCTTGCTGATCAACGCGGGGACGGTGTTGGGAAAGTCGTGGGGCGCGCCGGGCAGGCCGACTTCGACATGCGTGACGTTGCCGATGAGGCCGTTGCGAACGATTTCCGCGGCTTTGCGGAATTGTGGAAGCGAACGCTGCCATGATCCTGTCTGCCAGATGATGTTGTTCTGATGCACGGCCTGGACGATGGCCTGCTGCTCGGCGATGGTGCGGGCGAGCGGCTTTTCGCCGTAGATGTCTTTTTTGCGCGCGGCAGCTTCAGTGGCGACTATAGCGTGCCAGTGATCGGGAATGGCGATCATGATGGCATCGATATCGTCGCGTGCGATCATCTCCCGGTAATCGTGGAGTGCGGCGCAGTCCTTGTTGCCATATTTGGTGTTGATGGTGTCGACAGCTTGCTGCAGGTGGTTCTTCTCGATATCGCAGGCGGCGACGACCTGGCAGTCATCGAAGCCGAGGAAGGATTTGGTGTTGGCGGGCCCCATCATGCCCCAGCCGATAACGCCGATGGTGATGCGCTCGTGTGCTGGTACCCGACGGGCACGAGCGAAAGGCGCGGCCGTGAAAGCGGCTGCGGCAGAGGCAGACTGGATGAATTCGCGGCGGGTTATCCGAGAGGACATTGGAACTCCAGAAAATGGACTGGGTGATGCCGGGAGAATGATAACGCGTCCGATGGAGCGCTTGCGTTCGCCGCTCAATTGCGGTTGCAGGAGGCCTGTGAGTCTGGAACTTTAGCCGAAATTAGTGCAAGGCACTGGACATCGTTGGATGAGAGCGCTGCAGCTTTTCAGAGGCTTTTATTGACTGCGCCTTCGTTCCATGCAATTGTGTAAGGAATTTGAGACATCCCGGTGCAAATCGCTGACCTTATCCTCCCTGTATTTGCAGTGATCCTGACTGGCTGGATCGTCGGCTATACGGGCTATCTGTCGCGTGCGTTATCTGACGCACTGATTCACTTCGCCTACAACATCGCAATGCCGGCCCTGCTGATCGTTACGATTGCGCAAGAGCCGGGTCATTCGCTGATCAACTGGCGCTTTCTTGTTGCCTTTGGCGGAGGCTCGCTGCTCTGCTTCATCGTCGTGTTTGGCATCATGAGCCTTCGAGGTTCAGGGAGCCTGGCAGGCCGGACGATGCATGGCATGGCGGCATCGATGACCAATACCGGTTTTGTCGCCTTACCGGTTTTACAGGCGATCTATGGCCAGCACGCGGTGTTGCCGGCGGCGATCGCCACCGTATTCGTGGCGGTTGTGATGTTTCCGCTAGCCGTGGTCCTGCTCGAGATTGGCCAGCGGGATGTGCATGGGTCGCGCACGCCTGCAATGGTCACGATGAAGCATATCGTTCTTAACCCGATGGTGATATCAACTCTGATCGGCATGCTCTTGTCGGTCCTTGGTCTACGCATGCCCGGACCGGTGACCGCCTACCTGCGCATCTTTGCCGATGCGCTCACGCCCTGTGCGTTGTTCGCCATCGGACTGGGGCTGTCGCTTGAGGGATTGCGCGCCAATCTTGGGCGAGCTTCGCTGCTCTCGGCAGTGAAGCTCGTGATCATGCCGCTGATCGTTTACGGATTGAGCATACTGCTGGGGCTCGATCCTCTGTACACCATTGCGGCGGTCATCTGCGCGGCAGTGCCAACGGCCAAGACGGTCTATATTCTTGCGGGAGAATATCACTGCGAGGAAATGATGGTGGCGTCGACGGTCTCGTTGACAACTCTAGTTTCCGTTGTCTCCCTCGTAATCTGGCTGTACGGGTTATCCGGGGAGGCAGCACGGATTGGGATTAGATAAGGGAAGCGGTGAGGCGAGTCTGTATAAGCGGTCACTCGGCCCCTTTGCGGTGCATCTCCGCGATGTCCTGCGCGACTTTGTCCTGAATTTCAGTATTCATACGCAAAATATTCTGCTTTCAACCTTGAAACGGAGTATATGGGCACTCTGATGACTTCTCGCGGATTCCGAGTGAGTCGTCGGCAATGCGGAAGTGAATCACAATTGGGTGAGGAAGAAACGAAAAGCAACTGCAGGTTCCTCCACTCCGGTCGGAATGACTCCTCATCTTTTGAGGAGGCCCTGTTTTCCACTCCGTCTGAAGTTCAAAGGCGCTTGATGAAGGCGAGGGCTTGGCGCAATTCGGGGAAGAGCGCCTCATCGGCTTTGAATTCGCGGGAGTGGACGCAACGGCGAAGACCGCGCATTCTCACCGGATGCTTGAGATGGAGCATCTCGTGGTAGAGCAGGTACTCGATCGCGTAGCGCGGACTTGACGGACGATCGAAGACGCGGCTGACGACAATGGTGTTGTGGGCGGCGTCGTAGTGTCCGAGCGATCGCGTGGCTATGCCTTCGCTCCAAGTCAGTTCGGGGCGACCGAGGAGCCCGCCAAAGAAGCGGGTGTTAAGAGAATCGAAGACTTCTTCGAGGTCGTAGAAGTGGCCTTGCGGCCCGGAGTATCGCTTGCTGCCGCGCGCGTGGCGAATGAGCTCGGTTTGACGAGTGACTGCGGCGCTCGTGGTGAAGCGTTTGAAACGTACGTTGTGCGCAGGGTTGATGGGCTTTTTATACAGCTTCGCCAGCAGAATGTGGGCGATCGCGCGGATGACACTCTCGGGCGCGCCTTCGATGAGATCTGAGAGGCTGACGAAGATCTTGCCTTCGCGCAAGCGGATGGTGGTGTTCAAAGATGTGAAGCGGCGGAAGCGAATCGCAAAGGGGGGCATCGGCGCTCTCGGGCGCAGGGCGCGATATTCCTCTTGAAAAATGGGCGTAAGCTCGGCAGCCACCACGTTTGAACTTAGCATAGGAAGGACCAGAATCAGATTATCGAGGTGTGGAACAAAGATCTCATTGAGGATCTGGTTTAGGCTCGGCGCGCTCCTGGCCTTTTTCATCCTTGTGGGCAGCGAAATACTCGGTTTGCTCGCGCAGCAGGCGTTGAGCCTGGTCTGTTAGATCCTGACCGGCCTCGATGGCTTCTTTACGAGAGAGATCAAAGGGAGCTTCTCCGGCAAGGGCCTTGAGAATGCCCAGCCAGCGCTGTGACTCGTCTGCAAGCATCTTGAGGGCCTGGCGCATATCGGCGTGGCGGTCGGAGTACACGTCGAGGTTTGAGCCAGTCTCGTCCATCAGCGTGGCGACGTCCTGCAATTCACGATCGAGGTGTATACCGCGGGCTTCGGACTTGCCGCGACTGGTGAGGCTTTTAACTACGTTGACGTGATCATTGGTGAATTCGGTGTAGAGCTTGATGCGTTCGTTGGGATCGATGCCTGCTTCGCGGATCTTGTCGACCTGAGCCTCGGTGAGCGGATCGTGATGGTCTTTTTGCGCGATCGCGACGGGGACGCTGAATCCTGCAATTCCGACGAGCGTTGCCAGAGTAATTGTGTGGAATGAACGAGGACGCATAGGTGAATGCACCTGGACCTCATTGAATCACAAGAGACGAGGACGCGAAAAGCAAGCCGGAATGGCAGGGCTCAAACAGGGAGTTGAGATGGGCTTGCGTCTGGGAGTGACCGGCTACTTGCGAAAGACCTGGAGCATGGTTTCGCTCTCAGCCTTATTTACCTGCGCCAGCGTCTCCTGGACCAGAGGACGATCTTCGTAGCTGCTGTCGTGCAGCATCTGGCTGAGACGGAAAGCCGTGTGGCGCATGAGGATCTCGGCGTTCTTGAGGCGCTTGTCGTTCTCCGCGACGCTGAGGTGCATTTTGTGAGTAATTGTTTGGATCTGCTTAAGGAGATCAGTAGCTTTGTCAACGTCGCCCGCAGCGTACTGCTTGAAGCTGAACTCGGTCATCTGGTGGATCAACTCAGCGTAGAGGAAACATTGCTCGCGGGGTTGAGCCTGGGGAATCCGGGCCTGGAGGGCTGCGATGCTGTCCTGGTCGATCGGCTTATCGTCGGGGGAAGACGCCAACGCGGGGATGGAGAGCGTTGCGATAGCGAGAAGGATGGTCGACCACGCTTGAGACCGCATGAGGAACCTCCGCTGGTGCGGAATTGGAACAAAACCAAAGGTCCCGTGCTGTGCTGAATTGCACACTCGCCGGTATGTTTCCTACAGAAGACTGCTCGAAAGCTTGTTTACTCCCGAAATCGAATGTTGCGAGCACTTTCCCGTTCAGTTAAGCGACTATAGGAGCATTTTGGAAGAACGTGCAAGTGAAAAGACCTCATTCAAAGTAACTTTAATTCGAAGCCATCAAACTAATGTCACAGAATTGTCTTTTTGATTCCTGAGCCCCTATTTCTTTTCGAGCACCTGGAGCCTTTGGCGGGCCTGCCATTCCTGATTGGGAAATTTGCCGCCTGACGAATCCAAGAAGTGGTGGTAGTACGTGATAGCCGCCGCCTTGTCTTTCAATGAGTCGTAGGATGTGGCCCAAAGAAAGTAGGTTGCAGGCACTTCAGGAAGATATTTGGCGCGCACGGTGAGGGCATGTACGGCGACGGCTGGCTGTTGGAGTTTCGATGCGGCGAAAGCAATGCCGCTCCATGCGTCGGCGTCGGCCGAGTCGAGCTTTGTGGCTTTATCGAAAGTCGCCATCGCCTCGGAGAAGCGTTGTTGCCGAATCAGGTTCTGGCCGTGAGCGTCGAGCAGATCGACATCATCAGGAGATTTAGCCAGCAGCGCAAGGTAGAGCTTGTCGGAGGCTGGAAAATCGCCGGACTGGGCGAGGACCTGCGCCAGCATTCGAGTGACGGCTGGATTCTCAGGATGCGCTGCGTGAAGCTTTTGGAGGAGAGGCAGAGCGTCGGCATCGTCTTGCGCGGCAAGAACTGTGGCGAGTTGTGCGATCAACGTGGGGTCGTCGGGTTGCTGCTGAAGGGAGGCGCGGATGAGCTTCTCAGCTTCGGGAAATTTCTTCTGCTCGATTAAGACATGAGCCAGGCCGGAATTGGCGGCGATGGATTTCGGATCGCCGGAAAGTACGCGACGATAGGCAGCCTCAGCCGCGTCATGTTGGCCTGAGGCCTCGGCAAGATCGGCGGCCAACAGAGTGTCATCGACTGTCTCGGGAGTGAGCTTGAGGGCTTCGAGCAGCTCCTTTGAAGCTGCGGTGGCGTTTCCTTCCCCGTCGGGGCCCGGGGTATCAAGGCGGGCGAGGGCGCGCCAAGCGCGCGCTTTCACGGCCGGTCCGGCTTCGCCGGGATCGAGGGTTGTAGCGGCGAGCAGCTCGGTGCGGGCTTCGTCTTTTTTCCCCTGACGAGCGAGCAGCAGTCCAAGAGCGAGATGCGCTTCGAAGGAGTTGGGATTTGCTTCGAGAGCGCGGCGGTAAAAGGCGGCGGCCTGGTCGAGATGATCCTGGTGGTCGGCAACGTAGCCGGCGTCGAAGAGGGCGCGGGCGTCAGTGGAGTGCGTGGCGAGATACGCGTCGAGCTTGGTGCTTGCGCTTTTCCAGTCGGATTTGACGATGTCTGCTTCGGCTTCGGCGATCTCCGGCGCAACCGGCAGGGTCTGAGCCTCGGCGGTGGGTGCGGACGGTGGCGTTTGCGCGCGGGATTGCGACATGACGGCAAACGAGCAGAAAAGCGCTAGAAAGATGAAGAAACGACGCACGAAGTACCTCAGATACAAGTTTACCGGGAGGGCTGAGGGATTAGACGGATGAGAGGCTTTGATCGGCACACCGTGCAAGATTCAGAGCAACGGTTATTACGAAAACATAACTTGGTTCGCAAACCTCTCGGCACTCAAGACTCACCAAAGAATCGCCGATCCCGGTCATCGTTGAAGGTCCCCGGCTTTAGGTTCGAACGCGGTCGGCCGCTGTAAGGACTTCTCACGGGGCCGCATCCGCTGATTCGAGACAACTTTCCAGATGTATTTGCGCTCTATCATCAAGCGTCTTTTCCACGGCGAAGCCAAATTCGCTTCCCGCAGCTAAACGTTGCTCGCTTGCGCAGTGAGACTCGGACCTGGGGTTCGGGCCGCGCGCTTTCCAAAATTCTTCCCCTGAGGAGTGACCAATGTTCCCCTACCGTCGACCTGCGGCGCTGGTGATTGCTTGCGCCCTTTCGTCTTCCGCTTTGTTCGCCCAACTGTATTTCAATCCCCACCAGGCTGCACCTTTACCCAGCGGATCCGCCATCGCCGCGCATGGCGACTTCAATGGCGACGGCCGCGAAGATATTGGGGCAACGGTCTTCGATTCTTCCAGCCAGACCTACGTACAGGTGCTCTACCTGTCCACTGCAGACGGGACCTACGATGCGCCCAAGCGTGTGCCCGCCTTTATTCAGGCCGTGGGCGATTTCAATCACGATGGAAAGCTGGACTTCGCGTCGGGAGGCGACGTTTATCTCGGCAATGGCGATGGCACTTTTCAGGCGCCGAAGGTTTTCTCGACGGACGGCACAATTCAGGCGATCCTGGCGGTCGATCTCAATCACGACAGTAAGACGGACCTTGTGGAACTCACCGGGGGAGCGGTGAACGGCAACCTGATTTCGGGAATTCAAATCTGGATCAGCAATGGCGACGGTACGTTTACCAAGGGCCAGTCTATCGGCACTTCAGTGGGGCCAGTCGCGAACCAGCAGGCATCCTATGCACTCACCGGCGACTTCGATGGAGACGGCAAGCCCGATATCGCGTTGATCTACGGTTACGTCAATCAGAACTCTCAAGTTGTTTCCGTCCCCGCAACCGTACAGATCTGGTACGGAGACGGTGCGGGACACCTGGGGGGAACGCCTACCTACCTTGCCGATCCGAATAAGGAAGCCTATTCCTTACCTTTTGTCGCCGACCTGAACAATGACGGCAGAAGCGATATTGTCACTGCATCCGGCGTGCTATCCGGCACAAATACAAGCCCCATCCTCGCAGTCATCTTCGGCAACGCCAATCGCACCGTCAGCTATAAATCCCTTGCGACGACCGAGTGCGCGGGGTATACCTCAGTCGCAGACTTCAACGGCGATGGACTCAACGACCTTGCTTACACGGCTGGCCCCTGCTCTGGCTCCTTTGCCACCAACATAATTGTTCGCTTGGGAACCGGCTCCGGGAACTTCGGGACCGAACAGAATGTCTATCAAAACCCCTACCAGATCGGTCAGCCATTTGCTGTCCCCACGACGTTAAGCTCCAAGCCTGATCTCGTGTTCAGTCAATTTAACGGCGGCAGTACAAACGCCAGCTTTGAAGTGTTGACCAACGACAGCACAGGAAACTTCCCGCATTGCGCTTTGACGGGCAAGGCAGAAGGCATTTCCGTCTGCTCTCCAAGCTCGTCCTCGACCTCGCCGGTCAAATTTTCTATCGCCGCCGGCGGCCCCACGCCGATGCGGACGGTCGCGGTATGGGCAGATGGACAGAAGGTTGCGGAGCAGAAGACACACGCGTTCTCTAATTATTCCTTCCTTGACAGTTCAGTAGCGCTTGCGGCCGGCAGCCACGCCATCACCATTTACGGCACCGGCTGGGACAATACGCTTCAGTCCAAGTCGTTCACCTTGACAGTTTCGGGCACCTGCTCTGCGCCTTCTACCGCGGGTATCAACGTTTGCTCGCCCCTCAACGGTTCCAGCGTGAGCTCACCGGTTAAGGTACAGGCAACCTCAACGATCACCGGCACCCTTGCCCGCATGGAGATCTGGGTTGATGGGGTAAAGGAATACACGGAGAAAACCAGTACCTCCTTCAGCACCAGCCTCAGCCTGGCGACGGGCTCTCACCGTTTCGATATATATGCCGTCAATACGGCGGGCACCAAGTGGGAGAGGACCGTTACAGCTACAGTGAAGTAAACCTTCATCCGGAAAGAGGGCCATCGGAATCGGGTGGCCCTCTTCCGAATTAATGAAGCGATGAAGGCTGCAGTGTTCGGCGCCCTTAACACGATGTTTGCTTGAAGGAGGGACCAGAACCTATTTGTGACGGACCGATGTAGTCAAACGTTTGACTAGGGGCATTGTCGGATGTTACCGTGGGCGGCTTGGAGGACCTTTTAATGAATCGTCGTCGATTTTTAGGCAACTCGCTGGCCGCAGCGGGTGGGGCTGTGCTGGCTGGACGTGGGCTTTCAGGGGAATCGATCGAGACGATGAGCACGGCGATTCAACAGGGCACCGAGGGTACGCGTGTTCCGGGAGCGGTGGCACAGGCGGAGATCGAAAAAGCTCGGTTTCCGGACGGCTTTCTCTGGGGCACGGCCACTGCCGCCTTCCAGGTTGAGGGCGCGTGGAAGGAGGACGGCAAGGGCGAGTCGATCTGGGATCGATTTACGCACACGCCGGGCAAAGTGAAGGGCGGAACAACTGCCGATGTGGCTTGCGATCAATACCATCTTTATGCGCAGGACATGGCGCTTGCGAAACGCCTCAACCAGAAGAGCTATCGTTTCTCCATCTCGTGGCCGCGGATCCAGCCCTCAGGAACCGGTGCGCCGAACATGAAGGGCATCGATCACTACAGCCGGTTCGTGGATACGATGCTGGGGCAAGGGCTGCGCCCATTTTGCACGATGTATCACTGGGACCTGCCGCAGGGGCTCGAAGATAAAGGTGGCTGGCCGAATCGCGACCTGGCGGGATATTACGCCGAATATGCGGGCATCCTTGCGAAGCATCTTGGAGATCGCGTTACCATCTGGGCGCCTTTCAATATGCCGTGGTCGGTAGCCTACATGGGATATGGAGTAGGCGCTCTTGCACCGTGCCGCGCCAACTTCGACGACTTCCTGAAAGCAGCGCACACGCTGGCGCTTGCGCAGGGGGAGGCGCTTCGATCGATCAAGGCGGCATCTTCGAAAGCCACCGTCGGGAGTGCGTACGGCATGTGCCCGGCGTATCCCAAGACGGACTCGGAGGCGGATAAAGCAGCGGCTGCTCGCTATCACGCGATGAACAATGTGTTCTTTTTGGAAGCGGCGATGAAGGGACGGTATCCGAAAGCGTTTGTAGGAGAGCCACCGTTTGACAAGATGGGCGTGAAGCCGGGAGACGAGAAGATTATGTACGCGCCGCTCGACTGGGTCGGCTTCCATTACTACACGCGACGCATCGTCTCGGACGCAAGCCATGTTCAGGCGTTTAGTGGCGGTGGATTCAGCGGTACAGAGATCGAAGCTGACCCTGCAACTGGGCGCGATCCGTACACCCGCTTCCGCGCCGAGATGCCCACGGAGGGTCCGCTCACCGAGTCTGGACTTGAGATTTGGCCACGCGGCATGTACGACCTGGTGACGCAGATCTCGCACGAGTACAACCACCCTATAATCGAGATCACAGAGAGCGGCTGCGGCTATCTGGATGCGCCTTATGCAAAAGAGAACGGCCGTGTGCCTGACACGCGACGCATCGAGTGGTTCCGGCAGGAGTTGGCGGAACTCGCGCGAGCGATCGCTGATGGAGCGCGCGTGCGGTCATTCCATGCATGGAGCCTGATCGATAACTTCGAATGGTCGAACGGGCACACGGAGCGCTACGGCCTCATCTATGTCGATTATCGCGATCAGAAGCGGACGATCAAGGATTCTGGGATGTGGTACGGGCGCGTGGCGGCTACGAATCGGCTGGTCTAGCTGTGCAGTTTATGGCGTGCATCCGCAATGCACAGGGAACGCATCGAATTTGCCTGGAGCGTAAAACCATGGCGAATGAATCGAATACCAATATTCCTGAGCGTCCGCAGCCCACAGGAGCGGACGACCGCATCAACGCGGTTCCCGATGAAAAAGAGAGAATGGAACGCGAAGCCGACAAGTTGGCACACAAGAGCATCGATCGCGAGCACGAGTACGACGATCAGCAACCGCCGTTTACCAAGTAGATGACCATGCGCTGCTTCGATGCGGGTGGGCAGGTTACCTACCCGCATGCTGACTCCGGGCGAACCTCGATTTCCTCCACAATTTATTGATTTGTAACCTCGCTGGCTGGTTTGATTTGCGGAGATGGGTAACACGTTCGGGGGATCGTTGCGGCACGAAAGTCTCATGACCCTAAGTAACTCTTGGAATTGGACCAGGTAACTCCAAAGTTCCACTTTCGTGATTCCGGAATCACTGAAGTGAAATACATCTTTGCCCGAAACTAGGGCATCCTTTCATCAGTACATGCAGGGAGAAGTCGACCCCGCAAATTCCCAGAACACCAGGTGACATATGCTTTCCACCGCTTCAAGACGACCGGGCGATGTTGCGTCGTACCTGATGCTCCAGCATTTTCCATTAACCAGCGCGTATCTTTGCCAGGATTGCAATTCGATTGGGAACAACGCCAATCAGTGTCCTGCGTGTGCGTCGGAGGTTCTCATGAGCCTTTCGGCTGTTCTAAACCGCTCGAATGACACCATGATTGAGTCGCAGTACCCCACTTTGCCAGCCCTTGCGGCGGTTTCGGTCCGCGCGGGATCGGCTTTAGCTGCCTAGGATTCTCCATGCTTCTCTTGTGTATGCGCGCCCGACCCGGGATTGAGTGAAAGCCGGGATGCTCGAAAGATCAGCGTGAGGCGCGCGACAACTTTCCACCTTTTTTTGCAGGCAGAATTGACGGGACACCATGGGCCCTGGTGCGCGGCGTGCGCTAACGATGATGCTGTGTGCGCGCCAAATGCGGGCGTGCCCGCAGGGGCCGGCGTGTTCAAAGACGCTGGCGGTCTGCGCTTTATAATAGAGGATGGCTGGTTGCGCGCTGAGCCTCTCTGAGGCCTCTGTGACGCTGCCGGAACTTTCATCATCCCGGTGTTTTCCCATTGACTTCTCCAAACGACGCGATCGTCATCCGCGGTGCGCGGACCCACAATCTAAAGAACATCTCCTGCGAGATTCCGCACGGGAAGCTGACGGTGGTCAGCGGCGTGTCGGGATCGGGCAAGAGCTCGCTGGCCTTTGACACGATCTATGCCGAGGGACAGCGGCGGTATGTCGAGTCCCTTTCGGCGTATGCGCGGCAGTTTCTGGAGCGGATCGAGAAGCCGGATGTGGACGAGATAGATGGGCTGGCTCCGGCGATCGCCATCAAGCAGAAGAATACAACGCGCAATCCGCGATCGACGGTGGCCACGGCTACGGAGATCTACGACTACCTTCGGCTGCTGTATGCGCGGGCCGGCGAGGTGCATTGCGTCTACTGCGACGGACTGGTGAAGCGCGATTCGATGGACGAGGTTGCAGAGGCCGTGCTGGCGCTGGGTGAGGGAACACGGCTGAATGCGCTGTTTCCGGTGCGGCATGAGATGCCCGCGGCTGAACCGGCGAAAACCACGAAGCGCGGCGGCAAGACACCAACTGGCAAGGTTGGCGCGAAAGCAGTAACGTCGGCCGTATTGGAGCCGATGAGCGAAGGGCTGAAGGCGCGGCTGATTGAGCTGCGCGGATCGGGATTCAACCGGCTTTACCAGAATGGGCAGATCTTTGAGTTCTCTACGCCAGAATCGCTGATTGATGTCGATTTTGCAGCCCCGCTGTTTGTCCTTTTGGATCGAATTGTCGTCAGCCTGGACAATCGCGCCCGCATTGTGGATGCGGCGGAGATCGCGTATCGCGAGGCCAGCGAGGTGATCTTCGAGACCGTGCCGCGTGAAGAAGCCGTGGAGCGAACGCGGCTCCGCTTTTCAGGCGAATACGAGTGTACGAGTTGCCACAGGCCGGGGAAGGAGCCGGAGCCGCGGCTGTTCAGCTTCAACAACCCATTTGGCGCATGCCCGCGCTGCCAGGGATTCGGGAACACGGTGGACTACGACTTGAATCTCGTGATTCCGGACAAGGGGCTGAGCCTGAATGATGGCGCAATCGATCCGTGGAATCGTCCGAAATACCGGTCTTGGTTTACGGAGATGAAGAAGCAGGCAAGCGCGCTTGGAATTCCGATGGATACGCCGTGGCGCGAGATGAGCGAAGCTGCGCGCGAGGTTGTACTGCGCGGCAAAGGTGCCTTCGAAGGCGTGCATGGATTCTTTGCGCAGATGGAGCGGAAGAAATATAAGCTGCACGTGCGCGTGATGCTGAGCAAGTACCGCGGGTATGCGGAGTGTCCCGAGTGCAGAGGGCAAAGGCTGCGGGCCGAGGCACGAGCAGTCAGAATTAATGGGCTGAACATCTGCCATGCCGCGGCGCTGACGATTGCGAAAGCGAAGGAGTTTTTTGGAGCGCTGAAGTTGTCGCCCATGCAGGAGGAGATTGCCGGGCCGATCCTGGAAGAGATTCAGCAACGGCTGAGTTTTCTGGATGCGGTGGGATTGGAATATCTGACGCTGGATCGGTTGGCATCGACATTGTCGGGCGGTGAGGCGCAGCGGATTCAGCTTGCGACTTCACTGGGTTCGCAGCTTGTTGGAACGTTGTACGTGCTGGACGAGCCTTCGATCGGGCTGCATACGCGAGACACGGAGCGGTTGATTCGCATCCTGAAAAAGCTGCGCGACCTGGGCAACACGATTGTAGTAGTGGAGCACGATGCGGATGTGTTGCGATCGGCGGATCATCTGCTTGACCTGGGGCCAGGAGCGGGCGAATTTGGCGGAAAGCTGCTGGCGGAGGGCGTGCTTGCGGAGATTGAGGCGAACCCAAATTCGCTGACGGGGAAGTATCTTTCGGGAAAGATTTCGATCCCGGTGCCGACGCGGCGACGTACGCCAGGACGCGAGAAACTGGTGCTGAAGGGCGCTGTGGCGAACAATCTGCACAGCCTCGATGTGGAGATTCCGTTGGGCATGCTGGTGGCGATCACGGGCGTTTCGGGATCGGGCAAATCGACGCTGGTGCACCAGGTGCTGTATCGCGCAGTGGCGCATGCACTGGGGCAAACGGACGGCGGCGATCCGTCGGCAGTGTTTAAATCGCTCACCGGCGTTGAAAGATTGAACGATGTGATCCTGGTCGATCAAACGCCGATTGGCCGGACGCCGCGCTCAAATCCGATTACGTATATCAAGGGATTCGATCTGGTTCGCGAGTTGTTTGCGGCGCAGCCGGATGCGAAGAAGCTTTCGTTGACGCCGGGACACTTTTCATTCAACGTGCCGGGCGGACGTTGCAATACGTGCGAAGGCGACGGAACAGTCACGGTGGAGATGCAGTTCCTGGCGGATGTGGAATTGCCGTGCGAGGACTGCAACGGCACCCGCTACCAGGCCAAGGTGCTCGACGTGCAGTACAAGGGCAAGAACATCCACGAAGTGCTGCAGATGACTGTGAAGGAGGCGCTGCGGTTCTTCGCGGGACAGACACGGCTGCTGGAAAAGCTTGCGGTACTGGACGAGATTGGGTTGGGTTATCTGCGGCTGGGGCAGTCGGCTACAACGTTATCAGGCGGCGAGGCGCAGAGGGTGAAGTTGGCCGCGCATTTATCACAAGTGAGAGCGGCGAATGCGAATGCCAAGCCATCGCAAGCGAGCCGCGTGCTGTACATCCTTGATGAGCCGACGACGGGATTGCATTTTGACGACGTGTCGAAGCTGCTGACGGCGTTTCGCAAGCTGATTGACGGCGGCGGATCGTTGATCGTGATCGAGCACAATCTCGACGTGATCAAGAGTGCGGATTGGGTGATCGATCTTGGGCCGGAAGGCGGCGAGGGCGGCGGACACATCGTTGCGGAAGGTACACCGGAAAAGATTGCCGGCAATCTGCACTCGCACACGGGCCAGTGGCTGGCGAAGGTTCTGTAATCGCGCTGCGCTGTCGCCAAATGTCGTTAACGAGTTGTCTCAATGAAAGTCTGTCCCTGTCCCCCGAGAATTTCAGGTTGAAGGTGTTGCCGTGCTCTTCTCAACCGACGACGGCCCAGGCAAATCGCCTGGGCCGTCGTGGGTGAACTGTTGGTATTCGAACAAAGTCATCGCGCTGCCGCGATCACTCGATGACGGGTACCCGTTAGACGGGCTCCTTGGATGACGGGATCATCATCCTATTGGGAGAATCGCCATCATGTGGATCGGTCGAGGTGATGCTTCTCTCGATGAAAAGAAGGGAAAGCGTCCCATGCGGTTCGTTCTCACCGCCGGGTTCCCTGGGGTTCGGAGGCGCAATGACTCACGCCAGAGTCACCTCGTGCACTGTATCGCTGGAAGAGTCTGTCTGCATCTTTTGAACTGCCCTCCTTCCGCGTACGCCATCAATTTACCCCTCATTTACGCGAGCGTCAACACGAAGGGTAAACAACGCGTTTTTTACATCTGCTCAGCCAATTCAAGCGCTCTGAGGAATCAGGAGATGCCGTGCGCTTCCGTGGTATGCCGATTGGAGCGCTCGATCTCTGGCGCAGAGATGGTGCTGATAAACTGCACAGCACCAAACATGGATGCTTTGCGTTTCTCCCATTCACCGAGGGTGCATTGATTCTGGCGGCACTCGTGCACGCAGGCACAGTCAAACTCGCACGTCGCAAGGTATTCCGGTACGTCCTGGACGATCTGCTCTTTGATCCAGCCCCAAAGGCGTTTCAAAGAACCTCTGCTGTTTGGCATATTGACGGATCAATATTCGCAGAGCCGCGGAGGCGTGTCGTTGCTTTGGAACAAACAGTTGCCGAAAAAGTAACGTTTGCGAGATCGCCCGTTCCAGGTCTATCCGTACCTCGACCGGGTCAGAAGCGCGTTCCTTGTGAACCGAATCGGTACGTGGCGCCGAAAGCTATGCCTCGCGGATTGAGGGAATGGTTCTGGCCGGTGACGCTGCTATGAAAATCCATCAGGGCGTCGTAAGTGTAATCCGCTCGAGCCCACCAATGCCCTTTGATGTGGTATTCCAAACCGGCGCCGGCGGCCCAGGTGGCGTAGTTGGAATGAAGCTGGCCTGTGCCATTTCCGGGTTGCGACAGGCTGGCATAGCCGAGTTCGCCCTTGAAAATGGGCTGAAGCCTGCCCCAGTAACCCATGGTGCACATCAGACCACCCGAGCCCTGGAAGAGCTTGTAATTGGAAGAGTCTCCGCCCCAGACCATGGAGTGCCCCTCGATGTTGAGGCCGAGGCAGTGCCACATGGTTGCGGTAACCCAGGCGGTGGGACCCCACCGGTTGATGTCCCCCGATTGCCAGTCGCCTGACCAGTAGTCCATTCCCCCGCCGGCGCTCCAGTCAACAAGGTGATGCTTTGTAGGTCCGGCCGCAGGCTGCACCTGAGCAAGGCTCGGAATTGAGACGAGTAGAAATGCTACGGCCACAGCCAGCTTAGCGCCCATATTTTATCTCCTGATTTTCGAGGCCAGTCCCGGATGGGGGGCCGACCTGAGTTGATTGGGATTAAACCGTGCAAAGGGAACCAAGGTCGTGAGGCAAGCAATCAGGTGCACTGAAAAAGACGAATGCGGAGTGTCTCTCGTGTAAGAGCTGCGGCAGGATACTCGTTCTAGCTCGGTAACGCTTCAAGAGCAGCTCGAAGTACTGCGAGGTTGGGGAGCAATTTAAACCCCGCAGAATGCCAATCATACCCTGAAAGCGTCCAAGACGCGCACTCAAAGATGGTTACGATGCGCAACCTTCTGAGAGCGTCGCCCGTCTGGTGATCGGAATTGCTGTTTGGGGTGGTTGGAAAACTCGAATGCAGTTTACGTGAGCGTAGACGCGGCATGGAGGGTTCGAGTGGAAGCAGGGTGGCGGAAAAGCAGTGAAGAACCTGCGGTTTGGAGGAATAGCAGTAACCGGTAGTTCAGTAATGTGTGCAACTTACAGCCCGGCTAGTTATTGTTTTATGGCGTTTCGTGGCTCAACGAATGAGTTGGTGGGAAGGGATCGAAAACTGGTTTTATTCGGGTTTGCCGTCGCGGAGTCGGGCTATACCCAGTGGATTGGCGTCCTGCAGTTCGGGCGGGAGCATGGATTGTGGGAAACTCTGAAAGCAGACGGGGCGGGCGAAGCGGTAGATGGCGAGACTTCCGACGGAAGTGAAGCGTGGGTCGGAGGTGGAGGGATACGGGCCGCCGTGAACCATGGCATGCGTGACTTCGACGCCGGTGGGAAATCCGTTGAAGATGATGCGGCCGGCTTTCTGTTCGAGAATGGCTATAAGTTCGCGGTTGGCGGTGAGGTCTTCTTCATCGCCGAGCACGGTGGCGGTGAGGTGGCCGTCGAGTCGCCCGGCGATGAGTTTGATGTCCTCTTTATCGCCGGTGACGACGAGAGTGTTTGGGCCAAAGATCTCGTCCGCCAGACCAGGTTCTCCCTTTTTGCGCATCGACTCGTTCAGAAACTCCTGACTTGACGCTGTGAAGAGCTTTGCCTGTGCATGGAATGGCGCGTTGCCCTTCTGCCTCTCTGACAACATGTGTGCCTCGGCTGCCAGCACAACCTGACTTTCGCGCGTCTCGGTTGCCCTTTCGTATTCGCGCGCGATACCTCCCGTGAGAAGGGTAAAGGGCTGCGACTGCGTGACAAGGGACTTGAGTTCCTCAAGGAATGCGAAGTTCTCGGGCGCCTCTGGGAGAAGAACGATGCCGGGCTTGGTGCAGAACTGGCCGGCTCCGAGCGTAAACGACGCGAAGAGGCTTTGCGCAAGTGCGGCTGCGCCTTTGCGCAAAGCACCGGGAAGGATGAAGACAGGATTGCCGCTCGACATCTCGGTAAAGCAGGGGATCGGATCGGGGCGTGCAGCGGCAAGGTCCATGAGAGCGCGGCCGGCGCGGAGTGAACCGGTGAAAGCGACGGCGCGGATCAGCGGATGGCGGACAAGTGCCGTGCCGATGGCGACGCCGGAGTCGAAGAGCAGGGAGAAGACGCCGGGATGAAGATCCTGCGCGATCACGGCCTCGTTGATGACAGCCGCGGCGAGTTCTGAGGTTCCGGGATGCGCAGGATGTGCCTTGACGATGACGGGGCATCCGGCTGCGAGGGCCGAGGCAGTGTCTCCGCCAGCGACCGAGAAAGCGAGTGGGAAGTTGCTGGCGCCGAAGACCGCGACAGGACCGAGAGGGCGAAGCATGGAGCGGATGTCGGGACGCGGCAGGGGCTGGCGCTCGGGGAGCGCGGGGTCGATGCGTGCCTGTACCCAAGAGCCTTCTTCCACTACACCGGCAAACATGCGGAGCTGGTTGGCAGTGCGGGTGACTTCTCCGGTGAGGCGGGGCATGGGGAGCGCGGTTTCAAGGTGAGCGCGCTGGGCTAGCAATTCACGATGGGATTCGAAACCGGCGGCGATGCTGCGGAGAAATGCGGCGCGGGTTTTTCCGCTGGTTTGCGAGTAGCTCGCAAAGGCTTCAGACGCGAGCGTGGCAGCTTGCTCGAGTTCCTGCGGTGTGGCTGAGCGAAAGACGGGTTGGAGGGGTTCGCCAGTTTGGGGAGCGAAGGCTTGAAAGCTTAAGCCATCGCGCGAGCCGCGGTGTGAGCCTATAAACGACAGTCCGGTGAGTTCCATGACACCTCAAGAATATCCCGCATTTCTATTTGAGGGCCCTTGCCACAAAATTGCGGACATTTAGGGCTCTGCAACGACGGGATTGGTCAGCGCGCCCAGGCCTTCAACGGTGACGGTGACGGTTTCGCCGGGCTTGAGCCAGCGTTTGGGATTTCTGCCCAGGCCAACGCCTGGAGGCGTGCCGGTGGAGACGATGTCGCCAGGGAGCAGCGGCGTGATGGACGAAAGATATTCGATCAGCTCGGGAATCTTGAAGACGAGTTCGCGGGTATTGGAGTGCTGGAGGACTTCGCCATCAATGGATAGGCTGATATCCAGTGTGTGCGGGTCGGCAATTTCGTCGGCGGTAACGATGGCGGGGCCGAGGGGGCAGAAGGTGGGGAAGGATTTGCTCATGGACCACTGTGTGCTGGAAAACTGTACATCGCGGGCACTGACGTCGTTGACGATGGTGTAGCCGTAGACATGATCGCGCCAATCCGCTGCTGCGATGCGATAGCCGCCTTTGCCGATGACGAAGGCGAATTCGGCTTCGTAGTCGGGCTGGGTGGAGTTCTTTGGAAGCACGATGGGCTCGCCGGGCCCGATGATCGAAGTGGTCAGTTTGATGAAAACTACAGGCGTGGTGGGGAGTTCCATGCCTGATTCTTTGGCGTGGTCGCGGTAGTTGAGACCGATGGCGAAGATGCGGGGAGGATTGGAAAGTGGCGCATGAATCTTTACGCCGTCGAGGCCAAGTCTCGAGGCAGCCTGCGCGCTCGTGGGACCGCGCGCGATGACTTCGAGTGTTGAGGAGTAGCCGCTGGGGCTAAGGTCGAGAATGGTTTCGGTGTCGTCAAAGAGAATGCCGGGGCGGACGGGTGCAGTGGGAGTTGAGAAAGAGATCAGCTTCATACGGGCGAGTCTCCAGATTTCTTGGACAAATACAGCAAGTTAGCGATCGTTTCGCGATCAAGCGAGTTAGCAAGTCAGCGACAAAACTTCACGCAGCGGTCCAGCCGCCGTCGATGTTGAATAGGGAGCCGGTGATGAAGGCGGCTTCGTCAGACGCAAGGTAGCGGACCATGGACGCAACTTCTTCAGGCCGGCCGAGGCGCCCGATTGGCTGGCGGGCGCGGAGTTCGGCGCGAACTTCTTCCTTGTTGTCTTTGTGAAATTTTTCGAGATAACCCTCGACGAAGGGCGTCTCAACCGTTCCGGGACAGATTGCGTTGATGCGGAGCGTCTTTGGGTACTCGACGGCGATCTGTCGCGTCATGGCGACGACGGCGCCCTTCGTGGTGCAGTAGGCGAAGCGCTGCTTGATGCCGACGAGGCCGGCGACGGAAGCGATGTTGACGATGGCGCCCACTGCCGCGCCGGTTTCGCCTGCGGCCAGCAAAAGCGGCAAAAATGCGCGGGTAACGAGGTAGACGGCACGGACGTTGACGTTGAGAAGGCGATCGAAATCTTCGGGTTCGGTCTGCTGGATCGATCCGACGTGGCCGATGCCGGCGTTGTTGACCAGGATGTCGAGGCGGTCGAGGCGGGCGACGGCAGAGGCGATGGACTCGGGGCTGGTCACATCGAGATGGAGTGCTTTCGACGAGCCGATGGATCTTGCGAGAGCCTCGGCAGCGGCCAGATTGATATCGGCGATCCAGACGAAGGCGCCCGCTCGGACGAGTTCCTTTACCGTGGCTTCGCCAATGCCGCTGGCACCGCCGGTGACGAGGGCGTGGCGCCCCTGAAGGCTGAAGGCTTGGGATGGTGGCGCGTCCTGCGAACTGCTCATGCGAAGCGGATTCCTTTGTTGTCGATCTTAAGTTGCGCTGACTCAAGGATAGCGGCAGAGGGTTCGCTGGTGGTGAGGGCTCGGGTGATGACGTCGTCGATGATGGCGGCGAAAGAGGCCATCGCGGGGCCGGCGGGGAGTTGGCGAGCGCCGAGGGAGATGGCTTCAACCTCACGGTAGACGGGGATGCGAGTTTGCAGCCCGGGATCGCGCCACGTAGAGAGGCGCACGCCGACGGTGCCGTGGCGCGTGATGCCGAGATCGCGCTCGGGCGAGGCAATGTAGCGGAGGAACTGCCATGCGAGTTCCTTGTGACGCGAGCCTCGACCCATCGCGAGCGCCCAGAACACCGAGAGAGAAACTGGCGGAGCACCATTTGCAGTGGGAATGGGTGCGATAGCGACCTTGCCGGCGAGCGGCGATTCTTCTCGGCTTGCGCGCGCCGCGAATCCGAACCAGTTGGCCATCATCGCAACTTCGCCGGCGAGAAACATGTCGCCGGATTGTGTCGAGTCAAGTTGAGGGGACTTTGGATGACACAGCGCGGCGTCGCAAACCACGCGTCGGTAAAAATCGAGTGCGGCAATCGCTGTCGGCGTCGCTATGGTTGGATGGCCGGCAGAGTCGGTGAGTTCGCCGCCGCGACTCCACACTTGAAGGGCGAAGTCGTAGAGGGTGTTGTGGCCGTCGGGAAAGGCGGCGAATACGGTTCCGTAACGGCTGGATTCTGGATCAGAGAAGAAGCGGGCGGTCTGTTCGAATTCCTCCCATGAGATGGGCGGCGCGAGTTCGCGGTGGAACTGGGATCGAAAAGCAGATTGATGTCCAGGATCAGAGAACAGATCCGTTCGGTAGACAAGGCACTCGGGGCCATCGTGCCAGGGCAGGGCGCTGAGATGATCGCCGAAGAGGAGGGGCTGCACGAGCGAGCGCGGCCAACCGCCGGGCCAGTCGCGAATGGGAATGTGTTGCTGCCAGGGATGCAGGTTCTCAAGCGCACCGGCGGCGTGGGCTTCAGCGAGCCAGTCGGTCACGAGCAGGGCGAGATCGAAGCGGCCGTCGCGAAGTCCCGCTTCAGTGATGGCAGAGTTGTACAGCTCGTGAATTCCGACGGAGACGAGCTCGATCTTCGTTTCGGGGTGATGCTCTTCGAAGAGGCGGGCTTCTTCAGTGAGGGCATTTTCGAAATCCGCGTAATTGCGGAGAAGGATGCGCAGGCTGCTCATGCAGCCTCCGGCAGGGCGTGTGAAATTTCAGAAGGATTTGTGCGCAACACTTCCATATTGAGACTCGCGTACCGCCAGGCGGCAGCCGAAGTATACCGCTTGCGAGTGCGATGAACGATACTGGAGGGGCGAAACGAAAGGAGAATGGGGTGGCGCTGCTTCACGAGGACAGACTGTTTCCCGCAGAGGAAAAGACGAGGGCGATTGCACGGCGGCTGTATGACGGGATCAAGGACTTGCCGATTGTGAGCCCACACGGGCACACGCAGGCGGGTTGGTTTGCGCGCAATGAGCCATTTCCCGACCCGGTGACGCTGTTTGTTCAGCCGGATCATTATGTCTTTCGCATGCTTTACAGCCAGGGAATCTCGCTCGAGGAACTGGAGATCGGCAGTAGGCCCGTCAAGGATCCGCGCAAGGTGTGGCGGATCTTCGCGAGCAATTACTACCTGTTTCGCGGGACGCCGTCGCGGCTTTGGCTAGATTACGCATTCGAGAAGCTCTTTGGAATGCAGGAGAGATTGTCCGCGAAGACCGCAGACCATTATTACGACACGATTGAAGGGAAACTGCGCGAGAAGGAATTTTTGCCGCGGGCGCTGTTTGAGCGATTTCGGATCGAAGTGCTGGCGACGACGGATTCGCCGCTTGATACGCTGGCAGATCACGAGGCGATTCGCGCATCTGGCTGGAAGGGTCGGATTGTGCCGACGTTCCGGCCTGATCCGGTGGTGGATCCAGGGTTTCCGGGATTTATCGAGAATGTGGCGGCTCTGGGAAAGCTGACAAGTGAGGATACGGCTACGTGGCGCGGCTTCCTGCGGGCGTTGGAGGCGCGCAGGCAGTTCTTCAAGACTCTCGGCGCTACTGCTACGGATCACGGGCATATCACGGCGAGGACCGCAGACCTTGGCGAGTCGAAGGCGGAGTGGCTATTCGGGAAGGTGCTGGAGGGCGAGGCCGATGCGGAGCACCAGGAACTTTTTCGAGCGCAGATGCTCACGGAGATGGCGCGGATGAGCGTCGAAGATGGACTTGTGATGCAGATTCATCCGGGGTCTGTGCGGAACCACAATGCACAGTTGCACTCGAAATATGGACGCGACATGGGCGCGGACATTCCGGGGCCGACGGATTATGTGCACGCGCTGAAGCCGTTACTGGATCGCTTTGGGAATGAGCCGAAGCTGTCGATCATTTTGTTCACGCTGGATGAGACGGTCTTCAGCAGGGAACTGGCGCCGTTGGCCGGGCATTATCCGTGCCTGCGGTTGGGACCGCCGTGGTGGTTCCTTGACAGCCCGGAAGGAATGCGGCGGTTCCGCGAACTGGTCACGGAGACGGCGGGGTTCTACAACACAGTGGGCTTCAACGACGATACGCGCGCATTCCTGTCCATTCCGGCGCGCCATGATGTCGCGCGGCGGGCAGACGTTGCGTTCCTGGCGCGAATGGTGGCGGAGCATCTGCTGGATGAAGATGAGGCCGTCGAGCTTGCGCAGGAACTGACGGTGGGGCTTGTCAGGAAAGCGTATAAGTTGCAGTGATCGAAGGGACAAGAAAGTGGCGAGACTGGCGGGCACGACAGCTTAATCGCAGTGAGCATCAAAGCCATGCAGTGGAGTGGTTGCATGGCGACAAAAGTCAAAGAGAGTGCGGAGCCATTTGTGCCGCCAGGTCGCACATTGCCGGTGCTGGCTGCGGCTGTGCAGAAGTGCAAGGGATGCGATCTGTATCGCGACGCAACCCAGGCTGTGTTCGGAGAGATCGACTCGCGTGACGGTGCGGCGCGATCTAAGATCGCCATCATGATGATCGGCGAACAGCCGGGGGACCAGGAAGACAAACAGGGAAGACCGTTTGTCGGGCCGGCGGGAAAGCTGCTGGATAAGGCTCTGGAAGAGGCGGAGATCGATCGCGGCGAAGTCTACGTCACGAATGCCGTGAAACATTTCAAGTGGGAGCCGCGAGGCAAGCTGCGGATCCATAAGAAGCCGAGCATGAAAGAGATCAGCGCGTGCCGCCCGTGGCTGGATGCAGAACTGAAAACGGTGAAGCCGAAGCTGATTGTGGCGCTGGGTGCCACTGCGGCGCAGGGGCTGCTGGGGTCCGGCTTTCGCATCACACAGGCGCATGGGAAGGTGCAGGAGGCGCCCGGGATGCCGCCAATTATTGCGACACTGCACCCGTCGGCGATTTTGCGCGCGCAAACAGATGAGGACCGTCACAGCCAGATGCGGATGCTGGTTGAGGATCTGCGGGTGGCGGCAAAGATTGCGGGGAAATAGCTTACTGTCACTGCTTGGGTCCTGATTTTTCGCGCAGGTCTGCCAGCACCTTGAGATAGGCCCGGGCAGTTTCCGTGATCGTCTCAGGATGGCCCGCATCCACTGCGGCAAGGTTGACGAGATCGCTACCGACTCCCAAGGCGCGCGCTCCGGACTGGATGAAGCTGGCCGCAGTTTCGAGCGTGACGCCGCCAGTGGGAATCAGCTTGAGAAACGGGAATGGCGCGAGCAGAGATTTCAAATAGCTGGCTCCGCCCATTGCCGAGCAGGGAAATATCTTGACGTAGTCTGCACCCGCGCGCCAGGCTGTGATGACTTCGGTCGGAGTTAGGGCGCCGGGGATGGACAATTTGCCGTTGGTTTTTGTGGTGTTGATGACTTCAGGGTGCAGGCTGGGGCTGACGACGAATTCGGCGCCCGCATTGATGGTGGCCTGGGCCTCAGCGGGCGTAGTCACCGTGCCGGAGCCAAGCAGCAGTTGAGCACCATATTTCTGCTTGAGTTCCTTGAGGACGTCGATGGCGCCGGGAACGGTCATGGTGACTTCGACTACGGTGACTCCGCCGGCGATCATGGCTTGCACAACGGAGTGAGCCTGGGCCGCGTTGCGTGCCCGGAGGACGGGTATAAGGCCGACGCGTTCGATGATTTGTTGTGTGGTTTCGGACATATCTTTGCTTCCTGACTTCGCAGTTTCCATCCCAGGTTCAAATGCGAGACCCTTCGGCTTCGCTCAGGGCAGGCTCTGAGGCACCCATGTTCGTGTTAACGGGCGATGCGGGCGCTGCCGCCTTTCATTGCGCGCTCTACTTCGGCGAGTGTCGCCATGCTGGTATCGCCGGCGGTGGTCATGGCGAGTGCGCCGTGGGCCACGCCGCAGCGAACTGCCCATTCGATCGGCTTGCCGGCAAGGATTCCGTAAATGAGGCCAGAGGCGAAACTGTCGCCGCCGCCGACACGGTCAAGAATATCGATCTCCTGCTGCGGCACATGGACGATCTGGTCCTGATAGAGCGCGATGGCGCCCCAGGCGTTGCGGCTGGCGGTGCTCGCGGTGCGCAGAGTACTGGCGATGAGCTTGAGGTTGGGATATGCAGCAGCGACTTCGCGGAGCATCTCTTCGTAGGCGGCGATGGGCAGTTCGTCGAAGTCTTCGGTCACGCCCTTGATCTCGACGCCGAGCATTGCGGAGAAGTCTTCTTCGTTTCCGAGCAACAGGTCGACTTTGCGAACCATGGCGCGATTTACTTCCTGCGCTTTCGTCTTTCCGCCTATGGAGCGCCAGAGGGAGTCGCGGTAGTTGAGGTCGTAGGAAACGGGTGTTCCGTGGCGGCGAGCAGCGTCCATGGCTTCTGCGGCGACGTCGGCGGTGGAGGCTGAGAGCGCGGCGAAGATACCGCCGGTATGTAGCCAGCGCGACCCGTTGTTGCGGCAGAAGATGGATTCCCAATCGAAATCGCCCGGCTTGACCTGGCTGATTGCCGTATGGCCGCGGTCGTTGCATCCGGCGGCGGCGCGCATGCCGAATCCGCGCTCTGTGAAGTTGAGGCCGTTGCGCACAGTGCGACCAACGCCATCGAACGGAACCCAGCGAAGGAGGGAGCTGTCGACCCCGCCTTGCAGGATGCAGTCTTCAACGAGGCGGCCGACGGCGTTGTCGGCGAGTGCGGTGGCGATGGCGGTGCTCAGGCCGAAGCAGCGGCGCAGGCCGCGGGCGACGTTGTATTCGCCGCCGCCTTCCCATACGGTGAACTGGCGCGTTGTGTGCACTCGCCCCTCGCCGGGGTCGAGACGGAGCATGACTTCGCCGAGGCTGAGGCAATCCCAGCGTTGATTTGCGTCCGGAAGCAGAATGGGTTCCATATTTGATCCAAAGAAACTGTAACGCATCCCGGGCAGGCCGAAGCCGCCTTGTACCGCTCAAGGAGACGCGAGCCCGCTGCAGCTTGGGAGGTAAGCGACGGCGCGTGATAGATTTTGTGGGTCAGGAAGTTGGCGGGAATTGACGCGGGTAAAGGCGAGTGCCTGCAAATCTTAGAGCTACGCGAGGAAATTAAGTGAGTAAGAGCCTATTTGATTTAACCGGAAGAGTTGCGGTGGTGACGGGCGGGACCACCGGCATCGGCCATGCAATTGCGCTTGGGCTGGCGGAAGCGGGTGCCGATGTTGTGCCGAGTTCGCGTCGTGCAGATCAAGTGGAGAAGGCCGCGAAAGAGATCGAAGCGCTGGGCCGACGTTCATTGCGGGTTACGAGTGACGTGCTAAACCGGGCTTCTCTGGAAGCACTGCATGATGGAGTGATGAAGGAATTCGGCAAAGTCGACATCCTGGTGAATGCGGCGGGCGTTACGTACAAAGCTCCAACGCTTGAGACTGCCGAGGCCGATTGGTCGCGCGTGATCGAGACCAATCTGACGGGGACGTTGCGGGCATGCCAGATTTTTGGAACGACGATGGTGAAAGCGGGCTACGGGCGAATTGTGAACATCGCTTCGCTGACTACATTTGTCGGATTTTTCCAAGTCGCCGCATATTCGGCGTCAAAGGCGGCCGTTGGATCGCTGACGAAGGTGCTGGCAGTTGAACTGGCCAAGACAGGCGTGAATGTGAACGCGATTGCTCCGGGGATGTTTCCGACGGATCTGAATGCCAAGCTGATCACCGGTACTCCGCGCGGCGAGGAATTGCACATGCGCGTGCCGATGGGACGGTTTGGGAAGGCCAGCGAACTGGCGGGTGCCGCGATCTTTCTGGCGTCTGAAGCCGCTTCGTATGTAACCGGAGAGATTGTCGCGGTAGATGGCGGGTTCCTGGCGAGCGGAGTGAATCAATAAACAGTGCACAGTGAACAGTGGTCAGTGTTCTCGCGCGGCTGGAGCGCATATCCGTGAAGATTAGGAATGCAACCGTCAACGTCACTTCGCCGGGGCGGAACTTTGTCACGCTGAAGATTGAGACGGACGAAGGAATCTACGGGTTGGGAGACGGCACTCTAAATGGCCGTGAACTGGCGGTTGCCAGCTATCTGACCGACCACGTGATTCCCTGCATCATAGGGCGCGATCCATTTCAGACCGAGGACATCTGGCAGTATCTCTATCGCGGACCGTATTGGCGGCGTGGGCCCGTGACAATGACCGCGATTGCGGCCGTGGATGTGGCGCTGTGGGATATCAAGGGCAAGGCGCTGAATACTCCCGTGTACAACCTGCTAGGGGGCAAGAGTCGCGAAGGCGTGCTTGTGTATGCGCACGCGAACGGCAACGATGTCGATGCAGCACTCGAAGATGTAGCAAGGCACAAGGAACTGGGATACAAGGCGATCCGCGTGCAGAGTGGGATTCCAGGTCTCAAAAGCACATACGGAGTCGCGAAGGGACCGGGACGCTATGAGCCGGCGGAGCGCGGACTGCCGCATGAGTACGAGTGGTCAAGCGAGATGTATCTGCGGCATGTGCCGAGCTTGTTTGCGCGGGTGCGCGAAGAGTTTGGCGAGGAATTGCATCTGCTGCATGACTGCCACCATCGGCTGACGCCGATTGAAGCCGGGCGACTTGGGAAGGAGTTGGAGCCATTCCATCTCTTTTGGATGGAAGATCCTACGCCAGCAGAGTTACAGGAAGGCTTTAAGGTTATCCGAGAGCATACGACGACGCCGATTGCGGTCGGCGAGGTGTTCAATTCGGTGTGGGACGCGCATGATCTGATTCGCAACCAGTGGATTGACTATCTGCGTATGACGCTGGTGCATGGTGGCGGAATCACACACCTGAAGAAGGTCGCGGACTTCGCGGCGATGTATCACGTGCGTACCGGATTTCACGGAGCGACGGATTTGTCCCCGGTGACGATGGCGGCGGCGCTGCACTTCGATACTGCAATTCACAACTTCGGAATCCAGGAACACATGCCGCACACAGACGAGTCGGACGCGGTGTTTCCCCACAACTACGCGTTCAAAGACGGCATGATGTCGCCCGGAGATGCTCCGGGCTTAGGCGTGGATCTGGACGAGAAGCTCGCGGCGAAGTATCCATACCAGCGCGCGTATCTGCCGGTGAACCGTAAACTCGATGGCACGTTGACAGATTGGTAGGACAAAGGCGAACCCGATGAAGCCGGTGGATATGCGAGCGGAAGGAACGGACGGCATCGACGAACCACCAGCGCTGCGAGGGCGATGGACGATCTGCGCCATGCTCTTTGTGGCGACCACGATCAACTATGTCGATCGGCAGGTGCTGTCGATCCTGAAGCCGATTCTGCATGGCCAGGTGATTCACTTGCAGCCGCTGTTTTCTGGCTGGCCTTCGGTAGAAACGACCATCAATGTCACCGATCGAGACTACGGATACATCCTGGCTGGATTCCAGGTGGCGTACGCGCTGGGAGTTGTCTTCGCCGGGCGGCTGGTGGACAGGCTCGGCTGTCGCAGGGGCTATCCGCTCGTGACCGGGTTATGGAGCCTGGCGGCAATGGCACACGCGCTGGTGAACTCGGTACTGGGCTTTGGAATTGCACGGTTCTTCCTGGGCTTGGGAGAAAGCGGGAATTTCCCGGCAGCCATCAAAGCGACGGCTGAATGGTTTCCTCCGAAGGAGCGGTCACTTGCCACGGGTATTTTCAACTCGGGTGCCGGCGTGGGTGCCATCGTTGCGCCCCTGGTGGTTCCGTGGGTGGCGGTGCACTTTGGCTGGCGCGCGGCGTTTCTGGTCACCGGAATATTTTCTGTGATCTGGATTGTGTGGTGGTCGATGCGCTACCGCAAACCACAGGAAACGATGGACTGGACGCGCGGTCGTGGTGGTGGCGCCTTCGGCGGAAGTTTTGCCGTGGTGGGGACTACTTCGCTATCGGCAGGCGTGGGGATTCATGATTGGCAAGTTCCTCACAGATCCGGTGTGGTGGTTCTTTCTGTTCTGGCTGCCGCAGTATTTTCACTCACGGTTTGGGCTCGATCTGACTCATATGGGGCCGCCGCTCGCGACTGTATACGTGGTTTCCACAATTGGCAGCGTCTGCGGAGGATGGCTGCCGAAGGGCTATATCCGCCTGGGCATGAACCTCAAAGCGGCACGGCTTGCGGCGATGCTTACCTGTGCATGCTGCGTTTTGCCGGTTGTGCTGGTAGGAGGGCTCAACTCTGAGTGGATCGCAGTAGGGCTGCTTTCGCTTGCAGCGGCGGCACACCAGGGATGGTCGGCGAATATTTTCACAACGGCGTCGGACATGTTTCCCTCGGAGCACGTGGGCACGGTTGTGAGTTTCGGCCAGGTGGCAGGCGCGCTTGGAGGTGCAATCTTCCAGCCCATAGCGGGTGACGTTCTCCAGCGGGCGCGCGAAATGCACACGCAGGGCGGCTTCATTCCCCTTTTCATATACTCAGGCTGTGCATATTTGATTGCGCTGGTCCTACTGCGCACGCTCGCGCCGGGACTGAAGCGGGCGCAACTGGCTGGCAGCTGAGGGGCCAGACCCCGCCGGTATTGAAGGATTGGCGTGACGATAGTCATGATGGAAAGGTGAATTCATCGGGAATCATCTCGCGAGGGCCAATTGTCGGATAGAAGATAGATAAGAGAGCATATTGACGTGCGCCGGCGGTGGCCCAGACACTTTAAAAAACAACATGATCACAGCTAAGAGGGAATGAGATGGCCGTGCAGAGAAAACTGCGCATGGGAATGGTGGGCGGCGGTCCCGGCGCCTTTATCGGACCGGTGCACCGGATAGCAGCGGAGCTTGATGGGAAGATCGAACTGGTCGCAGGTGCATTCTCGCAGTCTGCGGAGAGGTCGCGCGCAGCAGGCGAGGCATACAAAATTGATCCCAGTCGGGCATACGCCGATTACCAGTCGATGCTGGAGGCGGAAAAGAAGCGACCCGATCCCATCGACTTTGTCGCCATCGTTACGCCGAATCACTTGCATCTGCCGGTTGCGCTGGCGTCACTTGCTGCGGGGTTCCCGGTGATGAGCGACAAGCCAGCCACAGCGACCTTCGAAGAAGCGGTGGAACTGGAGAGGGCAGTTGCAAAGAGCGGATTGCCTTACGGACTGACGCACACGTATGCAGGCTACGCACTGGTCCGCGAAGCGCGGGCAATGTGCGCCGACAGCAAGCTTGGCAAGATTCGCAAAATCGCGGTCGAGTATTTGCAGGGATGGCTGACGAAACCGATTGAGACATCGGGACAGAAACAGGCGGCATGGCGATCGGACCCGGCGCAAAGTGGATTAGGCGGATGCATCGGCGATATCGGTGTGCATGCGTTTCATCTGGTGGAATATGTGACGGGGCTGAAGGTTGTGGGGCTGAATGCTTCGCTGCTTACCGTGGTGCGAGGGCGCAAGCTCGATGACGATTGCACGGCGTTGCTGCGTATGAATAACGATGCTCACGGCGTACTGGTGACTTCGCAGATTGCCGCGGGCGAGGGAAACGGATTGCGTTTGCGCGTGTATGGTGAAAACGGATCGCTCGATTGGCGCCAGGAGGATCCGAACCGGCTGCGCGTGAAGTGGGTGGATGGGCCTGAAGAGATTCGGCATGCCGCGGGCGGCTATTTGAGCGCCGATGCACGAGCGGTAACAAGACTGCCGGGCGGCCATCCGGAAGGGTATCTTGAGGCGTTTGCCGTGCTCTATCGGGAGTTTGCCGATGTGCTGATTGCGTGGCAGCAGAGTCAAAAGAGTGAGATTCCGTCAACGCTCCCGGGGATTGAAGCCGGTGTGCGCGGGATGCGATTTATCGATCGGGCTATCGATAGCAGCAGGCGCGAGAGCTGGGTCGAGTTTTGAAGCATGGATGTGATTCGGGGAGCGAGCGATGAAGACAATCAAGGGACCGGGCATTTTTCTGGCGCAGTTTGCGGATAATCAAGCGCCTTTCAATTCATTGGACGGAATGGCGCACTGGGCTGCCCAACTGGGCTTTGTCGGGGTGCAGATTCCTTCGTGGGACCGGCGCCTCTTCGATTTGAAGCTTGCGGCAGAGAGCCGCGACTACTGCGAAGAGATTCTCGGCATTTTGGATGCCGCTGGTCTGAAGCTTACCGAGCTCTCTACGCATTTGCAGGGACAACTCGTCGCGAGCAATCCTGCGTACGATGCAATGCTCGACGGATTCGCTCCAGCTGATCTAGCAGGCAGGCCAAAGGAACAGCAGGCCTGGGCCGCGCAGCAGTTGGAGTGGGCAGCCATGGCGAGCAACAGGCTTGGGCTGACTGCTCACGCAACGTTCTCAGGCGCGCTGGCGTGGCCGTATTTCTATCCCTGGCCGCAGCGCCCGGCGGGGTTGATCGAGGAGGCGTTTGAAGAATTGGGACGTCGCTGGACTCCGATTTTGAACGTGTTCGATGAAGCAGGCGTTGATGTTTGCTACGAGTTGCATCCTGGGGAAGATCTGCATGACGGGGTGACGTTCGAGCGATTCCTGAAAGCGGTGAACGATCACAAGCGCGCGAATATCCTCTACGACCCGAGCCACATGATTCTGCAGCAACTGGATTATCTGGAGTTTCTGGATTTCTATCACGATCGGGTGCGGGCATTTCATGTGAAGGATGCGGAATTCAGGCCCAATGGACGGTCGGGCGTGTACGGAGGCTACCAGGATTGGATCGATCGCGCGGGGCGGTTCCGCTCGCTGGGTGATGGGCAGATCGATTTTAAGGCGATCTTCAGCAAGATGGCGCAGTACGATTTTCCGGGTTGGGCGGTGTTGGAGTGGGAGTGCTGCATCAAGCATCCGAGAGCTGGAGCCGTCGAGGGCGCTGCACTGATCAAGGAATGGATCATTCGAGTGACCGATAAGGCGTTTGATGATTTCGCTGGATCGGGAGCAGACAAAGAGAAGAATCGGAAGATCCTGGGATTGACTGACGCAGAACAAAAGGCGACACGAGAAGGCGAAACTGCCTAGGCGTTTATTCCGGCAGAACGATAGATCTCAGCGATGTATTGCATATCGCGCAAGCCCTCTTCACCGGGCGATTGCGGCTCCTGGCCGGTCTGAATGCAATGGGAGAAATGTTCCGCCTCTGCCTGGAAATGCGAAGGATCGCGGGCCGGGTTGAGTTCGTCCAGTTTTGTTCCGGCGTATTCGGCGCGTAGATGCAGGCCTTCGTAGGCGAAGGCATTGTCCACCTGCAACCATCCCTTTGATCCGTAGACGCGGAAATATCCATCCATATTCGCTCCGTACGTAGTGGTGCAACTGGCGACGATGCCGGAGGGGAAGCGCATCGTCCATGCGACATTTTCTTCGACTTCGTTGAAGCGGCCGTCGTGATCGATAACGGATGCGTAGGCGGAAATGTGGTCGGGTTCCTCACTGGTGAGATAGCGGCAGGCATTGAGTGAGTAGATGCCGACATCGTAGAGTGGGCCGCCACCGGCGAGCGCCTTGCTGAGTCGCCACTCGCCTTTACCGATGTTGAAGCCGAAGGCACTCTGGATGGCCTGCACCTGGCCCAGGGAGCCGTCGCGAATGAGCTTTACAGCGCGAAGATTTGTCGGCTCATAGTGGCAGCGGTAGGCGATCATCAGCTTGACGTTCGCAGCCTTGCAGGCGGCAATCATCTTTTCGCAGTCGGCAACGCTGGTAGCCATCGGCTTTTCGCAGAGTACATGCTTGCCAGCTTTAGCGGCTCGGATGGTGTACTCAGCGTGCATGGAATTCGGTAGTGCAACATAGACCGCATCGACTGCGGGATTGCGCGCGATTTCGTCGAAGTTTTCGTAGCTGTAGATCGAAGCGGCAGGAATGTTGTACTCGGCCGCGATGCGGTCTGCCTTATCGCGATGGCCGCTGACCAGTGCGGTGATCTGCGAGTTGGTGGTGCTTCGCGTTCCCGGCATAAAGTGACCTGCGATGCGGCCGAGTCCGATGACGGCGTAACCGATCTTCTTCTGGTTTGATTGGGCGTTCTGATTTGCTTGCGCGCGAAGCGGAGCCGGTGCCAGGCGGGCTGCGATGCCCAATGCGCCAAGGCGGGAAAAGTCTCTGCGAGTAAGTTGCATTTGATCCTCGTTCTTCAATGTCATCGGTGCTTCAGTGCTTTGACCACGCCTATCAAGTCAGGATTGATTCTAGAGGGTGAACGCGCTGCCGGCACTATAGAGTTCCCTCTAGCGATGGCGTGTGCGCTTTTTGCTAACCGAGGTGAGCTTGCCAAGGACGGCATATTTGCGGTGCTCGACTGGAGAGGATAAGACGAGACTGGTAACGGGATTGCCGTAAGGCAAGAGGGCTTCAATCAGTGCCTCAAGATCGGCGAGGTTTGTTGTGGTGATCTTGAGCAGGAAGTCGTCGCCGCCGGTGAGGTGGTGGCACTCGCGAACCTCTTCGAGTGTCTGAATGAATTCGAGAAGGCGGTAATAATTCTGGCCTCCACAACTCATGCGGATAAAGGCGAGGACCTCGAGGCCGAGGGCTTCGCGATCGATTTCGAGGGTGTATCCGCGCAGAATGCCCACCTCTTCCATCTGTTTAAGGCGCTCACCAGTGGCGGTGGGCGACAGGCCGACGCGGCGACCAAGCTCGGCGAGGCTGAGGCGGGCGTTTGCTTGAAGTTCATGTAGCAGCTTTCGCCCGTGCATGTCGAGTAACGCCGTGGAATCCATTGCCATAGTCGATCATCATAGCGGATTGGCCTGATAGTTTGGTGCTTTGGGGAGGAATCTGTCTTTCGATTGAAGGGTTAGACGCCTAGCATCGCGTTTATGAACAAGCTGATTTTGAACGGACAGGCCTTGACTCTGCGTGAGATCGAGGCCGTTGCACTGGCAGGATGCCGCGTTGAAGTGGCGGTAGAGGCGCTCGGGCGTGTCAAGGAAAGTCGCGGCCTGATTGAGAGCATCCTCGCGGCTGGAGAGACGGTGTACGGCGTGAATACCGGCTTCGGCAAGCTGGCGGATGTGCGGATTCCCGGGGACAAGCTGGCCGAGTTGCAGATCAACCTGGTGCGCAGCCATGCGGGTGGAGTTGGCGATCCGCTGGCCGAAGCCGCGGCACGCGCCATGTTGCTGCTGCGCGCGAACGTTTTGGCAAAGGGTTTCAGCGGGGTGCGCACTGAACTGCTGGAGCTGTTGGTCGGCTTGCTGAATGCCGGTGTGCATCCGGTGATTCCGGAGAAGGGCTCGGTGGGGGCGAGCGGCGACCTGGCGCCACTGGCGCATCTTGCGTTGGTGGTTGTGGGCGAAGGGGAGGCTTTCTATCGCGGGGAGAGAATGGCTGGGGCTGAGGCTCTGCGACGTGCTGGACTCACCGCGTTGCAGCTTACTGCGAAAGAGGGCCTTGCTCTGTTGAACGGAACGCAGGCCATGACCGCGGTGGGAGCACTGGCAACGTCTCGTGCGCTGAGGGTGGTAGAGCTTTGCGATCTTTCGGGAGCGATGTCTCTCGAGGCTCTCAAGGGAACACCAGCGGCTTTCGATGAACGCATCCATCAGGCGAGGCCGCATGCAGGGCAGATTGCGTCGGCGGAGCATTTGATGCGACTGATGGAAGGCTCAGAGATTCGCGAATCGCATCGCGAGCACGATACACGGGTGCAGGATGCGTACTGCCTTCGCTGCATGCCGCAGGTGCATGGCGCTGTGCGGGGAGTGCTGGGCCATGTCGCGGGAGTGCTTGAGACGGAGGCTGGTTCGGCGACAGACAATCCGCTGGTGTTCCCGGACAAATTCGGCGGCGGCGCTGTTATTTCGGGCGGGAATTTTCACGGGGCGCCGCTCTCGTATGCGTTTGACTATGCTGCGCTGGCAATGACGGATCTGGCCGGCATCACCGAGCGGCGTGTCGACCGCCTGCTGAATCCAGATATCAACGAAGGGTTGCCGGCGTTTCTGTCCAACGATCCGGGGCTTTCATCGGGATTCATGATCGCGCAGATTGTGGCAGCGGCACTGATCAACGAGTGCCAGGTGCTTTCGCATCCGTCGTCCACGGGCAGCATTCCGACAGATGGGGGCAAAGAGGATCACGTGTCGATGGGGATGACGGGGGCAATCAAGCTGCGCCAGATTGTGGAGCACACGGAACGGATCCTGGCGATCGAACTGATGTGCGCAGCGCAGGCGCTGGAATTTCGTCGTCCGTTGAAATCGAGCGCGAAAATCGAGGCGGCACATGAAGTCGTGCGCTGGGTGGTTCCACGACTGGAGCGGGATCGCGTGCTGGCACCGGACATTGACGCTTTGGCAGCCGCGATCAGGGCGGGGAAGCTGGATGCGTGGCGGGAATAGTTCCTCCTGCCCACAAACTCCGTATGGATGCGGCACCCTGAAATTCTTGTATAACTGCGACGTGTAGGATGAAAGCGAACGAGGGGGATACGTGAAACTTTTTCGCACCACGGGCGGGATCTTCGTCGAACAGGATGAGCAGCATTACCTGGTTGCGGACCTCGGCTGGGATGAACTGCTTTCGCGGGATGATCTGCCGGAGTTTCTAGCGGCGTTTGTGGGGCGGGCGAGACCGCTGGCGGGATTTCGCGAGGGAGAGGTGCTTGCGCCAATCGTTGGCCAGGAGGTGTGGGCCGCCGGTGTGACCTATTACCGCAGCCGCGGTGCGCGCATGGAGGAGTCGAAGGACGCGGGCGGCGGCGACTTCTATGATCGCGTTTATTCGGCCGAACGGCCGGAGCTTTTCTTCAAGTCCACTGCGAGTCGAACAGTTGGCACAGGCGGCAAGGTACGGATTCGTGGGGATGCGCACTGGTCAGTTCCGGAACCGGAGTTGACGCTTGTTGTGAGCCCGGCGGGGCGCATTGTTGGTTACACGATTGGCAACGACATGAGTTCCCGCGACATTGAGGGCGAGAACCCGCTCTACCTGCCGCAAGCCAAGGTGTACAAGGGAAGCTGTGCGCTCGGGCCGGGGATTCTCGTGAGCGCGAGTCCCCTGGCGCAGTCGACGGAGATCGCGATTGAAATTCTGCGGAACGATCGCGTGGAGTTTGCGGGGCAGGTAGAGTTGACGGAGCTGAAACGCGATCCCAAGACGCTGGTGGAGTACTTGCTGCGAGACAACGGCTTTCCCGCGGGAGCGTTTCTTATGACGGGTACTGGGATTGTGCCGCCGAGTACGTTCACCCTGGAGAGCGGCGACCGCATACGCATCACCATCGAGCCGATCGGAACGCTCGAGAATGTAGTCGCCTGAGTGGCTTTCGTGCCGTAAGGCCAGAATTATGCCAAATGCTTTTTCAAGAATGCGAGGGCGCGAGTGCGGGCGAGAGCTGAGGCTTCCGGATTGTAGCTGGCGCGCATATCACAATTGAATCCGTGGCCGGCATTTTCATACCAGTGAATCTCAACTTCGGGGTGGGCCGCATGGACCTTCTCGACTTGCTCCGCGGGGATGTGAGTGTCGAGTTTGCCAAAGTGAAGCTGAACGGGCGATGTGGGATTCTCACCGGCGAAGTTACCGATGCGTCCGGCATAGTAGCCGACCGCGGCGTCAGGACCAAGCCGTGATGCACTGAGCCATGCGAGCAGACCGCCAAGACAGTAACCGATGACACCGCATTTCTTGCCGGTCTGCTGACGCGCGTACTCGAGAGCGGCGGCCACATCTTCGAGAGCTTTTGCGTTATCGAGCTTCTGTAGGAGGGCCACGCCCTTTTGCGCGTCGGGGCCGTCGTAGGCAAGTTCAACGCCGGGCTCGACGCGGTCGAAGAGCGCAGGGGCCACAACGAGAAAGCCGTCATGCGCGTATCCGTCGGCGATGGAACGGATGTGTTTGTTGACGCCGAAAATCTCCTGAATGACGACAAGGCCGGCGATTGTTTCGCCTGCGGGGCTCGCTACATAGGCATCCAATTCATGCCCATCGGCTGAAGTAAGTCTTACGGTTTCGCTCATGTGGCCGCTCTCCGTGTTGTGCGAAATTTCGTGCAGGTTATTCGATGTTTTATTGCGCATCTCGGACGCATCGAAAACCAACACCGCCAGAGCGATCGTAGGATGGGGCCATCAGCAGGACCTTGCTGTGCTCGTCGTTGCGATAGGCCTGCGGGAAATACCAGATGGAACCCTGCGGCTGATAGTAGCTGCCGCCGCGCACGATGGCAGCTCGAGTGTGATCATCCTCGAATTCGTCGGTCCATTGCCATACGTTGCCGACCAGATCCTGCACGCCGTAGGGGCTGGCTCCCTGAGGATGTGCGCCGACGGGTTCGGGACCGCGCATGGTGCGGCCGGTGTCGGGCGTAGGAACGTTGGAGGGCTTCCAGTCGTTACCCCACGGATAGGTTCGGGCGTCAGTGCTTTGAGCGGCGAACTGCCACTCCCACTCGTGAGGAAGGCGCTTGCCGGCCCATGCAGCGTAGGCGCGGGCATCTTCGAGCGAGACCCACGTCACCGGGCGGTTGTCCCATCCCTGCGGATAAGCGCCGTTTTTCCAGTCACGCAGAAAGTTGCCGGGATCGCGCGGCGTGTAGTGTGTGGCATCGAGGAATTGTTTGAACTGGGCGTTGGTGACAGGGAATTTGTCGATGAGGAAGGGCTTGATGGTCATGGCGTGTTCGTGGAAGCGGCGCGGGGAATCTTCCCACGGATACTGCACGTCCACGCCATTCATGGAGCCACCTTCAATCTCGGTACCGCGCACACGGAAAACGAAGGAGCCTCCGGGGATTGTCACCATGCCTTCGGAAGCTTCCGTCGCGGGCTTCGTCGGAGAGATTTCAACCAGGCGCTGTTGAAGGACGGTGGGTTCGTGCGAAAACGAAGCCAGTGGCTTCGCGGTCATCTCGGCCATGCGCCCCATCAATGTCTTGATCGCGTCAGAGGGTTCGCCCGGTGCAGCGAGGATCGCGCCGTAGCCGTTCGCTTCAATGTTGAAGCTCAGGACAGAAACGGCACCGTCTGCTTCCGGCTTGAGTTCGACGCCGTGATAGAGATCGAAGTAGCGCATGCCGGGCGCGGTCTTCACGTCTATTTGGCGATCGGCGATGTCGTATGAAGTGCGATTGACGATGGTCCATACGGTTTGGTCGCCGAGGGGCCAGCGACTCGCATACACGCCGAAGTTATGCATGGGGTAGAGCGGCTCCCACTCAGGGCTGACGAGAAATGGTGCGACCCCGCGCTCGATGGTCGCCATGCGGCGCGTGGCCTCCGCATCCCGAGGGTTGATACCGTTCCAGATGCCCCAGACATTCTCCCAGCTCTCCCAGCCGACACCATTGAAGAAGGCGAATTGGAGATCATGCGTGTGATCCGTAGCCCAGCGATCGCTGATGTTGACCATGTGGCGTGTCTCAAGCCACTTGTAGCGATCGACCATGGGGATGAATGGAAATGAGTATTGGCCCCAGGTCATGACATTCCACGCAAGCGCTTCGTCGCTGGGGCTGCCTTCGGGTTCGAATGCGAGCGGGTGTCCGGCTGCATCGGCAGCAAGCGAGAAGCCGAGTGGAACACCGTCCTGTGTGTCGCCGTTGATGCCGTCGGCGCCAATCTGTTTCATCAACTCTGCAAGAGCTTGCGGCCATGGTTGCGAAGGTTGGTGTGTGCCTTCATCCCACATCATCATGGGAAAAAGAACGCGCACGCCACGCCGATGGAAGTCGGCTACCATCTGCCGGACGCCGTCGACACCGCCCGGCATGGACTGCGACCATCTCAAGCTGGTTGCGGTCGTCGATGCCCATGTTGGGATAGGTCGCCCAGATGAGGACGGCATCGATTCCGCCATAGCGCTTTTCAAGATTGTCGAGGTAGCGATCGACGGTGTACCGCCCAGCAACCGGGTCGTAGAAGTAGCGATCGTGGACCATCATTTGAGGTTGCATGAAGCTCGATTGCGTCCACTTGAATGCAGGCAAGTCGTAGCGCGATGGGTCGTAGGCAATGCGAATGCGGCGCTCAGCGCGCCAATGCTTTAGATCGGTGAGCCAGCGTTCATGCGCGAATGGCGGACAGTTGGTCTGCGGACCTTCCCATGCGTTCTGCAGTTCCAGGCAGTGCGGAGTGGGGATCTGCTGGTTGCGCGGGGCGTAGAGTGTGTCCTGCGCTGCGGATCCGAGTGCGAGGACCCCGAGCATCATGCCCAAAGATGTGTTTCGGAACATTCAGATCTTCTCCATGTGGTGGTGAGAATTCCTGGTTCAGAGACTCTCGCCACGATCGGTCAGGAATGCATTGAGATCATCGCGGGTAGGCATGGAGGCCTGTGCACCACGACGCGTGACGGATATGGCTGAGGCAGCGCAGGCGAAGCGCGCGCCAGCACACGGGTCCTTGCCTTCGAGCAGGGCCGCGGCAAATGCACCGTTGAAGCAGTCGCCGGCCGCGACAGTGTCGATCGCGTCGACGGCGAATGGCTTGACCCAGCCAGCCTTTCCGCCTGCGACCGCGACATAGGCGCCTTCGGCACCGCGCTTTAGGACGACGCCACGAAGACCACGCTCGAGCAATTCTTGCGCAATCACGGCGGGATCGGAGCCATCGCCGAGATAGAAGGCGGCTTCAGTTTCGTTCGGTGTGAACCATGCTACGTGCTTCCACACGGGATCGCTGAGCGCAGCGGCAGGAGCGGGGTCGAGCATAACCGGGACTTCAAATCGCGCACAGAGGGCAAGCGTGTGGTCGGTGGTGCCCATTGGCAGTTCAAGCTGACACAGGACCATTCCGGCGTTGCGGATGATGTCTATGTGGTTATCGACGTACGCGGAGTCGACCTTACCATTGGCACCGGGAACGACGACGATTGCATTCTGGCCGCCCTCGTCGAGGAAGATTGGCGCGAGGCCGGACGATCCGGGAACAGCGGTCATCGCGGACGTATCAACTCCCGCTTGCGACAAATTCTCGATCAGTTGCGGGCCGTAGATATCGTCGCCGACCATTCCGAGAAACCGGACGGGATAGCCCAGGCGCGCCGCGGCGACGGCTTGATTCGCACCCTTGCCACCGGGTGTGGTGGAGAAGCTGGTGCCGATGACGGTTTGTCCGATTCGGGGGATTAGTGGAGTGCGGGTCACCATATCCATAGTGACGCTGCCGACAACAACAATTGGTTTACGAGTCTCAGCCATGCAAGCCTCAGTAGAGAGGAGCCAGCGCGATAGCGCCCAATCCAAGAATGAAGAAGACGAACATGAGTACAAGCAGCATGTGTGCAGCGCGCGGGGCACCCGCGAACTCGCGCCAGACGAAGACACCCCAGCAGGCGGAAACCATGGTGGCTCCCTGGCCGATGGAATAGGAGACAGCTGGGCCTACGAGGTGCGCGCCCGAGGCGACGAAGTTGGCGACGGCGCCGACGCACCAGATGGCGCCTCCAAGAAAGCCGGCGAGATGCCAGCCGAAAGAGGCGCGCCAGTAATCCGCTCCGTTGACTGGTGGCTTGCCGTCGAGCGGCTTTCGCATTAGGAGAAGATTTGCAGGAACCGTGGAAAGCAGCACGCCGATTGCAAAGTAGAAGGCGATTGCGTACGGGCCGGGAGAGTCTGGGCTGCGCATGGCATGTGCGACCAGCGGATAGAAGCTGCCCATCAGTACACCTGCGATGAGGCTGAGCACAATGCCGCGAGTCGTGGTTGCCTTGGCCGTGGCTTCGCGCTTGCGATAGGCCATGGCGTCCACAATGATGGCGAGGGCTACGAGCGCTACTCCGCCGAAGAGCAGAAGGGGATTGGCTGCAGGGCTGACGAGATAACTAGAAACTGCACCCACTACAAGAGCGAGGCCGATTCCAACGGGGAATGCAACGGCGAGTCCGGCGACATCGATGGCCGCGACGAGAAGCAGATTGGCGACGTTGAAGATGGCGCCGCCGCAGATTGCCCAGATCATGCGCGAGGAATTTGTCTGCGCGATGGCAGCAGGGAAGTGCGAGCCGGAGTGACCGAATGACCCCGCCGTGAGCCCGAGAAGGACAGCACCGGCGAAAAGGCCGATGGCGTAGTCCCAATAGAACAGTTGAAATCGGAACTTCGGGCAAAGTTTAAGCGTGTTGGCCCACGATCCCCAGCACAGCATGCTGAGGATCATGAGCGCGAGCGTGACTTGATATGTTTCAGGAAGAAACATTCCGGCCCCTGTCTGATTGTGTTTGGTGCAACTGGGAACGATACGCGGAGGAGGTGTATGGATGCAAATGGTAAAGATCGTTTACGATTGCGAGGAAGACTCGGTCGGCGGACTGAGGTGAGGCGTGACCAACTCACTTAAAAGCTGGAACAGAGGCGAGTGAGGGAAATTCTCACTGGTTTCAGGAACGGCGTAGTCCAGAATCCTCTCGTTACGTTCGCTGATGTTGACTACGATGCATGGAGCTTGGGTTACCTTCTCCCGAACAGGAAGACCGCCTCTAGTCGGTATCTGGAGCCTGCCAGAATCCCATTGAATACATTCATTGGGCAGGTGTCGTGGCTCATCGAGCGCGAGTTGGATGATCGAAGCCGCTCTCGCTGGATCGAGGACGATTGATGCCTGAAACCAGCGGACAGGTGTCGAGCCGCGCACTGGAAAAACCAGCATCGAGTTTCCGTTTTCGTGCATCTCAAAGGTCCAACTGGGAAGCCTGTAGTTTTGGATATTGGGTTTAGTGAAACGAAACAGCTTGCCCGGAAGATAATCCTCGGACAGCAGCGCGGTGTGCTCGCGAATCGCCACCAATTCAACTTCGCAACGAAGCAGTGCGTTTGCTGGAATTCGTCCTGGAATTCCAGTCTCGCCGTAGGCCAAGTGTGGACTAATCACGATCTGCCGCAGTCCACCGACACGCATGCCCGGAATGCCTTTCAGTAAACCTGCAACACAATCGCGCCGCCATAGGGCGATCAACAACCTTGGGCCGAAAGCAGGTGAGAAGAATACCTCATCACCACGACGTAGAAAGAAGCGCACATTCACGGCGACGCAATTGTCCTGAGTGGCTTCCGTTCCCGTTCCAACACTTAGATCGGTGATCTCTATTCCTTTGATCCTGCCCATAATGTGAATCCCGATATCGGAATCACTTCTAACCTTTCGCAGCTTTGATGGCCTCGGTCAACGCTGGAACCACTTCGAAGAGATCGCCGACGATGCCGTAGTCCGCTACTTCGAAGATCGGAGCCTCGGCGTCTTTATTGATGGCGACGATGCACTGCGAGCCCTTCATGCCGACGAGGTGCTGAATTGCTCCAGAGATGCCGACGGCAAGGTAGAGTTTTGGCGCGACGGTCTGGCCGGAACTGCCGACCTGGCGCTCGATTGGAAGCCAACCGTTGTCGCAGATGGGGCGGGATGCAGCGACTTCAGCGCCGAGTGCAGCTGCGAGGTCCTGAACGAGGGGAAGATTGTCTGCCTCCTTGATGCCGCGGCCCACGGCAACGATAAGCTGGGCAGAGCCGAGGTCCACTGTCTGCGCAGTGCCGCGGAACGGCTCGCCGGGCTTCGTGCGGATCTGCGCCGCTTCGATGCTGGGAGTGAATGTGGTGATCTCTGCGGCAGCGGTCTCGGCTGCGTCAGCGCGAAAGGCGCCTGACTGAACCGAGACGAGGCAAGGGCCTGCGCCAGAGGATTTGTAATTGCCGCTGAGTCGCCCCTGCATCAGCTGTCGAGTGAAGACCGGGCCATCGCCGATTGCTGTTACGTCGCCGATGAGTACTCGGCCGAGTCGCGCTGCCAGTGCCGGGACATAGTCACGAACCTGGTAGGAATGAGGAAAAGCAATATAATCGGGCGATTCCGCGCGAATGAATTGTTCGAGAGCTGCTGTGAATCCATCGGATGTGTACTGCGCCAGCAGAGGATGCTCGATGCGAACGACTTTAGCGACGCCTTTGGCAGCAGCTTCATTGGCGAGAGCCTCGGTTTGCGCGCCGATAACAATGGCGGTTGCCTTCGCACCGGATTGGGCAGCGAGCAAGTTCGCCGCTGCTACGGCTTCCCAACTGATGCGGCCAATGCGGCCGCCACGATCTTCGAGAACCACATAGACGCGGCTCATATGACACGCACCTCGAACTTCAATTTTTCGACCAGCGCTGCCGCTGCTTCTTTAGCGGAACCGGGGATGATCTGAGTGGATTTCTGTTTTTGCGGGAGCATAATCTTTTCGAGCACCGCCGAGGGCGCGCCTGCGTGGCCGAGTTCTGCCGCATTTACTTTGCGGAACTCCTTGGTTTTGGCCTTCTTGATGCCCATCAGCGTCGCATAACGGAGTTTGGTGCCGCCTGATTGAATCATGAGAACGGCGGGAAGGGGAAGTTCGATGTTCTGGAACCAGCCCTCTTCGAGTTCGCGCTTCACAGTGAGGCCGGTGTCGTTCTTTTCGACGTGAAGAATGAGCGACGCATGAGGAAGCCCGAGCACTTCAGCCATGATGACACCGGTTTGCCCATAGCCAAGATCGTCAGATTGCAGGCCCGTCAGAATCAGGTCCGGACTCTCCTGCTTCACCGCGGCTGCGAGCAGTTGCGCAACGCCGAGGGCGTCGCGCTGGTTCAGGTCGTTGGCTTCCACCTGGATGGCGCGGTCGGCGCCCTTGGCGAGAGCCTCGCGAATCGTGGTTCCGGCGCGCTCGGGGCCTGCGCTCAGCACAACCACCTCGCCGCCGTGCTTCTCTTTGAGTTGCAACGCTTCTTCGAGGGCGTAAGCGTCCGACTCGTTCATTGCGAACTGCAGGTCGGCTTCTTCGATCCATTTACCGGCGCTGTCGATTCGAACCTGCGCATCGCGCTCGGGCACTTGTTTGATACAGACGATGATTTTCATACGGAATGACTCCGGATTTACGGTTGTTCGGTTTTTACAAGGATGGTTTGGGGCAGACTGCGGGCGGTCAGTTGCGCAATGTCCAGCAGTTGCGGTGCGGTTTCGCCGGTTGCAGACAGGGCATCGCGGAACATGGTGTTGCAGAAGGGACAGGCAGTGCCGATGGTCGATGCGCCAGTAGCCACCAATTCTTTTGCTCGTGCGTGGCTGACACGATCGCCGGTTTCTTCGCCAAGAAAGGCGAGGCCTCCGCCGGCGCCGCAACAGAAGCTGCGTTCGTGGGAGCGAGGTGCTTCGACTACTTCGCCGGCGAGTCCTGCGACGGTGCGCGGCTCTTCGTAGACGTTGCGATAACGGCCGAGGTAACAGGGATCGTGGTAGACGATCTTTTCAGGAGTTTTACCCTCCGGCGCAATTTGTCTGGGTAGCTTGTCGGCGAATCGAGCAAGGAATTCGCTGTGATGTTCGATCTCGGGTGGCGTGCCGAACTCTTTCCAGTCTTCCTGGATAGTGCGGACGCAATGCGGGCAGATGGAGACGATTTTCTTGACCTTGTTTTGTGCGAGGGCTTCGAGGTTGGCTTCAGCCAATTGCTGGAACAGAAGATCATTGCCGAGGCGGCGAACGGGATCGCCGGTGCATTTTTCCTTGCGCAATACGCCATAGCTGGTGCCGAGGTAATTCATCACGCGCGCAAAGTCGGCAACGATCTCGCGGCCCTTTGGGATCGTATCCACCCATGCAGCCAAGCCACAAGCAATACTCCTGTGATCCATCGAAGATGGGGAATTCCTGCTTCTGGATGAATTTGTCGCGTTCGGCTGCGCCCATTCCCAATGCATTCGATCCACGCTCGAGGGCGAGGAACAGCTTCGCGCCATGGTCATCTTCCCATGCGCCGGTGTTCACCGCGCCGCGGCGCAGACCGATGATGATAGGAAGATGTTCGATGCCGACGGGGCACTGGTATTCGCAGGCCCCGCAGGTGGTGCACTGGAAATCGGCGGTCATGGAGTTGTACTTGCCGATAATGTTTTCGCTCGAGGCGGGACCAAATTCGTTGAGATAGCCGCGGAGGCCGAGGATGATTTCCTTCGGGTTGAGTTCCTTGCCGGTGTTGTTCGCAGGGCAGTGTTCGGTGCAGCGGCCGCACTCCACGCAGGAGTAGGCTTGCAGGCTGACGAGTTGCGTGAGATCGGTTCCAGCAACGAGTCCGAAGTCTTCATCGCCAACCAGCGGCGGAATTTTGCTGAAGCCGCCACGCGAAAGAAAGATGGTGGCCGGGCTGAGAATGAGGTGGAGGTGCTTGGTGTGCGGAATGATGGGCAGAAAGATGAGCAGGGACAGTGTGTGCGTCCACCAGAGAATGCGTGCGGCGGGGCTGTCGTTCGCTGACAGTAAAGCTTGCGAGGTACGTCACCATCAGGAGGAAGATGAGCAGCGCGATCACTCCCGATTCATAGGAGACCTTGTTGCCGAGCCAACGCGGACGCACAAAAAATCTGCGGACGAAGAGGCCGGCGATACCGGCGGCGCAGGCTATGGCGAAGGCCGCGGCGAGATCGAAATAGAAGCGGCCGACCAGCCCTTGAGGGTCGAGAAACCCAAAACCCAGCCCGACCGCTACGTGATTGAGTGTGACGAGGGCGAATGCGCAGAAACCCCAGAAGACGAAGGCATGCGCAAGGCCGGGAAGAGGCCGTTCGCGAATGACTTTGGCCTGGCAGATCACTTGCCAGAAGAAGTCCCACACGCGTCTGCCGATCGGCGAGAGGGTGAAATTGGGATCTTTCCGGGATTTGAGGATGCGCTGTAGGATCGGTCCGAATCGGCGCCAGAACATGGCTCCCGAAGCAACGATGAATGCCACGAGGAGCAGCTTCTCCGTCAGCGAGAAACTTTGCGGTTCAGCAAGCGTGGCGGAGAGGAGGTTCATAACCGAACTCACTCACAATACACGATTAGGCCCACAACCGGCAGGTTGGGCGGGGGCGTTTTTGAGGGGCAAGAGCCATCCGGAGTGAGCGGCGGGAGAGGGAAATGGCGCCATGAAGGCTTCACAGCAAAAGGGCGGGATCCCTTGCGAGACCTCGCCCCAGTGCTTTCCGAATTTGCGAAGACCCGGTTCGGCAACCGGATCACAACTCGGGTGTTACGGATAAGGTAGTTCATTCGAGCTCAGCCCGAGTTTCCCTCCCCTGACCCGTACAACCCTTGATGCACGAGTGTTCATGTTGCCATTCGTGAGTTTCGTTGCCGATTCTCTTGAAGGCCATAGACTACTCTCTCCTTCTGGAAGATTTCGCTTCCGTTCCTGAATTAGAGGCGCGGCGCTTCAGGAGAGTTGTCGACGGAAGACCTGTGAATAACCAAGGCTGCCACATTGTGGGAATTGCCAACCATGCGCGGCGTCGAAATCAACTCGATTTTGAGCTGACGCGGTACTCGGAACAACTCGTTTGGCGGCCGAATTGCACATCGAATGAAGGATCAATGCTGAATGCGTTCCTCGGCTTCTGCGATCCAGCCGCGACGAAGCTTCTCCGACGGAATGCTCGATAAGTAAGGCTTGATATCGAGGATTGGAGTGCCATCGAGCATATCCACCCCGCGCACTTCAGTTGCCGGCCTTCGCGGCTTAGCAACTCTACGACCGTCAGCGCAATTGGATTTGGGCGCCGTGGCGAACGGGTTGCAAAGACACCGTGTGGCAGCTCGTCAATGGGTGTGCGACCCACCAATTCAAAACCCTCAGAGCGATCGAAGGTCCAGATGACGAAGAGGTGAGAAAAGCCCTCAACGTCAGCCAGGCCCGGTTCGAACTCCGGAAGAATCTCAAGCACTCCCTCGGCATCGTGTTTGACGCCGAGTCCTTTGGGAATGGCCTTGGAGTCGGTGTAGGGGCTGCGGACAAATCCGATGGCTTGCGGCATAAAAAGGGCCATGGTGCTCCACTCTGAAGATGATGAAGAGTCGCGGCAGCTTGCTTACCGGGCGCAATCCGATGGTAACGCAGAAGGATCTTCTGCCGCTTCATAGTCGAATCTGCGCAGGTTGCGCATGCATTCGCCGAGCGCCCCGTGGAGTGTTTCGCTCCAGCCGCATGGCTGAAACCGCAGCGTCTTCTGATTTAATTCGAGATCGGCGGTGGCATAGAATTGCATGTCGCTGGTTTTGGCTGTGGCAAATTCTTTCACCGTAATGCGGGCTTCAATCTCACCTTGGGCGTGCTTCTTTTTGACGGAGAAGAAATGCAGGCGAGCGAGCGCTTCGGAGGAATCCTTCTGTACAAGCTTCCATTCGTTCACTGGGCTTGACCTCAAGGGAAAGTGATTGTTGAGTGCAGAGTTTATCGGATTAGCGATACGGAAGGACAGGGAATTCGAAGCCCCCGCCCACACGGATGAGGTCACCCGCCGATATATTCTTAGTCTTTGGCGCAACTTGTAATGACATCGGGAGGGGCAGTTGGCGAAATATCTTGTGACAGGGGCAGCAGGGTTCATCGGGCGTTCGATTGCCGCGGCACTGCTGAAGCGCGGAGAGAGCGTACGCGGCATTGATAACTTCATCACAGGCAAGCGGAGCAACCTGGCCGGGCTTGAAGGGATGGAGTTCGTCGAAGGAGATCTGACTGACCCGCAGCAATGCGCGAGCGCCTGCGAAGGCGTCGAAGTCGTGTTCCATGAGGCTGCGCTAGCGTCGGTTCCTCGTTCGGTTGCCGATCCTGTAGGTACAAATCTGCACTGCGTCACTGCGACGTTGAACCTGCTAGTCGGTGCGCGTGCGGCTGGAGTTCGGCGCGTGGTGTATGCCGGATCGTCGTCGGCGTACGGTGACACGCCCACGCTGCCCAAGCGTGAAGATATGCTTCCGAATCCGATTTCTCCTTACGCTGTGGCAAAGCTCGCCGGCGAGCAGTACATGCGGGCTTTCTGGCGTGTGTATGGGCTTGAAACCGTGGTTCTGCGCTACTTCAACGTGTTTGGCCCGTTCCAGGATCCAACTTCGCACTATTCTGGTGTCCTGGCAATCTTCTGTAGGCGAATGCTGACCGGCGAACAGCCCACCATCTATGGGGACGGCGAACAGAGCCGCGACTTCACCTATATCGACAACGTTGTTCACGCCAACCTGATGGCAGCCGATGGGGCGGCAGAGAAGGTGGCGGGGCAGATGATGAATGTGGCGACCGGGTCAAAGTCTACGCTCAACCAAACCTTTAGCATTCTTTGTGAACTCACAGGTTACAAAGGAGAACCAGCCTATTTAGGGCCCCGCCCTGGTGATATTCGTGATTCATTTGCCGATATCCGGCGTGCCCGCGAACTACTGGGATACAGTCCGGTCGTGGACTTTCGAGAAGGGCTGCGCCGCACCGTGGAATGGTATCGGATGGGAGCCTGAACAGGTTTATTCAGGCTAATGATTCTGGACGCTTTGATCGTTCTTTCATATGTGACGCGCCTCACTAACAAGCCGACCGCGGATTGAGGACACTGATGTGTGTTCTTGTCCGCTGCGGCCGCTCGTCGTTTTCTGCGCGAATGCCCTCCGGAAAAGCAACGGAACTGAGGACGCGACTCTTGCCGGAGACCAGCGCAGCCAAAGAAAACCAGGGGGCAACTCGTGCTTCCTCGCCGGGCCGAGGTTCGCGACAGGATTCCTATCTTTCTTTACGCGAGGCTTGGTTTGCAATTCGACGCAACCTGCGGCTCTTTCTGTCGATTATGGGCGCGTTGCTTGGCGCATGCTTGCTCTATTGCCTGATTGCTCCCAACGAGTACGAAGCGACTGCGCGCGTGGCCTTGCGCGGTACTGCTGTTTCGGTTCTCACACTCGATAGAAGCGAGAATGCTTCCGGCTCCTTCGCTTCGGGACAGGTTCAGCTGGAAACCTTGGCCAACGTGTTTCGCAGCGACCAACTGGCCTCGGATGTGATTTTCCGCCTCGCCTTGTACAAAGCCCCAGGATTCATGGGCTCATTCTCTCGGAAGTTTCCGAATTTCAATCCGGCTCAACCGGGCCCCGATGCCAGCGCGTGGCTGCTCGACAAGTTTCAGCGCGATCTTACCGTTCAGACGATTCCGCGCACGCTTGTTTTGCAAATCCGGTTTCGTTCGCGGGATGCAGCTCTCTCAGCGGCGATTGTCAACGCCCTCATTGCGGCCTATCGGCAACAGGACGCAGACGCGCGCATTGTGGCGACGAAGGACGCTACAACGTGGCTGAACGCGCAACTGGGCGCGTTGAAGCTGCGCACAGATGCCGATGAGCGGAAGCTGTCGGATTTCCAGAAGCACCACGGAATTCTGGATGCGGCGGAGACGCTAGGAAGCGGCCCGACGGCTGACGTGGAGCACACCGCGCAAATGGGAGAAGTGGACGCATTCAGCAGGGAACTGGTGAATGCCACGACTGATCGCATTGTGCGTGAAGCGGAATATCGCGCTGCAGCTTCAGGTGATCCAGAACTCGTGCTTGCATCCGATCCAAAGCTGCAGGCAACGGGGAGCTTTGCGTCTGCGCTCCTACAGGAACTACACACGCGAAGGAGCGATCTGGAGCAGGAACAGGCGCAACTGCGCGTCGAACATGGTCCAAACTTTCCGCGCGTGATCGAGATTCGCAGCCAGCTGCAGGATCTAGACACTCAGAAGAAGGCGGAAGACGGAAAGCTGGTTGAGCGTTTTCGAAGCGCCTGGAAGGCGGCAGCCGATCGTGAGGAGCTGGTTCGCGCGAGTCTGATTGCTGCCACGAGCGCGGGCCTGAAGGTGAATGAAGCGGCGCTGAAATATGCAGTGATGCGCCAGGAAGCGAATGCCAATCATGATGTTTATCTGAGGGTATCGCAACAGGTGGAAGAGGCGAGCCTGGCTGCGGGTAGCCGCAGCTCCGAGCTTTCTATCATCGATTACGCGCGTCAGCCGATAAAGCCGATTTCACCAGACCTGCCGGTTTATATGGCGATCACGCTATTCGTATCTCTGTGGCTGGCAATTGCGGGAGTTCTTATGCGCGAGTCAATTTACCCAAAAGGTGCACGGACGACGATCCTGCTGGCGATGGTCGCGGTGACTGGCGGAGTCACCCGCGCGCAGGCACCGACACCAAGCACGTCGGGCCTGCCAACTGGAGTCGCACGCTTTCCGCAATCAGTGGAGACAAAAAGCAAACCGAACGCAAAAAATGCTCCCACGGTATGGGAGCTGCCACAAGGTGCAAACATAGCCGGTGTACCTCCGGACGCGGCTGCGGCGGGAGCGCCGACGGCGGCCCCGATCGGTCCCGGCGATCTGCTTGAGGTTTCTGAGGCACACACTCCAGAGATGCGCGCTTCGGTGCGTGTCTCAGGTACTGGCACGGTGATGCTCACGCTTGCCGGCGAGGTGCATATTGCCGGCATGGATGAGACCGCCGCCGCCCACGCAGTTGATGCCGCACTGATCGAACGCGGAATGCTGCTGCATCCGCAGTCCACCGTTTTGGTCAGGGCATACGCGGGGCAGGATGTGACGATTTTGGGCGAGGTGGCTCGGCCGGGAATCTACAGCTATACGGTGCATCACCGACTGCTCGATCTGATATCGTCGGCCTCCGGTCTGGGGCCGAATGCCGGACGTCTCGTTACGATTGCGCATCGAGATGATCCGAATACAATTCGTCCGGTGGTGCTGGACCCGTCCGGCACTGACACGACCGCGGATCACAACCCGGAGTTGTTACCGGGCGACACGGTGCAGGTGAGTCGCGCGGGCCTTGTGTATGTTGTGGGGGACGTGATCAGGCCCGGTGGATTTCCGGTTGATCCAGCACAGACGGCGACCCTGGTGGAGGTGTTGTCCCTCGCGTGGGGGCCGGGACAAAACGCAGCTCTGTCGAAGGCCATTCTCATTCGTGAGGGACCAGGGGGTCGTACTGTTACGACACTTAACCTGAAGCGCATGCTGCGCGGCCTTGATCCCGATATTCCCATCCGCGACCGCGACATCGTTTTCGTTCCCGATTCGATGGCGAAAAACCTCTTCAACCGGACCATGGAATCGGTAGTTCAATCAGCCGTCGGTGTCAGTATCTATGCGGGCATGGTCTACTCGCAGCGGTTTTAGCACCGTGCGCAAGATTGCGTGGCTCCTGCTTCTCTTCTTCGTCTTTGCGATCCCGTGGGAGTACTCGCTGGACCTGGGCGCGCCATTTGGAAATATCGCTCGCATCGCCGGATTAGCGGTGCTCGTTGCCGCGGTCACTGCAGTCCTGCAGTCGGGAAGAATACGCAGACTAGGAATATTGCAATGGCTGACGCTGGCTCTCTATCTCTGGTTCTGCTGTTCGTCTTTCTGGACCGCCGTGCCGGATACGACGCTGATAAAGCTTCGCGGCTATTTGCAGGAGGTAATGATTGTCTGGCTGATCTGGGAGTTTGCAGAGAGTTCAGATGATCTCCGCAATCTGATGCGCGCTTGGCTTGCGGGTACATGGGTACTTGCCGCGCTTACGATCGCAAATTTTGTGGCCTATTATCCGGGCTCGGCGGACCAGGTTCGATTTGCGGCTGTTGGCCAGGATCCAAATGATGTTGCACGTTATCTCGATCTTGGGTTTCCGATTGCCGCGCTCCTTCTTGATGGGAGGGAAAGGTGGCCTGGCAAATTGCTGGCTGCCGGATATCTCCCGCTTGGCTTCGCATGCGTCCTACTCACTGCTTCGCGTGGAGGATTCCTGGCGGCAGTTGTTGCGCTCGCCGGATGTGGCGCGCTTCTGCTTCGACGAAACCCCAGGATTTTCGGGGCTGGTTTGCTGGCTATGCCTGCTGTCGTCGCAGCGATCTGGATATCGTTGCCGCGAGAGACATTGGAGCGCATCGCTTCCATCAGCGTGCAATTGCAAAACGGAGATCTCAATCAGCGAATCAACATATGGTCGGCCGGGTGGCAGGCGTTTCTCAAGGCGCCACTCTGTGGCCATGGTGCCGGTTCATTCGTTATTGCTGCAGGTTTGGCGCCCATAGACACTGCACACAACACGGTTCTTGCGATCGTTGTCGAAGGCGGTCTCTTCGCTCTCGCTTTTGCAACCGGGATCGTCTTCGCCTCAATGCGATGGATATTGGCAATCCGGGGGACGCTTCGCGTCGCATTGATGACGTTGATCGCGGTGTGGTTGATGTCATCGCTGGTTGGCACGGTGGGCGAAAGCCGTACTACGTGGCTTCTGTTGGGCGTGATTGCGCTTAGTCATCGACTGGCAGAAGAGGCCCCAGAAGAATTGCTGGCTGGGCTTCCACACTCACTTCCGGTCTGCGGATCTAGGAACAGCCGGTCAACCCCGATGAGTTCCGACTCAGTAACCGTTCAGCCTCTCAGTGTTAACCGCCGTATTTTTAGCGCAGTTTCCGCGGTCACGCTGGCGGCACTGGTTGTGAAACTCGCGGCAACAATGAAAGAGTTTACAGTTGCCGGCATTTTCGGACGAGGGGACGCGTTAGAGGCGTTTTTGATTGCCGCGCTGGTTCCCGGACTTCTCATCAACCTGATTTCGGAATCGATGAACCAGGCGCTGATCCCAACTTTGGTGCAGGTCAGAACTGTGGAAGGGCGCGAACGCGCTCAGCAACTGCTCTCTAACGCGCTGGTTTGCACGTGCGTGCTGCTTTTGCTGGCGAGCATGGGAATGGCGCTTGCGGCTCGCTTCTTCTTTCCCTTGATCGGGTCTCATTTTGCAGCCGCCAAGTTGAATCTCACGATTCACCTGTTCTATGGACTTCTGCCCGTGGTTGTTCTTACCGGTGTTGCTTCGCTCTTCACCGCAGTTCTAAATACCACTGGAACCTTCGCGTCGCCGGCGCTGGCGCCTATCGTCACGCCGTTGGCAATCATGCTCGCCGCACCTCTGCTTGCGAACAGATTTGGAATCTGGGCGATCGTGTACGGCACGGTAATTGGAGCACTCCTGCACGCAATGTGGACTGGATTGATGATGAACGCCAGTGAGTATCGGCTGGTGTTGCGGTGGTACGGCATGTGCGAAGCCACTCGCGAAGTCGGGAGGCAGTACTGCCCCCTATTTCTGAGTGGGTTGGTCGCATCGGGTGGACTGATCGTGGACCAATCGATGGCGGCAATGCTCCCCGCCGGAAGTGTCTCTGCACTGGCATACGCCGGCCGATTTGTCAGTGTGGCGTTGGCGCTCCTGGGAGGAGCTTTTTCCTCTGCCGTAACTCCGTTCTTTTCGGAATTGGTGGCACGCGGGGACTGGAATAGATGCCGGCAAACTCTGCGCACCTGGGCATGGTGGTCGGCGGGCGTGGCAGCCAGCGTTACATGCGTGTTGATCATGGGGGCGCGTGGGCTTGTTCGTGTTACCTTCCAGCATGGCGCGTTCGGGCCTCAGGACACCTCGGCGGTCTCATCGGTCCTGATCATCTACGCTCTGCAGATTCCGTTCTTCGTCTGCAGCCGGGTCTACTACCGTTTCCTGGTGACGATGCGCCGCACCGACGTAGTCTTCTATTGTGGGTTCCTGAATCTCGGACTTGATATTGTCCTGAACCTTTTGTTGATGCCACGGTTCGGCGTTGCCGGAATCGCGCTGTCGACATCGCTTTGGAGCGCAAGCACGCTGATCTTTCTGGGCTACTGGAGTTTGAGGATTCTGCCCAAGGATCGCGCTGACATTCCGAATCGCAAGGATTGAAGATTGCGCTCGAGCAGGAGATTGTAGAGATTCTCCCAGTGGCTCAGTACGGCATCCATGCTGAATCTCTCGCGGATCAACATATTTATACGCAAGCCGATGTCATGCCGTTCTGTTTCAGGCAGGCACATCATTGCCTGCATCGAAGCCGCGAGGGCTTTTCCCTCTCCAGGAGGAGCGAGAAGATCGTCGTGCAAATCCGGAAGAACTTCGCGCACACCGGGGATGTCAGTGACAACGGCGGGCAGCCGACAGGCGGCGGCCTCAAGCAATGCAATCGGAAGCCCCTCCCATCGGGAGCTGAGAACGAAGCCATCCGCAGCACACATCCAGGGCAGGACTTCGGCTTGAAAGCCCGGAAGATTCACACGGTCAGTCAGTCCGAGATCCTGGACAAGTGCGTGCAACTGGTTTTTGAGTTGACCATCGCCGAGAATCACCAATCGGGTATTTGAGGGGAGCAGAGCGAGAGCTCGCAATAGAGTGGAGTGATCCTTCGCGGGGTCGAGTCTGCCGACAGACAGCCAGAGAAAATCATCCCTCAACCGAAGCCTGTCTCGCATCGCATTGCGAATATTGTCATCGCGCTTCCAGCGATCGATTTCAACACCGTTGGGAATGATTGTCAGCCGCGCTTCTTTGAGCATTCCTGAACTCAGCCAAGGATCGGCGGCTGCGCGACTTACGGCGGTCACAACATCAGGCAGTGCGGCGCTCATGCTGTATCCAATGTTGCGGAGAACTCCGCCCGTCGCCGGCGAGTGGATCGTGTCAATCAGTATTGGCTCTGGCGCGGCAAGCCGGGACCAACGCGCCAGCAACGATGCGTGAGGTAAGTGCGCGTGGACGATGTCGGGCTGATTTTGTCTGATCCAACGGTGAAACCGAACCCATCCGCGAGGGTCCACCAGTCCCTTGCGCATCTGAAGGCTGTGGAAAGCGATACCTGCCGATTCGAACTTTCGCGCTATCTCGCCGCCGGCTCCGGAGAGCGCGATGATACTTATCCTCCAGCCCATCTTGGCCATTCCGGTGGCGAGCAGGATGACTTGTTGCTCCGCGCCGCCAATGCGATCGAGGGTCGGGATGACATAGGCGATGTGCTTCACGTTGTGCGTTCCTGCAGGGCCCGGTCGATCACGTCCTCGTAGGCAGGGATCGCATTTCTCAGATCGAAGGGCTCGATCCATGAGTGCGGGAATCGCTGCCCCAAATGGATTGAGGAGAGAGCGTCGCAGAGGGCATTCTCGAGGGCCTTCGCTGAGATTTCGCGCGCCAACCAGATGCCAGGTTGATCGCTCAGAAGCTCCACCAATCCCTGCGATGCGGGCAGTGCGACGATGGGGAGGCCTGCAGCGGCAGCTTCCAGCAAGGCGTTGGACATCGCCTCAAGTCGCGATGAGAGCACGAAGAGTGATGCGCGGCGGAATAAAGACGCGGGGGCCGTCACATAGCCCAGAAATTTCACCCGCTCTTCGATCCCAAGGGTTTTGCAGTTCGTCTGGAGTGCGGCCTCGCACGAACCAGAGCCGGCGATCTCAAGATCCGCGGAGGGAAATCTACGACAGACTCCCGCAAATGCTTCGAGAAGCAGGTCGATTCCTTTTTCTGGCGCCAATCTTCCGACGGCTACAAGATGCGGCCCCGGCGAGACGAGGGCGCCATCGCTCTCGGCAGCAGATTCGCGAATGCCCGGCACGTCAACGGGATTGCACAGAACGACCAGTTTCTCTGCGTCGATTCCAAGCTCGCGTTGGAGTTCCTCTGCCATCTGGCGAGTCTGGCAGATCACGATGTCTGCGCGTTTGTGTGCTGCGGAATAGACGTGTCGCGCGAGGGGGAAATTCCGCCAGGGAGATAGTGTCGCGGAAAGTGGTCCGTTCTGACGTACAACCACGCGCGTACAAGACGGGAAGAGGGGACGGAGAACGAGGATCAGCAGGTTAAGGTGGGCCAGGCCCGACAAGATCACCGCAGGCCGCACACGCCACACCAGCCGCAGGAGTTTCCACAGGCCGTAGCGAACTCTGCGTACACCCAGAGAATGAACGGCAGCCAACTGAGGAAAGCTCAGTGTTTCCTCAATCGATTGCGTAACGACGGCTAAATGCACTTCGTACCTTTGAGAACTGAGGCATCGCGCAAGGGTAGCGATAACGCGCTCGGCTCCGCCACCGCCAAGGTGCGGGATCAGCAAAAGGACTTTGGCGCGTTGCGGTGAAGCCATAGCTACCCAGCTTGCAGACTAGCCGAGCACTGACTAGTGAGATGTGACCCCTCTCACACTGAAAACAGGAGGGACAAGGTACATTTTCGTTAATTATTGGGAAGCGTCTCGGTCCGTTGCGATTGCCGAGGCATCAGCGCAGGTCTGTTCGAAGATGCTCGGTCTGAAAGCCGCAAGACGCAGTGAAGAATCTCTGAATCGTCGAGGGCGGCCCCATATTCTTGTCGGCGTAACGAGCCCACAGACTTGCCTTGTGTTATCCGGCCGAATCCGTGCTCTTCGAGAAGCAGGTTTTCGCGTGTCGCTGCTCTCGGCCCCGGGAGACTTACTGGACCGAACAGCTCGAAGCGAACAGGTAGATGCCTACCCCGTCCCTATGCGTCGCGGGATTTCGTTTTGGGCTGACGCTCTTGCGTTTGTCCAGATCTGGCGACTGTTGCGTCGTCTGAAGCCCGATATTGTAGAGTTCAGCACACCAAAGGCTGGGCTTCTTGGAACTCTGGCAGCGTTTGTTTGTCGGATCCCCGCGAGGGTTTATTTGCTGAGGGGGCTCAGACTCGAGACTGCACACGGGCTGAAGAGGCGTCTATTGCTGTGGACCGAACGCATAGCGGGCTGTTGTGCCCATTCCGTGGTTTGCAATAGCCGGAGTTTACTCGCCCGGGCGCTGGCGCTTGGAATTGCGCCTGCCTCGAAGCTTGTGGTTCTGGGCGAAGGCAGCAGCAATGGAGTTGACCTGAAACGATTCGCACCGGGGCCGTCTTGCATCCGCGAGCAGATCAGGATCCCACGTGATGCGCCGGTGATTGGATTTGTTGGCAGGCTCACTGCGGACAAGGGTCTGCCGGAACTGCTCGAAGCTTTTGCCGAGATCCTCGGTCATGAGCCACGCGCGTATCTTCTCCTGGTTGGTTGGTTCGACGCTGCCGAGGACGCATTGGAAGTTGGGATGCGTGCGCGGATCGAGGGACACCCACGAATCGTCTGCACGGGCTTTGTGGCGGACACGGTGCCCTACTACCGCGCAATGGACCTGATGGTTTTGCCGTCGTGGCGAGAGGGTTTTCCGAACGCGGTACTCGAAGCTGCCGCCAGCGGTGTTCCGGTGATTGCGACACATTGCACTGGTTCCCAGGACGCGGTGGTCCCTGAAGTTACAGGGCTCCTCGTTCCTCCAGGGGACCCCGAAGCTATTTGCGAAGCCGTGCTTGGATTATTGAGCGACACGGATCGCTGCAGGCGCATGTCAGTGGCAGCGCGCAAATGGGTGGCTGAAAACTACGAGGATCGAAGAGTTCTCGGGATGGCGGTCGACTTTTACTTGAACCTGCTCAGCCCTTCAGGCCCGGCTGATGCTGGAATGGAAGAAAAGCGGATTTCAGCGGTTACTGGCTTGCCTGCGTCGCTGTGACTTCTGAGGGGGCAGGAGGAGCGGGAGGTGCCTGCAGGGTGTGCGCTCCAGCTTCGGTCGCGTGCAGGATATTTCCTGGGGCGATTCCGAGAACCAGCGTGGCGCCTACCGCAAACAAAAGCGCAGCACCGACTGCGATTCCAATCGGCATCCTCGGCAACCGATTCTGACCGGTGTCTTCATCGGGGCGCTGGGCAGCGGCAAAGGCAAGCCGCAGGTAGTACGCCGCCGCCAAACCTGAGTTCAGCAATCCGATGATGGCAAGGATCACGGCTCCTCCACCCACAGCGGCGGAGAAGGAATAAAACTTGCCGAAGAATCCACCGGTGAATGGGATTCCGACGAGCGACACGAGAAAGAAGATCAGCAGGCTTCCGAGCAGCGGCGAACGGTAAATCAGTCCTTTGTAGTCTGCAATCAGCGGTCTCTCGTCGTTGTAGCCGCCTGCGAGGGTAACCACGGCAAAGATTCCCACATTCATGGCAGCGTAGGCAGCGGTGTAGAAGCTGGCTGCCGCGATCCCACTAGTGCCGAATGCAGCGAATGCGGCAAGCAGATACCCAGCGTGAGCGATGGACGAGTAAGCCAGCATGCGTTTGACGTTCTGCTGGCGCAGCGCGGCCAGGTTGCCCACAGTCATCGAGAGCACGGCGACGAGCCACAGAACAGGAGACCAGACAGCCCGGAGGGTCGGGAACATCTCGTAGACAATGCGCAACAGGAAGGCGAATGCGGCTGCCTTGGGCGCGGTCGACATAAGCGCAACAACCGGCGAGGGCGCGCCTTCGTAGACGTCAGGCGTCCAGACGTGGAAAGGGGCAGCGGATACCTTGAACAGAATTCCAACCAGCATCAAGGCTAATGCCGCATGTACGAGTGACTGGTTCTGTGCCGTTGAGGCGTTGCGGGCGATCTCGTAGACAGATGTAGTCCCGGTGGCGCCGAAGACCATTGCGATTCCATAGAGAAGAAACGCCGTGGCGAACGAACCTAGCAGGAAATACTTGATAGCTGATTCGGGGCCGCGTCCGGTCTGCTTGCGATATCCCGCGAGGATGTAGGTGGCGATGGAAGAGATCTCCAATGCGATGAAGACCACCAGCAACTCAATGGCGCTCGTCATCAGACACATGCCGACCGCGCCGAAGACTATGAGCGCGTAATACTCGCCCTGGTGGTGGCTGTCTTCGGGCAGCGTGTCAAGCGAGAGCAGGAGCGTAACGAGGACGATGCCGCATATCAGAACGTGGAAGAACACGGTGAACGGGCTGGTCTCGACGGTTTCGGAGAAAGCGGTTCCAGAGGGAAGCGAAAGCTGCCACAGGCTCGACCACAATGCGACGGTTGTTCCGATTGCGGCGACCCAGCCCAGGCCGCGGCGTGACCGCGCCGGCGCCAGAGACGCGTCCGCGAGCATGACCAGCACACCGGTAATGGTGAGAACCACTTCGGGTAGGATGCGGTAGATGTCTGGCACTTGATTCATCGCTGAACCTCTCCGCTGGTTGTACCCGGAATGACGGCGGGCTGGTTGAGCATTTCAATCGAACGCGATTGCTGAAGCATGATCGGTTTGGGAGCCATCTCGATGGCACGAAACCAGAAATTTGGAGAAACGCCCATTACCAGCATCAGGACAGCTAGAGGCCAAAGCACCAGTTGTTCACCAAGCCGCAGATCCGCGGCGCCGGCTTCTGCCGTCTTGCGTTCCGGACCGTAGAAAATTCGCTGCACCATCGAGAGCATGTACGCGGCGCTGAGGATCACGCCGAGCGTCGCGAGCACGGCCGAGCGTTGGCTCACGCCCATAAAGGTGCTCGACAGGATCAGGAACTCTCCGACAAAACCGTTCAAGAGAGGCAGACCGATCATGGCGAGCGAGACGATCACGAAGAGCGTTGCGAGCCGCGGCGCTCGCTTTGCTAGGCCGCCGTAAGCCGCGATCTGAGATGTTGCGTAACGAAGCTCAAGCGCGCCCAGCAGGACGAAAAGAGCTGCATCGATCAGCTCGTTGTTGAGGATCTGATACGTTGCGCCGGTCCAGCCAGTGAGTGTGAATCCATAGACGCCAAGCGTGATCAGGCTAAGGTGACTGAGTGCCGCAAAGGCGAGGAATCGCCAGAAATCGCGTTGGACCAAAGCAAGACACGCACCATAGAGGATGCCGATCACGGCCAGCGTGATCATCAATGGTGCTATGGCTTGCGCCTGGGCAGGGAAGAGGCCGACGTGGAAGCGGAGCATCGAATAGAGGCCCAGTTTCCCGGCAACTACCATTGCCATCGCAACTGGGGCTTCGGCGAAAGTGTCCGCAAGCCAGCCGTGCAACGGAAACACCGGGACCTTTACCGCAAATGCAAACAGAAATGCCAGCGCAATCCAGAAGAGCGCGCCTGCAGGCACGACACCGGCGGCGACGTTCATTGCAATTCGCTGAAGTTGAAAGTGCCGGTCCTGGCGTACAGGTAGAGGATGGCGACGAGAAGTGGCGCCGACGGAATGAAGGTGAAGAAGAAGAACTTGATGGCTGCCTTCGAGCCTTCCTTGCGCCCGTACATCGCAATCAGGATCGCCATGGGAACCAGCGACAGCTCCCAGAACCCGTAGTAGAGCATCAGGTCGAGCGAGATGAAGACGCCATACATCGCCGTTTGCTGGACAAGGAAAAGGGTGTAGAAGACTTTCGGCCGCCGGTTGATCGCGTTCCAACTTGCGAGTACGCCGACAGGACCGAGCAGACCGACGAGAACTACGAGCCACATGCTCAGGCCATCCACGCCGACGTGGTAGAAGATCCCTTGATTTGCTCCCGTCAAATCAATCCATAGGCGGCTGGTTTCAAATTGAAACCCAGACTGATGGGAGTCGAAATGCGCGGGCAGATGCAGCGTAAGGCCAAAGGTCACGAGCGATATGACAAGAGTGAGCCACGCGGACAGCTTTCCGCGATCGGGCAGCAGCGCGACGAGCACAGCGCCGGCCAGCGGTACAAGGAGAATCAACGTGAGTATCGAACTGTCCATCGCTGTCATCTCCTAATGCCCCACGCCAAATATGCCGATCAAAGATGTGCCAAACACGTAAGGCGCAAGTGCAAAAACAAGCAGGACCGCAGCGCCAAGCGCGAGCCATGCCGCATACGACCGCAGGTTGCCAGATTGCCAGCGTTGCAGGATTGCGCCGCCCAGCATAGCAACTCCGCCCAGCAGCCAGGCCATGCCCCCCAGGATCACGACATCGACAACCCACTCCAGCAGATACTTTGAGAGCGCCAGCACTGGGTGGACGATAAAGTGGCTGTAAATTTCATCCACGTAAAACTTGTTTGTGAGTAATTTGTAGACCCTGGGGAATGCGGCAGCGAGCCGTTTGGGCAGTTCTTGGCGGCGTTGGTAGAGCAGATAGGCGATGTACCAGCCCAGCACAGCCACGCCCACGGCAAGAAAACTCAAAATGAATTCGAGGGTCATGCTGCCTCCCTCGGGAATCGGACCGTCGGACGGCCTGAGGTACGCAGCAAAACGTTGAATGCCGAGCCATCCGCCGACGAGGGACAGAAGTGACAAAACGACGAGAGGGCCGAGCATTGTCCATGGGCTCTCGTGAGGGTGGGCCTCGGGGTTGCGCGATTCACCCCAGAATGCGAGATACCACAATCGGAAGATATAGAAAGACGTGAGCAATGCAGCGACAAGACCCACAAACCAAAGCGTTTTTCCTGCCGTGCCTTCCAGGAAGTCCTCGTAGAGGATTGCGTCTTTTGAGAAGAAGCCGGAGAACGGCGGCAATCCCGTAATCGCCAGAACCGGAGCGGTCATCGTCCAGAAGGTGATCGGGATCTTTTTGCGCAGCCCGCCCATCTTGCGCAGGTCCTGTTCGCCGCCAAGTGCGTGAATTACGGAACCTGCTGCAAGGAAAAACAGCGCCTTGAAGAACGCATGCGTCATCAGGTGGAAGATTGCAGTGGAATAAGCCGCGGCTCCGCATCCCAGGAACATGTAGCCAAGCTGCGAAATGGTGGAGTAGGCAAGGACGCGCTTGATGTCGTTTTGAACAAGGGCGATCAACGCCGCAAAGACAGCAGTGGTGGCGCCGACGATTGCGACCACGCCAAGCGCGAATGGCGAGCGGTCGAAAAGGAAGTGCATGCGCACGACGATGTAGACGCCCGCCGTGACCATGGTTGCCGCATGAATCAGGGCGGACACCGGCGTCGGGCCTTCCATGGCATCGGGAAGCCATACGTAGAGCGGAAGCTGCGCGCTTTTGCCCGTTGCGCCCACGAATAGACAGAGCGCAATAGCGGTCAGAACTCCACCCGTCCACGCTGGATTAGCAGCCAGTTTCGCAGCGATTTCGCTGAATGTGAGTGTGCCGAAGTTGGCCAGCAGCAGGAACAGACCGATAAGGAAGCCAAAGTCGCCGATACGGTTAACGATGAATGCCTTTTTACCGGCGTGGCGGCTGAGGTTTTTTGGAACCAGAATCCAATGAGTAGATATGACGCGAGGCCCACCCCCTCCCAGCCGACAAATAGCAGCAGGGCGTTTCCGGCGAGCACGAGAACCGTCATAAAAAACATGAACAGGTTCATGTAGGCGAAGTACCGTGCGTAGCCCGGATCGTCGTGCATGTAGCCGACGGAGTAGATGTGGATGAGGAAACCGACACCGGTGATGATGAGGAGCATCACCAGCGATAGCTGGTCGAGAACGAAGCTGAAATCGATGTGAAGCGTACCGGCGGTTATCCAATGACCGTACGTTTCAACGTGTGGCAGGACATCGGGCCGAAATGAGGTTCCGAAGTCGGCCAGCACTACGAGCAACGATCCTAGCGACGCCAGAATCGCAATCGCGGTGACAACTGGTTTCGATAGTCGACTTCCGAACAGCCCATTCAGCAGAAACCCGGCGAAGGGCAGCATCGGGATCAACCAGAGATGGAAATTCTCGTTCATAGTTTCATCAGGTCGATCCGGTCGACCGCCAGCGTTGCACGTGCGCGGAATACGGCAATAATGATGGCGAGTCCGACGGCAGCCTCGGCGGCCGCTACCATCATCACAAAAAAGACAAAGATCTGGCCCTTTACCTGGTGCCATTGGTGGGCGAAGGTCACGAACGAAAGATTCACCGCGTTGAGCATCAGCTCGATCGACATGAATACGGTAATCAGATTGCGCTTGACCAGGAATCCAACAACGCCGAGGCAAAACAATACAGCGCTCAGGAGCAAGTACCACGTGAGGGGGACTTCATTCTGGATCAGGTGTACTGAGTTCATTTGGTGTCCACCTTTTCTCCATCGCCTTGCCGCGCGAGAGCGACGGAGCCGAGGATGGCTACGAGAATCAACACCGACGTGACCTCGAAGGGAAGCAGCAGTTTGGTGAAGAGAACGGCACTCAGGTCAGCGGTGCTGGTGATGTGATCTTCAATCGCGGCATTCCCGAGGCCCTGGATTTTCAGGATCGTCGTCGCAATGACAGCCAGGATTGCCACTACTGCAGGAAAGCCAACGGTGCGCGACGCGCGGCTGCCCAGGGTCCGTTCCTCACGGCCGGCATTCAGCAACATGACGACAAACGTGAACAGCACCATGATGGCGCCGGCGTAGACAATGACCTGCGCCGCAGCCAGAAACTCCGCCCCCAGGAGCAAATAGAGGACTGCAAGCGACGTCATCACCACGATCAGCGAAAGGGCGCTGTTGATGGGATGCTTCTGCAGCAGGAGATTGACGGCTCCAGTCAGGCAGAGTGCGGCAAACACGATAAACAGAATCAGGTGCATCGTTCCGTCACTTACGGGCGAGCGCCGGTCATTTACTCCGGCGGGTTGAGGGGAGGAACAGTGCGAGCAGGCCATTCCTGCTGCATAAAATCCCTTCCGATTCTAACTGAGCGCGCCATCGAAAAACCGTGATCGGTGAACAGAGAAGCCCTTCGATCAGGATGTTACGCGGCAATACTCAGCGATACGCGAGCCAGAGACTCGTGCCCACAATGTTGAGGATGGCGAGGGGCATCAGCCAGCGCCATCCGTAGTTCATAAGCTGGTCATAGCGGAAGCGGGGCAACGTGCCGCGCACCCATACATAGAGAAACAGGAAACTGAAAACTTTCAGGACAAACCAGAAGATGGGCAGCAATGCGCGAAGAATGAAAATGTCAGGCGTTGGCAGCAGGTTGCCGAACGGGCTCGTCCAGCCTCCCAGAAACAGAAGGGTGGCCACGCAGCCGACCATGATCATGTTTGCGTATTCGGCCATGAAAAACATGGCGAACTTCATGGAACTGTACTCGGTGTGATAGCCCGCTGTGAGCTCGCTTTCAGCCTCGGGTAGATCAAAGGGCGAGCGATTGGTTTCAGCGTAGGCTGACATCAAATAGATGAAGAAGGCAATGAATTGAAATCCGCCGAAGAGATTCCAGCTCAGCATGCCGTGATTCGATTGGCTTTTTACAATCACGTCCAGATTCAGCGAACCGGCGCGCAGTACAACGCCAACCAGCGAGAGGCCCAAGGCGAGTTCATAACTGACGAGTTGCGCGGAGGAACGGAGCGAACCGAGCAGGGAATATTTGTTGTTGGAAGACCATCCGGCTAGCGCGATGCCGTATACGCCAATCGAGGTAATGCCCAAAATCACCAGCAGGCCGATGTTCACGTCGGCGATCTGGAAGTAATGAAAATTGCCGGGACCAACGAGCCCCGGGTCGCCGAAAGGCACGACTCCAATGGAAATGAGAGCACAGCTCAGGGCGATGATCGGGGCCATGAGATACAGCGGCCGATACACGCCCGAAGGGATAATGTCTTCTTTGAGAAAAGATTTCGCACCGTCAACCAGTGGCTGCAGCAATCCGAAGGGTCCCACGCGATTGGGTCCCCAGCGATTCTGAATACGGCCAACGAGCTTGCGTTCAAGCAGAACCGTGTAGGCGACGGCCAGCAACAACACCACCGTTACCACCACGACCTTGAGCAAGCTCCAAAACAAAAACTGCCAAATAGTCACTAACCTTCTCCTGGGTGAGCCGCAGAAAAGCTGAAGAACCTGCGTTTCGCCCACAATCCCATAAATCGATCAGTCTGCTGCTGTCACTGCCACTTCCGCTGCCTGGTGTTGCTCCAGATCTTTGAGTCCGTTGCTATATCGTCCAAGAGTGCCCGAGGTGAACAATCCATTGTGCGCGGGCTTCACCAGGTCGGTGACCGTCGATGTGAGTGTGGAAACCGGCACGAATCCGGGCTCCGTTTTCACGTCGTTGCCGCCGAAGAGATTCAAGCGATCGAGCCTGTATCCCGGGACCAGGCGCTCAATCTCGTCGAGAAGCGCGAGCGGATCAAAGGGGCTCAGCTTCGGTTCGAGGCCATTGGCCGAAAGCCAGACGGCGTGCCGATCTGCCTCGCCGGCTTGCGCACCGCGCGATTGCCCAAGATCTGCCGTTACCCCCTCTTTGCCAAAGGGAACCAACTTCTTCACGTCCGCGCCCATGCTGGCCGCGAGACGTACAAGGATCTCGAAATCGGGCTTCACTCCGGCGTGGTCTGCGGCCTTCCGTGCCAACTGCAGATCGCCGAAGGTGTTGGTGACCGTGCCGGTCTTCTCGTAGAGACTGGCGGCAGGGAAGACAACATCGGCAATCGCCGCTGTCTCTGTCAGGAAGATGTCCTGCACGACAACAAACGTGTTTTTGAAAGTGGCTGCATCGACACTGCTGTCACCCAATGGGTTCGCGCCGACGACGAATAGTGCGCCGAGTTCGCCATTCGTGGCTGCCGAAAACATCTCGGGCTGTGTCTTGCCCGGCGTGCCTGGCATTCCCGCGTATTCCTGTGCGAATGCTCCGGCAGCGCTAACCGGCGTGTAACCGGGAAGCAGATCAGGCAACACGCCCATATCTGCAGCGCCGCGCGAGTTGGCGTAGTCGCCGAGATAGGCAAAACGGACGTTTCCGCGTCCGAGGCCCCATTGCACGAGCTCCGCGACGGCGGTTCCCCGATATTCAGAGCCGAATATGACCAGCAGCTTCTCTGCGCCGAGCACCGCATCGCGGAATGCCGCGTTATTGATGACCGCGTCGTTTCCGGCAAGGTAGGCAGCCATTGCCGCGTATCCGCCGGTTGGGAGTCGCAGCGAGGATTTTGCCTGCCGCTCCAGCTTGATCTTCTTTTCATTTGCTACGTAGAGGCATGCGCGGTTCAGACGTACATTGGTCCGCAGATTCCACGCCAGCAGGGGATGTTCGTTTGTCGGATCGCCGCCTATCAGAAGGATGGCCGAAGCACTTGCGATTTCGCGCAGGCTGGCAGCCTTGCCTTCATGTCCGGCCAACGCACGCGCAAACGCTACGTAGTCCGTCGTACGCTGGTGATCAATGTTGTTCGTCTTGAGTACAGTGCGTGCAAACTTCTGCAGCAAATAATTCTCTTCATTGGTGGTGTGGTTCGAACCAATCACGCCGATGGCGCCGCCACCCTTGCTGTCTCGAATCTCTTTGAGCTTTGCAGCGGCAACTCGAAACGCCTGCTCCCAGCTTGCCGGTTCAAGTTTGCCCTGGGTATTGCGGACCAGTGGCGTCGTGAGCCGCTCTGGGCTTTCGACAAAATCGAATCCGAAACGGCCTTTTGCGCAGAGGAAATCGCCGTTGATGCCACTTTTGTCGCGATTGTCGGCGCGAACTATCTGCGATCCATCGTTCGCCTGGCGCACGCCAAGCGTCACTTTGCAACCATCGCCGCAATGGGTGCAGACGGTGGAAACGTGGTTCATCTCCCATGGCCGCGTCTTGTAACGATAGCTCCCGCTGGTGAGAGCGCCCACGGGGCATACGTCGATGCACATGCCGCACTGCTCGCAGTCGAGGCGTTCTTCCTGGTTGGGCGCAATTACAGAGCTGACTCCACGATTCTGAATCCCGAGGGCCCAGACATCCATGCCTTCGCCGCACATGCGGGTGCAGCGATAACACAGGATGCACCGCGGCCTATCGTAGAAGACAGCGGGCGACCATTGCTGCTCGTCACGGTGGCGCTTGGCGTCGACCATCAAGCTTTCACCCGCGCCATACTTAAAGGTCATGTCCTGCAATTCACACTCGCCGCCGGCATCGCACACCGGGCAGTCGAGTGGATGGTTTCCCAGCAGCAGTTCGATGGTGGCTTTGCGCGCCTGGGCAATCTCCGGCGACTCTGTTACAAATACCTGGCCCTCGGCAACTGTTGTTGTGCAGGCAGTCTGGAGCTTTGGTACCTTCTCCTGGCGCACGACGCACATGCGACAAGCGGCCTGAAGACTGAGCCCGGGGTAATAGCAGAACGCAGGAATTTCGATGCCCGCCTTACGACACGCTTCAATCAGCAGCGTCCCCGCGGGAGCCGTCAGCTTCTTTCCATCGACCGTGAATGTTACGTCCGCCATTCTTCTCCAGCGCCCTTCTAGACCACAGCCATTTCGGTGTGTTTGGCGAACGGGCAGGGCTTCCCGTCCAGGTGATCTTCAAATTCCTTGCGAAACTTCTTCACGAATCCGATCGTGGGCATCGCCGCGGCATCGCCCAACGGACAGAAAGTGCGGCCCATCATGTTCTCGGCGAGGTAGCGAATGTTGTCGATGTCCTTCGCGGTGCCGAATCCTGCGTGAAAGCGTGTAAGCGATTTCTTCAGCCAGTCCGTTCCTTCGCGGCAGGGAATGCACCAGCCGCAACTCTCGTGCTGATAGAAGCTGATCGTGCGCAGCGCAAATTCGACGATGCACGTCTGGTCGTCGATCACCACAACGCCGCCGGAACCCAGCATCGATCCCGCCTTGCCCACCTGGTCGAAGTCCATGCCAAGGTTTTCGATCTCTTCAGGCAAAAGAACAGGTGTGGATGATCCGCCCGGTACCACGGCTTTCAATTTGCGGCCGCCGCGAATTCCACCGGCGACTTCGTAGATCATCTTCTTCAGGTTGTAGCCCATCGGCAATTCATACACGCCGGGCTTCTCCACGTGGCCGCTGATGCTAAACAACCGAGTGCCGCCGTTGCGGGCTGACCCAATGCCCGCGAAGGCTGTGCCCCCCATGGTGATGACATGTGGGACAGTCGCGATAGTTTCTGCATTGTTGATAACGGTCGGTCCGCCATAGAGGCCTACAACAGCGGGGAAGGGAGGCTTGATGCGCGGAACTCCGCGCTTGCCTTCGAGCGACTCCATCAGCGCCGACTCTTCGCCGACTTCGTATGCGCCCGCGCCGCTCTGCGTGATGATCTGAAACTCGATATCTGAACCGAAGATGTTTTTGCCGAGGAAACCCTTGGTATACGCATCGGCAACGGCCTTCTCCATGATCTCGAGGAGGTAGCGATACTCGCCGCGCAGGTAGATGAAGCCCATCTTCGAGCCGATCGCGAGGCCGGCGATGATGGTTCCTTCAATGACAGCATGAGGATCGTGCAGGAAGATCAAGTGGTCTTTGCAGGTGCCGGGTTCGCTCTCGTCGCCATTGATCAGCACGTACTTGGGCTTCGCAGATTGCTTCGGCACAAACGACCACTTCATTCCGGTCGGAAAACCCGCGCCACCGCGCCCGCGCAGATTCGATGCCTTCATTTCCTCGATGATCCACTCGGGCCCTTGCGCCACACACTTCTTTGCAGCCTCATAGCCACCGAGTTCGATGTATTTCTCGATATTTGTCGCGCCCTGGCCGAAGCGCCGAGAGACGACCTTCACTTCATCGGGATGCGAAACGAGCCTGGGCATTTCTATTGGCCTCCGCTTTTCCGGCGGTAATCAGCCAAAATGCCCGGCACATTCTCCGGTGTCAGATCGTCGTGGAAGGTGTAATTCACCTGAATCGCAGGGGCCCAGCAGCATGCGCCGATGCACTCGACCTCCTCGAGGGAAAACACGCCGTCGGCTGTCACGCCCTTGTGCCCGATGCCAAGTTCTTCCTGGAATTTCTCGTAAACCTCGTAAGCGCCGCGCAGCATACAACTGATATTGGTGCAGACCTGCACATTGAATTTGCCCGCAGGCTTGAAGCGGAGCATCGAATAGTAAGTCGCCACGTTGCGTACTTCGAGTTCCGTGAGACCAATCCGCTGCGCAACTTCGGCGATTACGGCGTCAGACAGATACCCGATCTCATCCTGCGCATAGAGCAGCATTGGCACCAACGCCGAGCGCCGCAGCGGATACTTCTCCACCAGCGCATCAAACCGGGCCGCCACCTTGGGCGAGAAAATGCTCATGGTCTCCGCGCTCATCGCATCAACTCCCGCGCCCACGCTTCAGCCGCCATGTCCATCTCTTCCTCGCCGGTGGAACTGCGCAACCGGCCAGCTTCTGTCAGTTCCAGCATTCCGCTCCGTCCGTCGTCGCGCTTCCACATCACCCGCGCGCCGTTCCGTTTCAAATCGAGCCACGCATCAGCGTGACGTACTGTAATCTGCTCTTCGCCCAACTCGACTGTCGCCTGCCTGTCCCCATTCAGCCCATGCGCCGCGGTGTAACTGCGGAGCAGGGAAGCAAGCGATACCCAAAGTTCCACGTACAACTGAGCCGTCTCCGGCATCAGCGATCAATCTCCCCCAACACGATATCGATTGAACCGATCACTGCGACTACATCGGCCAGCATGCGTCCCTGACACATGGTTTCGAGCGCCTGCAAGCTGGCAAAGCCCGGATAGCGCATGTGCACGCGGTACGGTTTTGCGGTGCCGTCCGACACCACGTAGTAGCCCATCTGTCCGTGGCCTGATTCAATGCCCTGATAAACTTCACCGGCTGGTACGTTGAAACCTTCGGTGACGATCTTGAAGTGATGAATCAACGCTTCCATCTGTGTCTTCATTTTCTCGCGATCGGGAAGGACAATTTTCGGCGCATCCGCTTTGATCGGGCCGCCGGGCATACCGTCCAGCGCCTGCTGAATGATGCTGATGCTTTCGCGCATCTCCAGTAAGCGAACCTCATACCTTCCCCAGCAGTCGCAGCGATTTGAAATCGGCACCCTGAACTGGAATTTCTCGTAGCTCGAGTAGGGCATGTCGCGCCGCAGATCGAAATCGATACCTGACGCACGCATCGTGGGACCCGTCACCGCCAAAGCGATTGCGTCTTCAGGCGACAGGTATCCTACACCCATCAGCCGGTTGCGAAAGATGGGATTTCCAGTCAGCAGGTTTGAATATTCATCAATCTTTTCCGGGAACGTATTGATGAACGACTGGATGCGATCGAACAGATCCAGCGGGGGCTCCATCGACAATCCACCAACACGGAAGTAGCTCGTCATCATGCGCTGGCCAGCTACGGCTTCAAAGATGCGCAAAATGTCTTCGCGTTCCCTGAAGGTGTACAGGAAGACCGTCAGCGCGCCAATGTCCATGGCATGGGTGCCGAGCCAGATCAGGTGCGAATTCAGGCGTGTCAGTTCGGTCAGCAGGACGCGAATCCACACCGCGCGCTCAGGGATCTCCAACTGCAACAGCTTCTCGACAGCCAGGCAATAGCATAGGTTGTTGGCCATGGGGCCGAGATAGTCGACGCGATCAGTCAGCGGGACGACCTGCTGATAAAACTTTGCCTCGCAGGTCTTCTCGATGCCGGTGTGCAAATAGCCGATCTCAGGGTAGAGTCGGACGACAATTTCGCCGTCGATCTCAAGCACCAGGCGCAACACGCCGTGCGTGGACGGGTGCTGCGGTCCCATATTCAGGACCATGTGCTGATCGCGTGCGCCTTCGGCCGGGGGAGCCGGAAGGATCGGAGTTCCTACATCCACCATCAGCGATAGCCCTCCACGGGGTAATCCTTACGGAGTGGATGCCCCACCCAATCATCAGGCATCAGGATACGGCGCAGATTGGGATGCCCTTCAAACCGGATCCCGAACAGATCAAACACTTCGCGCTCGTAATAATTCGCGCCAGACCAGACAGACGTGATCGACTCGATTGCAGGATCGGAACTGTCTACCCAGGTCTTCAGACGGATTCTTTCCTTATATTGATGCGAAAGAATGTGGTAGCTGAGTTGAAAGCGTGGCTCAGATGGCAGCCAGTCCACGGCGGTCATGTCTTCGAATGCGTTGTAGCCGGCATTTTTGACTGCGGCTAGGGCCTGGCATATCGTTTCCGGCGTCACCGTCAAGGTGAGTTCACCGCGATCGAACAGGGCATCAGTGATCGCGTCGGCGTTCCAGGCGAAAAGAGCTTTTACTGCCGGATGATCTGGCAGTCCTTCGAGCACAGCTTGCTTTCCCGCGAGAGTTTCCTTTGGAGCGTCTGCCATTCTTAAAGGTCCGCCTTGTCCATGCTCCAGTTCAGAATGCCCTTGCGCACGATGTAGTAGAGGCCTACCGCAATGAACCCGAGATAAACAACCATCTCCCAGAAGCCGAAAAGTCTTTGCCCGGTGATCTGAGGCAGCTGGCGGTAGATCACCGCCCACGGCATCATGAAGACTGCTTCCACGTCGAAAAGGATGAAGAGCATTGCCACCATGTAAAACCGCACGCTGAACCGTGCCCGCGCGTCGCCCACTGACTCGATTCCGCACTCGTAGGCGGCCAGCTTCACGGGCAGATTACGATGGCGGCCAACGAACCAGGAAGCTAAGACCATTATCGCCGCAAGTCCAATGGCGAAAAGGATTTGCAGTAACAGTGGAAGATATTGCCAGTGATAGGGAATCATGTGCACCCTGTCTGCAATGGTCCGCAAAATGTGCGGCATTCCCGCTCGGGCGAAATAAGCCCACTGCGACAGGCCGCTGGTTTGAGCTTAGGTTCCAAACCTCATCCCGTCAAGGCGATCAGGAGCCAGGCAAACTGCCCTGTAAATTCCAAGCCGCCGCGCTTGGAACGTGCGAATACGGAGGGAGCAGCAGCCTTCAGGCTGCTGAAATCGTGCGCAGAGAGCTGGCAAGGCCGCTAGGCCCGGACGCTCCAAGCCTCCGACATTCTCATCGTCTCCCGATGGTGCAACGCGCCACGTCGACAGACATCCGTGAGCGAAATCACCTTCGCCGTCTCAGTTTGTATACCTGTCGCGCCTTTTGTGCACCTGTGAGGTGTGTCACATGGATTGGGAAGCGGAGTTCAGCAAAGGCGAATCCATTTAGGACGCTCGATTTGTCCACACTCCAATAACACATGCGCGCATTGCTGCTCGCCCGCGTGCACGGCCTTTGAGCAATTCCGGTTACGCGTCGATTTGGTGCTGGCGGCGAGCCGATGTTAGCCTCTTCTTGTGCATCCACCACTTCGAGCAACCCTCAGGCGGCGTGTGCGGTTAATTGTTCTTTCCGTTTTCGCGTCCACGTTCCTCTCATCCGCGTTTGCCCAACCCGCAGAAAAGATCGATGTAAATCCCACCTTCACCATCTCCAAATATCAGCCAGGTTCCCCCATGCGCATCGTGGGTTATGGCGACATGCGTTTTACCGATCCCTCGGTGAAGATGGGGACAAACCCCCGCGTCCGCAAATTCCTCGCTGAGCGCGTGGCTCAGGAGAATCCCGAAGTACTGCTGCTTACGGGCGACATGCCTTATATCGGATCGAATGATGCCGACTGGCAGGTGTTTCGCGACGAAACTGCCTTGTGGCGCAAGAATCAGATCCTGCAACTCCCGACCACGGGAAATCACGAAGTGCGCGGCGATCATCAGAAGGGAATTGCGAATTATCTGCAGAACTTTCCCGGTATTCAGGGCCATCGCTATTACTCGGTATTGATGGGCAGCGTGGAAGTAATCTCGCTCGATATGACCTCGCCCTCGGGAGGCACGAGCACGCAGGCTACGTGGTTTGCCGCGCAGCTCGATCACCTGCCGAAGCAGGTGGATTTTCTGTTTATCCTTTACCACACTCCGTGGGTCGTCGATGAACAGTCAAAGCTCTTTACGAACCTCCCCTCAAAGGAGGCGCTCACCCTTCGGCATCTGCTCGAAATCCATCTCCATAAAATGCATGCCAAGGTGGTCGTCTTCAATGGTCATATCCATAACTACGAGCGCTTCGAACGCAATGGAGTGGAGTACGTCACGTCCGGCGGCGGCGGTGCCGAGCCTTACCCTCTCCTCTTTCGCGGATCGGAAGATCTTTACCGGGACACGGCTTTCCCGGTATACCACTATGTCACGCTGGACTATCGCAACGGGCAGCTTCACGGCGTGATGTGGAAAGTGAAAGATCCTGATGCAGACACACTCAGCGTCGAAAAGAAGGATGAATTCACTCTGGTGGCCGAACCGAACAAGACCGGAGTTTTCGTCCCATGAAGAAGGCAGACGTTCCACCTCTTCTGGATTGCAACAGTCCGCGACTTTTCCGATGAGATACCAACCTTGCTTGCCAATAAAGCTGTCATCTGAGCGACAGCGAAGGATCTGCGTTTGCTTTCGACACTTCAAATAGCAAGCGAAGTTTCCCCCTCGACTACCACTCCAAAATTTTGTTATAACCACGACCTTCGCTTGCCAAAGGAACTGTCATCCTGAGCACAGCGAAGGATCTGCGGTTGCCCTTTTCCCAGTCCGGTGAAACTCCCAATTGTCCACAATACTGGCGCAACGTGAGGAATCTCGAAGAAGGCGCGACCGCCACTATTCTTTTCATGGTTTTGTGCAACAATCGGCTAGCCTATTCGGGATGAATCCATTGCGGAGAATCGTGATCGCAGCTCTGCTTGTCATGGCCTTTTGCACAACGATGGTCGTTTGGCACGTCCATAGAGGAAAGACCCAATCACAAGACATCGATGGTATGTGGCAACTATCCAGGCTCGGGCCGAGCAGGGAGATGTAGGGGCCGAATACGATCTCGGAAATAGGCTGCTTCTTGATACCCCCTGACTCGGAACATCGTGTGCGCTTGAATCGGCAGGGCTTTTTCTCTCTAAGCAAGCGAGTGTGATCTAATTGGCGAGCGTTAATCCAATTGCCTAAGGAGTCCGTATGCCCACTATCACAACCAAAGACGGCGTTGAGATTTTTTACAAGGACTGGGGTTCCGGGCAACCAATTGTGTTTAGCCATGGTTGGCCCCTTTCGGCCGATGACTGGGATAACCAGATGCTGTTCTTTCTGAACAAAGGATATCGAGTGATTGCACATGACCGCCGTGGGCATGGACGCTCGACGCAGGTCGCCGATGGCCACGATATGGATCATTATGCGGATGATCTTGCCGCGCTTACGACGCATCTCGGATTGAAGGACGCGATCCATGTAGGGCATTCAACCGGGGGTGGTGAGGTAGTGCACTATCTGGCTCGGCATGGGCAACAGGATGTGTACAAGGCTGCAATTATCAGTGCGGTGCCTCCGCTGATGGTGAAGACCGCAGCCAATCCAGAGGGTTTGCCGAAGTCAGTGTTTGACGATCTGCAGGCGCAACTTGCGGCGAATCGGTCGAAGTTCTATCGCGACCTGCCCGAGGGGCCTTTCTATGGATTTAATCGTCCGGGGGTCAAGTCCGTGGAGGCCACTATAGCGAACTGGTGGCGGCAGGGGATGATGGGCGGGGCCAAGGCCCACTATGACGGGATTGTGGCCTTCTCGCAGACCGACTTCACGGAGGACCTGAAGAAGATCACGATTCCGGTGCTGGTGATGCATAGCGAGGATGACCAGATCGTTCCGTATGTGGCGGCGGGGCCGAAGTCGGCGAAGTTGCTACAGAATGGGAAGCTGATCACCTACAAGGATTTTCCGCATGGCATGCCGACTACGCAGGCGGAGAAGATCAACGCCGACCTGCTGGCATTTCTCAAGAGCTGAAGATATGGCATCTAGCTGGTCTCAAACTCCCTGATACACGAGCGCAACAAAGTCACTCGGGTTCTGGAACAGGCTGCCCCATACCGCGTCATAGCGCGCGCCAGGTTTAGCTGCGACTACTTCAGGCAAGGACTTACCCTGTTTTTTGAGTGCTGCAACCTTGTCGCGGATCTACACCTTCTAGTTGTTTTTGCACGCTTTGTTTCGCCTCGGCCGGGCAGACAGTTGGCGCAGCACAAGAAGGAAGCCTGTGCCGTGTTCCTTCAAGGTTTATCCAGGCAGTCGGATGAGCAGGAGCGGAATGCAGTTCTGGCGGCTTCCGAGCGCGGTCAGCAAAGGCATGTCAAGACAGGTCTCCTCCGAATCCGACCCATCTTCCTCATTGCACTGCCCCAAAACTTTTTTAAATTTTGCAGGTTAATTCAGGGCATTCCCTATACTCGTCTTACAGCGGAAATTGAGGCAACGGTCACGAATTGGTCCGCGCATTGTGGGATGTAATTGCCTCGAAGGTTGTGCAGACCGACGAACCTCACCCTCTAAGTTCTTATCTTTGACGACTTTGCGCCTTAAGTCTAATGATTAGAATGGTTTACAGAAGCCCCTTAAAAGGCTAAGTCGTGTTGATTGACGAACTTAGCTTAAAAGAGAGTTTTTTAGAGAAGCGCAACCGTAGAGTTGCATATTGTTCAAAGCCTCACCGACCGTGCCCGAAACCTATTGGCCGATCACAAGAACACCAAACAGGATCAGCCACGCCAGACCCATTGCATGCCAATACCAGGCAGTGGCATCCACCGCGATCTGCCGAAGTTCTACGCGCTTGAACCCGCGGATGAGGGCAAGGCAGACGGCGAGCGCGATGACACCGACGATCAGGTGAGCCGCGTGCAATCCGGTGATGATGTAGAAGAAATTGCTGGCTGGCGTAGATGAATGGTCAAAAGCAAAGCCCTGGGCTGTCAGTTGCCGCCACGCCATCCATTGCCCGGTCAGAAAGAGGATTCCGAGGCCAAGCGTTGCCGCCGTCCAGGGCAGGGTGCGCTGGAGCGCCGGATGACCAAGGCCCAGCCATTCCTCCAACACGTCAATTTCGCGGAAGATGTTCCGACGCGCAATCTCGATCGTAAGGCTGCTCAGCAGCAGCAAGGCCGTATTCAGATAAAGGATGGGCGGAAGCAGCACCGGATGCCAGTCGCCAATCTGAACTTGTGTCCGCGGGTCCATGTGGGTGCCGGCCTGGCGTGCAAAAAAAACGGCCACGAGGATGGCGAAGAACATCATGTCCGCCGCTAGAAAGGAGAAGACAGAGAAACGAATCTTGTGCAGCAACTCGCGCGGACCACGGCGCTCGTGTTGCCGATCGTCATCGCCGCCGCCACCACCGCCACCGGTGGGACGTCGGTCAACAGGCGGTTTGCCGCCAATTCCCGGCTCTTTCCGTTCCGTTTCCGCAGGGGAATGCGTAAAGGTAGCGGGCATTTAGAAGCCTCTGTGCAAATCAGACTACACCACTTTTCGTTGGACGCACCGATTCCCGATCAGGATGGCCTTTTTCTTCAATTCCATTTGAGTGTGGTGCAAGACGGCTCTACGATGCGAGATTGGCGTTCACCAGATCAACGAATGCCTGGTGAACGCGGCGGTCAGGCGAGAGCTCGGGATGAAACGTTGCTGCCATCAACTTGCCCTGCCGCACCAGCGTCGCCGTCCCATCCCGGTGCGCCAGCACTTCGACGTCAGGCCCCGTTTCCACGATGCGCGGTGCGCGAATGAACACCATTTCGAGCTTGTCACCGTGCAGTTTCGTATCCGAGAAGAGAATGGAGGAGTTAATTTGCCGGCCGTAGGCGTTGCGTTCGACGACCGCGTCCAGCAGGCCTAGACTCCGCTGCGCTGGGTTACGCACCTCGCGAGCCAGCAAAATTGCTCCCGCACATGTTCCAAACACCGGCCGAGACGAACAGAATTGCTTTAGATCGTCGAAGGAGAGATGCCCGCGTTCGAGGAACTTCAGGATGGTAGTCGACTCGCCGCCTGGCAGAATCAGGCCGTTGAGGTCAACCAATTCCTCGCGTTTGCGCACTTCAACCGGGATGGCACCAGCTTCGGCAAGCGCTTCTGCATGAGCTGCGTAGTCGCCTTGTATCGCCAGCACCCCAATTCGCGGTCGTTTGACCTCCGCGTTCAATTTCGATCTCCTCTGCTTGCAGTCCTTGATCAACGCGCAAGGGATTGCTCTTCGATTGGCTTCAGCTTGCGGCTCAAATGCCTTCGATGCAATGGATAAAAGCCGGAAGTGGTCGGCACTTCCGGCTCTCTGATTCGCTACAACCAATCCGGTTACGCAGTTACCAGCCGCGAGTCTGTATCAGCTGTGACTCGTCGATCCCCGCCGCTGCAAGTCCCTTCATGGTGCCCGTGACCTGTTCGCTCGCTTCGGCCAGGATCTTCGGGTCCTTGTAGTGCGTCGTCGCGATCACGATCGCCTTGGCACGTGAGACGGCCTCTTCGCGCTCTCTCGGATTGTTCTCCACATCGAGCGGGGTCGCCCTCTCCTTCATGAAGATACCGGAACCCACGAAGATTGCCTCGGCACCGAGTTGCATCATTAAAGCTGCATCAGCGGGAGTGGCGATTCCGCCTGCCGAGAAGTTTGGTACCGGGAGTTTGCCCGCCTGCGCCACCATCCGGATGAGCTCATAAGGAGCCTGATGTTCTTTGGCGGCGGCGTACAGTTCCTGCTCGCTCAGCATGGTCAGTGCTTTCATCTCTTTTACAATCTGTCGCATGTGCTGGACGGCGTGTACCACGTCGCCAGTGCCGGCCTCGCCTTTGGTACGGATCATTGCCGCGCCCTCGGCGATTCTGCGCAACGCCTCGCCCAGGTTCCGGGCGCCGCAGACAAACGGCGTTGTGAAGGCGTGCTTGTCAATATGGTGAGCCTCGTCTGCCGGGGTCAGAACCTCGCTCTCATCGATGAAGTCGACCCCGATCTCCTGCAGAATCTGCGCCTCAGCAAAGTGCCCGATTCGCGCTTTCGCCATCACCGGAATGGAGACTGCGTGGATGATCTGCTTGATGAGAGCTGGTTTTGCCATGCGCGCAACGCCGCCTTCAGCGCGAATCATTGCGGGAACCCGCTCGAGCGCCATCACGGATACGGCACCTGCCTCCTCCGCGATACGGGCTTGTTCCACATTCATCACGTCCATGATGACCCCGCCCTTCAACATCTCGGCAAGACCCACCTTCAGGCGCAGACCAGTTCCAGCAATACCGTTATTTCCATTCTGTTGGGACATTTTATTGACCTCAGATCCTAGCCGTCACTTCCAAATCTCACAGCAATATCTGCTCCTAGTGTAGCAGCGAAGTGAAAGCCATTTCTTGCCGAGGCAAGGTGGCAGCCTGAGCTTCGTCCATGCGCAATTATGAGTCCGTTCTAAGAATTCTCTCTCCGATCTGGCCGATCTGGTGCACATTACTCGCGGCAGATGGCTGCACAACAACAACTAGCTGCCCAGAAAGCTGGGTCGTCGCTCGTAGCGCCTCAGATGGTGGCGGAAGGGACGGAGCCGTCTCCGGAAGTCGTCGATGGGGAAGGCGCTTCGTTTATCAATCCACGGGTCTTCCGGTTGCCAATTGGGGTTGACGTGGCGATTCCGATCAGGAAGTTCCGGGTTCGCAACCTCCTCGCGCTAACCGTGGGAGCAGTCATTCCATCGCAGTGGGGACAGGGAGAGGACCTGCCTCTGGCGGCCAGAGGCGCGCAGTTGGCATGGGCTGAGTTCGAAGTCGTCGATCAGAAACTTGCGGTTCGCATTACCCGACTGGTTTGAGGAGAAGGAAATTGGGAGTCTTTGCCAATGTATTGAGTCTGGGTCTCGGAGAGCGCGGTACAGTTTTGCGCAAAAATCTCCCGGAGAGGCCGGGTCTGGGGGCATGGCTGCTCGAACGATTTAGTCGGCGTGCAACCAGGCCGCCACACCTGAAGCTGGTGGAGAGAATCAACCTTGCTCCGCGGCAGACCGTAGCCCTGATTGAAGCCGATGGGCAGCGGTTGCTGGTGGCCACATCGACCGATGGTGCTCCAAGTTTCTATCCTCTAAAGCCATCTGCCGGCCGCTCCGGCGCGAGGCGGCGCCGCTCGATCGATCCGGAAGGGGAGATCATATGATGGCGCTCCTGCTGGCAATGCGCATGGCTGCTCCCGTGGCAACGCCCATTTTGCCCGACCTGAATGCGCGCATGCACCCTTCTGATGCGACGCCCTGGACAATCCTCTTCGCGCTGACACTCATTACTCTTCTTCCCGCGATTTTGATGTGCATGACCCCTCTGGTACGCCTGATGGTGGTTTTTCACTTTCTTCGACAGGCGCTCGGCACTCAGACGGCTCCATCTAATCCCACGCTGCTCGGTCTTGGCTTGATGATGACCTGGTTTCTGATGACTCCAGTGCTGACACAAGTTGATCAGCAGGCGATTGAGCCATACCGTGCCGGACAAATTGCCGGCTGGGATGCCATTGATCGCGGGTCGCAGCCTATCAGGCATTTTCTGCTGCGTTATGCGCGCGAAAAGGATCTCGCGCTCTTCACCGCAGCCGGCCAGCTTCCACGCCCCAATTCGCCTGATGATCTGCCGATGCGCGTCGTCGTTCCGGCATACATCCTCTCCGAACTTAAATCAGGCTTTGCCATTGGCGCCGTACTTTTCCTGCCGTTTCTGCTGGTCGATATAGTCACCGCAGCCATTACCACTTCCATTGGAATGTTTCAGCTACCACCCGTTGTTGTTTCTACTCCCCTCAAGATTCTGCTGTTTGTCATGGTTGACGGTTGGAACCTGCTCGCTCAATCGCTTCTGAAGAGCTTTTGAGGAGGAACGCATGACCCCCGATCTCGTTGCCGAATTGCTTCGCCAGTTGATGAAGGAGGCCATGATCCTCAGCGCGCCAATCCTGATTGCTGCCGTTGTTCTCGGCTTTTTGTTTACCCTCTTCCAGACATTGACCAGCCTTCAGGAGCAGTCGCTGACCTCAGTTCCGAGACTCGCCGCTGTGGCGGTGATTCTGCTTGTCGGCATGCCGTGGTTCCTCGGTCGGCTGGCGGCATACACTCTGTTGCTCGTGTCCGACTTACGCCGATACATCGGCTAAAGTTACGCAACGTTTCGAAGATCAGGAGACGATATTGATGGCCGAGTGGACGAGCTTTTTGAGTGCGATGGTGCTGACGCTGATTCGAGTGAGCGGAATCGTGGTCTTCGCACCCTTCTTCTCGTCGTCGGCGCTTCCGGCACGGACCAAGGCTGTTTTCGTCGCCGCCGTCGCGTTCCTGTTGGCCCCGCTGGTCTCCACCTTGCCGAACGCACACGCTGAAATCACTCTTGCCGCGTTGCTTGGCGAGATAGCCGTAGGACTCGTCTACGGAATCGTGCTCTCGCTTCTGAACGAAATGCTTCTCTTCGCCGGCCAAATCGCCGGCGTTCAGTTCAGCTTCTCCATGGTGAACCTGCTGGATCCTACATCGAATATCCAGACACCCTTGATGGGAGACATCTTTCAGCTGATGGGGACTCTGGTGCTGATTAGTGCCGGGCTCGATCGCATTGTTCTCGCTTCGCTGGTGCGCAGCTTTCGTGCTGTGCCACTCGGAGCCTACACGCTCGCGCCCGTCACGGCTCGAGCCACCGTTCAGGCTGCTGGCGGCATCTTTCTCGCCGCAGTTGAACTGGCAGCTCCCGTTCTCGCCGCGACCATGCTCATCGAAATCGCAATCTCCTTACTCGGCAAACTGAGCCCGCAACTTCCCGTGATGTCGTTGACGGTTCCACTTAAGACCTTGGTCGGGTTCGCTGTTCTTATCGGTTCTCTGGCTCTTTGGCCACGCTTCATTGAAGCTCGTTTTTCCGGCCTGCTCGATTTGGCAGAGCGGATGCTTCAGGTTTCCGCTAACGCGTCAGGTGGCGGGCTTCCCCGCATCCCTGGCTGTGACCAGGGAGGATAGCCGATGCCAGGAGACCGCACCGAACAGGCAAGCCCACACCGGCGTGAGAAAGCACACAAAGACGGGGACATTCTCCATAGCAAGGAACTCGCTGCTGCAGCGGGAACGCTCGCTGGCGTCCTGAGCCTTGGTTTTCTCGGCGGAAAAATACTCGACTCTTTCCGCGCCTCCATTTCGGCGGCTCTCGATCTAGGCGCTTCCGATCGCTGGGAGACCAGCACGCTTCAGCCGACGCTGATCGCCATACGCCGCCTCACGATGCACGCATTGATTCCAGTTGGAATCGCAGTCTCGGCTATTGTTGCGGGTGCGTTGTCTGCGGGGATGATTCAAACGGGTGGACTGCAAATCCACGTCGGCTCCGTCGGTTTTCGTCTAGACCGCGTTAGCCCAGCGAGCAATCTGAAGAACTTGTTCTCTCTCCGCGCGGCTTCTCGTCTCGGCAAATCGCTCCTGCCCGCCGGTTTGCTGGCCGTCTTTGCGGTGCAGCGAATCGCGCGAGAACTCACCATCCCGCCCTTTTCCTCAGCGCGTCTTAGCAGTCTCGCTTCGGATATATACGGACTTCTGCTTGCGGCCGCATGGTTACTGTTGGGCTGGGCGCTGGTTGACTACCTTGTCGAATGGCGCAGCCGCGAATCTCGCCTGATGATGAGTCGCGAAGAGATGAAGCAGGAATTCAAGGAAACCGAAGGCAGTCCCCAGACCCGCGGCCGCATTCGAGGCCTGCAGCGCCAGATGCGCCGGCGGAAGGTCAAGGCCGATGTTTCGAAGGCGGCCGTCATCTTGACTAACCCGACTCACTACGCCGTTGCATTTGGGCTTCGACTTCGTCGCAATGGACGCTCCCAAGGTTCTTGCCAAAGGTCGCAATCTTCTGGCCGAAGAGATCAAGGTCGAGGCTCGCTGGGCCGGTGTGCCGATCATTGAGAATCCGCCCCTGGCCCGATCGCTCTATCGCTCGGTCGAGGTCGGCCATTCAATTCCAGTCGAACTGTACGCAGCGGTGGCCGCAATCCTGGCCTATCTGTATCGCCAGCGCGTCGATGCCGAAATGCGAGAGCGCCGCGCGCGCCAGAGGACACCACAAGCAAACGGCGCATCAGCAAACCCACCACACAGCGAGGCCTGTCAGGCTTCCGGCCTTCGACCAGGGCACCGGAAGCGTTGCCTCAGATTCCGGTCAACGGCCCGATGGAGACGTCCCGATGAGCACTGCCGTTCTGAATCCCGCACCTCTCGCGCCAGCAGGAATCCTGCACCGGTTAAGGGATTACGTGTTGCCCATAGGAGCGATCAGCGTGATCTTCGTCATGTTGATTCCGCTGCCAGCCGCCGCCCTGGATTTTCTGCTTGCGCTATCGATGGCGGCCTCGATCATTGTCTTTCTCTCCTCCGTACAGATTCGCCGTGCCGTAGAACTCTCCGTATTTCCCACGCTTCTGCTCCTGCTTACGCTGTTTCGTCTCGCCCTGAATATCGCTTCGAGTCGGCGCATCCTGCTTCATGGTTCAGAAGGAACTGCCGCTGCAGGCAAGGTGATCGAAGCTTTCGGACAGTTTGTCGTCGGTGGGAACTACATCGTTGGATTCGTTCTTTTTCTCGCCCTTGTCGCCATCCAGTTTCTGGTCGTATCGCATGGTGCGGTGCGCACCGCGGAAGTGACAGCCCGCTTCACCCTCGATGCCTTGCCGGGCAAGCAGATGGCCATCGATGCCGACATGAACGCCGGACTCATCGATGAAGCGGAGGCTCGCCGCCGGCGCCAGGCAATCGCTCGCGAAGCAGAGTTCTACGGTGCAATGGATGGTGCGGCGCGCTTCAATCAGCGCGATTCCATGGCAACGATTCTCATCACCGCGATCAATATCGTGGCAGGGTTACTGATTGGAACGTTGCAGCAGGGCGTGGAACTGGGCGACGCGGCACGCACCTATACGGTGTTGACGGTCGGAGACGGTTTAGTCACTCTGATTCCGTCGCTGCTGGTCTCGGTTGCCGGCGGCATCACGCTCACGCGCGCCAACTCAGCCGGAATGCTGGGAACAGAGATCCGGCAGCAGCTCTTTGCGCGACCTTCGACTCTCTATCTGGCCAGCGTGGTATGCGCGGCAATGTGCCTGATCCCGGGATTGCCGGGGTTCACCTTTCTGCTGGTGGCTACAGGCCTCTTCTGGATTGGCCGACGTGTTGCGGCTGCGCCGGAGGCCGTCATCGAATGTCGAGATCGGGGCGATCGAAAAGAAGAAGCAGGATCAGACGCCCTCCGTAGAACTGGCCGGGCTGCTGCGGCTCGAGGAATTGTCACTCGAAATTGGATTTCAACTCATTCCCATGGTCGATGAGAAGCAGGGAGGCACGCTCCTGAACAGGGTGCGGGCCCTGAGGCGCCATCTTTCGTCGGAGATGGGTTTCCTTGTGCCCCCTGTGCATATCTCCGACAACCTCCGCCTGCGTCCGCGCGAGTATCTCATATCTCTGCGCGGCATTGAGATTGGACGCTGGCACCTCGAGGGCACACAGGTGCTCGCGGTTTCGGGCGATCCCCAACGACGACCGCTTCCGGGGAAGGAGACGCGTGAACCCGCTTTTGGCGTACCTGCCGTCTGGATTGTCTCTTCGGTCGAAGAACAGGCTATCGCCGCCGGTTATTCGGTTGTCGATGCCGTCACCGTGATCGCGACCCATCTCGGTGAGTTGATTCGCCGTCACGCTCACGAACTTCTGGGCCGCGCAGAGGCAAAGAGATTGATGGAGTCGCTCAATGAAAGCCATCCGAAGCTTCTCGAAGAACTGGTGCCCAAACTGCTGACACTTGGCGAAGTTGAGCGCGTCCTCGAGCAACTGCTGCGGGAACGCGTTTCCATTCGCGATCTCGGTGCGATTCTAGAAGCCCTCGTCGAGGTTGCGGCGGTGAACAAATCCCTTGTAGCTCTGGTTGAGGCTGCGCGTCAGGCACTTGGCCGAAGGTTGATAGCGCCCCTGCTTGACTCCGATGGCCAGTTGCCGGTCTTGCTTCTTGATCCCGCAATTGAGGAGGAGATCACTACGTCGTTATCGCCGGAAGGCAGCCAGAGACTGCTTGTCCGCCGCTTCTGCGCCTGCTGTCCCGATCGTCCGACGTCTCGCCGATTCTTTGAAACTTCTCATCGGCGCCTCCACCTCTTCGGCCCTCCCTGTGCTCCTCTGTCCAAGTCCAGCCCGCTATCACGTCAAGCGGTGGCTGGAGCCGGTGTTTACAAGACTCTCTGTCGTAGCTGCGGCAGAGATTCCACCGGAGACCCGATTGAAGCCGGTCGGAACCGTTCGTTGACGCCGGGAAGCTTGAATAGGGGAGCGCAACACGTTTGCGTAAGGGAGGCACTACATGGGAATGAATTCAGGGACTGATCTTGCGAGACACCAAAGAGCGATCGTTCCCCGTGGATATCCGCCGGAGATGCGTCCGGATATCCTGAACAGCGAACAAGAACGGTTGCTGTTGGAACATTTGCCCATCGTTCGTTTTCTGGCTCGCCGCATCCACGAGCGGCTCCCGCAGCACGTGGATATTGAAGATCTTGTATCCGCCGGTGTCGTGGGCCTTATGGATGCTTTGACAAAATTCGACCCGCGAGAAGAAAGTTCAGTTCCGAAGTTATGCGCAATTTAGGATCCGCGGAGCTATTCTTGACAGTCTGCGCACGCTCGATTGGGGTCCGCGGGACTTGCGCCGCAAGGGAAGAGCAGCAGAAGAAGCGATCCGGTTGCTGACCGCGCGGCTGGGACGCTCGCCAGGAGAATCTGAAATTGCAACTGAGATGGGGGTAAGCCTTGAGGACTATCAGTCATTGCTGGGCGATCTTAAGGGTCTCGAGATTGGAACGTTGCATGTGGAACACAACGAGGATTCTGGAGAAGAAGAACTGGCGTACATTCCTGGACGCCCAGAGGAAGATCCGCTCTTCTGTTGCCTTCGCGGTGAATTACAGGACAAGCTCACTGAGGCCATCGAGTGCCTGCCGGAGCGCGAGCGCCTGGTGATGACGCTCTACTACTTCGAAGAGCTCACGATGCGCGAGATTGGGTTGGCGTTAGGGGTTGTCGAGTCGCGCGTGTCGCAGATTCATGCTTCTGCCGTCGTTCATCTCCGGGGCGCATTGCAAGATCTCGCGGCCCAGAAAAGAATCGGAAGACCGATCGCTCCCAAGTTCGTCTCATAAACCCGGACGAAACGCAGGTGCGGATTCGATTCGCTGTCTCGAAAAGAGAGAAGTCATTCGATGGAAAAAATACTTAAGCAAGACGAAATTGACGCGCTATTTCAGGCGGCGAGAGCCACTTCGCCAGAGTCTGAAAAACCGTCTGCATCAACCGCGAGCGTGGTCAGCTATAACTTCGGCCGTGCCGGTCAAATCTCCAATGAGCAATTGCGCGCCATCAGCATGTTGAACGACCTGTTTGCACGAAACCTCACGCATAACCTTGCAGCATGGCTCCGCTGCCGGTTCCAAGTGAACTTGGTATCGGCGGAGCAGATTCCGTTCAGCGAATTCCTGATGCGGATACCCGAGATCAGCTATGTCTCCTCTGTGCGGCTGGAGCCGCTGGGCGCGCTGTCGGTGTTGCAACTGGATCTTGTCCTCGCTCCACCAATCATCGACCTTCTGCTTGGCGGCGCGGGAAAGGAGGGCCCGCTTCGGGAACTCACGGACATTGAAGAAGCCATCCTCGGCAGCGTTGTGGAGATTATCTGCCGCGAGTTGACAACTGCGTGGCAGTCGGTGGGCCTGAGTTTCAACTTCGAGCGCCGCCAGATGCAGACGCAAGTCGCGAGAATCATGTCCGTGAACGAGAAGACGCTCTGTTTGAGCTTCGAGATTCGGATGCCGCAGGGTTCCGGGCTTCTCAATCTCGCGTTTCCGGCGGTGGTGGCCAACACCATTCTGCGCCGCTTGACCTCTGACTGGGGGCGCCACCGGCGGCATGCGCCAGAAACGCGAGTCCGGCTGGACGCTGCCGCAAGGCGGATTCGCCTTGGCGCTTGTCTGCAATTGCCAGCCGTGAGCATCGCAGCGCGAGAGATAGAAAACCTCCAACCGGGAAACATCCTTCGTCTGGGGCTTTCTACGGCTGTGCCGGCGGAATGGCGCGTTGCCGGACAGCGTCTGGCACCTGCGCAAGCAATTCGGCACGGTGCACATCGAGCGGCTCGGCTGCAGGGCCCTGGCGAAGGGGGAAATGAATGAAGACCTATTTCGAGTGCTGGATTTCTGCGGCGACGATGTTGTTCTCCCAGGCGTTGGCGGGGGAGCCGCAGCTGACTGAGATGGAGACTTCCTCATCAGCAACCACTTCCGGTCCCGCATTTCTTGCTGAATTCTCAGGTGACGTCAAGGGGCGATTTACGGTAGCCCTTGATGCGGAGATCGTGAATTCGCCTCTTCTCGGCGATGGCGTGGATCAGAGCGCCGCGTGGAAAGAGCTCCTTCGCGAAGTAGCTGAAGCCGCTGCCGGCGAACTCCTCGCCGTTTCTGGAACCGTCTGTCGGATTGATGCGTTCTATCCCGCGCAACGGCTGACAGCATGTACACGTGGCTTTCGGTTGAGTTCACCCGGTGGGTCGTGGGCGATCCTGGTCTGCGATGAAGTGCAAGGCGCCGCGGAAGGCGATACACCGCTGCAGGCTTCTGGAAGCGGGAGCGATGCCATGACGCCGGCACAACTCAGCCCCGGCGTCGAGTTGCTCCTGGATGTTGAACTTGAGGCTGCACTTCGATTTGGGTGCTGCGAGATGCCGCTCGGAGAAATCCTCGAACTTGGCCCCGGCGACGTGGTGGAACTGGATCGTCACATCACCGATCCGGTGGATCTCGTGGTTGGAGATAAAATTGTTGCCCGCGGGGAAGTAGTTCTCGTCAACGGGAGCTTTGGTTTGCGCGTAACGGAGGTGGCCGCGCCGCAGAAACGTCTGGAGAGCATACGATGCCTCTTTTAAGAAGCGGAGCGGATCAGTCTTTTTCCGAAGCGTACGCTGTCGAGCAAGATGGGTTCGTTCGCTCTGGCTTAATCGGCCAATGCGCAAATCCCGGTTGTCGTTCCGGTTGGCTACACCTCTTTCGAAAACGCTCGACCCCAATATTCGAAGGAGGATGGACCTGTTCGCCAGAATGCACAGAAGCTCGCGTGCAGGGGGCTCTACGACGTGAACTCGAGGGCCGCGGCATGGCGAACGAGACACATCACCATCGCATTCCGCTTGGGTTGCTAATGCTCGAGCAGGGATGGATCAATCGCCGACAGTTACGCGAGGCTCTGGAATCGCAACGAGAAACAGGCTCGGGCAGGCTTGGAGAGTGGCTGATCCGGCAGCGTGCCACGGATGAGGTCACGGTTACACGCGCGTTGGGTCTGCAATGGAGTTGCCCCGTTCTTGCGGTTGAATCGCGCGATCTAGCCTCGCTTTCCCCAGTGGTGCCCCGACTCTTTCTTGACGCCTTCGGCGCCTTACCCTTGCGGATTGCGTCGGGCCAGCTTCTCTACCTCGGATTCGAGCAACGTCTTGATCTGGTGCTCGCCCATGCGATCGGAAGAATGACAGGTTTACGCGTGGAAAGCGGTATCGTTTGTTCTTCGCTCTTTCGCCCGGCTCTCGTCCAATTGCTGAAGGAGATGTTTCCCCCGACACAGTTGGCCGAGGCGGTTACGGAAGCCGCTGCGGCCCACTTGATGGCGCGTTCTATCGAGCGCATTCAACCGGTGAACTCGCGAGTTGTGCGTACGCACGATCTCATGTGGCTGCGCATGTGGCTCTCCCATGAGAACGATCCAGTCACGCGCCCTTTCTCGGTCCGCGATGTCATTTGCAGCATCGGCGCCCTATGATGGCAATTTCGACACCTTAAGGATTGCGCTTCTGTGCCGATAGTTGAATGAGAGGGCAAAACTGATGGCCGAAGTTCGCGCACTGATCGTTGACGATTCCTCGGTTATGCGAAAAATTGTGGAGAGGTCGCTTCGCCAGGCGGGGCTGGAATCTCTCGTTATCTTCGAGGCCGGCTCGGGCATCGAGGCGTTGCAGATTCTCAAGTCCAGGGAAGTCGACCTGATTCTCTCGGATATCAATATGCCATCGATGGACGGCCTTGAATTTGTACGTCAAATCCATTTCCAGCAACTTGCCTCTAAAGTTCCAGTGGTGATGATCACAACGGAATCAAGCGAGGAGCATGTGAAGCAGGCCATCCAGGCTGGTGCAAACGGTTATATCCGCAAGCCATTTACAGCAGATCAGGTAAAGCAGCGGGTGTTGCCGCTCTTGTCGATGGTGTGATTTGGTGGAGTTCCAGGATGTTGAACGGCGTCAGAAGATGTGTATACGGTTATCGCAGTGAATCTGCCACAGCTAACGGAGAGAAAAGAATGACACTACGAGATTCAATGCACCTGGTCTCTGATCCGGATCATCTTGAGGAGAGCGTGCGCGAAGTCTTTGCCACAATGCTTGGCGTGCAGTGTCGCCGCGAGCCAGTTGCGTATACGCTTGGCGATGAGGCTTCAGAAGCGTCAGTGACAGCGGTGGTTGGATTCGGCGGAATCCTGAGCGGCGCCTGTGTCTTTCGCTGTGGCGCCCCGGCCGCACGTCAGATTGCGGCGCGTCTGGCTGGAATGGAGTTCGATACTGTCGACGATATCGTGAAGGATGCCGTGGGAGAAATCTGCAACATGCTTGCCGGCACATGGAAGGGCAAGGTGCCTGATCTCGCGGCAAATTGCGGTCTCAGTGTTCCTGCGGTCATCACCGGGAGCGACTACGAATTGCATGTCCAATCTCCGGAGTTCACAATTCGCCACGCATTCTCGTTCGACAACACTCGATTTGAATTGACGATTGTCTGCGACGGCCTCCAGTAGCAACCCGGATCAGAGGGAATCTTCTTCTTCTGTGCGACCGTTTACTGCTACTCCAATCGCAAAGGCAATATTAAGATTTTCAAATTCATCTCCCCGTGCGTTGGTCCTCCTCTTGCTCCCTCTCAAGTGCAAAGGACCTACCAATGGACAGCGGCTACTATGCGGCAATGACCGGCCTGACCGCCAGGACCCAGGCACTGGACACAGCCGCGGCCAACTTAGCTAATGCGCAAACCACCGGATATCGCGCCGAACGCGAATACTTCCGCTCCGTCCTGGCTGGCCCAGACAGCGAGGATTCGCAACTGGGGAACGCGATCAATCGTTACGGCCTGCTCGGGGGGGACCGACTGAGCATGGCGCAGGGCCCTCTGCAACAGACAGGTAATCCACTCGATCTTGCGATCGAGGGCCATGGTTTCTTTGCCATCCGCACCTCCGACGGAATCCGCTACACACGCGATGGCAGCTTCCATCGCTCACAGACAGGCAGACTGGTGACGGCTGCGAATGAGCCTGTTTTGTCCTCAGCAGGCCAGGCAATCTCACTTCCGCCAGGTGAGGTCTCCGTCGGAGCGAGCGGAGTAATTTCGGTCAGCGGTGGCGCAGTCGCTACATTTGGCATTCTAGATTTTCCAGGCGATGCGCAACTCAAAGCGGAAGGTGCGAATCGCTACGCGGCTCCTGATGGCGCCAAAGCCGCTCAATCGAGGGACGCAAGCATTCATCAAGGAGCGCTTGAAGGCGCGAATCAAGATGTCGTGCAGGGGACGCTCGATCTGATCATGATGCAGCGCCAGGCGGAGATGATGCAGAAGGCATTGACGGTCTTCCATACCGAATTCAACAAGACAGCAACCGAGGATCTGCCGAGAATTTAGAAGTGATCGTCGTCGCGTACGAGGAGAAAAGATGATTCGAGCACTGTATACCGCCGCTAGTGGAATGACCGCCCAGCAGATGAATCTGGACACCATCGCAAACAATCTCGCTAACTCCTCGACAACCGGGTTTCGACAACTGCGGCTTCAGTTCCAGGACATGATCTACCAGAATCTCGTAACCCCCGGTGCGGCGCAAAGTCAATCCACAGTCTCCGCTGGCCTGCAGATCGGACTTGGAACAAAGTCCGCGGCCACCGAAGTCATCATGACGCAGGGTGCCCTGAATCAGACCTCGAATCCGCTGGATGTCGCGATCGAGGGCCCGGGATTCTTTCAGGTGCAGCGTCCTGACGGCACCATCGCTTACTCGCGCGCTGGGCAGTTTCACCTCAACAACCAGGGAACAATCGTGACCACGGACGGCGATCCAATACTGCCCAACATTACGATTCCATCGAACGCGACGGCTGTCACCATCACGCAGTACGGCGTTGTCAATGCGACACTGTCAGGCCAGCAGAATCCGTCACAGCTCGGTCAGCTTCAATTGGCGACGTTTCCCAATCCTGGCGGTCTCGAGGGAATCGGCTCGAATCTCCTCCAGGCCACCCTAAGTTCCGGCGACCCGGTGCTTGGCAATCCCGGCGGAGCCGAAGGCCTCGGCACACTGCAGCAGGGATACCTCGAAAACTCCAACGTTGACGTTGTGACCGAGTTTGTTCAGATGGTGTTGGCGCAGCGTGCTTACGAATCGAATTCCAAGGTCATCAAGGCTGCCGATGACATGTATTCGCAAATCAACAATATGACGCGATAGAGGTGAAGCAGCACATGAGATATCTGAATTATTTCGTGGTCATCGCGGTGGCGACGATTTCTCTGGTATCCGTCCTCTCTCTTTCTGGCTGTTGCCAGGAGAGTCAACCCGTGGTGGGCAATCAACATGACGCCTGTTTGAATGCTGTCGAAGCTCACTCAAGTATCGCGACGCAATATCGCGAAATTCGCACCATCGAAGATCGGGGCACACATCAACATTGGATTCTGCTGCAAAATCTCAACCGACCCGCCGCGCCGGCGCTGCTACTCCAAGGAGCGGAGGGCTCCCCGTGTGGCAGGTTCAGTAGAGAGAAATCCGGGTCGCGTTCTAAGTCGGATGCTAGGAGCTTTCTGCCACCTGTAATCCGCGCTGGCGATTACCTGATCGTGTCTGAGCATTCGAGTGAACTCGACGCAGACCTGGAGGCCACCGCACTCAAGTCGGCCGCAATCGGTAACAGCCTTACCGTGCGATTGAAGGCTGGTGGCCGCACCCTAAGCGTAATTGCGACAGGACCGGGCCGAGCCACTTTCTTACAAAAGGGGATCGAGGTGCCTCGATGAAGTGCGCGCACCTTCTTCTCTTTGCCTTGGCAATCTTGGCGCTCAATCCAACGCACCTTAATGCAGCCAACAAGAAGAATTCGTCTGACCCGTCCAAGACTCCGCCCGAATTGGCTTTGCATGCATACGTCGATCGCGTGCGCGCGCAGCATGCGGCGGAGGTCAGCACCGCTGGATCGATCTGGAGCCCTGAAGGCCGCCTGGTTCGCCTTGGTACGGACGCGAAGGCTGCCCGGATACACGATGTTGTTTCCATCGTTGTCATCGAGAGTCTTGCCGCTTCGACCGATGGCCAGGTCAAGAACGTCCGCGCGTCCAACGCCAGTTCCAGTGTCACCTCTTTGTTCGGTGCACTCAAGGCAGCTAACAACCTGCAAAATCTTGTCGGTCAGAAGTCCGCTTCAGGCCTTACTGCGCAGGGCCAGAGCTCCACGAACTCAAGTCTTGCAACCACCTTTGGCGGTGAAGTTGTAGACGTTTTGCCGAATGGAATGCTCGTTGTTCAGGCTACACGCCAGCTGACTTTTTCTCAGCAGACCCAAATCATCAAGTTGAGAGGGCTGGTGCGCCCTGAGGATGTGAGCGCGCAAAACCAGGTTCTTTCCACCTCTATGACAGATCTGGAACTCGAAGTAACGGGGAAGGGAATTGTGAGCGACTCGACCTACCGCCAAAATCCGCTCGTGCGCATATTGGAAAGGCTGCTGGTGTTTTGACCACCTCTGGAATTCCCAGAAAGGCGAGAACCAAATGGAAGACAGAATCAACTCCGCCGAACAATTCGCAATATCGGGTCCGACGTCTCCGAACCTCGGCCTCCCGTCGAAAAACCGGTGGAGGACATCGGAAGGCGCGCAATGGGCCTTGTTCTTTGGCTGGACGCTTTTCGCAGCTGTCATTGCCGTCGCTGCAGGGCTTGCCCGTAGCGAGACACCGGGCCAGTTGGCGCGCGTGAAGGATGTCGCCACCATTGAGGGAATTCGTGACAACCAGCTTGTCGGCTACGGCCTTGTCGTGGGCCTGCGCGGCACCGGCGACAGCTCGCAGACTGTCTTCCCGGCGCAGACACTGATCTCTGCATTGGAACGTATGGGTGTCACCATTCCGCAAAGCGGCTCGAACAGCGCCAGCAACATGCAGGTTAAGAACATGGCAGCCGTATTCGTCGTAGCGACATTGCCTCCGTTCAGCCGGCCCGGCTATCGCGTCGACATTACCGCCTCTTCCGCTGGCGATGCGCGCTCACTGGAAGGTGGAATCCTGCTGATGACACCGCTATATGGTCCAGACGGCCAGATTTATGCGCAGGCCCAGGGAGCTCTTGTTTTGGGCGGATATATGAGCACGGCGGCGGGCAACACGCGGCAACTCAATCATCCCACCACCGCGAGGATTCCCGGCGGCGCTCTGGTGGAGCGTCCAGTGCCCTTCGAACTCAAGCAGATGCACACTGTCAGCGTGATCCTGAACGACGCTGACTTCCACACGGCCGAACGAATGGCCACCGCCATCAATCAAAGCCTTGGATCGGCTCGTGCCCACGCCGTCGACAGCCGGCGCGTCGAACTCGCATCGCAAGCGGATGAAGATATCCCGGCCCTTCTTGACAAGGTCGAAGGAGTCGAAGTCGAGGTCTATCCGCGCGCTCGAGTTGTCGTGAACGAGCGTACCGGAACTGTGGTGATTGGCGGCATGGTGCGCTTGCAGGCGGTCTCGATCCTTCACGGAGGCCTCTCGGTCAATGTGATCGTCGCAGGCCCAGGTATCACAGCCTGGACCGCTTTCCGCAGGAACAACGCAGGTGGTGCAGCAGACTTCAGTCCAGGCTCAGGACAAGCCTGTCAATCGCATTGAGCTGAAGGAGGGGGCAACGGTCGAAGACCTGGTTCAGGAACTTCAGCGGATTGGTTCAGGCGCTCGCGACGTGATCTCCATCCTGCAGGCCATGAAGGAGGCCGGTGCGCTCGAGGCCGACCTTGAGGTGCTGTAGATGAATGCTATTGGCGCAACGTCAGCGCAGAGCCAGTCAACAGTCCCTCAATCGCGTCTTCTTCAAGCCGCACATGAGTTTGAGGCCCAGCTGATGAAGGAACTCCTCAAGCCGATGACTAGCGGTTCCAGCTTAGATGGAGAGGACAAAGATCAGGGATCGTGCGGTCCGCTGGCTGACTTCGCGACCGAGGCCCTGGGACAGGCTCTCAGCACGCAGGGAGGATTAGGAATCGCAACCAATGTTCTTCATAGCCTCTCCCGGAATGAGAAGAACGTCGGATCCGCTTCCAATGTGGGAACGAAAGATGCGGTTTTTCGGAATGTAGGTGCTTTCGGGCTCAAGTGAAGTTCATGATTGCCGATAACCTTGCTAAGGAGGATTGCGTATGGAGATTCGAAATAATGCAGAGGCGCTGAAGGCCTTTTTGGGAGTATCTTCGTCGACATCGGCCAAGGCTCCCCAGATTCGGGGCAATGAAGCCGTTGCGGGGCAGACCGCACTTGCAGGTGACCAGGCTACGTTGAGCCACGCTGGAACGGAGATCTTGCACTCCGCGGCCGATGCGAGCGTCCGCGCCGATAAGGTTACAACCATTCGAGGGGCACTTGCGGCGGGCAATTACAACATTGAAGCATCGGCAGTGGCGGGCAAAGTAATCGATGCCATGCTTGGGGGCAGTTTCGGTTCGGGCAACTGAAGATGATGCAAAAGGTTTCTCAATCCGAATTGAAAGGCATGCTGACAGAAGCGTCCCTCGCATTGGCGTATCTTGATGCCGAGCGGCTCGAAGAGATGGCGCTTTCCTGCGCGGCGCTTGTTCGCGGCCCGGAATGGGAACCCTGTTACTCGAAGAATCAATGGAAGCCCGGTTCTGGCAAGGCAATGGAGGAGATGGCTATCTTCGCGCGCGTACTTGAAGCGACGAAGGTCAACTTGAAGGTCATGCACAATCTTTGCGAGGCGCGCGCAGCCCACCTTGAGTATGGCCCCACGCATGCCGGCGCGAGTGCATTAGAGGAGAGCGAGCATGGCGACCATTAACTCCGCGTTCGATCTCATTTCGGGAGCGCTTGAGGCGGACCAATCCGCTTTGAACATTGTGGCCAATAATGTGGCGAATGCCAACACGCCCGGCTACACGCAGCAGGTTCCCAACTGGCGGGAGAACGCACCGGTCCAGATCAACGGGGTCCGCTACGGAACGGGTGTGAGCGAGACCGGCGCGACGTCTGTGCGCGATCGCGTGCTTGAGGAACGGCTTCAGCAGCAACAGCAGGCGGCGTCAGCTTCCTCGGCGCGCCTTTCGGCGCTTGACTCGGTCCAGGCGCTTTTTCCGCCGGACTCGGGGTCGGAAAGCTCAAGGGCGGGAGACATCGGCGCCGACATTACAGGCTTCTTTTCTTCATTCGCTTCGCTCGAAGCGAATCCAACAGACAATTCGCTGCGGGAGCAGGTGCTGTCGAGCGCACGCACGCTGGCGGGCGATGTATCGAATGCTGCGGCGAGCCTGAACGCGCAGCGCACGTCACTAGATCAGGAGGCTGCGAGTATTACCAACCAGGTGAACTCGCTGACGTCTGCCATTGCGCAGCTCAATATTCAGATTCAGTCTTCTTCGCCCACTGCGGACGCGGGATCTCTTGAAGATGAGCGCCAGCGCGATCTGAGCCAACTTTCACAAATTATCGGAATCAACCAAATCACAACAGAGAACAACGGAATCTCATTGACGACGACTTCCGGCGATGTGCTGGTGTCGGAAGGCACGAGTTATGCCCTCACAACGGGCACATTGAACGGAGAGGCGCATTTTTTTATTGGCACCAGTGACGTAACGGGGGCCCTGACTACGGGCGGCGGAGAACTTGGCGGATATCTGACGGCGCGAGATCAGGATATTCCGCAAGTGCTTTCAGCGCTGGACGAACTTGCCTTTGGCATTTCGACGCAAGTGAACGCGCTCAACAACTCGGGCTCGGATCTGAGCGGAGCGACCGGAACTGCGGCCAACCCGCATTACATTTTCAGCCAGCCCTCTGTGGTTGCCGGCAGTGCGGCAAGCATGAGCGTGATCATGACATTGCCGTCGGAGATTGCGGGGGCAACAGCAGGACAGGGAAGCGGTGACAACTCCAATGCGGCGGCGCTGGCTGCCCTGGCGACGAAGCCGATTGCCAACGGGCTGACGCCCAGCGATTTCTACTCCGACTTTGTGACCGCGCTTGGTTCTATGGTTTCGCAGGTGCAGACGGAAAACACGGCGCAGAGCGCTTCGGTGACGCAGCTACAAACCACGCGCGATTCGCTCTCCAGCGTAAACCTGAACGACGAGGCAGCGTTCATGCAGCAGTTCGAGCGCAGCTACCAGGCGGCTTCGCGGGTATTCGCGATTCTCAATACCGTTATGTCGTCAGCCTTAAACCTGGGTGTCGCGACGTCAGTCTCCTAGTTGACCACGTGAGGTTTTCAGAACCGCAGTAACGATTGAGACCGGAGACGAGACTCAAATGCGTGTCGATCCTTTCTATGTAACTAATCTTGTCAGTGCGCTTGACCAGTCGCAAGGCAGAGAGCAGCAGTTGACGAACGAGTTATCGAGCGGCTTACGATTCAACGCGCTGGGTGACGACCCGGTGTCTGCGGGGCGCAATGTCTTGCTGCTGAACCAGATTCAACGCGATGACTCTTTTACACAGAGTTCGAGCCTGGTTACCGGTCAGCTTCAGGTTGCTGATTCCGCACTTGGGAGCGTTATATCGCAACTTACGCAGGCAATTTCGCTGGCAACCAGCGCCAATAACGGCACGATGAACGCGAGTGACGTGCAATCGATCGGGGCGCAGATCGCCGGTATTTTGAGCGAGGTCGAATCGCTGGCGAACAGCAACTATCAGGGACAATACATCTTCGCTGGCGGACAGACAACAAATGTTCCGTTTGCAACTTCGTTGGGAACGACCACGTACAGCGGCGACGGGGACGTAAATTATCTCGAGACGCCGAATGGGCAGAAGATTCAACTCAACGTTCCCGGCGACCAGATCTTTCTTGGCACGACGAGCGTGTTTGGCGTGCTCAACAGCCTGGTTGCTGACTATTCGAGCGGCGTTGTAGACCAGGATCAGGCGACGCAGGATACACAGGGGTTGACGGCCGCGCTGAACACGGTTTCGCAGCAGCGCGTGTTGATTGACAACTCGATGACGCAACTCACGGCAGCTACGGGTGCGATCACAACCGAGCGAACGCAACTTTCAGCGGCGCAGACGAACCTGATGCAGGCCGATCTCGCAACTGTGGCTACGCAGCTGTCGTTGTCGAAAACACAGGAGACGGCGCTCGAGGCCGTGATCTCGCAGCTTGGGTCCGGGAGTTTGTTCGACAAGCTGCAGGGCTAATCCTGCGGACTGCGATTTGGGGCGGGAGCAGCTTGCGCAGCTTTCTTGCTGTCGGCCTGCTCCCACTTGTCCAGACCTTTTCAGTACAGATTGAGAACGCGAGTGATGCTCCGGTAGTTGACGCGGTCGATATTGAGGCACTCGTCCTTGCGCGGGCATAACGGCCTTCAGGGTGCAACTACCTGTCTCCGTCGCTGCTCGCTAGTTTTGATGATTTCGTTCATGTCCCCGGCTGGCCGAATCTCGAAAATATTGCCATATGTCAGAGCCGGATGCTGGCCGATGAGCTGTACAGCATGGTTCATGTCCCTCGCCTCAAGGACGAGAATGCCGCCGAGATGTTCTTTTGTTTCGGCATAGGGGCCGTCGGTGGTTGTTACCTTGCCGTTTTTCCAGGACAAGGTCAGGGCGGTCTCCGGCCCCTGAAGCGCTTCTCCACCGGCCCAGTTCCCGTTGGCGCGAAGATGGTCGTCATATCCAAAACATGTATCGAACATGGCGTTTCGCTCGGTCTCAGTCATGCCATCGAATTTGGATTTATCGTAGTAGCCAAAACAGAGGTATTTCACTGTTCTTCTCCTCATCTTTCCGGGTTGGAGCCAGCGCAGAGCCTTCCGCTGGCTCGTTCATCACAGAGTTACTGCTGTGCATCTTCCGCAGTCGCGGCAGGTGAGACTATTCCGCTGCTTACTCCGGAGCGGGGAAGAAAAGAAGCTCGCGCACCTCGCCGGCCACATCGCAGGCGATGGCACCCTTCTTCGCCCACGCGAGCGCATCGTCCATGTTTGCGCATTCCAGGATCCAGAATCCGCCCATGTGCTCCTTGGTCTCGGTGTAAGGTCCGTCGGTGACGAGAACCTTGCCGTCGGGCTTGGACCGCAGTGTCTTTGCGTCGGCGGGCGGCGCAATGCCGCAGGCGAATTTCCTCACTCCGGCAGCAATCATCTCCCGGTTGAGCGCGTGAATCTGTTCCATCATCGCTTCGGTTACAGTGGAAGGGTCGAAGTCGTCGGGCATGTAGTTACAAACCAGATATTGTGGCATGACGTTTTCTCCTTGGATTCTTTCGCTTGTTTCCGATGACTCGTTTCCTGTTCGCCCAGGAACCGTAGATCATCGTTCTTTTGTCCTATAGTCGTTGCGGAAACGGAAAATCGACAGACATCTCAAATTTTTATTTAGGCTTTATTCGGCTGCCGAATCCCGCTCCTGCAGGATTTCCCATGCCTTGATTCTTCGCGGGTCGGAGATCGGCCGAGTCCCAGTCTGAAATCCAGACCTGGGGCACCCATCTTCGTGACGTATCTACATATGGGCCACCTTCCGTGTACTGTCTTGCTCTCCCAGGTTCCCAAAGGCGAGGGACCTGGGGCACTCGTCTTTCATGGAAGATGAACATCCACTTTCTTCATGTTTTCATTTCAACTGCCGAATCCGCTCCTGCAGGAATTGCCGCTCTGGTTCCTGCTGGGTTAGCGCCAAAGCTTTCTCATAAGACGCCCGAGCCTCAGTGGTCCTGCCGAGCCTGCGGTACAAATCTGCACGGGCCGAATGTGCCAGGTAGTAATCTGTCAATTCGCCATTTGCCATGATCGCGTCTATATGCTTCAGACCGGCCTCTGGGCCGTCGCGCATGGCAATGGCTACGGCGCGATTTAGATGTGCTACTGGCGAAGGGTGAATTCGCACCAATTGGTTGTAAAGCGCAACAATCTGCCGCCAGTCGGTCGCAGAGGTTGATTCCGCCTCCGCGTGAACGGCCGCGATCGCAGCCTGTAGTGTGTAAGCACCGAAGCGACGGGAGTTCAGGGCTTTCTCCACCAATGCCACTCCCTCGGCGATCTGCGCGCGGTTCCAGAGCGAGCGGTCTTGATGTTCCAGCAAAATCAGCTCTCCGCTGGGAGAGGTTCTGGCGGCGCGACGGGATTCCTGAATCAACAACAGTGCAAGCAGGCCCAGAATCTCCGGCTCTGGCTGGAGTTCAGTTAGTAGCCGACCCAAGCGAATCGCCTCGCCGGTTAGCTCGGCCCGCGTTACCTCCGCTCCCGCCGCTGCTGAGTAACCCTCGTTAAAGACGAGATAGATGACCTGCAGCACCGCGTCCAGCCGCTCCGGTAACTCCTGCGGCGTCGGCACCTCGTATGGAATCGATGCCTCTCGAATCTTTGCTTTGGCGCGCACGATGCGTTGGGCGAGCGTTGCCGGCGTAACCAGAAATGCCCGGGCAATCTCCTCGGTGGTCAGGCCGCAGACTTCGCGAAGGGTGAGCGCGACCTGTTGTTCCGGCGCCAGAGCGGGATGGCAGCAGGTGAAGATCAGACGGAGGCGATCGTCCTCGATCTCATCGTCATTAAGCGGCTCGTTGTTGACGCACGATTCCATGTGGGCAACAAGATCTCTCTGGGCTCCATCGAACCGCGCGCGTCGGCGTATCGCGTCAATGGCTTTGAAGCGTGCCGTTGAAATGAGCCACGGGCGTGGCTTCTCCGGAATGCCGGTCTTCGGCCACGTGTCCAATGCGGTAGCGAACGCCTCGTGCATGGACTCTTCGGCCAGGTCCAGGTCTCCGAGGAGGCGCACGAGCGTCGCCAGGACCCTGCCCGATTCCGAGCGGTAGAGATTCTCAATGGTCTTGCTGAGCGGTTCGGGAATAGGCGGTGAAATCGGCATCTAGGCCAAACTAGCAAACGGAGTGGCTCAATACAACTGCACTCAGGTTGCCTTACGCTGAGGGCGCGCTGGCTGGGGCGCTGCAGTGCGTTCGCGGTTTACACTCGGGGAGAGGAATCCGAGATTGTTTGGGGCGCTGAAGTTTATATGGAATGCGACGCGGGGGCACAGGCTTGCGCCGTGGCGAAGTGAGTTTCTTCGCTGGCGGGTGGAGACGTACTCGGGCAAGCCGGCGGATACATTGAAGGCTCGCGACGTTTTCGGCTTTATGTGGGAGTCGAAGTGGGAGCTGCTGAGTTTTCTGTTCTGGGCGGGAAGACTTGAGGACGAGGCGCGGCGGAAGCCTTGATGCGTCAACTCATATGAAGGGGTACGGGAGCTGGTTGAAGGGATGAGATTGGTATCGGTGGGATGGGCGTGTTTGGCGGTTTCAGTTGGATTGCTGTTAACGGGGATTCTGCGGGCGCAACAATTGCCGCCGATGGAGCCGCCGAAACCAATGCCCGGAGCTCACGCTGATTCACCGACGATACGCGTGACGACCAATGAGGTGCTGGTGCCTACGCTGGTGGAGAAGCCGCATGGCGGCGGCATTGTCTACGGGCTGAAGCAATCGGACTTTGTGGTGGAAGACAACGGCGTGCCGCAGAAGATTCACGTGCAGGAGGAACTGGACACTGCGCCTATAGCTCTTGTTGTGGCGATGGAGGAGGGAAGAGCGGGGGCGCTGGAATTTCAGAAACTGGCAAAGCTGGGGCCGCTGCTTGAAGTATTTCTCTCTGATCCGCGAAGCCAGGCGGCGCTGGTGGGATTTGGATCGAAGCCGCGGCTGATACTGGACTATACGCACTCGGAAGAGCAACTGGCGGCGAGCCTGCAGCAGCTTGAAGCGGGCGACGGCGGAGCCGCGATTCTGGACACCATCAGCTATGGAGTGGATCTGCTGGAGGATCAGCCTAAGGAGTATCGGCGGGTTCTGCTGCTGATCAGCGAAGAGCGCGACCATGGGAGCAAGCACACGAAGCCGGCGCAACTGGTGAGCAAGATCGGGCGGTCGGATGTGCTGGTGCTGAGTATTTCGTTTTCGCCTTCGAAGGCGGAGTTCGCCCACGATATTAAGGATTCAGGTGAGGATCGCACGCTGAACATGGTGTCGACGCTGGTGATGGCGGTGCAGGCGTTCAAGAAAAATGTGTCGAAACAGATTGCGATCATGAGCGGCGGGGAGTACACCACGTTTACCGGTGACCGGCGCTTTGAGGCGCGGGTGATGGAGGCGGCGAAGGATGTGCGCAACCGGTATTTGATTACATTCAGTCCGTCGGATCCGACGCCGGGGCTGCATACGATTCGCGTGCGCACGGTGGAAGATTATGGAGCGAAGATAATTGCGCGGGCGAATTATTGGCGGGATGCGGGGCAGTGATCGCAGAGGCGATGTATATCATCGCGACAAATCGTCTCGCGGACAAAACGCATTCTCGTAAAAAAGAGCAAAAGCAGATCCTTTGTTCCGACTACCCCACCTTGACGGGACTCCAAGCGTGCGGAACTCAGGATGACAAATCTGAGAAGAGGTTGGCGTCAGCGGCACGAGTGAACTCATGCCCTGATACAAGATCCGTCGCATTTTCTACGCGGCGGCGGGCAGCGAGGGGTTGCACTTTGCGGTGATTCGGCAGGGCGAAGCCGACGGCGATGATCCAGATGAAGCCGGGGAAACGCACCAGGGGAATCAGGAAGAGAAGCTGTGGGCTGATGAGATGAAAGACGCTCAGTTCGCCGCAGGCTGCGAGAAACAGGCCGAGAAACATGATCCATTTGGGAATGAGTTTTGTCAGGCCGGCGGAGATAGAAACACCGGCCATCAGGAGGCCCATGGGGATCGAGAAGCCCGGGCCGCCAAACGCGTAGGAAAGATAGTTGAGGGCGACGAGGATGGGCGGATTCGCGGCCACAGCCGGGCGAATCAGTGTCCAGGTGGTGAGGGCGGCAGCGATGCTGTCGAAGACGCAAAGGAATCCGCCGAAGAGGGCGATGGTGACACCTGCGGCGCGTATGCCTAGAAATTCCAGACGACTCACGACGACTGCAGTGAAAAGGCCGAGACAAACGTTGGCCCCGGTTTGCAGGAGAAGGCAAGCGAGCACGCGTGACGTCTGGGTCTGGAAGAACGTGGTGATGACGGCGGGAGTTTCCCACGGGCCGGGCCAGTAGGGCATGCCTCCATACATCGTGACTGGGAAGAGTCCGGCTAGAAACAGCACGGTGTAGAGAACGGCGAGAAGCCAGAGCGGCGGACCTGGATGTTTCAGGTTCGTGCTTGCGACGGTGTCGGGAATTGATGAAGTCATGTCGCGCTCCTCATAGGGGAGTTGGGGATTTGCGAGTGGAGTGCGCGTACGCGGCGACGATCTACGGAACGGATCCATAGCTCGAAGATGAGGACGTTGATTGAGAAGCCGATCCAGAAGGCGATGCCGAAGAATTGTTGCGGAAGCAGGTGAGTGAGGCGGGCTGTCGCAAAGAAGACCCCCATCACAGGGCGCGTGGTGGCGATGCCGAGCAAGATGGCGATGGCGCGGAGTTTCCAGCGGCGTTCGAGGGTTGCATTGGACTGCGGTCGACAAATGAAAGCGCGGGCGAGGGAGTAGAGAAAGAGCGAGTCGAAGAGCAGGACTGCGGAGCGCTCGGTCCAGCCGCCGATGGAGTAGGAACTCATGGCGTATGCAGTAAGACCGACGACGGCGCCGAGGGGATAGAAAAAACGGTCGATCCAACCGGGGTGATTGCGGGGGCGCAAGACGATGAATGGAACAATAAGCACGAAGAGCAGAGCGGGGAGGATGTGGGCGAGAGTGAGCGCGGTGTGCGATGCGAATGCGTCATCGAGCCCGGACATCTGGGGTGGGCCGTTGCGCGTCGGGATCGCAAGGGCAACGACGCGTCGAATGACAACAGCAACCGCAATGACGATGGAGATCCAGAAGCCGATGCGGAGCCATAAGGGAGCTTTCTGATTGGAGCGGCTGGCTGGAGGAGATTCGGATTGTTGTGTCATCAGCGACCTCCATTGACAGCATTCAGCTTAGTATTCGTTTTACATATTGTCAAATTAACATATTTCTCCTAAGATTGGCTTATGGAAAGGCGCCAAACTCCTTCATGCAAGAGGCCTTATGAACTGGGGAGACGCCTGGAACAGACGGACCATACGCGGGCAGCGGTGCTGAAGGCGGCACGAGCGCAGCTGGAGAAGGGCGGGATGCGCGAGTTTTCCATGGAGTCGCTCGCAAAAGCCAGCGGGGTGACCCGGCAAACCATTCACAATCTCTTCGGCACACGCAGTGGAGTGCTGGAGACGCTGTTCGATCAGATTGCCCGAGACGGCGGGATGGAACGGATGCGCGAGGTGATGATGTCGCGGGACACCGGGGCAATGCTGGATGGATTCATCGCTGTGTTCTCAAATTTCTGGGCGAGGAACAGGCTGCTGCTGAAACGTATTCATGGTATCGCCGCCGTCGATCCGGAATTCGGAAAGGCGATCTTAGCGAGAAACCAGCGTCGGCACATGGCTGCTACACGCTTGGTTGAAGCTATCGGCGAAGGGGTGCGCGGGGAAAAAGCTGAGTCGATTGCGTTCCTCGTTGCGCTGACCTCGTTCGAGTTCTTCGATGCGCTGGTGGAGTCGCTGGGAACGGTGGAGGCCGCGGAAAGGCAGCTACCGGGGCTGGTCAGGAATGCGCTCCTCAAGGGCTGATCGAATGCCTGTGATTCCTCATGCGTAGCAGGGTGCGACGACTGCGAGTCTGTAATTCCACTCATGTGGCAAAAAACGCCGCATGAATAGGCACCTGGCAATGTCTCAGGCGGAATTGACAGTGCTGCGGGTATGATTTCGCACGATGCCGTAGATCACGATCTCAAAACAGAACACTGCTATTAGAGTAATGGCCGCGATCGTCATGAATTGCTGGGCACCGTGCACTCCGTCTGGGAGACCGACTGCGACGGCTCTTACCGAAGCGGCGAAAACCGCAACCAGAAACAACGAGGCAAGAGCAATTCGATCGCTCTTCAGGAATTTCCAATCGCCTTGGTGGGGGGCGGGCGTTGCATTGCGATACCAGTGGATACCCCAAAGCAGAAGAACGAGAATGCCGAAGGCGGAGCTGATGTATTGCAGGATCGCGTACCAGGGGCGCCAACCGAACAGCGGAAGGAGAACCTTACGGCTGAGAATGGGCAGGTGATCACTGAGCCAATATCCTGTGTGAGTAAATGAGTCCCAGAAGAGGTGCGTAGCGATTCCCACGAGAATGGACAACACGACCAACGTAAAGCCGGAAATGGAATCGATGGCAAGGGAACGGGGTCCGAGTTGAAGTCTCTCTCGCGCGCTTGCGGGCAGACAGGCGGCGAGGGGTTCTTTGGCGTACCGGTGGAAGAGCCACAGGACGAACAGACTGAGAGGCAGGTCAAGAACGAGGATGCCCAGCCATGTGTGGCCAAAGGCGCCATGATGTGCGAAGGGAGCGAAGTACTCGAAATCGGGGGCAAAGCAGCCGATAATCACGGCCGACAGGATAAGACGGGTGTGGCGAAACGGGAGGGCAGCAGCGGCATGGGAGAGAGTAAAAGGCATTACGAGAATTATGACGGGTTTTGCGGGAATGTGTGATGCGCGCCCGCTGTTCGGCTGAAGGGGCTACTACCTATTTCGGTTGACTTTGAGCTCGCCAAAACATTTATTTTTCCGGGGAACTAGGCACTGCAAGCTTTACCAGTTGGAAGATATAGCCTCTCGTCTTACATTGCGATTTGAACTAATCTACTCCATGCACGTACATGAGAGGTTCTATGGCATTCCCCCGCCGCCCGCTCCTGATTGTTCTGGGCAGTATCGTGGCCCTGATTTTGCTGATCGGGCTTGCGATTCCGCTCTTCCTCAATGCTGACGCGTTCCGCACCCGCATTGAATCGGCGCTCACCACTTCACTGGGCCGCAAGGTCACTCTCGGCAAGCTCGATCTCTCCGTTCTCACCGGCAGCCTGGTTGCGGGAGATGCTTCGATTGCCGATGATCCGGCGTTCAGCAACCAGCCCTTCCTCGAGGCCTCAAAGGTGAAGATCGGCGTCGAGATTCTTCCCCTCGTCTTCAGCCGGGAGATCCACATCACGGGGTTCGAAATCGAATCGCCTAAAATCACGCTTCTACGTGCGTCCAACGGCACCTGGAACTACTCCACAATCGCCAGCGCGCAGCAGAATTCCGCTGCCAACAAAGAATCCAGCACGCTCATTCCCAACCTTACTGTCGGACACGTGAACATCAGCGACGGTCAGTTGACTGTAGGCAGCCAGGCCGCTCCGGGGATGGCAACAACTCCGCGCCGCACCTACGACAGGCTCACCCTCGAGGCAAAAGATTTCTCCTTCGAGAGATCTTTCCCGTTCTCCGCGTCGGCCCATCTGCCCGGCGACGGGACGGTCTCGCTCAATGGCAATGCTGGACCTATCAATCCGAAAGATGCATCGCTGACTCCGTTCAACGCGCACCTCGAGGCCAAACACATTGATCCGCTGGCTGCGGGATTCGTCGACTCCAGCGCGGGCATCACCGGCACCATCGAAGCTATCGACGTGGAGGCAAACTGGAATGGCCAACAACTCCACGTTGCCAACCTTGTGGTCGACACGCCCAGACTTACAGTTATTCGGCAGAACACGCCCACTACCGTTGCGCCTCCGCCGCCCGCGCCCAACAGCAACAACATGCTGAGCACGCTCACGGCTGACCACATGCAGATCAAAAACGGCGCTCTCACTCTCACGGTTCCGGGGCAGACGACACCGTCTGTGTATCAGCAACTCAACGCCGAACTCACCAATGTTTCTCCCACTGCTGCATCACCCTTCAAGCTGGGCGCTCAGATCCCAGGCGGAGGCTCTCTCACGGGTGACGGTACCGCAGGGCCTATCAATCAAGCGAGCGCCGTGGCGACGCCGGTCAACGCACACATCGCGATCTCACACCTCGACCTCTCGACCAGCGGAATTATTGCGCCGGATGCGGGAATCAGCGGCATCGCGAATGTCGATCTCAAAGCCGTGTCGGACGGCAAGAATCTCAACGCGAATGCGTCCGCCAACATTCAGGGCCTGCGCGTTGCAAAGAACGGCTCACCCTCCGCGAAACCTGTTCTTGTCCAGCTCACCGCCACGCAGAACGTGCAGGCCCTCACTGGCCAGTTGCAGAGCGCAACCATCACCATTGGCAAAGCAGTTGTCAACATAGCAGGCACCTACCAGACCAGCGGAGCCACGACAACGCTCAATCTGACCACAAACACCAAGGCTGCATCGATTGACGAGCTTGAGGCGTTTCTGCCTTCCGTTGGCGTCCACTTGCCATCGGGTTCGCGCTTGCAGGGCGGAACACTTACCACGAATCTCAACGTCACCGGCGCCGTCGGGGCGCCCATCATCAGCGGCCCCGTCCGCATCGACGACACCAACCTTGCCGGCTTTGACCTCGGTTCGAAGCTCGGGCCACTCAGTTCGCTCGCTGGAATCAAGCCCGGATCTGGAACCGCCATTCAGTCGCTGAGTGCGAATGTCGCCATCAACGGCGGAAATGTTCGCACCGACAACGTCTCAGTTGTAGTCCCGGCGATTGGATCAGCCACAGGCGCGGGCACCATCAGCGAAGCGGGCGCGCTCAACTACAACGTCATCCTCAAACTCACGGGCGTGCTCGGCACAGCCAATAAGGTTGGGGCTGTTGCGGGTGCAGGAGGCATTGGTCAACTGATGGGATTGATTCCAGGAGGTGCTGCCGGAAGTGTAGCAGGCAATGTGATAGGAAACTACGCAGGCGCAGCGCTCCGCAACGGTGTGCCTGTTTCCATTGGAGGAACAACCTCCAATCCCACCTTTACCCCCAACATGGGCGGAATTGTGAACAGCGCCACCAGCGGGACACCTAAGAAGGGCGCGGCCAAACCAGGCAAAAGTACCGACCCGCTTTCGAATGTTCTCGGCGGCCTTTTCAAGCCTCACTGAGGCCTATGCACGAGAAAACTGGAAATGGTAGAGAATTTATGACGGTTCTGCAGGCTGCCGCTTGAGGCATGCGGCCTTGATGTTTTCGTATTTTGCCTGCAACTGATCGAGTTCCAGGTCGCTCAAATTTTCGATGTCAATCATCTGATCGCGGGCCTTATCAATGGCGCGAATAAGCTCATTCAGTTTCAAGTTTATTGCTCGCGCGTCCCGATTCTGTGTGTTCTGAATCAAGAAGACCATCAGAAAAGTGACGATGGTTGTGCCTGTGTTTATCACCAGTTGCCAGGTATCAGAGAAATGGAAAATTGGACCGACGGCTGCCCATATGACGATAACCGAGCCCGCGCCCGCAAAAGCCCATTTCGATCCAAGCCACCCTGAAGCGGATGCGGCAAACTTTCCAAAAGCATCATTCGTTGTGCGCGTCTGAACTTCCAAGGGTGGCGTTTCGATTGGCGTTCTTTCTCTCAATGGGGTCGTACTCGAAGCTTTACCGGCGTCACCGTCTTCGGCAAATATCGGCCGATGCTGGGTTTTCGTGGAGTGTAGGTGACGGTGGGCCAGTGCTTTTCAGGAGCCCAATCGCGATTTGTCGCGATTACTCCGACACTCTGGCCGCAGATCTGACAGGGGTACATGCCCCAATCCGCTCTGTCCCGCGAAGTGCTAAGCAGCAGCTTCGTCTCATCGCTAAGTTGTCCCTTACATGGTTTCGTCAATATCGGCATAGTTGATTCTCGTGGCCTGCAGTCTGTGAATGCGGAATGGTGGCTCTGGTCGGTAAATGGATGGCCCGTTGGTCGCAGGCTGAGAGAAAGATTCTTCGCTAGGCCTTATATCGGGTTAGATGCGCTATGACGATGGCGGGGTTTTGCTACCACCGATTTAACGCAGCCCGCGCGAGGCAGATCGGGATTATTGATCAAAAATGAGCTCCCTTATCGAACCATTTGAGGCGTCCACCTGCATGGCGGATATCGGCGGAGGTTCTTGCGGTGCGTCGGAAGAGTTCGTTGACCGCGTCGAGGAAGGCCCAAGCGCCGATCGGTTCGACGGGGATATAACGATCGAGTTTACCCACCGCAGCGAGAGCGGCTTCTTCACCTTTGGGGATCGGGTCTTCGAGCCAGTACCAGTCTTCGGGGGCTCCGTCGCGGAGGATAAAGCCGGGCTTGCCATCGGGGTGATCGCGATCCCAGGCAGCGTAACGGAATGTCTGATTGATGCTGGCGCCGTAGAGGCAGCGCATGAGGGTTGTAACCGACACGCCCGTGGAGGTCGCGGCGGGGACGATATACGGCCATGAGGTGAGCCAGCAGCAGTCGTACATGCGGCCCAGGACTGTGAGGTGGGTGATGACGCAGGGGCGGAGGTCGAAGCCGGAACCGGGCAGGACCTGGGCGATAAGGGTGTCGTCGATATCGAGGTAGAGGGTTGTCTTTCGTTGCACTTGTTCGGCCTCCACTATTCGATATGACTGTATTTGAAGCAGCATTAGGATGTAACCGAGGCTGTTCCGCGGGGAGGGGAGAGGCAGCGGGGTTACTCGCGCAAGTCATTCATGGTAATCTCTATCTAGACACTTGAGAGTGGACTGAGAACGCAAGAGGAGTAATACCGCCGTGCTGGCGACTGCTAAGAAAACTACCCTAATTGAACGCTTCCGCACCCACGAGAAGGATACGGGTTCCCCCGAGGTCCAGATCGCGATTCTGAGTGAGCGGATTGGTGAACTGACCGAGCACTTCAAGACTCACAAAAAGGATCACGCTTCGCGGCGTGGACTTTTGATGCTGGTCAGCAAGCGCCGCCGCCTGCTGGACTACCTGAAGACGCATGATTCCGATCGCTATCGCGACGTAATCGGCAAGCTCGGTATCCGCAAGTAATCAGAAAGCAAACGTTGAACCGGAAGCGCCCAGACCGGATTTTGGTCACGGCCCCGCAACATTCAGAACCTGGGGCCATGGTGTACCTGGCTAATCGCAAATGCCGCCAGGGCTTGCGCAGAACTGTCGTCTGCGGACGAGATGTCGTCTCATTACGAGATGCCATCACTGCGCGGTCCTCGAATTCTTTATTTTGTGCAGTCGCACCCTGCGGCTGTCGCGCATTCGTACACCTTCCGCATTTTCGGCTCACCCCCCACAAGTTTCCCAAGCGAAAAAATGAAACGAGGACTCTATGTCTAAACAAGAAGTGACAGTCGAGCTTGCTGGCGGCAAGCGCCTGGTCTTTGAGACCGGTCGCATGGCCAAGCAAGCTTCTGGTGCTGCACTGGTCTCCACGGGCGAAACCGTGGTTCTGGCCACCGCGGTCGCGTCTCCTGACCCACGGGAAGGCATCGACTTTTTCCCCCTCACGGTGGATTATCGCGAGTACACCTATGCCGGCGGACGCATCCCGGGCGGATTCATCAAGCGTGAAGGCCGGCCCAGCGAAAAGGAAATTCTGACAGCGCGGCAGATCGATCGCCCCATCCGCCCGTTGTTCCCCGACGGATTCAAAAACGAAACGCAGGTCATTGCGCTGGTGTTCTCTGCCGACAAGGAAAACGATCCCGACGTGGTCGGCATCAATGCCGCGGCATGCGCATTGGCTCTCAGTGACATTCCATTCAGCGCCACTGTTGGCGCGGTTCGTGTTGGTCGCGTGGATGGTGAATTCGTCATCAATCCCACATACTCAGAGCGCGCAGCCACCACGGTGAACATCATGGTCGTCGGACACAAAGACGGCATCGTGATGATTGAATCCGGTGCGAAAGAGGAGACGGAAGAAGTCATCCTCGGCGCAATCGAATTCGCGCACGCGGAGATCAAGAAGATTGTCGCCGCGATTGACGAACTCGTCTCGAGGGCCGGAAAGCCGAAGCGTTCGTTCGTAGCACCGACCACGGACGAAGGTTACTACGATGAGCTGAAGACCAAGATTGGCGACCGTCTCAAGGACGCACTCGACACCAAGAAGCACGCGAAGACTGACAGCTACGCGCTGGTGAAGAAGATCAAGGATGAGCTGGCTGCCGAACTTCCTGCAGACGATCCAAACGCCAAGAAAAAGCTGGCCACCTATTATGAACTGCTCCGCGAAAGACTTTTCCGCGAGCAGGTAACGAAGGATCGCATTCGTCCCGATCGTCGCGCTTTTGACGAGATTCGCGAGATCACGATCGAGACCAGCGTTCTGCCGCGCACGCACGGTTCGGCGCTCTTCACACGCGGCGAAACGCAAGCCCTGGTGACGGCGACTCTGGGTACGGCCGATGATGGTCAACGCCTGGAAAGCTACGAGGGCGAGAAGAAAAAGAACTTCATGCTCCACTATAACTTCCCGCCGTTTTCCGTTGGTGAAACAGGACGTATGACGGGAACGGGACGTCGCGAGATCGGTCACGGAGCATTGGCGGAGCGCGCCATTTCCGCAGTGCTGCCGAGTGCGGAAGAATCTCCTTATAGCATCCGTATTGTTTCCGACATTCTCGAGTCGAACGGTTCCTCGTCGATGGCGTCGGTTTGCGGAGCGAGTCTTGCGCTGTACGACGCGGGCATCAAGCTTGCTGGCTCTGTTGCCGGTGTGGCGATGGGCCTGGTGAAGGAAGGCGACGACTACGCCATTCTTACGGACATTGCCGGGGCGGAAGATCACTACGGCGACATGGACTTCAAGGTGGCCGGAACGCGGAAGGGAATTACCGCCCTTCAAATGGACATCAAGATTGGCGGCTTGACCCGCGAGATCCTTGAACAAGCAATGGCCCAGGCGAAGCGCGGCCGCTTGTTCCTGCTGGACAAGATGGATGCCGTTCTTGACGGGCCTCGCACGGAGCGTTCGGCTTATGCCCCGCGCATCGAGACGATCATGATTCCGACCGAGAAGATTCGCGATCTGATCGGCAAGGGCGGCGCGACGATTCGCGGCATTATCGAGCAGACAGGCGCGAAGATCGATGTCGACGATACGGGTAAGGTGAGTGTTGCTTCGAGCGACGCCGACGGTTTGAAGAAGGCGCTCGAGATTATCGGCAACATCGCGGCCGTGCCTGAAATTGGCAAGGTCTATCTCGGCAAGGTTGTTCGTCTCGCGGAGTTCGGCGCTTTTGTCGAGCTCTTCCCGGGCACTGACGGCCTGCTTCACATTTCGGAAATCGCCGAGCATCGCGTGAAGGAAGTGAAGGACGAGCTTCGCGAAGGCGACCAGGTGATGGTGAAGGTCCTCGCAATCGAGGGCAATCGCATCAAGCTGAGCCGCAAGGCGCTCATCCGCGAGCAGAAGGCGAAGTTGGCGCAGTCGGCCCCTGTTGCAGAAGCTCCAGCAGAGCCAGCCGATGATGGTGGGACTGAAGCAGCGCCAGCGGTACCGGCGCGTCCTCGCCATGAATTCGACGAACGTCAGCCGCGCACCAATCAGAGCACGATTCTGATTGAGGGCGGGGAAGACTTCGACGATGACGATGAAGAGGGCGAGGAGATCGACGAAGAGAACGAGCCAAACTTCAATCGCGCCGATGGCACTCCGGTTCCTGCTGGCCAGGTTGCGGGCGGAGCGGCAAGGCCCGCCGGCACCGCTGGTGCAGCGAAAGACAATAACCGTCGTCGTCGCCGCCGTCGCGGAGGACGTGGCGGTCCCGGTGGCGGAGGCAGCCGCTAGTCGGCTGGTTCTCACCAAAAGCACTCGTATAACAAAATGCCCGAGCCAAAAGGTTCGGGCATTTTCATGTGCTACTCGCCTTCGAGTGCCACAGTACTACTTAGTAGACCTGTAATTACTGACAGTAGCTTTGGATAGGTATCGACGATAGATTCGGCGAGATTGTCGAGTTATGCGAAAAACGGACGGAACTTGAGAAGAGGGATCAATCCTTATGCTGCGTTCAATGAGAGAGTCGTGTTGTCTGGTGATGCTGGCATCAGTGCTGACTTTAGGGATGCCTCTAGTGGCGCAGGATGCGCCGGTGGCACCAGAGGGAACGCAGGTTGCCACACAGGAGACGCCGGCCGCCGCGGCAAATTCTGATGCGCTGAGAAAAGCCGCGCAGAATCCGGTGGCGAGCCTCATCAGCGTTCCCATTCAAGACAACTTCAACACCGCGATCGAGCCCGGATACCGCACGCAGAGTGTGTTGAATATTCAGCCTGTAATTCCACTGAAAGCCAGCGAGAACTGGAACCTGATCATACGATGGATTACCCCGATCATTTACCAGCCTCTTCCGGCGGCGCCGGGGGCGCCTGAAGGTGGCATTTCCGGCCTGGGCGACATGCAGCCGACGTTCTTGCTGTCTCCGAGTAAACCACACAAGTTGATTTGGGGCGCAGGTCCTATCTTCCAGATTCCGACCGCGACCAGTCAGTACACGGGGCAAGGAAAGCTTGCTGTCGGACCTAACGTCGTCGCTCTGTCGATGCCGGGCCATTTCGTGCTGGGCGTGCTGGTCAACAACATCTGGTCGATCGCCGGCAGCGGCAGCCGCACAGACGTCAACCAGATGCTGTTGCAGTATTTCATTAACTACAACATGAAAAAGGGCTGGTACCTGACCTCACAACCCATCGTCACGGCCAACTGGAATGCGGCGAGCGACAGCGTGTGGACGGTGCCATTTGGCGGCGGCGTGGGAAGAATCATGAAGCTTGGGTTTCAGCCGGTGAATATCAGCGTCCAGGCTTATGGCAATGCCGCATATCCTTCACAGGGGTCAACCTGGGGAGTTCGAGCTTCCTTTGCATTGCTGTTCCCCAAGCTGTCGAAAGAGCAGCAAAAGATGATGATGGAGCAGAAACTGAAGGAACTGAATGGAGCGCCGCCACCTCCGCAGAAGAAATAGTGGAGATGTTGCGGAAAAAGATGAGGACGGCAGCGCTTTCTGAGCGGGGAGCGGAGAAATGCAAGTGACGAATTTGCCCGAGCTCCTTGCCAAGATTCCAGATGAGTCCAAACCGATGGCGGCTCTCGCCATAGGGGCTGTCACCCTTGTGATTCTTGTGCTGCTGCATGGAGCAGGGATCCAGGTGATCCTTACGACACATACGCGCGGCCTACGGCGCCTCCGCAAAGGGCGACCGCGTCTTTTTACTGCTGTATTTCTGTTCGGGTGGGCTGTCTTTCTAATGTTGTCCCTGCACATTGCGGAATTCGCACTTTGGGCCTATTTCCTGATCTTCCTGGGGCTGGTTCCGCGTGCTTACAATGCAATCTACTTTTCTGCCAACGCTTACACGACGCTCGGGTTCGGAAATGTCGATCTAACGGACCATTGGCGCATTATCGCCCCTGTCATAGGTATTTCCGGACTTTTCACGTTTGCCTGGACCACCAGTGTGCTGGCAAATGTAGTGTCTGCTCATCGCGAGTTGATGGATTTATTGGAGCAGGAACGCGAGCGGGAATTTGAGATGCGATCTGATCTTCGGAAAGAGATATGGAAAACTCTGGAGAGCGAGCGAAGCGCCGAGCGCTCAGAGAAATCCAATGTGAAGACCGAGGAAGTCGGAGCTTCAATCTTCATGCGGATCCGGGCCTGGAAAGAGCTAAGGCAAAAAGTAAAGCAACTGCGCGCAGAGAGGAACGCGGAAATCATGGAGCTCCGCTGGAAAGAACGAGAGAACGAAGAAAAGCTTGGACCGGGCGACGTGCCGGATAGGTCGGGCAAAAAGGAATGAGCGAAAAGAGGAAGAGGGTGACCTGCTCGATTCATCCTCGAACCTTTGGCGGGCGTCTGCAACCGTTAGTCGTTGCCGCCATTATGCTACATTGGTCGCCGGCGCGGCTCTATCCGCAATTTACTGATCCTCGGTATTACGACAACACGCCAGTTAATGTGAATCAACTTGAGATTGTCTACGGCTATGCGCGATCTGACACTTCACTCGACACGTCAATCGTGGTGGGCGACGCACAACTGAACCTTAACTTTGGAGTCATCGAGTACACGCGCTATTTCAGCTTTCTCCGCCATGCGGCATGGGTGGAACCTGCGGTTCCATTTGGGGATCTGAGAGGCTCAATAACGGGTACAGAGATCCGAGGCACCAGTACCGGCACCGGCGAATCCAGCTACCAGGTGGGGATGTTGATGAAGGGAGGTAAGGCGCTTAGCGTGGCGCAGTTTGCCAATTATCATCCGGCCACCACGTTAGGAGCGAGCCTGAGCATGACGGCTCCAACCGGGCAATATAGCGCGGACAAGATTCTCAACCTTGGTTCCAATCGCTGGTCGTTCAAACCGGAATTTGCTGTCGCATTTCCGTTCGGACCCCAGCAGAAATGGGAGTTCGACACGTACGTGAACGCATATTTTTATACGGAAAACACTTCGTATCACGGGGCGGAGAGTTTTCAGCAGAAGCCGCTACCAGGAGTCGAAGGGCACATCAGCTATACGTTTCAATCCCGCGTCTGGGCCTCCCTCGACACTCGCTATTCTTTCGGTGGCGACACTTTCGTGAATGCCGTCGATCAAAGAGATTTACAAGAGAATTTCACGCTGGGCAGTGAGGTAAACCTGAATCTCAACTCGCGCAACACACTTGTGTTCGAATTCGGCAAGTTGATCGTGCACGAAAATGGTCCAGCTTATGATGGCTTCGGTGTGAAGTATGTTTACTCGTGGGGCAAGGGCTACGAGTGACGGGGGCAAGAGCAATTGTTAGCGCTTGGGCAGGTTCGCGGTCATCTTGAAACCTTCGTTCTCTTTGCTTCGAGACTCGGGGAGAGGCTCCGACCGGACCGGAATTCGTTCGGCTTCGGTTTCGCGCGATACGTTTTTGTCGTCATACATGCGCAGGTCGGCGGCGATGCAGAGGGCTTCAAGATCGGTTGCATCGTCAGGAAAGACGGCCACGCCGATGCTGGCTCCAACCTTTAACGTGTGGTCTCCCACCTGCAAAGGTTGTTCGAGCATTTCCATCAACGACTTCGCAACCCACTTGGCGTTGGAGCGATTGGTTGGCTCTTCGAGGATGAGCGAGAATTCGTCCCCGCCGGTGCGGGCCACAGTATCGGAGCGGCGCACACGGCTCTGGAAGATGTCGCTGACTTTCTTGAGCAGGAGATCGCCTGCGTGGTGACCCAGAGTGTCGTTGACCTGCTTGAAGTGGTTGAGATCGATCACCAGCAGGGCCGCCTTCGATTCCATCCTTCGGGCGCGCTCCAGCGAGATGGCCAACCTGTCGAGAAAGAGGCGACGGTTGGGCAATCCCGTCAATTCATCGTGTAGGGCCAGGTATTTGTTGTGCTCGATCTGATCCTCGAGCAGGAGCAGAATCATGCCGACAGCTACGACGTATTTCGGCAAATTCCAGACCTCGCTTTCGATCTGAGCATTGGGCAGAAAGACGGCGGCCAGAGGCGCGAATACGAAGACCGCCGACCAACCGAGGAAGCCTGCAATCGTAATGAGAGAGCCCGCGCTTCCGCGTCCCCGGTAGTTGTACCAGACGTGCAGGCAGCATCCAAAGTAGACCGTGAAGAGGACCGCGTTCGATGCCAGCAGAGGTCCGTTGCCGGGACGATTCTGCACCGCCAGAAGGAAGACAGCAAGCACACAGTTGATGCCGACCAGGAGCCAACGCAGCAGATGGGTGAAGTCCCGGCGCGCGGTCAAGGCAATGGCCAAGGGTGCAGCTCCGAAGAGCACCGCCGCGGCATTGAGAGCCCACGGCCGCGCTTGATCAGAAGTGATGAGCACGATGTAGAGCGCATTGGTAAAGAGGACAGAGAACAGCATCCAGCGACTGGAGCGCTCGGTGCGATACGGAACTGACGCCCACATGAAGAGCACGCCCGCGGAGGTGAGGGATGCCAACCCGATGTCGAGAGCGAGGGTGCCCCAGATGCCAGGCGTCGATATGAAGACGAAGGCGGCGAAATAGAGCGCGATCAGTACCCAGCCGGTGAGCCAATGGCGCGAGGCCGTGGTCTGGCCCCGTCGTGCCACGGACGCAAATGCGCACGTAAGCACGGCAACGGCGGCCAGATCTGGAAGCTTAGTCCAATCCACGACGATTCCCTCGATTCGAAACCCCGTTCATCCACAGTTTAGTCGGGCTTTGGTTTTTGATTGAGGATTATGACTCTTTTGTTGTATGCGGGCTGTGGTTCCCCTGAAACTTGCGTAACGTTGCAATTGCGCGTAAACCATTGATCCTTTGGGTTACCGGGAGGGAAATTGAGTTTATACATCGGTTTTCCTCCACTATGCTCAGAGCGATGGCTACCAGCCTCTACATCGTCGTGGAAGGGGAAGACCCGGGTTTCGACACCTTCGTCAACGGACATGCCCTGGCGCGGAACGAAGATGCGTTAGAGCAACTTGCGGAGTCGCTGCGCGTTGCGCCGCTGCTTCAGTTCTTTTCCGCAGACGAGAACTCGATGTGTCTGCTGCTCGACCAGGGGGCGGGGGATCCGGAATGGGCCCTGAATTTGCCGGAGCCGCAGTGGTTCGATCCTATGGATGGCCTTGCAACCGTTAGGGCGCTGATTGGCTTTCTGGCGGAGGCTCCGGTCTCATTTGGGTCTGAGACGATTCCGGTCCTTGGCGAACTGAAGGAATATGAGCGCGTGCTGGAAAAGGCGAAGAAGTACAAGCTGCGCTGGCATTTGGCTGTGAGCTGGCGATAGACAGGGCGGATACGCTGGATTACTAGATTGTGATTTTAGTCCGGCTCGCGAGCGCCTTCAGGGCGTGATTTCCTGCCCACCAGATCAATCTCACCGGTTGTGATATGTGCACGCAATCGAAATTCTCCGTCCGCGGTTGTCTTGGTGACACTGCGGAAGAAGCCGCCCTTGTCAGTGTCGTACATTGGCGCCCTAACTTCTCCGATCCCGACTGACGCGTTGACGCTGAGGTAATTCCATTCGTGGGCGGAAGAAATCGTAATCTGGCCGGCGTAGAGTTCGATATCCTTGTCGCCCTTGATCTCTTCGATCTTCACCTCTCCAGCGGGCATACGGACTTTGAGGTTTGTTTTCCAGGGCACCTCGATTCTGACTTGGAGGTTATTGCCGTGCCTCATATGGCTTCCTTCGATTCTGAGTTTGCCACCGTCAGAGATTGGAGAGAATTGAAGGAGGATATGGGGAGCCACGTCCTCGTTGTCGCCACCGTGACACGAGACGTGGATTTCCTCTCGATCCGTTCCGACGATTTCGAGGCCCGCCGGCCGCGCGTCGATCAGGAGAACCGCGCTGGAGCGGAGCGGGGCGGTGAGGGTCTGATCGCAAGAGACTTTGGTCTCTTGCCCGGCAAGGTTACAGGCAAATAGAGCCGCGCCTGCTACGGCACAGACAAATCTCATAATGACACTTACGAAGATTCCACGATGATAGTTCCCCAAGCGGAACGGCTTTAAGCTACGGACACTTCCGGCTCCGGATGAAGATCGAACGGAACGTGATCTTGTTTGCAGATGGCTTTTAAAGCCGGACGCGCCGTCATCGGTCCTGAAGGCAAGCCCCCGCCCGGCATGATCCACTGCCCCACCATCATGAATCGGCCTAATCCTGGAAGAGTATTTGGGAGAGGCCTGAATCCACCGCCCGGCTCCATGAGCCACCCTTCCATCGACCCTTTCCAATTGCCGGTGTAGCGGATAACGGAAGCAGGGGTGGAAACATCGGTCACCTCAATAGCTTTGCGAATGTTCGGGCTGCGCTTTTCCAGCACATTGATTACGGCTTCGGCCACCCGCGCTTTCTCAATGCGATATTGAGCGGGATCGCTGTTACGCAGGTTTTCCCAGTACCGGTGATTGCGCGTTGGGAGAACACTCGTGACTGCGGTTTTTCCAGGCGGCGCGAACGTCGGATCGTAGTGGAAGAACCGGAAGGCAACGTGACTAGTTTCGGTTTCAGGGTCAATACGGATCGGTTCGTCAATGATGCGCGTCAGCATGGCAGGCTCGTTCGCCAGATTCATCGCCACACCAAGCGACACTTGAAGATAGGAAGCGAATGTATTGCGCTCGTCATATATCTTTCGAATGGCGGCGTCGACATATTTCCCGCCCAGCATATCGAAGATCGTGGCATGGCCATCCGCAGCGGAGATCACCCAGTCCGCGAACACCTTTTCACCGCTTTCCAGTTGCACGCCTATGGCCACATCTCGTTCAAGGAGAATTTGGTCGACTCGCGCCTTGTATCGAATTTTGCCGCCGAGGCTGCGGATCTTCTCTTCGATGAGCCGGATCATGGCCTGCGACCCGCCGATGCAGTACCCTGCGTTATTTTCGTTCATCCAGCCAAGGGACAGGACCATGGCAATCGCGGTGAGGCGGCCGACATCGCCTGTCGAAAAGAAACGCCTCAGAAGCGGATCAGAGAAGCGTTCAGCATACTCCTCGCCACTCATCTTGCCCAGTCTTCGAAGCAAGGGAAGCATGGTCACGTCCTGAAGCATGGGCAGCCAGTTCTGCGTCAGTCCTCCCGACGGATCGAGCATCTTGAATTTGCCGAGAGTACGTACCGAATGGATGAAATCGCGAATTGTTTCTTCGTCCTGAGGCGCGCGGGACATGAGTTCGGCTTCGAGCAGGTCGGCATTGGTATAGATGCGCAGGCAGTCTCCCTGCTCCGTCTCGATTCGTACAAACTCCGGGGGATTTATAAATTTGAGCCGGTCGATGTCGAGGACTTCTTTCCAGTGTTCGTGGAACTCGCCGTGGGGGTTGGAGCCGATCAGCCAGTGAAGGCAGGTTTCGAAAGTGTACGGACCGCGGCGCCAGCTCATCGCAAGACCGCCTGCCATGTCGTGCATTTCGAGGACCTCGGTGTCATAGCCGCATTTCAAGGCATACACGGCGGCGCAGAGTCCAGCAATTCCTCCCCCAACGATTACGATTTTGCGGCCATTGTGCTTCATCATTCCGACCTCCATTTCGTCCGTCGAAAGATCGACCAGGCGAAGTGACTCGTCAAGGTGACGCTTCCAAGGATGCGCTTTCCGAGGGTTGACTGAAGGTGTTTGAGCTTAGGAACGAGACACGAACAGGCTGTCGGAGAGCCAGCCGAAGATACAGCCTGGAATGTTAGGGAAAGGGCTTCTCAGCCCGCAGTGAGCCGAATCACAAGCGGGCGTGAGTTGGAAATATCCGGAAACAGGCAAAGTCCGTTCGTGCTGAAGCGTTGTTAACTAAACACGTTGCCCATACGGCGAATCTGGGCACCTACGCTTTCGAGCTTTTGCTCGATGCGCTCGTAGCCGCGGTCCATGTGGTAGACGCGATCGAGGATGGACTCGCCATCGGCGACGAGCGCGGCGAGAACGAGGGAGGCCGAGGCGCGCAGGTCCGAGCACATGACGGCGGCGGCGGAGAGCGGCGCGGGGCCGCGAACAGTGGCGGTGCGACCGTCGACCTTGATGTTCGCGCCCATGCGGACGAGCTCCTGAACATGCATGAAGCGATTCTCGAAGATGTTTTCAGTTATCTGGCTGACACCCTCGGCCTGAGTGGTGAGGGCCATGTACTGCGCCTGCATGTCCGTGGGGAAGCCGGGGTATTCCTCGGTAGAGATGTCAGCGGCACGCAGTTTGCCATCGCTGCGGACACGAACACTGTCGGTGCCGGTTACTTCAACTTGCGCGCCGGCCTCGGTGAGTTTGGCGATGACAGCGCCGAGATGATCCGGATTGCAATCTGCAACTGTGAGATCGCCAGCTGTGATTGCGCCGGCAACGAGAAATGTTCCAGCTTCGATGCGATCGGGATTGATGCGGTAGTCGGCACCGTGGAGGCTGGTGACGCCCTGCACACGGATAGTGGAAGTGCAGGCGCCTTCGATCTTCGCGCCCATGGCGGTTAGCAGGGCTGCCAGATCGGCGACCTCGGGCTCGCGCGCGCAGTTCTCCATGAGGGTTTCGCCATCGGCGAGGACCGCGGCCATGAGGAGATCTTCAGTGCCGGTGACGGTGATCTTGTCGAAGACGATGTGAGCGCCTTTGAGTTTTTCGGCGCGGGCCTCGAGATAGCCGTGTTCCTGGATGATCGTGGCGCCCATCTTTTCGAGGCCTTTGATGTGGAGATCGATCGGACGGCCGCCTATGGCGCATCCGCCGGGCATGGCGACGCGCGCCATTCCTGCGCGGGCCACGAGAGGCCCAAGAACCAAGGAGCTGGCGCGCATGGTTTTGACGATTTCGTATTTAGCTTCGGGACTTGAGAGGGTGCGGAAGTTGATGCGCGTGCGGTGATCGGCGGCACCTGTGCCAAGTTCTACTTCTGCGCCCATCGCGACGAGAAGTTTTCGCTCTGTTTCGATGTCGCGCACCTGGGGGATGTTTTCGAGTGTGACTTCTTCTTCGGTGAGGATGGCAGCGGCCATGCAGGGGAGAGCGGAGTTCTTTGCGCCCGATATGCGTACCGTTCCGACCAGCGGATTTCCGCCGCGTATGACAAATTTATCCATGAAGTAATGTGTTGCTCCGTGTGTCCAGTGTAATTGCGCAGCGAAGGAAGGGGCTGAAGACCTGATATATTTCGGGCGCCCAGTCGTGGGGCTAGTGCCCCGCTCCCTCCGAGGGAGACCGCTCGTGGACGCCGAACCGGCGGTCGGTTTTACGAAGGATATACTTGGCGTGGTTTCAATGTTGAAATTTTGAGGGCTTAGGGATGATTGGTAGAAGTGTGCGGCTGACGACTGTAGGTCTGGCATTTGTTTTGACGCTTGTGGAAACGTTTGCATATGCACCATTACTGGCGGAACAAGAGGCGCAAGATTCGGCGAATGCGACAAAGCCTATCCCTGCAATTGTTCAAAAGAATGGACACTATGCGCTGATGGTGGGCGGCGAGCCGTACCTGATGCTGGGTGTGCAGGCGAACAACTCCAGCGCATGGCCTGCGTATCTGGACAAGATTTGGCCCGCAGCCGAAACGCTGCATGCGAACACGGTGGAGTTGCCAATCTATTGGGAACAGTTGGAAGCGACGCAGGGCAAGTTTGACTTCAGTGTTGTCGATCTCCTCCTGAAGCAGGCGCGCGAACATCATGTGCATTTGGTGCTGCTGTGGTTTGGCACATGGAAGAATGGCAGTTCGCACTACACCCCGGAGTGGATCAAGCTGAATCAGGAGAAATATCCATTCCTGAGGAATGAAAAGGGCGAGACCGTAGATTCCCCTTCGCCGTTTTCGCAGTCGTTTCTCGATGCGGACAAGAACGCGTTCCGTGCGTTGATGCGGCATTTGAAAGAGACAGATGCGCAGCGCACAGTTCTGATGGTGCAGGTAGAAAACGAGCCAGGAGTGTGGGGTGGCGTGCGCGATTACGGGCCTGCAGCGCAGAAGGCGTTTGCCGGGCCGGTTCCGGAAAAGCTGGTGAAGGGGCTAGCCAAGCAGCCCGGAACGTGGAAGGAAGTCTTCGGTGAGAATGCCGATGAGACTTTCGAAGCGTGGTACACGGCAGCCTTCATCGAGCAGGTAGCTGCGGCGGGGAAAGCCGAGTATGGATTGCCGTTGTATGTGAACGCGGCGCTCCGGGATCCGATGAATCCGGGCAAGGCGCCCAGTTATGAATCGGGCGCGCCGACGGATAACAACATCGCGCTATGGAAGATTGCGGCACCGTCGATTGATGCGATTGCACCGGACATCTATATGGCGGAGTACGCGAAGTACATGAAGGTGATTGGATTCTATGGGCGGAACAATCCGCTGCTGATTCCAGAGACAGGCAATTCGCCGGCATACGCGCGGTATGTCTTTGTCGCGATCGGGGAGGGAGCGATCGGGTGGTCGCCGTTCGGGTTGGATTTGACAAGATACGCCAATGAGCCGACGGGACCGGAAGCAATGGAGGCAAGTGCGTTGAAGCCGGTTGCGGAACAGTATGCCCTTCTCGCCCCCATTGCACGCCTGATTGCGAAGGCGAACCTTGAAGGAAAGGTGACGGGGGTGAGTGAGAATGCTGATCTCCACACAAACGAGATTCCGCTCGGCCGGTGGGATCTCGTCGTGAAATTCGGCATGCCGTCGTTCGGAAACTGGATGCAGCCGAAGGGGAATACGCCACCGGATGGCGGGGTAGTTGTTGTCGAACTGGGGCAGGACGAGTACCTGGTTGCAGGGCATCATGCGCGTGTGGACTTCAAGCCGACGTTCGCACCAGGGAAGAAGCGGCTATGGCTCAAGGTGGAAGAAGGCAGCTTCGACTCGGCAGGGAACTGGAAAATGGCGCGGATCTGGAATGGCGATCAGACGGATTACGGCTTGAACTTGAAGGCTGATGAGAATGTGCTTTTGAGAGTCAAGCTAACGACGTTCTAGGGTCAATTAGCTCGACTGCCCGTTTGTCGGCGCAGCAACCGAGGCTCCCAGCGGCCAAAATGAATGCGTGCCAATCGCGCTTGGATGCCGGCAAACGATGTTTGTTTGAGAAAAGTAGCGTTAGCGATCGCTTCGCAATCAAGAGAGTCAGCAAGTCAGCGATGAACTCGTTCTCATGCAGACGCTGAAGCCCCACGCTGGTTCGTGCGGGAATTTATCGCGAGGAGGCGTGCAACGTTAGAGTTCGAGGACGTTGTCTTCGATGGCGAGGCGGACGTTGCCGTCGGATTTTGCGAGGCGGCGGACGGCTTCGGGCTTGTCGACCTTGGCTTTGAGCATGACCAGCGCCACGGGCACGCTTCGGCCGGCACTCTTGATGGTCTGCACTGCGGTTTCGCGGTCAATTTTGCAGGCACTCATCAGGATGCGGATTCCGCGCTCGACGAGTTTTGAGTTCTGCATGTGGACGTTGACCATGAGGTTTTCGTACACATAGCCAAGCCGTGTCATGGCGCCGGTGGTGATCATGTTGAGGATCATCTTCTGCGCGGATGCGGCCTTCATCCTGGTTGAGCCTGAGATCACTTCTGCTCCGACCTCAGCAACGATCGCGATGTCGGCTACTTCGGCAAGGGAGGTGCCCTGATTACAGGTGACGGCAGCTGTGTAAGCACCGCGTGCCCGTGCATAGGCCGTGGCGGCAACAACATACGGTGTGCGTCCTGAAGCTGAGAGGCCTACGACGACGTCTTTGCGGGTAGGGCGGCGGCGGGCGATATCTCGCTGGCCCAGTTCTTCGGAATCTTCATTGACTTCAACGGCGGAGGCGAGGGCTTTGGGGCCGCCAGCCATGATGTACTGCACCTGCCCGGGAGCGGTGGAGTAGGTGGGGGGGCACTCGGAGGCATCTAGGGCTGCAATGCGGCCGCTGGAACCGGCGCCGATATAGATGAGGCGACCGCCGTCGCGCAGGCTGCGGGCGACGTGGTCGATTACCTCTGCAATTTCAGGAAGGGCTTTCTTGACAGCACCAGCAATCTTGGCGTCTTCGTGATTGATAATGCGGGCTATCTCCAGCGCCGACTTGGTGTCAAAGCCTTGGGATGCTTCGTTCTGGCTTTCAGTAGTGAGGTGCTGGAGTAGGGAAGCCGGGTCCGTCTTGGTTTCCTCTTTCCCGTGAGCGCCGGCGCCTTCGTGCGTCGTCGTACTGGTTAACATCAAAGTCTGTCCCCAGAATCTATTGTATCTGCAATCCGGGCAAGTCGGCCTAGAATTCTGGAGAGATAGATGTCACTTTAATGTCATTGCATCGCACAAATCACAGGGTTTGCTGACCGGACAAAGCCTTCCGGACGGCATCATGGAATGCCGGGCGAACCTGTTTAATTAACTGGGATTGGCGGTCGGGCCAGGTGCGGTTGGTCAGCAGCACGGCTGCGATGGAAGCATCGAGGTCTATCCAGAGCGAACAGCCGCTAAACCCCAGATGTCCGATAGAGTTTGCCGAAAAATGATGGCCAGCAGAGGACTCCTGTGACGGGGTATCCCAGCCGAGTGCGCGCGAACTGCCGTCGGGTCCCTGGCGAAGAGCGAAACACTCGACGGTATCGCGGGTGAAGATGGGCGAAGCACCTTGCGGGTGGAGGCTGCCGGATGCGGCGAGGATTTCGCCTGCGAAGCGCAGCAGGTCTGGCACATTCGAGAACAATCCAGCGTGACCGGCAACTCCGTTAAGAACCGACGCGTTCTCGTCCTGCACCTCGCCCTGGATACGGCGGTGGCGAAACTGTTCGTCGATTTCGGTGGGCGGAATCAGGGATCGCAGCTTAGAGGCCGGGTTGAACCGCGTTGCTGTCAGGCCGAGGGGCTCAAATACCTGCGATCTGCACCCATGGGGCCAGCTCGTCGCGGGTGAGGACCTCAAGCGCCTTGCCAAGCAGGATGAAGCCGGGGTCGGAGTATTCACTGCGTTCCCCGGGGTTGGCCTCGACTGGCAGTTCAAGGCATAGGCGATATAGCTCGGCGGGAGTGGCAACGGTGCGGAAGAATTCGACGTAGGCGGGCAGGCCGGAGTTGTGCGCCAGGAGATGACGAAGGGTGACTTGCCGCGCGAGGCGAGCGCTCTCGCGTCCGACGACAAAGCCGGGCAGAAGTTCGCCGAGCGGCGTATCCAGATCGAGTATGCCGCGCTGGTAGAGCAGCATGGCGATGGAGGTGGTGGATACGACCTTGGTGATGCTGGCGACATCAAAGACGGTATGCGGCTTGACCTGCGAGGAGTCGCCATCGTAGGTGAAGCGGCCCAGGGCATCCTCGAGGACGACTTCGCCTCCGGCAAGGACTCCGAACGCACAACCCGGGAAAGGCGCGGCTGGCTATGGCGTCCCCGAGTACCTGGTAAACAGATGCGAAACGGTCGGTTTGATCTGGCATATCAGCAACACTCGAGCGGGTTTCGGCCCGATTTGCATCCATGGTTCATCTCTCCCAAGGTTACGAAATTAGCGTACTCTGAAATCAGGCCTGCGGAAAAAAGATTGGATAGCTATCTTTGCAACCAAACCGCCCGTCTATCTCCTTAGAAGCATCGGAGAGGAATAAATGCGTCTGGGAAGCAAGACATCGTCGTTGACGCTTCTATTGGCTGCAGCATTGCAATTTGGTTCAGCTGGATCGGCGGCGGCACAGTCGACGGCGGCAGCGGAGGCTACACCACCTGCCGCGTCCCAGCCAGCACCGGCTCCGGCGGCAGCCGCGGCAACTGCAGACCCCGCGGCTGCGAATTCCGCCAATGCGAGTGTGCCGGCAATTCAGAAGAGGACATACACAGTGCCGGCCGGAACCAAGGTTCTGTTGCAACTGCGCAGCTCAGTCAATACCAAAAGCGCAAGGGTCGGGGACGGTGTTTATCTCTCGTCGGCGTTTCCGGTCGTAGTTGGGAACCACGTGATGATCCCCACGGGAGTATTCGTGCAGGGAGTGGTTGACCGGGTAGTTCGTGCGGGCCGCGTGACCGGAAAATCTCAGCTCGACATGCACTTTACTTCCATCATTTTTCCGAACGGGAGCGTCGTTGAGATTCCTGGCGTGGTGAGCGGCTTGCCCGGCGCCAGCAAACAGGATGTGAAGAACGGCGAAGGAACCATCGAGCAGGATAAGGACAAGGGCCGCAACGCCGGAAAGACCGCCGCAATTGCGCTACCCACCGGGGCGGGGGTTGGTTCGATCGCCGGGATATCATCGGGACATTCTTTGGGCGGTGGGTTGGCGGGACTCGGCGCAGGACTTGCTACCGTTGGCCTTGTAACGCTCTTCACACGCGGCGCCGATGTGAGCATTGAGGCCGGGACGCAAGTAGAGATGGTGCTGCAGAGGCCATTGATTCTGGAAGACGAGAACCTCGCGGAAGGAACGGTCCCCGGGGCGTCGCCGGCGATGGTGCCGGCAGCAGGTCAGCCAAAGCCGTTGCCAAAACCGGGACATCCAGAACTTTTGTGCCCGCCGGGTGGTTTGGGTTGCAGTTAAACTTCATTGCGATTAATAATTCGAGATAGAAATGTCGACTTTTCCTCCAGATCCCGTTGTCACCGAAATTTCAACCCCCATCGAAGCGCCAATGCCGGCGCAAACCGCCGCTCCTGCGCAGCCAATCGCCAGGTCCGGTCTGGGCCTCTGGATGCGGGACCTCGTGATCTCGGCCGGCATTTCGGTTCTGATCATCCTGTTTCTTTACCAGCCAGTACGCGTCGAAGGCACCAGCATGCTTCCCCGGCTGGAGGATCACGATCGTCTTTTCATCAATAAGTTCGTCTATCACATCACTTCAATCGATCGTGGCGATGTTGTGGTGTTCCACTACCCGCGCGATCCGGAGAAGAGCTATATCAAGCGGGTGATTGCGGGGCCGGGAGATACCTTGCGCATCGATCACGGACAGGTATGGGTGAACGGCAAGGCACTGCCGGAGAATTATGTTCCCGAGATGTACCGCGATACGCGCTCTTATGCGCAGACGGTCATTCCGGACGACAGCTATTTCGTGATGGGCGATCACCGCTCGATCTCATCGGACAGCCGGGAATTCGGGGTGGTTGAACGCGATCTGATTTACGGGAAAGCGGTGTTTGTCTACTGGCCTGCGAAAGATGTCGGAGAAGTTAAATAGAAGTTCATCTTCCACTCCAAACATTGCACCGCGAAACCTGCTAAAATCTATTGAATCCACTCCTCGGAGAGGCGATGCAGGCATTCTTGCGCTCGAAGACGGGCGCATCTTCCGCGGCGAGGGCTACGGGCACCCCGGCGAATGCCAGGGCGAAGTAGTTTTCAATACTTCCCTAACCGGCTATCAGGAAATCGCCACCGATCCCTCCTATGCTGGTCAAATCGTCGTTCTTACCAATCCCCAAATCGGTAATTACGGCACGAACCAGGCAGACAACGAAGCCGCCAAGCCCTATATCGAGGGCCTGATCGTGCGCGAGTTCTCTGCTATCAGTTCGAACTGGCGCTCGGAACAGGTCACCGACGAGTACATGGAGCGGTATTCCGTTCCGGTGCTGGCGGAGATCGACACGCGTGCGCTGGTGCGGCATCTGCGCACACATGGCGTGATGCGCGGGGTGATTTCGACCGAGACCTCCGATGCCGACGCGCTGGTGAAAAAAGCCAGAAGCATTCGCAAGATGGATGGGACCGACCTGGCGAAGGTAGTTTCGACGAAAGCTGTCGTACAGCTTCGACGCGTCGGACCCGCGATACCAGGGAGACGATCCGCTGTTGCCGACCGCGGTGGACAAGCCAGTTGCTGCACGTCGTCGCATATGACTTCGGTATCAAGCAGAACATCCTGCGCATGCTTGCGCGGGAAGGCTGCAAAGTGACGGTGGTTCCGGCGCGAGACGACAGCAGACGACGTGATGGGGCTGAAGCCCGATGGCGTGTTTCTGTCGAACGGACCCGGCGATCCGGAGCCGGTTGACTACGCGGTGCAGGCCATCCGCGACATGATGGGGCGCGTGCCGGTGTTCGGGATTTGCCTTGGACATCAGTTGTGCGGACTGGCGCTGGGCGGGAAAACCTACAAGCTGAAGTTCGGGCATCACGGCGGAAATCATCCGGTGCGCAACAATGCGACCGGCAAGGTGGAGATCACGGCGCACAACCACAACTTTGCTGTGGATCCGGATTCGATCAACGCGCAATGATGTCGAGTTGACGCACGTGGATTTGAATGACCAGACGCTGGAAGGGTTGCGGCACAAGACGCTGCCGCTGTTCAGCGTGCAGTATCACCCGGAAGCAGCTCCGGGACCGCACGATTCGCACTATCTGTTCCGCGACTTCCGGAAGATGATGGAGGAGTGGAAGGGATGACGTTTGCCGCGAGCAGAAAATTCGCCATTCCAGGACAGCGGGGCTTTTGGCTCCGCTGTTTTTTGAATGGAGCGTTCTGGATCTGGTTGTGCGTTGCCGGTGGCTCTGCCTTAAATGCGCAGGTCGATGTTCCAGGGCCGGAGCGTCTGAGCCATGTCGTGGGCATCGTAGTGAATCCAGTTGGACTTCCGGCGGTGGATGTGGAGGTCACCCTCAATGCAAACGACAAAGTTGTGTATCAGACAAAAACGGATAAGTCGGGTGAGTTTCGATTGGATCCTATCAAGGGTCAGTACACGTTTCACGTCGCGCGATCGGAGTATGCGCCGGCCGTCCGGGACGTCGTGGTGACGGATGAGATTGTTACGGCTCTGGAGCGGAAGAAGCTGTACGTCGATTCTGGGACCCGGCGCCTGCGCGGATGCGTGCTCGGCGGTATTGACGAGCAAAAAAGAATTTGATCGAGAGATTCGGAAAAACAAGAAGCGTTGAATCGGGAATTATCGAAGAGCCAATTCAAGGAAGCAACAGAGAACAATGCCACGCAGAAATGACATTCAGAAGATTCTGGTGATCGGCTCGGGGCCGATTGTGATTGGGCAGTCGGCGGAGTTTGACTACTCCGGCACGCAGGCCTGCAAGGCCCTCAAGCAGGAGGGCTATGAAGTGGTGCTGGTGAATTCGAACCCGGCAACCATCATGACCGATCCCGAACTGGCCGATCGCACCTATATCGAGCCGCTGACGCGCGAGTATGTCGAAGAGATCATCCGCATTGAGTCGGCGATGCTGGGCGAAGGCTCCGGCAAATTTGCGCTGCTGCCGACGGTGGGCGGACAGACGGCGCTGAATCTTGCAGTCGATCTTGCCGACGCGGGCATTCTCGATCGCTACAACGTGGAGCTGATCGGCGCCAAGCTCGAGGCCATCAAGAAGGCCGAAGACCGACTGCTGTTTAAAGATGCCATGCTACGCATCGGTCTCGATGTTTCGAAATCGGCGCTGGTGAACAATCTTCGCGACGGGCTGGATTTCGCGAGCAAGATCGGATTTCCGGTTCTGATTCGTCCGAGCTTCACGCTGGGCGGATCAGGCGGCGGCATTGGCTACAACCGCGAAGAACTGATGGAGATTCTGGCGCGCGGGCTCGATCTTTCTCCGGTGCACGAATGCCTGATTGAAGAGAGCGTGCTCGGCTGGAAGGAATACGAGCTCGAGGTGATGCGCGACCTCGCGGACAACGTCATCATCATCTGCTCGATTGAAAATTTCGATCCGATGGGCGTGCATACGGGCGACTCCATCACCGTGGCGCCGGCGCAAACGCTCACCGATCGCGAGTATCAGAAGATGCGCGATGCGGCCATTGCGGTGATGCGCGAAATTGGCGTTGAAACGGGCGGATCGAACGTGCAGTTTGCCGTGAATCCGGCCAACGGGCGCATGACGGTGATCGAGATGAATCCGCGCGTCTCGCGTTCGTCGGCGCTGGCTTCGAAGGCTACCGGATTTCCGATTGCGAAGATTGCGGCGAAGCTTGCGGTTGGTTACACGCTCGACGAAATTCCCAACGACATCACGCGCAAGACGCCGGCGTGCTTCGAGCCGACCATCGATTATGTCGTCGTGAAGATTCCGAAGTGGCAGTTTGAAAAGTTTCCTGGGGCGGACGATACGCTCGGCCCGCAGATGAAGTCGGTCGGCGAAGTGATGGCGATGGGCCGCACCTTCAAGGAAGCGTTGATGAAGGCGTGGCGCGCACTGGAGACCGGAAAGAAGACCGGCACCGAAATTCTGGAACCGCGCCGCCTGACGCAGATGCTGGTGACGCCGCGGCCGGAGCGGCTGGGATACATTCGATTCGCCTTTGAACGCGGCATGAGTGTGCGCGAAGTTGCGCGACTCACGGGGATGGACCCGTGGTTCCTGCATCAGATTCGCGAAATCACGCTGGCGCAAGGTTCGCTGCAGGAGATTGCGCCCGAGGCAAATCACTGCAGAGCAGTTGCTGCAAGCTGAAACGCTACGGCCTGAGCGACGAGCGCATCGCGACGGAGTGGAAGCTGGAAGGCCACGACGGCGTGAAGCAGGTGAGGGAACTGCGCGAAGGGATGGGCATTCGCCCCGTCTTCAAGCTGGTGGATACGTGCGCGGCTGAATTCGAATCGATGACGCCGTATCTCTATTCGACTTACGACGAAGAAGACGAGGCGCCGCCGACGGACAAGCCGAAGATCATCATCCTAGGCTCTGGACCGAACCGTATCGGGCAGGGCATTGAGTTCGATTACTGCTGCTGCCACGCGGCGTTTGCACTGAAGGACGATGGATACGAGACCATCATGGTGAACTGCAATCCTGAGACGGTCTCGACGGATTATGACACCAGCGATCGGCTCTACTTTGAGCCGCTGGTGCTGGAAGACGTGCTCGCGGTTTACAACCATGAGGCGCAATCGGGCGCGAAGATCGGCATGATTGTGCAATATGGCGGGCAGACTCCGCTGAATCTGGCGCAGCGCCTGCTTGCGGCGGGTGTGCCGATCATTGGCACGTCACCCGCGTCGATTGATCTGGCTGAAGACCGGAAGCAATTCGGGAAACTGCTCGAGGACCTGGCGATTCCGCAGCCGGCGGGCGGGACGGCAACAAGTGTGGATGAAGCGCTGGCGGTGGCTGAACGGATCGGCTATCCGGTGCTGGTGCGGCCAAGCTATGTGCTGGGCGGACGCGCGATGGTGATTGCCTACGATGCGAAAGCCGTAGCGGAATACATGAAGCAGGCGGTTGAATATTCCCAGGAGCGACCGGTGCTGGTGGATCACTTCCTGGAGAATGCAGTCGAGGTGGATGTCGATGCACTTTGCGATTCGAAGGATGTCGTGATTGCGGGCATCATGCAACACATTGAAGAAGCCGGTATTCACTCCGGCGACTCGTCGTGCGTGTTGCCGGCGGTGAGCATCCGCGAAGAGACACTGGAAACCATCCGCCAGCATACGCGCAAGCTGGCGCTGGCGCTGAAGGTGATCGGATTGGTGAACCTGCAATTCGCGATCCAGCGCGATGCGGAAGGAAACGACCACGTCTACGTGATTGAAGTAAATCCGCGGGCTTCGCGTACGGTGCCGTATGTTTCAAAGGCGACGGGCATCCCGCTGGCGAAGATTGGCGCGCGGTTGATGACGGGGCGCACGCTGCGTGAATTGCTACCGGAGCAACTGGCATCAGGTAAGGATTTGGAAACCGGCTCGCATTATTACGTGAAGTCGCCGGTGTTTCCGTGGTCGAAGTTCGCCGGCGTCGATACTGTGCTTGGGCCGGAGATGAAATCGACCGGCGAGGTGATGGGTGTGGCGGCGACCTTTGGAGAAGCGTTTGCCAAGGCGCAGCTCTCGGCGGGACAGGTATTGCCCGCACAGGGTACCGTCTTTTTTACCGTGAATGACAATGACAAGGCGGCCGCAGTTGAGCTCGCACGCCGGTTTGCGCATCTCGGATTTCAGATGGTTGCTACCGAGGGTACGGCGAATGTATTGGAGCGCGCCGGGCTAACAGTGGAGCGGGTGTTCAAGGTGAAGGAAGGGCGACCCAATGTCGTCGACCTTATTAAGGGCGATCGCATTCAGCTGATCATCAATACACCGCGGGGCCAGGACACTTTCTTCGACGAGAAGGCTATTCGCCGGGCCGCGGTGCTGGCACGCATTCCGACGATCACGACGATTGCTGCAGCGCAGGCAGCGGTAGAAGGCATCGCGGCGATGCAACAGCGGGATATCACGGTGTATGCGCTGCAGAACCTTCATGCATCCGCGGCACAAGCCCAGGGAGTTTAGGCGGTTGGTCGAAGGGAGCGGCAGGCGTGCCGGGACCGGGAAGGGAACTGGCCTTGGTCGATTTTGCGCCTCTACAATAAATTCATATGCTGATCGAAGGTGTTTTTGCCGCCGTTACCACGCCTTTCTACCCTGATGAGGGAGTTTATTACCGCAAGCTCGAGGCCAATGTAGCGCGTTATTCGCGCAGCCAATTGGCAGGTATGGTGGTGCTTGGCTCGACGGGCGAGGCGCCAGCGCTGAACGACGAGGAAACCAGGGATGTACTGCGGACCGCGGCAGAAGCCGCCGCTGCGGAAAAGGTGCTGATCGCAGGGGCGAATCGCGAAAGTCTTCGAGCGGTGATTGAACTGGCAGAGGCCGCAGCAAGGTTTCAATACGATGCGGTGCTGGTGCGGACGCCGACCTACTACTCCACGCAGATGACGCCATCGGTGGTGGCAAACTATTTCCGGGCGGTTGCCGACCGCTCGCCGCTTCCTGTGGTCCTCTACAACATTCCAAGATGCGTGCCGTACCAGATTCCTGTGGAGATGGTGGCCGAACTTGCGCATCATCCGAACATCATCGCCATCAAGGATTCGAGCGGAAGCTTGGAACGAATCAAGGGGATTGTAGAAGCTACGGGTGGAGTGGCCAAACGCACCGTGACTGTGACGCCGGTGTTTGAGGCAGTGACCGCAAGGATGATGAAGACTGTTCCGGTTCAGGCGGCTACATTTGTTTCGGCCGGCGACCTGGCGGGAGGACCCGCAATCGCGACCGCTCCTCCATTGGCTCCGTTGAAAACGCGAACCAAAGAAGTTGGGTTCCAGGTGCTTACAGGATCGGCATCGATTATTCTGCCGTCGCTCGAGGCAGGAGCCTCTGGAGCCATTCTCGGATTCGGGGCCTGCGCACCAGAGGCTTGCTACGAGGTTTACTTTGCCTGGAAAGATCGCGATGCGAAGCTGGCGGCGGAACTGCAGCAACGTGTCGCAAAGCCGAACCAGCGAATCACCGCGGAACTGGGAATCGCGGGAGTGAAGTATGCGTGCGACTTCAATGGATATTTCGGTGGATATCCCCGCCAGCCTCTGCTGCCGCTAACTGTAGAGCAGAAGGCTGAGATCGAAGCGCTTCTGACAGACATACGAAATTGATGTTCGTTTGATTCAAGGGCTGAACATTTCAGATGATGCACGAAGCAGTGTGACGCGTTGCGAACAATTCCGGGTTCACTTACTATCAGCAATTGCATATGGATTGACGAACAAAGGTAAGTTTTCTTGCGTTGCAGGATGCAGGGACCGGCGGCATTTGGCAAGCGGTCGGTGTCGTCAGTGAGACCTTGCTGCAGGCTGTGATGTAACCCCAGGGTTCCACCACAACCTGCAGACTTAGCCGCTTTGTCCCTCTGAACATCGCGGCTAACTCGCAACTTTGCTGTCGATTTTGTCGGCAGCAGCGTATCCGAACTCTGTGGCCGATCAGAGCGCAGCTGCAGCGTCTGACCAGCGACATGATCCCGAGGTGAAAGGTCTGATGCACTTGTGGAACCGTTTCCTATGAGCCAACGGGCAACAGTCGCGCGTTTGTCAGCCGGCTCTGAATTGATCCGAAGATGGCCGGAAGACTTAGTTTTGCTCCCGGGCAGCTTGAGGAGGTGTCGGCATAAAAATCAGACGGAACGGTGGCCATTTGCTGCAGCTCAGAGCATGCAGTAATAGCCGGTGTATCGGTCGAGCAGGTGCCGTTCGTTCCCGCGTTGTAGGCGACTGTGAACACCGTTGTATCCGGCACGTTGTTGGAGACCCAATTTGCCGCAGTGATCGACTGGTGACACTCATCATTCGCATCTGGATAGACGCCGGTTTTTGAGAGCTTCACAGATGCGTCGAATTGGGAGGACTTGGCGGTAGCGTCACCGTCGCTCAGGATGATCATGGCGTTCTTTGAATTCGGAATAGCCAATGCCTGGGCGGCCAGCGACTCTCCTGCAGCATAGATGGCACCGGCGAGATATGTCCCCTCGCCGCCTTTGGCCTGCATGCCTGAACAGCCGGTCGCCCCACCTGCGGCGATCGCCAGACCGGACTTGGAATTGTATGAACCGTTTGAACCAACCGTCTTGTTATTTGAACTCCAGTCGCTCATGTAACCATTGGTACCGCCGCTGGTGATCTGGTAGGTCGGTGTTGAGCTAGTCCAAACAGGATTGCTCCAGGTGCCACCGGCGGTTGGCGCTGTGTATGGCACCGGGGTCGGAGCACTGCCATTGCACGTCGTATCCTGGCTGGCCTTGTTTGCCGGGACTGCCGGATAGGTGAAGATGCTTACCCCGTCAAACGATGAACAGCTTGTGCCCGTGCTGGTAACCGTGCACGGCTGAAGGCCGTTGAGCAATGTTTGGACGCCCAACAAAGCGCATTGGATCTTTGTCGGAGTAGATTTCCCGCTGCCCGAGCAACCGCCAGGATCAGACTGGGTCATCGACTGTGTAGTATCGAGAACGATCGCGATGTTGTACTTCTGCGCTGCCGCGCCTGCCATGAGCGCGCTGGAAGCGGCCGATAGGGTGAGACGACGAATGCCGAGAATGCCTCCAAAGATCGTGGGGATGGTTGTCGTCTGAGCAACAGTGATCGCATTTGCTATGCCTCCCGCCGCAGCGCATGGCACACCAGCGTTTGATCCTGTGAGCGAGCAATAGACCTTCGGATACCCGCTCAACATTGAGGCATTCGGAAGGAAAGAGGAATTCGCATTGAGCTTTCCAGGTACCGAACTGTATAGAGTCGCCTGGCTTATGATTGCCGAAGATGACTGGGTGGTGTCTGACATGAGCTGAACCCCAGCCATGGCTGCAGCGTCACAGGAAGACTGCAGCATGTGATATGCGATAACGCCACGTCCGATGTCTACCACAAGCGCCGTGAATCCCGTAAACACGATCAACATCATTGCGAACCAGGGAAGAATCTGTCCTTCCTGGCACTTTACGATGCGAATCAATTTCGGATATGAGTTCATCGAAGACGCTCCTCAGGTTCGCCGATCTCCGGCGAACGTCACTGAATGATCTCGGTAGTTGTAGCCGTCAGGTTGAGAGCGCGACTGCTCCAAAACACGACGAACGGTGAAACCGAGTAGCTAACCGACACTGTGACGGTCCCCCCGCCGGTACCCATATTTCCGCTTCCGCCGGTGGCGCAGGATGAACCTGATCCAAAGCCTGACGCTCCGTTGTTGGATGTGTAGGTATTCGCAGTACCCCCCGACGTCGGCGTAAGAGTGATTACATATGAGATTTTGGAAGCAGGTATGGCTACGGCGGCAGCCTGGATCTGAGCAGCGGCCATTGCGCAGGGATTCGTCGTCGCACCGTTGGTGAAGTTTCCTTGATTGATGGCCACGTAGCGTGCGCCTATATCAGCGGCATGGGTCAAAACCAGGTAGTTGTTCAGCGCTATCCCGAACGACGCCATGCCGGTGATGAGAACCAGGATCAACGGTACAACCAGCGCCGTTTCTACAAGCGCGCCGCCTTCGCTCTGGGAATTCAACAACTCCTTAAGCCGGCGAGTTGCGAAGGGTCCCGCAGGCAAGATCCTTCGCAATGCGAATCCATGATTCATATTTGAACCTGCTCCTTGACTTCAGAGAATTCTGCTCTGGCGTTCCGATTCTTTCCATTCGCTGCTTGATCCAGCCGTGTAAAGATTCCGGAATGCGACAGCACACCAAAAGCTCTTTCCGGAAGGGCCCATGCGTCAGGGAGGCCTTCGAGGTTTGATCTCGCGCAAAACCGATATGTTTTCTGCTATTCCGGTTCAGGCAGTTTTATATAAGAGGGAATAAGTCCGCTGTTTCTTTACAGAGGGCAAAGGAACACAGGTCCAATAAAGAGGTAACTAAAGTGTTTGTCCCGATGGCGCAGCACATTAGCCTTGGGCAACGCTTTAGATACGCACGCCACACGTTTGCGTTATCAGTAGATGAGCTTTATTGCGAACTGCATAATGCGGGGACCGCTGGCGGAGGCAATGGAACCAAAAGAGCCAGAGTTGCGGCTGCCATCTGGATTGCCGAAGTGCGGGGTGTTGAGCAAGTTGAAGCTTTCGGCACGGAACTGCAGCGTAATCGTCTCCGGAAGGGAGAAATTCTTGAACAGCGAGAAGTCGAAGTTGGCGTAGCCGGGACCGCGAACTAGATTTCGGCCCGCATCGCCAGGAATCGGTGTGCTGTTGCTCTGCCCCGGCGTGTTGGTGAATGCTGCAGTGTTGAACCATTCTGTGATTGTTCGCTTCTGGCGCGGCAGCGTGGGGTCTTGGCCGGGCACCAGGTTGGGCCGCAGCCCTGGATAGTCGGCGTATCCGGCATTCGAGACGATGTTAATCGGCGTGCCCGTGTGAAATGAAGCGATAGAGTTCAGTTGCCATCCCCCGACCAGGGCATCGATCAACGATCCTGAGGAGTGGAGATAGCGTTTGCCGCGTCCGAATGGCAGTTCGATCTGGGTGCTCACCGTCATGTTGTGCTTAAGATCGTCGGTCGAGGTAGCGTACTCCGAATCCAGATCAAAGGGGCTCTGAGGAGCCGAACTACTCGTCAAATCGAATGGAGCCGGGCCGTTATCAAGGCTGTGTGCATAGGTATATGCCGCCAGCACACTCCAGCCATTGGCGTAGCGCCGATCCACCTTGGCCTGAAGGGCGCTGTAGTTGCTTTGGCCGACGGGAAGCAGCGTTTGTACTTTACCAATCTCGCTTGAAAGATGATTGCCTACGTTGTAGTTGCCCACGGCGTACGACAGCTTGTGCGATTGAGCTCCCACATAACCGACCTCAAGGGAAATGTTCGCAGGGAGCATTCTCTGAATGGTCAGGTTGTACATTTCGGAGTAGCCGTCAGGGAAGTTCCTAGGCTCGGAGTAGACTGTCTCGTTCACCGCTCCCGCGACCGTGGTCATATCGATGCTGGATACACCACTTGGGAGGTTCACGGTGGTTGAGCGCGCGATTCCCGTATCCAGGTAGTAAGCAAAGTAGTAGGGCGAGTTCACATATTCATTCTGCGTAAAGAACGGGTAGTTCTTGGTGAGAATATCTTCCCTCGCATCGTTCTCGGCTGTATAGAACATGCCGAACCCAGCGCGCACTGTCGTCTCGCTGTCGACCATGTAAGCGGCGCCAAGGCGAGGCATTATATTGGCCTTGTTGGAATCAACCAGTGAACGACTATTCGAGCCACGGTTCGCAATCAGAATATTGAGGGAACTGCGATCAAAGTTTGAGGCGTTGTTGCTGGCCTCGACGTAAGGTTGACGGTATTCGTAGCGGATGCCGTAGTTGAAGTTGAGGCGACTGGTCATCTGCCATGAATCCTGCAGATACAAGGTTTGCTCGTTGCTGGTCGTATGAGGATTGGTCAGTTGCAGTCCCTGCATTACAACGTAGGGAAGACCAAGTAGCAAATCGGCAATTTCGCTGCCGCCATTACCATAATAGGCATTGCTTTGATAGAACGAGTAGGTCGGATCACTGGTCATGGCGGCATACGCACCACCGATGTACTCGTAGGGCGTGGGAAAGAGGGAAAAGTTCGGGTGGGAATTCAGATGACGATACTCGTAGCCGACTTTCATCGAATGGCGATTGTGAGTCCAGACAAGCGACTCGGCCACTTGGAGGTTCTCGTCCCTGAAATATAGCGGCTTCCACGTGGACCCTCCAGTGATGGCGCCCGTCTCGAATTGAATCTGCGGGAAACCCCAGGTGTCTGGAAAGCCGGGGAGGTTGGCGTTGGCGATACCGAGTTGGTCCGCAAGCTTGGTGCCGTCGACGAGACTGTGTTCCACCAATGGGGTAACCAGATAAGCAGCGCGCAGTTCATTCAGCAAATTCGCACTAAGCACACGCGCCCAGGAAAGACCCATCGCCTGGTTTTCGAACCAGTAGTGGTCGCCCGAATCGGCTCCCCCTGTGTTGGGCAAGGTGCCCGATCCAGCATACGGATCGCCCGTACTGTTTTCATACTGCGCGATGTCGTACGTGAGTGAAATTCGATCCCTCGATGACAGGTCTTCGTCAAAGCGCACGTTGCCGGTGTTGCCGTGGCTCCGTATCCGCTGTGTGGCCGTGTAGTTGTTAAAGAACCTGTTCGAGTTGTTCGGGTGAGGGAACATCTGGGTGAGAATGGTCTTGCCGCCAGGACTGATTGCTCTGGCCGGAATGATATTGGCCGGATATTGTTGAGCGTAGTAGTTGGCCTGGTAGAAATAAGGGTCAAAGATTGGAATCTGATTTCCAGTATATGGATCGGTTAGTCGCGATAGATCAGCACTGCCGTCAGCCAGGAAACTCACTTGGTCCAACGTGGGTACGGTCGTTTCGTAAATCTCCGCATTCCTCAGCTGGACGCCCTCGTAGCTGAAAAAGAAGAAGTCCCGGTTCTTGCGCAGCCGGCCCCCGATGGTGGCCCCGAAATTATGCTGCTTAAGTTGGGAGGCATGATTCACGTCGGATGCGCTGAAGACATAGCTACTCGCCGCTGTATTGGTCGGCCGGAAAAATTCGTAGGCCGTTCCGTGAAACTGGTTGCCGCCCGCTTTGGTCGCGAGAAGAATCGCCGCCCCAGAGGCGCGTCCGAACTCAGGAGCGTAATCTGAGGTGACGACCTTGAACTCCCTCATCGCATCTACGCTGGGCCGAAGGTTTGTATCGTTGTTCCGGTTTCCGGTTACTTCCACTCCATTCAACTGGATCGAGTTGCCAAATTCGCGCTGACCGTTGACAGAGAGGTTAAGAGCATTGCCGCCCTCCCCGTGCACTACGCCGGGGACCAAAAGTGTCAGGTCGGTAAAGTCGCGACCGAGCAACGGCATATTGGCGATATCGGAGGCGTTAACCACCTGGCCTGTGGCTGCGCTTTGCATCTGCATCAGCGGCATCACGTCGCTGGCAATCACCGTTTCGGTCGTTGGCCCCACCTTGAGAGAGATATCGACGCGAAGTCTTTCGTCAATTTGCAATTCGAGCGGCCGGGTGCTGAAAGGACTGAAACCTGTCCGGCGGACGCCGACGGTATATTGGCCCGGCGGCAGGTTGTTTACCTGGCCGCTCCCTGTCGAATCGGTCTCGATACTTTTGACGAGACCCGTTTCCTGGGATGTCACTTCGATGCCGGCATGTGGAACCAGGGCTCCGTTTGGATCCCTCACATTGACCACAATTGAGCCGGAGGTGGCCTGGCTCCAGCCAGATACAGCGGACCACACCATTAAAAGGCAGACGAATCGGCCCAGACGACTGCGAAGCAGCATAGAAGCGGTAACGGAAGATTGAGACGACCCAAAGCGGCGCAGCGAACAGGAGCTGTGTATCGCTGTAACCGGTCGCGGATTGCTGATGGAGCAAATGCCTGTTCGAAGACGCGACTTCTCATGCTTGCTCAAAAGATACAACTCCCTTCCTACGACGAAACAGGATCGTCATTTCTTTACAGCATCCCCAAAGATTTCTTTGGGGGTGCCTCATCAACATTTGCGCATTAGGCCCTTGCGAAGTGGCAGCGTCATTGCTGCCAACTGATAAGCTGGCGCGCTCGCGAATGCCGCGGCAGCAAAAAACCAGATGTACCAGGTCAGTGCAATCAACCGCTCAGAAAGCATGCCCTGACCTATCGCCCAGATTGAAGCATCGCCAACCAGCGTTGTGACGATCGCGATAACGTACATCCCCCAGCACTGTGAAATCAGGCCCAGGCCTACACGAACCACAGACCGGCGAATCAGAACTGCCTGAATCAGCAAGAGAGCCAACAGCGGATCACTCAGCCAGAGAATAGCTTTGGTGAGAGTCGGAGGTTGATAAGAGGGGCCGAGATATCGCACAATGTTTGCAATTTCGCCAAGGGTAAAGGCAACGATCAGACTGATAAGCAACAGGTCCGTGCGCGACAACCCGCGCAGTACGCCGAATCTCTCTTGGATTGTCAAAACTCGGCTCAAAGCGACCACCAAAAAGAACATGGCGAGTGGCCCGCCCACCACCTCGCCAACATGTGCAAGACTCCTCGGTAAAATCACCGTCAGGACCGAAGATGTGCTTTCAGGGATTAAAGCGAAGCGCCAATGGTCCAGCGAAATCAGAGCCGCGCCCACAAAACGGGCCATCGAGGCCAAGGCAATAAAGGTCCACGCCATTCGCATCGGCTCATCGGCTTCAAAGCCGGCCCGGCATTCAAATGCAAGATAGAATTCTGCAGCTGTCGCCAGCAGAAAGAACATCGTGCCAAGAACCAAAAAATACCAATTGAGATAGCGATAGCTGCCGGTGACCAGAAAATGGAGATAGACAGCCATTCCAATGACATAGTGAATCGCGCACACTCTCCAGATCCATGCAACGAAACGCGGCATCAGGCACGCCTATAGGCCATTCAGCACATTCCTTGAGAGCTCAAGCATTGCTCGACGCCCCAGAAAGGCGGTCAGCAAAGGTGTGGATGTCGCAAGGGAAACATCCTCAACGCGGCTCGTCAAAACGGCGCGAGCGTGGCGACCGATGCAACGCTCCAACCAGGTGAGAAGCCGCTCTCGAACCAGGTAATGTTCATCGGTCGGTGGACAGCCGGCGGATGGCCCGGACCAGAGAAGGCTCCAAGACAGCATCCTTTGAGAGAGCTCAACAATTGCCTGTTCTTCGCTCGACTGCGCCTGAAAGTTGAGCGATGGCGAGACGTTCTCGTCGATTTCCGATAACGCTCTCCTCCGCTTCATCACTGTCTCCCTTTTCGTCTAAGCGTCAGACGCATCTTCTGGCTAACCCGATGCAGGAGAGCACCGACGGTTCCGGGCCGAATCGACATTGCAGCTGCAATTTCAATATAGTCTAAACCCTCGGTTCGCAATCGAAGACACTCGAACTCACGCGGCGCCAGGAGGTTTCTGAAGGCTTGTTCCCACTCAACACTCCCGGTTTCTGGCGCAACTTGGGCTTTTCCGAGCGCTTCTCCATCTAGAGAGACGCAGGCTTGCACCGCCGAGGACCGCACAGTCTCACAGATGTAATTGTGCGCAACCCTATGCAACCATGCCGAAGGGTGTCGGATGGTTTCGCCTTGCATACGTGCAAGGAAAAAGCGCAGGAATGTCTCCTGAACCGCATCCTGAGCCAATCCCACGTCCGATGTTAGGCGACGCGCATAGGAGTTAAGTGCGCCAGAAAGCTCTCGGTACACTTCGAGCGTTTCCTGCCTCAGCACTTCGGTGCCAGCATGGTCCTCTGATTTCATTTTGTTCGTTGAATACTATAGCATTTTGAAGCCCAGGGTCTATTCCGCTTTTGTGGCAGTAATGCGTGGTAGACGCAGTCCCTGCTCGACGGTGAGCTACAGGCTATGAATTGAGCAATAAAGACGCCTGAGGCGTCCTCATATCCGCTGGCCCAGTGGCGCAAGTACGCCGGTTGCCCAGCGTGACATACTGCGCTGCCGGCATCTAGTGTAGACGATGAGCAATTGAGCAACTCTACTGCCAATCCGCGTTAGCGTGTCGGTGCGGATGAGGGTTCTTTTTCTTCGTGCAACAAAGCACGTTTCAAGAACATGTTCAGAGTCTCCTGGTCTGCCAAGTCGCCCGGCCGATGATCCGTCTTCTTCGCGTCTTTGGCATTTAGAGCCACGAATGCAAAACCGACGCCGTCCGGTCCCCAGCGAACGACCTTGGTATAAACGGCAATGGAATCCTGAAGCCTTTCATTAGTGGCAGTGGTTCTTTGCAACGTGATCTTGATCAACGTCCCTGGGTATGGCCGTTCGTCAGTCAGGAGATAGAAACCGGTTCCACTTATGTCCCCCAGAGCGCACGGTTGTGGTGTCCCACCGCTCCAGTGGTAGGCAATTAATCCAGGCAGTGGATGTCTATTCAATCGCTGAATGATCGATGTTTCGGAAGCAAGCCAACGCATCATTCGTTCAACGAAGGAGAGCTTACTCGTGACTGTTGCAGTCGAGGCTAGCTTCTGCATTCGCAAACTCAAATTCGATGGAGGAACACCCTTAATGACCTCTGTTTGTGTGCTTGAATTTCCATCTGTTGCGTCGGTTAGAGCAGCGAGCATGTCTTCGAGTTCCGCGGCGTCACAAATTACGAGTTGGTCTCCAATGCTGATCTGAGAAGCAAAGGCGCTGTGTGCGGGAAGAAGCAATGCGCTGCCAGGCTTACATTGTGAAACTGCAACCTGGGGATTGGGGTACTTATCCAATCTCTCGGTGACTCTGCAACCACCGTCGAGATAGACCAGATGAAATGTCTTTGCCCCAGGCATCGCCGGGATTCCTCTGTAAGGTTCCAACCAGAGACCCCGGTTGGAATCGTTCACAAGGTAATCGAAGAGCCTCTTCAAGGGCTCAGCAGTGGTGTCGAATCGCGCTGCTTCCAGGCTGAAAAAACTTGCCCGAGATCGGTTGTACACGCGAAATGTCTTTATTTCCCGACCCTCTTGCGGCGGGAAGTGCGGAGATCCTGCCCGAGTTGTTCCTGCAGTTCCACCACTAGCCATTTCTAGCCACTCTTCCGACAAGCGTTACGCATGCTTTACAATCACCGGAACCCAATATTGCCGCGTCAGCCAGCTATAGCCGCAGCGATGAGGATGTACTCGCCGACACCGGCCGTTGATGATTTTCTAGATGGACTTCGTACATATGACGAAAAAACGCCCAGTTTTCTTTACTTCCCAAAACAAAGTCAGTCGCGGAGGCTTGCCGAGACATGTGTGCGTTGGGAGAGGACGAGCCAGTTCGCTTTAGAGCATTGCATTGAATTTGCATTCGCACTACACAGGCGCAAGAGCAACCAGCTTCGGCGTCTCGCTTCAAAGTCAGACGTGATGCGAAGAACTCTTGGGGTCTGAAGGGGAGGGAACTGAGGTCGAAAGTCTGCTGGCTGAAATCCGAAATTAAGCCGAACCGCGCATGAGAGGCGGGCTCCGGAAGGACACTAACATGGGCTTCGGAATCAATCTGCCAACTGGGCCCGTTCGGGCGCCGTAAGGATGATCTTGCGATCAGCTCCTGGATGTTGTGCGGGGATTGCACCACGAACGCTTTGCCAAATCACAATCGCGTCATCCCCGTCCGGCCCGAATCCAATTTCAGATTTATCGTAGGGAATCTGCTGGGCCCAAAAGCGCCTGAAGGCGGGCGAAGCGTCAAAAAGTTCAAAGTGAACAGGGTTGTAATAGATGAAAAACATATGCGGAATATGATTCGCGAGAGCTGTCTCGAATTTCCTGATGATTCCGGCGACAATTTCGGGGCCAAAAGCGTGGTAGTTAAAACATGCAATCATCCGGGGAGGCAGCGGGAAAGCGCTGACGTTGGCCTCGATAATGTTGATGCGCGGGCGATCTGGGAACTGCAGCGCGACTTTTGCGGCATTCGCACGGGCGGTTGCAGCAAGAGCGGCAGATAATTCGACCCCGACCACCTCTTGAAATGGGAATTCGCCAGCGACGACTACGACCCGGCCTTTTCCGCAACCGTAATCGATGAACGTGTAGTCCTCATAGGCTCCAAGGGCCGAAAGTCCCTTTCGAACGATACTTGGCTGCGAGCCGATATATGGACCGATCAAGGAAGCCAGATGTTTGTCTGGGTGAATATCTTCGGCGCTCACGATCCCGCTCGTTTCGATGCCGAGTTCCTTATCGAATGGATGTATCCCCCACAGCGGGGAATAAATCTTCCGGAATCCGGGGATCCTCCGGAGCAAGCTCTTGATGCCGGGAATGGAGAGGAGCTTACGGGCCATTTTACGAAAGCCCGACTTGGCCACGGCCATCGAGATTTCCTCCCGGTAATCTGAAATCGAACCGTCTTCCAATGCTATACGAGCCACGGCACGATGATGAGAATCGCTCAGATTGAAGGAATAGACAGGATGTCCGATAACAGATAATCTCGTATAGTGAAAAATCCACCGAACCGAGAACAGGGAAGGGAAACGCTTTAAGGATTTTCGTGACCGCCCAACCCTAAATGCAATCGCATGTGGAATACAAGCACCCAAACATCATGAAGGTATCAAGACGATTAACGCCTCAATGCGCCCGCCGTTTTTCAGCGTGCCCGATAGACGATGGAGAGCAGCACCAGTCTTGCCCGCACCCTCCGCAAGCGTGCCGAAAGCCTCGCGCCCGTCTTTAAGAAGCACCGGCTGAAGATCGAGCTTGACGCCCATTGCCTCTAACATCGGCTTGAGTGTTGCCGGGTCGATCGCGCCGCCCTTTGCGGCCTTCATCAATGCGCCTAGATTAAACATGCAGCCCTCACCACGTAATCGTGACTTGCGACGATGGAGTAAAAGACTCGTTGTAACCGCTCGCACCACCACCGGCCACCATAGCGCGAAACTGCAACGTGCTCGTGTTCGACGGCCCCGTACAAGTCGGGGATATATACGTGATGCTCATCCCAGTCGTCGGAAGGGTAGCAGCCCCGTTCACTATCGTGACCCAGGTGGAGCCGCCATCACACGACACTTGGAATAGCCCCGTCCCGCCGCCTGTACTCCCGCCGATTGAACCGCTCGCGTCATGCGACGAGGCAAAATGCAGCGTGCCCGAAACCGCCTGGGAACCGGGCGAAACCGGCCCCTGGGAACCGTTGCAAGTGGTCCCGCTACACGTTGCCGTGCTCAGCCCTGGGGAGTACGAAAAAGAATGCACCCCGATACTTCCGCCAGTAGTCCGGCCCGCGCCGTTGCCCCCCTGTTGAACAGGTGCAGCGACAGGCGGAAAAATCTCGACAGGTGCCAAACTATTACCAGGATGAGCGCACCCCAAAACGAACGCGAGTAAAAGAAAAAACATCGGCTTTCCCCTCATCATTGCACACTCACATTGATGACAATCGAAGTTTGGTTGATGGTCGAGGTTGTCTGATTGCACACCGCCCAGTCCAAGTTTCCAGGCGAAGAGTTAGGCCCCAACATGAGAACCAGCCCGCCAGTGGAACCCCACCCCGTTGCACTAATAGCGGCACTCACAGATGCGAACCCGCTCGAAAATGTTGACGTGGAAACGACACCAGCGAGCGCAACAGTCGTGACGCTCGTGCAGGTATTCGCCGAGAGATTGCCGGACGGCATAGTTAAAGCGACGTGCAAACCCGTACACGTTCCCGAGCCATCCGTCAGAGCGTACTCACCAGCAGGACACCCGAAAATTTTCGCTTTAGTGTAAGACGAATTGCCTAACACCAGTTCGTTCGACTGATCCGGCTCCGCATCCTTGCCGATTGCGACAGTATTGGAAAACGCATCACCCGCGCCCGTTGTGCCGTGCGCAGTGTGACCGATTGCGACGTTCTCAGAACCCGCTGCATTCTTTCCGGCACTGTCACCGATGTACACGTTCTCCACGTTCGCGGCATTCTGATTGTGTTGTTGCCACCCCGCAGAATCACCAATGAGAACGGAGTCATGCGAGCCGTCGCCGAGATTCTTTCCGGCTGCATCCCCAACGCAAACCACATCAACCAGACTCAGAGGAACACCATGCGAATTGTTGCAGGTATTATCTCCGATGCCGATCACGTCAGCGCCGTCCGTTATGCCGTCGCCGTTAGTGTTGCCGAGCAAAGTCGCGTTAGAAATGCCAACTTTGTCAACACCTTCGTACTCGCCGTTGAACGTACCAATCACGACGTTTGAAAACTCAGTGTAAGATGCTGGCTCCTGCGATTGCATGTTGTTGCTACCAGCGATAAAAGAATCTTGGATGATCGTACCCTTACAGTTGGAATAATTGTTATCTCCAACGATGTAGGTAGCACTAGGCACGCACACTTCGCCGGAGTCACCAAGGGCATTTTGACGACCCAAAATCACGCTATCGAATGCTTCCGCATACGTGCCGTTGCCGTGACCAATAGCAACAACGTCGTTTGAAAACCCGCCGTCATTTTGGTTGTTGTCGTTCCCCAGGATCACGCTATAGGTCGTGTTGTTGGCATTCGTGCCGTTGTTGTTCCCCATTGTTAGCACGTATGCCGGAGCCGGTGTTGCATCCCCAACACGGTTACCTGTGCCGCAATCAAGAGATGTAGCGTCACCAGCAACCGCGCCGCAGCCGCTTCCAGGCCCAGGCCCGCCCGCCCACGGTAGCCCGTTGCGATAGTCAGCCAGATCGCACTGAGAGCACAGCGCAGGCCACGTGCCTTCCGGCATGGCCTTCAAAGACGGGTCAAGCACAAGGATGCAGTGAATTGCCGTGTCAGGATTGCACGCCGCAATCGCATTCGTGAGCTTATCGCCCACCGTGCTACCGCTGAAATGGCGAACATACAGCGTCGAGTCTGGAGCCTGCCCAAACGCGAACACCGCGCCGAGAGCCAACACCGCGAGCACCAGCCAGCCAGGAAGAGACGACAACAGCCCGCCGCTTTGCGCCGTTGTCACCGGCACCGCGCCGCTTGCCGTTGGAGTGCTCCCCGGATAATCCGCCAACACTTGCACCGGAGCCACAGGAAAAACCGGGTTTGCAATTGGCCTAGGCCAGCCGCCCGACAAGTCCGGCACTTGCACCGGCCCCGTAACGCCTACCGGGTTTGCCACAGGCGACGGCCAGCCGCCCGCGTCGAGAATTGCGGCGCCAGGGTTATAGATCACCGGAGGAGTCATACGCACAAAGTCAGATTCAACCACGACACACCGCCTCACACTTTCGCTTTAAGGAGCCGCGCAGCACGCGGCCCCGTTCGATCAGAGCAGGGAAGGGAAGCGACTAAGGAGCCACAACCGTATGCAGCCCTGGGAATGCAGGCACCGGGTCAGCAACCGGAGCCGACGAATCAACCCCCGCGAGCTTTTCAATCTCCGGCGCAATATCCCCGTAGACCTTTTTCACTTCAGGAATGAACACGTCACGCACGTACTCAAAGAGCACCTTTGCGTCGTATAGCTCGCGCAAATCCGCGGGCAAGTCCACACCCTTCGAAGCGAGAGCCGAAGCACCATCGGCCCCGAGAGTTTCAATGCGCTCGATAAGCCCGACAACTGCCGTCTTTGCTTCCGGCTCATCTTTCAAGCCTGTTTCAATCGTGCTTACCAAATCAGCCGCATGCACAAACGGCCACGCGATTACATGCCCAACCTTTTCGAGTCCTTCAACAACGCGATTCGTCATACGCTCCCCCTTACAGTTCGAAAACCTTGGTTTCCAGCTTCGAAATTCGCTCGTCATGCGCCTTCAGTTCCGCACGCACGCCGCCCTCTAGCTTGCCGATGTGATACGAAACGGTGAAAGCATTCACGGCAACCAGGAACGCCCCGCCAATCACTGCCGCGACTACTTCCCACATGCACGCCCCCGCGCTTAGAGATAATTCGGAGTGAGTAAGTCATCGTCAGCGTTAGGCGCAGCCGTCACCGGAGTTGCCCACACTAACCCTTTGGCACGACGCCGCCCGTTGCGCTGTATGTCCTGATGAACGGTCCCAGGCATATCAGTCAGCCCCAGGCCCGCCGCCACGACCCACACCGCCAGCAGCACAAATGCCAGCTTCGAAAACGCTACGTAAAGTTGCTCCACCATTCCCCCCTCACTCACTCAGCAAAATCAATGCCCGGTATATCGAACGACCCCATATCTTCGTAACCGATGGACGGGTCGAATCCGCCGCCGCCGCCGCCAAAATCCGTATAGATACCCGAGTAATCCGCGCCCGAGTTTGCGCCCGCATACGGGTAAAACGTGCTCCCCAAATTCGACAAATCGAGAGTTTCAATCGACGTGTCATAGTTCGCCGGATTCACAAAATCTGTACCGCTGAAAATCTTGTCTTCATCCGCGCCATAGATGCCGCTTGAGTTTTGCGCCCACTGTTGATTCGAGGCATTCACCCAATCCGCAAAATTCTGAGCCGAGCCAGGAGCAGGAGCGAAGTTAGGCGCAACACCGCCGGTATTCGGATTCGCAGAGCCACCGCCCGAGCCGCCGCCCGATTTGCCACTGCCCAGTTGCTTCAGCGTGTTCTGCAATGACTGAAGGAGCGAGGTTAGCGGATTCGCCGCGCTTGCCTGATTCGTGGGATACGTGCCGATAAGCGCAGAGCCAGAGACGAGCCGCCACACGTACAGCAACGCAATCACTGCGACACCACCGCTCAAGATTTGAACGCCCGCGTTCTGCTTTGCCATCCCCGCCCCCTAAAACGCCACGAACGTGCTACCGCCGTTAAAGCCCACGCTCGCGCCACCATCTTGCGAGTAGTTCGCAAACAGCCCCGACCACCACGGAGCCTGATACGCGCCAGGGTAGCCGTAGTAGTTCGGAGCCGCAGGAGCATACCAGCCCGCAGCCGGACCGATGCCACCGCCCCAACTCATGCCCGCCTGGGGATAGCCAGCCCGCACCGTGCCCGCAGCACTCAGCCCGCCCGAGAGGAAACGCCACCCCAGGTAAACCGCCACCGCGACAAGTACCCACTTCAAACCGTCATGCATTTATTGCCCCCCAACCGGAGCCGCGAACGACTCATACTGTCCTAACGTCATTTGCCCGCCGTTGAATGCGTCGAGTAATTCGGCCTGATAATCGGCCTCATTCTGCGCCGTCCAACCCGACGAACCCGCATTTACATACCCCACGCCCGCACCGTTCGCAACTGTCGAAACCGATGGAAACGAGGAACCCTGAAACAGAGACACCAGCTTTTGCAACGCTTGCCCCAACGCCTGCAACGGGCTCCCCACGCCGCGCCAGATGCCAAAGAACAACACAGCCAGGACAACCACCAAGAGCACTAAAGCGCCTTCGATCAAATCGCCTTCCATTTTGTCGAGACTCGCCATAACACCCCCGTTACATTGCGCCCCGTTCCCGATCCGCTATACTGCCGCACATGGAACGCGAACGACTCGCCCAACTTGCCGCCCTTGCCTGCTTTGCCGCGCTCATGTTTTTCGCAGGCTATAGCTTCCGCAACTTCGCACCGCAACACGCAAACCCAACACCACAGCAGCCCGCGTATTACAAAAACCCCTCAGCTGCAAAACCCTCCCCAGCCCACGTCGAACACCCGGTAATCAACCCCGATTCGCCGTTCGATCAAACCGGCCCGCGAGGATCGTCCAACTAAGTACCCGGAGTCCGAGTAATTCCGATCACCACACCGTCACCGGCCTTGCCCATAATCCAAATCTGCGCAGTGTTGCTCACCGGATTGAGAACGTCATCCAGTGGTGCCAGGGGCTTGCCCAAGCCCTGCAACAGCGCCCGACGATTGGAAGCCACGAAGATCACAGCAGAGTTACCCGCAGTGGTGCCGTTGTTCGCACGCACGCGCACCGTTGCGCCTTCCGGCACTTGATAGCCGTGACACACCTGGGGCACATTGTCAGCAGCCAGGACAACCGAAAACGTTTGGTCTACTGCATACCCTTGCTTAGTCGGAAACATCTGACGACGCCCCTCCGCTCCACCGCTCCAACCATCCGGCCCCGTCAGTGAAGGAGCAGGACCACCGCCCGAAACATGCCCCGAGCCAGTACCGAAGCGAGGAGTACCACCGAGAGCACCATTCCAAAACAAACCCATGCCGCCCCCTTACCCGAGTACCGATGAAATTGGAGTTGTCGGATCAACGCCCAATTGGGAGGCGAGAAATTCCGCGTAACCGTCCGGGTTTTGACCCTGCCCGCCCTGTCCTAACGTGTCGCCGGTCAGGTAGTAGTGCGCAAAGTCGTAAAAATCCCAAGACGGGTTTTTCGTCGCGTGTTGCGTGATGTAGTTCTCAAGCGCCGAGAAGCCCGCCGCGTCAGTGGGATAACTCCCCACCTTGCCTCCATAGGTGTTAATGTCGCCAGGGTTATGCGTCCGAGCAGGCAACGACCCAGGCACAAAAAAGCCCTCTATCTTCGCAATCGCTTGCGCGAGTTTAGACGTGCCACCCGTCACCGTTCCCCCCGGAGTGTTGCTGTAATCGGCCCACACAGAGCCGCCGTTATCGCTCGCAGATGTGCCCGCGCCACTCTCGAAAAAGAGCAGAGCGAGCACACCCGCGATGATGATGAGAACCGCATCCACGGCCCGCGCCTATTTCTTGCTTGCGGGTTTCGGAGTCGGCTGGAAGACGCGCCGGGTCGAAATGAGCAACTGGTCAGCGTTCGCGCCGCTAACGTTGTTCACGTCGAAGTACGTCTGAATCGAACCAGCGGGCACCGTGTTGGCTTGCACTGCTCCATCGGTAAAGTCGATGAAGTAGTGACCAGCCGCCGACTGTGACGGGTCGAGCCATTCGTCATCCAGCATCGTCTGACGAATATCCTTGGCGTAGTTGTCAAAGTCGATAGTCGGACCCGAGATAACTACGCGATTAAGGAGCGTATCGGCCAGGGTTTCACTTGCGCCGGACTGAGCGAGAATCTGCCAGGAGAGGAAAGAGCCATCCTGGGGCATAGCCTCGTCAAGCATGCGCGAGTTTGTCGCCGCGATGAATGCTTCGTGCGACTCCTGAAACAGCACGCCGGTGTCGCCGTCCACGAAGATGCGTGAATCCTTCCACTGCACGGTTAGACCCGAGTAATCAAACGCCCGGTCATTGCCCGAGAAGCACGCGCTTTGATCAGCAGTGTCAATCTCAACCTGCACGCTTGCATAGTTGCCCGCGTCAGTGTTGAGAGCAGTGAGCAGAGAGGCACGCTGCACGCTATCCGCGAAGTAAACCGGGATAGCGCAATAAACCTGATACGTGCCAGCCGCGCCGCTGCCCAGGCTAGAGCCGCCCTGGTCAGAGAACACCTTGCCGTTGCGCTGTGAAGCCGCATAGCGCAGCAGAGAGCGCACGTCCATGTCCACAATCTTGCCGCCAGGATAGCGAGAGCCACCCGCAGGAGTTGCCGAGATGATAATGCGCGAGATGAGGCCAGCAGGCCCGCCCTCACTCACCACCGTGCCGTTAGTGGAGCCGCCCGAGATTACAACCGGACCACTCAGGATGACCGAGCCGCGCCGGACCTTGCCGCCGAGAGGCAAGGTAAAAGGAATTTTGCTGTTCTTGATGAACGGCTTCGACAGCCGATTACGATCATTCAGATTCGCCACGTGCAACGCTCCCGCGCCAGAGTCTATCTACGCGCAAAACCGGCCTTATCGCGCCGGGTTAGATTCCGCCCATTCGGACCACGCCGACAACACGAACGAAACAGCGCCGGAGTTATCCGACGATGTTTTTTACGAACGTGATGTGATTGCTTGCGTAGACAACAGCCAGAGCAACCGCAGCCGTCAACAGAAGGTGCTTAATCTGCATTCGATCCCCCTCGAAAATGAACCGCGCCGGTCGAGTTGCGACCTGCAACAGTTCGACATTTGCGCAAGTATCGAAATATGTAGAGGGATAATCGCGCTATAGCTCGTGAGGGATGCCCACGAAATCGCGCTATAGCTTGTGCATGGGCATGGGCAGGGGAGGGAAGTGACACGAAAGCCGGAGTCACCGTCTACTCGTAATAACCAAGTAGTTAATGCGTGCGCGTAGTGTTATCTAAAAGGTAATTTCCGAGTTGTCCACAACCCTCTCAGAGCCGCGCCTAGGTACAGTCGTTTCAGAGTAGCCTGTTTATAATCATCTTCAAACCCTATGAGAGTTTCAGGTTGCCACGAATGAGATCGCACAAGCGACGATTGATTTGGGCAATCATCGTGGCCGTCGCCTGCGCAGTCTCTATTTGGCTTGCATTGGCATTCACAGGAGTCCTAGATTCAGGAAGGTTCGAAATCATCCAATCTCTGACCATTTCCCAAGACCACATTGCCATGCTAATTAGGAGATCAGACGATACTGCTCTATCCGGCGATACGTACTTCGTAGTGGTCGACAATCATCTTTACGGTGCCAACGAACTCAAGCGCGTCTTCCATAGTTCCAAGCCTCTTTTTGTAGCCGGTCGAGCTGGTGTAGTCATTCATGCCAATGCACCAAATGTACTGACGATAGAATGCAGGAGCTGCGGCCTGAGCAAAGATTTGATTGAGAAGCAAAAGTTTTCAACTCAGGGGATTATTGTTCAGTATGTTGGATTTCCCTGAGTCGAAAATTTGATTGTTGCCTCAAGTAGTCTGTCCCGCCAATCCCATGTTCTGAGGGTCACGATGCTCTGCCCATTACTCTGCGCAGGAGAGACCAGCGGCTGCAGCCAGTCGCGGTTGGATGACCGCATACTCGGAAATTACTACTTGATCAACAGATAGAAGAACTGTTAACGGAAGAGTAATTTCCGGGTTGATCACAATACACCCAAAGGAACTTTTGTTGCCTCGCCGATTGCGATAGAGTGCTGATGTGAAACTGCTCCGAGTTCTATTTGCGATCCTCACATTTGTGATTCTAGAAGGCTGCCAACACGATCCTTGGGCGGACAGATTCCTCACGCGTCAGGCGTCTGAACAGGATGTAGTGGGTTCGTATGTTGTCGATCAAGCTTCCCTGCAACGAACCATCAAGCAGCCAATGAGCAGATCACCGCTCAAGATCAATCCGTCAGCGCGGATCGTCCTACACGCGGATCACAGTGCTGAGTTCTCGTATGTCCCGGAACAACTCATCGATGGGGTGTCGTGCTCAGTGATGGGACGCGGGTCTTGGCGATTAGGGAAGAACGATAGCTATATCACTGTGTGGGCGTTCATTGCCGATGAGGAATCGAACAATCGCTGCAGGGAAACCTTGACAGCGAAATTTGCGGAGGAATTCAAACTGTATGGCTCGAAGTCGCCTTACAAACTCCATGTGACGATTGGCGACCCCGATTTGGGTGACGCGGTCCAGTTTGAACGCCGCGATTAAGAAACGGTAGCAGCGCGATTTCGTCGTTGTTGGTGTGTCACCGTCTACTCGGACGTTACTAGTTAGCAATCTAGCGGTGCTAAAAGCCCATACTTTCGTTTTATCTCAGATCGCACGCGGCCCGCCGCGCACTTGCGCGTCAATTTGCCCCGCCTGCCAAAGCAGGTAATACGTCTTTTGCAAAGTAGGCAGCTTAGCCGCATTACTGCGCCCGATGCGTGCCCCGAAGTAGTCCACGTCATCAGCTTCGGACACGCGGAAGATTCGCATAGACGCGCATTGACTCCGAAACTTCTTCGACAGGCTTTTAGGATCACGCGCCGTTGTCACCATCGAGACGTGATAGTGACGCCCAAAGTGGGCAAGGTCGTATAACTCTTTGGGCATCCACTTGTGCCCCCACTCCGGCCCGCAATGCTGGTCTATTTCATCAACGGCCAGGATGATGCCCCCACCGTCACCCATGCGCCGCGTCAGTTCCACGCCGAACGCCCGCACCATCTTGCACACCGCTTGTAAATGCTCCTCGGGATATTCATCCCTGGGCACATACACAACGCGCACACGACGCCCCAGGTTCGCACCGATGTACTCGCGCAGGCTTCCGGGTTGCCCAAACTCCACGAAGCCCCTACGCCGCAAATACGCCGCATGCGTGCCCACTGTATCGAACATGATGACCGCCCCGCCGCACGTTTCAATTAGGCGCATCAGTTCCGTTGTTTTGCCCATGCCCCGCTCGCCCGCGACAAAGGTTAGCCCGCGCACTTCGCCGTCCACGTATTCACCATCTACGAATCCGCGCACACGCCCCCCTGGTCAAACAAACCCCGCACGCTACCCGCCACGTAATACACGCGCCCCAGGCACCCGGAAGATGTGCGCCGCTTGCCGTGCCACACCAGCACACCGGCCTGTAGCATTTCACTGATACGGGCACTCGCCGTTTGGTTTCGCAGCCCTAGCAGCTTTTCAATCTCTTCCGTCAGTAACCCCGGATGACTCAAAAGCAGAGTTTCAATCTTCCACCGATCATTCATCGTTTCCCCCGAGAGCACACCGGGCACAGTGACGCCAGCCCCTTGCGTTTTAATTGCTGCTCGAAATACCCATCCTTGCCGCGCCACGTCCGCACCACGCGCCAGGAGATGCCGCGCTCCGTCATGTTGCCTAACAAGGGAGTCCCACGCCCCGCCTTGTGCCGAGCCACACGCGCCTTGAGATTCTGAGTAAACCCCAGGTAATGCCGCGCCCCTCGAAACGCCCGCGCAGCATGCACAAGGTAGACAGTACCCACCTGATGCCCAAGACGACGCCCGTTGGCACTCACGCGCAACCGCCGCCCGTTTCTTTTCACGTATCGCGCCATTTAGAACGGCACCCCCGACGCCGGACCCATCACAACGTACCTGTAATCTCCCCGCGCTTTCGTGAACCGGCCCGCCATCCAGCCGCCCACTTTTCGCGCCTTCGCTTGCGCGTCAGCCTTGCGCTTGAATGCGCCATGAAATGAGTACACCGCGCCGTCCGTCGAGTACTTCCGAGGAGCACGCTTTTTGCGTGCCCCCCGCTTTGCTGTTTTCTTGCCTGCCATCGTTTACGCGGCCTCCCCCGCCTCGTGAAACCACACCGCACCATTCGACGGAGCAGGAGCCGCCGCAGGAGACGCCGCAACATGTGACGCGCCAGGATGCACCAGCACGCGCGCCCGCGCCCGATCCGCCGCCGACTGCTTCAAATCCGCGCCGACCATCGGCCCGACGACAACCGCAGTTGTCAGCAGAGCAGAGAATAGGCCAGGGTTTGCCATGCTCCACTGTGCCAGGAATTGAGGAGCGAACTTCTGCCACCAGTCATTGACGACTGGATGCCACACGCCCGCCAACGTGCCCGCCTTGCCCGCGTCGAGTTTGTAACTCTCACGCTTGCGCAATTCAGCCAGCCAGGAGAAAGAACTTTGCAGGATGCCCGCGAGAGTTTCCGCGCTGACAATCTCGCCGCCGAGCATACCAAGCCCCGCGCCCATGCCCGCAGATGCCCCAGGCACATCAGCCGCGCCCGCCTGCTCCTGCTCCTGCTCCCCGATCACATCCGGCACTGAGTCAAGGAGCCGTGTCACATCCTCGTCATAGCTCGCTGTTGAGCCATCCGAGGAGCCGCCCGAGGAATCCGCCACCGTTGCCGCTTCCGCTTCCGGGTTGCTGCTTTGGAACATCCCGAACAGCCCGCCGCGCTGGTTTGGCTGCTCCTGCTCCACCTCCACCACGCCCACCGGCAGAGGCGCGGGCAGTGGGTTTGATGCCGGCGCTTTTGCTACCCGATTCGCCGGCCGTTTTTTCGCCCGCCTGGGACGCGGTTTTAGTGCCTGTCTGTTCTTCGCTTCCGTTGCCATCCTCTTGCCCCTTTCCGAGCCGTACCAGTTTTTTGCACTCGGGACACTTGCCCCCGAGACGCCCGCGCTTATCCTTCCAAACGCGAGTTATTTCCGCCTTGCACTTTGGGCACACCATTCGCCACCGCCTTAGAGAGAATTGCGCCAATGTAAAGAGCCGGAGTGATGCGAGCTTGATGCGCAGCAGACAACAACGCCCGCCGCACATCGTCACTCACGTACCCCGTAACCCATGTGTGTATTACGTCCATTCCTGCTCCACCTTGCCCGCCCCGAGCACATCGGCCATTGCTAACCGTTCCGCTTGTTCCCTGGGCATGTTGCCGTCAAACTCCATGATTGCGGCCCGTTCCAAAATCAGCGCCGCGTCATCCACGTCGAGCGATTCCAACTCAGAAAGGAATGTCATCGTCGCTAATCTCCGCAGAGCGACTATAGGCAGCGTCAGACGTGCCGCCGTTCAGCGCCGCAGCCTTAGACGTGCCCGCCGCCCGTTGCCCGAGGAGCGACATATCCGAGACGACAATTTCAGTAGTCCAATGCGTGACGCCCTGGGCATCGTCATACTTGCGAGTCTGTAAGCGCCCCTCAACGTAGAGCGGCGCACCCTTGACAACGTAATCGCGCACAATCTCAGCCAGCCGCCCCCAGGCGACGAGGCGATGCCACTCCGTAACCTCGTCTTTGTCCTTCGCCTTGAAACTGGTAGCAAGCGAAAAACTCGCCACCGTGTTGCCGCTACCCGTTGCGCGTACCGTGGGATCTTGCCCGACCCGCCCGAGGAGTGTTACTGAATTGACACTTCGCATATTCTTTCTTCTCCGTTTTCGTCTTTTGTTGGTTTGTCGTTCCAGGCGTCAATGATCCAGAACGCTTTTAGAAACGTTTCTTCGTCATACTCCAGCCCGATTGATTGACCGAGATTGCGCTGTAGTGACCAGTCACGGACTTGCGCGTCTCTCAGTTCCTGCCATACGGAACTTTTGAGCAGTTCCCAGGCAATGCCGCTGTTGAACTTTGGAAAGAGCTTGATACTCCGCGCCGTTGTTATGCGCCGCGTGCCTTTAGGCGCACTTAACAACAGTTCTTTCGTCAGGTACTTCGACAGATAGCGCGAAATTTTCTGCACCGTCACGCGCTTAACGAAAACGATGCGCCCGCCGCCGAGCGAGTCCCACACGTCACTAATCCACTCTTGCGGGATATACCGATCAAAGAGCACATGGAGATGTGGAACGCCCGCAGCCGTAAACTCAAGCACGCAGATGTATGAAGGAGCCGCGCCGTACTTGCGTTTTAGATACTCGCGGAACTTGTTGAAGCAGAGCCGCAGATGTGGCACCGCAAATTTAGGATGCTCGAGTTTTTTCGGGTCCAGAGTCAGCGTGAGGAAGTACCGAAGGTCCAACCCTTCCGCAACCCTCGTGATAGCTTTGCGGGCCAGCCTTGCCCGCCTGGGACCGCAATACGAACACGTCCACGAACCGCAGTTAATGCGCCGGTAGACTTTCCGCCCCGTTGCCGGGTCAATGCCACTGCAACACCGACGCCCGCAGAACTTGCCACGTCCGATTGGACGCCGGTAGTAATCGGGGACCGAGGCACCGCTGTGTCGATTATTCGTTATCTTGTCAAGTGAAGAGAACCAAGACGCGTCTGACGACGCTACCGCCGCGCCGAGCGCGGATAAATCAGGGGCTTCGCCCCCGAACCCCCAGGCCGTTTTTTGATCCATACCGGCAGGAAGGGAAGTGGTGCTCCATTCCGGGTCTTTCCACTCCCCACCCGCCGCAATTGCAGAATCAGACGTGCCGTATAAGTCGCGGGATGAGAAACGGCCAAGAGACTCAGCGCCCGCACTAGATTCGTCCAACCCTGCAAACTCCATGCCGCTATGCCGCACGCTCATCCTCCCGAACCAACGCACCGAAACACGACGCCCACGCCTCACACAACGCAGCAAACAACCGCTCCTGTTTTGCGCGAGAGAACAGCTTGCGTTCGATCACCGCAGCCACAAAGCACGATTCACACACGCGCACCGCACGCGCCGCACGTTGCAGCGACTTGCCGCGCCCGCGCCAGCAGATGCCCGAGGACAACGCCAACACGTTAGGCTCGCCAGGAATTCGCCGCCACTTGCGAGGAGTAGCCGCGCCGCGACAGCAGACACACTCACGCGATTCGACAAAGAGCAACATGCCCACCTATGCAGCCTCCACGAGCGACAGAGCCACACGCGCCGACTCATTGACGAACGTGACAACGCCAGGAGCCGCCGTGTCGAACACCAGCCGCGCCGCATCAATCCGCACATGGCCAGGGACACCAAGCGCCGAGACTTTCACACCTTCCGCCGCGTGCCACCGATCACACTTTGCAACTAGCTCCGTGTAACGCCTTAGCGTGCTCTTGTGTTGCGCCGTGCGAAACACAAACCACGTAGCAGGCCCGCCGCCCGAGTCAGACCACCGCAGAAAAAACCAAGCATTCATTTACAGCCCCAATTCCGCCGCGATCTTTCGCAGCACTTTTAGACTCGTCGCATCAACCCGCGCCAAAAACAACAGGTCAACATCTTCGCCACCGATCAGCCGCCGAACGCCGCGACCAATTCGCTTAATCAATAGCGCCCGCTCCTCGTCTCGCCTCACGCCGCCCGCCCCTCATCCCCGCGATGGACACGCGAGTTAGCACGCCACCAATCGAACACGAACCCACGCGCCGCGCCGGTATCCTTCCAACCGCGTAACCGCTCCTGCGCCGCAACTCGCACACGTGGAGGAATCGCCCGCCAGTGATACAGACAGCAGATTCGCCCGCCGTCCACTTTCGACACGCAATCAGGCACACAGCACACCCGCGTCATAGTCAGCCTCAAAACCCGCATGATTTTCACCAGTGAAGGAGCAGAGAAAAACGGGGAGCAGGGAAAGGAGAAAGAAACCCGCCCCCCGTTCAGAGCCGCGCAACCCCTTACGCGGCAGCCTTACCCACTCGCGCCCGCAAGTGAGCCAAATACCACCTATGCGCCAGATGCACCCGCCGCGCCCGCCGACGATCCCGAGCGTTACCGCTGTGCCCGCCCGTCACGCGCCGCGCAGCCCGCGCCGTTGCCATGTACTCCACCGGCACCACCGGAGCCGCCGAACGCGAACGCAACACCGCCGAAACAATCCGCCCAAATATCCCCACTACGCCGCCTCACTTTCCATAGCTGCAATCTCACGCAGGAGCCGAATCACATCCGGGTCACTCGCAGACACAGCCCGCAACTTCTCCAGAGCCATGCGAGTAATTTGCTGGACGCGCATCACACTCACGCCCTCTATTGCCGCGATCTGCTCCAACTCCAGACGCTTGCCGCGCCACTCTTCCGGCACTTGCCGCGACTCATTCCGATCCAGTGCCACTTGCCGCACCCGTTGACTACTCAACCGTTCCACCATCCGACGACTCACCAGATAACTCAGCCCAACCGCCGCCGCTGTACTCACGCCTGTACCCTCACAAATTCCGCGTTCGCCTTCCGCAGTTCCGCGAGCATATGAGCGAGCTTGGACAGGCCCAGGCCCGAGAGGAGCTTCACATCGGAGTAATGGAAATCGCCCGCCGACTCCGCAACCAACGCCCGCGCCAGTTCCTTGCGGCCCCACGTCCGGTAAATGTCCTCACCGGGCAGGGGAGCAGGAGCAGGATTAAGGACAGGCGCAGCCACATGCAGCCGCGCCGCATCCGGGTCGTGATATTTGGCTTTGTTCAGGAGGTAATAGGCTTCCGTCCACACCAGCCGCTCAGGATGAAAACGCCCCCTGGGAGCTTTGGCGAGGTAATAGTCAATAGCCGCGAACGCGCCCACGTACCACTCAGACGCGGAGCGACCATCGACACTAGAAACCGTTATCCCGTCTGGACGCGAAGCCGCGCCCGCATGGACGGCGAGAGAGGAGAGAGCCAAGGATTTAGAGGAGGTAACTTCCTTTAGATTACTTTTTCCCAACGTAGCAGGGTACGTTGTGGAATATCGCGCCGTAGGACTCAAAACGCCTTCTATCCAGCGTTTGCGCCTACCCCTTTTGTGCTACCGGAGGCATCATGTCCGATAACAGATATTATGTATAGGGCAACTGTCGCATGATGAGTCCAGATCAATCGGGCTGTATATATAGAGGTTACGGTGAGGTTACGGTGAATCGCTTCCCTGCATCCCAGATCGTCGGGACCTATAGGAGGAGATCCCCATCCAGCTCTGCGCAGCCCGGCAACAAGTCAATCCCTCGACCCGGCAAAAGCGCCCCATCTAGCTGAGTCCATTGCGAAGAAATTCTCTGGGATCTTGCAGGTTAATTCGCAACATTTCCTATACTTGTCCTAGCAGCGACAGCTGACAAGTGATTCGCACCCTGCGGCGCCTTGCCGACGAGCAAAATCGAATGAGGCCGGGTTCGGCCTTTTTCGTGCAGCGAGCTTAGGAACAGGCAGAAAATCGTGTGAACTGCTTGGATCACCTTGCAAGTTCTTATCCATGAAGACTTTACGGGTTAACTTGTGTGTTTTCAGGTGCATACGGTACATCTTAAAAAGGTTAAGTCACCTGAAATCACGAACTTGACTTAAATACGCAATGCTTTATCTAGGCGCTACATTTTGTAGCGGCCGAGGTCTTCGTCGTTGAGGCCTTCGAGCCAGCCGCGCAGTTCTTCGGCCGTGGGACCTTCGGGCGGGCCGGCCATGTTCAACTTGGCCGACTGCATTACCTGTTCGGATACGAAGATTGGACAGTCGGCACGGAGCGCGAGTGCGATGGCGTCGGATGGGCGCGCATCCATGGTTATAAGCTCTTCGTCCTGGCGGATCCACAGGACCGCGTAGAATGTATCGTCTCTAAGCTCTGTAATGACAATCTTTTCCAGTTGCCCATTCATGCTACGCATGAGGTTTCTGGTGAGATCATGAGTCATTGGACGCGGGGCTGACACTTTTTCGATCTCAATAGCGATCGCGTTGGCCTCAAAGATCCCTACCCAGATGGGCATTACGGTGTCGGAACCGACGTCTTTGAGGACGACGATCGGCATGTTCGTGGATGGATCCATCATCAAACCGCGGATACGGACTTCGATGTCCATTTGGCGCTCCCCTCGCTACTACCTTAGACGGCCTCACCGACCAGGCTGTTGGGAAATGTGTTTGTGATTTTCACCCTGACGTAAGAACCCGGTGCTGGAGCGATCGGAATAGATGTCGTGAAATTTACCGGCTTGTTCTGCGAGCTTCTGCCAGCGATCTGACCACGGGCCGGGTGAGAACCCTCGACCATCACTTCCATCTCCTCTCCTAAATGCATGGCGTAATTGGCTCTCTGGATCTCGCGTTGCCGGTCTAGCACGACTTGTAGCCTCTTGGCCTTTTCTGCCTCAGATACGGAATCGATCATGGTCAAAGCCGGAGTGTTGGGTCGACCGGAGTACTTGAAACCGAAGACGCAATCGTACTGCACTTCCTGGAGAAGGTCCATGGTCTGGATGAAGTCGTCGGCATTTTCACCCGGGAAACCGACGATGATGTCCGTCGACAGCGATATCTTTCGCTTCGCCGCCTTAATCCAGCTGATGCGCTCGAGATACCAGTCCGTTGTGTATTCCCGGGCCATCATTTTCAAGACGCGCGAAGAGCCGGACTGGATTGGGAGGTGCACGTGATCACAGAGGGTTGGATAGGCGTCGATGGCTTCCACGATGTCGCGAGTAAAGTCGCGGGGATGGCTTGTGGTGAACCGCACGCGACGAATGCCTGGGACCTGGCCGACGGCCGCAAGCAACTCTGCGAAGCTCAACTTCCCTTCCGGATCGCGGTAGCTGTTGACGTTCTGGCCGAGGAGCTGGATCTCGGTGTATCCCTGGTCGGCGATACGGCGCGCTTCCGCGAGCACCGAGGCCGTTCCGCGGCTGCGCTCTTTTCCTCGCGTATATGGGACCACGCAGTAGGCGCAGAATTTGTCGCAGCCTTCGATTATGGTGATGTAGCCACGGTAGGGGTTCTGGCGCGAGGTGAATTCGGTTTCGAAGGTCTCGTCGGTCTGGCGGTCGTCGAGCCCTGTGATACGGTTCTCGCCGGCCTCCAGGCGTCCCAGCATCTCTGGGAGTTTGCGGTACGAGGCGGACCCGGAGACGAGTGACACATAGGGCGCTCGCTCAAAAATCTTCTCGCCTTCCTGCTGTGCGACACACCCGAGCACGCCGAAGCGTTTGCCGGCCTTGTGCAGTTTTTTGTAGTCGTTGAGGCGGTTAAAGACTTTTTGCTCGGCCTTGTCGCGGATGGAGCAGGTGTTGTAGAGGATCAGACCGGCGTCTTCTTCGGTGTCAACCTGGCGGTAGCCCTCGTGGAGCAATGTGCCGATGACCTTTTCGGAGTCATGGGCATTCATCTGGCACCCGAATGTCTCGAGGTAGAAAGTTTTTTCGGACGCCATAGCAAGTTTGAGTATAGAGCATCTGAACCGCGTAAATCCTGGGTGCGAGGCGCCTCGCTCAACTGCTTGGGGGATAGAAATATCGTCCAATTCTGAACACGAGACCCCGGAATCGCACAGTGTTCTTCGGTGCTTCCATTCTCTCGGAACATCGAATCAACAACTTGCGTAACAATTTCTATGGGCTTCGGCTTGCATTACAAAAGCTGAAGCCCGAGCCGACGGCTTAGGCCGTTTCCCCAGAGGTCTCTCGCAATGGCAATCGAGGTTCAGGGCGTGGCCCCGATGGTGCAGGTGTTCGATATGCCGCGATCGATTCGTTTCTATCGCGACGTGCTGGGGTTCGCGATAAAGGAAAGATCGAAAGCGAAGTCGGCTGATCCCGATGATGTGAACTGGGCAATGCTGCAGCTTTCGAACGCGACGATCATGCTGAACACTGCCTATGATCCAGAGGATGTGCCGGAAGCGCCTGATGAGGGACGCTGGTCGGGACATCAGGATACCTGCCTATACTTTGCGTGTCCCGATGTGGACGGTGCATATCAGCAACTTGTTTCGCAGGGCTTTGACGCCAGCCCGCCGAAGGTGGCGTGGTACGGCATGAAACAGCTTTATCTGAAAGACCCCGACGGATTCGGTATCTGCTTCCAGTGGTCTGCCTGACGATTTCAAGTTGAAGGAGCGCACATGAAGACGGTGTTCCAGGATATTCGGTTTGGAATACGGCAACTGATCAAGATGCCCGGGTTCACCCTCACGGCGATTGTTTCGCTGGCGCTTGGAATTGGAGCCACAACGGCGGTGTTTAGCGTGGTCTACGCGATCTTGATGGACCCCTATCCTTACAAGGATCCGGACCGCATGGTTCATATGCGTCTTACGGTGGCATCCGGCGATCTGAGGGGCTTTGGGGTGACTGGTTCGCAGTGGCAAGAACTCCGCAAGTCGCCTGTCGTGGAAGGCACGTTCCTTGAAGATGACTGGAGCCTGACTGTCACGGGTGCCGACTTGCCTGAGGATGTGCAAGGCGTTTATCTCAGTTCGAATGGCTTCAACTTTCTTGGAGTGCCGGCGGCGCTGGGACGCGGATTGCAGCCATCGGATGCGATTGACGGTCAAGATCCGCAACCGGTTGTTGTGCTCGGCTACAAATTCTGGCAGAGACACTTCAACAGCGACCCATCAGTTCTCGGAAAGACGATTCAGTTGCTGCGAAAGAACTACACCATTGTTGGTGTTGCCGGCACGCGATTTACCTGGGGTGACGGCGACGTCTACCTGCCTCTGAAGATCACCGGGGACCAGGTGAAGGGCTTCTATGCGGGCATTCGACTGAAACCCGGCATTACGCATGCGCAAGCCAACTCCGCGCTGGAACCGCTCCTGTTTCAATTCGCAAAGGAAGCGCCGAAGCATTTCCCACAAGATTGGAAGCACCTTCACGTGGAGGGCCTCAACGAAGATTTCGTCAAGCAACTTGGAGGCACGCTCTACCTGTTGTTTGGTTCGGTTGCTCTGCTGCTGCTGATCGGCTGCGGCAACGTCTCCATCCTGCTGCTTGCCCGCGCTACCGCGCGGCAGCACGAGTTTGCGGTGCGTTCGGCTATCGGCGCGAGCCAGTCGAGGATTGTCCGTCAATTGCTGACAGAATCTCTGCTGCTTTCGCTCACCGGCGCTGGGCTCGGTCTTCTACTCGCGTACAAAACCATCGCCGTCATCGTCGCCAATCTTCCGGAGTTTTCGTTCCCACACGAAGCCGCAATTCAAATCAACGTGCCGGTGCTGATCTTTTCGATTCTTGTCGCGGTGACTACGGGGATTCTATTCGGGCTCTGGCCCGCCTGGCAGCTCTCCCGGCCTGAAGTCAGCCAGATCATGCAATCCAATACGCGCAAGACGACCGGAGATGTAAAGGGACGCAGAACGCACTCAATCCTGATCGGCGGCCAGATTGCGCTTACGCTGCTGATGATGGCAGGTGCGGGAGCGGCAATTGAGGGATTTCTCAAAGTAGCAAACACCAAGCTAGGTTACGATCCACGCGATGTCATGTCAGTTGGAATTCCGATACACGACGGCTCCTACAAGACATGGCCCGAGCGAGCGGCTTACTTCGAACAGATATATGGAAAAGTGTCAGATGTTCCCGGCGTGAAACTCGCAGCGGTCTCGAGCAACGCGACTCCGCCAGACAATGGTTTCAGAACAAAGTTCGAGATCGTCGGCAAACCCTCTTCTGCGGATCAGTCGATACGTTTCAACATGGTCAGCAAGGAATACTTCCCTGTATTGAGAATCCCGTTGATGCAAGGAAGATTCTGGGACGAAGCCGAAACCCGCCGCGGCGCAGCGGTCATCGTTGTCAATCAGACATTCGTGAAGCGCTACTTCCCTGCTGGCGATGCTGTTGGCCACACGATCAAGGTTCCGGAATTGAAGGCTCAGCCTCCTTATTTGCTCACGGCTCCGGGCAGCGAAGATGGTTTGTTGATCGTTGGTGTTACTGCGGACAAGCTTGATGATGGACTTTCCAAGCCAGTCTTTCCGGAAGCATTTGTTCCCTACACTGTGGCAATGGGAATGTACACACAGTTCCTTGTACGTGCTGACGGTTCGCCGCTGAAATTGTTGCACTCCATTCGTGCGGCGGTGAGTTCGATCGATCCGGACCAGCAGACGAACAACGATGTGCGAGACCTTGAGCACTGGATTACGCGGATGCCCGAATTTGCGCGCGGGCAACTGGTTGCGTGGCTTTTTGGAGCATTTGCCGTGTTGGCTCTTGCGCTCGCCTCGGTGGGGCTCTACAGCGTTGTGGCCTACACGGTGGTGCAGCGGACGAATGAGTTCGGCATTCGCATCGCACTTGGAGCCAAGAAAGAGCACGTCCTTGGCATCGTATTCCGGTCGACGGTGGTAAGCGTCGGTGCGGGAATTCTGGCGGGTGTAGTGCTGACGATCGCGCTGAATAAAGTGATGGCAAGCTGGGCAGCGGAGAGTTCGCGCGATCCCCTGCTTTTGCTGGGCGCGACGTTCGTTCTTGCTCTGGTTGCGACGCTCGCCTGCATGATTCCAGCTTGGCGCGCAGCGGGCATCAATCCGATGACAGCGATTCGGTATGAGTAGATGCGGGCGCACGGGTTTGGCCGCCCCATCTATCGAAGGCCGGTGTGCAGGTAGGCTAGCAGCGCGCTCATTTGTGCATCGCTAAAACGGCCGTTGAAGGCGGGCATCATGCCTTTGCCTCCGAGGACCACGCGTCGTACGTCGACATCGGTTGCGGGTGCGCCGCTTGGCAGCGTGGCGCCCTCGAAGACGGCGTGAAGATCGGGCGGAACTTTCTTCAAGGCGAGATCGTTGTCTTCGTGGCAGTGCGCGCAACGACCTTCGTAGAGTTGCTTCCCTTCTGCCGCCTGCGGCGTGAGGGTGGGAGTTTTGCGACACCCGGACAGCACAGGAGCGAAAACAGCTGAAAAGATAAGAATCGAAAGCGCGCCGTGAGAGGTCATCCCACCTCATTCTAGAGGTGCGACTGGTTAGGTATGCTGGATCCATGACGCTTCCCTCTCTGGCTGAGATCCGGCAGGCCCAGGATGTTCTCTATAGATATATGCCGCCGACACCGCAATATAGCTGGCCGCTAATCAACCAGCGACTCGGCACGCAGGTCTGGATCAAGCACGAGAACCACACGCCGGTTGGAGCATTCAAGATTCGCGGTGCATTGATATATATAGAGTGGTTGCGGCGGACGCAGCCGGGGTTGCGAGGCGTGATTGCGGCTACGCGCGGGAATCATGGCCAGGGCGTGGCAATGGCGGCGAGTTTGCACGGTATCAGGTGCGTCATCGTTGTTCCGCACGGAAACAGCGTGGAAAAGAATCGTGCCATGATTGCTCAGGACGCCGAACTGTTGGAACACGGGCAGGATTTTCAGGAGTCGCTGGAGTTTGCGCGCAGTCTAGCTACTGAACGAGGCCTGACGATGGTTGATTCATTTCATGAACGGCTGGTGATGGGCACGGCTACATATGCACTGGAGTTTCTGCAGTCGGCGCCAGCGCTAGATCGGGTGTATGTACCGATCGGGCTTGGATCCTCTGTTTGCGGCGTGTCGGCTGCTCGCAATGCGTTAAGCCTGACGACGGAGATTGTGGGAGTGGTGGCATCCGGATCTCCGTCTTACTCGCTGAGCTTCTCGCAGCGCAGGGTCGTTGAGGCTCCTGCACGCACGAAGATCGCCGATGGGCTGGCCTGCCGTACTCCCAATGGAAGTGCCATGGAAATCATTTGGGAAAATGTGGCGCGCATCTTGAAAGTATCGGACGTCGATATTGCAGAGGCTATGCGAGCAATCTACGAGGACACGCACAATGTTGCAGAGGGCGCCGCGGCCGCTGCGCTTGCGGGGGCGCTGAAAGAGCGGGACACAAATTGCGGCAAGCGCATCGGCGTGGTTCTGACAGGAGGCAATGTTGATGCCGATGTTTTCGCACGAGTGCTTTCAGGGGGAATGGCGCAATGATGAAGCCGCACTTTGATCACCTCACTCCGTTGGCTCATGCAGCACAGAACCGCTGTTTTGGCTGTGGAGAAGCCAATCCGCAGGGACTTCGACTGGTGTTTCTTCTCGCGGAGGACGGCACCGTGGTTTGCCCTGCTGCGATTCCGGAACTATTCGAGGGGCACCCCGGATTCCTTCACGGAGGAATCATTGCAACGTTGCTAGATGAGACCATGAGCAAGGCTGTGCGAGCTCGCGGTCTGACTGCGATGACGCGGCACATGGAAGTCGATTACAAGCGGCCGGTGCCGTCGCTCGTACAGATTCGCATGGAAGGGCGGATCGTAAGGGACGAGGGGCGCAAACACTGGGTCGAAGCTTCGATCTTTGACGGCGATGGACATGCGTTAGCCCTTGGCAAAGGGCTATTTATCGAAGTGCGGCCCACGAAAACTGTCTGAATTGAGGGAGCCGTTGTTCTACTTCCACGCTGCCAGCCAATCGATTACAGCGCTTTCGAGAAAAATGCGGTGACACTGTAGGATCCTGGGCTTCCCCATGAGCCGCGGTAGTTGAAGGTCACTGCGTTCCAGCCTTCACGCCGCACCGCCTGGGCGAGGTCGAGGTTCTTTTCGTTCCCCGGCAGGCCGTGGCAGATGACGAGGGTCGGATGCGGACCCGCACCTGCCGGTGTGTATACGATGCCGTTGATGAGTGTGCCGTGACTGGGGATGTGCAGAACCACCATGCCGGCCGGGTGTGCCGCGTCTGCGGGTGGGTCGGTGTAGATTGCAGCAGGAACGGTCTGGGCATAGTCCGTCGCCGAAGCTGCCAGAAGAACCGCCGTCGCGAGAAAAAACAAGCGCATTTCAGAACCCTCTCTGATTTTCCGGTTCAAGTCGATTAGCAGGCGTCGCCCGACTATTGAGCAAGGGCAGCGCGGCAGATGAGAATGATCGGAGTCGGGAAGTAAATCGAAGTATAGCCAGTGTACATTTCGAATCTAGCCAGAATGAGCGTTGCGGAAAAAGCGACACCCCGCCGCAAGCTCATGATGCATGCGACGAGGCGTCTTCACATGAATGGCCTTCAACCCAAACCAGAAAAGACCGTTAGTGAATCATATTGATGGTTTCCTGCGTGACAGTGTCGAAGGTCGTCACGGCCTTGGAATTTGCTTCGAAGGCGCGCTGGGCAATGATGAGTTTGGAGAACTCAGCCGAGATGTTCACGTTTGAGGCCTCCAGAGCTCCACCCTGCATTGTCCCGAGACCCGAGGTACCTGAGATGCCGATGGTCGCGGTGCCGCTGGCCAGGGTTGTAGCGTAATCGCCATTGCCTGTGGCCTGGAGTCCCTGGAGATTGACGACATTGCCCAGAGCCAATTGGCCGACGTTGAGTTTCTGTCCGTTGTTGAATGTCGCCGTGACGATTCCGTCGGAGCCGATGGTGAAGCCGGTGTAGTTTCCGCTCGCGAAGCCATTTTGAATTGACGAAGAAACGGATGATTTTTGTTCCACCACCTGATTTAGTGTGGACGAGCCATCCGCTCCAAACAGATTCCAGGTCATGTTCATGTTTGTGGCGCCGTCGGAAAGCCCGGAAAACGCAATGCCCGTAATGTTGGTCGAAGGACTGACAAGATTTCCGTTGGAGTCAAAAGTCAGGGAACCTGCAGCGGCCGTAGAACCAACCGGATCCTGAATCACGCTTCCGGAAGTGGTGATATTGGTTCCGCTGATGCTCAACTGTCCGGCAGCGGTTGCGGTCACGTTGGCCGTAACTCCGGCTGCATTCAGTGCGTTTTGCAGGTCGGTGGCATAGGCCCCCACGGACTCTCCAGCCGTAACGATAGGTGCGTTGATGGTGGTGGAGACGTTGCCTGCGTTTGGGCCGGTAATCGTCAGGTTTGTGGCCGGATCGACCGTCGCGATTTTGCCGGCACTGGAACCGAAGTTATAGACCTGGGCTCCGGCGCTGCTGCTAGCGGCGAGGGTATCGGGAAGCGTGACGTTGTACGACCACGTATTTGTTGCCGTCTTGGTGTACGTCACCTGAGCTTGATACGCACTTCCCAGCGAGTCGTAGACCTGGATCTTGCCGGTCAGCTGGTCGCCCACTTTGGCTGCCGAATCGAGAGTGGCTGTCATCCCGAACGTTGACGTCGCACTGGGCGGTTCGACCTCGCCAACCGGAATGTGCACCGGGGCAAGAGGGGCGTTAGTATTCACAACTCCCTTTGTCGCCGGGAAGCCCATGACATTCAGTCCGCTTGAGGTGATGAGGTTGCCGTTAAGATCGAGGGAGAAGTCGCCATCTCTGGTCAGGAGCGTATTGTTTCCGGTTCCCACCACAAAGAATCCGTTGCCCTGCAGGGCGACGTTCGTGTCCACATTGGTCGTATTCGGCGATCCATTTGAAAAGTCCGTCTCGATGGAACACACCTGGGTTCCGGAGCCGCGTTGGATGGGATCCCCTGAGCCAGCCTCTCCAACTTGCTGGTAGAACAAATCTGAGAAGTTAACGGAATGCGATTTGTAACCGGTTGTATTCATATTCGACAGATTGTTCGCAATGGTGTTCAATGCGGTCGAATCTGCATTCAACCCGGTCAGCGGAATATAAAAGCTTGCCATGATATCTCTCCTCTGGATGGTCCAGCCTCAACGGCCTGGTGTGAGTGAAATGTTGCGGAGATCCCTGAGAGTTCATTTGGGGTGGGCAATCAGAGATTCCGCGACGCGGTGTGCTGCCGGGTTATTGGCGGGAACGGCGAGGTTTCCGGGGGCAAGACGAGGAATCGCCGATGAGGCCGAAGCCGTCCTCGTGCCCTCGGTTTTGACGCTTGGCCGGGCGTTCATAGTGGAGTCGGTCGTAAGCGTCTGGTTTATGGAAATGAGCTGCTGAAGACTATTCACCTGAACCAATTGATTGATGTATTCGTTTGGATCGGTATTCGCAGTCGGATCCTGGTTCTTCATCTCGGTAACCAGGAGAGTGAGAAAGTCATTCGCCGAAATCGATGCAGAGTCGGCCTCTGAACTGCTGCCTGCAGAGGCTGCCTGGCTCTTGACGGGTTGCGTACTGTTCAAGTGATGTGCCGATGAAAGCTGGTTCAAGAATCCGGTGATTTGTGCTGCCATTCTGCTCCCTCCCTCTTTTCTTGATGCTTGAATCCGATGATCTGAGTGTCTTGCCTCTCAGCTTCACGTCACACGACAAACGACACGTGTCCGTCCATAGGATTCGGATAAGCGGTTATTGTCTGCAACTGGACGACAGACTGCGGCTCTTCTGAAATGGCGCGCGAAGAATGAGCGACCGAGTCGGTTTGAACAGATGCACGATCTTCGCGCATGTGCTGCTGTTCTCTGCCATGACTCGTGTCGGCGCCATTTCCCTGGGCCATGTCCCGTCCCGTGTTCCTGTTGTTCCAGCCGGGGTCGGGAGTCGAGAGGGTAATGGAATGCAGGTGCTCATGGTGGTCAGCTAAGTGCGCGTTTAATCCGGCAAGATGACCTCCGAGCACTTGACTAGCCATGTCCGATGAGGGAACCAATACGGCATGAATGCCTCCCCCATCGGCGTGCGCGCGCACGCTTACCCAACCTAGCGAAGGATCCTGAAAGCCGGCTTCTGCTCGATGCGTCTCGGCTCGGACCCACGTAGGTGCCCGATCGTTCAGTCCTGCATCCATCGCATTAAGAGGTTCACGCGCTGCTGCGAGATGCTCATTCGCCGCTATGGTGAATCCATCTCCATGTATCGGCAGAAGACCGGCCGCAGGAAAAAGTGCGAACTGCCCGGTGCGACTGTCTCCGAGAGGCTCCGCTCCTGCAAGAGAAGATGCGGACTGCGTAGAAGAAAGTTCTGGTTCCAGTCTCGAGCTAGAATGTGTGATCGGCTCGCGGCCGTTTGTGTGATTGCGGGGGGCTCCCGGCTTCGAAGCGCCCATGGCTGTCGTATCAGATGTAGCTGGGTTCTTTCCTTGTTCAATCGCCTTGTCCAGCAGCGCAAGGGGAAGATCGTGCATGCCTGTAGCGGTGGCAGACACTGATTCTGACGCAGAAGGTTCGATCGAGCTGTTCTGCAATAACTGCTGACTCAAGGTCGAAGGAACGGCCTGCGCGGATACTTTACTCAGCGTTGCGGAGACAAGCCGGTCGGCATCGCTCACCTCAGTACTCGTACTCCAGGAAGCGACTTGCGACGGATAGCTTGCCGCCGCGGGATCGTTATCGGGCGCCACTTCCGGGGTGGTGACGGGAGTTGTTCTGCCGTCATTGGACGCCGCAGTCCATCTGTTGAATGTCAATATCGCTGGTTCGCCTTTCGCTCTACCGGATGGGCTCGCCATTGGATGTGTGACTTCTGAAGATGGTTTGAAGGCTTGCGGAGATAAGGCTTCAGCCGGCATGACTGTAGAAGTCAGAGGGAATTCCGGATTCGCGGCGGAGGCCGTTGTAAAGGATTTCGCAGTTGTTTCAATTGTTGCAGGCTTCTTGCTGCTGCCGGACGCCCTTTGCGAATCGAGGGTCGAATCGTGCCCGACTGTCGAGGATGACGGCAGATTCGCATTTGGACCGAAAGAAATATCTAAGGGCGACACATGCAGAGTTTTCCTCACGTTTGTCCGGGGCAGGTCTGACCACCGCGTTGTGTACGAAGTGGATTTGTTTATCCCCTTTACATCATGATCATCTGCGCTGTGCAAGCCGGTGGCGGACGCGGGGCAGGAAGTTCCATCACAGATCAGACTTGGTTCTCCATTCGCTGGCGACGCGTCTTTGTCGGTTATCTGTTCAACAACCCGCTCTAGGGCATCAAAGACTGCCTGCAACCTCTGGCGAAAGTCGGCTGCGTCCTCGGATGGAGCGGCACTCTCGTTGATTCTCCCGGTCGCTGTTGCCGTGCCGGGAACTTCGGAAGACTTTACGATCGCTTGACCTGGAATCAGTACGCGACTCTGAACTTCGATTCCGCGCGCGATGCTCATGCGCACGCATAAAGCAGATATCGTGCCAAACGGAATGTCACTGGATTAGAGGAATGTCAGAGTCAGCATTCGTGGGCTTCTCTAGTTTGACGACATTGCTGCGAATACCAATCATCCAGCGCAATTTGGCTCTTGTGATTGACCTCTGCCGCGTCCCTGGCTTGCATGGCCTCGTTTACCGTTTCAACTTGAAGGCGCTCTATACGTTTGTCGAGGAATTCCCGTTTCTTCTGTTGCGCCGTATTCTCAGCTGAATGGATATATTCTGCCACTGTATTCGCCATAAGATCTGCCAACCGGATCTCTTCCAGCCCAGCGATTCTATCCACGAACTCTCCGGTCTGCGCGCTCGAAGCGATCAGCTGCCGGGCTCGACGGACCCGCGTCCGAGTTTCCTCGAGAGCAGTTACCAGCCGCTCCAATTCTGCAATCGCCGACTCCATTGCGGCGTGGCTCTGCTCCTCCTCGGCCTGACGGATATCGCGCAGTCGTCGCAGAATCCTTAATGCAGCCATGGTTTAGATTTCTTCAGAGATCTCAGCAAGCCGGCGTAGACAATGCGCATATCCCAATCGTTCGGTGGGCGTCTGCATCATGAATTCGCGCATTGCGTTTCGAGCGTTTAGCGCCCTGTCCAGATCCGGATCTGCACCCTGTTTATACGCGCCAATTCGAACCAGATCTTCGGAACGCGCATAGGTCGCCAATAATCGCCGGAAAAGGGCTGCTTGTTGACGATGATTCGTCCGTGCTACCGCCGGCATCAAACGGCTAATCGAATCGAGCAGATCAATGGGCGGATACCAGCCCTCCGCAGCCAGCTTGCGCGAGAGCACGATGTGACCATCGAGCAGCGAGCGTACAGCATCCACGAGAGGATCCTGCAGATCGTCTCCTTCCATCAAGGTCGTATAGAACGCTGTGATCGATCCCGTGCGAAAATTGCCTGCTCTCTCAACAAGCTTCGCCAATCGGCTGAATACGGACGGCGTATACCCCTTTGCGGTCGGAGGTTCGCCCGCAGCTAGACCAATTTCCCGTGCCGCCATGGCAAAGCGCGTCAGCGAGTCAAGCACAAGCAGAACGTCCTTTCCTTTGCGGGCAAAGAACTCGGCGATCGTGGTTGCGGTCATGGCAGCGCGCATGCGCATCAGTGGGGACTCGTCGGAGGTGGACACAACCACCACGGAACGCGCGAGGCCTTGTTCGCCGAGCGCGCTCTCGACAAATTCGCAGACTTCGCGCCCTCGCTCCCCCACCAGGCCAACCACGGTTACATCGGCTTCGGTGTTGCGCGTCATGATGCCGATCAGCGTGCTCTTTCCGACGCCCGATCCGCCAAATATTCCCACGCGCTGACCACGTCCGACGGTAAGCAGTCCGTCGATCGTCCTGATGCCCGTGCCCAGGGGAATGTGGATGGGCACGCGTTCGAGGGGCGTGTGTACCTTGCCCTCGAGGGGTAGCTTTTCTGTTGCGCCAGCCAGCTTTCGTCCGTCCATTGGCACGCCCATGCCGTCGAGTATTTGCCCAATCATGCCTTCCCCGGCGATAGTCTCGGATCCGCAACCCAGGGCTGTCACCGAGTCTCCAAAGCGAACCCCGTCAGTTGTCTTCATGGGCATCGAGATGACTCGGGCGCCACGGAATCCGATCACCTCGGCGCGATGTTTCATACCGAGTTGATCTTCAACTTCACAACATTCTCCGACTGAGGCTACCGGCCCCACCGACTCGATGGTGTGGCCGATCGATTCCACCACCTGTCCGCGCCATCGCCAGGGCTGAAGGGTGTGCATCCGCGCGGTATAGTGATCCAGGATTCCGCTCACGCGTTTACCTCGCGTTCCTGAGGATGAAGATCCGCAGAGATATCCGCGCAGGTTGAAGCCGTTTCGTCAAGGAGGGCTATTTCGATCTGATGAAGTTGCGCGGGCAGGCTAAGGTCGACCGAGCCCATCTCTGTCTCGACCAGGCAGTCGCCAAGTTGCATTGAGTTGTCGGGGATTACTGTGGGTTTCACTCTGAGATTCGGAATGTGGGCCAGTGTCTCGGTCCATAGACCGAATTCTGCTGCGGGGATGCGGAGCCGCACCTGCGTTGTTGTAGCCAGTTGCCCCAGCGCCACGCGCACCGCACCTATCAGAAACAGCGGGTCCATCTGAGCTTCGCGGCGGAGTATGCGTGCAGCGATAGCCAGCGCGAGACGCACAAGTTCGGCCTCGACATCACGGAAAAACCGGTCCCTGTTGTTCGCAAACTGGGTGGCCAGACTCGCCGCCTGCTCCACTCGCTGGTTTTCTGCTTCCTGCAAGACTGCGCGCTGTTCATTGGCTGCCGATTCGCGTGCTTCCCGGATTCCTTGTTCCCTTCCTTCCTCAAAGCTGCGCGCCGCGAGTTCAGCCGCAGATGCACTCATTGCCTGTTGGGACTCGCTATCGGAGTGTGGGTATTCGCCAGCGCCTTCCCCTTCCGGAAGAAGCTCGGGGGAACCGACTTCAGGCAGATCTTCCCAGAACGACGAGGGTGGCGTGGTACTGGCCGGATACTCAAACGCTTCAACTCGTACTGATGTTCCGATTCGCAAGGTTCACGTTCCTCTGAGGCATTCCATTTTAGGCGAGCATCTCATCGCCCGTTTCGAGTTTCAGAATTACCTTGCCCTCTGCCTCCAGACGGCGTGCGAGATTCAGGATTTCTTGCTGGGCTTGCGCCACTTCACGCGAGCGCACCGGACCAAGGACTTCCATGTCTTCCTTTAGCATTTCAACCGCGCGAGCACTCATAGCCTTGAAGATGGCCGCTCGCAAATCTTCGTTTGCGCCGCGCAACGCCATGGCCAGCTGCTTCTTGTCAACGCCGGAGACGATCTCGCGAATGGTTGCGGCCGGCACCGTCACTAGATCTTCAAACGTGAACATGAGATTGCGAATGCTGAGGGCCAACTCCGGCTGTCCATCTTCAATTACTTCGAGAATGCGCTTGGATTCCTCGGCATTCATGCGATTCATGAGATCTGCCACTGCTTTGAATCCCGAATAGCTCTTTCTGGCTGTATCGCCGACTGTCTCGAGACGCCGATGCAGAATGTGAGCCACCTTCTGCGCCATCTCGGGTGAGAACTGGCGCATTTCGGCCAGGCGCTGAATGGAGATGACCTTGTGTTCTTCGCTTAGGCTGCTCAATACCTGCGAAGCCCGCTTGGGATCAAGATGCGCGAGCACAAGAGCAATGGTCTGCGGGTGTTCGGAGTCGAGAAGCTTGCCGAGTTGTTGCGGGTCGGTACGTTGCAGTTTCGCCAGGTTGCCTTGCTCTGCCTCCTGCGCGCGACGTAACTGAGTCATTAGATCGTCGGCTCGCTGTTTGCCAAAAGTCTCGGCGAGCAGACGACTGGCATAATCCAAACCGCCGTGCACCATGAAGCCCTGAGTCCCCAGCAATTCCCAGAACTCCTGGAGGACCGCGGCCGAGACCTCCGGCGTAATGCCGCGCAGATCTGCAAACTCCTCGGTCAAACGCTCGACGTCAGATTCCGGAAGCGTCCGAAGGATTTCTTTAGCAAGGTCTTCCCCCACTGCCATCAATAGCACGGCCGCCTTCCGCGCGCCTGTAAGGCTTACCGCACTGCGGTGCATTGATCCTCCAAAATCAGAGCCGGCCAAGTCTTGTGTCCTTTCTCCACGGCGCTCGAACCGACGCCTCTATCTCACGGACTCGATCTACTCCGAGTGAATCCAACTCTGCAACAGGCGTGAACTCTGCGCGGGCTCATTCTTCATCTGCGTTGCCACCTGTTCGAATATCTCGTGTGCTCGAATGCGGTCAGGGTCAGGCAACAAGGAATCGGTTAGGGGAAGGGCCGCCTGGTGAGCCGCAGTTCCGCCTTGAGAGAGTTCACGAGGGGCAGCCTTCAATTCGGAGACAGCCTTTCGCAACGCCGGCCTCACACCGAAGGCAAGTACAACCATGAGGCCGATCAACAGGCTTAGAGACTTCACGAGGAGGGGCGACGCCTCTAGCCTGGTTAGCACCTGTGCCGGCACCGAGGGTGTGGACTGCGTGCGGTTCTCTTCAAAGGAGAGGTCTTGCACCGTTACTACGTCACCCCGGGAAGCTTCGAATCCAACCGACGCCTGGGCAATCGTTGTTAGATTTCTCAACTCGTCGGATGAACGCGGCTGCCACTTTGCGGCACTTGCCTTGCTTTGGGCTTGAATGAGGCGGTCGTTCACAACGATCGCGGCTGTAAGGCGGCGGACTTTCCCGGGGTTCCCAACAAAGTGCCGGACTGTTTTCGAAACGCCGTAGGTTCCAGATTCGGTCTTTGAGGTCTGTGGCTGCGTGGATTGTTTCGGGTAGACCGGAAGCGCCTGGCTGTTCGGAGCATTGGATGCGGTCCCTGGAACTCCGGCTGCAATCGGCTGGGCACCAGTTGTCTGTTCGGTGCGCTCCATCGAAAGCGCAACGGACTGAGCGGGGTCGTAGCTTTCCTTTGTCTCGTCGACAGCGTCAGGGTCGTAGTCAAGAGTGACGGAAGCGCGCACATTTCCTATGCCAGTAACCGGCTCGAGTGTGGAGATCAGCTTTTCTTCGAGTGTCCGTTCCGCGCTCAACTGCAATGCCTCTGGTGTCCGGGGTCCTAGCGGAAGATGCCCGGACGCGTCCACGAGGACAACGTGGTCGGAAGCGAGGCCATCAACGGCAGATGCGACCAGGTTGCGAATGGCATCGGCCTCGCCGTCCGCCAGCGCTCCGCGACGCAGCTTCAGTACCACAGAAGCCTTGGCCGGCCTGTCCTCCTCATGAAAGAGCGAATCATGTGCCAGCACCAGGTGCACACGGGCCGATTCGATATCAGTCAGCGAGCCGACTGTATGTTCCAGTTCCCCTTCGAGTGCGCGCTGGTAGTTTACCCGCTCGTCAAATTCAGAGCCAACCCAATTCGGTTTATCGAAGAGCTCGAATCCCATGCGACCACTTTTCACGCCCTTTGCAGCCGTGGCCAATCGCGCCTTGTCGAGTTGTGCAGCTGGAACGCGCAGTGTCGTCCCGTTTTCAGCCACATCGTAGGGGATCTGTGCCTGTGTCAGTGTCAGGCCGACCTGACGGCCGTCGTCGGGATCGAGGCCGGCGTAGAGGGTTCGCCAGTCGGTGCGCAGTCCGTACCAGAGCATCCCTCCAAGGAGAGCGGACAGAACCGCTGCAGTGACGATGGCCCAGCGGCGTTGTTGCGGCGCCATGGCCGCCCAGCCGATTCGGCTCCGAGTCCACATGGCCGCGGCTCCCGCCTGTAGCTGTCCGCCATCGCCAACTGGTGCCCGTTTCTCCAATTGAGTTCCTGGAGCGGCCATTTACCTTATCCTGCCGTTTCGTCGATCGATTCCGAATTGAATCGTCTAGTCCTTGCATTCCTGCGGTTCTGTGGGATGCTCAGAACTGCATACTTATAACACTCTGGTAAGTCTGGACTGCCTTGTTTCGCACCGCCAGCGCCAGGTCAAATGCCATGCTTGCCTTTTCACTGGCAATCATTGCCTGGTGTACATCCACGCCTGAACCCGTGATCAATCCATCAACCGCGGCGCGCGCCTGATCTTCGAGCTGGCCCACTTTGCCGATTGCATCAGTTAGCAGATCGCTGAACGGCGAATCGGACGCTTGGGACGAAGCCGCCGGCGCGGAAGCAAATGGTGCGCCGGCCACACTCGACAGACCCGCGCCGATAACATTGGTGCTGTGAATTCCCGTCATCATCTTCCCTTCTCCGTTTCGTTCGCCCTCTTGTCTTCTAGGATCTGACAATTTCGAGAGCAGAGGTGATCATGCCCTTTTCTGCCTGAACTGCCGAACTGTTCAGCCCATATGCACGAGTAGCACCCATCAGGTCGACCATCTCTGTGAGCGGATTAATATCCGGATAGGCCACGTAACCGTCTTGTCCGGCATCTGGGTGGCCGGGGTCGTACCGCTTCAGGGGCGGTGCACTGTCCTCGATGACTTGTGCTACATGGACTCCGCCCGCGGGCTCTGTATCTGATTGCAGTGCCGGCCGCGTAGCGTTGCTGAATGAATGGAAGACCGCCTCATCGGTCCGGTTAGCCGCGAAGACTACGTGTTGCCGTTTGTACGGTCCTCCCGACTCGGTGCGTGTCGTCTCGGCGTTGGCCATATTCGCGGCCACAACCTCAGCCCGCATGCGTTCTGCCTGCATGGCTGATCCGGAAGTTTCCATCAATCCAAAGATATTCATTTGCGATCCGCCCTTGTCTTACGTTCTAACTACTTGTCCGCGTGAATAGCATCCATCACGCGCTGGTTCTCAAGCCGCATCAGCGCGACCCCGGTTCTGAACTTCAGTTGAGCCTCGGCCAGGTGGAGACCTTCACGGTCCATAGACACATTGTTGCCGTCTGGTCGTGCGATGAGGCCGTCCACATCCAGGACTCGAACTGGTCGGGATCTTTGTCCATCCAGATTGCTGAGTGCCTTGTGCATCTCTGCCCCAAAATCGAACCCTTGCGTGCGAAATCCTGGGGTATCGATGTTAGCCATGTTGGCGGCTGTCAGTTTTGTTTCGCTGACCGCGAGGTCAAGATATCGCCCGAGTGCATCGCTCAATCGCGTTTCGATTTGCATCCACGACTCCATTTGATGCTGCGAACCGTTCAGTTTGCCCGTTGGTGCCCATTTGCAGGGCTCATCGGTAGCCCGAAATCGATGTCGTCGACAGTAAGGACTGGCTCATCTCCGGCGAGGATGGCTGCGCGCTCCAGAACATGCTCCAGTTCGCGCACATTGCCGGGCCACGGATGCGCTTTGAGTTTCGACATGACAGAGTCGTCGATGTGTTTGACGGGCATGGAATGGCCCATGCGCGTAAGAAAATGCCCCACGAGCAGGGGCAGATCATCAAGATGTTCCAGCAGCGCGGGCGTGCGAACAAGAAAAACGGCCAGCCGGTAGTAGAGATCCGCGCGGAAGTTTCCCGCATGCGTGTGTTGTGCGAGTGGCTGATGAGTCGCGGCGATGATGCGCACATCCACCTTGACGGTTTCGTTGTCGCCGACCCGCTGCAATTCCCCGCTCTCTACAAAGCGCAGGAGTTTCGATTGCAGACTCAATGGCATCTCGCCAATCTCATCCAAGAACAGGGTTCCGCCGTCTGCCGCTTCGATTCGGCCAACGCGTCCCTGCACTGCGCCGGTGAATGCGCCCCGGGTGTGACCGAAGAGCTCCGCCTCAAGCAGTGCCTCTGGAATGGCCGCGCAGTTAATGGCGACGAATGGTTTTCGGCTCCGCGTCGATAGCTTGTGCAGGGCTTCGGCAACCAACTCCTTACCCGATCCAGTGGGACCTTCAATCAAAACCGCAGTGGAACGCGGCGCCACCAGGCGAATGCGCCTGCTGACCTCAAGCATGCAAGTCGAGTTTCCTACTAGTTCCGGAATTCGTTCGTTTCCTGTTACCAGCCTCGGCTTCTGCGCTGCGCATTCAGCCCTATCAATAACCGGAGAACTTTTTCGGGTTTCCTCAGCGCGCATTGGCGAGGCGGTTTGCGCAGTGAGACGACTGATAGGCTCCGGAAGAATGACAGGGTCTGGACTGCGCGATTGCCGCGCGTCCGCATCTCCCAACATTGGCGCAGTATTCCATGCTGCGGTGTCGGTCTCCTGGATGCTCTGGAGAGCGTAGAGAATTTCCTGGCGATGCGGTCCGGGGACACTCTCGAGAGGCGTCGCGCTACCGGCTGTCACCACATCCACGTCAGGGAATGCAGCCCGGAACTCACGAAGGAATTCGGCCAAATCCAAATCGGGCAACCATGAGTCGACAACGATGGTCTGAGGCAAAGTATCCATCGCCTCTCCCCATGCCTGGGCACCGCCCTGGGCCTCGCGAACTTGCCAACGCAACCCGGTCAAGACCGCGCTCAGCCTCTGACGAAAACTGCCGTCGGCACTTGCCACCAGTGCGGTGCGCGGCCGTATACGTGAACCGGTTGATGAAACCAAAGCTGCTGTTGCTGCCATTCTGCCTCTCCTTAAGCTGAATACCCGATCTCGTGGTTATGCTTGCGCGGCATGCAATCTGCGGCGCAATCAATGCGGGATGATCCGCGCCCTGCATCCCAAGCCATGTTTCGAAAGGAATCATGTAACCTTTGCCGCGCACCGTCCGGATCAAATGGCCAGGCGGCGCATCGGCAAGCTTGCGGCGAAGATAGTTCACATATACGTCCACAATGTTTGTGGTTTGTGCAGACTCCGTGTTCCACACTGCTTCGAGAAGCTCCACGCGCGCAACGCAGTGGCCGCGATTGAGCAGCAGATGTTCAAGCAGCGCGAATTCCTTGTTGGTGATGCTCAGAGTTCTTCCGCCACGGCGCACCGTATGATCGAGACGGCTCAGTTCGAGGTCGCCGGCACGCAGCACGAGTTGACCTTCTTTCTTCCTTCGCAAAAGCGCACGACAACGCGCACGCAGTTCGAGCAGGCTGAATGGTTTGGTCATCAGGTCGTCGGCGCCGTTGTCGAGGCAGCGTACCCGCGCGTCCACTTCGTGCCGGCCGGTGAGCACAAGGATCGGCAATTCGGCGTGAATCTGGCGCATCTCCCGCAGTGCAACCTCGCCGTCCTTGACGGGCATATTCAGATCAAGAATCGTCAAGTCGGGCATTTCGCCGCTGAATGCCTCGACGGCCTGAGCTCCGTCGTGGACGGTGTGCACTCGATGTCCGTCAGACTCCAGTCCTCGCCTGAGGAAGACGCTCAGAGCTTTATCGTCTTCAGCGATCAGCAGCCTCATCTGTGCTTCTCCTTGCCTGTCTCTCAACTGCGGTTTGGTCCGCGTGACGCATGCAAGCTTGCTTAACAAGCACTAACCTGCGGCACACCTCTACGTTCGCTCGATGTTAGAGAGAACTCAAGATTGGAAGGAGAAATGAATGGGGAGGAGTTTCAAAGTGAGTGCGGTCGGTCGCGGATTCCCGTAAACACATTGATGAACACACACGCGTGACAGCGGATACAGAAAATCGGCGATGCCTTCGCTCGTGGGCTGCGCAGCCAGGCCGCAATCGTGCTGACCGCTTTTCCTTAGGCGGTCATTTCGGCTCGAGCTTGTTCTCGCTCGGCACACAGTGCTTCATCGGCACGCTCCAATACATCCTGCAGGCTGTCGCCGTTGCAGAACTCTGAGAGACCGATCGCGGTCGAGAGTCGAACGCTCACGTGGCCGGATCTACCCGGGACCTGATATGGCCCGGATATCCAAGGTTGCAGGCGCGCAACCTGGATTCTGGCGTCAGGGGCGCAGCAGTCCAGGACCACGATGAACTCATCGCCGGCCCAGCGCGCCACAAGGTCAGACATTCTGCAGGACGAGCGGAGTACCCTGGCAAATTCCTTCAGGATAAGGTCTCCTACCAGGCTGCCGAATTCGTGATTGACTCGCCGGATGCCATGGACATCTATTACAACAACGCAGAATGGATTTCCGCAATCAATGCGTTGCTGAATCCGCGCTTCAGCCCACAGGCGGCTTCCCAGTCCGGTCAGCGGGTCACAGGACGCTGCGTACTCGGCCTTTTCAAGTTTCGCCTGGTAGGTTGAGACTTCAACGCGCAGGTGGTCGATGACGGCTCTGTTTTCCGTGGTCATTCGGGCGACGGAACTCTTCAGTTGGCGAGCACTCTCCTCGACGGAGGAACGGATTCTTGTTATGTCCTCGAGTTTCGCGATGGTCTCCAGTTTCGCAGTTACTGAATCTAATTGCTGCGCGTATTGGTCGTCCTTATGTCCGAGCGACTCAGCGGTTCGGGCAATCACCAGAAGAAGGTCTTTTACCTCTCCGGTTTTCTGCTGGTAATACAGGGCGGTCTTGTTCCCCCAGCCATGCAGCAACTCGCGAAGCGCTTCCCGGGTCACGGTGATGGCGGGGATCCTGAGGTTGTCTCCGAGGTCTTTATCAAGCCGCGTCAGTCCCCTTTTCAGTTCCGGCGCGAGATCCGGACAGGCATTCGCGCCGCACTCTCCAAATTCGGTCATCGCCGACCGATATGCCGACAGGAGCGCGAGACAGGCGTGCGATGAAAAATCTTCTTCGGACTCGTTGTCTCGAGTTTTGTCGGAATCGAGGTATCGCTTCAGCGAAATCATCGGCTTAATGCTCCGTAAGCGGCAGTTCCCTCTCAAGGTGCCGAGAGAGGATCTCTCCAACGTTATCGGCGCGGGGAGCAACCCCATGAGGTGCAGGTCGTGATTCTTCAAGGAAGCTGGGATTGAACGAGCGAGGATCAGGCCTGTCATGTCTGAAAAGGCACATTGAGAACGGAAGGCAAAAAAACTTGTCTTGCAATTCGCTTTTTCTTCGCTATAATCCGCGCATGGCTGTTACTCGAAGGCAAAAAGAGATTATCGACTTTCTCGAATCGTTCGTGACCCGCAACGGCTATTCACCTTCGTTTGAAGAGATTGCCCGCGGAATGAACTTGAAAAGCCTGGCTACGGTTCATAAGCACATCACGAACCTCGAAAAAAAAGGCCTGTTGGACCGGGTCCACAACCGGAGCCGCTCGATCGATGTGCTGCCGCCGGGAGCGCGCAACCGAACCAGCGACCGACTCCCTTTGGCTGGCAGAATCGCAGCCGGACTTCCCGTGGAGACATCGGAGAATCCCGAGACAATTTCCCTGCATGACGTGGTTGGTAATCGAGATGTTTTTGCCCTGGAGGTACGCGGGGATTCGATGCGCGATGAGCACATCATCAACGGCGATTACGTGTTGGTGGAGCGCACCCGCACGGCTAGGCAGGGTGAGATTGTAGTAGCGCTTGTGCACGGGTCTGAAACGACTCTCAAGCGCTTCTACGCAGAAGGACAAGTGGTCAGGCTCCAGCCGGCGAATGTCGAAATGGACCCAATCTATGTTCCAGCAGCACAGGTTGCGATCCAGGGGCGGGTGCTTGGCGTTCTACGTAAATACCGCTGAAGGACCGGCTCGAAATAAAGAAAGCCCGGCTGTTTGCCGAGCTTTCCATCAGCGCAATTGAGGCTACGCCTGCTTGGCTCCGCCTGCTGTCTGTTCGGCTCCAGCCAAAAGGCGCTGAACCTTTTCTTCAATAACGTCTTGCGGGACGTATCCGACAACCTGATCCGCCACTTTGCCGCCCTTAAAGAACAGAATGGCGGGTATTCCCCGAATGCCGTATCGGGAAGGCGTGGCAGTATTACGGTCCACATCCACCTTTGCCACCTTGAGCTTGCCCGCGTAAGTCAGTGCAACTCCATCTACGATGGGCGCGATTGCCCGGCATGGGCCGCACCAAACTGCCCAGAAATCTACAAGCACCGGTTGCTCGCTTTTGAGCACCTCTTGCTCAAATGTCGCATCGCTTACTTCTAAAACACCCACACCTGCCATGGTTCTCCTTGTCGTTCCGCTGCCAGTTCAGATTAATGTAACTGTGCCCTTATAGGATGCTTCACGGGGCCAGTTGGACGCAATCGGCGTCGGAGCTCTATGGCCGCGCACCGATCGCGCTAAAGCATCGGGAACCCGGATTCTTTGCGGGTGCTGAAGGTTCGGGCAATCGCTTTATTCCGCTCAAAATAGAAGCGCCCGGATCCGTCGTCGGATCACGGGCGCTAGAGCAGCCCTCCCCCAGAACTGCCCACGCAAGCGAATTTAGGTGGTCCGCCGTTCAATATCAAGGAAACTTAGGTAATCGATTTAGTAATGCTCACGAGGTGATTTACCTCACAGTTACTTAACTTCGCTGGGGATAACTTTTCAGTGAACATATGACCAATGAAAACAAGACTATTCCGAACGGAGAGAAATGTTCGCGCCCGTCTCCTCAAAGCAGCACGTAAGCAAGCTGGGAGCGCACAAATCTTTCATCGCACCGAGAATCGCCTGGGAAGCGGCCGCAGTTTCGGTATCCCGTTCGACGATGACAAGAACTGCTGGACCGGCGCCACTCAGGCTGACCCCAAGGATTCCGCTGGTTCCGGCCAGTGGAAGCAGGTTGGGCAGAAGCGGACACATCTCGGCTCGATAGGGCTGATGAATTCGATCCTGCATTGCCACCCTCAGCAGGTCTCCCCGACCTTGAGCGAACGCCAGGCCCAGCATGGAGACGGCCTGGATGTTTGCAACGACATCTGCGCTAGTATAGGTCGCCGGAAGCACCGCTCGGGCCTTACTGGTTGCCAATGACTCCGACGGGAGAGCAACGATCGCCCTCCAGCTTTGAGGCGGATTGACCCGCGCCACATGGACGGTCTTTGCCTCATTCGCGGCGGCCACGAAACCACCCAGCCAGCAGGCGGCTGCGTTGTCGGGATGCCCTTCCAGAGCGCATGCCTCCTCGAGAATGCGATCTGAAGACCAATCGAGTTCGCCGAAGTGGACGGCCATTGCGATGGCAGCCAGTCGTCCGGCAGCCGATGAGCCACATCCCATTCCCAGAGGGATTTCATTTTGCATTCGGATGGCCAGCGGCTTTGCGGTTCTCCCGTTCTCGGTGAGAACGCGACTGTAAATATCAAGAATCAGGTTATTCTCGAGCCGCGAACACAGATCGCTGTCGTGTCCTGTCGCGGCAATTGAGAATCTCTCGGCCGTCTCTGCTTCGATAGTGAGAAAGAGATTCAAGGCAACTGCCGCGGCGTCAAACCCCGACCCGAGATTGGCGGAGGTCGCCGGCAGGCGCATGCGAAAGGTTTTGGCGCCGTTCATCCAGCCATTCCCTTCAACGTGGCCAACACGGCCGAGGGAGTTGCATCAACAACCACCGCATTGCGCTGCAGGGCGGCGATCTCCGATTGATATCCATCGACCTCATCCTCGCTTAGCAGCGTGCCGCGATGGAAGTTGATGGTGTAGTCAGCATCCTTGAGCGTGTGCCCGGTGAGCAGAAGTACGACAGTCTCGGTGGAGGCGACTTTGCCCTGCGCCCGAAGCTTCTTGAGGCCAGCCAGAGTCACCGCAGAAGCGGGCTCGCAGCCCAGGCCTTCGGCACCCAGTTCAGCCTTGGCGACGGCGATTTCGGCCTCGCTGACATCAAGGCACCATCCGCCTGTGTCTTTGACGACTCTTGCGGCTTTGCGCCACGAAGCCGGGTTGCCGATGCGAATCGCAGTTGCGCGCGTATGCGCTTCAACCGGCTCCATCCGCTCGCCGTTGTTCTCGGCGAAGCTGCGTGCGAGGGGATTTGCGCCTTCCGCTTGAATCACGGAGATGCGCGGTACTCGCGCTACCAGTCCGAGTTCATGGAGTTCGCGGAAGCCCTTTCCGAGCGCCGAGCTGTTCGCAAGATTCCCACCCGGCACGATCAGGTGATCGGGAACAGTCCAGTCGAATGCCTCCGCAATTTCGAAGGCCGGGGTTTTCTGTCCTTCAAGGCGGTATGGATTCACGGAGTTCAGCAAGTAGATTGGGGCCTGCTTTACGATCTGCGTTAACAGGCGCACGCACCCATCGAAATCGGATTTGAGCTGACAGGTCACCGCGCCATAGTCCATGGCTTGCGACAGCTTGCCCCACGCGATTTTGCCTTCGGGGATCAGCACCAGGCTTCGCAATCCTGCGCGCGCGGCATATGCAGCCATGGCTGCGGAGGTATTCCCTGTGGATGCACAGGCCACCCACTCAAATCCGCGCTCGCGCGCCACGCTGAGGGCGGCGGTCATCCCATTGTCTTTGAAGGACCCGGTGGGATTCATGCCTTGATGCTTGGCGAAAAGCTGATCGATCCCCAGCGCTTTGGCTGCGCGTTTCAATTTGTAGAGCGGGGTGTTGCCTTCGTGAAGGCTTACTGCATTGCCGAAGTTGTCGAGGATGGGAAGGAGCTCGCGGAACCGCCAGACACCACTCTGATCCAGCGATTCGCTTGAGCAGCGCCGCTCGCGCCACAACCACTTGAGAGCGCCGGGATTGGGTCTGTTGTGGCCTTCGCGCTCACCCCAGCCCGCGTATTCCACCTCAAAAAGATCGCCGCACTGCGTGCATCTGAAATCAGGACTTGCCTCCTGCCCCGCAATGCGCGCACCACAACCAAAACACCGTAATGTGTGCAGATTCTCGTTCATGCCTTGGTGTTAGCGTAACAGAGCATCTGTCAGTGTCTCTTCAGGAGAGTCGTGCCCTTCTGCCACGATCGAGAGATCGAATGGCAACGGCAATCAGAAGTTTTCAACACCCAACATTACGGGCTCAATTTGTAGCTGGATTTCAAATTGCTTTAAGACTGCTTCCCGAATTTTGCTGGCGAGCGCGATGATCTCAGCCGCCGTGGAACCGCCTCGATTCACAAGCGCCAGGGTGTGCTTGGTTGAGATTCCAGCGCGGCCGAGGACGTAGCCCTTCGTGAATCCAGCTTTCTCGATGAGCCACGCGGCGGGCAACTTTACACGGTCCTCATTGCCGTGACCGGTGGGAAAGCGCGGCGGTTCGGCGCCTGCCGCCACCGTCACAGCAGCAGCCTGGTCTGTACTTACGATCGGGTTCTTGAAGAAACTGCCAGCGCTGTGGCAGTCAGTATCGCCTTCGACGAGAAACATCCCCTTGGACTGGCGGACGCGCCGGACGGTGTCGGCTACATCTCGCAGTCGGGGAGCACCACCCTCCTCGAACGCCTTCTGCATATCTGGATATTTCAGCGTGGCTGCGCCGTGTACTGTGAGCCGATAGTCGACACGGGTTACAACGTATCGTCCTCGATCCGTTGTGTTGAACCGACTTTGCCGATAGGCGAACGCGCATTCGGATGCGCTGAAGTCTGCAAATGCCGGCTTTTGCAAATAGAATGCCCGCACGCGATCGATCGTTGTAGAGACCTCCTGGCCATAGGCACCGACGTTCTGCACCGGCGTTCCGCCGACCGTGCCGGGAATGCCTGCGAGACACTCAATGCCGGCGCAATCATCGTCGACGGTTTGCTGCACGAAGTGGTCCCAATCTTCGCCGGCAGCGACTTGATAGAGGCGCTCGTTCAACGATCCTGCGCTTTCGAGGGCAGAAATGCCTTTGAGACCGATGTGCAGGACCAGGCCGTTGAAGCCGGCGTCGGCCACGAGCAGATTGCTGCCGCCTCCAAGCACGAAGAGCGGAATCCCCTTCTCGCGAGCCCAAGCAGCGGCCTCGACAATATCGTCTTCGTCTTGCGCCTGGACGTACCACCGCGCTGGACCTCCGATGCCCAGCGTTGTAAGTGGTGCAAGCGGCTTGTTTTCTTCAATGCGCATCGATGCAAGGCTACACCACGAAAGATGGGCGACGCGGTGTAACCGGATGCAAACGGTGTGCTGGATCCCATCTTTTCTGTAGAATGGAAACAGGCAACGGGCTCAAGGCCGCACGTACTTGCCGGAGGTTACATGTACCCAGAAATTATGGTCATCCCCATGCGCGAGGAACTTACCCGCGCTGGAATCAACGAAACGCGCACGGCCGAGGATGTCGATGCTGCCCTCGCGCAACCGGGCACAACTCTTTTGGTCGTGAATTCGATTTGCGGATGCGCAGCGGGCAAAATGCGCCCCGGAGTTCGACTCGCCCTTTCCAATACTCAGAATGCGCCTGATCACAAGATCACCGTGTTCGCCGGGCAGGATCGCGAAGCTACAGAGAAGGCCCGCAGCTACTTTGAGGGCCATCCTGCTACGTCGCCGGCCATTGCCATTCTGCGCGACGGCAAGCTGGTCTACCTGATGCAGCGGTTCGTGATTGAGCAGGCGACGGCGCAGCAGATCGCTGGAGAGTTGATCAAGGCGTTTGACGAGTTCTGCGCAAAGGCGACTGCCTAGCGCACGCAAAGTCGGATCGAAAGTGCAACGGCCTCCTTAAGAAGGAGGCCGTTGTTGTCTGCGGAAGAGTGCGATCAATCGCCCTGTACAGCCTGCGGTTCCGGAAGCTGTTGTACCTTGCTGTGCCTCCGCGAATAGCCGAAGTAAATCACCAGCCCGAGGATCAGCCAGACGATCATGACTTCCCACGTAAAGAGCATCAGGCGTGTCATCAGGTAGACCGCGGAGAGAATGCCCAGGATCGGCACCAAGGGTACGAAGGGCGTCTTGAACGGCCGTTCCATATGGGGATGGCGCACCCGCAATACCCACACTCCAGCCGACACAATGGTGAAAGCCAGCAGGGTGCCGATGTTGACGAGTTCCGAGAGCACTTCGATGTTGAAGAACGCCGGCATGATCGCAGCAAAGGATCCAAACACGATCGTGGTAATCCAAGGCGTGCGGAATTTTGGGTGTACCGCCGAAGCCCATTTTGGCAGCAGGCCGTCTTTTGACATTGAGTAGAAGACGCGCGTCTGGCCGAGCAGCATCACCAGCATGACCGTAGCGAGTCCGAACACCGCGCCGATCTTCACCAGCAGCGATCCCCAGCCTACCCCGGTCGCGTCGATCGCCAGAGCCACAGGCGCGGAGACATTAAGCGTCTTGTAGCTCACCAGCCCAGTAAGAACCAATGAGACGAGGATGTAAAGGATTGTGCAAACCACCAGCGATCCGAGGATGCCGATTGGCATATCGCGCTTGGGATTTTTCGCTTCCTGCGCCGCGGTCGAGACCGCATCGAAACCTATATACGCGAAAAAGATGGATGCTGCTGCCTTTGGAATTCCCCCCCAGCCGAAGTTACCATTCCCGTCCGGCGGAGGCACAAAAGGATGCCAGTTCGCGCTTGCGACTTCAGGGTGCTTGAACAGAAACCAGCCGCCAATCACCAGGAAGATGCAGACAATGGTGACCTTGATGATCACGACTGCGGAGTTGAAATTGGCCGACTCCTTGATGCCGATCACGAGGATGGCAGTGATGACCATGACAATCGCTACAGCAATCAGGTTGACGACGCCGGTCGCGTGCGGCAAACCAGCATCGCTCACGCCTGGGGGCAGCGACATCAACTGCAGCCACTGATCGTGATAGAAAACAAGCGGCGTGCCCGGGGTAGCTGTAATCTGCGGAGGAAGATAGATATGAAATTGCTGGAGGAGGCTATTGAAGTAGCCCGCCCAGCCTGAGGCCACGGTGGAAGCGCCGAAAGCGTACTCCAGCGTAAGGTCCCAGCCGATGATCCATGCCACCAGCTCACCAAGCGTGGCATAACCGTAGGTATAGGCGGAGCCGGCAATGGGGATGATGGAGGCGAACTCCGCATAGCACAGCCCGGCAAACGCGCAGGTCAGTCCTGCCACCACAAAGCTTAGTGCTACCGCCGGACCTGCGCGAAGCGCCGCAGCCTGGCCGGTGAGCGTGAAGATGCCGGCGCCGATAACTGCACCAATGCCGAGCGTGACAAGGTTGACCGCTCCGAGTGAGCGCTTGAGGGTGTGTTCGCCTTGCTCAGCGGCTTCTTCGGTGAGCATCGACATCGGTTTGATTCGTAGCAGCTTGGACATGAGTGAGGGACATCCTCCACAAAGGCTTTACGTACGGTTTGTCATTCCTGCGTGCGTGCTGCAGACCGCCGCGACCAGAAGAGATAGACCGGGATTCCTAGCAAAACCAAAACCAGGCCCGGCCATGTGTATTGGGGCTTGTATCGCAATAATACGATACAAATCCATGAAGCCATGACGATATAGAGCGCGGGGAGAACCGGGTAGCCGAGCGCCTTGTATGGTCGGCTTGCCCCTGGCTGTTTGACGCGCAGGACGAACAATCCGATGATCGTCAGGATGTAAAAGACGAGAACGGCGAAGATGATGTAGTCGAGCAACTGGCTGTAGGAGCCGGAGACACATAATAGCGCTGTCCAACAGGCCTGCACGATGAGACCGGCCGAAGGAGTCTTGTACTTCTCGCTCAATTTGCCAACAGACTTGAAGAAGAGGCCGTCCTGGCTCATGGCGTAGTAGACCCGCGCACCTGCGAGCGATAGTCCGTTGGCGCATCCGAATGTGGAGATCAGGATCGCAGCGGCCATCAGGTAAGCTCCGCTGGAGTGGAAAACGACTTCGAGCGCTGCTGTTCCCACGCGATCTTCGGAGGCATATTGCAGGCCTCGCGCTAATGCTGTCGCACCGTGTGGATCACCGTGCATCGGCAACACCATCAGGTATCCGAGCGTGGCGAGGAAGTACACCGTAACCACGAAGCCGGTTCCCATAATGAGCGAGAGTGGAATGTTACGACGCGGGTTCTTCACTTCCCCGGCTGTGAACGTGATGTTGTTCCAGGCGTCGGCGGAGAACAACGAACCTACTTGCACTACGGCGAGAATCACGAGCAGATTTACGAAGACGACGGGGCCATCGATGCCAACTTGAACGGGATGCAATGCGCTCCACCCGGCGTTTTTCCAGAACTCGCTGCCGAAGTTCGCGGCCATCGCAGTTGCGTTGCGTCCGACAGTGAGGGTGAGCAGAACCAGGGCAGCCAGCGATAGGGCCTTGGCGGAAGTGAAGACGTTTTGGATCATGGCGCCCAGCTTGACGCCGAACATGTTGACGAAGGCCAGGAAGAAGACGATTACGATACCGGTGAGGTTGGCGGTGTTGACGCCGATCTCCATGTTGCCAAGCACCATGGGGCCGACAGCGATGGACGGAACGTGGGCAATGTGCCAAAGCCAGTGCGTGGTTGAGATCGATGGAAAGAAGACACCCAGGAACTTGCCAAAGGCCACACAGACGGCTGCGATAGTGCCGGTCTGGATGACGAGGAAGAGGGTCCAGCCGTAGAGGAATCCCCAGAGTGGCCCCAGCGATTCGCGCAGGTAGACGTATTGTCCGCCGGCTTTCGGCATCATTGCGGCGAGTTCGCCGTAGCTGAGAGCGCCGATCACCGTCAGGATGCCGGTGACGACCCAGGCGCCTAATACGAGCGCTGGGGAGTTGGCTGTCCGTGCAATGTCGGCATCCACGAGGAAAATGCCGGACCCGATCATGGAGCCGGCAACGAGCGCTGTGGAACTGAATAACCCAAGAGTCTGCACCATCGCGGGTGCTACGTGGGATTTGGCGGGACTTTCTACGGCGGTGAGTTCAGGAGTCGGCACTGGGCTTGTTTTATCTGAATTTAAACGAATTGTCTCGCGTATTTTTGATGTTCGATATTCCGTCAATTGAATTCTGTAGGTTTGCCGAGTTGGTCTTTCCAGCGTCTGAATTCGGCCGCCGGATCAGAGGTGTGAAAAATCGCTTCGGAGACGGCTACCATGTTCACTCCTGCGTTCAGGACCGCCTGCGCAGTCTCGAAAGTGATTCCGCCGGCCGCACTCAGCACAACGCCACGGCCCGCTTCGGAGCGCAGCTTCCTTACGCCTTCGACCCCGATTGGCTTCTTGTTGGTCTGCTTCGTTCTGGTCTCGAATACTGGACCGATTGCGAAGTAATTCGCAGGTTCGGTGAAGACCTCAGGCAGGAGGGATTCGCTGCCTCCGTAGGTACCGATGATTCTTTCCGGGCCGAGGAGCCATCGCGCTTCGCCCGCAGTCACATCGCCACTATCGAGGTGAACGCCGTCAAACCCTACTTCCAGAACGAGATCCTCTCTATCGTCGAGAATTAACTTCACCTTATCCGGGGGCATGGCTTCGCGCAGGGTCTTGGATTCCTTAATGAGATCGGCGGTTGAGCTGATCTTGTTTCGGAATTCGAGCAGGCGTACACCCGATTTTGTCAGGGAATCTCCGAGCTTGCTAAGAAAATGCGGACGACCTGTAAGGGGGAGGATAGATGCATCGAGAATCGGATAGATTTTGGGGTAACGGAAAACCATGCCCGAGAATGGCCCTCTGAAGGAACTCACCAGCATAACAGTGTGGATCGTTCCAGCGGGCTCGACACATCAAAGCGCCTGGATCGGGCCGGCCTCTCTTGCTGGAGTCCGGCCCGAGTCAAATGTTCCTGATGGCATGCCTCACATTTCGTCGGCTGATGGTCCGTAGAGGCCCGGAATCTTTTTGTCTAGCAGGCGCAGGTAGACACCAAGCTGAGCGCGGTGATGAACGAGGTGGTTCAACACCCAGGTGCGCCAGACGTTGTATTTGCTGTCGTCTATCCAGGTCTGATCGCCCGCGACAAATTTCCAATTCGAGTCCCACATGGTCGGCGTCATCTTCGCCAGTTCTGGTTTGACCTCAGTGATTTGCTTATCAAAACGTGCCAGCAGGTCTTTTTTGTTCGTGGGATTATCAGGCTTCATATCGGGCGTCCACTCCAGCCGGTCGCGAGTGATCGTGTGGAGCGCCCAGTCGCCGTTGGTGTCGCTGATGTGGCCTGCCAAGCTGCCTAGGGACATCGACCTGGTATGTGGCTTCCAGGCAAAGTCCGCATCGTCGGGAATGGCTTCAAGGATTTTACGGGTATTGGAAGTTTCCCGATCGTATTCAGCGATAAGTTCCTTTTGAAAGTCCATGGTGCAACCTCCGTGTTGCGTAGGTCAGCATACACCGGCTTTCTGTGAAAAGCGAAGAAAAAGCGATAATTATTTAAAGCGGCTCCCGATCAGCCTGAACTGGATTTTTAGATTCAATGTGTCGTTTCCGAAACCACGGGCAGACCCGCTGCATCCCATGCCGCCAGGCCACCGGCGATCTCGATCAGATTGGTAATGCCGTGCTGGTGGAGGATGCTGACGGCAATGGATGAGCGATAGCCGCCGGCGCAGTGGACTGCGATGCGGCGGTCGCGGGGAACCTCAACGATGCGTTCCTGCAGACGATTGAGCGGAACGTTGACACTATCCTTGATGTGCTTCATTCCCCACTCGCCCGGTGCGCGGACATCGAGCAGAAACGGCGGGTTGGTGGTTTCCAACTCTTCGGCCGCGATGAGAACGCCAGCTCTTTCTGTGGGCCAGACGAGGTCGGGTCGGTCTGCGAGTGACTCCATCCCGTTGCGTAAATATCCCATGACGTGATCGAAGCCGATGCGGCCCAGGCGCAGAGCAGCCTCCTGTTCGCGGCCAGGCTCGGCGATGATGACTATGGGCTTCGTGCGGTCAAGGACGGTGCCGGCCCATGTGGCGTATTGGCCACCGAGGCCGATGTTGATGCTGCCGGCGAGATGGCCCTTGGCGTATTCGGCGGCATCTCGCACGTCGAGGATCTGCGCTCCCTTATCGCCGAGGCTGAGAACCTCATCGAGTTCGACGGGCTTGAGCCCTTCTTCGAGTGCCCTGTCGAGCGTGGCGCGTTCGCGCGAGTTGAGAATGGCGTCGTAGGTGAAGTAGGGTGGCGCGTCGGGCTGGTCGGCCGTTACGAGACGCACGAATTCTTCTTTGCTCATGGGCTTCAGCGCGTAGTTGAAGCGCCGCTGGTCGCCGAGCGACGAGACGGTGTCGGACGAGAGCTTCTTGCCGCAGAGTGACCCGGCTCCGTGGGCCGGATAGACGAGCACTTCATCGTGAAGCGGAAGCAGTTTGGAGTGCAACGAGTCGTAGAGATGGCTGCCGAGTTCGTTGGCGGTCCAGCCGAGGGAGGCGCGCAGGTCAGGCCGGCCCACGTCGCCAATGAAGAGCGTGTCGCCGGTGAGGACTGCGTACGGCTTCGCTTTGTCTTTGGCGAGATCGAAGACGAGGATCGAAATGGATTCGATGGTGTGGCCGGGCGTGTGCAGGACCTGGAGGCGCATACCGGGAAACTCGAGCGTGTCGCCGTCTTTCATGGGAACGAAGGCGTACTCGGCCTTGGCGTGCGAGCCGAGATGAATCGTTGCGCTGCAGCAATCGCGCAGTTCCAAGTGGCCGGCGATGAAGTCCGCGTGAAAGTGGGTGAGAAAGACGTGACGGATCTTGAGGCCCAGATTGTTCGCATCAGCGACGTACTGATGAATATCGCGCTGCGGATCGACGATGACTGCGGTTCTGCTTTCCTCATCGCCGAGCAGGTAGGATGCGTGCGCGAGACAGCCGAGGTAGTACTGTTTCAGGATCATAAGAATTCTGCGAGTCTAACACTCACCTGTTGCGCGAGTCAGTAGGCGACTACTGCTTGTTGGTGGTTCCGACTGGCAGGGAGAAAGCTACATACATGCCTCCCTGCGGATCGTTGGGGGTGCGCGCGTTGCTGGCCGCGATTACGACGTATTGTCTGCCCGTCGACCATGTAGGTGGAAGGTGTGGCGACACCGGAGAATGGCAGATCCCCTTCCCACAGCGGCTTGCCAGTGCTGGTGTCAAAGGCGCGCAGCTTGTGATCGTAGACAGTGGCGCCGATGAAGAGGACGCCACTTGCTGTGACCACGGGGCCCCCGTAGTTTTCTGTGCCGGTGTTCTTGATTCCCTGCTTTGCGAGCGCCGGGTATTCGCCGAACGGGACTTTCCAGAGATACTTGCCGGTTTTCAGATCGATGGCGTTCAGCGTTCCCCACGGAGTTGAAATCGCGGGATAGCCATCGGGGTCGAGGAATTTGCGGTAGCCGGTAAAGATGTATTTGTTTGACCACTCCTCGGGGTTGGAATCTCGCGCCTTTACGATTGGGGCGACTTCGAGGAAGCGAAGCAGAGCTTCGAGGTCGGTGGCATTTACGCCCATACCGGGCATTTGATTTTTGCCTTTCTGAATTATGTCGGCAGTCTGCGCGGCGTTCATGCGAGCACCGAGACCAAGCAGCGGCGGCGAGGGTGCGATGCCTTCCAATTTGTCGCCGTGGCATGCGGCGCACTGCTCGGCGTACACCTTCGCGCCGGCCGGATCGGCTGCGGGTTTCGGTGTGTTTTCTGCTGTAGGGGAGGCCTGCAACTCCTTGGGCGGAGCAGCGGCGCCTGCGGTGCGCAGATACGTGACGACCGCATCGAGGCGCTGGCCGTCGATGTTGGGGAACGATGGCATGCGGCCGACACCTTGATGAATGGTAGCGATCACTTTTTCGACGGGCATGCGCTTCTCGATGTCGACGAGAGACGGAAATGCAGGCGGTGAGCCGGCGCGATCGACGCCGTGGCACATGGCGCACTGGCTTTGGTAGACGAGCTCGCCGGGGCTGCCGGCCGTGCTGGGGACGAGCCCGCCAGTCCATGCCATTTCTGTTTCGTTGATGTAGATGATGCCGTGGACGGGATCGACGGCTGGGCCGCCCCATTCCGCGCCGCCGTCGAAGCCGGGAAAGACGATGGTCTGCTGGCCGATTGCCATGGGATAGAACTGCCCGCCGTTGCGCAGGGTGCGGAAGGTCTTGAGTGCCCAGTCGTGCGCTGCGGGCGTGCGCGTGGTGAGTGTATCTTCTGTGAGTTGCTGGCGCGCGTAGGGCTCAGGAAAGTCTGGCTTGGGCTGAGTGGGTGAGGTTACTTCGCCGGGGATCGTGCTTTTTGGATACGGATGTTCGTGAATGGGAAAGAGGGGCTCGCCGGTGATGCGATTGAAGAGGTAGAGATAACCCTGCTTGGTGGTCTGCGCGATGGCGTCGATGTGCTTGCCGTTCTTCTCAACGCTGAAGAGCGCGGGAGGCGAGGGAAAATCGCGATCCCAGATGTCGTGGTGCACGTCCTGGAAATGCCAGAGACGTTTGCCGGTGCTGGCGTCGAGGGCGAGCAGGGTGTTGGCGTAGAGATTGTCGCCGAGGCGGTCGCCGCCGTAGAAGTCCATGACTGCGGAACCGGTGGGCACATAGAGGATTCCATGTTCCACATCGAGGGCCATGCCGGTCCAGTTGTTGGCTGCGCCGGAAGTTTTGTAGGCGTCTTTCGGCCACGTTTCGTAACCGGGTTCGCCGGGCAGCGGAATGGTGTGAAAGACCCAGCGGAGCGCGCCGGTGCGCAGGTCGAAGGCCTGGATGTAGCCGGGCGGCGCGGGATGCGCTTCAGGCATGCGACCGCCGACGATGATCAGGTCTTTGTAGATCAATCCGGGTGTGGTGAGTGCGATCGAGAGTGCGCTGAAGTCGGTTTTCAGGCCTTCGATGACCAGGCCCTTGCGGAGATCGATGTGGCCGCTTTCTCCAAAGCTCGTAATCAGCTTGCCGGTTTCGGCATCGAGGCAGTAGAGAAAGTTCATCACGCCGGCGTAGATGCGGCCGTGTGCACCGTCATTCCAATACGTGACGCCGCGCGCGGGCTGACCGGCAACGATGCCGGAGTCGAACTTCCACTTCAATTTGCCGGTCGCTGCATCAAGAGCGATGACTTCGGTCTTGGGCGTGTAGGCGTAGAGGGTGCGGCCGATGATGAGGGGGTTGGTCTGGATGCCGCCTTTTTCGCCGGTGTCGTACGTCCATGCCTGCTGGAGTTGATGGACGTTGTCGCGATTGATCTGGGTGAGCGCGGAGTAGTGATCGCCGTCGAGGCCGCCGTTGTAGACAGCCCAGCCGGTCTGTTTCGGGGTCTCGGTTTGCGCGAGACCGCGAGTCAGAGTGACGATCGGCAACAAAGAAAGATAAATTGCGTAGCGCAGGAGTGAATTGGAAAGCATCGAGTCGCGTGCCCAACAGCTCGGCTGGTCAAGGATACACGGCTGGTGCAGCGAGAGAGGTGCGTAGGCTCAGGGTTTGGTTTACGTGCGGAGGCGACCTGCCAAAGAGAAGGCGCACCGTTGACTCTCGTGATCATGGTTTCCGCATATGCGTAGGTCGCCCTGTCGGGGTATCCCCCTCCCCCTCTCTGCGCGTAAAAATGCCAATTTCAGCGACTTGCAGCGGCTTTCGGCGGCAATATCTTCTGTCGAGAGAGTTTAGCCACAGATTCTCCGCCATCAATGACTTAGCAGCGCAAAACAAAGTGATGTGAATTCGCCGGTGGAAATAATCCCGGTTGTAGCGGACTTTCGTTTGACGCAGATTGATATCTTTATAGGTCGCGCTTCAAAGGTGCGAGAAGCCGCAGCCGATGAACTCGCTCTTTTTGCTCGCGCCATGAATTGGAACCCGAACACTCGCCCTACTTTCTTATTGTGCGCCGGGAGCACGAAATAACCTGCAAAACGACGGAAAGAATTTGGCGTCGGGAATCAATCGGTTAGCAGCAGATGTGGCCTCGCGGGGATTGACATCGCTCAGGGTGGCGGGTGTGTTCTCCGAACCGGAGAAATTCTGCGGTGTGATTTTGATTAGGTGCGACGGTTTGTTGAAGCTTTCCAATTGGCTACCATACGACCAGAACGATGTCGGCAGTGCTACGGAGGAGTGAGCACCGTTCGCCAAAAACGGTAAGTTTCCAATCCCCCTTTGTATCCCGGGCAAGCAGGTCTCCTCCTCGCGTCAGGTAGGAGTCAGGAGACCGTTCCGTCACGTCCCACGCTTCATGGCTTTCAGCAATATCGTCAGTTCACCGGTATCTCTGGACAACACACAAACCATCTCAATGCTGATTGAGCACCATACGACATTGTCTCGGAGCCTGTCCCGAATTCTTGTCTGAATACGCTTTAGGGGATAGAGGCGAAATTTTGATTCCGCCTGGAGACGGAGGTCCCCAATGAAAAGCATTCTGACAACGGCTCTTTTGACCATGTCGTGCCTCACGGCATACACACACGCATCTGCGCAGGCGCCCACGCAAGCCAAGGTTCCCTTTGAGTTTTCGGTTGGACAGAGGGTTCTTCCACCGGGCACCTACTCAATCAGGGAAGTCACGTCGAACCTGATTGAGATCGAGAACCAAGAGAAAGGCACCACCCTCCATTTTTCGACTTACCCTTCGGATTGCGTCAAGGGGAAGACCAATATGCTTGTATTCAGCAAGCATGGCGACCAGTATTTTCTACGCGAAGTGAGAGGCGGTTCCGGTGAGTACGCCGAGGACCTACGCCCCTCAAAGCTCGAGAAGGAAATCGAGCGTCAAGAAACCGCACGCGCCAATCAGCAAAGTGTGGAGATCGCACTGAACAAGAGGTAGTTTCTAAGCCACCCCAGCGACCCGGAGACTAAAGACTCCGGGTCGACCAATTATCCACCATGCGACCACAAAGAAAACTGCCTCAACTGGCAATAGCGGAATTGGGAGCGATGCGCCGCGCCCATGAATTTCTGAGAAGCTGCATGCAGGAAGACCACCCTTTGGGATAGCCCAGTCTACACTCGTCCCGAGAAGAATCTGCTGACTGGCTCGATTTATGCCCGAGTGACCGCCGATGCGGAAGTGACGAGAAGCAACCGCAGATCCTTCCGCTTCGCGTCACGATGACGGCGGTAGAGGAATTCGAAGCGGGAGGGTTGCCGCTGGCCGGAAATTTAATCTCTCAGGGACTAAAGCCCTGACCGCATTTACGGCCTGGCCAAAGCCATGCCCTTGTTACGAAACAGTGGTTCGTCGAGTTTTCACCAAGCTGTAAAGTCGTGCCCTGATACAAGACCGATGACGCATCTCATCTGCTTTTGGTTCGCGCAGCAGTTGAAATGTGCCGCCGAATTCCTTCGCCTGAGTGTTCCGAAATACCAATCACGAGAAGAAAAGCGCAAACGACCATTAAAGCGACTACGAGGACAAACGCTCGGCAGGTATTGTTGGCGGACCTCTCTTGATTGCTCATCTATTCAAGGCCCTCTGAATCTCCTTTAAGTCAGCCATGACCTGAACAGGTCCGAGCAGCCAGCTCTCACGATTCCTGCATAGACCCCGAATCTCTTGCGGAGTTGCGCTCCGGTTTTGCTGCACAATCAAAATTCCTGTCCTACTCGGATTCCAACGGAAGGGGGCAGTTTTGTGGGGGGACAACGGGGAGGACAATCGCAGTCGCTTGCGGCTCGCTGCGCCACCCGAAGAACGTGACCGTTTCGGGGATGGTCTGGAGTGTTCGGGCCTCATGGAATGGATTCCCATTCGTTAGACTCAGATTTCAGGAGAGCCGGGATATGGACGTGAAGGAGTTCAGGACTTTTGGGCACCAGGTTGTGGATCTGCTGGCGGAGTATCTGGAAAACATTGAGGAGAAGCGCGTATTTCCGGACGCGGATCCGAAGGCCATTTCGCGGCTGTTTGAGGAAGCGCTGCCGGAGGAGCCGGAAGCTTTCGATGAGGTGCTCAACGAATTGCAGCAGAAACTACTTCCCTACTGCACGCATGTTGGTCATCCGGGATACATGGGGCTGATTACGCCGTCGCCGAATCCGGTGGGCGTGATTGGGGATTTTATCTGCTCGGCGTTGAATCAGAATCTGGGCGTGTATTCGATCGGGCCTTCGGCGGTTGCGATGGAAAGGCAGACGGTGCGCTGGCTGACTGATCTTGCCGGATATGGGTCGCAGGCAGGCGGGAACCTGACGAGCGGCGGCATGATGGCCAACTTCATCGGGCTGAAACTGGCGCGCGACTGGGCTTCGGGCGATCGCGCGCAGCACGACGGGGTGCGGGAAGGGTGGGCTGTTTATGTGTCGGATCAGCGGCATGTGTCGGTGGACAAAGCGGTGGATGCGATCGGGCTGGGACGCGAGGCGCTGAGGGCGCTACCTACGGATGCTGAGTTTCGCGTGCGGATCGATGCGTTGGAGGCGGCGATTGCGAAGGACAAGAAGGATGGAGTCCGGCCGATGTGCGTTGTGGGGATGTTTGGAACGACGAACACGGGGGCGGTGGATGATGTTCGCGCGCTGCGGGAGATTGCGGATCGCGAGGGCATGTGGCTGCATGCCGATGCGGCGTATGGAGGCGGCATGTTGCTGTCGCGGGATTTTGCGATGCGGAAGGCTGGCCTTGAACTGGCGGATTCCATCACCATCGATCCGCACAAATGGTTTTATGCGCCGCTCGATGCGGGAGCGGTGCTGGTGAAGGATGCGAAGCGGCTGACGGCTTCGTTCGGCATGAAGCCTGCGTATCTGACAGATGAAATGGAGGGCGCGGAGGAGCGGTATCAGTACTACGTGCATGGGTTCGAACAATCGCGGCGGTTTCGCAGCCTGAAGGTCTGGATGAGTTTCAAGCGGTATGGCGTGAGGCAGATTGGCGAATGGATCGACAACAATGTTCGGCAGGCGCGGCATTTGTATTCGCTGGTTGAGAATGATCCGGAGTTTGAGGCGGCGAGCCATCCGCCGATGTCGGCGATTTGCATTCGGTATCGGCCGGTGGCCGAAGGCGATGCGGGCCGATTGCACGCGGAGGTTGCGGAGCGGGTGGAGAAGAGCGGGAGATTCTGGATTGGTACGACGGAGTTGAAGGGCAGGATGTGGTTTCGGATCAATCCGGTGAATTTTCGGACGCGGGAGGAGCACATGGAGCAGTTGCTGGAGTTGTTGCGGGTGAAGTGCCGGGCGGTTGTCCGGGCCTGAAGGCCCGTTCTCTTGGAGATTCGGTATTCAGCGGCCTGAAGGCCGCTGCTCCCTCCGTTTAACGAGAAAGGACGACTTCCCGCGACGGTTCTGTGGTTTGCGATCGAAAGGCAACAGCAGGTCCTTCGACTCCCCTTCACTCTGTTCAGGGTCGCTCAGGATGACGGTGCAATTTGGATGATTACGAAATGCGCCGGGCCAGGAAGCGCTCCATGAACTTGGTGTCGAAGTTGCCGGCGCGGAAGTCTTCGTCGGCGAAGATTTCCTGGTGGAGCGGAATGGAGGTGTCGATTCCCTGCACGATGAACTGCTTGAGGGCGCGCTCCATCTTGGCGATGGCTTCGGCGCGGTCGACGCCGTGGACGATGAGCTTGGCGATGAGCGAATCGTAGTAGGGCGGGACGACGCCTTCGGCAGTACTGCGCGGTATCGACGCGGACGCCGTTGCCGCCGGGAACATTGAAGGCGGTGATCTTTCCGGCGATGGCGTGAACTTCACGGGGTGCTCGGCGTTGATGCGGCACTCGATGGAGTGGCCGCGGATTTCGATCTTTCGGCGGCAGAATGGCGCTGAGGCTCTCGCCGGAGGCGATGCGCAGCTGCGCCTTCACGAGGTCGATGCCGGTGATGGCTTCCGTGACCGGGTGCTCCACCTGGATGCGCGTGTTCATCTCGATGAAGTAGAGCTTGCCGTCCTCGTCCATGAGGAACTCGACGGTGCCGGCGTTCTGGTAGCCGATGTCGGTGAGGCAACGGCACAGCGTCTTGCCGATCTCCTCGCGCATTTTCGGCGTGACCTGCAGCGATGGCGCTTCTTCGATCAGTTTTTGATGGCGGCGCTGGATGGAGCACTCGCGCTCGAAGAGCGTGGTGACGTTGCCGTGCTCGTCGGCCAGCATCTGGAACTCGATGTGGCGCGGCTGCTCGATGAACTTCTCCATGTAGAGTTCGCCGTTGCCGAAGGCGTTGGCGGCTTCAGTGGATGCGGCGTGGAAGAGATTGGGCAGCTCTTCGGTCGTGCGCACGATGCGCATGCCGCGTCCGCCGCCGCCGGCCTTGGCTTTGAGGATGACGGGGTAGCCGATTTGCGCGGCAACGTCCTGGGCTTCTTCCGCGGTGGCGAGGACGCCGTCGGAGCCGGGCAGGATCGGCACCTTGGCCTTCTTCATTGCCTGGCGGGCTTTTTCTTTTTCGCCCATCAGGCGCGTGACTTCGGGCGGCGGGCCGATGAACTTGATGTTGGAGGCGCGGCAGACTTCGGCGAAGTTGGCGTTCTCGCTGAGCAGTCCGTAGCCGGGATGGATGGCGTCGACGTTGGCGATTTCAGCGGCGGAGATGACGGCGGGCACGTTGAGATAGCTGTCGGCAGGGCGCGGCGGGCCGATGCAGATGGCTTCGTCGGCAAAGCGGACGTGGAGCGAGTTGCGATCGGCTTCGCTGTAAACGGCGACGGTACGAATGCCGAGTTCGCTGCAGGCGTTGAGCACGCGCAGAGCAATTTCGCCGCGATTGGCAACCAAGACCTTACGAAACATTCAGAACCTTAAAAAGCGGAGTTAGCAGGTTAGCGGAGTTAGTGGCGAGTCAGCTGAAAGCAGTGTAGTGCTGAGCACCGCTAACGCCACTGGCTTACTCATACCTTCGCGAATGGAGAACAGCGGCTGACCAAATTCGATGGGCTGGCCGTTGGTGACGAAGCACTTCACGATTTCGCCGGAGGCGTCGGACTCGATCTCATTCATCAGCTTCATGGCTTCAACGATGCAGATCACCTGGCCCTTTTCAACGCGATCGCCGGGCGAGACAAACGGCGCGGCGCCGGGCGAGGGCGAGCCGTAGTAGGTGCCGACGATGGGCGATTTGACGATGTGCAGTCCGGCATCGGGATCGGCGGCGCGGAGCAGCCGGAAGTGGCGCTGCGGCGGGAAGCTGCGACAGGCTGCTGCTGCGGCAGGCGCTGCGGCAAGCCTGGCGAGATCGGCTATTCGCTGCAGCGGGTGCTGCGGCCTGCGCAAATTTCAGGCGGATCTTGATATCGCCACGGTCGAGATCGAATTCGGCGACCTGGTACTTCTTGAGGAACTCGATCAGTTCTTGCAGATCCTTGATGTCCTGTGGTTTCATTCGTTCCTTTTTGCCTGCGCGCGATGGCGCGTCATCGAGTCAAAGTTCGATCAGGGCCTTGGGCGCCGGCGTCAGCACCTGGCCTCCGGTTTGCGTCACGGCCACCATATCTTCAATGCGAATGCCGAACTTGCCCGGCCAATAAACTCCGGGTTCAATGGTAACAACCATGCCCGGCCTGCAGCCTTGTCTTCTGTTCCGCCGCCGATGCGCGGCGACTCGTGAATCTCAAGTCCGACTCCGTGGCCGGTGGAATGCGAGAATGCATCGGCCATTCCCGCTTTGCGGAAGATGCTGCGCGCGGCCTCGTCCACTTCGCCGCAACTGACGCCTGCAGCTACGGCCGCAACGCCGCATTCCTGGGCCTCCAGCACTGCTTCGTAGGCGTTTCGTTCTTCTGCCTTTGGCTTTCCGAGGCAGACGGTACGCGTCATGTCGGAGCAGTAGCCCTCCCGGATTATACCGAAGTCGAGGGTTAGGAACCCCCTGCGCGGCACCGGAGCGGTGGAGGCTTTTCCGTGGGGCAGCGCGGAGCGTTGTCCGGAGGCAACGATGGTTTCGAAAGCTCATGCCCTCGGCGCCGAGAAGGCGGGCCTGGTGCTCGAGTTCGGCGGCGACTTCAATCTCGCGGATGCCGGGCCGGATGACGGTGAGCATGTGTTCGAAGAGCTGGCAGCCGATCAGTGCGGCTTGCGACATGAGCTTCAGTTCGTCTTCGTCCTTGACGAGGCGCAGCGGCTCGACAAGCGGCGCGGCGAGCTGGGTGAGGAAGTTGCGGCGCAGCTTCGAAGGCAGCTCGGCGCGGAGGCGGGTGAGCTCGGCGACGGTGGTGTGGGTGGGATCGAAGCCGGCGAACTCGGCGCCGGGCTGCGCAGCGAGCCATTGCACGGCCGCGACGGCGGGCAGGGCCGGTGACGATTTCGACCTTGCGCGCCTTGCACCTGTGCAGTCGGCCTGCGCGTGTAGCGGCCGTCGGTGAACAGGCGGCGCTGAGCGGCGCGTTACGGCGAGTGCGGCGCTGGAGCCGGTGAATCCGGAGAGATAGCGAACATCGGAGAGATGGGTGACGAGGAGACCGGAAAGACCGGCCTTCGTTATGCGGCGGCGCAACAGCCCAATTCTGCGTGCGTGATCCATCCGGAAAGGTATATCACGGCGCCCTTGCACCTCAAATATCTCGCGCAATGCATGATCTCAGTCGGGAAAATAGATTGTGATTGTTCCGTCGTTGTTGTCGGCGGTAATGATTTCGCCGTGGCTGTCGTTGGTGAGCTTCGCGATCGCGATGCCACCCCACCCGCCCTTTGCAGGAATCGGGAACGAAGTGAAGCGGCCTTGAGCATCCGGAACGAAGAGCATCAATTCCCTGCTTTCTGCGCAGCAACTGCAATCACGATTTTGCCGGTCCCAAGATCGCCGGCAGTCACACTATTCGGTCCGCGGCATTCGCCCAACGGAAGGGGCGATCTCGGCATGGGCGAAAACGATCCATGACCGTTCCCGAGCAGCACGGTCACGCCGTTTTCAGCCGCGTTGCTGATGTCGCGCTGATACGGAATGATGACGAGGTCCGCATTTCCATCCTGATTGATGTCATCCGACGAACACCTGCCACGGCTTGGCGCCGGCAGCGAATGGCGAACCATGTGCCTCGGTGAATCCACCTTTTCCATCGCCAAGCAGAATTGAAACCGTTCCGTCATCGAGATTTGTAGTAACGATGTCGGGATGTCCGTCGTGATTGAAGTCTGCGGAGCGCAATCGTTCATATGGCCGATGGCCAACCGGAAAGAAGATGACCAGGCAAGCGAAGTCCGCCCTTGCCGTTGCCTGACAGCAACTCGATCTGGTTAACGGCCCAACTGTCCGTTGCGACGTCTGGTTTGCCGTCGCCATCGAAATCCGCCACCGCCACACCGTGAGGATGCGGATTGGAGCGGGACATCAAAAGGCGATCCGGGAGCCGGCGCAAATTTACCTGTCCCGTCGCCAAGAAGAATCGTGAGGTAGGGAGATTGATGATTCGGAATGACTACATCAAGGTTCCCGTCTCCATTCATGTCCGCGATGGCCAGATCGTTTGGAAGGTGTCCTGCAGGAATCGGCGATCCGGGCCCGCGGGAAAACTTTCCCTTTCCGTCACCCAATAAAACGCTGATGCTGCCTGCATCTGCATTGGCCACGAGAATGTCTGGATTTCCGTCGTGATTAACATCCGCAACGGCAACCCAGCGCGGCCCGCGATCGACGGGAATGGAGACCTGACGGAATCGTGGAATTCGAGCGGTGGAATCGCCTGCGAGGAAGCCAAGTAAAAAAAGCAGAGTTGTCGCCAAAACGGTCTTCACGGGATTTTCCTCCCTTGAAGGCGATCACCAACGCTCCCGGTTACATCGCGGGCTTGACGGGCTTCTTTTGCTCAGGGTTGAACTCGGCTGATTGAATCTCGGACTGGCGGTCCATCCACTCGTCGAGACGGGAGCGCTTGAAGCGCCAACGATTGCCCAGCTTGAATGCGGGCACAAATCCCTCGGAGGCGTACTTGTAGAGCGTGTCGGGCGAGATGCCAAGGTAGTCCGATGCCTGGCGGATATCCATCACTTCACGGATTTCAGGGACGAGGAGATTGGAACGGGCGGCAGAGTTACGCATGACGGGCACCCCAGGCAGGATTCCGGATAAACCGGTGTTCCTGTTTATATCGCGGTTTTGCCCGGCAATTCAAGGGTTTTTCGGGAATTATCCCTCTATTGCGGGGGACAGATGGTCTCTAAACCCATCGAAAACCGTTTGTTAGCGGCTTGAAACCCATCCTATTGGGGCGATCTTCGGGGTTGGGCCCTAGGCGTTGGGCCGTTGAAGCGGATGGTGCCCGGCAATCAAGGAGCTAAAGAGTCGGACAGATTACCCGGTATTTCGCCAAGAGAGGAGCGATAGCGCCGGTCCGCATAGAGCGACTGGATATTCTTCATCGCGGTTGCCGCACCTTTGGCGTCACGCACAGCACGAAAGGTCAGCAGCGCCTGCTTGTAAAGCTCGAGAGCACGCTTCCCGTCGCCCAGGCGCGAGCAGGCTGTGCCCAGATTGTTCAGGGTCGTCGCCTCCCCCTTCCGATTGCCCGTCTGACGATGGATCGCAAGCGCCCGTTGAAATGGATCGAGCGCCCTGGAGGTCTCCCCAAATGCGTTATAGGTTCCGCCAAGGTTGTTCAGGGCGCTCGCTTCGCCGGAAAGATTCATGCCGGCGTGATAGAGTTCGCGTGCTTTTTGAAATGCATCAAGCGCGTTCTTTTTGTCGTGCGAGGCATAGTAGGCGAGGCCGATATTGTTGAGTACGGTGGCCTGGCTATCGCGGTTGCCGGCCGTTTCGTAGAGCAACAGAGCTCTCTCGTCGAAACGCAGCGCCTCCACCGGATCGCCGAGCGCTCGAAACACTTCGCCGATATCGCCGAGAGTCGTGGCCTCGCGATCCTGGTTCCCTGTTTCGCGCCAGATGGGGAGAGCCTGTTTGAATGCCTCGAGAGCTTCTTCATTGCGGCCCAGGGCGAAGTCTGCGGCGCCGATATCAGACAGCGCAGTGGCCTCGGAGGCCTGCTGACCGAGATTGTGCACGATGGAGAGTACACGCTCAAAATGTTTGAGAGCTTCAGCCGGGTTACCGTGCCTGAAATAGAGTGCCCCGATCCGATCGAGTGCGAGCGCCTGAGACTTCAGATCATTGCCGTCAATGGCTGCTTTAAGGTCGGCCTCATACCCTGCAAGGCTGACTCCCACCTCGGGGGCCAGCTGGATCGATGCCGAGCGTGCGGCGGCCGGAAGAGAGGAGGAATCCTGAGAGCGAGCGATCGGCACGACGACAAGAGAGCACACAAGCGTGAGAGCGGCCGATGTTGCCGACAACGAGGCATGGGCGGGCGTGCACATGAACCGACCTCTAGCTCGGATTGCCTGCAGCAGAGGGAGCGGATGCAGGCGTGAATTAGGAAGATTGGCTGAACTGTACCCCGGAATTCAGAGTGGATGCAATCGGAATCTGGCAGAAGGACGGAGGAATCTTCAGCACGCATGAGGAAAACAAGAACGCCGCCGAAGTATCGGCGGCGTTCTTGTCCACGAAAGTGCTGCTCTCAACTATTGATTTTGATCTTCACGACGGTGCAGGGTCGGACGGTCGTCGCCGCTGTCGTCCGTGGAGGCCTGTGGGTTGTTCGGGTCGGTCGAGGTGCTGGCCCGGCGCAGGGAGGGCTTGTTCTTATCCTTGGTGTCAACGAGACGACGCTTGTTTTCGATGCGCGCCAGCCTCGCCTTCACGTCGTCGAACTCTGAGGTCGTGACGGTGTATTCATCCCGGGCGGGCAGAATCTTGGCGATCTCATTCTGCGAATGGAGAATGCGGTCGGGCGTTTGCGGATGATCGGAGAAGGCCTTTGCCACCAGCCCGGGTTTCCGCTTTTCGAGAGCCTGCACTTTTTCAAAGAAGCTGATGAACGCCTGCGGATCGTAACCGGCGCGGTACATGTACTGGATGCCGAGATAGTCGGCCTGTGATTCAAAGTCGCGCGAGAACTTCAGGAAGGTAATCGGCACGGCGAATTGCATTGCTTCGTAGATGCCGTATCCGGTCCAGCCACCGACAAACATGAGCGGAATGGTACTGAGTTGTGCGTAATTCATGCGCGTCTGTTCGCGTACGGCATGGTGCGCGCAGACGTGCGCCGTCTCATGCGCCATTACGCCCGCCAGTTCTGCCTCTTCATCCGCATTAAGAATCAGGCCGGAATTGACGTAGAAGAAGCCGCCGGGCAAGGCCATGGCGTTGATTTCGTCAGAATCGATGACCTTGATGGTGAAGGGCACCTTGCAGTCGGAGTTCTTGACAATGTTTTGCCCGACGCGATTGACGTACTCGGAGATTACAGGATCGGTGATGAAGCGGGTACTCTTCTCGATCTCCATGGAGTAACCCTTGCCCATCTTGATTTCGGTGTCGGTCGAGTACCAGTTGCCCATTCCGCGGCCACCGATATTACGATTGCCTACCGCGCTGACGTCCTCGATGCTTCCCGGCTTGACGCTGACTTTCTCGCTGCCGACTTCAACCACTTTTTGCGGATCGACATTGGCAGCGGCAACATCGCCCTCCACGGGCTGAGTTCCGGCGGCCGGGCAGGGATTGCTGCTGTCTTTATCCTTGTTCTTGTTTTTCTTGTCTTTCTTGCCCGTATCGGCAGGCGTGCAATCTGGCGGTGTATCGGTGCTGGTCTTCGCGGCGGTGTCTTTCGAATTGGGGGCTGGCTGAGCAGGTGTGTCGCCGGCCACCGGCGCGGTTCCTGGGGCGGGCTGGGCCGAAGGCGTCGCGGGCGGCGCATTTGTTGCCGGCGGATTGGCTTGCGGGGTGGTTTTAGCCGGTGCAGCCACTGGATCGGTCGCTGGAGTCGACTGAGGCGTAGATTGTGCACCTAGGGCTGTGGCAATTCCGAACGCTAGTGCTGCTACCCATGCCGCCTTTGAACTGCTGAATGCTGCCGTCATGACCTCACCTCTGGACCTGACCCTGATTAACCAGCTTGCCCTATTTTCCCGTTCGATGCCGCGATACAACCAACTACACGCTTCGCTTCAGTCAATTAGACGCCAGTATGGTCCGATATGGGAGCGGAATCTACAACATTTTCGATTGGATGAATGTGTTCCGCCGCACTCATGGACCCCGGAGCCGCGCTGAAGGAGCTTCGAGGCACGTACTGGGGGAATCCGATAGGGAACGGAGTTTCGTTTGGCGAGGGCAGCCTACTGAATTAAATTGAAGAGCACGAAGGAATTCAGGAGGAAACGTGCGCCGGGGAGTGCTGTGGACTATCGCCTTGTTTGTCCTGGCATCTGTGCAAAGCTTCGCCCTGCAAGTCCATCCCCGCCATGCCATTCCGGGCTTCGGACACCCCCCAAAGGCTGAGCCCGTTCCCGACGCAGCCCAGGAACCGACGGTTGTGGACGCAACCCACCTGGGCTCGCCGCTGGTTCTGGAAAAGGGCTGGCGGGTAGGAATCTCGTCGGATCCGGCTGCCGGCAGTCCGGAGTTTGATGACTCCAGCTGGGCAATACGCGACGCCAAGGGCGCCATCGCGGACGTCAAGGAACCGGATGACAGTCCCGACCATCAGGACCACTTAGACAAATTTGCCTGGTTCCGGCTGCATGTGAAACTTGCACCCGAGCACGGACCGGTTGCGTTGCTGGTGGAGTTGCCGGTAACGCAGAGCACGCCCTTGAATATCAGCAATACCGGCCCGGGAAACGACGTGTATGCGAATGGCAAGCTCGTTCTGCCGGAAGGACCCCATGCGGACGATACGGGAGACTATCAACAGATATCTCGAATCTACAGGCTGAATATTGCTCCATCGGATACCTCGCTTACCCTTGCGATTCGGACACTCTACATCCCCTTCGGACTTTCGGGCTATACCAACTTCTTCTTCAACCGAAAATTCGAACTGGGCCCTCCGCATGAGTTGGAGGAGTCGCTCAACCTATGGTCGGTGCGCACGCTTTTCGAGCGCCTTCCCCGCCTCGTAATTGCCATCTTGCTGTTAGTCCTGTCGGTATTTCTTCTGACTCTCTACTTCACGCAGAAGGGACATCCGGAGTATCTGTGGCTGGCGCTTCACGAACTGGTGCAAGTGCCGATCGGCATTATCGACCAGGCCAGCAGTTCGGCTCTCCTCGACAACATCTTGTCGGGCGGGCTGTACCTGCAACTCGTATTCATTTCAGCCTATCTGTACTTTGAGTTTCTGGTTGCATTCCTCGCGCTGCGGCGCCGCTGGTACATCAAGGCTCTGCGCTATACCGCACCGATCCTGGCGTTCATCGGTCCAACGATTCTGCTTGTCGGCCATAACAAGGCAATCGGCGTTGCCTTGATTGTGATACTGGTGAGCGCGATTTTCTGGGTGATCGGCTGGGCGATCTTTGTATTCCTGACGCTGATTATTGCCACGATCAAGCGAAACTTCGAAGCGGGGCTGCTGCTGATTCCGCTGGTGCTGACGATGGTGGGAATCATCGAGCCGTTTTTGAGCGGCGGCATGGGAGACCTGGGCGGGGCCACGTACAAGTCTCCGCTGACGATCCAGGCGGGGCCGATTCCAATCCACTTCGCGGCGATCGCGGACTTTGCCGGACTGCTGGCGATTATTGTCATCATCTTCGTGCGCTTCCTGCGCATTCACCACGAGCAGGAGCGGGCCAGCGGCGAACTGGCGGCGGCTCGCAGCGTGCAAGAGTTGATGATTCCACGCGAAAAGGTGGAGACTCCTGGGTACGAGGTCGACTCGGTTTACAACCCTGCCACCGAAGTGGGTGGCGACTTTTTCCATATAGAACCGACGCCGGATGGCGGTCTCCTGGTGATTCTTGGGGACGTTGCGGGCAAAGGCCTGCAGGCAGCGATGAATGTGTCGATGCTGATGGGCGCGCTGCGGCGTACATCCGAGAGAAGCCCGGCGCGGATTCTGGAATCGCTCAATCGCGTTCTGATCGGGAGCGACAGCTTTACGACTTGCCAGGTTTGCTGGTTTGGGCCGGACGGCGAGGTTGTGATTGCGAATGCAGGGCATCTGCCGCCGTATTTGAACACCCAGGAGGTCAGGCTGCCGGGTGGATTGCCGCTTGGCGTCGTGAACGATGTGACATATGACGAGGTGCGCCTCTACTTGCACCCTGGAGACCGGCTGCTGATGATGTCGGACGGGGTTGTCGAGGCGCGCCAGGGGTCGGGCGAGTTGTTCGGGTTTGATCGCGTGCATAATTTGAGCAATCAGACGGCGTTTTATATTGCGGACGCGGCGAAGGCATTCGGGCAGGAAGACGACATTACGGTGCTGACAATTCGGCGGCTGGCGAAGGCGATGGCGGCTTAGCGCAATTGCGTTTCGGAACAAAGACAAACAACGGCACTTAGCTCTTGCGCATCGAAGCGCATCATGAGCCGCACGTTGCTGCCCGGTAAGCCCTATCCTTTAGGATCCACGGCACACAGAAAAGGCACGAACTTTGCTCTCTTCTCAGAGGGAGCATCTCGTGTGGACGTGTGCTTATACGATGCAGACGGAAACGAGACCGACTGCGTAACCCTGCGAGAGCGCACGGCGTTTGTGTGGCACGGATTCATCCGGGACATCAAGCCCGGACAGCTTTACAACTATCGCGTGCATGGGCCGTGGGATCCGGAACACGGGATGCTCTTCAATCCAGCGAAGTCGCTGGTCGATCCGTATGCGAAGGCGATCGCAGGACAGCTGGACTGGAAAGCTCCGATTTTCCCTTACGACGTCGCTTCGGGTGATGCGCGGAAGATCGATAAGCAGGACAGCGCGAACGGAGTGCCGAAGTCCGTTGTCATTCACGATCCATTTGACTGGTCGGATGACCGAAAACCCGAGACCCCGCTGCCGGATTCGGTGATTTACGAGACGCACGTGAAGGGATTCAGTTTCCGCAATCCCGATATTCCCGAGAATCTGCGCGGCACCTATGGAGGGCTCGCGCATCCGTCTAGCATCGAGTACTTCAAGAATCTGGGAATTACCGCGGTGGAGTTGCTTCCGATTCATCACTTCATCGACGAAGGGCATCTCGTTGAAAAGGGGCTGCGCGACTACTGGGGCTACAACACGCTGGGATACTTTGCGCCCATGTCGCGCTACAGCTCGTCTGGCGATCAGGGCGGGCAGGTACGCGAGTTCAAGGAGATGGTGAAGGCGCTGCATGCGGCAGGCATCGAGGTGATTCTTGACGTGGTGTACAACCACACATGCGAGGGAAATCACATGGGTCCGATGCTGAGTTGGAAAGGTGTGGACAACGCGACGTACTACCGGCTGATGCAGGACGAGCCGCAGTTCTATATGGACTACACAGGCACGGGGAATTCGCTGAATGTGCGCAATCCGCAAGTGCTGAAGATGATCATGGACTCGCTGCGGTACTGGGTGACGCACATGCACGTGGATGGATTTCGCTTTGACCTAGCGGCGACATTGGCGCGCGAACTACACGATGTGAGCAAGCTGTCGTCCTTCTTCGACACAATTCACCAGGATCCGACGCTGGCTGAGGTAAAGCTGATTGCGGAACCGTGGGATGTGGGCGAAGGCGGATACCAGGTGGGCCAGTTCCCTGTTCTGTGGGCGGAGTGGAACGGGAAATATCGCGACACGGTGCGCAGGTTCTGGAAAGGCGATGGGGGCCAGTTGTCCGATTTTGCGTACCGGCTGACGGGATCGAGCGACCTCTATCAGTTTGACGGTCGCAAGCCGTATGCGAGCATCAATTTCGTCACCGCGCATGATGGGTTCACGCTTTGCGACCTGGTGAGTTACAACCATAAGCACAACGAGGCAAATGGCGAGAACAACAACGACGGTTCAGACAACAACGACTCCTGGAATATGGGCGTTGAGGGGCCGACGGACGATCCTGTGATCAATGCGCTGCGCGAGCGGCAAATGCGGAATTTTCTTGCCACGCTGATGCTGTCGCAAGGCGTGCCGATGCTGACGGGTGGCGACGAGGTGGCGCGCTCGCAGATGGGCAACAACAATTGCTACTGCCAGGACAATGAACTCACGTGGATGGACTGGAATTTGGATGAGCCGCGGCGAAGGCTGCGGGAGTTCACGTGCAGAATTATTCAGTTACGCCTGGCGCATCCGAATCTGCATCGGAGGAAATTCTTTCAGGATCGCGAGGTTCGGCGCCGTTACGATGGAAGCCTTGTGCTGGTGGAGAAGGACGCTGTTTGGTTCAATCCAGACGGCAACGAGGTCTCGGACGAGGCATGGAACGCGGAGTGGAGCCGCGCCATCGCACTGCTTCTGAATGGCTGCACTCTGCAGGTGTCAGATGAGGACGGGAATTCTGTTATCGATGACAGCTTTCTGTTGCTGGTGAATGCAGCGGATCAAGGAGTGGAGTTTACGATGCCACCATCTCCGCGCGGCAAACCCTGGCGGCAGATACTTGACACGGAAGACATCGACGATCCGTTTCGCTCGACCTCCGTTGATGCGTCTGTGATTGTGGGCGGGCGCGCGCTCAAGCTGCTGAGCGACGGATCGATCTGAACGAACCTGCAAGCTTGGTCGAGATCATCTGGGCTGATTTGGGAAGGGATCCAGCCTTGCGGCGCCGGCGTAATGGGGCGGGCACGCGTAACCATGAAAAGTGCAAAGGACAAGGAATAGTCGCGGTGGGCTGCCGGCACACAGAGGCAGGAGCTTAAGGACGGCTTGAGACTTATCGGATGACGCCGTTGAGGATGCTGGTGGCCAAGGTCTCAAAGACATGGTTGACGCTGGTGGCAACCGCTGCTTCGCCCGCGACGCAGCCGAAGGCGATCAGACCCACCGCCATCGCGTATTCCGTCATGCCTTGGCCATCGTTGCGCTGAAGCACGGTCTTTGCGGCGAAGTACAGCTTGAGGATGAGGTCTTGCATCGTCGTTCCCCTTGTGACTGGATGTAACGGCGATCCTGTCCCGCCGATTGAGCCACCCAGTTCTGGTCGTTCTTACTACAACGCAAATGAGAGATCAAGGATAGATGCCGGGAGTCCATGGACGTTGGTGCTGAAGGCACCGGGAAATCGCATACTCCCTCACAGCGGTGCGGAGGTTTTGCGGATCTCGACCTTGCGCACGAACAGCACAAGCACGAATCGAGCCGAGAGGCGTTCAGAAAATTGGTACGCCGACCCCTTCGCGAGCGGGCGGACACCCACTGGTTCCACCAGGATTCATAACACGCAGGTAATCCTCAGCGTCGCTTTTGGATCGCAGGGGTATAAGTGCCTGTGATTTCACGTTGAAGACGAAGAGATGATTTGAGTAGATGTAGTGGCGATATTCTTCCTCAGGAAGCAGACTCTCCACAGCTGAGTCGGATGATGGCCGAAGGCTTTGAACTCCAGTATTCCGTAAGCCAGGGCGACCGGGCGCAATGGCATTCCTGGAAACATGCGCGTGACCGCCTGAAACAGGCCAGCAATTCCCTGGCTCGAATACTGCGCAAGTGTTGACTGACCGGCCCAATCATCTGTATAGAAGCCAAGTCTGAACAAATAGGGCAAAGCGGAGAGCACTTCGATGAAGAAAAGGAAGAGGCAATCTGTTAGCCACGGTCTGCCTGCAAGATTCCTTAGCATCGCGTGAAGTATATCGAATCGTGTCGTCGCAATCTCGGTGCACCACGCGCATGATCGAGGGATATGGCGGCAAAGCAAAGAGCCCGACGCTCTGACGCCGGGCTCTTGAAAGCGTACATCCGCAACTTAGTCGTAGTATTCGAGGCCCAGGTGGGTGATGAGGTCGGCACCCATGATGTGGCGAAGCGTGTTCTTGAGCTTCATGGACTGGATGAATAGATCGTGTTCCGGATAGAGACCCTCGCGGGTCTGCGGAGATTTGAGGTAGAAGCTCAGCCATTCCTGGATGCCGATGGACTGGAGCGATGGCGTGCGCTTGGCGAGGTCGAGGAACAAGACCAGGTCGAGCGCGATGGGAGCGGCGAGGATTGAGTCGCGGCAGAGGAAATCGACTTTGATCTGCATCGGATAACCGAGCCATCCAAAGATGTCGATGTTGTCCCAGCCTTCTTTGTTGTCTCCGCGAGGCGGGTAGTAGTTAATGCGGACCTTGTGGAAGATGTCTTTGTAGAGGTCGGGATAGAGCTCGGGCTGGAAGATGTATTCAAGCGAGCCGAGTTTGGACTCTTCCTTGGTTTTGAAGGACTCGGGATCGTCGAGCACTTCGCCATCGCGGTTGCCGAGGATGTTTGTCGAATACCAGCCGGAAACTCCGAGGAGGCGAGCCTTGAAGGCAGGCGCGAGCACTGTCTTCATAAAGGTCTGTCCGGTTTTGAAGTCCTTGCCGCAGATGGGAGCGGCGTTCTTCTTAGAGAGCTCGATCATCGCGGGCACATCGACGGTGAGGTTCGGTGCACCGTTCGCGAAGGGGACGCCCTCAGTGAGTGCGGCGTAGGCGTAAATCTGTGAAGGCGCGATGCCGACGTCGTTCGATTCAAGTCCTTTTTCGAAGGCTTCGATGGACTGATGGACGGCCGTGGGCTCGAGGAAGATTTCGGTCGATCCGCACCAGATCATCACGACGCGGTCTACGGTCTTCTTGAATGCCTGGATATCGGCGCGCAACTGGTCGGCAAGATCGCGCTTGTTCTTGCCCTTCTTGACGTGAGTTCCGTGGAGGCGCTTGACGTAGAACTGATCGAAGACGGCGGGCAATGGCTTGATGGTTTCGAGATAGGGCTTGAGCTGCTGGAGGATTTCCTTGTCGAGCACCTTAGCGTGGGCGGCGCTTTCGTAGACGTTGTCTTCGAAGATGTCCCAGCCCGTAAAGACGATGTCGTTCAAATGCGCGATGGGAACGAATTCCTTGACCAGCGGCGACTTGTTGTCAGTGCGCTTGCCGAGGCGAACGGTGCCCATCTGGGTGAGCGAACCTATGGGCTTTGCCAACCCGCGGCGAACAGCTTCAACGCCGGCGATCATGGTGGTCGCTACAGCGCCGAGCCCCACAACCATTACGCCGAGCTTGCCTTTGGCGGGCTCGGGCTTTACGACTGCGGCTCCTGCCTTCTGGCCGCTTTGTTCTGTGTTGCTCATTTCGTTCTTCCTAACCTTCCTTGGATCGCTTTACGAATTGGAAAAATCTAAAAACCAGGGACGCAACAGTGTACTCCCGCAGGCTGGTGACATTCCCAGCCCTCGATCACGCTTCGTTGGCTTGACGGAATCGATTGATGTGCGTCCACACGAACCAGACGATGGCAGCGAGGAGGCCCAGTTCAACGACAAGGTGAAAGCGATGGAACCACTCATGGAAGCGCGGGTCGGTTTCCCAGGCCTGGCCCAATCTCATGCCTACGTAGGCTAAGGCGTAGCACCACGGCCATGAACCGATGAACGTGTAGATGTGAAAACGAAGTTGCGGCATGCGCGCGACTCCGGCCGGAAACGCGATGAAGGTGCGGACCACGGGGAGCAGGCGACCGAGCAGGACGGTGATGGTGCCGTATTTCTCGAAGAACTTCGTCATGCGGTCGAGGTCGTGATGGCTCATCAGGACCCAGCGACCATATCGCTCAACCAACGGGCGCCCGCCTGCGGCTCCGACCCAGTAGGCAATGATCGAGCCCAAGTTGCACCCGATCGCTCCCGCAGTGGCGGCCCAGAACAGGCTGAAGCGGCCGGTGTAGACGAGGTAGCCGGCGAAGGGCATGATGATTTCGCTGGGAAGCGGGATGCAGGCGGATTCGATGCCCATGAGGGCGGCGATGCCGGCGTATCCCAATGAGCCGATGACCTGGGTGACGAAGTGAACTAGAAAGGGCAAAATGCGTTCGGTCATGGGCTGGTTTCAGTATATAGGTTGATAGCGGCCCTGCTAGGATTGAGTTGATTTCAACGCACGATTGAGGTGTTTACGTTGGCTGAGTTTCCTCCTGTTCCGCTTACGCTTGAAGGGTCTGCGCTGATGCATCAGTTCTTCCGTTTTGACTGGAAGGCCTGGAGGTCTTGCGCGGACGGCGAACGCTCGAAGATTGCCGCCGAGTTTACATCGGCTCTGAAGAAGTTGGAGCAAGGTTCGGGCAGCGGAGCGCAGACGGGGTTGTTTTCGCAGCTCGGACATAAGGGCGATCTGATTCTTGTGCACTTTCGCGATTCGTTTGAGGCGTTGAACCAGGTGGAACTGGACCTGGCCAAGACGGCGTTTTATGACTTTCTGACGCCGACGCATTCTTATGTTTCGGTGGTTGAACTGGGACTGTATGAGTCGAGCCGCAAGACGTACGAGGCGGCTTCGGCGAAGGGATTTGAGAATCACACGCCGGAGTGGAATGCGGAGGTTCAGGCTTCGTTGAGTCGCGGAGCAGAAGCGATGAAGACGCGGCTCTTCCCTGCTATCCCGGATGCGAAGTACCTGTGCTTTTATCCCATGGATCGCAAGCGCGGCGAGCAGGTGAACTGGTACACGGTTCCGTTTGCCGAGCGGCAGCGGATGATGCATGAGCATGGGATGATCGGGCGGCGTTACGGCGATGTGGTGAAGCAGATTATTTCCGGATCGATCGGAATGGACGACTGGGAGTGGGGCGTCGATCTGTTCGCAGATGATCCGGTGGTGTTCAAGAAGCTGATCTACGAGATGCGGTTCGATGAAGTGAGCGCGGTGTATGCGCTGTTTGGGCAGTTTTATCTTGGAGTGCGGCTGCCGATTGAGCAGCTTTCGACCTGGCTCAGTGGCACACTGTAGAAGACTATGGTTGCGAAAAAATCTCCGCCGAAGAAGAAGCCGTTAAAGAAATCTGCCAAACGCGTTTCTGTATCACGCGATCTTGCGCCGGAGCGGATTGCGGCAATATTGAAGGCGCTGGATGAGGCTTATCCGGATGCTGTTTGTGCGTTGACGCATCGGTCGCCTTGGGAATTGCTGGTGGCTACGATTCTTTCGGCGCAGTGTACGGATGTGCGGGTGAACATGGTGACGCCGGAATTGTTCAAGCGCTTCCCTACTCCGGCGGCGATGGCAAAGGCGGAGATTCCGCAGTTGATCGAGATTATTCGGACGACGGGGTTCTTCAATAACAAGGCGAAGTCGATCAAGGGCGCGGCACAGGCGATCGTGGATCGATTTGGCGGCAAGGTTCCGGAGACGCTGGCGGAGTTAATCACCGTTCCCGGTGCGGCGCGGAAGACGGCGAACGTGGTGCTGGGCGTGAGCTATGGCAAGGCTGAGGGCGTGGTGGTGGACACGCACGTGTTTCGCATTTCGCGGCGGCTCGATCTGACGAAGAGCGATACCGCCGAGAAGGTGGAGCAGGACCTGATGCGGATTTTGCCGAAGGATCACTGGATTCGTTTTTCGCACCAGGTGATTCATCACGGGCGGCAAGTTTGTGTAGCGCGCGGACCGAAGTGCGACAAGTGCAATCTGGAGACGCTGTGCCACTCGGAAGACAAGACGTGGTGGAGTTGAAAAAGAACAGGGACTAGGGACTGGGGACTAGGCACAGAATCGACGGGACCCCGGAGACTTTCCTACTAGCTTTTGAGGGTGCACCTGCCCCTGCTTTTGCTGAGTTGTGATTCTCGACCCAGAATCATTGGGCGCCAAACGCGCCTAGTTACATGCAAAAACTCACCTGCTTGTGATGCTTTGAACGATATGCAACTCTACGGTTGCACTTCTCAAAAAAGAAAAACCCGTTTTGGAGCTAAGTTCGTCAATCAACAGGACTTGATATTTCGAGGGGCTCCGGTAAACCATTCTAATCATTAGACTTAAGTCACATAGTCGTCAAAATTAAGGACTTACGGGTGGGTTTCGGCGGTTTGCACTATTTCTGAGGCAGCTTTACCAAACAATGCTTTGCAATGCGCTCTCAAGCAGACGGTTTGAAGTCGTTGCTCACGGACCGATTCCTGATCATCGTTTCGCTTTTCGCTGTTGAGACGAGTATAGGCAGTACCCGGAATTAACCTGCAAAATCCTGAGAACTTTTTTGCGCAATGCTGCGAAGAAGATGCGGCGGATTCTGCCGAGCCGAGTATTGACACTCCGCCAGAGGAGGCTTGTTAGTGGTTAAGCGCCGATGACGCTAATGACCGCCGAGATGAGGCCGGAGATGTCGTGGGGAGTGGCTTCAGCGGCGGGTTCCCAGCCCAGTTCGCGGAGAGTTGCGGTGGTGACGGGGCCGATGGAGATGGCTCTCACGCCGGCGAACGGAAACCTGACGCCCGCGGCGCGCGCCACTTCAGCAAGGTGGGTGGCGCTGGAGGAACTGGCGAAGGTCGCGGCATCGATGCCAAAGGCGAGGGCTGCGCGCAACTGATCGGGTGCGGCGGCTGGGATCGTGTTCTGGTAGGCGTCGACGACGTTGACGGTTGCGCCGGATTTGCGCAGCGCATCGGGAATGATGTCGCGAGCGATGGCAGCGCGCGCGAGCAGAATGTGTTTTCCCTGAATGCGGGTGGCCAGCGTGGTGACAAGGCTCTCGGCAACGTAGCTTTCGGGTGTGAGGGTGACGTGGAGTCCAGCGTTGCGGGCTGCTTCGGCGGTGGCCTGTCCGATGGCGGCGATGTGCGGCCCCGGATCGCGAAGAGAGAGCTTAAGGTTTGCGGCACGCTCAGTAACTGCGCGAACGGTATTGGCACTGGTTAGGATGAGCCAGTCGTATCCATAGAGATGCTGCAACGCTACATCGAGCGGATCGTAACTTGCGGGCGGACGGATTTCGAGGACGGGGACTTCGACGGGATCGAGGCCGGCGGCGCGCAAGCCCTCGCTGAGTTTGCCGGCCTGGTGCGTGGCTCGGGTTACGAGGATGCGTTTGTTGGCAAGCGGTTGGAGGGTCATGAAGCTGGTTTCATCTTACGTCCAAGATCCAAAAGCAGGTCCTTCGCGTCGCTTACCCCACAGCCGATGAATCGTCTGCGGGGCCCCAGGCGTACTCCGCTCAGGATGACACATTAGAACTCAATGAATTTCTCTGCAGATCAGATATCAAGATTCTACGCGGAGGCGCCGGCGGGAGGGTGGGCGGTGGATTCGAGCAGCGGCGCGGCGCCGGCTTCGAGGAGTAATTCTGCGGCTAGCTGGCCGAAGGCAACGGGGCCGATGTCGGCGCGGCGCGACTCGCGGTGGATGCGGATGGCTTTGCCGGTGGCGGGATCGGCCACGACGGCGAAGATCTCCTGCCACTCACCGGCTTCGTCTTGCGGAGCTACGCGGCAGTGGATGCCAATGGGGACCTGGCAGCCTCCGCCGAGTGCCGCGAGTGCTGCGCGTTCGGCAGTGACGGCATAGCGGGTAGCGGGATCGTCGAGGAAGGCGATGGCGGCCATGGTCTTCGCGTCGTCTTTACGAATCTCGATGCCAAGAGAGCCCTGGCCGGCGGCGGGACAAAAGTCTTTCGGCTCGAGGCGTTCTCGGACCCACTCCGTTTTTTCGAGGCGATCGAGTCCGGCGGCGGCGAGGAGGATGGCGTCGACCTGGCCTTCAGCAAGTTTGCGCAGGCGGGTGTCGACGTTGCCGCGAAATTCGACGGCCTTGATATCGGGGCGAAGGGCGAGAAGCTGCGCGCGTCGGCGCTGGCTGCTAGTGCCTACAACGGCTCCGCGGGGGAGGGCGCGAAGGCTGTGGTGCTTCACCGAGACGAGCACATCGCGCGGGTCAACACGTGGCGGCGTCGCGCCGAGGGTGAATGGCGCGGGCAGTTCAGTGGGGAGATCTTTGAGCGAGTGCACGGCAAGATCGACACGGCCCTCGGCGAGCGCCTCTTCGATTTCTTTGGTGAACATTCCCTTGGAGCCGACCTGGGCGAAGGTGACTTCCTGCAGGCGGTCGCCCGTGGTCTTGATGATTTCGATCGCGACGGTGTAGCCCTTCGCGCGCAGAAGCGCGGAAATGTGATTGGCCTGCCAGAGTGCGAGTTGGGAGCCACGGCTGCCGATACGCAGATTCATTTGCCTCCTACGGCGCTGGCTTCGCTGCGCTCCGTGCTTTTGCTCTCTGCGACAGTGTGAGCAGAAGAAGCCGATTCTTCCTGGGCCTCAACGGGCCTGGGCGAGGGTTCGGCAACGGACGGAAGCGACCACGCTTCGCAGAGCGCATCGACGCGCGTGGAATCATTCTCGCGCGCGGCTTGTTTGAGCGCCTGCATGGGCGGATGGAGAAACTTGTTGACGAGGCCGCGGGTGAGGGCTTCGATTGCTGCGAGCTGTTCTTCGCTGAAGACGCCGAGCTTGGCGTGCATGCGCTTGAGTTCGTTGGCGCGAATTTCTTCAGCCTGCCGCTGCAGCGAGACAATGGCGGGGGCAACGTTGACGGTGCGGCGGCGCTGATGGAATCGCTCTACCTCGGCGTTTATAAGCGTCTCGGCGTCGCCGGCCTGGGATTGGCGTTCGGCGATGTGCGAGGCAGCTACGGCCTGCAGGTCGTCAATGTCGTAGACGAAGATGCCTTCGACCTTGTTCATCGTGGGATCGACGTCGCGGGGGACGGCGATATCGATGAAGAACATGGGGCGGTTGCGGCGGCGATGCATGAACTGCTGGCCGTGTTCGCGGCGGAAGATGGGGTGGGGCGCGCCGGTGGAGCTGATAACGATGTCGGCTTCAGTGGCCGTCTCGTAGAGCTTTTCGAATGGAATTACGCGTCCGTTGAATGGCTCGGCGAGCTGGCGGGCGCGCTCAAGGGTGCGGTTGGTGACGAGGATAGCTCCAGCGCCCTGCTGCACGAGGTGACGGGCGGCGAGTTCGCTCATTTTTCCGGCGCCGACGAGGAAGACGGTGCGGCCTTGCAGGGATCCAAAGATTTTGCGGGCAAGCTCGACGGCGACTGACGCGATGGAGACGGAGTTCGATCCGATGGCGGTTTCAGAACGGACGCGCTTGGCGGCGGCGAAGGCGGATTGCAGAAGATGCTCGAGTTGGCCGGAGACTGTTCCGGCGGCGCGGGCCGTAGCGAAGGCTTCTTTGACCTGGCCAAGTATCTGCGGCTCGCCTACGACCATGGAGTCGAGGCTGGCGGAGACGCGGAAGAGATGCCGAACAGCTTGCTGATCTCGATGCTCATAGATGTGAGGGGCGAGAAGCGCCTGATCCAACCCGAAATGGTTATGCAGAAACTGAGTGAGGTCGGTTTCAGGCGACTCGACGGCGGCAAGTATTTCGACTCGGTTGCAGGTGGAGACGATCATGCATTCGCTCACGCCAGGTTGCGCGGCAAGGGCGCGGGTGGCGTCGGGCAGATCGTCTCGCGAGATGGCGATACGTTCGCGTAGTTCGATGGGCGCGGTTTTATGGTTGATGCCGATGAGGACGAGTTGGCTCATGGGGCACCAAACTTGTGAACGTGGCTGACGGTGTTGGCTGCCCAGACGCACAGCATGACGATCAGGACCGCTCCAGAAAGATAGGCGGCTTTGCGCCCTCGAAGGCCGGCGGACTGACGCAGATAAAGGAGGAGGACATACAGTCCCCACATGGCATAGGAGGCTACGACCTTGGGGTCTCCGTAATAGGCCGCGCCGAGCGTAGTCTCCTGCACGAGGACCGCGCCGAGGATGAGGCCGACGGTCATGCAGGGGAAACCGAAAAGCAGCATGGCGTGGGCGATGCGCTCGAGGGTATCAAGCGGGGGCAGCCAGTCAAGGGGAATCCACCCAGAGTCGTCGGTGGACTTGAGTTTTGCTTTCAGGCGGCGCTCCTGGACCAGATAGAGGAGCGAGGCAAGCAGACTGAAGCCCAACGCGGCATAGGCGGCAAGGAGAGCGGTGATGTGGGCGATGAGCCAGCTTGTTCTTACGCCCTGCGATGGGAAGTTATAGCCCTGAAGGCCAAGTGCTGGGACGAAGACAAGAAAGAACGTGATGGGGAGGGCGAAGACACCGAGGGAGATGGCGTCGTAAATCCACCAGGCCAGAAAGAACAGCCCCGCGACAGCAAACCCGAGCAGCGATTCAGCTTCGCGGGCGCCGACGGGCACCCAGCGATGGGCCTGAACGAGCATTTCTACAACAGAAACGAAATGAAAGAAGAAGGCCATGCCGCCCAGGTGTACGCACCACCGTCGCGCACGCTCGGAGGAATAGAGCACGGCGGGGAAAATTGCGTAGCTTGCCGCGAAGTAAAGAACGGTCGCGACTCGGAGCCATAGGAGATGCATGCCGTACTCAAATCTAAAGCCTGACTAATCAGTATACTGTGATCCAAATCACCATGACTGACCCCATGAACCACTTCAGGCGGCACGTGTCGCGGAAAGATCAGGCAAGGATGAAGACGTTGTTGCAACGATTTAGGCGGTATTGCGGTTGGATTGGGTTGGCGGCGGTGGTGCTCGGGCCTTGTTGGATTGCCGTGCCGGCGCAGGAGGCCAGCCTTCCTAAGAAGACAGGCGTGCAGTCGCCCGGAATTCAGCATGCGATGGAGGAACTGCCGAAAGCTGCCACGATTGCGGTGAAGGGCGATCCGGACTGGCTGGCGGCAACGTCGGACGCAGTCTGGCTGACGAGTGAGAGGACCGACAGCGTGCTTCGGCTGGATGCCAAAACGAATCAGCCGGGAACGGTTGTGACGGTGAATAAGCCGTGTTCGGGACTGGCTGTGGGGTTTGGGAGCTTGTGGGTTCCGAGTTGCGGAGACAAGAGCGTGGTGCGGGTGGAATCAAGAACCGGCGCGGTCCAGGCGACGATTCCGGCAGGGCCGGCGGATTCAGAGGGCGGGATTACAGCGGGGGCCGGGAGTGTTTGGCTGGTCACGTCGGCGAAAGATGGAGAGGGGGACGGCGAGTTGACGCGGATTGACGCGGCGACAAATAAGGTCGCAGCGACGATCAAGATTCCTGCGGGGTCCTTCAATCCCCTGTTTGCGGAGGGATCTGTCTGGGTGAGTTCGAATTCGGGTGGCGTGCTGGTGCGGGTTGATCCGGCCACAAATAAGGTCGTGGGTTCGACGGCCGTCGGTCCGATGCCGCGGTTTCTGGCGTATGGAGCCGGGTCGATCTGGGTGTTGAACCAGGGGGATGGAACGGTTTCGCGGGTGAACGCGAAGACGGGAAAGCTGGAGGCGACGATTGCTGCGGGGATTCCGGGGCACGGCGGCGAGATTACGTTCGGCGCGGGATCGGCCTGGGCTACGGAGATGGAGATTCCGCTTACGCGGATCGACGCGAAGACCAACAAGGTTGTGGCGCAGTGGCATGGCGCGGGCGGAGATAGCGTGCGCTATGCGTTTGGGTCGGTGTGGCTGACGGATCTGAAGGGCGGGAAGGTGTGGCGGATAAACGTTCCTGATCTTTGACGTGCGGTTTGGTCCCGCATCAGGTTTTGAGCCCGTTCTGCACAGGGCGGGATGAGTCACGTCACGGTAATCTGTAGGCAATCGTGCAACCCGCAGACCTTCAATCCGCGGCGGCGCCGCCGTCTCCCCCTGCCCCTGATGAACTGGAATTGGCGCCTTCGGAACCGACGGCGGGCAAGGCCGGCGGGAAGTCGCTGGAACCGACTCCCTTTATGCGCCAGTGGACCGCGGCGAAGCGGGAGAATCCCGATGCGCTGCTGTTTTTTCGCATGGGGGATTTTTACGAGCTGTTCTATGACGACGCAGTGACGGCGAGTCGCGAACTGCAACTGACACTGACGGCGCGAGATCGCGAACGGCAGCTGCCGATGTGCGGGGTTCCGTATCACTCGGTGGACGGGTACCTGGCGCGGCTGTTGCGGAAGGGCTATCGGATCGCGATTTGCGATCAGATGGAGGATCCGAAGCTCACCAAGAAGATTGTGAAGCGCGAGGTGACGCGGGTTCTGTCGCCGGGGACGGCGCTGGATGCGGCGCTGGGGCAGGAGCGGAACAATTTTCTGGCGGCTTATTTTGAGAGCGGCCCGGAGAGAATTCCCTCAGGGGCTAAAGCCCCGTCGACTTCTTCGGAGGCAATGTACGGGCTAAAGCCCGTACCCTCCAAAGAATCTGATGGTCATGGAACTCGCAATCGATCTTCCAGTGAACTGGTGTGCGCGGTGGCGCTGCTGGATGTTTCTACGGGGGAGTTTCGGACGGCGGAGTTTCAGGGGGCGAAGGCGAGGCAGCAAGCGCTGGAGGAGTTGTTGCTGGCAGGGCCGAGCGAGGTGCTGCTGGCGTCGAGTGCGGAGATTCCTGGCGCGCTCGAAAAGATTGCGGCAAAGACGCGCGTTGAGGACTGGGTTTGGACGCGTGACTTTGCAGTACCGCTGGTGGAACGGCAGTTGCAGGTGCGGTCGCTTGAGGGATTCGGGCTGGTAGGACATGAGGCGGCGGCGATTGCGGCGGGTGTGGTTTTGCACTATGTGCGGACGACGCAGAAGAACGAAGCGCTGCACATTGATTCGCTGAAGTTTCAGGAGCACTCGACGGCGCTGGAACTCGACCAGGTGACGGTGCGAAATCTGGAACTGGTGGAGCCGTTGTTTGCGGGACAGGACGATCGGCGCAACGCTGTTCCACACGCTGGACGCGTGCCAGACGCCGATGGGAAAGCGGATGCTGCGGGCAACGATTCTGCGGCCGCTGATTGATGCCGTTGTGTTGAATGCGCGGTATGAGGCGGTGGCCGAGGCGCACGCGGATCTGGTGAAGCGCGAAGAGGTACGGCGGGCGTTTGACGGGATTCTCGATCTGGAGCGGCTGCTGGCGCGGCTGAGTCTGGATTCCGCTGGACCGCGGGATGTGCGGGGGCTGGCGGCAAGCCTGGCGCGGTTGCCGGGATTGAAGAGCTGCGATGGAGGCGATGACCGCTCCCTTGTGGCGGGAACTGATTGGGCGGCTCGACACGCTTGAAGATGTGACGGCGCGGATTGCATCGACGCTTGTGGCGGAGCCTCCGCTGACCATGGCCGATGGCGGAGCGATTGCGGCGGGTGTGGATGCGGAGCTGGATGAGCTGCGCGGAATATCGAGCACGGGACGGCAGTCGATTGCGGCGATCGAAGAGCGGGAGCGGACGCGGACGGGAATTGGTTCGCTGAAGGTGCGCTACAACTCGGTGTTTGGCTACTACATCGAGATCACGAAGTCGAACCTCGCGATGGCTCCGGCGGACTACGAGCGCAAGCAGACGCTGGTGAACGCGGAGCGGTTTACGACGCCGGAGTTGAAGGAATACGAGGTCAAGATCCTCACGGCGCATGATCGCTGCATCGAGATCGAGAAGCGGATCTTTGTTGATCTTCGGACGAAGGTGCTGCAGGCGGCGGGGAGAATACGGCGGACGTCGACGGCTGTTGCCGAAGCGGACCTGCTGACGAATTTTGCCCATCTTGCTGCGCTGCGCAGGTATGTGCGGCCGGTGCTGGTCGACGAAGAAGTGCTTGAGGCAGTGGCGGCGCGGCATCCGGTGATTGAGCACTGGATGGAGGAGACGCGCGAAGGGCGCTTCATTGCGAACGATCTATACATTGATTCCGGCGAGATGGGACCGAGCCTGCTGCTGATTACGGGTCCGAACATGGGCGGCAAGAGCACCTACCTGCGGCAGGCGGCGATGCTGGTGCTGATGGCCCAGATGGGGAGCTTTGTTCCGGCGCAGAGCTTGCGGCTGGGCTTGGTGGATCGGATTTATACGAGGATCGGGGCCAGCGATAACGTTGCGCGCGGTCGCTCCACTTTTATGGTGGAGATGACGGAGACGGCAACGATTCTGAACACGGCAACGAAGCGGTCGCTGATTCTGCTGGATGAGATGGGACGCGGTACGGCGACGTTTGATGGTCTGTCGCTGGCGTGGGCGACGGTGGAGTATCTGCATGCGGAGACGGGCGCGCGCACGCTTTTTGCAACGCATTATCACGAGCTGACGATGCTGGCGGAAAAGTTGCCGCGAGTGCGGAATCTGCGTGTGGGCGTGAAAGAAGGCGCGGGCGGGATTGTGTTTCTGCATACGATTGAGCCCGGCGCGGCGAGCAAGAGTTACGGTATTGAGGTGGCGAAGCTAGCGGGTTTGCCGGCGGTGGTGATTGATCGGGCCAAACATGTGCTGCGGCAGCACGAGAAGCAGGAGCGGCAGAGCGTGCAGGTTGAAACGGCACCGGAGCCGATGCAGTTGACGATTTTTACGCCGTTGTCGCAACGCATCGTGGATCGCATTGAGGCTGTGGATGTGAATGCGCTGACGCCGCTGCAGGCGCTGAATCTGCTGGAGGAGTTGCAGCAGGAGCTCAAGGAGAAATCATGACTGCGACGGTTCGACAGGCGGTGGGAAGTCTGCTCGTGGTTGGACTCAGCGGAACGGAGCTGACGGGGCTCGAACGCGCGTGGCTGCGGCTGGTGCGGCCTGCAGGCATCATTCTCTTTAAACGAAACATCACGGACGCTGCGCAGACGCGTGACCTGCTTGAGGAGGCAACCGGATTCTGCGTCGCGAAAGCTGTGCGCTGCGTGGATGTGGAAGGCGGCACGGTGAATCGTCTGCGCGATGCGGTCGCGCCAATTGCTTCGGCACAGGCGGTGGGGGCGGCTGCGCGAAATGCGAAGAAGCCCGCCCTGGCACGCAAACATGGGGAGCTGATTGCGCGGGCGGTGAAGGCATACGGATTTAATACAACGCTGGCGCCGGTAGTGGATCTTGCTCTACCTGAGGCAGCTGAAGTGATGGGATCGCGCACAGCGGGAGCGAATGCCGCGGACGTGATTGGATATGCGCGGGAATTTCTGGCGGGGATTGCGGCGCAGGGAGTGGCGGGGTGCGGAAAGCACTTTCCTGGCCTGGGCGGGGGAACGGGCGATACGCATTTTGTTACGCCTGCGATTCAGCGCACCTGGACGCAGATTTGGGAGGAAGACGCGGTTCCCTATCGCGAACTGCATCGGGCGATGCCGATGATCATGATGAATCATGCGGCTTATCCGCAGACACCGGCAAAGAACGAGCCGGCGAGTGCTTCGCGATTCTGGATCGCGGAGACGCTGCGGAAACGGATCGGGTACAAGGGGATCATTCTCTCCGATGATCTGGAGATGGGCGGCATTCTGAAGTTCCTGCCGGTGGAAGATGCGGCGGTAGCGGCGATTCGTGCGGGATCGGATCTGCTGGAGATCTGCCACAGCCCAGAGCTGATTCTGCGGACCTATGAGGCGCTGGTTTCTGAGGGCGAGCGGTCGGCGGCGTTCCGCAAAGTACTGATGACGACGGCGCGGGACTCTGCGCGCAAGCGAGCGCGTTTGTATGCGCGAGGCGTTGCGCCTTCGCTGGGTGCGAAGAAGCTGGAAGCGCTACGCAAGAGCATTCTGGATTTCAATGAGACGGTGGCGGCGATTGTGAATGCTTCGGCTGTTGCTGCACCGCGGGCCTCATCTCCGGCGGAGGCTTCGTGAGGTTGAAGCCGATGATTGTGGCCGGGGTGATGAGCGGGACGTCGGCTGATGGAATCGATGTGGCCATCGTAAAGATCGCGCCAGTAAAGGGACAGCCGAAGCTGACGCTGCTCGCACATGAGGGGTTTCGCTATCCGGCGGTGTTGCGTAACGCGGTGTTGGCTGCGATGAATGCGAAGTCTACTTCGACGGCAGAACTGGCGCGGCTGAATTGGCGATTGGGCATCGCGTATGCCGAGGCGGTGAAGGCGACGGCGGCGCGGCATAAAGTTCAGATCGATCTGATCGGATGCCATGGGCAGACGCTGTATCACCAGGCGTTGCCGGCGGCATATGCGGGCAAGAACTTCGCGTGCACGTGGCAGTTGGGCGAGGCTTCCCTGATTGCGGCGGAGGTCGGCGTGCCGGTGGTGTCGAATTTTCGGCCTGCCGATATGGCGGCCGGCGGGCAGGGGGCGCCGCTGGTGCCGCTGCTGGATTATGTTCTGTTCGCCGATCGAAAGCGCGGACGGGTGCTGCAGAATATTGGCGGGATTGCAAACCTGACCGCGATGCCTGCGGGCAGCGGCGCCGAAGCATTGGTCGCGTTCGACACGGGGCCCGGCAACATGGTGATGGATGCGCTGGCGCAGAAATTGTTTGGGAAGTCATACGACCGCAACGGCGCAATTGCGGCAAAGGGGACGTGTGCTGGACGCAGTGGTTGCAGCAGATGCTGCGCGGTAGGTATTTTGCGATGCGTCCGCCAAAGACGGCGGGCCGGGAGGAGTTTGGGCGCGAGTATGCGGCGACGTTTCTGGCGGCTTGCCGGCGCGTGAGCCGGAAGCCAGAAGATGCATTGGCGACAGCGACGGCTCTGACTGCTGAGAGCATTGCGCGAAGCTTTGAGCGATTTGTCTTGCCTTCGATGCGAGGCAATGCGATCGACTATGTCGTATCGGGTGGAGGCGCGCGGAACCGGACGCTGATGTCGATGCTGACCGCGCGACTGGAACCGCTGGGATGCACTGTGATGACGATTGAAAGGTTCGGGCTGCCGGCTGAGGCGAAGGAGGCGGCGGCATTCGCATTGCTGGCGTGGATGACCTGGCATCGATTGCCGGGGAATGTGCCGGCGGCGACGGGGGCGAGAAGACCGGCGATCCTGGGGCAGATCACGTATGCGTAGGTCGAAATGGCTTCGTGCGCATCGCTTCCCAGGTCTCAGAAGCGAGACCTGGGGCACCCAGATATTAATGATGGTGATGATCCTGTGTCTGATCGGTTGTCATCCGTCGAAGCGCGATCCGAATACGGTTGTGTTTTTGATTGAGTCCAGTCCTACGAATCTTGATCCGCGGATTGGGACGGATGGGCAGTCGGAACACATTGACGAGTTGAGTTTTCGATGGGTTAGTTGCGAAAGATTCGAATTTTCATTTCACCCCGGCGATCGCGCAAAGCTGGGAGCTGCGCGATCCGATGACGTTGGTGTTTCATCTGCGCGGCGATGTGCGGTTTCATGATGGGCGACCGATGACGGCGCGTGACGTGGTTTGGAGCATCAATTCGATGCGCGACGGCACCGTGATTACGGCGAAATCGGCATCATACGCAGCGATCAATACGGTGGAGGCGCCGGACACGCGGACGGTCATCCTGCATCTGAAGCGTGCGGACAATTTTCTGCTGATCAATCTGGCGACGGGGGCGTTCGGTGTCGTACCCGAGGGGAGTGGGCGCGATTTCTGGCAGCATCCAGTGGGAACTGGACCGTTTCGGTTCGTGAGCCAGCAGATCGATCAGGATGTAGTGATCGAGCGCAATCCTGCTGAGCTGGAACGTGCAGCCGAAACTGGAGCGCGTACGTTTTGCGGTGGTTCCGGATCCCATTACGGAATCGCTCGAGTTGGAGAAGGGGTCGGGCGATGTGGCAGTCAATTCCCTGCCCATGGATTCGCTGCCGATTCTGGGCGCGCGACCAAATATCGAGGTCAATGATGCGCCGGGGACGCAGATCCAGTACCTCGCGTTCAACCTGACCGATCCGCTGCTGAAGAATATGCGCGTGCGGCAGGCGATCTCATGCGCGATCGATCGCAGTCTGATTATTCGCACGCTGCTGCGCGGACATGCGCGGCCCGCGGTGAGCCTGTTGCCTCCGACGCATTGGGCATGGACTGGAGATGTGGCGAATTTTGGATACGATCCAGAGCGTGCGAAGAAATTGCTGGATGAAGCCGGGTATCCGGCCGGTGCGGATGGCGTGCGATTCCACGTGACGATGAAGACGAGCACCGTGGAAGATGTGCGCTCGCTGGCGGCAGTCCTGCAGCAGCAACTGGCACAGGTGGGGATTGCGCTGGACATCCGGACGTTTGAATTCGCTACGTTTTATGCCGATGTGACACGCGGGGCGTTTCAGCTGTATTCGCTGCGGTGGATCGGTGGCAACGAGCAACCGGATATTTTCAGCTATGCGTTTTCGACGGCGCGTTTTTCGCCGAAGGGCGCTAACCGCAGTCACTATTCGAATGCGAAGGTGGACGCGCTGCTCGACGATGGGGCGACTAGCACGGACCAGGCGAAGCGGCGCGCGGATTATGTCGAGGCGCAGCAGATTCTGGCCGAGGAATTGCCGGCGGTCAACCTCTGGTACAAGGACACGGTGGTTGTGCACAACCGGAGGCTGACGAATGTGGCGCCGACGGCTTCGGGCAGCTTTGCATTTCTCGAGACTGCGGAGCTGCATCCGTAGAGCTCTGCGCAGCTGTTCTGGCGACGCAGTAAAGCTTAAGCATTCCTTAAGAAAAGTACAGAAATTGCGGTTTTTAAAGGTTGTGTCTACAGCAACATAGCGCCCACCTGTGCGATTGCAAAAATGAGTTCATAGTTTGGCACTGTTCCTCAACCTTTTGCAGGGCTGCCTCGTCTACCGAAACAGATAACGATTACAGCGCAGGTTGACTGCGGATGCGCGGAGAGATTGATGAAGAACAGGAATTGGAATCGATTTGCAGTCACGATGACGCGTTTGTTTCTTTTGGTGACAGTGGCGACGGCGTGTACAGCGCTGAAGGCACAGGCTCCAACTCGATTTGTGGGGACGGTCACGGCGATCAGTGGAACGACGATTACGGTGAAGACCGATGCCGGAGATTCAAAGCAAGTGGAGGTTCCAGCGACTGCGGTGATGAAGAGACTTGCGCCCGGACAGAAAGACCTGAGCGCGGCAGAGACGATTCATCTGACCGACCTTGCAACCGGCGACCGGGTGCTGGTGAAGCTCGACCCGGACGCGACAGGCGCGACACCACAGGCACTGCAAGTGGTGGCAATGAAGCAGACCGACATTGCGCAGAAACAGCAACAGGACCGCGATGAGTGGCAGCGCAACGGCACAGGCGGATTGGTGAAGAGCGTTGATCCGGCTGCGGGCGTCGTTGTGGTGACGACTGGCGCTGGGCCGACCGCAAAGACGGTCACCGTCCACATTACGAAAACCACCGTGCTTAAGCGCTATGCGGCCAACTCGATCCGGTTTGCGGATGCGCAGCCGGGGCCACTCGATGCTATCCATGCAGGCGATCAGTTCCAGGTGCTTGGCCAGAAGAACGCAGACGGGACGGAGATAACGGCAGCCGAAGTGGTTTCAGGAAGTTTCAGAAACATCTCAGGGGTTGTTGCTTCGATTGATCCTGCTGCTTCGACCTTGACGGTGAAGGACCTGGTAACCAAGAAGAACGTAACGGTGCACATTACTCCGGATGCGGAGATGCGCCGTCTGCCGGACACGATGGCGAAGATGATTGCAGCGCGGCTTAAGGGCGGGGCCGGCGTGCGGGCGCTGCGCCGGGCGGAGGGACGACGATGCCTGCGCACACTGAAGGTGGCGGAGCAGCAGGAAACGCGTCTGCCGGAGCGGGACAGAACGGTGGAGGAGGGGCAGGACAGGGGCGCCGGGGAGCAGGTGGCATGTCACAAGTTTTGGATCGCGCGCCGGTGGTGAAACTCGCTGAACTGCAAAAAGGCGAAGCTGTAATGCTGGTGTCGACCGAAGGCACGAATGAAGTAACCGCGATCAAGCTGCTGGCGGGGGTTGAACCGCTGCTCGAAAGCCCCGATGCTTCGCGCAATCTGCTGGCCAATTGGAGCATGGGCTCGGGCGGTGCGGAAGCGGCAGCGCAATAACGGATTCGAATCAAATTCGGCATTTATTACATTTGGCACTCATACGAAATTGAGGTAGGAATCAGTGCATCTACGAATTCATTGCATCATTCACTTTTTGATTGCGTTGGCGCTTGGTGTTGCGAGCCTGGCGGCGCACGCTCAAGCGGCTCCTGCGGCGGGCGCGACCGCAACCATCCACGGCCACATCGCGGACCAGACTGGAGCGCTGATCCCCGGCGCCACGGTTACGATCGCAACAGCCGACGGCATTGGAGCCGGCAAGGCGACGGCGGATGCTAGCGGCGCTTATCAAGTGACCGGACTGCCGGCCGGCAACTATGTTGTCGAGGCCGAGTATCCGGGGTTTGCATCGTTTAAGTCGCAGGCCATTCCTGTATTGGCGGGACAGATCAAGCGCGTCGACATCGCGATGGCGATTGAAGTTGAACAGCAGAGCGTTGTGGTGACCGATGATTCGCCGTCTGTGAATGTGGAAGCCTCCGGCAATGCAAATTCAATCGTATTGAAGGACAAAGATCTGGATGCGTTGTCAGATGATCCTGACGAACTATCGAGCGAGCTTTCTGCGCTCGCCGGACCTTCGGCGGGTCCGAACGGCGGGCAGATTTATATCGATGGATTCAGCGGTGGGCAGCTTCCGCCGAAGTCGGCTATTCGCGAAATTCGCATCAATCAGAATCCTTTTTCGGCGGAATTTGACCGGCTGGGATACGGGCGTATCGAGATTCTTACCAAGCCGGGTACGGACAAATTGCACGGGCAGTTTTTCATTCAGGGAAATGACAGTCACCTGAACACGGGCAATCCTTTTACGAGTTCGATTCCCGATTACTACAGCTACCAGTTCAACGGGACGGTGAATGGCGCAATTTCGAAGACGGCATCGTTCTTTGCAAGCTTTGAGCAGCGCAACACGAATAACGTGAACTCCTGGAAGATTTTCAACGCGGTGCTGTATCAGCCTGATACGAACTTCTATGAGAATTTCCCGAATTATGGCGTGAGCGAGCTGAACCAGCGAATCCGCGATAATGCTTCGGCGCGCGTTGATTGGCAGTTGGGCGCAAAGAATACGGTGACGGCGCGGTTTGGATTCTGGTCAGAATCGGAACATGCCAACCTGAGTAATCAATCTCTTCCTTCGGCTTCAACACACGAGTCGAACACGGATTACACGGTGCAGGTGAGCGATGCCTTCGTGATCAACGATCACGCGGTGAACGAAACACGCTTCCAATATGAGCGGCAGAACGAGAACCACTATCCCGATTCAACAGACTCCACCGTCGACGTACAGGGTGATTTCACCGGCGGCGGCTATCCCGGACAGGTCTATCGCGATCATGCAACGCACCTGGAGTTCTGGAACATCACGACTCTGAGCCACCACACGCATGCCATCAAATTTGGTACGCGCATCCGTGACGGCAGAGACGCCAACTATACGAATTCCAACTTCAACGGGAACTTCGTATTCGGGACTTACCAGGCTTATCAAAATATGGCCAACGGCCTTCTCGGCGGGACCCCGTTTAACGACCTGGTTAGTCAGGGCAACGGTCCAACGTCGGTTACAAACACCACTGGAGAGCCTTCGTCGCTCGCGAATGTATTCGACATCGCGCTGTTCGCACAGGACGACTGGAAGGTGAATCCGAGATTGACGCTTTCTGGCGGCTTGCGCTGGGAAGCACAAACCCAGGTTTCGGATCACAACGACTGGGCCCCGCGCGTGTCGATGGCCTACGCCCTGGATGGTGGCGGAAACAGCAAGAAGACGAAGACCGTGCTTCGCGCGGGATACGGACTCTTCTACGACCGCTTTCAGACAAACAACCTGATCACCGTGAACCGCTCCGATGTTCAGAATCAAGTGGTTCTTATCAACCCGGTGTGCAGTTCGACGGCGAGTGGCGGTGGGCAGGCGACCTCACTCTCGCAGATTGATTTCAGCACCTGCTCGAGTTCCAGTGCGGGTGGTTCTACGGTGCCTGTGAGGTACGAGGTTGCATCAAACTATCACTCTCCTTACACAGGGCAGGCTGGCGTAAGCATCGAACGCCAGATAACAGCGGGGACTAGCGCAACGCTGACCTACCTGCATTCATTCGGCGTGCATCAACTGGTGACGCGCAATGCCAACCAGGCGCTGGGCGGAACTCCGCAAACCGATTCGGGTGGATTTCTATATCAGTACTATCCGGAGGCGGTTTTCAAGGAGAATCAGCTGATCGCAAGCGTCAATTCACGGGTGACCAAAAATCTGAGCCTTACCGGCTTCTATACGTACGCGGTTGCGAACAGTAATAGTGCCGGCCAGGGCGGCAATGCATCGGATGCTTACAACCTTGACCAGGACTATGGACGGGCTGCGTTTGTTTCACCCAACATGCTTTTTGCAATGGGCAACTACAACGGCCCATGGAAAATCCGCTTCAGTCCCTTCATGATTGCGCAGGGGGGCAAGCCTTATAACGTCACGCTGCCGACCGATCCGCTGAACAACTTCTTCAACCAGCGGCCTGCATATGCCACGGATGCGACTCCGGCGGCTGACAAGGTTGTGACTTCGCTTGGGGTCTTTGACGTTGCGCCGGCTTATGGCGAGAAACTGGTTCCTGTGAATCTCGGAACAGGATCATCGGCATTCGCATTCAATCTGAGGGTTAGCCGTGCGATCGGAATCGGACCGAAGGTCGAATCGAGCGGACCGAATCCTGCTGGAATGGGTGGCGGACCTCCAGACGGCGGCGGACGGCGCGGTGGTGGACCTCCAGGAGGCGGACTTGGGCCGGGTGGCCTGGGCGGCGGTGGAGGGGGACGCGGGGGACCGGGAGGAATGTTCGGGCCGACGAGCACTGGCCGGAAATACTCGTTGAACTTCAGCGTGCAAGCGCTGAACCTGTTCAACAACATCAACTATGGTCAGCCGACGGGAACAATCATACCCACGCCGATCGGAAACACAGGGCAGTTTGGCCCCGGCCAGCAATTCTCGCATTCGACGAGCATGGCCGGCGGGATCTTCAGCCAGGGTTCTGCTGCACGACGCATATTTTTGCAGGCGGTATTCTCGTTCTGAGAAGTCGAGGAGTTTTGGAAGCGTGGCCGGGGCGAAATGCTCCGGCCTTTTGCTTTTGCTCAATGCGCGGCAGTGATAGTGACCGGCTGACCGGGTGGCGCAAAGGCGTCAGCAAGCGAGATGACTTTGAGCTGCGCCTTCAATTCGTCGAGCGTTGGCGCTGGAGGTTGCGGTGATTTCGATTGTCTCTCCGGGCAGGATGTCGAAGTAGTTCTCGGAGAGCTTTGCATCAATTGCACCCGCAGAGAGATAGACGTCGCGGGCGAGGACGGGCGAAGTGATGCGAATTTTGTAAGCGCCTTTTGCACCAGTGGAAGCGACGCTGAGATTTGCCGGCTTGAGGTGGACTCCTTTTGTCGGCGCGATATACACGAGGTTGCGTGAGATCGGTGCGCCGCTCGCAGATAAATCGGCAACGACGAAGACACGAGATGTGTCTGCTGCGCCGGCCTGCGTGAGTTTCGCAAGGGGCCAATCGAGATATATCTTGCTGGCGAGAGGATCGATGCTGACGTCGTGCTGTTCTTCGAGCAGTATCTTGCCATCGAAATCCATGAGACGGACGCGAAGGGATGCGGGCGTCGATACGGTCTTGTCGGAGACGATGTAGACCTTTACGGATCCATCTTCGACGTGCGGCGAGACGAGGATGGGCGCGTAGAAGCGGCGCGTGTAAAACTGCAACGCCTTCCAGCGTCCGTAGTAGTCGATGCTGGACCACGAAGCGACCGGCCAGCAATCATTCAACTGCCAGAAGATGGAACCCATGGTCTCAGGGCGGCTACGGCGAAAATGCTCGGCGCCAATCTTGATGCCCTCAGCTTGCAGAACCTGGCTGACGTAGAGGAAGCTGGCGAAGTCCTTCGGCTCGGGATAGTCCTTGAGCAGGTAGTCGTGGATGATGGAGTTGCCTTCGTTGTTCTTCTGGTGCGCGAGCATCACAGGGGTGAGGATGTTCGCGCGGTCGGCGGGCTCGGTGAAGGCCTCGATGGTTCGCATCTCCGGAAACGATTGGAATCCGTACTCGGTGACGAAGCGCGCGTGATGGGTTTCGTAGGTTGAGAACGGAACGCGGCCATGCCACACATCCCAGATGTGAGCGTCGCCGCTCTGATAATGAGGATTCAGGGCCTCGTAATCCGAGCTTGGAGAACTGGGCCAGTACGGAATTTCGGGCTGGAGACGGGCGACTACGCGCGTGAGAATGCCGCTGAACTCGGTCAGGTAGTCCTGCCACATCTGGTAACGCACGTCGGCAGGCAGCTTCCATCGGTCATTCCAGAGGATTGCTCCTTCCGTTTCGTTGTTGCCGCACCAGAGCACGATGCTGGGGTGATTGCGCAGACGGCGAACCTGGTCTTCAGCTTCGGCTTCGATATTGAGCTTGAAGCTGTAGGCACCGGGCTGCCAGTCGTTGCCGAACATGAAGTCCTGCCAGACCATGATGCCGAGTTCGTCGCAGATCTGGTAGAACTCGTCGGTCTCGTAGTAGCCGCCGCCCCAATGGCGAATCATGTTCATGTTGGCGTCGCGGGCGGACTCGAGAATGCGGCGGTAATCCGCGGTTGTGACGCGATTGGGAAAGCTGTCGAAGGGAATGACGTCAGCGCCCTTGGCAAATACGGGGATGCCATTGACGACGAACTGGAAGGAGCGGCCCCACTTGTCTGGATGGCGATCGAGAACGATGGAGCGGAGTCCGGTCTTCAGCTTGCGCTCATCGCTTGCAGCTGCGTTTGCAGCGCCGGGATTTACACTCGCCGTGAATTCGTAGAGCGGCTGATCGCCATATCCAGCAGGCCACCACAATTTTGGCTGGCGAATTTCGATGGGCAGTGTGACGGTGTTCAAACCCAAGTGAAGATCGACGGTCTTGCTCGCGATCGCTGGCTTGGTTCCGTCGGTGTAGCGAACTGCGACGTTGGCGAGACCGCTGCGGGTGGCTTCGATCTGAAACTCCGCGTCTAGGTGAGCCACTTCCCTGCTGACGTCGTACTGGCGAATTGCAAAATCGGCGATGCGGGCTTTGTCCCACGCTTCGATGCGCACGGAGCGCCAGATGCCGCTGGTGACGAAGGTCGGGCCCCAGTCCCAGCCGTATTCGTATGCGGGTTTTCGCAGGTATGTTTTGGGTGCGGTCTTGGTCTTTGCCTGCCAGGGGTCGGCGGCGGCGAGGGCAGCAGCAGCTTTCACGGGTGATTCAAACACGACGCGCAGGTCATTTTTGCCTGCGTGCAGATAGCTCTTTGCCCGGATGCGCCACACGCGAAAACTGTTTGTTCCGGTCAGAACCAGGCTGCCGTTCAAATAGACCTGCGCCGGCCCGTCGAGGCCATCGAAGACGAGGTCGAGGTTGGAACGCGAAAGGAGTATGGGGGTAACGTCAAACGCGAGGCGGTATTCCCAGCTTTGGTTCTGGAGATCCTGCAGCTTCGATTCGTTGTCGCGGTAATACGGGTCGGGAATCTTCTTGTTGGCGAGTAGATCGAGATGGACGTCACCGGGCACTGTCGCGGGCATCCAACCCGCTTCAGGATCAGTCCCTGGCGCCACCTGGCGGAAGAGCCAGCCTCGGTTGAGGACGATGGTTGCATTCCGCGTTGCGCTTGTTTGGGCGCCGATCTTCGGGCTCGCTTGGGCCGCCACCGTTGTATTCATCAATGAACATAATGTCCCCGCAATCGCAACGAGCGCGATTCGCACTTTATGAACTTGCATCCGATTCCCCTTTGCCCCAAAATCCGCTGATAAGGGTAACACGGGATGTTTTGCGCGCTCTCTATCGGCGATCACGGGACAAGCGAGAGTAGAGCGCTTCCCATTCTTCGGCCTTGGTGTTCATGTCGAAGTGTTGTCGGATTCGTTCGCGCCCGGCTTGGCCCATGGCCTGACGATGGCCGTCAGGCATCTGCATGATGCGGAGCATGGCGTCAGCGAGCGCGGCGGAATCTTTTGGCGGAACGAGAACTCCGGCATCGCCGATGAGTTCGCGCACTCCGCCAACGTCGGTGGCAACGATAGGTTTCTCCATCGCCATTGCTTCGCCAACGACGAGAGGCATGCCCTCCCATGCAGAACTGAGGACGAAGGCATCGGCGGCATCGAGAAGGGCAGGCATGTCGTTGCGGAGGCCAAGCCAATGAAGGGCGTCAGAGATCCCAAGCTGCTCACTGATGTCGCGCATGAGCTTCGCTTGCGCTGCGTGTGCTTCACCAGCCATCCAAAGTTGCGCATGAGGAGATGCGAAGCGCACATCGACGAAGGCGCGTAGAAGATTGGAATAGTCCTTGGCCGGAACGACGCGACCTGCTGCCAGCCATACGAAGTTGTCGCCTGCGCTCAGTTGGTTGCGAAGCGTTGTGCGTCGATTTGGAGCCGGTGTGAATTCGGCGAGATCGATTCCATTGGTGATGACGGTGCATTTGCTTTGCGGTGCCGCGCCGATCTGAATGAACCGACTGGCTACCGCCTCACTAACTGCAGTGGTGTGGAGCGAAAACCTGTCAGTGATTTTATAGGCGAGGGTGCGTTGCCATCCGCCCTCGTAGACATTGTGGATCGTGGAGATTACTACCGGAGCGCAACCGAGCACGTGGAGCATTCTCGCTGCCATATTGGCGGGAAAGGTGTGGCTGTGAATGAAGTCGGGATGAAAGCTGCGCAGAAAGCGATGAGCGGACGCGAGTCCTGAACAAAACCCTGCGGGAGATTTGCGCATGTCGAGCCGGATCACGTCGAGCGAGGTAGGCCATTCATGCGTTTCGCGCGGCGTGAGCACGATAAGAACAACCTGATGCCCGCGAGTGGCCATGCGTTCAGCCAGCGCGACGACCTGGCGTTCTGCGCCGCCTTTGCCGAGCGAAGTTAGCATGTAGGCGATGCGCATGATCCCTTGAGTCCGCTGGTGAACTGGTCAAGAGATGATAGCGCAGAGCGATCACGCCAGAGTGTGTGCGTGCTCACTTGTAGACGAGAAGATTCGACGCAAGAGCGTGTCGACGGCGAACCTTCCGGGGCCGAGGATGAGGATGAGTAGCGCGGCGAACCAGTAGGTGAAGGGGCCAGCTCCGTAGAAGTCTTCGGGCTTGGAGAAGATGTGCGAGAAGTTCACGCGGTCGTCGGGGACGCTGAGGTAGGCCATGGTCATGTTCACGAAGAGCACCAGCGATGTGAGGCGCGAGGCGATGCCAAAGGTGAAGAGAAATCCTCCGCAGAGCTCGACGAGCGCGACCATCAACGCGGTCATGTGCGGAGCGGGCAGGTTGAGGCTGGTGAAGAAGTCGGTCACCTTCTCGAGATGCGTCAGTTTGCCCCAGCCGTCCTGCATGAACTGGTAGCCCCAGTAGAGGCGAATGGCGAGGAGGAGGGGATTTTCGAGACGGCTCATGATCGAGGCAAAGGCGTCGTAGGCTTTGCGCGCGAGATTCAGAATGTTGTTCATACGTGCATCCTTCAGGGGCTGGAGCCCTCACGTCAAATCACGGCGCTTTTGAACACCGTTACTGCAGATCCTTCGGCGAGAAATGCGGAATCGGGTGGCGCTTCCAATACTTTCGCAAACTCAGGCCCATAATATTTCTCTCCATTTCCAGTGAAGTGCGCTGTGGGTGCGTCAAGCACTTTCCACTGCGGATGTTCTACCTGGTACTCTGCCGTGCGGCCGTCTGGCTGAATCGCATAGCCCCAGTAATGTTCAGTAATGAACTGGGGAAGCGAGTCTTCTGCCGGAAAATATGCGTCACCGGTAGTCTGCGCGGAGATCTTGCAGAGGCCTGCGCCGGATCCCCACGAAAACTCGGCAGCGATGCCGTCTTTGTGCTCAATACGATGCGACATGGGAACGGAGGAATAGCGCTCTCCATATGCAAGCCTGGCGATAGCCGCAACTGCGAATTTGGGCACCAGTTCGCGGATGAAAACGACTCCTCTTCTTTCCAGGCGACGCACGTTAAATCTCAAGTTCACTTCTTCAAAAGACTGATGGAATGGAATTGCGTGCCCAAGGATGCGGGTATCGTTGAATTCGAAACCGATGAGGCTTACGTAGGTCTTGCCTGCGAACTGATCCAGAACTGTGCCTTGAGGAACGAATGACTGCAGCAGGGCGGGATCAACGACATAGTTCAGCATCAGCAGATTCTTCCATTCAGCGGTAAGAAACGTGCGTCGCCGGGCTAAGGTCATTCCATGCTTAAAGACAACTTACGAGGCCCTTGAGTTACAGGATTTCGTGTGCGTTGGCCCTTACGAGCGCAAGTGATCGAGGTCGGGTGCGCATATCCAGCCAAGTTCGGACCAGTTGGTGAACCACTGGCCAACCAACTGGGGACGCCTCGAACTGGGGACGCGGGAACTTGTGATGCCGATTTCGATCGCCTGTGCGAGCGGCATACCCGCGCGGATTGCAGCAAGCGTTTCGAATTCGCCACGTTTGAGAACCAGATAGTAGACCGAAAAATCAACGCGATGCGCGGCGAGCCAGGTTGGCTTGCGGCGCAATGGCGGAAGCTTGGCGGGCGCTTCCTCATCGTCCTCATGCCGGACGCCGGCTTCGCTGGTTTGTCGCTTCTCGCGTTTGTGAAGGTTAAGAACAAGATCGTCAACGGGAAAATCGAGTGCGACCAGTTGCAGATGCGGTTGCAATGACAGACGCGAATCACCGTCGAGCGTGGAGATCTGTGCGAGGGTGAGCGGGTCGTGTTCGGCTCCGTCAAACGCTTCTATAAAGGCCCACTCCATGCGGGCTACATCTTCGGCCAGGCGGGCGCGTCGGCCTGCGAAGTGAGGATTTTTGGAAAGCCATTGGGAAAGATGTGATCCGAGATTTCGAAGTGAGAACGAGCGGCTGGGGTGTTCGCTCAGATAGGCAACGGACATCGCCTCGAAGGCGCGAGCGCCGATGACGGAATGCAACGCGGGAAAATCTTCAGCCAATGCGCCGAGTACACGGAACCAGTACTGCCGGTTGTAGATTTCGAGGCGTTCGAAGGGCGAGAGCTGGCTGTTGGGTGCGATGAATTCGGCGGCGACCTGGTACATCGAACGCCCATCGGGCGATTCGCGGCGCATATCCTCATCCTGCGTCAATGGCATCATGACGGCGCGGGCCATCTCGCGCTGAAGCTGGGCCAGCGGCATGGGTTCAGAGTTCATTGAGCAGGCTCCAGCAGCTTCCCTTCCTCGATCTCGGAATCGTGACCGGTGGCATCCACTGTATTTGGAGTCGTTGCGTACCTGTCGATGTAGCGGTTGGCCTTCAAGGCTTCGGCATGGACTTCGTCGAAGCTGGGAATATGATCGTCCCACTCGAGCAGGGTTGGCGTGGGGCCACAGCGTTCGATAGCGCGGGCATAGAGGTCCCACACGGGATCAATCACGGGGTGATCGTGGGTGTCCAGGATGTACCGTTCATAGCGCGAGTGGCCGGCAATGTGAATTTGCGCGACGCGATGCGCGGGCACGGCGTTCACATACTCCATTGGATCGAACTCGTGATTCACCGAGGAAACGTAAATGTTGTTCACGTCGAGCAGGATGCCGCAGTCGGCGCGTTCTACCACTTCATTGAGGAACTCCCACTCGGTCATCTGGGAATCGGTGAAGGCAGCATAGGAACTGACGTTCTCGACGGCGACGGGGATTTCGACGTAGTCCTGCACTTTGCGGACGCGGTCAGCGGTGCGCGCAACTGCCTCCCAGGTATATGGCAGCGGGAGGAGATCGTGGGTGTAGGTGCCGTCGACGGAGCCCCAGCAGAGATGATCGCTAAGCCACGGAGTGCCGGTGCGGCGGACCAGAGCCTTGAGCCGCTTCAGATGTTCCGGATCGGGTTCGGTCACCGAGCCGAAGTACATGGAGACGCCGTGCTGGACGACGCGATAGCGCTCGAGAATCTGATCGAGCATGGCCAGGGGACGGCCGCCATCTATCATGAAATTCTCTGAGATGATTTCAAACCAGTCGACTATGGGCTTGCGCGAGAAGATGTGCTGGTAATGCGGAATGCGCAGACCAATTCCGACGCCGTGGTTCTGGAACGCATTGAAGCGATTTCCGGGCATGGAAGACAGTCTCAGTTTCACGGCAGACGGTTATCAGCCGCTGATTGCGGTTAGGCGGAGGAATCGAAAGATGGATCGATGGGCGCTCGCGGAGGGCGAAGCCCACCGATCCGAGTTCAAGCTAGATGGAATGCGGCTTGGAGCCGTCGGTTGCGCAGCCGCCCTTGCCTTTGCAGCTGTTCTTGCCTTTGCAGCCGTTGTCGCTTGCCTTGCAGCCGCCCTGACCTTTGCAATCATTCTTGCCTTTACAGGAGTGTTTCGCAGGCTTGTCCTGACCGGCATAGCGCAGGCCTGCCTTAGCCGCCTTGACCGTGGGGTTCTTTGCATTGGCGGTGGTGGCAGCGTGGGCCGTGACGGTTCCGCCCATTAAACCGGTGAGAGCAGCGGTGAGCAGCATGGCACTGAATTGATTCTTCATGTGAGATTGACCTCTCTGGGGGGTTGAGGCGGGGAAGCCGCCGGTTGTTGGCACCACGCGCGGCATCTGTTGGGAAGCACGGATGCCGCGCTAACTGTTGCACGCACTCTTGGAGTACGGGCATGCGCGAAAGGTTACAGGGAAAGGGGGCCAACTGAAAATGAAATTCTTTGCACCGGTCCCCTTTCCAGATGAACGGGACAGGAGGGCATTTGGATTGGCTGCGCGCATGTGCTGGTTTAGTCTGAGGTTGGAAGGCATCTTTACGGCACGATGCTTTCTGAGAGATGGGGGCGTTTCAATGCAAATCCAGAAGCAAAATGAGGGCTCAGCCGGGACGGAAGTCGAGCCTCACGGCTTTTGGATCAGCGTCAAACAGCTGCGCAGGATTAGCTGGGCGAGCACCATCCTTGCCCTGTTGCAGAGTCTTTGCACGGCCGTACTGACCATTAGCGGAATCCGTGTGGCAATCGGACTCTCGGCACTGGCCGCTGCCAGTGGAATTTACGCTCCGGCGAAGGGGTGGCATCAGGATGCCATTCGCATTCCCATATTGATTGCAGCTACGTTGGGCGCAGTGTTGAACCTGGCGATGCTGGCATGGATTCGCCACTTGCGAAATCGCCCTGCTGCACAGTGGCGCAGGCGCGAGCAAAGTCAAAAAGAGAAGCGCTCGGAGCGTCTCCAAATCGTCCTGGCAATCGTCACGCTGATTCTCGTGGGGCTGGAGACCTGGACGCACCCGATGGTGCACCGCAAAGGACCGCCTCCACCGTGCAGGATCGCCGGCAACTGCATTTGAGAATCGAGCTTCAGGTGCTGGATGCTTCCAGTTCCCTGTCAATGCGCTCGTGGAGGCGTTTGCTGAACCCGACGGGCAACTCGAAGACACGGTCGTCGGCCACGAGGATGACGACGTTGCGCGTGGAATCGAGCACGGCGGAACAGATTTCGCAGGTCTCCAGATGGCGATCGATGTGGGCACGCAGGTCGGCATCCAACTCGCCGTCGATGTAGCCGGAGATGTGCTCCCAGACGTGTTTGCAGTCGATCCTCATGTGCGCCCCCCGAACCAGCCTTTGCGTTTTGGGGCAAATCCCTTCAATTGTGGCGCCAGGTTGCGTTGCAGCAGGGCGCGCGCGCGATGCAGCCTTACCTTCACAGCGGCTTCGCTGATGGAAAGTGCAGCCGCGGTCTGACGGATATCCATTTCTTCGATGTCTCTGAGCAACACGACGTTACGGTAAATCTCGGGCAGCCCCTCGATGGCGTTGCGGAGGATGGCTCCCAGCTCTTTTTGCTCCAGTGCTTCGCTTGGGATTTCGCGCCAGCTTGTAAGGATTGCGGGCGTGTAATCGCCTGTTTGTTCATCGGTTTCGGCATCGAGGGAGTCTTCGCGGCGGGTTCCGATTTTGCGCAGGCGGCCCAGGCCTTCATTGCGGGCAATTGACAGAACCCAGGTGCGGAACTGGGAGTCGCCGCGGAACTTGTCAAGATTTTGATAGACCTTGATCACGGTTTCCTGGGCAACGTCTTCCACATCCGTTTCGTTCTTGAGGATGGATAGCAGCAGAAAGTAAATGGAACGCTCGCAGGGGCGGATAAGGTCGTGAAACAGGTGCGTCTCGCCGGCAATAATGCGGCGGATGCACTCGGCTTCGAATTCCGGGTCTGGCAAGGTCATTCTGGTCGGGAGCCGGGTTTCGGCGGCCGGTTTTGCCACTATACAGCGCCGGGTTAAAGGACAGTTAATCCGCTAAATCGATTGAATGTGACCAGTTAGTTTTCTGATATTGAAGAAGATTCTTATATAAAAATTACCAAGTCGTATGTACAATCGCGACGAGGACATACACAGAGGACACCCATGGCCGGAGATATTCAACTTACGTGCAGCGATTGCGGACAAGATTTTACGTTTACCGCTGCGGATCAGGCGTTCTTCCAGGAACGCGGTTATTCGACCCCCAAGCGCTGCAAGCCTTGCCGTCAGGCAAAGAAGAGCGAACAAGGTGGGGGAGGCTCCGGGTATCGTCCGGCTCCATCCCATGGAACACCTGTGATCTGCTCCGGCTGCGGCCAGCCAACAACTGTTCCATTTGAACCGCGCGGCGATCGTCCGGTTTTCTGCCGTGACTGCTACCAGGCACGCAAAGGCAGCAGCAGCGGTGCACGTTCGGGACGCTATTAGAGCATCGACGCGGATGGCTTGAAATGCATCCGCGTTCGTACTTCCTCTGACGCAAGACAAGGCAAGCTGAGACACACTGAAAATCGCGAATCGGCCCCGGCCGGCTCTGCTATTTCGTGAAAAGTGATTCCCTGTCTTTCGTCTGCGAATCGCGTCTAATCTCCTGCCATGAAAATCTTCCGTTCCCTTTTATTCATTGCGACGATCGCGCCTGCCTGCGTATATGCAAGGCCGGGAGCAGATTCGATTTCGCCAATCGGCCAGAACACAGCGACGGAATGCGTATTGCGCATACACGTTGACGGTTTGCGCAATTCCACAGGCGTGGTGGGAACAGCAATCTTCAAATCAGCGGATGGATGGCCCGAAGACATGAGCAAGGCGTTCCATCATTGGCCTACTCCAATTGCTGCCGGCGCGCACGAAGCAACGGCGGTGATGGAGAACCTGCTGCCGGGAGATTACGGCGTGGTGGTGATCCACGATGAAAACGCGAACAAGAAGATGGATCGGAATTTCATCGGCATCCCCAAAGAGGGATTCGGATTCGCGAACAATCCTCATGTGGGATTGAGCGCGGCGCCGTTTGCAGCGTCGATTGTTCATGTCACCTGTCCGGTGACGGAGACGAAGATTCACATCATCTACAAGTAGCCTGCGAATCGGATCAGGGTTTATCGCTTGCGTTAAATTTCGTCCACGGGCCGGCCTTCATGTCTTTGAGAATCGGCTTCAGGTAGTCGAACTGCGGATGCGCGGCGAGGAATGGCGCGGCCAGGAAGTCTTCGCCGCAGGGATGCCCTGCGCGCGCGATGAGGGAGAGATTCGCGGCGAGGTCGGAGTCGGTGACCTTTCCGGTGACGGCCCCATCGGGATAGAACGGCGCGTCTCCCCATTCGGGAACGCCTTGGGAATCGGCGTCGATGTGGCCGCAGAGAGCGCGTGCATTTGCGGTCACCTTGCCGGTGAAAGCTGTCTTCGTGGTTGGCGAGGAACTGCTCGGCGAGATTGACGTCGATCTGACCTTTGGTCGCGGCGATTTTGCGTTCCCAGGTGACGTGGCGGGCATTCATGGACGACGACATGTTGGAAGTATCGAAGCCGTCGGTTTCATCCTTGATCAGTGCGGGATCGCGCGCAAAATTCGAGCTGACGAAGTAGCCGTCTTTTGTGCGCCATAGCGGGGTATTTTTCAAGCCTAACTCGAGGTACGCAACTTCGCCCGTTTTGCGATCGCCCACGATCCAGTCATTGGCGTATCCACCATTGTTGCCTTCCTTGATGATGGAGACGTACTCGTCAATGGAACTTGCATACTGCATCGCCTTGCGTGAACGCACGAACTCCGGGATGCCGTTGGGATCCCAGCCAATGAATTGGGTGATGGTGGTTTCGGTGATGAGGAGGCCGGCGTCATTTACGCCGAAGTCGTCCTGGCTGGTAATCACGCCCGGTTCCCCATCCATCACCATGCGGTGCCCATGTTCCGGCTGGATGTCGAATATCACCGTCCAGCGCTCGCCCTCGGCGTAGCTCGACCAGTTGCTGTGGGCGATGACGATCTTGCCGCCCTTGGTATAGCTGCCGGTCGCGATGAACGCGGAGCAGTGACCATCCGGACGAATCAGCGGAGCGTTCGCTGCGTGCTCGCGCTTGTTGAGCCAGGGAACATAGTAGGAAGGCAGCTCAATGCTGCCGTTGAGCGCGACGATGTCCCACACGTCGAGTTTTATGCCCTTGGATTGCGCGCCCTTGGCGATGCCAGTGAGCTCCTGCTGATACTCCGCTTCAATGTGCGGCCAAAACATTTTGCGACTCGCATCGCGATAGAAATTCCAGTCCCGCTTTGTATCGTGCAGCGATTCGAGCTTCGTGACGTTGAGTAAGTCTGCGATTTCGGCGGCGAGCAATTGTCCGTGCTGAAATCCGATCTGCTCGGGGGTGCCTTCAAGATGCACGTACTTCCATCCTGCGCGCTCGAAACGGTAGCCTGGGCCGCTGGTATCGGCCGAAGGAGACGCGGGCGCAATGCGCTTGGCGAATGCGGGTGACGCAGATGCAAAGAGAACGCAAAGCAGGCAGAAGAAAGCGGCACGGGAAAGCGGACGGACCATTCAGGTTCTCCGGATGTCGGGATTGTGAATCGAGGATAGCAGCTTCATGCGCGCGGGCAAGCTGTTTCGCCTGCCCGCACGATTTGGATCAGCGCTTTTTGCCGTTCTTGTGCGCCGGCTTTTTCGCCACTGGTTTCGCTGACTTGGCGGCGGCGTGCGGCTTGGCTTTGGCGACCGGAGCGGGTTTTCTGGCTGGAATGGCCTTGTGCGCCGGCTTGGAATGCGCCTTGACCTGGGCTGCCTTGACTGCCGGCTTTGCATGAGGCTTGGCGGGGTGCGTTGGTTTTGCCGGATGCGCTGGCTTGGCAGGAGGTGCAGCTTTGGCAGGAGGCGGCGCAGGCTTCTTCGCCGCCGGGACCGGTGTGGCTGCCTTCGCCTTTTCAGGCTTTGGCGGCTCGGGCTTGCCTTTCGCGGTAGGCGGCACCTTTCCTGCGGGAGCCGGCTTTGACGATGCTTCCGATTTCAGAGCGGAAGCCTTTGCGGCATGCGCATCAGCTTTTGCGGCGGCCCCTTTGACGGGCTTTGGTGCGGGCGGTTGCTTGCCGCGTCCTTTGCGCACCGGCTCTTCATCTTCGTCTTCATCGGATGACTCGCCCTCGTCGGAATCGGCTTCTTCCGCGTCGCCGAGCTCTTCATCGAGGTCATCGCCCTTCGGGAGGTTGAGGCCGAGATCAACTTCTTCGTCGTCACCGCCGCCGATGTCGTCGAGATCTTCTTCGTCGCCATCCTCCTCATCTTCGTCGTCGAAGGATTTCTCTTTGATCTTCTCCGCCCCGCGTTTGGCACGAGTGCGCTTGATGGTGATCTGCGGAGGAGGAGCCGGCGGAGAATGCGGCTCAAGAAAGGCCTTAATTTCTTCGGGCGTGTTCAGGCCGCCGTCAATCAACTGCAGGAAGATCTGATGCACGATGTCTTTGTATGTCGCAAGCTCGGGCGTGATGCGCATTTCCTGCATCTGCAGGTATGGAATGCGCTGCCGCGCTTCAGGCCAGGTCTTGAGGAAGGCTTCGAATTTTGCCTTTACCGCGTTGTCTTTGCTGGTGAACCCAAGCCAGAGAACAGCTTCGGGATCATGCGTGGTAAACAGCTTGTACGCAACCGACGGCGTTGCGTTGGCCTTATTCAGCAGCACCTTCGCGAATCCGGCGGCGAGCGAGTCGAGGCTGTTCCACTCTTCGACAAAGCCGGGGCGCAGCAACTGCTTCTTCAGCGCGGAAAGATCTTTCGGCGCCATCTTCGCGGTCAACAGCTGCATCTGGCCGGCCGACATGTCGGGTTGCACACCCTGCATCTGCAATTGGACGCGCAGGTCATGCAACGCTGTCAGTTTGTCCTCGTCGGCCTTTGCAACGGTCCAGGCAGGAAAGAGGACCTTCATCCAGCCTTCTGCTTCAAGCGCGCGGAGAACCTTGAGCCCGTCGTCCTCATGGCCGATCTGTTCGAGTTCCTGACTGTGATCGTGGGGCGAGAGTGATTCGATGACATTCTCTGCCTTGGCATTCTCATACCGCTGCTGCGTGCGAGGATCGAGCTCCCAGCTGAGTCGGGCGATATACCGGGTGGCGCGAATTAGAAACGCAGGCTCTTCGAGGAATCCGTAGTTCGAAACCAGTCGCAGGGTGCGTGCCTCGATGTCGGCGGCGCCGTTCAGCGGATCCATGAGGAGGCCGAACGAGCCCTCGTTGAGCGAGATGGCCATGGCGTTGACGGTGAAGTCGCGCCGGCGCAGGTCATCCTGGATGGAGGAGAAGTGTATGGCGGGCTTGCCCGGCTTGGGGTACTCGCGGCGATGGGTGCTGACCAGGTCGACGCGGACGGTTCCTGGAAAGCAGAGGTAGAGTGAGCGGGAGGTCTCGTCTTCGCCCCAGGTTTTGCCGCCGAGCTTTTCGATGGCCTTTTTCAGCTTGAGGGCGTTGCCCTGGACGGCAACCTCGATGTCCCGAACGGCATGGCCGCTGGTCAGGTCACGGACGGCGTCCCCGGTAAGAAAAAGAAGGGTGCCGGCCTCTCGGGCCACTTCGCGCAACTGCCGCAGTGCATTCCGCTGATCGGCTGAAAGCCGGTTCTCAAGAAGGTAAATGTAGTCGGGCATTCCGTTCCTGCTTCCGCGTGCAAAACCCAAGGCAAGTCTCTGATGCCGTTGCGCTTACAGCGGGATACACCAGAGGTTGCAAATGAGTACCTTATCATAATCTTCCCCTATTGACCAGTGAGAAAGGCACCAGTTTTGCGACTTTTCGAGGCCGGGACGCGCCCGTACATGCGACAATCCATGCCATGGGCTCCGCTCGTAAGCCGGTGATTGTGCGTAAGTTCTCGCGCGAGTGGTATGCCGGTTATGCCGGCGCTGCCTTCGGCCAGGAATCGCCTGCGCTGGAGGTCCTGGACCTTACCGGAAAGGTGCTCACCATAGGCTGGGAGGCGGTGAAGTGGGTTTGCTATGTGCGTGATTTTTCCTCCAGTTCCGACCAGGCCAACCCGGAACGGCTACTGCAGAAAAAGTTCACCGTCCGGCCCCGGGCGGCGGGGCTATGGCTGCGCATGACCCTGAACGATGGAGATGAGCTGGAGGGGATTGCTGCCAACGACCGGTCGCTGGTGACGGGCTCCGGCTTGCTGGTGACCCCGCCGGATACCCGCTCGAACACCCAGCGAATTTACATCCCCCGGCAGGCCATCCAAGCGCTGGAGGTGGTGGGCCTGATCGGGGCTACCGGGCGGAAGCGCAAGCCGGAGCCGGGCAGCATCGAGGGTCAGCCCGAGCTCTTCCCTGCTGAGTCAGATGGAGAATAGCCATGAGCTGGCCTCGGCTGTTGATAGCCACCATGCCTCATCTTCGTTAGTGACGAATCGGCCACGACACGACAGTCACGCGTTTTCCGGATAGAAAATGTCTGTTGAACAACGGAGCAGAGCACTCTGAAGAGCAAGCTGGCGTCATCCCAATATCCCCGAGCCTGGGCAAACTACAATCGGCGATGGTACGCCGCTTGGAGCGTGCCGCTTGCATTGGTTTTGTGCTATTTGCTCACCGGCACCGTCGGCGATGGCCATCCCAAAACTTGGGTTCTGGTTGCTGCATTTTCGTCATATGCGACCCTCTATGTCAGATTCATCTGGTGGCCGTGCCCGAGATGTGGGCGGCGATTCACTATGCCCGATGGTTACGCGATGCGCAGGGCAGCAGCATGCAGTCATTGCGGTCTCAAGCGAAACGCGGTTAATGGTGCCGTTTCTTTTGAGAATAGCTGATCGTTGGCCGCTTGCGGTCAAATCACCGGCAAACAGGACGTAACCCAAAACAGGCGAAGGAATAGAAACGGAAGAGTTGGCCACTATTCGACCGGAACCTTCTTCTGGTGGCGTCAGGCATAATGATGAGCAGCGAAGTCTCCCCACTAGGCCCTCATGGAACTATTCGGCATCGCCCTGTCTATTCCCGGCGCGTTCCTTTTGAGCATGATCTATTGCTTCGTTTTGAAAAAGGTCATCTCAAGGTTCGATCAAGTAGATTTGTCGTTTCGAGTTGGCTCCTATATCGTCCTGGCCTTGTTCGGGCTGGAAGTAGTTTTCCTGATCACTTGGGGCGCAGTGCGCAGTCGCGGGATTTTCGGGCCAGGATTTTATGTAGTGCATCTCCTCTGCTTCTTTCTAGGTACGCCCGCGCTAGCGAATCTGTTGGTCCTTCGGCGTAGAGGTGGATCAATCGCGAAGTGGTACCTGGCTCCAATTCTTTGCACGGCGTTCGCTTTCTGCTTGGTCCTGCTGCAGATGGAGTTTCTGAAACCCTGTACGGGATCAATGGAGACGACGGCCCTTACAGCGGGCAACATGGGACTTCGATTCCCTGAAGACAGTTCGAGGAAACCACTGTGATCCTCAAAAATATCGCATGATCGGCTTGTTTCTCTCGCTCCGCCCGAATCACCGCCTATGGGGAAACTGCATCCCTCAGGGGCTAAAGCCCGAACGTTGTTTTGCGGGCTTTGCGGCACGACTAAAGTCGTGCCCTGATACAAAACCGATGACGCGGACGAGTCGCCGCCGGTGCGGAAGTAACGAAAGGCAACCGCAGATCCTTCCGCCGCGCGTCAGGATGACAGAGTTAGAGGACACGAGTGGGCGGATTACGAGCTACTCAGCAACAATCCGAGAATTGCACGGTCCGAGAAAGTGAGCCAGCCCTAGGATTGCTTTTCCGCAAACAACTCTTGGGATTGCCGAATTAGTCGTTGCACCACGCAATCGTTCCCTGGCAGACCGTTCCGTTACAATCTCCTCGATGAAACTTGGCGAAATAGCAAGTCGGCTGGGAGCGGAGTTGCGCGGCAACGCGGATCTGGAAATCACTGGGGTGAAAGGGATTGAGGAGGCCGGGGCGACGGAGATCACTTTCGTGGCCAATCCCAAATATGCCGGACTGGCGCGCAAGACTAGCGCTGCAGCGGTACTTGTGGAGCCGGAGTTTCCGGAGATTGAGGCGGCTACGCTTCGAATCAAAAATCCCTACCATGCTTTTTCGCGTGCTCTCGCCCTCTTCTATCAGCCACCAGCCTACCCGCCCGGAGTTCATGACACTGCCGTTATTGACCCGACGGCGCAAATTGGCGACGGGGCGCATATCGGCGCTTACGTGGTGATTGGGCCGGAGGTGAAGCTCGGTCCGCAAGCGACGCTACTGTCGCATGTCGTGCTCTATCCCGGGGTCAAGACGGGGAGCCATTTCTTTGCGCATGCGCATGCCGTGGTTCGCGAAGGCTGCGAATTGGGGGACAACGTAACGCTCGAGAACGGGGCGATTGTCGGAGCGGATGGCTTCGGTTTTTCGAAGAACGAACTTGGGCACTGGGTGAAGATTCCTCAGTCGGGGCCGGTGCGAATCGGCGACCGGGTGGACATCCAAGCCAATGCGTGTGTGGATCGCGCCACGGTCGGCGCAACCGAGATCGGCGACGGCAGCAAGATCGACAACCTCGTGCAGATCGGTCACGGATCACGCGTGGGCAAGGACACGCTGGTTTGCGCGCAGACCGGGCTGGCTGGATCGTCGGTGATCGGCAACAACGTGATTCTTGCCGGACAGACAGGGGTTGCGGGGCATTGCAACGTCGGCGATGGAGTGATTCTGACGGCGCAGTCGGCAGTGAGCCACGACGTGCCGCCGGGCAAGATGATATCGGGATCGCCGGGATTCGATAATCGCGTTTGGCTGCGCGCAGTGACAATTTTTCAGCGGCTACCCGAGCTGCTCAAGCGGCTCGACCGTCTGGAAAAACGGGTGACCGCAATTGCTCCGACGGATGGAGCGGGCGACGCAGACGGAGACAAAGCATGACGAACCTGTTGCCACGGGTTGCGGCTGCAGGGCTTGGTTTGCTCTGTTTGAACGCAATCGGCGGTTGCCACTCGTCTCACATTGAAGCGACCGTAGAAAACCGCACCGGGAGCACAATTACGCTGCTCGAGGTCGACTACCCCACAGCAAGCTTTGGAGCGGATACGGTGGCTGCGGATGGATTTGTCCATCATCGAATACAGGCTCGCGGTAGCGGTCCGATCAGTGTGCAATATGCGGCCGCACGTGGACGCACCGTCCAGATCACGGGACCGATTCTCCACGAGCAGCAGGAAGGCAGTATTGAAATTGTGTTGCTGCCCAATGGAAAGGCCGATTTTCATCCTGCTTTGAGCCTGCAATGATCGCGGAGGCTTAAGCATTCCAAGGATCCCGAGCGGCATCCAGACCGACCGTTTCTCATTCGCCCGCAAATTGTGCCGATAGCTCTTAAAGGACATTGGCGTGCGGCGACATCCCACAATACGCAAGTACTTGGCCGTGGTGCGAATTGCGCGACGGAATCGGCCGGCGCTAGGGCTTGTCAGCTGTTTTTGCAGCATCTTCCTGGTGACTGCTGTCATTGGCATTGAAGACAGCGGAGGGTTTCTCTGGTTCGCCAATGGACTTCTCCTCTCTTACCTGCTGATTGCGCCACGCTGGCGCTGGAAACATCATTTTGCGGTTGGATTCTTTGCTATGTCTGCCGGAGGTATTGCGATACATCCCGACCGGTGGCCGACAAGCATAGCACTCACCCTTCTGAATTTGCTGGAAGTGGCGCTGGCCGTATTTTTGCTGCGCAGGCGTTCGACTGAGTTGCCCCACTTCACGGACCAGAGGTACATCCTGCGCTTCGCGGCCATCGCCGTTTTCGCGGCACCCGGCGCGGTGAGTATTCTCTTCGCGTTCGTCTCCTCACGATGGATGAACGTTTCACCGTTGCACGCGATGTTCACCTGGGCTACTACCGATGGCCTTGGAAATGGCGTGGTCGTCCCTGCGTGTGTCGCCTTGTTCCATTCCAAGCTGCAAGTTCCCTCTCACGGGAGAAGCCGTTGGTTGCTCCCGCTTTTGATCGTCGCCGTCATTGTTTCTGCCTTCTGCCAGACAGGCGTACCGATCATCTTTCTTGTCTATCCAATTGTGGCCATGGTCTTACTCCGATTTGGCCTCGCATGGGCGTCTTTGGGCACGCTCTTGATCGCCGCGGTTGGCGGCTGGTTCACGATCCATGGTGAAGGCCCATTTGCAAGTGTGGCCGCCATAACGCCGATTAGACCGACGGTTCTTTTGCAGCTCTACATCGCCTGCGGCATATTGATGCTTTATGCGGCTGCGTCCGTCATGGATAAACTGCGCGCAACGGAGCGCCGTCTGCGCGAGATCGTATCACTTCACAATCTGGTGACCGAGAATTCGCGGGATGTAATTATCCTGTCCGACTTTGATGGAAACCGGAATTATGTTTCTGCTTCCGCTTCATCCTGGGGAGGATGGCGACCGGAAGAGTTGCTGGGCATGAAGAGCCTCTCGCTGGTCCATCCTGAGGACTGCGGCAAAGCCGAGGCGATGATGCGCAATCTGCGAGCGGGGGGAGACGGCGGCCTGCTGGAGTGCCGTGTAAAAAACAAGGCCGGGGAATTCGTCTGGGTTGAAGCGAACCTTCGCCCGGTCCGCGATCCGACCACCGGAGCAGCCATCGGGATCCTTAACATGGTGCGGGATATCGCTCGGCGCAAGAGGGCGGAGCTGGAGCTGAAAGAGGCGAATGTCGCACTTGAAGCACTCGTCGTCACTGATCCGCTGACAGGTGTCGCCAATCGGCGACGTTTCGATCAGTGCCTGACTAACGAATGGCGGCGCGGAATGCGCGATCAGTTGCCTCTATCGCTTCTTGTTCTCGATGTTGACTGGTTCAAGTCGTTCAATGACACCTACGGGCATCCGCGTGGCGATAGCTGCCTGCAGCAGATCGCAGAGGCAGCGTTGGATGCCGTCAACCGTCCCAACGACCTTGTTGCGAGGATCGGCGGCGAGGAGTTTGCCGTCATCCTTCCCAACACGCACGCCGCCGGGGCGGTCGATGTCGCTGAGCAAATATGCGCGGGGGTCCGACGCAGAGAGATGCCGCACACCGCCAATCCGACGGGATTTGTAACGATCTCCATCGGCTGCGCAAGTGTCATTCCCGGTCTTGGCCAACACCCAACCCTCCTGATGCGGCGCGCAGACGAAGCGCTATACGCAGCAAAGCACGGAGGGCGTAACCAAGTGCGTGGCGCCGCGGAATCATCCTTGGAATTGCCGGCGCTCACCGGCGATTAAGACTGCGCCCGATAAAAGGGAAACGGTAGCCGAAGCCCCCGCCAGCTTGACTGTTTTAGATTCGACTCGTAACGATCAGTGGACCATGCTCTGAAACAGAGGCGACTGAAGAAGGCTGTTAAAGTCGTTGTCGGTCGTGGCGAAATGGACGGTGAGCTGGCCTGCGTTTGAAGTGATGTCAGTCGCGGAGAGGGCGGCCTTCTCTGATTCGCTGCCGCTCATCTTTTTGTAGATGACCGCGGCGGAAAGCAAAGACGACACGGTTGCCGCGGCGAAGGAATCACCGGTGGCGATTGTCAGGTCAAATTTAACGCCATGCTGGAAGTTCATGCCATACCAGGATGACTCGAGGCGCTTGCGCACTGATTCGTAGTCCGCAACCGAGCCGGCTTCTCCGAGAACTTGTTTCATCATGGTCTGCGTGCCGGCTTTGTCGAGGATGCTCCACAGGGGTTCTGAGTCGATGGATTGCATCGCTTCCATCATGCGACCGTTGGTGAGCAACCCCGGCGCATAGCCGTCGCGCACATCAAGCGCAGCTCTCACTGCTTCCATACTGCCAAAGATCATGGTCGACGGATCGACAAAGCACAACACCATACCCGTGCGGGCCAATGGATACACGCGATTGGTACGGACCAGCTTGCCTTGCACTTTTTGCTTGCGAAAGTTGGCCATGATTTCCTGCACGTCGAACTGGCCCTGTGCAAAGCCTACGGTCTCGAGTTGTTCAGTCGAGGTGCCAGTGCGAAACAGCGCAAATGCGAGCTGATCCACGTCGTGATTGTCGTTCAAGCCTGATTTGCGGATGGCCTCGTCAAACTGCTTCAGATCAGGAGGCATCACGCGGTCCCGCAGTTCCATGGCTGTGTTTGAATTCTGCATGGCGCGGTAATCGATCACGACCAATTGCTGGACCTCATGGGGAATTGCGGCACGGGCGTCGCCGGAGAGCTGTGCCCCGTGAGCAGCGACTGCCATGGTTAGAAGAAAAGCGGTAACGGAAATTCTGACAAAAAACTTGAACACTCTAGATCCTCCGGGAAGCCGTGCGGCTCACCGTTTCATGCGTTATGCGAGCAGGAAACAATCTCATCCTGCATCACTATTTTACCTCTGTACAGTTTTTAGACGTTGACCACAGTGGTATTGGTACTGTTACCTTCGCCGGGCCACGCCAACGGCGCACCGAGGCGATGTTCCAGTATCTTGGTCTCGTCATCGAACTCACTTAACTGACGCATCCACTCGCTTTCGCGCTCGCAGGCGGCTTCGGGAATGAGCCCGACGACCTCTCCCTCGACGGGCGCTGTTTTGTATTTCAGGGCAAGCCGCGAAACCGTGCTGTAAACCTGAGAAACGGGCGTCGCGTGAAAATCAGTGATATTCATGGAGAGTTTTGCCCGGCCGTGCGCCAGCAATCCCAGGGCCTTGACGGCATGGGCGCCACCGAACACGGCGCGCACCTCACGCGCGATTGCCCTGGCTACAGCAACATCGGCGGAATCCAGATAGACGTTGTAGGCCACGAGAAATTTGCGCGCTCCTACAGCGCATGCGCCCGCGGTCGGGTGCAATCCGGGACCGCCAAGATCGGGACGGCGTGCTGCCTCCTTGCGGACGGCATCGCGAAGTCCTTCGAACTGTCCGCGTCGCACGTCATCGAGGTTGGCGCGATCGGGCCGCGAGGCTGCAGCCTCGTAAAAGTAGACGGGCACGCCGAAGCGACGCCAAACTTCGAGACCGGCTTGGCGGGCCAGCATGACACACTGTTCAAGCTTGATGCCGGAGACGGGAACGAACGGAACCACGTCAGCAGCGCCAATGCGAGGGTGCAGACCTTGCTGGGCAGTCAAGTCGATCAGCTCAACAGCCTTGCCTACGCCGCGAACGGCGGACTCCAGCACCACGGAAGGTTCGCCGGCGATGGTGACGACGGAGCGGTTGTGATCCGCGTCCATTGACCAGTCAAGCAGGCGCACACCCTCAACGCGCATAGCGGCGACAATAGCTTCGACACGCCGGGCGTCCCTGCCCTCAGAAAAATTCGGAACGCACTCGACAACTGCATCTTTCATCTTTGTCTTTCCACCTGCGCGTATACGGAGCGAACCATGTAAGTGCCCTTCTACTTCCAGAAGGTATATCCCAGCTGAAATTGCAAGCTGGAATTGACGCCGGGGTTGCGGTCGCCCAGAGATGCCGACGAAATGTGGACGGCATTCACTCCGAGATCAACGGACCGCCTCTCGCGCGTGAAGTAGTGGATACCGATTCCGCCCTGCGGAGAAAAGTTCCAAACCGATGTGCCACCGGGCACTCCGTGCGGTACCAGCACGTCGGGTGGAAACTTGTGCGTGGTGTAGATGAGCCCGCCCGCCGCCTGAAACCACGGCTGCCAGTGCTGCGAGTGATTGAGGAAGTTCCATCGGAAGATCACCGGCGTGATGCTGGCGCCGGTGTAGGTTCCACCACCGATCGGCGCTTCAAACGTCACACCGTTGAAGATAAAAGTCTGCGTGTGCGGTGGAGGCGTGTACGCCTGCCAGAAAGGCATCACATTCACTGCGTATTGGAACTGGCCGCTCAAAATACCTGCGTGAAGTGGCCGTGTCAGCAGTTTTCCTGCTTCAACGCCAACTGAGAAGAAGCGGTAGTTGGAGCGATCGCCGCCAATTCCGTTGCCATAGAATGCAAACGGCGCAACCTCCCAACTCTGATTGTTTCGAACCTGGGCTACGGGGGAATTGATTTCGCCTTTGGTCGCCTGGGCCGATGTAGCCGAGGCCGCTCCCGCAATCAACAATGTGAACACCAGAAACTTCGCAGTTAAGGTCAACGTTCTTCTCTTTTTCTTAGTTTTTGAAATTCTGCAATCCATGAAAAAGGCCGCCATCTTCAGGCGGCCTTCGGATTGCCAGCCTGTTCAAACTTATCCAGCCACCTGTTCCATCTGTTCGGCGTCCATATCAAAGTTCGAGTAGACATTCTGAGTGTCGTCGAAGTCTTCAAGCACCTCAAGCAATCGCAACATCTGATTTGCCGCCGGTCCTTCGAGCTTGGTGTATGTCGAAGCCAGCATCGTTACCTCGCTCGAAGCCACAGCGATATTCGCAGCTTTCACGCCATTCAACACTCCCTCAAAGGCATTCGGCTCGGTCACGATCTCCCACACTTCGCCCTCGTCTCGCAGGTCGTCGCCGCCGTGTTCCAGCACGATGTCCGTCAACTTTTCTTCGGTAGCATGGGCCTTCTCGATATCGATCACGCCCTTCTTCGAGAACATGTGCAGAACCGAACCTGTCGAGCCAAGATTGCCGCCGTTCTTTGAGAAGGCATGGCGGATTTCGCTGACGGTGCGATTGCGATTGTCGGTCAGCGTTTCCACCACGATTGCCACGCCGCCGGGCCCGTAGCCCTCGAAGGTGATCTCTTCGTAGCTCACGCCTTCCAGTTCGCCAGTACCGCGCTGGATGGCCCGCTTGATGTTGTCCTGCGGCATGTTTTCGGCCTTGGCAGCGGCAACGGCCGTGCGAAGTCGAGCGTTGGTATCGGGATTACCGCCGCCCTTGGCAGCCACGGCGATTTCCTTCAGCAGACGGGTGAATATCTTGCCGCGCTTAGCATCCAGCGCGCCCTTTTTGTGCTTGATTGTCGCCCATTTTGAATGGCCGGACATGTGAACCTCAGTAGACGTTAAGAATGCGGTGCTTACCTTCGCCCCTCGGCTAAAACCTGTCGATTGGGGGTTCCCGGAACCCGCGACACCCCTGTGAGTATACCACCGCGAAGGTAGGGCGAATATGGAGCTGTATGCGGGTCCGGCATGGTGTGGCTGGGTTTCCCTGCTTGGCCTACCAGTGCCCTGAGCTGCAATTTCTTCGTCAGCGCAAACCGCATTCGGCGCCACTGTCAGTTCTTCCAGTTGCGAAGCTTTCTGAGACTCACTACGTTTCTTTTGCGGTCGGCTTTTGGTCGGCGGAAATGAAATGGACGTGCGAAACAGGATGCGCCTCAGAGTGGACGTCTGGGTGAAGATGCGTTGCTTCTGCACCTCGGTGAGGGGACAGTTGCTCAAGAACAAGCAAGGGGAGAAAAGATGATTCGAAGCAGGGGTTTCAGAATTGTTTCAGGATTGGCCTTTGTGCTCATGTTGGTCGGACTATCGAGCACGATCGTCTCTGCGCAAACCAAGATGCAGGGAATTATCAAGGGCCGAAGCGGCCCGCAGATCTTCCTGCAGACCAATGACTCGCCAAAGGTCGTCGTCCTTCTGACGGACTCCACGAACGTAGGTCAGGTGCAAGGCGTGCTGAAGGCCCGGAGCAAGAGCATGTCGATGGCCGCCCTCATTCCGGGCCTTCCGATTCAGGTGGAAGGCAGCATGAATGCCGATGGCCAGCTGGTCGCGAGCAAAATCCGGTTCAAGGGCGACGACCTGCAACAGGCCGAGGCCATCCAGGCTGGAATGGCCGAAACCAGCGCGGAAGCTGCTAAGAATTCAGCGGAGTTGGAAAAGCACAACGCCGAACTCGCAGCGCAGAACGCGCAGCTATCCGAGCAGGAAAAAAAGATCGCGGCCAACAAGGCTCAATTGCCGCCAATTCGGCCCGATTCGGCCAGCTGAACGACTACTACATCCTTGACGAGGTTACCGTCCTCTTTGGGAACGGGAAAACGAACGTTGATCCGAAATACGACCCGCAACTGGTGGCGTTGGCGACCAAGGCGAAGACGATCAACGGCTACATGATCCAGGTAAAGGGATATGCCTCGGCGACAGGAAGCGCAGCACTGAATCAGAAGTTGAGCGAGGATCGCGCCAATAACGTCACCAGCATCCTTCTACAAAAGGGCAACGTGCCGCTTACCAATATGCTGGCTCCCGGTGCAATGGGCGAAAGCCGCCAGATTGAGGGAGGCGACAAAACAGCTGACACTGAAGCAGCGAATCGTCGCGTCGTGGTTCGCATTCTGCAGAACAAGGCCATCGCTGGAACATAGAAATAGCCTTCGCAGTCTGTCTTGCGCTGGATGAATACTGTTCCAGCGCAAGGCAAATTGTGTCCATTTCGGCGCAGTCCACCTGAGCGATTAAAAGTCGCCGCCCCCACTGTCTGATCCCCCGCCGTCGTCGAAGCTGCCCGAGTCATCGTCGCCGGAACCGTCGTCGAGGTTCTGATCGTCGAAGGCAGCTGGATCGTCGAGGCTTGATGCATCGGCGAACGCGCGCGTGTCTTGATCGCTGGTTGAGCCAGCGTTCTGGTCGAATCCGCGCAGGTTGTCATTGGGATCATCGTGCATGTGGTGTTCAGCGCCGCGGCCCGGTTCGTCGTAGTAGTTGTTGATGACCTCGGCCGGACGCTCGCCCGCGCCGAAGCCTCCCATGCCGTAACTGGGACCGCCGTGGCCGAAGCCGTGGAGAATCGACTCGACACCCTCAAAGGCCAGTGCACCGGCAGCCACTCCAGCGGCGGTCTGCATCGCACCGCGCAGGAAGCTCGGCTGACCACCCATAGAGGCATATTGCGCTTGCTGATATTGAGGCGGGCCGTATTGGGGATACGCCTGCTGAGGCGGGGCGTACTGCGGGACAGGCTGATAGGGCGGCGCAGGCGCTTGCTGTTGTGCCGGCGCGGGATCGTGCTCGCCGAGAAGGCGCCCGAGAAAGCTGGTGGTGTGCGCCGGTTGCGAACGCTCGCTGGAGTTGCTGGACCTGCTGCTGCAGTTGCGCGATTTGCGCCTTCGCCTGGTCGACGGCGATGTTCTGCACGAGAACGGTTTGCGCCAGCATATAGAGCGCATCGGGATTCGCGGCGAGTTTCTGGTTCAACAGCGCATCGGCGTCGGGATCTTTTTCTTCAAGCTGGGTCTGGTTGATTCGCTCGATGAGCGAATTGAGAAGCTGTTCTTCCTGGGGAGTCAACTGAGTAACCTCCGGCGGACGGCAACTGCGGGGTCGGGCCGCCTCTCGCTATTGAGACGCGATACCGCCGGCAAAGTTGCACCGCCGGTTGTGAGTACGCACAAGCTCTTAGTTTGGTTCCGGCGGTCGTGATCTACAGCCGATAGCGGCATTTGTGCAATTTGCCGCCGTATTTCCGGATTCCGCACTCGTCAGGCACGTCGACAACTTCGATGAATTCTGCACCTGAGATTTCGAGGCTGCGTCGGGAGGCCGCATTGTCGGGGTCGCAGGTAATCCACAGTGGATCGATACCCACGCTTCGCGCAAACGGAAGAAGCAGCACCAGGGATCGCGACGCATAGTGATGTCCGCGGAACGCCGGATGGACGCCGTACCCGATGTGGCCGGCGTAGCGCTCGATGTGCGGTGTTGAGCCGATGCGCAGATTGATATTGCCCATCTCCTCGTCGCGGTCGATGCTCATCATGCGAAAGAAGTACGTTGGGACCTGGTGGAATGCGTGCAGCGAGTAGTCTGCCAGACGCAGTTCGAGGTCGCCGTGCCGCAGTTTAAGCGACCGTACGACCTCGGTGAGTTCAATCATAATCAGGGTTCGCGCCGGTTCTAGCTCTGGCCTACCAGTTCGAAGGCGCGAATCTCCTCTTTGCGGACGGTTAGTTGGTCGACCAGGTCGGAGCGGACTTCGTAGCCTCGACCAGGGGCATCGGAGACCAGGATCTCGCCTTCAGGGGTAACCGTGACCTCCGGTTCGATGATGTCCTCGTTCCAGTAGCGGGCCGAAGCCGAGACGTCGCCGGGCAGACGGAAGTTTTCAAGAGTAGATAGCGCAATGTTGTGCGCACGGCCTACGCCTGACTCCAACATGCCGCCGCACCACACGGGAATGCCGCGCTCCTGCGCCGCGTTGTGCACTGCAATGGCTTCGGAGAATCCACCGACGCGGCCGAGCTTGATGTTGATGATCTTGCACGACTCCATTTCGATTGCCGCCAGCGCATCGCGCCGGTTGCGAATGGACTCGTCGAGGCAGATCGGCGTATTCATGCGCTTCTGCAGCATGGAGTGGTAGTAAAAATCGTCGTGCCAGAGAGGCTGCTCGACCATGAGGAGATCGAAGGCATCGAAGGTGACGAGGTGGTCGGCGTCACGCAGCTTGTAGGCGGAGTTGGCGTCGCAGCTCAGCATGATGTCTGGCCACTGGTTGCGCACTTTTTCAAAAACCTCAACGTCCCAGCCTGGTTTGCACTTTAGCTTTATGCGCTGATAACCCGCGGCCAGCTCGCGATCGATAATGTCCAGCAATTCCGGAATGGATTTTTGAATTCCCAGGGAAACACCGCACGGAATGCGGTCGCGCACGCCACCGATCAGTTGCGACAACGACAAACCTTCGCGTTGCGCTTCGAGATCCCAGATTGCGTTTTCGAGCGCGGCCTTGGCCATGGGGTTGCCGCGAACCAGGCTAAAGATTTTGGGGCAGTCCCCGCCGTGATCGACTGTGGCGCTGGCCAGCATGGGGCCGAGCTCGTTCACGATCACTTGCCAGGCGGTGTCGGTTGACTCGCCGGAGAAATGAGGATGCTCGCCGGCAGTGCACTCACCCCAGCCGATCAGTCCTTCAGACCGGACCTCGGCAAGCAGGACTCTGCGGTTGCGGGTTACGCCAAAACTTGTTTCAAAGGGCCGCACCAGAGGCAGGTGCAGTTCGCGGAGAATGATTCCGTCGATTCTCATATGAGTGTTGCTTCCTTCGGACAAAAGCTTAAGAAGATGTTGGTACTTCAATGAGCCGGCAGAAGACGGGTTTGAGACCTACGCCGGTTGGGCCCAATGGCCCAGTTCGAAGACTCCGTTACCTTCCGCGTCCCGTGTAAAGGAGACGACGGCCAATCCTTTGGAAAATGCTTCCTGAAACCTGAGGCGATTCTGCAACTGGACGTCAAGTGCTTGCTCCCGTCCGCTGGGGGATGCCTTCCACTGGTAGATGGCGGCTGGGACCAGGATGCGTTCTTCAATTTCATGGTTGACTGGCGGATGGCCTTCCAAAGTCCGGCTGACCCGCTCAGAGTCGAGATACCACTCTGCAACGAGACGGTCAGTTGGAAGTCCACCTTGGAGTCGAGAAGAGGATACACCATAGAAATTCACGAAATAGCTACGAACGATTGCACCGAGCTTGCGTATGTTTAGATGCGCATTCTTGATTTCTAATGGATCGAAGGTCCACTCCATGCGGCGAATACCGCGCGAAAGTGCTTCACGTCGTTGCTCCAATTTGAGTTGTGCGCCAAGGCCACGGTTGCGATAGTGGTCGCGCACAGCCAACATGTGCGAGTGCAGATAGGGCTGTGGATTTCCGTCTGGGGAATTCTTTCCAGTCTTCACGCCCGGCAAAGACATGGCGAAACCCACCATCGATTCCGGCGTTCCGTCCGGGCCTGCGCCGGGAAGATCGGTGTCGAACGCACCAAGGACCTGACCGCCGATCTTCTGGCCAACAAGAAAGGCTTTGCGAGGAATAATGTCGGTGTCGTCGTAGCCCCACGTCTCGATCTGGAGTTGGACGCAGGCTTCTAGCTCATCGTGCCCAGAGCAGGTGCGGATCAGGATCATGGCTGGCGCTCCGATGGGCCGTGGTCGCTCTCTCGGTGCGATGGGGATAGGTTCTGTTTTGCCTTGGTCCACAAGGCCTCGAGCTGTTCGGGTTTCAAGTCTTCCAGTTGCCTTTCTGAAATTAACTCCATCTCGCGGAACCGTTGGCGGAATCTCAGATTGCATCCACGCAGGGCCATTTCAGCGTCGACACCGAGGTGCCGCCCGAGATTGACTACGGTGAAGAGCAGATCACCCAACTCGGCTTCAACGGCAGCTTTGATCGCGGGGTCTGCGGATTTTTCGGCTGCTGCAGCTTCGGCCTCAAGCTCTGCAGTCTCTTCGGTCAGCTTGGGAAGCAGGTCGCGCCAGTGTGGCCAGTCGAATCCGGATTTCGCTGCCTTTGCGCCGATCTTCGCAGCTTCGGCAAGTGCGGGCATGGCACGCTGCACAGAATCGAGGCGCGATGCCGGCTGGTTCCCTTCTGCTTTCGCGCCCGTCTTTTCTGCGGCCTTGATCTCTTCCCAGTTGCGCAGAACTTTTGTGGCCGAGCCTTCAACGGACGCGTCGACTTGCGCCTCGTTGCCTGCAGCGCGCGAGGCCTCCTCGCCAAACACATGCGGATGACGACGGATCAGCTTGCGGTTGAGGTGATCGAGTACGTCGGTGATGGTGAAGTGGCCTTCATTGGCTGCCATCTCGGCGTAGAAAAGAACCTGGAGCAGCAGGTCGCCCAGTTCTTCGGCTAGATGCGGGAAGTCGCGGCGCTCGATGGCGTCGAAGACCTCGTAGGCCTCTTCGAGAGTGTATTTGCGAATGGTGTCGAAGGATTGCTCGCGATCCCATGGGCATCCGCCCGGGGCCCGCAGCCGAGCCATGATGGCGACCGATTCCTGAAACAGCGCCGCTGCCCGCGCCGGATCAGTCGACATGTTATCCGCGGGTTTGTCTGTCTCTGGAAGGGCAGGCGGGACGTCCATGTGACTTCAATATTAAACGGAGGCCAAGCAGGGCATCCCGCCTTGCGGAAAATGCGCAACGCAAATCCTGAAACGCGAATCAGGGGCGCGCCAAACTGTCAACGAACCGCTTAATGGCTGCGAACCATCGGCGCGCCGGCGATCATGAGCTGGATTCGGTAGATGCTGGTACTCGCCGTGATGTACAGCGTCTTGCGGTCTGGCCCGCCCCAGGCTACATTCGCTGCTTTTTCGGGCATGACGATTGTGCCCAGCGGCTTCCCTTCCGGCGAGAATATCCACACGCCCCCAGGTCCCGTGCTGTAGACATTTCCCTTTTCATCGACCTTCATGCCGTCAGGAGCGCCGGGCCGTGAGTCGGACGTCGCATCGTAGAAGAGCTTTGCGTCCGTTAAACTGCCGTCCGGCTGCACACGGTAACGCATCCAGATTTTCTTTGGTTCGGAGTTGTCCACGTATAGGATACTTCTCGTCTGGGGAAAAGGCAATCCCATTCGGCCGGGTCAGATCGGGAACAAGAAGCTGAATCTCGGAGCTTGCATGGTCAGCGGACTTCTGCTCGAGCGCGTGCGGAATGCGATAAACGCCGTTCACTTTCAGATCTTTCTCCGGATCAGTGTCCTTCTGCGTGCGCAGCCCATACGGCGGATCGGTGAAATAGAGCGAGCCGTCGGAGCGATAGACGAGGTCGTTGGGACTGTTGAGCTTCTTGCCCTGGTAGCCGTTGGCAAGAATGGTGATTGGGCTGTCCGTGCGTAGCGATTCCAACCGGTACACGTCGCGCTGCGCGTGGCCGGCAATCGTGAGCCTTCCGCGAGTGTCCAACGTCATTCCATTTGACCCTGACTCAGGCCCGCCGTACGGCGCCGCGCCCTTATAGCCGCTCGGCGTGATGAACATCGTCACGCCAGAGCCTGGCGTCCACTTGCGGATGCTGTTGCTGGGGATGTCTGCGAAATAGAGCGAACCATTCACCCACACAGGACCTTCGACCCATGTGAAGCCAGTGGCGACGCGTTCCAGTTTCGCGTCTTTGGGAACGATCTGGTCGATCGCAGGGTCGAGACGATCGAGTTTGACGACAGTGGAGTCGAGTGGAACCTTTTCGGCCGTTCGCGCTGCGAGAAGATAACGGCCAGTGATGGCTGCGCCAATCGCGACCGCGAAGACAACAAGGAACAGCTGCATAGTTCGTTTCACTCGATCCTTCCTTTGAGACCGGCCTTTTCGTCCAGCCTTTGTGTCGAGCAGACAACGCTGTCCATTCTGAATGCACGGCCGCATGAACGGCAAGAACTTCCGCAACGTCATGCGTATATACCGCTTGGCCGTATACTCAACCTTCCCGGTGATCTTTCGATGATTCGCATTCTGGGCACGATATTGGCAGGGCTGCTGGGTCTGGCCTTTGGCAGCTTTCTGAACGTGTGCCTCAGCCGCTGGCCCGAGGGCGAGAGCGTGGTCAAGCCGCGCTCGCATTGCCGCAAGTGCGGGCGGACGCTGGCGTGGTGGGAGAATCTGCCGCTGGTGAGTTGGATGACGCTCAGGGGGCGGTGCCGGACCTGCAAGGCGAAGATCAGTTGGCGGTATCCGCTGGTGGAGTTGGCGGTGGGAGTGCTGTGGGCCTTCACGGTATGGCGAATCATTCCAGAAATGCTTTCGCCAAACTTGTCGCTAACCTCAGCACCACTGGTCTTCAGCTATGAAAGCGGGTTCGACGCCGCCATCGGGAGAATGATTTTCTTTTGGCTGCTCGTCGCGCTTGCGGTATTGGATGCTGAAAACCTCTGGCTTCCGAACTGGATCACGTTCCCTGGAATAGCCCTCGGATTAATGTTCAACAGTTTTCATCTCGTGTTAGGGGACTGGTTAGCAGAAGGCCCCGCAATTTCGATATCTCGAACGATCACAACGAGTCTGATTGGCCAATGCCTTGCCCCACTCGCCGCAGCGGGCCTCATTCTCCTTATCCGTTGGACCTACTGGCTGGTTCGACGCCGCGAAGGCATCGGCCTTGGCGATGCCAAACTGATGGCAATGCTGGGCGCGTGGCTGGGGATTTCCGGGGCGTTGTTGTCATTCGCCATCGGCATTTTGCTTGGGGCTGTCTTCGCGCTTGTAATCCTCGCCGTGCCTGCAGCGCGGCGAGAATCGGATACCTGGCTATTGTCAAAGCTTCCGCTGGGAACGTTCCTTTGTATTGGGGGGATCATCAGCGCGCTCTGGGGACAGCCGATCATTGGTGCTTATTTGCGCTGGGTGGGATTGAGTTAGGTAAATCCCCTGCCCGTGTCATTCCGACTGACCCACGGGAGTGGAGGAACCTGCAGTTCCCGTTCGCTACCACCGATCCAATCTGTCAGTCGCCCGTTTGTAGTCTGCCGGTTCGTACTCAAACCAGTCTCTGCTCAGATCTGCCCACGGCGGATTCATCCGTTCAATCAGCGCGATCTTCTTGGCACGGTTCCATTTCTTTAATTGGGTTTCCCGCGAAATCGCCTTCGCGACGTTCTGATAATGCTCGTACCAGACCAGCCGATCGCAGTGGTATTTTGCGCTGAATCCTTCGTATTCTTTCCATTTGTGCTGGAAGACTCTTCTCCGAAGATCGCCGGTGATTCCGATGTAGAGTCGTTCGGCTGCGGCTCGCAATAATGTAGGTCGAGTAACGGGGTTCGCACATTGCGAAAGAGTATTCATCCTGCTTTGGATTCGCTGTGATGGGAATCAGGGGTCATACGAAGCTTGGTGAAGAACAACTGCAGGTTCCTCCGCTCCCGTTGGTCGGTCGGAATGACAGTGCTTTGAAGGGAGTAATGGCGTTCGCACATTGCGAAAGAATACTCATCCTGCTTTGGATTCGCTGTGACGGGAATCAGGGGTCATACGAAGCTTGGTGAAGAACAACTGCAGGTTCCTCCGCTCCCGTTGGTCGGTCGGAATGACAGTGCTTTGAAGGGAGTAATGGCGTTCGCACATTGCGAAAGAATACTCATCCTGCTTTGGATTCGCTGTGACGGGAATCAGGGGTCATACGAAGCTTGGTGAAGAACAACTGCAGGTTCCTCCGCTCCCGTTGGTCGGTCGGAATGACAGTGCTTGGGGGGTGGGTGCTCGACTACTGCGGCTGCTGGTTCTTTGACACCGCGGGTGCGTTCGCCAATTGCGGGTCTTTCAGAAGCTTCTTCGCTTCCTTGCCGTGCTTGCTGTCGGGGTCGTACTCCACCACCTTGAGGTAGTTCGCCTTGGCATTCGTATAGTCGCCAAGCTGGCGCTGCGATTCGGCTATGCCCCAATACACATCAGGGTTCTCGGGGTCTGTTACCAGCGCTGACTGGTAACGCGACAGCGCAGCCTTCCAGTTTTTTCGGCTCAACTCGAACTCGCCGACGCTTTCGTCGTCCTTTGCTGTTACCTGGTGGATCGGTGGTTCGTCGGTCTTCTTGTGCTTGCCCGTCTTTGGCTCGTCAGGGATGTTGATGTCGGCCGAACCTGACAGGCTGGAGCTGAACCCGCTGTTTGCGCCTGCGGACTCGGGGTCAGGATCATCGGGACTATGCACCGGATCGGAATCGCTCTTCAGCAGGCTCGTAGTTACGGCACTTCCCTCGTCCGCAACCGGCGGTGGCGCAGGGGCGGCTGCAGGCTCTCCGTTTGTCGGCACCACCGGCACGTTGTTCGTGTCTTCAGGGAATGGATTTGCATCGGCGGGTGGCTTCTTTGCAGGTTGCTGCGTGCTCGCAGGCGGCTTGGGCTGCTGCGCCGGCGGCGCGGATTGGGAATGCAGACTCCATGCGGCGACCAGGCCACACCCAACCGCGAATGCAATGTAACATTTCAACTTCATTTCGAATTCTTTTCGCCAGCGCGCCGTTCGTTCCACTCACTTCAATGTTACGATGCGGAGCATAGCGTACTTCAACTCACCCCAGGATAAAGCCGCACAACCTATGGCGCTCATCATTCGCTCATCCGCCATTCATGCCGCCGGCTGCTATAGCACTACCGCAGTTCGAAAAGGCACGCGCGTTGCCGAATACACCGGGCCACGCTTTAGTAAAGACGAAGCCGACGCCTCCAACGAGGAGTCGCCGATCACCTACTTATTTGGACTCGGGGACGGCTCTGTCGTGATCGACGGCCACTGCATGGCCATGTTTATCAATCACAGTTGCGACCCAAATTGTGAGACGGAAGAGATCAAGGGGCGCGTCTGGATCAAGGCCATCCGCAAGATTGAGCCGGGCGAAGAGATTACCTACGATTACTGTCTTTACGACGGTGGCGACGACCAGGCAAATTGCAACTGCGGCGCCAAATCATGCCGTGGAACCATGTATTCACCAGAGGAGATCCGCCGGCGCAAGGCGGCAGCCAGGAAGGCCGAAAAGAAGAAAGCGGCGAAGCGGAGAGTTCGTACCAAGGCGATTCCAATCCCACGGAAGCCAGACGTTGAGGCAGAGGAAGACGCGGCCTGAAGAGGCTCCTTTCGCGAAAGGCGTTACGTTCGAGCCTGTTCGGAGATAGCATAAGGCTGGATGACGCAAGAGCCAGAACTTCCGCCACTGACCAATGAGCAACTCGACGTGTTGCGGAGATTTGCGCTCTTTGAAGTTAACCGCGAGGAGATGTTGCGCTCGCTCGCGGGCGCATTCGATGTGAACTTCGACGCCAAAGAGGAAACGGACAAAGGCATCACGCAGCGCCGCTCTGCCAACAACCGGTTCCCTATCCCCGAGCCCGGCATCGTCATCACCCGCGAACACATTTCAAACGCGCTGGAGCACAAGCGCTTCGAGCTCATCTCGGAACGCGACCTGGTTTACTGGGCGACAATTTTGTTGCTTAATGACGCCTATGTCTTCGATCCCGGCGATGAGGACCTGATCGCGGAATGGCTCAACGACATCAGCTTCAACCTCGATCCCAGTTGACCGATCAAACCGACTGCGCCGCTCGGCTCACCCTTTGTTGATTTTTACGCCGTCACGCCGGTTCTGCGCTTAATCAGGCGATAGAGCCAGAGAATCAACACCGCGCCGAGAACGGACATGATAAAGCCGGCAGACTGCCCTTGCTTGTACAAGCCGATCAACTGCCCCAGGAAAGTCGCTCCAATCGAGCCCGCAATGCCGATGATGATGGTAACGAAAATCCCGCCGGGGTCTCTGCCTGGCATGAGCAGCTTGGCTACAACTCCGATGACACCCCCGATGATGATCTCCCAAAGCAGTGCAAACATAATCTCTCCTTTTTCACAATCAGAGTTTGGCGCGGGACGGACACAAATGCGTTCTACAGTGCTAGGCTCTTTGCCGTTCTGCGACCTTGGCCAACGCGATGGTCAAAGCTGCTCCGCCCAGCGTCTTCACGAGCGTTGAGTGTTCCGCATAGAACGCACTCGCTCTATCCACGATCGACGGATCTGTTTTCTCCGCGTGGGTCGCGATTTGCTGTACCACCTCTGGAGAGATGTTTTGAGCCTGTTGTGGAGTGACCTGGCTTGCGCCTCCACCCAGCAGACTTGCCAGCACTCCGCCGCCTGCCATCTGGGCCACAGTGCTCGGGCCGACAGCCGCGATCAGTTGATTCAGCATGCCCGCTTTCTGCTCGCCATTGGACTGGCCGAAGAGACTGCCGACCATGTTGCCAAAGGCGGGCGTCTTATCCGACTTGAACATCGCGGAGAGTCCCTCTGCAAGGGCATTCGGCGAAGCTGTTTGTGCAACCTGATCGAAGTGTTCCGAGGCGTTCGCTGCGTCTGGAGTTGAGCCGCTTGTATATTGCTTCAAAACATTTGTGACTGAATCGAGCAGAGTCATTGGCGATCTCCTGGGGGCAGGTTCGCTGCCGAGGTTGTCTTGCGGTTGCGGACGGTGGTGAGGTGTCGAGTTGCTTGTCCCGGACACCTTGATGCGGCGTCTCGGGCGGCGGCCGGGACCACCGCCCAGAAAACATGCCTACGCGGCGGGAATGACCAGTTCCTGTCCCACCTTGATCTTGTCAGGATCCGCGAGGTTGTTCGCCTGCGCGATCACGGGATACTTGTTCGCGTCTCCGTAGTAACGCTTGCTGATCTTGGATAGGTTATCGCCGGGCTGGACGGTGTAGGTCTGGCTGCCCTGACGGAATTCGATGTCGTGCTTGAGATCTTTATAGTTCGGATCGACGGCCTTGATGGCATCCCAGATACGGTTTTTGCTGGCTTCGGAAACTGCCATAGCTTTCAAAAAAAGCTGATTGCCGTCGAGACTGAGACCTTGAACTTCGGCGCCTTCGCGTTGAATTGTGTCGAGCACGGGTTGATATTTTTGTTTAAGTTGATCGAACAGATCAGGCATGCTTACCTCCTTGGTCGCATGGGGGACCAGCTTTGTGGGCTGGAGTCGGAGTGGAGAGGATTATTTTGCGGGGCCCGTTCTATCGTTCTTGCAAGCCGCCGCAACTACGGAGCGGGGTTCGACAGAGTGTCAGCTTATCTCGAGTTTTTTATCGCATGAGGAAAGCTGCATCATTTGGAATTCACAGAATATTCTTTGAGGTCACCGGCTTCAGTTTCAAACGTGCAAGAGCCACCTCGATGACCGGCAATGATCACCTGATTGAGAGATTGTGTTCCTCATCCGGAAAGTCGTCAAGCCCCCGGGTAAGCAATTGCGGAAGTGTTAACAAAGCTCGTTCCCGGGAGGCTTTCAACACTGCTGCATACTTTGACAGTGGGTGCACCTGCAAGTCATTTGCTATAAGCGGCGGATCCCGGAACGATACAATCCAACCTAGCGCTTGAACGAAACAGGGCGCTCACACGGGGGAAGTTTTCGCATGGGTTACCAGGTCCTGGCTCGCAAGTATCGTCCGCAACGGTTTGCCGACGTCGCCGGTCAGGATCACGTTACGCGCACTCTGCTGAATGCACTAACGCAGAACCGGATCGCACACGGATACATCTTCTCCGGCCACCGCGGCATCGGGAAAACCACTATAGCGCGCATCCTGGCGCAGGCGCTGAACTGTCGGACGGAGATCGGCTCGGCGCAGCGGCCGACGCCGGAGCCTTGCGGAGTTTGCGATTCCTGCGTCGAGATCCGCCAGGGCAATGCTGTTGATGTGATCGAGATTGACGCGGCGACAAATCGCGGTATCGATGAGATTCGAGAACTGCGCGATGCCGCTCGCTACGCTCCCGCGCGCGACCGCTACAAGATTTACATTCTCGACGAGGCGCACCAGATTACCGAAGCCGCCTTCAATGCGCTGCTGAAGACGCTCGAGGAGCCTCCATCGCACATCGTTTTCATGATGGCGACCACCGAGCCGGAGAATATTCCGCAGACGATCCGCTCGCGCTGTCAGCACTTCAGCTTTCATGCGGTGAAGTTCGATGACATCCTGGCGCAGCTCAAGATGATTGCGACCCAGGAGGAAGTGGAAGCCGAGGAAGGCGCGCTGGCGCTTCTTGCCGAGGCCGGGGACGGATCGATGCGCGACGCGCTTTCCATCATGGATCAGGCCATTGCGTCTGCTCCGTCCGATGCGAAAAACCGGCCCGTTCTCGCCGCTGCACAGATTCGCGAGCTGATGGGATCTGTACCCAATACAGTTTTTGAACATCTGCTGGAAGCGGTCGCCGCCGGCGAGAGCGCTCCGCTGATGACGCAGTTGAATGATTTGCTGAACGCCGGTCATAGCCCGCAGTCGCTGGCACGCCAGATGGTCCGCTATCTGCGGAACACCTTGATGGCGAAGCTGGGCGGCGAACAGACAGAGTTGCTGCAGATATCCGCCGACGAGCGCGCGCGTGCGGCGCGAAGTGCGTTGCTCTTCGGTGAAGAGGAAATCACGCGCAACCTGCAGATCATGCTTCGGACCTTCGACGATCTGAACTACAGGCAGGAGCAGCGCTTCCATCTTGAGCTGGGAATGATGAAGCTGGTGCACGCCCAGCGACTGCTGCCACTGGAGGAGTTGCTCAGCGGAGTGGCGAGCGGCACGTCTGTTCGCGGCGGTGGATCATCGGCTCCCCGGACCGCACCTGCACCTGTGCGAACGTCTCCGCAGGCCGCTCCGGCGCCGAGTATCGCTTCGAAACCTCCTGCACCGCGTTCGCCATTTGGATTCTCGTCTGGTTCACAGCCCGTAATGCAACCGGCTGCACCGAAGGTGGAAAGCAGCGCGGCCATTGCAGCCCCGCCCGAACCTGCTCCGGTCTTCGATATTCCCTCAGCGGCATCAGGGACAGCAACACAGGTTTTAAGGCCATCGGTCGGGTTTGCTGAGACAGCGGTGGATGATGATTCAGAGGGACCCGATCCAATCGAAAGCACAACAGCGAACGGTGCAGGAAGACGCCCGGATGGTCCTACTGAGGACGCCGCACAGAAAGCGATTATTGCGGCCCTCGCCGAGGCTGGACATGCATCCGCTTCGACGCTGCTATCCACTGCGCGCTTTACGCTGGAGGCAACCAGCCTGCGGATCGAAGTTCCCGGCATGGGCAAAAAGATGCTCGCGCTCACCGTGAATGCAGCGGCTGAAAAAATCATCAAGCAGGAGATGCAGCGACTCGGCGGACCATCGCGATTCATGGTCATTCCCGGCGAAGGCGTTGCATCCACATCCTCGGTGACGGCGCCCGTCGAAGGCAGCATTCAGCAGGCCGCGCTCGATCATCCGATGGTGCAGCGTGCAAAGGAACTCTTTAACGCCGAAGTGCGCAGCGTAGTCGACCTGCGAACCAAATAGGAGCCCACAATGATCAATCCTCTCAAGATGGCTGAAATGCTCTCGCAGGCCAACAAAATGCAAGAGGAGATGCAGCGCAAGCTCGCGCAAACTGTGGTCGAAGGCTCGAGCGGCGGCGGCGCAGTTACGGCCACCATGAACGGCAAAAAAGAGCTGATCAAAATCAAGATCGATCCTTCGGCAGTAACCAGCCTCAGCGGCCCGAATCCTGACGTTGAGATGCTTGAGGCCCTTGTTGTGGGGGCCGTGAATGACGCCGGGCAGAAGGCGGACGAAGCGATTCAATCGAGCGTCAAAGGCGCACTGGGCGGAATGAATTTGAATATCCCGGGGCTTGGCTGAGCAGCATCGGCTACACTCGGTCTGTTCCCGCGCCAGGGTAGAGTTTCATTCTGAGTCGATGTGCATTCAGGGGGGCACAATGACATTTGAGATCAACCGCAGAAGTTTTCTGCGTCTTGGAATGGCGGCTGGCGCGGCATCGCTGGCACCACGATGGATCCTTTCCCAGGCTGCCCAACCTGCTCCGCCGACCGACCGGCTTGCACAAATGCGCGCTGCAGGCGCATCGGCGCCGATCAAGACTACAAAACTTTACGACAACATCTGGCTACTCCAAGGCGCGGGCGGCAACATGGCTGTGCAGACCGGCAAGGATGGGATTATTCTCATCGACTCCAGCTTTGCTACGGCTGTTCCGCATATTCGCGAGGCGATTGCCGCGGTGAGCAGCGATGCTCCCCACGGGTTGATCAACACGCACTGGCACGTCGATCACGTTGACGGCAACGAAGGCATGCACGCGGCCGGTTATCATGTGATCGCGCACGAGAAAACCAAGGAACGCATGGCAGAGCCGGCGGAGATGAAGCTCTTCCATATGTCGATTCCTGCTTATCCTGCGGGTGCTCTTCCCAGCACAACATTTGCCACGACAATGAGCCACAAACACAATGGCGACACCGTTGAGCTGGTTCACTATGATCCGGCCCATACCGATACCGACATCTACATTCACTTCCAGAATGCCGATGTGCTGCACTGCGGCGACATATTCTTCAACAAGACCTACCCCTTCATCGACGAGGGCACCGGGGGCTCGATCGGCGGAACTATTTCAGCTGCTCAGAAGTCGCTTGCACTCGCCGGTGACAAAACGAAGATTATCCCCGGCCACGGCCCGCTCGGCGATAAAGCCGACCTCAAAAGCTACGTCGACATGCTCTCGACCGTGCGCGACAAAGTGGCCGCGCTCAAGAAGGCCGGTGCCAGCGAGCAGGAAGTCGTTGCCAAAAAGCCAACCGCCGATCTCGATGCGAGCTGGCTGCATGGCGGGTCTCCCGACATGTTTGTCGGAATCGTTTATCGCACCGTTTAGGAGGAAGCTGCTGTGGCACGCTATGCCGAGCCAATGGCCCGGCTGATTGACGAGTTGAAGAAGCTTCCCGGGGTGGGAACGAAGACTGCCCAGCGCTTCGCATTTCACATTCTGCGCTCCGGCGACGATGATGCTTCGGCGCTCGCAGAAGCCGTGCGCGGGCTCAAGGCCAGCCTGCGGCTTTGCTCGGTGTGCAACAACATCACAGACGTCGATCCATGCGCTTATTGCTCAAGCTCCACCCGCAATCAGAGACTCGTTTGCGTGGTGGAGGAGCCGACGAACATCGATGCGGTCGAGCGAACCCGTTACGGCGGCGTCTATCACGTGCTACATGGCACGCTCTCGCCGCTGCACGGCGTCGGTCCCGATCAGTTGCGCGGGCGCTCGCTGATTGAGCGCGTTGAACGCGGCGAAGTGGATGAGGTTATTCTTGCCACCAGCCCCACCCTCGAGGGCGAAGCCACGGCCAGTTGGCTGGCGAGTGCCCTGCGGGAGTTCAAGGTCCGCATCACGCGCATCGCCACCGGGGTTCCCGCTGGCAGTGACATTGAATACGCAGACGAGGTGACAATGTCGCACGCCATGGAAGGCCGCCACGAGATGAAGCCCTGACTGAATGGATTTTGTTAGCCGGGCTAGCCGCGCAGCCGGGTCAACAGATCCTGCGGGTGCACAGGCTTAGCGAGAATCTCAAACTCATAGCCCTGCGCACGCGCCTTTTCGAGCAGATCCGCCGTAGCGGCCTGGCCTGAGAAGAGCAGAATTTTGATCTTGGGCAAAAGCGCGCGGATCTGGATTGCCGCATCGATCCCATTGAGATCGGCCATGATGACGTCTGCAATCAGCATGTCAGGTTCATAGGCGGATGCCGTCTCGAGCGCGGCTTCGCCGGAGTATACGGCCCTTGCCTGAAAGCCGCTCTGATTCAAGATCATGGCGAGCGTATCGGCGATGACTCGTTCGTCGTCTACCACTAGGACTTTGGGCTTAATGTGATTATCGGGCATACACTCCTGAACGCCAAAGGAAGATGGCGCAAAAAGCCTTTCAATCGAACGCGCCGTACAACAAAGCCGAATGCACCGCGCTGGGTACGATCAGCAAGGAAGATACCTGCTTAGAATAACATCTCCGGGCAGGCATAACGAGCATCCATCGGGGGCCCGGCTTATTAGTCTAAGGGCGACCGTAACATTGCGCAAGTCTGTCATTTAGCTCTCTTGAGTCCGTTGCCCTTTAGACGAAAACCGGAGCCCGAGGTTGGCCTGACGCTTCCGGGCGTGTTCCCTCGCAGGTTTCCCGCAGACTGCTGTACTCTTAACGCGCGGGTTGTTCCCAGGGCACCGCCGATTCATGCGGGAGCAACGCAACCCTCATAAACTTCTGAAATACCAGTTCCCTGCCGGAGTTTTCGGCGGTATCCCAGGCGGAGAGGCGTGCCATGGAGAATGTTGCGCAGAATCCTGCCCCGGCAGCGGCCATCCGCCCGGATGGCGAGGCGATCATCCGCGCCGAGAAGATCGAGAAGTACTACGCCCAGCCCAGCCAAAACCGCATCCAGGTCATTTCGCCGACCGACCTGACGATTGTTCCCGGGGAGATTGTCGCCTTACTTGGCCCGTCAGGGTCAGGCAAATCGACCATGTTGCGCATGCTCTCCGGCCTTTCCAGGCCAACCGGCGGCCAGGTGTACTGGCACGGCCGGCCGATCGCCGAAGCTGAGATCAACGTTTCAATCGTGTTCCAGAGTTTTGCCCTGTTTCCGTGGCTAACCGTGCTTGAAAACGTGGAGGCTCCCCTGCAGGCGCGGGGCGTAGAGCCCGAGGAACGCCGCGCGCGCAGCATGCGCATGCTCGACACCGTCGGCCTGGACGGCTTCGAATCGGCCTATCCGAAGGAACTCTCCGGCGGGATGAAGCAAAGGGTCGGCTTTGCCCGGGCCCTGGTCGTCGAGCCGGAGGTCCTGTTCATGGATGAGCCCTTCTCCGCGCTCGACGTTCTCACGGCTGAGAACCTGCGCAGCGAACTCCTTGAGCTATGGGCCAAAAAGACCATGCCCACCCGGTGCGTCTTTATCGTCACCCATAACATTGAAGAAGCTGTCCTGCTCGCTGACCGCATCATTGTGCTGGGGCGCAACCCTGGACATATCCGCACCGATTTCCGGGTGCAGATTCTGCAGCCGCGCGACCGGAAATCCGGGCCCTTCACGCAACTGGTCGACTACATCTACAAAGTCCTCACCCGGCCGGACGTCACACCCGAGGCGCCGGAGCATCAGCATCCCAGCCCGCGGGTGCGCGATCAGCGACAGATGAAGTACCAGATGCTGCCTCACGCGCGACCGGGCGGGATAGCGGGACTGCTGGAACTGCTTTTGGACAAGGGCGGTCGCGACGACATCTATCGCCTCGCCGACGACCTGGCTTTCGAGATCGATGACCTGCTGCCGATCGTCGATGCCGCGCAGCTGCTGGGCTTTCTGAAGGTGGAAGAAGGCGACGCCTCCATCACTGAGACGGGAACGGAATATGCCAACTCCGAAATTCTCCGGCAGAAAGAGCTTTTTCGCGACGCTGCTCTCGGAAACGTCCTTCTCCTTCGCCAGATTCGACGGGCGCTCGAAGCGAAGAGCGACCACACTGTTCCCGAAGACTTCTTTCTCGATATGCTCGACGAGCAGTTCAGCGACGATGAGTCGCGGCGCCAGATTGAGACTGCCGTTAACTGGGGTCGCTATGCCGAGCTTTTCGATTTCGATGCGGCCCGCCGCCGCTTCGTAATGCCCGACGCCGTGGAAGAGGCCGCGGCTGCCGGAGGCGATGAGTGACCGTCCAGCGCACCTTAGCACGTTCCCTTGTCACCGTTCGCACCTGGCCCTTTGTCATCGATATGGGCGTGGCGCTGTGCGCGTTGGCAGTGTTCATGGCCATCGTGCGCATGGCTTCCTACTGGATGGGCTCGGCTGTTCCGGCTTCTCCCATTTCAGAAAGCGCGCGCTCGTTGCCGCTCTACGCGTTGTACTCCGTAATGCGCATTGGGATCGCCTACTTTCTGAGCTTGATCTTTGCTGTGGCTTACGGCTACATCGCAGCGCGCAATACGCGTGTAGAAGCCTGGATGATCGCGGTGCTCGACATCCTGCAGTCCATCCCGGTTCTAAGTTTTCTCCCACCGGTGCTGCTGGCCATGATCACGCTGGTGCCACGTCATCAACTCGGTATCGAGATGGGCGTTATCCTGCTGATCTTCACCGGGCAGGTATGGAATCTCGCATTCAGTTTTTATTCCTCAATGAAGAGCATTCCCCGGGAGATGATCGAGGCTTCGCGGATTTATCGGTACTCAGCGTGGCAGCGCTTCTGGCAGCTTGAAATGCCCTACGCCGCCATCGGCCTGGTGTGGAACTCCATCATCTCGGTGGCTAACGGATGGTTCGCCCTGATGGCGTGCGAAATGTTTCCGCTGAACGGCGTCAACTTCCAGCTACCGGGGCTGGGCAGCTACATCCAGACAGCAACATACTCCGGCGACGTGCGGGCGCTGGTGAGCGGAATCGCGGTCATCGTGCTCATCGTTGTGGCGACCGATCAACTCATCTGGCGGCCGCTGATCGCGTGGAGCGAGAAATTCAAGTTCGAGCAGGTGGAAGCGGCGGACCACGTCAAATCCCCGATCCTCACGTTGTTGCAACGGTCTGCACTCGTGAATGCGCTTTCGGGCCGGATCTGGGCGAGCATCGAAGAGCCCATCTTCCGGCGAATGGCGCGCACGCCGGAGTGCCGTGTCGTGCAACCACTCGATCAGGATTCTGGAAAAAGCAAGACGTCCCTCGCCTACTGGGTCGTCGGTGTTGCCTTCGCACTCGCTGTGACATGGGGAGCGGTGCAGTGTGCCCTGATGCTCCGCCACGTTACGTTCGCCGATATTCGTCTGCTGCTCGAAAGCGCGGCCGCTACTTTCATGCGCGTGAATGTAGCACTGCTCATCTCCGCGCTGTGGACGGTCCCTGTAGGAGTCGCGATTGGGTTCAATCCCAAACTCGCGCGGATCGTACAGCCGGTTGCACAGGTGCTGGCGTCTGTTCCGGCGACGGCGTTCTTCCCGATTTTGCTGATCGGCCTGCTCAAGATCGGCGGCGGGCTCGGTATCGGCTCGGTTGCGCTGATGCTGCTGGGCACGCAGTGGTACATCCTCTTCAACGTGATCGCCGGCGCAATGTCGATCCCCTCGGACCTGCGCGAGGCTGCTTCGCTTTACAAATTCACGCGGTGGCAGCGGTGGACGACTCTAATTCTGCCGGGCATCTTTCCGTATCTCATCACCGGTATGGTGACGGCTTCGGGAGGGGCGTGGAATGCGTCGGTCTTTGCGGAGTATGCCAATATCCAAAACCGTACGATCCAGACCATCGGCCTGGGTGCGCAGATCGACGCAGCTAGCGCTGACGGGAATTTTCCGATGCTGCTGCTGGCCACCATCATGATTTCGCTCATGGTTGTTACTATGAATCGACTCGTCTGGCGGCGGCTCTATCGCCTGGCTGAGACGCGGTATAAACTCGAAGGCTAAATAGAACCGCAGCAGGCAGTCGCGATCGGGGGACGGATGATTCGCGTTGGGCTGGTTGGTTTCGGCATGGCGGGACGCGTGTTCCACGCACCGCTCATCTCATCAGTTGAAGGCCTCGAACTCGGGGCGGTTGTCGAGCGCAACTCCAGCAAAGCCGCCGAGCGATATCCCGGCATCACAACCTATCGCTCGGTCGATGAGTTGCTGGCAGACTCGTCGATCAAGCTCGTGGTCGTTGCAACGCCGAACAGCAGCCATTTCCGCATAGCGTCTCAGGCGCTTGGAGCGGCAAAGAGCGTTGTTGTCGACAAGCCCGTGGCACTCAGCTCCAGCGAGATTGCGCAGCTTAGCGAACTGGCGGGCGGCATCGGTCTCCACGTATTTCCCTTCCATAACCGGCGATTTGACAGCGACTTTCTGACAATTCGCAAACTGATGGATGAACATTCTCTTGGCCGCCTGGTCCATTTCGAATCGACTTTTGACCGCTGGCGGCCCGGGCAATCCACCCGCGCGTGGAAAGAAGAAGCTGACGAAGGCGGCATTTTGTTTGATCTGGGGACGCATCTCGTCGATCAGGCACTTGTTTTGTTTGGACAGCCGGCGGCGGTAGGTGCGGAAGTACAGCGCGAACGCGATGGCGAAGGCTCGAATGACGCGATCACCATCCGCCTGCACTATTTCACCGGCTTTTCAGTCACACTCGGAGCTAATTGCCTTTCGACGCTCGCCCGCCCGCGGTTTCATCTGCGCGGTACACGCGGGAACTTCTGGAAGTGGGGATTGGATCCGCAGGAAGACGCGCTTGGCAAGGTCACGAAGATCGAAGACGCCAACTGGGGCCAGGAGCCGAACGAGCGATGGGGTACCCTGAGCGTCGATGTCGATGGCAGCGTGGTGACGCAGCCAGTGGAATCCGCAACGGGCGATTACCGGCTCTTCTATGCCGGTGTCCGCGATGTTCTGCTTGGAAATTCGTCCGCGCCTCCGGTTACGCCAACAGAAGCCTGGCGGGTTGCGCGGGTGCTTGAATGGGCGAAAGAAAGCTCGGAGAAGCAGCGCGATATCGAGTGCGACTGGAGCGGCGAACCGGCTTGAGCACCGCCGCCTTGATCACTGGGGCGTTTCTTCCGCCTGCTTCTCCACCAGCGGCACCCAGAAGCGAAACGTGCTTCCATGCTCGGGATTGCTCTCCACGGAGATCCCGCCGCCGTGGGCCAGCATGATGGCGCGGGCAATCGCCAACCCCATGCCGGTTCCCTTTTTAAGCTTGGCGCCTCTTTTACCGCGATAGAACTTTTCGAAGATGTGGGGCAGGTCGACTTTGTCGATCCCGGGACCGCTGTCTTCCACCTCAAATTCCAGTCGACCTTCGACGCGCCGGCTGCGCAGGACGATCCGGCTTTCCGGCGGCGAGTAGAGGGCAGCGTTTTCGATGAGGTGGCGAAAGACACGGGCGAGTAGCCTGGCGTCGAACCAAGCCGGACGATCGGGCTCCTGCACCATCAACACGACTTGGTGTCGCCCCAGGGCTTTGTGCGATCCCTCCACCGCGTGCTCAAGCAGCGTGCGGGTATGGCGCGGGGCCAGCTCCGCTTTCAGCACGTTTGCGTCGAGCTGCGCCATCTCCACGGCTTCGCCAATCAGGGCATCGAGGTACGCAGATTCCTCGTCGACCACCGTGGCCAATTCGCGGCGCAGTGCCTCATCCAGTCCTTCATCCTGGGTAAGCGTAGTAGCCGCGGCACGAATCGAGGTTAACGGCGTGCGCAACTCGTGCGTAAGCGAATCGATGAGCGCTGTCCGCAAGCGATCGCTTTCGCGCGATGCCTCCAGGCGCGCGCTTGCCTCGATGGCAATGGCCCGCGTCAGCGCAATTCCAACCTGCGCGGAGACTGCCGTCGCCACCTCGCGCGAGAGGCTCGCAGGCCGCCACGCGATCGCACCTACGGCGCGCATCCCCACCATCAGCGCATGAGCCTCAAACCCATCCTGTTGTGCGATAGTGGCGTGCGCGCCGCCGGTCACTTCTCGCAGATTTGCTTTGAAGAGCTCGGCCAACTCTGCCACTGTCGATACAAACTGATCGCGATCCCGTACGTACAGCACAACGCCTTCGAGTGTGAAGATTCTTGCCACCAATGTCGGCAAATCGCGAGTCAGACTTGCCGAGTCTTCGTGCAGCATCATCTCCTGGCTTAGCAAGTAGAGCCGCTCCACATCTTCGCGGCGCTGTTCGGCCTGCTCCTTTTGTATGCGGGCTCGCTCTGCAACGCGCCCAGCCACCAGAGAACTCACGGCAAACGTAACGATCGACACCCACTCCTGAGGACCCGCCAAGGTGAAGGTGTGAATTGGGGGAAGAAAGAAATAATCGAAGGATAAGGCGCAAAGCAAAGCGCTGTACAAGGAGATTGCGAGCCCGGCTTGCGTTGCCGTAACCACCACGACGACCAGAAACACCATGCCTGCGGTAGTCGCCCGCGCGCCGGTCATCGCCAGGCCAACCGTTGTCAGCACCGCTGCCAGCGTGGCGCCCAGCCACTGAAAGTAGTGGTGCGGCTTTGGCTTCAGGTCCATGGAAGTCTCAAACGGAATGATACTCGGCCTCCCCGATGATGTAAGCTTCCGATGGAAGAAGGCGGCATGGCGGGCAGGATACTGGTAATCGACGACGAACCACAAATTACACGTGTGCTGCGCGCGGCTTTGTCTGCGCAAGCATTTGATGTCCGCACTGCGAATGATCCCGAAGAGGGACTGCGCACTTTCGCGGAGTGGGCGCCTGACCTTGTCATCACAGACCTGATGATGCCCGGGTTGAGCGGCGTTGAAGTTTGCCGGGCCATTCGCGCAACATCGTCTACCCCGATCCTGGTGCTCTCGGTACGCGATCACGAGCGCTCCAAAATTGAAGCGCTAGACTCGGGCGCCGACGATTACGTCACCAAACCCTTCGGCATCCAGGAACTGCTGGCGCGCGTCCGGGCACACATGCGCCGCGCACCCGAGCGCGCCGAAGCGGCGGTCGTCGCCGGAGATTTCGTCATCGATGCGACGGCGCACAGCATCCTCGTCGCAGGCAAGCCGATCCATCTGACGCCGAAGGAATTTGAACTCCTGCTGCACCTTGCGCGTCATGCCGGCAAGGTAATAACCCATCGCGCGCTGCTCACCGCGGTGTGGGGAGCCCAATCTGCACACCAGCCTGAGTACCTCCGCGTCTTTGTAGGCCAGCTTCGCAAAAAGCTTGAGGCGGAAACAGGCAAACAATTCATCCAGACCGAACCGTGGGTGGGCTATCGCTTCGTTCCTGAAGGGTTCAACGGCAAAGACGAGTAGGAACTGTTTCCACTGATTGCTGAGGAACTTGCAGGACGTCCGGGCGATCTTTACATTTTCTTTAGATTTCCCTTCCACGAACACAACACATCCAAGTGCAAAATCGATTTTGGAATCGCTCGAGCCAGGTCGGCTCTGTGCGGTTCTGAAATGAGGGTTCTCGCATGCAAGATCTCACCATGCTCTTCTTCACCACCGTTTTCTTCGCCGTGGCCTTCCTCTACGTGAAGGCCTGTCAGAAGTTGAGGTAAGCCATGGACCTCGTCACAGTCGTAGCTCTGCTGTTTTCGGTCCTGTTGCTTGTTTACCTCGGCGCAACGCTGCTCTATCCGGAGAAATTCTGACATGTCTGCCAATGGATGGTTGCAATTCGCTGCATTTTCGATAGTCCTGCTCCTCACGGTGCGTCCGGTTGGCATTTACCTGGCGCGCGTGCTGGAAGGGCAAAAGACCTGGCTCGATCCAATTCTTCGCCCCATCGAGCGGCTCATCTACAAGCTCTGCGGAGTCGAAGCCGACCACGAGATGAATTGGCGGCAATACGCGTTCGCGATGCTGGGCTTCTCTGCGGTGACGATGGTGCTCACCTACATCATCGAGCGCGCACAAGCCGTGCTGCCCTGGAATCCGCAGCACCTCGCAGGCGTGGGCACCGATCTTGCGTTTAACACGGCGGCCAGCTTCACCACCAACACCAACTGGCAGTTCTACACGCCGGAAGCGACGATGAGCTATCTCACGGAGATGGCCGGCCTGGCGACGCACAACTTCTTCTCTGCCGCCGTAGGCATCGTCGTAGCGATTGCCCTCGTGCGCGCCATCAAGCGGACATCTTGCGCGACCATTGGCAATTTCTGGGTTGATACGACGCGCACGTTGCTCTATATCCTGCTGCCGGGTTCGCTCATCTATGCGCTGCTGCTGGTGGCGCAGGGCGTGCCGCAGAATCTGCATGCCTACACGGTTGCGCACACGCTCGAGGGGCAGACACAGACCATCGGACAAGGACCTGTTGCTTCACAGGAAGCCATCAAGATGCTGGGCACGAATGGCGGCGGATTCTTCAATGCCAACAGCGCGCATCCGTTCGAGAATCCAACACCTTTCAGCAATTTTCTCCAGCTCCTCTCAATCTTCATTATTCCGGCGGGCCTCACCTACACGCTGGGCCGCATGACCGGTTCGCCGGGCCACGGCTGGGCGGTTTTTGCGGCAATGTACGTGTTGTTTGCAGCTGGATTCGTTACGCTCTACTGGGCTGAGGCGCACCCGCATCCACTGATCCACGGAGCAGCGCAAACTGCTACGGCGACGGCTCCAGGCGGCAACATGGAAGGCAAGGAAGTCCGTAACGGCATTGCGGAAACCGCGCTGTTTGCCACCATCACCACCGACGCCAGTTGCGGCGCAGTGAACGGGATGCACGACAGCTTCACGCCGCTCGGCGGTCTCGTTCCGCTGACCAACATCATGCTTGGAGAAGTCATCTTTGGCGGGGTGGGTTCGGGGCTCTACGGCATGCTGATCTTCGTGGTCCAGGCCGTCTTCATCGCAGGCCTGATGGTGGGTCGCACTCCCGAGTATCTCGGCAAGAAGATCGAATCCTACGACGTGAAGATGTCGATGCTTTACGTGCTCATCTTCCCGCTGGTCATTCTTTCCCTTACCGCGATTTTTGTGCTGATGCCCACTGTAGGCCTGGGGACCACCACGAACGCTGGGCCACACGGTCTTAGCGAAGTGCTGTATGGCTTCACCTCGGCAGCCGGAAACAATGGCTCCGCATTCGCCGGCCTCGGTCCGAACTGGTGGTACAACATCACGATCGGCTGGGACATGCTAATCGGCCGCTTCCTGATGATGCTGCCAGTTCTCGCGCTCGCAGGAAATCTGGCGCAGAAGAAAAGCGTTCCGCCTTCGCCGGGCACCTTTCCGGTCAACACGCCGCTTTTCACAGTATTGCTTGTCGGCGTCGTGCTGATTCTGGGCGCGCTCACTTTCTTCCCGGCTCTGAGCCTGGGGCCGATTCTTGAACATCTTCAGCTGAAATCTGGACAGCTCTTTTGAGGAGACCTGACATGAGTTCTTACAGCAAATTCAATTCTCCTGCGCAAGCTGAGGCTCATTCAGACTCGGCGATCGTCACACCTGCAGTTGAGCCCAATTCATCATCCGCGCTGCCACCGGAGCACCACGAGCATCGCAGAAAGAAATCGACACCTGGCGTTTTGGAACAAAAGAGTCTTTGGAATACCGAGATCATCGGGAAGGCTCTGATTGACGCATTCCGCAAGCTCGACCCGCGCTGGATGGTGAAAAACCCCGTGATGTTTGTTGTCGAGGTTGGCAGCGTGCTCACTACGGTGTTGCTCGTCGACAACACCATCCACCATCGTGTCGGATTTGGGTTCAACCTCCAGATCACGCTCTGGCTCTGGTTTACAGTGCTGTTTGCCAACTTCGCCGAAGCGATGGCCGAAGGTCGAGGCAAGGCGCAAGCAGACACCCTGCGCAAGGCAAAGGGCGAGACCATCGCGCAGCGGTATAACGCATCCGGCACGCTGGAGCAGGTTGCCAGCGGCCTTCTGCGTGCCGGCGACATCATCTACGTTCCCGCAGGACACTACATTGCAGGCGATGGCGAGGTGATCGAGGGCGTTGCCTCGGTCGATGAGTCCGCGATCACCGGCGAGTCTGCTCCCGTGATCCGCGAGGCCGGCGGCGACCGGTCTGCTGTGACCGGTGGAACAAAAGTATTGTCGGACTGGGTGAAGATTCGCATTACATCGAACCCCGGTGAAACATTTCTCGATCGCATGATCGCCCTTGTAGAAGGCGCGACGCGGCAAAAAACGCCGAACGAGATTGCGCTTTCGATTTTGCTTTCGGGGTTGACGATTGTCTTCCTGCTGGCGGTGGTTACGCTGCAGCCGTTTGCCATCTATTCGAAGGCGCCGCAGACGGTGTTTGTGCTGGTGTCGCTCCTGGTTTGCCTTATTCCGACGACGATTGGCGGTCTGCTTTCGGCGATCGGCATCGCGGGCATGGATCGCCTGGTGCAATACAACGTGCTGGCGATGAGCGGGCGCGCGGTTGAGGCCGCCGGCGACGTAAACACGCTGCTGCTCGACAAGACCGGGACCATCACCCTGGGGAATCGCCAGGCCACGGAGTTCATCCCGGCCCCTGACGTAACCGCAGAGCGGTTGGCTGATGCAGCGCAGCTTGCGTCGTTGTCTGACGAGACACCGGAGGGCCGGTCAATCGTCGTACTGGCGAAGGAGAAGTACAACCTGCGCGGCCGGGATCTGGGCGGTATTCACGCGGAGTTTGTTCCCTTCTCAGCCCAGACGCGTATGAGCGGAGTGAACCTGCCCGGCATGCGCATCCGCAAAGGCTCGGCTGACGCGATCGCGCGATTCCTCGAGGATCAAGGGGCGTCGCTGCCAAAGAAGGTTCGCGACGCCGTTGAGGAGATTTCGCGCGCGGGTGGTACGCCGCTGGTTGTAGCGGAGAACTCGTCGGCGCTTGGGGTCATATACCTCAAGGACATCGTGAAAGGCGGCCTGAAAGAGCGCCTCGCGCGCCTGCGCGCCATGGGCATTCGCACCATCATGATCACGGGCGACAATCCGCTGACCGCTGCAGTGATTGCACGCGAGGCCGGGGTCGACGACTTTCTTGCCGAAGCCAAGCCCAAGGACAAGATGGACCTGATCAAGCGCGAGCAAGGCAAGGGCAAGCTTGTAGCCATGACCGGCGACGGCACCAACGACGCACCTGCGCTGGCGCAGGCCGATGTGGGCGTGGCCATGAACTCCGGTACGCAGGCCGCCAAGGAAGCCGGCAATATGGTCGACCTCGATTCCAATCCGACCAAGCTCATCGAGATTGTCGAGATCGGCAAGCAGTTGCTGATGACGCGCGGCGCGCTCACCACGTTTTCGATTGCCAATGACGTGGCCAAGTACTTCGCCATCATTCCGGCAATGTTCTCGGTCGCGTTCCCGGTACTGAATGCGCTCAACATTATGCACCTGCATTCGCCGCAATCGGCGATTCTGTCGGCGGTGGTCTTCAACGCCATCATCATCGTTGCGCTAATTCCTCTCGCACTGCGCGGCGTGAAATACGAACCCAAACCCGCCGAGGCACTGCTGCGGCGCAACCTTCTCATCTACGGTGTCGGCGGTGTCATCATTCCGTTCATCGGCATCAAGGCCATCGACATGCTGCTCGTAGCCATGCACATGGCATAGGGGAAAACACAATGCACGCAACTACTACACTTGCACCAAACGCGCCCAGTCAGACCTCGGTAATCAAGCACTCGGTCTGGCGCACCTCCATCCGCTTCACCCTGTTGACCACCTTGCTGTTCGGAATCGGATATCCGCTGATTGTTACAGGAATCGCCGGCGCGATATTTCCGCACAAGGCAGCAGGCAGCCTGATCCTGAAGGATGGCCAGGTCATCGGCTCCGAACTGCTTTCGCAAAGCTTCACTTCGGATCGCTACTTCCATCCTCGTCCATCGGCCGCGGGCAATGGATATGACGCTACGTCTTCCGGCGGATCTAACCTTGCACAGTCGAATACAAAGCTGGTGCAGCGCATCCAGGGCGACATCGATAAACTGTCGGCGGAAAATCCAGGTCACCCGGTTCCCATCGACGCAGTCACAACTTCGGGCTCGGGCCTCGATCCGGACATTACGCCCGACAATGCATTCTTCCAGGCGCGTCGAATCGCCAAGGCGCGTGGCCTCAACGAAACTCAGGTTCGCCAAGCAATTGAACAGCACACGGCGGGACGCACCTTCGGCGTGCTCGGCGAGCCTCGCGTGAACGTTCTTGAACTCAACCTGGCGCTCGATCAGCTATCAAAATAGGCTTCCCCGGGCTTCCCCTGGACAATAGGGAGAGGAGCGCATCCTCTCCCGTCTTTTTCCGCGCTTTACGCTTTCTGCTTCGCACCATTCGACAAGCCCTCTCTCGCGAAATATCATCGTCTTTCACACCTTGCTTGCTCGGTGGGTCTCGCGGATGCGCGCATCGCTCTTCATCACCTGCTACAACGACACGCTCTTTCCTGAAACCGGGCGGGCCGTGGTGCGGCTACTTGAGCGGCTTGGTGTCGAACTCGATTTTCTGCCTGCGCAAACCTGCTGCGGACAGATGCACGCCAACACCGGATTTCGGGCCGAAGCCTATTCGCAGGCCAAGCGCTTTGTGCAGCTTTATCGCGACGAGGAATGTGTCGTGATTCCGTCTTCCTCTTGCGTGGCCATGATCCGCGACCAGTATGCCGGACTGTTCGAGGAGTTGGGGAACGAAGAGCTACGGAAGCAGTTTGGCGCCCTGCTGCCGCGCATATTTGAGTTGAGTGAATTTCTCATAGACAAGCTCGCCGTTGATGATGTGGGCGCATATTTTCCGCATCGCGTCACCTATCACGCAAGCTGCCATGGCCTTCGCGGCCTGCACGTGGGCGACCGTCCATTCCGGTTCTAAGCAAGGTTCGCGGGCTCGAACTCTTCCGCTGGCGAACCTCGAACGCTGCTGCGGATTCGGCGGAACATTTTCCGTGAAGAACGCCGAGGTCTCCACGGCCATGCTGGACGCCAAGCTCATCGACGTTCTTGCAACGGACGCCGAGTATTGCACCGCACTCGACAACAGCTGTCTTATGCACCTGGGCGGGGCGCTGCATCGGCAGAAGAAGATCTTGCAGACGATCCACATCGCGGGCATTCTTGCCAGCACCGCGGAAGATCCGCACAGGGCAACCGCATGAGCACCCCCGTACAGCCGACCTCGCATGTCCCTTCCCCGGTAATGGATCCGCGAATTGCGCCGCCTTTCCCGACGGCGGCGTTCACGATTCTAAAGAACACGCAGTTGCGCAAGAATGTCGCTCACGCAACCGACGTGATCCAGGCGAAGCGCAACAACCTGGTTGCCGAAAAACGTGACTGGCAGGAACTGCGCAGTTCTGCGGCCGCCATTCGCGCTCACGTGCTGGCGAATCTTGGTGCGTATCTAGAGCAGTTCGAAACTGCCTGCACGGCGGCTGGCGGTACCGTCCACTGGGCTCGCGACGCCGTGGAGGCGCGCGCAATCATTTTGCGCATTCTGCGCGAAGAAAACGCCACCGAGGTCATCAAGATCAAGACCATGACCTCGGCCGAGATCCAGCTCAACCCCGCGCTGGAGGCGGCTGGAATCGCGGCAATTGAGACCGACCTTGCCGAGCTCATCCTGCAACTCGGCGATGACGAGCCTTCACACATTGTGGTTCCCGCGCTGCACGTCAACCGTCGTCAGGTCCGCGAAATCTTTGCCGAGCGCATGGGCCTGCCGGAGCTTTCTGACGATCCAGAAGCACTGACTGCCGCTGCTCGCGCCTACTTGCGAAAGAAGTTTCTTAGCGTGCCGGCCGCCATCAGCGGTGCCAATTTTCTGATTGCCGAAACCGGCTCCGTGGCGATCGTCGAATCGGAAGGCAACGGCCGCATGTGCCTGACGCTTCCTCGCACGCTCATTGCGCTGGCCGGAATTGAGAAGGTGCTGCCTCGATTCTCTGATCTCGAAGTCATGCTGCAAGTTCTTGCTCGATCGGCAACGGGCGAGCGGATGAATCCGTACACTTCTCTCTGGTCAGGCGTCACTGCCGGCGATGGCCCGGAGCGCTTTCACGTTGTGCTGCTCGACAATGGCCGCTCCGACATTCTCAAGCGCAAGGTCGAGCGGCAAACGCTGCAATGCATTCGCTGTGGCGCCTGCATGAACACCTGTCCCGTGTACCGCCAGACTGGTGGACACGCATACGGCTCACCCTATGCCGGTCCCATCGGCGCCATCCTGACGCCACAGCTTGAGCGCATGCAGCACGCGCAATCGCTGCCTTATGCGTCGTCACTTTGCGCGGCGTGCTATGAAGTTTGCCCTGTCAAGATCAACATCCCGGAAGTTCTGATCGAGCTGCGTGCACAGGTTGTCAACCAGGAGCGCTCGCAACCTTCGCGATGGTTCGACCCCATGTATCTCGGAATGAGAGCTGCGAACTTCGCCTTTGCCAGCGCATCGCGCTTTAGGCTCGCGCAGCGCCTGGGCCGCATTGGCCTGCGCTTCTTTACCGGCAAAGATGGATGGATTCGCCGTCTTGCCCAGCCTTGGCGCGCGCTGGACGATTGTCGCGCGATCTGCGCGCATTTCCTGAAGAATCTTTCCGCGATTGGTGGGCGACACGGGGCGCAAAACCCGGCAAGGAGAGCCGCTGATGACAACGTCTTCGCGTCAGACGATCCTTGACAGTATTCGCGCTGCCACCCAAAACGACTCGAATACCTTCGCTGATCTGCCACGCAACTATGTTCAGCACGGCTCACTCGATATGGCCGGGCGTCTTCACCTGATGACCGAACGTCTGCACGAGTATGGGGCCGAGGTCCTCGAATCCTCGCCTGCCGATATCGTGGCCACCATCGCATGTCAACTTCGTGCCAGCGGCCGCCATACCTTTGCCGCGCCGCCTGGTCTTCCGGCCGAGTGGCTCGCCCCTGATTTTGCGTGGAAGGTAGACAAGACGCTGAACCACGACGAGATCGAGCACAGCGACGGCGTCGTTACCGGCGCATTTGCGGGAGTAGCAGATTCAGGCACAATCGTTCTTCATCATTCGCCCACTGAAGGCCGGCGCGTCCTTACGCTGCTGCCGGACTTCCACCTCTGTATTCTGCGAGCGTCGCAGGTTGTCGAGACTCTGCCGGAGTACTTTGCTCGGTGTCCGCAACCGCCTCGCCTCGCAACGTATATCTCCGGCCCCAGCGCGACGGCGGATATTGAGATGACCCGCATCAAAGGCGTCCACGGGCCACGTTTCCTCAGCGTGATTATCGTTCGCGACGACAGGTGAGCAGCCGGAACGCCAGCTCCGGCGCTACACTTGCAGTGCAGAGGCAGGCAGCCAGAAATGAATCCATCCGAATCCGCACTCTTCGATCATGCCGCAAAGATTCTTGACAGCTTTCAGAATTGAAATCCCCTCATGGGGATTCGCGAATACGGGCACACGCTTTGGCAAATTTTTCCAACCGGCGGCGGCATCCACGCTCGAAGAAAAATTCAGCGACGCCGCTGAGGTCCATCGGCTCACCGGGGCAACGCCCACGCTGGCCCTTCATGTTTTGTGGGATCTTCCACGGGGTCTGGTGGACGTTTCAGAGGTCCATGCACTTGAGCGCAAAACCGGGATTCGCTCGGGTTCGATCAATCCGAATCTGTTTCAGAATCAGGAATACAAGTACGGCTCGCTTTGCAATCCGGATGAAGAAATTCGCGAGCGCGCGCTTCAGCACGTGCTCGATTCCATTGAGATCGGCAAGCGCCTTCACACCCGCGACGTTTCTCCCTGGATCGCCGACGGCTCAAATTATCCTGGCACGCAATCGATGCGCAACCGGATAAAGTGGCTGCAATCGGCGCTCCACACCGCGCATCGGCATCTTGCACCCGATCAGCGCCTTCTCATCGAGTACAAACCCTTTGAGCCGGCTTTCTACCACACCGACATTGCCGACTGGGGCATGTCGGCCAACTTGTGCCGCGAGGCTGGACCTCAGGCCTTTGTCCTTGTGGATACGGGCCATCATTATCTCTCGCAGAATATCGAGCAGATCGTGGCGTGGCTCCTGCACCTTGACCTGCTGGGCGGCTTCCACTTCAACGACAGGCGCTACGCGGACGACGACCTCACGCTTGGTTCGATCGATCCTTACCAGATTTTCAGGATTTTTCACGAGATCTGCCAGGATCTGGATTCACGCTCGTCCAAAAACCCGCTGCACGCAGTGCCTTTTATGATCGATCAGAGCCATAACCTCAAGGGAAAGATCGAGGCCATGATTCAAACCGTTGTCACGGCACAGGAACTGTGGCTCAAAGCTGCGCTCATTGATCGCGAGCGGCTTGCCAATCTTCAACAATCCTGCGACCTGGTGGCCGCAGAGGAGCTTTTCCGGGGCGCGTTCTGGCGCGATGTCCGCCCGCTGGCAGCCGCCTGGCGTCAGGCCCGGGGCTTGGCTCCCGATCCGCTGGCGGCGCTTCGCGACAGCGGGTATATTGAGCGGATCACGCGCGAGCGAGCCAGCCGGCAATCTGCCGTCAGCAGTTACGCCTGATTGGGCTGTTCAGCAGTAGAATCGAACTCTGGAGTTCGATCATTTTCCAGCTTGGTGGTGCACTATGACGCAGGCAACTCTTGCAACCGCAACCTTACGCTTTCTCGAAGACCGCTGGGATCCCGCAGTCGCTGCCACGCTCGATGAGCCGGAGCTCCTGCGCTATCGCTCGAACCTGCTCGGCTCGGACTTGCGCATCACCAATTTTGCCGGCGGCAACACCAGTTCCAAGGTCGTCGAAGCGGATCCGCTCTCTGGAGAATCCGTCGAGGTGATCTGGGTGAAGGGTTCCGGGGGCGACCTCGGCAGCATCAAGCGTACTGGCTTTGCCACGCTTTACCAGGAGAAGCTGCTCGCGCTCGAGCGAAGCTACAAGGGTGTCGACACCGAAGACGACATGGTGGCGATGTACCCGCTGTGCACCTTCCGCAACAATCCTGTTGCTGCCTCCATTGACACGCCTTTGCATGGCTTTCTTCCTTTCCCGCACGTGGACCATCTGCATCCCGATTGGGGTATCGCGCTGGCTGCTTCTGCTAACGGAAAAACCAAGATGGATGAATTCAATCGCGAGTTCAACCATTCGCTTGTCTGGATCCCATGGCAGCGCCCCGGTTTTGAACTTGGTCTCATGATGCGCAAAGCGGTAGAAGACAATCCCGGCTGCGACGGCATCCTTCTCGGCGGCCATGGACTCTTCACGTGGGGCCAGACGCAGCGAGAATGCTACCTGAACACGCTGACCGTGATCGACCAGATCGGCCAGTTTATCGCGCGCCACGGCGAGCAAAAAGGTACAGCTCGTTTTGGTGGAGAGTCCGCTCCTTCGCGCGCCGACCGCCAATCGCTGGCGCTGGAGATTCTGCCATATCTTCGCGGACGCGTGAGCACACAGCATCGTTGGATCGCCAGCTACAGCGATGCGCCAGACGTGTTGCAGTTCGTGAACTCCGCGCACGCTGAGGAACTTGCCTATCTCGGCACCAGTTGCCCCGACCACTTTATTCGCACCAAGATCCGCCCCATGTTCGTTCCGTGGCCAAAGGGTGGCACTATCGCCGATCTCAAGACGCAGATCAGTCGGTCGCTCACCGAGTACCGCGAGCAGTACTGGACCTACTACCACTACTTCGCCAAGCCAGACTCACCGGCACTTCGCGATCCCAGCCCTACGGTCGTCCTCATTCCCGGGCTCGGCATGTTCAGCTTTGGCAAGAACAAGACGGAGGCGCGCATCGTTGGCGAGTTCTACACGAACGCGATTCACGTGATTGAGGGCGCAACGCTTTTGTCAGAGGGCAAAGTCTCCGGCGCTCTCCCGCAATGCGGCGAAGGGATGAATCCCGCAAGCTTCAAGACGTTCAGCAACTACGTTGCGCTCCCGCCAATCGAGGCATTTCGCATCGAGTACTGGGCGATGGAGGAGGCCAAGCTGCGCCGTCAGCCGCCGGAGAAGGAACTAAGCCGCCGCATTGCGCTCATCGTGGGAGGGGGCAGCGGCATTGGCCGCGAAGTTGCGCACCTGGCCGCAACACGCGGAGCACACGTGATGATTGCCGATTACGATGGGACGGCTGCTTCCCGTGTTGCGAATGAGCTGGCGCACATCACGCAGAAGGAATTCGTGAGTTCGACGGTTGTCGACATTCGCAGCCGCGACGCCATTCGCGAAGCTATCCGTGCCACCATAGCTGCGTTCGGCGGACTCGATATCCTCATCAACACTGCGGCGCTGTTTCCTTCTTCGCCCGACGGACAGATCAGCGACGACCTCTGGTCTGCGACGCTGAACATCAACGTCACGGCCAACTACATCCTTGCCGACGAAGCTGCAAAGATCTTCGCCGACCAGGACCTCGATGTCTCGATAGTGCTGACCAGCTCGGCAAATGCGGTGGTGCCCAAGCGCGGCAGCGAGGCCTACGACGTTAGCAAAGCCGCGTTGTCGCATCTTGCGCGCGAACTCGCCGTATCGCTCGCGCCAAAGGTTCGAGTTAACGCTGTGAGTCCGGCGACCGTTGTGAAAGGCAGCACGATGTTTCCACGCGATCGCGTCCGCGCCTCGCTTGCCAAGTACAAGGTCCCATTCGACGAAGCCAAATCGGATGACGAGCTGCGGGCATTGCTCGCTGGGTTTTACGCGAAGCGCACGTTGACACATCAGCCCATTGATCCGACCGATTGCGCCGAAGCGATCCTGTTCATGGCTGGCCCAAAAACGCGCTGCACGACCGGTCATATCTTCCCCGTTGATGGCGGCCTCTCCGAGGCCTTCCTGCGGTGAGTGGCGGCCGCGAGCCGATCGTGACCGATCACCGTGCCCGCATCGCCATCGACCTTGGCGCGGAAAGCTGCCGTGTTTCCCTGCTTCGATGGCCCGGCGGCCATGCGGAGATTTCCGAAGTCCATCGCATCCCCAACGGCCCTGTCAACCGCGGTTCCTCGCTCCATTGGCCGATCGAGAATATTCTTGCGGGGCTCGATGAAGGTTTGCGCAAGGCCGCCGCGGAAGCGCCCGAGGGGATTGCATCTCTCGCTGTCGATGGCTGGGCCGTGGATTACGTGCGGCTGGATGCCGATGGTCGTCCGCTGCGAGATCCGTTCTGTTATCGCGATGAACGCACGATTGAGACTAAGCAGAAAGCTGATAGCGTGCTGCCTCCAGCGGATCTCTTTCGACGAACCGGAGCGCACCCGCTGCGAATTAACAGCATCTATCAGCTACTGGCCGATGATAAGTCCGACGCCCACGCTCCCTGGCTTTGCCTGCCGGAATTCGTTCTCCACTGGCTGGGCGCGCCTCGCATTGCGGAGTACACCAACGCCACGCACACCGGCCTCGTCGATCTTGCAACGGGAGACTGGGCTCGCGACATTTTCGAAAGACTCAATCTACCCATTGAAGCCGCGCCGCGCATTGTTGCGCCGGGCACGCGCCTGGGCAAGATGCAGGGCGCGTTGACAGCGCTTGCCGCATTTCATGACACGGAACTCATCGCCCCCGCCTGTCACGACACGGCCTCCGCGATTGCCGGAATCCCGACAGACCTCGACTCTACGGCATACATCTGTTCAGGAACCTGGTCGCTGGTCGGCACACTGATTTCTCAGCCCATTGCAACACCCGAAGCACTCGCCTCCCGCTACACAAACCAGGGTGCAGCCACGGGCGGATTCTGCTTCCACACGAATGTGAACGGCATGTGGCTACTGAAGCAGTGCATGGAGGCGTGGACGAATGCAGGCCGACACGTCACCATCTCCGAACTGATTCAGCAGGCCGCGACCTGCGCTCCGACGACCGCGATCGACGTTGATGCCGAGCCGCTGCTACTCGCCGGCAATATGCCTGCACGCATCAACGAACAAATCACTGCCGCTGGCCATGAGCCGATCCCCGACGAACCCGGCAACGAGCCGCGGTTTGCGCGGGTGATTTTTGAAAGCCTCGCGGCGCGCTACGCTGTCGCTCTGGCCGATCTGGAACAGATGCTTCATCGACAACTGGACCGCATCCACATTATCGGGGGCGCCAGCCGCAATCGGCTTCTGACTGATCTCACCGCGCAGCGAACCGGTCTTCCGGTCGATTGCGGGCACCCCGAGAGCTCCACCATCGGAAATTTTGCCGTGCAGCTTGCTGGGTGCGAGGAGCCGACCGGAAAGCTCACACGCGAAGCAGTCCGGCGCTGGGCGGGTGCGCTCTCTGAGCCGGTCCCGCATAGCTCGAGTCACTAACTTCTGCCATAACTGTCAGTTAATGACTCAGACGGCGTATCAAACTTTAGTGATATAGGAGTTTTTAGGATTCCGTACTAACTTCGGTACACAAATCCTTTCTTGCGAATTGTCACGGTTCAGATTCGAGGAAGCCCATCCATCCGGATGGGCTCATCCTTACCAGCTCAACCCAGCGGCTGAACCGTCCCCTTCCCCGTCATTTCTTCAACGCGCTCAACCCAGCACCGATCCGCTGCCACGCTCATATTCTCCGGCTCGAGGATCACTTGGAATTCTCCCTTCTTCTCGAGGAAGATCATCACCTTCCCCGGCCCCGGTGCGGCGTCGGCAGCGCTTTTCAGGTTGGCAAGCAACTCCTCGGTGGCGCGGTCGAGACTTATGCGGATGCGCACGCCGGTGGGCAGCTTGACCTGCACCGCTTCAAGTGGCTGGATGGAGATGATCGCAATCTTTGGCTGAGCGTCCTCTTCTGCGCGAATTGTCCCGCGGATGAGAACCGGCGCCTCAATCTTAAGTTGCTCAGCCAGCTTCTCGTAGGTTTGCGGAAACGCGATCAAGTCGATTTTGCCTGTCGCATCCTCGAGCGTCGCCTGCGCATAGAGCTTGCCTTCACGGCGAGTCTTCTGCACGCGCAGCCCAAGCATCATGCCGGCGACAAGCACATCATCTGCCGGGTCTGACTCTTTACCCCAGCGGCGCTCGGCCGGTTTGCGCTCGAGCGCTTCGGCTGTCGAAATTACGCCGCTGAGATTCTTGATCTTGTCGGCATACTTATCCAGCGGGTGACCGGAGACGAAGAACCCGAGCACCTCTTTTTCGTTCGTCAGGCGCTCGCCTTCTTCCCAGTCCGGAACGTTCGGCAGGTCGTCGCCGTTTCTGGCGTGCGCGGGCTCTTCGTTGAAGAGACCGAAAAGGCCTGCCTGTCCCTGCGCAGCATCTTTCTGTGCCTTCTGCGCGCGCTCCATTGCCCTGTCGATCGCGGCGAAAAGCTGTCCGCGTTTGCCCAAGGAATCGAGCGCACCGGCTTTGATCAGTGATTCGATCACGCGTTTGTTCATCACGCGCAGATCGACCTTTTCGCAGAACTCCCAGAAGCTCTTGAATCGGCCACCGGCTTCTTCGCGCGCCTTGGTGATCGACTCAATCGCGTTTCCGCCGACGTTCTTTACTGCGGCCAGGCCAAAGCGAATCGCCTCTCCATGCGGCGTGAACTGTGCGCCCGAGACCTGCACGTCGGGCGGTTCCACACTGATGTTCATCTCCCGGCACTCGCCGATGTACTTGACGACGTTCTCGGGTTTCGAGGTTTCAGAGGTCAGCAACGCCGCCATGAACTCAACTGGGTAGTGCGTCTTCAAATACGCCGTCTGATACGCCACCAGCGCGTAAGCCGCGGAGTGCGATTTGTTGAAGCCGTACCCTGAGAACTTCGCCATCTGCTCGAAGATTTCGATGACAGGATTTTTCGGAAGGCCCAACTTCGCAGCGCCTGAGGTAAATCGGTCCCGCTGCTCCGCCATCGCCTTGGGATCCTTCTTTCCCATCGCGCGGCGCAGCAGATCGGCTTCACCCAGCGAATAGCTCGCGAGCACGTTCGCGATTCGCATCACCTGCTCCTGGTAGACAATTACGCCCAGCGAATCCTTCAGAATCGGCTCAAGCTCCGGCAGCAGAAATTCAACCTTCCTACGTCCCCACTTCCGCTCGACGAAGTCGTCGATCATGTCCATCGGACCCGGCCGGTACAGCGCATTCAGTGCCGTCAATTCCTCCACAGTATCGGGCTTGTATCGCCGCAAAATGTCGCGCATTCCGCTAGACTCAAACTGAAAAATCCCAGACGTCAACGCTGTGTGAAACACCTTCTTGAACGTCTCTGGATCGTCCAGCGGAAGCAAGTCGATGTCCAGTTTTTCCCCGCGCGTCTGCTCGATCAGCTTCAGGCAATCGGTAATCACCGTCAGCGTCGCAAGGCCGAGGAAGTCCATCTTCAGACAGGCCCATCTTCTCGACGGCCTTCATGTCATACGCCGTTACAATTTCGTCGTTCTTCGTTCTGTTCAGCGGCACCAGTTCCGTGAGCGGACGCGGCGCAATCACCACCGCCGATGCATGAACTCCCGCTCCGCGAACCAGGCCCTCAAGCTTACGCGCGGTGTCAATCAGTTCACGTACCTGCTTGTCGCTGTCGTACGCCTTGCGCAGGTCGGGCGACTCTTCCAGCGCTTTCTCCAGCGTCATTCCCACGGTTGCCGGAACCAGCTTGGCAATGCGATCCACATCGCCGTACGGCATATCCATCGCGCGACCGCAATCCTTGATCGACGCCTTCGCCGCCATGGTGTTGAACGTGATGATCTGCGCTACCTGCTCGCGCCCATACTTGCGCGTTACGTATTCGATAACTTCGCCGCGCCGATTCTGACAGAAGTCCACGTCGATATCGGGCATCGTCACGCGCTCGGGGTTGAGGAAGCGCTCGAAGAGCAGCACATTCTGCATGGGATCGATGTTGGTGATCTCCATGGCGTATGCCACAAGAGAGCCGGTCGCAGAGCCGCGCCCCGGGCCCACAGGGATTCCGTTATCGCGGGCATGCTTGATAAAGTCCCACACGATAAGGAAGTAGCCCGAATACTTCATCTGCTTGATGATGCCAATTTCGTATTGAAGCCTGGCCTCATATTCATGCGGAGCAGAGCGGCGCACGCCGCGCAATTCCAGTTGCCGCACCGCTGTCTCCAGCCGCTTACGCAACCCCTCGCGACACACCTGCTCGAAGTAGCTGTCGATGGTGTGGCCCTCGGGAACCGCGAACTCCGGAAACGGATTATCGACCGGATGCAGCTTGAAGTTGCAGCGCTCGGCAATCTCCATCGTCCGCTCGGCAACGCCCGGTGAATCGGGAAAGATGCGCGCCATCTCGTCAGCACTTTTTACAAAGAACTGGTCGGAGTCGAAACGGAAACGGTCGGCATCATGTATCTTCGAGCCGGTCTGCACGCAGAGCATCACATCATGCGCATGCGAATCTTCACCGCAGAGGTAGTGCGAATCGTTGGTCAGGACGAGGGGGATGTCCAGTTCCTTCTCGAGACGAAACAGATCCGTCTGGATCTTGCGCTCCTCTTCAAGGCCCTGGTTCTGGATCTCGAGGTAGAAGTTGCCCCGACCGAAGATGTCCTGATACTGCGCTGCCGCTCCTTTGGCCTTCTCGTAGCGCCCTGCCAGCAGTTCCTCGCATAATTCTCCAGACAGGCAACCGGAAAAGCCGATCAGTCCTTTGGAGTTGTCGGCGAGATATTTCTTGCTCACGCGGGGCTTGCGATAGAAGCCGTGCAGGCTGGCTTCACTGGTGAGGCGGATCAGGTTGCGATAGCCCTCTTCGTTCTCCGCCAGCACCAGCAGGTGGTTGTACTGGTCGTTGGGCGAGTCGGCGCGATGATCCTCCGCCTTGCATACGTACAGTTCGCATCCCAGAATCGGCTTGATGCCCTTGGCCTTGGCCGCGTTGAAAAAGTGAACGGCCCCGTAGATGTTCCCGTGGTCCGTCATCGCGACAGACTTCTGTCCGAGGGCCGCCACGCGATCAATGAGCTTGTGGACGTCGCAGGCGCCGTCAAGGAGGGAGTATTCGGTATGAAGGTGGAGATGGGTGAATTCGGACATGGGCCTATCTTTGATTTTAGTCGTCACGTGCAGATGGGAAAACGCTCTTCGCATCCCGAACCATCTCCACTGAGGAAAAGCCGTCTGAAATCGAAATTCGCTCGGAAATCATCGTATTGATGAAGATCTGCCTCTAGGCGCCCTTATTCATCCCTCGGAGATTTCTCCCCCTCAGAGCCCCCCGAACTCAACACCAAGTCACATTGAGCAAAAGTGAACAGTCTTGCCCGTGGCAAATGGCTGAGAGTAGATAAGAACCTCATTTATACCCGTGCGGAGTGCACCTGCCGTTTCCCATGCGCATCATACCCATGGCAGACCGCCTTGCCGATTCGAGCAGCGATCAGAGGCCGGACCAGTTTTTCAAACGTCGTTCAACGCCGTCGGAGTCGCAGGCGATTTCGAGGGGCAGTGATTGATTGAAGTCTGCAGAAAGGTAACACCCATGAAACGAGTTGGATTCATTATTCCAATTTCCATTTTGTCCGCGGCTCTCGCGGCATCGGCCCTTGGCTACGCCCAGGAGACCCAGGACAAGAAACCGGAGCAGAACAAGGGTCAACAGCAAAAGCAGCAGGAGCACGAAAAACAGAATCAAGGTCAACCGCACCAGCAGCAGGCTCCGCAGCAAAAGCCACAGGCGCAGCATGAGCAACAGAACCATGTCGATCAGCAGAAAGCTCAGCAGTATGAGCGTCAGAACCAGACCAAGCAGGAGGCTCAGCAGCAAACGCAACAGGCGCAGCATGAGCACCAGAACCAAATCAATCAGCAGAAGGCTCAGCAGCATGAGCAGCAGAATCAATACAAGCAGCAAGCTCAACAGCAGGAGAAGCAGAACCAAAACAGACAGCAAGAGCAGCTGCAAAAACAGCAGGTTCAGCATGAGCATCAGAACCAAATCAATCAGCAGAATGCCCAGCAGCAGGAGTTGCAAAACCAGAACCGGCAGCAAACCCAGCAGCGCGAGCAGCAGAACCAGAACAAGCAGCAACAGGCTCAGTATCAGCAGCAGCGTGGGGAGCAGATGCAACGCTCGCAGCAACAGGAGCGCCAGCAACAAGTCGAGCAGCAGCAAGTCTGGCAGCAGCACCGTTCAAACAACTGGGATAACGATCACCGCAACTGGCAGCAACGCGGCGGCTACCATGGCTACCGAATTCCCGACAATGATTTTCGCAGCCATTACGGCAGGGGGCACGACTTCCGGGTCTACAGCGTTCCTTTCATGTATCAGGGCGGCTATCCACGCTTCCAGTACGGCGGCTACTGGTTCACGGTGATGGATCCGTATCCCGACTATTGGGGCAACGACTGGTATCAGACCGACGACGTGTATGTGGATTACCAGGGTGACGGATACTACCTCTACAACCGCAGGTATCCCAATCGTCCGGGGATCGCACTCAGTATCTCGTTCTGAACGAATCCGCGATTGCAAAGAAAGGCGGCTCGTTGTACGCCCTTCTCTCACTCACATGGAAGCCTCTCGGAACCGAGGGGCTTTCGTGCTTCTTGGATCTAATTCGACTTGCGGCGTTATCGTCCAGACCGCAGCTCGGTTGCTCCGGCCCCGGTCGAATCCAATCAACGGCATACATCCTTGGTCCCAGGAAGCTCTGGAACTTTGGATTGTATTGAAGCGAGAGAAAGAACCGTAGAAGCTGGAATTCGCGTAGCATAAGGAGCACCATCGGCCAACGCTGTCAGAGGGAACACGCATGACACGATTTCGTATCGTCGCCTCCGTCTCAATCCTATCTCTCACTCTCGGGGCCTGCGTTTTTGCATACGGCCAGGGCGGCCAGGACAAGAACAAGGACAAGCCGCAGAATAAGGACAAACATGCCAGCCCCGGCAACCAGCCGCAGCCACAGGCCAACCAGCATGGGCAGCAGAGCTCGCGCCAGCAAAAACCGGGCAATAACGGCCAGCACAGCGGACAACAAAAGCAGATGGAGCGCTCACAGGAACAGGAGCGTGACCAGCAAAGGACGCAGGTACGTGCCTGGCAGGAGCGGCGCGCGAACCACTGGCAATACGAGCGCCGCAGTTGGGAGCAACGTGGCGGCTATAACGGCTACCGGCTTCCCGAGGACTATTTCCAGGATCATTACGGCGATGGACACGCTTTCCGGATTTACAGCCTTCCTTTCGTGTATGAAGGCGGAAATCCGCGTTTTCAATATGGCGGCTACTGGTTCACGATGCTGGATCCATTCCCAGAGAACTGGAGCGGAAGATGGTATGAGAACGATGACGTATACGTGGCTTTTAAGGATGACGGGTACTACCTGTTCAACCGCAACAATCCCGGCCCTCACGGGATCGCAGTCAGCGTTTCGTTCTAAGCTGCCGGTCTAGAAGCATTCTGCTGCCCAGCAGACGTTGCGCGCGCCGCGGAAATTGCCCCGTCTTGGCTGCTCATTGGCCGCCAATGCTTCCCGGGCCGGTGGTTCTAAATAAGACATTCTCAATATAGTTATTGTCCGCCGAGATCAGGGTTCGGCGATGCGTCCTCGCGGCGTGCCAACCGTTCTCTTTCGCTCCGGTGGCGAAGCCCTTCTGTCACGTTACCTCGGAGAGACCCCTCCCCTTCTCAATCCCGCATTCGATCTGAAGTCCCCGTAGACTTTGAAGATCAAGTTTGGATCGAGGTCCTGAAATGCGCAAGCCCAATTGGACGGGTTGGGGGATGGTGCTTCTGACTCTGGCGTCCTGTGCCCCTGCTGCCACCGCCCAGAAGCTGGAAGCAACCGTGCTCTACCGGCAAGATAGCGACGTCAACTACTTCGCCGTCATTCCCGGCTACACCAGTCCGGCTGTAGAACATAATTCGACTTGCGCCCTGGATCCAGATCCCGCGGAATGCTCCCCGACTCACAACGAACTGCTCTCTGCGCAGGGTGAGGTCACCTACAACGTTGTCGGCACCACATTGTCGCTGCTTTTGCCCGACGGACGCATCGCCGTGGTTAACTGCGTGAACAAGTATTCGGCCAAGGGAAATTACGTGAATCGCCGCAGCTGTGGCATGCCCATGAGCGAGCACGTTCAGGCGGAAATTAGCGGCAAGACCGCGAAGCTGAAGTGGACCGTTGGCAACGAAGGCAAGAACGTATCTGAAACCTACAAGGTTCTAGCCCTGCTGGATAAGCAACTCATCGCAAGCCGCTAAGCCGTCGGTGGAGCATTGCACGCCTTTCAGAATTAAAGCTGTCCCGCCACCTGCGTCGCCAGATTCGTCAGCGGCTTTTCGTCTTTCCCTGCACTCAGGAAGAAACGTACGTTGCCCTTGCGGACGTGAATGCCGTGCCGTGGATCGAAATATGCTTCGTCGCCAAGACCCGGCACCGCCGTCGGTGGACTGTAAAACATCTTGAGCTTAGCGAACAGCTCCGTCGCGGCCTCGGGCGAGGGATCAAAGTAAATCCTGAACAAGAGGCTTCCACCAGCGCCAGAATAGGTACAGTCAGTCCCCTGGACAGTATTTGCGAAAGGCCGAGGGGCCACGCTCTGCTGAGGTGCGGCGTAGGTCGTGCCCATGGCGCTGCTAACCTGCGCTGCCGACAGCAGAGAGCATGGGTCAGCGGGTGCAGTTGCTGCGCGTGCCAACGGCGCACTGCAGACAGCTGCAAGCATGCTTGCCACGATCAATGAAGCTTTACTAAATCCAACCATCGGATGACCTCCTGCGCTTGACTGGAAATCCGTTCCCGAGCCCGGAAGTGTTCGCGATTGTATCCCGCGGTGCCACGCCTGCGTCAAGGAGAAGCTGCTTCCCTACCTGTTAAATTGTCGTCATGCGCACTAACCGCTCCGTCCCGCCTTGCACTGTGATTCCCGTTCTCATCTATCCGGACCCATCTGTCGCCGCTGAATGGCTTTCGGCAGCGTTTGGATTTACCGTACGATTGCGAATCGCGAACCACCGGATCCAAATGCGCGCCGGCGAAGGATGCTTCACAATTGCCGAGGGCAACGTTGTGCCCGAGCGTTCGCACATCACACAGGTGCGCATCGAAGATGCGCTTGCCCATTGCGAACGCGCACGGCAGCACGGCGCCGTCATTCTCACCGAGCCTACAGATCATTCGTACGGCGAGCGCCAATACAACGCGCGAGACTTTTACGGCCACCTATGGGACTTTACCGAGACCATCGCGGATGTGGAGCCGGAGAGTTGGGGCGGGACTTCGGTCGCGCTTTAGGCGCCGATTCAGCCCCAAGTACATTCGTTGTATCCGGCGACATTGAAGTTGTATTTACGGTCGCATCGCGCCCGGCGTGTACTGGTGCGGTCGTAACCGGCCGCCGCGGACCCCTCGACGAAAGCCGCGAACGTGGCGTTCCCTCGCCACGGGCTGGAATGAAGCAGGTTGAAAGAGAGGTCACCATGAGAGCACGTCTCATCTTCCACGGCGCCGCCATTCTGCTCCTTGTTGCCACAATTGCCATTGCCTAACGCCCTAGGACAGCATCCGGCAGGACATCCCAATCAATCGATGGTTTCCTTGCACGTTGGTGGTAGAAGCATCCCCTCAGGTTGTATTTACGGTGCCCCTTGCGTCGGGTGTACTAACACTAAATAGCACGAGCCGCATGAACGGTTCGGCTCCTGGTTTCCAAACCAGGTTTCTGTCATCCGGAGAGTCGTACATGAAATCACGGGTCTTCTTTTACTGCACTGCCATCGTTGCCTTGGTTCTCTTTCTCGCCGCAGTCCCTTCTCACTCGACGGAACGCCGTGAGCCTTTCGTTATGCAGGACACAACGCCGGCGCAGCCAGCCAAACCGTCAGGTTCCGCGCACGTCACCGCATCCCACAAGAAGCAGACCAACAAGAACGCTCAAAAGCAAAAAGGGACAACCGCCAACTCTGAGCAGAAGAATCCGACCAGTTCGGCCCCGAATGCGGGCAGCATCCACGACGGCACTGGCAGCAGTTCGGCCGCGAAGTAGAGCAACGCTCCAGGGGCGGCCCCCCGGAGCGTCATCGCAAACCCCAACTTGATCGCGAGCTCTTTTGCTAGTAGCGCCAGCTGGTCAGGTCGGCTCCTGGAGGCGCTGTTTTCTTGATCCGCTCAAGAATCTTGGGTAGGTACTGCGTGTTGTAGTGCAGGCGCGAATACGCATTCGGAAGCGTAGGATCGCCGTTCCAGCAGTGCTCGGCGCGCGGGCCATAGGTCACCTCCCCACCGTAAGCCGGATCCTTTGTCGACTTGAGAAAATCTTCCATGCGATAGACAGCATCGTTGAGGAAATACGTGTCGTCTGATCCGACATAGATGTGGATCTTGCCCTCAAGTTTTGGCCCCAGTGTCGGCCAGTCACGCTCGAGAATTGCTTCAAGGTCGTAGTGCTTACGCCAGTAGTCGGCCACGCTATGGTCGATGTCCCCGGTTTGCTTGTCGAAGATCTGCTTCGGATATCCGTCGTCGCCTACGGGACCATAGACAGCCTGCCAGATGTCAAACTGCTCACCGCTGCGGCCGTGATCGCCGAGCGCAAGTTCGTACTGGTTATTCTCCTGCGTCGTGATCAGCGTGTGGCCCAGGTAGTCGCGCATGGCGGGCTGAGGAACGCGCTTGTGCGCGCCCTGGATAAAGAACGCATTTTTGTCATCGTAAATATCGATCGTCATGTAACCGTGAAAGTCGACGGGATCAGGGCAGGCGGCAAACGCGCCGTTGTAGTGGTCGGGATAAAAGACCTGCACGGCAAGCGACTCCCATCCGCCGGTTGAACCGCCGTAAACAAAGCGCGCCCATCCCTGGCCAAGCCCGCGGAACTGCTTTTCAATTGCCGGAATCAGCTCGTTCTCGATGGCGTCTCCATAAGGGCCGACGTTCGCCGAGTTCACCGCGTACGAATCGTCGTAATACGGATTGGCGTGTTGAATCTTCACGATCAGCACACGCGGGAAGTTGGGAGCTGTCCACTGCTGATAGAACTTGTAGGCCTCCTCCTGCTGAATGCGGTTATAGCCGGCGAGGTGAAAACGCTCGCTGTAATCAGGCTTGAGGTTAGGATCGGGCGGCGTGGTGCGAAAACCGTCGAAGTCGTCAACGAAGTGATCGTGGAAGATAATCAGCGGGAAATGCGCGTTGGTGTGTTCGTCGAAGCCCTCGGGCACGAGAACGACAGCGCTGAGGAACATGGGCCGGCCCCAGAACTTCGTCAAGACATCACTTTGAATGCGGATGTGGCGGATGTACTTAGTGTCGGCCGGCGGCTTGATGGGGGGAATGACTTCAGTAAGCGCAATGGAGACAGGTACGGAGTTAGCGCCGATAACGATCTTCTGCGGCTTGGAATAAAGGTTGCCGGGCGAAATATTCCAGTGCTGGCCCTCGCCCATGTCGGGATGGAGCTTGATGGTCTTCCCATCGCTGCGATGAAAAGTCTCGTACTTGTTGAGCACGACTTGGACAGTGTATTCACCGGGAGGCACGTCTTTGAGGTTGCGTATGGGATAGCCGCATGCTGCGGCGTCGACGACTGCAGGCTGTGCGGGCTGCCAGCCATCAACGTTGAGGCCGAAGACCATCTGCGAGCGCGGCGTGTCGTCAATTTGATTGCGCGGCTCATCGCTCGGATCGGTAGAAAGCAGAAGAAGCAGGCGCCCGTCGAGGGGCTGCGCGCTCAGTTCTTTGGGGAACGTGACGGAGAAGGACTGGGCTGGATTGCTGAGGGCGCGGTGAGGCAAACGAGAAGTGTAAGACCAAGAGCTAGGCGTGTGCGCATGATGGAAATATCCAGGGTGAGAGCATGACGGGAGGATTTCATCCTGCTGAGAAGCGAAGCCCCTCGCTTTCATTTCTCAGCAGTATCGAGGGCCACCCATCTCCTACTTCTGCGGTTTGTCGAACGGCTGCTTATCCGTGATGCGCGGACGATTCTCCGCCTGCAATTGCTTGCTCACCTGCTCAACTTCGCGAAACACACGAAGGAGGTTGCCGCCAAGAATCTTCCGGCAGTCTTCAGCGGAGTAGCCGCGCTCCATCAGCGCCGCGGTGATCTTGGGAATGTCTGCGGGGGAGTCGATGCCTTCGGGAAGCTGGCCCGTCACTCCATCAAAATCGGAGCCAAGGCCAACGTGATCGACCCCGGCAACCTTGGCGATGTGGTCGATGTGATCTACGAGAGCGGAGAGCGGCGGACGCGGAATGCGGTCGGCATACTGGCGCTGCAACTTCTCAATCTCATCCGCCGGAGCGTCCTTGCCTTCCGCTTTGTACTTTTCTTTGAGCGCCTGCACAGCCTTCTGGACTTCAGGCTGCTGCGCTTTCTGCGCATCGCGATACTGCTGAGAAATGAACGCCGAGTAGAAATTTACCTGCACAACACCGCCCTTTGATCCGGGACCGCCGGAGTTCGCCACAGCGCGGAGCATATCGTCGGTCATGTTGCGCGGAGCATCGCATATCGCGCGTGCCGCGGAGTGCGACGCAATGACGGGAGCTCGCGTGATGATCAGGGTGCGATAGAAGGTGCGGTCGGAGACGTGAGAGATGTCGACCATCATGCCGAGACGGTTCATCTCGTAGACAACGTCTTTGCCGAACTCGTTCAGGCCTTCTTTGGTATGCGGGATCGAAGTGTCGTTGATGTCGCCTGACGAGTCGGCCCAGCTGGTGGAGTTTGACCACGTCAACGTCATGTAACGCACGCCCAGCGCATAGTACTGACGCAGCAACGCGAGCGAATCTTCGATCGAGTGACCGCCCTCGATTCCCATGAGCGCGGCAATCTTGTGCTCGCGGTGGGCGAGTTCGATGCCCTCAGGCGAGGTCACGAACATCATCTTGTCGGAGTGTTTCGCGACTTGTTGCTTTACGGCGTCAATGAGAATGAGCGTGCGGCGCGCGAACTGGCCTTTGTTCGGTCCGGGATCGACCCATATGGAAAAGAATTCTGCGCCGAGATTTCCCTTCTGCGCGGATTCAAGATTCCAATTGCCGCCGTTGAGCGGATCGCCGAGGTCGTAGTTCTCGTCGACAAAACGCTGCGGAGTGTCAGCATGCGTATCGATCACGATGGCGGAGCGTTCGACTTGTTCGGGAGTAAGTTTTGTTGTCATCTTCGGGGAAGTCTTCGTTGAAGTTTGTGCGCACAACATGGCCGGAACTGCGACCACCAGGGAGGCAAGAAGAGCACGAGTCCGCATAGGCTTGGGAAGAGTGTACTAAAGACCGGGAGCGGGAGAAGCAGGATTAGGGATCAGTTATCAGAGCTTGACAGCAGAACCGTTGCGGCAGCAAGCGGCGCTTCCCTTCTCGACCTTGGTTTCACGCAGCTTCGATACTTGGAGTTATCACGTCAAGTCTGGAAGGGGCGACCAGTTGGTAACGTGGATAAGCGGCGAACAAGGTGGATTTTTGTTTTGCCCAATGAATGGGAGTGCTAAAATTCACCCCAAATCGATGCTTATGGCCGAAAGGGGTTCACGGTGATGCGTTCTCTTCGCCACCAGTCTGTACTGGCTGTTCTTGCCGCTCTTGTCTTTGGTTCCTCGCTGCAATTGGGAGGCCAGAGCGCGGACCTGCCGGATAGCGCTCCGATTGCCACGATTGGCGCCGGATCGACTGTCGCGGTGAATGTCGACATCGTTTTGCCCGCCAACCAGGGAACCATTTATTTCCAGGGCGGCGCGGTGACAACGTGGGAGCAGATCGACAAGAAAGCTCCAAGCTGCCGGCTTTCGGCTGTGGAAAGCCCCGTCGTCAGACGCCTGGTTCCCGGCCGCAAGATCATCATTACCGGGACCCGGCAGAATAACGCCAGCGTCAACTTCTACGGCGACGTTCTGCAGTTTGAAGAGGACGCGACGGTGGGCGAGTTGCAATGCGCGCCCGGCCGCAAGGGAGCCATGACGATCGGCGAGCTGAAGCAGGTCTTCGGCGGAATGTTCTCGCTGATCCAGGCGCCTCCAATTGTGGGGTAGCGCGTTTCTGTCCGTTTTTGAAAGTGCGAACCGGCCCGGCAGCTTGCCGGGCCTGTTTGCGTTTGGCCTCCTGCCATAAACTCTGCTTCGGCGCCTGTCTTGAAAGATGTCAGACCTGCGGCTCTAGATCCTTGGTCGAGGATTTTGAGAAACACAAAGCCTCTATATATGAGTTTACGGAGAACCGGCCTCGGATATCCGTACAAATGGAACAGTCCTGAAATCTCTCGGATTCGCCATCCTTTAAAGTGTCTCTAACAAAGAGTTTATGTAGATATGCCTGGTCTGATTCTTTTGGCCGTCGAATTGCAACTGTCAGGTCAGATCCCCCAAACCTGCGCCACGGGATTAACGTCGTGGTGCCTTCCCTGACCTAGCCAGCGTTGCATGCGCTCTCTGAAACACATTGAAAATTTCCGGTACTGGCGAAAGTCTCTTCCACACAAAAAAGGATCAGAAAAACAAATGAAGATGCTTACTCGAGCAGCAATCTACTCGTTTCTCATCTTGCTCCTTGCTCCAAGAGCAATGATGGGGCAGGCCACGGCGAGCGGAACTGTCCTGGGCACGATTTCGGACACCTCGCAAGCGGTGGTAAACGGAGCAGAAGTCACCCTCGCAAGCACGACCACCGGTATTACCAGAACCATGTTGACGAACAACAGCGGCAGCTATCGGTTCGATCTCTTGCCTTCTGGAACCTATAAACTCACGGTCAAGAGCAAGGGCTTCGCAACCGCAGTGCAGACCATCGAGTTGTTGGTCGGACAAACTGCAACCGCGAACTTGGCTCTGACTCCCGGCTCGACATCGCAGACGATTGAGGTGGCTGGTTCCAATCCGCTGGTGGACGTGCAAAAAACCAGCGTGAGCGCAGAGATCACGCCGACCGAAGTGCAGAATTTGCCGATGGTCGGTCGCGACGTGGCGAACCTGGCATATCTTGCCCCTGGCGTGAAGCAGACGGATTCTTATGATCCCACGAAGAATCGTTATGCGATTCTCTCGGTGAACGGCGATGGCGGACGTAACGTGAACGTCACCGTGAACGGCGTCGACAACAAAGACAACACAGTCGGCGGACCGGTGATGCAGCTTCCTCTGGAAGCCGTGGACGAATACCACATCAGCACGCAGCGCTTCTCGGCTGAGAACGGCCGCTCAGAAGGCGCAGCCATCAACATGATCACCAAGTCCGGCACCAATCAGTTTCACGGGTCAGCGTTCGGTTATTTCCGCGACACCGCGCTGGACACCGATGAGAAGCAGGCCACCGGTACAGGCGGCCAGGTTTCGGTCCACCCGGACTATACGCGTCAGCAGTTTGGCGGATCCATCGGCGGACCGATCAAGAAGGACCAGGCTTTCGTCTTTTTTGCAATCGAGCGCGAGCGCGAGCAGCAAGGTTTGATTGAACAGCCCTCGTCATATGTTCAACTCGTCGCCGCACAGGCTGCCGGTCTTGCGGCAGAGCCGGCCGCATCGATTCCAAGGCCCTTCTATGAATGGCGCTATAACGGCCGCCTTAACTACAACTTCAGCAGCAAAGAAAACGCGTCCATCAGCTACTCATCGCAGTCAAACAACAGCGACAACGATCAGTCTGACGGAACGGGCGACCTGACTAACGGCAACTTCACGGTGAATCACCTTCAACTAGCGAGTTTTGCGTTGAACTCGGTGATCAACGACACGACCGTCAACAATTTCACCGCCGGCTTCCAATACTGGAACAATCTCATCGCCAGCAACATCAGCGCGCCGCTGGTTACGTTCCCTGACGCCTCGTTCGGAACCAACACCAACGTTCCTCAGCAGTCGTTCCAGAGAAAATGGCAGTTCAAGGACGACTTCTCGAAGTCATGGGGCAAGCACACGTTCAAGGGCGGTGTCGACTACATCTGGAATCCAGTGGAGGGCGGCTTCTTCGAGTTCAGCTCGACGCTGGAGATCGATTTCGGCGCAAACCCAACCGATATCATCGCCAACAAGGGCGGCAAATATCCCAACAGCTTCGCGACACCCGGCGCTGTCGTCTCAATGGCGCAGGCCAACGGCGATCCGAGCTTTATCGTAGCCACCAAGCAGTTTGGCGCTTACTTCCAGGATGATTGGAAAGTGACCCCGCGCCTGACCCTGAACCTCGGCCTGCGGTATGACAAGGACTTCAACATGATCGGCGGTTCTGACATTCCTGACAGCCGTACGTATCTCGAGCTCAAGGAACTCAACAGCCCGATCTCCAACCCGTATGTCGACACCATTGCGCAGGACGACGACCTGGACTTCAGCCCGCGCGTCGGCTTTGCGTACGACCTGACCGGCAAAGGCACTCAGGTATTGCGCGGCGGTTACGGTCTCTACTACGGCAACGTGTTCCAGAACATTCCGTTGTTCATGGAGCAGATGTCGAATGCGACCGTGTTTCAGACGGTCCTCAGCCTTTCCGCACCGGGAGACAGTGTTCCGGGTACCGGAAAGACACTTGGCCAGTGGCGCTATGGTGTTGATCCGATGCCGACGATCCCGCCGCCATCGACCGAACTCGCTTCCGGCAGCGTGGGGCGCCTGATCGATCCCGACTACCGCAATCCAGTGACGGAGGAGTTCAACCTGGGCTACACCTGGTCGCCCAACCCACAAAGGGCCTTGCAGGTGGAATACACCCATGTTCTCGGGCTTCACACAAACAAGACCATGAACATCGATCAGAAGATTCCCATCAATGGTGTTCTCACCCGTCCGCTTGATCCCGCGTTTGCTGCCAATCCGTCAATTCCGGAGCTGGCCAGCGTGCGCAATGAGGAGTCGATCGGCCGCGAACACTACGACGGCATCAACTTCAGCTTCCAGCAACGGATGACGAACCGGTTCCAACTGCAGGCGAACTACACCTTGGCCTGGGCGTATGGATACGGCTCCGGCGGCGGTTCCTTCCGTGACTACCCGAAGCTCTCCACTAATCCCTTTGCAAGCTGGGAGTGGGGTCCTTCGCCAAATGACGAACGCAACCACATCACGGTCGCGGGCGTTGTGAATCTGCCCAAGGGCTTTGATATTGCGCCGATCATGCAGTACGGCACGGCAAGACCGTTTGACCTTACCAACTCCAGCAACACGCTGAACACAGGCGGCGGAACCGGAGTGGGTGTGGTGGTACCGAAGTCCGACCCGACTGACTGGTTTGCCTTCGCGGGCAATAACATTGCAGCGCAAAACTGCTTCTACGGTATCAACGGCGCATCGGCAGACTGCACCATTGCCAAGTACGATCCACTTCGCGGCGATCAGTTCTTCCAGCTCGATATGCGGCTGGCAAAGAATATCAAGATCAAGGAGCGGATGAATATCCAACTCGTGGCGCAGGCGTTCAATCTGACCAACCGCGCTAACTACGGGAACAACTTCGGAAACAGCATCGGTGCTCCTACGACGTTCAACCACCCGGTTGGCTTCATCGCGCCGAGTGCGACCACGATTCCGCGGTCAACCTGGGGCGAGTTCGGAGCACGTTTCACGTTCTAACCTCGACAACTCGCAACAACAAAGAGGGGCAGGCGCACAACGCCTGCCCCTCTTTACGTCTTGCTAGATGAAGACGCTACTTCTCTGAAGTGAACGGCGAGGCGGGAAGGCCATCTCCGTTGAAGAGATTGCACTGCGGGCTATTGGCCCATCCATAGCGCACACGAACGGGATTGGGAACGTCGGAGCTTGACGCAAGAACAGTCGTGCCCTCGATCGTCGCCGTGGCTGGTGCATACTTGCCGTCTTTTCCAGCGACTTCAAAACCCGTCACCGCACTTCCCTTCATCATCAGGCCCTGAGCATGATCGAGATATACCCGAATCGATCCTCCCTCAGGTGTGGCCTGTCGAAACATTGGCCCGGAATATTCAACGGATTCTCCGTAGGTGAGAGCGCGGGCTGCACGGGCCATGCGCAGACCCACATCGAGCTTGTCGGTCGGGTGAACATCAGTTGGATTGCCAATGTCGATGGTCACCGCCATCGCGGTGTTGCGCATCGCCAGGGTGCGCACCTGCTGCTCGCGCAACTCAGCCCAGTCTTCCATGGGCGTCGAGATGAAATTGGAAATCTGCACGTATAGAAACGGAAAATCACCGACTCCCCACTGCCTGCGCCAGTCTTCGATGAGCGTGCGCATCACGCGGTCGTAAGAGTGAACACGCGCGAGCGCGCTGTTGCTCTCACCCTGGTACCAGAGAACGCCGCGAATCGGCAGCGGCGTAAGCGGCGCGATCATGCCATTCCACAGCAGACCCGGCCCCCAGCTATTGAGCGGCGGATGCCATGGAAACTGCGGGATGGGCTTGCCGGCGGCTTTGGCTTCATCAATCTGACGCTGCTGATCTTTTTGTTCTGCCACTCCATCGGCAGCGGTGTCGGCCATTTTTCCGCGAGCCACAAAGATCGGCGCAAGAGACGCATCTTCGCCGAGAGCCGTGAGACGAACCCACGCTTCGCCAACAGTTCCGCCCCAGGTCGCGTCTATCACTCCAACGGCTACATGCTCACGCGCTGAGATATCCCGGGCAAAGTACCACGCGACTGCCGAGAACTCCTTCGCTGTTTCCGGCGTCGACGGGGTCCAGCCGTCGGTGTCGGCGTCGGGCATAGCGTAATCTGAGCTGCGCTTGCGGATCATGAGTAGACGAATCTGCGGATTTGCCGCGGTGGGCAGATCCTGCGCAGCGGTGCTCGCGCGGCTCAGAGGAAACTCCATATTGGATTGGCCGGATGCGACCCACACATCCCCGACCATGATGTCGTCGAGCGTAATCGGCTGCTCTGGGGCGCTGGCGGGAACACCCTTGACGGTGAGTTGAAACGGACCGCCGGCCGAGCCGGGTTTCAGGTAGACACTCCAGTGGCCCAGCGCATCGGCCTCTGTTCCACGCGATTCGCCTCGGAACGAAACGGCAACGGGCTCCCCCGGCGTAGCATTTCCCCAAACATGCACGGGCAGATCGCGCTGGATGACCATGTGACTCGAAAGAACCTTGGGCAAAGTCACTTGTGCTGAGGCAGATACAGACGAAAATAAAAGCATAACTGAGATAAACGAAATGCGCACATGAGCCTCATCTTGTGAGATTTGACCGAAATCCGGAGCTTGCTTGCATCCACTTTTTTCGGAAAGAGAACGTTATCAGAGCAGGCCCCGCTCCGCCAGCGTTCAGAGGCTTCGTTCAGATCACATTGCCATCCGCGACGTTCCGGCAGATTCAGGGTCAATGTTGATTAGAAATGGGCCATTCCGGCGTTTGAGTTTGGTCTAACCTCCGGTCTCACATAGGTTTGCAGCACCAAAGACAATTTTGAGACACTGTTATAAGTAGCAGCTTCTTTTTTTTAAGATGTGCTCCATACTTAAGGGAAGGTCTAACTCTGCCGGGAGTCATGATGCTCTTACTGCGCACCCCACGCCCCCTTGCATTTCTCCTTGGGGCCTTGTTGTGTGCTTTTTTCTCTGCTTCATGCTGCCACGCACAGGCTGCATTGTTGATGGAGGAGCCGTACGGCTTTTTCGGGACCGTCAATCCGACCGGACACACTGCAATCTACTTCGCGCATATCTGCGCAGAAACTCCAACACAGCTGCGCCGCTGCGAACCCGGCGAGATGGGCGCGGTCATCTCCCGTTACGGCAATATCGATCATTACGACTGGTTGGCAATTCCGCTGATTCCCTACCTCTATTCCGTGGAAGACGGTGCGGTAGTGCCGACGCGTGTGGACCGCGCTACCGTTACCAGGCTGCGCAACGAATATTATGAAGCGCACCTGACAGGTCTGGGAGAGCACGTATCGAAGGGCAGTTTCTGGCGCGGCGGCTGGTCGCAGCTTATTGGCGCAGCTTACGAACGTCGGGTTTATGCGTTTCGATTTGAAACTACAGAAGCCCAGGATGACTCACTGATTGAGATTCTGAACGACAAAAAGAATGTGTCGCATTTCCAGTTGCTCTTTAACAACTGCTCGGATTTCTCACGCTGGGTGTTGAATCAGTATTTTCCTCGGACCTTTCGCCGCGGTGTCTTTCCCGACGCGGGAATGACCACGCCAAAGCAGATTGCGCACAAGCTTGAGACGTTCGCGAAAAAGCATCCTGAGTTGCAACTGCAGATCTTTGAAATACCCCAGATTCCCGGAAATCGCCGCTCCAGCCATGCGAACAAGAGTATTTCGGAATCCCTGATTACGACGGGATACGCAATACCGATTACGATTGTGAACCCCTATCTGGCCGGCTGCCTGTTGGCGGATTATATTTTGCGCAGCCACTATCGGCTGATCCCGAAGGATACGCAAAAACTGTCTCCGGAAGAGTTGATCGCGTTGACATTACCTGCAGCACCCGCTGAGAATCCAGTGAGCGCCAGTGTTCAGGTCCACAGCGCCGCTACAGCGAGCGGTAAAGCGGTGCTTCCCTCCGCCGCGATAGCCAATTCCGTCCTGAAGGAAGCCGCTGCCACGCATGAGTAAGACGCAGAGCCTCAGCAATCACGCGCGATTCGATCCCCTGTATCACTTTTTCATCTTAGTGGTTTACCTGGCCAACCTGGTGTATGCCGGGATTCACCTCCATCGACAGCAAACAATCTCCGCATGGTGGTACCTCGCTCTCTCGCTCGCAGCCATTGTCCCCATCCTCAAGCTGCGCTCATATCCGCTGAAAGTGCAGGACCGTGTCATCCGCCTCGAGGAACGCTTGCGGCTGCAGGCGCTCGCTCCGCCGGCGTGGCACGCGCAGATTTATCGCCTGAGCGAGAGCCAACTGATTGCGCTGCGTTTTGCCGCCGATGACGAGGTGGTGGAGCTGGCCAAGCAGGCGCTCGAACACAATCTGACTCGTAAGCAGATCAAGGAGCGCATCAAGAACTGGCGCCCTGACGGCTGGCGTGTGTGAGCGGCGCTCGCGTCTCTTGTGCAGGCTTGGCCTGCTTGCATGCCACATCCGCTGTTGTTGCTGCCCATGCCGCGATTAATTGAGCCGCCGCAAGCACAGCACTTTTTGCCGAGTTCTTCGCACAGTGGTAACTCCCTCAGATCATTGTGGCCGGGTTAGAATGGCGGGACTGATCGGAGGATGTCTGTGTGTTGAGTGCTTTGGCTGCATTCGCCTTGGCCCTGGTGGCGTCGTTGGCATGGCGATTCGCTGCGTTGATGCTGACGACGCCGACGCCAACTGCAGATCTGGCGCCGGGCGGAGCTGATTCAGCAGCAGACACCCAACACTGGTCTCGCCATGTATTGCGAGCCAACATTGCTGGGGTTGCCGGGGTTCTGTCTGTGTTCGCTCCATATGCCGTAACCCAAAGCTCCGACAGCGATACACCTTCCGGATGCAAATTCGACTCATCTCAGAAGGTAATGGGATTTGAAGCCGACGCGCGCCTCAAATTGTTTCCAACCGGCCCCCTGAAGGCGGGTGAACCAAATGAGATTCCGCTTGCTCTCGAGGGGCCGCCAATCAGCTGTATCACTGTTGACCTGAATGAGTTCTCTGTGGTGAGTCGTCATCCCGACGGGAGTTCCTACGTCGTATACACCCCGACACGGCTTGGGAGGGCTCAATTCGTCATCATGGCTTTTTTCTCAGACGGCGGCTTCTCGATGGCAAAAGCGGACATGCAGGTTATTCCATCTGGTCGCTCTCCCGCAGCATTGATCCTTCACGCGGTCGGTTCTCCTGACAGGGATACGGATGTTCTTTCCCTCGGTCTCAAAGACGATCGATGGAACCAGGACTCGGCATATTGGGAGCACCTCTATCCCGCAGCCTATTATCTGAACACAAAGAAGCCCGTGGAGATTACGGCGGATTATTTGCAGTTTTCTGTAAAACAGTCGAAGGAAAAACCTGTTATCCAAGTCAGCCAGGACGGCGGAATTAAACCGCTCCGTATCGGCGATGCGCTGCTCGGAATTTCGTTTGGGCAAATCAATCGCGAAACATGCATCCAGGTTCGTTCAGACATGTGGGCGGGCGATAACTCGCGATGCGATCAACTGCGTTCGCCGCGGCCTGCAGCTCCCCTCGACACCGTCTGGACCGCTAATCCCGACGGGCTCCGGAGCGAGGTCAGCAGTTCTGAGTTTTTCGTCTCCCGCCTTTCGATCAATCCCCTTTCTCATCCTGTCGAAGTAGCCCACCCCATCCGGATCCCGGTAACGATCAGCGGAGATAAGATTCGTCAATTTGGCTTTGAGCAGAAGCGAGCAGGTAGCAACCCGTCGATCGCATTCAACGATGTTGTTCCCAGCAAAAGGCCCGTTCTAACGAATTCGGAGTTGCAAGACGGACATCTTCTTGATGGGCCGGGCGATTCGACAATCTTCGAATTGATACCCGTGGAACTGGGCGAAGAGACGGTGCGGATCTTCGCTCGATTCGAGGATGGCGGCTTCGATGAACGCTTCTTTTATTTACGGGTGGAACCAACGGAGAAGGACCTCGAACGGATAAACGTTATTACTTTGACTTTCCTTCGGGGCATAAACACCTGGTTGTCGGTCTCAAGTATCGGCAACTGTCGAATGACGTCATCGTTCATGAACTCGAGCACGTCAAGGTCACGGTCACCCCGCCGAACATCATCCGCTTTGACTCTGATGGCACACCGCACGAGTTAAATAACGGGACGGCAGTCGTATCCGTGCGATTCGGATCCGTGGAGGGGAAGACAACCGTTCGCGTAGAAAAGGGCGTAGAGTCGCTCCTCGCTTTCGACCCCGGAATTCCTCAGCATGGCAAGATCGTAGAAAACGAGGCGAATGCTGCCAGGAGATCTGGACTTCCCCTGATACGTGTCGTCAGTCTTTCTGATATGCAGGGGGGTTGATTTTGGGCCCTACCTGGTCACACTGAACAAGACCCTCGAGACGGAGTGGAAGGGATTGTACGGGCCGAATTCTAGCGGAACACCTTGCCCAACAGGAGCAACGACACTTCGATTCAAAATCCTGCCTAACGGTTATCTGATGAATGGCGGCATATTCCTTGAAACCCCTTCCGGGAGCATAGCGCTGGATCGCACAGCCTGGAGTACGATCGGCAACTCGCGATATCAGCGCTTGCCAGACGCATTCCATAGACCCTATCTCGAAGTGCGCGCAGTTTTCTCATGCGATTAGCGGCTCGAGATAACGCCGGAACTCGAAACTCTTCACTTACACATGGCTGGCACGCTACGCCGCCATCGTGTTGCCCTGACTCAACCGGACGTCCCATCGTGAATGAACGGCCTACCCATCATCTAAAAGAAAATCTCTTCACAGGCTGAACAGCGCGAAGGGGTGCTCCTCACCAAGTTTGCGCAAAATGGGCAACGCGACGTTGCAGACTCGTATGCCCGATTTCGTCTCAGCCGAAAACGTGCCCTTGTGAGCGTGGCCGTGCAACGCGAGAACTGGCCTGTGGGTCTCCAGCGCACGCTCCAGTCGCGAGCTTCCGAGAAACGGGAAGATTGGCTCGGGTTCGCCGACAATGGTTTCCTTGATGGGCGCATAGTGGGTTATGGCGACTTTCTTTAGCGCCTGTGTTTGCGCCAGGCCGTAGTCAAGCTTGACAGCTTCGCGCTCGGCAACTTCGACGAAAGTCTTGATTCCCTGCTCTCCAAACGGCATGAGTTCGTACGGAGCAAAGCCGCCGCAGAAACCCTTGGTGCCTGCGAAACCGATTCCGTCAACCTCGAAGCATTGGCCATCGAGCAAGTGGACTCCTGCGAGGCGGAGCATTCCGGCAAGCTCGTCCTGATGACCGCTTTCATGGTCGTGGTTGCCGAGCACAGCGACGATGGGTATGCGTATGTGCTCGACCACCCCAAGCACGGCGCGCATCTCTTCGGGCATGCCGTGGTTGGTGAAATCGCCCGCAATCACGAGCACGTCTGCCAGGTCATTGACGGGCGAAAACTCGCGGACATCGCGTTCATGGTTTTCTGCGGCGAGATGAATGTCGGCTACCGCGGCCAGCCTCATTCCTTGCTCCTGGTCGTGTTGATCTCCTTCAAGGGATGCGGATAGTTTTCGCAGAGTTCGCGATAGAGATCGCGCTCTCCCCACTCGTTCACATCAATGGCGAACATTTTGGGATCAATCAGGGTTCCGCGGAATGGTTGGCCGGCTTGCGGATTGGAAATGGAATTCTGGAAGCGATCGATGAGTTCGCGCCACACTGACGGCGGAATCTCGCCTGTGTGTGCCGGATAGATATAGGCAAAAAGAACAAGCTCCCCAAAGAGCATCTGCCAGTGCGGTTCGGTAAGCTCGCGCAGGCGACCCCAGTCGAGAGTGCGAGCCCGGGCCTTGAGCAGGTGCGCAATGTCAGCACCGTCAAAGCGTTCGCGACGCGTGACGAAAAGTTTGGAGGCGATCATCTCTTCGGCAGACAAGACCTTGCACCGAATGCCGAGAACTTCGTCTTCCTGACCACGGTCGATCCACTCTTGCTCAACGGTAAGCGTGGCGTTGCCGACACCGGTGATGAGGTCGACGAAGTAGTCGCCGCGACGGGCCTTGGCAAGCCAGACCGGATCCTGAATATAGGTGTCGAATCCCTCCTGCACCAGAACCTTGAAGGCGCGAGGCACGGCATCAGGTGGCGTCACAAGATCGAGATCCTTGGTCGTGCGCCAGATACCCGTGTGATGGTGAAAGGCAAAACCGCCGCTGACTGCGAATGGAACATTGGCCTGAAGGAGTCCTCGAATGACTCCCTGGTAGCAGGCGTAAGCATCGGGCGCCCACGCCGGCTCTTCTGATGACGTTACGGGTAACTCGACACCGGAATCCGACATAAGATAGTTCGATGCAACCTAAAGGTACGGTCGCGCAGAAAATGTTTGGCCACCTGGTGCCGGTCTCACAGAATGCGGGAACGGTGAAGCGCTATGATGATCTGCTGATGACGGGGCGGGTGCCCCAAAGGCGTACGGATTGAAGCTCTCGAATATCATGGCGGTTCTGCTTTTGGTGGGGACGCTCAAAGGAATTCCTGCGGAGACTTCCGATCTCAATGACGAACAGGCCAGGGTTCTGGAGATAGTGCGGAGTTCGGCGCTTCAGTATTCTCAAAAACTTCCCAACTTCATCTGCACGCAGATCACCCACCGCACGGTTTCCGCCGACGTGAATTTCGGAACATCGTTTAATGGCGCGAGTTCTACACTAGGTGGAACAGGCATTCCTGTCGCTTCGCGCGGACAAGGCGGCGTGAACGATGTCATCGAGGAGCAGTTGACCTATTTTGACGAGTTCGAGCATTACGAAGTAGTCACTGTCAATGGCAAGAAGGCCGGCCGAAGAGAGCACATGGAATTTGGCGGGGCCATCAGTGCCGGCGAATTCGGAACTTCGCTCCACAATCTATTCGATCCGCGATCGCACGCAACATTTTCGTGGGATAAGGCAGCAAAGTCGGGCGGGCGCGAACTTTACATTTTCAAGTTTCAGGTGCCCAGCCAGGACGGCGCTATCGTAATGGACCGTGACACGGACCAGAAGATCTTCGCCGGATATACTGGCCGCCTGTTTGTCGACAAAGAGTTGCAACAGGTGGTGCGTATTACTTCCGAACTCGATTTACCGACCGGCTTCCCTATCAAGATGGCCACCATTTCGGTGGATTACAAGCCCGTAGAGATCGCAGGGGCCAGCTATTCCCTGCCCAGCCATTCTGAAGTACGGATGAGAGACAACTCGCGCCTCTACGTCAATGAAATCGAGTTCAAAAACTACCACAAGTTCGTCTCAGAATCGACGATCTATTACGATAGCGACGCCTCGCAGCCGAAACAGTGAAAGGCCGCAGTTAGTGCCTCGGTACGTTCGGCGTATCGCTGCCGGGAGCTTCGCGTGGCTCGACGTTGCGCAGCGACTCCGTGTCAAGACCATGTTCTTCGCGATAGTGCTCGACGGACATTTTGCCGTCCCACCACGCCCAGTTCATAGGATAGACATCGGGATCGCCGAAGACCTGGTAGAAATGCCACACAACGATCGCGAGAGTTGCCAGGATCGCTTCGTAGAAGTGCACGGCAGTAGCGACGTCAACCCACCACCGCGCAAGCAGGTTGCCTACCCAGACCTTGGCCCACATCATTACGCCGGTCACTCCCATGAGGCCGGTACCCCATACGAGCGCCCAGTATTCAGCTTTTTCGCCGTAGGTGAAGCGACCAAACTCCGGCTTGGTCTTGCTCAGGCCCAGGTAATAGAGCATGGCGCCTAAGGCGTCTCTCAGGTCCTTGGGTCGCGGTGCGATGTCCCAGATGAGACGACGCCCCTCTTGCGCGATCGAGACATAGAAGACGTGATAGAAGCCGGCGGCGATCAGCACTACTCCGGCGATACGATGAACGACGCTGCGGAGGTGTTCGCCCATGCCAAGCACCTCAGCAAACCAGGAATTCGGGAACTTCAACGCGAATCCGGTGATGACGAGAATGATGAAGCTGGAGAGCAGGACGAGATGTTGCCAGCGCTGGTTGGTGGTCATGCGCTGCATCATGGGATTCTGCATGTGGCGGCGCGCGGCGGCCTTGCTGCGCCAGATGATGAAGTTGTGCACAAACATGGCGCCAATGACGCCAAGGATGAGGATGATGTAGATGATCCGCACCCAGCGCGTGATGACGGAGCCTAAGTCTTTGGGGTGGACACTATCGGCCTGGTGTACGGGTGTCAGCGTGAATTTCTGCGTCGCTCCCTTGTGGCACTTGCCGCAGGTGGCGTCGAGGTTGGCGCGATTGACAGTCGAACGTGGATCGCTCGACGGGAGAATGTCGTGCACGCCATGACAACTGGAGCAGTTCGCGGCGACCACAGAGCCACCTTCGGCAGCGAGGCCGTGGTAGCTGTCCATGTAGGTTGAGACGCGATTGCCCGGGACGCCAAATTCGCTGGAAAGACGGACGCCCTCATGGCAACGAGCACAGGTATCGCGCGAAACATTCTGTTCTGAGACGGGCGAATTTGGATCCTTATGCGACTTGATGGAATGGATGCCGTGGCAATCTGTGCAGCCCGGAGAAAGTTGGTTGCCGCGCGCGATGGCCTGGCCGTGGATGCTGGCGTTGAAGGTGTCTTTGATATCGGCGTGACACTGTCCGCAGGTGGCCGGCACATTGAGTCTCGAGATCGGCGACTGGGAATCATTGGCAGAAAGAATCGCGTGCGTACCGTGGCAGTCTGTGCAGACGGCAGCCTTAGCAGATCCGTTTTCGACGGCGCGCCCGTGCACGCTCTCCTGATACGACAGGAAGGGTTGCGTACTGACGCCGTTGGATTCCATCAGGAACTTCTGCCCATGGCACCGGCCGCAGGTTTCGGGAATGTGAGCGCGATTGATCGGCGAGTCGGGCGCGCCGCCGGCGAGCACCTCGTGGGCGCCGCCGTGGCAGTCCTGGCAATTGGCGGCAATCTTTCCGCCGGCGACGATCTTGGCGTGGGTGCTGTGTGCGTAAGCATTCTTCGCGCCAGCATGGCAATCAGCGCAGAGAACCTTCTGCGGAGGCGTCTCGTGCGCAAGGCTCTTCACGTCCTTGTGGCAATCCACGCAAGAGAGCTTCATCGAAGCATGGATGGAGTGCTTGAGCTTCTTGGCGTCCACGAAAAGCGATACAGACTTGCCATTCACGTCGGTGGTGAGGGTTGAGTCACCATGGCAACTGAGGCAATCTTCATCTTTCAGCTTTTGTTGGGCGCGAGTGGGGACGGCCGAGCCCAGCAGAAAGAACGCAAACGTACAGAGCAGAATTCTGCTGGAAACTTTCACGCAATGAGGAGACGCTTTTGTGGATTTGCGCGCCGTGATAGTAGTCACAGAGTGATGCGAAATGAGACACAGCTAGAAGAACAGAAATAGTATGGGAGCCCAGGGAATGAAACGCCGGGAGAGCCTTGTTTTGTGGCTCGACGGGCTTGTATCAGGGCATGACTTCAGTCATGCCGTAAACGGTCTTCTAATGATTTGGGGCTTTAGCCGCTGCGAGCTTTTGTCTTGAAAGATAAGTGAAGCAATAGGGGTAGTTGTCAGGCGCATCGACGAGTCCGGCCTTGACGGGATTCAGCGCGATGTATTTTCGGAACTGCAAAAGATCTTCGTGGTTGTTGACACGGACTTCAGAAAATCCCTTCTGCCAGATCTCCCCGAGATAACCGAATTCCTTCTTGAGTCGATACGAGAAACCACCTTTGATGAGTTGCATTGCTTTCTCGATCGTCATTTCATCGCGGACGGTCAGAAGCACGTGCACGTGGTCGGGCATGATAACGAAATCGTAGAGTTTGAATTTCTTTGCGGCAACCTGATAACGCAGCAAATCAATAAGGACAGTGGCATTGCGTTCCGATTGGAACAGGCGATGCCCCATGGCGGTTCGCGTTGTTGCGAAGAAGGTGCGGTCGGCTCGTGCGATTTCTTTTGGGTCCGAGTTACGCTTTGGTCGCGCCATGGCAGGGGCTAAAGCCCGATCCCTTTATCAGCCTTTTCGGCACGACTGAAGTCATGCCCTGATACAAGCAGCCTGAAGTCCGCAGACGAGTGCGTCGGGGATGCCTGGTCCAGGATCCGTATGGCTCTCCACGATCCAAATCAGTTGACAATGCTTCGTAACTTGATTCACTGCCTCTTTCTCAACGGAAATACGCAGTCAGTGTCAGAATCAGCAGCGTCAAGCCGATGAAAATGGCGGTGAAGCCGACAATGCGCGACCCATTCACGAACCACGGCGCCGGCGCAGTGCCAAGCCGCTGCTCGAGTTTGCCTTCGCGGACCATGCGGGCGTACTCCTGCGGTCGCTTGTGCTTGAACTCTTCTTCGCTCTCCACTCCGGTGAAGATCACCATGTCCATGGGGAAGCTGTCAGGGCGCAGATGGGTGTTGACGAAGTGGATCGAGAAGATGAAGAGAATCGCCAGCAGCCCTTCTTCGCTGTGGATGACAAGCGCGGCGTTCAGTGCCCAGCCGGGAAGGAAACGCGCAAAGAACGGAGCGAACCACATGGCGTATCCGGAAAAGCCGATAACAATCATTCCCCAGAACACGGCCCAGTAATCGAACTTCTCCCAATAGGCATAGCGCTCGAACTGCGGCTTGGGGCCGAGGCCGATCATCCAGCGCATGTGGTTGAACATGTCTTTCGCGTCTTTCCAGTTAGCCACCATGGAGGTGGCGCCCCAGAAAATTCCTTTTTCGCGACGAACGAGTCCACGCGTGAAAACCTCTTTCACATGGATTAGAAACGCAATGGTGAGCACCAGTGCACAAAGCTTGTGAAAGAAGAGGATGGCTCCGAACCCGCCGACCGCACCCGCCAGGCCGCGCGCCCAGATGCTTTCGCTGAAACGAAGGGGAAGTCCGGTGCCGGCGAGACCGAGGAACGTAGAGAACAACACGGCGTGGAGATAGCGCTGCTCGCGGGTAAAGCGGTTAAAGAAGCGGCCCGTTGGTGCTTTCTGAACTTCGGCTTCGACCGGTGCTTGTTCCAGCTCAGGCATCTTTCCCTCCATTTGCCGACTTTCTCCTGACCTGGTCGAATCGGGAACGAATCAGCCACAAAATCGTGTGAATCACGAAGAACGTCAACACGCTCGCAAGCAACAGGTTCATGAACAGACGCACATAGTAGAGAGCCGGATTCAAGTGGCGATCATGTGCGTTGGCATGCGGCTGATACTGGACGAAACTGAGGTTCGCGCCGGCGTGGCACCTGCCGCAGGTCTTGACCAGGTTGGCCTTGTTTACAGGCGAACGCGGATCGGATGCGGGATATATCTCGTGCGCACCATGACAGTCCCAGCAACGCGCCGTCTCAACGTATCCGCCCAGCGATCCAAGCTGCGAGTGGAAAGTGTCGTGATACGTGGAAAGCTTGTCCTTGTGGCAGGAGCCACAGATCGGCGTCGACTGCATGCGGAATGCAGATTCCGTCGGCTGCAGGATCGCGTGGGCTGTATGACAGTCGGTGCAGACAGGAGCTTTTAGATGGCCTGAGGCCACCGCGTGACCGTGTGCGCCACCCTGGTAGTCGTCATTGATCTTGGCGTGGCACGTTCCGCAGGTCTTGGGAATATTTGCCTTAAAAGTCGGGCTGGCGGGATTCTTGCTGCTCAGAATGCCGTGCGAACCGTGACAACTCTGACAATTGGCCGCGACTAGCAGGCCTTCCTTGCTCAGTGCGAAGCCGTGTATCGAATCCATGTAGTGCGGATAAACACTGGGCAGGCCCTTTTTCGTTGCCATGGCGCCGTCACTGTGGCATTGCCCGCAAGTCTTCGGCACATTGAGCGGGTAGACGGCTGAGCGTGAGTCAGTCTTGGGGAAGATCTCGTGAGCGTTGCCATGACAACTGGTGCAGGGATGATCTTTGGAAGAGGAGTGAACACTGTTTGTCAGCTTCGATGCTTCGTCGGCGTGACAGGATTTGCAATCAACTTTAGCAATGTGGTCCGGATGGGGATATTCCTTGATGTCCGCATGGCAGTTATTGCACTGCAGGCTGCCGTGGATGCTGGCGCCGAACTTGTCGCCGTCTACAGAGATGCTGTGGCCTGCTGCGTTCTGCATCGTCTTGTCGCCATGGCATGCCAGGCAGTCGGATTGCGCCGAGAGAAAATGGGGCGACAGGACAAAGACGAGTGCAACGAGTCCGGCGGCTGCTTTAGGATGTCGGGCAATTTTGAAGAGGCTGGATAACCACTCAGCTGGACCGGCAACAATTGCGATCAGGAATGCTGCGAAACGTGCGGCTTTGGTCATGCGGCCGTCTTTCCCCTACACGGAGTGAGCAACTACGCTCCCGCACATGGCTTCCCTGCAGCGGAATTTCCGCTTGCACTGAAACCTGTGGCGGGGATTGCACCTCTGAGAAGACGCCTTTTGCAGCTCCGGCTGGCAGTGATAGTTGTCACAAATGCAATGAAGCCAATAGAGACTCAATTGCTTTCGCGACGTGACGCGAGCCACTTCACGCCGAGCGCCTATGGCTGTTTCCGGAGATAAATTTCACATCCGCGCGTTTTCGACGCCGCTGCTTTCGCGTGCCGTGAACAGGATCACTCTCATCGTGATGCGAGTCACATGCCGGGATGTGTGATTTTCGGGACAATGGTGCCGCTGTGTGAGGTGCCTTTTATGGCCACGTCTGCTACCACCGGAACCACAATTCCAACCATGCTCACTCTCCCGGGCGATCCTGTTCGCCAGGTTCAATGGCGCTTTGCCAATCGCTACGACTTGCAGATGCTGGTGCAGTCGGCGCGGACGGTGGCACGCGGCACGGTTGCGCACATGGTGGCGGCCGGCGAGCGCAACACCCATGAGTGGACTCCGGCGAAGCACGAGATGATGGAGGCGTTTGATCGTGCGGGAATCACCGGCGCGTTCATGGAGCCGGAAGAAGGCGGATTCATTACCGGCCCGAAGAATCTTGCACTGGCATTGGCAGCATTTGAACTGGCGTGGGTAGATGGCGGCGCAGCAACGGCAAGTCTGGCGGGATTCCTCGCGCTGGCTCCGATTCACGAACGCGGAACACCGGAGCAGGCCGCGCACTACATGAGCCTCTCCGCTCCACCTCAACCGGGCGACGAACGTAAGCCGTGGCGCGGCGCCTTTGTGCTCACCGAGCCGATTCCCTACGTAGGCGTTGACACCGGAATGCTGAGCGGCAAAGTACGTCTGGCCGGATGGCGGCACGACGAGGAGCCCTGGCTGCAGGTAGAGAAGCGCGGTCGTTTCATCACCAACATTGCATTTGCAAATTTCGTAACCGCAGCAGTGGTCTCGGATGACCCGAAGATTAAAGGCAGTTGCGTGGTGATCCTGGAAGAGACCGACGAAGGCACGTTCGACCCAGGCACGCCGACGAAGAAGCTGGTACACCAGCTGTCGTCGACCGGCGATCCCATCTTCAACTTGAAAGTGCCCGCAAGCCGCATCGTTGGCGGCTACACCGTAAAAGACGGCGTGATCGTCCCGAATTACAATCACAGCGAAGTGATCGAAGCGGTATTTCGCCGGACACGCGTAACCGTGGGGCTGATGACTGCAGCCAAATTGCTTTCGGCCGTCGAGCCCGTAATCCGGTATCAGCGCGGACGCTTTCGCGGAGCCGAGGGCGCAAAGCCAGGAACCGTGCGTTACGAGCAAGGCATCCAGCAACGCGAGGATGCACTGCACAGGCTTGTGGATGTGTGGGCGACGGGCGAGGCCGCCTCATCGCTGGGCTTTGCCGCTGCACGGCTGTTTGACGAACTCGACCCGATCGAGAAACAAAAGACCGCAATCCTTGCGGAGCGCGGCGTTGCGGGCGGACGCGCAGCGGCGAAAGCATTACGCGAAAGCGAACTGAGCGCCATCGAGTTTCTGAAGAGACGCGGCAATGATCCACGCGGCGAAATGCTTCCAGCCGATCCTCTGGTGCAGTTTGTACTGAAGGATGCCGAAGCGAATGTACTGTGCCCAGCGACAAAGCTATGGAACACCGGTCACGGCGCCAACATGATGCGCGAGGCCGTGAGCTTGATGGGCGGATACGGCATCACCGAAGACTGCCCTGGATTTCTGGCCAGCAAGTGGATGGATGCGCAGCTTGAGGCCACCTACGAGGGACCTGAGGCCGTGCAAAGGCGCCACCTCACAATAACGATGACGTCAGAGGTATTCCTGGCTGAAATGCGCGCATGGACTGAGGAGATGCGGCAGGTTGCTTCAACCCATCCCGGCACCGGCGCCTGCACCCTTGCTTCGGCGATGCGCATGTGGCTGTGGACCCTCAAGCACCTGCAGAAAGCCACTGACCCCGCAGGGAACAAGCTCTATCACGGTCAGCGTCAGGGCGTGACCTTCCCGCTGGCTGATGCGCTTTGCTGGCTGCTCGCGTCGCGACAACAGATTCTGGATGTGCTGGAACTCGAGCAAAGCGGTATGGCAGACGCATCGGTTGCGGACGGGCTCGCAGGCACCCTGCTGTTCCTCAGCGATCTGTGCCACGTACAGGCTGCGCAGGCGGCGGGCGAAGTGTCGCGCATCTGCGCGGAGTTGGTCTTCGGATACAACGAACATCCTGCATGGAACCAGCACGGATGCGGCACATGTTTCTCCGCCGCCGAGCTGGATGAGCTCGAGGAGACGATGCCCGGCATTGCCGCGATGGCGGTCGACGTGGTCGGTGCGAACGGCAGTCATCCCATGAAGGCCGGGCCTTGCGCAAACTGCGCAGGAGCCGGCGAATTTCTGCAGCTTCAGAACAAGTTGTGCAGTTGCTTGAGCGGCTCGCGGCTGGCAAAAGACCGCGCAGCCGACACGGTGAGTAAGGTGATGATTCCCGAAGCACTGGACTATCCCGCATGAACGGTGACGCAAACTTGAGTGAAAGCAATATGCCACTGATTGAGCGCCAGGCGATGGAAGCCGATATCGCTTGCGTTGGGTTTGGACCGGCAATGGGCGGATTTCTAACCACATTGACTCACGCGTGGAATAAGAATCCCGCCGATCCTGCGTTTGAGAGCAGGGTTGCACCGGGATTGCCTTTGCAGGTGTTGTGCTACGAGCGCGCCGATGATATGGCCTCGGGTGTCAGCGGCGTGGTTACATCGGCACGCGGCATTCGGGAAAGCTTTCCAGAATTGAATCCGGCGGACATCGCCATGGCGACGCCGGTCAGATCGGAGAGAATTCTGTATCTGCTCGATCCTGTTGGCGCAAGCCGGCGTCCACTGCTATTGCGGCTGGGGGATCGCATCTTGCGTACGCTGAGTGCGACTCTCGGAGTCCGCGACCATGCCTTTCTCTTGCCGTGGACTCCGCAGTTCCTGCACAAGGGCGGCGGACTGGTGATGTCGATTGGCCAGTTCAACCAGTGGGTAGGCGCGCAACTGATGGCCTCGGGACTGGTGCAGATCTGGCCCGCGATGCCCGTGAGCGAACCACTGTTTCGAGAAAACGCGGAGCGGAACGGCGAGCAGGTTGCCGGCGTCCGGCTCACAGACCAAGGTGTGGACAAGCAGGGCGCGCCTGAAACAGGCTTCGTGGCGGGCATGGACGTGCGCGCCAGCCTGACGGTCGTTGGCGATGGGCCATTCGGCGCAGTGGGGCAGGCCATCGACAAGCATTTTGGAATGCCGCAGGGGCACGACAAGCGCGAGTGGGCGCTGGGCATGAAGTTCCTAATTGAGTTGCCCGAGGAAACCACGCTCGAATCCGGTACCGTGTGGCACACCTTCGGTTATCCAGAGCCGGAGATTTTTGGATTCCTGTATGTGCATCCCGAACGCCTGGCATCGGTCGGCATCTTTGTGCCGTCGTGGCTTGGTGATCCCGGGCGCACCGCCTATCGCTACCTGCAGCACTTCATTCAGCACCCCGCACTCTGGCGTCATTTGAAGGACGGCACACTGCGTTCGTGGGGCGCGAAATCGCTGGATGAATCAGGAATGCGCGGTGAGCCTTTCCTCGTAGGCGATGGCTACGCGCGCATCGGCGAGGGCTCAGGCTCAACTAACGTGCTCGCGGGCTCTGGCGTGGACGAGGCGTGGACAACAGGCGTTCAACTTGGCGAAGCCGTGATCGATCTGCTCCGCGCAAGGCGAAGTTTTACGAAAGAGAATCTTGCCGGAACCTATGAGCTACGACGGCGCGTCAGCTGGATCGAGCGAAATGCCCGCGAAGCCATGAATGCGCGCAACGGATTCCACCGCGGATTTGTTTCCGGGCTGATGGGCATGGCGCTCGCCGGTCTTACCGGCGGAAGACTGTCGCTCGTCGCATCAGTTCCGCCCGCACACAAGCAGATCAAAAAGCGCGCAGTGCGCTCGCTCAAAGAGCTGAAGCGGCGCGAAGCCGCCATGCTGGCTGTGGAAGACGGGCGTCCGCTGCACGACGCGCTGATGTCGGCGCGCGGCTGGCCTGAGATTGAGTTCGACGGCAAGCTCCTCGTCTCGCACCAGGACGCGCTCCTGATGGGCGGCAAAGTGCAGGCAATGCCCGGATTCGCGGATCACGTGGTGTTTCGCGACGCTGGCTTGTGCGTCCATTGCGATGACAAAACCTGCATCGCCATGTGTTCGGGACAGGCGCTAACGCTGGGTCCAGAATGCACTCCGGTATTCGAGCGCGAGAAGTGCGTGCACTGCGGCGCATGCCTCTGGAACTGCTCACAACCCGGAGCCGATGGCCTGACCAATATTGATTTTCGCGCCGGAGCGGGAGGTCTACATTCTGTCGAGAATTGAAAAAGCAGCTTCTAGCCTTTAGGTGTTAGCTGCCAGATTGTGCCGGATGGCGCAGGCTTAGGGAACACTACGGGAAATGGGTACGGCCTCAGTGAAGGGTACGGGCTTCGGTGGGGACGTACAGGGCTTCAGTGGAGGGTACGGGCTTTAGCCCGTACATTGAGGCATTCAAATTCAGGGGGCTTTAGCCCCTGAGGGAATTGTGCGACCGACAAGAAAGCCAAATCGAGTCAATCAATGCGTCTACTTTGTAACCACACAGACGCGAGGCCGCATCCCCTTCTTTCGGCATGAACGCTGGGCGCGTCTGATGGAGAACGTACTCAATCACTACGATTCCCAAAAATATTCATTGCATGCATTCGTAATCATGCCCGATCACATGCATCTGCTGATTACGCCATTTGAAGCTTTGGAGAAGTCTGTTCAGCTCTTCAAAGGCGGATTTTCGTACCGAGCGAAGCGTGAGCTCTTGTGGACCGAAGAGATATGGCAACCCGGCTTCACCGAACACTTCGTTCGGGATGAGAATGACTGGCTAAATCATGTTGATTACATTCGGCAGAATCCAGTGCGGGCTCGTCTGGCCCTTGATCCAGCCCTTTATCCCTACATGAGTATTTCGCACAGAGAGATGCCTCAGGGGCTAAAGCCCGATGCATATCTGGACTCATGATGTACGGGCTGAAGCCCGTACCCTCCCTCCTCCGCATGCAATAAAGGCAAGGGTTAGAGAAACAAAATCTAGAAGCTAGGAGCTAGAAGCTTATGCAATTACATATCATCGTCTGCGCCGGCATCGTCCCGGATCCTTTGCAGACATTGGAGCCTGTAACAGGCCCGAAAGGGCCGGGGCTCAAGAATGAAATGATGCTGCCCGCGGTCCTCGATCCGTGGGCGGCCAGCGCGCTCTATGAGGCAGCGAATCTGGCGGCGAAGAACCCAGGCAGCAAACTCTGGCTCGTTTCGCTGGGGCCAAAGGCAAAGCTACAGCAGGTCATGATGACCATCGCGCAGAAGGTCAGCTTCGAACTGATCGCGATTGACGCACCTATAAACGGCTTTGCCGACGCGCATGCCACTGCGACCACACTGGCCAACGCAATCGCCGAGATTCCGACACTGGATAAGTCGAAGCTTTTGCTGTTTGGCGGATGGGAATCGGCGGCACGTGGCGCCGGCGTGACGTTGCAGCTGGTGGGCGAGCGGCTCGGGATCACGGATCAGTTCATGGGCGTCGACCAGATTGAATTGCGCGACGACGGATCGTTCGAAGTATTGGAGCGCGTCGAAAGTGGCAAGCACCAGGCCTCGGAATGTGCAGGCGCACCGGCTGTGCTGGGATGGGCTACCGGCAACCTGCCCGAGCCGCGCAACAATCCGCAGATCGGCATGGCGAACATGCGCACGGTGATGCCGGCTCTACAAAAGGCGAAGCCAACCTCGCTTGCGGAGAGCGGCTTGCAATATATTTCAGCAAGCCTGCCCAGCCAGCAACGGCAGACCCGTGTGGTCAAAGACATGGGCGCCGACGCCATTGCACAGGAACTCGTCGAGTGGATTGGAGCGAAGTGATGGCAGAATCGATTCTTGTTTTGACGCATGCTGACGAAGCGGGCACTGCGCTGACCAAAGCTTCACTCGAGGCGGTAACTGCGGGCAGACAACTCGCCGCACGACTCGGTGCTTCCCTTGCAATCGGCATTGTTGCGGCGGATGCGAAGGCGGCCGCAAGTTCCATTGCAGGTGCTGGCGCGCGCCTACTGGGCGTCTCGGGAGAAGCGTTTGCGCAGGCGCGCTATGCGAGTGACGCGGCAGCGTGCGAAGCGCTCTGCAAAGCTGCACATCCCACAATCATTCTGGCGCCCGGCAGTTCGCGGTTCGCGCGGATTGCGGCGGGCGTTGCGCACCGCATTGGTGGATGCGTAGACACGCACATCACCTCGATTGGCGGCAACGCCGGCATTGAAGTCTCGCGCTGGTTTTATCGCCAGCGCATCGAAGCAGTGATCACCCGAACGGCGCGCCCGTGGTTCCTCCTGCTTGAGCCCGGTACGCAGGCGCCATTCATCACCGAAGCCGGCGAAGCTCAGCTGGAGTCCGTTGCAGTTGAATTGCCTCTCTTGCGCACGACGGTTACTGGAATGCGCTCTCCGGCTCAGGATGAGGAGACGATTCGACCGGAAGCGAAGATGCTCTTCGTCGCCGGTGCGGGCTGGACGAAGAAGCAGCCCGATGGACAGATGCATGCCGCGGAAGCAGGCGATCTGATTCTCAGTTTTCTGCACAAAAGCGGAGCATCGCTGGGCAGTTCCAAATCGCTCGTTGACCAGGGTGGAGATGGTCAGCCCGTGCTTCCCTTCCTCACGCACATGAACCAGGTCGGACAGACGGGTTCAACGCCCCGCCACGCCAAGGGCCTCTCGACCTGCTGTCATGGCGAGGAGCCGCACGTGGTCGGCTGGCGATTCATCGGCAACCGCCGGGCAATCTCGCTCGATCCGAACTGCGGCTGGGCCCGCGGCAAAGCGGATGTCGTCTACGTAGCCGATGCCTTCAAGGTGATGGCCCGTGTGAACGAGTTGCTGAAAACAGACTGAGGCGAGCGCTTCTAGGAATTTCTTGCGCCCCGTCTACAGGCATGTCATTCTCCGGGGCGCAATGAAAGCAGGCAAACAACCGCTCCGGAAGAAACGAGGGAGCGCATTTGCCGGCATTTTTAAGTAAGAGAATCTCACGGTTTTGCGTCCAGCGAGTCCACAAGCCGGTATTCCTCGTATACTGGCCCAAAATGATCCCCGTCGGTTCGCATCCTGTGTGGCACCCGGTGTTTGAAACCCTCGCCTACGCCGCGGGGTACGCTGTCTTTCGTCGCACCCGCGAGAAGGGCGGCGACATCATCCCCGAATCCGAACGCTGGACCGTAATTGCCGCCGCCGCTGTCGGTGCGCTCCTCGGCAGCCGTCTTCTGGGAATCGCTGAACAGTGGCCCACCGTCATTGCGGCCGTTCATTCCGGACAGATTGTCGCGCTTCTGTTCACGTCGGGCGGCAAAACCATCGTCGGCGGCTTGCTCGGCGGCTGGATCGCCGTCGAATGTGTCAAGCGAATCCGCGGAATCCATTCCCGCACCGGAGACCTCTTCGTTCTTCCGCTCTGTGTCGGCATCGCGGTCGGTCGCCTTGGTTGCTTCATCGCCGGTCTCGCCGACGACACCTTTGGAACGCCCACCTCACGGCCCTGGGCCGTCGACTTCGGCGATGGCATCGGTCGCCATCCTACGCAACTCTATGAGATCCTGTTCCTCGCTGTCCTTGTCATCTCTCTCAACCGTTTCAAGGGGCTCGCGAATGGCGCGCGCTTCCGACTCTTTCTTGCCGCGTACCTGGCCTGGCGCATCGCGATCGACTTCTTCAAGCCACAACCGCTCGTCGCAGGCATGAACATAATTCAGTGGACCTGCCTCGCCGGCCTCGGTACGCTCGCTCTGCTCTTCCTTAACGACCAGCGCGTTCTCCGCAGAAAGGCGCTCACCCATGCAACGATTGGTTAAGGACATCAACCTCCGCAAAGTCGTTGGCAGGCACACTTGCCGCATCATCGAGGTTTTATGAGCTATCAAAACTGGTGGCAACAAAAGAGCCGACGCTCAAAAGCCATTACCATCCTCGCGACACTGCTCATTCTGCAGATCGGCCTCTGCTTCGGAACACCTGTAGGAGTTTCCTGGTTTGACAATCACTTGGGCACTCGCCTCGACCCGGATTCATACGGCGGCCTGGGATATATGATCTTCGAGGCCATCCTTGCAGGAGTTGTATGTTTGATCTTTCTCGGAGTTCTGTTCTTCTATCGCCCATCTGACCCAGAGTCCAATATCCTCAGCATCGCACCTGACGAAAACCAGAAGTCCCCCGAAAGCAATGAAGAAAATGACAGTGAAAGGTAGTCATGCCGATGTCGCCATGCTTCCGAAGCGGGTGTTCGTGCTCGCTTGCGCGCTTGCGATCGTAGGCATTGGCGCCTGCTTTCTTCCGCCGCAACACGTTTCACCGCCCCCACTGCCGCCTTATCTGGCGCAGGTGCGCACGATCTCGATTCAGGTGCAGGATATCTCAGGAAAAGACCTCATCGATGGAGATGCAATGAGCCGAGCTGTGGCCTCCAAATTCACCGACCTTTGGAAGGAATACTCCGTTAGCGCGAAAGCTTTCCAAAGCTCCACTCACAGCGATGCCACGCTGAAACTCACTCTGACCCAGAAGTCCGCATCCCTCTTCAGCACCGACCATGGGAAGCAAGTATGGAAATTCGAATTGACATCCTCATCAACTCTCACAGCCTCTGATGGTCGGCTGTTATGGCAGAAGCAGAATCAGAATTCACCATTCTTGGTCTGGCACGACAACGGCTTGCCCCCCGGCGGATGGAACTCGCGAATCGTGATGAAGCAAGCCGCGGATTCCCTTGCAATGTACCTCGGACAGAACATTCTCCTTACCTCTCCTCCCAGGAGAACTCCATGACCGACAAGCTTCGCCCCTATCTCTTCTACGACGTAGCCATCTCCATCTGCTCCACCTGTTACCGCCGTGTCGACGCCAAGATCGTCTTCGAAGACAGCAAGGTTTGGATGCTCAAGCGCTGTCCCCAGCATGGCCACCAGCGTGTTCTCGTCGCCGACGATGTCGACTACTACCGCCGCTCCCGCGAAGTCTTCATCAAGACTCCCGAGCAGCCCATGGTCTACAACACGCCCGTCAAATATGGTTGCCCCTATGACTGTGGCCTCTGCCCCGATCACGAACAGCACAGCTGCCTCACGCTCGTCGAAATCTGCGATGCTTGCAATCTCACCTGCCCCATCTGCTACGCGGGCTCGGGCCAGCACCGTACGGAGTTCCGATCGCTCTCGCAGATCGAAGCCATGCTCGATTGCGTCGTTCGCAACGAGAAAGAGCCCGACGTCGTCCAGATCTCCGGCGGCGAGCCCACACTCCACCCCGATTTCTTTCGCATCCTCGATATGTGCAAAGAACGTCCCATCCGCCATCTCATGGTGAACACCAACGGCGTCCGCATCGCCCAAGATGCGGACTTTGCAAAACGTCTCGCCGACTACATGCCGCAGTTTGAGGTGTATCTTCAGTTCGACTCTCTGCACCGCGAGCCACTCATGCAACTGCGTGGTGCCGATCTTCGCAGCATTCGCGAGAAAGCCCTGGAACGCCTCAACAACCTCGGCATCTCCACCACTCTCGTTGTCACCGTTGCCCGCGGCGTCAACGACCAGGAGCTCGGCTCCATCATTGACTTCGGACTGCAGCAGTCCGCTGTTCGCGGCGTCACCATCCAACCCGTACAACAGGCGGGTCGCGTGCAGGGCTTCCAGTCAGCAGAACACCGTCTGACCTTGACTGAGGTGCGTCGGCGAATTCTCTCTCAGACCAGCGTCTTCCGCCCGGAAGACCTCATCCCAGTCCCCTGTCATCCAGACGCGCTCGCAATGGCATACGCCCTCAAGCTCGGCTCCAGAACTGTTCCGCTCACGGGCATGATTCCCCCTGAAATCCTGATCGACGGCGCTCGCAATACCATCGTCTACGAACAGGAATCCGGTCTGCGCGATCATCTCTTCAAGCTTTTCGCCACCAACCACTCGCCCGCCTCGCAGGCATCCACATTGCGGGAGTTACTGTGCTGCCTTCCGAAAGTCCTGCTCCCCAAGGACCTTGGTTACGGGAACCTCTTCCGCGTCCTCATCGTGCAGTTCATCGATGCCGAAGCTTTCGACGTTCGCAGCGTCAAGAAAAGCTGCATTCATATCGCTCATCCCGACGGCAAGCGCCTGATCCCGTTCGATACCTTCAATATGTTCTACCGTGGCGAACTTGAATCCACTCGTCTCGCCGTCCTCCGCCGCATCGAAGCCGAAGTCTTATGAGTAAGTCGATCGGGCCGTCACAGAGTACTCAGCGGCCATTTCACACGAAGTCAACCCCTCTTGCTGCACTTTTTCTCTAAACGCCAGATTCTAAGCACAAAAAAGATTCCCGCATTTTGCAGGCGATTTCGGCCCGAAGGCGCACAATAGGTTCGAAGTCGATTCTCTCTTTCGAAGACCGGCAGGGCCAGCGCGAACTCCGTTTTCCCATACCTTTAAGTCCCTCAATAAGAGCACTTTGCGAAAAAACACTGTTAAGTCTTTTGCTGAGACGACTCTGCGATCTAAGCCCTTTCAACTGAAGACTTTGCGACGAATAATCACTCGTAGCCTACTGAACTGCAGGACTTTACGCACAGAGTAGGGGGGTACACCCCCCGGCCAGTGGGTACAGACGGAGGATAGGCCTGACAAATTGAACCGGTGACGTGCTCTCAGCCAACTTTCTGTTTAACACTTTCCAGGATCTCGTCTGAAAGGCGCGGATCTTGGACGGCGCGGGCCAGCACTATACCGCCGAGCAATGCGGCTGCCTGGAATATTGCGTCTTTTCGGTCAACGCCGCTCGCGGAGAGAATCTCCTCGAATCCATTTTCGAAGGCTTCTTTGAGTTCAGGCGTCGAGCGGGCCACCTCTTGTCCGAGCGCGGCCATGGTGCAACCATTGCCCGGATTGTCTCGATGCCGTGGGCTCAGGTACCGGTCCGCGTAGCTACGCTGGCCCTTCTTCGTCGCGGCGTAGCCCTTCGCGATGCCTGCGGAAACGCCTTGCCCATAGGCAATAGCAGCCTTCTGAAGATCTTGCTTCGAGTCGAAGTGCGCGTAGAACGCACCATGCGTGAGGCCGGCGGCCTTCATTACTTCGCCGACAGTGACATTGTCGAATCCCCGTTCGCGAAATAGGCGGGAAGCCTCCTTCACAATCCGTTCATGCTTTGCTGCGGTCTCCTTCGCCGGGTAGCGCATTCTTTTCCTGCATCCTCCATCTATGATGATCATCATACACGATGTATGACGGATGTCATAGTTGAGGCATTCGAAACGAGGATGCTCAACGCAAAGGAGAAGCACATGCCCACCATCCATTTTCACCAGACAACCAGCTTGACGCCCCAGCAGTACATTGCCGGCCTCACCGACTTCGGGCCCGGCCGCTCGAAGCTCTTCGGCAACAGTGCCGACGAGTACCTGAAAGTTCATCAACAGGGGCGTACCCAAGCCGACGTAACGGAGGGTTCGGGCGGCGTCTGGGAGCGCCTGCACTACGATTGGTCCGACACCAACCACGTCGTTCTCACAACCACCGACTCCAACCTGTGGGGAGGCGCATCGGGTCACACTTACACCTTCGTTCGTAAACCTGACGGCACCACCGACATCGACCTGGATGTCGTGCGCGAAGGCAAAAACTTCAAGGGCCGACTGCTCGGCTTCGTGCTCCGGACCGTCGGCAAGGGAGTTCTGGAAAAAGCGTTTGTGAACAGCGTCAAAGCCATCGAAGCACGGAACGGAGTTGCACGCGTGCGCCACGCTGCTTGAGAGTCCGGTTGACCGCCCTCAATTCGACCGCAAAGATGTACATGATGGGTTGTTCCCCACCAGGAGGAGATATGAAACTCACAGGCAAGAAAGCTCTCATCACCGGAGGCAACAGCGGCATCGGTCTTGCCACCGCTCGCCTCTTCATTGCTGAAGGCGCTGAAGTCGCAATTACCGGCCGCGATCAGGCAACGCTCGATGAGGCAGTCGCTGAACTCGGAGCGAAAGCGCACGGCTACCGCGCAGACGTTACCGTAGCGGAGGACCGCAAGCAGTTGTTCGCAGCCCTCGCCAAAGATTTTGGCAAGCTCGATATCGTCTTTGCCAATGCCGGCATCGGCGGCAGAACGGCTACCGGCACGACTGACGAAGCCACTTTCGAAAACATCGTACACACGAACCTCAACGGTGCGTTTTTCACCGTCAACTCGGCTGCTGCGCTATTGAACGACGGAAGCAGCATCATCTTTAACGAATCAGTGCACAACTATATGGGCCAACCCGGGTATGCGGCATACGCAGCGACGAAGGGTGGCCTCGTCTCCATGGCCCGAGCAATTGCCGCCGACCTGGCACCGCGGAAAATTCGTGTAAATGTGGTTGCACCAGGAGCAACCAAGACCCCAATCTGGAAGCGCGGGGCGCGCGCCTCCGCCACAGCAGAGGAATCCGCTAAGCTTTCAAACTTCGTCTCCTCGACGATTCCGCTGGGCCGCTGGGGCGAACCGGAAGAACTCGCCAAGGCTGTGCTCTTTCTTGCCTCGGACGATTCGTCCTATATAAACGCAGTCGAGCTGATGGTTGACGGCGGAGCGACGGGCGCTCCCTTCGGGGCTGCCATTCTTCGCGGCTAAGTTTGCAGTCCTCATGCTGATTAACAGAAATTTGTTTACCGTGCCTGACACTGTGTCACATCCTGATTGAATGGAGTCGCCATGAAGAAGGGCTATTGGGTGGTTGCATATCGGTCGATTTCAGACGAAGTCGCTGTGAAAGCCTATGGTGCACTGGCACTGCCGGCGGTTGAGGCCTTCGGCGGGCGTTTTTTAACCCGGTCCACAAGCCAGACTGAGGCCCACGAAGCGGGATTGCAGTTACGGACGATAGTTGTCGAATTCGACAGCTACGATATCGCTCTCGCCGCCCGCAACAGCGAGGCGTACCAAAGGGCACTTCAGGCACTCGGATCCGGCGCGGAACGCGACTTTCGAATTGTCGAAGGTGCGTAAGTTCCCCTCGATCCGGACTTTTCTCATCGACCCTGGGCGGTTGGCCGGCGTCGATTTTGGGAGTGATTCGCTTGAACAGGTGTTGCGGACCTGGCCGTAGTCCTTCGGCACCGCCTTGATCCATACCTTTTATCTGCCGACCGAATCTGGGCTACGATGGAGTTATGCGCAGTCAGGAAACCATCCCATCCATGGAATCTACAAAAGGCGCAAAACCCCACCCGCTTGAACTCGCCCGGGAGCGCCTGATCGTCGCGCTCGATGTTCCCGATTCCAAATCGGCCATGCGACTTGTTGCCGAACTTGAAGGCACGTGCAAGTGGTTCAAGGTTGGGCTGGAGTTGTTTGTTGCGGCCGGACCGGCAGTCCTGGAGCCGATCGTCGCACGCGGACACAACGTCTTTCTCGATTTGAAGCTGCATGACATTCCGAATACCGTGGCTGGGGCGGTTCGGTCCGCCGCAGGGCTGGGCGTGCGGATGCTGACGGTGCATGCCGGCGGCGGTCCTGCAATGCTGGCAGCAGCCAAAGGTGCGCTGGCCGGAGTTTCCAATCCGCCGGAGTTGCTTGCGGTGACGGTGCTGACCAGCATGGACGCTGCACAACTCGAGTCTGTTGGAGTGAATCGCGCTCCGGCTGGGCAGGTGGAGCATCTTTCGAAGATGGGGTTGGAGGCGGGGATTCGCGGATTTGTTTGCTCGCCGCAGGAGGTTGCAGCAGTGCGTGCCTTGACGGGACCGGCAGGTGTGCTGGTGATTCCCGGAATTCGACCGGCTGGATCTGCAATCGGCGATCAGAAGCGTATCGCCGGTCCAGCGGAGGCGCTGCGGCTGGGTGCAAGCTACCTCGTTGTGGGGCGACCGATTACACAAGCGCCGAATCCGGCTGAGGCCGCAAGGGCGATTTTAGAGGAGATGGCGGAAGCGGTGTAACGCGGCTCGGTTTAAGATCCCAAGTTCGTGCTTTCCCACTTATGACAAGATGAAACCGTGTCATCGGATGGGGCACCCATCAATCGTGGAGCGCGAAACAGAAAGAGGAACTGCAGGTTCCTCCACTCCCGTTGGTCGGTCGGAATGACGACGCGCTGAAAAGGTTCCACTGCACAGACGATAGACGAAAAGCCCGGCAGATTGCCGGGCTTCTCATTAGCTAAGACTCATCGTAAACCTTAAAGTTTCTCGTAGAACTCACACGCAGAGCAGGAGATATAAACTCCGCCCGGCACGCCGCGTTCGCGATCTTTTACGCGCTTGACGATACGCGTTGGTTTGCTGCACTTGGGGCAGTCGGTGGACTTTGTCGTGTCCATTGCTTTCTTGCGATCACCAGTTTTGGCAATTTTGGCCATGGGTAGGGTGTTTCTCCTTTGAAGATTGTCTCTGCACACACGCGCGGAAATGCTGCACGCGGCTTCAACGGCGCGGTCGATTAACTCACCCCTGCTCAAAATTGTTTGCGGGAGGCAGCCGGACTCGCTGCCTCCAGTTTACATCAGGACGCTTCGCAGAACTTCAGTGCGGCTGGGCCGCATCGGCCGGCGGAGTGCTGCCGGAGCTCGCCGCTGGAGGAGAACTCGCGTTTGGATCTGCCGGCTTGGAAGTGCCTGCAGCCGGTGTCGTGCTTTTCTGATCTGCCTGGTCTTGCGCCTGCTGCGCGGCTTCGGCTGCTCTTTGCTGATCGGCGCGGCGTGCAGCAGCAGCGTCGGGATAGTCGTCGGGCTTCTGCTTGGGGAACTGAACAGGCTTCATCTCGCCTTGACCTTGACCTTGCTGCGCATTATCGGGCAGTTTCTCTCCCGGAGCCGAGAGCGTAGGCGGAGGCGCGGGGGCTTCCTTATTCGGATCACGCTGGACGTCGCCCATTTTCACGGTGCGCACTGGCTGCTCAGCCACAAGAGGCGAGCCGTCGGTGCGCATCATGCCTTCGACTTCGTCCTTGGTAAAGATCTGCGGCGTCTCGCCCACCTTTGCAATCTCGACGCGGATGACGCGATTGCCGTTGATGCGCACGAACTCGACCGGCTTGGGCGGCGACCCGTAGATCCACTCCTCGAACGGCATTTGCCCGTCAACTTCGCGCACCTTGCGCTGGGGAGGCCCGAGGCAGAAGAGCACCATGTCGGTCGTCATTCCCACCATTACGTCGTGATTCAGGATCGCGTCTTTCAGCTTGGGTGGAAGTGTGTCAGTGAAAGCCTGAATGGGCGTCTTAACGTCGAAGGAGATGAGCGGCGCGAGGAGCGCTTTCACCTGTGAACCGGTCAGCTCGGGGATGTGGCCTTTGAATTCCAGGGTAAGCCGGGCACCAGTTACTTGCTGGCCGTCGTCCTGCACGATGGGGTTAGTCGATCCGCTGCCGCCGATCTGAATGTGACGCAGGAAGCGATGCTTGGCGTCCGGACCCCCATTTAGCATGAATATGATTTTGTTCTTCTCAAACTTTACGTCGGTCAGTACGACACGATCGCCGGGCTTGGCGCAAAGTCCGAACTGGGTGGCCATGTCGAGATAAGGCTCGCCCGCGGGCGTCAACTTGCCGTTCGCTTCGAGGTTTAGCCCCTTGTGGCCCATGGGAAACGGACGCATGGCAAAGCCCTGTTCCGCTTGCATTACGCGGATCAGCTCCAGGCGTGTCTTCGCATCCAGTTCTGACTTTTCGAGCGGAACATTCGTAGGCTGGATTTGGCTATAGCGCCGATCAACCGTGCCGTTTCCTTTGATCCCTCCGGAATGGGTATCGATGGTGATGGCTTGCGCGGCTGCAACGCCGCTGACGCAAGTCGCCCCCAGGGTGCAGGCACCAGCAAGCAAAAGTGCGTGATAAAAAGGCGCAGTCATTTGGAAACGTACGGACGGGGATGTCGATGTGGGAATTGCTTTGATCATGGGCTTCCTCCCATGGCCGCACGCACGTGGCATTACGCCAACAGTAGTTCCAATTCACTATAAAGGTCAAATCGGATATTCGAACTGGAGCCGTGGGCCTATGAGCCGGGCCCTTTAGCGGGAGTCGTCAGGACCAGCTGGAGATTGAGATGCCGGCTGGGGTGCACTGGAAGGCGTCGATGGCGCGACTGCAGGGAGGATCTGCACAAGTGCCGGTGCGGCTGGCTCTGCCGCAGGCGCCATCGCGGCCTCATGTTGGCGGCGAGCAGCCGCATCAAGGTCCACGGGGATTCCTCCGGGAACGATGACAGGGGCGTTATGGCGGAAATCGAGATCGCGGGTAACTCGGTAAACCACTGGAAAAGCAAGGAGAAGAACAAGGCAGGCAAACCAGCTGGCGTCGATGCCAAAGCCGCCGCCGGTAAGCCAGAACGGGCCCATCGGATTGCCCTCAATGACGGGGGAATGGCTGCTGACACCCCTAACCGTGAGACCGAATATCAGGGCCTGGGAAGCTTTCCAGCCAAAGTTCATCCCCCAGCTTACCCAGAGCGCGCGCGTGCGCAGATACGCAGTCGTGAGCAGAAAGCTGAAGACCACGGAAATAGCGATGCTGGCGTTGGTGGCCCCAGGCAGCAGCGCATAGACGATCGCGTAGAACAACGCGTATCCAAATGCCGCGCCAGATGATCCGACAACAGCGGTAAAGCGCTGAAACCCGTATCCACGAAAAGCGACTTCTTCGCCGAGCGTGAGCATCGCAAAATACAAGGCATCGACGAGAAGCCAAGGCCAAGCCGCCGACTGCGTCGTAATAACGACGGCAATGCCACCGATCACGGCCATGGCGAGAACGCAGATGACCACCGCGCCCCAGCCTACCGCCATGCCAGCGGCAACCTCGCGAGTCCAGCCGGGACGGAGCGGCAGCCCTTGCGCAGCAATTGAACCCACTTGCTTGTCGAAGATTGAACCGAAAGCCGCATAGCCAACAACGAGAAGCAACACAACCAGGAACTGCTCAACCAGCGGGGCCCAGGCATCGTGATGGATTGCGATCGCGGCGTTGCGCGCGAACGAACGCACGACAAAGAAGTACAGGACGGCCGCGATGAATTCGAGATAGGCGCGCAATCTGCCGCCGCGTGCAGGCGCACTCATCGCGGACTCCTTTGACGAAGCGAATCTGCGCGGCTCGCAGTCATTGAGGATCGGCGACGAGTGTGCTCAATAGAAATGCGAAGCGTCACGCGCACTAGCTTTCTGTATAGCACTGGGCGATGTTGCGGAACTTATTTTGCCGCGCTGCAACGAGGGCATCCAACGGCATCGATTTCAACTCGGCCAGATGCTTCTGGATTGCAGATCCCACCAACCCCGCGCCAACTGGGTGATCGGTATGCGCGCCACCCGGGGGCTCGCTGATGATCTCGTCTACACAGCCAAGCGCCGCAACCTCAGGCGCGGAGATACGCATGGCTTCAGCGGCCTGCTGCTTATGCGATGCATCGCGCCACATGATGGCGGCGCAGGACTCCGGCGTGATGACGAAATAGAGCGCGTTCTCGAGGATCAGCACGCGGTCGCTGACGGCAAGCGCGAGTGCACCGCCCGATCCACCTTCGCCGCTGATGATGGAAATTGTGGGAACTCGCAGGCGTGCCATCTCGCGAATATTGCGCGCAATGGCTTCGGCCTGGCCGCGCTCCTCTGCTCCAAGGCCGGGATACGCGCCGGGCAGATCGATAAGGCTGATGACAGGGCGGCCGAACTTCTCGGCAATCCGCATACAACGGAGCGCCTTGCGATAGCCCTCGGGATTGGGCATTCCGAAGTTGCGCTTCACGCGCTCTTTAGTGTTTCCGCCCTTGCGATTGGCGATCAGCATTACCTCGTCGTCGCCGAGCTTTGCCATTCCGCAGGCCACGGCGGCGTCGTCGCCAAAGGCGCGATCCCCGTGAATCTCGCTGAAATCTGTGAAGATTCGCTCGATAAAGTCCATGGGGTAAGGCCGCTGAGGATGGCGTGCCGTCTCGATTCTCTTCCACGCGGCCGAAACCGGCTGCGGGTTGCTGGGTGAACCTGATGCGTGTTCAGTCATCTGAAGTTGGCAGCGGCTGGGCATGAACCGATCTGCGTGCCCGGCATGCTGCTCCTAGTGATTCTACGGGTCGGGGCCCCCTTGGACAAACTCAGGTGGATCCGGCGGATTCGATTGAGAACTTAGCATCGGAAGAGCGGTCTGACGGAGGCCTGGGGGTATATTGCTTCTAGCCCCGCCTTTCAGCCGAATTCAACCAGATTCAAACGAAGAGAGAAATGACCCAGACACGTAGAGACTTTCTTGTCGCGAGTGCGTTCGGTGCCCTGGGCACTGCTATCCCCCTTGATGCACAAAGCGGCACACAGACGCCGACGACTCCCACCAACCAGCAGACGCCCGGAGCACCACCGGCATTTGGTACAGCGCCGCCGGTCGGACCGGAGGTGACGGCCGGAACTTTCGCGGAGGCCGAAAAGCTGGTCCAGATTGAGATGTCCCTCGCGGATCGCGCACAGGCTGCCGGCAACTGGCGCCAAGCGATGGCGCCTTTGTATGAACGCAGGACCGGGCCGCGCAAGATGACCCTGGAGACGGGGCTTGCACCGGCAACTGTCTGGAATCCGCTGCTGCCGGGAATCGAGGTCGGCAAGTCGGGTCGCGGAGAGAGCTACTACATTCGCAGCGCCGATCCTCGCGCACCATTGCCGGCAAAGGATGCGGATATCGCCTATGCCTCGGTGGCACAGCTTTCGCGCTGGATCCAGGCGCGGCAGATCACTTCGGAGCGGTTGACGAATCTCTATCTTGACCGGCTGCAACAGTTCGATCCCAAGCTGCACTGCGTGATCACGCTGACGAGGGAACATGCGCTGAAACAGGCGCGCCAGGCAGACGCGGAGATCGCAGCAGGAAAATATCGCGGACCGCTGCATGGAATTCCGTGGGGAGCGAAGGATCTGCTCGACACCGCGGGGATTCCAACGACCTACGGCGCTGAGCCGTACCGCGACCGCGTGCCCAAAAAAAACAGCGCTGTAGTGGAGCGGTTGAATGCGACCGGCGCTGTACTTGTTGCGAAGCTGAGCCTCGGCGCGCTGGCGCTTAATGACGTCTGGTTCGGCGGCCAGACCATGAATCCGTGGCTGCTCGAGGAAGGCGCGTCCGGATCGAGCGCAGGGCCCGGCTCTGCGACCGCAGCCGGGCTGGTTGGGTTCGCAATCGGCAGCGAAACTGGCGGCAGCATTGTGAGCCCCTCGATGCGCTGCGGGGTGACTGGTCTGCGGCCGACGTATGGGCGCGTGGCACGGACTGGCGCCATGACGCTCTGCTGGTCTCTCGACAAGCTGGGGCCAATGGCACGAAATGTTGAAGACACGATTCTCGTGCTGAGCGCGATCTCAGGGCCAGACCCCGGCGATGTGGCAAGCGTTCCGAGTTCGCTCGCGTTTGACGCAAATGCAAAGGTCGCCGGCCTGCGCGTGGGCTACTTCCCTGCCTGGATGAAAGAAGCGCCCGCGACGGATGTGGACCGCGCAGCGCTGGATGTAGTCAAAAGACTCGGCATGGAACTGGTCGAGGTTTCCCTTCCCGATTGGCCCTATGACTCTCTCAACTTGATTCTCTTTGCAGAGGGTGCCTCGGCATTTGAAGAGCTGACAATGGCACACGAGGAAGCGGAGTTGAAGGCGCAGGTTTCCGACGGATGGCCGAATACCTTCCGCCAGTCGAGATTTTTGTCGGCGGTGGACTTTGTGCAGGCGGACCGCATGCGCCGCAAGGTTGCCGCGGAGATGGCGCGCCTGTTTTCGCAGGTCGACCTGTTGCTGGTGCCGTCGCTGCGCGATGAGATTCTGGTCATTACGAATAACACGGGACATCCGTCACTCACGTTGCGCGCAGGATTTGTCGAAGTGTCAGAGGCTCGGAGTGACTGGGCACCCGATCCTCAGCATCCGCTGCCGAAGTTTTCACCTCCGCGGCGCGTTCCACATGGAGTGACGCTGATTGGCCGGCTATTTGACGAAGGGACGCTGTGCCAAGCTGGGATAGCTTTGGAGCGGGCGTTTGCTGTTGCGGGGGAACGGCCGCCGGGATTCTGAAAGCAGCTTTTAGCTACTAGCTCTTAGCTGTTAGCTACTGGCTTTGGTCGGCTTTCGTTTCGTAACCCGCTCCTTTTTGATTCCAGCTTTTTCTATATGTTGTTGGCGGGCCTGGCTGTGGGCGCGCCAGAAGGCTTGCGCAGTCAGCGGGCCGAGATCGGGCGCGCTCGGGTGCTGCTCCTTGTGAAAAACGTGCGCGTAGAGCATGGGGCCAAGCAGCAATGCCATGGCGGCCTCGAGATCGAGATCGTTGGGCAATTGGCCGCGGGAGATGCCGCGACGCAGGACCCGCTTAAGACACTTGCGAGGCGGCTCCATGACGCGATGCCGCCATGCCTTGCCGAATTCGGGATGAAGTGCGGAGTACGCAATGAGGGACGGCGTCATGCGATTGCGCGCGGCGTCAAATTTGTCGGGCGGCTTGCGGGTGAGCACGGTGGCTAGGTCTCGCTGCAGGTCGCCCGTATCCACATCTTCCGGTTCGCGGTCGAGACCGTTGACCATCAGCATCACTTCAAGCAGCAGCGCTTCCTTGTCGGTCCAGTGGTTGTAGATGGTGGCCTTGCTCACGCCCGAAGCCTGCGCGATCGAGTCCATGCTGGTGGCCTCAATACCGCGCTCGGCAAAGAGAGTGAGCGCGGCATTGAGAACCTTTTCGTGCGCTTCGACACTGCGGGGTCGGACCATGGCTAAATTTCTATCTTCGAAAAACGCCATGCACCGACGACCAGCAGAATCGCGCCGACGCATACGAGAACGGTAAGATCCAGCATCGGGTCAAATGTCGCGTAGGTTCTGCCGAGAAGCACATTGCGCATCCCGTCGATGCCGTAGGAAAGTGGGTCGGCCTTGGTGACGTAGTCGAGCACCCTGGGCAGCCCCTTCAAGGGAAATAAGGCACCGGACAGAAAGTAAATCGGCATCACCAGGAAGTTCATGATGAGCTGAAATCCCTGCATGTCCTGCAAGCCTGAGCCGATGGCCATGCCCAGCCCTGCAAAAAGAATGGCGATGAGCGCCATAAAGCCGAAGGCAATCGGAAACCATGCCAGATGCACGGGCCGGAAGCCAGCAATAAGGCACACGATCGTGACGAGCAGGCCTTGCAGCAGAGCAACTGTTGCCCCGCCGAGGGTGCGGCCGATCATGATCTGCAGGCGCGAGACCGGCGCGACCAGTGTCTCCTTCAGAAATCCGAACTGCCGATCCCAGAGAATCCCGAGTCCGGAGAATATTGACGAGAAAAGCACGGTCATGCCTATTACGCCCGGCGCCACAAACTGAAGATAGTCGCCGTTGCCGGCGCGCTTGAAGACTGGGCCAAGTCCGAAGCCGAGGACCAGCAGATACAAGAGCGGATTGCCGAGCGACGCCACGATCTGCGCACGCGAGCGCGTGTAGCGCTTCAGTTCGCGCAACCAGAGAATGTAAATTACGCTCATCGTTTGCCTCCGCTCCACATCTTCGCGAACTGCCGCATCTGGGCGGCCGGATCTGCAGCCTCATCGCGAATGGTTGAGCCGGTCAGTTTGAGGAACGCATCTTCCAGCGTTTCGCTGCTGGTCTGTTCCTTGATTTCTTTGGGCGTGCCTTGCGTAACGAGCTTGCCGTGGTCGATGACGCCGATGCGATGCGCCACGCGGTCCGCCTCGTCCATGTAGTGCGTGGTGAGGAAGACTGTGACCTTCTCTGCCTCGTTGACCTTCCTTACATGGTTCCAGAGCTGATTGCGGCTCTGCGGATCGAGGCCCAATGTCGGCTCGTCGAGGAAAAGAATCTTGGGAGTGTGCAAAAAGCCACGCGCAATCTCCAGACGGCGCTTCATACCGCCGGAGAATTTCTTCACCTGGTCTTTGCGGCGATCCCATAGCTCAAAGAGATTCAGCAGCTCTTCAGTGCGCTGACGGCGGACTTTGTGCGGCACGTGGTAAAGCACGCCGTGGATCTCCATATTCTCCATTGCCGTCAATTCGCCGTCGAGGCTTGGATCCTGGAAGACGATGCCAAAGCTTTGGCGAACTGCGTTCTGGTGCTTTTGCGGATCGAGGCCGTCGAGCTGGATGGCACCACTGGTGGGGTGCAGCAGCGTAGTAAGCATTTTGATGGTTGTGGTCTTCCCTGCCCCGTTGGGGCCAAGGAAGGCGAAGATCTCGCCGGCCGCCACGTCGAACGACACATCGTTGACGGCGGTGAAGGTTCCAAATGTTTTTACGAGGTTTTGCACCCTGATCAAAGTGAGCGACCTCCCGGGGCGCGAGATTCAATACTGAACGGTTCAGTTCAGTATGTCAAGAGGGTTGTCGCCGGCCAGAATGGCAGCATTATTGTATTTATTCATTGCACTCTTCCAGCACCACGTCACATCTGCCCGCGCCGAAGTTCAGAAAGCTTACGCAAGGGCAAGATTCATGTTGCTGATAGCTTCGTCGATCTCCTGCGTGTTCTTGAAGCCGATTGTGGCGCAGTCCACGCCCGCGTTTTGGAAAGCGAATCGCATCGCCTTCACGCGGTCGTCGTGACTATTCTGGAACTGCCCGCCGCCGCACAGCTTCATGCCGATCACGCCGAGCTTTTCCTTCTTTAGCTGGTGGATATGATCGACCACTTCGCTCACGTTAGCGGGGTGGTTGGTGTCCTCATAAGTGGGCCCGTCCATGCGCGCACCATTGTGGTTGACGCGGATCAGCCCCACGTCGAGCCAGTCCACGCCCGGCATCTGGCGAAGTGCCGGCAGTCCGTGTACCGAGGCGCCATGGGTGCGGATGATTTGTTTCTGCTGCGCCTGCAGGATTCCCTCCTGCCAGCGCTTAGTAGTCTCCGGCCAATCGGCAGTGTGCTGCCAGTGCAGCAGCATGATGTCGAAATACTCGGTCTGCGAGGTGCGGCGTAGCTCGTCAAACTTGGCCTGCGGGTCAATGCCCTCGTGGAACGTAGTCACCTTGCTCATCAGTTGGTAGCTGTCGCGCGGCAAGCCCTTCAGAGCTTCGCCAAGCATTGCCGGAGTCGTATAGGCCTCGGCCGTTTCGAAGAAGCGGATCCCATGGTCGTACGCATAGCGCACCAGGCGCGTGAACTCCTGCTGCCCGAGCGCGGCCTGCACCGTACCGCTATCGGAGCCGGTTCCAAAGGCCAGCCGCGTTACCTTCACATTTGAGCGGCCCAAAACCACGGTATCGGTCGCAGTGCGGGCGGCGGCAGCCAGCGGAAGGGTTCCTACGGTCGCCACAGCTCCGGCGGCGGCCAGACCTGTCTTGAGGAAACTACGTCGCGTGGTTGGGCTCATTTTGACCTCCGTGGCTCAAGCCAGTAGGCGAGCCGGATGAGTGATGTTAGCACGCTCGCAACTCGAATTGGTGCGTCGGCAAGCATAACGATTCCGGTATGCTGGATTCCGCTGTTCAGCTCAATATCCACGGAGTCCTAATGAAGAAGGCTGTACTGGCCGCTGCCACCCTATGCCTTTGCCCAGCAGCTTTCGCCGCATCCGTTATCACGACTCGCCTCGAAGATCCCAAGGCCATTTATGTGGATGTCCCGGCGACGACTGGAGACAGTTCTGCTGATTTGCAGGCGGCCATCGATAAGGCATCGGGAACGGGGCGCGAGGGGATCGTGTTCGTTCCGGCAGGCCGTTACACCGTGGCCCGCACGGTGTTTCTGTGGCCGGGGGTGCGGCTCATCGGCTACGGCCCCACACGCCCGGTCTTCGTACTTCCGCCGGATACGCCGGGTTTCCAGAAGGGCATGGGCGTGATGGTAATGTTCACTGGCCTGACACCTCACGAGCATCCGCGGGCCGGGAACCGCATTGCGTTTCCCCCGCCAGGATCGGTGCCGCCGAATAACAACGTGGCCGATGCGAATCCGAATACGTTTTATTCGGCAATGAGCAACATCGACTTTGAGATTGGGGACGGTAATCCAGCGGCGGTCGCGGTGCGCTTTCATGTGGCGCAGCATTCGTTTCTCACGCACATGGATTTTCATCTGGGCTCTGGATTGGCTGGGGTCTACCAGGCGGGGAATGAGGCGGAGGACCTCCATTTCTACGGCGGACGCTACGGAATTCTGACCGAGAAGACCTCGCCGGCGTGGCAGTTCACGCTGATTGACTCGGTATTCGAAGGGCAGAGGGAGGCGGCGATCCGCGAGCATGAAGCCGGGTTGACGCTGATTCGGAATACGTTTCGCAATGTGCCGAAAGCTATCGATATCGACGAGGGGTATCCGGATCAACTTTGGGTAAAGGACTCGCGCTTTGAAAACATCAGCGGACCGGTGGTGACGATCAGTCTGGAAAAGAGCCCGTTGACTGAGATTGGATTCCAAAACGCGGTTCTCAGCAACGCGCCTGTGTTCGCAAAGCTGCGGGAAAGCGGTAAAACGGTTTCCGGAAAGGGTGCGCTCTATGAAGTAAAGAACTTCAGCTACGGGCTGATTGTGCCTGGAGAAGGTCAAATGGGGTCAATCGGTATGCAGTATGAGGCTGTGCCGCTTGACTCGTTACCCGCGGCACTTTCCCCGGCGATTCGTGCGCTGCCGCCGAGCAATGAATGGGTGAATGTACACACGCTGGGAGTGAAAGGCGATGGGGCGGCCGATGACACTGCGGCGTTGCAGCAAGCCATCAACACGCATCGGGCGCTTTATCTTCCGGGTGGGCATTACGTGGTGCGCGACACGCTGACGCTCAAACCGGACACAGTGCTGATAGGGCTGCATCCGACGCTCACGCAGATCGATCTTTTGGATGAAACGCCTGGATACCAGGGCGTAGGTGCGCCGAAGGCTATGCTTCTTGCGCCGCCGGGCGGGGAGAACATCCTCAGCGGGATCGGAGTGTTCGCCGGGAGTATTAACCCGCGTGCGGTAGCCGTGTTGTGGAAGGCGGGCGAGCAGTCGCTGATAGATGATGTGCGCTTTCTCGGCGGTCACGGCAGCGGCGGCAATCCATACAACAACAATCAAACGGCTGACTCTGACCTGCATAAACGCTGGGATGGGCAGTACCCCAGCCTGTGGGTTGCGGATGGAGGCGGAGGAACATTCGCAGACATCTGGACGCCGAACACCTTCGCCCAGTCTGGTTTTCTAGTATCGAACACAATGACGCCGGGGCACGTGTACGAGTTGTCGAACGAGCATCATGTGCGAAACGAGATCAAGTTCGATCACGTCGAGAACTGGGACATCAACGCGCCACAGACCGAAGAGGAGTCGGGCGAGAGTCCTGAAGCACACTCTCTGGAGATCGATGACTGCCGCAATCTCACCATTGCGAACTATCACGCTTATCGCGTAACGCGTTCGCGTGCGCCGTTCGGTGCTGCTGTGCGCCTCTATCGCTCGTCCGATATTCACTTCCGCAACGTACATGTGAATGCGGAAAGTGGGTACGGGATATGCGATGAGAATGGCTGCGGCACATTCCTTCGCCTGAGCAAGTTTCCATACGAGAACGCAATCGAGGACATGACGCACCATCTCGGGGTGCGTGAACGCGAGTTCGCGGTGCTGGACATAGTGGCTGATCCGCAGAAGCCGCCGCAGAGTGACGCGTCCGCTGTGCTGGACAAGGGAACGAGTGTGAAGAAGCTGGAGGACGGCTTCTTTTCGATTTCAGGAGCCGCGGTGGATGCCGCAGGCAAACTCTATTTCGTGGATCACCACAACCAGCGCATCTATGGGTGGTCTGAGAAGGAAGGACTCACGGTTGATCGCGACAATCCACTTGATCCGGTGAACCTGGCGGTCGACAGATCAGGCAACCTGATGGTGGTTTCATCCGCTGGGCCGGAGAGCACCGTGTATACGTTCCGGCCCGGGACCTCGGCTGAAGAACTCACGGTGTTGACTCCGCAACCTGCTCAGTCTCACGACAAAGCCGCCGTGATTCTGCCAGCGAACTGGTGGAACAACGGGGAGTTCAAAGACCAGTTGAACCTAAACACGATGCGTTTTACGACACTGGCGGAGATGTTTGCCACGGATGCCGGCACGCCGAAAATTCGCGAATATCTTTCACCGGATAGCAGCTTGCTTCTGCCCGCCGGGCGGGTGTTTCAGCAAGGTCCGGCAAACGAGACGTCGGGGTGGCGATTCAGCGACAATCTCGATACGTACGGCTTCATCGTCGCTGAGCCAGGACAGCAGGTGTATGTCAGCAGTGAGTCCGAGGATATTACGTACAGCGCGAGCGTGAAACCGGATGGAACCCTCGCGGAACTGAAGCCCTTTACGCAACGAGGAGGTGAGAGCGTTGCAGTGGATGCGCACGGGAACGTTTACGTGGCCAACGGGCAGATTTTCGTCTACTCCAACGACGGGCGGCAGATTGCCGAAATCGATGTCCCGGAGCGTCCTCTGCAACTGATCTTCGGTGGACCCGATCATCGGACGCTTTTCATTCTCGCGCATCACGCACTGTTCGCGACGCGGGTGCGCTAACAATGCAGATGCTTCAACCGCAGTTGCTACTTCTGCGGTGTGATGGACGAGTCCTCTTCGGCTGTTGAATCTTCTATTGCGTCCGGGAGGGAGGAATTCCCTTCCCTCTCGTGTTGCGAAGCCTCCGGCTTCTCCACCGCTGAATGATCCGGCATCTCAGGGCCGAGCAGCGCATCAAGCTGGTATTGGACTCTGTCGGCTTCTGCTGATGCGGCCTTCACCTTCTCACTCAAAGCCTGCAGTTCTGTTTTTTTGGGCGCGGTCTCGCTTGCAATGCCAAGAAGAGCCGGCATCTGCAGCCACCACAGCAATTCTTCGTAGGGTTCGCAAACGAAGTAAGTGTGATCTCCAGCTTCGTGAACGCCGGTTAGCCACCTCACATCCGGGTCGGTCCAGAGTGTGCGCGGAAGCCCGGCCACGATGGGCTTTGAAGCAGCAGCCGAGGTCTTTACCGCCGAGGTGGGTTGATTTGCCTGGTCAACTGCGCCCGACTTTCCGCCAGCCGATTTGGCGGCGTCCAAAGGCTTCGGTTCGGTAGGTGTCGCCGCCGTAACCGCCTGCGGCCCGGTCGACGGTTTGTTGACGCCTTCGGCTTCGGCCAGCAGAACGACTTTGATTCGCGCGGCAGCTCGCCATCCGGTTTCGCCTTCGAAACCGAGAGCGCTGAAAGATTCGGCCAGAGGTTTGCGCAGGCGCAGGCGATCGAACGCGTCGAGCGCGACCTGTTCCGGCTTGGCGGCGTCGATGGAGTCAGCCAGCGTCTCGAGCGCGCACCATGCAATGATTGGTGCCCACATGGCGGTCGCGGTCATCTGCGGGCTGGGGCTGGGCAGTACGCGACGTGCGGCGGCCGTCCACGGTTCTTTGAATAGGGTCTCAACCACGGGGATGCGCATCGCTGCGCTGAGGCGTTCCCGGAAGGCCGGACCGAGCAATCCCGGCATGGTCATTTCTTTCTGTACGCCGGAGCGCGATCGATAGGCAGACTGTGCAATACGTAGGAATGCTTCGCAGCGCGTCCATGCCACGTTGAACAACTCGCTGCGTTTGCGATTGAGCTTGCGATCGAGCGCAGCGCTTACCGTGCCGGTGCCTGCGCTCGCTCGAGGATGTTCGGCCAAATCGGTGAGGAGTCGGATCGTATCCTGATCGAGCAGCGCATGCACCGACTGGTAAAGCGGCTGCAACTCCATGTCGACAAGCTCGTCTTCAAGGCTTGGGACTCCGCGTCCGCTTAATTGATCGCAAAGGCGGTCCCACGGTTTCTCCGCAGACGCCCATTTTTCGTGCCAATCCATCAATACGTGGCACTGGTAGGCGTGGAGATGGAACGTCAGCCCGTTGCCGGCAAAATTGTTGGCACGACGAAGGTATTCAAGTCCGGTCAACGCATCGCGATAAGCCAGAATTGCTCCGGTGTCTCCGCCGAATCCCAGGCCATCGCCGATTGTGCGCTGGCGAAGCTGGGAAGTCGCCTTGTCGGCGTAGGCGGCTGAGTTATGGATGGTGCCGTTCGCAGTACCATAGCGATTGTTGTAAATCACCACCGCGCGCTCGTTGCCGGTGCGATTGGAGTATGCGAATACGTTCTCGTCGACTGAGCCAGAGGCTTCGAAAAAGTCGTAGAGCAGGAAGTTGTGACTCTCGGCGAAGACCCATCGGCGCTTGAGCAGCGGCGCAATCTCGCGATCATGGCGCTCCACCAGCCAGCGGTCCGGCGTCTCATCGTATCGAGGGCGCTGGTACTCCATGCCGTACTTTTCAGTGAAGCCCTCGATCTGCCCGTGACCGAACATCGGCAGGCCCGGCAGCGTCGCCATTACAGCCGTTACCCCGAAGCACTTGTCGCCCTTGCCAAACTGGTCAATTGCCGTTCTTTCATCGGGATTGCTCATGAAGTTCACGTAGCGCTTCATAATGTCGGGATCGAATTCGAGGGTGTTCTTGATGACGGAACGGTACTCGGCATTCTTTTCGTCGCGCATCATGTTCATGAAGGCGCTGTTGTAAACGCGATGCATTCCGAGCGTGCGAACAAAATAGCCTTCCATAAGCCAGAAGGCCTCGGCGAGCAGCAGCGTTCCGGGCACTTCTTTGGCGACGCGGTCCACCACCTCGCGCCAGAATTCGTGCGGCATATGCTTGTTAAACTCCGCCTGGCTCATGCTGTATTCGGCACGGGAGGGAATGGCGCCGCTCGTTCCCGGGCCGGGAAACCACAGCCGGTGAAAATGCCGCTTAGCGAGGGTCATGGCAGCGTCAAAGCGGATGACCGGGAAAAGCCGCGCCACATAAAGAATGGTTTGAATCACCTGCTCGCGAACGGCAGGATTCAGATAGTCAAGCTGTGCGGTGTCGTTCCATGGGAAGCTGGTGCCGTCGTTGCCGTGGTAGATGTAGCGGGTATCTCCGGTCCACTTGTCGCGGCGCTGAAAGACCACGGCTGCGTCTGTCTGTTCAAAGTAGTGATCTTCAATCTTGATTTCGACACGGCTGTCATGCGATAGATCCGGACCATTAAAGCTGTACGCTGGGTATGGCGACTCCCGTCGCGAGATGAACCACTCGGGGTGTTCGATGACCCAGGGCGAATCGATGCCCATGTGGTTTGGCACCATGTCGCTGGCCAGGCGAATGCCTTTATGGAAACAGCGGTCACGCAGGGTGATGTAGGCTGGCTCCCCGCCCAGGTCTTCGGCGATCTTGTAATCGAAGAGCGAATAAGCCGAAGCGACGGCATCCTGATTCCCGCAAAGCTGTTTGATGGTTTTGGACGCACGGCTGCGCTCCCACACTCCGATGAGCCAGAGCGAGTTGAGGCCTCGATGCGCCAGGGTCGCGAGCTCCTCATCAGGAATCTGGTCGAGCCGATGGATATGCCTGCCATATTGCTTGCTGAGCTGCGCCAGCCACACATAGGTGCTCTTCGCAATCAGCACGGCGTTCGGCATCCACGCCGTGTCGGGACTGAACTTTTCGTACTCGTTTGCGGGATCGCCGAAGACCGGCACCTGCGACTCACTTACGATCGAAGGCCATTGCTGCGTGCCGCTCTCGCGACGGCGGCGCGCGGCCTCTTCAGCGGCAGCGCGCACACGGGCTGCATCAGGATTGAACTGCATCCAGATTGCCAGCTCTTCTTCATGCAAAACTTCGCCGCCCATCATCAGGAGGCGGTCCATGGTTTCGCCAAGCAGCGGACGCCACAGTTTGCGGATGAGAGCAAGTTGCTCGGCAAGCGAAGCCGGAGCGCCGCTGACAGGCGCCCGCAGCAGATCAAACAGGCTGATGGCCTTCGCCCCCTCCACCGGAATCAGCGGACGGGTTGCGAAGTATTGCGGCAACTCCTGCGTTACCTGCCTGTAGACAGTCTTCTCAGCGAGCGGCTTGTCTTCAAACAGCTCCTCGAACTTTTTGAAAGCCTCGTTGCGATTGGCCGACCATAGCAGCAGCAGTTCCTCAAGCGCCGCGGCGCGGTGTGGCATATTGCCGGTTTTGCCGTTAAGCCACTGCCGCGGTGTCTCCTCGCCGCGCATCACGCTCTGCCCCGGGAAATGCTCCACGAAGGTCAGCAACATGGTGTCGAGTTCGCGTGATCCCACCCGGCCGGCAAACCACTCGAGCGCCGAAGTCATGACCTCGGGGTCGAATTGCTCGCGATAGCGCGCCATGAGCACATGGCTCGCCTCGTCTATCAGGCCCATGGCAAACAGTTGCCCAGCATGCACGGCCAGATCAGGGTACTTGTCTGCCTCGCGTACCTGGTTCATCCGGTGAGCGAATTCGCGGCAAGCCGCGACGCTGGCGAAAACAACGTTACCGTTATAGGAGAAAAGCGACTCCGCGAATCGGTAGCGTTCGCGCGCCTTTCGCGAGATGTGAAATTCCATCATAAGAAACCCGGATCCCTGTCGAACGCCGTATTAAAAACCCAAAGAAGCCTGCTCTTTCGTCGTTTTGATGATGGCTTCATGGGCCCGAAACAGCCAAGAGGTAAAGTATCACCTTGGAGTACTGGGGCGCTGCCCGTGCACGGCCAAGGAATGAAGTTCTCCAAGCAGGAGTGCCGCCTCGCTGTTGAAGCCATACAAGCGCATTCGTTCAGACAAGCTCTAGGAGCTTGAGAGCCGGCTTGTTCTTCCGGGGTTGTTCCGGCAAGCTTATCGGATGTTCCGCTCCATAGACTGCAAGGCTTTCTGAAACATGCTGAACAGAAAAGCGGTGGTCAGCCCAAATAGGAGCCATCCGTTCAAGGCTTCAGACGCGCCCAATAACTGCCAGTGCGGATCCAAAAACACACTCTCGTGGCCGTAACTGGTCATTGCATTGAGCGAATAGAGCACCGCGGACCGACCGTCAGGGATAGCATTCAGGAACCGATAAGAAGCAGCCCAGAAAATTGTCTCCACCAGATGCAATACGGTGGTCAACATCGTAACAGCGCCTAAAACCAGGACAAAGCTTGCTCCGGGATGGCGGTGATTCCTTATCTTGAAAAGTGTGCGAACTGCTTTCTGGTGCAGGAAGCCGAGGCCGATAATGTGGATGGTCACAGTCAGAAAAACTAACAGTAAGCCCCATACCCAGTCCGCACGCCATGCCCACATGCCGTTCAGACCGGCTCCGAGCGTACCATCCATAGTGCCCATCGAGTCTCCGTTGGTTGATTAATCATTCTACGCAACTCGCGTTCATCGTCACTGATGGTGTTGTGACGAGACGAACCGAAAATCCAAACCTCAGCCGGCCTCCGCAAGTCGGAGGTGATCTTATTCAGGAACTTCTTTGGGATTCGCGCTACTTCATCCCCAAGTCCCTGTCTGAGGGGCTCCCTCCCTCCCCGCAGGACTTGAATGTGAACATCGCGCTCCATATTGGCTGGCCCACATCAAGTCCGGCCATGTGCAAGCGATGACAGTTCGCACACGGCCGTGAACCTGCCTCTCGGTTTACTGCCGCGCCATCGCCATTTGAATGGCGTCCTCGGGCTTGACCAGGTGATCCAGGCTTACCGCATCCTCGGCAATGGCGATTTGCACCCCCTTGACCGTACCCGTGAATGCATTCTCCGCCGCCTTATACTCCGGCGACACCGCTGATCCGGTATCCCTTCCCACATCGCAGCCGTCGTCTGCGGAGAAGATCATGGCTGCGGTAACAGCGACCGGGCCCTGACCTACCTGCTTGCCGTCGACAAAGAGTGTGGCAACACCCCCTTTACCGAGGCCACCGCCCGCGTAGGCAAACTCCATGCGGACTTGGTGCTGGCCCGCGGGAAGCGGGTCCGCGGATTCCACATAGAAGTAGTAAATGCCGAGGAAGTTATAACAGTACTTCAGCTTTCCACCCTTGGCGTAGATGCACCAGCCACCGATGTTCCCGCCCTGGGCGACGATGACTCCCTCGACGGGGCCGGTTGCTGGCACGACAATCTCGGCGGTGACCGAGTGAGACTTGTTCTTGATGTTAATCACAGAGTTCTCAGACAGTCGCCCCATGCTGCCGAAGAGAATCTGCGACTTGCCCTTGATCAATTGAGGCCTCCCAGCTGTGTCGGCGTTGAGCCGCGCACCGAGATTGTCATCGAGCGGTAAGACGTTGTATCGCGTTGCTTCGATAAGCCAGAGGCGCTGCAACTCATGCAGTTTCTCCGGCATCTGCTTTGAGAGGTCGTTGGCCTGGCTCCAGTCCTTCTCGACGTTGTAGAGTTCCCATACATCGTCGTCGAATGCCGGCGTCACCTCGCCGATCAATATCCAGGGGGTCTTGTGCCGAGTTACTGCCGTCCAGCCCTTGTGGAAGATGCCGCGGTTTCCGAACATCTCGAAGTACTGAGTCTCATGCTGCTCGGGAGCTTTGGCGTCGTTGAACGAGTAGGCCATACTGACGCCCTCGATGGGGTGCTGCTGCACTCCCTCGACGAACACCGGCTGTGGCAACCCGGCCAACTCAAGGATCGTCGGAGCAACATCGATCACGTGGTGGAACTGCGTGCGAAGCTCGCCCTTCCCTTTCACTCCCTTTGGCCAGTGGACAATCGTGCCGTTGCGCGTGCCGCCCCAGTGCGATGCAACCTGCTTGGTCCACTGGTAAGGCGTGTCCATAGCATGGGCCCAGCCGACGGCAAAGTGGTTGTAAGATTCCGGCCCGCCGAGCTTGTCGATTCGCTCCATCAGGAACTCCGGGGTCTCAAGCGCCGAAGCGCCATTGAAGTTAATCATCTCGTTGAAGGTACCGTTCAGCGTACCTTCGCCGGATGCACCGTTGTCGCCGATGATGAGATAGACCAGCGTGTCGTCAAGCAGGTCCAGCCTCTTCAGCGAATCAATCAGTCGACCGACATGGTGATCGGTGTATTCCATAAATCCCGCGTAGACTTCCATCTGGCGGCGGAGCACCGGTTTGAGCGCCTCGGGCATGTCGTCCCATGCCGGGATTTCTTTGTGCCGCGGCGTGAGTTTGCAATCGGACGGAATCACGCCAAGTTTCAACTGGCGGGCGAATGTCTCTTCGCGCAGCTTGTCCCAGCCCTGGTCGAACTTCCCTTTGTACTTGTCGGCCCACTCCTTCGGAACGTGGTGCGGAGCATGCGTCGCTCCGGGAGCGAAGTAGACGAAGAAGGGCTTGTCTGGAATGAGCGCCTTCTGTTGCCCGATCCAATCGATCGCCTTGTTGGTCATGTCGTCCACCAAGTGGTATCCCTCTTCGGGAGTCTTGCTGGGCTCGACAGGAATGGTGCCTTCATAGAGTGCGGGATACCATTGGTGCGCCTCGCCGCCGATGAAGCCATAGAAGTACTCGAATCCGCCGCCACCTGTGGGCCACGCATTAAAGGGACCAGCGGGACTGGTCTCCCACACCGGCACTTCATGGCATTTGCCGAATTGCGCGGTCGCGTATCCATTCAGCTTGAGCGTTTTGGCGAGCGGAGCGCAGGTGTTGGGCAGAATCGAGTTGTAGCCCGGCGAGCCGCTGGCGATCTCGGTGACGCCGCCCATGCCTACCGTGTGATGGTTGCGACCCGTCAGCAAGGCCTGCCTCGTTGGGGAGCAGAGAGCCGTTGTATGAAAGCGGTTGTACTTCAGGCCTTCGGAGGCCAGCAACTCGGCATTGGGTGTCTGGCAGGGACCGCCGAAGGCGCTGGATGAGCCAAAACCGGCATCGTCAATCAGAATGATGAGAACGTTAGGTGCGCCAGCGGGCGGCCGCAGTTGCGTGATCGGTGGGTACTTGTTCTCGGGATCCTTGGCGTCATACAAGACCAGACCCTTGCGCGGTTGGTCGGGGATGGGAAGAACAGACCTCTGGATGTTGTCTGGCACACTCATTAATTTCACTCCCGGGGCTAAGAGCCACACCGCGGCCCTTGCCAATACCGCGAGGAGAATATCCTCAGTGGTCCCACCTCGAAACTGGCAAAACAGACAGGGGGCGAGGCATGGAACTGCTTTGTTGTACTGACTTTTGCCCTGGTCAATCTGTGTGGGCGCCAATGCGGAGGAAGTCGCGAAAGAGGTATGGCCAACCGGCTCAAGCTTCGACTGCTGCGTCTTACGACGCCGGCATTCGACGATCCAAACGACAATGCGGTATTCTCAATGAGTGCCAAAAGTTATTCGGGCCCATTTCGATGGGTCTGAACCCTTCAACATGATGGGGCCTCCACAGGAACAGACATTTGGCACTCTGGCTGTTTTCAACAGCCAGATAAGTTGGTGACAACAAAGCGGAGAGGTGGCAGAGTGGTCGATTGCGCTCGCCTCGAAAGCGAGTGAGCCTTTACGGGCTCCGGGAGTTCGAATCCCCCCCTCTCCGCCATAATCCCTTCAAGTCAAAGCGCCAGCATTTCAGGTCCTATACACGCTTCGCTAGCTCAGCGGCTTCAACTCCCCAAACACCGTCGGTATGAGTTCAGCCACGGTGGGATGAATATGCACCGAGTGCGTGAGGAGCGACGCAGGCTGGCGCGCATACATCGCGGTCAAAATGCAGTGGATCGCTTCATCCCCTCCGACTCCGAATACGGTTGCTCCAAGAATCTGCCTGCTTTCGGCGTCGACCAGCACCTTCATAAATCCGGCCGTCTCGCCCTTCTCGATCGCGCGGCCTACGCGCGTCATTTGGCGCACCGCCATGAGCGCGGGCTTACCGCTCTTGCGGACATCGGATTCTGACATGCCAACCCGCGCCACAGGCGGATCAGTATAGATCGCATATGCCGGAATTCGATCGCTTACCTTGCGCGTGGCCCCGTTCAGCAGGTTGTCTGCAACAATCTCGTAGTCGTTGTAGGAAGTGTGCGTGAAGGCGCCGTGCCCATTGCAGTCGCCTAGCGCGTAGATGCCGGGGGCGGTGGTTTCGAGTGCGTCGTTTACCTGGATGAAACCCCTATCATTCGTCTTCACTCCCGCGGCGGCAAGATTCAGATCTGCAGTATTCGGCACGCGTCCAACCGCCAGCAGTACATGCGATCCCTCAACGTGCGGAGCGCCTTCATCGCAGTCAATTCCGACTGAAACTCCGTCGCTACGCTTTTCCAAGTGAATGCAATTGGAATTGACGCGAATGTTGATTCCCTCCCCGGTGAATATCTCGCGAATCGCCGTCGACGCATCCTCATCCTCGTGGCTCGCCAGCCTCTCGCGTTTCTCAATCACCGTAACCTCGCTGCCAAAGCGCCGAAATATTTGAGCAAACTCCAACCCGACATATCCTCCGCCTACCACAACCAGGTGCTGTGGCAGTTCTTCCAGCGCAAGAATGCCTGTGCTGGTGAGGAATGGAACGCCGTCGACGCCCGGCATCGCAGGAATTGTTGGACGCGCACCGACATTGAGAAAGATCTGGTCTGCCTCAAACACTTCGTCGCCCACTTGCATCGCATGCGGTGCAGTAAATCGAGCTTGTCCATGAACGACGGTGCAGTTCGGCGTGCTTTGCAGCCACTTCTCCAAGCCAGTTCGCGATTTTGTAACAATCGCATCCATGCGAGCTTTCACGGCACGTATGTCCACCGTGACTGGTCCGGCATTGAATCCATAATCTGCGCCTCGCCTTGCCGTATGGGCAGCGTATGCGCTGGCTACAAGTGCCTTGGTAGGAGTGCATCCTGTGTTAACGCAGGTTCCGCCGAGGAGATGCCTCTCAACCAGGGCTACCTTACGGCCGGCGTTTGCGAGGCGAACCGCGAGAGAGGGTCCGGCCTGACCTGCACCGACAACCAATGCGTCGAATCGCTGTGTCATCTGGGTAAAACCTCGGGGAGATCGTAGACGACGTCGTTGAACCTTTCGGTCCGGTCTTCTATCGTAGCGTGATTAGGAAGCAGGATTGCGGAAAACTGCCGCTCCGCTTATGAACCCTTCAACCGGCCAAACTCATCTCAATTCCAGAAGGAGAATCTCGATGCCATCACGAACTGAACTTGTGGAGCGCCAAAAGGCTCCCCTGGCCAACCCTTCCGACATTGAACCAAAAGCCGTTAAGGAAATCTCAGGTGCGCTCAACGCCCTGCTCGCAGATGTGTTCAGTCTCTATCTCAAAACCAAGAACTTCCATTGGCACATGAGCGGTCCGCACTTTCGCGACTATCATCTGTTGCTCGACGAGCACGGGGACCAGTTGTTTGCGATGACCGACGATATCGCCGAGCGTGTGCGCAAGATTGGGGGCACCACAATTCGTTCCATCGGCCACATTGCCCGGTTGCAGCGAATTGCAGACAACGACGCGGATTACGTCACGCCTGAAGACATGCTTGCAGAACTGCATGAGGACGAGAAAACATTAGTGCTCAAGATGCGCGAAGTGCACGCCCTCTGCGATGACGCCGAAGACGTGGCCACAGCGAGCCTAATTGAAAACTGGATTGATCAGGCCCAACGCCGCAGCTGGTTCCTGTTTGAGACTACCCGGAATTCCCGGTGAGCGACGTCGCAACTTCTCAAAAAACCACTTCGGATGGGCGCCTCTTTCATTTCATCGCGCCCCACCCTCGGGCTTCAACACGGTAGATTCAGGAAACGGTGGAAACCGAAGTCTTCACATTCGGTTTCCACCGATGTTCAAGGCCGGACGCCGATCCAGGGTACCCAGAGTACATCCAGCTATTCGGCCCGCAGCGCCTCAACCGCGTTCACATTGGCTGCGCGTGCCGCCGGAACCGCAGCAGCAATTACCGCCGCCACCAATATGGTGAACGCCGAAGCCACAAACGCCAGTGCACCGGGCTGATGAAGTTCCGTGACGTATTTCCCCGCAATCACTGCAAGTCCGAAGCCGAGCACGACGCCTGCGCTCACTCCTATCGTGGCCATCACAAGTCCTTCGACAAGGACGTTGGCAAGAATGTCTCGCCGCTGAGCACCAAGCGCCATCCGAATGCCAAATTCGCGCGTACGACTGCTGACGGAGAACGCGAGCACGCCGGCTACTCCCACAACCGAAATCAGCAGGGCCACCGCCGCGAATCCGCCAAAGACGATGGCGTTCAGCTTATCGGGCGTCAGCACTTCTGCGCGAACGTCCCCTAGCGTGCTGGCCTTCTCCACCGGCTGGTCCGTCGACATTTCATGGATAGTGCGGCTGATGGCGGGAACCAGTGAATACGGATCAGAATGCGCGCGCACGAAGAGTCGTCCATTCCAGCCTTCCTGCTGGACTGGCTCATATATCGTCATGGCGGGAGACGGAATGATGTTCTCGTCATCGAAGTCAGGCACTACGGCGATGATGCGTCGGGGCTCAGTGCTGATGCCAATGAATTTCATTACGCCATCGGTCCACCAGAGCTTGCGGTTTAACGGATTCTGCCCTGGATAGAGCAGATTGGCGAGGCTCTGGCTGATGATCACCACTCGCTCCGAGCCATCCTTGTCGCCATCATTAAAATCGCGGCCGCCTGTAATGGGTACGCCGAAGGTGTCGAAGAATGCCGGCGAGATACTGCGAAAATTCGCGCGAAAATCCTGCCCGTCGTTGCGCCTTGCTCCCTGCGCCGCAAAGGTGAAGGCGATGTTGAGACCTCGATCGTCACGCCATGGTGCGCTGAAACCCGAAGATGCATGCACCACGCCAGGCAGCGCCCCAACGCGGCGAAGCACTTCGCGGTAGAACTCGCTTACCTGTTCCGGCGTCTTGCCGTACGACAGCACCGGAAGATTCACAGCCAATACATTGGCAGAGTCAAACGGCGGCCGCGTTTGCTCAAGCACGAAGAGCGTCTTCATCAGCACACATGCTCCGGCCAGCAGCAGAAACGATGCGGTGATCTGCGTAACCGCAAAGATGCGCAGCCTGCGGCTGCTTCCACCTGCGGCACGCACGCCGCGAGCCGAAAGACCGCCCTGTGCACCATTGGGAGAGGGCAGACGTGGAACATAGGCCAGAAAGACGGCCGCGACTAGCGCCAGTACGACCCCGAACCAGACCAGGCTGAAATCAAGCGTAAGGTCATTCGCACGTACTGAGAACCTCGCCGCATACCTGCCCAGCACACGGACCATTGGAACAGCCAGAAGAATCGCCGCGATGGCGCCGCTGCCACACAAAACCAGGCCTTCGGCAAGCAACGACCGCCTGATGACACGGGTGCTCGCGCCCAGCGCCAGACGTACTGCCAGTTCCGATTCACGCCTTACTGTACGTGCCAGCACAAGATTGGCGACATTCGAACTTGCAATCACAAAGAGCAGGCCCGAGGCTGCAAACAATATCCATAGAATCGCATTCGCCTGCGCATTGATTTGATCGTGCATTCGCGTCACGGCAATCTGGTAGTGATCTCCGGGTTTGTAAACCTCGGGATGGGCAGCCGTCATTGCGGCATGGACGGTGCGCAGTTCCGCACGTGCTGCGTCGACTGTTGCTCCCGGAGCGAGACGCGCGAAAACCTCCGTCATCCGATGCTCGCGTCCGGTCACCATGGTCGCTGATAGATGATGCGGACTGGTGACTATATTCGCGATAATCTCGGTCGCCACCGGATAAGGGACCGATGGCTCGAGCACGCCCACGACGGTGGCAGAGCGCGCGCCCATCGCGCTCTCAAGCCTTACCTGCTTACCGAGCACGCTGGGATCGGAGTGCAACTGTGTCCGCCAGAAGTGATATGTCAGCACGATCGCTCCGGCAGCGTTCTGACCATCGTCGCCGGGACCAAGCAGGCGACCCAGGATAGGCCGGAGGCCCATTACCTCGAAGTAGTGTCCGTCGACAACACCGGCGGGAATCTCGCGCGGCGTGCCGAGTCCCACCAAGGTAAAGTCGATCGCCGAGAAGGTGCCGAGCTCCTGGATTGTGCTCAGCTTGCTGCCAATGTCCTGGATCTCAGGAACGGAGAACGCGGCGTTTGTGGCTCCGATTCCCGGGGCGCTCTGACGCAGATAGAGCAGGCGATCTTCGTCGCGATTGGCGAGCGGCCGCAGCAGCACCGCACGCACCACGCTGAAGATGGCGGCATTCGCACCGATGCCCAATGCCAGCGTGAGCGCGACGGTGAACCACAAGGCGCGAACGCGCCACAGCGAGCGAACAGCAATTTTGAGATCATGAAGGAAAGACATGAATGAATGACCTCCGAGGGGAATCGGACTCGACCAAATAGTACTACTTGACGATTACGTTGATATCAACTATTCTTGTCTCGTGTCAAGCACAAAAACGCTGCCGTACGAAACAACGCTCATGGTGAAGGACCGATGCCTTTGTCTCCATGTGCAACGCGCGGCGCGCGCCCTGGCCAGGCGTTTCGATGAAGAACTTCGCCCCTTCGAACTCACCAACGGGCAATTCTCCCTGCTGATGTCACTGAATCGGCCCGAGCCTCCGCCGATGAGGCCGGTCGCCTCCCTGCTTGCGATGGATCGGACGACGTTGACCGCAGCGTTGAAGCCGCTGGAACGCCGCGGGCTGATTAAGGTCGAGTCCGACCCCGCCGATCGCCGCAGCCGGATCCTGATTCTCACGGAAAAAGGACGAAGCCTTCTCGCCCGTGCGCTGCCCGTATGGCAACGCACCCATGAAGAGATTGAAAAGCTCTCTCCGGGCATTGATTGGAACGCGTTGCGCGAGAACCTCCGCGCCATCTCCTGACTCGACTCGCGAGGAAGGCCCCGCAGTTGCCATGCCATAGGGTCACGGAATTGCAGCGGATGCACAATCATAATGATTCGGTCCGGTCCGGCGACAATCCGAATCGGACAGTAAGACACGCCGTGGAACCTAGAAATAAGTCTGCACCAAATCCACAACGTTGTAGTGCTCATCCAGAATTGGGAGTGTCCGCCATTTGTCGAACGTGAGACATGGGTGCGAGATATTGAATCCCACCATATCGCCAACACGCAGATCATCCCCTGCCGAAATCTTCAGATACGCATGCTGGTCCATCAGCTTTATGGTTTCCCAGTGCGCCTGGGTCGCCCGTGGCTCGCTGGTTCCAGGCCTGAAGTGAAGTGATGGAGTCGGCAGTCCCGAATCAAACGCCGCATCCCGCCTGCCCATGGTCACAACGGCTAGCTCCGCCTCGGGAATTGACTGAACATACGCCCATATATGCAGCGCAGGAACCAGTCCTGACCGCATCTTTTGCGCAATTGGATTCGACGCGAGGATGCGTCTCTGCTGCGTTTCGTAGTTACCGACATCGTGCGTGAGGTAGCAGCCCGGCCGCAGCACGATCTCCACGGCGTCGCCGAATTCTGCAGCGGCAAACTCCTCAGCAACGACGTCGTACCACGCGGAGCCTGCGCCGGAAAGCAGGGCCGGCACTCGCGCAAATGCTTTACGATCCAGCAGCGTTCGTGTGACCTTGCACGCCCGCCGCATAAACGCCCGAATATCCGGCTCCTCTTTCAGGACACCCTCGTAGAGCTCAACGCCGCACAGCTGCACGGTCTTGCTCCATTGCGTGACCGCGTCCAGCACTTGCTCCAGCTGCGCATCGTCGCGAACTCCGCATCGGCCGCCCATCACGCCCAGTTCCAGAAGCACGTTAAGGCGCAGCCCGATCGCCGAAAAGAATTGTCCAAGCAAGTTGACGCCAGCCGCGGAATCGACCAGGCAATAAAACTCAAACTCCGGGTCGCCGAGCAGACCCGCGATCATCTGCATGTTCTGCTTGCCCACGAGCTGGTTAGCCATCAGAACGCGCTCGACTCCATGCGCATGCGCCACCATCGTCTGCTGCGCACTTGCCAGGGTGATGCCCCACGCGCCGCCCTTCAATTGCATTTCGAACAGACGCGGCGCCATCGTCGTCTTCCCGTGCGGGGCCAGCCTTACCTTGTATGCATCCATGAAGCGCTGCATCCAGGCCAGGTTGTGCTCGAGCCGATCGCGATAGAGCACTGCTGAAGGCAGACTCAGGTCCTCGCGGAGAAGATTCCACCCGAGGCGCAGGATATCCTCAGCGGCCGCGGGCGACTCTATCTTGCCCAACCCCTTATTTAACGAACCGATCAGTTCTCCCTGCGCATGCATGCTCTTTTCGCGAATGATTCTCACCTCGCCAACGAGCGTCGAATCCAGCCTGCGCCCGCGACCATAGTCTATATTCTGAGTCAGCCCAGATGCTGAATTGCGACACACTCATACGCAGTGCAACAGTGCTCGACGGCAGCGGAAACGACGCAGAGTTGCTCGACGTCGCCCTGCATGACGGCCGCATAGCTGCGATCGGTTCCCGTCTGCGCTGCCAGGCCACTTCCATGATCGAAGCCGATGGACTCTGCCTTGCACCCGGCTTCATCGACGTGCACACCCACGACGACACCAGCGTGATTGAAACACCCCAGATGCTGCCCAAGATATCCCAGGGCATCACCACCGTCATCGTCGGCAACTGCGGCATCAGCGCGTCGCCCGTGCGCCTCAAGGCCGATCCGCCCGACCCGATGAGCTTGCTTGGCAAGCGTGAATACTTCCGTTACCCAACTTTCTCCGACTATGTCTCCGCACTTACCGAGGCCCGCCCCTCGGTCAACGTCGCGGCGCTCATCGGCCACACTTCACTCCGTAACAACCATATGGATCTGCCTTGATCGCACCGCGACCGAAGAAGAAGTTCAGTCCATGCATGTGCGAACTCACGGATGCGCTGACTGGCGGCGCACTCGGACTTAGCTCCGGGCTTGCGTACTCATCGGCCAATGCCGCGAGCACCGATGAAGTACTCGCTCTTGCCAGCGCTCTCATCGGCGCACATGCCGTCTACGCTACCCACATGCGTACTGAGACCGACGCCATCCTCGACGCAATGGACGAAGCCTTCCGCATCGGCAGTTCCAGCGAATCCCCCGTCGTTATCTCGCATTTGAAGTGCGCCGGCATTGCAAATTGGGGACGCAGCGGCGAAGTTCTGCAAGCGCTCGAGCAGGCGCGCAACAACCAGCGCATTGGCTGGGACTGCTACCCCTACGCCGCTGGATCCAGCACCCTCGACCTGAAACAAGTCGATCCTCGCGTCAAGATCGACATCACGTGGAGCGCCGCCTACCCCGAAGCGGCCGGCCGCACTCTCGCCGACATCGCCGCCGAGTGGGGCCTTGCTCAGCTTGACGCCGCACGACGTCTGCAGCCAGCAGGCGCCATCTATCACAGCATCGATGAGCACGACATGCGTCGCATTCTAGCGCACTCCGCCACGATGATCGGCTCGGATGGATTGCCTTGGGACAAGCATCCCCATCCCCGCCTCTGGGGCGCATTTCCCCGCGTGCTGGGTCGATACTGCCGCGATGAACAGCTCTTGTCGCTTCCGCGGGCTATCCACAAGATGACTACCATGCCGGCCCGTCGATTCGGTCTCGCCCAGCGGGGAGCCATTGCGGAAAACTTCTGGGCCGACCTCGTCCTCTTTAACCCCGACACGATCAGCGACACTGCCACCTTCGCCGACCCCATCCGGCCGGCCCAGGGCATTGAGCGCGTCTGGGTCAACGGCACGCTGTCGTACACTGCTCAAGGACTCACCGGAACCCGTGCAGGCCGCTTCCTTCCTCGCGGCGCGACCGAGTGGCTCCAATGAGACGCGCAGTGATCTCCGCGAAACTGACAAGCCAATGATCGATCCTCACAGCATCTTTCTATTGCTAAGCGCGCTCGGCGCCGTCATCGGAATCATCCTGCTCGTCACGATCCTCAAGCTCAATCCATTTCTCAGCCTGTTGCTTGCTTCTCTCGCGCTTGCCATTGTCTCCGGAATGCCGCTTGCCAGCGTAGTCCACTCCTTCGAAGTCGGCGTCGGTGGAACGCTCGGCCATATTGCCGTCGTGGTTGCGCTCGGCACCATGCTTGGCAAAATGATGGCCGAATCCGGCGGAGCCGACTCCATTGCGCTCACGCTGATCCGCGTATTCGGTGAAAAGCGGATTCCATGGGCCATGATGTGCATTGGCCTCATCGTTGGCCTCCCCGCTTTCTTCGAAGTCGGATTCGTGTTGCTGATTCCCATCGCCTTCACGGTCGCGCGCCGCACGGGAACCCCGTTGATCCGCGTCGCTCTGCCGATGATCGCCGCGCTCTCTGTCGATCACGGCCTCGTGCCGCCCCACCCCGCGGCGTTGCTCGCGGTCAATACGTACCACGCCGATGTTGGCCGGACAATTCTCTACGCGCTTATCATTGCGATCCCGACCGCCGCCCTCGCTGGGCCGTTGTTTGCGAAAGTCATCGCTCCCTGGATCAAGGTCCCGGCCGAGAATCCCATGGCCGACGACTTCGCCGACCACAATCCTGACCGGAAACTCCCCGGCTTCTGGCTCACGATGGGCAGCATCCTTCTTCCCGTCGCATTGATGCTGATCGGAAGTTGGGCCGACGTGTTCGCGGCCAAAGACAGTGTTGCCAACCAGGCAATACGCTTCATCGGTAACGACGACATCGCCCTTCTTATCGGGGTTCTCATCAGCTTCATCACGCTCGGCGTCATGCGCGGCGTAACCCGCGAAACCATCCTGCGATTCAGCAACGAGTGCCTTGCCCCCACGGCCACCATCACGCTCCTGGTGGGCGCTGGTGGTGGCTTCGGCCGCGTGTTGCAGGATAGCGGTGTCTCTCATGCCATGATCGACATCGCGATGCAGCGTCACCTGCCGTTGCTGTTTCTCGCCTGGCTGCTGGCTGCGCTCATGCGCCTTGCCACCGGCTCCGCCACCGTCGCCATGACGACCGCAGCCGGAATTGTCGCTCCCATCGCGCTGCAAACGCCCGGTGTTTCACCCGAACTGCTCGCGATCGCCACGGGGGCGGGATCGCTTATCTTTTCGCATGTGAACGATGGCGGCTTCTGGCTGGTGAAGGAGTATCTGAACCTGAGCGTCACCGAAACCATGAAGTCATGGTCGATCTGCGAAACCATCATCTCATTTGCAGGGCTCGGATTCGTCCTGCTCGCCTCCCTGGCCATGTGATTCAAACCCCTGAGCAGTCTGCGAACTCCACAAAAGTTTGGTGCCGGGGTTTATCAAGGGTTCTCTGAATCCTCTCATTATCTTTGAGATAATTGGATGTTGGGGTTTACCTCCGATTGTGGGCGCCGCTACTTGAGAACGCCGCGAGAGAACTCCAAGAGCACTTGAACTTTGAAGTTGAGGGCTGTGGGTTGAACACTCCGGCCAGTGTTCTCGCACATATCCCGCTTATCTATCGTTGCAAGGAAACAACTCTGACCTTAGCTGTCGTCATTTGTACGAGAAATCGTCCGGGCTTGCTGAGGGAATGCCTTCGCGGCGTTGCCCGGCAAGACTGCAAGCCCGATCAGGTGCTGGTTGTCGACAACACCGAGGGCAACAAGGAAACCGAAGACGTAACTCGCGAATTCGGCGCGCGATATACCATCGAGCCGCTTCAGGGATTAAGTCGAGCTCGCAATCGCGGCCTGGCCGAGTGTGACACCGACATCGTTGCCTTCCTCGACGACGACGCGATTCCTGCACCCGATTGGCTCGGTTTTCTGATGGAGCCATTCGTCGACGATCAGACCGCCGCTTCTACCGGCAGGGTTGTTACGCCTGCCTGCGATCCAAGCAAGCCGCCCGAGAGTACACGCACCCTCAGTAGGAAGAATCCTCATTGGTTTGAGATCGCAACCTTTGGGGGCATGGGCGTTGGTCTAAACATGGCATTACGCCGAAGCGCCTGCGCCGATTGGACCGTCTTTGATGAGCGTCTTGGTCGGGGCGCGCCATTTCATATTGGCGAAGAAACATACGCTTTTGCCGGACTTCTCCAGCGCGGATATTCGGCCGTGTATGTTCCTGCCGCAGTGGTATTCCATCCGCCTCTGCGCCGCGACCCTGTCGAGATTGAGGCTCGACACTCCTTCGCGTACTGGCTTCTTCTCTTCTCAGCCTTTCCAACTGAGCGACTAAGCCTTCTGCGTTTCATCGTACGAAGGCTTCGCGGGAAGCCGCTCGAATGGCCTCGTGATCCGCAGGAGCCCGGAGAAATTGTGACCAGCGGCTGGCGAGTCCTCGCCAAAGCGTCATTGAAGGGCCTGTGGCTTTTTCTTCGGACCCCAAAGCCCACATCGCAAAAAACAGCGAGATAGTCTAACTCGCTTCACTGCCATCGTCGCCTTAACGCGTTGTAATAGTCTTCTTCACCACTCGAAACCAATGCACCCTTCGTCGCGCTTGCAGTGCACGCACGCCGATGTTTCGCAGCAGGGGCACCCTTAAGCAAGCTTCTCCAAGAAAACAAGCTGGCCCAAGGGTGACTTTCTCCAGCGCAGGGATTGACGCTAAAACATTGCGCAGACGACCTTTCCAACTCAGTTCTTTAACTTCCCAACCAAAGTGGCCTCGGATGCGTAGACCGGGATGCTTTCGGGCGAAGAGAACGTCGGATTGCGCAAAAGCCTCTGCATCGCGGATGAGATCGGCGGAGGTCTTCTCGTAGTGTTGATACGCTATTGCATGGGGCGCGTACCGGAAGCGCACCCCAGCCTCGTCGAGCCGAATCCCCAGTTCAAGATCCTCTCGCATGCGAAATTCTTCGTCGAAGCCGCCAACTTCGATCAGCATCTGTTTCGACAGGGACGTATTGCTAAAGACGCACTGCGTAATGTCCCAAGGGGTATCAGGATATTGCGCGTGGTTCACATGAAACGCTCCGATTTCGCGATGGAAGCACTCCAGAGCCAGGCTGGGAGGGCTGTCGGGGGTCGTGAAGAGCGCACCAAAAACCACAACCGAATCGAAATTGTGGTGTTCTGTGATGTGAGCAGCGATGAGGCCGGCATCGCAATCCATATCATCGTCGAGAAAGATGACGAGCGGCGCACCGGCGGCGCGGAAGCCGGTATTGCGTGCGCCTGCGAGACCGCGATTCTCCTGTTCGATCACGCGGAATTTGCACTCCGGTCGCAGCACCTTCAATGCATCCGCTGTACCGTCCGTCGCGCCATCGACGACAACGATGACCTCGAAGTTGCTCGGGGAAACATTCTGCGCGAAGAGTGATGTCAGGGTCCGAATGACGAGTTCCCGTCGGTTAAACGTCGGCACGACGACGGATACATCCATCCTCACTAAACTCCTTTCACGGCCCCATCCTGTCGCGCGCAGTACAGCTCACCGCTCCTTCCGTTCCTACGGAAGCATGTGCATGTAGAATCAAATCTACCACGCTGAAATTGAACGATTAGCGCGTCCGTCTAGAGCATTTGATCTCCCCAGTTCCAGGAGTTCGATAGCAAATTGAAGACGATAAGGCAGTTCATTCCGACACCGATCCGCAAATGGATAAGGAGTCAGCAACAACGGGCAAGAAAGGGATTGCTCATCCTCGATGGCGTGACGGATTGGTCAGTGCTTCGAAACATCCATCCGCATCGGCGCGACTTCGGCACCGCACGCGGCGAGTGCATTGACCGCTATTACATAGAGAAATTCCTGGCTGCAAACGAGCAATCTATCCGCGGCCACGTTGCCGAAATTGCGAGCGATCATTACACTCTGCAATTCGGTGGCAAACGCGTCGAAAAGTCTGATGTGATTGACATCGACGAAAGAAATGATCGACGGACGATCACCCTCGACCTGACTCAATGCGACGCCGCACCGTCGCAGGTTTTCGACTGTATCATCTGCACTCAAACGCTCTTTGAAATCTACGACTACACCTCTGCGGTCCGCTCCCTTTTCAAGATGCTTCGCGCAAACGGGGTTCTTTTGGCCACTTTTCCGGGAATCAGCCAAAGCGTGCGAGGAGGAATGCTGGGTGGTGCCGGCTCCGACTGGTGGCGCTTTACCTCTCTTTCGGCAGCTCGATTGTTCGGTGACACCTTCGGCGAGGGCAATGTCAGGGTCCAAGCCTACGGCAATGTTCTCTCCTCTGTTGCATTTCTTCACGGTTTGGTGCAGGCCGAACTCACTTCAGAAGAACTCGAATATCACGACCCAGAATACGAGATGCTTCTGGGCGTAGCCGCTACACGAAACACTGCGAGGTAGCGCACCGTGACTGAGACTAAGCGGCTCGTTTCTGTAATCATTCCATTCCACACGAGGGAGCAGTTCTTCCGCGAGGCAATTGAAAGCGTTCTGCGGCAAACCTATACGGATTGGGAGTTGTTCCTTGTTGATGATGGGGCCACCGTTGGTCGCAGCACTGAGATCGCACTTGCCTACGCCCGGCAATCCCCCGGGAAAATCATCTATCTCGAACACCCTGGACACCAAAATCGCGGATTAACGCGCACTCGCAACCTCGGCGCCGAAAACAGTCGCGGGGAGTATCTAGCTTTCCTTGACTCAGACGATGTTTGGCTTCCCGAAAAGCTCGAGCAATGCGTCTCCTTGCTGGAGACGCATCCGACGGCGGGATGTGTCTATGGTCCTAGTGAGTATTGGTATGATTGGGACGACAAGAACCCCCTCCATGAGCGGAACGCGATCGAACGGCTCGCGCCAGGCGAGTTCTTGTACCCTCCCTCACAGTTGATCCCGATTACGCATCCCTTCGGAAAATATGGATCTCCATGTCCTTCAAGCCTTCTCATTCGGCGAAGCTCGTTCGAACGCGTTGGTGGGTTTGTCGAAGCGTTCAAGCCTGAGACATACCAACTATGTGAAGATATTGCCTTCTACACAAAGCTCTACCTCCAAGTGCCCGTTTATGTCACAAGTTCTTGTTCTGACCGCTATCGATGTCATGCCCAGTCCATGTGGCACGCAGTCAAGGGAACCGTTCACGAAGAAGCTGAGCGACGATTCTACTTTCGGTGGCTTCGCGGGTATTTGCGCTCAATGGGTGTGAAAGACCCCGCCACATGGCGCGCTGTGCGACGCGAAGCTTGGATGTACTGGCTTCCTCTACCGAATTTTGTCACGAGAATTCTGCGACGAGGAGCAAATCGGCTGCGCCGGAGAGCAGCCCCTTCGGAATGAGCTTGGTGACCCGTCTGGCCACTGGATAGACTGACTTTATGCCGAAATCCGAAACGCCAACTCCCGTTGGTAACAGACTGAGCCGAAGCGTCGTCTGGAATTACATCGGCTACTTCTATCAGATTGCGATAAACCTCGCTGTTACTGGTTACGTCGCGCGACACATCGCTGTGCCTGAGTATGGATTGCTTTTGTTCGTAATGTCGCTCTCGTCGGTGCTATTTCTTCTTGACTTTGGTATTTCCAGCGTCCTCATCCAGGCATATGTCGAAGCGGCTAGCAGGAAAGACCTCGAGCGAAGAAATGACCTGATCTCTTCGTCTTTCTGGGTCCTCTGCGCACTCGGAGCGTTTGGAGTTCTCGTTTTCTCTGTTATCGCCTTAATGCTTCCCGGCCCGTTTAACATCCCAACAGCTTACGCTCACGAAGCCTCAATCATTTTCGTAATCGCGGCCCTTGTCGTCCAAATTGGATTACCCAGCTCGGCAATTGAGCAGGCTTATCAGGCTTCCGGCCGATTCGATCGCACCAACCGGATCCAGATTCTTACTTCGACAGTGCAGATGGTGCTCTCGATAGTTGCGGTCCTGACAGGACACACAATTGTCGCCCTGGCGTCCGTGCAGCTCGTCGCGGCCGTTTTGCGATTGATTCTCCTCATCATTGCGCTTCCCTCCTCGGTTCCCAACGCGCTCTTCGATCTGACGCGATTTCGCTGGCCGTTAATTGCTCCTCTCTTGCATCTCGGAAAATGGGCGCTGATGCACAATCTCGGCACGGCCTTTTTTGATCTCCTTGCGTGGCTGATCATTGGCTCCCGCACTTCGATGAAGGAGGCCGCATTGTTTGGAATCGCAAGCAAGCTCCCTAAACAGCTCTGGAATCTCGTAGACAGAGGGGCTGTCGTGACGCTGCCCAGGTTAGCGCAATCTTTCTCTGAGTCAGATGAAGTACAGCTGCAATCCACATTCCTCTATACCCAGAGGTTCGTTCTTGGTGGTATTTTGCCGTTTATCGTATTGGGAGCTTTTTTTGCGCGACCGCTCATTGAAATCTGGGCCGGCGATCAATATTCCACTGCAGCGACCACGATGCAATGGCTCTTGGTCCTGGCTTTTGCACATGCCGCCACATATGGGCCAGATCTGATCCTATATGTCTGCCGACGCATAAAGACCGCTGCGTTGCTCTCCGTTTGCGCCGGAGTCTCATCCATCGTCAGCGGCCTTTTGCTTGTCTCCAAGCATGGAGCGGCGGGGCTAGCCGCGGGGATGGCGCTCTCTCAACTCATTATCTCCGTAACCTCGTTCACTTATCTGGCCTGCAGGCTTACACATATCCAACCTGGAAGAATGCTGCGCGTGGTACTGGGCAGGATGACATGGCCCCTGCTTTTACTGGGTGCGGAGATCGTGATCTCCTGGTTAATCGGACCCCACTTGCCCAAGGTCTGGATGGCACTCATGGGCGTTGTATTTGGGTGCATCTATCTCGGGGTGTGGGGTGTTCGGATTGCGATTCCTTTGTATCGCGAACAGGCGGTGATTCCGGTTTGAGTGAAGCAAACAAAACGGAGACGATTGAAATACGCTGCAGCGCAATCGTGACCACGTGGAAACGTCCGGCGCTGCTTCGCGAGACGTTGGAGTCCCTGATGCTCCAGTCTTATTCGCCCTTGGAGGTCATCGTAGTCTGCGATGGCGAAGACGCCCAGGTGCGCGCAATTGCGGCGGAGTTCAAAAGCAGTCTCCCCATACGATGGGTCTTTCATCCGGAGAACCGCGGCCTTCCAGCGGCCCGCAATACTGGAGCGCAAGAAGCCAGTGGAGACGTGGTCCTCTTTCTGGATGACGATGTGGTCGCTGACCCAGAATTAGTTTCCGCCCATATGCGCCACCATCAGACGGCGGATGAGCAACGCCGTATTTTCGTTGGGGCGCTAACAGATGAATCGCGCTTCACACCGCTTGAGTCCTACGTGGATGAGTGCCTGCACGAGTCGTGGAAGAACTCGCTCAACCACTTTGCCGCCGTATTCAGTGCCGGGCAAGATCAGTCCATTGGCGACACTGTTGAAGAGCTTATCTGGTTTGGGCTTAATTCTTCGATCCGGCGAAACTTGTTTCTCGCGGCGGGAGGCTTCAACGAGCGTTTCCGCGCCTCGGACGAGGAGGCGGAGCTAGGCTTGCGGCTTTACCGCGCCGGAGTCGAGTTTGTTTTTGAGCCACAGAGACTACTTACCCACAAGAATTCGAAAGATCTCGAGAATTACTTCTGCAGGTGCTGGGGCGCCAGCGGAAACCTTCATCCATATCGCGTCTTTGAACTCGGCCAGAAGAACGCGCAGACCCAAAAGCTTGTCTCCATGTATCACGGCTATTTTCTCGATCGACTGGCTGCAAGTTTCGCCTGGACGTTCTCACGTCAATTGGGCAGCCTCGCGGACAGGCTCAAACTGGCAGCGGAAAGTACGAAGCGCCGCGTTTTGTTTGGCGCATGGGCAAGGACTCGCCGGACATCGGAATATTGGGGCAATGTGCAGGCTGCGGGATACCCGAAAAAGCAGTTGAGAGATGCAGCGGGGTCTTCAAAGAACGCCTTGATGCTCCACAGCATTTGCGATCCTCAGACGCCCGGGGAATCAAGCTACTACGTCTCGCCACAAAGATTTCATCGCTTCATGCGGTGGTTTCGCTTCGCGGGTTTCAATACCGCGAACCTCAGCCAGTGGCACCGCGATGAAGTTCCGGTCGGGCACGTGCTGCTCACGTTCGACGATGGTTACGACGACCTGTACACGGAGTTGTTTCCTTTCCTCGCAGGAAACCGCTTCACCGCGGTGATCTTTCTGGTTGCAGATCAGATTGGAGCCACGAATGTCTGGGACCAAAAGACGGGGCTTCGAGCGCGGAATCTGTTGACTCTCGATCAAATTCGCGAGATGCAGAAGTACGGCGTGGAATTCGGGTCACACACGCTCTCCCACTCTTATCTTCCGTCGGTTTCCGACGGGGAGTTGCGGCGAGAGGTAACGGAGTCGAAGCGGCGCCTCGAAGACTTGCTGGGCAACGAGGTGACTTCGTTCGCATACCCTTTTGGGGGCGTCGACCGGAGAGTTCGCTCGGCGGTAGTTAACGCGGGATATTTATCGGCGTTTACGGTACTGCCCGGATCGAACTGGTGGAACGATCCCTATTGCCAACGCCGAGCCGAGGTAAACGACTACACCTCTTTGCTCGAGTTCGTGTGGAAATTGCGAACAGGACTTGGCTTCACTCAGGCCCTGGGAGCGCGATTGCGGAGCCTGGAAGACAGCCTTCCCTCCAGTTTCCTGAGAAATGTGGCAGGAAGACTTCGCGACATCGGACACAATACAGTCCAAAACCTGTCCCGTCAAAGGCATGAAGGTAAATGGCAATAAAGGCGTTTCATCTGTCTGATACTACAATTGATAGATATGGGCTTCTGCGAGTCTAGCAGAGGCATGGAATCAGAGCATTGAGTGTCATTCACTCATATTTCACATTCCTCCCCTTGACAGATTGGTTACATCTGCCTATCTTTAGCAATTGGAAGCAGCGAGTGCTAGCACAGGCTTCCTATAAGTGCTCGACTCCGCAAACAGACCTCCCTTCGAGGTCTGATATTCCAGAAGCTCTTAGTCCAAAACCAACCAAGTGCGCGGCTGGCTTTGCGCCTGTCCGCGTGTGAAGGAGAAGCAAAGCAATGGCAGCAACATCTGTTACCACGACCTTCACCCCGCTCCACGATCGCATCCTCGTCCGCCGTTTGGAAGAGGGCGAAACAGTTCGTGGCGGCATCATCATTCCCGACAGCGCAAAAGAGAAGCCCCAGGAGGGCGAAGTTGTCTCGGTCGGCAAGGGCAAGTCGAACGACGAGGGCAAGGTGTTCCCTCTCGACGTCAAGGCCGGCGACAAAATTCTCTTCGGCAAATACTCCGGCACCGAAATCAAAATCGACGGTGAGGAATTTCTGATCATGCGTGAGGAAGAAGTCCTCGGCATCATCAAGAAGTAGGCGCGAAGAAGTAGGCGCGCAACGCGTTGCGCGCAAGTGGTCAGTGATCATTGAGCAGTGGTCAGTTTCGGCCACGCACTTATCGAAGCTGACCTGGAATGCGCACAGGCTTAGAAACTGAACCCTGATAACTGATCACTGAACACTGTTCACTGATCACTGGAGAGTGAAATGGCAAAGCAGATTCTGCACGGTGAAGATTCCCGTCAGGCGATTTTGCGCGGCGTGAACACGCTGGCAGACGCCGTGAAGGCGACGCTGGGTCCCAAGGGCCGCAACGTCGTAATTGAGAAGAAGTTTGGCTCGCCCACGATCACCAAGGACGGCGTGACAGTAGCGAAGGAAATCGACCTCAAGGATCCTCTTGAGAACGTCGGCGCACAGCTCGTTCGTGAAGTCGCTTCGAAGACCTCAGACGTTGCCGGCGACGGCACCACCACGGCAACCGTTTTGGCCCAGGCCATCTTCCGCGAAGGCGTGAAGACTGTTGCAGCAGGCGCGAATCCCACGGCCCTGAAGCGCGGCATCGACAAGGCAGTCATTGCCATCATCGGCACTCGCGACAAGGACGGCAAGTGGACTGAGGGCGGCGCTCTCGGCAAGCTGTCCAAGCCGGTTGACGAAGGCTCCGTTGCCCAGGTGGGCGCAATTTCAGCAAATGGCGACCAGGAAATCGGCGACATCATTGCCCATGCCGTTAAGGTTGTCGGCAAAGACGGCGTCATCACCATCGAAGAGTCGAAGACCATGCACACCGGTCTTGAGACTGTCGACGGCATGCAGTTTGATCGCGGCTATCTCAGCCCGTACTTCGTCACCGACGCCGAGCGTCTCGAAGTGGCCCTGGACGATCCCTACATCCTGATCTACGAAAAGAAGATCAGCGCGATGAAGGATCTGCTTCCCCTTCTCGAGCAGGTTGCTCGTGGCGGCAAGCCGCTGTTGATCATCGCTGAGGATGTTGAGGGCGAAGCTCTCGCCACCCTCGTAGTCAACAAGCTGCGTGGCACTCTGAATGTCGCAGCCGTCAAGGCTCCCGGCTTCGGCGATCGCCGCAAGGCAATCCTGGGCGACATCGCGATTCTCACCGGTGGCAAAGCCATCACTGAGGATCTCGGAATCAAGCTCGAGGGCGTGAAGCTCGAGGACCTGGGCAAGGCAAAGCGCATCACCATCGACAAGGACAACACCACCATCGTCGACGGCGCAGGCAAGGCTTCGGACATCGAAGGCCGCGTGAAGGAGATCAGGTCTCAGATTGAAAAGACCACCTCCGACTACGACAAGGAGAAGCTGCAGGAGCGGCTGGCCAAGCTGGTTGGTGGCGTTGCCATCATCAAGGTCGGTGCAGCAACGGAGACCGAATTGAAGGAGAAGAAGGCTCGCGTTGAAGACGCTCTGCACGCAACCCGTGCGGCAGTCGAGGAAGGCATCGTCCCGGGCGGCGGCGTGGCCCTGGTTCGTGCCACTCCCGCGGTGCAGGCGCTCATCAAGACCCTCGAAGGCGACGAGAAGATCGGCGCACAGATTGTGCTCCGCTCGCTCGAAGAGCCGCTGCGGCAGATCGTTGCCAATGCCGGCGAAGAGGGTGCAGTCGTGGTCGCCAAGGTGCTCGAGTCCAAGGAACCGCACTTCGGCTACAACGCCGCAACCGGCAAGTTCGAGGACCTGGTGAAGGCCGGCGTCATTGACCCTACCAAGGTAACCCGCACTGCCCTGCAGAACGCGGCCTCGATCGCTGGTTTGCTGCTCACCACCGAAGCCCTCGTCGTCGAAATTCCGGAGCAAAAGGCCGCCCCGGCAGGCGGCGGCCACGGCGGCGGCATGGACGGCATGTACTAAAAACAGGGGATAGGGATCAGGGAATAGGGAGTAAACCTCGGCCCTGGTTTCATCTCAAGCCCCAAAATCAAAAGGCCTCCAGCTTCGGCTGGGGGCCTCTTTGTTTTTAGACTTCTCGGTTCAATAGGCGTTACTGGCGGCCACGGCCGCCATTTGGGCAAGCCCAATCCTCAGGCGATCTGGCGCCGGACTTCGTTGATCGGCGTTGGAACGCTGACCGGAGCCCCCTTGGGCCGCCCATTCTGAAGCCATCCGGCCGAGAGCCATTTCTCGGGGACCAGAAACTCCGAAAAGCCGCAATCCAGGCAAATCTGGACATCGGGCTGAGGGGACATGGGGGGGTGGCTCATCGTACGGGGAGCGTTGCGATAGAGCCGAATCTCAGCAGGAACCGTGGACAGGGTCCCTGATTTGCACTTGGGACAGACCATAAGACACTCCAGAAATTAGTTGACCTGTGGAAAAACCAACTGTAATCCGGCTCTGAACTAAAGAGCAACAAGAATTGTCCCCCCGATAAAACTTTTGGTCACTCAGTCATTGGCAATTGGAGCGATGCCACGCAAAGAGGTTGCAATGGCCAATCGGGAACCCGGGCGGCTCCCGATTGGCGCTAGTTGTCATGCCCCGGCTATCGGGGGCTCAAAAAATCACGTGGAAGCCCATTGTGAAGGCGCGGGAACCGCCGATTGTTCCCGTCACTGAGCCGAAGTTCGCTGCATTGTTGGGGCACGCGGTTGTTCCGGCGATGGTCGATTCTGAGATGGTGCAGGTTCCCTGCGGCCCTCCCTGTGCTGGATTGAGTTGCAGTTTCAAGGGAATCTGCGTTCCTTTGCCTGAGCCCGTCGAAAACGGCACTTGGTCGAGATTGGCCAGCGCTGACTGCTGGTCCCCTGGATCGTTTGACGTGACCACCTGGCCATAACCAAGGTAGCTACGGAATTGATTGCAATTGTTCTCACCATCGAAATCCTTGATCGCAGTCGCGGAGCATCCATTGTTCTGGCGGATCTGCGCCTGATTCTGCGGAACGTCAAGACTGGTTGTGTTGGTCAAGTTGAAGACGTTGAGTTCATACTGCGCCCTGATCTTTTCCGTAATTTTGAAGCCCTTGCGGAAGGAAAGATCGAGTCGCTTCTGAGCACCCTGGCGGAAGATATTGCGCTGCCCCGTATTGAAAGCCGTCTGGTAGATGTCCGACGGATCATCGCCAGTGGAAATCGGGATGCCGTTCGTGCCGGGGGCAGGTAGCTGATGGCGATCTGCGAGGGGTCAATTACGGGAATGTAGTTAGCCTCCGCTCCCCCGGTGCGGAAAGAGCCCTTATTGCCGGTCAGTGCGGTTTTAGGATGCTTGGGATCCTTGATCCCGAGAACCGGGTTCATCAGTGTCGGAAAGTTTCCGAAGTTGATGCTTCCCACCGCGCCGTAGAACTCGTACAGCGAATACGGTTCGCCGCCCTGCAGCGTCGCGATCCCGGTAAAGTGCCAGTCGTTGAGGATGTAGGAGACAAAGTTGCTTTCCTTGATCATGTTGGGAATATCGACCTGGAAGTTGGCGACAAACACGTTCGTGCGGTCGAAGTCCGACGAAGACCAGGAATCGCGCAGATTCTTGGGATTGTTGCCGGTGAAAAACAGGCCGATGTCGCTCTGTTCGTCGAGGGCATGGCTCCATGTATAGCTGCCGCCAATTGAGAAGTTGTGTGACAGCCGCTTCTCTACGTGCGTTTCCAATGCGTCGTAAGCAGAGATGCCCACGGTCTTGAAATCCGCGGCATTGGGGCTGAACCCGATATACGGAGTTCTGAAATCGGTATTGCCGGCGTCAAATGTGTTCCACGGCTCGACCGAAATCGGACAGTAGTCGTACCCGCAATCTTCCGAGTTCTGGTTCAGGACATCCATACCGTAGGAAGCCGTCTCGCCCCAGATCGGATTGGTTGGAGTCGCAATACCGGGCTCATTAATCGGAATTGGAATCACGGAATGACGTCCGCGATTTCCGGTGTAGCCAACGGTGATCGCAAGATCATTTCTTGGCTGCCATTGCACGTTGAGTGTGTAGTTGATGGTGTAGGGCAGAACGTTGTTCTTGTCGTAAATGCCAAAGTTGAGCGGTGTGGTGCAGAGGAAGTACCCTTCCTGGCTCTGCCAGCCGCTGCAGTTTTTACCAAATTGACTGTAGAAACCCGAAGGTGTTCCGGTCATCTGATTCAACTGAGACTGCAAAGCCTGACCAACGACGCCTGGGTCAGAACTTGGTGGCGTGTAGATTCCACCCTCTGCCGGAGTGCTGAAAGCGAGATTGCCCATGGGATTCGCCAGCGTCAGGCCAGAATCTGAATCCGTATTTCCAGTGGCAACGCTTACCAGCGGTGAGGATTCAGTTACGCCAAAGGGACCGCCGATGGAACCGCCCGCAGGCTGTGAGAGATAAGTGAAGAGTTCACCGCGATCATAGTAGAGACCGCCACCGGCGCTTATGACGAGCTTGTTGTTGAAGGCGTGGGGAGACCAGGCGATGCCCAGGCGAGGCGAAAAGCCCCACTGACGTCCTTCGAGGGTCGACGCTGAAACGCCCTTGGTTGGATTCTCCTTGTTGTTACCGGCAATGACGAATCCCGAATTGACAACATTGAACCCTGTTGTCGTGGTACCGGTGACGTCGTACAGCGCCGGATCAAAGTTGAAGAAGTTGCCGTACTTTTCCGTCATACCGCCGTGATAGTCATACCGAAGACCGGCCGTGATGCTGAGGTTGCTGAGAGCCTGCCACTTGTCCTGCACGTAGCCGTTGAACTCGTTGGAACGGTAGTAACGGTTCGCGTTATTGCGATGCGTAGTTGGATCGATGCTTTGAAGAACACTTGAGCTACGCACTTGCCCTTGCAGAAAGGTATCGAAGTCGCTGACAACGAGCTGAGCGTGACCAGTTCGGTTGTTGGTGATATTCAGTTGCGTATAGCTGTAACCGCCGCCGGCGACGATGGTGTGCTTGCCCGCTGTGAAGATCACGTTTGTCGATGGGTTCACGCGGTTCTGGTAATAGCCCATATTCACGAAGGCTCCAGGCACGCCAGCGGGACCTATATTAAGAGCCGGCGAATACTGATCAAAGTAGCCGAAGTTCTTAATCTCCAATCCGGGTAGAACATCCGGAGTCAAGCCGGTCGTCTGTTCAGCCGAGACGCCCATGTTTCCGCCTGGAACCGTCTGCTCGTAGTTGGTAAAGGAGCCTTCCCGGACATACCCGAGACGCTGCTCCCAATTCAACCTGGGACCGATGGAAATCGTGTTGCCCAACGAAAAGACCTGCGCGCCGTTGTGCTGCGTAAGCGGAAAGCCGGCCGTATCAGAGAAGCCGAAGGGGCGGGTAACGGGCGCATCCTGGTAGAAGTACTTCGCCGAAATGCGATCGTTCATGGTGGCGTTGTAGTCAAGTGAAATGGTGGCCTGGTCAGAATTCAAGCGAGCGGTTCCGATCAGGAATACATTCGGCACGCCGAAAGTATATGGAGCACTCGACTGAGCCGAAGGAATCATGTACTGGCCATTCGATAATTTGGTGTTCAGCAGTGTGGAAGCGACCGGATCAATCGGAACGTCGCCTTTGCCTCCCCACGAAACGTCGGCAGCCTCAAGTCCTGCAGTGCTGCGATCGTCCGTAAGGCCGGTGGGAACGGTCATCTCAGAGAGTCCCGTGCCATTGTCCTCATTCACCCGGTGCTGATAAGCCACGAAAAAGAAAAGCTTGTCCTTGATGAGAGGACCACCCGCGGTGATGCCCGTGCTCCATCGACGAAGCCAGGGGTTGACCATCGACTGCGGAAAGACCCCGATTCCCTGCTGTGTAAGCTGATATGCCTGATTAAAGAAAAAGGGCGAGGCATTCATCATGTTGTTCGCATAGGTTCCGTAGAGCTGGCCGTGCCAGGTATTGGTTCCGGTCGTGGTGTTCACGTCAATCTGTGCACCGCTTGTGGCGCCCTGCTGCGCATCGTACATCGAAGTATTTACGCGCAACTCCTGCGTAAACTCCGGGGGTGGAGAAGGCAGGCTGTTTCCGTTTGAACCATAAACCGACGTACCGACGGAGAACGATCCACCTACAGTGGGCGCGCTGCCGATGTTGAAGTTGTATCGCTGCGAGTTGGAACCCGAGGAACTCTTCCCATTGAACAGGTTGGTAGAATCGACGCCGTTCACTTGGAATGTGTTGGACGTGTCGCGCTGGCCGTTGGCCCAGATCGGCTGATTGCCAAGGCCGGAATTGGAATCCAGGTTCGAAAGAAGTTCTGCATTCACACCGGGCGATAACACCGCGACCTGCGTGAAACTGCCTGTGGCCAGCGGTGTCATGTCGATCTGCGCGCTGTCGAGCGTGTAGCCGTTGGTTGCGTCGCTCGCGTTCAGGAGCGGCGTTGCGGTGACTTCGACGGACTCGGAAACCTGGCCGACTTTGAGAGTTGCATTGATGGTCGTCGCTCGAGCCTCCTGAACAGGAATCCCCTTATACTGCGTTGTCTCGAACCCCTGGTGGCTGATTTTTACCGAATACGTACCGACGGGCAGGTTGAACACCTGGTAAAAACCCGTGCCCTGCGTAGTGGTCGTCGTCGAGTAGTTAATGGCTGTATTGGTGACAGCCACGATTGCACCCGGAACCGCGGCTCCTGTCGAGTCGGCAATTGTTCCGTTCAAGGATCCTAAGGTCTGCTGACCAAACCCATGCATCGAACAGCTAAGAACGGTCAGGCACGCTAAACCATAATGAGCGACACTCCTCCAAAAACGTCGGTTCATATGCTCCTCGTTTCGAAAGTTTAGATTTCGTTCGATGTTCGGGGAAGGCGGCTCTAGCGGTGCCGCTGCGGGCCTGATGTTCTTTTACTTCTTGCCGATTTTGTATCGATGGATGGGGAAGATTAGTCAGGGATAGTTTGTGTCAGAAAACCCGGTTTTCCCAAAGAATTTCTAATGACAATTGCTCGCTCAGGATGTTTTCCTGTGGAAAAACCGGTAAATAGCTGGCAACGCAAGGCTGCACCAGCTTACGCTTGTGCAATCAATGCGCATACCGAGCGAATCAAGAACCTCCCGAGTGCTGTTACCTCTGCGCCGAGGGCGTCACGTTCGCCTTTTCCCTGCCCCACTGCAGCTTCAAGCCGATCCGGACGCTTGTCGGCAGGCTCACATACCCGATGGGTGCGATGTGCTGATTGTCGGTCATATTCTCCACCACCCCATAGACGCCAACCCAATCGCGCAGGCGGAAACTGCCGGCAAAGTCGAGCTTCGCATAACCGTGGTCGAGGTTACGGTTCGGAAGCAGCAGACTGTTGCCAAAATTGACGTCGTAACCGGCCAGAAACGTCGAATCATCAGACTTGCTGGCAAATGCCGAGTTGAATTGTAGCGTCATCCGGCTGCGAGCGTAGCTTGCCGTAAAGAAGCCTGTATTCGGAGCCCGTCGAAATGGTCGCGCGCCCACCAGGGGCGAGTACGGTCCGATGGGAATGCCGTTATACGTCGGCAAGGGTCCCAGAAGCGCCTCATCATCGTTCGTATACGATTTCTGGATCACCGCATCAAGGTAGGTGTATCCGCCCCGCAGAAACAAGTAGCGCCCAATCCCGCTCTCCAGCGTCGTCTCGACACCCATCGCCCGATATGCCTGGGTATTCAGCGTCAATTCGTATGCGCCATCCTGCAGCAACTGCTGCTGAAGGGCGAGTTGCTGCGCCGGCGTCAGGTTCGGCAGCAGCGCGGGAATCAGATCCACCCCGACATACTCGATTTGCTTGCCGAACTCATTGTGAAAGAAGCTCGTTTTGAAGACCAGATGCTCGGAGAAAAACGACTGCGCAAACCCGCCTTCATACATGCGTGCCGTCGGTGCGCTGATAGGTGATATGCCCATCGCCTCGATCGTCGCCTGTCCTCCATTTATTTCGAGGAAGTTGTAAAGCGAATAGAACTGATCGGTGAGCGAAGGCTCACGCACCGCATCGCCAAAGTTGAAGATAATCCGTGTTCCGCTAAACGCGCCCGGGTGCGGCCGAAAGAGGTAAAACGAAGCCGACGCGCGCGGCGTCGTTTGCACGCCGAAGAGTGAGTAATGCTCCAGATCCCCTCCCAGCGTGTAGAACAGCCGGCTCTTGAAATCCCCATGCACTGCCGCGCGGTAGTCGTAGTTCGACCGCTCTACCGGCGGATAGAAGGAACTTCCCGGTTCCGATCCTCGCTCATTTTCGTATTGAAACCCGACCTGCCCCGTCAGATGCGGGGTAAACGAGTAGTCGCCCTGGTAGATCACCGCATCGCGGTTCGACACAAGCTGGTACCCCTGCGGATAGTCGCCTCCAAAATCCAGCAGCGCCTGACCACTCGTGGAGTAGCCATTCGCTCCGGTGATCGTCACCAGGTTTCCGTAAGTGGGCGCGCACTGCAGAATGCATCCGTCGCTCGCTTCCCAAAGGTGAAACTGCTCTCGCTTGCGCGTGGCCCCGTAGCGCACCATGTTGTGGAAGTCAGCCGTGGTCTGGTTATCGATGGACCCGCCGATGTACAAATTCTGATCTTTTTCGGTTGCATTGTCGGCGAGCTCGTAGAAGCTCCAAGGACCCGGCACCCCGGTCGCACTCACGCCGTAATAGACCGTCCCACGCAACACGGTTGACCCGGTCGGTTGAAATCCAAAATTTCCGGCCGCCGTTCCGATGTGAAACTGGTCATTCGGCAGATCGTTGGCGGTTTGCAGCCAACTATACGAGCCGAGGTAATCGAGCTTCCCGAACGTACCGGCCGCAGTCAGTTCTTCGTGCGAGGTTTCGAAATTCCCCCAGTCGCCGTAAAACAAGAGCGATGGAAAGCTCGTAGTTCCGTGCTGCGTCATCGTGTCCACTACTCCACTCTCGGCATCCGCGCCGTACAACCCCGAATTCGGTCCACGATAGATCTCGCTCCGCTCCGCCGCGGTCGTCGAAAAATTCCCAAAATCGAATCGTCCCCCAAGATCGCCGGCGTTCACGCCGTTCGCTTGCACCAGGTTTCCGTCGGAATCGCCGCCACGAACGAACAGCGAGCTTTGCGAACCCCGCTGCCCCGCCTGCACCACGAATGTCCCAGGCATCAGCCGCAATGAACTCACCAGGTCAGTACTCAACTCAAGTTCCTGCGGACCGATTACGCTGGTTGCGGCGCCGGTCTGCGGTTGCGGTGTGGGAGTACCGGTCGCAGTTACCACGATCGACTCGCGCACCCACTCCGGCTCGAGGACGAGATTCCGCTCGACATTGTCGAGTTGTCCCGCATAAAAACCGGGCGTCTCAAGCTGGCGAAACTTGGTGGCAGAAACCACCAGAAAGAAACGCCCGCGCTGACCTGTCATGATCTGGAAACTTCCATCCGCGCCAGAAACCGCAGACCCGACGACCTGTCCGCTGGAGATAAGTTGAACCGTGGCACCGGTTATCCTGGCGCCGGATGCATCCGTGACGACGCCGCGAATGGATGCGGCATGTGCTGCGACAGAAAAAACGCAGAGCAGAATCGTTGCCCACACGCTGCGGGAAAAGAAACGACCGGAAAATAAACGATGAACCGTGCGAAATGACATACTGGCTCCTTCGTTCCCCTCGGAACGCAAGCTGGTTAAGCGCACAGGACCGGTCTCCTGACTTACGCCTCGCCGTTGCCCCAATGACAGAATCTTTGTCGTTTGGGGTGGCATTCAGCCACCTTCCCGGAGCCTGGCTCCAGTGGTTTTTGAGAGCCGTCGCCAAATGCGGCAAAAGGACTCTGGCTGGTTTCCTAGCTCGACGCTTGTCGGACCAGGGGCGCTCACAGTTGCGGGGCAGTGGCGGATTTTCACCGCCTTCCCGAGCATCCTGACAATTGTGGTTGTAGCCTCGCTCACTCGAAACTGAGCGGAGAGACTGTCATGAAATGAGTTTCAGTGACATCAACATTTATAAAGGTCGACCCGCACGAAGTCAAAACTGCCGTCTAGTGGCGGTGGCTGGGCGGTTCGCTAATTGTTCCGAAGTGCACTCATCGGACTGACGCGGGAGGCCCTGCGCGCTGGAAGATAGCCGGAGATGAGTGCTACCGTCAGCAGCGCTGCGACCATGGCCAGAAAAGTCTTCACGTCCCAGGGAGACGTGGAAAACAGAAGAGACGAGATAAGACGAGCCACAAACAGCGACGCAACCGTGCCTAGGACGATGCCCGCGAGAGCCATGCGCATGGTGTCCGCGATCACATCGCGCTGCACCCGTGCGGCGCTCGCGCCAAGGGCCATGCGTACTCCGATTTCCTGCGTCCTCTGCGTCACCGAATAGAAAATCACTCCGTAGATTCCAAGTGCCGCCAGGAGCACTCCAAGCCCCGCGAAGATGGTAACCAGAAGAACGAAGAACCTGCGTGGCGATACAGCATGGTCAACCAGCATCTGCAGCGGCCTGAATTCTGCAGCCGGCTGGCTCGGATTGAGGGACCGTAGTGTCGTGAGAACACCGGTGGCCAGCGACTCTGGAGCCAAACGCGTGCGAATGACCAGCGTGGCTCCTTCTGCGTCGGCGTTCTGCGTCATGGGAACATAGACCTCTGGGCTCGACACAGCTTCAAGACTGCTTTCGCGCACGTCTGCGATCACACCTATCACGCGGACTGGGTTCTTCTCGATGCCTTCAGCCAATTTCCCGACCGCATCCTGCCCCGGCCATTCACGCCGCGCCATCGCTTCGTTGATGATGACAACATGCTGGCTCTGCGGAGTGTCTGTCCAGTTGAAGTCGCGACCAGCGCGGATACGCATGCTCAAGGTGGGGATGTACCCCGGCGTGACAACGTAGACAAAAGCCTGGGTATCTCGGTCTTTGGAGGCCGTGCCCAAGGCTGCGAGCCCCCAGGTCCGATTTCGATCGAGCGGAAGCATGTCAGAAATTCCCGCGGAATCGACGCCCGGCAAAGCTGACACGCGACGCAGCATCTCCTGCAGAATCGGCCCGCGATTTTCGAACTTGCCTCCGTCGTTATAGTCCACTTGCAGCGAGGCAGCATGGCTCGGTTCGAACCCCAGATCAACATCGAGGACGCGCAGAAAACTACGCAGCAGAAGCCCGGCTCCCACCAGCAGAATGCAGGCCAGCGCAATTTCCGATACGACCAGCGTGGCGCGAAATCGCTCGTGGCTGCGCCCCGATGCCATGCCGCTTCCGTTGTCCTTGAGCGCAGTTTGCAGATCGGTGCCAGACAGCTTGAACGCAGGCGCCAGTCCGAAAAGGATGCCGGCTATTAAAGCAATCAGGAGTGTCCAGCCAAGAGCAGCGCCGTCAAGGCGAATGGTGGTGAGCAAAGGCAGCGTGATGGATGTTTGATGCGCGAGGTAGAAAACAATTACGGCAGCGAAGCAAAGTCCCATCGCAGCCCCGGCGATCGAGAGCACCAGGCTCTCGGTAAGCAGTTGACGAATGATGCGGCCACGGCTTGCACCGAGGGCGCGGCGCATTGCGAGTTCTTTGCCGCGAGACGCGGCACGGCTCAATTGAAGGTTTGATAAATTGACACAGACAATCAGAAGGATCATTGCCACTGCACACCACAAGACCACCAGCGAGCGGCGAAGTTGTCCGCTCACGTGGTCTTTCAGCGTGGTCAGATCGGATGCGTAGTCTTCATACCAATCGGGATGAATCATCTTGAGGTGCGGAAAGACGCGATCGGCTTCGTCCTGGGCCTGTGCCACGCTCACTCCGGGTTTGAGGCGGCCGATGATGGCGAGAGTGTTGCCCCATGTCCGCCAGAAATCCATCACGGCCGGAACGAAAACATCCACCTTCATTCCCGGAGCAAAGACGGCACCGAAATCGAAGCTCGCTGGAAGAACTCCGACTACCGTGACCGCCTTTCCATTCACGATGAGATCTTTGCCGACGATTGAGGGATCGGCAGCGAACTGATTTCTCCAGTAGTAGTAGCTAAGCAGAGCAGCAGGACGTCCGCCCTTCTGGCACTCTTCTTTCGTGAAATCGCGCCCCAGCGCAGGTTGAACGCCGAGCGTGGAGAAAAAGTTGTCTGCGACCTCAACAGCCGCCAGTTGCCGAGGCTCGCCCCGGCCAGTGAGCTTGTACTGAACCGAACTGTAGAAGGTCTGATAGCTGGTTACGGCCTGAAAAGATTGGGTGTTGCGCTTGAACTCTTCGTAAGCGTCCACGGTAAAGGTCTGCGCCGAAAGTCCTGCGCTGGCCCGAATCTTCTGGGGAAGCGATTTGCCTCCTGAGAACCAAACCAGTTTCTGCGAGTCAGGAAAAGGCAACGGACGCAGCAGCAGCGTATTGACGACGCTGAAGACGGCCGCATTCACGCCGATGCCCAGCGCCAGCACAAGAATCGCAACCACCGCAAAACCTGGATTGTTGCGAAGGCTGCGCAGGGTGTACCGGATGTCGCGACCAAATTCGTTGCGGTAATCGCTGAAGCGTCTCCGACGTTCCATTTTCTCTCCCAGCCTTTCTCCGATCTTCTGCACTCCGCGCACATCTCCGAACTGCCTCTCTGCCTCTTGCCGCGCATCCTTGAGCGACCATCCCTGGCGAATTAAATCCTCTGCCTTGGCCTCCAGGTGGAAGCGCAACTCGTCAGTGACATCCGCAGCGGGGTCGGGCCCAAGGAGGCGGGCATAACGTCGCCAGAAAGGAATTTTCTTCACGCTGGATCTCCCGGTGCCGTCAGGTGCGTTGCACCGAGCACCTTTCCGACCGCCACTGCGTAAGCATCCCAGTTCCGGGCCTCATGCTGTAGCTGTCGCCGGCCAGCGGGTGTAAGCCGGTAGTACTTGGCTTTGCGATTGTTCTCTGAGAGCCCCCACTCCGCTTCAATCAGTTCCCTGCTCTCCAGCCGCCAAAGTGCCGGATACAGCGTCCCCTCTTCCACCAGCAGTACGTCGTCACTTAGCCGACGAATGAAGTCGGTAATTGCATAGCCGTGCTGGGGACCCCAGATGAGGGACTTGAGGATCAGGACGTCCAATGTTCCGCGAAACAGATCGAGCCTTGCCTTCTCCATCACTCCCCTTTGGTTTCATAGGGAGACTATCGCGCGTTCCCTCGAAATGCAAGGGGACTGCGGATGACTCGCGGAATTGAGACCTGGGATGTCTTGGAAATTTGAAGAATGGTGACCCCGGGCTGATTCGAACAGCCGACCTGCGGTTTAGGAAACCGATGCTCTATCCATCTGAGCTACGGGGCCACATCTTAAATTCAACAACATACAGCAGAGTCACTGAATCGTTTCTCCGCTATTATCCGCTATCGCTCTCGTAAGAGCAGCATCGAACGCCAAAGCGGCATTCTTCGTCGCATCGGGAAGCGGCTTCGTGTAGTGCGCATCCGCTACTTCCTTACTGTGGCCGAAGTGGTGGGAAGTGATCTGCGAGTTGCCGTTCGTGTAACGTTGCATCTCGGTCTCCGCTCCTCGCCTTCCGCTGTGGTAACCCTTCCAGCATTTTACCCCGCGAGCTTCGAGCGTCGGACGCAACACGCGGCTTGAATATAGGCCAAGTTCCAACGGGTTCCCTACCTCGTTCTCAAACACATAATCGCTTTTCGGAGTGCTCAACCGACGCTGGCATTCGAGGCGTTCGAGTGATTTGGTGGCAACCGCGCCCATCGTGACCTGACGGATGCTTTGCGAATTCTTCGGCCTCTCTGATGCCTTTCCCTGCCACGCAGAGCGACGAACCCATAGCGATCCGTTGGCGAGATTGATGTCAGCCCAGCGTAGTCCACTGATCTCGCTGCGACGAAGGCCAATGAATGCGAGCGCCATCACGGAGTGATGACGTGCCGTCTCGTCGTTGTCCAACGCTGACAAGATCAGCGCCATCTCTGACAGGTCGTAGTGCTCAGTAGGCACCGAGGGTTTCGGCTTGTTCAGGAGCTTCGCGCCAGCAATCGGATTCATGTCCAGATGCCCGATTGAAATCGCATGCGCGAAGATCGCCGACATCACAGCACGGGAATGGCTGATGGTGTTCTTAGCCAGCCCGGACCGTGACAGACTGCTCAGGAACTCGGTCGCCATGTACGGGCGATACTCGTTCAGTTTGCGCTGACCGAAGTGCGCCTTCAGCGGATTGTTCCAGACCCTGCTATAGCCGTGATAGGTGGAATCCGCAAGCTCACCTTGCGCCCACGGTAGGTACACACCCGTAACGAATTCCGCGATCACGATATTGCCGTTTCGCGGCGCTTCTTGCTCATGGTGTTCCTTCGCGAGCTTCTCGCGTTCTGCGTGAAGCTCATTCGCCTTGTTGACCGCTGCTTGTTTACCACCGAGATAGTCGCGATCCGTTTCTCTCGAGGAGCCGAGCCGGATCATTCTGTGCTTCTTGTTCTCGTACACGTCCCAATACCAGGCGTTGAACTTCTCGCGAACACTGCCGAAAATAGGACGCACTCTAGCACTACGGCGCTGCCGTTTCGGCTTTGCCGGTGCCGCTTCTGGGCTGGTCTTGCTTAGGTTTTCCATGTGCCAATAATTATCCGCTATTGCCGACCGCTGGTCAAGCTTATTGTTTGATTCGACGTATCTTGGCGAGATATCCTCACGTTTGGCTTAACGCGGTGTTGACAGGAACCATAGACGTCGTTACTTTACGAATCAGCAACACAAATCAAACTGTAGGCTGTAGGTCAGGTATCACACCGTACGCAGCCGAACAGAGTATTCCGCTAGAGCTGGGTCAAGTTCGTAGCGCCATCGAAAGATGGTGGCTCGCGCCCTGGAAGAACCATAGCCGTCGCATTGTGCGTCCGTATGAGCCTTGCAACGAGAAACGGGTAGCTATGGGCGCGTAGAGCCTTAATGCAGGACGGTGCGTGAGACACGTACCCACAGCATGGATGCTCCCTCGAAGGGAGATCTATGCCCGACATCCTCGATGTCGATCAACTCGCCGAATTTCTAGGCGTCACCCGCAATACAATCTTCGGCCTCACGCGCCAGCGTGCCACTCGCGGAAGCGATCCGGTCATTCCGCACATCAAGGTAGGCCGCTCTCTCAGATTTCGTCGCGAGAGCATTCTTGCTTGGCTTGCAGCAAAAGAGCAGGCGGTTGCGCAATGATGACCAACCGTGAGTTCCATGCAACGTCGTGCTGCCCTGTATGCGGTTATCCCTACCAGCCAGTGAAGTGTAAGCCACGAAAGAAGGTGGCTTCGTCACTGCAGCTACTGCTCCCATATGCCGACAACTTTTCGGTTCACGACGATGTTTCGCCGACACCACATTGCAATCTCGATGAACTAGTCCTGCTGCGCGAAGCGGCATAGACCACAACGCAACATCAACCCCAGAACGGGCGACGATCTCGCCGAAGGAGAAGTATGTTCCTCACATCATCCGAAGCCGCCTCAGAAAACCGTATCGCGGAACTCGAAGCCCCCATCGCTGAACTGGAGCGTCAAATAGAAGACCATGAACTTGACGCTCTCCAGATCGAACACGTGATTCAATGGCTTGCCGACAACCCACGCGCCTGCGTCTCACCCGAAGACCTCCGCGCCGAACTGCGCAGTTGGTACGGCGTGCTCGCTGGTCCGGAGCTCGAATCGATGCTCGAAACGCTCGCGGAGGAAGGCAGCATCGAAACCTGCTTAGACATCAACGACAACCGCTTCTATCTCGACTCTTATTACGAAGGCTAGGCAGGCCATTCGACCGGAGGCGGGGCCGTTTTCTACGACTCCGCTTCCGGGCATCACGAACCACCCGAAACCGATAAGGATAATTGACAAAATGCATTCCACATCCGCACCTATTGATTTCCTCCACCGTGCGAAGCCGCTGATCGATCGCGGTTTCTCTGTGCTACCACTCGCTGAACGCGGTAAAGCCCCTGTGCCTGGAAAGGGTGCGAGGTCGGCTTCTAACAACGCTGATATCATCGCGCATTGGAGCGAAATTTATCCCGTCGCGAACGTCGGCATCGCATCTGACGCGAACTTCACGCTTCTGGAGACCGACGACGAAGAGCGGTTCCGCTCGTTGGTTCGCAGCGAGACCGGCAAAGAACTTCCCGAGACGCTACAACTGGGCAGTGGCAGACCGAATCGTTGCTGCTGGATCTTTAAGCGTACTGCGGTGTGTGGCGACGAGTGCTTGGAACTCCCCGGCGTCTTCGAGTTTCGCAATCGCAACCAGTATGTCGCCGCGCCGGGGTCGATTCACCCTGAAGGACACGTCTATCGCTGGTTGAACGAGGCACCGGTCATCGAGTTCCCTGAATGGCTCATGCCTGCGCTGACGAAGTTGGCCAAGGCGTACAAAGGCGAAGCGACACACGAGCATATCAAGACCGGGCCAGCAAGACTGCTCCGCAACGCATACAGCATGGACCTCGACCCCGAGGCGATGTTCGGCATGGACCTGACAATCGGCGACGGTGAGCGGCACTACGCGCTACAGAGCATCGCGGGGTTCCTGCACGATGGCGAACGCGATGCCGACACGATTTACGAGATCCTGATCCGTCTGCGCGATGAGTACTGCTCACCGGGCAAGGGTGACGGCGAGCTACGTCGGATCGCGGATGACATCGTTCACCGTAAGCCCTGCGAGCTTGAGCCGCAGCGCCCGGGCTGGCACATCGGCCTCGTCATCTATCCCGATAGCTTCATACGACTCGGCAATGAAAGAGCGGGTTGAAGGTTGGCGTGGGTTGTTTCACACGCGAGCAGAGGCTGAAAACGCTCCCCCGTTGGAGTTCGTGATTGAAGGCTTCTTACAGAAGGACGCCATCACGCTGATTGGCGGTTCACCAGCAGCGATGAAGACGTACGCCGCACTGAGTGTTGTTAAGTCGCTGCTCACCGAAGAACTGCTGTTCGATTACTTTCAAGTCAACGAGCCAGCGAATCGCGTCCTGTACCTGATCCCTGAGTCGTCAATCTCGGCGTTCACGGATCGCCTGAAGAAGCTGGGCCTGATGCGCTTCATCGGTGATACGTTCTTCTTCCGCACGCTCAATGCTGCGGAGATCAACCTGCCGATCACGGACGAGCGCATATTGAAAGCGGCTGAAGGCGCTGACGTGTTCCTTGATACTGCCGTGCGCTTCATGGAGGGCGATGAGAATGCCAGCGGCGATCAACGGGTGTTCGCGGAAAATCTGTTTGGGTTACTCCGTGCTGGCGCTCGTAGCGTCGTCGGGCTGCACCACGCGCCGAAAGCGTTCAGTGCTGCGAACGCCCTGACGCTGGAGAACGTGTTGAGAGGGTCTGGTGATATCGGCGCGATGGCCGCGACGTTGGGGGACTCTCGAAGATTGAAGAGGAGAAGTCGCAGATCTACATAGAGTGCGTCAAGGATCGTGACTTCCGGGAGTCGCCGAAGCCATTCATCGTGGAGGGCAGGCCGCACATCGACGAGACGGGAAAGTTCAAGCTGCTGCACGCTCCCGGCAACGCGCCTGAATACTCCAAGATCAAACAGAAGGGGCGCGGCGCGAAGGGTGGGCGACCTAAGAACGAGGTGCCAGAAGAGGTCAAATCGAAGGTCTGGGAACTGCACAAAGCTGGCAAATCGTACCGCGAGATCATGGACGCCACAGGGTTGAGCAAGCGCGGAGTGGGCGACATTATTATCGTGGCGCAGGCTCGGGCAGATGCGTCGAGAGAGTTCAAGATACCGCTGCCAATACACGCTCCGTTAGCTCCGTGGCAGGCTGCTGACGTCGCCAGAGCGGCTGTCACGAGAGGCGTCGATATCCCGCAACTGACGCAATACGAGTCGCGATGACGGTGTCCCGAAACTGTTCTGGGACGCTGCTGGTAGAAACGCAACGCCAACAACCCACCACGCGGGGAAGAAGCTTCGCTTCCCCCGCTGGTTGGTTATCTTATGGAGCGATTGTCCCGAAGCTATTCTTCTATAGGCTTTCGGGACAGGACAGCGACAGACGCAAGCTCACGACAGTGAAGCGAAAAATCGGACCTCGATTATGCTCCGAATCGCAACGCTGCAAACAAGAGAGATGCAGCACAGTCTGCACCAAAGCCTAACCCATCGAAAACAGACGCGGCCGTCGACCAGCCGTCGACATGTCCCTCTCCTGTGGCTGGTGGAGAGTGTAGTAACCCTCTGAATCCAAAGGCAAGAAAGTAGCACCTCGAGACGATTGAGATCGGTGCGCAGCTGTCCCAAACGCCCCTTTGCAGGCCGATCTACGTTTGACAAACCCCGTGGTTCACAACGAAAAACTCACGCATCAGATCCCCGCGTTTCAGAACATGTTTCCAGTTCGCCGACGGTTCTGCAAAGGTTTGGCATGCACTGCGGCAGGGAGTTTTCAGCATTGCTTCCGAGTAGGTGGTGATCCGCCCGGATTCCGAGGTGCAGAGCCTTAACTCAGGCCAAATTGACGCTGATTCTGGCATTTTAGACAGTTGCGAAAAGGCGCGGAGGAGCCAATAGTGGCATAGCGGCTGCACGAAACGGGCCGCTGGATAGTAGAGAGGAGAATTTCAGATGCCCAATGTCGCTCAGTTGACTTACAAGACCGACATACCTTCCGAGATCACGATTCCGGACAGGTTTCAGACTCGCCTGGGAACGCTGAAGTTCACAGACGGCTTCCCCGACGACGAGACCGTCCAGAAGGTCTATGACAACCTCGACTTCCAGCGTGGCGTTCAGGCAATGCTGACGGCCATGCCAGCTGCGTCGCTTTCAGCGATTCGCAGGGCCAGTCGCGGTTTTGGCCCTGATAACCAGACCGTGACCATCTTTGAAACTCTGATGGACTCCAGGTCGCTCTATCTCACTGCAAATACCGAGAGCATCTATGCGATGGCGTGGCTGGATCTGAAGAACGGCCCAATCGTCGTCGAATCCCCGCCCAACACCCTCGGCCTCGTGGATGACTTCTGGTTTCACTACGTCGCCGATCTCGGCCTCGCCGGACCCGACCAGGGGAAGGGTGGTAAGTTCCTCTTTCTTCCGCCGGACTACGATGGGCCGGAACCCAAAGGCTACTTCGTTTCCAAATCGAAGACCTTCGGCAACTGGTTCGGTACGCGAGGTTTTCAAATAAACGGCGACGCGAAACCAGCAGTAGACGGCATCAAACAACACCTTCGCATTTACCCGCTCTCGCAGGCCACCAATCCTCCCGCGACCAATTTCATCAATGTCTCGGGCAAGGTGTTCAATACGATCCACTCCATGGACTTCGGCTTCTACGAAGAAGTTAACGAGGTCGTGCAGGAGGAGCCCAACGCCGCGATGGACCCGGAGACCCTTGGCCTCCTCGCCTCCATCGGCATCGAGAAGGGCAAGCCCTTCACGCCTGACGAGCGCATGAAGAAGATACTCACCGAGGCGGCCGCCGTAGGCAATGCAACCGCACGCACTATCGCCTACAGGACGCGTCTGACCGAATCTTTTTTCTACGCAGACAGTGCGTGGGGGACACCGTTCATTGGCGGCAGTTATCTGTTTGAACGCGATGGAGTACGACTGCTCGATGCGCGCACATACATGTTTTTTGTGGCTACCGGCATCACGCCCGCCATGGCTATCCAAAAGGTTGGCGCAGGATCGGCCTATGCCTGCGCGAACGTCGATTCACAGAAGCGACCGTTCGACGGTAGTAAGACATACCGGCTGCATCTCCCGCCCAACATTCCCGCCAAGACTTTCTGGTCGGTCGTGCTCTACGACACCCAAACCCGCTCGATGCTTCAGACCGATGAACAATTCCCCAGCATCGGCAGCCAGAAGAAAAGCGTTGGCATCAATCCTGACACCTCGGTGGACGTCTACTTCGGTCCCAAGGCGCCTCCCGGCAAAGAGAACAACTGGGTACAGACTTGGCCCGGCAAAGGTTGGTTTGTGATCCTACGCCTCTACGGCCCGCTACAACCATTCTTCGACAAGAGCTGGAGGCCGAGCGAAATTGAAGAAGTGAAATAGTGAACTCGGGCGGGTGAACTGTGAGAGGTTAACTGCAAATCTCGACTGGCGATAGCAGGCAAATGCAGCGCATCGACGAGCCTCGGTGCGCGTTCAGGGTGAATTGCGGTCAATTCGGAAGCCATTCAGCAACGTGCGCCTAGCCGGTAGCTTCGTCCGGCACTGGTGCTGTATCAAAAAACGGGTGGTTGACCAGAAGGCGTTTGGCGTGGCTTTCAGGTACCCGAAAATTAGTGTCAATAAACGACCGTTTTATGATACAGTTCTCTGCATGATGAGGACAGCGATTTACGCGAGGGTATCCACCAAGGACGGACGGCAGGACACCGAGAACCAGTTGCGGCAACTCCGGGCCTTTGCAGAGACGCAGGGCTGGGCGGTGGTTCACGAGTACGTAGATCGTGCCAGCGGCAAGCATGGCGACCGGGAGCAGTTCCAGAAGATGTTCGCAGCGGCATCCCGGCGTGAGTTCGATTGCCTCCTCTTCTGGAGCCTCGATCGCTTGAGCCGTGAAGGCACCGTAGAGACGCTGAATCACTTGCAACGACTCAACAGCTACGGCGTGAACTACAGGTCGTTCACGGAGCAGTACCTCGACAGCACCGGCATCTTCAAGGAGGCTGTGATCGGCATCCTCGCCGCCGTCGCCAAGCAGGAGCGCGTTAGGCTGAGTGAACGCACGATTGCCGGTTTGCAGCGTGCCAAGGCTCAGGGCCGGGTTGGCGGCCGTCCTAAGGCCGAGGACGCAGACCCGAAACTGGTGGCCAAGATCGAGCGGCTCCGGTCACAGGGGAAGAGCATCCGGGCGATTGCTGCCGAGGTGAAGAAGTCACCCAATACCATAATGCGACTGTTGAAGGCGTAACTCTGGCAACAGCCACACCAGTCCCCGGTTACCGCAGGTGAGGGACCCTAATACTCCCGCAAGGGAGCGTGCCTTCAAGACGTAGTAGGAGCCGCTGAGTGCCAAAGGTTGTTGAGCACTTGCTCGTCGATCCCGACTTCCTCATAGAGTTTTCGACGGACGTCGAGGCTGTGTCGCGTTGCGCCCGGCGTGTGCTGGACCTCTTCGACCAAGCGCATATCCACCGCGTCCATCCCGACCGTTCCCTTGTTCTCATACCACTTGAACCATCGGCGACTTGAGCCGTCCTGAGCAATGGCCCACAGCCTCACGCCATTGCCGCCTTCATCGTCCAGTAGCTGCAAACGTACCTGAATCTCCATTTGAATAGCTTATCGCGTCTGGTAAAAAAAACTGCAGAATCAATGTATCGTAGCTTTCAATGGAAACATGGAAGCTGGTGAGTATCGCAAGCGCGGTCGGAACGCTTGACGGCCTGAAGTCTCTGTCAATTCAAAAACAAGCCATGCTGTTGCTTCGTCGTCTTGCAACGCAGTTTCCTCCCCCGACGACGTTCGGCAAAATGAACTTTGAGCTGTCAGCGTATGCCTTAATGTTGACCGGCGGTTTTCCAGTCGGGGAAGCGCACGCGGCGAAAGAATATCTTCTAGCCGCACCGTGGCAATTTCTTATCACACGCGGATACATCCGCGACAATGGCCAAGGATTCTTTCTTGTCACCGATGATGGGTTGAACGCTGCAAAGAATGCAGATGTTGAAACCGTAAACATGCAAGTGCTGTCAGCTATTGAATTACTTGATCCAGAATTGCGTCGATATGGCCACTACTTCCGCGAGAACAAACTGAAAGAAGCTGTCGCAGCCGCGTTTGAGCTTTACGAAAACAGGCTTAACGAAATCCGAGACAATTCCCGCAATTCAACGGTGAAGAATGCACAAGGTAAAGACCTCGTATATGCACTGTTCAATTCAAACAAGCTGAAACTGCCATATCCGAAACTTGCTAGAACAAGGAAGTCAGCATATCAACAAGGATTGACGGCGATTATGAGCGGCACCTTGTCATGGATTCGTAATTCGTACACGCATGAAAAGCATCATGTGCCAGAACTGAAATCTGAAGAGGCACTGGAACTTCTTTTCGTGGCTGGTTATATGCTCCGAATGCTTGAGTATTCGCGTTCTGCTGTTAAGAAATGATCTTCCCGTTTTCAATGAGGAATCAGAACTCTCTGGGACGCCAAAAGTGCGAATTTGACTGATCGGCAATGACCGTTCCCTGTCAACAATTTTGCCGTCATCGGTTCGACCCGACCAGGTACACCCCAACATCACTTTCAAAATCAAGTTGAAGTGGTTCGCGGCAAGCCTAATAACGCAAGTAGTACCTTGGGGCTTTTGGGACCGGGTGGTGGGTTCCCAAAGCCGTCCCTTCTCCAGCTGACCTGACCGACAAAAATTCATGTTCATCTCAGCCGCCCGTAAGAAGCGCAATGTCGCCAGCGATGAAGCAACCAACCCGGCCAACATCGCGAGCTTTGAACCCGGAGCGAGAAATCACCACAACTGCGCCGTGGCCCACTCCCGTAGTTTTGCGGCGCGAACTTGTCTTCGCCACCCTCGGATTGGCAAAGTCAGCGTAACGCAAAAGTTGCAAATGCCAGACGCAAATCCTAGTCCAATAAGAACAGCTACCTTAAGGGATCTCAACAGATTTTAACCAGCCATGCTGATCGACACCTCGTTTGACTTCAGGACTGACGCATCCGGAAAAGACCCTGACGCGCACAGCGTCACTCTTTGCCGCTACCACAAGCTCCTGTGGAGCAAGGCACTGCCGAGTGGCGCGCTCTTCGATCTGGAAGTCTCCCGCCGCCACGGCGCGTACGCCTTGCATCACCGCTCCGAACTTGGTGAGTTTTCCCTGACCAGCGACTCGATCACTCACACGTATACGAGGTGGGTCTGCACTGAAGCACATCACCGGGTTGTTCAGCGAGGAAGAAAACGAAGCGTTCAGGACCACTCGGCTACACCATCGGCGGCATGCTGGTCTTTCCGGGGAACCAGATCGATGGTAAGCAGACCATCAACGGCGCCCGCGGATGCCACGGGAAGATCAAGGACAGATTCGACCTCACGCTCGAGTGCATCCGCCGGCACTACCTCGGCCAGCACAGCCCCCTCGAGGATACGCTCAAAAGGTACGGCGATTTCTTCGCTCTGTTCGAGGACTTCAGGGGGTACGTGGAATTCTTCATGCTCCAGGACCTGGTCGTTGACGACTACTCTGCGGTGACGTTCCTTATGCCTTTCGATGACTTCAGGACTTCACCGGTACCAGGGGATGTTGACACTTACAGGGAGTACAGACGCCTCACCATCGAGTTCTTGGAAGCTCGAAACCGCCGGATCGACCGACACGCCGCTTCCTCACGATGACCGTCGAGAGCGCGTGAGAACACAAAGACTGGAATCGTCCCGACCGCAAAATGGTAAAGGCGTCCTTTTCAACGCCCGCAGCCGAAGCGCCAACGCGCAAAAGTCTCCGTTCTAGATCGCTACGACTGTTGAGGCGCGCCTAGAGTCTTCAGCCACTGCCGCTCACCAGTCGTGAGTGCAGACGTGTTCCGACTCGCCAGCAACACGAACAGCTGAGAAAGCCCATCCCAGTGCTGCGGCTCTCCGTATTGGCCTTTGATTGGTTTGCGCTTCTCACGCTGATTCCAACGTTCCAGAGGCGCGGCACTCTTCCGAACATTGCATTTGCAGCATGCAGTACAGAAGTTGTCTTCCGTGCAAGTGCCGCCAGTCGAAAAAGCCTCAATATGATCGATGACCGCGCCTAGCTCGTCCAGAAGCGGAGCTGTGTTCCGCGTCCAGTGTGCATGATAGTAGGCCAGCGGCTCTCGATTGCCAGAGTTCCTCAACTCCAATTCCAGGTACTTCATCACCGGAGGAAAGATCACTGGCCTTTTGCACCAGCAACATAACCAGCCGTCTCGTCGGAAAATCTCAAGTTGCAAGGCTTTGGATGGCGGTTTCCTTTTCGGCGCATTTGCTGAACTCATGGGTTACCTCAACGAGGTCTTGCTCTTCGTTCGTCGTAGAAGTACATTCAGCCATTTTTCCCCTCGTGGGACACGCGTGTGTCGTCTGAAATCCACACCGAAGTTGGAGGCAATGCCGGGTGGGACTCAATCATAGCCCGAAACGATTCTTCTCCGTAACCATTGAAGAAACGGCCATCCTGTTCCCATTCTCCGTCCCGCAGCTTGAACGACAGGTAAATCGTTCCGTCTGGCTTGAGAGCATCGCACAACCTATCGAGCACCGCATCAATCGAATCGCGTCGAACATGCAGCAGCGACGCACACGCCCAGATTCCGTCAAATTCCGCCTTCCAATCGACTTCGTCGAAGGTCTTGAGCTGTACGGGCTTTCCGATCAGGTTCGACGCAAGGCGACACATCTCCGGCGATGCGTCAAACGCCTCGACCTGGTATCCGTGCTGCATGAAATACAGACTATCCCTGCCTGAGCCGCATCCCGCATCCAGAATTTTCCGTTACGAGGAACAGTCTTCAGGAACGGCTCATAGAGCGCAGTCATGTCTGCATGCACGGTCTCGTCGTAGAACCGCTTCGCATTCCGCTCGTAATACGAAATCGTGGCGTTCAGAAAGCAGCCTCCAACTCTTCAGCGGGAGACCACTCGTGAATCAGCAACAGCTTCGCGCTCGTATACTGCCGTTGCAGAAATGCCTGCCGCGATGCCTCTGTCGCTCCGGTCTGGGCGATCAGCGTCTCTCGAAGCGGATGATGGCTATCGATGAGAAACGTGTTGCGCCTGTGCAGTCGCTCCAGATAGTTGAGGCCGGGAACCCGCGCCGACTTTCCCTTCTCGCCGCGGTTGCACTCTCGGCACGCCAACACCAGATTCCAAATGCCGTTCAAGTTGTCGTCGGTTTCACTCCGCGATAGAAGCGTGTGGGGAATGAAGTGGTCGACGTCGGCGAGATTGGCGCTTCGCGGCACGATACAGATGTCCCTGAAACAGTAGAAGCATTTGCCCTTTTGATAGCCGTTCAGAGCGTCTCGTGACGATGTCACATCAATGCGTTCTCTGAGTTCGTTTCTGACATAGAACAGCGACGATTTGTTGTCGTAAGAGACGGACAGAAGCGCGGGTTCAGACCCAAATCCCAAGCCGTTTCCACGAGTCGCCATCGACCTTCAGCTTCGGGAAAGGCTGGCAAATTGGACCGACTCTTTCAGTTTCAGAAGTTCGTCTGTTATGGCGATCCCGCCGCGTTGCTTCCGCTCGTCCACGAAAAAGCGAACTGGGATTGGTCGCACGATTGACCACGTGAAATGCATCAATAACGTTCTGGAATCCCAGCGAAGCAGTCCTTTTCACCAGTGCATCGTGGGTGACCTCACCGTTATTGAACTGCCGAACCGAAGCCAGAAACCGACTTGATGCCGACGTGGCCTGCTTGTCGGTTTGCTTCAAGTGTTCTGCGATATGCCGTGCGAATGGGACTGCCAGTTCCTCGAGGCTGATGAAGTTCCGTTCGCGGTCAGCGAGTTCAAGCAGCGACTTAGCAAGTGCGAATTTGTAGGACGCGACGTTGCGACCGAAAAGAATTACCGACCGCCAGTAATCTTCTCGGCTTGGATTTGCGTTAACAAAGGGCATGGGAACAGAATAATGATTCGTCAACAAGTTGCGCCATGCCATGCGAGAAATGGCGACTGCGTGAACTCTGCGTCAATTCATTCTGAGCCCGGTATCTACGGCTGTGCCACAGTTCGCAGGATCAGCCGTGAGTGCCCCAACGGGCAGCGTTCCCGATGCTGTGCAGCGGTAGACAATTTGCGGTCCGACAACCAAAAAGCTCAGGTCTGTGCAGTATTGATCGCACTGCACGGAAGTCGGGGAAGCGAAGTTGGTGTTGATGGTATTCGTCCCGATAACGCCAATTTGTGCCCCGGCCAATACCACCGCCGGAGAAGAATTCGGACCGATAGTCTCCAGAAGGTTCGCTCCGATATAGTAACCGTCCAAGCCTAGGGCGTAGATTGCCGGATAGTTCGGCGGAGCGTTAAGGTAGCTGCCGGTAATCGTGATATACGGCCAGCCGCGAGCTATGTAGATGGGCGAGTTTGTAGTGTTTTCGATATCGAGGTTCAGCATCAGAGTCTGCGACGACGAACCCGGACACCACGTTCATGTATACGCCATGCGTGAACGTCGCATTGCTCTTGATCGTGTGGATTTTTCCGCCGCCTGATGTGAACACCGCAATGCAAGCGCTGCTTCCAGGTATGCTTGATGTGTTGGTTTGCGGTCCCCCAACACACGAGCCGTCGTGAATCTGCCAGTCTCCTTCATCATTGTTCAGGACATTTTGAACGCTGATCCCATATCGAACCGGATTCGCGATGTGAAATTGCGAGACGTCCCAATAGGCAGCGGCGTTGATATCGATCGCATCATAGAAGCCGTTTATCGCGAAGTCTTGTGCATTGATACGTGAATGGACGGTCGCTCCATTCATGTAAATCGCCGCTCCGGCTGTGCTCTTCGTGCTGTTCGTGAAAGCCATGTCGTGGACGGTGAAAAGGTCAGAAGTCACGTTGAAGAGATTTGCTGTAGAACTCCCGCATTGGACCAACGAGCCCCGCTGACTCGAATCGACAGCCAACTGTCCGACCCCCGTAATAGTGGTCGGGACTGTGATGGAGAAATCACATGTACCAGAATAGTAGGTTCCTAGCGGGAAATAGAGGACCCCACCCCCCGCATTGGTCAATGCGGAAATGGTTTTTTCAATGGCTAATGTGTCGTCAGTTGACCCATTCCCCGTTGCACCAAATGCCCTCACGTTGAAAACATCACCATACAGATCGGAAGAAAGGCCCGGGACACCGGTTGGTACGCGCTGCGGAAATCCGTTTGTGCCGTCACCAAGCCGCAGAGAAGCAGCCAAACAGACACAGTGGCAAAGCAACGCATCACAGCGCCTCCACAGATTGTGTTGGCCTTTTGGTGCGTTGCCGCACGTCGCTAAGAAGAGTTACAAATACTTCCCTTGAGTTTTTCGCTGGCATATCTTCCCTCCGTAGCTGGAGATTTTCGAGCGTGAGGTTTTCGATCGGAGCCATTTCTGGAGATTATCCACAACTGACTTCTCAGCGGGCTTTGGCTGGTTTACGTCTTGGAGAGGCGCGGACTGCGGGCTAGGCGCAATTCTGTAACATCCACTTCTTGCGCGGATCGTGCGATCTGAGTGAAGGGAAGTGGGATACGGTGCTTGTTTCTTCTGGTGAGAATGGATGACCCAAGCGGAAACTTCTCCTTCTGCGGATCTGCACGCACTTTTTCAGCAGCAAATATTATCTGGCGATTTTACGCTGAAGGGAACTGTCAATTTTGACAAAGTGACGTGCGCCGTGAGGACGTTCGGCCAATCTGTTTTGGCAGGTTCCAGCTCAGGAAGCCGACAAGATCGCTAGCTGGACGGCGGCAATGATGGAAGCAGCGACGACAAGCGTGGACGCAAACCGATCCTGCTTCTGCCTGTCGTCCCGTCGCGTGCAATCGCTCGTCTCATCTCTCCCATGTCAGCGAAACCTCGGTTCTTGTGCGACCGGCTTGCGTGTGAGCAGTCGTTGTGACAATCGTCCTCTGAAAATCTCTGGCGGCAGGTAGTAGCGACGTTCGCCACAGAGTGGACACTGCGCGATGATCCACGTGTCTGGCATCGTCTGGACGGGTGCGGGGATGTTCTCGCCACAGCCTTTGCACGCGACCGTGTAGTCACAGAGTCGTGATTCAGGCAACTGCCACACCGAACCAGTGTAGGCGAATATAAGGCGAAAATATGCACAGGTCTTCTAGTCAGTTGATGCTGGGCTTCTGACGCCTTGGTAACTTACATGCATACTTTGGGTAATACCTTGGATGGTTACTGTTGTTTACGATGAGCAAACTGGAGGCAGAAAGATGAACGGAACAAGCCATGATGCCTATTGTTCGGCGATGAACCAGGCGATGGATCAACTGGGCCTCATCAACGAAGAAGGTGTGAGGGTGAGAAAACGAATGGAACAGCTCGACTTAGTCTTGGAGGCTTTGAAGCCGTTCTTGGGAGCCGCAGAAGATCGTCGACCGATCTCCAAATCGATTGAGTTACCCGCTGAACCGGTACCCGCACCGCAGATGGCTGAACCCCCCGTTCCCAATGTCGTGCCTCCGAAAATGATCGAAGCTGCGGACCCGATCCAACGCCGAATTAATTCTGTGCTCGGCTTGTCCTTCGCATAGTCTGCAACCCGAGTTGGAGTGTCCTATGGAATGAGCTGCCCCCTTTGCTTAGTCCGTGTAAGTGAGAGCACTCGGGTTTGAGTTTAGCTGCAAATTCAGTTCGCAGCCGCCGTCGAGGCTGTGTAAATGTGGGAAGCGCTTTTTGCTTTCCACATTTACATGGCCCGTTGCAAATTCCTCAGGTGTCAGGTAGCCCAAAGCGCTGTGCGGGCGCACCTGGTTGTAATCGATCCGCCAGCTTTCGATGGTCTCCCGCGCATCGTCCAGAGTGAGGAACCAGTGTTCGTTGAGGCACTCCTCACGGAACTTGCCATGGAAGCTTTCGATGTAGCCGTTCTCCATCGGCCGTCCTGGTGTGATGAAGTGCAGTGTGACCTTGTTCTCATAGGCCCACTGGTCCAGAGCCTTCGAAGTGAACTCCGTGCCGTTATCAATGACAATCCGTACTGGCAGGCCTCGATGTTGCCGTAGCCTGTCCAACACTCGTACTACGCGCAGAGCCGGCAACGAGGTATCGACTTCGATCGCCAGCATCTCCCGCGTATACGCATCTTCAATCGACAGCGTGCGTAGCTTGCGGCCGGAGGCCAATGCATCCTGAAGAAAATCCATCGTCCATGTCTCGTTCTTCCTTACAGGCGCTGCCAACAACACACGCGCCTTGGCGCAAATCCGCCGTCTCCGCTTGCGTCTGCGCACCATCAGCTTCTCTTCCACGTAGATCCGGTAGACCCGTTTGCTGTTCACCGTCCAGCCTTCCCGCTGCAACAGAACATGTAGCCGGCGATAGCCCCAGCGGCGTCGATCTTCTGCCAACTCCCGCAAGCGAACGCGCAAACGACCGTTGGCTTCGGCAAAGCGCGTCTCCCGCCGACGGTAGCGCAACATAGCTCTTAACACTTCCAGCTGCCCACAGGCATGCCGTTCCGAACAGTCCGTCGCGGTCCGAAATACCGCGACGGCTTCTCGCCTGGCCTGTGGGCTTACCACTTTTTTGATAGCACCGCCTTGAATCCGACGATGTCCAAAGCCTGTTCGGCTACCAGCTGCTTGAGCTTGCGGTTCTCTTCTTCCAGTTGACGAAGCCGCTGTGCTTCGCTCACTTCCAGCCCACCGTACTTCGCCTTCCAGCGGTAGAACGTCTTGTCGCTAATCCCATGCTTGCGACACAGCTCCGCTGTCTCCAGGCCCGCCTCTGACTCCTTTAATATCCCTACAATCTGCTCTTCCGTGTACCGGCTCTTCCGCATCTGAAGTCCTCCTCCAAAGGGCTCTGTGGAACCCAATTTATCGGAGAACTCTCACTTCTGCTGGACTAAAGGGAAGGATGCAGCTCACACTGGGAGGACATTGACTGGACAGAGAAGACAATCACGATACAGCGCAGCTAACACATGAACGACTTGAACAAGTGAAGACCGCAGCGTCTAACGCCGTTCTGCCGTTGGATGATTTGTGATGATGTGCTCAGAAAGCATCAAGCAACGACCGGGGACAGTGCCCTGCTCTTTCCGTCACCACGCACAGGAGAATACCGTAGCGCATCTATGCTGCTCGGGAAGGGGCTACAGCCGAACCAATCAGTCTTGGTTTGGGCAAGGTTACTTGGCACGGGTTGCGTCGGTCCTGCCGTACATGGCTCGGTGCGAAAGGCGTATCTGCGGGACTTCAGAAAGACCTCCTCAGGCACTCCGATGTGAGCACGACCATGAACCGATACGGTAGGGCCTTACAGAAATCCGGCAGTTCCCTGAAAATCGGGGTAACTACTGGCATGGTCCGCCGCCTAAGCCCCTTGAGGGTGTAGAGGTGTACAGAGGAGGCTTTGTAACACTAGTTACGAATCAGGCAACAACGCTTGACGACTGCACAGCCACTTAAGCCCGAGGTTCCCGCCCGGCTGCCCCAAGATTCTGCTTGACCGATCTCCAGGTTCCGATTCATGATCCGGTGCGTGGGCGTACGATTGGCAACCCGATTTGCGAATTTCGCCGAAAGCTCTGTCAATTAGGGCTTTGGGTGATTGTTGCGATCGGGAAGAGGAAAGGGCTCGATGTGTTTGCATCATTGCCCAGATGCTGAGGCGCCGCAAAAAGCTCCAACGATCCCGACCAAGTACAAACTAAGGCGCGCATCCAGCAAGAACGAATTGCAGGCTTGAAGACCAGCCTAGACAAGGCATTCGGATCAACCCGCAGAAGCTTCCTGGAGATCACGATGGAGAACTCAATCGCAACTCGTCCCGCCAGTATTCGATGGCACCATTTCGCGGGTATAGCACTCCTGTCCTTCGCTACGCTTCTGCTCGAGCTTTCCCTGACACGCGTGCTCTCTGTAGCAAGTTGGTATCATTTTGGTTTTTTGGTGATATCGACCGCCCTCCTTGGATTTGGAGTTTCCGGGGTTGTTCTTTCCCTCTGGAAAAATTTGCGCGATAGCGTTCCGCTGGATCGGGCACTCTCCGTAATCTCGCTGATATTCGGCCTTGTCACGCTTGTCAGCTTTTTACTGATGCAACGGATTCCGTTTCAGCCATTCGAATTGCTGAACGACCATAAACAGTTCATTTATATGCTGCTGTATTATGTGATGCTTGCAGGGCCATTTTTCTGTTCAGGATTGGCCATTTCCCTGCTCCTTACTCGTGGCGGCCACGCAGTGAATGGGCTTTATGCCGCCGACATGGTCGGAGGTGGCATCGCGTGCGTCGCCGTTTGCCTGACAATGCCGATGTTTGGCGGATCGGGGTCCATCGTAGTTGCCGCCTTGTTCGGTACGTTGGCAGCTCTCACGTTCAACTCCTTCCGGCTATCAAAGCTGACTTTGATCGGGGGAATCACCGCCGGCGGGATGCTCGTCCTCGCGTTTTACGCGGAGCACGCGCTGCCTATTGTCGTGAACCCCGGAAAACGCCTTCATCCGCTGTTTCCCCAGCAAGCTTCTCCGATCTATACGAAGTGGAACAGCTTTTCTAAGATTGATGTCTACCCAGCGCCAAAACTCGACCCGAATCGCCCTGCTCCCGGATTCTACTCAATCATCATCGATGGAGGAACGGCCGGAACCGGCATGGTCGATCTCAGCATGGGGGTGCGCACATATCTTGCAAATCCGAATTACCATCCTGCTGGAGTGGCCTATGCTGGCAAATCCAAACCGAGAGTGCTGATCATCGGTTCAGGGGCAGGACGCGAGGTGCTCGAAGCTTTGTATTACGGCGCCTCCTCGGTTACCGCAGTCGAGGTCAACCCAATCACTACCGATATCGTAACGAGGCGCTTTCGCGATCACTGGGGTGGGCTATTCGAGCAACCCGAGATCCACCTGGTCACCGACGAGGGTCGCAGCTTTGTTCGACGTTCGAACGAGCTATACGACGTAATCATATCCGTGGACACCTTCAGCGGAACAGCCCTCTCGTCCGGCGCACTCACGTTGAGCGAGAGCTACATGTTGACGCGTGAGGCATTCGAAGATTATTGGAAACACTTGACGCCGAATGGCGTTCTGCTTGTCACGGGCTACGACACCACCAAATTGGTCTCAACCGCTCGCGCAATGTCTGACAAACTCGGAGTGAGCGACCCGGCGAATCACATGTTTGTATATGTCGGGCTTGGTGCTGCTTTCGGCCAGCAAAATCTCAACTCCGGATTCATCTTGCAGAAATCGCCTTTCACTCCCGAGGAAGTGGCGGAAATGGCCCGGCGGGCGGGGATCGTTGGCGGCAACCACCTACAGGATCAGCGTCAGCCAACGATATTGTATTCGCCCTTCGCAGAACCGCATGACCCCCTCCAAACCTTTCTCGCCGATCTGGCAAAGTCTCCCAATCCTGAAAAGATTTACGCCCAGGCCGATACGTATCTGTATCCAGCGACTGACGACAAGCCCTTCTTCCACCAAACACGGCGCTGGGGCCTGCATTCCCTTGGGTTCCGCCGGTATTTCGGAGGTGGTTTTTCCGCCGCACATAATGCCCAGGTCACACTCATTGTTCTGCTCATCCAGTCTTTGTTTGTCGCAGGAGCGCTGATTCTGCTTCCGATGCTTCGATTTAATCGGACAGCGTTGAGAGCCACAGGTTGCGGAACTTTGTTGGCCTACTTTGCCAGTCTTGGTCTGGGGTATGTCTTCATCGAAATCATTTTCCTGCAACGGTTTCAATTGTTTCTAGGTCCGCCGATCTATACGTTTTCGGTAGTTCTTGCAGGGTTGCTCACATTCACTGGTTTGGGTTCGTTTGCGTCTAATCGATTCCAAAGCGCCTCGCACCGCCTGCTCTCGTGGTTATTACTGGCAGTCGTGGGAACCATAACTCTCGAGATTCTCGTGATGCCGATTGTATTCAATTGGGCGCTCGGCTTCCCCCTTGCCTGGCGTGTCGCCGTCAGCATCGCACTGTTGGCACCTGTTGGCTTGCTCCTCGGAATGCCTTTTCCGATTGGATTGCGTCTCCTTGGCGGAGAAGATTCCTTGCTTGTGCCTTGGGCGTGGGCAATCAATGCCTTTTTCACTGTCATTGGCTCAGTGAGTGCAATGATTCTTGGAATGATTCTCGGATTCACGGCTGTCGAGATGATTGCGGCCGCCTGTTACGCAACGGCATTGGTTGCGATTGCGATTCGAACAGTTCAGCTTCGCAAGTTAATACTGCCCAGCCCTGCTCGCCAAATCGCGCATTCGATACCCTTCTCAGCCGGAGGAGAAGACTTTGGTATTGCAAATAGGAGCGTCTTAGCACCAGGCGGGGCGTCGATCCTCAGCCGCACCATCTCTACCGGAGAAAGTATTTCCATGCCCCTCGCTTCCGAGGAACACGAGCGGGTGATGGCGGAACTGAAGCGAATCGCTCAGGACCTTAACCTTACCGAGCAACAGGTGGAGAGCCTCCAATCTGCTCTGGGACAAGTGCAAGAAGGGGTCACTAAGTACCTTAAGAACCATCCAAACGCAACCAGGGCCGACATCATCGCCAAGGTAAAGGAGCACCGCCTCGAGGTTCGTCAGCGCGTAGAGAATATCCTTTCGCGTGAGCAACTCCAAAAATGGGACGCGAGATGACAAAGGCAAAAGAGTTCTTCGGTCAAGAACTCGAGGTCTGAATCCCTCCCCGGCGGGGAACGGCACGACCAGTGCGGATCAGGAAGCCGCGTTCCCGCAGTTCTCGCTGCCGGCACGGGCAACTCGGTGAACTGAGGAACTGCTCAACATTTTCGACCATCGAGTTGCTTCTCCTTCTGGCAATCGCTGTGTTCTTGGCCTTCGATCTTGGAGCGATTGCCATTCCGCCCGCGCCCTTAGTCACGGCAAGCGAGCCCATCGTAGGCTAATGGTGTGTGGACCGGTGATCATGCCGGCGCTGCGGAAGATGAATTTGGAGCACCTCTGGCACTCTGCGCGGAGGAGGCTTGGGTCAAACTAGTATTTCCTCGGCGTTGCTGACAAAACGATTCAGGCGATACTCAGACACGCAAACCTGAACCGGCTACTATATACAATCAGCTCCAGCAGATGCAGTCGCCGCGATGGCTCGGCCTGAGGAGTTATTCCTGATGTGCTCATTGAGGTCGTTCTGAAACAGGCTTGTATTCAATGGTTGTTCCTGGCTTAATCCTGCGATGGGAAAGCGCTTCGCTGTCGCGCTCTGGGCGCAGATGAAAAAGGAGAGTGCGGTAGCCCCATCGCAGATTCGTTGTCGTCAAAACGGGCTGCCGCCGAAGGAGGTCGTCGAGTCATGTTTTGTGAAATGCGAGGACAAAGCTCGTTGCGATATTCTGCCTTCTTTTCCGTGCTCATACTTACTCTGAGTTTGGGTTTTGCTTCCTGTTTCGGAAGCAGGACGGATGAGCTGGATCATTTTCGGATTCACGTGGGGAAGACTGTAAGAATAACGGCTTCGCATAACTATTGTTGGTATCCGACGGTGCACCGGTTCCCGACTGGTGAAATATTGACAACAATGCGCATGAGCCCTGACGACGCCAATCCTGAAGGTGAGTTTTCTGCATATTGCCTTTCAAAGGATGGAGGGCGAACATGGGGCCGGCGGTATACGATGGGAGCGGGCGCCAACATAGATGCCGCTTACAGCCAAGTGCCACTCGAAGATGGAATTTGGGTGCTTGGATCTGGTTACTTGTCGCTGGAACCATACCCCCCCGGCCCAAAAACAGATTTTCACGCTGCTCTGACAGTATTTTCCCGAGCAGGCCTTGATGTCCATCAAGTCAGAGACGCTAGTATTCACCTGTCTGAGCCGCCACAACTCGAACCCGTGGAGATCCATGCCACGAAGACGACGGATGCGTCACAACTTGCCAGTGTTCCTACGGCTGTACCCCAAGGAGCAATTATTGCCGGTCCGCGTGGAGAATGGCTGAGCACGTTGTACTACATGACCGAACGCGATCGACGTTACAGACGACTCGTGCTGATCCGTTCGTTTGATCATGGCCATACCTGGAATGAGGATGGCATTATTGCCGCGCTAAAACCTAATGAAAAGCCGTGGCCTTGGATGGGCAACGAAGGACCAAATGAGGCGGCGCTGGTTCGACTGTCAGACGGCGGATTGTTTTGCATTTTTCGGACGGGTACCTATGACGCCTACATGGGGGAAACTTGGTCAATTGATGATGGCAAGACATGGTCTCCGCCAACATCAACTGGCTCCAAAGGTGTAGCACCCCATTTACGATTGATGAGCAACGGACTGTTGGTCTGCACCTTCGGACGCCCTGGCGTAACGATTATGTTTAGCCCGAACGAAGGAAAGAGTTGGGCGGCCATCACACCGATTTTCAAAGATCAGAGTACCGGTTACAGTGATGTGATTGAGGTGGGTGCGGGTAAACTATTCGTCGTGTATGATTCGCTTCGAGGAGGAGGAAACCCGGTCCCGAGCGCCGGAACAATTCCAGAATATGCCGTTAACGGAACGTTTATCGAGGTTCAAAAACGATGAAGCCGGTCTCGATTCAACCGGGAGGGCCGGGCAGATAGCACAAGAAGTATTTGACATAGATGGACGTTATCCAACCGAAACCCCTTGATCGGTGATCAACCATCTACGCCAATCAGTGCTTTCACTGCCGCCTGACACAAGTTGGCAAAGTGATCCAGTTTCGAATCGAGCAATTCTGAATCCCTCCTCATTGTCCTGTTCCGGGATTGCGAACCACACGGTGGCCTATTGATATCCAAAATCCAGGTTGGCTGAATTGAACCAATCAGGCGGATAAAACCTAAACGAATTGAGTCTCGTAACAAGAAGATCTTCTTAGCGATTTAATACGAGGGCCAGTGTGGTTGGGCGCTTCAGCGTATCTGCGTGATGAAAAATGAAAAGCCCGCCAAGCGGCGGGCTGATGAAGGAAGGCAAAAAAACAATCACGGCAAATAAAGCAGGTGACGCTGCAAAGCGCCACGCAAGGCCGAAGGCAAACACTTGCTCTATCCAAAGGCTAGGCCCGATTCTCCGAAAGCCAATACACCCTTTGACCTATGCCAATTGCACCCTTTGGGCATTAGCCTCGACCTAAGTAACTGAGTGAGGGTGAAGCCAAAAGAGCCTTTTGCACCCTCCATTAAAGCAGCGGTTTGTTCAGGTTACAGGGGCCAATCGCGATAGATTGCTGATGCCAAGACGGGCGGTCAGCATGCCTGAGACCAAGCCACTCCCGCTCCCTACCTGCTACGATGTCTATCGAGGAACGAAACTCCTCGCGCGCCGGAACTGAATTCCGCCGAACTCAGCCGGCGATGTTTTTGCGCCAGATTCGTCTACATCACAGAATTTGCACGACAACTTCCAGGCAGAACGTGGCAATCTCTTTCTTCCCTAATTCGGCCATCCGCGGCCTCATATTTCTTGCCCTGATCCCCACGCTTCCCCCCACGCGTGCGTTGAGTGCTACGCAAGAAGCGACGCCCGCGACTCAAGCGGCCTCGCCACAGTTCGAGGATCTTGCAACACGCGCAGCCGCCGCCCGCGACCAGCAGAATCTACCTCTCGCCATTCAGCTCTACACGCAGGCTGTTCAAATCAAGCCTGATTGGCAGGAAGGCTGGTGGTATCTCGGCATTCTCCAGTACAGCTCGAATCAGTTTGCGGGCGCTATCGACGCGTTCAATCATCTGCTTCAACTTGTGCCCACCGCCGTTCCTGCAATAGCGCTGCGTGGTCTTTGCGAATTTGAAACTGGTGCATACGACGACTCTCTTCGGGATCTTGAGCAGGCCGTCGCCCATGGAGCACTGAATCAGCCGCGCAACGAGCAGATCATTCGCTATCATCTGGCGCAACTGCTGGCGCACGCCAGCCGATTTCAGGAAGCACTTGACCAATACAGCTTCTTTGCCGAACACCACGCCGACGCTCCTGACCTGATGATCGGCATCGCCCTCGCTGGAATGCGCGTTTCGACTTTTGCCAAGGATGTTCCGGCGGAGGAGCGCGCTCTTTATCAAGCCATCGGCAACGCGGGATACGTCTTTCTCTCTGGAGATAACCAGGGGGCAGATGACCTGTTTACGCAGCTTTTCGTCCGCTATCCTTCCACGCCCAATCTCCACTACTTCTACGGCTTTCTCCTCTTCCCGCATGACCCCGGTCTCGCCATCGATCAGTTTCATAACGAACTTGCCGTGAATCCCACCAACGAAATTGCCAATGCCATGCTCGCGTTGACGCTGGTGATCGCGGGACGCTTCACGGATGCTCTCGAGCCCGCGCAGCGCGCCTATGCGAATGCTCCAGACATGGAAATGGCGCAACTCGCGCTCGGGCGCTCGCTGGCTGAAACCGGGGACATGAAACGCGGCGCGGAATTGCTGAACCAGGTTGTCGAACACGATCCCACAAACCTCGAAGCCCATTTGGGACTGGTCTCCATATACTCCCGCAGCGGGAATCGCGAAGAAGCACAGCGTGAGCGAAAGGTCTGCCGTGATTTGGCCAAGTAGCGCACGAGCGTTTGTCTCGGTTGGCCGCGTGCTTGTTGCGGGCGTGCTGCTGAGCGCTTTGCCGACAACTGTTCCAGTAGTCGCTCAGCGCGCGAAGACTTCAAGCGCGCCGGTGACCTGCGCAACATGTCACAACGGCGTTGCTACCTCTTATGCAACCGCGCCGATGCGTCACGCCATGGAGGCGCCCGGCTCCAATCCCGCATTGGCGGCGCATACCGATCTCAGCACGCAGATCGGCTCCTACACGTACAGAGTGCAAACCAAAGATGGTCAGAGCACCTACACGGTCTCAGATGGAACAGATAGCTTGACGCTTCCGATTCGCTGGATCTTCGGACAGCACTCGCAAACTTGGGTATTTGAGAAAGACGGCCATTACTACGAGAGTCTCGTAAGCTATTTTCCGCGCGCCAATGGCCTTGCAATTACTCCCGGAGATCAGAAAATTACGCCTCACAACCTGACTGAAGCCATGGGCCGTCAACTGCCGATCTGGGAAACACGCACCTGCTTCAATTGTCATGGCAGCGGAGTCACCGCAAACGAAAAGCTGGTCCCGGCCAAAGTCACTCCCGGGCTCGACTGTGAGCGCTGCCACGCGGGGGCCCAGCAGCACATGATTGACGCGGCGCAGGATAATTTCAAGACGCTTCCGAAATCGCTCAAGCGTCTCGATTCAGAGCAGGTCTCAGACTTCTGCGGCCAGTGCCATCGCACATGGGACACCGTCATGCACAACAAGTGGCGTGGTCCTGCATTCGTGCGATTCCAGCCGTATCGTCTTGAGAACAGCAAATGCTTCATCGGCAATGATCCGCGCATCAGTTGCCTGGCTTGCCATAATCCGCATCAGCCTGTAAATCACACCGTCGCTTATTACGACGCCAAGTGCCTCGCGTGCCATGGCGACGCCAAGCATGCATCGACTGCGTCGGCTGCGAAGATCTGTCCCGTATCCAAATCAAACTGCACGAGCTGCCACATGCCGAAAGTGGAGCTGCCCAGCGGGCACGTTCAATTTACCGATCACTACATTCGCGTGGTCCACGCCGGCGAAGCTTATCCGGAATAAGAGTCGGGCATTCTCCGTTGCACACGATCCGCGATCGTGCAAACAAAAGCTGAATGAAAAGGGCGCGGCAGCTTTGGCTGCCGCGCCCCATATTGCAGTACGAATTCGAACTAGAAGACGAGCTTGCCTCCGAGTTCGAAGGTACGTGGATCCTGCACACCGCTCACATTACCAAAATCGCTTCCGGTAATGTTGTTGTGGAAGTTATTGAACTGGGTGTGATTGAAGGTGTTATACGACTCTGCACGGAACTCAAAGTGCGCGCGCTCGGTAAACGCAAACGACTTGTAGAGGTTCGTGTTGAAGTTGGTGCGGCCTGGACCAACAACGATGTCCCTGCCCGCATTGCCGAAGCCCAGGTTCGGACCGCCGTCCCACGCTGCCACTGGCTGCGTGAATCCGTCTTTCGCGACCCACTGGTAGACACCGCCGGCGTTTCTGGCCTTCGGATACTTTACCGTGCCAGAGAAGTTAGGACGGATCGTGTAGTTGCCGCCCAGACCGACGGTATCACTGCCACCATCGCTCGGAGCGTTGTTGCCCGCCCATGGCAGACCGGCCTCTGAGATCAACGTTCCAGAGAGTTCCCATCCACCGAGAATGGCATGCGCCAAGCCCTTGGAGTGCGCATAAATGGGAATCTGCCAGACGTAGTTCGCGTTGAAAATCTGGCGACGATCAAGCGAGCCAGATCCCTTGTCATATTTCAGGTTGAAGGGGTTCGTTGAGGTGTTCAGATCGGAGCTACCGACCTGGGTATCGATTTCGTGCGCATACGTATAGTCGATTTCGAAACTCAGACCGTGCCGGCTCTGCTGACGAAGTCCAGCCTGGAAGCTGTTGTAACTTGAAGTAGCGATGTTCGATTCCTGATTGATTCCGTTGAATCCAGGGAACGTCCTCAACATTGTTGTTTTCGCACCGGTGAGTTTCCCGGCACCCGCCAGTTTGCGAGTCGCCATATCCGTGCTTAGCGGGAACGGGTTGATCGGGAATATTACGTTCTGATGCCACCCAATGTTACCCACGTATTGCGTCATGAGGATCAAAGAAGGAACGATCTCACGCTGCACGCCCAGGCTGTATTGCGCAACACCTGGAGCAGGGTAGTTGGTAGCGATGCTCGTCATGCCTTGTGGCACGACGGGTAGGGCACTCGATGACAATGACGCGCCGGTCTGCCAGCTCTGGAATGGGTTGGCGAAGCTGACATTGCTCAAGCTCGGCGTGTTCGAGAACGGCGCCGCGGCTGCAATGTTGTAAACGTCGTTGCCCTGCATGCGCTCAAAGAACTCGCCAAAACCGCCACGAAGAACGGTCTTGCCGTTTCCAGTCACGTCATACGAGAATCCGAGGCGAGGCATGACGGTTTGGTAATAGTTCTTTGTCATACCAGTTGGCGTCCCGTTCTGTCCGGCGATGGTAACGCCATTCAGATAGAACTGCGCGCCTTGATAGGTTTGCAATCCGGCGCTGACGTTTGCACAAGTCGCGGAAACGGCGGTACAGAACGCACCAGTCGACGGATCCACAGTCGGAGCTTGGCCCGCCTGGTACTGCTTCGGATCGAAGCTCGCTAGCAGGTTGTTCCGTTCCCACGCATGCGGCAGAGCGTCATACCGGATGCCGTACTGCAAGCTCAAACGGCTCGAAATATGCCAATTGTCTTCTGCATACGCCGAAACCGTCTGGTTGACGTAGTGACGGATGTCCTGATTCTGCAGCTGCGAATAGCCAGTGCTCAATCCCATCAGGAAGTCGATGTATGAGTCGCCAGTAAGATTCGCGGTTGTAGGCGCGTTAGCCTTTGTATCCCAGTTATCGTTGAAGTTGAAGTAGCCATTTTTATTTCCGAAGATCTGCTGGTTCTTGGTGTAGCGGTTGTAGCCGCCGCCAAACTTGAATCCGTGCTTCCCGTGCGTGACTGAAAGCCCGAACACCTCGGCATAGTCCATCGCGGCGTTCTTCCAGGGCTGCGACCAGGGATCAAATTGCGTTCCATACGAATTGAGATTCACGCTGGGCAAACGGTTGTCAGCAGCGGAAGTCTGCGGGAAGAACGACTGCCCAGTCCAGCCGGACGGCTTCTCATAGGCGGTTCCCGAAGGCATAATGCTGATCTTGTTGCCGTTGAAATTGAATGCGGCTTCAAGCAGCACGTTTGGCGTTAACGAACCGGTCAGTTTGACCACCGAACTCCACGATGGGTTGCTGAAATTCGAGCCGACTGTCGGGTAGCTGTCGCCGCTCCACATTGAAGTGGCATAAGTCTGGCTCACTGAGTCGCCAATGTAGTGACCAAACAGCTGCCACTTGTCATTGATGTTGTGATCGATGCGGAACAGGTCCTCACGAACGTTGGTCGGCTGCTTACTCGAGACCGAGATCAAGTCGCCGGAAACGTTCGCCTTCGGAATTCCGCCTACTCCCATAAACTGAAGAGACACGGGGTCAAGCATGTTGGCCTTGACCACGTTACCTGGGAATGGCTGGCCTGGTGTGAGCCCGTTCGCTGCGATAGCTGCCGCGAGCGCCGTTCCCGGAGCCGGATTCGGAACCACAATCTGATGACCTGAGTTGTAGGCCGGAGCGACATAGGTAAAGTCCTGCGCCGAAGTGATGAAGTTTGCATCCGGAATGGCGTGAATGCCTGCCGGTGCGCTGCCCTGTACAATCTTGCGCCACTCTTCGTTGTAGAAGAAGAACGTCCGCTGCTTGTTGTCGTTGTAAACGTGGGGAATGTACAGCGGGCCACCGAGGTTGCCGCCGAAGATGTTCAGGCGAAGTTCCGGCTTGTTCGCGCCCGGTGCGTCGAAGTAGTTGTGTGCCTGAAGAGCGTCGTTGCGAACGAATTCCCACAACGTACCGTGGAAAGCCTGCGTGCCTCTCTTGATCGACATCGAAATCGTGCCGCCCGAAGAGATACCGTAGTCCGGTGGATAGTTGCTGGCCATTACGGTGAATTCGCCCAATGCATCCTGCGATGGCATCATTGACGATTTGCCGCCGGAACCGCGGTCATAGGCTTCGCCGCCATCGATCAACCAGATATTGTGCGCCTGGTTCAGACCGTTGAAGCTGATAGCAAAGCTCGAACCGACCGAAGTCGGTGTGTTTGAATCGGGCAGGTTGCCGCTGACGCCGAGGCCGAGGGTTGCAAGCGCAACGATATTGCGGCCGTTGGTAGCGAGTTCGGTAATCTGCTGCTCGTTGATCAGCGTACTCACAACGTTCGAGTCGCTCTGCACGGTCAAGGCGTTTGCCTCTACCGTGACCGTCGTTGATTCAGCGCCAACCGTGAGCTTTGGATCGACACGGAACGTCGCGGAGACGTTAACGACGATTCCATTCTGTACAAATGTCTGGAATCCCTTCGCCGTGACCGTCATGTTGTAGTTTGCTGCGTTCAAACCGGCAATTTCGTACAGACCGGTCTCGCCCGTCACCGTAGTTTTCACTGCTCCCGTGGCAGGCTCGGTGAGGACAACCTTCGCTCCTGGGACGACTGCTCCCGACTGATCCGAAACGATGCCGGTGATATTTGAGTTGGCCTGCGCAAAAAGACCTACGCATGTCAGCGCAAAAAGCAACGGCAACAGGAGCAACCTGTAGCTCGTCTTTCTGGATTTCATTTCCATCTGACTCTCCTATTTCAAAGTGGTACTCGTGGTTAACTGCAGACCTTGAGAGTGGCTTCTGATTTCGCTCTTCGGAAGGCTCGGCTCTTCACCGATTTTGAGATTTCTCTTCCTTTGAGTCGCACTCCCGTCGGTGCCGCGAGGCCATTACTGATGATTGGCTTTCAAGCTCATTACCCGAGCTCATGCCATTGGTCGGCTGCCCGCACACGAAGCGACGCAATCTTGCACATGTTGAATGGCCCTCCGCCGAATAATTCGCAGCGGAAAGGCTCATGGCTAAGGCCAAGAAGAGCCCGCCTAAATCGTTTCAGTAGACCGCCAACCACGCTACCGCATGCAACCCAAAGAGGGTGTGTGATGACTGTCACTGATCGATGTAAGAGAGCCCCTGATTCGTGACCTTTTTGAAGGGAGACGAAGCCATGCCCTCGCCCGCCGACAGATAGCCTTACTTTAGGGATTTCAGGGCGAAGAAGTCGCCGTGACCCTGCGGCGCGCAGAACTCCACCAGCGGTGGTAATGCTTAACGGCGGAATCGCGTAACGAGATAGAAGAGGATGGAAAGCACGACGCTGATCAAGATCGACGTGCCAAGCGGAAAGAATACCGAGACATTCTTGCCGCGATAAGCGAAATCGCCGGGCAGCCGCCCAGCGGCAACCCGAATCGTGCCGCAATCAGCAGCACGGCTCCAATCACAACAAGCAGGAGCCCGAGACCGAGAAGCATTTTTCCAAGTTCAATCATGGGGCTTGCAACGCCTGACTCAGCTAGGATACGGTAATCGGGCGTTGTCGCAATAGCCGCCAAAGTGCGCCACCGGAGGGAGTCAATGCAAGTCGTCAAGATGCTGCTGGGTATCCTCTGTGTGTTTGTGGTGCTGCTGGATGCCTTTCAGACCATCATCCTGCCGCGCCGGGCTGCGGGCCGCCTGCGCCTCACCCGGATCTTCTATATCCTGACTTGGATTCCGTGGAGTTTTGTCGCTCTCAGGATCCGCCATCCCCGTAAGCGCGAAACGGCTCTCAGCTTTTATGGACCGCTGTCGCTCATCTTTCTGCTAGTGGTGTGGGCCTGCGGCATGGTCTTCGGCTTCTCGCTTATCTATTACGCGCTTGGCAACCCATTTAGTGATGCGTCCCATCAGCTCGGATATCTGTCCGGACTCTACGTTAGCGGAACAAGCTTCTTCACCCTGGGCCTTGGCGATGTCATCCCTCGCGGAGAGGCGGCGCGTGCGCTCATTACGATCGAAGGAGGTACCGGCTTCGGCTTTCTCGCCATCGTCATGGGCTACTTCCCTGTGCTCTATGGAGCGTTCTCACGGCGCGAGGTCAGCATTTCGCTCCTCGATGCCCGTGCGGGCTCGCCACCAACAGCCGCGGAACTCATGCGTCGCCACTCCTTTGATGGGGCTGAAGACGCCCTGGGCGCACTGCTCTCGGAGTGGGAGCGCTGGTCTGCAGAACTGCTCGAAAGCCACATCTCCTACACCCTGCTCTGCTATTTCCGGTCGCAGCACACCAACCAGAGCTGGCTCAGCGCCCTCACTGCCATGCTTGATACCTCGGCATTGCTGATAGCCGGAGTTCGTGGGCACGAAGCCCGTCAGGCGCAGTTGACTTTTGCCATGGCGCGTCACGCCATCGTCGATCTGGCGCAGGTCTTCTCCATCACTCCATCCAAGGAGATTCCCGACAGATTGCCGCAGGAACGCTACGAACAGCTCTACCAATTGCTTTGCCAAAGCGGAGTCAGCGTATGCCGCGACGGCGAATCCTACGAGAGGCTTCGCGATCTCCGCGCCTTGTATGAGGGATATGCGGCCGCACTGAGCCAGCATCTATGCATGCCGCTTCCACCATGGATCGCCGAGCAGCCGCACAAGGACAACTGGCTCGCCGTCGCCAAAGTGCGCAGCCAGGCCGAAGCTGCCAATCCCGAGCCAAACTCAATCGCCGAAGTCATCGACCGCCACCACCACGAGTTTTAGGCATCACAAGTTCACTGGCGTGCGCTGCGATAGACTGTTGCATCCAAGGGAAGATCAGCCTCTTTCACTTCCACCGCAGTTTCTGTAGCCTTGAAATGGTTAGACAACGCAGGAGAACCATATCAATATGAAGCAGTCCGTTCTCAACCACGATCCGTCCGCAGTTCAAACTCCACCAACTACAAATAAACATCTCATTCGGTGGGTCGAAAAGATGGCAGATCTATGCCGTCCCGACTCAATCCACTGGGTCGATGGTTCTCAGGCGGAGTATGACTTTCTCTGCGATCGGCTCGTTGCCTCCGGCACTTTCACGCGCCTCGATCAGAAAAAGTGGCCCGGATGCTATTACGCTCGCTCGTCGCCGAACGATGTCGCTCGCGTTGAAGACCGCACCTTTATATGTTCCCTCTCGCGCGATGCCGCGGGTCCCACGAATAACTGGGAAGACCCCTACGTAATGCGCCGCCGTCTCAAGCAGCTCTTCAAGGGCTGCATGCACGGGCGCACCATGTACGTTCTCCCCTTCAGCATGGGTCCCGTCGGCTCGCCCATGTCTGGAATCGGCGTGCAGCTTACTGACTCTCCTTACGTCGTTGTGAACATGCGCATCATGGCTCGCATCGGCGCGCCCGTCTTTGCCGAAATCGACAAGGACGAAAAGCGCGTCGTTCCATGCATGCACACTGTGGGCGTGCCGCTCAAGCCCGGCCAGAAGGATGTCCCGTGGCCCTGCAACGACACCAAGTACATCGTGCACTTTCCTGAGAGCCGCGAAATATGGTCCTACGGTTCCGGTTACGGTGGCAACGCCCTGCTCAGCAAAAAGTGCTTCGCCCTCCGCATCGCCTCCAACATCGCTCGCGACGAAGGCTGGATGGCCGAGCACATGCTTATCCTTGGCGTTGAAAATCCCGAAGGTGAAAAGACCTACGTCGCAGCCGCCTTCCCTTCCGCCTGCGGAAAGACGAACTTCGCCATGCTCATCCCGCCCAAGGCCATGCACGGATGGAAAGTGTGGACCGTCGGCGACGACATAGCCTGGATCAAGCCCGACGCCAGCGGCAAACTACGCGCCATCAACCCCGAGGCCGGCTTTTTTGGCGTCGCTCCCGGCACAAGTTCCAAGACCAATCCTTCAGCCATCGCGACCCTCTCGCGCAACACCATCTTCACCAACGTCGCTCTCACACCCGACGGTGGCGTGTGGTGGGAAGGAATGACAGAAAAACCACCAGCCGAATGTCTCGATTGGCGCGGTGAGCAATGGACCCCAGCGATCGGCAAAAAGAACGGCACCACGGCAGCGCATCCCAATGGACGATTCACTGCACCGGCTTCGCAATGCCCCACAATGGACCCCGCCTGGGAAGCTCCTGAAGGCGTGCCCATCAGCGCCATCGTTTTCGGCGGCCGCCGCTCTCACACGCTTGCCGCTCGTCTACCAGGCGTTCAACTGGTCAAGCGGCGTCTACATCGGCGCCACCATGGGCTCTGAAACCACCGCCGCCGCAGCCGGCGCCGTCGGCAAGGTGCGTCGCGATCCCATGGCTATGCTGCCCTTCTGCGGTTATCACATGGGCGACTACTTCCGTCACTGGATCAAGATGCAGCGCGGCCTCGACGTGACCCCGCGCATTTTCAATGTGAACTGGTTCCGCAAGGATGAGAATGGCAAATTCCTCTGGCCCGGCTTCAGCGAAAACATGCGCGTCCTACGCTGGATCGTGGAACGAGTTCAAGGACACGGCCGTGGTCGCGAAACTGCCATTGGCTGGGTTCCAAGATATGAGGACATCGACTGGCACGGTCTCGATTTCCCGCAGGAATCCTTCGACGCGCTGATGGCCGTCGATCGCGCGGCCTGGCGCAAAGAAGTAATCGCGCACGAGGAGCTCTTCATTGAACTCCACGATCATCTCCCCCCCGAAATGATCTATGAGCGCGAACTGCTCATTTGCAAGCTGTGATCACTTTCACGGGCTGCGAAATCCTGGCGTTGCGCACCGGCTTGTGTCAATGAAGACTTCGCCACGTAGTGGATAGCCCAAACCTCGCTGGCTTGTATCAGGGCACGACTTCAGTCGTGCCGTAAGCAGCTGAATATGCGACGAGTTTTAGCCCCTGCGTCCTTTGAGCTTCCACGCGCGTGTGGAAAACCAGCCCTAATCAACGCATTCCGTATTTCGGGAGTAGTCGAACCGAATTTCAGATATAGTAGAGAGTTCAGCACTATCCCCAAGATCCGGACCCGCCACGACGGGTCCAACCAGAGTTGATCCGGCGATTTCCGATAGGTAAACGCCACGCTCCATGTGTCTTTGCCGTTCCTGACAACTACAGCGGTTCTCCAATTTGCGGTAGAACGAAGCGACGATATCAAGTGGCTCTCTTCTTAAGGAGAAGCCACCTCATACTGGAGCAGAAATGCCACATAGTAATTGGAAGACCGCTCTGAAATAGCAAACCGATCTTATTCATAAGAAGGTAGCCATGCAGATATCGGACCAGCAAAACCGTCTCCCGCAGCCTCAGGGCCTCTACCATCCGCGCAATGAACACGACGCGTGCGGCATGGGCCTCGTGGCAAGCATCAAGGGCGAAAAGAGCCACGACATCATTCGCAAAGGGCTCGAGGTCCTGATCAACCTCACCCATCGCGGGGCTGCGGGTTGCGATCCGGAGACTGGCGATGGCGCAGGCATTCTTATCCAGATCCCCCACGTCTTCTTTGCGCGCGAATGCGGCGAGCTCGGCATTCAGCTCCCTGGCCCAGGCGCGTATGGCGTCGCCATGGTCTTTCTCCCCGTCGACAGGCACAGCCGTCTGCAATGCGAAGGCGTCTTCGAGCGCATTGCTGCCGCAGAAGGTCTCAAGGTCCTGGGCTGGCGCGACACACCAGTTAACGGCGATGCCATTGGCCGTGAAGCCCGCGCCTCGCAGCCTTATATCGAGCAGTTTTTTGTGGGCCGTCCCGACGGCATGGACGAAGAAGCTTTCGAGCGTGCGCTTTATCTCGTTCGTCGCCGTACCGAGAACGAGATGGCCGCTTCTGAGATCGAAGGCAAGGACGACTTTTACATTCCGTCTTTCTCTTGCCGCACGATCATCTACAAGGGCCTCATGCTGGCTCCCCAGATCGAAAAGTTCTACTTCGAACTGGCCAATCCCCTTGTCACCAGCGCTCTTTGTCTCGTCCACCAGCGTTTCTCCACCAATACCTTCCCCAGCTGGAAGCTCGCCCACCCCTACCGCTACATCGCGCACAATGGGGAGATCAACACGATCCGCGGCAACATCAGCTGGATGAACGCACGCCAGTCTGTACTCGATAGCCCGCTTCACGGCGAAAAGATCAGAGAGCTCTTTCCAGTTATTACCCCCGACGGCAGCGATTCCGGATCGCTCGATAACGCGGTCGAATTCCTTTTCCAGTCCGGTCGCTCCCTTCCGCACGTCATGGCCATGCTCATCCCCGAGGCCTGGGCCGGCAATCCTGACATGGACGAAGACAAGCGCGCTTTCTACGAGTACCACGCGTCACTCATGGAGCCTTGGGACGGTCCTGCCTCCATCGCATTCACAGATGGACGCATCGTGGGCGCTACGCTTGACCGCAACGGCCTTCGCCCCGGCCGCTACATCGTCACCAAGGATGACCTTGTGGTTTTGGCTTCAGAAGCCGGCGTGCTCGATGTGCCCGCCGAAGACATTCGCAAGAAGGGCCGTCTCCAGCCCGGCCGCATGTTCCTCGTCGATACGGTGCAGAAGCGCATCATCTCCGACGCCGAAATCAAGAAGAGCCTTGCCGCCCGCCAGCCCTATGCTGACTGGCTTAAAGAGCAGCAGGTTCTGGTCGATTCTCTTCCCGAGCCATCCCGCGTCATCGCGTCGAATCCAGAAACACTCCTTCGCCGCCAGCGCGCCTACGGCTACAGCGAAGAAGACTTACGCATTGTGCTCGGCCCTATGGGTGCACGAGGCGAGGAGCCCGTCGGCTCCATGGGCACCGACACCCCCCTGGCCTGTCTCTCCGATCGCCCCCAGCCGTTGTTCAACTACTTCAAGCAGCTCTTTGCGCAGGTCACCAATCCGCCCATCGACCCCATTCGCGAAGAGCTCGTGATGTCTCTCATCAGCTACATTGGCACCGAGCGCAACATCCTCGACGAGACGCCGGAGAACTGCCATACGCTGAAGCTGCCGCATCCGATCTTGTCGAATCGCGATCTGGAAAAGCTGCGACGAGTCTCCTCCGGCGATTTGCTCGCCACCACGCTGCCCGCACTCTTCCGCGCAGACGATGGCGAAGCCGGTCTCCGCCAGTCGCTCGACGAACTGAGCGCGCGCGCCACGCACGCCGTCGCATCCGGATACACGTTGCTCATCATCTCCGATCGCGGCGTCGACCCTACCTACGCGCCTATTCCGAGTCTCCTGGCGATGGCCGCCGTGCACAACCGCCTCGTCAAAGAGAAGTTGCGCACGCAGGTCGCCCTCATCATCGAGAGCGGTGAGCCTCGCGAAGTCATGCACTTCGCCCTTGCTCATCGGATACGGCGCCAGCGCTATCAATCCTTATCTCGCTATCGAGACGCTGCACGACCTCAAGCGTCGAGGCCTGCTTGCCGCACAACGTCTCCGCCAATCACGCCGAAAAGAATTTCATCAAGGCCATCAACAAGGGCCTTCTGAAAACTTTCTCCAAGATGGGCATCAGCACGCTGCAAAGCTATCGTGGCGCACAGGTCTTTGAAGCCATCGGCCTCAACGACAGTCTCATCCAGACCTACTTCCCTCGCACCGCATCCCGCATCGAGGGTGTTGGTCTCGACGTGCTCGCACGCGAAGCGCAGATGAAGCACTCATACGCCTTTCAACCGCTGACGGATTCCGAGACCGAACTCGTCGTCGGCGGCCACTATCAATATCGCGAGGGCGGTGAGTATCACCTGTTGAACCCGGCCACCATCAGCAAACTCCAGCACGCAGTTCGCGCCAACAACGCGACCACCTTCCAGGAGTACACCGACCTTCTCGATCAGCAGAATCGCACCCTCTGCACATTGCGCGGCCTGCTGAAGCTCAAGTACGCCGAAAGCCCGATTCCAATCGAAGAAGTCGAGCCAGCCAAGGAAATCGTCAAGCGCTTCACCACTGGCGCCATGAGCTTCGGCTCCATCAGCGCTGAAGCCCACGAGACACTCGCCATCGCTATGAACCGTCTCGGGGGCATGTCGAACACCGGCGAAGGCGGCGAAGATGAAGCGCGGTTCACCCCCGATCCCAACGGCGACTCGCGCCGCAGCGCCGTCAAGCAGGTAGCCAGCGGACGCTTTGGTGTAACCACCAACTACCTCGTCAACGCCGATGAATTGCAGATCAAGATGGCGCAAGGCGCAAAACCTGGAGAGGGTGGCCAGTTGCCCGGCCATAAAGTCGACGACGTCATCGCCAGGACTCGCCACTCTATCCCTGGCGTGGGACTTATTTCTCCGCCACCGCACCACGACATCTACTCCATCGAAGATCTCGCGCAGCTGATCTACGACCTTAAGAACGTCAACCCCAAGGCGCGCGTTGCCGTTAAGCTCGTCTCCGAAGTCGGCGTCGGCACCGTTGCCGCAGGCGTCTCGAAAGCCCATGCCGACGTAGTGCTCATCTCCGGCGACAATGGCGGCACTGGCGCATCGCCGCTCAGTTCCATCAAGCACGCCGGCCTTCCCTGGGAACTCGGCCTTGCGGAAACCCAGCAGGTGCTGCTGCTCAACGATCTGCGCGGCCGCATCAAGGTGCAGACCGACGGCAAGCTGCAGACTGGCCGCGACGTCGTCATCGCCGCCCTTCTCGGTGCTGAAGAATTCGGCTTCGCCACCACGCCGCTCATCGCCATGGGCTGCATCATGATGCGCAAGTGCCACCTGAATACCTGCTCCGTCGGCATCGCCACACAGGATCCGATCCTTCGCGCGCGTTTCACCGGCCAGCCGGAGCACGTCATCAATTTCTTCTTCTTCATCGCGGAACAAATCCGCGAGCACATGGCCAAGCTCGGCTTCCGCACGGTCGACGAAATGGTCGGTCGCGTCGACAAGATCGAAGCCTCACTGGCCGACGCTCACTGGAAAGCCAAGGGCATCGACCTCTCCTCCATCCTCTACGCGCCGACCGTACCGTCACGCGTAGCCCGGCGCAAGATACAGGCCCAGGATCACGGCCTTGACCAGGCACTCGATCACGCACTGATCTCGAAGGCCGCACCGGCCCTCGAATCCAAAACTCCCGTCACTGGCAACTTCGCAATTCGCAACGTGCACCGCACCGTCGGCGGCATGCTCGGCGGCGAAATCGCCCGTCGCTACGGGTCTGCTGGACTTCCGGATAACACTATCCACTTCAAATTCGAAGGCTCGGCTGGCCAGAGCTTCGGCGCATTCGTGCCATCAGGTGTCACGCTCGAACTCGAAGGCGACAGCAATGACTACGTCGGAAAAGGTCTCTCCGGCGGACGCATTATTGCCTACCCACCTAAGACTTCCTTCTTCTTGCCGGAAGAAAGCATCCTTGTCGGCAACGTTGTTCTCTACGGCGCGACCAGCGGCGAAGCCTTCCTCAACGGCATAGCCGGCGAGCGCTTCGCGGTTCGCAACTCCGGCGCAACCGCCGTGGTTGAAGGCGTCGGCGATCACGGCTGCGAATACATGACCAACGGCACCGTCATCGTGCTTGGCACCACTGGCCGCAACTTCGCTGCCGGCATGAGCGGAGGCCGCGCTTTCGTCTTTGACGATCAGGGCGATTTCTCGACGCGGCGCTGCAACAAAGCCAGCGTCGATCTCGAACCGCTCGAAAGCGAAACAGATGTATCCGAAGTCCGTGCTCTGCTGGAGCGTCATAAGGACTTTACCGGAAGCCCACGAGCAGCATGGATCCTTGAGCACTGGGCCGACGCGCAGCCGAAATTCATCAAGGTCTTCCCGCACGAGTACAAGCGCGTGCTCGGAGTCGAACGCGTGGACACCATTTACTGTCCGCCAACTACCGCAGCGCCTCAGGTCGAGGCTGCAGCAGCCGAGGTGCAGCATGGGTAAGGTCACAGGATTTCTCGAAATCGAACGAGAACAGCCCACACGCCGCAGTGTCGAGGAACGCGTGCAGGACTGGTTCGAGATCTATCAGCCGTTCCCTGAAGAGAAGCAGCGCGAACAAAGCGCCCGCTGTATGGATTGCGGAGTTCCCTTCTGTCACACCGGTTGCCCGGTCAACAATCTCATTCCTGACTGGAACGACCTCGTCTACAACGACCGCTGGCAGAGTGCGATTCGCCGCCTGCACGCCACCAACAACTTCCCCGAATTCACTGGCCGCATCTGCCCCGCGCCCTGCGAAGCCTCCTGCGTCCTCGGCATCGACCAGCCAGCGGTCTCCATCAAGCTCATCGAACGCAGCATCGTCGAGCGCGCCTGGGCGGAAGGCTGGATCCATCCCGAGCCGCCAGAGCACAACACCGGCAAGCGCGTCGCTGTCGTCGGCAGTGGTCCCGCCGGTCTCGCCGCCGCGCAGCAACTCCGTCGCGCCGGCCACTCGGTCACCGTGTACGAGAAGAATGACCGCATCGGTGGCCTTCTCCGTTACGGCATTCCCAACTTCAAGCTTGAAAAACACATCCTCGATCGTCGTCTGCAGCAGATGCGCGCCGAGGGCGTAACCTTCCTCACCAACGCGCACGTCGGCGGAAACGTCCCCGTTGAAGCGCTCACGGGCCATTACGACGCCATCCTTCTCGCTGGCGGCGCCGAACACCCGCGCGACCTCAACATCCCGGGCCGCGAGCTCAAGGGCGTTCACTACGCAATGGAATTCCTGCCGCAACAGAATCGCCGCTGCGAAGGCGATACGGTCGATTCCAAAATCGCCATCAGCGCCGAAGGCAAGCGCGTGCTCATCATCGGCGGCGGCGACACCGGTGCAGACTGCCTCGGCACCACCCATCGCCAGGGCGCAAAGAGCGTGCATCAATTCGAAATCATGCCCAAACCGCCAGATATCCGTTCCGCCTCAACTCCATGGCCGCTCTGGCCGTTGCAACTGCGCATCGAGGGCGCGCACGAAGAAGGTGGCGTCCGAGACTGGAGCATCAACAGCATCAAGTTCACCGGCGACGAGCACGGCAACGTCAAACAGCTTCACGCCCTCCGCGTCGGCCCGCCGCCGAAGTTCGAACCCATCGTCGGATCTGAGTTCACGCTCGATGTCGATCTTGTACTGCTTGCGATGGGCTTCCTCGGTCCCGTCAAGGGCGGCATGATCGAGCAGCTTGGCGTCGCTGTTGACCAGCGTGGCAACGTCGCCGCCAACGCCGACTACATGACCTCGGTAGATGGCATCTTTGCTGCTGGCGATATGCGCCGCGGTCAGTCGCTCGTCGTATGGGCAATTGCAGAAGGGCGCAAAGCCGCAGCCGCAGTCGATACTTACCTTGCAACAAAGCAACCCACAGCGCCCATGCTCAGGCACGCCCGAGCATAGCCCGCGCCTCGTCACCAAACAAAAAGGAATGCCGTCTACACCGGCATTCCTTTCAGTTTGCGCAGTCACTACTTCCCCGCGCGGTTTCCTCGTCGGTACTTCCACACCCCATACAACGCGCCCAACACCAGCAACGAGACGTAGACAATCAGGATCGGCGTGCTCCATCCCTTCAAGTCGTTCTGCCAGAAATTGATCACCTGGCGCCCGTACTTGTAACCAAGCCACGCCACCACGCCATATCGCACCGCCCGAGCGGTGCAGTAGGAAATCAAAAACCGCGCACGTGAAAGTCCCAGCGCCCCCGCTGCTAGCAGAAACGGCATCAACGGCACGGGCGGAGGCAGCAGCGAGGCCAACGCTACAGAGAGCAGTCCATTGCGCTTCACCCACCCTTGAATCCGGCGCACAAAGCGGCCCTTGCCCAGTCGTTCGAGCGCCGCTTCGCCTCCCTTTTTCCCTGCAGCCCAGGTAGTGTAACCACCGATCACCGACCCCACAAACGCGCACGAAGCAAACAGGATCGGCGAGCCAACCGATTGCGACCGGAAAGCAGTCAGCAACAGCAGCACCAGGTCCGTGCTTCCCGGCAGCGGTATCGGAATCACTGACGAATCAATTACCGCCAACGCGAATATCCCCACAGCGCCGAGATGCATCAACCAGCGAAGCGCGTGCGACGATCCTCCCTTCCCCCCAGGAGAAGGCGATGCTTCGCCGAGCACAAAGGCGACGCGAGCAAAAAATGGGCCCAATGCCATTCTCAAGGCTGTTCCTGCCGACACGAACGCCCGCGTACACCGGCACCATCTTCCAGATCAAACGCGGCGTTCACGAGCGCGATATGCGAAAACGCCTGCGGAAAATTCCCCACCAGCCGCTTTTCATGGATGTCGTATTCCTCGGAAAGCAACCCGAGATCATTGGTCAACAACAGCAGACGCTCAAACAGTTCTGCCGCCTCCTCTTCGCGACCAACCACCTTCAGGGCGCTCACCATCCAGAAACTGCACGCCAGAAACACTCCTTCGCCAGGCGGCAACCCGTCGCTCACTCGCGATGTGTCGTACCGCATCACCATTCCATCTGGCATCAATTCGCGTTGAATTGCATCGACCGTGCTCCGCACGCGCGGATCATCTCCTGGTAGAAATCCAACCAGCGGCATCAGCAACAGCGAAGCATCCAGTTCCTCTGACCCATAGGCCTGCACAAAGCTGTTCTTCGTCATGCTGAATCCCTTTTCGCAAATTTCCCGATGCAACTCGTCCTTGATCTCTTTCCATTTCTCTACAGGCGCCTTATAGTTCATCTGCTCAGCTAGCAGAACCGCCCGATCAAACGCCACCCAGGCCATCATCTTTGAATACGTGAACTGTTGCGGCCCTCCGCGTGTCTCCCAGATTCCTTCGTCTGGCTCCTGCCAAATTGTTTCCAGATGCTTCAGCAGCAGCACAAGTACCCGGAAATCATCCTCGGTATGGCGTCCCATTTTGCTCTGCGCGTGAAAGAACGAGTCAAGCATCTCTCCATAGATATCCAGTTGCATCTGCACTGAAGCAGCATTGCCGATGCGCACCGGCCTTGATCCTTCATATCCCGGCAGCCACTCAACTTCCCACTCGTACAACTGTCGCTCCCCGCGCAGTCCATACATGATCTGCACCTGATCGGGACTTCCAGCCAGCGCCCGCAGCAGCCAATCCTGCCATGCCGCGGCCTCGTCGTAGTAGCCCGCGTTGGAAAGCGCTAACAGCGTGAACGTCGTGTCCCTCAACCAGCAGTAGCGATAGTCCCAGTTCCGCACGCCACCAATGCATTCGGGCAGACTTGTTGTTGCGGCCGCCACCAGGCCGCCCGTAGGCATATACGTCATCGCCTTCAGCGTGATCAGCGATCTCTCCACGATCTTCCGGTACTTTCCTTCATAGTGAAGCCTCCCGCTCCACTCCCCCCAGAAAGCCTCTGTATCTTTGAAGGCTTGATCTACATCGATGCGTGCGGGGTCTTCCTGGTATGAGAGGCTGTAGGTCAGAACAAACCATTCGCGTTGTCCAGCCGTTACGGGGAACTCCGCCAGCGTTTTCAAATTCTCGCCGTGTGTTTCTACCGAGCTACGAAGAATCGCAAGATTCGGGCCGGCAATCGCACGAACACCATTGTCGACGCGCGTAACCCACGGCACGGTCCGGCCATAATCAAAGCGCAGACATAACTCCATCTGTATCGGCACCGAGCCGCGAATTCCTTCCACGATCCGGACCACATCAGAATTCTTGCCACGCACCGGCATGAAGTCCGTCAGACGAACGGCACCATTGGGGGTTTCAAAAACCGTCTCCACAATCAGCGTGTGTTCGCGATAATTCCTTGTCGTCGTCCATTCGTCTTCGCACGGTGCGATCCTCCAGTAGCCGTTCTCCTCCGTGCCTAAGAGCTTGGCAAAACACGCCTCCGATGAAAACGAAGGCCAACAGAGCCAGTCGATCGAGCCGTCCTTGCCCACCAGCGCAGCGGTCTGGCAGTCGCCAATCAGCGCGTAGTCTTCAATCTTCATAGCCATTGCGACGTCTATTGCTCCTTGTAGTTGCGCATTAGCCCGCCGTCGATAACGAACGTCGACCCCGTTACGTAGGCCGCGTCGTCAGAGGCAAGAAATGCCACCAGTCCCGCCACATCTTCCGGCGTTCCAAGCCGTCCCAGCGGAATATTGTTGAGCAGCGCGTTCAGCTTTGGCTTGTCCTCGAGAAGAGCCTTGTTAATCGGCGTCGCAATCGCTCCTGGGGCAACATTGTTGATCGTTATCCCCAGTGGCCCAAGCTCTACTGCCAGGTCACGCATCAGCATGCGCAGCCCGCCTTTGCTCGTCGTGTACGAAGCAAAACCCGGAAACGCCATGTCCTCGTGGACGGAACTGATATTGATAATGCAACCCGGCTTCTTCGCATCCCGCAGCCGCCGCACAAATGCCTGCGTCAGAAAGAAAGGCCCGCGCAGATTTACGGCCATCACCTGGTCGAAGTCCGATTCGGGTGTATCCCAGAAGTCCGATTTCTTCTCCATCCCCGCATTGTTCACCAGGATGTCCGCCGACCCGAACTGACTCCAGGCCGTATCTACCAGGCAGCGCACATCGTCGATGCGCGTGACATCTGCCCGCACAATCTTGCCCTCGCCGCCGGCCTTCTCGATCGCATCTTCTGTCTCTTTCGCTCCATCGGGGTTGCCCACGTAATCCACGATGACCTTCGCCCCTTCGCATCCAAGCCTTTTGGCAATCCCCTGGCCGATGCCCGATCCGGCACCGGTAACAATCGCCACTTTTCCCTGAAAACGCAGCATGGCTCTCCTCTCCAAAAGATGGCAATGCATCTGTTGGTCATTCTCTTGGATGCGCGATGAGTTCCAGGTTGCTGTTTAAATTGAAGTTTGATGAAGCGGTGTGGGGCATAAATTGCGCGTGCCAAAACTGCGAGCCGGCGTCCAATCCGCTTCGAGCCGGCGTCCAATCCACTTACTGTGACCGGAAGAATCCGAACAGCAGTACCGCCAGCACGACCGCGCTCACACCTATATAAAGTCTGTCGCGCTCAATCGCGAAGGCGATGACCGAAAACACCACCCGCGCCACCGGCGTCGCTATCAGCAGCAACACCGCTAGTTGGATAAGGGCCGCAGGATCGCCCGTCGATACTCCTCGTATCACTCCGCCAATATGCCGCAACTCCTGCGGCTCGCTTTTGAACACCCGGTAGTCTGGCACTCCCGCTTGATGTGCCCTGAGATAAAGAAGGCCGCCGACCAGCATCACGAACGACGCCAGCAGCACGCCCACCTGCAGCAATCGCCCCATGATTGTTTCCATAGTCCGGTCGTCGAAATGGTCTTCCTGCCCCGTGTCTTTCAGCTTCGATCTCAAAACCATTTCGTCACCCCGTTGATAATCATTTCCACTCCCAGAGCAAGGATGACGATTGTAAACACGGCACGCAGCATCGATACATGCGCGCGGACCAGATACTTCGCGCCGATCAGCGAACCGCTCAGAACGCCGAGCATTACCGGAAACGCCAACCCCGGCGTGATCAATCCGCGATGAAGATAAATACCCGCGCTGGCCGCCGCAGTGACGCCGATCATGAAGTTGCTGGTCGTCGTGGATACCTTGAAAGGGATCTTCATGATTCGATCCATCGCCAAGACCTTTACCGCTCCCGAGCCGATGCCGAGCAGTCCCGACAGCGCTCCGGCGACAAACATCACGCCGAATCCTCCAGGAATGTTCTCAACCTCGTATTTGCATCGAGATCCATCCGGCCCGGGGTAGTCGCCCGACAACCTTAACTTTTCAGACCAGGGGCTTCCCTTCTTCAACTCCGGTAGCGGATTTCGCGCCTGTTGCCACGACAAATATGCCGAGTAAACCAGCACCAACCCAAAGATGATCGCCAGCGCCTGCGTGTGCACTACCGTCGCCAGAAACGCTCCCAAAATCGCGCCGATCGTCGTCGCGACTTCCAGAAACATCCCAATGCGCACGCTGGAGAACCCCTCGCGAACATAAGCCGCGGCAGCTCCCGAAGATGTCGCAATCACCGAGATCAGTGACACCCCGATGGCGTAGCGAATGTCCACGTGGAATCCAAGCGTAAGGAGCGGCACCAGAACAACGCCGCCGCCAAGCCCCGTGAGTGCCCCAAGGAGACCCGCCAGGAGTGAACCAAAAAAAAGAAGCGCAGTAAAAATCAACAAGCTCATAATGAGAAATCGTTCAACAAGAGTGACATCTGTTTTTCCCTTACATCGGCTTCCCGCGAAACAAATAGAACAGCTCGATCAGCAGAATCAAAACAACCGTGAACTCCAGAAAGAACGCTCGGCTCTGGTTGAATTGGTCCACCATATAGTTGTACAGGTCTTCCGCCGTCTTCACCTTGCGCGATACCAGTTCCTTGTAATCCGGCACGCCCACCTTAGCTGCCGCAAGCCTGTACAGTCGGGCCGCGAACATATCACTCAAAAACTTGATCGCATTATCCGCGTGCTCGGTAAGCTCAGCAACGTCCAGCAGCGTTGTATGCAGGTTCCGGGCCGACTTCGCCAGCCGCCATCGCGCGAAGACACCCATCTTCTGTTCCAGCAGCGCATACGCACGATCAAGAATTTCAGTCAGTAACTCATCGTAGTGACGAAATTCAAGTAGCTGCGAATTCGCATATTCGAGCAGCTGAATCGCGGTCTCCGCACCAGTCTTGCTGTCATAGAGGAACGCCGCGTTCCACCCGATAACGGTCACGTCATTTGCATAGTAGGAAATCTGCGAATGCAAAACCTCGTTACACTCGCCCGAAGAAAGCTGCAGCCGATCACCTCTGACAACCTGGGCGATTTCAAATCCATGATCACGAATCAGGTCGGAGGCCAGGGGCGCACCCGGCGCATCGCTGACATGAAAGATGAAATAGTCTTCGCTCAACCAGCGCGTATACGGCCGGATCATGGCCTCCGCGCATTTAGCCAGTTTGGCTTTTACCAGCGGTTCAACACGCGACGCGAAGTCGATGTCCCACACCCAGCGGCTTGCCAGTTGAACAAGGTTGCTCCAATCCCCGCTGAACGGCAGGTGCAACACCACACTCACGACGCCATAGTCGTAATACTTGATTTCGCCTTCCAGACGCTCCCCGCTGTCGAGTTGCAGCGCCTCGAGCGGTTCGGCCACCGGCGGTCGCTCATATCGCACATACGCCGGCGTCGCAGGCTTCATGCGCGGTTGCTGTTGAACCGTGCCCTCCCGCATGCTCCGAAGGCGATCCAGGCGCAGTTCTTCGCAGACATCAAACTGGATGAGAACGAGGACCGAACCGGTCAAGGCAGTCGTCGCGATGGATGGAGATGGATTCGTCACCTACAAGCGCATGGTAAAGCATCGTGCCTGCACTCCGCTTCGGCAGCGATGATGCGGCTTACCTGGCCTTCTCCCGCGCCGCCTTCACGCGCATGGAAAGAAGCTTCTTCGCTTTCTCAAGTTCCTCCCTGCGCGAAACACTGAGCCCCTTGCCCGCCCGATTGATGAAGTACGTGAGCATCCGCATCCCCGATCCAGGTCCCTTCGGTGAGACTCTCTTCGACGCCAGCTGCCGCGCGATTGTCTCCGCATCTTTCGTAAACAGCCCCTCGGGCGGATGCGTCGAAACCGTCTTGACCTTGCTAACCCATTTCTTCGCTGCCACGGCCATTACAGATCCTCATGCCACGCCTAATGTTTCTTGAAGTACTGCACGTCGCGTTCGTGCTTCTTTGCCTTCTCCAAACTCGAGAAGGTTCCGAGATTGCGGCGCTTGCCTGTCGACGCGTCCTTCTTGCGGGAATACAAACGAAATTCGCCGGATTTGAGTTTACGAATCATAAATCCTGAGATGCTACAAAACGGAGATGGGTCTGCTCTTTAGGCGTTCCTCGTTCATGGCGGTGTGGACAACTTGCCGCATCGCTGCCTCATCGAACGACCAAGGACGTGCGGGAACCAGAATTTCTCCGGTTCCACTTGCGCACGCAGGAGACAGATCTATGGCTGGCCGTCCATTCTGGTCCGGGCAACTGAGAATCTCACTGGTCTCTTTTGGCATACAGCTTTTCCCTGCCACCAGCTCGACATCAGAAGTTTCCTTCCACCAGATTGATCGCAAGACCCGTCAGCGCGTTCACCACTTGAACGTGATCAACGGCGACGAGCCCGTCGATAACTCCGAAATCGTAAAGGGCTATGAATACAGCAAGGGCAAATATGTCATCGTCGAACCGGATGAGATCAAGAACCTTCGGCTCGAAACGCAGAAGACAATCAATGTCGCCCAGTTCGTCGATTCCAGGGAATTGCCGCCGTATCTTTTCGAGAAGCCCTATTTCGTCGTTCCCGACGCCAAGGGCTCCGTTGACGCCTACGCGGTTGTTCGCGCCGCCATGCAGCAGGCGGACAAGGTTGCCATTGGAGAAGTCGCCTTTGGCGGCCGCGAGCATCTGGTCGCCATCGCGCCTGCACCTGGGAAGAATGCCCGCGGCCTCATGGCCTACATCCTCCGATATGCTGAAGAACTGCGCGACTCCAAAACCTACTTCGCCAGCATCCCTGAGCACTCCATCGATAAGAAAGAGCTCGCCCTCGCCAACGAGTTGATCCGCGCACAGTCGGCGCCCTTCCGCTTTGAGGACTTCAAAGACGATTACGAAGCTGCGCTGCGCGAGCTCATCGAAGCCAAGCGGAAGGAGAAGCCGCTGCCCGTCGCCGAGGAAAAGCCTCGCGCCAAAGTCATCAATCTCATGGACGCCTTGAAGCGCAGCGTAAGCGAGTCGGGCCGGAAGAGCGTCGGCGAATCGAACCGCAAAGAAGGCCGCCCCCGAACACGTTCTTCTCCGCGGTCCTCAAAGAAAGGGCCTACACTGGTGAAATCTGGTAAACGACCGCATAAGGCCGCATAAAGCATGGCAAAGTCCGCCACTCGCCCAAAAGATCCGGCAAAGACACTGGAAGACCAGTTGGCGCGCTATCGCGAGATGCGCGACTTCAACGTAACCGCCGAGCCGCGCGGAAGTAAAGGCGCCATTCAGGCGGCCTCGCACAAAGCTGAGGCACTGCCCTTCGTCGTGCAGAAGCACGCGGCTACGCGCCTCCACTACGACTTCCGCCTTGCCTGGAATGGCGTCCTGAAAAGCTGGGCCGTCGCAAAGGGCCCCAGTGACCTCCCCGCCGACAAGCGTCTCGCCGTCCAGGTCGAAGATCACCCCATCGAATATGGCAATTTTGAGGGCACCATCCCCAAGGGTCAATACGGTGGCGGATCCGTCATGCTCTGGGATTTCGGCGAATGGGAGCCAGTCGATGACTATCAAGACGTCGATCGCGCCCTGGCTGAAGGCCATCTCAAAATTAACTTAAAGGGCCAGAAGATGAAGGGCCGGTGGGCCCTCGTCCGCATGAATACCCGCGACGCGCGCCCCGGCAAACCAAACTGGCTCCTCATCAAAGACCGCGACGAATTCGCCCGGACAGAAGACCAGCCGTCTATTACCGAGCGTTTTCCCAACAGCGCTGTCAGCAAACGCACCATCGAGCAAATCGGCGAAGACAGCGACCGGGTTTGGCACAGCAATCGCGCGCCTGACCAGCAGCCTGAAGCGACGAAGGCGGCCGCTCCTCGAAAGAAGGCGAAGGCCAAGCCCTCTTTCGCAACTGCGCTCAAATCCCTCCCAAAGGAGAAATTCCCCATCTTCATCCCTCCGCAACTGGCCAAAGCTTCCACCGCTCCTCCCGGAGGCGAAGACTGGGTGCACGAGCTGAAGCTCGATGGCTACCGCATTCAAATCCAGGAACGCCCCGGCGAGGGCTCCCACAAAAAGCGAGTCTCACTCCTGACCCGCAAGGGTCTCGATTGGACGCATCGCATGCCCGACCTTGCGCGCGCAGCCGAGCAGATCCCTTGCGAGAGCGCTGTCCTCGACGGAGAAACTGTTGTGCTCGACGAAAAAGGGGCTACGAGCTTCGCGGATTTACAGGCGGCATTTCAGGAAGGCGCGAAAGTCCACCTCAACTACTTCGCCTTTGACCTCCTGCACCTCGACGGCCACAACCTCCGCGGTCTGCCGTTGGTGGATCGCAAGAAACTCCTCGAGAAGCTCCTCGCACCGCTCGACGACGAATCGCCGATCCGTTACAGCGAGCACTTCAACGGAAACGGCAAAGACATCTTCGCCAAAGCCTGCTCTCTCGGCGCCGAAGGCATCGTCTCTAAACTTGGCTCGGCACCATATGCCTCCACTCGCGACAGTTCATGGATCAAGTCAAAGTGCTTCCAGGAGCAGGAATTTGTCATTGGAGGATTTACTGACCCGTCAAATGGAAGCACCGGCATTGGCGCCTTGCTCATCGGCTACTACGACAACGGCAAACTGCGCTATGCCGGGCGATCCGGAACCGGATTCACGCAAAAAACGCAGCAGACCCTCCATACGCAACTCGCCAAACTCGTACAATCCAAGACTTCTTTCGCCGATCTGCCCAAGGGCGTCTCGCGGGGCGTGCATTGGGTCAAACCTGAATTGGTAGCGCAAATCTCATTTTCCAATTGGACACGCGACAACCTCGTACGTCAGGCTGCATTCAAGGGCATCCGCGAAGACAAACCCGCGAAGGAGGTCGTCCGCGAAAACGCTGAGCCTCTCGAATCAACTAACGCATCCACAAAACATCCCGCAAAGTCGGCGCCACAGTCAACGCCAGCCCGCAGCACACACGGCGCGAGCAAAATCGTAAATCCAGTCGCGAGCAAAGCGGCGAGCGCAGCGAAGACCGACCTACCCCTCACCCATCCGAACAAGGTCCTCGATCCCGAATCGGGGATGACCAAGCTGATGCTGGCCAACTACTACCTTGCCGTAGCCGATCGAATGTTGCCGCATATTGCCGATCGCCCACTCAGCATCGTCCGTTGCCCCGAAGGAATCGGCAAACCCTGCTTCTTCCAGAAACACATTGGCATGGGATTACCGGCCGGGATCAGCAGCGTGCCCGTTCCGGACAAAAAGAGCGGAGCCATCGAGCAGTATGTGACCCTCAGTTCTCCCGACGGCCTCGTCGGTCTTGCGCAGATGGGCGTGCTCGAAATTCATCCCTGGGGATCCAAAAATGATTCCCTCGAAGAGCCCGATCGCATCATCTTCGACCTGGATCCGGACGAATCCATCGACTGGAAGACCCTCGCCGCAACTGCAAAAGAATTCCGCGCCCGGCTCGAAGAACTCGGCCTCAAATCCTTCCTGAAAACGACCGGTGGCAAAGGCCTGCACGTCGTCGTTCCCATCCGTGCAGAGAACGATTGGCCGGTGGTGAAGGAATTCGCGCACAAATTTGTTCTGGGAATCGAGAAGAAGAATCCAGGCTTGTATCTCACCAAGATGACCAAGGCTCTCCGAAAGAATCGTATCTATCTCGACTACCTCCGCAATGATCGGGGCTCAACGGCAGTCGCCGCCTATTCGTCCCGAGCGCGTTCCGGTGCGCCCGTCGCGTTGCCACTCGATTGGAAGGACCTCGACGCCAAGACACGCCCCGTCTTCCACGTCGCAGATTTCGGCTCGTGGAAGAAGCGTCTGACTTCAGACCCCTGGGCTGAGATGAGCAAGGTCAAACAGCGTCTCTCCGCAAAGACAATCCGCGAAGCCCGATCCTGAGCCCGGCGCAATTCTTCTGGGAACTTCTTCAGGCGCCGCGCACTCCATGTAGCCCGCGACACCCCGCGCCGCAAAAGGGATGATCTTTGATCGGAGTTGAACAAATGCTTTGTACGATCTTCGTAATTCTTCTGGTGCCGAACTCTCTCAGTTATAGGCCGGTTCATCCGGTGGCATCAGCAGTTCGGCAGCCCGCTCAAGCATCACATCCGGATACACGGGTTTAGCCAGCACCTCGAACTGATACCCCTTTTTGCCCGCCTCTTCCAGAAGCATCGCAGTGTTCGCGTGTCCTGAGAAAAGGAGCACGTGGCACGCGGGATGATTGGCCTTGATAACAATTGCCAAATCGATGCCGTTCATCTCCGGCAGAATCACATCCAACACCGCCAGGTCAGGACGCCATTCGGCAATCAACTCAATCGCACCTTCGGCTGAGTAAGCCACACGTGCGTCATAGCGTTTCATCTTGAAGATCAGCTGCAGCGTGTCTGCAATATTTGCTTCGTCGTCAACGATCAGAATCCTTCGACCGCCCCGCCGGCTCCGCAGGCCTTGCCCGCTGCTCTCCTTTGAGGTTGGTGACGAGCGTTCGAGGTTGGACGGAATCGATCCAGTTGAGTCAGAATGAGGCTGCGAGGTTGTGTCGCTTTGATCCGGGCCCCTTGCTTTCCCTTGGTCGCCGTTCACCTTCTCGTCGGCGTCACCGCTTTTTTCCTCCATCGCGGATCGTTGTATAACCCCGTTCCCCATACTGACTTACGATGCGATAGAAAGCCTGCTAGTATACCTCGGACGACGATAAATCCTTGATTTCATTAGAGCAATTGCACTGATGGAATTAGCTGCCAAGCATCCCGAGACCATCCAAATGGCCGACCCTGAACTGACAACCCGAGAATGGTCCGACGGTATCCGCCGACTGCTGAAGGCGCTGAAACTGACGCAGGCGGGCCTGGCAGAACGTCTTGGCGTTTCCCCGGCAACTGTCTCTCGCTGGCTCGCCGGAAAAAATGAGCCAACCGCGGAAACTTACGTCGCGCTGGGCAATCTGGCCGGAAGACCTGAAGGCACTTACTTCTGGGAACGTGCCGGCATCAACACGTCAGAACTGCCTGATCCCAGCCTTCGCCAGACACTCTCTTCGATTCAAACGACACTGGAAGACTTCAACCTCATCACCAACAAGAAGGTCTCGCAACATCTGGCCGGCAGAGGCAATGCGGTCGCGATTCCACTCATGGACGTGACGGCGTTTGGCGACCGCGTCCCGCCCCATGAAAACGTTCGCCTCTCCCAGGCCAAGGTCGAAGATGTGCTTCTCGCCCCGCTCTCCTGGTGCCCCCACCCTGAGAATATGATCAGCATGCACGTCGCGGGAGACTCCATGCACCCCACCATCCCATCCGGCGCAATCGTCTTCGTCGACACTGCCGTTACGGAGCGGGGCGATCTGAATGAAAAGCTGGTCGTCGTCTCCCATCGCGACCTTGGCTTCAAGGTTGCTCGTCTGCAGCGACTCGCCGGGTCAGACTTGCTGGTTTCCGCCAACCCCAAGTACCTCCCGCTCGATGTCAGCAACGCCACCAAGTGGAAAATATTCGGTGAAGTCCTCTGGTGGGTATCCAAGGATGTAAAACAGGGCTCCTGAAACACAACTCGATAATCGTCCATCAGATTTCCGCTCGCAGCCCATTAATGGGCCGTTCCGCAATTTATCAACTCGACCTGTGACAAAAACCCTGAAGCAAGCGATCATCAAAACTGATGCAGTCGCCCGTCATAGCTCACCCCTTCACTGCCGTCTCGCACAGCGATCTCGAGCAACATATCGCAGCCGCGGAACAGCACGTGACTAACCCCATTGAAGGTATCTTCGGCTCCGGCTCCATCTCCTGGCGCATCAATCGAGAGTCGGCGCTATTCCTCGGCGCCGGTCGGGCCGCCCTTCTGCAACTGGCACATCCCTGGGTGGCTGCAGCACTCGACCAGCATTCCTCCCTGCTCTCAAAACCGATCGCGCGCTTCCACAATACCTTCCGCTTTGTCTTCACCATGATTTTCGGAGCCGCGCCGCAAGCAATGCGAACCGCGCGGATCCTTTATCAAATGCACACACGGATCACAGGCAATCTTCCCGACGATGTCGCTGGCTACACCGGGAACTCGCGCTACGAGGCATTGCAGGTTCCAGCGCTGCTCTGGGTCTATGCCACCCTGATTGATAGCGCAGTCACCGCGTATCAATGCGTTCTGCCGCCACTTGGCCCTGACGAACTTGCAGCTTATTACGCCGAGTCAAAGATACTTGCCGGGCTCTTCGGGATTCCGCCCAATGCCCTTCCTGCAGACTGGAGTTCCTTCCAAACCTACGTCGCGCAGATGTGCGTCTCGCAAGCGCTTGGCGTGAGCGATCGCTCACGCTTTATGGCGCAGAGCGTTATGAGCGGCGCTGGTTCGCGGATTTATGTTCCCCGCTGGTATTCGTCCCTTACGACCGCGTGGCTGCCGCCGCGCTTTCAAGAGGAATTTGGCTTCGCCTTCGGCATCGCTGAACAGACACGCTCACAAAAAGCGCGGCGCCTCCTTGAGCGCTTATACGCAAAGCTCCCTTCGCCTGTCCGCTATGTGGGCCCTTACCTGGAAGCACAAGCGCGACTGGCGAATCGCAATCCCGGCCTCCTCATTCGCCGCAGCAATCAATTCTGGATTGGCCAGCCACGCATGCCCTTCGACGCATAACGCGATTCCATGATTCAGATGACCATTAATTGCACGGACAATCATCTTCAGTCAGGCAACTGCGACATCGATCTGTGCCTCTTCTCTTGAGACAAGAAATTTCGATTGATGACCAGCAATAATTCATCGAATAGCGGACTGATTCGGGTTATCGCGCTCTTCAAGCTCCTGAAGGCGGCTAGTCTGATTGTGGTTGGCTTCGGCGTCTTGAAATTGATACATGCGGATGTTGCAACCCAGCTTGAGCGTTGGGTCGCAATGTTCGGTTTTGATCCAGACGGCCGCATAATTAGTCAGGCAATTCAGAAGGTCACGAATCTCTCCCCAGCCAGGATCCGCGAATTCGGAATCGTCAGTTTTGTCTATGCCGGTTTGTTCTTGACCGAAGGAATTGGCTTGTGGCGATTGAAGCGTTGGGCCGAGTGGTTTACCGTGGTGATCACATCCTCGCTTCTGCCCCTTGAGATCTACGAACTATTCCATCGCCTGACCCCAATTAAGATCCTCGTCCTAATCATCAATGTCGCCGTAGTGGCGTATCTCCTGCATCGAATCAGGGGCGAACGCCATGCCCCTCGGAACGAAAGGATCCCGCGAGTCGCTCACCCACTCCGCAGCAGATGAACCAACTGTCGTCTTTCCAGAGGCAGCCAACACTTCTGCTCCGAGGCGCAAAGATGCGACCTGGTACCTACTTTCCCGTCAATCCTTGCACCAGCGCTTCCCACTCATCTTCAAGTTCAGGACGGTGAAACTCTCGCCCGGCGCGCGCATACCAATACTCCGCGTTCGAGAGCGCGCCCTCCTTGCGATGCAGATAGGCATGAACTGCCATCCCGTCCTTGGATTCGAGTTCATCCACGAGACCGTGTGCCTGGGTCCATTCTCCTTTGGCGTCCCACCAAAGCGCTGCAAGTGGGGCCGTCAGTCCCTCTGGCGGAATTTGCTGCTTCGTGGATTCGCGAAACTCGCTCGCATCCATGGAGATGCCCTCCCCGTCGCTAGTGCCCGGCTCGGATTCCTGGTCTCATAAGTGACCCAAATCACATCGTCGAGCCGTCGTCTGGAATAAGAATAGCCATAAATCAGTCAGCGTTGAAGCAAGGTTCTCTAGGGGTCGATAAAACAGAAATGGGCAGGCTGCCGAAGCCTATCTTGATGAGGTCGGGACATGGGGTTCCGTGAAACAGAGCCAATCCAGACTAGCATTTGCGATTCCGACCAAATCGGTCGTATACTTAACTCAGACCATTCTGGTCGCAATTATCGGGTTCTGCCCTTCCGGCAACCCACGGGAGTTCCCCAAGTGAGTGTATTAACGGATTTGCGCGTCGGAGAAACCGCAACCCTGATCGCCCTTGATCTCCCTGACTCCGTTCAAAACTACCTCATGCACATGGGTTTTGTGCCCAACGCACTCGTTACCGTTCTGCGACGGGCTCCCGCCGGCGATCCTACTGTGTACGGCATAGACGGCATGCAGATTGCCCTGCGCCGCGAGACTGCGGAAGCAATTCGTATCCGAAGCTCCTCCGACACATCGCAGAGCGAGATTGATGCCGAATTGGTGAAAATCGCCGAGACCGCCCTGCGGGAAAGCAATCCGGAGATCCACGAATTTGCCGGGGCAATCAGATGAATGCCTGCTGCGAGACTCCGGCGTTTGAAGCGCCTCTTTCCCCGCCATCCGGAAGCCTCAGCACCGTTGTTCTAATCGGTCCGCCCAACTCGGGAAAATCCACGCTCTTCAATCGCCTCACCGGCTTGCGCCAGAAAGTCGCCAACTATCCCGGCGTCACCGTCGAACAGCGATCGGGGCTCATGTCCGGCGTAGGTCGCGACGACCTCACTCTCATCGATCTTCCCGGCGTCTACTCGCTCACTCCTTACTCTGAAGATGCGCGCGTCGCCGTCGACGTGCTCAAGGGCAAGATGCCCGGTACGCCCAAGCCCGATGCGGTGCTCCTCGTTCTCGATTCCCTGCACCTCACCCGCCAGTTGATGCTCGCCGCACCGGTACTTGCTCTCGGACTGCCTACGCTTGTCCTGCTTAACATGAGCGACCTGATGAAGTCGCGCGGCGGCCTTATAGATCCCCTCAAACTCGCCAAGGAACTTGGCGTGCCAGTGGCGCTGATCAGTGCCGTACATGGCACAGGGCTCGAAGCCGTGCCATTGTTCCTGAACCAGCACGCATCCCCGCAAGCCGCGCAGCAACCCCTCGCGCTTCCTGTGCTCGGTAATGCTGCCAGCACGCACACATGGGCTGCACAGGTAAGCAGCCGCACCGGTTATCGTGCTCCGCTCTCGGCGGAAAACAGCCGCAAACTCGACAACATCCTCCTGCACCGCATCTGGGGTCCGCTCCTTTTCCTCGTCGTCGTCATCGGTGTCTTTGAAGTGGTCTTCTCCATCGGCCAGCCTCTGAGCGACGGATTCGGCGACGTTCTCGCAAAGATGGGTTCGCTGGTTCGGCCCCTGCTGCCCGCCGGATGGCTGCAATCACTCGTGATCGATGGCGCGTGGAAGGGCATTTCTTCTGTACTCGTCTTCCTCCCCCAGATCCTGCTTCTCTTCCTCTTCATCGGAATCCTCGAAGACTCCGGCTATCTTGCTCGCGCCGCTCTCATCGCTGATCGCGTCATGCGCACCATCGGCCTCAACGGAAAAGCATTCATCCCGTTGCTTTCGGCGTATGCCTGCGCGGTCCCCGCCATCATGGCCACCCGCACCATCGAGAACAGGCGCGACCGTCTCGCAACCATTCTTGTCACGCCATTCATGACATGCTCTGCGCGCCTGCCTGTATACATGTTGTTGATTGCTGCATTCATCCCCAACATCGTGTTCCTTCACGGATTCCTAGGCCTGCGAACCATCGTGATGCTCGGCCTCTATCTGGCAGGTTTCGTCGCCGCTATGACCACCGCGCGCCTGTTGAAGAGCTCGATCCTCAAGTCCAGCGAGGCGCCATTCATTCTCGAGTTGCCGCAGTACCGCATGCCTACAATCCGTTCGCTTGCGATGCGGCTTGTCGACCGCGCCAAGGTCTTCCTGCGCCAGGCTGGCACTGTCATCCTCTGCGTAACGCTCGCTCTCTGGCTGCTCGCGCACATTCCCCCGGTGCCCTTGCACAACGGCCATTATTCCGCGCCCGAACTTGCCGACAGCGTCATCGGAAAACTCGGACACTTCATTGAGCCCGCTATTGCGCCACTCGGCTTCAACTGGAAGGTCGGCATCGGTCTCATCTCCAGCGTGCTCGCCCGCGAAGTCATGGTCTCCACGATGGGTACCCTTTATGGCGCCGATCCTGAGACGCAAACCATGCACCTGCAGACCGCCTTGCACACCGACATGAAACTTGGCGGAGCTGTTGCCCTCATGATCTTCTTCGCATTCGCCATGCAATGCACATCAACCATGGCCGTGGTTCGCCGAGAAACGAACAGCTGGAAATGGCCAGCCATCCAGTTCGGCTACATGCTGGTCCTCGCCTACGGCGCCGCTTTCGCCGTGAACCACATCATCACCGCTCTCTTCGGATAATCCGCACTCTGCAGCCGCTCCGCTGACAGTGGCGCTTCGCCGTAATCGATCCTCCAAAAAGAACGAAATCGGGAAGATAAATGTACAGGGAACACTTTGGTTTCCCGTTGCGAGTCTCGGGGCACGCTCCCTCCAGGGTGCAATGCACCTTTTGCGCAGCATTTTGACGTGTTCGTATTTTGCTTTGTTCTACCGGCAAGCTAACTGTCAAAACTCCAGGACGTCCGAGTATCGTAGTCGCATGAGGATTGAACGCAAATTGAGGCGTCGTCGACTTCAACAAAGCGTGTGTGCCGGATTGCTTGTCTTTACCGCTCTCATCGCCGCCGCTCAGTATCCCACGCTCAAGACCCGCACCAAAGAAGAGCGCGATCGTCAGTACATGGCCGCCCGGCGCATCACGCTTAACGTACAAGTCACTGACGACGCAGGCAAACCCGTCACCGATCTTGACGCCAAAGACTTTACCCTCTTCGACAATCATCAACCTCGCAGGCTCGCTGCATTTCATGCTATCGATGGCGAGGCCATGAACGACGCCACCCAAATCATCATCGTGCTCGATGCGGTCAACAGCCCCGCGCCCGCACTCGAAGCGGAGAAGAACGGCATCTTTAAATATCTCGCCCAGAGCCATTCCGCGCTTTCATACCCAACGTCATTCCTTTTATGGTCCAACGGGCATTTGAAAGGGGCGGGCGCGACCACGGATCGCAACACGATCGGACGCACATTCGTGAGTATCACCAAGAACGTCCGCTCCAACGCTTGTGAACCCGTCGACGCTTCAGTGGTAAAAACAGCTGGAAATGGCAAGGTAGGAACTCAAGGTGACCACGACAGCGCTCAACAATCTGCAGACGATGCCAACTGCCCTCAGGTTCACTTCAAGGACTCGCTTGCTGCTCTGGACGGCATCGCACTACAGCAACTCAATCGGGGAGGGCGCACGATTCTTATCTGGGTTGGCCCGGGATGGCCGTTGCCGTCTGAAGCTGAATTCGCACAGCTCACACCGAAGGCGCGGAAGAACTACTTCGACGAAATCGTAACCGTGCTGCACGATCTGCGCGCCGCGCAGATTACGGTTGATGCCATTGGTCCGCACAACCCCGCACGCGAGGATGTCGCGATACCTCGTCTGGCCGCCGGTAAAGCAACAACTGAGAGTGCGCGCCCCGACAGCCTCGCTCTGCCGACACTTGCGCTGCAGACAGGCGGACAGGTGATCGCAAGCAGCAATGTCACCACCGACCTGGACAAATTGCTTAACGATGCCGACTGGTACTATGCGCTCTCCTTCATTCCCCCACCCGCGCAAAACGGCGTAGAGTTGCGATCGCTCGAAGTGAAGGTAAACAGGCCGGGACTCAACGTCCGCACGATGACGACCTACTACATCGAGCCGTGAGCATCATTTTGTTTTGCGTCTGAAAATTGTCTGGAAAGATGATCTTTCTACAGTCCATGAAGAAATAGCGCAAACAAATCGTTTGCGCTATTTTGGTCTTCATTCGTGTTCGCGCACTATTCCAATGCGTCCGGGTGCAGCGCAATGTTCTTTTCGCCAGCGGCTTTGCGCTCGTTGTAAGCTTTCAGCCAATCTTCCCAGTGCTTCCCCGCGGCGCGGTCCTTGCCGCTAAACTCGAGACGCGCAATATCGGCGTAGCTCAACTTCAGTTTGCCCGGAGACTTTGGCGAAAAATACTGCACGTATGAATCCGACAACGTCGTACCGGTCGCACGATTGAAAATGTAAGCTTCAATCCGCTCGCCGTCTTTCGTTGTTATCGTCACATCGCCGCGATAGTCGAATGCTTTTTCAAGCGCGTCGCGTAAGTCTTCGTCGCCGGCGAGTTCTGGAATCCACCCCTCAAGCTGCTCGTGTTGCGTACCGGGCGCGAGTTCAAGAGATTCAACCTGCTCGATGGTGTACTTCGCAACTTCACCGGTCATGCGTTGGTCTCCTCAAGGCTGCGCTCAGTGGATCCGATCTGCACCAGCGTGGCAGGCCCATGGGGAGCGGGCTCATTCAGCAAGCGCAGCGCGTGCTCATCCTTGTAAGTAGAGAACGTCCCGCGGATCATACCCCAGATCCCTTTAAGAGATCCGAAGCCATCGATCACAGCCGATGGTTCGTACCCGCAGCTCACCATGCAGTTAGCGCACTTGGGATTGCCCGACGCGACGCCGTACTCTTCCCACTTCGTCGTTTCCAGTAGTTCCTTGAAGCTCTCCGCGTAACCGTCCTGCAACAGGTAGCAGGGCCGCTGCCAGCCGAAGATGTTGTATGCAGGCGATCCCCACGGCGTGCATTCGTACTTGCGGTCGCCCATCAGGAATTCAAGAAATAACGGCGACATGTTGAACTTCCATGTCTTTTTCCGGTTCGACAAAATTGCGCGGAACAGCCGGCGCACGCGAGCCCGGCCGAGGAAGCGCTGCTGGTCCGGAGCCATCTCGTAGCTGTATCCCGGCGACAAGACAATGCCTTCAACGCCCATCTGCATCACGTCGTCAAAGAAGCTGCGCACGTTGTTCGGATCAGTACCGTCAAAGAACGTCGCATTGGTTGTAACGCGGAAGCCACGCTTCACGGCGTCCTTGATGCCTTCGACAGCAAGATCGTATCCGCCCTCACGGCAGACGCTAAAGTCGTGGTGCTCGCGATCGCCATCAAGGTGCACTGAGAACGTCAGATATTTCGAAGGCGTGAACTCCGGCAGGCGCCGCTTCAATTCAAGCGCGTTGGTGCACAGGTAAATGTACTTCTTCCGCGCAATCAGCCCGTTCACGATTTCCACGATCTGTGGATGCAGCAGCGGCTCGCCGCCCGGAATCGACACCATCGGCGCGCCGCACTCTTCCACCGCAGCGAAGCACTCCTCCGGCGTCAACATGCGCTTGAGCACATGAGGCGGATATTGCACTTTGCCGCAGCCTGCGCACGCCAGGTTACAGCGGAACAGCGGTTCGAGCATGAGCACAAGCGGGTAACGCTTGTTGCCGCTGAATCGCTTCTTAAGCACGTAAGTGGCAACCGTCCACATCTGTGAAATCGGAACAGCCATATTTGGGTAAATCCCTCCAGAGCTGTTGCCTCTTCAATCCATTAGCAAAAACATTCCTGCTACGTTCGCAGCAAAAGCTAAGTTATGCCGAATGGCAGAATGCCTGTCCTTGCCGCTCGATCGCCCGCACATAGCCGGTAAGCGCCATGAGCGGGAAGTACTGCCGGTACATCGTGTATGCCAGATAAAACACCTTCGGGAAGCCTGTTCCCGTGATAATGCCTTCACGCTGCGCGCCTTCACCCATCGACTCGTCCCAGCTGCCGTCAGCAAGTTGGCGCTCCAGCAGCCAGCGCACGCCCTTCGCGATAGAGTCCGATCGATCGTCGCCGGCCGCAAGCAGTGCGAGCAGGGCCCACGCTGTCTGCGATGGTGTGCTCGGCCCCACGCCGCGTGTGTTTGGATCCTCATAGCTCCCGCAGGTTTCGCCCCAGCCGCCGTCCGCGTTCTGCACCATGCGGATCCATTCCGCCGCCTGTTGCACCTGCGGTTCGTTGTGTTCGAAGCCGATGGCATCCAGTCCGCGCAACACGAGGAAGGTCCCGTAGATGTAGTTCACGCCCCAGCGCCCGAACCAGCTTCCGTCCGGCTCCTGCTCGCTCAGGATGAATTTGATTGCCTTCTCAACACGCTTGTCTTTGCGCGTATAGCCGTAGCAGGCCAGCATCTCCAGCATTCGTCCCGTAATGTCCACCGTCGGCGGATCAAGCATCGCATTGTGATCTGCGAACGGGATGTACTGGAAGATCATCTTGGTGTTGTCTTTGTCGAAGCTTCCCCAGCCGCCGTTACGGCATTGCATGGCAAACTCCCACTCAATCGCGCGCTGCTCCACCTGGTGTTGGTAACGCTCGCGGGGATTGTCCACCTTACTCAACGCCAGCAGCACCTGCGCCGTGTCGTCGGTATCGGGATAGAACTCGTTATTGTGCTCGAAGTACCAGCCACCCGGCTCCGTCTTCGGCACCTTTACCGCCCAATCGCCCTTGTGGCGCACTTCTTTCGACAGCAACCAGTCGGCGGCCTTCAGCATGCGCGGATCGGTACGCGGAATGCCTGCCTCCCCCAGTGTGTAAAGCGCCTGTGCCGTATCCCACACCGGCGAAACGCATGGCTGCATGCGGAATGTCGGCTCCGGCATCTCTTCGTTTGCCGGCTCTTCGATGCCCAGCTTCTCAAATTCATCGCGCGCCCGAATCACCTGAGGGTCGTCCTCGGAGTAACCCAGACAGCGCAGCGCCAGAATCGCATTCAGCATTGCCGGATAGATGGCGCCGAGGCCGTCGGACATCTCCAGCCGTTCCAGCATCCACTTCTCCGCCTTCTTCAGCGCGAGTTTGCGCAGCGGACGAATGTGCACAGCCTCGAACCAGTGCGTGATGCGGTCGATCACAATGAAGAAATTCCGCCACGAGATGAAATTCTTGCGATCCCAATGCAGCCGCAGATTCGAATTCGCACGGCCCCCGACGAATAGCTCATCGATACTGTGTTCCGGCGGAATCTTCTTGTAGGGCTTTTTGGCATAGATGATAGCCAGCGGTACAAGAATCGAGCGCGACCACGCCGAAATCTCGTAGATGTTGAAGTAGAACCAGTTCGGAAAGAGAACGATCTCCGGCGGAATTGCCGGAACGGCATCGTAGTCATACTGGCCCAGCGCACAGAGATACATCTTCGTAAACGTGTTGCACTCGGTTACGCCACCATGCGCAAGGATCCACTCGCGGCACTTCACCAGGCGTGGATCGGTAGCCGGAACATTCATGAGCTTGGCTGAGAAATAGCACTTCACCGAAAGCGACACGTTGCCCGGACCACCGGGATAGAGGCTCCAGCTTCCGTCCTCCTTCTGGTAGCGCATCATCTCAGTGAATGCTCGCTTCAACCGCTCAGGATCACCCGACTCAAGGAGCGTATGCAGAAAGATGTAATCGGCTTCGAGCATCGAATCGGCTTCAAGTTCCCCGCTCCAATAACCCTCTGGATGCTGCAGTGAAAGCAGGTAATCGCTTGAGCGATGAATGGCCGATTCGACATCCGCAAGCGCCGCATCCATGCGGCCAAACCTGGGTGCCGCGGATTTTGTCTGACCTTGCAGAATACTCATTGCGATATGTGGTCCTCGATGATCAAAAATACCCGGATTCCGGGCAGTGGGCAGCGCAATTTCTCTTTGCACTATTCTTCAATCTAGAAACCAGTCGTGATGAGGCCCGGCACTCGGCAAAGACTCTGGCGGACCGGCTGGTTGCTTTTAGAACTCAGCGAACTGGGACCGCCTGCGTTCCCCCTGGTCCCCCGATGGCCTGAACAATCTCAGGAGGCAGCCCAAAACGCACATTCTCGGGCATTACCTCAATCTCTTCGACGTTGGCGTAGCCATTTTGACGCAAATAATTGACGACGTCTTCCACCAGCACCTCCGGGGCTGAAGCGCCCGCCGTGACAGCCACAGTGGACACGCCCCGAAGCCAATTGGGGTCAATCGCCTGAGAGTTATCAATCAGGTACCCGATGGTCCCGAGGTTGCGCGAAACCTCAACCAGCCGGTTGGAGTTGGAGCTGTTGGTGGAACCCACCACCAGCACCAGGTCGGCATTGTGGGCCACATTGCGCACCGCGACCTGGCGGTTTTCCGTTGCGTAGCAGATGTCCTGAGAGTGTGGCCCCGCTATATTCGGGAATTTTTGCTTGAGCGCGTGGATGATATCGCGAGCCTCGTCCAGTGAAAGCGTGGTCTGCGTCAGGTAAGCCACCCGATTTGGGTCTGGAACCTGGAGAGCTGCAACCTCCGCCACATTCGAAACGACTTGCGTTACGTCTGGCGCTTCGCCGAGCGTCCCCTCAATCTCATCGTGGTCGCGATGTCCAATCAGGACCAGGGAATATCCCTGCTTGGCAAACTTCACGGCTTCGATGTGGACCTTGGTGACGAGGGGACAAGTTGCGTCGATGACCTTGAGGCCCCGCCCCTTGCTGCGCTCGCGTACCGCTGGCGAGACACCATGAGCGGAATAAATTACACGGTGGCCATCTGGCACATCGTCAATTTCATGGACAAATATCGCTCCCTTTTCCGCCAACTCATTCACGACATAGCGGTTATGGACGATTTCGCGGCGGACGTAAATCGGCGCGCCAAACGTCTCGAGCGCAATCTTGACGATGTCGATAGCACGGACCACTCCCGCGCAGAAACCGCGCGGTTTGAGCAGAAGAACCCGCTTCTGATCGGAAGAAGCCTCACTATTGGCGCGATTGGGGATAGAATCAAGCGCAGTTATAGTCACCCTACTATTATATCAATTTGTCAGGAATTTACGCGGGCCCGAGAGTCCCCGAACCCGCGTGGTCTCTAGGCCATTTGCTGCGCCCGAACATTCACCTTTTGCGAAATTGTGGTCAATTTCTGATCCGCCGCCTTCTCCTCTTCCAGCGTTTCTTCCAGCAACTTGGCGATTTTGTCCTGCCCAAGCAGCTGCGCATAGGTGCGCACCGTGCCGTACGCCGCCATCTCGTAGTGTTCGACGCGCTGTGCGGCTGCGATCAGGGCGGCATCCCTTACATCGCCTTCCGCCGTCTCGTGCAATGCCGACGCCCCCTCTTCCAGAACCCCTTTCATACCTTCGCAGGATTTCCCTTTCGGGGCTGTTCCGAGGATGCTGCAGATCTCTACCAGTCTCTCAATCTGGCCCTCGGTCTCACGCAAATGGCCCTCGAACGCCTTCTTCAGGTCGCCGGAAGATGCCGCTTTCGCCATCTTGGGCAGGGCCTTGGTGATCTGGTTTTCGGCTGAATACAGATCTTTCAATTCCTGTATAAATAGCTTTTCCATCGTGTCCACGCTCATCGCAAATCTCCCTCGGGTTTTAGGTTGTGTCTTGCTCTGCGTGGGATGCCGCCGGGTCTTTCGTTGTTGCCCTTCACCGCGCCGCGCTCACCGCTTGTTTCGCCCCTCACAGAGGTCACGGAGAGTCGCCAATCGGGGCGATACCTCAGTTCAACCCGAACCTGGACCACCTGATTCGAGGCCCACCCTTCACGTCCTATGAGTAACTCGCAGCACTATTACCACAAAAATCCCGCTGAATTACCAAATGGTCTGGCAACTTCTTGATTTCTGACCTACGTTCAAAGTCTGCTTCCTTGAGAAGCATCGGGAGTGAGTGATGATCGACACAAACGCAGCAATCCCTCAAATTGCGAGTGAAATCGCAAGCCATGTTGCAACCAAAGAACGATCCATCTACCCGAATCTGAAACTGCGGGTCTACACGACTGGTATGCGTCAGAATCGGCTGGCCAAGCTGGTGGGTATTGATGAGGCCTATCTCAGCCGGATTATTAACGGTGTTCGGATTCCAGGAAAGCAGATGCAGGAGCAGATCGCTCAGGTGCTCGGCTGCGATGCTGAATGGCTCTTCCAGCAAACAACGATCCAGGTACCAGCCTTTGTGAACGGGAACAGTCACAAAGTTGGAACAGCGTCTCAAGCATGAAGAGTCAAAAGGCTGCTGAAATTCAATTGCCTTTGGTTTGATTGATCTACTCGCTCGTTGCTTCCCTTTTTCCTATTCCGACAACTTGAGATCCACTCCGCGCCCCCGTTGCCGCTTGGGTAATTGGGTATCCGAGTCGTTTCGCGCCGCCTTCATGAGCGTTCCATGCGAGGAATCCGAGATCAAACGGTCTCAGTCTCTGCGTAGGGCGCTTGTGCGAACCGGATATTCATTTGCCGAATTGCATCTTTGCCTCGGATCGTCATATCAGTGATAAAGCGAAACTGCTCTCTGCTCTCCTTGACGTAGGCCTTTACCCGGTACTGTGTCCCCCAGGGCCTCTCAACGACTGTTACCGACACTTGTGAGTCTGGCCTGCGATAGTCGCTCGATGCAGCCGCTTCCTTCAGCCTCTCTCGGGCTGCAGAGGCGTCATGGTTTGGATCAAGGTAAAAGTTTGCGACGCAGAGCACGCTATGAGTACCTTGGGTGGAGTTGACGATGCTCTCCGACCAGAATCGGGAGTGCGGAATGATCACTTGGCTATCGTCTGCAGTGCGCAGGTGAACGGCCCGGCTGGCGATCGATGTGACTTCCCCGTAATGCCCATCCACTTTAATCCAATCGCCTGGCTGGTAGGTATTCTCCAGCACCGTCAACAGTCCGGCCACGAAACTGCTTCCGTAGTCTTTAAGCAAGTAGGCCAGCGCAAGGGCGAAACTCGCTCCCAAGACGACTACGTTGCGAACTGTCGGCTCTATCAGGAGCGGCACAATAACCAGGACAGCCGCAACTCTAATCAGCAAGCGAGCAAGCGGCCCGATGCGAAGAATCGTCAGGCGCTGACTAGGACTTGCACCTTCTGCCAACCGACGGAGCTGCCACTGCACTCCCACGATCAGAAGCCGAGCCAGAACCAGTACGGCGAGTACGAGAAGCACATCGCGCCAGCTCAGATTTTCCAGATGTTCCCAGGCGATCATCTTCTGGTTCATCTTCCGCCTCCCCAACGCTCGAATTGACAGGCAGATCGTTCAGAGCTTCTCGTCCCGCTTGAATCCCTGAACCCGGAAAGAATTGACGATCTCGGCTTGAAGTATATCCCCCGAGTGCTGATAGCTTTCCCCTCCGGCAATTGGCTACCACTTCGATCGTGCTCAAGAAGACTCGTCGCTCCGCCGCGTCAGAGCGACGATGTAAAGCACTGCCACTTTGCGAAAGTTCAACAATGTCGCGACCGCGAAACAACATTTCAAAGAGGAGGAATCCGCGAGCTTCGTGGGCTGAGATCAATCCTGTGGGCCATGAATGCACCTGGACGTCTCAAGCCAATTTTATCGGTAACTTTTCGTGAGTTACTAGTCATAGTTTTGCTGCGAACTGAGGCACGCGGGTCGTTTTAAGGCTACAACGTTCGGGTTACCTCCGCTGTTCAAACGCAAATGGTGCAATACGTTGCGCGAGTAGTACAAAGGTAATATATCTATGACCCATTCGTGACTATCGTCACCTGTACCGCCGCCTCAGCAAGGACGATCCTGCTGATAGTCACCAACGCCGCATATACATCTATTCCCCCGTTTGCAGGATGGGGCGGGCTCGCTGCATTGGCTGACTTTGAGCGCCAGATTCCACTGGCACAGGTGATGCCGATGTTTGCATTCCGCAATATTTTGTCTTTCGCAATTGAAGAGAAGGTCCAGCCCGTTCTGCCCGGTGTATCCAATAAGAAGAACAGCTCAAAGAGACGCGCAACGGGCGCCGTGATGGCTCTTTCAGTGGCTGCTATGGGAATCAGCCTGGGCCTCACCGGGTGTGGATCAGATACCAAGCCCTTCTCCTCGACAAGCTCAGGCACCCCTGCGCTGGTAGTTAATCCCTCGACTGTTGACTTTGGCGACGTGAACGTGGGAACTCCCGTGTATCGAAATGTGGCCATCACAAACAAGGGCACCTCCGCGGTCCAGATAGCAGAGTTGAGTACATCGAGCGCTACCTTCAGCGTGAATGCTGGCACGCTGCCGGCAACACTGGCCGCTGGCGGCAGCATGACCGTGCAGGTCCGCTACGATCCCGGGGCTGCCACGGACACAACAGCTGAGCTCAGCGTGAACGCGATGACCTCCAAGAAGGTTAACGTGGCAGGCTCGGTAAAGCTTCACGGAAGGGGGTCTTCTTCGGCGACGGCTTCTTTGTCGGGCCTGAGCTGCGCAAGTTCGTCGATGATCGGGGCGGGCACGGATTCCTGCAAAGTCACGTTGACCGCGGCAGCTCCAAGCAGCGGCATGGCCGTAAGCCTGGCGAGCAGCAGCAGCGTTGTGACCGTACCTGCGTCCGTGTCGGTGCCTTCAGGTGCCACGAGTGCGAGTTTTGCGGCGAACGTGTCTGCTGTTACCACCTCGCAGACCGTAACGCTCACCGGAACGCAAGGAATAGCTTCAAAGACGACGACGATCAGTTTGAGCGGATCAGGATCGTCTGTAACGCCTTCGATCAGCGCCCTTTCGTGCGCCGGCAGCTCTTTCACCGGTGCGAGTACGACTACATGCACGGTTTCGCTGAGTTCAGCGGCTCCGTCCGGAGGCCTGGGCGTGACCGTCGCCAGCAATAATAATGCGGTAACTGTGCCCACTAGCCTGACAGTGGCTTCCGGCGCCTCTACCACGTCCTTTACAGCGAAGGTAGCCTCGGTCAGCACCTCGCAAAGTGCGACGATCGCAGCCAGCGCAAGTGGATCTTCCAAGGGCTTTGCAATACAGCTGAACGCAGCTGTGCCGGCCTTGAGCTTGAGCGCAACGTCATTGTCGTTTGGCAATGTCTCCGTGGGGACTGCCGTCACCAAGTCGGTGACCGTGACTTCGAGCGGTACAGCCGCCGCCACACTCAATTCGGACTCGATCACGGGGACCGGGTTTTCTGTATCGGGAGGAAATTTCCCCGCAACTCTGAATCCGGGACAGGCGGCGGTTTTGACGATCCAGTTTTATCCCAAGACGGCCGGTTCTGTGAGCGGGCAATTAACGCTGTCTGGCAATACGTCTACATCAGCGATAAGTCTGAGTGCCACCGGCGCAACTGCGACGCCGACCGTGAGTGCGGTGAACTGCAGCAGCGTCTCGATTACGGGATCGCTGGCGGACTCCTGCACGGTAAGTTTGTCAGGCTCTGCGCCGACCGGTGGAATGAGCGTAGGGCTGTCGAGCAGTAATGCGGCTGTGACGGTGCCTGGTTCAGTCACCGTTCCCGCGACGGCAACGAGCGCGTCGTTCACGGCAAATGTGGCGTCTGTGAGCAGCGCACAGTCCGCAACGCTGACCGCGTTGACGGGAAGCACTTCGCGAACCCTTTCGCTGCAACTAAACGCTGGTACGCCCGCTCTGTCTGTGAACGCGACGAGCATTTCATTCGGTGGCGTCGTGCTCAATAATCCGACAACCCAGATGCTGGCCCTCACTTCAACTGGCACTGCGCCGGTGACCGTTAAGTCGATAGCCGTGACCGGAAGCGGTTTCTCCGCATCGGCCGTGAGCCTGCCGGCCAACCTCAATCCGGGACAGACCATCACGGTGACGTTGACATTTAACCCTTCGGTAGCCGGGTCGGCAACGGGACAGGTGAGCATTGGCAGCAACTCGTCGACGAATCCAACAGCGACAGTAGCCCTTAACGGTACCGGCAACCCACACGTAATCGATTTGAGCTGGCAAGCGCCAAGTGGCTCCAGCGTTCCAATCTCCGGGTACTACGTATACCGCGCACCAAGCGGCACCAGTTCATTCGCGAAGCTCAGCTCCATGAGCGCCCAGACTGCTTACGCCGATTCAAATGTTCAGAGCGGACAGCGCTACGACTACTATGTGACCAGCGTAGACTCATCGGGCACGGAGAGTTCCCCGTCGAACACAACCACGGTTGCCGTTCCATAGGGTTGCCGTTCCATAGAACGTTGGGCTTCATCAAACATGGCGCGCCGCTCGATCTCGGGCGGCGCTCCTATTTGCCGCCAACCAGATCGAGAATATGACCTGCAGCTTCGACAGCGTCGCCGCGCTTTCCTGCAAAGCACGCAGCGTTGCCGGCAAGTCGAATGAAGGAGTCGATCATTTCAGGAGACTGCCCCATTTCGTGAGGTGTGTTGCGCAACAGGATCATGACGGCATCGCTCTGCGACAACTCCTGAACATCCCACTCCGCGCCGGGAACGTAGTCCACGGCGAGAATCCAGCCGACGGGCGCCGGGGCAGTGGCAAAGCTCGCGTTGAGTTCTTCAGGCAGGACAAGCGACTGCATTGGACGCCCGTTGCGGAGCAGCAGCGGTCGAGGATATGGGTGCGTGCGGCCTTCGCTGTCGATCAGAGCGTATTCGTCCGAGAAATGGGATGCTCCGCGACGGAGGAGTTCGGCGACAAGCGACGACTTTCCGGCATGCGTGGAGCCCGGAATAAGCAATACCCTGCCCTCGATGAGCACAGCCCCGGCATGCACTGCTCGAAACGCCTTCATGCGATGGACAACGGCGTCGTCGAGCGCCTTCACCACGGCGAGAGTAGCGTCTTGGAGGGTAACGACAGATGCTGTGAGCTTGTGGTTGACCGTGACACGAAAACCCTCGCCCAGCTGATCGACGCGAACGAGGATATCAGGGGAAGACGGTGCATGTTCGATGTGAGGTACGGGTGGAAATAGATAACGATCAAGCGTATCGCGGATCTCCGAGTTTGCGCATTCAACCCTAATGGAGGAATCGAAGGCCTGAATGCCGAACTCAGAGTTGTCGCGAGAGCTCATAGTTAAAAGAGTAACTGACGCAAATGCAAAAATGGCGGCCGTGATTGGCCGCCATCTTCGTTCTGCTCAAACCCCGTCCGCAACCCAGGTACGGAAGGATGTTCGACTGATCTGGGGAAAAGTATTAAAACCTGTGACCACTGTGTATCACCGGGAGGTCAATGCAACCCGGCAAATACTTTCATTAGAAGTCGCGCTTGTGCTCCTTGGGGACATTGGCGCGAGGAGCCTGGTACTCGACTGACTTCGCTTCCTGCGCGTGCGCCTTCTGCTCTCCGACGGTGAGGGAGACGACGAGCGGGAGCGCAACGGCACTCAGGCCGGCGAGAACGGCGCGACGTGTGTGCTTCGGAGTTCCGGAAATGCTGACCAGGTTCTTTTCCTGAAACTGGAGAATGCAAGTCTCTGCGAGTTCATCTGTCACGTTCGGATCATAAGAACGCCGCATCTCGTCAGCCACTCCACTGATGGTGTTGGCAGATGAGCAAGCGTCCCAAGCGGCCGCGGCGGTCGCATTTAACGCAAACACCGTCTCGTTGTTCGAATTACGTATGACGCGAGAACCGTCAGGCATGGAGTTGACAACTAAATCTTTCGAGTTCACACGCTCAAACTGCATCAGAATCCCTCCTCGTTACTTTCAGTACTTCTTGGGATGGCTGCGACTACACGTGCAGAATAGCGGAGGCTGTCGAAAGGAAGCACCGGTAACTTGCCTCTCTCGCTTGTCCTAAGTAATGACACTGTTCGTTTTGGTAATCAGTTGGCATAGTACTTTCCGGGGACATACAAAAACTTTGGATTTGAGGAGAGTAGGGGTATCCAAGCCTGATTGCGCTGGTTGCGGAACAATTGGAGAGACGAGTCTGCGCCTAAGGGCCGCCACGGAAAGACCGGAATGAGAGCTCTCGATCACGAGTCCCAAAACCTGCTGCGGGCTGTCGTTCAGTCGCGCGCGGAAGATCGTGGAAAGACAATTACAGAGCTAGCCGCGAAGATTGGCCGTTGGGAAGAGACGATCGAGGCGGCTCGGCAACATGGTATCTTGCCGCTCCTCTATTCCAATCTTGAAGCAAATGAACCGGTCATCCCGCCAACGGTCCTGGAACTGGCACGAAGAGAGTTCGAGCGCAATGCGTTTCACTGCATCACAAATGCAGCTGAACTCCTGCAGGTTCTGAATGAGTTTGAGAAGGCCGGAATCGCGGCCCTGCCTTTCAAAGGAGTAGTGCTGGGAGCCTCCGCTTACGGAGACATGACAGCACGAACCGCTGGGGATCTGGACGTGCTGATCTACTACCGCGATTTGCTCCGGGCGACTCGAATCCTGATAGGGCGCGGATACGAACTCAAGACAAAGGTGTCGGCAGACGGCTACCCGGAAGCGGAAAACTATTTCGAATACCACTTTCAGCGTGCGAACGATGGGATGGTGCTGGAACTCCGTTGGAGGCTCGAACTGACCCAGCCACGCTATCGGTACGACCTCGGGATGGATTGGGTCTGGCCTCGGCGGAGGACGGTCAAGCTCGCGGGAGCCGACGTGCCTGATTTCGATGCAGTCTCAGGACTCCTGATGCTCTGCATGCACGGTAGCAAGCACGTGTGGTCAAGGCTCATCTGGATTTGCGACGTAGCAAAGCTGCTGGAGAGCGAGCCGGAACTGGACTGGAGTTCTGCGCAACGGGAGGCGAAGCGCGTGGGCCTGTGGCGCTGTCTGGCGCTTGGGGTTCTCCTGGCACGGGAGGTTGCAGGCGCAAAGGTGCCAGCCGAAGTACTGCGCGGTTTTGAAAAGGATCGGACTGCACGGAAGCTCGTGGAATTCCTGGAGAAGAACGTGCTGGAAGAATCGGGCCGGATGCCCGAAGGACGAGTGCCTTATGACATTCAGCTTATGGGGCTGCGGGATAGAATCGGCACAGTATTTTCGCCCACAATGTTGCGGCCCACTGCGCGCGACCGAGCAATCGTGAAACTTCCCAGGGCATTTGGCGCGTTGTACTATGTGATACGACCATTCCGACTTTTATTCGATCGTACGGGTCGCTAAATGGCGACCTCTCCAAAATTTACTCTGTAGATAATACCCAAACCGGAAACAATTACATGCTGGCTGATGCTTCTTACTGTTGAAAAGTTGCCCTCAAGTAGCTTAAGTTTAACGATTTATTGGACTACCACTTAAGTAATCTTCGCGACTCGTTTTGGTCAATTCCTTGCATAGCTCAGAGTAAAGATTTCGAACCCACGGGGCCACTTACCGCGCACGCAGATCTGAAACTCTGCGCGCCGTTTTGTGGCATCGGTGCACATCCTGCCTGGAGGGACTGTTTCTGGCTCAGATCGCCTGCAAAAGTAGTCCAGCGATTTGAGAAAAACCAGGACTTCAACATCAGAAGGGTGTTTCGTTTGTCGCCGAATATACCGGCTTCACGCGGAGGGGAGAGCTGCGTTTTAGGTCCGAAGAGGAAAGGTATTTGGAGGCGGACAGAGGAGGAATGGATAACTACCCGAACGTCTGAAGTTCACGTTGCTTCAGGTGATCCATTTACGACAGTCCCGTCACCGGACTTTGCTGGGCGGCTCTTTCATCGATTCTTTTTCATCCGCCAGCAACACATTTCGAGTGACGTGGGCAACAAAAGAAGGTGCGAAAGCGCCTGTGTAGGAGAACTAGATGTACGAGTTTAACGTCAGGCCGGATTTCGGCCGTGAACTTGCAGCACAGCCGCTAAAGCAGCACAAATTCAATTCATTTAAAGACAGCTCATCAAAACCCGCCGGCCACTTCCTGCTTTCGTCCCTTTACAAAAATAGACGCGTTGCCCACGTCCCCTTAACGTTGTTGGTTGGATGTGTCATCTCAATCCTGGCAGGTTGCGGAGGAGTGACGCATATCTCATCCACGCTTGCGTTGAGCACGATCTCTTGCGGCACTCAAGCGCTCACCGGAGCACAATCGACGGCGTGTTCAGTGAATCTGAGCGACTTGACGAAGAGTTCGACGGCAGTGACATTGACCAGCAGCAATACCGCGCTGCACGTGCCGACCACGGTAGTAGTCGCAGCAGGTGCGAAGACCGCGGAGTTCAACGCGGTCTCTGAAGCCGTAAGCAAGTCGGTTACCGTGACCATTACAGCTGCCGCGGGTAGCGTCGCAAAGACAGACGTGATCACTCTCAACCCTGCCGCAGCGCCTGCTCCCGGTCCAACGCCGGGGCCTGTTGCCACTTTGAGCAAGGTTTCGTGCGCGACGAAAACGTTGACTGGGCCGACGACGGTTGCCTGTGCTGTCTATCTGAGTGCAGCAACTACGAGCCAGACAACGGTGGCGCTCTCAACCAGCGGCAGTGCACTTCAAACACCGACCTCAGTGAACGTACCTGCGGGCGAGACCAGCGCCGGCTTTAACATAACTGCAGCGGCGGTGAATAAATCGCAAACGGCGACACTGACTGCGACGGCCGATGGCGTGTCGCAAATGGATGCCCTTACGCTGTCCCCCGCCGTCACCTCAACACCGTCGCCTGTGGCCACATTGAGCAAACTCTCGTGTGCGTCGAAGACGTTAACCGTGCCTGCAACAACGGCGTGTTCGGTCTATCTGAGTGCAGCCGCAAACAGCCAGACGATCGTGAAGCTCTCAAGCAGTATCAGCTCCCTCAAGGCGCCAGTCTCTGTCAACGTGGCCGCGGGCGCGACGAGCGCGGCGTTCAACGTGACGGCATCAACCCTGAGCACGAAGCAGACGGCGCTCCTGACAGCAACAGTCAACGGCGTTTCGCAGATGGATTCGATTACGCTTAACCCTGCCACAACCGCGAGCCCGACGAATGGGGTCACGTTGAGCAGACTCTCGTGTGCTACCCAGACGCTGACCGGGCCGACGTGGACGGAGTGTTCGGTGTACCTGAGCGCACCCGTGACCAGCCAGACGGTGGTCATGCTCTCAAGCAATAACAAGGCCCTGCAGACGCCCGCCTCAGTGAACGTAGCCACGGGCGCAACTTCCGCGGCATTCAAGGTAACGGCATCGGCCCTGAGCTCTGCACAGCCGGTGACGCTGACTGCGACGGCAAATGGTGTCTCGCAGACTGACGTAATTCAACTCGAAGGCGGATCCACCGAACCAACTACGCAGCATACAGTGCAATTGAACTGGAACGCGCCCGCTGCAACCGCGGATCCCGTTGTGGGGTACCACGTGTATCGCGCTTCATCAGGCGGGTCGAACTTTGTGCTGTTGTCTCCGTCGTCAGACACTCAGACGAACTACGACGACACCACGGTCAAGAGTGGAGATAAGTACGACTACATTGTGAGGAGCGTAGACAGCGATGGGGCAGAAAGCGCGCCATCGAATAAGACCACCGTCACGGTGCCGTGACGCTCAGGCGATATGCCGAGGGAAGACAACCAGGCACTCGACGCGTGGGAGCGATTCAGCCCTACGCGTGGAGTGCGTCGCCAATGGAGTCAATGATGGCGTCGGCGATCGTGAGGCTGGCTGTAGCAGCTGGGCTCGGCGCGTTGAGCACGTGAAGAGCCTTTGCCTGCCGCACAAAGTAAAAGTCCTGCAGAAGTTCGCCAGAGGCCGATAGAGCCTGCGCGCGCACTCCCGCCCCGCCTTCCATCAGATCACCCGGCTGAAGTTCCGGAACGAGCCTTTGCAGTGACCGGCAAAAGAGCGCCTTGCTGAAGGAGCGGCGAAACTCGTGCCAGCACATCGAGGGGTAGCGAAGCAGGAAGCGCCAGAATCCCGGATAGGTAAGAGTCTCGAGCATGTCCCGGAAACTCACGTCGCTGTAGCGATAGCCCTCGCGCGCGAATGCAAGGACCGCGTTGGGACCGGCCTCGATGCCACCGTGGATCAGTCGCGTAAAGTGAACGCCGAGAAACGGGAACTTTGGGTCGGGGACAGGGTAGATTAGATTGCGAACGAGATGCTGCGACGACGGCTTGAGTTTGTAGTATTCCCCTCGAAAAGGAACGATACGCGTGGCATCATGATTGCCGGCCATATCGCTGAGGCGATCACACTGAAGTCCTCCACAGTTTATGAGGAAATCAGCTTCGTAATCTCCGCCAGTTGAGGAGATGTGCCACGCGCCGGTGTTCTGGAGTTTGAGAACCTCGGAGGAGTAGCGGATCTCGCCGCCGTGCGAGAGAACTTCGCTCGCCATGGCCTGCGTCGCTGCCTTGAAGTCGACGATTCCCTCTTCCGGTACGCGAATGCCAGCCACGCCGGCAGCGTGCGGTTCGTACTCCCGTATCTGCTCCGGCCCGAGGAGTTCGAGACCTTTGAGGCCATTCGCGGTTCCGCGGTCGAGAAGAGCGTGGAGGCGTGGAATCTCTTCAGGTTCAGTCGCAATCACAAGTTTGCCGCAGATCTCGTGAGAGACGGCGTGGCGTTCGCAGAACTCGACCATACGCCGAATCCCCTGCACCGCCAGCTTTGCCTTCTGCGAACCTGGCTTGTAGTAAAGACCGCAATGCAGAACGCCGCTGTTATTGCCCGTTTGGTGACGGGCTGGCCCCGTTTCCTTTTCAAGAAGCAGAAGCTGGGTTGATGGGAACCGCAATAGAAGTTGATATGCGGTGGCCAGCCCAACAATTCCCCCGCCGACGATGGCGACTCTCATATATCTTCCAGAGAATACACGTCAATGCTTTAAGTTCCGAGTTCACTACAAACTGCAGCTGCGAACAAGACGAATCCCAATGCCCTGCCTCGCTCCGGGGTTGTCACTGTCTTCTGCGGCGCGGCTCGCACTCTGACGAATTCAGTTTAATCCGACCTCGCGCAACCGCTTCTTCCATCCAAACAGTTGCAACGGGGTCACGCCCCGTGCATGGCAAAATACCGCTACACTCTGTCCGCTCCTCAACTGCCCAGACACCAAATCTCGCGATGTGATGGGGCTCTGGTCTGTCCTCTAATTCGGCATCGCTCTGCTCTCAAAATCACCGGCACGACTCAATGCTGGTAATATCTCGTCGTCGCGCCATATCCGGTTGCGGCCCATCTGTATGATGATCCTGCCTATACCAGTGGGCGTGGTGCCGTATCGCCTGATTAAAGCAGCCATCTCCTCCTGCTTAGCAGTTGAGAAGACAAATTGATGCATCGCCGGGGCGTCCAATGTAAGCTCCGTAAGCGACATCGATAGCGGGCTTCGCATCCAGCGAGGGACATCGTAGCGCAACAAGGCAGTCGGGTTATCCTCGTTCCGATCGCTTCCCCAAAGGTTATGCGTCCGCCCCATGCAAAAACTCTTCACGTCTGCAAATATCTCTGGCCACTCGCCCTCGCGTTCACTATCGTCGCCGAGCATCGCGTCAACAGTCTCAAAGACGTATTTAACCCAATCATCCATCACTGCGAGGCTCATCGCCGTATGGGTCTGGATTAGATTTATTCCAATTTCTCCATTCAGTAGCTTCTGATAATTGTCGTTTGCGCGCACATAAGCTCGAAGGTCCTCTTCAGAGTCCCACAGTTCTTCCTTTGTCAACCTCACGAACGACTTGAAGATAGTATGCACGGAATCGGGCGCTGTGTGAATGCCACTGACAAGCCGCTGGAGCAGCCCGATGATAGAAATGCGATTCTGCCGCAGAAGCCTTAACAAAGGACTGAGTCCACCACCGTTATAAACAACCGCGACCATCAGGTGGAGTTTTCGAGCTTCCACATAGTCCTCGAAAGACATTGTGTTCGTAGAAGTGATAACTTCTTCGATCTCCACCGCGATGCGCCCATTACCGAGCTTCGCAAAATCTCGCGGCAAAATTCGAAAGTGAGAGCCAATCCTGTAATTCGCTCGGCTGAATGCCGAATTGAGCTTTGTGCCATTGAGCAACATGCAGGTATATGTGTCGATGATGTCGATTCCCGCTTCGACAACCTGCGACAGAGAGTTAACGTGGCGTTCATACGAATCACCCGGGAGGCCCAAGATAAGTTCCGACAGAGTTGGAAGGCCGAGTTCTTGATACACGCCAGCTAAAGCCATCATCTGCGAGGTACTGATGTTGTCGCGCTGGATCTCCTGTAGGACGACTGGATCCATCGACTGAACAGACATCCACATTGACATGGACCCGTTGAGCTTCCGAAGTGCTTTCGCAATGCGTTCCTTTTTATTCTTGCCCGTCGAAGCGAAAATAGAGCGCGGCCAATTCTGCTTTTGTTGAATTCGCTCAATATGTTGACGATTTCGTAGTCGCGCTCATACATTGCAAAATTCGGGTCGGCGAACATCAGATTCGTGATCAGGTTTGGCGCCTTTTGGACAGCCGCAGCAATATAGTCAAGTTCCGCCTTCACTCGATCGATGCTGAACTGGTTCACTTTCGAAATGAGCTGGTTTCCCGGCAGAATGTGCATGAGAATGGGCATCCGCGATTTGTTTCCATCATCGGGGAGAGCTTGCCATCGAAGAATTTGTCCATGTAGCCAGTGAGGTAGGGAGATGGGATCTCATCGAGGTCACGTCGCCGGGCAAGCATGGTCCCGCTGATGACCTCCGTCTCACTCATGCGGTGGATAAATCCATCGATTGGGCTCGACTTCATTTTCTCGCGGTCAAGACTCGCCTCAAGCGCGGAGTCAAGGCGCCACAATTGCTTCTTCACCCTCAAGGTAAGCGTAAAAATCAATCAGAAGGTTGCGCTTCACAAATCCCTGCGCGCCTCCTCATCAAGAGGTATGTTTGGGCCACCCATCACGCAGATCGTCTCGGGTGAAACTTCTCGACTCATCCTGAAGAATTCCAATCCGAGATTGAAATTCCACGGGTAATTGCTAAGACCCAGAATGTCCGGCGGCCTTTCATGGATCGCCTGTTCCAGATCATCTACATACTTGAATAATTTCAGATCGACCTCTTTACCAAAGCGTTTGTCCGCGTAAGCTGCGATAAAGCCGATGTTGAGAGGGAACGCATCTGTCGCGAGGGAGAGGGTGGTGTATGTGAGGTCGCCCAGATAGACGGTAAGCGGCCTTCCAGTCGATTTTCCCATAAGATCAATCATTTGGCCTCCTTTTGAGGGGGAATACCACTAAACGTTTAGCGTTCCTGATCTCCCCTTCGTTAATCCGCTAACGTGAGGGCGCTTTGATTTGAGTTTGTCAGCAAATTATGCGCGCGGTCGCCGCCACAATCAAATTAGCAACCAGTGGTAACCATCCAGAGGATCGTCGGCGAGACTGATCGCGAGATTCTCTAATCGCACCAGCAACCTTCCGCGCGGAAACGGATTTTGCCTGATTCTGGGGGGCGGCATGATTGGCGGTCGGCGGAAGAACATAATAGATACAGGTGCCAAAAGGAATTAAGTGTGAAGACTCCTTCTCCAGCCTTAGACCATTCTGTGCATTGCTCAATGCGCGCCGCAGATATCACATACTCTCCGCCCATAGCACGCAGTTGATTTGTGTTTAACTCCAGGTTATGTACGACGACGTGGTCCTGAGCCGCAGCCCATGAATTGCCCCCAATCTCACTGGAAAAGATATAGCAGCGATTGCCCCAACCATCGAAAAAATTCTTCAAATACGCGCTCTTGTCCAGCTCTTTCGAAGTTAGATTTTTCGAAACTCTTGTTTGTAAGCAAGCGAGTAATTATTCAAATAGCCGTCCAAAGAGTACAAGAAACCATTCAGTTTAGAAATGCTCGCATACATTCCGAGTGACACCACGCGATAGCTTTGCTTGGGCCTTCCAATATATCTGTCTATCTGAGTGAATAGATCTTGAGCAAAAAAGCGGTCAAATGATGGTTCATAGACATGTTTTTCGTTTCCGATAAGGATATTGACTGTGTGTTTGTATTCAGTATTGAACTCTAGAATCTGGCGCATAGACAGCCTGAATTACTATAAGGCACCAAGTAAACGCCAAACCCCACTTAATGCGCTTCAACTCTTTCAGGCTGAAGAGCGAACACAAGCATCCAAAGCAGTTGGAGCAGAATAAGAATCGACTTCCATTGAACGCTTGAGAGTTTTTTCAGAATCCAGCCAAACCAGCGGAAAACATAGGACCAGAAACCAAACTCCAGACAAATGAGCACGATTGCAATTGCCAAGCCATCGAGAAGACCTACACGCCGTTTCCCGACAAAGAGAAGCACGAGGGAGGCTGCAATGGCTACCATCGCCGGGATCGGTGAGAAGCTCCCTGTGTGGAATGGCGGCTTAAATAGACCACTGAATGTTCTCCTAATATCTGAGGAAATGCTGAAATCATTCCAACGATTCCATGTGACTCGATGCGACACCCACGCGTGTGATCCTTAAGTGTGCTCCTAAGATGGAATCGATTAACTGATATTGAAGGGCAATATAGACTGCGATAAAGAAAACAATTGCGCCGAGGAACTGCTTGATCAAGGCGACGCGATCGTACCCAATCGATCGCCAAAATCAATCCCAAGGCTGTCGTAGCGAACGGGGAATGAGACGATGGTGGACCGACAGCGGAAAGGCCAGAATGACCAGATAGTCCTTCCAATTGCCCTCCCCTTTGCGAATGTTAAGGAATGCATAGGCCAGTAGAGGCTGACCCGCCACCGTGACACCGTATATGGTGTAGTAGGGAATAGGAAGAAGCAGACCGAGATCGCGCCCGCAAGGAGGTAATCTTCGTCTCTTGGTAAAAAATGCTTTCGCAGGAGCAAGAACATCCCACAAAAGCCGATCACGTGAACAAGAATGAAGTTAACGATATAGGCCCATGCTGGCGGGAAGACATAGAAAAGCAGAATTGGAACATTCAGGCCGGAAGGCAGCGTCCCGCGCGGAATGCCATTCATAGATGTTGTCGATCGGCGTGGCGCATTTAAGACGAGGGCTTTGCCGGTTTTGACGAGGAGATAGTTTGTTACGAACGCATCATCGAGAGTGTCCTCGATATAGAAATAGGATTTCCTCCGAGAAGCAAGAAAGGAGCAAAATAACACACCATTGTCGCCAAGGCGACGACGAGAGTAACACGCGGCGGTTTAGCATGCGGCCTTTATGTTGCGAAGCGGAATGTAGGGCCGCAGTCTTTGGACTTGATCGAAGGCTGTTTGAAGCACTGTAAAAACGCTCCTTCGTCGACAAGTATCGACACGATCAAACTAGAAACGAACCGTTTCCGCTCCCAAAGCTCGACGACGAGACTGATCGCGACATTCTTTCATCGCACCGACTACCATCCAGACATTTAGCTTGGCCGAAAAGCGGGGACCGGAGCGAAAGGTGAGGAGCCACCGGAATGTCCAGGCAATGAGGCGCCTGATCAGATAGAGCGGAATACCAGCGATATACCATCGAGTTCCAGGAGGGATGCCAAGTTCGCGAATGTCGGCGCGTGCCTTGTCAAACCACCACTTCAGGAAGTAGTGCCGGGTGATCCGACTCCGAGCGATTGTGTGGTGAACGACGGCCGCAGGTTCGTACCAGAGATGCTCGCCCCTTTGCAGCAGGCGCGTTCCAAATTCTGTGTCTTCGCTGCGGATTTCGGATCCGGGCTGCGGACCAAGGTCGCGGCGGAAATCGCCGTAACGCGCGAATACCTCATGGCGAAAGGCCATATTCGTCCCGAAGGGCGCTTCTAGGAGTCTACCCGCAGTCGGACCTAGATCAAACATCGCCAGAGGCGCGAGGGCATAGCGTGACGAGGTCTCAAGCCACGCGGGCGGCGTGAATGACGCGGGCAGGATGCGGCCACCTGCGCCTGCATACTCCGAGTCATCAAAGATCCAAGTGAGCATGCGGAGCCAATCGGGCTCCACTAGGACATCGTCGTCCATGAAGGCCAGAATTCTCGCACTGGTGTGGCGAATTGCCGAATTCAGTGCATGCGACTTGCCCGGATGTGGTTCGAATTCATATCGGAAACGACCGGGATACATAGATGCGAATCTCTCAAAAACCTGGCGAGTCTGGTCTTTGGAGTTATTGTCAACCACCAGAACCTCCCAGGAAACGGAATGTGGCAATCGAGAGACTGCCACACTCTCAAGAGCTGTCTCCAGGCTTTCGCACCGATTGTACGTACATAGAATTACCGTAATGTCCATGTTTTCACTCATGGATTTCCGATTCGGCCGACTCTAAAGATTAGCCGCAGACCTAGTCGTGCTACCAGCGCTCGTTAAATGCGGATCGCACAAATTGAGTTCAGCCGCGCACGCTGTAGCCCAGCAATTAGGGATGACTTCCCGGGGCTTTCAGTTCAGATTCGAGGGTATGGGGAACCCGTTGAGCCTTAAGGACGCAACATTTCAAATGCTCTGCAAACAGGGCAATCGGATCTCTCGGAATCTGGCTTTCCGCCCGAGCTCGCGCAGCTTGCCCCATGCTTCGCCAATCTTCACGCCGTTCCCACGCTCGTTCTAGTGCATCGGCTAACAAGGACACAGTCGGCGCTGGCACCACGAAGCCTGTTTCATTGTCAACGCACAATTCTGCATTTCCTGCGACCTCCGTCACAACTGCAGGACGGCCACACCACATTGCCTCAACTAATACCAAGGGAAGCCCCTCATAGCGCGAAGGAAGAACAAGTATATGGTTCTGTTCCCAGATCGCCTTAATATCTGCCACATGACCGTGAAAGTGCACATGGTTCAACTGGAGCATGGCGGCCAAACGCCGCAATGTGAGTTCATACGGGCCTTCCCCGAAGAAATTCAGTTCGACGGGCCTGGCCCGCCATTCCGGGCGAGCAAGGACCTGCAGTAGCAACTCTTGCCCTTTTGCTGCCGGATCCAAGCGCGCCACGCATGCCAACTGCCACTGCCCATTTTCAACGGGCCAAGCTGGATGCTCTCGGGAGAAACGTTATACGGATTCCAGATTACCTCGCCATTTCGTATCGGGTCGCCCAACTGCATTCGGAGCAGATTCAGATTACCTCGGGAGACGCAGAAGACGTTTTGAGCGGAGCTATAGGACGTCAACGCTTCCTCCACATTCCAATCTTCGAACCATAAATGCTCGCTATTACAATGGACAATTAGTACGTATGGGATTGATGCTTCGCGACAGATTTTCGCCCAGTGGAATCCGCCCGCATTGTGCCCTTGAGAAATAATGACCAGGTCGGGCTTGAATTGTTTCATTCGGGCATAGCTTCTCCGATTACTGAGTGTGAACTTGGTCCAGATGCGACTGATCAAACTGCGTGGGCCGCCGCCTCGCGGATAAGTTTCAACCTTGATGCCCTGTTTTGCCAGCGAAGTAACTTTAGGGGACACTTGTGGCCAGTGCATCACCGAAACCTGCACATCGTGCCCCCTCGTTTCAGTTGGGCAGCAGTTTGGCTCCAGAGTTCCTCGCTTCCTCCCCATGTCCAGCCTGTCATCGTGCTAATAAATGCAAATCTCATCGCCGACCATCCTTGATATTCTTCTTCATTGGCTCATTACTTAGGAGACGTGTAAAGAACGCGCCATCGAGAGCCGCATTGGCACCGTTCGCGTAGTACTCGCTTGCATTCCGCATCGCTACTTTCCTGGCCTCAGCGTAGGTTTCGCAATCAGTCAGAAGGTTCCTGATTTCGCGAAATGCCTCGTCAGGCAATAACATCTGCTCAGGCGAAAAGCACTCCAGATCTCGGATTTTGAAGCCTTCCTCTGTCCGCAAAAAGATCGCTGGCAAGCCGCATGCAGAAGCAGCAGTTAGGACACCGCTCGCAATTCCGACGACCACCGACGAACGGCGCAGATCATCCTCAAGCGGCCACACAGGGTGGGACAACTCGCACTCATCTCGATGCTCGCGTACAAGCTTCAAACAAGCTTCAAGACCGTGATTGTACCAGTGCGGATGCGGTCGTATAACAAGGCGGGTTTGAGGCAATCTGGCGCTGAGAACTTTCTCTGCCAGTTGCAGTAGCGCTTCCACTTCTTTCCCGGTTCCCCAGAAGTCCCCCGGAGTTGAATGGGAATCAACGAATAGAAGGGTCCGAACAGCGAATTGGTCGGGAAGTGGAACTACTACGTCGAACAGAGAGCCGGCATGGATGTACTCGACTGGCGGCTCCGGCGAGCCAACGGCATCAAAGAACCTTCGGTTCGATTCGGTTAGGACGGAAGCAGAGGGCGCGCCAAAAGCCACGAACTTAGAAGCAGTAATGGGGACGTCCAAGGTGTGGTCAACCACTCCCTGCTGGAAAGTGATCACAGGTTTGCCCCGCTGAATGCCAGTTCCGCATACGGAACTGCAAAGGTCATACCAGTGACATCGTGCGACGACAGCATCAAATTCGATCGAAGGCGCCAGCCGTTCCCATGCCTCGATATACCGCGCCGCCCTTTCGAAATCCGGTAGGGACCAACGCGTCGGACTCAGCCCATAGGGCTCAAGTATCTCGACTGTTTTTGCAAAGTCCTTGCGACCTCGTAATTGGGCAGCAATCGGGCGCATTCGCTCGTCCACCGAATTCAAGGGCATTTCGGGATCCAGAAATGTAACTTGCCTGCCGCACCCAGCTGCTTCCAGTTCAGATTCCATTGCCAAGTGAATGGACGAATATAGAGGAAGCAAACACAGTATCTCGGCACCTGTCTTCGCCAAACCGAGCAATGTCCGTGCGAAAAATCGAACTTCGGTTTTGCGGCCAAAGTAGGGAGTCGGAGAAAAAAGGACATCCGTTTTGATTCTCCGCGATTTGATAATTCGGGTTGCCTTGTCGGCGGCGTGAAAGGGCCAAGCTTTAAACGGGTTGATCGACTTCCGAGCACTGATGGAGTCGCGAGCGCGGCTGAAAACGTCGATATCAAGCGCCTGAAAATAATTCTGCAGGCTGACATCATGGCGATATAGATGCACCTGCATCTCAGCCAACCGCGCTATGCTGTCTTGAGGTGAATGAAAAAGATCGTCTACTTTCAACAGGTTTGCCTTTGATTGCTTTATAAGGGTCTTACTACGGTTACTCCGACGCTATGCCACTAATCAGCAATAGGTCGCTATCCATTAAAACAATGTCAAGTCGCAGGAAGCGCAAATGTCAATTTCGTGCAGTCATCGCCAGATGCTTAAGCTGCATGTACGACCTTTGGGTCAACTCGATCTGTCTGAGTGTCGCTGCTTGCAAGGTCTCTCGGAGTGCATCGGCGTTTTGCCAGGCTCTTTCAATAGAGCCATTCAATCTCTCAGTCCACCCTTGTTCGCTCAAAATAATCGTCTGGCAACCCTCGCCGAATTGGTCTTCCAAGCCTAGCATCTTGCCCGCGAAATAACCGGATTTCGCGAGACTAACAACGGGTATTCCTTGTGCCAGCGCGAATACAGCGGCATGGTAAGCGCCCGTGACGACTACCCTGCATAGTGCAGCCTGTTTTATCACTTTGAGTGGTGAATCGAGCGCTTTCCCGCCATCCGACTCTTCATCAAAGCCGCTCAGCACGCGCCTGATGGCCAAGTCATCCCTGGTGTAGACCTGCATTGCGATTGGCAGAGGGATCAGGGGAACGTTGTGGCGCCGGGCAAAATCCTGCAGGATCGGCCTTATGCGATCAAGTTCGTCATCATTCACGCTTGCTGAAGCGCCAAAGCGTAAGCCAATGCCCAAGCTGCGGCCGGGCTCCACGGTTCTTGATTGGAATGCCAGTTCCAACGCCTCATCTCCGGTGATTTGTACTTTCGACTCGGCGACACCTAGAGAGCGCAGAATAGAGAAGGATGACCGGCCTTCTCTCAAGGTTATGAAATCGACCAATGGAAGAACCTTCGCAGCTCGCTTCAGAACTACCGAATCACTGAGAGGCCCTAAACCTTGACCAAGCATAACGGCGGCCGTATTTCTCTGAATTGCTACCTCGATCAAGTCCAGAATTTCCAGGCTCCAAGCGCGGCAACCGTCATAGAATCCGCCTGCACCACAAATAAGCACCAAGTCTGCCTTCTGCAGGGCACGCGTAAAGACCGTAACTGATTCGGCATCTCCCGGCCGGTTCTGACCTTCAAACCTCTTAATCAGGATCGCCTTAAATAGATTCGGAAATCGCGACCTGATCGCCCTTTTTAGCCACACTAATAAATCCACAACCCACTGGGGCGCCGAGTCCCTATATCTTCCCGGCAAGACCTCATTCGCGAACCATAACGCCCTACCCCGATTGTCCAATGGAGTTGCCGCTGGACAGAATCGTGCGAAGTTTTCCGCCGAGTCAGTAAGCACTTCAATGGATGCCTTCGGAAACAACTTGTGCAATCGATCTACGGCCACCTGCAACATAGAGACATCGCCCATGTTGCCGTATTCTTCGACACCCTTACCTAAGCCCGTTTCGACAACGATATGCTCCACCGAAATATTCCCCGTGCGGCTAGATTCTTGCCGTGATTTAGTCTAACCGTTCAAACCGTGCGGCCGTCGGCATCGAGCCGAAAGTCGGATAAGCCGCTCCGGAGCGGCCCGCAGATTAGCAACGTCGCCAATGCTGCTGACCAGCGATGTGCCGACGTTCAGGCAAGCCGTGCTAAAATGCGCAGGCGATTATCCCGCTACAATGGAGCATAGGCAATGAGCCCGTGTGCGCGAAGCTCTTCCAGAACCGAGCGGACAGTTTCAACCGTACCACCGCAAAGTCTAGCGATTTCTGTGACGGATCGGGTTCCGTCAACAAGGAAGAGGATGTCAAACAATGCCCGGTTCCCTTCCAGATTAGAGTAAGCATCGATATGAAGGCCATATCTTGAGCAGAAGACCTCGCCCTGGAACAGGTTGACGGGGATCTCGTTGGTCTCGATGGCATCGATCATGCGAAGAACAAGATCGCGCGATTCTGCCAGCTGAGACTCCTGCGCAAGTTCGGGGGTGTCATGGCTAGAGTGGTACTCGGGGTAATACGGCCAGCCACCTGAGCGATCGCGGAGGACACGCGATAGCGAAAGCATTGGCACGCGAATGCCCGGGGCGTTGAACTGCCGTTCGTCATTGCCGACCACTGTACGGAATGCGCCGATCCAGGCGTCGGGGCTCGAACTTGTAAGCACGGCCGACAGACACCGGTCCATTTCAGTATTTCCATTGAAAGACAGTTGCAGTGCATGCGGGTTGTCGAGACCCAGCATCTCCAGGAATAATCCGCCGACCATTTTTGGGACGAGTTGAAGATGATCGCTGAGATATGCAACGGATCCGATCGTTTCAGGCAGAATGATGAAGCGATATGTGTAGCGGGGTTTCGGGCGCTTCAGCATTTCCTGCATTACCTGGATGCCAACGACCACCCCGCTGAGGTCATCGTTAACCATGGCCGGGTGGCAGAGATGAGCGCAGAGAACGAAAGTCTGATCACTCACACCGCGCACGATGCATTCGCCGACCTTGAGGGTGCCAAAGCGGAACTCTGAATCAATGACAACCCGGTATCCCTCCTCGGTGAGCGAATTCTTTAGGTCCTTACTACAGCAAAGTCCCCAGTCGCGTTCATAGTATTTGAAGATGAATGGAATGGCATTGTCGAGACGCGGGTGCGTATGAAGGTGCTGAAAGAGCTCTTCTCGCGTGACGATCCCATCGAATGGAAGCGAGTAAGAAACGCAGTGCAACGGATGGTCGCGATAAGAGAAGAGGACTCGGCCATCGATGGTTTCCAGACGCGCGTCACGGCAGGTCCATTTCTCAGGGATAAGCCATGTCAGACATTCGGTTCCGGTCGGATATTCATGAACGGCCATCGGGACCTGCGTCGCGAGTGCCTCAAGTGCCACGTCGTAACCATCAGAGATGATGTCGCGAGGCAGTCGCCAGAGCGCGGAGATCATTTCGCCCATTGAGGCGGCCGGTGGAAGCTGCACCTGCAGATGCGTTCCCGAAGCCTCAGCGCTGCTCAAGGCCCAGTTGTGCGCCTCATCCGACAACTTCGATCTCAGGAAAGCACCGAGATTGGCCATTTGCGCCGAAAGGATTTCGCCCGCGCCGATTGAAGCGCGACCAAGCAAAGCTCCAGCCTCGGATGCGCATCGGTTTCGAATTGCCCACGACTCTTCTGCAAGTACTTCGTTCGTCACGGATGCGATCCAACCCTGTCTTTGAATCACTCCGGATTGAAAAGCTTTCCCGGTGAATAGCTTTTTATAACGCCACGGAACCTCAACCGACTCTTCGAGAAAGTCGAAGAGGACTGAATGCCGCAGGTCAATCCCGATCAGGCAAAGCTTGGCATTCAATTTCAACAAGCGCTCAAATACGCTGTCCCGGCCGAAACTGGTGTTAGGAAGATTGGCGAGAAGCTGGTCTGCCATGGGGCCGATACCTATAACAGAGTAGAGGGGATCTCCCGATCGGACTGCGCCAGAATGACAGCGTGCAACCTCCGCAAATTCGGCGGACTCACCCCACTCCCCAGCCAAGGCAGGAGAGTTGACAGGGTCGAATTCTTCGTGTCGCTCAAATGAGAGTGTGAATGCCGGTACGAAAAGCGTGCCGTCTGGGCCGATGACTTCAAGCAGAGCCGCAAGTGCCTCCTTGCAGGTCTCAACCACGGAGTTCACCCCGTCCATCTGCCCGATCCGAGGCAAAGATATCTGCACGAACAAAACGTCTCCGGCACGCAATCCTGAGGCGGCCAGGCCCTGCACGAGATCGGTCTTGCTGAAAATGAAGTCCTTCACAGGCATAGGAGAGAGTGCTCTTTATGAGGTAAACACTTGTTCATCGGGAACCCGATTGCTTCAAAGCTGGTTGTTCCGGCTGCCCGCAGCTGTCGTGATCGCTTCAATGACTCTGTCCTGGTCTTGGTCAGACAGATTGACAGAACATGGAAGGCTTAGGGCGACATCAGCGAGATGTTCTGCGACCGGCAACGATTGAGCTCCCTTTACAGCATGAGCAGGAGAGAGGTGAATGGGCTGCCACAGTGGGCGGCTCTGAATCTTCTTTGACTCAAGCATCCTGAGCAACTGCCGTGAGTCGATGCCGAATTCAATTGGGTCGACAAGAATGGTGTACATCCAATAGGTGCTTTCAGCCCAGGAAGCATTCTTCATCTGACTGAGTCCCGGGATCCCCGCGAGCCTTCGTTGATAACGCGCGGCAATGGAGCGTTTCTTCGCGATGTAGCCAGCAAGTTGCTCCATCTGTGCACACCCAATGGCGGCCAGCACGTTGGTGAGCCGATAGTTGAAACCGATTTCGCCGTGGATGTACTCGATTGGGTCGTCCTTGGCCTGGGTTGTCAGATACTTCGCCTTCCTTGCCCACTCTTCACGATCAGTAACGATCATTCCACCTCCGCCGGTGGTAATGATCTTATTTCCATTGAAGCTGAAGCAGCCGATGCCCCCCCAGGAACCCGGACTCTTGCCGCGATACGTCGAGCCCAGCGCTTCAGTCGAATCTTCGATAACCTTCAGGTCGTACTTGCGCGCGATGGTGAGGATCGGCTCCATATCGACTGGATGGCCGAGGATGTGAACCGGGATGATGGCCGAAACACGCCGCCCTGTATGGCGATTGCGAAGTTCGTTGTTGATCCACGCGCATTCATGCTCAATAAAGTCCCGCACGCGATCAGGGTCCATCTGCCAGTATGCCGGCTCCGCATCGACGAAGACAGGCCATGCTCCTGCGTAACGAATTGCATTGACGGGCGCAATAAACGTAAGTGTCGAGACAAGCACTTCGTCATCTGGTTGAACGCCCGCGACGAGAAGAGAGATATGAATCGCGGATGTGCCGTTCACCGTTGCCACGGCGTACTTGGTGCCCGCCTGCGCAGCGACCATCCCTTCAAAGCGCTCGACGTACGAGCCAACCGAGGAGACCCAGCCTGTATCCAGGCACTCCTTCACGTACTCCCATTCGTTCCCGCGAATTTCCGGAACGGAGAGCGGAATGAACTGCATCTTCGATTGCGCCGATTCGAGATCGGCTTCGATTGTCTTCATGTTCATCGAGTTCAAAACGCCTTCATATTTCTAGTTGCGGTAACGGCTGTCCGCCAGATTGGAAATCGCTCCTGTACGAACCAGTTTTGCTACCTCCAGGATTCCTTCCACGACAGATCGGGTCGTCTTGTATCCAAGCTCACCCAGGATGCGATCGAATGACACGCGGTAGTCACGGGGATCTTCATTCTTGTGCACAAACTCGATTTTAGCGTCAGGAGCCAACGGGCGAATCAGCTCTACGATTTGTTGTTTCTGCAGATTCTGGTCCGTTGAGCCCACGTTGAAAACGCGTCCAGCCACAGCTTGAGGAGAAGCGCTGAGAATGAGTGCGATACCGCGAGCGGCATCAAAGACGTGAACATAGGGTCTCCAGAACTGCTCGCCGAAAACAATGAGGCGCTTCTTGGTGATCATCTCCATCGTGAATTCGTTGATGGTGAGATCGAAGCGCATCCTGGGAGAAGCGCCGAAGACCGTAGCAAAACGCAGAGGAGTAGGACACCACCCATCGCCTGCACTTTCGAGCAACAATTTCTCAACAGCTACCTTAGTCTCTGCATACAGCGACACCGGTTGCAGTTCAGACTCCTCATTCACGAACTGGCTGGGATCTTTCATCTTGCCGTAGTTACTGCATGTAGATGCGAAAACGAACCGCTGAACACCTGCCTTGCGACTCTCTTCGATGAGATTCATCGAGGCGTTGAGGTTTACAGCACGTGCAGTCTCCGGCTCGCGCGCACATGCTGGATCACCAACGATGGCGGCCAGGTGAACTACGGCGTCACATTCTCTTACGGCCTGGCGGATAGTTTCTCGGTCGCGAACGTCTCCATGAGCGAATTCAAAATCAGGGTGAGACCAAACGCCAAGAAGCGATTCGCCGCCATAGGAAAGTCGGTCAAGGACGCGTACCTTGTGACCCGCTGCGAGCAAAAGAGGAGCCAGGGTGGACCCAATATAGCCTGCTCCGCCTGTAATAAGAACCCGCACCTATAGTTCTCCTTTCGAAACCAGATCCTGTGCCTTGATGTAGTCTTCATGCCTGCCAACATCTATCCAATATTCCATGATCGGAAATCCAACAACTGTTTCTCCCGCCTCCAGAAGCACACGAATCAGGTCGGTCATATCGAAGCGCTCTCCTTGCGGGATTCGATCCCAGGCAGCGGGATCCAGCAGATACGTGCCGGCGTTGATGAAGTAGCTGAGACAGGGCTTTTCTTCGATCCGGGTGATACGTACGTCTTCACACTCCACCACGCCAAAAGGCACCTGGATATCGTATTTGCGAACACCTACGGTAAGCATCGCCCGATGGGAGCGATGATACTGCAACATCTGTTGAAACGGTACGCCAGTAAGGATGTCACCGTTAATCACCAGAAAGGGGCCTTGCGGACGCTCCATAAGGCGCAGGCCACCCGCTGTCCCTAGCGGATTTTCCTCACGGGAGTAGTTGAGCCGCACGCCAAAATGTTCGCCATTACCAAAGTGTCCTGATATCGAGTCCGGCAGATAGTGCGTGGTCAGGTTCACGTCGTGAATGCCGGCCTTGCGCAGTTGGTGAATGATGAGTTCCAGCAACGGCCGCTCGCCGACAGGGAGCATCGGCTTGGGGACCTTCTCCGTCAGCGGAAGTAGGCGTTTGCCATATCCGCCAGCCATAACCACAGCCTGCAGATCGTACTGCGACTGTGGAAGGAGATCTTTGCGCAGTAGAAAATCGACGATCCGCCCTTCACTATCAATCAGCGGCAACTGATGGATGTCGTGCTCATTCATGAGGTAAAGCGCGTCCGCTGATGAGATCGGCTGAGATGCGGAGACAGGCTTTGGCGTTGCGATGCTCTCGCAGGAGCCGCTGAGGGGAATCCGCCGAATCACCGCACGACGGATGTCACCATCGGTAATCATCCCGCGCAGCTTGCCTTCCGCATCGCACAACACTAGAGCGCCAGTTCCAGCCTCGTTCAATTGAGCAATGGCATCTGATATTGGAGCCCGCGCTCCGATACACACTTTGAAGCCGACTGCGAGATTCGGCTTCGAGCTGATATTCCCCGACGAGATCCTTCCTAAGCAGGAAATCAACCAATACGCCCTGATCATCGACAACTGGAAGCTGATGAATGTCGAATCCGTTCATTAGCTGCAGAGCGTGGGCTGCGGAAGCGGGACTGCTGGCCATGACTGGATTAGTGCAGGCGACGGCGATGCAGGCATCCTCCAGCGGGTGCCCACGAAGCAGCGCCCGGCGGAGGTCTCATCGGACAACATGCCAACCAGTTTGCCCTGCCCATCACAAAGAGCAAGCGCACCGGTGCCGGCTGCGTCGAGTGCCTTCATTGCGTCGCGAATCGATGCAGCGGGAGAGAAGGTCACAGCCTCAAGATTCGTCATGGTGGGGATATCTTTCATGGTCGGCAGTCTGACGAGATTTTCTGCTTTGTTTTAGCGGTACGCCGGTGCGCCCGTGGCAGCCGCTATCGGAAGGTTCCAGTGCTTTGTAATGCTTTCACGCGAAGCGGGATCGATTCGTACAACCGTCGTCGTTCCGTATGCGTTGTTCGCAGCAACGCCAATTGCGTTGAGAACCGAGAGGGGAAATGTCTCCTGGTCAAACACATACTGCCAGCTGTGAAATGGTACGTCGATATCGAAATTGTCAAAATGGTACTTGCCGTTAACGGTCTTCAGTGCGAGCCATGGCTGAGGACCGAAGCTGGGCGTTTGAGAGCTGACCTTGAGTACAGCTGCAGAGTCATCCACTCTCTCGATTGTGCATTCAAGCTCGCAGGGCGGCTGCGGGGCAATATCAAGCGCGGACCGCATCGCACTGATTGCCTCAGAGTAAAAGAACGGAACCTTCGGAAAGTCCTGTGCCACCGCTTCGAGCAGCGTGCGAAGCCCTTCAACATCGGGTGCCATGTCGCGAAAGTCGTGGTTGGTAATCGAGAGCACCACGGGCTTGCCGGCGGCCGCCTCCTCGAATGCCTGGCGGATGTCCTGTTCACGGATCACGCGATACCGCGTTCCGACGTTAAGGCAGCGTGCGATCCAGCGACGGCACGAACCCGGCGTCTGATAGTCATCGGCAGATGGATGGTAGGGTTCCCAGGTTGCCGGAGCACGGCGCCAATCGCCAAATCGCCCACCGGTCACACCGAATTGCTGCGAATCCGTGCCAGCTTGCGCCATGGACTGGTTCGAGTAATCGAAGGGAATATGCTGCTCGAGAAACCAGTGGCTGTCGGGTCGGATCACGTGAAATCCGGGACGGTGCGCGGCGGGAAACCAGAGGTGATCAATAACACGTCTTGAAAGCACTTGGTGCAAACTGTTAGAAGACGCCCACCAGTGAGTGGCAGAGCGGTGAGCCTCACGACCGAACGCGTGAGGGTGATAATGGAAGTGCAGACCATCATGGTTTGCAGAGTCCTGTTTCAGAATCCAGCTGTAATGCTCGTAGACATTGTGATACCCCATATCTCGGCGACGCGGGTTGACATCGTAATCAACGTGATCCACGCAAAACCAGTTATAGACCCATCCATTGCCTGCAGAGTCGGGGACCTTCTTGCGAAATCCCTCATCCATGATGCGAGCGAGCATCACGTCAACCTTGTCCCACGTGTCGTTGTAGGCGAGTAGATGTGGATCAATGACTCTCTGCACCGCCAGTTCAAGGCCGTTGAGATCGTATGACCCGTTTTGAAGCTTTTGAAGAGTCGCCTCGCTTGGTTCCAGCTCAAGATGGAAGATATCGCGCAGCCGCTCAAACGTAGCCGTCAGGGATTCGTGCAGTGGCCCCTCAGTGTCGATACAGTGGACGATATATACGGGTCGCGGAGTCATAGTTTTCGAAATCGCTCTAAGCCCTTACTTGAATCGGCCGGGCTGGAACCCCGACGACTGTACTGGATTCTGGCACATCGGAAAGCACTACCGCTCCGGCGCCAACGATGGAGTCTGAGCCAATTTGGACGCCTTGAATCACGGTGGCTCCGGCTCCGACGTGTGCTCGCATACCCACATGCACGTTGCCGCCCAACACTGCTCCTGGCGCCACATGCGCATGGGCTTGAATGACGCAATCATGATCGATACGGGCCCCGGTGTTGATGATGCAGTCTTCCTCGACGACACAGCCCGTCTGAAGAATTGCCCCCGCCATGATCTGCACTCCATCTGCCAACTGTGCCTCGGGCGCGATGATTGCTCCCGGGTGGATCACTGAAGCAAAACGGTATCCGCGTCCCCGGAAGGACTCGTACACTCTCAGCCGATTTGCGATCGACGCAACGGATCCAACGCCATTCACGAGCAGCACGTTGCCTGGATCGCCTGAGATGGCGTCATCGCCTCCCAAGTAGGGAGTACCTAACAATTCCGCTCTCGTTTTGTCAGGATCAACGAAGCCCAGGACACGTGCGCCCAGCAGAAGGAGCGTACTGAGCAGTACTCGCGCATGCCCACCTGACCCCACCAGGATGAGCGGCTGAGCAAGGTCTGACAGGAGTGTCACAGTAGATGACTCCAGCGGAGAACCTGATCCTCTGCAACGTCAACCGCAAGAGTACGCCCGACAACGTATTGAATCTCGTCAGGCGCAACTCCCGTTCCGGGGCGCTTCGCATCAAAGTCGCTTTCGCTGAGAACGTGACCTTTGCCAAGCGCTTGCCGCGCCACCAGACTGCGGCGGAACTTCTTGCGTTTCTCCATCTCAGCGTCGCTCACACTACGGCGGCTGTTTCCAAGTGCCGTAATGATGTTCTTTCCCTCCCCCACGATCGTCCGCATCTGCTCGGGGTTTGCGGAGATGGCATGATCCCATCCCGACATGTCCTGGTCTAGAGTGAAGTGTTTCTCGATCATGCATGCGCCAAGGGCGATGGCTGCGAGCGGAATAGCCGTACCCAGGGTATGATCGCTGAACCCTACTGGGCAGTCGAAAGCGCGCTGCAATGTTTCTATATTGCGCAGGTGAATCGTCTCGTATTCCGGCGGATAGATCGAGATGCAGTGCAGCAGAACGATCTGATCGTTGCACTCGGTACGAACCGCATCCACCGCCCGTTCGACTTCTCCCAGCGTAGCCATTCCGGTGGAAATCACCAACGGCCGCTTTTTGCGCGCGACATAACGAAGCAGCGGAAGGTGCACCACATCCATCGAAGCAATCTTGAAGAACGGCACATCGAGCGACTCGAGCAGATCGACCTCCTCCGGTGAAAATGGTGTCGAACAGAATGCGATGCCCTGCTCGACGCAGCGCGCATGAGCAAGCACGTGCTGGTCAGAGGTGAGCTGATATGCACTCACCATCTCCCGCAAGGAGCCGAAGTGCTTCTTTTTGTCGGAGTAATCTGTATTCCTGTCGTACTCTTCCTCTGCGATGAGCGACTTGTCAGTCCAGGACTGGAACTTAACCGCATTGGCGCCTGTCTCCGCAGCAGCATCAATAAGCTGACGGCAAAGATCCATGTCTCCGTTATGATTGGATCCGACCTCCGCGATGATGTACGGAGGATAGCCGGAACCGACTTCCACGTTGCCCAACTTCACTTTTTGCATAATGTCGTTTCCTGTTTCCACATGTGCGCCAGGGGTGAATAGGCCACGGAGGTCCACCAGATCGGTTGTTTCACTGCCCTGTTCAAAGAATCAACATAAGCATTCAAATTGGTGGGACTTTGATTAATATACCGTTCGAATTGCACAATGTCGCGCGCGACACGAAGTAATTCGGCCCACCGGCCCGGCAGAAAATCATCTTGACCGCCGGAGGCCAGAACGAGTTGAAAGTGTTTGCGAACAAGCATCGAATCGGACAGGATCTGATCCGGCCAGAATGGCAACCGGACCCGCGCGGTGTTTACGTCATACTGGCGGTACTTCATCCTTACAGTGTGGTCGAACGATAACTCAGCACCAAACAACCAAGCCCGAGTGGCGAGGTACCAATCCACGAGAACTGCGTCCCTCGGGATTGGGAGGCAGCGCTCCAGCAACTCGCACCGATATGCTGAGTTCGAAAAGCCGAAGACATTATTGCCCGGCAGAACCTGCGAGGGCTTCACCGAATGATCGAGGTTGAACTTCGAGCCAAGCGACTGACCGCCCTCGTCGACAATCTCGAGAGCGCAAGCAGCAAGATCGCTGTTGCTGAGCGCCTGCCGAGCCAAAGCAACGCGGCTGGGATGAAGGACATCGTCGCTATCAACCAGAACAACGTCGAGATTGGCGGCGGCCATCTGCCTGAGTGCATGATCCCGCACGAGTGCCGGGGTTGAATTCTCTGTTGCCTGAATCCAGTTCGCATTGAGACTGGATCCGAGCACCGCTTCAACGTCACTCCGATTGAGTGCGTCAAGTCCAATCCAGAGTTCAAAATCCGTGTCGGTCTGTGACTGAACGGACCGGTACCACTCCGGAAGGTACTTCAACACCGCCGGGATAGACCGTTGTATAGACTCCGAGTTTGTTGCCGCGTGCGCTCATTGGAACCGCATTATTCTTTGCGTGTTTTCGACTATTCGTGCTTGCAAGTCAAACCGAGAATTGCTTCCGCGAACGCCATATCCTCGGGAGTATCGATGTCGACGCCGTGCTGCCATTCGATTTCCCATCCTGTCCGTCCGGGAATGTGAAACGTCCTCTGCTCTCGAATGACTCTCGTCTTGCCCCACCAGATCGCGCCTGTCGGACAGAACAATTCCGGCAGATCCTGGCTGCGGGCACTCATCTCGCGTGGAAACAGAGGGTCAAGCGCGAAACTGCTCGCATCGCGTTTCATCGCCCACCAGGGATTCTGCCATCCGTAACGGACTACTGATATCTGCGTATCTGCAGCAGTCGCAGCAAACTGTTTGTGGCTCGAAACCACATCCTCGGCGGTTCGCAGTGGGCAGTTTGCCATAAGTTGGGCAACGAACTGGTACTGTGTTCCGTCCGGATCCAGTCTGTCAAGTGCATCAGCCGTGGCGGCAGAAATGGGAGTCACATCGTCTGAGATTTCCGCTGAACGCAGGAATGGGACTTCTGCTCCATTCGTTCGCGCTACCGCTGCAATATCCTCCGAGTCGGTACTGACTACGACACGATGAAAGAGTCTGGCTTTTCAATGCTGCTTCGATCGTATAAGCAACAAGGGGCTTGCCCGCGAGCGGACGAATGTTTTTTCCCGGCACACGTTTGGAGCCGCCACGTGCCGGAATAATTGCGATTGTATGTTCTCGCATTGTAGTTTTCGCCGTGAAACAGCCTCGGTCGCGATTGGAGATTATGACACTGAAATCGAGGAGTTCGCGGAGTGTTTCCAATTCGAGGCGCCGTCATCTCTGCGTATCGTAGGTCATTGCGTTGAAGGAGTCCGAGCACGATTCAAAGCAACGGAGACCGTACGGCCATCGGGTAGGGACCACTCATAGGGCACAACCACTGGAGTGGAGCGAGAAGCATATTGGAGGTATTCGCCTGTGAAGCCGTACGCCGCAAGATCTCCAACGACATTGAATGAGCCTACTTCCTGATATGGAACAATCATTTCTGTTACTGAAGATGCGCGAATAACGAGCTTGATGGTATACCCCTGTGGTAAGAGCGGGATGGATTTAAATATGCATGAGATTCTGCCGACTCCCAGGAGGAAATCGGGGCGATTTCCGTCAAGCAGCATATTAGACGTAAAGCAGGATCCGTTAATCCCGATCACACCAATGGCAACGATCGGTTTTTCGATGCGTTTCTTCGCTTCGTAAAAAACATCTATGACGAGATCTTCCCCGGGAAAGAATTGATTGGTTTCTTCTCCGTCTGCGTTTCGAGTGACAACTTTGTGGATGGTCAGTCCGAAATCAGGGTTGTCCAAAGAGAAGGAGGTTGTTTGCGCCACGCTCTCCAGATAGCTATCCAATACCTCTTCTGTCTCACCCTCTTTCTGAACGTGCCCATCTTTGAGCCAGATGGAGCGAGAACAAAGATTTCTGACTGCCACAACATTATGACTGACGAAAAGAATGGTTTTTCCGCTCTGCGCAAAACTTCCCATCTTGCCAAGGCATTTCTTCTGAAACGCAGTGTCACCAACCGCAAGTACTTCATCGACAATGAGGATTTCTGGCTCAAGGTGCGCGGCAACTGCAAAAGCTAGGCGGATATACATGCCAGAGGAATAGCGCTTGACCGGCGTGTCAAGAAACTCTTCAATCTCCGAGAACTCGACGATCTCGTCAAACTTGCGAATGATTTCGGCACGCGACATTCCGAGGATCGCGCCATTGAGAAAGATGTTTTCGCGTCCAGTAAGTTCCGGGTGAAATCCTGTACCAACCTCGAGCAGGCTTGCGATCCGACCGTCAATACGAATCCGTCCCTTCAGTGGGAACTGTAATTCGGCTTAACAATTTCAATAGGGTGCTTTTCCCTGCACCGTTACGTCCGATGATGCCGACGACCTCGCCGCGCTTGATTTGCAGAGAAATGTCCCGAAGGCCCAAAAGTCCACCTCTTTCGTTTGCTTTTGCCCAGCGAGAACGAAACCAGGCGACCGGGGATCGCATTGCCTTCTCGATTGCGTGACGCAGGCCATCGCCCTTGGCCGCGTTGTCGACCAATGGTGTACCGTTTTCCGAAAGATTCTCGATCGTGATCGCAGATTCGAATTATGGATGAGTTGTGGTTGAGTGGCATGCATCTCGCTCAAATGATATCAGCAAATGTTCGTTCTGTCTTTCTGAAATACCAAATACCCGACCTACCAGCACGATTACTTCGATAACCGCGATCGCAACCCCGGGCCAGTAAATTGCGCAGTCTGCCCCAAGCAAGCTCCAGCGAAAACCGTCGATGATACCCAACCATTGGGTTGAGCGCGTATAGCAGTGCGAAATCTGACCGGAACGATACTGCTTTGAAATCCAACCGGTGAAAGTAGAGACCAAACTGCACCAAAAATGGCACAATAAAACGGAAATCGCGATACTCGACCATTAGAGCTGCAACCCACAGCCCACCCCTAGCGAAGCACCGAACACCAGAAGAACAAAAAACGGAAGAAGCAACACAACCGAAGGGGAGGAGTAAAGCGGTACCAGATCATCAGTCCGACGAGAAAAACGACGGAGATCAGAAAGTCCGTGAGGTTCGTCATTACGCTGCTTACAGTCATCACAAGTCGCGGGAAATATATCTTGGAGATCATGCTTGAATTCCTGATTAGGCTGTTGCCGCTTTCATGAATGGCTCGAAAAGAACTGCCAGGGCAACATCCCGCAGAACACCAGGAGCGGATAAGGCATCCCCCCGCCGGCATTTTTCCCAACCTCCCGAACACAACTGTAAGTATCAGCATCGTGAGCAGCGGGCGGACGAGCGACCAGCTAACGCCGACAACCGTTTGCTTATAACGGACGAGGAGGTCCCGCCACACGAAGAACACAAAGAGTTCGCGATATCGCCAGAGATCACGCCAGTATTGACGCTCAACCCGACCTGCTTCAATGATCAGTTCTGTTGTTTCAGCCATATGGGGCAAGACGAGCTATCGGGTTGTTGCCAGGACTCGGCAGTCAAAAACTGGACAAGACGGAAAAGAATGGTTGCGATTGGGAAACGGGTTCTGCAGTTCGCGGGACAGTTCGGGCTCGTTCTCGGGTTCAGGATAAAAGCAACCTGGCGGTGTGTCCTTTCTCCGTAATGTCTGAGGCTGATAGGCAATGATATCGGAGTCGGTGACGCGTATGTTTTCCGGAACCGGCTGGCCGGTGACGCTCGCCCACATCGCTCCGATAAGATCGCGCCCTTTCTCGAAGCGCAGATAACAGGGCGGAGCGAGCCGGGCGTTCATCTCGATCAGGTACGCTCGATCCGGTGCCCTCTTCGAGAATGAAGTCCAGTCCGAAAAAGCCCGACATGTCCAGCCGAGACGCGATCTTTTCGGCAGCGCTTCGCATTTCCGCATTCTGAATGAGGTGCACGACGCTCGCGGGACCGGTTGAGCCATCCGAACGTAGAACTTCCACTGCAATTAACGCAACAACCTTTCCCTTCCACGCGAAGACCGTACAGTTTGCTGGGCGGCCCTCGATGAATTTCTGCGCGATGATAGGCCGCTCTGTGTGATTCATCCATGCGCTGAAGAAAAACGGGTCGCGATTGACCAGGAGCCGTTTGATGGCGCGTGTGAGCCGTGAAGTATTGGTGACCTCGTCCCACACTCGCTCCGACGGTTCGAGTTCGCGAAGTGTACGGACGCCCAAACCTCCCCAGGTGCCGTCGACTTTCACGACGCAGGCATTCGACTTGCTCGTACGCCAGAGGTCGAGGTCCGCGCTTGATGACACGCGGGTAGTATCTGGAACACTCACTCCCTCTTCTTGAGCCAGGGATAGCAGATCGTACCGGGATGTTACGATGCGATATCCAGACGGATCCCCGAGAGACCGTCTCGATTAACCGCACAATTCCTTTCGCCCGATGCACCGCGCTTCAAAGCGTTGCCATAGAGTTGATGCAGATGCTCTACGCTCCGGTCGCAACACGGAATCACGATGTCTGGATCTGCCTTCTCAATCGCGGCACGCAAGGATTCGAGCGGATTGGATGCCCGATAGGGAAATGCTTCTTTGACCGCACGTGTGACCAGAAGCGTATGGCCGTTCGCCGGGCACACTGCGGAAATGGTGCAGCCTATTCGAGCCAGTCCGATGGCCAGACGCGCGCCTTGATCCCATCGATTCGTATCGGCTAGCAAAACCTTTGGTGAGGAATTCAAGGTGCCTGCCTCGGATTCGCGAATCAGCACAGCAGCCCCGCTGCTTTCCGCAGTCAGGCCATTTGCTTCTTCGCGAAAGTTGGGTCGTTGATTCCAAGCGCGGTCTCTCTTACTGCGTTATCGGTTCTGTTGCATTGGACTCTGTAGACCTGTTTCGAAGAGCGCGCATTTGTCCGAGAGCGCGACTCGCGGTGCGTCGGAGATGGGCAGAGATACGCGGAGCCGCGAATCCAGCACCGAAGGCAAAGCGGAGCAACGGACCAAACGTGTTGGCGGCTGCGACACCGACAAAGTAAAGATTCGGAACAGAAGATTCGAAGTTCGCCGAAAGAGCCGGCGATGCCTCGACTAGAGACAGATTTGAGACGATTCCTGCATCGAGAAAAGGCAGGCGACGAACGTCTGTGCGATAGCCGGTACCAGCGATCAGATGATCGAACTGCACTTTCGCGCTTTGCCCGCCGCCATCCTTGATGTGGAGATTAACCTTGTGCCCCTCCACTTCTGCACCGGTCACAGTGGATTCCAATTGGAACTTCACTTTACCGACCACCTGCTCCTTTACGAACCAGCCCGGCGCAGGACCAAGAACGCGATGAACCTGGTCTACGCGAAAATCTTCGGGCATAAGCCGAAAGACGAGGGGCAGATTGGCGCACATCCATAGCCTCCAGCCCGGCCCTAAGCCGGTGAAAGGTCGACGAATGCGAGCCATCAGCGACGGCGGGTGCGACTTTGGCGGATCGTGGAACCGGATACTGGAACCGCGCGCGATGACCTGCACTGACGCTCCCGCCTGGTGAAGCAATGCGGCAAGATCTAGAGCGGATGCACCGGCGCCGAGAACGCCAACCTCCTTGCCCTTGAAACCTTCGAGCCGAGCGTGTTGGTAGCTGTGAGTCATGAATTCCGGCGGCAAGTGATCCAGTTCTTTTGGCAGATACGCGTAGTGCGTCAAGCCGACGGCAACCACAACCCGCTGCGCATAGAACTCTTCTCCACTACTCAGGGTTACGGTGAAACCCGTGCCCTGTCTGCGAACGTTCTGAACGAATTCCTGTTCGAGTTCTGGCACAAAGCGGCGCTGAAACTCGACGCCATAATCGCTGAAAACTTCGAGCGACACCGGGGTGCCAATGCGTCCGTAAGGCAATCCCTGCTGCTTGCAATAGACTTCGAGCGGAAAACTTCCCTCAGGATCAAAGAGACTGGAGGCGAATCCTTCAGACTTGAGGTGCATTCCCTTTGGCATGTGACTGATCCACATGTCCATCGGCTTGCCGAAAATCCGAAAGTCAACTCCGGCCGCTTTGAGATGAGCAGCGATGGAAAGCCCGTAAGGCCCTGACCCAATGATTGCTACGTGGCAAGCTTTCATATCGTTTGGCAAACTCCTCATGTTCGACGAAAAGCGGTTGCGTAGTCCGCAACCTGGACTGTCTTTCTTGCCTATCTTTGACACCGGAAGTAACGATCGCGGCGGTCTATCATTCTCTCCGCAGGTTGCAACTCTATCGTTCAGCGCGCGAAGATCATCCGAGACTTCTCGTTCGTGCCGCCTTTCCGTTTTTTGTAACGTTTTGATTACACTCGCCATCGACGCTACTGAGATGAGTTCATCGGATCCCTGCGGCTGAGTGTTTGCATTGTCTAGACTGGATTTCGAGTTGGAATGGGTGGTGACTGATGCATTGTGCCCTATCCAGCCCCTCTTCTGAAAGACCCGTTCGTAAGCAGCAATTAGGTTACTTACGGAGTGCTCCCATGCGAGGCGCTGTTCAACGCGCACGCGTCCCAATTGCCCCATTCGCTTCCGGTCTTCAGGATGATCCAGAAGCCACAAGACTTTGTCCGCAAAGTCCGCCACCAAATCGTCACCTGTGCTGTAGAGCGAAGCATCCCCAGCCGTGAACCGGCCTTCCCTCAGATCGAACTGGACAATTGGCTTACTCAGCGCCATATATTCAGCAATTTTGATCATGGTGGAAATGTTGTTCATCTCGCACGGCTTGTCTGGATTCACGCAGACGTCCGACGCTGAAAGGACTTCGAGCAATTCGCCGTCCGGCACACGCCCCGTGAAATTAAATATGTCCTCTAATTTTCTATCCACCACCATGCGTCGCAGGGCAGGTAGACCCGGGCCTCCGCCAACACAAGTGAAGTGAACATCCGATCGACCCCGGTTTTTGATATTCTCCGCAACGTCAATCAGGATATCGAGCCCTTCCTGAATGCTCATTGTGCCGACGTAACCGACCAGAAAGGTTTTGCCGTACTTCAATGCCGGTTTGGACGGCACAGGCCCAAAGGTAGCCAGATCCGGTCCATTCCGAACTACAAAGACGTCCCTCTCATCCATACCGCCGCGGCTGATTGCCAGAGCTTTGTAGCTTTCATTGGTCGCCATAACAACACTGGAGCAAGCATAGGTAAGTCTCTCAAGCCACGATTGGATCCTGAAGAAAAGATCATGCCTTCCGTACTTCGAAAGATATAGTTCCGGATTCGCGTCATGATGATCGAAGATATAGCGCACTCCGAATAACCTGAAGGGCAACGCAACCAGAAAAACATCGTCCGGTGGATTACAACCCTGGATAACGTCGAATCCCCGCGCGAAAAAAATCCACCACGAAAACAGAAATTCCCACAATAGTGCGCAACCGTACTCCCACACATACCCGGCTGGACTGTTCCCCTCCGGAGGCATCGGGTGTCGATAGATGTGAACGCCCTCGAGGACCTCATGCCCTTTCCTGAATCCCTTGCCTTTGGGGCATAGCACGGTGACGTCGTATCCATGCTGGCAAAGAGCTCGGGCTTCCTTCCAGACACGAGTGTCGAAAGGGACAGGAAGGTTCTCGACGATAATCAGAATTCTTCTTTTTAGTTTGGTCACGTTATCGAATCTCGACTTATTTACTCATCGGGGAAAGTTGCTGTATCTTCGCGCTTCCCTGCTTCGTGATACGAACTAAATCCACGAGGCACTGGTCTTCCTGAAGTTTGCTTTGGATCGGACTGAACTCCGGATCATAATTCCCAATCACGATTGTCTTCGCATGAGCAAGCACCGCATCGACGCTCGGGGCCATCAACCGCGAGATGTGAGGAATGCGATTGAGAATGAAGTCCCGGTTGGCGCCTACCAGGGCCGCAATATTTACATTCCGGTCGTAGATGCGAAGATCATAACCCTTCCCGATCAGCCGTTCGATTACCTCGATAACCGGGCTCTCACGAAGATCGTCCGTTCCCGCCTTGAAGCTGAAGCCAAGAACTCCAACGCGGGAGTTCCCGCTTTCTATCACGAGCTTGACGCCATGAGCAATCTGCATCTCATTGCTCGGAAGAACCGAGTTGAGTATCGGGAGTTGCAAGTCGTGCATCTTTGCCTGATAGGAAAGAGCTCGCAGATCCTTGGGAAGGCATGAACCACCGAACGCGAATCCAGGTTTCAGATAGGCCGGAGATATGTTGAGCTTCTTGTCCTGGCAGAAGATGTTCATCACCTCTTCCGCATCAACGGCGAATGCGTCACAAAGATTCCCAATCTCGTTGGCGAAATCCGATCTTGAGAGCATGCCAGCTATTGTCGACGTATTTGATCATCTCAGCATTATTAAGATCCGTCCGGATAAGCGGAGCCTCGATGCCTTTGTAGAGTGCCGCAAGCATATCTCCGCTCTCTCGATCCAGTTCACCGAACACCGTCTTTGGCGGATATCGGAAATCCTTGACGGCCGTTCCCTCTCTCAGGAATTCCGGGTTGTAGCAAACTCCGAAATCTTCGCCCGCCTTTTTCCCGGAGAACTTCTTCGAGCACAGGAATGGCTACCTTTCTCATTGTGCCGGGCAAAATCGTGCTGCGAATGACAACCGTGTGCCTGGTTTCCTTGGTCTTTAGAGCGTGGCCAATCTGCTCGCAGATCCGGCGGATATATCGAAGGTCAAGATTGCCATTGGACTGGCTCGGCGTTCCCACGCAGACAAAGGAAAGATCTGTCTCGTGAACCGCAGTGAGAGAATCCTGCGTAGCACGCAAATGGCCGTTCCGGACGGTCTCTTCGATAATCTCGCCAATCTCGGCTTCTACGATCGGTGAAAGGCCACGGTTAATCAGGTCGACTTTATCCGAGACCGGATCAACACCAAGAACGTGGTTCCCATCGGCGGCAAAACACGCTGCGGATACGGTTCCGACGTAACCCAATCCAAAGATGCTGATTCTCAAAGTCCGCTCCATTTTCTTAAACTTCTCTTCGATCTTGACAAAACTCTTCCGCCGCTTACACTGTTGCAGCCGCATCAACTCCAAGCCCACGAAGCCATTCTTCGAGGACGATAATACTAAACAGGATTTTGTGGTTGTCCTGCCTGCCTGCCATGTGATCGGCGTGGAGCCGCTTCACGGCAGCAGGCTTCAAGAAATCGTAGATCGCAGATTTGTCATCGGCGAATGTATCTGACATGGCGCTTCCAAGCGAGCCGCGGAACCAATCGTCCACCACGTTCATTGCAAAGCCGCGTTTCGGTCGACGCACGATTGCTGCCGGCAGGAATTTCTTGCACACCTGCCGATGAAGCCATTTTCTCGCGCCGTTGCGAACTTTCAGATTTGGTCCCAACCTCTCCGCGTATTCGACAATGTCTTTATCGAGGTATGGAACGCGCAACTCCAGGCTGTGTGCCATCGAGAGCTTATCGGCATACATCAGCAACTCATCCGGCAACGTCGATCGGACTTCCAGAAACTGCAGCCGTCCCAACTCGTCATTACGCGGCACAAGATCAGCCAGATCCGCCCAGCATTGCTCAAGCTTGTCTCCCGATTCGGGTGCCACCAGGCCATCGCGGAAGAGGCCTCTAATCTGTTCTCCCGGCAACAGCGAAAGAATACGCTCGGTGCTGTGTTCTCCCGCACTGTTCGACAGAGCATAAAGTCCGCGCTTCAGCGTCTCGTTGCGCGGCAATGCGCCAACCGCCATCTCCAGTGGTGCCCGAGCCCATGCAGGCAGCGCACGTCCACGTCGAACCGTAGCGAGCGCCTAAATGCCTCTTATAACCTCCGAACAACTCGTCAGGCCCCTGCCCCACCAGGCCAACCTTTACGTTCTGGCGAGCGCGCTGACACACAAAGTACATCGGTACAACCGAAGAAGTCGCAACAGGCTCCTCCAGACACCGGACGATGTTGCTCAACTCCCGCTCAAACACCGCGCGGCTGATTCTGACGCCCGTGTGCTGCGATTTCAGAATCCGCGCCGTCTCTTCCGCATCGGCCAATTCATCGTCAGCGAAGCTCTCGCCGTAGCCGACCGAAAACGTATGCCAGTCCGCTCCATTCTCGTTCATCAGTGCGAGCAGAAGAGCCGAGTCAATGCCGCCGCTCAAAAGCAGCCCCAGAGGAACGTCGCTGATCAATTGGCGCCGTACTGCCTGTCGATATAAAGCCAGCAGTTCCTCGCCCGCCTCTGCCGCGCTCTTTGGCGGCGCAAATGGCTTCGGCGAAAACCGATACCACCGGCTCGTCTCAATCGCGCCATCCTGCTACTACCAGCTTGGTGCCTGGTGCAAGTTTGCGCACACCACGTACTGCCGTGTAAGGCGATGGCGTAAATCGGTACTGCAAAAAAAGACTCAGCGCCTCCGGATCGGCTTCCGGCCTTTCGTCGCCCATCGTCGCGCAGACCGCCCGCATTTCCGAGCCAAACCACAGTGAGCCTTTGTCTTCGCGGTAGTAAACAAGCTTGATGCCAAACGCATCGCGCGCAATCATGAGCCGTCGCCGGCGAACATCCCACACAGCAAGGCCAAACATGCCGTTCAACCGGTTCAACACCTCATCGCCCCACTGCTTATAGCCGTGGATGATCACTTCGGTGTCGCACCGCGTACGAAAGACGTGCCCATGGCTTTCCAGTTCCGCGCGCAGTTCCTTGAAGTTGTAGATCTCGCCGTTAAACACCACCCAGGTCGTCTTCTCCTGGTCCGACATGGGTTGATGCCCGCCTTCAAGGTCGATAATGGACAGGCGCCGGAACCCGAAACCCAACGGTCCGTCGAGGAAGTATCCCTCATCGTCCGGGCCACGGTGCCGAATGGCTCCCGCCATCTCCTCGAGTTCACGACGATCGACCGCCGCTTCCTTATGAAGAAAGTTGTACTTTCCGCAAATTCCGCACATGTGTCTGCCTATCTTCTTCAGGAATGTGAAGTCTGCCCGTAATTACTCGCGCGGAGCAGAAAACAGAGGCTTCGGAACAGCTGCGACGATGCCCAGCGGTGCATGGGCGTGTTATCCCAGCCAAGGTAGAGTTGCCGGCTCCGAAAGGACCCCTCAGCCGTTTGCCAGCGGCTAAGGATCTCATTGAGCGTGGACTTCAAACGGCTATCAAGCGCGGGAAAGCGGCCGCGCAGCAATACTGAGAGGTTGATGCATTCGGCGTAGTCGTATAACTCGCGCCGATAAACCGTCAGCCGTGGCGCACGCGAAAACGGTTTGGGTACGCCGCCTTCATCAAACAAATTCTCCGTGTAGTAAGCCACTCCGCGTTCAATTGCGCTCGTGCAGTCGGTGTCTCCGGTCAGTGCCTCGATCTTCGCAAGCGCCTTCATCACGAAGCACGTGTGAAAGTGATCGACAAACGAGCGTTTGCCATCCCTTGCATAAAACCAGGAGCCATCCGCATTCTGCGCCTCAAGCACAAAGTTCAGATTCCTCTGCGCCGTCTCTCTGTACTTCGGATCGGAGAATTCAACAGCGGCATTCGTCAGCAGATATGCCCGATACGCATTGGCATTCACGACACTCAAAGAGTGTTCCGGGAAAGGCGTGTAGGAACAGGTCGATGCCGTCGCCGATGTCGGGATGTCCTTGTAATCATTCAATGCGTGTCGCGCAATGGAATGCATCACCTGGTGCCATTGATTATCGCCGTCAATTCGATATACCTGCTGAAATGCCTCGAATACATATGGAACCGTGGTAATCAGCGGCGTCCCAGCCGGAATCGTACCGAGCAGCGTTTCCCAGTGAAATGGGTAGCCCCAGCAATACTCCTCGTATCCCTCGCAACGAGTCTGTTCCAGAACATTCAGGAAATGTCGCGCCCGCTGGTAATATCGATCCTCTCCTGACATCTCCGCAAGAAACGCAAAGCCCATCGCGTAATGTGCATCGCCAATCGGAATCCGCTGCGGCTTCCAGAACAGCCGCCTGGCCGATGGAACAAATGCCTCTGAAAATATGATCGGCATAACAGCAAGCGTTCCAAGCTTCGGACGCTCATAATAAAGCCGCTTCGCTTTCCTTCCCAGCTCGCCCGAATAATAGGACTGAAAATCGTACGATAGCTCCCCGTATCTATCCAGCCATTCAATAAACCGCGACACGGCTGACATCGTCCCTTCCAGCGGCAGATCGTCGGCAGCGTGGCTCACGGGAAGCGGAAGCTCTTTCTCGGTCTCGATATTCATAGTTGTCCCGCTCGACATCACTGCTGCACATGGTCCGCAGTGCGTTGTGGGGTCCGCGTTGCCTCTGCTACCGGCAGCAGTCCAAAGCCATCGATCTTTTTGAACGTCACGATCGACAGAAGAATTGCCTTCAGCTTCATCATCTGCTCACGACGATGAAATCGCATCAGTTCGTCCGAGACAATTCGCTTTTCGCCATTAAGCAAAGCACTGAAATATCCCGGCAAAGAGCATCACTCCACCAATCACATACGGACGCTTCTTTAGCTGATAACTGCAGCGGACCGCCTCCCAGAGAGGGTGACCTCCCATGTAATAGTCCTTCTTGCCGTATGCAAAACTCTTTCCGATCTTGCCGGTTTCCGCAGTGCCCAGAACGCGGTGGTGATAGAAGCACATCTCCCGAAACGACCGCGTCTTCCATCCCATCATGCGAGCAGTTGTAACCGCCATCCAGTCGATCCCGCCGGCCTTGCTCGGTTGGTAGCCACCGATCGCTTCAAAGCACTCTCGGCGAAATATCTGGCACTGGCCTGAAACATAGTTCTGGCCTTCAAAGCTATCGGTCTCCGAGCAGTAACCTGGTTCCTTAAAAATCGTACCCGCAACTCCCAGGTCAGGATCCTCTTCAAACTTGCTCATCAGAAATTCAAAGTGCTGCGGGTCGAGCGTGACGTCTGCATCGAGATTTCCAATGATCTTGAAATCAATTCCAGCCAGTCTCTCCTGCCCCGCCCTGAAGGCGTATACCTTCGCTGCGAAATTCCGCTCCTTCCTGACGGGAAGATTAACGACCTCGATCCAGCTGAATCCAGCCGCACAACGAGCAGCAATGGCGCCGGTGTCATCCGTTGATCCGTCGTTGACGATCACCCACTTTGACGGCAACACGGTCTGCTGCGCCACCGAGCGAATCGTATTCTCGATGAACTGACCTTCATTCCGAGCGGGCGTGATCAGAACGTACGGTAAGTGGGAAGCCATTAACTGCATTCTTTACCTTTGGCGGGTGCGGCGAAGTTCAATCAATGAACAGTCGGTGCGTCAGTTCCAGTGTCAGTAGTCTGTTGATCTCGATCGTGTAGTTGCCGGTACCGTTCAAATGTCTTGTAACAATGTTTGTCACTGCGTCCCGGTTCAGATAAGGACGCGAAAGAGAACGCGAGTCGAGCAGCATGTCGCGAACATATTGCGAAAGCTGATCTCGATACCAGGGACGGAAGTGAAAAATCTTGTGACGCCCCACCCACATCCGCTCGAAATGGACAAAGGAAAAAGCATGATCCAGCGATGCCAGCCACTGGGGCATGCCGTAATCGTAGGCATACTCGGCCTTGAATGAAAACTGCAGTGCAGCTCGAGTGATGTAACTGTTCAGGCCCCGCGTACCGCGATCCGTGCGCAGTGAAGCAAGCTCCGGATTCCCGCATTTTGCCAGCCGCAGCCTGCAATCCTGATTCAGGTTCTCTATCTTTGGGGCCCTGTAGACCGCCTTTACCAAATCATTGTCGAGATACGGCGTGCGGACCGCCACCTGTGTTTGTTCGAGTTCCAACACCCCATAGTGATGCCAGGGTGATTGGCGAAAAGCCACGAACGTCGACTGATTGCCCTTGGAGAGTGGCGTGATAAGTGGATTCCGCCTTCTGCAGCCATGGCGATAGATCTGACCGGTACAGGCCGCTCATGGGCTGAACCGCCTTGAACATCACATCCTGAAGAAGAATCTCGCTCCCGTACGTTCCGACCATCCGAACCGGAGCTATCTCCCGGGCTTTCTCATTTACATACAGGTCCGGAGACCGGCCAAGATCGACGCATGCATCTGTAAGATACACCGTGCGTTCCGCATAGTGAGCGAAACGCGAAAGAAACTCCTCACCGGTTGTTATCACCTCGTGAGGCTGATTGCAAAGTTTCGCAACCTTGCGCGCAAGCTTCACATCTTCATTATCGCGATACATGCTCCCGAACGTGTAGCACGGCAGAGTGCCCGGCGCGGCCTTGTGCCACGCCATGATGATTCGCGTGTCCATGCCGCCCGTGAGCGACACGCCAACCTTCTCCGGTCCTTTGAAATATCGAGGCAGGTTCTGAGTGAACGCGTCGCGCAGACTATCGAAATACTCCTCGGCACCAAGAGGCTCCTGCTCTTCCCATTCGGAGGGATGGAAATACTGCCCTTTCTTTTCCAGCGCGCCGTTTCGAAACGACAATAAAGAGCCGGGCGGCAAAACACTGATTCCGGGGAACAGAGTCCGATTCTCCAGAACGCATCCGCATACGATGAACTCTCCAACACTCCGCGGATCCGTAGTGCGCAGTTGAGGACAGACCTTGAGAATTGCCTTAGCCTCGCCCGCAAAATAGAAGGCATCGTCCGACTCGTGATAATAAAGGCGCTGCAATCCGTAACGATCATTGAACAGAATCGCGTTGCCGCTGGATTTGTCGGCGACGAGTCCGTGGAATCTGCCATTCAACTGCTTCGGAAAGTCCGGCTCTTCTTCATAGCGATGGACCAGGTAAGAAGGTCCCTCTGTCGCAACGTCATGTCCCTTCGCCCGAAGAGCCTCAACAGTGCCGTCCTCTGGAAATTCCTCTCCTGAAAAAACAAGAGTGACATCTCGGCGCTCATTCTGCACCGGCATCTCTGCGGCGAAGGAGCCATGTCGTGCCACCCAGCCCACGTACACCCCGAGAGAGGGCTCGCTCCAGACGCCTGAAGTGTAGAACGATTCGTGGCGCATGCTTTTCAGCATGCTGCACACCTCACCTTCTGCCCAAGCTTTCGGCCGCTTGGTAATAATTCCGACTAAACCGGGCAAATGCAGATCTCCTTGAGCTTTGGAACGTGAAGCGCAGTTTCTGTTTTGGAAGTATGACTCGATTGAGGAGTGTACGCAGGGCAGCTATTGCCAGTGCCCTGCTTAATAAAAGTTATGCGCTGTACTGTAACTCCTTGTACCTCGAAAGCTGCGCGTACACATTGCCCGTCTTTTCAGCTGCGATCTCCCAGGAATGGCTCGCCTGGACAAAGTCCTTAATCCTGCCCCTCTGCTCGTCGATGTCTCATACAGCTCGCTTGCAAAATATTTTTCAATTACTCTCGCAAGGTCCGCAGGATCACCTGGACGACAAACAAATCCAGTCTTCCCTTCAATGATGTCGCTCCCAAACGAGCCGACGTCCGTAGCTATGACCGGCAGGCCGAAACTGTAGGCCATGAAGAGCACTCCACTTTGAAAAATCTGCGTATACGGCAAAACCAGCACATCGGCGCCTTTGAAATACAGCTCAATTTCGTCTGTCACCGATATACCGCACGTGCTGAATGACCTGCTCCCGCATGGCACTCTGCAGCAATGCCCCGTTCGCACTCGCTGCCATTGCTGTTCCGCCTCTTTCATCGCCTCACCGGCGATCACCAGGCGGTATCTCTGATCCTGCAGTGCAATTCGCGCAAATGCGTCCGCCAGCAGATCGATCCCCTTGTACGGCGTGATCCGTCCGAAGAAAAGAATCGTCCGATCGGACTTGCGCAGCCCCAAACGTTGCTTTGCCTCCGCAGAAGTCAATGGAAGATTGCGGCACCATGTCGTACGTCCCGAAAGGAATGATCGCGATCTGTTCCTCGAGGATGCCGAAGGCCTGGATCAACTCGTCCTTCATCTTTTGAGTATGGACGAAGATTTGATCCATAAGCCGATATTGAATGCGCAACGATGATCGGTTTAAAAAGGTGTCGGCCCCATCCCTCGCGCCCGCATTTACATTGTGGGCGGTGAAGACCAGTTGTTTGCCCAGCAGTCTGTAAAAAATCAGAAGAAGTGTTCTATCGAATAACGTGAATTTGTAGTTCCATAGAATGTGGAAAATCGGGGCAGATGAACCTACAGCATAGTAGATGAGTCGCGCGTACACCGCGATAATCGCCAGCAGTTTCCCAATCTTGCTCTGACCCTGTTGCGGCGTCGCGTACAGCGTGAGAAGCCTCAGGTTAGGAGACTCCTCCATTTCGGGTCGTCTCCATCTCGGAGTTGCAAATCACATCCACAGCAATTCCCAGGGATGCGAGAGATCGACTAAGTCCACAGGCGTAATGCGGGTCAATCCCGCCCGTAAACAAAGCGATTTTGAGCGGCGAAATCCGACTGCTCATGCCAAAAAATTCCTCTGAACTTTTCATCAATATTTATGTGGAAAACACGGCGAGCGTGAACCATGAAATTCAACATTGCGCGCCTTGTTGAGCGTGGGGGCTGTGTTATCCTCAAGATAATTCCTGGGACATTACGATCCTCGCTAAACCTAGAACACCGGGATTTTGGCCATTTGCCTGATTACTTTCAGGTGTGGCCTGGATGGGAAGCACGATTTTTCTTCCCGCTCTGCACTTACCTTAGATTACTGCCTTGGTATTGAATATTGGAGTAAATCATTGATTTTTAGTAGCTTGCGGCATTTATCACCCCTACCTTTTGGTGGCCCTCCAGTACTCTTCCCTTCGGTGACTGCAGTAACCGTAGTAACCTCCCAAAATCCGACTGGTGTACCGCTTTTGTCCCTTGAGTACTATTCTCAAAACAAACGTACCCGGTATTTTTAATCGCATTTCGGTTGGATTCGCAATCCCCCGGATGTGTTGTTGTGAAGCACTTTCGTGCTAATAAAGGAGTTGTATCACCCATGAAGAAACAATTCGCAATCATTTTCATTATCGCTTATGTTCGGTCTCAATATTCCGGCATTTTCCCAAAGCTGCATGAGTTCAACCTGTAACGCCGCTAGTCCCAGCGAATCCGACGTTCTCGCTGCGCTTCCATCCAGCGGAAACACAAATTCGACTGTAGTCGTCAACATCCCGGGTGGAACTGCAAGTTGGAATACCGGGTTTCAATATTCGATTCCAAGCGCCGTTAAGAATCTGACCATCCAAGGGCAAACCGCAGTGAACTGCACGGGCACTGCAGGAACCGCAAGTTACTCCTGCACCGCAACGGATGGCACTGTAATTCAGGATGCCTATCAGTCCAACACTGCACTGATGCTCTTTAACACCGGAGGGTCGAGCACCTCTTTCCGCATTACCGGTTTAACGCTCGCGGGCGGAAACGTCGGAGGTGCCTACCCTAAGTACAACGGCTTCGTGGAGATTTTGGGCGGATCCACTCAGAACTTCCGCATAGATCACAACCACTTTAATGACGCCACATATTCGCCCGCTAACCAGCCAGTCTGGTTCAGGACGTTTGCCCCAATCGCTGGCGTTGCCGACCACAACCGCATCGACCAAACAACCACGGCTTATCCGTTCACTTTCGCTATCGATGGGGCAATTGATGACAACATCGGAAACGCGGATGGCACCTGGGCCCATCCCACCGCGTGGGGCTCGCCTACCTCTTTCTATATCGAAAACAATTACATGACAGGCGGAGTCATCAACGACTGCGGTGAGGGTGGAGCATTTGTTGCTCGCTACAATACTTTTGTAAATGCAACTGTAGCGATCCAAACTCATGCGACGAAATCGACCGCAGGACCGGCTCGTGGATGTCGCATGTACGAGGCCTATCACAACTACATTGTTGGCTCCGCTGGGCTTGATGCTCCAATGGGTTCCAAAGATGGTTCGGCTCTGGTTTGGGGCAATACGATGGTCTCTGGGTACTATCGCTTCTTTCACGCCTGCACGGACAGAAACTGCCAAACCAACAACGAGACAGCTGTACCGAGCGGTTGGGGATATTGCGGCACCTCTCCTTTTGGAAACGGCGTGGGATCCCCCTGGGACGGCAACATGGACCAAGGGACGGGCTATCCCTGCCTTGATGGTCTGGGCCGCGGTCAAACCACACAGGCTTTGAATGGTAAGGATTTTCCAAATAGGCTCAATTCCGTCACGGGAACAGCCTCCTGGCCACAACAATATCTCGAACCAATTTATCTGTTCATGAATACGCTCGGGGGGCCCAACTATTCCTCTGAGGTGCTAATCAGTGATGTGTCTTCAGTGAATAACCAAGACTACTACTACGATTGCAACCAAACAAATTCGAGTTGCTCTGGCGGATTCACGGGCGCAGCCGGAACCGGCTACGGCCCACTGGCAAATCGTCCTTCAAGTTGCAAAGCCGGACCTGGAGGCACTCACTTTAACAGCCCAACTGGATCCTATGGTGTGGCCTACTTCGCAACGGACGCCAACGGCGGAAACGGTGAACTGTACGTCTGCACATCCAGCAACACTTGGACTCCGATCTACCAGCCGTATGTCTATCCGCATCCACTCGTGAGCGGAAATTCAACGCAGACCGCGACTCCTCCGGCCCCAACGAATCTCGTATCCACTGCTTACTAGTGGATGTAGTTGGCAGGTATCAATTCTGAACGTCACCCTCTGCTGCCCGGTTTCTGCTGGGCAGCAGAACTTTTTTGATGATCACTGAAGACAAGGACTGCAACCGTCATTTTCGGTTACAGCGAACTCACTGCCGCGAAGCCCAAACAAGCCCCCGGCTGTCGTACAACTCATAGCCCTCGCGCTGAAGGCGCTGTTTCACACTCTCCAGCTTTGCCCAGCCACCTTCAATATCGTGATACTCAAACACAATATTCCGGATACGGCTGAGGATTTCGCTAGGCGTACTTTCCAGAATTGCGTATTCCCCGCCCTCGATGTCCATCTTCAGTAGATCCACGTTGTCGATTCCGTGATTCTTCAGGAGTTGGCTCAGCGAGATTCCGGAAACGACGCTCAACGGTTGCCCAGTAGTGTCGTATGCCGAGACCATGCACTGGTTTTCGTCGGAAGCGTCTATGTTCATTTTCACGCTTCCACCATCCGCTGTAACCGCCTTGTTCTCCGGCTCGATGCGTCCTTCATAGCCATTGTTGGCGATGTTCTTGAGGAGCAATGACCAATTCCGCGGAGAAGGCTCGCAAACAACCACTTTGCGCGCGTTGAGGCGCTTTACAGCGTATAAGGAAAAATCCCCGATAAAACCCCCGATATCGACAACGACAGGATCGGGGGGCAAATGCAGATCGCGGCCATAGCAATTTCCCAGAAAGATTTCAGCCACCGTCATCGCATCGCCGTAGTTCTGCCTGATTGTGATCGTAAGTCCGTCAACAGTGCGAAGATCAAGCGGTGCGGTCACCCCTTGCGCGCCGAGCGCGCTTTTGAATTCGTCAACATTCAGGAAATATCTTCCCGCACATCTCGTTACACGGCGGGTATGGTATGCCTGCCGCGCCGCGCAGTATAGACGTCGCGAGAAGCTATTCGCCGTTAAGATCCTTCGGATGGTTGCATTCATTTCAGAAGCTCTCCTTTATCTTTCTGCCCTCTACTTCGAAGAGCACCCTGTCCCAGCATCGGATCAAAGACCATCGCGTGCGCACGATCAGGTCATGAGCTCGCTTCGTTTGCCTCCAACCAAAAACGGCTGAGAATAGAGATGCCTTCCAGGAAAGCGACGGAAGCTGCAGCCTCCCTCCCAGGCTCTCGGCCATCTCCTCGGCCTGTTTCACAAGGTCGGGCCTGTTGGGATAAAAGAACGGAACCCAGGAGTGAAGATACGCTATGCAAGCTTCTCGCACTCTTGGGCTGTCTTCGAGCGAACGAATATAACGAATGTGCAGCACCATCGAGAGCCACTGAGCGACCATCTTTTTGTCAGATTGACCGATATAACTCAACCTGCTCGCGCCTGCCTCGCGGTAGCAGACTTTGGCCTCCGGAACAAATCGAATTCCATCGCTCGCTAGCAGAACGCGACAGAAGTATTCCCCGTCGTCATCTCCCAATAATCTGGTATCCCAGGGACCAGCGGCTTCCGCCAGTTCGCGACTGACAAGCCAAGTGGCCGTCTGCATATAGAGGTTGAATTGCATCTTGCGAATCAGCCACTCGATGGGAGCCAGATCGTGCCACAACGCGGTCGGAATGAAGTTCGTTCGATAGTAGCGATAGACAAATTTTCCCCAACTGCCCGACAGCAGCACCCGCTTGCTCGGGCATTGCTCCGCTGCCTCCATCTGCCTGGCAATCTTGTCTGGTGCAAGCATATCGTCCGCGTCCAGATACTGGATATACTCCCCCTTACTCAATGAGAGCGCCTTGTTTCGGGTCGCGGCAGCGCCTAGATGGTCATTTGCTACAACGCGAAGCTTGTCCGATTCAAACTGCCGCGCAATCTCCAGGGTGCGGTCGGTGGAGCCGTCGTCGACAACGATAACTTCTTTATGTTCCCAGCTCTGGGCAAGCGCTGACCGAAGTGCGTCGGCTATCCAAGGCTCCGCATTGTAAGCAGGAATGAGGATTGATACCAGAGGTTTCACAATAGGTTTCTCCCCTTCATTACGCAAAGAAGTCACGCGTCAACAGACGCGACTGATCCGAAGTAGCCTCTGGTAAAAAGATTGCCGCCTGGATGTTCGACTGCCGGACCGAGATCAGCTCAGATACTCGAGATGCAACATTTTTGGCGGCAGAAAATCAGGTTTCGGTGCTTTTCGCAACACCCAATGAAGGACTCGCGTGGTGGCCTTGGCCTTCGCTTCCCAAGTAAGATGTTCCCTCGCGTAGATCATGCCCTGCTGTCTTAACCGCCGAACAAGCAGTCGATCGTGCACGAGTTGGCTTAGTAATCATCTCCATCTGCGCGACCATGTCGCTTTCATTCGTGAGCGCCACCTTGTAACCGACTTCCGCATTAACAATGTCCCCCGGCCCGCCGAAGTCCGCGACGACAGGCACGGCGCCAGAGGCAAGGGCCTCAAAAACCACTCCTGCACCGTTGTCGCGAACAGATGGAAACACAAAGACGTCTGCGGATCTCAATTGCGCAAGGGCTTCCGAATGGTTAAGCCATCCGCAAAACACAACAGACTTTTCGATCCTCAGCGACGTCACAAGCGCTCCAAGTCGTTCCTTCTCAGGGCCATCGCCAATCACGGTAAATCGTGCCAAACCTTCTCGCAAAATCGGCGCGGCCGCGCGCAAGGCAAGATCGCAGGCCTTTCGTGGGACCAACCCGCCGACAAAAATTAACTCGAGCTTACGACCTTCCGCATCGTTGCGTGAGTCGGCAGAACACAGCGAATCAGCGATCCCTGGTTCTGGAACAAAAAACAGCTTCTCGGAGTATTCGACAAACTCAGCATACGTCTGGGATGAAGCGGCAATGATCGCCGCTGCGTGACGGTAGGTAGAACGAGCGAATGGAAGATACCGATACAGATTTCGAAGGCTCGAGATCCATTCCTTCTGATTCTCGAGTTGGCTGAATCCTGGAGGCCAGGGCAGGCCACCATTCAATGGACCGATAACGAAAGGAATCGGTCCCTTCCGGAGAAAGAAAGCAAAAGGGCTCGGCAACGACGGGGTCATCGGCATCACACGAAGGACGACATCGAATTCGCCTGCAAAGATCCGATCTCGCAATTGCCGCCAGGCATGCCACTCAAACGCAAGAGAAAAAGGATAACCAAAAGCAGTCAGCACCTGCGTATCGTAGTTGTACTTGAAGATCCTCCGCATACTCCAGCTATGCAGGCGCTCGAGGAATGGCATTTTGACGACTTCAATACTGCGGAAGGGAGCGTTGGCACGGCGCACGGAGTCCAAGCTCGGCGCTCCTGTAACGAGGGACACGTCGTGAAGTTGGGCAAGCGCCGCCGCATGGGAATATGTGACATACGGCATGCTGATAGCTTCCGGATTTACGTCCGGCGCTAAAAGCAAAATGCGTAACCTGCTCATGCATTCTCCTCGTCAGCTACGAGCCCTTTACCCCTAGATTTCAGAGCGAACTTCACTGCAGTTGCTCCTCCAAAATACTTCAATGGTCTCATCGGCACTCGACTCAACAACTCCACAAAACTCCCTAAATTTTAGCCATTCTTTCAGCACGAGGCCAGAGCAACAATCAGGTGTATAGTTGAAATCCCCGTCCGGCTTCAACTTATTCAACACTTCGACGCACTCAATACCCTCCTTTCTGAAGGGACCCAGGTTGACCTCGAACGACAGAAACGGAACAGGGCGTCGCATGCCACGGATGACGCTTAGCTCATGGCCCTCAACATCGATCTTTACGAAAAAAGGTTCGCCGTACTGGCAGACTAGATCTTCAAGCGTGGTGGTCTCGACGGCTTTGCTGCGGGAAAAATCCAACCCGAAATGTTCATATTGAAAGTTCCCACTGTTTGCTTTCAGATGATCGGCCCATTTTCGGCTGATAGTGTTCACCGCAGAGCCCGGACCATCGATCCACATTTTCTCAATTCCGACTCTGTCACTTATCGCTTTGCCGACGACAGTAACCGGACGGGGTTTGAGCCGATACCGCAGAAATCGATCTCGCAAAACTGCCTGATTCGCGTCGTCGGGTTCACAAGCCACGACGCGCGCTCCGAGCCGCAAAAACACATCCGCCTTTGCTCCCGTGTTTGAACCTACGTCGATCACTAAGTCATTGCGCCGCAGGCCTACGAGAAGTTTTCGATAGAATTCCTCCTCTCGCCGGCTCGAAACGAGCGATTCCCTATTTGCAAGAGCCCAGTAAATGCGTCGAATCGGGGACGACCTGAGTCGATTCAGTAGAGAGCCATACCGTCCAGTCCTATACATCGTTCTTCTCCATGCTTGTTCGGCCCACCGTCCGCTTGAAAAATAGCAACCTGTTCAAAGGGCTTCCAAATCGCGCCGTCGCTACCCCTCGCGTTGATCAACATGCACGAGTCGAGCAGGCAGAGCATCCAATTCTGCATCCAATTCTGCCTAAATTCGCCAATTTGCTCCAGGCAGCGTCAACAGCGTCATTCACATTTCGATGTGTGTCGGGTCAAGTTCGGCCAACCGTGGGGGCACAGGGAGAAGATGGCGAAGGAGGGAGACAGTTTCGTTGACTGGCTTCATCCCACGATGGAGTGCAACTATACCGCAGAAATACAATCCAAAAAAGACCGCTGAAACTGACGCCATGCGCTCGAAGGCATCCCAGACACCGACTGCCGAATCAGGCTGAGGCGTGGCTCTCATCAACAGGAAAGTTGCAAGAGCAGCTACAGCCGACGCCGCGAAGAATCTCCAAATGACCGCAAATACCGGACCAATGCCGAGCCCGATCGGTTTGCCCGCGTACCAGAAACTCGGAAACATCAAGAGAAAGTATGAAATCGTCCAGGCCAGAGCCACTCCAGACGGTCCCCAGTGCAGGCTCAGCAGGAACAGACTCGCAGTGCACAAAAACTCAATCAGACCCCAGCGAAGCCACCTTTCGGGCCGGCCGATCGAAAGATGAATCCAACCGTGGGTGTTATACAGCAACATGACCCCGATTCCGGGGCCGAATAGGGTGAAAATTCGCCCTGCCTCCTCCCACCCTGGCCCTAGAAGAACACGAATGAAATCCTTCCCAATTAGTACAAAATCTGCCCCAACCCCCATCCCAACAAGCGCCAGCACAGATATCGCCCGGAGAAAGTAGCGTTGAAATTGTTCACGATCAGAACTGACACGGCTGAGCGTACCCACGGCTACAGCAGTAATTGGAGACAGTAACTGCGTCGCTGCAAGGACGAACAGGTCGTAGGCCTTCTTGTAGAAACCGAGTACCTGCGCCCCGTATCGCCAGCCAACGAGAAGGTTATCGGTGTTCCGAGTAAAGTAGTTGAACGCGAAGTGCGAATACACGCTCATCGCGAACTTCAACCCGGAGCCCGTACCCGTAACTCTTTTGGGCCAGCTCGGCGTCCATCGGCACATTAACCACGCACCCACTGCCGTAGCCGCGGATTGCGCGACAATGCCCCAAACCAGCGACCAGTAGCGCCAGCCCGATAATGCCAGACCAATAGAAACGATTACAAGGACCGCAACGGCAACAAAATTGATGATTGCCGTGGTCCTGAAGTGCATGGCTCGCTGCAATAGAGCCAGATGAATATAGCCCAGAGAACTCAAGACAATGGTCAGCGACATGCACTCGGCGACTCGAACAACAGCAGAGTTGTGATAAAAGAGCGCCAACAACGGACCGGCGCTGGCAAAGACAAGAGTAAGAAATGTGCCGATGGCCAGGTTGATCCAAAAAAGATTGCTCGCTAAAGACTCGGACAGCTCTTCCCGTTGAATGATCAATTCGGTGAATCCATTCAGACCGAAGCTCAGAAACAGGAGGCTAAAAGTAGTAACCATCGTTACCACCCCGAAATCAGCCGGCGTCAGCAACCGTGCCAGCGTAACCACTGAGCCTAACTGCAGTACGAACATCGCCGATTGACCTGTAATAGATGCCGCGGCGCCGCGAACCGCACTCCTGTGAAGTTTTTCGCCCGACGCTATCGGTCGGAACATGCCATTGCTCTGAAAGGGTTTCAATGATTATCTCTTCGGCAAAGTTGGGTTGCATCGTTTGTTGACAAACTTTGTAACACGGTAGGTTCGATTTTCGAATCTTTGAATCGTTTCGCCCTCTCGCCGATTCGGGCCCAGTCGTGCCAAAGCCCACCACTGATCATCTTCTTAATTTGCCCAACTCTGGTAATCGATCCAGACACCTCCGTATCGACAATCCGAAGGAAAGCTTCAACGAAGTTCGTTTGCTTAAGGGATCTCAAATTCAGATCTATATCTCGCTGCGTAAATGGCGTTCGCCTCCGCCTCGAGACCTCCCCGTCGCCGTCCGATGCTCGAAGCCAGAACATTGCGACCTTTGCCCTTGATGATACCGGCCGTTACGCCGCTTCCACTGACTACAGCAAGTAGCAGAAAAATCCAGGAGGGAGTTAATACCCTGAAACCAGCCTCGGTAATGCTGTAGAGGGTGCACGTTGCTATGTAGGCAAGAATCAAGGCACCGATCTCTTGATCGCGCTGAAACGCTTTGCACGCGCGACGATATCCAAAAATGATGATGGATGCGATCAGGAAGACCCCGATCAAGCCAAGATTTACGTAAACCTCAAGATAGCCATTGTGCGACGAATTCAAATTGTCGACGTCATAGATTTCCGGCAGATTCTGGGCTACAAGGCTTGAGTTCGTGTTCCAGAAGCTCTCAAAGCCGGCACCTATCAATGGATTTCCTGACGATTCAATCACGCCTCGCCAGATGTCTGTGCGCCCGGTGAGATTCGAGTGCCTGCCGAGCGCACTTGTGACGAGTTTCGCGCCCCCCGATAGCACTAACACCGCCGCTACAAAAACAATCCCAAGACAGAGCGCATTCACCCTGCGCGGTTGAGTTCTGATCGCGCGCAGGCTGGTTGCAAGAATCAGTCCGCCTCCGATAGCAAAACAGGCCACCGCAGTCGCGCAATGTGCCATTTGCAGCAATGCGATACCGAATAAGAACAGCGTAACTTGGGCCACAAGGCGACGTTTACGATGAGGAGCCTTTTTATCCTTAAGCAGTGCGCGCAATTGCCAAAACAATCCAATGACGAGAAGAAAAACGATGAGACCGAGCGTATTCTTGTTCGTCGTTACTCCAGTGTTCATCGGAGCACCTTTAGGCTCGAATGCGCGTCCCAAGTCGGTATACCGGATGAGAAAGATGGAAAAAGGAAGCAGAACAACCCCCACCCTGAAGTAGAGTCGCCGGAGCGCAGTAAGCGGATGAGCATCCGTCACAATTACCAGCACCATCGCCAGGTCGCCCACATCCTTGATCCAGCGCTTGAAGGCGGACTCATGGATCTGCGACCATGCAACGCTGATCAAACAGTATGCAAAGTAGATGAGGACCGGTCCGCTCGATTTGAGTACAGCAATTGTTCTGTCCCTTCGGTGGAACAACACAACTATTCCAGTTAACATCAGCGCGCCGTAGATCGCTGCGTCCAATGGACTTCCATCGAGTGTCGAGGCCAACCTGCTCGAGGTGCTCCACTCGCCACCCCAAGCCACTCGGAAACCGCTCTTGATCCAGCTATGCAAAGCCAGATGACAGGCAGCCACAGGGCTTTCGAATTGCGCATCGACGAGTCTCGATTCAGATACGCAAGCCCTGCAATTCCGAGAACGCAAATTATGAACGCTAGATAGGTACTCATGATCTTTTCCCTAGACGCTGCTCGTCCTCGAGTCTGACAAGGTCAACACCCGCCGAGCTCTTCATTCAGGGTAGCTGACCTTTCTCAACCAGGCGCCTGACAACGAAGGTCGCACCAAGCGCACTCAGGTGGTTTGTATCCTCCATCATCGGCATCCTGTTTGCCGCATCGGCATATTCCAAACAACCCTGCGCGCCACAAATCTCTTGATACAACGAAATATAAGGCACATGCCATTTGTTTTTGGCGAGGTCCTGCATTTCCAGGTCAAGCGATTTCGGAGTCGCAACAAGATGCTTACTCGGCAAGGTGGGGTTATTCCACGCAATCGAGTAAGCAAGAAGCCTGGTCAGCGGACCATCGTATTCCGGCACTGGGCCGAACACCGTGACGGGGACCTGGTGCTCCTTCGCCCAGTTGATCAACGAGGAGAGCGGACCGAGATTCTTTGCTTCCCATCTGCCGACCACAAATATTCCTTGAACCTTATGCGCCGGCAAGTAGGTGTTGAAGATAAAATTCATCATCTTCCGGCAATCTGGGCTTCCGGAAGGCGGGAAGGTCGGCTCGCAGGCAGCGGTACTCGCCTGCATGACATTCGCATCCTCAAGCGTCGATGCCAGCGCTGGCCACAGCATCGCAGAGTGGCTATCTCCGAGCAATAGATAGTTTCTCTTGCTGCTATCTTCGCGCAGGCAGACATTCAAGTTGTAGTTCTCGAAATGGTAATCGGTTGTGATAAAGCAAACTCCAACCCGCATTGACTTGAAGTCGGCCGCGCTGTCGATGCTGGAAGCAATTTGTACAGCATCCGAAGGAAAGCGATTTCTGAATCCCCTAGCGTACAGAGTAAGCGAAGACAGGCTGACCAGAACCAACATCGACGCACCCGCGAGGGCGAAAAGCGGCCGCCCACTCAGTCGTAGTGCCCCGCTTCGGAAAGGGCGCTCTACAAATCGCCAGGAGAGAATTGCCAGAATAAGCGAGAGAATAAGAACGACCAGCATGTCAAATCGATGCGCAGTAAGAAACGCAAAATGAGGAAGTGACGGTAAGACAGCTACCCCGAAGAGCATTCCCATATTCTGCAGAACAATGATTGGCCAGTGCCACAGGTAGAGCGAGTATGAAATCAGTCCGACAAAGACAAACGGGCGCCACGACAATATCGCGCCCACCAGCGACGACCCAGCCTCCCCAGCCCAAATGATAAGAGCCGAACCAACACATGGGGCAAGCGCGCTAAATCCCGGGAATATGGTGTTCTGCGTGTAAGTCAGGACCGAATACCCAATCAATCCAACCCCCGCGATTGTGGCGAAGTTACGCAGCCATATTGATTTCAGTCGCGGAAGCAATCCGAGCGACAGAATTGTTCCCAGCAGGAGTTCCCAGGCTCTCGTATAAAGCATGTAAAAGGCGGTCTGCTCGTGCTGGGTCACGACGAAGGCACTGGCAAGTAGCGAGACGGCAAACAGAACTACGACAGATGCAGAAAGCTGGCGCGGAGCGAATCTGCGAACCAGTACCAGAAAGATCGGAAAACAAATATAGAACTGCTCTTCAACCGCAAGGGACCAGGTGTGCAACAGCGGCTGAGAAAGCGGAAAATCAAAGTAGCCCGAGTGTTTCCAAAAATAGAAATTTGACACCGACATCGTCGCCGCCAGCATGGACTTGCTGTAGTTCACCAGCTCGCCCGGCAGCAGGTAAATCATCGCAAAAACGCTCGAGACCCCCAGCATTGCGAATAGAGCAGGAAAAATGCGTCGAATGCGGCGCTCGTAGAACCGAATAACGGAAAACCGCGATTGCGTAATCTCAGAAAAGACAATCGAGCTGATCAGGTACCCCGAGATGACAAAGAAAACATCAACTCCTACAAATCCACCGGAGATTTTCGCGAGGCCAGCGTGATATGCAAGCACGCTCAGAACCGCCACCGCTCTAAGACCGTCAATATCTGCGCGGTACGCGAAAGTAGATCCGGCGGGAGCCACTTTGCTCTGCTCTCTCTCAACTGCCCTGCTAGCTAGCATCTGTCTCGATCCTCAAGCTGCGTCTCGGATCGATCTACGAGACTGTCTCTGTGCCAATTCATTTCAATGAAACTATTCATGCCGTTTCGGAACTACAACGACCGACGACTTAGGCGAATACGATTTTGTACATTCGGTCCACGCTCTTTGCCCTCGCTCGGGCGCGGTCTACAAACTCCACGCTTAGGATCGTCAACACGATCACCGCCACGAATGAAATGCACTGTAATACAACTCCAATATGGAATGATCGCAAACATACGCTGAGGATCTGAAGGATGGCAATTTGAGATATGTATCCGAACAACGAATACTTGCCGAGCAGGATAACCACATTGCCCGCTGTTCCCGGCTTTGCATTGTCGGGCGCAATCAAATAAATCGATGTCAGACTCAACGGCACTCCGATGACCTGAAGCCAAAATGGAACATTCCAGATCGTTATCGCTATTACGTAACACAGATACGTAAACCCAACCGCATAGGGATGCCGAATGAATCTTGTTGATCTTCGCCATCGGTGCAAATCCAGTCAGGACGCCGAGCATTCCAATCGCGATGAGCTCAAGGTTCTGGCATTCTGCGCCCAGCAATGCCAGCATCACGATAGAGAGAAACAGAAGAATGCACGCGACGTGGAACGTGTAACGGTAGTATCTGAACGGCACCATCAGTATTCCCGATAACATGAGTAAATAGCTGATTGGCACCAGGATCGAGAACGAGATCAGCTTCGCACCGGCGATCGGAAAATTGCCCGACACAAAAATAGCGAAAATGTTTCTCGGATCCAGCAGGTTCCCTCCAAGGGCGCCTGTGTGCAATGCCGGCACAATAAGGGCTCGAGCTGCGTTTAAAACGAGAAACACCCCCATCAGCTTGAGGCCCCGCGTGAATAACCTCTTCGAAAGCCGGACGTCTGAGGCATCGTACTTAGCGAGGTAGACGTGGGAAATCATGAAACCAGTAACAAAGATGAATGACGGAGTAAGAAATCGCAGATACCGATAGTGTTGCCACAGAGGACCGATGAAGTAATTAATCCAGTGATACAGAACCATGAAAAGAACCAGCGCTCCTTTCGTAAAATCGAGCGCAGCTATTCTTTCAATCTTGGCTGGACTTGCAGTGGTCAGCATTTTGAGGCCTACTGTTTGGCGCTTTTGGGTTACGTGTTTGATCTCTCAAGACTCAGTGGGCACCCCGTATCTGCGATCGTACCAAGCCTTGCGCAAGTCACGAAAGGTGCCCGCCACAGGCTCCGGAATCCTGTCGATCAGACGGCGGTGCAATCCGAAGCGGAGGGCGATACGGCCAATCTCGGTTATTGGCACGTAATAGCGCGGCAAATCAACGCGTTGAAAGCCGTTCACCTCTTTAAAATGCGTGAGGCTATCGCCAACCTTCCTGCCATAGTTGAAGTTCTCGTAAACGAGATAGGGAACTCCAAGCTCCGCGCATGTGCGGACTCCTTCAGCGATCAGAGCGTTTGTTGGTGCTTTCTCTTTGTGCTGAATCATCGATAGGATATGGACAAGACAGGCTTGTGTGACCGGCTCTCGTCCGTGGTCAGCTTTATGAAGCCGATCATTACGTCGCCCACAAATGCCCCGACATAAATACTGCGATCCAGGAAAGTTCCCGCGTATTCTCGCGCACGTTCCATAGTCATTCCATAGTGCGGAAAGCGCTTGCCCTGGCGCATAGGAGTTTCGTTGTACATCTCCGCAAATGCCTCTAAGGAGCTCCTCGCCAAATGCAACCCTGCGGATCACAACTCCCCTTTTACCGGCCTGCCTGGCCTGTTGCGCGGATACGAACGGATTTGATTGTTCCACCAATTCTCAAAAGTGGAGACAGGGAGCACCGCCAAATTGTCCATCTCAAATGGGTACGGATACGCAGCTGAGGTCCTTCGGGCAGTCTTCTGGAGGAAGGTGAAAACATCCACGCGAGTTCCACATCGCCGCAGATCTCTCACAACTTCTTCCGGGTCATCAGGAAAAGTGTACTTCTCACCATCTAGGCGAGCCACCCGGACAACTCGTCCTTGAATCGTAACGTCTTTGTCACACAACTTCATAGACTGCAAGCCTCATACTTTTGTGGCACAGGAAAACGTGCCAATCACGAGCGACGTTTTGACGTTTACGCAGTTTGCCCTGCCGCGGCTACCGGCGTCTCGTCGATTGGGTCACAGTGAGAAATTCGCGCGGTAAAAGTCGCTATCGCTTCCCCCACCCGAGCCTGCTGTTCCGTAGTCAACTGCGGATACATCGGAAGAGAAACGATCTCCGCCGCAGCACTCTCCGTCACCGGAAAATCGCCGGTGCTGTAGTTGTGCAGTACGTACGCTTTCTGCAGATGAAGCGGGACTGGGTAGTGAATAGCCGATCCAATTCCGGCCTCTTTTAGGTGCTTCATCAATCCCTCGCGATCGCCGGCCCGAATCACGTAAAGATGATAGACGCCGCGTGACCAGGAAGGCTCGAACGGCAAACCAACAGCATCACAATCCGCAAGCAAACGGTTAAATTCTGCGGCCTTCGCGCGCCGCAGTTCATTCCAGGATTTCAGGTGACCTAGCTTGGTGTGCAAAATTCCCGCCTGAAGAGCGTCGAGTCGGCCGTTATAGCCTTCGATGTCGTGGAAGTACTTCTTGCTCTGGCCATGATCCCGCAGCATCTTCATCTGTTCTGCCATAGATGAATCATTTGTGGTGATGGCGCCCGCCTCCCCGCAGGCCCCGAGATTCTTGCCCGGGTAGAAACTGAACGCCGCCGCGCATCCCATCGAGCCAGCCTTCATCCAGCGATTATATTTTTTGGAAAAGTATTCGGCTCCGTGTGCCTGACATGCATCCTCGATCACGATCAGTCCATACTGCTCAGCAAGTTCCAGAATCGGATCCATATCGGCCATTTGTCCGTAAAGGTGCACAGGAACGATGGCCGTAACCGCACGCCCGCTGCGAAGACTGATGAGTCGGCCAGACTTGTCGCGAACGCACTTCTTTTGTAGGTACCGCTGCAGCATCACAACCGACATGTTGTACGTGTGCTCATCGACGTCCACAAATTCCGGAATTGCACGCGCCTGTGAAATCGCTTCCGTTGTGGCAATAAATGTATTCGGCACAGTCAACACGACATCGCCGGCCTGCACTCCGCTCGCGATAATCGCGAATCGCAGCGCATCAGTGCCACTGTTCACGGCGATTGCATGACGTGTGTCGCAAAACTCCGCAAATGCTTTCTCGAAGTTCTCCACCATCGGACCACCGATGAAACCCGCCGTCTGCAACACACTGCGGAACAGAGTTGTGAGTTCTTCCTCAAGCTCTACGTGGGGAGTGACCAGATCGAGAAATGGGATCGCTGCGTCAGTATTCATCGCTTCTCCTGACCTATACTGGCAAAATTTTTACAGAAAGTGTGAGGATCGAAATCAAGAACGACCTGATTGGAATCTAGCGCTCGCCCACTGAGTCGAAACTTCGAGTTCAGACTCCGGCGTTGAGAGCCTTGTCTTTCTCTGAGGGATTCAGGTAGCGCAGCACTCTTGCCGGATTGCCCGCTATGACCGCGTTCGCTGGGACATCTTTGGTGACCACGCTTCCCGCCCCAACGATGGCGTTCTCGCCGATACAGGTTTTTGGAAGAATCGTAGCGCCTGTTCCGATCGAAGCTCCCTGCTTCACTACTGTCTTCTCTACTTTCCAATCTGCTTCTGACTGCAGTTGACCAGCAAGACTCGTAGCGCGCGGGTAAATATCGTTGGTAAACATGACGCCGTGGCCGATGAAGACATTGTCTTCAATCGTGACGCCTTCACAGATAAACGTGTGGCTGGAGATCTTGCAGCGGCGACCGATCCGAGCGTTCTTCTGAATCTCCACAAACGCACCGATCTTCGTCTCGTCTCCAATCTCGCAACCGTAGAGATTGATGAACTTTGAGAGTCGCACGTTCTCGCCCAGCTTCACGTCGTCTGCGATGCAGTTAAAGGTGCTCATAAATAGACCAGGGCGCCCTTCTTGTTCAACGACTCGCTCGCCGTTTCAAGCATTCGCACTACGCGCAAGCCGGCGCAGCCATTATTAAACGGCTCATTACCTGTTGAAACGCAATCGACAAAATAGGACAGCTCCTGTCGCAACGCCTCGCCCTGTTCCAATTGCGGAGACCACATGTCTCCAGACCGATAACTGACCAGCAATTCGTACACGCCTTCTTTGTTGCTGATCTTTACGCCCTTGTCGTACACTTTGAGCTTTTCGTCGGCTTCCAGATCATTCCATACCAGCATCCGCTTCTCACCGCCGATGAGCGTCGTCCTCACCTTCACGGGCGACAACCAGTTCACGTTGATGTGCGCAATGACCTTTTCCGGGAAGTAAAGCGTCATGAAAGCAACATCTTCATGGCCATTCAGGTGTCCCTGCCCCGTTGCCACAATCGCCTCCGGATCTCCCTTCAAAAGGTAGTCCATGATGGAAAGATCATGTGGCGCCAGATCCCATAGCACGTTGCAATCGTGCTGAAACAGCCCGAGGTTAACGCGCGTGGAATCGTAGTAATACAAGTTTCCAAGCGCTCCGTCATCCACGAGCTGCTTGATCTTCTTTACTGCTCCCGTGAAAAGGAAGGTATGGTCGACCATGATCTTGAGATTCTTTTGGGCGGCCAGATTGATCAGTTCCTCACCCTGGGCTGAGGTACTGGTGAAAGGCTTCTCGACGAAAACGTGCTTGCCATTTTCGAGGGCAGCTTTCGTCAGTTCGTAATGCGTCCACACCGGAGACACAACCGCAATTGCATCGATATCAGGTGAGCAAATAACTTCAGTCGCATCTGCAACCACCTTTACCCCGGGATGAGCCTTCTGCGCGCGCAGGCGCGCATGAGGGCTAATCTCTGCAATAGCCGAAACTTCGGAACCCTCGAGACTCATAAGGTTCCTCACAATATTGGGTCCCCAGTAGCCGTAACCAATAACACCGAAAATCATGAATTACCGACTTTCTACAAAGCAGCCGATTGGTTGGGGGAAGACTTACGCAGGAATCCTGACCCGGCCATATGAATATCCGGCCGGGTTAGATCAAGTTGAATTGTGTGCGGGAAAACGTCCTCAGTAGGCGCCGGATCCGCGGATCACAGCGAGAGGTGTACGGAGGAGAATTTTGATATCGAGCCACGGACTCCAGGAAGTCGCATACTTCAGGTCCAGTCGCACCATTGCGTCGAAATCGACGGTACTTCTACCAGTAACCTGCCACAAGCCGGTAATTCCCGGCTTAACTTCGAGCAGTCTGCGGCGGTGCCATGTCTGGTATGCAGCTAGCTCATAAGGAATTGGAGGCCGCGGTCCAACGAGTGACATCTCGCCGCGAAGAACATTGAGGAACTGCGGCAATTCGTCGAGGCTCGTCTTGCGAAGGAAGCGTCCGATAGGCGTGATCCGTTTGTCACCCGTGAGTTTGTAGACGGTGCCCTGCTTCCGCGTTGCGCCGTCCGATGTTTCCTTGTTGATCAGCTTCGTCACATATTCGCGATGAATACTGTGATCGTTATCTACGTACATCGAACGGAATTTGAGGAATACGAATTGCCTTCCGTGCTGCCCCACGCGCATCTGGCGAAACAAAACCGGCCCCTTTGAAGTGGCCTTAATCACGATGGCAATCAGCACGCAGAACGGCAGACAGAGGAGCGTGAGAATCAAACCTCCCATGATGTCGAGAGCGCGTTTCAGAATGAGCAGCGGTTTCTTTCCGTTGGCTTGTGTTGAAAGATCTGGATAAAGCGCGGGATTGCTCGGGCGCCCAGGCCCGTTCTCTTCCCAGTCGTCGGGATAGTAGTGCAGAGAAATATTAATGAGGTTAAATTGCTCGAAACTTAACTCGTCGCGAAGCGTGTTAGTCGCCCGGCTCAGGATTGTCATCAGGATCGAACTCTTATCGCCCGCCACCAATCCCGTAAATAATGCACCAATCGTAGTCTTCGACTTATACCAACCCACCAGGTCAGTGTCGCGGCTGGTTGCCAGCAAAACCGACATTACAGATTCCAGCGCGGAGGCCGCCTTCTCTGGGCTCTGATTTGTAACCTCGAGAAGCATGAGAACAAACGGCGCTTTCGAACGCTCGGTGCGTTTGCGCTCGATGGCAATCACTCGTCTGAAGCTTTCCTCGTCAAGCACCCTGCGTTCGGGCGTTGGCTCATTCAGAGGGTCAATGAAATTTATTGTCCGACCTTGCCGTCCCGTATTCACAGCTTCCTCCCAAGGCACATGGTCCGTTGCTCCTACGTTTTGCAAGCCGCCGATACCCTGATTCCGCTTAGTTTGAACGGTGGGAGAGCGGGGAAAGTTGAAAGTTCGTGTAAAAATCTCAGCCCTTGATCGCGAGAATATCCAATCTCAGCAAGAATACAGAGGAGAATCAGTCTTCCGCATCCTCGTTTGGTAACCGATTTGTCGGGCGATAGTAATAATCGGAGTGCGCCGCCCCTTTGGCACTGTTCAAAACCGCCCCAATCAACTTTTGTGTACCCAGAGCTTCCAATCCGCGCTTCAACTGCCGCTTATGAGTAGTTCCTTGGCGTGTCACAAGCAGAATTCCGTCGGCCATGTTGGTCCACACGCTGGTGTCGGCCAGTGGAAGAATCGGGGGAGAATCGATGACTACCCAGTCAAACCAGCTCATCAGCTGCTCCATCATCGGCGTGGCACCGCCCGATTGCAGCAATTCCAATGAGTTCCCTGATCCAGATCCAGCTGGAAAAATCCAGATTCCCGGCCGCTCGAGCCGATACATGCTCTTGATGAGCGATTTCTCGCCGCTAAGCCATTCGCAAATGCCCGGTTTATGTGTGAGTCCGAAAATCTTTGACTGTGTAGGCCGTCGAACATCGCCTTCCAGGAGTAGAACCTTCTGCTGTGTGCGCAGTGCCAAGGTGCACGCAAGGTTCGCCGCCACCACACTCTTGCCTTCTTGTGGAATTGTGCTCGTAACGAGAACCTTCTTGAGAGGACGCTGGCGACGCAGGTGACGCAAACGGACGCCCAGGAGATGAAATGCCTCACTCGCCGGGCTCTCGCTGTCTGGCAAGGACACCAGGTGGCTCTCGGGAGATACCGAGATATTCAGCACCTCGCACTGCATGGGACCATCTGTACGCGGATCCTCAACGGGCAGCACCGCACTAGCGGTGTCCCGGACGGCCGGGATCGCCATCTCTGGCACCGATTCCGCGATAGCCACCCCGCTCTCCGGAGCCATGGCTGTGTTCCAGGAATCTGGCGAGTCGCTGGCGATGCGGCTGGCCGCAGCGAAGTTTTCTGCGCGTTGCAGCAGTTCGACGGCGCGGGCAGTTGCGGCTGGATCTTTGCCGCTCCGCTCTGCTTCCGAACGCTGTAGAGCATCAAATATCTGACTCATTTTCCCCCGCTTTGACCGTAATAGGTGCATTCAACTTCGAATCGGATCCATTGGGTCTTTGCATAGATGAGTAAAGATCCAGAAAGAAGTTTTTGGCTCGTTCCAGATCGAGATCAGCTCCCTGCCCCTCTTTGCCAGCTTCGAGCCGTTGGATGTCAGGTGGAAATCCTTGGCGACTCCCGCGATCACATCGGGCGTGATGGTCTGCATCTGTTTTGCGTATCCCGTTATCAGTGAGTTCTCGCAGATCGTATTGATTAGTCGCGGAAATCCCCGCGAGTACTTGTGGATTGACTTCACGGCTTCCGAAGAGAAAAGCGGCTCTTTACGGGAAGAGCTACCGGCAATCAGCAGCCGCTCCATGATGTATTTGTCGGTATCCTGCTCATCCAGCGGAGAAGAATCGTCACGCAAAGCGATCCTCTGTTTCAACGGCCGCAGTTCAAAAGAATCCAGTTTCAGATCGAGTTCGGGCTGCCCCACAAGTACGATCTGGAGAAGCTTGTCATCGTTCGTCTCAAGGTTAGAGAGCAGGCGAATCTCCTCAAGAAGCTCCATCGAAAGGTTGTGCGCCTCGTCCACGATCAGCACCGTCGTGAGTCCCTGAAGGCCTCGCGAGGTTACGTATTTGCTCAGGTCAAGCAGAAGCGAGCTCTTGCTTGAATGCGCATCCGCCTTCAGGCCGAAGTCCGCGGCGATGTAGTGTAGAAACTCCATATCCCGACAAGCGGCAGTTGAAAAGGAACGATACGAGTCTCGCTGCTCGACTTGAACAGCTGCAGCAGGCAGCGAAGCATAAGTGTTTTGCCCGTTCCCACTTCTCCCGTGACAACCACTACTCCCTTGTGTCGAACGATGCCGTAGTAGAGCGCGGCGAGCGCCTCATTGTGCCGCTCGGTCGCAACAAAGCAAGTCGGGTCTGG